>NZ_LT717690.1 GCF_900157385.1 Mycobacterium terramassiliense
ACGAAAAGCCATCAAGACGACCGTGCCTGATCCCGCCAGCCAGAAGGAGCCTGATCTGCTGGACCGGGATTTCACCGTGGCGGCAGGGGTGATTCAGCTAGCGCGCCCCCAAACGATATAATGATTCAATGCGCTCTCCAGTGTTTATTATCGGGTCCGTGCGCTCCGGCACCAGCGCGCTTGTCGACGTGCTGTGGCATATCGGCTACGAAGGCTTCGGAGAGGGGCATTTTCTCTCGTTGATTCACTATATCGATGCCATAGTGGATCTACACTACGATAGGTTTGCAAGCACCGATCCAGAAGTGCTACTGGGAAAACTGGTGGGAAACGTCGACAGGCGCCATTTAAAACGCAGCCTCTACGAGACGTTTCGGACGTTGGTGAACGACCTGAATGCCAAGCAACTTGAGCTAGATCCGAAAGATCCGTGGTTCGACAAGACGGCGGATCCTGGGATGATTTTGGCGAGCCCGATCCTCCGGGAACTATGGCCGAGCTCGGTTTTTGTGTTCGCCAAGCGGCGCGGCATTGAAAACGTAATCTCGCGCGTGAAAAAGTTTCCGGGTGCGTCGTTCGAAGACCACTGTGCGGGTTGGGCCGGGAGCATGGCCGAGTGGCGGAACACTCGACAGCAGCTGCCGCCGGAATGTTTCATCGAGGTCGAGCAGCGCGACATGATTCAGCAACCGGAGCGCACCGCTCGAAGTTTGTGCTCATTTCTACATGGGGACGAGAACGCGGTTCAAGCCGCTTACAAAGTCTTGAGCACTCCTGGCCTGCAGGAGAGCGAAAAAGGAAGCGCCTCCAAGACATTCTCGCTCGCTGAATCCGGGTGGACCGCAGAACAGACGGAGACGTTTCTCAAACATTGCGAGAGTGAAATGAAGGAATTCGGCTACACCATGGATGAGCGTTACAGCGTAACTGTGTGACACTCTCGACTACTGAAGCGAGCGCAGGAATTGCTCGGCGGCGCGGGCTGGTTGTTATGAAAAGTAATTGCTGTCTGGCACGTGAATCGATGGTGACCGGGCAGGGCGAAGCCATCCGACGTAGCCGGATTTGATTGTCAGGTGTTTGTTGGCTCTTCTGGTTTTAGGGCTTTCGC
>NZ_LT717691.1 GCF_900157385.1 Mycobacterium terramassiliense
CCAGCCGGCCCCGCCGGCCCCACCATTGCCCACCCACACCGCGGCCCCACCATTCCCACCGGTGCCGGGGGCCACAAGCGTCGTACCGGGCCCACCAGATCCGCCGTTGCCGCCGTTGCCGAGGATCCCGGCCGTCCCGCCGTTACCGCCATTGACACCGGCGACCGTGGAATCCCAGCCGTTGCCGCCGTTGCCGATCAGCAGGCCACCGTTTTGGCCGTTCGGGCTGGCCTGCGTCCCATTGGCGCCGTTGAAGAACAGCGGCTCCCCGACAAATCGCTGGCTGGTCTGATTCAGCTCATACATCACCGTGCCCAAGGGATCCGTCCTGGGCGGCGGCGACGGCCCGGAGGCATCGGCCACCGCCGCCGGCCACAACGACGGAGTCAACACCTGGGTGGACAGCACCTCGGCTTCTCGAAACGCCTCGCCCGCCTGATTCAATGCCTGCACAATCTGGTTGGCAACCGCCTGGGCCTCTTCGAGCAGCGTCTGAAACTCTTGGCCGACCTCAGAAAACAGCGTCGCGATCGCCTTCGACACCTGATCACCAGCGGATCCCGGCACCCAGGTGATCGGGAGGGCCGCCGCTGCGTTCGCGGCATTCAGGGAGGAGTTGATCGCCGCCACATTCGCCGCCGCCGCCGTCAACGCATTCGGCGCGACGACCACGTACGACATTGCTGACCTCCGAAGACCGCGGAGGCAGTACACCCTTAACCACGGTCACAATTACGGGCACTATAAACCTAGCTCGTTGCACACGTGTAGACCTGCGTTTCGGGAAACGCGGCACCGCCGCGATCAGGCGGGCGTCACCCGCCCAGCCAGCGGCTACAGCGATATGACGCTGCCGGGACCGCCTGCGGTTCCGCCGGGCCCGCCGGCCGCGCCGCCGGTCCCGACGAACGCATTGCCCGGGGTGGTTGCGTAGACATTGCCGCCGGTGCCGCCGGTGCCGCCGGTGACACCGGTGCCGCCGATGCCGCCCATGCCGCCGAAGGCGTTTCCGCCCGCCAACAAGTTGTACGCGGTCCCGCCCGTCCCGCCGGTGCCGCCGATGGTGGCCCCGGCGCCGCCGGCGCCGCCGACGCCGCCGTAGGTGGTGCCCCAGTCGGAGGGGAGATACGTCAGCAGGCCGTCGAAGTTGTCGACGGCGATGTTGAAGGGCCCCATCATCGCGGCGCCGCCGTGGCCCCCGTTCCCGCCGGCGCCGACGGTGCCGGCACCGCCCACACCGCCGGCCCCGCCGGTGGCGGTTCCCCACCCCAGGTTGAACGCGAGACCGCCCGCGCCGCCGTCGCCGCCGGTGGCGCGGGCGGGCCCGCGTTCAACCTGGGGTCTGTCTCTTATACCC
>NZ_LT717692.1 GCF_900157385.1 Mycobacterium terramassiliense
ACGCGGGAGCCGTCGGCCCCGCCGCCGGCTCCCGCGTCGGCCGCCCCGAATCCGGGGCCGAACTCGGCGCCCCCTCAGCAGTGGCCGCCGTCGCCGCCCAGGGACGACGATCACGACGACCATTGGGCCTGGCTCCGCCGCCACCTGGGGCACGGAATCCTGGGTCCTTAGCCCCGCCGCCGGCCCACGGAACCGCGTAAAATCGTGCGTCTAGGGGAATACAGGGTGGGGATTGTCGGCGTGCCACGGTAACTGAAACCGGCCCCGACCTCACTGGCTGGCAAACGAACGATGGAGGAGCTTTGGACACCGTACTTGGCGTGTCGATGGCGCCGACGGCCGTCCGGATGGTGCTGGTCGAAGGTGAGAATGGCGACGGCGCCACCGTCGACGAGGACAATTTCGATGTGGTCACCGACGACGACGCGGCTACCGTCACCGCAGCCGACCAGGTCGTCTCCGCGATCCTGGGCACCCGCGAGGGCGCGTCGGAGGGCGGCTACCAGCTCGCGTCGACGGGCGTAACGTTCACCGACCCCGTCGAGGCAGCGGCGCTGCGCGATGCGCTGGCCGCCCACAAGGTCGAGAATGTGATGTTGGTCTCGGCGTTTCTGGCCGCGGCCGCGCTGGCCCAAACGGTGGGCAACCAAACGAACTACGCGCGCACGGCGCTGCTGTACATCGAGCCCGACACCGCGACCCTTGCCGTCGTCGACAGCGCCGACGGGTCGGTCACCGACGTCTATCGACAGCCACTGCCCGCTGACGACGATGCGGCGGTGACGCAGCTGGCCTCGATGGTCTCCGGCGCCGAGGCGCTGGAGAACCGGCCCGACGCCGTGTTCGTCGTCGGTTCCGGGATCGACATCCCCATGATCAAGCCGGCCCTGGAGGCGGCGACCACCCTGCCGCTGACGGCGCCTGAGGAGCCCGATACGGCGTTGGCCCGGGGCGCGGCGCTGGCCTCGGCGAACGCCCCGCTGTTCGCGTCCTCCACCGCCGCGCTGGCCTACGCCCAGGACCCGGGCACCGGCGCCATCAACCCGTTCGCGGTGGCCCCCGGCTACTTCGAGACCCCGGCCACCGCCGACGCGGACGCGCTGGCTTACAGCGCCGTTGCCGACGACTTCGACGAGGCCTATACCGGCGAGCACGCCACCCAGCTGGTCGGCGCCGGCTATCGCGAGCGCAGGTCCTTCAGGCTGGTCGGCAGCGCGCGGGCCGCACACCGGCGGTCGGCCGAATGGCGATCGCCAGCGAGA
>NZ_LT717693.1 GCF_900157385.1 Mycobacterium terramassiliense
CGGCTCATCAGTCAGGCGATCGGTCAGCCGGGAAAAGGTCGCAAAAAGAACTGATGCACCAACGAAAGCGCAGAGACCGTCCCGCCGACCGGCGCGGCTATCGAATTCGCGATAACGATCTTTTGGTAGCAACTACTAAGCACAATACCTTTGGGCGGCAAAATGCAGGACACAAATTGGAACCGACAACTTTGGGACGGAGGTTACGACTGGGCCGCCGAGGGGGAGGAGTGGAGCGTTGGTTGGGGTGGCAGTGAGCCACAGTGGTTCGGTGCGATATATCCTCGCTTGCACCGCGCTCTCCCTGCAAGCAGCATTCTTGAAATAGCGCCGGGTATGGGGCGGTGGACAAAGTTTCTACTTCCGCTTTGTCGCAACTACGTTGGTGTCGATATCTCGCTTGAGTGCGTTCACGGATGCCAGAAGAAATTTGCTGACGCGCACCATGCCCGATTCGTGCAAAATGATGGTTACTCGTTGAGCGAAGTTGAAGACCATGCCTTTGACCTCGTATTTTCTTTTGATTCGCTCGTGCACGCTGAATTCGATGTGTTCAAGAACTATATCCCTCAAATTATCCAGAAATTGAACAAAGGAGGCATAGCGTTCCTCCATCACTCGAACATGGGCGCGCTCGGAACCGCGTTTGCAAATACCGCCGGCGCGGACGCACGGGCCATTTCTGTCTCTCGGCAGAATATTGAAGATCTCGTTGTAGAAAGTGGTGGACGGGTCATCATCCAGGAAGTGATTGATTGGGGCCCGGGCAAGATCCCACTCGACTGCCTGACGATGCTGGCAAAAGGCAGTGGCACGACTGGGCCGGTTCACCTTTATAATTTGCGATTCATGGAGGAATCCCAGATCATAAAGCAGTTTCAGGCCCCCTACTCTGGGATCGACAGACTGAGTTGAATAAGAAGTGTTCGTCTGAGCGGGTTGAGGGGCCGGCCACGAGGCCAGCGCGGTCGCTGAAGGCCCGGGCAGCAGGTCAAGCAGGTGCGCCGGGCCGCTGCGATCGGCGTCGGGGTCAAGTCGATGCTGAGGGTGATGAATCCGGCCGCTCCGCGGAGCCGGGGCGCCCAGCGGTGCTTGTCATAGCCGATCACCCCCCGAAGGTGTTGATCCGCTCGGATTCGGCTGGCGTCATCTATGGGTTTGCGGTCACCTGCCGCAGCGCAAGGGCGGGGTTTTCTGTGGGGGCGGTCATCGACGCGCCGGTCCCCGCCGGGGTCGAGGTGCTCAACACCGCGGGTGGTTGGTATCGGGCGATCGATTCCAGCGGCGCCACCCGCGAAAGGCACTTGGGCTTGCCGAACCCACCGAACTTGGGATCTGTCGAAATGGTCAACCGGCAAACTTTCTCGACTCCGGCTCACCGCTGAGCGCGCACCGGGAACAAGAAGGAGGAGGGAAATGACCGAAACACAGGGCAACGCCAAAGTTCTCATTGTCACTCTCCACCATCCCGAATTGATGCGGGGCGGTGCGCAGCGGATCGCCTATGAACTATTCCAGGGATTGCAGAACGAACCAGGCATCGAGCCGGTGCTTCTGGCTTCGACCGATAGCGCGTATCCGGCCGATAGCGCGTATCCGGCATTGTATAAAGCCGGAGCCTGCATCACTGGCTTCGACCAGCGGCCGAACGAATTCCTGTTCCTACCGGCCGAATATAACGGTACCTGGCATCGGACATCCTCAGTCCGTCTGGTCGAGGCCTACTGCGAATTTCTTACCACCGTTCGGCCCGATATCGTTCATTTTCATCATTTCCTGACTTATGGCATTGATTTTCTCAGCTTGACTAGGCGAGTTCTGCCCA
>NZ_LT717694.1 GCF_900157385.1 Mycobacterium terramassiliense
GAAGAAGGCCGGGGTGTCGGCGGCGCCACGGGGGGCGGGCGAGTTGGGCGATCTCGTCCGATGCGGTGGGCACGCCACGGCGGATCGGGTTGATCAGTCTGGTCATGGCCGTGTTGTCGCGACGGCGGTTGGTGTCGACTTTGACGGCGAGGTGTTCCTCGGCGTCGAAAAGATTTGTGAGCCAGGCGTATTGAGGTATCAAGAGCAGCTGTAAGCAGGTGCGGGCGATGCGCCGAATCGCGTCGAGCGGGTCGCCGGTGTGCCCGCGTCGGCCCACGCTGCCTGGATGCGCTGGCGGATCAGATTCAGCTTTGCCCCGGGCCAATGCACCACGCGGAGGGGATCCATCACGGTGACCGCGTCGGGGATGACTTCGGTGGCGGCGGTTTCGTAGCCGGCGAACCGTCTATCGCGATGACCGCCACGGCGCGGGCAAAGGTCGGCGGGTTGAGCGGCCGGCCACGAGGCCAGCGCGGTCGCTGAACGACCGGGCAGCTGGTCATCCACGTGCGCCGGGCCGCTGCTATTTGGGGTCGGGGTCAAGTCGATGATGAGGGTGACAAATCCGGCAACTCCGCGGCACCGCGGCGCCCAGCGGTGCTGGTCAACGCCGATCTTCCCCGAAGGTGTTGATCCGCTGGGATTCGGCCGGCACCACGTACGGGTTTGCGGTCGCCTGCCGCAGCGCAGGGGCGGGGTTTTCTCTGGGGGTGGCGATCGGACGCGCCGGTGCGTGGACGGGGTCGAGGTGCTCAAAACCGACGACGGCTGGTATCCGGCGATCGATTCCAGCGGCGCGACCCGGGAAGGCACCTGGGGGCGGCGAAACTCACCGAACTTGGGGATCTGTCGAAATGGTCGACTGGCACCCGGGTGGCCCTATAAGGTGTGGTCCGAGCGGCTGCTTCACTTGGAAGGGGGCGGATGCCGCGTGCTTATGCCGGGAACGACGCGACGCCCGAATGTCCTTAAGGACTCCACTCTGTCTGGGCCGCTCGCGGCGCCGGCGGAAAGTACCTTATGACGATCGTGAAGGGTGCCGGCAAGAAAGCTTCGGC
Organism: Mycobacterium terramassiliense; assembly: GCF_900157385.1. Taxonomy (GTDB): domain Bacteria; phylum Actinomycetota; class Actinomycetes; order Mycobacteriales; family Mycobacteriaceae; genus Mycobacterium; species Mycobacterium terramassiliense. The sequence goes on from NZ_LT717694.1 coordinate 1,059, forward strand.
GGATCAGAGTCCGCCGAAGGTGCGCGCGGCAACGTCGCCTCCGAAGCGAGCTGAGCCAGTTAGCGCGACACTCGGGCCTGCAGGTTTGCGAACGTCTTTCCCGGTTTCGGCCGATACTGCCCCGGAAGATTTTGATGAGTCAGCCTATCTCGCAGCGTTTCCGGACGTCGCAAGATCCATCGAGGACGGGCATTTTCCTTCGGCATTACGCCACTATGAATCTTATGGTAGGCATGAGGGCCGTCTTACGGATTCTCGTTATGAAGCGGCCGTTCGCGCCGACACACCCGGATTTCCCGCGGCCAGCGTGGATGGGATCTTCGGTTGCAAAGACGGGCAATGCCTGGTCTTGGGCTGGGTAAACGACGACGGACAGGATCCCGTCAGCAAATTGGTGCTGCGGAACGGATTTGGTTTGCGGGGTTCAACGACGGCAGTCTACCGGTACCGTCGCAACGATGTCACAAGCTATCTGCAACTGCCTGAGGACAGAAATCTCGCTTTTTGGGCGATTGTAGCGATCGACAGGCCCGAGACCATGAATGCGCCTGTCACCGAAGTGACCCTCTCGGTAGGAGCCGAGCGCAAGACATTCCAGTGTCAAATCCGCTCGGTGGCCGAAGAAAGATTCATGGAGCTTGCTCTGGAGCTTCTGGGAACCCAAACCGTCGGGCATGCTCCCGTGGAAACCTTTCGCTACTTGGACGCCGGATTAGGACGTTCGCTGATCGCGTTGAATCTCAAGGTTTCGAAGCGGATGGCCCTGGGCGCACAAACGGTTCAAATTGGCGTGGCGCCGGCTCGCGCGGAAGCATCAATCATCGTGTGTCTGTACGGCAGGCCGGAATTGCTTAGGATTCAGTGTGCGCTCTTCTCGAAGTGCCGTGGCATCGAAAATTACGAATTCATCTACGTCTCGAATAGTCCCGAGATGGCAGAGTTGCTGATCAAGGACGCTACTATCGCGAACCGGATCTATGGGATGCCGATCACGCTGATTCTTCTGCCCGGCAACGCGGGGTTTGGTGTCGCCAATAACGTTGCGGCCGCCGCCGCGCGCAGTGCCCGCCTTTTGATAGTGAATCCAGACATTTTTCCGATGGATCCGGAATGGCCGTCGCAGCATAGCCGGATCGTGAACGATCTGCCCCCGGAGCAAGTTGCGCTGTTTGGTGCACCCTTGTATTACGATGACGGGTCGTTGATGCATGGGGGTATGTACTTTGAAGTGGACGTAGAATTCTCTTTTCGGGATCAGCAAGCCACACGCTGCGAGATGCTCAGAGTGGAACATTACGGCAAGGGAGCGCCGCCGCAGACGAACCGGTTTCTTGTCTCGCGCCCGGTTCCAGCCGTGACCGGGGCCTTCATGTCCGTAGAACGCGAGTGGTTTGAGTCGTTGGGGGGGTTCTCGGCGGAATACATCTACGGACAGTACGAGGATGCTGACCTTTGCCTCAAAAGCTTCAGCGCCGGCAAGCCGGCGTGGCTCCATTGCCTGCCGTTCGTGCATTTCGAGGGTAAGGGGTCTACATACCGTCCAGCCTTCGGAGGCGGACGTCTGGTGAATCGATGGCATTTCACCAAACTCTGGGGTGAAATCGTGAAGAAGAACCTCCATGGTCCTGCGTCACAAGCTTTCTCGACTCCGGCTCACCGCTGAGCGCGCACCGGGAACACGAGGAGGAGGGAAATGACCGAAACGCAGGGCAACGCCAAAGTTCTCATTGTCAGTCTCTACCATCCCGAATTGATACGGGGCGGTGCGCAGCGGATCGCCTATGAACTATTCCAGGGATTGCAGAACGAACCAGGCATCGAACCGGTGCTTCTGGCTTCGACCGACAGTACGTATCAGGCATTGTATAAAGCCGGAGCCTGCATCACCGGCTTCGACCAGCGGCCGAACGAATTCCTGTTCCTACCGGCCGAATATAACGGTTACTGGTATTGGACGTCCTCAGTCCGTCTGGTCGAGGCCTACTGCGAATTTCTTACCACCGTTCGGCCCGATATCGTTCATTTTCATCATTTCCTGACTTATGGCATTGATTTGCTCAGCTTGACTAGGCGAATTCTGCCCA
>NZ_LT717695.1 GCF_900157385.1 Mycobacterium terramassiliense
AGGGGGCGCTGAATTGAGTCAGCGCCCTGAGGTCGTGCATTGGGTTTTGCTGTAGGGGCTTTCGAAGCGGCCGGTTCGCTACTCGGGCGAGCAGTACACCCCGGACGTGTAGTAGCAACCCAGGCAGTGGCGCTTCAACTGCACCGAACGGGTCTCGGTGTAGAGGGGCACGATTTCGCTTGGCGAGTAGTGGAAGACCACGCTCTTGCGGGTGGCGCTGGTGGAGATCGGGCGACCGCCGTGGGCGAGTTCTGCGTGCCAAATTAGTACATCGCCGCGCTTGGCCATGAAGGTTTCGCGCTTGAGCATGAGGCGCTGAGCCTCGCTTTGAATCGCTTTGAGGTGCTTGGCGTCCTCATCCTTGAGCAGATCCCAGCTGACGCCGACGAGCTGCGCGTCCGTCATGCTCTTGAAGCGCTCGGCGTGGCTGAACTCCGGCAGCTTGCGATGGCTTTCCACGAAGTACATCAACTCGCCCGCGTCGGGCTTTACGTCTTCGAGCGCGAACCACGCGGCGCAGAACTGCTGAGGAATGGAGTAGGCGACATAGGCCGAATCCTGGTGTATCGGCTGGGCCGAGCCGCGGTAAAAACCCAGCGACTGCGAGACCGAGGCGGGTCGCTCGAACAGCAGGTGGAGGAAGCGGGCCACCGCCGGGGCGAAGCCGAGATCGCGGATCTCGTCGAAATGCCAGTGCAGATCCAGAGCCTTGGCCGGCACCTCGCTCATCTTCGCCTGCCAGGCGAGGTGGCCGGGGGCGATGGACCCGCACTCGAAGCAGACCTGGGGATAGCGACCGTCATAGGCCGCTTCTAGCACCTCAGTGGCGCGGTCCAGGATCACGCTCGGAACGGCGTTCTTCAGCACGACGTAACCGTCCAGGACAAGGCTCTCCAGGTCCCGCGCTTCATCGGTGGTGATGTTGCCCAGTTCGTACTTGCCGCGGATCAGGTCCAGGGCGTTCGCCTGATCGATCCACAGGCCGCCATAAGGGGAAGGCATGGCGGCCGCGTTCTTCGGCCGTAGGGCCCGCGGATTCGGCTTGTAGCCGCGATGGCGGCCGATGCGATTGTAGTGCTGCTCCAGCAGCGCGGCGTCGGTCGGCGAAGATTCCTCGGCCGCCAGCGGGTATGACTTCGCATACCAAACGGCGTCGAACTCGGACAAATCCGTGGTGCTGGTGGGCGTTGCGCGCCGGCCCTCTGTGTGCCCGTGGCTGAGATAGTGATCCAGGGCGGACTTGAACCACCCCGCCCGGATCGCTTCGGCGACATCCGGATAGGCGCCGAGGTACCATTCTGCGTCGAATTCGACTTCGGCGATCGCATCTCCGCGCGGCATCAGGTCGGTTTCTGCGTGCTCGATGTCAGCCATTTTCGCGTGAGTCACCGCCTCTTACACCTATCATCGCAGGTTAGGGCGCATAATATAACGCTGCGGCGTTGGCCGTGAGGATTTTCCCGTACGCGAGCCCCGGACATTCCTTGATCAGCCGCCGGCAGGACGCCGCGGCGGCCGGCTGGTCGGCGGAGATATCGAGCCGCCAGTTCCCGTGCACCCGGTTCGAGAGGGATTCGAGCGTGAGGCGACTCCGATGCGCGGATCTGCTGTCCGCGGTCGCGCAAAGCAGCAGCGTGAACCGGGGCTGCCGGCCGAGCTGCTCTTGATACCTCAATACGCCTGGCTCACAAATCTTTTCGACGCCGAGGAACACCTCGCCGTCAAAGTCGACACCAACCGCCGTCGCGGCAACACGGCCATGACCAGACTGATCAACCCGATCCGCCGTGGCGTGCCCACCGCATCGGACGAGATCGCCCAACTCGCCCGCCCCCCGTGGCGCCGCCGACACCCCGGCCTTCTTCGACCCCCACGCCTCCAACGGACCCACCCACGCCATCAACAGCCGGCTAGAGACACCGCGCCGCAACGCCCTCGGATTACCCACATGGCACCAGGGCCGCTCCATACAGCCGCCCGATCCGGTCGAGGTGTCGCTGGAAGGTATCGGCTCGCTGGTCAACAAGGTTGTGGCACAGCCGTGGCGTGAAATGAGCAGATCAGCCGGGCCGTTTCTCGTAGCCGAATAGCGCGAAGTCATCGGCAAACAGCGCGTTGATCTTACCGATCGACGTGCTGCCCATACGGTCTACGTAGCGGTAGCGCGAACCGCCTACGGCGGAATCGGCGGTCACGTTCGCGTTTGGCCGGCGATCGACGTCGATACCTACGCGAGCGCAGAGCCGGTCGAAGTCGCTCTCGAAATTTTCGACCTTTCCGATGAAATCGACCATTTGCTGCCCACAGATGCCCGTCCAGTAATGGGCGGGATGTAGCGGAAAACTTGAGTTGCGGCCGATTTCATAAACTTGGCTCTCTCCGACCAAGCTAAGCCACTTGTCGAATTGGAAGTCGGCGGCGATCAGTTGTGCTTCGTTGTCGGCCAATTGGCGCATGACCAGCGCCTTGATCCACGCGTTTGGAAAAGGCGCGTTCGGCTGCTCGCGGATATCCCTCTGAAGTTGCAAGAAACCCGAATAGACCCGGTCATAAGGGTTTCTTATGAAGGCGCCCGTGACATAGCCTAACCGCGATTCTGGGAGCATCCGGAAATCGGCATAGGTCAGGTGCTGATGCACAACCCTTTGAAGATGCGGGTTGAAATCGTAGAAGCGGCTGTAAGGGCTCTCGTTATAATCATGCAACCGCGCGTGGGTTGTACTGCTCGCGGTCTTCCAAGGGGCCAAAAGCACGAAACGATGGCGGTGGGAAACGATCATCGGCCCAATATTTCACTGCACTCCGAGGCCCTATTTTGCCGTCCGGAGGGCAGAAGTTTCATAGACGGCGTCCTGTCCGCGACCCCCACGAATCCGGTACATAACCGTCATCAGTTTGGACAGCAGGTTCCCGTAAATCATTGACCCGATGCCGCACCCCATTCGGCATATGGTCAGAGAGCCGCGCCGGACTCGTTGTCGTCAACGCCGCCTCGCCCCACCAATGGACAAGATATTACGCGGCGGCGCTTTACGTACTTCGGTGCGGGAACACCACATGTACACCATGCGTCACATTATGGAACAAAAAACACTTCTGCTACAAGACGTGCGGAGAAGCCCGGCGTGGTTGAGTTAAGCGCGATTCCGCGCTTGCTCGGACGGCGGCAGCTTTGGTTGGGTGGCCTCGTACAACCGGGAACGCCTGGACGAAGCCCTGGGCTACCAGTCACCGGCCGAGTACGAGTCCGCCCTCACCGTCACCTCACAGCCCGCGAGCCAGCTAACCGCGCACAAATTCGGCTGACTACATCATGACAGGGAGTATTCGGCCGGGCTCGAATCGCACTTCGAAAGCGAATTGCGGCTCGCCCGGCGAGTTGCTGCCCCGGAAGCTTCAGGATTGTGTGAGTCTTGGTGGCCCCGCTGCGTACCAGGCAACCGGTGATGAATTCTCGGGTTATTTGGTTGACCTATGTGGGTTGCAGCCAGGCGACGCAGTGCGCGACGTTGGTTGCGGCTCAGGGCGGATGGGTCTGCCGCTCACCGGCTACCTGAACCGCGAGGACCGCGACGCCGGCTTCGATGTCGCAAGGGAAGCAATCGCGTGGTGCGCGGAGAACATCTCGGGATCACACCTCAACTTCGATTTCAGAGTCACAGATGTTCAGAACAAAAGATACAACGCGCAAGGAAATACACGCCGTGAGACTTCCGCTTTCCCGTGTCCTCATGGGTCGTTCGATGTAGTGTTGCTTGCCTCAGTATTCACGCACACGCTGCCAGCGGACGTGAAGCACTATATGTACGAGATCGTCCGTGTACTGAAGCCGGGCGGGCGAAGTCTGATCACCTTCTTCCTGCTCAATGAGGAGTCGTCAGCCCTCAGCAAGGAGGGGAAGGGATGGACCAAGTTCGAGCATGAGATGCAAGGTGCACGAACGACCAACGTCGAAAATCCTGAAGCGGCGATCGCGTACCCCGAAGCCCTCGTCAGGGATCTGTATGGGGAATGCGGCCTTGAGCTCCGGGAACCGTTGCGCTACGGCACGGGGTGCGGCCGAACGACCGGTATGAGCGGGCAGCAGGACGTCTTGATGATCGCGGTCAAGACCGCGAGCAGAAATCGCCTAACCCAAGGAGTGCGATGACTGACATCGAACGACCCAAGGGGTCGACCAACCATCCGCGCATTCCGCTGTCGGACGAGAACATCGCCGCCACCGAGGCCTTGGGCGCCATTCCCGTGACTACGCTCGGGGACGCTCGCGTTTCAACGGGTTCGGCACCCGTGTCAGAAGCATTTGAAAGAATGCCGCGCATGAGCCCCGCCGCCGCCGAGGAATACGTCGCCAGCCTCTACGCCACCGTCCTGAAGCGAGATCCCGGACCGGATGAGTTCGCTCACTGGGTAACCACCGCCGCTGCCTTGCCACCCGAGCAAGTCTATTTCGCCTTCGTCAAATGGAAAGAATACAAGCTTCAGCAGGAAAAGTCGGTGCGGACCATGTTTTCGCCCGGTTCTTATGAATTCATCCGCGGCTTGCGGCCGAACCTCGCGGTCTCGGACGGCGACACGATGTATAAGGCGGCGGCAGCGCGCCACTACGAATTCGTAGGCCGCTCCGATCTTTCGGTTGTACTCAACGCGCTCAACCTCCGGGCTACCTACCCTGGTGGCAATGCGGCGATCTCGGACGTCTTCGATTTCGGCTGCGGACACGGACGAGTGGCCCGCTGGTTCCGCGCCGCTTTTCCCGAAGCGGCGATCTGGGTGACCGATCGCGACCAAGCCGGCGTCGACTGGTGCGTCAGGCAGTTCGGTTGCAAAGACACGGGAGGTGAAATCCCGGCGGATCGTTTCGATGTCGTGTGGCTGGGGTCGGTTTTCACCCACCTTCCGCGGCAAGTCGCCGAAGGACTGATGGACAATCTGCTCAAGTCATTGAAGCCGAACGGCCTGCTCATTTTCACGACGCACGGGCGCTTCGCAGTGCGAATGCTGGAAAAATCTCTTGAGGCGAGCGATGTGCCGGGATGGATGCACTACGACCTCGAACGTGACAGCGTCGAGGACCTGATCAGACAATTTAACGAGGGGGGATACGGCTTCGTGGATTATCCACGCCAGACAGACTATGGCGTGTGCGTTGCGAAATCTCACTGGTATTCAGATCGGATCCTTCAGCACGACAGTTACATTCAGATCCTTATGCAGGAGAAGGGGTGCGACAACCACCAGGACGTGCTTGCTTTCATGAGAGCGGACCTCGGCGACCGGCGGAAGGGACCACTCTTCTAGCAACAACGCCGCCTCGGATCTGCGCCATGCCCGCTGGTCAGTGTCGCCGACCCATCGAGCAGTTCGTGGACGTAGATGGTCTTGGCGAGCGGCTTTGACGTACCTGACCGCCGCGGCGATCGATTGACATCCTGATTTCGGTCGGCGGTCAGCGGGTCCATCATCTCCAGCCTGGCTGAGGCGATAGGCCGCGAGGCGGCGCCACGTCGGAGCAAGGAACCGGACAGTACCGATCTGCCCGGTGTTTCAAACCGGCATAAGCAAACAAATAGGGGGCGCTGAATTGAGTCAGCGCCCTGAGGTCGTGCATTGGGTTTTGCTGTAGGGGCTTTCGAAGCGGCCGGTTCGCTACTCGGGCGAGCAGTACACCCCGGACGTGTAGTAGCAACCCAGGCAG
>NZ_LT717696.1 GCF_900157385.1 Mycobacterium terramassiliense
GTGCCGAAGGCGGTCCCGCCGGCGCCGCCTGTCCCGCCGTAGGAGAATAATCCGCTGGGCCCGCCGGCCCCGCCGGCCCCGCCGGCCGCGCCTGGTGCCGTGGTGAGCCCGCCTGCGCCGCCCGTGCCGCCGTTATCGGCCGGGGCGGTCCCGCCGGCCCCACCGACACCGCCGTTGCCAGTCGTCGAGTTGCCGCCCGCGCCGCCGTTCCCTGGGGCACCAGCGAAGCCACCGGTCCCGCCCGCACCACCGGGGAGGCCTGATCCGCCCGAGCCGCCCGCGCCGCCATCTCCTAGCAGCCAGCCGCCGTCGCCTCCGGGTTGACCGGTGCCCGCGGCGCCGGGCACACCGTTGGCGAATAACGGGCGCCCGGTGACAGCCTGGACGGGCGCGTCGATGGCTTTGAGTACCTGTTGTTGCAGGTTGTGCAGGGGTGACGTGCTGGCCGGTGCATTGAAGCCGTCCACGCCCAGCACCACGCCGGCACGGCCACCGGCTCCGGTATGGCCCAAACCTACGCCGGTTCCGGGGTTACCTCCGTTGCCTCCGTTGCCGATCAGCAGCGCCTGGCCGCCAGTCCCGCCGTCACCGCCGACACCATTTATGCTCGATCCGCCCGCGCCACCGGCACCGCCGTTGCCGAGCAGCAGGCCGTCTGCGCCGCCGTTCCCACCGTTCCCCCCGGCGCCATTGACGCTGGCACCACCGGCTCCGCCGGCCCCGCCGATGCTGACAAGGCTCCCATTGCCGCCGGCTCCGCCGTGACCGCCGCCGCTGCCGCCCGCTCCGCCTGTCCCGCCGAAGCCGCCGTTGCCGATC
>NZ_LT717697.1 GCF_900157385.1 Mycobacterium terramassiliense
TCCTCAGTCCGTCTGGTCGAGGCCTACTGCGAATTTCTTACCACCGTTCGGCCCGATATCGTTCATTTTCATCATTTCCTGACTTATGGCATTGATTTTCTCAGCTTGACTAGGCGAGTTCTGCCCAATGCGCGCCTTGTCTACACGTTTCATGAATTTCTCAGCATCTGCGACGCGAACGGATACATGGTGCGACTGAGCGATCAATCGCTGTGCTCGCAAGCGAGCTCCGTTCGTTGTCATCAGTGCTTCCCCCACCTGCCGCCCGAACACTTTTCGTTGCGGAAGATGTGGTTCATGCGCCACCTGCAGGATGTGGACGTTTTTACCTGTCCCAGCAGTTTCATGGTCGACCGCTATGTCGCGTGGGGACTCGATGCGAGAAAGATCCGTCACGTAACGAACGGTCTGGCTGACTGCACCGGCGGTTCAACGCTTCCCGCTTTTGACGGTCCAAAGAACCGCTTCGGCTTCTTTGGGCAGATGGTCGACATCAAGGGTATTCAAATAATCCTCCGGGCGGTGGGAATCCTTCGGGAGCAGGGCTTCACGAATTTCAAGGTTGAGTTGAATGGCGACAACCTCCGCTATGGCACGCCGGCGCTCGCAAAGGAAATCGAAGATTTCTTCGCCGAAGAGAACGAGCGCCCTTTTGCGCAGCGAATCGTGCACAACAATGGTTCCTACTCAGTAGATCAACTGGCCAGCCGAATGGCACGCGTTGACTGGTGCATTGTGCCTTCCCTCTGGGAAGAGGCCTTTTGCCTCGTGGTGTCGGAGGCGGGGGCGTTCCGCCGCCCGGTCATCTGTTCCGATGTCGGGGCTATGGCCGAGCGCGTCATCGATGACGTCGATGGCATCCACTTTACCCGGGGCGACCCCGACGCCCTGGCCGCAGCCATACTGAGAGGATCGACGGAAACCGGCCTGTGGGAGCGCCTTTCCAGCGCGATCCCTGAACCGCCGTCTCTTGCGGCAATGGTAGCGGGATTCCTCGACGTTTATGGCCTTAAACAAAAGCGAAACGGCTCATCAGTCAGGCGATCGGTCAGCCGGGAAAAGGTCGCAAAAAGAACTGATGCACCAACGAAAGCGCAGAGACCGTCCCGCCGACCGGCGCGGCTATCGAATTCGCGATAACGATCTTTTGGTTTGTCGTGAAAGAAATCGCGCACTCGGGTCGGCATCGGGATCCGCTCCCAGGGCGGCATCGACGTATTCCGACCAATTCTGGCGTCTTCCCTGGCTGACCGGAAAATGACCAGGTGAGTGGGTGGGCGACAGCGACCCAACGGACCATCCTCAAATGATGCAACGATCGGATTACGGGGCACTTTTGATGAGCCCACGCGGCTTCTTGACACCAGAATTTCTGACATGGTGTCATGCCAGGAAGCCTTGGACACTGGACAAGCTGGCGTCGCAGACCGCGCTGCAGCGGCAGGTGACGCGGGCGAGGGTGTTGCCGATGGCGGCCGAGGGGTTGCCGACGAGGGCACTGCCGTGGATATGGCGGCCGCCCTCGGCGAGGAGGGACGGGATCGCCGCATGGAAGTGGAGATATCCGGGGTCACCCTGCGCCCTAGCAATGACCTGATCACCGCTGCTAATCTCGAATACCCGCGGAAGGGTCCGGTCGACGGATGCGCGTTCCAGGTCTATGGCTGGGTCGTATGCAAGGCCCCCGTGGCCAGGTTGGAGTTCGTCCACGAGCAAAGCGTGGTCGCGCGCTGCGAGCTCACTCTTTCGCGGCCCGATGTGGACAAAGTGTATGGCAGTTCCTCACCAGTGGGGTTCTGGAAGGCGATCGGAACGGTCGGACTCGCACCGGTATTCACCCTCGAGGTGAGGGTCGTCTTCGAGGATGGACGCCGGGACGTAATCGCGGAGATACGCGGCACGCAGCAGGTATCCCCGTCCCTAACCCCCTCCATCCGGGTTCAAGAGCCGGCATACCAAGGATCGGGCCGCGGCAGATTGGTCCAGCGATACCTCAATCTTCTCGAGGCGTCGTTGACCGGCATGCTTGTCGAAGATGCGCCCTGCGACTTCTGGTCGGACGGCAAGTTCGATCCCAACAACCGTCTCTTGGGCAGGGACTGGCCCTCACTTTCCTTTTCCATGATCGGGAGTGTTCGCATGCGAAATCTACGCTACGCCTGCGAGACGGTGATACTTGATGGCGTCAAGGGTGACTTTGTAGAGACCGGCGTTTGGCGAGGCGGCGCCTGCATTCTGATGAGGGGAATTTTGGAGGCATACGGTGATGGCGCGCGACGTGTCTTCGTGGCTGACAGCTTTGCTGGACTTCCACCGCCAGACCCCGAAAAGTTCCCCGCCGATGCCGGCGATCAGCACCATACCCATAGTCAACTCAAGGTGTCGCGTGCCGATGTTGAGGATAATTTCCGGCGTTTCGGATTATTGGACGAACGGGTGGTTTTTCTTGAAGGTTGGTTCAAGGATACGTTGCCAGCCGCTCCGATCGATCGGTTAGCTGTATTGCGGCTTGATGGCGATATGTACGAATCGACGATTGAAGCTTTGGACGCGCTCTATCACAAAGTGCCATATGGCGGCTTCGTGATAGTGGACGATTATCAGATACCGGCTTGCGCGAAGGCCGTCCACGATTTTCGTGAACGTTACGCGATCACATCGCCCATACTGCCGATTGACGGATGGGGTACGTACTGGCGTATCGATCACGCGCCGATCCGATAATTCTGCCTCGATCGCCCATCCGGATGGGAGCCCATGGCTGGCGGTCAGAGTGTGGCGATGATGCAAAGCACTTCGTCCACACCGCCTACCCGACGACGCTACGGCCTGGGTCCACAGACCACTCTTCCTGTCCGCCAACGGCGGACCGCTGATGGACCACCCGGAACTTACCCAGACGGAATGACACCGTTTCCTTGCGGGCAGAACCGGCGGTAACGGATAATCCCCACGATGGGGCTCGCCCCGTGATGCAGCTCCCGGCTGACCACGGAACGGGGGTCCTCGATCAAGACTCGACCGGAAGGGCCTACGTCCGCAATGAACGAGGAATCGAACGCAGCCATCGTCTCGCGCCGGTACGAGGCGTACCCAGAACCCATACAAGACCTTGAGGCATGGACCGATAGCAATTGGGAGTGGTTCGATCCTGTCCACGCTCACTCGATTTTGTGGCCCGACCGGGACTATAAGCCCGATCTCGATGTTTTGATCGCCGGCTGCGGTACCAACCAGGCCGCGGTTTTCGCGTATAACAACCGTTCCGCGAAAGTGGTGGGGGTCGATATCAGTCAACCGTCGCTGGAACATGCGCAATATCTGAAAGACAAGTACGGGCTGTCGAACCTGGAATTGCATCGAGTCCCGATAGAGGAGCTGTCATCGCTTAAGCGCAACTTCGACCTGATTGTGTCGACCGGCGTGTTGCACCTCTTGCCGGACCCACTGGCGGGCATGAAGGCACTGAGGGGTTGTCTGCGGCGAGATGGCGCGCTGGGCGTGATGCTTTATGCGAAGTCCGGCCGGATGGGCGTCGAAATGCTGCAGTCGGCCTTCCAAGACTTGGGCATGGGTCACGACGACGCATCGGTCCAAATGGTGAAAGAAGTGATCTCGGCGCTCCCGACAGAACACCCCGTCCACAATTACTTCAAGATCGCGCCGGTTTCCGCCCAGTCCGATGCCGCCCTGGCGGACACCTTCCTGCATGGCCCTGAGCGCAATTACAGCGTCGATGACTGCATCGAGCTCGTGACGTCGGCTGGGTTGGCATTTCAGGGGTGGTTCATCAAGGCGCCGTACTACCCGCATGATTGGTTCAGACCCGGGACTTCACTCCATCGGGCGGTGAGCGCGTTGCCCGAGGCCAGGCTCTGGTCCTTCATAGAGCGTCTTCACGTGATGAACGGCGCGCATTTCTTCATGGCATGCCGTTCCGACCGGCCGAAGAAGAGCTACGAAATCAGTTTCTCCACTCTCGAGTGCCTCGAGTACGTTCCGCGGATGCGGATGCGCTGCGGTATCGAGGGGGAGGAGATCTTTCGGCCGAATTGGCGCACGAAGGTGACACCGGCTCAGATGCATTTCCTGCAACAGGTCGATGGCCGGCGCACGATTCGTCAGATCGCCGACCGGGTCGCCAAGAGCGGGGAGTCGCAGGGCGCGAGCAAGCGTGACCTGGAGGAGTTCGGTCGCAACCTGTTCGAGTCGCTCTGGCGTCTGGACTTCACTGCGATGATGCTGAAGGAAAAGCCGTCCGCATAGCTGGGTCGGCTGAGTGTGCCGATCGGCCGCTGCGCGGGTAGCGGCGAGGCATGAGCACTCGGTGACCGACGCCGCCGGCCCCACCATTGCCGCCGACGGTTGCCCTGACCCGCCCGATGATGTCCAGTAGTCGGGACGCCGGCTCGACCGGATAGCGAAGCGCGACAACCTAATCCATGCCTTAACGCCCGAGCGGCGATGATCGTTTTCGGCCCGGTGCGTAAATCAGCGTTTTTCGACTGCGTTCCGCGGCTGCAGTAGCTAATACCCTAGGGGGTATGGTATAACTGAATGCGGACTGCTGCCACCAAGGCGTTGTGCCGGATGACTTCGGGGGCCGATCGGCCCTACCCGGCGTCGCGGCGTGGTGATGACACTGCGCCAGAACGACCAGGCCACGAGTGGACACTAGTGGCCGCCAGAGGAAGGAGACACCAGTGTTGATCTTTCTCAAGCGGGCGTGGGTGCCGCTCGTCGTCGTGGTGGCGGTCGTCCTCGGTGGCATCACCGTCAATCGGCTCCGCGGCGTTTTCGGCTCCGATGCGATCTTCACCGCCACCGGCAGCAGCGCCGAACCGCTCGAGCCGTCGCATCTCAAGCGGGTGACCTACGAGGTTTACGGCCCCGGCGACACGGCGGGAAGCGTGAGCTATTTAGACGTCAAGGCCCAGCCGGAACAGGCGAACTTCACCAGCCTGCCCTGGACCCTCACGATCACGGCGACGGTGCCGGCCGTGATCGCCAGCGTGGTCGCACAGGGCAACAGCGACAACCTCGGGTGCCGCATCACGGTCAACGGTGAGCTCAAGGACGAACGGTCCACCGCCGGCCGTCACGCGCAGACTTCCTGTCTGGTGAAGGCCGCATGAACACCGACAACCCAGACAATCAAGCCCGCCCGAAATTCATGCGGTTCGTCCGCACGTTCGCGTGGCCCATCATCATCGGCTGGCTCCTACTGACCGTCGCCCTGAATGTGCTTGTGCCGCCGATCGAGTCGGTCGCGCGCAAGCACGCGGTCACCATGTCGCCCCAAGACGCGCCCGCGATGATCGCGGCCAAGCGCATCGGCGCGACCTTCCACGAGTCGGACTCCGACAGCATCGCGATGATCGTCCTCGAGGGCGATCAGCAACTCGGCGACGAGGCGCACCGCTATTACGACGGCCTGGTGCAACAACTGCGGGCCGACCCCAAGCACGTGCAGCACGTGCAGAACGTGTGGGGAGACCCGCTCACGGCCGCCGGCGTCCAAAGCCGCGACGGCAAAGCCGCGTACGTCCAGCTCAACCTGGCCGGCAACCAGGGCAGCACGCCGGGCAACGAATCGGTCGACGTGGTGCGCAAGATCGTCGACAGGTCAGAACCCCCCAAGGGGCTCAGGGCCTACGTCACCGGCCCGGCACCGCTGACGACGGACATGAACGAGGCCGCCGATAAGAGCATGTTCACGATGATGGGCGTCACCGGCGTGGTCATCATGATCATGTTGTTCATCGCTTATCGGTCGATCAGCACGGTGCTGTTGGTGCTCGTCATGGTCGGTTTCGAGATGGGCACGGCCAGGGGGCTCGTCGCGCTGCTCGGAAACAACGAGCTGTTGGGATTTTCCACGTTCGTCGTCGCCATGCTGTCGTCGCTGGCGATCGCGGCGGGAACCGATTACGCGATCTTCCTGATCGGTCGCTACCAGGAGGCTCGCCAGGCCGGCCAGGACCGAGAAGCGGCCTGGTACACGATGTTCCGCGGGACCTCGCACATCATCCTGGGGTCGGGGTTGACCATCGCCGGAGCCACCTTCTGCCTGCACCTGGCGCGGCTGTCGTATTTCAAGGCGCTGGGCATCCCGTCCGCCCTGGGGCTGCTCGTCGTCGTCGCGGGGGCGATGACCGCGGCGCCGGCCATTGTCGCGGTGGCCACCCGGTTTGGTTTGCTCGACCCGAGGCGGATGATCAAGACGCGTGGGTGGCGGCGCATCGGCACGGCCACGGTGCGCTGGCCCGGTCCGGTGTTCGCGGCCTCGCTGGCCATCGCGATCGTGGGCATCCTGGTCATGCCCAGCATGAAGATCAGCTTCAACGACCGCTACTACACACCCGCCAACGTGCCATCGAATGTCGGATATGCGGCCGCGGAGCGCCATTTCAGCGCCGCGACAATGAATCCCGACATCCTGATGATCGAGAGCGATCACGACATGCGCAACAGCGGCGACATGATCATTCTCGACCGGCTCGCCAAAGACGTCTTCCGATCACCGGGAATCGCGATGGTGCAAAGCATCACCCGGCCGCTGGGCGGCCCTATCGAGCACACATCGATACCGTTCCAGATCAGTGCCCAATCGATTCCCATCCAGCAGAACCTTCAGTTCATGAAGGACCGCACCGCGGACATGCTCAAGATGAGCGACGATCTCGGCGCCATGATCGGCTCGATGGAGCGGATGCAGGGCTTGCTCGGACAGATGAGCGGCGCGACTCATCGCATGGTCGGCGACATGGGCGACATGCAATCCACGCTGAACGAGATGCGGGACCATCTGGCGGATTTCGACGATTTCGCGAGGCCGTTCCGCAGCTACTTGTATTGGGAACCGCACTGTTTCAACATCCCGGTCTGCTGGGCCTCGAGGTCGGTGTTCGAGGCGACCGACGGCGTGGACAAGTTCAGCGCGAACATGAGCACGCTGGTCAAGGACATGAACGACGTCGACGCGATCGTGCCCCAGATGATGGCGCAGTTCCCGCCGATGATCGCCGTCGCGAAGTCCATGCAGGGCACCTTGCTCACGATGCACAGCAGCTTCTCGGGCCTGGTGACGCAGATGGCCCAGATGACCGAGACGGCGAGCGCGATGGGTCAGGCGTTCGACGCGTCCAGGAGTGGTGACTATTTCTACCTGCCCCCGGAGGCGTTCCAGAATGCCGACTTTCAGCGTGGTCTGAAGCTCTTCCTCTCGCCGGACGGCAAGGCCGCGCGCTTCATCATCACCCACGACGCGGACCCGGCGACTCCGGCGGGCATCGCCGCGGTCAAGCCCGCGCTGGATGCCGCGCATCAAGCGGTGAAGGGAACGACGCTCACCGGCGCCAGGTTCTACCTTGCCGGGACGGCGGCGATCTACCGCGACATCCAGGCCGGCTCGCAATACGACCTGCTGATCGTCGGGATCGCCGCCCTGACACTGATTTTCGCCGTCATGGTGATCATCACGCGCGCGCTGGTCGCGTCCCTGGTGATCGTCGGAACGGTGCTGCTGTCGCTGGGTGCCGCGTTCGGGCTGTCGGTGCTGGTGTGGCAGCACCTCTTCGGCCTGGAGTTGAACTGGATCGCGCCGGTGTTCGGATTGATCATCCTGCTGGCCGTGGGATCCGACTACAACCTGCTGCTGGTGTCACGGTTCCAGGAGGAGATCGGGGCGGGGCTGCGGACCGGCATCATCCGCTCGATGGGGGAGACCGGTGGTGTCGTCACCGCGGCGGGGCTGGTGTTCGCTTTCACCATGATGTCGATGGCCGCCAGCGACCTGCGCTCGATTGGGCAGGCCGGCACCACGATTGGACTCGGCCTGCTCTTCGACACCCTCGTCGTGCGCTCGTTGATGACCCCGTCGATCGCCGCGCTGCTGGGGCGCTGGTTCTGGTGGCCGATGCGCGTGCGGCCGCGCCCGGCCAGCTTTATGCTTCGACCGTACGGACCGCGCAGATTGGTGCGCTCCCTGCTGCTGGGCGAGGAAGTGGCTGGGGGCGCAAGCAGGCCCCAGCGATCGCACGGGAGGGAACCCGCTCCCGACGGGATGGCGTATGCGGGCGCTGTCGGCTCCGGCGTCACCCCGGGTAACGCCGGGGGGTGAACACCCGGTCGCCGAGATCGTCGGCGTACCACTGCGTTTGCGACGAGCCGATGATCAGCAGGCAGCGCATGTCGACTTCGGCGGGGTCGAGATCGGCCAGCCGCACCACGCGGACGTCTTCCTCTGGGCCCGGGACACCCCCGGAAACATTGCGGCCGATCACCACCGGCGTCCCGGGTTCGCGGTGGGCCATCAGCACGTCGCGCATCGCGCCGACCTGCCAGGTCCGGGCCTTGGAAGCCGGGTTGTAGATGGCCAGCACCAGATCGGCGGCGGCCGCGGCGGCCAGGCGCTGCGCGATGACGTCCCACGGCTTGAGCCGGTCGGACAGCGAGATCACCGCGTAGTCGTGGCCCAGCGGCGCGCCGACCCGGCTGGCGACGGCCTGCGCGGCCGTCATCGCCGGAACCACCCGGATCCGCACCGCCGGCCACTGTTTGGCCTCCTCCAGCACCGCGGTCGCCATCGCGAACACCCCCGGATCGCCCGACGACACCACCGCGACGGCGCAGCCCTCCTCGGCCAGCGCGCACGCCAGCCGCGCACGCGCGGGTTCGTCGGTGTTGTCGCTGGGGTGTCGCCGCTGCCCCTCGCGGACCGGGACACGATCCAGGTAACCCCGGTAGCCGATCAGGTCGGTGGCGGCGGCCAGCTCCCGCCGGCTCTGCGGCGTCATCCAGTCGTTGTCGCCGGGCCCCAGGCCGACGACCGCCACGGTGCCGGCCGCCGGGGGGCGCCGCTGGCCGCGACGGCCACCGGGAAGCATCGCCAGCGAAAAGTACGGCACCCCGGTCTCGTCGACCTGCGCGGCGGGCAGTATCCGCTGCCCGGACGTGCTGGCCCGCTCGACGTAGAACGCGTCGTCCAGCTGCCCCGTTGCCGAAAGCGCTTCGCGCACAGCCGGATAGGAGCGGCCCAGCTTGAGCACGACCGCGGCGTCGGTGTCGGCGAGCCGGCGGGTCAGCTCGGCCACCGGCAGGGTGCCCGGCAGCACCGAAAGCACCTCGTCGCCGGCCACCAGCGGCGTGGCAATGGCCGCCGACGCGGCGCTCACGGACGTGACGCCCGGGACGATGACCGCGTTGAACCGCTCCGTCAGCCGGGTGTGCAGGTGCATGTAGGAGCTGTAGAACAGCGGGTCTCCCTCGGCCAGCAGCGCGACGTTGCGACCGGCGTCGAGGTGCGCGGCGATGCGCCGCGTCGCCTCGGCGTAGAAGTCTTCGAGCGCGCCCGCGTAGCCGCCGGGATGGTCGGTCGCCTCGGTGGTCACCGGATAGACCAGGTGCTCCTCGATCTGGCCGGGCCGCAGGTACGGTTCGGCGATCCCGCGGGCGATGCTGCGGCCGTGCCGGGCGCTGTGGTAGGCCACCACGTCGGCCTCGCCGATCAGCCGGGCGGCCTTGACCGTGACCAATTCCGGGTCGCCGGGCCCCAACCCGACGCCCCATAGTGTGCCCCTTGGGGCGCTTCGCGCGGTGCCTGCTGCGCTCATTCGGCGTCGCTCGCGATCGCGTTGACGGCGGCCGCGGCCATCGCGCTGCCGCCGCGGCGGCCGCGCACCACCAGATAGGACATCCCCCGCGGGCGGTCGATCAACTCCTGCTTGGACTGCGCCGACCCGACGAACCCCACCGGGCCGCCGAGCACGGCCGCCGGCGGGGCAACGCCCTCGTCGATCAGCTCCAGCAGCCGGAACAGCGCGGTCGGGGCGTTGCCGAGGGCCAGGACGGCGCCCGGCAGCTGCTCGGCCCACAGCTCCACCCCGGCCGCCGAACGGGTGGTGTGCCGGCGCGCGGCCAGCTGCACCGCGCGCGGATCGGCCACCAGCGACACGACCTGGTTGCCGGCGGGAAGCCGGGCGGCGGTGATGCCGGCGGCCACCATCGACGAATCGCACAGCACCGGGGCGCCGCCGCGCAACGCGGCGCCGGCCCGCGCGACGACGTCGTCGGTGTAGGCGACGTGATCGGCGACGTCGACCTGACCGCACGTGTGGATCAACCGGACCACCACCCGCGCGACGTCGTCCGGAAACCTCGCCAGGTCGGCTTCGGCGCGGATCGCCGCGAACGACTGCCGGTAGATCTCGGCCGCGTCGCGGATGTACTCGAGCACCCGCTCACCTTAAGGCTGGTCGCGAAGCGGTCTGTATCCCTGTCCGGTAGCGACCAGCACCTGACCGGCCGGCGGGCTGCCGCACGCCCGCTCGCAGCCGACGAAATGGCGGTGCCCCGCGGCGTCGGCATCCCGCGCGTGCAGCGACTGCGCGGCGTCCGCCCGCACGTCGGCCGCCGAGTGCGCGCACCCCGGGCTGCCGGTGCAGGCGCTGACGCTCAGCCAGGGGGAGTCCTCGTCGAAGACCAGCCCCAACGGCGCCAGCACCCGCAGGGCGGTGTCCGCGACCTCTTCGTTGAGATCGCACACCAGCACCGACCGCCACGGCGTGACCACCAGCGGGGCCTCGATGGCGGCCAGGAACTCCGCGACCCGCGCGGGCAGCACGCCCAAGGGCACCGCCGCGCCCAGCGCCACCCGGCCGTCGCGCTGGTTGATCCACCCCACCGGGCCCTTCGTGACGGGCGGGAACGGTGCGGCGCTCAGGTCGGCATCGGGCAGCAGTTCGGTCAGGTCGGCCAATTCGCTGACGCGCCATGCCTTTCCGCGGATCTCGACGAACCGCACGGCCAGCGCGACCAGTGCTTGCGCCACGTCGCCGGCGGCCAGCCGGACGCCGGTGTCCCGGCCCGTCACCAGCAGTGCGACGCCGTCGTCCAGCGCATGCACGCCGACGTCGGCGCCCAGTCCGGCGACGTCGGCGCGACCGTCGTCGACGCTGAACCAGAACCGGCCCCCCAGCTCCGCGAGCCTCGGCTCGGCACAAATCGCCGCGTCGAGCTCGGCCACCCACCCGCGCACGTCGACGGCGCCGCCGACGCGGCCCGACAGCGGTGACGCGACTATGTTGCGGACCCGCTCATGCGTCGGCGACGGCAACAACCCGGCGCCCGCGATCGCCTCGGCGGCCGCCGCGACGTCGGTGATGCCGCGCACCTGCACGTTGCCCCGCGCGGTGAGCTCGAGCGTTCCCGAGCCGAACCCGCTCGCGACGCCGGCCAGCGTCGCCAGCTGGGCGGGGGAGATGCTGCCACCGGGCAGCCGGACCCGCGCGAGCGCGCCGTCGGCGGCCTGATGGACCTGCAGCGCACCCGGGCAGGCGTCGGTGTCACGGGCTCGGGCCACCACCACACGGTACGACCGCGGGGCGAGGGGCCGGCCGCGACAGTTGAGTAGCCGACTACGCTAGCCGCCCGGCAACGCCGCGCCGGACACTGCGATTGGCCCATTTCTTCCAGGTCAGGAGCGTGGCATGGGACAGCGCGGTGGTCATGCGGTGGTGTTGGGAGCAAGCATGGGCGGCCTGCTGGCGGCCCGCGTGCTCGCCGAGTTCTACGACCGGGTCACGGTGGTCGAGCGCGACATCCTGCCGTTGCATCCCATCAACCGCCGCGGCGTTCCGCAGGGCAGGCTGATCCACGCCCTGGCCGCGCGCGGCACGCAGGTTCTCGACGAGCTGTTCCCCGGGTTCGTGGACGAACTCACGGCCAACGGCGCCGGCATCTGGGACGACGGCGACTTCTCGAAGGTGTCGATATCGGTTGGCGGGCACACCACGCCGCGATCCGGCAGGGCGCCGAATCCGCCCGTGGTCCTCTTCCCGAGCCGGCCGCTGCTGGAATGGAACGTGCGCCGGCGGGTGAAGTCGTTTCCGAACATTACGTTCCTCGAATGCCACGACCTGGTCGGCCTGATCACCACGCCGGCCCGCGACCGCGTCATCGGGGCCAGGGTCGTCGACCGCGTTCTGGAGCGCGGTAAGGCGCTGCCCGCCGACCTCGTCGTCGACGCGACCGGCCGGGGGTCTCGCACGCCGGCCTTCTTGGAAGAACTCGGCTACGGCCGTCCGCGCGAGGACGAGCTGACGGTGCAGCTCGCCTACGCGTGCCAGCTGCTGCGCCTGGAGCCCGGCGCGATCCGCCAACACATGATCGCCCTTTTCCCCGAGCCCGGGCGGCCCAAGATGTTCGGGCTGATCAGAAACGAGAACAACACCTGGATGTTCGGGGTCGGAGCCATGGCCGGGCTGCAACCGCCGGGTGCGACCGCCGAAATGATCGAGTACGCGGCGGATTTCGTGCCCGCTCGGGTGTTGGACGCGTTGCGCGCGGCGGAACCGCTGGGCGCGGTGGTACACCATCGCGTGCCCTCCAACCGCTGGCGGCGCTACGACAAGATGCGGCGCACGCCCGAGGGCCTGCTGGTGGTCGGTGACGCGATTTGCAGCTTCAATCCCATCTACGGGCAGGGCATGACGGTCGCCGCGATCGAGGCGACGGTGCTGCGGGACTGCCTGTCGCGCGGGGAGCGTGGCCTGCCGCGGCGTTTCTTCCGCTCGTCGGCAAAAACCGTCCGGGTGGCCTGGCAGACCGCCGTCGGCTCCGACTTGGCCCTGCCCGAAGTGCACGGGCGCCGGCCCGTGTCGATGCGCATCAGCAACGCCTTCCTGGAGCGGGTGCTGAGCGCCGTCGAGGTCGACCCCGTCGTGGCCGGGCAGTTCATGCGGGTCACGGCGATGGTCGCCCCGCCGGCCCGGTTGTTCCGCCCGTCGATTTTGCGGCGCGTCGCTCGAGCCCGCGGCCGTCGGCCGACGGGTGTCCACCCCGTCGACGACGGGGTCGAAGTTAATCGCGAGGAAGAGAAGGGAAGTCGGATGTCGAACGCCAACATCGAGGCGACGAGGAAGGGCTACGAGGCATTTACCGCGGGTGACCTGGAAGCCGCGTCGGATGTCTTCAGCGACTCCGCCGAGTGGACCATCAACGGCGACAGCATGATTGGCGGGACGTATCGGGGCAAGAACGAGCTCACCGAGCTGTTCATGCGGCTGTGGGAGAAGGCGACCAAGGTGGAGACCAAGCGCTACCTCGCTGACGGCGACGTCGTCATGGTCCTGACCCGAGTCAGCGTCGGCGACGAGAGCGCCGACGAGGCCGACGTGTTCGAGTTCCGTAACGGCAAGGTCGTCAAGGCCCACTCGTTCGGCGACACCGCCATGCAGGAACGCGTGTTCGGCAGCAGGCGGGTGGCGACCGGATAGGTGCCGCTCAGGACGTTCCCGTCCGCCGCGCATAATCCCGGCGCTTGTCGGTTTGCAGGTCGCTGGTGAAGACGCGGTCCGTGCCTACCGCGCGTCCGATCGCTTCCGCTAGGCCTTGCGGCATCAGCCGCTGGGCCGACGCCATGATGCCCATCGAACGCGGAACGACCACGCGCCGTGTGGGTTTGGCGATCACGCCGACCACGGCCCGGGCGACGTCCTGCGGCTCGGCGTTCTTGAAGCCCCGGGCGTGTCCGACACCCGCGATCATTTCGGTGTTCGTCAGGGTCGGCATGATCGTCGAGAAGTGGAGGCCGCGGCCACGGGTTTCCATGCGAACCGAGTCGGTGAACCCGAGCACGGCGTGCTTGGTCGCGCAATAGGTCGCGATGCCCGCACACGGCAGCACGCTACCCATCGACCCGATGTTGACGATGTGACCGCGACCGCGCGGCAGCATCCGCTGGGCAGCCAATTTGGTCCCCAGGATGACGCCGCCGATGTTGACGTCGAGCACCCGCTGGGTGACGGCGTCGGGCTCGTCGACCGCGCTGCCCGCGGCGATGACGCCGGCGTTGTTCACCAGCACGTCGAGGGGCCCCAGCTCGACTTCGACGGCGTCGAGGAAGGCGGCGAACGACTGGCGCTCCGTCACGTCCAGCCCGCGGCGCACGGCCAGACCCAACCGGCCACCCGCCTCGTGCACGGCCGCTTCGTCGATGTCCCCGATGGCGACTTTGGCGCCCAACCCGTGCAGGGCGGTGGCGATGGCCAGTCCGATTCCTCGGGCACCGCCGGTGACGGCAACGGTTTTTCCGGAGACCTTCATCCCCACAGTCTTGCGCCGCGCGTGCATCCGCGGCGGGGTTCGCGCGAATTTTTCGCGAGCGGTGCACCTTCGGCGCGATTGGATCCGCGTCGGCCCGGGCACACTCGTCCCCGTGAGGACGCAGGAATACGCCCCGGGTCGTCTGGTCGACGTGTTCGGCGACTCATCGCAACCGACGGTCTTGCTGTGGCACGGCATGCAGACCGACGCCCGCGCCGCCGTCCGCCCCCTGGCCGGCATGCTCGCCGATCGCGGTGCGACGGTCGTGGCGCCCGATTGGAATTCCCACGCCGACGACGGCGGGCGCGCCGACCTGTTGGGATCGCTCGACTTCGCGCGCGACCTCGCAACCGGCGCCGCCCTGGTGCTCGTCGGGTGGTCGCTGGGCGGGTGCGCCGCCGCGGGCCTGACGCTCGCGCGCTTCGACCTCGCCCTGGCGCATACGGTCTGCCTGGCCGGCGCCTTCATGGTTCCCGATCCGATCTCCGGTCGAGCGCCGAGCGACATGCTGTCCGCCGACCGCATCGGGTCGCCGTTTCTGTTGCTGCACGGGCTGGCCGACGACGCCGTGCCGGTCGCCGCCAGCAGGGACTTCGCCGCCGACCTGCAGCGGATCGGCTGGCCGGTCGAGCTGGTGGAGCTGGGCGCCGATCACGGGTCGATCGCCGGCGCCGACTACGACCCGGTTGCGGATCGCTACGTGCCGGCGACGGGCGGACCGGCGCTCGAGGTGGCCGGTGAGGTCGCCGCGCGCATCGCGGCGACGCTGGGGTACGAATGACGGGTGGCTGAGCCGACCATCCTGCTGCTGTCGACGTCCGACACGGACCTGATCAGCGCCCGTTCCAGCGGCAAAAACTATCGGTGGGCCAACCCGTCGCGGCTGTCCGACGAGGAATTGCCCGACCTGCTCGCCGGCGCAGAGATCGTCGTCGTGCGGATCCTCGGCGGCTATCGCGCCTGGCAGGACGGAATCGACGCGGTGATCGCCAGCGGGATCCCGACGGTGCTCGTCAGCGGCGAGCAGGCCGCCGACGCCGAGCTGACCGGCCTGTCCACGCTGGCGGCCGGCATCGCGGTGCAGGCGCACATCTATCTGGCCCACGGCGGCGTGGACAACCTGCGCCAGCTGCACGCCTTCCTCTCCGACACGGTGCTGATGACCGGGTTCGGGTTCACCCCGCCGGTGGTGACGCCGACCTGGGGAGAGCTGCATCGGCCCGACGCCCAAGACAGCGAAGGCCCCACCGTCGCGGTGCTCTACTACCGCGCGCAGCACCTCGCCGGCAACACCGCCTACATCGAATCGCTCTGCCGGGCCATCGAGGACGCCGGCGGGCGGGCGCTGCCCGTCTATTGCGCCTCGCTGCGCACGGCCGAACCCGAGCTGCTGCACCGACTCGGCGAGGCCGACGCCATGGTGGTCACCGTGCTGGCCGCCGGGGGACTCCGACCGGCGACCGCTGCCGCCGGCGGTCAGGATGACAGCTGGAACGTCGAACACCTTGCGGCCCTGGATATCCCGATCCTGCAGGGCCTGTGCCTGACGAGCCCGCGCGAGCAATGGCGGGACAACGACGACGGCCTGAGCCCGCTCGACGTCGCCAGCCAGGTCGCGGTGCCCGAGTTCGACGGCCGCATCATCACGGTCCCGTTCTCATTCAAGGAGATTGATGACGACGGGCTGATCTCCTACGCCGCCGACCCGGAACGTTGCGCGCGCGTCGCGGGCCTGGCGCTGCGGCACGCGCGCCTGCGGCACGTCGCTCCCGCCGACAAGCGTGTGGCACTGGTCTTTTCGGCCTACCCGACCAAGCACGCCCGCATCGGCAACGCGGTCGGGCTGGACACGCCGGCCAGCGCGGTGGCGCTGCTGCGGGCGATGCGCGAACGCGGCTATCGGGTGGGTGATCTGCCCGGGGTGGAAGCCGAGGACGGCGACGCCCTGATCCACGCGCTGATCGAACGCGGCGGCCAAGACCCCGACTGGCTCACCGACGGCCAACTGGCCGGCAACCCGATCCGGGTGTCCGCCAAGGACTATCGCGCCTGGTTTGCGACCCTGCCCGCCGAACTCACCGATGTCGTGGTCAAGCATTGGGGCGCGCCGCCCGGCGACCTGTTCGTCGACCGCACACACGACCCCGACGGCGAGATCGTCATCGCCGCAATGCAAGCGGACAACCTGGTCCTGATGGTGCAGCCGCCCCGCGGCTTCGGCGAAAACCCGGTCGCCATCTACCATGACCCGGACCTGCCGCCCAGCCACCACTACCTGGCCGCCTACCACTGGCTGGATGCCGGGTTTCACGCCGACGCCGTCGTGCACCTCGGTAAGCACGGCAACCTCGAATGGCTGCCCGGCAAGACGCTGGGCATGTCAGCGGCCTGCGCACCCGATGCCGCGTTGGGCAACCTGCCGCTGATCTACCCGTTTTTGGTCAACGACCCCGGCGAGGGCACCCAGGCCAAGCGGCGGGCGCACGCCGTGCTCGTCGACCATCTCATCCCGCCCATGGCGCGCGCCGAATCCTACGGCGACATAGCACGTTTGGAGCAACTGCTCGACGAGCACGCGAACGTGGCCGCGCTGGATCCAGGCAAGTTGCCCGCCATCCGCCAGCAGATCTGGACGCTGATCCGCGCCGCCAAGATGGACCACGACCTGGGGCTGTCCGAACGGCCCCCCGAGGACGCGTTCGACGACATGATCCTGCACGTCGATGGGTGGCTCTGCGAGATCAAGGACGTGCAGATCCGCGACGGGCTGCACGTCCTCGGCCAAAAGCCCACGGGCGAGGCCGAACTCGACCTCGTGCTGGCCATCCTGCGGGCGCGCCAGCTGTTCGGTGGCGAGCAGACCATTCCCGGCCTGCGGCAGGCCCTGGGCCTGGCCGAGGACGGCACCGACGAACGCTCGGCGGTCGACCGCGCCGAGGCGACGGCCCGGGGGCTGGTCGGCGCGCTGCAGGCCAGCGGCTGGGATGCGGACACCGCCGATCGGATCACCGACGACGCCGACGTCGCGGCGGTGCTGCGGTTCGCGGCCACCGAGGTGGTGCCCCGGCTGGCCGGCAGCGCCGCCGAAATCGACCAGGTGCTGCGGGCTTTGAATGGCCGGTTCATTCCCTCCGGCCCGTCGGGGTCGCCGCTGCGCGGCCTGGTCAACGTGCTGCCCACCGGGCGCAACTTCTACTCCGTCGACCCCAAGGCGGTGCCGTCCCGGCTGGCGTGGGAAGCCGGTGTGGCCCTGGCGGATTCGCTGCTGAGCCGGTACCGCACCGACCACGGGCGGTGGCCGCAATCGGTGGGACTGTCGGTGTGGGGCACCTCGGCGATGCGCACCGCCGGCGACGACATCGCCGAAGTCCTTGCTCTGCTGGGCGTCCGGCCGGTCTGGGACGACGCGTCGCGGCGCGTCGTGGGCCTGACGCCGATTCCGCCGGCCGAGCTGGGCCGCCCCCGCATCGACGTCACGGTGCGCATTTCGGGCTTCTTCCGCGACGCCTTCCCGCACGTCGTCACCATGCTCGACGACGCGGTGCGATTGGTCGCCGATCTCGACGAACCCGCCGAGGACAACTACGTGCGCGCGCACGCCCAGGCCGACCTGGCCCAGCACGGCGACCAACGCCGCTCCACCACCAGGATCTTCGGGTCCAAGCCGGGGACCTACGGCGCCGGGCTGCTGCAATTGATCGACAGCCGCAACTGGCGCGACGACGCCGACCTCGCGCAGGTATACACCGCCTGGGGCGGTTTCGCGTACGGGCGCGGCCTGGACGGGCGCGAGGCCGTCGACGACATGAACCGCCAGTACCGGCGGATTGCGGTGGCCGCCAAGAACACCGACACCCGCGAGCACGACATCGCCGACTCCGACGACTACTTCCAGTACCACGGCGGCATGGTCGCCACGGTGCGCGCGCTGACCGGCCAGGCGCCCGCCGCCTACATCGGCGACAACACCCGGCCCGACGCGATCCGCACCCGCACGCTGTCCGAGGAGACCACCCGGGTGTTTCGCGCCCGCGTGGTCAACCCGCGCTGGATGGCGGCGATGCGCCGGCACGGCTACAAGGGTGCGTTCGAGATGGCGGCCACCGTGGACTACCTGTTCGGGTACGACGCGACCGCGGGGGTGATGGCCGACTGGATGTACGAGCAGCTGACCGAGCGCTACGTGCTGGATCCCGAGAACCGCAAGTTCATGGCCGAATCCAACCCCTGGGCGCTGCACGGCATGGCCGAACGGCTGCTGGAGGCCGCCGGCCGCGGCATGTGGGCGCAGCCGCAGCCGGAAACCCTCGACGGCTTGCGCCAAGCCCTGCTGGACACCGAGGGCGACCTGGAGGGCTAGTTCCGTTGCTCGCCGCTAAATGAAATCCGACCCGCCGTCCACGTTGACCGTGGCGCCGGTGACGTAACCGTTGCGCCGCGACGCCAGGTAGGCGGTAATGGAGGCTACCTCTTCGGGGAGCCCGGCGCGGCCCAGGTCGCAGGGCTGGTGGAAGTTGTTGTCGATCCAGGTCATGACGTCGACCGGATTGGTGGCGTCGAGGCCGTCGGCGGCGAGGATGTCTTTGAGCACTTCGGTGAAGCTGGCGGTCACAATGGTTCCGGGACAGACGCAATTGACCAGAATGCCGTCCTTGGCAAGACTTTTGGACAAGTTCTTGGTGATGCTGGCCAACGCCGCCTTCGACGCCGTGTAGGCGACGATGCGCGGGTTTTGACGCTGAATCGAGTGCGCGGACAGCGTCACGATGCGGGCCCAATCCGCGGAGCGCAACAATGGCAACGAGGCGCGGATCGACCGCACAGCCGACATCGTGCCGAGCGTGAACGCTTCGTCCCATTGCGTGTCGTCCATCTGCTCGAAATAGCCGTCGCCCGGCCCGATCGTATGAACGAGGCTGTTGAGTTGGCCCCAACGCTCCGAGACGTTGGCGAAGCCATCGGCGATCGACTGGGCATTGGCCATATCCACGCTGATCCCGACGGCATCCGGGGCGCCCGCCTCGCGCAGCGAAAGCACGGCGGCGTCGAGCGCTTCCCGGCTTCTGGCCATCACCGCCACGCGGGCTCCCTCGGCCGCAAGGGTTTCGGCGATAGCCAGCCCCATACCCTTGCTGCCGCCCGTGACCACGGCCGTCGATCCCGCGAAACCCAGGTCCATGCGCGTCTCCCATCTGGTTGGTGTGTGACTGGTCAAACCTCTGCGATGGCTTGCGCCGTCACGCCCAGCCCGCCCAGGCAGAAGCGAAGGATGCGTGCGCGGACGTTGTCGCGGTCGCAATCGCCGGTCGCCCATTGCCGTTCGATGCCCGCCCACACCACCGCATGGATAGCTTGCGCGTCGGCCACCGGATCGATGTGATGGAACACCCCCTCGTCCAGCCCGCGTTGCAAAGCTGCACCCAGCGGCTTGAGCAACTGCTCGTACGCCGGCTGGACCAGGCTGGGGGAGGCGAACATCTGCGATTGAGCCTCCAGCGATACGCGGCGCAAATCTGATCTGATGCTGTCGTCGAATGCCAAGTCGAGTCGTCCATCGATCCACGCCGCGACCGCGCCGATCTCGGTGGTGGCTAAAGCCATTCGGCGTCGTAGTCGCCGCTCCTCGACGCGCGCCATTTCAAGGAGGAGCGCGGCCACCAGTTCGTCTTTGGAGCCGAAATGCCGATAGAACGCGCGGGTGCCCACTGCCGCTTCGTCGAGAACCGCGGCGATGCTGAGGCCTTGAAAGCCCTGCTCGCGCAGTGTCTTTGCCGCGGCGGCCAGGAGCTCGCGGCGCACCGCTGGGTCGGGGGCCAGCTTGTCGCGCCGCCGCGTGCGACGACCGCCGAGGGGATCAGGCGGTTGCATCGTAGGTGGCGAGGTAGTCGGCGAACCGCTCCCGAACACCGTCGGGCGTGAGGCCGTAGTCGGCCAGGTCGTATTCGTGGGTACCGCGTGAACCAGGGCGATGTCCCTGAGCCCATCGCGTGACCGACTGCAAGGTGGCGTCGGTGAAGCTCAGACCCAAAGATTCGTAGCTGGTTTGCAGGGCGCGTACCGGATCGGTTTGCAAATCGGCGAAGGAAACGTCGGCGAACCGCTCGTCGCCGTGCCGGGTGCGGAAATCCATGGCGCGCCGTACAGCTTCAACCCAGCTGTCGACCTGCTCCGCGCCGAGTTCCCTGGCGTCGTTGCGGTCGCTACTCCAGCTGCGCACGTACTGGATCAGACTGCAGACTGAGGCCATCACCCTGGCCGGATCACGGTGGCTCCAGAGGAATTTGGCGTTCGGGTAGGCCTCGACGAGCGCGTCGAGGGCAAACATGTGCACGGGTGTCTTGAGGTGCCACAGGCTCGGTGGGCAGTGCCACTGCAGCAGCTTGAGCACTCGCCGGTGGAATGTGTACGTCTCGCGCATGTCGCAATCCATCAGCCATGCCAGGTATTCGGGTGCGCGGACGGCGCCGTCGAAATGGAAGGTACGAAAGCTCATTCCCATCAGGTCCTGGCATTCGGTCGGAGCCGTCGGCTCGGAGTTGTGCATCGTTCTCATCAGCGGGAACATCTCGTCGAGCATCTTCAGTCCGGCCTCGGCCTGCGCGATTCGCGGGTCGGTGTGCTCGGTGGCGGCCTCCGGCGGCGGGGTCGGTGCTTGGGATTCCCACATGCGCAACGACCGGAACTGGGGGTCGGCGGCCACCAGTTGGCTCAGCGCGGTGGTCCCGGTGCGGGGTAATCCGATGACGAACACCGGTCCGCCGACTACCTGGTCGTCGATCTCGGGGTGCTGAGCGTAGGCGGCCTCGATCTTGAGGCGTTGGATCAGGGCGTTGCTGATGGTGGCGTGCTGGATGACGCGGCCCATGTCGTTGAGGTCGGCCTCGGTGTTCAACGCCGCAACGATGCGTTCGAGGCCCTCGCGATAGTAGGGCGAACCGAAATCATCGAGACCGGTTGCGGCGCAAGCGCCCTCCTCCAACTCGTCTGCGTCGAACGTCATCGTCCGAACCTTTCGTGCACAGCGCGGCGGCGCGCCGCGAGGATGGATTTCCGCTGTTCGGGGCTGACCATCGCGGTGTCCGAAGGCAATTCCGCCCGAATGTCGCCGACGGGCACGACCCGCGTCGTCGGTGTCGGCGCCGTGTTGGTGCGCACGCAGCGCAGGATGATGGGACCGTTGCTGTGGCCGGCGGTGTCGAGCCAATTCGCGACCCCGGGATCCTGCGCACTCAACACCATTCGGACGAGGCCGTCGGGATCCACCACGGCCTGATGGCCGTTCAGGCTGGATTGGTGGCGCCCGTAGTGAATGGTTTCCCACCACGGATTGCCGACCGAAAAGCTCCAGTAAATCCCTTCCGGCGGTTGCACTTCGACGATGAGTGCCTCGCCCGGGAGCAGCTCCCACCGGCCGATCACCGGCCTGTTCTCTGCGGCGGCTCCGATATCGGTGCGGTCGATGGGTGGCAGGAACCCGTTCGACGGGGCCGCCGCGCCGAACTGCAAAAAGAACGCCAGGTTGTCCTGGACGAAGTCGCCGAGGGCGACCAGTTGCCTCCCTACCGCCCGGTCCGTATCGACCGGACGGCTGGTCGCTTTCACCGCGCGGCCGAGCCGCTCGATGCGCAGCGAAGACGCCACCTCGGTGTCCCAGTCGTAGAAGAAGTGCCGCACCGTCAGCGTGGGATGCTCGCCGTCGATGCGCATCCAATTGCCCTTTCGCCCCGTCTGTTCGGAGGCTGACAGCACCACTTCGAAGTTTCCGTCGGCATCCACCTCGAGCTCGTCGACCAGTTCGTTCGCCGTTGCCGCGATGCCGTTCATCGTCTGTAATCCGACGTAGCGGGCGGTGCCGCGATTGCCGAACAGTCGGTAACTTTCCCCGCCGCGCAGCACGGCGCGGGCGTAAACGCAGTCCGGACACTCCATTCCCCAAGTCACGACGTCATCGGTGCTCGTCCGTCGCACCGCCAGGATCGGATCCGGATCGAAGCGCAACACCTCGTCGATACCCGCGGTGAGCAAGACCAGCAGATGCCGGAGCCCGGCGGCGAGATCGACTCGATTTCGGCTGGCCGGCTCGGATTCCACGGAGCGCCCGGCCTCGCGAAGCCTTTCGATGAGATACGACCAGGCCTGTGCCAGGTCGACGTCGCCGCGGTCCCCGGATAGCGCCGCTTCGGCAATGGAGAACGGCAACCACGCCGTTGGCTTCCTCGGGTCGCTCACGTTGTCCCCGCTTCGGTCGGCGTCACGACGCCCTTTAAGTGAAAACCTGATTTACGGTTAAGGTCCGCTGACTATCGCAGTTAACGGAGGCGAATGTCAACGCCGAGCCCGCCGAGCAGACGCAGAATTGCGTCACGGGGGCCCTTCCCGTGCGGCTTTGTGCCTGCTCGCGACCGGGAGGGCCCCCAGCTCGCGAGGTAGGCTCACACCGTGACGCCCACCTTCGCCGACCTCGCCAAGGCGCAGTACATCCTGCTGACCACCTTCACCAAGGACGGCAGGCCGAAGCCCGTTCCCCTCTGGGCCGCGGCCGACGGCGACCGGTTGCTCGTCATCACCGAAGCAAAATCGTGGAAGGTCAAGCGGATCCGCAACACGCCCCGGGTGACGCTGGCCACCTGCACCGTGCGCGGCCGCCCGACCAGCGAGGCCGTCGAGGGCACCGCGGCCATCCTCGACAAGTCGGAAACCGCCGCCGTCTACGACGCGATCGGGCGGCGGTACGGCATCATGGGCAAGGTCTTCAATTTCGCCAGCAAGCTGCGCGGGGGCATGCAGAACAACGTCGGCCTCGCGCTGAAAGTGGTCTCCAGCTAACACAAATGGGCACCGTGCTGATCCCGATCCCGGATCGCGACTTCGACCCGACCGAGGTCGCCGTCAGCTGGCGCGTGCTCACCCACGGCGGGCATCGGGTGGTCTTCGCCACCGAAAGCGGCACCCCCGGCGTCGCCGACGACATCATGGTGACCGGTCGCGGACTCGACATCTGGTCGGCGCTGCCCGTGCTGGGCGCCGTGCCGCTCGTCGGGCTGGCATTGCGGGCCAACAAGGACGGGCGCCGCGCGTATCGGGACATGGTGGCATCGACCGAATACCGGCATCCGGTCAGCTGGTCGCAGGCCGGGCTCGACGGGATCGACGCGTTGCTGCTGCCGGGCGGCCATCGCGCCCGCGGGATGCGCAGCTACGTCGACAGCGGCATACTCCAACGGCTCGTGGTGGACGCTTTTGCCCGCGGGCTGGTCGTGGCCGCGATCTGTCACGGCGTGCTGCTTGCCGCGCGCAGCATCGATCCCGCCACCGG
This sequence comes from Mycobacterium terramassiliense, assembly GCF_900157385.1. Classification (GTDB taxonomy): domain Bacteria; phylum Actinomycetota; class Actinomycetes; order Mycobacteriales; family Mycobacteriaceae; genus Mycobacterium; species Mycobacterium terramassiliense. The sequence continues at coordinate 23,423 of NZ_LT717697.1, forward strand.
TCGTTCGGTGCTGTACGGGCGCAAGACGACGGCGCTGACCTGGGCGATGGAGCGCACCGCCTGGAATCTCACCCGCCTCATCCGATTCTGGGATCGCAACTACTACCGCACCTACACCGAGGAGCCGGGCCAGCCCGCCGGGTACATGTCGGTTCAGTCGGAAGTCACTCGCGCCCTTGCGGATCCGGCCGATTTCCGTGACGTGGAACGCGGCTCGCCGCACCGCTGGCTCAAGTCATCGGGGCTGGTGCGTGACACCGCCACCGACTCGCGCCCGGCGTTCGTCGTCGACGACGGCCGCTACGTGTCGGCACGCTGGCCCGGTGACACGCACACCTTCGCGACGGTCGTATCGCGGAAGCTGCAGTGACGCAGCGGTTTTCAGTGCTGCGTCAGGATCCCGTAGCGCTGCCACCACTGGTACAGGCTGTCGAGGTTCGGCCCGCCGTTGACGGTGGCCAACAGCAGCTGGGCGTCGCGGGTCCAGGCGATGTTGGCGCGGTCCGCGATGCTGCCGCACACCACCTTGCCGCCGATCTGGTTGGCGTTGGGTCCGTAACTCCAGGTGCCGGGCAACGGGAAGGTGTCGTCGGCCGGGCACGGTGAGACCAGCATGCCGCTCGCCGTCGTCTGGAAATCGCCGGTCAGCGCGTCCAGGTCGTCGTAGAGGGTGAAGCGCGCGTAGGTCGGGGTGCCCGAGTCGGTGCTTTGGCTGCAGTCCAGGCTGGCGACGGCGGTCGGGAACGGGTCGGTGGCGCGCGCGCACGCGGCGGCGCTGTAGCCCGGCGGCAGCAAACCCACGATCCGTTGCTCGGACGGGTTGAAGGTCGTCGCCGAACCGGCCTGGGAAGCAACCGTTCTCGCGGCGTCCCGGGTGGGCGCACGGGCGTCCCGGTCGGAGAGGGCCACGCGTCCGACGCCGATCAGGACCGCAAGCACAACCAGGCTTGCGCCGACTCCCACCCACACGGCGCGCCGCCGAATCGCCAACCCGCGCATCGTCGTACCTTAAGGCCGGCGGGCTACGTCGCCGCCCCGGCCGCCAGGTGTTCGCCGAAGAACGCGAAGACGCGGTTCCATGCGTCGTCGGTGGCGGCCTGGTCGTAGCCGAAACCCGTGATGCGAAGCAACGGTTGGGCGGGAAGGGTGTTGGCGAAGCTGTGCCCGACTCCGGGGTAGACCTTGGTGTCGGTGGTGATGTGCTTGGCCTCGGTCACCTCCCGGAATTTCTCCGGCGCGCCGCGGCCCAGCGGGTCGCGGCCGCCGAAGCTCGCGACGATCGGGCATGCCCCGTCCAGGGTCTTGTCGAGGTTGCGCGGCAGGGGAGTTCCGTAGAACGGCGCCGAGGCGCCAAAACCCTTGGGCGACATGACAAGGGCGAAGTGGCCGCCCATGCAGAAGCCCGCGATGCCGACCTGCCCCGAGCACTCGGGCATCGCCTTGAGGTAATCGCGCGCCGCCAGGATGTCGTTCAGGGCGCGGCCCCGCTGCGCCTGCATCTCCCGCATGACCCGGGTGATGCAGCGGATGCGGCCACCGCGGGCGTACATGTTCGGGGTGAGGGCCACGTACCCGCCGCGGGCGATGCGCGCGTTGGTCGCCTGCTTGTCCCGGCCATAGCCGAACGCGTCGTGGATCACCACCACGCCTGGCCACGGGCCTTGTCCCTGCGGGACGTCCAGCAGCGCGTCGATCGGTCCGTCGGGCGTGTCGATCTCAATCGTTGTCATAGCGTCATCTAACTGCAGCCGGGACGGACGCCACCAGGGGAACTCGGAGGCCGCCCGCGGACGTTTCCGTGACATGTTGTCGCGGCTGTTGTTAATTTACGCCGTCGTCGAGTTGGCGGCGGTCATCGCCCTGGTCTCGACGGTCGGGTGGGGCTGGACGCTGCTGGTGCTGCTGGCCACCTTCCTGCTCGGGTGGGGTGTGCTGGCGCCGATGGCGGGTTCGCAGCTCGTCCGCCAGATCCGGCAGTTGCGCACGGACCCGGGCGCGGTGAGCGAGGGGACGATGGTCACGCTGGCCACCGTCCTGATCCTGGTCCCGGGGCTGGTGACCACGGCGTTGGGGCTGTTGCTCCTGGTTCCGCGAATCCGCTCGCTCGCCCGCCCCGGCTTGACCGCGCTCGGGGTGCGCGGTTTGCGGCGGCGGATGCCGCTGATCACCGACGCGAGGCTGTTCGGCGCCGACGCCCGCCGGGGCTATCCGGGCGACGACTCGCATCCCGCCGACTACATCGACGGCGAGGTCGTCGACGTGCGCGAGTTCCGGCCACCCGCCCTGCCGAACGAGATGCGCGGGGGATTCCCCGGGCACCCGGGGTGGGATTAGCCCGTTGGCGGCGACCGCTTCGACCGGCGGCCCCGCCCCCGCGATCGCCGTGACCGCGACGCCGGTCGCTGCACGTAGTTTTGGCCTGTGACATCTGCCGATCGTCAGCCCGGCGCGCCCACCACGCTGCTGGTCAATGGCCGGGTGCACAGCCCGACCCACCCCGACGCGACCGCGATGGCCGTGCGCGATGGCGTCATCGCCTGGCTGGGCACCGACGACGTCGGGCGCGGCCAGTTCCCGGGCGCCCAGGTGGAGGACCTGGACGGCGGCTTCGTGGCGCCGGGATTCGTGGACAGCCACATCCACCTGACCGCGACCGGCCTCACGCTCAGCGGCCTGGACCTGCGCACCGCCACGTCGCGCGCCCAGTGCATCCGGATGGTCGCCGACTACGCCGCGGCCCACCCCGGGCAACCGGTCTGGGGGCACGGCTGGGACGAATCGTCGTGGCCGGAGAACGCCCCGCCGGCCACCGCCGAACTGGATGCGGTGCTCGGCGACCGGCCGGCCTACCTGGCCCGCGTCGACGTCCACTCCGCGCTGGCCTCGACGGCTTTGCGGCGGCTGGTCGCGGACCTGCCGGCGGCGGACGGTTTCACCCCCGAGCGGCCGCTGGTCGGCGACGCGCACCACCTGGTCCGGGCCGTCGCCCGCGACCTGCTGACGCCCGCACAGTTGGCCGAAGCCCGGGCCGCCGCCCTGCAGGCCGCCGCGGCGGCCGGCATCGTCGCGGTGCACGAATGCGCGGGCCCCGAGATCGGCGGGCTCGACGACTGGCTGCGGCTGCGCGAACTCGGGCACGGCGTCGAGGTGATCGGCTACTGGGGTCAAGCGGTGACCACGGCCGCCGAGGCGCGGGCGCTGAGAGACGAGACCGGGGCGCGCGGGTTGGCCGGCGACCTGTTCGTCGACGGCGCGCTCGGGTCGCGCACAGCCTGGCTGCACGAGCCCTACGCCGACGCGCCGGACCGCGTCGGCACCTGCTACCTGGATCCCGAGGCCGTCGAGGCCCATCTGCGTGCGTGCACCGAGGCGGAGGTGACGGCCGGTTTCCACGTGATCGGCGACGCGGCGGTCTCGGCGGCGGTCGCGGCTCTGGAGCGGGTCGTCGCGGACCTTGGGGTCGCCGCCGTCGCGCGCTGCGGGCACCGCCTCGAGCACGTGGAGATGGTCGACGCCGAGCAGGCCGCGAAACTGGGCGCGTGGGGCGTCATCGCCAGCGTGCAGCCCAATTTCGATTCGCTGTGGGGCGGCGCCGACGGCATGTACGGGCGGCGGCTCGGCGCCGAACGAGCCAGGCTGCTCAACCCGCTTGCGCTGTTAGCATCCCAAGGCGTGCCCCTCGCGCTAGGTTCCGACGCCCCGGTAACGGGCCTTGACCCGTGGGCGAGCGTGCGAGCGGCGGTCAATCACCACACCCCTGGCAGCGCGGTGTCGCCGCGGGCCGCATTCGCCGCCGCCACCCGCGGCGGCTGGCGGGCGGCCGGCGTCCGCGACGGGCAGACGGGCACCCTGGTGCCCGGCGCGCCGGCCTCGTACGCCGTGTGGGACGCCGGGACCCTGGACGTCCACGCGCCCCGCGACGCCGTCCAGCGCTGGTCGACCGATCCGCGCTCCCGGGTGCCCGCGTTGCCGCGCTTGGGGCCGTCGGACGCCCTGCCGCGCTGCCGTCGAACCGTCCACCGAGGCGCCGTCGTTCATGGCTAGGGAGTGGTTCGGACGCGAGGAGCGATCCGACCAGGACCCGGAGCCCACGGCGGCCTCCGAGGACCCGATCAGCGAGGAGGCCGAGGCCGACCGCGACGAAGAGCCCCTCGAGGTCCGCGTCGAGCCTGAGGAAGCGGCGCCGGGGCCGGCCCATCGGCTGGGGGCGCTCACCCGTCGTGCGCTGGCGGCGCTGGCGACGGCGACGGCCGCGCGGCTGCCGGGGGCTCGCGCCGCGCTGGTGCCGCGGCTGCCGCGGTTGGTGCTCGCCGCCGGGGGCGGCCTGCTGCTGTTCGCCAGCTTCCCTTCGCTGAACTGGTGGTGGGGCGCCGTCGTCGCCGCCGCGCTGCTGGGGTGGGTGCTCACGCGTCCGGCCACCACAACGGCGGGTGGTTTTGGCTACGGGTTCGTGTTCGGGCTGGCCTGCTATGTCCCGCTGCTGCCGTGGATCAGCTTGCTGGTGGGCGCCGTGCCCTGGCTGGTGCTGGCGACGACGTGCGCCCTCTTTCCCGGTCTCTTCGGCTTGGGCGCCGTCATCGTGCGGCGGTTGCCCGGCTGGCCGGTCTGGTTCGCGCTGGTCTGGGCCGGCCAGGAGTGGCTCAAGTCGGTCTTTCCGTTCGGCGGCTTTCCCTGGGGTGCGGTGGCGTTCGGCCAAGCCCAAGGCCCGTTGTTGCCGTTGGTCCAGCTTGGTGGCGTCGCGCTGCTGTCCACCGCGGTCATGCTGGTGGGGTTCAGCGCCACCGCGATCGCGGTGGAGATCGCCAAGTGGTGGAAAACCGGTCACGCCCCCACGGCCACCGAAGCCCCGGGGCCGCCGCCCGCCGTGGTGCTGCCGGGCCTCTGCATCTGCGTGGTGTTGTTCGCCGCGGTCCTCGTCTGGCCACAGGTGCGGCACGCCGGCGCGGGGGCGGGTGGGGACCCCTCGGTCACCGTCGCGGCGGTGCAGGGCAACGTCCCGCGGCTGGGCCTGGACTTCAACGCGCAGCGCCGCGCGGTGCTCGACAACCACGTGCGGGAGACCCTGCGGCTGGCCGAGGACGTGCGTTCCGGCGTGGCCCCGCAACCCCAGTTCGTGATCTGGCCGGAGGACTCCTCCGACGTCGACCCCCTCACCAACGCCGACGCCGCCGAGCAGGTCGCGCGGGCCGTCGCGGCGATTGGCGCGCCGATATTGATCGGCACGGTGCTCGAGGTGCCCGGCCGCACGCCGGACACCTCCGCCTACACCAACACGGTCATCGTGTGGAACCCGGTCAGCGGGCCGGCCGACCGCCACGACAAGGAAATCGTGCAGCCGTTCGGCGAGTACCTGCCGATGCCGTGGCTGTTCAAGCACCTCTCCGGTTACGCCGACCGGGCCGGTCACATGGTGCCCGGCACGGGCAGCGGGGTGGTGCACATCGCCGGGGTGCCGGTCGGGGTGTCCACCTGCTGGGAGGTCATCTTCGATCGGGCGCCGCGCAAGGCGGTCCTGGGCGGGGCCCAGCTGCTGGCGGTCCCCAGCAACAACGCCACCTTCAACAAGACGATGAGCGAACAACAGCTGGCGTTCGCCAAGGTCCGCGCCGTGGAGCACGACCGCTACGTCGTGGTCGCCGGCACCACCGGGATCAGCGCGGTCATCGCCCCCGACGGCGCGGAGCTGGTGCGCACCGACTTCTTCGAGCCCAGCTACCTCGACATGCAGGTGCGCCTGAAGACCAAGCTGACGCCGGCGACGCGGTGGGCTCCGATCCTGCAGTGGGTTTTGGTGCTGGCGGCCGGAGCGGCCATTCTGGTAGGGATACGGCACAATGGATGGTTCGTGCGTCCGGTTCGCCTGAGGTCCAGGCCCCGCGGTGGATCGGAAGACGCCGGTACGCCCCCGGGCGAACCCCCGCCCGACGAGGGCGACGTCCCGACCGCGCAAGACGCTGCGCCGGACCAGGGCGACGATGACGACACTCCGTCCGACGAGGGCGGGCAACCTGATTTCGGGCAACACAGAGGAGCTACATGACCACCGGCCAGCCGGCGCCCCGGGTCCCGGGCAGCCGTCCCAGCGAGCGCGTCCTGGTGATCATCCCGACGTTCAACGAGCGGGAGAACCTGCCGGTGATCCATCGGCGGCTCAAGGCCGCGTGCCCGGGCGTGTACCTGCTGATCGTCGACGACAACAGCCCCGACGGCACCGGGCAGCTTGCCGACGAGTTCGCGGCGGCCGACCCCGACCGCGTGCATGTGATGCACCGCACCGCGAAAGACGGCCTGGGGGCGGCGTACCTGGCGGGATTCGCCTGGGGTTTGAGCCGGGACTATTCGGTTCTCGTCGAGATGGACGCCGACGGCAGCCACGCGCCCGAACAGCTGCACCTGCTGCTGGATGCCGTCGACGCCGGCGCCGACCTGGCCATCGGTTCGCGCTACGTCGAGGGGGGCGCGGTGCGGAATTGGCCGTGGCGGCGCTGGGCGCTGTCCTGGACGGCCAACACCTACGCGCGGCTGGCGCTGGGCATCGGCGTCCACGACATCACCGCCGGCTACCGGGCCTACCGCCGCGAAGTCCTCGAGACGATTGGTCTCGACGGCGTGGACTCCAAGGGCTATTGCTTCCAGATCGACCTGACCTGGCGCACCGTCTGCAGCGGATTCGTCATCGCCGAGGTGCCGATCACCTTCACCGAACGGGAGCTCGGTGTCTCCAAGATGAGCGGATCGAACATCCGCGAGGCGCTGGTCAAGGTCACCCGCTGGGGCGTCGAGGGGCGAACGAACCGTCCCCGCGCGATCCGGGCCAACAACCGCGGCTAGCGGCGACGGGGGCGCGGGTCAGCCGCGGCGGCGCGACCTGATCAGGTCGAGGCGCTCCTTGAGCAGCTCTTCGAGCTCTTCGACCGTGCGGCGCTCCAGCAGCATGTCCCAGTGGGTACGCGGCGGCTTGACCTTCTTCGGCTCGGGCAGGTCGCCCTCGATGAGGGTGCCCTCCATGCCGTTGCGGCACAGCCAGGTGCCGGGGATGTCGGCGTCATCGGCGAACGGGACCTCGAACTCCTCGCCGTTCTCGGTGCGATACCGCGCGATCTGGCGCGGCGCGAGGTCGTGGTTGCGGTCGGTCTCGTAGCTCACGGCTCCAAGGCGACTGCCTCTCAGAACGCGATCGGCCATGCGTGCTACTCCTTCAGGTCCTGCGGGTCTGCGTTGATATGGGGTGCAATTCTGTTCCGCTTGAGAAAACGATATGACGGTCGGCGTAGTTCCCAGGCCGACACGCGGCGTACGCGACGCGACCCCCAATGATACCGGGGATGCGATAGGCGGCCGACTACAGTCGGCAGGCGTGACCCGCCGCTCCCACCCCCAACCGTGCCGCTGGTGTGGTCGAGACGTGACCGACGCCGGCATGGGCCGCCGCCGCCAGTACTGCCGGCAGTCGTGCCGCCAACGCGCCTATGAGCAACGCGCCTCGCTGACCCGTGGCCTGCATCGGGAGGGGGCGGGGGCCCTGCCCGCCGACGCGGTGGTGCTGTCGGCCGAGGACGCAGCCGACCTGTCCGACCGCGTCTACCAGGTGCGATGCGCCGCCGAGGACGTCGCCACCGCGCTGGACGAGGGGGCCGGGGCGAGGGAACTGCGCGACCTGTGCGACGTGTTGGTCCGGGCCGCCCGAGCCGCCGACGGATGGCGCCGAGCGGCCGTCTAACCCGGTTTGACCACCAGCGATGGGCAGCCGAGTACAGTCGCGCCATGGGCGGCGGACCAGCCGTACTCGGGCGTACCAGCGAAGCCGGTCCCCTCTAGCAGCCGGGAGTGTCGGACGTTTTTGAAATCGTGCCGGAGTTGGCCATACTCACGAGCGACATTCCTGGGTCGGAGAGCAGCACGACGCTGGTCGAAAAATCCACGAGACCGATTCGTGCAGCAACTTCCGTGACTCGGCCGGACGCTCGGCAACGGCCGCATGCCGGGTGAGGGTTAGGCGAGGTTAGTAGATGGTGGACCAACTCCAGCATGCGACCGAGGCGCTGCGCAAAGCGCTGGTTCAGGTGGAACGCCTGAAGCGCACCAATCGTGCGCTGCTGGAGCGGTCGAGCGAACCGATCGCCATCGTCGGCATGTCGTGCCGGTTCCCCGGCGGGGTCGAGACCCCGGAAGACCTGTGGCGGATGGTTGCCGACGGCCGCGACGTGATCACCGAGTTTCCCACCGACCGCGGGTGGGACGTGGCGGGGCTGTTCGACCCGGACCCCGACGCGCGCCACAAGACGTACGCCCGCACCGGGGGTTTCGTCGACGGCGTCGCGGACTTCGACCCGGCTTTCTTCGGGATCGCGCCCAGCGAGGCGCTGGCGATGGATCCCCAGCACCGGATGCTGCTGGAGCTGTCCTGGGAGGCGCTGGAGCGGGCCGGGATCGATCCGACCGGCCTGCGGGGCAGCGCCACCGGCGTGTTCGCCGGCCTCATCGTGCAGGGCTACGGGATGCTGGCCGAGGAGATCGAGGGCTATCGGCTCACCGGCATGACATCCAGCGTCGCGTCGGGGCGGGTCTCCTACGTGCTCGGCCTGGAGGGCCCGGCGGTGTCGGTGGACACGGCGTGCTCGTCGTCGTTGGTGGCGTTGCACATGGCGGTGCAGTCGCTGCGGTCCGGGGAGTGCGACCTCGCCCTGGCCGGGGGTGCGACCGTCAACGCGACGCCGACCGTCTTCGTCGAATTCAGCCGGCACCGCGGGCTGGCGCCCGACGGCCGCTGCAAGGCCTACGCCGGCGCCGCCGACGGGGTGGGCTGGTCCGAGGGCGGCGCGATGCTGGTCGTCGAGCGGTTGTCGGACGCCCAGCGGTTGGGTCATCCGGTGTTCGCGGTGGTCCGGGGTTCGGCGGTCAACCAGGACGGTGCGTCCAACGGGTTGACCGCACCCAACGGCCCGTCGCAGCAGCGGGTGGTGCGCGCCGCGTTGGCCAACGCCGGATTGTCGACCGCCGACGTGGACGTGGTCGAGGGCCACGGCACCGGCACGACGTTGGGCGACCCGATCGAGGCACAGGCGCTGCTGGCCACCTACGGCCAGGACCGCACCGAGCCGTTGTGGCTGGGATCGATCAAGTCGAACATGGGCCACACGCAGGCCGCCGCGGGCGTCGCCGGCGTCATCAAGATGGTGCAGGCGATGCGCCACGAGACGTTGCCGGCGACGCTGCACGTCGATCAGCCCAGCCCGCACGTGGATTGGTCGGCGGGGTCGGTGTCGCTGCTGACCGAGGCGCGCCCCTGGCCGGCCGGCGGCCGGGCTCGCCGGGCGGGCGTGTCGTCGTTCGGGATCAGCGGCACCAACGCGCACGTGATCGTGGAGGGCGTGCCGGTTTCGGGGACCGCCGTCGAGCAACCGCAGGCCGGTCCCAGGCCCGGGGTGCTGCCGTGGGCCGTGTCGGCAAAGTCGGCCTCGGCGTTGCGATCTCAGGCCGCTCGGCTGGCGGCGCATCTGCGCGCCCACGGCGAGCTCGATGCCGCCGACGTGGCGTGGACGCTGGCGGGCCGGTCGAGCTTCGAGCATCGGGCCGTCGTTGTCGGGAGCGATCGGGACCGGTTGCTCGCGGGCCTCGACGAGCTGGCCGCCGACGAGCCCGTGTCGGTCGTTCGCGGCACCGCCGCGCCCGCGGGAAAGACCGTCTTCGTCTTCCCCGGACAAGGCTCCCAGTGGCTGGGCATGGGCATCGAATTGCTCGATACCGCACCGGTTTTCGCCCAACAGATCGAGGCTTGCGCCGGGGCTTTCTCCGAGTTCGTCGACTGGTCGCTGACCGATGTCCTGCGTGGCGCTCCGGGCGCCCCGGGCATGGACCGGGTGGACGTCGTGCAGCCGGTGTTGTTTGCGGTGATGGTGTCGCTGGCCGAACTGTGGAAGTCGGTCGGAGTGAGCCCCGATGCGGTGATCGGGCACTCGCAGGGCGAGATCGCCGCGGCCTATGTCGCCGGCGCGTTGTCGTTGCGCGACGCCGCCCGGGTGGTCACGCTGCGCAGCAAGCTACTGAGGTCGCTGGCCGGCCCCGGCGGCATGTTGTCCATCGCCTGCAGCACCGAACGTGCCCGGGAATTGCTGGCGCCCTACGGCAACCGGGTCAGCATCGCCGCCGTCAACGGCCGGTCGGCCGTCGTGGTGTCGGGTGACGTGGCGGCCCTGGACGAACTCGTCGCCTTCTGCGCCGACCTGGAGTTGCGCACGCGGCGCATCGACGTCGACTACGCGTCGCATTCGGTCGAGGTCGAGGCGATCCGCGGTGAGCTCGCCGAGGCGCTGGCCGGTCTCGAGCCGCGCTCGTCGCGCACGGCTTTCTTTTCCACCGTGACCGGAAACCGTTTGAACACGGCGGGATTGGACGCCGAATACTGGTACCGAAACATCCGGCAGACCGTTCAGTTCGACCAGGCGGTGCGCAGCGCGTGCGAGCACGGGTACCGCACTTTCATCGAATCCAGCCCACATCCCGCGTTGATCGCCGGGATCGAAGACACCGCCAATGATTGCGCCGCCGGTGACACCGAGGCCATCGTCGTCCCCACCCTGGGTCGCGACGACGGCCGGCTCGAGCGGTTCCTCACCTCCGCGGCCACCGCGTTCTGCGCGGGAGTGGGCGTGGATTGGCGAGGCGTGCTCGACGGCGCGGGCTTCGTGGAACTGCCGACGTACGCCTTCGACCGCCGGCGGTTTTGGCTGTCCGGGGAAGGCGTCGCCGCCGACGCCGCGGGCTTGGGGCAGGCGACCAGCGAGCACCCTCTGCTGGGTGCGGTGGTGGAGCTGCCGGCCTCGGGCGGGGTGGCGCTGACGGGCCGGCTGGCACCGAGCCTGCAGTGGTGGCTGGCCGACCACGCCGTGTCCGGAGTGGCGGTGTTCCCCGGCGCGGGGTTTGTGGAGTTGGCGATCCGCGCCGGCGACGAGGTCGGATGTTCGACGGTCGACGAACTGACGCTGCAGGCGCCGTTGCTGTTGCCCGCCAAGGATTCCGCGTCCGGCTCTGTCGCGGTGCAAGTCGTGGTGGGCGCCGAGGAACAGGGCGGCCGGCGGGGCGTATCGATCTTCTCGCGCGCCGACGCCGGTTCGGGCTGGGTGTGCCACGCGGAGGGCACGCTGAGCACCGGGTCGATCGAGCCCGGTGTGGACCTGTCGGTGTGGCCGCCGACCGGCGCGGTCGCGGTCGATCCCGGCGACTGCTACGAACGGCTGGCCGCGCGCGGGTACGACTACGGCCCCGCGTTCCGGGGATTGACCGCAACCTGGGTCCGCGGCGACGAGGTGTTCGCCGAGGCGCGGCTGCCCGACTCCGCCGGGGCCGTCACCGGTTTCGGCCTGCACCCCGCCCTGCTCGACGCGTCGATGCATGCCTTGGTGGTGGGTCACCAAACCGACGGCCAGGCCGAGGAAGTGGTGTTGCCGTTCGCATGGCAGGGCGTCTCGCTGCATGCCGCCGGCGCATCGGCGGTGCGCGCCCGCTTCGCGCCGGCGGCAGCTTCGGCGGCCTCCAGGACGGTCTCCATCGAGCTCGCCGACGGACTCGGCTTGCCGGTGCTGTCGGTGCGGGCGATGGCGGCCCGTCCGGTGAGCGAGCGGCAGCTGCGCGCGGCCGTGTCCGGCGCGGGCCCGGACCGGTTGTTCGAGGTGAACTGGTCGCCGGCAACGATCGCCACCGACGCCGAGCCGGCCGTTCACCAAGTATTCGAATCCGTTGCGGCCGAGGATGATCCGGTGGGGGGAGCGCATGAGCGCACCCGCCGGGCGCTGACCGCCGTGCAGTCGTGGTTGACCGAGCACGACTCCGGGGTGCTGGTGGTCGCCACCCGGGGCGCGGTGGCTTTGGCGGGGGAGGACGTCACCGATTTGGCCGGCGCCGCGGTGTGGGGGCTGGTGCGGTCTGCCCAGACCGAGCACCCCGGCCGCATCGTGCTGGTTGATTGCGATGCGCCGCTGGACGATGGCGCGATAGCCACCGCGCTGGCGGTCGGCGAGCCGCAAATCGTGCTGCGTGGCGGCGCGGCGCATTGCCCGCGGGTGCGGGGCAGCCGCGCGGTCGACGGGATTATGACGCCCCCCGCCGATCGGCCCTGGCGCCTCGGCATCAGCACCGCGGGTACCTTCGAAAACCTGCAACTGGAGCCGGTTCCCAATGCCGACGCCCCGCTGGAGCCGGGCCAGGTCCGGGTGGCCCTGCGCGCCATCGCCACCAACTTCCGCGACGTCATGATCACGCTGGGCATGTTCACCCACGAGGCCCTGCTCGGCGGCGAGGGTGCCGGCGTGGTGGTCGAGGTCGGGCCCGGGGTCACCGAGTTCGCGGTCGGCGACTCGGTGTACGGATTCTTCCCCGACGGCAGCGGCACGCTGGTGCCCGGCGATGTGCGGCTGTTGGTGCCGATGCCGTCCGACTGGTCCTACGCCGAAGCCGCCGGCATCTCAGCGGTTTTCACCACCGCGTACATGGCGTTCATCCACCTGGCCGACGTCAAGCCGGGACAGCGGGTGCTGGTGCACGCCGCCGCCGGCGGCGTGGGGATGGCCGCGGTTCAGCTGGCGCGCCACCTGGGCCTGGAGGTGTTCGCCACCGCCAGCCGCGGCAAGTGGGACACCCTGCGGGCCATGGGCTTTGACGACGACCACATCGCTGATTCCCGCAGCCTGGACTTCGAGGACAAGTTCCGGGCGGTCACGGGCAGGACCGGCGTGGCCGGGATGGACGTGGTGCTGGACTCGCTGGCCGGCGAATTCGTCGACGCCTCGCTCCGGCTGGTCGCCCCCGGCGGCACGTTCCTGGAGATGGGCAAGACCGACATCCGCGACCCGGACGCCGTCGCCCAGGAATACCCCGGTGTGCGCTACCGGGCCTTCGACCTGTTCGAGCCCGGCCGCCCGCGGATGCACGAGTGGATGCTGGAGCTGGCCGGCCTGTTCGACGCCGGGATCCTTAAGCCGTTGCCGGTCACGACGTTTGACATTCGGCGCGCGCGCACCGCATTGCGCTACCTGAGCCAGGCCCGCCACATCGGCAAGGTCGTGATGACCGTGCCCACTGGGCCGGGTGCCGGGCTGGCCGGCGGCACCGTGCTGATCACCGGCGGAACCGGGATGGCCGGTTCGACACTGGCCCGTCATCTGGTGGCGCACCACGGCGTTCGGGACCTGGCGTTGCTGAGCCGCCGGGGCGCGGACGCGCCCGGCGCCGCCGAACTGGTCGCCGAGCTGGAGGCCGCCGGGGCCCGGGTGCGGGCGGTCGCGTGCGATGCGGCCGACCGGGTCGCGCTGGCGGCGGTGATCGCCGACATCACGACGCAACGGCCGCTCTCGGGCGTCATCCATGCCGCCGGCGTGCTGGACGACGCCATGCTCACCTCGCTGACGCCGGAGCGCGTCGACGAGGTGTTGCGGGCCAAGGTCGACGCGGCGTGGAACCTGCACGAATTGACCCGCGATCTGAATCTGTCGGCGTTCGTGATGTTTTCGTCGATGGCCGGGCTGGTGGGTTCGTCGGGCCAGGGCAACTACGCGGCCGCCAACTCGTTCCTGGATGGGCTGGCCGCGCATCGGCGGGCACACGGACTGCCCGCGATCTCGCTGGCGTGGGGGCTGTGGGATCAAGCCAGCGCCATGACCGGTGAGCTGGACGCCGCCGACCTCGCCCGGCTCGGCCGCGACGGAATCCTGGCGCTGTCCTCGGCCGAGGCGATGGAATTGTTCGACACCGCGTTGATCGTCGACGAACCGTTCCTGGCGCCCGCCCGCATCGACCTCGGGGCGCTGCGCGCGCACGCCGTCGCGGTACCCCCCATGTTCGCCGACCTGCTCAACGCGCCGACCCGGCGCCGGGTCGACGACACGCTGGCCGCCGCGAAGTCGAAATCGGCTCTCGCGCAACGCCTGCAGGGGCTGGCGGAAGCCGAGCAGCACGCCGTGTTGCTGGACCTGGTGCGCTCGCACATCGCCACGGTGCTGGGGAACACCAGCGCCGACGCGATCGACGCGGACAAGGCGTTCCAGGAGTTGGGCTTTGATTCGCTGACGGCGGTCGAAATGCGCAACCGGCTCAAAACCGCGACCGGGTTGGCCCTGTCGCCGACGCTCATCTTCGACTACCCGACGCCCAACGGCCTGGCCAGCTACATGCGCACCGAACTCGCCGGGGTGCCGCAGGAAATCAAGCAGGCCCCCGTGATTCGTGCCACCGGCGACGATCCCATCGCGATCGTCGGCATGTCGTGTCGCTATCCGGGCGGGGTGAATACCCCCGACGACCTGTGGGACATGCTCACCGAGGGTCGCGACGTGCTCTCCGAATTCCCGAGCGATCGCGGTTGGGACCTGGCCGGGCTGTACAACCCCGACCCCGACGTTCCGGGCACCTGCTACACCCGCACCGGTGGCTTCGTGGACGGCGTCGCCGATTTCGACCCCGCCTTCTTCGGCATCGCCCCGACCGAGGCGCTGGCCATGGATCCGCAGCAACGGCTGTTCCTCGAGCTGTCCTGGGAAGCCCTGGAGCGCGCGGGAATTGAGCCCGGCGGCCTGCGCGGCAGCGCCACCGGCGTATTCGCCGGGGTATACACGCAGGGCTACGGCATCGGCGCCGCGCCGGCCGCGGAGGGGTTCCGGCTGACCGGGCAGTCGTCGAGCGTGGCGTCGGGGCGTATTTCGTATGCGCTGGGGCTGGAGGGCCCCGCGGTCTCGGTGGACACGGCGTGCTCGTCGTCGTTGGTGGCGTTGCACATGGCGGCACAGTCGCTCCGTTCGGGCGAATGCGACCTGGCCCTGGCGGGCGGGGTCACGGTCAACGCGACGCCCGACATCTTCGTGGAGTTCAGCCGGATGCGCGGGTTGTCGGCGGACGGCCGGTGCAAGGCCTACGCGGGCGCGGCCGACGGCACCGGATTCTCCGAGGGCGGCGGCATGCTGGTGGTGGAGCGGTTGTCGGACGCGCAGCGGCTCGGCCATCCCGTGCTGGCCCTTATGCGGGGTTCGGCGATCAACCAGGACGGCGCCTCCAACGGGTTGACCGCCCCCAACGGTCCCTCGCAGCAGCGGGTGGTGCGCGCGGCGCTGGCCAACGCCGGGTTGTCCGCGGCCGAGGTCGACGCGGTCGAGGGCCACGGCACCGGAACGACTTTGGGCGATCCCATCGAGGCGCAGGCGTTGTTGGCGACCTACGGGCAGGATCGCGGTGAGCCGCTGCGGCTGGGGTCGATCAAGTCGAACATGGGTCACACGCAGGCCGCCGCGGGCGTCGCCGGGGTGATCAAGATGGTCCTGGCGATGCGCCACGAACTGCTGCCCGCCACGCTGCATGTCGACGAGCCCAGCCCGCACGTGGATTGGTCGGTGGGCTCGGTGTCGTTGCTGACCGAGGCCCAACCCTGGCCGGCCACCCGGGCGCGCCGCGCCGGCGTTTCGTCCTTCGGCATCAGCGGCACCAACGCCCACGTGATCATCGAGGCGGCCCCCCTCGAGGCGGCGCCCGCCGCCCCACGGCCCGACCTACCGGTGGTGCCGTGGGCGATCTCGGCAAAGTCATTGGCGGCGTTGAGCTCTCAGGCCGCTCGGCTGGCCGGACACCTGCGCCAACGCAGCGAGCTCGACGTCGCCGACGTCGCGTGGTCGCTGGCCGGCCGCTCCAACTTCGAGCATCGGGCCGTGGTCGTCGGTGCCGGCCGCGAACAATTGCTGAACGGCCTCGACGGGCTGGCCGCCGGCGAGGCCCCCGCCGTCGTCCAAGGCACGGCGACGCCCGGCAAGACGGTCTTCGTCTTCCCCGGCCAGGGCTCCCAGATCCTCGGCATGGGAGCGGGGTTGCACGCCGCATACCCGGTCTTCGCCGAGGCGTTCGACGCCGTGCTGGCCGAGCTGGACCAGCACCTGTTGCGGCCGCTGCGAGACGTCGTGTGGGGCCGCGACGAAACCCTGCTCAACACGACCGAATTCGCGCAGCCGGCCCTGTTCGCCGTGGAGGTCGCCCTGTTCCGGCTGCTCGAATCCTGGGGGGTGCGGCCCGACTTCGTGCTGGGCCACTCGATCGGTGAGATCTCCGCCGCCCACGTTGCCGGCGTGCTGTCGCTAGAGAACGCGGCGGTCCTGGTCGCCGCCCGGGGCCGGTTCATGCAGGCGCTGCCGGCGGGCGGGGCGATGATCGCCGTGCAGGCCACCGAAGAGGAGGTGCGGCCGCTGCTGCCCCCCGGCGTGGGTATCGCGGCGGTCAACGGGCCGGCCGCGGTGGTGATTTCGGGCGCGGAAGAGGCGGCGGCCGCGGTCGCCGATCGGCTCCGCGCCGACGGGCGCCGCGTGCACCGACTCGCCGTGTCCCACGCCTTCCACTCCCCGTTGATGGACCCGATGATCGACGAATTCGGCACCGTCGCGGCGGGACTGACCGTCGGCAAGCCCATCATCCCGATCGTCTCGAACGTCACCGGGCAGCTGGCGGGCGACGACTTCGCCTCCGCGGCGTACTGGAAGCGGCACGTTCGGGAGGCGGTGCGATTCGCCGACAGCGTGCGTTTCGTACACTCGGCCGGCGCCAACCGTTTCTTTGAGGTCGGCCCGGGCGGCGGGCTGACCGCGGCGATCGAGGAGTCGCTCCCGGACGCCCCGATCACCACCATGTCGGCGCTGCGCAAGGACCGCCCGGAGCCGGCGACACTGGTCAATGCCGTCGCGCAAGGATTCGTCGCCGGGATGGACGTCGACTGGCGCGCCGCATTGGGGACCGGCAGGTTCGTCGAATTGCCCACGTACGCCTTCGAACGGCGGCGCTTTTGGCTCTCCGGCGACGGTGCCCCGGCCGACGCCGAAGGTCTGGGTCTGGCCGCCGGCGAACACGCCTTGCTGGGCGCGGTGGTGGAGCTGCCCGGCTCCGGCGGCGTGGTGCTGACCGGCCGATTGTCGCCCACCGCGCAGGGCTGGCTCAACGATCACGCCGTCGGTGGCGTCGTGCTGTTCCCCGGCGCGGGGTTTGTGGAGCTGGCGATCCGCGCCGGCGACGAGGTGGGCTGCGGAATAGTCGACGAGCTGAATTTGGCTGCGCCCCTGGTGTTGCCGGCGGGTGGCTCGGTCGCGGTTCAGGTCGTGGTCGGCGGCCCGGACGATGCGGGCGCCCGCGCGGTGTCGGTGTTCTCACGCGCGGAGGCGGGGTCTGGTTGGTCGCTGCACGCCGAGGGCCTCCTGCGGGCGGGGTCGGTGCGGCCGGGCGCGGACCTGTCGGCGTGGCCACCCGTGGGCGCCGTGCCGCTGGATATCGGCGACGGCTACGAGCAACTGGCCGAGCGCGGCTATGGGTACGGACCCGCATTCCGCGGCCTGACGTCGATGTGGCGCCGCGGCGACGAAGTGTTCGCGGAGGTCGCACTGCCCGAGGACGCCGGAGTGTCGGTGACCGGGTTCGGGGTTCACCCCGCGATGCTCGACGCCGCACTGCACGCGGTGATCCTGGCGTCGGACGACGGCGAGCTCCCAGCAGGTTCGATGCTGGTGCCGTTCTCCTGGCAGCAGGTGTCGCTGCATGCCGCCGGCGCCGCCGCGGTGCGGGCGCGGATCATGCCGGTGGGCCAGTCGGCCGTGTCGATCGAGCTGGCCGATGGGCTGGGGCTGCCGGTGCTCTCGGTGGGGTCGATGGTCGCCCGGCCGGTGACCGATCAGCAGCTGCTGGCGGCGGTGTCGAACTCGGGGCCGGACCGGCTCTTCGAGGTCATCTGGTCGGCCCAGCCGCTGTCCGCGGTGCAGCCGGTCTCGGTGTCGGCCTGGGGGACAGCGGAACTCGACGGCGCCGAGGCCGAGCCTACGGCGGTGGTATTCGAATCGGCACCGGTGGCCGGTGACGTCGTGACGGAGGTGTACGCGGCCACGCGCGCGGTGCTGCCGGTGCTGCAGTCGTGGTTGGCCCGCGACGGGGCGGGGACGCTGGTGGTGTCGACGCGCGGCGCGATGGCGTTGCCGGGGGAGGACGTCACCGATCTCGCGGGCGCCGCGGTGTGGGGTCTGGTGCGCTCGGCGCAGACCGAGCATCCCGGCCGAATCGTGCTCGTCGACACCGATGCTCCGCTGGATGCCGACGCGGTCGCGGCGGTGCTGGCGGCCGCCGAGCCGCAGGTGGTGCTGCGCAACGCGACGGTCTACTCGGCGCGGGTGCACGGCAGCCGCGCCGTCAGCGGCCTGTTGGTGCCGCCCGACGACGGGCCATGGCGGCTCGGCATGAGCAGTTACGGCACCATCGAGAACCTGCGGCTGGAGCGGATCGGAGATGCCGACGCGCCGCTGGGCCCCGGTCAGGTGCGGGTTGCCATGTCGGCCATCGCCGCCAACTTCCGCGACGTGATGATCGCGCTCGGCCTGTATCCCGATCCCGACGCCGTCATGGGCATCGAGGGCTCCGGCGTCGTGGTCGAGATCGCCTCGGGCGGCGGGCGTTTCGCGGTCGGCGACCGCGTCATGGGCCTCTTCCCCGACGGCACCGGGACGATCGCCACCACCGACCAGCGACTGCTCGCCAAGGTTCCGGCCGGCTGGTCGCACACCGCCGCCGCGACGGCCTCGGTCGTGTTCGCGACGGCCCGCTATGCGCTGGTCGACCTGGCGGCCGCGCGGCCCGGCCAGCGGGTGCTGGTGCACGCCGCCGCCGGTGGGGTCGGGATGGCGGCCGTGCAACTGGCCCGTCACCTCGGCCTTGAGGTGTTCGCGACGGCCAGCCGCGGCAAGTGGGACACGCTGCGGGCCATGGGCTTTGACGACGACCACATCGCGGACTCCCGCAGCCTGGAATTCGAGGACAAGTTCCGCGCGGTCACCGGTGGGCGAGGCGTGGACCTGGTGCTCGACTCGCTGTCCGGCGATTTCGTCGACGCGTCCCTGCGGCTGGTTGCCCCCGGTGGGGTGTTCTTGGAGATGGGCAAGACGGACATCCGCGAGCCCGCGGCCGTCGCCCGCGACCACGCCGGGGTGCGCTATCGCGCCTTCGACCTCTTCGAGGCCGGACCGGAGCGCATCGCGCAGCTGCTCGACGAGCTGGTGGCGCTGTTCGGCGAGGACGCGCTGCAACCGTTGCCGGTCACCAGGTTTGACGTGCGGCGCGCGCCCGCGGCGTTGCGCTACCTGAGCCAGGCCCGCCACGTCGGCAAGGTCGTGATGAGCATGCCCGACGCCTGGGTGGCGGGCACGGTCCTGATCACCGGCGCCACCGGCATGGCGGGTTCGGCACTGGCGCGCCACGTCGTGGCGCGGCACGGTGCGCGCAACCTGGTGCTGATCAGCCGGCGCGGGCTGGACGCACCGGGCGCCGCGGAGCTGGTGACCGAGCTGACCGCGGCCGGCGCCCAGGTGCAGGTGATCGCCTGCGACGCGGCGGACCGCGAGGCCGTCGCCAAGGTGCTCGCCGATATCCCGGTGCAACGACCGCTGTCCGGGGTGATCCACGCGGCGGGGGTCCTCGACGACGCGGTCATCTCGTCGCTGACGCCGGAGCGCGTCGACGCGGTGTTGCGGGCCAAGGTCGACGCGGCGTGGAACCTGCACGGGCTCACCCGCGACCTCGATGTGTCGGCGTTCGTGATGTTTTCGTCGATGGCCGGGCTGGCGGGCGCGTCCGGTCAGGCCAACTACGCCGCGGCCAACTCCTTCCTCGACGGGTTAGCCGTGCACCGGCGGCGGCAAGGGTTGCCGGCGATCTCGCTGGCCTGGGGCCTGTGGGATCAGGCCAGCGCGATGACCGGCGCGCTGGGCACCGCGGACCGCGCCCGGTTCGGCCGGGACGGGATCGTCGCGATGTCCTCCGACGAGGCGCTGGAGTTGATGGACACCGCCCTGATCGTCGACGAGCCGTTCATGTTGCCCGCCCACATCGACCTGGCGGCACTGCGCGTCAAGTTCGACAACGGCACGTTGCCGCCCATGTTCGTCGATTTGATCAACGCGCCGACGCGACGGCAGGTGGACGACTCACTGGCCGCGGCCAAGTCGAAATCGGCACTGCTGCAGCGCCTCGAAGGGCTGCCCGAAGACGAGCAGCAGGAGGTGCTGCTGGACCTGGTGCGGTCCAATATCGCCACCGTGCTGGGCAACTCCAGCCCCGAGTCCATCCATCCGGACCGGGCGTTCCAGGAGCTGGGCTTCGACTCGCTGACCGCCGTCGAGATGCGGAACCGTTTGAAATCCGCTACGGGCCTTGCGCTTTCGCCGACTCTGATCTTCGACTATCCGAACTCGGCGGCGCTGGCCGGCTACATGTACCGGGAACTCGTCGGTTCGTCGGAGCAGCAGGCTCCGGCGGTCGCGCCCGGAGAGGCCGAAATCCAGCGCGTCGTCGCATCCATTCCCGTCAAGCGCCTGCGCCAGGCGGGGGTGCTCGAACTGCTGCTCGCGCTGGCGAACGAGGCCGACACCAGCGGTGCCGCGGCCCCTGCGGCGACCACCGAAACGGACATCGCGGGCATGGACCTCGACGCGCTTGTCAATGCGGCGCTGCTGAACGAGGACGACGACGAATAGCCATGTTCGGGATGAGCAGTCCGTGAGAGTCGCGGTCACCGGGGCCAGCGGCGTGCTCGGCCGCGGCCTCGCCGCCCGGTTGCTCACCCAGGGCCACGATGTGGTCGGCATCGCCCGGCGCCGGCCCGAAAGTTGGCCCAGTGCCGCCGAATTCGTCGTGGCCGACATCCGTGACACCGCCGCGGTCGGGCGCGCCGTCGCCGGTGCGGACGTCGTCGCGCATTGCGCCTGGGCCAGGGGCAGCGAGCAGGTCAACATCGGCGGGACGCTCAACGTCCTCGAGGCGATCGCCGGAAGCGGCACGCGGCGCATTGTTTTCCCGTCGTCGGCACACGTCTACGGCGGGGCGGACGGCCCGAAGGCCGAGTCCGCCACGCCGAACCCGACATCCGCCGAGGGCCTGCACCGCGCCCGCGTCGAAGAGCTGCTGTCGGGCGCCGACGTCGAATCGGTGGCGATCCGCTGCGCGCTCATCGTCGGTCGCGGCGTCGACAATTGGGTGCGCCGGGCGCTGGCGCTGCCGGTCTTTCCCAACGGATCCTCGGACCGCCGCGTGCAGCTGGTCCATCTCGACGACGCCCTCCGGCTGCTGATCCGTGCGGTCGTTGACGCCGAGATCCCCGGCGGTGTCCTCAATCTCGCCGCGCCCGGCGCGCCGACTTTCCGGGGCATCGCCGCCGCTCTCGGGCGTCGCATCGTGCCGCTGCGCGGGCCGCGCTTGCCGTCGTTCGCCGAACTGGAACTGGTGCGGACCGCGCCGTTGATGGATACCTCACGGCTGCACGACGAATGGGCATATCAGCCGGCGTGGCACGCCGACGAATGCCTCGAAGACCTGGCGCTGGCGGTGCGCGGGCGGGTGACGCTGGGCAAGCGGGTGATATCGCTGCCTTGGCGGCTGGCCCATATCCAGGATCTGCCCGCCGTCGACGCGCCCGCGAACGACGGCGTGGCGCCGGCGTTGGCCGGGCCGGAAGGGGTTAACGGGGAATTCGATACACCGATAGACCCGCGATTCCCGACGTTCCTGGCGACCAACTTGTCCGAGGCGCTGCCGGGCCCGTTCTCGCCGTCGTCGGCGTCGGCGACCGTGCGCGGGCTGCGGGCCAGCGCCGTGTGCGTCGCCGAACGGCTGCGGCCGGGGGGAATGATCCAACGCGAGATCGCCATGCGCATGGTCGCGGTATTCGCCCACCGGCTCTACGGCGCCATCACGACCGCGCATTTCATGGCCGAGACCGTGCCGTTCATCAAGCCGGCCACGGTGGTCAGCAACAGTGGGTTCTTCGGCCCGAGCATGGCGTCCCTGCCGGTCTTCGGTGAGGACCGTCCGCCACTGGAATCCGGCCGTATCCGAGGGCAATTGCGGACCCTGCGCAACATCGGGGTGTTCGGCGTCAACCTGGTGGGGCTGAGCGCCGGTTCGGCCGCAGACACCCAGGCCTTCGTCGCGGACGTCGATCGGTTGGAGCGGCTCGCCGGCGATGACCTCACCGAACTCGACCGTCGCCGGCTGCTCAGCCTGATCCTGTTGGCGCGTGACCACGTGGTACACGGCTGGGTGCTGGCGGCGGGGTCGTTCCTGCTCTGCGCGGCCTACAACGTGTTGTTGCGCGGCCTGTGTGGGCGCGACACCGCGCCGTCGGCCGGCCCGGAACTGGTCAGCGCGCGGTCGGTCGAGGCGATGCAGCGGCTGGTATCGGCGGCGCAAGGAGACCCGAACGTGCTGCGCGTGCTGGCCGAACCGGGGGAGCGCATCGGCAAGCTGGCCGTCGACGCGCCCGAGTTTCACGCCGCCGTGCTCGCCGAGCTGGCGCTGATCGGCCATCGTGGCCCGGCGGAGCTCGAGATGCTGTCGACGAGTTATGCCGACGATCCGGAGTTGCTGGTCCGCATGGTGACCAAGACCCTCAGCGCCGCCGCCGCGCCACAACCGGTGCACCCGGCGATTCCGTTGCGCGCCAAGCCTGTTGCGGCTCTGGCGGTGCGCCAATTGCGGGACCGCGAAATGCGGCGAGACAAAGTGGTGCGGGCCAACTGGGTGCTGCGTGGCCTGCTGCGGGAGTACGGCCGCCGGTTGGTCGACGCCGCGATCTTAGAAAGCGCCGACGACGTGTTCTTTCTCCTGGTCGACGAACTCGACGGTCTCCCACCGGACGTCGCGAGGCTGGTGGCCGGGCGGCGGTCCGAACAGCGCCGGCTGGCCGGTGTCGTCCCGCCGACGGTATTCAGCGGGAGCTGGCAGCCGTCGGAGACCTCGGCGCCGGCGCTGGCCGGCGGGGACACCCTGCGCGGGGTGGGCGTCTGCGGCGGACGGGTGCGGGGACGGGTGCGGATCGTGCGACCCGAGACCATCGACGACCTGCAACCCGGCGAGATCCTCGTCGCCGAGGTCACCGACGTCGGCTACACCGCCGCGTTCTGCTACGCCGCGGCCGTGGTGACGGAGCTGGGCGGCCCGATGTCGCACGCGGCGGTGGTGGCTCGCGAGTTCGGCTTCCCCTGCGTGGTGGACGTCCAAGGGGCGACGAGATCCTTGCCGCCGGGCGCCCTCGTCGAGGTCGACGGGACGACCGGGGAGATCCGCGTGCTCGAAGCCTGACCTCGGCGCCGGGTGTCGATTACGGGATGTCCGTCGCCAGGAATGTCAGTGGCAGGCCCAGAACCGACAGGTCGATTTCGTCGAGATGGGAGCCCTCGCCCGCGATGCTCTGCCGGAACCGCGTTGTCGCCCCGTAGCGCTCGGCCACGGCTTCGGCCGCCGAGGCCTCCGGGACACGGACTACCACGCTGTACACGCCGTCGCCGCGACTGTCGAGGAACTCGTTGACCGAAGCGGCCACGGGACCGGGCGATCCCGGAATCGGGCTGATCACCTCGATACCGCGACTCCAGTCGAGGTGAATGTCCAAGCCGAGTTCGGTCAGCTGGAAATTCTCGAAGACGAATCCTAGGTCCGTGAACAGTTGCGCGGCGGCGGCATGCCGCTCGGGCGCCACCGCGAATACGACGTGATGAAGCGACGATTGATTGTCCGCCGTCATGTCATTTCCTTCAGCTGGCCGCAACGCCCCGCGTGGCAGTATGCACTACTCCCGAGCGCCGAGGGCGTCCACACTCGGCACCGGGATCATGGATGCGGCACCGGCTGCTGATGCGCGGCCTGCCGGGCGAGCCTTTCGTCGTGAATCCTGACGAGTTCGCGAAACCCAAGCCTGTGGTATTTCGGTATCGGCTGGATGCCCCACACATCCTGTGCTGTGGCCTTACCCTCGGCGCCTTCCGGAGGCCCGAACGGCGGGTACGGGTACTTGCACTCCAGGGTGTCGTTCGAGTATCGGATCTTCAGCAGCTCACTGCAGATTTCGGTGAGGCTCAGCGTGGGGTAGCCGTAATAGACCGCCATGAACGGCAACGTGAACGCGCCTTCGATGACCAGTGCAACCAGGCACACCAGGACGGCGCGCTTGATCCACTTGTGCATTCGTGCGTAGTACGGCGTCGTCCCCGGCTCGAGATCCCCGGAATCCCCGGTCGGGTTCTTTGCCTCGGTTGCTGACGTTTCGGTCATCGCAGTGCTCCCTGGTTAGTCGGTGAAGATTTCGCGGTTGACGGTGTGCAGATACGGAATGGCGAGGAACGGGGTGATGTAGAAGATGTCGTAGAGCCACCAGCCGACCACCGGGAATACGACTCCGGCGTAACGCACGTCGGCGAACATGGTCATGTTGAACACGTAGGCCGACCAGATCACCACGCCCATCCAGCAGGTGATGACCATCCATTGATGGCCCCACCGCTTCATCTGTAGAAACCCGATCGCCGCGGCCACCCGCATGGAGAACACCGTGAGTATCAATCCCGCCACATAGGCTTTCTCGCCAGGCCCCGCCGCGCCCCCGACCCAAAGCTCGTTGTAATGCCAGAAATAGCCGGCGTCGAACATGTTGCCCCACCCGACCATCAGCACGCGATTGATCAACGTGTGGTTGGCGACGAGGTCAAGGGCCCAGCCGAGGCTGTTGAGCATGCCGTCGATCAGGACCAGATAGCCGATCAGCGTCACGATCATGGGCCGCACCGACAGGCCGGCGCGCAGGGCCTGGCGCTGCAGCCATACCCCACGCATGAAAATGGGAAACCCGATCAGGCCCGGCGCCCACATGCCCATCAGGGCCGCGCCGACGATCATCCACTTGTCGGCGCGGCGCTGCGCGTGGCGGGATTCGTCGTGGTGATCGTCGAGGCTGGCTGACCTTGCCGCCTGCGCGGCAACAGGATTCACAGGTCCCACCACCCGCGGGCGAATGACATGTAGAGCTGGATGCCGAACATCGCCAGCAGGTAGCCGTAGATGAAGATTTGGAAGACGATGAGCGCCCTCTTGCGCTTCTGTTCCTGTCGGTCCATTCCGGTTGCTCCTTTCTGTGGCCAACTGCTCTAGGCGTTCGAGGCGGCCAGGCTGGCGGCCGCGACCTCGCGTAAACCGTCGGTGACCGCGCCGTCGGTGCTCAGTGGCGCGAGTATGCACGCGTCGGCCGCATCCAATTCGCTAGCGCCGGAGGCGATCAGCTGAGCGGCCGTAACCAGCAGCCTGGTCGACGGCGGCTCGAAGTGAAAGACTTCGTCGGCGGTGCGGACCGCGACCGCGCATCCGACCAGCCGTTGGGCCGTGGCAAGGGGAACCCCGGATTCGGCGACGATCACCTGGGCCTCGCGGTCCGGCGGCAAATACTGCATCGCCAGCGTGACGAACCGCTGGCGGAACGACGGTTTGAGTTCCTTCAGCGAGCTGCGATATGCCGGGTTGTACGAACACACCAGCATGAACTCCTCCGGTGCTTTCACCACCTCGCCGGCGCGGTCGAGGTAGAGCGACCGCCGGTGGTCGGTGAGCGAGTGCAGGATCGCCAACGAATCGTGCCGAGCTTCGACGACTTCATCGAGGTAGCAGATCGCACGGGCTTTCACGGCCCGGGTCAGCGGGCCATCCGTCCAGACCACGTCGCCTCCGGTCACCATGAAGCGGCCGACGAGATCGGAGCTCGTGAGATCGTCGTGGCAACTGATGGTGACCACAGGTCGTTGCAACAGTGAGCCCATGTGTTCGACGAAACGCGTCTTGCCGCACCCGGTCGGGCCGGTCAGCATTACCGGAATGCGCCGGCGGAAGGCCTGTTCGAACAGCTGAACTTCGTTGCCGTGAGCGAAATATGTCTCGGTGGTCATCTCTTCCCCAGTCGGTGGTCACGCGGCGACGAGTTCACGGTGGACATGGGCCAGCACCCGGGGCAGCTCCTCTATGCGCCGGATCCGTTGCGACCGGCGAGGCCCGAATACCTCGGGAAGGGGATCGACTCGAGTCGGTCCCACGCCCACGTAGTACAGCGACACCCCGGCATCGTTCGCCTCCTCGACGGCATGCGCGGCATCGGCCCAGGCATAACGGCCTTCGTAGCCCTCATCAGAGATCAGACCGTCGCCTATGACGATCAGCAGGCGGCGCTCGGAGGGCTGCTCCAGGAGCCGGCTCGTCAAATGGCGAAGTGGTGCACCGAGTCTGGTGTACCCGCGGGTGGACAGGCCCAGCCCGCTCGGCGGCACAAACCTGCGGTCTTCGAAGTCCTTCAGACGGTGCACTTCGACCCGATGGCGGGTGTTGCCGGTGAATACAAAGATGCCATGACGCTCACGCGCCTGCGTCATGGCGCGCGAAAGCGCATCGGCGCAGGCCAGTTCGAGCTCGAAAACCCGGCCGCCGTGTACACCCAGCGAAGAACTGCCGTCGAGCAGCAACGCCGTGGTGACGTCGCGTCCGCTGGGCAACAGGTCGCGAAATATCCTCGGCTCCTTGGCCGCTCCGGTCGTCAGGTCGATGTAATGGCTGACGTATTGGTCGACGTCGACGTCGGCCCCGTCTTCGAGGCGGTTTGTCATCGCACGATGGGTGTGTTCTTCGAACCACTTGCGGACGTCGACGGCGACGGGCACCGTGCGGCCGATGCGTTGGGCGTCGGCAGTCTCGATCACGGCGACGTGATCGCGCATGAATCGCTGTGTCCACATGTTCCATTCGGGATAGGGGATACCGGGACGGTGGTCCGGTGTGATGTCGAGATCGTTGTCCTGCGGCCGGCTCGGTGGCGGCAGGTTGGGATTGCGGACGCCCCCGTCGCCGCCGACGGGAACCGAATACGGCCGTGGAAGACGTTTTTGCATCGTCGTCCATGGCATCCTGCCAAAGCTGCGCCGCAACCTGTCGGCCAATCCGTGCGGTGCTGTGTGGGCCGGCGGCAAAGTGCCCAGCAGCGGATGAACCGCCAACGCCTGGCCGGTAGCTGCCAATGCGATTGCCCGGTTGAGCATTTCGGCGGCATCCATGTCACCGGCTTCGGCGCGGATCTCGGGGAGCAGCCGGTGAACCTCGGGCAGCAGCCCGGGGCACCGCGACGCCATCCAGCCGAGGGCGACGCCACCTTCGACAAGCGTGAGCGCGCGCAGTTCGCGCGCAGATAGCTCGTTGAGGCGATATTCGGTGATGCGTTCTTTCGAGGGTGCACACTGCAGGGCCACACCGCATGTCAGCGTTCTACGTGTCCAGCCATTGGGGGCGGGATAGGGGACATGGACGAAGGAGAGCGCTGCGTCCAAACCGAAGCCGCGTCGTTCGCCGGTGATGAGCCGGACGCCCTCGCGGCGCTGCTCGCTGAGCGCGACCGCCGTGACGGCGCAGCTCCGTTCCAGCGCCATCGCATGGGCATCGGAATACTCAGCCATGGGCCGAATCCGGCGTGCTGCGCCTTTTGCCCGGTCCGCGGTTCAGAACGTGCCGATGTTGGAGAACAGCCAGTACCAGAACCAGATGATCAGTCCGGTGCCACCCCAGGCGGCGACGTAGCGAAGGATCTCCCACACATAGCCCACGATTTGACCTCCTTGCTAATGAATCGACCGCCGGTCGCTGTGTGAATTCGGTGAGGATGCTCATCGCGCCACGCTCAGTCGGTGAAGAGTTCGCGGTTGACGGTGTGCAGGTACGGGATGGCGAGGAACGGGGTGATGTAGAAGATGTCGTAGAGCCACCAGCCGACGACCGGCAGCACGACGCCGGCGAAGCGCACGTCGGCGAACATGGTCATGTTGAACACGTAGGTAATCCAGATCACCACGCCCATCCAGCAGGTGATGACCATCCATTGATGGCCCCAGCGTTTCATTTGCAGGAAGCCGATGGCTGCGGCAATGCGCATGGTGAAGACGGTCAGGATGAGACCGACTTCCATGGCCTTTTCACCAGGGCCGGCCGCCCCACCGATCCACAGTTCGTTGTAGTGCCAGAAGTAGCCGGCGTCGAACATGTTGCCCCACCCGTTGAGCAGCACTCGGGCCAGCAGCGTGTGGCTTGCCACCAGGTCGAGCGCCCACCCGACGGTGTTGATCGCGGCGTCGATGATGACCAGGTAGCCGAGCAACGTGACCAGCATCGGGCGTACAGAGAGGCCGTCCCGCTGGGCACGGCGCTGCAACCGCACTCCCCATCCGAATAGCGGCAAGCCGAAAACGCCGAGGGCGGCGGTGCCGATCAACAGACTGCCGGCGACGAGCCACTTGTCGGCCTGACGCTGCGCGAGTTGCGACCGCTCCAGGTGTTCGTCGATCGTCAGG
The DNA here is from genome assembly GCF_900157385.1 of Mycobacterium terramassiliense. Lineage (GTDB taxonomy): Bacteria > Actinomycetota > Actinomycetes > Mycobacteriales > Mycobacteriaceae > Mycobacterium > Mycobacterium terramassiliense. The sequence continues at coordinate 51,613 of NZ_LT717697.1, forward strand.
CTCGGTGCGGCGGCGCCGGTTGACCCGGCGGCCGTGCCCATGCCGGCGTCACGCTGCCGCAGCTTCGGCAGATTCACGAGCCCTCCCCGTCATGCTGATTGGATCGGCCCGTGCACTATAACAGGCTGACTATAGTCAGCAGAAGTCATTTCGAGTCGCTGGCCGGCCACAGTGGCATCCCGTGGCTCTCGCTATCGCATAGGGCTATTAGCTGGTACTGCGACAGTTCCCGTAGATGGCGCTGCAATTTCCACTGACGAAAGTCAGCTCTGTATCGTTGACAGGCCGTTCGGGGCACGCCTACGCTCAGCGAGCGCTCACCCGTTGCGGCCTGGTGTGCGGCCGGCTGGGAACCGTCCGTTGGTCATCGCGCACTCGGTGCACGCAAAGGAGGAGCAATGACGCTCGAGTCGCCGGCCGACAAGAAATACCGCGTGATCCAGTGGGGCATGGGCAATGTCGGGACGGTGGCGCTCCGTCACTTCGCGCACAACCCCGCCTTCGAGGTGGTCGGCGTGCTCTGTAACCGTCCGGAGAAGGTGGGCAAGGACGCCGGGGAGCTCGTGGGAACCCGGCCGATCGGGGTGCTCGCCACCACCGACAACGCCGAGATCGAAGCGCTGGATGCGGACTGCGTGTTCTACGCGCCGCTCTGGTCGGATCCCGACGAAGTCTGCCGCCTGTTGCGCTCGGGCAAGAACGTCGTCGCCTCGGGTGGCGCCTGGGCCGATCCACAGGGAAATTACCCCAAGCCCGGCTACACCTGGACCGCTATGGGCCCGGCGAATACGGTTCCGGCCGTATGCGAGGCCGCGCCGGGCTTTTTGACCCACAAAGAGCTTGGTTTGGTGCCGTTGCGCGGTGTGGTGCGCTAGTGGTGTAAGGCGTTGCAGGTCAGGGCTTTAGGCCGCGCAATGTCCTTGCGACGTAGTCTTCGAGCAGGGCGTGGCCAGTCGGCCAGTGGTTGGTGGTGATCAACAGGGCGTAGAGACCCAAGAGGAAGAACACCGCACTGTTCATGGGATTGGCCTGTGAATCCGCCTCGCCGCGTTCTTGGGCAAGCGCGATTTCCTGGGCGACCAAAACGATCAAGGGGTGATCCCTGCCGTCTTCGGTCTGCGGACGGGTTTGGGAGAAGTGCAGCGCGAGAAAGTCATTGAAGAGCAGATCGCCCAGTCGGCGTTCCAATCCGACGACCAGCCGGACCGCCTCGTTCAACGCCGAAGCAAGGTCGTGCTTGGACTTCATCAGGAATTGGGCGTACTGCTTGGCTATGCGTTCCTCTTCGCGGTGCTCTAGCTCCAGCAGCACATGCTCCTTGGTGGGGAAGTGGAAGAAGAAGGTGCCGTGGGCGACTCCTGCCGCCGACACGATGGCGCTGACGTCGGCCTCGGCCATCCCGGCTCGGGTGAACTCCGCGATCGCGGCGCCCATCAAACGCTCTCTCGTCTGCAGACGCTTGGCTTCTCGCGCAGACAGCCGATCCGTCACAGCCATTTCTTACCTCACGATTGACCTGACTCATGCAAGAGTTCCGAGGCTAACCAGACCATTATGCCGCCTCCGCGTCAGAAAGGCTTGCACAACTTGATCATTCTAAGACCGCACCGTCCGTCAGGGATTCCCATCCGGCATATTCATTGACTTTAGTCAGCAGCGTTCCTAGATTGAACGCGCACTCATTGCGCACGATCGAAGGAGCCCGCCATGGCGTTGGAGCAGTTCCGCCTGGATGGACAGGTGGCCATCGTCACGGGGGCCGGGAAGGGTGTCGGGGCCGGCATTGCCCGGGTCTTGGCGGAGGCCGGGGCCACGATTGTGGGCACCGCACGTACCGAGGCGGATATCGTTGGCACGATTGACGGTATCGAGGCCGCGGGCGGCAAGGGCGTCGCGATCGTTGCCGACGCGATGAGTCGTCCGGACTCAGAACGCGTCGTGGACACGGCCATGGAGCGCCTCGGCCGCATCGATATTCTCGTCAACAATGTCGGTGGGTCGACCTACGCGCGGTTCCTGGACATCACCGACGAAGATTTCCGGCACACGTTCGACTGGTGTGTGACCTCCGCCTTCATCATGAGTCAGCTGGTGGCGCCGCACATGCTCAGTGCCGGACACGGGTCCATCATCAACATCTCCTCGGGCTCTGCGCGTTTTGGCATCCGGGCGCTGACCGCCTATTGCGTGGCGAAGGGCGGTCTCGAAGCGCTGACCCGCGCCATGGCGCAGGAACTCGCCCCCAAGATTCGCGTCAACGCGATCGCCCTGGGTTCGTTCGCCACCGACGGTCTGCGGGGCAGCCTGGATCTGATGCCCGGGTCACTGGAGAAGATGCAGGAGGCCACACCCCTGCATCGGCTGGGCGACGTCGAGGACCTCGGGCGGCTCGCGGTGTACCTGTGCACCCGCGACTGCTACGCGACCAACGCGACCTTCCACGTCGACGGCGGCATCGACTCGAACAATTCGCCGCTGCCGATACCCGACTACTGACCCGGTGCCGCGACCGTACGCGTCATGATGGGACATCACCCGCCGCTGGAAGGACGAGGGTAACCGTGCGCAGAGTCATTCAGTTCTCCACCGGAAACGTCGGCCGGCATTCGTTGCGGGCCATCATCGGCAGGCCGGACCTCGAACTGGTCGGGGTGCACGCCGCCAGCGCCGCGAAGATCGGCCGGGACGCCGCCGAACTCTGCGGGCTGGACCAGCCGACCGGCATTATCGCCACGGACGACATGGACGCCCTCGTGGCCCTCGGCGCGGACTGCGTGGTTTACACATCCCAAGGGGAAACCCGGCCGATGGAGGCCATCGAGCAGATGGCCACGTTCCTCGCGGCCGGCACCAATGTCGTGGGTACCTCGATGGTCTGGCTGGTCACACCCCGCCATGCCGACGACTGGCTGCGGGAGCCCCTGGAGCGCGCCTGCGCGGCCGGCGACACCTCGCTCTACGTCAACGGCATCGACCCCGGTTTCTCCGGCGACACGCTGGTGCACTCGGCGGCCAGTCTGACCACGCGGGTCGATTCGATCACCGTGCAGGAGATTTTCGACTACGGAAACTACGACGACGCCGAGTTCACCGGCGCTGCAATGGGATTCGGAACGGCAGCCGACGACGACTCGCCGATGATGTTCTTGCCCGGCGTGATCGTGGCGATGTGGGGAGGCCAGGTCCGCAGCCTGGCGGACCATCTGGACATCAAGCTCGACGAAGTGCGCCAGCGCATCGAACGCTGGTTCACCCCCGAGCGCATCGACTGCACCATGATGACGGTGCAGCCCGGACAGATGGCCGCGGTGCGGTTCGCCACTGAGGGTGTCCGTGACGGCACGCCGGTGATCACTCTCGAGCACGTCACCAGGCTCACCCAGGCGGCGGCGCCGGATTGGGAATTCCCGCCGGAGGGCCACACCGGCGTGCACCGTGTGGTCGTGGAGGGTGAACCGCGGGTGGAAATCAACACCCATGTTTCGCACCCTGTCTTCGATTCGACCGATGCCGGCTGCATCTCGACGGCGGGCCGGGCCGTCAATGCGATCGACTGGGTGTGCCGCGCGCCGCAGGGACTGATCGGCGTGGAGGAGATCCCGCTCTCCGCGACGATGCGCGGCCTGATGTGGAACGAGCGGTAGGTGCGCGTCGCGGGCAAGCGCATCCTGATCACCGGCGCCGCCCGCGGCATGGGACGCAGCCATGCGCTGCGACTCGCCGAGGAAGGCGCGGACCTCGTCCTGGTCGACATCTGCCAGTCCCTGCCGCAGATCGAGTATCCCCTCGCCACCGAAGACGACCTGGCCGAAACGGCAAGGATGGTCGAAGATTTCGGCCGCCGCTGCGTGAGTCGCATCGTCGATGTCCGCGACGAGGCGCAATTGCGCTCCGCGGTCGATGACGGCGCCGGCGAGCTTGGGGGTCTCGACGGGGCGGTCGCCAACGCCGGTGTGCTCACGGTGGCGCCCTGGGACAGGACAACCGCCGATCAGTGGCGCACGGTGGTCGACGTCAATCTCATCGGCGTGTGGAACACCTGCGCGGCCGCGATACCGCACCTGCTCGACCAGGGTGGCGGCAGCCTGGTCACCGTCAGCTCGGCCGGCGCCATCAAAGGCTTTCCGCTGCAGACGCCCTACACCTCGGCGAAGTACGGCGTCGTCGGCTTGACGCTGGCCTTGGCGAATGAATTGGCGGCACAGAACGTGCGCGTCAACACCGTGCTGCCCACCGGGGTACTCACCGGGATGGTGCCGCCGTCGTTCGGGCCCCTGTTGGGTGAGCAACGGTCCGACCTGATCCCGATCTTCGTCAACGCGATGCCCACCCCGGCCGTGGAGCCGGCCGACGTCAGCAGCGCCGTGCTGTTCCTGCTCTCCGATGAGTCCCGATACGTGACGGGGTTGCAGTTCAAGGTCGACGCCGGGGTCACCATCAACTGAACCGCTCGCCCGGCCCTACAGCGGCCAGCTATCGGGCCCGACCTCATAACGCAGCGGCGCGGCCGGCGGCAACGGCTGCCGCTCGTTGACCGCCACCGCATCGACGACAAGGGCGACATAGCGTCTCCAGCCGTCGCAGTCCGTATCCATCGTCGCCAGCACGCTGAAAAGCATCGCGATCAGGCGCGGTAGGTCCTCGGTGACCAGGTCGGCGCGGATGCTGCCGGCTCGCTGGCCTTCGCGGGCAAGCTCGTCGAGCGCCTCGTTGAGCGAAACCGAGATATCGGATGTGAGTGACCCGGCCCGGCGTGCCGCGGTCAGCAGGCTGTGTTCGCGGGCGCCCAGCGAGATTGCCGCTTCGATCAGTTGGGTGAGGCCGCGCAGTGGGTCCTCGGCGCGCCGGGCCTTGTCGATTACCGGAGTGAGGTCCTCGGCGATGCTCTGATCGAGGGCCGCCCGGACCAGGTCGGCCTTGGTGGGAAACCTGCGGTAGAGCGTTCGCTCACCCACCCCCGCACGGCGCGCGACGGCCTCCACCGGTGCGTCGGGCCCGAATTCGGCATAGACGTCCCGCGCCGCGCGCAATATGCGCTCGACATTGCGTACTGCGTCCGCCCGCAATGGCCGGTCTTCAACGCCGGACATGTGGACAGCCTAACCGACAGTTGACTGCCACCAGGCCGGGCTTTAGGCTCTACAACTGGCAGTCGTCTGACACTTAATGGGAAACGCGGCTTATGGCAACAACTTCCACATCTCTCGGAACAGCCGAACCCTGCCCCGATGCCGATCTTCCGGTGCTGCCCGTCCCGCGGCCGGGGCAATGCCCGCTCGCGCCCCCGTCCGAGTTCGCGCAGTGGCGAGAACAACCCGGCCTGCAAAGGGCCATGTTCCAGGGCAACCCGGTCTGGGTGGTCAGCCGCTACCACGACATCAGGGCGGCGTTGGTCGATCCGCGCTTGTCCGCGAAGACCATTCCGGACTCCATCATGCCGACGGACGCCGACAACAAGGTCCCGGTGATGTTCGCGCGGACCGACGATCCCGAGCATCACCGGTTGCGGCGCATGATGACCGCCAACTTCACGTTTCGGCGTTGCGAATCGATGCGGCACCACATCCAGGAGATGGTCGATCACTATCTCGGCCAGATGGTCGACAACGGTGCGCCGGCCGATTTGGTGCGCGAATTCGCCTTGCCGGTGCCGTCAATGGTGATCGCGCTGCTGCTGGGGGTCCCGCCCGAAGACCTCGAGCTCTTCCAACGCAACACGACGAAGGGGCTCGACCAGAAGTCCACCGACGCAGAAAAGGGGCAGGCGTTCGGGGCCATGTACGCCTACATCGAGGAGTTGGTGGAGCGCAAGCTGCGCGAACCCGGCGACGACTTGATCAGCCGCCTGGTCACAGACTATGTGGCTACCGGCCAACTCGACCATGCCACTACGGCCATGAACTGCGTGATCATGATGCAGGCGGGACATGAAACGACCGCCAACATGATCTCGCTGGGAACCGTTGCGCTGCTGGAACATCCCGAGGTGTTCGAACGACTCGGGCAAACCGACGACCCCGCCGTGATCGCGAACATCGTCGAAGAGCTCATGCGCTACCTCAGCATCGTGCACAGTCAGGTCGATCGCGTGGCAACCGAAGATCTGCTGATCGGTGGTCAGCTGATTCGGGCGGGGGAGTTCGTCATGATGAACCTGCCCGCCGGAAACTGGGACCCCGAATTCGTCGACAACCCGGAATCCTTCGAGTGCGGCCGAAACCCCCGCGGGCACTTGGGTTTCGGATACGGCGTGCATCAATGCATCGGAGCGAACCTGGCTCGCGTCGAAATGCAGGTCGCGTTCGCCACGCTGGCGCGCCGGCTACCCGGGCTGAAGTTGGCCGTGGCGCCCGGGGAACTGAGGTTCAAAGACGCCAACATCTACGGCATGAAAGAGTTGCCGGTCAGTTGGTGAGCAAAGACCTGCGGTTCGACGACCAGGTCGCCGTGATCACCGGCGCCGGTGGCGGTTTGGGCAGGCAGTACGCGCTGCTGCTGGCGGCGCGGGGCGCGCGCGTCGTCGTCAACGACGTCGGGGGTTCGGTGACCGGCGACGGCTCCGACGCTGCGGCGGCGAGCGCCGTCGTCGACGAGATCCGTCGCGCCGGCGGCCAGGCCGTCGCCGACAGTCACAGCGTGACGAATCCCGCCGGTGGACAGGCCATCGTCGACACCGCCCTGAGCGCCTGGGGGCGGCTGGACATCGTCATCAACAACGCCGGGATCGTCGGCGACGCACCGTTCGAGGACATGACCGCCGAACGGCTCGAACCCCTCATCGATGTGCACCTGAGGGGCGCGTTCTACGTGACGCGGCCCGCCTGGTCGGTGATGCGGGAGCGCGGCTACGGCCGGATCCTCAACACCTGCTCGGCGGCGGGAATCCTTGGCGCCGAACGCATGAGCAACTACGGGGCGGCCAAGACGGGGCTGATCGGCTTCACCCGGGTGCTGGCCGCCGAAGGGGCCGCCCACGACATCAAGGTCAACGCCATCGCCCCGATCGCATACACGCGGATGCTCGAGCAATCCCTGAAGAGCGCCGGGCAGCCCGGTGAGGCGGCGGCGCAGGCGGTGCTGGATGACCTTGTCGGCCAATACCTTGCGCAACTCGACCCGTCGCTCGTCGCTCCGGTCGCGGCCTTCCTGACCCACCGGGACTGTCCGGTCTCGGGCGAGATCTACACCGCCGGCGCGGGACACGTCGCACGGTTCTTCATCGGCAGGACAACGGGTTTCTACAGTCCCGGGCTGTCCGTCGAGGACGTGCGCGATCACCTCGAGGAGATTCGCGACGAAGCCGGCTACACCGTTCCGCGCGGGCCCGCCGACGAAATGAGCGAGCTGTTCGCCGCCGTCGCCACCCGGCCCGGCTGACGGTCAGCTCTGCCTGCGGAAGGCGCGCCAGATCAGGAAGCCGACGCCCACCGCGGCGCCCAACACCGCGGCGGCCAGGATCGTCTGCAGCGCGTCGATCGCGATCCAGCTGGGCTCGTACGAGCCGGTGGCGCCGACGCATTCGAAGCTCACGCTGGTCCCCGACTGGCCGGGTTTGTAGCTGTAGTTGGTGGTGTCGTACGCCAGCTGGTATCCGCTGTCGCACACGAAGGGGCTCGTCCACATCGCGCTCGCCGGCATCGTCGCGGTCAACGACGCGGCGGCCCCGATGCACAGGCCCAGGGCCCCGATGATCGCCCCGATGCGATCCGGCCACCCGCGCATGCCCCACGGCCGGCGGCGGCCCTGCGCGACTTGGCGCTTCGAGCCGACCTGGTGCGGGAAGCCGGGTGGCTGTCGGATGCCGGCGAGCGTGCCGTAGTCCGCGGTGGCGCCCTGCCCGGAATACACGACCGAATGCCCCACCTTGAACGTCGCCTTGCCGTGCTTGAAGATGTTGTCGATCTGTTCTGGCGACAGGCCCGCCTGGGCAGCGGCCTGCATGAAAGCCTCTCGGTGCTGCGCCATCTCGGGGGCGGACGGCCCTCCGGGCCCCACCGGTCCGCCGGTGCGCAGGCCCTCCCACAACGACTGCGCGTACTGGCGTGCGCGGTCGTCGGGATCGTGCCCCGCGGCCGCCTTGGCTTCGGCCAGTTGACGTTCCAGCTCGGCGATGCGTTTCTGCTCGGCGAGCTGACGTTCCAGGTCGGCGATGCGCTTTTCGGGATCGTCGGCGTCCATCGGCAAATCGTCGCACGCACACACCACGGGTGCGGCAAATTCAGCGCCGCCAGCGTCGGGTTGTTGCGCCAAATCTTCGTGATTTCACGCAACAAGTCGTCGTTGGGCCAGGGATCCCGCTCAGCAGCGAAACGCCGCGCCGACACCGTCCGGTGGCGGCGCCGACTTCAGGCAACCGAACGGCTGGATGCCGGCGGTCGCGAACCGCACCGCCGACTGGTGGGCGTAGTTCACGCAGAGCAGCCCGGATTGGTCGGCGCGGCACCGGTAGTCGCCGAACGACAACGAATCCCCGCCCGCCAGCTCGGGTCCATTGCCGTTGAGGAACGGACCCGGATCGGCGCGCGCCGACCCGACCTGCAGGTTCGTTCCGTCGAAGTCGACCCAGCCGCCCTTCCAGTCGCCGTAGGCGGTGTCGGGGCGCGGCGGGGGATTGGTCAGGCTCACCAGGCAGGCCAGCGCACCGCCGGTGTGCTTGACATCGGTCATGCAGGAAACTTTGCCGCCCTGGGCGGTCAGGGCGATGTCGTTGCCGAGCGGAGTGGTGGCGCCCTCCCGCGTCGCGCTGTGATAGCCGCTCGGGTCGGCGGGGTGACCTGCCTCGATCCAGGCGACGACGTCGGAGATCGCGGCGCCCGAGGCCGGCGCACCGGCCGGTGCCGGCGGTTTGCTGCCCGACGGCGCGGTGGTCGTCGGGGCGGCGCCTGCCGAGCTCTCTGGGGTGGTTTGTGGCCGTCCCGCGTTGTCGCCGGCCGGGTGAGAGCATCCGGCGACCAGCAACGTGACTGCGACCAGCGCGGCGATCCGCATCCCGCCAGGCTAACCGCCACGCCCGGGGTTCGGCCGCTGCCCGCGCGATACGGGCACACTGTCAGCTACCGTCACTGGTATGCATGAGCGCACCATCCGCGCCCGTACGACCGCCGGCACCGTCGAAGGCTTCACCCGCGATGGCGTAAACCGCTGGCGATCCATCCCCCGCAGCCCGCGCCGCCGTGGTCGGGTGTGCGGCACTGCCACGGCTTCACCAGCTGCGCGCCCCAGCAACGCCGCTACACGCTGCTCGGCGTCGGGCGCTACCAGCCCATGAGCGAGGACTGCCTCACCCTCAACGTCGTCACGCCGGAAGTCCCCTCCGACAAGCCGTTACCGGTGATGGTCTTCGTCCACGGCGGCGGCTACATCCTGGGCAGCTCGGCCACGCCGCTGTACGACGGGGCGGCGCTGGCGCGCCGCGGCTGTGTGTACGTGTCGGTCAACTACCGACTGGGCGCCCTGGGATGCCTGGACCTGTCGTCGCTGTCGACCCCCGAGATCACCATCGACAGCAACCTCTACCTACGAGACCTGGTGCTGGCGCTGCAGTGGGTCCGCGATAACATCGCCGAATTCGGCGGGGACCCGGCCAAGGTCACCATCTTCGGGGAGAGTGCGGGCGCGCACATCACCGCCACCCTGCTGGCGGTGCCCGCGGCCGAAGGCCTGTTCGCCCAGGCCATTTCGGAAAGCCCGGCCTCGGGCATGGTGCGGTCGCGGGAAACGGCGGCCGAGTTCGCGACGCGCTTCGCCCGCCTGCTCGGCGCCCGCCGGCAGGACGCGGCCACCGCGTTGCTGCGCGCGTCCGCGGCGCAGTTTGTCGAGACCCAGCACCGGCTGATCGACCAGGGCATGGAGAACAGGCTCGGCGCCTTCCCGATCGGCCCGGTTTTCGGCGACGACGTGCTGCCCGTGGACCCGGTCGAGGCGATGCGGACCGGCCGCGCGCATCGGGTGCCGCTGATCGTGGGCACCAACGCCGAAGAGGGCCGCCTGTTCACCCGCTTCCTGCGCATGCTGCCGACGAACGAGTCGATGATCGAAGAGCTGCTGGCCGACACGGAACCCGCTGCCCGCGAACGCATCACCGCCGCGTACCCCGACTACCCGGCACCGTCGGCCTGCATCCAGCTCGGCGGCGACTTCGCGTTCAGCTCGGCGGCCTGGCAGATCGCCGAGGCCCACGGCCGGCACGCGCCGACGTATCTGTACCGGTACGACTACGCCCCGCGGACGCTGCGCTGGTCGGGCCTGGGCGCCACGCATGCCACCGAGCTGCTGGCGGTCTTCGACGTCTATCGCACCCGGTTCGGTGCGCTGCTGACCGCGGCCGCGGATCGACGCGCGGCGCTGCGGGTCAGCAACCACGTGCAGCGGCGGTGGCGGTCCTTCAGCCGCACCGGGTCGCCGGGTGACGACTGGCCGGCCTACACCCCGGACGACCGCGCCGTCATGGTGTTCGACCACAAGAGCCGGATCGAGTTCGATCCGCACCCCCATCGCCGGATGGCGTGGGACGGCTTCTCACTGGCGCGTTGAACTGGCACGCTGTCCGTCATGCATGCCGACACTGAGCAAGTCATCGAACGACCCGGCGACCTCACGGCCGCCTGGTTGGCCGCCGCGATCGGCACGGGGCCCCTGGCCGACTTCGCCGTGGACCGCATCGGCACCGGCCAGATGAGCGAGTGCTACCGCGTCCGGCTCACCTACGCCGACGCCGACCCCGGGGGGCCCGAGTCGGTGGTGCTGAAGGTCGCGGCGTCCGACCCGGTGAGCCGGCAGACGGGGTCGGCGCTGGGGCTCTACGAACGCGAGGTCCGCTTCTACGGCGACGTCGCGCCACGCCTGGGCGGGCCGATCGCGCCCTGCTATCACGCCGCTGTCGACACCGCGACGGGCGCGTTCGACCTGTTGCTCGGCGACGCGGGACCCGCCGTTGTCGGCGACGAAATCGCCGGTGCGACAAGCGAACAGGCCCGCCTCGGCGTAGTCGAGTTGGGGCGGCTGCACGGCCCGCTGCTCGGCGACGCGTCGCTGGCCGACGCGCCGTGGCTCAACCGCGACTCGCCGCTCAACCAGGCGATGATCGCCCCGTTGTACGCCGGCTTCATCGAGCGCTACGGCGAGGAGATCGCGCCCGAGCACCGCGTCGTGTGCGAACGCCTGGTGGCCGCGTTCGACGGCTACCTCGCGCAGGAGTCTGTGGAGGACCGGATCCGGGGCCTGGTGCACGGCGACTACCGGCTGGACAACATGTTGTTCGGCACCGCCGGGGCCGACCGCCCGCTGACCGTCGTCGATTGGCAGACCGTGTCCTGGGGGCCGGCGCTGACGGACCTGGCGTACTTCCTCGGCTGCGCGCTGCGTACGCAGGACCGCCGGGAGCGCTATGACGAATTGCTGCACGCCTACCACGAGGCGCTGGGGCCGGCGGCGCCGATCAGCCTCGCCGACGTCGCCGAAGGGGTCCGGCGCCAAAGCTTTTTCGGCGTGATGATGGCGATCGTCTCGTCGATGCTGGTGGAGCGCACCGACCGTGGCGACCGGATGTTCATGACGATGCTGGAACGCAACTGCGACCACGTGCTCGACACCGACGCGCTGGCGACGCTGCCCGACGCGGCAACGGCGGAGCCGCTGCGGCCGGCGGAGGAGGACGAACTCGCCCACAGCCCGACCGCGGAACCGCTGTGGAGCGAAAGCTGGTATGCCGACTTCGCCGATGCGGCACAGGGATTGGGCGGCTGGTTCCGCATCGGCCTGATCGCCAACCGGCGCACGGCTTTGGTGCACGCGCTGCTATGCGGGCCCGGCCTGCCGACCGTCGCCGTCGATGCCGAAGTGCCGCTGCCGGAGGACCCGTGGCTGTTGCGCACCGACGAACTCGAGGTCGGCCACGGTGCCGCCGCGCCGCTGGAGGCCTACCGCGTCGACGTGCGGGCGCGGGCCCAGGCGTACCCCGACCCGTCGGCGTTGCTGCGCGGCGAGCCGGGAACCCCGGTCGAGATGACGATGAATCTGGTGTGGGCCACCGACGGCACCCCGTACCAGTATCGCGTCACGACGCGCTACGAAATCCCGTGCACCGTCACGGGAACCGTCACGGTCGACGACAAGAGCTACCGCGTCGACGCGGTGCCCGGGCAGCGCGACCACTCCTGGGGGGTGCGCGACTGGTGGAGCATGGACTGGATCTGGAGCGCGCTGCACCTCGACGACGGCACCCACCTGCACGGCGTGAACATCCGCATCCCGGGCGCGCCGGCGTTCAGCATCGGCTACACCCAGGACGCCGGCGGAAACATCGTTGAGCTGGATACCGTCGCCTCCCGGGAAGCCTTCGGCGACAACGGATTACCGCTGAAAGCGACGCTCGACCTCAACCCGGGCGGCATCACCGCGGACATCGAGGTGCGTGGCCAGGCGCCGGTGCGCCTGGTCGCCGCCGACGGGCGGGTGAGCCAGTTTCCGCGCGCGTGGGTCAGCGTCAGCACGGCGGACGGCCGCGCCGGCGTGGGTTGGGTGGAATGGAACCGCAACCTACGAAAGTAGCCGCCGGCTCGCCCGTCGTGGTGATGGGTGTCTCGGGATCGGGCAAGTCGACGGTGGGCGCGGCGTTGGCGCGGCGGCTGAACGTGCCCTTCGTGGACGCCGACACCCTGCACCCGCCCGCCAACATCGCCAAGATGACCGCCGGTGAACCGCTGAACGACGACGATCGCTATCCCTGGCTGGAAACCGTCGGCGCCTGGCTGGGCGACCATCGCGGCGGCGGGGTGGTGAGTTGCTCGGCGCTCAAGCGCAAATACCGCGACCGGCTGCGGGCGCACTGCCCGCGGGTGCAGTTCTTGCACCTGCGCGGTTCACCGGAACTCATCGGCGGCAGGCTGGCCGCCAGGCCCGGCCATTTCATGCCGGCTGGCCTGCTGCGGTCGCAATTCGACGCGTTGGAACCCCTCGGACCCGACGAGGCCGGTATCACCGCGGATGCCGGCCAGGCCGTCGACGCCATCGTCGACGCCTTCGTGGTGCGGGCCGGGCCGTAGCGCGCTCGATCGCGGCGACTACCAGGGGCGGCGGCGCCGACGGGTGGGGACCCCGTCGGCGACCCGTTCGCGGGCCGCGTCGGCCAGTTGACTGCCGCGCGCGGCCGCCGTGTTGGCGAACTCGCTGCCCCGCAGCCGCGCGATCTCGGCAAGTTCCGCCCCGCGGTCTAGGGCCGTGTCGGCCAACTCCTCGCCGCGTTTGCGTGCCTTCTTGGCCAGCGGCGCGCCCTTTTCCGCCGCCGTGCTGGCCAGTTCCTCGCCGCGTTTGCGTGCCTTCTTGGCCAGGGGGGCGCCCCGCTCCGCGGCGGTGCTGGCCAGCTCGCGGCCGCGTTCGAGGGCGGCCTCTGCGTAGGGCGCGCCCCGTTCGGCGGCGGTGCTGGCCAGTTCGCGGCCGCGTTCGAGGGCGGCCTCTGCGTAGGGCGCGCCCCGTTCGGCGGCGGTGCTGGCCAGTTCGCGGCCGCGTTCGGCGCCGACCTGCAGGCCGTGCACGATCCGCTCGCCGAGCTCGTCGAACGTGTCCGACCCGTCAGAGGAACCGGGCAGCGCCGAGGAAACCCGTTCGGAGAGCCGTTCGGCCGCCTGGCGTCCGCGCCAGCCCAGCGACGGCTTGCCGGCCGTGTCGGCGGACGCGATCATCAGCCCGCCCAGCAGGCTCAGGTCGGTCAGGAAGTCTTTGCGCTTCTGGGCCTTGAGCGCCGGGTCGCTTTCGCTCCAGAACATGTGGGCGCCGAGGTTGGCCGGCAGCACCGTGAAGGCGAGTGCCGCCGAGGCGATCCGCGGCGCTTTGCCGGTGGCAAGCAGCAGTCCGCCGCCGATCTGAACGGCGGCGTTGATTTGAGCGAACGTCTGGGGGTCGCTGGGAATGGCGCTGCCGACGGGGTCCGGCAGGGCGCGAAGGCCGTCGACCGCCGGCGCCGCGGCCTCGGCCGCGGGCTTGGGATTGAGGAGTGAGTCGATGCCCTGGCCGATGAACACCGCCGACAGCAGGGGCCTCGCGATTCTGCGGATCAACATGGCAGCTGGATTACCCGGCGGACCGGCAAACAAACCGTGCCGCGCGGCGGCCCGGGTGAACGCCCAGCTCGCGGGCCGCCGGGGCTAGGGTGGACCCGTGCGAGCGTTGGTCATCGTCGACGTGCAGAACGACTTCTGCGAGGGCGGCTCCGTGCCGGTTCGCGGCGGCGCGCGCGTGGCCTCCGCCATCAACGACTACCTGGCCGCCGAGCCCGGTTACGACCATGTCGTGGCGACTGCGGACTGCCACGTCGACCCGGGCGATCACTTCTCCGAACGCCCCGATTTTTCGTCGTCGTGGCCGCCGCACTGCGTGGCGGGCAGCGCCGGCGCGGATTTTCATCCCGCCCTCGACATCGCCCCGATCGAGGCCGTCTTTCGCAAGGGCGCCTCCGCCGCGGCCTATAGCGGCTTCGAGGGCGTCGACGAAACCGGCACCCCGCTGCTCGAGTGGTTGCGGCGGCGCGGGGTCGACCAGGTCGACGTCGTCGGGATCGCCACGGACCATTGCGTCCGCCAGACCGCCGAGGACGCGGCCCGGGCCGGCCTGACCACGAGGGTGCTGGTGGACCTGACGGCGGCGGTGGCGGCGGACTCCGGCGCGGCAGCGTTGGAGGAGATGAGAACCGCCGGCGTCGAGCTCGTGGGTGGGCGCTGATGGTGGCGGTGGGCCGCGAGCAGCTGCTCGCCGCGGTGGAGCGCTCACCGCAGGCCGCCGCCGCGCACGACCGCGCCGGGTGGGTCGGGCTGTTCACCGCCGACGGGCGCATCGAAGACCCGGTGGGATCCCGGCCGCACCGGGGGCACGCCCAGATCGGCCGGTTCTACGACACCTTCATCGGTCCGCGCGGCATCACGTTTCATCGCGACCTCGACATCGTGTTCGGCACAACCGTTCTGCGCGACCTCGAGCTCGAGGTGTCGATGGGCCCGGCGGTGACGATGTACATCCCCGCACTGCTGCGCTACGACCTCCGAGAAGCCAACGGCGACTGGAAGATTGGCATATTGCGCGCCTATTGGGAGTTGCCGGCGATGATGCTGCAGTTCCTGCGGACCGGCCCGCATGCGGCGGCACCCGCCCTGCAGTTGTCCCGTGGCCTGTTGGCCAACCAGGGATTGCGGGGAACCGCCGGCTTCCTGGCCGGTTTCCGGCGGGCCGGTGCGCGGCACAAGAGGCGGGCGGAGGCATTCCTCGGCGCCGTCTCGCGGAAAGACAAGTCAGCGGCCGTGGCTGCGTTAGCGCCCGGTGCCCCAATAACTTTGGGTGACGACGACCCGCTCGACCTCGGCGAGCTCGTCGAGCAACTCGACGGGTCCAACTGGACCAAGGTGATCGGCGCCGGTCCCACGGTCGCGGTCTCGGTCAACTCGGCCCACGGCCGCGGGATCGTGTTCGTCGATGCCGCGTCGCCGGGCAACGCGATCGACCGGATCCGGTACTTTCCGGCCTGACGAGCTCAGCGCGCGATCATCAGGGCCAGCGTTGCCGCGGACAGGCACAGGTAGGCGCCGGGAAACGCGATGTTGTAAAGGACGTGGGCCCGCAGGTGCGTGATCACCGCGCCGACGAAGAACAGGACCAGCCCGACGGCGGCCGCGATGCCCAGCGCCTTCGCGCCCAGCAGCCCGATCACCAGCCCGGCGGCCCCGGCCAGCTTCGCGGCCGCCAGTGGCGCCAACCACGACCGAGGCACCCCGACCTCGGCCGAATTCGCCAGGACGAACCCGGCGGGGATGAGGTCGGCCACGGCGATTCCGGCCGTGACGACGGCGGTTGTCAGCGTGACGAGGACATAGGCGGTATGCATGTGAGTCAATCCCTTGTCCTACAGCTGTTTCCGCAGCGGCGAGCCGAATGGCCGCGGAGCACGTCGCGGCGCACAATCGGTAGGGTCATGTCCTGGTCTCCTTTGCGACAGAGAGTTCGATGGATGCGTTCATCTCCTTGACGACTCCCGCGCAGGAAAGGTGACCCATGGGCACACCAAAGAATCTCGTCGATCTCGCGCAGCGATTCGACGCGGATCGGCGACACCTGAGGTCGGTCGCGTTTGGGCTGCTCGGGTCGGTGGCCGACGCCGACGACGCGGTGCAGTCGGCGTGGCTGAAGGCCAGCCGGCACGGAGTCGACGGCGCTGAAGGGGTGGCCAACCTCACCGGGTGGTTCACGACGATCACCGCCCATGAGGCGCTCGACCAACTCCGAGCGCGCAAGCGGCGCGCCGAGGCACCGCTCGCCGATCCCGACGAGCTCGACCGCCTCGCCGGATCCGCGGCGGCCCCCGCGGACGAGCCCGCGCTGTTGGCGGACTCGGTCAGCAACGCGCTGCTGATCGTGCTCGACCGGCTGTCACCCGCCCAGCGCGTCGCTTTCGTGCTGCACGACGTATTCGCCATGCCGTTCGAGACCATCGCCGGCCTGCTGGACCGATCGCCGGCGGCCGCCAAGAAACTCGCGAGCCGGGCGCGCGGCCGGTTGCACGCCGGTCCGGCCGTGGAACCCGATCGCGCGGGCGCGCATCTCGAGATCGTGGAAGCCTTCCTGGCCGCGTCCCAGGGCGGCGACATCGCCACCCTGCTCGAGTTGCTGGCACCCGACGTCTTGCGCCGGGTCGACCCGGCGCTGGTCGGAGCCGGAGTGCCGATAGAGCTGCGCGGCGCGCGAGACGTCGCCGAAGAGCCCCGCCACTTCACCCGGCGCGCGCGGGCCGGCGTCGTGCTGCTCATCGACGGTGTTCCGGGGGTCGTCCTCGCGCCCCGCGGCCGCGCGCAAGTCCTCCTGCGGATCGGAGTGGGAACCGACGACCGCATCCACACCATCGACATCACCGGCGATCCGGAGCGGCTGCGGCGCGCCGTACTCGCGCTGCCGTCCTGGCCGCCGCAGCAACCCCACAGCCGGGTCGGGTACCAAGGACATCGGAGACAGCCCGCTCGGCCGCCGGCTGCCGGGCAACCTCGGGAGCGCCATGCTCGATAAGCCGTTCGGGCGACGCAGCCTGCTGCGGGGCGCGGGGGCGCTCACCGCGGCGTCGCTGGCGCCGTGGGCCGCCGGCTGCGCTCCCGACGACGACGCGTTGACCTTCTTTTTCGCCGCCAATCCCGACGAGCGGGATCGCAGGTTGCGCATCGTCGAGGAATTCCAGCGCCGGCATCCCGACATCAAGGTCCGCGCGGTGTTGTCGGCGCCGGGCGTGATGCAGCAGCTTTCGACGTTCTGCGCCGGCGGCAAGTGCCCGGACGTGCTGATGGCGTGGGAGTTGACGTATGCCGAACTGGCCGACCGGGGGGTGTTGCTCGACCTCAACACCATGCTCGCGCGCGACCAGGCCTTCGCGGCGGAACTGAAATCGGACAGCATCCCCTCGCTGTACGACACCTTCGCCTTCAACGGGGGCCAGTACGCGCTCCCGGAACAGTGGTCGGGCAACTACCTGTTCTACAACAAGCGGCTTTTCGCCGAGGCCGGGCTGCCGCCGCCGCCCGGCACCTGGGAGCGGCCGTGGAGCTTCGCCGAGTTCCTGGAAACCGCCCAGGCTCTCACCAAACGCGACGGATCCGGGCGGGCCACGCAGTGGGGTTTCGTCAACCTGTGGTTCTCGTACTACTCCGCCGGGTTGTTCGCCATGAACAATGGGGTGCCGTGGTCCACCCCGCTGACCAATCCGACCCACTTCAACTTCGGTGACGACGCCTTTATCGAGGCGGTCCAGTTCTACGCCGACCTGTCCAACAAACACCGGGTGGCGCCCGACGCATCCGAGGTGCAGTCGATGTCCACGCCCGACCTATTCGCGGCGGGTAAGGCGGGGCTGGCGATGGGTGGCCACTGGCGCTACCAGACGTTCATCCGCGCCGAGGACCTCGACTTCGATGTCACCCCGTTGCCGGTGGGGCCGCGCCGGGAAGGGCAGCCCGCCCGCTCCAACATCGGGTCCACCGGCCTGGCCATCGCCGCGAGCAGTCAACGCAAGGCCCAGGCATGGGAATTCGTGAAATTCGCGGCCGGCCCCGTCGGCCAGGCGCTGACCGGTGAATCGACCCTCTTCGTGCCGGTGCTGCGCTCCGCGCTGAACTCGAGCGGCTTCGCCGAATCACACCACAGGATCGGCAACCTCGCCGTGCTGACCCAGGGCCCGGCCCATTCGGATGGGATGCCGGTCACCCCGGCGTGGGAAAAGATCGTCGCCCTGATGGACCGCGGCTTCGGACCCGTGCTGCGCGGATCCCGGCCGGCGACCTCGCTGACCGGGCTGTCGCCCGCCCTCGACGAGGTGCTGCGCAATCCATGACGTCGCTCCGTATGCGCAACAACGCCAAAGGATCCGGTCCTTTGCGGCGGCGCGCGCGGGCCGGGCGCCTTTTCGTGGCGCCGAACCTGACGGCGGTCGCGGTCTTCATGATCTTCCCGCTGGTGTTCTCGCTGTACATGAGCTTTCAGAGCTGGGACGTGTTCAGGCCGCCGAAGTTCGTGGGACTGAAGAACTTCAACGAACTGTTCACCTCCGACCCGCTGTTTCTCATCGCCATCCGCAACACGGTGATCTTCACGCTGGGTACGGTGGTGCCGACCATCGTCATCAGCCTCGTCGTGGCCGGGCTGCTGAACCGGAAGGTCAAGGGCATCGGGGTCTTTCGCACCATCGTCTTTTTGCCCCTGGCCATCTCATCGGTGGTGATGGCGGTGGTGTGGCAGTTCGTCTTCAACACCGACAACGGGCTGCTCAACATCATGCTCGGCTGGGTCGGCATCGGCCCGATCCCGTGGCTGGTGGACCCCAACTGGGCCATGGTGTCGCTGTGCGTCGTCAGCGTGTGGCGCAGCGTGCCGTTCGCCACCGTGATCCTGCTGGCCGCGATGCAGGGAGTGCCCGAAAGTCTCTACGAGGCCGCCAAAATCGACGGCGCGGGCGAGATCCGGCAGTTCGCGTTCATCACGGTGCCGCTGATCCGGGGCGCCATGTCGTTCGTAGTGGTCATTTCGATCATCCACGCGTTCCAGGCGTTTGACTTGGTTTACGTCCTCAACGGCGCGAACGGCGGGCCGGAAAGCGCGACCTACGTGCTGGGCATCATGCTGTTCCAGCACGCCTTCTCCTTCCTGGAATTCGGCTACGCGTCGGCGCTGGCCTGGGTGATGTTCGCGATCTTGCTCGTGTTGACCGTCGTGCAGCTGCGCCTCACCCGGCAGCGTTCCCTGGAGGTTTCCGATGGCCTCGGCTGAGCGGGCGTTCACCCGCACCGTGTTTCGTGCCGTGGTGGTCTACAGCGCCCTGCTCGCGATCGCGTGGGTCTGGCTGTTCCCGATCGCCTGGGCGGTGTCGGGTTCGCTGAAAAGGGAAGGCGAGGTGACCGAGCCCAGGCTGTTGCCCGCGCATCCGCAGTGGTCGAACTACACCGAGGTGTTCTCGCTGATGCCGTTCGGGCGGATGTTCTTCAACACGGTGCTGTACGCGGGGTGCGTCACCGCCGGACAGGTCTTCTTCTGCTCGTTGGCCGGATACGCGTTTGCGCGGCTGCGGTTTCGGGGTCGCGACACGCTCTTCGTGTTGTACCTGGGCACCCTGATGGTGCCGCTGACGGTCACGGTGATCCCGCAGTTCATCCTGATGCGCGCCCTGGGATGGGTGGACACGCCGTGGTCGATGATCGTGCCGGGTCTGTTCGGCAGCGCGTTCGGCACCTACCTGATGCGGCAGTTCTTCCGCACGCTTCCCACCGATCTCGAGGAGGCCGCGATCCTGGACGGCTGCTCGCCGTGGCAGATCTACTGGCGGATCCTGTTGCCGCACGCGCGGCCGGCGGTGCTGGTGCTCGCGGTGCTCACCTGGGTCAACGTGTGGAACGACTTCCTCTGGCCCTTGCTGATGCTCCAGCGCGACAGCCTCGCCACCCTGACGCTGGGCCTGGTACGGCTGCGGGGCGAATACGTCGCGCGCTGGCCGGTGATCATGGCGACCTCGATGCTGATCATGGTGCCGCTGGTCATCATCTACGCTGTCGCGCAGCGCTCCTTCGTGCGCGGCATCGCCGTCACCGGAATGAACGGATAGCCATGGCCTCGGTGAGTTTCGAGCGGGCGACGCGGCGCTATCCGGGCGCGGATCGCCCCGCCCTGGACGGCCTCGACCTCGAGGTCGGCGACGGCGAGTTCGTCGTTCTGGTCGGGCCGTCCGGCTGCGGCAAGACGACCTCCCTGCGGATGGTGGCCGGACTCGAAACGCTGGACTCCGGGCGCATCCGGATCGGGGAGCGCGACGTCACCAACCTCGATCCCAAGGATCGCGACGTCGCGATGGTGTTTCAGAATTACGCGCTCTACCCGCACATGACCGTGGCGCAGAATATGGGCTTCGCGCTGAAGATCGCCAAGACCCCGAAGGCACAGATCCGGGAGCAGGTGCTCGCCGCGGCGAAACTGCTTGACCTGCAGCCTTATCTGGATCGCAAACCCAAAGACCTGTCGGGCGGGCAGCGCCAGCGGGTGGCGATGGGCCGCGCGATCGTGCGCCGGCCGCGGGTGTTCCTGATGGACGAGCCGCTGTCCAATCTCGACGCCAAGTTGCGGGTGCAGACCCGCAACCAGATCGCCGCGCTGCAGCGCCGGCTGGGAACCACGACGGTTTACGTCACCCACGACCAGGTGGAGGCGATGACCATGGGCGACCGGGTCGCCGTGCTGTGCGACGGCGTGCTGCAACAGTTCGCGACGCCGCGTGAGCTCTACCGCAACCCGGACAACGTGTTCGTCGCGGGGTTCATCGGGTCGCCGGCGATGAACCTGTTCACCCTGCCGATCGTGGACTCGTCAGTGTCGCTGGGGGACTGGCCGATCGCGCTGCCGCGTGAGATGGCCGACACCGCAACCGAGGTCGTGGTGGGGGTCCGCCCCGAGCACTTCGAACTGGGTGGCCTCGGGGTGGAGATGGAGGTCGACGTGGTCGAGGAGCTCGGGGCCGACGCGTACCTCTACGGTCGAATCACCGGCTCGGGCAAGGTGATCAGTCAGCCCGTCGTCGCGCGCGCCGACGGGCGTCACCCGCCGGAAAAGGGCAGCCGGGTGCGCCTGCATCCCGCGCCTGGGCACTTGCACTTCTTCGGCACGGACGGGCGCCGAATCCCTTGATCAGTGCGGCCGCGTCAGAAGCGCCAGAACCTAGCCGCGGGCGCATCCGATCGCCTGCAGCCGACGCTGCACGCGATCGATGTCATCCTGCGAGGGCATGTCGTTGGTGACGTGGGTGATGGCCACCCCGACATCGGCGGTGCTGATCGGCGGGCACCGGCGCATGATCAGTTCTCTTGTGATGGTGGTGATCTCGTCGTTGGAGACGCGCCGACGCGACAATGCCGCCAGCGGCACATGCCCTGTGACCGGCATGCCGGTGGGGTAACCGGCGCGCACGAAGGCGACAATGCTCGACACCCAATGGGACAGGTCCATACGTCCACCTCGCTCACCGCCACACGCTGTGCATTAACGGCACTTAGCAACCTAGCAGTGGTGACGCCATCAGCCCGGTAAGACCACGCAGTTACTTACGACTAATTTATGGATTTTTCAGGCTTGCGCCCGAATCCTTAACGCTTTGTAGGGCGATGAACAACCAGAGGTCCGACGCGCAAATACTGTTATCCGCGACAATGACGACCGAGCGGCCGAGCGCGACGATTAGCTGGCCAAGACCCGTGCCGACCGCCACAGGGAGTTACCCCATGATCCCGTACTCGGATGGTATTCCGGCCCGCCGATTTCCCATCGTGAATTCCACGCTGATCGCCATCAACTTCGCGGTGTTTCTGTTCTATGAATTGCCGAACGGGGATGCTGCGGTTGACCGAGCGTCCTTCTACCCGTGCAACCTCGACAGCGCCTGCCACCTCGGTGTTCCCTGGGGGATCGGCTGGATCACGGCCATGTTCCTGCACGCCGGGTGGGACCACATCCTCGGCAACATGCTCTTCCTGGTCATCTTCGGCAAAAACGTCGAGGACACTTTCGGACGGCTCGGCTACCTGCTCTTGTACCTAACCGGGGGATTCGTGGCCACGATGACGCAGGCCGCAATCACCCTGCTCGTCGGCTCCGCGTCCGATGCGCAGGTGCCCACTCTCGGTGCCAGCGGCGCGATCGCCGCGGTGCTGGGCGCGTATCTGGTGCTCTATCCCGGCTCGCGCATCAGCACGTTGATCGGATGGATCCCGGTGGGCATCCCGGCGTGGGTGTTTTTGGGTGGCTGGTTTTTGTACCAGTTCTTCGAGAGCAACTACTCGCTCCTCCAACCCAAGGCCGGCGGCAGCGGTGTCGCCTTCTTCGCCCACGTCGGCGGATTTGTGTTCGGCTTCCTGGTAACGCGTGTGCTGGTCGGCACGGACCGGATCGGGGCACGGCAACCCGAGGGGATCCGATGATGACACCCGAAATCGTGCCGGGCCGGCCCAACCCGCTGGGCGCCACGCCCCACGCAGGGGGCACGAACTTCGCGGTGGCCTCGGGCGGTGATGCGGTGACCCTGTGCCTGTTCGACGCAGACGAAGCGGAGACCCAACTGGTGATGCCCGACCGTGACGGCGACGTGTGGCACGGCTTCGTGCCGGGAATCGGGCCCGGGCAGGCCTACGGATTTCGGGTCAGCGGTCCCTTCGTCCCCGGACGCGGGCTACGTTACAACCCCGCCAAGTTACTGCTGGACCCCTACGCACGCGCCATCGCCGGCGACGTGCGGTTCGGGCCGGAGGTCGTCGATCACGCGATGGAAAACCCTTCGCAGCCAAGCGCTCTGGACTCGGCCAGGCACGTCCCGCGCAGCCTGGTCACCGCCGTGCTGCCGCCCGCCGACGCGCCCAAACCGCAGCGTGCGCTGGCCGACAGCATCCTTTACGAGGTTCACGTTCGGGGATTCACCGCGACCCATCCGCGCGTTCCCGAAGAACTGCGCGGCACCTACGCGGGCCTCGCCCACGAAGCGGCGCTGCAACACCTGACCGATCTCGGTGTGACCGCGGTGGAACTGCTGCCCGTACACCGCAGCGTGTCCGAGCAATTCCTCGTCGACCGGGGTCTGACCAACTACTGGGGATACAACACGATCGGATTCTTTGCCCCGCAGACAAATTACTCTGCGGCGGCCCGAGCCGGCGAAGCGGGCGCAGAGGTCGCGGAGTTTCGTGCAATGGTCGATGCCCTGCACGCCGCCGGTTTGGAAGTGATCCTCGACGTGGTGTTCAACCACACGGCCGAGGGCGGAGCCGGCGGGCCCACTCTGGCCTTCCGCGGGCTCTACAACCCCGCCTACTACCGGCTGGCGCCGAGCGACCCCGGCAGCTACTACGACACGACCGGGACCGGCAATTCGTTCAACACGGACAATCCCACGACGCTCCGGCTGATCATGGATTCCCTCCGCTACTGGTTATTGCAAATGGGTGTCGACGGCTTTCGTTTCGACCTGGCGGCCACCCTCGGCCGCGAGCGCGGCGCCTTCGACGCGGTGTCCGCCTTCTTCGACCTCGTCGGTCAGGACCCGGTGGTTTCGCAGGCAAAGCTGATCGCCGAACCGTGGGACGTCGGCCAGCTGGACAGCTATGAGGTCGGCCGATTTCCCCCGCTTTGGAGCGAATGGAACGGGCGCTTCCGCGACACCGTGCGCGACTGGTGGCGCAGCCAGGACGGTCGCCTTGCCGAGTTCGCGTCGCGGCTGTGTGGATCGTCGGACATCTACGGTGATCGCGCGGAGAGGCGCCGCCCGAGCGCATCGATCAACTTCGTCACTGTGCACGACGGGTTTACGCTGACCGACCTCGTCTCCTACGACCAAAAACACAACGAGGCGAACGGCGAAAACAACCGCGACGGCACCGACGACAACCGGTCATGGAACTGCGGCGCGGAGGGACCGACCGACGACCCCGGCGTGCTGGCACTTCGGGCGCGGCAGAAACGCGCGTTCCTGTTCACCCTTTTGCTGTCCGGCGGTGTCCCGATGCTGCTGGGGGGCGACGAGTTGGGCCGCACCCAGCGGGGGAATAACAACGCCTACTGCCAGGACAACGAGATCACCTGGTTTGACTGGCCTGCGGCCGACGCTGAGCTCACCAGGTTCACCACCGGGCTCATCGCGCTGCGTCGCCGCCACCCGGTTTTCCGCAGGCGGCGCTTTCTCACCGGGATCGCCGCCGCGGACTTGGGCTGGTTCACGCCGTCGGGTGCCGTGATGACGCCCCGGGAGTGGGCGGACCCCGTCGCGCGCAGCATCGCGTTGTTCATCGACGGCACAACGGATCCCGACGTCGCCCCGGACGGCACTCCGTTGGTCGACGACGACTTTCTCATCTTCGTCAACGCCTGGTGGGAATCGCTGACCTTCGCCACCCCGGGAGACCTTGCGCTGCGCCCGTGGGAGATCGTGTGCGACTCGTATGACCCCACCCGAACCGGACAAGCCGGGAACCAGCTGGAGGTGCGACCGCGGTCCGCGGTGGTGCTGCGATCCGGTCGTTAGCCGGGTGATGCCCAAGCGTTCCCGCCGTATCGGGCGCGCCGCAACCGCGTTTGGCCGCAACGCTTCCTAGGATTGCCGGGTGGTTGATCGCTATGGAACGGATGTGCTGGCCGCCGGGGGGCGGCGCAAGCCTCGCTCGACCGAGCAGCCGGCCGAACCCGGCCTGGTGGTGGAGGACGTGGAGACGGGCTACGTCGGCGCGGTGGTGCGGGTCGAATACGGTCGCGTCGAGCTGGAGGACCGGCACGGCCATACCCGCGGCTTTCCGCTCGGCCCAGGGTTTTTGCTCGAGGGACGCCCCGTGATCCTCACCGCGCCCCGTCGCGCGGCGCCTGCTGCGACGGGGCGGACGGCATCCGGCTCGGTCGCGGTGCCCGGCGCGCGTGCCCGCGTCGCGCGGGCCAGCCGCATCTACGTCGAGGGCCGCCACGACGCCGAACTGATCGCCCAGGTGTGGGGTGCGGACCTGCGCATCGAGGGAGTGGTCGTCGAGCACCCCGGCGGGATAGACGATCTGGTCGGCGTCGTGGCGGAGTTCCGGCCCGGTCCCGGCCGGCGGCTGGGGGTGCTCGTCGACCACCTCGTCGCCGGTTCGAAGGAGGCACGAATCGCCGAGGCGGTACGAAGGGGGCCGGGCGGCCCCGACACGCTCGTCGTTGGTCATCCCTATGTCGACATCTGGGAGGCGGTCAAGCCGCAGCGGCTTGGACTGGCGGCCTGGCCGACCGTTCCGCGGCACCTGGAGTGGAAGCACGGTGCCTGCGCGGCGCTGGGCCTGCCGCACTCCGGCCAGGCGGACATCGCGCGCGCCTGGCGGAGAATTCGCTCCAGCGTGCGCGACTGGAACGATTTGGAGCCAGCGCTCATCGGCCGCGTCGAGGAACTCATCGACTTCGTGACACAACCGCCCGGTCCCTAGAATCTTCGGACCAAAAGATCCGCGGGATTTTATTCACCTGCTGACGCGACTCGCCGCCGGCGACCGCTCGATTGTCGCGGGGGCCAAGCCACATCAGCTACCCCTGCGGCGCCGCTCGCGGCCAACGAATGCCACTACAGCGTGCGGAGTCTGTTCACCCGAGCAACAGCGGAGCATGCCCCGTAATGGCGCGGGGCCGTGATGTTTCGGGCAAGTGATGTGTTGTGTCGTCAACGTAAAACCATTTCGCCCGCCGTCACGCATCGGTCGGCGCTGGGCACTAACTCCGTGAAGAACCAATAATCACCGGGAACGGAGGAAGTTCATGACCGACGCGCTCGTCATCGATGCCGAAGGGCTCGACCGGCTGTCGTGCAACGCCAAG
This sequence comes from Mycobacterium terramassiliense, assembly GCF_900157385.1. Classification (GTDB taxonomy): domain Bacteria; phylum Actinomycetota; class Actinomycetes; order Mycobacteriales; family Mycobacteriaceae; genus Mycobacterium; species Mycobacterium terramassiliense. The sequence goes on from NZ_LT717697.1 coordinate 77,479, forward strand.
GCCAACCCCGACACGGGAAAGAAGACGCTGAAGGCGACGACGGTTTGTGAGGCGGGGTTTCGCAACATGACCTACGTGCGCGACCTTGCGCCGATGCTGGTCGGCGAGCCGCCCGCGCTGCTGGGCGACGACTCGGCGCCCAACCCCTCCGAAACCGCCCTGGCGGCCTTGGGGTCGTGCGTCTCGGTCGGCCTGCTGGCCAACGCCACCCACCGGGGCGTGACCCTGACCAAGATCGAGGTCGAGATGGAAGGCGACATCGACATCTCCGCGGTGTGGGGGGTGGGCGACACCCCCGAGGGCAAACGCCTGGGCTTCAGCGCGGTGCGCTGCAAGGTAACCCTCGCGGGCGATGCCGACGACGCGACCCTGAAGGAGATCCACGACAACGCGATCGCGTGGTCGCCGGTGGTCAACACGTTCCGCAACCCGGTGAGCGTCGTCTCGACCGCGGTCACCGAATAGGCATCGTGGGGGACATTAACTGTGGCAACAACACTGACGAAGGGTGACCTCGCGCAGGTCATCGCGCTGGCTCGCGTCAGGCACGGTTTGACCTGGGCGAAGATCGCCGAATCGATCGGCAAGGACCCGGTGTGGGCGGTCGCCGCCCTGCTTGGCCAGCACCCCCTTTCGGCCGGCGACGCAGCAACCGTCGCAGCGCTGCTCGACCTCGACGATGAGGCGGTCGCGGTTCTGCAACTCGTGCCGTATCGAGGATCCGAACCGGGGACCGCCCACGATCCCACGATCTACCGCTTTCATGAGGCGCTGGCGGTCTACGGTCCGGCCATCAAAGAACTCATTCACGAGGAATTCGGTGACGGCATCATGAGCGCCATCAACTTCCAGATGAGCGTTGAACGACGCCCGCACCCGGCCGGCGACAGGGTGGTCGTCACGTTCGACGGAAAGTTCCTCGATTACGCGTGGCAGCACGCTGCCCGGCAGGCCCAGGAGGTAACGAAATGACGGCGACCATGGATCCCGAGGCCGGCCAATTGGATCTCGAATTGTTAGAGGACATCCGGGCCCACGCGGGGGCACTGGACCGCGGCGAGCATCACTCACGGCGCAGCTTCGCCGCGCTGGGCGCGGCCGGACTCCTGGGTGTCGGCGCACCGGGCAACGCCGACGGCAGGCTCCCCGACATGGCCGACATCATCCGGCGGATCTCCGGAGAGTGCATGAGCACCGGCTTCTCGTTGTGGGCCCACCGGATGGCGGTGGAGTACTTGCTCACCGCCGCAACACCTTTCAGCGCGGCAGCCGCAGAGCCGCTGCTTGCCGGGACCGCGCTCGGGGTCACCGGCATGGCTGCGGCATTCAAGGAAGCCGCGGGTTGCGGGAGCCTGGAATTGACGGCGACACCCGTCGACGACGGCTACGAGGTGTCCGGCCCGATCAGGTGGGCCAGCAACCTCTTCGCCGACTCGATGATGGTCACCGCGGCCCGCGCCGATGGCGGTGAAAAGCTGATCGTGGCACTGCCGTTGAGCACACCCGGCGTCGTCGTGGGGGATCACTTCGACTTGTTGGCAATGGGTAGCACCGCCTCGTCGTACCTGCAGCTGCAGGGGGCGCACGTGCCTGCGGCGCAAGTGCTGTCGCGAGACTTCGACGGGTTTCTGCGCGCGGTGCGCCCGACTTTCCTTGTGCTGCAATCGGCCATGTGTCTGGGCCTGACGAGGACCACCGTGGAACAAAGCAGGCAAGGCCTGACGGGGGTTAACGCCGTTTTCGCCACCGACGTCGACCGGATCGCCGAAAGGCTCGCCGCCGCGGAGGCAACGTTGGCGCGGCTGGCCGCCGCCGTCGGTGGGACGACGGCGCCCACGAAGAAAGAGCTGCTGTCGCTGCGGCTCGCTGCCGCGGAACTGTCCAGCGCCAGCGCCGATTTGGAGATCCGGACCGCCGGGGGCAAGGGGTACGCGAGCAGGACGTCGGCGAGTCGACGATACCGCGAGGCGGCGTTCATCCCCGTCCAGTCTCCGTCGGAAGGGCAACTGCGCTGGGAACTGGCCGGATGCGCCTGAGTGTCGGACGGTGGTGACTCCGGTGGTGGTGCCACCGGAGGGCACCGAATCCGAACACCTGGTTGGCGGGATCCCGCTGGCCAGGCTGGTCCGCGACTTCCACGGCCCGATGGTGAATTTCGCTCGGACCATGGTCAATTCGACGGTGGTGGCCGAAGAGGCGGTGCAGGAGGCCTGGGTGCAGGTTTTGCAGTCATCGGATTCGTTCGAGGGGCGTTCCTCGGTGGGCACCTGGTTGTTCGGGATCGTCAAGAACACCGCCTCGCGGCACCGGCGGCGCGAGTCGCGCATTCGCGACCACGAGGTGCTCGCCGCCGCGGGCGCCGAAGGCGCCGATCCGCTGTCGGGCCGGATGCACCCCGCGGGGCATCCGGATGCCGGGCACTGGAGCGCTCCGCCGTCGCGGCGCTTTCTGCCCGAGGACCAAACCGTAGCGAGCGAGGTCGTCGGATTCGTGCGCGCGGCGCTGGATGCGTTGCCGGAGCGGCAGCGACAGCTGGTCATCCTGCGAGACCTCGTAGGCATGCCGGCCGACGAGGCCGCCGACATCCTCGAGCTGTCCGCCGAGGCCCAGCGCGCTCTGCTCTACCGCGCCCGGGGAAATCTCCGAAACGAATTGGAAAAGCGGTATCGACGATGACCGTCTACGACAACACAGTCCCCGCCATCGACTGCGTCGACTTCGTCCGGCTCGTCGACGAGCTCGTCGACTCCGACCCGAAGCGATGGGGACCGATCGTCGCCAAGCACCTCGAGGAGTGCCCGCCGTGCCTCGTCTATCTGCAACAAATGCTCGACCTCAAGATCCTGCTCAACCATGTGTTCGACGGGGAGAAGCTCGGCGACGAGGACGTTTCCCGAGTCATCAACGCGATCAACGACTTCAAGAAGGGCCGACAGGTATGACAATCGATGCGCGGGCGCCGCAACTGGAAACACGGGTGCCGACGGAGGACACGGTGGTTTCCTTGCCCTCCAAGCTCACCGCCGAGGACCCCTTTGAGCCGCTGAGCGTGGGCGCCATGGTGGACCGGGTAGCCGGCATGGCGGTGGAAAAGGCCGCGCACCCCTGGGCGTTTTTCATGCGCTCGCTGGTCGGCGGCGCGATGGTGGCTTTCGGGGCGCTGCTCGCATTGGTCGTCAGTACCGGGGTCAAGACACCGGGCGTCGCGAGCCTGCTGATGGGCTTGGCGTTCGGGATGTCCTTCGTCCTGATCCTGGTCTCCGGCACGTCGCTGATCACCGCCGACATGGCCGCCGGGTTGCTCGCCGTGTTGAAACGCGGCATGAGCCTCGGCGCGTACGCGTTTCTGATCGTCGTCGGCCTCATCGGCAATATCCTCGGCGCCTTCGTGTTCGTCACGATCTGTGGCGCCGCGGGAGGCCCGTACCTGGGTGCCTTCGCCGAGCGAGCGGCGACCGTCGGCGCCCTGAAGGCCGGCCAGCCGTTCTGGACCGCGCTGTTGCTCGCCGTTGTGTGCACCTGGTTCCTGCAGACCGCGATGTGCATGTTCTTCAAGGCCCGCAGCGACGTGGCGCGGATGGCATTCGCGTTCTACGGGCCGTTCGCGTTTGTGATCGGCGGCACCCAGCACGTGATCGCGAACGTGGGCTTCCTCGGGCTTCCCCTGCTGCTCAACCTGTTTCACCCCGGCGCGCCACGCGCCGGAATCAGCTGGGGCTTCGGGCACGACGGCTTGCTCACCAACATCGGCATCACTACCGTGGGCAATTTCATCGGCGGCACACTCTTCGTGGCGCTACCGTTCTGGATCATCGCGCGGCTGCAACGGCGCCAGATCTGAACGTTGCCCGACTCACCGGTGACGAGACGGTTACTTCGGGACGACTTCCGTCGCCCTCGGGCAAACCAACTGCCCCAAGGGGTTCCACCGACGGTCCTCCGGCTCAGCGGTTGAGGACTAAAGCCTCACGACCGACGGCCCGCCGCCCGATAGCGTCGCTGTCGACGAAGGGAGAAACCAAGTGTCGACAACTACGAAGCGGCTGGGCATCGTCGTCGCGGTCGACGGCTCGCCGGCAGCCGATGCGGCCGCCTCCTGGGCGGCCCGCGACGCGGCAATGAGAAACGTTCCACTGACAGTCGTCCACGCGGTGGCCACCCCCACCGCCACCTATCCGCCGGTGCCGTATCCCGAAGCCTTGGTGGTACGGCTGGAGGACGACGGCAAAAAGGCCATCATGCACGCGGTCAAGATTGCCGAGGACGCGATGCCGGCCGACGCAAAGGTCGCGATCGGCCGGGAGTTGGTGTATTCGAGTCCCGCGCCGGCGCTGATCAACATGTCCGACGAGGCGGAAATGATCGTCGTGGGGACCTCCGGACGGGGATTGTTGGCCCGCGGCGTGCTCGGTTCGGTCAGTTCGACGGTGGTGCGGCACGCGAAAAGCCCGGTCGCCGTCGTTCACGACGAGGGCCTGGCCGACCGGCAGGACGGCCCCGTGCTCCTTGGGGTCGACGGCTCCCTCATTTCCGAACGCGCGACGGGGCTTGCGTTCGACGAAGCCTCGCGCCGCGGCGTCGACCTCGTCGCCCTGCACGCCTGGAGCGACGTCACGACCGAAGTTCCGTATCTGGATTGGGCGACGGTGGAGGAGGAGGCGCAGCGCAGCCTCGCCGAGAGCCTGGCGGGTTGGCTGGAACGCTACCCGGACGTGACGGTGCATCGCCTCGTCGTCCGCGATCGCCCGGCGCGCCACCTCATCGACGAGGCGGCCTCCGCCCAGCTCGTCGTCCTGGGCAGCCACGGCCGGGGCGGTCTGACCGGCATGCTGCTCGGCTCGGTGAGCAATACCGTCCTGCACTCCGTGCGGGTACCGGTCATCGTCGCCAGGCCGTCGGAGTCCTAGCCTTTCGCCTGCCGGCGCTCGCCGATCTAGCCGCCGTGCAAGACGCTGCCGGTCCAGGCGCACAGCGCCGCAAGGTCGCGCCCGGCGCGCATGACCGTCCGGTCGGGCCGCACCAACGCGGCGTTGGCGCGGCCCCGGCGCAGCCACGCCTCCAGCGCGCTGCCGGGTTCCGCGGGCACGACGGCGACGCCGCGCCGGCGTAACAGCTCTTGGTCGGCGGCTCCGGGGCAGCCGGTGGCGATCAGCGCGAAACCGGTGCCGATCGCGTCGTCGAGCCGCTTTCCGCTGGGCAGCAACGGGTTTGGGCACAGCGTGCCGGCGAGCTGTCGCGGCCGGCGGGACCTGCACACGAGCGCGGAGGCGCGCAGCGGTGGGGTGGTCGAGTCGACCACCTTGTCGCGCAGGCCGGGAATCAGCCGCAGCCGGGGCAGCACGACCCGGCGCGCCACGTCGCCCAACCGGCCGCCGCCGGTCATCGCCCAGCCGACGCCCAGCGCCAGCCGAATCATGTGCTGCGCGTGCGGTTTGCGCTCGCGCTCATAGGTGTCCAGGACGTCGGCGGCCAACGTGCCATCCCGCACCCCGGCGATCTTCCAGGCGAGGTTGGCCGCGTCGCGCATGCCCGCGCCCATGCCCTGCCCGATGAACGGGGGAGTGAGGTGCGCGGCGTCGCCGAGGATGAAGATGTTCCCGCGGCGCCACCGGTCGGCGAGCTGGGCGCGGAACGTGTACTCGGCGACCCGCAGCAGCGTCAGTTCGCTGCTCGCGACGTGCGCGGTCCACGGTGCGATCAGCGGTCGCAGCGCGTCCAGGGTCTTGAAGTCGTCGGCGCTTTCGCCGGCCAACAACCGGAATTCCCACCGGTAGCGCCCCGGTCCGATACGCATGTAGGTCCCCGCGCGCACCGGGTCGCACACCTGGTGCACGCCCTCCCACTGCCGCAGATCCGCATCGCAGGCCACGTCGACGACCAGCCAGCGCTGCTCGAACTTCAAATCCGCCATGGCCGAGCCGATCTGCGCGCGCACCAGGCTGTTGGCCCCGTCGCAGCCCAGCAGGTAGTCGGCGTCGATCTGGTGCACGCAGCCATCGGAGCGATCGGTAAAGGTGACGCGCACGCCTCTTTCGTCCTCGGTCAGCCAGGTGACCTCGGCGTCCCCGCGTAACTGGGCGTTGGGGTACCGCTTGAGGTTGGCGCGCAGCAGCGCTTCGAATTCCGGTTGATCGAACATGTTGGCCTGCGGGAAGCCGTTCGGGCTTCGGGCCGGGTCGCGATGAAACTCGGCGAGTACCCGCGAACGTCCGGATCGGTTGTCCACCAGGCGCAAACCCAGCGTCGGCCATGACGTCGCGGCGAACTCGTCGGCGAAGCCGAGGCGGGCGACGATTCGGTAGATCTCGTCGTCCAGGTGCACGGCGCGCGGCTGTGGGTAGACCCCGTGCCAGCGGTCGAGGACGAGGCACTGCACCCCGTGCTGCGCCAACAGCGTGGCGGCGGTGATGCCGGTGGGCCCGGCGCCGACGATGACGACCGGGACACGCCGGACGGCGTTGTCGCTCATCCGAATCGGACCTTGGCGCGCTGGGTTCCGAGATCGATGGCTCCGTCATCGGTGGCGACCGACGCCTCCACGACATCGCCGTCCTGCAGATAGTCCCGGTTGCCGGCCTGGCGCGAGAAGAACAACTTCCACTTCACCGCCGGCGGCAAGAGGTTCGCGACCATTTGCATCGGCTTGGGCGGGGCGCTCAGCGCGGTGCCGACCGGGGTGCCCGTGAGGATCAGGTCGCCGGGGGCGAGCTCCTGGAACTGGGTGAGCGATTGCAGCGCCTCCAGCGGCCGGTACAACATGTCGCCCTCGACGAGCGCGTTCTGGCGCTCGCGGCCGTTGACGCTCAGGCGCAGCCGCAGGTCGCCGAACCGGCTCAGTTCGTCGGCCGTCAGCAGGACCAGCTCGGGTCCGACCGGCGTGAACGTCGGGTAGGACTTGGCCTCGTAGAACTGGGTCTGCGGAAGCTGGATATCCCGCGCCGATACGTCGTTGGTGACCACCAGCCCGGCGATGTAATCGGCGAGGTTGGCGTCGGAAATCGTTGTGCCGATGGGGATCTGCCGCCCGATGACCAACCCGATCTCCACCTCGTAGTCGAGCAGCCGGACGTGCGCGGGTTTGACGATGTCGTCGAAAGGCCCGTTGATCGACGCCGACGCCTTGCGGAAGAAGGTGAGCGGAACCGACGCCGGGTCCATGCCCGCGTCCCTGACATGCGACTCGAAGTTGGTCATCTGGGCCACCACCCGGCACGGCCTGGTCACCGGTGAGATCGGCTTGAGGCCTTCCACGGCGACGGTGTCGGTGCTCGCGGCGGCCGCCTGGATCGCCGCCCGGTCGGCCAGCAGCCCGGCCGTGGTGGTGGCGGCGGTGTCGATCTTCGCGGCGCCGTTGGCGGTCTTGACCCACCAGGAGTGGCCGGCTTCAGACGCGGTGTGCAGCACGGAAACGGTCATGAGGTGGGCACTTTCAGTAGTCCGACGAGGCGGTTGACATCGAATTCGTTGCGGGAACGCAGCGCGCTGATCATCGACACCAGTTCGCGGCGAGCGGATTTCAGGTCGGTCCCAAGGAAGTCCTTGGTCGCCGGCGGCCCCCACTGCGCGAGTCCGGACGCGGTGAAGGGCGCCCAGCCCGGCTCGAGCGTGTCGTCGAACAGATCGCCGTCGGCGAAGTGCTCGACCAGGAAACCGTCGGGGTCGCGCCAGTAGTCGAAGATCTGGCTGCCCTGGATGTGCCTGCCGATTCCCCAGGATCGCAGGTAACCACGCTCGTTGAGGTATTCGCCGCCGGCGGCCAGGGCGTCGAGGTCGCTGACCTCATATGCCGAGTGCACGTAGCGGTTGGCCGGGCCCAGCGCCATCGCCAGCGTGTGATGATCGGTCGGGGTGGAACCCCGATCGCAACGGATGAAGCTCATCGTCGGCCCCCGGTGGCGCTGGCCCGGGAAGAACAGGAAGTCGCTGACGATCAGGCCGAGATTGTCCAGATACCAGTCCAGCGCCTCGAGGTACTTCGTCGACTGAATCACCAGGTGGCCCAGCCGCTGCACCCGCGCCGGCACCCGCGGGGGCCGCTGACCGGCGTTGGTGCGCCGCGTCTCATCGCCGAAATTGAAGAGGTGGGGCTGCTGGCCCGGAAGCTCGGGGAGCTCGTGCGTGCCCGCGACGACACGGACCGGCATGCCGCTGGGGTCGATCAGGTCGACCGACAGGCCGCCGATGCTCTCCGGAAGGGGCCGCGGGGACGCACCGGATTGGTCGGCCAGGCGCAGCAGGTCGCCCTCGTCGCGGGCCCGGAACGCCACGCCGGTGAAGCGGGTGCGCGGACCGCGGCGCAGGATGACGCACGGACCGCCCGCCCGGGTGCCGCGCAGGTGCAGCTCGCCGGGGTCGTGCCGCGCCGTGTGGAACCCGAAGGCGCGGGCGAACGCTTCCGCGCGCGTCAGGTCGGGCTTCTCGAACTCCAGCCAGGCGATGTCGGCGACCTTGATCACCGGGTTGCGGGACCGCCCGGGGTGTTCGCCGCGCAGCGCCCCCTGCTCGCTGTGCAGGTGCCGGTGGGTATGCGTCAAATTCATGCCGTCTCCAAACTAACTGACGAAATCGTCACATATGGAAGGCCGCTTGGCAAGAGTTACTGACGAAATCCTCAGAAGTGAGGCATACTGCTAAGGATGAGCGCGATGCCTGAGGGTCCGGAGCCGCCCAGCCGCCTGGAAAGACGCAAACAGCGCACCAGGGCGGCGCTGATCGGGGCCGCCCAGCGGCTGATCGCCGAGGGCAGGCTCAACGTGCCGGTCCTGGAGATCACCCGGCTGGCCGACGTCGGAATGGGATCGTTCTACAACCACTTCGACAGCAAGGAGCAGTTGTTCGAGGCCGCGGTCACCGACGTGCTGGATGCCTACGGAGCGATGCTGGACCGGCTCACCGAGTCGATCGACGACCCCGCGGAAACGTTTGCCACCAGTTTCCGGCTGACCGGCCGCCTGTTTCGCCGCCGCCCGCGGGAAAGCGAGATCCTCTTGGCCAACGGGCCGGCGCTGCTTTCGTCCGATCGCGGCCTGGCGCCCCGGGCGTTGCGGGACATCAAGGCCGGCGCCGACGCCGGGAGATTCACGATCGACGACGCCGAACTCGCCCTCGCGACCGCCGGCGGCGCGCTGCTCGGGCTCGGAAAGCTGTTGCGTGACAACCCCGATCGCGACGACGCTCGGGACGCCGACAGCGTCACCGAGAGCGTGCTGCGCCTGTTCGGGCTCAGCGCCGACGAGGCGCGCGCGGTCTGCCGGCGCCCGCTGCCCGACGACCCATTCGCGCAGCCCTAGCGGTTGCGGGTATCCGTCGACCACACGTTGGCGCAGCCCGGGCATTGCAGGTTGACCAGCGTCGCGCGATTGCTGAGCAAGTATTGCCAGTGCGCGCCGCAGTTGCGGCGACTGCGGCATTCGGAGCACTTGTTGCGGCCCCAGCCGCAATTCGGGCATGGCAGCCAGGCGCGGCGGGACGGATCGGCGTGGGGATGAAATGGGAACCTCAGCGGCACGGGTAAGCAAGCCTTCCTATGTATTGCTTAGGGTAGCCTACCCACATCTATCGGCGCACGACGTGCCGGTGTCGCCAAATGCAAGCCGCGGCCCACCGGCGCGGCGGTGACTGAGCCCTCAGGCCCCTTTGCGCGCGGCGTTCCCGCCGGCTGCCACGATGTGGGCAACCAGCTTGCCGCCGCGGCTGACCTCGATCGTCTGCCCCGCCGCGACCTGGTCGAAATAACGCCCGGCGCGCTTTCGCAGCTCATCGAGGTCGATTCGCCGCCCGGCGTCGGCCGGCCGCGGGGTCAGCGGTGGGGCACCGGCCGACACGATCCGCGCCAGTAGCTTGCCGCCACGCACGACATAGATGGTCTCGCCGGCGGCAACCCGATCGAAGCAGCGCCCGGCGCGCGTTCGCAGTTCCTCGAGCCCAACCCAGCCACCAGTCTCCGGCGCAGAACTTTTGATCGATCGCGCCGGGATCGGGGCCACCCGCCAGTCGCCGACGGGCACGATGCGTGCCACCAATTTGCCGCGACGGACCACGTCGATCGCCTCCCCGGCTACTACCCGCTCAAGATACGCACACGCGTCGCTCCGGAGTTGGCCCAGGCCAATCACTTCCGGCATTTCGCTCCGATCTTGCCAGGGTCCCCCGGCGGCCGCGGCGCGGCACCGGTCCTGCCAGTATATGACTGTACGTGCGGTCAGTGTCAAACTTCGGCCGAGCGGGCGGGCAGGGCAGGCGGGACCGCCCCGTGGGCCGCGCGACTTCCGTCGTTGACGGGTTGCAACGCAGTGAAAAGCGTTGTAAATCAACGGGAGTGAGCCGCCGCGGGTCAGCGCGGCGGGGCCAGCATGTCCTTCCACCCGTCGTCGCCGGTTTTGGTCGAGTTTTCGACCGCGTACTTGATGCCGTCGGGGCCGACCAGCGCGCCGCTCTGGGGGCTGTAAACGGCGGCGGGAGGCCCGTTGGGGGTATAGACGCAGGGGTTGGGCTGCTGCCCGTTGCACTGCACCGTCCCCGATCCCGGCCGCTGCAAGACATCGCTGACGGGCGGCGGGGTGCCCGCGATCCGGTCCGAGGGCGCCGGGTTGAGCCCGTTGTCGACCGACGGCGCCTGGATCACCTGACCCGGTTTCACCGGTTGGTCGCAGCGCGCCGCCGGGGCAGGGCAGGTCAGGATCTGGTTGGGGTCGCCGTACCACGGGTTGGTGCCCAACGGAACGTACGGGTTGGGGTCGCGGCACTCCCGGGGCGTCGCCGCACGTTTACCCGGGACGTCGACGCACGGCAGGTTGCGTGCCCCGCGCACAGCGTTGGCCGGCTCGTCTTGCGGGATCTTGCAATAGGTTCCGGACGGCATCGGCGCCAGGTTGGTATCCGCCGGCGACCGCCACTCGGCGGCCGGGAGAAACCCGGTCAGACAGGGCGGGGGCTGGTTGATCGTCAGCGAGGTGCCCAGCGAGGCGTAGCCCGGGAAGGGTGTCGTCACCGTCTGGCCCTCCGAGGCGCCCTGCGGATAGGCGACCAGCAATTGCTCGACGCCCTTGTGGTAGCGCTTGAGCATATCCAGCACGATCTCGAGGTTCGCCAGCGTCTGCGGCAGCGATTCGCGCACGTCGCCGAACACCGCGTTGACCTGATCGGCGGTCGGCGCACCCTGCGTCAGGATGCTGCGCACGTGCTGGTCGTTTCCCGCGCTCTGCGCGGCCAGGATGTCGAGGTTGTGCGACCAGCGCTGGATCGAGTCAGCCGAATCGACCTGGCTGTCGATGATCGGCCCGGAGTTTTGGATGATGTCGTTGACATCGGAGATGTTGGTCTTGAAGTCGCCGGCGATCGCCTGCGTCGCATCGACCAAACGCTGCAGGGCGGGGCCCAATCCGCCTACCGCTTGGGCCGTTTCGTCAAGCAGCGAGGCGATCTTGTCCTTGGGCAACGCGGCCAGCCCGCGGTTGGCGGCATCCACCGCCGGGCCGATCTCGGTGGGCACGGTGCCGCGGGTGATGGTCTGTCCGGCCGCGAAGTACTTGCCCGGGTTCCCCGTCGACACCAGATCCAGATACTGCTCGCCGACCGCCGACACCGAATGCACGTTCGCCGACGCGTCGATCGGGATCCGGTAACGGTCGGCGATCCGCATGGTCACCCGCGCGCCCGTCTCGGTCGGCTCCACCGCGATGACCTTGCCGATGGTTTCGCCGCGATAAGCCACGTTGGCCGTCTCGTACAGACCGCCCGACGCGGGCAGGTCCGCGTGCAGCGTGTACTGGCCGATCCCCGCCGCGGTGGGAATTTGCAGGTAGTAGCCGCCCAGCACCACCGCCGTGATCGCGGACAGGACGGTGAACAGGATCAGCTGGCGCTTGATGAAAGGGGTCAGCATTGCCGATCCGCCCTTTCCACCAGCGGGCCACCCGGGGCGTCGTTGGGATTCGGCGTGTAGCGCACGTCGGGGATCATCGTTTCGGGGTCGCGGCCCCACGACTGCTCGAGCGCGCGCAGCGCTCCGGAGAATCCCGTCCCGGTGAGGATCGCGTTGTCAACGGAGCTCATGGTCAGGTCGAGCGTCAGCGACAGGTTGAAGTAGTCGCCGCGGAATGCCTTCGGCACGGCGTCGATGTCGAACGGCCGGACGAGGATCAGCTTGAGCGCCCGGATCAGATACGGCGCGCCACGGCCGAGTTCCCGCAACGGGCACTGCAGCGCCAGCAGGTCTTGGTGGAGGTCGCCCCGCGAGGCGGACAGGTACTGGTCCGCGACCTGGCTGAGCCGTCCCGTCGCGTCAACGGCGTTGATCAGAAGGCTCTGCTTGTCGGCGAAATGCTTGAGCAGCGGCGGGAATTCGGTGAGGACCCGATCCAGAACGTCCGAGCGGGGGCCCACGTACGCCAACAGGCGGTTGGTGGAATCGATGGCCCGGGTGATGTCGGCCCGCTGCTCGTCGAGTCGGGCGGTGAAGGTGTCCAGCTTGCCCAGGAAGGCGCGGATCGGCTCGGCCCGCCCGTTGACGATGTTGTAGACCTCGTTCTGCAGCACTTCGAGGTTCGGGATGCCGCCCCCGCGCAAGATCATGGCGAGGCTGGCCAGCGTCTGCTCCGTCGTGGGATAGGCCGACGCGTTGCTCAGCGGGATGGTGTCGCCGTCCTTCAGCAGCTGCGGGGACGGATTGGGCGGCGCGGCCAGCTCGATGTGCTGAGAGCCCAGGAGGCTGGTCTGCCCGATCTTGGCCGTCGCGTTCTTGGGTAACTTGACGCCCTTGTCCAGACGCAGCGTCAGCGTCGCCACCCAGTTCTTCAGGCTGATCGCGCGCACCGTGCCGACGAACACGTCGGCCACCCGCACCCGGCTGTTGTCGTTCAGGGCCAGCGTGTCGGGTATCTGGACGTAGATCGTGTAGTTGCCGGGCCCGCTGCCCGGGCCGCCGGGCATCGGCACGTTCGCTATCCCGTGCCACTTGGCGCATGACGTCAGCGCCACGGCGGCCGCCAGCAGCGCCACCGCCTGCCGCGCCCGGTGCCGGGCCCGAATTCCCAACGCGCGCAACGCGGTCACGATCCCGCCCCTGTCGCCGCCACCTGCGCGGGCGTCGGGGCGACCGGCCCGGGGACCACGCCCGGCGCCGGTGGCGGCGGCGGGATCGGCACCTGAGGGGCCTGCACGCCGATCGGCGGCAACACGGGCTTCTCGTCGTAGGCATTCGGCGGTCCCGGCGGCGTCTGCAGCCCCGGTGGCGGGGGCGCGGTGTCCGGGCCGCCCATCAACTCGGCCAGCGAGTCGGGGGTCAACAGGCCGCCGGTGATCGGTCCCACCTGGGTGCCCTGCATGCCGGGCGCGACAACCCAGCCGGGCTGGGTGTTCCGATGAGACAACGGGGTGTCGGGCACCCAGATCCCGGGCACGGTGGTGTCCTTGTACCCGTTGGGCGGCTGCAGCCGGGGCTCGGAGTAGGCGACTTCCTTCGGCAGCGTCTCGGCGGTGGAAAACAGGTTCAGCCCGAACGGCAGGTAGTTGAACTTGATCGCGTCGAGAACCGGCCCGAGGTATTGGGCGCACAGTTCGGCCGAGTCTTGGTATCCGAGCCGGCTGCCCGCCTGAATCATGCTGCAGACGAACTGCATTGGGTTGGCAAAGTTCGGGATCGCCGGGATGGACATGACCGCGCCGTGCGCCGGGTGGTAAATCTGGCTGAGGTTCGTCTCCAGCGTCGGCAGCACGTGCAGCGCGGTCTCCAAACCGTTCAGTGGATCGGGCTGGACCAGCGTGGTGGTCAGGTTGGCGAGATTGTCGACGTCGTGCGCCAACACCTGCCGGTTCTTGTCCAGGAACGGGCGTAGGGTGGACAGCAGGCTGTCGAACTGCTGTAGCGCATTGGCGAGGTCCCGGTCGGACCCGGTCAACTCGTCGGTGAACTGGGCCAGGTTGGCGTTCAGCGCGACGAACTGCCGGTCGTCTTTGTGCAAGGCGTTGACGAACTGCGCCAGGCTGCGTACCACCGCGAAGAAGTCCCCGCGCCCCTCGTTGAGCGCGGTCAGCGCCTGCGACAGGCTGTTCAGCGTCGTGTTGATCTGCTTGCCCTTACCGGCCAGCCCGTCCGCGAACGACTCGATGGCCTCACCGAACGGGCCCTTGGGCTGCTCGGGGGTCGGCCCGAGTTTGTCGATGACGTTGGCGACGCTTTCGCGCAGTTGGTCCCACTCCGTCGGCACCTGCGTGCGCTCGAGGGGAATCACCGCGTTGTCGGCCATTACCGGACCGCCCTTGTAGGGCGGCTCCAATTGAATGTTGCGCGACGCCACCAGGGTTGGGTTCACGATCACGGCGGACGCGTTCGCGGGCACCTTGTACTTGTTGTCGTAGTGAAACGTCACCTTCATCTTGTCGCCGGCCGGCTCGATCTTGTCGACCGAACCGACGCGAACGCCCATGATCTGGACCTTGTCCCCGGCATAGAGCGCGTTCGCCGACGGGAAGTAGGCGACCACGGTGTTGGTGGTGAACTTGTCGTACAGCCGCAACCCGACGAACCCCGCCAGGAGAGCCAGCGCGACGACGACCGCCCCGATGACCCGCCGGGACCGCAGGTTGCGAAAACTCAAGGCGGTGCTCAATTCTGACTACCTCCCGCCGCGCCGCTTCCTCCCGTGCCACCCGGTGTGATGAACGGGGCCGGTAGCTGCTGGCCGGGTCCCGCGGGCGCGGGTGGCCCCGGTGGCAGCCCGGGCGCGAACGCCGACGGTGGCGGGACGGGGCCGGCTGGTTGCAGGTTCTCGGTGCGCGCGCCCGGCGGCGCCTGGGTGGGCAGCGGCACCGGTGTGCCCGGCAGCTCCGGGGGCGGCGCGCCCGGCCGCCCGGCGATCCCGATCCCCGGTGTCGGTGGCAGGCCGTTCGGGTTCGGCGGCGAGGCCTGGACGTCGATCGGCGCCGGGAAGCTGCCACCGAAGGGGCCGGTGTCTATGCCCGCGCACGGCAACGGGTTCCACGGCCGCGGTGCCGCCCCGGCGGGCGGCGTATACGAACACGCCGTGCCCGGGGGGACGGCCGGGCCCGGATGGTCCGGCGTGCCTTCCAGCACCGGGGGAGCGGGCGGCGGCGCACCGTTGGGGAACCGGGTGCCGTTGGGGTCGGGCCAGCGGAACTCGGGTAGCCCGGCGCTGCGCCAGAAGTCCTCGGGGTCGATGCCACGCTTCTTGAAGGCGGCGTCGACGAACGGCTGCAGGATCCAGTACGGCAGCAGGTTGGAAAGGACGATCTTGAAGTAGGGTCCCGACGCGACGGATTCACCGAGCGAGGCGGCGAATTGGCTGACGTACGTGAGGGTTTGAGCCAGGTCGTCTTTGCGTGCCACCAACACGTCGCTGATGGCACGTAGCTGCTCCAGCACCGGATTGAGGTTCGGGTTGTCGTTGATGAATCCCTGCACCTGCGCCGAGAAGGCGGAAACATTCTGCAGCAGAGCGGAAATGGCGCGTCCGCGTTCGTTGAACGCCGCCAGCAGCGTCTTCGCGTTGACCAAGAGCCGGTTGATCTGTTCGCTGCGGTCACCGAGCACGCTGGCAACCTGATGGGCCTGGGCGAGCAGGTGCTTGATCTGCTCGTCGCGTTTGCCGATGGTGTCGGAGAATTTGGCCAGGCCGTCGAGGGTGGCGCTCAGGTGCGGGTAGGTCTGGTCGACGGTCTGCGACAAGACGTTCAGCGACCGCTTGACGGTGTCGATGTCCCAGCCGGCGGCGGCCTTGGTGATGTCGAAGTTCGCGTCGTAGAGCTGATAGGGCGTGGTGCTTTGGCCCAGCGGCAAAACGCCCCGCGGCCGCAACGTCTGGTTTCCCCGCGGCTCGATCTCGAGCACCTTCTTGCCGAGGATGGTATCGGTCTTGATCGCGAGCCGGCTTTCGGTGCCGATGGTGTTGCCGCCGATGGAAAACTTGATGAGGACGTGGTCGCCGTCGATGTCGAGCCCCTCCACCTTGCCGACGTTCACGCCGGAGATGCGCACCTTGTCGCCCTTGTTCAGCTGGCCGGTGTCGGTGAACTGCCCGTAGTAGCTCGGACTGGCGAACAACATCGGGACGCTGGTGAAGCTTTGGCCGACGGCGACCGCGAGCACCAGCACGGTGATGCCCATCAGCCCGACATGGGCGCGGTTGAATTCCGTCAGGGTTCTCATTGCGGCGTGCACCTACCGGTGGGCTGCTGCCAGATCCGGACCGTGCGCACCGGGCCGCCGGCCTGCAGCCCGTTCCACTTGATCGTGAGGTCGCAGAGGTAGAAGTTCACCCAGTCCCCGTAGAGCCCGATGCTGCGCCCGATCAGGTTGAGCGCGGTGGGCGTCTTGTGGATCAGATCGCCGAGTTGATCCTTCTGGTCGACGAGCGGCTGCTGGAGGGCCTGCAGGTAGTCGATCGCCTTGTGCAGCAGGGCGCGGTTGTCGGCCAGCAGGTCGGCCACCGTTCCGGCGGCATTGCTGAGGTGCGCGGTGCCGGCGGCCAGCGGGTCGGCGTGGTTTTGCAGCCCGGTGATCAGCTTCTCGAAGTTGTCGACGGTCTGGTCGAACTCCTTGCGATGCCGAACCGTGGTGTCCAGCACCACGTTCAAGTTCTTGACCACCTCGCCGATCGCCTGGTCGCGTTCGGCGATGTGCGCGGTCAATTGCGCGGTCTGGTCGAGGATGTCGTTGATGGTGCCGCCCTGGCCCTGAAACACGGTGATGAGCGCCGACGCGATGGTGTTGACCTTTTCTGGGTCGAGGGCCCGGAACAGTGGCTTGAAACCACCGATCAGGGCGTCGAGATCCAGCGCCGGTGACGTGCGGGACATCGGGATGAAGCCACCCGGCGGCAGGACCCGGTCGGCGCCTTCTCCCTCGCCGCGTTTGAGCTCCAGGTAGCGATCGGCGAACAGGTTGAGATAACGGATCTGCGCCGTCGTCGACTGATAGAGCGTTATCGAGCGGTCGACGTCGAACTTCACCACCGCCTTTCGGCCGCCGTCGACCAGTTGCACCGCTTTGACCTTGCCGACCTCCACTCCGGAGGCGCGGACGAACTGACCGTCTTTGAGCCCGCTGGCATTGTTGAACTCGGCGGAATAGCTGTTGGTGCTGTTGAAGCGCATCTGAGCGAACACGACGACGATTGACGCGGTGATGAGCAGCAGCACCAGCGAGACGATGCCGAGTTTGATGGCGGACCCGGTGATCTTCATGGGTTGATCGTGTTGTCCCCGACTTGGCGGCCCCACACGTACTCGATGGCGTACGGCGAGCCGGTTTCCAGGTGGTTGTACGGAGCGAGACTGGCGCCGGTGTCCACCACCAGTTCGGGCGCGGGCCACAGGTCGTGGGTGACGGTCTGCCAGCATCCCGGCGCGCCGCCCGGCCCGCCGCGAGCGTTCACGCGCGGCAGATTGTCCGGAAACACATAGGGATTCGGCGCCCCGCCGACCAGTCCGGCCAGCCCGAGCAGCCCCATCGTGGCCACGGTGCCGGCCAGCCCCGGCAGTGTCAGGATGCCGCCCAATCCCGACGTCAGCTCGGTCATGGTTCTCAGCGCGTAACCGTTACCGCCACCCGTCGTCGCATAGGCCGCGGGTTCTTCGTCGTAGTAATTGCGGATGGTGCAGAAGATTTCGGGGCTGTAGGTGTCGAGCAGTCGGGCGGTGGGCACCAGATCGGCGGCCCCCCGTTGCAGGTACGGCCCGCCACGCCGGAAGATGTCTTCCCCGGTGTTACCCAACCCGGCCGCGGCCAACAGCGCGGCATCCAGGTCGGCCTCTTGGCGGTGCAGCGTGCGCGCCGTGATCACGGCGTTGTTGAGGGAGTCCAACAGGTCCGGTGCCGCGCTGGCGTAGGTGTCGCCCAGGGCCGCCAGCTGCGCAATGTCATGTCGGATCTGCGGCATCTGCGGATTGATGTCATCGAGGATGGCGTTGGCGTTGACGATCGACTGCCCGAACTTGTCGCCCAAACCGGTCAGTGCCTGCGCGGCCGCGGCCAGCGTCAAGTTCACCTTGACCGGGTCCACCTTCTCCGCGATCGAGGTGATCGTCCCAAACAAGGTGTTGAACTCCGTCGTCACCGACCTGGCGTCGATCACGTGCTGCGGCGTGATGCGTTGTGGTGTTGGATTTTTCGGCGATGTCAACGAGACATACTTGTTGCCGAACACGGTGGTCGCCCTGATATTGGCATCCACGTTGGCCGGAATCAGGTTGATGTACTTGGGATTGACATCCAAGACAAACTGGGCCGCAGGTGTGCCATCGCGCTGGATCTCCGAAATCCGGGCCACCCGACCGACTTCCACCCCGTTGTAGGTGACCTTCGACCCCGTGTCCATCACCAAACCCGACCGTGGAGCAATCATCGTCAAGGGCGTCTTCGGCGTGAACCGGCCCCGGAACTGCAGCCACACCAACGCCAACACCATCGCGGCGACCACCAAGAACACCACGGCGGCCGTCTTGTACGGCGGGATACGTGGCGGGTTCTCCTTGGGTTTCGGGGCAGGGATTGTCATTGGCGGTTACACCGTGAGGTTGAAGTTCGGGCTTTTTCCGTAGACCGCCATCGCGGTCAGCACCACCACGACGACGATCGTGATCAGCGACAGCCGCATCGACCGGCCGACCGCTTCGCCGACGCCGACCGGCCCGCCGCTGGCGTTGTAGCCGTAGTAGCAGTGGGTGGTCATCACGACCACCGCAACCAGGATCACCTCCGCGAATGACCAGCCCACGTCGTTGAGGCGCAGGAAGGTGTGGAAGTAGTGGTTGTACGTGCCGGGGGACTGCCCGTAGAAGAAAACGGTGGTGACCTGTTGGGACGCGAAGGCCATGGTGATCGCCAGCCCGTAGAGCGGGATGATGACGATGAGACCCGCCACGATCCGGGTGGACGCCAGGTAGGCGACCGACCGGATGCTCATCACCTCCAGCGCGTCGATCTCCTCGCTGATGCGCATGGCGCCCAGTTCGGCCGTGGCGCCGGCGCCGACCGTGGCGGCCAGCGCCTGACCGGCGGCCACCGGCGCCACGAACCGGACGTTGACCAGCGCGGCCAGAAATCCGGTGAATGCCTCGACGCCGATGTTGCCCAGCGTCGCGTAGCCCTGGATGGCGACCAGGGAGCCAGCGGACAGGGTGATGAAGCCGACGATGGCGGCGGTGCCGCCGACCACGGCCATCGCGCCGCTACCCATTCCCATCTGGGCGACTATCCGCAGCAGCTCTTTGCGGTAGCGGTGCAGGGCGAAGGGGATCTGCCCGACCGCGGTCATCGCGAACCAGACCATCTGCCCGATCTCGACCAGTCCCCGGACCGGGGCTTCCCCGTATCGGATGAGGGTGGCCCGCGGAAATTGGAAACGCGCCGGCGTAGCCACTGACGTCGCGGCCATGTCAGCGCCCCGTCCCGAACCGGACACCAATGGTGGTCAGCGCCGCATTGACCGCGAACAGCGCGATGAAGCAGAGCACCACGGTCTCGTTGACGGCGGTGCCGAGACCTTTGGACCCGCCGTGGAC
This sequence comes from Mycobacterium terramassiliense, assembly GCF_900157385.1. Lineage (GTDB taxonomy): Bacteria > Actinomycetota > Actinomycetes > Mycobacteriales > Mycobacteriaceae > Mycobacterium > Mycobacterium terramassiliense. Next base: position 97,000 of record NZ_LT717697.1, read on the forward strand.
GATCAGCCCGCGGTAACAGCCGACCAGGCCGGCGATCAGCCCGAACGTCGCGGCTTTGATGAACGCGATGACCACCTCGGGCAGGCCCGTCAGCGCCGTCAACGTGGAGAGATACGCACCGCTCGAGACGTTCTGCAGGTACACGCTGAACAGGTAGCCGCCCCCCAGGCCGACGGCGACTACGAGGCCGTTGAGCAGGACCGCAACGATCGTCGAGGCGACGACGCGGGGGACCACCAGCCGGTGGATCGGGTCGATGCCGAGCACCTCGAGCGCATCGATTTCCTCGCGGATGGTGCGCGCGCCGAGGTCGGCGCAGATCGCGGTGCCCCCGGCGCCGGCAACCACGAGCACCGTCACGATCGGGCCGAGCTGGGTGACCGCGCCGATCGCGGCGCCGGCACCGGAGACGTCGGCGGCGCCGATTTCGGCCAGCAGGAGGTTGAGCGTGAAGATGAGCAGCACGGTTTCCGGTATGGACACCGCAATGGTGGGCAGCAGCGATACCCGCATGAGGAACCAGCCGGTCCAGATGAATTCACGCCATTCGAACGGCTGTCGCAGGGCTTTGCCGGTCAGCACGCACATGCGGAAGAAACCGCCGGCCACTTCGGTCCCCGGCCGGATCCGCTGGAGTGCTTTGCTGCCAATCGCGTTGGAGGCAGTCATGGGCGCCGGCCATCGCGACCGAGGATGGGAGTCCACGTCACACTCCGCGAAACACCATGCCGCAGAAGACAGTTCGAGCGTTGCGCGGATTGCGGTGACTTACGGCGCGACGACCATGGGCGTGAGGCGCGCTGCGGCGCATCGCTTCGCCCCCGACGCCGATCGGCGGTCTCTGCCTCCATGCTGCATGTCGCGTCTGCTCGCCCCACCCAGCAACTATGGCACTAGACCGTACGGTCAGTCAATAAACCCGATCAGCGGCCGCCCGCGAGGGTCGCCCTCGAAATGCCTGCCGCACTCCCTGCGGCCGGGGCGCGTTCGCGTGACGGCAATTGCCGTCCGGCACACGATATTCCGTCGCTAGACGGTCAATCTGTGGTAGCGCCCGCCGCGGCTAGGCTTTCGCGCACCACCGCAACGACGTCCGCGGCAGGGTTCGCCCACCTACTGAGCCCCAACCGGTCGAGCAGCAGCCCGCCGAGGAACACGTCGACGAAGGCGGCCCCGACTTGTTCGGGTGTCCGAGAATCGGCGGGGTGGAACCACACCCACATCCACTCCAGCGATCCCCACAGCTGCAGCGCCGCCAGTTCGACGTCGACCTTTCGGAAGACCTCGATCTCGATGCCGTTGCGGATCTCGTCAATCGCCAGCGTTTGCAATTGATGACGCAACTTGCGCACTTGCTGCATGGCCGGGTCGTCCGACAACTGCACCACCTCGCGCTGGCTTGCCACCGTCGCGTCGCGTTCGGTCACCTGCAGCAGTGCGGAGGCGTAGATGATCGCGGCGACCCGCTCGTGTGGCGCGGCCAGTCGGTCCCATACCATTCGCAACACATCGAGCTGGCGGGCCAGGTGTGTTTCTTCGAGCTCGCGCAACATCTGCGCCTTGGTTCCGAAGTGATGCACGATGGTGCCCTTGGACATGCCCAGCTCGTCTGCGATATCGCCGATATTCGTTCTGTCGTAACCACGTTCGGCGACATAGCGGACAAAAGCGTCGAGAATTTCGCCGCGTCTTCCAGGCGATCTGGGCATCTTGAACTCGAACCCTTCGGCGTGGACTAACCGTACGAACGGTCTATCATAACCCGAGGTTCGCCGAAACCCGTCCCGCGATTTTGTCCGGCCCGCGGGCGTGTCCGGCACTGGAAAGGGTCATGCGGCATCGGGCGCCATCGAATGCCGCGCGCGTGACGGATCGTAAAGGCTGCGTGAGCTCAGCCTCTCTACGCGAAACGGCGCCGGGAGGCCGGGACGCGCGGAACGCTCAAGATCAAAGCTGCCGGTATGCCCGGAAGGTCAGCAGGGCCTGAGATGCCCCGGGGCCGGTGAACCGTCCGGTGCGGTTATCACATACATGTTCGTACCGGGCGCGGACTTGATGTCGCCGGCGGCGTACACGGTCATCAGCTCCCTGCCGTCGCCGTCCGCAACACACACATAAGTGTCGGTCTCGGCGTCGTATTCGAAGCTGTCCCAGGCCAATACGAAAGCCAAACAGTTGCCGTCGCGATCTGTGACGACAAGCTTGTGCACACCCGAGTCCTTGAGGAGCTCGGTGTCCTGCGCACGCTGCTGGGCGACCTCGTTGTTGTGGAGCGTTAGGCTGTTTAACATCGGTGTACTCCCTTGGCGACGTTGTCTCCGTCTGGCCCGGACGCTCGAAATGGTGCCGAACCTACCGGAAGTCTCCTCCCATGCACCGCTCCTGACCAGGGCATTACGGCCCCTGTCAGGGGGTCGTAGGTCGGTCGGCAAACGGATTTCAGAAAAGACTCAAAGAATTCATCCGGTCGTGCGTGCCGGGTCGGGCGAGCGCCGGCCGACCTTTGTGGGGCGAAGCGCGGCCAGCAGCACCCCCAGCGCGAAGAGCGCCGCGATCAGCCAGGGGAAACGCCCGTCCGGCGCAAAGCCCAGGTAGGCGAAGAAGTGCAGACCGGCGGCGGCCAGCGCGACCCCGGCCAGCATGCAGACTTCACCCCAACGATCCGTGAGGGGTACGCCGCGCATGGGCAGCGCGGCGGCGAAGAAGCGTCGCCGCCACCACAGCAACCCCAGCTCGATCGCGGTCACCACGCTCAGGACCAGCACCCACTCCAACCGGGCCAGCCACCACGCCGCCGTGCCCTCCGGCGGTTGAGGCAGCAGGCCCGCCGGGTAGGCGACGATCGCGACGATCACGACCGGAATCATGTGCCAGAGGTAGAGCGCCATCACGTTGTCGTTCGCGACGGCCAGCGCCCGCTTGACCGGACCTGCTCGCAGCGCGCGGTTCACTGCGGGCGCGAGCGTCATGACCAATCCGGCCTGCGCGCAGCCAAAGGCCAGCAGCGCCGCGTTGGGCGGCGTCGTGTTGTCGATGGTCTGCCCGGGAACTCCGATCATGCTGACCGGGTAGGGTCCCAGGCCGATCAGCAGCGCCAGCGCGATCGCCGAGCACACCGCGAGCAGTGCGGTCCTTCGACCGGTCAACAGGCCTGCGCGCCAGGCGATTCCGAGCTGGTAGAACGTCCCCCAGCACAGCAGGTAGTTCAACCAGCCGAGGCGGTGCAGGTGGAGGCCGATCGCGAGGGCGTCCACCGCCACGGCTCCCACCACCAGCGCCGCCGGCACCAGGAGACCCCAACGTCGTTGCGCGGCAATCGCAATCGGTGTTAACGACACCACGATCAGGTAGACGGCCAGGAACCACAGGTGCATGGCCACCGCCCAGCCCGCGTATTCCAGCACCGAACCGGCCACGTGGGCGACCCCCAGCGCCACCACGACGATCGACACCAGCGCGACATACACGGCGGTCGGTCCCAGCACCCGGGCCAATCGATGCCGGAGCCAGGTCTGGCGGGACACGCCGTCGGTCTCATGCCGATGCTTCCAGGACAACGCGCTGGCATATCCGGCGACCAGAAAAAACGTCGGCACCGCCTGAAACGGCCAGGTCAGCCACTGGGTCCAGGGCAGGTCGACGAGCGGGTTCTGGCGACCGAAAGATCCGTCGTGGTAGGTCACCGAGCCGGCCAGCCAATGCCCCAGCACGATGAGGACCACGCCCGACGCGCGATAGAAGTCGACGGCCAGATTGCGGACCGGTCGCGCGGTGTCGTGCACGAGCGCAACGGTACCCGTCCCACGGCGCGTGGTTGGGCAGCGCACAATGGGCCCATGAAACGGGCTCATCTCGCCGAACTTGAAGTCGGACGCCTCGGTCTGGGCGCGATGGGCATGTCCGTCGCCTATGCCGGCGCGGGAACCGACGACGCCGAAGCGATCCGCACCGTCCACCGCGCCATCGACCTCGGGGTCACGCTGATCGACACCGCCGAGGTCTACGGTCCCTACGCCAACGAAGAACTCCTCGCCCGCGCCCTGCAGGGCCGGCGAGATCAGGTGGTGCTGGCGACCAAGTTCGGCCTCATCTCCCACACCGGCCGTGCCGGGCTTGACAGCAGCCCCGCCAACATCCGCATTGCCGTCGACGGGTCCCTGCAGAGGCTGGCGACCGACCACATCGACCTCTACTACCAACACCGCCTCGACCGAAGCACACCGATCGAAGACACGATCGGGGCGCTGGCCGAGCTCGTCGCCGCCGGAAAGATCCGCCACATAGGTCTTTCCGAAGTCGGCGTCAACACCATTCGCCGCGCCCACGCCGTGCACCCCATCACCGCGGTGCAGTCCGAATACTCATTGTGGACCCGAGACCCCGAGGACGGGGTCCTCGACGTGCTGCGTGAGCTGGGGATCGGATTCGTCGCCTACTCGCCGCTGGGCCGCGGCTTCCTCACCGGCGCGATCCGCTCCACCGGCCAGCTGCCCGACACCGACTACCGCAAGACCAACCCCCGCTTCTTCGACGAGAACTTCGAGCACAATCTCCGCTGCGCGGACGAGGTGCGTGACATCGCCGCCGACGCGGGCGCCACCCCGGCGCAGATCGCACTCGCGTGGCTGCTGGCGAAAGGGCCTGACATCGTGCCGATTCCGGGCACCAAGCGGGTGTCAAGGCTGGAGGAAAACGTCGGCGCCGACACCGTCGAGCTCGGCCCCGACCAACTGGCGAGGCTCGACCGGCTGACCCCGCCCGTCGGCGGCCACCACGCCGCCGCGCAACTGGGATGGATCGACCGCTAGTGGGGACCCCCAAGAAGCTGGTGATCGGCGCCAGCGGCTTCCTCGGGTCCCACGTCACGCGCCGGCTCGTCGCGACGGGTGCCGACGTCCGAGTCATGTTGCGCCGCAGCAGCTCCACGAAGGGGATCGACGACCTGGCCGTCGAGCGCTGCTATGGGGACGTCTTTGACGACGACGCCCTGCGCGCCGCCATGAGCGGGTGTGACGTCGTCTACTACTGCGTCGTCGATGCGCGAATGTGGCTGCGTGACCCGGCGCCGTTGTTCCGGACCAACGTCGAAGGGCTGCGGCACGTCCTCGACGCCGCCCTGGCGGCCGACCTCACCAAGTTCGTGTACACCAGCACCGCAGGCGCTTTGGCGATCAGCGACACCGGCCCGGTCACCGAAGACGATCCGCACAACTGGGACCAGGGCGGCGCCTACATCCGAGCGCGGGTGACCGGTGAAAACCTGTTGCTGTCGTATGCGCGGGACAAGGGGCTGCCCGGCGTGGCGATGTGCATATCCACCACGTACGGCCCCGGCGATTGGGCGCCGACCCCGCACGGATGGTTGCTCGCCCTTGTCGCCAAGGGACGGTTCCCGTTCTATTTCGGTTACTCGTCGGAAGTCGTGGGCATCGAAGATGCCGCCCGCGCAATGCTTTTGGCCGCGGAGCGTGGACGACCCGGCGAACGCTACATCATCTCCGACAAGTACATGAGCGTCCGGGAGCTACACTCGATCGCTGCCGCCGCCGTGGGCCGACGCCCACCGCGGATCGGCATCCCGATGGCGGCGCTGCTCGCCAGCGCGCGGGCCAACGACGCGCTGGCGTGCGTGCTGCGCCGCGACCTTCCCTTCGCCTACGCCGGAATGCGCATGGCGGAGCTGATGTCGCCCCTCGATCACGGCAAGGCCGAACGCGAGCTCGGGTGGAAACCGGAACCGGTCGAGGATTCGATCCGCAAGGCCGCGGTGTTCTTCGCCGCCCGAAGCTAGGCGCTTCAGTCCGGCGCGGCCAGTGCCCCGGCGCCGTACTTCTTCTCGATCAGCGCCCACGGGTCGGCGTACGGGCCCCGGCGCTCGGCGCGGCGCTGCAGCTGCAGCCCCGCGCGCACGAGCGGCCGCAATATCGGGCCAAGGGCCCGCAACACCATGCGCTGGCGGCCCTGCGATTCGGCGATCCAGGCCAGGGTCTGGTGCCAATCGTGTACCTGGAAGTCGAGCAGCGCCTGCGCCTCGGTGGTGTCGTACCAGCCGGTGAAGCTCCAACCGCGGTCGTCGCCGGGGTCACCGGGCAGGCTCGCCGACTGCCCGAGCGGGCCCAGGCCGGCGGCCGTCATCAGGTCGTCCTCGAGGTCGCGCTGCAGCAGCACGTACGTCTCGTTGCCGCCGATGAGCAGGACCTTGCCCGCGATCGTCGCTTCGCGATCCACACCGTTGGCGAACGCCAGCGCCACGTCGCGCGCATCGACCGCATGCATGCGGTTGTCGCCGGGCATCGAGCGCATCAGGGTCAGGTAGTCGCCGTTGATGTCGGCCTGGGTATCCGGCGAGATGATCCCGCCCAATCGGTACAGCGCATACGGCAGCCCACTCGCCCGGATCGCCGCCTCGGCCAGCACCTTGTCCTGGCCGTACTGATCGATGGGCTGCACGGGCGTGTCCGGGGTGATCCGCTCCGGGTGGCGGTAGGGGTTGCGCGATCCGTAGACCGCGGCGCTGGACGCCATCAAAAACAGCGGGGGACGGGGCAGCGTCGCCGCCGCCGCCAGCAGGTTTTCCGTGCCGCCCACATTGACGCGTCGCGCCAGCCCGGGATTGCGGTAGGACGGCGGCGACACGATGGCGGCGAGATGAATGATCGCCTCGGGCCGATGGGTCGCGACAAGATCGCGCACCGCCTCGGCGTCCAACAGGTCGACGTGGGCCGGAAGCAGCGCGCCCGCGAAGTCACCGGCGCCCAATTCGGCTTGGGCCGCAACGGTTTTGTCGGTGCGCAGATCCATCGCCACGACGGTGCGCCCCCGCTCCAGCAGGAGCTGCGTGCATCGCTTGCCGACCTGGCCGAACGCGCCGGTGATCAAAATGGTGCCAACGGTCATCGATACCTACCGCTCGATCATTCGCCCGGCGAGCCTGCCGGCCACCCGCCGGATCCGGTCGGAAATGTAAATCGAGAACACCGGGGTGACGATGTCCTCGCGCAGCCGGGTCAGCTTGGAGCTCTTGATAAGCCATTGCCCCGCGACGTTCTCGTAGGTCTCGTGATAGTGGCCGTAGCCGACCAAGGTCACCCCCGGGCCGAAGCGGACCACATCTTGCAGGGCCCACACGCCGCGCGCCGTCGTCGCCGACGTCAGTTCGATCTCGGGTGCGTGCACCTGGTGGGCGGTCGCTTGCGCGGGGCGTCCGATGCCCCGGCGGGTGAACGCCACGAAATCGTCGGCTCCGCGAATCAGCTTGCCGCCGGCCTCGGAGGTGTCGCTCAGGAAATCGTCGGTGAAAAGGGACCGCCACGCCGCCCAGTCCTTGGCGTCGAGGCACCGGCAGTAGCGCGCCTTGAGCTGCTTGATCGCCTCGATGGCCAGCAGCGCGGTGGCGCCGGCGTCGGTGGTCTGCTCCGTCATTGGGGTTCGGTCCTGGTCGGCCGGCGGTTCCGCAGAGCGTGACATTTCACGCTGAAACTGTAACCCGTCATCCTTTGAAGTAGACGATCTGATGGGTGGTGGCCAACAGGGCACCTTCCCGGGTCCAGACCTGCGCGCTCTGGTCGAAGTAGCCGCCCGAGAAGCGGTGGGCGTGGGCGGTGGCCAGGACGAAGTCGCCGCCCACGGCGTCGAGCTGGTGCCGGTCGGCGAGGAAATAGGTCGTCAACGAGATGGTCCCGGCCGGCATGATCACGCCGCGACGCAGGAAGACCCGGGGGTAGAAGACGTCGCACACGGCGGCCAATGCCGGATAGTCGACAGGGCGCTGTGCCTTATCGCGCGCCCACAATGTCGTCGTCGACGAGGAATCGGGTAACCCGTCCGCGCCGGGGAGCGGGCCTTCGACGAACCGCATGTCGTAGAGGTCTGCCCAGAGCACGACGTGGCCCATACCGGTGGGCGCGATCGCTTCCGGCGGCGGCGCGTTGGGAGGGCGGGCTTCCGTGTCGGCCCAGCTGTCGCGGGCGGTCGCGAACACCGCGGTCGCCGTGGCCTTGACTGCGCCCTCCTGGCTGAGCTCCACGTACCAGTGCTGGTTGGTGCGGTTGGTGCGCACGACGCGGAGCGAGAGGTCGAAGGCGCCGTCGGCGACGGGTGCAGCGAAGTTGACCGTCAACGCCAACGGCTCACCGATGCGGTCGGGATGCACATCGATCGCCCGCACCATGATGGCCGCGGTGATTCCTCCGAACGGGCCCACCATGTTGGCCCATTCCGGATGCGTCCTGCCTCGCCAAACCTCGGCGTCGATCGCGTCGAGGTGGACCGCGTCGTCAAACGGGTGCGTGCCGGTCATGCCGATTCCTTGATCGCCATAGCATCGGGCGGTAATCGCACAGCGATGCGAGTCGACGGCAGATTACTTGCCATCGAGCGGCGCAGCTAACTCGGGGTCTCGGCCGAGCCGTCGCGCGCACATGCTAGGCACCTGTATGCCCGGCGCGACGACGCGCCGGGCCCGACGTGAGTTAGGAGGCGGGTCTCGGATGAGCATTCCGGATCGCCAGCAAGCGATGGTGATGAACGCCCCCGGCGCACCCCTCGAGACCGTCGACAGGCCGGTCGGGCAACCCGGCCCGGGGCAGGTGCTGGTCAGGGTGCGTGCCTCGAGCCTGAACTTTCACGACAACGTCAACCTGATGGGCCTGCTGCCCGGACCGTGGCCACGCGTGCCGATGAGCGACGGCGCCGGGGAAGTGGTCGCGGTCGGACCTGGGGTCGACTGGCCGCGGGTGGGGGACCGGGTGATGGGGACGTTTCACCCCGCGTGGCTCGATGGGCCGCCCACACCGGCGTCCAAGCGGGAGCTGCCCGGCGACACCGAAGACGGGTGGCTGCAGCAGTACCGCGTCGCCCACGCTTCGGGACTGGTGCCGACGCCCGCGCACCTGAGCGACGTCGAAGCCGCCACCGTGCCCTGCGCCGGCGTTACCGCCTGGAGTGCCCTGCGGGAAGCCCACATCGGCGAAGGTGACGTCGTGGTCACCCAGGGAACCGGCGGGGTATCGGTGTTCACGGTCCAGCTGGCCACCCAGCTGGGCGCCACCGTGATCCTGACGTCGTCGTCCGACGAGAAGCTACAGATCGGATCAGACCTGGGCGCAACGCATCTGGTCAATTATCGCGCGACACCGGACTGGGAGACCGAGGTCAAGCGGCTGACCGGTGGGAGGGGCGCCGACCTGATCGTCGACCTCGGTGGGCCCGCCACCCTCGCGCAGTCGGTGCATTCGGCGAGGGTGGGTGGCACGGTCGCCGTGATCGGCGTACTGACCGGATTCGACACGGCGCCCGTCTCGGTCGCGGAAGTCATGCTCAACAATCTGCGCATCGTCGGGATCACGGTGGGCAGCGTGCGCGCGCACCGGGAGTTGTGCGAGTTGATGTCGAGCGCGGGCATCAAGCCCCATATCAGCCACGTCTTCGACTGGGAGAAGCTAGAAGACGCCCTGGCGGTGATGCGCGCCGGCCAGCACGTCGGCAAGATCGCGCTCACCATCCCCTGACGTAGGAAGGCACGACACCGTGACGGACTCCCCATCGCAGCTGATCGACGCCCGAATCAAGGAGCTCGGTGATTGGCGCGGCGAAACCCTCGCTCGGACCAGAAGATTGATCAAGCAGGCCGATCCCGATGTGGTCGAGGAGTGGAAGTGGCGCGGTGTCCCGGTCTGGTATCACGACGGGATGATCTGCACCGGCGAGACGTACAAGAACGTGGTCAAGATGACGTTCGCCAAGGGCGCCTCGCTGGACGATCCGTCCGGGCTTTTCAACTCGAGCCTCGACGGCAACACCAGGCGTGCCATCGACTTCCACGAGGGCGACCAGATCGACGAGAAGGCGCTGACGGCGCTCATCCGCGCCGCGGTGAGGCTGAACGCACCCTAGGCGGCTTGTACAGTCGCCAAGCGGTGCTGTACAGTCGCCCAGCACGAGCTCGAGGAGGCGATCGGCGATGACGCGCAGGCGAATTCGGTGAGCGCCGAGTCGGTCGGGGAATTCCGCAGCCGGGCCAGGGCCTGGCTGGCCGCGAACCTGCCGCGGCTGGACTCCGACGACGCGATGGTCCTGGAGCGCGACGAACTGGCGTCGTGGCGGCGCGCACGCGAACTGCAACAAAAGTTGTACGACGCGGGATTCGCCGGCATCTGCTTTCCGCGGGAGTACGGCGGCCTGGGACTGGGCTACGAGTACAAGAAGGCGTTCGATGCGGAGGCGCTGGCCTACGAGACGCCGCTGCTGCTCAACGTCCCGTCCTTCGCCATCTGCTGCGCGACGATCCTGGACATGGGCAGCGAGGAGCAGAAGCGCAGCCACATCCGGGCGGCGCTGCGCGGCGAGGAAGTTCTGGTCCAGTTGCTGTCGGAGCCCAGCGGCGGGTCGGATCTCGCGGGCGTCATCACCCGTGCCGACCGCCGGGACGGACGCTGGATCATCAACGGCGCCAAGACGTGGAGCACGTGGGCGTTCGCTGCCGACTATGGCCTGTGCCTGGCCCGAACCGACTGGGACGCGCCCAAACACAACGGCCTGACGATGTTCTTGGTACCGCTTGCACACCCCGGGGTGACGATCAACCGCATCCGTCAGGTCAATGGCTCGGTCGAATTCTGCGAGGAATTCTTCGACGACGTCGACGTGGGCGACGACGCCGTCGTCGGTGAGCCAGGCAAAGGGTGGGAGGTCGCCTCGCGACAGCTCTACCACGAGCGGCGCACCATGGGCGACGGCTCGGAATACACCAGCGGCCCGGGAATCGCTGAGGCGGAGGACATTTCGATCGACCTGCTGTCGCTGGTCGACCGCTCGAAGCAGGGCGACAGCGACCGCGTCCGGGAGTTGGTCGGCCGGGCGCTGGTGCACCGTGCGGTGCACGGCCAGCTCAGCGAGCACGTCTTCCACGCCGTGGCCGCCGGAACGCTGCCCCCGGCCGCGGGATCGATCATCAGGCTCGACATGGCCGAGGTTCACAACGTCGAGAACGACACCGCCCACGCCATCGCCGGGTCGGCGGCCGTGGTTGAGGACGATGCGCGGCTGCTCGACGTCGGCACGCGTTACCTGGGCCGCCAGATCGCCAGCATCGGTGGAGGCACGACGGAGATGGCGCGCAACGTGATCGGGGAACGGGTGTTGAATTTCCCTCGCGAGTACGCCGCCGACCGCGGCGTGCCGTTCAACCAGGTGCGCCGGGGCAAAGCCGCGGAGGGAGGCCAGAAGTGAGCGATCAACTCCGTGATATCCGGGAGCTCGCCAACGACACCGACGCCTATCGCGAGGAGTTGTTCCGGCGCTGGACCGGTCTGCTCAGCTACCGCTACATCGGCCGTAACCACTCGGCCATGAACGTGGGGGAATCCGACGACACCGTCACCATCCGCCGCGACATGCGCAACGAGGCGGGCGGCCTGATGGTCGCGCCGCTGGCGATCTCGTCGCCGGAGGGATGTCAGACCGACATGGTCGCGGTGCCCAATCCGGTCATCGCGTCGGTACAGATCGTCGACCCCGGCTACGACGTCACGAGAATCGAGATCGTCGGGTCCGGCATCGTGCACCAGGGCCGGACCATGGGCTACGGACGGTGCAAGATCGTGGACGCCGACAATCCCGACCGCGTGATCGCCTTCAACGAGGGGCAGGGGGCGGTCATTGGTGTCCCGCCGGAAGGTCTTGGCAAGATGGATGTTTCGGGCACCGAGCTGGTGGTCGAGGACTCGCCCGACCTGCCGCCGCTGTGGAAAGCCTTCGGTGCCGCCAAGCGCGACGACGGCCGCTGGGTGCTGCCGGCGCTCAGCGCCGAACTCGCCTCGCCGGACGCCGCGCTGCACATCGGACCCCAACACGTCGTACTCGAGACCGCCGCGACCGACCTGGCCGCCGAGCTTGCCCGGACCAGGAAGGTCCAGGTAATCAGCTGGCACGTCATGTTCATGTCCCGCGGCAAGGTGGGTCCCTTCCGCGTGGAAGGCACGGCGCACGGCGGGGCGGGCGGCCGGGTCGGCGTGCGCATGCTGCTGCACGACGAGGGAAACGCGGATAAGGCGATCACGTCCGCTGCGGCGATCTTCGACGTCGTGGATCTCCGTTGATTCGGGCCGCGCTCGCGGCGTTGCGGACCCTGGGGGCGTCCCGACCGGATTCAATCAACGGGAATTAAAAGCAAACGTCGGGTTAAATCTCGTGTTCACTTACGCCCGTGCCGGACAGCCTTATTGACGAAGGCACAACTCGGGCGGCAAAATCATTGACATCAGACACTATCGACATAAAAAACCATCACCTACGGATACCATATTGGGCGTTAAATGTCGGGCCTGAGTGTCGATCCGAATTGATGTGCAGCCTTGAAAGCGATTGGGGGACAACGATGAAGCACGGGAAAACAAAAATATCCGCGGGCGCGCTCGGCACGATCCTGGCACTGATGCTGGTACCGGCGGGCGTAGCCCGTGCCGACCAGACGGACCAAGACTTCACCAACTTCCTTACTTCCCATGGCGTCAACCTCGGCACGCCGGCCTTTAGCGTGCAGGCGGCACACGCGATGTGCCACGATCTCGACGCCGGCTACACGGAGAGGGACGAGGTGGACCAGATCACCGGAGCGCATCGACTTATGCCGGGCCAAGCCCAGATGTTCGTCGCCGCTGCCACCGCGGATTACTGCCCGCAACACCACCCCGCCAACAAACCAAGTAGTAAGTAGCGGCTCGGCGCGGACCCATCTCGGCGAAACCCTGGTCATACATCTGTGTGCATATGTATGGTGCAACAAACCCATTGCACGACAGGAGAAGACCGGTGGCAGGACGCTTGGCGGGTAAGGTCGCGCTGGTCAGCGGCGGCGCGCGGGGGATGGGGGCCTCCCACGTGCGAACGCTGGCGGCCGAGGGGGCCAAGGTGGTGTTCGGTGACATCCTCGACGACGAGGGCAAGGCCGTCGCGGCCGAGCTCGGAGACGCGGTCCGCTACGTGCACCTGGACGTGACGAAACCCGAGCAATGGGAATCTGCGGTGGCCACCGCGTTGGGCGAGTTCGGCGGGATCGACGTGCTGGTGAACAACGCCGGCATCCTGAACATCGGCACCGTCGAGGACTACGAACTGTCCGAGTGGCACAGGATCCTCGACGTCAACCTGACCGGAGTGTTTCTCGGCATCCGCGCCGTGGCGAAACCGATGAAGGAAGCGGGACGCGGGTCGATCATCAACATCTCCTCGATCGAGGGCATGGCCGGCACCATCGCCTGCCACGGTTACACCGCAACCAAATTCGCGGTCCGGGGCTTGACGAAGTCGGTGGCGCTGGAGCTGGGCCCGAGCGGCATACGCGTGAATTCGATCCATCCCGGGCTCATCAAGACGCCGATGACCGAGTGGGTCCCCGAGGACATCTTCCACACCGCGCTGGGCCGGATCGCCCAGCCCAAGGAGGTCTCCAACCTGGTGGTGTATCTGGCCAGCGACGAATCGAGTTATTCGACCGGCTCCGAGTTCGTCGTTGACGGTGGGACCACCGCCGGCCTTGCGCACAAGGACTTCTCCGCGGTCGACGCCAGCCAGCAGCCTGACTGGGTCACCTAGCCCCACCCCACATCGAAACTGCATCCAGCGCGACGGAATTAGGGCCCAGCACGCGCTGTGCGCAAGCTCGGGGACTCGCCTACGTCAGGGTGCCACCGCGAACGATTCGCGCTCCTTCGCCGGCGTGGGCCACGGCGACGGCACCGGCCGTTGGCGCACCCGTTGGGGCCACCAGAACCACTTGCCCAGCAGCGCGGCGATCGACGGGGTCATCAGCGACCGCACGATCAGCGTGTCGAAGAGCAGCCCGAGGCCGATGGTGGTGCCGACCTGGCCGATGACCGTGAGCTCACTGACCGCCATCGTCATCATCGTGAAGGCGAAGACCAGCCCCGCCGAGGTGACCACGGAACCGGTTCCGCCCATTGCCCGGATGATGCCGGTGTTCAGGCCGGCGTGGATCTCCTCCTTGAACCGGGATACCAACAGCAGGTTGTAGTCGGCGCCGACGGCCAGCAGGATGATGACCGACATCGCCAGCACCATCCAGTGCAGCTCGATGCCGATCAGGTGCTGCCAGATGAGCACCGACAGCCCGAACGACGCTCCGAGTGAGAGCAAGACGGTGCCCACGATCACCGCAGAGGCCACGACACTTCGCGTGATGATCAGCATGATGATGAAAATCAGGCACAGCGAGGCGATTCCGGCGATCAACAGGTCATAGTTGCTGCCGTCCTGCATGTCCTTGAATGTGGCCGCGGTGCCGCCGAGGTAGATCTTGGAGCCTTCCAGCGGCGTGCCCTTGAGCGATTCGTACGTGGCCTTCTTGATCGCATCGATGTGCGAAATGCCCTCCGGCGTCATGGGATCGCCGTCGTGGCTGATGATGAAGCGCACCGCGTGGCCGTCGGGCGGCAGGAAGTTCTTCATGCCCTTCTTGAATTCGGCGTTGTTGAAGGTCTCCGGGGGCAGGTAGAACGAGTCGTCGTTCTTGGATGCGTCGAACGCCTTGCCCATGGCGTTGGAATTCTTCTGGGCCTCGTTCTGCTGATCCTGCAGACCCTTTTGGGTCGAATACATGGTCAGCATGGTCGTTTTCATGGCCTTCATGTTCTCGATCATGGAGGGCATCAGCGCCACCATTTGAGGCATCAGGGTGTCGAGGTGATCCATGACGGGCAGCAGGCTCTGGATGTCGTCGGTCATCGTGTCGATGCCGTCGAGGGCGTCGAAGACCGAGCGAAGCGAAAAGCAGACCGGGATGTCGTAGCAGTGCTTTTCCCAGTAGAAATAGCTTCGGAGCGGTCGGAAGAAGTCCTCGAAATCCGCCATGTGGTCCCGTAATTCGGCGATGTCGATGGTCATCTCGTGCATCTTTTTGACCATGACGTGCATGCTGTCGGCCATCTGCGCGGTGATGCTCTGCATCTTGACCATGCTGTCGATGGTGGTCTGCATCATGTCGGCCTGATGCAGCATGTCGGCCATCTGATCCGCTTGATACTTCTGATTCATCTGCTGGGAGACGCCCTGCATGCTGATCTGAAACGGGATCGAGGTGTGCTCGATCGGCGTACCCTGCGGCCGGGTGATCGCCTGCACCCGCGAGATGCCGGGCACCCGGAAGATCGACTTGGCGATCTTGTCGATGACCAGGAAGTCCGCGGAATTGCGCAGGTCGTGGTCGCTTTCGATCATGAGGAGCTCGGGGTTCATCCGCGCCTTGGAGAAGTGCCGGTCGGCGGCCGCGTAGCCGGCGTTCGCCGGCAGGTCGGCGGGCAGGTATTTGCGGTCGTTGTAGTTGGTCCGGTACCCGGGCAGGGTGAGCAGGCCGACGAGCGCGACCGCGATCGTCACGATCAGCACGGGGCCGGGCCACCGGACGACGACGGCGCCGACCTTGCGCCAACCGCGGATCCGCTGTGCCCGCCTGGGCTCGAGTGTCTGCCGGAAGCGCGAGGCCACCGAGATGACCGCGGGGCCCAGCGTCAAGGCCGCCGCGACCACGACCACCATGCCGATGGCCAACGGGATGCCCAGCGTCTGGAAGTAGGGCAGGTTGGTGAAGTGCAGGCAGAACGTCGCGCCCGCGATGGTCAGCCCCGACCCGGCCACCACGTGCGCGGTGCCGCCGAACATCGTGTAATACGCGTCTTCTCGCGATTCACCGATCGACCGGGCTTCCTGATATCGCCCGATCAAAAAGATCGCGTAGTCGGTGGCGGCCGCGATCGCCAGCGTGACCAACAGGTTCGTGGCGAACGTGGAGAGCCCGATGATGTTGAAGTAGCCGAGGAAGGCCACCATGCCGCGAGCGGCGGACAGTTCGAGGACGACCATCACCAACGTGAGCAGCACCGTGACGATGGACCGGTAGACCATCAGCAGCATCGCGATGATCACGATGAACGTGACGGTGGTGATCACCTGCAGGCTGCGGTCCCCGGCGATGTGCTGATCCGCTTGCACCGCGGCGGGTCCGGTGACATAGGCCTTGACCCCGCTGGGTGGGGGCAGGCTCTTGACGATGTCTTGGACGGCCTCGACCGACTCGTTGGCCAGGGCCTCGCCCTGGTTGCCCGCGAGGTAGACCTGGACGTACGCGGCCTTGCCGTCGTTGCTCTGGACGCCGGCCCCGCTGAGTGGATCGCTCCACATGTCCTGGACGTGCTCGACGTGTTTGGTGTCGGCGTCGAGCTTCCTGACCATCTGGTCGTAGTAGGCGTGGGCGTCGGCGCCTAACGGATTTTGGCCCTCCAGAACGATCATGACCGAACTGTTGGACTTGTATTCGTGGAAGACCTCACCCATGTGTTTCGTCGCGATGACCGACTGCGCGTCGTCCGGGCTCATCGAGACCGAGCGCAGCTTTCCGACCTCGTCCAGCTGCGGGACGATCGTGTTGAGCACCGCGATGATCGCAATCCAGCCCAGGATGATGGGTACGGCGAAGCGTCGGATGATTCGCGGAATCGCCGGGCGGACGGAGTGTCTGGCGACGGGGAGGACATCGGTCGGGTGTTCGGCGCTTGCGCTCATGCGGATTTCACCAAGCAAAAGGTCAGGGCGTGCACGCCGTTGGTTATCTTCTCGTCTTTGACTTCGTCGTCGATGGTGATGCGACAACCGAGCCGGTCACCGTCGCTTTGTGCCGAGAGGTTCGGGAAGACCGACGGGGCGGTCGTGGACAGGACCAAGGTCCACGGCAGCGGCGCATCGTCGATCCGCTTCGGGTCGGCGGACAGATCCAGGTAGTTGACGTTGGCGTGACTGGCCGAGCCGAAGATCTCGTATTTGACGACCTTGGGCTTGAACGGCTTGGAATCCTCCTGCCGGGGGCTCGTCAGGACGCCGGTGTCGTTGGCCGTGAAGAACGACTTGACCCGCGCCACGGTGAACCCGCCGATCACCACCACCGCCACGATCAACAGCGGCAACCACGCGTTGCGCACGGCCTTGGATAGCTGCACCTGCGTGGATTCCTCTCGTCGTCAAATCAACGTTGGTGCGTCGCCTTCGCGGTGATCACCGTATTAGGTTGCGTCACAACGACATTCATACGTCGCCGCGATCGGTTTGGGCGGTCGGAACCTGGGAACCCTGTCCCCGCCTCCCGAACCCCCGCCCGATGCCACCAGAGCATAATACACCGCCTGCACAATTTGCAGACAATGCAAAGGAAGGTGATCTAGGTAACTATCAAGCGGTCACTGGCGAAGATGCTGTTGACGAGCGCGGCGGCGCTTTCCACGTAGGGCATCGGCGTGTCGTCCGCGTCCTTCGGCTCACCGCTGGCCCAGCGCTCGATGCCCGAACGCACCGCCGTCAACGCGAGTGCGGCGATCAAGGCGGGTATTTCGTCGTCCGGCCGCATCGCCTGGCGGCGGGCGACGATGTCGGTCAACTGGTTCTGGAACCGCTCCAGCTCGGCGAGGAACGCCGCCAACACGGCGGGGCTGGTCTTGGCGAGCTCGAGCATGCCGGCGGCCTGTTCGCGTCGCGGCGGCAGGTCGCGGAGATGATGCGCCGCCAGCGTGATCAGCTCCGCCAGAACCACCCGATACGGGCCGGGCCCGGCGGCGACGAAATCTTCGGCCAGCTCGGCGGGCAGGTCGGAGGGGCCGTAGGCGATCGCGGACTCCTTGGTGGGGAAGTAGTTGAAGAACGTCCGCGTCGAGATTCCCGCCTCGACGCAGATCTCTTCGATGGTCACCTTGTCGAAACCGCGGCCGGTCGCCAGACGCACCGCGGCGTCGCGGATGTCCGCGCTCGTCTGGCGGCGGCGCCGCTCGCGCAGGCCCATCGGGTTGCAGTGGTGATTGCCCATCCGCTAATAGTTGCACGAACCGCAAACTTTGCAGTCAACTTGCCGCGATGGCGCCCCTCACGGACTCCGGGGGGCGAGGGCGTCGCGCAGGTGATCGCATTGACTGGCGAAGAACTTCACCGAAACCGGCGCCTTGTCCGCGATCTGGTCGAACGCGTGAAACGCGCCGGGGACTATTTCCTCGTGCACGCGAACCCCCGCCTCGCGCAGCCGTCGGCCGTAGTCCAGACACTCCTGATAGAACAGGTCCAGCGTCCCGACGCCGATCCAGGCCGGCGGCAGGCCCGCGAGGTCTTCCCGGCGCGCCGGCGCGGCCTCGGTGGGATCGGCACCGTTCAGGTACCACCGCCACGCCTGCTGGTTGTCGGTTTCGGTCCACATGAGCCGCTTGTGACCGCCGCGGTTGGCGCCGGTGCGGTCGTCGAGCATCGGGTAGACCAGCATCTGAAACACAAGGCTCACGTCCCGGCGATCGTGAGCGCGCTGCGCCAGGGCTGCCGCGAAATGACCGCCGGCGCTCGCACCGCCGACCGCGACGCGATCCGGGTCGACCCACGGTTGGTTCGCCAGCCACCGCAGCGCGGCGTAACAATCCTCGACCGGGATCGGGTAGGGGTGCTCGGGCGCCAGCCGGTGGTCCACCGCGGCCACCGCGACGCCGGTGAGATGCGACAGCTTTCGCAGGAATTTGTCGTCCTGTGCCGCGTGACCCATGATCGTGCCGCCGCCATGGATCCACAACATCGCCGGCGCCCGGACCGGAAGGCCGGCCGGACGGTGCAGGCGCACGGTGACGTGCTCGTTGACCGCGGCCACCGGGACGTGGCGGATCCGGCCCGCGTTGCCCATCAGGTTCATCAGCCGGCGCTGGATCTTGTAGCCCCGGTGCAGCGCGTAGCCGCGGGGCAAGAATCGGGCCGCCGCACGCAGACCGGGGTCCAACGCCTGCCGCGACGTGAAGGCGTTGTCGGCGTACGTGTTTGCCATCGCGTGCCCTTCGGTCCGGTGCGCCGACCATACATGAGGCGAATATTGTCCAGGGGTATAACTGATTGGCCCGCGCGCCGAGAGGGTAAACGGGGTCGTGGCTTCGACCATGACCAAGGTCATCAACGTCCTGGATCCGCGCACCGGCGACAGAGTGACGCAGGTGCCCATCACCGAGCCCGCCGACTGCGACGAGGCGATCCGGAGAGCGGCGGAGGCCGCACCCGGCTGGGCGCGGACTCCACCGGCCGAACGCGCCGCCGCGATCGCGGCGGCGGCCGCCGATGTCCGCGCCGTCGCGCGTGAACTCGCCGAACTGAACGAGCGTGAGACCGGGAAGCTGCGCGACGACGCCCTCGGGGGCGTGGACGCTGGAGTCGGCACTCTCATGCAGTACGCCCAGCTTGGGCCGTTGCATCGCGGACGCGGCCTGCAGGGCGGTTGGTCGGCGACGGATCTGATGGTTCCCCAGCCACGCGGCGTGGTAGCGGTGCTCACGTCCTGGAACGATCCCGTGGCGGTGGCCGCCGGGCTGCTCGGTGCGGCGCTCGTGACCGGAAACACCGTGGTGCACAAGCCCAGCGAGCGCAGCCCGCAGACGGGCCGGCGGTTCGCCGAACTGTTGGCCGCGCGCCTGCCCGATGGTGTGCTGCAAATAGTCGACGGCGACGAAACGGTCGGCACCCGGCTGGCCGAGGCGGAACGGGTCGACGTGGTTGCGCACGTCGGCAGCAGCGCGGCCGGCCGAGACATCGCCCGGGCCTGCGCCGAACGCGGCGCGAAGGTGCTGCTGGAGAACGGCGGGAACGACGCGTTGATCGTCGACGCCGACGTCGACCCCGCCTGGGCGGCCGGCCAGGCCGCGCTGGGCGCCTTCGCCAACGCGGGTCAGATCTGCGTGTCGGTGGAACGAATCTATGTCGTCCAGTCGATCGCCGATGCGTTCGTCGGCGCGCTGGCCGGCGAGGCGGCTTCGTGGGCCGAGCGGATCGGGCCGTTGGTCGACGAGCGTCATCGCGATCAGGTGCACGCGCACGTCGAGGACGCGGTCCGGCGCGGTGCCCACGTTTTGGCCGGCGGTGAACCGGGGCCGGGGCCGGGGGCCTTCTATCCACCCACGGTGCTGACCGACTGCACGCCCGACATGCTGGTGATGAGCGAGGAAACGTTCGGTCCGGTCGCGGCCGTGCGAATGGTTCCCGACTTCGCCAGCGCCCTGGCCGAGGCGGCCGACGACCGCTACGGGCTCGCCGCGACCGTGCTGACCGCCGACATGGCGCATGCGCAGGAGGCGTGGCACAGCCTGCCCGTGGGCACCGTGAAGATCAACAACGTGTTCGGCGGCGCCCCCGGGGGCGCATCCCAGCCGCGCCGCGCCAGCGGCACCGGGTTCGGCTTCGGTCCCGAGCTGCTCGACGAGATGACCACGATGAAGGTCGTGCACTGGTCGCCGCCCGCTTAATGGCCCGCGAAAGTGCAACCACCGACGGCGCTACTCGAGAAACGCGTCGCTAGTTGCACTCTCGCGCATGTCGCTCGAGATCGAGCAGGACGCGCTTGGCTGCGGTACCGCCGCGGTAGGCGCCCATCGTTCCGTCGGAACGGATCACCCGGTGGCACGGCACAAAAATGGGAATCGGGTTGGTCGCGCACGCCGTGCCCACGGCGCGCACGGCCTTGGGAGAGCCCGACAGCCCGGCCAGCGTGGCATAGCTGGCGGTGTCGCCGTAGCCGATGCCGGTGCTGAGGTGTTCGAGGACCGTGCGCCGAAAGCCTTGGGACAGCGACCAATCCAGCGCGACGTCGAAGCGGCGGCGACGGCCGCTGAGATATTCGTCGAGTTGCCGCGCCACGGGATCCAGCCGGGTGGGCGACTCGAGTAGCCGCGGGCTGATGCGCTCCGAGAGGTCCTGCAGCACGTCGGCGCGGTCCTCGTTGGCGAACGCCACGCGCAGCAGGCCTCGGGGGGTGGCCGCCAACAGCAGCGTTCCCACGGCGGAATCCACCGTGCGGTAAGCGATGTCGAGGAGGTCACCGGCCTGCGCGGCAAGTTCCAGCCGGGCGTGTAGGCGCCGGAGGTGCTCGCGGTCGACGGGGTAGTGCGTGGTCAGATCGGGTGTGGTCATTGGTGGTTCCTCGCGGTGTCGAGACGGGGATAGGTGCGGCGGAGGGTGGCGATCCCATCGGCGGCGGCTCGCCGGGCGGCGGCAACGCTGCCGCCGAGAATCACTGCTACGTCGGAATAGGGCAGGCCGCCCAGATAGTGGTATGCCACCGCCTGGCGCTGCTTGGGGGGCAGCCCACCCACCGCGGCGTCGAGGTCGAGATCGTGGGTGTCGGCCCGCTCGCGGGCGGGGGAGTCGGGGGGATCGGCGACAGGGACGGCCCGTCGCGACGCCGCGCGGGTGATGTCGATGGCTTTGCGATGCGCGATGGTCACCAGCCACGCCTCGACGTTGGCATCGGCCGGCAGCTGCGGGTACGCCTTCAGGGCGGCCAGGAACGTTTCCGACCACGCGTCGTCGGCGTCGGCGTGACCGATCACCGCGCGCACGACCCGCCACACCGTGGCGCCGTGGCGGGCCACCACGGCCTCGAACGGTGGCTTGACGTGCCGATCGACCGCCATCAACAGGCCCGGGCAGGCATTCGGGTTCCTCCTGACATTCAGCGGCTTCTATTCCGAAGACGCCGGTGCGCTGGCGAACGTGAGATTCAACGAATCTAGTGCCGGCAGGGGTTGGTGAGCTCACGTTTTCGCGCCGCCCATCGTTTACCGTGAGAGGAGGTGCAGCGATGCAGACACGACACACGGTGACCGACAGCCCAATCGGTGAGCTCACACTGGCCGCCGCGGGCGATGCGCTGACGGGTGTGTACTTCCGGAACCACTGGCATCCGCCGACGGCTGGTGCCCTGGGACGCTGCGTGAAGGCGGGCGCCGACGTTCTGTTCGGCCGGGCGGTCGAGCAGCTGGGTGACTACCTGGGCCGACAGCGCACTCGGTTCGATCTGCCGATCGCGCTGGCCGGGAATCCGCGCCAGCGGCGGATCTGGCAACTGTTGCTCGACATCGGGTACGGGGAGACGACCACCTATGGCGAGCTTGCTGCCCAATTGGGCGAGGGCGCCACAGCTTACGAAGTCGGTCAGGCGGTCGGCCGCAACCCGCTCAGCATCGTCGTTCCGTGCCACCGCGTGGTCGGAAAGAACGGCGCACTCACCGGTTATGCGGGCGGTCTGAAGCGCAAACGATTCCTGCTCGACCTGGAGGCGCCGATACCCGCGGCGGCGGGCAGATTGTTCTGATGCCCTCGAAATGGGACCGGCGGGTGGACACCGCAGACTGGGAGGCGGTCGCCGCCGATATGAATGACGTTGGCGGCGCCCTGCTTCCGCGGCTGATCACTCCCAGCGAGTGCGCGGCGGTGCTCGGTCTCTACCCCGACGACGGCCTGTTTCGCGCCACCATCGACATGACGCGCCACCGCTATGGGCGGGGCGAATACCGCTACTTCAAGCGACCCTATCCGCAGCCGATCGAGGAGTTGAAGCAGGCGCTCTACCCTCGGCTCCTGCCGATCGCCCGCGACTGGTGGACCAAGCTGCGCCGCGAGCCGCCCTGGCCCGACACGCTCGACGAGTGGCTGGACGTCTGCCATCGAGCCGGCCAGACCAAACCCACGGCCTTGCTGCTGAAATACGGCCCTGGCGACTGGAATGCGTTGCATCGAGACCTTTACGGGGACCTCGTCTTTCCGTTGCAGGTCGTGATCAACCTCAACGCGCCGGGCGTGGCCCACACCGGCGGGGAGTTTCTGCTCGTCGAGCAGCGGCCGCGGGCGCAGTCACGCGGCACCGTGACCACGCTGCCGCAGGGGCATGGCTACGTCTTCACCACCAGGGAACGGCCGATCCGCTCGACACGGGGCTGGTCGGCCGCCCCCGTGCGGCACGGGGTTTCGGTGGTTCGCTCCGGGGAGCGGTGCACGCTCGGCTTGATCTTCCACGACGCCGCCTGACCGCCCGCGCCTGCGGCACGATGGTGCCATGGAGCTCTACGACGTCATGCGATCGACGCCCGCCGTGCGCGAATTCGCCGACGACCCGCTTCCCGATGAGGTGCTGGCGCGCATTCTCGACAACGCCCGGTTTGCGCCGACCGGCGGCAACCGGCAGGGCGTGCGCGTGATCGTCCTCCGCGACGCGCAGACCCGGTCGACCCTGGCCGACCTCGGACTGCCTGCCGCCCGTCGCTACATCGCGCAGCTCGCACACGGCGAGTCGCCGTGGAATCCGTTGCAGCCGAGCGGCGTCGACGCGTCGACGATCGAGGCGACCGAGCCGCCCGCGCAGATGTCGGCTCCGATTCGCGAGGCGCCGGTGGTGCTGGTGATCCTCGTGGACCTCGCGGTCGTCGCCGCCACCGATCAGGACCTCGATCGGGTCGGCGTGGTGCCCGGGGCCTCGGTGTACCCGTTCGTGTGGAACGTGTTGCTGGCCGCGCGCAACGAGGGCTACGGCGGGGTGTTGACCACGATGGCCGTGGCCGAGGAGCCGCGCGTCAAGGAGCTGCTCGGCGTGCCCGACTCGTACGCCATCGCCGCGGTCGTGCCGCTCGGCAGGCCGGTGCGCCAGGTCACGAAGCTGCGACGACGGCCGGTTCCGGAATTCGCGACCCGCGAGCGCTTCGACGGAGCACCGTTCGGGCCCTAGGCGGCCTCGTCGCGCCGTGGTTGTCAGGCGAAGGGGCAGCCGGGGTTTGCCGCATCCTCGGCCAGGGGTTTACCTGAGGGCAGGACGTAGATGACCTCCAAGATCACCGGCGTTGCGCCCAGATTGCGGCCAAGGTGCACGTGCTCGGGCCCCGCAGGTTCGTTGATCGTGTCACCCGGGTTGTAGACGCCGTCGACCGAGCAATTGGCGGAGTAGTGGGTGAGCGTCCCTTGCTTGATCGCGCCGACCAACGTGCCGTCGTGGAAGTGCCAGCCCGTGCTGCCGCCGGGGGCGATGGTGCTTTCGCGAATGATGAAATCTCTTCCGTCTTGCGAGGATTGGTTGAGGGTTTGCGAATTCACGCCGCTGTCGGGCGTCGCAAGGCTTCGGCCGGGCGGTGTGACGAATGACAGCGCGACGACAAGTGGGAGAACACCGACGGTGCGTGGACGCATCAATGTGGCCTCTCTTCCGACTCCGCCGCCTCTAAGAGTCCTTCTATCAGAGCAATGAAGTGTCGTAGTGTCCAGTGAACGGTGTTCATCCAGAAACCAGCTGGATAGAGGAGTCAATGAATTGACACGAATCGCGCCTTCCGAAGCCTTCGCCGCGGTGCCGACACAGGATCTCGGTCAAGGGGATCGGATCAACCTCGGTGTGGCCGCGATCATGGGTCGCCTCCCCGCGGTCGCCGAGGCCCTGGGCTCGTTGACCGCGGCCCTGCGCTACTCCGGGACGCTGCCGCCCCGGTTGCTCGAGCTGGTGCGGCTGCGCATCGCGTTTTTCAACCAATGCCGAAGCTGCATGGCGGTGCGCTACCAAAGCGCCATCGACGACGGCCTCGACGACGACGCCGTCTGCTCGCTGGAACGGCCGGCCGACGCCGAAAACCTCTCGGCCGCCGAGCGATCCGCCCTGCGCTTCGCCGAGCTCTTCGCCACCAACCATCTCGCCATCGACGAGACGGTTTACGACGAGCTGCGCGGGCACTTCAGCGAAGACCAGTTGGTGGAACTCGGCGTGCATTGCGCCGTCGCGCTGGGCATCGGACGCCTCGCCGCTTCCTGGGACGTCAGCGACGATCTCCCCGATAGGCCGGCGTCGCCCGAACGGCTGGCGCCATGGAACTCCGAATCGGTGGTGGCGACGGGCTAGCTGACTCGTCCGCTGCCCGGCAGCATCGGAAGCTCGGTCCACCACCGTTCTCTTCCCAAGGGGCCCCCAGCGGTGAACCGTAGAAGCAGATATATCGCTCTGTTGCCGCCACATCCACGGAGAAAGGGGCCGAATTGACCCGCAGTGGGGCCGGCCCAGTCGGCGGGTTGGCGGGAACTGGAGCGCCGTGCTGCTATGCTTGGGACAACGTTGGCTGTCTTACTCGGCAGCCGGCACGTCGTGAAACGCTTCTTCATCCTTCCGGCGCCCGCCCTGATTCAGTGGCGGACGCAATGAACCTGGCGCAGTTCGTATCGCGGCGATCGATTTTGCCCACCGGCAATCTCGCCACCCTGTGCTGACAGTCGCGCGGACTTCCCCGCCAACTCGGCACACCCGATGCTGAAAGACATCACATTGACTACTGGCAAAACTTTTGCCGACCTTGGCGTGCGTGAATCACTCACCGACGTGCTCACCGCGCAGGGGATCACCCACCCGTTTCCCATCCAAATCGAAACGCTCCCGGACACACTCTCAGGCCGTGACGTACTCGGCCGCGGCAAGACGGGCAGCGGCAAGACGCTCGCCTTCTCGATCCCCATGGTCAGCAGGCTCGTCGGACATCCCCGCCGTCCGTCCCGACCATCGGGTCTGGTGTTGGCGCCGACGCGCGAGCTTGCCAGCCAGATAACCGCGGCGCTGGAACCGTTGGCCGCCGCCAACAACCTCCGTGTGACCACCATTTTCGGGGGCG
Organism: Mycobacterium terramassiliense; assembly: GCF_900157385.1. Lineage (GTDB taxonomy): Bacteria > Actinomycetota > Actinomycetes > Mycobacteriales > Mycobacteriaceae > Mycobacterium > Mycobacterium terramassiliense. The sequence goes on from NZ_LT717697.1 coordinate 122,478, forward strand.
TACCGCAGGGCAAGCAGGTGGCTGCGCTGAAGTCTGGCGTCGACATTGTCGTGGCGTGCCCCGGCCGCCTCGAAGACCTGATGAGGCAACGCGTGATCAGCCTGGACTCGATCGAGATCACCGTGATCGACGAAGCCGATCACATGGCCGATCTCGGCTTCCTGCCCGGTGTCACTCGGATTTTGGCGGCCACCCCGAGCGGCGGCCAGCGGCTGCTGTTCTCTGCAACCCTCGACAATGGCGTCGACAAGCTCGTCAACCGATTCCTTCGCAACGCGGTGCTGCACTCTGTCGACGGCTCCAACTCGCCGGTGTCCGAGATGACCCACCATGTGTTCCACGTCTCTGGCGCGCAAGCCAAGAAGGAGCTGGTTCACCGGCTCGCCGCTGGTAGCGGCCGCCGAATCCTGTTCATGCGCACCAAACATCAAGCGCGCAAGCTCGCCAAGCAGCTCACCGAATCCGGTGTGCCGGCAGTTGATCTGCACGGCAACCTTTCTCAACCGGCGCGCGATCGGAACCTCGCCGCGTTCAGTACCGGTGAGGCACGGGTATTGGTGGCCACCGACATCGCCGCGCGCGGCGTGCATGTCGACGGAATCGAATTGGTGGTGCACATCGATCCGCCCGCCGAGCACAAGGCCTACCTGCACCGGTCCGGACGAACGGCGCGGGCCGGAAACGCCGGCGACGTCGTGACCGTCGTCCTGCCCGAGCAGCGCAAGGACACCCATGCGCTGATGCGCCGCGCGGGCATCCGTGTCACTCCCCAGGAGGTCACCGTCGACTCGGCCGCCGTGCACGCGGTGGCCGGTGAAATGGCGCCCTACCGCGCTCCCGCTCCGAGGCAGCCGGTTGCGGCGCATCCGTCGCAGCCGCGTCGGCCGCGTCCCGCCGGCCGCAGACGTAGCCGTCGACCCGGTGCCGCGCAGCGTTAATTGTCCCAGCTGCACAACGGTTCTCATGAACGGACCGGTCGTGCTAATTTGATCGTGTGGATGTTTTAGGTACATCCCGCATTTAGATGAGAGAAGAAAGTAAATGGCACAGGGAACTGTGAAATGGTTCAACGGTGAAAAGGGCTTCGGCTTCATCACCCCTGACGACGGCGCGAAGGACCTCTTCGTCCACTACTCCGAGATCCAGGGCAGCGGTTACCGCTCGCTCGAGGAGAACCAGCGTGTTCAATTCGAGGTGGGGCAAGGGGCCAAGGGGCCTCAGGCAATCGGAGTGAGTGCCGTCTAGGAAACTCACACTCGTGACAGTGGGCTGGTGCGATCGCTTCGCACCAGCCCACTGGGCTTTCCGGAGCCTGCGATTGGCCGCCGAAAATCCTTTCGGTGCCCGATCCTGTCCGTCGACACCTGGTACCGATTCCAGAGCTCATCGCGACAACGGCGACATGGACACACAACCTGTCGGCGAAGCCGAATTCAGGCTTGCGACGCTGTTTTCACCAGCGCGTCAACGACGATGGAGTGGGGCGGCAAATCGTCACGTGATGAAACACGCCCACGTACCCTTCCGCTCGGCACGGGCGCGGAGTCGCCCCGGAGGAGTGAAGCGATGAGGCCCGGGTCCCTGCCGGGCGCACTTGCCATGCGGTCGATTAAGGACGTCGGTCAATGACGTCGGTCGCGACCCGATGGCCGGACTGAGCGCCGGTCGCGGTCACGCGGTCGCGCATTCCGACGTGTGGTGCGAGAGTTCAATGACCGCGCGCACCAACCCAATTCGTCACAGTGACGTATTGGGGTCGTGCGGTGGGGAGAAGAAGGAGCGGTCGGCGGACTCGGCGACGGGTCGGCCAGCCGCCGCGGGGCGTTCGAGTTCCAGGCTCGCGGCCCGGGTCGTCGAAGGATTGATCGAACGGCCGGGCTCAGGTCCGAGTGTGCGGTTATGGATGCAGGGCGATGTGGGCGCGCCGTGCTTGCGGGGTCCCAATCGTTCGGTGCGGATGCGTGGTCGGGCTGCCGGCTGCGAATCCGTTGTACCGATAAGCGACATTATGTCAAGTAAGCTGCTGTGTGGTCTGAAACATCCGGGGTTCATGCTCAGCAGCTATATGTCCGCCGGCGCCAATCTCGAACTCGACGACATCGTCGCCACCGCCATCATCATCGCAATCGCCGGCCACGAAACCACTGCAAATCTCCTCGGCACGGCAATGATTCGCCTCCTGACACCCCAACGCCACGGCATCCGACCAATCGACACCATCGACGCCGTCGACGATCGACTGGTCACCGAGCTGCTGCGCCTCGACGGCCCCGCAAGCCGTGGTACGCACGACCACACACGACCACACGTTCAGCGACGTCACCATCCACGCCGGCGAACCCGCCCTCGTCGTCCTCGCCGCCGCCAACCGCGACCCAGCCATCTTCAATTCACCCGATCAACTCCAAACAGACCGGCCCGGGCCAGCACCGCTCACCTTCGGCCACGGCGCACACTATGCCTGGGAGCAGCACTAGCCCGCCTCGAGACCGCCACAGCGCTCCAAGGAGTCCTAGCTCGCCGATCCACTCTGTGCGGTAACCCAACATGGCGAGACAACCCAGCCATCCGCGGACCCCAGACGCTCCCCTGCCGCTTCACCACATAACACGTTGTCGAGACACAGCCCTACAAACCGGGAACCACCATGCCGACCCAACCTCGTGTGCTGCTGTTGTCACCCACACGATCCTGCGCACTATCGAGCCGAGAGTGACCATCACCAACACTCCTCACGACGCCGAAACCACGGTGCTGCACTACCTGCTTGACGATCGTCGGCGTCACCGCGCCCATGTGAGAATCGGCCAGATCGTCCCTCCTGGTCCGCGATGTCCTATCTCGACGGTATTGCAATGAACGGAATTCGGGACTAACACTGGGCGGATGCGCGCTCGTGATTGCGCTCTCGTCGCCCGTAACCGTCGTGGTGACGTTGGTGCTGCTCGTTCACAACGACCGACCCCATTCGTCCAGCATCGCGTACTTGTCGGGCCGAGAGGCGGCGCTAGCCGTACTCACGACCGCATTTATGCATATCCCGCTATCACTCGCAGGTCTGGACGGGCCCAGACCGGCCTGGACCAGCTGGGCGATCATCGTAGCGGGCGCGCTGCTCGTCATGCTCGGCGTGCGGCAATGGCGGCGGCGCGGCAAAACTGATCGCACACGCAGCTGGGAGGACAATATCGCAAGGATGGGCCCTAAGACCTCTGCTGCTGCAGGAATCTTCACCGGGCTGAATGCGAAAGTCCTCGCCGTCAGTGCAGCCGTCGGTGTCCACGTTGGGGCCCTACACTCGCCAATCCTTGGTGCAGCAGGCATGGTCGCCTACTACGCGGTGTTAGCGAATTCGACTGTCGCCGCACCCATCCTGGCTTATCTCATTGCCCGACCACGGATCGACCCGCTCCTGAAACGCCTCCGACACTGGATGCAAATCCAGCACCGGGCGTTGACAGCGACACTCCTCGTCGTATTCGGTTGCGCGATGGTCCTCTATGGGATCGCCGGCATATGAAACGAGCCCGTCCGCCGATGAATTCGACACATCTTGATACCGCCGATATCCAGTGAACCACTGCGTATTGCAACAGATGAATCATCGCCCGCCCCCCTTGCCGGTCACCGCTCCTCCCATCGTTTGCGGTTGCCGCGCAGGACTTCCCGCTTGCCGTACCTGCGGCGCGGACTCGCGGCGGTGGAATCGAATACGGCAGATTACCATCGGTCTTGAGATACTGTGCTTCGCAACGTATTTCGTTCTGAGTAGTCGTCGTCGCTACCACTTTCAATGTTGGCGTGACTAGCTGATAATCTCGCACGTTGCGTCATGCCCACTGGCTCAAACAGTTTCGCGTAGTGCTCAACACATGTGGCTCTCGGGCGCCGCTGATTCATCAGACGAATGAAATACAGCCGCAGGGAATGCGACCGTTTGAGTGCTGCCCATCGCCGCGCAAGGTGAATAGAACAGCTCTACCCCTCACCCGCTGGGGATTGACGTCGCCAGATCGTGCCAGCAAATTCGCGCAGCTGATCGACCACGGCCGACTGCGCCTCGATGTTGCGGTGGTCAGTGGGCGCCGGCAAGGGAGTCAACGCACGAGATCGGCTGCGGGACCAATCACTACCTGCAACATGTACGGATTTAGCTGCTCAGTCACGTTCCGAATTTCAGTCCGCGGATCAAGGCACAGGCCGAGCGCTCGTGCAGACAATTCACAGCAATTTCCACTCGCATTTGGTAGGCCGCGGCTCACCGAGTCGGTACGCTTCCTCCAGCCAATCTCGGTGCTTTCGGCTGGACGCGCTCGGAGGAGGATCATGAACGTCGCCGGTGCTTTGGCTCGGGCAATGCCCGACGGACTACTCGACGCCGACTCAATCGTGTCGCGCTTGAACGAAATGGTAAATACGCTGCCGGCGCTAGCCGGCGCTAGCGGCGAATCGGATGACGCCTTGGGTGGCCTTACGTTTGCCGATATTTCGCAGGGTGCTTCCGTCGACGACATCGCTGACTATCTGAATGTCGATCCCTTTCCGGAATTCGCCCGGCCCGTCCTGTTGAGCGATTTCGTCGTGTCCGGCCGGGCAGGTGTTCCCAAGTTCGGCCGTGCGGAGGTCGAGGCGTTCCTCGCCGAGGTCAGAGAAGGCGATCCAGGATACGTGCGCTCCTGGCTTGAGTTCGCGCCGATCCCGTCCGAGGACGACGCGTGGGTCGCGTACCCCCAGAACACATCTTTTTCCCTCGAATTCCAGCTCATCCTGCCAGTAATTCAAGACGCCGACGACACGCGGCTGCTGTCGCTGGACACGGGCCTGGACGTGAAGACGGGAAGGGTCCTCCATGCGGCGCTGATAGACCCGGCAGCGGGATGCGACCCAGGCGTAGTCGGAGTTGGTTGGGATCTAAAAGAGAAATGTCTACGGCGGACCTGCCAGGGAGATTGTGGAGACAGCTGGAAGCTTGTTCGCGGCGAGATGCGCCTTGTCGGATGCGTCTGCTGAGGTGTCGAAAGAGTGCTAACAGTTGCGGGTTTGCTGGCCATAGCCAAGATTGTCGGCGGAATCACTCCAGTGGGTGGCGCCGTGCTCTACGGGTTAGGCGTCCTGCACCCGCTCAAGACGAAAGCCACCTGGAATCGGACCCGCTGGAAACCAGACGATGCGAAGAGCGAAGAATTCGCCGCCCTGGTGGTACGCATCAGGCTGAAAAACCGAAAGAAATCGGCGCAGACGCTCAACAACCTCGCCCTGATCGATGATCCGGGCTGGCCACGCCGTCTCCGCGGCGCGCGAAGCGAAGTGCAGATCGTGCCCTTCACCGAATGGCACGGTGACGATCCCGAGAACCCGCTCGAACTACAAGGCGGCGATGCACGGACGGTGGCGGCCGTTCTCAAAGGCAACATCATCAGCGGAGGTGATGCCGCCAGCATTGCCAAGGCTCTCGCCGCCGTCGCGCTCCCCTTCGAACGCACCCGATTGCTGATTCAGATGTCAGATCGCAACTTCTACGCCAAACTGGTTCACGATTCGATCCCCGTTGCGTCCCCGCCGCCTAAGAGTGGTGTCACCCCACCACCGGAACCACGAGCTGACGTCGACGACGCCAAGAACAACGTTGCCGACGCCGCCAAAGGCGCCACTACTGATGGCCATTCGGAGTCAACCCGGTGATACCCGACTAGGCCAGGTCTCGACCCTCGGCTCACGCACGCCACCGGATACCTACGGCATGAGGAATGCGGCGGGATCGAATAGCGCCTCTCCCCGGCCCATACCGCGAGGTGACACTCGATGGCGCAGGGCATTGGCTCCAGGAAGAGCGCGCCACCGGGATCAACACAGAACTGTTGCAGTTTCTAGCCGACCTGCCGCATCACAGGACCAGCGGCTGAGCACAAACCCTGCCGCCACCGACCGCTAGGGTCGCTACCCTCTCGGGTCGGCTTGGAGGAATACGGCGGGATCGAGGCCTCGCCTCGCCGCCCCCGCCCCGGGGGCGCGCTCGGCCAGGATTGCCTGTCGCAGTGGAAGTTTCGACCAAGCACATCTGGAGTAACAGGGCGCCAAGCTTCGATTGGAATGGGTATCAGCCGCGGCCATCAAGGCCTGCGGATGGCAGCCGCATCGACCCAGCGGTGATAGGCGTCCATGTCGACGTTGCTGCCGCACACGATGGTGACTACGTGGCGGCCAGCGAAGCGGTCACGGTCTTCGAGGATCGCCGCGACGCCGAGCGCGGCCGACGGCTCGACAACGAGGCCAGCGTTCTCCAGAAGTACCCGCATACCCGCGATGATCGATGCTTCCTGGACCAAGACGGCGTCGTCGCCGACCAGGAGGAGGTCGTTGAGGACCTCCGGAATTGGACACCGGCCGGCGACAGCGTCTGCGATGGTGTCAGTCGAGTCGGTGGTGACAACGCGGCGCTGACGCCACGAACGTGTCATCGCCGGTGCGCCGGCCGGCTGAACACAGATCACCTCAACGTCAGGCGCGAGGGCCTTCATCACATGCCCGACACCGGTAGCCAGCGCTCCGCCCCCGAGAGCGATCAGCACAGCGTCGAACGACGACTCGGCCTCCACCAGTTCCAGGCCAATGGTCGCCGCGCCCTCACAGGTTTCGATGTCCAAGCTGTCATCGAGCAGCCCGATGCCTTCATGCCGCGCGATGGCTGCCGCCCGGGCACGGGCCATCTCGTTATCGCCGTCCACTAGCTCCAATCTCGCGCCCAGTGCGCGGATGCGATCGAGCTTGACTGCTGGTGCAAACCGGGATGCTACGACCGTGACGTCGAGACCCCTGGCGCGACCAGACCAAGCCAGGGCTTGCCCGAGGTTGCCCGCGCTACCACACACCACGACGGGCGAGCCTTTGTCGGCGAGCTGGCTCGCGACGACCTCGGTGCCGCGAGCCTTGAAGCTACGGACCGGGTTCGCCGTTTCGAGCTTGATGCTCACCGCGCAGCCCAGGTCGGGCTCCAGCGCCTCGCATCGGTACAGCGGCGTGTCGCGAAAAATTGGGTCGATCGCCCCACGAGCCGCCCGGATCCGGGCGGTGTCGAGGCGCGTCTCCTGCATAACACAGCAGCGTAGCGACGCCGGCCCGAGTTCGGCCTGGAGTCTTTCTCGTGCGATTGGACCCGCGAGCGTGTCTTCACCGCGGTCGCGAACGACCGGCTCCAGATCGCGACACTGATCGAGGTCTATGTCAGGGGCCGGCCGTCACGCGCCGCTCCCCCGCCGGGGGGCAGACGCAGCCGAGGCATGCTAGCTCGGCCGAGGCGATGGCCCAACGGGCTGTGTGGTGCCGATCAAGCAGTCTCGGGTGACCAGTGCAGCGAGTTGGTCTTCGGTCAGTTGCTCGCTGCCGTTGGGTTTGCGGGGCAGAACGAGGTAGCGGCAGTCGGCGTTGGAGTCCCAGACCCGCACTTGGACTGCTGGGTCGAGATGGGTGCCGAATTCGCCGAGAACGACGCGTGGTTCGCGCACCGCGCGGGCGCGGTATTGGATGCTTTTGTACCAGGACGGAGGTGGACCTAGTAGGGCGGTCGGATAGCACGAGCATAGGGTGCACACCACTAGGCTGTGGACGTCGTCGGTGTTTTCCACGACTTCTAAGTGCAGGAACGGCAATTCGCGGTTGGAGGCGCCACGTAGGTCATAGCCGTATCGGCGCACGACAGCGGTTGCATCTTTCAGGAGGTTGCGTTTGAACTGCGGATCGGTCCAGGCTCGGGCAACGTAGCGGGCGCCGTGATGGGCGCCTAAGCGGTGGGTGAATGTGTCAAGGATGTCGTCGAGCTGTTCGCCGGTGATGGCGCCGCGCTCGATCAACCGCTGTTCGAGCACGGCGACCCCCGCGGTGATTTGTGCGCGCTGTGCATCGGTGTGAGCGCTATGGTTGCGGCTCACTGCATCTCGCCTTCCACGGGCTGCAGATAGCTTTCGTAGAGGTCGAGGTAGACGCGATGATGACCGGAGCCCTCGCCCCATAGATCGCTGGCCTCGAAGTAGGCGCTGTAGAGCGCTTCTGGATTGGTGTGGCCGTGAGCTACAAGCTCGTCGGGCAATGGGTAGCTTCCGCGGTGGCGGTGAATGGTGCCGATACGACCGCGTGCGTAGTCGGGAAGTCGGGTGTGTCCGGCGGTGATGGTGATTCGAGTGCGGACTTGTTGCCCTGGTAGGAAAGCCATCACGCTCCCCTACCGAAGGGTGCGATGCTGTCCAGTTCGGCCTGGGTGAGTATTCCTTTTTCGACACAAAGCCGTTCAATAGCGTCCAGCCAGCGATGAAAGTAGGGGGCCGCGAGATGCGTTGTGGGCTCTAGGCGTTCGACGGCGCAGCGGAACTCGTCAAGGGTGAATACCGAGTTGTAGACCAAGGCCCGCATCATCGCGAACACCTTGGTCTCCCAGGCGTCGTGGAACTCGACGCTGTCATCGATATGGATCGGTCCCGCCCGCATGCCGCCGACGTCGTGGACATAACTCATGCGCTGCGCCCCGAGGCAATCGGCGGCTTGCGGGATCGGTGGTGTGCTCGGGGTTGCAGGCGACTTTGCTGGGCCGGGTCGACGCCAAGTGCAAGTTCGAGCTGACGCGCCCACCAGCGCACGTGAGGGGATGCGTCGTTGGCAGCGGCGCCAGTCAGGCCAGCGCTGCGCCGAAACGCACGTCCGTAGAGCGCCTCCGTTGCCATCGCTTGATGCACCGCCGCGACCGCGCGCCGCGTGTCACCGACGGAGCTGCCCGGTGGTCGAAGCTGATGCAGAGCGTCAACGACCGGATTAAGGATGCCGCCGCCGGTGTCGCGCCATCCTGCGGCGTGCAGCGCTACCGCGAGCTCACCGTAGCCGCGCCGATACACACCCTCGAGAGACTCGACGAGCCTGAGAAGGTCGGCGCCCTGGTCCAACCACGCTGCGACGAGGTCTGCTAGCGCGGCTCTAAGCTGGCGGCCACCGTGTCGCAGAAGCTCACCGAGCAGCTTCTCGCGATTGCCGAAGTGATGGGTGACCCCGGCATCGGTCATGCCGACCCGCGCGGCCACCGCACGTACCTCTACGGCAGCCACGCCTCCCTCGGCAAGAAGCGATGCCGCGGCGTCGAGGATCAAACGCCGAGCCTCGTCCGGAGGCCTTCGCGTCCTCGTGGTAGTCACGATCAGAATCGTACCTTGACATGTCAAGGCACCGGCATCTATACCTGGAGACCTCAAGGTAGAGGGGAGATCTCAATGTCGCTTGTCGAAGACATCAAGGACCGCCTGCCCGGGTCTAAGGACGACGCCGCGCTTGTTCCGCTGTTTCGGGGAGCGTGGTCTCTGGCCCCATACGTCGTGTTGCCGGGCACTCCAGTGGGCACCCGAGCGATCGTCGAGATGACCGACGGCCGGCTCGAGGGACGCGGGATTCGTGCGCGGGCGAGGCCCCACGCGTGTGCCGACTGGTTGGTAATCGGTGCGGACGGCACCGCGACGATGGATTACCGCGGCACAGTTGAAACCGAGGAAGGCCACGTCATTTATCTTTACGGCGGCGGTCGTTGCGACCTGTCGAGCGGGTTCGGGCAAGACACGATGCTATGCGGTGCCGTGCACTTTGAGACCAGCTGCGAGAGGTACCGCTGGCTCAACCGTGTGCACGCGGTCTTTCGTGGCGTGGTCGTCGGCGACGGGGCAGCGGGCAATGGCATACTTCACGACGAGTGGTTTGAAGTGCGCTGATGCACACTCCCCTGCCGACGAATACGGCGGAATCGAATATAGCGGATTACCGGTAAACCCCCTGCATATTGCATCAGATGAATCATCATCCGCCTACCTGCCAGCCACAGCATGACGAGCGCGTGACGGTCACGCTGCATGCCCGCCGGCCGCCACTGTCGGTACGTCCTCGTTCAATCGAGCACCAAATTTCGTCGCCAAGCACCACCTCGTCCCTGCGTCCGCCAAAGCGTTGCCAATCAAGTGTTCGAAGCCGCGGATATCTGCCCGCGTCCCGTCGGCTGCGCCGTAGATGTCCGATGTATCGAAGAAATCCACGCCCATGTCCACGGCTGCACGCAGCGTGGCGATTGATTCGGCATCGTCGGTCGCACCGTAAAATTGCGACATGCCCATACATCCGAGCCCAATAGGCCGTACCGTCAGTTCGGAGTGACCCAGGCTCACTCGCGCCAAACCTGCTATGGATGGTCTGTCGTCGCGCGGCTCTGCCATGGCCATGCCGTCATCCCCTCCTTTAACTTGTCGTCTCCATCATTGCCGACTAGCTGTCATGGTCTGCAACGATGAATTGGGCGGCGCGCTCGCCGATGACGACGCAGGGGGCCATGGTGTTGGCGGTGCTGATGCGGGGCATGATGGATGCGTCGGCGACGCGCAGGCCCTCGACACCATAGACCTTGAGGTGTCCGTCGACGACCGACATCGGGTCGCGGCCCATCTTCGCGGTGCCGCATTCGTGCCAGTAGGTGGTGACGGCGTCGCGCAGATAGGTCTCCAACTCGGCGCCGGTCAGGTCGCCGGGCATGACCTCGCGTGCGACGAACGGCCGAAGCTCGGCGGAGTTGCCGATCTCGCGCAGGGTTTCGACGCAGGAGATGGCGGTCTTGAGGTCGTCGGGGTCCGAAAGCGCGTTGGCTTCGATGAGCACAGGGTGGGCCGGGTTGGGACCGGCTGTGGGGGTGGGTGGGCGAGCCGAATAGGACCCAGCTGTTTTGGGGCAGACCGTATTTCGTGGCGTTTTCCGCCGTGGCTTTGGGGAAAGGCCCCAAGCACGCGAACAGGTCGGGTCCCTCGACATCGGCAACTCCGGATTCCCAGAACAATGCCGCACCCACCTGTGTGCTGCCCTGGATGTTCTCGGGGAACTCCCACACGCAGTCGAACCCGAAGTGGTCCTGAAGGTTGCGCCCGACACCGGGCAGATGCTGCCGAACGGTGATTCCTACCCGACGCAACTCGGCTTCGTCTCCGATGCCCGACTGCATCAACACCTTCGGTGTGTGAATGGCGCCCAACGACAGGACGACCTCAGCGTCGACGGCCACCCGATGCACCGTGCCGCCATGAACGACCTCGACCCCGGTAGCCCGGTTGCCGTCGAAGATCACACGCGTGACCAGCGCGTGCGAGACCACGGTCAGGTTCGGCTGCTGCAGATGCGGGGCCGTGTAAGTGCCAAACACCGAGAGGCGCTTTTCGTCGCGCCAGCGCAGATCGGCCACGGCTGCACCGCGGCTCTCCTCCATCAGGGGTCCGTTGGGGCTCTGATAGGTGGGAATACCAATGGCTCTGGCCGCCTCCAGCGTCGCCGCGGCGAGCGGATGCGCCCCAGGTGCCGGCTGCACAAACACCGGCCCACCCCTGCCCCGATGATCTGGCTCGCCGCTGCCGCGCCAGTCCTCAATCCGCCGATAGAGATCGCGAACTGGCCCGTATCCCCAACTCGGCTCGCCCGATTCGGAAGCGTAGTAGTCCCAGTCGCTCCGGTGTCCTCGCGCCCAGATCATCAGGTTGATGCCGGACCCGCCGCCAAGCACCTTGCCCATCGAAAACGCGATCGCCCGGCCATGAAGCCGCGGATCCGGCTCGGAGATGAATCCCCAATCGCGTTCGCTGCCAAGGTTAGCTGGCCATTGGCTTGCGTCGGTCACACTGGGAATGTCGTCGCTGCCGCCGGCCTCCAAAAGTAAGACCCTGATGTCGGGGTTTTCGGCCAACCGGCCCGCGACCACCGACCCTGACGACCCCGCACCACACACAATGACGTCGTACGTCGGCTCCAATACAGTAGTCACGAAGGTCTCCTGATTCGCTTGGCTAGGTATACGTCTCGATACTTAGATTTTCGGGCGGCAAGGGCCTGCAGTTCAATCACTCTTGAAGCGACGAGTGGCGGGGCTCTTCGTCACCGGAGAATTGCTCCGCATCCAACCGCGGCCGCCAAGAACGCAAGTCGACGGCCTTGCACTGATCTGCTGTGCGGCCGCTGCCAAGGTCGGTTCGAACGGTTGCACGAGGCTAGGCCACCGCCCTGTGAACTCCTAACGCAGAGCTCAGCCAGCGGCCCATTTCGGCAATCGCGCGGTCGACCTCGTCAACACGGCCCGCCCCCATGATGAAAGAGTGCTGACCCTCGTCGACCCGTCGGACGACAATGTCATTGCCTGCCTGCCTTGCCTTTTGGGCGAAGGCCTCAGCGTCTGACGCGAGCAATTCGTGCTCGCCGTAATACACCGCGATGGGGGGTAACCCCGACAGGTCGGCCCCGAGCAGATGTACCCGCGGGTCGGTGAATTCCACGCCGGTTCCATCGAGCCAGCACGACCGGAACAGCTCGAGCAGTCCCCGCGTGAGCAGCTTGTCCCGCTCGACATTGGTTTCGATCGATTCGCCCGACAGCGTGACGTCGGTCCATGGCGAAATGGACAGCACAGCGCCGGGCAGCGCATCTCCCCGATTACGCAGCCGCAGCGCCAGTTCGATGGCGAGGAAGCCACCGATCGAGTGGCCCACACTGCCAATCTTGTCGGGCCGGTAGCCCTGATCGAGCAGCCAGCGGTAGGCGGTGTCCACGTCTTCGACCTGCGCCGGGTACTTGTGCTCCGGGGATCGGCGGAAGTTCAACACCAGCGAGCGCGCGCCGGCCGCTTTGGCAATATGGGCGGCCGCTTTCCGGTCGGAGTGCATCGACATCAGCACGCTGCCACCCATATGCGTGTGCAGCAGCACCGATTCCGGGTCGCTGTCGACGGGAATGCACCACAAGGCCTCGACCCCACCGGCGTCCACTTCGGCATAGGTGACCCCTTCGGGCTCTTTCGTAGCCAGGTGGATGTTGTCGGCGACATCGCGGATGGTCTCCAGCCCGAAGTTGGGGTTCGAGGTCCGCCTGCCGACCTCCGCGTAGAACTCGGCCAACTCGAACGGCTGCTCGCTCGCCATGAATTTTCCTTTCACCCGGCCCGTAGGATAACACTCACTATATAACGATCGCTATTCCATGTCTAGCGTGGTCGGTTGAGGCCGTGGAGGGATGGGCAGCGCGCCGGATTCGGTCTCAGGCGGTCCGCGTCGCCCGGATCGCCGCCGCGCGAAGGCAGCGGCCATGTGCACGAATGGTTTTGAACCCGCGTGCGTATCTGCGCGTGTATCAGTGCATGGCTACTGAACTGATCGACTGGGATGGTGCCTACCGCGAGGAAGGCATCTTCGTAGGGCCACCCCCATGGAACATCGGCGAACCTCAACCCGCTTTCATGCGGCTGATCAACCAAGGACGCATCCACGGCGATGTCCTGGACGCCGGCTGCGGGCACGCGGAGTTGTCGTTGACGCTGGCCGCCAAGGGTCACATCGTGGTCGGGGTGGACCTGAGCCGGGCGGCGGTCGACACGGCCACGGCAACCGCGAAATCCCGCGGCATCGTCAATGCAACGTTTCTGTGCGCCGACATCACGTCTTTGACCGGATTCGACGGCCCTTCTCAACGCTGATGGATAGCACACTGTTTCATTCGTTGCCGGTCGAAAGCCGTGATGCTTATCTGCGTGCGATGTACCGCGCCGCCGGTCCCGGAGCGTCCTTCTTCGTCCTCGTCTTCGCCCACGGCGCTTTCCCCGACGATTTCACGGTTCCAATCAATGCCGTCACCGAGGATGAGTTGCGCTCCGCCGTGTCGAAGTACTGGGCCGTCGATGAGATCGAGCCCGCCTCCATCCACGCGCTGGCCGGACAGGTGCATGGCGATGGTGCGGCGGTGCCGATGCCGCAACTGGCCACCGACGAAAAGGGTAGGTTGGTTTTTCCCGCCTACCTGCTCTCGGCGCATAAACCAGCTTGATCGCCACAGAACCCCTAACCCGTGATCTCCGCTGAGTGGCCGTGGCCTGCTGCGCGCCTCGTGGCCCACACCGGCGCCGGGTTCGATCTGGCGCCGCGGCGCGGGACTAGCTCCCGCGGCGCGTCGATTAGGAGAAGTACGCGTCGAACGAACCGATGTCGGTTAGATGCGCCGTGACCTCGGAAATCTTGTCGCCGCGGATGGTTAGCACGTTGACCACGTCCTGTTCGAGCCGCTTGCCATTGTGCTCACCGGTGTCGTGCAACGTGACCGCGACGGTGTCACGACCGAAAGCGAGACCCTGCGGCGAGATGTGCAATCCATACTGGGCAAACGTGTCGGCGAGCCTGGTGACGTCGTCGATTCCGGTCGCCCGGCCGGACACCACGCTCGAGCCGGGGATGGTCCAGACGATGTCGGGGGTGGCGTGTTCGGCGATCCCCGCATGGTCATCGTGCACGATGGCGGTCGCGAACGCGCCGACGATGGTGCGCTGCCGCTGCGTTTGATCGTCGTCCGGCGCGGCGGTCGAATTGCCGCCCGGCACAACGCAAACCAAGGCCATTGCGATACCCGAGCCCGCCAGGGCGGCTTTCCAAGCACTCGATGCCCACATGCGGCCTCCACTCAAGTGCGCCGCTTGCCGGGTGAAACAAGCCTGTCCGCGGTTTCGCTCGCGGCGTCGAGCACCTCTGCCTGCGTGGTGGGGTCGGCCATCGCGCGCGAGATCGACACCGCCCCCACCATCAGCGCGACGATGCTCCACGCCCGGCGCTCCCGATCCGCGCCGTCGAGCACGTCGGCCACCCGCCCCGCCAGCGCGCTGATCTTGTGTTCGTACGCTTCGCGAGTGGACACTGCGGCTCGTGCCACGTCGGCGCTTAGGGTCGGCATCACGCATCCATCGCCCGGGTTTTGCACGTGGTAGGCGCTGAGGTATTCCGCGAGAAACTCCGTGAGCTTCGACCGGCGCTCGCTCTTACTGCCGGACTCCGTGTCGGAAACGAACGGCTCACCGACGGCGGTCTCAATGATCGCCTCGAGCATCGCTTCCTTGTTGGCGAAGTTCGAATAGAACGCTCCGGACGTCACGTCGGCCGCGGCGGCGAGCGCGTCCACCCCGATCCCGTTGAAGCCGGCGACCTTCATCGATCGCGTGCCCGCACGCAGCAACGCGGCGCGCGCCTTGACCTTCTGGTCTGCCGGATATCTCATGACAAGAACATTTATAGCATAACCATCGGTATCTTAGAATGGTTATGCCTGATCGATCTCGGGTTCGAATCAGGCGATGCCGGGCGTCTCAGTTCGTGTCGTGCCGATCACGGCCGCACAATTTCACTATGCGTTCACCAACACACTCGGCGAACCTCAATCTAAGATCGCCTATGACCGTTACGCCGTCCCGGTTCCGGGGCGGATCTTGTTTCAGGGCGGACTGGCCAATTTCGCGCACGACGCTGCCACCACATACAACTTCGCCAACGACGATCGCGCGCCGCTGCTGTTCATCGCCGGTGTCCGCGACCACATCCTGCCGCCGGCGGTGCAGCACGAGAACTACACGAAAAACGCCGAACACTCGACCGCGATCACCGCCTACAAGCTGTTCCCCCAGCGAGACCACTTCACCTGCGGCGCACCAGGATGGGAAGAAGTCGCCGACTTCGCCTTGAACTGGGCGCTGAACCCCGTGCGCGGGGAACTCGACTGATCCCTTTCGTAACTTCGCAAGAAAGCGATGCCCACCGATGACCACAGTGCGCGACGCCATCCTCGACCTGTTCCGCTCACACAATCTGACCACCTGGTTCGGCAACCCCGGCTCCTCTGAATTGGCTCTGCTGCAAGACTTTCCCGACGACTTCCGATACTTCCTAGGCCTTCAGGAAATGATTCCGGTCGGAATGGCCGACGCGTACGCGCAAGTTACCCGGCGTCCCGCCGTGGTCAATCTGCACACCGCCCCCGGAATGGGTAACGCGCAAGGCCAGATCTACAACGCCTACGTCAACAAGACGCCCCTGATCATCACGGCCGGCAACCAGCGCCGCAACATGCAAAACCAGTACTGCCTGCTGACTAATCACGAACCCACCACCACCCCCAAACCTTTCGTGAAATGGGCCGCCGAGCCCGCGATCGCGAGCGAATCCCCGGCCGTGCTGGCCCGCGCGATCCACCTGGCGACCACCCCGCCGATGGGACCGGTTTTCGTCTCGCTGCCGATGGACGACATGCCTATCGAACTGACCGACGAACAACTCGCCGATATCAAGGTGGTGCGCGATCGCACCGTGACCCATGCGACGGGTTTCCCGACCGAGTTGGCTGAGCAGGTCGCTGCACGATTGGACGCCGCCACATCACCCGCGATCGTCGTCGGCGGCGATATCGACCGCTACGACGCCTACGACGCGGTGATCGAACTGGCCGAGCGCACCGAATCGCCGGTGTTCACTGCCCCGTTGACCGGCTGGAGTGGGTTCCCGGAGAATCATCGGCTCTATCACGGCGCGCTGCCGCCGGGTGCGGGCTGGATCTCGCAGATTCTCGCCGGCCACGACCTCATCCTCACGATCGGGACGGCGGTGTTCCGCTACTACCCATTGGTGCCCGGGCCTTACCTACCCGAGGGCGCAAGCTTGATCCAAATCACCAACGATCCCGACGAAGCCGCCCGCTCCCCCATCGGCGATGCGATCGTCACCGACGTCCGCAAAGCGGCCCAGGCTCTGGCGACGACGGTGAAACCGACCCAACGCCCCGCCCCCACCCCGCGCGCGGCGGTTCCCGAACGGGTGTCGGCGCAGGTGCCGCTGAAGCCCGAGGACCTGTGGACGGCAGTCGGTCACGCCGCACCCGATGACACGCTGTGGGTCAGCGAAGCCGGCAGCAACGAGATCCCCATGACCGAAAGCATCCGTCCGGGCAACCCGCTGTCGCACCTGTCCGCGGCCGGCGGCGGACTCGGGTGGGGCCTGCCCGCATCGGTGGGCGCCCAAATCGCAGCACCGGATCGGCCCGTGGTCGCGCTCATGGGCGACGGCTCGATGCACTACGCGATCACCGCGCTGTGGAGCGCGGCGCGATACAGGATCCCGGTCACCGTTGTCGTGGCGTCCAACGCCGAGTACGGCGTGGTCAAAGAATTCGGCGTCTGGGAAAAGACCCCGAACGTCCCCGGGCTCGACATCCCCGGCCTCGACATCGTGGGAACCGCGGCCAGCTATGGCGTCGACGCCCACGAAGCACACAGCTCCGATGAGGTATTCGAGTTGGTCAAGGCGGGCATTGCCGACCGCGACCGACCCACCCTGATCAACGCGCGCACCACGCCCGTCACGGGCGGATTCGGCAGCTAGGAGGATGCCAACGGATGACACGATCGTATGCGTTTGCCGCCGTCTTAAGTGGCCGCGACGCGGTGGCCACTGACGCCACGACCCTGGCCGAAAACGCAACAGAGTATTGGGGTTTCGGGCAACAGCCCGCTCTGGTGTTGCGCCCGCACTCTCGCGACGAGGTCGTCGCCATCGTGAAAGTCGCCGGGGAACACGATGGTCGCGTTGGTCACGCGCGGGGGCGCGTCGAACTGCAGCGCCGGAGTCATGGCCGGTTCGGACCGCGTGATGATCGACCTGACGAAGATGAATCGGGTTCTCGACATCGACCCGGCGGCCCGCGCCGCCCGAGTCCACCCCGGCGTCATCAACTCCGATCTGCAGGAGCGGTTAGCCCCCACAAGCTGGTGTCCTCACCGGACCCCGTCTCGGCACACCTGGCGACAGTCACCAGCTAGGGTTTCAAGTTCGCGGCCAACCCGAACTCCTCGACGAGCGCCTGCGAATCAGCGGCTGAGACCCTAAATTCGGGTTTCGTCTTCTGCTTAGGCACGTCGCCGCGCCAGTCGCGATGACACTGAATGGTCAGTGGTTGCATACCAGGAACGTGCACGACCAGGACCGGTACGTTGTACGACTGCTCAGGATCGACGTGCCGGTAACTCGCAGGCGTCGCGGTTACCTGCGTGCGCGAAGCCGAGGCAATGACCGCGTTGGTGTTCGGGTCGACCACCCGGATCGCGTCAGCAAGCCCTTCGATCGCCAGGCGTGGTTGCGGCGGTTGGTGTCTCCGCCCGGATGCGAACGGTGCGAATGGCCCCAATGTTTTGGGAGGCGGATACAGCAGACAGCGAAGCGGTTCACCCGGTGCAGGACCGCGTACCTCCAACCCAGAGCGGCGGGCGACCATGGACAGCACCACGTCGAACTCTGCGGCCTGCAACCACCCGTCGACGCGCCCAGTGGGCGGCGCTTGGAGCGGCGTTGCGGTGCCGAGGCGATGATCCCGCCCGCCGAGGACAAAGCGGCGGGAGCCGCAGCGCAGGTGAAGCGCCGTACCCGACATCGTGGCCTCCTGCCCGAAACTGAACAGGCCCAGCTGTGCGCCCTCGAACGAAAAGACCTCCCCCGGCCTGCCTTCGACAGTCAGGCCATCGCTCGTGATGCAAACGGGAACCTTTCTGCTCCAGCCCCACCGCCGAACGGCCACCACACCAAACAGGATTAGCCCGAGGGTGATGAGACCGAGGACCACCCAGCCGGTGATAAAAGCAGAAGGAAACACGAACATCACCGCGAACACCGCCGCCAACGCTGCAAGGAACCCGAAAGTGCAGATGAAGAGCCACGTCTGCATTCGCGTGCTGGTTGCCACGAAACGGCGCGACTCAGCCGCGCGGTCCGGGCCTGCCGGTGGGAGATCCGTAACGGGCTGCTGCCCTGCTTTTTGATGTTCAACCTCGGCGAGGTATTGCTCGGGCTCGTCCTGGACCATCAGCAAATGATCCCACCTTGGAGGAAGCGGGATGAAGCGGAACAATGTTGAGATCTATTTGACCCCCAGGGCCTGATCCGCAGGCGACCCAGGCCGCCACCGCCATCCACGAGTAGCCTTTGCGCCGTCAGGGTTTCATGAGTCGGGCTGGTCGCAGGAAAACTTGCGGCTTGCGGTTGACTGTCAGTCATCGCGGGGAGCGCCCGCGAGCGGCGATTGCGGGAGGAACGACGGTGCCTACCATCACCACGTCGGACGGTGTCGAGATCTTCTATAAGGACTGGGGCTCTGGCCAGCCGATCGTCTTCAGTCATGGCTGGCCGCTGACAGCCGACGACTGGGACGCGCAGATGATGTTCTTCCTGCACAAGGGTTATCGGGTGATCGCTCACGACCGGCGCGGGCATGGCCGATCCGAGCAGGTGGGGACCCGCAACGACGTGGACCACTGGGTGGCCGACCTGGCCGCGTTGACCGAGCGGCTCGACTTGCGCGAGGCCGTCCATATTGGGCACTCCACCGGCGGCCCCGAGGTCGCCCGTTATGTGGCGCGCCACCAGGAGCGGGTCGCCAAGGCGGTACTAGTATCCTCCCCGACACCGAATATGGCGCAGAGCGAGGACAATCCGGGCGGGCAACCCCAGGAGTGGTTTGACGCGGTGCGGGCGGGTGTCTTGGGAAACCGATCGGAATTCTTCCGCGCGGTGGCGGAGGGCCCCTTCTACGGATTCAACCGGTCAGGGGTGGAGCCGTCCGAGGCGGTCATCGCGAACTGGTGGCGACAGGGCATGTCCGGCAGCGCCCACGCGCACTATGAGACCGTGGATTCCTGGCTGCAGGACTACACCGAGGATCTGCGCGCAATCACCGTTCCCGTCCTGGTGATGCACGGCGACGACGATCAGATCGTTCCGTTCACCAGCTCGGTGCCCCGAGCGCTCGACCTACTGCAGAACGGCGCGTTGAAGACCTATGCCGGCTACCCGCACGGCATGCTGACCACGCACGCGGACGTTCTCAACCCGGATCTGCTCGCGTTCATCGCGTCCTGATCCGCCGGCCATCCCCTTACTGATCGGGCGTACGCCTTTGTGCCGCGTGGCGGTCCGACGACTCAACGGTCTTGATCAGCGGGCGTGACGTGGACTGTCGTATTGCCGCCCTTGCGTTTCGCATCGAGCATCGCTTGGTCGGCTCGACTGAGGCTGGTGTCGAGGAGGGCCATCGGGTCAGCCTCTGGCGCAGTGAAGATGCCGAGCTCGACATGGGTGACGCCGATGCTGGCCGTGACTGGAGCGTGATCGGCCGGTGCGGCAATCGCGCACCTGACTTGTTCGGCTGTTTGGGTGTCACCAGGCTCGGTGACATCGATGACGACAAATTCTTCTCCGCCGATTCGGGCCACCAGTGCCCTGCCGCGCACAGCAGACTCGATCCGCCGAGCGGTGCGGATCAAGACGTCATCGCCGATCGGATGGCCGAAGGTGTCATTGATGTCTTTGAAGTGGTCGAGGTCGGCGACCATCACGGCCAGCTGCCCCCCGGAGGGGTGATGAGCGCTCAACAAATCGGCGAAATAAAGGTGCAGGCCCCGCCGGTTGAGTAGACCGGTCAGCGGATCGGTGCCCGACTCGTTTGCGTCGTTGCGCAGCGTTCGGATCCCGAACTGAATCCCCACGGGTGCGGCGAGGACCGGTGTCGTCGCGACCAGGATGCTGACGGCGAAGACTACGCCGTCAAAGTGTGCCTCTGCAGCTGCCCGCATGGCAAACACGGCCGTCGATGCGAAGATCCAGAGGGTGTGCAGTGCAAGGAATCTCGGTCCGTCGAAGAACAGCAGATACACCGAGAGTTGCGTAAACGCGTTGAACCCGTACAGACCCGAGAGCCAAGTTGGTTCGTACAACGCCAATGTCGCGATCCCGATGTCGCACGAGATGACGAACGCGCGCGACATTGGCAGTGAGGGCCATGGTCGAAAACACCACCGGATCACCCAAAACATCACGACGACGGCGAACGATGCGACGACTATCCGAGATACGAGACGTTCCGGTCCGGCCCAGGGAAGAAGAATCGCTAGGGAAGTCACGACCGTCAGACCATTACCCACCCCGATCAGTACTCGGATGGCCTCAGCCATCGACCTCTTGGCGAAGTACTGGACCTGTGCGGCGTAGTCGACGGGCGCATTCCACCATTCACCGGCAAGACGGCGAAACACCGCGAAACTTCGGGACTCGGGCAGCGAAGCCACCTCTAGAGACGCCTCCTCGACCGTCCTGAGAACACTGCCGCGAATCCAATGCAAAGCAGCACCAAGATCAGCGACCGATATTACAGGTGATTGCGCGCGGTGCTTTATATCGCGATTGGACGCGCTTCGCAATATCTGAGGGGCCGGTCCACTCGACGACATTCCGGACGCCTTCGGCCCGTGCTCTCGCCCGCGTGTCAATGGACAGCTGTAACTGCCCATGGGCGGACATGAGAACTGCTCGTAGGTGGCCAATAAGAACTGCCCAGTGGCGGACACGAATCTGCCCATGAGGGTGTGTCCGCCACCGGTCGTTCGCTGGTGTCAGGTCAGGGGTTTGACTCCTTTCCCGTGCAGGGCTTGGGCCAGGCGCACGGAGTCGCCGCTGGTTTGGCATAGGTGCGCGTGGTGCAGGAGCCGGTCGACGGTGGCGGTGGCCAACGTCTTGGGCATGAGCTCATCGAAGCCACTGGGATGCAGATTCGACGAGATCGCCACCGATCTGCGTTCGTAGGCCGCTTCGACGATGCGGTAAAGCCCCTCAGCGGCATCAGCACCGACCGGAAGAAGTCCCACGTCATCAATGACGACGAGCTCCGCGCGCACGATCTTGGCCACCGCCTTGCCCAGGGAATCGTCAGCACGGTGCGCACGCACCAGCACCCCGATCTGCTCGAGGGTGAACCACGCCACCGGCATACCGGCTTCGATAACTTTTTGCCCGAGCGCTTCCAAGAAGAACGTCTTGCCGGTGCCGGCAGGCCCGCAGACCACCAGGTTCTCGCGGCGACCCACCCATTCCAATGTCTGTAGCGCCTGTTGGGTGGGTAACGGGATTGACGAGGCGCCCGGATCCCAGGCGTCGAAAGTCTTCCCGGTCGGGAATCCGGCGGCTTTGCGGCGGGCGGCCAGCATGGAGCGGGCGCGTCCGGCGGCTTCTTCGGTCAGCAGTGCTTTGATGACCTCGGTGGGATCCCAGCGCTGCGCGCGGGCAGTGGCCAGCACATCGGCGGCGATCGCTCGTGCGTGCGGCAATCGCAACCCACGCATCAAGGTTTCGACGTCGGCGGGCAGCGCCGCGGTAGTAGTAGTGGTGGTGGTCATGCGATGCCTGCCTCGGGGGCATCAATGATGGTGCGGCCGAACAGGTTCCACCCGCTGGTGCCTTGCGCCAGCGAGGTGTCCTCGCCGGCGCCACGTCGGGTGGGATCCAACCCCTTGCTGGCAAGGATGGAGTCGAGATCGCCGGTGGCGAACCGGCCGTGCACGGCGGCATGACCCAAGGCCCAGTCGACATCAGCGCAGCCGGCCAGTGCTGAGAGTTCGACGGCGTGGGCCATTTTCTGCAGAATCCGTTCAGTGCCGACGGCGGCGGCTTCTTTGAGCCATACCGCTGCACCGGGACCCAAGGCCAGGAATGTCTGTTCGGAGACGGTGCGGGCATGGACGCGATAATCACCGGGAACCTTGTCACGGTGGTCGGGGAAATGATCATCGTTGATTGCGGGGCTGCCCGGGGCAGCGCGGCGGTGCCGGGCCACCTCGATGGGGCCGCCGTCATCGAGGGCGCAGATCACCACTTCGTCGGCGCTGTCGTGATGTCGGATCCACACCGTGTGGCCCAATAGTGTTGCTGGAACTGAGTATTGGCAGTGGTCGAAGGTGACCATCGGGGTGTTGTCCGGGACCCGACGGGTCACCCCCAATGCGGCGGTGTGGGGCAGGTCGGGCACCGCGTGCAGGGCGGGGCGTTCCTGGGTGAGCATCTCGACGGGGCGTCGACCCGTGGTGCGGTGGACCCGGGCGTTGATCTCGGCGTTGAACTCAGCGCACGCGGCTTCGACGTCGGCGAAGGTGTCGTACTGGGGCAGCAGGTTGGTCTCGGTGGGCACGATATCTGCTTTGGCGAGTTTGACGGCGTTCTCCACCCCACCTTTGGAAGCGGGGTCGGCGGGTTCGCAGGTCAGCACTGAGATGCCGTAGTAGCGGCCGAAGGTGACCGCGGCGCGGTTGCGGACCGGCACCCCGGCGACGTGTCCGGTGGTGACCGTCTTCTCGTTGTCGGTCAGCAGGTAGGTCGGGGCGCCACCTACAATGCGGAAAATCCGGTCCAGGCCGGCGAAGACACTGGGAGCGGTGCGGTCCCGCAGAGCCACGACGACGCGGTATCGGCTCCACGCCAGCCACGCCACCAGCAGGACAATTTTGCGGCCGGCCACAAGCGGGCCGTCGGCGAAGTCGTACTGCAGCCACAGCCCAGGTTCGGTGATCCACGGCCGGTGCACCCGCGTATTGCCCAGTCGCCATTGCGCTTTGATCTCCGCCAGGGCTCGTCGGGTGGTGCGGTCGGTGCCGCTGTATCCGAGCGCGACGAGTTTGTCGTGGGCTTTGTCGCCGCGGATCTTGCCTTTCGAATCCGCGACCCAGCCCTCCAGGACGTCGCGCCAATCGTCGATCATCCGGGCCCGCCGCGTGGCTGGCGGCAAGCCGGCGTCGCGGTCTTCAACCGCTTTCTTCACGGTGTGATGCGAGCACCCACACAGCTCAGCGGCAGCCCGGTAGGACCCGGTCAGGTCGTAGGCATTGAGTATTTCCATGAGTTCTCCGTCAGACTTCAAGTAGGTCTCTCCTGGGGTTGTCGTTTCGACTAGGCATCGACATCGAAACCGCAGGAGAGGCCGCCACAGCGCTGGCGCGCCGAGCAGCATCAGGTAGGTCTGGGCAGATTCATGGCCGCCTGCGGGCACTTTCGTGTCCGCCGGTGGGCAGAACTTATTGGCCGCGAATGGGCATTTCCATGTCCGCCAGTGGGCATTTTTTCATGTCCGCCGACACCCGCGCGATCGCAAAGTTTGGCGACGCGCGGATCCAGCGGGGAATTTTCATCCCCGCACAGACATCGGCCATGGGCGGGGCGCACAATTATGCAATGCAGCTGCGTGATCGGATCACCGTCGCACCAACCACAGCGCCGATGTCAGCGCGGCCAGCATGAGTACGCCCACCGGCGGGTCCGAGCCGCGCCGCCTGAACGGCCTGTCGGACATCCGCGCGTTCTTTCACACGAACAAGGTGCCGTTGTACTTCATCTCGCCTACCCCGTTCAACCTGCTAGGTGTCGACCGCTGGATTCGAAACTTCTTCTACCTGACCTACTTTGACTCGTTCGAGGGCACCCACTCGCGCGTGTTCGTGCCGCGGCGACGCGACCGCCGCGACTTCGACTCGATGGACGAGGTCTGCAGCCACCTGCTGTCCGATCCGGAAACGCTCGACTTCATCGGGGGTAAAGGTCCCGGTGGCAAGTGCTGCTTTGTGATGATGAACGAGGAAATCCAGGGCCTCGCGCGACAGGCGGGTCTCGAGGTCATGCACCCGCCGATCGAGCTGCGCAATCGCCTGGGCTCCAAGATCGTCATGACGCGCCTGGCCGACGAGGCGGGGATACCTAGCGTGCCCAACACGATCGGGCGGGCCGGCTCCTACGACGAGCTGCTGGCGCTCGCCCAAGGCGCCGGATTGGGAGACGACCTGGTCATCTCGATCGCCTACGGCAACGCCGGCAGCGGGACGTTCTTTGTGCACGGTCAGCGTGACTGGGACGAGCACGGCGGCGACATGGTAGGCCAGGAACTCAAAGTCATGAAGCGCATCCGCAACGTCGAGGTGTGCCTCGAGGGCGCCGTGACCCGCCATGGCACCGTGGTGGGCCCCGCGATGACGAGCCTCGTCGGTTATTCGGAGCTGACTCCGAGCCGGGGCAGCTGGTGTGGCAATGACATCTGGCACGAGGTGCTGCCGCCCGCCCAGACGCACGCCGCGCGAGAAATGGTGACAAAGCTGGGCGACGTCATGCGCCGTGAGGGTTACCTCGGCTACTTCGAGGTTGACCTTCTGCACGACCTCGACTCCGACGAGCTTTACCTCGGCGAGGTGAATCCGCGCCTGTCCGGCGCCAGCCCGATGACGAACTTGACCACCGAGGCGTACGCAGACATGCCGCTGTTCCTCTTCCACCTGCTCGAGTACATGGACGTGGACTACGAGCTCGACATCGACGACATCAACGCTCGCTGGGAGCGCGGCTACGGCGAGGACGAGGTCTGGGGCCAGGTGATCATCACGGAGACGTCGCCGGATCTGGAGATCTTCACCGCGACGCCACGCACCGGGGTATGGCGCCTCGACGACGAAGGCCGGGTCTCCTTTTCGCGGACCGCCAACGACTGGGCCACGCTGCTCGACGGGTCCGAAGCTTTTTACCTGCGCGTCGCGGCGCCCGGAGACTTGCGCTCCGAGGGCGCCCAGCTGGGCGTGCTCGTCACGCGCTCGCACCTGCAAACCGACGACTATCAGCTCAGCGACCGCTGCCAGCGCTGGGTCAAGGGCATGAAGGCGAAGTTCGTCTCAACGCCCCTGACGCCCGCCGCGCCGATCGTCTCTCGGCTCGTCGCGCGCGCGTGAGCGCCCCGGCCGGCATCTCACTGGACAACTGGCTCTCGCCGCCCTACTCGCACTGGTCGTTCCAGCATGTCGAAGACATGGTGCCGACCGCGCTGATCTCGCGCGGGACCGGGCCGGTCGCGGCGATACCTCCGGGTCCCGCTCCCCTCGCGGAGATCCCGGTGACCACCACCGACGGGATGGCCACCAGCGTCGGCGCGGTGATGGCCGCCACCGCGACCGACGGGTGGGCCGTCGCCCATCGAGGGTCAATGGTGGCCGAGGAGTACCTCGGCGAGCTGAAAGCCGACACCCGACACCTGCTGTTCTCGGTGAGCAAGTCGTTGGTGGGCGCCGTCGTCGGCTCGCTGCACGGGGCCGGTGCGATCGAGCTTGAGGCGCCGGTCACGAAATACGTTCCCGCCCTGGCGAATTGCGGCTACGCCGGCGCAACGGTGCGCCACCTGCTGGACATGAGGTCGGGTGTCGCGTTCTCGGAAGACTACGACGACCCATGCGCGGAGATTCATCTCCTCGACCAGGCGATGGGCTGGGCGCCCACGCGTAGTGCCGACGCACCCGCCACCCTGCGCGACTTCCTGCTGACCTTGCGGCAGAAGTCGGCTCACGGCGGCCCGTTCGAATATCGCTCGTGCGAAACGGATGCACTCGGCTGGATCTGCGAGGTCGCCGGCGCCGGGCGCATGCCCGAACTGATGTCAGAACTGCTGTGGAGCCGCATCGGCGCCCAATGCGACGCCACCATCGGTGTAGACCCGGCCGGCACCGGATTTTTCGACGGCGGCATCAACGCCTGCCTTACCGACATGATCCGGTTCGGTTCCCTGTTCTTGCGCGACGGCGTCTCGCTTACCGGCCGGCAGGCGCTGCCGGCCGCGTGGATCGCCGACACCCTCGACGGCGGCCCCGACTCGCGGCAGGCCTTCGCCGCCTGCCCCGAGGACACCGAATTGCCCGGCGGGATGTACCGCAACCAGGTGTGGATTCCCTACCCGGGCAACAACGTGGCGTTGTGCCTGGGCATGTGCGGTCAGATGATCTACATCAACCGCGCCACCGAGGTGGTCGCCGCCAAGTTGTCCAGCCAGCCGCATTCCCACGAGCCGCACATGCTGGACACCCTGCGCGCTTTCGATGCGGTGGCGAACGAACTGGCTGGAATCACAAGCTAGTCCGAGGGGCGCTGGAGGGCGCCACGAGCGGCGTCGATGGCTGTCTGTAGCGTGACGGCGTGAAATCTTCCCCGGTGTCCTACTCCCTCGCGCTCGCGGCCGCCGTCGCGGCAACCGTTCTTGGGGTCGCTACGCCGGTAACGGCCACCGCGGCCGGCGCCTGCCCCACCGCCGCGCCGCCGACCGGCGCAGCGCCAGACTGGACGCTGGCCGGAACCACGGGCAGCGTCGCGGTCACCGGGTCCACCGATACGACGGCTCCGCGCGTGACCGTCACGGCACCCTTCGGCGTGACCCAGACCCAGGTGCATACGCTGCACGGCGGAGACGGACCGGCGGTCCCCGCTACCGCAAAGGTTTCCGTCTGCTACATGGGCGTCAACGGACGCGACGGGTCGGTGTTCGACAGCAGCTATGACCGGGGCGCATCGGTCGACTTCCCGCTCGGCGGCGTCGTGCCCGGATTTCAGAAAGCCATTGCCGGGCAGAAGGTCGGGTCCACGGTCGCCGTCGCAATGACCTCCGCGGACGGCTATCCCGACGGTCAGCCCAGCGCGGGCATCCGGCCGGGCGACACGCTTGTCTTCGCGATCAAGATCCTGAGCGCCTCGAGCTGAGCTGCGGAGGTGCAGCGCCATCACAATCTCTGACGGATGAACGCGACGCGCTGCGGCTTGCGTCGCTGCGTTGCTTGCGCCTCGCGTAGCTGGCGCGCCCACCACGCTCGCAATGCTTCCGCGTCGATCGGCGTAGTCGGGTCGTCAAAAGGCGATGGTGCGGTGTACATGGCGCCTTCGTTCTGCGAATTATAGACGAGTACGTTCACTATTTGCTATGAGCTTACTAGGCGTGCTGAAGGAACGCCAGCGTCTACTACACGACTTTTGGAGGTCACCATCGGGGCTAGCTCGCCGGCGGTACCAGCGGCGGGCGGCATACGTTGGCGCCCGGATCCCACCACCAGCCGTTGTCGCATGCCAGCGGTTGTGGCCCGACACCCAGCGGGCGGCACACGTTGGCCGTGGGGTCCCACCACTGCCCCGGGTCGCATGCCAGGGGTTGTGGCCCGACACCGAGCGGTCGGCAGACCTTGCCCGTGGGGTCCCACCACTCGCCGTCCGCACAGTCGGCCTTGCTCACTGCCGGCGTCACGATCGTCACGGCGGCCATCGATGCCAACGCCGCCATGACGGCGGGAACAAGACGGCGAACGAACGTCCTCATTGCAAGCCTCCCCCATGTGGCATAGGAACATCGAACCGAGCGCGGCCGAACAGGTCAAGAGGGCGGCGCGGCTACCGTCGAGTCCGTGACGACTCAATCGGACCCCGCGACCAACGAAGCCGAGATTCGACGGCTAATTGACGAGCTGGCTAGCGCCCTTCGGGCCCACGACCTCGATGCGGCGATGTCGGCCTACGCGACCGACGTCGTGTCGTTCGACATCGAACCACCACTACGGCACGTGGGTGCAGAAGCAAAACGGAAGAACTGGGAACGCGTCTTTGCGGCATACGAGTGCCCCCTCGGTTACGAGGTTTGCCGGCTCGCCATCACCGTCGGTGACGACGTGGCGTTTGCCCACAGCCTCAATCGGCTCAGCGGCACGTTGAAGAACGGTGCGCGGAGCGGTGGCTTCTGGGTCCGGGCGACGATGTGCTTTCGGAAGCTCGATGGCCGCTGGGTCATCGCGCACGACCAGGTGTCGGTTCCCTTGGACCTGACGACCGGTGCGGCGCTGATGAACCTGCAGCCGTGAGGCCGTTGGCAGTGTTTGGCAGTTGACGGCGTGGACCTGGCAGTGGCGTTGGGGCTGCACTGGCGGGTGGGGTCGGCACCAAACGCTGTTAGGGAGGAATGACCGTCATGGCACAGCTCGCGCTCCGGCAGGCCACGATCGAATACCAGGAGTTCGGACCGAAGGATTCACCGCACGCGCCGGTGCTGTTCGTCCACGGCATCCTGGTGGACGGAGGATTGTGGCGCGAGGTCGCCGAAGGCCTGGCGCGACGCGGGTTCCGCGGCATCGTGCCGACCTTGCCGCTGGGCTCACACACCATCCCGGTCCACGACTTGACCGCGCTGTCCCTGCCCGGCGTCGCCGAGCTGATCAACGACCTGATCGTCGCCCTCGAACTCTCCGATGTGACGCTGGTCGGTAGCGACACCGGAGGTGGGCTGTGCCAGCTGGTCGTCGACGCCCACCCGGACCGGATCGGCCGCCTGGTGCTCACCAATTGCGACGCCTTCGACAAATGCCCGCCGTTCCCGTTCGACGTCGCTTTCCGCCTTCTTCGCGGCCCCATCTCGATCAAGGCGCTGTGCACGCAAATGCGGTGGCGGGCGCTGCGCCACTCGCCGCTGGGCTTCGGCCTGCTCATCAAGCGGCCCGAGGCGGACCTCACCTCCGCCTGGTTGCAGCCCTGCCTCAGTGACCCACGCATCTGCCGCGACCTCGCGGCGCTGCTCCGTCAGGTCACCGCCTTCGACCTCACCGACGTGGCGACCCGCCTCCCCCTATTCACCAAGCCGGTCACGTTGGTCTGGGGCCAAGAGGATCGGTGCTTTACCCCCGGCCTCGGGCGGCGCCTGGCCGGGTTGTTCAGCAATGGGCGGTTGATCGAGGTGCCCGACGCGAGAACCTTTGTCTCGCTGGATCAGCCGCACGCGGTGATCGAAGCGATTGCCGCATTGAATTCGGTAAGGGCATAGTGCGAGCATCGCTCAACGGCTGACCCGGAAACGCTTGACCCGCGACGTCGCGCCCGAAATCAATTCGACCCGGCTTCTTGGCAATTCGAGATGGGCTGCCAATAGCCGGGTGACCGCGTCGTTGGCTTTGCCGTCGACCGCGCGCTCCCGGACGTAGATCGTCAGCTCCCCCTCGTCACCGACCTCGACAAGGGGCCCCTTGCGGCTGCCGGGCTTGACGTTGACGACGACGGAGTCGCTCA
Source organism: Mycobacterium terramassiliense (assembly GCF_900157385.1). Taxonomy (GTDB): domain Bacteria; phylum Actinomycetota; class Actinomycetes; order Mycobacteriales; family Mycobacteriaceae; genus Mycobacterium; species Mycobacterium terramassiliense. The sequence continues at coordinate 152,024 of NZ_LT717697.1, forward strand.
TGCCGCGAAGGCTACCGCCGCCCGAATCCGCACCGATGAATTTCGGGAACGCCACGAGTCAGACCCGTTAGGAAGAATCGATCGCAAAGGTGGAATCCCATGCCCTTGGACAAAGACGCCCTGCCCCCCATCGTCGACCACTCGACGTGGCGCGCCGCGCTCGACGAACTGCGCAAGCGCGAGAAGGCCGCCACCCGCGAACTGGATGCGATCGCGGCCCAGCGTCGGCGGCTGCCCATGGTCGAGCTGCCCGACTACACCCTGATCGGCGCCGACGGACCCGTCCGCCTGGTGGATGTGTTCGCCGGCCGTTCGCAGCTGATCGTCTACCACCACATGTGGTCGGACGGCGCCGAGTGGCAGTGCGGTGGGTGCACCGGCTTCACATCGCAATTCACCCGGCTGGAGTTCCTCGACAACTACGACGCCCGGTTCGTCATCGTGACCAACGGACCGATCGAGGAGGCACTCGCCTACCAGCGGAGGGTCGGCAACCGGATGGAGTGGTACTCGTCGTCGAAGAGCACGTTCGGCGCCGACATGGACGCACCTCCCGGCGGGGGATTCGGGGTCAATGTGTTCCTGCGCGACGGCGACACCGTGTATCGCACGTGGCAGACGAACGGGCGGGGCACCGAGCAGCTCAGCCATTCGTTCGGGCTGATCGACATCCTGCCGTGGGGCCGGCAGGAGGAATGGCTCGATTCGCCTGAAGGTTGGCCCTCCCGCCCCACATACTCGGGATGGCTCGACTCCCCCGCTATCGCGGCCGCCTACGGGCCCACGGAGAAAGAGGCCAACTCATGACCGCCGCCGCCGAAAGTTACGTCGCCACCCGCACTATCGCGGCGACGCCGGCGCAGATCTTCGCGGTCCTCGCGGACCCCTCCCACCACTGCGACACCGAGCCCACCGACTGGGTCCGTGACGCGGTGGACGTCGCACCGATCACCGGCGCCGGACAGATGTTCGCGATGAACATGTTCCTGGCCCAGGCCGGTGGTGACTACGTCGTCCACAACCTGGTGAACGCGTTCGAGAAGGACCGTCGGATCGGGTGGATGCCCGGCCAGCTCGACGACGCGGGCAACCACCGTCCCGGCGGCTGGTCCTGGCGCTACGACCTCGCCCCGAACGGGGACCGCACCGACGTCACCCTCACCTATGACTGGAGCGGCACGCCGCAGGATTTCCGTGACCAGGTGGGCGCGATGCCCATCTTCGGCCCGGACTACCTGGTGGAATCGCTGGCGGCCCTCGAGCGGTCGATCGCGCGCTGATCCTCCGCTTTCACGGCGCGAACGAATGCGGTGCGGCCCGTATTCGGTCCACGAAAAGTGCGCCCGCACATCAGACTTGTATTCCAAATTGTTCGCCCGAAGCATTCCTCAGGTCGAATAGAAGCATTCGTCGGAATCAGGCTGCGATCCGGTTTAGTTTGGTAAATCTCGATGACCCAAACCGGCGCCGTGCGGGCGGCCGGGCACACGTTGGGAAGGCAGTCAATGAGGTGGTTGGCGGCGTGGTGGCGACAGCCGGACCACTTCGACTGGTTGACCGGCTACCTGCAAGCCCACGGTCTGAGCGCCAACACCCGCCGGGTCCTGGCCGGGGTCTCCGCGTCGCTGGCGCTCTGGCCGGTCAACGTCATATGGGGCCAAACCCCGTTTTACCCGCGTGCGGCGCTGACCGTTTCCGTGCTGGCCGGCCTGGTCGGGCTGGGCATGGCGATGGTGTGGTTGTCGCGATGGCCCACGCGGCGTCAATCGATCGTTTTCGCAATGACCGGCAGCGCGAGCGTGGCCGCCGGCTGCCTCTGGCAGACCGAGCCGATTGTCGCGCTGATGGCGTGCTCGGCTTTAGCCGTTCCGGGTGGCTACGTCGCGTTTTTTCACACCGGCAGATATATGGCCCTGAACTTCTGCCTGGCCGGCGCCGTGGGGGCCTTCGAAGTTATTCGCCTGGTGTTCGCCGGCGAGCCGACGCTGGCCTTCACCGGTTACTTTCTGGTGCTCGAACTCAACGTGATAGTGCCATTCGCCATCCAAATCGTCGTCCGCGCACTGGGCGTGGACTTATTGCGCGCCAATCGCGACCCGCTGACCGGCCTATTGAATCGGCGCGCCTGCGACCGCGCCATCATCGGGCGGATGCTTGCCGGCGGAGACCACATGTTTCTGGCCGTCGCCATGGTCGACCTGGACCGTTTCAAGGCGGTCAACGACAGCCAAGGGCATGCGGCGGGCGACAAGGCGCTCGTGGCGGCGGCGCGGGCGCTCAGCGCCGCCTGCCTGGACACCGCGATCATCGGCAGGGTCGGCGGCGAGGAGTTTCTGATCGCGGACGTCGTCACGACAGAACCGCCGCACGGGTGGGGTCATCGGTTCTGTCACGCGATCGCGGCGATCGCGGCGCCGGTGACGGCCAGCGTGGGAACCGCCACCCTGCCGTTGCGCAGCGTGGGGTGCAACGAGGTCGAAAGGGCGTTCCGCCAACTGGTCGCCGACGCCGACACCGCCATGTACGAAGCCAAGCGATGCGGTGGAAACCAGGCGCGGCACCATCGCTCCCCGGCGGCGGCCCGGACGTCCTGACGGCTAGCCGACTCGCTGTTTCGCGGAGTTCACGCCGGAACAGGCCGCTTCCGCCGGGAACGGAGCGCGTTCCGCTTACCCGCGCCGACGATCTCCTTGAGGGTTGCCAACAGCCGGTCAGGCCTGTCGCGCAGCGCGCGCGCCGCGGCGCGGAGGACGAGTCGAGGCGTGAACAATTGGGATGGGCGCACGTCATGATTGAGCACACCGAGAAGCATCTGTGTCGCCACGGGATCGGCGGCTACCTCCTTCATCAGGCGCGTATTCAACGGTGTCGAAGCGCCTGGGGTACCGAAATCATGTGCAAGCCAATGCATCTCATAGGCATCGTCGTCGCGCCACTGCCACCACCGCCGCGTGGCCTCGTCGGGACTGGTGTCGCCCAGCCCGTCCTCAATGGAGCGGGCCAGCCGGCACGCCTGGCGAAACGCGTCGCCGATCCCCTGCCCAGGTGATGGATCCTTGAAGTGGCCCGCATCGCCGACGAGCACCCAGCCGGGCCCGGCCGCCTCCCGGAAGTAGCCGTGCCAATTCGTCACCACCCGGATCGGGCCGACGCGTCGACCGTCCCCGACGACGTCGGCGAGTTCGGGCCATGCCCGTAGGCCGGCGGTGAAGTTGGCGTCCCGATTGGCGTGAAACTCGGCTTGTTTGGCCATATCGATCCCGATCGCGGCCATGTAGAGGTCACCGTCGGTGGGCCCGGCGAGGAAGGCCAGGTCCCCTCGGCGACCGAGGCGCGCGTGTCCTTCCCGGTCGCGCACATGCTCGAAATAGGCCCAGGCAAACATCTTTCCGGGGGCCGCGACGTGGTATTCGCGGGCACCGGCCAGGGTGGCGATCGTTGAATGCCGGCCGTCCGCCCCGACCACCAGCCGTCCGTGGATCGCGCCGGTGGCCGTGTTTACACCCGTGACGCGTCCGTCCTCGATGAGCAGGTTCGTGACGCGCAAACCCGTGCGAACGTCGGCGCCCGCCGCAGCCGCAGCGTCGACCAACAACGCGTCCAGCGTCACACGCCGCACGCACACCCCGCGGGGGGTCGTGATCGCCGGGTCGGCCGTGGCCTCGATTCGGACGGCATCGTCGATCACCATCGTCATGCGATCGAGCGGCACCGCCCCGGCGGCCAGCACCGCCTCCAGCACGCCCAGCCGCTCCAGCACCTGCACGCCCGAAGGCTGAATGATGTGGGTCGACGGCGTGTCCGACGGAAACCTGGCACGGTCGATGAGGCAGACGCTCAAGCCCCTCCGCGCGAGCACCGTGGCCAGCGGTGAGCCGGCGCACCGCGCACCGACAACGACGACATCGAATCGCTTCATTCCGCTCCCGCAATCGTTCGACCAGCCCGAATCGACCCTACCCGAATAATAAGGAAATCGTAAGAGGATCTTAAATAACGTTTAAGTTGCGCACGGCTACTTCCACGCCCACGCGGCGGAACCCGCGGCCCGCGCTCATCGAAACACTCTCGGCCGCAGTAGGTTTCAGCTCGACGACCGCCTTGCGGCGATGGGCATGGTGCGGGACGGCGGGGCGTAGCGGACCCCCGCCGTTCTTAGAGATGCCGCGCCGCGGCGGGCCAGGTCGCCACCGTCGGCGAGTAGGGTCAGCGCATGACGGTTCTGCGAACCCAGGTCTGTGTAGCCGGCGGCGGTCCCGCCGGACTCGTTCATGCTCTTCTGCTCGCCCGTGCCGGCGTCCGGGTTGTCGTGCTGGAGAAGCACAACGACTTCCTGCGCGATTTCCGCGGCGACACGGTGCATCCGAGCACGCTGCGGATCATGGATGAGCTCGGGTTCATTGACGAGTTCTTGCGCCTGCCCCACACCAAGATCACGCGTGTCGCCTTCGATACCGACGGCTCGCTTCGCACCTTCGGCAACTTCAGCGTGCTCACGCGGCTGGGCTTTCGACAGCCCTACATCGCGTTGATGCCGCAGTGGGACTTCCTGGACTTTCTGGCCGAAAAGGCGAGCGCTTACCCGGAATTCACTCTGATCCGCAACGCGGAAGTCAAAGACGTGATCTTCGACGGCGAACGCGTCGCCGGGGTACGCACGCCCGACCTCGAGGTGCGCGCCGAGCTGGTGGTCGGCGCCGATGGACGCAAGTCCGCGGTGCGCGACGCCGCGGGCCTGACCATCGCCGCCGCGCACTCCCCGATGGACGTCTTGTGGTTCCGGCTGAAATGGCGACCCGGCGACCCCCAGGAGCTGTTCGGGGTCATCCGCAGGGGCCTGCTCATGGCCATGATCTACCGGGGAGACTACTGGCAGGTCGCGCATCTCATGCCCAAGGGAACCGACCCGCGCGAGGGTTCGCTGGAGGCGTTCAAAGAGCGTCTGGTCTCTGCGCGACCGCAGCTGCGCGAACACGTCAACGACCTGCACTCCTGGGACGACACCAGCTACCTCGACGTGCGGGTGGACCGGCTCGAGAAGTGGTGGCGCACAGGCCTGCTGTGCATCGGCGACGCCGCCCACGCCATGTCGCCGGCCGGAGGGGTCGGCATCAACCTCGCCGTCGCCGATGCGGTCGCCGCGGCGAATGTTCTGTGCGGCCCACTTCGCGAAAACCGGCTGACCGATGCGGACCTCGCCAAGGTTCAGCAACGCCGCGAGCTACCCACCCGAATCATCCAGGCCGGTCAGGTCTTCATCCAGAACCGGGCGGTCGAACCCAATCTGACCGGTGACCTGTCCCCGATCCGCATTCCCAAATTCGTCGGTCGCGGTCCGTTGCAGTTCCTCCCGCCGATCATCGTCGGCCGCGGCTTCCGCCCGGAGCACGTCCGCACCCCGGACGTACACGCCGGCTAGGAGTCGCCGGCCAGCGGATCGAACATGTGCGCCGGGTCGATCCCGAGTTGTCGCGCGACGTGGCTGGTGTCCCAATACTCACGCCAGTGCGTGATCGTGCCATTGCGGACCTCGAAAATGGCCGTGACGAAGAACTTTACGGTGACGCCATTCATGGAATTCACGTCGATTCGTTCGACTACCACGGTGTCGCCGCTCGACACAATCGTGCGAATTTCGCTTCCCTCGATCATGCCGGTGGAGAGGCTGTTGTGCTTCTCCAGCTCGGCGCGTGCCGCGTCGCGTCCGACAACCACGGGTGAGAGCGGCACATGCAGCTGCCAGGCGAAGTCATCCGCCATGAGCGCGGCCATCGCCTCGATGTTCATGTGCTGGCCGTAAGCCGCGTGGATGAAGTCGAGCACCAGCTGCTCGGTTTCGCTTTTGTTGGCAACGCCCTCCGGCATGTCGCCCTCCCGGTCATACTCGCCCGATAAATAAATTGATTGATTTAATGCTTCGTCGACACTATCCGGCCGGGTGGCTTCGGTAAAGGCCGCCGGCGGCCACGATTCGGCCTGCTGTCTTAGCCCGGCTAAGGGATAATCGTCCCGTGATGACCATCCGCTTGAGGTCGCAGGCAGGTGGCGGGGGGCATCCAAGCGAGCTGACTCCGCGCACGCACGCGTACTCGTCAAAAGGTTAAGGCGGATTCTCTCCATGGCGGACCAGGTCGTCGGCCGGCAAGCCGAAGAGCGAGCCGTCGCGGATTTTCTCGACGTCGTGCCCCGCCAGCCGTCCGCTCTGGTCATCGAGGGTGAGCCCGGGATCGGCAAGACGACGCTGTGGTTGGACGCGCTAGACCAGGGCCGTGCGCGCGGGTTTCGCACACTGAGCTGTCGCGCGGCCGCCGCCGAGTCGGTGCTGGCGTACACCGTGTTGGCGGATCTGTTCGCCGAGGTCGACGACGCAGTCTGGGCGGACCTGCCGACACCGCAGCGGCGAGCCTTGGACGGCGCGCTGCTCCGTCACCGAGGGGAGGCCCCAGAGGTCGATCCCCGAGCGGTGGCGGCGGCGTTTGTGACGGTGATCGGCCGCCTCGCCGCCGAAAAAGCGGTAGTAATCGCGATCGACGATTTGCAATGGGTGGACACGTCCAGCGCCAACGCGGTGTCGTATGCCGCGCGCAGGCTTCCGGCCGCCGCCGCCTTGGTGTGCACGACCCGTACCGGGGAGGCGGCGGCACGGCTGCAACTGCCCAGCCCCGACGCCGTGCGTCGAATCCGGTTGCAGCCGCTAACGGTCGGGGAAATGCACCAAGTCTTGTCTCGCCGGATGGGCAGATCGGTTGCACGGCCCGCGCTGCTGCGCATTCACGAAATCGCCGGCGGGAACCCATTTTTCGCGTTGGAATTGTCCCGCGAGCTCGGCGCCGAGGGCCGCCCATCCGGGTTGAGCCTACCGAGCAGCCTCAACGATCTGGTTCGTTCGAGGGTCGACCGGGTCGGCGCCGACGACGTCTTGCTTGCCATGGCCAGCCTTCCCGACCCGACCGTACCGGTGGTGGCGCGGGCGATCGACTCGACGCCGGAGCAGGTGGTGCAGTCGCTGGGCGCGGCCGAGGCCCAAGCGGTGGTGGCCATTGACGGGAACCAGCTCCGGTTCACCCACCCAATCCTGGCGCACGGCGTCTACAGCGCGGCACCGCCGCGTCGTCGCCGCGAAATGCACCGGCGACTGGCCCAGCTGGTCACCGAACCGGAATTGCGCGCGCGCCACCTCGCCTTGGCGGACACCTCCGGACAGCCGGAGACCATCGCTGCCATCGACACTGCGGCCGATATCGCTCGCGCCAGAGGAGCACCGGCCGCTGCCGCCGAACTGCTAGAGCTTGCCTTCAGCCTGGGAGCGAACGATCCCGGTCGAAGGATTCGTTGTGCGACCTACTATTTCGATGCCGGTGACGCGGCCAGGGCACGGCAGATTCTCGCCCCGCTTGTCGCGGCGCTACCTTCGGGTCCGGATCGTGCCCGGGCTTTGCATCAGTTGGGGTTGGTTCGCCTCTACGAGGACAGCTTTTTGGAGTCCGCGGAATTACTCGAGGCCGCGGTGCGCGACAGCGGCACAGACGCCGGCCTGCGAGCGCGCATCCTGATCAGCTTGTCGTTCGCTCTGCTCAACGCGGGGCGGTCGCAGCAAGCCTACGAGCGTGTGCAGCAAGCCGTGGCGGAGGGCGAACGCCTTGGCTTTGACGATCTCATCAGCTCCGCCCTCGGAATGCGGGCAGTGATGGATTTCATGGGTGGGAAGGGATTTGATGAGTCCGCCGCGCGCCGCGCCGTCGAGATGGAGGATCGAAGCGCGCGGGTTCCGTTGGCATTCAGACCTCACGTCCAGATGACGCTCTTGCGTGCATGGACGGGTGAGCTTGAGTTGGCCCGAAATGAGCTGGCAGACCAAGGTCAGCAATGTCTCGCCGTGGGCGAGGAAGGTGAGCTGATCTTTGTCGCCTTCCATCTCGCTCTGGTAGACATCTGGCTTGGCAGATTAGAGGACGCAGCCATCACCGCGAATGCAACGACGGAGCGGGCAGCCCAGATGGGTGGTGACTTCCCCCTGTTTATTGCGCGCACCCTTCGGGCCGCGGTCGCCGCCTACGCCGGCCGCCTGGATGACGCTCGCTCCGATGTCGTTGAGGCGATCGAGGCCGGCCAACGTTGCGGCTCAACGCGATTGGCCGAGTGGCCGGCGACGTTGGCCGGATTTATCGAGGTGTCGGACGGCGACTATTCGGCGGCTCTCGGGGCGCTCGAACCGCTGTTGCCGATGGTGCAGGCGCTTCCGGAGCTCAGCGAGATCATTTCGTCGTCTTTCGTTCCCGATGCCGTCGAGGCGATGGTCGGTCTCGGGCGTTTGGAGGATGCCGAGCCGCTGGTAACGGCGCTCGAGCGCAACGGCCGTCGGCTTGACCGCGCGTGGACGCTGGCCGTGGGGATGCGCTGTCGCGCGATGCTGCAAGCCGCGCGCGGCGATGTCACCGCCGCGGTGGCGACGGCCGAGTCGGCGGTAGCGGAGCACCAACGCCTGCCCATGCCGTTCGAGCGCGCTCGCACACAGCTGCTGCTCGGGCAGCTGTTGCGCCGTCAGCGTCGCCGGGATGCTGCCGCGGCGACGCTGCAGGAGGCCGCGCAGACCTTTCAGCGGCTCGGCACCGCCGCGTGGGCCAAGCGCGCCGAGACCGAACTGGCGCGCGGCGTCTCCGGCAGGCGGCGCGAGCAGGGGCTGACCGCGGCCGAGGAGCGCGTCGCCGAACTCGCAGCCTCGGGCATGATCAACCGCGACGTGGCCACCGCCCTGTTCGTCAGCCCGAAAACGGTCGAGGTCACCCTCAGCCGTGTCTACCGAAAACTCAACATCCGGTCTCGCGCGGAGCTCTACCAAGCCCTGCAGGCGTGGAAATCGGAAACCGATATGAGTAGGTGAATCCCTGATGAATGCGATCGCCCGCGCCAATAGCCTGCAAAGGTGGCGATCGTCGACCAGGGAATAGAGCCGTTTCTTGTCGAATGGTATGGCCCGCATGCGCCCGCGCGTTGGATCGGCGAAACCGCCCGCCGTCTCAACGAGCGGGCGTCATCAGTCTCGGCTCGCAGTGGTCAGGTCCGATTGCTGATGGCGGTGGCCATCCCGTCAGACGATTACGCGTTCGGTGTATTCGTGGCCCCGTCGGCCGAAGTCGTCGCCCGCATCTGCAACGACGCCGGCGCGCCTCCGGAACGGATCAGCGCCGCCGTGGGCTGGTGGAGCGGGCAGAACGCTGACCGGCAAGCTGAAATATAGGGATTTCCCTGATTCTCCGGGCCTCGGCCCTCCGTAGCGTTTCTCCCACGGAACCAACCCATCTTGCCCTCGCAATCGCGGTGTGCGAGGTGTTCGCGCGCGGCGAGGGGCGGAGGAGTAACGATGTCGTTTCTGGTGGCGACTCCCGGGGTGTTGACCTCGGCGGCGGCGGATTTGGAGAATCTGGGCTCGGCGCTCAACGCCGCACACGCGGCCGCCGCCATCCCGACGACGGGCATCATGGCCGCCGGAGCCGACGAGGTCTCGGCCGCGGTGTCGTCGCTGTTCGGCCAGTACGGGCAGGCCTATCAAACGCTCAGCGCGCAGGCGGCGTCTTTCCATGAGGAGTTCGTGCAACTGCTCAACGGCGGGGCGGCGCGGGATGCCCTCGCCGAGGCCGCCAACGCCAACCCCCTGCAGAGCCTCGAGCAGGAACTGATCTCCGCCATCAACACGCCCAGCCAGCTGCTGACCGGCCGTCCGCTGATCGGCAACGGCGCGAACGCGGTGCCGGGCACCGGGGCGAACGGCGGCGACGCTGGGTGGCTGCTCGGCAGCGGCGGGAACGGCGGGTCGGGCCTGTCCGGCCATAACGGCGGCAACGGCGGCGCCGGCGGTTTGTTCGGTGGAACCGGCGGGGCTGGGGGCGCCGGCGGCTTCAACGCGGCGGGAGGAAACGGCGGCGCCGGCGGACTCTTCGGTGGCGTCGGTGGCGCGGGTGGTCCGGGCGGTTCCGGCGTCGCCGCCACCACCGGAGGCGCCGGCGGCAATGGTGGTGCCGGCGGCCTGTTCGCCACGGGCGGTATCGGCGGAATGGGCGGGCCCAGCGGCGGCGGGACCGGAGGCGCGGGCGGTCAGGGCGGCGCCGGCGGATTGTTTGCCCCGGGGGCGGCCGGTGGCCTCGGCGGTTTCGGTTTTGCCCTCGGAGGAACCGGCGGCGGGTGGCGCCGGTGGGACCGGCGAACTGAGCGGCAGCTTCGGCGGCAACGGCGGCGTCGGCGGCAACGGCGGCTTCCTCGGTGGGGCCGGCGGATCCGGCGGGCCCGGTGGCGGCGGCGAAATCGCGGGCAACGGTGGTGCGGGCGGCAATGCCGGCCTGATCTACGGCGACGGCGGAGCCGGCGGCGTCGGCGGGGCCGCCAGCATTTCCGCCGGCGCCGGCGGAGCCGGCGGCAAGGCCGGACTGTTCGGTAACGGGGGCTACGGCGGCGACGGTGGCCCGGGAGACAACGACGGTGCCGGAGGTCGAGGCGGCGACGCCCAACTCGTCGGCATCGGCGGCAACGGTGGCAATGCCTCAAACCCCGGCGTCGCTCCCGGAGCCGCGGGCGCAGGCGGATTGCTGCTCGGTCTGGACGGTCAGCCCGGTCAGTCGTAAGCCTGTTGCCGCCTCAGGCCTGAGGGCCCTCCGACGGCGGCCAGTGCGAGCCGGGCGACGCTTCGCCGGGCTCGGCGTGCTCGCCACGGGCCAGCGGCACCCACTGCTCGGTCGGCGCGGGCTGCTTGGACGAGGGGAAGTCACGAAGATTGCCCGACGGCTTGGCGTCCCACTTGGCGAACGTCAACGGCGTTTGCAACCAGCAGTGCAGCAGGTTGTACGCCGCCTCCAGCGAGTCGATGTGGGTGCGCTCCCATCCGTGGCTGCCGTCGACCCCGAAGCCAACCAACGCGGCCCGGGTTTCCGCGCCCGCCTCGATCGCGGCGGCGGCGTCGGAGCGGTAGTAGCGGAATACGTCCCGCACGTAGGCGATGTCGTGTTCCTCGGCGAGCCGGCACAGCTTGCGGGTCAGGTGGTAGTCGAAGGGACCGTGCATGTCGGCCATCGGGATGGTGACGCCGTCCTCGACGGAGTGCTGGCCGGGCGCGCACACCGCGTTGTCCACCGAGACCAGTTCCGCGACATCCGCGGGCAGGCCGTGGCTGGCCCCGTGACCGACCTCCTCGGTGATGGTGATCATGATCGTGGTGCGGTGCGGCAGCACCAGCTTGTTCTCCGAAATGTTCTTGGCGAGCGCGAGTGCGATTGCGACGCCGGCCTTTCCGTCGAGGTGACGGGAAACGATGAAACCGTCGGCGGTGAGTTCGGGGCTGGCGATCAACGCGACGAAGTCGCCGACGTTCAGGCCGAGGCGCATCAGGTCATCCCGCGAGGACACCTTGCGGTCGACGCGGACCTCGACGTGTTTCCAGTCGGTGGGTTGGGTGTCGATCTCGTCGCCGAACGCGTGCCCGCTGGACTTGAGCGGCAGGACGGTGCCGGTGATGAACTCGTCGGGGTCGTCGCTGAAGATCCGCACCCGGGCGCCCGTGGCGAACCGGGCCGAGAACGTGCCGACCGGAATCAGCTCGAGGCGGCCGTTTTCTTTGAGGCTGCGCACCATGCAGCCGATGGTGTCCGCGTGAACCGCCAGCGCCCGGTCGGTGGTCGCGGACTCCCCCGGCAGTTCGGCGGTCAGCGCACCGCGGCGGGTCAGGGTGAACGGCACGCCAAATCCGTTGAAGATGTCGCCGATCAGCTGCATCACCGCGTCCGTGCGCCCCGCGGGGCTCGGGGTCTGCAGCAGCGCGAGCAGAGTGTCGATCATCCACGCGCGGTCGGCCTCAGCCATGGCCGCGGTTTGACGCACGGTGTCTCCCTTCGGTGTCGTCCGGATTCGCGTTCAACCTACCGGGTGGTGAGACCCGGCCGGCTGGCAGGGGAATCCGCGAAAATACTTTCCCGTCATTGCCGCAAATTCACGTTAGGCTCCTCGATGTCCGGGTTTACATCGCGCATGAGGAGCCCGCTATGAAAGTAGATGCGGAAGGACACCAAGAGGAAGACGTCCGCCGGCTACGTCAATTCAATGCGTTCGACAAATTCTCGGATGGTGAGTTGCGGCGTCTCGTCGAAGCGGCACACCGCATCGCGCGGTCCAAGCCGTGGCCGCTGATTCTGGAGCAGACTCCGTCGGACGCCTGCTACATCATGCTCAGCGGCGAGGCCGGGGTGTACGTCGGCCAGGACCGCATTGCCGTGCTGGGCCCGGGCGAGGTGATCGGGGAATCCGTGCTCCGGCGCGGGCAACTGCGTTCCGCGACGGTGACGACGACCGGCCCGTCGGAGGTGCTCCGCATCGAACGCGACGAGCTCGCCGGCCTGCTCGAGGAGCTGCCCGCCCTGCGCGAGACGATGGACGCGACGGTCGCCCGACACGAGCCGGTGGTCCGTGCGCAGGCAAAGCCAAAACCGGACCGCTGCAGGGTTGACGCCTTGGTCCCGGCGGGCCTGGTCGAACGGTTCGAGGAGGCCGCCACCGGCGCCGGCGTGAGTGTTACTGCGGCGCTTGAGGATGCGCTCACCCAGTGGATCGCTGCGCGCTAGGAAGCGGATTCGCGCTCTGAGATGAGCTCGGCAAGGGCAAGGATCCGCTGGGCGTCGCGCACGTGCAAGCTCTCGACCATCCGGCCATCGACCGTGATGACGCTGTTTCCCGCCGCCCGTGCCTGATCGTAGGCCGAGACGATCTTGCGGGCGTCCGCCAGCTCTGTTTGCGACGGGCCGAACTGGTCGTTGGCCGGAGCGATTTGGGACGGGTGGATGAGGGTCTTGCCGTCGAACCCCAACTCGCGACCTTGCCGGGCCTCGGCGCGGAAGCCGTCTTCGTCGGTGATGTCGTTGAAAACGCCGTCCAGAACGGCCTTTCCGGCCGCCCTCGCGCCCAGCACCGCCAGCGACAACGCGGTCAGCGCCGGCGCGCGTCCGGGGACGTGCAGTGCGTGCAGATCGTTCACGAGGTCGTTGGTGCCCACCACGAATGCGGCCAAGCGCTCGCTGGCCGAAGCGATTTCCTCCGTCCTGAGGAAGGCGCGCGGCGTCTCGATCATCACCCACAGCCGCAGCGACTCCGGCGCGCCGAGCCTGTCGAGCGCCGCGGCCAACGCGTGGACCTGTTCACCCGTCTCGACCTTCGGCACCAGCACCCCGTCGGCGACCGAAGACGCCACGGCGGCCAGATCGTCGTCGTGCCAGTCGGTGTCGAGGCCGTTGATGCGCACCACGAGCTCGCGAGGCCGGTAGCTCTCCGACGAGATCGCGTCGCACACCTTCGCCCGTGAATCGGCTTTGGCATCCGGTCCAACGGCATCCTCGAGGTCGAAGATCAACACATCCGCCGGCAGGGTCTTGCCCTTCTCCAGCGCCCGGGAGTTGTTGCCGGGCAGGTAAAGGGCCGATCGGCGCGGGCGCAGCGTCGGTGCCCCGTGGTGTTCGACGTTCACGTGGCAAGGGTAGGCGGTCCCGATCGGCGTGGCCGAGCCCGGAAGGTCAGGGGGTAGTGGCCCGGCTAGAAAAGCACGGGCGGGAGGTTCGCGAACAGCGGAATAACGCCGAACTGGGTTCCTTGGAAGAAGAACTCCAAACCGAAGGTGGTGAACGACCCGCCGGTGATCTGGCCCAAAGCGTTTCCGGTCACTGAAATTGCCTGGTAGCCGACCGGCGTGAGCCCACCTATGGTTGCCCCGAAGCCGCTGGGACCGGCGTACTCGCTCCCGGTCGCCGACAACCACGTCAGGGGGCCCAACGGGGTGTTCAGGGTCCCCGTGCCATTCACGGCCAACCCGACGCCCGCGCCGCCGGGCGCAGCGAACGGGATCCCACTGAGGGATAACGACCCGACTTGGCCAAACGGACTGTTCAGGATCACCGATTCCACCACGCCGGTGGCGCCCCCGCTTATCGCGACCTGCAGCGGGCCGAAACTCTGGCTGAACGTTTGAGCCGGGCTGGCGGCTGCCGCACCGGTACTCGCCGTATTCACCGCGTTTAGCACCGTTTGCCGGGCATTCGCGGCTTCGGTGCTCACATATTGCGCGGCCCCGCCATTCAACAGGTTCACGAATTCGTCGTGAAAGGTCGCCGCCTTGGCGCTGAGCGCCTGGAATTCTTGACCACGCATACCGAAAAGCGCCGTCACGGCCGCCGACACCTCATCGGCGGCGGGCGGCGCTATCGCGGTCGTCTGACCAGCCGCCGCCGCGGTCGCGCTGCGCAGTGCAGCGCCCAGATTCTCTAAGTTCCCGCTGGCTGCTGACACCAGGTCCGGTGCGATGCTCAGCAACGACATAACCCCGCCCTCCACCGAATAGTCGCGAACGCCGAGACATTTGGCGATCGGCAAATGGTAACAGCCGGTGATCCGTCGGGAGCCGAATTAGCGTTTGTTGATTGGTCGTGTCAGCCGGCGCCGAGTTGCGCCACTGCCGGTAACAAACTGGATTGCGTCAACAATTGCTGTCAATTTCCCGAAAATGAGCTTTCTCGGTTTGTAAGGCGGCTTTATCCAGGTCGTCGAAGGCTTCGATCGCCCGGCCCTCAACGATGTAGTGTCGCCGCGGGCTAAGGCGGGCCCGGAGTGGGAACCCTGGGTGGGAACAGGGAGGAGCAGCTCATGCAGGGACAGGAGATCCGATCACTCTCCGACCTCGCCGGTGAGGGCACCCGGGTGCTCACCAGCCTGGTGCGCGACACGCACGGCGGCATCGCGCGGCGGGTTTTCAGCTCTATCGGCCCGGTGGCCAAACCAGTGGAGGTCGTCCACAACACGACCGCCGCGGCGACCTACCACGCCGTCGATCGCGCTCTTCGGGCCGCGCTGCGCGGGGCCGGTGCGCTGGCCGCCGAGGCGCGCGGCCGCGACGACGACGAGACCGTCGAGTCAGACCCCCGGGTGGCCGGTTTCGTCGCCGCGCTCAACGGGATCTACGGCGATGAGCTGACCAACCGCGGCAACGGTTTCGCGCTGAAGATGCAGATACGCCGCCACGGCAAACCCGTCGCGATAAACGCCACCGACGTCGCGGAGGCGTTCCCGCAAGCCACCGGGCGGATCGCGGTGTTCGTGCACGGCTGGTGCATGACCGAACGGTCGTGGTGGCGACGGCCGCGCGACGGCGAGGAGGTGAGCCCGTACGGCGCCCGTCTGCGCGGCGAGCTGGGATTCACCCCGGTCTACCTGCGCTACAACACCGGACTGCACATCTCCGACAACGGGAAATCCCTTGCCGCCCTGATCGATCGGCTGCGGACGCTGTGGCCGGTTCCCGTCGAAGAGATCGCGCTGATCGGTCATTCGATGGGCGGCCTGGTGGCGCGCAGCGCGTGCCACTACGGAACCCAGCACCACCACGGCTGGCCCGACGCCGTTCGCCACGTCGTCTGCCTCGGTTCCCCGCACCTGGGAGCCGATTTGGAGAAGGGCGTCCACGCCGCGTCCTGGGCGCTCGCCCGGCTGCCCGAGACCAAAGGCCTGGCCTCGTTCCTCAACGCCCGCAGCGTGGGCACGAAGGATTTGCGGTACGGCGCCCTGCTCGACGAGGACTGGAGCGAGTGCGACCCCGACGAGTTCCTGCGCGACCGCTGCAACGAGGTGCCGTTCCTGCCCCATGCCGTCTACCACTTCGTGGCGACGACCGCGGGCCCGGGGCCGGTCGGGGCCGTGCTCGGCGACCGCCTGGTGCGCCCCCACAGCGCATCCGGGAAGGGCAAGTCGCGCCGGATTCCGTTCGACCCGGACCACGGGCTCACGCTGACCGGCCTGCACCACTTCGACCTGCTCAATCACGCTCAGATCTATGCGAAATTGCGCGAGTGGCTGGGCCAGTCGCCCGAGCCGGCGGAGCCCACCGGCTAGTCCTTCTTTTCGCGCCACTCCCGCTCGAACGGCAGCCGCCAGGCGTTGGGCGCGATCAACTGGTGAATCGCGTTGGGGCCCCACGTGCCGGCCTGATACATCTTGGCGGCGGGCGGATCGTTGAGCAGGTCTTCCGAACGCTCCCACAGTGATTCGATGCCCTCGGCGGTGTTGAACAGCGTGTGATCGCCACGCATCGCATCGAGGATGAGCCGCTCATAGGCCTCGAGCACATCGGCGGCGGTGTCGATCTCCTGCGAGGAGAACTGCATGGACAACTTGTCGAGCTTCATGCCGGGACCCGGACGCTTGCCGTAGAACGACAGTGAGACCTTCGAGTTGTCGGCAAGGTCGAACGTGAGATGGTCGGGGCCTTGGGTGCCCACGCCCGATCCGGGCGGAAACATGGTTCGCGGAGCCTCTTTGAAGGCGATCGAGATGATGCGGATGCCCTCGGCCATCTTCTTGCCGGTGCGCAGATAGATCGGCACGCCGGCCCAGCGCCAGTTGTCGATGCCGACCTTGAGCGCGATGAACGTCTCGGTGTCGGAATCCTTGGCCACCCCCTTCTCGTCGCGGTACCCGCTGTACTGGCCGCGCACCACGTTGGACGGCTTGATCGGCAGCATCGACCGGAACACCTTGTTCTTTTCCTCGCTGATGGCGAAAGGCTCGAGTGCGGTCGGGGGCTCCATCACCACGAACGCCATGACCTGGAACAGGTGCGTCACGACCATGTCCTTGTAGGCGCCGGTCTCTTCGTAAAAGTCCGCCCGCTGGTCCAGCCCCAGGGCCTCGGGAATGTCGATCTGGATGTGGTCGATGAAGTTGCGGTTCCAGATCGGCTCGAACAGCCCATTGGCAAAGCGGAACGCCAGGATGTTCTGGGCGGCCTCTTTGCCCAAGAAGTGGTCGATGCGGAAAATCTGGGATTCCTCGAACGTTTCGTGCACGAAGTCGTTGAGCGCCACGGCGCTGGCCAGATCGGTGCCGAACGGTTTCTCCATCACCACCCGCGAGCGCTCGACGAGCTTGGCGTCGCGCAGCATGGTGATGACGGCGCGCGCCGCCTTCGGCGGGACCGACAGGTAATGCAGCCGGCACACGTTGGGCCCCAGATTGTTCTCGGCCTCGGCGACCGCGGCGGCGAGCGCCTCGGGCCCGGCGGACTGTGGGACGTAGGTGATGATCTTCGCGAAGTTGGCCCACTGTTCGTCCGTGAGCTTGTGCGTGCCGAACGAATCGATTGCGTTCTTGGCGAGTTCGCGGAATTCGTCGTCGTTGAGGTCTTCGAGCGACGTCGCGACGATCTGGATGTCGGGGGCAAGCTCGGACTGGTCCAGGTAGGCCAGGCCGGGGATCAGCTTGCGTTTGGCCAGATCCCCCGTCGCCCCGAAGAGGACGATGACGTGGGGGTCGAGTGCTTCGGCTTCATGGCGGCGCGGGCGTTTCTCCGGCGCCGGGTACGAGATCGTTTGCGGTTTCTTGGTGGCCACCCTTGCGATACTTCCATCGCCGCGCCGTGTGTGCAGCCCCGCGACGCGTCCGGTTGATGTTGTCCCAGTCCCCATTCCCCCGCGGCGTGGTTACCAATCGCGAGGCTGGGTATGGAATAGCGACGGGTACCGCGGCCCGACCGTGATCGGCAAGGGAAAGCGATATGACGAACCCCGACAAAGACCCCGTGAGCCACGCCCAGCAGCTGGAGGACATCGTCGACGAGCTCGGCGAGAAGGTCGCCAATGAGCGGGAGGCGGAGGACGTTCCCGGCAAGCCCAGCGAGCGGGAACACGCCGCCACCCGCGGCACCAAGGAGGAGCCGCCGGACTAGCTGTAACGGGCTATCGATCGCGCCAGTTGAGCATCGTCTCCAGTTCGGAGAAGTCGTAGCCGTTGCCGTCCGGGTGGATCTCGGTGGTGAACAGCGTGACCCCCTCGTCGACGAAGGCGTCGGCGGCCGCGGCGTCCGTCCAGGCAATTGCCCGTTCGATGGCGGCCTCGTCGCGTCCGGCCTCGGAGGCCAGTTGCTTGAGGAGATCGTTCTTGCGACGAAATTCGTCGATTGGCTCGAAGCTGTGCCAGATGTCGGCGTGGCGCGCAGCGATGGGAATGGTCCGCCGCTCGCCGCCGCCGCCGATGAGGATCGGGATGTGCCGCACCGGGCCGGGCGTCAGGTGGGCGAGCCGGTGCTCGATGCGCGCCAAGCCTTCGTCGAATTGGTCCATCCGGGTTCGCACGCTGCCGTAGTCGTAGCCGTAGACGGTGAAGTCCTTCCAGTACCAGCCCGCCCCCACCCCCAGAATCAGGCGGCCTCCGCTGATGTGGTCGACCGTGCGTGCCATGTCCGCGACCAGGTCGGGGTTGCGGTAGGGCATGCCGGTGACGAGCAGGCCGATCTCGGCTCGGCTGGTGATCTCCGCCCAGGACGCCAGGGCCGTCCAGCCCTCGAAGTTGTTGACTTCCGGCTGTTCATCGTGCAGGTGCGGGACACCGTCGACGATGTCGACGAACGGCTTGTGGAAGTGGTCGTAGCCGAAGATGGCGTCGGCGCCGAGTTCTTCGGCGTGCAGCACAGCCTGTCGCCACGTCCGGTAGTCGGGAGTCCCCCCGGGCCACAGCTGAACGCCGATCCTCACGTGGCTGGGCCTAACCCCGCTGGCTGAGTCGGTCATCTTTGCCTTTCATCGTGGTCTGCAAGCCGATCTTGGCCTGCTGGCCGGGCACGTGCACTACCAACTGAGCGAACGCGCGGTTCCTTCCCGCCTTGACCGCCGGCCTCGCTGCCCCTATCGTCGAAGCCAAGTGTACGAAACCGTTTCGTTCATCGGAGGGGCCGAGTGGTTCGGGGAGAGGCGCGCACCGACGCGATCCTGGATGCGGCCCTCGAGCTGATGGCGGCCACCGGCTACGACCGGCTCACCATCGACGCGGTCGCGTCGCGAGCGGGCGCCAGCAAGGCGACGATCTACCGTCGTTGGCCCGGCAAGCCCGAGTTGGTGCTGGCGGCGCTGTCGCGACACGGCACGGCCGCGACCGCGGAACTGGATACCGGTGATCTCCGCGGCGACCTGGCTCAAGCGATCATTCAGATGCGCGACAGCCTCGCGTCGCAAGATGGCGCGTTGATCTTGGGTCTGCTCAACGCGATGCGCGACAACGGCGAGCTTGCCGAGCATGTCCGCGGTCAGGTCTTGAGCGCGAAGCGATCGGTCATCGGCGGGCTCGTCGCGCGCGCGATCGAACGCGGCGAGCTGCCGGACCGGGCCGATCACGAGCTGGCGTCGGAGATCGCCTCCGCGCTGGTCTTCACGCGCATCCTGGTCACCGGCCAGGCGCTCGACGACGCCGAGATCGCGCGGATCGTGGACGCGGTGGTGATGCCCGTGCTCACGCGCGATGCGAAAGGCCGCCAGAAGTCATGATCCCGACGCTTGCGCTCGCATTCCTGGGCGGCTTGCTGGCCGGCAACGCCATTCCCCATTTCGTGCGTGGCATCACCCGGCAGCGTTACCCGAACGCGTGGGGCGGTGGCCCCGTCCCCAATGTTGTTGCGGGATGGGCCGGTTTAGTGCTCGCCGCGGTGACGCTGCACGCCGCATTTCACGGGCGGGAGCCACTGTGGCCGTTTTGCGCAACGGCGCTCGGGGTCCTGCTGATCGGGCTCTTTCACGCCGGGCCCGGCGCGTTCGGGCGGCGTTGAGCGTCCCCGAACCACGCGGTGAGCGCGTCGGCGAGTCCGGCCTCGGTTCGCTGCCCCACCCAGGCAACGTATCCGTCGGGCCGGATCAGCGCGGCGGTTGGCGCGGGCACGGCGCCAATCGCCGGAAGTTCCCATTCACCAACATATTTCGCGTCAAGCAACCGGACTCGATCCGTCCACGGCGTGGCGTCGAACTCGCCGAGCGCACCGAGGTTGAGGAGCACCGGCCGCGCGTCGCGCAGCAAGCTGGACACCAGCGTCGGGCCGTCGGCGGTCAGCACCTCAAGGTCGGGCATGCGGCGCCCGAGCAGCGGGTGCCCCTCGCCGAGGTCGTAACGGATGTCCAGGCCAGACATCATCGCGCCGAACCGTCTGCGCGGCTCGTCCATGCTGAGGAGCTCGGACACGCTGTCGCGCAACGCCTTCAGCCGGTCATCCGGGCGGAGCAGCGTCATTTGCGCCATCGCGTTGCGCAGCACGCGCGCGCCCACCGGGTGCCGTTCGGCGTGGTAGCTGTCGAGCAGCGCGTCGGGCGATATCCCCTTGACCACTTGGGCCAGCTTCCATCCCAGATTCACCGCATCCTGCACGCCGGTGTTGAGCCCTTGCCCACCGATCGGGTGATGCACGTGTGCGGCGTCGCCGGCCAGCAGGACCCGCCCCGCGCGATAGGCCTCCGCCTGTCGCGCCATGTCGGTGAACCGCGAAATCCAACGGGGACTGTGGATCCCGTAATCGGTGCCGTATACGGCGACGAGCGCCTCGCCCAGCTCGCGGAGGGTGGGCTCACCGGTATCGCCCACCTGCCGCTCGGTCACCATGACCCGCACCGGGCCCCGATCCTCCGGCGTGCTGAGCGAATGGACGCCGAGGCCGTCGTGGCGGATGCCCCATTCCGGCTCGCTGTCGCTCGCCATTTCGACCTCGGCGAGCAGGTAGCTCGTTGTCGGATCCCAACCCGGGAAGGCGATGCCGACGGACTTGCGGACCGCGCTGCGTCCGCCGTCGCACCCGACGACGTAGCGGGCGCGCAGGGAGCGGCCGTCGGATAGCGCCACGTCGACGCCGGTGTCGTCTTGGGCGACGGCGGTCACCTCGCGTCCGCGATAGATCGGCACCGTCAGCTCGTCGACCCAACCGGCCAGGATCCGCTCGATGTGGGTCTGCCAGAGCGCGAGCCCGTAGGGGTGGCGGCTGGGAAAGTCGCTGATATCCAATCGAATCTGGGCAAACCCCGCGACCTGTGCCACTTGACCCTCCGCGAGGAACCGGTCGGCGATCCCGCGCTGATTGAGGACCTCGATGGTGCGCGAGTGCAATCCGCCCGCCCGCGCGCCGATCAACTCCCGGCTGGCGCGCCGCTCGACGATCGCGACGTCGACCCCCGCCAGCGCCAACTCGCCGGCCAGCATCAAGCCGGTCGGGCCTGCCCCGGCGATCACCACCGCGTGCCTTCCCTCCGCCGCTGACAACGCGCTCATTTCGCAAACCCCCGATTCGCTCCGATTCGCTCCGATTCCGGCTTCGACCAGCGATTTTGAGGCATGACCCCGGTCTTGCCGCAAGCCCCCGGGTGCGTAATATGTTGAAGTGGGACGGATTAAAACGTCCCTTTCTTTTGCGGACATTGCTCGACCCATCCATTACCGTTCAGATGACAATTGGCGGCTCCTCCGCACAGCCGCATCTGACCAGAGAGTGACGGAATGGGTCTTCGCCTCGCAGGCCCCTTCGGCCGTCGGGTCGCTCGCCGACCCCAATTGCGGCTGCGCGCCGATTCGGGAAGCGGCTTTTACGCCGCACACCAGGTTCGGCTGCTCCGGATCTATCTGGGCACCACCACGTTCCTCTATACCTACGGCGTGGTGTTCACCACTGTGTTTCCGATCCGCCACGGGCTGGCCAAGGGGAATCCGGTCGGGGGCATCGTGGCGATCGCCCTCGGGGTGGCGGCGCTGGTGTGGCTCGCTGTCCGGCCCGACAAAACCGCGCCGGCGACGGCCGTGGCGATCGTGGCCACCCCCATCGTGATGGCGTTCCATGTCGCGATCAGCGCCGAGTTGGCCTGCCTGATCGCGCCGATGTTCCTGGCGATGTACCTGCGCGCGTTCTACTCACCGCGCCGCGGGGTGCTGTTGGTCGGCGTGCTCACGCTGGCATCGGTCGCTGCCCTGGCCGTCTCGCACACGGCCAGGCTGTATATCGACTACCTGATCTTCGTCGTCGCGATCGTCGGGGCCGCCGAGTCCTTCGGATTGGTGACGCGCAGCCTGGTCGCGGCCGCCTGCACCGATCCCCTCACGGGCCTGCTGAATCGGGCCGGCTGGGAGATCGCCACCGCCGACCTGCTGGCGCGCGCCCGTTCGTCAGCGGCCACGGTCACCGTCATCGCGCTCGACATCGACAACTTCAAACGGATCAACGACACCGACGGACACGTCGCCGGGGACGAACACCTGATCAGCCGCGCCAGCGTGTGGCGAAAAGTGGCTCCGGCCAACGCCGTTCTGGCCAGGCTCGGCGGCGACGAATTCGCCGTGTGCATCGCGGAGCGCGCGGGCCGGACGCCGACGGCGGCCGAGCGGTTCGTCGCCGGCGTGCGGCTGCACACCCCGGGCACCAGCGTCGGCGCCGCGTCGGCACCGGGTGAAAGCGCGGATGTCGCCGCGCTGTTCGCCGAAGCCGACGACGATCTCTACGCTGCCAAGCAGAAGAGGTCTCCGGAACCCTGGGATCCGGATCTACGCCACGCGCTGTAGATCCGACCTTCGGCAGATACGAAATCGTCTATACCTCAACCAGTTTCAGCGCCTAGTTGTTGTTTGGTGGCGGTTGGGGTTGGAAGGGGTCGTACCACCACCAGTCGGCGCGCTCGCCGATGGGCCCGGGGTATGGCGGGACGGCGGGTGGAGCCTGGGTGGGTGGGCGTGCGAGTGATCCGCGCTGCAGGGGTTGCCCGTCGCTGTCGGTGACGGTGAGAGCGTCTGCGGGTCCGGTGATGGTGATGTGGCCTTGGTGGTGCAGGCGGTGGTGATAGGGGCAGACCAGGACCAGGTTGGCCAGCTCGGTGAGCCCGCCGTCTTCCCAGTGCCGCAGGTGGTGGGCGTGCAGGCCGCGGGTGGCCCCGCAGCCGGGGACCGCGCAGCCGCGGTGGCGGTGCTCCAGGGCTCGGCGCAGCCGCCGGCTGATCGCTCGGGTGGTTCGGCCGGCGCCGATGGGCTGGCCGTCGCGTTCGAACCAGACTTCACAGGTGGCATCACACGTCAGGTATTGGCGTTCAGCCTCGGTGAGCAGTGGACCCAGATGCAGGGCAGCGGCGCGCTGGGCGACGTCGAGGTGCACCAGCACGGTGGTGTGTTGCCCGTGCGGGCGGCGGGCCGCTTCGGCGTCCCAGCCGGCCTCGACCAGCCGCAGGAACGCCTCGAGGGTGCCCGGCAGCGGCGGCGCCACATCGGATGCGCGGTCTTCGTCGCCGCGGTCGTGTTTCCACTCGGCGATCAGCGCCTCGCGGTGCGAGGCCAGCGCCGCGTCGAACTTCGCCGCATCCACATGGGGAAGCCTGATCCGCCAACACGTCACCTCCTCGCCGCGGGTCTTGGTGATCGATGCCTCCGGTGGCGGCCCCGACTCGAGTTCGGGTCGCGGCTCGAGGTTGACGGCGGTGCGCAGCTGGCTGACCGTGGCGACCGCGGCAAGTTCGGCGTAATGCTTATCGGATCCCTGCCCGGCGCGCGCGGCGATGGTCCCGACCTGATCCAGCGACAGCCGCCCCTCCCGCAGGCCCGCCGCGCACCGCGGAAACTCCCCCAGCCGACGCGCCACCGTGGTGATCGTGTGGGCGTTGGCCGACGACGAGCCCAGCTTCCAGGCCAGCAGCGCCGCCACCGACCGAGCCCCCGTGGACCCGCACAGCTCGTCGCGCTCCATCTCCGCGGCGATCTCCACGATGCGCCCATCGATGGCGTTACGCTGACCGGCCAACTCCGCCAAGTCCTCGAAAAGCACCTCCAGGCGCTTCTTATGGTTCACCCCCAACGGAGACGACGCGACCGACGACATGACCCCATCGTCACAGCGGGGTACGACAAATCCCGGCCGCACGAGGGCCGGGTTATTGCGGATGGCTCGCCACGTAGTCCGCGGCAGGGATCGGCGACGTCGCGGCGTAGCCGATCGGCAGCAAGACGTCGCCCGCGGTCGTGCGGCAGTAGACGTCCCACCGGTAGTACGCGCCGAACGTCGACGGATCGGCGGCCATCAGCGCCGCGTATTGGTCGACCGCGCGGACGTATTCGTTCGCGTGGTTGTACTGGTAGATGGCGTGATCACGGTCGCTGGCAAAACCGTTGGCCGCCAGGTAGCGCCCGGCCGCCATGATGCTGTCTCGGGGTGAGTCGATGTCGCCGCCCTGCCCGTAGCTGGCGAACGTCGCGGGCAAGAACTGCATCGGGCCGTGCGCGCCGGCGGTGCTGACGCCGACGATGCTGCCGAGCCGGGTTTCGATGAGGTTGATCGCGGCCAGGTAGTTCCACCCGACGCCGGAGTCCGCCTCCGCCTGGTGGTAGTAGCCCAGCAGCTCGTCGGCCGGGGCCGGCGGCTCGATGCGCCACGCGGGCAGCGTGTCCCGCACGGGCGTCATGGCGGTCAGCTGCCGGCGGGCGTCGACGTTGCGGTCGTAGACATCGAGCAGCGGCGCCGGGATGCGCGGCCGTGTGGTCGCATCCCATTCGGGGTGTCGCCCGATGGCGCGATAGGCAGCCTGCTGGCGCTTGGCCGCCGCCGTCAGCGCGGGCTCGGCCGTCGACGGGTCGCGCAGCGCGTGCTCGTCGGCGACCAGGTCGTCGGCCAGCTGGGCGGGGTCGGACGCCAACTGCGGCTGCGCGCCCTCGGGCATGCGGGGCGCATCGGCCAGCACGGTGGTAGGGGCCAACCCCGTCGCGCCCGCCGCGGCGCCTGCCTGGCCGGCCCCGGCGAGCGCGAGCCCGATCGCTGCCAGGACCAGGGGCGCGGCGCCTGCACGGTTACGGCTCATAACGTTCACCTCGGTCCGGTCCGAGTCGGGGTACGTCAACGTTAGCGACACCGGCGGCCGCCAGCGGGGGCACCCGCGAGGACGGGGACGGCCGCCGCGTCGCCGCATTGACGTCGGGCGCCTCACCGCGGCCCAGGGCGGTGGCCGACACCACCATCGCCAGGACCGCGACGGTGAGCACCGGCGCCGCCGCGCCGCGCACCGCCACATGCTCCCCGAGCACCACCACCCCGAGAAGCACGGCGACGACCGGCTCACCCACCAACATGATCGGCACCGACGCCTGCAGTGCGCCGGCATGAAATGCCGATTGCTGCAACACCGTTAGCGCTACGGCCAACGCCACCAGCACATAAGGGGCCGGGACGGTCATGAGCCCGTGCCAGCCGCCGATGGCAAAACGGTGGGTGCAGATCTTGGTCAGCACGGCGACCATCCCCAGCAGGACCGCGACGGGGATCGCCAGGAGCATGGCACGCCCGCGCCCGGCGGTGCGACGGGCCGCGACCACGCACACCGCCACCAGCGGCACGGTCATCAGCAGCGCGAGCGTCCACGCCGGTACGGGTGGCCGGTTGTGTCCCTCGCGGGGCTGTCCGACGAGCACGAACACCGCCAGCGCGGCGGTCAGCACGGCCGCCCAGCCCCACTCGGCCCAGCTGATGCGTTGGCGGGAGAGCCTGGCGCTCATCGGCAGGGCGAACAGCAGCGAGGACACCAGCAGGGGTTGGACCAACAGCAGCGATCCGTGCGCCAGCGCCAGCGCTTGAAAGACGTAACCCGCGACGGCGGCGAGGGTGCCCGCCCACCACAACCGATCGCGTAGCACGGTTGTCGTCACCGCGGTTGACATGGCGTCGTCAGCGGGAACACGCTGGGCGACTCGCTGCCGAATCACGATGCCCAGCGCGGCCCAGAACGCGGCGAGCAACGCTGACACGATCGCCACCGCGTGCAGCGTGACCCACCCCATGACCCTGCAGGTACCCCCGGTCTCGGTGAGGCAAAACGCTGCGCGACGAGCGATCGGTCACTGGTAGAAGGTCGTCGTCCCGACGCCACCGGGGCTGTAGGAGATGTACACCGGGTGTTCCAGGAAGGGCAGGGCCCCGGTGTTCATGATGTACGGCGACGGTGTCGGGAAGTACGTCCCGTCGTAGAGGTAGGAGTACAGCAGCGCGCCGTTGGGGGCGAAGACGCTGATGAGCTCTCCCGGTACGGCATTGAGGCCCGTGGGTATGGTCCCTTCCACGCCACCGGAATCGATGACCGCGTTCACCGAATATTGCGGGAATACCGCGCCGAGCGGCCCGGTGCCGATTTCCAGGGTGGCGATCGGCGACCCGGAGAACGTGGCGATCGGGTTGAGGTTCGTCGGCGGCGCGCCGAACTGCAGATACGGGTGCTGCCCGGTTTCGTTGATCAGCAGGCCGGAGTTGTAGGGCGCGGGCAATGCCTGGGTGGCGATGCTCGGGCCCGGTCCCCCGGCGTTGGGGCCGACACCCAAGACGCCGCCCGCACCGTCTTGAGCAAAGTAGGACTGGAACGTGAGGCCGTGGTTCATTGCCGCGGAAATGGATGCCGGCCATGCGAAAAGTTCGATGTCGACGGGCGTCCGCGAGGTGACGAGCCCGCCGCCGAAATTCACCGGCGCGTTATACGTCGCGTACAAATAGTTGATTCCCCCGCTGTAGCCGCCGATGCCGAAACCGCTGGGCAGGCCGAGCTGAAGCGTTCCCAGTAATCCCCCGGCGTTTTGGAATGGGATCACGAGGCCGGTGGACCCGGTATCGACCAGCAACGGCACCGGTGCCCCGCCGCCCACGGAGGCGTTCACCAACGGTTCCGCGCCGCCGTAGAGGGTCAGCGGGGCGGTCGCCGTCCCGCCGCTGACGGTGCCGCCGAGGCCCGGTGCCGGCGCCGTGCTGATCAGCGGGCGGCCGAACAGAAACTCGGTGGGCCCGTTGATCGCGGCGATGGCGTACTGCTCGAGAGCCCCGAGTCCCGGGCTGCTGGCCGCGGGGGCCAGTGAATTCAGCGCTGCGCCAACGGGAGTGGCGGCGGCCGCGCTCGACGCCTGGGCCGGCAGACCGCGCACCGCGGCCGACCACGAGGTCAGTTGCGACGCCGCCGCCGACACGCCGCCGTGGTAGTCGACCATCGCGGCGACGTCGGTGGCCCACATCTGCTCGTAGTCGGATTCGGCGGCGGCGATCGCGGGTGCGTTCTGCCCGAACAGGTTTGAGACGAGGAGCTGCACCAGCTCGTTGCGGTTGGCGCTCACCAACGCGGGATGCACGGTGGCGACGACGGCGGACTCGAAAGCGCTCGCGATCGTCTGGGCCTGCGCGGCGGCCGATTGCGCTTGCGCCGCAGCGCGACTCAGCACCCCCGTGTATTGCGCGGCGGCCGTCACCATCGCCGTCGAGGCGGCCCCCTGCCAGGCCTCGCCGGCCAGGGCTGAGGTGATCGACGAAAACGACTGCGCCGCTGAGCCCAACTCGGCGGCCAACCCGTCCCACGCCGTCGCGGCGGCCAGCATTGGCGCCGAGCCCGCGCCCGCGTACATGAGCATCGAATTGATCTCCGGCGGCAAGACCAAAAAGCTCATCCCCGATGTCCTTCCCCTCCGCGCCCGGCCCGATTGACTGGAGAACGGCGTCGACCGGTACGGCAGACTCTAGGAAATGGCCCGGGCGCCGACCTGAAAATACACCCTTCCGCCAACGGAATTCGGCTGTGCGCGAGTGGCATTTCGCCGGCAACGGCGACGCCTCAGATCAGTCGTAAATGGTCGAGGTGTTGTTGCCGAAGTTGACGTACACCGGGTGCTCATCGAAAATCAGGTTCCCGGTGTTCATCAACCCGCTCGAGATCGGCGTGGGGAAGTAATCCGAGTTGTAGGTGTACGAGTACAGCAGGTGCGTGCCGGTGCTGTCGTAGACCTGAATTAGCTGCCCGGGTGACGCGCCAATGCTCGCCGGGAGCGTCCCTTCCACACCGCCGGAGTCAACGATCGACGAAACGGTTTGCATCGGTCCACCAGCGACGCTCACCTCCAGGTTGGTAATGGGCGATCCGTTGAGCGTTGCCAACACTGGGTGCCCTTGGATTGTCGGCTGAGCACCGAACTGCAGGTAAGGGTTGGCCACGGTTTGGTTGATCAGCAGGCCCTGGTTGTAGGGCGACGGCAGCGCCTGCAGCGGGATGCTCGGGCCCGGGCCTCCCGCGTTCGGTCCGACACCCAGGACGCCGGACGCCCCGTCGGTCGCGAAGAAGGACTGGAACGTCAAGCCGCTGTTCATCGCGGACTGGATGGACACCGGCCAGGCGAAGAGTTCGACGTTGACGGGGGTCGACGAGGTGACCAGGCCGCCGCCGAAATTCACCGGGGCGTTGTAGGTGGCGTAGACGTAGTCCAGTCCGCCGCTGTAGCCGCCGATCCCCAGGCCGTGCGGAATGCCGAGTTGGAGCAATCCCAACAGTCCCCCGACCTTGGTGAAGGGGACGACGAGGCCCGTGGACCCGGTGTCGACCAGCAACGGCATACCCGACCCGGTGCCCACGGAGGCGTTCACCAGCGGCTCGGTGCCGCCGAAGATCGTCAGCGGAGCGGTTGCCGTCCCGCCGGTAATCGACCCGCCCAGCGGCGCGGCCGCCCCGCCGCCGATCAGGGGGAAGCCGAACAGCAGGTCGGTGGGCGCGTTGATGATGTTGACGGCGTAGTGCTCGACCTGGGCGACGACGTTGGTCGCCTCGTTCTCGACGCCCCCGAGCAGCCCCACGATGGGGTTGGCGGCCGCCGGGGTGGCCGGGCTCAGGGCCGCGGCCGCGGGGCTGGCGGCGATCGCGGCGGTGGCCTGGGCGGGCAGGCCCTGGAGGGCCGACGACCAGGACGACAGCTGGGCCGCCGCGGCCGAAACCCCGCCGTGATAGCCCACCATCGCCGACACGTCCTGGGCCCACATCTGCTCGTACTGGGCCTCGGCCGCGGCGATCGCGGGTGCGTTCTGCCCGAACAGGTTCGAGAACACCAGCTGAATCAGCTGACTGCGGTTGGCGGAGACCAACGCGGGGTGCACGGTGGCGGCCAGGGCGGACTCGAACTCGCCGGCCACCACCTGGGCCTGGGCCGCGGCGGTTTGCGCTTGCGCCGCCGCCGCGCTGAGCACTCCGGTGTACTGCGCCGCGGTCGACAGCATCGCCGCCGAGGCGGCCCCCTGCCAGGCGTCGCCGGCGAGCCCGGCGGTGATCGACGAGAACGACTGCGCAGCCGAACCCAATTCGGTGGCCAGCCCGTCCCAGGCCGCGGACGCGGCCAGCATCGGCTCGGGGCCGGCGCCCGCATGGAGTAGTGCCGAGATGATCTCTGGCGGCGACGTCAGGAAACTCATCCCCCGGTGTCCTTCCCCTCTACCCCACAACCACGTCTGATACCGGGGACGGGCAGCTCACGCCACAGGCCGGTATGCCGACTCTAGGAAACTCCGGCCCGAAATTCTCGGTATTTACCAAACGTTTCCACGCCAGCGGTCGTGAGCGGCACGGCGACTACGGTGGCGTTGTGACCGATCGCCAAGAGCGCGCGATGTCCTTCGGGTCGATCGCCGAGGACTACGACGGGCTGCGGCCGCAACCCCCGCGGGAGGCGGTGCGCTGGCTGGTGCCCCCCGGTTGCGGCGTGGCCGTCGACGTGGGCGCGGGCACCGGGCTATTCACCCGCACCCTGGTCGGTAACGCGGCCCAGGTCATCGCAGTCGAACCCGATGCGCGCATGCGGAGTGTGCTGGCCGCGCGATCCCCCGGCGTCCGTGTCGTCGAGGGCCGTGGCGAGTCGATCCCGCTTCCCGACGCGTCGGCGGACGCCGTGTTCGTCTCGTCGGCGTGGCACTGGATGGACCACGAACGGGCCGTTCCGGAGATCGGCCGGGTGCTGCGCGACGGCGGCCGGCTCGGCCTGGTCTGGACAAGCCGCGACCGCGAGGTGGATTGGGTGCGCAACCTCGACCACCAGCCCGGGGAGGAGGACGATGCCGCCGCGGCCGAGGTGGCCGCGCGGGTACGCCGGCGCCTGGACGTCGTCCTTCCGGAGCCGCCGATCTTCCACCACATCGCCCGTGAGAGGTTCCGATTTGTCCGGACCATGACGGTCGAGGACGCCGTCGCGATGCTGGGCACCTACAGCAGGGTGATCGTCGCGTCCCCGGACGACCGCGCGCGGCGGCTGGCCGAAGCGCGCGCCACGTTGGCGGCGCGGTTCCCCGGGGCCGACGTGATCGACATCCCCATGCGGGCGCGTTGCTGGCGCGCCGACCGGATCGCGCGCGGCGAGCTCTAAGGCCCGCATGCGTCGCCGCCGCCGACGGTGTGTCAGCATTTGGAAATGAATTCACGCAGCCTTGCCCGCATCGTTGGAGTTTCGGCCGTGACGGCGTGGGCGGCGCTGAGCGCACCTTTCGCCGCCCCGGCCGCGTCCGCCGACCCCTGCACCGACGTCGCGGTGGTCTTCGCGCGCGGCACCCATCAGGAACCCGGCCTTGCCAACGTCGGGCAAGCATTCGTCGACTCGCTCACCGCACAGCTCGGCGGGCGGTCCATCAGCGCCTATGCCGTCAACTACCCGGCCAACGACGACTACCACAACAGCGCCACGGCCGGCTCCAACGACGCCAGCGCACACATCCAGGACGTCGCCGCCAGCTGCCCCAACACCAAGATGGTGCTCGGCGGGTACTCGCAGGGCTCGACGGTAATCGACCTGGCCAGCCAGACGCTGCCCGCCCCGGTGGCCGACCACGTCGCCGCCGTCGCCCTGTTCGGCGAGCCCACCAGCGGTTTCTCCAGCATGCTGTGGGGCGGCCAGCCGCTGCCCACGATCAGCCCCGCGCTCGTCGGCAAGACGATCAGCCTGTGCGCCCCCGACGACCCGATCTGCTCCCCGGGCGGCAACATCATGTCGCACATGTCCTACATCGACAACGGGATGGTCAACCAGGCCGCGACGTTCGCCGTCAACAAGCTCGGGCAGGCGCCGCCACGGCCCCAGAACGGCTAGTTTCGTCCGGGCACGCTTCCGATGATGCTTAGGTCGGAAGTGTGAAATCCCTCGTGGCGTTGTCCCGCGATACGGTCGCGGTCCGGATCCTGGTAGCCGCGGTGCTCGGTGTTGCCGTCGCCGTCACGGTCGGCAACACGGTCGGCTGGCGGTTCGCCCTGATCGGCTGGGTCGTCACCGCCGGCGTCTATGTCGGATGGACCTGGCTCCTCCTCGCCGGCATGGACGCCGACCAAACCCGCGCCTATGTGACCCGCGAGGACCCGACCCGGTGGGTCGCCGACGCGGTCATCGTGTCGGCGAGCGTCGCGAGCCTCGCCGGCGTCGGCTACGTGGTGGCGGCGGGGTCGCACTCCGGCCCCAAAGCCGTACTGGCCGCCCTGCTCGGAATCGCGGCCGTCGCGGCGTCCTGGTTTTCGGTGCACACCCTGTTCACCGTGCACTACGCGCGGCTCTACTACGTCGACGAACCGGGCGGGATCAACTTTCACGACCCCGAGCCGCCCCGGTTCCGCGACTTTGCGTACGTGGCCTTCACTGTCGGCATGACCTATCAGGTGTCGGACACCGAGATCGGGCTGACGTCGATCAGGGCCACGGTGTTGCGGCAGGCGCTGCTGTCCTACCTCCTCGGCGCGGTGGTGCTGGCCGTCACGATCAATCTGGTTGCGGGGCTGGGCTCCAAGCTATAGCGGGCTAGTCTGGCCGGTATGGCCATCGAGTCCACCATGCTCGCCCTCGGCACCCCCGCGCCGACGTTCTCGCTGCCCGATCCGGCCACCGGGGCCACGGTCAGCCTCGACGACCTGACGGGCCCGGCGCTCGTCGTCACGTTCATCTGCAACCACTGCCCGTACGTCAAGCACGTCGCCGCCGGGCTCGCCGCGCTGGGCCGCGACCTCGCGGACAAGGGCGTCGCGATGGTCGGCATCTCCAGCAACGACGTCGTCACCTACCCGCAGGACGGGCCCGAGCAGATGGTCGCCGAGGCCCGCGCTCACGGCTGGACGTTCCCGTACCTCTACGACGAGACCCAGGATGTCGCCCGCGCCTTCTCCGCGGCGTGCACGCCCGACACGTTCGTCTTCGACGGCGAGCGCCGGCTCGTCTACCGCGGCCAACTCGACGACTCCCGCCCGGGCAACGACAAGCCGGTGACGGCGGCCGATGTCCGCGCGGCCGTCGACGCCGTGCTCGCCGGGCAGCCGGTCGACCCCGATCAGCGGCCGTCGATCGGGTGCGGCATCAAGTGGCGCTGAGCCGGTAGGTCGCGGCGATCCCGGTTTGGCCGGGGCTGGGCTCTGCGGGTGACCGACAGCGCCGCCGGCCGGGCGAATTCCGGCGACGGCTGTCGCGGCCCGCCCCGGCCAAGTACTGTGCGCGCGAGGGGCGTCAGGTAGCCCACGGGCGAAAGGCTCGGGACATGCGGTTGGTGGTCGATCTCAACAAGTGCCAGGGCTACGCCCAATGCGTGCCGCTCGCGCCCGAGGTGCTCGAGATGGTCGGCGAGGAGGCTCTGGCCTACGACCCCAACCCCGACGACTCCCAGCGCCAGCGCGTACTGCGCGCGGCGGCGTCCTGCCCCGTGCAAGCCATCGTCCTGGAGCTCGATCCGCCGGCCGACCGAGACACCCGATGACGGCCGCTTCGCTCGTCGGCCGGCTCGTCGATGCGTTCAAGGCCGAGGGCCGCATCGTCATCGTGGGGGCGTCGCTGGCCGGCCTGCGGGCGGCGGAAGCCTTGCGGGAGAAAGGCTTCCGTGGGCCGCTCACGATCATCGGCGACGAGCCGCACGAACCCTACGACCGGCCGCCGCTGTCCAAGCAGGTCCTCAAGGGCTGGGTGCCCGCTGATCACACGAAGCTCCCCCGCCTGCGTCCCGTCGACGCCGACTGGCGGCTGGGCGTGGCGGCCGTGGGCCTGGACCGGTCCAACCGCCAGGTGCTGCTCGCCAACGGCGAGAAGGTGGACTACGACCGCCTGCTGATCGCCACCGGAACCAGGGCGCGCCCATGGTTCAACGCGCACGAGGCCGCCCTGCAGGGGCTGTTCACGGTGCGCACGTGCGACGACGCCGCGCGGCTGGCCGCCGCGCTCCGGGAGCGACCGCGCCGCGTGCTCATCGTCGGATCGGGGTTCGTCGGCTCCGAAATCGCCTCGGTGTGCCGCGATCTCGACCTTGCCGTGACCGTGGCCGAGCGCGGCAAGGCGCCCCTGACCGGCGCGCTCGGCGGCGTGATCGGCGACATCGCCGCCCGGATGCAGCTCGACGCTGGGGTGGACCTGCGCACCGGCGTAGCCGTGGAAGCCCTCGACGGAGACGCCGACGACCACGTCCGCCGGGCCCGCCTGTCGGACGGCACCGTGCTCGACGTCGACGTGGTGGTGGCCTGCCTGGGCTCGATCCGCAACGTCGAATGGCTCGACGGCGCGCAGCTGGCGAGCGGGTTCTGGGGGGTGGCGTGCGACGCCGGGTGCCGCGCGTTCGACATCAACGGTGTGGTGACCGACAACATCTTCGTCGCCGGCGACGTGGCCCGCGCCCCGCACGTCCTCTACGAATACGAGTTCATGTCCCAAGAGCATTGGGACAACGCGGTTTTCGGCGCAGAGGTGGCGGCCAACAACATGATCAGCCTGGAGATGGGACGGCGGCCGCACCTGCCGCTGCCGTCGTTCTGGTCCGGCCAGTTCGGCGTCAACATCAAGAGCGTCGGGGTGTGCTCTTTCGGGGACGAGATCGTGTTCACGCAGGGCTCGCCCGCGCAACGCCGGTTCGCGGCGGCCTACGGCTACCGCGGCCGCATCGTCGGGGCGGTGACGTTCAACCACGGCAAGTGGCTGCCGTACTACGCGTCGCTGATCGAGCGGTCCGCGCCGTTCCCGCCGCCCCCGCCCGGCTACGACCGCCCCGTCATCTTCGAGCCGATGCCGGCCCGGTTCGTTCCCCGACCCCCGCGAACCGACCGCCATTCCCGACGTGGTGCTGACCGGACATGACCCCACCTCTCGCGGTGCGGAATTCCGCCCCAGGAGCCGATGATGGACGCCGAAACCGCTTGGGCCGAGGCGATGAAGTTCGAGAACCGCCCCAAC
Source organism: Mycobacterium terramassiliense (assembly GCF_900157385.1). Classification (GTDB taxonomy): domain Bacteria; phylum Actinomycetota; class Actinomycetes; order Mycobacteriales; family Mycobacteriaceae; genus Mycobacterium; species Mycobacterium terramassiliense. The sequence continues at coordinate 185,816 of NZ_LT717697.1, forward strand.
CCGTACCCCTTCTTCCGGGAGCTACGCGAAACGCCGGTGGCCAAGGTCTCCGCCGACACCTACGTCGTCACCGGCTACCGCGAGCTGCTCGCGTTGGCCCACGACCCGCGGGTCAGCTCCGACATCCGCCGAAGCCCGGCGGGCCTGGGCGGCGAAAAGCCCGCTGCCGGCAGCGAACACATGGAGGCCTACGGCCGCTTTCCCAGCATCATCGTTTCCGACCCGCCCGATCACGACCGGGCCCGCCGCCAGGTCATGCGCCATTTCGGTCCGCCGCACTCACCCGACCTGATCCCGGGGATGGAGCCGTTCGTCGTGCAACTCGCCAACGAGATGCTCGACCGGGTGAAGGCGCGCGGCAAGACCCGCCTGGATGTGGTGGAGGACTTCGCCTACCCGATACCCGTTGCGGTCATCTGCAAGATTCTCGGCGTGCCGGTCGAGGACGAGCCGACGTTTCACGGCTGGATCTTCGACTTCATGATGGGCAGCGACCTCGGCCCGGAGGGCGCCACCGAAGAGGGCCGGGCCCTGGCCGAAAGGGGCCGCGCCGGCACCGCCGCATTGCAGGACTACCTGGGCGGCCTGGTGCGCAAGTACGCGCAAACACCGGGCGACGGCCTGCTGTCCAAGCTGCTGCACGACGACGGGCCCGACGGCCCGATGTCGGTGCAGGAGACGACGTCCAACGCCATGCTGCTGTTGGTCGCCGGTCACGACTCCACCGTGAACACCATCACCAATTGCGTGATGACGCTGCTGCGCAACCCAGGCTCCTGGGATCTGATGCGACAGCGCCCGGAACTGATCCCGCGCGCCATCGAGGAGGTGCAGCGGCTGCAGTCGGCGGTGCAGTTCTTCCCGAGCCGCAGCGCCACCGCGGACATCGAGATCGGCGGGACGCTGATCCCGGCCGGGTCGGCGGTGCACCTCGTCTACGCGGCGGCGAATCGGGATCCGCGGCGCTTCGACAACCCGGACCGCTTCGATCCGCTGCGCGAGGACAACGAGCATTTCGGTTGGGGCAGCGGCATTCACACCTGCATGGGCGGCCCGCTGGCGCGCCTGGAGGTCAACCTGGCGCTGGAGACCTTTCTGCGCCGCGTCGAATCGCCGAAGCTGGTCGTCGACCCGCCGCCGTATCGGCACAACCAGGTGTTCCGCGGGCCGCGACACCTGTGGGTCGACTTCGCAGGGGTCGCCGACTGAAAGCCGCTATGGCCCTAGGGTGACGGGGTCGCCGACGCGAATGACGCCCGCCGACAGCACTTCGAGGTACGCGCCCGCGCACGGCTGCGGACCGTGACCGCCGGTGTCCCAACGATTCTCGGCCGCGGGCGTGCGGAGCGCCTGCGGGGCTCGGGGTAACGGCCCGTGCTCCAGCGTGGGCACCACGCACCGTGATGTGGAACTCAGGGCCCGCAGTCGCGCCTCCCCCGCCACGAGTTCCCTTCCGATCCAGTCGCTTTCGCCATAAGGCGGGTAGCCCGGTGGCGTCGCGATCACCAGGTTCGGCCGGTAGCGCAGCGCCTCGACGCCGATGTGGTCGAGGGTGGCCGTGGTGATCGCGTGCAGCGGGGCCTCGTCGGTGAACGAGTCACCCGGGGTCGCCTGAGCGATCTCGAGGATACGGCCCCCGACCTCGGCGTCGGATGCGTCCAACCCGAACTCCAGTAGCTTCTCCGGATCCGGGCGTTCCAGCGTCGCGCCGGCCGGGCGCTGCCTGACCAGCCGGACCGTCCGTCCCAGCAGCCGCGACAGCGTGTCATCGACGACGGGGTCGTCGGACACCAGGTTCGTCCCGTCCGGTAGCTCGATGCGCACCCGCCCGGTGTCCGCGCTGGCGGTGCACTTCAGCAGCCCGCGCCAAAGTCGCGCCTGTTTGGCGCTCGCCACGTGCCCGGTCTCGGTGTCGATCAGGGCCAGTCGCCGATCGCCCTCGGCCCCGCCCTCGTCGACGAACAGGCTGTCCACGCTCTCGCCGAGCATCGACTTCACCGGGTACCGGCGCAAACTCTCCACCCGCATCTGCACCTCTCTACCCAGCGCACATCGCACACACCGTTATGGAAACAGTATGTGTTCTGCAGGTGGAGCGAGGTGACTAGCCCGGGCAGTAGGTCGACTCCGCGGCGCTGACCCAGCCGGTCATGTCCGCGAACGAGAAACCCTTAGAGCTCATGCTGGAGTGCAAGTCGGCGGCGATCGCATCCGGCGTCTTGCCGGCCATCCGGTCGGCGCAGACCGCGTGTCCCATCGCGATCATGTCGGAGTCGCTCGCCGAGGGCCAACTGAATCCAAGGCTTTTCAGTTTCGCCAAGTATGCGTCGTCAGTGGAGTCGGCAGCCGCAATAGCGGTGCTTGCGGTGAGGGCGGCGCCGACCATCACCGGGATAGTCAGTTTGGCCAGCCAGCGAGGTGCAAACATTGCGTACCCCTTCTTTTGTTATCCGCGTCGAGTGTGTCGCCAGTATATGGGTGTTCACGATAACCGGATATGAAAAATATCGAAACTTGGGGCGGGCCGATTAGGACGTCACGACGATCGAGTCCTCGCCGGTGCGCCAGGCGTCGGTGAAGGCGGAGACGGGAACCTGCTCGTCGGCGGATTCGGCGGCCGGGTCGTTGAGGTGGACGATCTGCTTGCTGGTGTCGATCCCGGTGACGACCACGAAGTGATCGGCGTCTTTGCGTTGGTCCTCGGTGCGCCAGATGAACGCGTAATTCACAAATTCACATAGGCGATGATCTTGCGGTTGTCGCTGAGGTAGTGCTCCAGCGCGGGCAGTCCGGTGCGGTCGTCGGGTTGCTTGTCCCAGAACATGGTCGATTTGATGCCGAAGTGCTTGAGCAGGACGACCTCGTCCGCCATCTCGATGCCGCCGTTGCCGTTGGTGTGGCTCGGGTCGCCGCGGGGCGCATAAATGGGGCCGGGGTTGGTCCCCGACGGTGTGTTCTGGGCCAGCTTGATCATCTGGCGCTCCGACGGCGACTGGCCAGTGACCTCGCCGACCACGTCGGCCACGGCCACCAGACCGCAGTTGTCCTCGAGAGACTGCTGCTGCCAGTACTTGGCCGCCGCCGCGGGGTCGCCGTAGACGCCGTCGGCGGCCGTCGCCGCCGGGCTTCCCCCCGCGAGAAGGCAGGCCGCGGCCATGCACACGGACGCCACCGCGGCGCGCGCCGCGGCCTCGATCCGGTAATTGAACATGATCGCTCGGGAAAGCCAGTCGTAGATTCGAATTGCATGCAAACGTAGCACCCGGGGGCGGGGCCGTCGGCGGAAAATCGCACAGCCGCCCCTCATATTGCGAGTGGCAACGCGTGGTTAACCCAGCGGCAGCATTTCTACGCTATCGAATACCCAAGGCTATTTGCCATCAAATGGTAACTATTGCCCTGATCCACAATTTGCTACGGGCTCAATGGGCCAGCAAGCGCTTTTTCTGCTCGGTGAATTCCTCTTCGGTAAGCACGCCCGCGTCGCGCAGCGAGGCCAGCTCGCGCAGCTCGGCGGCGATGCTGGTGACCGGGCCGCCGGCCGGGGCTTCGGGCGGCGGCTCCTTTCCATCGGTCTTCCCGCTCGTGGTGGGCATCCCGATGCGCTCCCGGCGGCCGGGGCCACCGCCGGCGCCGCCGGTGGTACCCGCCATCGCGCGCCCGGCCATGCCGGCCAGCGCCATCTGGCTGAACAGGCTTCCCGCGCTTCCGGCGGAGGCGTCCGCGGCGGCCGCGGTGGCCGCCGGTAACGCGACGGCCAGGGGCCGGATCATCGTGGTTTCGTAGGTCCAGGCCAGTGGAACCGACAGCGCCCCAATCGTTTTCGCCTCGGCCAGGCCGGCCGTCACGGCCGAGCCGCCGGCCAGGTTGGTGATCACCGGGAACGGCGTTGGCGGCACCGCCGCGTTGCCCGGCCACGCCTGGATCCCCGCCCAGCCGCTGACGATGTCGTCGGTGTGGAAACCGGTCAGGGCACCTACGACGTCGAACGGCAGGGCCACGAGCGTCCCTGGCGAGTCGATACCAAGCCCGGCCACGCTGGCCGGCGCGTCGAGGAAGACCGCAATGAGATCGCTTATCAGGCCGAGCGCGTCGAGCGGCGTCCCTTGGGCCGGTGCCGCCGCCAGGCTGGTCAGGGTGCTGGGCACCGCGGACATCGCCTGCGGGACGCTCGACAACGCACTCTGCGCGTTGCCCGCCGAAGTGCCGGTGGCTTGCGCCACGGCGGCCGCCTGGGTGGACGAGCCGCCTGCGTTGGTGCTCCTCGGCGGGGGCGCGAACGGCGTCAGCACCGTCGCCAGCGCGGACGCGGCGGCGTAGCCGTACATGGCGGCGGCGTCCTGGGCCCACATCTCGGCGTACTGCGCCTCGATGGCCGCGATCGCCGGCGTGTTCTGGCCGAAGATGTTGCTCGCGATCAGGGCCAGCAGCATGCTGCGGTTGGCCGCGATCACCGGTGGCGGCACCGTCTCCGCGAACGCCGTCTCATAGGCGGCGGCCGCGGCCGCCGCCTGGTTCGAGGCCTGCTCGGCCTGCGTGGCGGAGACCCTCGTCCACGTGACGTAGGGGGCGGCCGCGGCGGCCATCAACGCCGACGACGGGCCGAGCCATGGCCCGGCGGTCAACGCCGCGAGCTCCGACTGATACGAGCTCGCCGCCGAGTGCAGGGCGGCGGCCAATCCGTCCCAAGCCGACGCCGCGGCCAGCATCGGCCCCGATCCGGGACCGGCGTACATGCGCGCGGAGTTGACCTCCGGCGGCAGCGCTGCGTAGTCCATGTCGTTCCCTCCGATCGGTTCAGAACCGCCGCGCATTTGGCCGGCTCCGGTGACGTGTACTCGGCGGCACAGCCAGGACCGCGCCAGCAAACGTCGCACTTACTTCAGTAGTACATGTCCGGTACCCAAACGTTGCCAATACCGCGCCGACGGACGTGTTAAGGCTCGGTGTCGGAGGCAGCCACCGTGCGGCCACGGACCGGGTCGTGTAGAAGAGTCTGGTGGACGAGCCACCTAAATCGTTCGATCGGTCGATGTTGCACGAAGCGATGGTCAGGCGGCTGTATCGCCGATCGTTGGCCGAGGGCCAGATCACGGTGCCGGCCGTCCCGGGCATGATCGACGAGTACGTGCAGTTGTGCGCCAACCTCTGCGCGACCCTGGGCGTTCCTTACACGCCGGAACAATCGATTCAGCTCAGGAAGGTGCTGGAAGGCGAGTTGGCGAAGGCGTTCAAGGCCTCCCAGCGGTCGGACATCGCGATCTCGTTTCAGCTTCCCTTCGGCACCGGCCTGAACTACCAGGTCAAAGCCGAATGGCGGACGGTCGAGGCCGACTACGACAACTGGGTCGCCACCCGGCCGCCACCGCTGTTCGGCAGCGAGCCCGACGCGCGCGTGGTGGCGCTGGCGCGCGAAGCGGCCGATCCCGCGACGTTTCGGGTGCTCGACGTCGGCGCGGGGACCGGCCGTAACGCGCTGGCCCTGGCCCGGCTCGGGCACCCCGTCGACGCGGTCGAGATGGCGCCGAAGTTCGCCGACGTCATGCGCTCGGAGGCCGAACGCGAAGAGCTCGGGGTGCGCGTCATCCAGAGCGACGTCTTCACCGCGGTGGAGGGTGTCCACGACGAATATCAGCTGATGCTGCTCTCCGAGGTGGTGCCCGACTTCCGGACGACCCACGAGTTGCGCGGCCTGTTCGAACTCGCCGCCGACTGCCTGGCCCCCGGCGGACGCCTGGTGTTCAACACCTTCCTGGCGCGACCGGGCTACACCCCCGACAACGCCGCGCGGGAACTCGGGCAGCAGTGCAACACCATGATCTTCACCCGGGACGAGGTGACCGGCGCCGCGGCGCAACTGCCCCTCGAGCTCATCGCCGACGATTCGGCCTACGAGTACGAGAAGGCCCACCTCCCCGAGGGGGCCTGGCCCCCGACGGGCTGGTTCGAGGGCTGGGCCAGCGGCCTCGACGTGTTCGATGTCCCGCGTGACGAGTCGCCGATCGAGTTGCGCTGGCTCGTCTATCAGAAGTCGGGCTGAATCGGATTTGTCCTAGGCCGTCAGGTCGCGGGTGGCCGGTCCTTTCAGCAGGGTGCCGTCCGGTGCGAAGCGCGACCCGTGCAGCGGGCATTCCCACGCGTTGTCGGCGTCGTTCCAGTTCACGATCCCACCCAGGTGCGGGCACACCGGCGAGACGCGGTGCTCGGTGCCGTCGACGCGGCAGCGGGCCTCCAGATGCCAGGGGGGCCCGCTCACCACGCCGCCCTCGCCGTTGACCGGGCTGCGGCGGCCGGTGCGTAGTGCCGGGGTGATCCAGCCCTTAGCCAGGTCGAACCCGACCTCGAGGTTGGCCTGCAGGGCCGTCAGCAGACCCGACAGTTCGTGCGGGCTCCAGCTCGCGAACGCGCTGGACCAGTCCATCCGCCCGCCCAGGATGCGGCTCGACAGCGCCAGCGCGGCGGCGGCGCCGTTCGTCATGCCCCACTTGTTGAAACCCGTTGCGACGAAGATGGTTTCGGTGTTCGGGAGGATGGGCCCCACGTACGGCAGATGGTCGATGGGCGTGTAGTCCTGCGCCGACCAGAAGTGGGTCTGCACGGCACCCGGGTAATGCTTGCGCGCCCAGTCCGAGAGTTCGGCCAGCGATTGCGACGGGCTCTTCTTGCGACCCACCGTGTGGCCCGCCCCGCCCACGATCAGGCGTTCCCCGTCGGTGACGGGCACGTAGCGCACCGAACGCGTCGGCGAGTCGGTGGAGATCATCATCGGCCGGGTGACGTTGCCGGGGACCTTGAAGGCAAGGCAGTAGGACCGGCTCGGCTTGACCCGCGCGAAATAGCCGCCGCGATCCAGGATCGGGATCCCCGTGGCGAGCACCAGCTGGCCGGCCTCGAGTTCGACATCGCGCGCTGCGGCGTCGTTGACGTGCACGCGCACGCCCTTGCCGCGCCAGGACACCCGCCGGACCCGGGCGTGCTCGACCAGCCGTCCCCCGCGATCCAGGAGCTCGGTGGCCAGCGAGTCCAGGAACCTCATGGGGTCGAACTGCGCCTGGTCGGGCAGCCGCACGCCGCCGTGGTACGGAAACGGCACGTCCGCGTCGTCGTCCCACACCGCGGGCAGCCCCACCGCCTCGCAGGCCTTGAGCTCAGCGCGCGCGGACAAGACGCCCTTTGCCGATTGGGCGTAGGTGTAGGCGTCCTCGCGCTGCACCGCGACGCCGTGCGACTCGCAGTGTTGCAGCACCCAGTCCTGGCCCTCCCGGTTGCCGTCGACGTAGGCCCGCGCCACGTCCCTGCCGTGCCGGGGCAGGACCTTCGACAGCTGGGTGCCCTGCAGCAAGCTGATCTTGGCGGTGGTGTTTCCGGTGGCGCAGGCACCGACCGTGCGCGCCTCCAGCACCAACGTGTCCATGCCGGCGCGGGTCAGCAGGACGGCGGTCATCAGCCCGGTGATCCCGGCGCCGACGACGATGATGTCGGCCGAACGGGGACCGTCGTCAAGCCGGCTTGCGGCCCAAGGCTGTTCGGCCCGGTCAGCCATCCACAAAGAAGTCACCGCTGGCTGATACCCGCGAAGGAGCCGGGAAAACGTCGCCGCCGCCGGCGCGGCGGCGATCACGCCCGTTTGAGCTGCGCTTTCGCCTCTTTGAGCGATTCCGCGGCCGCGCGGTTGGCCCCCTCCGCTTTGTCATACGCGGCTTCGGACCGTTCGAGTCGGCGCTGGGCTTCGCGCAGGGCCGCGCGCGCGTCGTCGCGTTCGGCCTTACGAAGCGACAGGGCGTCGTCGGCTTCGGCCTTCTCCCGCTCGGCGTCGGCGACGGCCGCCTTCAGCTTGTCCAGGCGCCGCTGCGCGGCCGTGCCGGAACGCTTGACTGGCGCCGATGCGGGCGCCGCTTCCCCGACGCCGAAACCCGACCAGCGCTCGGGCTTGGTCAGCCGGCCGAGTCGCCGGGTGACGTCGGGATCGGCGACCGCGGCTTGCAGCGTGCCGGTCACGTCCTCGCGCACCGATGCCGACGGCCGCTGCACGTCGGCGGCTTGCAACGCGGCCCGGGTGAGTTCGTCGATCAGCTTGTGTTGCTCGGCCGACAGGTCGCGGATGCGTTCGCCGTCCATCTCGGCGTGCGCGGCCCGCAGGCGGTCGCCGAGGTCGGACAGGCGCTTTTTGGTGTCCTTGCGCCGCAGCGCGAGCCGGTTGACGATCCAGGCCGCCGTCGTCGGCTTGCGCGCCGCCGCGATCCGTTTGGCGGCCGCCGCGTCGCCGCGCTCCTTCGCCTCGGCGACCAATTCGGTGCGCAGCGCCGTGAAGGCGGCGGGCTCCGCACCGTACAGACTGTCGAGTTCGTCGTCGGCCATGACGCCATGATCCCTCGCGGGCCGCCTCACGTTTCAGGGCGAACGCGGTGGGCTACATGATTCGCATGCCCGCACGCGACGCAAGCAGCGATTCGGCGGCCTGGCCTCGCCGGTTCGTGTTGGCCGTGCTCGTCTTCGTCGGGCTGATGGGCGCGATCGAGACGGCGTCGTTGACCCGGTGCCCGCACGGCGTCTGCCCGCGCCACGGCCTCTCCGCGAAAACGCCTGCCGCCGCGCAAATAACGATCACGCCGGGCGCGGGCGCACACGACGTCGACCCGCTCGCACCGGTGCTGGTGAAGGTCGACGGGGGGACGCTGACCGACGTGCGCATGGTCAACGACAGCGGCAAGTCGGTGCAGGGCGTGATGACCCCGGATAACACCGTCTGGAAGCCCACGGTCCCGCTGGGGTACGGGCGCACCTATACGTTGATCGCCACCGGACAGGGGTCCAACGGCGTTGCGGCCAAGCAGGTTTCGTCGTTCTCTACGCTGCGGCCGTCCAACCAGACCAAGGTTTCCTTCACCACGACGGCCGAGGCCGCGCTGCACGACGGCGGCACTTACGGCGTCGGAACGGTGGTCGTCGCGCACTTCGATGAGCAGATCTCCGACCGGGCCGCCGCCGAGCGGCAGCTCAAGGTGACGACCAACCCACCGGTGCCGGGCTCGTGGTTCTGGGTCGACGGGCAAAACGCGCACTGGCGTCCCGAGCGCTACTACGCCCCCGGAACCACCGTCACCGCCGAGGCCAAGATCTACGGAATCGCGCTGGGCGATGGCCTATTCGGGCAGGACGACACGCGAGTGTCGTTCCGGATCGGCGACGCGCACGTATCCATCGCCGACGACGCCACCCATCAGGTCAGCGTGTTCAACAACGGGGCCCTGGTCCGCACCATGCCCACATCCATGGGGATGGGCGGCACCGACGACGTCGCGGGGCACGCCATCTCGTTGTGGACCCCGCCGGGCATTTACACCGTGCTCTCCAAGGGCAACCCCGTCGTGATGGACTCCTCGACGTTCGGGCTGCCCAAGAATTCGCGCCTCGGCTACCGCGTGACCATCAACTGGGCCACCAAGATCAGCACCGACGGCATCTACCTGCATGAGCTCGATGCGACGGTATGGGCGCAGGGCCACCGGGACACCTCGCACGGCTGCCTGAACCTCAACGCCGACAACGCAAAGTGGTTCTACAACTTCTCGGTGCCCGGCGACGTGGTCGAGGTCCGCAACAGCGGCGGACCGCCGTTGACGCTGGCCCAGAACGGCGATTGGACGCTGAGCTGGGACCAGTGGCGCAAGGGCAGCGCGTTGCAGCCGGCGTCCTAGGCCTTGAGGCCGAGTTGTTTTCGCACTCAACGTTATTCGTCGCACCGCGCGCCGCTCGACGCCCCGACGGTGAACGTTCACCGCGTATTCGCACAACACTCTCCCGGGAAAGTCTTGACTGATTCCAAATAAGGGAGTGATATGGACCACGTGTCCTCATCGGCGAGCAACGCGGACAGGCTGCGCATGGCCGATCTGCGGGTGACCAGGCCCCGGCTCGCCGTCCTGGATGTCGTGCACGCCAATCCCCATGCCGACACCGACACGATCTTCAACGCGGTGCGCGACGGTTTGCCCGACGTTTCGCGCCAGGCGGTCTATGACGTGCTCAGCGCGCTGACCGCGGTGGGCCTGGTGCGCCGCATCCAGCCGCTTGGGATGGTCGCGCGCTACGAGGCACGGGTCGGCGACAACCACCACCACGTCGTGTGCCGCGCCTGCGGTGTCATCGCCGACGTCGACTGCGCGGTCGGAGAGGCGCCGTGTCTGACCCCGTCGGACGACAACCACGTGCTGGAGGGCTTCGTCCTGGACGAGGCCGAAGTCATCTACTGGGGCATGTGCCCCGATTGCTCGACCGCAGATTCTTGATCACTCCCGTGATCGCAGCCCGCATCACAACCACTGGAAAGGAACACTGTGTCATCCGATACATCTGAAAGCCGTCCGCCCCAGGACGACGCCAAGACGGCGAGCACCAGTGAAAGCGAAAACCCGGCAATCCCCTCCCCCAAGCCGAAATCGCATGCGCCCCTGACGAACCGGGACTGGTGGCCGGATCAGATCGACGTATCGACGCTGCACCCGCACTCGCCGCAGGCCAACCCGCTCGGTGACGACTTCGACTACGCCGCGGAGTTCGCCAAGCTTGACGTCGACGCGCTCAAGGCCGACGTCATCTCGGTGATGACCAACTCGCAGGACTGGTGGCCCGCCGACTACGGCCACTACGGCGGCCTGTTCATCCGGATGAGCTGGCACGCCGCAGGTACCTACCGCATTCAGGACGGCCGCGGCGGTGGCGGCCAGGGCATGCAGCGCTTCGCCCCGCTCAACAGCTGGCCGGACAACGTCAGCCTGGACAAGGCGCGCCGGCTGCTGTGGCCGGTCAAGAAGAAGTACGGCAACAAGGTCTCCTGGGCGGACCTGATCATCTTCGCCGGCAACTGCGCCCTGGAGTCGATGGGATTCAAGACCTTCGGCTTCGCCTTCGGTCGCGAGGACGTCTGGGAGCCCGAGGAAATCCTCTGGGGCGAAGAGGACGAATGGTTGGGCACCAACAAGCGCTACTCGGGCGAGCGTAGCCTCGCCCAGCCCTACGGCGCGACGACCATGGGCCTGATCTACGTCAATCCGGAAGGCCCCGAGGGCAAGCCGGATCCCATCGCCGCCGCGATCGACATCCGCGAGACGTTCGGGCGCATGGCGATGAACGACGAGGAGACCGCCGCACTCATCGTCGGCGGGCACAGCTTCGGCAAGACCCACGGCGCCGGCAGCGGCGATCTGGTGGGCCCCGAGCCGGAGGCCGCCCCGATCGAGCAACAGGGCCTGGGCTGGAAGAGCTCCTATGGCACCGGCGTGGGCAAGGACGCGATCACCAGCGGCCTGGAGGTGGTCTGGACGCCGACGCCGACCAAGTGGGACAACACCTTCCTGGAGACGCTGTACGGCTACGAGTGGGAGCTGACCAAGAGCCCCGGCGATGCCTGGCAATTCGTCGCCAAGCACGGCGCCGGCGCGGGCACCATCCCCGATCCGTTCGGCGGGCCGGGTCGCGCCCCGACGATGCTGGTCACCGACATCTCGATGCGCGAATCGCCGATCTATCGCGACATCACGCGACGTTGGCTGGACCACCCCGAGGAGCTGACCGAGGCGTTCGCCAAGGCCTGGTACAAGCTGCTGCACCGCGACATGGGCCCGATCAGCCGCTACCTCGGGCCGTGGGTTCCCGAGCCGCAGCTGTGGCAGGACCCCGTTCCGGCCGTCGACCACGAGCTGGTCGACGCCAACGACGTCGCGGCGCTGAAGCAAAAGGTGCTCGACTCCGGCCTGTCGGTGCCGCAGCTGGTCAAGACGGCATGGTCCGCGGCATCCAGCTTCCGGCGCACCGACAAGCGGGGCGGCGCGAACGGGGCGCGGCTGCGCCTCGAGCCGCAGCGCAACTGGGAGGTCAACGAGCCCTCGGAGCTGGACAAGGTGTTGCCCGTGCTGGAGAAGATCCAGCAGGACTTCAACGCGTCGGCGTCGGGCGGCAAGAAGGTCTCGCTGGCCGACCTGATCGTGCTGGCCGGATCCGCTGCGGTGGAGAAGGCGGCCAAGGACGCCGGCTACGAGATCGAGGTGCACTTCGCGCCCGGGCGCACCGACGCCTCCCAGGAGAGCACCGATGTGGAGTCGTTCGCGGTGCTCGAACCGCGGGCCGACGGGTTCCGCAACTACATCCGCGCCGGCGAGAAGGCGCCGCTGGAGCAGCTGCTGCAGGAGCGGGCCTACTTGCTGGGCGTGACCGGTCCGGAGATGACGGTGCTCGTCGGTGGCCTTCGGGCGCTGGGCGCCAACCACGGCGGCAGCAAGCACGGTGTGTTCACCGATCGGCCCGGCACGCTGACCAACGACTTCTTCGTCAACCTGCTCGACATGGACAACGCGTGGAAGGCGTCCGAGACGGCGGAGAACGTCTACGACGTCGTCGACCGCAAGTCGGGCCAGAAGAAGTGGACGGCCACCGCCAACGACCTTGTGTTCGGGTCGAACTCGGTGCTGCGGGCACTGGCCGAGGTCTATGCCCAGGACGACAACGCGGGGAAGTTCGTCGAGGACTTCGTCGCGGCCTGGGTCAAGGTCATGAACGCCGACCGGTTCGACCTGAAGTAACAGCCGGCAAGCGACACCCCGTGGGCCATCGGTCCGCGGGGTGTCGTGCGTTGCTGGGGCGGCGCGCCAGGGCGTTGCGCGACACATAACCTACGCACACGACACGCCGCTGGAGGTCGCAGCCGTTTATGTCTCGGCGCAGCGGCGGGGGTGACGCGCCGCTCGGTTCAGCGCGGGAAGTCCCACTGGCCGTAATCGGGCGCCAGGACGTCGTCGATATCCACGTTGATCCCGCCCAGCAGCGGACTCGGGTTCGACGGGCTGTTGACCACGGTCTGATAGAGCACCGCGGCCGGTTCGCGCTCCCCGTTCGACCACGACCTGGTCTGCCAGGCCCAGCGATGGCCCGGGGTGGTCGAGTTTCCGATGACGCCGTCGCGGATGGCCCACCCGCACGCCCGGGCGTGGCCATAGATCCCGGCGCGGCCCACGCCCAAGACAGAGTTGATGCCCCGAAACCATTGCACCGCAGGGCCATTCCAGGTGTTCTCGTCGATGTTGTCATCGACGCTGAAGAAGATCGGGGCCGAGGCCGTCCCGCCCGCCGCGTTGTGCAGTTGCTCGGCGGTGTGCGCGTCAGCCACGCCGCCGTCATACCCGCGGGTGTAATCGGACGGGTCGGGCCAGCCGGGCTTGCCGTATTGGAAGTTGCTGACGATTTGAAGGCCGGCCGCGCGGAGCGCGTCCGCATACTCGCGGGTGATGGGCTTCGCCTCGAAGTTCGCGCCCGGCCGCGAGGCGGACACGTAGTTCACCACCCCGGCGTAGCCGGCGCCTTTGATCTCCTCGGGCGCGATCCTCTTTTCGGCGAAGTCGATGAGCCGCGTGTCGGCGGCCCGCGCCCTGGGCTCGTTCACGGCCGCGGCCGCCGCGCCCAAGCCCAGGAAAACCGGTGCGGCGACTCTGAGGACGTCGCGCCGTGAGAGCGATCGCACGGCGCGATGGTAACAAAGTCAGATTCGGTGCTCGGCCTTGATGAATTGGACGGCCCGACCGTGCGGGGGCCGTCGTGGTGGCGCCTCGAACCGGCACCCACCGATTGCTCCTCGGTCGCGCCTGGCTGCGCGAATTGGTGAGCCGCACGGTTCACGCCCTTGTGCGCTGGCGGCTTCGAGTGTGCGTCCAGGGCGAGATTCAGCGCCTGATCGCGCCTTCGGCTCACGCGGGAAGCCATCGGCGCACACCCGAACGCCGCGCTCCCCCCCTCAATTGCGTCATTTAGGTGGGCGAACTATAGTCTGGACACATGTCCAGTTTGCTGTCGCGGGGTTCGGGAGTCCGTTGAGAGCGATGGATTGGGGGGCGGTCGCCCGCGTTGTTTGGTCGGCGGATAAGAGTTGAGTATGCGAATTGCCCTGCTGTCCTATCGCAGTAAGGACCATTGCGGCGGACAGGGCGTCTACGTGCGCCACCTCAGCCGCGGCCTGGTCGACCTGGGCCACGACGTCGAGGTCTTCTCCGGCCAGCCCTATCCGGAGCTGCTCGATCCGCGGGTGCGGCTGACCAAGGTGCCCAGCCTGGACCTCTATCGCGAGCCCGACCCGTTTCGGGTGCCGCGTCCCAGCGAGATCCGCGACTCCATCGACCTGCTGGAACTCCTGACGGTGTGGACGGCGGGCTTTCCCGAACCGCGGACGTTCACCATGCGCGTCGCGAGGCTGCTGGCCGAACGGGCGGACGACTTCGACCTCGTGCACGACAACCAGAGCCTGGGCACCGGACTGCTGGCGATCGCCGACACGGGGCTTCCGGTGGTGGCCACCGTGCATCATCCCATCACCCGCGACCGGGTGCTCGACGTAGCGGCCGCGCGGTGGTGGCGAAAGCCGTTGGTGCACCGCTGGTATGGCTTTTCCAAGATGCAGGAACAGGTGGCGCGCCGGATCCCCGACTTGTTGACGGTCTCGTCGTCGTCGGCCGCGGACATCGTCGCCGATTTCGGCGTCTCCCCGGAACAACTGCACGTCGTGCCGTTGGGGGTGAACACCGAACTGTTCCAGCCGAGTTCGCGGCCGCGGCAACCGGGCCGGGTCATCGCAATCGCCAGCGCCGACACCCCGCTGAAGGGCGTCCGCACGTTGCTGCACGCGATCGCCAAGTTGCGCACGCGGCGCGACCTCGAGTTGCGGCTCGTCGCCAAGGTGGAACCCAACGGCCCCACCCACAAACTCATCGCCGAACTCGGAATCTCCGACATCGTCCACATCACCAGCGGGCTTTCCGACGAGGCGCTCGCCGCGCTGTTCGCCTCGGCCGAGGTCGCCTGCATTCCGTCGCTCTACGAAGGGTTTTCGCTGCCCGCGGTGGAAGCCATGGCCAGTGGAACACCGATCGTGGCGAGCCGGGTGGGCGCGCTGCCCGAGGTGCTGGGCACCGACGGCGCCTGCGCCGAGCTGGTGCCGCCCGCCGACGTCGACGCCCTGACCCGCGCGCTCGGAGACGTCCTGGACTCGCCGGAGAAGCGCCGCACCATGGGCAAGGCGGGCCGCGACCGCGCGATCAGCGTGTTCAGCTGGGAGGCGGTGGCCGCGCAAACCGTGCGGGTCTACGAGCGGGCGATCGCCCGATGCTGACCGTCGATTTCGACCGCCTCGCTATCGGGCCGTCCACGAAGGTGATCGACGTCGGTTGCGGGGCGGGCCGGCACGCGTTCGAAGCCTATCGGCGCGGCGCCGACGTGGTCGCCTTCGACCGCGACGGGTCCGAATTGCGTTCCGTCGAAACCATTCTGCGTGCGATGGCCGAAACCGGAGAGGCGCCGGCGGCGGCGTCGGCGAAGGTCGTCCTCGGCGACGCGCTGAGCCTGCCCTACGCCGACGAGACGTTCGACTGCGTCATCGCCTCGGAAATCCTCGAACATGTCCCCCAGGACGACGCCGCGATCGCCGAACTGGTCAGGGTCCTCAAAGTCGGTGGCACGCTGGCGGTCAGCGTGCCACGCTGGCTTCCCGAGCGGGTCTGCTGGCTGCTTTCCGACGAATACCACGCCAACGAGGGTGGCCACGTGCGCATCTACAAGGCGAGCGAGCTGCGAGGAAAGATCGTCGGTGGCGGCATGGAGCTGACGCATACCCATCACGCGCACGCGCTGCACTCGCCGTTCTGGTGGCTGAAATGTGCTGTCGGTGTGTCGAACCCCGACCATCCCGCGGTGGCCGCCTACCACAAGCTGCTGGTGTGGGACCTGATGCGACGGCCCAAGGTCACGCAGCTGGCCGAATCGCTGCTCAACCCGCTCGTCGGCAAGAGCGTGGCGATGTATTTCACCAAGTCGCGACCTACGGAAAGCGAAGCGGCCCCGGGGTATTCAGTTGCATCGGGGTAACGCGCCGGCCGTTCCGGGTGTTCTCACACCCGAACAATGCCGCCAGACCGCGCTGTCAATAGCCGCCGCCCAGGAGCCGTCGGGCGCCATCCCCTGGTTCGAGGGTGGGCATACCGACCCGTGGGATCACGTGGAATGCGCGATGGCGCTGACGGCCGCCGGGCTGCTGGAGCCGGCGCGGGCCGCGTTCGACTGGAGTCGCCGCACGCAGCGGACCGACGGCTCCTGGCCCATGCAGACCCGCGCCGGGGTCATCGAAGACCACAACAGCGACAGCAACTTCTGCGCATACATCGCCACCGGGATATGGCACCACGTGCTGATCACCGGCGACGAGTCCTTCGCCGCCCGGATGTGGCCGTTGGTACACAAGGCGATCGATTTCGTGATCGACCTACAGTTCGGCTACGGCGAGATTGCTTGGGCCCGAGGCGAAGACGGGCCCTTGCCCGAAGCCCTGCTGACCGGATGCGCCAGCGTGTTCCACAGCATCCGCTGCGCGCTGGCGCTAGCGGTGCTGGTCTGTGAACCGCAACCGGAGTGGGAACTGGCGCTGGGGCGCCTGGGCCACGCGATCGCCGCGCATCCGGAGGCGTTCACCGAAAAGGACCGCTACTCGATGGACTGGTACTACCCGATCCTCGGCGGGGCGCTGCGCGGCCCGGCGGCCGCCGCGCGAATCAGGGAGCGCTGGGACGACTTCGTGGTCGGCGATCTCGGCATTCGCTGCGTCGGCGACCGGCCGTGGGTGACCGGCGCCGAAACCTGCGAACTGGTGATGGCCCTGGATGCCATCGGCCACCGGACCGCCGCGCAGCGGCAGTTCGCCGCGATGCAGCACCTGCGCGAAGAGGACGGGTCCTATTGGACGGGCCTGGTTTTCGCCGACGGGAAGCGCTGGCCCGAGGAGCGCACCACCTGGACCGGCGCGGCGATGATCCTGGCGGCCGACGCCTTGTCGGACACCACGGCAGGCGCCGGCATTTTCCGCGGCGATGGACTGCCGATGGGGCTGCAGACGGACTGCGACTGCGAATGTGTGGCTACCGGTCCGGGCTGGTGACCCCGCCCTGGCCGATGGCGGCACCCGCCTGCCCGCCGGTGCGTTCGAGCACCCGCAGCGACCCGGTGGCCGATACTTCGCGGAACTGACCGGAATCCGTCGCGCGGCAATAGAGGTAGTAGGGCGGGCGACCGCCGTCGCGCGGGTCCGGGAACACGTCATGGATGAGCAGCGCCCCGCCAACCTCCACCCACTTCGCCCAGCCGTCGAAATCCTCGGTCGCGGCCTTTTCGGAGTGGCCGCCGTCGATGAACAAGAACTGCAGCGGTGTTCGCCAGCCGCGGGCGACCACCGGTGATTTGCCCACGACGGCGACGACGTGCTCGTCGAGCCCGGCGGCGTCGAGCGTGCGACGGAAGGTGGGCAGCGTGTCGAAAAGCCCGGTGACGTCATCGACCATCGTGGCGTCGTGGTACTCCCAGCCCGGTTGGTGTTCCTCGGAGCCGTGGTGATGGTCGATCGTGTAAAGCACGCTGGCGGTTTGTTGCGCCGCCGCGCCCAGCAACAGGGTGGATTTGCCGCAGTAGGTGCCGATCTCGACGCCGACGCCGCCCCTGAGGTACCGCAGCGCGGCGTCGTGGAGCGCGCGTCCCTCGTCGGGCGGCATGAAGCCCTGCACCCGCTCGGCCATCGCAAACAGGCGCTCGGTTGGACTGACGTCGGCGCGGCTCATGAGCCGAACCTATCTGGCCCCTTCACGCCTCCGGCCAGCGGGATCGTCGCGATCGCTTTACGATCATGCTGTGCGCGTGTCTGCCCGCAAATGGGTTGATGCCGGCCTGGCGGTGGTCGTGATCGCGGCCGGGCTGACGATGCTGCCCTCCGCGACGCCGACGGCAGCCGCGGCGAACTGTCCGCCGGTCCAGGTCGTCTTCGCCCGCGGCCGATATGAGTCCCCCGGGGTGGGCGCGCTCGGCAACGCGTTCATCAGCTCGCTGCGGTCCAAAGTGTCGAAGAACATCGGCGTCTACGCCGTGAATTACCCCGCCGACACGCAGATCGACATCGGCGCCAACGACATGAGCCATCACATCCAGGACATGGTCAACAATTGCCCGAACACCCGCCTGGTGCTGGGCGGCTACTCGCTGGGCGCGGCGGTCACCGACGTGGTGCTGGCGGCGCCCATCAGCGCGTTCGGCTTCGACAGCCCCCTGCCGCCGGGCATCGACGAGCACATCGCCGCCGTCGCGCTGTTCGGCAACGGAAGCCAGTGGGTCGGTCCGATCACGAACTTCAACCCGACCTACAACGACAGGACCATCGAGCTGTGCCACGGCGCGGATCCCATCTGCAACCCGGCAGACCCGAACACCTGGAAAGAAAACTGGCCGCAACACCTGGCCAGCGCGTACATCGATGCGGGCATGGCCAACCAGGCCGCCGACTTCGTCGCGGGCAAACTCTAGCCGATCAGTTGGGCGGCCAGCTCCTCCAGTACGACGCCGCGCTGGGCGGCGAGCGACGCAAGCACCGCCTCGGCATGACTCGGTTCGACGCCGTAGCGGTCGGAGAGCAGCCGGGCGGCGGCGGCGATGGTGACCGCCGGCTCGACACGGTCCGCGGCCCGGCGGGCGCCGGCGCGCTTGGCTTGGGCGGCCGCGGCCTGATGAACCTCGCCGACAATCGCGGGCAGCACCGCGGCGTCGTACCACTGCAGCCAGCGACCGCATTGGTTGGCCAGCATCCTCACGTGGTGTAGGTCGGCCTCGTCCGGAACGGCGTCGCGCTCACGCCGATGGGTCGAGACGATGCCCCGGACCTTCCCGTCGGCGTCGACGATCGGGGTCGACACGCACGACCGGACCTCGTGCGCCCGCAGGATTTCCCGGGCGGATTCGCTGAACAACGGCGAGCTGTCCACGTCGGCGACCACCACTTGTCGGGCATCGTCAAACGCGTGCCCGCACGCAGTCCCTGGTTCGTCCAGGTAGCTGAAGGCATCGACAAAGTCCTGGCCGAAGCCGCGCTTGCCTTCGATTTGCAGCCCGCCGTGCACCGGGTCACGGAGCTGAACGGTCCCCCGCTCCGCGCCGCAGCGGGTAACGGCGGCACGCATCAGCTGCACCAGCACCTCGCTGCGGTTCGAGCACGCGCGGCCCCCGATCGTGAACGGCAAGGGCGGCGGTGGCGCGGCGGGGCCCGATCGCCCGTCGCTGCTGGGCGACAGCAATTCGGCGGCCACGGCGCGCAGCTTCACATTGCGACGCTGAGAGACGTCCCGCAACACTTCGAAGGCGACCCGCTCATCCAGGCCGTGCCTCTGCTCAAGCGCCGTGATGGCGAGGTGAATGGTGGTTCGCGACAGCCTGGCGCCCAGGGAAAGGGTCGCTGCAGTGGGTGCGTCGCCGGCAGTCAGAGCCATCGGGTCCCCCTCGCTCCGCGTGGAGCGCGCCAAAGAACGTGGTGGACCGACTGCTTGATCAACCCCTCGAACTGGCTGGGACCATACACCATGGTCACCATGTCGTTGGTGACATTTCCGGTTCCGGGTGCCAGGGCAGCCCCGGGCATGCCCTTCCCTGCGACAAACGGGCCACCAACGTCATGCCGAATTCATAAACTCCTTTAGACATCCACGCTTAATTCATAGAAATAATATCTTCAAACCGAAATTAATTCCGTCTCGCTATTAAGGGGCCCAAACTTCACGTCGAATTCACATATTCTGCCGCGGCGAACCTTCCGCTGGCAATGGCGACGGCGGCGACGCGGCTGGCAATGCCCGTTACGGCCGATCGACGGGGCGGCAGCCTGCTCTCGGTCGCGGTCGCGCGGGGCCTCCCGACGGGCCCGAACGCCCTTTCTTTGAGCAAAAGAGCAGCTAGAGCGCCGAGCTTTGGGGGCCGGCGGCGCGCGGCGGCCGCCGGATCCGCATCGGCCCCCAAGCCGCTGGTGCGACGCCCACCCGTGCCAGCAGCAAAGCCGATTAGGGCGCCGAGGCTTTGGCGCAAAATTGCGGGCGGGAGTAAAAATCAGCGTGAATATTCGGCAAAAGCAAAGATCAGGCATTTATGCGACAGGAGTCGCGTCGGCAACCGTCGACGCCCGGTTTATGTTCGACCCAGTCCACTGTTCCCGGAAGGAAAATCCATTGTCTTTCGTAAACGCATATCCGGCGGCGCTCGCGGCCGCCGCCGGCAACCTGCAGTCGGTCGGCGCTGCGTTGAACTCCGGAACCGACGCTGCCGCAGCGCCCACGACCGGGGTTGTTCCCGCCGCGGCCGACGAGGTTTCGCTGCTGACGGCCGCACAGTTCGCCGCCCATGGCGCGCGGTTCCAGGAACTGAGTGCGCGCGCGGCCAGGATTCAGGCGGCCCTGGCGGCGACCCTGGCGACGAGTGCGGCGTCATACGCGGCCACCGAGGCGGCGAACGCGGCATCGGCCGGCTGAGCGGCCAGGGACTTAGGAGAAAGACGATGGTCGACTACGGGTCGTTGCCGCCGGAGATCAACTCGGCGCGCATCTATGCGGGCCCCGGGGTGGGTTCGTTGGTCGCCGCCGAGGTGGCGTGGGCCGGCCTGGCCGGCGATTTGGACCTGGCCGCGGCGGGTCATCGGTCGGTGATCTCCGGCCTGACCAGCGGTCCCTGGCTGGGCCCGTCGTCGGCGTCGCTGGTAGCGGCCGCCACACCGTTCGTGGCGTGGTTGCACGGCAGTGCCGAACAGGCCGCCCAAGCCGCAAGCCAGGCGGGCGCCGCCGCGGCCGCTTACGAGGCGGCATTCGCCGCGACCGTCCCCCCGCCGGTAGTCGCGGCCAACCGGGTTCTGCTGGCGGAATTGATCGCAACCAACCTGCTCGGGCAGAACACCCCGGCGATCGCGGCCACCGAGGCGGAGTACTTCGAATTTTGGGCTCAGGATGCCGGCGCGATGTATGGCTATGCGGCGTCCGCGGCGGCGGCGTCGCGGTTGGGCGAATTCGGGGAGCCGGCCGAGGTGGTGGACCCGATCGGGTTGGTCGACCAGGCCATCGCCGTCTTCAAGGCGGAAAACGACGTCGTGCAGCGGAGCGCCGCCAATCTGGCCTCCGTCGTCAACCCCAGGGTTTCCGACATCCTGAAAACTCTGTCCGCACCGCTGCAGGCCAAGCCGATCGACGACTGGATCGTGGCGAACACCCCGCTCGATGACGTAGTGACCCTGTTCGGCAAGTATCTCTCGCCGTACGTCTCGTCACTGGCGGCGATGATTCAGTCGACGCAGTCTTTCGGGCAGGTCAGCAACGGTATTACGGCGATGACCAGTTTCGCGAAGGGATTGGCCCCGGCGGCCAAGGCGCTAGAGGGCGCGGCGTCGGCCGCGGGGACGGGCACGGCCAATGCCGCCTCGAATGCCGGGGGCGTCGCGGCGGGCCTGGGGCGCGCGCTTCCGCTGGGGTCGTTGTCGGTGCCGCCGAGCTGGGCGCCGGTGAACGCCATCACCAATCCCGCGGTGGGAGCGCTGACCAATGCGGTGGCCCCGGCGGAAGGCATGAATGCCCTTCCGATGGCCCCCTTCGGGCAGCCAGGCGGGAACCGATACGGGCGCATTCTTCCCACCTACGGTTTCAAGCCCGCGGTGATGGCAAAGCCGCCGGCCGCCGGATAGAAAAATGGCTGCCCGGAAATGGCCCGAGCGAATTAGTTATCGCGCCGAGATATCTTCTGAGCCAGCCGAATTCAGGCGGGGGTGTCGGTGCTCGAATACAGCTTGAAGTCGCGGGTGACCTGGCCGCCCGACGCGGCGGCGTGCCGACGGGCCGAAAAAGACGGATGGCGGCGCATCGCCGCGTGGCGCTCTCGTTCAAGGCGGCGAGCAGCAAGCCACGCCGGATGAGAGTGAAGGAAAATAACCGTCGCCCCCGGTGCATCCGCCACGATTCCAACTCCTCCCGAGCAACTGCCAAAAGCTATCAACAGCGGTTATCGGTTCGTGATTCCAGAATGCCCTGCCAATCCTGAGACCAAACCACACGCCAAGGTGAGAATTGGCCATGAATTTCTTCCTGGGGCTTTAGCTCCGTTAGCTGTTCAAGCGGCGCGAAAACCCCCTGGTCAGCGGTTTCGGGCCGTTCAAGCAGTTCGAGCTGGCTCAGCAGTTTTGCGGACGCGCTGCGGACGCTCAAAACCACGACCACCACATCCACCACCTCCGGAAAGGAACCAGCCAGCCGTGACCATAACGGAGACCACCGACAAGCACCTGGCGCATAGCACGGCTCGGCAAGCCGGGCAGATACGACCACCCGGCTGCCGCTGGTGGTGATCATCACCGTGCTCCTGGTGTTGCTGGTCGCCTGGGCGCACCACGGAGCCTGCGAAATTGCTGAGGTTGGTTGGGTTCGGCACCAACGGCGGCGCCGCTGTCAAACCCTTTTCCGTTCCACCTACGGCGGAGGTCGCACCCGCCCAGTTCGCAGATTGCTGCCGGGCGCGTTCAGGGGCCCAGCGGGGTTTGCGATGAAAGGCCAGCAACCGTGTACTCGCAGACGCGACCCGGAGTTTCATGGTTAGTCGACTCAAGCGGAAATGCCGTGTGAAGTGCGGCACCAGCTAAACGGCGATGTTCTCACCTGGCTTGCGGGCGCAGACACCACTCTCCTATGCGCTCGGTGTTGCCGGGTGCCGTATGTGGAACTCCTCAGGGGATTGATCGAGTGCGCGGCGCTCGCCGGTGACGTGCTGCATCGCGTCGGCGGGCTGGACGATGGCCTGCGCGTAGTTGACTCTGGCGCCGATGGCTCTTACGTCGCGCCGATGTCCGGCTTGAACGCGGACAAATCGCTCGGCTTCAAGTCTGAGGGAAGCCGGTCATCGACTTCTCCACCGCTGCATTTTGGGCATCGTCAGTCGGCCCGATACCCCGACCCGCACCACACTGGCGCAGGCGCGGACCGTGTCGGTCTCCAGCGCCGCCGCCAGCATCCTGCGGGCGCCATCACGCACGATCTCATCGAACAATGAACGACCCGAACCGCTGTCCTTGTCGTTGGCCGATTCCGCGTCGTGCAGTACCGTGAGCAAGGGCTTACCTTCCGAACCCGCGCGCCAACGCCGGTCTTGATCGAATACCTGATTCGTGATGATCATCCTCGCGAAGGTGCGCCCATTCCTACGCCTCGCCGAGGCACATCCACAGATTCTGATCATTGCTCTCAACGCGCGTCATCAGCGCTCCTGGTCAGAACGACCCACCTAAAATACAAACGATTGCCCCGAAAACGACCACGTAAGAGACTTCCGAAACCCTGTGACGCAATCAAGCTGAACAGTTAGGCTTCGCATCACGTGGTGAGCCGCTAAGCGCGGCCGAGGCATGGGTCAGATATGAGGGAAAAATGGCTCTTTCCATCCTCCATCTAACAGACATTCACACGGGTCCTGGTGAGTTGCGGGACGAAGACTTGAAGGACAAAGTTCCGGAAGCGGAACGCAAGTCCATGCTGGCCCGGCTCTCGACCTACCTACGCGAACTGCCCTCAGTTCCGGACTATGTGATCGTGTCAGGCGACATCACAATCCGCGGGAACCCGGAAGGCATGAACGCGTTCCATTCGTGGCTCAACGACAGGATCGACGAGCATGTCCTCCCGAATAAGAGTCACATACTCGTAGTGCCGGGCAACCATGACGTCAAGTGGAAGGTGCACGAAAGCCCTGGCTGGCACCGAGAGCGGTATGCGGCCTTTGCACAAGCCTTCATCTACGCCTTCCCGCATGCCCATATTCCAGACCATGACCCCGCCCTGAATGCCGCCAAGGTGAAACTAAACGTCAAAGGACCACTTGGGGGCATCAAGGCGTCGCTAGATGCAAACGGCTCACCGCGTCTGACGTCCAGCGAACCCTTCATCCTCGACCTCGAACGAGATCTCCTTCTGTTCGCGTTCAACTCGACCCTTTCCTGCGGCGTCTACCTAGAAAACGACCCAGCATTGTCAGCGCCGTTGGCCACACTTCGCGGACTGTACAAACCACCCGACCCGTCGGCAGGGCTGCTTAAGGAAATCGAGGAGAACTACGCCAACTCTCTGCTGGTCGACGCGGGCCGCATCGGCGAAGACCAGCTGAATTATTTCGCTGCCTTAATGAAACGGCTAGAGCAAAAACTCGGCGAATCCGGGTTTGGGAACCTGACAAAGATAGCCGTGCTACATCACCATGTCGGGCATCTATGGCGCCAACAGCTTGAGTTAAAGCGCTTCGAGTCTGTCATCGATGCCGCGGACTTAAAGCACCACCTCATCACCTACGGTTTCCAGTTCGTGTTACACGGGCACAAACACCAGAATCACGTCGGGCTTGACGGCACAGTCATCCCTATCGGGCAGAACCCTGCCCTCACCCCATTGTGCGTTGTGTCCGGCGGCACGATCTCCGGCTATCCGCGAACCGGTGACAAGCAGTCATTCAAGGTGCTCAACCTCGCCGAGGAACGTGGTCCCCGCGGCAACGCCACCATCGCAGAAGTGCCACTGTTGCAGGACGCGGCTCCAAAGAACGTCATGCTCAACGAGTCCCGACATTATCAGGTGACGCTAGCTAGCCCAGTCGCTGAGGTGCACGACTTCAAGCGGGTTAAGGAGCAGTTGGACGACGTCGTGCGGACAAAGTGTGCGCCAGAACTCGAACCTGGGAAGTGGTCAGTCTCGTGGGGCGACTGTGCCACGCTTCCGCCCGGCGACCCCGAACTTGTCGGCCCGCAGACGTCGTATCGGCTGAACCGTATCGTCGAGACCAAGGCCGAGAGGCTTTTCTTCGACGTGATCCTTGCAACCGCTCGGCTGCGCTTTCGCCAGCGCGCCCGGGTTTACTGGCTGTTGACGGACGTCAAGAACCTGCCCCTAAAGCCCGACGGGCTGAAAAATAAGGTGATCCTGTTGATCGGTAACCTCGGAGGTACGGCGCTAGCCCAGACGACGGATCATGAGGAAATCGACAAAAGCATCACAAAGCTGCGTGAGTGGTTCGCGCCCGCGATCGATGCCAACTGGCTGGACGTCAGGGCTCACCACTTCACAGCCGAGGAAATTGCCGCGATAGTCGCGACGGGCTCAAACGCGGGATGAACGCGATCACATTCTCGCCCGAGGTGATCGCGCAGGCGCAGCGCTTCGCTGACAATGCAGTCGCCGAGATGCGTGACCGACTGACAGCGCTCTTCCCCGTCGCCGTCGATCACAGTCACGGCGTCAGCACACGTATCAAGACCCGGGAGTCCCTCGTTCGCAAGCAGTCCAACACACGCCCGGATAGATCACAGGACGCGCTGAACGATGTAATCGGGATGAGGCTCATCGTTACGCACCAAGGGCTGCTGAAGGAGGTTAGCTGCCTGCTACCTGGCTGGGCTGCCGACTGGGAACTGGTACAGGTGAAACGTGACGACCGCTTCGAGCAGCCCGATGAATCGGGTTACCGTGCACTGCACTTCGACTATCGGCCTCTACCGGACAACGCCTGGAAGCTGCCCACCGAGATGGGCGTCGAACTTCAGATCACGACATGGCTCATGCGCCTGCACGCGAACGCCTCCCGGGAATTGGCCTACCCCACCTACCAGGCGAACACGCGAACGCTGAAGACTCTCAGGGAGATGGCCGCCCGACTGCACCAACTCGACGAGGAGATCGAACGCGACTTCACGATGATCACCGCAAACTAACGGCGACCGCCCCGAACTAGGCCGGGATGGTGTACGGGGTTATTTCTGAGGCAAACTAGTCCGGCTCACTGATTATCAGGCGACAGCAATTTGCGAAGTAAAATCCGCAGCGTACAAGGACGACGTGGACTCGGCTCGCGGCGGTCTGGAACTTGCGCGACGAGTCGGCGTCACGGCTTTTGGGGATGGCTCACGCTAGGCGGCCTCTGACGCATGCTTCGCCTCCCTAAGAGGGCGTGACCCCCCGCGTCGGTCCGCGCCCCCTGTCTGATGGGGCATTTTTGGCCACGAAATGCGCTTTGCGGTCTAAATACCACGCTGACCTGCGTAAGCGCTGGAGCGATACTGGGATTGATTCAGGCTCAAACGCCTCATGCGGCCTGGCGCTTTTCGCGATGCCGAACATGTCTCAAATCAGACGAGTTTCGAGAGTCTCAATAGTCACTCGCAGGTTTCAGTGGTCCGCGTTTCTGACTGCCAGCCGGGGCCTCGGGGGCGCACCATC
This sequence comes from Mycobacterium terramassiliense, assembly GCF_900157385.1. Taxonomy (GTDB): domain Bacteria; phylum Actinomycetota; class Actinomycetes; order Mycobacteriales; family Mycobacteriaceae; genus Mycobacterium; species Mycobacterium terramassiliense. Next base: position 211,933 of record NZ_LT717697.1, read on the forward strand.
GCCGGTAACGGCTTCACGCCGGGCGTCCGGCCGCCGGGCGATTGCGCGATCCTCGGGTGGCTGCCCAGCACCGCACCGACAAGGGCTCGCTGACGGTTGAAGACCTAGAGACACGGACATCGCCGCGGCGGTAGTCGGCGTCTGCGCGAAAAAGGCACTGCCGATTCGGCTTTAGAGCGCGAAGCTGGATCAGGCGGGTGCGGGGGTGCCCTCGCCCTCGCCGTCGCTGACGGTGAGGAGCTGCCCGCCGTTGGGATTCAACATCAAGACGGTGCAGGCCCGGCTGCGGCACGCCGACGCCACCACCACCCTGAACACCTACGCGAAGCTGTGGCCGAAAGCCGACGAGAAAACCAGGGCGAGAGTGGCCAAAGTCTTCAAAGAACGGATGACTGCGGACACTCCTGCGGACGGACTGCGGACGGAAGGGGCCTCGTGAGACATTCACCGCAGGTCAGCGGCTTAACCAGCCCGGGAATCCGAATTGGCCATGAATTTCGGCGTAATCCAAAACCACTACCTGCCGTCGTCCGATCGCGTCCGGCGGCGAACCACACGGTAACGACGGCCACCGACAAGATTTCCCGTTTCGCGCCCGGACGGCGCCGGCTGCTATCGTGCGTTGCTTATGCCAGAGATCGACCGCCGCCGCGCGATGCTGACGGCCGGGATCGGAGTGCTGGCAGCCGCGCTGCCGCTTCCCAAGGCCCAGGCCTACCCGCCCCGACCGGGATCGCCCGTGACCCCACCGCCCGCCGCGCCCAGTGGCCAGGCCGGGAACTACATCTTCCAGGACGAATTCGACGGCCCGGCCGGTTCGGCCCCCGACGCGTCGAAATGGTCAGTGGCGAAAGCCCGCGAGACGATCAAGGACCCGACATATTGGGAGCAGCCCGACCACATCGGGCAGTATCGCGACGATCGCCGCAACGTATTCCTCGACGGCAACTCCAACCTGGTGCTGCGCGCCGCCAAGGATGGACCCACCTACTACAGCGGCAAGGTGCAAAGCCTGTGGCGCGGCGGCGTGGGCCACACGTGGGAGGCCCGGATCAAGCTCAACTGCCTGACCGCCGGCGCTTGGCCCGCCTACTGGCTGGGTAACGAGGATCAGGGCGAAATCGACGTCATGGAGTGGTACGGCAACGGCAACTGGCCCTCGGCCACCACCGTGCACGCCAAAGCGAACGGCGGCGAATGGAAGACCCACAACATCGCCGTGGACAGCGCCTGGCACACCTGGCGCACCCAATGGGACGACGCCGGGATCCGGTTCTGGAAGGACTACACCGACGGGGCGCAGCCCTACTTCGACGTACCGGCGAGTTCCCTACCGGATTGGCCGTTCAACCGGCCCGGTTACACCGTTTTCCCGGTCTTCAACCTCGCGGTCGCCGGTTCCGGCGGCGGTGACCCCGGGCCGGGGACCTATCCCGCCGACATGCTCATCGACTGGATACGCGTCTGGTAGGGCGCGCTGCGGCTCAGCCGAATTCAAGCAGGGTGTACGCCCCGCGGAACGGCTTCGTGGGACCGAAATGCCAGAACGCGGGGAACAGGGTCCCGAAAAACAAGCCCCGACCTTTCGGCATCGAGATGTCGTGCACCGCTCGAACGCCGGGCATGGTGTTCGCCAGATCCGCCAGTTGACCGGCCGACAGGCTGAACGGCATCGGCGGCACCCGGTAGCGGCGGGACGACGGCAGCCCCCTCGGAGCCAGCTTCTTGACGAAGATCGGCGGCAGATCGAAGAACATCTGGCCGCCGGGAAACCGTGCGGCGCATGCTGCGATCAGTCCCATCGCCTCGTGCGGTTGCAGGTACATCAACAGGCCCTCGGCGGTGATGAATACACCGTTGCTGGTGTCGACCTTGGGCATCCAGCTGTAATCGAGAGCCGACTGCGCCAGGTGGGTGATCCGTGGGGAGTGCGGCAACAGGCGCTGTCGAAGTTGTATGACGGGTGGCAGATCTACTGATAGCCAATGGAACTGCGCTCGTGGCAGTGCGCTGTTCAAACGCCAGAAGCTCGTTTGGAAGCCTTCCGCGAGTGCGACGACCGTTGCCTCGGGATGGTTGGTGAGGTACCCGATCGCGCACCGGTCGACGGCCAGTGAGCGCAACGCCATCTCCTGGCCTTCGCGACCGAATTTCTCGAAGTCGAAGTCGATTGACTCGACAAGCCTGACGGCCATTGGGTCCTCGATGATCGGGTGTGGGCGGCGCGCCTGATCGGCCCTGCCATAGAGGGTCAACAGTGCGGTCTCCGAAACGCCCGTCAGCAGCCTGGCGTCCACCTTGTCGTTGGCTCGACTCATCGACGCTGTCAGTGCGTAAGAAGCGCGGTCGCGCTCCAGACCCTGCCGCCGGGGTGACGCGGGTCCGGCTGGGGCAGCCAGGTCATCGGCCGCATCCACAGCGGCAAGCGATGGAACCGATGGGCGGCGACGTAGAGCGCTTGTACCTCGACCGTGCGCCAGCCGAGGTCCTCGAAAAAGGCCAAGCCGTTCTCGGGCGCGAACTTGAACGGCGCGTTCTGCAGCATGCCGGCCATCTTCTTGTTCATCATCCTCTTCAGGCCGGGGCCCGCGAAATCGAGCATCCACCAGGCGATTTCGGGTCGCGTGAACGCCGCCGACAGCGCGACGACGTCGCTGGCTTCCAGGTACATCAACAGGCCTTCGGTCAGCACCAGCGCTTTACCGGCGCCGGCGAGTGCCTCATCGAGGAACGCGGCTCGGGCCGACGCGTCGGCCAGATCGACGGCGGTCCGCGTCAGGCGGCATCGCGGAGTCTGGTCGGCCAGCAGCTGCGTCTTTTCCTCGAGCAACTTCGGCAGATCCGCCTCGACCCAGGTCAGGTCGGCCGGCAGCTCCAAACGGTACGGCCGGGTATCCAGGCCGGCGGCCAGGTTCAGCACCCGGTCACAGCCGGCGGCGATCGCTTCGGCGATGGCGTCGTCGATGATCTTGGTGCGCGCGACGAGCCACCAGCCGTTGCGGGTCGACCGCGGCACGTTGGCTACGATTTCGCGGCCGTGTTCGCCCGCGAGGCGCTCGGCGAGTGGGTCGCTGAAAAGCGCGTCGGGACGGGCCGATTCGGTCGCCCGATGCAACGCCGTCCAACGGGCCGTATCCGAGACGTGGGTGATGGTGTGTCTGGGGGCTGACATACGTGCGTTATAGCAGGACCCGCGCCAGGCTATTGACCGGCCTTGCCTCCGGCGAACCACGCTCCCATCACCGTCCGGGTCTGGGGCGGCGGGAGGGCGGCGTCGGGGCTGCCGAGCTGACCGACCTTGACCGTCCACGCCGGCGACGAGCGGTCGATGCAACTTCCGGCGCCCTGGCTGGGCAGCCACAGCACCGCGGGATTGGAGCCGCCGTGGGGGCCGCACCCGTAGACGCCGACGTATCCGTCGGCCCGCCCACCCCAGGCGCCGCCGTTGCGGAACAGGCAATGGGTGCCGTCGTCGAGGGTCAGCGCGAACGGGTCCGGGGTCGCGGTCGGCTGCACGGGCGGGAGCGGACCGTCATAGGTCACCCGGTGCATGCTCTTATCCCAGGGATTGTCCACGCACAACAGCGATCCGGGCGTGGACGGCCAACAGGTGCCGGCACCGGCCGCGGTTGGCGAACAGTAATAGACGTTGTCGGCCACCGCCGACGGCGACGGCGTCGTGCAGTCGCTGGCCTGGCCGACGTTGCCCGGTCCGGACGCCACCTGGTAGCCGTTGATCGGTTGGCCGTCGGGCCCGACGGCCACGACGGTGATCTGCTGGGTGGGCGGCGGGTCCGCGGCGGCCGACCCGGCCGGCGACAGGGCCGCCGTCAACGCTGTCAGCGTGGCGATGGGGACAACGACGATTCGCGACATCACGTTCACCGCGCAAAACCTTTCGCTCGGCGGTCCGTTTGTTGAAGGGTACGGTGCGCATATGTCCGATAGAAACCGCCGTTTTCTGCTCCGCGAACGCCCCACCGGCCGCATCGGCCCGGGCACCTTCGAACTGAGCGAGGAGGCGGTGCCAGAGATCGGCGACGATGAGGCGCTGGTGCGCGTCGACTGGATATCGCTCGACCCGACGAACCGCATGTGGATCAACGACACGCCGACATACCTGCCGCCGGTGGGCATCGGCGAGGTGATGCGCGCGGCCGGCCTGGGCCAGGTCGTCGCGTCGAAGAATCCCAATTTTGCGGTCGGTCAGACCGTGCAGGGCCTGCTGGGCTGGCAGGAGTACGCGGTCGTCTCCCCCGCGGCGTTCGTGATGCCCGTCGACGTCGCCGCGGGCATTTCGCCGAGCGCCTACCTGGGCGCGCTGGGTTCGACCGGGCTGACCGCGTGGGTCGGCATCCGCGACATCGGCACGCCGAAGGAAGGCGAGACGGTCGTGGTCTCGGCGGCGGCGGGCGCCGTCGGGTCGGTCGCCGGGCAGCTCGCCAAGGCCGCCGGCGCGCGGGTCGTCGGGATCGCCGGCGGACCCGAGAAGTGTGCGCTGCTCACCGAGCAGCTCGGCTTCGACGCGGCCGTCGACCACCGCGCCGGTGACTGGGCCGCCCAGCTCGCCGCCGCGACCCCCAACGGCATCGACGTCGACTTCGAGAACGTCGGCGGCGACATCATGGATGCCGTCTTCGCGCGGCTGAACATCGGCGCCCGCGTCGCGCTCTGCGGCCTGATCTCCGGCTACAACTCCGCCGATCCGGCGCCGGGACCGCGCGCGTTCGGAAATCTGCTCATCCAGCGCGCGACGGTGCAGGGGTTCATCGTCCTCGACCACCTCGGCCGCGCGCCGGAGGCGAACGCCGAGATCGCGGGCCTGATCGCCGAGGGCAAGCTCACGCCGCTCGAGACGGTCGTCGAGGGCTTCGAGCAGCTGCCCACGGCGATCAACATGCTGTTCGACGGCAAGAACGTCGGCAAGCTCGTGGTCAAGGTCGGCGATCACCCGGCGTAGATACAACGGCCGTCGTCACCCGCGGTGCGGGGAAATGAGGAAACATGTGGTGTCCGCGCCCAGCGCGGGACAGCAACGGTTCCTAACTGACGAGGACCTCGCCCATGGCAAACGATGTCGCCGGTCCCGATGACGCCGATGCCGTCCCGCAGTTGCGCCGAGGTCTTGCCAACCGGCATATCCAGTTGATCGCGATCGGCGGCGCGATCGGCACCGGCCTGTTCATGGGTTCGGGGCGGACGATCTCGCACGCCGGGCCGGCGGTCCTGGTGGTGTACGGGATCATCGGCTTCTTCGTGTTCTTCGTGCTGCGCGCGATGGGCGAGCTGCTGTTGTCGAACCTGAAGTACAAGTCATTCGTCGATTTCGCCGCCGATCTATTGGGCCCCGCGGCAGGCTTTTTCATCGGATGGTCGTACTGGTTCGCCTGGGTCGTCACCGCGATCGCGGAGATCGTTGCGATCACCGGGTATGCGAAATTCTGGTGGCCGGGTCTGCCGGGGTGGCTGCCGGCCGTGGTCACCGTCGGACTGATCCTGCTGTTCAATCTGTTCAACGTGCGCCATTTCGGGGAGATCGAGTTCTGGTTCGCGTTGATCAAGGTCGCCGCGATCCTGTGCTTCATCGTCGTCGGCGCCGTCCTCGTCGCGACGAATTTCATTTCGCCGCAAGGCAATCCCGCGACTCTTGCGAACCTCTGGAATGACGGCGGTTTCTTCGCGACGGGGTTCATGGGCGTGGTCGGCGGGTTTCAGATCGCGTTCTTCGCCTTCGTGGGCGTCGAACTCGTCGGCACGGCGGCGGCCGAGACGGCCGATCCGCGCCGCACCCTCCCCCGGGCCATCAACGCCGTTCCGCTGCGCGTGGCGATCTTCTACATCGGCGCGCTCCTGGCGATCCTCACCGTCATCCCCTGGCGGCGGCTACCCAGCGGCGAGTCCCCGTTCGTGACGATGTTCTCGCTGGCCGGGCTCGCCGCCGCGGCGTCCGTCGTCAACTTCGTCGTGACCACCGCGGCCGCGTCCTCGGCCAACTCCGGCCTATTCTCCACCGGCCGCATGCTTTTCGGTCTGGCCGACGAGGGCAGCGCCCCGGCCCCCTTCCGCCGGCTGAACCGGGGCGGGGTGCCGGCGCTCGCGCTGTTGCTCACCGCTTCGCTGCTGTTGACGTCCATCCCGCTGCTCTACGTCGGCGGTTCCGTGATGAACGCTTTTACGCTCGTGACAACCATCGCGTCGCTGCTGTTCATGTTCGTGTGGGCGATGATCATCGTCAGCTACCTCGTCTACCGCCGCCGTGACGCCGCGCGCCATGCCGCGTCGTCCTACAAGATGCCGGGCGGCGTGGCGATGTGCTGGGCCGTGCTGGTCTTCTTCGTGTTCGTGATCTGGACGTTGTGCACCGAGCGGGAGACCGCGATCGCCCTGGGCTGGTTTCCGCTGTGGTTCGGGGTCCTGGCGGCCGGTTGGCTGACGGTGCGGCGCCGGCCCGGACGCAGCGAGCGGTATCGGCGGTTCCGGACGGGGATGAATCACGCGGTCGAAGACGACACCGAGACGACGACCGTCGCCCCCTGATCGGCGCCTGCCGACCGCCGTGACGTTACGACACGCCCTTGGGCACGTCGAAGTGGTTGCGCCAGGCCGCGATCTTGTCGCCGCTAATTTCGAAGGCTCCCCTGACACGGGCACGGATCGGCCTGCCGTCGTACACAACGTGGTCGACGCGCTCGGTGGGGACCACACATCCCGCAGATTTTCTTGGGATCGGTAGCCAATCGGGCGCTCTGTACTTAGCGCAACGACGACGGCAACCCGGCGGCGCCACGCGAAAGGAATTCAGACAAATGAAGCTCGTACCCGCCAGCATCGAAGAGCAGATCAACCGCGTCGACCGGCAGCGCAGCCTGTACATCGGGATCGCCACCGGCCTGGTTGCGGCCTGGAGCCTGATCCGGCTGATCTGGGTGCTCTACCTCGGGTTGACGTTCGGCTGGTTCTTCGGGGCCATGGCGTTCCAGGTGGTGCTGTGGGCCGTGGTCGGCGCCGTCGCGGGGATCGCGAGCATCGGCTTCCTCACCCGTTACTCCAAGGGGAGTTGAACCGGCCCGCTGGAAGTGGAAAGTCCCGAATCCGCTTGGGATTCGGGACTTTTCCCGTTGCCGGGCTCAGCGCAGTTGCTGAATGCGGAGCAGGTTGCCCGCCGGGTCGCGCACGGCGCAGTCGCGAAGCCCGTAGGGCTGTTCGGTTGGTTCCTGGACGATTTCGGCGTCGGCGGCCTGCAGGTGCTCGAAGGCCCCGTCCAGGTCGTTGGTGGCCAGCAGCAGCATCGCGTAGGTGCCCTTGGCCATCATCTCGGCGATGGTGCGGCGCTCCTGGTCGGTGATGCCGGGGTTGGCGGCCGGCGGGTTCAACACGATGGACGTGCCGGGCTGACCCGGGGGGCCGACCGTGATCCAGCGCATCTTGCCCTGTCCGACGTCGAGGCGGACCTCGAAGCCGAGGGTGTCGCGATAGAAGGCCAGGGAGGCTTCCGGGTCGTCGTGCGGGAGGAAGCTCGAGTGAATCGTGATGTCCATGGCGTCAGGCTAGGTGCGGCCCGCGGACCCGCGCTTCTCGATTCCTGATCGGTCTGGTCACCTGCTTGGCGACGCACGGCGGTATGCCGGCCGTCGCGTCGCTCGCCTGGCGCCGATAGGCGCTGGGGGGCATGCCGACCAGTTCGGTGAACCGCGTGCTGAACGTGCCCAGCGATGAGCAGCCGACCGCGAAACAGACCTCGGTGACGGTGAGGTCGCCGCGGCGCAGCAGCGCCATCGCCCGCTCGATGCGCCGCGTCATCAGGTACGAATAGGGCGATTCGCCGTAGGCGCGCCGGAATTCTCGGCTGAGATGCCCGGCGGACATGTGCACCCCGCGGGCGAGCGCCTCGACGTCCAGGGGCCGCGCGTAGTCCCGGTCGATCCGGTCGCGGACGCGGCGCAGCAGCGCCAGGTCACGCAGTCGCTGTTCGGCCGAGCCGGCGGTCACTTCGGCCATGTTGCCACCGGCCCTGCGAGCCGCGAAACATTAACTGTTGCGAGCCCCGTCGGCGTGTCTTCGCAACTGGTTATGTGTCGCGGAAGCGAGCGCCGCGCGGGGCAATCGACGCCCCTAGGGGGTGGCCGCGCCGCGCCACGCCAGCGGGTTGAGGTTGCGATACGGGTCGGCGGCGCGCAGCGCCCGCAGGTCGGCCAGGATCTTTTCCAGCGCTCGTTGCGTTTGGTCCTTGACGGCCTCGACCCACTGCTGCTCGCTGACACCCAGCGGTCTGCTGGTATCGATCGGCGCGCCGAAGCGGAGGTACATGCGTTGCGGGCGTGGAATCAGGGTCGGACCGATCCCCCGCAGCAACGGCATCGCCATGTCCGATCGCCCGTTCAGCCTGCGGCCCAACGCCTCGCTGAACTTTCCGTACGCGCCGTCGCGGGCAGTCCAGCTGCGGTAGACGTCGTCGCCGCCGACGAGACCGGCCGGCACGATCGGGTAGCCGTTTTCCACCGAGAGCCGCGCGAACCCCGCGCGTCCCCGCCAGCGCAGGGTGTACTCCTCGCCTTTGAACTTCGCGATCTCGCGGCCGCCCCCGGGGAACACCAGGATGGTTTGGTCGTCGCGCATGAGTTGCCGCGCGGTCTCCGGTGCGCCGACCACCGCGCCGAACGCCTCGACCAGGTCGGCGGGCAGCCCACGCATCCGCCCAAAACCGCGTTCCGCGAGCGGACGCACCCGGGTACGGATCGCGCGCCGTACCGAATCGGAGATCAGGAAGACCTCGGAGCCGAACTGGGTGTGGTTGCCCACCAACAGGAACCGTCCGTCGCCGGGGAGGTTTTCCAGGCCGTCAACGTAGGGTCGGGAAACCGCGAGGACCGGATGCAGCCGGTCGCTCACCCTGTCGAGCAGCCGGCGCAGTGTCTGCACCCGCGCGCTGGGCTCCGTGAGGCCGGCCAGGGCCGCGTTGTCAGCCACGGTCGTCGACCCCCAAACGGGAGAACACGACGGTGAGCGAAGGCGGGCCGAGCCGCGTTGGGCTGGAAAGCAATTCGACGTTCATCTGTGGATCGGCTGCGCGGCCAAGAGCCTTCAGCGCCGAGGGACTGTAGGCGCGCAGGGCGCTGATGAACCCGTCGTGCAGCCCCGGCCAGTTCCATGAGCATCGCAGCAGGACCAGGTTGATCGGCAGCGCCATCACCGGGAACAGCATCATGGCCAACGGGCTCTGCCGTTTGAGGTCGATGACGAGGAAGCGCTTGCCCACCCGGGTGGCCTCCGCGATGGCACGGCTGGCGACCGCCGGCGGCAGGTGATGGAACGCCAGCGCGAACACCACCAGGTCGTAGCTGTCGTCGGCGGCGTCGATCGCCGTCGCGTCGATCACTCGCGTGCGCGCCCGCGGGTGCTTCCCAAGCTCCCCCGCGGCGATGTTGGCCACGGAGGTCGGATCCAGGTCGCTGACCGTGACGGTGGCGGTCGGATGGAGCCGCAGGATCTGCGCCGAGAGCTTTCCATGCCCGGCACCGATCTCCAGGATGCGCGGATTCGGTATGCCGGCGACGACGTCGAGCGCGGTGCGCGCGTACTTCTCGTGCTGCTTGGTCAGCGTGCCGATCCGGTCGAGCATCCCGATCACCCGCTGCTTGACGTCGTCGGGCACGTCGTCGCGATCCAGGTATTCCAGCGCAAATGTCTGGAATCGGCGGTCCAGCCACGACGCAGCGGGGCCGCCCCTGGGCATCGTGGCTACGTCTTCGTACAGCACATCGGTTGTGGCCATCACGGCCTCCTTCGTCGTCGTCAGCGCGTTGTTGGTACCACCATAACAAACGAACCAGTTCGTCTGTCTATGATATTCCCGTGAGGACCAAGACCGAGCTGCGCGGCGAGATACTCGCGGCCGCCCGCGCCGAGTTCGCGCAGTACGGCCTGGCCGGAGCGCGCATCGACCGCATCGCTCGCGCCGCCAGTGCCAGCAAGGAGCGGCTGTACGCGCACTTCGGCGACAAGGAGGCCCTCTTTCGGGACGTGGTCGCCACCGACGGCGCCGAGTTCTTCCACGCCGTCGAATTGCGCCCCGACGCGGTGCCCGAGTTCGTCGGCGGCGTCTTCGACCTGGCGCAGCGGCGCCCCGAACACCTGCGGATGATCACCTGGGCCCAGCTGGAAGGCTTTCCGCTCGACAAGCCGGAGTTCGACGGAGAGCATCCACCCGAAAAGGCCCTCGCCGCACTGGAACAGGCGCAAGCCGACGGCCACGTCGACCCCGCTTGGGAACCGCAGCAGCTGCTGGTGCTCCTGTTCGCGATCGGACTGGCCTGGGCGCATTGGCCGGACCCGGCCGCCGCGACCACGGACGCGAACGTCGTCGCCCGCCGCCGCGCCGCGGCCGTCGAGGCGGCGACCCGGATCGTCGAACCGGTCGAGCGGGTCGGGGCATAAGATCCGAAGGCGAACGGCGCTTTCACTTTCGGCGGCGATGCCCGCCGGCGCGTAGTGTCCCAAGCCATGGTCGATGAGATCCGTTTCGTCGAAGCCAACGGGTTGCGATTCGCCTATCTGGAGGACGGCTCGGGGCCGCTCGTCTTGTTGCTGCACGGGTTCCCGGACACCGCGCACACCTGGGACGATCTTCGCCCGCGCCTCGCCGCCCGCGGCTTCCGCGCGGTGAGCCCGTTCATGCGCGGCTACCACCCCAGCGCGATTCCCGACCGGGATGCCGATCAGGAGACGTTGGCGCGCGATCCGCTCGCGCTGATCGAAGCGCTCGGCGCCGACGATGCCGTCGTGATCGGGCACGACTGGGGAGCCTCGGCCGCGTACGGCGCCGCCGCGCTCGGACCGGATCGAGTGAAAAAGCTGTTCGTCGTCGGCATTCCGCATCCGGCGGCGCTCAAGCCGACGCTGAAAAAGCTCTGGGGCGTTCGCCACTTCGCGGCGTACAAATTGCCGGGGGCGGCAAACCGCTTCGCGCGCAACGACTTCGCGGCGCTACCCGCCATTTGCCGGCGCTGGTCCCCGACGTGGAACCCCGGCCCGGAGGAGTTCGACGCGGTCCGCGTCAGCTTCGCGAACCCGGCCAGCCTGAACGCTGCGTTCGGCTACTACCGAAAGCTCTCGCCCATCCCCAGCCCGTCGCTGAAGGCGAAGATCACGGTGCCGACGGTCGTCTTCGCCGGGCTGGACGACCCGATCGCCGAGCCATCCGACTACCGGGGCGCCGCGCGGATGTTCGCGAACGAGTACGTCGTCGAGGAAGTCCCCGGCGGTCACTTCATGCACCGGGAGCACCCCGAGGCGTTCGCCGAGCGGCTCTTCGCTCATCTGTGACCCCGGCGTTGTCCCTACGCGCCGACCAGCTCGGGGTGGAATTTGGCCGCCATGCGCCGCAACCCGTCCTGCCAGTCGACCGTCGTGCCGCCGATGAGCTCGTGCATCCGCTCCCCGTCGGTGGGGTTGCCCCGCAACGCGTGCTGGCTTTCCTCGAACACCGGCTCCTTGCCGACAAGCGAACCGAGGTAGCCGCACCATTCCTGGAGGCTGACGACCTGGTCGCCGCACCAGTTGACGGTGGTCGCCGGGACCGAGGCCGCCTCGAGCAGCTTGGGCACGGTGGCGATGATGTCGTCCTCGTGGATCGGGTTGTAGCGGGCCGGTCCGCCGGGCGGGACGGGGATCGGGATGCCGGCCAGCATCATCTCCATGTGGTAGTACGGCCAGCCGCCGTTGTCGCCGTAGGGCACGTTGAGGCGGGCGATGGTCGTGGGCACGTCGAGGATGCGCGCCATCGCCCGTGCCACCACCTCCCCGGCGATCTTGGAGATCGAATAGGTGGGGAACAGGAACTTGTGGTTGTCGCCGAGGGCGGCTTGCTCGGTCCGGGGTTCGTCGTCGGGCGGGTCGTAGACGGCCGCCGAGGAGCAGTGCAGGAAGGCCTTCGCCCCGCGGCAGTGGGCCATCAGCAGGCCGACCGACTCCGCGTTGGCGCCGAGGTCCTTGTCCCAATGTCCGCTCTTGGCGACCGCCAGGTTGAGCACGTAGTCGAAGTCATCCGGGACGCCGGTGAAGTCCCCGGCCGCCAGGTCGACGGTCTGACACCGAATCCCGGCTTTTTCGAGGCCTTCTCGTGCGGCGGGGTTGCTGAAACGGGCGATGCCCCACACTTCGTTTTCGGGCGCCAGCGCCAAAGCGATGGGGGTGGCGAGTTGACCGGTCGGGCCGGTGATCAAGATCTTTGAGCCGCGCATCCGCTGATAGTAGGCGCTGCGCTCCGGCCGAAGCGATGGTGTTCGCACGGCAGGCGCCGTCCACCGCCGTCGGCTACTGTTTTCGGATTATGGACGACCGCGACAAGGACCCGACGGTGGTCTTGCGGTACCTGGTGGGCCGGCCCCTCGCCGCCACCGAGGTCTACGAGGCGTTCGGTTATCGCAAGTCGGCCTACTACAAGGCCGCTCGCGAGGGCAGGCTGATCACGGCCGACAACCTGATCAGGGCCGCCGAGTACTTCGGGCTGAACCCCATCGACCTGCAGGTCCGTTTCGGGCTGGTCGCGCCCGAGGCCGTCACCGAGTACGTGGAAGCGGCGGCGGCCGCGCCGAGGCTGCGCGAGAAGCCGTCGGTCTGACGCCACGGCACGAAAGTGCCTTCGCGACAACGACGCCGCCCGACTTTCGCGCATTGTGCTCATTCGCGCGGTAGGGTCTGGATAAGCGACGATTACCCGGTTTTGCGCATTGTGCTCGGGGGATCGGTCAGCCCTGCATGGCAGTAGCTGGCGTCGTGAACTCTTCGTCGAAATCGACGCCGGCGCGAAAAACTTCGAGTGGACAGCACGGTGGCGTCGATCTCGACGTCCAAAGGAGCCGACGCCGGCGGGGGTCAGTGAGTCACAGACCGGGCTGGTCGTCGATGATGCCCAGCCATATCTGCGCCACGTCGATGGCCACCTTCTCGCTGATGAAGGCGTGTTGGGTTCCGGTGTAGATGTCGCGGAAGGCGCGCTCCAGGCGGCTGCCCTCGCGGATGGAGCTGGTGCCCGCGACCAGATGCGCCCACTCGGCGCAGGCCCGCGCGGTGTCGGTCGCATAGACGGCGGCCACCCGCATGTCGGCGCGCAGGGCCGGTGTCAGGTCGTCGCCGGCCGCGACGGCGGCCTCGGCGGTGGTGAACGCGTCGATCACCAGCAGGCGCGCGGCGCGCCACGCCGCGCGGTGGTGCGCCAGCCCTTTCTGGAAAGTCGGGCGGCTGGCCAGCGAGGCCATGTCGCTCATCCGGAACTTCGTCGCCGCCAGTTCCTGGACGTCGTCGAGCATGCTCTTGGCGACGCCGAGCGCCCACGAGGCGTGGCCGGCGGCGGTGACCGGCATCAGCCCCATCCGCGTGGCCGGTGAGCGGCCGCGGTGCGGCTCCCGGACGAACAGCTCGAAGGTGCGGGCCGACGGCACGAACACGTCCTGGACGCTGTAGTCGTAGGAGCCGGTTCCCTTGAGGCCCTGCACGTGCCAGCCGTCGTCGAAGCTGACCTGTTCGCGCGGAAGCACGGCGACGCGCATCTCCGGGAAGCCCTCGCTGATCCAGCGCATTTCGCCGTCGTCCATCGGCAGGAACCCGGCCGCGACGTATTCGGAGTGGCCGATGCCCGAGCCAAATTGCCACGCCCCGGTCACCCGGTAACCGCCGTCGACCGCGGCGCCCTGCCCGTTGGGAAAGAACTGCCCGCCCAGGGTGACCCGGTTGTCGTGGGCCGTGAACACCTCCGCGAAGCCCTCGTCGGGCAGGTACGTCGCGGCGGCGAAGGACGACGGCAGATTGGCGATGCCGATCCACCCGAACGATCCGTCCTGCCAAGCCATTTCGATCCAGGTTTCGATCATCTCGGTGAACGACGGCTCGACGCCACCGGCCTCGACGGGGTTGAACGACGACATCAACCCGCTGGCCCACATTTCGTCGACGATCGCCGGGGTCAGGGTGCGCGCCCGCTCGGACTCGGCGGCCTGCGCCTGCACCAGGTCCCGCATGCCGCGGGCCAGCGAAACCACCCGGTCCTCCGTGTCGGCTAACGACGTCATCGGCGTTCCCATTCATCGGTTACGGTGCGCCGGCACCCCGTGGAGAAAACCGGTGCCGGTGACCGTAATTAATACCATCGCGACCGTCGCCGTCGTGGAACTTGCCCGCCGATTTCCCGGTCGAGTGTGCGCCGAGGGCTTTGAGCGTGCGTTCTGGGCGGCCGTTCCTCGGCGTGTCGCCGCCGTGAGTGCACACGCACCGCCCAGGATTCACACCGCGACGGCCGGACACCGGGCCTTGCCGCGGCTCTCGGGGACCGCCCCGCAACCGGTGTGCCCTACCGTGTGCCTGTGCGGTGGATCGTCGACGGCATGAACGTGATCGGCAGTCGCCCCGACGGGTGGTGGAAGGACCGCGGCCGCGCCATGGTCGCGCTGGTGGAAAGGCTGGACCGGTGGGCGGCGACGCAGGGAGAGCACGTGACCGTGGTGTTTGAGCGGCCGCCGGCGACCCCCATCGGTTCGTCGGTGATCGAGGTCGCGTACGCCCCCAGGGCGGCCGCGAACTCCGCCGACGACCAGATCGTCCGGCTGGTGCGGGCCGACCCGCGGCCGCACGACATTCGGGTGGTGACATCGGACAAGGGCCTGACCGATCGGGTCGCCGCGTTGGGCGCCTCCGTCTCCCCCGCGGCCGGCTTCCGCGACCTGATCGACCCGCGCGGCCGATGAGCGCCGACGGCGGTGGCCCCGCCCCCAACCGGGTCTGCGAGCTCGCGCGGATCGACGTCCCGATCATCCAGGCGCCGATGACCTACATCGCCGGCGCCCAGCTCGCCGCGGCGGTCTCCAGCGCCGGGGCGCTGGGGATCATCGAAACCACCTCCGACCAGGGCCGGGCCGACATCCGGCGGGTCCGGGAGTTCACCGACCGTTCCGTGGGCGCCAACATCGCGCTGTTGTTCAACCGCGATCCGGCCGTGGTGGATCTCCTCGTCGCCAACGACATCCGGTTCGTCACCACCTCGGCCGGCGATCCGGCGCTGTTCACCGACCGGTTGCACGACGCGGGCATCACCGTGTTCCACGTGGTGGGCACCCTGGCGGCGGCCAAGAAGGCCGTCGACGCCGGCGTGGACGGGCTGGTGGTGGAGGGCGTCGAGGGGGGCGGGTTCAAGAACCGCTTCGGCGCGTCGACCATGGTGCTGCTGCCGTTGGTGGCGGCCCAGGTCGACGTGCCCATCGTGGCCGCGGGCGGCATCTGCGACGCCCGATCGATGGCCGCAGCGCTGGTCCTTGGCGCCGAGGGCGTGCAGATGGGCACCCGGCTGATGGCCTCGGCGGAGTCGCCGGTGCACGGCAACCTCAAGCAAGCGGTCGTGCGTGCCGACGAGACGGCGACCGTGCTACTGCCCCTCGACGGGAAACGGATGATGCGGGTGATCCGCACCCCAGCCGCCGAAAGGCTGGAGGCCTCAGCGTCTTTGGCGGCAGGCGCGGAGGCGCTGCAACGCGTCCAGCGCCTCTACTTCGACGGCGACATGGACGCCAGCGTCGCCAACACCGGCCAGGTGGCCGGCCGCATTCTCGACATTGCGCCGGCCGCCGACATCATCGCGCGGATGTGGACCGGGTGCCGCGAGGTCCTGGCCGCCACGGCCGACCGGCTGGGGCCGGTTACGACGGACGGCTTCTGACGTCGAAGTCGACCCGTTCACCGTCGACCTTGGTGATGCGCAGGTGCGCGGTGTAGGGCTTGCCCTCGGGACCGGTGAAATGGCAGTCGAACTCCTGGCCGACCTTGGCCTCCACCCCCGACGGGCAGTGCACATCGGTCGGGTGAAAGCCGGTCTGGCCGGAGACGACGTCGACGACGGATTGCGCCGCGCCCTCGGGTTTGACCGTGGATTTCGGGCTGCACGCGGTCAGCGCGATCACGATTGCGACCATGCCCGCGATAAGGGGCGCGCTGCGGTTTGCCATCGTCGAGGCTAACACGCAAAGCCACCGATCTACCAGCTCAGAGCCCGCCGCCGCGATGCACTGCAAACAGGCGTCAGCCGACCGCCGCCAGCGCCGCGTCGTAGTCGGGCTCCTGCGCGATCTCGGGCACCAGCTCGGTGTAGGCGACCTTGCCGTCGGCGCCGACCACGACCACGGCGCGCGCCAGCAGGCCGGCCATCGGGCCGTCGACGATGCTGACGCCGTAGTCCTGGCCGAAGCTGTCGCGGAACGCCGACCCCGTCTTGACGTTCTCGATGCCTTCCGCACCGCAGAATCGCGCCTGCGCGAACGGCAGGTCGTTCGACACGCACAACACAGACGCGCCGCTCGCGGCCGCGCGCTCGTTGAAGGTCCTCACGCTCGTCGCACACACCGGTGTGTCGATGGACGGAAAGATGTTCAGCACCACGGGCTTACCGCTGAACTGGTCGTTGCTGACCGCGCCCAGGTCCGTGCCGACCAAGGTGAAGGCCGGGGCCGGGGATCCGACGGCAGGAAGCTCGCCGACGGTGTTGATCGGGTTTCCACGCAAGGTTATCTGTGCCATGGGCACAGTCTGCCAAGCCCGGTACCGGGGCCTGGGGTCAGGTCGCCATGTCCTAATTCGTGGGGTACTGGGCGTAGACGCCATGACGGGTGCGGGCCGAGACTGAGTGCATGACTCGCAGGGTGGTGATCGTCGGCTTCCCCGGCGTTCAGGCGCTCGACGTGGTGGGACCCCACGACGTGTTCACCGGCGCGTCGCTGCTGACCGGCGGTGGGTACGACGTCCTCATGGCCTCGGTCGGCGGCCGGCCGGTGACCACCGCGACCGGGCTGGGATTCCTGGCGAAACCGCTGCCCGACCCGAGCGACGCCATCGACACCGTCGTGCTGCCGGGTGGCGGCGGCGTCGACGAGGCGCGAACCGATCCCGAGCTGGTGGGCTGGATCAAGAGGGTCACCGGGAAAGCCCGGCGCGTGGTCACCGTCTGCACCGGCGCGTTCCTCGCCGCCGAGGCGGGGCTGCTGGACGGCCGGCGGGTGACCACGCACTGGGCCTTCGCCGGGCGATTGGCCCGCGAGTTCCCCGCCGTCGACGTCGATCCGGACCCGATCTTCGTCCGCAGCTCGGAGACGGTGTGGACGGCGGCGGGTGTCACCGCCGGAATCGATCTCGCGCTGTCCTTGGTCGAGGACGACCACGGCACCGAGGTCGCGCAGACGGTTGCCCGCTGGCTCGTGTTGTACCTGCGCCGCCCGGGCGGGCAGACGCAATTCGCGGCGCCGGTGTGGATGCCGCGCGCCAAACGCACCTCGATCCGCCAGGTGCAGGAGGCCATCGAGGCCGAACCCGGCGGGCAGCACAGCATCGGGGACCTGGCCCGCCGCGCGGCGATGAGCCCGCGCCATTTCACCCGAGTCTTCACCGACGAGGTGGGTGAGGCGCCCGGCCACTACGTCGAACGCATCCGCACCGAGGCCGCGCGCCGGCAGTTGGAGGAGACCGACGACACCGTCGTCGCGATCGCGGCCCGGTGCGGCTTCGGCACCGCGGAAACGATGCGACGCAACTTCCTCCGGCGCGTTGGCATCTCGCCGGATCAGTACCGCAAAGCCTTCGCCTGATCGAGAAAGGATCAACGATGTCCCAGACCCAAATCGCCATCGTGGCCTATCCGGGTTTTACCGCGCTGGACATGATCGGCCCGTACGAGGTGCTGCGCAACCTGCCCGGCGCCGACGTGCGATTCGTGTGGCACGAACCCGGACCGATCACCGCCGACTCCGGCGTGCTGGTCATCGGCGCCACCCACTCGCTCGCCGAAACCCCTTCCCCCGACGTGATTTTGGTGCCGGGCGGACCGTCGACGCCGGTGCACGCACGCGACGAGGCGCTGCTCGAGTGGCTGCGCCGGGCGCATTCGAGCGCCGACTGGACGGCGTCGGTGTGCTCGGGCTCGGTGATCCTGGCGGCCGCCGGCCTGCTCAAGGACCGCCGCGCCACCTCGCACTGGATCGCCCTTCCCGCGCTGAAGGCCTTCGGCGTCATCCCCGTGTCCGACGAGCGGATCGTGCACGAGGACAACGTCATCACGAGCGCAGGGGTGTCCGCCGGGTTGGACCTGGCGCTGTGGTTGGCCGGCCAGATCGGCGGGGAAGGCCGCGCCAAGGCGATCCAGCTCGCGATCGAATACGACCCGCAGCCGCCGTTCGACTCCGGTCACATGTCCAAGGCGTCGGCGACCACGAAGGCCGCCGCCACCGCGCTGCTGTCGAGGGACAGCGTCAAGCCGGCCAACCTGAAGGCCACCACGTTACTGGCCTGGGATCAGGCGCTGGGTGCGGTCCGGTCGCGCCGGCGCAGGCGCGTCGCACCCGCCGCGGCCGGGGCTTGACGCCTTATTTAGCGAGCCCTAAATTTAGCGGGTGCTTAACAACCAGCCCGCTCCCGTGCTTCTCTATCGCGCCGCGACGGATCGCGCGGTTGCGGTCGTCGAGGCGGTCGGACCCGATCAGCTCGGGCGGCCGACACCGTGCTCGGAGTGGTCGGTGCAGCAGCTGATCGATCACCTCGTCGGGGGCGCGGACTACCTGCTCGCGGCGGCGACGGGTGTCGAGCCGGGCCCGTCGGCGGGTGCGCTCGGCACCGACTACCGAGACCGCGTGGACCGCGTCCTGGCCGCCCTGGACTCCCCCGGCGCGCTGGAGCGCGTCTGTGTGTCACCGCTCGGCTTCGACTGGCCGGTGTCGGACGCCGTTGCCGGCACCTTTATGGACGTGCTGATCCACACCTGGGACTTGGCCCGGGCGACGGGCCAGGATGAACGGCTCGATGTGGGCCTGGTGGAGGCCTGCGTGGCAATGTTTCTCCCCGAAATGCCAAGGCGCGGAAGGGAAGCCGGGATAATCGGCCCAGAGGTGGAGGTCGGCGAGGGCGCCTCGGCGCAGGATCGGCTGCTGGCGGCGATGGGCCGCGCACCATGACCGAGCCGGCCGTCGAGGATGCCATCAGGGCACTGGCCCACCCCGGCCGGCGCACGATGCTGCAATTGGTGTGGGATCGGGAGCGGCCCGCCTCCGCCCTGGCCGAGGCCGCGGGGCTGTCGAAATCGGCTGCGAGCCAGCACCTCAAGATTTTGCGCGACGCGGGATTGGTCGATGTCCGTGCCGATGCGACGCGCCGGCTGTATCGCGCCGACCTGGCGCGCGTCGCCGAGGTCGCGGCCTTGCTCGATGACTTCTGGGCCGCGCCTCTGCAACGGCTGCGCGTCGCCGCCGAAGGCGAAGCTCGATGAAGCTGGTCATTCAGCAGATTGTGGTGCGGGCGACCCCCGAGCGTGTCTTCGAATTGTTCACCGACCCGGCGCAATTCGGGCAATGGATGGCCGCGGGCGCAACCCTGGACGCCACGCCGGGCGGCGTCGTCCGCTGGACCCATCCCAACGGCGACACCGTATCGGGCCGCTACGTCGAAGTCGACCCACCGCGCCGGATCGTGTTCACCTACGGCTGGGAGCGCGCCGACGTCGGGATCCCGCCCGGCTCAACCACAGTCGAGGTCGACCTCATACCGCAGCCCGACGGCACCACGCTCGTCAAACTGGTGCATCGCGGCCTCGACGACGGGGCCGCGGAGGCTCACGACGGCGGCTGGACCCACTACCTCGATCGGCTGTGCCGCACCGCCGAGGGCGAGCACGTCGGCGCCGATCCGTGGGCCGACCGCCGGGTGCCAAGTCGCGCGGAGCTACGCCGGTGAGCGGCGATTCCACCGAAGCCCGCTTCTGGGCGGTCGCCGAACCATTGCTGGCCGACGCCACGGTCACCCGCTCGACGATGATGGGCCTCCCCTGCCTGCGGGCCGACGGCCGATTCTTCGCCTCGTTCGACCGGCGCAACGCCGCGCTCATCGTCAAGCTGCCGGCGTCGAGGGTCAACGAGCTGATGGAATCGGGTGGGGCCGAGCCATTCGCGCCGTCCGGTCGGCGGTTTCGCGAGTGGGCCGCCATCGGGTCAGGGCGCCCGGAAACGTGGCCCGCGCTTTTACGCGAAGCCCTGGCATTCGTTGCAGCCCAGCAAGTTTCAGATTCTTAGCAAGCAGGAAGGGCACACTCACGCGCGAGCGGTGGCGATGAGCCGGTCAAGCGCGGGGCGTTCAAATGGGTTCTGGGTGTCTTGGAACCGGCCGATCCCGTCATAGACGCGAGCCGCGATTTCCGGCCAAAGTCCGCCGCCCTGACGATTTTCCGGCTCGGAGTCCATGAGTTCAACGGCGGTCAGGTGTTGCGGAAGCACGGGATCGGCGGTGGTCGAGCCAGCGGTAGGCCGCGAGCTTGATCCGGTCATTGATTAGGAACCACAACACGGCGTAGGCCCACACGACACCGGCCCACCGCCATCCGATCGGTGTCATCGCCACCCCGTAGACGGAAATCAGGGTGGCGATCGTTTGCGCTGTGATGACGGCCCCCAGCAGCAGTGGTGCGGGTGCGGGCCGTGACCAGAAGGGGCCGCGGGTGCGGGCGAGGAAGATGGTGAGCTGCCCGGCGACGGACAACTTGAGGTAGATCAGCGTGCGGATCATGTCGTGGCTGAGGCCAAAGACCTTGTCGGCGAGGAAGAAAAGCGTGAAGGTGGCGACGACGCCGATGACGCCGAGCACCGTGGCGATGGTCAGCACGACGCGCATGTCCCATTTGACGGGCTTGGGTGAACCGCGCACGTGGTCGTAGGCGATGGACAGGATCGCGCCGTCGTTGAGCAGCGCGAGGAACACGATCATCGCCGCGGTGACCGGGAAGAAGTTCATCAACACGACCGCGAGGGTGATCAGCAGCAGCACCCGGATGGTTTCGGCGATGCGGTAGGTGGCGTAACTGGTCAGCCGGGCAAAGATTTCGCGGGCCTGCCCGATCGCAGCCACGATCACCGACAACCCGGGCGCCAGCAGGACCACGTCGGCGGCCGCCCGGGCCGCATCGGTGGCCCCGGCCACCGCGATGCCGGCGTCGGCCTGTTTGAGAGCGGGCGCGTCGTTGACCCCGTCGCCGGTCATCCCGACGATGTGGCCCCGGGCCTGCAGCAGCCGCACGATGCGGTATTTGTGTTCGGGAAAGACCTGCGCGAAACCGTCGGTGGCCTCCACTCGGGCGCCAAGCTCGTCGTCGGCGGCGTCGACGTCAAGGGTGGCCGCATCGAGAATCTGGTCGCCCAGGCCGACCTGGCGGGCGATCTCGCGGCCGATGGCGACTTGGTCACCGGTGACCATCTTGACGTCAATGCCCAACTGCTGTGCCGCGGTGACAGTGGCCGCGGAGTCGTCGCGCGGCGGGTCGGCCAGCGCCAGCACGCCCATCAGCCGAAAAGAACCGTCGCCGTGGGTCCTGGCCACTGCGAGGGATCGATGCCCGTGGGTGGCGAAGCGTTCGACCACATCGTTGAGCCGGGTGGTGGCGCCGTCGCCTTCGCACAGGGCGGCGATGACCTGGGGTGCGCCCTTGCTGACCCGAAATGTCTGACCGTCGCCGTCGTGCACTAGCGCCTCGGTGCGTTTGCGGACCGGGTCGAAGGGGATGAACTCCTCGACCTGAAGCGACGGTCGTCGACCCGCGGCGGCAATGATCGCCAGATCGATGAGGTCGTTGTCTTCGGCCCGTGAGGCCAACGCGGCGACCGTAAGCAGGTCGTCCTCGGAGGTGCCCGGGGTGGTCCAGCGGGCGGCGACCGCGAGGCGGTTCTGCGTCAGGGTGCCGGTCTTGTCCGAGCACAACAGGTCGATGCCGCCGAGTTCCTCGACCGCGGGCAGGTGGCTGACGACGGCCTGCCGGTGCGCCAGCTGGCGAGCACCCACTGCCATGGTCACCGACAAGACCGCCGGCAGCGCCACCGGGATCGAGGCGATCGTGACCACCAGCGCGAACTCCAGGGTCTGCAGCACGGGATTACCCCGGACCAGCGAGACAGCGATCGTCAACGTCACCAACGCGACCGCGATCACGATCAGGTAGTTGGCGATGCGCAACACCGCGCGCTGGAAGTGGCTGACGGTACCCGCAGTCTCCACCAGCGCCGTGGTCTTGCCCATATAGGACGACGCCCCGGTGGTACACACCAGGGCGTCGGCCTCCCCGCGCACCAGCACCGACCCGGAATACAGACCCTGGCCCTGCCCGCGGCTCACGGCCAGCGATTCCCCAGTCAGCGCCGACTGATCCACCTCGAGCGTGACGTCGTCGAGCACCCGCAGATCGGCGGGTACCACATCACCGAGCCGCACCCGCACCACGTCGCCGGGCACCAATTCGCGGGCCGCCACCGTCACCCACCCGCCGTCACGCAACACCCGTGCCGAGGACGCCAGCCGTTGCTTGAGCGCGGCGATCGCATTGGCCGCCTGGTGCTCCTCGAAGAATGCGACCAAGCCGTTCACCGCCAGCAGCACGCCGATGATCACCGCGTCGGTCCAGTGCCGGGCGGCGATCGACAACGCCAGCGCGACCTCGATCATCCAGGGGATCGGCGCCCAGAAATAACCCAAAAACTCGAGCACCGGATTGCGGTGGCGCTCAACGATTTCGTTCGGGCCACAACGCTGGAGCCGTCGCAACGCCTCGGCGGCGGTCAAACCGGCTGTGGAGCTGTCCAGCTCGATCAATGCCTGCGGCAGCGGCACTTTCGCCAATTCGTCATCGGTCTGCACCGCTGCCTCCTTCGCCTCCGGTCCGGCGATTTGGGCTCTTGTGCGGGCTGCGGAACTTCGCGAACGGTCACAACCCGACACCGTGCGTACTGACCCAATACAGTAGGCGGGTGCAATTATTGCACAATGCTAGTGACGCCAGAAGGCGTAATTTGGGGCGCAGCGCGGGTCCGAGAGGCATTACTTGCGCCGCAAGCGTTCGCGCCCTTCGGGTTTAGGCGTTGGGCTGCAGGATCTCCTCCGACGCGAGCCGCCCGCCGGCCTGCATCCAGGAGGCCACCACCCGGGGCGCGTCGCGGTTCGGGTTGTAGATGTCCTCCTCGCTGGAGAACAGGCCGTCGCCGGCGTAGACCAGCCGGGTCCAGTTGGGGAACCAGAACGGCTCCCCGTCCGGGTCGGTCGGGTGGTCCAGCAGGTTCTTGATCATGATGACGACGGCGTCGTTGTCGTCGTCGTAGGCGATCCAGTCATTCGGAAACCGCATGTGCGGGAACGGGGCCATCACCGCGACGATCCAGTCCCGCACCGCCTCGCGGCCGTGGAAGACGCCGTAGTGATGCTCGGTGTAGACGACGTCCTCGGTGAAGAGATCGGCGAAGGCTCGCCAGTCGCCCGAGGCGCTGCACCCCTCGACGACGGTCGTGTAGTTCGCGACGGCTTGCTCGATTTCGGCCCTGCTGAATTTGCCCATAGCGGACACACTAGAACGTGTTTCGATTCAAGGTGACTGCTCTGAATGGGGATATCGCATGGGCGTGCTGAACTTGTTCGACCTGCACGGCAAGAAGGCTCTGATCACCGGGGCGTCCAGCGGCATCGGTAAGGAAGTGGCGCTGGCCTACATCCAAGCCGGCGCGGAGGTGGCGATCGCGGCCCGTCATTCCGACACCCTGGAGGAGGTCGCCGCGGAGCTCACGGCGGCCGGCGGCCGGGTCGTGCCCGTCGGTTGCGACGTGACCCGGCCAGACCAGGTCGACGCCATGGTGGACCGGGTGACCGCGGAGCTGGGCGGCATCGACATAGCGGTCTGCAACGCCGGAATCATCACCGTCACACCGATGCTGGACATGCCGCCCGAGGAATTTCAGCGCATCCAGGACACCAACGTGACGGGCGTGTTCCTCACCGCCCAGGCCGCGGCGCGGGCGATGGTCGCGCGGGGCCGGGGTGGGGTCATCATCACCACCGCCTCGATGTCCGGCCACATCATCAACATTCCGCAGCAGGTCGGCCACTACTGCGCCTCCAAGGCGGCGGTCATCCACCTGACCAAGGCCATGGCCGTCGAGTTTGCGCCGCACCAAATCCGGGTCAACAGCGTCAGCCCCGGCTACATCCTCACCGAGCTCGTCGAGCCCCTGTCGGAGTACCACGCGCTGTGGGAGCCGAAGATCCCGATGGGCCGCCTGGGCCGGCCCGAGGAGCTCACCGCCCTGTATGTGTATCTGGCCAGCGAGGCGTCCAGCTACATGACCGGCTCCGACATCGTC
Source organism: Mycobacterium terramassiliense (assembly GCF_900157385.1). Classification (GTDB taxonomy): domain Bacteria; phylum Actinomycetota; class Actinomycetes; order Mycobacteriales; family Mycobacteriaceae; genus Mycobacterium; species Mycobacterium terramassiliense. Next base: position 236,115 of record NZ_LT717697.1, read on the forward strand.
ATCGACGGCGGCTACTCCTGCCCGTGAACGCGGATCCCTCCAGCGGGCGCGGGCGACCGAAGCGCGCCCGCACGCCCTCCGAAAACAGGGCGCGCAGACGCGCGCCGGCGGGTCGCACCCCGCTCGCGCCCAGCAATTCGTCGCTCAGTTCGACGACCTCGGCCGCGCGCATCGGCCACGGATCGTGCTCGTTCGGCACCCACCAGGTCCGGCCGGCCTTGCGGGTGTGCGCGCCCCACCGCGCGGTGAGCCAGACCTCCAGCGGTGTCGGGTCGACCACCTCACCGACGGCGACCGTCACGCGGCTGCGCAGGCCGCGGCGGGGCCAGCGGCGCACGCTGTCGTAGGTGAGGTGGTCGCCGCGGCGCGTCACCCGCATCTTCGACCACGTGTAGGGCACGCCTAGGCCCATCCGGATCGCGGGCACGGCGGCCAGCCGCGAGGTTTCGAGCGAGCGGAACAACACGCCGTGCCGGTCGGCGTCGTCGATCGAATAGAGCCGCACGTTGGTCTCCGCAAATCGGCCGAAGTACGGCAGCGGCAACGCGGTGCCGACTCGGGTGCCGGCCAGCACGAACGGGATCAGCGACACGTAGGTCATCCCGTCGGCGAAGACGTCCGGGCGGGTGCCGGGCGGGTAGAGGGCCTCGACGCCTTCCGGGCGCACCGGCCAGTGCAGGAACGTCAGATCGGCCCAGCGCTGCTCGAACGTGACTCGACCCGGAAGCGGCGGCGGCGCGACCGGGTACCCGGCGAGACTCGGTTGCGCGTCGGGGAGGTCGGGCGGGACGGCCATTCGAGAACGGTAGACCGGCGCCTCACGATCCGTTGATAATCCACTGCCGCGCCTGCTCAACTTGCCCGGCGGGAAAGTGCTGGATCGTGGCTGACACAAAGTGCGAGCCCAGATGCTCGGCCACATCCGCGAGGTGCGAGTCGGTGACCACCGCGACCTTCTTGATGTGTTTCTGGTGATCCCGGACGAAGCGGAAGTGGGTGACCACCGCTGAAAAACTGTCCCAGCCCGGGAACGACGGCGCGCTGATGATGAGGCCGGCAAGGTCGCCGTTGGCCTCGATTTGCGGGTCGACGGCCTTGGCGAGTTCGGTGAAGTCGTTCTCGTCGAGGGCGGACTGCGGGTGGACCAGCAGGATGTTGTGCTCGCTGTCCAGCTCGTAAGCGATCATGCCGTCATGGTGCACCGAGCCGCTTGCACAGATAAGAGGCGAAAGTCATCCCTCCAGCTGGCCGGAGATCCCCCGCTCGATGCCGGCCTGCGTCGTGGGGGGCAACACGATGAGACCGTCGAGTTCTTTGCGGGCCAGGTCGAATGCCTTTTGTCGTTCCTGCGGCGCCGCGGCGGGATCCGCGGCCACCCGCAGCAGGCTCTGGGCGCGCGCGATCCGCTGCCGGCCTTCGGCGGAGAAGTCGCTGCGGCGCCTGCGCGTGGCCTCGGCCTCGGCGACGTTGAACGCGGTCACGTAGTCCTCGACGGCGGATTGATACCGCGCCGCGCCCTCCCGATCGTCCAGGAGGTCCTCGGCCTTGACGGGGCGCAGGAAGTCCGCCCGGAGCTTGGCTTTGTGAAAGCCGATCGTGAGCGGATCGCGCATGTCGGTCATCAGCGGGAAGTCGAGCAGCTTGGCCACGTCGAGTTCGTACTCGAGCCAGCGCGCGTCGGTGCGGTTGTGCTCGTCGATGACGCGCCGGAGTGAACGCCATTGCGCCGCTTGGCTATTCGCGCTACCGACCGGCGCGCCGACAGCTTCCGCCGGGCGCGTATGATCCAGCTCCCGCGGCTCTTCGGCGCGCCGCTTGTTGGCGGTGAACGCCCGCACCGCGGCGACCACCATGCCCGTCAGCGGCAGGATCACGATCAGGAGCTCGGCCAACCGGATGAGCAAACCCACCCCGCCAGGATGCCACCGCTGCGCCTCCCGGCGGCCTCGCATCCGCTGGTTAGTGCGCTCCCAGCGTGCCGCCGAGGTATTGCGCGCGGCAGGCTCGGCGGGCCAGTTTGCCGCTCGTGGTGCGCGGGATGCCACCGGCCGGCAGGAAGCGCACGTCGGAGACCGGGACGCCGTGCCGGTGCGACACCGCCTTCCCGATCGCCTCGATCGCCGGCTGGGGATCCTCGCGACTGGTGCCGGCGGCGCGTTCGGCGATCACCACGAGACGCTGTTCGCGGCCGTCCGGGACGCAGAACGCGGTCACGTATCCCCGGCGCACCATCGGCGAGGCTTCGGCGACGGTGGCCTCGATGTCCTGCGGGTAGTGGTCGCGGCCCGCGATGGTGATCAGATCGGCGATGCGGCCGGTGACGTAGATCTCGCCGTCGAGGTACACGCCCAGGTCCCCCGTCCGCAGCCAGGGCCGTCCGGCCGTCGAGCCCTCGGCGTGGCTGCCGTCGGCCAAGCGCGACCGCAGCGTGGCGCCGAAGGCCAGGCGGGTCTCGTCGGGCAGCCCCCAATACCCGCGACCCACGTTGTTGCCCTGCAGCCAGATCTCGCCGACCTCACCGTCGGGCAGTTCGGATCCGCTCTCTGGGTCGACGATCACCGCCCATAGGCTGCGGGCGACCCGGCCGCAGGACACCTGCGCCACCGCGTTCGGGGCGTCCGCCGCGACACGTACCGCGTGACCGGCGCTCAGCTGTCCGCGGTCGAGATACACGACGGATGCCTCCGCGGAGGAGTCGATGGTCGCGATCATCAGGGTCGCCTCCGCGATGCCGTACGAGGGCTTGAATGCCGTGCGCGGCAATCCATACGGGGCGAAGGCCTTGTTGAAGGTCCGGATCGCGTCGATGCTGACCGGTTCGGAACCGATGATCAGCACGACGTTGCGCAGGTCGACGTCGTCGCCGGGCGCGGGCAGGCCGCGCTGCGCCGTCCACTCGTAGGCGAAGTTCGGGGCGGCGGTCACCACCCGGCCCTGCTTCGACCCGGTGGACAGCGCCTGGATCCAGCGCAGCGGCCTGCGGACAAAGGCGGTGGGTGACATCAGGGTGGAATGCCCGCCGTACACGGCGGGAAAGCCGATCATCGACAGGCCCATGTCGTGGTAGAGCGGTAACCAGCTGACGCCGTGGGTGTTTCGGTCCAGCAGGTCGATCGAGAGGATCATCTGCACCAGGTTGGTGCCGACGGCGCGGTGGGTGATCTCCACCCCGACCGGGGGCCGCGTCGCGCCCGACGTGTACTGCAGGTGCGAAACGCGGTCGATGCCCAGCTCGACGGGCACGTACAGCTCCCCCGCCGAGTCGGGTATCCGGTCGATGACGATCAGCTGTGGCTTCCCCAGGTCCGGGAGACCGGCGAGAAAGCTCTCCACCGCCCCTTTCGCGTTCGCCGTGGTGAGCACCGCGGCCGGCCGGGAGTCGCGCAGCGCCGTCTGAAGACGCTCGGCGTGGCCGGGCAGTTCGGGCGCGAACAACGGCACCGCTATGGTCCCGGCCTTGATCGCCGCGTAGAACCCGGCGACGTAGTCGATGCCCTGCGGCGCCAGGATCGCCACCCGGTCGCCCTCGCCGGCGAACCGCTGCACCCGCGCGGCGATCGCCCGCAACCGGACCCCGAATTGGGCCCAGGTCACTTCTACCGCGTTTCCTTCGGAGCGGGCGTAGTCCAGGAAGCGATACGCCACGGCGTCACCGACATTGGCGATGTTGCGCTCGATGAGCGATATCAGGGTGGTGCCCGGCGGCAACTCGACGCCGCCCTCGGCGTCCAGGCAGTCCTCGATCAGTAGCAGGCCCTGTGGAGCCGCGGCGCCGTGCTCCGAACCGCAATCCATGAGCGCAGTCTAGGTGCCCGCCGCGGGCCGTCGGTCGCCCGCGCGGGGCGACGCACTGCACGCCCGCGACGACGAGCTGCGCCCGGGCCCGCGCTCAGCGAGGGGCCTGTCGACGGCCAAAGAGGGCAAGTAGCTGCTCACTCGGTGTGGCGGTCAACGGTGCCGGCAGCGGTTCGGCGAACACGTGCCCGGCCAGCCCGGCGCGGGCCAGGGGTGGCGAAACGCACAACAGGGCCGAAGCAACATCCGAGGGTATGGGCCGATCGATTCGGCAAGCCTGGGCGATGTCCCACGCGTGCACGGCCATCTCGATGGCACCAACGTGGGCAACGGTTTTGGCGGGTATCGGCCGGCCCTGGATTTCGCACCACCGGCCGGCAACGCCGGCAGCGGCGTTGTGCGCCCGGGCTGCGAGCACACAGTCGACGATCGCGGCCCGCACGGCGCTCACGGGATCCGCGGCCGCCGCCGGCCGGGTCCCCTCGTCGTAGTCGCGCGCGGCCAGCACGTCGGCGACCTCCGCCAACGAGGCGCAGACGTGGTGCAGCAGCCGGCGCAGGTCCCACCCCCGGCAGGGCGTCGGCGCCGCGAGGTCGGACGCGCGGACCAGAAGGAGATTCTGGAACAGATAGCGGGCCGCTTCTGTCAGCACGGCCCGCTCGTCGGTGTCGGACACGCTCGGTGCCTTCAGCTCCCCGGCGCCGCGAAGGCCTCGGGCAGGCCGAACTTTGCGACCAGCGCCGCGTCGTTGAACGCAACGATGCGCGAGATGCGCCCGCCGACCAGGGACAGCACGTCCAGCCCGTGGGCTTGATAGGAACCATCCGGTGCCCGCCTGTACATGGCCAGGGCCGGGGCGCCGTTGGCCTGGGTGGGCGCGAGCCGCCATTGGTCCGCAGTGTGCAGCACGACCCGGGCCAAAAACGCGCACACCGCTTCCCGCCCGGTGAACCACGTTGGAATGGGCGGCATTTCGAGATCGACGTCGGCGCGTAGCAGTTCCGCCAATGCATCGACATCGGCGTTTTCGAAGGCGGCCATGTAGCGGTCCAGCACGCCGCGCACTTCGGGTTCGGTGGGTTCGCCGAGCTCGTCGAGCCTCGGGCCGGCCTCGGCCAACCGCGCGCGTGCGCGTTGCAGGGCGCTGTTGACCGCGGCGGCGGACGTCTCCAGCATTTCGGCGACTTCGCCGGCCTGCCAACCCAATACGTCGCGCAGCACCAGGACCGCGCGCTGCAAGGGCGACAAATGCTGCAGGGCGGCGACGAATGCCAAGCGGACGCTACTGCGAACCGACACGACGACTGCGGGGTCGTCGGTGGCGCCGTACAACAGGCTGTCCGGCGCGGGCTGCAACCACGGGATGTCCGATTGCGCCGGCGCCAGCGCAACCGCCGCGCCGTCGGCCGGGGCGCCGAGCCCGGAGGGAAGCGGTCGCCGCTTGCGCGTCCGCAACACGTTCAAATACGTGTTCGTGGCAATCTTGTAGAGCCACAGCCGGACTGAGGATCGGCCCTCGAACCCGGCGTAGGCCTGCCACGCCCGCAGGTAGGTGTCCTGCACGAGATCCTCGCACTCGTCGACCGATCCGAGCATGCGGTAGCAGTACGCCCGCAGCTCGGGCCGGTACCGTTCGGCGACTTGTGCGAAATCATCGATGCCGGCGTCCGCCATGCTCAGAGCCTTTCACGCGTCGCGGCGGGGCCGGGGATCGTTGGGGTTGCGCGCGCCCGGTTCGGGGTCGTCCCACCACTGCGGTTGCTGCTCGCCGTAGGCGTCGTGCCAGTTCCACCAGGCATAGGCGGGGCTCTGCGGGTAGCCGGCCGGGGAATCCTCCCAATCCTCTTGCCGCCCAAGGGCGGTCATGTCGAGGTAACTCCAGGTGGTGCCCAGCGCCTCGTCGCCGCGGTTGTTGATGAAGTAGGTGCGGAACACCCGGTCGCCGCCGCGGATGAAGGCGTTGGTGCCATGCCACTCGTCGACACCGAAGTCGCGGTCGAAGTCGTCGGTGATCGTGTACCAGGGCATGTGCCAGCCCATCCGGGCCTTCACCCGGGCGATGTCGGGCTGACCGCCGCGGGAGGCGAACACCAACGTGGTGTTGCGGGCATTCAGGTGGGCCAGGTTGCCGATGTGATCGGCGATCATCGAGCAGCCCCGGCAGGCGTGGTCGGGCCACCCTTCCACCCCGGGTTCGAAGAACGCCCGGTAGACGATCAGCTGGCGGCGGCCGGCGAACAGGTCCAGCAGGGTGACCCTGCCGTCGGGCCCGTCGAATTGGTAGGGCTTGTCCACCGGCAGCCACGGCATGCGGCGGCGCTGGGCGGCCAGCGCGTCCCGCGCCCGGGAGAGCTCTTTTTCCTTGACCAGCAGCTGCCGGCGCGCCGTCTCCCAGTCCTGCGCCGATACGAGCGGGGGTGCCTGCATGTTCATCGTTGGCCTTTCGGTTGTGGTGCAGTGTTTTTCGACGCTTGGGTGCGTCAGGCGAGCTGCTGCAGCCCCGCGCCGGTAAGCAGGTAGCCGGGAGCGACGCCGGCGGTGTCCGCCCGCGCCAGTTCGAGGACGGCCGCACCGGCCGATTCCGGGCTGAGCGGTTCGCCGAGCTGCCTGACATATTCCTCCTCGGATTGACCATTGCGGGCCGCGTAGGCCCGCACGGCGGGGCGGCCGAGGTCGGTCAACGGAGTGATCCGCGGCAACACCGCGGTGAAGGTGATGCCGAGTCCCGCGCGGTCGGCCTCCTCTTGGGCGTAGCCGCTGATGAAGCGTTGGGTGGCTTTGGCGCCGGCGTACCCGCCGCTGAGCGGCGAGCCGGCCAGCGCGGCGCCGCTGCTGACGACCACCACCGTGCTGCCGGGCCGCAGCGGTCTGAGCAGGGCCTCCCGCAGCCAATGAAAGGCGATACGCACGTCGGTGTTCCAGTTGGCCGAGAACGTCTCCCAGGTGTGGTGCTGCAGAGGGCGAATCAGTGGGGTTGCCCCGGCCACCAACACAAGCAGCTGCGGATCGTATCGGTCCAGAAGGCTGCCCGGCACCGAGGAGTCGGCGGCGTCGGCGACGACCGCCTGAATGCTGCCGGCGCCGCCGGGCTCGGGAAACGTGGTGGCGCTGCGGGACAACGCGATCACGGAGGCGCCTGCCGCGGCCGTAGCCAGTGCGATGCCCCGCCCCAGGCCGCGGCTGGCGCCGACGACGAGTGCGGTCTTGCCGGATAGGTCGTTCATGGTGTGCTCCTGGTTGGTGATCGGTGGGCCATCGGTGCCGCGGCGACGAGCTCGGCGAACTGACGCTCCAGCGCCTTGGTCGGGCTGCTGGTCCACCCCCGTGCGAGCGATTGCGACACGGGGTCGGGGAAGATGTCCTGCTCGTCGCGCGCGAGGGCGTCGAAGATGGCCGACGCCACGGATCGCGGGGTCGATTTCGGGATGTCGAGCTCGCGGGTCATGTCGGTGTCCACGGGGCCGGTCAGGACGGCGTGGACGCGCACGCCCTCCGGCGCGAGGAACGCGCGCAGCGACATCGTGAGGTTGAACGCGGCCGCCTTCGAAATCGAGTACGCGGGGATGAGCGGCAGCGGCGCCAGCGCGTTGATCGACAGGTTGTTGACCACCGCTCCGCTCGAGCGCATCAGCATCGGCAGGAATGCGCGCGTGACCGCGTGCGTGCCGAACAGGTTGACGGCAAGGTGCCGCTCGAGGACCGAGGGATCGTTCAGGTCGTCGTAGCGCGCGATGCCCGCGTTGTTGATCAGCACGTCGAGCGATTCGACCGCGCCGACGGCGTCGTGGATCTGCGCACGATTCGTCACGTCCAGTGCCACCGGCACGACGCGCTCGTCCGGTGCGGTAAAACGATCCCGGGTGCCGGCGTAAACCCGCCGCGCCCCTCGGTGCAGCGCCTCGTCCACGAGCGCCCGGCCGATGCCGCGGTTGGCGCCCGTGATCAAGACTGCCTTGTCGGCGATCTCACTCACGACAAACCCCTTCCCAAACCAAAAGCCCCCGCGGGAGGCGCGGGGGCGGCTTACGTTGACCCATCGAGCGATCGAGTCCGACGGATACACGTATAGACAATCCTCGACGCCAAAATTCATCGCGGGGCGGCGGGCGATCGCCGGCAACCGAGGTTGTCATCGCCGACGAGTCCCTCTGGATTCACCCGGCCTGAATAGATTTGGGGTTGCCTGGAGCCGGGTTTGCCAGCTGCAGGCTCAAGCTCGAGGACGGCCGCACCGTGACCGCACTCGCAGAAGCTCCATACCCGACGCGTAGGGTACGCGGCATGTCGGGCCGTAAGTTTTCGTTCGAAATCAACCGCACCAGCAGCGCGCCCGCGGCGACGTTGTTCCGGCTGGTCGCCGACGGCGCCAACTGGTCGAAGTGGGCCAAGCCCATCGTTCTTCAGTCGAGTTGGACGCGCCAGGGGGATCCGGCGCCGGGCGGCGTCGGGGCCGTCCGCAAGGTCGGGATGTGGCCGCTGCTCGTGCAGGAGGAAACCGTCGCCTACGAGCAGGACCGCCGGCACGCCTACAAGCTGGTCGGGCCGCCCAGCCCCGCCAAGGATTACTTCGGCGAGGTGGTCTTCACCCCGAATCAGTCGGGCGGCACCGACATCCGCTGGACGGGCGAGTTCGTCGAAGGAGTCCGCGGAACGGGTCCGGTGATGCGGGCCGCGATGGGCGGGGCGGTCCGGTTCTTCTCGGGCCGGCTGGTGCAGGCGGCCGAGCGCCAGTCGGCCGGCGACAGGTAGCTACGGGCCGGGGTGATCCTCGACCCATTGACCTTGCTGCTCGGCTTGCTGAGCCTGCTGTTGAGCCTGTTCGTTTTGTTCCTCGGCCTGTTGCATGGACTGCTGCAGCTGTTGCTGCGCCAGCTGTTGCTGCAACTGGGCCTGGTCGTCGCCGTCGTCGGCGGCGAATCCCCCGACGGGGCCGCTGGCGGGAGCGGCCACGGCCACGTCGGGGTGCGCCGTGCCGAAGAGCGCGAGCGTCGCAAGGGCCGCGGCCCCGGCGAAAATCAGTTGGAGGCGCTGCCATTGCCGACGCGGCGTGCCGACTTCCCGGATTGTCATGCACTGAGGTTTGCGCCCGTGACTAGCTGCGAGCTGAGAAGCCGCTGTCGCCGCAATATGAGATCACCCGCGCGGGGGCGGCCGCACGCGGTGGTTCGGCCCTTGAGCCGCTACTTCGAACCGACCTCGTCCTGATACTTCTTGGCCATGTGCTCGACGGCCTGCAGCTGGGACTGCGCCAGGTCGTCGCGCACCTGCCCGGCCCGCGCCGCGGCGTCCAGCGTCGGCTGCGCCAGGCCCTGGAAGTGGGGCATGACCTCGGCGGCGAACAGTTCGGCCGATCGCTTGGTGGCCGCGGGATTCGCCCACTCGTGGCCCATCTGCAGGAAGCAGCCGAAGCCGCCGGACTGATCCCACAGCCGTTGCACCTGGGCGCGGGCCCGCTCGGGCGTGCCGATGACGCCCGCCCCGTTGTCGTTGATGATGTCGATCATCTCGTCGAGCTGTTCGCCCGGCATGGTCATCTGGGGGAAGGCCGCCACCTTCTGGAAGTAGTTGAACCACGACTCGATGCCGAATTTCACGTCGGCGCGGGCCTGTTCGTCGGTCTCGGCGATGTGCATCGGCCCGACCAGGCTCCAGTCCTTGCGATCGACCTGCGTGCCGAATGCCGCGGCGCGCTCCTCGACGATGTTCCAGTGATAGGACAGCGCGTCGAAGCCTTCGACAATGAGCGTCGCACCGATGGACAACAGCCCGATGCCGTGCTTTCCGGCCAGCCGGGCACCGGTCGGCGAGGCGACCGCGGCGACCGCCAGCGGTATCCCGCCTTCGGAGTACGGGGCCAGCTGCAACTTGGCGTCAAAGAGCTGGTGCGTGGGCGTCTTCGCGCTCACCGTCTCCCCCGCCAGCAACCGAACGACGATGTCGAGGTTGGTCTCGAGAAGCTCGCGCGTGTCGGTCGGATTCAGCCCGATCATCGAGGAATCCGTGGGCAGTGAACCGGGACCCACCCCGCCGATGATGCGCCCATGGGTGAGGTGATCCAGCAGCATCAACCGATCGGCGACCCAGAGCGGGTTGTGATACGACAGCGAAATGACCCCGGTGCCAAAACGAATGCGCTTGGCGCGTTCGGCGGCCGCCGCGATGAAGACTTCCGGGGAGCTGATGATCTCGCTGCCGGCGGAGTGATGCTCGCCGATCCACGCTTCGTCGAAGCCGAGCGCGTCGAGATGTTCGACGAACTCGAGATCGCGTTGCAGCGCAAGGGTGGGGTTGGTGCCCGCACGGTGGAACGGGGCGATGAAGTATCCAAACCTGAGCTTGGCCATGGTGTCCCCTTGCAGTCGAGTTGCGGAGAACCATAACTCAACTCCCGTTTGGGTTAGGCCAAAAGGGACGACCCACAACGCTGCTCAGCCGGTGGGGCCAGATTCACGTGGCCCCACCGGCTATCGGAGCAAGTCGTCATCGACGGTGAGCGATCAGTAGCCGCCGCAGAGGTTGCCGACGCACCCGCCGCCGCCGCCCGGTCCACCGCCGCCGCCCCCGGCGGACCCACCGGGTGCTGTGGACGGCGCGACGCTCGACGTGGGAGTGGTGGTGGTCGACCCGCCGCCCCCACCGGGTGCTGTGGACGGCGCGACGCTCGACGTGGGAGTGGTGGTGGTCGACGGCGTCGTGCTGCTGCTGCTCGGCCCCTTGTTGCCGCCGCCGCATCCGACCGCCAACACGAGCATCGCCGAACCGCCCAACAGCGCGACGGCGTTCCTGGCTCCTGATCTCATCGCTTCCCCAATCCCCTCGCACCACTGGTTTGCAGTCCACTTCTCCGTACCCGGGCACGCGCGGCGGCAAACGGGTGGAAACACCGCCGATGGCGACGGCGGCCCGGAATGCACGGGGCCGCCGGATCGAGCGATCCAGCGGCTGCCGGGGATTCGGGGCCTAGCAGTTCGAGCCGGAAATGCAGCCGGTCAGGGTCGCCGCATGGACCCCGGCGTGAGGTGCCGGAGCCGGCGCGACGGACGACGGCTGGGTCGTCGTCGATGCGCTGCCCACCGGGCCGATGCCTACGCCACCGAATCCGACCGTCACAGCGACCGCAGCCGCGCCGCCGAACATCGCGATGGCCGCCTTAGTTGGTGCCTTCATCAGCCACTCCTCTCAACGTGGAGTAATACCGCAATTATACACCTATGCAACTATTGCTAGGGCGAAGGTTTCGTCCGGTTGCGGCCGCCCCTCTCGGACACTGGCGAATCGCGCTTGCAAACAATCTCCGAGTAATTGACGCTGATCGCGCGAATTCGAGAGGCTTGGCTCCGTGTAAACAAATTTTACAGGACGACCGATATATAATCACGGTTATATAACGATTAGATATTTATTTAATAACGTGCCTCGTCTGCCAGGGCCAATGCGCTTAGCGTATGCGCAACCAAAAGCTCTCTGACGACGGGCCGGGCTCGGCCGTCGCCATATTGCCGTGCGCTTCGTTGTCCCGATCCGACGGGAAAGGATGAAATAAATGAGCTTCTTAGTGCTGCCGCCGGAGGTCAACTCGGCCAACCTGTTCACCGGTGTGGGGTCGGCGCCGATGTTGGCCGCAGCGACGGCGTGGGACGGCCTGGCCGCCGAGTTGGCCGCGGCCGGAGCCTCCTTCGGGGCGGTCACGTCCGGGCTCGCAGACGGCGCGTGGCAGGGCGCGTCATCGGCAGCGATGACGGCCGCGGCCAGTCCGCACGCGAGCTGGCTAGCCTCGGCGGCAACCGGCGCCGAGCGGGCGGCCGCGCAGGCCCGGGCAATCGCGAACGGGTTCGAGTCGGCACAGGCGGCGATGGTGCAGCCAGCTCTGGTGGCGGCCAACCGTTCTCAGTTGGTGACGTTGGTGATGTCGAACCTTTTCGGGCAAAACGCGCACGCGATCGCGATCGCCGAGGGCGAATACGAGCAGATGTGGGCCCACGCGGTAGCCACCATGTCCAACTACCACGCCGAGGCGTCGGAGGCCGTCGCGGCCCTGGCGCCGTTCACTCGGCCGCCGGGCGCAAATGCGGCCGCCGCCACGCCCAAGACGACCACTCTCAATCTGGGCCTCGCCAACGTCGGCGGGGGCAACGTGGGCAACGCCAACGTGGGCCTTGGCAACCTCGGCGGAGCCAACCTGGGCGATTCCAACGGCGGCTTCGGAAACTCCGGCAACTCCAACGTCGGCCTCGGCAACCTGGGGTTCGGCAACGTCGGCGTCGGCAACGCGGGCGCCGGCAACTTCGGTGTCGGGAACGCCGGCAGCGCCAACCTGGGAATCGGGAACACCGGCAACAACAACCTCGGCATCGGTCTCACGGGCAACAACCGGATCGGCATCGGCAACACCTACATCGGCCTTGGGCCCGCGGGCATCGACCAGTTCAACATCGGCGGCCTCAATTCGGGCAGCGGCAACCTCGGCTTGTTCAACTCCGGGACTGGAAACATCGGTTTCTTCAACTCCGGCACGGGAAACTTCGGCATCGGGAACTCCGGCAGCTATAACACCGGCATCGGCAACTCGGGCATGGCCAACACGGGCTTTTTCAATGCGGGCTCGGTCAACACCGGCGTGTTCGACGCAGGCTTGGCCAACACCGGCACCCTGGACACCGGGAACTACAACAGCGGCAATTTCAACCCGGGCGCGTCCAACACCGGAAGCTTCAACACGGGTAGCGCAAACACCGGCTTCTTCAATACCGGCAACGTCAACACCGGTGCCTTCAACACCGGCAACATGAATAACGGCCTATACAACGGCGGCGATCTGAATACCGGCGTCCTCTACCGGGGCATCGGCCAGGGCGGACTCCACTGGGCGTTCACGACGCCCGACCTGACGCTGCCGCCGCTCGAAGTACCCGGAATATCCATTCCCGCATTCAATCTGCCCGCCATCAGCCTCCCGCCCATCACCATTCCGGCGTTGCAGTCGCCGCCGAACGTAACGGTAGGCGCGTTTAGTTTGCCCGAGATTACGTTGCCGTCGTTTACTTTTCCGGCGTTGACGTCGCCGGCGAATGTTGCGGTGGGTGGGTTTAGTTTACCGGAGATTACGTTGCCGTCGTTTACTTTTCCGGCGTTGACGTCGCCGGCGAATGTTGCGGTGGGTGGGTTTAGTTTGCCGGAGATTACGTTGCCGCCGTTGACGATTCCGCCGCTTGTCTCGCCGGCTGGCGTGACCGTGGGAGGATTCAGCCTGCCCACGATACAAACTCCATCAATTACGATAAACGGGATAACCACAGCCCCATTCACTACTCCACGAATACTCACGACAATCACCCTCGGATATTTCGGCCTGCCCGAGATTGAAATCGACAACATTCACATATTTATTCCCAACAATATTACTTTCTTGCAAACGGGTGTCAGCGGGCTGTACCCCATGATCGGTGGTAACTACATCTCCGGCTTCGACATCAACGGAAATCCCATTTACTCAGGGGCGCCCGATGCATATATTACGATCGGCGGCGGTCACGTCAGCGGATTTTATTTTCCCGTGGCCATAGAGTCGTTCACCTTCCCGGCATTGAACCTGCCGGCTATCACCATCCCCAGCGTCACCATCGACCCCATCGCCCTGAGTGGCTTTACCCTGCCGCAGGTCTCCACCCCCGCGGTGACGACGACGCCGTACACGGTGCCCTCGATCGGGTTGAGTGGGTTCACGTTGCCGCAGGTCTCCACCCCCGCGGTCACCACGACGCCGTACACGGTGCCGTCGATCGGGTTGGGTGGGTTCACGTTGCCGCAGGTGAGCTCTCCGGCGGTGACGACGACGCCTTACACGGTGCCCTCGATCGGGTTGGGCGGGTTTACCCTCCCCCAGGTCAGCGTCCCTCCGGTCACGACGCAGCCCTTCACCGTCCCGCCGGTCGGGCTCGGCAGCTTCACCACCCCGGCGCTCACTGTCCCGAGCATCCACCTGCCCAGCACCACCATCGTGGGCATCGACATCCCGTCGGCCCCGGGCTTCTTCAACTCGAGCACCGCTCCGTCCTCGGGGTTCTTCAACACGGGAGCCGGCGGCGACTCGGGCTTCGGCAACAACGGCGCGGCGCTGTCGGGCTGGTTCAACGCGAACCCGATGGGCGGGGTCCTCGGCGGCTCCGGTTACCAGAACTACGGCAACCTGATTTCCGGCTTCAACAATCTGGGCGGTGGTGTCTCGGGATTCCTCAACACAGGCGCGCTGCCGCTCTCGGTGAGCAGCCTGGTCTCGGGGGCAGAAAACGCAGGCTACGAGCTGTCAGGCGTCTTCTTCCAGGACTGATCGGCGAGGGCGTCCTACCCCTCCTTGGTGATCAGCTTGCGCAGTGCCACGCGGTCGGGCGTCAGCAGCTCGGTGATGCGCGGGCGATTCACCTCGGCGACGATGATCTCGCCGACCTCCTGATAGACCTCGCTGAAGATGCCGTGGGACTTCATCTTCGAAGTCTGGTAGAGGTTGTCCTCGGTCGGCGTCACGTAGATCACCGCGTCGGCCTTGAAGCGGTGCACCAGCCACAGGTGGATCAGGGTCATCAGCCGCTTCTGCCGCAGCTTCTCGGCGAAGGTGTTCTGGTCGCGCACCTGAAGGATGCTGCGGCCGTGCCGGTCCTTGATCGGATCGACGACGACATTCGCCAATTGCTCCTCGCCGTTGCCGTAGATGCCGAGTTCGAGCACGTCCGAGCCCGCGCGGCGGGGCCGCAGCTGCACGCGCAGCTTCTCGCCGAGCTGGTAGTACTCGCTCCACATCGCCAGCCACTCCTCGAGCAGCTTCTTCGGCACCTCGGTTTGCACCAGGTGCTGGTGCTGGGTCGAACCCTCGCCCATCGCCTTGGTGGTCGCGGCCCGGCCCGAGGAGGCGGTCAGCGCCGCATCGCTGCGCGGCCCGCCGACCAGGGTTTGCGGTGTGCGGTAGGGGGACTCGACCAGGCGCATCTTCCGTTGCAGGCGGGCCAGCGCCAGCATGCCGTCCTGCCTCAGGGCGGTGGCGAACTCCTCGGCGGCGACACCGTCGATCTGGTGTCCGCCGTAGGTGATGAAGTTGAAGACGAAGCCCATCTTGCCGAGCTCTTCGGGGAAGCGCCGCATCTCCTCGTCGGTCATGCCGGTGGTGTCCCAGTTGAACGACGGCGAGAGGTTGTAGGCCAGCATCTGGTCGGGGAACTTGGCGTGGATGGCGTCGGCGAACTGCCGCGCGTCGGCGAGATCCGCTGTCTTCGTTTCCATCCAGAGGATGTCGGCGAACGGCGCCGCCGCGAGCGACTTGGCGATGGCGTACGGAATGCCGCCACGGATCTGGTAGTAGCCCTCCGGGGTCTTCGCCAGCTCGCAGTCCCACGGAGGGTCGACGCCCAGTTCCTTCGCCTTCTCCCTCGCCTCGTAGAGCGAGACTCGCTCGGCGAAGTGGCGCCACTCGTCGGCGGTCATGCCCGTCGGCTCATCCTCGCTCTCGCCGAACGCGAGGACCTCCGCCACGGCCTCGGAGTACGTCATCAGCCCGGCGTCGTCCTCCCAGGCGGCGACGAACCGCGACTCGACCTGGTCGAAGAGGTCGTCGATCGATTGCTTGCCGTCCTCCCGCCACGCGTTGATGGCGTCGGAGATCAGGCCCTGAATGCCCTGGCGCTCCAGCCACGCGGTGGCGCTGGCGTACTCGGAGTCGCACATCGCATAGAGCAGGTGGCCATTGAGTTCCTTGACTCCCAGCTCATAGAAGCGTCGAACCAGCGCCAGGAAGCAGGCCTTGTAGGACGGAATCTTCAGGTTGGTGGCGCCGAGCAGGAACGGCTGGTCGCGCTCGTCGGCGCGGCTGTCGATCAGGTTGGCCGCCTCGGCGTCGGTGCGCGCGACGATGATGCCCGGCACCCGCATGATGTCGAGCTGGAAGCGGGCGGCGTTGAGGCGCTTGATCTGCTCGTCCGACGGCACCAGCACCTTGCCCCCCTGATGGCCGCACTTCTTGGTGCCGGGGCGCTGGTCCTCGATGTGGTAGCCGGGCACGCCGACCTCCACGAACCGGCGGATCAGGTTGCGCACGTGCGGGTCCCCGCCGTGGCCGGTGTCGGCGTCGGCGATGATGAACGGCCGGTAGTCGTACTCCGGTGCGGTCGCGCGCTGCAGTTCGCTCATGTTCCGACGCAGGTACTGCTGATTCCGGTCGGCGGTGAGCAGGGCCCGCACCAGGACGGCCGCGTCGTCGGGCACCTGGCTCAACGGGTAGCTGGCGAGGTCGGGTCCGGGGTCCTCGGTCGTTGAGCCCTTGGCCGAGGTCGCCCACCCGCCGAGGTAGATGCCCTCGATCCCCATCCGCTTCATGCTGACCGCCTGGCCGGGCGAATACGGGCCGAACGTCGTGATGCTCTTCTTCGCCGCGAAGAGTTCGCGCAGCCGGTCGTAAAACGCCGCCGCCGCTTCCCGCGCCACGGTGTAGTCGGTAGGGATCGTGCCGCGCTGCTCGGCGACTTGGCGGGCCGTGTAGAGGCGGGTGATCCCGGCAAATCGGGAGCCCTCGAAATATCGCTGCGTAGCCTCGATGTCCTGCTCGAACGGCGTGCGGACCTCGGTGTCCGTTTCGATGATGGCCATGGGGTTACGCTCCTCTTTCAGCACGAATCCGCTGACCGTGAGTTTATCCCCGGACATAGCGGTTCAATCAGGGGTAAATAGTCCCGAACCGAAACTGTAGCCCCGCCGTACTCCGGCGTTTCGCGCCCGCGGCGCCCGTTGGGCCGGTCCCACCGCCATCCCCTGTCGGCGCCGTCATCCAACACCAAGCGCCGCAACGCCATTCGCCGGCGGCGCTCATCGCGGGCTGCCGCGGGCGCTCAACCAATCCCGCTGGCGCCGGATGAACTCGGCGTCGACCACCTTGCCGTGGCCCGGCACGTACACGGCTTGGGGACCACCAATCTCGAGGACTCGATCAAGGGTTGCCGGCCAGGCCGCCACATCGGAATCGGCGTCGATGTACGGATCGGCGGACTCCTCGACCAGATCACCGGTGAACACCACGACCGGGTCGCGTTGATCGTCCCGGGCGGGCAACACCACCACGACCAGGTCCGCTGTCGTGTGGCCGCGCCCCGGGTGCGTCACCGTGACGGTGCGGCCGCCGAGATCGATCGCGGCGTCGTAGAGCCCGCTCCGGGGTGGCTTCAACGCCGCAATCGCGCGATCGACGTCGGCGGCTTTCGCGCCGTAGCTGAGCGCGTGTTCGCGAAGGTGACCGGTGTGCGAGGTCAGATATTCGACAACCTCAGGCGCGCAATAGATTTCGGCGGCGCCGAACGCCGAGCAACCCAATACATGGTCGAAGTGCTTGTGCGTCAGCACAACGTGCGTCACGTGGCGCCCGGTGATTTGTCGTGCATCGGCCTCGATCGCGGCGGCTTCGGCGAGGGTGGTGCCGGTGTCGATGATCAGCGCTCCGTCGGCGCCGCGCACCAGCCCGATCGTGACGTCGCAGAACGCCAACCGGCAGCGATGCACGGTGTCGGTCAGTCGTTCCCAAACGAAGTGCACAAACAGGACGGTAGCCGCAGCGGGGCCGCGGTGGGACATGTCGGAAAAAGTTGACATGTCGGGAATGCCCGACATATCGTGGCCGGGTGGCCGCGGCCGATCGCGTGTTTGTTGCCCTGGCGAACCCGGTGCGTCGGGAGCTGCTGGAGCTGCTCACCGCACAGCCGCTGTCCGCGGGGGAACTCAGCGACCGGTTCGAGCTCAGCCGCCCGGCCGTCGCCGAGCACCTCAAGGTGTTGCGCGACGCCGGGCTGGTGGCCGACGAGCCGCAAGGGCGCCGGCGCATCTACCGTCTGACCGCGGAACCGCTGGCGCAGCTCGGCGAGTGGCTGCATCCGTTCGAGAAGTTCTGGCGCGCTCGACTGGTCGGGCTCGCCGAGGCGGCCGAGGAGCTGGAATGACCGAGACACCCGTGGCAGGCAGGGCGCCCGCCGTCATCCGGGTCGACCAATTCGTCGCCGCGCCACCGGCGAAGGTGTGGCGGCTTTTGACCGAACCGGAGCTGCTGGGACGGTGGTGGGCCCAGGGGGACGTGGCCGCGGTGGTCGGCCACCAGTTCACCCTGGACATGCCCGGCTACGGCAGGCAGCCGTGCCAGGTGCTCGAGGTCGATCCCCCGCACCGCTTCGTCTATACCTTCACCGCGGCCTGGACGCTCACCTGGCGCCTGGAGCCCGAAGGTTCCGGAACCCGAGTGTTCTTGGAACACAGCGGTTTTGACCTCAACGACAAAAGGATGGCCGAGGCCTTCGATCGCATGGGTCCCGGCTGGCGCGACGTCGTTCTTCCCCGCCTTTCCGACGCCGCCGCCCAGGCCTGAATCCGCGAGGAGGAATTACGATGCGCGCTATCGTCATCACCAAGCACGGCGGCCCTTCGGTCTTGGAGGTCCAACAGCGCCCCGACCCGCCGCCGCCGGGCCCGGGCCAGCTGCGGGTCGCCGTGCGCGCGGCCGGGGTGAACTTCGCCGACCACCTCGCCCGAGTCGGCATGTACCCCGATGCTCCGAAACTGCCCACGGTGGTTGGCTACGAAGTGGCCGGGACGGTCGAGGCGGTCGGCGACGGTGTCGACGCCGGCCGAGTCGGCGAACGGGTGCTGGCGGGCACGCGATTCGGTGGCTACGCCGAGGTCGTCAATGTCGCGGCAAACGATTCCGTGCGGCTTCCCGACGCGCTGAGCTTCGAACAGGGCGCGGCCGTGCCCGTCAACTACGCGACAGCATGGGCCGCGCTGCACGGTTACGGGTCGTTGCGCGCCGGCGAGCGGGTCCTGGTGCACGCCGCCGCCGGCGGTGTCGGCATCGCCGCGGTGCAATTCGCGAAGGCCGCCGGGGCCGAAGTGCACGGCACCGCGTCGCCCGCCAAGCACGCGAAGCTGGCCGAGCTGGGCGTGGACCGGGCCATCGACTACCGCCGCGACGGCTGGTGGAAGGGCCTGGGCCCCTACGACGTGGTGCTCGACGCGCTGGGCGGCACGTCGTTGCGACGGTCGTATGCCCTGCTGCGCCCGGGCGGAAGGCTGGTGGGCTACGGGGTTTCGGCGATGCAGCACGGGGAGAAGCGCTCGCTACGCGTGGCCGCGCCGCACGCGCTGGCGATGCTGCGCGGGTTCAACCTGCTGGACCAGCTCTCGGAGTCCAAGGCCGTGATCGGCATCAACATGCTGCGGCTGTGGGACGACCGCGGCACGCTCGAGCCCTGGATCACTCCCCTGGCCAAGGCGCTCGACGACGGCACGATCGCCCCGGTCGTGCACGCGGCGGTGCCGTTCGCCGAGGCGCCCGAAGCCCACCGCATCCTCGCCGCCCGGGAGAACGTCGGCAAGGTCGTCCTGGTGCCCTGAGTTTTTGTCACCGCGACAGTGGCTACATAGTCGGTCATGGCTATCACCGAATCCCGCGAAGTCGTCATCGACGCGACGCCCGACGAGATCATGCACGTGCTGTTCGACCTCGAGTCGCTGACCGAATGGTCCTCGATTCACAAGAAGGTCGAAATCCTGGAGCGCGACGACGAGGGCCGTCCGAGCAAATCGCGACAGACGGTGAAGATCGTGGGCGTCGCCGACGAGCAGGTGCTCGATTACTCCGTCCACGACGACGGCGTGGGCTGGACGCTGGAGAGCTCCAAGCAGCAACGCGCGCAGGAGGGCCGTTACACGCTGACGCCCGAGGGCGATTCCACCCGGGTGCGTTTCGACCTCACCGTCGACCTGTCCGCGCCGGTCCCGGGGTTCCTCGTCAAGCGGGGCGCCAAAGGGCTGATGGAGACGGCGACCGACGGATTGCGCAGGCGTGTGCTCGAAGTCAAGGGTGGCAAGTAGCTTCCGGACCCACGCTTCGGGAGCGACACTGTCCCCTATGGAATCGACATTTCACCGCATCGCATCGATCACGGCTGGTCTGGCGCTGCTGGCGGCACTGCCCGGGTGCGGCGGCAGCGATGGCGGCCGCATGACGGGTTCGTCGACGCTCAAGGTGACCACCCTTGGTCGCACCGTCGCCCAGGCGCCCGCCGACGGACCGCTGCTCATCAGCAGCCCGGCGTTCGCCGACGGTGCGCCCATTCCCGCGCAGTACACCTGCAAGGGGGCCGGCGTCGCGCCGCCGCTGACATGGTCGGCGCCGTTGGGCGCGGCGCTCGTTGTCGACGACCCCGACGCCCCGCGCGGTCCCTACGTGCACTGGCTTGTCGTCGGAATCCCTCCCGGCGCCGGTAGCACCGCGGATGGTCAGACGCCCGCCGGCGGGATCGGCCTGCCGAACTCGGCCGGCCAGGCCGGGTACAGCGGGCCCTGCCCGCCCGCTGGCACCGGCGTGCACCACTACCGGTTCACCCTCTACCAGCTTCCCGCCACATACGAGCTCCCGCCGGGACTCGCCGGGCCGCGGGCGGCTCAGGCGATCGCTCGGGCCGCGTCCGGACAGGCGCAGTTCACCGGAACTTTCGCGGGCTGATGCCTTCGACACCGCCGGCGTTCGATGTAACCACCGCAATCGAATTCGGCCAGCTCGTCAACGCCACCTACGGGATTTCGCCGGGCGATCTGACGAACAAGGCGGGCCAGCCCTTGACCGCCGGCGGCACCGACTACACCGTGGTCACCACGATCTACGCCAATGACCTTGCGACGGACATGAACCCGGCCCGAGCAGACGTCGAGGTGTCCATCGGACTGGTCTGCCAGGAGAACAAGACCGGCGACGTGGCAATCGCGCTCCGCGGCACCGAGGGAACGCTGGAATGGATTCACGACGCCGAATTTCTCCAGGTGCCCTGCCCCTTCCTGGCCGGCGCCGGCCATACCGAAGACGGCTTCACCGAGATGTACCAGTCCCTGCGGGCCGCCACCGTCCCGGGGGTGCCATCGCTCGTCAAAGCGCTTGCGACGCTTCCATTTTCACAGCCCGTCGGCGCCATCACGATCTGCGGGCACAGCCTGGGCGGTGCCCTGGCGACGCTGCTCGCGCTCGACGTCGCGGCGAACACGACATTCACCGACCCGGCCGTCTACACCTATGCCAGTCCGCGCACCGGGGATTCGCTGTTTGCAAGCACTTTCGACCAGGTGGTCAAGAATTCCTTTCGCGTCGCGAACCGGCTGGACGTCGTTACCGCGTTGCCGCCTCCGGTCGACTATGAGCATGTGCTCACCCGCTACGACCTGAACCCGATACGGCTGGCGCCGCTTCCGCCGCGTGTGCTGGTGAAATACTCGGTGCTGTGCGAACATTCGCTGGCGACCTACCTGTACCTGCTGTCCCTGCAATCGGGCGGGCCGGTGCTTCCGCTGGAGCCCGCCTGCAAGCCCTGACGGGTACTTGCTAGCCCGTTCGGGTCGCGAGCCGAAGCAGACCGCGGCGTAGCTGTTTGTCGCGCTTCCCGCCGGCCAGCTCGATCAGGGCGATCTCCGCAACCGCCGCGACGAGGAGCACCGCGACCGGCTCCGGCGGGGCCCAGCCGAGCGCGGCCAGGTCCGGCAGTATCAGCGTGGCCGAACTCTGGTTGCGCGCGGCCACCAAATCGCTCAGCCCGGCCTCGGTGCGTGATTGGACGAGTAGGGCCTTGGTGGCCGGGTCGGCCAAGCAGCCGTCGAGGTAGGCGTTCATCCCGGCTTCGAGCCGGTCGCGGCCCGGCGGCAGGTCGCCCATCGCCGCGGTGATCGACTCCTGCAGGTCGTCATGGAACCGGGCGTGCAAGGCCCGCAGGTATTCCGACCGGCTGGGCCAGTGCTGATAGAAGCTGCCTTTGGCCATGCCGGCCTCGGCGACGATCGCGTTGACCGAGATCCGGGCCAGGTCGGCCGAGCCCAGCAGCCGCTGGCCCGCGTCCAGCAGCGCATTGCGTCCCGGCTCCGGGGGCCTCACCGCGTGACCGCCCGGCCGGCTTTGCGTCGGCTGCGGCGGGCCAGCAGTTCGCCGTACTGCTCACAGACGTGGATCACGCCGGCGAGTTGGTAGGTGATCCACCCCTGGTGGGTCGACGGCAGGTTCTTCTCGAACAGCCGGTGCCCGAGGATCTGCATGACCCACCCCCCGGCGAACATCGCGGCGCCGACTCTCGGCTTGGCGAGCAGGAGCGGCATGCCGGCGGCGATGATCGGCGTGCCGACGAGATGGGTTGCCCTGACCCCGGTTGACGTGTGTTGGGTTCGGTAGTAGGCCATCTTGTCGGCGAATGGCGCTTCCGGCGGCGGGGCCGTTTGCATGTCGATTGCCTCCTTGTCACGGCGGTGGCGCCGTTGTAGCGTAACGGATGACCGACCAGTCGGTCAATCATCGAGAGGGACCCGCATGACGACCATCCGAACCCGGGCCGGACGCGTTGCCTATCGCGAATTGGGCAGTGGCCCAACCGTTTTGTTGCTGCACGCCACGCTGCATGACCGGCACGACTTCGACCCGATCGTGGAGGCGCTGGCCCGCCGCTACCGCACCATCGCGGTGGACTGGCCCGGGCATGGGGAATCCGATCCCGTGGACGCCGCCCTTCAGGCCGGCGCACCGCTGTTCGCGGACGTGCTCGAGGACGTCGTCGACGGCCTTGGCCTGAAGCGCGCCGTGCTGATCGGGAACTCGGTCGGCGGGTTCGCGTCCGCGCGGCTGGCGATCAACCGACCCGCGTTGGTGGCGGGATTGGTGCTGGTCAACTCGGGCGGGTTTGTCCCGTGGAACCCGTTGTCGCGCGCGTCCTGTCGCGTGCTTGGGAGGCCGGCGGTGTTCCGCCGGGCCGCTCCGCTGTTCGTCCGTGGCTACCTGAAGGCCCAGACCGACAGCGATCGCGAGATCGCCGCCCGCGCGGTCGCGGCGGCCAAGACGGCCGAGGGCGTCCGGACGGGCGCCGCCCTGTGGCGAAGCTTCGCCACCGCCGAGCACGACCTGCGTGGCCGCGCGGCCGGCCTGTCCGCGCCCACTCTCGTCGTGTGGGGCAAGAAAGACATCGCCATACCGCTGAGTGCCGGGCGCGCAACCCATGCGGCGATCCCCCATTCCCGCCTCGAGATCCTCGACACCGGGCATGTGGTGTTCTCCTCCGATCCGCAGGGCTTTCTCGCCGTCGTGGAGCCATTCCTGCAATCGGTCGCCGGTGCGGCGTGCGCTCACGGCGACGACACGCCGCGGCAACCGGCCGTGGGTGCGCACTCAGATCGCTTGAGCACTTTCCAGGGCGGCTTCGACGAAGCGGCGCAGCACGGCGTTGCGGGCGCGGGGCAGAAACGCGAGTGAGACGGGGCTTTCGGGCGCCCCCCGCAGCGCGATAAACCGCACGCCGGGGTGAATGTTGCGCCTGACGGCTACGTCGGGAATCACGCCGATGCCCCGATCGGCCGCGACGGATTCGATCCACTCGTCGAAATTCGTTGTCTCGACGATGGTTTCCGGGCCCGCGCCCGCGGGCCACGACCACGGTCCGGTGGTGCCGCTGGCGGTGTTGACCACCAACGGCCACCGTGGCACCTCGGCCCAGGCCAGCTCCGGCAGCTCGGCCAGGGCCGAGTGAACCGAGCACACCGCCACCCTCGACTCGTTGAACAGGTGGACGACCCGCACCGCGGTCGAGGCCACCTGCCCGCGCACCACCGCGACGTCGACCTTTCCCTGCTGCACCGCCGTCAGAGTGTTGTCGGTGCGGACCAACCGGACCGCCGTCCCGGTGGCCCGCTCGAAGCTGGCGACGGTGTCCTGGGCCCAGGGGTCGGGCAACAACCAGCTGAACCCCAGGCGGATGCTGGCTTGCCGGCGGACCGCGCCGAACCCGAGCTCCAGCTCGGCCAGGGCCCGCTCGACATGATCAAGGAATGTCCGTCCGGCCCGGGTCGTCTCGACGTGCCGGGAACTGCGATCGAGCAGCGTCACGCCCAGCGCGTCTTCCAACTGCTGGATGGTACGGCTGAGCGCCGGCTGGGTGATGCTGAGTTCGTCTGCGGCGCGGGTGAACGACTTGAGCCGCGCCACCGCCTCGAACGCCCGGAGGTGGCGCAACTCGACTCGGCCACCGTCCAGCGCACCCATGCCTGACAAGCATAGATCGATGACAGCAGGCATTTCACAGCCGATTTCTCCGGTCGTAGCGTCGAGGCAGGACACAGAAAGAGGGACACAAAATGCCGTTGTTGTACATCGACCTCATCGAGGGCCGCACGCCGGCGCAGGTTCGGGCGCTGCTGGACGCCGTCCACGAGGCGGTGGTCGAGGCGTTCGGCGTGCCGCCGCGCGACCGCTACCAGGTGGTGCGCACCCATCCGGCCCACGAAATCGTCGCCTGGGACACCGGCCTTGGCATCACCCGGTCGGCGCAGCAGGTGATCGTGCACATGGTGAGCCGGCGACGCACCCGGGCGTTGAAGGAGAAGTTCTACGAGCTGCTGGCGCTCAGCCTCTCCGAGAGGTGCGGGATCGACCCTGCCGATCTGATCGTCTCGATCACCGAAAACGGCGATGAGGATTGGTCTTTCGGGCACGGCCGCGCGCAGTTCCTTACCGGGGAGCTGACATGACCCTGGACACCCGCCTCACCCAATTCTTCGGGATCGAACACCCGATCCTGCTCGCGCCGATGGCCGGAATCTCGGGGGGCCGCCTCGCGGCTGCGGTGACATCGGCCGGCGGCCTGGGCCTCATCGGCGGTGGCTACGGCGAAAGAGACTGGCTGCAGAGCGAATTCGACCGGGCCGGCGCGGCGCGGGTCGGGTGCGGCTTCATCACGTGGAGCATCGCGCGCCAGCCCGGGCTGCTCGAGGAGGCCCTGGCGCGGCGGCCCGCCACGATCATGTTGTCGTTCGGCGAGCTGGCGCCGTTTGGCGACCGCATTCACGCCGCGGGCGTTCCGCTCATCGCCCAGGTACAAAACCTCGAGCACGCGCGCCGGGCCCTGGACGCGGGCGCGGAGGTCATCGTGGCTCAGGGTGGCGAGGCGGGCGGACACGGGATGGCCGTCCGTTCGACCTTCACGCTGGTGCCGGACGTCGTCGACCTCGTCGCCGAACGCGCGCCCCAGACGTTGGTGGTGGCCGCGGGCGGCGTCGCCGATGGCAGGGGCCTGGCGGCGGCGCTGGCGCTCGGCGCCGACGGGGCGCTGGTGGGCACCAGGTTCTGGGCGACTCCGGAGGCGTCGGTGTCGCCGCTGGCCCAGCAGCGCGCCATCGGAGCAAGCGGCGACGAAACCGTTCGCACCCGGGTCTATGACGTTGTGCGGCGGTTGGATTGGCCCGGCGAGTACACGGTGCGTGCGCTGGGCAACTCCTTCCTCGACACCTGGCACGGCAAGGAGGAGCAATTGTCGGGTTCGGTCGCAGAGGCGGTGGCAGCCTTCGAAACGGCAACGGCTGAGGAGGATTTCGACACAGCGGCGATAATCGTCGGCGAGTCGGTCGGGCGCGTTCGCCGAGTCCAACCCGTCGCTGACGTCGTCGCCGAGATGGTCGGTGAGGCCGCCGGGATCCTGAAACCCCGGGCGCCCAGCTCAGTACAGGGGTGACCAGTCCGAGGTCCGCAGCAGACGGCTCTCCCACTGATCGCGGAACTTGAGGGCCTCGAACATGTAGCTGCCGGGCGCCCGGTGCTCGGCGGGGACTTCCTTGGTGAGCAGGTGGACGAGGGCGGCATAGTTGTTGGAGTCGTCAATCTTCTGCCACAGCATGGCTTCTCGGCGGCGATAGCTGCCGTGGGCCACCTGGAAGCACGCCTGGATATCCAGGATGCGCATCCTGGCCGGCGCCCGGGACAGCGGCCGGTAATAGATCTCATCCCAGGAGCGGATGTAGTCGTCCAGCGGCGCATGAGGCCAGCCGGTGTCCTCCATGAACATGGTCAGTGGGTGGGTCTGAGCCGTGGTGGGCACGCTGGCCAGGTCGACGGTCTGGAGCGGTGACCACGCGACCGGCAGCAGCAGCTTGCCCGTCACCTCGTGGCGCAGGTTGTCCAGTTCGCGCATCCACGGCCGAAGGTCGCCGGTCTGGGCCCGGCGGGCCAGGCTCTCCCAGGCGGCGCCGTCGCTGATCCCGGTGATGGTGACGACGGTGTAGGACGCCCCGCTGCCATGGGCGTGGTTGGTGTACCAGAGCAGCCGCGCGTTGTCCTCGTTGGCCAGCATCGGCATCCAGCCGTCGCGGTAGGCGGCCTCGAACGCCTCCTGCCGCGCGCCGATCACCTTGTGGGTCTCATGAAGAAACAGCACTGGCACTCCCGGGTTTTCAGGTTTGGCTCAGGTCTCGCCCACGATGAGCGCGGCGATCTGGTGCCGGCTGACTTTGCCGGTCGCGTTGTAGGGAATCTCCTCGACGATCGCCAGCCGCTCGGGCAGCTTGAAGTACGCGACCAACTCACGACAATGCGCTCGCAGCTGCTCCAGTGTCACTGGCGCGCAAGCCACTACGGCCGCCCCGACCCGCTGGCCCAGCTCCTCGTCGGCGAGCCCGGCGACCGCGACGTCGCTCACCGCGGGATGGGAACGCAACGCCTCCTCGACCTCGACCGGCCCGAACTTCTCGCCGCCCCGATTGATGGTGTCGCTGAGCCGGCCGGACGGGAAGATATAGCCGTCGGAATCTCGGCGCCCGAGATCACCGGTGCGCAGCCAGCCTTCGGTCACGTTCTGGGTGGTGTGCACCCATAGCTCCCCCACCGTTCCGGGCGCAACGTCGTCGCCGGTGGCGGGATCGACCACTCGCACCTCGACCCCGGGTAGCGGGCGGCCGACCGAACCGGCGCGGGACGGGTCGCGGTGGTCGTCGGGCAGCAGGGTCGTGTACGCCCCGAGTGTCTCGGTCTGGCCGAACACGTTGGCGAACGCGACGTGCGGCAGCGCGGCCATCGCCCTGCGCACCAAGGTGATTGGCGCGGCGGCGGCCCCGTAGGCGATGGCAACCAAGGACGTCAGATCGGTGTTCGGAAAGTCCGGGTGGTCGAGGATGCGCTGCAGCATCGTCGGCACCATGAAGGTGGTCGCCACCCGGTGCTCCGAGACCAGACGCAACCATTCGCCGGCGTCGAACCGGGGCTGCACCACCGAGGTATTGCCCGAGTACAGACCGCCGAGCGTGCCGAGTGCGCCGCCGACATGGAAGAAGGGGACGCACATCATCCCGATCGCGGGTTTGGCTCCGGCCCGGAAGGGAGCCGCCATTCCTGTGATCCGCGCGGTGAGCCGCCGGCCCGTGATGCCGACGGCCTTGGGAAGCCCCGTCGTGCCGCTGGTGAACAGCACCAGGGCGTCCCGGGCGTCGGAGTCGTCGGTGGGCGGGGCCGGCTCGGGCTCTTCGTCGGCGAGGTCGGATACCGTCAATACCGTCGGCGCGCCCGCGTCACGGAGCCGCTCGACATACGGCTCCCCCGCTACCGCCACCGCGGCGCAGCCGGCGTTCGTCAGGAGCCCTTGCAACTCGGGCGGCGTCAGCGCGGGATTCATCAACGCGGCGGCGGCGCCGATGCGCGCAGCGCCGAGCAGCGTCGCGACCGACAGCAGGCTTCCGTTGTCGACGACGGCCACGCGCTGGCCGGCCACGACCCCGCGAGCGGCCAGGGCGGCGGCGCAGCGCCGCACCGTCGCCGCCAGGTCGCCGTAACTGATGAAGCGCCCGTCGATGATGAGCGCGGTCCGGGTCGGGTCGCCTGTCGCGGCGGCGTCAAGGATGGTCCCGGTGTTCATCTGCGGGCCTAATACAGGGGTGACCACGCGGAGGTACGCAGCAGCCGGCTGGTCCACTGGTCGCGCAGATCCAGGGCGTCGTGCATCCACGTGCCCGGTGCCCGGTATTCGGACGGAATGTGGGTACGCAGCAGTTCGAGCAGTTGCTCCGGCCGTCTAATGCGCTGCATCAGGATGACCTCGCGGCGCAGGTGGCTGCCCAGGGCGGGCTGGAAGGCCGCCTGGATCGTCAGCATGGAACCCGGCCGCTCCAGGCTGCGGGCGTAGACGTCGCCGCAGCGGTCGATGTATTCCTCGAACTTGTCCTGGTAGGGCCACATGGTGTCTTCCATGTAGAGGGTCAGCTCGTGCTCCCGGCCGTCGGTCGGCACCTCGTCGAACGACACTTCCTGCAGGGGCGACCACGTGAGCGGGACCAACAGCTTGGCCTCGACCTCGTGGCGGAGTTCGTCGAGGCCGCGGATCCACTTCTGCAAATCGCCCTGCTGCACCCGCAGGGCGAGCCTTTCCCACGCCGCCCCGTCCTTCACTGCGGTGACGGTGACGACGGTGTAGGCCGGCCCGCTGCCCTGGGCGTGATCGGCATACCACAGCAGCCGGGCATCCCCGTCGGCGCCGAGCATGGGCATCCAGCCGTCCCGAAACGCGGCCTCGAACTCGTCTTCGGCGCGGCCGCGCACCTTGTGTACCTCGTGCATGTACAGCACGCCGAGACCTCCAAACACGGGGCGCTCTGCTTTAAACGCCCACGTTTGACGGACGGTAGCCCGGCTGCTCTTCGGTCGCCGCGCCGGGTCTACATACGCACAATGAGGGGCGTTGGCCGACCTAGACAGCCGAGTCGAGAATCTGGTTTGCTTCGATACGGTAACGACCTTCACCGGGCAGGAGTTCACGGATGGCCCGACTCGATGTGCCGGATGGTCCCGGCGGCGAACCCGCCATGATCTGGACGCTGCGGCCGCAACTCGGCGGCATGGTCGAGCGGATGATCCGGGGCGCATACGAGCAAAGCATTCTGCCGGCCGAGGAGCGGGAGCTGGCGCGGATGCGAATCGCCCAGATCAACGACTGCGTCGCCTGCTCGGATTTCCGCGCCCAGTCCGTGCTGGACGCCGGCGTCGCCCCCGAGCTCTACGACAACGTCGCCGCCTACGCCAGCTACCCGGGCTACACCCCGCGTCAGCGCCTTGCCATCGAGTTTGCGGAGCGCTTCGCCAACGACCACGCGTCGATGGACGACGGGTTCTTCGAGAGGCTGCGCGGGGTGTTCTCCGACGAGGAGATCCTCGATCTGACGCTCTGCGTCGCGGTGTTCCTTGGCCTGGGCCGCTCCCTGGCGGTGCTCGGTGTCGACCAGTCCTGCGCCATCGAGCTCTGATCGGGCTTCGACCAACACGAGTAAGGATCCGATGGACATCGCGACGGTCGACGAGTTGCTGAGCACCACGCGCGCCGTTCGCAACCGCCTCGACCTCGACCGACCCGTCGGCCGCGAGGTGATCCTCGAATGCATACGACTCGCCATGCAGGCGCCCACCGCGAGCAACGCCCAGGACTGGCGCTGGTTGGTGGTCACCGATGCCGACAAGCGCGCCGCGATCGCGGAGATCTATCGCGGCGTCGGCGCTGAATATCTGGCGTATGCGGCCAAGGAGGCGTCCGATCCGCAGACCCGGCGCGTGTATGCCGGCGCGCTGGCCCTGACCGAGACGCTGGCTCGCGTTCCCGTTCACGTCATCCCCTGCCTGGACAACCGCATCGACAACTCGAACCTGCTGACGGCCGCCTCGGCCTGGGCGTCGATCATCCCGGCCGGCTGGAGCTTCCTGCTCGCGCTGCGGTCCCGCGGCCTGGGGTCGGTGTGGACGACGATGCACCTGGCCAGGGAACGCGAGGTGGCCGAGTTGCTCGACATCCCGGACACGGCAACCCAGGCCGCGCTTTTCCCCGTCGCCTACACGATCGGCACCGACTTCCGGCCGGCCAGGCGGCCGCCCGCCGAGACCATCACTTATTGGGATACCTGGGGACATCTGGTTGGAGAACGCTGATGCAGTCCTACACCGTGCGATTCCACGTCGACGCGCCGCCGAGGAAGGTGTGGCGGGTGCTGCATCCGCCGGTTCCGCCGAACGCGCCGAAGCCGCGGGTGCTCACGTGGCCGACGGGCAGCATGGAGATCCTCAACGAGGGCAACGAGGCCGGTGAGGGCCTGGTCCGCACCTGCGTCTTCCCGGTCCCCAAGTACCTGCTGTCGGGCGGCAGAGCGCGGTCGTGGGAAACCGTGACCGAGGCGGAGATGAACAAGCTGTCGCGATACGTCGCGGTCGGCGCGCCGCTGTGGTCGCGCGCCGAGGGCTATCACCAACTCGAGGAGCAGCCCGACGGCACCACCGTGCTGACCTTCCACGAGACCTACCACGCCTACAACCCCGTGCTGCGCTTCTTCCTCGAGCGTCCGGTGCACGCGAGGATTTCCCGCGACAACCTCGACACCTACGAGCACGCGCTGGGCTACGCCGGCAAAGTACGTCGTCTGACGTAACAATCCCTTCCCTGACAACGCTTTCCGCTATCCGCGGGTCGTGTGCGGCCAAACATCTGCTGGATGTGTGACCACCCGGGCTGCACCGTGGACGATGATCTCGAGGTGATCCGCGGCAAGGTTCGCGGCCGAGGTGGGACGGTGCAATCCGTCGAGGACGCGGGCGCACCGCGTTACTCATACGCGTCGTGCGGACCGCCGACGGATCAGCCGCCCGCCAGCGGCAGCAGCGCACCC
Source organism: Mycobacterium terramassiliense (assembly GCF_900157385.1). Taxonomy (GTDB): domain Bacteria; phylum Actinomycetota; class Actinomycetes; order Mycobacteriales; family Mycobacteriaceae; genus Mycobacterium; species Mycobacterium terramassiliense. The sequence goes on from NZ_LT717697.1 coordinate 266,409, forward strand.
GGCGAAGCGCGCTTTGCGCTACCCAGAGGCCCCCGGTCGCGCGGACCCAAGGTTTGGTTAACACTAGTATCGTGCGCCGAAAATGGGTGTCGCTTTTTGGTTCAAAACGCGCCGCAAGGTGCCCAAGGACCCTAATCTTGGCTGCGCCGCGACAGTACCGCTCTAGTGCGTTCTCGCGCTGCGAGGTTGACGGGTTTCGCGATCCGACGAGAAGGGCAGAGGCGTGATCAATTCCAGAAAAGATCTTCACCTCGTACAGGTGCCCTCGGTGGCGCGCTATGCGGAGCGTCTTCGTTCGGCCGATCTGCGCGTTACCCGCCCGCGGATCGCGGTGCTGCATTCGGTGCACCTGAACCCGCACGCCGACACGGAAACGATCATCGAAGCCGTGCGCGCCTGCCTGCCCGACGTGTCCCGGCAGGCGGTGTACGACATCTTGCACGCGCTGACCGACGTCGGTCTGTTGCGACGGGTTCAGCCCCCGGGCTCGGTAGCGCGCTACGAAACTCGCGTCGGCGACAACCACCATCACATGGTCTGCCGGAGTTGCGGGGCCATCGCCGACGTCGACTGTGCCGTCGGCGTGGCACCCTGCATGACCGTTTCGGACACCAACGGCTTCCACCTCGACGGGGCCGAGGTCATTTACTGGGGTCGCTGTCCCAGCTGCTCGGTGTCAGAGGTGTCTGAAGCCATCGGAGATCACAGTCCCACAGAGCAACTCCCCAACGGCATGCTTTGCTCGGGCGATAGCGGCAACCCGCCGCCGAGCGATGCCCAGCCGTTGCCGACGCCAGCGCCAGCCCCGGGACCGGGGGAATGGCTTGTCCCCGGCCCGCTCACGCCCATTACCGGGTTGAAGGCGGCCGGAATTGGGACAGGCGGGGTGGGAGCCAAAGCCGGGGGGGCTCGCTACGACATCGCTGATGCCACAGTGGCTAGCAACGAGCCTCGCATTGAGCCTTCCGTTTCGCCCCCGTCGACGTCTAGATGAAATGGGTCGCTCGCACCGGTAGGCTGCTGCCTCGTGGGGTTCAAGGTTAAAGCATCCGTGGCGGCACGATCTGTTGCCGCTGGAGTGCTGCTTGCCGGCTGGGCGGCATCGGCGGTCGTCGCCGGCGCCGATCCGGAGCCGACGCCGCCACCCGGGCCGAAGACCACGATGGACCACGACGGCACGTTCGCGGTGGGAAGCGACATCGCGCCCGGCATCTACAGCTCGGCGGGACCCGTCGGCGACGGCACCTGCTACTGGAAGCGGACGGGCAACCCCGACGGCAACCTCGTCGACAACGCCCTGAGCAAAAAGCCACAGGTAGTGCAGATCGAACCCACCGACAAGGCGTTCAAGACTACGGGCTGCCAGCCCTGGCAGCTCACGCCCGACGCCACCCCACCGCCCACTGCGCCACCTGCGGGTGTGCAGGGCACTCTCGGCATCCTCAACGGGCTGCTCGGCGGCCAGAACAGCCCGCCACCCCCCCATCCCTGACGGGAGCTCGGCGCGATTGGCAAGTGACGCGGGTGACCCGCACCAGATTGTCGTCATCGGTGCCGGCGTCAGCGGCTTGACCTCGGCCATCTGCCTGGCCGAGGCGGGTTGGCCGGTGCGGGTGTGGACGGCCGCGCTGCCACAGGAGACGACCTCGGTGGTGGCGGGTGCGGTATGGGCACCGCCTCGCCCGGCGGAACGCGCCGCGGCGACTCTGGACTGGACCGCGCATTCCCTGCGGGTGTTTCGCGAACTGGCCGACGACGCGGACACGGGCGTTCTCCTGGCGCCGGCGCTGGCCGTCGGGGATTTCATCGGGGCCGAGGCGGCCTCGCCCGCGGCCACGCTGATCCCTGACCTCCGGCCCGCCGATCCGGCGGATGTGCCGGACGGCTTCGGCGCCGGATTCCGCGCCAGGATGCCGATGATCGACATGCCGCACTATCTCGACTACCTGACCCGCCGGCTGGCCGCCGCGGGCTGCGAGATCGAGTTGCGCCCGGTCCGGTCGCTGGCCGAGGCCGCCGACGCCGCTCCGGTCGTCGTCAACTGTGCCGGGCTCGGCGCAAGAGCCCTGACCGGCGACGACTCGGTGCGGCCGCTGTTCGGCCAGCACGTCGTCCTGGCGAACCCCGGTGTGCGGCAACTGTTTATCGAGTTGACCCACGGCCGGGAATGGACCTGCTTCTTCCCCCACCCGCAGCGGGTGGTGTGCGGTGGGATCAGCATTCCCGACCGCTGGGACATGACCCCGGATCCGGAGGTGACCGACCGCATCCTGCGGCGGTGCCGGCGGATCGAGCCACGGCTGCGCGAGGCCGAGGTGATCGAGACGATCACCGCGCTACGGCCGGACCGGCCGGCGGTGCGGGTACAGGCCGAGCCGCTCGGGCGGGCCCGCTGCATCCACAACTACGGACACGGCGGCAACGGCGTGACCCTGTCGTGGGGTTGCGCGCGCGACGTGCTGCGCTTGGTCAGCCACTCGGAGGGGCGATGAGCATCGACTACGCGCTGCAGGCCCACGTCGCGACCATCACGATCAACCGCCCCGAGACTCGCAATTCGCTGGACATGGGGCACTTCCGCGATCTGGCCCGCGCGTGGGCGGCGTTCCGCGACGACGATCGCGCCTGGGTCGCCGTGATCACCGGCGTCGGCCGGGACTTCTGCACGGGCGCCGACCTCAAGAAATTCATCCCGGAACTCACCGGGGACCTGCCCAAGCCCGAGGGCTGGAACAAGGACGACGCGATCCACGCCGTGTTGCACCGGTTCCCGGTGTACAAGCCGATCGTCGCGGCCGTCAACGGCACCTGCGTCGCGGGCGGCTTCGAGATGCTGACCTCAACCGACATTCGCGTCGCCGTGCCCGAGGCACGCTTCGCGGTGATGGAGCCCAAGCGCGGCCTGTTCGCCGGGGGTGGGAGCACCGTCCGGCTGCCCCGTCAGATGCCGTACCCGCTCGCGATGGAGCTGTTGCTGACCGCCGACATGGTCGACGCGGAACGCGCCCTGGCCATGGGGCTGATCAACCGGGTGGTCCCCGCCGACCGGCTGATGGACACCGCGTATGACTACGCCGAGCGCATCACGGCCAACGCACCGCTCGCCGTCTTCGCGACGAAACAATCCGCCGTCGAGGGTTTGGCGCTTGACCTCGGGGCGGCCTACGACAACGAAACACGGCACAGCGACCGGGTTTTCGAGACCGAGGACGCCAAGGAGGGTCCCCGCGCCTTCGCCGAGAAGCGGTCGCCGCGCTGGCAGGGCCGCTAGAGATTTAGGCGCCTCAGGCGCGGGTGACGTCGCGGATCACCAGCGACAGCACCCAGCTCACGATCGACAACAGGATGGCGGCCCAGATCGCCGTCCACCAGAAATGGTCGATCTGCAGCCCCCAGTGCGTGGTGTGCGCGGTGATCCACGCGGTGATCCACAACATCAAGGCGTTGATCACGATATGAATGAGCCCCAGCGTCAGGATGTAGAGCGGGATCGACAGGATCTGGACGACCGGCTTGATGAACGCGTTGACCAGACCGAAGATTACGGCGACGACGAAGATGATGGCGACGGTTTGCAGCGTGGTGCTGCCACCGACGAATCTGATCCCGTGCATGAAGAGGGTGACGATCCACATGGCGAGTCCGGTCAGTGCGGCGCGAAGCAGAAAAGGGCCCATAGAGTGAATCCTCCCACCCGGCTCAGTTCAGGTTGTAGAAGCGCTGCGCGTTGAGCCCGCCGATCTTTTCGCGGGCCTCCTCGCTGATGTCCGCGCGGGTGCGCAGGTGCTTGGTGCTCTCCGGCCATTCGCCGTCCCAGTGCGGGTAGTCGCTGGCGAACATGATGAAGTCGGCGCCGAGCACATCGATCACGCCGGGCAGGATCGGCTCCTCCGGCTCGCAGGTCACAAAGATGTTGCCCGCCGCCAGGTATTCGTGCGGGTCGCGACGCCAGCCGCGCTCCACCCAGTCCCCCCGCTTCTCGTAATGCTCGTGCAGCCGGTCGATGAAGAACGGCACCCACCCCGCGCCCGCCTCCAGAAACGCGACCCGCAACTGGGGATGGCGCTCGAACACGCCGCCGGACACCATCGCGGTCATCGCCGTCATCTGGTCGAACGGAAAGCTGATGCAGTGCACCTGAATGTAATTGGTGAAGCGATCAACGCCGATCTTCGGCAGGTGGATGCCGGGGGCGCCGTGAACGCCCAGCGGCATCTGCAGCTCGACGGCGGCCGCGTAGAACGGATCGAGGTCGGGGTGGTCGAGGTTGCGCCTCTTGAGCGCCGGCGGTACCAGGGTCGCCACCAGGCCGAGCTCCTTGGCCTCGGTCATGACGTCGATGGCCGCCTGGCCGTGTTCGATCGGGGTCACGGCGACGCCGCGCAACCGGCCACCGGACGAGGCGCAGTAATCGGCGATCCACTGGTTGTAGAGCCGCGAGAATCCCGCGGCGAATTCGGGGTCCTCGAGGCTGGGCGCGCACAGCCCCATGCTCGGATACAGCACCATCGTGTCGATGTGGTCGCGGTCGGCGTCGCCGAGCACGCCCTCGGGTGAGCGGCAATTGATGTCGGGCGCCTTGCTGATGCCGTGCTCGGGCGGGCAACCGGCTCCCGGGCCTTGGTCCTCCGGGTAGTTGCGGCCCTCCAGCGTCAAGCGCAGCCGCCCGTCGCTGCTGGGCTTGACGTGGTCGGGCCAGCGCTTGATCGCTTCGATCGCCAGCGAGGAGTTCTCGGCGACGTGTCCATCGGCATCGATGATTCGCATGTATGCGGAACTTACTCTCGCGCATCGCCGACTGGTACTGCACGATGCTCAAGTGACCACACAACGCTTGACCGCCGACCAGCGAAACTCCTTCATCGCGGCGCTGTTGGGCTGGACGATGGACGCCTTCGACTACTTCATCGTCGTGCTCGTCTACGCCGACATCGCAAAGACTTTCCATATCAGCAAGGCCGAGGTCGCGTTCGTCACGACGGCCACCCTGCTGATGCGCCCCGTCGGCGCGTTGATATTCGGGTTGTGGGCCGACCGCGTCGGGCGGCGGCTTCCGTTGATGGTGGACGTGATCTTCTACTCCGTCGTCGGGTTCCTGTGCGCGTTCGCGCCGAACTTCACGGTCCTGGTGATCCTGCGCGTGCTCTACGGCATCGGGATGGGCGGCGAGTGGGGGCTGGGCGCCGCGCTCGCCATGGAGAAGGTTCCCGTCGAGCGGCGCGGCTTCTTCTCCGGGTTGCTGCAGGAGGGATACGCCTTCGGCTACCTGCTGGCGAGCGTCGCCTCACTGGTGGTGATGAATTGGCTGGGCCTGTCGTGGCGGTGGTTGTTCGGGCTGAGCATCGTCCCGGCGTTGGTCAGCCTGATCATCCGCTACCGCGTCGAGGAGTCCGAGGTCTGGGAGGCCGCGCAGGATCGAATGAAGCTCACCAGCACCAGGATCCGCGACGTGCTGCGCGACGCCGCGATCGTCCGTCGATTCATCTATCTCGTGCTGCTGATGACCGCGTTCAACTGGATGAGCCACGGCACCCAGGACGTCTACCCCACCTTCCTGGGGGCGACCGCGAACCACGGCGCCGGTCTGTCCAGCGTCACCGTCAAGTGGATCGTGATCGTCTACAACGCCGGCGCCATCATCGGCGGGCTGTTCTTCGGGTCGCTGTCACAGCGATTCGGCCGCCGCCACACCATCATGTTCTGCGCCTTTTTGGGCCTGCCGATCGTGCCGCTGTTCGCCTACTCCCACAGCGCGGCCATGTTGTGCCTCGGCTCGTTTTTGATGCAGATCTGCGTGCAGGGCGCGTGGGGGGTGATCCCCGCCCACCTGACCGAGATGTCGCCCGACGCGATCCGCGGACTCTACCCCGGCGTGACCTACCAGCTGGGAAACCTGCTGGCCGCCTTCAACTTGCCGATTCAGGAACGCCTGGCGGAGTCGCACGGCTATCCCTTCGCGCTGGCGGCGACGATCGTGCCGGTGTTGATCGCCGTGGCGTTCCTGACGCTGATCGGTAAGGACGCCACGGGTATTCGCTTCGGCACCGCCGAAAGCGCCTTCCTGCCAACCGAAATGGCGTGATCCTCAGCCGGCGTCGGTGAGGATCCGCCGCAGCAGATGCATCGCGACCGTCGTGGACCGCTCGCGGACGTCGGAGCGGTTGCCGGGCAGCCGCAGCGTTCGGGTATCGGTGCGGCCGTCCGCCAGCATCACGGTGAAACAGACTGTGCCGACCGGCTTTTCGGGGGTTCCCCCGCCCGGGCCGGCGATCCCGGTGATCGCGACGGCGGTGTCGGCGCCGAACCGCTCGAGCGCGCCCGCCGCCATCGCCTGGGCCACCGGTTCGGAGACGGCGCCATGTTTCTCGATCAGCGCCGGGTCGACGCCGAGCAGCTGCGACTTCGCGTCGTTGGAATAGGACACCACCCCGCCCGCCACGTAGTCCGACGAGCCGGGCTGGTCGGTCAGCCGCGCCGCCAACAGGCCCGCGGTGCAGGATTCCGCCGTCGCTATCCACCGGCCGGTCAGCAACCGCGCCACCAGGTCGTCCACCTTCGAGCCGTCTTCGGAGTAGATCTGCTGCCCGTGCCTTTGTCGCAACGCCCCGGTGAGCCGCGTGTAGGCGTCCGCGGCGTCCGGCTCGTAGCGCGTGACCATTTCGATCTCACCGCGCCGCAGGCAGGTGGTGATCTCCAGGCGCTCGAAGCCGGCGACGGACTTCTCGGCGTCACGCAGCGTTTCGGCCAGGCCCGACTCGGGCAGGCCGAACATGCGAATCGTCTTTTGTTCGTAAGTCGTTCGGCCCGCGATAGCTTCTTGCGCGGCCGGGGTTTCGATGGCCCTGCGCCACATCGGCTGAAGCTCGCGCGGGGGTCCCGGAAGCACGATCACCGCCGGCTTGCCGGGCACCACCACGCCCGGCGCGGTCCCCACCGGGTCGAGCACCTGCGCGCCGGCGGGGATCATGGCCTGCTTGCGGTTGGCCGCGCGGACGGCCTCGAAGTCGACGCCCTCGAAGCGGGCCATCAGGTTCTTGAGGATGTCGGCGATCTTGTTCTCGGTTGCCTCGTCGAGCACGAGGTCGCGACCGCAGAAGCGCGCCACCACCTCGACGGTCATGTCGTCGGCAGTCGGGCCCAGGCCGCCGCTGGTGATGATCAGGTCCACGCCCTGGTCGGCCATGAAACGCAGCTGCGCCTCGATGTCCGACGGGCGGTCGCCGCAGATGGTGATGTGCGCCAGCTCCACGCCCAGCTCCAGCAGGCGATCGGCGATCCACGGGCCGTTGGCGTCTTGGACGCGTCCGGTGAGGACTTCGGTACCGGTGACAACGATGCCCGCGCGTGCGCTCACCGGCACGAGCCTACTGAACGGGCCTCAGGCCGCCGCGAGGCTCCGCAGCCTCGTTACGCCGATCGGGCCGGGCCGCCCACCGTCCCGGTTGTCCGGATCGGCCGCCGCGGCCGGATGTGCCCGCGGCTCCGCCCTCGCCAGGCTGACCACCCGCACCGGGCTGACCGCCCGCACCTCCGGCTCCCCCGGCTCCTCCGGCTCCGCCGTGGCCGCCGGCCCCGCGTGTTTCGCTAGTCATACGGGTCGCGCCTGCCTTTCGCGGAGCCAGGCCAGCCTGGCCCTCCCCGTTCGTATGAAGCTGGCCTGAGCTGCGGAAATGGACCAGATCCGGTCGGGTCCCCGCACCGCCGTCCGCCGCGCGGCCCGCCGCGCTGCCCGCGTCGCGCGACAATGAACGAATGATCGAGTTAGAGGTGGTGCAGGCCGACATCACCAAGCTCGAAGTCGACGCGATCGCCAACGCCGCCAACACCCAACTGCGGCACGGCGGCGGCGTCGCCGGGGCTATCGCCCGCGCCGGCGGCCCCGACGTGCAGCGCGAATCGACCGCCAAGGCGCCGATCGGGCTCGGGGAAGCCGTGGAGACCACCGCGGGCGACATGCCTGCGCGGTACGTCATCCACGCGGCGACCATGGAGCTCGGCGGCCCGACCTCGGCCGAGATCATCACCCGGGCAACCGGTGCCACGCTGCGCAAGGCCGACGAACTTGGCTGCCGCTCGCTGGCCCTGGTGGCGTTCGGCACCGGCGTAGGCGGTTTCCCGCTCGACGACGCGGCGCGGCTGATGGTCGGGGTCGTGCGGCAACACCGCGGGATCTCGCTGGAAAAGGTGGTCTTCGCCGTCCACGGTGGCGCGGCGGAGCTGGCGTTTCGGGACGCCGTGCGGGGCTAGCCGGCGGACAGGTGACGCTCGACGGAGGCGACCTTTTGCGTCATCGCGTCCCGGGCCGAAGCCCGCCAGTCCACCTTGATCACGGTGCTGACCCTGGGGGCCCGCGCGGCCACGGCCTCGACGGCGCGCTGGACGACGGCCATCACTTCCTCCCAGGTATCGCCCTCGATCACGGTGAACATCGAATCGGTCGTGTTGGGCAGGCCGGATTCGCGGACCACCCGAACCGCTTCGGCAACGATCTCTCCGACGCCCTCGCCCACGCCCAGCGGGGTGACGGAAAACGCGACGAGCACGGACACGTCACGAGCCTACCCACCGTTTTCGAGCCCGGCCTGGCAGCATCGAGGGCCATGCGGGTTCTGGTGCAACGAGTCTCGTCGGCATCGGTGTCGGTCGACGGCCAAGTGGTGGGCGCTATCCGGCCAACTGGCCAGGGCTTGTTGGCCTTCGTCGGCGTCACCCACGACGACGACCCCAGCAAGGCGCGACGGCTGGCCGAAAAGCTCTGGTATCTCCGCATTCTCGCCGATGAGCGGTCCGCCGCCGATGCCCACGCGCCGATATTGGTGGTCAGCCAGTTCACTTTGTACGCCGACACCGCGAAGGGCCGGCGGCCGTCCTGGAACGCGGCCGCCCCCGGCGCGGTGGCCGAACCCCTGGTCGACGCGTTCGCCGCGGCGCTGAACGCGCTGGGTGCCGACGTGCAGACGGGCGTGTTCGGCGCGAATATGCAGGTCGAATTGGTGAACGACGGACCGGTCACGGTGATTCTCGAGATTTGACGACGGCACCGCAGGTACCTTGGTTGATGTCGGCTTGGTGGCCGGCTCTGACGTGAGGGGGCGACCATGAGCACTTCGCCCGAATTCGGGTCGCTTCGCTCCGACGACGACCAGTGGGACATCGTCAGCGGCGTGGGCTACACCGCGCTGCTGGTGGCGGGATGGCGGGCGCTGCACGCCATCAGCCCGCGGCCGCTGGTCCGCGACGAATACGCGCAGGTTTTCATCGCCGCCGCGCAGGACCCGTATCTGGCGGGCGTGCTTGCCAATCCGGGCACCTCGGAGGACGAGACGGCTTTCCCGCGCCTCTACGGTGTGCAGACCCGGTTCTTCGACGACTTCTTCGTCTCGGCCTGCGAGGTGGGCATCCGACAGGCGGTGATCGTCGCCGCGGGATTGGACTCCCGCGCGTACCGCCTTGACTGGCCCGATGGCACAACGGTTTTCGAGATTGATCTGCCGAAGGTACTCGAATTCAAGGGGCGCGTGCTGGGCGAGTATGGCGCTACGCCCAAAGCCCGCAGGGTCGAGGTCGGGGCCGATTTGCGCACCGACTGGTCCCGGCGGTTGGAAGCGGCAGGCTTCGACACCGAGGCTCCCAGCGCCTGGTCGGTGGAGGGAGTGTTGCCTTATCTGACCGACGAAGCCCAGAGCGCGCTGTTCACCCGGATCAGCGGGCTCAGCGCGCCGGGCAGTCGAATCGCCGTAGGCGCGCTGGGATCCCGCTTGGACCGTGGGCAACTCGCCGCCCTCGAGACCGACCATCCCGGGGTCAACATGTCCGGCGATGTGGACTTCTCCGCCCTCACCTACGAGCCCAAGGGCGACCCCGCGGAATGGCTCGCCGCGCACGGCTGGGCCGTCGAACCCGTCCGCAACACGCTCGACCTGCAGGCCGGCTATGGGATGACCCCGCCGCCGGTGGACGTCAAGATCGACGCGTTCATGCGGTCCCAATACATCACGGCGACGCGGTCTGGGTGAGCCGAATGGGACCGCTCACGTGGCTCTCGCCCGCCGACGCCATCGCGGAGATCGGCGCCAGCACACCGGGGCCCGGGATCGGCGCCTTCTTCGACCTCGACGGCACGTTGGTCGACGGCTTCACGGCGGCGGTTCACGTCGGTGATCGGATCCGTCGCCGCCAGGCCGGGCTCGGCGAGCTCCTCGGCGTGTTCGAAGCCGCGCTGCGGTACCGCTTCGGTCGGTTGGAATTCGAACACCTCATCGTGCGGGCGGCCGGTTACCTGCGTGGGGAGTCGCTCACCGAGCTGAACGAGCTGGGCGATCGCCTGTTCGTCGAACGCGTTGCCGCGCGGCTGTATTCGCACATGCACGACATCGTGCAGGCGCATCAGGAGCGCGGGCACACGGTCGTGCTGAGCTCGTCGGCGCTGTCCATTCAGGCCGTGCCCGTGGCGCGCTTCCTCGGCATTTCCAACGTGCAGTGCAACCACTTCGAGCTCGACGAGCACGGGCGGCTGACCGGCGGGATCGTCAAGCCGATCGTGTGGGGGGCCACCAAGGCCGCCGCGGTACAGCAATTCTGTTCCGCCAACGGCGTTGCGGCGCAGCGCAGTTACTTCTATGCCGACGGTGACGAGGATGCGGCGTCGATGTCAGTCGTCGGGTGTCCGCGGCCGGTGAATCCCCGCTCGGGGCTCGCCGCGGCGGCAGCTGCGCACGGGTGGCCGGTGATGTGCCTCACGTCGGGCCGCCGCCGCCGAGTGCGGATGCGGCGTTAGGGCGTCAGCAGGACCTTCACCTCGTCGCCGGAGCGCGACTCGGCGGTCGCGTAGCCCTTGGCGGCCTCGTCCAGCGGCAGCGTCGTCGTGAAGACGCCGTCGACGTCGAGTCGCCCGGATTGCAACAGCGGGATCAACTCCGGCCAGGTGCGCTGCACCGGCGCCGTGGTCATCCGCAGTGTGATGCTGCGAATCAGGCAGCCCAGCGCGTTGAGCGGAAACGGGTTCATATCGTGCACACCGACAACCGAGACGGTGCCTCCCGGCCGCACCGCGTTCAGCGCGTCGGTCAGGGATGCGTCGGTGGCGACGGCGTCGATCACCGAGTCGGCGCCGCGTCCGCCCGTGGCCGCCAGGATGGCCGCTACGGCCGGCGGCTTGATCGGCGTCGCTCCCCACGCGGCGGCGCGGTCCAGCCGCCCATCGACGCGATCGATGGCGAAAACCGTTGCGGCGCCGTGAAAAAATGCGCAGCGCAGGGCGCACAGGCCCACCGCTCCCAGGCCGATCACCGCCACCGTGCCGCCGGGCGGAATGTCTGCTCGCTGGGCCGCCGCCCAGCCGGTGGCCAGGTTATCGGTCAGCAACAGCGCCTGCTCGGTGCTGATCCCTTCGGGCGTCTTGAGCAGCTGGAAGTCGGCCGCGGGCACGGCGAGCAGGTCGGCCTGCGCGCCGGGCAGGACACCGCCACCGAAGATCTGAAACCCGGAGAAGCACATCACCGGGTCGCGCGTGGCGCATCCGGGGCAGGCGCCGCAGCCGGTCACCGACGACACCATGACCTGGTCGCCGACCGCGACGGTGCGCACGTCGGGTCCGACTTCGACGACGGTGCCGACCGCTTCATGGCCGAGCGTCATGGGCGCGGCCAGCGGATAGTCCCCCTCGTAGAAGTGCAGATCGGATCCGCAGATTCCGGCGGCGGTGACCGAAACGATCGCCCCGTCGGGACCCGGGAGTGCCGGATCGGGGCGCGTGTCGACCTCGATGTTGCGTGGCCCGTCGAGGACTACCGTTCGCATGGTGGTGTGCTCACTTTCATTGCCGCAGAACGAATTGGGACCAGTCGGGCTGGCGCACGGCGGCCCAGTACTCGTTGAGGCGCCACGGGCTGACGGTGTGGATCTCGCCGTCGGCGTTCTTGAAGTAGGAATGTTTGACCGCGGGGTGTGACCACACCATCTTCTTGATCTTGGTCTGCGTTCGTTGATGCCATTCGGTGGCGGCGTCCGCCGTTGGTTCCACCGAGTGCAGGTTCTCCTGGGCCAGCCGCTGCAGGCACTGGCCGACGTAGCGCATCTGGAGCTCGGACTGGAAGATCAAACTGCCGCCGTGGGCGAGATGAGTTCCAGGCCCGTAGATGATGAAGAAGTTCGGGAATCCCGGCACCGTGATGCCGAGGTAGGCGTACGGCCGGCTTCCCCACATCCGGTGCAGGTCGATCCCATTGCGGCCGATCACTTTCAGCGGCCACAACACGTCGGTGTGGCGAAACCCGGTCGCGTACACGATGACATCGGCCTGGTGCGTCACGCCGTCCTGTGTGACGACGCCGTGCGGTGTGATCTTCTGGATCGGCGTGCGCACCAACTCGACGTTGTCGCGTTGCAGCGTCTGCAGCCAGCTGCCATTGTCCTGCAGCGTCCGTTTCCCGGTGGCGGGATAGTCGGGCAACACCTTGTCCAACAACTCTTGGGAGTTGGGGCCTTCGCCGACCTGACTGGTGATCCACTGCGCGAACATCATTCGGGCGGCGGCGTTGATGTCGCTGACGGCGTAGTCCTGATCGGCGTAGTCAGGGTCGCCCTCTGCGGCGTCGAGGCCTTTGTCAGCGCCCGGCCAGAGCACCAGGAACCGGTACCACCGGCCGTAGAAGGGCAGGTGGCGCATCGCCCAGCGCACCCCGTCGCCGACCTCATCGTGATACATGGGGTTGGGGAACATCCACTGGGCGGTGCGCTGGAAAACCGTGAGCTTCTCGACCTGGCCGGCGATCGCCGGTGCGATTTGGAAGCCGCTGGCGCCGGCGCCGATGAGCGCGACCCGCTTGCCCGTCAGATCCACCGAGTGGTCCCAGGCCGCCGAGTGAAATGACGGTCCCTCGAAGGTGTCGGCGCCGTCGAATTCGGGGATACTGGGCCGGTTCAGCTGACCGACCGCGGTCAGGACCGCCCGCGCGGCGATCGTGCTCGTCTGGCCGTCCGGGCCGCGCAGCGAGACGCTCCACAACCCGTCGGCGTCGTTCCATTCGGCCTCGACGACCTCGGTGCTCCACCGGATGTGCTCGGTCAGCCCGTGCTTGTTCATCACCTGGGTGAAATAGTCCCGCAGCTCGTATTGCTCGGCGAAGAAGTGGGTCCAATCGTTGTTGGGTTCGAAGCTGTAGCAATAGAAATGGTTTGCGACGTCCACGCGGGCGCCGGGATAACTGTTCTCCCACCACGTTCCGCCGGGCCCGGCGTTTTTCTCGACGATAGTGAAGGGAATGTTGGCCTGCTTGAGCCGGATCCCGGCCAGCAGCCCGGACTCCCCGCATCCGACCACCAGCACCGGCAGTTTGGCGGCGGACTCCGTCGGAAGGGCGGCCGGACGCCGCGGGTCGGCGCCATCGAGATCCATCTCTTCCAGGATCAGCGGCAAGTAGTCGTCGGTGACGTGTTCGCAGGCGGCCCAGTCCATCATCTCCCGTATGAGTTCGAGGCTCAGCGGTTCGGGTTCGGGGCAACCGCGGTCCCGGTACTCGGCGAGCACGGGTAGCGCCGCCGCGCGGGCTCGCGCCTTGTCCTCCTCGGACATGAAGCCCTGAACCTCGTTGAGGAAGATGCCCATGGGCTTGAACTCACGGATGAAGCGCGGGTCGCCGGTGATATGGACGAGCGAGAGCAGCAGGGTCGGGATGCTGACATCCTCGAGCGCGGCCTCGATCTCGTCAGTCGGCGTGGTGAAGGGATGGCCGGCATAGCGGCTGCGCATCAAGCCGATCCTTCCGGTAGGCGGGGCCTGCGAATTACGCTACCGAGCGTTTCGTAATTGCCGGCACCACGCTACCCCGTTGCGCCGCAGAGGATCAAGGATCAGTGCGCCGCCGGCCGGTGCGCTGCTAGGGGTTTCCGTTCGCGCCGGGGGCGCCAAAGTAGCCGCCGAGGCCGCCGGTGCCGCCGGGCCCGCCGGCGACACCGTTGCCGCCGTTGCCGCCGATGCCGAATATCGACGGGGTGTAGGAGCCCATGTCTAGGGTCCCGGCGTTGCCGCCGTTGCCGCCGCTGGCCGGACCGCCGCCGGTGCCGGCGTCGCCGCCGGCGCCGCCGTAGCCGAAGAACCCGAGGCCGGCGCCGCCGGCGCCGCCGTTGTTGCCGCCGTTGCCGGCGGGAGCGGCGCCGCCCGGCCGCCCCTCCGGCGCCGCCGGCCTGCCCGGCCCCGCCCGAGCCCCCGTTGCCGCCGCGGCCCCACAGGATCCCGCCCGGACCACCGTTCTGCCCCGTCCCCGCCGCGCCGTCGGTGCCAGGGCCGATCAGCGGGCGACCCAACAACGCGTTGGTCGGCGCGTTGATGACCCCAAGCACGTCTTGCCCCAGTGTCTGGAACGGCGACGCGTTGGCCGCTTCGGCGGCCGCGTAGGCGCCGCCCGCGGCGTTGAGGGCCTGCACGAACTGCGCGTGGAAGGCCGCCGCTTGGGCGCTGAGCGCCTGGTATTGCGCCCCGTGGCTGGCGAACAGGGAAGCGATCGCCGTCGACACCTCATCACTGGCAGCGGCCAGCAATCCGGTGGTCGGGATGGCCGCCGCCGAATTGGCGGCGCTCAACGACGAAGCGATGCCCGCGGCGTTCTCTGCCGCCGCCGCGACGGCCTCGGGTACTGCAACCAAGAACGACATCCGTCAACCTCCAGGTAACCCGCCCTCACCGGATCGTAGGCATCCGGGGCGCCTAATTTGACACGTTTACAACAATTCAAAGCTGTTTCCCAGCAGCAGCTAATCGGGGAAAAATATTTTCGATCCGTTTTGCGGCGCTCGGCCGAACCGGAGGTAAGGAGCGTCGTGGCCGCGATACTGACGGCCTGCAGCGGCTTTTTGCTCGCGGTCTTGTGGATGGATCTGATCTTCGACGTCCAGGTCCTCCAATATCGGAGTGCGGGTGAGGAATTGCCCGAGTCCGCGCTCTCTTCGATCGCGGATTACTACCACCGCGCGACCACCACGTCGCGACCGATGGGCCACGTCATCGCCATTGTCATGCTCATCTTGTTGGGCGCGTTGGGGTTTCAGGCCGCTCAGGGCGACGACCCGGCATGGCTGCTGGGGGCCTCGGCCGCGCTCGCGGGGGTGCCGGTGGTGCTGGCGCTGACGCACACGGTGCCGAGCGCCGTTCGGCTCGGGCACCGGGCGGGCGGTCCGGCCGAACAGACCCGTCTGGCGCGGGCCATCTGCCGCGATCACCTGATCTGCGTCGCGGGCATGCTGGGGTTCCTCATCCTGTGGATGGCCCGCGCGGGCATCTGACAAAGGCCTGAAACGTCGACAAACGCCTGAAACGTCGTAGTGCCGAGGAGCTGGCCGGGGGCGGCTGGCCACGTCAACGCTCTACGTACTAAACTAGAACACGTTTCAATTCTTTCTACCGCGACGCTTCCACAGGAGTAGGCATGCACACCGCGATTTGCGACGAGCTTGGTATCGAGTTCCCGATTTTCGCCTTCACCCACTGCCGTGATGTCGTGGTCGCTGTCAGCAAGGCCGGTGGTTTCGGCGTGCTCGGCGCCGTCGGCTTCACGCCCGAACAGCTCGAGATCGAGCTCAATTGGATCGACGAGAACATCGGCGATCACCCCTACGGGGTCGACATCGTGATCCCGAACAAGTACGAGGGCATGGATTCCCACCTCTCCGCGGAGGAGCTGGCCGAGACGCTGCGCAAGATGGTGCCTCAGGAGCATCTGGACTTCGGCAAGAAGATCCTCGCGGACCACGGGGTGCCGATCGAGGACAGCGACGGGGACAGCCTGCAGCTGCTCGGGTGGACCGAGGCGACGGCCACCCCACAGGTCGAAGTGGCGTTGAAGCACCCGAAGGTGAAGATGATCGCCAACGCGCTCGGCACGCCCCCGGCCGACATGATCAAGCACATCCACGACGCCGGACTCAAGGTGGCCGCGCTGTGTGGTTCACCGTCGCAGGCCCGCAAGCACGCCGACGCGGGCGTCGACATCATCATCGCCCAGGGCGGCGAGGCGGGCGGACACTGCGGCGAGGTGGGCTCAATCGTGTTGTGGCCGCAGGTCGTTAAGGAGGTCGCCCCGGTGCCGGTGCTGGCGGCCGGAGGCATCGGCAGCGGTCAGCAGATCGCGGCCGCCTTGGCGTTGGGCGCCCAGGGCGCGTGGACGGGCTCGCAGTGGCTGATGGTCGAGGAATCCTCGAACACGCCGGTGCAGCAGCAGGCGTACGTCAAGGCGGGCAGCCGCGATACCGTCCGGAGCCGTTCGTTCACGGGCAAGCCGGCCCGGATGCTGCGCAACGACTGGACCGAGGCCTGGGAGCAGCCGGACAACCCGAAGCCGCTCGGTATGCCGTTGCAGTACATGGTTTCCGGTATGGCGGTGCGGGCCACCAACCGGTACCCGAACGAGTCCGTCGACGTTGCGTTCAACCCGGTCGGTCAGGTGGTCGGGCAGTTCAGCAAGGTGGAGAAGACGGCGACCGTCATCGAGCGGTGGGTGCAGGAGTACCTGGAAGCGACCAACAGGCTGGACGAGCTGAACGAGGCCGCCGCCGTATAGCGGCTACTCGTCGTCGACGTCGTCGACGTCCTCCGCGCCGGTGAAGACCTCCTTGGTGCGGTCCACCGCGTAGGTGCCGATGTCGATCGAGTTCTGGACGATGCCGCTGGCGCCGCCGGCGAGGTCACCCCGGAGGATGTCGCCGGCGTGCTCGACGATGTCCGAGGCCTTTTCGACGGCATTGGTGGCGATGTCGCGGGCGGCGTCGACTGCGTCTTTCGGATTGAAGCCCATCGGAATCTCCTTTTGTCGCAGGACCTTTGGTACGACTCTAGTGGCGATCGCAAGCGCGCGTTGGGGGCACCTCCCGCTTGCGGGGACCGAGCGCTGCGGGTCGCCGCCATCGACCTAGTAGTTCACCAGGGTGCGCCAGTACTCCTCGGGAATCTCGGCGCCGGACCGCAGGACGCGCGCCAGTCCCACGGCCATCGCGACGCCGAGCAGCCCCAGCCACAGCCCGGCCAGCCCGATGACGGCCCAGAGCGCGGCGGTGACCGCCGGCCACGGCGACAGCACGGCAAGCACGGGCGCGAAGAAGAAGCCGGCCCCGATGTACCACGCCGAGCCGGCGCGATCGGAGGCCAGGACGAAGCGCAGCCAGCGCGGGATCGGCGCCTGGGCGGGCTGAGCCGGGTTCATGGCGTCAGCCGGCTATCCCGATGGGGGGAAGAACCCCGCCCCGGTGAACCAGCCCTCTTGCCAGCCCTGATCCCCCAGGCAGAGCATCGGAAGGCCGGCCTCCGACTGTGCGGCCGCCTGCGGGCCCGGGCACTTCGCACCGGCCTGCTGCACGCCGTACAACGGATAGGAGACGACCCAGTAGCCGGTGGTGGCCGCGGGGAATTGGTTGGGCGGCGGGAAGTGACAGGCCTCGGCCTGTCCGCTGGGGCCGCGTCCGAAGATGAAGCGCTCGTAGTTGTCGCAGGGCGCGCCCAGCGACGCCTGATAGTTCATCCCCGGCACGTCACCGTTGTAATGCTGATCGGCCGCGGCGGACGGCGCCATGCCGATCGTGATGCCCGCTATCGAAGCGGCGCTGAGCAGTTCCCGAATCATGTTCCACCCCACCTGTCGCCGGTGACCTGCACAAAGCATATCGATTGCACCGGGAGCCACAAGCGCGTTTGCCAGGGATCGTCAGCGACGCCGGTAGGTGCAGATCAACACCCCGGTGCCGGTTGCCGTCGTCGACACCAACTCCAGCGCGCGGGCCCGGCCGTCGCCGGGAAACAGCCGCTTGCCGCCGCCGAGCAGGATCGGCTCGATCATCAGCCGGTATTCGTCGACCAGGTCGTGTTCGATCAGCTGTGCGGCCAGCGACGGGCTGCCCATCACCTGGATCGCCCGGCCGTCGCGGGCGCGCAGCTCGCGTATCGCGCCGATCGCATCGTCGGGGGGTAGCAGGGCCGAGCCGGTCCAGCTCAGTTCGTCGTGCGTGAGCGTGCGGGACGCCACGTATTTGGGGATCTCGTTCATGCGGTCGGCGAACGCGTCCCCGCCGCGGTCCGGCCAGGCGGCCGCCATCGTTTGCCACGTGCGCCGGCCGAACAGCAGCGCCTCGGTTTCGGCCATGGTTTCGGCGACGGCGGGTCCCATGGTCTCCGGTTCGAAGTACGGCATGGACCAGCCGCCGTGCGCGAATCCCCCGTCGGTGTCCTCACCCTGGCCGCCCGGGGCCTGGACGATGCCGTCCAGGCTCATGAAGTGGCTGAGAACTATGCGCATGTGCTCCCCTTTCGGTCGGTCGGTGCCCTTGCTTCCCATACCGACCGGCCGAGCCCGCGAAACTCATCGAGGCTGAACGTGTTGCAATTCGGGTCGTCGATCTTGCTCCAGTCCTTCCCAACCGTGGTGTAGCAATGGTTTCCTTGCATTAAGGATGCCTAGAGGACTTCGTATCGAGGAGTGCGCCATGTCAACCGCAGAGCCGACGGCCAAGCCGGCCCCCAATCTGCCGCCCGGATTCGATTTCACCGACCCGGACGTCCACGCGGAGCGGCTGCCGGTGGAAGAGCTGGCCGAGCTGCGCCGGACCGCGCCGATCTGGTGGAACGAACAGCCGCTCGGCGCGGGCGGGTTCGACGACGGGGGCTTCTGGGTGGTCTCCAAGCACAAGGACGTCAAAGAGATCTCGCTGCGCAGCGACGTCTTCTCCAGCCTGGAGAAGACCGCGCTGCCGCGCTACAAGGACGGCACGGTCGGCGAGCAGGTCGAGCGCGGCAAGTTCGTCCTGCTCAACATGGATGCGCCGCAGCACACCCGGCTGCGCAAGATCGTCTCGCGCGCCTTCACTCCCCGGGCCATCGAGCGCCTGCGCGACGACCTCGCCGAGCGCGCCCGGCACATCGTCGAGGAAGCGGCCGCCCAGGGGCGCGGTGACTTCGTGGAGCAGGTCTCGTGCGAGCTGCCGCTGCAGGCCATCGCCGGGTTGATGGGTGTGCCCCAGGAAGAACGCAAGAAACTCTTCCACTGGTCCAACGAGATGGTCGGCGACCAGGACCCCGAGTTCGCCAACAACGACGCCATCACCGCCTCGGTAGAGCTGATCATGTACGGCATGCAGATGGCCGCCGACCGGGCGAAGAACCCGGGGGAAGACCTCGTCACCAAGCTGGTCCAGGCGGACATCGACGGGCACAAGCTTTCCGACGACGAGTTCGGCTTCTTCGTCATTCTGCTTGCGGTGGCCGGCAACGAGACCACCCGCAACTCGATCACCCAGGGCATGATGGCCTTCACCGACTTCCCCGATCAGTGGGAGCTGTTCAAGAAGGAGCGTCCCGCCACCGCGGCCGACGAGATCGTGCGGTGGGCCACCCCGGTCACGTCCTTCCAGCGCACCGCCCTGGAGGACTACGAACTGTCCGGCGTGCAGATCAAGAAGGGCCAGCGGGTCGTAATGGTCTACCGCTCCGCCAATTTCGACGAGGACGTGTTCGACGACCCGTTCAGCTTCAACATCCTGCGCGACCCCAACCCGCACGTGGGATTCGGCGGCACCGGTGCGCACTACTGCATCGGGGCGAACCTGGCGCGGATGACCATCGACCTGATGTTCAACGCGATCGCCGACGGCATCCCGAACCTGGAATCGGTCGGAAAGCCCGAGCGGCTACGGTCGGGCTGGCTCAACGGGATCAAGCACTGGCAGGTCGACTACCACACCGACGGCGCCGCCAAATGACCTGTCGCGCATTACGCTAAGCCAATGCCGACACATCAAGCCGTCCGGGTCCGGTCCGCGGGCGGCCCGCTGGAGCTTGCCGAAGTAGAGACGCGGCCGCCGGGGCGCGACGAGGTGCGCATAGCGGTCACCGCCTGCGGCGTATGCGGGACCGACCGCGCCTTCGTCAACGACGGCTTCCCCAACATGTCGTGGCCATTGACCCCGGGACACGAAATCGCCGGAACCATAGCCGAACTCGGCGACGGCGTCGACGACTTCGCGGTCGGCGATCGCGTCGCCGTCGGCTGGTTCGGCGGGTGCTGCTACCACTGCGACCCGTGCCGCAAGGGCCTTTTCATCCACTGCGTCAACGGCAAGGTGCCGAGCTGGCACTATCCCGGCGGCTACGCGGAATCGGTGACGGCCCCGGCCAACGCGCTGGCCCGGATTCCTGCGGAGCTCACCGACGCGGAAGCCGCCCCCATGGGTTGCGCCGGCGTCACGACCTACAACGCGCTGCGCCACACCAAGGCGTTGCCCGGTGATCGGGTGGCGATCCTCGGCGTCGGCGGACTCGGCCACCTTGGCCTGCAGTTCGCCCGCGCGATGGGGTTCGAGACGATCGCGATCGCGCGCGGCACCGGCAAGGCCGAGGACGCAAAGAAATTGGGCGCCCATCACTACATCGACTCCACCAGCCGTGACGTCGCCGAGGCGCTGCAGGCCCTGGGCGGGGCGACCGTCGTCCTGGGCACCGCCGGCAACTCCCAGGCCATGGCCGACACGGTCGGCGGGCTGGCGCCGCAGGGCGAACTGGTGACCATCGGCGTGACCCCGGACCCGCTGCCCATCAGTCCCGTGCAGCTGATCACGCCGGGGCTGAGCATCGTCGGCCACCCCTCCGGCACGGCCAAAGACGTCGAGGACACTATGCATTTCGCGGTCCTGTCCGGCGTTCGGGCGTGGATCGAGGAGTTGCCGCTGGCGCAGGCGGCCGAAGGCTATGCGGCCTTGGAACAGGGGCGAGCGCACTACCGGACCGTTTTGACGATGTGACTACAGTCGGTCTGTGACCGACCTATGGACCCTGACCGCATCCGACGGTGAATTGTCGATCCGCACCGGCGTCACGGGGAGGGCGGCGCGAATGGGACATTGGCTCACCATCGCGATGACGCGCTGGGAGGCCACCGTGGCGTGGGCCGGCGCCGAACCGGTCACCGCGGAGCTGACGGTCGAGGTCGATTCGTTCGAGGTGCTGCACGGCGAGGGCGGGGTCAAAGGGCTGTCCGGGCCGGAGAAGGTCCTGGTGAAGTCGAACGCGTTGAAATCGTTGGACGCCAAGCGCTATCCCGAGATCCGCTTCGCCGCCGACACGATCGACAAGGCCGGCGACGGCTACCGCCTGACCGGAAAGCTGCACATTCGCGGCAAGTCCCGCGAGCACGTCATCGACTTGCGCACAGAGGATCTCGGCGATGATTGGCGAATGTCGGTCGAATCCACCGTTCGGCAAACCGATTACGGCGTCAAGCCCTACTCGCTGCTGATGGGCTCGGTGAAGGTTGCCGACGAAGTGGCGGTGTCCTTCACCGCGGTGCACCCCAAGGCCTGAGCTCCACCGCGCTCCGCTAGGGCGTCGGCGCGGCGGGCGGCGCCGAATCACCGGCGTCGCCCGGGATGTGCTCGAGCACCCGGGTCAAGTAGGTCTGGCGGCCGCTCGCATCCGGCTGCGGCTCGTCGGGAGCGCCCTGCTGCTCTCCCCCCGCCCCGGACTCCGGGGCGGGTTCGCCCGCGGGGACCTTCGGCTTCGGCGCGGGCGGGCCCACCTCGGGCGGTGCCGCGACGGCCGGCGCGACGGCCTCGGCGATCTGCGGGGGCGGCGCGTGCACGACGCGCTTCGCCGGCCCGGACTCGCTGGTCGGGGCGAGTTGGATACCCAAAGCGAGCGACAGCGACGAGACGAAAGTGATTGCACCGGCGGCCAATGCCGTCGCGGCGCCGGTGTAGGACAACTTCCGGGTCCGCGCCGCGGGCGCGGCGACGGGTTCGCTGACGTGCGCCACCAGCTGTTCATCGGTGAACTCGGTGCTGTTGGCCGCGGCGAGCGCCGCGCCCCGCGCGATGGTCACCTGCGCCATGGTCTGGGCGAAAACGGGTACGGGCAAAGCCTTTTCGAGCTGCCACGAGAACCCGTTGAGGTCGCTGTCCGCGCCGACGACCACCACCGCGCCGGGGCGCCAGCCAGTCGGCCGTTCGAACATCCCGCTCAGCCAGGATCGCAGCCCGTCGAACCCGCCGCGCACCTGCTTGACGGCGGTTCGCGTGTCGCCGTCATGGGTGTCGACCATGACGACGGTCGCCCATTCATGCTCGAGGATGCAGACGGCGGTCCGCTGGTGGCCGATGACCGGTGCGATGGCGCGGGCGAGGGTCTCGACCGCCTCGAGCATCTGGACCGGCACGACGTTGTCCAGGCCGGCGTCGGTCAACGCCTCCAACACCAGCGCCGCCTGAGCGGACGCTTCGTCGCTCCAGGTCAGCCCGATGACGCGCACTCGACGGTCGCTCGTGGCCGCCAGCGCGTCGACCCGCAAAACTTCGTCGGCCACCAGCTCCGCGGTGCTCAGGGCGCGCACCCCGCGGCCGGCGGGCAAGCCCAATTCCTGATGGTCCAGGATCGTGCCGTCTGCGCCGTGTCCCTCGGCGAGGACCCACCCGACGGTGGTCGGCGTCAGTGATAGCCCTAGTACCGTGTCCAAACTTGCACCTCAATCGGCCCGGCCCTCCGTCGCCCTCACCTGCGATTGCGCACCAAAAGCTCGCTGGCGCGGCAGTTCGTGAGGGCCGGAATGGACCGGAATGTGTGGTCTCCATCGGCTTGCTCCGTGAGAGCCTACGCGGTCCGCGCAAGTCTGGCTGCCCTGGTATTGAATTCGCGTAGAACTCGCAGGCCACGCGCGTGCCCGCCCGGCGCAGCGCGCTTCAGCCGTGCCCGCCGGACCCCGAAATCGCCGTTTGCGGCCGCCGAAAAAAACGCATGACCGACCGGGGTTCGCCGCGCTGGCGCGGCTGATCGGCGTCCAGTCGGGCGTGTCGAGCAAATCGCCCCGCCATTCGAGAGCTGTCCTTTACATCGCGCGTCACAGCGGTCGCCGCGCCACCTTGCGTTTGTCGTCGCGGGCCCGCTGCCTGGCGCTTCGGGCGGGATGGCCGCTCGATGCGGCTTTTGTCCACAATGCGAAATTCGGTCGGAAACCGATATGAAACTGCGACAACACCGCGTCCCAATCGACATTTGGCCGAATAACCCGGTAAATTCCAGCTGAGATCGCGATCACACACGGACAAGGGGCAGGCATGACAGACGTGAGCGAGAAGATCCGGGCCTGGGGGCGCCGGCTTTTGGTCGGTGCAGCTGCGGCTGTCACCCTGCCGGGCCTGATCGGCCTTGCCGGCGGCGCGGCGACCGCGAACGCGTTCTCGCGCCCGGGTTTGCCGGTCGAGTACCTGCAGGTGCCGTCCGGGGCGATGGGCCGCAACATCAAGGTCCAATTCCAAAGCGGCGGAAACGGCTCCCCGGCGGTGTACCTGCTCGACGGTCTGCGGGCCCAGGACGACTACAACGGCTGGGACATCAACACCCCCGCGTTCGAGTGGTACTACAAGTCGGGCCTGTCGATCATCATGCCGGTCGGCGGCCAGTCCAGCTTCTACGCCGACTGGTACGGCCCGGCCTGCGGCAAGGCCGGCTGCTCAACGTATAAGTGGGAGACCTTCCTCACCAGCGAGCTGCCGCAATGGCTGAACGCCAACCGCAGCGTCAAGCCCACCGGCAGCGCCGCGGTCGGCATCTCGATGTCCGGATCCTCGGCGCTCATCCTCGCCGCCTACCACCCGGCGCAGTTCGTCTACGCGGGCTCGCTGTCGGCCCTGATGGACCCGTCGTCGGGGATGGGGCCCAGCCTGATCGGTTTGGCGATGGGTGACGCCGGCGGCTACAAGCCCGACGCCATGTGGGGCCCCTCGAGCGACCCGGCCTGGCAGCGCAACGACCCCACCATTCAGATCCCGAAGCTGGTCGGCAACAACACCCGCCTGTGGGTCTACTGCGGTAACGGCACGCCGTCGGAGCTGGGTGGGGCCAACATGCCCGCCGAGTTCCTGGAGAACTTCGTGCGCAGCAGCAACCTGAAGTTCCGCGACGCCTACAACGCCGCCGGCGGCCACAACGCCGTGTTCAACTTCGATGCCAACGGAACGCACAGCTGGGAGTACTGGGGTGCCCAGCTCAACGCCATGAAGCCCGACCTGCAGGGCAGCCTCGGCGCCACCCCCGGGGGCGGCGGCTAACCACCCACCCAACCTGAGGTCGCTACTGCGCTCGACGACAATGTCAGGCGCAGTAGCGCGTCAAGGGGCCCTCAGCGGGTCGGTGACGTCGACCCAGGCCGTCGCGTCGCGGCGGTGGTCGGTCATGTCCCGGCACTGACCGTAAACGCGGAGCACACCCAGGCTCGGCTCTTCGTTTTGCAGATAGACGATCGCCGTGGCGGCATCCGTGGTGAGCGACTCGGCGAACGCGTGATCGTTCGGCGGCAGGCCGCGGGTCCAGCCATGGGCGGCCAACGTCGCCGCGACCGTGGGGAAGAAAGCCTCGGGCCGGGCGCCCGCGGGCAGCGCGAAGGTCAGATAGATCGCGCCCTGATACGGCGGCTCGTCCCGGTTTTTGCACGACATCAGGGTGTAGCCCGCCGACGCCGTCCGCAACCCGGCCAGTGCGACGATCTGTTGGGCCGATTCGACGACCTGAGCTTGGGACTGGTCGTCGCCGACCGGGTGGGCGGGGTGGTCCACCACGTCGCCGGACGTCGTGTGCAGCCTGTCCACCGCCAGGAAAGCCCCGCCCAGGAGCAGCGAGGCCGTCAGCGCGGCGGCGATCAGCGCGCGGACCGGCGTCGAGCGCAACCATTCGCCGCGGTTGGCGCCGTGGTCGCCGGGGCGGCGATTCGCGGCGGCCGAAGCTATCAGTGGCATCAGCGGCCAGGCTAGCTCCGGGAATCGCAGGCGTCAGGCCAGAATCGTCTCCATGGGTTGCGGGCGAGCTGTCCTGATCGGCTGCTGGGCGGCGGCGACGGTGCTGGCGACGCACGCACGAGCCGAGCCCGCCGGCGCGCTGACCGACTTGGTTGACGCCGCCGCGCAGCGGCTACAGGTCGCCGAGCCGGTCGCCGCGTCCAAGTGGATCACCCACGGCGCCATTGAGGACCCGGATCGCGTCGAGCGAGAGCTCGGGCAGGCGCGCGGCGAGGCTGACGCCGCGGGCATCGACGCCGATTACGTCGCCCGGGTGTTCGGCGATCAGATCAACGCCACGGAGGCGATCGAGTACAGCCGGTTCGCGGGATGGAAGCTGAAGCCGGCCGGCGCGCCGTCCGCGGCGCCGGACCTGTCGGCTTCGCGGGCGGCCATCGACGGCTTCAACCGGACGATGCTGGCCCAGATCGTGGCCCGCTGGGACCTGTTGCACTCGCCGGCCTGCGGCCCGGAGCTGGACGCCGCCAAGGCCGACGTGGCGCGCGTCCGACGACTGGATGACCTTTATCAACAAGCGCTATCGCTGGCGACCCGGTCGTATTGCCAGGGCTAATTTATTTAACTCTCACGATTTTCTAAACCTGCGAATTCCCTGCTCACAGGGCTGATTTCGCTGCTAGAGGGCATATCTCGCGACATTTTCGAATCGGTAACGCTTCGGACACGCTCCGCGAAATGCCTGGCATGAGAAAACTCTGCAAGCCTCTCGTCAAGTCCGCGATGGTCGGCGGGTTCGTTGCAGCGTCGCTGACTTTCCCCACCGGTGTGGCGAACGCCGCCCCCACGGCCCCCAACTGGGACGCCGTCGCGCAATGCGAATCCGGTGGCAACTGGCAGGCCAACACCGGCAACGGGGAATACGGTGGGCTGCAATTCAAGCCGGGCACGTGGGCCCAATACGGCGGCGTCGGCAACCCGGCGGCCGCCTCCAGGGACCAACAGATCGCCGTGGCCAACCGCGTCTTCGCCGAAGAGGGGCTGGAGCCATGGCCGAAGTGCGGCAGCGCCTCGGGGCTTCCCATCGCGTGGTATTCGCATCCGGCTCAGGGCATCAAGCAGATGATCAACGGGCTCATTCAGGCGGCCGTACCGCACTGATCACTTCGGGCCCGCGCCCTATGACCCAGGGCAGAGCTGTGTTTGGATCAGCCCATGGAAGGTTCGGCGACGGTTCACATGGCGGCGCCCGCGGACAAGATCTGGGATCTGATCGCGGACGTTCGTAACACCGGACGGTTTTCCCCCGAAGTGTTCGAGGCGGAGTGGCTGGGTGACGCGACCGGCCCGGCCCTCGGCGCAAAGTTTCGCGGCCACGTCCGGCGCAACGAGCTAGGACCGGTGTACTGGACGACATGCGAGGTCACCGCGTGCGAGCCCGGCCGCGAGTTCGGGTTCTCGGTGATGCTGGGCGACAGGCCGGTGAACAACTGGCATTACCGGTTGGCGCCGAGTGGCGGCGGCACCGACGTGACGGAGTCCTTCCGGCTCAGCCCGGCCCCGTGGCTCGGCGTCTACTGGTTGTTCGGGGGCTTCCTGCGCATGCGGCGCAACGTTCGCGACATGACCAAGACCCTGAACCGCATCAAAGATGTGGTCGAGGCGGGCTGACACGCCGTGAAATCGGTCTTCATCACCGGCGCGGGCAGCGGCATGGGCCGCGAGGGTGCGAAGCTCTTTCATGCCAAGGGTTGGCGGGTCGGCGCCGTGGACCGCAACGCCGACGGCCTGGCGACGCTGCGCCAGGAGCTGGGTGACGAGCGGCTCTGGACGCGTGCGGTCGATGTGACGGATAAAGGCGCCCTGGACGGCGCCCTGGCGGACTTCTGCGCCGGCAACGCCGGCGGAGGGCTCGACATGATGTGGAACAACGCCGGCATCGGCGAATCGGGCTGGTTCGAGGACGTTCCGTACGACGCCGCGATGCGCGTCGTCGAGGTCAACTTCAAAGCGGTGCTGACGGGCGCCTACGCCTCGCTGCCCTACCTGAAGAAGACTCCCGGCAGCCTGATGTTCTCGACGTCGTCATCCTCGGGCACCTACGGAATGCCGCGCATCGCGGTCTACTCGTCGACCAAGCACGCGGTCAAGGGCCTCACCGAGGCGCTGAGCGTGGAGTGGCAGCGACATGGGGTCCGGGTCGCCGACGTGCTGCCGGGTCTGATCGACACCGCCATCCTCACCACCACGGCCAACCACTCCGATGACGGCGGCCCGGCGATGTCCGGCGAGGAGCTCCGCGCGAGCGCACCCAGGAAGGGCATGATGCGGCTGATGCCGGCGAGCAGCGTGGCGGAGGCGGCGTGGCAGGCCTATCACCACCCGAAGCGATTGCACTGGTACGTGCCCAAGAGCATCCGGGTGATCGACCTGCTCAAGGGCCTGAGCCCGGAGTTTGTGCGGGGTCGCATCGTCAAGTCCCTACCGGCGCTGATGCCGAAGCGGCAGTGAAGGAGATGGCTCGGTGCAAAACCGTTTGCTTGCAATCGCTTTCATCCTGATCGCCACGACCGGCATCGCCGGGTGCGGGCAGGCGCAGACCATGCCGCGCAAAGCCGCCCGCGTCACCATCGACGGCACCACGCACACCGCCCGCCCGGCGGCCTGCAGCCAGGCCCAGTCGTATCGGACGCTCGACATCGGCGACGAGAACGGCCACGTCGAAGCGGTGGTCGTGCTCAGCGGCTACCGGGTCATCCCGCAGTGGGTAAAGATCCGCAACGTCGACGGGTTCACGGGCAGCTACTGGCAGGGCGGGGTGGGCGATGCGCACGCCGAAATCACCAATAGCGCCTACACCATCACCGGCAGCGCCTACGGCATCAACAACAGCAATCCCAACAAAACGGTGACCACGGACTTCAAGATCACGGCCGAGTGCTGAGCCTTTCGCGGCTTACCCTGGGTGAAGGCCCGAGGTGAGGGAGGCGCGGTGAAAGAGCGGTTGCACTGGCTTGCGATGCATGGCTTCATCCGAGGCGCCGCGGCGTTCGGGGCACGGCGCGGCGACCCCCAGGCGAGGCTGATCGCCGATCCCACGGTGGCCGCCGATCCGGTGGCGTTCTACGAGGAGTTGCGTGGCCTCGGCCCGCTCGTGAAAGGGCGCATCAACTACCTGACGACCGATCATGCGCTGGCCCACGAGTTGCTGCGATCCGACGATTTCCGCGTGGTGAACATGGGCTCGAACCTGCCGGCGCCGCTGCGCTGGCTGGAGCGCCGCACCCGCGACGACTTTCTGCATCCGCTGCGCGCGCCGTCGCTGCTGGCCGTCGAGCCGCCCGACCACACTCGCTATCGCAAGACGGTGTCGGCGGTTTTTACGCCAAGGGCCGTCGCCGCGCTGCGTGACCGGGTGGAGCAGACCGCCGTCAGTCTTTTGGACACGCTGGCCGTCCGAGACGGCATTATCGACGTCGTCGACGGGTACTGCTCGCAGCTTCCGGTCGCGATCATCAGCGACATCCTGGGGGTGCCCGAGCGGGACCGGCGCCGCGTTCTCGAGTTCGGTGAATTGGGCGCACCGAGCCTGGATGTCGGCCTGCCGTGGTGGCAGTACCGGAACGTGCAGGAGGGGATCGAAGGGTTCGACACTTGGCTCACCGGTCATCTCCGCGAATTGCGGCGCACCCCCGGTGACGACCTGATGAGCCAGTTGATCCAGATGGCCGAGAGCGGTTCCGCCGAAACGCGTCTCGATCCGCAGGAGTTGCAGGCGATCGCCGGCCTGGTGTTGGCGGCCGGGTTCGAGACCACGGTGAACCTGCTGGGCAACGGGATTCGCATGTTGCTGGACACGCCCGAGCACCTCGAGACATTGCGTCAACGACCCGAGCTGTGGCCCAACGCCGTCGAGGAGATTTTGCGCCTGGACTCGCCGGTGCAGCTGACCGCGCGAATGACGCTCAGGGATGTCGAGGTGGCGGGCATGCAGATCCCACGCGGCAATCTGGTGGTCATCTACCTGGCCGCCGCCAATCGCGATCCGTCGGTGTTTCCCGATCCGCACCGCTTCGACATCGAAAGGCCCAACGCGGGAAGGCATCTCGCGTTCTCCGGGGGCCGTCACTTTTGCCTGGGGGCCGCGCTCGCGCGCGCCGAGGGGGAAGTCGGGCTGCGGACGTTCTTCGACCGCTTTCCGCAAGCGCGGTCGGCGGGCACCGGAAGCAGGCGGGACACCCGGGTGCTGCGGGGTTGGTCGACGCTGCCGGTGACGCTCGGCCCGGCGCGGTCGATGGCCCCGGTCGACGCTTAACGGCGGCTCAGCGGCGGCGGCGTCGTCGCCGGCTCGGCCAGCCTCCCCGGCCGGACGAACAGGCCGCGATGAGCGCGGTGGGGCTCGCGGTGACACCGACGAGCGCCAGTCGCCGGATGGCCTCGCGCCGGGTCAGCGGGCGGTTGACCCGGTCGGCCGCAGTCTCCTCGGAGTTATCGCGCTGCAAGGTCACGTCGCCAAGTATGCAGCAAACTCGTGGTCAGCACCGAGATTTCCGCCGGCATGGTCGGCGCCTAGGGGTCGGCGCCGGAGGAACCGCCCCGCCATCGGATCGCACTGGACGCGACGATGACCACCGCGGGCAATGTGCCGGCCGCGAAAATCCCCAATTGCCAGGCCCACCCGACCGCTTTACTCCGAAACCCTTCGTCGTGGTAGAGCTCCCCACCCGCGGGCGTTCTCGCGATGCAGCCACGGGTCTTGGCCCACCAGTCGTTGCGCACCAACTGGTAGCCGTGCGCGTCCACCCAAGCATGGCAATCGCGGCTGGTCCCCCAATAGCCGAAGACGAGCGCCCCGCAGCCGCCGGCCAAGATCCCGGCGAGCGCGACTGCGATCAGAACCTTCGCGCGCAGGCTCATCATTGCCCGGCCAGATAACGGCCGAACCAATCCAGCAGCCGCTGCCACGCGTCGGCCGATGCGCCGGCGTTGTAGCGGGGACCGGTGTCATTGAAGAACGCGTGGTCGGCGTCGGGCTCGACGACGATCTCGTTGACCAGCCCGGCGTGGTCGAGGGCCGCTTTGGCGGCGGCCTGCGAGCCCGTGACGCGGGAGTCCCGGGCGGCGTAGATCGCCAGCACCGCCGCCTTGGATCCGGCGAAGTCCGGGTCGGCGGGCAAGGGACCGTAGAACGGCACCGCGGCCGAGACCCCCAAAGCGCCGGAGGCCAGCAGGTGCCACACCAGTCCCCCGCCGAAGCAGAAGCCGACCACGCCCACCTCTTGCCCCGGCGCGCGCAGCTTCAGTTCCGCGACGCCGGAATTCAGGTCATGGGTGAATCGGTCCGGCGGGACCTTGCCCAGGGTGGCGGTGGCCTGCGCCGGGTCCTGAAAGGCGCCGGTTCCGCCCTCCTCGGACAACAAATCGATGGCCAGCGCCGAATGGCCCGCCCCGGCCAGCCTCCCGGCCACCGAGCGCACCCAGTCGTTCAATCCCTTGTTCTCGTGGACGACCAGCACGCAGCCCCTGGAATCGGATGCCTGGGCCCACGCCCCTTGCAGCCGGCCCTGCGGCCCGGCCCAGCCGATCGCGGCGGTCGGCAGCGTGTTGTTGGCTCCCGGCGGTTGCGCTGCGCCGGTTGGACTTTCGCCGGCAGGGGGCTTGGGGGCATTCGTCGCGTCCTCCCGTTTGGCGCAGGCCGCGATGAGCTCGCCCGCGGCGGCGGCGCCGATACCCAGCAGGGCGAGCCGTCGGAGGGCTTCACGCCGGGTGAGCAGGCCGTCGACGTGGTCGGTCGCGATCTCCTCGGCGAGGTAGCGCTGCAGCGCGGTCACCCTCAGGAGTATCCGCCGCAGAGCCGTGGTTGACACGCGTTGAGCAACCTAGTTTATTTGCCGCTATGACAGAGGTTTCTGAGATCGCGGTCGAGGACGTCGTCGTCGGGATGTGGCAGGCGCTATCGCGGCGGGACTGGGACGCAATCAAGACGTTCCTCGCCGACGACTGCCTCTACGTCGACATGCCGGTCCCCGCGTTGTCGGCGCGCGGTCCCGAGGACATCGTGAAGCGGCTCAAGATGGGGCTCGAGCCGCTGGCCGGCTACGAAAACCACGACGGCGTACTGGTGTCCAACGGCTCCGACGTCATCTACGAGCACTCGGAGACTTGGACTTTCGCGACCGGCGAGCAGGGCGTGCTGCGGTTTGTCACCGTCCACAGAGTCGAGGACGGCAAGATCACGGTGTGGAAAGACTATTGGGACATGCAAAGCCTCGTGAGCTTCGCGCCGCCCAACCACTTCGAAGCGCTCGCGACGGCGGACACCAGCTGGGTGTTCGACGCGTCAAGCCTGGTCTGAAGCGCACCCGGCTGCGCCGAATCGCGAGCCGGTTACAGGTGCTCCATGAGACGGGACATCAGCTCCGTCTCGAGATAGCTGGCCTCGTGCAGCGGGTAAAGCCGTCGCGGCTCGGAGGTGCCGAGGTGAATGTGCCCGATTGCCTTGAGGAACGCCGCGCCGGGCCAGTGATGTTGGGATGACGCCGCCGGCTCGACATCGCGCGCCGGGCTATCGGGTAGTGAGTGGGACTTGGGCAGTAAGTGCAACATGGCGGATGCCTTCGGGACGGTCAGTGGCTCCTACCGGAAGTCACGGCTATTAGACACATGTTAGGTAACCGCCATGACGCCGGCGATATTCCGGAAGGCCGCAACCCGCCGGTCAGAGCCAACCGGTGCGGGCGGCGGCAACGGGCTCGGCGGGGGCAGGAGCCAGTTGCCCGTCCCGCACACCGTCGAGCATGCGTTTCACGACCGCGACGATCTCCGGGGCCGCGGCGGCGAGTCCCGTCACGTCGGCTTCGGTGAAGTCGTCCGCTTCGATCCCCGCCCGCGCCAGTACGGCCGCCGGGTCCGCCAACTGATCGGCCAGCCAAGACAGCGGGTCGGCCGACAACTCGGGGACGAAATGCCGGCGTCCGGGCTCCCAACCGTTGAAGCGCGGGTGGTGGTGGGCGCGGTCCAGCGTTCCGGGTGGGCTCTCGGTCGATCCGAACAGGTCGACCCGCCACACCGGGCGGGTGAAGGCGATCGGGATGCCGGCGTAGATCGATCCCCGTGGTGCGGCCCGGTCGATGAGCCGCAGTTCCAGCCTGACCCCCCGCTCCGGCGTTTCCTGACCGGCGAGCGGGGTCGGGTCGACGAAATACATGTCGCCGATGACGACGCCTAGGGCTTCGAATCCGAACGCTGCGAGCATCGCGTGCCTTTCCCTCGTACTCCTCGAGGGTAGCCCTACGAAGCCACGACGCTCCCCCCTCGAAGCGACACGGGTAGGTGAGTGAGCCCGTGCAGACCGATGCTGCCGTTGTAGGCAGGGTCGCCGGCCAGCGCCAGCTGCGGGAAGCGCTCGAACAACGACTGCAGGCCGATGTGCAGCTCCATGCGAGCCAGTGCCGCGCCCAGGCAGGCGTGCACACCGAAGCCGAAGCTGATGTGCTCGCGGGCGTTGGCGCGGGTCGTGTCGAAGATTTCGGGGCGTTCGAACACCGCGGGGTCGCGGTTGGCCCCGCCCACCAGAAGAAATATCGCTTCGCCCGCCTGCACGGAATAGCCTTGGATGTCAACGGATTCGGTGGCAACCCGTCCCGCGAGTTGACCGGTGGTGTCGTAGCGCAGGATTTCCTCGACCGCGTTCGGCCATCCCTCGGGGTTGGCGCGCAGCGCGGCCAGCTGATCCGGGTGACGGAGCAGCGCGACGACCGCCTTGCCGAGGACATGGGTGGTGGTGACGAACCCCGCCCCGAGCACCAGCCCGGCCAGCAGCTTGTTCTCGACCTGGGTGAGGTCCCCGTTGTGCACGACGTCGGACAGGATGCTGTCGGCGGCGTCGCCTCGCCTCACCCGCTCGATATGTTCGGCGAGGTATCGGTCGAACCCGAGCAGGGCCTTCGTCGCCGTGTGGAAGTCCTTCCAGGATGCGGCGGCGTTGCCGATCAATGACGTGATCCATTCGCTGACCGCAAAAAGGTAGCTGATCTCATCGCGCGGAATCGCCAGCATCTCGGCGATGACCGCGATGGGGATCCGGGTGGTGTATTCGGCGATCAAGTCGCACTCCGCGCGGCCGTCCAGCCCGCGCAGCAGATCGTCGGCGACTTCGTGAACCCGGGCGCGGAGTCCGTCGAGCGCCCGGGGCGTGAACGACCGCGACACCAGCCGACGCAAGCGCGTGTGATCCGGCGGATCGGTGACCAGCATCGAGGGCGGTTCGAGGAGATTCAGCACGTACGGATCGGTTTTGGCCAGGATCCACTGGCCGATCCGGAAGGGCGAGCGATCCCGTTGCTTGAGCGTCCTGAACCGGCCGTCGCGCAGCACCTCGCGGACGATCCGCGCGTCGGCGCTGACCCAGCCGGCCCCCTGCACCGGCGACATGCGTCCGCGCTCACGGACTCGCTCGACGAGCGGATAAATATCGCGCACCGGCTTGCTGTCGATGGACAGCAGCTGCGCCAACGGATCGCCCCGGCGCGCCATGAGCCTCAGCGAGACGCGCGAGAGTCCATACCCCGTCACCCAGTGTGTCCACTCCCGGACGGGGACCTCCATGGCGCTCACACTCCCTGGTTGGTTGCCCATGAGCGTAATGGCTCTCGCCGGCCGCGAGCGTGCGTGTTTGCACGGCGACACGCCGGTACGGCTGACATTCTGCGCACCGTCGCGGGCGAGGCAGGCACGGCTAGGACTCGGCCAGCCTCCTGAGGCACTTCAGGGTTTCCGAGAGGTTGCGGCCCACCTGACGCACCGCGATGCGGTCGGCGATGTAGCCGATCAAGCCGCCGGGCGCCTGGTAGGACAGCCGGAAGGTCACTTTCGTCCTGCCGTCCGTGGCGTCGCGCAGCCGGATCCGTCCACGCAGGCTCACGCCGGTGATGCCCACCCACGCCAGGTCGCGACGGTCGTCGAATTCGACCACCTCGACCAGGCCGCCGACCGGGACCGACCCGATCTTCCAGTGCACGGTGTAGCGCGCGCCGACGCCGGCGGGCTGGTCGTTCGACGACTCCCATCGCTCCAGGCTCGTCATGAACGACGGGTAGCAGTCGGGGTCGCTGACGATCTTCCAGACCGCGTCGCGGTCGGCGTTGATCACGCAGTGGCGTTCGACGCGCATCAGCCGATCACCGGGAATCGGCGTTGGGCGGCCAGGCGATCGACGCCGCCCTGCAGGCTGGCCATCACCTTGTCGTGCACCGCCTGGTCGTCACCGTCGACCTCGATCGGTTCCTGCACCTCGATGACGATCTTCGTCGGCAGCGGGATGTGCCCGGCCAGGTCGCTGATGTTGATGCCCCACGGCAGCGCCAGCGAGATCGGGATGCTCTTGAGCCGCAACAACTTGTCCGCCATCAGCAGCTTGGCCAGCCATTGCCCGCGGTTGAGGAAAAGCGCGCTTTCCTGGCCGCCGACGCTGGAAACGGGGACGATCGGCACGCCGGTTTCCCGGGCCAGCCGCACGTAACCCATGCGCCCGCCGAAGTCGACCTTGTGGCGTTCCCAGGACGGGCGGAAGACCTCGTAGTCGCCCCCGGGATAGACGAGCAGCGCCGCCCCGGACTCCAATGCCAGCCGGGCGTTGTCGGGGTTGGCGGCGACGGTGCCGAATTTGCGCAGCCAGCCCAGCGGCGGCGCGGAGACGACGAGGTTGTGGGCGAGCTGGTAGAAGGGCCGCTCGACCCCGAAGTAGGAGCAGAACGCGAGCGTGAAGACGAACGTGTCCGGCGGCACGTTGCCGCCGCTGTGGTTGCCGACCAGCAGCACCGGCCCCTCAGGCGGAATCCGGTCCAGGCCCCGCACGTCCGCCCGGAAGTACAGTGACGCCAGCAGCCAGGTGCCCGGCAGCTGGTCGCGGATGTAATCGGGATCCCGCTGATCGAGGTCGGCCTTGGGGACCCGCGACACGACCTGTTCGCGGGCCCACTCCAAGACACCCCCAACGCTCGGCATAAGTGCGGGTATACCCCGGTGTTGCCCGGCGTCAAACGCGGTAGAGGCGGGCGGCGTTGTCCCGGGCAATGAGGTCGACCACCCGGACGGCGTCGGCCTCGCTCCAATCCCCGTTCTCGACGAACCCGCGCAGCACGCGGTGAATCCCGTTGCGCCACAACGCGGCACCGAGAAAGTGCAGTTCCGCCGGGCCGTACCCGTCCGACGAATACAGGATCCTGCGGAACGGCGCCATCTCCAGCAGCCGGGCGATGAACGCCGGGGCGCGCGCGCCCAGATGATTCACGCTCAATCCGCCGTCGAGGTAGACGTTGTTGAAAGCCTGCGCGAGGTATCCGGCCTCGCGCTCGTAGGGATAACAGTGCAGCAGCACGATCGGGGTACCGCCGGACTGCCGCAGGAAGTCGAGCAAGAAAAGCGGATTGGCCTGGTGCAGGTCGCAGTCGCGGTCGCCGAAGCCGACGTGGAATTGCAGTGGCGTGCCCAGCCGCAACGCCCGGTGCAGCCCGAAGCGCAGCAGCACCCGATCTTGCAGCCGGGTGCCGCCCTGGTCGCGCCACCGCCCGGCGGCCTCGGCCACCTGCACCGCCGACGGCTCACTCAGGTCTCCCTGAAACCCGCCGCGGTAGGCCAGAATCGATTTGGTGCCGACGGCAGTGGCGGCGCGCCGGTGCAGAATCTCCTCGAACGCCGAGGCGTAGTCGCCCGGCGCCTGGGCGGCCTGCTCGGCGACCTGCTCGAGCCGGACCACCTCGTGCGCGCGGTTACCGGACCATTCGGCCATCTCGGCCGTGCCGGCCGTATCCGCGCCGATTCCGGTGTCGACCAGCCAGTCGCTCACCTTGGCGGCGGGCAGGAATAGCCGCGCCAGCTCGGTCTCGCCGAGTTGCCGACGCCTTTCCCAGTAGGCTTGCGGTTCAACGTGTTTGGGTAGGCCCAGAATCGGCGCGCAATGGGCGCGCACGGCGAAGCCGAGCTGGGAGTCGAAGCCAGAGCCCACCAGCGGTTCGGTGTTGGCCTCGTTGAGGGCGTTCTCGAACCGCTGCCGGTCCCCCGCCGTCGACCAGCATCCGTGCGCGTGCTGGTCGATCAGGGCCACCTCGTCGAGGTGTTGCGCCAGCGCGGACGAGTCGGACACCATGACCGGCCCGTCACAGGCTCCAGGCCATGCGGAACTTGTCCGCCAATTGCTCCGAGTCGAGGTCGCCGTAGCGCTCATGCTCGAGGCGCCGGACGGCGACCACCATGTCGACCGCGGCGTCGCCCAGGATGCCCCGCAGCAGCGCCGATCCCTCAAGGGCGGCAATGGCTTCCGATTGGGACTCGGGCAGCGCCGCGATGCCCGCGCCGTCGCGATCCGAATCCGAGAGCTTTGCCGGGTCCACCGTGATCTCCGGCGGAAGCGTCGCCTCGCGCCTGATCCCGTCCAGCGCGAGGCCAAGAATCGCCGCCGATGCGAGGTAAGGGTTGGCCGACGGATCGACGATCTTGACTTCGACGTTGCCGCCGCGCGGGGCGCCGGGACCGCCTTTGATGAATCGCACCGCCGCCTCGCGGTTTTCGGTGCCCCAGCACGCGTACGCCCCGGCCCAGTTGCCGGGCCGCATTCGAAGACCGGACACGATCGAACCGCACAGGATGCCCTGGGCCTCAGGGAGCCCACCGATGACCCCGGCGACGGCACTCTCCCCCGCCGGGGTCATACCCGCCTGGCCCGTTCCGTCGGAAAACAGCGGACCCTCCGACGTCGTGAGTGAAAAATGCTGGTGCGCACCGGATCCCACGCTGTCCGCGAACGGCGCCGGCGACAGGCTGACGCGCAGCCCGTGGCGGCGGGCGGCGCGCCCGATGATGAGCCGGGTCAGGGCCAGCTGGTCGGCGGCGGCCACCGGCGGCAGCGGCGACAACGAAATCTCGAACTGGTTGGCCCCGTACTCGGGATGAAACTGCTCGATCCCGACGCCCGCCGCCGTGGCCGCCGCGTTGACGTCGCGCACGAACGCCTCGTGCTCGAGCACGCCCACCAGGCCGTACTGCGCCCACAGCACGGCCGGCAGCCGTCCCCCGTCGGGGCCGACCAGCAGGAATTCGATTTCGTGGCCGATCGCCGCGTCGAGGCCGGCGTCGGTGAGGGCGGCCTCGATTCGCCCCAGCGTGCCCCGGCCGCACGCGGCGACGGGCGTGCCGTCCTGCTCGAAGAACGACGCGGGCGCCCAGGCCAGCCCGTCGCCGATCATCCGCAACGCGGCCAGGTCGAGGCGCAGGCGCTGGTCGCCGATCACCCCGACGTCGTCGGTGAACGCGATGCCGCTCCGGTCGATGGCGAAGACATGCCACGACGGGCTGGCGCCCAGGCCGGGATCGGCGAACGTGTTGGTCTTGCGGATGGGGACCGTCTTGGCTTGCGTGAGCCCGGCGGCGTTCACGACGGTGCCGATCACCGTGTCGACGCCTTCGGCCTCGAGCTGCGCGATCGCGGCGGCGGCAAGCGGGGTGGCTGTCATGGCTGCCATTGTGGCAACTCGCTCAGTTCTGGCGGGTGATCAGCTCGCCGACGAACCGGTCGATGAAG
This sequence comes from Mycobacterium terramassiliense, assembly GCF_900157385.1. GTDB lineage: Bacteria > Actinomycetota > Actinomycetes > Mycobacteriales > Mycobacteriaceae > Mycobacterium > Mycobacterium terramassiliense. The sequence continues at coordinate 303,739 of NZ_LT717697.1, forward strand.
GCGTCCAGCGGCGCCTTACCCGCCGGCCGGATGACGAACTTCGTCAGCCCCGCGTCGATGTAGGCGTCGAGCTGTCGGTGCAGCTGCTCCCAGCCCGCGGCGATCAGCGCGCCGGGATCGACTTCCGGACGACGGCGGCGGACCGCCGCCACGAGCTCCGCGGGCAACTCGCCGTCGGTGACGGCCAGCGAGATGCCGAAGTGATCGGGTTCGATGCGCCGCCCGGCCTGCGCCGCGGCCCGTTCGATCGCCTCGCGCCCGGCGCGCGCCTCGGCCGGCGTGAGGAAACTGCCCAGCCAGCCGTCGGCGAGCGCCCCGATGCGACGAAACGCCGCCGGCGCCGATCCGCCCAGCCAGATGTCCAGCGGCGGCGTCGGACGGGGAGCGACCGCCGCCCCGTTGACGGTGAAATAGCGGCCGTCGTAGCTGGCCGCGTCGTCGACCAGGGCCGCGCGCAGCACCCGCAGGGACTCGTCGAACACCGCGGCGCGCTCCCCGTCGGGGACGACGAACAGCTCACGCTCGGCCGGGATCGCCGGGCGCAGACCGAAGACCGGCAACACCCGCTTGGGCGCGATCGCCGCCAGCGACGCCAGCTGTTTGGCCACCAGCACCGGATGCCGCCCGGGCAGCACGGCCACCGACGTGCCCGCCTTCAGCCGGGTCGTCCGGGCCAGCGTGTAGGCCATGCCGACCATCGGGTCGACCGCCGGGGAATACACCAGCTCGGAGAACCACAGCGAGTCCACCCCGCTGCTCTCCAGGTGGTCGACAATGCCGGCGAGCCGATCCGGTGCGGTGTCGGCGCCCAGCCCGACGCCGAAGCGAATCTTCACGAATGGTTAAGCGTCGCGGCGCGATGGGCGCGGCGGGTCAGGCGCGGCTGGGCAGGGTGAGCATGCAGGACTGGCCGATGTCGAGGGTCCTCAGCATCCGCCCCATGCCCACCCACAGGGCGCACGACATGGCGAGGTCGGCGAGCAGCTCCTCGGAGAAGTGCTCGTTGCACCGGCTCCAGAAGTCTTCGTCGTCACGCAGCTTGGTGTGCTCGGTGCCGAAGCGGTGCGCAAACTCGGCGGCCAGGCGCTCCTGCTCGCTGTACCCCGGCCAGGTGCGCCACTCCAGCGCGTGCTCGTACAGCTCCTCGTCGACCCCGGCGGCGGGCCCGTCGGCGTCGCGGGTGTTCATGCACACGGTGCATTCGTTGTCGTGGGCGATCACCGCCCGGGCCAGTTCGCGGGTGCGCATGGGCAGCCGGTTCTTGGTGTAGACCGCCTGGCTGAAGTTGGCGATGGCGCCGCCGAGGTCAGGCGACTTCGCGGCCCAGCTGTAGATGTCGTCGTCAGCGAACGTTCCGATTCGGCTCATGGCGAGATGGTACGCCCAGCCCCAGAACCCACGGTGTTGATCGCCATGGTCGGGTGTTCCTCGTGCCAATCGCGTTGGGCCAGCACCCGGCCCGCAACGCGTTCCAGCGCGGCCTGCACCTGGCGCAGGTCGGGCCGGCCCTCGAAGCTGGGTGAGCGGGCCAGCTTGTCGGTCAGCCACGCCAGCAGCAGCGAATGCACGTAATCGACCTGCTGCATTCCGGCGGGGGTCAGCCACAATTCGTCCCCGTCGCCCTGCGCATACCCGGCGGCGACGAGCCGGGAGAAGGTGGGCTCCAGCACCTCGAACGGTATGCGCAAGTACTCGCCCATGTCGGTGAGCCGCGCCGACCCGTACATCTGCCGGTAGCGGTTGATGCGCAGGACGCCCCACAGTCCGGCGACGTCGAGCCGGCAGTCGGGGCGCATGGCGATGCTCCGCAGGCGCATGCCCGGCTCGCTGCGCAGCATGCGCGCGATGGCCGCCTCCAGCATCTGATCGGGTGTCTCGCTGTTCGGCATCCCGAACGCATCGCCGAGATCGACTGTGCTGTCGTGAATGTCCCGCAGCGGAACCTCCCGCAGGAAGAGCGCCAGCACGAACCCGAGCAACGCGACCGGCACCGCCCAGAGAAAGACCTGGGTGAGCGAGTCGGCGTAGGCGGCCACGATCGGGGCCGCCACCGCGCGCGGCAGCCGGTGCAGGGCCTCGGGCGACGCCGCCGCGGCGGCCGGGGCGCGGCTGGCGAGCAGGGCCGGACCGATGCGGCTGTGCAGGAAGTTAGTGAACAGCGAACCGAATATCGCTGCCCCGAACGAACTTCCGATCGTCCGGAAGAAAGTGACTCCGGAGGTGGCGACGCCGAGGTCGTCGAAGCTCGAGGTGTTTTGAACGATCAGCACCAGGGTCTGCATGCACATCCCGATGCCAGCGCCGAGGATGACGAGGAACAGCGACTGCAGCACGGCCGAGGTCGACGGGTCCATCCGCGACATCAGGAAAAACGCGAGCGCCATCACCGCGGTGCCGGCGACGGGAAAGACCTTGTATCTGCCCGTGCGTCCGACCAGGACACCACTGCCCATCGAGGTGATCAGCATCCCCACCACCATCGGCAGCGTGCGCAGGCCCGACGTGGTCGCCGAGACGCCGTCGACAAATTGCATGTACGTCGGCAGGAACGTCAGCGCGCCCAGCATCGCGAACCCGACGACGAAGGACAGCACGCAGCACACCGTGAACACGGGGCTGCCGAACAGCCGCGTCGGCAGAATCGGCGCTGCGGCGCGGCTTTCCACCCAGGCGAACACGCCCAGCGCGGCGACGGAGGCGGCGAACAGCCCGACGATCATCGGCGACCCCCACGGGTAGGTGGTCCCGCCCCAGCTGGTGGCCAGCGTCAGGCCGGCGGCGCCCAGGCCGACGAACGCGATCCCGGTGTAGTCGATCACCGGCTTGGTTCGTGCGGCCAGCGCCGGGATGGCGGCGGCCGCCACGAAAAAGACGACGACCGAGATCGGCACGTTGATCCAGAACGCCCAGCGCCACGTGAAGTGGTCGGTGAAGTAGCCGCCGAGCAAGGGGCCGATCACCGTGGTCACGCCGAACACCGCGCCCATCGCGCCCTGGTAGCGGCCGCGGTCGCGCAGCGGGATCACCTCGCCGATCAGCGCCATGGCCGTCACCATCAGCCCGCCGCCCCCGATGCCCTGCAGCGCGCGGGACGCCACCAGCATGCCCATCGACGTCGAAAGCCCGCACAGCACCGACCCGGCGACGAAGAACACCACCGCCGCCTGGAAGACCCTCTTGCGGCCGAAGAGGTCACCGAACTTGCCCACCAGGGCGGTGCTGATGGTCGACGCCAGCAGGTAGCTGGTGACCACCCACGACTGATGGCCCGCCCCGCCAAGATTGGCGACGATGGTCGGCAGCGCCGTCGCCACGATCGTCTGGTCCAACGCTGCCATCAGCATGCCGAGCAGCACCGCCACGAAGATGAAATTGCGTCGCTGCGGATTGACCGCGACGTCGCCCGGTCGCGACTCGGCGGGCTGGCCGGTCGGAACCGCCGCTGGTGTCGTGCTCGTCATGCCTGCCTTCCCTGGGCGTTCGCTGCCTATGAATGCCCAGGGTTAACCGATGGCAACCAAGCGCTACCTCGACCGGGTCAGCTCGGCGGCCGCGACACGCACTGCGCCGAGTACAGCTCTTCGCCCAGCTTCTCCATCAACTCCAACTGGGTCTCCAGGTAGTCGACGTGCTTTTCCTCGTCGGCCACGATCTTTTCCAGGATGTTCGCGCTGGTGCTGTCCTGCTTCTCGCGGCACATGATGATGCCGGGCTTGAGCCGGTCCAGCACCTCGTATTCGATGGCCAGGTCGGCCTCGAACTGCTCGCGCAGCGTCTGGCCGATGCGCAGCGAGAAGAGGCGCTGGTAGTTGGGCAACCCGTCGAGCAGCAGGATGCGATCGGTGATCTCCTCCGCGTGGCGCATCTCGTCGAAGGACTCTTCGCGGGTCTTTTCGGCCAGCTCGGTGAAGCCCCAGTTGTCCTGCATCTTGGAATGCAGGAAGTACTGGTTGATCGCGGTGAGCTCGCTGGTCAGCTGCTCGTTGAGCAGGCGCAGAACGTCCGGATCGCCTTGCATGATCGCTCCTACGGTGTGAAGGCTGGCATGGCTGGCCCCGGCGGCTTGGGCTGAAACACCGGGCTGTAGCAGCACTTTGCCATGCCGGTTTGGAATCTTCCAGGAAGGTATGGCTGTGCTCAGTGTGTCGCGTGAGTCACGCAGCGGGGGTTAGGCATCGCTAACCTACTTAGGGTAGACTTCACTAACATGCGGCATGTTCGCTCGGCCTACGTCCGCCCCCGGGGGGTGTGCTGATGTACGTATGCCTGTGCGTCGGGGCCACCAACCAGACCGTCTGCGACGCCGTCGCGCGGGGCGCCTCGACGTCCAAGGAAGTTGCCGAAGCGTGCGGCGCCGGCGGTGACTGCGGGCGCTGCAGGCGCACGCTGCGCGCGATCATCGCGGCCTCACGGGATTTCGAGCCCGCTCAGTAGTCGGGCTCTCCGTCAGCGTCGGTTGGTGAAGTCGGCCAGCGCGGCGGCGTTGGCCTGGGCGCCCATCAGTTCGGCGAAGTGAGCGTTCTCCCGCGCGCTCGCCGCGGTGATCTCGGGACGTATCGGCTCCATCATCGTGTGCTTGACGGCCATCAGGCTCGAGATCGGCCGCCCGGCAAGGACTTCCGCGTGCCGACGGGCCTCGGGCAGCAGCTCCTCGGGGTCGCAGACCCGCCAGACCAGACCCATCCGCAACGCCTCCTCGGCGTCGACCCACTCCGAGGACATCAGCAGCCAGGCGGCGTTTTGCCGGCCCACCAGTTGCGGCAACAGGTATGACGAGGCCGCCTCGGGGGCCACGCCCAGGCTGGTGAACGGGCACTTCAGGCGGGCCGCCGACGACATGAACGCCAGGTCGGCGTAGCCGATGATGGTCGCGCCGATGCCCACCCCCACACCGTTGACGGCGCAGATCAGCGGCTTGGGAAACGCGCTGAGCGCATCGATCAGGCCGGGGAAGCCGTGCTTGCCCGGCGTGAAGTCGGGGTCGGTGATGCGTGCTTGCATCTCGGCCAGGTCGGTGCCCGCGCTGAAGCCGCGGCCCGCGCCGGTCAGCAGGACGACGGCGACCTCAGGATCCTCGGCCGCGGCGAGCAGCGCGTCGGCCGTCGCGTCGTAGAGGGCTTCGTTGAACGCGTTGAGCGCCTCGGGCCGGTTCAGCGTCAGGGTGCGGACCCGGTTGTTGTCGTCGATCTGCAGCGTCACGGCTGCAGCCTAACGGGTGCGGTGCCCCCGGTTCGCCGGGCTCAGCCGTTGCTGTAGACGCGGGTCGGGGCGATCAGCACCACCGCGCGCCGCTCCTTGGCCATCACGCGGTCGTATTCGTCCCAGTCGTCGTGGCTGCCGCCGGCGGCGGTGAAGACCTCGCGGAGCAGCAGGCGCAACTGGTCGGCGTCTTTCAGCCAGGGCTGCGCGTCATCCGGCCCGGCCAGCTCGGCGCGGCCCTCGACGGTCGCCCACTGCCAGCCGTTGCGGAACGTGACGGCCAGCTGCGGCCGGGCCCGCAGGTTGGCGAGCTTGATCCTGCCGTACGTGGTGAAAGCCAGGGCGGGTTCGCCGCCGGCCGGGTGCGGTAACAGGCCGACGTTGACCAGCGACGCCTGCACGGTTCCGTCGGCGCGGATCGTCGAGACGACCGCCAGGCCGCTTTCCCCCTTGGCCAGCGCGACTGCCTCGTCGAGTGTTGTCATGAGCGGTCCTCAATCCCGGAATGGTGTCCTGAACACGTAGCGGCTGGTCGGCACCGTGTCGATGTTCTGATTGGCGCCGAATGCGGTTGTGCTGGCGACCATCCGGCCGAGCCGGTGTTGCAGGTCGTCGTCGTCGGCGGCACCGAAAAACGCCTTCAGGTCGGTGATCGCCTCCTCGGGGAACAACTCCTCGACGATGCCGGCGATTCCCGGCGCGTTCGGGGTGAGGGCGCGTACCACCCAGTTCTGGGTGTAGCCGAACGTCGACTGGGTTTCGATGGCCACCGAGGTGTGGTCACCCTGCCACCGGGCCAGCCAGGTCGCCTGGTCCAGATCGGCGGGGCGGCGGAGCAACGCGATGTTGGCCAGACCCGTTGTCCGGCAACCGGGTTCGGTGGGTGGCGCGGCAAGCGGGACCGACTCCGTCACCAGGTAGGCGGCGAGCTGCTCGCATTCCTGGCCGAGGAACTTGAGCGCCGCCGTCATCTGGTCGCCATAGCACTGCTGGGTCCACATGCTCACCACCGCGGCCGCCGGCGGGTCCATCGTGGTCAGCGTCATCAGCGAATGGCGCACCGCGCCGTCGCGGACGTTCACCTGCAGCCCGAGCAGGCCAAGTTCCAGCAGGGCGTCGGCGACATGGCCCCGTTGCCGGGCGCACCAGTCGTCGTCCGCCTCCGAGCGCATCAGCACCGCGATGACTTTTTCCATGGGCCGAACTTACCGCCGGAGCGCGGCTATTTAACCAGCCGTACCTGGTGTTCCTGGCTGATTAACGTGCCGATCACCGCGGCCAGCTGCCGATAGGATTCGTCGCGGCCGCTCGAGGAGCGAAACACCAGGCCGATCCGTCGTCCCGGGCGCGGCGACGCGAACTGCGCGAGCCCCAGCCGGCTTCTGGTGGCCTCGACCGGCACCGCGCTCTGCGGAATGAGCGTCACCCCCAACCCGCCCGTCACGCATTGCACCGCAGTCGCCAGGGATGCCGCACGGGTGTTGGCAAGGTCCGCCCGCACGCCCGCCTTCTGGCAGACGTCCAGCGCCTGGTCGCGCAGGCAGTGGCCTTCGTCCAGCAACAGCAGCGGCAGTTCGGCCAGCGCGGCCGCCGGCACCCGGCGTTTGCCCGAGAGCCGATGCCCGGGTGGCAGCGCGAGCACGAAGTCCTCGTCGTAAATCGGGACCGCGGTCATCCCGACCGCCGGCACGCCCGAGGCCGGCAACGCGATCAGCGCGGCATCCAGCGCCCCCTCTCGCAGCAGCCGCAGCAGCCGTTCGGTTTGGTCCTCGATCACCCGCAAGGTCAGCGCGGGCAATTGCTCGGCCAGGCCGGCCAGCACCGTCGGCAGCACGTAGGGCGCCACGGTGGGTATCAGTCCCAGCCGCACGCCGGCCCGCAGCGGGTCGGATGCGCCCGCGGCGGCGGCGGTGAACGCGTCTACGGCCTCGACCACGGCCAGTGCGCGGGGCAAGAGCTGCGCGCCCTCCGTCGTCAAGAAGACACGCCGCGTCGACCTCTCGAACAGCTGCGTGCCGAGGCCGGCCTCCAGCGCCGCCAGCGCCTGCGACAACGTCGACTGGCTCACGCCGAGAGTCGTTGCGGCGCTGCTGAAATGCTGCTTTTCCGCGACCGCGACGAATGCGCGAACCCCGGCAATGGTCGGCTGATAGCTCTTATCGGACATGCCTATAAGTATAGTGTGATATATCACCTTTACTTCAAACCGGCCGAGCGGCATCATGGTGGCAGACGGCCAATCTTGAATGATTCCAAATAAGGAGTGGTATGTCCCTGCTGACGATCGGCGACCAATTCCCCGCCTACCAGCTCACCGCGCTGATCGGTGGCGATCTGTCGAAGGTCGACGCCAAGCAGCCCGGCGACTACTTCACGACCATCACCAACGAAGACCACCCCGGCAAGTGGCGCGTGGTTTTCTTCTGGCCCAAGGACTTCACCTTCGTGTGCCCGACGGAAATCGCCGCGTTCGGCAAGCTCAACGACGAGTTCTCCGACCGCGACGCGCAGATCCTCGGTGTCTCGATCGACAGCGAGTTCGTACACTTCCAGTGGCGCGCGCAGCACGAGGACCTGAAGAAATTGCCGTTCCCGATGCTCTCGGACATCAAGCGGGAGCTCGCGCTGGCGACCGGCGTGCTCAACAACGAGGGCGTTGCGGACCGGGTGACCTTCCTGGTCGATCCGAACAACGAAATCCAATTCGTCTCGGCGACCGCCGGATCCGTGGGGCGTAATGTCGACGAGGTGCTGCGCGTCCTTGACGCACTGCAATCCGACGAGCTGTGCGCGTGCAACTGGCGCAAGGGCGACCCGACGATCGACGCCGGCGAGCTGCTCAAGGCTTCCGCTTAGGAGGGGACATGAGCGTAGAAAACCTCAAGGCCGCGCTGCCCGAGTACGCCAAGGACCTCAAGCTCAACCTGGGATCGATCACCCGGAGCACCGAGCTGAACGAGGAGCAGCTCTGGGGCACCCTGCTGGCCAGCGCCGCGGCCACGCGGAATGCTCAGGTGCTGGCCGAGATTGGCGCCGAGGCGGCCGACTATCTGTCGGCCGAGGCGTACCAGGCGGCATTGGGGGCCGCCTCGATCATGGCCATGAACAACGTGTTCTACCGGGGCCGGGGCTTCCTCAATGGGGAGTACGACGACCTGCGGGCCGGGCTCCGGATGAACATCATCGCGAATCCGGGTGTGGCGAAGGCGAACTTCGAGCTGTGGTGCTTCGCGGTCTCGTCGATCAACGGTTGCCCGGATTGCGTTACGGCGCACGAACGTGCGCTGCGAGAGGCGGGAGTGAGCCGGGAGAGCATCAACGAGGCACTCAAGACCGCGGCGATCGTTTCCGGTGTGGCACAGGCGATCGTGACCGCACAGACCCCAGCCGCCGTCGGCTGTTCGCGGTGACGGCGCCGGGCTGGGTAGCACACGCGATCTGGTGGCAGGTCTATCCGCTGGGGTTCGTCGGCGCGTTTCCCGCGCCGCGGTCGTCTGAGCCGCCGCAGCCGAGCCAACACCGGCTGCGGCGGCTCGTCGATTGGTTCGACCACGCCATCGCGCTGGGGGCCTCCGGGATCGCCCTCGGGCCGATCTTCTCCTCGCGCACCCACGGTTACGACACCACCGACCACTTCCGCATCGATCCGCGGCTCGGGGACGACGCCGACTTCGATTACCTGGTGGCCGAGGCCCACCGCCGCGGGCTGCGCGTGCTGCTCGACGGCGTGTTCAACCACGTCGGCGTGGATTTCGCGCGCTATCGCGAGGCGGCGCCCGGCTGGTTCAGCGGAGACACGTTCGAGGGCCACTCGGAGCTCATCACGCTCAACCACGACAACCCCGAGGTCGTCGACTACACCGTGGACGTGATGGCGCACTGGCTTGGGCGCGGCGCCGACGGCTGGCGCTTGGATGCGGCCTACATTGTGCCGCAGCAGTTCTGGGCCGCGACATTACCGAGGGTGCGCGAGCGGTACCCGGATGCATGGTTCGTCGGCGAGCTCATCCACGGCGACTACGCCGCGGTGGTCGAGGCGGCGAAATTCGACTCGGCGACCCAATACGAGCTGTGGAAGGCGATCTGGAGCGGCCTCAACGACGGCAACTTCTTCGAGCTGGACTGGGCGCTGCAGCGGCACAACGCGTTTCTGGGCAGCTTCGCCCCCCTGACCTTCATCGGCAACCACGACGTCACCCGCATCGCCAGCCGGCTCGGGCGCCCCGAGCACGTGTCGCACGCGCTGGTGATCCTGCTGACCGTCGGCGGGGTGCCCAGCGTGTACGCCGGTGACGAGCTCGGGTTCCGGGGAGTCAAGGAGGAGCGATACGGCGGCGACGACGCCGTGCGTCCGGAGTTCGGCTCTCCCCCAATGGAATTGGACGCGTTCGGGGCAGAGATGTGGAGGTTGCACCAGTTCCTCGTCGGCCTGCGCCGCCGACACCCATGGCTGCACGCGGCATCCACCACCGCCCTGCGCAAGGCCAACCGGAACTACGTCTACGAGACCCGTAGCGGCGACGACGCGCTGGTGGTCGCGCTGAACATCGACGACGAGCCGCTGCGGGTGGCGCTGCCGGAAATCGGGGTTGACTGCGCTCAGGTGGTCGCGGGATCGTCGGCCCCGGCGCAGGAGGTCGTGGAGACAGTCGTTGTGGAACCCCACGGCTGGCGGATACTGAGCCCCGCCTAGGCGCACCATAACGTCCGCCGACTGGCGCGTGCTCGGCATTGAGCTCAAAGACCCTAAGGCGACGCACATTTGGTCGGAGGCGAATGGTTTTCTGGTCGAGTCGAGCCAGTTCACCGGACCACGAGGGGCAACACGGCGGGATGGCAAGCCTAGTCGTGCTTCTTCTGGGTCCTCAGTGAGTTGGCGATGTCGATCAGCGCGGCCGCCGCCGCGGCGGCGGCATTGCCCCGCTCATACGCCGTCTTCGCCTCGAGCAGCCAATCTGTGTCGGCCATACGCAAATCTCCTCACTTCAAGTCGCCTTTCATGGCGCTCATGAACCTTAGTCGAGATCTCCGATGTGGGCGCGAGTGCTGCCTCACCGCCACGGCCGAGGAAGACGACGTTGTCGCCGGCGGTGACGAATGCAGCCGCCGTTGTGGCGGATGGTGACGGCGCCCGTTCTCCGGCTTCACCGACCACCGCGGCACGCGTTCTTCACCGAAAGCGCGACTAGGGACCCGTCAGCCGCGCCAGGGTCAGAGGGTCCTCCTGGCCGTAGAAGTAGTTGTCGAGCAGTGCGACGAAGTCCTGGTTGTCGTCGGTCGCGTGAGCGAACAGCGTCATCGACGAGCGCAGCTTGAGGTCGTCGGGCGAACCGAAGATGTCGATGATCGAGCGGTCCTGAACCTCGTTGACCAGCCGAGTGCATTCGCGCAGCCGCGGTCCGAGCACGTCGTGCGCCAGATACGCGCGGGCCTCCTCCAGCGACGAGAGGCCGTAACGGGCCGCCATCGCGCTGCTACCCAGACCGCGCAGCTGCGGGAAGACGAACCACATCCAGTGCCCCCGCTTTCGCCCACTGCGCAGCTCTTCCACGACATTGCGGTAGATCCCGGATTGCGCCGCAACGAAACGTCTCAGATCGAAGGGGTCGTTCGCCGATGCCATACGACTACGGTGGCACAGTATGGAATTTAAAAGACGGGAGGCGGTCAAGCGACGAGTGCCCAAGGTGCGCGACCTCGCGCCCCTGATCCAGTTCAAACGACCGCAGCTCGACGCGACCAAGCGCCGGCTGGACAGCGCGTTCACGATCGAGGACCTGCGCCGCATCGCCAAACGGCGCACCCCCAGGGCGGCATTCGACTACACCGACGGCGCGGCCGAGGACGAGCTGTCCATCAGACGGGCCCGACAAGCGTTCCGCGACATCGAGTTTCACCCGACGATCCTGCGCGACGTCTCCAACGTGACCGCCGGATGGAACGTCCTGGGCCAGCCGGTCGTGCTGCCGTTTGGGATCGCGCCCACGGGATTCACCCGGCTGATGCACACCGAAGGCGAGATCGCCGGCGCGGCGGCGGCGGCGCGGGCCGGGATCCCGTTCTCGCTGTCCACCCTGGGGACCACCGCGATCGAGGACTTGGTCACCGCGGTTCCCCAGGGCCGCAAGTGGTTTCAGCTGTACATGTGGCGCGACCGCGAGCGATCTATGGCCCTGGTGCAGCGCGCGGCCGACGCGGGCTTCGACACGCTGCTGGCCACCGTCGACGTCCCGGTCGCCGGCGCGCGGCTGCGCGACAACCGCAACGGGATGACGATCCCGCCGACGCTGACCCTGCGCACCGTCCTGGACGCGGTGCCCCACCCCAGGTGGTGGTTCGACCTGCTGACCACCGAGCCGCTGGCGTTCGCGTCGCTGGATCGCTGGTCGGGCACCGTCGGCGAGTACCTCAGCACGATGTTCGACCCCAGCCTCACCTTCGACGACCTGGACTGGATCAAGGCGCAATGGCCCGGCAAGCTGGTGGTCAAGGGGATCCAAACGCTCGACGACGCCCGCGCCGTCGTCGACCGCGGCGTGGACGGCATCGTGTTGTCCAATCACGGTGGGCGCCAGCTGGATCGGGCCCCGGTGCCCTTTCACCTGTTGCCCGTGGTTGCGCGCGAGCTGGGCAAGAACACCGAGATCCTGGTGGACACCGGCATCATGTCGGGCGCCGACATCGTGGCGGCGATCGCGCTGGGGGCCCGGTGCACGCTGATCGGCCGGGCCTACCTCTACGGGTTGATGGCCGGCGGCGAGGCGGGCGTGGCGCGCGCGATCGAAATCCTGCAGGGCGGGGTGCTGCGGACGATGGGACTGCTCGGCGTCACCTGCCTCGAGGAGCTCTCCCCCAAGCACGTCACCCAGCTGCGGCGGCTGGGGCCCGTGTAGCACTACTGCAGGCGGGCGACCTGCTCGGTGCGGTTGCGCACCAGGTCGTTGAAGGCCTGGCCCGGTCCGATGTGTTCGAAGAGCTGCGGCGGGTAGTGGCTGACGTACATGGTCCGGCGGCCGCCGGCGCCGGTCGGCCGCGGCGAGGCGTGCATCAGGTCCTGGACGTGAACCGTGACGTCGCCGGGCGCGGTGTCGATGCTCACGACCGGCACCCGCTGCAGCCGCCGTTCCCACCGGTAATGCATCGCCTGACCGTGGCTGCCCGGAACGACCTGCAGGTTGCCGGTCGACGAATCCGAGCCCGTGAGTTGGATGCCGACGCTGAGCGCGGGGCACATGATGCCGTGGCCGCCCATGCCGCAATCCTGATGCCAGGGGATATTGGACAGCCCGCTGGTGTTTCCCGGCGCTTTGAGCAGCACCGCGCTGCCTTCCATCCGATCGGGGGCCGCGCGCAGGGCGGGGTCGGTGAGGGTACCGAGCCGGCGCACCCGGGGGTCGTTTTCCAGAGCGGCCAGCACCGGTGAGCGCAACGTCGCGTAGACCAATCGGCACAACACGCTGGTGCCGTCCTCGGCGGTGGCCCACCAGGACTGGTCGTCGCCCGGGCGGGCTTGCGCCGCAAGGCGGTCGACCTCGCGGTTGGCGGCCCGCATCTCCTCCGGCGCGAAGACCTCCCTGACGTGCAGGTAGCCCATCGTCTGTAGCTGAGCCGCCAGTTCGTCGTCGCCGGCGTCGAGCGTGAAGACCGCGCGTGGGTCGCGCCCCTGCAGGTCGGCCCGGGCGGGGTCGTACGGCGGGACGCCGGCGTGCAGATAGCGAAGCACCGGATCCCAGTCGGCCAGCCGCTCGAATCCTCCCCGCTCGAAGACGAGGTCGTCGCTGAGCAACAGGTTGATGACCGTGCGGACCTGGTCCACCATGTCGTCCCAGGCCCGCCGGGACAGGCGCACGACGACGTCGCCGTGCGTGGCGCGTCCTTCCTCCACGCGAATCGTCGAGCCGTCGACGGCGTAAGTGACCGCGTCGTCGCCGACGAGGAACGTGATCGCCCCGGCAACCAGCTCTTGGACCGCGGCTTCGAGGATGCCCGGGTCGATGGAATCCGCGACCGGACAGGACAGTGCCACGCACCGATTATGCGCGCAGCGAATCCCCGCCGGGGAACAAACGGGTACCGGGCTGGGTTAAGCGCATCAGACTCAACTTTTGGAGGAATTGATGGCTGAAGCCAAGTCAGTGCCTGTGTTGTTCACCGGCACGATCGTGTTGCCGGGGATGGTGGTGCCGATCGAGCTGGACGACGCCGCACGGGCGGCGATCGACGCCGCGCAGGCCAGCGAATCCGGGGAGCTGCTGATCGCGCCCCGGCTGGACGACCGATACGCGACGCACGGCGTGATCGCCAAGATCTTGCAGGTCGGGCGGATCGCCGGCGGGGGGACCGCCGCCGTCGTGCGCGGTGAGCGCAGGGCCCACATCGGGGCCGGCGCGTCGGGGTCGGGTGCGGCGCTGTGGGTCGAGGTGACCGAGGTTCCTGCGGCCGAGGCGACCGACGAGGTCAAGGCCCTGGCGGCCGAGTACAAGAAGCTGCTGCTGGCGATGCTGCAACGGCGCGAGGCCTGGCAGATCGTCGACTACGTCAACAGCCTGACCGATCCGTCGGCTCTGGCCGACACTTCGGGCTACGCGTCGTACCTGACCGATGTGCAGAAGCGGCAGCTGCTGGAGACCGTCGATGTCGCCGAGCGGCTGCGCGTGTTGATCGACTGGACCGGCTCGCATCTGGCCGAGGTCGAGGTCAACGACAAGATCGCCGAGGACGTGCGCGAGGGCATGGAGAAGACGCAGAAGGAGTTCCTGCTGCGTCAGCAACTGGCCGCCATCCGCAAGGAACTGGGCGAGGGCGAGCCCGACGGATCCGATGACTACCGGGCCCGCGTCGAGGAGGCCGACCTGCCCGAGAAGGTGCGCGAGGCCGCGCTGCGCGAGGTCGGCAAGCTGGAACGCGCCAGCGACCAGAGCCCGGAATCCGGGTGGATCCGGACGTGGCTGGACACCGTGCTGGACCTGCCCTGGAACGTCAGGACCGAGGATTCGACGGACCTGAAGGCGGCGCGGGAGATCCTGGACGCCGACCACCACGGGCTGGAAGACGTCAAGGACCGCATCGTCGAGTATCTGGCCGTGCGTTCGCGTCGCGCCCAGCGCGGGCTGCAGGTCGTCGGCGGCCGCGGCTCCGGCGCGGTGATGGTGCTGGCCGGTCCCCCCGGCGTCGGCAAGACGTCGCTGGGCGAGAGCGTGGCCCGAGCACTGGGCCGCAAGTTCGTCCGCGTCGCCCTGGGCGGCGTGCGCGACGAGGCCGAGATCCGCGGGCACCGGCGCACCTACGTCGGCGCACTGCCGGGCCGGATCGTGCGAGCGATCGGCGAGGCCGGGTCGATGAATCCCGTTGTGCTGCTGGACGAAATCGACAAGGTCGGCTCCGACTATCGGGGCGATCCGAGCGCGGCGCTGCTGGAGGTCCTGGATCCGGCGCAGAACCACACGTTCCGCGACCACTACCTGGACCTGGACCTCGACCTGTCCGATGTGGTGTTCCTGGCCACCGCCAACGTGATCGAGAACATCCCGTCGGCGCTGCTGGACCGCATGGAGCTGGTGCAGATCGACGGCTACACCGAGGACGACAAGGTCGCCATCGCCCGCGACTACCTGCTGCCGAGGCAGCGGGAGCGGGCGGCGCTGACCACCGACGAGGTCGCCGTCACCGACGCCGCGCTGCGCAAGATCGCGGCCGATTACACCCGCGAGCCGGGCGTGCGCCAGTTCGAGCGGCTGCTGGCCAAGGCGCTGCGCAAGGTGACCACCAAGCTGGCGGAAACCCCCGAGCCGATCACCGTCGACGAGCCGGACCTGGTTGATTACCTTGGCCGTCCGCGGTTCACGCCGGAGTCGGCCGAACGCACCGCGGTGCCCGGCGTGGCGACCGGCCTGGCCGTCACCGGCCTGGGTGGCGACGTGCTCTACATCGAGGCCGGCGCCACCGACGGTGAGCCGGGCTTACAGCTGACCGGTCAGTTGGGCGACGTGATGAAGGAGTCGGCGCAGATCGCGCTGTCCTACGTGCGCTCGCACGCCGCCGAGTTGGGCGTCGACCCCAAATCGCTCGACAGGCGCATCCACGTGCACGTGCCCGCCGGCGCGGTGCCCAAGGACGGCCCGTCGGCCGGTGTCACGATGGTGACCGCCCTGGTGTCGATGGCGACCGGGCGCCAGGTGCGCGCCGATGTCGGCATGACCGGCGAGGTCACGCTGAACGGCCGGGTGCTGCCGATCGGCGGCGTCAAGCAGAAGCTGTTGGCCGCCCAACGCGCCGGCCTGTCAACGGTTTTCATTCCGCAGCGCAACGAGCCGGATCTGGACGACGTGCCGGCCGAGGTGCTCGACGCGCTGGACGTGAAGCCGATGGTCGATGTCGCCGAGATCGTCGCGCAGGCGCTGGAACCGGTGTCGCAGGCGGTGACGGCGGCGGCCTAGTTCCAAGCCGCGAACGTGACGCTGCCGTCACGTTCAGCGCCGAGCGTGACAGTGGGGTCACGCTCGGCGCTGACTGTGCCGCGGGGACCCGTTGGGCGCCAACACGTCCGCCGGTTTCCAGGCGTACCCGCCCGCCGGCGGCGCGGCGCCTGTTCCCGTTGCGCGTGACATCGGTGGAAGGGGCGGCGTTGAATAGCGGCATGAGTCTGAAACGGCGGTTCGTGCACAGCGTTCAACGGCTGGTGGTCAACCCGGTGGGCCGGCAGTTGCCGGTGACCATGCTCGAAACCACGGGGCGCAAAAGCGGGCAGGCGCGGCGCACGGCCGTCGGCGGGCGCGTCGTCGACGGCCAGTTCTGGATGGTCTCCGAGCACGGCGAGCACTCGGACTACGTCCGCAATATCCAGGCCGATCCCGCCGTCCGGGTGCGCATCAACGGCCAGTGGCGCAGCGGAACCGCTCACCTGCTGCCCGACGATGACCCGCTGCGGCGGCTGGGCAACCTACCGCGGCTCAACAGCGCGGTGGTGCGGCTGATGGGCAGTGACCTGCTGACCATCCGGGTCGATCTGGACCGATGACCCATGGCAATTCGTCGAGCCTGTAAATCTGCAGGAGAAGTGCGGGCAGAGGCCTGCGAAATTACAGGCTCGGTGTCTGTCGGCCTTCGGGGCTAAGGTCGGCCCGTGGCCTACGACGAAGACCTGGCGAACCGCATCCGCGAACTGCTCGGTTCGGAGCGGGGCGTCGAGGAAAAGCGCATGTTCGGCGGCCTGGCTTTCCTGATCAACGGCAACATGTCGGTGGCCGCCAGCGGCCAGGGCGGCCTGCTGGTGCGGGTAGCGCCGGACGATACCGACACGCTGCTGGCGCGGGATTACGTCAGCCCGATGGTGATGGCGGGCCGGGAGGCCCGCGGCTGGATACGCGTGGACGCCGACGGGCTGCGAACCAAACGCCTGCTGCAGGGCAGGGTCACCCGCGGCGTCGGGTACGCCCGCAGCCTGCCCCCGAAATGACCACGCTCGGTTAGCCCCAACGCGGGCCGGGTAAGCGGTGCGGTATGGACGAGCGCGAGCGACTGGTGCGGCGGCTGCTCAAGGTCGCCGGGACGACCTACGCCGCCGAGGCCGGCATCAAGATCAGCGACAAGCCGATGCCGCTGTTCCAGTTGCTGGTGCTGTGCATGCTGGCCAGTAAGCCGATCGATGCCGCCATCGCCGTGCGCGCCGCCCACGAACTGTTCCGGGCGGGACTGCGCACCCCGAAAGCCGTCCTGGCATCCGACCGGCAGACGATGATCAGCGCTTTCGGCCGCGCCCACTATGTGCGCTACGACGAAAGCTCGGCCACCCGCCTGACCGACATGGCCGAGTTCGTGCGCGACGAGTACGCCGGCGACCTGCGCGGCATCGCCGAACGCAGCCGGCATGACGTCGCGGCGGCCAGACGGATGCTGAAGGCATTCAAGGGAATTGGGGACACCGGCGCCGACATCTTCCTCCGCGAGGTGCAGGACGTCTGGACCTGGGTGCGTCCGCACTTCGACGGCCGCGCCATCGCGGCCGCAAAGCAATTGGGCCTGCCCACGCAGCCGGCGAGGCTGGGAGACCTGGCCCCGCGCGCCAATGCGCGGCTGGCGGCCGCACTCGTGCGAGCGGCACTCGACGACGACCTGCGCCGGCGGGTGGCCGCTTGACCGTACGGATCGGCACATCGGGATGGTCCTACAACCACTGGGCGGATGTGCTGTACCCCCCCGGCCTGCCGTCCGCGCGCAGGTTGGCCCGCTACGTCGAGGTTTTCGACACCGTCGAACTGAACGCCAGTTTCTATCGGTGGCCCAAGGAATCGACGTTCGCCGGATGGCGCGGCCAGCTTCCCGACGGGTTCAAGATGTCGGTCAAGGCGCATCGGGGGCTGACGCACTACCGCCGGCTGTCCTCCCCCGAGCCCTGGATCGAGCGGTTCGAACGCTGCTGGCAGCTGCTGGGCGATCGGGCCGGGGTGCTGCTGGTCCAATTGCACCCCGAGCAACAGCGCGACGACGCGCGCCTGGACGGGTTCCTGGCGCTGGTGCCGGCGTCGATCCGGGTGGCCGTCGAGTTGCGGCATGCGTCCTGGAACGACCCCGCGGTGTACGAGTTGCTGGAACGGCACCGCGCCGCGTACGTGGTGATGAGCGGCGCCGGCCTGGCATGCGTGCCGCGGGCCACGACCGACCTGGTGTACGTCCGGATGCACGGCCCGGATCAGGACGCGATCTACGCCGGCTGCTACTCGGATGACCAGCTGCGGCAGTGGGCCGACCGGATTACCGAATGGGACGGCGACGGCAGGGACGTCTGGATGTACTTCAACAACGACCTCGGCGGCCACGCCGTACGCAACGCGCTGTACCTGCGCGGGCTGTTGGGTTGATCCGGGTCAGGCGCCGCCGACCGGGTCGACCGGGGTCCACGCCCCGTCGATGACGTCGGGCGGTCGCTGCGCCTGCAAGCGGTCCCGTTCGGCGCGTCGGCGCTTGATCCGCAACCGGGCGTCGGCCGGCATGGTGACCAGCTCGTCACAGGTCAAGTAGTAGACATCGTCGTCGGCGTCGCATAGATCCGCCGCGACCCGGCGAGACCCCAACTCCCGCAACGTCATCCGCAGTTCATGGGTGAATCGGATGGTGCTGTCGTGGGCCAGCTCCCGTGCCTCGCGGGCGTTGGCGGCCATTCGTCGTGCCAGCGTCCTCGGCGCGGCCGGCCCGGCGGCGGCTGGGGCCTCGGCCACCTCGGCGGCCGCCACGAGCAACATCGCCGGATTGTCGCTGAACACCCGGCCGGCCAGCTCGGCCTCACCGGGCCCGCGGTGCCCGATCCGGGCGAGGGCGGCATCGAGCGCGCCGGCGGTACCTGGTGACAGCGCGCGGATGCTGCCGACGTTGCCTTCGGCGGCCAGCGCCCGCAGCGGCGGGTCTTCGCGCAACGCCGCCGCCAGCTCGGCGGTTTCGGCTGCGACGCGGGTGCTTTCCATGATCGTGCCGAGCCCGGAAATCCTGGGCGCGGCCCGGGTGTGGTCCAGCGCCGCGGCGGTGACGCCGGAGTCGATCAGCCACAGCGCCGTGAGGATCCAGCCCTGGTGGATGCGATCCCGCAGCAGCCGCGCCCGAACTTCTAGCGCCGCGTCGGGCAGCGCGGCCAGCTGCGCGGCATCGAGGTGTTCCACCGCAGCGGCCGCGCTGTAGGCGCGGGTGTCGGGCCCCAGCCGGCGCATCAGCGCCAGGGACCGCGCCGCGACGACGGCCTTGGCGATCGAACCGAGCGCTCCCTCCGCCAGCTTCGGCTGCCCGAACGGCAAGACGTCGCCCACCTGCGGCTGGTCGATCAGGGCGTGGCGCGCGATGGCGTCCTGGTCCCAGCCGGGCAGCTGCGCGGCGGCCACCACGTTGGCCGACACCCCGACGTAGGCGCGGTGGCCGAAGACCGCGATGGCCCTGCTGCCCCATTCGTCGTCGACCACCCCGCCCAGGGCAAGCACGTGACCCATGACCCGGCTGGCTGCGCGCAGACCGCTCAACTGGACGTCGAGCGTCATCGGGGTCAGCGGCCCGGGCAGCGCGCCGGCGAGCCTGGCCGCACTGAAGACGGGGAACCGCGGATCGATCCGGTCGTCGAACTCCCCCTCCATGCCTTCGGGGGCCGCGCTGCGCAGGTCGTCGGACGGTCGACGGCGCGGAAAGACCTCCACCGGGAGGGCCAGCTGGCGGTCGTGGCTGACGGCGCCCGTGGCGTGCAGCCGGCGCCCGACGAGTCCACGCGCGGTGTCGGCGATCGCGTCGAGCGCATGCCAGCCGAATTCGAAATCCCAATCCTCTTGCAGCGCAGCGATATCCATCGCCGGGGCCAACTGCGGCCAGCTGCGGACCCGATTCAGCCGCGCCCGGGGGTCGACGGACCGCAGCAGACGCCACGCGGTGACGACGTTGGTGGTGTCGGGGGTGGCCAGATCCACCACGCCGGTGCGGTCGGTGTTCACCGACGCGACCAGGAAGCGCACCAGGTCGTCGAAGTGCAGGACCCGGACCGGCTGGGTGGAGACCTTGGCGCGCAGCAGCGTGGCCACGGTGCGGCACACCATCCAGTCGAGCTGGCGGCCGACCGGCGGCGCGATGCGGACGACCAGGCTGGGTGCCCAGCCGGTGGACACCAGCTCCTCGGCGGGCCGATACAGCTCGGGCCTGCCCGCGGCCTGGGACACGAACAGCAGCCGGGCGCCCGCGCGGGCGGCGGCGTGGGTGACGCGCGCGACGCCGTCGATGTCCGCGCTGCCGGGTGCGCCGGCGTCGATCGGGGCCAGGTGGACCACCGCGTCGGCTTCGTCGGCGAGGTCTTGCAGGACGGGGTGGCGCAGCGGCGCGCAAACGAATTCGACGCCGGGATCCAGGTAGGGGTGGGGGCGCCCAGCAATCCCGGTGACCGTGTGCCCAGCAGCGATCAACTGCCGTGAGACCAGCCGCCCGACTGCGCCGGTGGCGTCGGTAACCAGGATCTGCACCTGGGTCCACCTCCCCCAACGTCCAGTCTCGACAATAGGCAAGTTGCTAGCACTTACGCGACCGTTACCCCGGCGACGGCGCGCTGGCCTGCGCTGATGTATTCGGCCGGCTACTGCAGCGTCGCGGCGCCGTCGGCGGTGACGGCAACTTTGGCGCCAGCGATATCTTCGCGCACGGTCGTTTCGGCGGCCGCGAGATCGGCGATGACGGCCAGGGTGCGTGACCCGTCGGGCGTGCGGACCGAGACGAAGGCCTTCTCGGGTTTTCCGTCGCGGTCGAACGGTGTCGTCCACGCCTCCACGGTCCCGACGCCCTCCCATTCGACCAGGCCGTCGCGGGTGGGCTCGCGGTCGACCGCCGGTTGGGCGTCCTCCCAACGGAATTCGGCCGGAGGCTCGGTGCCGTAGATGCCGAAGCTGTGTTTGGTCAGGTAGCCGCCGTTGGCGGTGACGAGGGCCCGGCGTCCGGGATTGGCCACCAGCAACTCGGCCACGGTGGCGATGGAATGCATCACGTAGTTGCTCCACGGGCCGCCGGCGAATGTCAGCCCGCCGGTCACGGTGAGCGGGCGGGCGGGGTCGTCGGCGCTCAGTCCGAGCTCGGCGGCCGCGACCTGTACGGCGGAGGGAAAGCAGGAGTACAGGTCGACGTAGTCGACGTCGTCGACGCCCAGGCCGGCCAGCTCGAGCGCCCGCTCGCCGGCGATCCGGATCGCCGCCGAGCGGTGCAGTTCGTCGCGCTCGGCGATGGCCGGGGTGTCGTGGGCGTCGGTGCCGGCGTGCGGGAACACCCATCGGTCGGCGGGGATCTGCAAGCGCTTCGCCTGCTCGACCGAGGTCAGGAGCAGCGCGGCGCCCTGGTCGACCATGTTGTTGGAGTTCATCAGCTTGGTGTACGGCCAGCTGATCATCCGGTTCTGCGGTCCCGGCCGCCGAATTTCCTCGGCGGTCACCGGTTTGCGGATCCACGCGTGCGGGTTGCCGACCGCGACGGCGTTGAACCGCGCCCACAGCTCGCCGACGCGCTCGAGGTGGTCCTCGACGGACTCGCCGTTGGCGATGCGAAGCGCCTGTTCGAAGAGCGGGTAGACGTAGGCGGGCCGGTCGAGCCCGATCCGGATCTCCGCGTCGCCTGCCATCGGGACGTCGTCGCCGCTGACCGGCGCCAACGGCACGGACTCGTCCTGCACGGTCCACTCGAGCCTGCCGCCCTTGGCCCGCAGCCCCCTGCGGGTGCGCCAGGTTTCGGCGCCGGCCAGCAGCACGACCCCGGCCCGGCCCCGCTGGATGTCCAGGCAGGCCTGGTTGACCAGCGACTGCGGCACGTTGCCACCCACCGGGCTGTACAGGGTGTTGACGTCTTTGGCGCCGACCCGCCGGCCGAGCAACAGCCCGGGATCGCGGTATTGCGCCGAGAGCACGTTCACCACGCGGATGGAATCCACGGCCTCCAGCACCCGGGGGTCCGCGGCCTCGCGGGCCGCGGCGGCCATCAGGTCGACGGGCTCGACCGACCGCGTCGCGGGGTCGATGTCGCCCCGGTGATTGACCTGGCCGTAGCCGATCAACACCGGTGTCCTGGGATCGACGGTCACACGACTGAACCTATCGGACGCCGAGTGTGTGGCAGGCCGCACATTCGGGCCCGAGCGTGCGGACAGCCGCACACCGGGGTGTTGACGGACCGCTCAGGCGTTCTCAGGGGTGGTCACGAACAGCACGCCGTCGTCGATCAGGCGCTCGGTCTCGTCCGGTCCCATGCGGAGCACGTCTCGGCAGATCTGCCGGGTGTCCTGGCCGGGCAGCGGCGCCGGGCGTTGCGGGGCGGGCGGAATGTGCTGAAACGGCGCCGGACCCGTCTCCGCCGGAAGCGGCCGCCCGACGAGCGGATGAACCATGTCGCTGAACAGGTTTCGCTCGAGAAGCTGCGGGTCTTCCAGGATGTCGGGCGGGCGGTTCATCGGCCCCGCCGGAACCCCGGACGACTGCAGCAGTTCGGCGACGCGCACCGGGGTGCGGGTGCGGGTCAGGGCGGATAGCAGCTCCACCAGCTCGCGGCGGTTGGCCAGGCGCGACTCGCCCGTGGCGAAGCGCGGGTCGTCGGCCCAGTGCGGGTGGTCGAAAAGGTTTGCCACGCAGCGCCATTCGTCGTCGGAACCGATCGAGATGACGCACCATTCGTCGTCGCCGGCGCACGGGCACACCGCCTGCAGGCTGGTGTCGTCGCGCATCGGGCCGATGCCCGCGGCCCGCGCTGCCTCCGCGACGTAGAGGGTGTCGAGCTGATTGAGCACGACCTCGGCCTGCGAGATGTGCACGTGGGCGCCGTGGCCGGTCCGATCGCGGTGGATCACCGCGGCCAGCGCCGCGATCGCGGTCACCCGCCCGACCACGTGATCGGGGAAGATCGTCGTCGCGTCGTAGAAGGAATGCCGCGCGCCGTCGGCGCCCTCGCCCGGATCGTCGGAGGTCCACAGCCGGGTGACGCCGGTGGCGGCCCGCACCAGCGGCCCGTAGCCCAGCCGGGTGCTCCACGGCCCGGTGTCACCGAACGCGCTGCTGCCGGCGAGCACGATCCGCGGGTTGAGCCGGCGCAGAGTTTCGTATGGAAATCCAAGGGCGGCAAGGGTTCCCGGCTTGAAATTGGCGAATACCGCGTCGGCCTGTGCGACCAGGCGGCCGAACAGGTCCTTGCCGGGCTCGCTGCGCAGGTCAAGCCCGAGCCCGAGCTGATTGCGGTGGGTCCACGCGAAGGACTCGCTCATGGCGTCGCCGGCGCGGGCCTGCCGCAGTCCGTCCGGGTAATCGGCGCTTTCGACCTTGATGACCTCGGCGCCCAGGTCGCGGAACAGCCGCCCCAGCTCGCCGCCGGCGACGATGATGCCGAGGTCGAGAATCCGCAGCCCCGCCAACGGCCGGTCGCCCACCCTGCCCGACGGGGCCGGGACCACGACCGGATTGCCGCGCCAGTACGGGTCGTCCGCGCCCGCGGTGGGGGCCGGCGCGCGAAAGCCCGAGCGCTGGCCGTCGACGACGAAATAACCGGTGGGGACGCGGGTGGTCACCCCGGGGACGAGTTCGGCCTCCGTGATCGCGCCCACGGCCTGGAAGTGTTCGGAGCCCAGCACCCACGACGGCGGCAGCACCGCGGCGATGGGCACCCCGTGCGCCTGTCCGGCGGCCACCAGATCCTTCATGGTCTGCTCGGCGAACAGGGCCCGCACCAGCGCGCTGATCTCGGGCCAGGCCGCAAACCGGGCGGCGATACCGTCGTACTTGGGGTCTTGGAACTCGTCGGGCTCGCCCAGCCAGCGCCGCAGGCCGCGCCACTGCCTCGGCGCCATGACACACAACCGGACGTAGCCGTCCTGGCACGGCAGGATCGGATACGCGTCCTGATTTTTCGGCCGTCCCCGCCACCGCCCGGCCCCGCGGTCGCCGGCGGCGGCCTGCCCGTGCGCGCCGAACGCCGGGTCGAGCGCCATGACCACGGCGTCGAACCGCGAAAAATCGATGTAATCTCCCGTCCCGCAACGCAATCGGTTGTAGTAGGCGACCAATGCCGCCCACGCCGCCTGCACGGCGGCGGTGGATGAGGCGATACCGTCGGGCGGCAACACCGGGGTGCCGGTGGTGGGGCCGGATCGCGACAGCGAGCCGCACATCGCGTACAAGACCGCGTCGGTGGCGCGCCACGACGACCGCGGGCCCGTCGCGCCGAAGTCGGTGATCGACAGCACCACCAGGTGCGGGTAGCGGGCGGCCAAGTCCGGGCCGGGCGCGCCGAACGCACCGGCCAGGCCGTCCAGGCCGCTGTCCACGACGATGTCGGCCTCGCCGGCCAGGTCGAGCAACCGGTAGCAGTCGTCCTCCTCGAACGGGTCCAGCACGGCGCTGCGCTTGTTGGCGTTGTGCACGGCGAACGGGATGCTCGCGCCGGCCAGCGTCGGCAATTCGTCGCGCCCCAGGTTGCCGCCGGGGGGTTCCACCTTGAGCACGTCGGCGCCCAGGTCGGCGAACAGCCGGGTCACGGCGTCGGCGTCGCCGCTCGACAGGTCGAGGACGCGCACGCCCTCGAGCAGCGGGTCGGCCATCCGCCCACGGTACCCGGAGCGTGCACAGCTAACCGCGCGTGTTCGCGCGGTGACCAAATGCCCAGTCACCCAAGCCGGTTCGGGCGGAAATCCGGACCCGCTACGCTCGTTAGTTCTGCCGACGATCCGCCGATGGAGGACCCCAGCCGATGAGCGCCCACCTGAGCTACGTCGAGGCCGTGATCGTCGGCGCGTTCCAGGGCGTCACCGAGCTGTTCCCGGTCTCCAGCCTGGGTCATGCGGTGTTGGTGCCGGCCCTGGTGGGCGGGCAATGGGCCCGCGACCTCAACGTCTCCACCCCCGAATCGCCCTACTTGGCGTTCATCGTTGGCCTGCACGTCGCCACCGCCGCCGCCCTGCTGGTGTTCTTCTGGCGGGACTGGCTGCGTATCGTCGCCGGCTTCGTGTCGTCGCTGCGGCACCGCCGGATCCAGGCGCCCGACGAGCGGCTCGCCTGGCTGATCGTGGTCGGCACCATCCCGGTGGGGCTGGCCGGTTTGGCCCTCGAGCACCTCTTCCGAACCACGCTGGGCAAGCCGGTACCCGCGGCGGCGTTTCTCTTGCTCAACGGCATCGTGCTGTACGCCGGCGAGGTGCTGCGCCGCCGGGTTTCCCCGGTGGGTGACGAAGAGCACGAGGACCATCGCGGCGAGGCGATCGACAACCGGCTGGCCCAGCTGCCGATGCGTCGCGGCCTGCTGATCGGGGCGTCCCAGATCCTGGCGCTGCTGCCCGGCATCAGCCGCTCCGGCATCGCCATGGTGGCCGGGCTGTGGCGCGGCCTGTCGCACGAGGACGCCGCCCGCTTCTCCTTCTTGCTGGCCACACCGATCATCCTGGCCGCCGGGGTCTACAAGATCCCGGACCTGTTCGGGCCGCTCGGGGCCGGAATCGGCGGCCAGGTGCTGGCCGGCAGCGTCGCGTCCTTCGTGGCCGCCTACCTGGCCGTGCGCTTCCTCACGCGGTACTTCCAGACCCGCACCCTGACGCCGTTCGCCGTCTACTGCACGCTGGTCGGCGCCGGTAGCCTGGTGTGGCTCACCCTGCACTGAGGGTTCGACGGGTCGGAGACTGCGCATGAGCCGTGTCGACGCCCCAGGGGGCGCGTCCGAACGGGAATCGGTGTGGGATTACCCGCGGCCGCCACGGGTGGAGCCGTTCAAGGGGCTGATCACCGTGGAGCTGGGCGGCGAGGTGATCGCGTCGACACAGCAGGCATGGCGGGTGCTCGAGACCAGTCATCCGCCGACCTATTACCTCCCGCGGGAAGCCTTTGCCGGCGGAACGTTGCGTCAGGCGTCCGGAAGCTCGTGGTGTGAATGGAAAGGGCAGGCCACCTATTACGACTTGGTGACCGCCACCACCGTCGCAGCGAAGGCCGCCTGGAGCTACCTGCACCCGTCGCCCGGGTTTGCGTCGATACGCGGCGCGGTCGCGGTGCTGGCGGCGAAAGTCGACCGCTGCACCGTCAGCGGCGAGGTCGTGGTGCCACAACCGGGCGGCTTTTACGGGGGCTGGATCACGAGCTGGATCACCGGGCCGTTCAAAGGCGTCCCGGGCTCCGCTGGTTGGTGAGAACGCTGGGGGCCGGTGCGGGCGCGGTCCGCATCCGGCGATTCACGCTCCCGAGGATCTCGCTGCGAAGGCGTCGGGGCACCGCCGCGCACCTTCCTGAAATGTTATCGCCGTTCGCATACCAGGGCGCCGGGCAACGGGCGGCATGCCCAACGTCGTGGGTGCCGATTAGAGTGGCTGGCACCGGTAGCGGACCTGCCGCACCAGTGCGCAACCGAAAGTCTCGCCTAAAGTCGTTGTGCGGCAAGCTCCGTCGGACCTCCACCCGTCGCGTTCGTAGAACCGCCGGGCCGGCGCGTTGCCGTCGAGCACCCACAACAACGCGCCCGCCACGCCGAGGCGGCGCAGCCGCTCCCGGGCTGCGGCCAGCAGCGACCGCCCGACTCCGCGGTGCACGTGCGCGGGATCGACGTAAATCGCCATCAGCTCACCGAAATTCGGGCAGTCGTCGTCGCGGCACAGGCCCGTGGTCGCCAGGCCGAGGATCGCGGCGCCGTCGACGGCGATCACGGTCGACGGCAGCCGGAGGCCCACCCGACCGAAGGTGTAGCGGCTAGCGAAGAATTCCGGCTCAAGCCCGTCGAGAAATTCCTGAGCGATCAGCCCCCGGTAGGCCGACCGCCATGACCGCACCTGCACCCGGGCCACCTCGTAGGCGTCCGCAGGGACCGCCGTCCGCAGCTCGGTCACCGTTGCAGTATCGGCTTCCGCGGCGCTGTTTGCGCGGCGTGGCGGCGAGTGCTGTGCTTACCCCATCGCCAACCTGACACCCGTCAACTTTTCTGGGGAGGACCCGCCATGGCAGACACGGCATCGATCGGCCTGAAGGTCCGCGGCAAGGTCATCGTGATCACCGGCGGTGCGCGTGGCATCGGGCTGGCCACCGCGACCGCGCTGCACAACCTGGGCGCCAAGGTGGCGATCGGCGACATCGACGAGGTGCGGGTGAAGGAGTCGGGGGCCGCGCTCGGGCTGGACGTCTACGGCAAGCTCGACGTCACCGACGCGCATTCGTTTGCCGAGTTCCTCGACGAGGTCGAGCGCCAGCTCGGCCCGATCGACGTGCTGATCAACAACGCCGGCATCATGCCGGTCGGCCGCATCGTCGACGAGCCGGACGCCGTCACCCGCCGCATCCTGGACATCAACGTCTACGGCGTCATCCTGGGCAGCAAGCTGGCGGCGCAGCGCATGGTCCCCCGCGGCGCCGGCCACGTCATCAACGTCGCATCGCTGGCCGGGGAGCTCAACGTCGTCGGCCTGGCCACCTACTGCGCCAGCAAGCACGCGGTGGTCGGGTTCACCGACTCGGCCCGGCTGGAGTACCACTCGACCGGCGTGAAGTTCTCGATGGTGTTGCCGACGTTCGTCAACACCGAGCTCGTCGCCGGCACCCCCGGGATGAAGGGT
The DNA here is from genome assembly GCF_900157385.1 of Mycobacterium terramassiliense. Lineage (GTDB taxonomy): Bacteria > Actinomycetota > Actinomycetes > Mycobacteriales > Mycobacteriaceae > Mycobacterium > Mycobacterium terramassiliense. The sequence goes on from NZ_LT717697.1 coordinate 330,995, forward strand.
TTCCGCAACGCCGAGCCGGCCGAGATCGCGGACGCGATCGTCAGCCTGGTGGCCCACCCGAAGCCGCGGGTGCGGATCACCAAAACGGCGGGCGCGATGGTGGTGTCGCAGAAATTCTGGCCGCGCCGCCTCGCCGAGGGGCTCAACCGCGTCCTCGGCGGTGACCACGTCTTCACCGACGACGTCGACGTCGAAAAGCGCCGGGCCTACGAGGCGCGCGCCCGCGGCGAGGAGTAGACGGGCGTCGTTCACCTGAGGCGCGGACAATCGGCCGGGTGACCGCAGAAACCGCAACCCCGACCACCGCTTCCCTTGCCGACGACGAACTCGCCCTCATCGATGCGTACTGGCGCGCCGCCAATTACCTGTCGGTCGGACAGATCTACCTGCTCGACAACCCGCTGCTGGCCGAACCGCTGTCGCCCGAACACGTCAAACCCCGGCTGTTGGGGCACTGGGGCACCACGCCCGCGCTCAACCTCATCTACGCCCACCTGAACCGGGTCATCCGCAACCGCGACGCCAACGTCATCTATGTCACCGGACCCGGGCACGGCGGCCCCGGGCTGGTCGCCAACGCCTACCTGGAGGGCACCTACAGCGAGGTGTACACCGGCATCGAGGAAGACGCCGAAGGGCTGCGAAAGTTGTTCCGGCAGTTCTCCTTTCCCGGCGGGATCCCCAGCCACGTCGCGGCCCAGACCCCGGGGTCGATCCACGAGGGCGGCGAGCTGGGCTACGCGCTGGTGCACGCCTACGGCGCGGCGTTCGACAACCCGGACCTGGTGGTGGCCTGCGTGGTCGGGGACGGCGAGGCGGAGACGGGCCCGCTGGCCGCCAGCTGGCACTCCAACAAATTCCTCAACCCGGTCACCGACGGCGCGGTGCTGCCGATCCTGCAGCTCAACGGCTACAAGATCGCCAACCCGACCGTGCTGGCCCGCATCCCGCACCCCGAGCTGGAAGCGCTGCTGCGCGGGTACGGCTACCGGCCGATCACGGTCGCCGGTGACGACCCGGCCGACGTGCACCGCCAACTGGCCGCCGCGCTCGACGACGCGTTCGACGGCATCGCGGCGATCCAGAGCGCGGCGCGCGCCGGCACCCGGGCCGAACGACCCGTCTGGCCGATGATCGTGCTGCGCACCCCCAAGGGCTGGACCGGCCCGAAGGTGGTGGACGGCAAGAAGGTCGAGGGCACCTGGCGCGCGCACCAGGTTCCGCTGGCCGAGACCCACGACAATCAGACCCACCGCGCGCAGCTGGAAGAATGGCTGCGCAGCTACCGGCCCGAGGAATTGTTCGACGGCACCGGCGCGCTGCGCCCCGAGCTGCGCGCGCTGGCGCCCCGCGGCGATCGCCGGATGAGCGCCAACCCGCACGCCAACGGTGGCCTGCTGCTGCACGATCTCGACCTGCCCGACTTCCGCGATTACGCGGTGCCGGTGTCGCGCCCGGCCACCGGGACGCACGAGGCCACCCGCGTGCTGGGCACCTTCCTGCGCGACGTGATCGCCCGCAACGCCGACCGGTTTCGCCTGATGGGGCCCGACGAGACCGCGTCCAACCGGCTCGACGCCGTGTACGGGTCGACCGCCAAGGTGTGGATGTCGGAGATCGAGCCCGATGACGAGCACCTCGCGCCCGAGGGCCGGGTGATGGAGGTGCTCTCCGAGCACCTGTGCCAGGGCTGGCTGGAGGGCTACCTGTTGACCGGCCGGCACGGCCTGTTCAACTGCTATGAGGCGTTCGTGCACATCGTCGACTCGATGCTCAACCAGCACGCGAAGTGGCTTGCCACCAGCCGGGAACTGCCGTGGCGGCGCCCGATCGCGTCGCTGAACTACCTGCTGACCTCGCACGTGTGGCGCCAGGACCACAACGGCGCCTCGCACCAGGACCCCGGGTTCATCGACTTGGTCGCCAACAAGCGGGCCGAGCTGACCCGGGTGTACCTGCCGCCGGACGGCAACACGCTGTTGTCGGTGGCCGACCACTGCCTGCGCAGCCGCAATTACGTCAACGTCATCGTCGCCGGCAAGCAGCCGGCGCTGGCCTACCTCGACATGGACCAGGCCATCGCGCACTGCGCGCGCGGCCTGGGCATCTGGCAGTGGGCGAGCACCGCCACCGCCGAACCCGACGTGGTCCTGGCCTGTGCCGGGGACATCCCGACGCTGGAGACCCTGGCCGCCGCCGACATCCTGCGCCGCGAGCTGCCCGGGCTGGCCGTCCGGGTGGTCAACGTCGTCGACCTGATGCGGCTGCAACCCGAGTCCGAGCACCCGCATGGCTTGCCGGACAGGGAGTTTGACGCGCTGTTCACCCGCGACAAGCCGGTGATCTTCGCCTACCACGGCTACCCGTGGCTGATCCACCGGCTCACCTATCGGCGCACCAACCACCCGCACGTCCACGTGCGTGGCTTCAAGGAGCGCGGCACCACGACGACGCCGTTCGACATGGTGATGCTCAACGACCTCGACCGGTTCCACCTGGTGATGGACGTCATCGACCGGGTGGACGGGCTGGCCAGCCAGGCCGCGGTGCTGCGGCAGCGCATGGTCGACGCCCGCCTGGCCGCCCGCGCCTACACCCGCGAGCACGGCGAGGACGACCCGGCGATCTCGGGATGGACCTGGGAGTCGAGCGAGCGGAACGAGCGCAGCGAGTGACGGGAGCGAGACGACCGATGAGGCCTGGGAGTCGAGCGAGCGGAACGAGCGCAGTGAGTGACGGGAGCGAGACGACCGATGAGGCTTGGGAGTCGAGCGAGCGGAACGAGCGCAGTGAGTGACGGGAGCGAGACGACCGATGAGGCTTGGGAGTCGAGCGAGCGGAACGAGCGCAGTGAGTGACGGGAGCGAGACGACCGATGAGGCCTGGGAGTCGAGCGAGCGGGCCTGAGAAGGACTGAGCTGGGCCGACGGCGGGCGCAGGTAAACTTGCCGGATGCCCGATGCCGTCGCTGCCGCACAGCCTTCGGCGCCGCATCTGTTCCACGTCCACCTCGACATCGCCGTGGTCGTCGCGGTGTTGGTGCTGACCAACCTGATCGCGCACTTCACCACGCCGTGGGCCAGCATCGCCACCGTTCCGGCCGCCGCCGTGGGCCTGGTGATGCTGATGCGGGCCAGGGGGCTGGACTGGGCCGACCTCGGCCTTGGCCGCGCGCACTGGAGGTCCGGGCTGGGGTATGCGCTGGGCGCCGTCGGCGCGGTGGCGGCGGTGATCGCGGTGGGCATCCTGTTGCCGATGACCCGGCCGATGTTCCTGAACAACCACTACGCCACGATCTCCGGCGCCCTGATCGCCTCGATGATCGTCATCCCGCTGCAGACCGTGATTCCCGAAGAGCTCGCGTTTCGGGGCGTGCTGCACGGCGCGCTGAACCGGGCCTGGGGCTTTCGGGGCGTGGCGCTGGGCGGGTCGCTGCTGTTCGGTCTCTGGCACGTCGCCACGTCGCTGGGGCTCACCAGCAACAACGTCGGCTTCACCCGGTTGTTCGGCGGTGGGTTCGCCGGGATGGTGGCCGGGGTGACGTTGGCGGTGTTGGCCACCGGGGCAGCCGGCTTCGTCTTCAGCTGGCTGCGCCGGCGAAGCGGCAGCCTGATCGCGCCGATCGCGCTGCACTGGTCGCTCAACGGGCTCGGTGCCCTGGCCGCGGCGCTGGTCTGGCACCTGTCGACCTGAGCCCCGGTTACACGAGTAGCACTGCGGCGCCGGCGATGCGCCCGGCGCTGAGGTCGGACAGGGCCTCGTCGGCCCTTCCCAGCGGGTACTCCGGCGTGGTGACCTCGATGTGGTGCTGCGCGGCGAAGTCGAGGAAAGCCCGCGCGTCGGCACGCGTGTTCGACGTGACCGACCGGACCTGGCGCTCCTGAAACAGGTGCCGCTGGTAGTTCAGGGTCGGGATGTCGGAGAGGTGAATGCCGGCGATCGCGAGCGTGCCGCCGCGGTCCAGCGCCTCCAGCGCGGGCAGCACCAGCTCGCCGACGGGCGCGAACAGGATCGCGGCGTCCAGCGGCACCGGTGGCGGGTCGGCGGCTCCCTGCGCCGACGCCGCGCCGAGTTCCAGCGCCAGCTTGCGCGCCTCGGCGCCGCGGGTCATCACGTGCACCTCGGCGCCCTGCGCCAACGCCACCTGCGCGGTGATGTGGGCGCTGCCGCCGAAGCCGTAGAGCCCCAGCCGCCCGCCCGGCGGTAGCTCGGCGCGCAGCAGGGAGCGGTATCCGATGATGCCGGCGCACAGCAGCGGCGCCAGCTCGCTGTCGCTGTAACCGTTCGGCAGGTGGTGTGCGAAAGCCGCTGGGACGGTGGCGAATTCGGCGTATCCGCCGTCGGCGTCCCAGCCGGTGTAGCGGGATTGCGGACACAGGTTCTCGTTGCCCCGGCGGCAGTACTTGCACACGCCGCAGGTGTGGCGCAGCCAGGCGATGCCCACCCGGTCCCCCGGTTTGAACTCGTCACCGGCCTCGGCGCCCACCTCGACGACCTCCCCCACCACTTCGTGCCCGGGCGTCACCCTTTCGCGGTGCACCGGAAGGTCACCCTCGGTGACGTGCAGGTCGGTGCGGCACACACCGCACGCGCGCACCGCGACCAGCAGCTCCGACGCTTCCGGCCGCGGCACTGGGGTGGTGACCTGCTCGAGCGGGCCGGTATCCATCGGCCCCGGGCGGCGCACTCGCCACGCGCGCATCGTCGTGGTCGTCACCGCCGAGGACATCACCCCATCATGCCGGGTTCGCCAAGCTCAGGTCCGGTGCCGCGCCATGCCGACGACCCAGAGCAGGATCAGGGCACCGAGCAGCGCGGTGAAGAAGGTGAAGATAATGCCGCCGCCTGCGGTGTTGACGAAGAAGCTCAGGATGAAGCCGCCGATCAGCGCGCCGACGATGCCGATCACGATGTCCATCAGGATTCCGGCGCCGCTGCCCCTGATGATCCTGCTGGCGAGCGCGCCCGCCAGACCGCCGATGATGATGTAGCCGATCCATCCGACGCTGGTCAGGGTGGATGAGCGGGCGAGAAATTCGGTTGCTGCGATGACGTCCATGCGGGTCTCCTTGCGATCGCTGGCACGGCCCAAGCGGGACCGCTGGGCCGTGCTCTGGGAATACCCCATTTTCGCTTATCAAACGTGTGCCCAATTACCACCGGTTGGGCGCGCGGGTCCTATCCCAGAGTGAGCGTCGGTCCGATCAGGCCCGCTGCTCCGTCGGCGCGGCGCCCGGGGTGACTTCTCCCGCGGGCGCCTGGCCCGGAGCGGGAGCGGGCGCCGGCGCACCCGGGGCCGGAGCGGCCGGGGCGGGAGCGGGGGGCCGGTGGCGTCCAGGGCTGGATCGACTCGGCCAGCGCCTTCGCCGCCCCCTGGTCCACCGGGTCGTTCGAGGTCCCCAGCCACACCACGAACCAGCGCTGCGGGGGCGCGTTGCCGGCCGCGGGCGAGCCGACCACGCCGGTCCAGATCTGTCCGTTCGGCTTGGACGGGTCGCTGAACTTGACCTCGTAGTAAGAGGCGCTTCCGGTGATCCCGTTGGCGCCGGTCAGCGGGGTGCTGGCCTGGTTGATCCGGGTGCCGGGATAGGGCATGAAGAACTCACCCATGTCGGAGCCCAACCGGACCGCGGCCTTGGCGTCGGTGGTTTCGGCGCTGGCATAGAGCTTTTGGTCCAGCCGGCCCATCACGATGCGGGTGTCGTTGGCGACCGGCGGCGCCTGCCCCGGCGCCGGCGGTTGGCCGGTGGTCTTGCTGAGCAATTCCGAACCGTAGTCGAGGTGCGACGCGTCGGACTCGACCCAGCTGGGCGGCAGCACAAAGCTGAAGCCGCCGACGGCGTTGCCGATCCGGCCCGCGTTGGGGTCGACGGGCGGCGGTGGCGGAGCGTTCGGATCGACCGGCGGCGGCGGCGGAGCGTTCGGGTCGACCGGTTGGGCCGGCGACCGCCACCACGCCACCCCCGCCCGGTGCCCCCGGGGCACCGGGCGGGGGTGGCGTGGTGGCGGTCGCCGGCCCGGGAGCGGGCGCGGGCGCCGCCGTCGTGCTCGGCGGGACCGGGGTCGGGGTCTCGGGATCGGCGCTGGAGGTCGCCGGCAATGCGATGGCGACCGCGCTGGCGCTGGTCACCGTGGCGATCGCCAGCGTCGCCCAGAATCCCTTGCGACGTGTCGAGTTCGCGTCCACCTGCTCCATGGCGACGAACCTACCGTGTTACGGCTGTGACGCAAGGGTGCCTTGCGGCAGTTTTGCCGATGTTGCCGATGTGCAACCTTGCCGGGTCCGTGCAGGTCATTGCGGTGCCGGGTACAGCGTCACCTCGTGCGCCTTGACGGAGAACCACACCCGCTCCCCGGGCGTCAGCCGCAACTCCGTGGCGGCCTCCGCGGTGATCTCCGCGGCCAGCCCCGGCGCGCCATCCGGCTGTTCTCGGCCCCGCACCAGGACCCCGGACCCGCGGACATCGAGTTCGGCCACCGTCACCTCGACCGTATTGCGCGGGCTGCCGTGCGGGTGATCCCGATACACGGCCACCGCCGCGGGGTGGAAGACCGCGACGGCGTTGACGACGTGGGCCTCCAGCCGCTGCGCCGGGGTCGCATGCCAGCGGGCGCCGGAGCGATCGCGCAGCGAGCCGTCGGAACCCACGGTGCCGTTGACGATGTTGACGCCGGCGATGCGCGCGCCGAAATGGCTGCGCGGCGCGGTGAGAACGTCTGCGACCGGCCCGAATTCGGCGATCTTGCCGGATTCGAGGACCAGCACGCGATCGGCCAGCGTGAACACGTCGAGCAGCTCGTGGGTGACCAGTACTACCGCGCAGCCGGTTCGGGTGACCACGGTGCGCAACACCGCGCGGATGCCGGCGGCCGCGGCGACGTCGAGCCCGGTCAGCGGCTCGTCGAGCAGCAGCACATCGGGTTCGGCGGCCAGGGCGCGGGCGATCGCCACCCGCTGGGCCTGGCCCCCCGACAGCTGCCGCGGTTTTCGGTCGGCGAAGCCCTCGGCGTCCACCTCGCGCAGCCAGCGCTTCGCGGTCGACCTCTCGGTGGCACGAGTCGACCGGAACCATCGGCGGCGGCAGTGCGGTCCGAAGGCCACGTTGGCCGCGACGCTCAGGTGCGGGAACAGCAGCGGGTCCTGCAGCAGCAACCCCACCCGGCGATCGTGCGTCGCCACGTTCACCCCGGCCGCGGTGTCGGTCAGCACCCGATCCCCCAGCCGCACCACTCCCTCGTCCGGACGAACGAGTCCCGCGATCACGTGCAGCGCGGTGGATTTGCCGGCGCCGTTGGGCCCCAGGACGGCCAGCACCTCGCCCGCGGACACCGAAAACTCCACGTCCAGATCGCGGTCGGCGACTACGGCGCGCAGCTGCAACTGGCTCATCGCGGCTACCTCGCGTCCGACCCGGCCAGCCGGTGCGCGCCCAGCCCCAACACCACCAACGCCGCGACCACCACCAGCAGGATCGACAGCGCCACGGCGGCGTTCGCATCGCTCACCCGCTGCAGGTAGATCTCCAGCGGCAGCGTCCGGGTGACGCCCTGCCGGGATCCGGCGAAGGTCAGCGTCGCGCCGAACTCCCCGAGCGAGCGGGCGAACGCCAGCACCGCTCCCGACGTCATGCCCGGCAGCAGCAGCGGCAGGGTCACCCGCCACCAGACCGCGCTGGGGCGCGCGCCCAGCGTCGCGGCCACCACCTCGTAGTCGGCTCCCGCGGTGCGCGCGGCGCCCTCGAGGGAGATCACCAGAAACGGCAGCGAGACGAACGTCTGGGCCAGCACCACCGCGGTGGTGCTGAAGGCGATGCTGACGCCGGCGGCCTCCAGGTAGTGCCCGATCAAGCCGAGCCGGCCGAAGGCGTAAAGCAACGCGATGCCGCCCACCACCGGCGGCAGCACCAGCGGCAGCAGGATCAGCGGCCGCAACACCCGCACCAGGCGTGCCGTGCTGCGGGCCAGCACCAGGGCCATCGGCACCCCCAGCAGCACGCACAGGGCGGTGCTGGCGGCGGCGGTCCGCAGGCTCAGCAGCAGCGCCGTCTGCGACGAGGGGCTGGTGACCAGCGACCAGAAGTTCGGCCAGTCGACCTTGATCGCGAGCGCCAGCAGCGGTAGCGCCACGAACGCGGCCCCAACGGCGGCGGGGACGTACACCCACCGCGGCAGATCCTTAGGCCGGTGCACGGTTCAGGGTTTGGCGAAGCCGTACTGGGCCAGGATGTTCTGCCCGGCGTCACCGGTCACCGTGGCCACGAACTTCTGCGCCAACGCTGGGTGCGGCGCGTTCTTCAACACCGCGATCGGATAGACGTTCACCGCCGCCGCGGACTCGGGGAAGTCCACGGTCGCCACCTTGTTCGCGGCGCTGCGGGCGTCGGTGACGTACACCAGCCCGGCGTCGGCCTGGCCCGTGGTGACCTTGTTCAGGACGTCGGTCACGCTGAGCTCCTCGCTGACCGGGTTGAGGCGCACCCCCGTGCTGTCCTCGATGCGCCGGGTCGCCGCCCCACACGGCACCGGGTTCTGGCAGATCACCACGCCCAGCCCGGGCCTGGCGAGGTCGGCGAAGGATCCGAGCCTCTTCGGGTTGTCGGGCGCGGTGACGATGACCAAAGTGTTGGAGGCGAAGTTGGCCGGATTGCCGGCCAGCAGCCCGGCCTTGGCGACGGCGTCCATCTGCGCGGTGTCGGCCGACGCGAACACGTCGGCCGTCGCGCCCTGGGTCAACTGGGTGGCGAGCTCGGAGGAACCCGCGAACTCGAAATCGACTGTGCTGCCCGGGTTTTCGCCGGTGAACCGCTGACTGATCCGAGTGAACGCCGGCTTGAGCGAGGCGGCGCCGAACACCACCACCTTTCCGGACGCCTGAGAGGGGGCCGAGGGCGATTTCGAACCGCACCCGACCAGACCCGCGGCCAGCATCACCGAAACCGCACCGGCCAGGATCCCGATCCGCCGCATGGGTGCACCCTATCCCGCCGAGGATGCGGTCCGCTTGGCGGACGAATCGGCGCAAAAAAGTGGCGGCCGAAGCGTTATGCAAATTTATCCGCGCGTCGTGCGCGTCCGGAATTTCATCGCCAGCTACTGTCCAGTAACATGGACCGTGGATTGATGCCATAGCGGGCCGAGACAGGGAGGGCATGGCAGTGGAAGTGCTGGTCACGGGCGGGGACACAGACCTGGGGCGCACGGTTGCCGAGGGCTTCCGCGATGACGGTCACAAGGTGACCCTGGTGGGTGCGCGCCGCGACGACCTCGAGATCGCCGCCAAGGAGCTCGATGCGGACGCGATCGTCTGCGACACCACCGACCCGGCCAGCCTGGAATCGGTTCGCGGGTTGTTCCCGCATCACCTGGACACCATCGTCAACGTGCCGGCGCCGACCCGGGACCAGGGCGACCCGCGCACCTACTCGACATCCGACACGGCCGCCGCATGGCGCCATGCCCTCGACGCGACGGTGCTGTCGGCAGTGCTGACCGTGCAGACCGTCGGCGATAACCTTCGCTCCGGTGGCTCCATCATCGGCGTGGTGGCCGAGAACCCTCCCGCCGGCAGCGTCGACGCCGCAATCAAAGCGGCACTGGCCAATTGGATCACCGGGCAGGCGGGCATTTTCGGCACGCGCGGCATCACGATCAACGCCGTGGCCAGCGGACGCAGCGTCCAGCCCGGCTACGAGGGCCTGTCCCGCACCACGCCACCGGCCGCCGCGGAGGTGGCCCGCTTGGCGCTGTTCCTCACCACCCCGGCGGCGCGCCACATCACCGGCCAGACGCTGCACGTCAGCCACGGCGCGCTGGCTCATTTCGCCTGAGGCTGAATCCAAATCGCGTTGACGCTCTGGTTCGGACGCCGGGGCGGTGGCTACGGTAGCTAGCGTGGCTATTCGACTCGGTTTGCAGATTCCCAACTTCTCCTACGGCACCGGGGTGGACAAGCTCTTCCCCACCGTCCTGGCTCAGGCCCGCGAGGCCGAAGCGGCCGGATTCGATTCGGTCTTCGTGATGGACCACTTCTACCAACTGCCCATGCTGGGCGATCCCGATCAGCCGATGCTGGAGGCCTACACCGCGCTGGGCGCCTTGGCCACCGGAACCGAACGCGTGCAGCTGGGCACCCTGGTGACCGGCAACACCTATCGCAACCCGACCCTGCTGGCCAAGATCATCACGACGCTGGACGTGGTGAGCCAGGGGCGGGCCATCCTGGGCATCGGGGCCGGCTGGTTCGAGCTCGAGCACAACCAGCTGGGCTTCGAATTCGGTACCTTCACCGACAGGTTCAACCGGCTCGACGAGGCGCTGCAGATCATCCTGCCGATGCTCAAGGGCGAGCGGCCGACCTTCTCCGGCAAGTGGTATCAGGTCGACCAGGCGATGGCCAATCCCCGCTTCCGCGACCACATTCCGTTGATGATCGGCGGCAGCGGCGAGAAGAAGACGATCCCCATGGCCGCGCGGCACTTCGACCACCTCAACGTCATCGCCGGGTTCGACGAGCTGCCGGCGAAGCTGAAGGTCGTGCAGCAGCGCTGCGAGGAGATCGGCCGCGACCCGGCCACGCTGGAGACCAGCACGCTGACCACGGCGGTCATCGACGAGAACTTCAAGGCCGACCAGATCCCCGCCGAGATGACCCAGCGCATGGTGGTCGGTAGCGCCGAGTCGGTCGCCGAACAAATCCAGACCAAGGTGCTGGACGCCGGCATCGACGGGGTGATCATCAATTTGCCCTTCTACACGCCGGGCGTCATCAGCGCGGCCGGCGAAGCGCTGCGCCCCCTGGTCGGGCTGTAACGCACAACGCATTGTGCGCCGGGTATGACGAGTATCACGTTCACTCGACCAGGCCCGATGCGCAATGTGCTTGATTACACATGCTTACGATCTGGGCTTGCGGGTATCGATTTCATTAGCGTGGTAGCTAACTGAATTCGCGCGACCAGGAGCCACCGATCAGGAGCAGCCCGAACATGAGCACGCAGGCAGAAACCACTGCTGCACCCGAGCGTCGTCACCAAGTCGTCATCATCGGTTCGGGATTCGGCGGGCTCAACGCGGCAAAGAAGCTCAAGCACGCAGACGTCGACATCAAGCTGATCGCGCGCACCACCCACCACCTGTTCCAGCCGCTGCTGTACCAGGTGGCCACCGGCATCGTGTCCGAGGGCGACATCGCCCCGCCCACCCGGGTCGTGCTGCGCCGGCAGCGCAATGTCCAGGTGCTGCTCGGCGACGTCACGCACATCGACCTGGAGGGCCAGTTCGTCGTCTCGGACCTTCTCGGCCACACCTACGAAACCCCGTATGACAGCTTGATCGTCGCCGCCGGCGCGGGCCAGTCGTATTTCGGCAACGACCAGTTCGCCGAGTTCGCGCCGGGCATGAAATCGATCGACGACGCCCTGGAGGTACGGGGACGGATCTTGAGCGCCTTCGAGCAGGCCGAGCGGTCCCGCGACCCCGAACGACGCGCCAAGCTGCTGACGTTCACGGTGATCGGCGCCGGACCCACCGGCGTCGAAATGGCCGGGCAGATCGCCGAATTGGCCTCCCACACCCTGAAGGGTTCCTTCCGGCACATCGACTCCACCAAGGCGCGGGTGATCCTGCTCGACGCCGCCCCCGCGGTGCTGCCGCCGTTCGGCGAAAAGCTCGGCGAGCGCGCGGCGGCGCGGCTGGAGAAGATGGGCGTCGAGATCCAGTTGGGCGCGATGGTCACCGACGTCGACCGCAACGGGATCACGGTCAAGGACTCCGACGGGACCACCCGGCGCATCGAGTCCGCGTGCAAGGTGTGGTCCGCCGGGGTTCAGGCCAGCGGGCTGGGCAGAGACCTCGCCGATCAGTGTTCGGTCGAGATCGACCGGGCCGGACGGGTCAAGGTGCTGCCCGACCTGTCGATCCCCGGGCATCCCAACGTGTTCGTCATCGGCGACATGGCCGCCGTCGAGGGCGTGCCGGGCGTGGCGCAGGGCGCCATCCAGGGCGCCAAATACGCCGCGGCCGCGATCAAGGCCGAACTGGACGGCGCCGACCCGGCGGACCGCGAGCCGTTCCAGTACTTCGACAAGGGCTCCATGGCCACGGTGTCGCGGTTTTCCGCGGTGGCCAAGATCGGTCCGCTGGAGTTCAGCGGCTTCATCGCCTGGCTGATGTGGCTGGTGTTGCACCTGGTCTACCTGGTCGGGTTCAAGACCAAGGTCAGCACGCTGCTGTCGTGGACGGTGACATTCCTGAGCACTCGGCGCGGCCAGCTCACCATCACCGAGCAGCAGGCGTTTGCCCGCCCCCGCCTCGAACAGCTGGCGGTACTCGCCGCCGAGGCCAAGCGCCCGGCGGCCAGGCGGGCCAGCTAACCTCCCAGCCGGTCGGCCTGCCAGGTGCTCAGCGTCCCGCCGCCGGCCAACGCCAGCACGGTCGATCCCGCGTCGATGGGGGTGGCCTCGAAACACGTAGCGGGGTAACGCAATTCGTTGATGGCGGCGCGTGGTGCCGAGATGTCGTCGTCGGCCAGCGATCCCGCGCCCAATTCCACCCGGTGGCGCAGCAGCGGGAGGCCGTCGCGGTCGGCGCGCAGCGACCCGGACCAGAACCCCTCGCGCTCACCGCATCTGCCGATCTGCACCCGCTCGCGAAACCGGAGCAGGCCCCCGTCGTGCAGGAACAGCGCCACGCTGGACAGGTGCCGGGCGGCGCCGGCGACCACGGTGGGCTCCAGGTCGACGTCGAGGCTGCCGGCCACCTCGATCACCCAGTCGGCGTGCGACGTCGGCGTGCCGGCCCCGGGCAGCGCCACGGTGGCGGCGGCGCTGCGCAACTTCAGGCGGGCGCCCGGTTCCACGATCAGCCGAATGTCGATGGTGTCGCCGCCCAGCGGCATGGCGGCCGCGGACACCAAGTGCACCGTGTCGGCCGCGGTGCGGCGCGCCTGGATGCCGCCGCCGCGGCATTCGATGCGCGGCGACCGGTCACGGGAGGCGACCAGCACGACCTCGGAGCGCATCAGGTCACAGCGGCCAACTGGGCGCGCACCCAGGCCAGCACCTCGGTGGCCGCCGGATCTTTGGTCAGCGACTGCATGATCGTGGGCCGGCCCTCGCGCACGGTGTCCGCGTCGCGGGCCATCACCTGTAGGTCGGCCGCCACCAACGGTGCCAGGTCAACCTTGTTGATCACCAACAGATCCGAGTAGGTCACCCCCGGGCCGCCCTTGCGCGGCACCTTGTCGCCACCGGCCACGTCGATGACGAAGATCTGCACGTCCACCAAGCCCGACGAGAACGTGGCCGTCAGGTTGTCGCCACCGGACTCGACCAGGATGAGGTCCAGGTCGCCGTGGCCGGCGACCAGGTCGTCGATCGCGTCCAGGTTGGCGGTGATGTCATCGCGGATCGCGGTGTGTGGGCAGCCGCCCGTCTGCACGGCGGCGATCCGGTCGTCGGGCAGCACCGCGTTGCGGCGCAGGAAGTCGGCGTCCTCGGTGGTGTAGATGTCGTTGGTCAGCACCGCCAGCGACTTCTCGTCACGCAACTGCCGGCACAGCGCGGCGACGAGCGCGGTCTTGCCGGAGCCGACCGGTCCCCCGACGCCGATGCGCAGCGGTTCTCCCGGCCGCCGGTCCCGTTTCGGCCGATCGTGGTGGGTGTGCGGGTGAGCGTGCAGATGCGTTGACATGGTTAGCCTTTCAGGACACGAAGAGGGGACGCTCGCGTTCGGCGTGGCGCTGGGCCAGCGTGTCGAGCACCGGATCGGACAGGTCGGCCAGCCCGGCGCCGGCTGCAGCGGCGGTGCGCTCGCAGAGATCGGACAGCCCGAACGTGACGGCGGCGACGGCGGCGGGGTCCAGCGCCAGCAGCCGCTGGGCGGCGGTGGCCGAACCGGCCATCGTCGTGTAGACCACGTGCAGCGCGGTGTGCTCGGGCCCCAGGCCGCTCATCGCTCCGACGAGCCCGGCGGCCACCGCGAGGTGCGGCCGCGGGCCCAGCTCGTCCCAGTGCGCGTCGGGCCAGACCCGACGCGCCAGACGTGCCAGCCCTCGCCCCTGGCCGCGCGAGGCCTGCCGGGCCGCGGGGGCCGGGGTGCGGGCGTCGGTTTCGCGGTCCGCGGCGTCCAGGGAGATATCGCCCCGATGCACCGCGGCCGCCACCGAGGCGGTGACCAGCCCCTGCGTGCGAATCCGGCGAACCAGAAACGCTTTGAGCGTGGCCAGGTCGGTCACCATCCCGCTGGTGACGGCCTCTTCGGCGCCACCGGAGTGCACGTGCGCGCCGGTGGGCAGTCGTGAGTCGGCCAGTGCGAGCAGCGTGGCCAAAGCTGGCTGGACCATCAGAACAGGAAATATCGTTGTGCCATGGGAAGTTCCGTCGCCGGCTCCTCCTGCCAGACCTCGCCGTCGATGCGCACGGTGAAGGTGTCGGGATCGATCTCGATGCTCGGCATGGCGTCGTTGAGCGGCAGGTCGGCCTTGCCGACGGCGCCGACGTCCTTGACCGGGACCAATCGCCGGTTGACGGCCAGCCTTTCGACCAGGCCCGCTTCGATCGCCTGGGGCGCCACGAAGTGCACCGAGGTGGCGGGAGCCGTTGCGGCGCCGAACATCGGGCGCGGGAGCACCGGCTGCGGGGTGGGGATCGACGCGTTGGCGTCGCCCATCGCCGCCCATGCGATCATGCCGCCCTTGAGCACCGCGTGCGGCCGCACCCCGAAGAACGCGGGCTCCCACAGCACCAAGTCGGCGAGCTTGCCCACCTCCACCGAGCCGATCTCGTGATCGAGGCCGTGCGTGATGGCCGGGCAGATCGTGTATTTCGCGACGTAGCGTCGCGCGCGGTTGTTGTCGGCGGCGTGCGCACCAGACGGGTCGCCGGGCAGCGCGCCGCGGCGGGATTTCATCACGTGCGCGGTCTGCCAGGCGCGGATCACCACCTCGCCGATGCGGCCCATCGCCTGCGAATCGCTGCCGATCATCGAGATCGCGCCCATGTCGTGCAGCAGGTCCTCGGCGGCCATCGTCGACGGCCTGATCCGGCTCTCGGCGAACGCAAGGTCCTCGGGCACCGCGGGATTGAGGTGATGGCAGACCATCAGCATGTCCAGGTGCTCGTCGAGAGTATTGACCGTGTGCGGGCGCGTCGGGTTGGTGGAACTGGGCAACACGTTCGGTTCGGCGGCGACCCTCATGATGTCGGGAGCGTGCCCACCGCCGGCGCCCTCGGTGTGGTAGGTGTGGATCGAACGGCCGGCGATCGCGCCGAGGGTGTCCTCGACGAATCCCATCTCGTTGAGGGTGTCGGTGTGCAGCGCTACCTGCACGCCCGCCGCGTCGGCCACGGTCAGGCAGGCGTCGATGGCCGCGGGTGTCGATCCCCAGTCCTCATGCAGCTTGAAACCCGAAGCCCCGCCGCGTAATTGCTCCCACAAGCCCTCGGCGTTGACCGTGTTTCCCTTGCCGAGCAGCGCGAAGTTCACCGGCCACGAATCCAGCGCCTCGAGCATCCGGGCCAAGTGCCATTCGCCGGGGGTGACGGTGGTGGCCTTGGTGCCCTCGGCGGGCCCGGTGCCGCCACCGATGATGGTGGTGATGCCGGACCCCAGCGCCTCGGGCATCAGCTGCGGACAGATCAGGTGCACGTGACAATCGATGGCGCCCGCGGTGACGATTCTGCCGTTGCCGCCGATGATTTCGGTGGATGGCCCGACCACCAAGCCCGGGTGCACGCCCGACATGGTGTCGGGGTTGCCTGCCTTGCCGATGGCGACGATGCGACCGTCACGAATCCCGATGTCGGCCTTGATGATTCCCCAGTAGTCGATGATCACCGCCCCGGTGATCACGGTGTCGGGCGCGCCGTCGGCCCGGCTGGCGCGACCCTGACCCATCGATTCGCGCAGCACCTTGCCGCCGCCGAACACCGCCTCGTCACCCGCCAAACCCGGTCCGCCGCTGCGGTCTTCGGTGATCTCTACCAGTAGGTTGGTGTCGGCCAGCCTGATTCGATCCCCGGCGGTGGGGCCGAACAGCTCGGCGTAGCGCTCCCTGGACAGCCGCGTCATGACGGGTCGAGCCGTCCGGGCGGGTTCAGGTCCAGGCCGTGCACTTCGCGCCGCCCGCGCAGCGGGACCAGTCGAACCGTCTGGGCAATGCCGGGTTCGAAGCGGACCGCGGTGGCCGCGGGGACATCGAGCCGGTGCCCGTGGGCCGCGGCACGGTCGAATGACAACGCCGCGTTGGCCTGTGGCAAATGGACGTGGCTGCCGACCTGCACCGGACGGTCGCCGGTGTTGACGATCTGCATCTCGAGCCGCTGCGCGCCGGCATTGATCTCGATATCGCCCGCGCCATAGAGGATTTCGCCGGGAATCATGAGATCGGGTGATGGACGGTGACCAACTTGGTGCCGTCCGGGAACGTCGCTTCGACGTGCACGTCGTCGATCATCTCCGGTACCCCCTCCATCACGTCGTCGCGGCCGAGCACCCCACAGCCGCTGGCCATTAACTCAGCGACGCTGCGGCCGTCCCGCGCGCCTTCGAGAATGTGGTCGGTGATGACGGCGATGGCCTCGGGGACGTTGAGCCGCAACCCCCGCGCCCTACGCCGCCGAGCCAGCTCGGCGGCGTAGGACAACAGCAGTCGCTCTTGCTCGTGCGGCGTGAGAAGCATGTCCGTTAAATCCTGCCATTACCGCAACGCGGTCGATGCGGCGAGTCAGGCCCGCTGCGGGATGGCGTCGGCGTAGGGGGCGTCGCTGTTGGCGTGGGCGCGCGCCAACACCATGTACAGCAGGCCGAAGCCGATGATGAGGCCGGCCATCAACAGGACGACGTAGTTGTCGTACCAGGGGGCGTCGGGCGTGCGCGGCCAGCAGATGTTGACGATGGCCGCGACCCCGTAGGCCAGGGCGCTGACGTTGACGAGCATTCCCCACCGGCCCAGCCGGTATTTCCCGGACGGCGTCCAGCCCTTCAGCCTGGCCCGCAGGGCGGCCAACACCACCATCTGAAACCCGAGGTAGACGCCGACGGTGCCGAAACTGACCAGCTTGTTGAGCGGGTGCTCGGAGACGATGGTCCCGGCGATCAGCGCCGCCGGGACGAGGACCGCGGCCAGCAGCGCGAACGGCGGCACGTGCCTCTTGTGATCGAAGCGCGCCAGCAACCGCGAGCCGAAGATCATCCCGTCCCGGCCGTAGGAAAAGATCAACCGGCTGGCGGCCGCCTGCAGGCTCAGTGCGCACGACACGAACGAGATCAACACGATGCCCAGCACGACCCTGGACCCGATGTCGCCGAAGGCGCTTTGCAGGACGGTCGAGATGGGGTTGGTGTCCTCGCCGCGGATGACCGCGCCGAAGTCGGTCACCGACAGGATCAGGCTCAGGCACACGAACGTCGACGCGGCCCCGCCGACGTAGATGGTGCGGCGCATCGCTTTCGGAATCTGGATGCCGGGGTTGCGGACCTCCTCGGCCACGTCGCCGCACGCCTCGAAGCCGAAGAACTGATAGAAGCCGATGAGGCTGGCGGCGAGGAACGCGTACAGGAAGCTGTGGCTGCCTTGGGCGTTGAAGCTGTGGAACAGCACACCCAGGCCATGGGCGCGGTGCGTGATGAGCAGCCAGATGCCGACGACGAGCGCGCCGATCAGCTCCGCGGTGAAGCCGAAGATCGCGAAGTAGCCGAGGATCTTCGTCCCGGTGAGGTTGATGAGCGTGGCCACCGCCAAAACCGCCAGCGCGCAAAAGATTTTGGCCAGGGCCGTCGGGCGGAAGCCGACCATGGCGGCCAGGTAGGGCCCCGCGCCGAAGGCAGCATCCGCGATCAGCGCCAGCAGGCAGAACATGTAGACCCACCCGGTCATCCATGCCCATTTTCGCCCCCACAGCCGTCGCGCCCAGGGGTAGACGCCGCCGGCCACGGGGAACTGCGCGACCACCTCGCTGAAGACGAGCGCCACCAGCATCTGCCCGGCGCCGACGATCAGCAGGCTCCAGATCATCGGCGGGCCGGCGGTGGCCAACGCGAACGCGAACACCGTGTAGATGCCGACCACGGGCGACAGGTAGGTGAAGCCGAGCGAAAAGTTGGCCCACGGGCTCATGTCGCGTTTGAACTCCGAGGAGAATCCCAACGCCTTCAGCTGGGCGAGGTCCTCGTCCTCGTGCGTGATATCGGGCGCCATTTCGGTGGCCGCACCCGCGCGCAGCCCGGGCTGGTCCGCGCCGTCGTGCCCGACCGTTGGACTCCCGTCGACGGCCGGGTCGCCCGCCAAGCGTTGGTCAGACCCGGCAAACTTCGTGAAAAACATTGAACCGACCCCAATCATCGAAACCTGTTGTGACAATCCGATTTTCGCGACTACTTCTGCGTGCCCTCCTTGATCAGCGTCGCGGCCGTGCGCTTGAGCACATCGCGCTGCCTGGTCACGTCCGCGACCGCCTTGCGGAGCTGGTTGAGTTCGTCGCGTTCGCTGATCGCGCCGTCACCGTCGCCGGGCGCGCCCGGCTTGACCCAGGGGGCCGCGGGATCCTCGTGCTCTCCGGGCAGCGTCGCGACCACCTTGTGGCGCGACCGGGCCCGTGGCCCCTCGCCGCGTGGCGCGTTGACGACGCTGGCCACCGGGCCCATCGGGGGCATGCCGCCGTAGAACGTTCCCGGCGCGCCAAGCCCGGCCAGCGGCGAGCCGTCCAGGGCGGTGGCCGGTAATGCCGTCGCCGCCAGCCGGATCGCCGGGGAGGTGCCCCACGACGGCGGCACCGACAGGTTGCCGACCGTGGCCGCCTCCCCCAGGCCCGCGGCGGCGCCCACGCCGGACGGCCCCGCGACGTTGGACGCGAGCCCGGCGCCGGCCGCCGCTCCGGCCGCCGGCGCGGCCGCCGTCGGTGCCGACAGCGAGTTCACCACCGGATTCCAGGCCGCGGCCACCGGCGGCGCGAGGGTCAGCATGGCGCCGGAGGCGTCGAAGTTCAGCCCCTCGGAGAGGATCTGGTATCCGACCGTCCCGGAGCTGAGCGTGTGGAACGTCTGGAACGGATAGCTGTTCAGCGTGTTCAGAATCGGATTTGGGCCGTTGAGGTAGTCGATGAGCGGATTTGCCGCGGGGGTCGAGGCCGCCGGCGCCGACATGCCCTGCAGCAGGTTCGGCACGTTGGCGAGCGCCGATTGGGTGCTGGAGCCGGTCGCCGCGGCGGTGGCCTGGCTGACGGCGGGGCCCTGACTCGCGGTGCCCGCCTGGTCGGTGGTCGGCGGCGGGGACCCGAACGCCGTCAACCTCGTCGCGGCCGCCGAGGCCCCGGCGTAGCCGTACATCGCCGCGGCATCCTGCGCCCACATCTCGGCGTACCGCGCCTCGGTGGCCGCGATCGCGGGCGTGTTCTGACCAAAAGTGTTGGTGGCCACCAGCGATGCCAACAGCGCCCGGTTCACCTCGATCTCCCCCGGGGGCACCGTGGCCGCAAACGCCGCCTCGTAGGCCGCGACCGCCGACCCGAGCTGGCCGGCGGTCTGCGCGGCCTGCGCTGCGGTCGCGGTCATCCAGGACAGATAGGGGGCGACCGCCGCGGCCATCGATCCCGACGACGGGCCCGCCCAGGGGCCGCTGATGAGCCCGGACAGCACCGCCCGATACGAACTCACGGTCGAACCCAACTCCGCCGCCAGCGCCTCCCAGGCCGCCGCGGCCGCCGTCAGCGATTCCGCCCCCGGCCCCGCGTACATCCGGGCGGAATTGACCTCCGGCGGCAGCCCCGCGAAATCCAGGACGCCGATCACAGCATCGCCTCCTTGATCAGGCGCGCCGCCGCATCGCGCTCCATCGCGGCTTCGGAGATCTCCTTGCGCAGCTTGCTGAGCTCTTCGCGCTCACGGTCGCTCAGCGCGCTGGCGACGTGCTGGCGAGCCGGTTGCGCAGGCGCGGTGTGGCCGGCCGCGTCGGCGCCCTGCTCGCCCGGCATCGTGGGGATGACCTTCTGACCCGGCCCGGATCGTGCCCGCGTCTGCTCGCCCCGAGGCGCGTTGACCAGGCTGCCGATCGGCGGGAGGCCGCCGAAGAAGCCCCCCGGCCCGGCGGCCCCGCCCGGGGCGACGCCACCCAGCTCGGCGGCGGGCAACGGGGACGCGCTGCCGGCCAGCCGGATCCCGGCGGCGGAAGCCCACGACTGCGGCACCGACAGCTTGCCGATCGAGGCCGCCCGCCCCGAGGCCCGCGTCGGGTGCCACGTCGCCGGCCACCGCCGCGGCCTGCGGCAGCGCGAGCCCGTACAGGCCGCCGAGCAGCGGCGTGATGCCGGAGGCCGTGAACAACGGCCCACTGATGACCAGGGCCCAGTTGCCCGCGTCCGTGGTGAAGGTGTTCAGCGCCTGGCCGGTCGTGGTGCCGAGGACGTCCTCCACGAACGAGATCGGGTCGAACGATCCCCCGGACCCGAGGCCCTGCAGCGCGGCCGGCACCAGGTTCATCGCCTGCGTCAGGCCGGACCGCGCGCTCGGCCCGGCCGCGGCGGCCGCCTGGCTGACCGCGGAGGCTTGCGCGGCCGTACCGCCCTGGTCGGTGGTCTGCGGCGGCGGGGCGAAGGGATTCAGCTTGGTCGCGACCGCCGACGCGCCGGCGTAGCCGTACATCGCCGCGGCATCCTGGGCCCACATCTCGGCGTACTGAGCCTCGGTGGCCATGATCGCGGGGGTGTTCTGGCCGAGGAAGTTGGTGGCCACCAGCGCGGCCAAGAGGGCCCGGTTCACCTCGATCACCGGTGGCGGCACGGTCGCCACGAACGCGGCCTCGTAAGCCGCGATCGCCGACTTGAGCTGGCCGGCCGTTTGCTCGGCCTGCGCGGCCGTGGCGCTCATCCAGGACATGTACGGGGTCACCGCCGCGAGCATCGAGGCCGACGATGGGCCCGCCCAGGGACCGCCCGTGAGCTCGGCCACCGCCGAGCGATACGAACCCGCCGCAAGGCTGAGCTCCGCGGCCAACCCATCCCATGCCGCCGCGGCGGCCGCCATCGCCCCCGGGCCCGGCCCGGCGTACATGCGCCCGGAGTTGATCTCCGGCGGCAATCCCGCAAAATCCAGCGTCACAAGTCCCCCTAGTGGGCCGACCCGGCGCAAGCGCACGCTGTCCCCGGCGCCAGGCCCGCGCGAACGATGGTGAGGCGCACGCTGTTGAACGCCCGGCAATGCGCGCGATATGGTGCCCCCCGCGACGTGTACAACACCGCACCGATGTGCACTTCGCCGTACCCACGTCCAGATCGCCGCACAATTACTCCATAGTGACGCAGCTCGCTGTAACGGGGCTGGCTAATCACTGAGAATTAACTGAAAGCCGACTTTGACGTGGACCGAATGGCCGGGCATCCGCTGGAGGCTCTGTCGCGGACAGCGCCAAAACCGGCAAGGGTCAACGGGCGTCCGGCCGGTTCGCGGCGGCCGGCTGTCCGTTTCGTCGCGTCCGCGATTGCGGCCGTCATGTCGTGGAAAAGCCTGTGCTGCAGAGCGATACGGCGATGAAAGGCTTTGCGTCGCCGACGGCCTGGCCGGTAGGTCCGCGTCCCCGCGGTCACCGCCGGTGGTTGCCGAGCCGGCGCGCGGTGGGTGCTGCGACGCACGCCGGAGTACGGTTGCGGCGCCGACCCCATTCACACCCCGATGGCTTTGCCAGAGAGTCAATCAGCAAGCGTTAGTTGCCAGCCAAGGCAGTGGATTGCCGGATCCGGGACCTAGTCGTTAAACGGCCCCCACGCGTGGCGCTTCAGGGCGGCCGGTTTCTTGCCGAGTTTTCCGGCCCGAACCATGACGGCCAGGCTGTCCAGGATGACCCGGCTGCTCATCAGCGCGGTCTGTTCGGCCCAGTCGTAGGGCGGTGAGCACTCCACCACCTCGATGCCGTTGAGGCCCGGCTCGGAGATCATCCGGATCAGGTTCAGCGCTTCGCGCGGCAACAGGCCACCGGGCTCGGGCCAGCCGGTGCCGGGCACGAAGCCGGCGTCGATCACGTCGATGTCGAACGACAGATAGACCGCCTTGGCGTCCTTCCACGCCGTTTCGAGCGCGATCTCGGCGATCTTTTCGATACCGACGCGTTCGACGTCGCCCACCGTGATGACCGTGCTGCCGCGCTGCCGGCCCACCTGCACGCCCGCGCGCGGCGCCTGCCAGCCGCCGATGCCGATCTGGACCAGATTGGTGGCCGGCGCGTTCTTGATGTTGGTGGCGTGGAACCACGGTGTGGTGTGCATCCGCTCGTCGAGATCGGTTTCCTGAGTGTCGACGTGGCGGTCGAAGTGGATGATGCCCACGTTGCCGTCCATGTGCGGGGCGAGGCCTCGCACCGTCGGGAACCCGATCGAGTGGTCGCCGCCGAGGATCACCGGGAACACGCCCTTGGAAACCACATGGGACATGGCCGTGCTGATCTGGTCGAACGACTTCTCGATGTTGGCCGGAATGGTGACCACGTCGCCGATGTCGACGATGTTGAGTTGTTCACGCAGGTCCACCCCGAGTTCGTAGCAATAGGTGCCGAACAGGTTGGTCGAGCGGCGGATTCCCATCGGCCCGAACCGAGTACCCGGGCGGTAGGTGGTCCCGGCGTCCAGCGGCGCCCCGAAGACGGCCACCTCGGCGTCGCCCACATCGTTGACGTCTTCCAGGAACGGGCACTTCAGGAATGTCCCGCGCTCCCCGGCGAAGTGCGGCAGCTCGCCGCGCGAAAAGGTCGACAACGTGCGGTCGTTGATCGTGGGGGCCGCTTCCAGGCCGTGGGCGAGGCAGCGCTCGATCTCGTCGCGATGGCGGCGGGTGGACAGTTCCGCCTCCGCCTGCTGCGCCCAGCTGCCTTCCCGGTTGGGGATGTCAGCCTGTCCGGCGAACGGATTGAACATCAAACTTCCTCTCGTCGCGAATGAATTCACGGCGGAGGATGCCCCGGCGACCGAAGTCTAAGCGGAAGGCAGATACAGGAGCCATCTTTGAAATGACCCGGCGCGCCAGGCATCATCCCGCGGTCGCCGTCTTTTCGCTTTCCGGGTACGGCGAACTCGTCCGGGCGGCCCCTGCGGCGCGCCGCTATTGAAGGTACCGGCTCGTTCGGCGACCGCAACTTCGGCGGGGGTCGTGTCGCGCCGCGGCGATCGGCTCCGCCCGGGCGTGGTGGGCCATCCGGATGCGCCCCCGCTGCGTTCTTCAAAGACGTTGCAGGGCAACGCGATTAGTGCAGGAAGCTGTCCGAGCATCCGCCCGCAGGCACGTGGCGTCCAAGGAGCCTCGACCGAACGCAACGAATGCGCGCCCGGCCGGGAACGGATCGGGGGGCGCCGGGATTGCCTTGCGGAACAGGCATTTTCGGGAACCGGGAACCTCGTCGCCGTAAGGCCTCGGTAACGACTGGCCGACTGCTGGGAACTTGCTGGGAATTACGCGTCGAGGTTCTGTAGCCGCACCTGGCCGCGGGCCACCACCCGATCGTTGTCGTCGGTGATCGTCACGAGCCACAGCTGCTGGCGCCGGCCGCGATGAATCGGCTCGGCGCTGCCGTACACCGTCCCGGAGCCGATCGAGCGCAGGAAGTCGGTGTTGTTGTTGACGCCCACGACGTTCCCGCCGTTGCCTTTCGCGTTGAGCCAGGTGTAGGCGGACACGCTGGCCATGCTCTCGATCATCGAGCAGTACACGCCGCCGTGCACGAGGCCCATCGGCTGCAACAGTTTCGGGGTGACCTCGAGCTGCGCGCGGGCGCCGTCGGGACCCAGCTCGGTGAACCGCAGCCCCAGCTCGGTGTCGAACGGCGCGGTGAAGTTCGGCGGCAACGTCGGGTCGGGCGGCGGTGGCACGTTATGTGTCTACACCATTGGCGACCCCGCGCCGCCGGGGCGGAACGCCTGCGGATAAAACGGGCGAGCCCCGCGCAGGGGCGCGGGGCTCGCCGATCGAGTAGACCGGGGGTCACTGCAGCCCTCAGGACCCTGCCGCGGTCATTGTCGCTCGACCGAGACCAGCATAGGCAAGGCTGCCCTAATTTCGCAAGGTACGTTTTCACCGAAACAAGTCGCCTCGGAATCGTGTTGGTACGACCGTCAGTAGTAAGCGGAGTACGCTTATTTCGACGCTCAGGAGATGAACGCACTATGGCCAAGCTGACCCGGCTGGGGGATCTGGAACGTGCCGTGATGGATCATTTGTGGTCCACGGCCGAGCCCCAAACCGTCCGCCAAGTCCACGAAGCGTTGTCGGCGCGACGCGACCTGGCATACACGACGATCATGACCGTCCTGCAGCGGCTGGCCAAAAAGAACCTGGTCTCCCAGATCCGCGACGACCGTGCCCACCGCTACGCGCCGGTGCACGGTCGCGATGAGCTGGTCGCCGGGCTGATGGTCGACGCGCTGGCCCAGGCGGAGGACTCGGGGGACCGGCAGGCGGCCCTGGTCCACTTCGTCGAGCGGGTCGGCGCCGACGAGGCCGAGGCGCTGCGGCGCGCGCTCGCCGAACTGGAAGCCAATCAACGCCACACCACGCCGTCGGCTGGCGCGGCGGCGGAGGACTGAGGGAGACTGGCAGCGTGTCAGCGCTGGCCTTCACCGTTCTCGCGGTGCTGTTGGTCGGCCCGGCGCCGGCCCTGTTGGCACGCGCGACGTGGCCGTTGCGCGCTCCCCGCGCCGCGATGGTGCTGTGGCAGGCCGTCGCACTGGCCGCCGTCCTGTCGGCGTTCAGTGCCGGCATCGCGATCGCCAGCAGGCTGCTCGTGCCCGGCCCCGACGGGCGGCCCACGGCCAGCGTCATCGGCGCCGCCGGCCGGCTCGGCTGGCCGCTGTGGGCGGCCTACATCGCAGTCTTCGCGTTGACCGTGGTAGTCGGCGCCCGGCTGATGATCGCCATCCTGCGGGTGGCCATCGCCAATCGCCGCCGGCGGGCCCACCACCGCATGGTCGTCGATCTGGTCGGGGTCGGGCACGACGCGGCCGCGGCCCAGCCCTGCGCCCGCACGCGCGACCTTCGCATCCTGGACGTCCGGCAGCCGCTGGCCTACTGCTTGCCCGGCGTCCGGAGCCGGGTCGTGGTCAGCGAGGGAGCGCTGACCACGCTCGCCGATGAGGAAGTCGCGGCGATCCTCACCCACGAGCGAGCCCACCTGCGGGCCCGCCACGATCTGGTGCTGGAGGCGTTCACCGCCGTGCACGCCGCCTTCCCGCGGCTCGTGCGCAGCACCAACGCGCTGCGCGCGGTGCAACTGCTCGTCGAGCTTCTGGCCGACGACGCGGCGGTACGCGCAACCGGTCGCACTCCCCTGGCCCGCGCGCTGGTGGCCTGCGCATCGGGGCGGGCGCCCTCGGGCGCCCTGGCCGTCGGCGGCCCCAGCACCGTGCTGCGGGTGCGGCGGCTGTCCGGGCGCGGCAACAGCCTGACGCTCTCGGCGGCCGCGTACCTGGCCGCGGCGGCCGTCATGGTGGTGCCCACCGTCGCGCTCGTCGTCCCGTGGCTCACCGAGCTGCGGCGGCTGTTCAACCTCTGACGCCCGCCGCGAAGAGCAATCAGCCCGGGCGGATGCGTGACCGCTGTGCCACAGTGTGACCGAAAGCTTTTCGGAAGTAGTTACCCGACACTGAGAGGCCCACAGATGAGTGCCCCGACTTCCAAGGACGCCAAGACCGGTACCGCGCAGATCGGCGTCACCGGCCTGGCGGTAATGGGATCGAACATCGCCCGCAATTTCGCCCACCACGGCTACACGGTCGCGTTGCACAACCGAACCGTCGCCAAGACCGACGCGTTGCTCAAAGAACACGGCGACGAGGGCAAGTTCGTGCGCTCGGAAACCATCGCGGAGTTCCTCGACGCGCTGGAGAAGCCGCGGCGGGTGCTCATCATGGTCAAGGCCGGCGACCCCACCGACGCCGTCATCAACGAGCTCGCCGACGCCATGGAGGAAGGCGACATCATCATCGACGGCGGCAACGCCCTCTACACCGACACCATTCGCCGCGAGAAGGCGATGCGCGAGCGGGGCCTGCACTTCGTCGGCGCCGGCATCTCCGGCGGCGAGGAGGGCGCGCTCAACGGGCCGTCGATCATGCCGGGCGGACCCGCCGAGTCGTATAAGTCGCTGGGTCCGCTGCTCGAGGAGATCTCCGCCCACGTCGACGGGGTGCCGTGCTGCACGCACATCGGGCCCGACGGCGCCGGGCACTTCGTGAAGATGGTGCACAACGGCATCGAGTACTCGGACATGCAGCTGATCGGCGAGGCCTACCAGCTGCTGCGCGACGGGCTCGGCAAGAGCGCGGACGAGATCGCCGACGTGTTCGACGACTGGAACAAAGGCGACCTGGACAGCTTCCTGGTCGAGATCACCGCCCAGGTCCTGCGCCAGAAGGACGCGAGGACGGGCGAGCCGCTCGTCGACGTCATCCTCGATGAGGCCGAGCAGAAGGGCACCGGCCGCTGGACCGTGAAGTCGGCCCTGGACCTTGGTGTCCCGGTGACCGGGATCGCCGAGGCCGTGTTCGCCCGCGCCCTGTCGGGTTCGGTGACCCAACGCAAGGCCACCACCGGGCTGGCCTCCGGGCAGCTCGGCCAAAACCCAAGCGATGCAAAGCAATTCGTGGAGGACGTCCGGCAGGCCCTGTACGCGTCGAAGATCATCGCCTACGCCCAGGGCTTCAACCAGATTCAGGCCGGTAGCGCCGAATACGACTGGGGCATCACGCCCGGCGACCTGGCCACCATCTGGCGTGGCGGCTGCATCATCCGGGCGAAATTCCTCAACCGGATCAAGGACGCGTTCGACGAAGACCCCGACCTGCCGACGCTCGTCGTCGCGCCGTACTTCCGCAGCGCGATCGAGGCGGCGATCGACGGCTGGCGGCGCGTCGTGGTGACCGCCACCCAGCTGGGCATCCCGATCCCGGGCTTCTCCTCGGCGCTGTCCTACTACGACGCGCTGCGCACCGAGCGGCTGCCCGCGGCGCTCACCCAGGGGCTGCGCGACTTCTTCGGCGCGCACACCTACGGGCGCATTGACGACGACCCGGACAAGCGCTTCCATACGCTGTGGAGCGGTGACCGCAGCGAAGTGCCCGCGTAGCGGCTCGCGTGTATAGAAGGGGCGCAAAGGGGGCAAGCCGACTGACATGAGGTTCTTGGACGGGCACCGGCCGGGCTACGACCTGACCTACAACGACGTCTTCATCGTGCCGAACCGGTCCGAGGTGGCGTCGCGCTTCGACGTCGACTTGTCCAGCACCGACGGCTCCGGCACCACCATTCCCGTGGTGGTCGCCAACATGACCGCGGTCGCCGGCCGGCGGATGGCCGAGACCGTGTCCCGGCGGGGCGGCATCGTGATCTTGCCCCAGGACCTCCCGATCACCGCGGTGCAGCAGACGGTGCAGTTCGTCAAGAGCCGCGACCTGGTTCTCGACACGCCGGTGGTGCTGGAGCCCGACGACTCGGTGTCCGACGCGATGGCGCTGATCCACAAGCGCGCGCACGGCGTCGCCGTCGTGTTGTTCGAGGGCCGTCCCATCGGTGTGGTCAGCGAATCCTCCTGCCTGGGCGTGGACCGGTTCACCCGGGTGCGCGACGTCGTCGCGACCGACTTCGTCACCGCCCCGGTGGGCACCGAACCCCGCAAGGTCTTCGACCTGCTCGAGCACTCGCCGATCGGCGTCGCGACGGTGACCAACGCGGACGGCACGCTGGCCGGGGTGCTCACCCGCACCGGCGCGATCCGCGCCGGGCTCTACACCCCGAATACCGACGCCCGCGGGCGGCTGCGCATCGGCGCGGCCGTCGGCATCAGCGGTGACGTGGGCGCCAAGGCCCGGTCGCTGGCCGAGGCCGGTGTGGACCTGCTCGTGATCGACACCGCGCACGGGCATCAGGTCAAGACGCTCGACGCGATCAAGCTGGTGGCCGAGCTGGAGCTCGGTCTGCCCTTGGCGGCCGGAAACGTGGTGTCGGCGGAGGGCACCCGGGATCTGCTGGGCGCCGGGGCGACCATCGTCAAGGTCGGCGTCGGGCCGGGCGCGATGTGCACCACCCGGATGATGACCGGCGTCGGCCGCCCCCAGTTCTCCGCCGTACTCGAGTGCGCTTCTGCCGCAAGGGAAGCCGGCGGCCACGTGTGGGCCGACGGCGGCATCCGCCATCCCCGCGACGTGGCGCTGGCGCTGGCGGCCGGCGCATCGAACGTGATGATCGGCTCGTGGTTTGCCGGGACCTACGAGTCGCCCGGCGACCTGATGCGCGACCGCGAGGACCAGCCCTACAAGGAGAGCTACGGCATGGCGTCCAAGCGGGCGGTGGTCGCGCGCACCGGCGACGAGACCGCGTTCGATCGCGCCCGCAAGGCGCTCTTCGAGGAGGGCATCTCGACGGCGCGGATGGGCCTGGACCCCGACCGCGGTGGCGTCGAGGACCTGATCGACCACATCACGTCGGGCGTGCGCAGCACCTGCACCTACGTCGGCGCCTCCACCCTGGCCGAGCTGCACGAGCGCGCCGTCGTGGGGGTGCAGTCGGCCGCGGGGTTCGCCGAGGGCCATCCGCTGCCCCTGGGCTGGTGAGCGCGCTAAGCCGCCGACGGCGTTCTGCCCGCTGGACGTCTTGGCTACCATGTGAATTCACGTGAGTTTTCGGCTGGCAGCAAACCGCTGCGCCGCCTCGAAGGAAAGGGATGACGTGCCGCAGGCACGCGTCGAGGCCCCGCCACCGACCCGGGCCTTCCGCAGGAAGCCGTCGTGAACGTCGCCCTCACCGTGGTCAGCTTGCTGGCCATCGCGCTGCTCATCTTCGCCAATGGGGTCTTCGTCGCGGCCGAGTTCTCGCTGACGGCGCTCGACCGCAGCGTGGTGGACGCCAACGCGCGCGCCGGCGGCCGCCGCGACCGCTTCATCCAGCGCGCCCAGCAGCGGCTGTCGTTTCAGCTCTCGGGCGCCCAACTGGGCATCTCCACCGCCACGCTGGCCACGGGGTACCTGACCGAGCCCCTGGTGGCGGACCTGCCGCATCCGGCGCTGAGTTCGATCGGTGTCCCGGACCGGCTGGCCGACGGCATCATCGCGTTCCTGGCGCTGGTGGTCGTGACGTCGGTGTCGATGGTGTTCGGTGAGCTCGTTCCCAAATACCTCGCCGTCGCGCGCCCGCTGTCGAGCGCCCGCACCGTCGTGGGCTTTCAGCTGCTGTTCTCGCTGCTGTTCACCCCGGCCATCCGGTTGACGAACGGCGTGGCCAACTGGATCGTTCGCGAGCTGGGCATCGAGCCGGCCGAGGAGCTGCGCTCGGCCCGGTCGGCGCAGGAGCTGGCGTCGCTGGTACGCAACTCGGCGCGCAGCGGCACCATGGACGCGGCCACCGCCGTGCTGCTGCGGCGTTCGCTGGAGTTCGGCGAACTGACAGCCGAGGAGCTGATGACGCCGAGGTCGAAGATCGTCGCGCTGCAAACCGACGACACCGTCGCCGACCTGGTTAGCGCCGCCGCCGAGTCCGGGTTCTCCCGGTTCCCCATCGTCGACGGCGATCTCGACGAGACCGTCGGCATCGTGCACGTCAAGCAGGTTTTCGCCATCGCGCCGGCCGACCGCCCGAAAACCCTGCTGACCACGCTCGCGCAGCACGTTCCGGTGGTGCCGTCGACGCTGGACGGCGACGCGGTGATGGCCGAAATCCGCGCCAATCCCCTGCAAACGGCGATGGTCGTCGACGAATACGGCGGCACGGCCGGCATGGTGACCGTCGAGGACCTGATCGAGGAGATCGTCGGCGACGTCCGCGACGAACACGACGACGCCACCCCCGACGTCGTCGCGGCCGGCACCGGCTGGCGGGTGAACGGGCTGCTGCGCATCGACGAGGTCGCCGCCGCCACCGGATATCGGGCCCCCGAAGGCCCCTACGAGACGATCGGCGGCCTGGTGCTGCGCGAGATCGGCCACATCCCGGTGGCCGGGGAGACGGTGGAGCTGACGGCCCTGGACGCCGACGGCCTGCTGGATTCGTCGATGCGCTGGCGCGCGACGGTGGTTCGGATGGACGGTCGCCGGATCGACGTCCTCGAGCTGCAGGAGCAGGACAGCCGGGCCGAAACCGCCGCGGGACAGGGCCCCCGATGAGCGACGCGCTGGGAGTGTTGCTGGCGATCCTGCTGATCGGGGTGAACGCGTTCTTCGTCGCGGCCGAGTTCGCCTTGATCTCGGCCCGCCGCGACCGCCTCGAAGCGCTGGCCGAACAGGGCAAGGCGCGCGCGGTCACGGTGATCCGCGCCGGCCAGAATCTTCCGTCCATGCTGGCCGGCGTGCAGCTCGGGGTGACGGTCGCCTCGCTGCTGCTGGGCCGCGTCGGGGAGGCCGCGGTCGCCAACCTGCTGCGCGGCGCGTTCGAGCTGACCGGCATGCCGGCGGCGCTGCTGCACACGGTGTCGCTGGTGATCGCGCTGGCGATCGTGGTGACGCTGCACGTGCTGCTGGGCGAGATGGTGCCGAAGAACATCGCGCTGGCGGGCCCCGAGCGCGCCGCGATGCTGTTGGTTCCGCCCTACCTGGCCTACGTGCGCGCGGCGCGGCCGTTCATTGCCTTCTACGACAAGTGCGCCAACGTGGTGCTGCGCGCGCTGCGTGTCGAGCCCAAGTCGCACCTCAGCATGGCGGTTTCGACGACGGAGCTGAGGGTGATGATCACCGAATCGGTGTCCGAGGGCCTGCTGGATGCCGAGGAGCACGGCAGGCTGACCCGGGCGCTGCAGCTGCGCCACCGCACGGTCGGCCAGGTCGCGCGGCCGCTGGCCGAGATCCAGGCGGTACCGGTGGCCGCGGCGGACTCCGGGCCGACCGTGGCCGCGGTCGAACACGCCCTGGCCCGGACCGGGTACTCGCGGTTTCCCGTCGTGAACCTCGACGCGGAGTTCATCGGCTACGTCCACATCAAGGATGTGCTGACGCTCGGCGACGATCCGCAGACGGTGATCGACCTTGCGCTGGTGCGACCGCTGCCGCGGGTCCCGCGGTCGCTGCCGCTGGCCGACGCGCTGTCGCGGATGCGCCGCAGCAACAGCCACCTGGCGCTGGTGACCGCCGATAGCGGGGCCACCGGGGCCAGCGGGACCGCGGGGGCCGGCGGCGCCTCTGGAGCAGTCGTGGCGATGGTGGCGATGGAAGATCTGGTGGAGGACCTCGTCGGCGCGATGCGCGACGCATAGTCGGCCTGGGCGGCGGGTGCGGCCCCGCGGAGGCCGTATGATCTCCAACGGCTACCAGTCAAGAAATGCTGGAAAGCAGAGGGTCCCGGCCCGCGGAACATGCGTTGCCAGCAGCGGCCCTCATGGACCGCCGCGGCGCCACAGCTGCGGCTGGAACCCGGGTGACCTGCAGTTGTGGGTCGGCCGGGTGACGGTCGTCAGGTTGCCGGTCGGTAGGCTGACGTCAATACCTGTTGAGGCCGGTGAGGTTCCGCGTGCCCCAGTACGGAGCCCCTTATGGAGGAGAAACATGACTGATCGCGTGTCGGTGGGGAACCTGCGCGTCGCCAAAGTGCTCTACGACTTCGTGAACAACGAGGCCCTGCCTGGCACCGATATCGACCCGGACAGCTTCTGGGCGGGCGTCGACAAAGTCGTCGCCGACCTCACTCCGCAGAACCAGAATTTGCTGAACCGTCGCGACGAGCTGCAGGCCCAGATCGACAAATGGCACCGCCAGCGGGTCATCGAGCCGATCGACACGGAGGCCTACCGCGAGTTCCTGACCGAGATCGGTTACCTGCTGCCCGAGCCCGCCGACTTCAGCATCACCACGTCTGGCGTCGACCCCGAGATCACCACGACGGCGGGCCCCCAGCTCGTGGTGCCGGTGACCAACGCCCGCTTCGCGCTCAACGCCGCCAATGCCCGGTGGGGCTCGCTGTACGACGCCCTCTACGGCACGGACGTGATCCCGGAAACCGACGGCGCCGAGCAGGGCACCAGCTACAACAAGGTGCGCGGCGACAAGGTGATCGCCTACGCCCGCCAGTTCCTCGACGAGGCCGTGCCGCTGGCGTCGGGTTCGTGGGCGGACGCCGGCGGCCTGCGCATCGAAGACGGCCGGCTGCAGGTCGACCTCGGCGGCGAGTCCACCGGCTTGGCCCAGCCCGAGAAGTTCGTGGGCTACAGCGGCGACCTCGGCTCCCCCGCCTGGTCGGTGTTGCTGACCAACAACGGCCTGCACATCGAGGTCCTGATCGACCCCGAATCGCCGATCGGCAAGACCGACCGCGCCGGCATCAAGGACGTCGTCCTGGAGTCGGCGGTCACCACGATCATCGATTTCGAGGACGCGGTGGCCGCCGTCGACGCCGACGACAAGACCGCCGCCTACCGCAACTGGCTGGGCCTGATGCGGGGCGATCTGGCCGCCGAGGTCGACAAGGACGGCAAGACGTTCACCCGGGTGCCCAACCATGACCGCCACTACACCACCCCCGACGGCGGCGAGCTGGTGCTGCCCGGACGCGCGCTGCTGTTCGTCCGCAACGTCGGGCACCTGATGACCAACGACGCGATCCTCGACGCCGACGGCAACGAAATCTTCGAGGGCATCCAGGACGCGCTCTTCACCGGGCTGTGCGCCGTCCACGGGCTGAAGGCCACCGACGCCAACGGCCCGCTGCTCAACAGCCGCACCGGTTCCATTTACATCGTCAAGCCCAAGATGCACGGCCCCGACGAGGTGGCATACACCACCGAGCTGTTCAGCCGGGTCGAGGACGTGCTCGGCCTGCCGCAAACCACGCTCAAGGTCGGCGTCATGGACGAGGAGCGGCGCACGACCGTCAACCTGAAGGCGTGCATCAAGGCCGCCGCCGACCGGATCGTGTTCATCAACACCGGGTTCCTGGACCGCACCGGGGACGAGATCCACACCTCGATGGAGGCCGGTCCGATGGTCCGCAAGGGCGCGATGAAGACCCAGCCGTGGATCCTGGGCTACGAGGACAACAACGTCGACACCGGCCTGGCCGCCGGCTTCGCCGGGCACGCCCAGATCGGCAAGGGCATGTGGACCATGACCGAGCTGATGGCCGACATGGTCGAGCAGAAGATCAGCCAGCCGAAGCAGGGCGCCAGCACCGCGTGGGTGCCGTCGCCGACGGCCGCCACCCTGCACGCCATGCACTACCACAAGGTCGACGTCATCGAAGTGCAGAACGAGCTGGCCGGCAAGAAGCGGGCGAGCATCGATCAACTGCTCACCATCCCGCTGGCCAAGGAGCTGGCCTGGGCCCCCGAGGAGATCCGCGAGGAGGTCGACAACAACTGCCAGTCAATCCTGGGCTACGTGGTGCGCTGGATCGACCAGGGCGTCGGGTCCTCGAAGGTGCCTGACATCCACAACGTCGCGCTCATGGAGGACCGTGCCACGCTGCGCATCTCCAGCCAGCTGCTGGCCAACTGGCTGAGGCACGGCGTGATCACCGCCGAGGACGTCCGGGCCAGCCTGGAGCGGATGGCCCCGATGGTGGATCAGCAGAACGCCGGCGACTCGAAGTACCTGCCGATGGCGCCCAACTTCGACGACAGCGTCGCCTTCCTGGCGGCCCAGGAGCTGATCTTGTCCGGAACCCAGCAGCCCAATGGCTACACCGAGCCGATCCTGCATCGGCGCCGGCGCGAGTTCAAAGCCCGCGCCGCCGCTGGGTGAAACCGGCTCGACAATGCGGTGAGTAGCGCGGCCGATGACTAGAATCTGGGCCGAGTCCACAACATCTCACATGATGAAAACAATTCACATGATGAGTCGACGGGAAGGCGGCGGGCACCGGTATGGGTAGGCACAGCATGCCCGACCCGGATGAGGCCGTCGACCAGCCAGCGGACGAAGACTTCGCCGACGACCAGGACGCGTCCGACGACACGGGTCACCACCACCGCGATGCCGCGGCCGACGGCAATTATTGGCGCGCAGACGATTACGTCGATGAGGGCTTTCCCGCCGAGGGCGATAATCCCTATCCCGCCGACGACACGTTCGCGCCTGCCGCCGACGACTATCCGGAATTCCCGCCGCGCAGCCCGGGTTCGGCGGGCGCCGAGCCGCCGGTCTCCCCGCCGTCGCTGTCGTCCCGGTTCCGCGGCGGGCACCGGGGCCTTGGCGAGCGCCTCGGCGGCCACCGCAGCGAGGGCGGGCGCCGCGGGGTCAGCATCGGGGTGATCGTCGCGCTCGTCGCCGTGGTCGTCGTGGTGGGCACCGTGATCCTGTGGAGCTTTTTCGGCGACGCGTTGTCGCACCGCTCGCACAGCGCCGCGGCGCGCTGCGTCGGCGGCAAGGAGTCGGTCGCCGTCATCGCCGACCCGTCGATCTCCGAGCCCGTGCAGCAGCTCGCCGAGAGCTACAACTCCACGGCCGGCCCGGTCGGCGATCACTGCATGGTCGTCGGCGTCAAACCTGCCGGCTCCGACGCCGTGCTCAACGGATTCGCCGGCAAGTGGCCGGCCGAGTTGGGCGGCCAGCCGGCCCTGTGGATCCCGGGCAGCTCCGTTTCCGCCGCGCGGCTCGCCGCTTCCGCGGGCCAGAAAACCATCACCGAAAGCCATTCGCTGGTGACGTCGCCGGTCATGCTCGGCGTCCGGCCCGAACTCGGGCAGGCCCTGGCCAACCAGAACTGGGCGGCGCTGCCCGGCCTGCAAACCAACCCCAACGCGCTGGCCGGCCTGAACTTGCCGGCCTGGGGGTCCCTGCGGCTGGCACTGCCCACGAGCGGCAACGCCGACGCCGCGCTTTTGGCGGGCGAGGCCGTCGCGGCCGCATCGGTTCCGGCCGGTGCGCCGCCGACGCAGGGCACCGGCGCCGTGCGCACGTTGTTGAGCGCGCAGCCCAAGCTGGCCGACAACTCGCTGACCGAGGCGATGAACGCGCTGCTGAAGCCCGGCGACGCGGCGAGCGCGCCGGTGCACGCGGTGGTCACCACCGAGCAGCAGCTGTTCGCGCGCGGCCAGTCGCTCTCCGATGTCAAGGGCACGCTGGCCTCTTGGCTGCCGCCGGGGCCGGCGCCCGTCGCCGACTACCCCGCGGTGCTGCTGAACGGCTCGTGGCTGACGCAGGAGCAGACCTCCGCGGCCAGCGGATTCGCCCGCTTCCTGCAAAAGCCTGAGCAACTCGCGAAGCTGGCCAAGGCCGGCTTCCGGGTCAACGGCGTCAAGCCGCCCAGCAGCCCGGTCACCTCGTTCCCGGCGCTGCCCGCCACCCTGTCGGTGGGTGACGACGCGATGCGCGCCACGCTGGCCGAAGCCATGGCCGCCCCGTCGAGCGGACTGGCCGCCACGATCATGCTGGACCAGTCGATGCCCGCCGACGAAGGCGGAAAGACCCGGCTCGCCAACGTCATCGGTGCGCTGCGCGACAAGATCAAGTCGTTGCCGCCGACCGCCAGCGTGGCGTTGTGGACCTTCGACGGCCACGAGGGTCGCTCGGAGGTGCCCGGCGGACCGCTGGGTGACCCGGTTAACGGCCAGCCCCGCTCGGCAGCGCTGGCGGCGGCGCTGGACAAGCAGTATTCGTCGGCCGGCGGCGCGGTGTCGTTCACCACCCTGCGCATGATCTACCAGGAGATGCAGGCCAATTACCATGCGGGACAGGCGAATTCGATCCTGGTGATCACCTCGGGGCCGCACACCGATCAGACCCTGGACGGCGCCGGCCTGCAGGACTTCATCCGCAAGAGCGCCGACCCGGCCAAGCCGATCGCGGTCAACGTCATCGATTTCGGCGGCGACCCCGACCGCTCGACGTGGGAGGGCGTCGCGCAGCTCAGCGGCGGCGGCTACCAGAACCTCGCGACGTCGGCGTCCCCCGACCTTGCCGCGGCCCTCAACACGTTTTTGAGCTGACGCCGATACCGCCGGGCCGCCGCAGGTGGCACGGCATCGGCCGGGGGCGGCGATAGCATTTGCCGATGACCGCTATCGAGCCCTGCTGCGACGCGTGTCAGTCGCCGCCACTCGCGCCCGACTCGCGGTGGCTCCGCGCGGCGCGGTGGGCGCGGCGGCTGTCGTGGGTCAGCCTGGCCTGGATGCTCACCGAGGCCGCCGTTGGGCTTTGGCAAGGGCTGGCGGCCGGCTCGATCGCCCTGACCGGATGGGCGCTGGGCAGCGGTGTCGAGGGGGTGGCCAGCGTCATCGTGATCTGGCGGTTCACCGGTGACCGCACCCACTCCCCGACCGCCGAACGCAACGCGCAGCGCGCCGTCGCCCTGTCGTTTTGGCTGCTGGCCCCCTACGTCGCCGCCGAGTCCCTCCACCACCTGCTGCGCGCCGACCACGCAGGAACCACCGCGATCGGCATCGCGCTCACCGCCGCCGCGGTGGTGGCGATGCCAATCCTCGGCCGCGCCAAGCGCCGGCTCGCTGTCGAGCTTCGTTCGGGGGCCACCGCGGGCGAAGGAACCCAGAACTACCTCTGCGCCGCCCAGGCCGCCGGAGTGCTCTTCGGTTTGGCGGTCACGGCCGCGCGGCCCGGCGCCTGGTGGGTCGACCCGGTCATCGGCCTGGGCATCGCCGCCGCCGCCGGCTGGCAAGGCGTGCAGTCCTGGCGCGGCCAAACCTGCACATGCTGACCGACTCCCGTTGACGCTGAGGCGCCGTCAGTCCTCCGGCATAGCATCGTGGGCGTTGCCGAAGGGAGCGTCATGCAAATCGATTTCACCCCGGATCCCCGGCTCTACCCGTTTCAGTCGCGCTGGTTCGACGGCTCGCGCGGACGCCTGCATTACCTCGACGAGGGTGACGGGCCGCCGATCCTGTTGTGTCACGGCAACCCGACGTGGAGCTTTCTGTATCGGGACATCATCGTCGCGCTCCGCGACCGGTTCCGTTGCATCGCACCCGATTACCTCGGCTTCGGGCTGTCGGAGCGGCCCGCGGGGTTCGGCTACAAGATCGACGAGCACGCCCAAGTGGTCGGCGAGTTCGTCGATCACCTCGGGCTCGACGGCTACCTGACGATGGGCCAGGACTGGGGCGGCCCCATCAGCATGGCCGTCGCGGTCGAGCGCGCCGAGCGGGTGCGCGGCGTCGTGCTGGGCAACACCTGGTTCTGGCCGGCGGACACGTTCTCGACCAAGGCCTTCAGCCGGGTGATGTCCAGCCCGCCCATGCAATACGCCGTCCTGCACCGCAATTTCTTCGTCGAACGGCTGATCCCGGCGGGCACCCGGGACCGGCCGAGCGCTGCGGTGATGGAGCACTACCGGGCCGTGCAGCCCAGCGCCGAGGCGCGCAAAGGCGTGGCCGAGATGCCCAAGCAGATCCTCGCCGCCCATCCCCTGCTGGCCCGGCTCGCCCGCGAGGTGCCCGCCAAACTGGGCGCCAAGCCCGCGCTGTTCGTCTGGGGCATGAAGGATTTCGCGTTTCGGCCCGGTCCGACGCTGCCGCGGATGCGCACGGCATTTCCCGATCACGTCGTCGTCGAGCTGCCCGACGCCAAGCACTTCATCCAGGAGGACGCGCCGGACCGGATCTCGGCGGCGATCATCGAGCGCTTCGGCTGACCCGACGGGCGCGCGCCCGGCGCTACGCGAACGCCTCCACCGGCGGGCAGGAGCAGACCAGGTTGCGGTCGCCGTAGGCGCCGTCGATGCGGCGCACCGGCGGCCACACCTTGGGCCGGAAGTCCTTGCCCAGCGGGTAGGCGGCCTCCTCCCTGGTGTACGGGTGGTCCCAGTCGGAGACCAACAGGCACTCAGCGGTGTGCGGCGCGCCCCGCAACGGGTTGTCGTCGGCGGACCACCCGCCCGCGCCGACGCGGTCGATCTCGCCGCGGATGGCGATCATGGCCTCGCAGAAGGCGTCGACTTCGGTCAGGGTCTCGCTCTCGGTGGGCTCCACCATGAGGGTGCCGGCCACCGGGAAGCTCATGGTGGGCGCGTGAAAGCCGTAGTCCGCCAGCCGTTTTGCCACATCGTCGACGGTCACCCCGGTCGACTTGGTGATGCCGCGCAGGTCCAGGATGCACTCGTGGGCGACCATGCCGTTCTCTCCGGCGTACAGCACCGGGAAGTACTCGTCGAGCCGCCGGGCGATGTAGTTGGCCGAGGCGATCGCGGTCAGCGAGGCCGCCCGCAGACCCTGTGCACCCATCATCCTGATGTAGGCCCAGGTGATCGGCAGGATCGATGCCGACCCGTACGGCGCCGAGGACACCGGGTGGCCGCCGGGCAGGTCCGGGGCGTAGGGGTGGCCCGGCAGGAACGGGGCCAGGTGGGCGCGCGCCGCCACCGGGCCGACGCCGGGGCCGCCGCCGCCGTGCGGGATGCAGAACGTCTTGTGCAGGTTCAGGTGGCTGACGTCGCCGCCGAACCTGCCCGGGCGGGCCAGCCCGACCAGCGCGTTGAGGTTGGCGCCGTCGATGTAGACCTGGCCGCCGGCGTCGTGCACGGCCGCGCAGATTTCGGTGATGTCGTGCTCGAAGACGCCGTGGGTGGACGGGTAGGTGATCATCAGCGCCGCCAGCCGGTCGGCGTGCTCGGCCACCTTGGAACGCAGATCGTCGAGGTCGACGTCGCCGTTGTCGCGGCAGGCGACCACGGCCACCCGCAGCCCGGCCAGCGCGGCCGACGCCGCGTTGGTGCCGTGCGCGCTGGAGGGGATCAGGCAGATGTCACGGTGCGGTTCACCCCGGCTGGCGTGGTAGTCGTGGATGGCCAGCAGGCCGGCGTACTCGCCCTGCGAGCCGGCGTTGGGCTGCAGCGAGACGGCGTCGTACCCGGTGATCTGCACCAGCCAGTTCTCCAGGTCGGCGATGAGACGGCGCACACCCGCGGTGTCGGCCGCCGGCGCGAACGGATGCAGGCGGGCGAATTCCGGCCAGGTGATCGGCTCCATCTCGGCGGCGGCGTTGAGCTTCATCGTGCAGGAACCGAGCGGAATCATGCTGCGGTCCAACGCAATATCCTTGTCCGCGAGCGTGCGCAGGTAGCGCATCATCGCCGTTTCGGTGCGGTATTGCGTGAACGCGGGATGGGTCAAAAACTCCGATGTCCGGGTGCTGATGCCGGCGCACACGGGTGCGGCGCGCGCCACGCCGAAGGCCTCGAGCACCGCGGCGACGTGCTCGTCGGTGGTGACCTCGTCGCAGGCCACCGACACGTGATCGTCGTCGACGCGCCACAGGTTGACGCCCTTGGCCTTGGCCGCGGCGACGACCTCCCCGGCGCGTCCGGGCACCCGGGCCAGGACCGTGTCGAAGTACTCGTCGTGCACCAGCGCGTCGCCGAGCGCGGCGGCGATCGCCTCGGCGTGACCGTGCACCCGGCGCGCGATCGCCGTCAGGCCGTCGGCGCCGTGGTAGCTGGCGTACATCGCCGCCATCACGGCCAGCAGCACCTGCGCGGTGCAGATGTTGCTGGTCGCCTTGTCGCGACGGATGTGCTGTTCGCGCGTCTGTAGCGCCAGCCGGTAGGCCGGCGAGCCGTCCGCATCCAGCGACACCCCGACCAGCCGCCCCGGCAGCTGGCGCGCGTGGTTGGCGTGCACCGCCAGGTAGCCGGCGTGTGGACCGCCGAATCCCATTGGCACGCCGAACCTTTGGGTGGTGCCGAACGCGACGTCGGCGCCGATCTCCCCGGGCGGCGTGATCAGCGTCAACGCCAGCAGGTCCGCACCGACGGCCACCAGCGCCCCACGCTCATGGGCTTCGGAAACCAGCGCCGACCAGTCCGTGACCCGCCCGCTGGCCCCGGGCAGCTGCGTGATGACCCCGAAGAAGTCACCGTCCGGCATGCCCTGTCGCAGATCGGCGCTGACGATCTCGATGCCCAGCGGCTTGGCCCGGGTGGCCAGCACGGCCGCGGTCTGGGCGAAGACGTCGGTGTCCACCGCGAGCCGGTTTGCGCCGCCGCGGGTGGCGCGGTGCATCAAGGTCATGGCTTCGGCCGCAGCGGTGCCCTCGTCGAGCATCGACGCGTTGGCGACCTCGAGGCCGGTGAGGTCGGCCACCATCGTCTGAAAGTTCAGCAGCGCCTCCAGCCGGCCCTGGCTGATCTCCGGCTGATACGGCGTGTAGGCGGTGTACCAGGCCGGGTTCTCCAGGATGTTGCGCAACAACACCGGCGGCGTGAGCGTGTCGTAGTAGCCCTGCCCGATCATCGACACGGCCACGGTGTTGGCGTCGGCCAGCCGCCGCAGCTCGGCCAGCGCCTCGGCCTCGCTGGCCGGTGGCGGCAACTGCTCCAGGCCGGGCGCGGCGCCGCCGTCGAGCCGATCGAGGATGCCGGTGGGAACCGCCTTGGATGCCAACTCGTCCAACGAGGCGACACCGATGACGTTGAGCATCGCCGCAACGGCCTGGCCGTCGGGGCCGATGTGCCGAAGGGCGAACGTTGATTGGTCGGGCACGGGCGAAACTCCTGAGGTCGAGGGAGCGGCGGCCCTCTCCCTCTGTCTTCACCCGTTCGCCGGGCGCCTGAGAGATTCGGCGCCGGGTGCTGCCCGAACGCCTTTCCCCATCGGCGGGTGTGGACCGCTACGGATCTCCACCGCTTTCCAGAGGCGTCGTTAACTCGCGCGGTCCGGGTGCCTGAGAGGTTGACGGAGAGGTATTGCTCCTTCGGCGTCCGTGACTGGCGGCCACGGAACTCTCCCGCTCGAGTGCGACGCGTAGGCCAGTTTACCCGGCCCTCGTCAGTCCCCCGCGAGCGTGCGTGTCTGCGCAGCGACACGCCGCAAAACGGGTACAACCGCGCACGCTCGCGCCAAAGGACGGGTGGCTAGCCGATCTTGCGGTCGCGGTGCTTGCGCCGGGAGGCCAGCTCGTCTTCCGGGGCGGCGATCGATTCGCCGCCGTCGGCGCGCTCGCCGTGGAAGTCGGCGATGACACCGGTCAGCTCGCGCATGGCCCCGGAGACGGCGATGCCGAACACGCCCTGCCCGCCCTGCAACAGGTCCACGACCTCTTCGGCCGAGGTGCACTCGTAAACGGTGGTGCCGTCGGAGAACAAGGTGATGTTGGCCAGGTCCTGGACGCCGCGCTGGCGCAGATGGTCGACCGCGACCCGGATGTTGTGCAGCGAGATGCCGGTGTCGAGCAGCCGCTTGACGATTTTGAGAACCAGGATGTCCTTGAACG
Organism: Mycobacterium terramassiliense; assembly: GCF_900157385.1. Lineage (GTDB taxonomy): Bacteria > Actinomycetota > Actinomycetes > Mycobacteriales > Mycobacteriaceae > Mycobacterium > Mycobacterium terramassiliense. The sequence goes on from NZ_LT717697.1 coordinate 372,097, forward strand.
AGTAAAGCCGCTGGCTGCCGGAGCCGGCCGCGCTGCGGATCGACGGGACGACCAGCGACGTGCGCGCCCAGTAGTCCAGCTGCCGGTAGGTGATCCCGGCGATCTGGCAAGCGCTGGGCCCCCGGTAACCCACCAGCTCGTCGGGCACGGAATCGTCGGGAAACAGCCCCGGCTGCACGGGCGCGCTGGCTGCGGTGACGGCCTGGTCGCTGCTCGCGGCGTTCGCGCCGTCAGCTAGATCCAGCTGCTCTTGACGTGGCTGCTCGCTCACGGTGGTTCCTCTCGCCGATCGCGCTGTCCTCATTGGCTGCACCGCAGCCACGTTTGCTCAGGCCCGAGTGCTAGTGAGCTTACGCTTTTCGATAGCCGCCGCGCCTTTAAGTCGTGATGAAAGTATGGCCGCTGCGGGGCTGTGTGGCCGCACTATCGGCCAGCGTGTCGACATCGCGGTGCCAGATGAGATAGATCCGTGATGTCGAGTCCCAGCGTAGTGCTTCGCCGAGCGGTCGCAGAATCGCGTGGTTCGGGCGCACCTCGTGCGGTTGCCGGGGACTGCTCGCGACGGGGGTGGGCGAGCGCTAGGTCGCCTTGAAGTCGTCCGGCGAGACGCTGTCGAGGAACTCCTTGAACTTCTCCACCTCGTCCTCCCGGACGGCGGTGTTGCCCTCTTCGTCGGTCTCGTCGGGGATGAGCAGTCCGGCCTGGGCGAGCACGGCTTCCTCGACGTAGATCGGGACGCCGACCCGCAGCGCGATCGCCACCGAGTCCGACGGGCGGGCCGACACGGTGATGTTGCGGTCGAAGACCAGGTCGGCGTAGAACGTGCCCTCCTGCAGGTCGACGATCCGCACCTCTTTCAGCGAATGCCCCAGTGCGGCAATGAGATCCCTGATCAGGTCGTGCGTCAGCGGGCGAGGCGGTTCGACGCCTTGCTGCTCCAGCGCGATGGCGGCGGCTTCGGACTGACCGATCCAAATTGGCAGGTATCGGTCACCGTTTGCTTCGCGCAGCAACAGCACCGGTTGGTTCTGCGGCTGCTCGACGCGAATGCCGACAACACGAACTTCGCCCATCTGTGTCTGCCCTCCGCATGTCTTCAGCCCGTCGAACACCAAGCTGTCCAACGAAGTCTAATCCTCAGCGATGCAGAACGTCGCGAACGGCAGACTTGATCAGGGAGGTATGCAGTGTGATGGCGAGCGCAGCCACCTCACGCGCCAGATCGTCGGCGCGGTCGCGGGCGCCGGTCTTGCCCGCTTTGACTACCGGCCCCGCGATTTGGGCGATCAGGTCGGACTGCCGGTCGGCCGCGTTACGGAAGGCGCGCAGATGCCGCGGCTCGACGCCGTATTCGGCCAGCGCCCGCGCGCATTGCAGGATCACCACGGCGTGCTCGTCGAAGAAGCCGCCCGGACCGGTGGTGATCACCCCGGCTTTGAGCAGCGCCGTCAGCAGATTCTCGTCCACCCCGGAGCGTTCCAGCAGGTCTTCGCGGCTCAGCCGGATCCGGGTCGGGGCCACCGCCGCCGGGTCGGGCCCGGTCTCGGTGTCGTCCCGGCTGTCCGGCACCGATACCAATCGCGGTACGCCGTAAGGCGATCCGATCGGGGGCAGCTCGCCGTCGGGCTGGGCGTCCAGTTGCGCCCTGATCACCTTGAGCGGGAGGTAGTGGTCGCGCTGGGCCGTGAGGATGAAGCGCAGCCGCGCGCAGTCGTACGCGGTGAACCTCCGATATCCCGACGCGGCGCGCTGCGGCGTCACCAGCCCCTCGGCCTCCAGGAAGCGGATCTTGGAGATGGTGACATCGGGGAAATCCGGTCTCAACAGATCCAGGACCGCCCCAATCGACATCCCGGCGAGAGCCGGGCTATCGGGCGCGCTCACTACCCTCCGGAACCTCCATCGTCGTCACCCTGCTTGGGTCCGGTCAAAAACACCAACCGGAACTTGCCGATCTGTACCTCGTCGCCGTTGGCCAGGACCGCCGAATCGACGGGCTCGCGGTTGACGTACGTGCCGTTCAGGCTACCGACATCCACGACGTGAAATTCGTTGTTTTCCAACCTGAATTCGGCGTGGCGGCGGCTCACGGTGACGTCATCGAGGAAGATGTCGCTGTCGGGATGCCGACCGGCGGACGTGATGGGCTGGTCGAGCAGGAACCGCGATCCGGCGTTCGGTCCCCGCTTGACGACCAGCAACGCCGAGCCGGCCGGGAGGCCCTCGACCCCGGATACCGCGCTCTCGGTCCCCGCTTGGGCCGGGGCGTCCAGTTCGTTGAGGAAGTCGGCACGGAAGACCGAAGTCGTCTCTACCGTGACTTCGTCAGAGGTCTGGTCTTTGCCCATATCCGAGTCCATGTCCGTCACGCGCTGCTCCTCACTGGCCGCTGTGGCGTTATCCGACCGGGCGGCACGCCCGGTTCTCCTCTGGGTTTCCTGAGTTTTCTCGGCCCCGTACTGCTTATTACTTGACTGTCTAGTGCCTTCGCGTGTCGATCAAGTGTCGATCTGTCGACCGTACCGCGCACCGGTCCGCGATGCCCCCACCACCTGATGATCGAAATCCCGACCGGGTGCGCCGCCCGCGTCGGCGAGCGGGGCTGGCAGGCACATTAGCAACCGTCATTCGGTCAGCGTCCCGCGGTAGGCCTCGGCGTCGAGCAGCGCGGAGATCGCCGACTGAAGTTCGGCGCCGTCGGAAACCTGGACATCCACGAGCCAGCCGGCGCCGTAGGGGTCGGAGTTGACCAGCTGCGGACTGCCGTCGAGGTCGCCGTTGACCGCCGACACCGTCCCCGAGACCGGCGCGAACAGGTCCGACACCGATTTCGTCGATTCCACCTCGCCGAAGGATTCGCCCGCGCTCACCTGGCTGCCCACGTCGGGCAGCTGGACGAAAACGACGTCGCCCAGGGCCGACTGCGCAAAGTCGGTGATGCCGACCCGGACGGTGTCCTCACCGCTTCGTCGAACCCACTCGTGTTCGGCGGTGTAGTGCAGATCGGACGGAATATCGCTCACGGGGGATCCTGTTCTGGTCGCTTCTCACACGGCAACTTCACTTGACGGGCTGAGCGTATTGGTGCGGTTTTGATTGTCGCAAGGTGGTCACCTCCACGCGGTCGGTCTGCTGCACAGACATCCGCGCGCCGACCCGCTTGATGCTGTCTTCCGCGCCGCCCGGGATGTTCATGGCCGCGGCCAGCGTGGGCGGATCGCCAATCGCCAGAATCGAATACGGGGGCGACAGGTTCTTGGTGTCGATGGTCAACGAGCCGGGCGTACCCACGATCCAGGTATCGACACCCACCCGCACCGACTGGTGCGCGTCGTTGACCTCGATCGCTTCGGCCCCGGCCGCGCGCAACTCGTTGACCACGTCGAGCATCGCCTCCGGTGACACCCCGGGGCCGGGGTCATCGATCGTGATCGTGACGCCCGGCCCGGTGGCGCCCACGGCCCCGACCAAGATGGACAGCGCGGCCAGCCTGGCCTGGGCGCTCTGGATGGCGGCCTGATCGGTGTTGCCGGAGGCCTGAAGGGAATTCAGCGTGTTCTGCAGCTCCCCGACTTCGGTGTTCAGCGTGGCCTCGCGCTGCCGCAGCGAATCCAACAGCACCAACAGGTCCGCGGGGCGGGCGGTGTCCAGCGAATCGCCCGACTTGGTCTGGCGCACCTGGGTGACGATCGCGATTCCGAGGAGCACGCACAGCACGGTCGCCAAGATCCCGAAGCCCAGACGGGAGCGACCGCCTCGCAGCAGGCCGGACAGCCCCGTGCGGCGAACCGGCCCGATCTCGGGGCGCGGGCGTTTGGCGGGCAACTCGTGGCGCCCATGCGGCGCACCTTCGGCCGCCTTGGGTTCGCGACCCTCCCTGTCTTGGGCCTTGTCTTGGGCCCCGTCCTGCAGGCCGGGGCGATCGGGCGGGTCCTGGCTCACGCTGGCCTCATGCCCCGAACAGCCGGCGCCGCAGCGCGGCCGCGTTGCCGAAGATGCGGATGCCCAGGACGACGATGATGGCGGTGGACAGCTGGGTGCCGACGCCCAGCTGGTCGCCGACGTAGACGATCAGGGCGGCCACGAAGACGTTGAACACGAACGACACGACGAAGACCTTGGGGTCAAAGATCCGTTCGAGGTAGGCGCGCAGCCCGCCGAACACCGCGTCGAGCGCGGCCACCACCGCGATCGGCAAATAGGGCTGGATGGCCTCGGGGACGGCGGGGTGGAAGATCAAACCGAGCACGATGCCGACGGCGAGCGCCGCGATGCCGATCATGCGCGCCACCCCAACCCGGCGGGCGGGAGCGGTCTGGAGAGAGGTCGTCTCACTAGGGCCCAATCTGTTTGGCGAACTTGACATCCCGGATCGATCCGGCGGGCAGCGACAGACCGTCGGCGACGTCCACCGCGACGACGACACCGTAGGAGGCCTCCAGCAGCCGCAGGCGCTGCAGGCCGGGGCTGCTGTCGAAGACGTCCCGCATCCCGTGCGGGGGCCCGACCGCAAGGATCTGGTACGGGCTGCTGGTGGGGGTGTTGTCGACCAGGATCGCCCCGCCGGCCTGCCGGATGGTCACGTTCGGCCCGATCCGGACCCCACCGACGGAGATGGCTTCGGCGCCGCTGGCCCACAACGAGTTGACGACCAGCTGCAGGTCGCGGTCCAGGATGATCTGCCTGCTGCCGTTGACCCGCTGTTTGGACACGTCGGAAAGGTTCGGCCCGGCACCGGGATCCGTCACGGTGACCGTCAGGCCGGGACCGATGACCGCGGTGCTGGCCGCCGCCAGGCTGAGCGCGTCGAGCCGGGTCAGCAGCCGCCGGCCCTCGGCGTTCTCCGCCAGCGCCCGGCGCTGCACGTCGTCGACCCTCGCGGTCAGCGCGCTGCGCTCCTTGCCCAGCCTGGCCGCGGTGCTTTCGGACGACCGCACGCTTTGCAACAGCAGCTGCTGCGCGTCGCGCACGCCGGGGGCAACCGAGCGGGCCTGGGCGACCGCGGCGGCGAATACCGCGGCGATCAACAGCGCCGCCAGCGCCTCCCATAGCCAGCCGAAAGCCCTTTCCCGCCCGCGCCGCGGTGCATCGGCGCCGCCGCGCCGGGCGGCGGCCGCGGCATACCCCGGATCCAGGTGCTCCGACAGCAGCGCGCGCAGCAGCGAGGGAACCGGGATCAGCTGCGGCCGGGCCGCGGCGTGGGCGCTGCGGCCGGCGTTCGGGTCGTAGCCGCCGAGCAGGCGGTCGGCGTCAGCCATGCTCACCCGCCTCGGGCGCGACCGGCTGGGGGGCAGCGTGTTTCAGTTTGGGCATGCGGCGCACCACCACCGCCATCTGCACCGCGTACAGCACGAATGCCCACAGGTACGAGTACAAGCCCCAACCCAGAAAGCCCCAGCCGCAGGCCCTCAGCACCCGGCTCCAGACCGCGCCCCCCGTTCCCAGCAGCACCAACGGGAAGCCGGACATCAACGCGAAGGTGGCGGCCTTACCGATGTAGGTCACCGGCAGCGCCGACAGCCCGCGACTTCGCAGCAGCGGCAGCGTCGCCGCGAGCAGCCCATCCCGCACCAGCAGCGTGATGACGAACCACCAGGGCACGATTCCGTCGACCGCCAGGACGATCGGGACGGTCACCATGTAGAGGCGGTCCACCGCCGGGTCCAGCAGCACGCCGAGCCGCGAGGACTGGTTGAGCGTGCGGGCGATCTTGCCGTCGGCCCAGTCGGAGGCCCCGCTGAACATCAGGATCGCCACCGCCCAGCCGTTGGCGTGCGCGAACAGCAGCACGTAGATGAAGACTCCGATGAGCACCAGGCGGATGGCGCTCAGGGCGTTGGGCACTGTCAGCACCCGATCGGGCGGAAGCACCTGCTCCATGAGCCGTGACATTAGTCGAACGCCGACTGTGCGGCTGGCCGCGCACTCGCCCTCGAGCGCGCGGCTGGCCGCACACTCGTCGGCTCAACTCAGCGGAAGACCCCGGGCAGGCTCAGGGTCGACAGCGTGTCATCCGACAGCGGGTTGTCGTTGACCATGTACGTCCACGTCGACGTCGGCCGTGCCAACTTGGACAGATCCAGGCCCGGCTCCTCTTCGAGCACGTTCGCGGTTTCGAACGTCTGCTGGGCCGCCTCGATGGCGTCGGCGGCCAGCGACGCGAAGGCGTCGACCGCCAGCCGGTGGAATTCGTCGAGCGGATTCTGCCGGCCCAGCGCGCGCAGGTGGATGCTTTCGCGGATGTCGGCCAGGTATGCCAGGTGATCCGCCCATCCCCGGTCGAGGTGATACAGCATGATCAGCCGGCAGATCTTCTCCAGGTCCTCTTCGGAGATGTCCTTGGACAGTTCCTCGTACCGGTCCGGCGCCAGCTCGGCAAGTTCCTCGCGCGCGGTTGCGGTGCGCAACAACGTGTTTCGCCTGTCGACGATGATGGCGCGCTGCTGGGCGATCAGTTGGTTGTAGCGCCAGGTGTTGGCGTGCACGTCCAGCATCCGGCCCTCGGCGACCCGCTGCGCGTGGTCGAGCATCCCCGCCGCCTTGGGGCTCACGATCCGCCCGTCCTCGTCGGTCTGCATCGGCAGCTTGTTGTGGTCGAGGTTGGCGGCGACGACGTCGTCCTCCCAGCTCGAGAAGAACACCGACGACCCGGGATCGCCCTGGCGCCCGGCGCGTCCGCGCAGCTGGTTGTCGAGCCGCTCGGTGTGATGCCGGCCCGTACCGACCACGTGCAGCCCGCCCAGCTCGGCCACCCGGTCGTGATCGGCCTCGTCGGACCCGCCGAGGCGGATGTCGGTGCCCCGCCCGGCCATCTGGGTCGACACCGTGATCGTGCCGAACTCGCCGGCCTCGGCGATCACCTTGGCCTCCTCGGCGTCGTTCTTCGCGTTGAGCACCACCGCCGGCACGCCGCGGCGCAGCAGCCGCTCGTGCAGCTCCTCGGACTCGGCGACGTCGCGCGTGCCGACCAGCACCGGCTGCCCGGTCTCGTGCACCTCGGCGATGTGCGCGACGATCGCGTCGTTCTTCGCGGCGGCGGTGATGTAGACGCGGTCGGACTCGTCCTCGCGAATGTTGGGTTTATTCGGCGGGATTGGCGACACACCGAGCTTGTAGAACTGGCGCAGCTGCTCACCGGCGGCCAGCGCGGTGCCGGTCATTCCGCAGACGGTGGCGTAGCGATTGATCAACGCCTGCACCGTGATGGTGTCGAGCACCTCGCCGGTCTCGGTGGTCTCGATGCCCTCCTTGGCCTCGACGGCGGCCTGCAGCCCGTCCGGCCACCGCTGCAATTGCGCGATGCGCCCGCGGGAGGAGTTGATCAGGTGCACCGCGTCGTCCCGCACGATGTAGTGCACGTCGCGATGCAGCAGCACGTGCGCGTGCAGCGCCACGTTGACCTCGGTCAGAGTGGTGCCGACGTGTTCCTCGGAGTACAGGTCGATGCCGCCGAGCGCCTTTTCCACCTTGCGGGCGCCGACGTCGGTCAGGTGGACGTTGCGGCTGTCGGAGTCCGTGTCGTAGTCGGCGCCGGCGTCCAGTTCACCGACCAGCTTGATGATCTCCAGTCGCGGGGTCTCGCGGTGCGTGGTGCCGGCCAGCACCAGCGGCACCAGCGCCTCGTCGACCAGCACCGAGTCGGCCTCGTCGATCAGCGCGACGTCGGGGTTCGGCGAGACCAGGTCGTCGACGTCGGTGACCAGCTGATCGCGCAGCACGTCGAAGCCGATCTCGTTGACCGAGGCGTAGGTGACGTCGCAGCCGTAGGCGGCCCGGCGCTCCTCGCTCGTCGAGTCCGCGGTGATCCAGCCGACGGTCAGCCCCATCGCTTCCAGCAGCGGGCCCATCCATTCCGCGTCGCGGCGGGCCAGATAGTCGTTGATGGTCACCACGTGCACGTGCCGCCCCGCCAACGCGTATCCGGCGGCCGCGATCGCCCCCGACAGGGTTTTGCCCTCCCCGGTGGCCATCTCGATCACGTCGCCGGCAAGCATGCGCAGCGCCCCGAGGAGCTGCACGTCGAACGGCCGCAACCCGGTCGCCCGCTCGGCCGCTTCGCGCGCGATCGCAAGGAACTGCGGGATGTCGGCGGACTCCGCGAGGTCGTCGAGTTTCAGTAGCCCGGTCGCCTGGCGCAGCTTCTCGTCGCTGAGCTCGGCGGCTTCCTTGTCGTACTCCGAGGAGGCGGTGACGTCCGTGAGGGACCGGCTGCGGTTTTTTTCGGTGCTGGCGCCCAGCAGTCGCCAGAACCGGCTACTCAGGCGTCCGGGTTGGGTCCGGGAGGTCTTTGACACAGGTCAACGGTACGCGAGCCAGCGTCGCGCGCGAGGGCGCGTGTCTGTACCGCGACACGCCCTAATCCGTGGCAATCCGCGCACCGTCGCGGCCCGGCGGCGCCCGTCACGCCAGGTTCGACCGGCGTGGATAGGCGACCGACGGGTCGGTGAGCACGTTGACGACCGCCGGCAGGCCGCTGGAGAAGGCGCGTTCCAGCGCGGGCCGCAGCTCGACCGGCGCGGAGACCAGCTCGCCGTGGCAGCCCAGGGCGCGCACCACCTCGTCGTAGCGGGTGCCGGGACGCAACTCCGCCACCACCGAATAGCCGTACAGCGCCTCCATGGGGTGCTTTTCGAGGGCCCAGATCCCGTTGTTGCCGATCACCGACACGACCGGCACGCCGTGCCTCGCCAGGGTGTCCCACTCCATGCCGCTGAAGCCGAACGCCCCGTCGCCCTGCAGCAGCACGACTTGGCGGTCGGGGCGGGCCAACTTCGCGGCCAGGGCATAGCCGGGGCCCGACCCGAGGCAGCCGAACGGGCCGCTGTCCAGCCAGCAGCCCGGTAGATAGCTGTCGATCACCCGGCCGGCATAGGAGCCGAAGTCGCCCGCGTCGATGACGACGATCGCGTCCCGGTCCAGCAGCGGCGCCAGCTCCGCGTAGACCCGCATCGGGTGCAGCGGGGTCCGGTCGTCGCCGAGCTCGGCCTTCTCCTGGGCGCGTGCCGCGGTCTCGGCCGTTCGCAGCCCGGCGACCCAATCCTGGTGTGCGGTGCCGGTTGTCCCGGCGAGGGCCGACAGGATCGAGGTGAGATCGCCGTACAGGCCGGCGGCGATGGGCCGCGGATGGTCGCGGCCGGGTTCGGCGCGGTCGGCCACGATCAGCTGGGTTTCCGGCCCGAACACCTTGCCGAAGCCCAACCGGAAATCCATTGGCACGCCGACGATCAGCGCCACGTCGGCATCTCCCAGCGCTTTGGCGCGGACGCGCGAAAACGCCATCGGGTGGTCGGCGGGCACCACGCCGCGGGCCATCCCGTTCATCAGCACCGGGATTTGTCGTTCCTCGGCGAGGCGCAGCAGCGCCGCCTCCGCGTGTCCCCACCAGACGTTGGTGCCCGCCATGATCACCGGCCGCTGCGCCGCCGCCAGCAGGTCGGCGGCGCGGTCCAGCGCTTGGGCATCGGGGGCGGGGCCCTGCGGCAGCGCCGTCAAGGCGCCCGGCCGATTGTCGTCCTCCGACATCGAAAAGGCGTGATCCATGGGGAAGTCGACGAAGGCCACCCCGGACGGGGCGCCCACCGCCGCCCGCAACGCCTCGTCGACCAACCGGCCGGCGTCCCCGGCCGACTGCGCCGTCGCGGCGAATCGCGCCAGCGGCGCCACGAACGGCACATGGTCGATCTCCTGCAGCGAGCCCATGCCCCAGCGCCCCGCGGGAGCCCGGCCCCCCAGGACCACCAACGGCGACTGGTTCTGCTGCGCCGCCGCCATGGCGCTCATCCCGTTGGTGACGCCCGGCCCGGCGGTGAGAGCAGCCACGCCCGGCAGCCTCGTCACCTTCGACCAGCCCTCGGCGGCGAAGGCGGCGGTCTGCTCATGCCGGGTGTCGATCAGGCGGATACCCTCGTCGCGGCACCCGTCGTAAATGGAAAACAGGTGGCCGCCCGACAACGTGAAGACGGTGTCGACGCCGCCGGCTTTGAGCCGCCGCGCGATGAGCCGGCCGGCGTGCAATGTTTGTGTGGGGATGGTGTCGGTACTCATTACCGCAGCCTATCCAGATCCTTCGGGTACCTTCGCCGAAGGATTTTCGTTGAGCACAGGCTGGACACCTCGGCCGTAAGGAGACCTCGACCATGGGCCCAAAGCCGTTCAAGCCGTCGATCGACTGGTCGGCGGCACCCATGGATTCGCTGCGCTGGATCGCCATCGCCTGGGCGATAGGGGCGGTGTGTCTGCTGGCCGTGCTCGTCGCCTTCCGCTTTCTGACGCCGTGGGGCCGGCAGTTCTGGCGGATCACCCGCGGATATTTCGTCGGTCCGGGGAGCATCAAGGTGTGGTTGATGCTCGGCGTGTTGTTGCTGTCGGTGCTCCTGTCGGTGCGTCTCACGGTTTTGCTCAGCTATCAGGGCAATGACCTCTACACGGGGGTGCAGAAAGCGGTCCAGGGCATCGCGGCGGATGACGACAACGTCAAACAGTCCGGGATTCATGGCTTTTGGATGTCGATCGCGATCTTTTCCGTGTTGGCGACGCTGTATGTCATCCGGTTCATGATCGACATCTATCTGACGCAGCGTTTCATCATTGCCTGGCGCATCTGGCTGACCGCCCACCTCACCGATGACTGGCTGGGCGGCAAGGCCTATTACCGGGACCTGTTCATCGACAACACGATCGACAACCCGGACCAGCGCATCCAGCAGGACATCGACATCTTCACCGCCAATGCCGGGGGCACGCCGAATATCCCGTCCAATGGCACGGGCAGCACCTTGCTGTTCGGGGCGGTCAACGCGGTGGCCTCGGTCATCTCGTTCGCGGCCATCCTGTGGCAGCTGTCCGGCAATCTGGATGTTTTCGGCGTGGTGTTGCCGCGCGCCATGTTCTGGACGGTCCTCGTCTACGTGCTGGTCGCCACGCTGGTCGCGATCTGGCTGGGCCATCCGCTGATCCAGCTGAGCTTCAACAACGAGAAACTCAACGCCGCCTTCCGTTACGCCCTGGTGCGGTTGCGCGACGCGGCCGAGGCGGTGGGCTTCTACCGCGGCGAGCGAGTCGAGCGCGCGCAACTGTGGCGGCGATTCACGCCGATCATCGGCAACTACCGCAAGTTTGTGCGCCGCACGATCATCTTCAACGGGTGGAACTGGTCGGTGTCGCAGATCATCGTTCCGCTGCCGTGGGTGATTCAGGCGCCGCGGCTGTTCGCCGGAAAGATCGACTTCGGCGATGTCGGCCAGAGCGCGACGGCCTTTGGCAACATTCAGGATTCGCTGTCGTTCTTCCGCAACAACTACGACGCGTTCGCGGCGTTTCGGGCGGCGATCATCCGGTTGCACGGGCTCGTCGACGCCAACAGCCAGGGCCGCGCGCTGCCGACCATTCTGGTCAAGCCGAGCGAGGAGGCAGCGGTCGAGCTTCGCGGTGTCGAGGTGCGCACGCCCGGCGGTGATCAGCTGATCGATCCGCTCGACGTGCGGTTGGACGAGGGCGACGCGCTGGTGATCACCGGGCGGTCCGGCGCCGGAAAGACCACGCTGCTGCGCAGCCTGGCCGAGCTGTGGCCCTACGCGTCGGGGACGCTCTGCCGTCCCGACGGCGACAACGCGACGATGTTCCTGTCGCAGTTGCCCTACGTGCCGCTGGGCAACCTGCGCACCGTCGTGTGCTACCCGAACTCGCCGGATGACGTCCCCGAGGATGTGCTCCGCGACGTACTGACCAAGGTGGCTCTCGCCCCGCTGATCGACCGGCTCGACGAGGAGCAGGACTGGGCCAAGGTGCTTTCCCCGGGTGAGCAGCAGCGGGTCGCGTTCGCGCGGATCCTGCTCACCAAGCCGAAAGCCGTCTTCCTCGACGAGGCCACCTCGGCGCTGGACGAGGGCCTCGAATTCGCGCTCTACCAGCTGGTGCGCGCCGAGCTGCCGGATACCGTCCTGGTCAGCGTGAGCCACCGACCCACCGTCGAACAGCACCACGACCAACAGCTCCACCTACTGGGCGGCGGCGAATGGCGGCTGGGCCCGGTCGAAAAGGAGCCCGCGCCGGTCTAGCGTCCGCGGGCCGCGTGCGCTCCGGCGCGGTGTCCTAACGCGCCTGCGCGCCCCCGGCCCCGCGGGCCGCGTGCGCTCCGGCGCGGTGTCCTAACGCGCCTGCGCGCCCCCGGCCCCGCGGGCCGCGTGCGCTCCGGCGCGGCGCCCGAAAAACGACCCCTCCCCCAGCTGCGTCCCGCTGGCGTAGCCCTTGCCGTCCTGGGCGATGTTGGACGCGCATGCCCCGACCGCGTACAGGCCGGCCACCGCCGAGCCGTCCTCGCGCAGCACCTGGCCGTCCACCGACGTGGCCAGCCCGCCGACGGTGAAACCGGCGTACATCGCCTTGCCCAGCGACATGTCGAACGCGCCCCACGGGCCCTTGTCTTGCGGCGCAAGGAATTCCGGTTGCTTGTGGAAGTCGGGGTCTTCGCCGCGCGCGGCATGGGTGTTGTAGCGGTCGAGCGTCGCGACAAGGTTGCCCTGCGGGATGCCGAGCGCGGCTTCCATCTCGGCGACGGTCTCCCAGCCGTCGATCAGCGGCACCAGCGGCATCTTGGGATGCTCCAGGTGCGCCTCGTCGACGATCAAAAACGCCGCACTGTCCGGCTGATCCATGATGAAGCCGGCGGTCCGGGAGTGGTAGGAGTCCTCGGCGACGAACCGCTGGCCGAGCTTGTTCACGATGATGCCGGTCAGCAGGATCGACGGCGGGTACGGCGGAGCGGTGATGAAGATCTGATCCATGTGCTGGGTGGCGCCGCCCGCGGACTCACCCATCCGGATGCCCAGGCCGTCGTCATAGGTATTGCCGAGCACGAACGGCTTCTCCCCCAGCTTGGGGGTGTACTTGGCGACCATCTCCGGGTTCATCACGAACCCCCCCGCAGCGATGATCACCGACTTTGCCTTGATCGCACCGGTTTCGGTGAAGTGCTTCCACGCCACGCCAATCACCGCGCCGGAATCGTCGACGATGAGCTGGGTGGCGCCCGTCTCGTAGCGGACTAGCACGCCGAGGCTCGCGGCGCGCTTGAGGAGCAGGTCGATCACCATGCTGGCGCCGCCGGTGTCGCCGGGTACGGGCACCTTGTGGCCGCGCGGCGCCGGCACGGCCTTCTCCAGGAAGGGCCACACCTTCTCGTTGCCGGTGAACATCAGCCCCTCGGTGTTGGGCTGGATCACCGCCTTGCCCGGGAAGTAGCTGCGCTCAAACTGAAAACCCAAGTCTTCCAGCCAATTGAAATGCTCGACGCTGCCCTCGCAATACGCGCGGATCTTGGCGTGGTCCGGTTGCCGCGACACGGCGGCCAGGTACTTGTACATCTCCTCGGGCGAATCGGGGTGCCCGGTCGCCTCTTGGACGGCGGTGCCGCCCCCAAGGTAAAAGTGGCCTCCCGCAAGGGAAGTGGTGCCACCCGCCGCGGCCGCGCGCTCGAGCACCAGCACCCGCGCACCCGCGGCGGCCGCACTGACCGCCGCGCAGCCGCCGCCGATGCCGAAACCGATCACCACCACGTCGACGTCGTCCGACCACGACGTCACCGTGCTCGCGCTGATCGTCGCTGGAATCTCGGTGCTCACCGCTGCTGCTCCTGTTTGATGTAGTCGTAGAAGGCCCTCATCTCGGGCGCGATGTAGGCGATTTCAAGAAATGGCACTCCCGCCTGCCGCGCCGACACGTAGGCGAACCGGATGCCGCCGGCCATCACGCCCTGCTGCACGACCGGCGCCCCCTGGCCCGCGGCCTCGGCCAGGACCGCGTCGAACTGTTCGGGGCTCGCCGCCTCCACGCAGATGTGATGCAACCCCGCCCCCGAGTCCCGGAGGAAGTCACTATAGATGTTCTCCCCGCGGACCGGTTGGATCAGCTCCAACTGCATGTCCCCGAGGTAGCTCAGGGAGATGCTGGCGACGAAATCGGCGGGCTTGCCAAGGTAGCTGCACGTCTCCGGAGCAAAGTGTACGTCGGGTATGCGCACCCACTTCCGGACGCCTAATAGCCCGGTGAGGGCCGTTTCGGTGGCGTCCAGGTCCGGGGTGACCCATGCGATCTGCGTCGGCGTTTGAGGCGAAGGGGTCATCGTCTCGCAGGATAGCCCAGGGCGGTCGCCGCCAGAAAGGGCCAACGAAACTTTGCCGTGACAGCCCCCGCCGGCCCCGCAACGGGGCGATGAACACGTTCTAATTCCCGCGGGTCAATGTTGGCCCAACACGTCCACCAGCATTCGAAGCTGGGTGTCGAACACCGCCGACGGGTCGGTCAGGGTGTCGGCGCCGTATTGCCCGAACACCTCGAGGCTGATGGCGCCGAGCACCCCGGCCCACAACAAAAAGCACTTGGCGATGACCTGGTCATCCCCCGGAAACCCGAACTCGTGGCGGATGCGTTCGAAGTCCGACGACATCGGTTGTGGCGCAAGGTCGTTTGTCAACCGAATGTCCCCGGTGGCGATTCCGGCGGCGACGGCGTCGAAGATGGCTCCCACCACGCGGGTGCCGGCCGGGACCGTGCGGTCGGGCGGCGCGTGGTATCCGGGCACCGGGCTGCCGTAGAGCAGCGCCCACCGGGCCGGATGGGCGACGGCCCACCGCCGCGCCGCCCGCGCGATGGCGATGACGTCGTCGCTCCACAGGTCACCCACCGTCTCGCGGGCCCGGTCCACGGCGTCGGCCAGGTCGGAATAGGCGTCGATCAGCAGCAAGGTCAGCAACTCGTCGCGGCTGGACACGTACCGGTACACGGCCGAGGACACCATGCCCAGATCGCGGGCGATGGCACGCACCGACAATCCCGCCGCACCGCGATCCACCAGCTGGCGGCGGCCCAGTTCGACGATCCGCGCCTCGATCTGCTCCCGCGACTCCTGGCGTTTGCCCACGCGGCCAGTCTGACACAACCGAGATCACCGCTCTTGCTTTTCGAAACGGGCTGTGGCAGCGTGTTCGGCAACGAGAGCACCGCTCTCATGATGCTTCGAGAGGACGCCATGGCCACGCGCTACGAAGAACCGAACCGGGTGGCCCGCGCCGCCAACACCGTGATCCGCTGGCTTGCCGAGCTGGGAATCAGCATCGCCGGGACCCGGGCGCTGCGCGTCCGCGGCCGCAAAAGCGGAAAAGTGCGGGCGGTGGTGATCAACCTGTTGACCGTCGACGGCGTCGACTATCTCGTCTCACCGCGGGGGAACACACAGTGGGCGCGCAACGTCAGGGCGGCGGGCGTCATCGAGGTCGGCCCGCGCTGGCGCAGGCGACGCGCTCGGGTCAGCGAGCTCGACGATGCCGCCAAGCCCGCAGTGCTGAGGCGCTACCTGGGGAGGTGGTACTGGCAGGTCAAGGATTATGTCGGCGGGTTGACGCCGGACTCCACCGATGAGCAGCTGCTCACGGGCGCGCCGGCGATCCCCGTGTTCGTGCTCGAACCCGCCCGTTAGGGCGCGTCAACGCGGATTGGTCGTCGCCCCGAGGTCCTGGCGGACCTGGTCGGAGGCGGCCCGCCACGACACCGCCGCGGGCAGATCTCCCCACACGCTGTTGAAAATTCCGACGATCTCCCCCGGACCGCCGCTGGGTGCCAAATACACCGGCCCGCCGGAGTCGCCCCGCTGGCTCTGGACGCCGTGCGACATCGTGAACCACCCGTTGTTCACGCTTTCCACGGTCCCGCACGTCTCACCCGTGACGACGCCGAAATGGCATACCGCTTCGCCCGGCTGCAGCGTCGCGGCGGGGTTGGATTCCAGAGGACGCCCGCCCGGCAGGACGTTGTTGGCGGTGACGCCGCTGTCCAGCACGATCGCCTCGTAGTCGTTGATCACCTGGTCGGTGGCCACGGTGGTGCCGCTGGGCGTGTTGTCGCGGAAGGTGGCGAGGCGGCCGATGACGTTGTGTTCCCGGTCGTAAACGACCCCGCTGCCCCGGCAATGCCCCGCGGTGAACGCGATCTTCAGCGCCGGGTCGACGTAGCCCAGCGTGCAGACGCGATTGTCCTGATGGATTTCCATCCCGGGAAATACCACCGGGTCCGCCTTGGCGGGCACCGGCGGTAGCCACGCGGCCAACGCCGCAACGGAAGCCGACGCGGCGAATGCGCGCGTTACCAGGCGGTGCACCATGAGCCCCCGTCCGTCCGTGAAAACTGCCGATCCGAAGGGTGACGTTACGACTTAGTCTCGCCCCTCGTTGATCTTTTCGCACGTGACGGCGCTGGCGTTACCCCGGCGTGACCAGCGGGACGGCGTCGGCGGGTGTGCCCGCCATGCGCGGGGTCCATCCCGGGGGCCCGAAGACGAAGCCGAGCCGGTCACGCAGGCGCTTTGCCGATCGCCAGTCGCGGGCGATGGCGACGTATTCGTAGGTCTGCAGCTTCCAGATGTTGAACGTGTCGACCTGCTTGGTGAGGCCATAGTGCGGGCGGAACAGCTCGGGCTGGAAGGTGCCGAACAGCCGGTCCCAGATGATCAGGATGCCGCCGTAGTTCTTGTCCAGATAGATCTTGTCCATGCCGTGGTGCACCCGGTGGTGCGACGGGGTGTTGAAGACGAACTCGAACGGCCGCGGCAGCTTGCCGATCCGCTCGGTGTGGATCCAGAACTGGTAGATCAAGTTCAGCGACCAGCTGAAGTACACCATCCAGGGCGGCAGCCCCAGCAGCGGCAACGGAGCCCACATCAGGACCTCGCCGCTGTTGTTCCACTTCTGGCGCACCGCCGTGGCGAGGTTGTAGTACTGGCTGGAGTGGTGCGCCTGGTGTGTCGCCCAGACCAGCCGCACCCGGTGGGCCATGCGGTGGTAGCCGTAGTACAGCAGGTCGACGCCGATGAGCGCGACGACCCAGGTGTACCACTTGGTCGGCGAAAGGTGCCACGGTGCCAGGTAGGCGTAGATCGCGGCGTAACCCAGCAGGGCCAGGGCCTTCCAGCCGGCGCTGGTGGCTATCGAGACCAGGCCCATCGAGATGCTGGTCCAGGAATCGCGGGTCAGATACGCGCCCGCGGGTGTCCGTGGCGCGCCCGACTCCTCTGCCGCGATGCGTTGCACTTTGCGGGCCGCGGTCCACTCGATGGTCAGCAAAAACAGGAAAAACGGGATGGCGAACAGCACGGGATCCCGCATCTGCGGTGGCAGCGCGAACCAGAACCCGGTGACAGCATTCACACGGATAGATTACGACCACCGGCCGAGGTTGGTAACGGCCCGTACCAATGAGGTGTTGAGCACGTGACCGCTGTGGTGGTAGTAGGCGCCGGGTTCGCGGGGCTGTGGGCGGCGCTCGGCGCCGCCCGGCGCCTCGACGAGCTCGGCGTGCCGGCGGACACGGTCGAGATCACCGTGTTGAGCGCCCAGCGCTTCCACGACATCCGGGTGCGCAATTACGAGGCGGACTTGAGCGACTGCCGCATCCCGCTCGCGGACCTCCTCGATCCCGTCGGTATTGCGCACGTCGCCACCCAGGTGACCGCCATCGACACCGGCGCCCGCTCGGTCGCCACATCGGGCGGTGCGGTGTTCGGCTATGACCGGCTGGTGCTCGCGGCGGGCAGCCACGTGCTCAAACCCGACATACCGGGCCTGCCGGAGTTCGCCTTCGACGTCGACACTCACGACGGGGCGCTCGCGTTGCGGCGCCACCTGCGCACGCTCGCCGACGGCGCGGCGACGCAGGCGGCGGCCACCGTCGTCGTGGTCGGGGCCGGATTGACCGGCATCGAGGCGGCCTGCGAGCTGCCAAAGCGGCTGCGCGCCTTGTTCTCTCGTGGAGCCCCGCGGGTGATTCTCATCGACCGCAACCCCGCGGTGGGGTCCGACATGGGCCCCTCGGCGCGTCCGGTGATCGAAGAAGCCTTGTCGCGCAACGGCGTTGAGACCCGGACGGCGGTCGGTGTCACGGAGGTCACCCGGCGCGGGGTGTCGCTGTCGTCGGGCGAACACCTCGAGGCGGCCACCGTGGTGTGGTGCGCGGGCATGCGGGCCAGCTCGCTGACCGAGCAGCTACCGGTGCCGCGCGACCGGCTGGGCCGTGTGCAGGTCGACGACTACCTGCGGGTGGTCGGTGTGCCCTCGGTCTTCGCCGCGGGTGACGTTGCCGCGGCCCGCATGGACGACGCGCACCTGTCGGTGATGTCGTGTCAACACGGGCGCCCGATGGGCCGCTATGCCGGCTACAACGTCGTCAGCGACCTGTTCGGCGAGCCGATGCTGGCCCTTCGAATACCTTGGTACGTCACGGTTCTCGACCTGGGTGCGGCCGGCGCCGTCTACACCGAGGGCTGGGAGCGGGTGGTGGTCTCGACGGGCGCGGAGGCCAAGGCCACCAAGCAGACGATCAATACCCGCCGGATTTACCCGCCGCTGAGCCGCGACCGCGCCGAGCTGCTCGCGGCCGCCGCGCCGGAGTTGCAGGCCCGCCCCTGATCGGGTCAATCCGACTGCGCGTGATCCCCGGCGTACCACTGCACCGCGCGCACGCCCGGCTGCAACGACAGCTCGGCGACCAACCGCTCCAGTTTCGCCGGGGTGTGGCCGTCCATCAACAGATGCGCGGTCAACGTGATCTCGTCGTCGCCGGCGGGTCCGGTATGGATGCCGCGCAGCGTCATGTCGTTGCCGCTGGCGTGTTGCACGATCTGCGCGCGGGCGTACTTTTCGGTTTTCGGTCGGCAAATCACCTGCACCAGGAAGGGTTGCAGGTCTTCGTCTTCCTCATCGGTGCTGTCGCGGTCGATCAGGCGACCCAGTGGGCGCCCGAAAAGGTGGATGGCGATGACAGTCCCGGTGCCGATCACCGTGAAGACCAGGTGCCCCGACGCGGCCAGCACGCCTATTGCCGCCGAGCACCACAGGGTGGCCGCGGTGTTGAGCCCTCGGACGTTGACACCCTCGCGCAGGATCACCCCGCCGCCGAGAAACCCGATGCCGGACACCACATACGACGCGACCCGCGTCGGGCTGCTGTCCTCGGTGGCGGCCGCGTACAGCACGAACAGCGTCGCCCCGGCGGCCACCAGCGCGTTGGTGCGCAGGCCTGCGCGCCGCGCGCGCCATTGCCGCTCCACGCCGATCAAGGCGCCACAGCCCACCCCGACGCCGAGGCGAAGCGCGAAGTCCGCGACGCTCAACGTCTGCATGGCAGCGCCCTCCTTCCCCGCCCGCGCGCCGGTCGGCGGCAGCTAACCACGCGCAGGTGAACAGCAGGTGGACCCGAGCCAATCCGGTTGTCCCGCGGCCACGTCCACGTCACCGCGGGCCGGGCGTGCCGCCCTGCGTTACGCCTTGGAGAGTTGGTGAGGGCAGTAGAACTTCGCGGCGATCATCGCGAAGTTCGACGCGTTCTCCATGTCCATCCCGGGGTTGTGGGTCTTGACGTCGTGGACGAGCTCCAGCCCCGATTCGCCGTTGTTCAGACAGGTGCACACGGCCTTGCCGGACGCGACCGCCGCGTCCGGGCTGGAATAGTGGATGCCTACCTGCTGCAAAGCGGCGAGGAATCCCCCGTCGTCCCCCTCCGGCGGTGGGGGCGGATCGGCATATGCCGGCGCGGCGAACCCCAGTGCGGCCGCGACGCCGAGGGCAGCCAGTAGCACTCTCATCTTCATTCCTCTCCCAATTGACTTGTGCCCTAGCCCATTTGCGCATCGGAGGGCACCACCTGCGGCTTGTCACCCTTTCTCAGGTGCACCGCGTGGATGCCGGGTTTCTTCGACAGCTGATCGAGCAAGGCGTCCAGACCCTCTTGATCGACGTTGTGGTGCTGCACACATTCGGGCTTCTCCGATATTTGGGCCACCAGACGCTTGAGGTGCTCCGGCGAGTTGGCGTCTTTGAGGTCCTTGATCGGTTTGACGCGCCCGCGAACGCCCGCACCGCCGACCACCGTGGGGGCTCCGGCGCCCAGCGCGCTGCCCAGCATTCCCGCCACGGACATGGAGCTGAGCAGCCCGCCCTCGCCGAGCGCGGCCGCCGGCACGGCGTCGGGGCCCGCGGCCGATAGCGCCGCGGCCACGGTCCTGATCGCCGGCGTGGCCGTTGCCCAGCTCGGGGGGACCGACAGCTTCCCGACCAGCGTGCCGGCATTGCCCATACTTCCCGATACCGAGTTGAACAATGTGCCGCGGCCAAAGTTGGCCGCCCCGAGCCCGGCTCCCAGCGCATCTCGCGGCAGCGCGCCCGCCGCTGCCGCGTGCGGAGCGAATTTGAGGAACTGCGACGCGGGAAGGTTGATCAGCAACCCGATGTCATTGAACCCGGTGGTGAACCCGAGCGGGGTCTTGATGGCGTTGTAGAGGGCGGTGTATGTCGATGCCCCGGTTGGGCCGAACAGCGAGTTCACCAGGCCGTTTAGGGTGCTCGTGTAGTCGCTGCTGAGATTGGCGAGGGTTTGCAGCAGGGGGTTGGCCGTCGTCAGCGGCTGGGCCGCCGCTGACACCAGTGAGGCGGCGCTGCCGGCCGGAGTGGCCGCGGCTTGCGTCACCGCGGCTGCCTGGCTGGCCAGCCCGCCCGCGTTCGTGATCTGTGGGGCCTCGGTGAACGGCGTCACGTTGGAGGCGGCCGCCGAGGAACTCGCGTAGGTGTCCATCGCGAGGGCGTCCTGGGCCCACATCTCGGCGTACTGGATCTCGGTCGCCGCGATCGCGGCGGTGTTCTGCCCGAAGACGTTGGTGGCCACCAGCGACGCCAGTTGGCTGCGATTGGCCGCGATTTCCTCCGGTGGCACGTGGGCGGCGAAGGCCGTCTCGTAGGCGGTTGCCGCCGCGGTGGCTTGGGTCGCGGCCTCGGCCGCCTGCGCGGCGGTGCCCTGCATCCAACTCAGGTAGGGCGTCACGGCCGCGGCCATGCTCACCGACGACGGACCCGTCCACGCCCCGCTGGTCAGGCCGTCGATCACCGCGGTATACGAGGAAACCGTGGACTGCAATTCGCTGGCCAGCCCGTCCCAGGCCGCGGCGGCGGCCCGCATCGACCCCGAACCGGGGCCGGCGTACATCCGGCCCGAATTGAACTCCGGCGGAAAAGCTGCGTAAATCATGTCAGTCCCCTTGCCTGGTCGGGCGCGCCTGGGTGGTGTGGTCCGTTGCCGATCTCATCGCGGTCACTCCTCGAGCGCCGGGATCACGATGATGGTGGCCGTGCCGGCATCCGCCGCGACCACACCCCCGAGCGAACCGGCCGCGCCGCCGGCACTGGAGCCGACCCCGGCCGCGGCCACCGCCCGCCCCGCCAGGCTGGACAGCGCCATTTGACTGAAGACGCCTTCCTCGCCGACGAGCGAGGCGGCGGCCGGCGCGGCCGCATTGGCGGGCAGCACTTGCGCGAGCGTCCTGACCGCCGGGGCGGCCTCGGTCCAGCCCTGCGGCACTGACATGCTTCCGACGAGCGCGGCTTTGCCCATCGCTCCGGACGCCGACGCTCCGCCCACCGCCGAGCTCAAGTGGGTGGTGGCGCCGCTGGTGAGCGGCGCCAGCGCCCCGGTGACGGGTTTGACCGTGTTGAACAAGGCGAGGCCCTGTCCATTCTGCGCGTAGGAGTAGACCTGGCCGAAGGACAGGAACGGACCGCCCGGTATGGAAGTCAGGCCCTGCAGGGAGTACGGCCCGGAGGCAACGGTCGACATGATCGTGTTCCAGTTCGCCAGGTCGCTGGAGAGCCCGGCCGGCATGGAAACGTTGGCCAACTGCGGCAACGAGAGTCCCGACAACAGGTTCGTGGAGCCGGTGGTCGGCGACGAGGCCAGACCGGATCCCAGGCTTTGCAGCGCCGTCGGGATCGAGTTGATCAGCTGGGAGATCTGGGAACTGACCGACGCGGCCGGGGTGCTCGTGGCCTGGCTGACCGCCGCGGCCTGAGCGGAGCCGCTGGTGGTCTGCGGCGGCTCGACGAACGTCTCTAGCTGGGTCGCCGCCGCCGAGGAGGCCGCGTAGGCATACATCGCGGCGGCATCCTGGGCCCACATCTCGGCGTACTGCGCCTCGGTGGCCGCGATCGCCGGGGTGTTCTGGCCCAGGAAGTTGGTGGCGATCAGCGTCATCAGCAGCGCGCGATTGGCCGCGATCACCGGCGGGGGCACCGTGGCCGCGAACGCCGTCTCGTAGGCGCCCGCGGCGATCTTGGCCTGGCTGGCCGCCTCTTCGGCCTGCGCGCCCGTCGCGCTCATCCACGCCACGTAGGGGGCGGCGGCCGCCGCCATCGCGATGGACGAGGGCCCGGTCCACGGTCCGGCCGCCAGGCCCTCGATCGTCGAGCCGTAGGCGGCAGCGGTCGACTGCAACCCGGTTGCCAATTCGTCCCAGGCCGCCGCGGCTGCGAGCATCGGCCCCGCCCCGGCGCCGACATACATCCGGCCGGAGTTGATCTCCGGTGGTAGCGCCCCGAAATCGAACATCTATGCCCTCCGGTCCCCTCAGTGGCCGCCATGGTAGGCGCGGCTCGTTAGCTCCGGCCGCAACCGCCCCGTAGCTCTTATGGAATCCATGGAATCCGTCGCCGGATCCACGGATCGATATAACTTGTTTAAAGCCAACAGACCCACTCCGCTAACTGGAAAATGAAGCCGGGCGCGCAACTGCCCCGCCATTGGGCCCCGCTGACCAATGTCTGGATCATCGTGATTGAAACGTATTTGGAGCGGGTTCCTGGAGTGTAAGGCTAACGTAAAAAATATATGTCATCAGGACGCTATCGCTGTGAGTACGCTGACGGTCAGCTAACGCCTCGCTGTGCTAAAGATGTTGTGCAGCGGGTTAGTAGCCACCACTCAGCAACTTTTCAGAAAGCTACGGTAATTTATCCGATTTGCGTACATGACATTGACCGCGCGCGTGCTTAAAACTGGCGTGGTTGATGACCGCGGCGACCCGCGTTGCTATTGTGCGATCGCCGAATTAATTAATGGCCGCGGACGACATTACCCCGCGGGAAGGACGCATTTGCGTTTGCCAATATGTGTCCTGAGTGTACGCAGTGCGGTGTCCGCCATTCTGGCCGAATCGCCAATTACGCGCGGCCGGAGTCGGTGGCGCCACCGGAGCAGCCGATGTTGCTGGCGGTGGCCCGCGCCGTGGGCCCGCGGGCCTCGGCGACGCCGAATGGACAGTTGATCGTCATGTCGTGCTCCCCTAAATTTCACCTAGCGTACGCATCGATCGCTGCCACACCGCTGATTAGCTGCTGAAAGTTTTCTGTGAGGCGGGCGCGGCCGTTGATCGTGCTAGGGGCCCCGCCCGTCCCGCCGCTGCGTGTGCCGGGCGTGTCCGACAGGTTGCCGAAAGCTCAATCCGCCGACTCACCGGCTGTGAGGTGGCGTACAGTGCCGCGCTATCCGGCGGCCGGGGGGCGTGCGACGAAGGTGGGACGGAACCCGTACTGCGGAACGGCGCGCCCATACGGTTGTGCGCCCGCCGCCCCGATCGGCATTCCCGGCATGCCGGCCGCCATGGCCGGCGGTGGCACCATGGGCGTGCCGCCCAGTGACGACGCGAATGGGCCGGCCAGTGGCACGGACGCGGTCCAGCTGGGTGGCACCGACATCGCGCCGACCATCGGGGCGCGGCCGAGGCCGGCCGACACGGCGTTGCCGAGACCGCCGATGCCGCCGACAGGCCCGGTCAGGGCCTCACCGAGCGCGCCGCCGGCCTGCGCGGCCGCGTCACCGGCAGCGTCGCCTGCGGCTTGGCCCGCCAACCCGAGGAACGGGGCGATGGTGTTGCTGGGCATGTAGAACCCCGAGGAGAAGACGGTGTTCCACACGTTGGAGTTGGGACCCCACGCTGCCCAGAGGTTGTCCAGGGCCGGCGATCCCGACCCCGACCCGCTGAGCAGCCCCACGATCTCCGCCGCCGGCGACGAGGACGACGCCGGCGAGGCCAGGCCCTGGAGCGTCGCGGGCAAGGCCGACATCAGCTGCGACAGCGCGTCCTGCTGGGTACCGGCCGGGGCGGCGACGGCCTGCGCCACCGCGGTCGACTGCGCGGTCAGCCCGCCGGGGTCGGTGGTCGGCCGCGGGTCGATGAACTGACTCAGTTGGGTGGCGATCGCCGAGGAGGCGGCATAGCCGTACATCGCCGCGGCGTCCTCGGCCCACATCTCGGCGTACTGCGCCTCGGTGGCCGCGATCGCCGGGGTGTTTTGACCCAGGATGTTGGTGGTGATCAACGCCATGAGCTGGGCACGGTTGGCCGCGATCACCGGCGGGGGCACCGTGGCGGCGAACGCGGCCTCGTAGGCCGCCGCGGCGGCCTCGGCCTGGGTGGCGGCCTGCTGGGCTTGCTCGGCCGTCGTGCTTAACCAGGCAACGTAGGGCGCCGCGGCCGCCGCCATCGACGCCGACGCGGGGCCGTGCCATTCTTCACCGGTCAGGGCCGCCAGCACCGAGCCGTAAGACGTTGCAGTGGTACGCATTTCGGCGGCCAGTCCATGCCAGCCCGACGCGGCGGCGAGCATCGGGCCCGAACCCGCCCCGGAATACATTCGGCCGGAGTTCACCTCGGGCGGAAGCATCGCGAAGTCCAGGATCATCGCCAGCCTCCCTCCCGGCTCGTTGCGGTCTGGGCGGGCGCGCCGAATTGCATTGCGGCCAAGCCCGATACGCGCGCATGGATAAACGACATCGCAGTTCTCCTCACTGTCGCCTGCCAGGGTGATGGGACCTCTGGTTTGCCATGAGCATGGGACCGGGTTGTTCCGGTTGTAGGCCGTGTGTTGATAGTGGCGGAAGGGGTGGTTGCCGGTCAATCCGACGCAGTCGGAGAGGCCGGCTTTCGGTTTCCTGGCTTCTGGCGTTGCCGGTAGGACTCGCCTTCGACGACGAGTTCGTAGGCCGCTGATTGCAGTCGGTCCATCGCGGATTGGGCCAGCAGCGGGTCGGCCATCATGGTCAGGATCTCGGGTGGTTCGCGGTTGCTGGTGATGACGGTCGATGCGGCGCGGTGGCGTTCGACGATGATCTCGTAGAAGTCGGTCGTCTCGGTGGCCGCCAGGCGGTGCAGCGCGAGGTCATCGATTATCAGCAGTTCGACGCGGTGCAGTTTGCGCATCTCGTCTTCGTAGCTGCCGTCCAGGCGTGCCCCGCGAAGGCGTTTGAACATTTTGTCGGCCCGTTCGGTGTGCACGCTGTGATGCCGGCGTACCGCGATGTGACCTAATGCGTTGGCCAAGAACGTCTTTCCCACTCCTACCGGTCCCATGACGAGCACGTTGTAGGCGTCGGCGAGGAACCGCAGTGAGGTCAGCTCGGCCCATAGTTGTTGATCGAAAGCCACGGCGGCGGAGTAATCCCAGGCCTGTAGCTGCATGGCCGGATCGAGATGGGCGGCCTTGGCGCGCCGGGTCGCGGATTCGCGGTCGCGGCGGGTGACCTCATCTGCGAACAACAGTTCCAGGAAGTCGTGGTGTGGTAGCCGGTTGGTACGGGCCAGCGCCAGCCGTTCGGGCAGCGTGTCGAGCAGCTGGCCGAGTTTGAGGCGGCGCATCAACGCTTTGAGCTCGCCGGACACCTCGATTGGCTTGACCGCCGGCGTGGCGTCGGGGCGCTGTGGGCTCATGAAGGCCTCCGCACCGCGAAATCAGAGCTTTCTCGGACAAACCGCGACGCTGCCCCGGGCGGTTTCGGTAGCAGGGGCAGTTGTTCACCGCCGCCGCGGGTCAAGATCCGCTCGATCAGCCCGACGTCGATCACCTCGGCGTCCAGGGCACGCCGGCACGCGTCGTCGACCTCCTCGGCGCCGTGGCGGCGCACCAGCCCCAGCAGCCGGTAGACCTGACGCATCTTGGTCCACGGCAGCGGATGCTCGAGCACCGCTGCCGCGTAGGTGCCGACATGGGTGCCGTGGGCGGCTGCCTTGCGCTGCAGGGCATTCAGATCACGCATCGCATAGACCGACACCTCAGAGGGAAGATCGGCCGGATCAGTATGGCGGCGACCCGGGGCCACGACCGGATGCACCTTGATCAGCTCACCACGCCAATAGAGCTTGACCGAGTGTGCATCAGCACGGGCCTCGATGCGCTTGCCGACCAGCTCTCCGGGCACGCTGTAGAGGGCTTTGGCGACCTGGACGTGGCGGTCCGGGGCCACTTTCGGGCGCGTCCAGATCGGAACGTCGAAGGCGGTGTCGGATACGGGCCCTAGTGCGGGCAGCTCATCGCCGATGAACACCTCGGCCGGCCGCAGGCGGGTGGTGCCGTGAATGCGCATACCGGCGGTCTGAGCGCACCAATGTTCGGCGCGGCTGCGACAGTCATTGAGATCCCGGAAATCTTCTCCGGCAAAGAAATTCGATCGCACATACTGCACCATGCGTTCCACCCGTGGCTTATCTTTCGGGCTACGCACCCGCGCCGGGTCGACCGCAAACCCACGAGCCTGCGCATACTCGCGGAACGCATCGTTGAGCCGAGGCTCGGTCGCATGCGCGGTGGTGACGATGGCTTTCATGTTGTCAGGGATCACCACCGCGAACACCCCGCCGAAGAACGCCCACGCCGCATCGAACCCGGCGATCACATCGTTCAGGGTCTGGCGGTAGGTGGGCCAGACGAACATGTGCCGCGAATACACCGCGGTAAAGATCAACCCCTGCACGACTCGGCGCCGACCATCGCTGGCGTCGGTGAGCATCCCGAGGCGGCCGAAGTCGACCTGCACCTCCGCACCCGGTTCGCAGTCGGCCACCGGCACCGTGGCTTGACGGCGTCCGAAATCCAATTCGGTTGTGGCGTAACGATTCAGCGTCCGATAGGACACCACCACACCGCGGCGCCCAAGCAGCGTGTGGATCTTGGTCAGCGTCAATCCGTCTTTGAGCCAGGCCTTGATCTGCTCATGCTCTGCAGCGATCGTCTCCCACGCCAGGCTCTTGCCGCTGGGCCGGTGCGGACGCACTCCGGCAATCACCGCCGCGATCAACTCATCAGTGAGCTGACCGTCTCCACCATCGCGGTCCAGCCCACTAGCACGGGCTCGGTCGACGTAGCGTCGCACCGTTTTGCGGTCGGTGCCCGACAGCCGGGCCACCTCCCGCAACCCCAACCCCTGCAGCCACAGCCGCAGCATCTCCACGATCTCGATCACCGACACCTCCCGGTAGCTCATCAGGCCAATACAGCGGCCCAACTACCGGAAGAACCCGACACCACGCCGGGTGGTCCCATAACTGGCAAACCAGCCAGTCGAGTGGTCCCATCAATGGCAAACAGGTGGTCCCATGCTCATGGCAAAACCAGCTCTGAAGTGGTCCCATTCACCTGGCAGCCGACATCACGGGATAGGGCCGATCCCGGGGCGCCTGGCCAGTGCCGGTTACTTCCGCGCATGCCAAAGCCGCAATCCGCGAAGCGGACGCGTGCGGACGAGGCCTGTCGGGGCGAGCCGTTCAGACTGTCAGAAAGGAGCCGGGGTCGGATGGAAACGAAACGGTCGATCTGGCATACGGAATATCGTCGAGACTCATTTCGCTCTCACCTCCTCACGGCCTTGGCACACGGGGATGCCTTTTTACCTGCGCGGCTCGCACACGGGGAGGAGGGTCAGGACGGGACGCCCGATCGCACCCCTCTCGTCAGAGCTTCGGCACCGCACGGCGTATCCGGCTCGACTCGAGCTGAAAGCCACTTGGGCTCAACCCTTAATCCGGGAAGAGCTGTCCTGACCCTGGGCGTCTTTCGACGTTCGAGGTCAGTGGCCTGTGTCCGTGCAGACGCCTCACCTAGCGAGGTGCTTGCAGGGGCCATCGTGGCATCAGAGCGTAGGGGCAGTCAAGCCTAGCTGCCA
This sequence comes from Mycobacterium terramassiliense, assembly GCF_900157385.1. GTDB lineage: Bacteria > Actinomycetota > Actinomycetes > Mycobacteriales > Mycobacteriaceae > Mycobacterium > Mycobacterium terramassiliense. The sequence continues at coordinate 399,898 of NZ_LT717697.1, forward strand.
CACGCTTGCAACAAATCGGCCTTTCCTCGCGGCTATCCGGCCGCCGGAGGGCGCGGCATGACGGTCACCCGGAACCCGTAGCGAGGCCCATGTCCCATCCCGCCGCCGGCCGTGGACGCGGGCATCCCGGGCATGCCGGGAACGCCCGGCGGGACGGCTTCCGCAGCGCCGGCGCCGGGGCCGACGGCGTTGGTCCACCCGCCGCCGGCGAACGTCGCGCCGGCCGGGTTCGCCACCTGCGCGGCCGCCGTCCAGCTCTGCGGTACAGACAGGCGCCCGACCAGCGCGGCCTGGTTCGCGCCGGCCGAAATCGGGGCGGCGCCCGGCAAACCTGTTGCGTCGAACGCCGCGCCGGTCGAGCTGAAGGGCACATTCGGTGTGATCAACGGCGTCCACCCCGCGTTCCCGGAGCCGGCGCCCATGGGTGGCAGCGCCGTGGTCCCCGGTGCTCCGCCCACCGCAACCGCGTTGATGTCGGCCATCGCCGCCGTAACCGTCTGTTGGAGGATGGCGGGGCTGGTATATCCGGCCGAGACGAACCCGTTGACGAAGTTGGAGTCCAGGAAGTCCCAGAGGTTGGTCGGAAAGCCGGCCGCCGCGGGAGTCGTCAGTTGTTGCAGCGCGGCAGGAATCGCGGATGTCACCTGAGCCAGCGTTTCCTGCGCGCCCGAGGCCGCGGGGGCACCGGTGGCTTGGGCGACGGCCGCGGCCTGGCCGGACTGGCCGGCGGGATTGGTTGTCTGCGGCGGCGCCGCGAACAGCTTGAGTGACGACGCCGCCGCCGAATTGGCGGCGTAGCCATACATCGCGGCCGCATCCTGTGCCCACATTTCGCCGTATTGGGCCTCGGCGGCCGCGATCGCCGGCGTGTTCTGACCAAGGAAGTTGGTCGCGAGCAGCGTCGTCAACAGAGCCCGGTTGGCCGCGACCTCCGCCGGCGGAACCGTCAGCCCAAACGCGGACTCAAAGGCGGCCGCCGCCGCCGACGCTTGGCCGGCGGTTTGGTCGGCCTTCGCTCCGGCGGCGCTCATCCACGCCAGGTAGGGAGTGACCGCGGTGGCCATGGACGCCGACGCCGGCCCCAGCCATCCTTCCCCGGCCAGCCTCGAAATCACGGTCTGGTACGACGATGCCGCGGTATGCAGCTCCGCGGCGATGCCCGCCCAAGCGGTCGCGGCGGCCATCATCGGCGCCGAGCCGGGTCCGGCGTACATCCGGGCGGAATTGACTTCCGGTGGTAACGCTCCGAAATCCATTGCCAACACCTCCCTTAACCAACCGCGGTGACGTCGGTGACTTCATCGGCCAGTGATTCGTGTTGTGCCCCAACGAAAGACATCGGACTTCTCCTTAACGAATAGTCCGACCCGGCAGCGACCGGATCGGAACGAAACGGTCATAGTTTTCCCGCATGCGCTGTCAGCTCGGCCAGTTCGCCCACCTCCCGTCGGGGGCGCACGGCACGCCCGGGCGTGCCGCGACGGTGGTGGCTCACCTCGGCGACCGGGACGCGAGGCGACAAGGCGCGACCGGCGAGGGTCGGGTGTCGCCCATCAGAGGGCAGGGGCCGTCCTGACCTTGGGGCGGCTTGCGGCGATCGACCTAAATCCCCTTCTCAAAACCGATTCCGTGGGGAAGTGCGCTCGGTGACGAGCACGCAGAATGATGCTTGCACCACGAATGACTCAGCGCCAACGGAGGCGCGCAGCCGTCGCCGATTGATAGAAAACTCATAGAAATCGCTGAATGGCCGCGGCCGCACAGCGAATTCCAGAACTGCTCGGCCCGGGCGCCGCGAAGGAGTAACCGCGCGGGTCAGCAGCCGCGACGGGCGGCGGCGCTACTATCCGGTCTTCTTCTCGGCCACCGCCGCCTGCAGCCCCTCGGCCAGGTCGTCGCGGGTCAGTTCCTTGAACCGGAGCAGTTGGGCCTCGCTGAATTCGGTGAGATCGCTGGCCAGGACCGCGTCGAGGTCCTCGTCGTCCAGGCGGAAGCTGCGGTGATCCCGGGCCTTCTCCACCACATTGCGGACGAAGCCGGCGTTGCCGAGCGTGTCGATGCCGCGGATCAGGTCCCCGTCTTCTGAATAGGTCTCGTCGAGGTAGAACTTGGTGTACGACGGCAACAACACCTCGACCTCGGAGTCGGCGACGATGTCCTCGTTGTTGCGCGCCATCAGCTTGGTGAGGGCGATCAGCTCGTCCGGGGTGTAGCTGAAGAATTCGATCACGGTCGAAAAGCGCCGTCGCAGACCCTGATTCACCTCGAGCATCTTGTCCATGGCCTTGGCATAACCCGCTCCGAAAACCACCAGCTCGTCGCGATGGTTCTCCATGTAGAGCAGGAGGGTGTTGATGATCGCGTTGCCGTAGGGGTCGCCCTGGTGATACCCGGTCTCGTGCAGGGTGTGCATCTCGTCGAAGAACACCGCTCCGCCCAACGCGCCCTCGAGCATTTCCTCGGTGTTCTTTTCGGCGTCGGCCATGTACCGGCCCAACAGCTTGGTGCGGCTCGTCTCCACCACCACGGGCTTGCGCAACACCGTGAGCCCGCACAGCTGCTTGGCGAAGGCGCGCGCCACCGACGTCTTGCCGGTCCCGGGCGGCCCCAGCAGCAAGGTGTGGCGCGAAGTCACCGGCACCGGAAGGCCCATCTTTTCCCGGGCCAAGTTCACCTTGGTGGTGGATTTGATGAGCTTGATTTCGCGCTTGGCCCGTTCCATGCCCAGCATCGCGTTGAGCTCGGCGTCGCCTTCGGCCAGGTATTTGGCAGCCTCCTGGGCGTGGCGGGCGGCCTCGGTCTGCGCGCGCGACGGCGCGCTGTCCGGATCCCACGGGTCGGTGCGAGCCTCGATCGTCTCGGGATCGGTCAGCACCAGCCGGTAATTGGGGTTGTCGAGCGCTTCCCGGGCCGGGGCGAACTTCGGATCCCGCGAGTACACCCGTCGCAGCAGCTCGACGGCCTCCTCCTCGCGCCCGACGTGCCGCAGGCACATGCCCTGCGTGTAGAGGGCGATGTTGGCCGCCCCCGGAACCCGGTCCCCCTCGACGGCGGCCTCGCCGCGCCGGAAGGCCTCCTCGAAGACGCCCAAGGACGCCAGCGCGGTAGTCGCCATCGCCGCGCCCGCGGCCTTCAGCTCGGGGTGCCGCCAGGTCTTTCCCTCGGGGAATTGGACCAGCACGTCGGGCCAGCGCCCGGTGCGGAAGTACAGCACACCCCGCACGTAGTTGACCACTTCCTCGTCAAAGGGGTGGCGGGGCTCGACGCCGTCGAGCAGCTTCGCGGCCTCCTCGTACCGTTTCGCCTCGGCGAGGACGGCGGCATAGGCACACGCCAGCGACTCCACGCTGGTGACGGCCAGGCGCAAGAACAACCCGTCGGACACCTCGGGCCGGAACTGCAGATCGGTGACGCCGAGGCGGCGGGTTTCCCAGCCGAACGTCCGGACCGAGGCCCACGCGCCGGCGAGCACCTCGATGGTCTGCTCCCCCGCCAGCATCCGCGCCAGCCAGCCGTCGCACATTCCCGGATCAAGGGTGGTCGCCGTGGTGAACATCTGCGCCGCCACCTGCGGGTTGTGGCTTGGCTGCAGCCCGTTGACCGATATTCCGGACGCCAGAAGACCGGCGACCATGGCATTACGGGCGTCTTCGGCGGTGGATTGCGACCGCGTCATTGCGCTGCGGATACGCTCGCCGCGCTTTCCCGAATCTGACCGAGCGACAGCGTTAGATCCTCGTCATCGAGCAACGGACGGCTGGGCACGACCAGCAGCGGGCGGGCCGCCGGAGCGGGCAAGCTGGCGCGCACGGCCGCCAGCTGGCGGCCGGTGAGCCGGTTGAGGCCGGACGAGACGTTTCGCGGGAGCCGGCCTTCGCTGTGGTAGCGCACCCACGCCGCCAGCTGGGGCCGGCGGCCGCTGGTGCCGAGCCGGACCGTGATCACGGCGGCCCCCACGTCGGGCAGCAACAAATCCTCGAGGGTCTCGGTGGAGATGTCCGACGGCGTCAACCAGAAGCTCGCGGCGAACCCGTTGAAGTGCTTCAGGTGCCGCCATCCGGGGCGGCTCCAGGTCGGTTCCAGGTCGGCCAGCACCGCGCTGTCGACCTCGGCGAGCTCGTCGGCGGTCAACGGCCTGGCCACACACGATTGCCCGTCGAGATCCTGGGCGAGCCGCTCGGTCGCCGCTGCCAACGTCGACGCGAGCGAATCGCGGGCCGCGACGGCGGCGACGTTACGCTGCGGGTTCATCCGCAACACCAGCCAGGTCCGGCGCACGTAGGAGGTGGGCTCGTCGCTCACCACCCCCCACTCTTCGGGGCCCCAGTCATCGAGCTTGGACTTCTCGGCCGCCCGCACCTCGGGGCCGCCGCGGCGAACCTTCATAGAGACGATGTCGATGCCGTCGAGGTGAATATCGAACTGGCGCAAGCCATCAGCGACGGCCTGCACCGGCAGGATGCCGGCCGTCGTCCGGTGCCGGTGGCGCCCGGAGGCGTCCTCTTCCCCGCCGTCGACCGCGATCACACTCACCAGGTGGCCTTCGTACTGGCGTACGCCGACCTTGTCGCGCCCGAAGCGGCGCTGGTGATCGATCGCGGGCGTGCAACCCGCCGTCAGCGCGGTGCCCGGGTCGGCGGACCAGTCCCACAGCCACGTGGCCAGGCCGGAGGTCACGGTCAGCCCGTGGTGGGTGACCAGCGACAGCAGCGTCACCAAGGACGCCAGGCCCACACCCACCCAGAACGCGATGTGGTGGTCACCCTGCCAGGAGGCCGGGCAGTGGCTGGCCACCAAGAGGATCAAGATGTCGACCAGAAACACGGCCGTGACGCGCGGCCACGACAAGGACAGTCCAAAACTGCGTTGAGCCTTCATTACTATCGCTGCTCCGACCTCATTGCTGCTTTCGTGTTCGCTTGATGAACACCGCGATCCCGAACACCGCGCCGCCAATCAAGAGAGCCGCGGTCAGCCCTCCGGCTGCCACCCATATTGGCACCATATCGCGGTGCGGGGCCGGCTTCGGGATGTTCAGGGGCGCCGACAGTTGCTGCGGCGGCTTTGCCGGACCGTCGGGCACATCCCAGGTCAGCGCCGCCACCGGGTCGATCACGCCGTATCCGACCTGGTTGTCCACCCCGCGCGCCGGCGCCCTGGCGGTGCGCTCCAGCCGGTTGATGATCTGGTACGCCGATAGCTGCGGGTACTTGGCGCGCACGAGGGCGGCCACGCCGGACACGATCGCGGTCGAGAAGCTGGTGCCGGCCGGGACCAGCAGCGTGTTGTCCGGGCCGTCGATGGCGTTGATCAGGCCGTCGTCCCGCGGCGAGAGCCCGATGACGTCGGTGCCCGGCGCGGCGATGCCGACCCACGGTCCCGCGACACTCGACGAACCCTGGCCGCCGCCCTGGGTGAGCGGCCGGCCCTCGGTGTCGACCGCGCCGACCGTCAGGACGTAGTCGCTGTACCAGGACGGAGTCACCACGGTGCTCACACCGCTCCAGCCGCGGGGGTCCTTGGGCTGCATGGGGTCGAAGGCCGGGTTTTGCTTGCAGTCCTTCTTGCTGGTGTCCCCGGCCGCGGCCACGATGACGACGTTCTTGTCGACCGCGGCGTACCGCACGGCGGCACCCAGCGTGCGTTGGTCGATGATGTTGCGCGCGCTCATGCACGTCACGTCGGAGATGTTGATCACCGTGGCGCCCAGGTTCGCGGCGTGCACGATCGCCCGCGCCATGGTCTCGACGTCGTCGATCTTTGCCCGCGTCTGCGGATCCTCGTCTCCGGTGTAGGCGTCCTTGAGGCCGAACGCCTGGCTCGACTGCCGGATCGAGAGGATGTCGACGTCCGGCGCGATGCCGCTGTAGGCGTCGGGGGCCTGCGACGACGGGGCTCCCGGCGGCGGCGCCGGGGGCGGCGGCGGCTTCGGCGGGTCGAGGGGGCGCGGCGCGGTCGGGTTGACCGGGTTGTCAACGCCGACCACCTGCCGACCGCCGGAATAGCTGGGTATCGTCACCGTGCCGCCGGAGTGGCTCGCGGCGGGGGCCCCGCCCCCCCCCGCC
>NZ_LT717698.1 GCF_900157385.1 Mycobacterium terramassiliense
CCGTCCGGCGGCACCGCGCCCGGATCGACCGTCGGCGGAGAGATCGCCGACGCGGGCGGTAAACCGGCTAGTGCACCTGAAGCGAGCAGGAGCGCGGCGACGGTCGCGCGCGACGCGCGACCGTGCCACCCCCTGCTTTTAGCGGTAACGGATCGCCGCATAAACATTCATCAGCCAGAATGCCAACGGGAAGATGGGCATCAGGCACAGGTACTCGACGTATTCCACCAACTTACGGAACAGCGGGCTGTAGATGGTGTTGGGCACGACCGCCGCGGCCGTCATGCCCAGCGCCGGCAGCACAACCAGGATCGCCACGCAGATCGACACCGCCAGCGGGGACTGCAGCCCCAGGGCGTAGCGCACCACTACCGCGGCGACGATGAGCACCGCCGTCGCGGCAAGGGTGATGGCCTGCCAGCGGTCGACGTACGAACGGCCACGCAGCATCAGGAAGCCGGCGCTGAATCCGGCCAGCAGGAGCGGCAGCCAGCGCTGGAAGGTGTGCGGGTCGGACAGGGAGGCCAGCGAGACCACCATCAGCACGCCCAGCCCCAGCAGCAGACCCGTCAGGAACGACCGGGCACGCTCGGCCTGCAGCACCACATCCCGGACGGACGCCGGACCCTCCAGGACGGGGGCGCCACCGTCGGGCCGCACCACCGTGGTGGGCAGATCCGGGCGCGCCTCAAACACCCACCGGCTGGTGGCCGACGGGAAGACGGGCAGCCGGATGCCGGCCAACCGGCGCGACAAGGCCGGCGCGGCCTGGTAGGTCAGCACGCAGACCAGCACCACGCAGGTGAAATTCGTGACCGCGCTGGTGTTTGCGACCATGCGCGCCAGGCTGGCGATGGCCGCCACCGCGCTGATGGTGACGATCGCGGTGTAGATGCCCAGCCGGCGACCGGTGAAGCGCAGCGTGAGCGCCGCGGCAGTCGCGAGCACGCCGAAGCCCAGCACCGCCTGCGGGGAGCCGACGCCGCCCGGCGGCGCCGAGGCCGCGGCCACCGTCAGCGGCGCGAGGCCGCTCAGCAGCAGGATGTCGGCGACCAATCGCTCGGAGTGCGTCTTCGCCCGCATCGCCAGCAGGATGGCCACCGTCAACACGAGCGCGGCGATGACCGCGGAGTAGACCGTGGGCAGCCATGAGTTGTGGTGCCAACGCCACCACCCCAGCAAACCGGCCGCCGCGGTCACGCCGATCGCGACCATCGACGCGCCGACCTGGACGGCGACGACCGGGTCGATCGCGGCGAAGCGCTTGCTCAGGTTTGCCGAGACCGCGGTCGAGATGTGCTCGATGACCTGCGACCGGTGCTCGGTGTCCGGCAGGAACCGGATCCACAACCGGTCACCGTCGTAGACGTCCTGCTCGGTCAGGGACTGGGTGGCGCGCAGCGGGGTGCCGTCGACCAGGCACAGCGCCCACCGGCCGCGGCCGGTGGCCTCCAGCGGGGTCTCGCCGAGTTCCCTGAGGCGGCTGTTGACCACCTTCAGCAGCGGATCGGTCATCACCGAGACCGGGGCGTTGGCGTCCAGCAGAACGCCGATTTGCACGCCCTCGCCGGCCATGATGCCGACGACTACCGCGCGAGGCTGCGCGATCCCCTCGATTTCCGCCTGTAAGGCGTCAGATACTCCTGCGGATGTCATCGCCCTGCACCCCCTGCCATGGTGAATGTGTAACCCCGTGTCGCCAGGCGCGCGTGAGCCTCGGTCGCTTCACTCGCCGCGGCGCTGCGGTCCCCTGAGAGGTACAGCTCGACTAATTCGAATTTCATCTGCCTCGCCTTGCGCTAAGGAGTTGTGGTGACAGTGCTTTGGAGATTTGCTGATGATTCTAGAGAAGTATGCCGTCTTCGCATCCCGGCCGCATGTTGTCGGCAAAAGCGTTGGTAAAGTTTGTGTTTCACGCGGATGTCAAACCCTGCTGTGCGTTTTCCACTCGCCGTAGGGCAAGGTGTCCAGCACCGTTTTGATGCCCACCTGCACCAATTGCGGGGTCGCGGGGCAGATCGCCAGCCACGCCTCCCCCGAGCCCGCCGTCCGCGCCTGTTGATAGAGCGCGATGCGGCCACCCGAGCCATCCTTCAGCGACAACACCGAGGCGCTCGGGCCCTTGGCGTCGTCCCGGTACTGGCGCGCGTACACGGCTACCTCGGCGGCCGGGTCCGACAGGGCCTGGCCCAGTGCGGCGACCGTGGCGGCGCTGATGCCCATCCGCCGCAGATCACCGCCGGAAAACACGTTGAACCCGGATTCCTGCCACGACTTCGTCGCTTCCAGCATCTCCTCCAGCGGAACGTTGACCGCGTTGATCGCCGCCGGCTCGGCGTGGTGAATCGACTCCAGGCCGTCCAACACCAGCGACGCGATCGAAGCGCTGTCCGCGACGGCGACGTCGTCGACGGTGATGTCGCTGCCGACCCGCACCGCCGACACCCAGTGCTGGCCGCGGCGGGCCAGCACCACCCGGAACTCGTTGTCGGGGATGTCGCGCGAACCGGGCGGCTGGTTCTCGTCGTCGACGACGCCATAGAGCAGCTTGCCCCGCGACAGCAGGGCGACGACCTCGAGGTCGGGTGCAGCGAGGACCCGCATCCGAGCGGCGACTTGCTCCTGCACCTCGTCGCCGACGACGATGCCCTGCTCGCGCATCACCGCCATGCCCGGATGTTCGTTGAGCCAATCGCTCGAGTCGGTGGACACGAACGGCCGGCACCGCAATTCGGGCGCCACGTGCCGGATATCGAGCAACGCCTGAAGCATCCAGAAGCCGTCGACGTTGACGGTGATGTCGGTGCGGGTGCTCTGTTGATCCATCAATAGCCTCAGAAGTCGAAGTGGTCGAAGTGGTCGAAGTGGTCGAAGTTTACTGAAACCGCAGGACGCGGCAGCACACCGATGTGTGGTGTGCTGCCGCGCCCGAAGTTGCGAGTTAGGCCCAGCTGGACCCGACGGCGCTGTCGGTGCTGGCCATGTTGCTGCCGGCGCTTTGCACCTTCTGGCCGTGGGAGTTGGCCTGCTCGTAGATCACCTGGAAGTTGCGACCCAACTGGGTGATGAACTCCTGGCAGGCCACCGAACCGGAGCCGCCCCAGAAGTCACCAGCGGCCAGCACATCGCGAACGATGGACTGGTGCTCGGCCTCCAACGACGCGGCCTGGGCGCGAATCGTCGCGCCGTGGGCGTCCACATCGCCAAACTGGTAATTGATTGTCATATCGGTGTTCTCCTAACGTCTCAAAGGGTACGCAGCCTGCGCTTTTCGCGCTAGCTGCCGAGGATTTGCTGCGAAGCCTGCTCTTGCTGCTCGTAGTTGTTGGCGTCGCGGATCAGCCCGTCGCGCACACCGTGCAGCATGTTCACGATGTTGCGGAAGGCCTGATTCATCTGACCCATGGTGTCGTAGGAGGTCGCCTGCGCCTGGCCACTCCAGCCGGCACCGGCGATGTTCATCGACGACGCCCACATCTTGCGAGCCTCGTCCTCAACGGTCTGCGCGTGGACCTCAAAACGGCCCGCCATCGCCCGCATCTCGTGCGGGTCGGTCATAAAACGTGTTGCCATGTTGGCTTTCTCCTTAATTCTGAGTGACTTGTTTTCAGTTGTGATGAGCAACGACCCGGCGGTTACGCGCTACCGCACCGCAGAATCGCATACAGAAAGTTGGTCCCCCCGGAAAAGCTGCTTAGGCCCAGCCGTCAGGCCCCGGCGCCATGGACACCGGATGATCGCCGTGGAACCCGCACCGTCGCGGGTTCCGTCGAAGGCGTTAACCGCTGGACCCGATCAGCCCGCCGACGCCGCGTTGGCGACTTCGGTCGCGGCGTAGGACGCCGAACTGATGCCCAGGGTGCTCACGAACTGCTCGTGAATGGCGGCCGCCTGCGCGCTGACGGCCTGGTACATCTGCGCGTGCGCGGCGAACTGGGCCGCGGTCAGCGCCGACACCTCGTCGGCCGCAGCGGGCACCACCCCGGTCGTCGGGGCCGCCGCGGCGGCGTTCTGGGCGCTCAGCGCCGAGCCGATGCCCTGCAGGCTTCCGGCGGCCGCGGCCAGGGCCTCCGGCTGTGTGGTAACGAACGACATAGGTTTTCCCTCCTCGAATTCCTCCGCACCGCTTTGTGCAAGAGAGTAGATGACAACATCCGGTTCAAGCTCGCTCCGAGGCCACCCGTTCTCCATTGTTCACTGGATGGCACGGCAAATTCACTTTTGGTAACGACACAGTAACAGCGCACGGCCCCTACCGCTGGGGTTCACAGGACCGTCACAGCAAACCATCAGAGCCGACGCCCCGTTAGTGCTGTAGAAGGCCTGCTGGCCAGCACGTATGGAGCTTATCACCGACGGGGCTAAAACGCGCGGGAGCAAATTCAGCACGGCGGGCCGGTCCGCCTATCCGGCCGCGGGCGGGCGGGCCATCACGACCGGCTTGAATCCGTAACGCGGCCCCGCGTTGGCCCCGCCGGTCCCCGCGCCCGCCAGCGGCATGCCGCCCAGCAGGTTTCCGGCGCCCGCATCGGGTGCCTCCCTGACGTTGCTGACGGGTATGGCGGTGGCATGGCTCGGCGCCGTGACGGGCCCCGACCACGACGCCGGCACCGACAGCTTGCCGAGCGATGTCGCGCTCCCCAGATGCGCCGCCACGGGTGCGCCTCCGCCGAGCAACCCGCCCAGCCCGGGCAAGCCCTTGGGGACCGCGGCCGCGGCCGCCGGCGCCGCCGCACCCAACGCCCCTGTCGTTTTCGCGATCTGGGTCATGAAGTTGCCCATACCGATGCTGAAGTAGGGCAGGCCCTCGGTGTTGTAGAAAACCCCGGCGTACGGCGAGATCGCGGACATGAATGCCGACAGGCTGCTGCCGGGGAAGGTGGGGCTTCCGAACAACACCTGCCACACCGCGGACAGCGGGCCGGTGCCCGACGCGAAGTACCACCATTCCTGTTGCAATGGCGAGTAGTAGGGCGACGCCAGGCTCGTCAGCTGCGCGGTGATCTGGCTGATGGCGCTGTTGATCTGATTCTGTATCGAGCCGACCGAAGTCGTCGCCGCCGCGGCCCCCTGGGTGGTCGACGCCGCCGGATTGGCGACCGCCGGCGCCTCGGTGAACGGCGTGACGGTGGAGGCCGACGCCGAATTGCCGGCATAGCTGTACATGGTCGCGGCGTCCTGGGCCCAGAATTCGCCGTACTGCGCCTCCAATTGCGCGATGATCCCGGTGTTCTGACCAAGCACGTTGGTCTGCACCGCCTGGGCCAACTCGGCTCGGTTCGCCGCGATGAGCGGCGGAGGCACTATCGCGGCAAACGCCGCCTCGTAGGCGGCCGCCGCCGCGCTGGCCTGGGTGGCGGCCTGCTCAGCCTGGGCTGCCGTCGTACTCACCCAGTCCACGTAGGGTTGCGCCGCCGCGGCCATCGATCCGGAGGCCGGCCCCAGCCACTCCTCGCTGGCGAGCTGGGTCACCACGTTCTCGTAGCCCAGTGCGGCGGCATTCAGCTCGGCGGCCAGCGAATTCCAGGCCGAGGCCGCAGTGACCAGCGGAGTCGAACCCGCACCGGAATACAGGCGCGCCGAGTTGATCTCCGGCGGTAGTGCACCAAAATCGATTGCCATTTCCTGACTCCTTAACCAGTCGCGGCCGCGTTGGCCGCCTCCGTAGCCGACTCGATCGCTTCGAAATCGCTTGCCGCGCTTTGCCATATCGCACTCGTCGGCGCCAACCGGATCGCGTGGGATTCGGTCGGTCGGGTGCGCCCTTGGTGACTGCAGTGGGACATCTGCGTCATCCGGCCGATGGTGGACGGGCGAGCACGCTGCGTCTGAAGCCGTATTCGCGGGGCGGCCAGGCGGAGCCGGCCCGTCGGCCGCCGGTGCCCATCGGCATGCCGCGCAGCAGCCCGTTGGGGCCGGCGCCCTGCGGGTCGGTGGCGTAGTCGACGGCGATCGCCTGGGCGGCTTGCTGCTCCACCGCGGCGGGAGATCCGGTCCACGCCTGCGGCACCGACAGCCCCCCGATCTTGGTGGCCGAGGACAAATTCGCCGCCACGCCGCCATGGCCGCTGAGGCCGCCGGCCACGCTGCCCAGGTGCAGGCCGGCGAACTGGGGCGTCGCATACCAGGCTCCGCCCGCGCCTGCCGTCGCCCCGCCCGGGCCGAAAGTCGACTGCTGCGCGATCGAGCCGAAGAAGCTCATGATCCCGGTCGAGAAGTAGGCGAGCCCCACGGTGGCGCGGGACAACGCCGTCCGGTTCGTCACGTTGAGGTTGGCGAATTGCTGGACGATCCACCAGTTGTAGGGGTTCAGTGGCGACGCCAACGCCCCCGTCGAAAGTTGTTGCAGCGCTTCGTTGATCGACGAGAAGATGGATGTGACGGAGATCGCGTCCGGGGTGAACGACAGTGCAGGGGTCGCGGCGGCCGCTTGCGGTGCGCTGGTTCCCGCGGGCGTGGCGATGGCCTGGCTGACCGCGGCCGCCTGCGCCGCCAGTCCGCTTTGGTCGGTGGTCTGCGCCGGCTCGCTGAAGGCGTTCAACTGCGTGGCGACCGCCGAGGCGCCCGCGTAGCCGTACATCGCGGTGGCGTCTTGGGCCCACATCTCCGCGTACTGGGCCTCGGTCGCGGCGATCGCCGGGAAATTCTGCCCGAAGAAATTGGTCGCCACCAGCGTCATCAACAACACCCGGTTGGCCGTGACGACCGGAGGGGGGACCGTCAGCGCAAACGCGGTTTCGAAGGCCGCCGCGGCCGCCCTGGCTTGGTTGGCGGTCTGTTCTGCCAGCGCCGCCGCGCTACTGAGCCAGGAGATATACGGGGTGGCCGCGGCCACCATGGCCTGCGCCGCCGGGCCCAGCCACGGCGAGCTGGTCAGCTCGGTGACCGCCGACGTGTAGCCGGTCGCGGTCAGGCTCAATTCGGTGGCCAGCCCATCCCAGGCCGACGCCGCGGCCATCATCGACCCGGCACCCGGGCCGGCATACATCCGGCCCGAGTTGATCTCTGGCGGTAGTGCCCCGAAGTCGAGCACTTACGAACCGTCGGACTCAAAGGGCATGTTTTCTCCGCAAGCTCGGATCTAACGTCGCGATTGTTCACGAAGTTGTAATGGATTGAGGCTAAACGGCGCGGCCCCACCTCCGCCGCCACCGGACCTGGCGGGCACCTCGGGACGGTGCCGGCTCGTCTGGTGAGCAGAGAGCGAAGTGGGTCTCGAGCCCGGCGGGTGGTGCCGCGCGGACAGTTCCTCTACCTGCGGGGATGCATCGATATCCCCGCCGTAGCCGTTCGGTGGCGCGCGGTGGCGGGGCCCGTTCGAGGGAGCTTCGGCGGCGCAAACGCCGTCGGGGCAGTTAAAAATCCGGCCGCGGAAAAAACCGCAATCGATCCCGTCTGGAGCGCAGGCCACCGGCCGCGACAAGTCGTCGGCGAGAGGAAGGACCCAGGCCGTAGCAACCTGCGATCGCGAACCGGCCAGCCCGGGCCTTGCGGAGGTTGGGCTTTACGCACAAACGACCGTGGGCGCAGGCATGCTGCCTGCGCCCACGACGCCGAAGCTTCTGAAGCCGGCTACCCGCCGAGGGGCGGCCGCGCCATGACGGTGGGACGGAACCCGTATCGTGGTCCGGCACCGCTGGACGCCCCGGCGCCCGCACCGGCCAGCGGCATGCCGCCGAGCAGGTTGCCGGGTCCCGCTGCGGCCTCCGGAGCGGCGCTGATGCTGCTGACCGGTATGGCCGACGCGTGGGGCGCAACCGCCCCGGTGGCGCCGGTCCAGGAGACCGGGACCGACAGCTTGCCGATCGACGTCGCGCTGCCCAAGTGCGCCGCCGCACCGGCGCCGCCGCCCAGCAGGCCGCCCAGCCCGGGGAGGCCCTTGGGCACCGCGGCCGCGGCCGGGGCCGCGGCCCCACCGATCGCCCCGACGGTCTTGGCCATCTGCACGCCGAAGTTGCCCATACCAACGCTGAAGTACGGCAGACCCTCGGTGTTGTAGAAGAAGCTCGCGTAGTTCGAGTAGCCGCCCAGGAAGGTCCCCATGTTGGTCGGCAACACCGTCTGGCCGCTGACGAGGAACCAGAGTTCCTGCAGCAGCGGGTTGGACGCCTGGAACTGCGACACCAGCGTGCTCGTCCCGGTCGGTGTGGAGAGCAGGCCCAGCGTGCTTTGAATCTGCGTGAGGTAGCTCTGCAGGGTCTGCTGGATCGAGGCGGCCGGCGCCGCGGACTGCGTGACGGCGGCGGCGGCCGGATTGGCGACCGCCGGCGCGTTCTGATACGGCGTCACCTTGGCAGCCGCCGCGGACTGACCGGCGTAGCTGTACATCGCCGCGGCATTCTGCGCCCAGAATTCTTGGTACTGGGCCTCCAACTGCGAAATGATCCCGTTGTTCTGACCCAGCACGTTGGTCGCCATGGCCTGTGACAACTCGGTGCGGTTGAGCGCGATCAGCGGCGGGGGCACCACCGAGGCGAGCACGGTCTCGTAGGCCGCCGCGGCGTTCTGGGCCTGGGCGGCGGCTTCCTCGGCCTGACCGGCGGTGGTCGTCATCCACTGCACGTAGGGCTGCGCCGCCGACGCCATCGAGGCCGAGGCGGGCCCCATCCACTCCTCGCTGGACAGCTGGGTGATGATCTGGTCGTAGCCCAAAGCGGCCGAAGTCAGTTCGGCGGCAATCCCGTTCCAGGCCGCCGCCGCCGCCATCATCGATCCGGAGCCCGGGCCCGCGTAGATCATCGCGGAGGTGACCTCCGGGGGCAACATACCCAACTCGCTCATGATTGACCTCCTAGCCGGCCGCGGCCGCGTTGGCCGCCTCGGTCGCTGCGTACGACCCCGAGCTGATGCCCAGGGTGCTGACGAACTGTTCGTGAATCGCCGCAGCCTGCGCGCTGACGGCCTGGTACATCTGGGCGTGCGCGGCGAACTGGGCCGCGGTCAGCGCCGACACCTCGTCGGCCGCCGCCGGCACCACCCCCGTCGTGGGGGCGGCCGCCGCGGCGTTCTGGGCGCTCAACGCCGAACCGATGCCCTGCAGGCTGCCCGCGGCCGCCGCCAGCGCTTCCGGCTGTGTGGTCACAAAGGACATTTGGTTTCCTCCTCAACTTTCAGGCTCGATGACCTTCGGGGAAAGATTTGCTGCTGAAGTGCACTTCAGACATGGCTTGCTAGCGAGACTATTTGGATCCCTTCGGGTCGCGCCTCCTTAGCGCCAACTGTTCACTGGTGGACAACTGCTGTTCATTTCGGGCAAGCCGTGGCCGGATTGCCGGCTGAAAGGTCAAGGTCGCCGCTCCTCGTCATCCGGCCGACGGCGGGCGGGTCAGCACGCTATATCGGAACCCGTATTTGTTGGTGTAGCCGTAGCCCGCGGTGCGCCGGCCCGCGCCCGTCATCGGAATGCCGCGCAATATGCCGTTCCCGGGCACGGCGTTCGCGCCCGCCTGCACGGGGGTCTCCTCGGAAGCGGCGAGCGTGACGGCCGCCTCGGATGTCGGCGTGCTCCAGTTGGCCGGAACCGACATCATGCCGACCTTGCCCGCCGCGCCGGTGCTCGCCGACACCGCCCCGGCGGGGTGGACGCCGCCAAGCCCGCCCACTGCGCCCAGGTGCAGGCCGCCGAACTGCGGCGTCGGGAACCAGGCACCGCCGGCGCCGGCCGTCGCACCACCGGGGCCGAAGGTCAGCTGCTGGCCGATCGACCAACCGAAGTTTCCGAGGCCGACCCCGAAGTAGGCCTGCAGGAACTGCCTGCCCTCGTTGTACAGCGGACTTATGCCGGTGGCGGGGAACGCCAACCCGTTGTTCCTGATCCCGAACCAGTCGTTGGCCACGGTGGGAAGCCCGTACTTGATCAGGTCCTGCAGCTGGTTCTGGAACATCGAGAACGGCCAGTTCGTGAATTGGAAGCTCGACAGTTGCTGCAGCGCCAGTTGTTGCAAGGTCTGGGGGATCGATGCGGCCTGGATCGCCTGCGCCGCGGTCTGCGCGGAGTTGCCTGCCGGCTGGGCGGTGGCCTGGGCGACGGCGGCGCCCTGCTCGGCCGGCGCGTCCGGCGTGCTGGTGTTGGGCGGCGCCTGGTACGGGGTCAACACCGTGGCGGCCGCCGAGGAGGCTGCGTAGCCGTACATGGCGGCGGCATCCTGGGCCCACATCTCCATGTACTGCGCCTCGGTGGCCATGATCGCCGGCGTGTTCTGCCCGAAGAAATTCGTCGCGACCAGCGTTGTCAACAGCACCCGGTTGGCCACGATCACCGGCGGGGGCACCGTCATCGCGAACGCGGCCTCGAAGGCGCCCGCGGCGGCGCGCGCCTGGCTGGCGCTCTCCTCGGCCAGGCCCGCCGCCGTGCCGAGCCAGCTCACGTAGGGCACGACCGCCGACACCATCGCCGTCGACGAGGGACCAATCCAGGGAGCGCTGGTGAGCTCGGTGATCACCGAGTTGTAGCCGCTCGCCGCCGTGCTCAGCTCCGCAGCCAGCGCGTCCCAGGCCGTCGCGGCAACCATTATCGACTCGGCTCCCGGACCCGCATACATCCGACCGGAATTGATTTCGGGCGGTAACGCTCCGAAGTCGAACACCCCGTGTCCTCCTCAGTCGGCCGTGATCGTGTTGGCGATCGCGGCGGTCAGATTGAAATCGTGGTGAGTGCGGTCACGACTTTGTGGACCAGCAAACTCGGGTCCGCGGGATCCAAGCGCACGGCGACGCACCCGACCCCTGTGTCCAGATAGGTGCTGTGCCACCAGGATTACCGGACTTCCGGTCAGCAATGACATCCACAATGTGTGCCTCGATCAGCCCGCGGTCAGCAACCGAGCGACAGCTCCTCGTGCCCGAACTGCCGCTCGCCAGAGACATTAGCGGCTGATAAAGGGCGCGCCGACCGGCGATGCCAACTGTTCATTCCGAGCCAATTAATGTTCACTCCCAGCCAACCGGAGTTCACCGACGGCCGCCAATCGTTCACCAGCCGTTTGCTTTTGGTTCGGCCGTTGCGCCGCTAATTTTCCTCGAGGATCAGTGCCATTTCCGGGCACGAGGCCACGCCGTCGCGGGTCACCTGTTCGTCCTCGGGCCGCACCTCGTGCTCTTCGAGGGTCGAATAGCCCGAAGCGTCGATGGGGAACAGCTCGGGATCGACGGCGTAGCACTGGGCGTGGCCCACGCATCTGGACTTTTCGAGACGAACCTTCACCGGGTTTCCTTCTTCGACGGTAGGCACATTGGTCGGTCGATAAAGTCTAAGAGATGGTTGCCGATCGGGGCCGCGCCAAATTGGTGCCCTTGTCCCCCACATGCGATATTGGTGTGCCATTGGGATCCGGGCGGGCCCGCTGCGCGGGAACTGTCACCACAACACACGAAAAACACACGGACAAGCGGAGATCGAGCGCATGAGCACTCTTGGCGAAGGCCAGCCAGGCAGCTTCTACCTTCCGCGGCTCGAATACACCAAGTTGCCGATGGCCGACGATCGTGGTGTCGGGTGGAAGACGTTGCGGGACGCCGGGCCGGTGGTGTTCATGAACGGCCACTACTACCTGACCCGGCGGGAGGACGTGCTCGCCGCGCTGCGCAATCCCAAGGTCTTTTCATCGCGGCTGGCGCTGCAGCCCCCGGGCAGCCCGTTACCGGTGATTCCGCTCGCGTTCGACCCGCCGGAGCACACCCGCTACCGCAAGATCCTGCAGCCGTATTTCAGCCCGCAGGGATTGAGTAAGTCGCGGCCGGTGCTGGAGCGCCACGCCGCGGAGATGATCGCCGAGCTGGCCGGGCGCGGCAAGTGCGACGCCATGGCGGATTTCGCGAGGCTGTATCCCTTCCAGGTTTTCCTCGATCTGTACGGTCTGCCGGTGGAGGACCGCGACCGCGTCATCGACTGGAAAGACGCGATCATCGGTGACAAGCCCTACATGACGCAGGACGACTTCGCCAAGGCGCACGAGCTGTTGGCGTACCTCACCGAGGCGATCGCCCAGCGCCGGGAAAACCCGGGCTCGGACATGTTGTCGCAAGTGATGACGGGCGAGGGTGACTTCAGCGATCTCGAGCTGCTGGGTATGAGTCACCTGCTCATTCTGGCGGGCCTGGACACGGTGACCGCGGCGATCGGATTCTCGTTGTTCGAACTCGCGCGCAGGCCGCAGCTCCGCGAGGAGCTGCGCGACAATCCCAGGCAAATCCGGGTTTTCATCGAGGAGATCGTGCGGCTGGAGCCATCGGCACCGGTGGCGCCCCGGGTCACGACGGAGATCGTCACCGTGGGTGGCATGACGCTGCCCGCGGGTACACCGGTGCGGCTGTGCATGGCGGCGGTGAACCGCGACGGCAGCGACGCGATGTCCACCGACGACCTGGTCCTGGACGGTAAGGTGCACCGGCACTGGGGATTTGGCGGTGGACCGCACCGCTGCCTGGGTTCGCACCTGGCGAGAATCGAGCTGACCATCATCGTCGCGGAATGGCTGCGGCAGATACCCGATTTCGAGGTGCCGGTCGATTACAAGCCCGAAATCAAATTCCCGTCAAAGACGTTCGCGCTCAAGGAATTGCCGCTGCACTGGAGTTGATCCCCGGTCGATCGGGGTCAACCCCAGCGCAGCGGTATAACGGTCCCTATTGGCGGAACTCGGTGGCCGCCACCTGCACGAAGATGCCGGTGTCCTCGGCCATCAGCAGGCCTCGGCCACGGGGCAGCGGGCCGCCCTTCATCTTGCCGCGGATGAAGCCCTCGTCGGGGTCGGCGTCCATCACCAGCAGCGGCGCGTTCGCCTGGTGCAGCGCCCGCAGCATCGGGTCGCTGCCCGCCGACGACCACCCACCGAACGTGCGGGTCACGATCACGTGCAAGCCCACGTCGGCGGCCCTGGTCACCCAGGCGGCGGCCTTGTGCAGCGGCGAATCGAAGCCCGCCGGCAGCTGCTGGATGTCGTCGACGATCAAGAAGATCTCCGGGCCGCTCCACCAGGAGTGGGCCAACAGCTCCTGCGCCGACAGGCCGGGCGGTGGCTCGCGACTGGCCAGCAGCGCCGACATCTCGTTCATCATCTCCTGCACGCCGTCGAGGTTGTAGGCGAATTTCTCGACGTACTCGGAGCCCAGCACCGTCAGCAGCTGACGCCGCGGGTCGACCAGCCACACCTGCGCCGACGGCCGTCCCGCCGGTGGCGTGGGTGCGCTGCTGGATCCCGGCGCATACAGCCGGCCGATCTCGGACATGATGGTGGCCAGCGTCGTGGTGCGCCCACACTCGCGCCGGCCCGTCACCATCAGGTGCGCGTTCTCGGCGAAGTTGAGGTACACCGGCGCCAGGTCCAATTCCGAAATGGCCCAGGTGATTCCGCCGGCGCCCACCCCTTGGCGGGTGTCGCGGGCGGCCAGCTCGCGCACCTGCTCCACGCCGAAGCGTGCCGGCAGCCGGCGCACCGGCGGCGCCTGGCCGCTCGCGAGCCTGCTGACGGCCTCGATGATGCTGTCGGAGTGAAACACGTTGTCGGGCGTGCTGGCCAGCGCGGGCCGGGCCACCAGGGTGTGCAGACCGGCCTGTGGGTCGGAGTCCAGGCGGACGTAGTTGACCGCGACCATGCCGCGCCCCGGCTTGACCGGAACCTCCTTGGCGAACCGGGAACGCACCAGCTTGGCGTCCTCCACCGCGGCCAGGCGCAACTCGATCCGAGAACCGAAACCGCTGCGCACAGGTGGCCGCAGCTCCGACTCGCGGTCGGCCGTCACGATCACGTGCACCCCGAACGAGGGGCCCTGGTTGATGATCAGGTTCAC
Organism: Mycobacterium terramassiliense; assembly: GCF_900157385.1. Classification (GTDB taxonomy): domain Bacteria; phylum Actinomycetota; class Actinomycetes; order Mycobacteriales; family Mycobacteriaceae; genus Mycobacterium; species Mycobacterium terramassiliense. The sequence goes on from NZ_LT717698.1 coordinate 13,789, forward strand.
CTGCTCGATCAGCACCTCGTTTTCCTCGGCCAGCGCCCGGTAGTTGTCGATCACGAGGTAGACGTCGCCGAACCCGTCGTTGGGCACCGGGCCGGCCTCACCGGCGAACTTGCGCCGCCGGAACACGTCCATCGAGGCGATGCCGTATTCGAGGAAGGTGCGCTTGCGCTCACGCACCAGCGCCAGCAGTTCGGCCACGGTACGGCGCACGCCGTAGGGATCCGTCGGACCGGCCACCTCACCGACGTGCGGCAGGCGCGCGACGGTGGTCAGGGCGGTGCCGCTGTAGGCCAGGCAGTAGAACTGCACCTGCTCGGGCGTGTGCGTCAGCGCCGCCGAGCAGATCAGCGTCTGCAACGCCGTCGTCTTGCCCGAACCGCCGGCGCCCAGGATCAGGACGTTGGCACCGGGCCCCGAGGTGTCGACCGTCCACGGCGGCTGGTCGTGCTTGAAGGGGCGGTCGATGATCCCGATCGGGAACACCAGGTTCTGGGCGGTGCCGTAGTCCTGCTGCCACGGGTGGCCGATGAACCGGTTGACCAGCTCGTCGATCGCGACCGGGTGGCTCAGCGGCGGCTGCCAGAGTCGGTAGGGCTCGAAGTCGATTCTTCGCAGCTGATCGATGATCACCGTGCCGACCTTCGGCACCCGGATCCCTTCCTCGTCCTCCTCGCCCTCGGCTTCGGCCGCCTCGAGCGCCTCACCGTTCGAGTGGACCGCCTCGAGTTCGGGTCCCCCTACGCTCACCTCGAGCGGGGTGAACGAGTTGGTGAACAGTTGCGGGCGAACGTAGTCGATGCTGTGCACCAACGCCGGGGCTTCCTCGCCGTCGATGGTGACGCCCCGCGAGATGTAGTCCCGCCACAGGAACTCGGCCTGGAACCGGACGATGTCCTCGAGGCTGCGACGGAAATAGCCCAGACCGGCCTGGGCGGGCAGGTTCACCGCGTTCGGCACGCCGGCCGCCTGGGCCGCGCCCGCGGTGCGGGCCTTCAGCACCAGCCGGTAACCCATGTTCTCCATGAGCTTTTCGGCCCGGCTCTCAATGGTCTGCGACGCCATCATCAGGTGGATCCAGTAGGCGCGTCCCTGACGTCCGATCGAGTCCAGCACGTCCACCGCGGTCGGCATGATGCGGAACCACTCGTAGAACTCGTCGATGACGACCACCAGCATCGGCAGCGGCGGCATGTCCTGACCGCGCGCCCGCATCCGCAGGCGCACGGAGTTGTACTCCTTGGCGTCGTCGACGCCGGCGCTGTCACAGATCGCCTTCCGGCGGGCGATTTCACCCCACAGCGCATCCAGGAAGCGCTCCATGAGCGCCTGGTCTTCCTCCAGGTCGGTGATGATGCGCGACACGTGCGGCACGCCCGCGAACGGCTTGACCGCCGACCCACCCTTGAGGTCGGCCAGCACAAACTGCAGCTCCTCCGGCGGGTGGCCGAGCATCAGCGATTCGATCACGGTGCGCACCAGGGTCGACTTACCCGAACCGGTCGTTCCCGACATGACCCCGTGCGGGCCGTCGCCGCCTTCGTCCAGCGACTTCATGTCCAAGAACAGCAACTCGCCGTTGTCGGAGCGGTTGCCGAACGGCGCCCGCAGCCGCGACCGGCCCATCGAGTCGGTGCGGCTGCCCCACAGCGCGTCGAAGTCGATGTCGGCGGGATCGTCGATCCCGTAGTACGCCATGATGTCTCGCGCACCGATGTGGGCAACCCGTTGACCGATCTCTTCGTATGCCTCGGCCAGGCGCCAGCGCGCCAGCTTCTGCGAGAACTCCTCTGACTCCGCGACGCTGAGGTGGTCGGTCAGGGCGAAGAACCACGCGTTTTCGTCGATGACCATCCAGGTGTCGCGGTCGCGGGGCAGCGCCTCGATCACACCCCGCTCGTCGAACTTCAGGGTCCGTTCGGGGACGGCCGACCACATCGATCCGCCGGTCAGGTCGAAGAACGTCACGCCATCGATACCCTCGGCGCTGATGACGAACTCCCACTGCGGGTCCGCGACATCGGCGATGATCACCGTGTGCGGGGTCGGGGTCTGCGCCGACGAACTGGCATGCCGGGGCGTGAAAGATCCACGGCCGGCGAACAATTCGGCCTGCTCCGCGGCGAACTCGCGCACCGAGCTGTAGACCATGCGCGCGTTGCCGGCCGCGTCCTGACGGCGCGGGTCGCCAAAGTGCGGCAGCCACTTGACCCAGTCCCATTGCTCCAGCTCGGAGCTGACCACGATCATCTGCACGTGGTCCGGCCCGTGGGAGAACGCCAGCTGGCAGACGATCGCCCGCATCAGGCCCAGCACCTGCTCGCGGTCGCCGATGAGCGAGTACCACGGCTCCACCAGCAGGGAGATCATCTTGGGCAGGTTGTAGACGACGCTCTGGTACCGCCCGAATTCCTGCAACGCCTTGCCCGTCACGGGCTCGAGCTCGATGTCGGTCGGCATGTTCTGCGGCTCGCCCCAGGTCACCTCGGGCCGCGTCATGCCCACCCCGACGCGCACCACACCGAAGTTGAGGTCCTTGCCGTCGGGCTTGCGCTCCCACATCCGCGACGACCCGACGGCCGCGGCCAGGGTGTCGGGCGCCGGGTGGAACCAGCGGTAGTTGGCGTCCATGCTGTCGGCCGACTCGTGGGCCGTCTCGCGCAGCATGTCGAGCATCAACATGAACTGGGCGCGCATCGCGTCCAGCTTCGGCCGGCTCATCTGCTGCTGGCCACCGAACCGGCCGCCGAACATCATCATCGCCATGCCGCCGATCATGAAGATCGGGAAGATAGCGCCGACGCCGCCGAACACGTGCGAGCCGCTGGCGAAGGTCATGGCGACCATGCCGCCCAGCAGGCCGATCACCACGACGCCGACCACCACGATCCACCACGGCTTGCCCTCGGGTGGCGGGATGCTCAGCGGGGTCGGGAGGACAATGTTCTCCGGCTTGATGACCGGGGGCTTCTCCGGCGTTGGCCGGGCAAATCCGCGTTTCACTTAGGTACCACCAAATCTCCAGGGGACATGTCCATCGGTAGCGTGTCGTGCTCCACCAAGGCGTCTGCTCTCGACAGGGTCGGGCCTTGCGGCAGCAGTCGCAGCGCCACCCACGGCGCCAGGCTCGGCGTGGTCTTCAGGCCCAACGCCTCGCGGGCCTCGCGGGTGTCGTCGACGCCGAACCGGGCGCCCGCGTCCGTCAGCCACCACAGCGATTCCGTGGTCTTGGCGCCGGCGTCGTTGCCGGTGACGGCCACGAAGTTCGCGTGGTCGGATGCGAAGTACACCTGGTCGGCCTCGCGGCCGGTGGTGTCGGCCTTCACCAGGGACACGACCTTGTTCATTTCCTTGGTCGGGATGGGCAGGGTCGAGCCGGACACGACCTGGATGCGGGCCCGGTTCTCGCCGGAGGTCTTCTGCCACCACCAGCAGGTCGCCGGGTTCTCCCGCATATCCATCACGTTCAGCGGGTTGTCGGGGTACGACGACAGGTCCAGCTTGTTGACCACCGGCATCTTCGCCAGCGCCGACGGTTCCACCGTGACCGGTTTGGTGTTACCGCCCGGGCCGCCCGCGTTCTGCAGGATCTGGGCCACCAGCGGCGGCAGCGTCTGGACGCCGTCGGCCAACACCAGCGAATACTGTTGCGGCCCGCTGATTTGCGGCGTGACGATCACGGTTCCCACCGGGCCGGGCGCACCGGCGAACGTCGCCGGGGAACCCGCATTCGGTATCTCGGGCACCGTCAGCTCGGGCCCCACCGGCAGCGCGTCGTAGAGGGCGCGGCTCATCGGCTTGGCCATGCTCACCTGCTCGGGAGTCAGGCCCAGCGGCAGCAGTACCGAGCGGTTCGTCGCGTCGATCTTCGACCGGCGGCCCTGCCGGACCACCCAGGCCTCGTCGCCGTACCGCAGCACCACGGCGTCCGACCCGTTGAGCACCTGGCGGTGGCCGCTGAGGTCCGGGGCGCCGTCGATCACCGTCACCGTCACCCCGGACGGAGCGCCCGTCCCGGTGGAACCGGCCACCGTGTCGCACACCAGCCACGACGACGCGGAAGGAGTCTTGGGCGCGAAGTTCGACGGCGCGCCCGGGATGCCCACCAGGGGCCCGCGGGGCAGGTTGGCGATCTGGCTCGACCGGACCAGGTGCGGGTTGTCGGGGCGCCCGGTGATCAGCCGCGCCGAGGCGAGGTTCAGCGCCGGATACAACTTGTCGCCCACGCGGACGTACAGCGCGCCGGAGTCACGGTCGGCGATGATCGGCGACTCGTTGATCTGACCGGACGGGCTGAGGAAGGACCAGAGCAGCGCGCCCAGGCAAATCACCAGCGACGCGGACACGGAGGCCACCACGGCCAGCGTCTGGCGCCGGCCCGGCTCGATCTCCATGCGGACCCGCCAGCGGGTCAGCGCCATCGCGGTCCGGCGAGCCAGGAATTGATAGCCCGTCACCTGGGTGCGGGTCGACAACCCGAGGCCGTACCCCGACCCCCGCTGCCCGCGACTCTCTTCCGCCACGTTATTTCACCATCCGGTCTGCTAGAACGCCCTGGATATTGTCCGTCGAAAATATCCGCTGCGCGAATTGCTTCGTACAACCGTGACAACCGTAAGGGACCGGCGCGGGGCCCGCCACGCGTTGCCCTGCGCTTCACCTTCTATTTACATCTCGCTGAGTGGCCGGTGCCGGCACTCTTGCTGTTCCCCACTCATCCCCCGGCTGGATTGTGCACGTCTTCACTGCGCATGTTAACCGTGGATGGCCAACCAGTCCTGTCGAACGCCCACTTCCAGCAAAAGCCTCCGACCCCGCCCGAGCCGGGTCCCGACATCCTCAAGCAAGATGGGCGGCATGCCTGAGCTCGCGCCCTCGCTGGTCGAACTGGCCCGTCGGTTCGGCATCGCTACCGAATACGAGGACTGGACCGGACGGCCGGTGCTGGTCCCCGCGGAGACGCTGGTGGCGGTGCTTGCCGCGCTGGGCGTCGCGGCCGGCACCGAACAAGAGCGCAACACCGCCCTCACGGCGCAGCGGCGGGCGTATTGGCGGCGTCGAATGCCGGCGACCATCGTCGGGCGCACCGGCGAGCAGATCCGGTTCTGGGCGCATGTCACCCACGGTGACCCCGCCGAGGTGTGGCTGCAGCTCGAGGACGGCACGGTGCGCGGCGGGGTGCAGCAGGTTGACAACTTCACGCCGCCATTCGAGCTGGACGGACGCTGGATCGGCGAGGCCAGCTTCGCCTTGCCCGCGCACCTGCCACTGGGCTACCACCGGGTGCACCTGCGGTCCGGTGACTCCGAGACGAGCACCGCGCTGATCGTGACTCCCGACTGGCTGGGTCTGCCGGAGCAGCTCGGGGCCCGGCGCGCGTGGGGGCTGGCCGCCCAGCTCTACAGCGTGCGGTCCCGCCAGTCCTGGGGCGTAGGCGACCTCACCGACCTGACCGACCTCGCGGTGTGGTCGGCGTCCCGCCACGGCGCCGACTACGTGCTGATCAATCCGCTGCATGCGGCCGGCGTCGGACCGACCGGCCGCATGGAACCATCGCCGTACCTGCCCACCTCGCGCCGCTTCGTCAACCCGATCTATCTCCGCGTCGAGGCAATCCCGGAATACGCCGACCTCACCAAGCGCGGCCGGGTGCGTCGGCTGCGTTCGGACGTGCAGCGGCGGGCCGGCCAGCTCGACGCCATCGACCGCGACGGCGCCTGGGCGGCCAAACGCGCGGCGCTCAAGCTGCTGCACGAGGTGCCGCGGTCGGCGGGCCGCGAGCTGGCCTACGCCGCGTTCCGCGACCGGGAGGGAACCCCACTCGAGAACTTCGCCACCTGGTGCGCGCTGGCCGACGAATACGGCGGCGATTGGCACCGCTGGCCGGATTCGCTGCGGCATCCCGACGCCGCCGGGGTCGCCGGTTTTGCCGAAAGACATTCGGACGCAATCGATTTTCACCGATGGCTGCAGTGGCAACTGGACGAACAGCTCGCCTCGGCGCAGTCCCAGGCGATCCGGGCCGGGATGGCGCTGGGTGTTATGCACGACCTGGCCGTCGGCGTGCACCCCGACGGCGCCGACGCCTGGGCCCTGCAGGATGCGATGGCGCTGGGCGTGACCGCCGGCGCGCCGCCGGACGAGTTCAACCAACTCGGCCAGGACTGGTCGCAGCCGCCGTGGCGCCCGGATCGGCTGGACGAGCTGGAGTACCTGCCCTTTCGCGCACTGATCCGGGCGCAGCTGCGGCACGCCGGCGGTGTCCGCATCGACCACATCATCGGGTTGTTCCGGCTGTGGTGGATCCCGCGGGGCGCACCGCCCACCCAGGGCACCTACGTGCGCTACGACCACGAAGCGATGATCGGCATCGTCGCCCTGGAGGCGCACCGGGCCGGCGCGCTGGTCGTCGGCGAGGACCTCGGCACCGTCGAGCCCTGGGTGCGCGACTACCTCTTGTTGCGCGGTGTGCTGGGCACCTCGATCCTGTGGTTCGAATTGGATCGGGACGGAAACGGCGGCCCACTGCCCGCCGAGCGCTGGCGCGAGTATTGCCTGTCGTCGGTCACCACCCACGATCTGCCGCCGACGGCCGGCTACCTGGCGGGCGAACACGTGCGGCTGCGGGAGTCCCTGGGGTTGCTCACCCGGCCGGTGGAGGCCGAGCTCGAATCCGACCGGGCCGAGCTGGCGGCATGGCTGGCCGAGTTGCGCCGGGTCGGGCTACTGGCCGCCGGCGAGGACGACCCCGAACGCGTCGTCCTGGCGCTGTACCGGTACCTGGGCCGAACGCCGTCACGCCTGCTGGGCGTCGCGCTGACCGATGCGGTCGGCGACCGCCGCACCCAGAATCAGCCGGGCACCACCGATGAATATCCCAACTGGCGGGTCCCGCTGGCCGGCCCCGACGGCCGGCCGGTGACGCTCGAGGACGTCTTCACCGATCCGCGGACCGCAACCCTGGCCGAGGCCGTCCGCGAGGCGATCGCGCCCCCCACGTAGCTGGCCTGTTAGCTTCGGGTCCCATGACGGCTTCCCTGAAAGTCGGGGTGGTGGCCCCGGTCGCCGACGGTGTGACCGCGGATCCCGAGTGGATGGCGAGCTTCGCGGGCCACCTGGAGCGCTGCGGGTTCGAATCGATCGTTGTCGTCGAGCACACCGTCCTGGTCACCCGCTACGACAGCGTCTATCCCTACGACAGCTCCGGACGCGTCGGCCTCACCGCCGACTGCCCCATCCCCGACCCGCTCGACCTGCTGGCCTTCCTGGCCGGCCACACCAGCCGCCTCCGGCTGGCCACCGGGGTGTTGGTGTTGCCCAACCACCACCCGGTGGTGCTGGCCAAACGGGCCGCGACCGTCGATGCGCTGTCGGGCGGGCGCCTGCGGCTGTGCGTGGGCGTGGGCTGGCTCAGGGAGGAGCTGGCTGCGTGCGGCGCGGAGTTCGACAGCCGCGGCCGTCTTGTCGACGAGCAGTTGAGCGTGCTGCGGGCGCTGTGGGCCGACCGCCCGCTAGGGGCCTCGCACCACGGCGAATTCTTCGACTTCGACGACGTCATGTGCTACCCGAAACCCGTTGCAGCCGAGCGGCTTCCGGTTCACATCGGTGGGCACAGCCGGGCGGCCGCCCGCCGTGCGGGCCGGTTGGGCGACGGCTTCCAACCGCTGGGCGTGGCGGGGCCGCAACTCGCATCGCTGATCGCGCTGATGCGTGACGAGGCATCCGCGGCGGGCCGCGATCCCGCGGCCCTCGAAGTGTCGCTGGGCCACGCGGTGAACAAGATCGACGCCGAACGTGCGGGCGGCCTCGTCGATCAGGGCGCCGACCGGATCGTGTTGTCGATGCCGCCGACGGCAGGCATCGAGGAGGCCAAGGACATGCTGTCGGCATGTGCGCAACGGCTGTCCCTGGCCTCATGACCCTTTCCGTCGGCGACCGGATGGCGCTCAGCGATGTGGTGCACCGTTACGCCGCCAACGTCGATGACGGTCAATTCGATTCCGTCGTAACGCTTTTCACCGAAGATGCCGAGCTGGTACTGCCCGAGCCGCCGGCCGCGCTGGAGCCCATCCGCTCGCACCGGGGCCGGGCGGCCATCGCCGGCGCGGTGGCCGCCGTCGCCGCCGTCACCCGCACCGAGCACGCCATCATCGGTGAGGTCTATGACGACGGCCCGGGCCCCGGCGCCGCGAGCGGGCGCGTCGCGTGCGTCGCACACCACTGGAGCCGGCGGGAGGACGAGGTGCTCGACTCGGTGTGGCACCTGCGCTACGACGACGACTACCGACTGACGGACACGGGCTGGCGGATCGCCCGCCGGGCCCTGACCATCAACGCCATTGAGACCCGTACGGCGCGAAAATTGCTGCCTCGAGACCGGGCTTAGCCGATGCCCAGAAGGTTATGCCCAAACTCACAGTGACCACCAAGGAACCGAGGTTGCGGCGAAAACTGCCAATCTGATCGGCAGTTGCGGCTACCGTGATCGGTGCCGGTGCGGATTTTGCCCGCCGGCAACTGTTGCCGACGACCGCGCAACCCAACGGGGCCCACCGGGGCGCCTTTGTTTCCGATCCAGTCCAATTTATCCAAGCCGACTCGGGTATTTTCGGCCGCGTGACGAACACCGAACATCGGGACCCGCCCGTTGACTCCGCCGGGACCGCCGGGGGGCGGGCGGCACCGGACGGCTCTGTATCGACACTGGCAGTAGGCACGCCGCTGACGGAAGCCCCGGACTACCGCAACGAGATACACACCGCCGAGGACACCATCGACGTGGAGGCCTACGGTGGCGGCTTCGACCTCACCAGGCGGGCGACGGCTCCCAAGCTGCGCGTCGGGCGGGACAAGTGGTTCAACCTGCTGTGGCTCATTCCGATCGGCTTTGCCCTGCTGGTCGTGGGGGTCGCGATCGGCAAAGGCCTGCACAACATGCCGGCGGTGCAGTCGTTCATCCAGCGGTACCCGGGGACGGACGCCCATACCGGTGTCAGCCCGGGCCTGCCCGCCTGGATCGGGTGGACCCACTTCTTCAACCTGTTCATGATGATGTTCATCATCCGGACGGGCATCCAGATCCTTTGCGACCATCCCCGGCTTTACTTCAGCCGCAACGCCACGCCGGGCAAGGACGAATGGCTGCGCGTCGGGCCGCCGGTGCCGGACGACGAGCTGTGGACCGCCAACGCCGACACGGTCGCGCTGCCACCGCAATTCGGGTTGCCGGGATTCCGGCACTCCATCGGGCTGGCCCGGTGGTGGCACCTGGGCATCGACGTGCTGTGGCTCGTCAACGGGTTGGTCTTCTACGTGCTGTTGTTCGTCACCGGTCAGTGGCGCCACATCGTGCCCACCAGCTGGGACGTTTTCGGGAACGCCTTGTCGGTCGCGGTGCAGTACCTGTCGCTGGACTGGCCGAAGGACAACGGGTGGGTCGCCTACAACGGCCTGCAGCTGCTCGCGTACTTCACCACGGTCTTCGTCGCCGCGCCCGCGGCGTTGATCACCGGCCTGGGGATGTCGCCGGCGCTGTCGCAGCGCGTCCACTGGCTCAGCAAGCGGCTGAGCATTCAGCACGCGCGGTCCCTGCATTTCGTTGTGCTGGTGTACTTTTTGTTCTTCATCCTGGTGCACGTGACGATGGTTTTGACCACCGGCGCGCTGCGGAACCTCAACCACATGTTCGCGTCGCGCGACGACGACAGCTGGGTGGGTTTCTGGATCTTCGCCGCGGCGATGGTGGTGACGGCCGTCGCGTGGGTGTGGGCCACCCCCTTCACCATTCGGCATCCCCGGGTGATCCAGCGGGTCGGCTATGCGCTGGTCGGCCCTTTCCAGCGCATGCTCGAACAGCTCGACCCCAAGCCCGGTGCGTTCACCGAAAAGGACATCTCGCCGCACCACTGGCGCAACGGCCGCCTGCCGGAGACCGTCGAGTACAAAGAGTTGGAGGCCAACGACTTTCGTGATTGGCGGCTGAAGGTCTATGGGCTCGTCGAGCACCCGATGGAATTCTCGCTGGACGACCTGAAGGCGCTGCCCTACCACGAGCAGATCAGCCAGCACTTCTGCATCCAGGCCTGGTCGGGTGTGGCCAAGTGGGGCGGCGTGCAGATGAAGGCGATCATGGATCTCGTCAAACCGCTGCCCGAGGCGAAATGGGCGGTGTTCTATTCGATGGGCCTCGGCGCCACCGGTGGCATCTACTACAACGCCCACCACATCGGCCAGATGGACCATCACATGACGATGCTGGCCTACAACATGAACGACCAGCCCCTTCCCTACATGCACGGCAAGCCGCTGCGGCTGCGCAACGAGTTGCAACACGGATTCAAGCTGGTGAAGTGGATCAAGGGCATCGAGTTCGTCGCCGACTACCGCGACATCGGCAGCGGTTACGGGGGCTACAGCGAGGATCACAAGTACTTCGGACGACACCAGACGCTGTAGGGCACCGGTCCGGGAGTCGTTTCCTCAGAGGGCGTTTCGCCTAGCCGCCAAAACGCACCGACGACGCGATCACTGCAGCGACGCGAGATTGCCGACCGACTTGCGGATGTCGGATCGCAGCACCCGGGCGACCAGTCCCCCGACCGGCCCGCTGAGCACTCCGCCGTTGAGGTCCGCGGTGAGGTGAAAATTTGAGCCGGGGTGGTCGTCGGAGATGGTCACCCCGACCGCAATCCGAATCCCACCTCGGCCACGGCCTTGCAGCTCGATCGCTTCCGGCGCGTCGTAACAGGTGACTTCCCAGTGGATGACATTGCGGAATCCCTTGACCTTGATGCACGAGGAAACGCAGGTCCCCTTCTCGATGGTCGAGGGAACGGGCCCGCGCCAGCCCCCGAAGATCGTCAGCCACTCGTCGAATCGACGCAGATCGGACGCGAGCTTCCAGGCGGTTTCCGGTTCCACCTCGGAGGACATCGAAACATCTACTCGTGCCACGTTTTCTCGCTCCATCGTGCGGCGGTCGCTGTTGGGACCCGCATACCCGGCTCCGACGAAGGGGTAAACGCGATCGCGGCCTTTTTAGGGCCAGGCCTCCTGCAACTGGTGGGCCACGTCGATGACTTGCGCGGCCTGGGACTGCGGTGAGTCGATTTCCTCGGCGACATAGGCGGCGATGAAGCGGCGGATCTCCCCGTCGACGCCGGCCAGGATGCGCAGCACCTCCCCGCGGAAGGACTTGGACGACACGTTGACCGTGATGTCGGATGGCCGCGGCTTCGCCACGTCGACGATCAGGAGAAGGGGCTCGGCGGCGCGCGCCGTGGCGCGCAACGCGATGTCTCCGGAGACCACAAACCGCTGCTTGTCGAGTCGCAGGTCCAACAGCAGATCGATGGACAACGGGATATGGATGACGAATGTGATGTCGTCACCCAGCCGCCGGGTGACCTTTGGGTCCTGGATCTTGACGTTGGCGCTGACCTTGGCAATACCGCCGGGGCCCTGGGCGATCGGCTCCATGGCGAACTCGTTGCCCGCGATGTCGGCGAAAGCGGCGGCGACACGCTCGGGGGTGACGGCGACCTCGAAGAACCTGCGTCCGAACTCTTCGTAGGTGACATACTCGCGATTTTGCATAGGCTTATACCGTCTCACGTCCCCTGCCGGAACGGTCGCTGATCTGCCCGCGTCGCAGCAATTTCGCGGCGGCGGCGGCCGGGGATCAGGGTTGAGCGGACCCGATGGGTATCACGAGGATGTGATCCGCATCCACCCTGTCTTCTGTGAAGAGCACCACAGGCGTGGCACTTCGATTCGGTGTGAGGGCCGGCGGCCTGGGAGGCTTGAGCCACTGGGAGGTGTTTGGAGCTGATGTGCGCCCAACAAAATGCCGAGGCGTCGACTGAGCCTCGCTCGTTCGCGTCGCGGATCGAGGGGCCGCTCACGTGGCTCGGCGGCGGCCATTGGGGAGAACTGGCCGAGCGCCACGAGCGGTCCACCCATGCGGTGGCCGGCGCGGTCGTGCTGCTCGGGGCCGTGCTGGCGTCGCTGGTCGCCGGCTTGGCCCTGAGTGAGGCGGCCCGGTGGCCGATGCTCGTCGTCGTGCCTCTCGCGCTGGTTTTCGGCCTGCTCGTGGGCGCGGCGGTGCGCGGCACCGCCGGCGGGCCCGACGGGAGTCGCGCCAGCGTCGCCGGACGCGGGGCGGTCGCGGCGGCGGTCGGCGGCGTCGTCGGCGAGCTCGCGGCGCTGGTCATCTTTGCCGGCTCGATCGACCACCGCCTCGACGAACGGGCCCTAGCCGGCGCCGAGTCGTCGCCGCCGGTCGCGCAGGCCGCCGCGGCCCTGCAACAGGCCAAGGAGGCGCGCGGTGCGCTCGACCGGGCCGTCGAGCGGGCCCGCGAACACCAGGACCAGGCCTTGGTCGTCGCGCGCTGCGAATACCATCCGACCCCGACTTGCCCGCAGACCCGGATCACGGGCGTTCCCGGGTCCGGGCCCGAAACGCGAACGGCAAACGAGCTTCTCGCCGACGCGCAGCATGAGCTGGACAACGCGCTGGCGACCCGCGATCGCCAGGCGCCCGAATTGGACGCTCGGATCTCCCGCGGGGAGCTGAGCCTGACCCACGCGCGGCAGGACGCGGTCGCGGACTCCGGTCGGGGTCTGGGGGCGCGCTGGGTGGCGATGAACGAGCTGACGCTGGCCAGCCCGGGGGCTTTGGTGCTGCGGGTGGCGACGATCGCTTTCTTCGCGCTGCTGTGCCTGCTGCCGCTGATCCTGCGGCAGTGGCGTGGCGAGACGACCCACGACCGCCACGTGACGGCGCGCGCGGAGCAGGAGCGCGCCGAACTCGAGGCGGACACCGCGATCGCGATCAAGCGCGCTCAGGTCCGCCGCGAGGCCGAGATCATGTGGGCCGAGCACCAACTCACTCAGGCCCGGCTCGCCATCGAGGCCCAGACCGAGATCGATCGCGAAAACCAGCGCCGGCGGGTGCTGGAGGCTCTCGATCCCCCGGCGCGCACGTCGTCACGACGCGCGTTCGAGCCGGCGGAGGACGACATCTACCTGCCGATTGCCGCGGAGGCCGAGGCCGCCAGCCTGGCGATCGCCCCCCTGCCGCCTGCCGAGACCGCCCCCGAGAACTTGCCGGCGCACGTTGAGGCGCCCGGCGAGGTCGAACCGCGGCATGAGGAGCGTGCGGCGCCCTTGATCCCGTCCATTCCCGACGCCACCAAGGCCGCGGCCCGCTGGATTCGCCCGTTGGTGCCGCCGTTCGTCGCGCGGGTGATCGACAACACGACTGCGCCCCTGCGCACCGCGCGCCAGGTGTTCGAAGAGGTCGAGGAGATCCGGTTTTCGCTGAGGCGCACCCACAGGGTGACGTTCGATGCGGAGAGCACCGACAACAGCGGGCAGTCCTCGCATCAATCGGAGAGCTCCCCCGCGGCGCGGATCGCGTCGTCGCGCCCACAGCGCGGCCCCGCGACCCACGAGCGGTACTCATCGGTGCGGCGGGTGGCCGCAGGGGAGGCCACGACGCTGGGGCCGGCCGAGGACGACCGCAACGCCGAGCTGGTCCAGCGCGACGGCCCGCGCGAATTGCGGTCTCCCGACGGGCCGCGCCAGCTGCCGCCCGGGAAGTGATCGGGCGCGGCGCTGCGAGCGGCGTTGGCGGACAGCGTCATTCGAATCACCCGGATTTCATCGGGTGGTCAGCTTTCGTTAAATTTCCGTTCGGCCGCAAAGGATGCATCCGTACCGTCGCTTTGCAACAATCACCGAACTATGAGACTCCTGCTGTTGATGGCAAGCGCCGCCGTGGTGCTCGGTACGGCCGCCCCGGCCTACGCCGACCCCGCCCCCAACGACCAAGCCTTCCTGACCGCGCTTTCGCAAGCCGGGCTGACCTACCTGAACGCCGACCGCGCGATCACGGCCGGCAAACAGGTGTGCAGCCTGGCCGACGGCGGGATGACGGGCGAGGAGATCGTCAAGAACCTGCAGGACCGCAACCCGGGGTTCCAGGGTCCCGGTGCCGCGAAGTTTGCGGCGATCGCGGCCTCGGCTTACTGCCCCGAGAAGCTGTCGCAAGCCGAGGAGCCCGGCCCGGCGCCGAAGCCCAGCGGCGCCTAGCCAAAAGACCGTCGCCCGCTGAACTGCCGCGCGCATGCGGGGCCGCAGCGGCCGATCCGCGCGAAGGTATGATCCTCCCGACAGGGGGACGGATCGCGTGGATCTCGTGAGGCGGCGGCAATGGCAGGGCAGGATCTTGCGGTGAGCACCGGAAGAGCGATCGTGGCTCCGGCCGGCGCATGAAGATCACCCTGTTCCTCGCGGACGCGGCGCAGGCCGACGCCCAATCGGGAAAGGTCCATGCCCTCGGGCTGGGCTGGCGGCAATGCCAAACGCCCACGCCCCCTTTCGCTTTGGTGCTGTTCCTGGACATCGACTGGGACGAGACCAACAAGCCGCACAAGCTGACCTGCCAGCTGTTGACCACCGACGGCGACCCGGTGGTGGTGATGGGGACGCAGGGGCCCCAGCGCATCTCCTTCGAAGCGTCCGCGGAGGCCGGGCGCCCGCCGGGGGCTATCCACGGCACGTCGGTTCGCATGCCGCTCACGCTTAACATTCCGGCCGGCATACCGTTGGAACCGGGACTCTACGAGTGGCGGGTGGAGGTCGATGGTTTCGAGCAGGCGACCGCGGTCGCCTGCTCGAAACCATCGACCTCCACCCGCCACTCGTNGGTGGAGGTCGATGGTTTCGAGCAGGCGACCGCGGTCGAGGCGTTCGTTGTCATCGGCGCCGCGCCCCCGCCGGCGACACCCGCCTAGGCCCGAGAGTGCGGTTACCGACGCGGCCATCCGGGAAATGCGTCGCCAGTTGCACTTTCGCGTGACCCGCGGCGCGGCGCGCCCTGGCCTGGCAGGGGGCTACTCGCCGCCGAAGGCCGCGTAGAGCTCGGGCAAGAAACCCGCCAGGTGGTTCATCTCCTGGGCGCAGTGCACCAGCAGATTGCGGCCGCTGGCCACCGGGTCGCCCAGTATCCGCGACGCGATGGGGCGTACCGCCTTGGACGCGACGCCGGGCGCCTTGCGCACGGCGATGTGCGGCCCGCCCATCCAGAATCGCGACCGCATCTCGGCGCCGTTCGGCGTCGACCTGATGTGGTGGATGAACCATCCGATATCCACCGGAGCGTCGCTGGATCCCAACCGCGCGCAGATCGCCACCGCGTCCTCGCCGTCGGGTGGACAGCCCAGCTCCTCCGGCGCGACGAATTGGATCGCGCCGTTGAGCATCGTGGAGCCGATGTACTCGCTGATGATCGACCAGCGGCCGATGTAGCGCTGGGCGCCCTGCCGACCGGCATCGTCACCGTCCTTCCACGCGGCCGACAGATGGGCGCGCGGATGCCACAGCTTGTAGCGCCGGCTGTCGCAGCCGTGCCAGCCGAACCACCATGACCACATCGCCGGGGTGACCCCGGGCATGTCGGTGCGCACGGATACCTGGTAGCTGCCGTCCTCGAGAACGCCGTAGCCGTTCTCGGTCTGCTGGTAGCCCTGCTCGGCGACGCGGGCGGCGTCTCCGAACGCCGACAACGCCATCCCCCCTTGCGGGCCATGCTGTAGCGCCTCGACGACATGCGTTGGAAGCGAAGCCATCTCGGGCTTGAAGAACTTGCCGAACGGCGTATTCGCATCGTCGTTGCGGTAGCCGAGGTAAAGGTCGCCGGTCATCTACAGTCGCCCCATCCATGAGTTGAACAGGCCGTCGGGGTCATACGTGGCGCGCGCCTTGTCGAGCCGCGCCATCGCCTCGTCGCTGGCGAACTTCGCCGGGCGCTGGCCGAGGTTCTCGTCGGCGAGCTGGATCCCGGTGGCCAGGCCGGACATGGCGGCCATGTTGGATCCCGCCCAGTTGCCGTACCTGTCGTCGTCGGCGGCGTCCGTCCAGGAGCCGTAGAGGGCCAGGTAGACCTCGTCTTCGATGCTGTAGGCCATGTCCTGGCGCGCCGGCGACGGCCCCCAGTTCAGCCAGAGGAAGTGGGATGGGGCCGGCGGCATCGTGTCGAGGATCTTATGGATGCCCGGCAGCAGCTCGTCCGCCGACGCCGAGGTCCACATGTTGTCCGCCGTGTAGCGGTGGTCGTCCAGATAGTGGGTCATCACCGCGGTGTACCAGGTGGGCAAATCACTTGGCATGTAGGGAACTTTCAGCACCGCGCGATCGACGACCGGGCAGGTTTCGAAGATCGCGAGGGCCTTTTCGGCCTCCGCCTCGGAGTCGGCGAACGCCGGCGAGGCGAACACGATGCCGGGGCCGTCGATGCCCATCTCCGGCAGACTGCGAGTCGCGATGGCCTGCATCTCGACCCGTCGGTCCACCTCGGCGCTGATCCCGCGGGCCCACGTGTAAACCTCATCGGCGACGTCCCAGGGATAGGCGTACACGCTGGTGCCGCAGGCGGCCGGGCGCGGGTACAACTTCAGATAAAACGACGTGACGACGCCGAAAAAGCCAGGACCGGCCCCGCGCGCGGCGAAGTAGAGGTCGGGGTGATTTTCCGCGTCGCAGTGGATCTGTTCCCCGTCGGCGGTGATGACATCGAGCCCGATGACGCTCTCACAGGCCGGGCCGTAGATCCGGCTGTTCCAGCCGTAGCCGCCTTGCAACAGGTAACCGCCGAGGCAGACTCCCTTGCAATGGCCACCCGGGAAGAACAGGTTCTGCGCCTCCAGGTCCGCCATGAGCAGGCTGCCGCCCTTGCCCGGCCCCACGACGGCGGTCTTGTTGTCGGCGTCGATCGTCGCGTGATCGAGGCGGCTGAGGTCCAGCAGCACCGCGCCGTCGCGCAGGTGGCTGGCCGCAAAGCTGTGCCCACCCGACACGATGTTGACCTGGTGGCCGTTGGCCTTGGCGTAGCGCAGGCCCGCGACGATGTCCTCGGCGTCGACGGCCTGCACGATCATCTCGGGATACCGGTCGGGCACCTTTTGGTGCCACACGGTGCCCTGGCGGGCGACCTCGTAGCCGTCATCGCCGCGGAAGAAATGTCGCCCGGCCGGTAGCGCGTCCATGGGAGCTCCTTTGATCCACAATACGGCTCTTGGTAGACCGCAATGCGGAACACTATAGTGTCATCGTGGCTGCCCCGGAAGAAAATTTGCCGACTGGTCGCGACGAAGGCATCCAGGTGTTACGTCGCGCCGCCGCCGCCCTGGACGAAATCGCCGCCGAGCCGGGACGCCTCCGCCTGGTCGACCTCGGCGAGCGGCTTGGACTGGCCAAGTCGACGGCTCGTCGACTGCTGGTGGGCCTGGTTGAGGTCGGATTGGCCAATGTCGACGCGCAGGGCCACTTTTCCCTCGGTGAGCGCCTGCTGGGGTTCGGGAGGGCCGATGGGGCGCAGATCGCCAGGATCTTCCGCCCGACGATCGAGAGAGTGGCGCGGGCGACCGGCGACGAGACCGTCGACCTGTCGGTCCTGCGGGGGCACCGGATGTGGTTCGTCGACCAGATCGAATCGTCGCACCGCCTGCGGGCGGTCTCGGCCGTCGGCGTGCGCTTCCCCCTCGAGTCGACCGCCAACGGAAAGGCGGCCCTCGCCGCGCTCCAGCCGGCCGACGCGGAGGCCGCCCTCTCTCGCTTCGGCCCCGAAGTCGCCGGCTCGCTGCGCGCCGAGGTCGCCGAGATCAGGCGCACCGGGATCGCTTTCGACCGCGACGAACACACCGCTGGGATCTCGGCCGCCGCGATCGCGCGGCGCACGGCGGGCGACAACGTGGTCGCGATCTCGGTTCCGGCTCCCACCGAACGGTTTCGCGAGAAGCAGGGGCGCATCGTCGACGCGTTGCGCGCGGCGGCCGACTCGCCGGCCTGGGCGCGTTGAAGCTCGGTGGATGCTGGCGACGGCCGCGGTACCCCCCAGGACCCCGGCCGCGCCAAGTCCTAACCCTTCCTCAGCAGCTCACCGCGCCCGACCTGGCGAACAGCGAGCCCCATTCCCGACGGGCCGCCGACTGCGCGTCGACGAAGCTGGGTGTCTTCTCCCCTTCGCCGGCCAGGTGGACAAGCGCCCAGGCCATGGCGAACACCGGAACCTTGTGACGCAGTGCCGCACTGTGCAATTCATCGAAAGCCGCTTGCGAAGGGCAGCGACGCAGGCCGATGAGGATGCCGCGCGCGGTGTCGAGAATGCGGCCGGAATTCGGGCCATACGAAGTCTGGGCGGGAACCCAGTTCGCCATCATGCTGTCGATACCTCCTGTTGCGCCCGAACGCAATCCGCTACGCGCATGGCGGAAGAGAATCCGTTCGGTTCGCATCGTCGCGCCAGTGATTCTCGAAAGGCGCCCTGTGCAATGATTTGCGGATTGAACGAGTTTGTGCCAGAGCGCCGTCCGTATCGATATGCGCTTGTGACCCTTTCGGGATCGAGCGAATCAGCCTGCGAGGGCTAATACTTCGTCGAAGCCGGCGACCAGGGCTTCATAGAAGACGTCGTAGTCGGGTATGGCGGCGGTATCGACGTCGATGCCCAGGGCGCACGTGTCGACGTAGGTGAGCAGTGTGACGTTGACCGCCGAGCCGATCGTGGGGCCAAACGCGTACTGCGCGCGCACCGGCGCGCCGCCCAGGAAGACCGGCACCGGCACGCCGGGCACATCGCTGGCGAGGAAATCGACGTGGCGCAGCACGGAACCGATGTACCAGCGCGGCATCAAGTTCAAAGCGCCGGCGATCAGTTGGGTGTACGGCAGGGACCGTTCGGCGCGCACCGCGCCGGCGCGCTCGTGGATCGCCCGAATTCGCGCCGTCGGCTCGATCTCGCCCGCGGGAACGTCGAACCGCATCAGCGTGATCCGGTTGCCGCCCATGCCGTCGGACTCCGTCCGCAAGCTGATGGGCATCGTGAGGTGCAGGTCGCCGATCTCGACGCCGTGCTTTTCGTGGTAGCGCCGTAGGCCGCCGGCGACTCCGGCGACGAACGCATCGTTGAGGGCCCCGCCGGATCGGTGGGCCGCCTCGCGCAGTTGCTGCAGCGGCACCTGGTGCACCAGCAGACGACGGATCAGGCCGCGTTCGGTGAGCAGCGGAGAACCGGTGCGACCTATCGGCCGAACGGTCCGATAGAACGATGCGGCGGTGGCCGCCGCCGACCGGGCCGTCGCGAGGGGCCGGCGCACGCCGCCGTAGAGCAGTCGCGGAGCCGCGGTGATTGCCCCGGCGACGGCGGTCGCAAGCAGCCCGGCGTCGTATCGCCAGGTATCCCGATAGCCCGCGAGCCACGACGGCGTCGACACCTCAGGTTCGGGCGGAAGCGGTTCTCGCCGGCACAACTCCTCGGAGAGGTTGAACAGATGCATCGCGATCTGCACGCCGCCGATCCCGTCGGTGAGGGCATGATGGAACTTGCAAATCACCGCCGCGCCACCGTCTTCCAGACCATCGATGAGGGTCGTCTCCCACAGCGGCCGGGCCCTGTCGAAGTCCTGCATCTCGGCCAGCCGGGCCAGCTCGAGAACGTCGTCGAGCGTGCCGGCCCCCGGGGCGGCGGCCCGCCGGACGTGGTAGTCGAGGTCGAAATCGGGGGCGTACTCCCAGTGCGGCGGGGCCGGCGGCGGCGACGGCGCCACCCGTTGCCGAAACATCGGCAGTTTGCGGCTGATCAAATCGAAGCGTTCGCGCACTTCGTCCCAGTCGGGCGAGCGCTTGAGCATCACGACGCTGACCACGGTCGACCTCAACCGTGGATCGCTTTCCATCGCCCAGGTGAAGGCGTCGCTGTTGCGCAGGAATCCGGTCATCAAATGCTCCGGGCATTAACCTACGACGCGGGGCGGCAAAGGTCAGCAGATCCTTGGCAGCCAATGACTTTGGTCCTTCGATATCGGGTCCTTCGTCGGCGGCACCGCGACTATGACGACTTGGCGGCCTCGGCGTCGGCGAATTCGCAGAACGCCGTGTAGGCGCGCGCGCCGTAAATGGTGGCCGGGCCGCCGTGCATGAGGAAGGTGACGCCGATGGCCTCGGCGGCCTCCTCCCGGGTGGCGCCGGCGCGCGCGGCTCCCTGCGCATGGGAGGCGATGCAGCCGTCGCAACCCTCGACGACCCCGATCGCCAGCGCCATGAGTTCCTTGACCTTGCGGCTCAGCGCACCATCGGTGAGGGCCGCGCCGCTCAGGGCCGCGAACCCTTGGTAAACCTCGGGGATCTGCTTGCGAAGCGCGCGGTGCTGCGGCAACAGGTCCTGCAGTACTTCGTGATGATGCTGCTGATCCGACATTGCCCGGCCCCCTCTCAGCGGTGAACTGCGGGCTTGAGGGAGTCGATGGCCGCCTGCAGCCTGTCCGTGACCTCCTCGGCGACCGGACGCAGTTCCGGCTCACCGGTGACCTCGACCAGCAGGCCGGGATTCATGGCCTCGACGAGCACCGTGCCGGCGTGGTCGGGGTCGGCCCGCACGACGACGTTGCAGGGCAGCAGCAGGCCGATCTGGCGTCGTGCGTCCAGGGCCCGACGCGCCAGCGGTGGGTTGCAGGCGCCGAGGATCAGGTAGTCCTCCATGTCATGGCCGAGTTTCGCCTTCAGCGTGGCCTTCACGTCGATCTCGGTGAGCACACCGAAGCCCTGCTCGGCGAGCGCCTCGCGGGTCTTGGCGACCGCGTCCTCGAACGAGGTCTGCAGCGGTGTCGAAATGGCGAGATTCATCGTGGCTTCCTTTCGTTCGTTCACCGCCCTGGCGCTCAGGCGAGCGCCAGGAACAGCTTCTCCAGCTCGGCCTCGCTCAGCGGCGTCGCGCCGTCCGCGGTGGTTCCCGTGACGCATTCCTTCAACCCGGTCGCGACGATCTTGAAACCGGCGCGGTCGAGGGCACGCGAAACCGCGGCGAGCTGGGTGACGACGTCCTTGCAGTCGCGGCCCTGTTCGATCATCGAGATCACCCCGGCAAGCTGGCCCTGGGCCCGCCGCAGCCGGTTGAGCACCGCGGCGATGCTGTCTTGATCACCAATCACTGGATCCTCCGTCTCGTTGTCGCTACGAACAGGGTACCCGCCGGGGTATCAATCGATCCAGAGTGGAATATACCCCATAGGGTATTAGTTGTCACGCGCGAACATGCGAAAGAGAGGAAGCGGCATGTCCACCTCGGCCGGCACCCGCCAGACCTTCAAATCGACGATCGTCGACAACCCTCTTGTGCTGGTTGATTTTTGGGCCGCGTACTGCCGCCCTTGTCAGGCCTTCGCGCCCGTCTACGACCGCTCGGCGCAGGCACACCCCGACGTCGTGCACGCCAAGGTCGACACTCAGGCCGAGCCGGAGCCGGCCGCCGCGCTCGGCATCCGCTCCGCCCCGACATCATGGCGTTTCGTGACGGCGTCCCGGTCTACAGCCAACCGGCGCGATGCCCGCGGGCATGCTGGAAGACCTGATCAGCCGGGTGAGATCGCTCGACATGAACGCGGTGCGGGCCAAGATCCCGGCTCGCCAGGCCGCGGTGGCCGGCTAATCCGGGAGCCGCGCCGCGGGCCCACCTCAGAGGATCGCCCGGCGATCCTTCGCCCGGGCGATGTCGTCCCAGTCGACGCCGAGCTCCAGCAGAATCTCCTCGGTGTGCTGGCCGTGCTCCGGGGCGCGGGCGGGCGCCGGTGGGGTTTCGTCGAACTGAACGGGCGCCGCGACGATGCGGTACTTCTCCCCGTGGTCGTCGACGTTGGTCACCACGTAACCGTTGGGTTCGACCTGTGGGTCGTTGAGGGTCTCGCGCGGCGTTGCCAGCGCGCCCCACACGCCGGGTTCGTCCGCGAGAACCCGTTGCCAGTGCGCAAGGTCATGGCGGGCAAAGGCGTTCGCCACGAGCTCGGTCGCCGCGGCGGCGTTGGCGATCAGGTTGCTTGACGGCACAAACCGCTCGTCGGTGGCCAACTCGGGCAGCCCCATCCGCGCACAGAAGCCGGCCCAGAATTTGTCGGGCTGCAGGAAAACCAACTGAATCCACCTGCCGTCCTTGGTTTTGTACCGATTCACGAGCGGGTTGATGGCCAGCCCGGGTGGCGCACCGGGAATGCCGTCGATGTCGAAGAAATCGGCCGCCGAGATCGACGGAGCGATCGCCCACATCGCCTGCGCCAGCAGCGAGGAGTCCACGATCGTCGGTTCGCCGGTCCGTTCCCGGTGAAACAGCGCCGCGCACACGCCGCCGGCCAGCGTTGCGCCGCCTTGCAGGTCCCCGAACGCGGGCCCCTGGACCGCGGGCGTGTCGGTGCCGAACGGTGTGAGCGTGTACGCCACCCCGCCGCGCGCCAGGTAGGTGGCGGCGTCGAACCCGCCGCGATCGCGATCGGGGCCCCGGACCCCCAGCCCGGTGCCGCGGGCGATGATGATCTTCGGGTTGAACCGGCGGACGTCGTCCACGGTCAGCCGCGCCCGCTCGAGCGCGCCGGGCAGCCAATTGGTCAGGAACACATCCGCACTGGCCAACAGGCGGCCGAAAAGCTCGCGGCCCAGTTCGGACTTGATGTCGATGGCGATGCTGCGCTTGCCGCGGTTGCCCAATTCGAGGATGAAATCGGCGTCGGGGCGGGCCGCTTCGCGGGTGAAGCCGCCGACGACGAGCGCGCGCCCGGGGTCCCCCGAGGCGACGCCTTCCACCTTGATCACTTCGGCGCCCCAGTCGGCGAGGGCGGCACCGGCCGAGGGCACGTAGGTCCACGACGCCAACTCGACCACCCGGACACCACTGAGCACGCCGGACAAGGCAACCCCCTCGGTCGTCTTTCTTGCTATTTTAAGTATTCTAGCTACTCTAAGGGATATCGAGAGCCCGGCTGCGGCCACGCGCAGTTTTCGTGGAAGCCATGTGAAGGAGCCGACCAGTGGGTCGCTCCGCCTCCGCGATGCGGTGAGTACGCGTATTCCCGGCTCTTTGGCACCCAATAGCTTTGGCCCCCAACGCGGGTCGCTGGTGTAGGCACCGGGGCAAAGGACGGAATATGGGCAGGGTGACGGGCAAGGTGGCCGTGATCAGCGGGGCGGCGCGCGGCCAGGGCCGTTCCCATGCGCGCCTGCTGGCCGCGGAGGGTGCCGACATCATCGCGGTGGACCTGTGCGCGGACATCGAAACGAACGAGTACCCGCTGGCGCGACCCGAGGATCTCGACGAGACGGCGCGGCTGGTCGAAAAGGAGGGGCAGCGCGCCTTCACGGCGATCGCCGACGTCCGCGACCGGGTGGCCTTGGCCGCCGCGATCGATCAGGGTGTGGCCGAGTTCGGCCATCTCGACATCGTGGTGGCCAACGCGGGCATCTGCCCGCTCACCGCGGGCCTTCCGCCGCAGGCGTTCGCCGACGCCGTCGATGTCGACCTGGTCGGCGTGCTGAACCTGGTGCACACGAGCCTGAAGCATCTGCACGCCGGCGCATCGATCATTGTGATCGGGTCGAACGCGGCGTTCATGTCGTCTCTGAACACCACAGGAATCGACGGCGGCCCCGGCGGAGCGGGCTACGCGTTCGCGAAACTCGCTGCCGCGCACTACGTCAACGACTTCGCGTTGGCACTGGCCAAGTTCTCCATCCGGATGAACGCGGTGCACCCGACGAATGTCAACACCGACATGCTGCACAGCGCACCGATGTACCGGGCGTTCCGGCCCGATCTGAAGGAGCCCAAACGCGAGGACGCCGAACCGGTCTTCCCGGTGGTTCAGGCGATGCCCATCCCCTACGTCGAACCCGAGGACATCAGCGAGGCCGTGCTGTTTTTGGCGTCGGACGCGGCGCGCTAC
Organism: Mycobacterium terramassiliense; assembly: GCF_900157385.1. Classification (GTDB taxonomy): domain Bacteria; phylum Actinomycetota; class Actinomycetes; order Mycobacteriales; family Mycobacteriaceae; genus Mycobacterium; species Mycobacterium terramassiliense. The sequence continues at coordinate 37,548 of NZ_LT717698.1, forward strand.
ATCACCGGGCAGCAGCTCCGCGTGGACGGGGGCGGCTTCCTCAAGGTTAAGCCCTGGTCGGGCGGCTGACGGCGGCGTCACCAAACATGTTGGGGTGCAAAATGACTGGAGGGTATGGGTGAGCGACGGTCAGGCCACCACGGACGTCGAACGTCGCCTCTACGAATTGATGATCCTGATGAAGGCCGCCGACGACCGGCTGTCCAAGGGCATCGGCACCGGCGAATTCATGTGCGTCTATTGGCCTTCACGTGGGCAGGAGGCGATCGCCGCGGCGATGGGGGTGGCGCTGCGGCCCGACGACCAGCTGGTGACGACCTACCGCGGGCTGCACGACCTGATCGGCAAGGGCGTCCCGCTCGAGGAGATCTACGGCGAGATGATGGGCCGCACCGTCGGCGCGAGCCGGGGCAAGGGCGGCACCATGCACATCGCCAAGCCCGACAAGGGCGTCATGCTCTCGACCGGGATCGTTGGGGCCGGACCTCCGGTGGCCGTCGGGTTGGCGATGGCCGGCAAGCGCAAGGGCCTCGACCGGGTCACGGTGGTCAGCTTCGGCGACGGAGCGACCAACACCGGATCCTTCCACGAGGCGGCCAACATGGCCGCGCTGTGGGACCTGCCGCTGGTGTTCGTATGCCAGAACAATCTGTTCGCCGAGATGACGCCGACGTCGGACACGATGAAGCTCGAGCACGTCGCCCAGCGGGCGGCCGGGTACGGCATGCCGGGCGTCCGCGTCGACGGCAATGACCCGCTGGCGGTGAAATCCGCGCTCGACGACGCCCTGAGCCGTGCCCGCGCCGGCCAGGGCCCCACCTTCATCGAGTGCGTGACGTTCCGCTTCCGCGGCCACTACTTCGGTGACCGGATGCCTTACATCCCCAAGGAACAACTGGCCGCGGCGATGGCGGCCGATCCCGTACCGCGGTTCCGCGAGCACCTCGGGCAGGCCGGAATCTGCGGCCCGGGCGAACTCGACCGCATCGACGACGAGGCGCTTGCCAGGGTGGAAGAGGCCCTGGCGACGGTCATGGGCGCGCCGTCGCCCTCGAGCGACGAGCTCGACCACGACGTGTACGCGAGGCCGATCGGGTTTCCGGTATGACGGACGAAAAGGAGATGACGATGCGCGAGGCGCTGAACCTCGCGCTCGACGAGGCGCTGGGCGCCGACGAACGAGTGTTCCTGCTCGGTGAGGACATCGCCGATCCCGGCGCCTCGGGGCCCACGGCGGGGTTGTCCACCAAGTACGGCCACGACCGGGTCGTGGATACGCCCATCTCGGAGGCCGCGATCGTGGGAGCCGCGATCGGTGCCGCGATCGACGGGATGCTGCCCGTGGCCGAGATCATGATCATGGACTTCATCGGCATCGCCGCCGACCAGCTCATCAACAACGCGGCCAAGTTGCGGTTCATGACCGCGGGCCGGACGACGGCCCCGATCACCATCCGCACCCAGGTTTATGCGGGGCTGGCCACCGGGGCCACGCACTCGCAAAGCCTGGAGGCGTGGTTCATGCACATCCCGGGGATGAAGGTCATCGTGCCGTCCACTCCGCGCGACGGCAAAGGCCTTCTGACGGCGGCGATCTTCGATCCCGACCCGTGCCTGTTCATCGAGACGATCCGGCTGCAGGGCAAGAAGGGACCCGTCCCCGTCGAGCCCGGGTTCTCAATCCCCCTGGGACAGGCCGACATCAAGCGGCGCGGCACCGACGTGACGCTGATCGCATACGGTCGGCCCGTGCACGACGCGCTCGCGGCGGCGGACACGCTGGCCGAACAGGGCGTCAGCGCCGAGGTGGTAGATCTGCGCACCCTGGTGCCGCTCGATGTCGAGACCATCGTGGAGTCGGCCCGCCGCACCAAACGGGTCGTGATCGCGCACGACGCGGTCCAATTCGCCGGCCCCGGAGCGGAAATCGCGGCGATCCTGCAATCCGAACTGTTCGGCGTGCTGGCGGCACCGATCGAACGGGTGGGCGCCAGGTTCGTCCCCAACCCGGCCGCGGCCGCGCTCGAGGCGCAGATGTACCCGTCGCCGCCGCGCATCGTTGCGGCCGCCCACCGCACTCTCGAACGCGCGGCGAAGGCCAAAGTGCATGGCTGACTTCATCATCCGCATCCCCCGCGTGTCGGTGGCCGTCTCGGAAGCCGAGCTCACCGATCTTCTCGTGGAGGCGGGTGAGCACGTCGAGGAGGGCACACCGATCTATGTGATCGCCACCGAGAAGGTGGAACAGGAAGTCGAAGCCGGCGCGTCGGGCGTTGTGCAATGGACCGGACAGGTCGGGACGACCTACGACATCGGCGCCGAAATCGGCGTCATCACTGCATAATTCGAGATAATGAAAGGTTAGCCTACATGGATCTCAACGAGACCCGCGAGAGAATCGTCTACGAAAAGGAAGGCCCGATCGCCCGCGTCACGCTCAACTGGCCGGAGAAGGCGAACGCCCAGGACCAGAAGCTGGCCGAGGAAGTCGACGCCGCGCTGCTGGACGCCGATCGCGACTACGACATCAAGGTGCTGATCCTCAAGGCCAACGGCAAGGGCTTCTGCTCCGGGCATGCCATCGGCAACAACGCGGTCGACTATCCGGCATTCGTCGAGGCCGCCAAGGTGATGGGCACGCCGTGGAAGCCACAGACCGACCTGTTCGTCAAGCCGATTCTGAACCTGTGGGAGTTCTCCAAGCCGACCATCGCGGCCGTGCACGGTTACTGCGTCGGCGGGGGCACCCACTACGGGCTGACGACCGACATCGTCATCGCCGCCGAGGATGCGTACTTCTCCTATCCGCCCCTGCAGGGATTCGGGATGCCGTCGGGTGAATGCTCGATCGAGCCGTGGGTTTTCATGAACTGGCGGCGCGCGGCGTACTACCTGTACCTGGCCGAGGTCATCGACGCGAAAAAGGCGCTGGAGGTCGGTCTGGTCAACGAGGTGGTGCCGCGCGACCAATTGGAAGCGCGCGCCGACGCCATCGCCCGCCACATCGCCCAGGCGCCGATGACGACGCTCTTGGCGACCAAGGCCAATCTCAAGCGGGCCTGGGAGTTGATGGGCATGCGGGTGCACTGGCAGAGCTCCAACGACCTCGTCGCGCTCGCGTCGATCAGCAAGGACGTGCAGGAGCTGATCCAGACGGTGTTCAAGGACAAGGTGCTGCCCTCCGAGCAGGCCCGCCGCCAGGCGGCGGCAGCCGCCGCGCAGGACGGCGCTTCGCCGGCGTGACGACGCCACCGCCCGTCACGGCTTGACGGGACGTTAGCCACTCGCACAGGCGACGTTCGGCCCTGGTGACGCCGCGTCGTGGTGAACGACGCTGCTCCAGATGAATCGACGCGCCGCCGCGCTGGTAATTCCCGGCAATCGACACCGGTCGAATTACGATCTGCGTGTGTCCGCCGACACCCGCCGGGGATCGACCATCGGATCGCGGTCGGCTAAGGGGTAGTGAGGTGTTGGATTTCGGGGTGCTCCCACCCGAAATCAATTCCGGTCGAATGTATTCGGGCCCGGGCTCGGAGTCGATGACGGCAGCCGCGACGGCCTGGGACGAGTTGGCGGCCGAATTGGGCGCGGCGGCGAGCGGGTACGGCTCGGTGATCGCTGAACTGACCAGCTCACCCTGGGTGGGGCCCTCGTCGGCCGCGATGGTGTCCGCCGTTGCGCCGCATGTGAGTTGGCTCAGCGCGGCGGCCGCCCAGGCCGAGCAGACCGCGAGCCAGGCCCGCGCGGCCGCGGCCGCCTTCGAGACCGCATTCGTGATGACGGTGCCGCCACCCGTGATCGTGGCCAATCGGCTGTTGCTGATGACGCTGATCGCCACCAATTTCTTCGGGCAGAACACCCCGGCGATCGCCGCCACCGAAGCCCAGTACGCCGAGATGTGGGCCCAGGATGCGACCGCCATGTATGGCTATGCGGCCTCCTCGGCGACGGCCGCCCAGCTGACCCCCTACCAATCTCCGCCCAACATCACCACCCCGGACGCGGTGGCCCGGCAGGGCGCCGCGGTTGCTCAAGCCGTCGTTCCCCAAGCACTGCAACAACTTTCGTCTCCGGCCGCGGGATCGGCCGCGCAGGGGCTCCTTGGGAACACCATCCAAGATTTGCTGATGTACGGGCTGCCGACTCCGGCCAACAACTGGCTCGGGCTCACCCCGCCCAACTACATCACGGTTTTCAAGCAAACCTTGCAGGCGTATTTCGGCATGGGCGTCGCAAACTTCGCTTACAGCATCGGACAGCAGTTGACATTCGGCTCCGGAACAACGGCCGGTTCGGCCGGCGCCTGGTACCCGACGCCACAATTTTTCGGCCTGCACATCGAGGGACTGGGCGGCGCGGGTGCCCACAGCGCCGGAGCGGTGTCGGCGAGCGCGGGCCAGGCCGGCAAGGTCGGGCCGTTGTCCGTCCCGCCGAATTGGACGACGCCGACATCGGAACTGGCACTTGCCGGCACAGCGATGGATGAGAGCGCCGCTTCGCAGGCCGCCGCAAGCGGAACGGGCAATGCGCTGCTGCGCGGAATACCGACCGGGGCCGTGGGACGGCGCACGGCCGCGTACGGACACACCAACGTCTACGGGGCCCGCCACAGCGTGGTCGTCCGCCCGCCCTCGGCCGGATGACGCCCACCAAGGAGCTCAGATGTCACTCGAGAAGACGCAACAAGAGGCCGACCCGGCCAGGCCGACTGAGGAGTCATGATGATTGATTTTGGCGCATTGCCCCCGGAGATCAACTCTGCGCGGATTTATGCGGGTCCCGGCTCGTCGTCGTTGACCGCAGCGGCGTCGGCCTGGAACGGGCTTGCCGCCGAGTTGAATTCGGCTGCGGCGGGTTATGACACGGTGGTCACCACGCTGTCCGGCGAAGAATGGCTGGGGCCGGCCTCGGCGTCCATGGCGGCCGCGGTGCGGCCGTACGTGGAGTGGATGAACACGACTGCCGCGCAAGCCGAACAGGCGGCCGCGCGGGCCCGAGCGGCCGCGGCGGCCTACGAAGCGGCACTCGCCGCCGTCGTGCCCCCGCCGATGATCGCGGCCAACCGCGCCCAGCTCGCCCAGGCGACCGCGGTCAACGTGCTGGGTCAAAACAACGCGATCATCGCGCAACTCGAAGCCCAATACGCCGAATTCTGGGCGCAAGACGCCGCGGCCATGTACGACTACGCGGGTTCCTCGGCCAGCGCCACGAAGGTCGCGCCGTTCACCGCGGCACCCCAGATCGCCAACCCGGCCGCCCAAGCCGCCCAGACGGCCGCGGCCACCTCGGGCGGCGGCCAGTCCACGCTGGCACGGCTGATCGCCAACTTGCCGAGCCAGCTGCAGGGCCTGGCGTCGCCCACCTCGGCGGCCTCGGCCGCCGCCTCGATGCCGGTCCTCACCGAAGTCTGGTTCCTGCTGACCGGCCAGACGGTTTTGCCGACCAACCTGGGCACCTTCCTCAACGGCATCGCCCCCTATACGAGCTTCTTCTACAACACCGAGGGTCTGCCCTACTTCAGTGTCGGCATGGGCAACTTCGGGGTTCAGATATCCAAGACGCTGGGCTGGATCGGTGGGGCGGCAGGACCGGGCGTCGCTACCGTGCCCAAGGGCCTGCCCGGACTGGGCGGGCTGATCGGCGGTGGTGCCGGCGCGGCGGCGCAGCTGGGCAGCGCGACCTCGATCGGCAAGCTGTCGGTACCTGCCGCCTGGGCGGCGGCCGCCCCGGCGGCACAGCATGCTGGGACCGAGCTGGTCAGCGCGATCCGGCCTACCGCGGAGGCCGGCGCCGGACCCGGCAACCTACTCGGCGGCATGCCGCTGGCGGGCATGGGTTCGGGCACCGCCGGCGGCGCCGGACCGCGATACGGCTTCCGGCCGACCGTCATGGCCCGTCCGCCCCTGGGTGGATAGCCGGCCCGCGGTGGCCCGGTATCGTCACGACAGGAGTCCACCGACGGCTAGTAAACACTGACGGCTCAAAGGGGAGCGCGGGTGAACATCGCCGAGCATGCGAGCACAGCCGCGGACTCGCCTGCGTTGATCACCGAAGGCGGCCCGATAACGTTCGGCGAGCTGCACTCCAGGAGCCGGCGCGTCGCCGCCGTGCTGCACGACGCCGGCTTGCGGCGCGGCGACGGCGTGGCGCTGGTGCTTCCGAACCGACCCGAATTCTTCGAAATCACCTGGGGCTGCCAGCTTTCCGGGCTCTACTACACCGCGGTCAACACCCACTTCACCCCCGAGGAGGTCGCCTACGTCATCGACGACTCCGACGCGAAGGCGGTGTTTGTCGACGCGTCGATGGACGACCTCGCCGCGCACGTGCTGAAGGCCAATGCACGCGTCGGTGTCCGCGTGGCCGTCGGGGGGGCGCTGCCGGGCTGGCAGTCGTACGACGACGCCCTGGCCGCGGCGGGCGCCGCACCGCCGGCCTCGGACGGATCGGAAATGCTGTATTCGTCGGGCACCACGGGCCGGCCCAAGGCCGTGCGGCGGTCGCTGCCGGCCGACGGCAACGGGTCGTGGGCCCAGTCGGTGCTGGAGATGGCGCTGATCCACAAGTACGGGATGGACCGGTCCAGCGTGTACCTCTCCCCCGCACCGCTGTATCACGCGGCGGGGGTGAACTACACCATGGCGGTGCACCGCGTCGGTGCCGCCTCGATCCTGATGCGCAAGTTCGACGCCGAGGCCGTGCTGCGCTTGATCGAGACCCACCGCGTCAGCCACGCCCAGTTCGTGCCCACGATGTTCGTGCGAATGCTCAAGCTGCCCGAGGCGGTCCGGCGGAAATACGACGTGTCCAGCCTCCGGTGCGTGATCCACGCGGCCGCCCCGTGCCCGGTGGACGTCAAGCACCGGATGATGGAGTGGTTCGGTCCCATCATTCACGAATATTACGGGGGCACCGAGGGATTCGCGGGCACCACGATCGGACCCGAGGAGTGGCTCGCCCACCCCGGTTCGGTGGGCAAGCCGTTCAGCCCCGTTCACGTGCTCGGCGACGACGGGGTGGAACTTCCGGTGGGCGAGTCCGGCGAGTTGTTCTTCGAAGGCGGGCCCGATTTCGAGTACTTCAAGGACCCGGCCAAGACCGCGTCGGTCGCCAACGACCGGGGCTGGCGGTCGCTGGGCGACATGGGCTACGTCGACGCCGACGGATACCTCTATCTCACCGACCGGTCGACGTTCATGATCGTCTCGGGTGGGGTGAACATTTACCCGCAGGAGGCGGAGAACCTGTTGGTCATGCACCCCAAGCTCGTCGACGCGGCCGTGTTCGGCGTCCCCAACGACGAGTTCGGCGAGGAGGTGAAGGCCGTCGTGCAACCGGTCGACGGCGTGGCGCCCGGTCCCGACCTGGAAGCCGAGCTCATCGCGTACTGCCGGGCTCACCTGGCCGGCTATAAGTGCCCGCGCACAGTCGAATTCGATCCCGAGTTGCCCCGCGACCCTAACGGCAAGCTCTACAAGCGTCGCATCCGCGAACGTTACTGGCAGGGACGCCCGTCACGGATCCTGTGATCGCCGGTGGGTAGTCACGCGCTAAGGGGACCCGGCCCCGCCGGCTCCTCCGGTGCCGCCGCTCCCGCCGCTACCCCCGCCGGAGAGGACGGGGGCGTTGCCCGCGTCGCCCGGGGTGCCACCGCCGCCGCCCGCGCCGGGATTGTCGCTGGAGCCGGCGGCGATGGGGGCACCGGAGGCACCGGCACGGGCGGCAACGTCGGCGGCACCGGAGGCACCGGTGGCGGCGGCNGCACGTCGATGGTGGTGTTGGTCTTCTGGATCGCGGGCACCAGCGCCTCATAGGGCAGGCCGGCCAAAAACCCGTCGACGACGCGCTCGAAGTTGGAGATCAGCCCCTCGATCTGGTCCGACAGCCGCATGAACTCAAACCCCTTGGAGTGCAGCCCTTTCTGCTGCCGCGGCAGGTTGGAGAAATCCTGAGCGGGGATGGGCGGCCAGCGCGGGTCGTCGGGCGCCATCGGCTCCGGCGGCTGCGGCTTTCCCGCGGAGATGTCCGAGGGAAACCGGGTGAGGGACCATATCTCGAACAATGTTTCCTCGGGCCCCATCCGCGCCATTTCCGATCAGCGGACGTCCCAACAAAAGGTCCGTGGGCGCATTGATCACACCCAGCGCTTGTTGCTCGACGGTTTGCAGCGGCGACGCATTTGCCGCCTCCGCCAGCGCGTAGGAGCCGGCCGCCCCGGCCAACGCCGCCACAAACCGGTCATGAAACGCCGTCGCTTGTGCGCTGAGCGCCTGGTACTCCTGCCCATAGCTGCCAAACAACGCCGCGATCGCCGCCGATACCTCGTCGGAGCCCGCGGCCAGTAGTTGCGTCGTCGGCGCCCGCGCCGCGGAGGTGGCCGCGCTCACCGCCGATCCGAGCCCGGCCAAGTCCGCCGACGCCGCGGCGAGCACCTCCGGCGCTGCGATCACATACGATGACACCTTCTGCTCCCGTCGCTCGGGAGGCACCGACCTCACGACAACGCCAAAACACTCGCGCGCGTAGTTAGGTGCTCGGCCGGTTTTCGCTTTGGCGGGACTGTGAGAATTCGGGTAGCGGGCGGTCTGGCCGCTCTCGGCCCGTCGCGACTCGACACGGCCTGGGCATCGAAACCTGTTGTCGCCGCCAGCCTTTGGGAAACGCCGCGGACGGCCCGCGCGCACGCCCGTGCACTCGATCGCACGCCGGCGTCGGTGCTCACACCGCCGCGTCGAACCTGTCCGGTAAACCGCCCGCGACCTGGGGCTGACGAAAAGAATATAGTTCTGGGATTGGGCGGTTTATCGCGACTTCACCGAACGCGCAGGCTGAAAGGTGAGCAGGTTGACCAGCAAATTGAGTGATGCGAAATGGACGCCCCTTCCGGTGCCGTGGGCGGTCCAGACGCCCGATCGCATCCCCAAGCAGCGGTATTACGACGCGGAGTTCTACGCCCTCGAGAACGAGATGTTCTGGCCACGGGTGTGGCAGATGGCCTGTCGCCTCGAGGAGATCCCCAAGGCCGGCGACTTCGTGGAGTACGAGATCCTCGACGAGTCGATCATCGTGGTTCGAGTCGACAGTCAGACGGTGCGGGCCTACCACAACGCCTGCCGCCATCGCGGGGTAAAGCTGGTGGAGGGCAACGGGAATCGGCGTACGTTTGTCTGCCCGTTCCACGGCTGGTGCTGGGGCATCGACGGACGGAACACCTTTGTGCTGAGACCCGAGGCGTTCGCCGGGGACAACCTGTGCCCGGACGATCTGCAGCTCGTGGCGGTCCGGTGCGAGCTGTGGGGCGGGTGCGCGTGGATCAACCTCGACGACGACGCGCCCGCGTTGCGGGACTGCCTCGAGCCGTTCGCGTCGATCTACGACGCGTGGAACGTCGAAGCGCTGCGCACCGAGTGGTGGCAGTCGTGCCGGCTTCCGGTGAACTGGAAGCTGGCCACGGCGGCGTTCATGGAGGGCTATCACGTCCCCCAAACCCATCCCCAGCTGCTGCCGAGCGCGCAGACCGCTAACCCGTCGGAAGCGGTGCATCCCGTGGTCGCGAGCAGCCTGTACTTCATGCGCACGCTCGGAGAAGGCATGGGCGGCATGACCCATGAGAACGACATCCGCATCGCCGAGGGCCTGCAGACCATCGCGCTGCCGACCGACCCGGCCGAGGCGATGGCGGCCTGGCGCAGCGCCCTCAACGACGCGGTGGTCGGCTGGCATAGGGCCCGCGGCAGCACGATCCCCGACCTCAACGACCTGGTGCGCCGCGGGATCACCGACGCGATCGGATTCTGCTTCCCGCACCACTTCATCCTGCCCACTTACAGCAGCGCGTCGTCGTACCGGATTCGCCCACTGGGGCCCGAGGAAACATTGTTCGAGATATGGTCCCTCACCCGGTTTCCCTCGGACATCTCCGCGGGAAAGCCGCAGCCGCCGGAGCCGATGGCGCCCGACGACCCGCGCTGGCCGCCCATCCCCGCTCAGGATTTCTCCAACCTGCCGCGGCAGCAGAAAGGGCTGCACTCCAAGGGGTTTGAGTTCATGCGGCTGTCGGACCAGATCGAGGGGCTGATCTCCAACTTCGAGCGCGTCGTCGACGGGTTTTTGGCCGGCCTGCCCTATGAGGCGCTGGTGCCCGCGATCCAGAAGACCAACACCACCATCGACGTGCCGGTCGCCGACCTGGGATTCGGGGAGGGGCCCCGATGACGACTCAGTGGGACCGCTCGGTCGACCTGCTCATCGCGGGCAGCGGCGGCGGCGGCATGGTGGCCGGGCTGGCCGCACTCGACTGCGGGCTGGAACCGTTGATCATCGAGAAGCAGGCGCTGGTAGGCGGATCGACGGGGCTGTCGGGCGGCATCGTCTGGCTACCCAACAACCCCCTGATGCGCGCCGAGGGCGTCGCGGACTCGCACGAGGACGGCTTGGCCTACCTGGCCGACGTGGTCGGCGACATCGGTGCGGCGTCGTCGCCCGCGCGCCGCGAGATGTTCCTGACCGCCGGCTACGAAATGGTCAATTTCCTTGTTCGCAAGGGCATCCGGTTGATCCGCTGCGCCGGATGGAGCGATTACTACCCGAATCACAAGGGCGGCAACGAGGCCGGGCGCGCGATCGAGGGCATTCCCTTCGACGCCGCGGAGCTGGGCGCCTGGAGCGGCAAAGTGCAGCCTCCGCTGGCCAAGAACTACGGATTCGTGGTGCTGACGAACGAACTGCGCTCGGTTCAGTACTACAACCGTTCGCCGCGCGCGTTCGCCGTTGCGACCCGCGTGTTCCTGCGCACCGCGGCGGCGCGGGCGCGCCGCCGCCAGATCCTCACCAACGGAGCGTCGCTCATCGGTCAAATGCTCAAGGCGCTCATCGATCTCAGCGACGGACAGCCGCCGCTGTGGACCGACGCGGCGATGGACGATCTCATCGTGGAGGACGGCCGCGTCGTCGGCGCTCGCGTCCGCAGGGGCGAGGAATCTCTGAACGTGGAGGCCCGGCGCGGCGTGCTGCTGGCGGCGGGCGGGTTCGGCCACAACAAGGAGATGCGCCGCCAGTACAGCGGCGATCAACCCAATGAGGCGCAGTGGTCGATCGCCAACGCCGGGGACACCGGCGAGGTGCTGCAGGCGGCGATGCGGCTGGGGGCCAAAACCGACCTGCTTGACGAAGCCTGGTGGTTGCCTTCCGTTTTCATCGCCAACGGCGGTGCGGTGGCGGCCTCGCTCGGCTCCGGCCGGCAGCGCCCCGGCGCCATTTACGTCGACTCGACCGGCCGGCGATTCTGCAACGAGTCGAACTCCTACGTCGAGGTCGGCAAGGCGATGTACGCCAACAAGGCGGTGCCGTGCTGGATGATCTTCGACGAGGGTTATCTGCACCGATACGTCACCAGCAGCAACCCGCTCAAGCGAAACCAGCACCTGCCACCGGAGCTCATCGAGAGCGGCGCGGTCAAGCGCGGCGACACCATCGCCCACCTCGCCCACCAGATCGACCTTCCCGCAGACGAATTGGCGCGGACGATCCAGCGGTTCAACCGATTCGCCGCCAAGGGCCTGGACCCCGACTTCGGGCGCGGGCAGTCGGCTTACAACGACTGCCTCGGCGATCCCGGCTACCGGCCGAACGCCGCCGTCGGCCCGCTCGACCGCGCACCGTACTACGCCACGCGGGTGCTGCCCGCGGACGTCGGGACGTGTGGCGGGGTGGTCACCAACGAGCACGCGCAGGTCCTCGACGAGCAGGACCTGGTGATCGAGGGACTCTACGCGACCGGAAACACCACGGCGACGGTGATGGGCCGCACGTATCCGGGCGCCGGCGCGAGCATCGCCAGCTCGATGGTGTTCGGCTATGTCGCCGCCCGGCACGCCGCCGGACGCAGGATCGCCGGCGAAAAAACCCGTTGAGGCCGGCCTCTTCTCGGCGAGCGTGACGCTGCGGTCACGCTCGGCTTCGAATGTGACCGCAGCGTCACGCTGGCGGCGGATCTGATTGGTCGACGAAATCGCGTGGCTTCATGCCGGATTGGATGAGTTCGGCCCGTCGCGCCTGCACATCGGTGGCGGCGCCCACCATGTTGGTCAGGATGTGGCTGACCTGGAGGTGGACCCGCATGCCCATCAATTCCCAGGCCCGCTTCACGTTGTTCTTCACCGCCATCAGCGTGGTCAAGGGGATTTGGGAGATCTTGCGGGCCATCTCCTCCACGGTGTCTTCCAGGTCGTCACGCGGCACGACCTTGTTGAGCAGACCCCAGTCGAGCGCCTGTTGCGCGGACAGGGTGGGCGCCAGCAACAACCAGTCCATGGTGCGGTGCCAGTTCATCAACAACCACGGTTCGATCATGGTGTGCCCGCCGGGTTCCCCGAGGCTTTGGGCAAGCGGCATTTGGAAATACGCGTCGTCGGACGCCACGCAGAAATCGGTCAGCAGACCGAGGTAGATCCCGCCGCCCATGCAGTAGCCATGGATCTGCGAGATAGTCGGCTTGGGAAATTCCCACAGATACAGGGTGGGCCACAAAAACAGGTCCGCGGTCCCCTTGTACAGCTCCTCGAAGGTATTTCCGAAGTCGGGGTAAGGGTTTTCGTCTGGGCCCCAGCGCGCCACGTGTCCGCCGCAGAAGCCGTTGCCGTTGGCCTTGAGGATCACGACCTTGATCTCGTTGTCGCGGTCGGCCTCGTGCAGGCAGTTGTCGACTTCGGTGACCAACACCGCGTCCTTGGTGTTGGCCTTGTCGACCCGGTTGAGGATGATCCGCGCAATCGGCGGTTCGCGTTCATAGATGATCGCTTCGAGCACGCGCCGCTCCATCGTCGTGACATTACCCGGTTTCCAATCCGCGCCAACCCCGCTCGACCGGTCATCGGGCGCGCCGCGCCAGCAGCCACGCGTGGCCGTCGCCCTCGCCGCCGGCGATCCGTTCGAGCGGGGCGAACGCGGCCGGCAGCTCGCCGGGCGCTGCGCGGAACGGCCCCGGCGTCGCCCCCACTTCGCTCAGCGCCGCGATCGCGAGCAGCCCGCCCGGCGCCAGCCGGTCGATGATCGCGCCGTCGAGGCGGCGGTCCCGGAATTTGTGGCAGAGAATGACGTCCACGGGCGGGCCGGGCGGCAGACCGTCGTCGAGGTCGTACACCTCGAAATGGCAGCGCTCGGCGACGCCGGCGAGCCGGGCCACCTCGCGGGCCTGGTCGATGGCGACCGCGGAGACGTCGAACCCCCGGACGTCCAGGCCGCGCCGGGCCAGCCACACCGCGCCGGCCCCCTGACCGCAGGCCAGGTCGAGGGCGCGCCCCGCCGCCGGAAACTCCTTCGCATGGCGCGCCAGGAGGTCGGGCGGGTCGACCGCGCTCACCGGCGGCGCTCCCCGGGCGGTGTATCGCTCGTCCCAGCGGCGCCGGTCGCCCTCGGCCATAGGCGCCACCCTAGAGCGCTCGCAAGCGCGGCGTAGCCGGGCGCTGCGGGACGCGACCGTCCGAGCAGGCCGCGCGGGCCGTTTCTACACTGGACCGGTGTCTAGGGAAGCGGTTTCTCCGGCCGCCACCACACCGCGCCGCTCGGACCGGCGGCCGGCGCAGACGATTCGCAAGGTCCTCGACGCCGGGCTGGAAGAGCTGCACAAATCGTCGTACGCGAACCTGACCATGCGGGCGGTCGCGACCCGTGCCGGGGTCTCCCCGGCCAGCGCATACACCTACTTTCCGTCGAAGAGCGCGCTGGTGGCGGCGGTCTACCTCCGCTTTCTGCGCGACCTCCCCCTGCACACCGACGCCAACGACACCACCGCGGCCCGGGTCGGCGCGACGCTGCGCGACATGGCGCTGATGGTTGCCGACGAGCCCGAACTGATGACGGCCTGCGGGGCCGCCCTGATGGCCGACGATCCCGCGGTCAAGCCGCTGCGCGAGGAGATCGGCGCCGAGGTGTCGAGGCGGATCGGTGCCGCGCTGGGCCCGGGTTGGCCGCGCGCGGTGAAATCTGCGCTGCAGATGACGTTCGCGGGGGCGCTCCTGACGGCACGGTTCGTCAGCTACCAGGAGATCGCGGGGCAGCTGGACGAGGCCGTCGAGCTGATCCTTGGCGCCTCCCGCACGTAAAGGGTTGCGGTGGAACGGGATCCAGCGAGCCGGGCGTTCCGCGCGTGCGACCCACGATAGAGGTTATGATCCAGCGATGGGGATGACCGCCCGCTAAGCATGCGCAGTCACGGCTGGGCAGGGAACACGCCCGCCTCCGACGAGGAGGCGATCGAGCGCATCCTGGATGCCGCGGAGAAGATCATCGACGAACGCGGCCCGGCGACGCGGATCGCCGACGTGGCGCGCGCCCTCGGCGTGACCCGGCAGACCGTTTACCGGTACTTCCCCGGAACCCAGGCGTTGCTGGTAGCAACCGCGATGCGATCGGCCGACGGCTTCCTGGACCGTCTGGCGGCCCATCTCGACGGCGTGACCGACCCGGTGGTGGCGATGACCGGGGGAATGGCATTCGCCATCGAACAACTGGCGTCGGACAAGCAGGTCGAATTCGTGTTGAATCGGCGCCATCGCGGCGGCCAGGCCGCCTCCATCATCTCCGATACCGCTTTGGCGTTCGGGCGCTCGATGTTGCATCGCTACGACATCGATTGGGAGCACTACGGTTTCGACGAGGCGGCCCTGGACGAACTGAACGAATTCTGCCTGCGGGTGCTGCACTCCTTCCTCGCCGACCCCGGTCGTCCGGCCCGCGGTGGCGACGATCTCCGGCGCTATCTCATCCGCTGGATCGGGCCCGCGATCGCCTATCCGCAAATGGTGCGGGCGATGGACGCGCTGCGGGGCCCGGATGCGGTGCCGGTCCGGGGACGCCCCTCCAAGGCGTCCTGACGCCCCCGGCCGACCGCCCCCGGCCGGGTGGTTGATCCGTTCGGCGAGTTCGGCGATCCTCAACGAACCGACGTTGACGACGGCAGAGGAGCGGACGTGGTGGGTCTGGGACAAGTCGCGCTCAACAGCGCACCGGTGTTTGGTGGTGTGATGCTGGCCGTTGCGGCCGGCCAATTCAGGGGCCCGAACTATCGCGAGCTGATCAAACAGGACATGGATTTGCTGGATCGCCTCCCGCCGGAGGCCAGCGCGCGGCGCGCCGACCTGCAACGCACCATCGATGACCGCATCGATGACCTCGTCGATGTCGCCGACAGGAACCGCGCGCTGCGCAAGGCCGCGCTGTCGTACCGGGGTAACTGGCGCGACGTGGTGCTGTTGCTGTGCGTGGTGTTGTTCACCATCATCTGGTGGGAAGTCGATCACAGCCGCGGCAACTGGCTGCCGATGTTCATCCTGCTGATCGTGCTGTCGGTGGTGACCGCGGCGTACGCATTTCGGGGAGCGCTGCGCGCGGCCACCTCCCTCCTGCGCGGGCGGGACACCGCGGAGTAGCGCCGCCGTTACTGGCCCTGAACTGCGCTTTTGCCGGTCGCGGGGGCACCGGGCGCCTCCGGGCCGGGACGCTCGCCGAGCATCCGCTCCCGCGTTATGCCAAAATTTTGACGTGAAGTACCCTCCCCTCCTCAAACTGATTTGTGCTGCGCTGGCGCCGATTTGGGTGTCGGCGATCGCGCCCGTTCCCGCGGCATCGGCGGACCCGTGCCCGGACGTCGAGGTGGTCTTCGCCCGGGGCACCAGCGAGCCCCCCGGCGTCGGCGGCATCGGCCAGAATTTCGTCGACACGCTGCGCTCGCGGGTTGGCGGCAAATCGCTGGGCGTGTATCCGGTCAACTACCCCGCCACCACGGACTTCCCCACCGCCATTGACGGCATCAACGACGCCGGCCACCACGTCGAGTCCATGGCGGCGAGCTGTCCCAGAACCAAAATGGTGCTGGGCGGATATTCCCAGGGCGCGGCCGTGATGGGTTTCGTCACCGCGAACAAGGTGCCGGACGGAGCGAATCTGGCGCAACCACCCCAGCCGATGCCCCCCGACGTCGCCAACCACGTCGCCGCGGTCGCGCTGTTCGGCAAGCCGTCGGGCCAGTTCATGAGCATCATCAACGAGCCGCCGGTCACGGTCGGCCCGCTGTATGCGCCCAAAACCATCGACCTGTGCGTCCCCAACGATCCGGTCTGTTCGGGATCGGGATTCCCGGCCGCGCACCGGCAATACGTCGACGCCGGGATGGTGGATCAGGCGGCCGATTTCGCCGCGAGCCGCCTCTAGGCGCGCCCGAACGGGCCGACGGTGACCGAGGAGGTCCAGTGGCGATGAACGGGCCGCTCGAGGATGTCGGGAGCGTCGCGTTCGACGTCGCGGACAGGCTGGCCATCATCAACTTGTTGGGCGCCTACGCCTACACCTACGACGAGAATCGGCTCGACGACTTTCGTGCGTTGTTCACCGAGTCACCCGAGCTCGTCCTGTGGCATGAGGGACGCCCGCTCTCGGCGGACATCGATACGGTCATGAGCCTGCTCGCGGTCCGGAAGACGGGGTTCAAGGCCGAAAACAATCAGCGACGCCACGCGCTGAATTCGTTTTGGTTCTCCAGCCAGGGCGACACCAAGGCGACGGGGCACTGCTACGTCCAGGTTTTTGCCGTCAAAGACGGCGGCCCGCCCGTCCCCGATCTGACCGGACGCTACGAGTTCACGGCGACCAAACAAGACGGCGCCTGGCGGTTCAGCCGGTGGGTGGTGGCGATCGATCAGACTCAACACGGCAACGGCGAGTGAGAGTCGGTCAGAAACGGGGCGTGCTCTCGAGAACTTCAAGGGCCGCATCGATGTTCGGAACGATCGTCGGGCCGTAACCGCTCACCAATTGTCCGAGCGCGCGGGCGACGTGCGGACCGACGGCGCCGGCGGCCAGCACCTCCTCGGCCAGCACGATGCCGTTCACCACGTGAGCGGCGCTGAGCCGGCCGTCAGCGGTGAGTTCGTAGCGCCAGTCGCCGATTTGGATCCGCTCGGGCTGGGAGCGGAAAAAGCCCCGCCGCGCCGGCACCAGGACCACTCCGGGAACACCGCAGAACACCTTGACCACCAACGCGACTCCCCCGGGCCCGGCCAGGGCCGACCCGATGGCGTGACTGACCCGCTCGTGATCGAACGCCGCCATCAATCACTCATCGACAGGACGAACGACGGCGTCAGGGTTTGCGCCTCGCCGCTACGACGCACGGCCGTACCCGCCACGTAAAACTCCACCGTGTGGTGGCCCCACGCATAGTTGGAGATGGCGAAGTGCACACCGACGACGCCGTTTGCGCCGTCCCGCTCGGCCTCGCCCTGCATGCGCGACATCGCCAGCTCCCGGGCTTGGTAGCTGCCCTGCGTCCACTGCGGCATCTCCGTGTTGCGGCCGGCCTGCTTCATCATCGCCAAAAACCCTTGCACGGCAACGTGGAACACGCAGTTACCCATCACGAAGGCAACCGGGGTGTAGCCGGACCGCAGCAGGGTCGTCAGGTCTTGGCCGGACAGGTGGCTGGTGAACGCCTGCCCGCTGGGACGCCGGTATGCCCCGGGCTTGGCCGTGTACCGGACGGCGGTGCCGACCGCGATGAACTCGAGGTGCTCGCCCTCCCCCTGATGACGCCATTCGAGGCGAACCCCGACCACCCCGTCGGCGCCGAGTGAATCGGCCTCGGCCTGCATCCGTGACATCGCGTTCCACCGCGCGCGGTAGGTCGCCTCGGTGAGCACGGGCAACTCGGATTGCTGTCTGATGCCGGTGAACTGATAACCCACGTGATAGACCGAGACGCCCATGACGAGTTCGATCGGTTCGAACCCGGCACCGTGCAGCAGGGCGAATTCGTTGATCGACAGGTCGGAGGTGAAGACCTTGCCTGCGTGCGACAGGCGTTCGCTGGCGACTGGGTCGAGCGGATTCGGTTGCATTGGCAAGTACCTTCCTGCGGTCCGGAGGACAGCGTAGGACGCGGATCGGCGTTTCACATCCAGAACGTGCCGGGCGCCCTCTCGAGGGCCTCGATGAACCGTGCGCCGCGCGGCACCGTGTCTGAAGTACCAGCGCTATTCGGGATGTGGCAGGCGCGCGGGAGGATCATGTTCGGACGGATCGACACCGGCGGTACTCCGCAGCGCAAAGCGCTGACGATCGAGCTCCGCGACGTGGTGCGCGAATACCGGGTCGGCGGTCAATCGGTGCGGGCCCTCGACCAGATCAGCCTGCGCCTCGAGGGCGGGCAGTTCATTTCGGTGGTCGGGCCGTCGGGGGCGGGCAAGAGCACCCTGCTGCATTTGCTGGGTGCCCTCGACTCACCCGATTCCGGCTCGATCGAATTCGACGGCGACGAGATCGGCCGGCTCGGCGATGAACAGCAGTCCGAGTTTCGCCACCATCGCGTCGGCTTCATATTTCAGTTCTTCAACCTGCTGCCGACGTTGTCGGCGTGGGAGAACGTCGCGGTGCCGAAGCTGCTCGACGGCGTCCGGCTGGGCAAGGCCAAACCCGACGCGATTCGGCTGTTGGACCGCGTCGGGCTCGGCAACCGGACCGAGCACCGGCCCGCCGAGTTATCCGGCGGCCAGATGCAGCGGGTCGCCGTCGCGCGCGCATTGATGATGGACCCCCCGCTGATTCTCGCCGACGAACCGACCGGGAACCTCGATTCCGCGACGGGTGGGTCGATCCTGGCGCTGCTCGCCGAGGTGGCCCGCGACCCGGGCCGCGGCCGGCTGGTGGTGATGGTGACCCACAATTCGGAGGCCGCGGCGGCGACCGGCCGGGTGATCACGCTGCAGGACGGTCGGGTCGGCTCCGACCAGCGCTCGCAGGTCATGGTGTGACAGCGGGCTCGGGGATCGGCGCCGCGGCCAGCCGGCTGCGCCTGTTTTGCCTGCGCGAACTGGCGGTGCATCGCCGGCGCACCAGCGCTTCCGTCGCCGTAATGGCGGTGTCGGCAATGTATCTGGTCGCGGTGTTCGGCATCTTCGGTTCGATCAGCGGCTCGGTCGATCGGCTCGCCGACGGCATCGCGGGCATCGCCTCCGTCGAGGTGTCGGGCATCACCGACGCGGGCTTTCCCGAGACGATCACCGCCGACGTGGCCGCGGTTCCCGGCGTCGCGACGGCGGCACCCATGATCCGGACGCCGGCGTCCACGTCGTCGGGCCCGGTCCTGCTGTTCGGCGCCGACGAGCGCCTGGGCGCCCTGGGCGGCGCCCTCAAGGACGCGCTGGACAAATCATCGCCCGCGGCGCTCCCCGACCCCGCCGGCCCGATGGGCCCGGCGGACGCCGTGCGCGTCGGACCGGGTGTGGGCCACACCAAGGGCGAGCGGTTCCAGCTGGGGTCGAGGTCGGTGACCGTCGGCGAGGTCCTCGCGGGCAAGCAGGTCGCCGCGCTCAATGGTGGGCACTACGTGCTTGCCCCACTTGCCTTGGCGCAGAACATCACCGGGCGCCAGGGCCAGCTCGACTCCATCCTGATCACCGTCAAACCTGGCGCCGATCCCGCACGGGTTCGCGCCGCGATCACCAGCGCCGTGAACGGCCGGGCGATCGTCGCCGAACCCAGCATGCGGGCCACCCGCGCCGGCGAAGGCGTCAAGCTGATGAACTACATGGCGTTGATGGGGGCGATGGTTGCCCTGATGGTCGGCGCGTTCCTGATCTACACCACCATGACCATGGCGATCACCCAGCGGCGACCGGTCATTTCGATGCTGCGGGCGATCGGCGGCCGCCGCGCAACCATCGTCCGGGACATGCTCGCGGAGGCGGCGGCCCTCGGCATTATCGGCGGCGCACTCGGCTCGGCCCTCGGGATTCTCCTGGGCCGCATCGCGATCGGCCGATTGCCGCCGGCCATGACCCAGGGCCTGGAGGCTCGCATCGAGTACTGGCTGCCCGGCTACGCGATACCGGCCGCCGTCGCGGCGACCGCCATCACGTGCGTCGCGGCATCGGCGATGGCCGCCCGGCAGGTGTACAAGGTCGCACCCATCGAGGCGCTGGCGCCCGTAGGGGTTTCGGCCGCCGACCGCGTGCCGCGGTGGCTGCGTGTCGCGAGCGGGGTCGGTGCGCTCGCGGTCTTCGCCGGGTCCGTCGCGGTCGTCGTCACCCAGCGCGGCGTCTGGGCGTTTGTCGCGATGGCGGCGGTGTTCTCCGCCGAGATAGCGCTCGGCTTCGCGCTCACCGCGCCCATCGTCAAAGCCACCGCCGCGGCGGCCCGGGTGTTCGGCTCCGTCGGGGCCCTTGCGGCGGCGACCGTCGAGCGTGCGCCGCGTCGGGTGTGGGCCACGGTAATGACGGTGCTCATCGCGGTGGTCACCACCGTCACCATCACCGGCACCAATGCCGACATGATCGATTCGGCGCGGGGCATCTTCGCGCCGGTCGCCGGCGTGCCGATCTGGGTGAGCGCGAACTCGCCGGACAGCTACCCCACTGATCCTCTGCCGCAAGGCCTTTCGGAGAAGCTGGCCGCGTTGCCGGGGGTCGGGCGAGTCACCGCGGGTGCGCTCGGGTTCGCCGAAGTGGGCGGCACCCGCGTGATGCTCGACGGCTTTTCCGCCGGCACGGCCGATCCGCTGTACCGCGCGCTCGACCGACGGGTCCGCGACCAGGTGCTCGCCGGCCGCGGCGTGGTGCTCTCCCAGAACCTGGGCACGGCGCTGCACGTTCGGGTCGGCGGGCCGTTGCGGATGCAAACACCGCACGGCGTGCGGGAGACGACGGTGCTGGCCCTGGTGCCGTACTTCTCGACCGTGATCGGCACCGTCGGGATGGGCCTCGATCAACTGCGCGCGTGGTTCGACCGCCCGGTCACGACCACGCTGGAGATCGCGGCCGCACCTGGCGCGGACGCCGGTCGCCTCCTCGCCGACGTGCGCCGCGCGGTGCCCGCGCCGAATTACGTGTATGACGGCCGCGCCAAGCTGGAAGGGCTCGAGGCCCCGATGCACCAGAGCATGTTCATCGCAAACGCCGTGTGGATCATCGTCGTGCTGGTGGCCGCGGTCGCCCTGCTCAACACGCTGACGCTGTCGGTGCTGGAGCGGCGCCGCGAAATCGGCGTGCTGCGGGCGATGGGATCCAGCCGGCGATTCACGCTGCGGATGGTGCTCGCCGAGGCGACCGCCATCGGCGTGCTGGGCGGGGCGCTGGGCCTGGCGGTCGGGATGGCGGACCAATGGCTGTTCAGCCTGGTCAGCGGGGACATGATGAACTTCCAGGTGACCTTCCGGCCCAGCTGGATGGCGTGCGCGTTCACGCTCGGCGCGTTGGCGATCAGCCTGCTCGGCTCGGTGCCGCCCGCCCGGCGCGCGGCCCGGCTCAACATCATCGAGGCCGTCAGCGTCCAGTAGGGATTCGCGTCAAGGGGCACAGGTGGCTGAGTGCGGCGGCGACCGGAGCGACGAGGGCGGCCGGGCAGGCCCGGGCGGTGGCCGGCGCGTTCGGGGCCGCGCGGGCCGCGAAGGTGCATCCGCTGCAGGTGGCATACGGGGCCGCCGCGGCCGCCATCGCCGCCGACGCCGGACCCTGCCACGCCAGGCCCATCAGGCCCGACGTGACCGAGGAAAAGGACGACGACGCGGACCCCAACTCGGAGGTCAACGCGTCCCAAGCGGCGGCCGCTCCCAACATAGGAGCAGAACCGACCCCGGCGAACATCCGCGCCGATCTCGGGCGCCAACACCGAAAAATTCATCACCATGGTCCCTTCCCTCAGGGCGGCGACGATCGTGCCGGCGCAGTCGTCACCGACAACAGGCCGCGTGTACCCATACACGAGTGGAAACCCGGACAGTTCAATGCGTCACGCGCCGTCCTCCAGGGCGGTGGCGAAGCCCTGCAGGTGCGGTTTGCACGGGAACGGCACCGGGGTACGGACGCGGCGCAGCGCCGTCGTATCGAAGCCGGCCGCGGCGATGGCGTCGACGGTTCGGCGGTTTGGATGGCAGCCGGAGGCAAACCACGACCACGGCCCCGCCACCAGGTCCTGAAACCGGCCCGTCGCGCCCTCTCCGCGAACATGCTCGAGCACGACCAACCTGCCCCGCGGGACCAACACCCGCCGGATCTCCCCCAGCGTCGCGGCCACGTCGTCGACCGAGCACAGCACCAGCCCGACGTGGACCGAGTCAAAACTGCTGTCCGGGAAGGGGATCCGCTCGCCTGTGCCGCCGACGATGTCGACGGCGACGCCGTGGCGCTCGGCGAGACGCGACGCCGTTCGCCGGAACGCGGCCACCGGTTCCACGGCCGCGACCGACGTCACCGCCGGCGGCACGAACTTGAGGTCGGTCCCCGGGCCCAGGCCGACCATCAGCAGCCGGCCGGTCGCGTGTGCCATCGCCGCGCGCCGGTACCGGTTATAGAAGAGCCGGTCGAAAACCGGCTGTCCAAACCGATAAATGCATGGGAACAAGGGATTTTCGCGCGTCACCGACCACCTAGATCCAGTCGGAACGGTGGATATTCGTCCGACATCAACGAGACGTAGACCGCCACCCGGTAACGCCACCGAACGATTCCCATCAGGAGGTCGAACATGCCGGGATGGACGGACCCCGTGCACAGCAACCACGCCGCCGAGATGACGCACAGCGCCTGCAGCAGGGGCTCCATCGCCCAACACAGCACTATCTGCGGGAATCCCAGCAGCCACCACTTCACCAGCACGCCCCACTTGGTCAGCCGCTCCGGGTAGTCGACCCCCAGATCGCCGGGATACCCGGGCCGGGGCGCCAGCGTGAACGGGGGGTACTTGTCGGTGCTGTTCATCGGAAATCGGTAGTTCATCACCCGCCACGACCAGCGCAGCACCCCCACGTTGAAGTCGAAGATCGGGCGCGGATAGCGCCCGGTGAACAGGATCGCAACACCCGCCACGATCGTCAGCAGCGGATACACCGCATACAGAAATATCAATATGGGGTAGTGCGGAACGGCGAGCACGCACCATTTGACGAGCCATCGCCAGCGCGACGGTGCGTCGAGATCGCCGCGCACCCGCACGGGCCCGTCGGCTTCGGGCGCATTCACGGCCGCGCCAACGCGATGGGGGTTGCGGCGGCGAGGCCCCGCTCGATCTCCGCCGACATCCGGCGGTGACTCGTCCAGGCCAAAAAAGTGGTCAGGATCCGGGTATGTAGCCGATCCGGCAGCAACCCCGCCGGCCGCAGCACGGACTCGCCGTGAGCCAGCTGCAGCGCCGCCACCCGAGATACGGCCGAGACGCGGCGCCGCCGGGTCTTCTCGTATCGGCGCAGCGCGCGGGAAATCTCCGTTGCTTCGTTGCGGACCCCCGACAGCGCGTTGCACAACACCATGGTGTCGAGCAGCGCCTGGTTGGTTCCCTGGGCCAGGGTGGGCGGCATGGTGTGCGCGGCGTCGCCGAGCAGCGTCAGCGGCGCGGCAGGCAGGGCGGCGGCAATGGGATGCCGGAAGTGCGGATACGGCGAGCCCGCCAGGTCGTCGTTGGTCAGCCTCGCCAGGACGAGGTCGACCGTCTCGGACCAGCCGGTGAAGTTGGACCGAAGCACGTCGAGCGGGCGCGGCGGCCTGGCGAAGTCGCAGGACCACGGCAAGTCGAACCACCACTGCACTTCGCAACCGCCCGCGGGCCACACGCCGGCGTTTCCCACCGCACCGACGGCGATCATCGCCACGCGCGAGTCGGCGAGCTCGGGAATGGCGACGAGTCCCTGCCAGCTGCACCAGCCGGTCGGTTTGGCGGCGGGAGCACCGACCACGTTTCGCAGGATCGAGTGCAGACCATCGGCACCGATCACCACGTCGCCTCGGGCCACGCTGCCGTCCTCGAATTCGACCGCCGCGCCGCGGCCGGTGGCGACCACCCCTACCGCTCGCGCGTTGCACCGGATGCGCTCGATCGGAAAACCTTCCAGCAATCGTTCCAGCAGGAGGCGACGGGGAACCATGCGAACCGGAGCCCCCAGCCGGTCCGCCATCGCGGTGACGTTCAAGGTCGCGAGCCGCCGCCCTCGGGAGGTCACGACGCGCACGCGGGAAAGCAGTTGGCCGGCCCCGTTCATGTCGACGCCGAGCTGCCGCAGCACCGCGGCACCGTTGGACCAGATGGTCACCGCGCCGCCGCCGGCGCGGTTGTCGTCGCGCTGCTCGAAGACCGTGACGTCATGCCCGTCCCGCAGCAGTCCCCGCGCAACCGCGATGCCGCTCACTCCGGCGCCGATCACCAGGATGCGAAGCGGCGGTGGCGTTCCCAAGGCCCGCCCCGGGCGCTGCGGACCCCCATAACCGGACGCACTGGCTTCGCCGCTCGTCACACCAGTGGATACGTAGCCGTCGGCCAATCGGTTCAGGCGGCGCGCGGGTCAGGTAGGGGCGGGCGAGCCGAGCATCTTGTGCAGGTCCTCGACCGACCAGGGCTCGGCGTCGTGGTGGTCGCGATACGCCAGCACGCGCGGCGTCGGGCGATCGAAGCTACCGACGAAACCGCCCGCGGTGACAAGGATCTGACCGGTCACGTCGTGCGACAAGTCGCTGGCGAGATAGGCATAGAGCGGCGCCACAAACGCGGCCGGAGCGCTGTCGAGGGAGGCCCGCATTGTCATCTCGTCGAGCAATCCGCGGCGGTGGAGGTCCTCGATGTGGCGTTCGTACTCGCTGCCGGTGGATAGTCGCGTCCGCGCGCCGGGACACACCACGTTGGCCCGCACACCATAGGGCTTCAGCTCCGCCGCGATAGCCATCGTCAGCGCGTTGACGGCGCCCTTGCCCGCCGGGTAGCCGGTTCCGCCGTAGTCCCCGAGGAACGCCACAGAGCCGGTGTTGACGATCGCCCCGTGCCCTTGCGCGGCCATGACACGGGAGGCCACCCGGCAGGTGTGAAAAGTCGTACCGAGGTGCGCGCCGATCAGGCGGTCGAATTCAGCAGGTGAGACGTTCAGGATCGACGAGCCGGCAGGCTCGGCGATCCCGGCGCAGTTGACCAGGGCGTCTAACCGCCCGAACGAACTCATGCATTGGTCGACGAGCGCGGCGGCCACACGTTCGTTGTCCGCGGCGCCGATCACGGCCGTGGCGCGGCCCCCCGATCCGGTGATCGCCGCGACGGTCTCCTCCACGGCGTCGGCGTCGCGCCCGTTGACGACCACACCGGCGCCGAGAGCGCACATCAGTTCGGTAACCGCCCGCCCGATACCGCGGCTGCCCCCGGATACCACCACTCCGCGGCCGCCCAGAAGGCGCGGGCTACGCATCGGCAGGTGCCGCGGTGGTCAGACACATGAGGCGAACAGTACTCAGCGCGACACCGGAGCAAGAATGCCTTGCCGGAACCAGCCGTCCGCCTTCGTACCGTGCCGCAAGCGGGATCGCGGGTTCGCGCAATCGAGGGTATAGTCGCTAGTGAAGTCCGTTCTGGACATGTCGCCGTTTAGCTCAAAGCGGTCAATCAGCCCGCACGGTTGTTGGGCTTGACGGGGCGCCGGCGATATCCGCACCGTCATCCCTCCCGTTGTTGCTGCGTGCGCTGATCATCGACGCGTCCACGGATAAAGGTGCGGGAGGCGGCTGCGCACACAGCTGCGGTGCTTCGCCGCACGTGACCCATAGGAAGTGGGCCAAATGCAAACCTGTTCGTACGCTTACCTTTTGACTGCGAGTTTGGTCGGCAAGACGCGCGTCAGCCTATGAGCAACGTCGCGACTCCACCCCGGCCTGCCCGGTCGGCGAACGCGAAATCGGACGACTCATACGACGACGTTGTCGAGATGTTCGTCGCGCTGCGCCAGATGCCGGGCGAATCCCATGAGTACTACCGGCAGCGCGAACGCATCGTCGCGCGATGCCTGCCCCTGGCGGACCATGTGGCCAGCCACTTCGCCCGTCGCGGCGAAGGTCTCGACGACCTGATTCAGGTCGCCCGCCTGGGGCTGATGAACGCCATCAACCGATTCGACCCCGACAAAGGACCCAGCTTCATCGGGTTCGCGGTCCCCACGATGATGGGCGAAGTTCGACGTTACTTCCGCGACTACAGCTGGGGCATGCGGGTGCCGCGCCGGTTGCGCGAGCTGCACGTCCAAATCAGCAGGACGACAAGCGATTTGGCGCAGAAGCTGGGCCGCGCGCCCACGGCCGGCGAGCTGTCTCAGGTGCTGGAGGTGCCGCGGGAGGAAATCATCGAATGCCTCGTCGCGGGCGACGCCTATCGCCTCGACTCGCTGGACGCGCCCCTCGGCGCCGACGACTCGGGCAAACCCCGATTGGTGGCCGACGCGGTGGGCGGCATCGATCCGCAAATCGAGCACATCACCAACCGCGAGGCGGTGCGCGCCCTGGTGGGCGCGCTCCCCGAGCGCGAACGCCAGGTGTTGTACATGCGGTTCTTCGAATCGATGACCCAAAGCCAGATCGCCGAGCGAATCGGCGTGTCGCAGATGCAAGTCTCTCGCATCCTGGCCAACACCCTGCGCTGCCTGCGCGACCAGCTGGAGTAGTGGCGATCGCCAGCGCGGGGTAGCCGGGCGCTGCGGGTCGCCACCATCGACCCCCGTGGCGATCGCCAGCGCGGGGTAGCCGGGCGCTGCGGGTCGCCACCATCGACCCCCGTGGCGATCGCCAGCGCGGGGTAGCCGGGCGCTGCGGGTCGCCACCATCGACCCCCGTGGCGATCGCCAGCGCGGCGTAGCCGGGCGCTGCCTTCGGCGGCGCCCGGCGATGTACTGTGCGATTCGGAAACGAGTCGACGGTATCGCCGGAGTCAGCCTGGAAGGAGCGCGATGCGATGAGGGTTTCTCGGACGGTGATCGCGAGCCTCGCGGCGGCGACGGCGCTGACGCTATCGGTGGCCGGTTGCGGCCATAAGCCGGCTCCCTCGACCTCTCAGACGTCGCAGTCGACCTCGTCCAGCCCGGCGGCGAAACCGTCGGCGCCCGCGCAAGCGGGCGACTACGCCTCGCTGTTGATCCAGGCCACCGACATCGACGCACCGATCCAGTTCGCGGGCAGCCCGCCGACGAATAACCCCAACGGACAGCCGGGCGTCGCGACGATATTCAGCACCCAGGACAACAGCCACGCCATCAAGGACACGATCCAGGTCCTCCCGGACCCGGCGGCGGCCACGAACGCGCTGAACGCGGCGAAGGGCAATCAGGGCGACAACGTCAAGAATCCGAAGACCGAACCCTTCAACGTCGGAACCGGCGGGACGACGCTGACCGGCAACTCGCCGGACAACTCCAAGGGTGTCCTGATACTGATGTTCACCGAGGGCAGGGCGTTCGTCACGCTGGAGTTCGACGGACCGGTCGACTCGCTGCCACCGCAGGACTTCGTCACCGACGTGGCGCAGAAGCAGGACGCGGCCGTGAAGAAGGGCCTCGGCGGCTGAGCCGCGTGCCTGACGCGAGCAGCCGAGGGGATTTATGAACGTTGTCAACGGCCTGCCGGCCCACGCGCTGTGGCTGCATCTGGTGGTGGTGTTCGTGCCGCTCACGGCCGCGCTGGAAATCGTCTGCGGCCTGTGGCCGGCCGCCCGGCGTGGCCACCTGCTGTGGCTCACGCTGTTGATGGCCACCGCCACGATGGTGATAACGCCCATCACCATCAACGCCGGCGAGTGGCTCTACGACCTGAGGAAAACGCCCAGCCCCATCCTGCAAGAACACGCCGAACGCGGCAGCACGATGGTGTACTTCGCCGCCGCCCTGCTGGTGGTCGCGATCGGGCTGGTCGCGCTGCGCTTCGTCGAACGCCGGTCCGACAAGCGCCGGGCGACCAGCCGCGTCGTCGTCGCGATAATCGTTCTCGCCGTGAGCGTCTCGTCGATGGTGCAGGTCTACCGCACCGGTGATGCAGGGGCCCAATCGGTATGGGGAGGCGAGATCGCCCGCCTCAAGAAGTCCAACGGGACCTAGCCAACGCGCGTCATTGCACGTTCAATGCGACGCGCGCCCATGCGTTGTTCCCGTAGCCCCGCGGGTTCCACAGCGACGCCGCGGATTCCGGCTGCGCGGCACCGGCCTCGTCCCAGGCGCGGGCGGTGATGCGCAACGGTCCGGGCGCGACGTCGACGACCAGCGACCACGGTCGCCATGACCATTTGCTGGGGGCCGGATGCAAATGGGCTTGCCGCCAGGTAAGCCCGTCATCGAGCGACACGTCGACGCGCTCGACGCCGCGGCCGTCACCGGCGATGCCGTAGCCGCGGATGGTCAACCGACCGGGTGGAACCCGGTCGTCGTCGGTGGGGTCCAGGATGTCGCAGTTGAGCGCCAGGGACGACAGCGAGATGCCCTCCCCCGCGGCGACGGCGTCGGGGTCGGCGTCCGCCGGCAGGATGCGGTAGTCGCGCGACTGGAAGTAGTTCTCCGAGGGGCCCGCCTGCACGGTAATCGCGGAGATCCACTTGACGCTGCGCGCGCCGATGTAGCCGGGCACTACCACCCGCACCGGACCGCCGTGGACGCGCGGGAGGGGTTCGGAGTTCATCTGCCAGGCGAGCAGGACTTCCTGCGACATGGCCTTGGTCAGCGGGATGGAGCCGCCATAGGGCTGCGCCGGCGTCGCCTCCTCGGCGATGTCCGATCCTTCGAAGGCGACGTGCAGCCCGTCGTCGTGATGCGCTCCCGCGGCCGCGAGGACGTCGGCCAGCCGGACGCCTCGCCACTGCGCGGTGGAGATCGCCCCGTGCGCCCAGGCCTCTTTCCCGGGTATGGGCCGCACCCGCAGCAGTTCGGCGCGCCGATTGCCGGCGCATGCCAGCGTCGCGACCACCTCGTGCTGATCGAACTCGGTGGTCAGCTGGTCATACGTCAAGGTGAGCGGCCTTTTCACCCGTCCGTTCACCGCTAGTCGCCAGTGTTGCGGCGCCGTGTCGGGGAACCGCCCGTGATTGCGGGCGTAGAACGCGTCGATCGGGGTGATGCCGCCGTCGGCCAGCACCGCGGGCGGCGGTTCGGCGTTGTAGGGAAGGTGGGCACGCACGATCATGTCGTCGCGCTTACCCCACAATGCCGCGGTCGGCGTCATCGCGCTTATTGTCACGCTTCCTCCTCTGCCTGCGATATCAGCAATCGTTCCTCCGGTGCGGGGCTACGGCTAGAGGGGTGAGTTTTGTGGGGCCACAAGCTTTACTTGTGAGTAGCCCCAAGGCCGCCTTGTACCCGAAGGATCGTCATGCCGCTGAGCAGTCACATACCGCAGCTGTCCGCGTTCGAGATTTTCTTGGCGATCGCCCGAACCGGCAGCCTCGCCGCCGCAGGCCGGGAATACGGGCTGACACAGCAAGCGGTTTCGGCGCGGCTTGCCTCGATCGAGGCCCAGACCGGGATCGCGCTGGTCATTCGGACACCACGCGGTTCGCAACTCACACCCGCGGGAGTCGTCGTCGCGGAGTGGGCGGATCGCTTGCTCGACGTCGCCCAGTACGTGGATGCCGGGTTGGCCTCACTGCGAGCCGAAAGGCGCAAGCGGGTCAGGGTGGCGGCCAGCCTCACGATCGCCGAACAACTCATGCCGCGCTGGCTGGTATCCCTGCAGGTCGCGGCCCGCCGGCTCGGAGCCACAACTCCCGAGGTCATCATGACCGCCACAAACAGCGATCAGGCGATCACCGCCGTGCGCGACGGGAAAGCCGATCTCGGCTTCATCGAGACGCCCCACCTGCCCAAGGAGTTACGCAGCAAGGTGGTCGCGCACGACGAGCTCGTGCTGATCGTGCCCCCGGACCACAAATGGGCAGCCCGCCATCGATCGATAACCGCGGTCGAACTGAGTCAGACGCCGTTGGTGACTCGCGAGCAGGGATCGGGGACGCGCGATGCGCTGACCGCCGCGCTGCGCCAAGCGCTGGGCGAGTCCGCCCAGCAGGCGCATCCGGTTCTCGAGCTGTCCTCCGCCGCCGCGGTGCGCGCCGCGGTCGCGGCGGGAGCGGGCCCCGCGGTAATGAGCAGGCTGGCGGTCGCCGACGACCTGGCAATCGGACGGCTGCGGACGGCGCCGATCACCCAATTGGACCTGAGACGCCAGCTGCGGGCCATCTGGGTCGGTGGGCGCACACCGTCCGCCGGAGTCGCGCGGGACCTGCTCACGCACATTGCCGGCCACGCGGCTCGTTAGCTCCCTTGCCCGCCGCCCGTTCGTCCCCTATGTTTCGCTCGTGGTGACGGACGTCACATCGGGGGCGCACGGCGAAACGGAGCTGATCAGGTGGACGTCATTGGACACTGCGACGCGCGTTTCGACGGGGTCCGGGCGGCATTGGCCGAAAACCTCGCCTCCGGCGAAGAGGTGGGCGCGTGCATCGCCATCGACATCGGCGGCGAAAGCGTCGTCGACATCTGGGGCGGGTATTCGGACGCCGCGTGCACCAGGCCCTGGGCCGAGGACACCATCGTCAACGTGTGGTCGTCCACGAAGACGGTCACCAGCCTGGCCGCGCTGATGCTCATCGACCGCGGCCTGGTCGAACCCAACGCGCCGGTGGCCGCTTACTGGCCCGAATTTGCTGCTAATGGCAAGCAGGACATCCAGATTCGCCACATTTTGTCGCATACGTCCGGGGTGTCCGGCTGGGACTTACCGTTCGCCACCGAGGACATGTACGACTGGGACAGGGCCACCGCGGCCCTGGCGGCCCAAGCGCCGTGGTGGGAACCGGGTACCGCCTCGGGCTATCACGCGCACAATCAGGGCCACCTCATCGGCGAGGTGATACGCCGCGTCACCGGGCGTTCGCTCAAGGAGTTCGTCCGTGACGAAATAGCCGGACCGTTGGGCGCCGACTTCCAAATCGGTGCGGTGCCCGCCGATTACGACCGCATCGCCGAAATCGTCCCGCCACCTCCCCTCGAGCTGCCCGTTGACCAGCTTCCCGAGGACAGCCCGATGCGCAAAACTTTCAGCGGTCCACCGCCCAACGCCGACGCCGCGAACACGCCGGCCTGGCGCGACGCCGACATGGGCGCGCTGAACGGCCACGGCAACGCCCGTTCCCTGGCGGCGATCCTGTCGGTGGTTTCGTTGGGCGGCAAGGCTCGTGGAGTTCGACTGCTCGAACCCGAGACCGTCGAGAAGATCTTCGAGGAACAGGCATGCGGCGTCGACCTCGTGCTGCCCGCACCGCTGCGCTGGGGCCTCGGATATGGCCTTCCGCAGAAGGAGGCGCTCCCCTATGTCCCCGACGAGAGGATCTGCTTCTGGGGTGGCTGGGGCGGATCGATGGTGTTGGCGTGGCCCGACCGCCGAACCACCGTCTCCTACGTGATGAACAAGATGGGGCCCGGTGTCCTCGGTTCGGACCGGATGGCGACCTACGGCGAACT
The DNA here is from genome assembly GCF_900157385.1 of Mycobacterium terramassiliense. Taxonomy (GTDB): domain Bacteria; phylum Actinomycetota; class Actinomycetes; order Mycobacteriales; family Mycobacteriaceae; genus Mycobacterium; species Mycobacterium terramassiliense. The sequence goes on from NZ_LT717698.1 coordinate 68,830, forward strand.
GATCTTCGACGCGCTCGGATCGGCCCCCTGATGGCATCCGCCGCCGCCCGGCGTCTTCCGGCCGTCATCGCGGCGGTCGGTCTGACGCTGTCGGTGGCGTCGCCGGGGGCCCTCGCCCAGCCGCCCGACTACACCGAATTGTTGATCCGGGCAACCGATCTCGCGGCTCCGCAGACCTTCATGGCCGCGCCCCCGATCAACAACCCGAACGGTCAGCCCGGCGCCACGGCGACATTCCGCGACCGGGACCGCACCCATGTCATCGTCGACAGCGTCCAGATCCTGCCGGACCCCACCGCGGCGGCCCGCGCGCTGGAATCGGCGAAGGCGACAACCGACGGTTACGTCCACGGCATACCCGAAGCGAACGCCGTCGGCACCGGCGGCACCACGATCTCGGGACCCTCGCCCGACGGATCCAAGTCGGTCACCGTGCTGATGTTCACGGAGGGCAGGGCGTTCGCCGAGCTGGAATTCGACGGCCCGCCTGATGACCTCGTGGCGCCGGACTTCGTGGCCGACGTCGGCACAAAGCAGGACGCGGCGATCAAAAGGGGCCTCACCGGCTGAGCGCTTACGAATTCGGTATGAGAAGGAACAGCCGAAACGTGCGGCCGCCGGCGCGGTCCTGGGCGATCTGATAATTGGGCCAGTGCCTGAGCACTGTGGCCCAGGCCGTGGCGCGTTCTTCACCGGTGAGCAGGCGCACCTTCGCGGTGAATCGGTGGCCACGCCTGCGAACGGTGACCCGTTCTGCCGCTTTGAGATTGGCGGACCACGACGGGTGGCGGGGCAGACCCCAGTTGGAGCCGACTACCAGCAGCCCGTCCTCGGTGGGCACACATTGCACGGTGGCGGTGCGGGCAAGACCCGTTTTGCGCCCCGACGTGGTGACTTGCACGTTGGGCACCCCGGTCAGGTCCAGGACACCGAGGCGTCCGTTGCTTGCGAAGCGGAGCAGCGCTTCGGCCCCTTGGGTGACCGGTCGGCCCCGGAGCACCAACCAGCGGTAGGCGGTCGGGTTGCGCGCCACCCGCTGCAGCGGATTCACAGCCGTACTCTATTCCCGACCGGTCCGCCCGGGCATCCCAACCGCGTAATGATCCCGCCCAGTAGGGATTTCGCCTGCGGCGGCGCGTCCGGTCTGCGCCCTCGGGCGGCCCCTCTGGTCGCGGTTAAATAAATTGTTTGATTTAATCTCGTCGGCAGTGTTCACTGAGGCGATGACCGCCGAGCGGATGGCTCGCTCCGAGAGGTCGACGGGCACCCGAGAGGCGATCTTGTCGGCCGCCGAGGTGCTGTTCGCCGAGCGTGGCATGTACGCGGTGTCCAACCGGCAGATCAGCGAGGCGGCCGGGCAAGGTAACAACGCCGCGGCTTGCTACCACTTCGGTACGAGGACCGACCTGCTCAGGGCCATCGAAAGCAAGCATCGCGAGCCGATCGAGGAACTGCGCGCGCAAATGCTCGCCGACGTGGGCGATTCGACCGAGCTTCGGGATTGGGTGGGCACCTTGGTGCGCCCCCTCACCGATCACCTGGCCGCGCTGGGCACCCCGAGCTGGTACGCACGGTTTGCCGCCCAGGCGATGGCGGATCCCACCTATCGCCAGGTCGTCACCAAGGACGCGCTCACGTCGCCGCGGTTGGTGCAGACGATCGACGGGATCACCCGGTGCCTGCCCGAGCTGCCCAAGCGCGTGCGTTTCGAGCGAATCGTGATGGTCCGCAACCTCCTGATGCATACCTGCGCCGAGCACGAGGGCGCCCTGGCCGAACACGGGCCGCGGTCGCGGTCCAGCTGGCCGGTTGCCGGCGAGGGACTGATCGACGCGATCGTCGGTCTGTGGCGCGCGCCGGTCCATGTCGGCGCGGCAGATGAGAACCGAGGAGGACGATGACCGAGATCTCGACCGCCACCGATGTTCCCGATTTTCCGATGACGCGGGCGCCGGGTTGCCCCTTCGCGCCCCCGCCGGAGGCGTTGGCGCTCAACGCCGACAAGCAGCTGAGCCGGGTGCGGATCTGGGACGGCAGCACGCCCTGGCTGATCCACGGCTACGACGCGATACGGGCGTTGTTCACCGACTCGCGCACCAGCGTCGACGACCGCCTGCCGGGTTATCCGCACTGGAACGAAGGAATGGTCGCGACGGTCCACAAAAGGCCGCGCTCGGTGTTCACGTCCGACGCCGAAGAGCACACCCGGTTCCGCCGGATGCTGTCCAAGCCGTTCACCTTCAAGCGCGTCGAAGGGCTGCGGCCGGCGGTGCAGAAAATCGCCGACGATCGCATCGACGCCCTGTTGGCCGGCCCCAACCCCGGCGACGTGGTGAGCACCGTTGCGCTGCCGGTCCCCTCGCTCGTCATCAGCCAACTGCTGGGCGTGCCCTACGAGGACGCGGATTTCTTCCAGGAACAGGCGCAACGCGGCACCGGGCGCTACGCGACCGAGGAGGACACCGCCCAGGGCGCCGCCTCGTTGGCGAAATACATCGCCAAGCTGATCCGCGCCAAGATGGAAGACCCCTCGGAGGACTTGGTGTCCGATCTGGCGGAGCGGGTCAACGCCGAAGAGCTCAGCGTGCGCGAGGCCACCCAGCTGGCCCTCGGCGTGCTGATCGCCGGGCACGAAACCACCGCGAACATGCTCAGCCTGAGCGTGGCGGCACTGCTCGAGCACCCCGATCAGGCGGCGGTGCTGCGTGACGCCGAGGACCCGAAGACGGTCGCCACCGCGGTCGAGGAATTGATGCGCTACCTGAGCATCATCCAGACCGGCCAGCGTCGCATCGCCGTCGAGGACATCGAGGTCGGCGGGGAGACCATCCGGGCCGGCGAGGGCATCATCCTCGACGTCGCACCGGCGAACTGGGATCCCCGCCAGTTCCCCGACCCGGATCGGCTGGACTTGGGCCGCGAGGATGGCGCGCACGTCGGTTTCGGCTACGGCCGCCACCAATGCGTGGGTCAGCAACTGGCCCGGATGGAACTGCAGATCGTGCTGCCCACCCTGCTGCGCCGCGTCCCGACGCTGCGTCTGGCGGTCCCGCTCGAGGAGCTGCCGTTCAAACACGACTCGTTGGCGTACGGCGTCTACGAGCTTCCCGTCGCATGGTGAAGCCCGATCTGAGCCTCGAGGTGCCGGACCTGTCCGGCAGGTTCGCGGTCGTGACCGGAGCCAACAGCGGTCTGGGACTGGGTCTGGCGAAACGGCTGGCGGCCGCGGGCGCCGACGTCGTCCTCGCGATCCGCTGCCGGACGAAGGGCGAGGCCGCGATCGCCGAGATCCGCCGGCAGGCACCGGCGGCCAAGCTGGCCATCAGGCATCTGGACCTGTCGTCCCTGAAGAGCGTGGCGGCGTTCGCCGAGGAGCTGACGGCGGAGGGCCGCCCGATCGACATCCTGATCAACAACGCCGGCGTCATGACACCGCCAGAGCGCCAAGAAACACACGACGGCTTCGAATTGCAATTCGGCACAAACCATCTGGGCCATTTCGCGCTGACCGGGCACCTGCTGCCCCTGCTGCGCGCGGCGACCTCCGCGCGCGTGGTCACCGTCAGCAGCATCGCCGCAACGCAGCGCGGCCTCGACTTCAACGATCCCAACGCGCAGCATGGCTACAGACCGATGCGCTCCTACGGCATGGCCAAGCTGGCGCAACTCATGTTCGCGGTCGAGTTGGATCGGCGCAGCCGCCTCGGCGGCTGGGGGGTGATGTCCAACGCCGCGCACCCGGGGTTGAGCAAGACCAATTTGTTGAGCGGCGCGTCCTACGGCCGAGACAAGCCGACGCTGCAGGCGCGGCTGACCAGGCTGACCTGGCGCCTGCTGCCCTTCATGTGGCTCGACGTCGACGAGGGCATCAAGCCGTCGCTGTACGCCGCGGTTTCGCACGGCGCCGAAGGTGGCAGGTATTACGGCCCGCGCGGCTTCTACGAAACCGCCGGGGGCGGAGTCACCTTCGCCGCGATCCCCAGCTTGGCGCGCAGCGCGGTGGACAGGGATCGCCTGTGGCAGCTTTCCGAACAGTCCACCGGGGTCAGGTACTCGCAATGAAGGGACGATGATGTCAGGTCAAGCCCGCACGCTGTACCCGGAGGGCGTGATCGGGGCGCCCAAGCACCGCCGCGGTCACGCCATGGACAACCCCGCGCCGGCAACGCGCCTGCCGGCCGGCACGGAGGTGTTCTCGGCCGATAACCACATCTCGGTGGCCGACGATATCTTCTACGAGCACTTCCCGGACGACCTGAAGGACTACGCGCCGCGGATCTGGTACGAGGACGGCGCCTACCTGCTCGGCCGTCCGGGACAATCGATGGTGGTCGGCGATTTCAGCGCCGTGCTCATGCAATACGACGACCTGGCCGGGGCGGTCTCCAACAACATCGACGCCCGCGTCCGCGAACTCGCCGAAGACGGGGTCGACAAGGAATTGGTGTTCCCCAACGCGGTGCTGGCCTTGTTCCACTATCCCGATAAGGACCTGCGCGAACGGATTCTACGCATCTACAACGAACACATCGCCGCGGTACAGGAGCGCTCGAACGGCCACTCCTATGGAGTCGGCCTGATCAACTGGTGGGACCCGCGCGGCGCCCGCCGCACCCTGGCCGAGCTGAAGTTGCTGGGGCTCAAGACTTTTCTGATGCCGTTGAACCCCGGCAACGACGACAGCGGACACGTCATCGACTACTCGAGCGCGGCGATGAGCGCCGTGTGGGACGAGGTCGAGGAGGCGGGCCTGCCGGTCACCCACCACATCGGCGAAAGCCAGCCCAAGTGCCCGAGCGAGGTCAACAGCGTGGCGGTCGCCATGATGGTCAACATCGACTCCTTCCGGGAGATGTTCTCCAAGTACATCTTCGGCGGCATCCTGGACCGGCATCCCTCGCTGCGCGTCGGCTGGTTCGAAGGCGGAATCGCCTGGGTGCCGCCGGCTCTGCAGGACGCCGAGCACGTGCTGGCCTCCTACCGGCACATGCTCACACAGCATCCCGAGCACGACATACGCTACTACTGGGACCAGCACATGTGCGCGTCGTTCATGGTCGACGGGCTGGGCCTCGCCCAAATCGAGGAGATCGGAATCGACAAAGTGATGTGGTCATCGGATTACCCGCACAACGAAAGCACTTTCGGCTACTCGGAGCGGTCGCTGGCCGCGGTGGTCGACGCCGTCGGCCCCGAGGACGCCGTCCGCGTCGTCAGCGGCAACGTCAAGGCGTTTCTGGGCGTTTAGGATGACGAACTCACTCACCGCCCGCGGCTCGGTCTTCGACATTCCCGACGAGCCGAACTGGGAGCGCATGCGCGCCGAGACCGGCGCGCGCCTGCGGGCCGCGATGTCTGACCACGGCGTCGACGCGCTCATCCTGCTGATGAACGGATACGTCGGGTACGCGACGGGCACCAGCTGGCCGCTGCTCGACGCGGGCCTCTCGCACGTTGAGCGCCCGGTGGCCGTCGTGCTGGCCGACGACGAATACCCGCACCTGTTCCTGCCATTGGGTGGCGGGGCGTTCCCCGAATCATCCGGTCGACCGGTTCCCGAGGACCACCTGCACGGGCCGGTGTATCTCGAATTCGACCAGGGAGTGCGGGATTTCGCGCGCGAGCTGGCCAACCTGATCCCGCCGGGCGCGACCGTGGCCGTCGACGAGCTCACGGGCGCGATGCGGCGGGCGGGCGACGCGCTGTTTCCCTCCGGCCCGCCATCGGACGCGGCGATCGTGCTCGGCGCGGCGCAGCTGGTTAAGACGCGCGACGAAATCTCCTGCCTGCGGCGCGCCTGCCGCATCACCGAGCGGGCCATGGCCGACGTGCAGACGGCATTGGCACCCGGCGTTCGGCAGATCGACCTGTCGGCCAGGCTGGTCCGGCGCGCCTTCGAGCTGGGCGCCACCACCAACATGCTCGAGGCCATCTGGCAGGTGATGCCCAGTTCCCGGGAAGCCGGGGTGTGGACCACGCACGGTGATCTCGCGTTGCCCTTGCTTCCCACCGCGCGGGAGCTGGCCGCGGGCGACGTGCTGTGGACCGACATCAGCATCAGCTACGCCGGATACTGCTCGGACTTCGGGCGAACCTGGCTCGTCGGCGACAAGCCCTCGCCGCGGCAACAGGAGCAATTCCGCCGGTGGCGAGCCATCCTCGACGAAGTGCTCGCCGTGACCAAAGCCGGCGTCACGTCGGGGGATCTGGCGCGGGCGGCGATCGCCGCCAACGGCGGCCGCAAGCCGTGGCTACCGCACTTTTATCTCGGACACGGCATCGGCACCTACCCCGCCGAAGCCCCGATGATCGGAACGGATCTCGGCGAGGAATTCGACGACAACTTTGTCTTTCCACCCGGCATGGTGCTCGTGCTCGAACCGGTGGTGTGGGAGGACGGAACCGGCGGCTACCGCAGTGAGGAGATCGTGGTGATCACCGAAGACGGCTACACGCCGATCACCGACTACCCCTACTCCCCCTATGGCGACTGAAGTTTTGCCCGACCCCCCGTCGTTGCGCACGGGGCGTCGCGAGCGGGCGCTGGCGCAAATGGAGGCGCACGACCTCGACATCCTGGTGCTGGGACGGCAGGCCAACATTCGCTACGTCACCGGCGCCCCGCAACTGTGGATAGCCGGGACGCGACCGTTCGGTCCGATGTGCGTCGTGGTGCGCGCCACCGGGGCGATCTACCTCAACAGCACCGACGACGAGGGGGTCCCTGACGAGATCGGCCGCGATCACCTGTATGGCCTGGCCTGGAACCCGATGACCCTCGTCGAGGTGCTCAAGCACATCGACGGCGCCGCGACGGCGCGCCGCGTCGGAACGGATGCCATCACACCGACTTTCGCGGCGTTGCTGCCCGAGGCCTTCCCCCGCGCCGAACTCGTCGACGGCGAGCCGGCCATGCGAACCGCGCGCCGCGTCAAGACAGCCGATGAGATCGCAGCTATGGGCCCGGCGCTGCGCGTGGCGGACAGGGGACTCGCCGCCGCCCTGGCGGAGTTGCGGCCGGGAGTGTCCGAGCGGACGCTGGCCGGGGCCGCGCTGGAGGCCATGGCCGCCGGCGGGGTGAGCACGCCGGCCACCCAGGACGTCGCCTGGGTGACTTCGCGGGAGCACCCGTGGCGGCGCTGCCACGGCGACGTTCGGGCCGGTGACCTGGTGGCGTTGGCCGTCGGCGCGCTAGCTGACGGGTATGTCGCCGAGGTGGCCAGGACTTTCCAGGTCGGCGACCCCGCGAACGGCGCGGCCCGGCAGCTCTTCGGGCGCTCGGAGGCGTTGTGCGACAAGATGATTGCCGCCTGCCGCCCCGGCGCGCCCACCGTCGGGCTGCTCGCCGCCTACGAGGCGGTCGGCGAGCCGCTCCCGCCCATTCCCGTTGCGCACGGCTTGGGACTCGGTTTCGACCCACCCGTCGTGTCCGAAACACTCTCGGCCGCAGGCGAATTCGACCGGCTCGAAGCCGGGATGGTGCTGGCCGTCAGCGGCTACGTGTGGCAGGAGGGCATCGGCGGGGTGTTCCGCCGCGACACCGTCCACATCACCGACGGCGGCGCCGAGGTGCTGACCGGCGATCCCAGCTGACACTAGGACGCTGCCCGCTCTCTCTCGCCGTCTTCGTCGTCGTCTTCGTGGTGGAGGAGTTTTTCGGGGTGATGGAACGTGTTGGTTCTGGGTTGCCCGCGGTCCAGGTGGGGTGGGGGTATCCATTCGGTTTCGCCGCGGGCGTTGGTGCGGGTGGTCCAGCCTTGTTCGGCGAGTCGGTTGTCGGGGCCGCACGCCAGCGTTAGGTCGTCGATGTCGGTACGGCGGGTGGCCGCCCATCCCCGGATGTGGTGGACCTGGCTGTGGTAGGCGGGGGCGTCGCAGCCGGGCTTGGTGCAGCCGCGATCCCTCGCGTAGAGCACAATTCGCTGCGCGGGTGAGGCCAGCCGCTTGGTGTGATGCAGCGCCAGGGCCTTGCCGTTGTCGAAAATCGCCAGGTAGTGGTGGGCGTGGCCGGCCCAGCGGATCACATCGGAGATGGGGACCAGGGTGCCGCCGGCGGTGAGGGCTTTGCCGGCGGCGGCCTCCAACTCTTTGAGCGTTGTGGTCACCACGATCGACACCGGTAACCCATTGTGTTGGCCGAGCCGGCCCGAAGCGAACAGGCCGCGCAGGCCGGCCAGGAATCCGTCATGGTTGCGCTGGGCTTGGGATCGCCTGTCGCGCCGCACGGCGTCCTCGTCGGGCGCCTCATCGACCACGGGTGTCTCGTCTTCGGGATTGCAGGCCCCGGGGGCGGCCAGCTTGGCCAAACAGGCTTCGATGGCGGCGCGCAATTCCGGCGTCACCAGGCCGCTGATGCGCGACATCCCGTCGAATTGCTGCTCGCCCAGCGTGATGCCGCGCTGTCGGGCCCGCTCGGCGTCACTGAATTCCCCGTCGGGGTCGAGGCAGGCCATGATTCGCCTGGCGTATTTGGCCAACTCGTCGGGGCGGTATTCGCGGGCCTTCTCGGCCAGGTCTGCTTCGGCGGCTTGCCGGGTGAACAGGTCCACCTCGGTGGGCAGATGGGCGAAAAAGCTGCGGATCACCTTCACATGGCCATCGCCGATCAACCCCTCACGCTGGCCGGCCGCGGTCGCGCTCAGTTGCGGCGCCAGCGGCTCACCGGTCAGCGAGCGGCGCTCGCCTAAATCTTCGGCTTCATCGACGCGCCGCCCCGCCTCGGCCCTGGTGATGCGCAACCGGTCGGCCAGCGCCGAGCGCAGGGTGCCGCCCAACTCTTCCTTGCTGGCCCGCGCCCCGAGTTCGTTGATCAACGCGTGCTCGGGTGTGCGCAGCCGGCGTGCCACGCGCTCCAGGTGCTCCAGGGCCCGTAACCGTTCCGGTGTGGTGAACACGTCAAAGGACAACGCGCACAGGCGCTCCGCATCGTGGTCGAGCGCGCGAAAGACCTCGACGATCTCCTCACGACTGCTCGTACCCATGCCCCAAACTTTACGAACACCCACCGACAACAATGCCCGCTTTGTGACCACTGAAACAGCTGTGACACAAGGGATCTCCGAACTTCCGCGACTTACCGCGCCGCCGGCCGCATGGTGAGGCGATGTGCTGACCAAAGTTTCGGAATTGGGATCGGTAGCGAAGCAGACGGCAAGAATTTCGCAAGTGATCGGCCGTAGGTTTCGGCCTGACGTAGCGCAAGGAACCACGATGGACGATTCGCTGTTCGATCCAGCTCGGGCGAGCAGGACCTGGCGTGGACCCCAGTGGCAACAGCGTGTACGTCACCGATCACGTCGGTTCCCGGGCGACCGGGGGCGGCCTCCCCTGGATGGGGGATGACGCGCAGGGATTCGGGCTCAAGCTGCCGGCGGGCTGACGGAACCGTCCTCGGCCAGGGCCTCATCGAGCAGGTTGCCGATGCCGTGCCGTTCCCAGAGGTTCAGCAGGTTGGACAGCATCTGCAGCGGCGCGCGCACGCTTTCGTCGTTCCTGACCCGCGGATCGGTGCGGCCTCCGGGGGCGGCGGCTCCAAATCGCTTGTGCACCAACGCCGGCACGTCCAGCAACCAGGCGACGCCCATCACCGCCGCATAGAGCAGCGTGTGCCGGCGCAATCGGTCGGGATCGAGTCGCGGCCCGCCGCACCGCCGCGTTTCCGCGACGAACAGTTCGAGCAATTCGCCGAAATGACCGTCCCATAAGCCGGTTTCGGCGCCGGACATGGCCCCCCAGAGCGCCATGCCCATGTTCATCTGCCCGACGCATCCCCAGTCCAGCAGGCCGCAGCGCAGGGCGCCGCTGGCATCCCGCCAAAACCAGGCGTTGTCGACGTTGGCGTTCCAGTGGCACAGCGCGACGTAGTCAGCGTCGGCGGCCAGCTGTCGCATGATTGTGTGCTCGTGGCCTGCGACCCGCGGGACGTCTTCGCGCAAGCGCGCCAAGAACTCCGGTGAGCGGACGTTGGCGGGCACCAGCCCGGGCCGGGTTTCGACGAAGTGGAGGAGCTGGGCCAGGCGCCGCTCCGAGCTCGCGGCGTCGTGCGGGGCTCGTTTTCCCACGGTCGCGCCCTGCACGTTGAGCGGGAAATACGCGGCCAGCGCGCCCGGCAGGGATGCCGATCCGTAGCTGCCCGCGAGGCGGCCCAGCGCGGTCAGCAGAGCACGGTAGTGCTCGACGGGATCGGGCATTTCGTAGTCGAGGCATTTGTGATATTGCCGCTCGATTCCGTCGCGGCCGAACGGGATTCGCTCGGTGATCAGGATGCCGGTCCCGCTTGGGCGATCGTAGTCGGCGAATTGCACGACGGGTACCGCGATAGGAAATCCGGGCATGCGCGACAGCGTGGCGAACCGGACCTCCGGCTCCATCTGGGTCTTGCCCCTGTCGCGTAGCGGATCCTCGAGGTCGCGGGAGAACTTGACGAACAGCTCGGTGTGCACGCCGGGCTGCGGCCTGCCGTATTCGACCGACAGGACGAGCTTGCGCCCGGTGCTGCCTCCGGCGACCTCGCGGCACTCGGTGATGCTCGTGACGGCGTTGTCGACCGAGAGCGCGCCGGACGCCCGGAAGGCCTCGGTGAGAAACCGCTCACCGCCGCCGCGTAGCGCCGCCGGGTCGGCCGGGATGGGAAGGCCGAACTGGGCGCCGGTCACCATGTCTGCTCGGCCGCACGCACCAGCATGTGGTTGACCGCAACCCGGCGGTCCCGCGTCACCATGTAGAGCACCGCGTCGGCAATGTCTTCCGGCCGCAACTTGACCATGCCGGCGGTCTGTCGCTCGACCGCCGCTCGCGCGGGTTCGGCCAGATGGGCAAAGATTTCGGTGTCGACGGTGCCGGGGCTGACGACGCCGACGCGCACCCGCTTGCCCAGCATCTCCTGGCGGATGCCCTCGCTGAACGCGTTCACGCCGAATTTCGTCAGCGAGTAGACCGCGGTGTTCGGTCGCGCTACCCAGCCGCCGGTGGATCCGATCGTGACCAGGTCGGCGACGCCGCGTGGCGAGCTGGTGGCCGCGTCGACTAGGTGAGGAAGCGCTGCGCGGGCGACATACAGCACCCCGCGCACGTTGACCGCGACCATGTCGTCCCAGTCCTGCAGGCTGGCCTCGGCCGCCGGCCCCGAGCGCATCAGCCCGGCATTGTTCACCACGGCGTCCAGCCGGCCCAGCTCGTCGACGACTCGTTGCACCGCCGCCGCCACCTCCCCGGCATCGGTGACATCGGCGGTCACGGCCAGCGCTATGCCCCCGTCGGATTCGATCTCGCTTTTCAGATCGGCCAGTCGGTCGGCGCGGCGCGCGAGTAGGGCCACCGCTGCGCCTTCGGCGGCCAGCGCTTTCGCCGTTGCCGCTCCGATGCCGCTGCTGGCGCCGGTCACCAGCGCCGCCGTGCCCGCCAGCCGATCCGTCAAGGTTGGCCTCCCGTCCGTGTTGCGGTGCCCAGGATCTCACGCAGAACGTACTCGGTGTCCTCGCCCAGATCCGGTGCGCCGCGCTCGATCCAAGTCGGGGCGCGCGACATCCGCCACGACGGCCCCAGTATCGGGCGCTGGCCCTCCCGGTGATCGGAAACGAACCGATACAACTCGCGATCCCACAATCGTTGATCGGCAATCACGTCGAGCGCGGTGGCGCTCTTGCTTGCCGGCACGCCCACCGCGCGCAGCCGGTGCGCGAGCTGCTCGGCATCGTGGTTTCGGGTAAGCCGCGCGAGCTCGGCGTCGAGCGCCTCGGCGTGCCGGTGTCGTTCGTTCATGGTCGCGTACCGTGCGTCGTCACAGAGCGCCGCGGCGCCGAGCGCTGCGCACACGCCGCGCCATTCGGCGTCGCTGGCCACGGCCAGCGTGACCCAGGACTCGTTCAAGCAGGGGTAGCAGCCGTGCGGACACAGGTCGGGATGCCCGTTGCCGTTGGGGCCCAGGCCTTTCCCGGTGAGGCTTTGCTCCAGCAGGCAGTCCCCGATCATCGACGAGAGGGTTTCCACCGCCGACACGTCGACGAATTGTCCCTCGCCGCTGAGCTCCCGGTGCAGCAACGCCACCACGGCTGCGTAGGCGGCGGCCGCGCCGACCGTGGAATCCCCATAGCGCATGCTCGTCCCGAGCGGCGGGCCACCCGGGTAGCCGACCAGCGAGGCGAGCCCGGCCAGCGCGGCGAAGCATGGCGCGTACCCGGTTTGATGGCCGAGCGGTCCGTCGTTGCCCCACATCTTGATCGACACCGAAATGATGTCCGGCTTGATCGCCGTCATTTGTTCATAGCCCAAGCCCTGGCGCTCCATGGCGCCCGGTCGCAAATTGTTGATCACGACGTCGCTGCGGGCGATCAGCTCCCGCAGCCGCGCCATGCCTTCAGCCGACTTGATATCGAGGTCCACGCTGAGGATTTCGGGGTTGATGCTGAGGAAGTAGGGCGCGTGGTTGATGTCGGTGCCGCCGTAGGCCCGCATCTCCTCTGGCGCGGTCGCCGTCTCGATCTTGATCACCTCGGCGCCCAGCATCGCCAGCAGCTTGCCCGCGTACGGGCCGGCCCATACCTTGGTGAGCGCGACGACGCGCACGCCTTCCAGCGGGCCCCCGCGGGGGCTTTTGGGCGGCTTGAGTTGCGGCGTCTTGACCGGCGGTGGTGTGCGCGGCCCCTCGGCCCGGCCCAGGATTTCGGCGGTGTGCTGGCCGAGAGTGGGTGCGGCGGAAGCGATTCGGGCCGGTGAAGCGCTGAGCGCGTACGGGACGGTGGGGTATGCCGCGTCGCCCAGCACGGGGTGGTGGATGCGCTGGAAGAAGCCGCGGTGGCGGTACTGCGGCGAGCGGTGCAGATCGGCGACATCGTTGACGGGAACCAGCGGCACCCCCAACCGCTGCGCCCGGTCGGCGGTGGACTCCTTGTCGAGGTCCCTGACCCATGCGGCGAATCCGCGTTGAAACGCGGCGACCTTCTCCGCCGTGACGGAGAACTCCAGCCAGTCGTCATCGAAGGCGGTCAGCCAGTCCGGATGCCCCATGAGTTCCCGCACGCCAAGCCAGTGGGCGCGGCTGGTCATGTAGAGGTAGACGAACCCGTCGGCGCAGGCGAAAAACGCCGCCGGGCCCGCCTGGTCGTAATCGCCGCGGTGACCCTCGGCGGGAACCTCCCCGGTGACCAATCGGCCCAGGATGCAGTCGGCCCGGGCGACCAGCACGGCGTGCTGCGACACGTCGATGAATTCGCCCTGCCCGGTGTGCAGGCGCCGGAACAGCGCTGACGCGACACACAGGGCCGCGTCGAGTCCCGCCTCGTAATCGACCAGGAACCGGCCCGGGCCCTGCAGCGGCGGCCTGCCGGGATCGGCGTGGCTGGGCGTGTGATACCCCCAGCCGCTGGCGTGGAACACGTTGATGCTCTTCGCATTGTCGAACTCCGCTGACGCGCCGTGGCCGAAAGGCGTGATCGAGCAGAACACGACGGACGGATGCCTTTCGGACCAGCCCGAGGCGCGGTCTTCGATGACCGCGTCGGCCGTCCCGATCAGCTCGTGCAGGCGCTCGATGCCGGACGCCGAGGCGACGTCGAGGGCCACGGACCGCTTGTTCGTGTTGAGGTAGGCGAACAGCGCGCCGCCTTCGCGCCCCTCGGCGAGCAGGGGCGCCATCGTGCGGGTGGGGCTGCCGCGTTCCGGCGCCTCGACCTTGATCACCTCGGCGCCGAAATCGGCCAGCAGCTTCCCGCAGTACTCCCCCGCGACGGTTCCGGCCAATTCGAGCACCCGGATGCCCGTCAGTGCCGGCATGGGCGCCCTCTCAAAGCCGTCAGGGCTTCTTTCGGCCCGAGCGGCTGAGGCGCCATTCCGGCGGGAAGTTCAGGTCGTTGTCCTTGACCACGTTGTTGAGCCCCTTCTCGAAGGTGCCCTCGGTGAGGTCGACCTCCTGCGCGTCGTTTTGGATCAGCGGCAACATGCCCTCCACCATGCCGGTGAGCAGGCTGCCGAAGTATTCGCCCTTGTGCTGTTTGTACAGCTCCAGGAACGTCTTTTGCACCGCGACGGTGTCCGTCGGACGAGACCGGGAACAGGCCATCGCGTACTTCAGCGTCTCGTCCTCGAGCTTCTCGCGGGGCACCACGCTGTTGACGAAGCCGCAGTCGTACATTTCCTTTGCGCTGAACGGTCGCCCGGTGAACAGCATTTCGGAGAACTTCCGCAGGCCCATCGTCTCCGCCCACCACCACAGGCGTGGGCCCCAGCCCACATAGCGGAACGCCGGGTGCCCGAACAGGGCGTCATCGGAGGAGACCACCAGATCGGCGTCGCCTGCCTGATAGAAATGCCACCCGTAGCAGTACCCCTTGGCCTCGATGATGCTGATCTTCCGAAGCTCCTGCAGCGGACGGTTTCCCGCGCGGGCCTTGGCGTAGAAGTCCGTGACGGTGGACAGGTAGCGGTACGACCCGCCCGGCGGGTACTTGACGTCGTCGTCGTTGATCGCGAGCTCGTGCAGCAGCGGCAGGCCGGGGTTCTCCAGCATCGGGCGCTGCTCGGGGAGGTCCCCGCCGCTGCCGAAATCCTCGCCCTCGCCGCGGATCACGACGACCTTGACGTCGTCGTCGACGTTGCACTTGTGGATCAGGTCGGCGTAGTTCTGTCGCATGCCCAAAGTGGTGGCATTTTGCGCGTCGGGACGGTCGAAGGTGATGTAGGCGATCCGGTTCTTCTTGTCCTTCTCGAACTTGATGTACTGCTCGGCTTCCTTCTTCAGCTTCTCGTAGTCGTACTCGGGCATCGGTTCTTCTCCACTTCTCTACTTGAGCAAGGCACCCGCGTCGACGGGCAGGGAAACGCCGGTGACATAACGGGATTCGTCAGAGGCGAGGAACAGGACGGCGTTGCTGATGTCGGCGGCTTCCACCCAGGGCACCGGCAGCGTGTGGGTCATCTGCGAGAAGGGCGCGAAGTCGTCGGGTCCGGGATTCTCCAGGTCCGGTCGGAACAGGCGAAACGTCACGTCGTTCATCGTCATCGGCGTGTTCACCTGGCTCGGGTGCACCGAATTCACCCGGATCATGTGCTGGCCCAGCTCGACCGCGAACGCGCGCATCAGCCCCATCACCCCGTGCTTCGCGGCGATGTAGTGGCCGGTGTACGCCATCGCCTTGTGCGATCCGACCGAGCCGGTGAGCACGATCGAGCCGCCTCGCTGGCCGGCGATGATATGCGGCACACCGGCTTTCACGGTGTGCCAGACGCCGGACAGGTTCACGTCGATCATGTCCTGCCAGACGTCCTCGCGAATCTTGTGCAGCTTGTTGCCGAACGTGCCGATGCCCGCGTTCGCGACGATGATGTCGAGGCGGCCGAGCTGTTCGACGCCGCCGTCCACCGCGGCCTTGAGCGCGTCGTAGTCACGCACGTCCACCTGTGCGGTCACGATGCGGCGGTTGTGGCCCTTCACCAGGTCGGCCGTTTCGGCGAGATCCTCGGGGGTCGAGTGCGGGTAGGCGAGGTTCTCGATGGGTCCGCAGACGTCGACCGCGATGATGTCGGCCCCCTCCTGCGCCAGGCGCACCGCGTGACTGCGGCCCTGCCCCCGGGCCGCGCCGGTGATGAAGGCGACCTTCCCTGATACCCGCCCATTCACCCGACTTGTCATCAGGGCACCGTGGTGGGCAGGGTTTCCCAGCCGCGCACCGACGACGTCGGGCTGAGCGTGGCGTTGGCCAGGTCGGGCTCCCACTCGGGGAAGCGCTTGAGGATTTCCTCCAGGGCGACCCGGCCCTCCAGCCGGGCCAGCGCCGAACCCAGGCAGAAGTGGGTGCCCACGCTGAACGTGAGGTGCGGCCGCGGCTCGCGGTGGATGTCGAATTGCCCGGCGTCGGGACCGAACTGGCGCTCGTCGCGGCACGCCGACCCGAGCAGCATCATCATCACGCTGCCTTCGGGCACCGTTTGGTCGTACAGGCTGACGTCGCGGGTCACGTAGCGCGCCATGTGCGGGGCGGGCGGCTCGTAGCGCAGCAGCTCCTCGATCGCCTGCGGGATGAGCGCGGGGTTCTCGACAAGTTCGCGACGCTGATCGGGGTGCTCCGCGAGCACCTTGCCCGCCCAACCGATCAACCGCGTCGTGGTTTCGTTTCCCGCGCCGGCGACGACGTTGAGGTACACGAGGATCTCCTCGCGGGTGAGGCGCCGGGTCGTGCCCTTTTCGTCGACGAATTCGACGTTGAGCAGTTCGGTCATGATGTCGTCCGACGGATGCTCGGCGCGCCAGTCGATGTAGGCCGCGAATTGTTCGCCCACCGACAGGCCGTGCTCGGCGGCGCTCATCGGCTTGCCGGGCTCGGTGCGCAGTTGGGCGTTGCCCCGATCGCGGATGTACTCCTGATCTTCTTCGGGAATCCCGAGCAGCATGCTGATGACCTTCATCGGCATGATTGCGCCCAGGTCGGTCACGAAGTCGAACCGCCCCGACCCCACCAGGGGATCGAGGAGTTGGGCGCAGAAGTCCCGGATCATCGGCTCCAGCGCGTTGATCTTGCGCGGCGTGAACATTCGCGACAACAGTTTGCGGTGCACGTCGTGGATCGGCGGGTCCTCGAAGATCAGCATCCCCGAAGGAATTTCGAGGTTGGCCTTGATCAACTCGAGGATCACGCCGCGGGCGGAGCTGTAGGTGCCGTGGTCGACCAGGGCCTTGTTGACGTCGGCGTAGCGGCTCAGCGCGTAGAAGTCGTATTCGGCGTTGTAGTAAAGCGGCGCCTCGTCGCGCAGGCGGGCGAACATCGGATACGGGTCGGCGATCAGCTCGACATCGTACGGGTCGAAATGAACATCGCTGTCCGTGCTCGCCGTCACGAAATCTCTCCTGCCGCTGCCATTTCCGGAATCGGTCCGGACGATTTATACATTCCGCTTAATTGCGCCCTGGCACCCTCGCGAGCGATTGGCCATAAAGCCTCTCTATTCTCGTAGAGAACCATACGGCGGGTGCCCTGGCAAGAGTCGGCGGGGCGAAACATCGTCGGCGCGCTCAACCCGACGCGACCGCCCGCCGGCGGCCCACCGGGGCGTTGCCGGTCCGGGTGAGCCCCCCTTTGCCCGAACTCTTCAGAACGCCGGTCGAGATCGCCGTCAGGATCCCGTCGAGTTGCTCGGGACTGTCGATGATGCGGTCGCCGTGGGCGAACCGCAGCAGCAGGCCGTTGATGAAGGTGAGCGTGATGTTGCTCAGGTCCTCGACCACGGCCGGCTCCAGTTCCCCGCCTCGCGGCATGAGCTGCACCAGGATCTCCCGGTGGAGCTTGGTGAAGGCGTCCGTGGCCTGTTGCAGGATCGCGGCCAGCGCGGGATCGCGGGCGGCCTGCATCGTCAGCTCGTATCGGGCCTTCGTCCGCGACAATTGCGGCTCGGTGCCGGCCTGGATCACCACCTGCGACAAGCGCGACGGCGACGGCTGGTGCGGGCGTGCGGTGGAGCCGTCGTCGGCGACCGACTGCAGGGTGGCGAGGTCCAGCTCGGCCAGCCGCTCGGCCACCGCGCGCAGCAGCGCCGAGCGGGTCCGGAAGTAGAACGACGTGGTGCCGTCCGGCACACCGGCCCGGCGGTCGACCTTGAGATGACTCAAGCCCTTGGCCCCGTCGTGGGCCAACAGGTGGATCGCCGCATCGCACAGGTCGCGGCGGCGCTCGGCGGGGTTGGGCTTTCGTCGTTTGTCCATGCGTTTTTCTCAGACGGTGAGGCTACTCTATATTCGTAGTGCCCGTACAGGGATGACCGCCTCTGGCCCGGCACCGTCCGCGAATCGCGCGCGGGTCAACCTTTTCTGCGATAAATGTGTGGTGGAATGGCGTGATGGGCACCCGCAGGCTCACGAGCGTCCTTTTGCTCGGCGCGGTGATGTGTGGCTGCCACTCAACGCAACACCGGCCACCGCCGAGCAACCCGACCGGCGGCGCGTCGCCCAGGAGCGCATCCCCCACGACGACCCCGTCGGCGGCACCCGCGGCGAACATCCAGCCGTTACCGGTTCGACCCGTGCAGAAGTCCCAGCCGGCATCGCCCACCAAGTGCCCCGCGACGGATCCGGCCGCGCCCGCCGCACCGGCCAGCGTTCTGGTCACCTGCGACCTCGCCAAAACCACCGTGTATACGTTGGGCCCCGAGACGATGCGTCTGACGCTCACACGCGTGGACCGGCCCGAGTCGCTGACGTCGGGTTTCTATGAGGTGAGTCTGACGATGGACTCGTCGTCGGCGGCGGCGTGGGCGGCATACACCGCCGCGCACCTGAAAGACCACGTGGCCTTCGTTCGCGACGACATCGTTCTGGAAGCGCCGATCATTGAAGAACAGGTGACCTCCGGCAAGATCGCGCTGACCACCCAAACCGCCCAGGCCGCCGACCAGTTGGCCCAGCTGGCGGGCCGGGGCGCCTGACGTGGAGCGGCTCGGCATCGGCTTCCTGTGCGGATTCGGCCTTCCCCCAGTGGAATTCGTCGACCTGACCGCGGACCTCGGCTGCCGGTACATGTCGGCGGTGGTGCGGGGGCTGCCTTTGGTGCAGCTCGGCTACCCGCCCTTCTCCTTGAAGGACGCGAGCCTGCGGCGAGAGGTGATCGCCGCCATGGATCACCGAGGCGTGGCGATCTCGCTCGGCGACGGATTCCTGATCACGCCCGACACACAGATACATTCGTTCGCAACCGATCTCGACGCGCTGGCCGAGCTTGCCGTTCCCCGGATCAACGTCGTCAGCCTCGACCCCGACCTCGGCCGCACCTTCGACCAGTTCGCGATGCTGACCGAACTGGCCGCGCAACGCGGCATCCAGACGGTCGTCGAACCGGTGCCGGGGCTGACCGTCGGCGACGTGCCGACCGCGCTGGCCGCCCGACAGCACGTTGGCCGGCCCGACTTCGGCTTGTTGATCGACACCATGCACCTGGTGCGATCCGGCTCCGGTGCGGCCGACGTCGCCGCCATCGATCCGGGGCACATCGGCTATGCCCAGCTCAACGACGCGACGCTGCGGCCGCGTGCCGACAACTACATGGAGGAGGCCATGTTTGAGCGCCTGGTTCCCGGAGAAGGCGAATTGCCGCTGCGCGATATCCTGGCAGCGCTTCCGCCCGACATCGTGATCGAGATCGAAGTGCCACGACGATCGCTGGCGCTGGAAGGCGTCAGCCCGATCGATCGCCTCCGCCCGTGTGTCGAGGCGGCGCGGCGGTTGTTGTCCGCGTAAGCGCCCGGGCCAACGGCTTAGCGCCTCAGCTCGGTTCGCGCAGGGGAAGGCCGGCGGCGCGATAGATCGCGTCGATGACGGTCATGTTCTCGATCGCGTCCTCAGGGGTCGTCTCGAACGGCTCGCCGCGTAGCACCGCCGCGGCGAAAGCGTCGAGCTGATAGGCGTAGGAGGGGCGGCGCGGAAACCGCTCCACGCGTTTGCCGGAGGGCGTTCGGACGCTCAGCCGGTTGATGAGGTGGGGCAGCACCGGATTCAGCACCCGCACCTCACCGCGTTCGCCGACCACGCGGGCACTGATCTGCAGCAACCGCGACGACCACATCGAGCAGCGCACCCGGCCGGTGTGCCCGCCGGCGAATTTCACCTCGGCCGTCATGGCCCGGTCGACGCGCGGGTCTCTCAATTTCGCCTGCGCCGAAACGACTTCGGGGGTGGAACCGCCGAAAGTGCGGACCATGTGCACGGCGTAGCAGCCGGCGTCCATCGTCGCCCCGCCGGCCAGCGAGTAGTTGTAGCGGATGTCGGCGAATTTCGGCAGCGGAAAGCACAGTGCGGCCTCCACCCGCTGGAGCTCGCCGAGCTCGCCCGAGGCGATGATCTCCTCGACGCGCCGACTCAGCGGGTGATAGCGATAGTGGAAGGCCTCCATCACCACCCGATCCGAATTCGCGGCCACGGAGGCGATTTCGCGCGCCTCGGCGGTGTTGGCGGTGAAAGGCTTTTCACACAAGACATGCTTACCGGCGGCCACGGCGGCCCGGGTCCACTTGCCGTGCAGCCCGTTCGGCAGCGGGATGTAGATCGCGTCGAGGTTCGGGTCGGCGATCAGTGAGTCGTAGCTCTCGTGCACGCGGGCGATGCCGTGTTTAGCGGCGAAGGCCCGCCCACGCGCAGCATCGCGCGCCGCGACGGCGGCCACCTCGACCTCGCCGTTGCCCTTCGCCGGGTTGACGAGCGCCAGGGGCGCGATGCTGGCCGCGCCCAGGATCCCGAACCGGATCGGCTTTGCGTGTCCAGACACGGCCCTGACGCTAGCACCCGGCCACGCCCGCTTCCGCGTTTAGCGACGGGCGAAAGCCGGTGCGTGCTCGGGACGAACCCCGACGCCGATGAAGTACGCGGGCACCACCGACAACCACGGAAGCCGCTCCACCAGGCCGAACAGCGCCGCTGGCGGCGTGGGGTCCGCGCCGCGCAGCAGCGGGCCGAGCAGCCTGCTGGCCAATACCCGTTGCACCGCCTGGGTCACCGCCGTGGGAACCACACGGCGTCGGCGGACGGCCGCCAGGTCGCGATCGGTGACGCGGTGCCGCCGGAGCGGCTCGGCCAAGATGGTCGCGGCCGCCACGGCGTCTTGGATCGCCAGGTTAATGCCGACACCGCCCAGTGGGGACATCGCGTGCGCGGCATCGCCGATGCACAGCAGCCCGTCAACGTGCCAGCGGCGCAACCGATTCACGTGGACGTCGAGATGCTTGACGTCGTCCATGGAATTCAGCGTCGCCACCGAGGCGGCCGC
The DNA here is from genome assembly GCF_900157385.1 of Mycobacterium terramassiliense. Lineage (GTDB taxonomy): Bacteria > Actinomycetota > Actinomycetes > Mycobacteriales > Mycobacteriaceae > Mycobacterium > Mycobacterium terramassiliense. Next base: position 89,568 of record NZ_LT717698.1, read on the forward strand.
TTCGGGCATCAGCGCGCTCACGTCGCGCCGGAACGCCTCGATGCCCCGCGCGCGCAGCTGGGCGTCCGTGCCCTTGGGTCCCAGGTACGCGATCTGGTTGTAGCCCTCGCGCGGGATCACGCCGAGACCCTTGCCGGGCGCGAAGCGGGGCAGGAAGGAGAATTCCTCGTCGCCTTCGCGCGGCAACCTGAACCACCACACGTCGAAGTTCACCGGGAACTCGCGCGTCGTCAGTCCGGCCTCGCGACGGGCGATCGACCAACGGCCATCGCAAGCGATCGTCAGCTCGGCCCGCAATTCACCGGGGCCGTCGGGCCCCAGGTAGCGAACTCCGTTGACCCGGTCGCCGTCGCGCAGCAGCCCGGTGACCTCGGTCCGCATCCGCAAGGTGAAGCTGGGCTCGGCTTTGGTGGCCTCGGCGAGCAGGTTCAGCAGATCCCACTGCGGAACCATGGCGATGTAGGGATGCGGCTGCCCGAGACGCCCGAGCCGCTCGAAGTCGATGTAGGTGACCGAGTGCCCATCCGCTTCGAATTGCGCCTTGCGGACTTCGCTGTAGCGCAACGTCGTGAACCGCTCCCACAAGCCCAGCTCGTCGAGCAGCCGCATGGTGGTCGGATGCACCGTGTCACCGCGAAAGTCGCGCAGGAAGTCACCGTGCTTCTCGAGCAGGGTGACCTCGACACCGGCCCGCGCCAGGAGCAGCCCGAGAACCATTCCGGCGGGGCCACCGCCGACGACGGCGCACGTGGTTGTCTTAACCATCAGCGCTCAAGCATACGGCGGCGTTCCACCATGGGCGCAGGACGTGATCACCCACTCCGAGTCACAAATACGCGCCGGAGATAGCCGACGTATCTTGCGGTTTCCTGGGAGCTGCCTCACGCCTCCAAGTCGGCCTCGAACACCGAGACGGGGCCGAGTATCACGCCCGTCTCCTCGACGTAGCGGTCCCACAGCGCCAGCAGCTCGGCCAGCTTGTCCGGCCGCGCGGCGGCGAGGTCGTCAATCTCACCGGGGTCGCCGGAGAGGTCGTAGAGCTGCCAGGCTCCCGGACCGTACGGCGCGGGCAAATAAACGGCCTTCCAATCGCCCTGTCGAATCGCGCGGCGGCCGAACAACTCCCAGCCCGTGCCGGTTGCGTCGCCGTGGACCTGCTCGCTGTCACCCGACAGATACGGCAGCAGCGAGCGGCCCCGCATGGATTCGATCTCACGGCCCCGGTAAGTGGTACCGGGATGTGTGATGCCGGCGAGCTCGAGCACGGTCGGGGCGATGTCCATCACGGTGGTGAACGCAGTGCCGATCTCGGCCTGCCGGGCGAAGCCGGGCCAGGTCATAAAGCCCACCACCCTAATCCCGCCTTCGGTGGTAAACGCCTTGTGCAGGCGCGATGGCGCCGTGGCGGCCTGTGCCCAGCGCGGGCCGTACCAGATGAACGAGGTGGGTCCGCCGAGGTTGTCGAGGCTGTTGTCGCAGTACTTTTCGATCTGCGCAACGATCTCGGCGCCCCGAAGCGGCATCGCCTCCACCATCGCGCCCTCTGCGCCGTTGTCGGACAAGAAGATCACCACGGTGTCGTCCAGCTCGCCCGTGCCGGCCAGGTAGTCGATCACCCGCCCGATGTTGTGATCCATCCGGTCGACCATCGCGGCGTAGACCTCCATGCTGCGGGCCGAACGCGCGCGCTCGTCGTCGGTCATGTCGTCCCATTCGGGAGCGCCGTCGGCCACGACCGGATGCGCCACCACATCGGGCGTGCACAGGCCGAGCTTCTTGAGCGCCTCGAGGCGGGCCTCGCGCAACGCGTCCGGGCCGTCGTCGTAGCGGCCGCGATACCGCGCAATGGATTCGTCCGGCGCTTGCAACGGCCAGTGCGGCGCCTGAAAGGGCAGGTAGGCGAAAAACGGCCGGTCGTCCTCCGGGGGACGCTCGCGCAAGTAACGCAGTAGGGTGTCGGCGTAGAAGTCGGACGAATAAAAGTCGTCGCCGACGCTGACGAAGCGGTCGTCCTCGGTGTAAAGCGTTGCCACCGGCGAGAACCCGCCGCCCGCGCCCGGACCGTAATGGCTGGCGCCGGCCGGCAGCAACGCGAAGGACCGCTCGAAGCCGCGGGCCCACGGGGAGGTCTCGATGGACCCACCGAGGTGCCACTTGCCCGACATCAGCGTCAGGTACCCGGCGTCGCGCAGCAGCTCGGGCAAGGCCACGACCCGGTCGTTCAGGTAGCCCTCGTAGCCGGGCGCGCCCTGAAATCCAGGCATGGCGACCTCGAGCATCGTGCCGATACCGGCGATGTGGTGGTCGGTGCCGGTCAGCAGCATCGCCCTAGTGGGCGAGCACGCCGGCGCGGAGTGAAAATCGGTGAACCGCACGCCGGCGTAGGCCAGCCGATCCAGGTTGGGGGTGTTGATCTCGCCGCCGAATGCGCCGATATCGGAAAACCCGAGGTCGTCCGCCACGATCACTAAAAAGTTGGGTCGCTTCACGGTGAAGCATCCTGTCAGGTCCGGCGCCGCGAGGAAACGCCGCGGCGGCGCGGATATTGTCGTTGAATGCTGGCAGAGTTCGGGATGTCCATTCCCCTGGTCGCCGCCCCGATGTCGGGCGGTCCCACCACCCCGGCTATGGTGTCGGCCGCCACCCGGGCCGGTGCCCTGGGCATGCTGGCGGCCGGCTACAAGACCGTGGAGGCCGTCGAAGCCGAGCTCGAGAAGGTCCGCGCCGAGGGAATCCCGTTCGGCATCAACCTGTTTGCGCCCAACCCGCTGCCGGTCGATCCCGACAGCTACCGCACCTACGCGGCAATCGTGCAGAAGGATGCCGACCAGTTTGGCCTCACCCTGCCGGCGGAACCGATCGAGGACACCGACAGGTTCGACGAGAAAATCACGCTGTTGCTCGACGACCCGGTGCCGATGGTGTCGTTCACCTTCGGGATACCGTCGCGCGAAGTCATCGCGGCCTTGCGACGCGCCGGCACCGTCGTGGTCCAGACGGTGACGACTCCCGACGAGGCGGCGCTGGCCCACGAAGCCGGGGTCGACATGCTCACCGTGCAGGCGGCCGCGGCCGGCGGGCATTCGGGCACGCTGTCGCCGCGCCAGCCGTTGCGGCCGGTGCCGATCGTCGACCTCGTCAAGCAGGTGGCGGCGACCGTTCCGTTGCCGATCATGGCCGCCGGGGGGCTCGCCACCCCCGCCGCGGTGGCCGAGGTGATCCGCGCGGGCGCCACCGCGGCCGCGGTCGGGACCGTCCTGCTGCGCGCCACCGAGAGCGGCGCGTCGGCCACCCACCAAGCGGCCCTGACCGATCCCGCGTACACCGAGACGGTGATCACCCGGGCGTTCACCGGCCGCCCGGCGCGCGGCTTGCGGAACGCGTTCATCGACGCCCACGAAGCGCAGGCGCCGCTGGGCTATCCGGCGATTCACTATCTGACCACCGGGATGCGCAAAGCGGCCGCCGCGGCGGGCAAGCCCGACTACGTCCATCTGTGGGCGGGCACCGGATATCGGCACGCCACCGCCGGGCCTGCGACCGACATCCTGGCGCGGCTGGCATCCGAACTCTGATCGGTAGCTCTCATTCTGGGTTGGCTTCCCGCGGGGCGGCCGGTGTTGCAGCCTTCGTTTAGTATGTACTTAACGAACTAATCGAGGGCTATGTCACCGGAAGAATCCGAGTTCGTCGACCGCCTTGGGTTGTTCTTCGAACTCCTCGGCGCCACCCGCACCATGGGGCGGGTATACGGGTGGCTGCTCATCTGTGATCCGCCGCAGCAGTCGTTGACCCAGTTGGCCGACGCACTGTCGGTGAGCAAGGCATCGATCAGCACCGTCGCCCGCCAGCTGCTGGAGGGCGGCATGGTGCAGCGGTTGCCGAGCCAGAACCGCCAACACCTCTACCGGGTCACGCCGGGCGGGTTCACCAGCGTCCTGGAAACGCAGCTGTCGCTGATGCGGCTGGGCATCGAGCCCGCCGACCTCGCCCTGTCGGTGCTGGGTGAGGACCGCGCCGAGCAGCGGCAGCGCGTCGAGGACTTTCGCGATTTCTGCGAATTCTGCACCCGGGACTATCGCGACCAGTTGATGCGGATGTGGACCGAATATCGGGAGGGAAAAAGGCAGCCATGACGATGACGGACAAAGTCGACTTCAGCGGCGTGGCGTGGGGATCGGTGGAGTGGACGAACCTGTGCACGCTGTACCTGCGGGCGTACGAAAGCGGTTCGCCGGCACCGATTCTGGGCGACACGGCCGCGGCCGAGGCGGTGGACCGCATCGACTACGACTGGGCCCGGATGCGGCGCGCCATGCGGCCGGGATCCAACCAATACCTGGTCACGATGCGCGCCAAACAGCTTGACGACTGGAGCGCCGGCTTCCTGCGCCGCCATCCGGACGCCACCGTGTTGCACCTCGGATGCGGCATGGACACCCGGGCGTTGCGCCTGGCTCCGCCGAAGACCGTCCAGTGGTTCGACGTCGATCAACCCGACGTGATCGCGTTGCGCCGCAGGCTGTATGAGGACCGCGACGGGTACCGGATGATCGGCTCCACGGTGACCGATGAGGCGTGGCTGGATCAGCTACCCACCGATCGCCCGACGCTGATGGTCGCCGAGGGACTCGTCATGTATCTCACCGAGCCGCAGGTGCGGGCGCTCCTGCGCGGCATCACCGATCGATTCGGCAGCGGCGAGCTCGCCTTCGACACCGTGTCGCCGATGGGGCCCCGGCTGTCGAAGATCTTCACCAAGGGAATCATCAAGTGGGGCATCCGCGACGCGCGCGAACTGGAGCGTTGGAACCCGCGGCTGCGACTCCTCGAGCAGTCCTTCGTGGGGGCGCTCTGCGAGCGCATACCGTCGGCGCCGGTGCGGCTGTTGTGGCGGGTGGTGAACGCCACGCCGATGCGCAACTACGACGTGCTCAATCGCTTCGCGTTCTGACACCCGGCACATAGCCGCGGCGCGTGGTCAGCTGGCCAGGCCCCGATCGGACACCGCCGGTATCGCCAGGACCCGGTCGACCGCCGTACTGACACACCGCGGATGCTCGCCCAGCAGCATGTGGCCGGCGCCTGGCCGGTGCAGGTGGGTGGCGTCCGGGATGGCCGCGACGATGTCACGCGCGTGCTCGGCCGGGGTCGTTTTGTCCGCTCCCCCGCCGATGACGACGGTGTTGGCGACGACGGAAGGAAGCGCCGCGTACTGGTCATAACGCTTCAGGCTGGGCAGGAATCCGGCCGCGGTCGCCAACGACACCGAGCGGATGGCGGACGCCGTGAGCGCGGCGGCCCCGCGCCGGTCGGCGCCGGAATACTTGATCACGCCGTCGAAGACGGGCCGCACAAAACCCCGGACCGCCTTGTCCATCGCGCGCCGGGGCACGTGCGCTCGACACAGCCCTCGCGCTTGGCGTCGAGAAACTGTAAGCAGCCCTCGGCGGTCGCGCGATACGCGTTTGTTCCCTTAGTCAGTTCTGGCTGTGTGAACACGGCGGACTCCTGCTCGGTGCGATGTCGAGCGGCTCCCGACACCTTGTTGCACTCGAAGCTACGGATCGGCACCGGCGCTGACTCGCTTGTGCGCAATAGCCACGCAACAAGGGATTTTGAGCTTTTGCGCATTGTGCTCGGCTGGCCGGGCCCGGCCCGTTGCCATCCGATCGCGGCTCTGATCCGAAGCACTATCGAGCGAAAGTTTCGTCTGGTAAGGCCGTTAGGTCGACGAGGGAGGCCCATCTTGAGGGGTACAGCAACATTCATGGTTGCCGCCGGCGATGGTTCACCGCAATCTCCTGCTGGCTACCGCTACTACTTGCTGGCCCATGCGATCGCGACGGCGCTACTGCTCATCGTTTTGGTAGTCGGCATATGGCAGTTCATGGACTGGGTCGATACGCCGTCCTGTTTGAGAGGCGCTTCGACGGATCCCGCTATTTCCACAGCCGCACAGCGCCATTCGGCGCGCCTCGAGTCGGCAGTGGATGTCGGCGAGTGCCCGTGCCCCGGTTCCGTGGGGCGCGACAACCGCGTCAGAACGCCTCGGGATCCCGTTGGACCTCGACCGGCACCGGGTGGCGATACAGCCGAGACGCGTTCTCCCAGCTGAATTTCCGGATCACCTCCGACGGCAAGTCGCCGATTTGGTCATGAATGGTCTGCTGGGTGTGCGGCCAGGTGGAGTCGCAGTGTGGATAGTCGGCTTCCAACATGATGTTGTCCACCCCGATCCGGTCACGCTGCACGAACGACGACTTGTCCTCCACCGCGCAGAACCAGAAGTTCCGGGTGAATACCTCCGCGGGAGTCAGGCTTTCGCCCAGCGCCTGCCAGGTGCCGTACATCGCGTGATAGCTGAGCATGTGGTCGAGGCGGTCGAGCAACCCCGCCACCCAGCCGATCCCGCCTTCCGACAAGCAGATTTTCAGGTCGGGGAACCTGCTGGGCAGACCGGAGTACAACCAGTCGACGGCGGCCGAGATGGCGTAGGCGAAGAACAGCACGCCCTGTACATCCGGTGGCGCATCGTCGGTGGTGGACGGTGACGACCCCGAGGAGCCGATGTGTAGGTTGACGACGGTGCCCGTCTCGGCACACGCCGCGATCATCGGGTCCCAGTGCCCGGAGTGAATGCTCGGCAGACCGAGCATCGCCGGGTTCTCGCTGAAAGTGACGGCGTGAAAGCCGCGTTCGGCGTTCTCGTAGATCATCTTGGCGCCGAGCTCGGGGTCCAGCAGCCACGGCAACTGGCAGGCGATGATGCGGTCGGGGTATGACCCCGCCCAGACCTCGAGGTGCCAGTCGTTCCATGCGCGCACGGAGGCCAGCGCCAGGTCGCGGTCCGTGGTCACCTGCTGCAGCCGCTGGCCGGCGAACCCCGGGAGGAAGGAGGGGAAGTTCAGCGATGCATAGATGCCGTTGAGATCCATGTCCATGACGCGCTCGTGGATATCCCATGCGCCCCTGCGCATCTCGTCGAAGCGGACCGGCTCGAATCCGTACTCAGCGACGGGCCGCCCGACCACCGCGTTGAATCCGACGTTGGGCAACTCCCGGCCGTCGTAGACCCACGTCTGTCCCCCATCGGCGGTCTCGACGACCTTGGGGGCCCGGTCGGCGAACTTTCGCGGCAACCGCCCGGTGAACGTGTCCGGCGGTTCGACGATGTGGTCGTCGACCGAGATCACCGTGTAGCGCCGCGGCGCCCTGGGTGGATCCGGCAGGAACGTGACCGAGCGTTGCTCACCCGTCTTGGCCGTGGTGAAGTTCAGGTCACCGGCCAGCTCATCGATCGATTTCACTCGTCAATCTCCTTGTGGGGCGGGCGCTTCAGTGTGCGATGGTGGCTTCGAGCGTGCGCTCAGGGCGGCAATCACGCCCGAAAGGCGCCCTGAGCGCACATTCGGCGCCGTGGCCGCACACCCGACGCTCTCACGTAAGCACATTGGGGTCCGCCTTGATGGTCATCCGTGCCGCCCCCGCCCAATACACGTCGGCGGCGCGTTCGATCAGCGACCTCTGCATGCCCGCCATGTCGGACCAATTCATTCTCACCGGGTCCTTGCCGGTGAGCATGACGTCGTAGGCCAGCTTGCACACCCGCTCGATCGATGCCGCCCGGTAGACGGCTTCCGGCAGGTTGCGGCCGGTCGCGATCACGCCGTGGTTGGCCATAATGGTGAGGTTGGCGCCGCCGATGCGAGCGGCGAGGTCCGCGGCGCGGGCGGGGCTGTCGATCTCCCCGTCGTACGTGTCGACGAGGCAGAGGTCGTCGAGGTACAGCGAGCCGGTCTGGTGCACCAGTTCGGGGAGCCTGCCCAGCGCGGCCAGAACGCATACGTAATAGGGGTGGTTGTGGATGACCACGCGGGCGTCGTCGCGGACCCGGTGCAGTTCCGTGTGGATGTGGATGGCTGGGGTGACATCCCAGCGACCGCGGACCACCCGCGCGTCACCGTCCACGACGCAGATGTCCGACGCGGTGAGCTCCTGCCACCACAGCCCCCACGGGTTGACGAGCATGTCGGTTTGACCGTCGAGTTGCCAGGTGATGTGCCCGGCCATGTTCTCCGCGAACCCGATGGCGGCCAGGTGGCGAAACGCGATGGCGAGCGCCTGTTCATCGGACAGCTCGACGCCGATCGGCGGCACCACCGATGGCGCCCAGACCTCGAGGCCACCCCGCCGTGCGTCAGGAGTGTTCATGATCGGCCTCCATCCTGGTTCGAATATCCTCGCGGAGCGCGCCTTTGGCGACCTTGCCCCCGGACGATCGGGGAAGTTCATCGACCACGACGAGCCGTTCGGGCAGCAGCTCCTTGGAGACTCCCAGCGCCAACAAGTGGTCGACGAGGCCGGGCAGGTCGATGGTCTGAGAGTCGACGAGTTCGGCATAGACACAGACTTTTTCGCCGAACACCGGATCGGGCATGGCGACCGCCGCCGCCACGGCGATCGCGGGGTGGGTCGCGACGGTGTCCTCGACCTGGGTCGCGCTGATGTTCTTCCCGCCGCGCAGGATGAAGTCGGAGGTGCGTCCGGTCACGGTCAGGTAGCCGTCCGCGTCGACCTCGCAGAGGTCGCCCATGCGCATCCAGCCGTCGGCGGTGAACAGCGTGTCGTGGTCGGCGCCGCCGAGGTAGCCGAGGCTGGTCGCCGGACCCCGGCACGCGGGCTGGCCGCGCCCGGTCTCGGTGACGTCCCGATCTCCGTCGAACAGCCGGACCGCCATCTCCGGAACGATCCGGCCGCCCGTGCGCAGGCGGCGTTCGCGTGGGTCATCGAGCGTGGTGGCGCTGAGCAACCCGGTCTCATTGGAGCCGTAGAATTGCAGGATCTTTGCGCCGGTGAGTTCCTCGAATTCGGCGGCCGGCCGGTACGGCAACGCCTCGCCGCCGGCGAAAACGACCCGCAGCGAACTCAGGTCATGCTCGCGGCACGCCGGGTCCGCCATCAGCATCGTCAATTGCGTGCTGACACAACACAACACGGTCACCCCGTGTCGCGCGATAGCCTCACATGCCCCACGCGCGGTGAACCGCCGCATGATCACCGCGGTGGCGCCGAGATAGATCGGGGTGGTGTGGCTGGTCCAGATCCCGAAGCCGAACGGCGTGGGTATCACCGGCAAGAAGACGTCATCCGGGGTCAGCGATCCGTTGGCGACGGCCTTCTGGTGGAAATAGTGCCAACGGTTTTGTGTGTGCACGACGCATTTGGGCAGGCCGGTCGTCCCGGAGGTGGAGTTGATGAGAAAGACGTCGTCGGGTCCCAGCTGTGCGTCCCCCTCCAACGCCCGGGGCTGCGTGCGCACGTTGAACCGCAGCGCGCCGGGGCCACCGTCAACGATCAGGGTGGATACCGAGGCTTCGCCGGCCGCCTGCGCCGCGGTCGGGCCGCGCTCAGGGTCGCTGATCAGGATCTTTGGTTGCGAATTCCGCAATATCGCGGCCACCTCCCGGGTCCCGGCGCGTGCGCCGATGCCGACCACGACGGCGCCGCACCGTTCGATCGCGACGAAAAGCACATGGATCGCGGCGGAATCGCCGTGCCACACCGCGATCCGATCGCCACGCCGCACACCGATGCCGGCCAGTTGTTGGGCCAGATTGCTTGCCGCATGGTCGAATTCACGCCAACTCAGCGACGTGCCGAGATGGTCGACATAGGCGCGGCGATCCGGTGCGAATTCGGCGTTGCGACACACCGCGTCCGACAGGGTCGCATCGGACCACCACCCGGCGGCGCGGAACAGGGCCGCGTCCTCGTCGGCGAATGCCGGCGAGCCCACGGTATCCAGCCCACCGGCGCTCATCCCCAAATGATAGGAACCGCTCGCCGTTTAGTCAGGAAGTCTAAGGATTCGGCGGGGCCGGCGCGTTGTGCTGGTCGGCGCCGGCGGTGCCCTGACGAGGGTGCGGCGTCGGACAGGTGCGGCGCGGAAGGCAGCCACAGTTGAGGCCGATGATGCAGGCGCCCCCGCCGACCGGCTGCACGGTGATGGCGCCGCCCCCGTCGCCGCCGGTGGGCGCCACGCCGGACGAAGAGCTCGTTGCGCTGTTCCGCGGCTCGGCGGCACCAGCCTGCGCGCCGACCGTGCCCAACGTGACCGCAAAGATCAGGGCGGCGCCGCCGCACACCGCGGCCGCCCTGGCTTTGCGATTCGTCATGTTTACCAACTGTAATTGGCGGTTGCGGGATGCGCACTGCGACACAGGGTGCTTTAGTCAAACCCGACGCAAGCTGCCAGCACAGGAAGCGGTCGCGAATGACGATCACGCGCGATGCCCGGCTTTGGCCGGGGCTGCTCAGCGGCGCCGCCGCCGGGGCGGCGGGCACTACCGCGCTGAACGTGATCGCCTACCTGGACATCGCGATACGGGGCCGACCGACCAGCACGACCCCCGAACGAACCGTCGAAGCAATAGCGAGGCTGTTGGGCCTGACGGTGCCCGGGACCGGTGACGTCTTGGCCAACCGGCTGCTCGGCCTCGGCGCGCTGACCGGGTACGCCGCGGGCATCGGGATGGGCCTGGTCCTCGGGCTGGCGTACGCGCTGGGCTGGCGCCCGGGCCTGCTGGTGGCCACGCTGGTCGCGGCGGCGATCGCCCTGATCGGCACCAACGGGCCGATGACCGTGCTCGGGGTCACCGACCCGCGGACCTGGGGCGTCGTCGGGTGGATCAGCGATCTGATCCCGCACCTGGGATACGGGGTGGTCACCGCGCTGGTGCTGCACTACCTCTACCGCAATTGGGATCGGTAGCGGGATTCGCGTCGTCCACTTGCGAGACGAACTCTGCGATCGCAAGGAGGAACCCGCGAATGAAGACCAAGGCCGCAGTCCTGACGTCCGGGGCGCTGGTCGCCGCGTTGCTGCTGGCGCGCTATTTCGCGTTGAGTCGAGCCGGCCTTCCGCTGGGGTGGATGATCTATCTCGGGCTGCCGATCACCGCGGCCGGTGTGCTGTTTGCGCTGCGGCTCATCAACCTCGGCGCGGGCTGGGGCGCCAGGGACACCAGGCAGCCCGCGCATCCCATAGCGCTGTCGTATCCCCAACCGCCGGTGCCGGTTTCCGAGCGCTTCAGGGAACTCGAGGTGCTGCGTGCCACCGGCGGCATCTCGGACGCCGAGTACATCGCGCGCCGGCGGCACCTCATCTCCGAGATCTCCGAGCGCTGAGGCCCCTGCCGCTCCTCGCCGACTGGTGCGACGACTCCGGCAGCTCATCACTCGAGCCGGCCGAGGTAGCCCCTAGCCCTGAACCGTAGGGCGAATGACGATCTCGCCGATCTCGACATCGTCGGGTTGCTCGATCGCGAAAGCGATGGCTCGCGCGACCGCCGCCGGGGGTAGCCCGACGACGCTCATGGTGCTTCGGATTGGTCGCGCAACGCGGTGTCGTCGATGGAGCTGTCGAGTTCCGTGTCGACGAAGCCCGGCGATACAGAGGTCGTTCGGATAACACCGTCGGTCGACTCTTGGCGCAGGCCTTCCATGACGGTCCGGACGGCGTTCTTCGTGGCCGCGTACACCGCCATGGTGGGCACGATCTTCAGCCCGGCCGTCGATACGGTCGTCACGAAGTGGCCGCGTCCCTGGCGGCGGAAGACAGGCAGGGCGGCGGCGATGCCGTGCAGCACCCCGCGCAGGTTGACGTCGATCATCGCCGACCAGCCGTCGGCGTCCAGGTCCGCCACGGGACCGATCTTGCTGATCCCGGCGTTGCCGACCAGGACGTCGAGGGAACCGAAGCGCTCGGTCGCGGCTCCGACCAGCCGCTCGAGGTCCTCTCGGCGCGTGACATCGGTTGGACGGCTGACCACGTCTCCCCCATTGGCGCGGATCTCGCGAGCGATGTCGTCGAGGCGCTCGACGCGGCGCGCGCCGAGGACCACGCTGGCTCCTCGCTCGGCCAGCAGCCGCGCGGTCGCCTCGCCGATCCCGCTGCTCGCGCCGGTGATCGCGACGACCTTCCCCTCGACGTTGTTCATCGGAGAAATGCCTTCCTAGCGGTCATGGGCGGGGCAAATCGGTGGATGTCTCGTATTGTCTCCTCTGTGCTGATCGGGTTCCTGCTCGCGCTGGGTTGCTCGGTGTGTTACGGCACGGCCTCGGTCTTGCAGGCCGTCGCGACGCGGTCGGTCGAAGCCGCGAGCAAATCGGGCGTTGACGCCGTCCTGCTGATGCGCGCCGCCCGGCAGTGGCGCTATCTCGCCGGCATCGGTCTCGACGGCCTCGGGTTCCTGCTCCAGGTGTTGGCGTTGCGTTTGGTGCCAATCTATGTCGTCGCCGCGGCGCTCGCCGCCTCCATCGCGGTCACCGGCATCGTGTCCGCGTGGGTGCTCTCCGCGCGGCTGTCACGGGCCGAGTGGACGGCCGTCGGCGTGGTCTGCGTGAGCCTGGCCGCGCTCGCCTGCGCCGCCGGGCCGGGACACTTTCGTCACGCGCCGGCCGGGCTCGGCTGGGCGCTCATCGGCGTGGTCGCCGCGATCTTCGTCGCCGGTGCCGCCGCGGGCCGGCTGCGCGACCGCGAGCGCGCGCTTGCCCTGGGGTTGGGCGCCGGAAGCGGCTTCGGCGTCGTCGAGGTCGGCGTGCGCCTCATCGACGTGATCGATCCGACGAAGGCGGCCTTCTACACCAACCCGGCGCTGTACGCGGCGGCCGGAGGCGGTGCGGCGGGGTTCCTCTTGCTCACGTCCGCCTTGCATCGCGGATCGGTGACCACGACAGTGGCCGCCATGGTGGTCGGCGAAACGATCGCCCCCGCGCTCGTGGGAGTGGTGTGGCTGGGCGACAGCGCCCGCGACGGTCTCGGCTGGCTGGTCGTCCTCGGATTCGTGGTGGCGGTGTCGGGGACGTTGGTGCTGGCCCGATTCGGCGAGGCCCCCACTCCCGCCGAGGCCGATTAGGGCGACTCGACCGCGTAGGTGGTGCCACGCTGGTGGCGCGTCCACAGCGCGCCGCCTTGCGCGTCGATGCCGGCGGCGATCAGCTCCCGCTTGAGGATTTTGTTGGTAGCCGTTGCCGGCAGGTCGTCGTTGATGCGGACATACCGCGGCCACGCCTTCGGCGACAGGTCGGGCTGCGCGGCGAGGAACTTCTCCAAATCCTCGGGCTGGAAGTCTGTCCCGTCGCGCAGCACCAGGGCCGCCATCACCTGATCGCCGACGCGTTCGTCGGGTACGGCGTAGACGGCGACCTGGCTGATTTGCGGCAGCCGTTCCAGGATCCGCTCGATCGGCGCCGCGGCCAGGTTTTCGCCGTCGACTCGCATCCAATCGGCCGTGCGACCGGCCAGATAGATCCAACCGTCGGCATCGCGGTAGGCCAGGTCGCCGGACCAGTACATGCCGTGCCGCATGCGCTGCGCCGTCGCTGACGGATCGTTGTAGTAACCGGTGAACGGGCCCGCGCCCTGGGTGTTGACGAGTTCGCCAACCGCGTCGTCGAAGTTGATCAGCGCGCCGTGTTCGTCGAATTTCGCGACCGCGCACTCGGTCAGGGTGCCGGGGTTGTAGATGCTGACCCCGGGATAGGGCTTGCCGATCGATCCCGGCGGGGCGCCGTCCTCGCGGACGACGATCACCGCGAACTCGCTCGAGCCGAAGCTGTCGATGACTCGGCATCCGAAACGCCTTGCGAATTCGTCGATGTCGCGATCGGTGGCCTCGTTGCCGAACGCGACCCGCAGGGTGGTGTCGGCGTCGTCGGGACGTTCCGGGGTGGCCAGGATCAGCGCCAGGGGCTTGCCGACGTAGTTCAGGTAGGTCACCTGGTGGCGGCGCACGTCGTCGATGAAGCGTGACGGCGAGAACTTGGCCGGCACCATGGTGGCGCCGCTGCCGATGGCGACGGCCCACCCGGCGGCGATGCCATTGGAGTGGAACAGGGGCATTGCCAGGTAGCAGACGTCGTCGGCGGTGACGTCGTACTGGAAGATCAGGCTGGCGCCGCACATGATCGCCATGCCGTGCGCGAACCGGACGGCCTTGGGGTCCCCGCTGGTGCCGGAGGTGAAGATCATCATCAGGGTGTCGGCGGCGGTGACCTCGCGGTGGGCCACCAGCGGCGGCGCCGCGGCCAGCATTTCGGCGTAGCGCCGTGACCCGACGTCGATGACCTGAATTCCGTTGAGGTCCAACCCGTCCAGCAGTGCCACGTGCTCGCCGTCGACGAGGAGGAGCTGGCAGTCGGAGCGCCGGATGTCGGCGAGCAGGCCGCCGCCCCGGCGGGTGGTATTGATGCCGCACAACACGTAGCCGCCCAGCGCGGCGGCCGCCATGGCGCGCAGCATCTCGGGGGAGTTGGTGAGCAGGGCCCCGACATGCAGCGGGTGGGCGGGGTCGGCAAGGCGGATCAGCGCGGCGGCCTCGGCCTCGGCCTCGGCCAGGTGCTGCCGCCAGGTCCAGGTGCGCTCGCCGTGTGCGATCGCGGTGGTGTCGTCGTTTCGGCGCAGCCGCAACAGCTGCTGAACCGTTTCGGGTCCCGGTTCGCTCATCGGGTGGTCAGGACCAATCCGGCGTAGTTCTGATCGGCCACCGCTTCGCAATGCCGGCGGTAGGTGCCGAATCCCCCGGCGTAGGGCATGAAGATCCGTTTCTTGCCCTCGATGTTGGCGCCCAGGTACCACGAGGATGACGCTTTCGGAAACAGCGTCTGCTCGGCCGCTTTCGCGACATGCTCGGTCCAGGCGTCGGCGGCATCGCGGCGGGGTTCGACCTCGTGCACACCGAGGCGACGGGCCGTCAACATCAGCTCGATGACCCAGTCGACCTGAACCTCGGCGTGCAGCACCATGTTGGCCAGCACGGACGGGCTGCCGGGCCCGCTGATGGTGAACAGGTTGGGCAGGCCGGGAACCATGAGGCCGAGAAAAGTCACGGGGCCGTCGGCCCAGATGTCGCGTAGCCGGGCTCCCCTGGGCCCACTCGGGTCGATGCGGGTGAGCGCTCCGGTCAGCGCGTCGAATCCGGTCGCAAAGACCAGGACGTCGCAGGGATAGGTCGCGGCGCCCGTTCGCACCCCCTCGGGGACGATCGCGTCGATGGGCTCGCGGCGCAGGTTCACCAGCCGCACGTTGTCGCGGTTGAACGTCGCGTAATAACCGGCGTCGGTGCAGATCCGCTTCGTCCCGATCGGGTGATCGACCGGGATGAGGTCCGCGGCGACGACGGGGTCGTGGACGATCTCGCGGATGCGCTCCTCCGCGAACTCCCTCGCGACATCGTTGGCGGCCGGGTCGGAATTCTGGTCGGGGAAGGTCTTGGCGAACAGCACGCCGCCCTCACGCCAGCGGCGCCACAGTGCTTCGATTCGCTCGTCGGGATCGGCTTCGAGCGCCTTCTTGTGATAGGTGCCGTGCGGAGTGCCCGCCGACGCGTAGGCCGACATCCGGCGTCGCTCGGGGTACTCCTCCCGGATCCGTCGCTGTTCTTCCGCCGACCACGGACGGTTGGGCATCGGGATGCTGTAATTCGCCGATCGCTGGAATACCACGAGCCGCTCTGCCTGGCCCGCGATGATCGGAACCGCTTGAATGCCAGACGAACCCGTGCCGATCAACCCCACCCGCTTGCCCCGCAGGTCGGGATCCTCGCGAGGCCACGCGGCCGTGAAGTACACGTCGCCGGCAAAATCGTCGGCACCGGGGATGTCGGGGCGGTTGACCGCAGACAGGCAGCCCGTCGCGCATACGAAAAACTGCGCGGCGTGCGACGACTCGCCGCCCTGCGAGATATCACGCGTGCGGACGCGCCAGCCTCCCGCCTCCTGGTCGAATTCCGCCCCGATCACGTCGACGCCGAAGCGGTAGTGGCGGCGCAGATCGAAGCGGTCGGCCACGTGGCGCAGATAGGCCAGGATCTCCGGCTGCGCGGCGAATCGTTCGCTCCACGTCCAGCTCTGCTGCAGCGCTTCGTCGAATGAGTAGGAGTAGTCGACGCTTTCGACGTCGCACCGCGCACCCGGGTACCGGTTCCAATACCAGGTGCCGCCCACGTCGGGAGCCGCCTCGATACCGAGCACCGACAGGCCCGTCGAGACGGCCCGGCGTACGGCGTAGAGCCCGGCGAATCCCGCTCCGATGACGATGACGTCAGCGGTCATTGCGACCCGCACCGGGCGAGGTCAAGCAACTCCCGCAGGTCGCCGCACACCAACTCGCGCGCCGAGGTGGCCGGCGCGAAGGATTGAATCGTCATGAAGCCGTGGAACAGTCCGGGGAAATCGCGATGCACGACTCGTACGCCCGCGTTGCGCAAGCGGCGCGCGTAATCGCATCCCTCGCTGTGTAAGGGATCCAGGCCGGCGGTCACGACCACCGCGGCCGGCAGGTCCGCGAAACTATCCGCCCGGGCCGGCGCAACCAGCCAGGGAGGGTCGAAAAGCCGCTCATCGCCAAGGTATTGACGCCAATACCACTGCATCGCGGCCCGCGTGTTGAAAGTCCCCGTGCCGTGGCGGTGATAGCTGTCCGTGTCGAACGACGGATCGACCGCCGGGTACAGCAACAGCTGGGCGGCGGGCCGGGCGACGCCTCGTTCGCGGCACAGGATCGCGGTGACCGCAGCCAGGTTCCCGCCGGCGCTGTCGCCGGCGACGGCGGTCCGTGTCGCGTCGATGCCGAGGCCGGCCGCGTGTTCGATCACCCAACGGAAGGCGGCGAATGCGTCGAGGGCGGCCGCGGGTGCGGGATGCTCGGGCGCCAGCCGATACCCGACGGACACCACGACGGCTTGGCTACCGCGCGCCAGGGACCGGCAGAAGCCGTCATGGGATTCGATGTCGCAGAAGACGAATCCGCCGCCGTGATAGAACACGATGCCGGGGCGGTGGCCGAGCTCGCCGTGCGGGTGGTAGATCCGCACGGGGATGGCGCCGGCGGGGCCGGGGACGTAGTGGTCGATGGTGTTGCGGACGTCGTCGATGTTGTTGGGAGGCACCCGCCGCGCGGCGACGGCGGCCCGCGCCTGCGCGCCGGTCATCGACTCGACATGGGGGAATCCGGCGTTCAACTCGCGCAACATGGCCTGCACCGTGTCGTCGATGGCATCGATGCCATGGTCCATGTGCGCCTCCGCCCGCACCGCTGCGCCGGTCAAGCCGGCCGGTACTTCAGCAAGGTGATTCCGCTGTCAAGATCGTAGAACACCGGCCGCACCCGCATTCCGATTCGGATGTCGGCCGCGTCGACCTCCACCAACTCGGTGCTGATCCGTGGCCCGGCATCCCATTGCACCACCGCGAGCAACTGCGGCACCGCGTCCGCCCAGGGCGGTCCGGTGGGTCTGCGGGCCACGGTGTAGGTGTACAACGTTCCCGCGCCATCGATTTCGCGCCACTGAAGGTCGTCGGCGAGCGAACCCGGCGCGAGGGTGCGGGAATAGAAGACGTAGCGCCCCAGCGATGGCGAATACTGCACGACGACGCGGTGCCGCGCGAGGCCGTCCCAGAAAGGCCGGGAGACCGGGGTGGGCTCGGGAACGGGATATTCGGCGGTCACTTGCGCCGCTCCTCTCCCCCGCGAGCGGGAGGTACCCCCACATCGCTTCGTCCCCCGCGAGCGGGAGGTACCCCCGCATCGCTTCGTCCCCCGCAAGCGGGAGGTGCCCCCGCTGCAGCGCCGCCGGCGCGGGCCACCGCTAATCCCCCCGCATCAGCAGCGCGACCTGCTCGCTCATGATGCCGCCGTTGCCGGTGACGAACCCGGTGTGGCAGTCGCGCACCTGCGCGTCGCCGGCGCGCCCCATGATCTGGCGCGCCGCGTCGACCACGTGGTGCATGCCGCCCGCCATCCCGGCCTGGCCGAAGGACAGTTGGCCGCCGGCGGTGTTGAGCGGGAAGTCGCCGCGGTGGGTCAGGTCGTGTTCGGTAACCCATGACATGCCGTCGCCTTTGGCGCAGAAGCCGGCGTCTTCCAGGCTCATCAACACCGTGATGGTGTAGCAGTCGTAAATCGACGCGATATCGACGTCGGTGCGGCCCAGCCCGGCCATCGCGAACGCCCGGTCGGCGGCGCGGGCGATCGGCGTCCGCAACAGGTCTTCGGCGTAGGTAGGCGTCTTGAACGCGATGCGCTCACCGAATCCCTTGATCCACACCGGGCGATGGCGGCTTTGCCGCGCGATGTCGGCGCTGGCGATCAACACCCCGGCTCCCCCGTGCACCCGCATTACCGTCTCGAGCATGTGGATGGGATCGGCGATCATCGGGCTGGCGAGAACGTCGTCCACCGTGATCGGGGTGCCGTGAAAGACCGCGCCCGGATGCGCGCACGCGTTGGTGCGCTGGTCGACCGCGATCTTGGCGACGGCGGCGGGATCGTAGCCGAACTCGGCGGCATAGCGCTGCGCGATTTGGGCGTAGGGCGCGTTTTGGCCCACGTTGCCGTACGGGATCTCGAATTCGGCCTGCGGTGACCCGTAGTTGTTCGACGATGCCCCATACCAATTGGGGGCGGGTGGCGGCCTCTTGTCGGATTGCGGCTGCGCGGCCGAACCGGGGACCACCGCCAGCACCGCGTCGCAGATGCCGAGCTCCACGGCGGCAGCGGCCCGCCAGACCATCCCCGCCGAGGTGGCTCCGCCAAGGTCGACGCGTTCTCCGAAATCCAGGGCCAGGCCCAGGTATTCGCACAGCGTGGCGGGCGCGAACATCGCGGATTCGGCGATGCCGTGGGTGAGCAGGCCGTTGACATACGCGGGGTCGACGCCGGCGTCCTCGATGACCAGCTTGGCCAGCAGCGCGTACTGGTCGAGGGTGAACCGCGCGGGCCCGGTGGGGCGCCGTTGGGCGGGCAGCTCGGCGATGCCGATGATGGCCGCCTCGCCGCGCAGTCCCGTCACGACGGCGCTCCGCGTCGGGGCAGCTCGACCGTCGCGGTCCCGGGCATCAGCACGGTGGCGTCGCGGCGGCCGGAGATCTCGAGATCCACCAGCCCCGCGCCGGTTTCGCCGAGGCGCTTGCCGGTGACTTCGCCACCGAAGCTGAGCGACTGGCCGGGATAGGCGACCGCCCGGTTCTGCACCGAGAAGGACACCAGGCGGCCGCGCCCACCGATCCAGTCACCGATGGCGCGGGCCAGCAGCGCCGCCTGCAGCGGGCCCTGGACCAACACGTCGTCGTAGCCTTCCACCGAGCGGGCCCACTCCTTGTCGTAGTGGATGCGGTGGCCGTTGTAGGTGGCGGCGCTGAAGAAGAAGAGCTGCGTCTCGTCGACGGTGACGGTCAGCGTCGGCATGTGGTCGCCGACGGCGATGTCGTCATAGAACACCTGCGGATCGGTCGTAGGGGTCACGCGTGCTCCTAGGGACGGGCGATCATCGAGGTCGAGGCTTCGGCAAGCAATTCGCGGTTCTGGTTGCGGTACACCGTGTGCCAGGTGACCAGGACGAATCTGCCCGAGCGGCCTTGCTTTTCGACGATGGACTCGATGGTGCGGATCATCTCGATCTCGTCGCGGTGGTAGGCCGGCAGGTGGAAGGCGAAGCTCTCCCCGCCGGCCATCCGCTTGGGGGCGCGGGGAAACGCGAGGCTGCCGGAGACCGCGCCGGAGGATCCGTCGGGCCGCAGCGCCTCGAGGTGCGTGACGCCGAGCACGGCGTATTGCAGGAACAGAGGGGGACAGATGATGTCGCGAAACCCGTTGGCGCGCGCATACTCCGGGTCGAACCACAGCGGGTTGTGGTCACCGACGGCGGCCGCCCAGCGCTGCCAATCGCGCCGGTTCACCTCCCCCGTGGCCGATGCGGCGACGGTGCCCACCCGCAACGCCGATTCGGCGTCGATCAGGGAGTGCTCACCCACGCGCGTCCTCCTTCAAAGTCTCTTCCAGCGTCTGTTCCAGCCAAGCCGCGGCGACGTCGGCGCCGCCGCCGAGCGTCGCACCCAGCCGTGACCGTTCGCTCCAGAGGTGCAGGTCGGTCTCGGTGACGTAGCCCATCCCGCCGTGCAATTGGTGGGCGTCCTGGGTGATCAGCCTCGCCGCGGCCGCGGCATGCATGCGTGCGATCGCCGTCTCCCTGCTCGCCAGGTGGCCGCGTCCCAACCAGAAGACCGCCGAATGCGCCGCCAATCGCGCGGCGGCCAGGGCGATGTGCATGTTGGCGATCAGGTGCTGCGCCGCCTGGAATGACGCGATGGGGCGGCCGAACTGGTGACGCAGCTTGGTGTAATCGACCGTGCGGTCCAGCACCGCCTCTCCGACGCCGACCAGGTCGAGCGAGCCCATCGCCACCGCCGTGTTCGCGACGCGCCGCAGCACCGCCTGGTCGGCCTCACCGAGCAGCGCGTCGGCGTCGGCGACCACGTCATCGAAGCGCACGGTGAACGCCCGGTGACCGCCCGCCATGGCCAGCGGCTCCGCGGCCACCCCGGCCGCGTGCGCGTCCGCGGCGAAGGCCAGGGTGCGCCCGGAAGCGGCCGCCGACACCACGATGAGGTCGGCGACGTCGGCGTCGGCGACGTAGTCCGCGCTTCCGGTGAGGCGCCAGGCGCCGCTGGAGTCGAGCTGGGCCGACACCGCGGGCGAAACGACGGCGGCATCGCGCGCGCTCCACAGCGCCGTCGTTCCGCGGACACCGCCGCTTGTCAGCGGCGGCAGCCACCTGGCCTTCGCCTCCGGCGGCGCCAGCCGATCGATCGCCAGCGCTGCCGCGACGGAGCTGTGCACCGTCGTGGGGCACAGCGCGCGACCCGCCTCGGTGTAGAAGACGGCGAGATCCTGCAGCGAGCCACCGGAGCCGCCGTATCGCTCGGCAATGGCGAGCCCGAAAACACCGGCGTCCGACAATGCCTTCCACAGGGCCGGGGTGGTACGGTCGGCGCCGGGTTCACGCAGCCCGCGCACCAGCCCGACGGTGCTCTCCGCCGCCAGCAGCGCGCGCAGCATCGAGGCGAACTCGCGCCGCTCGGCGCTGGGCCTAACGTCCATACGAGGGCATTCCGTGGCCGCGCTGGGCGATGATGTCGCGCAGGACCTCGTTGGTGCCGCCGCCGAAACGCATCAACGGGGCGACCCGGTACAGCCGTTCGAACGTGCCGGCCAGCGGCGCGTCCTGGCCGCGATGCGCGAGCAGTCCGTCGGGCCCCAACAGATCCAGCGCCAGGTCGGCGATGCGCTGACGCAGTTCGCTGGTGAAGACCTTCTCCACGCTGACCTCCACGGTGGGGATGACACCGCCGTCCAGGATCGACGCGGCCTCGTAACCCATCAGCGCGGCCACCTCCACGTCGGCTTCGGCGAGCGCCAGGCGACGCCGCAGCGCCGGGTCGTGCGCGGGCACCGTGCCGTCACGGCGTGGGCTGCGCGCCAGCCGATGCAAGTCGTCGACGGCGCGGCGCAGGTCGCCCGCGTTGGTCAGCGCGCCACGTTCGAGATCGAGGGCGCCGGTGATGTACGTCCACCCCCGATTGACTTCGCCGATCAGGTTGGTAACCGGGACCCGCACGTCGCGGAAGTGCACCTCGTTGGTGCGATAGCCAGACCACGCGTAGAGCGGGCGGATCTCGACGCCCGGGCTGTCGATCGGCACGATGATGACCGAAATCCCCCCGTGCCGCGCCGCATCGGGATCTGTTCGCACACACAGCCATTCGTGGGTGGCGCGCTGCGCCCCGCTGTTCCATATCTTGGTGCCGTTGATCACCCATTCCCGGCCGTCGAGCGTCGCCCGGGTGCGCAGGTTCGCCAGATCGGTTCCCGCATCGGGTTCGGAATAGCCCACGGCGCAGATCATTTCGCCCTTGGCGATCGGCGGCAGCCATTCGTTCTTGTTCTGCTCGGTGCCGTGGCGCATGATCATCGGCGCCACCGAGGTGACCGTGAGGTCGGGTCCGGGCACACCCCAGTACTCGAACTCGCTCATCAGCAGGTGCTGATGAACGGCGCCCAACCCGAGGCCGCCGTACTCGCGCGGCCAGTTCAGCCCGAACCAGCCTTTCTCCCCGATCTTGCGGCGAAACCGTGTTACCTCGCCGTCGGGCAGCTCCAGATCATGCTGGGCGAGCTCGGCGCGCAATCCGGCGGTGACGTTCTGCCGGAGGAAACCCCGAACCTCGGCCAGCCAAGCCCGTTGCCCGGCGTCGAGTTCGAAATCCATCCCGGCCCACCTCACCCTTCCATCAGGCGGCGTCAGCGTAACGCCACGGCGAAATTCCGTGCGCCATTTCGGCCCGACGTTACGCCCGGCGCGCCGGTAGGGACCGGCGGCCCATTTCGCTGACACTCGTCATTGACAGGTGGCAGCGAATCTCGATAGGTTTGCTGACGTGGGCACGCAGGTTCTCAATGCCCGGGAGGCCCAGCGGCTGCAGACCCGGGCCCGCCTGTTCGAGGCAGCGGTCGCCGAGATCGGCCGGACCGGACTGGCGGGCACGGACGTCGCCGCCATCGCCGCGGCCGTGGGCGTCGCGCGGGGCACGTTTTATTTCCATTTCCCCACCAAGGAGCACGTCCTGGTCGAGCTGGAGCGCAACGAGGAAGCCAAGATCGTGGCGCGGCTCGCCAGCCAGACAGACCACCGCGGCGACCTGATGTCGATGCTCACTTCGCTGGTGCGCCAAGTGCTCGCAGCCGAGAAGCGGCTGGGCCCCGTCGTTTTCAGGGACATGTTGGGGCTGCACTTCTCCGCGACGCGCCCGGTCGAGGACGGGCCCGGCGAGCATCCGCTGGCCGGGTTCGTCATCGCCGCGATCACCCAAGCCCAAGGCGCGCGGCGGCTGCCCCGGGATGCGGACGCACGCGAGCTCGGCGTGATCTTCCTGACCGGGCTGTTCGCGTTGCTGGCCACGGGCGGAACGGAGCTCGGGGACCGCGCGGCGCTCTTGGACCGCTACGTGAAGACCATCGTCCACGGAATGGAGGCATCATGACCGGCACGGGTATCGAGGGTTACCGGGAGTACCTCGCGAATCGGGACGGCGACGCCGATCTGCTGCATCGCCGACTCGCCAACCGCGAGGAGTTTTTCGCATCGCTGGAGGCCGACCCCGTTCGCTCCGACCGGCCGATCGATCGGCAGGTGTTCCTGCGCAATCTGCGCCGCCGCCGCCCCGAGCCGGGGCTTCCCCGCGAGATGCTGTTCCTGCTCGCCACCGCGAAACTGAACCAGGCGGAGCGATTCGGCGTGGACCTGGGCGATACCTACGGGCGCATCGGCGGCGAGGACAAGCCGCCCGAGGGCGTGTACCTCGCGCTCGAGGAGCACTATCACACCCGCCTGCTGGCCTACGTGCTCGACGCGTTCGGCCTGCCGTTCCACGTTGTGGTGCCGCCGTTCGTGATGCGGCAGTTCGTGAAGATGGAGGTGTTTCTGCCCGAGCGTTTCGGCTTCCCCTTTGTGGGCGCCGCGGAAATGGCCGGCTGCATCATGTTCGACGAGCTGCGCCGCGTCGGCGTCGAATTGTTCGCCGACGAGCCGGAGGTGGCCGCGCGGATCGACCGGCTCTACGCCGAGATCCTCACCGACGAACTGGGCCACGTCGGGTACTGCGCGGCGCGCTGCAGCCGCTCCGAGCGAGCGTTAATGCGTTGGCTCTATCCGCTTTTCGGACGCCTCTTCGCTCGTCAGACCGCCGAGATCAGCCTGCTCACGGACCCCGCGAAGCTCCGTGCCCGTCTCCGCGAGCCCTTTGACGTCGAAGGGCTGGCCGCCGGCGTGTCGAACGAAACGTTCGTCGCCGCGCGGCCCTGACTACCGGCCCCGCCAGCCGCCGGCGGCCAGCTCCAGCAGCCGGACGACCGCGTCGTCGGCCCGTGCCCGGTGCACGGCGACGATCCGGGTGATGAGGCTGGGCAGGTCGTCGCAAAGCCTGCGATACACGATCTGGGGGTGCCGCATCGCCAGCATCTGCTCGGGGACGAGGCAGGCGGCAAGCCCGGCGATGGGGTACGCCATCATTGCCGACAATTCGTCGGTGTACGCCGCGACGCGAGGACTCACGCCGGCCTCGCGAAATGCGCTGAGCAACTGGGTGGCGACTCCGGGGAGCGACTGCCGCGACGGCAGCACGACCGGCTCATCGCGCAGGTCGGCCAGCGCCACCGAGCGTTTCCCGGCCAGCCGGTGCTGCTTCGGCAGGACGACCACCGTTCTCTCGCGGCCGATTTCGCCGACGACCACTCCGTCGCCGCCCTCGACAGGACCGCGAGTGAAGGCCACATCGAGTTGGCCGGACCGAACCGCGTCGGGCATGTGGGCGGTTCGCGTCTGAACCAGGTGCAACGTCAGCTCGGGCAGCGCGTCCGCGCTCGCGCGGAGCAGGCCGGGCACGAACCGGTAGGCCAGGCTGACCGCGAAGCCGATGTGGACCACGCCCTCCAGGCCGGCCGCGACCCGCCGGGTGCGCCTGATGGCCGCTTCGTGCGCGGCGCTCAGGCGCTCCGCATCCTCACGAAACGAACGCCCGGCGGCGGTCAGCTCGACCCCTCGCGGGCTGCGGTCGAACAACGTGACGCCCATAGCCCGTTCGAGTCGCTGGATCGCCTGGGTCAGCGGCGGCTGGGTCATCGACAGGCGCCGCGCCGCGCGGCCGATGTTGCGCTCGTCGGCCACCGCGAGGAACTGCTCGAGAAGCCGTTGGCTCAATTCCATATGCAACAGCATATGGAGTCCGGCACAAGAACGTATTGGACGATATCGCCTCCGCGTCGTTGACTGGAAGCACGAGGAAAAGGGAGGGGCCGATCCGTGAGTGACACATCCGATTTCGGCACATTCGGCCGGTTCGTCGAGACGCCGGTGGCCCAGATGCCGCCGGAAATGAAGGCGGCCTACGACTTCACCCGCGAACTGCGCGGACTGGTGCCCGGCCCGCACAAGATCTGGCTCGCCAACCCCGCCCTGGCCAGGACGATCGTGCCGACCGGCGCCTACTTCCAGCGCCAATCCACGTTGACGAAGGCGGAGATCGAGATCGCCACCAACATCGTCAACGGACGCTGGCGTTCGCCGTACGCCAACTACGAGCACGAGATCATCGGAGAGCGCGCCGGACACCTCGACGCGCGCCGGGTCGAGGCCCTGATCGCCGGGCTACCCACGTCGTTCGAGGACCCGCGCCAACAAGTCGTCTATGAGCTCGCGTCGGCGCTGGTCGCCCCGCGCGTCGTACCCCTGGGGATGTACCGGCGCGCCAAGGAGTTGCTCGGTGATGCCGGCATCGTGGACGTCGCGGTGCTGCTGGGCTGGTTCACCATGGTGTGTATGACGCTGGGAGCGTTCGACGTTCCGGCCGACGCCGACGGGTTGGACCAGTGAGCGCCGTCGAGCGCGCGCCGGGCGGTCGACTGGCGCTGTTCGGTCCCGGCGCGGGACGTGACCCGCTGGACAAGACGGCCGCCCGGCACGCCACAGCGCTGACCACCGCCCGCCACGTCGATGACCGTCAACCGCCACGCCGCGCAAACGTTCGGCGCCGCGGGCCTTTCCAGGGCCGCCACGCTGGCGGGCACCGATCACGCGGTCTGCGCCATTCGCAACGCGTTCGAGAAACCCGAGCTTAAGGAGCGCCATGGCCCTGGCCCCGTTGCCCACCGTCACGCTGACACCCGTCGCATTCTTCCCGCAGTGGTATTTCCCGGAAAACCTCGCGGTGCGCGCCGACCGGTCGATTCTCGTCACCGACGTCGTGCACAAAGAGCTGTGGTGGGTGCCCCGGGCAGATCACGCAGCGGTGGTCGAACCGGTCCTGGTGCACACCTTCGATCACCCGGTCACGGGGATCGCGGAGGTGGCGCCCGACGTGTTCATCGTCTGTCTCACCGAGGGCTACACCACGCATGAATCGCACTTGGCGAGAATCGATTTCACCGGCTGGGCACCGGGGGCAGCGGTGTCGCCGGAGCTGATCTACACCTTCGACGACCGTGTCCGCGCCCTTAACGGCAGCTGCGTGCTGGGGCCGGACGTGTTGGCCATCGCCGACTGCTTCGCCGGGCTCATCTGGCGCGTCGACCTCGCTGACGACGCGCGCAGCGCCACGGCCCGGGTGTGGCTGGCTGACGACACCATGGGCGACGACCCCGATAGCGGCGTGCCTCCCCCGCCGCAGCCCGGCGTGAACGGCGTCCGGTACGGCGCGCGCACCGGTCACCTGTACTACACCTCGACCGCGCAGAAGGTGTTCATGCGCGTCCCCGTGGATTCGGCCACCCTCGACCCGGCCGGGCCGGCGCAGTTCGTCGCCGCCATCGACAACGCCGACGACTTCTGCCTCGACGAGGATGCCGGATTCGCCTATGTCACCAGGCATCGCGCCAACACCCTCGACCGGGTGCCGCTGGCGCCCCGGCACGGCAGCGAGGTGCGCCACATCGCCGGGGACCCGTTCGACGAAACGCTGGTCGGCCCGTCCAGCGCCGCATGGGGCCGCGGCCCCGGCGACCATGGCCGCGTCGCCTACGTCACGACCGACGGCGGGACCACGGCTCCCCCGGAAGGCATCGTCCGGCACGCCGCGCTGCTGCGCGTCGAGTTGCGTTACGCGGACCGGCCATGAGGCGTCGCAGCGAGATCGTCACCACCGGCGCTGCATCGATCGAGACCTATGTCGATGGACGCGGTCCGGCGGTGGTCATCATCCCGTCCTATGGCCGGGACGGCGCCAAGGACTTCGACTCGCTCACAGCGACACTCGTCAATGCCGGCTACCGGGTGCTGCGCCCACAACCCCGCGGCATCGGACGCTCGGTTGGCCCGATGAGCGACGTGGGCTTCGGCGACATGGCCGACGACATCGCGGCGGTGATCGAGACCCTCGCCGAGCAACCCGCGGTCGTTCTCGGGCACGCCTTCGGGAACTTCGTCGCCCGCGCCACCGCGGTGCACCATCGCGACAAGGTCGCCGCGGTGATCCTCGCCGCGGCGGCCGGGAAAACCGTTGCGCCGGAGGTCAACTCGGCCCCGATGCGCGCCGGTGACCTGTCCCTGCCCGAGGCCGAGCGGCTCGCCGCGCTGCGCCTGGCGTTCTTCGCGCCCGGCCACGACCCGTCGATCTGGCTCGACGGCTGGTACCCCGAAACCCTCGCCATGCAGGTCGAGTGCGCCCGCGAGGCCGACGTGGATCGTTACCTGGGTGCGGGCGACGCGCCCGTTCTCGAGATCATCGCCGCCCTGGACCCCTTCCACCGGCGGGCGGAATGGGCCGACCTGCGCACCCGCTACGGCGAGCGCATCACCTCGACGGTGATCGGGGACGCCAGCCACGCCCTGTTCCCCGAACAGCCCGGGCGGGTCGCCAGGGCGATCGAGGGCTATCTGCGGGTTCACAGCGGCGCCATCAGATAGGTGCCTGTCTGTAAAAACCCTGTCAAACTCCCGTAAACACGCTTCGCCACCGTCGCGGATGAGGTCTCTGGCTGCAAAAATTCTCTTGCAGAGGTTTCGCTCGTCCCCTCGTTATAGGAAGAACTCATGCCCACCCTTGAGACACGCCTCCGCCAGGAGTTGCGCGACTGCGCCCTTGAGTTACGGCAGCTTGCCTACACGGTGCCTAACGGGGTCGGCGAACATGCCCTGCTGCAGCTTTCGGACCGGATGCGGGCCGCCGCCGAGCAGGCGGTCCGAAAGGGAGCCTAGGCTTAGCGGCTCGCGCGTGCATCCAGGTCACCACGTGTGCAGCCACGGCGCGGATTTCGGCGAATAGTCGCCGTCACCACACACTGAAAGCCCTAGGCGCACACTCAAATGCCTTCGGCCCTCAGCCGGCCCTGAGACGAATCTTCCAGCGCACGAAGCCCAGGTAGACCACGCTGAGCAACACCAGCATGCCCATGTCGAACCACCACGCGCCGAGCGTGTGGCGCCAATGCGAGTCGTGCGGCACCGACGGCACCGCCTGCTGCAGTGTGAGCAGGTCGACGGTGGAGGCCGACGCCGCGAAACCCCATCTGGCCGGTGTGGCCCAGGACATTTGGTCCAGCCCGAGGCGATCGGTGACCGGAATCATGCCGCCGGAGAACACCAGCTGCGACATGACCGCCACGACGAGCAACGGCATGATCTGCTCGTTGGACTTGGCGATCGACGACAAGACCAACCCGAGCATCGCCGAGGCAACGGTGGTCATCGCGACGTCGACGAAGAGTTCGACATCGGGAATGCCCAGCGCCACGGCACCCTGCGTCGGCCCGCCCTTGCCGATGATCGCGATGATGGTGACGATCGCGGACTGAATGACCGCGAACACCGTGTAGACGAACACCTTCGCCAGCAGGTATGCCGACGTGGACAAGCCAACCGCCTGCTCGCGCAAAAAGATCGCGCGCTCACCGATCAGATCCCGAATCGTCAGCGCCGTCCCCATGAACACCGCACCGACATTGAGCAACACCAGGATCTGTCCGGGTTCGGTGGGCGCGGCACCCATGGGGTTCGGCTTGCCGAACCCGACGTCGCCGGGTACCGACATCGACAGCGAGCCCATGATGAACGGCAGCAGAGCCAAGAAGACGAAGTAGCCGCGGTCGGAGACGATCAACCGCACCTGGCGCCGCGCGATCGTGGAGAACTGCCGGAGCAGGCTGGTGTGCGACGGATCGCCGATTTCGGCGGGTTGCTCGGCGGGCGGCGGTGGAGGGGGCGGGCCCGTCCGCGCCAGGTAGCGCGCCTTGGCGCCGTCGGGGTC
Organism: Mycobacterium terramassiliense; assembly: GCF_900157385.1. Classification (GTDB taxonomy): domain Bacteria; phylum Actinomycetota; class Actinomycetes; order Mycobacteriales; family Mycobacteriaceae; genus Mycobacterium; species Mycobacterium terramassiliense. Next base: position 118,203 of record NZ_LT717698.1, read on the forward strand.
GCCCGCGACCGTGCTGAAGATGTCGGCCCAGTTCGTCGTGCCCATCGCCGGACCGATCTGGCTGGGCGGCCCGCAGAACGCGGTCTTGCCGCCGGGCGCCAGCAACAGCACCTGATCGCACACGTCCAGGTAGGTCAGCGAGTGGGTGACCACCAGCACCACACGGCCGGCGTCGGCCAGCTGCCGCAGCATGGTCATCACCTGCCGGTCCAGCGCCGGGTCCAGGCCCGACGTCGGCTCGTCCAGGATCAACAGCGACGGTCCGGTCAGCAGCTCCAGCGCCACCGAGGCCCGCTTGCGCTGACCGCCCGACAGCTTGTCGACCCGGGTCTGCAGGTGCTGGGTCATCTCGAGTTCCTCGAGCACCCGGGCCACCACCTGGGCGCGATCGTCCTTGGTGGTGTCGGGCGGCAGCCGCAGTTCGGCGGCGTACATCAGCGCCTGCTGCACGGTCAGCTGACCGTGCACCACGTCGTCCTGCGGCACCATCCCGATCCTGCTACGCAGCGAGGCGTATTCGGCGTGCACGTTGTGTCCCTCGAAGGAGACCGTGCCCTTGCTCGGGTGCGTGTAGCCGGCCACCAACCTTGCGAACGTCGACTTTCCCGCGCCCGACGGGCCGATGACGGCGGTCAGCGTCCCGGGCTGTGCGCCCAGCGAGATGTCGTCCAGCAGGACCTTGTTGTTCTCGATCGTCCACGTCACGCCGCGCACGTCGAGACCGCCGGTGCGGGTCGCCGTCGCGGTCTCGTCGCGGCGGGCCAGCGTGCCGCCGGCGAAGACGAGGTCGATGTTGCCGATCGTGACGACGTCACCGTCGTGCAGCACGGCCGTTTCGACGCGGGCGCCGTTGACGAACGTGCCGTTGATGCTGCGGTTGTCGCGGATTTCGGTGCCGTGCGGCGTGGGGACGAGGGTGGCGTGGTGGCGTGAGGCCAAGACCTCGGGAATGACGATGTCGTTGTCGTTGGCCCGGCCGATCTTGATCGCGCCGGGCATGGACTCCACCGAGGTGCGGCCCGGCCGCAGGATCTTCATCATCGACGTCGCGATGTTGGTGGAATCGCCGACGCGGCCCGTCTCGTCGGCCGGTGGCCCCGCGACGCGGCCGGTTTCCGGCTCCGCCGGCGGGGCCTGCGGCACCTGCCCGGTTTGCGGGCGGTAGATCTTCGGCGCCGCCTGCGGTCCGCTGCCCGGTTGGATGGGCTTCGGCCCGCTGGGCGGATGAACCGGTTCCGGTCCGGACGGCGGGTGGATCGGCTCCGGCCCGCTGGGCGGGTGGATCGGCCTCAACCCGGGCGGATGCGGTTGCTGGCGGACCGGTCCCGACGGCTGCGGCGGCTGACCGGGCCAGTGCTGCCCGGCCGGCTGCGGCTGGCTGTGCGGCGCCCGGGCGCTCGGTCCGCTGGCGGGGTTGAAGATCGGTATCGACGTCGTCAGCGGCGGCCGACCGGCCAAACCCTGGTGGCGGCCGACCTCGAACGTCAGCGCCGGGCCGTCGGGGTTGCCGATGTTGACCCGCATGCCGTCCTGGATGTCGACGACGGGAACGCGACGATTCTGGACGTAGAGCCCGTTGAGGCTGCCGTTGTCGATGGCAATCCATCTCCCCTGGTCGAATCGCACGATGAGATGCGTCCGGGAGATCAGCGGGTGTGCGACGCGGACGTCGGCGCGCAGATCGCGCCCGATGACGACGTCGGTGCCTGCTGCAAAGGTGCGCTCGGATCCCTCGTACCGCACGGTCAGCACAGGTGGGACTGGTGGGCTCACGAGGACCAACTGTATCGGCAGCGGCGCCGATTGCGACCCAAGTCGGCAACGCGGTTCGGGACTGCGCTCATCGATCCCAAAGGAAGGTAAACCCAAGCAACGCGAATGACCGCCGATCGAATTCGCGTCCGAGATCCGTCATCCCGCAGCCGCGGCGAAATCCGCCTGTTGCCGACCCACCCAGTGTCGGCGGCCGCCGGGCAAACCGTCCGCCGCGGCGGTGACCTCTTTGATGAAGTCCCCGATGTAACGAATGGCCTGCCTTCCTTCCGGCAGGATGTCCGCCGCTATCGGGAAGTCGTGAATTTGGCGGTCCCACAGGTGCAGATCGCAGCGAACCCCGCTGAATTGCAAACGCTCAGCCATGAGCTCGGCGTCCGGAAGTAGCAATTCGTCGGAGCTTGCGTGGATGGTCACCGGGGGCAACGAGGACAGATCCGCGTCCACCGGTGACTCGACGCGCGCGGCCGTTCCCCCGTCGTGCGGAAGGCGCACCTCGCCGAGATACCGGGCAAACATCGACAACGCCGCCCGGGTGAACATGGAGCACCGGCGCGCGTTGCGGTGGCGCAGTTTGCGGGCCGGGTCGGCGTCGGTGAACGGCGAGATCGTCGCGATGCCGGCGGGCCGCACGACGCGCGTACGCACGGCCGCCAGTGCGATCATGAAGGCCAGGTATCCACCGGCCGAGTCGCCCGCCACGACGATCTGGCCCCCGCCGTAGCCGCGCTCTGCCAGCCAGCGCAGCCCGTTCATCCCGTCTTCGATCGCGTCGGCGATCTGATGGGTGGGCAGCTTGCGGTACCCGACGGTCAGCACGCCGGCGTCCGCCGCCTTGGACAGCCGAGTCACCAGGGACCGGTGCGTGTTGAGGCCGCAAGTGAGGAAGGCGCCGCCGTGGAGGTAGAGAATCGCGCGCTTGGCAGAGACGCCGGGCGCGCGTACCCATTCGGCAGCACAGTTCTCGAGCCGGATCGGTTCGATCTGCGCCGAGTGGGGGAAATGCGGCATCAAGCCCGCCAAACCGTCCACATATTGGAAAGGCCAGTGCAGATTCGGCTGAATGGCCCACGCGCGCACGACATTCTTCACCAGCAACCGGCTGGCCAGCGACACAGCAAAAGACTGCGGGCTGTGCCGATGGTGAACGCGCCGGGTCATTGCCTGGCTTGGCAATATGTGATAACGGTTCGGCCGCATCGCCATTCGCATTCACCTCCGTGGAGGTCAATCGGGTACCCGGCGCCGTCGGGGAAAAACGGCGCGCTAATCCCTGGCAAATGTCGGCTTCATCACTGTTTGAGGCGCGAACAGCGTGGGTATGGGGCATCGTTGCGCCGGTGGCCCAAGATATTGGGCATGGAAGAGGCGACGCCCGCAGCCGCGCTGCTGGCCGATCGGGTCGCGGTGGTGACCGGGGGCGGTGGGGGAATCGGCGCGGCAACCGCGCGGCTGTTCGCCCGGCACGGGGCGCACGTGGTCATCGCCGATATCGACGACGAGCTGGCAAGCCGCACGGCCGACGGCATCACCGCGTCGGGTGGCTCCGCCGTGGCCGTCACCACGGATGTCCGCGACGCGGATCAGGTGGCCGCCCTGGCGCGATCGGTGCTGGATCGGTACGGCCGGATAGACGTGCTGGTGAACAACGTCGGCCACTGGCTGCGCCACCCGGGCAACTTCGTCGACACCGACCCGCAACTGTGGGACGACCTGTACCGCATCAACCTGCACCACGTCTTCCTGGTCAGCCACGCGTTCCTGCCCGCGATGATCGATCGGGGGGTCGGCGCGATCGTCAACGTCTCATCGGTCGAGGGGTTACGCGGCTACCCCGAGGACCCTGTGTACGCCGCTTTCAAGGCCGCCGTCATCCACTTCACCCGCAGCCTCGCCGTGCAGGTGGGCCGTGACGGGGTGCGGGTCAACGCGATCGGTCCCGACGTCACCGAATCGTTGCAGGTGCCGTACTCGCAGTGGCTGTCCGCCGAGGAGCAGACGCAGTGGCCGCAATGGGTCCCGGTCGGACGGATGGGGCTACCCGAGGACCAGGCCCGCGTGATCCTGTTCCTGGCCTCCGACCTGTCGGCGTTCGTCACCGGCCACACCATCCCCACCGATGGCGGCACCGGCGTGGCGGGCGGCTGGTTCCGCTCGTCGCGCCGACCCGGCCGGGAGTGGACGAATCGCCCCCTCGCGCCCTGACCGCCACGGTGCACGAGGCCAGCGGCAGCGCAAGCATGCCGACCATCCCGGAACGATGATCGCGCCCGAACTCCTTGGCCCGTGCGCAATTGATTACTTGACATTTCGCCGGGCCGCCGTTCGCTGGGAGGTCAGGCGTATTGGGCCGGCCCGTTGGCCATGAACCGCGCCTGATCGTCGATGATCGTCACGGGGATGCCGTTGAGCGCCCCGTTGCCGGACGGCTCGTCGAGGAACGTCGGCGGGGACAGCGCGTTGGTATTGGCCCCGGGTGAGTCGTTGGCCACCGACATGCGGGTGCCCGGCTTGCCGTGTCCCCAGCCGTGCGGCATCGATACGACCCCGGGCTTGATCGCTTCGGTGACCTCGACGGGCACCCGGATCTCGCCGGCCTCCGACTTCACGGTGACGACGTCGGTGTCCGCGACGCCCCAGCGGGCGGCGTCCTCGGGATGCATCAGCAGCGTGCACCGGTCCTTGCCCTTCATCAGCGCGGGAACGTTGTGCAGCCAGGTGTTGTTCGAACGCAGGTGCCTGCGGCTGACCAGCACGAGCGGCTCGGCCGGTCGCTCCATCCGCGCCGCCAGCCGCGGCAGGTCATCGAGCAGGTATTGCGGCGCGAGGTGGATCTTCTTGTCGAGGGTGCCCAGCATGTCGGGCAGCTGCGGCACCATCGGCCCGAAGTCGATTCCGTTCGGGTTGGCCTTGAGCATCTCCAGCGTGAGCCCGCCCGGGTTCTTGCCGTACTGATCGCCGAAGGGCCCCGTGCGCAGGGTCAGGTCGAGCATCCGCTCCGGGCCGCCGTGCTCGTAGAGCTTGCGGATTTCGGCGCCGTCGACGCCCCGCGTGAAGGCCAGATAATCGAAGAAGCCGTCGTCGATCGCGGCGACGTCCACCTCTTCGGCCGGCGTGCCGGTGCACAGGCCGGTCAACCGGATCAGGATCTCCCATTCGTGCGGGCGATCCCCGGGGTCGAACACGGGTGCGGAGTAGTTCGCGATGCTGCGGATGGCAAACAGCAGGATCAAGTCGTCGTGGTGCGGCTGCTCGAGCGGGGACAGGCCCGGCAGGATGACGTCGGCGTGGCGCGTCGTCTCGTTGAGCCAAAGGTCAACGGAGATCATCGCTTCCAGCATCGGGAGCACCTCGTCGAGCTTGTCGCCACCGGGGGTGGAAAGCACCGGATTGCCGGCCACCGTGATCAACGCCTTGAGTTGTCCCTCGCCCGGTGTGGCGATCTCCTCGGCCATGCACGACACCGGCGCCTGCCCGAGCACCTCCTTCGCGCCGCGCACCCGGGTGCGCCAGCGGCCGAACTCGGCCAGGCCTCCCTCCAGACCCGGCAACGGCTGCGTCGTGATCGACCACGCCGCAGGCTTGGGGAACATGGCGCCGCCGGGGATGTCGAAATGGCCGGTCAAAATGTTGATGACGTCGACCAGCCAGCTCGCCAGGCTGCCAAACTCCTGATTGCACAACCCAATTCGCCCGTACACCACCGACTTGTCGGTGCCGGCGAGTTCGCGCGCCAGCCGGCGGATGCGGTCCTCGTCGATGCCGGTCGCGGTGCTCACCCGCTCCGGCGGCCACTCCGCGGCGACGCGGCGCATCGTCTCCAGGCCCTCGACGTGCGGCCCCGCGTTGACCAGCCCCTCGTCGAAGAGGGTATGGGCCACGGCCAGCAGCAGCGCCGCGTCGGTGCCCGGCACGATCGGAAGCCACTCGTCGGCCTGGGCCGCGGTCTGCGTGCGCACCGGGTCGATCACGATCACCTTGCCGCGCTTGCGAATCTTGGCGATCAGCCCCATCACGTCCGGCGCGGCCAGCAGCGAACCCTGTGACGCGGCGGGGTTGGCGCCCATGATGACCAGCAGGTCGGTGCGTTCGATGTCGGGCACCGGGAAGTTCCACCAGAGGCCATACATCAGGTGTGACGACAAATTCTTCGGCCATTGGTCGACGGTGCCGGGCGAGTAGGTGATCGGCATCCCGGACATGCCCATCAGCACGCCCGCATACCGGGCCAGCGAAAAAGAGTGCGCCAGCGGGTTGCCGGTGTAGGCGGTGACCGCGCCGATCCCGTACTTCTCGATCACCGGCGTCAGCAGCTCGGTGCACCGGCGAAATGCCGCGTCCCAGCTGACCTCGTGCCATTGCCCGTCGACCTTGATCATCGGGCGCCGGATGCGGTCCGGGTCGTCGTGCACCTGGGCCAGCGATACGCCCTTGGGGCACAGGTGTCCCCTGCTCCAGACATCGTCGCGGTTGCCGCGGATGCTGGTGACTTTGCCGCCCTCGACCCGAATCTCCAAGCCGCACATGGCTTCACACAGTGGGCAGGTGCGCAGATGCCTGCCGTCATCGCCGGTCGTCACTCACCCACTGTATTCCGCTACTACCAGTAGCGGAAGTGGCAAATGTCCGTGGTCAGGACGCCCAGGGGCCGATACCCCCGACCTTGTCTATGCGGACGCGCGTGAGAAATCCCGGCGGCGCACCGTCCGGCGGGAACTTCGTGTTGGGGTCGCCCAGGATCGGGTTGAGCTCCGCCAGGAGCTCGGGCGCCCCGCCCTCGACGATTCGCGCGGTTCCGGTGACCGAGAGGTAAGGCCGCATCCCCTGCCCAGCCTTGTCCAGCGACAGGATCGTGACGGCCACACGTGGGTCGTTGCGGACGTTGCGCACCTTCTTGTGCTCGGCGAGGTGCGCGGTGACGAGCTCGTCTCCGTCGGGTGTCGACTGCAGCGCGACCCAGACCACGCTCACCTGAGGGCTGCCGTCGGGATTGAGGGTCACCAGGGTGGCGTCGGCACCCTTGCCGATGAGTTCGCGTGCGGGGTCGTTGAGCTTCATGCGTTGTTCTACCGCCACGCGCCGCGATTCATTCCCTGGAATCAGATTTGAATATGACCAGTTGGCTGTACTCCTTCGGCCGCCGCTCCTACCGTCGTATTCGACATGACCGAGCATCAGCCGCCGACCGGCATCGAATACCTGCGCAGTGAAGTGCTCGATCGGATGGATGCCCAACCGTTCGACGACTGGTCCCCCGCCCTCTTGCGCGCTCTCATCGCCGTTTTCGACCTGAATGGGGTGGCGCCGGCGCGGGCGCTGCGCGGTTTCCGGCCTTATCTCGTCAGGTGACGCGCCGCGGTTAGGCTCGCGCCGTGGACATGTGGGAATTGGTCGCCCGCGAGCAGATCCGGGACACCCTCGCGCGGTACAACTGGTCGGGCGACGCCGGCCGGCTCGCGGGCCTCGCGGAGACCTTCTGCACGGACGGCGTGCTCGAAATACGCGGATTGGAGCCGTTGCGCGGGCGGGCCGAGATCGTGTCGTTCCTCGGCGGCGTCACGGGGAACGTCGCCCGCGACCTCGACGTCAAGCCCGTCGTGCGCCACAACCTCGCCAATGTGCTCTTCGCCGGGCTGACACCCGAGCGGGCGGAGGTCTCGTCCTACTTCACCGTTGTCACCCACATCGGGCTCGACCATTTCGGCCGCTACCGCGACGTCCTGGCCCCCGCCGATGGCACCTGGCTGATCCGGCATCGCAAGGTGTCGACCGACTGGGCGGCCCCGAACTCGACCATGGCTCGCTGATCCGAACGGCCGGTCAGATGAATATTGCTGGCTGTTTCGTTAAATGTACTGCCGCGATGTTTGCCAACGCCCGCCCAGCGGCTACAGATTAGGGATCACATCACGAGATTGCGGTCCGCCGTGGTGGCGCGCGCCGTAGGCGCCCCGGGGTTGACCACCGGTCATGCGACCAGTGGTCACGGCCGCGCTAAGGGGATTGGTTGGGGGATGCAGCGACTCAGTGGGCTGGACGCGTTCTTTTTGTACCTGGAATCACCAACGCAGCCGTTGAATATTTGCTGCGTCATGGAGCTGAACCCCGAAACGAACCCGGGCGGCTATACGTTCGAACGGTTCCGGGAGGCGCTGGCGGTGCAGGTGGATGCCGTGCCCGAATTCCGTTTCAAGCTGGCCGACAGCCAACTGAACTTCGACCATCCGGTCTGGGTCGACGACGACCGTTTCGACCTGGCGCGGCACCTGCACCACGCCGCGCTCCCCTCGCCCGGCGGACCGCGGGAGTTAGCGGAGATCTGCGGTCACGTGGCGGGGCTGCCGCTCGATCGGGATCGCCCGCTGTGGGAAATGTGGGTGATCGAGGGTCTGCACGGCAACGACGCCCTCTCCGTGATCCTCAAGGCGCACCACGCGGTCGTCGACGGGGTCGGCGGCGCCAACCTGCTGGCCCAGTTGTGCAGCACCGCGGCCGATGCCCCGCCACCCAAACCGGCTGACCGCACAGCCGGGGCGAATCCGCTGCAGATCGCCGCGTCGGGTCTGCTGGGCGCCGCGCTGCGGCCGTGGCGGCTGGCCAAGGTGGTGCCGGCAACCGCGGTGACGCTCGCGCAAACCATCGTGCGCGCCCGCGGCGGCGGGCATACCATGGCCGCCCCGTTCGCGGCGCCGCCGACGGCATTCAACGGTCCGTTCACCCGGCGCCGCAACGTCGCCATGACCTCCGTGGACCTCGAGGACGTCAAGGCGGTCAAGAGCAGGTTCGGTGTGACCATCAACGACGTGGTGACGGCGCTGTGCGCGGGGGCGCTGCGGCAGTTCTTATCCGACCGGGACGAACTGCCGGACAGCCCGATGGTGGCCAGCGTGCCGGTGTCGGTACACGGCAGGTCCGATCGACCAGGCCGAAACCAGACCACATGGATGCTGTGCCGGCTCGAAACGCAAATCGACGACCCGGCCCAACGGCTGAGCAGCATCGCTCAGGGCAACGCGTCGGCCAAGGACCACGCCGCGTCGATGGGTCCGACCCTGCTGCAGGACTGGACGCAAGTGGCCGGGCAGACCATGTTCGGCGCCGCGAGGAAGCTGCTGCCGCGTATGCCGTTGCCCGAGAACCCACCACACAACCTGGTGTTGTCCAACGTGCCCGGCCCGCAGGAGCAGCTCTACTTCCTGGGGTGCCGGATCGACGCCATGTATCCGCTGGGCCCGATCATTGCGGGCGCCGGGCTCAACGTGACCGTCATGTCGCTCAACGGCCGGCTCGGTGTCGGCATCAACGCCTGCCCCGACCTCGTACCAGACCTCTGGGAGCTCGCCGACGCCTTTCCCGCGGCGCTCAAGGAACTGATGGATTGCGGTCCGCCCTCCCCGCGCTAGCGAGCGTGGTTGCGCCGCTTTACGTTTCAGGTTGGCGGCGCTGCGCCGATCGTCATGATGGCGAGTCGGCATCCCTCCGGACCCGCACGCCAGGCGTGGTCGACGCCGGTGACCACCGCGCTGTCACCGGCGGTAAGCGGGTGTGGGCCGTCGTCGAGGATGAGGTCCACTGAACCGGATAGCACGACATCGAAATCGATGGTGTCCGTGTGATGCATGGAGAACTCGCCACCCGGTGCGTACTCGATCGCCGCCCAGCGCAGCGCGCCGGGCGGCACGACCAGATCGAGCAGGTCCGCGGCCCGCCCGCCCCCGGTCGAAATCGACGGCAGGGATCCGGCCGCGTAGAGCACCGAATAAAGGACGCCGCCGGTCCCGGCGCCCCCCTGCATTTCGACGGCGCCGTCCCGCGCGGCGCACGACCGCCCGGATTCGTCGACGCCGGTGACCAGCAAGCGCATGCCCGAAGACTGTAGACGAGGGCCGGCCGACCGATGGGCGGAACACCGCTCCCGCTCAACGCGGCGGCATGGCAGGGTGACATGCGTGACGGACACACGTGAACTCGTCGAGCAAGACCTGCGCGAAATCGGCACCCCGAAGGGCGCATTGCGCTACTACGACTGCGGCCCGAGTTCCGGCCCGGTGCTGCTGTTCCTGCACGGCTCCGGTCCCGGGGTCACCGGGTGGCGCAACTTTCGCGGGGTCCTGCCGACCTTCGCCGAGCACTTCCGCTGCCTGGTCCTGGAATTTCCGGGCTTCGGGGTCAGCGACGACTTCGGGGGCCACCCGATGGTTGACGCGTTCGGCGCCGTGTCGCCGTTGCTGGAGGCGCTGGGCGTCGACAAGACGCACATCGTCGGCAACTCGATGGGCGGCGGCGTCGGCATCAACTTCGCCATCCGCCATCCGGACCGCGTCGGCCGGCTGGTGACGATCGGCGGGATCGGCACCAACATCTTCAGCCCCAGCCCCAGTGAGGGGATCCGGCTGCTACAGGAGTTCGTCGAAGACCCGACGCGCCAGCGCCTCGTCGACTGGCTCAAGTCGATGGTGTACGACCAGGCTCTGGTCACCGACGAACTCGTCGAGGAACGCTGGCAGCTGGCGACGGACCCGGAGACCCTGGCGGCCGCGCGCCGCATGTACGGCAAGGCGGCGTTCGCCGGGATGAACGCCGCGATGGCGGCCTCCGACCGGCCGCAGCCGTGGGCGGTCATGCACAAGCTGGCCGCGCCGACGCTGCTGACCTGGGGCCGAGACGACCGGGTGAGCCCGCCCGACATGGCGCTCATCCCGATGCGCACCATCCCGAACGCCGAACTGCACATCTTCCCCAACTCCGGGCACTGGGCCATGATCGAGGCCAAGGAGGCGTTCGAGAGCGCCGTGCTGGCCTTCCTGACCCGCTAGCTGTACTCGGCGGGGCGCCGCCGTCACGGCTAAACGGACCCGGCAAGGCCCTTCGTCAAGAGCGCGTGCGCGTCGGGATTGCCGTCGAGGACCCGGCTGGTGCGGGCGGTGATCAGCCAGCGGTCGTCGATCCTCCTGAGCACGAAATGGTGGGCGGTCGCCCGCCACACGCGATAAGCCCCCGTTTCAGGGCCGTCGCGGACGAGCACCAGCGATTCGCAGACCGCTACCGCCTCGTCGCCGGCGAGCGTGACGACGCAGGGCCCGAGGAAATGACAGCAGCCCTTGGCCACCAGCTTCTGATGGGCCTGCGAGCTGATCATCGCGTGGACGTCCGCCCGGCTGTTCATGCGCCAACCGTCGACGTCGTAGACGCCGTCGGTCGCCCACAGCCGCGCCGCCGCGTCCGCATCCCCGGCGTCCACCGCCGGGCCGTAGGAAGCGATCAGCTGCCGGATGTCGCGGTCGTCCTCGAGCCGGCGCAGCCGCGCCGCCAAGTCGTCGATATCGGTCATCGGTGCGCTCCTCATCGGTGATTGGTGCCCGAGTCGACTGGCAGTCACTGCGGTGCCCTGACGGGCGTGATGAACACCCCTTCTGCCTCCACCGTGGTTCCCCGATTGTCGGCGATGCGCCCCTTAGCGAAGGTCTTAACCCCGTCGATGCGATCAACCCGTGCCTCTACGCGGACCGGGCCAAGGGGCGTTCCCCGCACATAGCGCAGCGTCAGCGTGCCCGTGTAGGCCGGGCGTCCGGGCTGATGGGCGGTTGCGCCCAGGACGTGGTCGAGGATCATGGCGCACACACCGCCGTGGGCATGACCGGGAGGCCCCTCGTAGGCAGCGCCCAGCGTGACTTCCGTCCACACCGCACCATCGGCGTTCCGGTGCACCGTGAGCGGCGGCGCGACGGGATTGCGGATGCCGATCAGCACGTTGCCCGACGCGACGGGTTGTCCGTCGACGGTCGGACGGACACCGAACGAGCCGGGCATCAGGACTTCGCTCAGCCGCTCGACCGCGTAATCGACGTTCGCCGTGGCCGCCGCGACCGAGGTCGCCCCCGCCTCCGTTCGGATGGTGACATCGATGAGACGGCGCACGGATTCGGCAAGCTGACCGTAATCCGACTCAGCTTCGCTGTGGTCAGTCACCGGGCACCATTCCTCCTCCCGGTCATCGCTGGGTGGCGCCCGCGTCGACGGGCAGGGTCATCGCGGTGATGTAGCGCGCTTCGTCAGAGGCCAAAAATAGCGCGGCGTTGGCAACGTCCACCGCGTCGATCCACGGCACCGCAAGCATGTTCATGTTGCGGGCGGCCTCGGCGAATTCGGCACGTGTGGGCGTCCGGTTCAGGTCGGGACGGAACGCGCCCCTGACCGCGTCGTTCTGGATCATCGGCGTGTCGACGTTGGTGGGGTGAACGCAATTCACGCGGACATTATGCGGCGCAAGATCATTGGCGAGGCTGCGCATCAGGCCGACCACGCCGTGCTTGGCGGCGGTGTAGTGCGCCACGCCGACCAGGCCACGCAATCCCGCGATAGAGTTCGTCAGCACCATCGCACCACCGCCACGCGCGATCAGGTGCGGGGCCGCCGCCCGGCAGGTGTGCCACACCCCGGTGAGGTTCACATCCAGCATGGTGCGCCAGGCGTCTTCGTCGAGCTCGAGCGCCGCCCCGCGCGAGGTGATCCCCGCGGTCGCGCAGACCGCGTCCAGCCCACCGAACCGCTCGACCCCCCTGTCGGTCGCGGCCTGCACGCCGGCGAGGTCACGCACGTCGACGATTTCGGTGTGCGCGCGAGCGCCGGCCTCCGTGACCAAAACCGCCGTCTGGTCGAGGTCGGCGGGGGTACTGGGCGGGATGACTACCGTCTCCACCGGACCGCAGACGTCCAGCGCCACGATGTCCGCGCCCTCCTGCGCGAACCGGACGGCCTGCGCACGCCCGATCCCGCGCGCCGCACCCGTGATCAATGCGACTTTGCCCTGCAGCCGCCCGCTCACGTCGTCTTCCGGGTCAGGCCAGCGTCGATGACGAGCTGGGTCCCGGTGATGTAGCGCGCCTGATCGGAGGCCAGGAACACCACGGCGTTGGCCACGTCGACGGGTTCCACCCACGGCACCGGCAGCAGGTTGCGCGCCTGCAGGACTTCGGCAGCGTCCGCAGCCGTCGGGTTGTCCAGGTCGGGGCGCAGGCGCCGGAATGTCCGCTCGTTGAGCACCGTCGGCGTGGCCACCGGTCCGGGGTGCACGGTGTTGACCCGGATGCTACGCGGCCCGAGCTCGTTGGCCAGGGTGCGCGACAAACCTACCACCGCATGCTTGCTCGCGGTGTAGTGCGCGGTGTTGGGCGTGCCGCGAAGTCCGTTGGTGGAGCTGATGATAACGATGGAGCCGCCCCGCTCCCCCATGTGCGGCGCGCCCGCCCTGACGGTGTGCCAGACGCCGGTGAGATTCACATCGAGCGTCCGTTGCCAGTCCCGCGGGTCGAGTTTCCAGGACGGCGCGCCCGCGATATGGATTCCGGCATTGGCGACGATGACGTCGAGGCGCCCCAGTGCGGCGACGCCGGCATCCACTGCGGCCGTGACGGCCTTCAGGTCGCTCACGTCGGCCAAGCCGGCCGCACAGCGGCGTCCGCGGCTCTCTACTTCCCTTGCGGTGTCGCCTAACTCGTCTACGACCGCCGGTCCGTCGAGCGCGATGACGTCGGCGCCTTCGTCGGCGAACCGCTGACAGTGCACGCGTCCGGTGCCCCGGGCGGCGCCGGTCACCAGCACGGCCTTGCCGACCAATCCCGTCATCGCGGCAGTTTAACCAGGTCGAAGCCCTTGTAGCCGGCCTCGGCGACCTCGGCGCAGATATCGTTGTACGTCGCGAACCCCCCGACGAATAGCATGAATCCTCTTGGCTTTCCTGGCACATTGGCGCCCATGTACCAGGAGTCCGCCTTGGTGAACAGGGTGGCGTCAGCGCGCCGGGCGCATTCGGCAACCCAGCCGTCCGCGGCGTCGCGAGTGGCTTCGATTCCCGCGTAGCCGTGGCCGTCGAGGTACGCGATGGCCGCTGCGATCCAGTTCACTTGCGCCTCGGCGTGCAACACCATGTTGGCCAGCACGGCGGGCGCTCCCGGCCCCGAGATCAAGAATAAATTCGGGAATCCGTCGACTCCCAGGCCCAGGTAGGTGCGCGGTCCGTGCGCCCACTCGTCGCGGAGCCGCAAACCATCGCGGCCGAGGATCTCGATGTTGGCCAACGCTCCCGTCATCGCGTCGAAGCCCGTTGCGAGCACGATCATGTCGAGGTCGTAGTGTGCGTCGGTCGTCTTGATTCCGGTCGTGTCGACCGATTCGATCGGGGTGGCGCGCACGCTGATCAGCGACACGTTGGGCTTGTTGAATGTCTGAAAGTAGTTGCTGTCGGTGCAGATTCGCTTCGTTCCGATGGGGTGGTCGGTGGGGATGAGCAGATCGGCCACCGCCGGATCGTCGATGACCGCCCGAACCTTTGCCTCGTAGAACCTGCGGGCCTCGTCATTGGCCGTCTGATCGGTCAGCTGGTCCGGGAACGTCTTCGAGAACAGCACGCCGCCCAGCTGCCAGCGCTTTTCAAACGCCGCGCGGCGCTCCTCGGGCGTGCACTCCATGGTGGGCTTCGGAGCGGTGATATGCGGCGATCCGCCGCCACTGCGCCACGACAAGCGGCGCCGTTCACGGTAGCGGGCCTTGATGCCGTCGAGTTGGGCGGTCGACAACGGCTCGTTGCCGGCGGGAACGCTGTAGTTGGGGGTGCGCTGGAAGACGTACAGATGTCGGGCTTGTTCGGCGATGATCGGAATCGATTGGATGCCAGACGATCCGGTGCCGATCACCGCCACCCGCTTCCCGGCAAAGTCGACGGGTTCGTGCGGCCACTCGGCGGTGTGGTACACCTCGCCGGCGAACGAATCCAGGCCGTTGAAGTCGGGAGTCAGCGCGGCCGACAGCGGGCCGGTCGCCATCACGCAAAATCGTGCTGACAGCGTCACCCCGCCGTCGGTGGTGACCGTCCAGCGCAGCGTTGTTTCGTCGAGCACCGCGGACACGACGCGGGTGCTCAACGCGATGTCGCGACGCAGGTCGAGTTTGTCGGCCACCCAGTTCAGGTACGCGAGGATCTCTGACTGGGTGGCGTACTTCTCGGTCCAGGTCCACTCTTGCTGCAGTTCGTCGGAGAACGAGTAGCAGTAGTCGACGCTTTCGACGTCGCACCGCGCGCCCGGATAGCGGTTGTAATACCAGGTGCCGCCCAGCGCGGATGCGGCTTCGACGACCCGCACCGACAGGCCCTGGGTCCGAAGCTTGTGCAGGGCGTACAGGCCCGCGAACCCCGCGCCGACCACGACGACGTCCAGGCGCTGTGCATCGACATTGCTCACAAGGCCATACGGTAGGAAACGCCGCCACAGCCGCCCGCTGCCCTTCCCGGTCACCGGACGCTCGGATCGCGTTTTCCCGGCCATCGGGCGCGCCAGCTTGCCGCAACGTTTCGAGGCGAGACCTTCGGCAGACGTCGAATGTTGCACACGCCGGCGTCGACCTGGGCGGTCGGCGATACCGGTTGCGCTGGCCGCGCGAGCAGTCCCTCGCAGATGACATGGCCGAGTGCGACGTCCTGGAGCCGGACGGTGCGCGCGCCGGTGTGATCCTGTCGTGCCAGGCCCGGCCGGCCGGCGCGGAACTGCGCGTCGAATTCTGACGGCTTTTGCGTCCGCTCATCGGGAACGCCTTTGGGTCGGGCAGGAACTGCGGTAGACCATTACTACGCCCCCCCACACGTAAGGACGACGAGATGAGCGAGCGGGTACTCGACCGGGTAATGGCCATGGCCGACCAGTTGCGCGACCAGGCCGCCGAAGCCGAAAGGATCGGCCGGCTCACCGACGACAGCGTCAAGCTGATGAAGGGCGCCGGCCTGATCCGGATGCTGCAGACCAAGCAGTACCAGGGGTTCGAGGTGCACCCCCGCGAGTTCGCCGAAACAACGATGGCCACCGCGGCGCTGGACCCGGCGGCCGGCTGGATCGTTGGCGTGGTCGGCGTGCACCCCTACCAGCTGGCCTACGCGGACCCGAAGGTGGCCGCCGAGATCTGGGCCGACGACGTCGACACCTGGATGGCGTCCCCGTACGCACCGCAGGGGGTGGCCAAGCCCGTCGACGGCGGCTACATCTTCAACGGCCGCTGGCAGTTCAGCTCGGGCACCGACCACTGCGACTGGATCATCCTGGGCGCGATGCTCGGCAACGAGCAGGGCATCCCGCTGATGCCGCCCCAGATGCTGCACATGATCCTGCCGCGTAAGGACTACGAGATCGTCGAGGATTCGTGGAATGTGGTGGGGCTGCGCGGGACAGGCTCCAAGGACGTCATCGTCAAAGACGCGTTCGTCCCGGCCTACCGCACCATGGATGCGACGAAGGTGATGGACGGCACCGCCCAGCGCGAGGCCGGCATGACCGAGCCGCTGTACCTGATGCCGTGGTCGACGATGTTCCCGCTGGGCATCTCGGCGGCCACCATCGGCATCGCGGAGGGGGCGCTCGCCGCGCACCTGGACTACCAGCGTGAGCGCGTCGGCGCGACCGGAACCGCGATCAAGGACGACCCCTACGTCATGCACGCCATCGGCGAGGCCGCCGCCGACATCAACGCCGCACGCCAGGAATTGCTGGCCAACGCCGACCGCATCTACGACATGGTGGCCGCAGGCAAGGAGGTGTCGTTCGCGGACCGCGCCGCCGGTCGCCGCACCCAGGTTCGCGCCGTGTGGCGCGCGGTCGCGGCGGTCGACGAAATATTCGCCCGCTCGGGTGGCAACGCGGCGCGAATGGACAAGCCGCTGCAGCGCTACTGGCGCGATGTGCACGTCGGCCATCTGCATGCCATTCACGTTCCCGGCACCACCTACCACGCGTCGGCGCTCAGTTCGCTGGGCATCGATCCGCCCGAGGGTCCGCTGCGGGCCCTGATTTAGGAGTAGCCATGACCGACCTGAAAAGCCTTGGCTACATCACCATTTCGACCAACGACATCGATCGCTGGCGTCGGTTCGCCTTCGGCGTCCTCGGTTTCGCGGAGGGCAAGGGACCCGACCCGTCGGCGTTGTACCTGCGGATGGACGAGCGCGCGGCCCGGCTCATCGTCGTTCCCGGCGAGACCGACCGGGTGCTCACCATCGGCTGGGAGGTGCGCGACCGCCCGGCCCTGCAACGAGTCAAAGCGACACTCGACGGGGCCGGCGTGCCGTTCAAACAGCTGTCCAACGAGGACGCCGAGACCCGCCGGGTGGAAGAGGTCATCACCTTCGACGACCCGGCCGGCACGACGGTCGAGGTGTTCCACGGCGCGGTGCTCGACCACAGCCCGGTGATCACGCCGTTCGGCGCAAGGTTCGTCACCGGCGACCAGGGCCTGGGTCATGTCGTGGTGCCCGCCATGGATCCCAACGGCCTGTTCGACTTCTATACCGAGGTGTTGGGTTTCCGTTCCCGCGGCGCGTTCCGGGTGCCGTTGCCCAAGGAGTTCGGCCCGATTCGGGTCCGCTTCCTCGGCATCAACGAACGCCACCACAGCATGGCGATCGTCCCCGCCATGCATCAGCGCGATCCGCGGCTGGTCCACATCATGGTGGAGGTCGACACCCTCGATGCGGTGGGCCGGGCGCTGGACCGCGTGAACGCCGAAGGCTTCCAGCTGTCGTCCACCCTGGGGCGCCACACCAACGACAAGATGGTGTCGTTCTATGTCCGAGCGCCCGGTGACTGGGACATCGAGTTCGGCACCGACGGCATGCGCGTCGACGAAACCTATTACACCGCCGAGGAAATCACCGCCGACAGCTACTGGGGCCACCAGTGGACCGGCGAGATGCCTGCCGCGATGAAGCCATGACACCCGAGCGGGACGTCACGCCCATCGCGGCGTCGTCGATCGCGTCATGGGATCAGGAGGCCGACGTCGTCATCGCCGGCTACGGCGTCGCCGGCGCCGCCGCGGCCGTGGAGGCGGCCCGCTCCGGCGCCGACGTGTTGGTCCTGGAGCGCACCGGGTCCTGGGGCGGCGCCGCGGCGATGGCCGGCGGCTTCATCTATCTCGGCGGCGGCACGCCGCTGCAAAAGGCCTGCGGTTTCACCGATTCCGTCGAGAACATGGCGGCCTTCCTCAATGTCGCGATGGGGCCCGGTGCCGACGAGGACCGGATCGCCGACTACTGCGCCGGCAGTGTCGCCCACTTCGAGTGGCTCGTCGGTTGCGGGGTGCCGTTCAAGGCGGAGTTCTTCTCCGAACCGGGCTGGGAACCGATGGGCGACCAGGGCCTGATGTACAGCGGCGGCGAAAACGCGTACCCGTTCAACACGATTGCCGCGCCGGCCCCGCGCGGTCACGTCCCGCAGATGTCGAACAAGAAGCAGGGCGAGGCCAGCGCGGGCTACATGCTGATGAAGCCGCTCGTCGAGACGGCCGCCGCGGCCGGCGCACGGGCGCTCTACGACGTGCGGGTGCAGCGCCTGATCGTCGAATCCGACGGCAGGGTCGTCGGAATTCACGCCCGTCGGTACGGCAACGACATAGCGGTCCGGGCCCGGAGCGGTGTCGTCCTCGCGACCGGCAGCTTCGCCTACAACGATGCGATGGTGGCGCGGTACGCTCCGCGGATCGCCGGGCGCCCGGCCGCGTCCATCGAGCAGCACGACGGCCAGGCCATCCGGATGGCGCAGGCGCTGGGCGCCGACCTGGCCCACATGGACGCCACCGAGGTGGCGATCTTCATCGATCCGCAGCAACTGGTGCGGGGCATCCTGGTCAACGGCCGCGGGCAGCGCTACGTCGCCGAGGACACCTACCCGGGGCGGATCGGGCAGCTCACGCTGTACCAGCAGGACAACGTCGCGTACCTGATCATCGACGACGACGCGCAGCAGGAGGCGATGGCCTCGTGGTCGCCCAAGTTCATGCTCCGGCCGGCGACCTGGGTGGCCGACAACGTGGCCGACCTGGAGCGCGACATGGGCCTGGCGCCCGGGTCGCTGCAGGCCACCGTCGCCTACAACGAGGCCGCCGCCCGCGGCGAGGATCCGCTCCTGCACAAGAAACCCGAGTGGCTCAAGCCGATCGGCTCGCCCCTCGGCGCGATCGATTTGCGCGAGAACACCGGCGGTTTCACCTTGGGCGGCCTGGCCACCACGTTGGATGCGGCGGTGCTGCACGTCAGCGGTGAGCCCATCCCGGGGCTCTTCGCCGCGGGTCGATCGACCGCCGGGCTGGCCGCCTGGGGATACGCCAGCGGCGTCTCGCTCGGCGACGGCAGCTTCTACGGCCGCCGCGCGGGCCGGTCCGCCGCCAAGGGCTGACACTCTTTTCTGTTCTGCGCGCGGGCTTCCGACAACTCCTGAAGGAATGAGCCATGGACAGCGATCGACTGCAAGTTTTGTTGGACGAGCGAGACATCGAGCGAACGCTGAAGCAGTTTGCCCGCGCGATGGACGACCGAGATTGGACCGCAGTGGCCGACATCCTGGCCGAGGACGCCGAGGGCGACTTCGGAACCGGACGTCTGCACGGAAGCGCGGCGATCGTCGAGCTGATCCGTGGGTATCTCGACAATTGCGGTCCGACCCAACACCTGCTGGGCAACGTCGTCGTCGAGGTCGACGGGGACACCGCGATCAGTCGCGCCTACGTCCATGACGTTCACCTGAGATCGGATGCCGACCCCTTGTGCCGGTTCTACACGCTCGGCGACTACACGGACACGTGGCAGCGCCGCCCCGACCGGTCGTGGCGCCTCAAAGAACGGATCAAAACCAACCGGGCGCACGTCGGCGCACTCGACATCTTCCGGGGGGCGTGACATCTGCCACACGGGTGTGGTAGAAACGGATATTCCTATTAGGAATATGCCTGCCAGTTATACTCGCGGAGGACCGATGACTTCAGCCGTTAAGACCGTCGAAACCCCCACGGCCGTCATCGACCGAATCTCGCTGGTCCTCGCCGCGTTCGACGGACCGGGCCGGCTGACGCTGGCGCAAATCGTGCGTCGCACCGGTTTGCCCCGCTCGTCGGCGCATCGCATGCTCGAGCGCCTGGTACAGCTGCGCTGGCTGCGCCGCAGCGGCCGCGACTACGAGCTCGGCATGCGGCTGGTGGAGCTGGGCTCGCTGGCCGTTCACCAGGACCGCCTGGTGCGGGCGGCCGGCCCCCTGCTGGGCCAATTGCACCGCGCCACAGGGCTTTCCGTGCACTTGGCAGTCCTGGACGGGCCGGACGTCGTTTACCTGGACAAGATCGGCGACCAGCGGATCCCGACCCGCGTGGGCTGTCGTCAGCCCGCGCACTGCACCGCCGTCGGTAAGGCGATCCTCGCCTACCGCGACGACGATGCCGAGCTGGATTTGCAGGTGCGCAAGACGAAGTACTCGATCTGCAGTAGTGCGCAGTTGGCCATCGAATTGGCCAAGGTGCGGGCGCACGGTGTGGCGTTCGAACGGGAAGAGTCGCTGCTCGGATTCGGTTGCGTCGCAGCGCCGATCGGAAGTCCCGATGACGCCGCACACGCGGTCGCCGCGGTCTCGGTGTGCGGCCCGATGAATCGCATGATGTTCGATCAGCGACTGACCGCCCCCGTACGCATGACCGCGATGGCCATCTGGCGCAACGTCGAAGACGGCCCGCGGCGAGTCGCGCCGACCCTGCAGCCGCTGCGTCCGCTGCGGCCGGCGACGCGGCCCGCCCTGCAGTACGCGTGACCCTCGATCCGCAGATCGCGCCGCTCATCGGGGAGTTGGACGCCGGCTTCCCGCCCGTCCACACCATGAGCGGGGCGGAGGCCAGGGCCGTGATTCGGTCGCGGTTCGTGCCGGCGTTCCGCCCCGAGGCCGTCGCCGATGTCCGCGACCAGGCCATCGCGGGCCCGGGCGGCGAACTCCCGGTCCGGATCTACCGGCCCCCGGGTAACGGCCTGCCGGTGCTGGTGTACGGGCACGGCGGCGGGTTTGTCTTCTGCGACCTGGACAGTCACGACGGACTGTGCCGCTCTCTCGCTAATCATGTTCCCGCGGTGGTGGTTTCGGTGGCATACCGGCTTGCACCCGAACATCGTTGGCCGGCCGCGGCCGAGGACCTGTATGCGGCCGTCCAGTGGGCGGCGGACAACGCGTCGAGGTTGGGGGGCGACCCGGGACGGATCGCGGTGGGCGGCGACAGCGCCGGCGGCAACCTGGCCGCCGTGACCGCACTGATGGCCCGGGACCGCGGCGGGCCCGCACTGGCTGCACAGTTGCTCCTTTACCCTCTCCTGGCCAGTGATTTCGACACCGCGTCGTACCAACTATTCGGCAGCGGTTACTACAATCCGAAGCCGGCGTTGCAGTGGTACTGGGATCAGTACGTGCCGTCCGAAGCTGACCGAGCGCACCCGTACGCCACACCGCGCAACGCCGACCTGCACGGCCTGCCGCGAGCAGTGATGGTGACCGCCGGGCACGATCCCCTGCGAGACGAGGCGCTGGACTATGCGACCGCGCTCGCGACTGCCGGGGTACCCGTCGCGCGAGCCCATTTCGATGGTGCCGTGCACGGTTTCATGACCATGCCGATGTTGGACATTGCGCAGGAAGCCCGTCGGCGCGCAAGCGCGGAGCTCGGCGCTGCATTGCGGTCGCCGCATGGCTGACGGCGAAGTCTTCGTGATCGACCGCGTGGTCACCAAGCCGGGGTGTGCGCGGCGGTTCGTCGACACCTACCTCGCCGAGTACGCCCCGGGTGCGCGGGATCGCGGGATGACGCTGCGCGACGTCCTGGTGAGCCCGCCAATCTGGTTCGACGAATCCGAAGAGCAGGTCAACACCGTCACCATCACCTGGACACTGCCCAGCGCACAGGCGTGGTGGCAGATGACGTGGCAAGGCCGGACGGATCCGGCGCTCGGCGAGTGGTGGACGCGGGTCGGTGCCCTGATCGTCGACCGGTCCAGGTCGTTCGCGGCGGCAGCCGCAGACGTGGACGGGCTCTGCGATGTATAGCGTGACCCGGCTGATCGATGTGGCCGAGCCGGACCGCGACCGGATGGTTGCCGCACTGCGCGGCGCGGCTTCCGGCGCCGGCGCGCTGGGTTGGGTGGTAGAACCCACGCTGCGGGGTTCGCGCAACGGCGGCGACATCATCGCCCACCTCCGGTTCGCCTCCAAGGGCCAATGGGATCGGGCCGCGGCCTGTTTCGGCGAGGCATTGGACGATCCCGCGATCGGCCGGGTGAACGGTGCTGCCTACTCGGGACTCCCCGTGCACCGAGCCCAGAAGCCCGGAACCGTATACCGGGCGCTGCTGTTAAGCGTGCAGCCCGACACGGATCAGGCCACCGTCGCCCGTTTCGAGGCTGAGCTGCAACTGATGCCGCAGTACGTGCGCACCATCACCGACTGGCAGCTGAGCAGGGTCGAGCAGGCGACCGGCGCGTCGGCGTGGACCCACGTATTCGAACAACTTTTCACCGACCAGGACGGGCTGATGGGGCCGTATCTGATGCATCCGATCCACTGGGCGGTGGTGGACCGCTGGTTCGATCCCGAATGTCCTGACGTCGTTGTGCGCGACCGCGTCTGCCACAGCTTCTGCCGGAGCGACGCGGCAGTTCTGCGGCTGGGCGGCTAACCACACAATGCGCCACTCCATTCGCCTCGAACGGGCATGCGCGGCGCCGCCCGCGCTCGTCTACGACATCCTCATCGACGTCGAGCGGTGGCCGGAATGGCTCTCCGGGGCGCGCAGCGCCGGTTGGGAGAAGTCGGACACTTCCGGCACCCGCGTGGGGGCCATCCGCCGAATCGTCGTCAGCGGCTTGATCATGCGGGAGGAGATCCTCGTTGACGACCGGCCGCACCACCATGCGTACCGCATCGTGTCCGGAATCCCGGTGACCGACCATCGCGCCGATGTTCACATCCGCGAGCAGGCCGGCGGATCGCTCATTGTCTGGCGGGCGAGGTTCCGTTCGCGGATTCCCCTGGCGGGGCCGTTGATGTGGTTGCTGCTCCGCGCAAGCATGCCCCGCATGGCGGCCGATTTGGCCAGAGGAGCGGAGCGCCGAGCTAGCTGATCGGCGATATACGCCGGCGCGCGTGTCGCGTCAGATTCCCGTGGGGCAGATGTTCGGGTTGGCGGTCGCCGGCGGCTGCAACGGCGGCAACACCGTCGTGCCGTCGAGACTGCGCACCGGCAACTGCTGCGAGAAGGGGTAGTGCAGGCTGAACGCAACCAAGCCGGTGCGTGCCGCGGCGGGCAGGTGGCACATCGCCAGCACCGTCTCGGCCAGGTACTCCACCGGCTCGGTCGGAAAAGTGTCCGGGATCAGCTGCGCGGCACCGGGTGTACGGACCGCCGTCGATGGCCCAACGCAATTGACCGCGATATTCGCGTCGAGCAGTTCGGCGGCCACCCCCTGCGTGAACCGGTGCAGCGCGGCCTTCATGGACGCGTAAATCACATCGCCCGAGGTCTTGTTGTATTCCCGGTACGGCCGCACCGGGGCCACGCCGGTGACCGAGCCAATGTTGACGATCCAGCCGGCGCCTTGCTCGCGCATGTGTGGCACGGCAGATTTCGTCAGGACGAACGGCACCCGCAGATAGTGCTCCACGGTGCGGTCGAACGTTTCCAGGCTCATCTGTTCGACCGGCGAGTAGTCGGCGAAACCTGCGTTGTTGACCAGGATGTCGATGCGCCCGGTGCGGTCGAGCACCGCGTCGACCAACCCGTCGCGCTCTTCGGCGTCCTCCAGGTTGGCCGCGACGCCGAACGCCTGCCCCCCGGCGGCCTCGATCAGGCCGACCGTCTCGGCGATAGTGCCCGGTAGCGCGGAGGTAGTTCCGGACCGCGTCGACAACGACGGCGCGTGCGACCGCGCTGTCACCGCCACCGTGGCGCCCTCGGCCGCCAGCCGCTGGGCGATCGCCCGGCCGATTCCCCTGCTACTGCCCGTCACCAAAGCCGTTCTGCCGGAAAGTAATCGGCTCATCGCAGGGTAAAATCCGCTTCAACCGGGGCGCGATGGTCACGCCAGAAGTCGATCAGGCGATACGGAAAGGCGGTCACGATCCGCCCTCCGCCCGAGCGGTAGTAGGTGTGGGCGGAGGGAGTGTGGCACCAAACGGTACCTGCCATGGTCGCGTCGATGTCGGCGACGTAACGCTCGTAGGCGTCCTGTGTCACCTCGATGGTGACCGCTTTGCGCAGCGCCATCAATTGCAGGCATTCCGTCACGTAGTGAACCATCACTTCGACGCCGAAGTTGTGGCCCGCTCCGTGCCCCGGGCTGTAGTTGGGTGCCGAGGAAATGAACATGTTCGGGAAGCCGGGCACCATTCCGCCCCGGTAGGCCCGCGGAATTTCGCCCCACTCCTCGGTGAGCCGCCTACCGCCGCGGCCCCGGATATCAATGGTGGAAAGAAAATCCAGGTAGTAGCCGGTCGCGTAGACGATGACGTCGAGGTCGATCTGCCGGCCGTCGGCCGTCACGATGCCGGCCTCGTTGACCCGGGCCGGCTCGCTGGCCTCAACGTCCACATGCTCGCGCGCCAGCGCCGCGTAATAGCCACCGGGATCGCGGATGATCCGCTTGCCGTAGGGGGCGAAGTCCGGCGTGACCTTTCGGGCGAGCTCGCTGCCGGCGCCGAACACCCGATCGATGTAGCCCAGGCACAGCTGCAGCAGCACGTCGTTGGCCGGTGAGATGGACAGGTGCTTGGCCGCCCAGTCCGGATCGTGCAGAATCACCGGGTAATTGTTGTCCGCCGTTCCCCAATACGATTTGAGCCGAACCCAATTCGCGTAGTACGGCAGCCGGGTGCCCAGCCACCGCTGGTATTGCGGAACCTCGTCCGACGCCCGCCGTCGCGGCGCCACCCAGTGCGGCTGACGTTGGAACACCGTCAGATGCGCGACTTGGTCCACGCACGCGTCGACGATCTGCACCGCGGTGCAGCCGGCGCCGATGACGGCCACCCTTTTGCCCGTCAGATCGAGATCGGGATCCCACCGCGCGGCGTGGATCGAAACTCCCGAGAAGGCCGCGCGGCCAGGCAGATCCGGCCAGCGGGGGCGGTTGAGATAGCCGGCGGCCGGAATCACCACGTTGGCGTAGCTCACGTCGCGGGAGCCGTCGGGGCCCCCCGAATGGATCTGCCACTGCTGCCGCTCTTCGTCCCACCACAGCGCCTCGGCCTCGGTGCCGAACCGGGTGCGCTTGCGCACGTCGTTTTTGTCGGCCACCGACACCAGGTAGGCCTGGTACTCCGCACCCATCGGGTAGTAACTCGACCAATCGCCGTTGATGTCGCGGGACAGGGAGTAGTACGCCGACGGGGTGTCCACGCCGATGCCGGGATACCTGGTGGTGTACCAGGTGCCGCCGACCTCGCCGTTGCGCTCGATGATCTCTTATTCGATGCCCGCGTCCGCGCACGCGAGGGCGGCGGTGATTCCGGCAATGCCGGCCCCGATGATGACAACCTTGAAGCCGGCGGGAAGCTTGGCGGTGCGCGGCAGCACCGGCCGCGACGGGTGGAATCCGCCCTGCTCGAGCAGCAACTCGAGATACTCGGGACCGACGGTTCCCCCGAGGGCGACGGGCGCGATGCGCGCGAACAGGTCGAGGTCGTCGACGGGTAACGCGCCGCTCGGACGGGGTGACCGCAGCGCGGCGACGACCGCCTCGACGAGCGCCGCGGCGGTCTCCGGATCGGTTACGCCGGCTTGCTCCGGTGGGTCCGGCACGTGGGAGATCTTCGGTGCGAACCGGTCGACCACCGCCGCGTCGCCGGTCAGTTGCGCCAGGACGGCAACCAGCACGCCGGGGTCCGCCTGGCGCAGGTTCGCCCGCAGTTCGTCAAGATCCAGATCCGCCCGTCCGGTGCTTTCGGTCGTGACGGACACGCCAGCGCTCATGCCAACGAGTATCGAATCCGTCCGCGCGGATGTGCGGGTCCATGTCTACTCAGCGGGACGCCGACGGCCCGCGACCTCGTGCCGGCGCCTACCGTGGCGGGCATGCAGTCCGACCTGGATGCTGTCGTCGCGCGGGCGCGCAGCCATGGGCTCGGCGATACCCCCCGCCGGTCGGCCCGCCGGCACCCGGACAAGACCGCGGTCATCGACGGCGACGTGGTGCTGAGCTTCGCCGAGTTCGACAACCTGGTCGATCGCGCCGCGGCGGCATTACATGACAACGGCTTTGGGCCCGGTGACCGCATCGCGCTCCTGTCGCACAACTGCTGGCAGTATGCGGTGCTGGCGTTCGCCACTGCGCGCGCCGGGGTGGTGCTGGTACCCGTCAACTTCATGCTGACCCCCGACGAGATCTCCTACATTCTCGGCCACAGCGGGGTCCGCGGATTCGTCGTCGAAGCCGAGTTGGCGCCGACGGCCGAAGAGGCGATGCGGCGCGGTGGCGTGGTGGAAGTTCGGGTTGCGCTGGCGCCCGCCGGGTGCGACGCACCCTCTGGTTGGGACGACTTCGCGCAGTGGCTTTCGACCGACACCCTGGCGCCCAGCCCGCGTATCGACGACGACCAGCTGGTGCGGCTGATGTACACCAGCGGAACCGAGTCGCACCCCAAGGCGGCCATGCACACCAGCCGCAGCCTGATGTGGCAGTACGTGAGCACCGTCGTCGCGGGCGAGATGGCCCACGGCGACGTCGAAATCCACTCGCTGCCGCTGTATCACTGCGCGCAATTGGACAACTTCCTGGCCACCGACATCTACCTGGGCGCCACCAGCATCATCCTGCCGCGGCCGGACCCGGATTCGGTGCTGCGCACGATCGAGCGGTACCGCGTCACCAACTACTTCGCTCCCCCGACGGTGTGGATCTCGCTGCTGCGCTCGCCGGTGTTCGATGCGGTCGACCTCTCCAGCCTGCGCAAGGGCTACTACGGCGCCTCGGCGATGCCGGTCGAGGTCTTGGCCGAAATGCGGCAACGGCTGCCGAATCTGAGGTTGTGGAACTTCTACGGCCAGACCGAGATGGCGCCGCTGGCCTCGGCACTGGGCCCCGATGATCAGGACGCACACGCCGGTTCGGCCGGACGCGCGGTCGCCAATGTGGAAACGGCAATCCTCGACGCCGACGACATCCCGGTTCAGACCGGTGTCGTCGGCGAAATCGCCCATCGGAGCCCGCATTTGATGCTGGGGTATCTGGACGACCCGGAACGCACCGCCGACGCTTTCCGCGGCGGCTGGTTCCACTCCGGCGATCTGGGTTTCTACGACGAGCACGGCCTGTTGCACGTCGTCGACCGCAAAAAGGACATGATCAAAACCGGTGGAGAGAACGTCGCCAGCCGGGAAGTCGAGGAAGTCCTCTACCGGCACACCGGCATCCACGAGGTCGCGGTGTTCGGCCTGCCACACCCGGTCTGGGTGGAGGCCGTGGCGGCCGCGATCGTGGCACGCGACGGCGTGACGTTGACGGAGCAAGACGTCGTCGCCCACTGTCGAGAGCACCTAGCCGGATTCAAGACACCCAAACGGGTCTTCTTCGTCGACTCGTTGCCGAAGAACCCCAGCGGCAAGCTGATCAAACGCCTGCTGCGTGAACGCTTCGGGACTGCTGGTCACCTGACAACGCACGACGGGGCCGGCCGTTCGTGAAAACCGCCATCAGCGACCGCTGACCGGGCCGAGGCTGTTAACTCGGTCAGGAGACCGGGACGATGGGGATCTTTTTCATGGCGCCGGCCCGGGGGTCGGGCGCGGAAACTTCCGACCATATTTCTCGCGCGATCACGTGTGCCTCGTCTACCCGGCTGCGCGAGTACACCCGGGCCGCGGGGTGTGGCGCTCATGTTCCACTGACCGGGCATCGGCCTGCCGCGCCGGCCACTCCCGGCGTTGACTTGCGCCATGGCCACTGACATCACGCTGCCCGAATTGCAGGAGTTCATCGCCGGCTTCTGGTACGACTACGACGAGGCCCACTACGACGAGATGGCGGCCGCTTACGCCGAGGATGTGCACTACATAACCCGAAGCGATTCCGGTGCAAGCCCTTTCGAGGACTTGATGTCACCGGAGCTCAAGGATCGCGACGCGGTGATGGAATGGCTGTCCGAGCACCGCAAGCAGAGCCCGTATCCGCTGCGCCATCACGCCACCAACCTGCACCGCACCGGCACCGAGGGCGACGTCACCCGCGCGCGGTTCTACATCCTCGTCAACCAGATCGCCAACTTCGTGCCGTTCGCGGTGTCCAGTGGCGTCGTCAACGTCGGGGTCCGGCGCGGCGCCAACGGCCTCGAATTCACCGAGATGGACGTCGTCCTCGACGCCACCAACTCGATGCTGCTGTCGGAGCTGGCCGCCGGCAGTGCCGCGGGTTCGTGAGCGCCGGGGACGTATTTTCCGGCGGGGTCGCCGTCATCACCGGAGCCGGTTCCGGCCTCGGCGCCGGCCTGGCGCGGCACGCCGGCGTGCTGGGCATGACGGTGGTGCTGGCCGACGTCGACGGAGCGGCGACCGCATCGGTTGCCGACGAACTGCGCGCCGCGGGTGGATCGGCGGTCGACGTCGTCTGCGACGTGCGCGATCCCGACGCCGTGCACGAGCTGGCCGGGCGGGTCGACCGGGACGTCGGTCCGGTCCGCCTGCTGGTCAACAACGCCGGCGTCGAACAGTTCGGCTATCTGTGGGACACACCGGTGGCCAACTGGCAGCGCATCATCGACATCAACGTCAGCGGCGTCTTTTACGGCGTGCGGGCTTTCCTGCCGACGATGATGTCCACCGAAGAGCCCGCGTGGGTATGGAACGTCGCGTCGGTCGGCGCGGTGGTGGCAATTCCGTTGCAGGCCCCCTACATCGTCAGCAAGCATGCCGTGCTGGCGTTGACGGAGTGCCTGTACCTGGAGGTCGAATCCACCGGGCACGGGCGTCACATTCACGTACAGGCCGTCCTTCCCGGGCCCGTTTCATCCAACATCTTCGAGTCGGCCGGCGGAATCGACGCCGACGGCTCGGGTGACGTGGCCGCGGCCGAGGCGCAACGCTCGGCCATGCTCGACGTCAAGGCCGCCGCCATGGACCCACGGGAAGCCGCCGCGGCGTTGTTCCGCCAGGCCGCCGACGGACGCTTCTACCTGCACACACACCCGGACGCGGTGGGCGCCGCGATGGCCGAGCGGGCCGATGCGCTTGCCGCACAACGCGTTCCCACGCTGCGCACCGAGAGCCGCTTCAATACTGCAAAGCCGTGAGATGGTGACGCCCGCACTGGATCCCGACGCCGCGGCGCGCGTCGCGTCATTTGGCACCGTCGCGCCGATGCGGCAACGGGGGCTGGCCGCGGTGCGCGCCGGGCTGGAATCCGCCCCGCTGCCCGACGCGATGCCCGCGATGGCGGTCGTGACCGAAACCGCCATTCCCGGTCTCGCGGGCGATGTCCGGGCCCGGATCTATCGCCCCACCGCCGGTACCGGCGGTCCCGTGCTGGTCTACCTGCACGGTGGCGGACTCGTCATGGGCTCCAACCATTCGTTCGAACCTCTGGCGCGCGAGCTGGCCGCGGCGTCGGTGGCAACCGTTGTGGCCGTCGACTACCGCTTGGCCCCGGAATTCCGACCGCCGGCGCAGTTCGACGACGCCTACGCCGCGACGGCATGGGTCTCACGAAACGCCACCGAACTGGGCGTCGACGGGCAGCGGCTTGCCGTGGTCGGCGACAGCGCAGGCGGGTCGCTCGCGGCCGGGGTCGCGCTCGCCGCCCGGGACCGCGGCGGACCGGCGATCTGCGCGCAGGTGCTGCTGTATCCGGGTCTGGATCGCGACATGTCCGCCCCTTCCATTGCCGCGCTGGCGGATGCGCCGCTGCTCGCGCGGGACGACATCGACTACATGCACGCGCTCGTCGACGGCGATGCGGGTCCGCCCACCGATCCCTATCTGGTCCCGGCCTATGCGTCCGAGCTGTCCGGGCTACCGCCCGCGATCGTGGTGACCGGCGGTTGCGATCCCATCCGGGACTGGGGCGAGCGGTACGCGGACCGGTTACGCGATGCCGGCGTGCAGACGATCACCGCCCGCTATCCGGGGATGTACCACGGTTTCTTGATGCGCTCTGATGCGACCGCGCGCGGCCGGCTGGCCATCGCCGAAGTGGGCGCGCTGCTGCGAGCCAAGTTCACCAACCCCCTTCGCTATTGACGTCCCGATGACCGGGCAGCGATCACCCGCATCGCGCCGACGCTGCGCACAATCGGCCGATGCAGAACTGCAAAGGAGACAGCTGATGCTCACCGACGAGCGGCGCATGGCGCTTTCCGACGTGTTGCGGCCGGCCGCACCGCCCCGGGAGATCGAGAACGTCTATACGGACGACCAACGCGAGCGGCTGCTCGATGTGGTTCGCACCGAGGGTCCGTGGAAGCTGATCATCGCCCAGCACTTTGCGTCGGCCGACGAATTGATCGCCACCATGAGTGGCGCCTTCCCCGACGGCTTCACGCCGTCGCTGAACCTATTCCTCACCCCGACCTTCCGCGGCTATCTGGCCAACTACGGCGCCGTGCTCTACCCGCAACTGCACGACTGCTTCTACAACGAGCGGTTCGTTGAGTTGGCGAAGAACTACTGGAATGCCGAGTACGCCAAGCCGCAGATGATGCTGTTCAACATCAACGGGCCGTGCGCCAATCGCGATCCGGGGCACCTCGATTCACCCAGCTTCCGCGGTGTGCGGTACGAGAACGCGCCAACGTGGCTGTGCAGCGTCATGGGCAAGTCAGGCCTGTTCGGCGATTACCTGATCAAGATGGCTCAAGTCATCACCTGGTTCTCTCTGGACACCGCCAGCGGGTTTACCTACTGGCCCGACGGGCCGCTGCGGCCACCCCAGCGCGTGCTGCCGCCGATCTACAACCGCGGGGTCGTGGTGCAGAACGAGATGATGGTGCACCGCGGTGAGGCGAATGGACCACTGGACCGGCAGATTCCGGCCGGTCTGGCCTTCGACACGGTGTTCGCCGGAGATGCGACCGACCGCGACCAGTGGCTGCTGAAGAACGGCGACGACGTGATCGCGCGCCACCACACCGACGAACTGAGGTTCCTGGTGCACTGGTCTGCCGAGGTGTTCGCGGACTATGACGAGCTGAAAAAGAACATGGAGGGCTCCGACGACATGACCGTCGAGAAGGCGATCGACATCATGGTCGACGATCTCGAGGGCAAGGGCATCAAGCTCGACATCCCCGGCGAACCGCTGCACGATCCGGCGTTCATCAGCGCCCTGAACGCCGCCTACGACCTCGGGGGTCCGGCGGCCTACCCCGAGGAAGCCCCGCTGAGCGCCTTCCAGCCGGCATGAGCGAAAAGGCTTTGCTGATGGATCGTTTCGCGGACAGGCGTGCCATCGTGACCGGAGCGGGCTCCGGAATCGGACAGGCCACCGTCGCCCGATTGCTCGACGAGGGCGGCGCCGTCGTCGCCTACGACATCTCGGCCGATGGGCTGGCTCGCACGGCGGCCGCCGCCGACGGTGCCGGCACCGGCGAGCGCCTCACCACCGGCGTCCTCGACATCTCCGACGAGGACGCCGTCACCGCCGCCGTGGGTGCGGCCGTCGCCGAACTCGGCGGCCTCGAAGTGCTGGTCAACGCGGCCGCGGTCCAGCGCTGCGCCAACACGCACGAGCACACGCTGGCCGACTGGAACGCCACGCTGGCGGTCAACCTGACGGGCACCTTTCTGATGACGCGCCAAGCGCTTCCGGCGCTCCTGGACTCCGGCCGTGGGGTGGTGATCAACTTCACCTCCACCGCGGCGTCATTCGCCCACCCCTACATGGCGGCCTATGCGGCCAGCAAGGGCGGGGTCCTGTCGTTCACGCATTCCCTTGCGCTGGAGTACTCCAAGCAAGGGCTGCGAGCCGTCAACATTCAGCCGGGGGGAGTGGCCACGGCGCTGGCGCTGAGCACCCTGGAGAAGATGCCGGACGGATACGACCTGGGATTGTGGGCCAAGCAAACCCCGCTGCTGCACGGCAGGGAGAACGCAATCCTGGGCGACCCAAGTTCGGTTGCCTCGGTCATCGCGATGGTCGCCTCGGACGACGGCGCATTCATCACCGGCACCGAAATTCGGATCGACGGTGGTGCGCACGCCTGAACTTCGCTGTCACGTCGCGAAGTCACCAAGTCGTGCGGGCCGCGCTCCAGGTGGAAAGCAGGAGGGTCTTGATGGTCCCGGGGTTCGCCGCGCAGCGAGCAACACATGTGGATGGTCCATGTCTGCGGTATCGACTTGACGTTCTTGCCGTCAGTGCAGCCGATGTCGTGCAATCGGCCGGGGGCTGGTTGTTTGACCGGGCCAGGGCGGGTTGGCCGGTATCCGTGCTCGCCGTCGGCGCCGGCGACGCCCAGCCGCTACGGATCCTCGGGTTGCGAACCGTCGACCTCGAGACGAAGCCGGTATCGGAGTTTCTCTCGACAGAAGACGGCACGGGCCGCACTCTGGCTGTCAGCGCCGAGCTGTTCGCAACGGACGTCGCTGTCCGAGAGCAGGTGTTCACGGCCTTGGACCGCCGTCTGACCGAGGTGGCGTTATGGGGTCCAGGGTGGCCCCCTGCGGTCAATCGTGCGATGACCAACGTCCAGCACGTCTTGAGCGCGGCGGCGCGGGTGTTCAAGGGCTACGCCCCGGCAGCGGCCGGGACTCCTTGTGACCCGGTCGAACCCACCGAGACGCTGCTGTGCGACCTTGCAACCTCTCTACCGGTCGACTCGCGCCCGATCGGGCTTGGATAGCGCAACTTTTGCGAGGCTTGCGGCCGATTACGTTGCTGCTCGCGCCATTTCGTCGACAATGGCCAAGTCGCCGTGCCTCACCGCATCGAGAATCGACTCGCTCAACGCCGCGCACGCAAGGAATACTCCCCCGCCCTGACCTGACATCTTCTGCGCCTCGGCGCGCTCGGGGCACCGGGCCGTGGCGTCGGCGTTCCATTGCACGCTGGTCTGATTCCAGCTGCTCTTGCGGGCCAGCACTTGCGCACCGCAGGTCCGGCACGCCACCGCCGCCATCGGCATCTCGTCGAGCCGGTTATCTTGCCTCGACGACGGGGACATCACACCGAGCCTGTCATGGCTTCCCGGGCGGCCATGTTGACCTCTACCTCCTTCATCCACGCCTCGAAAGGCCGGGTCGTGTCCAACTCGAACTCGAAGCGGTCCACCATGTCTGGTTGCACGTCGGCGGCGTCCACGTAGAACTGCTGGTACCACCGCCGAAGTTGGTACACCGGCCCGTCCTCCTCGACCAGCAGCGGGTTGTCGATGCGCGCCTTGTGCCGCCAGATCTGCACGTCTTGTTCGAAACCTAATTTGACGAAGTCACCGAGGCTGATGGCGGTCTGCATGGCGAGGTCGTGGGGCAGCGCGTCCGATTTCTTCACGATGATGCCGTATTGGAGCACAAAGGAATTCGCGTCGATCGGGTAGTGGCAATTGATCAGCACGGTTTGGTGGTCGGCGTCCTCGTAGTGATACGTCAGGTCGTCGATCATGAAGGAGGGACCCCAATAGGACGCGACCGATGTGGTCCCCAGCATTTTGGGGCCCTCGCCACCGACGTCGGGGCGACCCGCGCTGTTCATGTACTGCGTCGCCACGTGGCCTTCGAAGATGTTCTTGAAGTGCGTGGGCAGCGACCCGTGAATGTAGAAGAAGTGCGCCATGTCCACAACGTTGTCGATGATTTCGCGGCAGTTGCTGTGAACGACGGTGGTGTACCAGTGCCAGTCCGTCCACGCATCGCTGGTGGCGCCCTCGATGCGCGGGATCATGACCTCTGGCGGAGGTGGCTTGCCCTCGGGGTCGTTCCACACGAACAACATGCCGTCCTGCTGCAGTGTGGTCCAGGCTTGCGTTCGGGCCAGCTTGGGCGTGCGCCGGCTGTACGGCACCTGCTTGCAGCGCCCGTCGCCCCCCCAGCGCCAATCGTGGAACGGGCACGCGATCTCGTCGCCCTTGACCTCGCCCTGCGAGAGGTCACCGCCCATGTGGCGGCAGTAGCCGTCGAGCACGTTGAGGTTTCCGTCCCCGCCGCGAAAGATGACCAGCTTCCGCCCGAACGCGTTGATCGCGTGCGGCTTGCCGTCCACGAAATCCCGAATCAGGCCCAGACAGTGCCAGCCGCGCGCGAATCTGGTCGGTGCGGCCTCGGCTTCAATGGGCCGGATTTCGTCGATATCGGACTGCGCCGTCATACGCATGATTGAACTTCGTCACCCGGATCGTGGGTCCGGATGTTCCCACTGATCAGGATGGCTCTTCCGCCGCCGCGCTGCCCCGGCATACCGTTCTCGACGTGAGCGCGCACCGCACGACGATCCCCGCCGGGCTTCCGGTGGTCGACACGACCGTGGACCTGCTGGTCGTCGGTTCGGGTACCGGCATGGCGGCGGCGCTGGCGGCTCACGAACTGGGGCTGTCGGCGCTGATCGTCGAGAAGTCGTCCTATGTCGGCGGCTCGACCGCCCGGTCCGGGGGCGCACTGTGGCTACCCGCCTCCCCGGTCCTGCGGGATGCCGGCGCCGACGACACGGCCGAGCGCGCCGCTACCTACCTGGGCTCGGTGGTGGCGGACTCCGCCCCCCGGCAACGCTCCGCTGCATTTGTGGCGCATGTACCCGCTGTAGTGGAGCTGCTCCGCCGCACGACTCCGCTGCGGCTGTTCTGGGCCCGGGACTACTCCGATTACCACCCGGAGGAGCCGGGCGGCAGTGCCGCCGGCCGCACCTGTGAGTGTCACCCGCTGGACACCTCGATTCTCGGCGAATACCGCACCCGGCTTCGGCCCGGCGTGCTGGAGGCCGGCTTCGCGATACCCACCACGGGCGCCGACTATCGCTGGATGAACTTGGTAGCGCGGGTGCCGCGCAAGGGCATTCCCACCTTCGGTAAGCGGCTGGCGCAGGGCGTGGGTGGCCGGCTGGTTGGCCGGCGATACGCGGCGGGCGGTCAGGGACTGATGGCCGGATTGTTCGCGGGTGTGCTGCGCGCCGGGATCCCGGTGTGGACCGACACGACGCTGCTGCGCCTGTTGAGTTCCGAGGGTGATCGGGTGACCGGCGCGGTCGTGGAGCACGGCGGGCGCGAGGTGACGATCACCGCCCGCCGCGGCGTCGTGCTGGCCACCGGCGGCTTCGACCACAGCATGGAGATGCGCTGGAAGTTCCAGTCCGAGTCGCTGGGCTCCGGCCTGAGCCTGGGCGCCGACTCCAACACCGGCGACGGGATCCGGGCGGGGCAAGAACTCGGCGCCGACATCGGATTGATGGATCAGGCGTGGTGGTTTCCCGCCATTGCGCCGCTACCCGGCAAGGCGCCGGCGGTGATGCTGGCGGAACGGTCGCTGCCCGGCAGCCTGATCGTGGACCAGCACGGCCGCCGGTTCGCCAACGAGGCGGCGGACTACATGTCATTCGGCCAGCGGATCCTCGAGTTGGAACGTTCGGGCAATCCCGTCGAAGCGATGTGGATCCTCTTCGACCAGCAGTACCGCAACAGCTATGTCTTTGGCGCCGAACTGTTTCCACGGATGCGGATCCCTCAGCGTTGGTTCGACGCGGGCGTCGCCGTGCGCGCCGACAGCCTCGGTGAGCTGGGCGCGCGGATGGGAGTTCCGGTGTCGGAGTTCCTCCAGACGATGACCCGCTTCAACCAAAACTCCTCCGCCGGCGAGGATCCCGACTTCGGTCGGGGGCGCAGCGCCTACGACCGGTACTACGGCGACCCGACGATCAAACCGAACCCCAACCTGCGTCCGCTGGTGAAGGGCCCCTTCTACGCGGTGAAAATGGTGCTCAGCGATTTGGGCACCTGCGGGGGATTGAGCGCCGACGACCGAGCGCGCGTGCTGCGCGAAGACGGCGCGGCGATCGCCGGGTTGTACGCCATCGGCAATAGTGCCGCGAACGCCTTCGGCACCACCTATCCGGGCGCGGGCGCGACGATCGCGCAGGGACTCGTGTACGGCTACATCGCGGCCCGGGACGCGGCCGCCTGCCCTTAATCCGCGTCGCGCTTGGCCTGGACCTGCTTTTCGACCTCGCGCCAGTAACCAGGCTTGGGACGCGGTTTCCCGAGGCCGCCCTTCGCGGCTTTCTGCATGATCGCATCCGCCTCGTCGATTTCTTTCATGAGTTCGAGCGCGAACTCGCGCTCGGCGGCGTAGTACTTCGCGGCCCAGCGCAACGCGATGACCGAATATGCCCACGCGGGTTCGATCTCGGCTCCGTCCGCATCCTCGACCGCCTTGCGATGCCGACCTTCCGCATACGCCACATACTCCTGCAGCAATTCCTTCAGTCGAGCCGGATTGCTCAGGTGGCCGAACGTAACCCGCAGCAGCACACTGTGTTTGAGCACGGGCGGGTCGACGGGCGCATGGTTGGTCCACTCGGTGATGGCGTCCATCCCGGCGGGGGTGATCTTGTAAAGCCGGCGGCTCCGGGTGCCCTCGTCGCGCTCGACGCGCGACGTCACCAGTCCCAGGCCCTCGAGCTTCTTCAGCTCGGTATAGATCTGGCTGTACGACGGGCTCCAGTAGTACAGATCGACGCTCCAGTCGATCCACTTTTTGAGGTCGTAACCGGAGACTTCCTCTTCGTAGGACATCACGCCCAGCAGCGCCCAACTGGTGGCCGCAAGCGCCGCCTTGCTCGGGTTTTCGCTGGTCCCGTCCACTCCGCCAGAGTAGCAACGCGGTGTCGTCAAATTCCGTAGTGCGGACCGCTGGCCGGGACACGGAATTTCGACAGGGCTCCGGTATTCCTACCCGCGCCGTCTCTGCGTCTTTGATCGTTCGATCCAGAGTCGCACGACACCCACGGCGGTGACGATGACCGCCACCCCGTACACCATCAACCCAAAGCCCGGCTTCAGTTCCACGACGCCCAAGCCCTTGTCGTTCTCAGCAGCGACAGTCTTGAACCAGACGACCGTCAGGCCGGCGAGCAGGCCGACCACGACGCTGAGCCCGATGAGTCGCCCGAGCACCACCTGGGATCCCGACAGAAGGGGAAACGCCAACCCGACAGCTATGACAACCAATGCTATAACGACAAACTTCGCCGCTCCGTTGGCGGGAACCTCGCGCGCGCCCAGCGTTTCTCCAAACAATTTGACGCTCTCGGTCGCAAAGGGAAGGAATGTCGAAATACCGGTGACGGCGAGGCCTGCGGCCACAATCCCGGCACTGACCGACATTCTGGCGGCGAAGCCCTCAACCGTCGGGGGTCCGTCGGACGCCGTTTGCCCCCTGACGCCTGGGCTTTCCGGACCGGCGGTGGGCCACTGCTGGGGATCCGGTTGCGTGCCCATATCCGGCCCGTGCCATGCCGCAGCTCGTGAGTATCCCCGTGGGGGCGGCAAAGTGGGTGAGGCAGGCGATGGTGGAGATTGTTGCTCCGGGGGTGTGACCGGTGGGCGCGCATCCGGCACATGTCGGCGGACATGAAAAAATGCCCACTGGCGGACATGGAAATGCCCATTCGCGGCCAATAAGTTCTGCCCACCGGCGGACACGAAAGTGCCCGCAGGCGGCCATGAATCTGCCCAGACCTACCTGATGCTGCTCGGCGCGCCAGCGCTGTGGCGGCCTCTCCTGCGGTTTCGATGTCGATGCCTAGTCGAAACGACAACCCCAGGAGAGACCTACTTGAAGTCTGACGGAGAACTCATGGAAATACTCAATGCCTACGACCTGACCGGGTCCTACCGGGCTGCCGCTGAGCTGTGTGGGTGCTCGCATCACACCGTGAAGAAAGCGGTTGAAGACCGCGACGCCGGCTTGCCGCCAGCCACGCGGCGGGCCCGGATGATCGACGATTGGCGCGACGTCCTGGAGGGCTGGGTCGCGGATTCGAAAGGCAAGATCCGCGGCGACAAAGCCCACGACAAACTCGTCGCGCTCGGATACAGCGGCACCGACCGCACCACCCGACGAGCCCTGGCGGAGATCAAAGCGCAATGGCGACTGGGCAATACGCGGGTGCACCGGCCGTGGATCACCGAACCTGGGCTGTGGCTGCAGTACGACTTCGCCGACGGCCCGCTTGTGGCCGGCCGCAAAATTGTCCTGCTGGTGGCGTGGCTGGCGTGGAGCCGATACCGCGTCGTCGTGGCTCTGCGGGACCGCACCGCTCCCAGTGTCTTCGCCGGCCTGGACCGGATTTTCCGCATTGTAGGTGGCGCCCCGACCTACCTGCTGACCGACAACGAGAAGACGGTCACCACCGGACACGTCGCCGGGGTGCCGGTCCGCAACCGCGCCGCGGTCACCTTCGGCCGCTACTACGGCATCTCAGTGCTGACCTGCGAACCCGCCGACCCCGCTTCCAAAGGTGGGGTGGAGAACGCCGTCAAACTCGCCAAAGCAGATATCGTGCCCACCGAGACCAACCTGCTGCCCCAGTACGACACCTTCGCCGACGTCGAAGCCGCGTGCGCTGAGTTCAACGCCGAGATCAACGCCCGGGTCCACCGCACCACGGGTCGACGCCCCGTCGAGATGCTCACCCAGGAACGCCCCGCCCTGCACGCGGTGCCCGACCTGCCCCACACCGCCGCATTGGGGGTGACCCGTCGGGTCCCGGACAACACCCCGATGGTCACCTTCGACCACTGCCAATACTCAGTTCCAGCAACACTATTGGGCCACACGGTGTGGATCCGACATCACGACAGCGCCGACGAAGTGGTGATCTGCGCCCTCGATGACGGCGGCCCCATCGAGGTGGCCCGGCACCGCCGCGCTGCCCCGGGCAGCCCCGCAATCAACGATGATCATTTCCCCGACCACCGTGACAAGGTTCCCGGTGATTATCGCGTCCATGCCCGCACCGTCTCCGAACAGACATTCCTGGCCTTGGGTCCCGGTGCAGCGGTATGGCTCAAAGAAGCCGCCGCCGTCGGCACTGAACGGATTCTGCAGAAAATGGCCCACGCCGTCGAACTCTCAGCACTGGCCGGCTGCGCTGATGTCGACTGGGCCTTGGGTCATGCCGCCGTGCACGGCCGGTTCGCCACCGGCGATCTCGACTCCATCCTTGCCAGCAAGGGGTTGGATCCCACCCGACGTGGCGCCGGCGAGGACACCTCGCTGGCGCAAGGCACCAGCGGGTGGAACCTGTTCGGCCGCACCATCATTGATGCCCCCGAGGCAGGCATCGCATGACCACCACCACTACTACTACCGCGGCGCTGCCCGCCGACGTCGAAACCTTGATGCGTGGGTTGCGATTGCCGCACGCACGAGCGATCGCCGCCGATGTGCTGGCCACTGCCCGCGCGCAGCGCTGGGATCCCACCGAGGTCATCAAAGCACTGCTGACCGAAGAAGCCGCCGGACGCGCCCGCTCCATGCTGGCCGCCCGCCGCAAAGCCGCCGGATTCCCGACCGGGAAGACTTTCGACGCCTGGGATCCGGGCGCCTCGTCAATCCCGTTACCCACCCAACAGGCGCTACAGACATTGGAATGGGTGGGTCGCCGCGAGAACCTGGTGGTCTGCGGGCCTGCCGGCACCGGCAAGACGTTCTTCTTGGAAGCGCTCGGGCAAAAAGTTATCGAAGCCGGTATGCCGGTGGCGTGGTTCACCCTCGAGCAGATCGGGGTGCTGGTGCGTGCGCACCGTGCTGACGATTCCCTGGGCAAGGCGGTGGCCAAGATCGTGCGCGCGGAGCTCGTCGTCATTGATGACGTGGGACTTCTTCCGGTCGGTGCTGATGCCGCTGAGGGGCTTTACCGCATCGTCGAAGCGGCCTA
Source organism: Mycobacterium terramassiliense (assembly GCF_900157385.1). Taxonomy (GTDB): domain Bacteria; phylum Actinomycetota; class Actinomycetes; order Mycobacteriales; family Mycobacteriaceae; genus Mycobacterium; species Mycobacterium terramassiliense. The sequence goes on from NZ_LT717698.1 coordinate 157,660, forward strand.
CGAACGCAGATCGGTGGCGATCTCGTCGAATCTGCATCCCAGTGGCTTCGATGAGCTCATGCCCAAGACGTTGGCCACCGCCACCGTCGACCGGCTCCTGCACCACGCGCACCTATGCCAAACCAGCGGCGACTCCGTGCGCCTGGCCCAAGCCCTGCACGGGAAAGGAGTCAAACCCCTGACCTGACACCAGCGAACGACCGGTGGCGGACACACCCTCATGGGCAGATTCGTGTCCGCCACTGGGCAGTTCTTATTGGCCACCTACGAGCAGTTCTCATGTCCGCCCATGGGCAGTTACAGCTGTCCATTGACAGGCACATTAGGTTTTCGCTGGCGGTGCGGCGTCCAGCCTTGGCCATCCCAGTACCGTTGGGCGTTCGGATCCTGTGGGTCGTCATACCAGGCGGGCTGGTTGGGTGACGTCATGGGTCGATCCTCCCGGTTGACTGAGCTGCACCCGTGAGAGCGAGAATAACGCTGGCATCAACGCACCAATAGGACCTGATGGGCGACCTGAATGACAAGTAATCGGCCACACCGTCACAACTTTCCCCGCCGCCGTCCCAGCTCAAGCAAGCCCGCCGAAGGAATGGGCGATCGGTCCGATTTCACCGGCGAGCCAATGGATGACACGCAGCGCCGGGAGATTCCCGCACGGGCTCGGTCACGCCGATTCTCGCCGCGCGCCACAGTCGTCGCCGCCTGCCTCGTCGCCGTCGCCGTGGTGGCCGGCGGAGTGATCGTGGGCCTCCGGCTCGGGCCGACCCACCACACCGCATCCTCGCCGACTTCGGCGCCGCCCCGCACCGGCGCGGCGCCGGCCTCCTCTACACCACCGGGTTGCGACATAACGCGCTTGCTGGCGACGATGTCGATCCGAGACAAGCTCGCGCAACTGCTGATGGTCGGCGTGACCGACGCGGGCGATGCGCGCACGGTGGTCGCCAGTCAGCACGTCGGCGGCATCTTTATCGCCAGCTGGACCAACCTGTCGATGCTGACGGACGGCTCACTCTCCGAGATCGCCGGCTCGGCGGGTCCGCTGCGTCTGGCGGTCAGTGTGGACGAAGAGGGCGGGCGGGTCGAGCGGTTGTCCGCGACATCGCTGCTCGGACAGGCGCCGTCGGCCCGCATTCTGGCCCGGAATGAGTCGGTCGATCAGGCCTACCAATTGGCGTTGGACCGCGGCCGCAAGATGCATCGGCTGGGCATCACCGTCGATTTCGCCCCGGTCGTCGACGTCACCGATGCGCCCGACCACTCGGTGATCGGTGACAGGTCGTTCAGCGACGACCCCGCGGTAGTGACGAAGTACGCGGGCGCCTACGCGCGCGGCCTGCGTGACGCCGGCGTCCTGCCGGTGCTCAAGCACTTTCCCGGGCACGGCCATGCCTCGGGTGATTCACATGCGACCGGGGTGGTGACCCCGCCGCTGGACGAGATGCAGGGTGTCGACTTGGTGCCCTATCGCACGCTGGTGGCCCAGGCGCCGGTGGGTGTGATGGTCGGCCACATGCAGGTTCCCGGCCTGACCGGTACGGATCCCGCCAGCCTGAGCGCGGCCGCGACCTCGTTGTTGCGCAACGGGAAAGGTTACGGCGGCCCTCCATTCGACGGGCCCGTGTTCACCGACGACCTGTCGAGTATGCGGGCGATCACCGATCGCTACGGGATCGCGGAGGCGGTGCTGAAGGCCCTGCAGGCCGGAAACGACACGGCGCTGTGGGTGAGTACCACCGCGGTTCCGGCGGTACTCGACCGGCTGGTGTCGGCGCTGAACGATGGGGAACTGAGCATGCCCGACATCGAAGCGTCGGTGCGCCGGATGGCGGCGGCCAAAGCCTTCGATTCACCGTGCGGGCGTTGACGACTGCCATGCCGGCTCGCGGAATCCCGCGCGGCGTCGTCCCCGGTGCAATCGTGGGCGCCGCGATCGTCATTGTCGCGGGCTTGGTCGTCGTCAAGGTGAGCGGCTTGGGTGCGGCCCAGCATCGAAGTCCCTCCCCGGGGGCCAACCCTTCATCGAGTGGGCCCGGCGCCGCCGGGCTCGCAGCCGACTTTGCCCGGCTGCAAAGCGGAATCGCCGCAGGCATCGGGCTCATCATCGCGCCCGCCGGGAACGCGGCCTCGCCGATGACGTTGGGACAATGGACGATTGGGCCGGCGTGGTCGACCATGAAGGTGCCGCTGGTCATCGCCGCCATGCGCGAAAATCACTCCACTGAAGTCAGCGATGCGATGCGCGCGGCCATCGTCAGCTCCGATAACACGGCCGCCGAATCGATCTGGGAAAGCTTGGGCGATCCGGCCGCGGCGGCGCGCGCGGTTGAACAAGTTCTGCGTGAGGCGGGTGACCCGACCCCGGTGGAGTCGCGCACAATTCGGCCCCAGTTCACCGCATTCGGGCAAACGCTTTGGTCCCTGGCGGATCAAGCGCGTTTCGCCACCTTCGCGGCGTGCGACAACAGAGATGCGCCAGTTCGAGCGCTGATGGGCCAAATCGAGCAAGACCAACGATGGGGATTGGGCCGCATACCCAATGCCCAATTCAAAGGCGGCTGGGGGCCATCAGAGGCGGGGGCCTACCTGGTTCGGCAATTCGGCTTCGTCACTAATCCGTCGTCCGGAGCGGTGAGCGTTGTTGCGGTGGCTGTGGAACCCGCCTCAGGATCGCTCTCCGATGGCATGGCGGACCTCACCGAAATCGGTGAGTGGCTAAACGAGCGGATCGCAATGCTGCCGGGGGGCCGATGTGGTCGCTAAGCGACCGTTCTCGGCTGCGGCACGAAAACCGGCCCCGGTTGTGTTGCCCTCAACTCGATCAGCCTGACATAGGCCAGATTTCACTGGCCCACCATGTTCTGCATGCGCGGATGGTGCCGGGACTCAGTTCTATTCGGCCGGCGTTGCGGTCAATCGCGCAGCGTGCGCCCCTGCGCGTCGGGAACCTTGCCCATGATGATCATGATCCCGTCGATCAACGGCCAGAAGGCTCCGATCCCGCAGGTGCACACGGTGACCACGATTTGGATGATGGCGAGGTTGGTGTAGCCAAGGTAGAAGCGACCCACCGCGAAAGTGGAGAGAAAAATCTGCAGCAGCCCGGCGACCACCTTGCTCTTGTCCGACAGGGGGCGACCGTAGGCGTCGACGCCATACGGTGCGTCGCCCGCGTAGGGGGCGACGCCGGCGCCCGCGGCGGGCGCGTCGGCTCGCCACTGCTGGCCGTCCCAGTACATCTGGCCGGGCCCGCCGCTGGGGTCCGGGTACCACCCCGCGGCTGGTTGTTCCGTCATTGTTGTTTCCCTCTCTTTTGAAGGTGATCGGTGCTGTTACCGCCCGTGCGGCCGGTCATGGCAAGGTTGGTATGGACGCCTTGGAGGATTCTTGGCGGGTGCGTGCCCGGCGGGATGGACGAGCGCCGACGCATGTCCCGAATGCCACTGCGGCTCAGCCGAATACACTCCGACCTCAGGTAGCCGTGGTCGCCGGCACGATTCATAGTCGCCACTTCTCGCTGGGTCACTGATCTCCATTGACCGATGTCGACGCCAATCATTGCATCGGCGACCCGGATTTGTCCTGCAATGGAGGACGGATTTTCCGGCAACGGCAGCACCGGATGCCCCGTTGAGGACCCGATCCCGTCAGTTCTCGCGTAGACGTTCGACGATGAGGGCGCGTGCGGCGCGACCTTCCGGCGTCGGCGTGAGCGGGTAGACGTGCACCAGGCCGTGTCGTTCGTGGTATTCGATGTCGACGCTGGCCGCCGCGGCCTTCTCGGCGAGTAGCCGCGCGTCGGGGTTGAGGATGTCGCGGGTGCCGCTGAAAACGGTCAAGGGCCCCAGCCCGCTCAGGTCGCCGTTCAACGGGCTCACCATCGGGTCGGTCGTCGCCAGGTCGCCACGCCAGCGCGCCGCGAATTCCAGCACGCCCGCGCGGGTCAGCCACGGATCGTCGACGCCGTTGATCAGCGGGTTGGCCAGCGACACGTCGAGGACCGGCGAGATCAACACGGTCCGCGGCAAAGCCAGGCGGTGCTCGTCGCGCAGCATGAGCGCGGCCGACAAAGCCATCTGGCCCCCGGCCGAATCCCCCGCCAAACACACGCTGTGATCGCCCGCCGTCTTCTCGGCCACCAGCTCGGCGACCATGGGCATGACCTCGGCCGCGGTGCTGAACGGCACCAGCGGATAGATCGGCACGACCACTTGCAGCCCGGCCTCCGCGGCGATCTGCGCCGCCAATCGCCAATGCTGTGCCGCGATCTCGTTGACCCAGGCACCGCCGTGGAGGTAGAAGACGGTGCCGCGCGGCGTCGCGCCGTTCTTCGGTGTCAGGGTGAAAATCGGCCAGTCCGACCGAATCTCCATGTGCACGTCAAGGTCGGACCGCAACCGCGGCGGCGGCCCGAACGCCTGAGGAAGCGACGCCCGCCGCTCGATGTGCTCGCGGGCGCTCTCCGCGGTTCGGAAGGGCCGGCCGCGGGTGAGGCGGAGGACGGTGGGCAGCGCCCGACTTCGCCAACTCAACGTCACCTGATCTGCAACCCCCGCTTGCGCACCCACAGCAGGGCGGCCACGGTTCCCGCGAGATAAACGCCGGTGGCGATGGCCAGGTGCACGAAGCTTTTCGTGTCCCGTCCCAACACCGGCCAGATCAGTTTGGGCACCTGCGTCCACAGCACCCGGTGCTCGACCCCGTTCATCGGGTCGGCGACGTAATACAGCGCATACGGCAGCGTCAGGGCCAGCACCCACCCGCCGGTGCGCGGACGATCGCCACGCTGGCGCCACCGCCGAATCAGCGGCTCGGCGCTCACCGGGTGCAACACCGAGATGAGGTTGCCGACCCCCAGCCAGGACACGATGGGCACCGCGACGGTGGGGATGGTCACGCCGAGGCGCGCCGGCGACTCCAACCACAGCGTGAGGGCCATCGCCGCCGCCAGGGTCGGCGCGCCGACGATCGCCAGCAGGGCCATGTTCTTGATCAGGATGATCCGCCAGAACGGCACCCCGTCGGACAACGCCTGCCGGACGCGGTAATGGTCGGCGCCCAGCAGGTTGGTGGTGGTCACGTCGGCGAGGACCCATGAGGAGAAGTAGGTGCCGATCAGGATCACCCAATCCGAGTGGTGGCGCCCGGTCGTCAGCGGCTGCACCAGCAACCACGTCGCGGCGAAGACGACGTTGGCCAGCACTCCCATCAGCCAGGTGCGTGGCGGCGTGAACGCCCAGCGGATCTCGGCGCCGACCGCCGTCCACAGGCCTTGCTCAAAATCCTTGGCGGCCCGCCGCGCGGCGGCCGGGCGGGGCGCCGATGCCCGGACGGCGGCGCGCAGCGCGGCGTCCACCCGTGGACGCATCGTCGTTTGAAGTTCCGCCATGTGCTCCCCCGCCAAATCAGTTAACCCCCTGCCCCGCAACGCTTTTGGTTACCCTTGCGAGCCCGGTTTTCCGATGATGCGTTTGTGCAGTTCCTCGGTGAGGATGTGAATCTGCCGGGTCAGCTCGAGATCGGTCTTGAGCTCCACTTCCTGGGTCTGGAAGTCGTGGTCGGCCCGGGCCTGCTGGAAGGCGGCCTGGCGGTTCTGACCGATCATCACGAAGGTGGACAGGAAGATCGCCTCGAGCGACACCGCGAGTGTCAGGGTGGGCCACGGGTTTCGTTCCAACAACGTCATCCACGCGCCGAACAGTGCCGCGTGCAGCCAGACGAAGTTCATCGACCCGGCAAACGCGGTTATCCGATCGGCCAAACGCAGCTGGAAGCTCTCGCTCCGCCTCCTGGCCTCGCCGAGGACCGCCGGATGGTGGACCTGCCCGCTCCGCAGCAGCCGGCGCGGAATGAGTTGCGGGGTGTGGCGATGGGTGTCGGCCGGTGTCGTCATGTGAGCCGTTCCTTTCGGTGCCATTGCGCTATGCCGGTCCTTTTCGGCTGACACGTTTTCGACGGGCGGAGGTGCCGCTGGCTAATGCTACTGATGCGGCTTCCGGGTGAGCCATGCCCGATGGCGCGTAAGTAGAACGTGTTACAGTTTTGCCGACTGCGGCGGAGGGTCTGTGACATGAACCGCAAGCGCGTCGTCATCGCGGGACTGGGCGACGTCGGTGTCCTAACCGCGATCCGGCTGGCCCGGCACGCCGACGTCGTCGGCATTTCCAGCAAACCCGCACTGGTGAGCGGTCAAGAACTCGGCATCCGGCTGTCCCGCCCCGAGGACTGGGCCCGCGACTACTGGATTCCGTTCGACAGGTTCCGCCGCCTGGACGGGGTGCGGACCGAGCAGGCCTCGTTGACGGGCCTGGATCTGGCGGGCCGCACCGTCCTGGGTCGCCGCGCGGACGGCACGCCCCTCGCCGAGGAGTACGACGCCCTGGTCATTTCGACCGGGGTCAGCAACGGATTCTGGCGCAGGCCGACACTGCAGTCGGCCGCCGAGATCGGCGCTGACCTGCGCGCCGCCCACCACCGGTTGTCCACGGCGGATTCGGTGCTGGTCATCGGGGGCGGCGCGGCCGCGGTCAGCAGCGCCGTCAACCTGGCGACCACCTGGCCGGGCAAGCGGATCGACCTGTACTTTCCCGGAGAGCGCGCCTTGGGCGAATATCACCCGGCCACCTGGCGGCGCGTCCGCGATCGACTGACCGACCTCGGGGTGGGCCTGCACGCCGGGCATCGTGCCCGGGTTCCCGACGGCTTCTCGGGCGACGCGATCACAGACGAACCGGTCGACTGGAGCACCGGCCAACCGCCGAGTTCCGCCGACGCCGTGCTGTGGGCCATCGGTCGGGCGCGACCCAACACCGATTGGCTGCCGCCCGAACTGCTCGATGAACACGGCTTCGTGCGCGTGACCCCGGAACTGCGGGTGCCCGGCCACCGAGGCGTCTTCGCCGTCGGCGACGTCGCGGCCACCGACCCGCTGCGCAGTTCCGCCCGCAATCGCGGGGATGCGTTGGTAGCCCACAACATTCGCGCCGAGTTCGCGGGTCGGGACCTGCGCACTTTCCGAACGCCGGGACGCCGGTGGGGTTCGTTGCTGGGTATCCAGCCCAACGGCCTCGAGGTGTTTTTCCCCACCGGTCATTCGTTCCGCTTCCCGTCATGGTCGGTCGAACGGGTGGTGATGCCATGGATCGTCCGATGGGGCATGTATCGGGGCGTGCGCGACAACCAACCACTTCGATAGTGGCCACCGACCAAGCGGTCAGGTCTTGATCGACCCGGTGCGCTTGTTCGTGAACGTCGCGACGCACACCATCGCGCGGTCACCGTGCTGCCACGAATCCTGCGTGGGCTTCATGACCGCCAGGTCGATGTCCGGATCCAGCAGCGCCGTAGCCGAGTACGACGCCAGCGACTCCTTGCATTGCTTGCCGTAGGCGCTGAATCCGTAGTCCCCGGGGAACGGTCCGTCGGGAATGGTCACGACGCCGGCCACCTCCGCCACATGGGGCCGATCGCAGCTGACGGTGTTCACCGACGAGATGCGGTTTCCGGTCGGCAGCTCGGCGAAGCAGTCCCCCACCTTGATGTCTTGAGCGCTCACCGGGTGAGTCGACGACAGGGCCGCGAAGGCGATCGCGACGGCGATCACCATCGCCCAGACGGCGGACAGCACGAATCCGCCGATGGCCATGCCGCGACCGCGCTGCCCACCGGGCTTCGTTTTTCCCAGGGCGATGATGCCGAAGATGACGCTCAGCAGGATGCCACCCACGGCCCCGCACACCAGCGACGCGACGGCGAACCCGCTGGTCGTCTGGCGGTACGGCGGCGGGTACGCGTATCCGGGCGGCGGGTACGGACCCTGCGGGTACGGCTGCGGATAACCACTCGGGGGGTACGGCGCGGGATAGGGACCGACGGGGTAGGGGCCCGGATACGGCGGCGGATGGCCACCCGGGTACGGGGGCGGCGCGCCGGGATCCAGCGGATGGGACATGCCTCACTGTAAGGCCCGACGTGTCTTCCCGCTCGGGTGAGCGTCGCCGACAGCCGAGCGCCTGGGTGCCGCTGGAAGCCTAGGTGCAGTCGGGAACCCTAATCGCCGGTGCGCGTAAGTGTTTCGTCGTAATCCAGGCTCCATTGGCAGTTGGGTCCGCCGGACTCGTCGAGGTGGTTGTGGCCGGTGAGCAGCGTGATGGGATCCCGCGGCGGTTGGGGCAGCGGATACTGCCCGGTGGCTTTCGCATAGACCAGGCCGCCGCAACCGGGGTCGTTGTCGTCGTGCTCGACGTGCAGGCTCCAGGTTCCACCGGCAAAGACCAGCGGTGTGTCGATCGTCGTGGAGTGGAGATAGCTCATGCACCGGTCCCCGCCCCTCAGGCAGTCGGTGACGACCGCCTGATCCCCCTGCTGTGGCGGGATGGCCTTCTTGAATTTCCGGGTGACGTGGTAGCGGCCGTGCAGCGCTTCGGCCGGCGACCCGACCCGGGGCGGGAGGGCGCTCGGGTCGGGCAGGGTGGTGACGTCGACGTCCCCGGTGCGGGTGAAGGTCACCGTCCGCTTTTCGTTGCAGGCGTTTTCGGAGGCCCCGCGGTATTCACCGGTGAAGCTGCCGTCGGGCTGCGGCTGCAGCGTCAAGACCTGCCAGACTTCGGCCGGCGCGTCCCGGCATTTGTCGGAGCCGAGGCTCACGGCGACCCAGCGCCCGTCCACCTCGTCGAACACCGAGCTCGAGGCGAGCCTCAGCTCGCCGCTGAGACGCGACGCGGTCGCCCGGCAGCCGGTCGGACCGCACGCCGAGCGCACCGCGTAGGTGTCCGTCGTCGGCTTGGCTGCCGCCGCGGCGACATCGTCGAGGGTGCCGCCCTGCCCGAAGTGCGCCTGGTAGACACCGGTGAACGGGCCCGTGTTCGGCTGCGGACGCTTCGTTGGCGGGGCGCCGGTCGGCGCGGCGGCGCGACCGGGTTCGTGGTGGTGCAGGAGCTTCACACCGGCGAAGACACCACCCGCCGCGACGAGCAGCCCGATGCCGGCCAGCGCGCCGATCCGCGCGCGGGGACGCCGCCCCGGTCGCCCGCCGGCGGGGGGTCGCACGGCGGGGACGGTGGCGTCGATCGCGGGTTGGGTGTCGGGGAACGGCAGGGCGCCGGGCCCGCAGTGGTCCGCACCCAGCGCGCGGGCCAGCTGGTCGGCGAATTCGCGGCAGCTGGCGAATCGTTCGGCCGGCGTCTTGGCCATCGCGATGGCGAAGACCGGATCCAGCGCGGCCAGCTCCGGACGCTGGGCCGCGATCGAGGGCGGCGGGGCGCCGATGTGCTGGCTGATCACCACGGCGGGATTGGAATCGACGTACGGCGCCGCGCCGGTCAGCAGGTGAAACACCGTGCACGCCAACGCATATTGGTCGGCGCGCCCGTCGATCGGCTCGCCCTTTAACTGCTCGGGCGCCGCGTAGGCCGCCGTGCCCACGGTCATGTTGGTCGCCGTCAGCCCGGTGGCGTCGTCGACGCGCCGCGCGACGCCGAAATCGGCCAGAAAGACTCGCCGCTGCTGCCCGTCGGGATCGGTCAACAAGATGTTGGCCGGCTTGACGTCGCGGTGCAGCAACCCGCGTTGGTGCGCGTAGTCCAGCGCTGAGCCGACCGCGGTCGCGATGGCGACCACCAATTCGAGCGGCATTCCCCTGGGGTGGTTTTCGCGCAGCAGCCGGCCCGCGTCCGTGCCGGCCACGTAATCCATTGAGATCCAAAGCCGGCCGTCGTCCTCGCCGCGGTCATGGATCGCCACGATGTGCGGATGCGACAGCCCGGCCGCCAGGTCGGCCTCACGCAGGAACCGGGCGCGAAACTCCGGGTCATCGGTCGAGTCCGCCGCGAGGACCTTCAGCGCGTCCTCGCGCGGCAGCCGCGGGTGCGCCGCGAGAAACACCTGACCCATGCCGCCCGAGCCCAGCATCCGCAGGATCGTGTATCCGGCAAACACCTGGCCGACTTCGAGCGACATGGGCAGATCGTAAATGCCGAAGCCGCGGCGGCACGCGCGATTCGCGCAGACGCGGCTGCTCGCCGGGCGGGCTCATCCGCGCGGGCACCGCTAATCGCCCGTGCGCGTGAACGTTTCGTCGAAGTCCGCGTTGAGTGGGCACGGCGGGCTTTGCTCCTGGTGACCGCGGCCGGTGAGTTTCGCAATGGGGTCCGTCGGCGGTTGCGGCAGGGGATATTCGCCGCCGGATTTCATGTGCGTCGTATCCCCCGACCGCGGACACGTGCTGGTGGCGTCGACGTTCCAGGTCCACCTGCCGTCGCCGAATACCAGCGGTAGGTCGTTGGATGGTTCGTGAAAGTAGCTCATGCATCGATCACCGGTGCGCAGGCAATAGGTGGTGACGGCGGTGTCGAACTGCTGCAGCGGGTCCCCGCTCGTCAAGGTCCACGTCACGTGGTAGCGGCCGCGCAGCGCCTGGGCGGGCGATACGACTCGTGGGGGGTTGCCGGCCGGGTCGGGTAGGCCATTGATGTCCCCGTCGGCGGTTCGGGTGAAGGTCACGGTCCGCTTGGTCGCGCAGGCATTGGCGGCGGTCGCGGTGTAGTCACCGGAGAGACTCCCGCCGGGACCGGGCCGCAGGGTGAACACCTGCCAGAACTCCGCGGGGGCATCGCGGCACGTGTCCGACCCGAGCGACACCGCCACCCAGCTCTCGCCGATCTGGTCGAACACCAGCGTGGGGACCCCCACGGACGCGCCGCCCAGGCGTTGCGCCGTCATCACGCAACCTTGCGCGCGGCACACCGATCGGATCCCGTACGTGCTCGTCACCGCCGGAGGCGCAGCCGAATCCGGAATGTCGTCGAGGGCGATGGTCGCCCCGAAGTCGGTCCGGTAGGTGCCGGTGAAGGGGCCCGACGCCGGGGCCGGGTGGCGCTGCCCCGTGAGCTTCAGGCCCGCAACCGCGCCACCGGCGACCAGCAACACGATGCCCACCACGATCCCGATCACCACACCCGGGCGCCGGGCCAATCTCCCCTTCGCGGGCAACGCAAGCGCGGTCGGGTCAAGCGCCGGTTCGGGGTGGGCACCGGGCGCCCCGAGGTGCTGACGCAATGCCTCGGCGAACTCCCCGCAGCTGCCGAACCGCCCGGACGGCGCCTTGGCCATCGCGGTGGCAAACACCGGGTCCAGCCCCGCCAGCTCCGGGCGGCGGGCGCCGATCGAGGGCGGCGGGGCGCTGACCTGCTGGCCGATCACGACCGCGAGGTTGGGGCCGCCGTACGGCGGGACGCCGGCCAGCAGGTGAAACGCTGTGCACGCCAAGGCATATTGATCCGCGCGGCCGTCGACCGGCCCGGCCATCAGCTGCTCCGGCGCCGCGTAGGCCGCCGTGCCCACCGCCATCGTGGTCGACGTCAGCCCCGCCGCGTCATCGACGCGCCGCGCGATGCCGAAGTCGGCCAGGTAGATCCGCCGCCCCTGGTCGTGGGAATCGGTGACCAGAATGTTGGCGGGCTTGACATCGCGGTGCAGCAGGCCCCGATGATGCGCGTAGTCCAGCGCCGAGGCGACCGCGGCGATGATCGTCATCGCCTCGTCGACCGGCATGCCGCCCGGAAACCGCTCGCGCAGCAGCCGGGCCACGTCGGTGCCGGCCACATATTCCATCGAGATCCAGAACTGGCCCTCGAATTCACCGCGGTCGTGGATAGCCACGATGTGCGGATGCGACAGCCCGGCGGCCAGCTCCGCTTCCCGCTCGAACCGCTCCCGGTACTGCGGATCGGCGGTGAACTCGGGCGGCAACACCTTCAGCGCGTCCTCGCGGGGCAACCGTGGATGCGCGGCCAGATAGACCCGGCCCATGCCGCCCGACCCCAGCACCCGCAGGATCGTGTATCCGGCAAACACCTGCCCGGCGTCAAGCGACATGGGCAAATCGTAGAGTCTCGCGGGTCAGACGCAGTTGAGCAGCAGCATGAGCCCGTAGTCCATATGGATCTGCTGATGGCAATGCAGCAGCGACAGGCCGGGTTGATCGGCGACGAAATCGGTCTCCATGCTCTGGTAGCCGCCCAGCATCACAACGTCCTTGCGCACGCCGGCGGTCGGGGTGCCCGCGAAGCGGGTGACCTCAAAGGTGTGCCGGTGCAGGTGCATCGGGTGCAGGTCGTCGGTGGCGTTGCGGAACCGCAGCCGGTAGCGCTTATCGCGTTGCACGTCGAGCACGGGCCGGTTGGCGTCCATCGAAAACGGTGTCCCGTTGAACGTCCAGAGGTTGAAGCCGCCCTCGGCGGCGTTGCGCTTCTCGATCAGCATCTCGATGGTGCGGTCGGGCGCCGCAGGCGGCGTGGGGTTGGGCCGCGCGAACAGCCGGTAATCCCATGTGAACGGCGGCGGTGGCGCCCACTGCGGATCTCCGCCGCGGCCCGCGTATTCCACCACCACGCCCATCCCGTGGCCTCGGTCGTCGTCGGACAGGTCGCCCAGCACCCACACGCCCGGGTTGTTCATGGTGACCACCGCCGAAATGCGTTCGGCCGCACCGAGCCACAGGACCGGCACGGCCGCCGGATTCGGCACCGGGTTTCCGTCCAGCGCAACCACATTGAAGGTATGCCCGGGCAACGCCAGGCTGCGCGTCTCGGTGGCGCTGCCGTTGAGGACGTGCAGCAACACCCGCTGCCCGGTCTGGACGCGGATGGGGTCGCCGTGGCCGAGCATGCGGCCGTTGATCGCGAACGCCCCGTAGCTGACCTCGAAGCCACGCGGATCGCCGCGGTCGAGCGAGGCCTTCATCGCCGCCTCGCCCTTGTCCCTGAGGTCGGGGTCCTGCTCGCCGGCGAGGAAGTCGCTGGCCATGTCGCCGCCCCGGCTGAAGGTGGGGTTGAATTCCTTGAGCGTCAAGAAGATCTCTTGGTCGTAGGAACCGGCGTTCTGCCGGGGTTCGATGTAGACCGGGCCGACCAGGCCGCTGTATTGGCCGCGGGACAGGTCGGAGCGCGGGACGACATGGGTGTGGTAGAACCGGAAGCCGGCCGGGCCGGGGATGAAGGAAATGCGGCGCATGCCGTGCGCGGGGATGTAGGGCGTGCCCTCCTCAGCGGAGCCGTCGACGTCGACGCCCACGTGCTGGCCGTGCCAGTGCAGCTGCTCGGGGGAATCCGTGTCGTTGAAGACGTCCACCCACGCCCGCCGGCCCTCGTTGAACCGCAGCAGCGGACCGGGGAATTGGCCGTTGTAGGTCAGGGTCGACGCGAGCTGACCCGGTGCCAACTCCACCGTCGAAGTGCCGATCCGCAGGGTGTAATCCGGCTTGCCGTTGGGCGGGGATGGCGGCGCGGTCCGCGCACACGCGGCCGATGCGAGGCCGGCGGTGCCGCTCGCGGCGATCAGCGCCAGCCCACCGCCTTTCAGGAACCGGCGCCGATCGACCCGCATGCTCACCGCTCCGACGAATGCCGGGCCAAAACGGGCAGCAGGAACTCGATACGGCGATCCAGTTCGCCTGCCACGCGGCGGAATTCGGGATAGCTCTCCCGCTCGCCCCCGGCGGCCGACGGGTCGGGCAGGCTCCAGTGCATCGCCGTGGCCACGCCGTGCTCGTGGGCGTACTCGCGGACCTTGTCGCACAACGTGATCACGTAATCGAAGCGGCGCCGGGCGACCGCCGCCAGGGGCCGGGGCCGGCTGCCGGCGAGGTCGATGCCGTACACGTCGCGCATGATCCGGACCGCGTTGGGATGCAGCGCAGGCTTGGGATGGCTGCCCGCGCTCGCCGCGCGGATGCGGGTTCCGCCCCTTTTCCGCAGCAGCGCCTCGGCCATCGGCGAGCGCGCGCTGTTGCCGGAGCACAAAAACAGCACCGACCCGGCAGGTCGCGTCGTGGGGCCCGCCGCGAGCGACGGATGAAGCGCGGCGGCCGCGTCGGCGAACGCCCCCGCGCACCTGGTCAGGTTCAACCGGTAATAGGTGTCGCGGCCGTCGAAGCTGCTTCGACGCGCGTCGATCAGGCCGGCCGAACGCAACAGCCGCAGGTGATACGAGACGAGGTTTTGCGGTTCGCCGACGGCGGCGGCCAGTTCCCGCACCCGCTGGTCGCCGGTCGCGAGCTCGGTCAACAGCGCCCAGCGCACCGGATGCGAGGCCATCTGCATCAGCTGGGGAACCACGGCCCGATCGGTCGCCGCCACCCTTCGGATAATACATCAAACCAATTTGATAGGTTACCGGCTGTGAACGCGACGAGCCCCGAGCTTCGACGGAGCCTGGGCCTGTTCGACGCGGTCGTGATCGGGCTGGGCTCGATGATCGGCGCCGGGATTTTCGCCGCGCTCCCCCGCCGCGCGCGCTGCCGGCTCGGGGCTGCTGGTGGGGCTGGCGCTGGCGGCGGTGGTGGCCTACTGCAACGCCACCTCGTCGGCTCGGCTGGCCGCCCTGTACCCCGCCTCCGGCGGGACTTATGTGTATGGGCGCCAGCGGCTCGGGGAGTTCTGGGGATATCTGGCGGGGTGGGGCTTTGTGGTCGGAAAGACCGCCTCCTGCGCGGCGATGGCCCTGACCGTCGGCTCCTACGCGTGGCCCGCACAGGCGCACTCGGTCGCCGTCGCCGGCGTGGTCGCGCTGACGGCGGTGAACTACGCCGGGGTGCAGAAGGCGGCCTGGCTGACCCGCATCATCGTCGCGCTGGTGCTGGCCGTGCTCGCCGCGGTGGTCGTGGCCGCGTTCGCCTGCCGCGGCGTCGGCGCCGATCACCTGCGCCTGACGGGTGTCACCGTGGGCGGGGTGATCCAGGCCGCGGGCCTGTTGTTTTTCGCGTTTGCCGGCTATGCGCGGATCGCCACGTTGGGCGAGGAAGTCCGCGACCCCACGCGCACCATCCCGCGGGCGATCCCCCTCGCGCTGGGCATCGCCCTGGCGGTCTACGCGTTGGTGGCCGCTGCCGCACTCCGCGCGTTGGGACCGCGGCGGCTGGCCGAATCCTCGGCACCGCTGTCGGATGCGGTGCGGTCGGCGGGAGTCGGCTGGCTGGCGCCCGTGGTTCAGGTGGGTGCGACGGTGGCGGCGGTCGGCTCGCTGCTCGCATTGATCCTCGGGGTCTCCCGCACCACCTTGGCCATGGCGCGCGCCCACCACCTCCCCCACGCGCTGACCGCCGTGCACCCGAAGTTCCGGGTGCCCCACCGCGCCGAACTCCTGATCGGGGCCATCGTGGCGGTGTCGGCCGCCATCGTCGACCTTCGGGGCGCGATCGGGTTTTCCTCCTTCGCCGTGCTGATCTACTACGCCGTCACCAACGCCTCCGCGTTCACCCTGCGGCCCGACGAGGGCCGCCCGCCGCGCGCGATCCCGGTGATCGGGATCGTCGGGTGCGTGGTCTTGGCATTCGCGATGCCGCTGTCTTCCGTGCTGGCGGGCGCGACCGTACTGGGCATCGGCGTTGCCGCGTACGCGATTCGGCGTGCCGCACGACCCGCCGATCGAGCCTGACCCGACGCGGGGGTTGCCTACTGATTCGATGAATGTCTATATAGACGGATGTCGAATCAGGCGCCGGCGTGTTGCCCGACGCTCGGAGCCGCGGCCATGGACGCGGCGCAGGCCGTCGACCTGGCGGCGATGTTCAAGGCGCTGGCCGACCCGGTGCGCCTGCGCCTGCTGAGCCTGACCGCCAGCCACCCGTTAGCAGCCGGTGTCGCGCACATCAAAACATCTGTGTCACAGCAGAGTTGACGGATCGCGGACCAGCTGTCGATCCTGCTTAGCCGGCGATCTCCGCACTGCCGATGGCGTGGTGTTCGAATCCTTGCAGGGCGGGTCTTAACGCGGCGAGTCACGAAACAGCGTGTACAGAAATTCGCGCTGGTGGGCGATTACCGCGTCGAAGGCGGGCCCGTGCGGCCACACGTCGAAATGATCACACGGGTAATGCTGCACTGAGGCACCGGCTTTGGCTGCCATCGCGGCTTGCGCCGCAGGGGGCGCGCTTCGGTCGGCATCCCCAATTTGAACCAGTATCGGACACCGGACCTTGGCCGCGACGCGCGTGGGCCGATATCGAAGCAGTTCAAAACCGACGGCGGCATCGATCCGGTTGACCCATGTCGGTCCCGCCAGCGCGGTGTACCGGTCGTGGTAGCCGTCGAGGTTGAGTGCGGCGTCTTCACCGGGTAGACCGACTAGCGGGATCGTGATCGGACGGCCGCCGCGATCGGTTCTGATACGGCTTCGTATGCCGGCTAGAGTGCACCTGGCCAACGAGCCTGGGCGACGTTGGCTCAGCGCGAGAACCGCTGCGGCCCAACCATCTACCAGCGGTGTCACCGCGATCACCGCGGCAACGTCGCTGCGTTGAGCTGCGACGACGACAACGTGGCCGCCGGCCAGCGACGCTCCCCACAGCACGACCCGGGCCGGATCCGCGGTCGGCAGCGAGCGAGCAATGTCCACCGCGGCGTGATAGTCCTCGACCTGGCGACGCATCGACACCGACTGTCCGCCGACCCCCGCGGACGCACCGAACCCGTAGTAGTCGAACGCCAGCACATCGCATCCGATCGCGCACAAAGTCTCCGCGAACGGCAGTAGACCACTGTCGACCGTCCCGCCGACGCCGTGCGCCATCACGACGACCGGCCGACCCTGCGGCCCAGCAAGGACATCGGTGTCGGCCACGCCATGCCACGCGCGGCACACACCACTGGGAGAAATGAACTCGACTGCAGTCACTGGCATCAGTACCGAGTCGCGGCCTGAACGCGGCGCTGTGGGGTCATTTCATCGTGTCTTTTCCCCCGCCGAGGAGGTGCCGCGTAGCGGTCACCAACTGAGACAGACCGCCGGTTCGTTGCTCAACTTCGCCGAAACCTCTCAGACGCAAAGCTTTAACGATTTCATCACGGCCGAACATCCGACAGCCGCTAACACCTTCAACCACCCGGCTGCGCACGTCACCGCGCGTACCCCCTGGCGCCAGACTGGTGAGGATGACCACCCGACCGTTGGGACGCAGCACGCGGGTAATCTCATCGAGCGCCTTGAAGGGTTGCTCGATGAGATAAAGAGCCATTAGGCATGCGATGGCATCGGCGCTTTGGTCGGCGAATGGTAGTTTCTGGGCGTCGGCACGTAGATACGCCACGTTGGGGCCCGCATTGTCGATGGTGGCACGCCGCAACATGTGGTGTGACGCGTCGACTCCCACCGCCAAACCGTTCTCGCCCACGGCGCTACCGAACAGCCCGGTGAAATTACCCGGCCCGCAACCCAGGTCGATCACCGCGGCACCCGGTCTTAGCTGAAGGCCGCCAGTATTCGTGTGCGGTCGTCGGCGCGCTGCGGAGCAACGAGCCCCACGAGGCGTCGCAGCGCGGCGCGGCCGCGCTCGTAGCCGCCGGTATAGAACTCGGTATTCATCAATCGATGCACGATGCGTGGCGCAGGCGGTACCTGCTCACCAAGAAAGTCCATATAGCCCGACTCGGTGAAGCGAAAGTCGGTACATCGCTGCGGATCTAACAACTTCCGCGTCCGCTCCACGACTGACGCCGCCGGTCCATAAGTCATCAACGCCGGACTCCCTTCATGATTTCGTCGCCACGACCCGGCCCCCGCGCTCACCGCGGCTGCCGCCCCACAGTAGAACAACTATTGCGCCACACAGTATCGTGATGCTAGCTTCCAGAATAGCGATTCTGTTCGTCTCCAGGTCGCCCGAAGTTTTTCCACTTCAGCAGCAGGAGGCTGTGATGACAACCGCCCTTGAACACGATTTCGCCCGACCATGGGCCAAACGGCGCGTCCGGACTTACGCGTGGTGCGCGGCGTTTACGACAACGATCGCGGTGGGCAGCATCATCGGAGTCGGCCTGGGACTGATCCCGATGGTGCCCGTGACCGGCACGATCGCCTGTTTTCTGTTTATGACCCCGGTTTTCATCATGTTCATCACGTCATGGATCGATACTCCGGGCGAGACACGCACGACGCTGGAAAAAGCCAATGAGTTTCAGATGCTCTGGTTTTGCATTGCCGGCGCCGCAAGTGAGCTCTGGTGGGAGGTCATCTGGCTCGTCGGTGACCTGATGGGCAAGATGCACATCACCCAGGGTCAGCGCTGGGGATGGGTGATCTGGTACTACGGCATCAACGATGTGCGCTATCTCAACAGCGACGGAGCGTTGTGGGCGATGGAACTGGCTGTCGTAACCGGCGCCGCCATCCTGCTGTACTCGTGGTCGAAGTTGAGGAAAGCCGGCAACGACCCCGACAAACGTATCCGTCCGCTGTGGTGGACCTTCTTCACCATGGCGGTCATGTTGACGGTGTTTTTCATCTACTTCATCGCCGAAGCGCGCCACGGCTTTCCCAACTTCCCACGCCACGGATTCTGGGACGTCTCGATCGTCCTGATCTATGAGAACTTGCCGTGGATGATCGCACCCATCGTCAGCCTTCCCTTCGTCGCCAAGCAACTGGGCTACCTCTACGGGCGCAAAGCTGTGGAGGCGGACCGGGCGTCGACCCGAGCGGGCGCTGTCCGCGGCACTGGCATTCCCGTCTCGACCCGCAGCTAGGCAACCGCCACGCCGGGCTTGGGTACGTTGGCGAAGATCAGATCCAGCCAATGCACCCAAGCCCTGGGCACACCCGGCGGCCCACACACAGCCGTTGCAACGACGCCGAAAGCGCAGAAGACACAGCAATTTTCAGCGTCGCTCCGCGACGCTCAGCGACATCCGCCAATCAAAAGGACCCTGGCGCCGCATAGCCGCGAACGGACACGATGACATCACCCGCCTTCGACTTCTCACAGTATCGACCCGAGGCTGCCAGCCCTGAATTCGTGGAGTACGTCCAGAGCCTGCGGGAATTACAAGACGCCACGCAGTCAGCGAACCCCGACGCGGCCGTGTGGACCGCGGCGGCAACCCAACTGCGCCGACTCACGACAACCCTCACCCAGAATCGGGCACCTGAAACACAGGCCCCAGCCGGTCGCGATGCCGCACTACCCGGCTTTGGGAACCCACTGATACCGGCGTTCACCATCCACACCACTAGCGCCAAAGGTGTTGTTCTGCAGGGCAAGTTCGGCCGCTTCTACCATGGCGCCCATGACGTCGTCCTCGGCGGCGCGCTACCGCTACTTTTCGACTGGCACTTCGCCCTCACCATCGACGCCGCCGGCCGCCCCATCAGCCGCACCGCCTACCTCCACGTCGACTACACCGACTACGTATTGACCGACACCCCACTGCAGGCCACCGCCCGCATCGACGTCATCGAAGGACGCAAAACCTTCCTCAGCGCCGAGCTGACCCGCTCCAACGACACAACGACACTGGCCAAAGCAACCGCCCTCATGATCGCCTTGCGAACCCACCAACGATGAACCACCAACAAGACGGGGCTTAGGCGTGCTAATCCTCCCAAGAAGCGCCAGGCCGACTCGATCCAAGCAAGCACCACCCGAATTCGCGACACGATGCGCGTGGTCGCCATGCCTAACGAACATCCGAAGAAGGGTTTGACCGTGATCAGCGACGCCGGCCGGATCGGGCGCGTGACAACCGGACGTACTGCATCAGCGCCCACAGACACCAACCCCGATACCTATGCCCAGCACCGAAGCCGCAGCACGGCGCGGACACCGGATCAGTCCCGTCTACACAAAAGGCGCCAAGCGATCGTCGCCCGTACGTGGTCAGGGCCAGCACTTTTCACATTCTTCATCACCATCAACGTCACTCAAGCGTTGCAGCACGGATACGGGCTGCACTCGGGCCGTCCCCGCCCAGAATCAGTGGATACCAGTCATGGGGGAAACGGGTTTTGGGGAGACGCCCTCGTTATTGGGGTCGTGATCCCACTTACCCTAAGCGCCCTGATCGCTGAAGCCTACTGGCTGGCCACTCGCTTGGGTGACCCACCCTACACTTCGCTCACACAAGCGCAAATCGATGCCCAACCTGGTATCTCATCGAGATACCAAGCTACACAAGTGGTCTCCTTGTCTTGGCAATCGTGTGCACGGTCGCCATCTCGATATTCGGTGCCGCGCTGATGCCCACCGTGCTCGTCGTGTTCGGCTGGTAAAGGGCGCCACGATGACACAAGCAGCGTCGAGGGCACTCGCGGAAGGAACAGACTCGCAGCGCTCTGATCGCTTTCTTCTTGCCGGATGCATTGTCTGCGGGTCAGCCGTGATGGGCCCACTAGGGCTCATCCTGATCGCGTTGGGTTTCCGGGAATTGCGGCGCGCCGCACTAGCCGGCGAGCGCCAGCGACCCCTGGAGGGTCACAATCATCGGTGTCTTCGTCATGGCGGACGTAGGACGTGACGGCAAGTCGCAGTAGCGCACGTCAGGCCCATCGCCGGTGGTCAGAGGAACTCTCTGACGGGTCAATTATGCTCGAGCCGTCAGTACCCTGGCCCGAAGGACGGTATGGCACAGTGACTCGGTACCGGTGAACGTCCCCAGCATTCACGAAACCCGCCGGCAAATGTATCGGATGCAGATCATTTCAGCCGCCGAGTACGAGTTCGCCAGGGCCGGGTTCGAAAAGACCAAGGTCGCAAACATCGCGCGCACCGCAGATGTGTCCCTAGCGACGCTGTACAAACACTTCGCCGGCAAGGACGAAATATGGGACGTCCTCAATCAGCAGCGCGTCGAAGAATTCATTTCCGCAGGACAACAAGCCATAGCTGATTGCACTTCGCCGGTCCAACGACTCTTCGCATCGCTTCATGCGCTCGTCACCTACTTCGCCGAACATCCCAACTACTTGCGCATTCACGTCAGCGAAGGATTGAGCTGGGCCACAGGCGGCCACAATTGGGGCCGCGGCAACCAGCGCGACGCCTGGCGTACCGGCATCGACACAATGGTCGCGCTGGCGCACGACGCAGTCGAATCCGAAGGAGTTCCCCCCATGCGGCCATCGCTGTTAGCGGGCCTCGTGGTGTCAGCGCTGCAAGTATGGTTGACCGACTGGGTCAATAGCGAATTCGACAGGCCCGCTGACGACGTGGCACTCGAACTCACCCAGTACTTAAGGCGTTCGCTGGAATTGCCCGCAGCGGCCGCCCCCGGACCTGGAGCACGTAAAACTCCGCCCATCCCTGAGACACGCCTCCCTTCAAAATAGGACCGAAAGCGTAAGTCCACCAGAACGTTCTGGTTGCCAGCCATTCGCGTCGGTATCCCGCTAGGAACCGTACATTGGCGATGCGCACTGCTACTGGCTCATTCAACACCAGCTAACACCAGCCCAAAGATTCGACAATTTCGCCACGCACCACGTGACCACAATCTGTCCCGCATCGTTGTCCCAGAGATAGTCTGAAATGTGACAACACTCCTGCTTATCAACGATCACGGTCAACTGACAAGGCTGCGCCACAATGAGATTCACCGTCGGATCAAAATCAGCCAGGATAGAGTTCGCCCGCTCTAGGCGAGACTAGTAGATGACGTGGTCGCGTTCAGTCGCCGACCAATACGTGCCCGAGTAGTGGCGCTGGCCGAAGTACCATCGGAAGGTGCGCCAAGGCACTACCCGAAATGATGTTTCGGGCGACACTTCGCCCGCCGGCAGACAGCGTTTTTCCCCGCCGCTGGCCGGTAGGCAACGGTCGCGGAACTCAAGTCAACGCAAACTACATCTGACATGGATAAACCACGCGGTCAACCGCGAACCCAGGGTGTCACCATCGGCAGGTTTTCGCGAGGGAACGGCACCGGAAATTCGCGCTGACCCGTCTAGTGCAACTAACTACTTTCTCAACTTCGTGGCGGATTCGCCAGTCATTCGCCATTCCTGTGAGAAGTTCGCCACGCAAAATGAGAACCTACAGCGGCGGCTGCGAACCCGGTTGTTCCGGGAGCCGTAGCCGATGGCCGACAAACCCAGCGTCCTGTTCGTCTGCGTCCACAACGCCGGACGCTCGCAGATGGCGGCCGGCTTGCTGCGCCACCTCGCGGGCGACCGCATCGAGATCCGTTCCGCGGGAACCGAACCCGCCGACGCGGTCAACCCCGTTGCGATCGCGGCCATGGCCGAAATCGGCATCGACATCGCGGCCGCCACCCCGACGATCTGCACGGCCGACGCGACGCGCAGCAGCGACGTCGTGATCGCCACGGGCTGCGGTGACGCCTGCCCCTATTTCCCCGGGGTGTCCTACCGCGACTGGAAATTGGCCGACCCCGCAGGCCAGCCGCTGGCCACCGTGCGGGCCATCCGCGACGACATCGCGACGCGGGTCCGCGCCTTGGTCGCCGAGCTTCTGCCCACGTCCACCCCCTCATGATCACCCGGAGAAAGGAATCAACATGTTCCGCGTGCAGCTAGCCCTCAACGTCGACGATCTCGGCGAGGCGATCGCGTTTTACTCCAAGCTGTTCGACACCGAACCCGCCAAGGTCAAGCCCGGCTACGCCAACTTCGCCATCGCCGAACCGCCGCTCAAGCTGGTGCTGTTCGAGAACCCGGGCCACGGCGGCACGCTGAACCACCTCGGCGTCGAGGTGTCCTCCGCGGACGACGTGCACGCCGAAATCGGCCGTCTCGGCGCCCACGGGATCTTCACCGATGAAGAGATGAACACCACCTGCTGCTTCGCCGCCCAGGACAAGGTGTGGGTCACCGCCCCCGGCGGCGAACGCTGGGAGGTCTACACCGTCCTGGCCGACTCCGACACCTTCGGGGCCGCCGGCGGCGACGCCGAAGAGGCCTGCTGCCAGGCGTAGGCGCCCCGCGGCGATTCCCGGCCGGCCCGAAGGGGAAGACTGAGCGGATGGCCGAACCCGGAACGGAAGCATTCGAAAAGCTGGTGGCGCTGTTGAACTATCCGATGTTCGTGGTGACCACGCAGGCCGACGGCGTCGACGCCGGCTGCCTGGTCGGTTTCGCCAGCCAAACCAGCATCAATCCGCCGCGTTTCCTGGTCGGCATTTCCAAGAAAAACCACACGTTCCGGGTGGCCGCCGGGGCCAGCCACCTGGCCGTGCACGTGTTCGACCACGAGCACATCGGCGTCGCGGAATTCTTCGGCAGCCAGACCGGCGACGAGGTCAACAAGTTCGAGCGGTGCTCGTGGCATCGCGGGCCGGCGCAGCTGCCCATCCTCGACGACGCGGCCGCCTGGTTCGCCGGCAAGATCCTGGATCGGTTCTCCCTGGGCGACCACGTCGGGCACCTGCTGGAACCGGTCGACGGTCGCCCGCCGCAGGAACTGGAGGAATGGGTGTCATTCGGCGACGTGCGCCACCTGGAACCCGGCCACGAGGCCTGACGTGACCGACTCTCCTCGGGTGGGCGCCGTCGGCGACATCACCGAATTGGCGTCGTTCTACGCCGATCCCCCGGACGGGGTGCGCGCCAACATGATCTTTTCCGCCGACGGCGCCGCCGCCTTCGGTGGCCGCGCCGGACCGCTGTCGTGTCCCACCGATCAGCACCTGCTGCGGATCCTGCGCGGCTTCGCCGACGTGGTCCTGGTCGGCGCCGGCACCGCGCGCGCCGAGAACTATGGCCCGGTGCGGCTCACCGATGCGCAACGGGAAAACCGGCACGCCGAAGGGCGGCCCGCGCCGCCCCCGATCGCCGTGGTCAGCCGAAGCGGTGAACTGCCGGCCAGGCTGTTCAGCGACCCGGACCAGCCGCCGATCCTGGTGACCTGCGCACGCTCGCCCGCGCGGCACGCAGTCGGCGACGGCGCGCGGCCGCCGGCCATGGTGGCCGGCGACGACTCCGTCGACGTCAGCCGTGCCGTCGAGCTGCTGCGCGAGCACGGCATGCGCCGCATCCTGTGCGAGGGCGGGCCCACTCTGCTCGATGAGCTGGTCGACGCCGACGCCATCGCCGAGATCTGCGTGACCCTGGCGCCCAAGCTGGCCGGGGGCCAGCCCGTGGGCCTGCGACGGCCCGCGCAGCTGTCGGTGCCGGCGGCGATGCGGCTCGAGCACGCACTGGCCTACGACGACTACCTGTTTCTGAAATATCGCCGCTGATCGGTCAGCCGCGGGGATAGCCCCGGCGGACCGTCCGGTCCAGAATGCCCAGAGTCGCCCGCAAGGCGCCCTCGGACAGGACCGGGAAAATTCCGGCGTCCCGCCACTTCGCGTCGATGTTCGACCAGTCGTAGAACGAGGTGACCACGGTGGACGCGCCGTCCTCGGCCGGTTCGAGCAGATAACCGTAGACATGGCCGATCTGCGGGCGGATCTGGCCGAGAACCGTCCACGAGATCAGCCGATCCTGCTCGAAGTCTTCGATGCTGACCGTGACGTCGTATTTGCCGAGCTGCGGGAAGTCGTTGAGTGCCTCGCGGTCCATGTGAACCACGAAACTGTCCCCGGCGGCCGTGACGGAGTCGCCGTCGGCGTCCTGGAGCATCCCCGAGGAATCGATCGAGACGTGGCCCTGCGGATCGCACAGCACCGCGAAGATGTCGGCCGCGGGGGCCGGGATAGTGCGACTGGTCTCGATGCGTTCGGTCATGAGTCCTCGCAGCCGGCGGAGATAGCCATAAATTGGGTCCCGGGTAACTCTACGTCGCCTGGCGCGATCGAGGGCAGTGCCGCCGCGATTGCTGGACGGCCGCTCGGCATGCAGCGGGTCCCGCGGGTTCCTATGATGAAAGCTTGGGTTATTTCCATCGATTTGCCTGCGCGACACTGCCTTCAGTCCATCGTCGTCCAACCACTCGCGGGCACCGGAGAGGAGGACCGCCGGCCACGTGAGCGATGCAAACGGCGAGGACGAATACCGCAATCTGGCGGTGAACCGATTGCGGCCGGGCGAGCTGCACTGGGCGCTCAACCACGATTCGGTGCACGGGATCGCCTACGCCTTCCGCAACCCCGTGGCCGTCGCCGAATCCCTTGACGACCCGCAAGACGATCGAAAGACCTACCTGATCCGGGTCAGGCGCGACGACTTGGCCAACGCGCTGGGAAAGATCAACGACTGGATCGTCAAAAATCCCGGTCCGGCGGGGATGCAGGCCTACGGCTTCGTCCGGGCGCTGTCCCGCGAGGGCCTCAGCGAACGCAAAGCCGGCGACGAGGAATGCCGCTGAGCCGCTGCCCACGCCGTCCGGCCCGCAATCGCCACGGCCAGCAAAGTCGCAATGAGCTGGCTTTCTCGTTATTCACCGTGCCCGGACGCTGCCGAAGCCATTAGCCTTATGCCTGGCAGGCATGCTCGTAGGTGATTGCGGCCCCGGGTGAGGAGTCGGCGATGGGTGACACGACCGCGGATTCGCGGGAGGGTTCGCAGTTCGGGCCGTATCGGCTGCGGCGGCTGGTGGGCCGCGGCGGCATGGGTGACGTCTACGAGGCCGAGGACACGGTGCGCGAACGCATCGTGGCGCTCAAGCTCATGTCGCAGACGCTCTCCAGCGATCCGGTCTTCCGCTCGCGCATGCAGCGCGAGGCCCGCACCGCGGGGCGGCTGCAGGAACCCCACGTCGTGCCGATTCACGACTTCGGTGAGATCGACGGCCAGCTGTACGTGGACATGCGCCTGATCGACGGCAAGAACCTGGCCACCACGCTGAGCCGGTTCGGGCCGCTGGCGCCGCCGCGCGCGGTGGCCATCGTGCGCCAGATCGGCTCGGCGCTCGACGCCGCACACGCGGCCGGGGTGATGCATCGCGACGTGAAACCGGAGAACATCCTCGTCAGCTCCGACGATTTCGCCTATCTGGTCGACTTCGGGATCGCCAGCGCCACGTCGGACGAAAAGCTGACGCAGTTCGGCACCACAGTGGGCACGGTCAAATACATGGCGCCGGAGCGGTTCAGCGACAGCGAAGTGACCTATCGCGCCGACATCTACGCCCTGGCCTGCGTGCTCTACGAGTGCCTCACCGGGACCCCGCCGTACACCGGCGACACCATCAGCGTGATGGGGGCCCACCTCAACCAGGCGATCCCGCGGCCCAGCGTCGCGCGGCCGAGCATCCCGGTGGCCTTCGACGCCGTGATCGCCCGTGGCATGGCCAAGGACCCAGCGGCGCGGTATGCGACCTGCGGTGACATGTCGTCGGCCGCCTACGCCGCGCTGGCCACACCCGATCAGGACCGGGCCACCGACATCCTGGAGCGCAGCCAGGTGGCCAAGCTGCCCGCGGCGTTCGCCGGCCAGCAGCCCAGCGGCTTCGCGTCGGTGCCGCCGGCGATGGCCGGCCACGCCCCGCCCCACGGCCCGGCGTGGCCCGCGACCCCGGCAACCGGCTCACCGGTCATCGGCGGTGGACCGGTGCCACAGCCGACGGGATGGCCGGGGACTCCGCCGTGGGGCACGGGCGATCTGGGGAGCACCGGCGCTCCGCCGTGGGCGCAGCCGCCCCGGGGCGGCCGTAAACCGTGGCTGTGGGTGGGCGCCGCCGTCGCCGTGGTGGTGGCCGTCGTCGGCGTACTGGCCCTGGTTGCCGCTCATCCGTGGCAGTCGTCGTCCTCCCGGCCCACGTCCAGCGCGACGTCGGCGCCGCCCCCGCCCGACGCGGTCGAGTTGAAAGTGCTCGACGACGGTGTGTCCATCGGCAGCGGGGCGGCACCGACGACGATCGATATCTTCAACGAGCCCATCTGCCCGCCGTGCGGCAGCTTCATCCGGTCGAACGCGAGCGACATCGAAAGCGCGGTGAACAACAAGAAGCTGGCGGTGCGCTATCACCTGCTCAACTTCCTCGACGACAAATCGCACAGCAAGAATTACTCGACTCGCGCCGTCGCTGCCACGTATTGCGTTGCGGCACAAAACGATCCGAAGCTCTACAGCGATTTCTACTCTGGCCTGTTCGCCAGCACCTTCCAGCCCGCGGAGAACGCCCCCGAGGATCGCACCGACGGCGAATTGGCCCAGTTGGCCAAGACCGTCGGCGTCGATGCCAGCGTGATCGACTGCATCAAAGCCGGTGACGACGTCGCCACCGCCAAAGCCAAAGCGGCGGCCGGGGATGCGACGTTGAGCGGGCTCAACGCCACCGGCACGCCGTTCGTGTGGGACGGCACCAAATCGGTGAACTACCAGGATCCAACCTGGCTCACCAAACTGCTCGGATAGGCCGCCGACGGCGCTTGCCGCGGTGGGTGATTCGGCCCCGGCCGTGCCGTGCTAGGGGCGCGGTGTCGGAGGCGTTGGCGCCGAGGGCGTTTGCGGCGGCGGCATCATGCCGCCCGGGCCCATCATCCCGCCCGGCCCCATCATGGGGCCCATACCACCCGGTCCCATCATGGGGCCCATACCGCCGGGTCCCATCATGGGGCAGCCGCCGGAGTGGCCGCCGTAATACCCGCGGTACCAGCCATAGTGGCTGCCCGCGGACCAGCCCAACAGCAGCCCCCAGAACAGGATCACCGAGACGACGAAGAGCGTCCCGGCAACGATCACCACCCACGCCGCGGCTTGGCCCAACCGGCTGGATCCGCCATACCGGTTGTCGTACCGGGGTGGGCCGGCCACGGTGGCCGGGTCGACCGTGGATTCGGGTGTTTCCGTCATGCCTAGAAGGATCGCACACACATACCCACGGGGGGTAGGGACCATTGGCCCTAGCTTGTGGGCCGCCCGGGACGGCGGTCAGTCGCCGGTGCGCGCGAATTTGATGTCGACGTCGGTGCTCTTGCACGGCGACGGCGGCCCCGTAACGTCCTCGTGGCCGTGCCCGCTGATCAGCGGAACCGGGTCCTGCGGGGGCTGGGGCATCGGGAAGTGCGCGACGATCCTGGTGTGCTCCATGGCGCCGCCCCGCGTGCAGGGCATGTCGAACTCACGGTCGTAAGTCCAAGCGCCGCCGTCGAATACCAGCGCCATGGCCGACAAGGGTGGTTTGTGGAAGAAGGTCATGCACCGGTCGCCGGTGCGCAGGCAGTCGGTACGGACCACGAAGTCGTTCTGTTCCCGGTAACCGTTCGGCTGAGTGCCGCTCTCCTGGTAGTGGCCGTGCACCCCCTCGGCCGGCGACACGGTCCGCGGCGGCAGGGCGTTCGGATCGGCCACGCTCTTGACGTCGACGTCCCCGGTGCGGGTGAAGGTCACGCTTCGTTTGTTGGCGCAGCCCTTGCCCATGATCTCGGTCGCCTCGCCGGCCAGCGTCCCGTCGGGACGCGGTTGCAGCGTGAACGTCTCCCAGATTTCACCGTCGACCTTGCCGCACGTGCTCGAGCCCACGCTGACGGCCAGCCAGCTTCCGTTCACCTGGTCGAGCACCATCGTCGGCACCTGCATGGTCTCTCCGGTCAGGCGGGTGGCGGTCGCGACGCAGCCGGTGGGCCGGCACGCGGAGCTCACGCCCCACGTCTCGGTTGTCGGCGCGGCGCCCGGCGGCGGCATGCCCTCGATGCTGGTGATCCGCGCGAAGTCGGCCCGGTAGACGCCCGTGAAGGGTCCCGAGTTGGGCGGCGGGGTCGCGGGTGTCGGGGCGGCCGTGGGCGCGGCGGTGGGCGACGGCTGGTGGGAGTGGGTGAGCCGGTCGCCCGCCCAGACGCCACCCGCGATCAGCGCCGCGACGCCCGCCAGGGCGGGGATCAGGACGGCCGGGCGCCGGCTCCACCGCTTCGTCGGCCGCAGCGGCGTTGTGGGCGCGGCGACGCCGAACGAGGGCTGGGTGATTTCGTTGTCGGGGCGGGGCGGAATCTGGCCGGCGTATGCGTAGCCCGGGCCGGCCTGCTGGCCGAGGTGGGCGGCGAACTCCCCGCAGCTCCCGAATCGCTGCGATGGCTCCTTGGCCATGGCGGTGGCGAACACCGCGTCCAGCGCGACCAGCTCCGCCCGCCGCGCACCGATGGACGGCGGCGCGGCGTTGACATGCTGGCTGATCACCACGGCGGGATTGGAATCGACGTAGGGCGCCGCGCCGGTCAGCAGGTGAAAGGCCGTGCAGGCCAAGGCGTATTGGTCGGCGCGCCCGTCGATGGGCTCGCCCTTCAGCTGCTCGGGCGCCGCGTAGGCGGCCGTGCCCACAGTCATGTTGGTCGCGGTCAGACCGGTGGCGTCTTCGATGCGCCGGGCGATGCCGAAGTCGGCCAGGAAGACGCGGCGCTCCTGACCGTCGGGGTCGGTCAACAGGATGTTGGCGGGCTTGACGTCGCGGTGCAGCAGCCCGCGATGGTGCGCGTAGTCCAGGGCCGACGCGACCGCGGTGATGATGGACACCACCTCATCGAGCGGCATTCCGCCCGGGTTGTTTTCGACCAGCAGCCGGCCCGCGTCGGTGCCGGGCACGTAGGCCATCGAGATCCAGAAGTGGCCGTCCTCCTCACCGCGGTCGTGGACTCGCACGATGTGCGGGTGTGACAACCCGGCCGCCAGGTCGGCCTCGCGCACGAAACGGGCCCGGAATTCCCCGTCGGCGGTCAATTCCGGCGGCAGCACTTTCAGCGCGTCTTCGCGCGGCAAACGTGGGTGCGCCGCCAGGTACACCTGGCCCATGCCGCCCGAGCCCAGCAGCCGACGGATCGTGTATCCGGCGAACACCTGGCCGACCTCGAGCGACATGGCCAGATCGTAAGTCTTGTCTTCGGGGGTTTTGGGCACTTCCGATCCTTTCCGGCCACAGGGCGATCGCCCCGTCAGCAGAAAGGTTGCGGCACCGAACTTGCCAGATCTTGGTGAAGTCCTTGCGGATTTCTTGCGCTGCGTGCGCGGATCGCCGGACGTGGGGGCCGCGGATCACCGCCGCTTGCGCGGCCGGCCCCCACGCCCGACGAAGCCTGTCACAGGATGTACAGCATCTCCTGGTAGGTGGGAAGCGGCCACAGATCGTCGGCCACAACGCTTTCCAGCGTGTCGACGGCCGCGCGCACCGCGTCCATCGCCGGTAGCAGCTCCTGCTGGGCGTGCGTGGCCTCTTCGAGCGCCGACGATGCGGAGTGATCCGACAGTGCGGACTTCAGCGTCGCCAACGCCGCGGACAGATCGGCAAGCGGAGCCGAAACCCCTTCCAATGCAGCCATACTCGGCTCCACGCCGGCCTTCTTCAGGGCCGCGACGTTTTGCGCGAGCTCGGTCTGGTAGCGGATCGCGGCCGGCAGGATGACCGTCGTCCCGATCTCGAGCGCCAGCTTCGCTTCGACCGCGATGGTCAGCGCGTACTGCTCCAGGCGGACCTCGTAGCGGCTGTGCAATTCGCGATCGTTGAACACGCCGTATTTTTCGAAGAGTTCGATCGATTCCGGCTTGATCAGCTCGGGGATCGCATCCAGCGTGGTCTTCAGGTTCGGCAGGCCCCGCTCGGCCGCCTCGATCTGCCAGTTCTCCGAATACCCGTCCCCGTTGAACACCACCGCGCCGTGTTCGGTGATGACGTCGGTGAGCAGCTTCTGTACCGCCGCGTCGAAGTCCTCGCCGTCGGCGACGGCCTTCTCCAGGATGGAGGCCATATAGTCGAACGAGTCGGCCATGATCGTGTTGAGGACGATCATCGGCACGGCGACGGTCTGCCCGGAGCCCGGGGCCCGGAATTCAAACCTGTTGCCGGTGAACGCGAACGGACTGGTGCGGTTGCGGTCGCCGGCATCGGTCGGCAGCGGGGGCAGCGTGTCGACACCGATGATCATGGTGCCTTTGCCCTTCGAGGATGTGGCCGCACCCT
This sequence comes from Mycobacterium terramassiliense, assembly GCF_900157385.1. Lineage (GTDB taxonomy): Bacteria > Actinomycetota > Actinomycetes > Mycobacteriales > Mycobacteriaceae > Mycobacterium > Mycobacterium terramassiliense. The sequence continues at coordinate 188,216 of NZ_LT717698.1, forward strand.
TGGCGATCTGCTCGAACACGTCGGCGAGCTGCTCTCCGAGGAAGATCGAGATGATCGCCGGCGGTGCCTCGTTGGCGCCCAACCGGTGGTCGTTGGTGGCCGAGGCCACCGACACCCGGAGCAGCCCGGCGAATTTGTGCACGGCGCGGATCACCGCCGCACAGAACACCAGGAACTGCGCGTTCTCGTGCGGGGTGTCGCCCGGGACGAGCAGCGAACCCAGTTCGGCGTTGCCCACCGAGAAGTTGACGTGTTTCCCCGAGCCGTTGACGCCGGCGAACGGCTTCTCGTGGAACAGGCATTCCATGCCGTGCTTCTTGGCGATCGTCTTGAAGGTGGTCATCAGCAGCTGCTGGTGGTCGGAGGCGATGTTGGCGCGCTCGAACATCGGCGCCACCTCGAACTGGCCCGGCGCCACCTCGTTGTGCCGGGTCTTGGCCGGAATGCCCAGTTTGAACAGCTCCCGCTCGGTGTCCATCATGAAACCGAGGACGCGCTCGGGCACCGCGCCGAAGTAATGGTCGTCGAACTCCTGCCCTTTGGGCGGCTTGGCGCCGAACACCGTGCGACCGGCGTTGACCAGGTCCGGCCGGGCCAGAAAGAAGTGCCGGTCGACCAGGAAGTACTCCTGCTCCGGGCCGCAGAACGACACGACCTTGTTGAGCTCCTTGTGGCCGAACAGCTTCAGGATGCGCTCGGCGTGGATGCCCATGGCCTGCTGGCTGCGCAGCAGCGGCGTCTTGTAGTCCAGCGCCTCGCCGGTCATCGAGACGAAAACCGTTGGGATGCAAAGCGTGTTGCCGTTTGGGTTCTCCAGGATGTAAGCCGGGCTGGTGACGTCCCAGCCGGTGTAGCCGCGCGCTTCGAAGGTGCTGCGCAGCCCTCCCGAGGGGAAGCTGGAGGCGTCGGGCTCGCCCTGGATGAGGGTCTTGCCGGCGAACTCGGCGAGCGTCTGCCCGTCCGAGATGGGCTCTAAGAAGCTGTCGTGCTTCTCGGCGGTCAGGCCGGTCATCGGGTAGAACACGTGGGCGTAGTGGGTGGCACCCTTCTCCAGCGCCCAGTCCTTCATGGCTACCGCCACCGTGTCGGCGACCGCCGGGTCGAGCTTGGCGCCTTTCTCGATGGTGGCCACGACGGACTTGAACACCGACTTGGGCAGCCGCGCCTGCATTTCCGCCTTGGTGAAGACGTTCGAGCCGAAGATCTCGCCCGGCGTCTCCCCGGCTACGAAGCTGATGGCCGGGGGAACATACGCCTCGACGTTGTTGATCGCCTGCAGACGGACAGCGTTTCCGCTCAATTGAATTCCTATCGCTGGGGGGCCCCACGGTTCACGTGGCGGACGACGGACCGCCCCACCATAGGAACGTTCGATGGCAAATTTGTTACGCCGGTGTCAACGCTGGGTCCGCGATGGTTGCGATCGTGAGACGTCTGTCGGCTCGCGGCTACTGCTGCCGCGGGGCTTCGTCCTCACGCTCGGCGTCGGCCACCGTCAAGGGCAAGGCCAGCTCTTCCAGCGGGCGTCCTTCGGCGGCCACCCCGAGCCACAGCTCGATCAGGCCCGCGATGGCCATCACCGCCGCTCCGATGAGGAACGACCAGACCACCTGACCGCGCTGCCCGGAGTTGATCAACTGGCCGAACAGCAGCGGACCGGTGATGCCGCCGATCGCCGTCCCGACGGCGTAGAAGAACGCGATCGCCAGCGCCCGGGTCTCCATCGGGAAGATCTCGCTGACGGTCAGGTAGGCCGCGCTCGCCCCCGCCGAGGCCAAGAAGAAGGCCACCGCGAGCACGGCGATGAATGTCCAGGCACCGCCGGTCCCCGTCACGAACAGCACCGCCAACACGACGGCCACGACGGCCGAACCGATGTACGTCGCGCTGATCATCGGTTTGCGGCCGACGGTGTCGAACAGGTGCCCGAGGGCCAGGGGGCCGACGAAATTGCTGAGCGCCCAGAGGATGAAGAAGAGCGGCACCTTCGCGGACGGGACGCCGTAGAAGCCACTCAGCAGCGTGCCGAGGTTGAACGTGACCCCGTTGTAGAGGAACGCCTGCCCGATGAACAGCGCCAGCCCGAGCACCGCGCGCCGCGGGTAGAGCGTGAAGGCCACCCTGGCGATCTCCCGAAACGAAATCGTCTCGCGTTGGCGGACTTTGAGCGGGCGGCCGCCCGGCTGCGGCAGCGGCTTGCCGGTGGCCCGCTGCACTTCCCCCTCGATCTCACCGACCACCCGCTCGGCCTCGTCCGCGCGGCCGTGGATGAACAACCACCGGGGACTTTCCGGAACGTTGCGCCGGACGAGCAGCACGAAGATGCCGAAAATGGCGCCGACGCCGAAGGCGAGCCGCCACCCGATGTTCGGCGCGAAATTCGAGGTGTCCAGCAGGACCAGCGCGCCGGCCGCGCCCGCCGCCGAACCCAGCCAGTAGGTCCCGTTGATCACCAGGTCCACGCGACCGCGCACGCGCGCGGGGATCAACTCGTCGATCGCGGAGTTTATCGCCGCGTATTCGCCGCCGATGCCGGAACCGGTGAAGAAGCGGGCGATGAAGAAATACCAAGGGGCGAAGGCGAATGCGGTCGCGACGGTGGCGGCCAGGTACACCGCGAGGGTCAGGATGAACAGGTTGCGCCGGCCGAAGCGGTCGGTCAGGTGACCGAAGAACAGCGCGCCCAGGCAGGCCCCGCCGATGTAGAACGCCGCCGCCATCCCGATCTGCGCGGCGTTGAGCTCGATGCCGCTGCCCTTTTCGGTGAGGCGGGACGACACGTTGCCCACCATGGTGACCTCGAGGCCGTCGAGGATCCACACACCGCCGAGGCCGATGACGACGCGCCAGTGAAATCGTGACCAGGGCAGCCGGTCCAGCCGGGCCGGCACCTGGGTGGTGATGGTTCCGGTTTGCACGCCTGCGCTCATCTGACTCCTATCTGGGTGAGCAGAGAATTACCCAAACAAGGGGACGGGCAAGCGTCAATCCCGGTCCGGGCGTGACTCCTCGGGGGTCCAGGCCAGCGGCTGGCCGGGCTGGCCGGGGAACAGGTAGTCGATGAAAGCCGCGGCGGTGGGCTGGGGTTCGTGGTTGGCCAGCCCGGGTCGCTCGTTGGCTTCGATGAAGGCGTATTCGGCGCCGGTGACGTCGGGGACGAGCAGGTCGATGCCCGTCACGGGTATGCCGATCGCCTCGGCCGCGGCCACCGCGACGCGGCACAGTTCCTGGTTCACCACGGCGGTGACATCGTGGATAGTGCCGCCCTGATGCAGGTTGGCGGTGCGCCGGACGCGAAGCCGGGTCCCCTGGGGCAGCACGTCATCCAGCGTCCAACCGCCCTCGGCGACCGTCGCCTCGGTGAGGTCGTCGATCGGAATCCTGGACTCGCCGCCGGTGGCCGCCGAGCGGCGGCGGCTCTCGGCCGCGATCAGGTCCCGGATGGTGTGCTCCCCCGTGCCGATGATCTCGGGCGGCATCCGCAGGGCGGCGGCGACCACCCGGCCGTCGATCACCACGAGCCGCAGGTCGTCGCCCTGGACCCGCTCCTCGATCAACACCTCGGGATAGTGCTGCCGCGCCCGCGTCACGGCCGCGGCCAGCTCGTCGGGGCCCTTCTCGGCGGGCACGCCCACGGTGATGCCCTTGCCCTGCTCTCCGCGGGTCGGCTTGACGACGACCTCGCCGACCTCCTGCAGGAATGCGTAGTCGCCGTCGTCGAAGGTGGCCAGCCGGGCGCGCGGCACGGTGATGCCCGCCTCGGAGACCAGGCGCCGCGTCAAACGCTTGTCGTCGCAACGGCACATCGCGACCGCCGAGGTGAACTCGGACAGCGATTCGCGGGTGATCACGCTGCGGCCGCCGTGGGTGAGCCGGATCTCGCCGGCCTCGGCGTCGAGGACCTCGACCCAGATCCCCCGGCGCATCGCCTCGTCGGCGATGATCCGCGCGTAGGGGTTGAGATCCTCGACGGTTTCCGGGGGCGCGGTGAACAGCGGCTCGTTGATCGCGTTCTTCCGCTTGATCGCCAGCACCGGAACGCGGACGAACCCCAGCTTTTCGTAGAGGCCGATGGCCGCGGCGTTGTCGTGTGCCACCGAAAGATCCATGTAGGCGCGCCCGGCCCGCCGGAAATGGTTGGCCAGGGCCCGGGTCAGGGCCTCACCCACCCCGGGCAGCGCCGCGGCGGGATCGACGGCCAGCGTCCACAGGCTCGAGCCCTCCTCCGGATCGGAGAAGAGCAACTTGTGGTCGACGCCCGTCACCGTGCCCACCACGGCGCCGTCGTCGTCGCGCACGGCGACCAGGTAGGTCACCGCCTCCGCGTGCAGGTGGTTGTCCCAGATCGTCTCGACCGGCGCCGGCACCATGCCGCACCGCACGAACACGCGGTTCATGGCGTCGGCGTCGGCGGCGTCGGTCAGGGTGCGCACCGTCAGGCCGACCGGCGATGGGGCCGTGTCTTCGTCGTCCGGGTGGAAGCGCAGCCGATAGGTGTGGCTGGGGTCGATGAACAGCTCGGTCGGCGCCCCGGCGACCACCACGTGGGACTCGCGCGCGTAGATGCAGATGTCGCGCCGGCCGGGCACCTCCCGACGCAGCGTCTCGGCCAGGGTCTCCGCATCCGCGAAGGTCTGGCCGAAAATCAAGCGACCCCAACCCATTTCGAGCTCGACATCCTTGGCCATCGCGTCGACGAGCTCGGGGGGCGAGGCGTCGTGCAGGCCCATCGTGATGGCTTCGGTGTGGTCCTCGGAGGGGTCGACGGCCGTCATGCGGCCTGCCCGGTCACGCCATGGCGCTGCAACCACAACTCGAGCAGGGCGATCTGCCACAATTCGTTGCCGCGCAGCGGGGTGAGCTTGCCGTTCGGGTCGGCCAGCAGAGCATCGACCGCTTCGGAGTTGAACAGGCCGCGCTCCTTGGCCACCGGCGCGTACAGGGCGTCGCGAACCAGATCCAGATAGGGCCCCTCGAGGTGGGTCAACGCGGGAACCGGGAAGTAGCCCTTGGGCCGGTCGATGACCTCCGACGGAATCACCCGTCGCGCAGCCTGTTTGAGGACGCCCTTGCCTTCGTGGGCGATCTTCAGCTCGGGGGGGCAGGTCGCCGCCAGCTCGACCAGCTCGTGATCGAGGAAGGGCACCCGGCCCTCCAACCCCCAGGCCATGGTCATGTTGTCGACCCGCTTGACCGGATCGTCGACCAGCATCACCGTCGTATCCAGCCGCAGCGCACGGTCGATGCCGGTCTCGGCGCCGGCGCGCGCGAAGTGCTCGCTGACGAACCGCTCGCTGGGGTCGCCCTGCGCGAAATAGGCCGGTCCCAACAGGTCTCGCACGCCCAGCGAATCGCGATCGAAGAAGGCGCCGCGGTATTCGGCGACCGCCCCGGTCAGCGTCGCGGCGGCCGGCGAACCCATCGGCGGGTACCAGTGGTAGCCCGCGAACACCTCGTCGGCACCCTGACCGGATTGCACCACCTTCACGTGGCGCGCGACTTCCTGGCTGAGCAGGTAGAACGCCACGCAGTCGTGGCTGACCATCGGCTCGCTCATGGCGCCGATCGCCCCGTCGAGCGCGGGCAGCATCCGGTCGGTGCCGATGCGGATCTGATGGTGGTCGGTGTCAAAGCGTTGGGCGATGATGTCCGACCACCGGAACTCGTCGCCCTCCACGCCGCCCGCCGACTCGAACCCGATGCTGAAGGTCGACAGCCCGTGCTGACCCGCCTCGGCGAGCAGCCCGACGATCAGGCTGGAGTCGACGCCACCGGAGAGCAGGCAGCCGACGGGGACGTCGGCGACGAGCCGGCGCTCGACCGCGACCCGCAGTGCGGACAGCACCGCGTCCTCCCAGTCGCGTTCGGACCAGTCGGCGCGGTCGTCCCGCCGGCTGAAGTCGGGCCTCCAGTAGGTGGTGGTGGTACGCCGGCCGTCGGGCTCGATGGCGAGGAGCGAGCCGGGGGGGACCTTGCGCACGCCGCGCAGGATCGTCAGCGGCGCCGGCACCACGGAGTGGAACGTCATGTAGTGGTGCAGGGCGGCCGGGTCGATGCGGGTGTCCACGCCGCCGCCGGCCAGCAGCGCCGGCAGTGTCGAGGCGAACCGGAGCCGGTGGGCGTCCTCGGTCAGGTACAGCGGTTTGATGCCGAGGCGGTCGCGGCCGAGCAGCACCCGGCCGCTGTCCCGTTCGACGATGGCGAAGGCGAACATCCCGTGCAGGTGGCTGACGAAGTCGTCGCCCCAGCGGTGGTAGGCCTTGAGCAGGACCTCGGTGTCGCTGTGCGAGAAGAACCGGTAGCCGTGCCCGCTGAGCTCGCGCCGCAGTTGCTGGTAGTTGTAAATGCAGCCGTTCCAGGCGATCGTGAGGCCCAGCTCGGCGTCGAACATCGGCTGGGCGCCGGCTTCGCTCAGGTCGATGATTCTGAGGCGACGATGACCGAGGGCGGCCCGGCCCTGTGACCAGGCCCCCGCCGCGTCCGGCCCCCTTGGCGCCATCACGGCGGCCATCGCTGACACCGCCGCTAGATCGGGGACCCGGCCGTCGAGTCGAACCTCACCGGTGAGTCCACACACTCCTTTGACCCTACCGGGACCCGTTCCGGTGCGTACAGTCCGGCCGCGGCGATGGGTAGCCAACGCCGCCCCAGTTCCTCCGTTTTCGTTTCCCGGATAGGGCCGGACGGCTTATCGTTTCCTGGACCACAGTTTGCTGGGAGGCTGATGTGGACGGGACGCCGTTCGGCCGGTACCGCTTGATCGATCCGCAGCACCGTCACAGCTGGCCGCGCTGATGCTCGTCGACTACTACCTGCGGATCCTGCACCTGGATCGGCGGATGCCGCTCAACTTCGACCTGGGCCCGCTGCACGTGCACCTGCACGCCCGATCGGTGTTCTTCATGTGGGTCACCGTGGTGATCCTGGTGGTCGCCGGAGTGGTGGTGCTGGCGTCGCGCCGGCGTGAGCTCATTCGGCGGTGGACGACGTGGGTGATGATCGCGCCCGTGGTCGGCATCCCCATCTGGATAGGACGGGGCACGACCGCGGTGCTGGCTGCGGCGCTGGCCGTGGTCGCGGTGTTCGAGTACGCGCGCCTGGTCAAACTCGGGAAGGTCGACACCTATCTTCTGCTGGCTCTGGCGGTGCTGTATCCCGCCGCGGCCTGGCTGCACCCACCGCTGCTGCGGCTCGCGCCGATCATCGTGCTGGCGTGCGCGCTGCCCTCGGTGTTCAGCGGCGATGTCGAGCACGGCGGCAGGCGCACCACCTTCACCGCGTTCGGTTCGGTGTGGATCTGCTGGTCCCTGGCGCACCTGGTGACGCTGTGGTCGGACGCGTACCTGGTGTGCTTCGCGGCCGCGGCCACCGACGTCGCGGCCTGGTGCGGCGGGAAAGGCTTGCGCCACTTCGGGTGGGCCCGAAAGCCGTTGTCGCCGTTGAGCCCCAACAAGACGGTCGGCGGGCTGGTCGGCGCGGTGGTGGGGGCGTTTCTGGTGCTGACCTTGCTGGGCACGGTCACGATCGGTCTGCTGGTCGCGGTGGCGTTCGGCGGCGTGCTCGGGGACCTGGTCGAATCGATGGTGAAGCGACAGGCTCAGGTCAAAGACGCCGGCACGTGGCTGCCGGGCTTCGGCGGTCTGCTCGACCGGATCGACTCGCTACTGCTGGTGCTGCCACTGGCGTATCTGCTCGGCTGAGGGGCCGCGTCAGGCGGCGTACGCCAGCTCGGGGCGCTCGGCCGGGGAGCCTTGGAGCAACGCCACGACCCGCGCCCGCAGCTGCGGCGCCGAGGCGCTGTGCGGGTCGACGGGCTCGCCGATGCGGACCCGCATCGGCGCGTGGGAGATGAAGCTGGCGCCCTTGGGTAGCACCTCGGCGGTGCCCAGCACGGCGACCGGAACGACGGGAACGCCACAGTCGCGCGCCAAGCGCACTGCGCCGGAACGGAATTCGCCGATGCTGCCGTCCGTGGAGCGGGTGCCCTCGGGGTAGACGACGACCGTGCGTCCGGCCTTGAGCGCGGGGCGCGCCGCCGCCAGCAACTGGGCGTAGGTGTCGGCCCCCGAGCGCCGCACCGGCAGCACCCCGATCAGCGAGGAGGCCACGAAACGGCGCACCGGTACGTCGAACCAGTAGTCCGCGGCCGCCGCAAACACCGGCTGGGCGCCGGCGGGCAGCGCGGCGAGCAGCACCGCGGTGTCGGCGTGCGAGCAGTGGTTGGCCACCACGATGCAGCCGCCCGGCACGCGCCAGCGCCCCGTAACGGTCAGCCCGCCGGACACGGCGCACACCGCCCGCCACAGCCGGTGCCGCAGCACGCTCGTGATCCGGGTCGCTCTCACGACGCCGCCTCCTCGCCCCGCCGCTTCGCCGCCAGCTCGCGACGGGCCGCCCGCAACCGCAGCGTCGCGGTGATCAGCGACCCGTTCACCAGCTGCGTCGAAACCACCGGCAGGATGACCGGGAACGCGGTGGCCAACAAGACGAACAGGCAGCGTTCGGTCTTGCCGAGCGGGCCGCCGTTGCGCCGCTGCGCCCCGGCAGCCGCCGCGGCCAGCGACGCGAAGGTGGGCAGGGTCGCGGCGAGCGCCGCCACCAGCACCATGAGCACCGGCCAGGACAACCAATGCAGCCCGGGGCCGCGCTGTCGCGCCGCCCACACCGCCAGTCCCGCGAAGGTCAGCAGGTCCGAGGCGCGGTCACCGATTTCGTTGACGACGAATCCCCAGGGCCGGCTCACACCCCGGGCGCGAGCGACCGCGCCGTCGAGATTGGCTCCGGCCAGCCGCAGCGCGAGGAACAGCGCCGCGAGTGGCCACCATCCCAGCGCGACGGTGACGCCCGCCGCACCGGCCGCCGCGACCCCGGCCGCGGTGAACACGTCGGGTGAGATACCGCGGGCCACGGCGACATTCACGATCGGCGTCAACCGGCGGGTGTACCACGGCTTCAGCGCGTAGAGGCCCTGCCATTTCCGGGGAGCTCGTTCGGGCGATCCCGTGGGCAGCGGGACGACCGCGCCGCCGACGACCTGCAGCCGGGAAAGCGTGGTCGTGTCGGTCGCCGCGAGCGCGCGCGATCCCGTCGTGTAGCAGCCACGGTGGGCGATGCGGGGCTCGCTCGTGGGGGTCAGCGCGCCGATGCTCCGCATGCGCAGCGTCGGCGCGTTGTCGAGGTCGGTGCTCACGGGGTGTTTCCTCTCGCTGGGTGGTCTGTAGTTGTGTGCAAGTCGACACCGCCCGCGCCGCTACCGGTCCCAAGATCTCCGACCGCCGCCGCGCGGTGAGCCGCTCGCCTAGGTAAGAGCCACCGCTCCCCCGCGGTCGGACACTTTCTTGCAAACTTCTCGCGGGCCGGTCGCCGTGACCGGCAGCACCTACGTAACTCCCCGCGGCTTGCCGGTTCGTCGCGAAGTTCTTGCGGAATTCTTGCGGCGGCTCGGAGAGAGAAAAACCGAGATTTCAGTTACCGTTCAACCAAGTCGTTCGTGACTCGAAGCCGATTTGCCAGCATCGGGAAAGGCCATGAATATCGGTCGCAATCAGTGGTCGGCGGCATGCGTGGGCCTGCTGTCGGCCGCCGCCCTGCTCAGCGCGGCGCCGGCGTCGGCGGATCCGATCGACGACGCGTTCGTCGCGGCCCTGGCGAAGAACGGGATCTCCCTGTCCGACCGCAATACCGCGGTTTCGCTGGGCCACACGGTGTGCGCCGGCTTCGACAAGGGGGAGCCGTCGACCCACGTGGCAATGGGGATTGCCAAGGAGACCCCTCTTTCGGTGAAACAAGCCGGCTATTTCGTCGGCGTTTCGGTGGCCGCCTACTGCCCCCAATACCGCGGAAACACCGATAACTCGTTCAACTGGGCGGTGCCGTTTCCCCCGATGATGTGAGCCCGGGCGCGCTTTCGCCCGTGGTGCGGCGGGGTTATTTTGGGATCGACCTGCTTTGCCCGCACAAAGGGGAACCATGACCCACTCGAGGGTTGGTCGCGGGGCGTGGTCGGCATTCGTTGCCGTCCTGCTGTCGGTCGCTGCCCCGCTCGCCGCGGCACCCGCGTCGGCGGATCAGATCGATGACGCTTTCATCGCCGCGCTGGTGAATCAGGGCCTCCCGGTTCCCGACAACGACGCCGCGATCCAGGAGGGCCGCACCATGTGCGCCCTACTCGACCAGGGCACAACGCGGCCCTTGCTGGTGATGAGGCTGATGCGGGACACCAATCTCACGGCAAGGCAAGCCGGCTTCTTCCTAGGGATTTCCGCGTCCGCCTATTGCCCGCAATACAGGACGATGGTGTCCGGGTAGGCTCTAGCGTCCCCGCACTCCGCCGTCGACGACCCGCACCGGCTTGTGCGGATAGCGGCGTTCAGCGTGCGCCTTCGCCCGCGAGTTGGGCAGCACGTACAACGTTTCCTTCTTGTCCTGCAACGGTTTCAGTACCAGGTCCATGAATCCCTTGCGGTTCTCGAGGTACGGTTCGATGACGTCCTCCCCCGCCGGGCACACCGCCAGGCAGTACGCGGCCTTGTAATTGGGCTTGAAGGCCAGGCTCTGCCACATCGACGCGTTTTCCGAATCGCTTACCCGCGAACGGAAATCGGCTGCGTCGGCGCTGTCGGCGACGGTCTGCACCCAATCGGTGAACCCGCCCATAAACTCGCGATAGTTGTGCACCGAGCAGGAGACGAAGTCGAAATCGCCGTCCTTGCCGATCGCGCCGACGGGGCAGGCCGCCACGCATAACTTGCACTCGATGCACGGGCTGTAGTCGAGGGGACGGCCGTAGCTGCTGATCGGTGCGTCCACCAAGATTGTGCCGAGCAGGATGAAGTTGCCGAACTTCGGGTGAATCACGTTGCGGTGGATGCCCATAACGCCGAGGCCGGCGGCCACGGCGACGGGCTTGTGCGCCACCACCCAGATCCGGCCGGGAAAGTTGTCCATCTCCATCGGGAAGGTCGCCGACGGGCTGAGCGCCCGATAGCCGGCATCCTGCAGCCGTCGCACGATGCGGTGGGCGGCTTCGTTGAGCAGCTCGCCGCTGCGGTGGAACTCCTGGTTTGCCACGCTGCGCGCCGTCGACCGCACGTTGTCGCGGTTCATCTTGACCACGAGCGAGACGTAGCTCTTGGTTCCGGGCAACGCGGCCTCGACGTGCTGCGCCTCGGAGGCCAGGTCGGGGTTGTCGATGCTGGCGAACGCCACGTCGTCCACGCCTGCGGCCAGGCAGATCTCGCGCAGCCAGTCGGCGTCCAGCGCGCCGGGCCGCTGCCTCGCGCGCGAGCGCACCCGCCGCACGGTGGGGTGCTCGGCCAGTCGGGAGGGCAATTTGTCGGCCATGCTGAGTATAGTACACAATACTCAGTTGAAAGGAAGGGCGCCGCGGGGCGCGCGTTCGTTAACGACGTTTGACTTCCGTATGAACGCATGCGAGCCTGACGCCGTGATCGAGTTGAGCGAACAGCAGATCATCGCCGGGGTGGCCGATCGATTGACCAGGAAATATCCGACCTTTCCAGTGGAAACCGTGACCGCCGTGGTGCGCGACGCGCATGCCCGCTTCGACGGGCGGCCGGTGCGGGAGTACGTTCCGCTTCTCGTGGAGCGGTTCGCGGGGCAGGAACTCGAGTACCTCGCAATCACGGCCTCGCGAACCGCGCTCGATCAGGCCGTCGCCGTTTAATCGCCCGCCGAGTGTGACGCCAGCGTCACGTTCGGCGTCGAGTGTGACGCCACCGTCACGTTCGGCTCCGCCTCACCGGCCGTGCTGCGGCTGACTCTGGACGCCGAACAGCACCCGGCGACTCAGCACCCGCCAATCGGGTTGGACATCGTCGGGGCCGCGGGGCGCGCCTTCTCCGATCCCGAACCGTTCATGCAGCCGGGCCAACCATTCCGGCGCCCACCAGTTGGCCCGGCCGAGCACATGCATGACCGCCGGCACCAGCAGCATCCGCACCAATGTGGCGTCGACCAGCACCGCCACCGTGAGCCCGAACCCGAACAGCCGCATGAGCGACACCTGGGCGGCCATCAGTGCGACGAACGAGATCGCCATGATCAGCGCCGCGGCCGTGATCACCCGCCCGGTGTGGGCCACGCCGAGCGCGATGCTCTTGTCATTCGCGCCCCAGCCCCGATGCGAGGTCACCCAGTACTCCCGGATCCGCGCGATCAGGAACACCTCGTAGTCCATCGAAAGCCCAAAGGTGATGCAGAACAACAACACTGGCAGGTCAACCCCGATCGTGCCGGTCGCGGCGGTGCCCAGCCCGCCCAGGTGCCCCTGCTGGAAGACCCACACCACCGCGCCGAACGCCGCGGCCAGCGACAGGGTGTTCGTCACCAGGGCCTCGAAGGGCAACACCGCGCTCCCGGTCAGCAAGAACACCAGCACCAGGGTGATCACGGCGATGATCGCGAGCACCGTCGGCAGGCGCGTGGTGATCGCGTGCACGGTGTCGCGATCGCTTTGTGCCGCGCCGGTGAACTGCGCCGGTTTGCCCGCCGGGGTCGCGACGGCGTGCAGCCGGTCAAGCTGAGTGGCCGACGCGGCGGAATACAGCGGCGCGACGGTGCTCACCGTCAGGAACGCGCTGCGGTCCTTGAGGGCGGCGGGCCCGGTGGGCGGTCCGGCCGGCCTGCCGCCGACGAACGTGCCGCCCGGCGACGACACCGACGACACGTCCGGCACCCGCGACAGCGCGGCGGCGTAGGCATTGAGATCGGCCGGGCCGACACCGGTCGCGTCGGGCAGCACCACGGTGACATCGGGGACCCCGCTGCCGGGGAAATCGGTGCGCAGCTGGTCGCCGACCTGGCGCGCCGAGGCCGAGGTGGGCAGCACCCGGTCGTCGGCGACACCCCACCGGACATCGCCGAAGGGCGAGCCGAGCAACAGCAGCAGCGCGACGATGGCGATGACGATCGGCGCCGCGTGGCGCGTGACGGATCTCGTCCAGCGATACCAGAACCATCGCTCGTAGGGCGCGGGCTGGGGTTGCGGCCGCCGCAGGATCCGGCGCAGCAGCCGGCGCGCGTCCAGCGCGTCGAGCCGGTCTCCCAGCAGCACGATCGCCGCAGGCGTCACCACGACCGCCGCGGCCACCGCGAACGCGATCACCGCGACGCCCGCGTAGGCAAACGATTTCAGGAAGTACTGCGGGAACAGCACCATCGTGACCATCGACAGTGCCACCGTCGTCGCCGAGAACAGCACCGTTCGGCCGGCGGTGGCCATTGCGCGGATCAGCGCCGCATCGCGAGTCTGGCCCTCCGCCAACTCGTCCCGGTATCGGCTGAGGATCAGCAGCGTGTAGTCGATGGCCAGCGCCGCGCCCATCGCGACCGTCAGGTTCAGCGCGAAGATCGACACGTTGGCGAACAGCGAGACCGCCCGCAGCGACGCCATGGCGCCGAGAATCGCGAATCCGCCGACGACCACGGGTAGCGCCGCGGCGAACAAGCCCCCGAAGATCCAGACCAGCACCAGAAAACTCAGCGGCAGCGCCAACGACTCCATCACCAGCAGGTCTTCGCGGGTTTGATCGTCCACCTGCCAGAAGACGGTGGCATCACCCCCGGCGCGCACCGTGAGGCCGTCGCGGTCGTGCACGAGTTCGCGGGCCAGGCGCTCGGCGGCTTTCTGGGCGTCGGCCTCGCCACCGGTGATCGCGGCGACGATCAGTCCCGTCCTGCCGTCCTTGCTGATGAACGCGCGCGCCGCCGCGGCGGGCACGGTCCACGCGGATTGCACCTGTGCGACGTTCTGCGAATTTCGCAGCCGCTCAACGAGTTCCGTGCCCAGCGCCCTGGCCCGGGGGCCTTCCGCACCGCCGCCGGAGGTGACGGTGATCAGCATGACCATGTCCCCCTGGCCGAACTTCTGGGAGAGCAACGCCGACGCCTGCGACGACTCGGCGCCGGGATCGAACCAGCCCCCGGGCAACAGCGTTTTGCTCACCGGGATCCCGAAGATCGCGGCGCCGATCATGACCAATACCGCCAGGGCGATGACGCGGCGCGGCGCGGCGAGGGCGAGACGAGCGGATGCGTACAGCACGCTAGCGGGGAGCCATTTCGTGTTCGATGAGTTCACCGTAGATGGGCCTGTCCCAAGTCGCCCAAGCGGTCTCAGCCCTTCCTGACGATGTTGTCGGTTCCCCCAACCGAGATTTGTGGCGCTCCGCCGTGATAGATCACCTGGTTCGCGGAGCCATCGGTGTCGATGGCGTCCGCGTTGTCCGCGACCACCTTATTGCGCGAGCCCGTGACGATGAGATGGGCGCAGTGCCCGGCCACGTAGGCCGAGTTCCCATTGCCGGCGATCGTCAGTTCGGCCCGATCACAGACAACCGTGAAAGTGGCGGCGCTGGGCTCCTCGGTCAGGTTCCCGCCCGGACCCACGGTCAGCGCGCCCGACAGGTCCGCGGTGGGCTCCGCGCCCGGCAAGGCGGTGGCCGGCGGCGGGTGCTTCTCGACCCGGTACGGATGGAACACCAGGATTGCCACCAGCAGGATGCCGGGCACTAAGAGGATCCCCCAGACGCTGCTCAACCTGCGCCGCCGGTTCATCTGACGGCGCAGCAGTTCGTAGTTGGGCGCATTCACCGTCGGCGGCGGTGGCAGCCCCGCGTCGGGTCCGACCGCGTCGTCGGCCGGGACATACTCCCGTGGGCCGCCTTTGGCGTCGGCGAGCCGGCGTTCCAATTCCCTGATCCGCTTTTCGGGATCGTCGGCGTCCATGCCGGAATGGTCCCACAACTGGTGCTCAACGACGCCGATTCAACCCCGCCGGCGTCACGGTCACCTGCGCCGCCTGCGCCGGCCGCGCCGATGCGAGGACCGTCTCGGTGGCCGGGTCGATCACCCGGACCGCATCGTCGTCGACGTCGATAACCAGGGCCGGTGGCGCGCTCTGGGCGCGCCGGCTGAATCCGAGCGTGAAGGGCCTGGAAAACGCGGCCAAGGAACCGGACAGCGTGTCCGAGAAGAACCAATTGGGGCAAGGAATCAGCGAACAGCGCGTCGCAGCGCCCGGCGCCGGCGTCCGCACGCGCGACCCGCTGTGGCCAGCGACCATGGTGAGCAGCTCATCGAAGTCCGACGCCGGCATCCAGGCGTCGGGGTACTGCACGGGCGGCTCGTCCAGCCGGGTGCCGGCGGCAGCGCGATGGTCGCGCCCCCCGATCACCAGGCGATGCCGGCCGGACCGCAGGTGCAGCGCGGTTCCGCTGGTGGTACCGCCGTACACGGCGCTCGTCCACAGGCCCAGCGCGACGTCGCCGAACCGAAAGATGTCGCTCGGCCACCGAGCGACGGTCAGGCCATCCTCGGCGACGCCAACCTCGATCTTTTGGCTGAGACCCGACCACCCTCGCATCTGAAATGCCATGAAAACGAAAGGCGCGCCGAGGAATACGATCACGGGGGCTTTCGGGTTGAGAAACGGGAGCCACGCCGGCGCGACGCCCATCGTGCCCACGATGAGGAAGGCCACCATCGCCAGCCACACCAGGAGGGTCCACTTGTTGGTCCAGCGGGGGTGGGCAACCCGTAGGCCACGAATCCGCCCGGCCCGGCCGATTCGTCGTTGACGCTCATCCGGACAGGATCCCACCCGACGGCCTAGCGGCCAGCAATAAATGAAAAAGATTGCCACAGGGGACCCAAACGCCGCTAAGCTGCTGGTCGTGGGCAACGGTGTGTTAGCCGTCGGCAGGAGCCGCTGGCTGGCGTTGGCGGCCTCCCTCGTGGTCTCGGCCGCCATCATCTACGCCCAGGCCGTCAAGCCGCTGCAGGCGGAAAGCGCCAAAACGCCCTGCTGCGTTGACAATCCGGCCGCCGGCCCGACACCACCGGCGCCCGCCCCGACCGCTCCGCCGTCCATGGTGGCCGGAGCGCCGCCGGCGGCCGCCGGCCCGGCGCCGCAGATCGCCACTCCCGCCGAGGTGGAAAAGCTGGCGGCGGGCGCCCCCGCGGCCGCCCAGCAGTTCCTGTTCCCGTTGTCGCCCGGCGTCGCGCCCGAGCAGCGGTTGCAGGTCAAGACCATCTGGGCGGCCCGCGCCATCAGCGTGCTCTTTCCGGAGATCACCACGATCTACGGGTACCGGGAGGATCCCCTGCCGTGGCACCCCAACGGCTTGGCGATCGACGTGATGATCCCCAACCATTCCTCCCCCGAGGGCATCCAGCTCGGCAACGAAATCGCCGGGTACGCGTTGGCGAACGCGAAGCGGTGGGGAATCAACCACGTGATCTGGCGGCAGAAGATCTATCCGGGTGTCGGATCGCCGAGCTGGACCGCGAACTACGGCAACGAAACCCTCAACCACTACGACCACGTCCATATCGCCACCAACGGCGGCGGATACCCGACGGGGCACGAAACCTATTACATCGGTTCCATGACCCCGGCTCCCCCACAGTGATGGCCTGACCGCTCGGTCCCCAATCCCGTTGGGCTCCAAGGATCCTCCAGGGCCTCTTCCCCAGACTGCGCGTTGCCGGTGGGCAAGAGTCGATATCAGCGAAGCAACGAGAACGGTATGGCGCGGGCACCCGACCCGTGTGCGACCTAACCGCGCCGCCCCAGCAGGCCGCCGGTGAGCACCGGGGGCACGGTCAGCCGCCCACCGCCGAGGCTCGAAGGCAGGGTCTGCACACCACCGGTGACGAGCGACGGGATGCCGGGGTCCCCGCCGCCAAAGCTGGGGGGCAGGCTCAGGTCGGCCGCGGCCGGCTGGGTGGCGCCGGCCACGCCCTGAATGGAGTGCCCGAGCAGGCCTTGGACGGGCGCGTTCGTCGCGCCCAGCGCGGTCGCCGCGGCGTTGGCCGCCTCGGTGCTCTGGTAGGCGCCCGCGCCCGCCTTAACCAGCCCGACGAATTCCCCGTGAAACTCGTTGGCTTGGGCATTGATAATTTGAAATTCCTGGCCGAAATCGTTGAACATCGCTGCTACCGAGGCGGATACCTCGTCCTGCGCCGCGGCGGCCACCGCCGTCGTGGGAGCCGCGGCCGATGCGGCGGATCCCGCCAACAACGAGCGGATACCTGCCAGATTCTGGGCCGCCGCCCCGACCTCGTCCGGAGCGGTCACCAGATATGACACAGGCGCCTCCTGTGGGTCGGATGCGACGGTCGCCCGATGACCTAAGCAACATGAGCCTAATAGGAAAGCGTCGAAAGAGCACGAAAATTCGGCTTTTCAGCAATTCCGACGGTCTAAATATACTTGACGAATTCCGCTTCCATAATAGCCGAAAAATCTCGCAAACCGTCGGGCGCATCCCCCCTCATTGCGCAGTCCAGCCGCCGTCGATCGAATAACTCGCCCCGGTGATGGTGCCGGCCGCGTCGCCGGCCAGGAAGACCGCCAGGGCGCCCACCTCTTCCGGGCTGGTGGAGCGGGCCATCGGCTGCTTTTCCGCCACGAATTCCCGCTTGGCCGCGTCGAACGGCTTTCCCGTCGCGCGGGCGCGGGCTTCGACCTGTTGGGCCACCAGCGGTGTCATCACCCATCCCGGGCAGATCGCGTTGCACGTGATGCCGTGGTCGGCGGTTTCGATCGCCACGACCTTGGTCAGTCCGACCACCCCGTGCTTGGCCGCGACGTACGCCGCCTTCCCCGCGCTGCCCACCAGGCCGTGCGCCGAGGCGATGTTGATTATTCGGCCCCAACCCAGGCGTTTCATCCCCGGGAGCGCACAGCGACAACTGTGGAACACGGCCGACAAATTCGTGGCGATCACGGCGTCCCACTTCTCGACCGGGAACTCCTCCACCTTCGCCACGAACTGGATGCCCGCGTTGTTGACAAGGACATCGATGGCCCCGAAGGCGTCTTCGGCGGCGCCGATCATGGCGGCGATCTCATCCGGCTTGGTCACGTCGGCGCCCGAATAGGCGGCCGCCACCCCGAACTCCTCCTCGATGCCGCGGCGCTGCTCCTCGACGGCGTGCGGATCACCGAAACCGTTGAGGGTCACGTTCGCGCCCTGCGCCGCGAACGCGCGGGCGATGCCCAGACCGATGCCGGACGTGGAACCCGTTACGAGAACGGACTTTCCGCGCATCATCCGAACGTCGCCACCGGTTTCAGTGTTCGGCCGGGGGCGCGGGTTCGGTGGCGACCAGTTCGGTGAGACCGCTGATATTGAGGATCGGCATCAGCAGCGGGTGAGCGACCAGACGGATGTCGTCGGCGCGGGCGAACAACGCGTTGATCGCGGCGCTATCCAGGTACTCCACGGCGCTGAGGTCGACGGTGAGCGTTTCGCCGCTGCCACCGGCTTGGGTGGTCGCGGCGGTGAGGGCTTGGTTGAACGCGTCGATGTTGCTCAGATCGATTTCCCCGGCGGCGGTCAGGACGAGATTCCCGTCGTTGCGGCGCGCGGTGTCGAGGGTGAGCGGCGTCGTCATGAGGTGATCCTCGCGGATAGGTGCACCGTCGTTCCGGCGGCACCGGGGCTGATCGTGACATCCTGCATGAGCCCCCGCATGAGCGCGATGCCCCGGCCGCGGTTGGTGGCGCCGGCCGGTTGCGGTGGCTTCCATGACCCGGTGTCGGTGATGGTCAACTGGACCTGGTCCACCAGTGCGGTCGCACCCAGGACAATCGTGCCTTCCGGAGCGTGGCGATGACCGTGCTCGATGGCGTTGGCGACGGCTTCTCCGGCCGCGACGAGCACGTCCACCGTCTGATCCGGGTCCACCCGGGCCTGGGTCAGCCAGGTGCGCAACGCGGTGCGCGCGGGGGCGAGCTGGCTGACGTCCGCGGGAAACGTCAGCTCCAGCGGTGCGGGGTGGCGGTAGAGAAGCAGGACGACGTCATCCTGGTAGCCACCGCTCGGCGCGAGTCCGGACATGATGTGGTTCGCCAGCTCGTCGAGGGTGGAGGTGCGGCCGTCCTGCAGGAGGGCGGCGGCCCGGGAGATGCCCTGCTGCAAGGCACTGCGGCGGCGTTCGACCAGACCGTCGGTGTAGAGCAGCAGTGTCGCGCGCGCCGGGATGGTCACGTGGGCTTCGGGGCGGGGCCAGCTGGAGCGCACTCCCAATGCGATGGTGTGGCCGTCGTCGAGCATCTCGGTGGTGCCGTCGGAGTGGACCAGGATCGGTGGCGGGTGCCCGGCGCTGGAGTACACCAGTTCACCGGTGTCACGGTGCAGCACCGCGCAGACGGCGGTGGTGCACTGCGCGCCGGGCAGCCGAGCGGCGAAGCGGTCCATCCCCGCGAGCGCGGCGGCCGGGCTGGGATTGTCGAACAGCAGCGCGCGGCAAGCGCTGCGCATCTGCCCCATCACGGTGGCGGCGGCGAGGCCGTGGCCGACACAGTCCCCGACGATCATCGCGATGCGCCCGTCTTCCAGATCGACGATGTCGAACCAGTCACCGCCCACCTGCAGCGGGGCGCTTGCGGCCTGGTAGCGCACCGCGAACCCGTGCGGCAACTCGGCGGGGCCGAGGATCGCGTGCTGCAACGCCAGCGCGGTCTCGCGCTGCTGATCCACCTGGTGCACCCTCTGCAGACCCTGGCCCAGGCGGCCGGCCAGCACGGTGAGCAGGGTCTGGTCCTCGAGGGTGAACGGGCGCCGCTCGGCCAGGTCCAGCCAGACGACGAGCACGCCCTCGGGATGCTGCAGCGCGATACCGGCCGTCCCGGACTTGGTCGCGTTCGGGGTGAGGAGGTCGCCGTCGCGCAACGAACCGAGCATCTGCCGCGTGTCGGCGGGCAGGTCGGCCCACTGCGTGGGCTCGCCGACCGACACCACTTGCGGTGCGCTATAAGCGGTTTCGGTGGAGGAGCCGTGGGCCGGGAAGGTGACGGCCAGAACGCGGCGGGCCCGCCACAGCCGGCGCAGCTCCTCGGCCACGGCACGCAGCGCGTCATCGACGGTGTCGGCCTGGGCGAGTTCCTGATTGAGCGCATGCTCGCGGCCGGCTGCCAGCGCCAAAGCGATGGCAGCGTGCCGGGCGAAGTCACTCACCAGTTCCAGGTAATCGGTGTCGAACGGCGGTTGCTGCGGGTGGCGCGCGACGGCGATGACACCAAGCACCCTGTCGTCGGCGATCAGCGGCATGACCGTCGCCGAGCGTTCGCCGACATCGGTGAACCCTTCGATCGGATACTGGAACGAATCGGTGATCAGCGGCAGGCCGCGCCGGGCAACCCCGCCCGTGGTGGAGCCCTCCATCGGGACCTGCCGGCCGATCACCTCCGAGGAGTACCGGCCCGCGGTGGCGGCCACGACCAGGGTGTCGACTTCATCGGCGGGCAGGTC
Organism: Mycobacterium terramassiliense; assembly: GCF_900157385.1. Taxonomy (GTDB): domain Bacteria; phylum Actinomycetota; class Actinomycetes; order Mycobacteriales; family Mycobacteriaceae; genus Mycobacterium; species Mycobacterium terramassiliense. The sequence continues at coordinate 208,498 of NZ_LT717698.1, forward strand.
CGGCTCTTTTGGAACGAGCAAGATCGCCTGCTCGGCATCGGCCAGCTCCAGCGCGCGATTCACAATCAGCTGCAACGGTCCCGTCTGCGGGGCCCCGGACAGCAGCGCGGTCGTGATCTCGCGGCTCGCCTTGGTCCATTTCGCCGATTCGCGTTCTCGCTCGAACAGCCGCGCGTTGTCGATGGCGGCGGCCGCCGCCGTGGCCATCGCCCGCACGGCGCCCTCCTGAATGTCGGAGAACACTCGGCCCGGCCTGTCGTCGGCCAGGTAGAGGCTCCCGAAGTCAGCCGCCCGCACGGTGATCGGAATTCCGAGCAGCGCCAGAATCGCCGTGCCGTCCGCGTGCAGCCCGCTGGCCCGCGGGTCACCGCTCACATCGTCGATGCGCAAACCACGGCCGACCGGCAGCTCGCCGAGCCGCCGCGCCGTGTCGTCGTCGATTCCGGCATGCACGAACGAGGCCAGGCTCCCGTCGGGAGCGCGTATTCCCAGGGCAGCGTAGGGGGCGCCGGTCAGCTCCATCGCCGCATCGACGATGCGCTGCAACGTGACGTCCAGGTCCAGATCGGAGCCGATCTCGACAATGATCCGCACCAGTTGTTCCAGCTGGTCACGCGCCGCCACCAGCTCGTCGAGCTGTTCATGCACAGGGCCCACCAGCTCACGCTGGCCCTGCCAGGTGAACGCGGATTCGTCCCGTTCGTCGTCCCCCATAGCGACAAACTTAGTTGTTAAATCCGGGCCGTCATCCATTTGGGGGCATTCCGGCGGCGTCGGGAGTCTGGAAAACCCGCCCGCTATCGCCGGGAGGGAACGTGGTCCGCCTCGCCGAGGGCGGGCGGCGCCGTGCTGATCACCCGCTGAGGAACGAAACGGACGCGGCGCCCGGTGCTGCCGTCCTCGCCGGCGGCCGGGTCGCTCCAGTTGACTTCCGCCTCGCCGGACAGCTGAAGCGCGATGCCGGCGCGGAAGTCCAGGAACAGCAGGGCCGCGGTGGGATCCGCGGAGAGGTTGCCCAGGCTGTTGAACATATTGTTGCCCGGATAGTCGGGCCACCACAGGTGCCCGGGTGCGGCGCGGACGAATCCGGGCGCACCGCCGCGGTGGGAGGCGTCGTTGCCGGAGGTGGCGTGGGTGGTGCCCAGGAAGAACGTGTCGGCGGCGTTGATGAGGCGAATGTCCTCGGGCCGCAACGTCTTTCCGGAATACAGTCGCACCCGGTTGTCGCCGGGTGGTCCATCGACCTGGATGCGCCACTGGTGGATGTATTGCGGGCAGTTGCCGTAGGCCTGGTCGATGTCGACGGTCAGCCCAGCCTCGGTGGAGGTGAGTCGGCCGTTGATCCGAACCCGCCGCCGGGTCAGGAAGTTCATCGCGACGACGCCTACCGGCTGCCCGCAAGGCAGGCCGTGCAGGGCATCCGCTCCCGGCAGCGACGCGTGGATCTGCAACGTGGTCGGCGACGCGGCCTGCAGGAAACCGGGCGGCCCAAGGAGCGGTGAGGTCCACAGCCGCCCGGTCGTATCGCGCGCGGCCAGCGCCGCGAACGTCATCTCGGACAGGGATGCGGCCATCCCGCCCCGCAGCTGGCCCCGGGCTACCATCGGCGCCAGCCGGGCGGCCTCGGCTGCGACGCCGGCTTGGCGCTGCACGGCCAGCTCGCCGCTGTGGAAGCCCTCGGCGGCCGACTCGCTCGCAATCGTCATCTGCTCACCTGCCTTGCGGGACCTCGGCGAACCCCGGTTCTCCGGCGTCGACGACGGAATTGAACCGGTACCGAGTCTGCAGACGTTCGTTGATCTCGTGGATCGCACCCTCGGGGAGGGCGGTGACGTCAAAGTTTTCGCGGATACGCGCCGGCGTCACGGACGCGGTGAGAACGGCGCTGCGGCGCTGGATGCCCCAGGCCAACAGCACTTGCGCGGGGGTCTTTTCGACGCTGGCAGCGATCGAGACGATGAGGGGGTCGTCGAGCAGGCGCGGTTCGAGCGCGTGCCCGAGAGACGCAAATGCCAGCAGGATGATCCCGTGCGTCGCGCACAATTCGTGAAGCTCCCATTGCGGGTGATAGGGGTGCGACTCGACCTCGACAACCGCCGGCTTGATCCGGGCGGTTTCGACGATCCTTTGGGTACCCGCGGCGTCGATGTCGGACAGGCCGATCGCTCGCGAAAGTCCCTCGTCGACAAGGCTTTCCATCGCCGCCCAGGTCTCCTCGAGGGTGACCCCGTCGTCGTAGGCAACATTTCCGCGGTCGTCGCGCGGATCCTGGTCATCCCCGGGCCGGAACGCGAACGGGGTGTGCACCAGATACAGATCGACCGCTTCCAGCCCCAGCCTGTCCAGGCTGGCCTGCAGCGCGGGCCTGACCCGTTCGGGTCGATGGTTGTTGTTCCACAGCTTGGTGGTGACGAACAGTTCCTCGCGGCGCACGGTCCCGTCCGCGAACAATTCGTTGAGCGCCGCACCGACCTCCGCTTCGTTGCGATAGCGCTCGGCGGCGTCGAGGTGACGGAAACCGACCTGGATCGCGGCCTTGACGGCGTCTCGCGTCTTGGTGTTGTCGGACAGCGATGTCCCGAACCCGAGCGCCGGAATCTCACCGCTGCCGTTGTTCAGGGCAAATCTGTGCTGACTGAGGTTGTGGTTCGTCGCCATGGCCTTCGGCCTTTCGTTGTGTTGACAAAATCTTCTCGGGGACAATGTGTTCCGTGTGTGTGGCGAGGTGCGCGACGGCCTCGGCCGTCGTCCAGATGGCGCTGGCGAGGAACCGGAAGTTCACCAGGGCCGCGAGATAGCCGTCGCCTTCGGGCAGCCGCGGGCCCGCCGTGGCGTCCTTGACGACAACGACCTCGAAGCCCTGCTCGATCAGTTCGCGCAGGTGGCCTTCGACGCACAGGTTGGCGGCCATCCCCGCCAGGATGACCTGGTTTACCCCGCGCTTGCGCAGCTGCAGAACGAGGTCGTTCGACTCGGGGCCAACGATCTTGTGCGGAGAGGCGATCACGGTCTGCCCGTCGTGAATGTGTTGCCGGTAAGCGGGCAGAAAGTCGGCGCCGGATCCGGCGAACCCGTCCGTCGTGTAGGCGCCCTGGCGCCCGAACATGCCCACGGCGCTCATGAATTTCTCGAGCGGATCGCCAAACCGCCACTGCTTGTCGGTGGGGTAGAAGTAATGCGGCGAAACCGCGACCGTGATGCCCGCCAGCTTCGCCGCGTCGAACAGCTCGCCGATGTGGGCGACGGTGCGATGGGCGCGGATGCTGTCACCGAACACCGGCCAGGCGGCACCGCCCGGGCTCAGAAAATCGATCTGCGGGTCGGTGATGACGAGCGCGGCGTGCGCTGGATCGAGCTCAAACCCCGACTCCGGCAGCGCGGGTTGCTGCGGCTCGACGTAGATGTTCAGGTCTGACATAGAACGTCCTTGCGATTCGGGACCGGGCGAGCGGCTGGCTTTGACTATAGATGACCAGTCGTCTAATTAACAAGGATGGTCGGCCGGCCATTCCCGTGGCGGACGAATCAGCGCAGAAGCGCAGGGACGGTGACCGCTTCGAACCGGTCGTATGGGGTGCGACTGCGGGTCACTTTCCCGCGGAGGGCCGCGCCCTCCCACGCCTCGATGAGCTGGGCGGCGAGCTCCCCCGCATCGAGATCCTCGCGGATGCCACCTGGGCCGCGCTGACCGGCACGCACACACCTCGTGAGCGCCGCGTCCCAGCGGTCGAGGATGCGGACGAGCTCGGTGCGCACCGGTTCGCTCGACCCGCCCAGCTCGAGCGACAGGTTGCCGACCAGGCAGCCGAGCAGGAAGTCGCCGGCCTCGTGCTCGTCGGCGAGCGCATGGAAGAAACGTGTGATCCGCTCCCGCGCGGTCCCGTCGGAGCTCAGGATCGGCAGCAGCCGCGCCTCGAGGTCGGCCCAATAATGTTCGAGTATCGCCGCGGCGAAAGCCTCTTTGCTGTCGAAATACGCGTAAAACGACCCCTTCGGCACGCCGGCTGCGTCGGTGATGTCTTTGACGCCGCTGGCCGTGAAACCCCGGGCGTGCACGAGTTCGAGCCCCGCCTCGAGCAGGCGGCGACGCACCTCTGGGTTGGGCGGGCGCGGCATGGCGACCATAATAGCCGACCGGTCGGCTATTTTCGGGGGCGCTGCGAGGAAGCGGCCGATCGCGGCGTAGGCGGCCGTCAATACGCTTTGGCGTACCTACGTACCAACTCGTCCTCGCCGAAGGTGCTCGTGCGCTGCAGGCCGTTGTCGTCGCGGGTGAAAAAGGTCCACTGCCGCGGAGTGGTCTGGGGCCCACCGATCAGTTTCACGGTCAGGCGCAGTTTGGTGTCGCGCAACGTGCCGATGATGTCACCGACCCGGACCTGCGATGGATGGATCTGGGGTGCGTCGCACCAATTCTCTATGGGCATCTCGTCCATCCTTTGGTTGTTGGGGCAACCCTACTTGGGATTTGCGTTCCGCGCTGGTCACCCGACCGGTCCGCCCGGGCCCCGGTGGCGTAGCGTCATTGACGAGCCGTTTCGTTGTCCGCGGTGGTCTACCGCCATTCGCGCGGATGACACCCCCGGGCAATGCGATTCCTCCGCTCGACCCGCGCCCGCGGGGCGGGCGATGCAGAACGCGAAGGACCAGCCCGTGGATCGCACAGCGCCAACCGTTGGTACAGCTCCCAAATCGATCGGCTGAACGATGACGTATCCGCGAGCGGGCCGGCGCCGCACCGACCCCGTTCGGCTGTCCGTGGCTCGCCAGTTGGGTGGGGCCATCGACGGTGCATGGTGGCCCCGCGCGGACCGAATCACCAATGAATTGCCCACTTTGGTCGCGGCCCTGACTCCCCTGCTCGGCGACATCGAGTCCATCAACGTCAACTGGCCACCGCTGCAGCGACCGCCCGACTTCAATTGGGCGGGTTGGGAACACAAACGCCAGCACGTGATGACGTTGAGCGGCGCTCAGGTACACGTCAACCTCCTGGTCATCCCGTATGCCACCCACACCGCGCTCGCCGTGATGGTGTTGCGCCGCGCCGCCGAGCTGCCCGTCGACTCCTGCGACCAAGGCAAGCCCGCGTTCCTGACCGCCGGCCTGATCCTGCAGGCGGCCCGGCAACAACTCGCCGCGGCGGTCACTGAATAACGAGCGGCGCCTGCCGAATTCGTAGTGGCACACTACCGGCATGGCAGCAAGCAATAGCACGGTCCGGGCGGCGATCCCGGAGGATGCCGCCGGTTGCACGGCGATTTACCGCCCCTACGTTGAGAACACGGCGATCAGCTTCGAGGTGGACGTCCCGACGGTGGCGGAGATGGCCGCGCGGATCGCCGCGGCCCGGGCCAGCCATGAGTGGCTTGTCGTGGCGGACGCTGCCGGACGAGTTGTCGGCTATGCCTACGCGCACGCGTTCAATCCCCGAGCCGCTTACCAATGGTCGGCCGAAACCAGCATCTACATCGATAGCTCACAGCACCGCTCGGGCGCCGGCCGCGCGCTCTACACACAGCTACTGCGCCGGCTGGCCGAGCGCGGTTACCGGCGCGCCTTCGCGGGCATCACCCAACCCAACCACGCCAGCAACGCATTTCATCGAGCCTTCGGGTTTGAAGATGCGGGCCTCTACCGTCGCGTCGGATGGAAACACGACAACTGGCACGACGTCGCCTGGATGCAACTTGACCTGGCGCCGACCGCCGACCAGGACCGCCCGCCGACCCCAATCAGCTGATCGGACCCGTACCCTGTTGCGCAGCAACGTGATACGTTCCGTGGCCCTCGACGACCAGGCCGTCGCTGAATCGCAGAACCTCGCTGACCAGACCACCGTCCTGGTTGCGGTACGCGATGACGAGGGTGTCGATGCCCTCGTAGACGGTCTCGACTGCAAACCTCAGGTTGGCGACGCGTCGCAACGCCTCGGTCCAGTAGTCGCGCAACGCGGCTTTGCCACGAACCACCCCCGCCGTTTCCGGCAGCAGCGCGGCGGCCACCGGCGACGTGAATACGACGTCGTCCGCGAAATGCCGAAGCACCGACTCCACGTCGTGGGCGTTCCATGCGTCCACCCACTGCTCAGCGAAAGCAACCGCGTCGGGCGTCACGCTGGAAGACTGTAGTCGCGGCGATAGGCTGGTGCTTTGGACGCCTGTGCATTTCCGAGGGGTAACGACATGTCCGCACCATCAGCCGAGGTCTTCGACCGTTTGCGCCAGCTCGCCGCGATCAAGGACATCAACGCACGCGAGACCAAGACGATCGACGAGGTCTTCACCGGCAAGCCGCTGTCCACGATCCCCATCGCCACGGCCGCTGACGTCGAGGCCGCGTTCGCCGAGGCCCGCGCCGCGCAGGTCGACTGGGCGAACCGTCCGGTCGGCGAGCGCGTCGACGTCATCGGCCGCTATCGCGACCTGGTCGTCGAGAACCGCGAGTTCCTCATGGACCTGCTGCAGGCCGAGGCGGGCAAGGCGCGCTGGGCGGCGCAGGAGGAAATCGTCGATTTGATGGCGAACGCGAACTACTACGTGCGCGTCGCCGCCGACCTGCTGAAGCCGCGCAGGGTGCAGGCGCTGCTCCCCGGGGTCGGCAAGACCACCGTCGTCTACCAGCCCAAGGGCGTGGTCGGGGTGATCTCGCCGTGGAACTACCCCATGACGCTGACGGCGTCCGACTCGGTGCCGGCGCTGCTGGCGGGCAACGCGGTGGTGCTCAAGCCGGACAGCCAGACGCCGTACTGCGCGCTGGCGTGTGCCGAGCTGTTGTACCGGGCGGGCTTGCCGCGAGCGCTCTACGCGATCGTGCCCGGCCCGGGCTCGGTGGTCGGCACCGCGATCATCGACAACTGCGACTACCTGATGTTCACCGGCTCGACCGCCACCGGCAGGCAACTCGCCGAACACTGTGGCCGTCGGCTGATCGGCTTCTCGGCCGAACTCGGCGGCAAGAACGCGATGATCGTCACGCGCGGGGCCAACCTCGACAAGGCGGCCAAGGCGGCCACCCGGGCGTGCTTCTCCAACGCGGGCCAGCTGTGCATCTCCATCGAGCGGATTTATGTCGAGAAGGACATCGCCGACGACTTCACCGGCAAGTTCGGCGCCGCGGTCCGAAACATGAAGCTGGGCACCGCGTATGACTTTTCGGTGGACATGGGGAGCCTGATCTCCGCGAGCCAGCTCGACACGGTGACCGACCACGTGGACGACGCGAAAGCCAAGGGTGCCAAGGTGATTACCGGCGGCAAGGCCCGGACCGACATCGGCCCGCTGTTCTACGAGCCGACGGTGCTGACCGACGTCACACCGGAGATGGAGTGCGCGGCCAACGAGACGTTCGGGCCCCTGGTGTCCATCTATCCCGTCGCCGACGTGGACGAAGCCGTCCAGAAGGCCAACGACACCGAGTACGGGCTGAACGCCAGCGTGTTTGCGGGCTCCGCCGCGGAGGGCGAGCAGATCGCCGCCCGGCTCCGGTCCGGGACGGTGAACGTCAACGAGGGTTACGCGTTCGCGTGGGGCAGCCTCGGCGCGCCGATGGGCGGCATGGGCCAGTCCGGCGTCGGCCGCCGGCACGGGCCCGAGGGCCTGCTGAAGTACACCGAATCGCAGACGATCGCGGCGGCCCGCGTGTTCAATCTCGATCCGCCGCTTGGCGTTCCGTCGACGCTCTGGCAGAAGTCGCTGGTGCCCGTGGTGCGTGCGGTGATGAGGCTGCCCGGCCGCAAGTGACATTGCCTTGACCTACTACTCGGCGTAGTATTCGGGCGATCCCACCGTGCACAAGGAGGTGCAGCGTGAGGTGGAGTTTCGCCCAGATCGGGCTGCTGATCATTTGTGTTCTGCATGTCGTTCAGGCGGTGATCGGCTTCATCCTCGAGCCGAGCTTCGCCACCGGGCCCAATGCGCCGACGGTGCAACTGCTCGGGATGGACTACAACGGCTGGCACGCCGTCGCCGGGCTTGCGCTATTCGCGCCGGGTTTGGTGTTCGCGATGCGCAAGTCGTGGGCCGTGCTGTATCTGATTTTCGCGGCGATAGCCGGTGCGCTGCCGGGCATTTGGGCGTTCTTCTCGCACCAGGTCGCACTCGTCTTCACGTTTCCCAACAACACGACCGACGCGGTGGTGCACTTGGTGACCGCCGGCGTGATGCTCGCGGTCGCGGCCGTCCAGATCCGCCTGGACGGTGGATTTCGGAACTCGCTCGCCGATCTGCGGAAGGCGTCGTAGCTCGACGCCGGGTACCCGTTGCGTGAAACTACTTGCCGGTGCGCCGTGACCTGATGATGTCGAGGCGCTCCTTGAGGAGCTCGTCGAGTTCCTCAATCGAGCGGCGTTCGCGCAGCATGTCCCAGTGTGTGCGCGGCACCTTGACCTTCTTGGGTTCGGCCAGGTCACCGTCCCCGACCAGGTTGCCCTCCAGGCCGTTGCGGCACAGCCAGGTGCCGGGGACCTCGGCGTCGGCGGCAAACGGCATGTCGAACTCGTCGCCGTTGTCGGTGCGGTACCGTGCGATCTTGCGCGCCGCCAGGTCATGGTTGCGGTCGACCTCGTAGCTCAAGGTCCCGAGGCGACTGCCCCGCATGACGCGATCAGCCATCGTCGCCACTCCGCCGCTGTTCTGCTTGATCGGCCCTGGCGCGCATCCGACCGGACAAACCAAGGAGATCGTGCTCGCCCAGCCCTCCGGGCAGCGTGTACGCAAGTTGCCGCAATTCGACGGCGTAGTCGCGCAAATCCTGGCGGAGCTGCGCCTCGAGGGTGGGCATGACTTCTTCCTGTGGCAGGGATTTACTGAGGCGCTCTGATTCTCGTGCAGCCGGACTTGAGATGTGGGCCGGCCGGCCGTCAAATCTGCAAAACACCAGGCGGTGCTTTTTCGCGTCTCCCAACCGCGCCCACCAGCCTACCCTGATGGCGGGCCCGAATTGCCAGGGGACGTGCGCGATGTGAAAGTCAGCCATCAGGATCGTCCCGGCTTTACCGGACTAGGGCACCAGCCGAACAAGAGCGGAATAGGACACCGCTGTGTGGATCATTGACTGAATTCTTCTGTGCTGAAGCATGCTTCGACCGTTACGCCGACCGGTCTCCGGACAGGCGTCGTTACCGCGGCTGAGTATCGCCGTCGCCAATCCACGTCGCCCCCCGTCGTTGCCGACGCTGGATACGTGCGTTTGTTTCACGGCGGTACGGAATCTGTGTTCGGACGCGGTCTCTGGTGCATCGTCGGAGGTCGCGGAGAGAAACCGGTCCGGCAGCGCCAATTTGCAGATGGTGCGCGCGGTGAGGAGGTACTGGCGAAGCAATGGACCCGTCGTATACGGAAGGTCGTACGTGCCGCACAGGGCGCGCACCCGCTCGGCGATCTCGGGGTATCGATTGCTTGGCAAGTCGGGAAAGAGGTGATGCTCGATTTGATAACACAGGTTTCCGCTCATGAATCCCAATACCCGCCCGGCGCGGAAGTTGGCGGTTCCGAGCATCTGCCGGAGATACCATTCGGGCTTCGTTTCACCGTCCAGCACCGACGGGGTGAACTTCTCCGCTCCGTCCGCGAAGTGACCGCAAAGGATCACAGCGCAGGCCCAGACATTGCGCAGCCCGTTGGCAACCACGTTGGCCGCCAGGGTGCGCCACCACCGCCGGCGACTCAGCGCGGGAAACAGCACGTAGTCCTTGCCGATCTGCCCGGCGATCTTGCGGATCAGCGCCGTCCGGTGAGCGGCCTTGCCGGCGGTCGTCGTCTCCCGCTCCTGCACTGAATACAGGCCGTGTAGCGCGACGCCCCATTCGAACAGCAGCGCCAGAAGCACCGCGCGCAACGGCTGCAACAACGCGCACGGCCGCCACTCCTCGTCCCGAGTGACCCGCAAGACCCCGAATCCGAGGTCGTCGTCCACACCCACGACGTTCGAGAAGACGTGGTGCCGGTAGTTGTGGGAGTTCCTCCACTGCGACGTGAGGCCGGCCATGTCCCACTCCCAGGTGCTGGAATGAATTTCCGGGTCGTTCATCCAATCCCATTGACCGTGGGTGATGTTGTGGCCGAGTTCCATGTTCTCGATAGACTTCGCCGCGGCCAGCGCACCGGTTCCGACAGCCCAGCCAAACGTGCCCTTGCTGGTGCCGACGACGAGTCGTGCCGCGATCTCAAGGGCGCGCTGAAAAGCGATGGCGCGCTTGATGTATGCCCGATCTCCGGCGCCGAGTGAAGACTCGACATCGCGGCGGATCGCTTCCAGCGCGGCCGCGAGTTCCTCGAGGTCCGTCTCACTCAGATGGGCGTATTCCGGTACCTCAGTGATGGCCACGGAATCTCAATGAGATTCGGGCACGATGGCGCGCGGTGTCCTTGCGGCGACGCGCGGCCAGGGAAGTTTTACGAACCGCAGCAATGTGGGTCCCATCCGATCTGTTTTGGAGGGTTGTACGCGCAACGGGCCAAGGCCCGCGCGGGTCAGGTGAGGGGGGATCTACTCGATCGGGCCACGATCGAGAGTTGCGTGTGCATTCGCCCGCTCGGCTGCACAGCCGATTCGGACGGCGTCGTCACCCCCGTCACGGGAGCCCGGCGACCCGGCGACCCGCCCGGAACAACCCGGCCCGGTGGACGGCTGTGCCATGTGTGAGCACCTGCCTATCGCCCCTAGTCGTTAGTTGACCTCCGAGGCTACATGAACTGCGGATCAGCCGGCCGCGATGCGGTCGATATGGGCAAGGAAGTGCATCAATACCGCATCGGGCGCCTCGAGTTGCGGCCAGTGCCCGATGTCGTCGGCCAGCATCACCACATCGGCGTCGGGTATCACCTCTTCGTAGCGGCGGGCCATGTGGGCACCGGAGTTGGGGTCGACCGGCCCGTCGATCAACCGCATCGGAACCGCGGTCTGCCGCATGGCGCGCACCCACCGGTTGCGGTGCGTGTGGCGATCGTTGACGAACCGGCCGACCTTGTGCAGCACCCGGCGGCCGTCGTTGTAGTCCAGGATCTGGTTGAACACGTCCATCATGTGCGGGGTCGGCTTGGTGTTCGGGCCGAACATCTCGCGCAGCGTCGGTTCGAGCAGCCGACGGGCCAGCGGGTTGCCCTGCACGTTGCTGAGCAGGTCGCCCAATGGGGTGCCCGACATCAGCTTCTGCGCCGCCCGGGGCGTGTAGGCCTCGATGAACATGCCGCCGTTGAGCCAGGTGATCGAATCGATGCGCCATTCGCCGTACGTCTGTTGGCCGAACTCGTGACGGGCCAAGAGTTCCTGTCCCACCGAATCGCCGATGTCGTGGGCGAGGATGTGCGCGTTGTCGATGTTCAGGTGCTGTAGGAGCGCCTCGTGCATGTCGGCGTGGTCGTGCACTGAGTATTGGTAGGCCACGGGTTTGGACGAGAACCCCATGCCGATCATGTCCGGTGCGATGACGGTGAACCGTTGTGTCAGCGTCGGCCAGATCGGCGCCCAGTCGAAGGTATTGAACGGATAGCCGTGGATCAGCAGCAGCGGCGGCCCGCTGCCCTCGACCCGGTAGAAGATGTCGAAGCCGAGGTAATCGAAGTACTCTCCGGAGTCCAGCCAGCGTTTCAGGTCAGCGTCCATGACAGTCATCATGCGCCGACCGGGGTGGCTAACCATCATTGACGAGGTTCGCGAGGAACGCGGGTAACCGGCCCGCGCCAAAGTCATAGAACCGCGCCCAGCGTGGTTCTATCGAGATGCGCACCATCTGCTTATACGTTGAGCGCACGTTGCGCTCGAACTCGGCAAGCTGGGAGCCGTCCATCGACTTTCTCGCTGCTGCGAGGTACTCGTCGGTGGGGCCGTCGACGGTTTTCAGTGTGGCGAGGCCGCGCACCAACAGGGCCTTCGCCTCTTCTGGCGTGGAGCCGGTGTCGATCGTCAACGCGACTTCCGGGCGCGACGACAGCGCGCGGGCTTTGGGGGAAGTCGCCGCGGTGGAGACGACGATGTGTTCGCCGGTCCAGTAGAACCCGACGGGGATGACGCGCGGGAAGCCATCGTGACCGTTGTAGGCGAGTCGGGCCATCGACCCGGAGAGCAGCGTCTGGGCGTCGGGGTGGCCAAGCTCTCGAGCCAGCTCCTGGGCGTTCATCACCTTCCTAGTCCTACCCGGTCCGGCCGGCGCCCGCCGGGCGGGTCGTCATGCGGTATGGCCAGTCGGACATCGAATGAATTTCGTTGTGTTGCAATCGTCTCGAAGCGCGCTGACCAGCTAGAACCGCCCCAAGCCGTGCCCCGTCCACTGGCCCATTCGCACCGAGAGGTGACGAACGTCGAAATCGGTTCGACTGCTCGACGCTGATTGTTCTACTACGTCCTCTGGTAGATGCAAGAATGCGTTCCAGGGCATCGTTTGACGACGCGGCCTACAGGTGAGATCGCCATCTATTGATGTGGGGGTCGGAAATGCTCGGTTATTTTGGTCTCGTCGATGACTTTGCTGCACGCCACCGCGATGGAGCTATAACGTCGTCTCCAAGTCTAACCCGCAATTTGATCTTCTCCGTGCTGTTCGACGAGCCGCTCTTGATCAACGACGGACACATCATCGCGAGCGACGTCATCCGCGAGGCCATAGTTAAGCCGAAGAAAAGTCCCTTACGCGAGTTGGTCGAAACTGGGTATATCAAGATCCTGACGCGGAACCAACGCGACCTCGGGAGTCTCGCCGAGCGGATGGCCGACGAAGGTATGCAACCGGCCCAGGCGCTGCTCAAGAGGTCCGATTACCTGGCCTTCAAACGCACGCTCAGCGGCTGGTGTGAAACCTTGGGCGACCAGCAGGCAGATGGTTCGTATCTTTCGTTCCGGGACTGGCCCGCTTACAACACCTCCGTAATCTTCGAGAGGCTCGCGCTTGCGGCGCTTTCTCAAGCACTGTCCAACATTGACGATCCCGACCAAAGGCTGCAGCTGAAGAAGTTCGGCGACGGGTTCAATGTGCTTGAGCGGCGTAATCGGACCACGTGGGAGAATGAGGTCAATCGTCTGGGAGCTGCGGGCGAACTGTCGCCGAAAATTCGCAAGACGCTTTTGCATATCGCCAACGAGGCCTACCAATATTCGTGGGGCTGCGCTCTGAGCACGACAAAAGCACCGATTAAGGTGCACACGCGTAGCCCGGAATTTCTCGACATTGATCTTTCCCTGACACTAGACGAAACATTAGATGAAACGCCGAAACTGCGGCCAGGTGTGACCATATATGTTCCTGACCTTGCACTGGCCGTACGTAAAGTTGGCCACAATTGGACCCGGCTGACCGAGGTAAACCAACCGAACCGTGACGTCTATAAAGCAAAGCGTCGCTATCTGAAGATGCTGGAGCAATATTCGACATCGTCAGCTGTCAGCGATAAAGATATGAAAGAGTGCGCCGATGCATATTCGAAGCAGCTGACAATGCATTTCGGCGGCGAAGGGGTGCCGTTGATGTTTGATCTCGGTGTCACTGGCGCTTCAATGGCCGTGCCTGCGGCGATTGGAGGTGCGGTCGCTGGGCCCGTCGGCGCCGGTATTGGCTTTGGCATCAGCCTTGTCGGAACCCTAGCAGCACATATGGGAGGTCCCAAGTTTATTCGGAGGCTTACATTACCGCTCAACAAGAAATGGATCCGATCGCAGTCTGACAAGAAGTCGACTTCGACCTCATGCTTTCAGGTCAACCCTGCGACAGCCGCAGCGTTCCTCGACGGCGTCCCGGCTTTCAAACAATGATGCGCCCTCAATCCCGTTGAACAAACTGCGGTCCGAGAGCCTTTCTGATGTCGGGCTGACAGGATTTGAACCTGCGACCACTTGACCCCCAGATATGTTTCTCGCGTTTCTGCGTGTTCGCACATGGTCGAATTTGAAGCTCAAAGCTGTTTTCTAACCCCAGCGTACATCCGCTGGCATCATCCAAAGGGCGTATGAAAGGGCGTAAGACGCGGCCTGATATGCCCGCGCTCCCAAGACGAGAGGAGCGCCCACATGCCCGGGCCGGACTTCGCCACTGACCAGCGGCCGAAGTGCGACGCGCCGCGTACGTCCCGAGGCGGATTGACATTGCCTGCTAGTCGTCATCCACCGATACTGGCCGCCGCTGGGGTGGGTCCTCCCATCCGAGTTCTTTAATCAGTTTGCCGAGATTCGCGCGGTAGAACGCGAAATTCTCATTCTGAAGGTACTTTTCGCGCAGCAATTCGGGTTCCACACCAACACGGAGCAATAGCAGAGTGCGAAGTAGCCAAGCGGCAAGTCGTGACACTATCGTCCAGCGGCGGCGACGATCCTCGATCGATTCGCCTTCGTCATCTTGAAGTAACTGATGCGCGAAGGCATTCCGTAGATCTTTAAGGTGATCCGGCCAGCCGTCGATTGATTCTCCGATCTCAGGAACCGCGGCCAGGACCGCGTCTACGACGGCTTCGGCACGCTCTTGGTAACTCACCTCGCCAATATGTGAGACCGCGTCCGCGAGCATTTGGCGGACCGTCACTGGGTCCAGCCAGTCGAGCTGAAGCGTTTCAGCTTCGGCAACGGCAGCCTCGCGAGCCACTCTGCGGATCTTCCTGAGAGCCGATTTTCGCTCGACATCAGGCACTTCCGGGAAACGCCACTGGTTGAAGGGCAACCGGCGGTGCAGCCCCTCGACTAATGATGTGAATAGCTGCACCTGCAGCTGAACAGGAACCTCTAATCGTCTTGCCACTGCCCAGGCCAGGCCGTCGAACCCGGCGTTGAGCGCGATCCAGCTGCCGAACCGCTCGACGGTGAGCTCCTCGCGCGGCAACAAGGTCGCCGGACGCAAGCTATCTGCTACCGCGCAGAACCCTGGTCCATGCACGGTAAGCCAGGGGCTGTCGGCATCGACCCGGACCTGCGTATTGGGGATGACCAGATCCTCGTCGGGGTAAAGGGCCAACTGAGCCAGCGCGAGGCAACCCGATATCGCCCGAATTTCGAGCCGCTCGATGGTCGCCGGCGCCGACGATTCATACACCAGCCAGTTTCCGCCCTCGGATACCTCGACGCTAAGCGTGGACTTATCATCCTCGACCACGCTCGATTCGCCTCCGGTCAGGTGCCCCAGCCAGTGCGGGTGGTCGATCCGAAACCTGACAGCACAGTATCCCTGGTCAATGGACGTGTTCGCACCGAACACGGTAATCGGGGCAACGTGGCGCGGTGCCACACCCGGCCGGTTCCAATTTGGGGCATCAAACAAGGTGACGGGTTCGCCGCCATCGAGCTCGCCATGGATTGTGATAGGCCGCAAACGCGCGACCGCTCCTGAAGCGGCCGCCAGAATAAGGCCGGCGACGTCGTCGGGTCTGGGCGCAGGAATGGGTGGTGGTCCGGTGGTGGGCACACCGGCGACTAAGCCACTCTGCAGAGTCACTTCCGCCTGTTGTCCCACCTGCGCTGTGAACACACCACCAACGCGCACGCTCGGGTTCTCCGGCGTCCAAAACTCGCCGCCTACTGCGGCTATCGTGCTCATCGACCGATCATCACACGAGTCGACGGGCGGTTCATCGGTAAGAGTGGGAGCACCTGCGTTGCGATGCCATCGCTGCAAGAGGTTGCAAGTCCCGAAAACGTGGCTGCTCACAAAACTTGCAGTACGCCTAATGCAGGGCATGTCAGACTCCTACGCGTGGCTTTCGCGTTCCCGATATGGTGCGAGAGGCGCTGCCACCGAGGATATCGATGCGCTGCTGGACGAACGCAGGACCCACGGCGACCGAATATCAGGCGAGCACCGGCCCTCGCGGCCGGGCCATCTGAGAGGCACGAAATGCAAACCTATGCGGAACGTCTCCAATCCGAACTCGATGCCATAGCACAGTCGTACGATGAGATCCTCGGGGACAGCGTCATCAAACGCGTCAACCTGAATCAGGACGGCAGTGATGTCATCTTTGTTGGCGCGGCCGAATGGGGATGGGCCGATAGCGACGACGCGCTTGAGGCTGCTCGAATGGCGCTGTTGCGGCGGTTGCGTGAGTGGACGCCACGGTTCCGACTGCTATTTGCACACCCGACGCCCGAAGTCGCCGAACGACTGAACGATTGCACGGAGCTACTGGAGCGCTGGCTCCTTCGCCGGGACGAATCGGATTGGGACCTTCCGCCAACAATCGACGCCGCACAGGACAAAATTCGGGCAACTGTCGCCGATCTGCGCGCACTGACGAACCTTCTTCCGGCGGACGTGCACCCGGTCCGGCTCGTGGTGGATACGAACGCGCTGATCGACAACCCAGACGTTGCCGCCTATACAGACGAGCTAGGCAGAAAGTACGTTGCGCATTTGTTGCCCGTCGTTCTGGGCGAGATCGACGATCTCAAACGAGCGGGACGAACGGAAACCCTTCGGCAGAACGCTCAGCGAGCGGATCGCAGGCTGAAAGGCATTCGAAACAATGGCAACGTCCTCGAAGGTGCCCGCGTGGCCGGCGACGTGATCGCAAAATTTGAGCACACCGAGCCGCGGTCCGAGAACCTACCGGACTGGCTGGATATGAGCGTGCCTGATGACCGATTTGTGGCGGCAACATTGCTGTTGCAGTCTGAGCATCCTGGTTCAGTCATTTACGTTGCGACCAGCGACATCAACATGCAGACGAAACTGTCGGCCGTGGGCCTTCCGTTTGTTGAACCACCGCCCCTCTGAGATCAGCGCGATGGTAACGGGATCAGAACCATACGAGCGCCGGGTCGAGCCAGCGACAGCCGCGCTGGACGCCTTCGCGACCGACCTGACCAACGAACTCGACCGCGATAACGGTGGATTCCCCTGGTGGACAGGGTATTCGGACTGGAAAACCCTCACCATGATCGCCGATTACCTGATCCAATCGGTTTCAGGGGCGTCCGCAGCCCTCGTGGCCGCGTCCTTCTCGGCGAAGGTGCACCGCGAATCATCCTTCGCCAACAACTCCGCGGTCACCGCAGCATGGAGAGAGATCGCGAGAACCGGGCAAGAGGATCCGCACGCTTACTTCGCTGCGATGCCTCGCGACGCCGCAGCCCGCCGACGAGAACTCAATATCACCCATTCAGCGGAGCACTGCTTCTATCACCTCGGCCAGACGCTCGACCGACTTTCCGCCGCACTCATCATTGTCGGCGGATTCGGAAAGGACGTCGCTACAGCAGACTGGGGAACCATTGTCGGCACACCGGCCCGAAGAGGCATAGTTCATGACCTGGCTGCATCGGCAGATCGCCCAAGCGTCCAGCCGCTCGGATCGCCCGCGCGGCAGGTCCAGCACGACCTACTCGAGGCACTCACGCGACCAGACGACTTCGGTTGTCGGCGGACATGAAAAAATGCCCACTGGCGGACATGGAAATGCCCATTCGCGGCCAATAAGTTCTGCCCACCGGCGGACACGAAAGTGCCCGCAGGCGGCCATGAATCTGCCCAGACCTACCTGATGCTGCTCGGCGCGCCAGCGCTGTGGCGGCCTCTCCTGCGGTTTCGATGTCGATGCCTAGTCGAAACGACAACCCCAGGAGAGACCTACTTGAAGTCTGACGGAGAACTCATGGAAATACTCAATGCCTACGACCTGACCGGGTCCTACCGGGCTGCCGCTGAGCTGTGTGGGTGCTCGCATCACACCGTGAAGAAAGCGGTTGAAGACCGCGACGCCGGCTTGCCGCCAGCCACGCGGCGGGCCCGGATGATCGACGATTGGCGCGACGTCCTGGAGGGCTGGGTCGCGGATTCGAAAGGCAAGATCCGCGGCGACAAAGCCCACGACAAACTCGTCGCGCTCGGATACAGCGGCACCGACCGCACCACCCGACGAGCCCTGGCGGAGATCAAAGCGCAATGGCGACTGGGCAATACGCGGGTGCACCGGCCGTGGATCACCGAACCTGGGCTGTGGCTGCAGTACGACTTCGCCGACGGCCCGCTTGTGGCCGGCCGCAAAATTGTCCTGCTGGTGGCGTGGCTGGCGTGGAGCCGATACCGCGTCGTCGTGGCTCTGCGGGACCGCACCGCTCCCAGTGTCTTCGCCGGCCTGGACCGGATTTTCCGCATTGTAGGTGGCGCCCCGACCTACCTGCTGACCGACAACGAGAAGACGGTCACCACCGGACACGTCGCCGGGGTGCCGGTCCGCAACCGCGCCGCGGTCACCTTCGGCCGCTACTACGGCATCTCAGTGCTGACCTGCGAACCCGCCGACCCCGCTTCCAAAGGTGGGGTGGAGAACGCCGTCAAACTCGCCAAAGCAGATATCGTGCCCACCGAGACCAACCTGCTGCCCCAGTACGACACCTTCGCCGACGTCGAAGCCGCGTGCGCTGAGTTCAACGCCGAGATCAACGCCCGGGTCCACCGCACCACGGGTCGACGCCCCGTCGAGATGCTCACCCAGGAACGCCCCGCCCTGCACGCGGTGCCCGACCTGCCCCACACCGCCGCATTGGGGGTGACCCGTCGGGTCCCGGACAACACCCCGATGGTCACCTTCGACCACTGCCAATACTCAGTTCCAGCAACACTATTGGGCCACACGGTGTGGATCCGACATCACGACAGCGCCGACGAAGTGGTGATCTGCGCCCTCGATGACGGCGGCCCCATCGAGGTGGCCCGGCACCGCCGCGCTGCCCCGGGCAGCCCCGCAATCAACGATGATCATTTCCCCGACCACCGTGACAAGGTTCCCGGTGATTATCGCGTCCATGCCCGCACCGTCTCCGAACAGACATTCCTGGCCTTGGGTCCCGGTGCAGCGGTATGGCTCAAAGAAGCCGCCGCCGTCGGCACTGAACGGATTCTGCAGAAAATGGCCCACGCCGTCGAACTCTCAGCACTGGCCGGCTGCGCTGATGTCGACTGGGCCTTGGGTCATGCCGCCGTGCACGGCCGGTTCGCCACCGGCGATCTCGACTCCATCCTTGCCAGCAAGGGGTTGGATCCCACCCGACGTGGCGCCGGCGAGGACACCTCGCTGGCGCAAGGCACCAGCGGGTGGAACCTGTTCGGCCGCACCATCATTGATGCCCCCGAGGCAGGCATCGCATGACCACCACCACTACTACTACCGCGGCGCTGCCCGCCGACGTCGAAACCTTGATGCGTGGGTTGCGATTGCCGCACGCACGAGCGATCGCCGCCGATGTGCTGGCCACTGCCCGCGCGCAGCGCTGGGATCCCACCGAGGTCATCAAAGCACTGCTGACCGAAGAAGCCGCCGGACGCGCCCGCTCCATGCTGGCCGCCCGCCGCAAAGCCGCCGGATTCCCGACCGGGAAGACTTTCGACGCCTGGGATCCGGGCGCCTCGTCAATCCCGTTACCCACCCAACAGGCGCTACAGACATTGGAATGGGTGGGTCGCCGCGAGAACCTGGTGGTCTGCGGGCCTGCCGGCACCGGCAAGACGTTCTTCTTGGAAGCGCTCGGGCAAAAAGTTATCGAAGCCGGTATGCCGGTGGCGTGGTTCACCCTCGAGCAGATCGGGGTGCTGGTGCGTGCGCACCGTGCTGACGATTCCCTGGGCAAGGCGGTGGCCAAGATCGTGCGCGCGGAGCTCGTCGTCATTGATGACGTGGGACTTCTTCCGGTCGGTGCTGATGCCGCTGAGGGGCTTTACCGCATCGTCGAAGCGGCCTACGAACGCAGATCGGTGGCGATCTCGTCGAATCTGCATCCCAGTGGCTTCGATGAGCTCATGCCCAAGACGTTGGCCACCGCCACCGTCGACCGGCTCCTGCACCACGCGCACCTATGCCAAACCAGCGGCGACTCCGTGCGCCTGGCCCAAGCCCTGCACGGGAAAGGAGTCAAACCCCTGACCTGACACCAGCGAACGACCGGTGGCGGACACACCCTCATGGGCAGATTCGTGTCCGCCACTGGGCAGTTCTTATTGGCCACCTACGAGCAGTTCTCATGTCCGCCCATGGGCAGTTACAGCTGTCCATTGACATTCGGTCCAACTGGATGGCTGGACTGGTTGCGCAATACACGCAACGCCATGACACACCGGTCACCCGCGACGAAACTCATAGCCTTCACCGGAGACCTCAAGTCGAGCATCAGCCTTGCGCGCCTGCTCTACCGTCAACCTAGATGGAGCGAACTGCAGTCGCTAATCTTCGGCGGGACGCCAAACACCAGGCCATTTTTCGGTGCTTTCATACTGCGGCCGAGCGAAGACATACTCGACGGACTCACCGAATCACTTAGTGAGCTCGTCGGAACCTTGACCGATGCGATGACGACATGCTGGAAAGCACGGAAGATGAATCCCGCACTCATCATCCAACACAGATCGCAGTGGAGGACCGTGCAGCCGATAGAGCCGATTTCTCCTTTCGACGGCTACGGCGCAGACATCTCACCATTCCTGCAAAAAGCAGACATGATGGCAAGTCGAGACGGAACAAGGTGGCAAGCAGCGCGCGTGTTCGACGACAGACGAGCTGACTGGACGAAATAAGGCGGGCGTATGAGGGGCATCAGTGCGACACAGCAACGCAATGCAGTCTCGGAAGGCATTGCACTCGGACTTCTCATGTGCGATTGCAACGAAATCCCGTACGACAAGTTTCGTGTCGACCTCGCGTTCGAGCATGTCGGCTGCCAGGTGAATGGGACCACTTCAGAGCTGGTTTTGCCATGAGCATGGGACCACCTGTTTGCCATTGATGGGACCACTCGACTGGCTGGTTTGCCAGTTATGGGACCACCCGGCGTGGTGTCGGGTTCTTCCGGTAGTTGGGCCGCTGTATTGGCCTGATGAGCTACCGGGAGGTGTCGGTGATCGAGATCGTGGAGATGCTGCGGCTGTGGCTGCAGGGGTTGGGGTTGCGGGAGGTGGCCCGGCTGTCGGGCACCGACCGCAAAACGGTGCGACGCTACGTCGACCGAGCCCGTGCTAGTGGGCTGGACCGCGATGGTGGAGACGGTCAGCTCACTGATGAGTTGATCGCGGCGGTGATTGCCGGAGTGCGTCCGCACCGGCCCAGCGGCAAGAGCCTGGCGTGGGAGACGATCGCTGCAGAGCATGAGCAGATCAAGGCCTGGCTCAAAGACGGATTGACGCTGACCAAGATCCACACGCTGCTTGGGCGCCGCGGTGTGGTGGTGTCCTATCGGACGCTGAATCGTTACGCCACAACCGAATTGGATTTCGGACGCCGTCAAGCCACGGTGCCGGTGGCCGACTGCGAACCGGGTGCGGAGGTGCAGGTCGACTTCGGCCGCCTCGGGATGCTCACCGACGCCAGCGATGGTCGGCGCCGAGTCGTGCAGGGGTTGATCTTTACCGCGGTGTATTCGCGGCACATGTTCGTCTGGCCCACCTACCGCCAGACCCTGAACGATGTGATCGCCGGGTTCGATGCGGCGTGGGCGTTCTTCGGCGGGGTGTTCGCGGTGGTGATCCCTGACAACATGAAAGCCATCGTCACCACCGCGCATGCGACCGAGCCTCGGCTCAACGATGCGTTCCGCGAGTATGCGCAGGCTCGTGGGTTTGCGGTCGACCCGGCGCGGGTGCGCAGCCCGAAAGATAAGCCACGGGTGGAACGCATGGTGCAGTATGTGCGATCGAATTTCTTTGCCGGAGAAGATTTCCGGGATCTCAATGACTGTCGCAGCCGCGCCGAACATTGGTGCGCTCAGACCGCCGGTATGCGCATTCACGGCACCACCCGCCTGCGGCCGGCCGAGGTGTTCATCGGCGATGAGCTGCCCGCACTAGGGCCCGTATCCGACACCGCCTTCGACGTTCCGATCTGGACGCGCCCGAAAGTGGCCCCGGACCGCCACGTCCAGGTCGCCAAAGCCCTCTACAGCGTGCCCGGAGAGCTGGTCGGCAAGCGCATCGAGGCCCGTGCTGATGCACACTCGGTCAAGCTCTATTGGCGTGGTGAGCTGATCAAGGTGCATCCGGTCGTGGCCCCGGGTCGCCGCCATACTGATCCGGCCGATCTTCCCTCTGAGGTGTCGGTCTATGCGATGCGTGATCTGAATGCCCTGCAGCGCAAGGCAGCCGCCCACGGCACCCATGTCGGCACCTACGCGGCAGCGGTGCTCGAGCATCCGCTGCCGTGGACCAAGATGCGTCAGGTCTACCGGCTGCTGGGGCTGGTGCGCCGCCACGGCGCCGAGGAGGTCGACGACGCGTGCCGGCGTGCCCTGGACGCCGAGGTGATCGACGTCGGGCTGATCGAGCGGATCTTGACCCGCGGCGGCGGTGAACAACTGCCCCTGCTACCGAAACCGCCCGGGGCAGCGTCGCGGTTTGTCCGAGAAAGCTCTGATTTCGCGGTGCGGAGGCCTTCATGAGCCCACAGCGCCCCGACGCCACGCCGGCGGTCAAGCCAATCGAGGTGTCCGGCGAGCTCAAAGCGTTGATGCGCCGCCTCAAACTCGGCCAGCTGCTCGACACGCTGCCCGAACGGCTGGCGCTGGCCCGTACCAACCGGCTACCACACCACGACTTCCTGGAACTGTTGTTCGCAGATGAGGTCACCCGCCGCGACCGCGAATCCGCGACCCGGCGCGCCAAGGCCGCCCATCTCGATCCGGCCATGCAGCTACAGGCCTGGGATGACTCCGCCGCCGTGGCTTTCGATCAACAACTATGGGCCGAGCTGACCTCACTGCGGTTCCTCGCCGACGCCTACAACGTGCTCGTCATGGGACCGGTAGGAGTGGGAAAGACGTTCTTGGCCAACGCATTAGGTCACATCGCGGTACGCCGGCATCACAGCGTGCACACCGAACGGGCCGACAAAATGTTCAAACGCCTTCGCGGGGCACGCCTGGACGGCAGCTACGAAGACGAGATGCGCAAACTGCACCGCGTCGAACTGCTGATAATCGATGACCTCGCGCTGCACCGCCTGGAGGCCACCGAGACGACCGACTTCTACGAGATCATCGTCGAACGCCACCGCGCCGCATCGACCGTCATCACCAGCAACCGCGAACCACCCGAGATCCTGACCATGATGGCCGACCCGCTGCTGGCCCAATCCGCGATGGACCGACTGCAATCAGCGGCCTACGAACTCGTCGTCGAAGGCGAGTCCTACCGGCAACGCCAGAAGCCAGGAAACCGAAAGCCGGCCTCTCCGACTGCGTCGGATTGACCGGCAACCACCCCTTCCGCCACTATCAACACACGGCCTACAACCGGAACAACCCGGTCCCATGCTCATGGCAAACCAGAGGTCCCATCACCCTGGCAGGCGACATCGAGCACGCATGGCGAAACTGGCAGCATCGTCAAGCGTTTTCTCAAGTCAATACCGACCTACGCAAGGGCCTGGGCGGTTCGATCGTGATGACACGCGCCACCGAGGCGAAACAGACGTGGGTCTTATATTGGGCGCGGGAACGGACCCTCGTCATCTGTCAACGAGCCAACGACTGGGACCCGAACAACGAGCGAGATGTCGCTTACGCGCTCAAGGTGATTGGCGGCGAGATACCGCTCGATGGATGGATCACGCTCGCACGTTCGTTGCTCGATGAATTAAAGCTGTAGGCGTGAAGTCGCGGCCAGTTCGTACCGAATCCCGGATGCAGCGGCATGCCCGCGACTTCGACCTTACGATCCGCTACCTCGGGAGCTAGTTAAAGTCGCCGGGTAAGGCCGAAAGCACCGGCGACTAGACGGTAACCGTAGCCCGCGAGCGACTTGAGCGACAAACGGGCAGCCTTGACGCTGGCGCCATCCTGTTTGCGCCGATCGCAAGTCTCTCTGGCGCATTATTTGCTGCACTCAATGTCGCCCGGGTGTCAACGGTCATGTAGTTCTCCCCACTGACGGTCAGGAGATCTCCTCGCTGGTGGCCACGAGTACTCCCCACGGACGGACGTGGGATCTCCCCGGTTGATCAGTTGGGTAGCGGCGCCACCCCCTTGCCGGTGGTGGCTTGGGCGAGCCTGAACGATTGGCCTTCGGTGACGCAGACGTGGGCGTGGTGTAACAGCCGGTCGACGGTGGCGGTGGCCAGGGTCTTGGGCATGAGTTCGTCGAAGCCGGCCGGGTGCAGATTGGATGACACTGCCAGCGAACGGGTTTCGTAGCAGGCGTCGACAAGCCGATAGAACCCTTCGGCGGCGTCCTCGCCGACGGGCAGCATGCCAATGTCATCAAGAATGATCAGATCGACTCGGGTGATGCGGCGGACCGCTTTGGTGATGGAGTCATCGGCGCGGTGACGGCGTACCAGGGCGCCGAGGTCGTCGATGGAAAACCAGGCCACGGTGCGTCCGGTGTCGATGGCCAGCTGTCCCAGGGCCTCGCAGAAGTGGCTCTTGCCGGTGCCGCTGGGACCACAGACGCAAAGGTTCTCGCGCCGGTCGACCCATTCCATGCCGCGCAGGGCTTGCTGGGTGGGTGCGGGGATGGAGCAGCGGGTTTCATCCCAAACGGCGAAGGTCTTGCCGGCCGGGAAGTTCGCCCGCGCTCGCCGCAGCCGTAGGGTGGCTTCGTCGCGGCCGGTGATCTCCTCACAAAGCAGTACGCGCAGCACCTCGGCGGGGTCCCAGCGTTGAGCTCGGGCGGTGGGCACCACGTCGGCAATGGCTTTGCGCAGGTAGGGCATCCGCAGGCGGCGGGTTAACGCGATCACCTCCTCGAGGGTCTGGGTGGCGGGCCCGGCGACACCGGATCCGACCGTCACTGCCGGTTTTTTGGTTGCGGTCACTTTTCACCGCCGGGATTGGTCGCGCCGAACCCCGACCAGCCGGCGGTGCCGGGTTGCAGGCTGTGGGTTTCGGTGGCCCGGGTCGGCGGGCCGTTGGGCCCGTGCTGCTGGTGGGTCAAGATCGCGGCCAGATCCGCATCGGCGAATCGGCCGGCCAACGCCGCGGTGCCCAACGCTTGATCGACGGCAACCGAGCCGTGCAGTTTGGCGAACGCCACCGCTTCGGCCATCTTCGAGCGCACCCGAGCCGCGCCGGACGCAGCGGCCTCGGTCAGCCACGCGGCCGCGCCGTCACCGATAGCCAGAAACGCGGCCTCGGCCGGGTTGGCCGCGCGTGGGGTGCGGTCCCCGGGCAGCGCGCGGCCTCCGGGATGGTCACTGGGGTAATGCTCGTCGCGGATCTGGGGTCGCCCACGTTGCCCGCGCCCGTGGCGGGCGATCTCGACCGGGCCCGCTTCATCGATGACGGTGACTACCAATTCCTCACCGCACCAGCGCACCCAGACCCGCTCATCGATGTGGTGGTGCGGCACCGAATAGCGCACTCCCTCCACGCTGATCGTGGAGTCCCAGCCCACCCGGCGGGTCAGGCCGAACGCAATGGCCACCGGTTGGGCGGGCAGCACATGCAGCCGTGCACGTTCCTCGACCAACAGCTCAGCGGGGACCTGACCGGTCACCCGATGCGGCCGGGCATTGACCTGCTCACAGAAGTCACGACAGGCCTGGGCCAGCTCAGCGAAGGTGGCGTAGGCATCAAGCAGATTAGCCTCGGTGGGCACCAGATCGGCTTTGGCGATGCGCACGGTGGCCTCCGCACCGCCCTTGGACTGAGGGTCAGCCGGCACACAGGTGCGGATCGTCATCCCGTAATGCCGACCCGCGGCCACCACGTCGGGATGCCGAATCGGTACCCGGGCAACATGTTCGACAGTGACCGTCTTCTCGTTGTCAGTCAACGCATACGTCGGTGCCCCACCGATCACCCGCAGCGTGGCGTCCAAACAGCCCAGCAGGGTCGGCAGGGTGCGATCCCAGGTGGGCAGCACCACCCGAAACCGTGACCAGGCCAGCCAGGCGCAGAACAACAACGTGGGCCGACCGGCGACGGTGGGCCCTTGGCCCCAGTCGAACTGCAGCCATAACCCCGGCTCAGCCACCCACGGCCGAAACACCCTGCGATGACCCGACCGCCACGACTTCTTCGCCGCCGCCACCGCTCGCCGGGTGGTGCGCTCCGAGCCGCCGAAGCCCATCGCAACCAGCTTGTCGTGCGCGACGTCGGCGCGGATCAACCCCTGCGAATGGTCCACCCACTCCTCGATCTTGTCCAGGAACGGATCAATGGCCATCGCCCGCCGCGGCCGCTCCTCCGGGCTGAGCCCGGCATCGCGCAACGCCACGTAGTGAGCCACCGTCTTGTGATCACAGCCAGCCAACGCCGCCGCCGCTCGTAATCCGCCGGTCAAATCAAACGCCTCCAAAATCTCCATGATCTCCTCACTGCTCTTCACTTACTGGCCTTCCGCCCTGGACACATTCGGTCCAGAACAGCCAGCCCGACACCGCCGCCGACAACCGGCAGCGACACGACCGCAATGGGGAAATCCGTGGCCGTCAGTGGGGAGAATTCATGACCGCCAGCGGGGAGATCAGCTGGCCGTCAGTGGGGATTTTTCCGTGTCCGCCGACACCCGGGTCTGCAACCATCCCAGTGTGACTGCACCCGAGTACTACAAGGTCCAAAATCCCGACGACTAATCGAGCTGGATAAGCCGGGAACAATCCGTTGGGCGTCTGGCTCCCCCGACGGACCCCGATCGTTGACATGGCAAGTCATCGGCGCACGCAACAGCGACGACGTGTACGTCGGAGCCCGCGGCATGATGAAGGACCAGAAGCTGAGCTTGCACGCGTCTGGCGTTTGGCGGTGGGCGTTTACACAACCCGCGGCCGAGAAGTACCTTCCGCCTGGCAAAGATCCCTTAATCCTCAGGTACTCCGCTACCGATCCGGTTGCGCCAGGCTGGCGACATGCCGCCCGGATCCGGACACCGACGACAACCTTCTGTCCCGCTTTCGATGAACCCCGCCCAAAGGACCGCCAACCGATCCGGTTCTATGGGGCACTAGATAGCCCTCACCATCTCGAATACCACGTTTTCCTGGGAGATGTGGGCGCCCCTGTTCTGAACGTTGAAGGCGCTTTCGGAGTCGGCGGGATGCCGCTCACATCCGGGAAGTGGGTGTGGGTTATTGGCACTGCTTGGACAATGGACGACTACACCGAGCGAGTCATTGATGGCATATTCAAGCTCGCAGCGAAGCACCCCGACGCGAAGGCCGGGATTGCGACCGGAGAGGCCGATGGTTTGCCACACCTCCTCGATCTGGCAGGATTGCAACGTCCCGACGAAGCCGCTTACGACGACACCGACGAGTGACCGGCGACAGCCGCAACCGCCATGCTCACAGCCATAACTGGCCGGATGGCGTCG
The DNA here is from genome assembly GCF_900157385.1 of Mycobacterium terramassiliense. Lineage (GTDB taxonomy): Bacteria > Actinomycetota > Actinomycetes > Mycobacteriales > Mycobacteriaceae > Mycobacterium > Mycobacterium terramassiliense. The sequence goes on from NZ_LT717698.1 coordinate 235,703, forward strand.
CGCGACCACATGGCTGCATTGAAGCGCCGCGGCTTCGTGCGACCAACCGGTCCGCGGCGGCACTCTACCTAGAGCACGTTGGCCGACCACCAATCGGGAATTTCAGGCGCGGGAATGCGCCCGATTAGTTCTAGTCCGACCGCTGCCGACAGCAGACTGATTGCAAGCACCAGAAAAATCAAGCTGGCCATGACCAGCTTGAACATGATTTCGTTGGCATTACGCAGGCTGCAAATGGTTGTCACCTGCTGCTTGACGTCATGGTTCACCGCTGAATCGGCCGACATCGTCCAGAATGGGCCTCGCTCATCAGTCAGCCGTTCGAGCGTCACCCGGTCGACGGTCTTGTACGGGAAGCCGTATGCGTGGACCACAATACCTAGCACCGCGGAGACGATGAACGAAAGCAGCGCTGCAAACACGGCAACGACCGCGTAGCAATTGTCGAACACGTAATCTTTGCCGGTGACGACTACGGTCAAGCCAAAAACCACCGTGAGCAACGACGCGCTCGCCGTGACGAGCATCGAGCCGCGGCCCTCCATCTTCGTCCGCCGGTCGTACTCTGCGGCTAGGAGGTCGCGGACCATTGCCTGGAAAACCGTACCCGCGGGCGAGATGTAGTTAGGGTCGGGCGTCGCGGCGCTCAACGTTTCGGCCTATGCCGGCTCTGACGTCCTCGTAGGTGAATAGGTGTATTGACGGCGGTATGGTCTCCGTGACCGGCTGCGGCTGCGGCTGCTGCTGCGGCTGCGGTTGGTCGCCGTGGTTTGGGTCTTGCGTCATCATGCCCCTTGCAGGTGGTTCCTGAATCGCACTTGTCTGCATCCCAAGCCTGACACAGCACCCCGACAATTCTGGGCATCGGCGCACCGCGTCGATGGATGCAGCGCCTCGCCTAGTCCGCGAACTCGTCGATAAGGCGTTCGGCGTCCTCGTCTAGATCAACATCCAGCCACCCGCGGAGTCCTAACGCGGTCAACGCTTCAACTATTGCCTGCCGCTTCACTGGTGGCCTGCGACGGGCTTTCCACTGCTCAACTTCGGTGATGACCTCGGTCGCGGTCGGCCGGCGACCGTACCGCTGGGCGAGTTCGCCAGCCGCGTAGTGGACCGTTGCGGCAACTTCGGCAGTTGACGTGTCCATTCGTGCCATCAGATCGGCGGTCCGCTCGACGGCGTCACGCCAGGGTTCCATACGGTCGCGATAGCTATCGACGGCATCCGGATACGTCGGTCCAACACGTATCTCGAAGAGATTGCCCCGCTGCTGCTCCACCGCGAGGCCGTTGTTCTGCAGCCGGGCGATGTGACTCTTGATGGTCCGATCGAACGGTCCGTAGCTATTGCGCTCGAACTTTAGGTCGATGGGGATGTCGGTCTGCGAGGCGAAGTAAACCAACTTCTGAAAGATGGTATGGCCAACTGGCCAGTGGTAGGGCTGGCGTTGCACGCGATCGAGAACAGCGACAATGGCAACCCATTCAGGCGGCACAAAGTGCTCACGAGTTGGTTGGGATGCGTCTTGGGCGGCCGGCATGAGAGCGAGTTGCTCGAAATCGGTCGCTTCGCCGCGCGGGACGTATAGCTCGACGGGTATCTTCAGGCGTTCCAGATGCCTTGCAAGCGTGGGCCCTACGACTTTCCACTCGAGCTGGCCGTTACCGCACCCCAGGGGAGGCATGGCCAGCGAGGTGATGCCCCAGGCCTGGTAGTGATCTTCGAGATAGTTGAGCCCATCGACGATGTCATTCAGCCGCGACACAGCACGCCAATGCTTCTTGGTTGGGAAGTTGATAATCCAGTGGTCGCTGGCCTTGTAAAGGTACGGCTCACCGAGGCGGACTTCCTTACGATCGCACCGAGCGACGTAGTCAGCGAACATATCTGGGTAGCGGCGCTTGAAATCCAGGGCGATGCCCTTACCCATGACTCCGACGCAGTTGACAGTGTTGACCAATGTCTGCGCTCGCGAGTCCAAGATGTTGCCCGAGACTGGGCGGACGTTACTGCGACTACTGAAAGAAAACATGCTTGTTCACCTTCACCCTCAGTCCGGATGTGGCGCATCGTTGCACGACTTGCGGCTCACACACGTAGCAACCGAACAAGTGTTGGCGCTCAACTGTGTGCGGAACAAGTACCTCAGCCTGGCGTTGTTGCTTCTGCTTCAGCTGTACCCAGGGGTCCGGGTCGCGCCAATCGTCGGTGTATACCCGCTCCTCGTCAAGATTCGCAAGCCCACCCGGCGACTCGAAGAATCCAACGCCCGACGTAGCAGCGTTGAGATCCGTGATCACTGTACCGGGGGTGTCGAGCACCACCGGATTAACGCTCACGACCGCGATAGCCGTCCGTAGGTGGAGACGGCAATACATCATGGCGTTGCGGGCATCGAAGTAGAGGTTGACATAGTCGTGCAGCAACATTCCGTTGGGGACGCGTTTGTCGACTCGATTCTCTTGTACCGACTCGTTGGCAATTGACTCATGCTGGATCTCTTCGGCCAGGTTATGGCTTAGGATCCCAAGGTCGGCGATCGACCGCAGGTTCGCGATAGACGTGATGTAGTGCAACTCGCGGACCCGACTTCGCTCCACCGGTCACAACCCCTCGGTTGGTTCCCAAAGCGAAATCATGCTGTAACGGTAAACGCAGGCACCGACATAACCCGCTAGCGGCACTCGGCAGATTTCTCCGCTTGGTACGCGGCCGCCTGGCCTCAAGCACGGCGACCCGCCGCTCGAGGTCGGCCACGCGCCGCCGCACCGACCACCGGAAGAGCAAATACCGGCACATCAGAGGTCCAACAACTCGTCGAGCGGCGTTGGGGCGCCATCAACCGCGCCGGCCGTCACGCGGTCGTCTGAGAACACGGTCACCGGGGCCCCGCGCGCAAGCTGGTCCTCACGATTCCACGCCGCGTGCGACCTCGGCGGTGGCGGTGTACCCGCCGGCTGCGCCCACACCGGCAGCTCGTACACCGCGAACACCGCCGGCCCACCAGCGCGCAACGCCTCAAGCCTGCGCCGCCGCGGGTATCGCCCGTTGCGACCAAGCACGCCGGCCGACCACTCCTCGTACTCCGCCTCCTCGCGGTCAACCAGCAAGCGATACACGCCCGACTGGTCCGCCATGGCGGTGTCCGCCCGGACGCGCGGCATCAGGCCGTCCCCTTCCGGCCGCGCTGCACACCATCCCAGCGGGCACGGCCGCCGGCGACCCGGTGCGGGTTCTTCAGCGGCGCGAACTGCTCCAACTGCAGATGACCCAGGTGCTCGGACACCCGGGCGTCCTGCAGCCGGCGCTCCGCAAGGCACTTGACGAGGATGCTCGCGCGGTTCTCGGCGGCGCGCTCGGCAGCGATTCGCTCGTCGAGCAGCTCCACGGCGCCGGCGGCACGGCAGGCGGCGTCGATGTGCTGCTGCTCCCGCTCGTCCCATTCGAGGGCGGGCTGCCCGAGCTGGGCACGTTCGCGTTCCATGGCGGCGTCGAGCTGGGCGCGTAGGCGTTCTCCCGCGGCGGTCATGATCTACTCCTTCTAGCAAACTTCTGATGCTCTGCGCGGCTCGATATTGTTCGGGTCTGCGTGCGCCAGAAATTCGCGCAGCTCCCGTTAGAGAGGTTCACGCTAAGTCCGGCCGTGGCTCGGGTTGCCGTGTCGGGGGTGCCCCCCCAGGGTTCTAGCTGCGCATATGCTGCCGAGTATGTGTTACCGGCGTCGGCAACGCGCTGACCTGCGCATACGTCACCGTCGCAAGGCGCCTTGCTATCGCGCATCCATGCAGGGCACCGCAAAGTCATGCATCGTCTAGCAAACTTCTCACGGCCCGAGCAGCACATCCGACGGGTGCACACGCGGCGGCCGTCGACCAGATCGCTTGCGGCGTTCGCGGCCGCGCTTGGCCTCGGCTTGTGTCTTGGGCGTGTGACATGACGGGCACAGCCATTGCGCGTTGCCGATGTCGTCTGCGCCGCCCTCGGACACGGGCACCACGTGGTCCAGCTCGAGCGGAACGTCGCGACCGTCGATGCCGCACCGGGCGCACTCATACGGGAGGACCTTGCGGGCGAGGCGCCTGACCGCACGCCACGCTGCGGTGCTGGTGCGGCTTGGGCCGCCGCTCTTCCACGCCATGCCGCGCTCCCGTCTGGTCTTGGTTGCCGCCGGCCGCGTGGTCTGCGAGGTCCAACGCGGCCGGCGGCGAATGCGGGTCGCCGGCCGCGCCGCGGCCACGTCAACACGGCGGGCGCCGTGACCGCACGCTTGAGGGGAGCGGATACCGGCATCATGAGCGGTCGGCGTACTTGCCGTGGTACAGCTGCCGCCCGGTGATCCGCCTCTCCGAACACTGCAACTGCACCGCCTGGCCGGTCATCCAGCGCAGCCCGCGCGGCAGGGCGGTACTTCGGTTGACGTTACGCAGCGCCTCAGCCGCACGCTGTTTGGCTTCGGCTTGTTCGCGTCGGCGTTGCTCGTTCACAATGGCCGCAGCATCTGCATCGCAGCGTCCGAGGATTGGTTCGCGCCGCCATCCTCCCCGTCGGCGATCCGCTGCAGGGAGCTATCCGATACGCCGCCCAGGAAACCGCATACTTCCTGGGGTGCTGGCAATCCGAATAACGCGATACTCGCTAACCGGCTACTCGGCACAGCGTTGAGGTCGTCGTAATCGTCTGAAAGTCCCGTAGTTTCGGCGTATTCCTCGGCCACTTCCCGTATGCCCAACTCATGCGCCCTGGCGGCGACGGCGCGCGCGAGCAGAGTGTCGCCCATAGCGGTCGCACGCTTCAGCGCGCCCTCCAACTTCTCTGGGCCGCGCAATTGTGCGGCGCGATCCACGGCGTCGCGGTACGCGAGCGTCGATCCGGCGTCGGCGTCAGCGGGAATCCCGAACAGCTTTTTCATCAGAGCTGCGCGCGTGGAGTCGTTGTCGACCGTCGTGCTGTCGCGCAGCTCGGCTGCTTGTTTGCGGTGCGCGATTAGGGTTTTCGCCAGTTCTTGACGGCGCCCCGCGTCGGTGTAATTGGGGCTGCTACGGATCGCGTCGACTTCACGAGCAAGGCTGGAGCGGATCGCCGACATTTTCTGTTTCGCATCAGCGATTTGCGTTGTGGCCACTTCGGTTTCCTTCCGGTTAGGCGGCAAGCGCCTGCGCGATGTTTAGGTGTTGGCGGTCAACCATCCAGCTTCGGCCGTGACGCTTGGCCGGTAACCTCTCGGCGGCAATCCACTTGCGGATGCATCGGTCGGTTACGCCGGTTAGGTTGGCGGCCTCAGCGGTGGTCAACCAATCCGAGTCTTTCGCATTATGTTGGCGCTCCGCATTTTTAGGTCCGTTTGCGGAACGCGACGCGAGCAAGTCGCCGCCCACCGACGCCAAATGCAGCGCGCCTAGCACCGCATACAGCTCAGGGTCGGTGTCGCGCAACATGAGGCGGCGCTCCTGCGTCACACCGGCTTTGCGTTCGAGCCACTGCGCGGCGCGATGCGGCACAACGACCGATCCATCGGGCAGCACATGCCGCTCGATCATCGCGGCCAGGTCGAGGCGCTGGCTGTTCATGGCCGCACCTTCCTGGCGACCAGGACCGCTCGGTCGCCGCGGCGCTCCAAATCGTCAGCATCGCCCAGCCGTGCCACAGTGGCAGCCGCCCCGAGTAGATCGGCTGGTTGGTGTGGGTTCATCGGTCTGCTCCATGGCCGATCTGCGCGCGGCGGCCACGGGAGTGGGCGCGCACCAGACTTCGCTTGAGTGGGAAGAACTCAATAACCGCTGCGGCGTCGTCGCCGGAGAGACACAGAAGCGTGAGGCGACCGTTGCCGTCGCCCGACTCGATGAGTCGATCGAACGCATACCGGCGACCCCGAATGGTCAGGATCGCGGCCGTCCGCCACGGACTGCGCCATCGGCGGTGCTGCGGTACGAGGGGGTCAACCTCTGGCGTCGCTTCTTGGCGTTCAGCAGTTCGGTGCTCGCTCGGACAACGGACCCCTGTAAGGGGGTCCGTTTGTCTGTCCGAACGGCGGGAATGCCCACTGTCCGAACTGTCTGCCGTTTGTCCGTGCTCTGACCTAGGCTTTGTCCGACTGTCCGAACTTCTGTCCGAACTAATTCGACGATCCGACGGACAGCGGTTGTCCGAACCCTTGTCCGTTACAGACATTCCAGATTTTGTAAAGTCTGCCCTGCCGGTCATGCGGCCACCTCCCACCGCTTCGGGCTTGCCCCCGGCACACGCGTCAGGCGCCCCTCGTGCTCGAGCCGCGCGATGGCGCGCCGGGCAGTCTTGTCCTGCGTATCGGTGGGCGGTGTTCCAGGCGGTAATCCGTTGGCGGCGATCGCAACGTCACGGGCGGATACGGCGCCGCCGTTGTCCGCCGACAGCCGTTGCACCGCCTCGTAGTGGCGCTCGACAACGGGGTCGATGGTCTCGGCGGGTAGTTCGGCGCGGGCGGCCGTTACCCGCCAGGCAGCGACACCTGTCTCAGGGTCAGGCGGATCAAGGACGAACGTGCCGGCGAATTGGCGGCGCCCTTCGCCTTTCGGGCAGTGGGCGCGCAGCCCGCCTGGGCGGTCCTTGTTGACCCACAGCTCGGCCATGCCGCCTCTGCCGGGAGTGAACGTCTGCTTGCGGACCAGATTGATCGACACACCGCTGACGGCTCGCCGTTTCGCCATCGTGCCGCCAGCACCATATCTGCGGCTCTCTTGGCCCTTGGCTTGGTGGTCGAGCAGAATGACGGCGGCGCCACCGCGCTCGAGCGGCGCGGACACCATCTGCATGACGCGGGTGTAGTCGTCCGCCGAGTCGGAGCTGGCCCGGAACAATGGCAGCAGTTCGCCTATGCAGTCGACAATGACGAGCGTTGCCCAGCCGGCGCAGTCTGCGACCACCCGTAAAGTTTCCTCGGCATCCGCCGGCTCGATATGCCGAAAACGGTTGCGATCGGCCAGCACTACCCGGTCGGCGCCGAGCATGATCAGACGCAGCGCGGTTTCCTCAGGGCCGTTGTTGTCGTAGTCCAGGAACAGCACTTTGCCTCCGCATGCGGCCGCCGCGGCGAGCACCAGCATCGTCTTACCGTCCTCGGGGTCGCCGTACAGCTCATTACGCTTCCCGTCGTAGAAGATCGCGACGCCGTCCTCGCGCTGCAGCACAGTCGGTTTTGGCGGGTCGGGCAAGCCGCCGGCGAGGAGTGCCGCGAAATCGGTGTATACGACCGGGGCCGCGTCGTCAGTGGTGCGGTCGTTAGACCACGGTGACGTGTTGGTCGCCAGCTGCTCGAAGTCGGTTTTGCCATAGTCGATTCCGGTGTTGTCGCGGGGCCTGTCGTTGAGTGCGCGCGGACCATCGTTCTCGGCATATTTGCGTGCGTCTTCGATGTCCCCGTCGAGTTTCTTCTCCCCCTCCTCGTGGCCGTAGCCGTTGGCGTTGCTGGCGTCCTTGAACTGCTGGGCGACCCAGTCAAGCGACACGGCGCCGGCTGTACCTAGCGCGAGCTGGAAGGCGTGTTTTGCCCAGTTGATCAAGTCGGTGTGCCGGCTGCTGTTTACTGGCCTTTCAGCCAGTTTGCGCGCCAGCCCCTCGATCGCGAGCTGCACGCGTCGCGCGTAATTGTCGTCGGCCGGTGCGAATGGTGTCGGTATTGCCCGTAGCGGTCGCGGCTTCGCGTGGAGCGCGCAAGGACTGCCCGGCGGGCGCAGCCAACATTCCTGGCAATTCGCGGATTCGGGGTTGTGGCTAAGCGGCTGCGCCGCTTCGGGCACGGTCATGCCGCCCATCGCGCTTGGATCTCGTCAGCGACGCAACGCACCGTTGATCCGGCTATCGCGTAGAAGCCCTGGTCGCCGGCGGCATGTGCCGCCATCCGGCGAAAGTTCGCTTGCCACTTGTGGTCCGCGACGTAACCGGCCTCTAAGGTATGATTGCTGCAGGTGATTGTTGGAGCCGCCTGGTTTGCCTGCTGGGCGGCTTCTTCATTTTCGGTTGTCATTTGGGAGGTTTTCCTTTTCGGCGTTCGGTGCAGCCGGGGTCCGAAAGTTGGGCGAAAGCCGTTGCGCGGCAGCGCGTGTTATGCCGCGCTGGCGGATTGCTTTACCGCGGTCCGCCGTTCGATATATGCATCGATACTCGCGGCAGTGACGAAGCCTCGGCGGCCAATGTTGACGTGGACTAGTTCGCCTTGGTTGATGAGGTCATAGATGGTGGTGCGGGATATGCCGCCAAGGCGGAAGCGGGCGCCTTCGTCTCGAGTCATGCCTATTGGTACGAGTTGCTGCGTGGTCATTGGTGGCCCTTCGCGTGGGTTCGCCACCGCCGCTCGGTGGCCGCTGATGACAGTTCAACACAGATCGCTTGATCCAATAATGTCTAGCGTTTGTCTAGGCGACACCTGACCGGTATGGCGCGAGTAGTCGCCGCAGGTCACCGCATGGGCAGCCGCATACCAACAGGCGACACCCAAAGTCCCGCTGGTAGTGGTTTTTACAGCCCGAGCGTGTTCGCGAGACCGTCCACAGCCGCACGGGCCGTTGCGTCCTCGGCGTGACCATAGATATCGCCCGTAATGCTGATCGAGCTGTGTCCGAGGAGGTCGGCCACCGCCTTGATGTGGACCCCGCCTTCCAGCCACGCCGCGGCGGCGGAGTGCCGAAGCGTGTGCACCACAACGCCCTCTGTGCCGGCGGTCTTCGCCGCCGACTCAATTACTCGCAGTAGGTTGCGCGGGTCGACTGGCGTGCCGAACTCGGTTGTGAACACCAAACCGCTTTCGCGCCACTGGTCCCCGGCGCGGATACGCTCCTTCTTCTGGCGGGTGCGGTGCTCGCGCAGCAGCGCCACAACGGGTTTCGACAGCGGCACCAGTCGCCGCGAGCGTGCCGTTTTCGGCTCGCTGATGGTCAGCGCTCCTTCTACGCGGGCCAGCGTCCCAGCCACCCGCAGCGCTCCCCCGGCGAGGTCTACCTTGTCCCATGTCAGCGCAAGCGCTTCGCCTCGCCGTAGCCCGGTCGAAGCGATCAAAACAAGCGCGGCGTGGTACCGCGACTCCTTGGCCGCGTCGAGGAGTCCCACGACGGCGTCGCGGTCCAGGTGTCGGGCTTCGACGCGCTCTACACCCGGGCGTTTGACGGCGGCGGTGGGGTTCTTCGCCAGCAGGCCGTCGCGCACGGCGCCGTCCAGGCCGGCCCGCAGGACGGTGTACGCGGACCGGATGGTCGAATCGCTGAGCGCGCGCACCGGCGCGGGCTTCGGATTGTCGTCGGTGCGCTTGCCGGGCTTCATCTGGGCGCGCATATCGAGGATGAACTTCTCGATGTCCGACGGCCGCAGCCGGTCGAGCCGCGCCGCCCCGATCGGGGCGGCCTCGATGTGCTTGCGGCTGAGGTTGGCGTACAGCTCACGAGTGGCCGGCTTGCGGTCCGACGCGGCGAGCGTGGTGGCCCGCCAATGCGTCATCCACGCGGCGACGGAAGTGGTTGCGTCCCGGGGCGGTTGTCCCTCCTTGAGCCGCTCACGCACCTTGTCTAGCTCGGCCAGAGCCGCCTTCTGCGTGGCGCCGTAGACGCTGACCCGTTTCTGCTCGCCGGTGTCGTGGTCGCGGTAACGCAGCCTGGCCTCCCAGCGTCCATTCGGCCGCTGGTACACGTTTCCTTGTGAGTTGGCGCGACGCTTCGCCATGGTGGTCAGTCTAGCTCCGGTGGGCGTACCAAAGGGCGTACCGTAGCATTTCGTGTGTCACCGGCGATACGAAAATGCCCTCTGACCTGCGTCGGGCTGACAGGATTTGAACCTGCGACCACTTGACCCCCAGTCAAGTGCGCTACCAAACTGCGCCACAGCCCGGATGCCGCCTGAATCACCGGCAGCAGGTCGACAGCCTACCGCAGCCGAGCCGCCACCTTACTAATGCCCGAGCGACCTGCGCGTCTTCTCCACCCAGGCCAGCAGCGCCTCGGCGAGCTCGGACTCGCGGCGATAGAACCGCTGCGCCGGAACCGGCACGCTGACCGCCACCAGCTGCTCGCCCACGCCGGGCAGCACCGCACCCACCGCGCAGACGCCTTCGGTCTGCTCCTCGCGGTCGTAGGCGACGCCCTCGGCGCGGACGCGGTCGAGCTCCTTGCGCAGCGCCGCGGGAGTCGTGATCGTGTTGTCGGTCAGCCGGGCCAGCCGGCTGGGCAAGGCCTGCGCCTGCTGCTCGGGCGGCAGGCTGGCCAGCAGCGCCTTGCCGTTGGCGCAGCAGTGCAGCGGAAAGGACTCCCCGACCGCGCTGATCGCCCGCAGCCGGTGCGGCGAGACGACCTGGTCGACGAACGTCACGCGGTCACCGTCGAGGATCGACAGGTCCACGGTCTCGCCGAGCTCGCGCGACAGCTCCTCCATGAAGGGGTGCACGTCCCGCACGACGCCGAGCCGCACGGTGGCGGCCATGCGCGCGATCTCGGGCCCGAGCCGGTACGGGCCGCGGGCCCCCCGCGAGGCCACCAGGCCCTCGTCGTCCAGGGCTCCCAGGATCCGGCTGACCGTCGAGCGCGGCATGCCGAGCCGCTCGCCGATCTCGGCCTGGCTGAGCCCCCCGGGATGGGCCTGCAGCAGCCGCATGATCTCGCCCGCACGCGCGATGACCTGGATGCGACCGTCGGACGTCACGCCGCCCGTCCCGTCTCGAGGCGGTACGTCCCGGTGGGGTCGACGATCGCCACCAGCCGCACGATGCAGCCGTCGCCGCCCACCCAGCGCCAGGGGAATGCGGCGAAGGTCACGCGCTTGCCGGTGACCTCGTCCAGGTCTCCCCCGACGTTCTCGAAGCCGTAGATGCCCTTGGACAGGATCGCGCGGTGGCACGGCTCCCACTCGGGAAAGTCGTCGAGCACCTTACGGCCAGTCTCCTCCTCGTATTCCCTTACCGCCCAGGGCAACAGACCGCCGGTGTGCTCCGCCGGGCCGTGCGGGGCGATCGACGTGGCCATCGGGTGATCGAGCGCCTGGGTGTCGGTGCCCACGGCCTTGACGCCCTTGGCCGCGAACCACTCGCCGGCCTCCTTGTAGAAGCCCGGCGAGTAGGCGTAGTACTCGGCGCTGTCGGCATAGGTGTGGTGCCAGCCGGTGTTGACGATGACGATGTCGCCGGGCCGGATCTGCGGCGCGGCCTTCTCCAGGTCCTCGGCGCTGACGACCTCCCACTTCTTCTTCGGGATCGACACGACGACGCCGGTGCCGAAGAACGCGCTCAGCGGGATCTCGTGCAGGAACGGGGTTCCCTCGACGACGTGCGCGGGCGCGTCAATGTGGGTGCCGGAATGCATGACGGTGGTGATCTTTTGGGTCAGCACGCGGCTTCTCGCCATGTTGTGCAGGCGCTCGATCTTCACGTCCTCGAAGTACGGCCACGCCGGCACGCCGTGACCCCACGGGTGGGACAGGTCGTAGAACTCCAGCGTCGATTCGGCTTCGCCGAGGGGCCAGGTGATACTCATGATTTCCTTTCCGTCAACACGCGGTGTAGCCGCCGTCGAGATACATCACCTGGCCGGTGAAGAAGCTCGAGGCGTCGCTGAGCAGATAAATCAGGGCCCCGACGAAGTCGTCGGGTTCGGCGAAGCGGCGCAACGGGATTCGGGCGAACATCGCCTCGCGGGTTTGGCGGCCCTTCTCGTCGTCGGCGAACATCCACTCGGTGACCTCGGAACGGAACACCGTTGGCGCCAGCGCGTTTACCCGGATGCGGTCCGGGCCCCATTCCGCGGCCAGGCTCTTGGCCAGCAGGTCGGTGGCGCCCTTCGACGGGCAGTAGGCGCTGTAGCCGGCGGGATGGCCAAGCGAACCCCGCACCGAGGAGACCAAGACGACGCTGCCGCCGGTGCCCTGCTCGAGCAGCACCCGCCCGGCCGCCTGGCACACCAGCCAGGCGCCGCGGGCGTTGGCGGCCATCACCTTGTCGTAGTCCTCGACGGCCATCTCGGTGATGGGAGCGACGTGGTTCATGCCCGAGGCCACCAACATCCCGTCGAGGCGGCCATGCTTGGCGACGGCCGCCTCCACCATCGCTTGGGCGTCGGCGGGGGTTTCGGGCCGGCGCGTAACCACCGCGGCGTCGTCGATGCCGAGCTCGCGCAGTGCCGCGGCGTTTCCCCCGGCCAGCGTCAGGCGCGCGCCCGCGTCGGCCAGCGCCCGGGCGGCGACGCTGCCGAGGGCGCCGGTGGCGCCGGTGATCAGGATCGACTTGTCCTGCACGCTGAACAGCTTCATCGCTGTCTCCGTAATTCCCATGATGCGGGTATATCAACCCGATATACGAGCAACGGTAGGGCGGCAAGAAGCCAGAAGTCAACGCTTAATGCTGTGATACAGCTTTCATAACCCGTATCGCGGGAGCTAGGGGGTCTCGACTTCCGAGGTCGAGGGGCGGTCGAGAAACGTGATACCGCCAGCGCTACCGCATTCGAGGATTGCCTACTGGTCCGGGGAACCGGCAAGCATCCCAGGCGCTCAGCGGCGCTTGGGTCCCCGCTTCTCGCGCACGCGCACATTGATCCGGATCGGCGAACCCTCGAACCCGAACGTCTCGCGCAGCCGCCGCTCCAGAAAACGCCGGTAACCGGCCTCCAGGAAACCGGTGGTGAACAGCACGAACGTGGGCGGGCGGGCGGTGGCCTGGGTGGCGAACAGGATGCGCGGCTGCTTCCCGCCACGCACCGGGGGCGGCGTCGCTGCGACCACTTCCTTGATCCACGCATTCAGCTGCCCGGTACCGATCCGCGCGTCCCAGGACTCCAGCGCGGTCTCCATCGCGGGCACCAGCTTCTGCACCGCGCGGCCCGTTTTGGCGGAGATGTTGACCCGCTGCGCCCACCGCAGCTGCGCCAGCTCGCGATCGATCTCGCGCTCCAGCAGCTCGCGGCGGTCCTCGTCGACCAGGTCCCACTTGTTGAACGCCAGCACCAGCGCGCGGCCGGCCTCGATCACCATCGACAGCACCCGCTGATCCTGTTCGGTCAGGGACTGTGAGGCGTCGATCAGCACGACCACCACCTCGGCCGCATCGATCGCCGAGTGGGTGCGCACCGACGCGTAGAACTCGTGCCCGCTGGCCTGGCCGACCTTGCGCCGCAGGCCCGCGGTGTCGACGAATCGCCAGAGCTTCCCGCCCAATTCGATCAGCGAGTCCACCGGATCCACCGTCGTCCCGGCGACATCGTGCACCACCGAACGCTCATCTCCCGCAAGCTTGTTCAGCAACGAGCTCTTGCCCACGTTGGGCTTGCCGACCAGCGCCACCCGTCGGGGCCCACCCGCCGCGGGCGCCGCCTCGGACACCATGGGCAGCGCGGCCAGCACCTCGTCGAGCAGATCGGCGACGCCGCGGCCGTGCATCGCGCTCACGGCGTGCGGCTCACCGAGCCCCAGCGACCACAGCTCCGCGACGTCGGCCTCGGCCTTGTCGCTGTCGACTTTGTTGGCTGCCAGGAAGACCGGCTTGCCCGAGCGCAGCAGGATGCGCGCGGCGGCCTCGTCGGCCGTGGTGGCGCCGACCGTCGCGTCGACCACCAGGATCACCGCGTCGGCGGTGCGCATGGCCACCGACGCCTGCTCGGCCACCAGCTGCTGCAGGCCCTTGGCGTCGGGTTCCCACCCGCCGGTGTCCTGCACGACGAACCGGCGCCCGGTCCACAGCGCGTCGTAGGAGACGCGGTCGCGCGTGACGCCGGGGATGTCCTGCACCACCGCCTCGCGTCGGCCCAGGATCCGGTTCACCAGGGTCGACTTGCCGACGTTGGGCCGGCCCACCACCGCGACCACCGGCGCCGGGCCGGCCTCGGCAGCATCCTCCAGGCCGGAATCGACCGCCTCCCAATCGCTTTCGTCGACCCAAGTGCCGTCCTGCGTCATCGCACCGCCCCGCTTTTCTGCCGCACCAGCTCGAGCAGATGGGCGATCACCTGCGCCTCGGTCATGTCGCTCGTGTCGACGACCACCGCGTCGGGGGCCGTGCGCAGCGGCGACACCGCCCGGGTGGAATCGAGATGGTCGCGGCGCCGCACATCGGCCAGCACCCCGTCATAGTCGTCGGGCAGGCCCGACGCGACGTTCTGGTCGTTGCGCCGCCGGGCCCGGGTTTCGGCCGAGGCGGTGAGGAAAATCTTCACCGGCGCGTCGGGCAAGACCACGGTTCCGATGTCGCGGCCCTCGACCACGACGCTGCCCGGGCCCTGGGCCATGTCGCGTTGCAGCGCGACCAGCCTGGCGCGCACGGCCGGCACCGACGACACCGCCGAGACCGCCCGGGTGACCTCGTCGCCGCGGATTTCGACCGAAACATCCTCCGCGCCAAGGTAACAGCGGTCCGAGTCCGGGTCGTAGCTGACCGACAGCCGCACCGTCGACGCGACCGAAGCGACGGCCTCGCCGTCGGCGGGATCGACCCCGGCGCGCAGCACCGCCAGCGTCACGATCCGGTACATCGCCCCGGTGTCCAGGTAGCGGGCGCCAAGCGAACGCGCCAAACCCTTTGACACCGAGGACTTCCCCGTGCCGGCGGGGCCGTCGATGGCCACAACGACGCCCGTCAGTCCCCGATGGTTCGCGCTGCTCCCGTCACTCGTTCCGCTCGTTCCGCTCACAACCCGACCGCCTTGTAGAGCGAACCGATCTCGTCGCGCCGCAACGCCCGAAGGCTGCCCGGGCGCTGCTCCCCCAACGACACCGCGCCGATGTCGGTGCGCACCAGCGCCTCGACCGGATGGCCCGCCGCCGCCAGCAGCCGGCGCACGATGCGGTTGCGGCCCTCGTGCAACGTCACGCGCACCAACGTCTTACCCGGAATGGCGTCCACGACCGCGAAATCGTCGACTCGCGCCGGCCCGTCGTCCAGCTCGATCCCCGCGCGCAGCTTCTTGCCCAGCCCGCGCGGCACGGTGCCGCTCACCGTCGCCAGATACGTCTTGGGCACCTCGTGGGAGGGGTGCATCAACCGATGGGCCAGCTCGCCGTCGTTGGTCAGCAGGATCAGCCCCTCGGTGTCGGCGTCGAGCCGGCCGACGTGAAACAGCTTCTTGGTGCCGCGAACCCGGCGCTCCACCAGGTCGCCGATGCACGGCCGGCCACGGTCGTCCGACATGGTCGAGTGCATGCCCCGAGGCTTGTTCAGGGCGAAATACACCAGCGAGTCGTCGACGAGCACCCGGACACCGTCGACACGGATCACCGAGGCGTCCGGGTCGACCCGGGTGCCCAGCTCGGTCACCACCTGCCCGTCCACCTCGACGCGGCCGTCGATGATCAACTTCTCGGCGGCGCGGCGCGACGCAATTCCGGCCTGGGACAACACTTTTTGTAAGCGGACCCCTTGAGTGTCGACCATCAATCCTTGTCCACGTCGAATGACAGCGACTCCTCGGAGGCCGAACCGCCCGCAAGTTTGATGAAACGTGGCTCGCTGTCCAGGGATTCGCTGAGGTCCTCGATCGTGTCGACGTCGGGAAGCAGCGGCGCGATGTCGGGGAGGTCGGCCAGGGACGTCAACCCGAGCCGCTCCAAGAACAGCTCGGTGGTGGCGAACGTCGTCGCGCCGGTGTCGTCGTCGACGCCGGCCTCGGTGATCAGGCCGCGCGCCAACAGGGTGCGCATGACGGCGTCGACGTTGACGCCGCGCACCGCGCTGACCCGCGCCCGCGTCACGGGCTGCCGGTAGGCGACCACGGCCAGCGTCTCCAGCGCGGCCCGGGTGAGCTTGGATCGCGCGCCGTCCAGCAGCAACTTCTCCACGTAGGGGGCGAACCGGGCGCGGGTGTACATCCGCCAGCCCTCGCTGTTCTGCCGCAGATCGATGCCGCTGTCGCGTTCGGTGAGCTCCTCGGCCATCTGTTGCAGCCGGGCGGCGATCCGGTAGACGGGTTGCCCCGTGGCCGAGCCCAGCGCCTCGGCGGTGACGGGGGTGTCCACCACCAGCAGCAGCGCCTCCAGCACGGAGCCGAGTTCCTCTGCGTCCATCGGGGCCGCCTCGGCGATCTCGATGCCCAGATCGATCTCGGGCAACTCGTCGGGCAGCTCGTCAGTCATCATTCGTCCCGCACTTCCACCGGACGCTCCCCGGTCCACGAAATTTGGAGCACGCCAAGCGGCTCTGACTGGTCGAATGCTACCGTCCGGGTCCGATACAGCTCGAGCAGCGCGAGGAAGCGCCCGACGACCTCCATCGGCGCCTGACAGTCGGCGACCAGCTCGGAAAACGTCGCCCAGTGGCCACTGCCGCGGGCTTCCAGGATCGCCAACAGTTTCTCGGCCTGCTCGGGCACCGAGACCTGCAGCTCGTGCAGGTGACCGATGGCCACCGTCGGGACCGGACGCGGGGTGAACGCGACCGCCGCGATCTGCGCGAACCGCTCGGCGTCGACGCCCAGCATCACCTCGGGGAGCAGCTCGGTGAACCGGTCCTCCAGCGACACCGCCCGGGGATAGCTGCGCAGCGCGGCGGCCTCGAGCTCGGCGAACATCTCCGCGACGTGCTTGAAGGCGCGGTATTGCAGCAGGCGTGCGAACAGCAGGTCACGGACCTCGAGCAGCGCCAGGTCTTCGTCGTCGTCGACCTGCCCGGCCGGCAGCAGGCGCGCGGCCTTCAGGTCGAGCAGCGTCGCGGCGATCACCAGGAACGCCGTGGTCTCCTCGAGGCCCAGCTGGGAGCCGATCGCCTTGGTGTAGGCGATGAAGTCGTCGGTGACCTGGTGCAGCGCCACCTCAGTGACGTCGAGGCGATGGGCGAAGATCAGCTGCAGCAGCAGATCGAACGGCCCCTCGAAGTTGGTCAGGCGGACCTGGAAGCCGGTCTGGGGTGGCGCCTCACCGTTAGCGGTGGCGTTCACGCGCCGAATCGGTGGATGAACTCGCGGGCCAGCGCGCGGTAGGCGATGGCGCCGGTCGACCGGGGCGCCCAGGTGGTGATGGGCTCGCCCGCCACGCTGGTCTCCGGGAACCGGACGGTGCGGGTGATCACGGTGTCGAACACCAGGTCCCCGAACCGCTCCACGACGCGGGCCATGACCTCGCGCGAATTGACGGTGCGCGGGTCGTAGCGGGTGAGCAGGATGCCGCTGATCTCCAGCTTCGGGTTGAGCCGGTCGCGCACCTTGTCGACGGTGTCGGTGAGCAGCGCCAGGCCGCGCAGCGAGAAGAACTCGCACTCGGTGGGGATCACCACGCCGTCCGCGCAGGCCAGCCCGTTGACGGTGAGCAGGCCCAGCGACGGCTGGCAGTCGATCAGGACGTAGTCGTAGCGGTCCAGCACCGGATACAGCGCCCGGCCCAAAGTCTGTTCGCGGCCCACCTCGTTGACCAACTGGATCTCGGCGGCCGACAGGTCGATGTTGCTGGGCACCAGGTCCATGTGGTTGACCCGGGTTTTGAGCAGCACGTCGTCGATCGACACCCGCGGCTCGACCAACACGTTGTGGATCGTCTTCTCCAGCTCGTAGTGCGGGACGCCCAGGCCCGCGGACAGCGCGCCCTGCGGGTCCATGTCCACCAGCAGCACGCGCCGGCCGTATTCGGCGAGCGCCGCGCCCAGGTTGATCGTCGAGGTGGTCTTCCCGACGCCGCCCTTCTGATTGCACATGGCGACGACCTTGGCCGGGCCGTGCGAGGTGCGCGGCGCCGGCTCGGGGATCGCCCGCGGCGGGCGTCCCGTCAAGCCGATCTCGACGCCGTTGTCCGGGTGCTCGGTCATCACGCCCGGCGTGTTCGGGAGGTGAACATCGCTCGAAAGTCTAACGGCTTCGCGCAGTTAAACCGGGCGCCGCGCGGGCGAGTCACCAGCCAATATGGGCGGAAATCGCTGGTGGAACGCCCCTTTGCGCGCAGGGTTAACTTCAGTCACACCAGCACCATTCGCAGGGGTGCCGACGGCCGGCACTATCGTGGGTGCTCATGGATCTCAAGCGACGACTGCCCATCCTGCGGTGGTCGGTGTGGCGGATGGCCGCCGGGAATCGCAACATCACCACCACCGGCCAGATCGGCGACGGGCGCGAGGCCGCCGCGGTCGAATACGTCCTGGCCAACGCCCGGGCCGGCGACATCGACGACGTGCTGGCCACCATCGACAAGTTCGCCTACGAGAAGTCGATGCTGATCAACGTCGGCGACGAGAAGGGGCTGCTGCTCGACGCGGCCGTGCGGCGGGCCGATCCCGCGCTGGCGCTCGAGCTGGGCACCTACTGCGGCTACGGCGCGCTGCGGATCGCGCGCGCCGCCCCGCGAGCGAAGGTGTACTCCGTCGAGCTCGCCGAGGCCAACGCCGCCAACGCCCGGCGGATCTGGGAGCACGCCGGGGTCGCCGACCGGGTGACCTGCGTCGTCGGCACCATCGGCGACGGCGGGCGCACCCTCGACGCGCTGGCCGGTGAGCACGGATTCGCTTCGGGTGCACTCGATTTCGCGTTCCTCGACCACGACAAGAACGCCTACCTGGACGACCTGATGAGCATCCTCGACCGGGGCTGGCTGCGCCCGGGCGCGATCGTGGTCGCCGACAACGTCAGGATTCCCGGCGCGCCGAAATACCGGGAGTACATGCGCCGGACGCAGGGCGAGCTGTGGAACACCGTCGAGCACAAGGCCCACCTGGAATACCAGTCGCTGGTGTCCGATCTGGTGCTGGAGTCGGAATTCCTGGGCCCAGCGTCGAGTTGATGCCGCGATTTGCGGGGGCGAATTCGCGCAACAACTCGACGTCCGGCGCGGGCTTATTGCGCCCGGGGGTGGGCCCCGGCCCACACCTCGCGCAGCGCGTGCACGGTGACCAGCGTGTAGATCTGGGTCGTCGTCACCGACGCGTGCCCGAGTAGTTCCTGCACGACGCGGACGTCCGCGCCGCCCTCGAGCAGGTGGGTCGCGAAGGAGTGCCGCAGCATGTGCGGCGACACCCCCGAGGTGATGCCGGCCCGTTCGGCGGCGTCCTGCAGCACCTGCCAAGCGCTTTGCCGCGACAGCCGGCCGCCGCGGGCGTTGAGGAAGATGGCCGGCGTGCCGCGGCCCCGGCGGGCCAGATCGGGGCGGCCGCGCACCAGGTACGCGTCCAGCGCCTGCACGGCGGGGCGCCCGATCGGCACCAGCCGCTGCTTGCCGCCCTTGCCGCGCAGCAACACCGAGCGGGCCTCGGTGTCGATGTCGTCGACGTCGAGGCCGACGGCCTCGGAGATCCGAGATCCGGTGGAATACAACAACTCCAGCAGCGCGCGGTTGCGCAGCGTCAGCGGGCCGTCGCTGGCGCTGTCGCCGCCGGCGCCCTCCAGCAGCGCCAGCACCTGGTCGATGGTCAGGCTTTTGGGCAACCGGCGGCCGGGAGTGGGCGGCCGCACGGCCCGCGCCACGTCCAGCTCGGCCAGCCCCTCGGCGGCGGCGAACCGGTGCAGGCCGCGCACCGCGATCAGCGCCCGCGCCGCCGACACCGCGGACAGCGCCGCGGCCCCGGTGTCGGGGTCGCCGCGGCGCAACGCCACCAGGAACTCGCTGACGTCGTCCTCGCCGACCTTGGCCAGGTCGTGAATCCCGCGGTCGGACAGGTGCTTGCTGTAGCGGCGCAGGTCGCGGCGATACGAGCTCAGCGTGTTCTTCGCCACGCCCCGTTCGATCGTCAGGTGATCGAGGTAGCCCTGCAGTTGCGTGTCGAGAGCCGCCGTCATTGCGCGGCCTTACGCGCGGCGAACGCGGTCGGCTTGTCGGTCCAGGGGCTGTCGGGCGGGCGCGGCTGCCCGACCCCGTCGGTCACCGCGTGGGCGGCAAGAACTCCGGCAACCGCAATGGCGTTGACGATTTCGCCGCTGAACACCATCCGGACGGCGTCGGCGAGGGGATACCACTTCAGCGTCATGTCGGCTTCTTCGTGGTGCCCTTCGGGCTGTGTGATGACGGTGAGCCCGGTGGCCAGATAGACCCGCACCGATTCGTCGCTGAAGCCGGGCGTGGAATCGAGGTCGACGAGCACCCGCCAGGTGTCGGCCTTCAGCCCCGCCTCCTCGTGCAGCTCCCGGGCGGCGGTCAGCTGGGCGGGCTCGCCGCTGACGTCGAGCAGCCCGGCCGGCAGCTCCCACAGCCGCCGCCCAAGCGGGTGCCGGTACTGATAGACCATCGCGATGTTGTCGTCGTCGTCCATCGCCACGATGGCGACCGCGCCAAAGTGCTCGACGACTTCACGTACTGCGGTGGTGTCCCCCGGCATCCGGACGTGATCACGGCGCAGGGCGAAAATCTTTCCCTTGTATAAGGTTTCGGACGATATCGTCTCGAAGACGTGGTCAGCCACGGGCCGCGGGCTCGGGTAGCGGCCGCTGAACGCTGTCACGATGCTGGGTGCCGTTGGGCGAGTGCTGCTCGGGTATTTCCACCGGCAGCTGTTCGCCGGCCTGGTAGTCGAGCGCCGCCTTGACGAACGCGACGAAGAGGGGATGCGGGCGGGTGGGGCGGCTCTTCAGCTCGGGATGGGCCTGGGTGCCGACGACGAACGGGTGCACGTCGGGCGGGTATTCGACGAACTCCACCAGGTGCCCGTCGGGCGAGGTGCCCGAGAAACGCAGGCCGCTTTCGGCGATCTTGTCACGGTAGGCGTTGTTGACCTCGTAGCGGTGCCGGTGCCGCTCGGACACCTCGGTGGTCCCATACGCCTGGGCCACAATCGAATCCGGCTCCAGCACCGCGGGATAAGCCCCCAGCCGCATGGTGCCGCCGAGGTCGGCCTCGCCGGCGACGATGTGCTCCTGGTCGGCCATCGTCGAGATGACGGGATCCGGTGTGCCGGGCTCGAATTCGGCCGAGTTGGCCTCCGTGAGACCGGCCGAGCGCGCCGCCTCGATCACGATGCACTGCAGCCCCAGGCACAAACCGAGCACCGGCAGCCCGCGCCCCCGGGCGTGCCGGATGGCACCGATCTTGCCCTCGATGCCGCGGATGCCGAAACCACCGGGGATCAGCACCCCGTGCACGTCGCTCAGCGCGGCGGCGGCATCATGGGGATTCGCGCAGTCGTCGGAGGGCACCCACACCATTTCGACCTTGGCGTGGTGCTTGAATCCGCCCGCGCGTAGCGCCTCGGTCACCGACAGGTAGGCGTCGGAGAGCTCAACGTACTTGCCCACCAAAGCGATTCGCACCGTCTCGTGCGGCTCGTGCACCCGGCGCAGCAGGTCGTCCCATTCGGTCCAGTCGACGTCGCGGAACGGCAGGTTGAGCCGGCGTACCACGAACGCGTCGAGTTCCTCGCGGTGCAACACCTTCGGGATGTCGTAGATCGACTTCGCGTCGGGGGTGGAGATGACGCCGTCGATGTCGACGTCGCAGGACAGCGCGATCTTGTTCTTCAGCGCCTCGGGGACATCCCGGTCGCAACGCAGGATCAGCGCGTCCGGGGTGATACCGATGCTGCGCAGCGCGGCCACCGAGTGCTGAGTGGGCTTGGTCTTGAGCTCGCCCGAGGGGGCCAGGTAGGGCACCAGCGACACGTGCAGGAAGAAGACGTTTTCCCGGCCGAGGTCGTGGCGCACCTGCCGCGCCGCCTCCAGAAAGGGCTGCGACTCGATATCGCCGACGGTGCCGCCGATTTCGGTGATGACGACGTCCGGGCGATTGCCGTCGGCGTCCGGCTGGGCCATCGCCACGATGCGCCGTTTGATCTCGTCGGTGATGTGCGGAATCACCTGGACGGTGTCGCCGAGGTACTCGCCTCGCCGTTCCTTGGCGATGACGGTCGAATACACCTGACCGGTGGTGACATTCGCCGAGCCGGACAGGTCGCGATCCAGGAACCGCTCGTAGTGGCCGACGTCGAGGTCGGTTTCGGCGCCGTCCTCGGTGACGAAGACCTCGCCGTGCTGGAACGGGTTCATCGTGCCCGGGTCGACGTTGAGGTACGGGTCGAGCTTCTGCATCGTCACGCGCAGCCCACGCGCCGTCAGGAGCTGCCCGAGGCTGCTGGCGGTCAGCCCTTTGCCCAGCGAGGAAGCGACCCCACCGCTGACGAAGAGGTGCTTGGTGGTGGTTTGCGGGTGCTTCCGCACAGGCGACCTCCGTGAAGACGGGCAGGGCTTCGATTTTTCTAGCGATTAACTAGATGGGCCTGCCGACCCACGGAAACCCACCCTAACATCCACGACGCCGTGTCGCGGGGAACACGCCCGCTACTGCGGCACGGTGATTGAGGTGGCCCCGTGCCCGGTGCCGTACTGGCCGACGTGGCCGCCGTTGATCAGGTCGTGCAGCCCCAGCACCGCGGTGAGGCGCCCGGGGGCGGCGTCGACGTCGTCGACGGTGCTGATGGCCGACGACATGCCGGTGTCGGCGCGGGTCACGGCGACCGCGGCGCCGCCCGTCGCCGAACCGTCGCGGCCCGCCAGCAGGGCGCCCGAGCCGTGCGGGGCGAGCGCGGCGGAGAACCGGGCCACGCTGACGCCCTGATTGCCGGCGTCCTGCGGCAGGCCGCCGCCGGTGACGATCAGCGCGGCGTTGGCCGCCCCCAGCCGGTCGGCCGGCTGGTAGGTGATGAAGCCGGTGTCGCGCAGCGAGGCCAGCACGGTGTCGCGTTGGATGTCGTCGACGGGCGGCACGCTCGGGTTGGCGTTGACCAGCAGCGCGATGCCCATCAGGTCACCGGCCTGCGAACCCTGGTCGACGAGCTTGGTGCTCAACTGCTGACCGGCGGGCAGGATCGACGAGTTCACCACCGAGCGAAGCTTCTCCGCGGAGTTGGCGTCGACGAACTCCTGGGTCAGCGAGACCGTTCCGGTGACCGTCCCGCCGGCCTGGCCGATGAATTTCGAGACCGCGGCGACGTCGTCGTCCTTGGCGTCGGGGGTGCGGAAGACCACCACCGATTTTCCGCCCAGGGCGTCGTGCACGATCCGGCCGGCCAGCTGGTTATCGAAATTGTTTGCCGCGGCCAGCTTTTCGTTCATCACGTTCTTCTGGTCGTTGAGCCCGCTGATCTGTGTGTACAGGTCCCGTTTCTCGTCACGCAGGCTGGACAGCAGGGTGTCCGACAAGAAGCCGGAGCCCAGCACGACTCCCACGGCCAGCGCCAGGAACACGGCGGCCAGCGACAGGGCATGTTGGCGTAACGAGATCATTTAACGCACCGTCCTCGGACTAGGTGATCAAGTGCTGCACCCAGAGGGAGAAGTGATTCCAGTACGGGGTCACCCAGTGCAGCACTACGCCCTCGGTGCGCGACACCCACAGCGCCACGATGACCGCGATCAGCATCGTCAGCGCCAGCAGCGCGATGGCGCCCCCCGAAATGTGGTTGCGGTACAGCGTGGCGACGGCTTTGGCGTCCACCACCTTCTCCCCCACCCGAAGCCTGGTCAGAAACGTCGAGGGGTTGCTCTGAGTGCGGTTGCGGTCGAAGAACGTCTCGATGTTGGCGGTGTGGCCGGCCGTCACGAGCAGCGCGGCGCCGTGGTGGTCGGCCAGCAGCAGCGCCAGGTCGACCGCCGAGCCCGCGGCCGGGAACGTCATCGCGCCCACGCCGAGATCCTGGATCCGCTCCAACCCGGGCGCGTGGCCGTCGGCGTCGGCGGGCAGGACGACGTGCGCACCGCACTTGAGGGCGTCGGTGCTGATCTTGTCGGGGTCGCCGACGATGATTTGGGGGCGGTACCCTGCCTTGCGCAACACATCCGCGCCGGTGTCCACGCCGATGAGCACCGGCTGATACTCCTTGATGAACGGCTTGAGCGAGCGCAGCTCGTCCTCGGCGCCGGGCTCGTCGGCCACGATCACCACGTGCCGGCGGCGCAGGTCGACGTCGATGTCGGGGATGCCAATGCCGTCGATCAGCAGCGGGCTTTCGCTCTTGATGAACTCAATCGTGTTGCCGGCGAACGCCTCCAGATGGGCGGCCAGGCCGCTCTTGGCCTCGCGCATCAGGTCGGCGATGTCGTGGTCGGTGCGTTCGGTTCCGCGGACCAGCCGGCGGTCGCCGGAGTACACGCCGCCCTCGTAGAGGCGAATCTTGGCGCCGTCCTTGACCTTCTTGAAGACCTCGGGCCCGGTCTCGTCGATGAGCGTCACGCCGTTGTTGACCAGGACCTCGGGCCCGAGGTTCGGGTAGCGGCCCGAGACCGACGGTGAGGCGTTGACGACGGCGGCGATGTCGGCCTCCACCAGCGCGTCCGCGGTGATGCGGTCCAGGTCCAGGATGTCGAGCACCACGATGTCGCCGGGACACACCCTGCGCAGCAGGCGGTCGATGTTCCGGTCGACCCGTGCGGTGCCGGTGAGGCCGGGCCGGGAGGTGTTACGCGAGAGCAGACCTGACATC
The DNA here is from genome assembly GCF_900157385.1 of Mycobacterium terramassiliense. Classification (GTDB taxonomy): domain Bacteria; phylum Actinomycetota; class Actinomycetes; order Mycobacteriales; family Mycobacteriaceae; genus Mycobacterium; species Mycobacterium terramassiliense. Next base: position 260,013 of record NZ_LT717698.1, read on the forward strand.
TTCATGGGGGCGATTCTGTCGGTGAAGCCCGGGTCGGGCGAGTAGGCGCGCCGTAACACCAGCCTCAGAAGTTATCTAGAGTCACATTGGTAACAGATGGATGCCGGAACGATCTCGCGAGGGTGCGCAGATGTACGGGCTGCGCGGCGTGTCGGCGTACAGACACGCACGCTCGCGGCATGGGGCAGGGTCAGTCCCGGTCGTTCTGCGCGGTTTCGAGCAACTCGCGGGCGTGCGCCCGGCCGCTGTCCGAGTCGCCCAGCCCGGCCAGCATCCGGGCCAGCTCGGCGACCCGGTCGTCGTCGGTGACCCGCCGCACCACGCTCGTGCCCTTGGGCCCGGCGCTGTGCACCACCAGGTGCACGTCGGCGTAGGCGGCGACCTGCGGCAGGTGCGTGACGACGATGACCTGGTGGGTGCGGGCCAGTCGGGCCAGCCGCCGCCCGATCTGCACGGCCGCCCGGCCGCCGACGCCGGCGTCGACCTCGTCGAACACCATCGTGGTGCCGGCCGCCGACGCCGCCAGCACCGCCTCCAACGCCAGCATCACGCGGGACAACTCCCCACCGGAGGCGCTTTTCGCCAGCGGCAGCACCGTCATGCCGCGGTGGGCGGCGAAGCCGAACTCGACCTGGTCGATGCCGTCGCCGCCGGCGCGCACCAGCTCGCCGGAGGGTAACGCGAGCGCGGCGGGATCGTCCGCCCCGGCCGCGCCGGCCGGCACGGTATCCCAGGCCACCTCGATGGTGAACTCGGCGTCGGCCATCGCCAGCCCGGACAATTCCGCGGTCACCTCTTTGGCCAGCCGCTTGGCGGCCTTGCGCCGCAGCTTGCTGAGATCGACTGCACCCTCGGACAATTCGCGGGCCAGCTCGTCGACCCGGCGTTCGAGCGCCGCCAGCCCTTCTTCGGAGACGTCGAGTTGCGCCAGCCGATCGCGTGACTCCCGCGCCCACTGCAGCACCCCGTCGATGTCGGCGGCGTACTTGCGGGTCAGCGTGCGCAGCTCCGCCTGCCGGGTCAGCTTGGACTCCAGCGCGCTGGCGTCCACCGGCAGCTCGTCCAAGAACCCGCCGAGCTCGTGGGCCGCGTCGGCGACCACGGTGAGCGCCTCGCCGATCTGGCCCGCCAATGCGCGCAGCGTCGCGTCGTCGGTGGATTCGAGTGCGGCCCTTGCCTTTCCGAGGGTATCGGTGGCGCTCTGGCCGGGACCGTCGGCGTCGTCGGCCGACAGCGCCGCGCGCGCCGTGGCGGCGGCCTCGCGCAGCGTGTCGAGTTCGGAGAGGCGCAGGATGTCGGCGACCAGCGCGTCGTCTTCGCCGGGTTGCGGGTCGACGGTGTCGATCTCGTTCAGCGCGAACTTCAGCCGGTCGGCCTCCTGGGCGAGCTCGCGGGCCCGGCCGCGGCGGTCGATCAGGTCGCGCCGCGCCGTCAGCCAGGCGTCGCGCAGCTTGCGGTAGCGCTCCAGCGCCGGACCAGCCCCGGCGAAGCGGTCGAGCGCGCCGCGCTGCTCGTCGGGCCGCATCAGCCGCAGCTGGTCGTTTTGGCCGTGCAGGGTCAACAGCTCGGTGGTGAAGTCGCCCAGGGACTTGGCGGGCACGCTGCGGCCGCCGAGGTAGGCGCGCGACGGTCCGTCGCGGCTGACCGAGCGCAGCGCGATCACGCTGCCGTCCTCGTCGCGCTCCCCGCCCAGGTCCTCCAGCATCGCATCCAGCTGGGTCGCCGTCTCATCGTCGAGATCGTTTGTGGCGAAACGGCCCTCGACAACGGCGCGGTCGGCCCCGGATCGGACGCGGGTGGAGTCGGCGCGGGCGCCGCCGAGCAGGTGCAGCCCGGTCACGACCATCGTCTTGCCGGTGCCGGTCTCGCCGGTCAGCACCGTCAGGCCGCGGCCGAACTCCCCGACCGCGGCGCTGATGGCACCCAGCGACTCGATCCTGATTTCCGTCAGCATTCAGTGAGCACCTGACGAGCGTCCTTACTTTCCGCGCCAACCGGTCACCGGCAGGCGGAATTTGCGGACCAAGCGGTCGGTGAACGGCGCGCTGTCCAGCCGCGCCCATTTGACCGGTGTGTCGCAGCGGGTCACTTCGATCCGGCAGCCGGCGGGGATCCGCATTTCGCGGCGGCCGTCGCAGAACACCAGGGCGTCGTGCCCGCCCGCCTCGGTCTCGATCGCGATGGTCGCCTCGGGGCTGGTGACCATGGGCCGGCCGAACAGCGCGTGAGCGTTGTTGGGTACCACCAGGATTGCCTCGAGGTCGGGCCACAGGACCGGACCCCCGGCGGAGAACGCGTAGGCGGTGGACCCGGTCGGCGTCGACACCAACACGCCGTCGCAGCCGAAGGCGGACACCGGGCGCCCGTCCACCTCGACGACCACCCCGAGCACGCCCAGCCGCGGACCCTTTTCCAGGCTGACTTCGTTGAGCGCCCACCCGTGTTCGACGTGACCCTTGTGCAGCACCGCGACATCCAGCGTCAGGCGATTTTCCACCCGGTAGTCGCGGGCCACCACGTGATCCAGCACGCGGTCGATGGCCTCCGCCTCGGCCTCGGCCAAAAATCCGATCCGGCCCAGGTTCACGCCCAGCACGGGAATCCCGGCGTTGCGGGCCAGTTCGGCGGCGCGCAGGAAGGTGCCGTCGCCGCCGAGCACCAACACCAGTTCGCAGCCCTCGGCCGCCGACGGGTCGGCGTCGACCACCTCGATCTCGATGCCCATGGCCCGCATGTCGTCGGGGGCCAGGTGCAGCGGACCCCGGTCGACCGCCTCGGCGGACAGCACTCGAAGCGCAATTCCATTGTCGCCCAGCACTTTTTGCACGCGACGCGCCGTTTCGGTCGCTTCGTCGCGGCCGGTGTGCACCACCAGCAGCACGGTTCGGTGATCGGTCATTGCGGGCCCTCTGCCACGGCCCGCGTCACCGCGTCCACCAGCCCATGAGCAATCAGCCCCCGATCGGTCTCGGCGCGCAACCACAGGAAGTATTCGACATTGCCCGACGGGCCCGGCAGTGGGCTGGCGGTGACGTCGACGGTCTGCCAGCCCAGTTCTTTCGCGCGGCCCGCGACGGCCAGCACGGCGTCGGCCCGCAAGCCGGGGTCGCGAACGACCCCGCCCGCGCCGACCTGGCCCCTGCCCACCTCAAACTGCGGCTTCACCATGGGAACGATATCCGCGCCCGGCCGGGCGCATCCAATCAACGCGGGCAACACGCTTGCCAGCGAGATGAAGGACAGGTCGGCCACCACCACGTCGACGGGCCCGCCGATCGCCTCCGGGGTCAGGTCGCGGGCGTTGGTCCGCTCGACGACGGTCACCCGGGTATCGCAGCGTAGCGACCAGGCCAGCTGGCCGTAGCCCACGTCGGCGGCCACCACTTCGGCGGCCCCGCGGTCCAGCAGCACCTCCGTGAACCCACCCGTCGATGCGCCGGCGTCCAGGCAGCGGCGGCCCGTGACCGCAAGGCCGAAGGCGTCCAGGGCGCCGAGGAGCTTGTGCGCGCCGCGCGACACCCAGGCGCGTTCGCCGTCGTCGGCGACGGTCAGCGCGGCGGTGACGTCGACCGCGGTGGCCGGCTTGCGGGCCGGCAGGCCGTCGATGCGCACCCTGCCGGCGCCGATCAACTCCGCGGCCTGCTGACGGGACCTCGCGAGCCCGCGGCGGACGAGCTCGGCGTCGACGCGGGCACGTCGCGCCACCGTCGCACTCAGCCCTTCTCCGCCGACTCCAGGGCGGCCAGCAGCACGTCGTGCGCCTCGGAGAGGCGCCGCGCGATCTCTTCGAGCTCGGCGAGAGACGGCTCGTGGTCGGGGTTTTGCGGATCCCCGACCTCGGACAGCTGGGCAACCAGGGCGTCAATTTCAGCGCGAAGCTGCTCGGGATCGATAGTCATCGCGTACCTACGTTAGTCGCCGTGCACCAAAGACCAGCGCCGCAGCGCGTCGCGCGCCCGGTCGTCGGCGGCCTCGATGCGCGACGGCCGCGGATCCCCGGCCTCCCAGAGCGCGCTGGCGACGGCGCGCACGACCGACAGCCCGTCCCCGTCGTCGGCGCCATTGGCACTGACCGTCACGGCCTTGTCGGTGACGTCGACGTGCCAGCCGCGCTGGGGCCGCACCGCGAGCTGGTCGCCGTCGGAGTGCAGCGAGCGCAGGTCGTGGCCGATGTAGGTGGGCCGGCGGGCGGGGTCGGCGTAGACGGCGTCGCGCGCGGTGTTGACGCCGGTCAGCACCATCAGGCTGGGCAGCCGCGCGGCGTTGGCGCCCTCGATGTCGGTGTCGAGCCGGTCGCCGATGACCAGCGGCGCGCGGAACTGGCCCCGGGCCACCGCGTCCTGCAGCAGGCGCGGCGCCGGCTTGCCCGCCACCCGCGGTTCGGCGCCGGTGGCCGCTCGCAGCGCGGCCACGAACGATCCGTTCCCGGGCAGCAGGCCGCGCTCGGTGGGCAGCGTGGGGTCGACGTTGGCCGCCACCCACAGCGCGCCGGCTCGGATGGCCAGGGCGGCCTCCGCGAGGTCCGCCCAGCCGATGGTCGTGGACAGGCCCTGCACGACCGCGACCGGGTCGTCGTCGTAGCGGCGCACCGGGCGCAGCCCCACGGCGGCGATCTCGTTGGCCAGCGCCTCGGTGCCCACGATCAGCACGCGGGAGTCCGCCGCTAGCTGATCGGCGAGCAGCTTGGCCGCGCTTTGCGCGCTGGTGACGACGTCCGAGCCGGTGGCGGTGAAGCCGAGCTCGCGCAGGTGCAGCGCCACCTCGTCGGCGCTGCGCGAGGCGTTGTTGGTCACATAGAGCTTGCGGCTGTCCACCTCGTCCAGCGACTGCACCGCGCCGTGGGTCGGCTCGGCGCCGCGGAAGACCGTTCCATCGAGGTCGACCAATAGGCAATCATATTGTTGGGCAAGGCTTTTCATCTCAAGCTAGCTCGCTGACCCGCTCTTCGGCGTCGGTGACGCCTTCGATGTCGGCGGCCGCCGAGCGCAGGAACCATTGCAGCGCTTCGTCGTTGCGGCCGAGCGCGAGCAGCGTGTCAGCGTAGGCGTAGAACAACCGCGCCGCCGTCGAACCGGCGCGGGTCGGATCCAGCTGCGGCGTGGACAGCAGGGTCAGGGCCTGTTCCAGCTGCCCGAGGTCGGCGCGGGCGCCGGCGGCGACGATGCGCAACTCGTCGGCGTCGTCGCCGGACAGCTGGGCCGCCTCTTCGCCGCGCGCCAGTTCGATCGCCCGCTCCGGACGGCCAAGTCCGCGTTCGCAATCGGCGATCAGCGCGAGCAACGGCGACTTGCTGCCCATCCTGCGGGCGGCGCGCAGCTCGGCCAGCGCCTGGGCCCAGTCGCCGCAGTGGTAGGCGGCGATCCCGACGGCCTCGCGGACCGCGGCGATCCTGCTGGAGCGGGCCCGCGCCGCGCGAGCGTGGCTCAGCGCGGCTTCCGGGTCCTCGTCGATCAGCTCGCCGGCGGCGACGAGATGGCGCGCCACCGCGTCGGCCGTCGCGCGGTCCAGGGTGCTCAACTCGCGCCGGACCTCGGGCGCCAGCTGCCGGGCCTCCACCCCGGGCGGGATCGGCGGTCCGTCGTGCGGCGCGCGATCGCCCGGAGCGTCAGGGCCGCCGTTGCGTGGCTGCACCGGGCGGGCGCGGCCCGGTCCCGACCAGGAGCCGGCCGCCGAGCGCGGTCGCCGTTTGCCGCCCTGCCCCTGCCTGTCGTCAACCACCCTGCAAAGGATACGGATGCCCACGCGGCTTGGCCGTCGAGCGTGCGGTGACGGCTTGCAGTGTGCGTCCTGGGCGGTAAAACCGGCCGGATCCCGCCGTGAGTGCACGGCGAAAGCCCTCAGCGCACACGCGAGGAAGCGCGGCCGCTCAGGCCGGACCCCGGTCGCTCAGCAGCGGCGCGAGCACCCCCGGGCAATAGGTAGCGATCGCGACGACGGTGAACACGCCGGCCGCGTCGTCGGACATGCCGTAACCGTCGGCCACCGCCGCGATCACCGAGTCGAACGACCCGCCGGGCCGCACGAGCATCGGGCAGACGGATGCGCCCAGCGCCATCGCGGCGTCCGGCTGCGACACCGGGACGCCGGCGTTCGTGAGGGCCCGCAGGAACGCGTTGCCCCGCAGGTCGGCGTGGACGGGCGCCGCCAGCACCGCGGTCAAACCGGCCACGCTCGCGCCCATCCCGACGACCCGCAGCACCCGCCTCGCGCTAGTCACCGTGACCACAGTGGTCGTCGACGGTCACGTCCGGAGCACGGCGCGATAAAGGTTTGGGACTACCCGCTTACCCGTTCGACGCCGGCGATGTTGCGTTTGCCGCGCCGCAGCACCAGCCACCGGCCGTGCAGGAAGTCCGCGGGCTGTGGCACCCAGTCCTCGCTGTCGATGCGCACGTTGTTGACCGAAACACCGCCCTCGCCAATGGTGCGCCGCGCGGCCCCCTTGCTCGCCGACAGGCCGCTGGCCACCAGGAGGTCGACGATCCCGTCGGGGCTGCCGGGTTTGAGCTCGGCGACCGACGCCTCGCGCAGCGCGGCGGCCAGCGTGGCCTCGTCCAGCCGGTCGAGTTCGCCCTGCCCGAAGAGCGCCCGGCTGGCGTGCTCGACCGCCTCGGTGGCCGCCTCGCCGTGCACCAGCACGGTCAGCTCATGGGCCAGCCGACGTTGGGCGGCGCGTTGCTGCGGGCGCTCCTGGGTGGCCTGTTCCAGTTCGGCCACCTCCTCGGCCGACAAGAAGGTGAACCACCGCAGGTACCGGATCACGTCGGCGTCGGCCGTGTTGACGAAGTACTGGTACCAGGCGTATGGGCTGGTCATCTGGGGCTCCAGCCACAGGCTGCCGCCGCCGGTGGACTTGCCGAACTTGGTGCCGTCGGCGGCGGTCACCAGCGGGACGGTCAGCGCGTGCACCGTCGCGCCGAGCTTCTGGCGCACCAGCCGCACCCCGGCGATGATGTTGCCCCACTGGTCCGAGCCGCCGATCTGCAGGACGCAGCCGTAACGCGCATGCAATTCGACGTAGTCGTTGGCCTGCAGCAGCATGTAGCTGAACTCCGTGTAGGAGATCCCCTCGCCCTCGAGGCGCCGCCGCACGGTGTCGCGGTCCAACATCACATTGACCGAGAAGTGCTTGCCGATGTCGCGCAGGAACTCCACGGCCGACAGCGGCGCGGTCCAGTCCAGGTTGTTGACCACGACGGCGCCGGTCGGCGAGGTGTCGAAGTCGACGAAGCGCTCCAGCTGACCGCGGATCCGCTCGGTCCACGCGGCGACGGTGTCCGCCTCGTTGAGGCTGCGCTCGCCGACGTCGCGCGGGTCGCCGATCATGCCGGTGGCGCCGCCGGCCAGCACGATCGGGCGATGCCCGGCGCGCTGGAACCGACGCAACGCCAGCAGCGGGACCAGATGCCCGGCGTGCAGGCTCGGCGCGGTGGGGTCGAAGCCGGCATAGACCGTCATCGGCCCGCGCGCGGCTTCGGCGGCCAGCGCGTCGAGGTCGGTGGACTGCGCGATCAGCCCGCGCCAGCCCAGCTCGTCGAGGATCCCGGAAGACATCGCGCACGACTTTAGTCGCTCGCGGTGGCCTCGATTCGCCCGCGCGCCGCTCGCTAAGGCAAGCTAACTAGGTGGCGCAGCGTCGCGCCGTCGCCTTCCCCCGTACGCGCACCAACAACGCGGAGCGTCATGGACAACCGGTACTGGCCGTTGGTCGTCGCGATCATCATGCTCGCCCTCGGGCTGACCCTCACGATCGAGGACTTCAAGCGGGCCGCCACGATGCGCAAGCCACTGGTCGTCGCGCTCGCCTGTCAGTCGCTGCTGCTGCCGGCCCTCTGCCTGGTGATCGCCGAGGCCTTCCATCTGGAACCGCACCTGGCGGTCGGGCTCATGCTGATGTCCGCGACCCCCGGCGGGACGATGTCGAACATCCTCAGCCACCTGTTCAACGGGGACCTGGCGCTCAACCTCACGCTGACCGCAATTAACGCCGTGCTGTCGATCGTCGCCCTGCCCGCGATTCTCGCGGTGTCGATGACGTGGTTCCTCGGCGAAGGGCGGTTTCTCCCGCTGCAACTGGACAAGTTCCTCGCGGTGATCGGCCTGGTGCTGGTGCCCATCGCGATCGGGGTCGCCATCCGCCACCGCTTCCCCGAGCTGGCCAGGCGAATGCAGAAGCCGGTCCGCGTAGCGGCGCTCACGCTGCTGGTGCTCGCCATCGTCGCGGCCATCGCCGGGGGGCGAACGACGCTCTGGCACAACATCGGCCTGCTGAGCGGAGCCGTCGTGGCATTCTGCGCGGTGAGCCTGACCGTCGGCTACCTGGCGCCGCGCCTGATGCGGCTGGCCCCGCGACAGGCCGTCGCGGTCAGCCTGGAGGTCGGGATGCACAATGCCGTGGTGGCGATGGGCATCGCGTTGAGCCCGCAGTTGCTGAACAGCGCCGTGATGGCCACCCCGGCGGCGGTATACAGTGCCGTCGCGCCGCTCTTGGCCGTCACGTTCGTTTTCCTCGCGCGCCGCGTTGACCCCGCGTTTCGCGCCGTCGGTCGGGCAGAGGCACCCGCTCGCGCCTAATCAGTCGCTGGTGCCGGGAGCCGGGGCACGCGGGCTGCGGCGGTAGGCGGAGACCTCCGGCCGGCCCCCGAGCCACAGTCGCCACGGCCGGTCGGCGGCCTGGCTGACCCCGACGCGGGGGCCGGACACGGCGGTCAGCGGGTCGTGCAGTTCCAGGGCCACCGGGCTTGCGGGGTCGAACAGGTCGATTCCGTTGTCGTCCATGGTGATCCCCAGGGCCGAGCACAGGTTGCCCGGGCCGCGCGCCAGCGCCGCGGTGCGGACCAGCTCTCCGCGGCGGGCCCGGGCGGCGTCGGTGCCGTCCTCGATGGCCGCGGCACGCAGCAGCACGGCGGCGGCGGTGCCGTCGGGCCCGCAGGAGACGTTGGCGCAGACGTGGATCCCGTGGCTGCGGTACGTGTAGAGCCGCCCGGGCGGCCCGAACATCACGGCGTTGCGCCCGGAGGGGCCACGGTACGAGTGGGCCGCGGCGTCGGGCCAGGGACCGTCGGGCACCCCGCCGTAGGCCTCGACCTCGACGACGACGGCGCGCACGCCCCTCCCGGTCAGGGTGGCGCCGAGCAGGCGGCGCGCGGCGGCGACCGGGTCGACCAACAGCTCGCCTGCAGACACCCACCGAACCTACCGACACACCCGACATGGCAATATCCCGGCCGAATCGCGTCGAAGGAGCCGACAAATGCATGCGATCGACCCCGCCGCCACGGCGTGGCTGCTGGCCAGCACCGCGCTCGTCCTGCTGATGACCCCCGGCCTGGCCATCTTCTACGGAGGCATGGTCCGCACCACCGGGGTGCTCAACATGATCATGATGAGCTTCATCTCCATCCCGCTGGTCACGGTGGCGTGGCTGTTGGTCGGCTACACGATCGCGTTCTCCGAAGACGGGGCGGGCGGGTTCGTCGGGAACCTCAAACACATCGGGATGCTCGGCATCGGCCCCAACACCCTGCACGGGTCGGTTCCCGAACTGCTGTATGCGACCTTCCAGCTGGCGTTCGCGATCGTCACGGCCGCACTGGTCAGCGGCGCGATCGCCGACCGCGCCAAGTTCTCGGCCTGGATGACGTTCGTCACGGTGTGGGCGATCGTCGTGTATTCGGTTGTCGCGCACTGGGTGTGGGGGCCGGGCGGGTGGCTGGCCAAGCTGGGCGTGCTGGATTACGCGGGCGGCCTGGTCGTCGAGATCGTGTCCGGTTCCTCGGCGTTGGCCCTGGCGTTGGTGCTCGGGCCGCGCATCGGCTTCAAGAAGGACGCCATGCGGCCGCACAATCTGCCCTTCGTGCTGCTCGGCGTGGGACTGTTGTGGTTCGGCTGGTTCGGGTTCAACGCCGGTTCGGCTCTGGCCGCCAGCGGGACCGCGGCTGCCATCTTCCTCAACACCCTCGTCGCCGGCTGCCTCGGCATGCTCGGCTGGCTCGCGGTCGAACGGGTCCGCGACGGCCGGCCCACAACGTTCGGCGCGGCATCCGGCGTGGTCGCCGGTCTGGTCGCCATCACCCCGTCGTGCGGGACGGTCAACACGCTCGGCGCGGCGGTCGTGGGTGTTGCGGCCGGTGTCGTGTGCTCGTTCGCGGTGGGCGCGAAATTCCGCTTCAACTATGACGATTCGCTGGACGTGGTGGGCGTGCACTTCGTCGGCGGCGTGGTCGGCGTGTCGCTGATCGGGCTGTTCGCCACCGCGGTCATGACGGCGGGGCCGCAGGGCTTGTTTTACGGGGGCGGCGTCGGCCAGCTGGGCAAGCAGGCCCTCGCGATCGTCGTGGTGGCCCTCTACGCGTTCGCAGTCTCGTTCGCGCTGGCGAAGCTGATCGACGCGACCGTGGGCTTCCGGGTCAGCGCCGAAGACGAGACCACCGGTGTCGACCTCACCCAGCATGCCGAGACCGCGTACGCCGAGGGCGTGCACGGCCATCTGCCCCAGCGCCGACCGGGTCTGCCCTCCGCATAACCGGCGCAACCCGCGAGAGTGCGTCCGCCGACGCGTTTCGCGAGGGCGTCCGTCGGTAGCCGCACTCTCGACGCCCTTGACAGCCCCCAGTTCGCGGACGATTATTCATCGCATGATGAGTTCATCGAGTGATGAATTGTTGGCAAGGGGCCACGCCCCCGCCGTCAGCATCGAGCATCTGCGCGTCATCCGTGGGAAACGCCCTGCACTGCATGACTTTTCGGTGCAGATCGCCCAGGGCACCATCACCGGCCTGCTCGGTCCGTCCGGCTGCGGCAAGACCACACTCATGCGCAGCATCGTGGGCAGCCAGATCCTGAAGTCGGGCACCGTCACCGTGCTGGGCCGGCCCGCCGGAAGCCCCGCGCTGCGCCGCCGTGTCGGATACATGCCGCAGGATCCGACGATCTACAACGACCTGCGCATCGTGGACAACGTCCGCTACTTCGCCTCGCTCTACGGTTTCGACAGCCGCGCCGCCGACGCCGCCATCGACCGGGTCGGCCTCACCGACCATCGGACCGCCTTCTCCGGCAACCTTTCCGGCGGCCAGCGCACGCGGGCGTCGCTGGCGTGCGCGCTGGTCTGCCAGCCGGAGCTGCTCGTGCTTGACGAGCCCACCGTGGGACTGGACCCGGTGCTGCGCGTCGACCTGTGGGAGCAGTTCACCGAACTCGCCCGCACCGGCACCACGCTGCTGGTTTCCAGCCACGTGATGGACGAGGCCGACCACTGCGGCGACCTGTTGCTGATGCGCGAGGGCCACCTGGTGGCCCACACCACCCCGACCCGACTACGAGAGGACACCGGATGCACGTCACTGGAGGACGCGTTTCTGTCCATCATCAACCGCAGCACGAAGCAAAAGGCGGTCTAGGGCTCCGGGGGTACGCGGCGACGACGACGCGGATCCTGCGGCAGGTGGCCGCCGATCACCGCAGCGTCGCGCTGATCCTGCTGGTGCCGATCCTGGTCATCACGCTGATGTACTTCATGTTCGAAAACGCCCCCCACCGCCCGGGCACCCCCTCGCCGTTCAACAACGCCTGCCTGATCCTGCTGGGCCTGTTCCCGCTGTTCGTGATGTTCATCATCACGTCGATCACGATGCAGCGCGAGCGGGCGTCCGGGACGCTGGAGCGCATCCTGACCACTCCCCTGCGCCGGCTCGACATGCTGATGGCCTACGGCAGCGCCTTCTCGATCGCCGCTGCGGTGCAAGCGATTCTGGCGTGCATCGTGTCGTTTTGGTTCCTCGGCTTCGACACAGCCGGCAGCCCGGTGTGGGTGTTCGTGATAGCGATCGTCAACGCCGTGCTCGGGGTCGGGCTCGGTCTGCTGTGTAGCGCGTTCGCGCGCACAGAGTTTCAGGCCGTGCAGTTCATCCCGCTGGTGATGGTCCCCCAGCTGTTGCTGGCCGGAATCATCGTGCCGCGGGGCTTGATGGCGCAGTGGTTGCAGTGGATCAGCAATGCGCTGCCGGCCAGCTACGCGCTGGAGGCCCTGCAGCAGGTGGGCGCGCACTCCGCGCTGACCTCAATCGCGGTGCGCGACATCATCGTCGTGCTCGGTTTCGCGATCGCCGCGCTGTGTCTGGCCGCGGCGACGCTGCGGCGGCGGACGCCCTAGTGGCGATCGCAAGCGCGGCGAAGCCGGGCGCAGCGGGTCGCCACGGACGGTTCCCAGTGGCCATCGCAAGCGCGGCGCTGGGGGCGGCGGGTCGCGACGGGGGGTCCTAGTGGCGGAGACCAAGACCCGGCGGCGGCCCGGGCGACCGGCCGGCGTCTCCGACACCCGTAACCGCATCCTGGCGAGCGCCCGAGAGCTCTTTGCCAGCAAGGGGATTCGCAACACGTCGATACGGGCGGTCGCCGCCGGCGCGGGCGTCGATTCGGCGTTGGTGCATCACTACTTCGGCACCAAGGAAAAGCTGTTCGCCGCGGCCGTGCACATCCCGATAGACCCGATGGACATCATCGGGCCGCTGCGCGAGGTGCCGGTCGACGAGATCGGCTACCGGCTGCCGTCAATGTTGTTGCCGCTGTGGGATTCCGAGTTGGGCACGGGATTCATCGCGGTGCTGCGGTCGATCCTGGCCGGCTCGGAGATCAACCTGTTCCGCACGTTCATCGAGGACGTGATCACCGTGGAGGTGGGTGCGCGCGTCGACGATCCGCCGGGCAGCGGCGCCCTCCGCGTCCAATTCGTCTCCTCACAATTGGTCGGCGTGGTGATGGCGCGCTACATCCTGCAATTGGAGCCGTTCGCGTCGCTGCCGGCCGAACAGATCGCACTGACCATCGCGCCGAACCTGCAGCGCTACCTCACCGGGGAGCTGCCGGACGGGCTCGTTCCATGAGCCGGGCATGCTCGTCGTCGTCGACGTCGCGGGCCTCGTCGATCAGCAGCACCGGGATGCCGTCCTCGATGCGGTAGGCGCGCCGCAGCCGCGGGTTGTAGAGCGACTCGTCGTCTATCAAAAGCAACGGGCCCCGGTCGGCCGGGCACACCAGGATGGCGAGCAGGGAGTCGTCGACCATCACTGGGCGCCGCCCAGCTCGGACCGTACCCCCGGGGTGAGCCGGCGGAACTCGTTGCTGCCGGCGTCGAAGTACCACGCCTGACGTCCCGGCTTGGGGATCCCGGCCGCGCGCAGGGCGCTGACGGTGGGCCGGTAGGTCGCGCTCAGCGTCATCTCCGGGCACACGTGCACGATGTCGGGCCCCAGCCCGACGGGAATCCTCGCGACGGCCTCGGTCAGATCGGCCGCGGTGATGGTGGCCCCCGGCAGCAGCGTCACCGCCGACACCGCCGCCTGCTGGTCACCCACCGGCACGTTGTAGGTCACCGCGAGGTCGACGCCGTTGATGCAGCCCAGCGCGTCGGTGACCGCCTCCGCATAGACCAGCCCGCGCGCGGTGTGGACCACCGAGCCGCGCCGGCCCATCAGCCAGTAGTCACCGTCGTCGTCGCGGCGAAACAGGTACTCGGTCGAGATCCAGGTGTCGCCCGCGGCGAACACCCCGCGTTTGACCGAGGCGCTCGGGTCGATCGGCCCGTTGGACTGCGCCAGCAGCACGCCGACCTGATTGGGCGCGGCGACCTGGACGAAGCCGCGGTCGTCCTCGAGGATCAGGTCGCGCTCGGCGTCGTACGCGCCGAGTTCGATGCGCCCCGCGCCCGGCAGCGGCCGGCCCTTGCTGCCGATCTTGGCGCCGGACACGTTGGCCAGCACCGCCTGCCCGTCGGTGGTGGCGAAGAACTCCACGACGCGGGCCGGGGCGAACGCGTCGACGACGCGCGCCCACAACCCCGTCGGCATGCCGGAACCGATGAACAGGCGCACCGGATGGTTGCCGTGCAGCACGAACGCGGGATCGTCGACGACCTCGCGCAGCATGGCCCAGGTGTAGGACACCACCGTCACGCCGTACTGCCGCACCTCCTGCACGAACCGGTCGGGCTGCAGGCCGCGCGAGAGCGCGATGCGGGTGCCGCCGACGACCGCGCCGCCCAGGCTGACCAGCAGGGCCGACTCGTGGTGCAGCGGCGTCAGGCAGTACACGGTGTCGCGGCGATCGAGGGCGGCGGTGGAAGCGGTCCCGAAGGCCGACACCGCCCAGCGGTAGTTGGTGATCTGCTTGGCGACCAGCTCACCGCCGGCGGCGTTGAACGCGATGAACGCCAGGTCGCGGGCCAGTCCCGGGTTCGGCCGGTACCACGCGGGCAGCTGCACCGCGTCCGGGTCGATCTGCTCCATGTCGATGACGTCGGAGTCGTGGGGCAGGTGCAGGTCCCGCGCCTCGCCGCCGCCCAGCACGAGGATCTGCCCCGGCAGGTCGCGCGCCGCGTCGAGGTTGGTCGGGTCGGTGAGGATCTCCGTCACGCCCCCGAGGCGGACCGACGCGACCAGGTCGGCATCGGGTCGCATCACCACGGCGATCGCGCCCAGCCGGGACAGGGCCGCGATCGCGACCAGCGCGCTGGGCCGCGTCTCCATCAGGACGCCGACGCGGTCGCCTTGGCGGACGCCGACCTCGATCAGGCCGCGGACGACGTTGTTGACGCGGCGGTTGACGGCCTCATAGGTATGCACGCGGCCGTCGAACAACAGGAACTCGCCCTGCGGGGCGTCGCGCGCCTGCTCGTCGATGATGCGGCCCAGCGAGATGCGGGTGTGGTCGTTGATCTGCCCCAGCCGGACCAGCCGCGGCAGCGTCCGGACCGTCTCCACGGCCAGCGTGCGCATCGACTTGTTGGCCGCGACCACGGCGTTGGCCGTGCCGCGCACCGCCCCCACCGCCGCCTCGGACACCTCCCCGAGGCCGTGCACGATCCGCGAGCTGAACGCCACACCGCTGTCGGTGTGCTCGATCGGCTGGTCGGCCATCAGGTCGATGCCGTTGGGCTTGTCGCCGCCGGTGGACAGCCATTGCACCCACTCGGCCACGGTGGGCCAGCTCTCCCGCGCCGCCTTGGATCCCACGACCAGGCCGAAATGCCCTGTGCGAATGGTGGATTCGTAGACTTCGGCGTCCGGGGCGGCCCGCCGGATGCCGCGCACCGAGGCCGGCTGCCCGATGTCGTCCACCTCGCCGACGAACGCCAGCACCGGGCAAGTGATGTCGGTGAGGGTGACCATCTGGCCGTTGACGGCGAAGCCGCCGGTCATCATCCGGTTGTGGGCGATGAATTGCTTGAGCAGTTCGGAGATCGCGGGCCCCGACCAGGCGATCCAGCCTTCACGTTCGAGGAACCTGCGCTGCTGTTCGCGCGGGAGTAGCGCCTCCCGGTCGTGCAGCTGGCGCACGAAGTCGACGCGCGCCTTGGCGGTCTTGAGCGGATCGAGCATCTGAAAGCCGGTGCGCGCCATCCAGCTGGGGATGGCCAGCCGGCTGAAGACGTGGTCGGCCATGAAGTTGGCCGCGGGTGCGGCGAAGTTCGCCGGGATGCCCATCGGCAGCGCGGCCAACGTGTCCACCGGCGAACCGAAGGTGACGATGCTGGCCAGGCTCTTCGAACGCCGGTAGGCGGCGACCTGGTAGCACCACATCCCGCCCTGCGAATACCCGACCAAGTGGATGTCGCTGCCCGTGACGTCCTTGACGGTGTCGATGGCTTGACTGAGCGCGACGATGTGGTCGGCCAGGGTGCGGCGCATGCCGCCCTCGATTTTGTCGGGCTCGCCGAAGTCGATCACCCAGGGATCGATCCCGTTGGCGTGCAGGATGCCGACCGCGCCGTCTTCCCTCGTGACGTCCCACATGTCCGCCGACATCATCATCGGGTGGACCATCAGGACGGGCGGCCCCACCGGCGGCTGCCCGGGCCGGCTGTCGGGCGGGAAATACCGCCGCAGCTTGTACATCGGGACGCTCTCGACGATCTGGAACGGCGATGCCACGCTATCCGTTTCCAAGCCCCCCAGACGCAAGACCTCTAACCCGTTCTGCGCCGTAGCGATCAGGCGCCCGACCGGTCGCGTGACCATCGAAAAATTGAGATCCACCGCTGCTCCCTGACTCTTGACAGCTCCGCCATCATGGCACATCGGGGCGCCCGGCGGTTTTGGTCAGGCTGTTTGCCGGCGGGTGACTCGGCCGGCGCGATCCGGCCGGTCGAATTAGTCGGACCCGTAATTTTCCGCGTTCCCGCCGCGGCTCTTACAGGCCCGCAATACCCATGGGTCCGGCGTCCGCCATGCGGCGCAGCCGCCGCGCCATCAGGCGGTCCTCCCGCGCGAATTCGCGGTGCCGAGCCGCATGTCGGCGGTATTCGTCGGCGCCGGGATTGTTGCGGTCGGCCGCCACGTCGTACGCGTCCGCGGTTCGCTCGTGGCTCGCTGCCGAGTGGTCCAAGCTGGTGGCGGCGGATCGCTGCGCCGCCCTGGCCAGTAGCCACGCGCGCTCGGCCCGTTGGCCGGAGCGGAGCGCGTCTTCGGCGCCCCACACTTGGAGATCGGGTTCGGCGTGCAGCCCGTTATCTGCGCTGACCATGCTGCAGTCCTTTCCGGCGGCAGGATTGACCCGGTTGGCGCGGCTGAAACACGTTTGCCCGGGCGGGTCTTTGCGGCGACGACTTGCGTTGCACGCCAGGGCGGTACACGCGACCCCCGGAGCGGGTGAAGTCGAAGGGTTAGCGTCGACGAATAGGGGTATGCAACCGAAGCGCATGGTTCGACGACGCATGCCTGCATGCCGTCGAGACCGCCTCGGTTGAAGCACGCAGCTGGGCGCCTGACCAGTTCTCTGGGTAGCCATCTCGACTCGTCGTTGTCATCGGCGTCGTCGGGGTGGTTGCGACGGCGTATTCGTTGCGGGAGTGAGGTGGCCCGATGGGCAAGACGACGGCCCCGGTCGACCGGTTCGGGGTGCCCTCCCGCAATTCGCCAACCCATCCACGCCGGACCGGTGATGCCCGGCGGACGTCACGAAAGGGAAGCGAAATGTTGTTGCTAGGCAACGGCGGACGGCGCGACGGCGGTCAGCCCCAGCAGCTGGCCGAGCGGGCACTGTACGACGTCGCGCACGGTCGCTTCGAACGCTCGCTGTCGGGCCTGACGGCGATGGCGGCCGTCGTCACGACGGCCGAAATCTACTTCGAGCACTACAAGGCCAGCTTCGGCAACAAATGGATGTGGAGCCCGATCGTGGTGACCCCACCTGTGGTCGTCGCCGGAATCGGCGGGGTGTTCTCGCGGCGCTGGGCCAAGCTC
Source organism: Mycobacterium terramassiliense (assembly GCF_900157385.1). Lineage (GTDB taxonomy): Bacteria > Actinomycetota > Actinomycetes > Mycobacteriales > Mycobacteriaceae > Mycobacterium > Mycobacterium terramassiliense. The sequence continues at coordinate 277,253 of NZ_LT717698.1, forward strand.
TGGCTGCCGATCACCGCCGGCGTCTACACCGCCAATGGCCTGATGGGCGAGTATCTGCACGCCCGCGGGGTGGCGCGCAAGCCGGGGGGCTGGAAGCACGCGTCCTACAACGTGCCGATGGGCCCGCCGATCGCGGCGCCCGGATTGATGTGCATGGTCGGCGGGATGGGGCTGCTCGCCTCGGTCCTGCGACGCGAACGGTTCCGGCGGTAGCAGGGGATCTTCACGATGGCCGACGCCTCGCTCCCCGACCACCTGCCCAACCTGCGCCCCGACGGGAAGCCCCCGCACCCCTCGTGGCTTCCCAAGCAACGCCGCGGCATCACACCCCAAATGATCGGGCGCTACCCCGATTTCGACGTGCTTCAAACGGCCGACTCGTGGGACGACGCCACCAGGAAGGTGGTGCTGGCCCGCCTCGAGCCCCCCGGCCCGCTGCGGTTCTTCACCGAGGACGAGGAGCCCTGCCTGCGCGCGTTCTGTGACACGGTACTGGCGCAGGACCGCGAGCCCCGGGTGCCGGTGGCCGAATCGGTCGACGCCAAGCTCGCCGACGGGCGCCTCGACGGCTATCAATACGCCGACATGCCCGACGACCGCGACACCTGGCGGCTGGTGCTGCGCGGGCTCGACGAGACCGCCGCGCGCCGCTACGGCGCCGCCTCCTTCGCCGCCGCCGAGCCCGCCACCCGCGAGTCGATCGTCGACCAGTTCTCCAAGGGCAGGCTGGAGGACGGAACCTGGGAACGCCTGAACGTCAAGCGCGCGTGGTCGGTGTGCATGCGAATGACGTTGTCGGGCTTCTACTCCCACCCCTGGGCGTGGAACGAGATCGGCTTCGGCGGTCCGGCCTACCCGCGCGGGTTCATGCGCCTCGGCGGTGCCACCGGGCCCGCCTCGGCGCGCGAACCGTTCGAGACCCCCGGAGCCACCGACGAGGATCCGGTGCGAATCGTGCAAGAGGGTGAGATCTGATGGGCGACTTTTGGCGCGGCCTGTTCAAGGGGGCGGTCGGCCCGAAGGACAACGATTCGCGGTTCCTACTCGACGTGCACTCCCGCGAACTGCCCGGCGAGAAGACCATGCGCCGCTTCCACGACGACGACGAGGTCGACCTCGTCGTCGTCGGCGCCGGCGCGGGCGGTTCGGTGCTCGCCCAGCGGCTGGCGCGCGCGGGCTGGCGGGTGGTGATCCTCGAGGCGGGACCCCTCTGGCACCCCGACGAGGACTGGGTGTCCGACGAGGCTGGCTCGCATGACCTGTACTGGACGCAGAAGCGCATCATCGGCGGGGCGGATCCGATCGAGCTGGGCAAGAACAACTCCGGGCGCGGCGTCGGCGGCTCGATGGTCCACTACGCCGGCTACTGCCCGCGGTTCCACCCCAGCGACTTCGCCACCTACAGCCGCGACGGCGTCGGCGCGGACTGGCCCATCCGCTACGAAGACGTGCTGCCCCACTACGAGCGCGTCGAGCTCGAGCTGCCGGTGGCCGGCCAGAACTGGCCGTGGGGCCACCCCCATCGGTATTCGTTTGCCCCGCATCCCATTTCCGGCGCGGCGGCCAAGTTGTGGGAGGGCGCGCTGAAGCTCGGCATCGAGATGCGCGTCGGCCCGGTCGGCATCGTCAACGGCACCTTCGGCAACCGCCCGCACTGCATCTACCGCGGCTACTGCCTGCAGGGCTGCAAGGTCAACGCCAAGGCCAGCCCGTACGTCACGCACCTGCCCGACGCGCTCGCCCGCGGCGTGGAGATCCGCGCCGACTGCATGGCCGCGCGCGTCGAGCTCGACGAGAGCGGGGCCGCGCGGGGCGTTGTCTACTACGACGAGGCGGGTGGCACCGAGCGGCTGCAGCGCGCGAAAGCCGTTGCGGTTGCTGGATATTCGATCGAAACCCCGCGCCTGCTGCTGAACTCGGTCAGCGACCGCTTCCCGAACGGGCTGGGCAACAACGACGATCAGGTCGGGCGCTACGTGATGGTGCAGGGTGCCACCCAATCCGCGGGCCGGTGGCCCGAGGAGCTCCGGATGTACAAGGCGCCTCCCCCCGAGGTGTCCTCCGAGCAGTTCTACGAGACCGACCCATCCCGCGGGTTCGCCCGCGGCTTTTCCATCCAGACCGTGTCGCCGCTGCCCATCGGCTGGGCCGAACACGTGTTGGCCGAAGGGCACTGGGGCCGCGCGCTGCGCGAATACATGCGCGACTACAACCACTGGGCGACCATCGGCGTGCTCAACGAGCTGTTGCCGCAGCCGGACAACCGGGTCACCCTTGCCGACGAGAAAGACCCCTACGGCATCCCGGTGGCCCGGTTCGACTACACGCTCTGCGACAACGACAAGGCCAACATGGCCTACTCCACCAAGGTGATCGGCGACATCCTGAGCGCCGCCGACGCCCAGGACACACTCACCATCGAGCGCTTCGCCCACCTCATCGGCGGCGCGCGCATGGGGACCAGCCCGGAGAACTCGGTGGTCGACTCCGATCACCGCGTGTGGGGCGTGCCGAACCTGTTTCTTGCCGACGGCTCGGTGTGCCCGACGCAGGGCTCGGCCAACCCGGCCCTGACGATCATGGCGCTGGCCTCCCGGCTGGCCGAACGGATGGCGGCGGGCAGGATCCGCACCGGCGCCGCCGGCGCGGTCGATCGACGGTCCAAGGCGGGGGCCCGTGGCTGAGCGGACGATCGACGTCGAGGCCGCCTTCACGCCCCGCGTGCTGCGCGAGTACGCGCTGCTCGCCGACGGCGAGCGGGGCGCGCTCATCGGACCGGAGGGCGACGTGGCGTGGATGTGCGCGCCGCGGTGGGATTCGGACGCGGTCTTTTCCAACCTGATCGGCGGCGACGGGGCGTATGCGGTCACCCCGATCGACGTACGGCACGTGTGGGGCGGCTACTACGAGCCGGGCACCCTGATCTGGCGCAATCGCTGGATCACCCACGACGCGATCGTGGAGTGCCGCGAGGCGCTCGCCTTTCCCGGCGACCCCGACCGGGTGGTGCTGCTGCGGCGCCTCACCGGCTGCCGCGGGACCGCGCGGTTGCGGGTGCTGCTCGCGCCGACCGCCGCGTTCGGTCGCCACGGCCCCGGTCAGCCGAATCTCGATGACGGGGTATGGAGCGGCCGGTCCGGGCGGTTGCGGTGGCGATGGTCGGGCGGCGCCGACGCGCGTCCCGTGAAATCGGCGCACGGCCGCGGCGAGGTGCTCACGGGCGAGATCACCATTGACGAGGGCCGGCACCACGACCTGGTGCTGGAGCTGTCCGAGCGCGCGCTGCCCGACTGGCCGCCCGACCCCGGCATCACCTGGGACGCCACCGCGGCCGCCTGGCAGCGCAGCATGCCCGAGCTGAACTGCACCATCGCCCCCCGCGACGGCCGGCACTCCTACGCCGTGCTGCGCGGGCTGACCAGCAGCGCCGGCGGCATGGTCGCCGCGGCCACGATGAGCCTTCCCGAACGAGCGCACACCAACCAGAACTACGACTACCGGTACGCCTGGATCCGGGACCAGGTTTACGCCGGCCTGGCCGCGGCGTCCGCCGGCGCCACCGAGCTGCTCGACCGGGCGGTCGAGTTCGTCGGCGCCCGGCTGCTCGAGGACGGCCCGCAGCTCAAGCCGGCCTACACCGTCACCGGCGGTGCCGTGCCCAGCGAGGAGAAACTCGACCTGCCCGGCTACCCGGGCGGTACCGACAAGCTCGGCAATTGGGTCAACCGGCAATTCCAGCTCGACGTCTTCGGCGAGGCCCTGCAGCTGCTGGCCACCGCGGGCGCCGCCGACCGGCTCGACGCCGAGGGCTGGCGCGCCGCGCAGGCCGCCATCGCCGCGATCGAAAAGCGTTGGCGCGAGCCGGATGCCGGTGTCTGGGAGATCGACGACGAGTGCTGGACGCAGTCCCGCCTGGCCTGCGTGGCCGGGCTGCGCGCCATCGCCAAGGTGGCCGGCGCCGGCCCGGAGGTCGCCTCCTGCGCTTCGCTGGCCGACGCGATCCTCGCCGCCACCGCCTCGGAGAGTGTGCACCCGGGCGGCTACTGGCAACGCAGCCCGCGCCTGGCCGGGGTCGACGCGTCGCTGCTGCCCCCGCCGGTGCGCGGCGCCGTCCCCGCCGACGACCCCCGCACCCGGGCCACGCTGGACGCCGTTCGGCGGGACCTCACGGAGGACGGGTTCGTCTACCGGTTCCGGCACGACGAGCGTGACCTGGGCGACGCCGAGGGGGCCTTTCTGCTATGCGGTTTCATGATGGCGCTGGCCGAACACCAGATCGGCCATGCCCATTGTGCGATGCGCTGGTTCGAACGCAACCGCGCCGCCTGCGGCCCGCCGGGCCTGTTCTGCGAGGAATACGACGTCCGGCAACGCCAGCTGCGCGGCAACCTGCCCCAAGCGTTCGCGCACGCCCTGCTGTTGGAATGCACGGCCACCCTGGCCGAGGACGCCGTCCACCACGACTGACGAATGGAGATTCCGCGATGACACAGACCGTCGTGATCACCGGTGCCAGCGCCGGCATCGGCCGCGCCACCGCCCAGCTGTTCGGGCAGCGCGGCGCCAACGTCGCCCTGCTCGCCCGCGGCGCCGCCGGGCTGGAGGGCGCCGCCCGTGACGTCGAGGCCGGCGGCGGGAAGGCGCTGGCCATCCCGACCGACGTGGCCGACTACCCGGCCGTCGAGGCCGCCGCCGACGAGGCCGAAGCCGCATTCGGGCCCATCGACACCTGGGTCAATGTCGCCTTCACCTCCGTGTTCGCGCCGTTCAGCGAGATCACCGCCGAGGAATTCAAGCGCGTGACCGAGGTGACCTACCTCGGCTACGTGCACGGCACCATGGCGGCGCTGGCCAAGATGCGCCCGCGCGACCGCGGCGCCATCGTGCAGGTCGGCTCCGCGCTGAGCCAGCGATCCATTCCGCTGCAGTCGGCCTACTGCGGCGCCAAACACGCGACCAACGGTTTCACCGAATCGGTGCGTTGCGAGCTGCTGCACGAGGGCTCCAACGTGCGGATCACCATGGTCCAGATGCCGGCGGTCAACACCCCGCAGTTCTCCTGGGTGCTCTCCCGCCTGCCCCGCCATCCCCAGCCGGTGCCACCGATCTACCAGCCGGAGGTCGCCGCCCGCGGCGTCGTCTACGCCGCCGATCATCCCGGGCGCAAACAGTATTGGGTCGGTGACAGCACCGCCGTCACGCTGCTCGCGCAGAAGTTCGTCGCACCGCTGCTGGACCGCTACCTCGGGCGCACCGGGTACGACTCCCAGCAGACCGACGAACACGTGAACGGCCAGCAGCCGCACAATCTGTGGCAGCCGGTCGACGAGCAGCCGGGCACCGACCACGGCGCACACGGCGACTTCGACGACAGGTCCCACGCCCACAGCCCTGAATTGTGGTTCTCCCACCACCCGGTGGCCGGGGGCACGGGCGCCCTGGGGGTCGGGCTGGGCGCGCTGCTCGGGATGCGGTTCGCCCGCCGGCGCGGGCGATGATCGTCTGGGCGCGCGTCGGCTACGGGATCGCGCTGCTAGTCCTCCCGAGCCCACTGCTGCGGCTGGTCACCGGCCAACCCGCGACGGCGCGGGAACAAGCGCTGACCCGCGTCCTGGGGGCGCGGCTGCTGGCGCAGGCCGCGGTGACCGACGTGCGGCCCGACGCCGTGTCCGTGGCCCTGGGGGCCGAGGTGGATTTCGTGCACGCCGTCTCGATGCTCGCGTGGGCCGCGGTGGACCGCGGGTCGCGGCGCCTGACCCTGCTCAGCGCCGCGACCGCCGGGCTGTTCGCCGCCGCCGGCGCCGCGCAGGCGCGGCGGACGCCCGCGGTGGCCCACGCGCGGACCGGCGACGCGCTGGCCACCCTCGTCCGGCTACGCCGCCGAATCGCCGAGTCGGTTGCGCGATACACCCTGCCCCGGTCTGTTCGCGCGGCCCTGAAGACGTAGGAGGACCGCATGCTTGACGCCTGCATCGACGAGGTCACCGCGCGGGCCTACGAGATCCCCACCGACGCGCCGGAAGCCGACGGCACCTTCGCCTGGTCGTCGACCACGCTGATCCTGGCCGAAGTGGACGCGGGCGGCCGGCGCGGGCTCGGCTACACGTACGCCGCCGGCGCGTGCCGCGAGCTGATCACCGGGCCGCTCGCCGGCGCCGTCAAAGGGCACAGCGCCCTCGACATCACCGGCGCCTGGGAGTCCATGGTCCGGGCGATCCGCAACAGCGGGCGCCCGGGCCTGGTCTCCTGCGCGATTTCGGCGGTCGACACCGCGCTGTGGGACCTCAAGGGGAAACTCCTCGACCTGCCCGTGTGCCGGCTGCTCGGCGTGGCACACCCCGAGGTGCCGATCTACGGCAGCGGCGGCTTCACCACCTACGACGAACGCCATACCCGCGCCCAGCTGGAGCGCTGGGTCGACGCCTGGAAGATCCCGCGGGTGAAGATCAAGATCGGCGAGTCGTCGGGGTCCGACGAGCGCCGCGACCTGGACCGAATCGCGCTGGCGCGCAAGGTGATCGGACCCGACACCGAACTGTATGTCGACGCCAACGGCGGCTACCGCCGCAAGCAGGCGATCCGGGTCGCCCACGCCATGGCCGACCACGACGTCACCTGGTTCGAGGAACCCGTGTCGTCCGACGACCTCGCCGGGCTGCACGAGGTGCGCGACCAGGTGAACCCGGACGTCACCGCCGGCGAATACGGCTACGACCTCACCTACTTCCGCCGGATGCTGGCCGCCGAAGCGGTCGACTGCCTGCAGATCGACGTCACCCGCTGCGGCGGCATCACCGACTGGCTGCGGGCCGCGGCCGTCGCCGCCGCGCACCACATCGACGTATCGGGACACTGCGCGCCCAACCTGCACGCACACGTCGCCGCCGCGATTCCCAACCTGCGGCACCTGGAGTACTTCCACGACCACCACCGCATCGAGCAGATGCTCTTCGACGGCGCCCTGGCCCCCGACGGCGGGACGCTGCGACCCGACCAGCACCGGCCCGGCCTGGGGCTCGAGTTCAAGCACCGCGACGCCGAGCAGTACCGGGTGCGGTGAGGCACGCGGTGCGCCCGATGTGCATGAAGGTGCCCGAAAATGGGCATTGATATGCCAAAAGGATCGAGGCACTGCGGGAGAGACGCGCGATGACTGTGAACTTCGAAGACGAGGCCGTCGGGCGTCGCAACGGGCAGGCGGGCGCCGGCCCTTCGGGCTCGGCGTGTGACGAGCTCATGACAGGCATGGTCGAGGACCGCGGGCTGGGCGCGGTCGACCTGGTCCTGGGCCTGGGCGAGCCACAGCATGTCGGCCGGTTCCGGTTCTTCCTGGACGGCCAGCGCTGGGAGTGGTCGGACGCCGTCGCCCGGATGCACGGCTACGAGCCGGGTCAGGTCGAGCCGACCACGGAACTGTTGCTGCAACACAAGCACCCCGAGGACCGCGAGCGCGTCGCGGCCGTGCTCGACCACGTGCTCAAGGGAAAACCGTTCAGCAGCCGCCACCGCATCATCGACACCGGCGGGCGTACCCGCTGCGTCGTCGTCGCGGGTGACCGGATGGTCGATGACAGCGGCGCGCTCGCCGGCACGTCGGGTTTTTACGTCGACGTCACCGACTCCCTGCATTCGGATATCACCAACGTCCTGGAGGCGGTGGCCGACGCCCGCGCCAAGATCGAGCAGGCCAAGGGGGTGCTCATGAGCGCCTACGGCATCTCCGCGGAGCGCGCGTTCGACCTCCTGGTCTGGCGTTCCCAGGAGACCAACCTCAAGGTGCGCGATCTCGCCGCCCGCTTCCTGGAGGCCGTGGCCGGCAAGGCGTCGGCGGACACGCGGACCCACGTCGACCACGCGCTGCTGACCCTCGAATAATTGCCCGGGTGGCACACCTACTGGGAGCCGAGGGCATCCGCCTGGAATACCCGACCCAGGTGGTCTTCGAGTCGGTCACGCTGGGAGTCAACGACGGCGCGCGGATCGGCATCGTCGGGCGCAACGGGGACGGCAAGTCCAGCCTGTTGGGCCTGCTGACCGGCCAGTTGCGGCCCGACGCCGGCCGCGTCACGCGGCGCAGCGGGCTACGGGTCAGCGCGCTGAGCCAGGCCGACACCCTCCAACCGGGGCACACCGTGGGCTGGACGCTGGTCGGGGACCAGCCCGAGCACCAGTGGGCGGGCGACGCGCGGGTGCGCGACGTGGTCGGCGGACTGGTGGCCGACATCGCCTGGGACGCAACGATCGACACGCTGTCCGGCGGGCAGCGCCGACGCGTCCAGCTGGCCCGGCTGCTGATCGGCGAGTGGGACGTGATTGCGCTGGACGAGCCCACCAACCACCTGGACATCGAGGGCATCACCTGGCTCGCCGAACACCTGAAGCAGCGCTGGGCGCGCAACACCGGCGGCCTGCTGCTGGTGACGCACGACCGCTGGTTCCTCGACGAGGTCGCCACCGCGACGTGGGAGGTGCACGACGGGATCGTCGAGCCGTTCGAGGGCGGCTACGCCGCCTACGTGCTGCAGCGGGTCGAGCGCGACCGGGTGGCCGCGGCCAGCGAGGCCAAGCGGCAGAACCTGATGCGCAAGGAGCTGGCGTGGCTGCGCCGGGGCCCGCCGGCCCGCACCTCCAAGCCCAAGTTCCGGATCGAGGCCGCCAACCAGCTGATCGCCGACGTGCCGCCGCTGCGCAACACGGTCGAGCTGGCCAAGCTGGCGACCGCGCGGCTCGGCAAGGACGTCATCGACCTGCTCGACGTGTCGGTGTCGTACCCGCCCTTTAGTGGCCGGCCGGTACTGCGCGACGTCGAATGGCGGATCGCGCCGGGCGAACGCACCGGCATCGTCGGGGCCAACGGCGCCGGCAAGTCGACGCTGCTGGGCTTGATCGCCGGCACCGTGGCGCCGGACACCGGCCGCGTCAAGCGGGGCAAGACGGTTCGCCTGGCCGTGCTGGACCAGCGCGGCGAGGAGCTGGCCGCGCTCGCCGGCGACCGGATCGCCGACCTGCTGGGCGGCCTGCGCGGCGGCTACGAGGTCGACGGCCGGGAGGTGACGCCGGCCCAGCTGCTGGAGCGGCTGGGGTTCGGCCGGGGCCAGCTGTCCGCGCGCGTCGGTGACCTGTCCGGCGGCCAGCGGCGCCGGCTGCAGCTGATGCTCACGCTGTTGTCCGAACCGAACGTGCTGCTCCTCGACGAGCCCACCAACGACGTCGACACCGACACGCTGACCGCCGTGGAGGACCTGCTCGACTCGTGGCCGGGCACCCTGATCGTCGTCTCACACGACCGCTACCTGCTGGAGCGGGTCACCGACCAGCAGTACGCGATCCTCGACGGCCGACTGCGCCACCTGCCCGGCGGCGTCGACGAATACCTGAGGCTGGCGGCGCATCGTCCGGTCGCTGCCGAGCGCCCGCGGGCCGAGCCGCCGGCTTGCGAAACGATGTCCGGCTCGCAGCGCAGAAACGCGGAGAAGGAGCTGGCCGCCGTCGACCGTCAGCTCGCGCGGCTCGCCGATCGGATCGCGGCCAAACACCACGAGCTCGCCGATCACGACCAGTCCGATCACGTCGGCCTGACCCGGCTGACCCGGGACCTGCGCGGCCTGGAAGACGAGGTCGCCGCGTCGGAGATCCGCTGGCTGGAGCTGTCGGAGTTGCTCGAATGAGCGCCTATCGCCCGGTGCGGTACCCGCCCGGCGAGGCGCTGCTGGCGCTGTACCGGTGGCGTGGTCCGGTGATCGATTCCGGAGTCGGCCGGCGCGGCTACACCTACCTGCTGGGGCCCGAGGCGAACAAGTTCGTGTTCGCCAACGCCGATGCGTTCAGCTGGCGGGAGACGTTTGAGAACCTGGCCGTCGTCGACGGCCCCACCGCGCTGATCGTCAGCGACGGCGACGACCACCGCCGCCGGCGCAGCGTCGTGGCGCCCGGCCTGCGCCACCGGCAGATCCAGGACTACCTGCAGACGATGGTGGCGAGCATCGACGTCGTCATCGACGGATGGCGGCCCGGGCAGCGGCTCGACATCTACCGGCAGTGCCGCTCGGCGGTGCGGCGCAGCACCGCCGCAAGCCTGTTCGGCCCGCGGATGGCCGTGCATTCGGACTTCCTCGGCGAGCAACTGCAACCCCTGCTGGACATGACCCACCGGCTGCCGCAGGTGATGCAGCTGGAGCGGCGCCTGAGCTCCCCGGGCTGGCGGCGGGCGATGGCGGCGCGGACACGCATCAACGACCTGGTGGACGCCCAGATCGGCGCGGCCCGCGCGCAACCCCGACCCGACGACCACATGCTGACGATGCTGATCAACGGTCGCGGGGACGAGGATTATGCGTTGAGCGACAACGAGATTCGAGACGCGGTCATTTCGCTGATCACCGCCGGCTACGAGACCACCAGCGGCGCGCTGGCCTGGGCGATCCATACCCTGCTGTCACTGCCCGGCGCGTGGGACGCCGCCGCCGACGAGGTGCGCCGCGCGCTGGGCGACCGGCCGCCGGCCGCGGGCGACCTGGAGCAGCTGGCCTACCTCAACGGCGTCGTGCACGAGACGCTGAGGCTATATCCGCCCGGCGTCATCTCCGCCCGCAAGGTGATCCGCGACCTGAGCTTCGACGGACGCCGGATCCGGGCGGGCCGGCTGCTGATCTTCAGCCCGTACGTCACCCACCGGCTACCTGAGCTGTGGCCGCAGCCGACGGAGTTCCGGCCGGCACGCTGGGATCCCCGTTCCCCGGACTACCGGCGGCCAGCGCCGTACGAATTCATCCCGTTCAGCGGTGGATTGCATCGCTGCATCGGTGCGGTCATGGCCACCACCGAAATGACCGTCATGCTCGCCCGGCTGCTCGCCAGGACCACGCTGCGGTTGCCCCCTCAGCGCATCCGCGCCCACAACCTCGCCGCGCTGTCCCCCAGCCCGGGAGTGACCGTCGACGTCGTCGGGCTCGATCGCTAGCGGGGCGCGGCGCGGCCGGGCGCTGGGGCATCCCCGCGGAGCTGAGGGGTCGCCGCCATCGGGCTACTGCCAGCGCAGTAGCACCAGTTCGGAACAGAATCCGGGACCCATCGCGAGCATCAGCCCGGGGCTGCCGCTCGGCGGCGGCTTGGCGATGGTGTCGCGCAGGATGTGCAGCACCGAGGCCGACGACAGGTTCGCGATCTCGCCCAGCGAGCGCCAGGTCAACTCCATCGCGTCGGGGTCGAGCTCGAGGGTCCTGGTGATGGCGTCGATGACCTTGGGACCGCCCGGGTGGGTGACCCATGCGCCGATGTCGTCCTTGGTCAGCCCGTGGGTGGCGAGGAACCCTTTGACGTCGTCGGCCAGGTAGCGGTCGATGACCGACGTCAGCTCCGGCGACAGCACCAGCTGCAGCCCGGAGGAGTTCACGTTCCAGCCCATGATGTGCAGCGAATCGGGGTAGAGGCGGCTGCGCGAGTCGACGACGTCGGGCCCCGCGGCGCGCACCTGGGCGGCGCGGCGGTCGCCCACCGCCACCACCGCGGCCGCGCCGTCACCGAAGAGCGCGCTGCCGACCAGACCCGACACGGTCGGCTTGACCGCCGGGTAGGTCAGCGAGCAGAGCTCGACCGAGACCAGCACCGCGACGCCGTCCGGATCGCCGCGCAGGTAGTCGTGCAGGCGGGCCACCCCCGCGGCCCCGGCCGCGCAGCCCAGGCCGAACAGCGGCATCCGGCGCACGTCCGGTCGCAGGCCGAGCCGGCCGGCGATCCGCGCGTCCAGCGACGGCACCGCGACCCCGGTCACGGTCGAGGTGGCGATCAGGTCGATGTCGGCGACCTCCAGACCGGCCTCCTCGAGCGCGCCCAGCAGCGCCTCGCAGCCGAGGTCGACCGCGGCGTCGATGAAGATCTCGTTGGCCTCGCCGAAGTCGGTCAGCGTCGGGTAGCGCTCCAGCGGCAGGACGAAGTGGCGACTGTTGACCTTCGCGGCCGCGTGCAACCGCCGAACGATCTCCTCGTGTTCCTTCAATCCGGGAAACTCGACGAATTGGTCGGTGATCTCACTCTGGCTATACCGATGCGGCGGCAGCGCTCCGAAGACGCCCGCGATAACGCTCATGCCCCTACCTTGTTAGGTCGTGACCAAAGAAAGTGATCACTTTCGTGCGCCGGCGAGAATCTAGCGCCAATGCGAAAGTTTAGACAGTTGTGCGGCGGCACCGCAAAGTCGTTGCTATTCAACGTATGTCCAATTACGTTATTTAACGTATGTCGAATTACCTTACCACGTGGCGTTTTCGGTCCCCCCAGCGTTTGTTTCCTTATTGAACGTCGTCGGCTTCGTCGGCACCGAGCGCGAGCGCGATCAGCGCGTCCGGGCTCAACGAGTCGATGGAATCTTCGGTGAGCGTGGATTGAACGGACCGATTTTCCGGATCGCCTGCCAACGCCAATAGTTTGTCGAGCAATCCGGTTCTTCGAAGTTCATGAAGCGGAATCTTTTTCAGCGCGGACCAGATCTTTTCGTCGGGGGAGGTTTCGTGTTCGCCGTGCAGCAGCCTTTGCGCCAGGTGATCGGCCAATGCCGCCGGGTTTGGATAGTCGAAGACCAGTGTGCGCGACAGCGCCAGCCCCGTGTCCGCTTTGAGGCGGTTGCGGAGCTCGACCCCGGTCAAGGAGTCAAACCCGAGGTCTTGGAAAGCGCGCTCGGCGTCGACGGCATGGGGATCGGCGTGTCCCAGCACGGCCGCGGCGTGCTCGCACACCAGCGCGACGAGTTCTCGGTGCTGCTCGTGGTCGGGCAATTCGCGCAGCCGCTCGGCCAATTCGGCCGGCCGCGACGCCACCGGGGACGGCGAGTCCGTGCGGGCGCCCAACCAGAACCGTTGGCGCGCAAACCCATACGTCGGCAGTGGGACTCGCTGACCGCCCTGCAGGACGGCGCGCAGGCGGACCGCCACGCCGGCGGTGAAGAGCCGGCCGGCCGCGGTGAGCAGCGATTCGACTTCTGGGCGGTCCTTGGCGAGCGTGGTCACCGACACGGGATGGTCGGTGGTCAGCGAGTGCTCCACCGCGGCGTCGAGGCCGCCACCTGGCCCCACTTCGACGAACACGTCGGCACCGCACGACTCGGCGGCTCGCACCCCGTCGGCGAAACGCACCGGACGGCGCACATGCTCGACCCAGTAGTGGGCCGACCCATAGCCGGGGCCGGCCAGTTGCCCGGACACGTTGGACACCAACGCTATCCGCGGTTCCGCCGGCGCCACCTCTGCCGCCAGCGCGGCGAAATCATCGATCATAGGCTCCATCAGTGGCGAGTGAAACGCGTGCGAGACCGTGAGCCGATGCACCCGCCTACCCTGTCGCGCCAGGGTGTCCGCGACCGTTTTCACCGGGGCTTCCGCACCCGAGATCACCACCGCGTCAGGGCCGTTGACCGCCGCGATCGCCAGCCCGTCGGTGAGCAACGGCGCCACGTCGGCCTCGCCGGCGGCGACCGCGATCATCGCGCCGCCTGCGGGCAGCCCCGCCATCAACCGGCCTCGTGCCGCCACCAGTTTGGCCGCGTCGGTGAGCGACAACGCCCCCGCCACGTGCGCGGCGGTGATCTCGCCCACCGAGTGACCCAGCGCCACATCCGCGACGACACCCCAGTCGCGCAACAACTCCGCCAGCGCGTACTCGATCGCGAACAACGCCGGTTGGGCGAACTCGGTGTTGTCCAACAGCTTTGCGTCGCTGCCCCACATCACATCGCGCAGGGGCAGGCGCAGGTGGGGGTCCAGCGCCTCGGCGGCCTCGTCGAAAGCCCGGGCAAACGCGGGAAACCGGCCCTGCAACTGGGCACCCATCGCGAGGGACTGCGCGCCCTGCCCGGGGAACACGAACGCCGTCTTGCCCGGTGCGCGCGCCCGGCCCACCACCGTGCCGGGATTGGACTCCCCGGCGGCCACTCCCACCAGCCCCGAGGTGAGGGCCCCGCGGTCGCCCACCAGCACCGCCCGATGCTCGAACATCGACCGCGTCGTCGCCAACGACCACGCCACGTCGCCGACGTCCGGCCCGGCATCGGCGGTGACGTGGGTCAGCAGCCGGGCCGCCTGATTGGCCAGCGCCCGTTCCGACCGACCCGACAGCACCCACGCCGTCGGTGCGTTACCACGCTGGGGCGCTTCGCCTTTCGGTCGCACGGGCGCTTGCTCGACGATGACGTGGGCGTTGGTTCCACCCATGCCGAACGACGACACACCCGCCCGCCGCGGTTCATCCGCCGCCGGCCAGGGGGTCAGCACGGCGTTGACGCGCAGACCGAGGCTTTCCGGATCGATTCCGGGACCCGGGTCCGCGTAGTTGAGACTCGGTGGGATGGCGGCGTTTTCGATGGCCAACACGGTCTTGAGCAAGCCCGCGATGCCAGCGGCGGCGCCGGCGTGGCCGATGTTGGTCTTCACGGAGCCCAGGGCGAGCGGCTGGCGTCGGGGCCCGGCGAAAACCTCGCCGAGCGCAGTCGCTTCCACCGAGTCGCCGATTTCGGTTCCGGTGCCGTGGGCCTCGACGTACTGCAGCCGGCCGGCATCGAAGCAAGCGCTCCGCAACGCGCGCCGGATGACGTCGACTTCGCCCGCGACGGACGGCACCGTCGGTGCGGCGGCGCTGTGTCCGGCGTTGCCCACCGCGCTGCCCCGAATGAGGGCGCGAATGGGGTCACCGTCGTCGAGGGCGGCGCGCAACGGCTTCAGCAGCACGAGGCCGCCGCCCTCGCTGCGCACGTAGCCGTCGGCGCGCGCGTCGAACGCATAGGTGTGAGCCGAGGCCGACAACGCGCCGAATTCGGTTTCCAGCGAGGCGGTTTCGCCGGCCAGGTTCAGGTGCACGCCGCCGGCCAGGGCCAGCTCCGACTCGCCGGTGCGGATGCTTTCGCAGGCCAGGTGCACCGCTACCAGCGACGACGACTGGCCGGAGTCGACGGTCAAACTCGGGCCGTGCAGCCCCAACGCGTACGAGATGCGGTTCGCGATCATCGTCCGGCTGACCCCGGCGAAGGAGTGGTGGTCGATTTCCTGGGCCACCGTCAACAGCCCGTAGTCGTCGTTCATCGCGCCCAGGAAAACCGCGACCCGTTCTCCGCGCAGGGTTTCCGGCACCACGAAGGCATCTTCGAGGACCTCCCACGCCAGCTCCAGCGCGAGGCGCTGCCGGGGGTCCATCGCGGCGGCCTCGCGCGGCGAGACGTTGAAGAAGTCGGCGTCGAATTCGGCGGCGTCACCGGGCAGCGCGGTGGCTTCGGCGCCGTCGCGGATCAGCCGCCAGAAATCGCGGGGACCGCCGGCGCCGGGGAAGCGGCAGGCCAGCCCGATGACCGCGATGTCTGTCGGGGGCACGGGTCAGGGCCCGACTTCTTCGTCCAGGATGGCGAACAGCTGGCTTTCGGTCGCCGTGCTGAGGTCGTCGTCGAAAAGCTCAAGGGGGTCCAGCTCCGGCTCCGCGGCGCTCAGGGTGGCGAGCAGCGAATGGATCCGGGCCGTCAGCCGGGCCTTGTCGTCGGCGCTCCAGCCCGGCTGGTCGACCAGCGCCTGCAGTTCGCGCGCGACGTCGTTGAAGCGGGCCATGCGGTCGGGTGGGTCGTTCGTGGGCGTCGTGGCCAGTTGGGCGTCGAGGTGCTCGGCGAGCGCGGCCGGCGTGGGGTAGTCGAAGATCAGCGTGGGTGACAGGGTGAGCCCGGTCGCCGTCTTGAGGCGGTTGCGCAGCTCGACGGCGGTCAGCGAGTCGAACCCGAGCTCCTGGAAGGCGCGCTCGGCGTCGACGTCCGCGGTGGCATGGCCGAGCACGGTGGCGGCGTTGCCGCACACCAGATCGACGAGCTCGCGGTGCCGCTGCTCCGCGGTGAGCCCGTGCAGGCGCGTCCGCAGGCCGGACACCGAGGCCGCCGTCGTGGCGGCGTCGGCGATGACGCGCCGCGAGCGGCGGGTGGCCACCCCGCGCAGCATCGGCGGCACCATCGCGCCGTCGCCCCCCAGCACCGCCGTGTCCAGCCGCGCCGCCACCAACAGCGGGCGGTCGGCCAGCAGCGCATCGTCCAAGAGCTGCAACGCCTGGTGGCTGGACATGGGCGCCAACCCGGCCCGGCTCATGCGGGCGCGATCCTTGTCACCGAGATGTCGCGTCATCGTGCTGGCCTCTTCCCACAGACCCCACGCCACCGACAGCCCGGCCAGCCCCTGCGCGCGCCGGTAGGACGCGAGCCCGTCCAGGAAGCTGTTGGCCGCCGCGTAGTTGCCCTGGCCCGGCGCGCCCAGGATCCCGGCCATCGACGAAAACATCACGAACGCCGACAGATTCATGTGTTTGGTGACCTCGTGCAGATGCCAGGCCCCGTCGACCTTGGCCCGCAGGACCGTGTCCATCCGGTCGGGGGTCAACGACGCGATCAGGCCGTCGTCCAGGACGCCCGCGGCGTGGAAGACGCCCCGCAGCGGATAGCGCGCCGGCACCCGCATCAGCAATCCCGCCACCGCCTCGGGGTCGCCGACGTCACAGGCCACCACCGACACCGTCGCGCCGGCGTCGCGCAGCTCGGCCGCCAGTTCCGCGGCGCCGTCGGCCCGCTCGCCGCCGCGGCTGACCAACATCACGTGGGGCACCCGATACTTCGCGACCAGGTGGCGGGCCAGCGCCGAGCCCGCCATGCCGGTCCCGCCGGTGATCAACGCCGTGCCCGAGGCCAGTCCGCCCGGGCCGTCGGGCAGGGTGAGCACCACCTTGCCGGTGTGGCGGGCCTGGCTCACGAACCGGTACGCCTCGGTGGCGTGGCGGATGTCAAACGCCTTGACCGGCAACGGCGTCAACGTGCCGTCGGCGAACAGGCTCATCAACGTGCCCAGCATCGCCGCGATGCGGTCCGGTCCGGCCTCCATCAGGTCGAACGCCCGATACCGCACACCCGGGTATTGGTCGGCGATGGACCCCGGGTCGCGCAGGTCGGTCTTGCCCATCTCGATGAAGCGCCCGCCGGGGGCCAACAACCGCAACGACGCGTCGGTGAACTCCCCGGCCAGCGAGTTGAGCACCACCTGGAAGCCCTGGGCGCCCGCCACCGCACGAAACTTGTCCTCGAACTCCAAGGTCCGCGAATCGCCGATGTGGGCGTCGTCAAAGCCCATGGCGCGCAACGTGTCCCACTTGCCGCGGCTGGCGGTGGCGAAAACCTCCGCGCCCCAATGCCGCGCCAGCTGCACCGCGGCCATCCCCACCCCGCCGGTGGCGGCGTGCACCAGCACCCGCTCACCGGCCCGCAGCCCGGCCAGATCCGACAACCCGTACAGCGCCGTCAAGAACACCACCGGCACGCCCGCCGCCTCGACCAGCGACCACCCCGCCGGCACCCGCACCACCAGCCGCTCGTCCACCACCGCCTCGGAGCCCGTCAGCCCGATGATTCCCGTCACGGGGTCGCCGACGGCCAACCCGGTCACGCCCGGACCGACCTCGGTGATGACCCCGGCGCCCTCGGCCCCCAACTCGGCGGCGCCGGGATACATGCCCAACGCCACCAACACATCCCGGAAATTCACCCCGACCGCGGCCACCGCCACCCGCACCTGCCCGGCCGCCAGGTCGGCCCGCGGGCAGGGCTGCGCCACCAGGTCCTCGAGCGTGCCGGCGTCGCCCGCGGCCAGGCGCCACTCCCCCGGCGGCAGCGTCAGGATCGAAACCTCTGCCGGCGCCAACCGGGCCGCATACGCCTCGCCGGCGCGCACGACCACTTGCGGTTCCCCGGCCGCGATCACGGCGTCGACGTCGATGGACCCGTCGGAATCCAGCAGCACCACCCGGCCCGGGTGCTCGGCCTGCGCCGACCGGACCAACCCCCACACCGCCGCAGCGGCCGGATCCGTGACCGCCTCGCCGTCGAACGCCACCGCCCCGCGGGTCTGCACGACGAGCACGCCCGGACCGTCACCGGCCAGCCAGGACTGCAGCACGCCCAGCGCCTCGTGCGTGGCCCCGTACACCAAGCCCGGCAGCCCGGCGCCATCCCGCGACCCGGGCTCCCACACCACCGCGGCCTCGGCAATGCCGTTGGCCGGCAACGACACCGGCGACCAGGTCGGCTGGAAAAGCCCCGCCCCACCGGGACGGGCCGCGCCCGCCGAAAGCTGCTCGGGCGACACCGGGCGAAGGACCAGCTCCCGCACCGACAAGACGGGCAGGCCGGTGAAATCGGCCAGCTCCAGCGACACCGCGCCCGCGCCGACCGGGCTCAGCCGCACCCGGGCCCGCGACGCGCCGGCCGCATGCAGGCACGCGCCCTGCCAGGAGAACGGCAGGACCGCCTGGGCCTGCGCGTCGTCCATCCCCAGCGCATGCAGGGCGGCGTCCAACAGGACGGGGTGTATCCCGTACCCCGCGACCGTCACACCGGCGGACTGGGGGACGGCGACCTCGGCGAAGATCTCCTCCCCCCGCCGCCACATCGCCTGCAGACCCCGGAACGCGGGGCCATAGTCGTAGCCCAGCTCGGCCAGCCGCTCGTAGCCACCGGCCACGTCCACCGCCGTCGCGCCCGCGGGCGGCCATACCGACAGGTCGGCGGCGGGCTCGGTCGAGCCCGCGCTCAGCTCGCCCTCGGCGTGCAGTACCCAGTCCGAATCCGGTTGAACGCCCGACGAATACACGGCCACCGCCCGCCGGCCGGCCTCCCCGGCGGCGCCCACCACCACCTGCACGCGCACCGTGCCGGGCGCCGGCAGGATCAGCGGAGCCGACAGGGTCAACTCCTCGACCACCGAGCAGCCGACCTCATCGCCGGCGCGCAATACCAGTTCGACGAACCCGGCGCCGGGAAACAGCACCATCCCGGCCACCGCGTGATCGGCCAGCCACGGCTGGGCGGCGGTCGACAACCGGCCCGTCAGCACCACCCCGCCCGAATCGGGCCGCTCCACCACCGCACCCAACAGCCCGTGCCCGGCCCCCACCAAGCCCGATGTGCTCACGTCGCCGGAACCCACGAGTTCGGCCGGCAGCCAATACCGCCGTCGCTGAAAGGCGTACGTGGGCAACGCAACTCGCCGCGCGGCCAGGCCGTCATACACCGCCGCCCAGTCGATGGGCGCGCCCGTGACGTAGAGGCCCGCGGCGGCGAGCAGCACGGAATCGATCTCGGGGCGGTCTTTGGCCATCGTCACCACCGAGGCCGCGGGTTCGGCGGCAAGCGACTGCGGCAGCGATGCCGTCAGCGCCGCGCCGGGTCCCACCTCCACGAAGACCCTCGCGCCCAGCGATTCGGCCAACCGCACCCCGTCGACAAAGCGCACCGGTTGGCGCACGTGCTCCAGCCAGTACGCCGCCGACCCATACCCCGGGCCCGCCAACTGCCCGGTCACGTTGGACACCAAGCCAATCCGTGGCTCACCGACCGAGATACCGTCCAGCACCGCGGCGAAGTCGTCGATCATCGGATCCATCAGTGCCGAATGGAACGCGTGCGAGACCGCCAGCCGGTGCACCCGCCGGCCCAGCTTCGTCAGCCGGTCCACCACCGCGTCGACCGCGGCCCGCTCACCCGAAACCACCACCGCTTCGGGGCCGTTCACCGCCGCGATGCTCACACCCTCGGTCAGCACGGGTGCGACCTCGGCCTCGGTGGCCGCGACGGCGACCATCGTCCCGCCCGCGGGCAACCGCGCCATCAACCGGCCCCGCGCCGACACCACGCAGGCCGCGTCGGCCAGCGACAGCACCCCGGCCACGTGCGCCGCGGCCAGCTCCCCCACCGAGTGGCCCATCACCACGTCGGGCAGCACTCCCCAGGACCGCCACAGCGCCGCCAGCGCGACCTCGATGGCGAACAGCGCCGGCTGCGCAAACTCCGTGTTCTCCAACAACTCCGGGTCGCCACCCCAGATCACCTTCCGCAACGGCAATCGCAGGTGGCCGTCCAACGCCTCGGCGGCCTCGTCGAAGGCCCGCGCGAATTCCGGGAACCGCCCATACAGCGCCGCGCCCATGCCCAACCGCTGCGAACCCTGGCCGGGGAACATGAAGACGGTCTTGCCCATCGACCGGGTGCTACCCACCACCGCCGCCGCACCGGGATTCCCGGACGCCAGGCCGGCCAATCCGTCCAGCAGGGCCGCGCGGTCGCTGCCGACCAGCACGGCCCGATGCTCGAAGGCCGACCGGGTGGTGGCCAGCGACCAGCCGACATCGACGAGGTCCGCACCCGGCTCGGCCTGCACGTGCGCCGCGAGCCGGGCCGCCTGACCGGCGAGCGCCCGTTCAGAACGGGCGGAGACCACCCACGGCACAACCGGATTGGCGCCGTCGCGGCGCGGCTCGGCGCTTTCCGGCTCGGCGCTTTCCGGCGCGCCGGACGGCTCGGTGGGCGGTTCCTCGATGATGACGTGCGCGTTGGTCCCGCTGATCCCGAACGACGAGACCCCCGCCCGCCGCGGCCCGTCCGCCGGCTCGGCCGTCCAGGGCCGCGGCTCGGTCAGCACCGACACGGCCCCGGCGGACCAATCCACGTGCGGCGTGGGCACATCGACGTGCAACGTCTGGGGCATCAGCTCATGGCGCATCGCCTGGACCATCTTGATCACCCCGGCCACCCCGGCGGCGGCCGACGTGTGACCGATGTTGGACTTGATCGACCCCAACCACAACGGCCGGTCCGCGGGCCGATCCTGCCCGTAGGTCGCCAAAAGCGCCTGGGCCTCAATCGGATCGCCCAACACCGTCCCGGTGCCGTGACCCTCGACCACGTCGACGTCGGCCGTCGTCAGCCCGGCGTCGGCCAGCGCCGCCCGGATCACCCGCTGCTGGGACGGCCCGTTGGGGGCGGTCAGGCCGTTGGAGGCGCCGTCCTGGTTCACCGCGGACCCGCGCAGCAGCGCAAGCACCGGATGCCCCAGCCGCCGCGCGTCGGACAACCGCTCCAACACCAGCACGCCCGCGCCCTCCGACCAGGAGGTGCCGTCGGCGGCGCCCGCGTAGACCTTGCAGCGGCCGTCGGGGGCCAGCGCCCGTTGCCTGCTGAACTCGACGAAGGCGGCGGCCGTGGCCATGACCGTCACGCCGCCGGCCAGCGCGAGATCACATTCGCCGGTACGCAACGAGTGCGCCGCCAGGTGCATGGCCACCAGCGACGACGAGCACGCCGTATCCACCGACAACGCGGGGCCTTCCAAACCCAGCACGTAGGACACCCGGCCCGACGCCACGCTCAGCGTGGATCCGGTGAGCCCGTACCCCTCCAGCTCGCCCTTGACCTCGCCGCCGTAGCCGGCGTGAATGACCCCGGCGAACACCCCCGTCGCTGAGCCGCGCAGCGCCAGCGGGTCAATCCCGGCCCGTTCCAACGCTTCCCACGACACCTCGAGCATGAGCCGCTGCTGCGGGTCCATCGCCAGCGCCTCGCTGGGCCCGACGCCGAAGAATCCGGCATCGAAGTCGCCGGCGTTCTGCAGGAAGCTGCCCCGGCGCGTGTACATCTTGCCCTGGGCGTCGGGGTCCGGGTCGTACAGCGCGTCGATCTCCCAGCCACGATCGGTGGGAAAATCCGATACCGCGTCGCGGCCCTCGGCCACCAGCCGCCACAGGGCCTCCGGCGAGTCCACCCCGCCGGCGTAGCGGCACGCCATGCCGACCACGGCCACCGGCTCGGACAGCTGCCCTTCGAGCTCGGCCACCCGTCGCCGGGCCCGCCTGAGGTCTGCGGTCAGGCGCTTGAGGTAGTCGACGTGCTTTTCGGTGCTCGGCGTGGTCATTGCTGGGTCATTCCTGGGGGGTTCCTGGCTCATTCGCGGCCGAGTTCTTCGTCGAGGATCGCGAAGAGTTGGCTTTCGTCTGCGGCATCGAGGTCCTGATCGAGCTCGTCGAGGTGGTCGGGGTCGGGCCGGTCGGCGGGGGCCGCGGTGCCGAGCAGGTTTTGGATGCGAGCGCTCAGCCGCGCCTTGTCGTCCGGCTTGCAGTCGGGTGAGTCCAGCAGCGCCTGCAATTCGCGGACGATGTCCTCGAAGCGGGACATCAGGGCGGGCCCGTCGGCGGTGGCGGTCAGTTCGGTGCCGAGGTGAGCGGCCAGGATCGCGGGTGTGGGGTAGTCGAAGATCAGGGTGGGCGAAAGCGTCAGTCCGGCAGCGGTTTTGAGGCGGTTGCGCAGCTCGACGGCGGTCAGCGAGTCGAAGCCGAGGTCCTGGAAGGCGCGGTCGGCGGCGATGTCGCTGCCGCTGGGCAGCCCCAGCACGGTCGCGGCGTTGCCGCAGACCAGGTCGACCAACTCGCGCTGGCGCGCCTCGGGGCTCAGCCCGTGCAGGCGCGCCTTGAGGCCGGTCGTCGACGCGGTGTGGCCGGGGTCGGTCACGACGCGGCGGGTGGGGCGGGCGGCCAGCTCCCGCAACAACGGGGGTAGCCCGGCGGCGTTGTCGGACAGGGCGGTTCGGTCCACGCGGACCGCCACCACCACGGGGTGGTCGACGAGCATGGCGGTGTCGAACGATTCCAGCGCCTGCTCGGTCGACAGGGCCGCCAGCCCGATGCGGCTCATCCGGGCCTTATCGCGATCGCCCAGGTGTGCGGTCATCGCCGAGGCCTGTTCCCACAGCCCCCAGGCCAGCGATACACCCGGCAGTCCGTGCGCGCGCCGGTGCGCGATGAGGCCGTCGAGGAAAGTGTTGGCCGCGGCGTAATTGGCCTGACCCGGGGTGCCCACGATCCCGGCCATCGACGAGAACACCACGAACGCGGCCAGGTCGCGATCGCGGGTCGCCTCATGCAGGTTCCAGGCCCCGTCGACCTTGGCCCGCAACACCGCATCGACCCGCTCGGCGGTCATCGAGGAGATCAGCCCGTCGTCGAGCACCCCGGCGGCGTGGATGACCGCGCGCAACGGGTAGTCCGCGGGGAGGTGGGCGAGCATCCCCGCCACGGCGTCGCGGTCGGCCACGTCGCAGGCCACCACCGACACCCGGGCCCCCGCGCCTTCCAATCGGCCCACCAGCTCGGGCACCCCGGCGGCGTCCGCGCCGGCGCGGCTGACCAGCACCACGTGGGCCACCCCGTAGCGCTCGACGAGGTGGCCGGCCAGCGCCGAACCCGCCATGCCGGTGCCGCCCGTGATCACGACGCTGCCCCCGGCCAGCCCACCACCGGATCCGCTGAGGGCCCCGCCGGGCCCGTCGGGGATCGTGAGGGCGACCTTGCCGATGTGGCGGGCCGCGCTGACGAACCGATACGCCGCCGAGGCGCACCGGACGTCAAAGGTCTTGAGCGGCAGCGGGCGTATCGCACCGTCGCGCATCAGGCGCATCACCTCGGCCAGCATCGCCGCGGTGCGCTCGGGTCCGGCCTCCATCAGGTCGAACGCCCGATACCGCACACCCGGGTGTTGGTCGGCGACGACCGCCGGGTCCCGCGGGTCGGTCTTGCCCATCTCGATGAAGCGCCCCCCGGGGGCCAACAACCGCAACGACGCGTCGGTGAACTCCCCGGCCAGCGAGTTGAGCACCACCTGGAAGCCCTGGGCGCCCGCCACCGCACGAAACTTGTCCTCGAACTCCAAGGTCCGCGAATCGCCGATGTGGGCGTCGTCAAAGCCCATGGCGCGCAACGTGTCCCACTTGCCGCGGCTGGCGGTGGCGAAAACCTCCGCGCCCCAATGCCGCGCCAGCTGCACCGCGGCCATCCCCACCCCGCCGGTGGCGGCGTGCACCAGCACCCGCTCACCGGCCTGCAGCCCGGCCAGATCCGACAACCCGTACAGCGCCGTCAAGAACACCACCGGCACACCGGCGGCCTCGACCAGCGACCACCCCGCCGGCACCCGCACCACCACACGCTCGTCCACGACGGCCTCGGAACCGACCACGCCCAGCAAGCCCATCACGGGGTCGCCGACGGCCAACCCGGTCACGCCCGGACCGACCTCGGTGATGACCCCGGCGCCCTCGGCCCCCAACTGGCCGCCGCCGGGATACATGCCCAACGCCACCAACACATCCCGAAAGTTCACCCCGACCGCGGCCACCGCCACCCGCACCTGCCCGGCGGCGAGTTCCGCCCGCGGGAGCGGCCCCAGCACCAGGTCCTCCAGCGTGCCCGCGCTTCCGGCGTCCAACCGCCATCCCCGCGGCGGCAGCGCGAGCACCGACTCCGCGGCGACCGGAGCCAGGCGCGCCGCATGGACGACACCGGCGCGAATCACCAATTGCGGCTCGCCGCAAGCGATCGCCGCCGCCACGTCCACCGAGCCGTCGGAATCCACCAGCACCACCCGGCCGGGGTGCTCGGACTGGGCCGAGCGCACCAACCCCCATACCGCCGCGCCGGCCAGGTCCGAAACGTCTTCGCCGGCAAGCGCGACGGCCCCACGGGTGAGCACCGTCAACACCCCGGACCCTTCCCCGGCCAGCCAGGACTGCAGCACGCCCAGCACCTCGGTGGCGGCCGCGTGCACCGAGCCGACCACGTCCGGGCCGGCGCCGGCCAGCTCCCAGATCGCGACGCCGTCGTCAATCCCGGTGCCGGTCAGGACGATCGGGGACCACGCCACCTCCAGCAACCCCTCGGCCGGCGCCGCGGCCGCGGACAACTGCCGGTGCGAAACCGGCCGCATCACCAACGACCGCACCGACAGCACCGGCAGCCCCGTCGCGTCGGCAAGCTCGAGCGACACCGCGCCCGCGCCGGCCGCAGCGATGCGAACCCGCGCCCGCGCGGCGCCGGCGGCATGCAGCGACACGCCCTGCCAGGAAAACGGCAGCACCGTCTGCGCCTGTTCGTCCGCCAGCCCGAGCGCGTGCAACGCCGCGTCCAACAGCACCGGGTGCATCCCGAAGCCGCCGGCTTGGGCGCCCGCGTCCTGCGGCACCTCGACCTCGGCGAAGATCTCGTCCCCCCGCCGCCACATCGCCCGCAGCCCCGTAAAGGCCGGACCGTACCGGTAGCCCCGCTGGGCCAGCCGCTCATAGGCGCCGGCGACGTCCACCGGCGTGGCACCGACGGGCGGCCACACCGACAGGTCGGAATCCGGTGTCAGGGGCCGTTCGCTCAGCAGGCCCTGGGCGTGCAGGACCCAATCCGAACCCGATTGGGCGCCACGGGAGTACACCGACACCTCCCGGTGCCCGGAGTCGTCGACGCCGCCGACGACCACCTGTATCTGCACGGCACCGGTCCCGGGCAACACCAGCGGGGCCGAGAGTGTCAGCTCTTCGATGGCCCCGCACCCGACCTCGTCGCCGGCCCGGATCGCCAACTCGACGAATCCCGCCCCCGGGAACAACACCGTGTCTCCCACCGCGTGCCCGGCCAGCCACGGCTGGGTGGCCACCGACAACCGGCCCGTCAGGACCACCCCGCCCGCGTCGGGCCGCTCCACCACCGCGCGCAGGAAACCGTGCTCGGCACTCAGCACGCCCAGGCTGGCGGCGTCGCCCGAACCCATCGCTGCGTCCGGGAGCCAGAACCGCCGCCGCACAAACCCGTACGTCGGCAGGTCCACGCGCTGCCCACCGGCGAGCGCCGGGCGCCAGTCCACGCGCGCACCGGCCACCTGCGCGTGGGCAACCGACAGCCAAAACCTTTGCAGGGAACCGTCGTCGCGGCCGAGGGACGGAATGACGATCGCGTCGCCGGCCTGGTCCGCCAGCGTCTGTTCGATGCCGGCGATCAACACCGGATGCGGGCTCGATTCGATGAAGACGCGATAGCCGGCGTCGGCCGCGCTGCGCACCGCTCGCTCGAATTGCACCGTCTGCCGGATGCTTCGGTACCAGTAGTCGGCGTCCAGCCCGGCGGTGTCCATCACGTCACCGGTCGCGGTGGAGAAGAAGGCGACCGAGCAAGGCCGCGGCGCGATGCCGACCAGCGCCTCGAGGAGCGGTTCGCGGATGACGTCGACCTGGGCGGAGTGGGACGCGTAGTCGACGTCGATCGTGCGGGCGCGAATCTCCTCGGCCTCGCACCGTCGCACCAGCTCCGCCAGGGCGTCCACGTCCCCCGACACGGCCACCGACGAAACACCGTTGACGGCAGCGATATTCAGCCGATCGCCCCACGCGGCCACCAACTCGCCGGCCCGCGCAGCCCCGCACGCGAGCGAGACCATGCCGCCGGCGCCCGACAGGCCCACCAGCAGCCGGCTGCGCAGCGCCACCCCCCGGGCGGCGTCCTCCAGCGACAGCGCGCCCGCCACATAGGCCGCCGCGATCTCACCCTGCGAATGCCCGATCACCGCGTCGGGAGCCACGCCCATCGAGCGCCACAGCTCGGCCAGTGACACCATGACCGCCCACAGCACCGGCTGCACCACGTCGACCCGATCGAGCCCTGGGGCCCCCGGCGCGCCGCGGATGACGTCGAGCAATGACCACTCCACGTGCTCGGCGAGCGCTTTGTCGCACCGGCGCAGCTGGTCGGCGAATACCGTTGAACTGCCCAGCAACTCGGCCCCCATGCCGACCCACTGCGAGCCCTGGCCCGGGAACACGAACACGGTCTTGCCCACCGGCCGCGCCCGCCCCGTCACCACGCCGGCGCCCGGCTCGCCGGCGGCCAGGCTCGCCAACCCCGCCACCAACTGGTCGCGACCGGCCCCCACGACGACCGCGCGATGCTCGAACAGCGATCGGGTCGAGACCAGCGACCAGCCCACGTCGACCGCGCTGAGGGCGGGATGGGTGTCCACATGCGCGAGCAGCCGGGCGGCCTGGTTCGCCAACGCGTCGGCCGACCGCGCCGACAGCACCCACGGCGCCGCCGCGTCATCGCCGGCCGCCCCGGGGGTTTCCACCTCCGGCGGTGCCTGTTCCACGATGACGTGTGCGTTGGTGCCGCTGATCCCGAACGCCGACACGCCCGCGCGACGCGGCCGGCCTGGTGCCGGCCAGGGCCGCGGCTCCGTCAACAGCGACACCGCCCCGGCCGACCAGTCGACGTGCGGCGTCGGCGCATCGACGTGCAACGTCTTGGGCATCAACCCATGCCGCATCGCCTGCACCAGCTTGATCACCCCGGCGGCGCCCGCCGCGGCCGAGGTGTGTCCCACGTTCGATTTGATCGACCCGAGCCACAGCGGCCGATCCACCGGCCGCTCCTGCCCGTAGGTCGCCAGAAGCGCTTGTGCCTCAATGGGATCCCCCAGGGTGGTTCCGGTGCCGTGGCCCTCCACCAGATCCACCTCGGCCGCGCTGAGCCGCGCGTTGGCCAGCGCCGCCCGGATCACCCGTTGCTGCGACGGCCCGTTGGGGGTCGCCAGCCCATTGGAGGCGCCGTCCTGATTCACCGCGGATCCCCGCAGCACGGCCAGCACCGGATGCCCCCATCGCCGGGCGTCGGCCAACCGCTCCAGCGCCAGCACACCGGCGCCTTCGGAGAACCCGGTGCCATCGGCGGCGCCCGCGTACGCCTTGCATCGGCCGTCGGCGGATAGCGCTCGCTGCCTGCTGAATTCGATGAACATCGCCGGAGTGGCCATCACCGTCACGCCGCCGGCCAGCGCCAGATCACACTCGCCGGACCGCAGCGACTGCGCCGCCAGGTGCAGCGCCACCAACGACGACGAGCACGCCGTGTCCACCGACACCGCCGGGCCCTCCAGCCCCAGCGCGTACGCCACCCGGCCCGAGGCCACGCTCAGGGTGGATCCCCGCAGCCCATACCGTTCCAGGTCGCCGGGAACCCGGCCCTGGCCGCCATACGAGCCGTGGAACACCCCGGCGAAGACGCCCGTCGGCGAGCCCCGCAACGCGAGCGGATCAATCCCGGCCCGCTCCAACGCCTCCCACGACACCTCCAACAACAGCCGCTGCTGCGGATCCATCGCCAGCGCCTCGCTGGGCGCGATCCCGAAGAACGCGGCGTCGAAATCCGCCACGTCGGCCAGGAACCCGCCGCAGCGCGTGTACGACTTGCCCACCGCATCGGGATCCGGATCGAACAAATCGGTCAGATCCCAGCCCCGGTCGGCGGGAAACTCCGACACCACGTCGCGGCCCTCGGCCACCATCTGCCACAGGCCCTCGGGCGAATCCACCCCGCCCGGGTAGCGGCAGGCCATGCCCACGACCGCCACCGGCTCGGTGGGCCCTTCGGCGATCAGGGCGAGATACTCGCGGTTCTCCCGCTTCAGCCGCTCGTTTTCCTTCAGTGATTGTCGGAGCGCCGCGACGAGCTCATCGTGGGTGCTGGTCATGCCACCCGGCCTCTCGTGTCACTCATCCGAACGGGGGTACGGCGGCGCCACGCCGACGGCCGCGCCGGGGTCATCCCCCCGGCCGGCACGGCTTGCGCCTCTCCTGAACCCCCGAACAGACCCCCGACCACACTTTCGCCGCCCCACTGTCAGCACCTCGAACAACGCCCCAACAGACCCCACGGGCAGAGCTTTACCGTACGACGAAAAGTTCACGAACACGCCGAATCAGTGCCACCGAAGTAGCACGAGTTCAGAACAGAATCCCGGACCCATCGCCAGCATCAGGCCCGGGCTGCCGCTGGGCGGCTTTTTGGCGATGGTGTCACGCAGCACGTGCAGCACCGACGCCGACGAGAGGTTGCCGATCTCGCCGAGCGAGCGCCAGGTCAGCTCGAGCGCCTGCGGCGGCAGGTCGAGGCTCGCGTTGATCGCCTCGATGACCTTGGGACCGCCGGGGTGGCTCACGAAGGCGCCGATGTCCGGGGTGCTCAGGCCGTGCGCACCCAGAAACCCGCCGACGTCCTCGGCGATGTACTGCTCGACCACGGCGGCGACGTCCTTGGACAACACCAGCTCGAACCCGGCGCCGCCGACGTCATATCCCATCGTGCGCAGCGAGTCCGGGTAGAGGTGGCTGCGCGAGTCGATGATGTCCGGGCCGCCCGCGGCGATCTGCCCGGCGCGCCGCTCACCGACGGCCACCACCGCCCCGGCGCCGTCGGCGAACAGCGCGCTGCCGACCAGGCCGGCCAGCGACGGCTTGTAGCCGGGGTAGGTCATCGAGCACAGCTCGACCGAGACCAGGGCCGCGACGCCGTCCGCGTCACCCCGCAGGTAATCGTGCAGGCGCGCCGGGCAGATCGCGACGCCGTCCGCGTCACCCCGCAGGTAATCGTGCAGGCGCGCCACCCCGGCCGCCCCCGCCACGCAGCCCAGGCCGAACAGCGGCACCCGCCGCACGTCGTCGCGCAGCCCGAGCCGCCCGGCGATCCGGGCGTCCAGCGACGGGACGGCGATCCCGGTGACGGTCGTCGTGATGAGGACATCGAGGTCCTGGGGCCGCAGCCCCGCGTCGCCCAGGGCACCCGAGAGGGCCTCACAACCGAGGTCCACGGCCTTGTCGATGAAGATCCGGTTCGCGCGGCCGAAGTCGGTCAGCGCGGGATACTGCTCCAGCGGCAGGACCAGGTGGCGGGCGTTGACCTTGGCGCTGGCGTGCAGCTGGCGGACGATGTCCTCGTAGTCCTCGAAACCGGGAATGCGGAGGAAGAAGTCGGTGAGCTCTCGCTGGGAATAGCGGTGCGGCGGCAGCGCACCGAAGACTCCGGCGATGACGCTCATTGGTCCCATCCCTTGGTGACGACGACATAGCCCGAGCGGTTCAACTCGATGCCATAAGTTTGGAAGTTTAGCCGTTTGAAAACCGCCGGGCATATGCCCAGGTCAATCACGCCTTGCGCCGCCCAACCGCTCGCCGAGGGCCGCGCGCCTGGCCAGGACCGCCTCGAGCTGCTCGGCGACGCGGCTCGGGGCGGTGCCGCCCCGGGCGTCGCGCGAGGCCACCGAGCCCTCGATCGTCAGCACCTCGCGGACCTGTGGCGTCAGCTCGGGGCTGATGGCGGCCAGCTCGTCGTCGGTCAGCTCGTCGAGCCCGACGCCGCGGTTCTCGGCGGTCCGCACGGCCGCCCCGGCGGCCTCGTGCGCGGACCTGAACGGCACGCCCTGCCGCACGAGCCACTCCGCGATGTCGGTGGCCAGCGTGTAGCCGGCCGGGGCCAGCGCCGCCATCCGCTCGACGTTGAACGTCAGGCTGGCCACCAGCCCGGCCATGGCCGGCAGCACCAGCTCCAGCTGGGCCACCGCGTCGAAGACCGGCTCCTTGTCCTCCTGCAGGTCGCGGTTGTAGGCCAGCGGCTGGGCCTTCAGCGTCGCCAGCAGCCCGGCGAGGTTTCCGATCAGCCGCCCGGCCTTGCCGCGGGCCAGCTCGGCGATGTCGGGGTTCTTCTTCTGCGGCATGATCGAGCTGCCCGTCGACCAGGAATCGTGCAGGGTGACGTAGCCGAATTCCGTCGAGCTCCACAGGATGATGTCCTCGGCCAGCCGGGACAGGTCGACGCCGATCATGGCGAAGATGAACGCGGCCTCGGCGGCGAAATCGCGGGCCGCGGTCGCGTCGACCGAGTTCTCGGCGGCGGCGCGAAAGCCCAGCTCCGCGGCGATCGCGTCGGGGTCCAGTCCCAGCGACGACCCCGCGAGCGCCCCCGAGCCGTACGGCGACACCGCGGCCCGCTTGTCGAAGTCGACGATCCGGTCCACGTCGCGCAGCAGCGGGTGGGCGTGCGCGAGCAGGTGCTGGGCCAGCAGGATCGGCTGCGCGGACTGCAGGTGGGTCTTGCCCGGCATGATGGCCGCCGGGTGCGCGGCGGCCTGGCCGGCCAGCGCCGCGACGACGTCGAGGACCCCGGCCGCGACCCGGCGCACCGCGTCGCGCAGCCACATCCGCAACAGGGTGGCCACCTGGTCGTTGCGCGACCGCCCGGCCCGCAGCCGGCCGCCCAGGTCGGGCCCGACCCGGTCGATCAGCCCGCGCTCCAGCGCGGCGTGCACATCCTCGTCGGTGACCAGCGGGGCGAAGCTGCCGTCGGCGACGTCGGCGGCGAGGCTGTCCAGGCCCGCCAGCAGCCCGTCGCGCTGCTCCTCGGTCAGCAGCCCGGCCCGGAACAGGATCACGGTGTGGGCGCGCGAGGCGACCAGGTCGTAGGGCGCCAGCACCCAGTCGAAGTGCGTGGACTTGCTCAGCGCGGCCAGCGCGTCGGAGGGGCACTCGGCGAACCGGCCGCCCCACAGCGAACCCTCGCGCGTGCTCACCTGCGCTCGCTCACGGCGGCGCGAGCGTGCGCACTTGTACGCGGAACGCGGCGTGTCGCCGTACTGACACGCACGCTCGCGGTCATGTGGCCTGGTCCCGGCGGGCCGCGATCTTCGACGACAGCCCGTGCACGTAGACGAAGCCCTTGGCCGCCGACTGGTCGAAGCTGTCGCCCTCGTCGTAGGTGGCCAGGTTGAAGTCGTACAGGGATTCCGAGCTACGCCGCCCGTTGACCGCGATGTGCCCGCCGTGCAACACCATCCGGATCTCGCCGGAGACATGCTCCTGGGTCTTCTCGACGAAGCTCTCCAGCGCGACCTTCAGCGGCGAGTACCACAACCCGTCATAGACCAGCTCGGCCCAGCGCTGGTCGGTGTGCCGCTTGAACCGGCCCAGCTCGCGCTCCAGGGTGACGTGCTCGAGTTCGGTGTGCGCGGTGACGAGCACCATCGCGCCCGGCGCCTCGTAGATCTCGCGGCTCTTGATGCCCACCAACCGGTCCTCGACGACGTCGAGGCGCCCGACGCCCTGCGCGCCGGCGCGCCGATTGAGCTCCTCGATCGCCTGCAGCATCGACACCGCCTTGCCGTCGATCGACACCGGCACGCCGCGCTCGAACCCGACGATCACCTCGTCGGGCGGGCTCCAGTTCAGGGTGGGGTCCTCGGTGTAGGAGTAGACGTCCTTGGTCGGCGCGTTCCAAAGGTGTTCCAGGAAGCCGGTTTCCACCGCGCGGCCCCACACGTTCTGGTCGATCGAAAACGGCGAGCGCTTGGTGACGTTGATCGGGATCGCGTTCTCCTCCGCGAACGCGATCGCCTTCTCCCGCGTCCACGCGTAGTCACGGACCGGCGCCAACACCTCCAGATCCGGGGCCAGCGACGCGAAGCCGACCTCGAAGCGCACCTGGTCGTTGCCCTTGCCGGTGCAACCGTGCGCGACGATCGTGCCGCCGTGCTCGCGCGCCGCGGCGACGAGGTGCTTGACGATGAGCGGCCGGCTGATCGCCGACACCAGCGGGTAGCGGTCCATGTACAACGCGTTGTTGAGCACCGTCGGGAGGCAGTAGCCCTCGGCGAACTCGTCGCGGGCGTCGACGACGACGGCCTCCACGGCGCCGCAGTCCAGGGCCCGCTGGCGCACGACCTCCATGTCCTCGCCACCCTGCCCGAGGTCGATCGCGACCGCGACCACCTCGCGCCCGGTCTCCTTGCCGATCCAGCTGATGGCCACCGAGGTGTCCAGGCCCCCCGAATACGCCAGGATGACGCGCTCTGACATAGATCTCCTTAGTTACTTCAGGCGTTCCAGGGTGGTGGCCAGCTCGGCACCGGTCATCGGCGCCCGGGCCGCCACGAAGACGGTGTCGTCGCCGGCGATGGTGCCGACGACGTACGGTAACGCCGCGCGATCGATTGCGCTGGCCAAATAGTTGGCGCCGCCGGGCGGGGTGCGCAGCACCGCGAGGTTGGCGCTGGCGTCGGCCGACACCAGCAGCTCACCGAGCAACCGGGACAGCCGGGCGGTACCGCCCGAGACCCCGCGCACCGGGCTGCCGTCCTCGGGAACGATGTAGACCCCGACACCGCCGTCGGCGCCGCGCAGCTTCACCGCGCCCAGCTCCTCGAGGTCGCGCGACAACGTGGCCTGCGTCACGTCGATGCCCTCGTCGGCCAGCCTGGCCGCCAGTTCGCTCTGGCTGCTGATCGACGCCGACGACAGGATCGCCACGATGCGGTCCTGGCGCCCGGCCCGGGTGGTCTCGGGGGTGGTCTTGCTGCGAGTCATCGCGCTCGCTCCAGCAGCCAGGCCAGCAGCGCCTTCTGGGCGTGCAGCCGGTTTTCGGCCTCGTCCCACACCGCGCTGGCCGGGCCGTCCATCACCTCGTCGGTGATCTCGTCGCCGCGGTGGGCCGGAAGGCAATGCAGCACAACGGCTTCCGGGTCGGCCAGGCTCAGGAGGCGGGCGTTGACCTGGAAGGGCCGGAACGGCCCCACCCGGTCCAGCCCGTCGCCCTCCTGGCCCATCGACGTCCAGGTGTCGGTGACGACGACGTCGGCGCCCTTCGCGGCCGCGTCGGCGTCGGCGGTCACGGTGACCGACGCGCCGGTGGCGTCGGCGCGCCGCCCGGCGGCGGCCACCACGACCGGGTCCGGTGCGAACCCGTCCGGCGCCGCGACGGTCACGTGGATGCCGGCGGTGACCCCGCCGAGGATCAGGGACTGCGCCATGTTGTTGGCGCCATCACCGAAGTAGGCCAGCCGCAAGCCTTTCAGCGATCCCTTGCGTTCGGCGATCGTTTGCAGGTCGGCCAGCACCTGGCACGGGTGGAAGTCGTCGGAGAGCGCGTTGACCACGGGCACCGTCGCCGCGGCGGCCATCGCCTCGAGCCGGTCCTGCCCGAACGTCCGCCAGACGATGGCCTCGACGTAGCGGGACAACACCTGCGCGGTGTCGCCCAGCGTCTCGTCGCGCCCCATCTGGGTGCTGCGGGCGTCGACGACGACGGCGTGCCCGCCGAGCTGGGCGATGCCCACCTCGAACGAGAACCGGGTGCGGGTGGAGTTCTTGTCGAAGATGACCGCGACGCCGCGCGGCCCGTCGAGCGGCCGACGGCCGAACGGGTCCTTCTTCAGCTCGGCGGCCAGCGCGAGCACTTCGGCCTGTTCGTCGGGCGACAGGTCGTCGTCGCGCAGGAAATGACGAATCACGTTGCGGCTCCGGCAGTGTCGAGGATGCCCGGCAGCGCGTCGAGGAAGGCATCGATCTGGGTTTCGGTGATGATCAGCGGCGGCGCCAGCCGGATGACGTGCGGTGCGGCGGCGTTGACCAGGAACCCGGCGTCGCGCGCGGCCGCCTCGGCGTCCTTGGCGCGCTGCGCGGTCAGCACGATGCCCCACAGGAGTCCGCGGCCGCGGACGTGGTCGACCAGCGGGTGGCCCAGCGTTTCGATGCCGTGGCGCACCGACTTGCCGAGCACCTCGGCGTGCCGGACCAGGCCCTCGGCCTGAATCGTTCGCACCACCGCCAGGGCGGCCGCGGTGCAGATCGGGTTGCCGCCGAAGGTGCTGCCGTGCAGGCCGGGGGTCAGCAGCTCGGCGGCCGGACCGACGGCCAGGCACGCCCCGATGGGCAGCCCGCCGCCCAGCCCCTTG
The DNA here is from genome assembly GCF_900157385.1 of Mycobacterium terramassiliense. Taxonomy (GTDB): domain Bacteria; phylum Actinomycetota; class Actinomycetes; order Mycobacteriales; family Mycobacteriaceae; genus Mycobacterium; species Mycobacterium terramassiliense. Next base: position 311,442 of record NZ_LT717698.1, read on the forward strand.
GCCATGGTCACCACGTCCGGGGTGATGCCGTCGTGCTGGTGGGCGAAAAAGGCTCCGGTGCGGCCCATTCCGGTCTGCACCTCGTCGAGCACCAGCAGAGCGCCGTGGCGCACGGTGATGTCCCGCGCGGCGGCCAGGTAGCCCTCGGGCGGGACGACGACGCCGCTCTCCCCCATGATCGGCTCGAGGAAGACGGCGGCGGTGGCGTCGTCGACCGCGGCGGCCAGCGCGTCGACGTCGCCGTACGGCACGTGCGTGACGTACCCCGGCAGGGGCTCGAACGGCGCCTGCTTGCTCGGCTGGCCCGTGAGCGCCAGCGAGCCCATCGTGCGGCCGTGAAACGCCTCTTGCGCCGCAACCAGTTTCGTGCGGCCGGTCAGCCGCGACAGCTTGAATGCGACCTCATTGGCCTCGGTGCCCGAGTTGCAGAAGAACACCCGCGCCTGTGTCTCGACGGCCAGCAGGGCGACCAGTTCTTCGGCCAGCGCGACGCCCGGCTCCGTGGCATACAGGTTGGAGGTGTGGCCCAGCGTCGCCATCTGGCGCGTGACGGCCTCGATGACGGCCGGGTGACGATGGCCGAGCACGTTGACCGCGATGCCGCCGAGCAGGTCGACGTAGGTCTTGCCGTCGACGTCGGTGACCACGGCACCGTCACCGCTGGCCAGCGCCACCGCGGGGGTGCCGTAGTTGTTCATCATCACGGCTTCCCAGCGCTGCTTCAACGCTTCCGTCGCCGTCACGCCTTCACCACCTTCGTGCCCGTACCGGCGTCGGTGAAAAGCTCGACCAACACACAGTGTTCGACCCTCCCGTCGATGATGTGCGCGCTGGGCACACCCGCGGTGACGACCCGCAGGCAGGCCTCCACCTTGGGGATCATCCCGGACTCCAGCGTCGGCAGCAGTTGCGCCAGCGCGACCGTGTCGATCTCGCTGACCAGCGAACCGCGGTCCGGCCAGCCGGTGTAGAGGCCCTCGACATCGGTGAGCATCAGCAGCTTTTCGGCTCCCAGGGCCTCGGCCAGCGCCGCCGCGGCGGTGTCGGCGTTGATGTTGTGCACCACACCCTCCGCGTCGGGCGCGAGCGTCGAAACCACCGGAATGCGCCGCGCCGCAATCAGATCCAGCACCGCGGCGGTGTTGACCTCGTCGACGTCGCCGACCAGGCCGATGTCGGTGGCCACGCCGTCGACGGTGACGCTGCGCCGCACCGCGGTGAACAGTTGCGCGTCCTCGCCGGTGATGCCGACGGCGTAGGGTCCATGCGCGTTGATCAGGTTGACCAGCTCCCGGCCCACCTGCCCGAACAGCACCATCCGCGCCACGTCGAGCACTTCCGGTGTGGTGACGCGGAATCCGCCCTTGAAGTCGCCGTCGATGCCGAGCCGCCGCAGCATCGCGGTGATCTGTGGCCCGCCGCCGTGCACGACGACGGGATGGATGCCGCAGTTGCGCAGGAACGCCATGTCGGCCGCAAACGCGCGGCGCAGCGCGTCGTCGGTCATGGCGTTGCCGCCGTATTTGATGACGACGATCTTGCCGTGCAGCTGCTTGAGCCACGGCAGGGCTTCCGCCAACACCTGGGCCTTGACCCCCGTGGGCAGCGCGTCGACGCGGACGGTCATGAGCTGTAGGCCGAGTTCTCTTCGACGTAGCCGTGTGAGAGGTCGGTGGTCCGGACGGCGGCGGAGGCGTCGCCGACCCGGAGGTCGACGGTGATGTCGATGTCTGCGCCCGACAGGTCCACCTGCCGCGCGCCGGGCGCCCCGACCCCGTCGATGCACACCGCGGAACCGTTGAACGACACCCGAATTCGATCGGGCTCGAGGGCGACCGGCGCCATGCCGACGGCCGCCAGCACCCGCCCCCAGTTGGGATCCGACCCGAACACCGCGGTCTTGACCAGGCTGTCGCGGGCGATCGCACGCGCGGCGGTCAGCGCGTCGTCCTCGGAGGCCGCACCGGTCACGGTGACGGTGACGCGCTTGGTGACGCCCTCGGCGTCGGCCTGCAGCTGGGCGCACAGGTCGTCGCAGACCCGTAGCACCGCGTCGTCGAGTGCGGCCTGAGTCGGGGTGATCTCGCTGGCTCCGGACGCCAGCAGCAGCACCGTGTCGTTGGTCGAACAGCAGCCGTCGATGTCGAGCCGGTCGAACGTGCGCGCGGTGGCGCGGCGCAGCGCCCGCTCGAGCGCCGCCGGCTCCACGGCCGCGTCGGTGGTCAGCACGCACAGCATGGTGGCCAGCGACGGGGCCAGCATGCCCGCGCCCTTGGCCATTCCGCCGACCGTCCAGTTGTCGGCATGGTGCAGCGCAACCTGTTTGGGCACGGTGTCGGTGGTCATGATGGCCTGGGCGGCGTCCTCGCCGCCGGTCAGGCCGCCGGCCATGTCGTGCACGATCTCGCGCACCCCGGCGAGCACCTTGTCCATCGGCAACCGGTCACCGATCAGCCCGGTGGAGCAGACCGCGACCTCGATGGCCCCCGTCTCGGTGCCCCAGTCGGACAGGGCGGCAGCGACCGCTTCCGCCGTGGCGTGGGCGTCCTGAAAGCCGCCCGGTCCGGTGCAGGCGTTGGCTCCGCCGGAATTGAGGATCACCGCGCGCAACCGCCCGGTGGTCAGCACCTGCTGGGTCCACAGCACCGGCGCGGCCTTGACCTTGTTGCGGGTGACCACGCCGGCGGCCGCGTAGTCGGGTCCCTCGTTGAATACCAACGCCAGGTCGGGGGCGCCCGATGCCTTGATGCCGGCCGCGATGCCGGCGGCCCGGAACCCCGCGGGCGCGGTGACGCCCTGTTCGCGCAGCAGCCGCGCCTCTGCTGTGTGGGTCACGGCGCGACCCCCACCACCGAAAGCCCTTCGCCCTCAGGCCAACCCAGCGCCAGGTTCATCGACTGGACCGCGGCACCGCCGGTGCCCTTGACCAGGTTGTCGATCGCGACGATCGCCACGAACGTCTCGGCCGCCTCGTCCACCGCCACGGCGACGTGCGCCGCGTTGCTGCCGATCACCGCCCCGGTGCGGGGCAGCTGCCCCTCGGGCATCAGATAGACGAAAGGCTCGCCGTCGTAAGCCTTTTCGTAGGCCGCGCGCAGCTGTGACAGCGGAGCTCGGGTGCGTGCGGTGCAGGTGGCCAGGATGCCCCGGGACGTCGGGATCAGCACCGGGGTGAACGACACCGTGACGTCGCGGTGGGTCACGGCGCCCAGCCCCTGCGCGATCTCGGGCGTGTGCCGGTGCGCGCCGGCGATGTTGTAGGCCCGCGCCGAGCCGATGACCTCCGAGCCGAGCAGGTCGGCCTTGGCCGCCCGGCCGGCCCCCGAGGTGCCGCTGACGGCGACCACGGTGACGGCGGGCTCGATGAGGTCCTCGGCGATCGCGGGCGACAACCCCAGTAACGCCGCGGTCGGGTAGCAGCCCGGGACGGCGACGCGGCGCGCGCCGCGCAGCCGCTCGCGCGCGCCCGGCAACTCCGGCAGGCCGTAGGGCCAGCTGCCGGCGTAGGTCGTTCCGTAGAACCGCTGCCAGGCGCCGGCGTCGGTGAGCCGGAAGTCGGCCCCGCAGTCGATGATGAGCGTGTCCGGGCCGAGCTGTTCGGCCAGCGCGGCCGAATGCCCGTGCGGCAGGCCCAGGAACACCACGTCGTGGCTTGCCAGCACGGCGGGATCGGTGGGCTCGATCGTGCGCTGGGCCAACGGGATCAGGTGCGGATGGTGCTCGCCGAGCGTGCTGCCGGCGCTGGCCGCGGCGGTCAGCGCGCCGATGGTCAGGCGGCCGTCCGCGCAGGCCGGATGCCCGAGCAGCAGCCGGAGGATTTCCCCACCCGCGTAGCCGGTGGCGCCGGCAACCGCCACCCTCAATACGTCGGCCATTCACCCGATTCTGCATGGTTATGCAGCGGTTTGCAAATCCATTCCGCCGCCGCCGGGGCGGCGTGCGCCCAGGAGATCGTGTCGGGCAAAGGCTCCGCTTCGGGAGAGCGAGGGCCTACACGAGTCTCCTGGGCGCCACCGGTCTATCCGCTGACCCCGATGCCCAAGCTCGCGTTCAGGGCGGCCTGCAGCGAAAGCAGCAGGTTGCTCAGGGCGAGGGACAACGAAGCGCCCAGCGCGCCCCCGGCCTGCGCGAGTCCTCCGGTGACACCGGAGATGCCCGTCACCAGCGCCGAACCGAGGTTGACCAGGCCCGGGAACCCAACGGCCAGGGTCGAGGAGAAGCCGTTGCTGAGCGCGCCGCCAATTTGGGCCGCGGTGTTCTCCCAGATGTTCGCGAGCGCCGCCCCCGTCCCCGTCAGCCCGGACAGACCGCCGGCCAGGCTGCCGCCCAGGGTTTCCAGGCCCCCGACCACACCCGACAGGCCACCGGTCAGTCCGGCGACCAGGTCCGCGCCGGCGTTCGCCAGACCCGCACCGAGGGTGGCCGACAGGGCGGCGTTGATGGACACCATCAGGTTCGGCAGGTTCAGTGCGGGCAGCGAGGCCAGGAATGTGGCCGCCAGGTTTTCGCCGGTCTGGATCGCTCCGTTGATGCCCGCCGCGACGTTGCCGGCCAGGTTGCCCAGGTTGGCAGCGAAGTTGGCGGCCAGCGTCTCGCCCGTCTGGATCAACCCGTTGAGGCTGGCGCCCAGGTTCAGGCTGCCCGACAGTGCCGCGTTCAGCGACGCCCCCAGCCCGTTGAGGGCCGCGCCCAGCGATCCGCCGAAGGACGCGCCCAACCCGTTGAGGGCCGCCGACAGCTGCACACCCAGCGCACCCAGGTTCGGGAACGTCAGCGCCGGCAGACCCGGCAGCGACGCCAGGAAGTTCGCCGCCAGGTTGGCGCCGGTCTGCAGCGCCCCGTTGAGACCGGCCGCGAAGTTTGCGGCCAGGTTCTCACCGGTCTGGATCAGCCCGCCGAGGTTGGCGCCCAGGTTAAGTCCACCGTTGAGCGCCGCGTTCAGCGACGCACTCAGGTTGGCGCCCAAGCCATTCAGCGCCGCGCCGAGTTGCACACCCAGCGCACCCAGGTTCGGGAACGTCAGCGCCGGCAGACCCGGCAGGGAGGCCAGGAAGTTCGCCGCCAGGTTCGCTCCGGTCTGCAGCGCCCCATTCAGGCCCGCCGCGAAGTTGCCGGCCAGGTTGCCCAGGTTGGCCGCAAAGTTCGCCGCCAGGGTCTCACCGGTCTGCAGCAACCCGCCCAGGTTGGCACCCAGGTTCAGGCTGCCGTTCAGCGCCGCGCTCAGCGAGGCGCCCAGGCCGTTGAGCGCCGCGGACAGCTGAACACCCAACGCCCCCAGGTTCGGGAAGGTCAGCGCCAACGACGGCAGACCCGGCAACGAGGCGAGGAAGTTGGCCGCCAGCGTCTCGCCGGTCTGGATGGCCCCGTTGAGGCCCGCGGCGAAGTTGCCGGCCAGGTTCTCACCGGCCTGGATCAACCCGCCCAGGTTGGCACCCAGGTTCAGGCCGCCATTCAGCGCCGCGTTCAACGACGCACTCAGGTTGGCGCCCAACCCATTCAGCGCCGCCGACAGCTCCACACCCAACGAACCCAGGTTCGGGAACGTCAGCGCCGGCAGACCCGGCAACGAGGCCAGGAAGTTGGCCGCCAACGTCTCGCCGGTCTGAAGAGCCCCGTTGAGACCCGCCCCGATGTTGGCGGCCAAGTTGTTCAGCCCGGCGGCGAAGTTGGCCGCCAGGTTCGCACCGGTCTGCAGCAGACCACCCAGGTTCAGCCCGCCGTTCAGCATCGCGTTCAGCGACGCACTGAGGTTGGCGCCCAAGCCATTCAGGGCCGCCGACAGCTCCACACCCAGCGCACCCAGGTTCGGGAAGGTCAGCGCCAACGACGGCAGACCCGGCAGCGACGCCAGGAAGTTACCCGCCAGCGTGGCACCGGTCTGCAGCGCCCCGTTCAGGCCCGCCCCGATGTTGGCGGCCAGGTTCTCACCGGCCTGGATCAACCCGCCGAGGTTGGCACCCAGGTTCAGGCTGCCATTCAGCGCCGCGTTCAGCGACGCACTCAGGTTGGCGCCCAACCCATTCAGCGCCGCCGACAGCTCCACACCCAACGCACCCAGGTTCGGGAACGTCAGCGCCGGCAGACCCGGCAACGAGGCCAGGAAGTTACCCGCCAGCGTCGCGCCCGTCTGCAGCGCCCCGTTGATTTCAGCGCTCAGCGCGCCCAACGACAGCGTGAGCGAGGGCAGGCCCGGGAACGTGAACGGCGGGAGGCCCGGCAACGTGATGCCGCCCGACAACAACGCGTTCAGCGCCGCGCTGAGCTCACCACCGAGCGCACCCAGCGACAGCGTGAGCGAGGGCAGGCCCGGGAACGTGATCGGTGGGAGGCCCGGCAAGGTCAAGCTGCCCGACAGTAGGGCATTCAGGCCCGCGCCGAGGTTCGTTCCGAGGCTGCCGGCCAGGTTGCCCAGGTTGGCCGCGAAGTTGGCCGCCAGCGTCTCACCGGTCTGGATCAACCCGTTGAGGTTGGCACCCAGGTTCAGGCTGCCGTTCAGCGCCGCGTTCAGCGACGCACTCAGGTTGGCGCCCAACCCATTCAGCGCCGCCGACAGCTCCACACCCAGCGCACCCAGGTTCGGGAACGTCAGCGCCGGCAGACCCGGCAACGAGGCGAGGAAGTTACCCGCCAGCGTCGCACCGGTCTGCAGCGCCCCGTTCAGGCCCGCCGCGAAGTTACCGGCCAGGTTCCCCAGGTTGGCCGCAAAGTTGGCCGCCAGGGTCTCACCGGTCTGCAGCAACCCGCCCAGGTTGGCACCCAGGTTCAGGCTGCCGTTCAGCGCCGCGTTCAACGACGCGCTCAGCCCGTTGAGGGCCGCCGACAGCTGAACACCCAGCGCCCCCAGGTTCGGGAACGTCAGCGCCGGCAGGCCCGGCAGCGACGCGAGGAAGTTGGCCGCCAGCGTCTCGCCGGTCTGGATGGCCCCGTTAAGACCCGCCCCGATGTTGGCGGCCAGGTTCTCACCGGCCTGGATCAACCCGCCCAGGTTGGCACCCAGGTTCAGGCCGCCGTTCAGCGCCGCGTTCAACGACGCACTCAGGTTGGCGCCCAACCCATTCAGCGCCGCCGACAGCTCCACACCCAGCGCACCCAGGTTCGGGAACGTCAGCGCCGGCAGACCCGGCAACGAGGCCAGGAAGTTCCCCGCCAGCGTCGCACCGGTCTGCAGCGCCCCGTTCAGGCCCGCCGCGAAGTTACCGGCCAGGTTGCCCAGGTTGGCCGCAAAGTTCGCGGCAAGAGTCTCACCGGTCTGCAGCAGACCACCCAGGTTCAGGCCGCCGTTCAGCATCGCGTTCAGCGACGCACTGAGGTTGGCGCCCAAGCCATTCAGGGCCGCCGACAGCTCCACCCCCAACGCGCCCAGGTTCGGGAAGGTCAGCGCCAACGACGGCAGACCCGGCAGCGACGCCAGGAAGTTACCGGCCAGGGTCGCTCCCGTCTGCAAGGCCCCGTTGAGTCCGGCGCCGATGTTGGCGGCGAGGTTCTCACCGGCCTGGAGCAGCCCACCGAGGTTGGCACCCAGGTTCAGGCTGCCGTTCAGCGCCGCGTTCAACGAGGCACTCAGGCCGTTGAGGGCCGCCGACAGCTGAACACCCAGCGCCCCCAGGTTCGGGAAGGTCAGCGCCAACGACGGCAGGCCCGGCAGCGAGGCAAGGAAGTTGGCCGCCAGCGTCTCGCCGGTCTGGATGGCCCCGTTGAGGCCGGCGCCCAGGTTGGCTGCCAGGTTCTCGCCGGCCTGGAGCAGCCCACCGAGGTTGGCGCCCAGGTTGAGGCCGCCATTCAGCGCCGCGTTCAACGACGCACTCAGGTTGGCGCCCAACCCATTCAGCGCCGCCGACAGCTCCACACCCAACGAACCCAGGTTCGGAATCGTCAGCGCCGGCAGACCCGGCAACGAGGCCAGGAAGTTACCCGCCAACGTCGCGCCCGTCTGCAGCGCCCCGTTCAGGCCCGCCGCGAAGTTACCGGCCAGGTTGCCCAGGTTGGCCGCAAAGTTCGCGGCAAGAGTCTCACCGGTCTGCAGCAGACTACCCAGGTTCAGCCCGCCATTGAGCGCGGCGTTCAGCGACGCACTGAGGTTGGCGCCCAAGCCATTCAGGGCCGCCGACAGCTCCACACCCAGCGCACCCAGGTTCGGGAACGTCAGCGCCGGCAGACCCGGCAACGACGCCAGGAAGTTACCCGCCAGCGTCGCACCGGTCTGCAAGGCCCCATTCAGGCCCGCGCCGAGGTTGCCGGCCAAATTACCCAGGCCGTTGAGGCCGGCCGCCAGGTTGGCCGCCAATCCGCTCAGGCTGCCACCCAGGCTGGCGGACAACGCGGCGCCGAGGTCGAGACCGAAGTTGGCGTTCAGCAGGGCGTTGAGCGCCGCGTTGGCCTGGGCGAGCATCTGAGCACCCATGGCCGATAGCGCGGCCCCGCTGTTCTCCAGGGCGAGTCCGGCCTGAATGATGGCGTTGCCCGTCTGGACCATCCCGTTGCCGATGCCGGACAGGATGAAACCGCCTGTCTGGAAGGCGAGTCCGCCGAGCCCGGCGCCGAGGAGGGTCTCTAGCGTAGCGCCGAGAGACGCTCCCAGGCTGCTGCTCAGGCCGGCCGATAGGGATCCGCTGATCGCGGCGCCAAACCCGGAAATCGCGCCGCCCAGTTCGGCCGCCAGGTTCCCGCCGCCCGAGAGCAGCGCGGCGCCGTTGGCGATTTCGGCCCCCGCGTACGCGGCCGCGCCGCTACTCAAAGCGCCGACAAAGGCGTTGTGGAACGCCGCGACTTCGGCGTTCAGTGCTTGATACTCCTGGCCGAAGTTGCCGAACAGCGATGCGATCGCGGTCGACACCTCATCCGCCGCGGCGGGCGCCAGGCTGGTTGTCGGGGCGAATATGGCTTGAGTGACCTCGTCCAGTGCTGAACGGATACCTGCGAGATCTTGGGCGGCCACCTCGACAAGATCCGGAACTGCGACCACAAAAGACATGTTCATCTCCCCACGCGAATGAACGACATATATACGTTTATGAGCCCGAATAATCGAGGCAAGGTGAGCGTAAGGGCGTGCCAACTAGCACATTCGAAAACCGCGGTTTTCATGAGACTCCGGCGCGTCTGCGTACCCTCCAGGCGTTTGCGCAACGGGACGGTGGTACCGAAATATGGTCCGTCCGAAGGCGTTTCCGCTGTTCGGCGCGGTCGTACGTAGTTGACGCGACGCGTCTGGTTGCTCCCGAAGTGGCGGGATGTGACGAACGCAATACTCGACACCGCACTGGGGCCGCTTTCCAATACCTTCAACCTCAAAACACCTGCAGCAGAGGCATTTTGGTCGGATTCGCGGGGATGTCAATTCTTTCGGTCGGGCAACCGTGCGCTCTAAGAACCCAGATTTGGTGGGCCCGGGCGACCGTTTCCAGTAGACACGCCCCCGCGGCTTGGGTCAATGGAAAGCGCTGCATCCCAAACGCTTTCTGTATACGTGTCAAATAGGCGCCGGTGCGCTAGAAGGTGAAAAGGGGCGGCGAGATCAGCGGCGCCGGTGCGGCCGGTGCGCCGATTGCCTGGGCCAGCTGTTGGGGCGCGTAGTTCACCAGGAACGGTAGGAGTCCGCTGAACGGAGTGCTGCCGGCGCCCAGGTTGATCGCAACCGGGGGCAAGGCGTCACCACCCAGCGCGGTGAGCGCCGCCGTCACCGGGTAGTACCCCGGCGGGTGCAGGATCCCGTCGAGCGGGAAGTCTGCGACCACCGTGACGTTCAATAGGTCCGCCATCGCTGGTCCTGTCAGGCTCGAAAGGTTCAACGCGTAAGGGAAAGTCGCCTGCCCGTTGAGGAAGCCGTCGGCGATGTAGGCGGGAGCATCGATGAGGGCGGCGAACGCCGTGGCCCCATCCCCCGCCTGGACGGCGGACGTGAACAGCGATGCGGCATAACCGGCCGCCGCCAGCGTGGCCGCCGGCGGGCCTATCACGCTGGCGCCGAACAGCAGGGGCAACCCGACGACGTTGTCCAGGGCCAAATTGGGCGTGGGCAGCACCTGCTCCACCACCAAGGACGACGTGACACTGGTATTGGTCAGCGTTCCAACGACATTCGTGAAATTGCGCACGACGTCGCCGGGTATGGCGGACACCGGCTGGAAGTCTCCGGTTTGAATCGCCGTCGCGATCGCCTGCCCGTAGAGCATCTGGTTTGCGACCAACTGCCGCAGCAACGGGAACGGGTCGGCCAACCAGGCGCCCGCGAGGGTGTTGAGGTTCGTCCACGTGTTGTAAACGAGCGCCTCGTACGGGCCGGCGATGCCGGTGAAGAAAGGGCCGGCGCCGGCTTGCATGTTAACGATTCCCGGCAGCATGGGATTCAGCGCGCCCGTCAACGAATTGGTAAGCCCGCCAAGGCTTGTCGGCAGGGCGGGGAGGGCGCCGACGCTCTCGGCCGCGGCCCCTAGCCCACCGGCCACCAACGGGGAGACCACGGTCGCCTGGGCGGGCGCGCTCATCGTGCTCGCCACGGCCTGCTCGGCGTTGGCGATCTCGGTGCTGATGTAAGCGGCGACACCGCCGTCGAGCAAGCTGACGAACTCGGCGTGAAACGCTTGCGCCTGGGCGCTAAGCCACTGGAATTCCCGGCCGAAGTCGCCGAATACGGCCGAGATGGCCGCCGAAACCTCGTCCGCCGCGGCGGGCACCACTCGCGTCGTCGGGGCCGCGGCGCTCGACGCCGCCTCGACCAGCAGCGCGCGGATGTCCGCCAAATCTTGGGCCGCCTGCAAGGCCGTTTCTGGTGCCACCGTCGCGAACGACATCGCAGCTCCTCCCGTCGAAACACCCACGGGGCTACCCGGTAAAAACCCAACTAAACGCGAGTTCAACAACGGCTGTTAGCGGAGCAGCAACCCGACGTTTGTATGGCGTTAGTGCCGACCGTGCTTCAGCTTTTTCCGGCGTGGAGCGCGAAGACCTACCGTTTGACGCAGGGCCGGACGCCGACTCGTGAAGCTCGGCACGGCGGCTATCCCGCGGGAGCGATCACCGCAGCCAGCTGTTCGGGTGCGAAGATCAACAGGCCGGTCGCGAGGCCACTGAGCGGCGTACCCCCGACGGGAACGGTGATGGTTCCGATCACGGGAATGCCCGTATTCAACGAAGCGGTGTAGGCGGCCGGAGGAACGAGAATCCCATTTAACGGAAGGTTCACCACGGCGGGCATGCCGTTGACGTCGAAATCGATAGGCACCGTCGACTGGCCATTGAGGAAGGCGTCGGTGACGGCGGCCGGACCGTCGATGAGGGTACCGATCGCCCCGCTGAAATTCCCGGTTTGCACCTCGTCGACCACCGTGGTGACGGTGGATCCGAAGGCGTTCGCTGCGTTGTAGGGCGCGCCCACCGCGTCCAGGGTCAGCGCCGCCGGCAGTCCCGCGGCGAGACTCACGGAGAGGTTCGCACTGAGGAAGGGAGGCCTGGGAATGACGGTGGTCGTAAAGAGCACCTGCGCAGCGAGGGAGGTGTCGGTAACGCTGTCGAGCACGTTCGTGAAGTTTTGCGCAATCAGCGCCGGGATGGAGCCGGACGGCAGCAGGTCGGTGAGGTTCTGGGCCATCATCCCCGGAATGGTGAGGAGGGGCAGCAGATCTCCCACGACTCCGGTCGGGGTCAACGCGGCGATCAGCCCGGGGGCGACGCCGATGTTCCCGGTGGTAGTGACGTCCAGGCCGGGCGCCAGCAGACCCACGAAGCCCTGGGCGACGTCGGCCACCGCGCCGGCGATATCGCCCGTCTGGAGCGCCTGGACGGCGGATTGGAAGGCCGTCGGCAGGGCCTGCAGGCCGGCACCAAAGTCGTGGGCGGCGTTCTGCAGCGATGTCGCGGCGATCTGCGCGTAGGCCATCTGGTTGGCGACGAACTGCTGCACGTACGGCACCGGATTGAACGCCAGAAGGGCCTGCACGAACGCCCGGGCGTCCGCCGGCAGGCCGGCCAACACCGCAGGAAAGTTCTGGACGACGTATTCCGCAGCCGCGGCGATCGTCCGCGCATAGCCGGCCTGGTTGGCGAGCACCTGGTGCACGAACGGTGCCGGGTTTGCCAGCCGGGCGTCTCCGAGTATTTGCAGGTTGGCGGCCGTGTGCTGGAAGAGCGCCTGATACGGACCGCCGATCGAGGCGAGCCCCGTGCCGGCCGCCGGCGCAAGCAGCGCCGTCACCGCGGCGCCGATGCTCTGGCCTCCGGGCGTCCCACTACCGAGCGCGCCCACGACGCCGGCGCGCCCGCCGGCATTGAGCAGGCTTTGCTCGGCGTTGGCGACGTCGGCGCTCAGGTAGGCGCCGCCGCCCGCGCTCAGCAACTCGACGAACTGCTCGTGGAATTCCTGCGCCCGGGCGCTGATGACCTGATAGTCCTGACCGAAGGCGCTGAAAAGAGCCGCGACCTGGGCCGACACCTGATCCTCGGCGGCCGCCACCACCCCTGCGGTGGGCGCGGCGGCTGACGCACTGGACTCGGCAAGCATGGAACGGATACCGGCCAGATTTCGGGCTGCCGCCTGTACCTCTTGGGGCTCCGTGGTGACGAACGACATATCCAGCCCCCCCATCGCTTGATACGACGGTCGCCCGATGGCTATCGAGACAATGTGAGCCTAGTCACACGCCGGTCCTCCGCGCCGGAAAACAGGCGCTTTTCGTGCGGTTATCGCCCTCCGCTACGCCAGCGGCGTGATCGCCGCCGCGAGCTGCGACCCGAAGCTCAGCAGCCCGGGGATGAAGCCACCGATCGGCGTGCCCGGGACCGCGCCCAAGCCGCCGCCGAGGGTCACCGGGCTCAGCGGGGTGAGCAGGCCTCCCAGCGGAAGCTCGGCCGTGGCGGTGAGGTCCAGGATGGGGAAACCACCCGCGGTGACGGTCGTCGTGAGCGGAGGGAGGCTGAGGAAGGTCTGGCCGTTGAGGAAGCCGTTCACCACGTTGGCGGGCGCGTCGATCAGTGCGGCCGCGGCCCCCATCGGGTCGCCGGTTTGCACCGCGGTGACAAACGCCTGTGCGCTGGAATTCAGCGCGCTCAGCGCGTTGGCGGGGGCACCGATGCCGTCGAAAACGAGCTGCAACGGCAGGCCGAAGGTGATGCCGAGGTTCCCCGGATTGAACGTCGACCCGAAGTTGGTGAGCGCGTCGACCACGTTGGTGAAGTTCTGCGCCATCTGTGCCGGGATGGAGCCCGCCGGCAGCAGGTTGGTGAAGTTCTGCGCCATCTGCCCCGGGATGGCGAAGATGGGCGCCAGATCCCCCAGCGGGCCCAGCGGGGTGATGGCCAGGGGCGTCGCCGTCGGCGATCCCAGTTCGCCGATGTCGAAGCTGACGCCCTGGAAACCGGGAAGGACGACATTCTCGAGGCCCTGCGCGACGGCGTTCACGGCGCCCTGGACGTTGCCCGCCGCCAGCGCCTGGCCGGCCGCCTGGAAGCTCGCGGGCAAGCCGCTCAGCCCGGTCACGAGGTCGTTGCCGGCATTCTGTAGCCCCGTGACGACGGTCTGGGCGTAGCCGATCTGGTTGTTGACGAACTGCTGCACGAAGGCGCCGGGGTTGAACGTCGCGAGGCCTTGGATGCCGGTCTGGATGGTCGCCGGAAGGTTGGCCAGCTCCGCGGGCAGGTTTTGTATGCCGGTCGCGATCGAAGACCCGATCGTCTGCGCGTAGCCGATCTGGTTGCTGGCCAGCTGGTGCAGGAACGGGAACGGGTTGGCCGAGAACGTCGCCCCGATCGCCTGCAGGTTGGTGGCGGTGTTCGAGACGAGGGCCTGGTAGGGCGCGGCCACGGTGGCGCCGAATGAGTTCAGCCCGCTGACCAGCGCGGAGGCACCGCCGGTCGGCAGTGAACCGAGCGCGACGGGAGAGCTGGCGATCGCGTTCGAAATCGCTTGCGCGCCGGACTGGATCTCGCCGCCGAGCGCGGTCTGCGCCGCGTTGGCGGCCTCCGCGCTCGCGTAGGCGCCCGCGCCGGCGTTCATCAAGCTGACGAATTGCTCATGAAACGCCTGGGCCTGGGCGCTGACGGCCTGGAATTCCTGACCGAAGTTGCCGAACAGGGAAGCGATCGCGACCGACACCTCGTCCTGAGCCGCCGTCGCTATTCCCGTCGTGGGGCCGGCCGCGCTGGCCGCGGCTTCGGCCAGCGATGAACGGATACCCGCCAGGTCCTGGGCCGCGCTCTCGACCAGCTCCGGGGTTGCGAACACAAACGACATTTGACTTTCTCCTTGGCTCACTAAGAGGTGACCGGCGGTCATCCAATGTTCGATACGAGTCCCCGGGCTCGATATCTCTGCAGGCGGTTACCCCCCGGTAACCAAGACGAAAATGAGCGTAACCAGCAGCGACGCCCCCAACAAAAGACAACAGGTGATTTCACAGCTTTCGTTACGGTGCGAGGGCGGGCATCCGGCCATTCAATCAATGACTAATCGAGCAGCCGACTAAGTGACCGCGATGTCCGCCGCCAACTGAGCGGGGAAGCTCAGCAGCCCCGGAATGAGGCCACCGATCGGCGTGCCACCCGAGAGTTCGAGCGGCAACGTGGTCCCGAACAGATCAACCAGGACCTGCGGGGTCGCGAGCGGAGTGAGAAGCCCGCCAAGCGGCAAGTAAGTCGTCGACGGCAGCGTGAGCCCGAGCAGCGACACCGTAGCCGGGGGCAACGCTACGACCGTCGTGCCGTTGAGGAAGGCGTTGGCGACGACAGCCGGGGCATCCAGGAGTGTGGCGGCGGCCGCCGACGCATTCCCGGCCTGCACCGCGCCGACCAGCGCCGCCCCGGTGGAGTTCAGAGCGCTCAACGCGTTCGCTGGAGCACCGATCCCGTCCAGGAGGAGCTGCAGCGGAATCCCGAAGTTCAGATTGGCGACGCCGCCGATGAAGAGGGTCGTACCGAAATCGGTGAAGGCGCTGATCAGATTGGTCACGTGTTGGGCGATTTGCGCCGGGATGGTGCCGGCAGGCAAAAGATTCGTGGCGCTCTGCGCCATCTGTCCCGGGATGGCCAGGATGGGCGCCAGGTCTCCCAACGGACCCATGGGCACGATGTCGAGGAGAATCGACGATCCGTCCGGGCCCACCTGCACGCCATTGAAGCCAGGAAGGAAGGCGTTGGTGAGGGCCTGGTTGATGGCGACGTAGGCGCTGACGTTGTCGCCCGCCAACAGGTCCTGGAAGGCCGCCCCGAAGCCGGCCGGCAGGGACTGCACGCCCGTGAGGAAGTCCTGGGCGGCGTTCTGCAGCGACGTGACGACCGTCTGGGCGTTGGCGACCTGGCTGGTGATCAGCTGCTGGAGCAAAGCGCCCGGGTTGATCGTCGAAAGCCCTTGCAGCGCAGCCTGAATGGTCGCCGGCAGATTGGCGAGCTCGGCCGGCAGATTCTGAATGCCGGTGGCGATCGACGAGGCGATCGTCTGGCCGTAGAAGATCTGGTTGTTGACGAGTTGGTGCAGGAACGGGAACGGGTTGGAGACGACGGTGTTCCCGATGGCCTGCAGGTTGGTGACGGTGTTGGAGACGAGCGCCTGGTACGGCGCGGACACGGTGGCGCCGAACGAGCCGATCCCGTCGGCCAGCGCCGACGCGCCGCCCGTCTGGAGCGTCCCGAGCCCGATGGGAGAACCGGCGATCGCGTTCGAAATGGCTTGCGCGCCGGTCTGAATCTGCCCACCGACGAACCCGCCGAGGCTACCGTTGCCCAGCGCGGTCACCGCGCCATTCAGGCTCTGTTCGACACCGCCGAAGATCCCACCATCGACACCGCCGCCCAACAGGGTCTGCGCCGCATTGGCGGCCTCCGCGCTGGCATAGGCACCCGCGCCCGCGTTCATCACGGAGACGAACTGCTGGTGGAAGGCCTGAGCCTGGGCACTCAGCGCCTGAAATTGCTCGCCGAAGTTCCCGAACATCGATGCGATCGCAACCGATACCTCGTCCTGCGCCGCGATCGCGATCCCGGTTGTGGGACCGGCCGCGGTTGCCGCGGCCTCGGCCAGCGACGAACGAATGCCCGCCAGGCTCGTGGCCGCGCTCTCGACCAGATCCGGCGTTGCGATCACAAATGACATGTCCACCCTCTCCTTGGGCCACCAATGCGATGACCGACGGTCACTCAATTCGACGCAAAGTCGAACAAAGGCCCCGCGCGCCACAGCGCGCGAGGCCCCCCTCGACTCTCAATGCAACCGGTTACCGACCGGTAAACTTACCCGGCGGTAACCAAGACAGACGTGAGTCTAATAAGCACTTCGCTTTTGTCAATATGACAATGGGCGTTTTCACAGAATTCGTTACGCTTGCGAACAGCTTCGCGGCGCGACGAGGCCAAACGTCCCAGCTCACGGCGCCCGGGCGCGCGGCCGGCGTGATGGCGCACGGCCCGACCCGGTGGGCCTACCTCTACGCGAGCGGCGGTGCGCCGATCGCCTGCGCGAGGGTCTCGGGCAGGAAGGTCAGCAGGCCGGGCAGGATCCCTCCGAAGCCGGTACCGCTGAGCATGATCGACCCCGGCCCCAAGAGCGGGATGCTGAGCGAGGCGAACTGCAGTGGGGTGAGGATGCCGCCGAGCGGGATGGCGGTGATCGTCTCGACTCCCATCAGCGAGGCCGGCAGGCCCACCGCCGCTTGGCCATTCAGGAAGCCGTTCGCGACGACCGCGGGGGCGTCGATCAGCGCGGCGAGCGCACCGAGCCCGTCGCCGGTCTGCACCGCGCCGAAGAACGCGGTCGCACTGGATCCGATCGCCTCCAGCGTGGTGACCGGTGGACCGATCGCGTCGAGCGCGAGCACCAGCGGCAACCCGATGTGCAGGTTGCCCGTGTTGAGGTCCAGCGTCTGTGACACGTCGGTCACCGTCGAGAACAGGTTGGTCGCGTTTTGCGCCACCATCCTGGGGACGGAGCCGGCGGGGAGAAGATCCGTGAAGTTCTGCGCCATCTGCGCGGGGATGCCGAGGATCGGTAACAGGTCTCCCAACGCCCCCGTAGGCGTGATGTCAAGAAGCCCGGAAACGGGGTCGATGGTCACGTTGAGACCGGAGAAGATCGGGGCGAGGAAGGCGCCGCCGACCTCGAGCAGCCCGCCGCTGACGTCACCGGACATGATCGTTTGGATCCCGGTCTGCAGGTTCGCCGGGAATGCGGTCAGCCCGGCCACGAAGTCGTTGCCCGCGTTCTGCAGCGAGGTGGCGATCAGCTGGGCGTAGCCGATCTGGTTGTTCACCAACTGCTGCACGGCGGGCAGCGCCCCCTGGAGGCCGGCCTGGAGGGTGGCCGGCAAATTGGCCAATTCGGCGGGCAAGTTTTGGACGGCGGACTGGAACCCCGTGGCGATGGCCTGGCCGTACACCGCCTGGTTGGCGAGGAACTGGCGCAGGAAGGGCGCCGGATTGGCGGTGACGCCACCGCCAAGGCTTTGCAGGTTGCCGACGGTGTTGAAGACCAGCGCCTGGTACGGGGCGGCGACGGTGGCGCCAAAACCGGTGATGGCATCCACGGCAGCGGACGCCTGCAGGCCGCCCCCCAGCAGCGACTGTGCGGGCGCGCCCATATCACCGAGCAGGGCTTGCTCGGCGTTGGCGACCTCGGCGCTCAGGTAGGCATTCGCACCCGCGTCGATCAAGCTGACGAACTCTTGGTGAAACGCCTGAGCCTGCGCGCTGAGGGCCTGAAACTCCGCGCCGACGTTGCCGAACAGCGAGGCCAGCGCGACCGAAACTTCGTCTTCGGCCGCGGCCGCAATGGCCGTCGTGGGACCCGTCGCCACCGCGCTGGCCTCGGCTAAAGACGAGCGAATCCCCGCCAAGTCCTGGGCCGCGCCCTGCATCAGGTCCGGCACCACTGACACAAACGACATAATCGATCTCCTTCGACTGATTTGCCCGATGACCAACGGTCACGCGTTGGTTCGCGAGTGTCATAGCTTCCTTACTTGAAAGTAAGATCTTTTCGCGATAGCCCGCGAAGACCATCGGTCAAAGGGCGTAGAAACCGGCGCAGGGGGGGTCGTAGATCCGGCGCGGGGCGGGTGGTAGTCAGGCGCGCAGTTCGGCGCCGACGGCCTCGGCGGCGCGGCGCACCGCGGCATCGCGGGCCGCGCTGGCGTCATCCTCGGTGAGCGTGCGGTCGGGCGCGCGGAAGCGCAACGCGAACGTCAGCGACTTGCGGTCCGCACCGATCTGCGGGCCGGTGAACACGTCGAACAACTGCAGGTCTTCCAGCAGCTCGCCCGCGCCCTCCCGGACGGCGTCGGCCACCGCCTGTGCCGGCACGTGCGCGGCCACCACGAGGCTGACGTCCTGGAAGACGGCCGGAAACGGCGACACCCTGGGCGCCGGCAGGGCGTCGACGAGGGGGATGGCATCGAGGTTCAGCTCCATCGCGCAGGTGCCTTTGGGCAGGCCCGAACGTTCGATGACGGCCGGATGCAGCTGGCCGGCGTGCCCGACGCAGGTCTCCCCCACCAGCACCTCCGCGCAGCGGCCCGGGTGCCAGGGCAGCCGTTGGGCCGCGCGCAGGCGCACCTCGACGCCGCTGGCGCGCGCCACGATGCGCACCGCCTCGAACGCGTCGGCGGCTTCGGCGCGGCGTCCGGGGCCCCAGGGGCCCCGGGGCTCTCGAAGTCCGGTCAGCACCGCGGCGACGTGCTGCGGTTGCCGCGGCAGGGACGCGTCCAGGGCGGCGATCTCGGTCTCGGTCGGCCGGCGGTGAACCGGAATGAGCTCGATTCCGCGGGTCTGCTCGGTGGGCTGAACCACCTGCGCCAGGGCGAACAGCGCGACGTCGACGAGCCCTCGGGACACGTTGCGGCCCAACGCTTCCAGCAGCGCCGGTAGCAGCGTGGTGGCCAGCGCCGGACGGTCGGCTTCCAGCGGGTTGAGCACGTGGGTTGCCGCGCGCCGCGGGTCGTCGGCGGGCAGGCCCCACAGGTCGAAGACGCCGGCCGGCAAGAACGGCGTCGGCAGCACCTCCACGTATCCGGACTGGGCCAGCGACTTGCCGATGGCGCGCCGGCGCTTTTGCAGCGGCGTGAGCCCCCGGCCCGCGGGAGCCGCCGGCAGCACCGACGGGATGGCCTCCAGCCCCTCCAGCCGCATGACCTCCTCGACAAGGTCCGCGGGCTGCAGCAGATCGGGGCGCCAGCTCGGCGGCGTCACCGTCAGGGTCTCGCCCTCATCCGCGACCGCCGCGCCGATCTGCGCCAGACGCCGGGCCGTCGTCCCCGGGGGGTAGGCGACCCCGGCGAACCGGTCGGGCAGGTCGGCGGCGATCCGGATTGGCGGCCCGGCCCAATCGTCGCGCGGTGGATCGCCGCGCCAATCGGTCAGCGTCGGCGACACCTCTCCCCCGGCGATCTCGGCGAGCAGCCCGGCGCAGCGGTCCAGCGCGGCCACCGAAATGGCCGGGTCCACCGCGCGCTCATACCGGCGGGCAGCCTCGCTGGGCAGGTGCAGCCTCCGCTGGGTGCGCGACACCCCGGCCGGGTCCCACACCGCCGCCTCCAGCAGCACGTCGGTGGAATCGTCGCGCACCTCGGTGGTGGCCGCGCCCATCACGCCACCGATCGCGGCGGTCGCCGTCTCGTCGACGATGAGCACGTCGGCCGGGTCGAGCCGGCGCTCGATGCCGTCCAGCGTCACGACGGTTTCGCCGGCCCGCGCGAACCGCACGCCGAGGCCGCCGGTGATGCGGTTGCGGTCGTGGGCGTGCATGGGGTGGCCCAGCTCGAGCATCACGTAGTTGGTGACGTCCACCGCCGGCGACGTCGCGCGGATGCCGGCCAGCAGCAGCCGGCGCTGCAGCCACCACGGCGAGACGGCGCCCGGGTCGATCCCGGTGACCGGGCGCAGCGCGAAGCGGCGCACGCCCGTGTCCGCGTCAACGGTTAGCGGCCAGGCCTCTCCCTCGGCCGGCAACGGTTTCACGTCCGCCGGGTCGACGAAGTTCAGATCGTAGGCGGATGCGATCTCCCGGGCCAGGCCGCGCACCGACATGCAGTAGCCGCGGTCGGGGGTGATGGCCAGGTGGAAAACCACGTCGTCCAGCCCGAGCACCCCGGTCGCCTCGGTGCCGGGTGCGGCCGTGTCGGGTGGCAGCACCAGGATCCCGGAATGCTCTGCGCCCAGACCGAGTTCGGCCGCCGAGCAGATCATTCCGTCCGAGGTGCGCCCGTAGGTCTTGCGGGCGGTAATGGCGAAGCCGCCGGGCAGCGTGGTGCCCGGCAGTGCCACCACAACCAGATCGCCGACGACGAAGTTGGTTGCCCCGCAGACGATTTCGCGCGGCTTGTCCTCGCCGACGTCCACCAGGCAGGCCCGGATTGGCTTCTTGAATTCGGTCAGTTCTTCGATCGAGGTGACGCGCCCGACCGTCAGGGGTCCGTCGACCGGGCCCAGGCTGACGACCTCTTCGACCTCATGGCCGATGCGCACCAGCGTCTGCGCGAGGTCGCCCGGGGACGCGTCCCACCCGGGGGCGCCGACCGTGACGACCTCGCGAAGCCAGCTGTAGGGGACGCGCATCAGGCACCCACCCCGAACGGCAAGGAGAACCGGACGTCGCCCTCAACCATGTCGCGCATGTCCGGGATCCCGTTGCGGAACTGCAGCGTGCGTTCCAGCCCCATGCCGAACGCGAACCCCGAGTAGACGTCGGGGTCGATTCCCGCGGCGCGCAACACGTTCGGATGCACCATGCCGCAGCCGCCCCACTCGACCCAGTCGGCGCCGCCCTTCTTGTTGGCAAACCACACGTCCACCTCGGCGGACGGCTCGGTGAACGGGAAGAAGTGCGGGCGGATCCGGGTGCGCGCGGTGGGTCCGAACTCGGCGCGCGCGAACGCGTCGAGGGTCCCGCGCAGGTGCGCCATCGACAGGCCCCGATCCACCGCCAGGCCCTCGACCTGGTGGAAGACGGGGGTGTGGGTGGCGTCGAGTTCATCGGTGCGGAACGTGCGGCCGATCGAGATGATGTACACCGGCAGCTCCCGCTCCAGCAGGGTGCGAACCTGCACCGGCGAGGTATGGGTGCGCAGCAGCTGGCGGGAGTCCTCGGGCGCGATGTAGAAGGTGTCCTGCTCGCTGCGGGCGGGGTGGTCGGCGGGGAAGTTGAGGGCGTCGAAGTTGAACTGTTCGGTTTCGACCTCGGGCCCCTCGGCCAGCTCCCATCCCATCGCGATGAAGGTGTCGGCGATGTGCTCGGCCAATATCGTGATCGGGTGCCGCGCGCCGAGCGGCTGCCGGGTCGACGGCAACGTGACATCGATGCCCTCGGCGACGAGGACCGCGGCGTCGCGCTCGGCGCGCAGCGTCGCCAGCCGTTCGTCGTAGCAGGTTTGGGTCTCGCCGCGCGCGACGTTGACGCGTTTGCCGGCGTCGGCGCGCTCGTCCTTGGGAACGCCGCCTAAGGCCTGCCGCGCCAATGCCAGCGGCGAGCGGTCACCGAGGTGCTCGGTCTTGACCCGTGCCAGTGCGTCCAGATCGCCGGCGGCCGCGATGGCCTGCCGGGCGGCGGTGACCGCCTTGGCCAAGGCTTCCGGCGACAGGTCGACGGGTTGATCGCCCACGCGGCGGCACTCTCCTTGCTAACGAGGCTGTTCCGAACGGCTGGACGCGCCCAGCGCAAGTGCTGATCATAGGCGATTCGGCGCACGGCACCGGGCGCGTGCTGCGCGGCGCAGTCGGACGCGTGGCTAGCCGGTCGCGACCGGCTGCGGACGGGCCAGCGTGTCATCCACCACCGGCAAAGCCGGCAAGGCCGCGCGTCCGGTGACGAAGTGAAAGACCTTGTGGGCCGCCAGCGCGCCCAGGACACCGAACACCGGCGCGGCGGCCATGGTGCCCCAGTGGTGCGCCAACATCAGGAAGCCGAACCCCGCGGACGCCGCCAGCATCAAAATCCGCAGCGGGGTCCAGTGGACCGGCTGCTGGAACCGGGCGGACACCAGCACGCCCAGGACCACGGCGACGGTGTGACCCGCGTCGGTGAAATCACCGCCGATGATCGCCGAGGCGAGACCCGCCGCCACCCACCAGCCGACCCAGGCGGCCCGCCAGCGTTGCGGCATCACCGCCGTCATCGCCCCGAGCACCGCCAGGGCGCCGTAGCTCATCCCGACATCGCTGGCCCGGGTGATCGACACCGGCATCCATCCGAATTCGACCGCGGCGGCCAGGGCGGCGGCCACCACCAGCGTCGCGCCGATGTGGCCGACCAGGAAGGCCACCACCAGCCGGATGGTGCGCAAATGCAGCTCCGCCAGCGCGAGCAGGCAGGTCAGGAAGGGCAGCCAGAAGTACAACGGCCCGGCATCGACGACCAGCGCGCTGCCCAGCAGCGTGCCGACGTGGCCGTGGGCCAGGTTGTGCAGGTTGGTGCTGGCGCGCTGCACGAGCACGTCATGCGCGTGCGGGCCGAGCGCCAGGATGGCGCAGCTGATGGCAAGCAGCGCTGCCACATACCCCACGGTGAACCGGACCCGGGCGAGCCGGGAGAAGATGCCCCCAATCATTGCCATCCATTATGCGGGCTAATTTGTTTCGTCAGCGTGATCAAAGGCTGTTAACTCCTTAAGAGTCTTCAGGCGATATATCCCCAGGTCGGCGGGGATGCCGGCGGTCTTGCCCGCGAAGACGGGCCTGCGTGCACGCTTGGCGACGATGCCCAACGCGTCCAGCTCGGTTTGCGGTATGAGGTCCAACGTCGAGCTCGACACCATGATTCCACCTTTGGTGGCGCGTTCCATAACCCGCGCGGCGATGTTGACGTCCACACCGAGCCAGTCCGCGGCCATGCGCTGCGGGCGGCCGGTGTGGATGCCGACCCGCATCCGCGGTGTGTAGCCCGCCACCTCGACCGATTTCAGCGCCTCCTTGGCCGCCAGCACCGCCCGCAGGGCGACCGTGGGATCGCGGAACACGGCCATGAGCCCGTCGCCCATGCGTTTGACGATGTGCCCGCCGGCGTCCAGGAGCGGCGGCTCGATCGCCCGCGCCACCTGTCGCAGCAGAACCAGGGCTGCGTCGTCGCCGGCGTGCAGCGACCAGGTCGAAAAGCCCACCAGGTCGGTGAACACGAGCGTCACCTCGGGGTTTGCCGGGCGCCGGGACACCGCCTCGGTCAGCGCCTGCCACACCTGCAGCACGCCGAGGCTGACTTCGCGCGAGACCGCGTCGCGGTCCCCCAGCAGCCGGTCGGCGGCGCGGGCCGCGGCGCGCGGGCCGCCCTCACCCGCGGTCGACAGCGGGTCGCCGAACTCGGGATCGCCGGGAAGTAGCCGTCGGGCGCGCCGGACGAACGCCACCACGCCGGGGCTGTGATTGGTGGTGCGCAGCCACCGCCCCGGCGAGCGTCGCCCCTCGTCGGACGCCAGCGTGGTGAGTGCCTCTTCGGACTCGCCGGACTCCGAATCGCGTTGTCCAACGTCCACGTGGCAAGGGTAGGCGGTGCGAGCGGGCTCGGGCAGCCCGGTCGGGACTGGCCTGAACCGTTAAGGGTTGGGGTTCCAGGTCACATTGGGCACAACGGGCCCCAGGAGGCCGGTTCCCGGGATGGAAATCTCCAGACCGTCGAAGTTGTACGCCAAGCTGCTGATTCCGAGGGGGAAGAAGCTCCCCGTTCCGTCGACCGTCACCCAGGCGCCCAGCGGCCAGGTTTCCAGGATGTGGCCAAACCACCCGCCCCCGGCCGTGAAACCCTCGCTGATGTTCGCCGACGCCAATACCCCAGAACCGAGCGGGGTGTTATAGGTCACGGCGCCGGTTCCGATTAGTCCGCTGAGCATGGATCCGCCCATGCCGTCGCTAACAAAGATCGGCGTCGCGCTCAGCGATATCCCTAAGGGACCGAATGGATAATTGATGTTAATGGCGCCGAGGGTGTTGTCGACGGTGTCGGCCGCATTGGCGGCGGCGCCGGCGATACCGCCGGCGGGCGCACTCACCGCGTTCGCCAATGTTTGTTGAGCGTTCGCCACCTCGGCGTTGAGGTATTGCGCGGCACCGCCGTTCAACAAGTTCACGAACTCGTCGTGAAAGGCCGCCGCCTTGGCGCTGAGGGCCTGGAATTCCTCGGCATGCGCACCCAGAGCAGCCGAAATCGCCGACGAGACCTCGTCAGCGGCCGGCGCCGCAATTGCCGTGGTCTGGCTCGCCGCCGCCGCATTCGCGCTGCGCAAAGCGGAGCCCAAGTTCTGCAAATTTCCGCTCGCCGTCGACACCATTTCCGGGATTACGTTCAGCGACGACATTGGCGTGCCTCCTTGGCTAACAAACCGACGGCGCAGACCGCCGGACTGGCGGCGAGAACAAAGGGTAACAGCCGACAACGCGTCTGAAAATAGGCGTACTCAGATGCCGTGTCGCACTTTTTTTGGACCCCGCCGGACCCGGCCTCAGTCACGCAAAAGTTGCGACTCGACAACGTCGCCCGACGCGCCCGCCGAAATTCTAGACAACGCGCGTTGTCAGAGCTTATCGTGAGCCCAGTTAGGCGCAGGAGGCCGAGATGACTGCCATGGCAACAACATCCGCCGATCCGCTGGGACCCGACTCGCTCACCTGGAAGTACTTCGGTGACCTCCGCACCGGAATGATGGGCATCTGGATCGGGGCGATTCAGAACATGTACCCGGAACTGGGCGCCGGCGTCGAGGAACATTCCATCCTGCTGCGGGAGCCCCTGCAGCGGGTGGCCCGCTCGGTGTACCCCATCATGGGCGTGGTCTACGACGGCGACCGGGCCGCCGAGACCGGCCGGCAGATCAAGGGCTACCACCGCACCATCAAGGGCGTCGACGCCGCGGGGCGTCGCTACCACGCGCTGAACCCCGAGACGTTCTACTGGGCGCACGCCACCTTCTTCATGCTCATCATCAAGGTCGCCGACTACTTCTGCGGGGGGCTGACCGAGGCCGAGAAGCGGCAGCTGTTCGACGAGCACGTGCAGTGGTACCGGATGTACGGCATGAGCATGCGGCCGGTGCCCACGTCGTGGGAGGAGTTCCAGGAGTACTGGGACCGGGTCTGCCGCGAGGAGCTGGAAATCAACCAGGCGACGCTGGACATCTTCAAGATCCGGATTCCCAAACCCAAATTCGTGCTGATGCCCACGCCGGTCTGGGACCAGTTGTTCAAGCCGCTGGTGGCCGGCCAGCGCTGGATCGCGGCGGGGCTGTTCGAGCCCGCGGTGCGCGAAAAGGCGGGACTGCACTGGACGGCGGGCGACGAGGTGCTGCTGCGCCTGTTCGGCAAGGCCGTCGAGCTGGCGTTTTTGGCGGTCCCCGACGAGATCCGGCTGCATCCGCGCGCGCTGGCGGCCTATCGCCGTGCCGAGGGGCGGCTGCCCAGCGACGCCCCGCTGGTCGAGGCTCCGGCGTTCATGGGCCCGCCGCGCGACCGCCGCGGGCTGCCGATGCACTACGTTCCGCCCCGGCCGAGGTCCGCTCTCGACCCGGCCAAAGCGCTCATGGAGCGGGCCGGCTCACTGGTGCACGGCACGCTCTCGCTGGCGGGTCTGCGGCCGGCCCGGGGGCGCGTCAGGGCCGCTTGAGCAGACCCAGAGCGTGGGCGCTCTGGTAGAGGCAGATCGCCGCGGCGGCGGCGACGTTCAGGCTCTCGGCGCCGCCGGACATCGGAATGCACACGCGGTCGTCCGCGGCCGCCGCGAGCTCGGCCGGCAACCCGTGTGCCTCGGCCCCGAACAACCATGCCGTCGGCGCGGCCAGGTCCGCCTCGTCGAGGCGTGTCGCCCCGTCGATCGTGGTCGCCAGCACCCGCAGCCCGGCGGCGCGCAAGGCGGCGGCGGCCGCGGGGACGTCGGGCGCGGCGACCACCGGGATCGAGAAGATGCTGCCCGCCGAGGCGCGCAGGCACTTGCCGTTGTACGGGTCGACGCTGTGGCCCCCGAGGAGCACCGCCCCCGCGCCCATGGCGTCGGCGATGCGGATCAGCGTGCCCGCGTTGCCCGGCTCACCGATCGCGACGGGAACCGCGACCAAGCGCGGCGGGGCGGCCACCACGTCCTCGAGCCGGGTCGCCGGCATGTCGCACACGGCGACCAACCCCGCCGGCGTGACCGTGTCCGACAGCGCTTTCGCGGCCCGCTCGGTGACCAGATGGACCGGGCAGTCCTGAGCGTCCAGCAGCGGGGCGTGCCGCTGCGCGGCGGCTTCGGTGACGAACACCTCGCGGATCAACCCGCGAGCGCACGCGGCCTCGACCAGGTTGGGGCCTTCGGCCAGGAACCGTCCCGCCCGCCTCCGACCGACGTGCCGATGCAATTTGACCGCCGCGACCACCCGGGCCGAGCGTTCCGTGAGGGCCGCGGGCATGGTCGGGGGTTAAGCGGCCTCTCCCGAATCCGAGGGGGCGTTGACGTCGTCGGGCAGGGCCGCCCGGGCGACCTCGACCAGCGCGGTGAACGCCGCCGGATCGGTGATCGCGATGTCGGCGAGGTTTTTGCGGTCCACCTCGACGCCGGCGGCCTTGAGGCCCTGGATCAGCCGGTTATAGGTGATGTCGTTGGCGCGCGCGGCCGCGTTGATCCGCGAGATCCACAACTTGCGGAACTCGCCCTTGCGCGCACGGCGGTCGCGGTAGGCGTAGTTCAGCGAATGCAGTTGCTGCTCTTTGGCTTTGCGGTAGAGCCGGGATCGCTGGCCGCGATAGCCTTTCGAGGCTTTCAGGACGCTGCGCCTCTTCTTGTGGGCGTTGACCGCCCGCTTCACGCGTGCCATTGGGTGTTCCTACTCTCGTTCAGGCAGTAATTGGTTCGTCAGGGTCTGGTCGGCCGGTCAGCCGTTGAGCAGCTTGTTGATGCGCTTGGTGTCGTTCGCTGCCACCACCGTGCGGCCGTCGAGCCGCCGGGTTCGCTTGGTGGGCTTGTGTTCGAGCAGGTGGCGCCGATTCGCCTTCTGGCGCACGATCTTTCCGCTTCCGGTGCGCCTGAATCGCTTCGAAGCCCCGCTGTGGGTCTTGGCCTTGGGCATGTTTCCTCTACTTGGTTTCTCGTGCTGCTCGTACTTGCTCGCGCTGTCTGGTCAGTTGGCCGACGGGTCCGTGTCCGGCGCCGCGTCGGCGTCCGTCGCCGCAGTGCTCCCCGGTCCCTCGGGATGCCGCGCCCTGGCGCGGGTCTTCGCGCCGCGGTGCGGCGCCAGCACCATCGTCATGTTGCGGCCGTCCTGCTTGGCGGACGTTTCGACGAATCCGTAGTCGGCGACATCCGCGCCCAGCCGCTGCAGCAATCGGTAGCCCAACTCGGGCCTCGACTGCTCGCGTCCACGAAACATGATGGTGACCTTGACCTTCGATCCCGCCTCTAGGAAGCGAATTACGTGGCCCTTCTTGGTCTCGTAGTCGTGATCGTCGATCTTGGGTCGCAGCTTTTGTTCTTTGACGACGGTCTGCTGCTGGTTCCGGCGGGATTCGCGCGCCTTTTGCGCCGCCTCGTATTTGAACTTGCCGTAATCCATAATCTTGCAGACCGGCGGTCTGGCGTTGGGGGCAACTTCGACGAGATCGAGATCGGCGTCCGCGGCGACGCGCAGTGCGTCTTCGATGCGCACTATGCCTACCTGCTCCCCTCCCGGGCCGATCAATCGGACTTCAGGTACGCGGATGCGCTCGTTGACGCGGGTCTCAGTGCTGATGGGGCCTCCCTTGTTGGGCTTCTACTTCTCCGGTGGCGGCCAGTCCCGATGCCTGTCGGAGGCGCAGCGGTGAAACCCACCCCACCAGCAAAAAAGCCCTGCACAAGCAGGGCCCAATGCCGACCGATCGCGGCTGCTGCCAGCCGCCCGCGCTGCCCGCGGAAAGGCATCCACGATGCCTGTGACCGGACCGTGTCGCCTAAAAGAGGCTCGAAGCCTGTCTCGCGGCTAGCGGTGGGAGTGGGACTCCACTTACTGTTCCCCGGCGTTCACCGGGATGGTCGCAGCCCACAGTTTAGCAGCCGTGGGGCGTCTTCCAGCACGTCCGCGCCCGGGCGGCAGTGCGTCGCGGCGGCGCCACACTGGCACCGCGGGCAACTGCCCGTCGTGGCGCTTGGCGCTTCGCCAGGATTTTCATGGGTTGAGGGCTTATCCTCGCGGTCTGTGACTGTAGCTACGTCCCGCTTCGGCCCGCGTTCGGGCAGCCAGCCGAACTCCCGGTATCGGTGGGTACCGGCGGCGGCGGGCTGGACGGTCGGGGTCATCGCGACCGTGTCACTGGTCGCCAGCGTGTCGCCCCTGATCCGGTGGCTGATCAAGGTCCCGCGGGAATTCATCAACGACTACCTGTTCAACTTCCCCGACACCAGCATCGCGTGGTCGTTCGTGCTCGCCTTGCTGGCCGCCGCGCTCACCGCGCGCAAACGCGTCGCCTGGGTGTTGCTGCTCGGCAACATGATCCTGGCCGCAGCGCTGAACGCCGCCGACATCGCCGCCGGGGACAACACCGCGGCCGAATCCTTCGGCGAGAATCTCGGTTTTGCGGTGCACATCGTCGCGATCGTGCTCCTGGTCCTGTCCTATCGGCAGTTCTGGGCCAAGGTGCGCAAGGCCGCCCTGTTCAAGGCGACCGCGGTGCTGATCGCCGGGTGGGTGATCGGCATCCTGGCCTCCTGGGGCCTGGTCGAGATGTTCCCGGGCACCCTGGCGCCGGACTCGCGCTTCTGGTACGTGGTGAACCGGGTCGTCGGGTTCTCCCTCGTCGATCCGGACGCGTTCACCGGCCGGCCGCACGTCCTGCTCAACGCCGTCTTCGGGCTGTTCGGCGCGCTCGCGCTGATCGCGGCGACGATCGTGTTGTTCCAGTCCCAGCGCGCCGACAACGCGCTGACCGGTGAGGACGAGTCGGCGATCCGCGGGCTGCTGGAGCTGTACGGCAAGAACGACTCCCTGGGGTACTTCGCCACCCGCCGCGACAAGTCGGTGGTGTTCGCGCACAGCGGCCGGGCCGCCGTCACCTACCGTGTCGAGGTCGGCGTCTGCCTGGCCAGCGGCGATCCCGTGGGCGATCCAAGGGCGTGGCCGCAGGCCATCGACGCGTGGTTGGGGCTCTGTCAGACCTACGGCTGGGCGCCCGGGGTGATGGGCGCCAGTTCGCAGGGGGCCCAGGCCTACCGGGAGGCCGGCCTCAACGCGCTGGAGCTGGGCGACGAGGCCATCCTGCTGGCGTCCGATTTCAAGCTGTCCGGCCCCGACATGCGCGGGGTGCGCCAGGCGGTGACGCGGGCCCGCCGGGCCGGTCTGACGGTGCGCATCCGGCGCCACCGCGACATTTCCGCCGACGAGATGGCCGACACGATTTCGCGCGCCGACGCCTGGCGCGACACCCAAACCGAGCGCGGCTTCTCGATGGCGCTGGGCCGCCTCGGCGATCCCGCCGACGGGGACTGCCTGCTGGTCGAGGCCCTCGACCGCGACGGCCGGGTGGTCGCGATGCTGTCGCTGGTCCCGTGGGGAAGCACCGGCGTCTCCCTGGACCTGATGCGCCGTTCCCCGCAATCCCCCAACGGCACCATCGAGCTCATGGTCAGCGATCTTGCCCTGAACGCGGAAACCCTTGGCATCATTCGCATTTCGCTGAACTTTGCCATGTTCCGGTCCGCATTCGAGCAGGGCGCCCAGTTGGGCGCGGGCCCGGTTGCCCGGTTGTGGCGCGGGTTCCTGCTGTTCTTCTCGCGATGGTGGCAGCTGGAGACGTTGTACCGCTCCAACATGAAGTACCAACCCGATTGGGTGCCCCGCTACGCCTGCTACGAGGACGCCCGGCTGATTCCCCGCGTCGGCGTCGCTTCGGCCCTGGCCGAGGGGTTCCTCGTCTTTCCGTTCAGCCGGCGCAAGACGCACACCGGGCATCACCCCGCCGTCCCGGCGAGGCTGGCCGAGTCCGGGCTGTTGCACCACGACGGGTCGGCTCCTGACGTGAGCGGGCTGCAGCGCCGCGCCAGCGCCGCCGAGGCGGAGGAGTCCAGGTCCCGCTTGCCCGAACAGGTGCGGGTGCGCCTGGCCAAGCTGAAGATCCTGCAGCGCAACGGTGTTGACGCGTACCCGGTGGGGACCCCGCCCAGCCACACCATCGCCCGCGCGCTGGATGCCGATGACGAGGAAAGCGTGTCGGTGGCCGGCCGCATCTTGCGGATACGCGACTACGGTGGCGTGCTGTTCGCCGAGGTGCGTGACTGGTCGGGCGAACTTCAAGTGCTGCTGGACAATTCGCACCTGGAGCACAGCCGCACCGCCGATTTCACCGCGGCCATCGACCTCGGTGACCTGGTCGAGATGACCGGGCACATGGGCTACAGCAAGAACGGGACCCGCTCGCTGATCGTGCGCGACTGGCGGATGATCGGCAAGTGCTTGCGGCCGTTGCCCAACAAGTGGAAGGGGCTGACCGACCCCGAGGCGCGGGTGCGCACCCGCTACGTCGACCTGGCGGTCAACCCCGAATCGCGCGATCTGATCAAGGCCCGCAGCAGCGTGTTGCGATCCGTGCGGGAAACGCTGTTCGCCAAGGGTTTCATCGAGGTCGAGACGCCCATCCTGCAGCAGGTCCACGGTGGCGCCACCGCCCGGCCGTTCGTCACCCACATCAACACCTACGACATGGACCTGTTCTTGCGCATCGCGCCGGAGCTGTACCTGAAGCGGCTGTGCGTCGGCGGCGTGGAGCGGGTGTTCGAACTGGGCCGGGCCTTCCGCAACGAGGGCGTCGACTTCAGCCACAATCCGGAGTTCACCCTGCTGGAGGCCTACCAGGCGCACGCCGACTACAAGACGTGGATCGATGGTTGCCGGGAGCTCATCCAGAATGCCGCGCAGGCCGCCAACGGCGAGCAGACGGTGCTGCGGCCGCGCAGCGGCGGTGACGGCACCGACGGGCGTCTCGAGCCGGTCGACATCTCCGGCACCTGGCCGGTGAAGACCGTGTACGACGCGGTGTCGCAAGCCCTCGGCGAGCGCGTCGACACCGAGACCTCGCTGGCCGCCCTCCGCAAGCTGTCCGACGCCGTCCACATTCCCTATCGCGCGCACTGGGACTCCGGCGCGGTCGTGCTCGAGCTGTACGAGCACCTGGTGGAGGACAAGACCGAGCAGCCGACGTTCTACATCGACTTCCCCACCTCGGTGTCGCCGTTGACCCGGCCACACCGCAGCCAGCCCGGCGTCGCCGAGCGGTGGGACCTGGTGGCCTGGGGCGTCGAGCTGGGAACCGCCTACAGCGAGCTGACCGATCCGGTGGAGCAACGGCGCCGCTTGCAGGAGCAGTCGCTGCTGGCCGCCGGGGGGGACCCCGAAGCGATGGAGCTCGACGAAGATTTCCTGCAGGCCATGGAATACGCGATGCCGCCCACCGGCGGGATGGGCATGGGCATCGATCGGCTCGTCATGCTCATAACCGGCCGCAGCATCCGCGAGACCCTGCCATTCCCGCTGGCCAAGCCGCACTGAACGGTCGCCGAGGTCCTCCCGGCGGCGCGGGCCGGCTTCGGCGATTATGTTCCGGGGCGGTTAACAATCCCTCACAATGAGTCACGTGACCGCCACCGCGCCCCCAGCGAGCCTCGGGCCGGCGCATTTGCTGGCGAGTGGTCACACGTCCCTGATGCACGGCTGGGTGCCGGCGACGATCCAGATCGGTGCCGCGGTCGTGCTGACGCTGGCCGTGGGCTGGCGGTCGCGGCGCTGGCGGACGGTCTGGCTGCCGCTGGCCGGCCTGGTCGGAGGCACCGCCGCGTATGTGACGCACTGGTACGTCGTCGATCGCGGCCTGTCCGACGAACCGGCGCCGTCGGCGCTGTGGGTGTGGATCGCGTTGGCCGGCCTCGCCGCGGCGGTGCTGGTGCTGGGCTGGCGCAGCGCGCCCCCGTGGCGCCGCGGAGCGACCGCGCTCGCGGTGCCGCTGTGTTTGCTTTGCGCCGCGCTGACCCTCAACCTGTGGGTGGGCTACTTCCCGACCGTGCAGGCGGCGTGGAACCAGCTCACGTCCGGCCCCCTGCCCGATCAGACCGACCCGGCCACCGTCACGGCGATGGTCGCAACGCGGGCCAGGCCATCGCACGGCAGCGTGGTGCCGGTGGTGATCCCTTCGGAGGCATCCCATTTCAAGCATCGCGGCGAACTGGTGTACCTGCCGCCCGAATGGTTCACGAGGGGGCACCACCCGCTTGCGGGGGACAGCCCGCCGCCGGCGTTGCCAACGGTGATGATGATCGGCGGGCAGTTCAACACGCCGGCGGACTGGACACGGGCGGGCAACGCGGTCAAGACGATTGACGACTTCGCGGCCGCGCACTCCGGCAAGGCGCCGGTGTTGGTATTCGTCGACTCCGGGGGTGCCTTCAACAACGACACCGAATGCGTCAACGGCGTTCGCGGCAACGCCGCCGACCACCTCACCAAAGACGTTGTTCCCTACATGATTTCGAAGTTCGGCGTCAGCCCCGACCGGTCCAACTGGGGCATTGCCGGCTGGTCGATGGGCGGGACCTGCGCCGTGGACCTGACCGTCATGCACCCCGAGATGTTCAGCGCGTTCGTCGACGTCGCCGGCGACTTCTACCCCAACGCGGGCACCAAGGCCCAGACCATCGCCAGGCTGTTCGGCGGAAACGCCGAGGCCTGGGCGGCATTCGACCCGACCACGGTGATCAACCGCCACGGCCGCTACCGCGACGTGTCCGGCTGGTTCGCCATCTCCTCGGACGGCCCGCCCGCACCGCGGCGCGACGCGTCGGTAACCGATGCCGGCGCAATGCGCCTGGTGAGTCGTGACGCCGCGGCCAACCCGAGCAACCAGACGGCGGCCGCCTACTCGCTGTGCGCGCTCGGCCGCGCCAACGGCATCGACTGCGCGGTCCTCCCCCAGCCGGGCAAGCACGACTGGCCGTTTGCGGACAGGGCTTTCGCGGCCGCGCTGCCGTGGCTGGCCGGCCGGCTCGGCACCCCCGGGGTCACCCGGACCCCGCTGCCGGCCGCCTCCGCCCCGCCCGCACCACCCAGCCAGGTCGTGGTCCCCGCCCAGCATTCCGGCACCGCCGGCAAGTAGCGGTCGCGGTCGCTTCTCGAGTTGCTCGTCGAAGCAGGTGGCCGTCCGACGCCTGCTCGCGCGCAACGCAAATGCGGGGGACGATACGCGAATACGGTAATTCGATACCCCCATATTGGGATGCGATGCGGGTGTATTGTCCGGCCGTGGGAACCACCCGCCTGTTTCCGTACGACCCGCCCGAGCCGCCCGAGCCGTCGGCCAAGGAGCGGATCCGTGACGCCGCGTTGAGCTGCTTTGGTCTTCGCGGTATCGCTGCCACGCCGCTGCGCACGGTCGCCGAGACCGCGGAGGTGTCGATTGGGCTGGTGCAGCACCACTTCCGCACCAAGGCTGCGCTGACCGCCGCCGTCGATCAGTACGTGCTGCAAGTGGTCGGTGAGGCACTGCAATCCAGAACGCTGCCCGAGCCACCCTCCGACGGGCTCAACGAAGCCGGGCGCCGGCTCACCGCACTGATGGTGGAACGTCCCGACGTCATGACCTATCTCGGGCGCGCGCTCGCCGAGGGCGGCGCATTCGGGTCGGTCATCTTCGAGGGTCTGCTGGGTATCAGTACGGCCCAGCGCGAACATTTCGTGGCGCAGGGCAATACACACCCGGACCTCGACCCCGATTGGGCGGCGATCAACGTCGTCATCCTGCGCATCGGCGCCATCATTCTGCACCCGTACATCGAGCTCTACCTGGGCAACTCGTTCTTCAGCGAGCCGCAGCTGCGACGCTGGGACGCCTCGGTCACCAGCCTGCTCCGGCACGGCCTATTCCTCGAGGAAACCGAACGCCCAGGCGGCGACATCGTCGCTTGGTGAGCCCATTCGGCGAGCGTTTATTGCCCGCGTCACATTTTTCGCCCGAGCGCGACGTCTGACCCGCCGAGCCACCGGCCGGGTGCTATACACGAACCACCATGGACGCGTCCGAGAAAACCGCCTACACCGCGCAGATTCTCGACCCCGGCGACTTCGGCGACAGTTCCGTGCTGCAACGGCTCAGAGCCGACCCCACCGTGGAGTTCATCGACCACCGCGACACCCAGCTGGCCAACCTGCGCGGCCTTCGGCCGGCCCCGGATGCCGAGTTGCTGGCGGAAGGCGGTCGGTGGGCGTACTACCCGTGGCGGCGCGCGGTCGTGGCGGTGCTGGGCCCCCGCGGGTATCGCGCGGTGCGCCTGGACCGCAATCGCAACAACATCACCCCACCCGAACAGGAACAGCTCGGCCGGCTGCGCATCGGCGTGGCCGGCCTCAGCGTCGGCCACGTGATCGCGCACACGCTGGCCGCACAGGGATTGTGCGGCCGCCTGCGGCTGGCCGACTTCGATCACCTCGAGCTGTCGAACCTGAATCGGGTGCCCGCCAGCGTGTTCGACATCGGCATCAACAAAGCCTGTGTGGCCGCGCGCAGGATCGCCGAGCTCGACCCCTACCTCCCGGTGGAGGTCGTGGACGCCGGCCTGACGCTCGACACGGTCGACGCGTTCGTGGACGGGCTCGACATCGTGATCGAAGAATGCGATTCGCTCGACATGAAGGCGGTTCTGCGCGAAGGCGCCCGCGCCCGCCGCATCCCGGTGCTGATGGCGACCAGCGACCGTGGACTCGTGGATGTGGAGCGCTTCGATCACGAGCCCGACCGCCCGATCCTGCACGGATTGCTCGGCGACCTCGACATCGGGTTGCTGCCCGGCATGAGCAGCCGTGAAAAGGTCCCGCATATCCTGCGACACCTTGAGGCCGAACGACTTTCGCCCCGGGCGGCCGCTTCGTTGATAGAGATCGACCGCACCGTGTCGACCTGGCCCCAGCTGGCCTCCGATGTGGTCCTGGGCGCGTCGGCACTGGCGGAGGGGGTGCGCAGGATCGGGCTCGGCGAACCACTGCGCTCGGGCCGCACGCGCGTCGATATCGCCTGGGCGCTCGACCAACTCGACGAGCCCGACATGGCCCGGCACCGCCCGGCGCCGGCAGAAAATCACGAGCCGGCGGAGCTACCCGGGATACCCGGAGTTATCGCCGCCGCCGCGGTCCGTGCCCCCTCCGGCGGAAACGTACAGCCCTGGTATGTACAGGCCGGGCCCACCGGCATCACCATAGACGTTGCCGCCCAACACACTTCGACCATGGACGTCGGGTTTCGTGGCAG
Organism: Mycobacterium terramassiliense; assembly: GCF_900157385.1. Taxonomy (GTDB): domain Bacteria; phylum Actinomycetota; class Actinomycetes; order Mycobacteriales; family Mycobacteriaceae; genus Mycobacterium; species Mycobacterium terramassiliense. Next base: position 346,623 of record NZ_LT717698.1, read on the forward strand.
CGCCGTCGCGGTCGGCGCCGCGCTCCAGAACGCCAGGATCGCCGCGGCGGCGCACCACGCCCTGGGGCCCGCCACGCTGACCGATGACGTCGACGGAACGCCACTGCGCGCCACCCTGACATTTGCCGACGGCGCCGACCCGACACTTGCCGACCTCTATCAACCGATGCTGCAGCGTTCGACCAACCGCCACCACGGAACGCCCGAGCCGATCGACGCCGCCACCATCGAGGCGCTCACCGCCGCCGCCCAACGGGAAGGCGCGCGGCTGCGCGTGATCATCGATCGGGACGACATCGTGCGTGCGGCAACGATTCTCGCAGCATCCGACCGCACCCGCTACCTGACGCCGCACCTGCATCGAGAGATGGTCTCCGAATTGCGCTGGCCCGGCGATGCCGACCCCGACACCGGCATCGAGGTGCGCAGCCTCGAATTGGATGCCGGCGATCTGGAGCTGCTCGAAGTCCTGCGCCGCCCGGACGTCATGGCTCACCTGGCCCGGTGGGACGCGGGCAGCGCGCTCGGGGAGGAAACCCGCGACCGGATACTGGCCAGTTCGGCCCTGGCCGTTGTCAGCGTGCCCGGCGGGGAGCTACGCGACTACGCGAGGGGGGGCTCGGCCGTCGAGCTGGTCTGGATCATCGCCCAGCAGCGCGGGCTCGCCGTGCAGCCGGTCTCACCGGTCTTCCTCTACGCGCACACCCCGGCCGACTTCGACGCGCTCTCGCCACAGTTCGCCGATCAGCTAAGGCAGTTGCAGCGTGACTTCCGCGGCCTGATCGACATCCCGGACGAAGAATCCATCGTGCTGGTACTGCGGTTCACGGTCGGACCACCGGCATCGGCACCGAGCCGGCGCAGCCTGGACAGGGCTCGGGTGCTGAGTTGAGCGAATCATTGCTAGACGCGCTAGCTAATACCGTCGCCGCGCGCCAGTTAACGCTACGGTAAGGGCAATGTCGGGCGCATTAGACCACCTGGTCACCGCTGCTGCCGCCGAGTTGATGGCGGCCAGCGCGGCTGACTCTGCGGCGATCAGCCAACGGGTGCTCGGCAACCTGGTGAGCGACCTGGGCGTCGACTTCAGCTTCCTGCGCCACAACGATCACACGATCCGCGCCACGGTGCTCGTCGCCGAGTGGCCGCCGCGCAACGCCGACCCCGACCCGATCGGCGTGGTGTACTTCGCGGACGCCGATTCGGTCTTCACCCGGGCCGAAAACCTCAAGGTGCCCGAAGTGGTACGCCCCGAGGCCGCGAACGCCGACTACCAGAGCAATATCGACGAGGGCACGGGGTGGGGTGCGGTCTCCCTCGCCGCCGTCCCGCTGCTGTCTGGAGACGTGACGACCGGCACCCTGGCGTTCGGCAAGGTCGGCGACCGCGAATGGCTACCGGAAGAGCTCAATGCGCTGCAGGCGGTCGCCGCCCTCTTCGCTCAGCTGCAGGCCCGCATCGTCGCCGAAGAGCAGCTGCACTACCTCGCCGAGCACGACGACCTCACCGGCCTGCTGAACCGCCGGGCACTCATCGCGTACCTCGACAAACGGCTTGCCGCGGGGCAGCCGGGCTCCGTCTCGGTCGTGTTCCTTGCGCTGGACCGATTCAAGGTGATCAACGAACGCCTCGGGCAAAACGCGGGCGACCGGTTCATCGAGGCCTTCGCCGCGCTGCTGCGCGCCGCCACCGACGTTCCCTCGGTGATCGCCCGTTTCGGCGGTGACGAGTTCGTCGTCGTACCGGCCGCATCCATGGACGTCGAGGCCGCCGAGGAATTCGCGCAATCGATACACTCCCGGGTTCAGCGGAAGGTCGTGATCGACGGCGAGATGCTCAGTCGCACCGTGAGCATCGGTGTCGCGGCCGGCATCCCGGGGTCGGAAAGCACGTCCGATCTGTTGCGCCGAGTCGATCAGGCCACCCGGACGGCCAAGAGCTCCGGCGGCAACAAGGTCGCGATCTTCAGCCCGGAGATGTCCAGGACGGACATGATCCGCAACGACATCGAGCTGTACCTGGAAGGGATCATCGACAACGATAGCGACGCCCTGGTGCTGCATTACCTCCCGGAGTTCGACATGCGCACCGGAGAGATCCTGGGCACGGAAGCGCTCATCCGTTGGCAACACCCCACTCTGGGACTGTTGATGCCCGATTCGTTCATCCAGGTGGTGGAATCGATCAACCTGGGCGCAAAGCTCGGACGCCTGGTAATCCGTTCGGCGTGTGCGCAGTTCGGCATGTGGCAATCACGCGGCGTCGGGCACGGTGCCGTGCTGCGTATCAACGTGTCGCCCGTGCAGCTCGTCACGGAGGGCATCGTCGACACCGTCACGACGACCCTCGAGGAGTTCGGCCTCGATCCCAGCACCGTGTGCCTGGAGATCACCGAAAGCGTCGTGGTCCAAGACATCGACGCGACCCGCAAGACGCTGTTCGGCCTGAAGGACATCGGTGTACAGATCGCCATCGACGACTTCGGCACCGGTTACAGTGTGCTGACCTATCTGAAGTCCCTCCCCGTCGACGCACTCAAGATCGACAAGGGGTTCGTCCACCACCTCGACACCAATCCCGGCGACCTGGCCATCGTGCGGTCGACACTGGCGCTGGCCGACGCCTTCGGGCTCGACGTCGTCGCCGAAGGCGTCGAAACGGTGGCGGCGGCCAAGACGCTGTTAGCCCTGGGTTGCTCTCGGGCGCAAGGCTTTCTGTTGTCACGTCCGCTCGACAGCGCGGCGATGGAGTCGCTGCTCGCCAAGCGCGTCATCCCGATGGACTTCTCCGACGCCAGCGACGCGCCGCAGCCTGAAACACCGGGGAGAAAGGACGTTGTCTAGGCCCGCGGGGAGCGGAGCCCACGGCCAATTCCCCTCGCACCCACGGCCGATCGAGGTTTAAGGGCGGCGTTGAAACAGGTAGTAGTACGTCGGGGTCTTGTCGTCGAGTTCCCGCTCGTCACCCGTGGACAGCAGCGTCCAGCCGGGGGCAAATCGTCGTTCCATTTCGGCGTGGTCGATCCCCGGCACCCCGAACCTCCCGCCCGGAGGGAACGCGACGATGTACAGCCGCGCGTCGGGTGCCGCCACGGCGCTGACCTCCCGGACGTACGCCTCGCGATCGGTGCCACTCATGTTGTGGATGCAGCCGTTGTCGACGATCAAGTCGAAACCGCTACCGATCCCCTCCTGGCTCAACTGCGTGACGTCGGCACGGGCAAAGTTGACCGAGGCACCGGCGGCGCCGGCCTTGGCGCGCGCCTTTTCGAGCGGCTTCGCGACGTAGTCAACCCCGGTGACCTTCCACCCGTGCTGGGCGAGGTAGATCGCGCTATCCCCGGTACCGCATCCAACGTCCAGTGCCGAGCCCGTGGGCAGCGCGGGAGAATCGGCGGTTCCCTCGATCAGATCCCGCAGGCCCTGCCCGATCGCATGACCTTCCCACGGCGTGAAACCGATGCGGTAAAACAACCGAAATCGCGTGTGTCGAGAAGCCATAGCGGCAATCATGGCATTGCCGCGCGCGGGGCGCGCGCGGCGGCCGCCGGTGCGGGCGCGAGAAAGGTTCGCTGACCGATGTCACGGCTGAAGGCGTGGTGGAACCAGCCCGACCAGTACGACTGGACCACGACGTTCCTGCGCCAGCGCGGGATCCTGCGCCCGGCGCGAACGATCATCGCCGTCATCGCCGGTTCGTCGGCACTGGTGCCGCTCACCGTGTTGCCGAGCCAACACCACCCCAGCCCCGCGGAGGTGATCACCGGTGCCGTCGCGGCCGCGTTCACCGCCGGCGTGACCGCGTTGTGCCTGACGCGCTGGCCTACGCGCCGGCAGTCGCAGGTCGGCGTAGCGGTGGGCGCGTTGTGCGTAGGCGGGTGGAGCGTCGTCCAGCCCACCGCGGCCCTCGCCGCCCTGGCTTGTACCGCCATGGCGATCCCCGGCTGCTACATCGCGCTGTTCCACGGTCCCAGACTTCTGGTGTTCAACGGTGTCGTCGCCGTCGCGGTCACCACCGTGGCGGTGCTGCGGCTGACCCAGGAGGCCAACGTGGCCAGCGCGGCGTCCGCGTTCTGGCTCAACATCTTTCTCAACCTGTGGTTGCCCCTTGGGGTTTGGGGCATCTCCCGGGCCTTGGGAACGTATGCCCTTCGCTCCCAAGAGGATCCCCTCACGGGGCTGCTGAACCGCCGCGCGTTCACCGACGAGGTCGGCAGCCGCTTGACGGATCCGCCGCCGGAGCACAGCCACCTGGCGGTGGTGATGGTCGACCTCGACAACTTCAAACGCATCAACGACACCCTTGGTCATTCGGCCGGTGACCGCGCCCTGCGGCAGGTGGCCGACCTGCTGCGGGAGCGCACCCCGTCCGATGCGGTCATCTGCCGCGCCGGAGGGGAAGAATTCTTGGTCGCGCTGACCTCGGCGACCCCGGACGTCGCGCCGCTGGCCACCGAATTTTGCACCGCGCTCGCCGAGCTCTCCCCCGAGATCACGGCCAGCATCGGCACCGCAAGCGCGGAACTGCGCCTCCTGACCGGTCGCGATATCGCGTGGCTGGTCGACGAGCTGATCGTGATCGCCGACACCGCGATGTATGCCGCCAAACGCCGCGGCGGAAACCAGGCCCACCACGGCGTACGGGCCTAGCGCCGGCGTGTGGCGCGCCGGGTCACCGACGCAGCCGCACCTTGGCCATGATGGGAGCCGCCGCGACCATGGTGAACGGCACGGCCAGCGGGAAATCCTCCGACAGCGACTCGATTTCGACTCGGCGAACGATGGTCGCCAACGCGAGGGTGGCCTCCAGCATCGCGAAGTGATCTCCGATGCAAGAGCGGGGGCCGCCGCCGAACGGAACGTATTGCCAACGATCGCGGCTTTGATCAAGCTCCGGACTGAATCGGTCCGGGTCGAAGCGCAGCGGGTCGTCCCACAGCGTCGGATCGGTCTGTACCGCCATCCTTCCGAACGCCAGCATGGTGCCGGCCTTGACGCGATAGCCCGCGACTTCGACATCGCGCGTCGCCATGCGGGTTCCGGTCGGCCCCGGCGGGCACAACCGCAGCGCCTCCTGCAGGACCCGCACCGTGAAAGTAAGCCGCGCGACGTCGTCGGGGGTGAGCTGGCGATCGCCGAGCTCCGCGACTTCGCTCGCCACGCGTTCCTGCACGTCGGGATGGCGGCCCAGCGCCCATAGCGCGTAGGTCAGAGTCGTGGCGGTCGTGTCGTGGCCGGCGAACAAGAAGATGATCATCTCGTCGCGAATCTCGGTGTCGCTCAACGACTGCCCGGTTTCCGGGTCGGTGGCGGCGATGAGCGCGTGGACCAGGGGCGCCTCCCTGTCGGGGTCGGCGCGGCACGCTTGCAGGATCTCGTCGGCGAGGTCGCGAATCGCCCGCGCGGCGGCCCGGGCGCGCCGCCGCGCGGGCGTGGGCAGCCACTCCGGCGCGCGCAGCGGCCGTAGGGCTCGCCGTACCGCGTAACTCGTGGCCACCCGCAGCGGCTCGGCGATCGCGTCGGATCGCTCATCGAGGTCCAAACCCAGCACCGAGCGACCCAGTGCCCGCAACGTCAGCGTGCGGCACTGCGCGTCGAGATCGATCTCGGAGCCGTCTGCCCACGTGGCACACACCGTTTCGGCGGCCTCGGCCATGTGTCCGCCGAACTGGCGGACCCGCTGGCGGGTGAACACCGGCTGCAGGGTTCGCCGGCGCGGCAACCACTCGGTGTGGGGCAGCACGAACAGGTTCCCGCCCAGCAGCCGGCGCAGCTCGGTGGCCACCGTGCTCGTCTTGTCGACCGAACCGTCTCTCACGCTGACGATGTCGCGGATCCCCTGCGGTGAGGTCGCCAACACGATCGGGGGAATCAGCCAGCCGGGTCCCAATGTGACCCGGGTGACGGGTCCGCCGGCGTCGCGAAGCTTGGTCGTGCCGGTGTGGAATTCCCTGATCGCCTTCACGCGTTCGCGATACGGAAGCGGATTTTTCGGGGCCAGCGGCAACGTCGCGACGTCCCGCACGGGCCGCTCGGTGATGGACACCCCTCGACCCTAGACCGTCGCCAGCATCGCCCCGGCGTCCACCGGTGGGTCCGCGCCTGCCGAATTCCGCTCGGTGCCAGCGGGATAGGCGTGCTGAGCGCGCGCCCTCCCCCTAGGCCGAAGCACGGCGAAGGATGACCGCGTCCTCGGCGCACATCAGCTTGAACTGGTCGGGCTCGGCGTGGATGGCCAGGGTCCGGCGATCCCACCACATGACTTTGGTTCGGTAGTTGTCATTGGGATAGGCGGCCGCCGGTATCCGCGAGGCCACCACGCCCCCGGAGGATCGCCACTGTTCCAAGACGTGGGCCGCCGCGGTGGCCATGACGAACTGGACACCCATCAGCGTCATCGTCGGCAGCGCGGTGCGCGCCAACACCCGGGAAAGCGCCCGGCTGCCGTACTCCTGGGAGTTGGCCCAGGCGCTTTTGACCTCGACGACACCGAACGGGATGCGGTTGGCGATCATGTAGCGCAGCACGGCGGCGCCTGGGTTGCCGTTCCACTCCTCGAGCGCGTGCGAATCCTCAGGCGCCCGCAGCGGCCCCACGACGCGGGTGCCCCCGACGACCCGGCCGTCTGGATCGGTCGCGGCGAAGAACAGCGCCGTGTCGTTGCCGTCCCACACCGCGTCGAGGTCGAGGACCCATTCCAGTCCGTGCCGCTTGTAGCTCTGAAACGCGCCGTCCAGGTATTGCTCCCACAGCTCGGGTTGCGCCTGCGGCGTCGACGCGGTGACCCGGCATCCGGTCGCGTCGTCCCGCCATCCCCAACTGCCCTCCAGCCAAGGGCCATCGGTCGCCCTACGTGCCAGTTGAGCCGCTTCCATAGTTGTCCCTTCATTCCCGATCTGTGCTGCTCGGACCATTTGTGCGAACGCTCTTGAAGTATTTCGTTATCTCAGCGCAATAAATTACCGTCGCAATTGCGCGATGGACCCCCGCTTGTGGTGACGACACCGCCGCTTTAGCCGAGATCATTGTCCACATTCCTGTACTACTGTGAACGAAAATTTGCCTGTAACGGTACAGCGGTGCTCGCTGCGCCGCGGACCAGGCGATCGCCGCGTCGGCTGCATTTCGGTTAACCACGTGTGTACGCGTCCACGTGGCTGGGTACGAACGGGGCGATTAGGCCTGTTCGAGGCCCCTAGGCCCCTTCTCACTTAGATGATTTAACCGGACGAAGCTGGCTGCTTCTAGTTCCAATTTTTCCGCGCGGCGGCCGCGGGGCGCCGCGGAGTTAGCTGGTTTCTGACCGCGCGCATCGACTCCGGCGACCACAAATCGGCGAAGTTGTCGCGGCGGCCCCCCGAAGACGACGAATTTCGGCCGGCGCAATTATGGAGAGGCGTTTAGGCCGCCCACCCGAATCGATTGTGCGGCGGGCGCCGGAAACTTCGCCAAAGCCGGGCGGGGGCGCACACTCGAAGCCGTGACCCCGCGCTCGCAGGCCGCCCGCAGCAGGCGCGCGATGTTTGCCCGGCACTGCAATCCGTGGAGCGCCTGGACGCGCTGGGCGAGCACGCCGCTGACGCTGGTGCCGGTGTGGACATGGCGCTGGAGCCACGCGGCGCTGGTCGCGCTGTCGTTCGCCGCCAACCCGTTCGTCTTCGGCAAGCCGGCGTACGAACGCGCCTGGTCAGCCAGGGCGATGCTGGGCGAGGAGCTGTGGATCAGCCGTCGGCCCCGGGACGCGGCCATGCTCTTCAGCGCGGTGACCTCCGCGGCTGCGCTGAGCGCCGGCGTCGCCGCCAGCCGTCGTCGCCGCATCCCGGCGGCGATCGCGACCGCGGTGCAGATGGCCCTCACCCTGGTGTATTGGCAGCAGATGGCGCGCTATTTCGATCGCCAGGCGCAGTAGCGTGACACCCATGCCCGACGAACCAACGACGCCCGACCCCGGGTACGACGCGGCCGGCGTGCCGACGTTCGAATCCGTCAGGGAGAAAATCGAATCCCGCTACGCGACGGCGCAGGGCGCGGCCGAGCTCGACGCCGATACCGCGGAAGGCCGCTCGGTCGAAGAGGAGTACGAGGAGCGTGAGCGCGCGGCGGCCGAGCGGTTGAGGCAGATCCGGGAGTCGATGCGCTCCGACGAGCGCTGAGGTGCGCACATTCACCATCGCGGAGCGACGAAACCGCCTGGCACGCAGGCATTTCCTCTCCCCGGGCGACCCGCCGCCACTGACGCGGGTGATCGCCGGGCTGGTCGGGCTGCATGCGACCGACCCCGCCACCCCGTACCTGTCGCTGTGGGCGCGTTTCCAGGGTTTCGCGACCGCCGACCTCGACCTGCACCTGTACCGGAAGCGCGCCGCGGTCAAGCAGCTGGCGATGCGGCGCACGCTGTGGCTGGTCAGCAGCGACGACTTGCCCGCGATTCAGTCCGCGTCCAGTGCGCGGGTCGCCGACAACGAATGGCGCCGGCTGGTCGCCGACGTGCACAAGGCCGGTGTGGCCGCCGACGGCGAGCGCTGGCTCGATGCCGCCTGTTCGGCGGTGTTGCGGCATCTCAGCGACAGCGGGCCGGCCAGCGGCACCGAACTGCGCGCCGCGCTACCCGAGCTGGCCGGGAGTTACGACCCGGCTCCCGGAAAGCGCTGGGGCGGCCAGGTTCCGCTCGCCCCGCGGGTGCTTACGGTGCTTTCGGCGCGCGGCGAGATCGTGCGCGGGCCGAATGACAGGGCTTGGACCACGTCGCGGCCGCGCTGGGCCAGGACCGGGGATTGGCTCGGCATGCCCGTGCAGGCCCCCTCCCTGCACGCCGCGCAGGCCGACCTGACCCACCGCTGGCTGGCGGCCTTCGGACCCGCCACCGCCGCCGACATCAAGTGGTGGTTCGGCACCACGCTGACCGCTGCCCGGAAGGCCCTGAGCGATATCGGGGCGGTGGAAGTCGAGCTGCAGGGCAGCCCCGGGGGCACCGGCTGGGCGTTACCCGACGACCTCGATCCCGAGCCCGAGGCGCCCCCGTGGTGCGCCTTGCTGCCCGGGCTGGACGCCACCACCATGGGCTGGTTTCACCGCGAGTGGTATCTCGGGGACCATCGCGCGCAGGTGTTCGACCGCAACGGCAACGCGGGCCCCACCGCGTGGTGGAACGGCCGCGTGGTGGGCGGCTGGTATCAAGACGACGGCGCCCGCGTCCGGTTGCAGCTCCTCGAGGATCCCGGCCGCGACGGACGGCGCGCCCTGCAGCGCCGCGCCGACGAGTTCACCTCGTGGCTGGACGGCGTGCGCATCAGCCCCCGCTTCCCGTCGCCGCTGTCGAAAGCCGGTGGGGCCGCGGGCCGCGAAACATAAACGGTTGCGAGGTGTTTCGGCGTGTCGTGTGCGACGTTTACGTGTCGCGATGCGCCCCGGTTCAGGCGGTGACTTTGCGGCGGCGGGTCGCCCGCCGCGGCGCCTCGGCCCGGCCCACCACCTCGGCGAGGAACTTGCCCGTGTAGCTTTCGGGCACCGCGGCGACGTCCTCGGGAGTGCCCTCGGCGACGACGGTTCCGCCCTCGGCCCCACCCTCGGGGCCCATGTCCACGATCCAGTCCGACGTCTTGATGACGTCCAGGTTGTGTTCGATGACGATGACCGTATTGCCTTTGTCGACAAGGCCATTGATGACCTTGAGCAGCTTGCGGATGTCGTCGAAATGCAGCCCGGTGGTGGGCTCGTCGAGGATGTAGATGGTGCGCCCGGTCGAACGCTTCTGCAGTTCGGCGGCCAGCTTGACGCGCTGCGCCTCACCACCGGACAGCGTCGGGGCGGGCTGGCCGAGTCGGACGTAGCCCAGCCCGACGTCGACGAGCGTGCGCAGGTAGCGGTGAATGCCCGTGATCGGCTCGAAGAACTCCGCCGCCTCCTCGATCGACATGTCCAGCACCTCGGAAATGGTCTTGCCCTTGTAGTGCACTTCCAGGGTTTCGCGGTTGTACCGGGCGCCGTGGCAGACCTCGCATGGCACGTACACGTCGGGCAGGAAGTTCATCTCGATCTTGATGGTGCCGTCGCCCGTGCACGCCTCGCAGCGACCGCCCTTGACGTTGAACGAGAATCGGCCCGGCTGATACCCGCGCACCTTGGCCTCGGTGGTGGCCGCGAACAGCGTGCGGATCTTGTCGAACACCCCGGTGTAGGTGGCCGGGTTGGACCGCGGCGTGCGGCCGATCGGCGACTGGTCCACCCGCACCAACTTGTCCAGGTGGTCCAAGCCGGTGACCCGGGTGTGCCGGCCCGGGACCTGCCGGGCGCCGTTGAGCCGGTTGGCCAACACCGTGGCCAGGATGTCGTTGACCAGCGTCGACTTGCCGGAGCCGGACACCCCCGTCACCGAGGTGAGCACCCCGAGCGGGAACGACACGTCGATGCCGCGCAAGTTGTGCTCGCGGGCGCCGACGACGGTGACCTGGCGGCGCCGCTCGACGGGCCGGCGGATCGCGGGGATCTCGATGCTCTCCTTGCCCGACAGGTAGGCGCCGGTGATGGAGTCCTTGTTGGCCAGCAGGTCGGCGTAGGTTCCGCTGTGCACGATCTCGCCGCCGTGCTCGCCGGCCCGCGGGCCGATGTCGACGATCCAGTCGGCGTGGGCGATGGTGTCCTCGTCGTGCTCGACGACGATCAGCGTGTTGCCCAAATCCCTTAGGCGGGTGAGGGTTTCGATGAGCCGACGGTTGTCACGCTGGTGCAGGCCGATGGACGGCTCGTCGAGCACGTAGAGCACGCCCACCAGGCCGGACCCGATCTGGGTGGCCAGCCGGATGCGTTGGGCCTCACCGCCGGACAGCGTGGCCGCCGCGCGCGACAGCGACAGATAGTCCAGTCCGACGTCGAGCAAAAAGCCCAGCCGCGACTGGATTTCCTTGAGCACCTGCCCCGCGATGGCCTGCTCGCGCGTTCCCAGCGTGAGCGCGTTCAGGAAGTCCGAGCAGTCCGAGATGGACAGCTCACACACCTCGGCGATGGACTTCTTGCCGCGCCCCCCGGCGGACAGGGAGACCGCCAGGATCTCCGGCTTGAGCCGGGTGCCCTCGCACACCGGGCACGGCACGTCGCGCATGAAGCCCTCGTAGCGCTCCTTCATCTGCTCGGACTCGGTTTGCGCCATCTTGCGCTGCAGGAACGCCAGCACTCCCTCGAAATCCGCGTAGTACGACCGGGTGCGGCCGTAACGGTTGCGATACCGCACGTGCACCTGGTGATCGGAGCCCTCCAGGATCGCCTTGCGGGCCTTGGCCGGCAGCTTGCGCCATGGCGTGTCGACATCGAAGCCCAGCTCGTCGCCGAGCCCGGCCATCATGCGGGTGAAGTACTCCGCGGTGTGGCCGGTCGACCACGGCGCCACCGCGCCCTCGGCCAGCGTGCGTTCCGGGTCGGGCACCACCAGGTCGGGGTCGACCTCCTTGCGGATGCCCAGGCCGGTGCACTCCGGGCAGGCGCCGTAGGGCGAGTTGAACGAGAAGGACCGCGGCTCCAGGTCGTCGACCGCCAGCGCGTGCCCGTTGGGGCAGGCGAGCTTCTCGGAGAAGCGCTGTTCCCGGTTGTGGGCGTCGTGTTCGTGGTCGACGAATTCGAGCACCACGATGCCGTCGGCCAGATTCAGCGCGGTCTCCACCGAGTCGGTGAGCCGCTGCTTGGCGCTGGCCTTGACGGTGAGGCGGTCGACCACCACCTCGATGTCGTGCTTCTCCTGCTTCTTCAGCTTGGGCGGATCGGTCAGCGAATGCACCACGCCGTCGACCCGCACCCGGCTGTAGCCCTGGGCGTTGAGCTTCTCGAACAGGTCGGCGAACTCGCCCTTGCGGGTGCGCACCACCGGCGCGAGCACCTGGAAGCGGGTGCCCTCCGGCATCGCCAGCACCTGGTCGACGATTTGCTGCGGCGTCTGGCGGGCGATGCGCTCGCCGCAGACCGGGCAGTGCGGGGTGCCCGCTCGGGCGTACAGCAGCCGCAGGTAGTCGTAGACCTCGGTGATGGTGCCGACGGTCGACCGCGGGTTGCGGTTGGTCGACTTCTGGTCGATCGACACGGCCGGGGACAGACCCTCGATGAAGTCGACGTCGGGCTTGTCCATCTGCCCGAGGAACTGGCGGGCGTAGGCCGACAGCGACTCGACGTAACGGCGCTGGCCCTCGGCGAAGATGGTGTCGAAAGCCAGGGACGACTTGCCCGATCCGGACAGCCCGGTGAACACGATCAACGCGTCGCGCGGCAGGTCGAGGTCGACGCCCCGCAGGTTGTGCTCGCGGGCGCCCTTGACGATGAGGCGGTCAGCCACGCTGCCTTCTTTCAGCAACTATCAGCGAATGGTTCACGTGCTGCAGCAGTTATTGCGCACGGCGCATTCCATGCTATGTGCCCGTACCGACAGGCAACGTTTGACCAGTAACGTGGCCGCTATGAGTGCCTCGGTTGTGCCCGACGACGACTACACCGGACACGTCGAACCCGGTACGGCGGCCCGCCGGACCCTACCCGGCGCCACGATTCTAAAGGCGTCGGTGGGCCCGATGGACAACAATGCCTATCTGGTCACGTGCGCGGAGACCGGGGAGACGCTGCTGATCGACGCCGCCAACGACGCCGACCTCCTGATCGACCTGATCCGGCGCTATGCGCCGAGGCTGTCGCTGATCGTGACCACCCACCAGCACTTCGATCACTGGCAGGCGCTGGAGGCCGTCGCCGCCGCCACCGGCGCCCCGACGGCCGCCAACCAGATCGATGCCGGACCGTTGCCGGTCCAGCCGGAGCGTTTGCTCGCGGGCGGCGACACCCTGCACATCGGCAAGCTCAGGTTCGACGTCATCCACCTGCGCGGGCACACGCCGGGCTCGATCGCGCTGGCCCTGGACGGTCCCGCGACCGGCGGGGTCACACAGCTGTTCACCGGCGACTGCCTGTTCCCGGGCGGGGTCGGCAAGACGTGGCAGGCCGGAGACTTCGCCCAGCTGCTCGACGACGTCACCAACCGGGTGTTCGACGTGTACGACGACTCGACCGTCATCTACCCCGGCCACGGCGACGACACCGTGTTAGGCGAAGAGCGACCCCACTTGGGCGAATGGCGCGAACGCGGCTGGTAGGGCCGCCCTCGACCTAGTTCGTGGTGTGCACGATCAGCACGTCCACCTTCGCGCGACGTGAGACGTTGGCCGGCACCGATCCGAGCAGGCGGCCGGCGATCGTGCTCAGGCCGACGTTGCCGACGACCAGCAGGTCGGCCTTTTCGTCCTCGGCCAGCTTGACCAGCGCGTCGACCGGGGCGCCGACGACCGACCGCTCCTCCACGTTCTTGGCTCCCGCTTTGTGCGCGCGCTCCTTGGCGTCCTGCAGGATCGCGTAAATCGGGGCGGTGCCCGACACCTTGTAGCTTTCTTCCCTCAGAGCGTCGGCGGCCCGGGTGTCCTCGTGCTGCGGCAGGTACGCCGACGCAATGATCAGCTTGGCGTCGTCTCCGGCAATCTGCGCTGCCTTGTCTACCGCACGAAACGATGAATCCGAGCCGTCCGTCCCGACCACCACGGTCCGATAGGCACTCATTTACCCTCCCAGTTTCGGTTGGTCCGCCAACCCAAGACAGTATCGTGTTTGCCGGAAAAAGAGGGATCTCATTCGTGGGTCAGCGCGGCGTGGCGCGACCGTCAATTGCGGGGCATTGCTGCGCCACTGAATAGTTTGCCCGCAGCCGAAACGGCCGATTGACCACGGCAAAGCGGAAACCCTTGCATTCCGGACCTTTTCGCGGACCGCGGCGCCGCGGCGTGCATGCCGGGTCCGGCGCGGCGGAATCATCGTGAGCCGGTTCATCCGGCGCGCCCTACAGTGACAAGCATCATGGCCATGTCCACCGCTGAGCAGCTGGCCGGCGACGCCCCGGGCGTCGCTGACCGGCCCGAGCCCGCGCGCCCGCGCGGCAGGTTGCTCGATCCGTGGGCGATCGCGGCGTTCGCCGCCGTCATCAGCGCCGCCTGGGCCTGCCGGCCGTCGTTGTGGTTCGACGAGGGCGCCACGATCTCGGCTTCGGCCAGCCGGACCCTGCCCGAGCTGTGGAAGCTGCTGGGCCACATCGACGCCGTTCACGGGCTGTATTACCTGTTCATGCACGGTTGGTTTGCGATATTTCCGCCGACCGAATTCTGGTCGCGGGCGCCCAGCGCCCTGGCGGTCGGGGTCGCCGCCGCCGGCGTCACGGTGTTCACCAGGCAGTTCGTCCCCGGGCGCGCCACCGCGGTGTGCGCGGGTGCCGTCTTCGCGATCCTGCCGCGCACCACCTGGGCGGGCATGGAAGCGCGCTCGTACGCGTTCGCGGCCGCCGCGGCCATCTGGCTGACGGTGTTGCTGGTCGCCGCCGTCCGGCGCAACAGGGCGCGCCTGTGGGTGTCCTACGCGGCGGCGCTGGCGGCCTCGATCGTGCTGAGCCTCAACCTGGTCCTGCTGGTGCCGGTATACGCCGCAGCCCTGCCGGTGCTGGCACCGCAGGGATCCCGCAAGTCCGCGGTCATCCGGTGGGCCGTCGGCTCGGCCGTCGCCGTCGGCGCGGTGACGCCGTTCATCGTCTTCGCCCACGGGCAGGTGTACCAGGTCAACTGGATCTTCCCCGTCAGCTGGCACTACGCGTTCGACATCATCCTGCGGCAGTACTTCGACCACAGCGTTCCGTTCGCCATCCTCACGGGCGTCGTCGTCGTCGCGGCGCTGGCGGCCCGGCTCAGGGGCGCGCGGGTTCCGGCCGGCGACACCCGTGGCCTGTTGACCGTGTGCCTGGTCTGGATCGTCCTCCCCACCGCCCTCGTCGTCGTCTACTCGGCGGCCATCGAACCGATCTACTTTCCGCGTTACCTGATCCTCACCGCGCCGGCCGCGGCCGTCGTCCTGGCCGTCTGCATCGTGACGATCGCCCGCAAACCATGGCCGGTTGCGGCCGTGGTGCTGCTGTTCGCCGCGGCCGCGCTGCCCAATTACCTGTTCATTCAGCGCTGGCCCTACGCCAAGGAGGGCTGGGATTACAGCCAGGTCGCCGACCTGGTCAGCTCCCACGCGTCGGCCGGGGACTGCGTGATGGTGGACAACACCGTGCCGTGGCGGCCGGGGCCCATACGCGCCCTGCTGGCCACCCGGCCGGCGGCCTTCAGGTCGCTGATCGATGTCGAGCGCGGCGCCTACGGACCCAAGGTCGGCTGGCTGTGGGACGGACACGTGGCGGTGTGGCTGACGACGGCCAAGATCAACAAGTGCACGACGATCTGGACCGTCACCAATCGGGACCCGGCGCTGCCCGATCACCAGGCCGGACAAGCGCTGCCGCCGGGAGCCGCCTTCGGGCGCGCCCCGGCGTATCGATTCCCCAGTTACCTCGGGTTCCGCATCGTGGAGCGTTGGCAATTCCACTACTCGCAGGTCGTCAAATCGACGCGATGACGGGGCATAGAAGCGCCGGCTGTGGGTAGTTGACGGTCATGCAGATCTGGCTGGCCGGCCCGCTGCTGGGTGGCGAGGTGCAGGACGCGCGGCACCTGGTCGAACTTCTGGCCGCGTTCGGGTTGACGGCGCTCATCGGCCTGGAGCGGACCGTTCAGGGCAAGAGCGCCGGGCTGCGGACCCAGACCATCGTCGGCACGTCGGCGGCGTTGATCATGCTGGTCAGCAAGTACGGCTTCGGCGATGTGTTGCACGCCGGGTCTATCGTGCTCGACCCCTCCCGTGTCGCGGCCCAAATCGTCTCGGGCATAGGGTTTTTGGGCGCCGGACTCATCATCACCCGGCGCGGCGCGGTGCACGGACTCACCACGGCCGCGGCGGTCTGGGAATCGGCCGCGGTGGGCATGGCGGCGGGCGCCGGGCTGTTGCTGCTCGCCATCGCCGTGGTGGTCCTGCACTTCATCAGCGCGCTCGCCTTCAACACGGTGGAGCGCCAGCTCGCGGCCAAGCTGCGCGGGACCACGCGCGTGCACATCATCTACGAGAACGGCCGCGGCGTGTTGCGGGAGGTGCTGCGGATCTCCGGACAACAGAACTGGCAGCTCACCGAGCTCGACGCGGACGCCTATGACATCGACGACGGCGAGGTCAGGGTGACGATGACCCTGTCGGGCAACAAAATGGGAAACGCGCGGGACGTGTTCGCCGAACTCGACGGGGTGATCGCGGTCCTGCGCGCCGACGAGGAAACGGACTGAGCTCAGCGGCCGCCGCGGGTGGCGCGATAGGAAGCGACCACACCCGCCGCGGTCAGCGCGGTGAACACGGCGAACAGCCAGCGGGCGGCGACCGCGTCGCCGCCCTGGGTGGTGTTGACCACGACGCCGGCCACTCCCGCGCCGAAGGCTCCCGAAACGAGCTGCACCGTGTTGATCGCCGCGGCCGCCGCGACGCCCTCGGCCGGGTCGTCGACGGAATCCATTGCGCGCACTGACAAATGGGGCCAGGCCATCCCGATCCCGATGCCGGCGACCAGCAACGCGAGCGTCCAGGCCGCGACCACCGCGGCGGACGCGTTGTCGCGCTGCGTGAACGCGCCCAGCGCCAGGCCCGACGCCACCACCACCGGAGCGACCGCGATCACCCGACCGATCGCCCGCGGGCTCTCCAGCGACGCGCTGACGATCTCGGAGACGGTCCAGCCGACCGCCAGCGCCGCACCGAGGAACCCGGCCGCCACCGGCGTCAGATGCGCCAATCGCTGCCCGAACAGCGGCACGTACGTGTCGACCATCGCCCCGACCATCAGCAGGCCCATGGTCAGGTAGATCCACTTCAACGGTCCGGGCCCGAAGACGCTGGGCGGCAACACCGCGGCGCGCATCCGCTTGTCGACGATCGCGAACAGCCCGGCCAGCGCGACGCCCGCCGCGAGCAGCCCGGCGGTCGCGACGATGTTGTGCGGGATCTGGGCGACGCTCACCGCCAGCGCCGCCGCGCCGATCAGCACCAGCGACCACACCGGCACCCCCAGCGCCGGCGTCTCGGCGCCCCGGCCGGCCCGGCCCGCCGGCAGCGCGACCGGCACCAGCATCGCCATCAGCGCCGTCAGGATCGCCATCGCGACGAACGCCCACCGCCACAACCCGAACTGCGCGAACAGGCCGCCCGTCGCGGGCCCCACCACCGTCGCGACGCCCCACATCGCCGACACCAGCGCGGAGGCCCGGGTCCACAGCGATCGCGGCAGCGCCGCGTTGATGACCGCGTAGCCGAGGCCGGCCAGCAGCCCGCCCGCCACGCCCTGCAGGGCCCGGGCGGCGATCAGCACTTCCATGTTGGGGGCGGCCCCGCAGGCCAGGCTGGAGGCACCGAACACCGCGAGCCCCATCAGGTACGACGGCCGCGCCCCGACGCGCACCAGCATCGGGTTGACCATCGTCGCCGCCACCACCGACCCGACCAGGTACAGCGTGGTCACCCACGCGTAGAGGCGGCTGCCGCCGATCTCGGCGACGGTGTTCGGCAGCAGGCTGATGGTCAGGAACTCGTTGGTGGCGTACAGCCCGACGCCGCCGGCCAGCACGACGGACGTGCCCAGATACCTGGCCCCGAGCAGCTCCCGCCAGCTGCCGGTGATGTTCGCGGCGTGCGTCACTTCAGGCCGGCGGCGTCCATCCCGCGCAGTTCCTTTTTGAGGTCGGCGATCTCGTCGCGGAACCGCGCCGCCAGCTCGAACTGCAAGTCGCGCGCGGCGGCCATCATCTGCGCGGTGAGGTCCTTGATCAGGTCGGCCAGTTCGGCGCGCGGCATGTTCGACGTGTCGCGGCCCTCGAACACACCGGCGCTGACCGCGCGGCCGGGCTCGCCCTGGGCGCGGCGGCCGCGGGACATGCTGCGCCCGGAACCGATTTCGACCGTCTCGGTGTCCTCGGCCTCGCGGTAGACCTGGTCGAGGATGTCGGCGATCTTCTTGCGCAGCGGCTGCGGGTCGATGCCGTTGGCCTCGTTGTAGGCGATCTGCTTGGCCCGGCGACGTTCGGTCTCGTCGATGGCCTCCTTCATCGAGTCGGTCATCGAGTCGGCGTACATGTGCACCTCGCCGGACACGTTGCGGGCGGCGCGGCCGATGGTCTGGATCAGGCTGCGCGTCGACCGCAGGAAGCCCTCCTTGTCGGCGTCGAGGATCGCCACCAGCGACACCTCCGGGAGGTCCAGGCCCTCGCGCAGCAGGTTGATGCCGACCAGCACGTCGTATTCGCCCAGCCGCAGCTGGCGCAGCAGCTCCACCCGGCGCAGGGTGTCGACCTCGGAGTGCAGGTAGCGCACCCGGATGCCCATCTCCAGCAGGTAGTCGGTGAGGTCCTCGGCCATCTTCTTGGTCAGCGTCGTCACCAGCACCCGCTGGTCGGCCTCGGCGCGCTTGCGGATCTCGACGATGAGGTCGTCGATCTGGCCCTTGGTGGGCTTGACCACCACCTTCGGATCCACCAGCCCGGTGGGCCGGATCACCTGCTCGACGAACTCGCCACCGGACTGGCTGAGCTCGTACGGGCCGGGCGTCGCCGACAGGTACACCGTCTGCCCGATCCGGGCGGCGAACTCCTCCCAGGTCAGCGGGCGGTTGTCGACCGCCGACGGCAACCGGAAGCCGTACTCGACCAGGTTGCGCTTGCGCGACATGTCGCCCTCGTACATGCCGCCGATCTGCGGCACCGTGACATGCGACTCGTCGATGACCATCAAGAAGTCTTCCGGGAAGTAGTCGAGCAGCGTCGCCGGCGGCGAGCCGGGCCCCCGGCCGTCGATATGGCGGGAGTAGTTCTCGATGCCCGAGCAGAACCCGACCTGGCGCATCATCTCGATGTCGTAGTTGGTGCGCATCCGCAGCCGCTGGGCCTCCAAAAGCTTGCCCTGGCTTTCGAATTCGGCGAGCCGCTCGGCGAGCTCCTCCTCGATGGTGGAGATGGCGTGCGCCATCCGCTCGGGACCGGCCACGTAGTGGGTGGCGGGGAAGATCCGCAGCGAGTCGACCTGGCGGATCACCTCGCCGGTCAGCGGGTGCAGGTAGTACAGCGCCTCGACCTCGTCACCGAAGAACTCGATGCGGACCGCCAGCTCCTCGTAGGACGGAATGATCTCCACGGTGTCGCCGCGCACCCGGAACGAGCCGCGGGTGAACGACAGGTCGTTGCGGGTGTACTGGACGTCGACCAGCAGCCGCAGCAACCCGTCCCGCGGCACCTCGCTGCCGACCCGCACCTCGACGGAGCGGTCGAGGTAGGACTGCGGGGTGCCCAGGCCGTAGATGCACGACACCGAGGCCACCACCACCACATCGCGGCGCGACAGCAACGACGACGTCGCGGAGTGCCGCAGCCGCTCCACGTCGTCGTTGATCGAGCTGTCCTTCTCGATGTAGGTGTCGGTCTGCGCGATATAGGCCTCCGGCTGGTAGTAGTCGTAGTACGACACGAAGTACTCGACCGCGTTGTGCGGCAACATCTCTCGCAGCTCGTTGGCCAGCTGGGCGGCCAGCGTCTTGTTCGGCGCCATCACCAGGGTGGGGCGCTGCAACCGTTCGATGAGCCAGGCGGTGGTGGCCGACTTCCCGGTGCCGGTGGCGCCGAGCAGCACCACGTCGCGCTCCCCCGCCCGGATCCGGCGCTCCAGCTCGTCGATGGCCGCCGGCTGGTCGCCGGCCGGGGCGTGCGGGCTGACCACCTCGAAGCGGCCGCCGGCGCGCACCAACCCGGCCACCTCTTCGGCGGCGGGGCGATATTCCGAGTGCGCGACTACCGGGTGTTCAGTGGCGAAGGCCATGCCCCCAGGGTAGAGGCGGGCACCGACAAGTGTCCCGGCGCCGAGCGTGCGCAGAATGCCAACCCGCGCGGCGTGTCGGCGTACAGACACGCTCGCTGGCGCCAAATGGGCAGTGAGCCCGGCCTAGGCCGAGGGGCGCGTCCAGGTGCGCGTCACCGGATCGCACTGCAGCAGGTGGCCGTCGTTGGAGGTGCTCATGGCGAACACCGAGGTGCTCGGCCGGGCGCAGGAGCTGCCCGAGGCGTGCACACCCATGGTGATGGGGGCCTTGGACCAGGTGTTGCCCTCGCAGACGACCTGCTCGTTGTTGGTGGGGTCGTAGGCGAGCTTGTCGACGTCGCTGCACGCCCCGCCGAGGACGGCGGGCGCCGGGCGCGACGGCGCCGAGGTGTTGACGACCTGGGTGGGGTCGGCCAGGGGCACGCCGGGCGGCACGTCACCGACCCGGGTGGCGATGACGGGCACCCGCACCACCGCGCCCTGCGCGCCACACTCGTTCGACAGAGCGGTTTGGGTCACCGTGCCGCGCAGCGTGCCGTCGGCCTGCGGCGCCAGCGATCCCGCGACGGTTTCCTGCTGGGTGGCCTGCACCTGCCCGTTCGGCTGGGTGCAGCCCGCGCGCTCCTGTTGAAACCCGCCCTGCCAATAGCCGCCGACGAAGCGCAGCGCGTACGTGTGGCCGCCGTCGGTGGTGCTGGCCACCTGGTGGTTGGTGTCGTCGAGCTGGGTCCCGGTCGCCGCGCATCCATCGGTGGTGCACACCGAGCGGAACGCCCACCAGCTGGTAGCCGGGCCGTCGTGCCGGATCGGGATGCCGTTGGTGGTCTGCTTGCTGCGGTCGTAGGTGAGCCGGTAGGTGCCGTCGAGCGTCGGTCCCCCGGGCCTAACGGGCGCCGCGCTCGGCGCGGGCACCGACGGTTTGGAGGCCAGCGCCGGGACGTTCGGCGCGGGGCTGTCCGGCTGAAACGAGTACAGGGCCGACCAGGTCGCCGCGATCGCGATCAGCACCGCGCACAGCAGCGCGGTCGCCCAGCGCGCCCGGGACGAGAACCGCCGGTTCATCGCCGCGATCGCGCCGCGAGGTCCGCGTCGCCGCGGAGGCGTCGGCTCGGCGGATCGGGCGGCGCCGTCGTCGGAGTCGGCGTCCTCGTCGCAGACACCTTCGCTCAGCGCCGCGGCGAAGGCGCGGCACCGGTCGAACCGATCCGCGGGTTGCTTGGCCAGGGCCTGGAAGAAGACGTCGTCGAGGTGCGCCAGCTCGGGGCGGTAATCGCTGAGCCGGGGCGGATCCTCGTGCAAATGCTGGCTGATCACCGCGATCGGGTTGGAGTGCTGGAAGGGCGGCGCGCCGGTCAGCAGGTGAAAAGCCGTGGCGGCCAACGCGTATTGGTCGGCCCGGCCGTCGATGTTGGAACCCGTCAGCTGTTCGGGAGCGGCGTAGGCCACCGTCCCCACGGCGACATTCGTCTCGGTGATGCCGCTGATGTTGGCCAGGTGGCGCGCGACGCCGAAGTCCGCCAACAGGATTCGGCGCTCCCCGTACTCGGGGTGGGTGAGCAGGATGTTGGCGGGTTTGACGTCCCGATGCAGCAGGCCGCGATCGTGGGCGTAGTCGAGCGCGCCCGCAACGGCCTGCACGATCGCGCACACCTCGTCGATCGGCATCCCGTCCTGGTAGCGCTCCTTGACCAGCCGGGCCGCGTCGGTGCCCTCGACGTAGTCCATGGAAATCCAGAGCTGGCCGTCGAATTCGCCGCGATCGTGAACGCCGACGATGTGCGGGTGCCACAGCGTCGCCGCGAGGTCGGCCTCCCGGTTGAACCGTTCGCGGAATTCCTGATCCGCGGTGACCGCCTCGGCGAGGACCTTGATCACGTCGCGCCGCGGCAACCGCGGGTGTAACGCCAGATAGACCTCGGCCATCCCGCCCGCACCGAGCTGGCGCAGGATCGTGTAGCCGGCGAACGGCGCGCCGTTGCTCAGCGCGAGCCGCGACCCGCTGACCTCGGCGGGGGGCGCCGAGGCGGGCTGGGCGTTCGGGGTGGAACTGACGGGCGGGATGCGGCGAAACAGGTGCGCGACGGTCGCCGAGGGTATCGACTCGAAGCCGGCGCGCAGGGCCTCGCGGGCCAGCCGCGGATTGCTGAGCAGCCGTCGCCCGACGTCAATGCGCCGGGTCGTCCCCTTGTGTCCGTCAGTCAACGCTTGTCCCCTCGTTTCCCTGCCTTCACTCCCCTCACGCTGGAATCATGCCGGATCTCGGTGGGCGGCGGGTCTCCGCAGGCTATGAATGAGCTATGAGTGGCCAAACCGAAATAAAGACAAATCACAGGCGAGTCCCATGGAGACCACTCGAACCGCGGACCGATACTTGATTATGTGACCCGACCCGCCCCGCCTGTCCTGACCATTCGGCACGACGGGTCTCAACGCTCGTTCGCGGCCGGCCACGAGGTCGTCGTGGGGCGTGACACCAACGCCGATATGCGGATTCCAGATCCGCGGATCTCCCGGTCGCACCTGATCGTGCGGTTCGAGCAGGGCCGGTGGCTGGCGATCGACAACGGCTCGCTCAACGGAACCTACGTCAACGGCTACCGGATGCCCGTGATCGACATCCACGACGGCCAGAGCATCAACGTCGGCAACCCGCAGGGACCGCGGCTGACCTTCGCCGTCGGGCCGCAGCAGGGCCAGGCCAACCGGCCACCCCAGCCGAGGCCGGCGCGGGACTCCGGGCCGCCCACCCTGGCGTGGTCCGCGCTGCCGGAGCAGACCAACCCGACGGCGCCGCCGCGCGGCCAGACCGGCAGCCAGCCGCGCAGCCAGCCCATGCGCGGTGGTCCCCAGCCCGCGCCGCCGCGACCGATGCCGCCCAGGCAGCCGGCCCGACCGCTGGGGCCGCCCGCGCCGCGGCCGCCCGTCGCGACGCCTCGCCAGGCGCCGCCGCCCGCGCGGATCCAGACGTCGGGGATGCCGCCCGCCAAGGGGCCGCTCCGTAGCGCGCCGCCCGACCCGCTGACCGTGGTCGACGCCCAGACGGCGGAACGGCCCGACGCGCCGCCGCCCGCCGAGTCCACCGTGATCGACGCCAGGACGGCCGACGTGTCGAACCTGGCCACCCGCTTCGTGAAGCTGCTCTCGCCGCGCATGTCGGCCGCCGCGGGCACGGCCGGCGCCATGACGATCGGCCGCGCGGCCGAAAGCGACATCGTCGTCTACGACGTCCTCGCGTCGCGCCACCACGCGACGCTGCTGCAGACGCCGCTCGGCACCGAGATCCGCGACAACAGCGTCAACGGGACGTTCGTCAACGGCACCCGGGTCGGGTCGGCGATCCTGACCGACGACGACATCGTCACCATCGGCAACGTCGACCTGGTGTTCCGCGGCGGCACCCTGGTCCAGCGCAGCGAGGCCGCCTCGCGCACCGGCGGCCTCGAGGTGCGCAACGTCCGCTACGTCGTCGACAACGGTAAGCAGCTGCTCGACGACATCTCGCTGACCGCCCGCCCGGGGACGCTCACCGCGGTGATCGGCGGCTCGGGCGCCGGCAAGAGCACGCTGGCCAGGCTGATCGCCGGCTACACCACCCCGACGTCGGGCTCGGTGACCTTCGAGGGCCACAACATCCACACCGAGTACGCGTCGCTGCGCAGCCGCATCGGCATGGTGCCGCAGGACGACGTGGTGCACCGCCAGCTCACGGTCAACCAGGCGCTGGGCTACGCCGCCGAACTGCGGCTGCCCCCCGACACCAGCAAGGCCGATCGTGCCAAGGTGGTCGCCCAGGTGCTCGACGAGCTCGACCTGACCAAGCACGCCGACACCCGCGTGGACAAGCTCTCCGGCGGCCAGCGCAAGCGGGCCTCGGTCGCCCTGGAACTGCTCACCGGGCCGTCGCTGCTGATCCTCGACGAGCCCACCTCCGGCCTCGATCCGGCGCTGGACCACCAGGTGATGACGATGCTGCGCCAGTTGGCCGACGCCGGCCGCGTGGTGATCGTCGTGACGCACATGCTGTCCTACCTCGACGTGTGCGACCAGCTGCTCCTGGTGGCGCCGGGCGGCAAGACCGCCTACTTCGGGCCGCCGGACCACATCGGCGACGCGATGGGCACCACCAACTGGGCCAAGATCTTCACCCAGGTGGGGGCCGACCCCGAGGAGGCCAACCGGCGGTTCCTCGAGCAGCGCGACGCCCAAAAGCGGCCGCAGAAGCTGGTCCCGGACAGGACCGACGAGCCCGGCGCGCTGGGTGAACCGGTGCACACCAGCGTGCGGCGCCAGATCTCGACGGTCGCGCGCCGGCAGGTCCGCCTGGTCGTCGCCGACCGCGCCTACTTCGTCTTCCTGGCGCTGTTGCCGTTCATCCTGGGCTCGCTGTCGCTGACCGTTCCCGGCGGCAACGGCTTCCACGCGCCCGGCCCCAACGCCGGGACACCCGACGAGGCCGCGCAGATACTGGCCCTGCTGCTGCCCGCCGCCGCGTTCATGGGCACTGCGCTGACGATCCGCGACCTGGTCGGCGAGCGCGCCATCTTCCAGCGCGAGCAGGCGGTCGGGCTGTCGACCACCGCGTACCTGCTCGCCAAGACGGCCGTGTTCTGCGGGTTCGCGATCCTGCAATCGGCGATCATCACCGCGATCGTGGTGGTCGGCAAGAGCGCCCCGACCCGCGGCGGCGTCCTGCTCGGCCACTCGACCTTCGGCGCCACCGCCGAACTGTTCGTCACCGTCGCGGCGACGTGTGTCGCCTCCGCCATCCTCGGATTGGCGATCTCGTCGCTGGTCCGGTCCAGCGAGCAGATCATGCCGCTGTTCGTGGTGACGGTGATGGCGCAGCTGGTGCTGTGCGGCGGGATGGTCCCGGTGACCGGCCGGCTCGGGCTCGACCAGCTGTCCTTCGCGATGCCCGCGCGCTGGGGCTACGCCGCGGCGGCGTCGACCGTCGACCTGCGCAACCTGGTGCCCGGCTCGCTGGTGTCCCAGGACCGGTTCTGGCAGCACACGTCGACGGTGTGGCTGCTCGACATTGGCATGTTGGCCGCGCTGTCGCTGTTCTACGCCGGCTTCGTGCGGTGGAAGATCCGACTGAGGCGCTGAGCGCCGATAGGGTGGGACCATCCATCCGCCGAAGCACGAGACGTTCGACCTGGTCGAGGGCACCAACACCGATCCGAAAGGCATTGTGCGGGCCGTCGACGAGTACGTCGTGCGGCCGTGGGGCCTCTACCTGGCCCGTCCCACCCCGGGCCGCGCCCAGTTCCGCTACCTCGAATCGTGGCTGCTGCCGTCGCTGGGCTTGCGCGCCACCGTCTTTCACTTCAATCCCGGCCATGAACGCGACCACGACTACTACCTCGATGTGGGCGAATACACACCCGGGGAGAAGGTGTGGCGCTCGGAGGATCACTACCTCGACATCGAGGTGCGCAGCGGCGCCGGGGTGACGCTGGCCGACGTCGACGAACTGCTGGACGCGGTGCGCCACGGCCTGCTGACTCCCGAGGTCGCCGAGCGGGCGATGCGGCGCGCCGTCACCGCCGTCGAGGGCCTGGCCCGCAGCGACTATGACCTTTGCCGGTGGCTGGCCACCCGGGGCATGGAGCTGACCTGGCATGGGGCATAGCCGTTTCCACACCGTTTCCGGGTCGTTTCCGCACATTGGCGACGGGTATTCCCACGGGATGCGCTTGAGCTTGACCGACCGCCGGCGCCGGCGCCGGACCGGCGGCCAGCCGTGTTTCGTCATCCAGCACGATGCGGCCGCCGGAGACCACTACGACCTTCGCCTGGAGATCGACGGGGTGCTGGTGTCGTGGGCGATACCCAAGGACGGCCGGCTGGCCCGCCGCACCGACGACCGACCGCTGGACGACACCGCGGGAGACGTCGTCGTCGCCGACAGCGGCACCTACGCCAATGTGACGCAGTACGAGATGGCCGAATGCCTTGAATGCGGACATCTTTCGTTCCGGCTCAGCGGCGAGCGGCTGCGCTGCTGCTACTCGTTGACCCGGGTCCGGGAGGGCGAGGACGAAACGTGGCTGCTGATCAGGCGCAAGGAAGAAGAGGACGACTGGTCATGACCGACCTCGCCGCGCTGCCCGCGCCCGTGCGCGCGGCCCTGCGCGACGAGCCGGTGCCCGACTGGCGGGCCCCGACGCTGGCCACCCTGACCGAGAGGCGGTTCTCCGACCCCGGCTGGATCTTCGAGCGCAAATTCGACGGGATGCGCTGCCTGGCATACCGCGACGGCGACCGGGTGCGGCTGCTGTCGCGAAACCGCCAGCCGCTCAACGGCACCTACCCCGAACTGGTCGACGCGCTCGGCGCCCAGCGCTCGACACGGTTCGTCGTCGACGGCGAGGTGGTGGCGTTCGAGGGGCGCCGCACCAGCTTCGCCCGGTTGCAGGGCCGCCTGGGCATCACCGACCCCGAGGTGGCCCGGGCATCGCCGGTGCGCGTCTTTTACTACCTGTTCGACCTGCTGCACCTCGACGGCAAGTCCACCACCGAAGTGCCGCTGCTGTGGCGAAAACGGTTGCTGCGCAAGGCCATCGAATTCGACGATCCGCTGCGCTACACTGCCCACCGCGTCGGGGATGGCATCGCGGCCTACCGACAAGCCTGCGAGCGCGGCGACGAAGGGGTGATCGCCAAGCTGGCCGACTCCACATATGACGGCCGGCGCTCGCCGAACTGGTTGAAGTTCAAGTGCGTTCGCGATCAGGAGTTCGTGGTCGGCGGCTACACCGCCCCCAAAGGCAGCCGCATCGAGTTGGGGGCGCTGCTGCTCGGCTACCACGACGGGCGGGACCTGGTGTACGCCGGCAAGGTGGGAACGGGTTTCGACGAGGCCACGCTGCGCCGCCTGCACGGGCGGTTGTCACCCATCGAGCAGGATGCCGCGCCGTTCACGCGGGGCCTGGTGCGCGAGAACGGCGCCCGCTGGGTGCGTCCGGAGCTGGTGGTCCAGATCGGCTTCACCGAGTGGACGCGTGACGGCAAGCTGCGCCACCCGCGCTATCTTGGCCTGCGCACCGACAAGGAGCCCGCCGACGTGGTGCGGGAGACACGCTGATGCCCCGCATCACGATCGAGGTCACCCACCCGGACCGGGTGGTGTTCCCGGCGGACGGGATCACCAAGGGCGAACTGGTCGACTACTACGGCGAGGTCGCCGACACGA
Organism: Mycobacterium terramassiliense; assembly: GCF_900157385.1. Taxonomy (GTDB): domain Bacteria; phylum Actinomycetota; class Actinomycetes; order Mycobacteriales; family Mycobacteriaceae; genus Mycobacterium; species Mycobacterium terramassiliense. The sequence goes on from NZ_LT717698.1 coordinate 373,599, forward strand.
TGCTGCCGCACCTCAAGGGCAGGGCGCTCACCGTGCAACGGTTCCCGCGCGGCATCGGCGAGCAAGGCTGGGTGCAGCAGGATTTCGCCGATTCGCTGCCCGGCTGGATGGGCCGCGTCGAGGTCGCCAAAGAGGACGGCGGCACCGTGGTGCATCCCGTGGCCGAACGCCCGGAAGCGTTGCGCTGGCTCGCCAACCAGAACTGCGTCACGCTGCACGTGTGGCAGTCGCGGCGCCACCGACTGGATAACCCCGACCGGCTGGTCTTCGACCTCGACGCGTCCGACAGCGACTTTGCCGTGGTGCGCGCGACGGCACGCGCGGTGGCCGGGGTCCTGGACGACCTCGGGCTGGCGTGCTACGTGCAGACCACCGGATCGCGAGGGTTGCACGTCGTGACGCCCCTGCGCCCCGACACCGATTTCGACGCCGCGCGGCAATTCGCCCGCGGTGTGGCCGAGGTGGTCGCCGCCGATGACGCCGCGCATCGCACCGTGGAAGCCCGGAAGAACAAGCGCGGCGACCGGGTGTACCTCGACATCATGCGAAACGCCTACGCGCAGACCGCGGTTGCCCCGTACGCGGTGCGGGCCCGCCGGGGCGCGCCGGTGGCGACGCCGCTGGAGTGGGACGAGCTGGACACCCGCGGCCTGCGGGCGGATCGCTTCACGATCCGCGATATTCCCAAACGGCTTGCCGGGCAACCGGACCCGTGGGCCGGCATGTACCGGCGCGCCCGCTCGTTGACCGGTCCCGCGCGGCGCCTGGCGAAGCTTCGTGCCTGAACTGCCCGACGTGGAGGGGTTTCGGCGCCAGCTGGCCGACATGCTGCCGGGGCGGCGGATTCGTCGGGTGCAGGTCCACGATCCCGGCGTGTTGCGCAACACCACCGCCGCGGCGCTGGGCCGGCGCCTGGGTGGCCGGCGTTTCGATCCCCCACGGCGGCATGGCAAGTGGCTGATGCTGCCGACGGACGGCCCGACGATGCTGGTGCACAGCGGGATGACGGGGCACCCGTACTACGCCGCCGACGGCGCCGCCCGGGAGCCCCACGAGCGGCTGGTGCTCGCGCTGGATCGGGGGGAACTGCGCTACGCCGACCTGCGCAAGCTGCGCGGCGTGTGGCTGGCCGATACCGACGCGGCCATCGCGCGGGTGACCGGCCCACTGGGCCCCGACGCCCTGGGCCTCGGCCTGCCGGCGTTTCGCGAGCTGCTGACGGGCCGGCGCGGTCGAGTGAAACCCACGCTGATGGACCAGTCGGTGATCGCCGGGCTGGGCAACCTGCTCACCGACGAGATCTGCTGGCGCGCCCGGATCGCGCCGAACCGCCCGGTTCCCGGCTTGGACTCCGACGACGTCAAACGCCTGCACGCCGCCATGACGTCGGTGCTGCGCACGTCGGTGCGGCACCGCCGGGTCCCAGGGCTGCCGCGGTGGCTCACCGGCGTGCGCGACGAGCCGGACCCGTCCTGTCCGCGCTGCGGCACCCGGCTCGCGCAGGGTCGGGTCGGCGGCCGGACGTCGCGGTGGTGCCCGCGGTGCCAGCCCGGGTAATCTCGGCTGCTATGAGCCCCAGCAACCACAGGTGGACGACGATCGCCGCCCTGACCGTCATCGCGGCCGGCTCCCAGCTAAGCCCGGCAACCGCGCGGGCGGACCTGCACAACATCACCTACCGCGCCCGGATCGATGCGCTGACCACCGGCAGCCAGGCCGTTTTCGTGATCAACGGCAACCGGACGAACAGCACCAACCTTCCCTCGATGCCCGGCAACGTGTTCGAGGCCAACACGGTGTTGCCCGATCCGCAGCAGGCCGGCATGCAGATCGTGCTGCACTTCCCCTACTCCGCGAACGTGCACTGCGAGATCGACGTGGACGACAACGTTTTCACGCAGCTCGATCAGTTCGTCAGACCCACGCCGGGGAATTCCGATCCGAAAAACGGCGTGCTGCAGTGCGGCGCGACACCGACCGGCTAGGGCCGCCATCCGGTTGAGTCGGCCCACGCCCACGCCCGCCGGTAGGCGTCGGGGTACCACGGCTCCTTGGCGGCGACGTAGCGCGCGATGTCACCGCCCGCCGACCGTTCGGCCTTGAGCTTGACGGCCAGGTAGTCGGCGCGCGCGCCGGTGTCGGCCCGCAGCCACGCGACGAACAGCAGGGCGAATTGCTGGTTGGGCCAGCCGTCCACCCGGAGGTGCACGTTGGTGGGCCGGCCCGGGTCGGCGGAGGCGTGAATGCGCTTGCGCCACAGGCCCGGATCGTCGCTGTGGTCGTAGCGCTCGACGGTGCTGCGCGCATCGTCCTTGGCGACGTCTTCGGTGAGGTGCTCGATGCGTGGGTAACCGGCGGCCAACAAGGGTTCGGCGAGCTCGTCGGCGACCGCGAGCGATTCGACGGTGATCTGTATGTCGATCACGTCCTTGGCGTCCAAGGCGGGCAGCGCGGTGGAGCCGATGTGGTCGACGCGCAGCGCCCGGTGGCCGCAGGCCGTGTGCAGCCGGTTGACGATGCACCGCGCCTGCTCGGGCCAACTCGGGTCGGCCGGCACCAGCCGCGCGGGCGCCCTGGCGATCTGGCGCGCGCTCAGGTTGTGGGCGAACGGCACGATCCGGTTGTTCCACACGTCGTGGGCCCGCTGCGCCAGGTCCTCCGGGCTGCCCGAGTTGTCCAGCCAGATGTCGGCGACCGCGCGGCGCTGCTCGTCGGTGGCCTGGGCGGCGATCCTCGCGCGGGCGTCCTCTTCGGGCATCCCGCGTTGGTCGACCAGCCGTCGCACCCGCACCTCGACGTCGGCGTGCACGACCACCACGAGCGGGAACAGCGGCGCCATGCCGGATTCCACCAGCAGCGGAATGTCTTCGATGACCACCGAGTCGTCGGGGACCGACGCGATGATCTCCGCGCGCCGCTCGCCCACCAGCGGGTGCACGATCCCGTTCAGCCGCTGGCGCGCCTCGTCGTCGCGAAAAGCCTTGGCGGCCAGGGCCGGACGGTCCAGCGATCCGTCGGGAAGCAGGATGTCGTCACCGAACGCCTCAACCAGCGCCGCCAGCCCCGGGGTGCCCGGCTGGACCACCTCGCGCGCGATGACGTCGCCGTCGACGATGACCGCACCGCACTTCGCGAAGGTGGCCGACACCGCCGACTTGCCGGCGCCGATGCCGCCGGTCAGCCCGATGCGGAGCATGCGCGAGGGCGGTTACGCGTTGCCGGCGAGCTTTTCCCGCAGGGCCGCCAACTGGGCGTCGCTGGCCAGCGATCCACCGGCCGCCTTCTCCGGCGGAGCGCCGTTGCCCGGCGACTGCTCGCCACCGCCGTGCCCGGCCGCCTCGGCCGCGGCGAACTTCTCCATCTGCGCGGTGTGCATCTTGTGCCGGCGCTCGGCCTCGGCGTAGCGGGCCTCCCACTCGTTGCGCTGCTTGTCGAAGCCTTCGAGCCATTCGTTGGTCTCGGAGTCGAAGCCCTCGGGGAAGATGTAGTTGCCCTGCTCGTCGTAGCTGTCGGCCATGCCGTACTTGGCCGGGTCGAATTCCTCGGTGTAGTCCTCGTTGGCCTGCTTGAGCGACAACGAGATTCGGCGGCGCTCCAGGTCGATGTCGATGACCTTGACCATCGCGTCGTCGCCGACGGCGACCACCTGGTCGGGCACCTCGACGTGACGCTCGGCCAGCTCGGAGATGTGCACCAGGCCCTCGATGCCCTCCTCGACCCGCACGAACGCGCCGAAGGGAACCAGCTTGGTGACCTTGCCCGGCACGATCTGGCCGATGGCGTGCGTGCGGGCGAAGTGCCGCCACGGGTCTTCCTGGGTCGCCTTGAGCGACAACGAAACCCGCTCGCGGTCCATGTCGACGTCGAGCACCTCGACGGTGACCTCGTCGCCCACCTGCACCACCTCGGACGGGTGGTCGATGTGCTTCCAGGACAGCTCGGAGACGTGCACCAGGCCGTCGACACCGCCGAGGTCGACGAACGCGCCGAAGTTGACGATGGAGGACACCACACCCTTGCGGATGCTGCCCTTCTGCAGCTGGTTGAGGAACTCGCTGCGCACCTCGGACTGGGTCTGCTCCAGCCAGGCCCGGCGCGACAGCACCACGTTGTTGCGGTTCTTGTCCAGCTCGATGATCTTGGCTTCGATCTCCTTGCCGATGTACGGCTGCAGATCGCGCACGCGGCGCATCTCGACCAGCGAGGCGGGCAGGAAGCCGCGCAACCCGATGTCGAGGATCAGGCCACCCTTGACCACCTCGATGACCGTGCCCTTGACGGCCTCGTCCTTCTCCTTGAGCGCCTCGATGGTGCCCCAGGCGCGCTCGTACTGCGCGCGCTTCTTGGAGAGGATCAGCCGGCCCTCTTTGTCCTCCTTGGTGAGGACCAGGGCCTCGACCTCATCGCCGACGGAAACGACCTCGTTGGGGTCGACGTCGTGCTTGATGGAGAGCTCGCGGGCGGGGATGACCCCTTCGGTCTTGTAGCCGATGTCGAGGAGCACCTCGTCCCGGTCCACTTTGACGATGGTGCCCTCGACGATGTCGCCATCGTTGAAGTACTTGATCGTTTTGTCTATTGCGGCGAGAAAATCCTCGCTCGAGCCAATGTCGTTGACGGCTACTTGCGGCGAGGTGACGGTGGGACTCGGCATGTTGTTGGGTTGCTCCGGACAGGTGAGGTCGTAGGGATAAAACTGGGATTTACCTGTCGAGGCTACTCGACAGGGCACTAGCTGGACAAACTCGGCCGCTACATGCTGAAGGGAATGTAACGCCAGGGCGAATTTCCGGCCGATTTTTCGCCCTCACGTTACACCGGCGGCCCTAGTGCGCGGCGGAGTCCCAGGAGCGTCCGTAGCCCACCGACACCTCGAGCGGGACGTCCAGCGGGTACGCGCCGCCCATCTTCTCCCGGGCCAGCGCCTCGACCCGCTCCCGCTCACCGGGCGCGATTTCGAACAACAGTTCGTCGTGCACCTGCAACAGCATGCGCGACGCCAGCCCCGCCTCCTTGATCGCCTTGTCGACCTCGATCATCGCCACCTTGATGATGTCGGCGGCGCTGCCCTGGATGGGCGCATTGAGCGCCGCCCGCTCGGCGGCCTCGCGCACCTGCCGGTTGCTGCTGTCCAGCTCGGGCAGGTAGCGCCGGCGGCCCAGCACCGTCGAGGTGTAGCCGTCCTTGCGGGCCTGCTCGACGACGTCCATCAGGTAGTCGCGCACCCCGCCGAAGCGGGCGAAGTACTGGTCCATCTGGACCTTCGCCTCCTCGGTGGAGATCTTCAGCTGCGCGGCCAGCCCGTAGGCGCTCAACCCGTAGGCCAGCCCGTACGACATCGCCTTGACCCGGCGCCGCAGCTCGGCGGTGACCTCCTCGATCGGCACCCCGAACGCCCGCGAGGCGACGAACGAGTGCAGGTCCTCCCCCGTGTTGAACGCCTCGATGAGGCCCTCGTCGCGGGACAGGTGCGCCATGATCCGCATCTCGATCTGGCTGTAGTCCGCCGTCATCAGCTCTTCGTAACCCTTGCCGACGACGAACGCGTCGCGGATCTGGCGGCCTTCCTCGGTGCGGATCGGGATGTTCTGCAGGTTGGGTTCGGTCGACGACAGCCGGCCGGTGGCGGCGATCGTCTGGTTGAACGTGGTGTGGATGCGGCCGTCGGCGGCCACCGAGTTCAGCAACCCGTCGACGGTGACCTTGAGCCGGGTGACGTCGCGGTGGGCCAGCAGGTGCTGCAGGAACGGATGCCCGGTCTTGTCGAACAGCGACTGCAGGGCGTCCGCGTCGGTGGTGTAGCCGGTCTTGGTGCGCTTGGTCTTGGGCATCCCGAGCTCGTCGAACAGCACCACCTGCAACTGCTTGGGCGAGCCCAGGTTGATCTGCTTGCCGATCACGGCGTAGGCCGCCTCGGCGGCGTCGCGGATCTGATCGCCGAACTGGCTTTGCAGCTCGCCCAGCAGCTGCAGATCGACGGCGATGCCGGCGCTTTCCATGTCGGCCAGCACCTGCTGGACCGGCAGCTCCATCTCGCCCAGCAGCGCGGTGGAGTCGATGCGATCCAGCTCGGCGTCCAGCGCGTCGGCCAGGTCCACCACGGCGCGCGCCCGCAGGATCAGGGTCTGCACGGCCTGCTCGTCGGTGCCCTCGACGTCGTCGAGCAACGAAAGCTGTTGCTGTTCAGGGCTTTCCGCGCGCAGCTCGCGGCGCAGGTAGCGCAGCGAGAGGTCGTCGAGGGTGAAGCTGCGCTGCCCGGGCCGCACCAGGTAGGCCGCCAGCGCGGTGTCGGAGCTGATGCCGTTCAGCGTCCAGCCGCGGCCCGCCAGATCGTGGATGGCGAGCTTGGCCTCGTGCAGCGCCTTGGGCTTCGCGGGGTCGGCCAGCCAGGACGCGAGCGCGGCGTCGTCGTCGGGGGTCAGCGTCGCGGTGTCGACGTAGCCGCCCTCGCCGTCGGCGGCCGCGATGCCCAGACCGGTGGCGTCCCCGCCGTGCGGCAGGTGGGTGCCGGCCACGGCCAGCCCGGCCCGGCGCCCGTCGCCGGCGTGCGCGGCCAGCCATTGCCCGACCGTCCCGGGCTCCAGCGCGCCGCCGCGCACGTCGAAACCCTCGTCGACCTCGGGCTCGACGGCGACCAGGGTGTCGAACAACCGGTCGCGCAGCACCCGGAACTCCAGGTCGTCGAAGAGCCGGTGGATCTGGTCGCGGTCCCAGGGCTGCAGCCGCAGCGTGTCCGGGGTTTGGGCCAGCGGCACGTCCTTGACCAGCTCGGTGAGGTCCCGGTTGCGGATGACGCCGGCCAGGTTGGCCCGCAGCGCGTCGCCGACCTTGCCGCGCACCGAGTCGACGTGGTCGACCAGCGCCTGCAGCGAGCCGAATTCGGCGATCCACTTCGACGCGGTCTTCTCCCCGACCCCGGGGATGCCGGGCAGGTTGTCGCTGGGATCGCCGCGCAGCGCGGCGAAGTCGGGGTACTGCGTGGGGGTCAGCCCGTATTTTTCGACGACCGCCTCGGGGGTGAACCGGGTCAGCTCGCTGACCCCCTTGCGGGGATACAGCACGGTGACGTCGTCGCTGACCAGCTGCAGGGAGTCGCGGTCCCCGCTGACCACCAGCACGCGGTAGCCCTCGTGTTCGGCCTGGGTGGCCAGCGTCGCGATGAGGTCGTCGGCCTCGAAGCCCTGCTCGGAGAGCACCGTGATGCCCAGCGCGCCCAGCACTTCCTTGGTGATGTCGATCTGGCCGTGGAACTCGTCGGGGGTCGACGACCGGTTGGCCTTGTATTCGGGGTACCGCTCGGAGCGGAAGGTCTGCCGCGACACGTCGAACGCCGCCGCGATGTGCGTCGGGGCCTCGTCGCGCAGCAGGTTGATCAGCATGGCGGTGAAGCCGTAGACGGCGTTGGTGGTCAGGCCGCCGCGGGTCTTGAAGTTCTCGGCCGGCAGCGCGTAGAACGCCCGGAACGCCAGCGAATTGCCGTCCAACAGCATCAGTGTCGGTTTGGTTTGTTCCTCGGTGGCGGCGGGCACGGCATTCACTCTAGGCACTTGGTGTGACGAGCCCTGGCGTGCCCAAACAAGCGCTTGGTAGTGTTGGCGGGTGCCCGAGGTCACCAGCCAACAACCCGCGATCGACGGATGGTTCGCCACCGACGAGGCCGGCAGCCCCCATTTGATCGGCAGCAAGTGCCCCGAGTGCGGCACCTACGTCTTCCCGCCCCGGGAGAACAACTGCCCCAACCCGGCCTGCGCCAACGACGCGCTGGAGTCCGTTGCGCTGTCGGCGCGCGGGACTTTGTGGAGCTACACCGAAAACCGTTACGCGCCACCGCCGCCGTACCCGTCCCCGGACCCCTTCGAGCCGTTCGCCGTCGCCGCGGTGCAGCTGGCCGACGAAGGTTTGATCGTGCTCGGCAAGGTGGTCGAGGGCACGCTGGCGGCCGACCTGAAGGTCGGCATGGAGATGGAGCTGACCACCATGCCGCTGTTCACCGATGACGACGGCGTGCAGCGCATCGTGCATGCGTGGAAGGTGGCCTGACCATGAACACGCCCGAACCGCTCTACATCCTCGGCGCCGGAATGCACCCCTGGGGCAAGTGGGGCCGCGACTTCACCGAATACGGGGTCGTCGCCGCGCGCGCCGCGCTGGCCGAGGCCGGCCTGGACTGGAGCCAGATCCAGCTGGTCGCCGGGGCGGACACCATCCGCAACGGCTACCCGGGGTTCGTCGCCGGCGCGACGTTCGCGCAGAAGCTGGGCTGGAACGGCATCCCGGTCAGCTCGAGCTACGCCGCATGCGCCAGCGGCTCGCAGGCGCTGCAGAGCGCGCGGGCCCAGATCCTGGCCGGGTTCTGCGACGTCGCGCTGGTGATCGGCGCGGACACCACGCCGAAAGGCTTCTTCGCCCCCGTCGGCGGCGAACGCCGCAACGACCCCGACTGGCAGCGCTTCCACCTCATCGGCGCCACCAACACGGTGTATTTCGCGCTGCTGGCGCGGCGGCGGATGGACCTCTACGGCGCCACGCTCGAGGACTTCGCCCAGGTGAAGGTCAAGAACTCCAAGCACGGGCTCAACAACCCGAATGCCCGCTACCGCAAGGAGAACTCGATCGAGGACGTGCTGGCCAGCCCCGTGGTCTCCGACCCGCTGCGGCTGCTGGACATCTGCGCCACCTCCGACGGGGCGGCGGCGCTGATCGTGGCGAGCAAGTCGTTCACCGAGAAGCACCTCGGCTCGGTCGCGGGCGTGCCGGCGGTGCGCGCGGTCAGCACCGTGACCCCGCACTACCCCCAGCACCTCCCCGAATTGCCGGACATCGCAACGGATTCCACCGCGGCGGTGCCCGCGCCCGAGCGCGTTTTCAAGGATCAGATCCTCGATGCGGCCTACGCCGAAGCGGGCATCGGGCCCGAGGACCTCAGCCTGGCCGAGGTTTACGACCTGTCCACCGCCCTGGAGCTCGACTGGTACGAGCACCTGGGGCTGTGCGCCAAGGGCGAGGCCGAGGGGCTGCTGCGCAGCGGTGCCACCGCCATCGGCGGCAAGATCCCGGTCAACCCGTCGGGCGGGCTGGCCTGCTTCGGCGAGGCCATCCCGGCCCAGGCCATCGCGCAGGTGTGCGAGCTGACCTGGCAGCTGCGCGGCCAGGCCACCGGCCGGCAGGTGGAGAACGCCACCGTCGGCGTCACCGCGAACCAGGGCCTGTTCGGGCACGGCTCGTCGGTGATCGTGGCGCGCTAGTCGCCGGTCGCCTCTTCCGTCGAGTGTGGGCACACGGCTTTCGGTGTGTACCCAGGGCGGGATCTGGGCGGTTTTACCGCCCTGGACTCACACGCGAAGCCCTCACACCACAATCAATGCCCGACTCGCCTCGATCGCACCGAAAAGCGGCACCCGCCGTCGGCCGAGACTGCGACCAGCGGGTCGAAGCGCCCAAATTCGCGATCTGAGCGCAGTTCCGACGGCTATGCCCGCTAGCCCGATTCCTCTTTGGGCGCGTCGCCGAGGGTTTCCAGCACGACCTCGGCCACCCGCTTCATCGTGGTCCGCCGGTCCATCGCCGCGCGCTGAATCCACTTGAAGGCCTCGGGCTCGGTCATGCCTTGCTTGGTCTGCAGCAGGCCCTTGGCGCGTTCGACGACCTTGCGGGTCTCCAGCCGGTCGGACAGCGTCGCCACCTCGCGTTCCAGCTCGGTGATCTCGCTGAACCGGCTGAGCGCCAGCTCGATGGCCGGGATCAGGTCGCTGATGGTGAACGGCTTCACCAGATAGGCCATCGCGCCCGCGTCGCGGGCCCGCTCGACCAGGTCGCGTTGGCTGAACGCGGTCAGCACCACGATCGGCGCGATGCGCTTGCTGGCGATCTCCGAGGCCGCGTCGATGCCGTCGCGCCGCGGCATCTTCACGTCCATGATCACCAGGTCGGGCTGGTGGCGCTCGGCCAGTTCGACGGCTTCCTGGCCGTCGCCGGCCTCGCCGACGATCTCGTACCCCTCCTCTCGGAGCATTTCTGCCAGGTCCAGCCGGATGAGCGCTTCGTCTTCCGCGATCAGGACCCGGCGCGGCGCAGCGGCGTCGGTGTCGGTCGTGGGGCCTGTCATGACGGACATTGTGTCCTGCACGCCCACGACCAGCGCACTCGGGGGCGGTGAGAATCGATCGGCGCGCCGATCCTCTATGGTGGGAGGCTGCCCAGCCCTCGTATCCCAACTGGCAGAGGAAACGGACTCAAAACCCGTCCAGTGTGGGTTCGAATCCCACCGAGGGCACTCCCCACCCATGCTGTACACCATCGGGCACGGCGCGAAAACCGCCGACGAACTCACCGCCGCGCTGCGGCAACACGGCATCACGCTGCTGGTCGACGTGCGCAGCTTCCCGGGCTCGCGCCGCAACCCCGACGTGTCGAAGGAAGCGATGCCGGGCTGGCTGGGCACCGCCGGAATCGCCTACCGCCACGAGCCTGACCTCGGTGGGCGACGCAAACCGCCGGTTTCCCCGGTGCCGCGGGACGAGTGGTGGGAGAACCGCGCATTCGCCAATTACGCGGCGCATACCCGCACACCAGGCTTCCAGGCGGCCTTCCGGCGGCTGCTAAAAGATGCCGAGGCCGGCGACGTCGCCGTCATGTGCGGGGAACCGACCTGGTGGCGCTGTCACCGGCGGATGATCGCCGACCTGGCCGCCCGGGACGGCCACCCGGTGCAGCACATCATGCCCAATGGCTCGCTGGCGCCGCACCGGCCGTCGGAGTGGCTGACCCACGAGCTTGGCTAGGACAAACGGCGAGGTCAACGGTTAGGCTTTGATGGTGGTGGCCAAGAAATGCGGGGCCCCACCCCGGAAAGACGGCTCGTCGAATCGCCCGGACTGCGTGGCCGCGGTGCGGGCGCAGACGCGCGACCGCAACCAGCACTACGCGGCCAGCGCCGCGCGCCGGGGCCGGATCCTCATGATCACCGCGTGGCTGGCCGTGATGGTCAGCGTGAGCTTCGTGCTCGTCCAGATCGCCACCGATTCCTGGACGTGGCAGGTCAGCTCGATCAACGTCATCGGCGCCATGGTCTTCGCGATGGTGCCGTGGCTGCAGCGATTCGGCGAATTGGTTGCGCCGCTTACCTTTATCGGCGCCGCCTACGTCTCGGTGTTCGCCAGCTGCCTGGACGTGGGCACCGGTTCGGGGTCACAGTTCTTCTTCCTGGTCGGCGCCTGCATCGTGGTGCTGCTGCTGGGCATCGAGCACATCGTGCTGGCGGCCGCGCTGGCGGCCGTCGCGGCCGGGCTGATCATCGCGGTCGAGTTCCTGGTGCCGGAAAACACCGGGCTGCAGCCCGCCTGGGCCCAGTCGGCGGGGTTTGTCGTCACGGCCATCTCCAGCGTCGTGATGGTAGTCGTGACGGTGTGGTTCGCCCTGCGTGACACCGCGCGGGCCGAGGCCGTGATGGAGGCCCAGTACGACCGCTCCGAGACGCTGCTCGAAAACATGTTGCCGGCCAGCATCGCCGAACGGCTCAAGGAGCCGGGCCGCGGCGTCATCGCCGACAAGTACGACGACGCAACGGTCTTGTTCGCCGACATCGTCGGGTTCACCGAACGCGCCAGCGCCACCCCGCCTGCCGATCTGGTGCGCTTTCTCGACCGCCTTTACGGCGCTTTCGACGCCCTGGTGGACAAGCACGGGCTGGAAAAGATCAAGGTGAGCGGCGACTCGTACATGGTGGTCAGCGGCGTCCCGCGCCCGCGGCCGGACCACTCCCAGGCGCTGGCGGATTTCGCGCTCGACATGGCCAATGTCGTTGCGGGACTGAAGGATCCGCACGGCGAGCCGGTGCCGCTGCGCGTGGGCATGGCGTGCGGGCCGGTGGTTGCGGGTGTGGTGGGTTCTCGCCGGTTCTTCTACGACGTGTGGGGCGACGCGGTCAATGTCGCCTCCCGGATGGAAGCCACCGACTCGGTGGGCCGGATTCAGGTGCCCGAGGAGCTGTATGAGCGCCTCAAAGACGAATTCGTGCTGCAGGAGCGGGGCAGCATCGACGTCAAGGGCAAGGGCCCCATGCGCACCTGGTATCTGATCGGCCGCAAGGCAACCGAGCAATCCGCGGACCTGCGTTCCGAGGAACCGCGCACCGCGCGCGTGTGAGCCGAAAGTCCCTATCCCGCGCCCCGCGGGGTGTGTCAGACTGCGGCCATGCAAACCACTCCTGGAACCGCTCCGGTTCCAAGCTTGTTGCCGCACTTATGGAAATCGACGCTGGTGTCGGGAATCCTGTCGCTGATCGTCGGCGCCGTGATCCTCGCGTGGCCGGGGATCACGATCCTGGCAGCCGCCGTCGCGTTCGGCGTCTACCTGTTGATCACCGGCGTCGCGCAGGTGGTGTTCGCGTTCAGCCTGCATGTTTCGGCGGGCAGCCGGATCCTGCTGTTCATCAGCGGGGCGGCGTCACTCATCCTCGCAGTCTTGGCGTTTCGCCATTTCGGCCAGGGCTACGCCGTGTTGTTGCTCGCCATCTGGATAGGCATCGGTTTCATCTTCCGCGGGGTCGGTACGACGGTCTCGGCCATCAGCGATCCGGCGCTGCCCGGGCGCGGGTGGTCGATCTTCGTCGGCGTGATCAGCCTGCTCGCCGGAATCGTCGTCCTGGCCTCGCCGTTCGATTCGATCGTCACCCTGGCGCTCGTGGTCGGCGTGTGGTTCGTGGTGATCGGCGTGTTCGAGATCGTGTCTTCATTCGGCATTCGCAAAGCGTCCAAACAACTCGGTGGGCAAGACATAGCGCCGGTCTGACCTAACTACTACACTGTGTCGTAGCTGGCCGTAGTCTCAGGAGATGACAATGAATGTCGTCGATATTTCGCGGTGGCAGTTCGGTATCACGACCGTCTACCACTTCATCTTCGTGCCGCTCACCATCGGCCTGGCCCCCCTGCTCGCCATCATGCAGACGGTGTGGGTGGCCACCGGCAACGCCGCGTGGTATCGCCTCACCAAGTTTTTCGGCAAGTTGTTCCTGATCAACTTCGCCATCGGCGTGGCGACGGGAATCGTCCAGGAATTTCAGTTCGGGATGAACTGGAGCGAGTACTCCCGCTTCGTCGGCGATATCTTCGGCGCCCCGCTGGCGATGGAGGGCCTGTTCGCCTTCTTCTTCGAGTCCACCTTCATCGGCCTGTGGATCTTCGGGTGGAGCCGGCTACCGCGGCTGGTGCACCTGGCGTGCATCTGGATCGTCGCGATCGGCGTGAACGTGTCCGCCTTCTTCATCATCGTGGCGAACTCGTTCATGCAGCACCCGGTCGGCGCGCACTACAACCCGGCGACCCATCGCGCCGAGTTGGACAGCATCTCCGCTTTGCTCCGCAATAACACTGCGCTTGCTGCCTTTTCGCACACCGTGACCGGATCGTTGTTGACCGCCGGGACGTTCGTCGCCGCCGTCAGCGCGTGGTGGCTGATCCGCTCGCGCACGCCGGGGTCCACCCTCCCCGAGGCGGACGCCCGCAACGTGTTCCGCCCCGCGGCCATCCTGGGCTGTTGGGTGGTGCTGCTCGCCGCCGCCGGCCTGTTCTTCACCGGCGACCGTCAAGGCAAGCTGATGTTCGTTCAGCAGCCGATGAAGATGGCGTCGGCGGAATCGTTGTGCAGCACCGAAACCGATCCCAACTTTTCCATCCTGACCGTCGGCACCCACAACAACTGCGACAGCATCACCCGGGTGATCGAGGTGCCCTACGTGTTGCCGTTCCTGGCCGAGGGCAAGACCAGCGACGTGACGCTGCAGGGGGTGCGCAACATCCAGCAGGACTTCGAGCATCGATTCGGACCCAACGATTACCGGCCCAACCTGTTCGTCACCTACTGGTCGTTCCGCGCGATGATCGGATTCCTGGCCGTTCCGGTGTTGTTCGCGCTGGCCACCTTGTGGTTCACCCGGGGTGGCCGGGCGCCCGATCGGCGTTGGTTCTCCTGGCTGGCGCTGCTCACCATTCCCACGCCGTTCCTCGCCAACATCTCCGGATGGGTCTTCACCGAGATGGGCCGCCAGCCATGGATCGTCGCTCCGAACCCGACCGGGGACCAGCAGGTCCGGTTCACCGTTCGCCAAGCCGTTTCCGACCACGCCCCCGGCATGGTCGTCACGTCCCTGGTGACCTTCACCCTGGTCTACGCGGTGCTCGCGGTCATCTGGTTCTGGCTGCTCAAGCGCTACGTCGTCGAAGGCCCGCAGGAACACGACGCCGAACCGGCACCGCCTCGCGCACCCAGCGACGACGAGGTGGCCCCGCTTTCGTTCGCGTATTAAGGAGCTGACCGGTGGCATTGCAACAGTTGTGGTTCGGCATCATCGGATTGCTGTTCCTCGGTTTCTTCATCCTCGAAGGTTTCGACTTCGGCGTCGGCATGTTGATGGAGCCGCTGGCCCGGTTCAGCCTTTCGGACGTCGGTGAGCCGGAACTGCAGCGGCGCACGGTGCTCAACACCATCGGCCCGGTGTGGGATGGCAACGAGGTCTGGCTGATCACCGGCGGCGCGGCGATGTTCGCCGCGTTCCCCGGCTGGTATGCCACGGTGTTCTCCACGCTGTACCTCCCGCTGCTGGCGATCCTGTTCGGCATGATCCTGCGCGCGGTGGCCATCGAATGGCGCGGCAAGGTCGACGACACGAGATGGCGCGGCTGGGCCGATTTCGGGATCGCCGCCGGGTCGTGGCTGCCCGCGGTGTTGTGGGGCGTGGCGTTCGCCATCCTGGTCCGCGGGCTGCCGGTGGACGCCGCCGGCCACATCCACCTGTCGATCACCGACGTGCTCAACGTTTACACGCTGCTGGGCGGCCTGGCCACCGCGGGGCTGTTCTTGTTCTACGGCGCGGTGTTCGTCGGCCTGAAGACCTCGGGCACGATCCGCGACGACGCGCACCGATTCGCGGTGCGGCTGTCGCTTCCGGTCACCGGACTGGTTGCGGCGTTTGGGCTTTGGACGCAGCTGGCCCACGGCAAGGGCTGGACGTGGTTGGTGCTGGGCGTCGCGGTTGTCGCGCAGCTGGCCGCGGTGCTGTTGGTGTGGCGGCGCGCGTCGGACGGGTGGGCTTTCGCCTGCACGGCGTTGGTGGTCGCCGCCGTCGTCGTCCTGCTGTTCGGCTCGCTGTACCCGAACCTGGTGCCCTCGACGCTGAACAGCCAATGGAATGTCACGATCTACAACGCGTCGTCGACCCCCTACACACTCAAGATCATGACCTGGGTGACCGCGATCATGGCGCCGCTGACGGTGATCTACCAGGCGTGGACGTATTGGGTTTTCCGGCAACGGATCTCGTCCGACCGGATACCGCCGTCGATCGGGCTCGCGAGGCGTCCGTCCTGAGCGGCCGGGCGCCGCTGGACCCACGGCTGTGGCGCGCATCGACCGCGTTGCGGCGCTATCTGCTCGCCAGCGTGGGCTGCGGGGTGGTGATCTCGGGCTGCGCGATCGGCTCGGCGATCGTGCTGGCGGGCACCGTCGCGCGCATCGTCGGCGACCCCTCGGCGCGCGGCCTGCGTTCCTGGCTTTCGCCGTTGTCGATCCTGTTGGCGCTGTGGGTCTTTCGCACGCTGACGCAGTGGCTGCAGGCCCGTCTTGGTCAGCGGGGCTCCAGCGCGGTCATCGCCGACCTCAACGGGCAGGTTCTCGCGGCGGTGACCGCCCGCCAGCCACGCGAGCTCGCCGCCCAGCGCGATGCCGCCGCGGTCGTGGTCACCCGCGGCCTCGACGGGTTGCGCCCCTACTTCGCGGGATACCTGCCCACCCTGCTGCTCGCCGCGATCCTGACCCCGGCGACCGTCGCCGTGATCGCCGCCTACGACCTGAAATCGATGGTGATCGTGGCGATCACCCTGCCCCTGATCCCGATCTTCATGGTGTTGATCGGGATCGCGACCGCCGACCGCTCGGCGGCGGCCCTGGAGGCCATGACGACCCTGCAGGCCCGATTGCTGGACCTGATCGCCGGCATCCCGACACTGCGGGCGCTGGGACGCGGCCGGGGCCCCGAACATCGCATCGCCGAACTGGCCGCCGCCCATCGGCGTTCGGCGATGGCGACGCTGCGGATCGCTTTCCTGTCGGCGCTGGTGCTCGAATTGCTGGCCACCCTGGGCGTCGCGCTGATCGCGGTCGGCATCGGCCTTCGCCTGGTGTTCGGTGAGATGACATTGACCACCGGGCTCACGGTGCTGCTGCTGGCGCCGGACGTCTATTGGCCGCTGCGCCGGATCGGCGTGGAATTCCACGCCGCCCAGGACGGTAGGACCGCGGCCGACAAGGCGTTCTCCCTCATCGGCGAGCCGGCCGACCCGACGGTGCGCGACCAAACCGTGAACGCGCGCGGCGGCGAGATCCGCGTGGAAAACCTCAGCGTGGCGGGCCGGGACGGCCGCGCGCCGCGCGATCTGACCGCGGCCATCGAACCCGGCCGGGTGACGGTGCTGACCGGACCCAACGGCGCCGGCAAGAGCACCACGCTGCAGGCCATCGCCGGGATCACCGCGCCGTCCGCGGGCCGGGTCACCGTGGGTGGAGTCGACGTCACCGACCTGGCCCCGGCGGCGTGGTGGCGGCAGCTGTCCTGGCTGCCGCAGCGCCCGGTGCTGGTCCCCGGCTCCGTGCGCGACAACCTGCTCCTGCTCGGGCCGCTGGCCGACCTCGACGGGGCCTGTGCCGCATCCGGTTTCGACGCGGTGCTGGCCGACCTGCCCGACGGGATGGACACCCTGCTCGGGCGCGGGGGCGTCGGGCTGTCGCTGGGACAGCGCCAACGGCTCGGCCTCGCGCGGGCGCTCGGGTCGGCGGCCCCGGTGCTGCTGCTCGACGAGCCGACCGCGCACCTGGACGCGCGCACCGAGCAGCGGGTCCTGCGGGCCGTCGTCGAGCGGGCGCGCGCCGGCGCGACGGTGGTCGTCGTCGGCCACCGCGAGCCCGTCGTGGCCATCGGTGACCGGGTGGTCCGGGTGGCCGCCGAGGCCGGGGTGGATCATGCCGCGGTCTGATCCCCTCCCGACGATCGCAAGCGCGGCGAAGCCGGGCGACGCGGGTCGCCGCCAGCCCGCGCTCGTAGACGCGTTCACACTGCTGCGCCCGCGGCTGACCAGGATCCTAGCCGCCATCGCGCTGGGCGTGCTGTCGCTGGGCAGCGCGCTTGCCCTGGCCGGGTTTTCGGCGTGGCTGATCACCCGGGCCTGGCAGATGCCGCCCGTGCTGGACCTTTCGGTCGCGGTGGTCGCGGTGCGCACGTTCGCGATATCGCGGGGCGTCCTGCACTATTGCGAGCGGCTGGCCACCCACGACACCGCGCTGCGCGCGGCCGGCACGGCCCGAGCGCAGATCTATCGCCGGCTCGCCCGCGGGCCCGCGGCATCCGCCGTCCGGCTGCACAGCGGCGAGCTGGTGGCCCGGGTGGGCGCCGACGTCGACGAGCTGGCCAACGTCCTGGTGCGCGCCGTGGTGCCGATCGCCGTCGCGGCGGTGCTCGGGTTGGCGGCGACCGCGGTGGTCGCGGTCATCTCGCCGCCGGCCGCGGCGGTGCTGGCGATGTGCCTGCTCCTCGCCGGCTTCGTTGCCCCGCGGCTTGCCGGGCGGGCCGCCGTCGCGCAGGAAGAGCTTGCCCGGCAACACCATTCCGATCGCGACACGTCTGCGATGATCGCCCTCGAGCACGCCCCGGAGCTGCGCGTCGCCGGCGCCCTGTCCGGCGTCATCGCCGATGCGCAGCGCCGCCAACGCGACTGGGCCGACGCCCTCGACGCCGCGGCGCGACCGGCCGCCGTCGCCGAGGCGATGCCCACCGCGGCGATCGGGGCCAGCGTGCTCGGCGCCGTGGTGGCCGGCATCGCGCTGGCGCACACGGTCGCGCCCACCACGCTGGCGGTGCTGATGTTGTTGCCGCTGTCCGCTTTCGAGGCGACGACGGCGTTACCCGCCGCGGCGGTGCAGCTGACGCGGTCGCGGATCGCCGCGCGCCGCCTGCTCGAGCTGGCTCCCCCCGAGAGCCCGACGGTGCCCGGCGAGGCGGTCCCCGCCGGCGGGACGCTGTTTGCCGATGTCCGCTCCGGTCACGACGGCGCGTCGCGAGCGGTCCCGGTGCGCCTCGGCCTGCCGCCGGGCGCCCGGCTTGCGGTCACCGGAGCCAGCGGTTCGGGCAAGACCACGCTGCTGATGACGCTCGCCGGGCTGATCCCCCCGGTCGACGGGCGGGTGACGCTGGACGGAACCGACATCAGCCGCTTCGATGAAGACGAATTCCACAGGACGGTAAGCTTTTTCGCCGAGGACGCGCACGTCTTCGCCACCACCGTCCGGGACAACCTGCTGGTGGCCCGCGGCGACTGCCGCGACGACGAGCTGACCGCGACGCTCGACGCCGTCGGCCTCACCGGGTGGCTGTCCGGCTTGCCGGAGGGCCTGTCGACGGTGTTGACCGGTGGCGCGCAGGCGCTTTCGGCGGGCCAGCGCAGGCGGCTGCTGCTGGCCCGCGCAGTGCTTGCACCGGCCCGCATCGTGCTGCTCGACGAGCCGACCGAGCACCTCGACGCGGTCGACGCCGAACGGGTGCTGTGCGAACTGTTGGGCCCAACGTCCACGCTGATGTCGGCCCACCGGACCGTCGTGGTGGCTACTCACCAGCTGCCCAAGGGCATCGGCTGCCGCGAAATGCGAATCCGTCAGGCGCAGTTGTCCTGACCGGCCGCGGCTCAGTTCTCGGTGGCCAGCACGTCACGCACCGCGGCGTCGACCGTGTTCAGCAGGTCGGGGTCGATACCGACGCGGCCGCGCACCAATATCGACGCGCTGTTGACCGGCGGCAGCCCCTCGGCCAGGCACAGCCCGTCGGGAAGCTTGCCGATCATCGGCAGCAGCGCGACGCCCAGCCCCGACCGCACCGCCGCGTAAAGACCGGACAGATCGCCGCATTCGGCGGCGATGTCGTAGGCGATGTCGCGCTTGTCCAGCGCCGAGAACGCGGGCTCGCGCAACGTACACGGTTCGGAAAAGATCACCAGGGGCAGCGGATCCCGAGTCGAGGCCGCGAAGGTTCGCGCTGAAATCCATTGCAGCCGAACGAGTCCGGACGCGTTGGCGCGATCCAGTCCCGCCCCGTCGAGCATGATCGCCAAGTCCACCAGCCCGCGTTCGATCGAGTCGGCCAGCGACACATTGCGGTCGAGCCGGAAGCGCACCCGCCGGTCGGGAAGTCGCTCACGCAACGCGCTGGTCAGGCCGGCCAGCATCACGTCGGCGCCGTGCTCGGTGGCGCCGATCGTCAACAGCGCCGGCTCGGTGGCGCCCAGGTCGTCGAGCGCCGCGTCATGCGCGGACAGTATCGCGCGGGCATGCCGCAGCACCTTGTGTCCCGCCTCGGTGAACACGATGCCGCGGCCCGAGCGTTCGACCACCGTCTGGCCGATCACCGCCTCGATTCGGCGCAGGTGCTGACTGACCGCGGACTGGCTCAGGTGTAGCGCGGCGGCCGCACGGTGAAACCCGCCACAATCGGCGACGGCGACGAGGCTGCGCAGCGGCGCGATGTCGAGGGCCTGGGCCATTTCCGCACCATAGTTCGATTCGTATGAATGATCAATAGCGGGCATCGCGGGCTGGAAGTGCGTTTGCTCCCCGCTGACCGATAAGTGCTGACGATCATTCATGACCGCCAATAATCGTTGGACTGAATGGGTTGACCAAGCGAGCATGGTGACATGGACTTGCCACGCATGCCGCTGTCCACCGCCTCGGCGGTGACATTCCTCTACGCGATCGGTTATCCCATCGGCGCGCTCGCGGTGGCCGCGATGACCCCGATGGCCGCCCTCGTGCTGCGGTTCGGATTGGCGGCTTCGATCCTGGCGGTCTGGACCGTGGTGGCGCAGGCGCCCTGGCCGCGCGGGGCGCGGCTCGGTCACGTCGTGATGGCCGGCCTGCTGATCCAAGGGGTCCAGTTTTGCAGCCTCTACGAGGCCGTCGAGCTCGGAGCGCCGGCGGTGCTGTGTGCGGTGGTCATCGCGATGAATCCGGTCACCACGGCGATCCTCACGACCGTGTTCCTGCGGGAGCCGCTGGGTCTGCAGCGGCTGGCCGCGCTGGCCCTGGGCGTCGCCGCGGTGCTCGCCGCATGCGCCCGGCGGCTGATGGCCACCCACGGCGTCGACCCCGTCTTCTTGCTGCTTGTGCTTGGCCTGCTTGGCCTTTCGGCCGGCGGCGTCTACCAGCAGCGCTTCTGCGCCGGAGTCGACTTCCGGGCGATCAGCGCGGTGCAGAACGCCGTCGGCCTCGTGCCGGCCGCGGCGCTCGCCGCCTGCACACCCTTCACCGTGCACAACGCGGCCAAGGCCGCCGTCGCGGTCAGCGCCGTGGTGCTGTTGAACGCCACGCTGGCGGTCAGCCTGTACGTGCGGGCCATCAACACGCACGGCGCGGCGGCGGTGGCGATGCTATTTGCCGTCATTCCGGCGGTCGCCGGCGTGCTGTCATGGGTGATGTTGGGGCAGCGCCCGGACGCCGGTGTCGCGGTCGGCCTGCTCGTCGGCGGGCTCGCCTGCTGGCTCAACAGCCGGGCAGCCACCCGGCCCCGCCCGGCGAACGCCGCCGAACCCGAAGCGCTTCACCAGACCTGCGCCGTCGGCTAGAGGTGACGCCGGCGTGGCATGAACTCCAGCGTCAACAACACGACGATCAGCGGGAGCAGCTGCGTCATCGAGATCACCGCGTAGCGCCGGGCGTCCATGGCGTGGAACTTGCGCACGTAGCGGAACAACGACTCCAGCGCGATCAACGGGTCGAGGATGTGGATCAGGCGGTAAAAGACGCGCTGCAGCCGACCGCGATCCTTGTCCTCGAAGATCTCGGGGAACGCCGCGAAGGACAGCGATACCCGCTGCGCGCCGGCGTCTTTGGCGGCCATGATCATGTCGACGCTGAGCCGCTCGTCGATGCCGTTGGGCGATCCGCGGCGACGCCACGGGACGTCGAGGCTGACATCGCTGCCACCGCCGGCGGTCGCGTAGCGATGGAAGCCCTGCACGCACCCCTCGGCGTCCCGGGCGATGATGAGCTTGATTCCGGGGAACCGGCCCTCCAGCACGCCGTCGAGGTTCATGTAGAAGCCGCGATCGTGGTGGGCGCCGCTGGGGGACGCCCGCACCACGTCGGTCAGCTCCGCGAGCAGCCTGTCGTCGAGTCCCTGCTCGTCCACGATTTCGGTGGTGATGCCGAAGTTGTGGGTGCGCTTCACGGCCTGGCGCAGGTTGCGGAACTTGCGGCCCACCATCTCGAAACCCTCCACGTCGACGACGACGTCGCGGCCGATCGGTATGGCCCGCAGCGATTGCCCGATGACCGCGGGGTCGCGCCACAGGCCGAGTCGCCGCTCGCTGCAGCCCACGACGGCGATCCGCCAGCCGTGGGTGTGACACATGGCGGCAAAATCGGCGACCAACTCGGGAAATTTCGCTTCGTCACCGATGGGGTCGCCGCCGACCGCGGCGTATCCCAGCCGGGTCCGGTACGCCAGCGCGGCCGTCCCGTCGGCGGTGAAGTGGTAGCACTTGCCGGTCTGCATCGCGAAGGGCGCGAGCGGGTCGTCGTCGGTGACATCGATCAACGACCACACCCGGGGCAGGTCCGCGGCTCGCGGATGCGCCGACGTCGGCCACATCAACACGATCCCGGACCCGACGATCAGCACGTTGCCCAGCAGGTCGAAGGACAGCACGTGCGCCCCCAGCCCCGCCACGACGAACAGCGCAGCGGCGGTGGCGTGCATGGTCGTCACCGGGCGACCGAGGAAGATGCCGCGGGCGAGGAACGCGACCGCGCCCAGCACCGTCAGCGACCAGCCCAGCCGGTCGGTGTAGTGCCAATCCGGCTGCTGGTGGTGCCGGGCGAGGATGACGACCAGCCAGCCCGCCGCGCAGAGCAGGGCCGACGCGCCGACCCAGCGGGCTGCCAGTGAATCGACATGGACGACAACGCGTTCTCGCGCGCGGGGCTTCGCTGCGACGTCGACCGGTCCGTTCACTTCACCTCCCGATGCGATCAGCTCCCATTCGCACCGAATACCCGGCTGGTTGGAACTTACCCCCGATCACGGCCGCGGTGGGCCCAAATCAGGCGGTCTTCCTGCGGGTATGCCGTACTGTGACCTGTCTATCGCTGGGCGGGCGGGAAATATAACAGCAGGCCTTCCTGCGAGACCGTGGCGATGGCTTGGCCGGCCGGGTCGAAAAAATGCCCGGTGCCCAGCCCGCGCGAATCCGCGGCCACCGGCGACGACGTGGAGTACAGCACCCAGTCGTTGAAGTTGACCTGCCGGTGAAACCACACGGAATGGTTGGCGGACGCGGCAAAGATGCGGTCGAAGCCCCACGACAGCCCGTGGGTGGTGATGACCGAGTCCAGCACCGTGGTGTCCGAGGAGAACAGCATGGTCGCGGTGTGCAGCACCGGGTCTTCGGGCACCGTACCCAGTGCCTTCATCCAGACCCTGTTGTGCGGCAGCCGCTCGCCCTTGTCGCGCATGACCCAGGAGGGATCGTTGGTGAAGCGCCATTCGATCGGCTGCAGGGCGTTGACGAAGTGCGGGACGACCTTTTCGTAGCCGCGCAACAGCTCGCCGAGCGACGGCTGCGTGTGGGGCTGCGCCACCTGCGGGGGGTCGACGGCGTGCTCGAGGCCGGGGCCCCCCGCCATGTAGGAGATCAGCGCCGAGGACAACACGATGCCGTCCTGCACGGCGTCGACGCGCCGGTTGGCGAACCGGCGCTCGTCGCGCAGCCGGGTCACGTGGTATTCGATGTCTTTGGCGGTGTCCCCGCCGTTGACGAAGTGCACGGACAGCGCGCTCGGCGGCAGGCCATCCTGAGTCAGCGTGCGGCTGCTGGCGACGAACGACTGCGCCATGAGCTGGCCGCCGAACGTGCGCATCGGGTTCTTGCTCGGATGGGATCCGACGAACCGGTCGTCGGCGACCCGGTGGAGGTCGAGTATCGCCAGCAGTTCCTCGAAATCAGAATTGGTGCTGATCGCGGCATCTCCTATTGGGTCCTGCGGGTCCACGCGCTAGACGTCGTCCTCCCCGATCCGGTGCACGTGGATCAGATTTGTCGACCCTACTGTGCCAGGTGGCGCGCCGGCGACGATGACCACCAGGTCGCCGCGCTTGTAGCGGCCGAGCTCGAGCAGCGACTTGTCGACCTGGCGGATCATGCCGTCGGTCGACGTCATCATCGGGACGATGAAGGTTTCGGTGCCCCAGGTCATGGCGAGCTGGCTGCGGACCTCGGGCCACGCGGTGAAGGCGAGCAGCGGCAGCGGGGTGTGCAGGCGCGCGAGCCGTTTGACGGTGTCACCGGATTGGGTGAAGGCGACCAAGGCCTTCGCGTCGAGCCGCTCGCCGATGTCGCGGGCGGCGTAGGAGATCACGCCCCGTTTGGTGCGGGGCACGTGCGTCAGCGGCGGCGCGGCGGTGGAGTTCTCCTCGACCGCGCAGACGATGCGCGACATCGTCCGAACCGCGGCCATCGGATACTTGCCCACCGACGTCTCCCCCGACAGCATCAACGCGTCGGCGCCGTCGAGCACGGCGTTGGCGACGTCGGAGGCCTCGGCCCGGGTGGGCCGCGAGTTCTCGATCATCGAGTCGAGCATCTGGGTCGCCACGATGACGGGTTTCGCGTTCTCCCTGGCGATTTGGATCGCCCGCTTCTGCACCAGTGGAACCTCTTCGAGGGGCAGCTCGACACCCAGGTCGCCGCGGGCCACCATGATGCCGTCGAATGCCAGCACGATGGCTTCCAGGTTGTCGACGGCTTCGGGCTTTTCCAGCTTGGCGATCACCGGGACCCGCCGCCCGATCCGGTCCATCACCTCGTGCACGAGCTCGACGTCGGACGGCGAGCGCACGAACGACAGCGCCACCAGGTCGACACCCAGGTTGAGCGCGAAGGTCAGATCCTCGATGTCTTTTTCCGATAGGGCGGGGGCGGACACGTTCACGCCGGGCAGTGAAAGGCCCTTGTTGTTGCTCACCGGCCCGCCTTCGACGACGGTGCAGACCACGTCGTCGCCGTCGATGGCCTCCACCACGAGGCACACCTTGCCGTCGTCGACCAGGATGCGGTCACCGACCACGGCATCCTTGGCCAACTTTTTGTAGGTGGTCGAGACGCGGTCGTGGCTGCCTTCGCATTCGGCGACGGTGATGCGGACCGTTTCCCCGTCCGCCCAAAACGTGGGGCCGGTGGCGAAGCGTCCCAGCCTGATCTTGGGGCCCTGCAGGTCGGCCAGCACGCCGACCGCGCGGCCGGTCGTGTCGGAGGCGGCCCGCACGCGGTCGTAGGCGGCCTTGTGGTCGGCGTAGTCCCCGTGGCTGAAGTTCATTCGAGCGACGTCCATTCCGGCCTCTACCAGCGCCAGGATCAGTTCGTCGGAGTTTGTTGCCGGGCCTAAAGTGCAGACGATCTTCCCGCGTCTACTCACGGCGAACCAGCATAGTCGTGCGGCGCGGGCGCAGCCCGAGTTAACCGATTGGACGCAGCGCGGCTACCCACTGAGGACGGTCGGAACAAGAGGGAAGCCCGGCAGGTTGCGCAGCACCGTCCACGCGATCGCCACGGCCGTGACCGTCACCACCGCGGGCGTCGACAGCACCGGCTTGCCGCGACGGCGGCGCAGCAGAATCCAACCGGCGAGCGCCGGGATGGCAAACAGGAGCAAGACGTTGTCGTTGATGGTGGCCATCAGGTCACCGTGCAGCAGGTCGTGCGTCATGCGAAGGCCGCCGCACAGCGGGCAATTCCAGCCGGTGAGCCACTTGAACGGGCACAGCGGATAGACCGAGTGCGTGTTGTGCGGATCGACCAGCGCGACGTAACCGACCGCGCCAGCCAGCAGCGCGCCGGTGCCCGCCGCGGCGTACGTCCGGTTCACGTTCTCAACCTTAGTGCGCCGAACGTCGAGTAGTTGCGCGGAACCACGGATCTGGCGCAACAACCCGACGTTGGACGGGCTTGGCCGCTAGCGGCCCCGCCGGTTCCGCAGTCGGAAGCTCACTCGCCTCCGCGTTGCGGCCGAGGTCTCCACCGCGGCCTCGTCGGCCGCGGCGTCCGCGGCGTCCGGCTCGGGTTCCGAATCGGCTTCGGGCTCTTCGTCTTCGGGCTCGGCTTCAAGGTCTTCAGGCTTCGCTTCAAGGTCTTCGGGTCCGGGTTCGGCAACCTCGGCCTCCGTGGCCTCCGTGGCCTCGGCCTCCTCGGCCTCCTCGGCCTCCTCGGCCTCCTCGGCTTCCGGTTCTTCCTCCTCGGCCTCCTCGGCTTCCGGCTCCGCGGTTTCGGTTTCCCCGGCCTCCGCCACGGCGGCCTCGCCCTCGGCGACTTCGGCTTCCGCCTCCTCGCCCTCCTCGGCCTCCTCGGCTTCCGGCTCCTCGGCCTCCTCGGCTTCCGGTTCTTCCTCCGTGGCCTCCTCGGCTTCCGGCTCCGCGGTTTCGGTTTCCCCGGCCTCCGCCACGGCGGCCTCGCCCTCGGCGACTTCGGCCTCCGGCTCCTCGGCCTCCCCGGCCTCCTCGGCCTCCGGTTGTTCCGCTTTGGTCTCTTCGGCTTCCGCTTGTTCCGCTTCGGCCTCCGCGACTTCGGCTTGCGGCTCCTCGGTCTCGGCCTCTTCCGCTTCGTGTTCCGGCTCTTGAGATTCGGGCGCCGCAACCTCGGCTACGGCGGCGTCGGATTCGGCCGCTTCTTCCGCTTCGGGTGGGGCAACCTCGGCGGTTTGGGCCTCATCGGCCACCGGTTCCGCGCCCGCGGTCTCGGCCTCTGCCGTTTCAGGCTCGGCGGTGTGCGACTCCGGAACTTCGGCTTCCGTTTTCACGGCCTCGGTTTCGGCTTCCGCTTCCACGGCCGCGACCGGTTTCGACCGTCTCCGCGGAATCAACCGTCTCGCCGTCTTGCCCGCCGACAGGACACCGGCGACCGTGGCCGCCGCCACCACCGAAGCGCCGGTGATCGGCTCGGGTTCGGGTTCGGTCTGCGGCTTGGGTGCCGGCGCGTTCTCCGGCACGGGATAGCCGGTGTGCAGGCTCGCGGGGTCTTCGCGGCCCTTCGGCGCCAGGATGATGTACACCACGGCCCCGATGAACACGAAAGTCGATGTGAACACGTTGATCCGGATCCCGGCGATCAGCGTGGCCGTGTCGTTGCGCAGCAGCTCGACGCCGAAGCGCCCGACGCAGTAGCCGGCGACATACAACGCGAACAGTCGCCCGTGACCGAACTTGAACCGCCGGTCCACGTAGATCAACGCGACGAAAACCAGGACGTTCCAGATCAATTCGTAGAGGAACGTCGGGTGCACCACGAACGCGACCTGCCCGGTCGAAACGCCGTCGAGCGAATGCGGATCCACGTATCCGGAGGGGTCGCGCCGGTAGAAGATCTGCAAACCCCACGGCACCGCGGTTTCGCGGCCGTAGAGCTCCTGGTTGAAATAGTTGCCGAGCCGACCGATGGCCTGCGCCAGGATAATTCCCGGGGCAATGGCATCCCCGAAGGCGGGCAGCGGAATTCCCCGGCGCCGGCAGGCGATCCACGCGCCGACGCCGCCCAGCGCCACCGCGCCCCAGATGCCCAGGCCGCCGTCCCAGATTCGCAGCGCCGCGCCGAACCCGGCGCCGCCCGGACCCCAGTAGGTCCGCCAATCGGTGGCCAAGTGATAGAGCCGGCCGCCCACCAATCCGAACGGCACGGCCCACAGCGCGATGTCGTAGATGACGCCGCGCTGGCCGCCTCGGGCCTCCCAGCGCCGGTCGCCGATCATCAGCGCAACCACGATGCCGGCGATGATGAACAGCGCGTAGGCGCGAATGGGCAGCGGCCCGAGGTGCCACACGCCCCGCGGCGGGCTGGGGAAATACGCGAGCACCCGCGTCATGACGCGGCCGCCCGATGGCGCACGCCGGCGGCCAACTCCTCGGTCAGCGCGCGCAGGGCGGGCAGACCGCCGTCGCCCAGCGCCGATACCAGCGCGGACCCGACGATGACGCCGTCGGCGTAGCCGGCGATCTGCGCGGCCTGGTCCCGCGACCGCACACCCAGGCCGACGCCGACGGGGATGTCGGACACCTCCCTGACCCGACGCACCAGCTCGGGCGCGGCGTGCGACACCGCGTCACGAGCCCCGGTGACACCCATCGTCGAGGCCGCATAGACGAAGCCGCGCGATGCCTGCACCGTGGTCGCCAGCCGCTCCGGCGTCGAGGAGGGCGCCACCAGGAAGATGCGATCCAGCCGATGGGCGTCGGAGGCCGCCAGCCACTGCCCGGCTTCGTCGGGGATGAGGTCGGGGGTGATCAGGCCGTGCCCGCCGGCCGCCGCCAAATCCCGGGCGAACGTGTCAACGCCGTAGCGCAGCACCGGATTCCAGTACGTCATCACCACCGCGCGGCCGCCGGCCGCGCTGATCGCGTCGACCGCGGCCAGCGTGTCCCGTACCCGCACTCCCCCGTGCAGCGCGGCCTCGGTCGCGCGGGCGATGGTCGGGCCGTCCATGCCGGGATCCGAATAGGGCACGCCGACTTCGATAATGTCGCAACCACATTCGACGAGGGCGGTCATCGCGTCGATGGAGGTGGGCACGTCGGGGTAGCCGGTGGGCAAATAACCGATCAGCGCCGCGCGGTGCTCACCGCGGCAGGACTCGAAAGCCGGGCCCAGCCGGCTCGCCTCGCTCTGTTGCACGGTCATTGCTCGTCGGACCCCAAGATGCCGAACCACTTCGCGGCCGTCGCGACGTCCTTGTCGCCGCGGCCCGACAGGTTGACCACGATGACGGCGCCACTGCCCAATTCGGCGCCGAGCCGCAGCGCCCCGGCCACCGCGTGCGCCGATTCGATGGCCGGGATGATGCCTTCGGTGCGGCACAGCAGGCCGAACGCGTCCATCGCTTCGGCGTCGGTGATGGGCCGGTACTCGGCGCGTCCGGTTTCGCGGAGCCAGGCGTGTTCGGGGCCCACGCCGGGATAGTCCAGACCCGCTGAGATCGAATGGGATTCGACCGTCTGGCCGTCCTCGTCCTGCAGCAGGTAGGAGAACGACCCCTGGAAGGCCCCGGGCGAACCGCCGCTGAACGTCGCCGCATGCCTGCCGGTCTCGACGCCGTCGCCGGCCGCCTCGAATCCGACCAGCCGCACGCCGGGATCATCGATGAAGGCGTGGAAGATTCCGATCGCATTGGATCCCCCGCCGATGCAGGCGGTGACGGCATCGGGCAGCCGGCCCGCCTGCGCCTGGATCTGCACGCGCGTCTCCAGGCCGATGACGCGCTGGAAGTCGCGAACCATGGTGGGGAACGGATGCGGTCCGGCCGCGGTGCCGAAGCAGTAGTAGGTGTCGTCGGCGTTGGTAACCCAGTCGCGGAACGCCTCGTTGATGGCGTCCTTGAGCGTCCGGGAGCCGGTTTCCACCGAGACGACCTCGGCGCCCAGCAGCCGCATCCGGGCCACGTTGAGCGCCTGCCTGGCGGTGTCCACGGCGCCCATGTAGACCACGCAATCGAGTCCGAGCAGCGCGCAGGCCGTGGCCGTGGCCACGCCGTGCTGCCCGGCCCCGGTCTCGGCGATCACGCGGTTCTTGCCCATCCGCTTGGCCAGCAGCGCCTGGCCGAGGACGTTGTTGATCTTGTGAGATCCGGTGTGGTTCAGGTCTTCTCGCTTGAGGAAGATCCGTGCCGAGCCGGCGTGCTCGGACAGGCGGGTGGCCTCGTACAGCGGCGAGGGGCGGCCGGTGTAGTTGGCCTGCAACGCGTCGAGCGTGTCGAGGAAGTCGGGGTTGACGCGTTCCTTCTCGTAGGCGGCGGTGACCTCTTCGATCACCGCCATCAGCGCCTCGGCGACGTAGCGGCCGCCATAACCACCGGGGCCGCCGAAATGACCACCCGGATCGGGGTCGTGGCGGGTGGGTTCGGCGATGGCCGCACTCGAAAGCGGGAGCTCCGGGCGGGACAGGTCTACCATCACCAATTCTCGACGCGGGGACAGCTCATCGGCGGCTAACGCGACGGTTTGGGGCAGGACGGATGGGTGCCCGCGGTGACCAGATCGGCGACCGCCGCGCGCGGGTCGCCGCTTTTGACCAGACCCTCGCCGACCAGAACCGCGTCGGCGCCGGCGCCGGCGTAGGCCAGCAGGTCGCCGGTGCCGCGGACGCCGGATTCGGCGATCCGGATCACGTTGCTGGGCAGGCCCGGCGCGATGCGGGCGAAGCAATCCCGGTCCACTTCGAGCGTCGCGAGGTCGCGGGCGTTGACGCCGATGACATTGGCCCCGGCCTTCAGCGCCCGGTCGGCCTCTTCCTCGGTGTGCACTTCGACCAGGGCCGTCATGCCGAGCGATTCGGTGCGGTCCAGCATCGACACCAACGCCGACTGTTCCAGCGCGGCGACGATCAGCAACAGCATGTCGGCGCCGTGCGCGCGCGCCTCGTGAATCTGGTAGGGCTGCACCACAAAGTCCTTGCGCAACACCGGAATTGACACCGCGGCCCGCACCGCGTCAAGGTCGTCGAGCGAGCCGCGGAAGCGCCGCTCCTCGGTCAGCACGCTGATGATCCGGGCGCCGCCGTCTTCGTAGGCCTGGGCCAGCTTCGCCGGATCGGCAATGGGCGCTAGCGAACCCGCCGACGGGCTGGCGCGTTTGACCTCGGCGATGACGCCGATACCGGGCTCACGCAAGGCGGCCATCACGTCCAGCGGTGGTGGCGCCGCCGCGGCGGCCGCCTTGATTTCCGTCAGGCTGACAATGGCTTCGCGCGCGGCAACGTCGGCCCGGACTCCCTCGAGGATGGAGTCAAGCACGGATGCCGGACTCATGCCTGTCGTTCCTTCCCACTGCCATCACGCTGTCGCCACGTTTACTTAGCCGATTTCGATGACGTCAATGAAGGGTAGCGACCGTCGCCGCGCGGCCCGTCACCGACCCTCGGTGTCGGACTCGCGGGCCCGATCGGTCGGGTCACGTCCCTCGTCAAGCGCATCCCAGATCATCCGCTCCGACATATCCGAGTTCTCCGGCATTTCACTGCCCTCCAGCATCGCCCCGCCGGCGTCGTCGCGTCGCGCATTCGATCGGCGGGTCGCGGGCGCGGCGTATTTGGTTGCGCTTTCGCGGGCCAGGCTCCCCGACCGCATCAACAGCACGGCCGCGGCCAGCGTGCACACCGCGGCGGCGACCGCGATCCCGGCCCCCCAGTACCGCCGCTCGCTTCCCACCAGGAACATCACCGGGATGTGCGCCAGGTCGGCGCCGCGCACCGCGACGTCGGGAATCACCCACAGGCTGACCCCGAGATAGCCGACCGCGAGGCTGGCCATCGCCAGCAGCCCCGCCAGCACCCGCAGCGGCCAGCCGCGCACGGCGAGTGCCGCCACGGCGGTGGCCAGCATGAGCAGCGCCAACGGCAGCAGCGCCGACGACCACGTCCCCCCGGACAGCGTCGCCTGCTTCGGCTGGCCCAGGCCGTCGAACGAGCGCACCACCACCCACGGCAGGCGCGACGCCACCCACAGCGCCACCGCGGCCACCATCAGCAGCAGCTGGGCGACGACGATCGTGACCCGGCCCGCCCGGGCCGGGCGCGCATCAGCCATTGCGGCCCGGCTGCGGCGCCGTCAGCGTCTCGGCGGCCGCGATCGCGTTGAGCACCGCCCGTGCCTTGTTGGCGGCCTCCGTGTATTCGTAGGGGCCGTTGGAATCGGCCACCACGCCGCCGCCGGCCTGAACGAAAGCGGTGCCGTCGCGCATCAACGCGGTGCGGATGGCGATCGCGAAGTCGGCGTTGCCGGCGAAGTCGAGGTAGCCGACCACGCCGCCGTAGAGGCCGCGGCGCGTCTTCTCCACCTCCTCGATCAGCTCCATGGCCCGCACCTTGGGCGCGCCCGACAGCGTGCCGGCCGGGAAGCAGGCCGTCACCGCGTCCAGCGCGGTCCGGCCCTCGCCGAGCATCCCGGTCACCGTCGACACCAGGTGCATGACGTGGCTATAGCGTTCGATGTGGCTGTAGTCGTCGACGCGCACGGTGCCCGGCGTGCAGACGCGGCCGAGGTCGTTGCGGCCCAGGTCCACGAGCATCAGGTGCTCGGCCCGCTCCTTGTTGTCGGCCAGCAGCTCCTTTTCCAGCAGCTGATCCTCTTCGTCGGTCTGCCCGCGCCAGCGGGTTCCGGCGATCGGATGCGTGGTGGCCCAGCCGTCGGCGACGGTGACCAGTGCCTCCGGGCTGGATCCGACGATCGAAAAGTCCGTAGCCCCAGCGCTATTGGGCACGTGCAACAGATACATGTAGGGGCTCGGGTTGGTGGCCCGCAGCATCCGGTACACGTCGATGGGATCGACGTGGGTGTCCATCTCGAAGCGCTGCGAGGGCACCACCTGGAACGCCTCGCCGGCAGCGATCTGCTCGACGAGGTAGTCGACGATCTTGCCGTACTCCTCGACGGTGCGCTGCGCCCGGAACACCGGCTCCGGCTTGCCGAACGTGGCCACCGTCGACGGCAGCGGCTGACCCAGCGCGCCGGTCATCACGTCCAGCCGCGCGACCGCGTCGTCGTAGGCCTCGTCGACCCGCTCGTCGGTGCCGTTCCAGTTCACGGCGTTGGCGATCAGCGTGATGGTGCCCTCGTGGTGGTCGACGGCCGCCAGGTCGGTGGCCAGCAGCAGCACCAAGTCGGGCAACCGCAGGTCGTCGACGGCCAGCCCGGGCAGCCGTTCCAGGCGGCGCACCAGGTCGTAGGCGAAGAACCCGACCATGCCGCCGGACAGCGGCGGCAACCCGGGCACCGCGGCGGTGGCCAGCAGCTCCAGGGTGTCCCGCAGCGCGCGCAGCGGGTCCCCGCCCGTCGGCGCGTCCTGCGGCACGGCGCCCAGCCACACCGCCTCGCCGTCGCGCACGGTCAGCGCCGACGGCGCTCCCGCGCCCACGAACGACCATCGCGACCACGACCGGCCGTTCTCGGCGGATTCGAGCAGGAACGTGCCGGGCCGGTTGGCGGCGAGTTTGCGGTAGGCCGACAGCGGAGTCTCGCTGTCGGCCAAGACCTTGCGGGTCACCGGAACCACACGGTGCTCCGCCGCGAGATGGCGGAACTCCTCCCGTGACGTGGTGGCGGCGAGATGGGCGTGCACCGCCCCATCCTCCCAGATGGGTCGCCGCGTCGATCGGGCGTAGCCCGGCGCCGATGCGGCCCGCAAGGGGCCGACGAGAAGTCGGGCAATCCGGCGTAGCGTGACGCCCATGAAACCTGGTGACACCGTGGCCGACTTCGAGCTCCCCGACCAGACGGGTACCCCCCGCAAGCTCAGCGACCTACTGGCCGACGGGCCCGTGGTCCTGTTTTTCTACCCCGCCGCGATGACGCCCGGCTGCACCAAGGAGGCCTGCCACTTCCGCGATCTGGCCGCGGAATTCGCCGCCGTCGGGGCCAACCGGGTCGGCATCAGCGCCGATCCCGTGGAGAAACAGGCCAAGTTCGCCGACCTGCGCAAGTTCGACTACCCGCTGCTGTCGGACACCGAGGGCACCGTCGCCACGCAGTTCGGCGTCAAGCGCGGCCTGCTGGGCAAGCTGATGCCGGTCAAGCGCACGACCTTCGTCATCGACACCGACCGCAGGGTGCTCGACGTCATCGCCAGCGAATTCAGCATGGACACCCACGCCGACAAGGCGCTGGAGACGCTGCGGGCGCGTTCGTCCGCCTAGCGCGGTATCAGCCTGGCGCGCCGCCGGTCAGGGGATCACCGCCAGGAACACGTACGCGGCCAGCAACACCAGGTGCACCTCGCCCTGCAGCCGCGTGGCCCGGCCCGGCACCACGGTCAACATGCTGATCACCACCGTCAGCGCGAGCAGCACCAGCTGGGTGGGCGCCAGGCCGAGCACCAGCGGGCCCTTGAGCCAGATGCTGGCCAGCGCGATGGCCGGGATGGTCAGCCCGATGCTGGCCATCGCCGAGCCATAGGCCAGGTTCAGGCTGGTCTGGATGCGGCCGCGCCGCGCCGCACGCACGGCGGCGAGCGTCTCGGGCAGCAACACCAGCATTGCGATCACCACCCCGACAAACGTCTGCGGGAATCCGGCGGCGGTCACCAGGCGTTCGACCGCCGGCGATTCCTGCTCGGCCAGGCCCACCACCGCGACCAGCGCGACCAGCAGCAGCACCAGGCTGATCAGCGCCGACCGGGCGGTCGGCGGATCGGCGTGGTTCTCGTCCTCCTCGAAGAGCTTCTTTTGGCCCCGCTGCGCGACGGGCAGAAAAAAGTCGCGATGGCGGACGGTCTGGGTGAAGACGAACAACAGGTACAGCAGCAGCGACGTGACCGCGGCGAAGATCAGCTGCCCGGGCGAGAACTCCTTGCCCGGGTGGCTGATGGTGAACGCGGGCAGGGCGAGGCTGAGCGTCGCCAACGTGGTGAGCGTGGCCAGCGCGGCCCCGCTGCCCTCGGCGTTGAACAACGTCACGCCGTACCGACGGGAGCCCCA
The DNA here is from genome assembly GCF_900157385.1 of Mycobacterium terramassiliense. Classification (GTDB taxonomy): domain Bacteria; phylum Actinomycetota; class Actinomycetes; order Mycobacteriales; family Mycobacteriaceae; genus Mycobacterium; species Mycobacterium terramassiliense. The sequence goes on from NZ_LT717698.1 coordinate 407,141, forward strand.
CGACAGCGACAAACCGGCGATCCCGTTGGTGGTGATCATGAACGCGGCGAACGCGGTGTCGCGGGCCAGCGTGGCCGCCTCGTTGCCCCCCGACGCCATCAGCTCGACGATCAGGGCCACCTCGATGACCGTCACCGCGCCCGCGAGCACCAGGGACCCGAACGGCTCGCCGACGCGGGCCGCGACCACCTCAGCGTGCTGCACGGCGGCCAGCACGGCGCCGATCAACAGCGCGGCCTGCAGCGCGATCAGCGCCGGCCCGAGGTGCTCGTGCCAGGTGGCCGTCAGCACGACGACGGCGACCAGCGGCACCACCGCGGTCCAGGACGTCCAGGGCAGCCGTTTTAGCATCGCCCGCCATTCTCACTGAATGGGCCTCCCGATGCGCGACCGGCGGCCGCGGGCTCAGGCCGTATTCAGGCCTTCCTTGACGGCGATCACGAAATAGCCGCGCGGTACGCCGGGCACGTCCAGCGGAACGACCGGGTGCTCCCACCGGTGCCACCTGGTCCCGGGTTCGGCCACATCGGTGACCACGGCGCTCCAGCCGTGCCGCTCGACGAGGGCGGCCGGCGCGTCGGTGCCGAACGTCCAGGGCGCGCCAAGCCGACGCATGAATTGCCGGGTGGACTGCAGGAACGGCGCCTCCAGCAACGCCCGGCCGATCACGTTGTACAACAACACATCCCCCGGGGCCGACAGCGTGTCAACCCGCGCGAACAGGGTGTCGACGGCCGGTGCGTCGAGGTACTGCAGCAATCCCTCCACCAACCACGCCGTCTTGGCCGATGACGTAAATCCCTGTCCAAGAAGCGCTTTCGGCCAATCATCGGCGAGGTCGATGCCGACCGGCACGCGGCGACACCGGGCCGGTGCGCCGGCCAGTCGCCGGTCCTTGGTCGCGATCACCTCGGGCTGGTCCACCTCGTAGACGGTCGCGCCTGGGCGCCACGGCAGGCGATACGCGCGAGCGTCCATCCCCGCGGCCAGGATCACCACCTGCGACGCCCCGTCGGCCTGCGCGCCAAGCAGCGCCTCGTCGAAAAACCTTGTGCGGATTGCGATCTCGGCGGGTGACTGTCCGGTCGCGGCCACGGCGTCGGCGAGCAACCGTCGACCGTCGTCGCCGGCCAACCGCTCCGCGAAGGGGTCGGTGAAAAGCGGGTCGTCGCGGCGAGATTCCTCGGCGCGCACCGCCGCCGCGAGCAGTCCGGTGGCCGCTACGGCGGCTTTGGTGCTGTCCATGCTCCGATCATGGCCGCCCGGACGCGGCGGGTATTGGATATTTGTGCCGCCCGACCGGGACATGACTGGGCAGCACGAGCCGTTGCCGGCCGTATTGCGTCGGCGTCATCGCGGTGAACGAGCGGAAGTCGCGAACGAAATGCGCCTGGTCGAAATAGCCGGCTTCGGCCGCGAGACGCGCCCCGCCCGCCGTACCCTCCCCGAGGCGGTGCAGCGCCGCCTGCAGGCGCCGCACCCGCGCATAGGTTTTGGGCGCCAGGCCCACCTCCGCCCGGAACAGCGCGATCATGCGCTTGGTCGACCACCCCGTCAGGCGGCGCACCTCCGCCATCCGCACCGAGGGATCGGCCTCGATCGCCGCCAGCGCGGCGGCGACACCGGGATCGCGGCGCACCGAGAACCGCGCCCGCGACAGCAGAAAGTCTTCGAGGATGCCAAAGCGGGCGGCCGCCGACGGGGCCGCGATGAGGCGCTCGTGCAGCGCGCGCCCGCCGCGCCCCCAAATCTCCTCCAGGCCGACGGCCAGGTCTTCCACCTCGCCGAGCGGAACGCCGAGGAACGGGAAAGCGCCGCCGGGCCGGAAGTGGATCGCCATGGCGGGCTCGTCGGCCGCGATGTCGGTGATGTACGACCCGCCGTGCGGCCCGGCCACGACCGCGGGCGGAACCGGCAGGCGGGTGCCCCCGTCGGCGGTGTAGAAGTCCAATCGCTGGCGCAGCCCCACGTCGAACACGATGGTCACCGCGCCACGCGGCAGCGCCCGGCTCCGGTAGCTGGACCCGCGGTGTCGCCAATGCCCGAAGAATTCGACGTATTCGGCCAGGGGCGGTGGCGGCCGGTACAGCGTGGGGCGGTACAGCACGGCAGGTCCTTTCTGCCATATTCGGGGCTCGGCCCTCAGTAACATGCTCACATGCCGAAGAGCGATGCGGGCGCTGGAGGCCGGAGCGACGGCCTGACCGAGGGACAGGTGTTCGCCGGGTACACGATCATTCGTCGGCTCGGTTCCGGCGGCATGGGCCAGGTGTATCTGGCGCAGCACCCGCGGCTGCCCCGCCGCGACGCCCTGAAGATCTTGCCGCGGGAGCTGACCGCGAACGACGAATTCCGGCAGCGGTTCAACCGGGAGGCCGACCTGGCCGCGAGCCTGTACAACGAGCACATCGTCGGCATCCACGACCGCGGCGAGTACGACGGGCAGCTGTGGATCTCGATGGACTACGTGGAGGGCACCGACGCCGCGAGGCTGCAGCGCACGAAATACCCGTCGGGGATGCCGAAAGCCGATGTCGTCGAGATCATTTCGGCCGTCGCCGACGCGCTCGACTACGCCCACGAGCGCGGGCTGCTGCACCGCGACGTCAAGCCGGCGAACATCCTGCTGACCGAAGCGAGCCCCCGGCGACGGATCCTGCTCGCCGACTTCGGCATCGCCCGCGAACTGGGGGACATCAGCGGGCTGACCGCGACCAACATGCTGGTGGGCACCACCGCCTACTGCGCGCCCGAGCAGCTTCAGGGCGCGGATCTGGACGGGCGCGCCGATCAATACGCGCTCGGCTGCACCGCGTTCGACCTGCTGGCCGGGTCGGCGCCCTTCCGCCACTCGAACCCGGCGGTGGTCATCACCCAGCACCTGTCCGCGCCGCCGCCCAGCATCAGCGAACGCCGCCCCGAGCTGGCCGACCTCGACGGCCCCCTCGCCAAGGCGCTCGCCAAGAAACCCGAAGAGCGCTACCCGACGTGCGCCGAGTTCGCGGCGGCTCTCAGCAGCCAGCTGCGCACCGCCGCGTCCGAGGTGACGGCCGGTGCCACCGAGGTCATTCCGGCACCGACCGAGGTCATCGCCAAGCCCCGCGGCGCGCCGCCAGCGCCCAAGGCGCGCGCCGGCTCCCGGGGACCGGCGGTGGCGATCGGGGCGCTGGTCGCCGTCGCGGTGGTGGCGGTGGGCGCCTACTTCGGCGTCCGCGCGCTCGGCGCCCGACATCACCAGCACAACAACGCGACCGCGCCCGCCCAATCGGCCGCGCCGCCGGCGCCCGGCGGCGCCACCGCGCCCCCCGGCAACGCCGGGCCCTCGGCGATCAAGCTGTCGGGCCAGATCACCGATCAGGTGGGCGTGCTCGGCCCCCTCGAGTACGACGCCGTGAACCGGGCCCTCACGAGGCTCTACAACGGGCGCGGCACCCGGCTCTGGGTGGTGTACGTCCAAAACTTCGGCGGCCTGAAGCCGTTCAAGTGGGCCGAAAATGCCATGGTGGCCAACAATTTCACGGACAGCGACGCCATCCTGGCCATCGCCACCGAGGGGCCCGCCTTCTCCTTCCGGGTGCCCAACGCGGTGATCACCGGGAAGGCCATCGACCTCGAAATGATTCGGCGTGACCGCATCTCGCCGGCGGTGTTCCGGCACGAATGGGCCCGCGCGGCCATCGCCGCCGCCCAGGGGCTGGACGTCGCGCCCGGCTAATCGGAGGGTTGCAGCAGCACGTCGGCGTCGAAGCAGCTGTGGTCGCCGGTGTGGCAGGCGCCGCCGACCTGGTCGACGGTCAGCAGCACGGTGTCGCCGTCGCAATCCAGGCGCACCGAGTGGACGCGCTGGGTGTGGCCGGACGTCGCGCCCTTGATCCATTGTTCGCCGCGGGAGCGCGAATAGTACGTGGCCTCGCGGGTTTCCAGGGTGCGGGCCAGCGCGTCGTCGTCCATCCACGCGACCATCAGCACGTCGCCGCTGCCGCGCTCCTGCACGACGGCGGCGATCAGCCCCTCGGCGTTGCGCTTGAGCCGCGCGGCGATGTTCGGGTCGAGCGTCATCGAACCGTGATCTTTTCTGCGGCCATGGCGGCCTTCACCTGGCCGATCGTCAGCTCGCGGAAATGAAAGACGCTGGCGGCCAACACCGCATCCGCCCCGGCGGCGACGGCGGGCGCGAAGTGTTCGACCGCCCCGGCCCCGCCGCTGGCGATCACCGGCACCGTGACCGCCGCGCGCACCGCGCGCAGCATCGGCAGGTCGAACCCGGCCTTGGTGCCGTCGGCGTCCATCGAGTTGAGCAGGATCTCGCCCACCCCGAGGTCGGCGCCGCGGGCCGCCCACTCCACCGCGTCGATGCCGGTGCCGCGGCGCCCCCCATGGGTGGTGACCTCCCAGCCCGACGGCGTCGGCTTAGGCCCATCGGGCCTGATTGGCACCGCGCGGGCGTCGACGGACAGCACGATGCATTGCGAGCCGAATTGCGTTGCCATTTCCGCCAACAGGTCGGGGCGGGCGATCGCGGCTGTGTTGACCGAAACCTTGTCGGCCCCGGCGCGCAGCAGCGTGTCGACGTCAGCCACCGTGCGCACCCCGCCGCCGACCGTGAGCGGGATGAACACCTGCTCGGCGGTGCGGCGCACCACCTCGAGCATCGTCGCCCGGCCCGACGAGGACGCCGTCACGTCGAGGAAGGTCAGCTCGTCGGCGCCCTCCGCATCGTAGGCCGCCGCCAGTTCCACGGGATCGCCTGCGTCGCGGAGGTTTTCGAAGTTGACGCCCTTGACCACCCGCCCGGCGTCGACGTCCAGGCAGGGGATCACGCGCACGGCGAGACCGGTGTCGGCGTACATCTTAGTAGTCCCCCGGATCGCCGACGGCGCTCAGGATGTCGAGGATCTCCCCGTGCGCGCCGGGCGCGGCGGCCAGCACCGAGTCCGACACGGGGGTCCACGGTTTGCCGGCCAGGTCGGTGACGATGCCACCGGCGGCCCGCACCTGCGCCACACCGGCGGCGTGGTCCCATACGTGGCCGCCGAAAGTTATTGCGGCACTGACGATCCCGTCGGCGACGTAGGCGAGGTCGATCCCGGTTGACCCGTGCATGCGCAACCGCGAGGACACCCGGCTCAGGTTCTCCAGCAGCGCAATCCGGTAGCGCCCCGGGAACCGGCCCCGCGAGTCCGCGCTGAACGTGCCGACCGCGAGGAGGCTCTCACCCAGCCCCGTGATTTCCAGCGGCGGCTGCGGCGCACCGTTTTTGACCAGCGGGCCGCCCGCGACGGCGGTGTAGCGCTCGTCGATGAACGGCAACCAGGTCAGGCCCGCCACCGGTTCGCCGTCGTGCAGCAGGGCCAGCAGGATCGCGGCCATCGGCGACCCGGCGGCGTAGTTGAAGGTGCCGTCCACGGGATCCAGCACCCACACCCACGGCGAGTCCACGTCGGTGCCGCCGAACTCCTCCCCGTGCACGCCGATCCCGGTGGTGGCCTGCAGCGCGGTGACGACCTGCCGCTCGATCGCGAGATCGACCTCGGTGGCAAAGTCGTTGCCCTTCTTGGCAACCGCGGAGTCGGCGCGGTGTCCGTCCAGGAAGCGCGGCACGGCGGCATCGAGGATCTTCGACGCCACCGACACCAGTGCGTTGAGGTCCATGCGCCTACGCCCTCACCGCGGCCAGCGCCTGCGGCAGGGTGAACCGCCCGGCGTAGAGCGCCTTGCCCACGATGGCGCCCTCGACCCCGCGGTTGGTGAGCGTGGCGATGGCGCGCAGGTCGTCCAGGCTGGACACGCCACCCGACGCGATCACCGGCGCCTCGGTGCGGTCGGCCACGGCGGCCAGCAGCTCGAGATTGGGCCCTCCGAGCGTGCCGTCCTTGGTGACGTCGGTGACGACGAACCGCGAACACCCTTGACCGTCAAGGCGTTCCAGCACCTCCCACAGGTCGCCGCCATCGGTCTCCCAGCCGCGCCCCCGCAACCGGTGCTCGCCCGCTGGATTGTTTTTGTCGACCTGCACGTCCAGGCCGACGGCGACCTTGTCGCCGTGCTCGCCGATCGCCCGGGCGCACCATTGCGGGTCCTCCAGCGCCGCGGTGCCCAGGTTGACCCGCGCGCACCCGGTGGCCAGCGCGGCGGCCAGCGAGTCGTCGTCGCGGATGCCGCCGGAGAGCTCCACGGCGACGTCGAGCTTGCCCACCACCTCGGCGAGCAGCTCCCGGTTGGAGCCGCGCCCGAACGCGGCGTCCAAATCGACCAGGTGGATCCACTCGGCCCCGTCGCGCTGCCAGCCCAGCGCGGCGTCGAGCGCCGAGCCGTACTCGGTTTCGCTGCCGGCCTTGCCCTGCACCAGGCGCACGGCGCGGCCGTCGACCACGTCGACCGCCGGTAACAGAATCAACACAGCCCCTCCCGAGCGCCGAAAGTGCCACTGGCGACGCCTCTTCTCGGCGTTTGCGTCGCCGGTTGCACTTTCGCGAAGGTGTTCACAGTCCCTCGACCCAATTGCTCAACACGGCCGCGCCGGCGTCGCCGCTCTTTTCCGGGTGGAATTGGGTGGCCGACAGCGGCCCGTCCTCGACCGCGGCCAAAAACGGCACCTGGTGGGTGGCCCACGTCAGCACCGCCCCGCCCGAGCCCTCCCAGCGCTGCGCGGCGTAGGAGTGCACGAAATAGAACCGGGCGCCGGCGTCCAGCCCTTTGAACAGGACGCTGCCCGGCCCGGAAGCCACCACGTTCCAGCCCATGTGCGGGATCACCGGGGCGTCCAGGCGGGTGACGGCGCCCGGCCACTGCCCGCAGCCCTTGGTCTCCACCCCGAATTCGACGCCGCGGGCGAACAGGATCTGCATGCCGACGCACACCCCCAGCACCGGACGCCCGGCGGCCACCCGCTCGGCGATGATCCGCTCCCCCGCGATCTTGCGCAGCCCCGTCATGCACGCCTCGAAGGCGCCGACGCCGGGCACCACCAGCCCATCGGCGGCCGCCGCGGCGTCCGCGTCGGCGGTCACCTCCACCGACGCGCCGACCCGCTGCAGCGCGCGCTGGGCCGACCGCAGGTTGCCCGAGCCGTAGTCCAGGACCACAACCGATTTCGTCACAGAACACCTTTGGTGGACGGCACGCCCGATACCCGGGGATCGAGCTCGACGGCCTGGCGCAGCGCGCGGGCCACCGCCTTGTACTCGGCCTCGGTGATGTGGTGCGGGTCGCGTCCGTGCAGGACGCGGACGTGCAGCGCGATGCGGGCGTTGGAGGCCAGCGTTTCGAACACGTGCCGGTTGACGACGGTGTGGTAGGGCACCGAGCCACCGGCGATCGTGGTGTGCTGCAGGTGATCCGGCTCGCCCGTGTGCACGCAGTAGGGGCGGCCGGACACGTCGACCGCGGCGTGCGCCAGCGCCTCGTCCATCGGGATGAAGGCGTCCCCGAAGCGGCGGATGCCCTTCTTGTCGCCCAGGGCCTGCCCGAGGGCCTGGCCCAGCGCGATCGCGGTGTCCTCGATGGTGTGGTGGCCCTCGATCTCGACATCGCCCTTGGTGCGCACCGTCAGGTCGAAGCTGGCGTGGCTACCCAGGGCCGTCAGCATGTGGTCGTAGAACGGCACGCCGGTGTCGACGTCAACCTGGCCGGTGCCGTCGAGGTTCAGCTCGACGACGATGTCGGATTCCTTGGTACGCCGCTCGATGCGCGCGCGTCGTGCTTCGGTGCTCACTGGGCTCCTACTGGTGTGGCGGGGGCCAATTCGGTGGCCGCGATCTGGGCGCTGACGCGCAGGAACGCATCGTTCTCCTCGGCCAGCCCCGTGGTGGCGCGCAGGTAGCCCGCAATCCCGACGTCACGGATCAAGACGCCGGCCTCCAGGTAGCGCTGCCAGGTGGCCGGGGCGTCGGCGAACTCCCCGAACAGCACGAAGTTGGCGTCGCTCGGGATGACCCGAAATCCCATGCCGCTCAACGCCTTGGTGACGCGCTGCCGCTCGGCGATCAGGGTGGCGACGCTGCCCAGCGTGTCGTCGGCGTGGCGCAGCGCGGCCCGGGCCGCGGCCTGGGTGACCGACGACAGGTGATAGGGCAGCCGCACCAGCAGCATCGCGTCGATCATCGCCGGCGTGGCGATGAGGTATCCGAGCCGGCCGCCGGCGAACGCGAACGCCTTGCTCATGGTGCGGGTGACGACGAGCTTGGTCGGGTACTCCTCGATCAGCGCCACCGCGCTGGGCTGCGAGGAGAATTCGCCGTAGGCCTCGTCGACGATCAGGATGCCCGGCACCACCTCGAGCAGCCGGCGCAGCTCCGGCAGCGAAACGCTCTGTCCCGACGGGTTGTTGGGGCTGGCGATGAACACGACGTCGGGTTGGCGTTCGGCGACGGCGGCGACCGCCGCCTCCACGTCGAGGCTGAAGTCGTCGGCGCGTCCGGCCTCGAGCCACTCGGTGCGGGTGCCGTCGGCGATGATGGGGTGCATCGAGTAGGACGGGACGAACCCGATCGCGGTGCGCCCCGGCCCGCCGAACGCCTGCAGCAGCTGCTGCAGGATCTCGTTGGAACCGTTGGCGGCCCAGAGGTTTTCGACTGTCAGCAGGGTGCCGGTCTGCGCGGTGAGGTAGGCCGCCAGGTCGCGGCGCAGCGCCACGGCGTCGCGATCGGGATACCGGTGCAGCTCCGCGGCGGCCTCGCCCACCGACCGCACCACGTCGTCGACCAGCGCCCGGGTCGGGGGGTGCGGGTTCTCGTTGGTGTTCAGCCGCACCGGAACCGCCAATTGCGGTGCCCCGTAGGGCGATTTGCCGCGCAGGTCGTCGCGCAGGGGCAGGTCGTCCAGCGTCGGATTTTTGGGTTCGGTCATCGCTCGAACCTCCGCCGTACCGCCTCGCCGTGCGCCGGCAGGTCCTCGGCCTTGGCCAGCGTGACCACGTGTCCGGACACGTCCTTGAGCGCCGCCTCGGTGTAGTCCACGACGTGGATGCCGCGCAGGAAGGTCTGCACCGACAGGCCGCTGGAATGCCGGGCCGAGCCGCCGGTCGGCAGCACGTGGTTGGACCCGGCGCAGTAGTCGCCGAGGCTGACCGGCGCGTAGGGGCCGACGAAAATCGCTCCGGCCGAACGGATTCGCCCGGCCACCCGCGACGCGTCGACGGTCTGGATCTCCAGGTGCTCGGCCGCGTAGGCGTTGACGACCTCGACGCCGGAGTCCAGGTCGTCGACCAGGATGATCGCCGACTGCGATCCACGCAGCGCGGTCGTCACGCGGTCGCGGTGCACCGTCGTTCGCAGCTGGGCGGCCAGCTCGGCCTCGGTGGCCGCGGCCAGGTGCTCGCTCGGGGTCACCAGCACGCTGCCGGCCATCTCGTCGTGCTCGGCCTGGCTGATCAGGTCGGCGGCCACGTGCGCGGGATCGGCGGTGTGGTCGGCCAGGATCGCGATCTCCGTCGGCCCGGCCTCGGCGTCGATGCCCACCCGCGAGCGGCACAGCCGCTTGGCCGCGGTGACGTAGATGTTGCCGGGCCCGGTGATCATGTCGACGGGCGCGAGTTCCGAACCGTCGGTGTCGGTGCCGCCGTAGGCCAGCAGCGCGACGGCCTGCGCGCCGCCGACGGCCCACACCTCTTGGACGCCCAGCAGCCGGGCCGCGGCCAGGATCGTCGGGTGCGGCAGCCCGTCAAAGCGGGCCTGCGGCGGGCTGGCCACCACCAGCGAGCCGACCCCGGCGGCCTGCGCCGGCACCACGTTCATCACGACGCTCGACGGGTACACCGCGTTGCCGCCCGGCACGTACAGGCCGACGCGCTCGACGGGTACCCAGCGTTCGGTCACCGTCGCCCCCGGGCCCAGGGTGGTGGTGACGTCCGCGCGCCGCTGGTCGGCGTGCACGGCGCGGGCGCGTTCGATCATCACCCGCAATGCCTCGGACACGTCGGGGTGCAGCTCCGTCAGCGCCGTGTCGAGCGCCGCGCCGGGCACCCGCACGGCCGCCGGGCGCACCCCGTCGAACGACGCCCCGTACTCCAGCGCCGCGTCGGCCCCGCGCTCGGCGACGGCCGCCACGATCGGGCGCACCGTGGGCAGCACGCTGTCCACGTCGGCGCCGCCGCGGGGCAGCGCGGCCCGCAGCCGGGCGGCCGTCAGCTCCGCGCCGCGCAGGTCAATGCGCGCGATCGGCGACGGTTGGGAAGGGGTCACGTTGTTCATTGTCCCAGAGCAGCTCAAGTCGTTATCCGGCCGGTACAGTGCCGTCATGTCCAAAAAGGATCACCCCAACAACGCCCCGGGCGTTCCGATGGTTTTCCCCGTCTGGTTTGAGAACTTTCAGGTCAAATACCTCAACAACGCGCTCAAGCCGATCGCGCGTTTCCTGCCCGGGACCGGGACCATCGAGCATCGCGGCCGCACGTCCGGCAAGCCGTACAAGACCATCGTGACGGCCTACCGCAAGGGAAACGTGCTGGCGATCGCGTTGGCCCACGGCAAGACCGACTGGGTGAAGAACGTGCTGGCCGCGGGCGAGGCCGACCTGCGCTTTGCCCGTCGCCAGGTGCACATCACCAATACCCGGATCCTGCCGGCCGGCTACGACGGCCCGGAGGCGCAAAACCTGCCGCGGATGGCGCGCATGCAGCTGGGCCGGGTCGGGGTCTTCGTCGGCGATATCGCCTGATTTCGGGTCGCCGCCGCGGTCGAGTGTGCGCTGCGGGCTTTGCGTGTGCGCACAGGGCGGGATTCCGGCGATTTCGGCTCCCTGGGCGCACACTCAAGGCCCTGGATGCACACCCAATGCGCTACGCCCGGGTGTAGACGGTCTTGCCGGTCATCGTCGGCCACGCCGAGGGTGCGTCCTCCCAGGCGACGACGCGGTCGACGGCGGCCGACAGGTCCAGGCCGCCGTCGAGCAGCTCGGGCACCGGCGGGATGGCCGTTCGGGCGCTGACGCGTCCGGTGATGAATCGCACGCCGCGGGTGTACATCGGCAGCAACGGCATCTCGACCTTGTATTGCGGGTAGATCCCGGTGTCGGTGCACACGCCGTCCGGCCAGGTGGCGCGCAGTGCGGCCGACAACAACGCCGGATCGCCGGTGGTGTGCGCTGGACGCCGCCAAGCCCGCCGCGCGCAGCCTGCTGCGCGGCTGAGCGGAAGGTGCTACATGTCCAGGCCGATGTCGAGCGCGCGCACCGAGTGGGTCAGCGCCCCGACGGCCAGGTAGTCGACGCCGGTCGCGGCGTAGGTCGCGGCATTCTCGAGGGTGAGCCCGCCCGACGACTCGAGCAGCACGGCGGGCGCCCTGGCGTCGCGGCGCTGCACGGCCATCTGCGTCTGCCACACCGGGAAATTGTCCAGCAGGATCAGCTCGGGCTTTTCGCCCAGCACCTCGTCCAGCTGCTCGAGCGAGTCCACCTCCACCTCGCACGGCAGGTCGGGAGCGGCCTCGCGCACCGCGCGCAGCGCGTCGACCACCGAGCCCGCGGCCGCGGCCGCGACGTGGTTGTCCTTGATCAGCGCCGCATCGCCGAGCCCCAGGCGGTGGTTGACGCCCCCGCCGACGCGCACCGCGTACTTCTGCAGCGCCCGCAGGCCGGGCAGGGTCTTGCGGGTGTCGCGGACCTTGGCCTTGGTGCCGTGCACCGCATCGACCCACGCCGCGGTCGTGGTGGCGATCCCCGACAGGTGGCAGATGAGGTTCAGCGCGGTGCGCTCCGCGGTCAGCAGCCCCCGGGTCTCCGCCCGCACCGTCAGCGCCGACTCCCCCGGCCGCAACCGGGCGCCGTCCTCGACGCGATCGAGCACCTGGTAATTGCCGGCGCCGAGCACCTCGTCGAGGACCAGCAGCGCGACGTCCACGCCGGCGATCACCCCGGGCTCGCGGGGCACCATGGACGCCGTGGCCTGCGCCCCGGCGGGCACCGTCGCCTGGGTGGTGACGTCGGGCCCGTAGCGCAGGTCCTCGTGCAGGGCGCGCCGGATGGCGTCCCGAGCGGCCTCGAGTTCGCAGTCGGACAGCATCGTCAGCCCACCGCCGCCAGCGCCTCCACCAGCACGGAGTTGCCGTCGCCGGCCAGCCGGAGCACGCTGCTGCGGCCCTGTTCCGGCGCGGCGTCCGGGTACTCCGCGCGGTGGTGGCAACCGCGGCTTTCGTTGCGCGCCAAGGCGCCCGCGGTAACGGCCCGGGCGGTCAGCGTCAACGCGACGTCCTCGAAATCACCGCGGCCGGCGATGTTGCGCCCCGGCGCCCCGGACAGCTCGTCGGACAAGCGGTTCAGCCCGGCGGCGTCGCGCACCACCGAGGCGTGCCGGCTCATGGCGCGGTGCAGGTCGCCACGACGCAAGGCGGTGGGCTCGGGGGGCTCGGGGGCCGCCGCTCGCACGCGCCCGGTCGCCGCCGCGTGCGCCGCCGCCGCGCGTCCGGCGCGACCGCCGACCACCAGGCCCTCGAGCAGGCTGTTGGACGCCAGGCGGTTGGCACCGTGCATTCCGGTGCGCGCCACCTCGCCGGCGGCGAACAGCCCCGGCAGCTCCGTCTGCCCGCACACGTCGGTGACGACGCCGCCGCAGCTGTAGTGCGCGCCGGGAACCACCGGGATGGCCTGGCGGACGGGGTCGATCCCGGCGTCGCGGCACGCGGCGGTGACGGTGGGGAACCGGGCCTCGAAGCCGGCGATGCCGCGCGCGTCGAGGAAGACGCAGGGGTCGCCGGTCTCCCGCAGTCGCGCGTCGATGGCCGCCGCGACGACGTCGCGCGGCGCCAGGTCGCCCATCGGGTGGACGCCGGCCGTGACCGAATTGCCTTGGCCGTCAAGCAAAACCGCGCCCTCACCGCGGATGGCCTCGGTGACCAGCGGGCGCCGGCCGCCGGCTCCGCCGCCGTAGAGCATCGTCGGGTGGAACTGGATGAACTCGACGTCGCTGACCGGCACGCCGGCCCACAGCGCCAGCGCGACGCCGTCGCCGGTGGAGCCGTCGGGGTTGGTGGTCGCCCCGTAGAGGTGCCCGAGCCCGCCGGAGGCCAGGATCACCGACGGCGCGCTGACGATCCCGAAGCCGTCCGCATTGCCCACCCACACCCCGGTCACCGCGGCACCGTCGTGCAGCACCCGCAGGGCCACGTGGCCGGTGCGGATGTCCAGCGTGGCCGCGGCGTGGTCCAGGGCGCGCTGCACCTCGGCTCCGGTGGCGTCGCCGCCGGCGTGCACGATGCGGCGCCGCGAGTGGCCGCCCTCGCGCGTCACGTCCCAGCGCCCCGGGACGGCTTCGTCGAATCGCGCTCCGTCGCCGACCAATTCGGACACCGCGCGGTAGCCGTCGGCGACGATCGAGCACACGGCGTCGGGATCGCACAGGCCCGCACCGGCGGCCACGGTGTCGGCGACGTGGGCCTCGACCGAGTCGTCGTTGTCCGGCAACACCACCGCGATGCCGCCCTGGGCGTAGTGGGTGGCAGTCACCCCGCGCGCCTGGTCCGCCTTCGACAGGACCACCACGCGGTGCCCGGCGCGATGCGCGGCCAGCGCGGCGGCCAGTCCGGCCACGCCGGTGCCGATGACGACGACGTCGGCGGCGTCGGTCCAGTTGGTACGGCCCATCATTCGCCGCCGCCCGGCTGGCCGATCTCGATCATTCGCTGCACGCTGCGCCGGCCCGCCGCCGCGATCTCGGGGTCGACGTGCACCTCGTCGGCGCCCTCCACCAGGCAGCGCAGCAGGGCCGCCGGGGTGATCATCTTCATGTACTTGCAGGAGGCGCGGTCGTTGACCGCGCGGAAGTCGACTTGCGGTGCGGCCCTGCGCAACTGGTGCAGCATGCCGACCTCGGTGGCGACCAGGACCTTGCGCGCGCGGGTCTCGTGCGCGGCGTCGAGCATGCCGCCGGTGGACAAGATCCTCACCCGTTCGGCCGGGAAGGCGCCCTCGCCGGCGAGGTACAACGCCGAAGTGGCGCAACCGCATTCGGGGTGGACATAGAGCTCGGCATCGGGGTTGGCCCGCGCCTGCTCGGAAAGCTCGTCGCCGTTGATGCCGGCGTGCACGTGGCATTCACCCGCCCACACGTGCAGGTTTTGGCGACCCGTCATCCGGCGCACATGGGCGCCGAGGAATTGATCCGGGCAGAACAGCACCTCGCGGTCGGGGTCGATGGACTCGACCACGTCGACGGCGTTGGACGAGGTGCAGCAGATGTCGGTGAGCGCCTTCACCGCGGCCGTGGTGTTGACGTAGGAGACGACGACGGCGCCGGGGTGCTCGTCCTTCCAGGCGCGCAACTCGTCGGCGGTGATGGAATCGGCCAGCGAGCAGCCGGCCCGCTGGTCCGGGATGAGCACGGTCTTATCCGGGCTGAGGATCTTGGCGGTCTCCGCCATGAAATGCACGCCGCAGAACACGATGGTGTCCTCGGGCGCGTCGGCGGCGATCCGCGACAGCGCCAGCGAGTCGCCCACGTGGTCGGCGACGTCCTGGATGGCGGGCAGCTGGTAGTTGTGCGCGAGCAGGGTGGCGCCGCGCAGCTTCGCCAGCCGCCGGACCTCGGCCGCCCACCGCTCGTCGCCCTCGACGCCGCCGTAGCCGGCGGGAGTGTCGGTGATGCGGCCGGGCAGGTCGTCCCCGTTTTCGTCGAGCGTGTCCATGCGAGTCAAAACCGTCATGGCGGCTCCTTTCGCGCCGGGAGGTTTTCGACTTACAATCGAAAACATGGGCCATACTAGCACTGAACACGAGGTGCTCGCGGTCGTGTTCCAGGTTCGCCAGGTAACGGGGCCGCCGCGCCGAGAAAAACCCCAGCTGAACGTGCTGTTATGGCAGCGTGCCAGGGATCCGCAGCGGGGCGCGTGGGCGCTGCCGGGCGGGCGGCTACGCAGCGACGAGGACATGACCACTTCGGTGCGCCGCCAGCTGGCCGAAAAGGTCGACCTGCGAGAGCTGGCTCACTTGGAGCAGCTTGCTGTGTTTTCCGACCCACACCGGGTGCCGGGGGCCCGGGTGATCGCGTCGACGTTTTTGGGGCTGGTGCCCTCCCCCGCGATTCCCGAGCTGCCGCCGGACACCCGCTGGCACCCGGTGAATTCCCTACCGCCGATGGCGTTCGACCACGGCCCGATGGTGGAGCACGCGCGCGCCAGGCTGGTGGCCAAGATGTCCTACACCAACATCGGGTTTGCCTTGGCGCCAAGGGAATTCGCGCTTTCCGCGCTGCGCGACATCTACGGCGCGGCGCTGGGCTACCAGGTCGACGCGACGAACCTGCAGCGCGTGCTGGTTCGGCGCGGCGTCATCAGCCAGACCGGCACGATCGCCCAATCCGGCCGCAGCGGCGGGCGCCCGGCGGCGCTCTACCACTTCACCGACTCCCGGCTGCGGGTTACCGACGAATTCGCCGCGTTCCGGCCGCCCGGCCAGCTGTGAGCGGCTCTCCCCCGACACGCCGGTACATTGGGGACAGCACCTTCGCCGCTGAGCTGCAGAGACCGACGAGAACTGGCTCACAACGCGGCGATTACGGTTTGGCCACCACCCGTTCATGGGCGAGAATGCCGGTGGCCAAGAAGGGACCGACGAATGGTTGAGCTCGGCAATCTGGCGGGGACGCACGGCGCACAGTGGATCGCCAAGCCGCCGCACGAGGAACTGCGGCGCAAGGTGCGGCCACTGCTGCCCTCGGACGACCCGTTCTACCAGCCCCCGCCCGGCTTCCAGCACGCCGAGCCCGGCACGGTGCTGCGCTCGCGCGACGTCGAGCTGGCGTTTCTGGGCCTGATCCCGCAGCCCGTCACGGCCGTGCAGCTGCTCTACCGGACGATGGACATGAACGGCCAGCCCGAGGCGACCGTGACCACCGTGATCGTCCCGGCGAAGCTGGCTCCGGGGCAGACCTGCCCGTTGCTGTCCTATCAGTGCGCGATCGACGCGATGACGTCGCGCTGCTTCCCGTCCTATGCGCTGCGGCGCCGCGCGAAGGCCCTCGGGTCGTTGAGCCAGCTGGAGTTCCTGCTGATCAACGCCGCCGTCGCCGAGGGCTGGGCCGTTTCGGTCCCCGACCACGAAGGCATCCACGGTTCGTGGGGGGCGCCGTATGAGCCCGGCTACCGCGTCCTGGACGGCGTCCGGGCCGCGCTGAGTTTCGAGCGTCTCGCATTGTCGCCGTCGGCCCCCATCGGGCTGTGGGGATACTCCGGCGGCGGCCTGGCCAGCGCCTGGGCCGCCGAGGTGTGTGCCGACTACGCGCCGGACCTGGACATCGTCGGGGCCGTGCTCGGGTCCCCGGTCGGCGACCTCGGCCACACGTTCCGCAGGCTCAACGGCGGCTTCCTGGCCGGCCTGCCCGCGTTGGTGGTGGCCGCGCTCGCCCACCTCTACCCCGACCTGGAGCGCGTCATCACCGAACACACCAACGAGGAGGGGCGCGCCCTGCTGGACTCGCTGGAGAAGATGACCACCGTGGAAGCGGTGCTGCGCATGGCCGGCAAGAACATGGGCGACTACCTGGACGAGCCGCTGGAAGACATCCTGTCGACGCCGGAGATCATGCACGTGTTCGAGAGCATCAAGCTGGGCGCGGCGGTGCCGACGCCCCCGGTGCTGATCGTGCAGGCCGTGCACGACTACCTGATCGACGTGCACGACATCGACGCGCTCGCCGACGCCTACTCGGCCGGCGGCGCCCGGGTCACCTACCACCGGGACGCGTTCAACGAACACCTGTGCCTGCACCCGCTGTCGGCCCCGATGACGCTGCGCTGGCTCACCGACCGCTTCGACGGCCGGCCGCTGACCGAGCACCTGATCAGGACGACGTGGCCGACGATGTTCAACCCGATGACCTACGTCGGCATGGCGCGGCTGGTCAAGATCGCGGCCAAGGTCATCACCGGCCGCAAGGTGCCGCACCGCCCGCTGTAAAAAGCGGTTTTCGCTTTCGCGTCCGCTAGGAGACGGCGGCTTCCGGGGCCTCCGGCTCCATCGGCAGCGCGGTACCCGGCCGGGCGGCCACGGGCAGCCCGCCCAGGTCGTCGCGGGCGTCGGCGGCCGCCATCAGGGCATACACCAGCCCGGCAAGGCCGGCGGGCCACAACAGGGTCACCGCGACCTGCAGCGCATTCTGTGCGAAGAACACCGGCGGCGCCTCGGTGACGTAAGCCACCGACGGGCTTCCCGACAGCGGCACCGCGTCGAAGTTCACCGCGCCGTAGCGCAACCGGACCAGCAACACGCCCGTCGCCGCCGCCACCGCGGCGGCGGCCACCATGCCCAGCGACAGCGCCAGCACCATCGCGGGACCGCGACGCTCGCGCCACTGCCACGCCAGCACCGTGCCCACCACCGCCAGCACGGTCAACAGGCCCAGCATCAGGCAGGGCGCGTTGAAGAAGTGCTCGGATTCGGCCCCCAGATAGTCATGCACCCGTTCGCCCGCGCGGGTGATCGCCACGACGGCGCGGATCGGCGGGGCGATCCACGCCCACAGCGCGCCCAGCACCACGCCGGTCGCCGTCACTGCCAGCGCCGCGACGACGATTCCCCGCCTCCGCGCCGCGCGGGCAACGCCCGTCGGCTCGGAGGTCTCGGGGCCGGCCGGCTGGGTCACCGCTGCGCCTCCAGGTCCGCGGAGTCGACCTGCCCGTGCCGCGAGCACTGGGCGCGCCAGCCGTCGGGCCGGACCTGGACGATCATGCGGCGTCCGCATTCGGCGCAGAACCGGGGCGGCTCGAGGCCCAACTGCGCGGCCGTCGGCACGGCCGTGCCGCCGAATTCCCCGGTATAGACGTTGTACACGCCGGCGCTGACCGGAGCGCCCAGATCGCGAACCACAGTCTCCCAGTCTCTTACAAAGTGGCTTTACAAACTGGCATTGAGCGCCTTGATCGGCATCTGCAAGTCGTCGAGCAGCTCGAGGTCCGCCTCGGCGGGGCGACCGAGCGTGGTCAGGTAGTTCCCGACGATGACGGCGTTGATGCCACCCAGGATGCCCTGCTTGGCGCCGAGGTCGCCCAGGGTGATCTCGCGGCCCCCGGCGAAGCGCAGCATGGTGCGCGGCAGGGCCAGGCGGAAGGCGGCCACCGATTTCAGCGCCTCGGCGACGGGCATGACCTCCAGATCGCCGAACGGGGTGCCCGGCCGCGGGTTGAGAAAGTTCAGCGGCACCTCGTCGGGCCCGAGTTCGGCCAGGTCGGCGGCGAACTCCGCGCGTTGTTCCAGGGTCTCGCCCATGCCGAGGATGCCGCCGCAACACACTTCCATGCCGGCGTCACGCACCATCGACAGCGTCTGCCAGCGCTCCTCCCAGGTGTGGGTGGTCACGACGTTGGTGAAGAACGAGCGGGCGGTTTCGAGGTTGTGGTTGTAGCGATGCACCCCCATCGCCGAGAGCTGCTCCACCTGCTCTGCCGTCAGCATCCCCAGCGAGCAGGCGATGTTGATCTCCACCTCGTTGCGGATGGCCTCGATGCCGGCCGCGACCTGCGCCATCAACCGCTCGTCGGGCCCGCGCACCGCGGCCACGATGCAGAACTCGGTGGCGCCGGACTTGGCGGTCTGTTTGGCCGCCTCGACCAGGCTGGGGATGTCCAGCCGCGCGCTGCGCACCGGCGACGAGAACAGCCCCGACTGCGAGCAGAAGTGGCAGTCCTCCGGGCACCCGCCGGTCTTCAGGCTGATGATGCCCTCGACCTCGACCTCGGGCCCGCACCAGCGCATGCGCACCTCGTGGGCCAGCGCCAGCAGGTCATCGAGCCGCTCGTCGGGCAGCTGCAGCACCTGAAGCACCTGGTCCCGGCCGAGTCCCTCGCCGCGCTCCAGCACCTGCCGGCGGGCCACCGCCAGAATGTCGTCGTTCGCGCCGCCGGCGTCGGTCGTCGGCCGAGTTGCCGCTTGAGTCACCAGGTACTCCCCTGCATCCTTTTTCGTGCGCGCGCAGCCGCACCCGCCATGGCTGGCGGCCTGAAATAAATTCGGTGTTCAAAGTAGGGTAACGGCCGCAGAAGACGGGGGCCGCCGGGGTATGCCTGGATCATGACCGTTTGGGAGACCGCGCCGCAGGTCGAATACGTGGCCCACCACATGCTGCTGCTGGCCATCCCGGCGTTCTTGCCGGCGGTGCTCGTCGTCGCGGTGATCCTGTACGTCGCGCTGAAAGACCGGCGCAACGGCCGCAAATCCCAGCAGGCCGCCCCGCGCGGCGACGACGCCGATCAAAAGGGTGATTGACGGGCCTTCGATCGGGGCATTCCGGTTCCTGCGAGTTGGATCACACCTTGAGGCCGGGCGTGTTAGGAGGGTTTGACGATGAAATCGGCGGATCTGACTTTTGTTGCCGAGGCGCCGGCGCGCGGCGCGGGTCTGAACCAGGTGATCGGCCTGTCGATCGCCGCCGTGGTGATCGCCGCGGTGATGCTCTGGGTCGGGCATGCCCATCGCACTCATCGCATCGAGTGGCTGACCCGGATCGCGGACAAGATGGGCGAGAAGTTCCACCGTCCCAACTGGGTGGCCCTGCCGGTTCTGGTGTTCACCACGTCGATCATCTGCGCGCTGTTCGGCTTCATCTGGGATGTCAGCTGGCACATCGGTAACGGCCGCGACCCCGGTCCCCTGGCCAACCCGGCGCACTACTTCATCATCATCGGCCTGTTCGGGATCTTCGTCGGGGGCATGTTGGCCGTCGTGCTGCCGTTCGACAGGCCCGGACCGGCGGCGGTGCGCATCACGAGCAATTGGTATGCGCCCGTCGGCGGCGTGCTGATGGCCGGCTGCGGGCTCTACGCGATGATCGGGTTCCCGCTCGACGACATCTGGCACCGGATCTTCGGGCAAGATGTAACACTCTGGGGCCCAACGCATTTGATGATGATCGGCGGCGCCTGCTTTTCCCTGTTCGCGGTGCTGATGCTGGAACGCGAGGGCGAGGCGGATGCGGGCGAGCAGCTCGCACACGGCGTGTTCATCACGTTCCTGCGCTACCTGTCCTTCGGGGGAATGTTCATCGGCCTGTCCGTCTATCAGATCGAATTCGACTTCGGCGTCCCGCAATTCCGGCTGGTGTTCCAGCCGATGTTGATCGCCGCGGCGGCCGCGCTGGCGGCGGTGGCCGCCCGCTTCACGATGGGACGGGGAGCCGCGATCATCGCGGCGGTGTTCGCCATCGCGCTGCGCGGCCTGGTCGCGCTGCTGGTCGGGCCGATCCTGGGAGCGCCGATCAACTGGTTCCCGCTGTACCTGGGCCCCGCGCTGGTCGTCGAGCTGGTGGCGTTGACCCCATTGCTGAAGCGCCCCATCGCCTTTGGCGCCGTCTCCGGGCTGGCCGTCGCGACCGTCGGCCTGTGGCTGGAGTCGCTGTGGATCGGGGCGGTGTACCACTACCCGTGGCCGACCAGGATGTGGGGCGAGGCGCTGGCGATGGCGGTGCCGGTGGCGGTGCTGACCGGCGTCTGCGGGGCGCTGTTCGGCCTGGTGCTGACGGGGCAGCGCCTCCCCGGCCGCAAGATCGGTATCGCGGCCGTGGCGCTGACCGTGCTGGTGACCGGCGGCGCGGTGGCCAACGGGTTGCACATCCTCGTGCCGCGACAGAACACCGCCACCGTCAACTTGACGGACCTGCCCAGCCCGCCCGGGCAGCGCATGGTGTCGGCCGATGTGCAGTTGACGCCGCCGTTCGTCAGCGACAACCCGGACTGGCTGACCATCCTGTCCTGGCAGGGCCGGATGCAGAACAACCGCGGTCTGATGATCGACCGGCTCGCCAAGGTGGGACCCGGGCACTACCGGTCCACCCAGCCGGTCCCGGTGTGGGGGGAATGGAAGACGCTGCTGCGGGTGCAGGACGGCCGCACGATGACGGCCGTGCCCATCTGGGAGCCGGCCGACGACGCCATCCCGGCGCCCGAGGTCCCCGCGCTGGCGTCGAGCACGCGCCCGTTCGTCCTGGAGGTCACGATCCTGCAGCGCGAACGCGACCAGGGCGCGCCGACCTGGTTGTTCACCGCCGGCGGGATCGTGGTGCTGATCCTGACGCTGATGGTGATCTCCGCCCTGACGTGGGGTGCGGGTCGGCTCGGCTACGCCGAGGGCGCACCGGAGCCGGTCGAGGAGAAGCAGCCCGTGCCCGGCGCTCCCCGAGCGGCCTGACTCGATGGCGGTCCGGAGCGCCCTCGTCTGGGCGGCGGCGCTGACGTGGGCCCTGGTGGCCTGCGGTGGTTCAGCAAACCAGCCCCCCGGCGCCGCCCCCGTCGTCGACGTCACCATCGCCAAGGGGCAGGTCACCCCGACCAACGCCACCCTGCTCGCCAGGGTGCACCAGCAGATCACCATCCGGGTGACCAGCGACACCGCCGACGAGTTGCACGTGCACTCCACCCCCGACCACAAGTTCCAGGTCGCGGCCGCGCCCAACCAGACCTTTCAGTTCAGCGTCGACGTGCCCGGCAACGTCGAGGTCGAGCTGCATCACCTGGATCGCACGATCGCGACCATCCAAGTCCAGCCGTGAGCGACCGCGGCGCGACGGTGGTGCTCGCGCACGGTCTGGGCGGCTCCGGCGACCTCCCGGTGCCCTACCTGTACGCGATGGTCGGCGCGGCATGGGCGTTGACGTTCACGTTCGCGCTGGTCGCGTTCGCCTGGCGGCGGCCGCGGTTTGACCCGCGCAAGCCCGGTCGCCCGGTGCCGGCGGCACTGGCGTCTTTCGTCGACGCCCGCGCCACCCGCTGGACGGCCGCCGCGCTGGCGCTGCTGTTCGCGGCGTGGGTGGTGGCGGCCGGGGTGTGTGGCCCGCAAACGGACTCCAACGCCCTGCTCGGCGCGTTCTACGTGCTGCTGTGGGTCGGGCTGGTGGCGCTGTCGCTGGCGTTCGGGCCGGTCTGGCGGGTGCTCTCCCCGATGCGCACGGTGTACGCGCTGCTGCGCCGCGCCGCGCCGCAGAGCCTGGGACGCTCGCGGTGGTCCTATCCCGAGGGCTGGGGATACCGGCCCGCCGCGCTGGGCCTGTTCGCGTTCGTGTGGTTGGAGCTGGCCAGCCCCAACTCGGCGTCGCTGCCGCTGGTCGAGGCGTGGCTGCTGGGCTACGCCGTGCTCATGCTGGGTGGCGCGTGGCTGTGCGGGCCACGCTGGTTGGCGCGGGCCGACCCGTTCGGGGTGTACAGCATGGCGGTGTCGCGCCTGTGCCCGTTTCGCCGCAACCCGGACTCCGGCCGGATCGTCGTGGGCAATCCGCTCGACCACCTGCCGTCGCTGCCCGTGCGCCCGGGCGTCGTGGTGCTGCTGGCGGTGCTGCTCGGGTCGACGGCCTTCGACAGTTTCTCGTCGTCACCGACGTGGCGCGGTTTCGCCGACGGGATAGCCCGTGGCTTCGGCCGGTCGCCGACGCTGTCTTCTGCGGTGTTGCGCACCGCGGGGCTGATCGTGTTCATTTCCGTTGTGGCGCTGACGTTCTCGCTGGCCGCGCGCGCCACCGGCGGCGTCGATCGCGAGCAGCGCCGCGCCCTGCCCGGCCAGATGGCGCATTCGCTGATCCCGATCGTGGTGGGCTACATCTTCGCGCACTACCTGAGCTATCTCGTCGAACGCGGGCAGCAGGCGGTCTTCGCGCTGGCCGACCCGCTCGGTCGCGGCTGGAACCCGTTGGGGCTGGCGCACTTTCACGTCGCCTACGTGCTGTCCAGCCATCCCCCGGTGCTGGCCGGCATCAAGGTGGCGTGCGTGGTCACCGGGCACATCCTCGCGGTGATCGCCGCCCACGACAAGGCGCTTCGGCTGCTGCCGGCCGGGCATCAGCTGACCGGGCAGCTCACCATGATGCTGGTGATGGTCGGCTACACCTTCACCGGTTTGTACCTGCTGTTCGGCGGCTAGAGCGTGCGCCGGTCGCACCGCGCCGGGCTGAGTGTGAATCCTGGGCGTTCGGTGTGAGCCCACGGCGGCAAAATCGCCCGGATCCCGCCCGGGACTCACACCCAAAGCCCAGCAATCACACGCAAACACCTGACCTCAGCCGAGCACAAACTCGGCCTTGTTCTTGCCGTCCCAGCGGCGCAGGCCGGCGAAGCGGCCGTCGATCTGCGCCGGCCGACCCGCGATGCGCAGCGCCCGGCCCAGTTGGGGGCCGCCGACGCGGCGGGCCAGCGTGACGTGCGCGGTCCATTGATCGGGCAGGCTGTTGGGCATCGGGCCGGGCGACAGATGCGGACGGCACAGCCGGTGCACCTCGGCATGCAGGGCCAACAGCTCGCCCGTCGGCACCACGAGCCGCGCGAACACGACGTTCGCCCGCCCGAACAGCACCGGGGCGCCGATCGTGGCGGTCAGCGGCAGACGCCGGGCAACCGCGGCCAACGGCGTGTCGACGTCGGGGTCGATGCGTTCGGCGACGGCCAGGGTGACGTGCGGCCGGCTGGCCGGGGCCTGGCTGGGGATGCCGGCGCCGGCCAGGTCGGCCCAGATGTGGCGGATGGCCGCCTCGGTGTCGGGGTCGAAGACCAGCTCGATCGAATGGACCATCAGCCGACCAGCGCGGTGACCCAGTCGCGGTCGAACGCCGCGGCGCTCATGGCCGCGAACTCGGCGGCGCCCAGCGATCCGGCACCGGCGGGCAGCGCCGCCCGCACCGGCGCCAGCTGCCCCAGCGCGGCCCGATTCGACGTTTCCACCAGGCCCGGCCGCGCCGGCCAGCTGCCGATCACCAGCCCGGCGCACGAAACCCGATGCGCGGCAAGCGCTTCCAGTGTCAGCGCGGTGTGGTTGAGGGTGCCCAGCTCCGCGGTGACGGCGACGAGCGCGGCGGCGCCCAGGTCGACGGCCAGGTCGCGCAGCGTGACGCTAGGGTCGGCGAGTTCGACCAGCAACCCGCCGGCGCCCTCCACCAGCGTCAGCCGCCCCGGCCGGTCCAGGTCCCCGACGAGGCGCAGGACCTGGTCACCCGTGGGCAACGGGGCTCCCGCCTGCTCGGCGGCCGCCGCCGGGGCCAGCGGCAGCGGGTACCGCGCCAGCCCGGCGAGCTCGCCGGCCCCAGACAGCCGCGCCACCTCGGCCAAATCGTCGTCGCCGCAATCGGTCCCGGTCTGGACCGGTTTGCACACCGCCACGTCGATGCCCGCCTGGCGGGCGTGGCACGCCAGCGCCGCGGTGACGACCGTCTTGCCGACCCCCGTGCCGGTACCGGTGACGACCAGGACGGTCAACGGCGCGCCACGGCAAGCACGTCGGTCAGCACGCGGTGCGCGAACTCCAGGTCGGCGGCGTCCAGCGACGCGCGCGCGGACAGGCGCAGTCGCGACGTTCCGGCGGGCACGGTCGGCGGCCGGAAGCAGCCCACGCGCACGCCGGCGTCCAGGCAGGCGGTGGCCGCGGCCAGCGCAACTTCCGGATCGCCCAGGATCACCGACACCACCGCCGACGCCGGCTCGTCGGGCACGCCGCAGACCTCGGCCAGGAACCGCGCATGCGTCAGCACGGCTTGCGGGCGCCATGGCTCGGCTTGCAGGACGCGCAGCGCGGCCAGCGCGGCGCCCACCGCCGCCGGGGCCAGGCCGGTGTCGAAGATGAACGGCCGCGCCGCGTCGATCAGGTGCGCGCGCACCTGCGCCGGCCCCAGGACCGCTCCGCCCTGACTGCCCAGCGCCTTGGACAGCGTCGTGGTCATCACGACGTCGGGCGCGCCCGCCAGCCCGAGCTCATGCAGCAGGCCGCGGCCGCCGCCGCGCACGCCGAGGCCGTGCGCCTCGTCGACGATGAGCAGCGCGCCGTGGCGGCGGCACACCGCGTGCAGCTCGCGCACCGGGGCCAGCGCGCCGTCGGCGCTGAACACCGAGTCGGTGATGACGACGGCGCGTTCCTCGTCGCGGGCGCCCAGTGCCGCGTCGACGGCGTCCACGTCGCGGTGCGGCGCCACCACCACGCGGGCGCGCGACAGCCGGCACGCATCGACCAGCGATGCGTGCGACAGGGCGTCGGACACCAGGAGCGAACCGGGGCCCGACAGCCCGACGACGGCACCCAGGTTGGCGGTGTATCCCGACGAGAACAGCAGGCCGGATGCGGCCCCGACGAACTCGGCGAGCTCCGTCTCGAATTCCTGGTGCAGTTCGGTGTCGCCGGTGACCAGGCGCGAGCCGGTGGCGCCGGCGCCCCAGATGCGCAGCGCCGCGACGCCCCCCTCGATCACGTCGGGGTGTTGCGACAGGCCGAGGTAGTCGTTGGACGCCAGGTCGAGCTCGGTGGCGACGGCCGGCCGCGGCCGC
>NZ_LT717699.1 GCF_900157385.1 Mycobacterium terramassiliense
GTCGTCGGCCGGCAACGCTTCGCCGCCCGACTCCGCGTCGGCCGCATCGTCGGCGACCACCGCGCGCGCGCCCAGCGCCGCGGGGAACCACAGGTCGAACATGGCGTCGTAGGTGTCGCGGTGATCGTCTTGCCCACCACGCGGGCCTGCAAGCCGCGGCGCACCACCTCGACTTCGGGCAGTTCGGGCATTCAGTGATGATCGCAAGCGCGGCGAAGCCGGGCGCTGGGGGCACCCCCGCGGAGCTGGGAGACGGGTCATCACCGTCGGGCTACGCGGACGTTTTTCCCGCGGTGTCCAGCGTCTCGAGCGCTTTCCAGGTCGCCGCCGCGGCCTTCTGCTCGGCCTCCTTCTTCGAGCGGCCGACCCCCGACCCGTATTCGGTTTCCATCACGACGACCACAGCCGTGAATTCCTTGTCGTGGTCGGGTCCGGTGGAGGTCACCAGGTAGGACGGTGCGCCCATGCCGCGCGCCGCGGTCAGCTCCTGCAGGCTGGTCTTCCAGTCCAGCCCGGCCCCCAGGGTGGGCGCGGCGTCCAGCAGCGGGCCGAACAGACGCAGGATCACCTCACGCGCCGTGTCGATGCCGTGCTGCAGGTAGATGGCGCCCAGCAGCGACTCCATGCCGTCGGCCAGGATGCTCGACTTGTCGGCCCCGCCGGTGTTCGACTCGCCGCGGCCCAGCAGCAGGTGCGCGCCGAGGCCCTCGTCGGACAGGTTCCGCGCGACGTCGGCCAGCGCCTGCGTGTTGACCACGCTGGCCCGCAGCTTGGCCAGGTCGCCCTCCGACCGATCGGGATGACGATGGTAGAGCTCGTCGGTGATGGTCAGGCCCAGGACCGCGTCACCGAGAAACTCCAGGCGTTCGTTGGTCGGCAGCCCGCCGTGTTCGTAGGCGTAACTGCGGTGTGTGAGCGCGAGCGACAGCAATTCGTCGGGCAGGTCGGCCCCGAGCGCGTCCAACAGGGCTTGCCGCGACGTCACCGCTCGTCCCGCTTGGCATCCGGCTGGGGCGGCAACATGTCAGCCAACTTGGCCCAGCGCGGGTCGACACGGTCGTGGTGATGGTCGGGCTCGGCCGCCAGGGAAACACCGCATTCGGGGCACAACCCGGGGCAGTCCTGGCTGCACACCGGCGAAAACGGCAGCTCGAGTCCGACCGCGTCGATGATCGGCTGCTCGAGGTCGATGGTGTCGTCGACGATGTGGCCGACCTCGTCCTCCTCGGTGGTCGCCTCGGTGGCGCTGTCCGGGTACGCGAAAAGTTCGGTCAACCCGACCTCGACCCGCCCGTCCACCGGCGTCAGGCAACGGGCGCATTCGCCGACGATCGGCGCGGCGACGGTGCCCGTCACCAACACGCCCTCGGACACCGACTGGATTTGCAAGTCCATCTCCAGCTGGGCACCCTGCTCGATCGCGATCATCGGCAGCCCGATGCGCGCCGGGCTGGGCACGGTATTGCGCAGGGTGACCATCGCGCCCGGGCGCCGGCCAAGTCGGGTGATGTCAATCCTCATCGGCGAGGTCGAATGGCGCTGCGCCGTGCTGCTGTGCTGCCGCGTCATAGAGGAAATCCTACGGCGCGCCGCGCGTAAGGAAAGGGCTTGCCGTCCCGCTACCGGGTCGCGTAGTCGTGGGTACCGGCGGCCGTCCGCAGCTGGTGACGGCCGCGGCCGACGGACCGCAGGGTGCCGTTGAGGAATTCCTCGAACTCGGCCAGCTTGTTGTCGACGTAGATGTCGCACTCGCCGCGCAGCCGATCCGCCTCGGCATGCGCCGTGTCGATGAGGCGGGTCGCCTCGCTGTTGGCCGCCTGCACCACCTCGTTCTGCGACACCAGCCGCTGCTGCTCCTTGATGCCCTCTTGCACGGCCTTCTCGTAGGAGATGTTGCCGTTTTCGATCAGCCGGTCGGCTTCGGCCTGGGCGCGGCTGACGCTGGCCTCGTACTCGCGTTTCGCCGCGGTGGCGATGCGGATCGACTCCTCGCGGGCCTCGCCGACCATCCGCTCGCTGTGCTGGCGGGCCTCGCTCACCATCCGGTCGGCCTGCGCTTTCGCGTCGGACAACAGGCGGTCGGCCTCCGCGCGGGCGTGGTTGAGCATCGACTCGGACTCCGTCGTCGCCGAGGAGACCATTGATTCGGCGTGCGACTTCGCGTCCTGCAGCATCGAATCGCGCGCGTCGAGCACGTCCTGGGCGTCGTCCAGCTCGCCAGGGATCGCGTCCTTGATGTCGTCGATCAGTTCCAGCACGTCACCGCGGGGCACGACACAGCCGGCCGTCATCGGCACACCGCGCGCCTCCTCCACGATGGCGCCCAATTCGTCCAGCGCCTCAAAAACTCGGTACACGGCCATGCCCTCCTGGCGTCGTTGTTGTTACCAGTGTGCCTGCTGTTGCGTCTGTGACAGTGGTGGCGACGCCGGTGTGTCGAAGATTTGCCCGGTAAACGGGCCCGCCGTGAGTGAAATCCATTGATTTTGCCCGTTCACGCCGTGCCGCGGGCCCATCCGGCGCGCGGGGTTGCTCAGTCCATATTCTTTTGCCCGGTCCCCGCACCGATTGTGGAGCCATTCTAGGGAAAACGGCGGCCCGGGGCCGCGACGGACCCGGCGACGCCCTTGACGTATACCCCATGGGGGTATAGTTTGGCTGACGGCGCGGCCCGAGCAAGCGAAGGGGAGGACTCAATGAGGGCGCTGGCAGCGGTCGGTCATGCCTTGGGGCTGGCGGGGTCGATGACGTGGGAGATCCTCTGGGCGCTGATCCTCGGCTTCGCCCTGTCGGCGGTGGTGCAGGCCGTGGTGCGGCGGTCGACGGTCGTGTCCCTGCTGGGCGACGACCGGCCGCGCACGCTGGCGGTGGCGGCCGGGCTGGGCGCGGCCTCGTCGTCGTGCTCGTATGCCGCGGTTGCCCTGGCGCGCTCACTGTTCCGCAAAGGCGCCAACTTCACCGCCGCGATGGCTTTCGAGATCGGTTCCACCAACCTCGTGGTGGAGTTGGGCATCATCCTTGCCCTGCTGATGGGCTGGCAATTCACCGCGGCGGAATTCGTCGGCGGCCCGCTGATGATCGTGGTGCTCGCCGTCCTGTTCCGGTTGTTCGTGCGGTCCCGGCTCGTCGACGCCGCCCGCGAGCAGGCCGAGCGCGGCATCGCCGGCTCCATGGAAGGCCATGCCGCCATGGACATGTCGATCCAAAAAGAGGGCTCGTTTTGGCGGCGGCTGCTGTCGGCGCAGGGCTTCACCTCGGTCTCGCACGTGTTCGTCATGGAGTGGTTGGCGATCTTGCGCGACCTCGTCTTGGGCTTGCTGATCGCGGGCGCCATCGCGGCGTGGGTGCCCGAAAAGTTCTGGCAGATCTTCTTTTTGGCCGATCACCCCGGTTGGTCGGCAGTGTGGGGGCCGATCGTCGGACCGATCGTCGCGATCGTGTCGTTCGTCTGCTCGATCGGCAATGTGCCCCTGGCCGCGGTGCTGTGGAACGGCGGCATCAGCTTCGGCGGTGTCATCGCCTTCATCTACGCCGACCTGGTGATCCTGCCGATCCTCAACATCTACCGCAAGTACTACGGCACCCGGATGATGCTGACGCTGCTGGCCACCTTCTACGGCGCAATGGCCGCGGCGGGCTATCTCATCGAATTACTCTTCGGCGCAACGGGTCTGGTGCCCAAACAGCGAAACGCCACGGTCATGGAAGCGTCGATCTCGTGGAACTACACCACCTGGCTCAACATCGCCTTCCTGGTTGTCGCTGCGATACTGATCGCGCGGTTCCTCACCTCGGGGGGACTCCCGATGGTGCGCATGATGGGCGGCTCCCCCGCGCCGATAGAGGGTCACCACGATCACAGCCATCAATGCGAATGACGGCCGCAGCACAGGGCTGACCGCGCCCGCACCGTCGCCGACCGAGCCAATATCGACTACCGGTTCACCGAGGCAGCCGAGCCCAAGCGCGCCGCGATCACGGCGTCCAAGGTTGACCACCGCCGGTTGGACCTGTTGTGGCGCAACGGTCGTGGTGATCGCCAACCACCCGGACCTGGCCGACTACGTGCGCCCCTTCGGGGTGCCGTTCATCCACATCCCCGCCACCCGCGCCGTGCTCCGGCATTGCGAGGACCGGGTCATCTCTCGCGACGACCAAAGCGTCGTCTTCTGACCGGCGCCTCAGGGTCGGACCGACAGCTTCTCGCGCAACCGGCGGTTGACCGGTTCGGGCAGCAGCTCCGACACGTTGCCGCCCAGCAGCGCGACCTCCTTGGCCAGCGAGGACGACACGAACGAATAGCGCGGCGTGGTGGCCACGAAAAACGTGTCCACACCGGCGATGTGCTTGTTCATCTGCGCCATCTGCAGCTCGTATTCGAAGTCGGTGCCGGTGCGCAGACCCTTCACGATCGCGGTCATCCCCCGCGACCTGACAAAGTCGACCACCAGGCCCTGGCCGGACTCCACCCGCAGGTTGGGCAGGTGCGCCGTCGACTCCTCGATCATCGCGATCCGCTCGTCGAGGTCGAACATGCCCTTCTTGGCGGGGTTGACCAGGATCGCCACCACCACCTCGTCGAACTGGGCCGAGGCGCGTTCGAAGACGTCGATGTGGCCCAACGTCACCGGGTCAAACGAGCCCGGGCACACCGCGCCGCTCATACGCGATGACGCTACACGTTTGGCGGCGCGTGTTCGGCCAGCTCTAGACGGGTGTCGCCGTACACGCGCTCGGGCCACACGGACCAGCCCGCCGGCCACGTGAGCGGCGCACCGGCGGCCGGACGCTCCACGGCCGCAACGGTTCCCTCGCGCGCCCAGCCGTGCGTGATCAGAGCGGCCAGCACGGCGCCCAGCTCCGCGGCGTCAATGCCGTAGGGCGGGTCGGCCAACACCACGTCCACCGCGGAGGGGGCCCCGGCCGCCAGCACCGTCGCCACCGCGCCGCGGCGCAGGGTCGCGCCGGGCAGTCCGAGAGTCTCGATGTTGCGCGCGATGACGGCCGCGGTGCGCGGGTCGGACTCCACGAACAGCGCCGAGGCGGCCCCGCGCGACAGGGCCTCGAGCCCCAGCGCGCCCGACCCGGCGTACAGGTCCAGCACCGCCAGACCGGCCAGATCCCGGCGCGCGGTGATGATGTTGAACAGCGATTCGCGCACCCGGTCGGTGGTCGGCCTGGTGCCCCGCGCCGGGACGATGATGCGCCGCCCCCCGGCGACACCGCCGATGATCCGGGTCACGGGCGGTCGTTCACAACAGCGTGGACCAGTAGTCCCAGAACCGCACCATGATCAGCAGGAAGACCGCGGTGAACCACAGCGCGGCGATCGACCACCGCCACTGGTACAGCACCCGCAGCGGACCGGTTTGCAGCGAGGGCCGAAAGGCGATCGACGCGACCACCACCAGCAGCGAGATGGTGACCGCCCAGACCACCATGCAGTACGGGCACAACGCCCCGATGCGGTACAGGCTCTGGAAGATCAGCCAGTGCACGAACGCCGAACCTGCCAGCACCCCGACCGTCAGGCCAACCCAATACCATTGCGGCAGAGAGACTTTCGCTACAGCCAAGACGCCGGTGACGACCACCACGGCGAAGCCCACCAGCCCGAGCAGCGGATTGGGGAAGCCCAGCACCGACGCCTGCGGGGTGATCATCACCGAGCCGCACGACAGGATCGGGTTGATGTTGCACGACGGCACGTACGACGGGTTGAGCAGGATGTCGATCTTCTCCACGGTCAGCGTCATGGAGGCAACCAGGCCGATCACGCCCGCGATCAGCACCCACCACGCGCTGGGCGCGGGCACGCGCGCTGGGGCCGGCGCATCCGGTGTCTCGCCGCCGGCGTCCTCGGCGGGCTGAGCTGACACCGGCGTCGTCATCAGGCCGCGGGAGAAACGGCGGTGTCGATGCCCGGCACGTCGCCGACGATCGACTTGATCTTGCTGACCAGCGCGTCGGGCGTCGACGGCTCGTAATCCTGGCCGTTGATCTTGATGGTCGGCGTCGCGTTGATGTTCGCTTTCGCGGCCTCCCCGGCGACCCTGGACAGGTACTTGCCGCTGTTGACGCAGTCGGGCACCTTGCCCACGACGCCGTCGACGCGGGCGATTTCGATCAACCGCGCGTTGTCGGGGAAGCTGGTGCCGCGTTCGTCAGGCTGGATCTCGGTGCTGAACAGCGCGCTGTGGAAACGGCGGAACGCGTCGACGGATTCGTCGGCGACGCACAAGGCGGCCGCGCCGGCGCGCGACGAATAGTTGTTGTTCTTCTGGCTGTCGAGGATCGCCACCATGGAGTAATCGGCCGCGATGGCGCCGATGTCGATGAGCTTGGAAACCGTCGGCCCGAAGGTCCGCTCGAAGTTACCGCAGGCCGGGCAGAGGAAATCCTCGTAGAACGCGACGACGGCCTTGGGATTGCTGGTGCCGGGCTGGTTGACCACCTTGCTCGACGTCACCCGCACCGTGTCGCCCTCGCCCGTGGCGCCGCCCTTCTTGTGATGGGACGTCACGATGTAGAAGACGAGCGCAACCGCGAAGATCACGATGAAGGCGGTGCCGCCGATCTGGACGAGCCGGCCGGATTTGCCGGTGGCGGACTTGACATCGAATCGCGGGGGACGCTTGGGTTTGTCGGCCACAGGTTCGCTGATCCTTCGGTGCGGGCCCGCCCGGCGGTCGGACGGAGGCGCCTCTAGAGTACCGGCGCTCCACCCGACGGCTCAGGCGCGGCTCAGGTGCGCGCGCAGGGCCGAAACCAGCTCGCTCGTGCCCACGGCGCTGTCGCCGCCCAGCGGAAACAGGTTCGCGAAGCCGTGGGTCAGCGACCCCAGGTACCGCAGGTCCACCGGGGTGCCGGCGGCCCGCAGCGCCGCCGCGTAGGCCTCGCCCTCGTCGCGCAACGGGTCGAAGCCCCCCACCGCGATCAACGCCGGCGCCAGCCCCGCCAGCGACGCGGCGAGCAGCGGCGACACCCGCGGGTCGGTCGGGTCGAACGCCTTCAGGTACTGAGCGGTAAACCAGTCCATGTCCCGCCTGGTCAGCAGGAAGCCGCGGGCGAACAGGCTCATGGACCGGGTCTGCGCGGTGAAGTCGGTCCGCGGGTAGATCAGCCACTGCAGCACGGGGGCGGGCCCTCCGTCATCGCGAGCGAGCTGGGCGACCACGGCGGCCAGGTTTCCGCCGGCGCTATCACCGCCGACCGCGACTCGCCCGGGGGCGGCACCGAGCTCACCGGCGTGCTCGTGCGCCCACCTGAAGGCCGCATAGGCGTCCTCGACGGCCGCCGGGGCCGGGTGCTCGGGGGCCAGCCGGTAGTCGATCGACAACACGTGGATGCCGGCATCACGGCACGTCAGTCGGCACAGCGAGTCGTGGGTGTCCAGGTCGCCGATCACCCAGCCACCGCCGTGGTAGAAGACCAGCAGGGGCGCGGCGGCCCCACCGGGCGGACGGTAGTGCCGCGCGCGGATCTCACCGGCCGGTCCGGGCAGCGAGAGGTCCTCGACCTCGACGTGAATCTGCGGGCCGGGTAGACCCGCCAGCGTCTCCCGCATCTGGGCGCGGGATGCGGCCGGTTCGTCGTCGACGACGAGGCCATCGATGCCGACGGCGCGCAGCCCCGACAGCATCAGCTGCAGCGTGGGGTCGAGCGTGTTGCCGTCGATGATGACCGAACGGCCGTGGAACAGCACCCGCTTGGCGGCGGTCGGGATCCACGGGATGACCTTGACGCCGGCGGTGGTGACGACGCCCTGGACCCGACTGAGCCAGCGCATCGGTGGGCGTTTGGCACCAAGGTCCAGGTCCGGCCCGCCCTGCACACTTCTGGTCATGGCTGCTCCTGCTCCCCCTGAAAATTCATGGCCATGCTGAAACGACGGAAATGGGATACCCGTCTTTTGGCTCGGAGAGTCTTCCAGGTCCCGCCGGCGCGATTGCCGATTCCGACGTGCCGCGCGGTCAACTCTACGTCGTCGCCCAATGGCCCCATTCCGGCCGCGGTGTGCGCAACGCGCCGCGCCCGCGACCAGGTATTGATTAGGCGCTTATCGGGCTGGGTAATATCGTGGTCCCCAAGTCGGTGAACCCCATACGGATTGCGAGCAACTTCGACGTGTTCGATCTCGGATCAGCGCCGGAATGCCTCGACCTCCCGCTCGACGAGGGAACCCGACCGGGTCCGGATCTACGAACCTTCAATTCACAGGTAGGTGAATGACATTGACTGGCGAGTCGGGCGCCGCCATACCGTCGATAGCGCTTAACGACGAAAACACCATGCCGGTGCTCGGCCTGGGCGTCGCCGACCTCTCGGAGGACGAAGCCGAGCGCGCCGTCGCGGCCGCGCTGGAGATCGGGTGCCGGCTCATCGACACCGCCGCCGCCTATGGCAACGAGGCCGGCGTCGGCCGCGCGATCGCGGCTTCCGGCATCCCGCGCGCGGAGCTGTTCGTCACCACCAAGCTGGCTACCGAGGACCACGGTTTTTCCAAGGCCCCGGTGGCCTGCACCGCCAGCCTGGAGCGACTCGGCCTCGACTACGTCGACCTCTACCTCATTCATTGGCCGGCGCCGGCGCAGGGCAAATACGTCGACGCGTTCGGCGGCATGATCCAATCCCGCGGGGAAGGCCAGGCCCGCTCGATCGGGGTTTCCAACTTCACCGAGGATCACCTCTCGACGGTCATCGACCTGACCTTCGTCACCCCCGCGGTCAACCAGGTCGAGCTGCACCCGCTGCTCAACCAGGCCGATCTGCGCAAAGCGAATGCGCAGCACAACGTCGTCACGCAGTCCTACACGCCGCTGGTTCTCGGCAAGCTGATGGATAACCCGACGGTGAACTCGGTCGCCGCCGAATACGGCAAGACGCCCGCGCAAATTCTGTTGCGGTGGAACGTGCAATTGGGCAATTCGGTGATCTTCCGCTCGAGCAAACCCGAGCACATCGCCACCAACCTCGACATCTTCGATTTCGAGCTGGCC
Organism: Mycobacterium terramassiliense; assembly: GCF_900157385.1. Taxonomy (GTDB): domain Bacteria; phylum Actinomycetota; class Actinomycetes; order Mycobacteriales; family Mycobacteriaceae; genus Mycobacterium; species Mycobacterium terramassiliense. The sequence goes on from NZ_LT717699.1 coordinate 9,000, forward strand.
GGCGAGCACATGGACGCGATCAACGGTCTCAACGACGGCACCCGGCTGCGCCCGGATCCCGACACGTACGAGGGCCCGTAACGCCGGCCGGGAGGTTCAGCCCGCCGGGCAGGTGGCCGCCGCCTGCCGCAGCACCCCCGCCGAGGCCTGGTCCACCGGCAGCTGGTAACCGCGCAGCACGGTGATGAACTGCATGGCGTACTGGCACGCGAAAGCGGTGTTCGGCGGCATCCACTGGGCCGGCGGCGAGTCGCCCTTGTCCTGATTGGCCTGCCCTTCCACGGCCAGCAGGTTGGCCGGGTCGTTGGCGAACCGCAGGCGCTCCGGCGGCGGCCAGCCGTAGGCCCCCATGTCCCAGGCGTAGGCCAGCGGGACGATGTGGTCGATCTGCACCGCCTCACCGACCTTGGCGCCACGCTGGAACGCAACCGTGGTGTTGGTGTACGGGTCGTGCAGGGTGCCGGTGGCCACGGCGTCCGGGCAGCGCTTGGTCGACACGTAGGTCTTGTCGACGAGATCGCGGTTGAGGATGTCGTCGCGGGTGTCGCACCCGTTGTGCCCCAGCGGTGCGTCGTTGTCGTCGTCCCAGGCGTCGCCGAACGCCGGGCGCCGGTAGTCGTAGCGGTGGGCCCGCTCGGGAAGCACCGCGACACCGGCGAGCACGTCCGCGCCGGGTTGGACGGTGGGCACGTCGGCGCGGGCGGCCACTTCGGCGCGCTTGGCGGCCTGGGATCCCAGCGTCTGATAGGCCACCAGCACCGCGAGCACGGCGATCGCCGACAACCACAGCAGCAGCTTGCGGTTCATGCCTTGTCCAGGTAGTCGATTCGATCGGTGTCGGTGAAACGCGCGGCAAGCAAAGCCAATTCGCCGTTCGACGGATCCCGCTCGTAGGCGTGGACCGCGAAGTCGCGGGCGGCTTCGATGTAGGTTCCGTGGTCGGCCAGCGACAGCAGCCGCAGGGTGACCGCCCTGCCGGATTGGTTGCGGCCCAGCACATCTCCTTCGCGGCGCTCCTTGAGGTCAAGGTCGGCGAGGGCGAACCCGTCCAGGGTCTCGGCGACCGCACGCAACCGCCGGCCGGCCTGCGAGTCCGGGGGAACCCAGCTGGCCAGCAGGCACAGGCTCGGATGCTCGCCGCGGCCGATGCGCCCACGCAGCTGATGCAGCTGGCTGATGCCGAACCGGTCGGCGTCCATCACCAGCATGACCGTGGCATTGGGGACGTCGACTCCGACCTCGATGACCGTGGTGCAGACCAGCACATCGACCTCACCCGCGCGAAACGCCGCCATCGCGGCGTCCTTCTCGTCGGCCGACAAGCGACCGTGCATCAGCGCCAGCCTCAGGTCCGCCAGCTCGCGCGAGCGCAACCGGTCGAAGAGCCCGACCGCGGTGGAAGAGGGCCGGCGGCCCTCCTCGCGTTTTTCGGTGTCGTCGGTCTCGTCGATCCGGGGCGCCACCACGTAGGCCTGACGGCCCGCCGAGACCTCCTCGATGATGCGGTGCCAGGCACGTTCGAGCCAGGTGGGTTTGTCGGCGACGAAGATGACGTTGCTGGCGATCGGCCGGCGACCGCGCGGGAGTTCGCGCAGTGTCGAGGTCTCCAGGTCGCCGTACACGGTGAGCGCAACGGTGCGCGGTATCGGCGTTGCCGTCATCACCAGCAGGTGCGGTGTGATGCCGGCACGGGCCTTGGCGCGCAACTGATCCCGCTGTTCGACACCGAATCGATGCTGTTCGTCGACCACCACCATGCCGAGGTTGTGGAAGTCCACCGCGTCCTGCAGCAGCGCATGGGTACCGACGACGATGCCGGCATGACCGCCGGCGACCTCGTCGCGGACGTGCTTCTTGTGCGCGGCCGTCATGGAACCGGTGAGCAGGGCCACCCGCGTCGCGTTGTCCGCCCCGCCCAGCTGGCCCGCCATCGCCAACTCGCCCAGGACATCGTGGATCGACCGGAGATGTTGCGCCGCAAGCACTTCCGTAGGGGCAAGCAACGCGCACTGGTAGCCGGCGTCGACCATCTGCAGCATGGCCAGCACCGCGACGATCGTCTTGCCGGAGCCGACCTCCCCCTGCAGCAGGCGGTTCATCGGGCGGGTCGCCGCCAAACCCTCGGAAAGCACTTCCAGCACTTCGCGCTGTCCCCCGGTCAGCTCGAAGGGCAACCGCCGCAACAGTTCCGCTCTCAGGCCGTCCGGCCGCGCGGGCGCCGGCGGCCCCGACTCGGACAGCTCACCGTGGCGGCGGGCGACCAGCGCCCACTGCAGGCCGACGGCTTCGTCGAACGTCAATCGCTCCCGGGCCCTTTGCCGTTCGCGCTCGTCCTCGGAGAGGTGGATCGCGCGCAGCGCCTCGTCCTCGGTGATCAGGCCGAGTTCGGCGCGCAGGTCCGCGGGCAGCGGATCGGGCACCGGGTCGAGGACGTCGAGCACCTGGCGCACGGCAGCGAAGATGTCCCAGCTCTGCAGTTTGGAACTGGCGGGATAGATCGCGTAGAAGCGGCCTTCGAGAACCTCGATCACCTCGTCGCCGCCGGCGGTGTGGGAGGCGTTCGCGATGGTTTTCAGCGATTTGGTGCCGCGGTTGCGCCCGTCCGGCGAGTCGAGGACGAGGAAGGCCGGGTGCGTCAGCTGCATCGCGCCCTTGAAGAACCCGACTTCACCGGAGAGCATCACGCGCGTGTTTTTGGTGAGGTCCTTGCTGATGTAGTCCGCGTTGAAGAACGTCGCGGTCACCTTGCCGCGCCCGGAGCCGACGGTGATGCGCAGGCACTTCCTCCTGGGGGTCTTCTTCATCGGGAAGGAGTGCGCATCGGTGATGGTGTCGACGATGGTGATGTGCTGGCCCTCTTCCGGCCGCTCGTTTTCGGCGCCCCGCACGGCGGCGCCCTCCGTGTAGCCGCGCGGGTAGTGGCGCAACAGGTCGTTGACGGTGCGAATGCCGAACACCTCGTCGAGGAGGGGCACGATCTTGCCGCCCACGACGTAGTCCAGCCGGTCGGACAGCGACGCCACGGCTACTCGACCCCGATCAGCAGAACGTCGCCGCGGTGGCCGGTGCGGTAGGTCATCAGCTCGGTCCCCGGGTGATTGTCGTGCACGTGCTTCTGCAGGACGTCGCCCACGGCGCCGGCCCCGGCCTCGTCCTCGATGCCCGCGCCGATCAACACGGTCACCAGGTCGCCGCCCGACGCCAGCAGCAGGTCGAGCAGTCCGATCGCCGCCCCGGCGGCATCGCCGGCCACGATGAGCACCTCGTCGCCGGCGATGCCCAGGCCGTCGCCGGGCTGGCAGCGACCGGCCCACGTCAGCGCGCTCCCGGTCGCGATGCGCACCGATCCGTGCCGGGACGCGCCGGCGGCGCGGGCCATGGTGAAGCCGTCGTCGACCGCCTGTCTTTCCGGCTCGTGCACGGCCAGGGCGGCCAGCCCCTGCACCATCGACCCGGTCGGGATCGGCACCACGTCGATCCCCCACCCGATGGCAGCGGTGCACCCGGCGACCAGCTCCTCGGCGGCCACGTACCCGTTGGGCAGCACCATCACCTGGGCGGCGCCGGTGTCGACGACGGCGCGCACCAGCTGGTGGGCGCTGATGTTCGCGGCCGGGTCGGGCTGCAGGACGCAAGCGCCCTCGGCGGAGAACAACTCGGCGGCGCCGTCGCCGTCGACGACGGCCAACACGGCGCGTTCGCGCGTCCAGCCGCCCGCCGGCCGCCCGGCCGCTCCGGAGCTCAGCGCCGAGATGACGATCCGGCTGAGCCGCCCCGCCGCCAGGCCGGCTTCCACGGCGGCGCCGGCGTCGTCGGTGTGCACGTGCACGGAGTAGCTGTCGATCCGGGCCGACTCCTCCGCGGCGGCCTGCGCCAGCGCCACCGATTCCCCGAGCTCCTCGAGCCGATTGCGCAGGAGGTGGGCGGCCGCGGTGTCGCAGCCGTCCAGCCGGTACATCACCTCGAACTGCGGGCCGGGGCGCGCGGCGGGGGCATCGGGCTCCGGGGCGCGCGGCGACAGCTCGTAGACCGTGCGCGCGGGCGCCTGCCCGCCGATGGTGCACCGCAGCGCGTCCAGCAGGACGAGCAGCCCCCGCCCGCCGGCGTCCACCGCGCCGGCGTCAGCCAGGACGGCGAGCTGCTCGGGGGTCTTTTCCAGGGCAACCACCGCGGCGTCGCCGGCGGCGGTGATCGCCGAGGCCAGCCCGTCGTCGGCGCATTTTTCGATAGCGTCGGCGGCGGCCCGCAACACCGAGACGATGGTCCCGGGCACCTCGTCGCCGCCCATCGACGCGATGACCAGCTCGACGGCGCGCTGCAGCCCGGCCCCGAGAATGGCCGCGTCCATGTGGCGCAGCTCACCGCCGGCCTCTGCCGCCGCGGCCGCGGTGACGTCGGCGATCCCCCGCAGGATCTGCGACAAGATCACCCCGGAGTTGCCGCGGGCGCCGTTCAGCGCACCGGAGGACAGGGCCGCCGCCACCCGCGCCACGCAGCCCGTCCCCCCGTCCGCGCCGGCGCCCGCGTTGGCCTCGGCCAAGGCGGAACGCATGGTGAACAGCATGTTGGCGCCGGTGTCGGAATCGGCGACCGGAAACACGTTGAGCCGGTTGATTTCGTCGATGTGGGTGATCAAATCGCTGACGGCGGTGTGCGCCCAGTTCCGCAGGGTCGCGGCGTCCAGCAGCGCCTCTGACGTGCCCACGCGACCCACCTCCTCGGAGCCTCCCAGCGCCGGCCCCCGGTGGGCGCCAGCGTAGCCCGGCGACGACGCGCGCGGCGGCCAGCCATGACCGCACGCCTGCTGCCCGAGCGCACCGGCGCATTGAGCCTAGCCAGGGCGGGCGACAGTCCGGGGTACGTCGCCGGGCGGGTGTTGATCGTTTTGGTGGTTGCCCATGTCAGTCGGTATCCTGGGCTGGCCCGAGTCATTCCGGGCCGTCCTGGCCACCTGCCGGACCCTAAGACATTTGAGGAGCTAGAACCATGGCCGCTGTGTGCGATATCTGCGGGAAAGGCCCCGGCTTCGGCAAGTCGGTGTCGCACTCCCACCGCCGCACCAGCCGCCGGTGGGACCCCAACGTCCAGACCGTGCACGTCGTGACCCGTCCCGGCGGCAACAGGCAGCGCCTGAACGTCTGCACGTCCTGCATCAAGGCCGGCAAGGTCGTCCGCGGCTAACCGCCCGCCTCACATCACGACGTGACCGGCGTCGACCGGTATGGACACGCCGGTGACGTAGCGCGACCGCGGGCCGACGAGCCACAGCACCGCTTCGGTGACGTCGCGCGCCTCGACCAGCGGCACGCCGGGCAGCAGCGTCTGCGAGACGGCCGGGTTGGGATTGTCGATCATCCGGTTCGCCACGAAGTCGTTGAGAATCATCGGCGTCGCGACACCGCTGGGGTGCACTGCGTTGACCCGAATCTTGTGTTGCGCGTAGGCGTTCGCCGCCGAGCGCATCAGTCCTACGACACCGTGCTTGGAGGCGGCGTAGGCGAACATCGCGGCGCTGCCGTCGCCGCCCCGACCGGTCAGGCCCTGCGCCGAACTGACCATAACGACCGAACCGCCCCGGCCCTTGCGAATGATTGACGGCACGGTTGCCAGCAGCGTGTGCCAGACGCCCTTGAGGTTCGTGTCGACGATCGTGGTGAACACCGGTTCGGAGTGAGTCTCGGTGTCGCCGATCGCCACCACCCCGGCATTGGCGATGACGATGTCGATCTCGCCGAGCTCGTCGATCGCGGCCCGCACCCCGGCTTGCAACTGCGCCAGGTCGCGGACGTCGGCGACCACGGGGACGACCCTGCCGCCCGCGTGCCGCACCAGCCGCGCGGTCTCGTCGAGATCGGTTTTGGTGCCCAGCGCGTACGGAATCGCGTCGATGTCGGCGCAGATGTCCACGGCGACGATGTCGGCGCCCTGTTCGGCGAGGGCGACGGCATGGCTGCGGCCCTGGCCCCGCGCGGCGCCGGTGATGACGGCGACGGTGTCATCGAGTTCACCCATGGGCGGGCACCTCCAGTTTCGTGCCGGTCTCCCGTTCGGCGAACGCGACGAGGCGGGCGGCGGCGTCGTAGTCGCAGGCGCACACAGAGCGGCCGATGAGCACGGGGCCGCCGCGCAGACCCAGCCTGCCGCTGACACCCACATAGCTGCCGGGCGGCACCGGTTCGCTGATGCAATACAGCGTGGGCGCGGCGCCCTCGTCGATGTCGTTCGCCAGCCGGTCGGCGACGATCTTGACCGCTTTGTGCGACAACGACATCAGCGGCGAGTCGGACAGGTGCGACAGGTTCGACGCCACCCAGCCGGGGTGGGTGAGGTGGGTGACGACCGGCGATCCGGCGGCGCGCAGCCTGCGGTCCAGCTCGAGCCCCCACAACATCACCGCAAGCTTCGACTGGCCGTAGGCCCCCAGCCTCGTCCATTTGTGCCGGCGCAGATGCAGGTCGTCGAGGTGCAACGTCGCGTGCCGGTGGGCGTCGGAGCCCACGTTGATGACCTGCGAACGCACCCGGGGCAACAACAAGTTGGTCAGCGCGAAAGGTCCGAGCAGGTTGGTGCCCAGCGTCATCTCGAAGCCGTCCACCGTGTCGGTGCGGCGATCGGTGAGGGTGCCGGCGTTGTTGATCAGGATGTCGATCTGCCCGTCGATCAGGTCGGGGAAAGCGCGCACCGAAGACAGGTCGGCGAGGTCGAGCTTGGCCACGGTGGTGGTGCCACCCATCTGCGCCGCGCGCCGCTCACCGAGTTCGGTGTTGCGCACGGCCAGGATCACATGGGCCCCGGCTCGGGCAAGAGCGCGCGACGTGCCCAGCCCGACGCCGTTGGTCGCACCGGTCACCACGACTCGTTTGCCGGTCAGCTCGCCCAGGCGGCCCGGCGTCCACGGTGACGTCACGGCGACCAAGAATAGTGGGAGGTTCTATGTAAATGAGCGCGGGTCTGCCAACATGGTCGGCGTGAGTGACAGCGCGACGGAAATCAGCAACCTGATTTTCACCTACGCTGAGCTCCTGGACCGCGGTGACCTGGACGGCGTGGCCCGGCTCTTCGAGCACGGTCGCATCTGCGGGGTCGAGGACGGTCCGCCGGAGACGGTGTTCGACGGGGCCGCTCGGGTGCGGGCCATGTACGAGATGGCCACCCGCATCTACGACGACGGCACCCCGAAGACCAAACACCTCACGTCCAACGTGCAGCTGCATATCGACGATGCCGAGGGCACCGCACGCAGCACGTCCTACTACTGCGTCACCCAGGCCACCCCGGACTTGCCGCTCCAGGTGATCGTGACCGGGCACTATAAGGACACCTTCCACCGGATCGACGGCGTCTGGCACTTCGACAGCCGCACCATGTTCGTTGACCAGGTCGGCGACGTCAGCCACCACCTGAAGTTCTGAGCCGGTGGGCCACTTCGACGTCGCCGCCGTCATGGCCGACGCGCAACGCAAGGAGTCGCTGGACGACTGGGGTCCCGGCGAATTCGAACGTCCGCTGCGGGTGTTGCTGGCCGACTACGCGCGTGCCGAGCTCAACGCGATCGGAATCCACATCCTGCGGTCGGGGATCGTGCACAGCCTGCGGATGCGGCTGCGGGCACAGGAGTGGATCCGCCGTCACCCGGAGATCCTCGAGGAGCGACTCGCCCCGCCGATCGTCGTCGTCGGGATGATGCGCAGCGGCACCACGCTGCTGCAGCGACTGCTGGCCGCCGACCCGCGCTTCGTTTGCGCCTACGGCTGGGAGGTGGTCGAGGTCGCACCCCGGCTGGACCACCAATTCACCGATGTCGACCCGCGCATCGCCATCAGCGAAGCGCGGGAAGTCAAATCGCGCGAACTCGCACCGGAACTGTTCGCCATCCACCCCATGTACGCGCGCGAGGCCGAGGAGGAGATCGTCTTTTTGGCCGACGCATTCTTGTCGCACGTGCCCGAATCCGGGGCTCACCTTCCGCATTACCGCGCCTGGCTCGACGAGCAGGACTTCTCCCCGGCCTACGACCACCTGCACCGCATGCTGCAATTCCTGCAGTGGCAGAAGCGGCAGAGATCTTCTGGCGAAGGCCCTCAGCGCTGGGTGCTCAAGTCACCGGCGCACCTGGGTTACCTGGAATTGCTGCGGGCGCGGTTCCCCGGCCTGCACATCGTGCACATGCACCGCGACCCCCGCGCCACGATCGCATCGGGAGCCAGCCTGAATGCCACCCTGCATGCGATGCACGCCGACGCCGTCGACCTGCCGCGGGTCAGCGCGCAGTGGCTGGAGCGGATGGGCTGGACCAATGACCGGGCGATGGCGGTTCGGGACGGCTGGACCGACCAGGCGTGCCTGGTCACCGACATCGGGTTCGACGACGCGGTGGCCGATCCGATCGGGCAGGTGGCCCGCGTCTACGACGCTGTCGGCCTGCCGCTCACCGCGCAGGCCGAAGACGCGATGCGGCGCTGGCTGGACGTGCGTCCCCGCGAGCTGCCGCGCCCGCCGTACGGCCTGCAAGACTTCGGCCTGCACAACGAGCAGGTCGACGAGCGATTCACGTTGTACAACAAGCGTTTTCGAGAGCACATCGGACACTGAGGAGCATTAGATGGTTGAAGACCCCGTCTCGACCGCGTCGCAACGCGAACAGGAACTGGCCGCCCTCGACCTGATCGAGCACCCCACCGTCAAGGCCGCCTACGCGACCGTGGCCAACACGTGGCTGGGCCGGGCGAAGGCCTCCGACGCGATGCGCGAGCGGTTCGACGACGCGTTCGCCGAGGTGATGTTCTCCGCGGCGGTGTGGTCGTCCAACCAGGACAAGCTGCGGCCCAAAGTCAGCTGCATCACCCGGCTGGCGCACCCGGTGGACGGCCGTCGCATCCCCGGATCACGATGGGGCATCGACAATCCCGACAGCGTGTACCGGGTGATCCCGATCTCCGGCGACGAGCGCTACGAGATCCACGGCCGGGTCGGCGAGCACCGCATGACCGAGAACTACTTCACGCTGTGGGACGCGCACATGGGCACCGTCGACGTGCTCAACGGACGCACCATGCAGGTCGACGCGGACGGCAGCTTCACCATCACCGTCGACTCCGAGCCCGCCAACGGGCGGCCCAACCACGTGCGGACCACCCCCGAGGCCCACGAGTTCTACATTCGCGACGTGCTGCTGGATTGGGCCCGCGACGACCCCAATTATCTTGAGGTGCAACGACTCGGCGGTGCACCGGTCACGCCGGCGCGCACGCTCGACGAGCAGGCCGAGGCGACCGCGGCGATGATGGCGTATTTCGCCGACTTCACCGGAAAGCTCAGCCATGGCGTGTACAAGATGCCGGCCAACCATTTCAACCTGGCGTGGTCGGCTGACAAGGCCGGCGCGATGCGCAACCAGGTCTACGTCATGGGCCGCTTCGATCTCGCCCCGGACGAGGCGTTCGTGGTCGACCTCAACGACGGTGGTGCCGAATACTTCACGGTGCCGCTGAGCAACATCTGGGGCACCACGCTGGACATCGTCGACCGCACCGGAAGCCTCAACAAGGCGCAGTCGGTCGCCAACGACGACGGCACCTACACCTACGTGATCGCGCCGGCCGACCCCGGCGTGGCGAACTGGATCGACTCAGACGGGCTCGCCGAGGGCATCCTGACCTTGCGCATGGCGGAGTTCGGCGGCACCGGTCCGCGCGAAGACCTCGGCGCGCGCGGGCGCGTGGTCAAGCTGGACCGGCTCGACACCGAGGTGCCCCACCTGCCGCGGGTGAGCCCGTCGCAGCGGGCGGCCGAACTCGCCGACCGCCGCGCGGCGTACCTGCGGCGCCTGCCGGAAGGAACGGTCTGAGATGACACGCTGGCTGGTCACCGGATGTTCCACCGGCTTCGGCCGCGAAATCGCCCGCGCCGCACTGGAAGCCGGCCACAGCGTGGTGGTGACCGCGCGGCGGGCGGAAGCGGTGCGGGATTTGGCCGACGAGTTCGGGGATCGCGCCGCGGCCGTCGCCCTGGACGTGACGGACGCCGGTCAGATCGCGACCGCGGTGTCGGCGGCCGACGACGCATTCGGCGGGATCGACGTCCTGGTCAACAACGCCGGCCACGGCTACCTGTCGGCGGTGGAAGAGGGCGAGGACGCCGAGGTTCGAAAGCTGTTCGATGTCAACTACTTCGGTGCGGTCGACATGATCAAGGCCGTGCTGCCGGCGATGCGTGCCCGCGGATCCGGGCACATCATCAACATGTCGTCGATGACGGGCCTGGTGGCCAACCCGCCCAACGCGTACTACTCGTCAACGAAGTTCGCACTGGAGGCGATCACCGAGGCCCTGGCCACCGAGGTGCGGCCACTGGGCATCAAGGTGACCGCCATCGAGCCGGGCGCCTTCCGCACCGACTGGGCGACGCGGTCGATGAAGGAGTCGGCCACCCCGATAGCCGACTACTCCGACGTCGCCGCGCGCAAAGACCTGATCAAGCAGTTCGCCGATCACCTGCCGGGCGACCCGCGCAAGGTCGCCGAGGCCGTGCTCATGGTCACCGAGCTCGACGACCCACCGCTGCGGCTGCTGCTGGGGCGCGACGTGCTCAAGGCGATGCGCGACAAGATCGCCGCGACGTCGGCGTCGATCGAAGAATGGAAATCCGTCACCAAGGACGTCAACTTCCCCGGTTAGTCGCGCACGACGATGACGGTCTTGCCCGGCCGCCGGCCGGGCTCACGACCGCTTTCGAACGCCTCCCGTCCCCGGTCGAGCGGAAACGTCCGCGCGATTTCCACCCGCAATCGACCCTGATCGACGCGCGCCGCGAGCTCGGCGAGCTGCTCGGTATTGGGCCTGACGATAAAGAAGGTGGCCGTCACGCCGTGTTCGTCGGCCCTGCCCGGCGGCGGCGGAGCCGACAGCGTGATCAGCCGTCCCCCCGGGCGCAGCACACCGAACGAGCGGTCCAACGTCTCACCGCCGACGGTGTCGACGACGACGTCGTATGCGGGGCCGCCCGCGTCGAACGCCTCGGCGCGCACGTCGATCACCCGCTGCGCGCCGAAGCCGCCGACCAGCTCGCGCGCGTCGCTGCGCACGGTGGCGGTGACCCGCGCGCCGAGCGCCGCGGCCAGCTGCACCGTCAGGGCGCCGACCCCGCCCGCTCCGCCGAGAACCAGCACCGACTCACCGGGCTGGACCGCGGCGTGCTCGACCAGCGCCTGCCACGCGGTGAGCCCGGCCAGCGGGAGCGCGGCGGCGACAACGTGGGAGGCGGTCGACGGCTTGGCGGCCAGGTCGCTCGCCGGGACCGTGACGAATTCGGCCGCCCCGCCGTCCCGGTCGAAATCGATCAACCCGTAGACCTCGGCGCCGGGCGCCAAACCCGTTACCCCCGGCCCGATTTCGGAGATCACGCCCGACACCTCGTGCGACGGGATCACCGGCGTACGGCTGGCGCCGTCGCGCGTCCAGGTCTCCTCCCACCTCAGCTCGTCGAACGTGATGGCCGCGGCGTGCACCTCGATCAAGACCTCGCCGGCCGCGGGGACCGGGACCGGCGCGCGTTCAACGACCACCACCTCGGGGCCACCCCGGCGGTGCGCGCGCAGGGCCGTCATCTCGGTCACGGCAGCTTCCAATCGATCGGATCGGCACCGAGCCCGGCGAGCAGCTCATTCGCGCGGCTGAACGGCCGCGAACCGAAGAACCCTCGCGACGCCGACAGCGGCGACGGGTGCGGGGACTCGATGGCGACGCAATTACCTTCGGCCAGAACGGGTTTGAGCGTCGAGGCGTCGCGGCCCCACAGGATGGCCACCAGGGGCCGCGACCGTGTTACCAGCGCGCGAATCGCGCACTCCGTCACCGCTTCCCAGCCCTTGCCCCGGTGCGACGCCGGATTGTTCGGGCGCACCGTGAGCACCCTGTTGAGCAACAGCACGCCGCGCTCGGCCCACGGCGTCAGGTCGCCGCACGCGGGCGGGGGATGACCGAGGTCGGCGCGATACTCGTCGAAGATGTTGGCCAGGCTGCGCGGCAGCGGACGCACCTCGGGGGCCACCGAGAAGCTCAGGCCGACGGCGTGCCCGGGAGTCGGGTACGGGTCTTGCCCGACGATCAGCACCCTGACGTTTTCGAAGGGGTAGGTGAAGGCGCGCAACACGTTTGGTCCCGCCGGTAGGTACCCGCGACCGGCGGCGATCTCGGCCCGCAGGAACTGGCCCAGCTGGGCGACCTGCTCGGTGACCGGCTCGAGTGCCGTCGCCCAGCCCGGCTCGACGAGCTCGCCCAGCGGGCGCGCGGTCACACCAACCCCCGCGCGAGCAGGACCACCGTATCGGCTCCCGCCCGCCGGTCTTCGGAGATCTCCTGATATTCCGGCGATTGCGCCCAGCGGCGAAACGCGGCCTCGTCGGGAAACGACATCAGCACCAGCTTCTCGCGGTCCCACTGCCCCTCGACGACCTCGGGCGATTCGTCGGCGGCCAGCAACGTTCCCGGATGGCGACGGAAAACCTCCATGAATCTCGCCTGGTAGCGGTCGTAGGCTGCCCGGTCGGTGAATCTCAGCTGGGCGATCGCGTAGACGGTCACGGCGTCACACTAATACGACTGCCACCCGGCGTAGCCGCTCCACTCCGCGCCGTCGACGAGCACGCGGGCCGGCCCGTCGAGCACCGTGCCGACGACGCGCCACCCGGCCGGTGCGGGGCCGGCGAAACAGGCGGCCAGGGCGTGGTCCTCGCCGCCCCCCAGCACCCACGCCAGCGGGTCGGCGCCCACGGCGTTCGCGGCCGCCGTCACCGCCTCGCGGTCCGCGGCCAGCGCCGCGGTGGACACATCGATGCTCACCCCCGACGCCTCGGCGACGTGCCGCAGGTCGGCGACCAGGCCGTCGGAGACGTCGATCATCGCCTGCGCCCCCGCCGCCGCGGCCGCCGCCCCCTGCCCGTAGGGAGGCTGCGGCACCAGGTGACGGCGCCGCAGTTCCGCAAAACCACCAATGCCCTTGTCCCACAACGCGTATCCCGCAGCTGAGCGGCCCAGTTCACCGGTGACGGCGAGCACCGAGCCCGCCTGCGCCCCCGATCGCAACACCGGCGTTCGCCCGTCGAGGTCACCCAGCACCGTCACCGACAACACCCATAGGGGGCCGCTGACCAAGTCGCCGCCGACGATGCCGGCGCCGATCCGCGCCGCCTCGTCCCACATCCCGTCCACCAGCGCGTCCACCCGGGCGGCCGGGGTGTCACCGGGCGCCGCGAAACCGGCCACGAAGGCCGTCGGCCGCCCGCCCATCGCCTCGATGTCGGCGGCGTTCTGGGCGATGGCCTTGCGGCCGACATCGTGGGGTGTCGACCAGTCCAGCCGAAAGTGCCGGTCCTGCACCAGCACATCGGTCGAGATCAGGGTGCGGCCGTCGGCCGCGGACACCAGCGCGGCGTCATCGCCGGGTCCCAGCAGCACCGCACCGGGTTGGCGGCGGCCCCGCACCAACCGATCGATGATGGCGAATTCGCCGATCCGTTGCAGCGTGGGGGACTCGTCCTGGGCCCCGGGATTGTCGTCGCGCACGCCACCTCCTGAGGCGCGGGCCTGGTGACGGCCAGTGTGCGGCCGGTAAGTTAGGTTCCTGCCCGCGCGAGCGGACCGCGCCAGTGTAGAAGATCGGAGGTGCGCGGGCGGTGACGACCGAGCCCGATGCCGACCCGGGGCCGCCGCGCGCCGTCCTGATCGCCGCGGTCGCGCTGGCCGTCGTGGCGATCGGCGTGATCCTGGCGGTCGCGGCGACCCGCCAGGCGCCGCCGCCACCGGTTGCCGTCCCCGCCGCCCCGGCGCCGCACGCGTCCGACGGCGCGTGCCGGTCACTGGCCGGCGCGCTACCGCAGCGGCTCGGGGACTATCAGCGCGCCGCGCTGGCGCAGCCGGCCCCCGAGGGCGCGGCGGCCTGGCGGGCCGGGTCCGGCGGCGAGCCGGTGGTGTTGCGCTGCGGGCTGGACCGCCCGAGCGAGTTCGTGGTCGGGTCTCCGATCCAGATCGTCGATCGGGTGCAGTGGTTCCAGGTTTCGGCCGACCAGCAATCCGCCGGCGACGCGGGCAGGTCCACCTGGTACGCGGTCGACCGTCCCGTGTATGTGGCCCTCACGCTGCCCTCGGGATCGGGGCCGACACCCATCCAGCAGCTCTCCGACGTGATCGACCACACCATGGCGGCCGTGCCCATCGACCCGGGCCCCCCGCGCTAGGCCGGCCCGCTCCCCCGCGCTAGGTCGATGGCGGCGACCCGCCACGCCCGGCAACGCCGCCCTCGCGATCACCGCTAGCGCGATGGCGGCGACCCGCCACGCCCGGCAACGCCGCGCTCGCGATCGCCGCTAGCCCGATGGCGGCGACCCGCCACGCCCGGCAACGCCGCGCTCGCGATCGCCGCTAGCCCGATGGCGGCGACCCGCCACGCCCGGCAACGCCGCGCTCGCGATCGCCGCTAGCGCAGGCCCACGCCGCGAGCCAACGCCGTCTGCACCATGGTCGCCAGCAGGGTGGGATAGTCGACGCCGCTGGCCGCCCACATCCTCGGGTACATCGAGATGGTGGTGAACCCCGGCATCGTGTTGATCTCGTTGATGATGGGGCCGTCCTCGGTCAAAAAGAAATCGACCCGGGCCAGCCCCTGGCAATCGATGGCCTTGAACGCCCGAATCGCCAACTGGCGCACCGCATCAGCGACATCGTCGTCGACCTTCGCGGGCACGTCCAGTTCGGCCGCGTCGTCGAGGTATTTCGTCGCGAAGTCGTAGAAGGAGTCCTCGCGGCCCCGCACCCCGACCACCCGGATCTCGCCCAACGTGCTGGCTTCGACTGTGCCGTCCGGCATTTCGAGGACGCCACACTCCAGCTCGCGACCGCTGATCGCGGCCTCGACGATCACCTTCGGATCGTGCCGTCGCGCGTTGGCCACCGCCGCGGGCAGCTCGTCCCAGCTCGCGACCCGGCTGACCCCGATCGAGGAACCGCCCCGCGCGGGTTTGACGAACACCGGCAAACCGAGCCGCTCGCGCTCCTCGAGATCCAGGGCCGACCGCGGGGCCCGCAGCACCGCGTGCGCGCCGACCGGAAGTCCTTCGGCGACAAGGAGCTTCTTGGTGAATTCCTTGTCCATGCCCGCGGCGCTGGCCAGCACGCCGGCGCCGACGTACGGCACGCCGGCGAGTTCGAGCAGCCCCTGAATGGTGCCGTCCTCGCCGTAGGCGCCGTGCAGCACGGGAAACACCACGTCGACCGACGCCAGGACGTCACTCGCGCCGGGCTGAAGCGACACCAGTTGACCGCTGCGCCGCGGGTCGGCCGTCAGGGCCAGCTCGGTGCCCGATTCGGCGGTCACCTCGGGCAGCCGCCGGTCGCTGATCGCCAACGCGTCCGGGTCCCCGTCGGTGAGCACCCACGAGCCCTCCGGGGTGATGCCGACCGCGACCACCTCGAAACGCTGCGGGTCGAGATTGCGCAGGATGCTGCCCGCCGACACGCAGGAGATGGCGTGCTCGTTGCTGCGCCCGCCGAAGACGACGGCGACGCGCACGCGCTCGCTGGGGCTCACAACCTTCAGAGGCTACCGGGTGCGGGGCTCCCGGGTCGGATCCCGAGCCGCTAGCTGCGGTTTTGCCGGCTCGTGCGCCTCATTCGGGCTTGGTGCTGCGACCGAGCAGCAGCGCCATCGCCTCGTCCACCGACAACCCCTTGTGGCACACCCGGTGCACCGCGTCGGTGAGCGGCATTTCGACGTCGTAACTGGAGGCCAGCGCGAGCACCGCCTCGCAGGACGTCACCCCCTCGACGACGTGCCCGTGTCCCGCCTCCGTGGCCGACTCCATGGTCCCGCCGCGGCCCAGGCGTTCGCCGAAGGACCGGTTGCGCGAATGCGGCGAGGTGCACGTGGCGACCAGGTCACCCACGCCCGCCAGTCCGGCCAGCGTGGCGCCCTTGGCGCCGAGGGCGATCCCCAGCCGCATGATCTCCGCCAATCCCCGGGTGATGATCGCCGCCGCGGTGTTCTCGCCGAGCCCGACGCCGGCGGCCATCCCGCACGCGAGCGCGATGACGTTCTTGCACGCCCCGCCGATCTCGGTGCCCACCACATCGCTGTTGGTATAAGGACGGAAGTACCCACTGTTGAGCATCCGCTGCACCGCGACCGCCCGGCCGGAGTCGCTGCACGCGATGACCGTCGCGGTCGGCTGGCATTCGGCGATCTCGCTGGCCAAGTTCGGCCCCGAGATGACCGCGACCTGCGCCGGGTCCACGCCGGTCACCGAAATGATCACCTGGCTCATGCGCATGAGCGTGCCCAGCTCGATGCCCTTGGCGAGGCTGACCAGGGTCGCGCCGTCGGCCACCAGCGGCGCCCACCGCTCGAGGTTGCCACGCATCGTCTGCGCCGGAACCCCGAGCAGCACCGTCGTCACACCGGCCAGCGCATCACCGGCGTCGACGGTGGCACGGATGCCCGGCGGCAACGGGGTGCCGGGCAAATAGTCGGGGTTGTACCGGGTGGCGTTGATCTCGTCGGCGACCTCGGATCGCCGGGCCCACAGCACCACCTCCTGCCCGGCATCGGCCAGCACCTTGGCCAGCGCCGTGCCCCAGGCACCGGCGCCCATCACCGCAATGGCGCCCTCTGAACCGGCCATCTGCCATCCCCGTCTGTCGGTGTCGTCCCGTCGGTGTCGTCGCTGTGCCGTCACGCTACCGTGGCGCCCGGCCGCCGCGGTCGCGCTGGCAGGATGGCCCCATGAGCGGCACACGGCCCGACGGTGCGGGCGACGGCGCCGGCGACGTGGCGTTGATCATCGCCGTCAAGCGGTTGGCCGCCGCCAAGACCCGGCTGGCGCCGGTGTTCTCGGCGCGGACCCGCGAGCGGGTGGTGCTGGCCATGCTGATCGACACGCTGACCGCCGCGTCCGGCGTTGCCGCGCTGGGCTCGATCACCGTCATCACGCCCGACGACGCCGCGGCGGCCGCCGCCGCCGGGCTGGGCGCCGGCGTGCTCGCCGATCCGACGCCCGACGGCAATAGCGATCCGCTCAACAACGCGATCGCCACCGCGGAACGCGCCGTGTCCGGATCCTTCGCCAATATCGTTGTCCTGCAAGGTGATTTGCCGGCGCTGCAGACCCAGGAGCTGGCCGAGGCGATCGCCGCCGCGCGCCACCACCGGCGCAGTTTCGTCGCCGACCGGTTGGCGACGGGAACCGCCGCGCTGTGCGCGTTCGGGGCCCCGCTGGATCCGCAGTTCGGGCCGGATTCGTGCGCGCGGCACCGTCGTTCGGGCGCGATCGAGCTGACGGGCGCGTGGCCCGGCCTGCGCTGCGACGTCGACACGCCCGCCGACCTGACGGCCGCCCGCCGCCTGGGGGTCGGGTCCGCGACGGCCCGGGCCGTCACGCAGCACTGATCCGGGCGCGACGGCGAAAACTGTACGCACGGTGAACTGCGCGCCAACGGGCGATGGATGTCCGTCGGGCGCTAGCAGCACCAGCGGGAATGAGCAATGATCGCAGGGTGACCGAAATCGAAGCCGAGGCGCGCCTCGAAGAATCCGCGTGGCAAACCAACGACTCGGCCGTGGGCGCGCCGCCTGCCGCAACCCCGGCCGCGATCGATGACGTGCTGCCGGAGGACCGCTACCTCAATCGCGAGCTGAGCTGGCTGGATTTCAACGCGCGCGTGCTCGCCTTGGCGGACGACAACTCTCTGCCGTTGCTGGAGCGCGCGAAGTTCTTGGCGATCTTCGCCTCCAATCTCGACGAGTTCTACATGGTTCGGGTGGCCGGCCTCAAGCGCCGCGACGAGATGGGGCTGTCCGTGCGCTCGGCCGACGGCCTGACGCCGCGCGAGCAACTGGCCCTCATCGGCGAGCACACGCAGCGGATCGCGACCCGGCACGCGCGCGTGTTCCTCGATTCGGTGGAGCCGGCGCTGGCCGCCGAAGGCATCCACATCGTCACGTGGGCCGATCTGGATCAGGATGAGCGCGACGAACTGTCGACGTACTTCCACGAGCAGGTCTTCCCGGTGCTGACGCCGTTGGCCGTCGACCCCGCCCACCCCTTCCCCTTCGTCAGCGGGTTGAGTTTGAACCTGGCGGTCATGGTGCGCCAGCCCGAGGACGGCGGCCAGCACTTCGCCCGCGTCAAGGTGCCCAACAACGTCGATCGCTTCGTCGAACTCCAGAACCACCGCGACGCGGAGGGCGGCGCCGAAGGGCCCACCATAATCCGCTACCTGCCAATGGAAGAACTGATCGCGGCCTTTCTGCCGGTGCTCTTCCCCGGCATGGAGATCGTGCAGCATCACGCGTTCCGCATCACCCGCAACGCCGACTACGAGGTCGAAGAGGACCGCGACGAAGACCTGCTGCAGGCGCTGGAGCGAGAGCTGGCGCGCCGCCGGTTCGGTTCGCCGGTCCGACTCGAGATCGCCGATGACATGACAGAGAGCATGCTGGAGTTGCTCCTTCGCGAACTCGACGTGAACCCCGGTGACGTCATCGAGGTGCCCGGGCTGCTCGATCTGTCGTCGTTGTGGCAGATATACGGACTGGACCGCCCGGCGCTCAAAGACCCGGCCTTCGTTCCGGCCACCAGCCCCGCCTTCGTCGACCGCGAAACACCGAGGAGCATCTTCGCGACGCTGCGCGAAGGCGATGTGCTGCTTCATCATCCGTACGAGTCGTTCTCCACCAGCGTGCAGCGATTCATCGAGCAGGCCGCCGCCGATCCCAACGTGCTGGCGATCAAGCAGACGTTGTACCGCACCTCCGGTGACTCGCCGATCGTTCGCGCACTCATCAACGCCGCCGAGGCCGGAAAGCAAGTGGTGGCAATGGTGGAGATCAAGGCGCGCTTCGACGAGCAGGCCAACATCCGCTGGGCGCGCGAGCTGGAGCAGGCGGGCGTGCATGTGGTTTACGGGTATGTGGGGCTCAAGACGCACTGCAAGACCTGCCTGGTGGTGCGCCGCGAGGGCCCAACGATCCGGCGGTACTGCCACATCGGGACCGGCAACTACAACGGCAAGACGGCGCGGCTGTACGAGGACGTCGGACTGCTCACCGCCTCTCCCGAAATCGGGGCCGACCTGACCGACCTGTTCAATTCGCTCACCGGATACTCGCGGAAGGTGTCCTACCGCAACCTGTTGGTGGCCCCGCACAGCATCCGCACCGGCATCATCGAACGCGTCGAGCGCGAGATCGCCGCCCACCGCGACGGCGGTGGGGGACGCATCAGGATGAAGATGAATGCCCTGGTCGACGAGCAGGTCATCGACGCGCTCTACCGCGCGTCCCGCGCCGGCGTGCGCGTGGAGATCGTGGTGCGCGGCATCTGCGCGCTGCGCCCGGGCGCGGAAGGGTTTTCGGAGAACATCTCGGTCCGTTCGATCCTCGGCCGATTCCTGGAGCACTCGCGGATCATGCATTTCGGCCGCATCAACGAGTTCTGGATCGGCAGTGCCGACATGATGCACCGCAACCTCGACCGACGCGTCGAAGCGCTGGTTCAGGTCAAGGACCCCAGGCTCACGGCGTACCTGGACGACTTGTTCGAGTCCGCGCTGAACCCGTCCACCCGGTGCTGGGAGCTCGGCGCCGACGGGCAGTGGATCGCGGCGCCGCGGGAGGGCCACACGGTGCGCGACCATCAGGAATCGCTGATGGAGCTGCACCGGAGCGCCTGAGGATATGTGGTAGCTTTCCTGGTCGCGCCCACGGCCGTGCGTACCTCGCCGAATTGACCTGCAGGAGTTGAGTTGCCAACCCAGAACTCGTCCGCCAATCGGCGCTCGGGGAGTCGGGTCGTGTACGCGGCGGGCGCCGTGCTGTGGCGGCCCGGGGAATCCGGCAACCCCGGCCTCGAGGTCGCCGTCATCCATCGCCCCCGATACGACGACTGGTCACTGCCCAAGGGCAAGGTGGACCCCGGCGAGACGGCGCCGGTCGCGGCGGTGCGAGAGGTGTTAGAGGAGACCGGTCATGGCGCCGTCCTCGGCCGGCGGCTGGACGTGGTGAGCTACCCGATCGAGCAGGGCGTCAAGAAGGTGCACTACTGGTCGGCGCGCAGCACGGGCGGCGAATTCACACCGGGCAGCGAGGTCGACGAACTCCTCTGGTTGCCGCTCGCCGAAGCCAAGGACAGACTCACCTACCCACACGACCGAAAGATGCTGCGCCACTTCGCAAAACAGCCCGCCGACACGCAAACGGTGCTGGTGGTCCGGCACGGCACCGCCGGCAGAAAGTCACGCTTCAAAGGCGACGACACCCAACGACCGCTGGATAAGCGGGGACGCGCGCAGGCGGAAGCCCTGGTGCCACAACTGCTCGCCTTCGGCGCCTCCGACGTGTACGCCGCCGACCGGCTCCGCTGTCACCAGACGGTCGAACCGCTCGCCGCAGAGCTCGGTGTGAGCGTGCACAACGAACCCGCCCTCACCGAGGAGTCCTACGCCAAGAACCCCAAGCGCGCCCGCCACCGGATGCTCGGCATCGCCCAGGAGGCCCGCACCCCGGTGATTTGCACGCAGGGCAAGGTGATTCCGGACCTGATCGCCTGGTGGTGCGAACGCGACGGAGTGCGCGCCGATAAATCCCGCAACCACAAGGGCAGTACGTGGGTGCTGTCCCTATCCGGCGGCCGGCTGGTGTCCGCCGACCACATCGGCGGCGCACTGGCCGCCAACGTGCGGGCCTGACACGCGAATACCCCCCGGGTGGCGTTGCTGCCACCCCGAAGGGTATCCGCGTATCGGAACCTGTTACCGGCGGCCGCGCCGCGCGGTGGCCTTCTTGGCCGGAGCCTTCCGAGCCGGAGCCTTGCTCGCGGCCTTCTTGGCCGGCGCCCTCTTCACCGCGGCCTTCTTGGCGGGAGCCTTCTTCACCGCGGCCTTCTTGGCGGGAGCCTTCTTCACCGCGGCCTTCTTGGCGGGAGCCTTCTTCACCGCGGCCTTCTTGGCCGGAGCCTTCTTCACCGCGGCCTTCTTGGCCGGAGCCTTCTTAGCGGCGGCCTTCTTGGCCGGAGCCTTGCTCGCGGCCTTCTTGGCCGGAGCCTTCTTCGCGGCCTTCTTGGCCGCACCGCCTGCCACAACACCACGCTTCACTGCTGGTCCTTCCGACGGGAGGCGCTGCGCGCCAGACACAACCGCTTTAAATTGGGCACCGGGCCGGAACGCGGGAACCGATGTCGGCTTTACCTTTACCGTCTCGCCGGTACGCGGATTGCGGGCCACGCGCGCCGCGCGCCGCCGCTGTTCGAACACACCGAACCCGGTAATGGTGACGCTGTCGCCCTTGTGCACCGCGCGCACAATGGTGTCGACGACATTCTCGACGGCAGCGGTCGCCTGTCGACGGTCCGAGCCCAATTTCTGTGTGAGCACATCTATGAGCTCTGCTTTGTTCATCCAAACCCTCCGAAGCTAGTGGTCCTCGTTTTGGGAACCGACTAGTGGACACGGTAAACCCTCACCCAGCAAATTTCCAAGAGCCACGCGCAATTTCGCCGACCGAACGGCGAAACTTTTCGCAATCCGGTTGCCGCCCTTGACCGGTGGCGGGACCGGGAAATCGGCCGGGTTAGTTAGCCGACCGAGAAGAAAATCGGCACCGATCGACCGTTCAGGAGGCGGCCGTAGTGCGCGGTTTCCACTCCGGGCGCGCCGCCTCGAAGCTCTCAATGTTGTCAAGTTTCCGCAGCGTAAGGGCTATATCGTCGAGACCCTCCAGTAGCCGGTAGGCCGTATGGTCGTCAATCTTGAACGGCAGCACCGTCGTTCCGGCGGTGATATTTCGATCTTGAAGATTGGCAGTGATTTCCAAGCCCGGGCTGCCCTCGATGAGCTTCCAAAGGAGTTCGACGCCGTCCTGAGAAACTTCGGCGGCCAGCAGGCCCGCCTTGCCGGCGTTGCCCCGAAAAATGTCACCGAATCGAGACGAGATGACCACCCGGAACCCGTAGTCCATCAGCGCCCACACCGCGTGCTCGCGCGACGACCCCGTGCCGAAATCGGGCCCGGCGACCAGAACCGAGCCGCGGTCAAAGGGGCTGAGGTTGAGCACGAATGAGGGATCGGAACGCCACGTGGCGAACAAGCCGTCCTCGAAACCGGTTCGGGTAACGCGTTTCAAAAATACGGCGGGAATGATCTGATCGGTGTCGACATTGGACCGTCGCAGCGGCACGCCGATACCCGTGTGGGTGCGAAAGGCTTCCATTTTCGTCCTCGATTCGAAGTCAGTTGGAGTGCAAGTCAGCCGGCGCGGACAGCCTGCCCCGGACCGCCGTTGCGGCGGCGACGGCCGGCGACACCAGGTGCGTGCGGCCCCCTTTGCCCTGCCGCCCTTCAAAGTTGCGGTTGGACGTCGCGGCGCACCGCTCGCCCGGCGAAAGCTGATCGGGGTTCATGCCCAGGCACATCGAGCATCCGGCCTGACGCCACTCCGCGCCGGCGGCCGTGAAGATCTCACCCAGCCCTTCGGCCTCCGCCTGTGCGCGCACCCGCATGGAACCCGGCACCACCAGCATTCGCACCCCCTGGGCGACCTTGCGTCCGCGCAACACGTCGGCCACCACGCGCAGGTCTTCGATACGACCGTTGGTACAAGAACCGACGAACACGGCGTCGACGCCGATATCGCGCATCGGCGTGCCGGGTCGAAGGTCCATGTACGCCAAGGCTTTCTCGGCGGCCTGTCGCTCGCCGTCATCCCCGATCAGTTCGGGATCGGGCACGGCCGCGTCCAGCGGCACCCCCTGGCCGGGGTTGGTCCCCCACGTGACGAACGGACTCAGCGAGGCCGCGTCGAGATGGACCTCGGTGTCGAAGGCGGCGCCGGGGTCGGTGCGCAGCCGCTGCCAGTACTCGACGGCGGCATCCCATTGCGCGCCGGTGGGCGCGTGCGGGCGCCCACGCAGGAATTCGTAAGTGGTGTCGTCGGGCGCCACCATGCCCGCCCGGGCGCCGGCCTCGATGCTCATGTTGCAGACCGTCATCCGGCCTTCCATGGACAGCGATTCGATGGCACTGCCCCGGTATTCGATGACGTGACCCTGCCCGCCACCGGTGCCGATCTTCGCGATCAGCGCGAGGATGATGTCCTTGGCGGTCACGCCTGGGGGCAACGTGCCGTCGACATTGACCGCCATCGTCTTGAAGGGCCGCAACGGCAGGGTCTGGGTGGCCAGCACGTGTTCGACCTCCGAGGTGCCAATCCCCATGGCCAGCGCGCCAAATGCGCCGTGCGTGGACGTGTGACTGTCGCCACAGACGATCGTCATGCCCGGCTGGGTGAGGCCCAGTTGCGGACCGACGACATGCACGATGCCCTGATCGATGTCGCCCATCGGGTAGAGCCGGACGCCGAATTCCGCGCAGTTGCGCCGCAAGGTCTCGACCTGGGTGCGCGAGATCGGGTCGGCGATCGGCTTGTCGATGCCGACGGTGGGCACGTTGTGGTCCTCGGTGGCCAGCGTCAGGTCGGGTCGTCGCACCGGGCGGCCGGCCAGGCGCAGCCCGTCGAAAGCCTGCGGGCTGGTGACCTCGTGCACCAAATGCAGATCGATGTAGATCAGGTCGGGGGCGCCTGCCTGTTCGGATTCGCCCCCTCGCACCACAACGTGGTCCTCCCAGACCTTTTCGGCCAGGGTGCGCGGTTTGTCGGATCCCATCTTGAATTCGCCTCTGTTCGGTCTTTCGCTGTATCTCAGAATATGAGACACTAGTATCTCCTTATGAGACAGCATAGCGGCATCGGCGTCCTGGACAAAGCGGTGGTTGTGCTGCACACGATCGCGGAATCCCCCTGCGGTTTGGCCGAACTGTGCGAGCGGACCGGGCTGCCCCGGGCGACCGCCTACCGGCTGGCCGCCGCCCTGGAGGTCCATCGGCTGCTCGCGCGCGACGACGCGGGGCGCTGGGGCTTGGGCCCGGCGGTCACCGAACTGGCGGCCCGGGTCAACGACCCGCTGCTGGCCGCGAGCGCGTCGGTGCTGCCCGCGTTGCGTGAGACCACCGGCGAGAGCATTCAGCTCTATCGACGCGAGGGCACCTCGCGGGTCTGCGTGGCCGCCCTGGAACCGGCTGCGGGTCTTCGCGATACGGTTCCGGTCGGCGCGCGGCTACCGATGACGGCGGGTTCCGGGGCCAAGGTGCTGCTCGCCTATGCCGACACCGCCACCCAGAAGGCCGTACTGCCGGCGGCGAAATTCACCGACCGGACGCTGGCCGACGTGCGCCGGCGCGGCTGGGCGCAAAGCGTCGCCGAGCGCGAGCCCGGTGTGGCCAGCGTGTCGGCGCCGGTGCGCGACAACCGCGGCGTCGTCGTCGCCGCAATCTCGGTGTCGGGCCCCGTCGACCGGATCGGCCGGCGCCCGGGGGCCCGCTGGGCCGCCGATCTGCTGTCCGCCGCCGAAGCGCTCACCCGCCGGATGTAGGCACTGTGTCGCCCGCGGCGGCGGCTTTGGTGTGCGCCCACGGCTCTGCGCGTGCCCGCACGGCGCCCACACCGCACGATCTCCACCCTGCGTTCACACCGAAGGCCCGCAGTGCACACTCGACGCCGTCGCCCCCTGAGCGCACACCCCGAAACGCCACCACCGCACACCCAACCGCGCACCGCCTGACACACTGACCGCCATGGGAACCAATCAGCGCGCGAGCATCGTCATGTCCGAAGACGAGATCGCCGACTTCGTCGTGAAGAGCCGCACCGGCACGCTGGCCACCGTCGGCCCCGACGGCCAGCCGCACTTGACCGCGATGTGGTACGCCGTCGTCGACGGCGAGATCTGGCTCGAGACCAAGGCCAAGTCGCAGAAGGCGGTCAACCTCACGCGGGATCCTCGGGTGAGCTTTTTGATCGAGGACGGCGACACCTACGACACGCTGCGCGGGGTGTCGTTCGAGGGCGTCGCCGAGATCGTCGACGACCCGGAGGTCTCGCACCGTGTCGGCGTCAGCGTGTTCGAGCGCTACACCGGTCCCTACAGCGACGAGATGAAGCCGTTCGTCGAGCAGATGATGAACAAGCGGGTCTGCGTGCGCATCGTCGCCCGCCGCGCGCGCTCGTGGGATCACCGCAAGCTCGGGTTGCCGCAGATGCCGGTGGGCGGATCGACCGCGCCGGCCGCGCTGCGGACCGGCCAATAGACATTTGTAGCCCCGATGGGATTCGAACCCACGCTACCGCCGTGAGAGGGCGGCGTCCTAGGCCGCTAGACGACGGGGCCAGAACCGATCCGAGCAGCCAGCATAGCTCACCTCAGAAAGGCGACCTAATCGCTGAGCATGCTGCATCCAAAACCTCTCTAGTGCTGGGGTACCAGGACTCGAACCTAGAATGGCTGAACCAGAATCAGCTGTGTTGCCAATTACACCATACCCCATCGGCGACCTAAAACCGCTGGTCACAACGGTTTTGCGGGGCGTCCCGCAACCGCTGCGGCCAACCGTTGCCGGCCTTTGTAAACCGCAGTGCAGACTACCAAAAACCTAGACCGCGCCGTCGCGCGCGGCCCGCAACCGCGCCATGCTCCGGTCGCGGCCCAGCAGTTCCAGTGATTCGAACAACGGTGGGCTGATCGTCGTTCCCGTCACGGCGACCCGAATCGGACCAAACGCCTTGCGCGGTTTGAGTCCGAGGTTTTCGACGAGCGCGGTCTTCAGCGCGTGCTCGATGTCGGCCGTGGTCCAGCCCGCCACGCCGTCCAGCGCGGTCAGCGCCGCGTCCAACACCGCGATGCCGTCCGGGCCGAGCTCCTTGGCGGCGGCCTTGGGGTCGATCGCGTATTCGTCGTCGTTGAAAAACTTCAGCAGGTCCCACGCGTCGGCGAGGACCACGATGCGCGTCTGCACCAGCTCGGCGGCGGTGGCGAATCCGGCATCATCCAGCCCGGTCTGATGGCCGTGGGCGTTCAGGAACTCGCGCAGCCTGGCGGCGAAGTCGCCGGCGTCCAGCATCCGGATGTGCTCGGCGTTCAGCGCGTCGGCCTTCTTCTGGTCAAACCGGGCCGGGTTCGAATTGACGTCGACGACGTCGAAAGCCCCCACCATTTCGTCGAGGGTGAACACGTCGTGGTCGTCGGCGATCGCCCAGCCCAGCAGCGCAAGGTAATTCAGCAACCCCTCCGGGATGAAGCCCCGGTCGCGGTGGGCGAACAGGTTGGACTGCGGGTCGCGCTTGGAGAGCTTCTTGGTGCCCTCCCCCAACACCGTTGGCAGATGCGCGAATTGTGGGGTGCGTTCGGCGACCCCGATCCGGATCATCGCCTGATAGAGGGCGAGCTGGCGCGGGGTCGACGGCAGCAGGTCCTCGCCGCGCAACACGTGGGTGATCTTCATCAGCGCGTCGTCGACCGGGTTGACCAAGGTGTACAACGGTTCTCCGTTGGCGCGGGTCAGCGCGAAATCGGGGATGGTGCCCGCCGCGAACGTTGTGGTTCCGCGCACCATGTCGTCCCAGCCGAGGTCTTCGTCGGGCATCCGCAGGCGCACCACCGGCTGCCGGCCCTCGGCGAGAAAGGCCGCGCGCTGCGAATCGGTGAGCTGCCGATCGAAGTTGTCGTAGCCCAGCTTGGGATTACGGCCGGCCGCGATGTGGCGGGCCTCGACCTCCTCCGGGGTGGAGAAGGCGTAGTAGGCCTCCCCGGCCTCGAGCAGCCTGGCCACCACGTCGCGATAGATCTCGACGCGCAGCGACTGGCGGTACGGGCCGTAGGGGCCGCCGACCTCGGGGCCCTCGTCCCAGTCGAGGCCGAGCCAGCGCAGCGCGTCGAGCAGCGCCAGGTAGCTTTCCTCGGTGTCGCGCTGGGAGTCGGTGTCCTCGATGCGAAAGACGAAGGTACCGCCGGTGTGTCGGGCGTAGGCCCAGTTGAACAGCGCGGTGCGGACCATCCCGACGTGCGGGGTGCCGGTCGGCGACGGGCAGAATCGGACTCGTACGGTCACGACTTTCCTTTGCGGACAACGGGGTTGACGAGGCTGCCGATGCCCTCGATCGTGATCGAGACCGTGTCGCCGTCCTCGATGGGACCGACGCCCGCGGGTGTTCCGGTCAGGATGAGATCGCCCGGCAGCAGGGTCATCACCGCCGAGATCCACTCCACGATGGCGCCGACGTCGTGAATCATCAGCGAGGTGCGGCTGTGTTGCTTCACCTCGCCGTTGACCTCGGTGCGCAGTTCGAGGTCCGCCGGATCGACGTCGGTGACGATCCACGGCCCGACCGGGCAGAAGGTGTCATGGCCCTTGGCGCGAGTCCATTGGCCGTCGGCCTGTTGTTGGTCGCGCGCCGAGACGTCGTTGCCGATGGTGTAGCCGAGGATGTTGTCGGCGGCCTGAGCGGCGGGCACGTCCTTGCACGGCCGGCCGATCACCGCGGCCAGCTCGCCCTCGAAGTGCACCGGTGAGGCGTTGGCGGGCAACCGGATCGGTACGTTCGGGCCGATGATGGCGGTGTTCGGTTTGAGGAAGATGATCGGATCCGCCGCCGCCGGGCCGGTCGCGAAGCTGCTCATCTCGGCGATGTGATCGGCGTAATTCTTGCCGACGCAGACCACCTTGCCGGCCAGTATCGGGGCCAGCAACCGCACGTCGGCCAGCGGCCAGGAGCGGCCGGTGAAGTTCGGCGTGCCGAACGGGTGCTCGGCGATCTCCCGCACGATCATCCCGGCGGGATCCTCCAGCTCGCCCTCGATGCTGACGAACGCGACACCGTCCGGGCTGGCGATTCGACCAAGGCGCATTCGTTGCAGCCTAGTAGTCGTTTTCAGAGTTACCGCGGCCGGTGTCGGCCCTGTGCAAGCATGGATTGATGCCGAAGGGCGACGCCACGCTCAGCGCGGGAGCGCGCTGGACGGTGATGGTCGTCTCGCTGTTCGTGACGGCCAGTTCCTTCCTCTTCATCAACGGCATCGCCTTCCTGATCCCCTCGCTCGAGGACCGGCGCGGGATTGCGCTGACCGAAGCGAGTCTGTTGTCGTCGATGCCCAGCTGGGGCATGGTCGTCACCCTGGTGCTGTGGGGCTACGTCCTAGACCGCGTGGGCGAACGGATCGTGCTGACCGCGGGTTCCGCGCTGACCGCGGCCGCGGCCTACGGCGCGGCGTCGGTGCATTCGATGGTGTGGGTCGCCATCTACCTGTTTCTGGGTGGCATGGCCGCCGCAAGCTGCAACGCCGCCGGGGGGCGACTGGTGTCGGGGTGGTTCCCGCCGCAGCAGCGCGGCCTGGCGATGGGCATCCGCCAGACCGCACAACCGCTGGGCATCGCCGTGGGCGCGCTGGTGATGCCCGAGCTGGCCGAGCGCGGCCCGCACGCGGGGCTGATGTTTCCGGCGTTCGTGTGCAGCGCGGCGGCGGTGGCCGCCGCGGTCGGCGTCGTCAACCCGCCGCGCAAATCCCGGGAGGCGGCCACGGAATCCGAACTGGCCAGCCCGTATCGCGGATCCTCGGTGCTGTGGCGCATTCACGCGGTCGCGGGCCTGCTCATGATGCCGCAGACGGTGACGGTCACCTTCATGCTGGTGTGGCTGGTCAACCACCACCACTGGTCGGTCGCCGCGGCCGGCGGTCTGGTCACCCTGTCGCAGCTGCTCGGCGCGGCGGGGCGCATCGCGGTCGGCCGCTGGTCGGATCGCATCGGCTCACGCATGCAACCCGTCGCCGTCATCGCCGCGGCCGCCGCGTTGACCCTTTTCCTCCTGGCGCTTTCGGACCTGGTGGATTCGCGATTCGACATCGCGCTGATGGTCGCGATCTCGGTGATCGCGGTGCTGGACAACGGGCTGGAGGCGACCGCCATCACCGAATTCGCCGGGCCGTTCTGGAGCGGGCGCGCGCTGGGCATCCAGAACACCACCCAGCGGGTGGTGGCGGCCGTCGGTCCCCCGCTGTTCGGTGTGCTGATCAGCGCGGCGAAGTATCCGCCGGCCTGGGCGCTGTGCGGGCTGTTCCCCCTGGCGGCCGTGCCGTTGGTGCCGATCCGGTTGTTGCCGCCCGGGTTGGAATCTAGAGCGCGGCTGCGATCAGTTCGCCGACTTCGCCGGTGGCGCGCCGTTCGTTCCCACGAGTTGCCAGATGATGCTCGACGGCACGGTCCACCCGGGCAGCGGCCTCGTCCTCGCCGAGGTGGTCGAGCAGCAGCGCCACCGACATGATGGCCGCGGTCGGATCCGCGATGCCCTGACCGGCGATGTCGGGTGCGCTGCCGTGCACCGGCTCGAACATCGACGGGTTGGTCCGGGTGGCGTCGATGTTTCCACTGGCGGCCAAGCCAATTCCGCCGCACACCGCCGCGGACAGGTCGGTGATGATGTCGCCGAACAGGTTGTCGGTGACGATCACGTCGAAGCGGCCGGGGTCGGTGACCATGAAGATGGTGGCCGCGTCGACGTGTTGGTAGGCCACCTCGACGTCGGGATACTCCTCGCCGACCTCGGCGACGATCCGCGACCACAGCTTCCCCGCGAACGTCAGCACGTTGTTCTTGTGCACCAGCGTCAGGTGCTTGCGGCGCAACATGGCGCGTTCGAACGCGTACTGCACCACCCGCCGCACGCCGTACGCGGTGTTCAGGCTGACCTCGGTGGCCACTTCGTGCGGCGTCCCGGCGCGAATCGCGCCGCCGTTGCCCGTGTAGGGCCCCTCGGTGCCCTCGCGAACCACGACGAAGTCGATCTCGGGGTTTCCCGCGAGCGGGCTGCTCACCCCGGGATACAGCCGACCCGGCCGCAGGTTCACGTGGTGATCCAGCTCAAAACGCAGGCGCAGCAACAACCCTCGCTCCAGCACGCCGCTGGGCACCGAGGGATCGCCGACGGCTCCGAGCAGGATGGCGTCGTGCCCGCGCAACTCGGCGAGCACCGAGTCCGGCAGCAACTCGCCCGTGGCATGGAAGCGGCGGGCGCCGAGGTCGTAGCCGGTCTTTTCCACCCCCGGCACCACCGCGTCGAGGACTTTGACGGCCTCGGCCACCACCTCCGGCCCGATGCCGTCGCCGCCGATCACCGCGAGTCTCACGACAGGTCAACCACTTCGAGCTTCTTGGCGCTCACCGCGGCCGCGATCGCCGACCGCACATCCTCCGGCACGTCCTGGTCGACTCGCAGCAGGATGGTGGCGAACGGGCCCTCGGCGTCCTCGGACAGTTGGGCCGCGTGGATGTTCACCCCGGCGCCACCGAGCAGGGTGCCGATCTTGCCCAACGCCCCCGGCTGGTCGACGTAGTGGACGATCAGGTTGGTGCCTTCGGCGCGCAGGTCGAAGTGGCGCCCGTTGATCTGCACGATCTTCTGCACTTGCTGCGGCCCGGCCAGCGTGCCGGCGACGTTGACGGTCGTCCCGTCGTGGGCCACGCCCCGCACGTCGACCACGCTGCGGTAGTTGGGGCTTTCCGAGGCCGTCGAGATCTCGGCCGAAACGCCGCGCTCGGCGGCCAGCGCCGGCGCGTTGACGAACGTCACCGGGCCCTCGACGACGGCCGAGAACAGCCCGCGCAGGGCCGAAAGCTTCAGCACCTCAACGTCTTCGGCGGCGAGCTCGCCGCGCACCTGCACCGACAACGACACCGGCGGCCCGTCGGACAGCGTGGCGACCAGCACGCCGAGCTTGCGCGCCAGGTCCAGCCAGGGCGCCACCTCCTCGTTGACCACGCCGCCCCCGACGTTGACCGCGTCGGGAACGAATTCACCGGCCAGGGCCAGCCGCACGCTCTCGGCGACGTCGGTGCCGGCCCGGTCCTGGGCTTCGGCGGTCGACGCCCCCAGGTGCGGCGTGACCACCACCTGCGGCAGCTCGAAAAGCGGGCTGTCGGTGCAGGGTTCGCTGGAGAACACGTCGAGGCCGGCGGCGCGCACATGCCCGCTGTTCACGGCTTCGGCCAGCGCCGCCTCGTCCACCAGGCCGCCGCGCGCCGCGTTGACGATGATGACGCCCGGCTTGGTCTTCGCCAGCGCCTCCTTGTCGATCAGGCCGGCGGTCTCCGGCGTCTTCGGCAGATGCACCGAGATGAAATCGGCGCGGCCCAGCAGGTCGTCCAGGGACAGCAGCTCGATGCCGAGCTGCGCGGCCCGGGCCGGCGCCACGTAGGGGTCGTAGGCGACCACGTGGGTGCCGAAGGCCGCGATCCGTTGCGCGAACAACTGCCCGATCCGGCCCAGCCCGACGACACCGACCGTCTTGCCGAAAATTTCGGTGCCGGAGAACTTCGACCGCTTCCAGGTGTGCTCGCGCAGCGTGGCATCGGCCGCCGGGATCTCACGCGCGGCGGACAGGAGCAGCGCCATCGCGTGTTCGGCGGCGCTGTGGATGTTCGACGTGGGGGCGTTGACCACCAGCACCCCGCGCGCCGTGGCGGCGTCGACGTCGACGTTGTCCAGGCCGACCCCGGCGCGGGCCACGATCTTCAGCTTGGGAGCGGCCGCCAGCACCTCGGCGTCGACGGTGGTGGCCGATCGCACCAGCAGCGCGTCGGCCTCGGGCACGGCCGCCAGCAGCTTCGGCCGGTCGGGCCCGTCGACCCAGCGCACCTCGACCTGGTCCCCCAGGGCGGCGACGGTTGATTCGGCGAGTTTGTCGGCAATGAGTACAACAGGCAGATTCACGCGGCCAGCCTATCGGCTGTAATTGACCGGTGGACGTCACCGTCGTCGGCAGCGGGCCCAACGGCC
This sequence comes from Mycobacterium terramassiliense, assembly GCF_900157385.1. Lineage (GTDB taxonomy): Bacteria > Actinomycetota > Actinomycetes > Mycobacteriales > Mycobacteriaceae > Mycobacterium > Mycobacterium terramassiliense. The sequence goes on from NZ_LT717699.1 coordinate 40,704, forward strand.
TCAGCGCGGCCGTCATCTGCGCCCGCGCGGGACTGAAAGTGCAGGTCGTCGAGGCGCAGCCGACGTTCGGCGGCGGCGCTCGCACCGCCGCAGACAACGAATTCCCAGCAATCTCACACGACGTGTGCTCGGCGGTCCACCCGCTGGCGTTGGCATCCCCGTTCTTCGCGGCGTTCGACCTGCCCGCGCGGGGCGTGCGGCTGGCCGTCCCGGAGATCTCCTACGCCAACCCGCTGCCGGGCCGCCCGGCCGCCATCGCCTACCGGGATCTGGAGCGCACCTGCGCGGAGCTGGAGCGCGGCGCGTCCTGGCGGCGGCTGCTGGGCCCATTGGTGGAGAATTCGGGCGCCGTGGTGGGATTGCTGCTCGGCGACAAGCGGTCGCTGCCCCCTTCGGTGCCGCCGGCCCTGCAGCTGGGCCTGCGCATGCTGGCGCAGGGGACGCCCGCGTGGGGATTGCTCGCCGGCCAGGACGCCCGCGCCCTGTTCACGGGCGTTGCGGCGCATGTGATTTCGCGGATGCCGTCGTTGACCTCCTCGGGCGCCGGGTTGATGCTGGCCACGCTGGCCCATGCCGCCGGCTGGCCGATCCCGGTCGGGGGCAGCCAGGCGATCACCGACGCGCTGATCGTCGATTTGCGCGCGCACGGCGGCGAACTGACGGCCGGCACGGAAGTCACCGAACCACCCGGCGGCGTCGTCGCCTACGACACGGCGCCGACCGCGCTGCTGCGCATCTACGGGAACGCCCTTCCGGATCGCTACGCCAAAGCGTTGCGCCACTACACGTTTGGTCCCGGCGTCGCCAAGGTGGACTTCGTGCTCAGCGAGGACATCCCGTGGTCGGACCCGCGGCTGGGTCAGGCGCCGACCCTGCACCTCGGCGGCACCCGCGAGCAGATGGCGCGGGCCGAGGCCGACATCGCCGCCGGGCAGCACGCCCAGTGGCCGATGGTGCTGGCCGCCTCGCCGCACATCGCGGACCCCGGCCGCATCGACAGCGCCGGCCGGCGCCCCTTCTGGACCTATGCCCACGTGCCGGCGGGCTCCACCGTCGACGCGACCGAGGCCGTCACCGGAATCGTCGAGCGGTTCGCGCCCGGGTTCCGCGACATCGTGGTGGCGGCCCGGGCCGTGCCCGCCGCAGCGATGGCCGACCACAACGCCAACTACGTCGGCGGCGACATCGGGATGGGCGCAAATTCCGCCTGGCGCGCGATCGCCGGCCCGACGCCTCGCCTGAACCCTTGGAGCACACCGGTTCCCAAGGTCTATCTGTGCTCGGCGGCCACCCCGCCGGGCGGCGGGGTGCACGGCATGTCCGGTTACTATGCCGCCCGCACGCTGTTGCGCCGCGAATTCGGCATCACCGGCATGCCTAGGCTGGCTCCATGACCAAACTCGCGATCATCTATTACTCGGCCACCGGTCATGGCACCTCGATGGCCCAGCGCGTCGCCGCGGCGGCCGAGTCGGCCGGCGCCGAAGTGCGCCTGCGGCACGTCGCCGAAACCCACGACCCGGAATCGTTCGCCCACAACCCGGCCTGGACCGCGAACTACGAAGCGACCAAGGATCTCCCGGCGGCCACCGGCGACGACGTCGTGTGGGCCGACGCGGTGATCTTCGGCTCGCCGACGCGCTTCGGCTCGCCGGCCGCGCAATTGCGCACCTTCCTGGACTCGCTGGGCGGTCTGTGGGCCCAGGGCAAGCTCGCCGACAAGGTGTACGCGGCGTTCACGTCGTCCAACACGCTGCACGGCGGTCAGGAGACCACCCTGCTCTCGCTGTACATCACGATCATGCATTTCGGCGGCATCATCGCGCCGCCGGGTTACACCGACCCGATCAAGTTCGTCGACGGCAACCCGTACGGGGTGAGCCTGGTGTCCACCCACGACAACATCCACGAATTCGACGACGCGACCCAGGACGCGCTGGACCACCTGGCGCGCCGGGTCGTCGAAACGGCCGGCCGCCTCCGCGACACATAAACGTTTGCGACGACACGCCGAAAACCGTAGCAGCGGTTTATGTTTCGAGGCAGGCGGCTGACCCCTACGCCGTCTCGGTGATCGGGCGGTCCACCCAGCTCATCAGGTCGCGCAGCTTCTTGCCGGTGACCTCGATGGGGTGCTCGGCGTTCTCCTTGCGCAGCTGCTCGAGCTGCTTGTTGCCGCCCTCGATGTTGGCGACGAGCTTCTTGACGAAGGTGCCGTCCTGAATCTCGCGCAGGATGTCCCGCATCCGGTCCCGGGTGCCGGCGTCGATGACGCGGGGCCCGGACAGGTAGCCACCGAACTCGGCGGTGTCGGACACCGAGTAGTTCATCCGGGCGATGCCGCCCTCGTACATCAGGTCGACGATCAGCTTGAGCTCGTGCAGCACCTCGAAGTACGCCATCTCCGGCGGGTAGCCCGCCTCGACCATCACGTCGAAGCCGGCCTTCACCAATTCCTCTGTGCCGCCGCACAACACGGCCTGCTCACCGAACAGGTCGGTCTCGGTCTCGTCCTTGAAGGTCGTCTTGATGACGCCGGCCCGGGTGCCGCCGATGGCCTTGGCGTACGACAGGGCCAGGGCCTCGCCCTGACCGGTCGGGTCCTGGTCGACGGCGATCAGGCAGGGCACGCCCTTGCCGTCGACGAACTGGCGGCGCACCAGGTGGCCGGGCCCCTTGGGGGCGACCATCGCGACCGTGACGTCGGCTGGCGGCTTGATCAAGTCGAAGTGGATGTTGAGCCCGTGACCGAAAAACAAAGCGTCGCCGGCCTTCAGGTTGGGCTCGATGTCGTTCTTGAAGATGTCGGCCTGAGCGGTGTCGGGGGCCAGCAGCATGATCACGTCGGCCCACTTGGCGACCTCAGCCGGGGTGTCGACCTCCAGCCCCTGCTCCTCGACCTTGGCCCGCGACTTCGAACCCTCCTTGAGCCCGACGCGCACCTGCACGCCCGAGTCGCGCAGGCTCAGCGAGTGCGCGTGCCCCTGGCTGCCGTATCCGATGACGCCGACCTTGCGGCCCTGGACGATCGTCAGGTCTGCGTCGTCGTCGTAGAACATCTCTAGTGCCACGGTGAACTTTCTCCTTGTTTTGCTATTTGGCCGTGCCGATACCGCGCGGACCGCGGGATAGCGACACCATTCCGGATTGAGCGATTTCGCGGATGCCGAACGGCTCCAGCACGCGCAGGAACGCCTCGATCTTGCCGCGGTCACCGGTGGCCTCGATGGTCAGCGATTCTGGTGACACGTCAATCACCTTGGCGCGGAACAGATTCACCGCCTCGATGACCTGGCTTCGGGTGCCGGCGTCGGCCCGCACCTTGATCAGCGACAACTCCCGGGACACCGAGTTGTCGTCGTCCTGCTCGATGATCTTGATCACGTTGATCAGCTTGTTGAGCTGCTTGGTGATCTGCTCGAGCGGGGTCTCCTCGGCGGAGACCACGATGGTCATCCGCGACATGTCCTTTTGTTCGGTCGCGCCGACGGCCAGCGACTCGATGTTGAAACCGCGCCGGGAGAACAGCGCCGCCACGCGCGCGAGCACGCCGGGCTTGTCCTCCACCAACACCGACAGCGTGTGCGTGTGCATCAGGCGTGCCCTTCGCTTTCGTCGTCGAACAGCGGGCGGATCCCGCGGGCGGCCTGGATCTCGTCGTTGCTGGTGCCGGCCGCCACCATCGGCCACACCTGCGCGTCGGCGCCGACGATGAAGTCGATCACCACCGGGCGGTCGTTGATCGCCCGCGCCGCCTTGATCACGTCGACGACGTCTTCGGCACGCTCGCAACGCAATCCGACGCAGCCAAGCGCCTCGGCCAGCTTCACGAAGTCCGGGATCCGGTGCGAGTGCGTGGCCAGGTCGGTCTGCGAGTACCGCTCCTGGTAGAACAGCGTCTGCCACTGGCGCACCATGCCCAGGTTGCCGTTGTTGATCAGCGCCACCTTGATCGGCGCACCCTCGATGGCGCACGTCGCCAGCTCCTGGTTGGTCATCTGGAAGCAGCCGTCGCCGTCGATCGCCCAGACCTCGGCGTCGGGGCGGGCGATCTTGGCGCCCATGGCCGCCGGGATGGCGAAGCCCATGGTGCCCAGACCGCCGGAATTGAGCCAGGTGCGCGGCTTTTCGTAGGAGATGAACTGCGCGGCCCACATCTGGTGCTGGCCGACACCGGCGACGTATACGGCGTCGGGGCCGGCGATCTCGCCCAGCTTCTCGATCACGTATTCCGGGCTCAGGCTGCCGTCGCTCTGCGGGCCGTAGCTCAGCGGGTAGGTGGACTGGACGCCGTGCAAGTAGGCCCACCAGTCGGTCATCTCGATGTTTCCCGGGATGTCGTGGTGGCGCAGCATCGCGATGAGGTCGGTGATGACGGCCTTGACGTCGCCGACGATCGGCACGTCGGCGTGCCGGTTCTTGCCGATTTCGGCCGGGTCGATGTCGGCGTGGATGACCTTCGCCTCGGGGGCGAAGGAGTCGAGCTGTCCGGTCACCCGGTCATCGAAGCGGGTGCCCAGCGCGATCAGCAGGTCGCTGCGCTGCAGCGCCGCCACCGCCGCGACGGTGCCGTGCATGCCGGGCATGCCCAGGTTCTGCGGGTGGCTGTCCGGGAACGCGCCGCGCGCCATCAGCGTGGTGACCACCGGGATGCCGGTCAGCTCGGCCAGCTCGCGCAGCTGCTCGGTCGCCTCGCCGCGGATGACCCCGCCGCCGACGTAGAGCACCGGTTTGTGCGCGGTCGCGATCAGCTTGGCGGCCTCGCGGACCTGCCGGTTGTGCGGTTTGGTGTTCGGCTTGTAGCCGGGCAGGTCCATGCGGGGCGGCCAGCTGAACGTGCACTGGCCCTGCAGCACGTCCTTGGGGATGTCGACGAGCACCGCTCCGGGACGGCCCGAGGCGGCGATGTGGAACGCCTCGGCCAGCACCCGGGGGATGTCGTCGCCGGAACGCACCAGGAAGTTGTGCTTGGTGATCGGCATCGTGATGCCCGAGATGTCGGCCTCCTGGAAGGCGTCGGTGCCGATCAGCCCGCGCCCGACCTGACCGGTGATGGCGACGACGGGGATCGAGTCCATCTGGGCGTCGGCCAGCGGCGTCACCAGATTGGTGGCGCCGGGACCCGAGGTCGCCATGCAGACCCCGACCTTGCCGGTGGCGTGCGCGTACCCGCTGGCCGCATGCCCGGCGCCCTGCTCGTGGCGAACCAGCACGTGGCGCAGCTTCTTCGAGTCGAACAGCGGGTCGTACACCGGCAGCACGGCGCCGCCGGGAATGCCGAAGATCACCTCGACGTCGAGTTCCTCCAGCGACCGGATCACCGACTGGGCACCGGTAAGTTGTTCGGGCCCAACGCGTTTCGGTTGGGCCGCCGGTGTCCTTGCGGCGGGTTTCACGGCGTCGGTGGCGACGCTGGCCGCGTCAGGCGGCCTAGGTGATTGTGGCTTGGTGGGTGCGCTCACTGTCGTCCTCGCCCTCTTGTCCCGTCTGTTCACGCTCGTCGTTATGTCTCGTTGCCGCGCAAGAAAAAACCCCCGTCAGCTCGGCCGCTGAACGAGGGTTGCGCGTTGGTGCTGGATAGCTTCAAATGCCGAAGAGCCGGTCAGCCACCAACGCGCTGACTAAGTACTACGAGCATTCCGGGCTTTCCGGCGGTATCCATAGCGTCCGACGGTAGCCTTCGCACAGCTCAGGAGTCAAATCCGGGTCTCGTGTGCGGCCCGGGCCGCCGGTGAAAGGATGCTCCCGTGGCTACCGATTCCCCCGTGGTGATCAAGGTGTCGCCGATGGCCCACTTCGCCGTCGGATTCTTCACCCTCGGCCTGCTGATACCGGTGCTGGCCTGGCCGGTGTGCGCGCCGCTGCTGATCATCCCGGTGGTGTTGTCCGCGTTGATCATCCGGCTACGCACGGTCGCCGACGCGCAGGGCGTGACCGTCCGGACTCTGTTCGGCAGCCGGACGGTGCGCTGGGAAGAGATCGAGGGGCTGCGCTTTTCCCGCGGGTCCTGGGCGCGCGCCCGCCTCGCGAGCGGCGCGGAGCTGCGCTTGCCCGCCGTCAGCTTCGCGACGCTGCCGCAGCTGACCGAGGCCAGCTCGGGACGGGTGCCCAATCCCTACCGATGAGGCTCAGGCGATCGGGTTGACCCCGTTGAGCAGCACCCATACCGCGACACCGGCGGCGATGCCGGCCAGCAGGGCGACGAACGACCCGATGAAGGGCCGGTGCGACCAGCCTCGGTTCGCGTCGAGGCCGTAGCGGCCCGGCCCGCACAGCACGACCGCGGCGGCCAGGACGATCAGGGTGATCTGGTATTCGTGCCCCTGCGGCAGGAAGTACGAGAAGGCGTGTGACCGGGAGCCGCCCGACACGGTGGCCAGCAGTTCGTTGATCAGGAACGCCAGCGCGCCCGCCGCGGCGATCGGGGTGAACAGCCCCAATATCAGCAGCACGGCGGCCACGATCTCACCGCCCGCGCTCACGTACGCGAGGACGTCGGCGTGGTGGTAGCCGACGTCGGAGAGGGAATTCTTCAGCCCGGTCAATCCGCCGCCGCCCCACCAGCCGAACAGTTTCTGCAACCCGTGAGCCCCGAGCACCACGCCCAGCCCGACCCGCAACACCAGCAAACCCAGGTGCTGGGTGCCGCGCCTGCCGACCTCGCGATGCCGCTCGTCGTCGGGCTCCGCGTCGATCTGGGCCGGCTCGGTGGCCGAGATCGGTGCCGCCTGCGCCACCGCGGCCGGCTGGACGTACGGCAGGGGTTCCTGCTGGTCGAGCAGGTGGTATCCGCCGGCGCCCGGCCCGGCGTGTTGGTTGGGGTCCTGGTAGGGGATGACCGTGGTGGTCCCGAAATCCCCCGGGTACCCGACCGGCGTCAGGTCGTCCTCGGGGTCGACCAGGCGCGCCGAGGCGGGGCGCCCGGGGATCGGCTCCGGGGTATCGCCCGGACGCTGCCAAGGTGCGTCATTCGATTGACTGGTCACGGGTGCCAGGGTAAGGGGCAAAAGGGCCTGAATCGGGGATTTGAGCGGCGCTTTCGCCGGGTAAGTCCGCCAAATCGGCCCGAATCGGTCCAAAATGGCCGTCCCGCGCGTCCGCGACGGCGGAAAGGGTCAAATCGGCGCTCCACCGGCGGCGCTGGCGCAGCCGGACACGGGCGGGCGTGTGGCGGCGGTGCGCGCACAGTCCGTAGCCTGTCGAACATGCGGATACGGGGCTCGGCTCGCGGCGCGGTGGCCGCGCTCTCCGCTGTGCTGCTCGTCGCGAGCGGCTGCGCGCGGTTCAACGACGCCCAGTCCCAGCCCTTCACGACGGCCCCCGAACTCAAGCCCCAGCCGAGCTCGACGCCTCCCCCGCCACCGCCGCTGCCGCCGACGCCGTTCCCCAAGGCCTGCCCCGCGCCGGGGGTGATGCAGGGCTGCCTGGAGAGCACCAGCGGCCTGATCATGGGCCCCGACAGCAAAACCGCGTTGGTCGCCGAGCGCACCACCGGCGCCGTCAAGGACATTTCCGTCAACGCCGAGCCGAAGGTGAAGACCGTCATCCCGGTCGACCCGTCCGGTGACGGCGGCCTGATGGACATCGTGCTGTCGCCCACCTATCAGCAAGACCGGCTGATGTACGCCTACATCAGCACGCCCACCGACAATCGGGTGATCCGGGTGGCCGACGGCGACATCCCGAAGGACATCCTGACCGGGATCCCCAAGGGCGCCACCGGAAACACCGGGGCCCTGATCTTCACCAGCCCCACCACGCTGGTCGTGATGACCGGCGACGCCGGCAACCCGGCGATGGCCGCCGACCCCAAGTCCCTCGCCGGCAAGGTGCTGCGCATCGAGCAGCCGACCACCGTCGGCCAGGCGCCGCCGACGACCGCGCTGTCCGGCGTCGGCTCCGGCGGCGGCATGTGCATCGATCCCGTCGACGGCTCGCTGTACGTCGCCGACCGCACCCCCACCGCGGATCGCCTGCAGCGCATCACCAAAACCTCCGAGGTCTCCACGGTGTGGACCTGGCCGGACAAGCCGGGCGTGGCCGGCTGCGCGGCGATGGACGGGACCGTGCTGGTGAACCTGATCAACACCAAGCTGACGGTCGCGGTGCGGCTCGCGCCGTCGACGGGCGCCGTCACCGGCGAGCCCGACGTCGTCCGCAAGGACACCCACGCCCACGCGTGGGCGTTGCGGATGTCGCCGGACGGAAACGTCTGGGGCGCCACGGTCAACAAGACCGCCGGGGACGCCGAGAAGCTCGACGACGTGGTGTTCCCGCTATTCCCGCAGGGCGGCGGCTTCCCCCGGAACAACGACGACAAGACCTAGACGGGCCCGTCGAGGGTGAACCTGATGCCGTATTTGCGCGGCTCGGCGGCCGGCTTGTGCAGTACGAACCGCTCCGGCGCCTCGTGGCCGGGCTCGAGGTCGTCGAGGTCGGAAAGGTACAGCACGTCCTCGTAGGCATCCGGGACCCATCCGGCGACGGGTTCCACGATGTAGGCCACGTGATCGCCGATATCGATCCAGTGCGCGATCCTCCCGACGAACCACGCGATCGCCTCGTCGAGGATCGGCATCTCGTTGGGGCCGGCGCGCCACGAGCAGTGAGCGAATTTGTCGGCCTCGTCGTCGGTTTCGCCGTCGAACAGCTCGGCCAGGGCCACTTGGTGCTGGGCCAGCACGTGCACCGCCAGGTGCTCGGATCGGCGCGCCGCGTCGCACGTGGCGCTGCTGCGCGGCATCACCACCATGAAGCTCGGGGGCCGCACGCTGGTTTGGGTGGCGAAACTGATCAGGCAACCCGACGGGTGACCCTCGGTCTGGGTGGTTACGACGAACACCGGGCCGTCCAGCATCGCCATCAGGTCGTCGAACACATGACCATCATGGGTCCGCACGGCGCTTTACAACACTCTTTCCCCCACTATTTCCGCGCGGGTCGCTCGGCCGCGGCGCCGCTCAGCCCTGCCCGCAGGCGGTCAGGACGAGTTCGCGCACCCGCGCCGCGTCGGCCTGTCCGCGGGTGGCCTTCATCACCGCGCCGACGATCGCGCCGGCCGCGGCCACCTTGCCGCCACGGATCTTCTCGGCGACATCGGGATTGGCGGCCAGCGCCTCGTCGACGGCGGCCTGCGTCACCGAATCGTCGCGCACCAGCGCCAGGCCGCGCGCGGTCATCACCTGCTCGGGTTCGCCTTCCCCGGCGAGCACGCCCTCGACCACCTGGCGGGCCAACTTGTTCGACAGCCTGCCCTCGTCGACCAGCGCGATCACCGCGGCGACCTGGGCCGGGGCGATGGCCAGCTCGTCCAACTCGACGCCCGCCTCATTGGCCTTCTGCACCAAGAAGTTTCCCCACCAGGCGCGGGCGGCCTCGCTCGACGCGCCGTGCTTGACGGTCTGGATGACCAGATCGACGGCGCCGGCATTGACGAGGTCGCGCATCACCTCGTCGGAGACGCGCCACTCGTCCTGGATCCGCTTGCGGCTCAACCACGGAAGCTCGGGGATGGTCTGCCGCAACCGCTCGACGAGCTCGCGGCTGGGCGCGACGGGCTCCAGGTCGGGCTCGGGAAAATAGCGGTAGTCCTCGGCGGTCTCCTTGGTGCGGCCCGGGCTGGTGTACCCGGATTCGTGAAAGTGCCTGGTTTCCTGGGTGATCCGGCCGCCGGAGGACAGAACGGCACCCTGGCGCTGCATTTCGTAGCGCACGGCGACCTCGACGCTTTTGAGCGAGTTGACGTTCTTGGTTTCGGTGCGGGTGCCGAACTCGGTGGTGCCCTTCGGCATCAGTGACACGTTGGCGTCGCAACGCATCGAGCCCTGATCCATCCGGACGTCGGATACATCCAACGCGCGCAACAGGTCTCGCAGCGCGGTGACGTAGGCCCGGGCGATCTGCGGGGCCCGCGCGCCGGCCCCCACGATCGGCTTGGTGACGATCTCGATCAGCGGAACGCCGGCCCGGTTGTAGTCGATCAGCGACGTCGTCGCTCCGTGGATGCGGCCGGTTTCGCTGCCCAGGTGGGTCAGCTTGCCGGTGTCCTCTTCCATGTGCGCCCGCTCGATCTCCACCCGCCAGGTGCTGCCGTCTTCCAGCGGCGCATCCAGGTAGCCGTTGATGGCGATGGGCTCGTCGTACTGTGAAATCTGGTAGTTCTTCGGCATGTCCGGATAGAAGTAGTTCTTCCGCGCGAAGCGGCACCAGGGCACGATCTCGCAATTCAGCGCCAGCCCGATTCGGATCGCCGATTCCACCGCCGCCCGGTTGAGCACCGGGAGCGAACCCGGCAGCCCGAGGCATACCGGGCAGACCTGGGTGTTGGGTTCACCGCCGAATGTGGTGGCGCAGCCGCAGAACATCTTGGTCACGGTGGACAGCTCGACATGCACCTCGAGGCCGAGGACCGGGTCGAAGCGCGCGATGACCTCGTCGTATTCCATCAGCTCGGCGGCGGCAACACTCATGCCGTCGATCCTAATCGGGTGCGAGGGCGTCCTGCTCAGCGGTCGTGCGGCGGTTGCCGGGCCCCTAACCGGGGGTTCGGCCGCGCGCCGTGGTCGGGGAACATGTCGGCGATCGCGGCCGCCATCTCCAAATAGCTGCGCCTGCTGTCCCTGCTCAGCCGGTCCAGGCCGATCTCCTTGCCGTCGTGCACGTGCCGATCGAAGGGCAGCACCACGCTCGCCGCGACGCGGGCGGACAATCCGTCGAGCTCCTTGGCGGCGACCACGCCGACCTTTCCGGCCTCCACGTGGTTGATCGCGAGCACTGTCGACTTCAGCAATCGCTGATAGCCGTTGTTGCGCAACAGGTCCAGCGTCGTCTTGGTCTTCCGTATCGCGTCGATGGACGTGCTGGTGACCACCACGAGGGCCCCCGCCTCCGGCAACACGGCGTCCATCACGGCCGAGTTGACCGCCTTGACACAGTCCACCAACAGCACCGAATAGTGCTTGCGCAGAAGAGAAAATGCCCTGACGACGTCGTGGCGCTCCAGCCGCCAGTCGGTGTGCGCATAGTCCGGCAGGCCGAGTACCTCGAGCCCGAAGCTGTTCTTGTAGGTGTGGGCCCGCACGTCCGAATACTGCGTGGCGGCGTCGTGTCGGAGCAGGTCGGCCATGCTCAGCGGGTTCCGGCGACCGTGGCGCTCCGCCAAGTCGCCGGCGTCGATGTCCACGGCGATGACCCGGTCGTCGCGCACCGCGGCGAAGGTCGAGCCCAGCGCCTCGACCACCACGGTCTTGCCGACACCGCCCTTGAGGTTGAGGACGGCGATGGGAAACGCACCGCCGACGGGCCTGCGGATGCGCTCTCGCAACGCCTGTTCGTGCGCCGAGGATTTGCCCGGACCGACGTTGATCCCGGTAAGCCGGCGGATCACGTCGCGCCAGTTGAACGAGTCGTCAAGCTCCGGCTGGTCGAGGCCGTCGAGCGCCGTCCCGCCGACCGTCAAATCCGGCCGAGGCCGCGGTGGGACACGCCGCGCCGGGGCGGGCTTGGTCGGCGGAAGCTGCGGCACCGTGGGCGATGCCGCATCGGCGTCGGCGCGCCAGGCCGGCGGCGGCCGCTGACGGCCCGGCGACCGCGAGGGCCCCGCCGGGGCCGGCGGATGCTGAACGATCCCGCGAAGTGAACCGCGGTGGCTCATACGTCCCGGTATAACCGCTTCGAACTGGCAGAAAACCACCAAATCGCGCCCGGCCGCCGCGAGCTGCGCAATCCGGCGGCAAATTCAGGCGGTCGTCGAGTGGTAGCCACCGATCGTTTGCCAACGGGTCGCCGCCCAGCCGATCAGCCGAAGAAGGCCGCGGCGTCGTCGTAGCGGCTTTCGGGCACCAGCTTGAGCTGGCGCGTGGCATCCGCCAGCGGCACCCGCCCGATGTCCTGGCCGCGCAGCGAGACCATCTGGCCGTACTCCCCGGCATGGGCGGCGTCGGCCGCGTTGACGCCGAACCGGGTCGCCAGCACCCGGTCGTAGGCCGTCGGAGTGCCGCCGCGCTGGACGTGGCCCAGCACGGTCACCCGGACCTCCTTGTTGATGCGCGTCTCGACCTCGGCGCCCAGCTGCGCCGCGACACCGGTGAAGCGTTCATGGCCGAACTCGTCAATTCCGCCTTCCCGCAAACTGATTGAGCCGGCCACCGGCTTGGCGCCCTCGGCGACCACGCAGATGAAGTGCGAATCCCCGCGCTGGAAGCGACGTTTCACCAGGCGACATACCTCTTCGACGTCGAAGGGCTGCTCGGGGATCAGCGTCATGTGGGCGCCGGACGCCAGCCCGGCGTTCAAGGCGATCCATCCCGCATGCCTGCCCATCACCTCCACCAGCATCACCCGCTGGTGGGATTCGGCCGTGGAATGCAACCGATCGATGGCGTCGGTGGCCACGGTCAGCGCGGTGTCGTGGCCGAATGTCACGTCGGTGCAATCGATGTCGTTGTCGATGGTCTTGGGCACGCCGACCACCGGAACGTTTTCTTCCGAGAGCCAGTGGGCGGCCGTCAGCGTGCCCTCGCCGCCGATGGGGATCAGCACGTCGATGCCGTTGTCGTCCAGAGTTTGTTTGATCTGGTTCAGCCCGGCGCGGAGCTTGTCCGGGTGCACCCGGGCGGTGCCCAGCATCGTTCCGCCCTTGGCCAGCAGGCGGTCGTTGCGGTCGTCGTTCTGCAGCTGGATGCGCCGGTTCTCCAGCAACCCGCGCCAGCCGTCCTGGAATCCGACCACCGACGAGCCATACCTCGAGTCGCAGGTGCGCACCACCGCCCGGATGACGGCATTGAGCCCGGGGCAGTCGCCGCCTCCGGTGAGAATTCCGATCCGCATCTTTTTATCTTGCCTGGGCGGCCCGGCAATGGCGCGACTAACGCGCGACTAAGCCGTCGGCGGCGCGGGCAGCGTGCCGCGGGCCGCCTCGTAGGCGCCTGCCACCCGGTACAGGCGGTCGTCGGCCAGGGCCGGGGCCATGATCTGCAGCCCGACCGGCAGGTCGTCGTCCGGGGACAGCCCCGCCGGCACCGACATGCCGCAGTGCCCGGCCAGGTTCAGTGGCAGCGTGCACAAGTCGAACAGGTACATCGCCAGCGGATCGTCGACCTTCTCGCCGAGCGGGAACGCGGTCGTCGGCGTCGCCGGGGACACCAGCACGTCGACGGATTCGTAGGCGCGGTCCAGGTCGCGGGCGATCAGCGTGCGGACCTTCTGCGCCTGGTTGTAGTAGGCGTCGTAGTAGCCGGCCGACAGCGCGTAGGTGCCGATCATGATGCGCCGCTTGACCTCCGGCCCGAAGCCGGCGGCCCGGGTCAGCGCCATGACCTCCTCGGCGCTGTGCGTGCCGTCGTCGCCGACCCGCAGCCCGTAGCGCATCGCGTCGAAGCGGGCCAGGTTGCTCGACACCTCCGACGGCAGGATCAGGTAGTAGGCGGCGAGCGCGTGATCGAAGTGCGGGCAATCGACTTCGCTGACCTCCGCGCCCAACGCGGTCAACTGCTCGACCGCGGCCTCGAACGACGCGAGCACGCCCGGCTGATAGCCCTCGCCGCGCAGCTGCCGGACCACCCCGACGCGCACGCCCCGCAGATCACCGTCCGCGCCGGCCCTGGCGGCGGCCACGACGTCGGGCACCTCGGCGTCCACGGACGTCGAGTCGCGGCCGTCGTGGCCGGCGATCACCTGGTGCAGCAGCGCGGTGTCCAGCACGGTGCGCGCGCACGGGCCGCCCTGATCCAGCGACGACGCGCACGCCACCAGCCCGTAGCGGGACACCGTGCCGTAGGTGGGCTTGACGCCGACGGTCGCGGTCAGCGCGGCCGGCTGGCGGATGGAGCCGCCGGTATCGGTGCCGATGGCCAGCGGCGCCTGGAACGCGGCCAGCGCCGCCGCGCTGCCGCCGCCCGAGCCGCCGGGCACCCGGTCGAGGTTCCACGGGTTGCGGGTGGGGCCGTAGGCCGAGTTCTCCGTCGAGCTGCCCATCGCGAACTCGTCCATGTTCGTCTTGCCCAGGATCGGGATGCCCGCGGCGCGCAACCGCGCGGTGACGGTCGCGTCGTACGGGGAACGCCAGCCCTGCAGGATCTTGGAGCCGCAAGTGGTGGGCATGTCGACGGTGGTGAACACATCCTTGAGCGCCAGCGGGACCCCGGCCAGCGCCGACGGCAGCGGCTCGCCGGCGGCCACCAACTGGTCGACGGCCGCCGCGGCCGCCAGCGCCTCGTCGGCCGCCACGTGCAGAAACGCGTGGTAGCGGTCGTCGGTCGCCTCGATCCGGTCCAGGCAGGCGCGGGTGATCTCCGTGGACGACAGCTCCCCGGCGGCGACCCGGGCGGCCAGCGTCGCGGCGTCGGAGCGGACGATCTCGGTCACTCGGCATCCCCCAGGATCTGCGGCACGGCGAAGCGGCCGTCGACGGCTGCGGGCGCTTCGGCCAGCGCGTCGGCCTGCGACAGGCACGGCGTCTTTTCGTCGGGGCGGGTGACGTTGACGTCCTTGAGGGGGTTGTCGGTCGGTTCGACGCCCGTGACGTCGACGGCCTGAATCTGGCTGACGTGGGTCAGGATGGCGTCGAGTTGGCCGGCGAAGCTGTCCAGCTCGGGTTCGGTCAGCGCCAGCCGGGCCAGCCGGGCAAGATGCGCCACGTCGTCGCGGGAGATCTGGGACACGACTGGAAAGCCTAGCCGCGAGCGCGAACCCGGCGTCACGCCCATCGCCCGCGGCCGGCTGCGGTCGAAATGCCACGGATACATAGCTGTGCGACAGTGTTGGCCGTGCCGTCGTATCTCTTGCGCATCGAGCTGGCCGATCGCCCGGGCAGCCTGGGCTCGCTGGCGGTGGCGCTCGGCTCGGCGGGCGCCGACATCTTGTCGCTCGACGTGGTGGAGCGCAGCTCGGGGTATGCGATCGACGACCTGGTCATCGAGCTGCCGCCGGGGGCGATGCCGGACCGCCTGATCACCGCGGCGGAATCGCTGCCCAACGTCCGGGTGGACAGCGTCCGGCCGCACACCGGGCTGCTGGAGGCGCACCGCGAGCTGGAGCTCCTCGACCACGTCGCCGCCGCCGGCGACAACGCCTCGCGGCTGAAAGTCCTGGTCAACGAGGCGCCCAAGGTGCTGCGGGTCAGCTGGTGCACAGTGTTGCGCAGCTCGCAGGGGGAGCTGGAGCGCCTCGCCGGCAGCCCGGGGTGCCCGGAAACCAAGGCCGATTCCGCCCCGTGGCTGCCGATCGAACGCGCGGCGGCGTTGGACCACACCGCCGAGTGGGTGCCGCAGGCATGGCGCGATATGGACACCATGATGGTCGCCGCGCCGCTGGGCGACCCGCACACGGCGGTGGTGCTGGGCCGCCCCGGCCCGGAATTCCGGCCGTCGGAGGTGGCCCGGCTGGGCTACCTGGCCGGCATCGTGGCGACCATGCTGCGCTGAGGCTCCGCGCATCACCGAGCCGCGGTGAGGCCACGCTCGATGTCGGCGACGAGGTCGTCGGTGTCCTCAATTCCGAGCGAGAGGCGCGCGAATCCGGCGGCGACGGGGTCGCCCCAGCGCGCCCGGCGGTCCACCGAGGTATGGATCCCCCCAAAGCTGGTGGAGGCAATGAGCAGCTCGCTGCCCTCGACGAAAGCCTGCACCGCGGCCGCGTCGGCCAATTCGAATGACACGAGGGCTCCAAACCGGCGCATCTGCGCGACGGCCACGGGGTGAGCCGGGTCCTCAACCAACCCTGGGTAGCGCACCGTTCGTACCGCCGGATGGCGAGCCAGCCTCATCGCAACCGCCTGCGCATTGAGGCACTGGCGCTCAAATCGCAGCCCGGCGCTTCCCAGGCTGCGCAGTAGCAGCCACGCCTCGAACCCGCCGAGGATCGCGCCGGCGAGCAGCCGTTGGCGTTCGACTGCGGCGGCGAGCTCCGGCTGGTTGGTCGCCACGTATCCGGCCAGCAGGTCACTCTGACCAGAGAGTCCCTTGGTGGCGCTGGCCACCACGAGATCGGCCCCCAATGACAGTGGGCACTGACCGAACGGTGTGGCGGCGGTGTTGTCGACGATCAGGCGGGCTCCACGAGAGTGGCAAATTGTGGCCAACCGCTGGACGTCAACAACGTCCAGAGCCGGGTTGGTGGGGGTTTCGGCCAGCACCACGTCGGCGCCGGCGGCGGCGTCATAGATTTGCGAACTCGACGCCTCGATGACTGCCACGCCCGCGGGCGCAAGGTGTTCCGCGACGAAGCGGCGCACCTGGTAATAGCCGTCGGACGGCACGACTAAAGCGGAACCCGGCCCGGTCAGCCCGCGCAGCGCGGCGCTGATGGCCGCCATGCCCGAGCTGAAGACCACCGCGCTGGTCGCTCCCTCCAGCGCGGCGACCGCCGATTCGACTTGCCGCCAAGTCGCATTGGAGTTGCGGCCGTAGGCATCCAAACCGGAGGTTTCGTCGGCCGACAGGTAATACGTAGAGGCCAGCACCGCCGGAGGCGTCACCGGCTGCCCCGGGATTGCCGGGGAGCTGACGGCCTTGACGCTACGCGTCGAATCGCCGTGCCGACTGCTCATCGCCGGTCACTCTGCAGTCTCAGTCTCAGCAGGCCCGTCGGCCAACAATTTTCGAAATCCGTCCTCGTCGAGGATCGGCACCCCCAGCTCCACCGCCTTGTCGTATTTGGATCCCGGCGCGTCGCCGGCGACGACGTAATCGGTCTTCTTCGACACCGACCCCGCCGCCTTGCCGCCGCGGGACACGATCGCCTCCTTGGCGTCGTCGCGGGAAAAACCCGCCAGCGAGCCGGTGACGACGATGGTCATGCCCTCCAGCGTGCGCGGCACGCTCGCGTCGCGCTCGTCGGCCATCCGCACCCCGGCCGCCCGCCACTTGTCCACGATCGCGCGGTGCCAGTCGACGGTGAACCATTCGGTGACCGCGGCGGCGATCGTCGGGCCGACGCCCTCGACCGCGGCCAGCTGCTCGGTGGACGCCGCCTCGATGGCCTCGAGGTTCCCGAACTCGGTGGCCAGCGCGCGGGCGGCCGTCGGCCCCACATGCCGGATCGACAACGCCACCAACACCCGCCACAGCGGCTTGGCCTTGGCCGCGCCCAGGTTGGCCAGCAGCCGCGCGCCGTTGGCGGACAGGCCGCCGGCCTTCGTCCGGAACAACTCGGTGCGCAGCAGGTCGTCCTCGGAGAGGGTGAACAGGTCCCCCTCGTCGGCGATCGCCCCGGCCTGCAGCAGCGCGATGGCGGCCTCATACCCCAGCCCCTCGATGTCCAGCGCGCCGCGGCCGGCGACGTGAAACACGCGCTCCCGCAACTGCGCCGGGCAGGAACGGGCGTTGGGGCAGCGGATATCGGCGTCGCCCTCCTTCGCGGGGGCGAGCGGGGTGCCGCATTCGGGACACGTGGTGGGCATGACGAATTCGCGTTCGGAGCCGTCGCGCAGGTCGACGATCGGGCCCAGCACCTCGGGGATGACGTCGCCGGCCTTGCGGATCACCACGGTGTCGCCGATCAACACGCCCTTGCGCTTGACCTCCGCGGCGTTGTGCAGGGTGGCCAGCCCCACCGTCGACCCCGCGACCTTGACCGGCGTCATGAACGCGAACGGCGTGACGCGCCCGGTCCGGCCGACGTTGACGCGGATGTCCAGCAGCTCGGTCTGCACCTCCTGGGGCGGGTACTTGTACGCGATCGCCCAGCGCGGCGCCCGCGACGTGGACCCGAGCCTGCGCTGCAACGCCACGTCGTCGACTTTGACTACCACACCGTCGATTTCGTGATCGACGTCGTGGCGGTGCTCGCCCCAGTAAGTGATGCGCTCGAGCGCGCCGCCCACGTTTTCCACCCGGGTGGTGTGTTCGGAGACGGGCAGGCCCCACGCGCCCAGCGCCAGGTAGGCATCGTGCAGGGTGACGGGCCGAAAGCCTTCGGTGTGTCCCACCCCGTGGCAGATCATCCGCAGCTTGCGGCGCGCGGTGACCGCGGGGTCCTTCTGCCGCAGCGATCCCGCGGCGCTGTTGCGCGGGTTGGCGAACGGCGTCTTGCCGTCCTCGACGAGCGCGGCGTTGAGCGCCTCGAAGTCGGCGAGGCGGAAGAACACCTCACCGCGCACCTCGAGGACGTCCGGCACGGGGTAGCCCTTGGCGGGCGTCAGCCGCTCCGGGACGTCGTCGATGGTGCGGGCGTTCAGCGTGACGTCCTCGCCGGTGCGGCCGTCGCCCCGGGTCGCCGCCCGCACCAGCCGGCCTTCGCGATACACCAGCGACAGCGCGACGCCGTCGATCTTGAGCTCGCACAGGTAGGGCACCTCGTCACCGACCTCGCCGCGCACGCGAGCGGCCCACAGCTCGAATTCGTCGGGGCTGAAGACGTTGTCGAGGGACAGCATCCGCTCCAGGTGCTCGGCCTCGGTGAAATCGGTGGCGAAGCCGGCGCCGCCGACGAGCTGGGTGGGCGAATCGGGCGTGCGCAGCTCGGGATGCCGCTCCTCGAGCGCTTCGAGCCGGCGCAGCAGCTGGTCGAACTCCGCGTCGGAGATGATCGGCGCGTCGCGCACGTAGTAACGGAACTGGTGTTCGCGCACCTCGTCGGCGAGTTCGCGCCATTCCCGCCGAACCTCGGGCGCAACCGAGTCCGCCTCTGCTGAAGTCACCTCCGCAGGCTATCGAAGGGCGCCGACGCCAGACGACTTCCACGCCTCGCTGCACGATGTGCCCGCCTCAGAGCGACCATCATCGACGCCACAGCCGGCCGGATCAGCCGTCGCTGTGAGGCGGGTACGACTGGCTCACTTTTCTTCCACGTAGGCTCGCAACCGGTCGACCGCGGCGTCCCAGCGCCGCGATAGCTGGTCGAGGTAGTCACTGGCGCGGGCCAGCGGTTCGGTGCGCACCGTCCAGACGCGCTCGCGCCCGCGCCGCGCGCTGGCGACCAGGCCCGCGGACTCCAGCAGCGCCAGGTGCTTGCTGGCAGCCTGCCGGGTCACCGGAATGGCCTGGGTGACTTGGGATGTCGAGCATGGTCCGACGTCGCAGAGCCGGACGATGATGCGCAGCCGATTCGCGTCCCCCAGCGCGTCGAAGAGCGGCGCGCCGACGGCGCTCATACCCGCGTGCCCTCGAGATACCTGCGCACGAGATCGGTCTGCATCGCCCAGCCCTCGGAATTGGACTCGAACGCCGACGAGCGGCGCGCCGCGGGGATCGCGTCGAAGCCGGACTCGGTGATGGTCAGCAGCACCCCGTCGGGCGTCTCCGCCAGGACGAACTCGACCAGCGTGGTGGGCTCCTGGTCGACGTCCGGCTCGCCCGCGCACGGGTGCCAGCGGTAGGCGAACCGCCGCCGCGGCTCGATGGCGACGATCTGCCACGTGCTGGTCACCCCGGCGTGCGGCTCCTGGCGCTTGGCGACGTCGTCGTCGACCGTCGTCGGGGTGATGGTCGCGGTGACGGGCCGGCCGGCCACGAAGGGCCCGTCGAAGCGGACCCCGAACCAGCGCCCGAATTCCTCGGCCTCGGTGATGGCCCGCCACACCCGGTCCAGCGACGCGCGCAACACGACTTGCTTCTCGATTCGATCAGTGCTCATATGCAACCTCCTGGTTGCCTATCAGTAGATCACGCCCCGGCTGTAAAACGCAACCTTTCGGTTGCAAGTCATGAATCGACCTACGGGACAACGAGTTTGGACGATGTCTGCTAGGTCAGGCCGTCCGAGCCGTTCTCGCCGAAGATTCCCGACGCACCGCCGGCGCCGGCGGTGCGTCGGGAATCTTCGGCGAGAACGGCTCGGACGGCCTGACCTAGCAGACATCGTCCAAACTCGTTGTCCCGTAGGTCGATTCATGACTTGCAACCGAAAGGTTGCGTTTTACAGCCGGGGCGTGATCTACTGATAGGCAACCAGGAGGTTGCATATGAGCACTGATCGAATCGAGAAGCAAGTCGTGTTGCGCGCGTCGCTGGACCGGGTGTGGCGGGCCATCACCGAGGCCGAGGAATTCGGGCGCTGGTTCGGGGTCCGCTTCGACGGGCCCTTCGTGGCCGGCCGGCCCGTCACCGCGACCATCACCCCGACGACGGTCGACGACGACGTCGCCAAGCGCCAGGAGCCGCACGCCGGGGTGACCAGCACGTGGCAGATCGTCGCCATCGAGCCGCGGCGGCGGTTCGCCTACCGCTGGCACCCGTGCGCGGGCGAGCCGGACGTCGACCAGGAGCCCACCACGCTGGTCGAGTTCGTCCTGGCGGAGACGCCCGACGGGGTGCTGCTGACCATCACCGAGTCCGGCTTCGACGCGATCCCCGCGGCGCGCCGCTCGTCGGCGTTCGAGTCCAATTCCGAGGGCTGGGCGATGCAGACCGATCTCGTGCGCAGGTATCTCGAGGGCACGCGGGTATGAGCGCCGTCGGCGCGCCGCTCTTCGACGCGCTGGGGGACGCGAATCGGCTGCGCATCATCGTCCGGCTCTGCGACGTCGGACCATGCTCGACATCCCAAGTCACCCAGGCCATTCCGGTGACCCGGCAGGCTGCCAGCAAGCACCTGGCGCTGCTGGAGTCCGCGGGCCTGGTCGCCAGCGCGCGGCGCGGGCGCGAGCGCGTCTGGACGGTGCGCACCGAACCGCTGGCCCGCGCCAGTGACTACCTCGACCAGCTATCGCGGCGCTGGGACGCCGCGGTCGACCGGTTGCGAGCCTACGTGGAAGAAAAGTGAGCCAGTCGTACCCGCCTCACAGCGACGGCTGATCCGGCCGGCTGTGGCGTCGATGATGGTCGCTCTGAGGCGGGCACATCGTGCAGCGAGGCGTGGAAGTCGTCTGGCGTCGGCGCCCTTCGATAGCCTGCGGAGGTGACTTCAGCAGAGGCGGACTCGGTTGCGCCCGAGGTTCGGCGGGAATGGCGCGAACTCGCCGACGAGGTGCGCGAACACCAGTTCCGTTACTACGTGCGCGACGCGCCGATCATCTCCGACGCGGAGTTCGACCAGCTGCTGCGCCGGCTCGAAGCGCTCGAGGAGCGGCATCCCGAGCTGCGCACGCCCGATTCGCCCACCCAGCTCGTCGGCGGCGCCGGCTTCGCCACCGATTTCACCGAGGCCGAGCACCTGGAGCGGATGCTGTCCCTCGACAACGTCTTCAGCCCCGACGAATTCGAGCTGTGGGCCGCTCGCGTGCGCGGCGAGGTCGGTGACGAGGTGCCCTACCTGTGCGAGCTCAAGATCGACGGCGTCGCGCTGTCGCTGGTGTATCGCGAAGGCCGGCTGGTGCGGGCGGCGACCCGGGGCGACGGCCGCACCGGCGAGGACGTCACGCTGAACGCCCGCACCATCGACGACGTCCCGGAGCGGCTGACGCCCGCCAAGGGCTACCCCGTGCCGGACGTCCTCGAGGTGCGCGGTGAGGTGTTCTTCCGCCTCGCCGACTTCGAGGCGCTCAACGCCGCGCTCGTCGAGGACGGCAAGACGCCGTTCGCCAACCCGCGCAACAGCGCCGCGGGATCGCTGCGGCAGAAGGACCCCGCGGTCACCGCGCGCCGCAAGCTGCGGATGATCTGCCACGGGGTGGGACACACCGAAGGCTTTCGGCCCGTCACCCTGCACGATGCCTACCTGGCGCTGGGCGCGTGGGGCCTGCCCGTCTCCGAACACACCACCCGGGTGGAAAACGTGGGCGGCGCGCTCGAGCGCATCACTTACTGGGGCGAGCACCGCCACGACGTCGATCACGAAATCGACGGTGTGGTAGTCAAAGTCGACGACGTGGCGTTGCAGCGCAGGCTCGGGTCCACGTCGCGGGCGCCGCGCTGGGCGATCGCGTACAAGTACCCGCCCCAGGAGGTGCAGACCGAGCTGCTGGACATCCGCGTCAACGTCGGCCGGACCGGGCGCGTCACGCCGTTCGCGTTCATGACGCCGGTCAAGGTCGCGGGGTCGACGGTGGGGCTGGCCACCCTGCACAACGCCGCGGAGGTCAAGCGCAAGGGCGTGTTGATCGGCGACACCGTGGTGATCCGCAAGGCCGGCGACGTCATCCCCGAGGTGCTGGGCCCGATCGTCGACCTGCGCGACGGCTCCGAACGCGAATTCGTCATGCCCACCACGTGTCCCGAATGCGGCACCCCGCTCGCCCCCGCGAAGGAGGGCGACGCCGATATCCGCTGCCCCAACGCCCGTTCCTGCCCGGCGCAGTTGCGGGAGCGCGTGTTTCACGTCGCCGGCCGCGGCGCGCTGGACATCGAGGGGCTGGGGTATGAGGCCGCCATCGCGCTGCTGCAGGCCGGGGCGATCGCCGACGAGGGGGACCTGTTCACCCTCTCCGAGGACGACCTGCTGCGCACCGAGTTGTTCCGGACGAAGGCCGGCGGCCTGTCCGCCAACGGCGCGCGGCTGCTGGCCAACCTGGGCGCGGCCAAGGCCAAGCCGCTGTGGCGGGTGTTGGTGGCGTTGTCGATCCGGCATGTGGGGCCGACGGCCGCCCGCGCGCTGGCCACCGAGTTCGGGAACCTCGAGGCCATCGAGGCGGCGTCCACCGAGCAGCTGGCCGCGGTCGAGGGCGTCGGCCCGACGATCGCCGCCGCGGTCACCGAATGGTTCACCGTCGACTGGCACCGCGCGATCGTGGACAAGTGGCGGGCGGCCGGGGTGCGGATGGCCGACGAGCGCGACGCGAGCGTGCCGCGCACGCTGGAGGGCATGACCATCGTCGTCACCGGCTCGCTGGCGGGTTTTTCCCGCGACGACGCCAAGGAGGCGATCGTGTCCCGCGGCGGCAAGGCGGCGGGGTCGGTGTCGAAGAAGACCGATTACGTCGTCGCCGGCGACGCGCCGGGATCCAAATACGACAAGGCGGTGGAGCTGGGGGTGCCGATCCTCGACGAGGACGGATTTCGAAAATTGTTGGCCGACGGGCCTGCTGAGACTGAGACTGCAGAGTGACCGGCGATGAGCAGTCGGCACGGCGATTCGACGCGTAGCGTCAAGGCCGTCAGCTCCCCGGCAATCCCGGGGCAGCCGGTGACGCCTCCGGCGGTGCTGGCCTCTACGTATTACCTGTCGGCCGACGAAACCTCCGGTTTGGATGCCTACGGCCGCAACTCCAATGCGACTTGGCGGCAAGTCGAATCGGCGGTCGCCGCGCTGGAGGGAGCGACCAGCGCGGTGGTCTTCAGCTCGGGCATGGCGGCCATCAGCGCCGCGCTGCGCGGGCTGACCGGGCCGGGTTCCGCTTTAGTCGTGCCGTCCGACGGCTATTACCAGGTGCGCCGCTTCGTCGCGGAACACCTTGCGCCCGCGGGCGTGGCAGTCATCGAGGCGTCGAGTTCGCAAATCTATGACGCCGCCGCCGGCGCCGACGTGGTGCTGGCCGAAACCCCCACCAACCCGGCTCTGGACGTTGTTGACGTCCAGCGGTTGGCCACAATTTGCCACTCTCGTGGAGCCCGCCTGATCGTCGACAACACCGCCGCCACACCGTTCGGTCAGTGCCCACTGTCATTGGGGGCCGATCTCGTGGTGGCCAGCGCCACCAAGGGACTCTCTGGTCAGAGTGACCTGCTGGCCGGATACGTGGCGACCAACCAGCCGGAGCTCGCCGCCGCAGTCGAACGCCAACGGCTGCTCGCCGGCGCGATCCTCGGCGGGTTCGAGGCGTGGCTGCTACTGCGCAGCCTGGGAAGCGCCGGGCTGCGATTTGAGCGCCAGTGCCTCAATGCGCAGGCGGTTGCGATGAGGCTGGCTCGCCATCCGGCGGTACGAACGGTGCGCTACCCAGGGTTGGTTGAGGACCCGGCTCACCCCGTGGCCGTCGCGCAGATGCGCCGGTTTGGAGCCCTCGTGTCATTCGAATTGGCCGACGCGGCCGCGGTGCAGGCTTTCGTCGAGGGCAGCGAGCTGCTCATTGCCTCCACCAGCTTTGGGGGGATCCATACCTCGGTGGACCGCCGGGCGCGCTGGGGCGACCCCGTCGCCGCCGGATTCGCGCGCCTCTCGCTCGGAATTGAGGACACCGACGACCTCGTCGCCGACATCGAGCGTGGCCTCACCGCGGCTCGGTGATGCGCGGAGCCTCAGCGCAGCATGGTCGCCACGATGCCGGCCAGGTAGCCCAGCCGGGCCACCTCCGACGGCCGGAATTCCGGGCCGGGGCGGCCCAGCACCACCGCCGTGTGCGGGTCGCCCAGCGGCGCGGCGACCATCATGGTGTCCATATCGCGCCATGCCTGCGGCACCCACTCGGCGGTGTGGTCCAACGCCGCCGCGCGTTCGATCGGCAGCCACGGGGCGGAATCGGCCTTGGTTTCCGGGCACCCCGGGCTGCCGGCGAGGCGCTCCAGCTCCCCCTGCGAGCTGCGCAACACTGTGCACCAGCTGACCCGCAGCACCTTGGGCGCCTCGTTGACCAGGACTTTCAGCCGCGAGGCGTTGTCGCCGGCGGCGGCGACGTGGTCGAGGAGCTCCAGCTCGCGGTGCGCCTCCAGCAGCCCGGTGTGCGGCCGGACGCTGTCCACCCGGACGTTGGGCAGCGATTCCGCCGCGGTGATCAGGCGGTCCGGCATCGCCCCCGGCGGCAGCTCGATGACCAGGTCGTCGATCGCATACCCCGAGCTGCGCTCCACCACGTCGAGCGACAAGATGTCGGCGCCCGCCGAGCCGAGCGCCACCGCCAGCGAGCCCAGGCTGCCCGGGCGATCGGCCAGCTCGATGCGCAAGAGATACGACGGCACGGCCAACACTGTCGCACAGCTATGTATCCGTGGCATTTCGACCGCAGCCGGCCGCGGGCGATGGGCGTGACGCCGGGTTCGCGCTCGCGGCTAGGCTTTCCAGTCGTGTCCCAGATCTCCCGCGACGACGTGGCGCATCTTGCCCGGCTGGCCCGGCTGGCGCTGACCGAACCCGAGCTGGACAGCTTCGCCGGCCAACTCGACGCCATCCTGACCCACGTCAGCCAGATTCAGGCCGTCGACGTCACGGGCGTCGAACCGACCGACAACCCCCTCAAGGACGTCAACGTCACCCGCCCCGACGAAAAGACGCCGTGCCTGTCGCAGGCCGACGCGCTGGCCGAAGCGCCCGCAGCCGTCGACGGCCGCTTCGCCGTGCCGCAGATCCTGGGGGATGCCGAGTGACCGAGATCGTCCGCTCCGACGCCGCGACGCTGGCCGCCCGGGTCGCCGCCGGGGAGCTGTCGTCCACGGAGATCACCCGCGCCTGCCTGGACCGGATCGAGGCGACCGACGACCGCTACCACGCGTTTCTGCACGTGGCGGCCGACGAGGCGCTGGCGGCCGCGGCGGCCGTCGACCAGTTGGTGGCCGCCGGCGAGCCGCTGCCGTCGGCGCTGGCCGGGGTCCCGCTGGCGCTCAAGGATGTGTTCACCACCGTCGACATGCCCACCACTTGCGGCTCCAAGATCCTGCAGGGCTGGCGTTCCCCGTACGACGCGACCGTCACCGCGCGGTTGCGCGCCGCGGGCATCCCGATCCTGGGCAAGACGAACATGGACGAGTTCGCGATGGGCAGCTCGACGGAGAACTCGGCCTACGGCCCCACCCGCAACCCGTGGAACCTCGACCGGGTGCCCGGCGGCTCGGGCGGCGGCAGCGCGGCGGCGCTGGCCGCGTTCCAGGCGCCGCTGGCCATCGGCACCGATACCGGCGGCTCCATCCGCCAGCCGGCCGCGCTGACCGCGACCGTCGGCGTCAAGCCCACCTACGGCACGGTGTCCCGCTACGGGCTGGTGGCGTGCGCGTCGTCGCTGGATCAGGGCGGCCCGTGCGCGCGCACCGTGCTGGACACCGCGCTGCTGCACCAGGTGATCGCCGGCCACGACGGCCGCGACTCGACGTCCGTGGACGCCGAGGTGCCCGACGTCGTGGCCGCCGCCAGGGCCGGCGCGGACGGTGATCTGCGGGGCGTGCGCGTCGGGGTGGTCCGGCAGCTGCGCGGCGAGGGCTATCAGCCGGGCGTGCTCGCGTCGTTCGAGGCCGCGGTCGAGCAGTTGACCGCGTTGGGCGCGGAGGTCAGCGAAGTCGATTGCCCGCACTTCGATCACGCGCTCGCCGCCTACTACCTGATCCTGCCGTCGGAGGTGTCGAGCAACCTGGCCCGCTTCGACGCGATGCGCTACGGGCTGCGGGTCGGCGACGACGGCACGCACAGCGCCGAGGAGGTCATGGCGCTGACCCGGGCCGCCGGCTTCGGGCCGGAGGTCAAGCGGCGCATCATGATCGGCACCTACGCGCTGTCGGCCGGCTACTACGACGCCTACTACAACCAGGCGCAGAAGGTCCGCACGCTGATCGCCCGCGACCTGGACCGCGCCTACGAATCCGTCGACGTGCTGGTGTCCCCGGCGACGCCGACGACCGCGTTCCCGCTCGGCGAGAAGGTCGACGATCCGCTGGCGATGTACCTGTTCGACTTGTGCACGCTGCCACTGAACCTGGCCGGGCACTGCGGCATGTCGGTGCCGGCGGGGCTGTCCCCGGACGACGACCTGCCGGTCGGGCTGCAGATCATGGCCCCGGCCCTGGCCGACGACCGCCTGTACCGGGTGGCAGGCGCCTACGAGGCGGCCCGCGGCACGCTGCCCGCGCCGCCGACGGCTTAGTCGCGCGTTAGTCGCGCCATTGCCGGGCCGCCCAGGCAAGATAAAAAGATGCGGATCGGAATTCTCACCGGAGGCGGCGACTGCCCCGGGCTCAATGCCGTCATCCGGGCGGTGGTGCGCACCTGCGACTCGAGGTATGGCTCGTCGGTGGTCGGATTCCAGGACGGCTGGCGCGGGTTGCTGGAGAACCGGCGCATCCAGCTGCAGAACGACGACCGCAACGACCGCCTGCTGGCCAAGGGCGGAACGATGCTGGGCACCGCCCGGGTGCACCCGGACAAGCTCCGCGCCGGGCTGAACCAGATCAAACAAACTCTGGACGACAACGGCATCGACGTGCTGATCCCCATCGGCGGCGAGGGCACGCTGACGGCCGCCCACTGGCTCTCGGAAGAAAACGTTCCGGTGGTCGGCGTGCCCAAGACCATCGACAACGACATCGATTGCACCGACGTGACATTCGGCCACGACACCGCGCTGACCGTGGCCACCGACGCCATCGATCGGTTGCATTCCACGGCCGAATCCCACCAGCGGGTGATGCTGGTGGAGGTGATGGGCAGGCATGCGGGATGGATCGCCTTGAACGCCGGGCTGGCGTCCGGCGCCCACATGACGCTGATCCCCGAGCAGCCCTTCGACGTCGAAGAGGTATGTCGCCTGGTGAAACGTCGCTTCCAGCGCGGGGATTCGCACTTCATCTGCGTGGTCGCCGAGGGCGCCAAGCCGGTGGCCGGCTCAATCAGTTTGCGGGAAGGCGGAATTGACGAGTTCGGCCATGAACGCTTCACCGGTGTCGCGGCGCAGCTGGGCGCCGAGGTCGAGACGCGCATCAACAAGGAGGTCCGGGTGACCGTGCTGGGCCACGTCCAGCGCGGCGGCACTCCGACGGCCTACGACCGGGTGCTGGCGACCCGGTTCGGCGTCAACGCGGCCGACGCCGCCCATGCCGGGGAGTACGGCCAGATGGTCTCGCTGCGCGGCCAGGACATCGGGCGGGTGCCGCTGGCGGATGCCACGCGCCAGCTCAAGCTGGTGCCCGAAAGCCGCTACGACGACGCCGCGGCCTTCTTCGGCTGATCGGCTGGGCGGCGACCCGTTGGCAAACGATCGGTGGCTACCACTCGACGACCGCCTGAATTTGCCGCCGGATTGCGCAGCTCGCGGCGGCCGGGCGCGATTTGGTGGTTTTCTGCCAGTTCGAAGCGGTTATACCGGGACGTATGAGCCACCGCGGTTCACTTCGCGGGATCGTTCAGCATCCGCCGGCCCCGGCGGGGCCCTCGCGGTCGCCGGGCCGTCAGCGGCCGCCGCCGGCCTGGCGCGCCGACGCCGATGCGGCATCGCCCACGGTGCCGCAGCTTCCGCCGACCAAGCCCGCCCCGGCGCGGCGTGTCCCACCGCGGCCTCGGCCGGATTTGACGGTCGGCGGGACGGCGCTCGACGGCCTCGACCAGCCGGAGCTTGACGACTCGTTCAACTGGCGCGACGTGATCCGCCGGCTTACCGGGATCAACGTCGGTCCGGGCAAATCCTCGGCGCACGAACAGGCGTTGCGAGAGCGCATCCGCAGGCCCGTCGGCGGTGCGTTTCCCATCGCCGTCCTCAACCTCAAGGGCGGTGTCGGCAAGACCGTGGTGGTCGAGGCGCTGGGCTCGACCTTCGCCGCGGTGCGCGACGACCGGGTCATCGCCGTGGACATCGACGCCGGCGACTTGGCGGAGCGCCACGGTCGCCGGAACCCGCTGAGCATGGCCGACCTGCTCCGACACGACGCCGCCACGCAGTATTCGGACGTGCGGGCCCACACCTACAAGAACAGCTTCGGGCTCGAGGTACTCGGCCTGCCGGACTATGCGCACACCGACTGGCGGCTGGAGCGCCACGACGTCGTCAGGGCATTTTCTCTTCTGCGCAAGCACTATTCGGTGCTGTTGGTGGACTGTGTCAAGGCGGTCAACTCGGCCGTGATGGACGCCGTGTTGCCGGAGGCGGGGGCCCTCGTGGTGGTCACCAGCACGTCCATCGACGCGATACGGAAGACCAAGACGACGCTGGACCTGTTGCGCAACAACGGCTATCAGCGATTGCTGAAGTCGACAGTGCTCGCGATCAACCACGTGGAGGCCGGAAAGGTCGGCGTGGTCGCCGCCAAGGAGCTCGACGGATTGTCCGCCCGCGTCGCGGCGAGCGTGGTGCTGCCCTTCGATCGGCACGTGCACGACGGCAAGGAGATCGGCCTGGACCGGCTGAGCAGGGACAGCAGGCGCAGCTATTTGGAGATGGCGGCCGCGATCGCCGACATGTTCCCCGACCACGGCGCGCGGCCGAACCCCCGGTTAGGGGCCCGGCAACCGCCGCACGACCGCTGAGCAGGACGCCCTCGCACCCGATTAGGATCGACGGCATGAGTGTTGCCGCCGCCGAGCTGATGGAATACGACGAGGTCATCGCGCGCTTCGACCCGGTCCTCGGCCTCGAGGTGCATGTCGAGCTGTCCACCGTGACCAAGATGTTCTGCGGCTGCGCCACCACATTCGGCGGTGAACCCAACACCCAGGTCTGCCCGGTATGCCTCGGGCTGCCGGGTTCGCTCCCGGTGCTCAACCGGGCGGCGGTGGAATCGGCGATCCGAATCGGGCTGGCGCTGAATTGCGAGATCGTGCCCTGGTGCCGCTTCGCGCGGAAGAACTACTTCTATCCGGACATGCCGAAGAACTACCAGATTTCACAGTACGACGAGCCCATCGCCATCAACGGCTACCTGGATGCGCCGCTGGAAGACGGCAGCACCTGGCGGGTGGAGATCGAGCGGGCGCACATGGAAGAGGACACCGGCAAGCTGACCCACCTGGGCAGCGAAACCGGCCGCATCCACGGAGCGACGACGTCGCTGATCGACTACAACCGGGCCGGCGTTCCGCTGATCGAGATCGTCACCAAGCCGATCGTGGGGGCCGGCGCGCGGGCCCCGCAGATCGCCCGGGCCTACGTCACCGCGCTGCGAGACCTGTTGCGCGCGTTGGATGTATCCGACGTCCGGATGGATCAGGGCTCGATGCGTTGCGACGCCAACGTGTCACTGATGCCGAAGGGCACCACCGAGTTCGGCACCCGCACCGAAACCAAGAACGTCAACTCGCTCAAAAGCGTCGAGGTCGCCGTGCGCTACGAAATGCAGCGCCAGGGTGCCGTTCTGTCCTCCGGCGGCCGGATCACCCAGGAAACCAGGCACTTTCACGAATCCGGGTACACCAGCCCGGGCCGCACCAAGGAGACCGCCGAGGACTACCGCTATTTTCCCGAGCCCGACCTGGAGCCCGTCGCGCCCAGCCGCGAGCTCGTCGAGCGGTTGCGGCAGACCATCCCCGAGCTTCCGTGGTTGAGCCGCAAGCGGATCCAGGACGAGTGGCGCGTCTCCGACGAGGTGATGCGCGACCTCGTCAATGCCGGCGCCGTCGATCTGGTCATCCAGACCGTCAAGCACGGCGCGTCGAGCGAGGCCGCCCGCGCCTGGTGGGGAAACTTCTTGGTGCAGAAGGCCAATGAGGCGGGCGTCGAGTTGGACGAGCTGGCCATCGCCCCGGCCCAGGTCGCCGCGGTGATCGCGCTGGTCGACGAGGGCAGGCTGTCGAACAAGTTGGCCCGCCAGGTGGTCGAGGGCGTGCTCGCCGGGGAAGGCGAACCCGAGCAGGTGATGACCGCGCGCGGCCTGGCGCTGGTGCGCGACGATTCGGTGACGCAGGCCGCCGTCGACGAGGCGCTGGCCGCCAATCCCGATGTCGCCGAGAAGATCCGTGGCGGCAAGGTGGCCGCGGCCGGCGCGATCGTCGGCGCGGTGATGAAGGCCACCCGCGGACAGGCCGACGCGGCGCGGGTGCGCGAACTCGTCCTGACCGCCTGCGGGCAGGGCTGAGCGGCGCCGCGGCCGAGCGACCCGCGCGGAAATAGTGGGGGAAAGAGTGTTGTAAAGCGCCGTGCGGACCCATGATGGTCATGTGTTCGACGACCTGATGGCGATGCTGGACGGCCCGGTGTTCGTCGTAACCACCCAGACCGAGGGTCACCCGTCGGGTTGCCTGATCAGTTTCGCCACCCAAACCAGCGTGCGGCCCCCGAGCTTCATGGTGGTGATGCCGCGCAGCAGCGCCACGTGCGACGCGGCGCGCCGATCCGAGCACCTGGCGGTGCACGTGCTGGCCCAGCACCAAGTGGCCCTGGCCGAGCTGTTCGACGGCGAAACCGACGACGAGGCCGACAAATTCGCTCACTGCTCGTGGCGCGCCGGCCCCAACGAGATGCCGATCCTCGACGAGGCGATCGCGTGGTTCGTCGGGAGGATCGCGCACTGGATCGATATCGGCGATCACGTGGCCTACATCGTGGAACCCGTCGCCGGATGGGTCCCGGATGCCTACGAGGACGTGCTGTACCTTTCCGACCTCGACGACCTCGAGCCCGGCCACGAGGCGCCGGAGCGGTTCGTACTGCACAAGCCGGCCGCCGAGCCGCGCAAATACGGCATCAGGTTCACCCTCGACGGGCCCGTCTAGGTCTTGTCGTCGTTGTTCCGGGGGAAGCCGCCGCCCTGCGGGAATAGCGGGAACACCACGTCGTCGAGCTTCTCGGCGTCCCCGGCGGTCTTGTTGACCGTGGCGCCCCAGACGTTTCCGTCCGGCGACATCCGCAACGCCCACGCGTGGGCGTGGGTGTCCTTGCGGACGACGTCGGGCTCGCCGGTGACGGCGCCCGTCGACGGCGCGAGCCGCACCGCGACCGTCAGCTTGGTGTTGATCAGGTTCACCAGCACGGTCCCGTCCATCGCCGCGCAGCCGGCCACGCCCGGCTTGTCCGGCCAGGTCCACACCGTGGAGACCTCGGAGGTTTTGGTGATGCGCTGCAGGCGATCCGCGGTGGGGGTGCGGTCGGCGACGTACAGCGAGCCGTCGACGGGATCGATGCACATGCCGCCGCCGGAGCCGACGCCGGACAGCGCGGTCGTCGGCGGCGCCTGGCCGACGGTGGTCGGCTGCTCGATGCGCAGCACCTTGCCGGCGAGGGACTTGGGGTCGGCGGCCATCGCCGGGTTGCCGGCGTCGCCGGTCATCACGACCAGCGTGGTGGGGCTGGTGAAGATCAGGGCCCCGGTGTTTCCGGTGGCGCCCTTGGGGATCCCGGTCAGGATGTCCTTCGGGATGTCGCCGTCGGCCACCCGGATCACCCGATTGTCGGTGGGCGTGCTGATGTAGGCGTACATCAGCCGGTCTTGCTGATAGGTGGGCGACAGCACGATGTCCATCAGGCCGCCGTCACCGGACGGGTCGACCGGGATGACGGTCTTCACCTTCGGCTCGGCGTTGACGGAAATGTCCTTGACGGCGCCGGTGGTGCGCTCGGCGACCAACGCGGTTTTGCTGTCGGGGCCCATGATCAGGCCGCTGGTGCTCTCCAGGCAGCCCTGCATCACCCCCGGCGCGGGGCAGGCCTTGGGGAACGGCGTCGGCGGCAGCGGCGGTGGCGGGGGAGGCGTCGAGCTCGGCTGGGGCTTGAGTTCGGGGGCCGTCGTGAAGGGCTGGGACTGGGCGTCGTTGAACCGCGCGCAGCCGCTCGCGACGAGCAGCACAGCGGAGAGCGCGGCCACCGCGCCGCGAGCCGAGCCCCGTATCCGCATGTTCGACAGGCTACGGACTGTGCGCGCACCGCCGCCACACGCCCGCCCGTGTCCGGCTGCGCCAGCGCCGCCGGTGGAGCGCCGATTTGACCCTTTCCGCCGTCGCGGACGCGCGGGACGGCCATTTTGGACCGATTCGGGCCGATTTGGCGGACTTACCCGGCGAAAGCGCCGCTCAAATCCCCGATTCAGGCCCTTTTGCCCCTTACCCTGGCACCCGTGACCAGTCAATCGAATGACGCACCTTGGCAGCGTCCGGGCGATACCCCGGAGCCGATCCCCGGGCGCCCCGCCTCGGCGCGCCTGGTCGACCCCGAGGACGACCTGACGCCGGTCGGGTACCCGGGGGATTTCGGGACCACCACGGTCATCCCCTACCAGGACCCCAACCAACACGCCGGGCCGGGCGCCGGCGGATACCACCTGCTCGACCAGCAGGAACCCCTGCCGTACGTCCAGCCGGCCGCGGTGGCGCAGGCGGCACCGATCTCGGCCACCGAGCCGGCCCAGATCGACGCGGAGCCCGACGACGAGCGGCATCGCGAGGTCGGCAGGCGCGGCACCCAGCACCTGGGTTTGCTGGTGTTGCGGGTCGGGCTGGGCGTGGTGCTCGGGGCTCACGGGTTGCAGAAACTGTTCGGCTGGTGGGGCGGCGGCGGATTGACCGGGCTGAAGAATTCCCTCTCCGACGTCGGCTACCACCACGCCGACGTCCTCGCGTACGTGAGCGCGGGCGGTGAGATCGTGGCCGCCGTGCTGCTGATATTGGGGCTGTTCACCCCGATCGCCGCGGCGGGCGCGCTGGCGTTCCTGATCAACGAACTGCTGGCCACCGTGTCGGGCGGCTCCCGGTCACACGCCTTCTCGTACTTCCTGCCGCAGGGGCACGAATACCAGATCACCCTGATCGTCCTGGCCGCCGCGGTCGTGCTGTGCGGGCCGGGCCGCTACGGCCTCGACGCGAACCGAGGCTGGTCGCACCGGCCCTTCATCGGGTCGTTCGTCGCCCTGCTGGCCGGCATCGCCGCCGGTGTCGCGGTATGGGTGCTGCTCAACGGGGTCAACCCGATCGCCTGAGCCTCATCGGTAGGGATTGGGCACCCGTCCCGAGCTGGCCTCGGTCAGCTGCGGCAGCGTCGCGAAGCTGACGGCGGGCAAGCGCAGCTCCGCGCCGCTCGCGAGGCGGGCGCGCGCCCAGGACCCGCGGGAAAAGCGCAGCCCCTCGATCTCTTCCCAGCGCACCGTCCGGCTGCCGAACAGAGTCCGGACGGTCACGCCCTGCGCGTCGGCGACCGTGCGTAGCCGGATGATCAACGCGGACAACACCACCGGGATGATCAGCAGCGGCGCGCACACCGGCCAGGCCAGCACCGGTATCAGCAGGCCGAGGGTGAAGAATCCGACGGCGAAGTGGGCCATCGGCGACACCTTGATCACCACGGGGGAATCGGTAGCCACGGGAGCATCCTTTCACCGGCGGCCCGGGCCGCACACGAGACCCGGATTTGACTCCTGAGCTGTGCGAAGGCTACCGTCGGACGCTATGGATACCGCCGGAAAGCCCGGAATGCTCGTAGTACTTAGTCAGCGCGTTGGTGGCTGACCGGCTCTTCGGCATTTGAAGCTATCCAGCACCAACGCGCAACCCTCGTTCAGCGGCCGAGCTGACGGGGGTTTTTTCTTGCGCGGCAACGAGACATAACGACGAGCGTGAACAGACGGGACAAGAGGGCGAGGACGACAGTGAGCGCACCCACCAAGCCACAATCACCTAGGCCGCCTGACGCGGCCAGCGTCGCCACCGACGCCGTGAAACCCGCCGCAAGGACACCGGCGGCCCAACCGAAACGCGTTGGGCCCGAACAACTTACCGGTGCCCAGTCGGTGATCCGGTCGCTGGAGGAACTCGACGTCGAGGTGATCTTCGGCATTCCCGGCGGCGCCGTGCTGCCGGTGTACGACCCGCTGTTCGACTCGAAGAAGCTGCGCCACGTGCTGGTTCGCCACGAGCAGGGCGCCGGGCATGCGGCCAGCGGGTACGCGCACGCCACCGGCAAGGTCGGGGTCTGCATGGCGACCTCGGGTCCCGGCGCCACCAATCTGGTGACGCCGCTGGCCGACGCCCAGATGGACTCGATCCCCGTCGTCGCCATCACCGGTCAGGTCGGGCGCGGGCTGATCGGCACCGACGCCTTCCAGGAGGCCGACATCTCGGGCATCACGATGCCGATCACCAAGCACAACTTCCTGGTGCGTTCCGGCGACGACATCCCCCGGGTGCTGGCCGAGGCGTTCCACATCGCCGCCTCGGGCCGTCCCGGAGCGGTGCTCGTCGACATCCCCAAGGACGTGCTGCAGGGCCAGTGCACGTTCAGCTGGCCGCCCCGCATGGACCTGCCCGGCTACAAGCCGAACACCAAACCGCACAACCGGCAGGTCCGCGAGGCCGCCAAGCTGATCGCGACCGCGCACAAACCGGTGCTCTACGTCGGCGGCGGGGTCATCCGCGGCGAGGCGACCGAGCAGCTGCGCGAGCTGGCCGAGCTGACCGGCATCCCGGTGGTCACCACGCTGATGGCGCGCGGCGCGTTCCCGGACAGCCACCCGCAGAACCTGGGCATGCCCGGCATGCACGGCACCGTCGCGGCGGTGGCGGCGCTGCAGCGCAGCGACCTGCTGATCGCGCTGGGCACCCGCTTCGATGACCGGGTGACCGGACAGCTCGACTCCTTCGCCCCCGAGGCGAAGGTCATCCACGCCGACATCGACCCGGCCGAAATCGGCAAGAACCGGCACGCCGACGTGCCGATCGTCGGCGACGTCAAGGCCGTCATCACCGACCTCATCGCGATGCTGCGCCACCACGACATCCCGGGAAACATCGAGATGACCGACTGGTGGGCCTACTTGCACGGCGTCCAGTCCACCTACCCGCTGAGCTACGGCCCGCAGAGCGACGGCAGCCTGAGCCCGGAATACGTGATCGAGAAGCTGGGCGAGATCGCCGGCCCCGACGCCGTATACGTCGCCGGTGTCGGCCAGCACCAGATGTGGGCCGCGCAGTTCATCTCCTACGAAAAGCCGCGCACCTGGCTCAATTCCGGCGGTCTGGGCACCATGGGCTTCGCCATCCCGGCGGCCATGGGCGCCAAGATCGCCCGCCCCGACGCCGAGGTCTGGGCGATCGACGGCGACGGCTGCTTCCAGATGACCAACCAGGAGCTGGCGACGTGCGCCATCGAGGGTGCGCCGATCAAGGTGGCGCTGATCAACAACGGCAACCTGGGCATGGTGCGCCAGTGGCAGACGCTGTTCTACCAGGAGCGGTACTCGCAGACCGACCTGGCCACGCACTCGCACCGGATCCCGGACTTCGTGAAGCTGGCCGAGGCGCTTGGCTGCGTCGGATTGCGTTGCGAGCGTGCCGAAGACGTCGTCGACGTGATCAAGGCGGCGCGGGCGATCAACGACCGCCCGGTGGTGATCGACTTCATCGTCGGCGCCGACGCGCAGGTGTGGCCGATGGTGGCGGCCGGCACCAGCAACGACGAGATCCAGGCCGCCCGCGGGATCCGCCCGCTGTTCGACGACGAAAGCGAAGGGCACGCCTGATGCACACGCACACGCTGTCGGTGTTGGTGGAGGACAAGCCCGGCGTGCTCGCGCGCGTGGCGGCGCTGTTCTCCCGGCGCGGTTTCAACATCGAGTCGCTGGCCGTCGGCGCGACCGAACAAAAGGACATGTCGCGGATGACCATCGTGGTCTCCGCCGAGGAGACCCCGCTCGAGCAGATCACCAAGCAGCTCAACAAGCTGATCAACGTGATCAAGATCATCGAGCAGGACGACGACAACTCGGTGTCCCGGGAGTTGTCGCTGATCAAGGTGCGGGCCGACGCCGGCACCCGAAGCCAGGTCATCGAGGCGGTGAATCTGTTCCGCGCCAAGGTGATTGACGTGTCACCAGAATCGCTGACCATCGAGGCCACCGGTGACCGCGGCAAGATCGAGGCGTTCCTGCGCGTGCTGGAGCCGTTCGGCATCCGCGAAATCGCTCAATCCGGAATGGTGTCGCTATCCCGCGGTCCGCGCGGTATCGGCACGGCCAAATAGCAAAACAAGGAGAAAGTTCACCGTGGCACTAGAGATGTTCTACGACGACGACGCAGACCTGACGATCGTCCAGGGCCGCAAGGTCGGCGTCATCGGATACGGCAGCCAGGGGCACGCGCACTCGCTGAGCCTGCGCGACTCGGGCGTGCAGGTGCGCGTCGGGCTCAAGGAGGGTTCGAAGTCGCGGGCCAAGGTCGAGGAGCAGGGGCTGGAGGTCGACACCCCGGCTGAGGTCGCCAAGTGGGCCGACGTGATCATGCTGCTGGCCCCCGACACCGCTCAGGCCGACATCTTCAAGAACGACATCGAGCCCAACCTGAAGGCCGGCGACGCTTTGTTTTTCGGTCACGGGCTCAACATCCACTTCGACTTGATCAAGCCGCCAGCCGACGTCACGGTCGCGATGGTCGCCCCCAAGGGGCCCGGCCACCTGGTGCGCCGCCAGTTCGTCGACGGCAAGGGCGTGCCCTGCCTGATCGCCGTCGACCAGGACCCGACCGGTCAGGGCGAGGCCCTGGCCCTGTCGTACGCCAAGGCCATCGGCGGCACCCGGGCCGGCGTCATCAAGACGACCTTCAAGGACGAGACCGAGACCGACCTGTTCGGTGAGCAGGCCGTGTTGTGCGGCGGCACAGAGGAATTGGTGAAGGCCGGCTTCGACGTGATGGTCGAGGCGGGCTACCCGCCGGAGATGGCGTACTTCGAGGTGCTGCACGAGCTCAAGCTGATCGTCGACCTGATGTACGAGGGCGGCATCGCCCGGATGAACTACTCGGTGTCCGACACCGCCGAGTTCGGTGGCTACCTGTCCGGGCCCCGCGTCATCGACGCCGGCACCCGGGACCGGATGCGGGACATCCTGCGCGAGATTCAGGACGGCACCTTCGTCAAGAAGCTCGTCGCCAACATCGAGGGCGGCAACAAGCAGCTCGAGCAGCTGCGCAAGGAGAACGCCGAGCACCCCATCGAGGTCACCGGCAAGAAGCTGCGCGACCTGATGAGCTGGGTGGACCGCCCGATCACCGAGACGGCGTAGGGGTCAGCCGCCTGCCTCGAAACATAAACCGCTGCTACGGTTTTCGGCGTGTCGTCGCAAACGTTTATGTGTCGCGGAGGCGGCCGGCCGTTTCGACGACCCGGCGCGCCAGGTGGTCCAGCGCGTCCTGGGTCGCGTCGTCGAATTCGTGGATGTTGTCGTGGGTGGACACCAGGCTCACCCCGTACGGGTTGCCGTCGACGAACTTGATCGGGTCGGTGTAACCCGGCGGCGCGATGATGCCGCCGAAATGCATGATCGTGATGTACAGCGAGAGCAGGGTGGTCTCCTGACCGCCGTGCAGCGTGTTGGACGACGTGAACGCCGCGTACACCTTGTCGGCGAGCTTGCCCTGGGCCCACAGACCGCCCAGCGAGTCCAGGAAGGTGCGCAATTGCGCGGCCGGCGAGCCGAAGCGCGTCGGCGAGCCGAAGATCACCGCGTCGGCCCACACGACGTCGTCGCCGGTGGCCGCCGGGAGATCCTTGGTCGCTTCGTAGTTCGCGGTCCAGGCCGGGTTGTGGGCGAACGATTCCGGGTCGTGGGTTTCGGCGACGTGCCGCAGGCGCACTTCGGCGCCGGCCGACTCGGCCGCCGCGGCGACGCGCTGGGCCATCGAGGTGCCATGACCGGTGGCCGAGTAATAGATGATCGCGAGTTTGGTCATGGAGCCAGCCTAGGCATGCCGGTGATGCCGAATTCGCGGCGCAACAGCGTGCGGGCGGCATAGTAACCGGACATGCCGTGCACCCCGCCGCCCGGCGGGGTGGCCGCCGAGCACAGATAGACCTTGGGAACCGGTGTGCTCCAAGGGTTCAGGCGAGGCGTCGGGCCGGCGATCGCGCGCCAGGCGGAATTTGCGCCCATCCCGATGTCGCCGCCGACGTAGTTGGCGTTGTGGTCGGCCATCGCTGCGGCGGGCACGGCCCGGGCCGCCACCACGATGTCGCGGAACCCGGGCGCGAACCGCTCGACGATTCCGGTGACGGCCTCGGTCGCGTCGACGGTGGAGCCCGCCGGCACGTGGGCATAGGTCCAGAAGGGGCGCCGGCCGGCGCTGTCGATGCGGCCGGGGTCCGCGATGTGCGGCGAGGCGGCCAGCACCATCGGCCACTGGGCGTGCTGCCCGGCGGCGATGTCGGCCTCGGCCCGCGCCATCTGCTCGCGGGTGCCGCCGAGGTGCAGGGTCGGCGCCTGACCCAGCCGCGGGTCCGACCACGGGATGTCCTCGCTGAGCACGAAGTCCACCTTGGCGACGCCGGGACCAAACGTGTAGTGGCGCAACGCTTTGGCGTAGCGATCCGGAAGGGCGTTCCCGTAGATGCGCAGCAGCGCGGTCGGCGCCGTGTCGTAGGCGACGACGCCGCCGGGTGGTTCGGTGACTTCCGTGCCGGCCGTCAGTTCGCCGCCGTGCGCGCGCAAATCGACGATCAGCGCGTCGGTGATCGCCTGGCTGCCCCCGACCGGGATCGGCCAGCCGGCGGCATGGGCCAGCGTGGCCAGCATCAACCCGGCGCCCGAGGAGGTCAACGACGGCATCCGCGAAATCACATGCGCCGCAACGCCCGTGAACAGGGCGCGGGCGTCCTGGCCGGCGAGCAATCCCCACGCGGGCGTCCCCTGCGCCAGCATGCGCAGGCCCAGCTGCAGGGCCGGCGGCACCGAAGGGGGCAGCGACCGCTTGTCGCCGAGCAGCAATCCCACCACGGCGCCCGAATTCTCCACCAATGGGCCCAGCAGCCGCCGCCAGGACGCGCCGCGCTCCAGCTCCGCGCAGGTGCGCTCCAGATCCCGGTAGGCGATGGCGGCCGGGCGGCCCGGCAGCGGGTTGGCGTAGGAGATCTCCGGGACGGCCAGCCGCACGCCCCGCGCGGGCAGGTCGAACGCCGCGAAGAACGGGGATGCCAACGCCAGCGGGTGGACCGCCGAGCACACGTCGTGTGAGATTGCTGGGAATTCGTTGTCTGCGGCGGTGCGAGCGCCGCCGCCGAACGTCGGCTGCGCCTCGACGACCTGCACTTTCAGTCCCGCGCGGGCGCAGATGACGGCCGCGCTGAGGCCGTTGGGCCCGCTGCCGACGACGGTGACGTCCACCGGTCAATTACAGCCGATAGGCTGGCCGCGTGAATCTGCCTGTTGTACTCATTGCCGACAAACTCGCCGAATCAACCGTCGCCGCCCTGGGGGACCAGGTCGAGGTGCGCTGGGTCGACGGGCCCGACCGGCCGAAGCTGCTGGCGGCCGTGCCCGAGGCCGACGCGCTGCTGGTGCGATCGGCCACCACCGTCGACGCCGAGGTGCTGGCGGCCGCTCCCAAGCTGAAGATCGTGGCCCGCGCCGGGGTCGGCCTGGACAACGTCGACGTCGACGCCGCCACGGCGCGCGGGGTGCTGGTGGTCAACGCCCCCACGTCGAACATCCACAGCGCCGCCGAACACGCGATGGCGCTGCTCCTGTCCGCCGCGCGTGAGATCCCGGCGGCCGATGCCACGCTGCGCGAGCACACCTGGAAGCGGTCGAAGTTCTCCGGCACCGAAATTTTCGGCAAGACGGTCGGTGTCGTCGGGCTGGGCCGGATCGGGCAGTTGTTCGCGCAACGGATCGCGGCCTTCGGCACCCACGTGGTCGCCTACGACCCCTACGTGGCGCCGGCCCGGGCCGCGCAGCTCGGCATCGAGCTGCTGTCCCTGGACGACCTGCTGGGCCGCGCCGATTTCATCTCGGTGCATCTGCCGAAGACGCCGGAGACCGCCGGCCTGATCGACAAGGAGGCGCTGGCGAAGACCAAGCCGGGCGTCATCATCGTCAACGCGGCGCGCGGCGGCCTGGTGGACGAGGCGGCGCTGGCCGAAGCCGTGAACAGCGGGCATGTGCGCGCCGCCGGCCTCGACGTGTTCTCCAGCGAACCCTGCACCGACAGCCCGCTTTTCGAGCTGCCGCAGGTGGTGGTCACGCCGCACCTGGGGGCGTCGACCGCCGAAGCCCAGGACCGGGCCGGCACCGACGTCGCCGAGAGCGTGCGGCTGGCCCTGGCCGGTGAATTCGTTCCCGACGCGGTCAACGTCGGGGGCGGCGTGGTCAACGAGGAGGTGGCGCCCTGGCTGGACCTGGCGCGCAAGCTCGGCGTGCTGGTCGCCACGCTGTCCGACGGGCCGCCGGTGTCGTTGTCGGTGCAGGTGCGCGGCGAGCTCGCCGCCGAAGACGTTGAGGTGCTGAAGCTTTCGGCCCTGCGCGGGCTGTTCTCGGCCGTCGTCGAGGGCCCGGTGACGTTCGTCAACGCGCCGGCGCTGGCCGCCGAGCGCGGCGTTTCGGCCGAGATCTCGACGGCCTCGGAAAGCCCCAACTACCGCAGCGTGGTCGACGTGCGGGGCGTGGCCCACGACGGGACGACCGTCAACGTCGCCGGCACGCTGGCCGGGCCGCAGCAAGTGCAGAAGATCGTGCAGATCAACGGGCGCCACTTCGACCTGCGCGCCGAAGGCACCAACCTGATCGTCCACTACGTCGACCAGCCGGGGGCGTTGGGCAAGATCGGCACCCTGCTCGGTGGCGCCGGGGTGAACATCCACGCGGCCCAACTGTCCGAGGACGCCGAGGGCCCGTTCGCCACCATCCTGCTGCGAGTCGACCAGGACGTGCCGGAGGATGTGCGGTCGGCGATCGCGGCCGCGGTGAGCGCCAAGAAGCTCGAAGTGGTTGACCTGTCGTGAGACTCGCGGTGATCGGCGGCGACGGCATCGGGCCGGAGGTGGTGGCCGAGGCCGTCAAAGTCCTCGACGCGGTGGTGCCGGGGGTGGAAAAGACCGGCTACGACCTCGGCGCCCGCCGCTTCCATGCCACGGGCGAGTTGCTGCCGGACTCGGTGCTCGCCGAGTTGCGCGGGCACGACGCCATCCTGCTCGGAGCCGTCGGCGATCCCTCGGTGCCCAGCGGCGTGCTGGAGCGAGGGTTGTTGCTGCGCCTGCGTTTTGAGCTGGATCACCACGTGAACCTGCGGCCGGGTCGGCTGTATCCCGGGGTGAGCAGCCCGCTCGCGGGAAACCCCGAGATCGACTTCGTCGTGGTTCGCGAGGGCACCGAGGGGCCCTACACGGGCAACGGCGGCGCGATTCGCGCCGGGACGCCGCACGAAGTGGCCACCGAGGTCAGCCTGAACACCGCGTACGGCGTGCGGCGGGTGGTGCAGTACGCGTTCGAACGCGCCATGTTGCGCCGCAAGCACCTGACGCTGGTGCACAAGAACAACGTGCTGACGTTCGCGGGGAAGCTGTGGTCGCGGATCGTCGCCGAGGTCGGCGAGGAGTATCCCGACGTCGAGGTGGCCTACCAACACGTCGACGCGGCCACCATCTTCATGGTCACCGACCCCGGCCGCTTCGACGTGATCGTCACCGACAACCTGTTCGGCGACATCATCACCGACCTGTCCGCGGCGGTGTGCGGCGGAATTGGCTTGGCCGCCAGTGGAAACATCGACGCCACCCGGACCAACCCGTCGATGTTCGAGCCGGTGCACGGCAGCGCACCCGACATCGCCGGTCAGGGCATCGCGGATCCGACCGCGGCCATCATGTCGGTGGCGCTGCTGCTCGACCACCTCGGCGAGGACGAGGCCGCTGCCCGGGTGGACCGTGCCGTCGAGCATCATCTGGCAACTCGTGGGAACGAACGGCGCGCCACCGGCGAAGTCGGCGAAC
Organism: Mycobacterium terramassiliense; assembly: GCF_900157385.1. GTDB lineage: Bacteria > Actinomycetota > Actinomycetes > Mycobacteriales > Mycobacteriaceae > Mycobacterium > Mycobacterium terramassiliense. Next base: position 82,816 of record NZ_LT717699.1, read on the forward strand.
TGATCGCAGCCGCGCTCTAGATTCCAACCCGGGCGGCAACAACCGGATCGGCACCAACGGCACGGCCGCCAGGGGGAACAGCCCGCACAGCGCCCAGGCCGGCGGATACTTCGCCGCGCTGATCAGCACACCGAACAGCGGGGGACCGACGGCCGCCACCACCCGCTGGGTGGTGTTCTGGATGCCCAGCGCGCGCCCGCTCCAGAACGGCCCGGCGAATTCGGTGATGGCGGTCGCCTCCAGCCCGTTGTCCAGCACCGCGATCACCGAGATCGCGACCATCAGCGCGATGTCGAATCGCGAATCCACCAGGTCCGAAAGCGCCAGGAGGAAAAGGGTCAACGCGGCGGCCGCGGCGATGACGGCGACGGGTTGCATGCGTGAGCCGATGCGATCCGACCAGCGGCCGACCGCGATGCGCCCCGCCGCGCCGAGCAGCTGCGACAGGGTGACCAGACCGCCGGCCGCGGCGACCGACCAGTGGTGGTGGTTGACCAGCCACACCAGCATGAAGGTGACCGTCACCGTCTGCGGCATCATGAGCAGGCCCGCGACCGCGTGAATGCGCCACAGCACCGAGGATCCGCGATACGGGCTGGCCAGTTCGGATTCCGTGGCCGCCTCCCGGGATTTGCGCGGCGGGTTGACGACGCCGACCGCGGCGGCCACCGCCGCCGCGCTGCACACGAACGCCGGAAACATCAGCCCCGCGTGCGGGCCGCGCTCGGCCAGCTCGGGCATCACCAGCGCGCCCACGGCGATGCCCAGCGGTTGTGCGGTCTGGCGGATGCCCATCGCCAGGCCGCGCTGCTGCGGCGGGAACCACCCCGACACCAGTCGCCCCCCGGCGGCGTTGCAGCTTGCGGCGGCCATGCCACCCAGAAACAGGTAGATGGCGACCCACACCATCGAATGCACCGACGCCGCGCCGTAGGCCGCGGCCGCGGTCAGCGCGGAACCCGCGGTCAGCACGATCCGTTCGCCCACGCGGTCTAGGACGTAGCCCCACAGCACCAGGGTGACGACCATGCCCCAGCTGGGCATCGACGACAACAGACTCGCTTCGGTCAGCGCAATCCCGCGCCGGTCCTCGAGCGAGGGGATCAGGAAGGCGATGCCGTTGATGAAGAGGAAGGAACTGGCCGTCACGAACAGCGAGACGACCATCACCGTCCAGCGCGCTCCCGCGCTGAGCGTGGCGTCGCCCTTCGGCATCAATCCATGCTTGCACAGGGCCGACACCGGCCGCGGTAACTCTGAAAACGACTACTAGGCTGCAACGAATGCGCCTTGGTCGAATCGCCAGCCCGGACGGTGTCGCGTTCGTCAGCATCGAGGGCGAGCTGGAGGATCCCGCCGGGATGATCGTGCGGGAGATCGCCGAGCACCCGTTCGGCACGCCGAACTTCACCGGCCGCTCCTGGCCGCTGGCCGACGTGCGGTTGCTGGCCCCGATACTGGCCGGCAAGGTGGTCTGCGTCGGCAAGAATTACGCCGATCACATCGCCGAGATGAGCAGCTTCGCGACCGGCCCGGCGGCGGCGGATCCGATCATCTTCCTCAAACCGAACACCGCCATCATCGGCCCGAACGTACCGATCCGGTTGCCCGCCAACGCCTCACCGGTGCACTTCGAGGGCGAGCTGGCCGCGGTGATCGGCCGGCCGTGCAAGGACGTGCCCGCCGCTCAGGCCGCCGACAACATCCTCGGCTACACCATCGGCAACGACGTCTCGGCGCGCGACCAACAACAGGCCGACGGCCAATGGACTCGCGCCAAGGGCCATGACACCTTCTGCCCGGTCGGGCCGTGGATCGTCACCGACGTCGATCCGGCGGACCTCGAACTGCGCACCGAGGTCAACGGCGAGGTGAAGCAACACAGCCGCACCTCGCTGATGATTCACGACGTCGGCGCCATCGTGGAGTGGATCTCGGCGGTGATGACCCTGCTGCCGGGCGATCTCATCCTGACCGGAACACCCGCGGGCGTCGGTCCCATCGAGGACGGCGACACGGTCTCGATCACGATCGAGGGCATCGGCAGCCTCGTCAACCCCGTTGTCCGCAAAGGAAAGTCGTGACCGTACGAGTCCGATTCTGCCCGTCGCCGACCGGCACCCCGCACGTCGGGATGGTCCGCACCGCGCTGTTCAACTGGGCCTACGCCCGACACACCGGCGGTACCTTCGTCTTTCGCATCGAGGACACCGACTCCCAGCGCGACACCGAGGAAAGCTACCTGGCGCTGCTCGACGCGCTGCGCTGGCTCGGCCTCGACTGGGACGAGGGCCCCGAGGTCGGCGGCCCCTACGGCCCGTACCGCCAGTCGCTGCGCGTCGAGATCTATCGCGACGTGGTGGCCAGGCTGCTCGAGGCCGGGGAGGCCTACTACGCCTTCTCCACCCCGGAGGAGGTCGAGGCCCGCCACATCGCGGCCGGCCGTAATCCCAAGCTGGGCTACGACAACTTCGATCGGCAGCTCACCGATTCGCAGCGCGCGGCCTTTCTCGCCGAGGGCCGGCAGCCGGTGGTGCGCCTGCGGATGCCCGACGAAGACCTCGGCTGGGACGACATGGTGCGCGGAACCACAACGTTCGCGGCGGGCACCATCCCCGATTTCGCGCTGACCCGCGCCAACGGAGAACCGTTGTACACCTTGGTCAACCCGGTCGACGACGCGCTGATGAAGATCACCCACGTGTTGCGCGGCGAGGACCTGCTGCCGTCGACCCCGCGCCAGCTCGCCCTCTATCAGGCGATGATCCGGATCGGGGTCGCCGAACGCACCCCACAATTCGCGCATCTGCCAACGGTGTTGGGGGAGGGCACCAAGAAGCTCTCCAAGCGCGACCCGCAGTCCAACCTGTTCGCCCACCGCGACCGGGGCTTCATCCCGGAGGGGTTGCTGAATTACCTTGCGCTGCTGGGCTGGGCGATCGCCGACGACCACGACGTGTTCACCCTCGACGAAATGGTGGGGGCTTTCGACGTCGTCGACGTCAATTCGAACCCGGCCCGGTTTGACCAGAAGAAGGCCGACGCGCTGAACGCCGAGCACATCCGGATGCTGGACGCCGGCGACTTCGCCGCCAGGCTGCGCGAGTTCCTGAACGCCCACGGCCATCAGACCGGGCTGGATGATGCCGGATTCGCCACCGCCGCCGAGCTGGTGCAGACGCGCATCGTGGTCCTCGCCGACGCGTGGGACCTGCTGAAGTTTTTCAACGACGACGAATACGCGATCGACCCCAAGGCCGCCGCCAAGGAGCTCGGCCCGGACGGCATCGCGGTGTTGGACGCGGCGCTGACCGCGCTGGACGGCGTGGCGGGCTGGACCACGGCCGACATCGAGCACGCGCTGAAGACCGCGCTCGTCGAAAACCTCGGACTCAAACCGCGCAAGGCGTTTGGTCCGATTCGGGTCGCCGTGACGGGAACGACGATCAGCCCACCGTTGTTCGAATCACTGGAACTGCTGGGCCGCGACCGGAGCATGGCGCGGTTGCGGGCCGCGCGCGACGGCGCGGTCTAGGTTTTTGGTAGTCTGCACTGCGGTTTACAAAGGCCGGCAACGGTTGGCCGCAGCGGTTGCGGGACGCCCCGCAAAACCGTTGTGACCAGCGGTTTTAGGTCGCCGATGGGGTATGGTGTAATTGGCAACACAGCTGATTCTGGTTCAGCCATTCTAGGTTCGAGTCCTGGTACCCCAGCACTAGAGAGGTTTTGGATGCAGCATGCTCAGCGATTAGGTCGCCTTTCTGAGGTGAGCTATGCTGGCTGCTCGGATCGGTTCTGGCCCCGTCGTCTAGCGGCCTAGGACGCCGCCCTCTCACGGCGGTAGCGTGGGTTCGAATCCCATCGGGGCTACAAATGTCTATTGGCCGGTCCGCAGCGCGGCCGGCGCGGTCGATCCGCCCACCGGCATCTGCGGCAACCCGAGCTTGCGGTGATCCCACGAGCGCGCGCGGCGGGCGACGATGCGCACGCAGACCCGCTTGTTCATCATCTGCTCGACGAACGGCTTCATCTCGTCGCTGTAGGGACCGGTGTAGCGCTCGAACACGCTGACGCCGACACGGTGCGAGACCTCCGGGTCGTCGACGATCTCGGCGACGCCCTCGAACGACACCCCGCGCAGCGTGTCGTAGGTGTCGCCGTCCTCGATCAAAAAGCTCACCCGAGGATCCCGCGTGAGGTTGACCGCCTTCTGCGACTTGGCCTTGGTCTCGAGCCAGATCTCGCCGTCGACGACGGCGTACCACATCGCGGTCAAGTGCGGCTGGCCGTCGGGGCCGACGGTGGCCAGCGTGCCGGTGCGGCTCTTCACGACGAAGTCGGCGATCTCGTCTTCGGACATGACGATGCTCGCGCGCTGATTGGTTCCCATGGCGGTCAGTGTGTCAGGCGGTGCGCGGTTGGGTGTGCGGTGGTGGCGTTTCGGGGTGTGCGCTCAGGGGGCGACGGCGTCGAGTGTGCACTGCGGGCCTTCGGTGTGAACGCAGGGTGGAGATCGTGCGGTGTGGGCGCCGTGCGGGCACGCGCAGAGCCGTGGGCGCACACCAAAGCCGCCGCCGCGGGCGACACAGTGCCTACATCCGGCGGGTGAGCGCTTCGGCGGCGGACAGCAGATCGGCGGCCCAGCGGGCCCCCGGGCGCCGGCCGATCCGGTCGACGGGGCCCGACACCGAGATTGCGGCGACGACGACGCCGCGGTTGTCGCGCACCGGCGCCGACACGCTGGCCACACCGGGCTCGCGCTCGGCGACGCTTTGCGCCCAGCCGCGCCGGCGCACGTCGGCCAGCGTCCGGTCGGTGAATTTCGCCGCCGGCAGTACGGCCTTCTGGGTGGCGGTGTCGGCATAGGCGAGCAGCACCTTGGCCCCGGAACCCGCCGTCATCGGTAGCCGCGCGCCGACCGGAACCGTATCGCGAAGACCCGCAGCCGGTTCCAGGGCGGCCACGCAGACCCGCGAGGTGCCCTCGCGTCGATAGAGCTGAATGCTCTCGCCGGTGGTCTCACGCAACGCGGGCAGCACCGACGCGCTCGCGGCCAGCAGCGGGTCGTTGACCCGGGCCGCCAGTTCGGTGACCGCCGGGCCCAAGCCCCAGCGCCCCGCGTCGTCGCGCGCGAGCAGCCGATGGACCTCCAGGGCGGCGGCCAGCCGGTAGGCGGTCGCCCGGGGCAGCCCGGTCCGCTCGCACAGTTCGGCCAAACCGCAGGGGGATTCCGCGATCGTGTGCAGCACAACCACCGCTTTGTCCAGGACGCCGATGCCGCTATGCTGTCTCATAAGGAGATACTAGTGTCTCATATTCTGAGATACAGCGAAAGACCGAACAGAGGCGAATTCAAGATGGGATCCGACAAACCGCGCACCCTGGCCGAAAAGGTCTGGGAGGACCACGTTGTGGTGCGAGGGGGCGAATCCGAACAGGCAGGCGCCCCCGACCTGATCTACATCGATCTGCATTTGGTGCACGAGGTCACCAGCCCGCAGGCTTTCGACGGGCTGCGCCTGGCCGGCCGCCCGGTGCGACGACCCGACCTGACGCTGGCCACCGAGGACCACAACGTGCCCACCGTCGGCATCGACAAGCCGATCGCCGACCCGATCTCGCGCACCCAGGTCGAGACCTTGCGGCGCAACTGCGCGGAATTCGGCGTCCGGCTCTACCCGATGGGCGACATCGATCAGGGCATCGTGCATGTCGTCGGTCCGCAACTGGGCCTCACCCAGCCGGGCATGACGATCGTCTGTGGCGACAGTCACACGTCCACGCACGGCGCATTTGGCGCGCTGGCCATGGGGATTGGCACCTCGGAGGTCGAACACGTGCTGGCCACCCAGACCCTGCCGTTGCGGCCCTTCAAGACGATGGCGGTCAATGTCGACGGCACGTTGCCCCCAGGCGTGACCGCCAAGGACATCATCCTCGCGCTGATCGCGAAGATCGGCACCGGTGGCGGGCAGGGTCACGTCATCGAATACCGGGGCAGTGCCATCGAATCGCTGTCCATGGAAGGCCGGATGACGGTCTGCAACATGAGCATCGAGGCCGGCGCCCGGGCGGGCATGGTGGCGCCCGACGACACCACTTACGAATTCCTGCGTGGGCGCCCGCACGCGCCCACCGGCGCGCAATGGGATGCCGCCGTCGAGTACTGGCAGCGGCTGCGCACCGACCCCGGCGCCGCCTTCGACACCGAGGTCCATCTCGACGCGGCCTCGCTGAGTCCGTTCGTCACGTGGGGGACCAACCCCGGCCAGGGGGTGCCGCTGGACGCGGCCGTGCCCGATCCCGAACTGATCGGGGATGACGGCGAGCGACAGGCCGCCGAGAAAGCCTTGGCGTACATGGACCTTCGACCCGGCACGCCGATGCGCGATATCGGCGTCGACGCCGTGTTCGTCGGTTCTTGTACCAACGGTCGTATCGAAGACCTGCGCGTGGTGGCCGACGTGTTGCGCGGACGCAAGGTCGCCCAGGGGGTGCGAATGCTGGTGGTGCCGGGTTCCATGCGGGTGCGCGCACAGGCGGAGGCCGAAGGGCTGGGTGAGATCTTCACGGCCGCCGGCGCGGAGTGGCGTCAGGCCGGATGCTCGATGTGCCTGGGCATGAACCCCGATCAGCTTTCGCCGGGCGAGCGGTGCGCCGCGACGTCCAACCGCAACTTTGAAGGGCGGCAGGGCAAAGGGGGCCGCACGCACCTGGTGTCGCCGGCCGTCGCCGCCGCAACGGCGGTCCGGGGCAGGCTGTCCGCGCCGGCTGACTTGCACTCCAACTGACTTCGAATCGAGGACGAAAATGGAAGCCTTTCGCACCCACACGGGTATCGGCGTGCCGCTGCGACGGTCCAATGTCGACACCGATCAGATCATTCCCGCCGTATTTTTGAAACGCGTTACCCGAACCGGTTTCGAGGACGGCTTGTTCGCCACGTGGCGTTCCGATCCCTCATTCGTGCTCAACCTCAGCCCCTTTGACCGCGGCTCGGTTCTGGTCGCCGGGCCCGATTTCGGCACGGGGTCGTCGCGCGAGCACGCGGTGTGGGCGCTGATGGACTACGGGTTCCGGGTGGTCATCTCGTCTCGATTCGGTGACATTTTTCGGGGCAACGCCGGCAAGGCGGGCCTGCTGGCCGCCGAAGTTTCTCAGGACGGCGTCGAACTCCTTTGGAAGCTCATCGAGGGCAGCCCGGGCTTGGAAATCACTGCCAATCTTCAAGATCGAAATATCACCGCCGGAACGACGGTGCTGCCGTTCAAGATTGACGACCATACGGCCTACCGGCTACTGGAGGGTCTCGACGATATAGCCCTTACGCTGCGGAAACTTGACAACATTGAGAGCTTCGAGGCGGCGCGCCCGGAGTGGAAACCGCGCACTACGGCCGCCTCCTGAACGGTCGATCGGTGCCGATTTTCTTCTCGGTCGGCTAACTAACCCGGCCGATTTCCCGGTCCCGCCACCGGTCAAGGGCGGCAACCGGATTGCGAAAAGTTTCGCCGTTCGGTCGGCGAAATTGCGCGTGGCTCTTGGAAATTTGCTGGGTGAGGGTTTACCGTGTCCACTAGTCGGTTCCCAAAACGAGGACCACTAGCTTCGGAGGGTTTGGATGAACAAAGCAGAGCTCATAGATGTGCTCACACAGAAATTGGGCTCGGACCGTCGACAGGCGACCGCTGCCGTCGAGAATGTCGTCGACACCATTGTGCGCGCGGTGCACAAGGGCGACAGCGTCACCATTACCGGGTTCGGTGTGTTCGAACAGCGGCGGCGCGCGGCGCGCGTGGCCCGCAATCCGCGTACCGGCGAGACGGTAAAGGTAAAGCCGACATCGGTTCCCGCGTTCCGGCCCGGTGCCCAATTTAAAGCGGTTGTGTCTGGCGCGCAGCGCCTCCCGTCGGAAGGACCAGCAGTGAAGCGTGGTGTTGTGGCAGGCGGTGCGGCCAAGAAGGCCGCGAAGAAGGCTCCGGCCAAGAAGGCCGCGAGCAAGGCTCCGGCCAAGAAGGCCGCCGCTAAGAAGGCTCCGGCCAAGAAGGCCGCGGTGAAGAAGGCTCCGGCCAAGAAGGCCGCGGTGAAGAAGGCTCCCGCCAAGAAGGCCGCGGTGAAGAAGGCTCCCGCCAAGAAGGCCGCGGTGAAGAAGGCTCCCGCCAAGAAGGCCGCGGTGAAGAGGGCGCCGGCCAAGAAGGCCGCGAGCAAGGCTCCGGCTCGGAAGGCTCCGGCCAAGAAGGCCACCGCGCGGCGCGGCCGCCGGTAACAGGTTCCGATACGCGGATACCCTTCGGGGTGGCAGCAACGCCACCCGGGGGGTATTCGCGTGTCAGGCCCGCACGTTGGCGGCCAGTGCGCCGCCGATGTGGTCGGCGGACACCAGCCGGCCGCCGGATAGGGACAGCACCCACGTACTGCCCTTGTGGTTGCGGGATTTATCGGCGCGCACTCCGTCGCGTTCGCACCACCAGGCGATCAGGTCCGGAATCACCTTGCCCTGCGTGCAAATCACCGGGGTGCGGGCCTCCTGGGCGATGCCGAGCATCCGGTGGCGGGCGCGCTTGGGGTTCTTGGCGTAGGACTCCTCGGTGAGGGCGGGTTCGTTGTGCACGCTCACACCGAGCTCTGCGGCGAGCGGTTCGACCGTCTGGTGACAGCGGAGCCGGTCGGCGGCGTACACGTCGGAGGCGCCGAAGGCGAGCAGTTGTGGCACCAGGGCTTCCGCCTGCGCGCGTCCCCGCTTATCCAGCGGTCGTTGGGTGTCGTCGCCTTTGAAGCGTGACTTTCTGCCGGCGGTGCCGTGCCGGACCACCAGCACCGTTTGCGTGTCGGCGGGCTGTTTTGCGAAGTGGCGCAGCATCTTTCGGTCGTGTGGGTAGGTGAGTCTGTCCTTGGCTTCGGCGAGCGGCAACCAGAGGAGTTCGTCGACCTCGCTGCCCGGTGTGAATTCGCCGCCCGTGCTGCGCGCCGACCAGTAGTGCACCTTCTTGACGCCCTGCTCGATCGGGTAGCTCACCACGTCCAGCCGCCGGCCGAGGACGGCGCCATGACCGGTCTCCTCTAACACCTCTCGCACCGCCGCGACCGGCGCCGTCTCGCCGGGGTCCACCTTGCCCTTGGGCAGTGACCAGTCGTCGTATCGGGGGCGATGGATGACGGCGACCTCGAGGCCGGGGTTGCCGGATTCCCCGGGCCGCCACAGCACGGCGCCCGCCGCGTACACGACCCGACTCCCCGAGCGCCGATTGGCGGACGAGTTCTGGGTTGGCAACTCAACTCCTGCAGGTCAATTCGGCGAGGTACGCACGGCCGTGGGCGCGACCAGGAAAGCTACCACATATCCTCAGGCGCTCCGGTGCAGCTCCATCAGCGATTCCTGATGGTCGCGCACCGTGTGGCCCTCCCGCGGCGCCGCGATCCACTGCCCGTCGGCGCCGAGCTCCCAGCACCGGGTGGACGGGTTCAGCGCGGACTCGAACAAGTCGTCCAGGTACGCCGTGAGCCTGGGGTCCTTGACCTGAACCAGCGCTTCGACGCGTCGGTCGAGGTTGCGGTGCATCATGTCGGCACTGCCGATCCAGAACTCGTTGATGCGGCCGAAATGCATGATCCGCGAGTGCTCCAGGAATCGGCCGAGGATCGAACGGACCGAGATGTTCTCCGAAAACCCTTCCGCGCCCGGGCGCAGCGCGCAGATGCCGCGCACCACGATCTCCACGCGCACGCCGGCGCGGGACGCGCGGTAGAGCGCGTCGATGACCTGCTCGTCGACCAGGGCATTCATCTTCATCCTGATGCGTCCCCCACCGCCGTCGCGGTGGGCGGCGATCTCGCGCTCGACGCGTTCGATGATGCCGGTGCGGATGCTGTGCGGGGCCACCAACAGGTTGCGGTAGGACACCTTCCGCGAGTATCCGGTGAGCGAATTGAACAGGTCGGTCAGGTCGGCCCCGATTTCGGGAGAGGCGGTGAGCAGTCCGACGTCCTCGTACAGCCGCGCCGTCTTGCCGTTGTAGTTGCCGGTCCCGATGTGGCAGTACCGCCGGATCGTTGGGCCCTCGCGGCGCACCACCAGGCAGGTCTTGCAGTGCGTCTTGAGCCCCACATACCCGTAAACCACATGCACGCCCGCCTGCTCCAGCTCGCGCGCCCAGCGGATGTTGGCCTGCTCGTCGAAGCGCGCCTTGATCTCCACCATTGCCACCACTTGCTTTCCGGCCTCGGCGGCGTTGATGAGTGCGCGAACGATCGGCGAGTCACCGGAGGTGCGGTACAACGTCTGCTTGATCGCCAGCACGTTGGGATCGGCGGCGGCCTGCTCGATGAATCGCTGCACGCTGGTGGAGAACGACTCGTACGGATGATGAAGCAGCACATCGCCTTCGCGCAGCGTCGCGAAGATGCTCCTCGGTGTTTCGCGGTCGACGAAGGCGGGGCTGGTGGCCGGAACGAAGGCCGGGTCTTTGAGCGCCGGGCGGTCCAGTCCGTATATCTGCCACAACGACGACAGATCGAGCAGCCCGGGCACCTCGATGACGTCACCGGGGTTCACGTCGAGTTCGCGAAGGAGCAACTCCAGCATGCTCTCTGTCATGTCATCGGCGATCTCGAGTCGGACCGGCGAACCGAACCGGCGGCGCGCCAGCTCTCGCTCCAGCGCCTGCAGCAGGTCTTCGTCGCGGTCCTCTTCGACCTCGTAGTCGGCGTTGCGGGTGATGCGGAACGCGTGATGCTGCACGATCTCCATGCCGGGGAAGAGCACCGGCAGAAAGGCCGCGATCAGTTCTTCCATTGGCAGGTAGCGGATTATGGTGGGCCCTTCGGCGCCGCCCTCCGCGTCGCGGTGGTTCTGGAGTTCGACGAAGCGATCGACGTTGTTGGGCACCTTGACGCGGGCGAAGTGCTGGCCGCCGTCCTCGGGCTGGCGCACCATGACCGCCAGGTTCAAACTCAACCCGCTGACGAAGGGGAAGGGGTGGGCGGGGTCGACGGCCAACGGCGTCAGCACCGGGAAGACCTGCTCGTGGAAGTACGTCGACAGTTCGTCGCGCTCATCCTGATCCAGATCGGCCCACGTGACGATGTGGATGCCTTCGGCGGCCAGCGCCGGCTCCACCGAATCGAGGAACACGCGCGCGTGCCGGGTCGCGATCCGCTGCGTGTGCTCGCCGATGAGGGCCAGTTGCTCGCGCGGCGTCAGGCCGTCGGCCGAGCGCACGGACAGCCCCATCTCGTCGCGGCGCTTGAGGCCGGCCACCCGAACCATGTAGAACTCGTCGAGATTGGAGGCGAAGATCGCCAAGAACTTCGCGCGCTCCAGCAACGGCAGAGAGTTGTCGTCCGCCAAGGCGAGCACGCGCGCGTTGAAATCCAGCCAGCTCAGCTCGCGATTGAGGTAGCGGTCCTCCGGCAGCACGTCATCGATCGCGGCCGGGGTTGCGGCAGGCGGCGCGCCCACGGCCGAGTCGTTGGTTTGCCACGCGGATTCTTCGAGGCGCGCCTCGGCTTCGATTTCGGTCACCCTGCGATCATTGCTCATTCCCGCTGGTGCTGCTAGCGCCCGACGGACATCCATCGCCCGTTGGCGCGCAGTTCACCGTGCGTACAGTTTTCGCCGTCGCGCCCGGATCAGTGCTGCGTGACGGCCCGGGCCGTCGCGGACCCGACCCCCAGGCGGCGGGCGGCCGTCAGGTCGGCGGGCGTGTCGACGTCGCAGCGCAGGCCGGGCCACGCGCCCGTCAGCTCGATCGCGCCCGAACGACGGTGCCGCGCGCACGAATCCGGCCCGAACTGCGGATCCAGCGGGGCCCCGAACGCGCACAGCGCGGCGGTTCCCGTCGCCAACCGGTCGGCGACGAAACTGCGCCGGTGGTGGCGCGCGGCGGCGATCGCCTCGGCCAGCTCCTGGGTCTGCAGCGCCGGCAAATCACCTTGCAGGACAACGATATTGGCGAAGGATCCGGACACGGCGCGTTCCGCGGTGGCGATCGCGTTGTTGAGCGGATCGCTATTGCCGTCGGGCGTCGGATCGGCGAGCACGCCGGCGCCCAGCCCGGCGGCGGCGGCCGCCGCGGCGTCGTCGGGCGTGATGACGGTGATCGAGCCCAGCGCGGCAACGCCGGACGCGGCGGTCAGCGTGTCGATCAGCATGGCCAGCACCACCCGCTCGCGGGTCCGCGCCGAGAACACCGGCGCCAGCCGGGTCTTGGCGGCGGCCAACCGCTTGACGGCGATGATCAACGCCACGTCGCCGGCGCCGTCGCCCGCACCGTCGGGCCGTGTGCCGCTCATGGGGCCATCCTGCCAGCGCGACCGCGGCGGCCGGGCGCCACGGTAGCGTGACGGCACAGCGACGACACCGACGGGACGACACCGACAGACGGGGATGGCAGATGGCCGGTTCAGAGGGCGCCATTGCGGTGATGGGCGCCGGTGCCTGGGGCACGGCGCTGGCCAAGGTGCTGGCCGATGCCGGGCAGGAGGTGGTGCTGTGGGCCCGGCGATCCGAGGTCGCCGACGAGATCAACGCCACCCGGTACAACCCCGACTATTTGCCCGGCACCCCGTTGCCGCCGGGCATCCGTGCCACCGTCGACGCCGGTGATGCGCTGGCCGGTGTGACGACGGTGCTGCTCGGGGTTCCGGCGCAGACGATGCGTGGCAACCTCGAGCGGTGGGCGCCGCTGGTGGCCGACGGCGCGACCCTGGTCAGCCTCGCCAAGGGCATCGAGCTGGGCACGCTCATGCGCATGAGCCAGGTGATCATTTCGGTGACCGGCGTGGACCCGGCGCAGGTCGCGGTCATCTCGGGGCCGAACTTGGCCAGCGAGATCGCCGAATGCCAGCCGACCGCGACGGTCATCGCGTGCAGCGACTCCGGCCGGGCGGTCGCGGTGCAGCGGATGCTCAACAGTGGGTACTTCCGTCCTTATACCAACAGCGATGTGGTGGGCACCGAGATCGGCGGGGCGTGCAAGAACGTCATCGCGCTCGCGTGCGGGATGGCCGCCGGCGTCGGGCTCGGCGAGAACACCGCGGCGGCGATCATCACCCGGGGATTGGCGGAGATCATGCGGCTGGGGATCGCCCTCGGCGCCAAGGGCGCCACGCTGGCCGGACTGGCGGGCGTGGGTGACCTGGTCGCCACGTGCACCTCGCCGCATTCGCGCAACCGGTCCTTCGGCGAACGCCTGGGCCGCGGCGGGACCATGGAGTCGGCCACGGAGGCGGGACACGGGCACGTCGTCGAGGGGGTGACGTCCTGCGAGGCGGTGCTCGCGCTGGCCTCCAGTTACGACGTCGAAATGCCGCTCACCGACGCGGTGCACCGGGTGTGCCACAAGGGGTTGTCGGTGGACGAGGCGATGGCGCTGCTGCTCGGTCGCAGCACCAAGCCCGAATGAGGCGCACGAGCCGGCAAAACCGCAGCTAGCGGCTCGGGATCCGACCCGGGAGCCCCGCACCCGGTAGCCTCTGAAGGTTGTGAGCCCCAGCGAGCGCGTGCGCGTCGCCGTCGTCTTCGGCGGGCGCAGCAACGAGCACGCCATCTCCTGCGTGTCGGCGGGCAGCATCCTGCGCAATCTCGACCCGCAGCGTTTCGAGGTGGTCGCGGTCGGCATCACCCCGGAGGGCTCGTGGGTGCTCACCGACGGGGACCCGGACGCGTTGGCGATCAGCGACCGGCGGCTGCCCGAGGTGACCGCCGAATCGGGCACCGAGCTGGCCCTGACGGCCGACCCGCGGCGCAGCGGTCAACTGGTGTCGCTTCAGCCCGGCGCGAGTGACGTCCTGGCGTCGGTCGACGTGGTGTTTCCCGTGCTGCACGGCGCCTACGGCGAGGACGGCACCATTCAGGGGCTGCTCGAACTCGCCGGCGTGCCGTACGTCGGCGCCGGCGTGCTGGCCAGCGCCGCGGGCATGGACAAGGAATTCACCAAGAAGCTCCTTGTCGCCGAAGGACTTCCGGTCGGCGCGCACGCGGTGCTGCGGGCCCCGCGGTCGGCCCTGGATCTCGAGGAGCGCGAGCGGCTCGGTTTGCCGGTGTTCGTCAAACCCGCGCGGGGCGGTTCCTCGATCGGGGTCAGCCGGGTCGCGAGCTGGGACGAGCTGCCCGCGGCGGTGGCCAACGCGCGACGGCACGATCCGAAGGTGATCGTCGAGGCCGCGATCAGCGGTCGCGAGCTGGAGTGTGGCGTCCTCGAAATGCCGGACGGCACAGTCGAAGCCAGCACGTTGGGCGAGATCCGGGTGGTCGGGGTGCGGGGCCGCGAGGACTCCTTCTACGACTTCGCGACGAAATACCTCGACGACGCGGCCGAACTGGACGTGCCCGCGAAGGTCGACGACGATGTCGCTGATGCGGTGCGCCAGTTGGCGATTCGGGCGTTCAAGGCCATCGATTGCCAGGGGCTGGCCCGGGTCGATTTCTTTTTGACCGAGGACGGCCCCATCATCAACGAGATCAACACGATGCCGGGGTTCACCACCATCTCGATGTACCCGAGGATGTGGGCGGCCAGCGGCGTCGACTATCCCACCCTGCTGGCGACCATGGTGCAGACGGCGTTGGCTCGCGGCGTGGGCCTGCGCTAGCGGCGATCGCGAGCGCGGCGTTGCCGGGCGTGGCGGGTCGCCGCCATCGGGCTAGCGGCGATCGCGAGCGCGGCGTTGCCGGGCGTGGCGGGTCGCCGCCATCGGGCTAGCGGCGATCGCGAGCGCGGCGTTGCCGGGCGTGGCGGGTCGCCGCCATCGCGCTAGCGGTGATCGCGAGGGCGGCGTTGCCGGGCGTGGCGGGTCGCCGCCATCGACCTAGCGCGGGGGAGCGGGCCGGCCTAGCGCGGGGGGCCCGGGTCGATGGGCACGGCCGCCATGGTGTGGTCGATCACGTCGGAGAGCTGCTGGATGGGTGTCGGCCCCGATCCCGAGGGCAGCGTGAGGGCCACATACACGGGACGGTCGACCGCGTACCAGGTGGACCTGCCCGCGTCGCCGGCGGATTGCTGGTCGGCCGAAACCTGGAACCACTGCACCCGATCGACGATCTGGATCGGAGACCCGACCACGAACTCGCTCGGGCGGTCCAGCCCGCAGCGCAACACCACCGGCTCGCCGCCGGACCCGGCCCGCCAGGCCGCCGCGCCCTCGGGGGCCGGCTGCGCCAGCGCGGCGCGCTGATAGTCCCCGAGCCGCTGCGGTAGCGCGCCGGCCAGTGACCGGCACGCGCCGTCGGACGCGTGCGGCGCCGGGGCGGCGGGGACGGCAACCGGTGGCGGCGGCGCCTGGCGGGTCGCCGCGACCGCCAGGATCACGCCGATCGCCACGACGGCCAGCGCGACCGCGGCGATCAGGACGGCGCGCGGCGGCCCCGGGTCGGCATCGGGCTCGGTCGTCACCGCCCGCGCACCTCCGATCTTCTACACTGGCGCGGTCCGCTCGCGCGGGCAGGAACCTAACTTACCGGCCGCACACTGGCCGTCACCAGGCCCGCGCCTCAGGAGGTGGCGTGCGCGACGACAATCCCGGGGCCCAGGACGAGTCCCCCACGCTGCAACGGATCGGCGAATTCGCCATCATCGATCGGTTGGTGCGGGGCCGCCGCCAACCCGGTGCGGTGCTGCTGGGACCCGGCGATGACGCCGCGCTGGTGTCCGCGGCCGACGGCCGCACCCTGATCTCGACCGATGTGCTGGTGCAGGACCGGCACTTTCGGCTGGACTGGTCGACACCCCACGATGTCGGCCGCAAGGCCATCGCCCAGAACGCCGCCGACATCGAGGCGATGGGCGGGCGGCCGACGGCCTTCGTGGCCGGTTTCGCGGCGCCCGGTGACACCCCGGCCGCCCGGGTGGACGCGCTGGTGGACGGGATGTGGGACGAGGCGGCGCGGATCGGCGCCGGCATCGTCGGCGGCGACTTGGTCAGCGGCCCCCTATGGGTGTTGTCGGTGACGGTGCTGGGTGACCTCGACGGGCGAACGCCGGTGTTGCGATCGGGGGCGCAGGCGGGCTCGGTGCTCGCCGTCACCGGTGAACTGGGCCGCTCAGCTGCGGGATACGCGTTGTGGGACAAGGGCATTGGTGGTTTTGCGGAACTGCGGCGCCGTCACCTGGTGCCGCAGCCTCCCTACGGGCAGGGGGCGGCGGCCGCGGCGGCGGGGGCGCAGGCGATGATCGACGTCTCCGACGGCCTGGTCGCCGACCTGCGGCACGTCGCCGAGGCGTCGGGGGTGAGCATCGATGTGTCCACCGCGGCGCTGGCCGCGGACCGCGAGGCGGTGACGGCGGCCGCGAACGCCGTGGGCGCCGACCCGCTGGCGTGGGTGCTGGGGGGCGGCGAGGACCACGCCCTGGCCGCCTGTTTCGCCGGCCCCGCACCGGCCGGGTGGCGCGTCGTCGGCACGGTGCTCGACGGGCCGGCCCGCGTGCTCGTCGACGGCGCGGAGTGGAGCGGCTACGCCGGGTGGCAGTCGTATTAGTGTGACGCCGTGACCGTCTACGCGATCGCCCAGCTGAGATTCACCGACCGGGCAGCCTACGACCGCTACCAGGCGAGATTCATGGAGGTTTTCCGTCGCCATCCGGGAACGTTGCTGGCCGCCGACGAATCGCCCGAGGTCGTCGAGGGGCAGTGGGACCGCGAGAAGCTGGTGCTGATGTCGTTTCCCGACGAGGCCGCGTTTCGCCGCTGGGCGCAATCGCCGGAATATCAGGAGATCTCCGAAGACCGGCGGGCGGGAGCCGATACGGTGGTCCTGCTCGCGCGGGGGTTGGTGTGACCGCGCGCCCGCTGGGCGAGCTCGTCGAGCCGGGCTGGGCGACGGCACTCGAGCCGGTCACCGAGCAGGTCGCCCAGCTGGGCCAGTTCCTGCGGGCCGAGATCGCCGCCGGTCGCGGGTACCTACCGGCGGGACCAAACGTGTTGCGCGCCTTCACCTACCCCTTCGAAAACGTCAGGGTGCTGATCGTCGGGCAAGACCCGTACCCGACTCCCGGGCACGCCGTCGGCCTGAGCTTCTCGGTGGCCCCCGAGGTGCGTCCGCTGCCGCGCAGCCTGGCCAACATCTTCGACGAGTATCGCGCCGACCTCGGTCATCCCCCGCCCGCGTGCGGCGACCTGACGCCGTGGGCCGAGCGCGGCGTGCTGTTGCTCAACAGGGTGCTCACGGTGCGCCCGAACAATCCGGCGTCGCACCGGGGCAAGGGCTGGGAAGCGGTGACGGAGTGCGCGATTCGCGCGCTGGTAACACGGTCGCGGCCCCTGGTGGCCATCCTGTGGGGCCGCGACGCCTCGACGCTCAAACCCGTTCTGGCCGAAGGTAATTGCGTCGCCATCGAGTCCCCGCACCCGTCGCCGCTGTCGGCGTCGCGAGGGTTCTTCGGTTCGCGGCCGTTCAGCCGCGCGAATGAGCTGCTCGCCGGGCTCGGTGCCGATCCGATCGATTGGAAGCTGCCGTGACCGAGATGACGGCCCTGCGCGCGCACCGCCGGGGTGGCCCCGAGGTGGTGGTCGTTGAACGCGCGCCGGTCCCGGTCCCCGCGGCCGGCGAGGTCTTGATCGAGGTGCACGCCGCGGCCATCACGTTCGACGAGCTGAGGTGGGAGGAGACCTGGACGCGCGACGGCGCCAGCCGTACGCCGGTGATCCCGTCGCACGAGGTGTCGGGCGTGATCTCCGAAATCGGGCCGGGGGTAACGGGTTTGGCGCCCGGCGCCGAGGTCTACGGGTTGATCGATTTCGACCGGGACGGCGGGGCGGCCGAATTCGTCACGGTCCCGGCGAGCGACCTGGCCGCCAAGCCGTCGACCGCCTCCCACGTTGTCGCCGCCGCGCTCCCGCTGGCCGGGCTCACCGCGTGGCAGGCGCTGGTCGAGCACGCCGCGGTCCAGCCCGGTGAGTCGGTGCTGGTTCTCGGCGGAGCGGGCGGGGTCGGCGCCCTGACGGTGCAGCTGGCCGCGGCGCTCGGCGCGCGGGTCACCGCCACCGTGCGCAGCGACGCGCGCGAGCTGGTCGGCGGCTTCGGCGCGCAGCGGGTGATCGACGTGCGCGCCGAGGCGTTCGACGCGGGCGGCCCCGCATACGACGTCGTCGTCGACACCGTCGGCGGTGAGACGTTGGACCGCTCGTTCGGTGTGCTGCGCCCGGGGGGACGGCTGATCACGCTGTCGGCTCCGCCGCCGCCGGGCAGGGCCGACGAACACGGCGTGACGGCCACCTTCTTTATCGTCAGGCCCAATACCGAGCAGCTCGCCGAGCTCGCGGCGCGCGTCGATCAGGGTCGATTGCGGGTGGAAATCGCGCGGACGTTTCCGCTCGACCGGGGACGGGAGGCGTTCGAAAGCGGTCGTGAGCCCGGCCGGCGGCCGGGCAAGACCGTCATCGTCGTGCGCGACTAACCGGGGAAGTTGACGTCCTTGGTGACGGATTTCCATTCTTCGATCGACGCCGACGTCGCGGCGATCTTGTCGCGCATCGCCTTGAGCACGTCGCGCCCCAGCAGCAGCCGCAGCGGTGGGTCGTCGAGCTCGGTGACCATGAGCACGGCCTCGGCGACCTTGCGCGGGTCGCCCGGCAGGTGATCGGCGAACTGCTTGATCAGGTCTTTGCGCGCGGCGACGTCGGAGTAGTCGGCTATCGGGGTGGCCGACTCCTTCATCGACCGCGTCGCCCAGTCGGTGCGGAAGGCGCCCGGCTCGATGGCGGTCACCTTGATGCCCAGTGGCCGCACCTCGGTGGCCAGGGCCTCGGTGATCGCCTCCAGTGCGAACTTCGTTGACGAGTAGTACGCGTTGGGCGGGTTGGCCACCAGGCCCGTCATCGACGACATGTTGATGATGTGCCCGGATCCGCGGGCACGCATCGCCGGCAGCACGGCCTTGATCATGTCGACCGCACCGAAGTAGTTGACATCGAACAGCTTTCGAACCTCGGCGTCCTCGCCCTCTTCCACCGCCGACAGGTAGCCGTGGCCGGCGTTGTTGACCAGGACGTCGATCCCGCCGAATGCGTCGTCGGCCGCCGACACCGCGGTCGCGATCTGACCGGCGTCCGTCACGTCCAGGGCGACGGCCGCGGCGCGATCCCCGAACTCGTCGGCCAAATCCCGCACCGCTTCCGCCCGCCGCGCGGTCACCACCACGCTGTGGCCGGCTTCCAGTGCGGCGCGGGCGATTTCGCGGCCGAAGCCGGTGGAACATCCGGTGACCAGCCAGCGTGTCATCTCAGACCGTTCCTTCCGGCAGGCGCCGCAGGTACGCCGCGCGGCGGTCGGCGAGTTCGGCCGCCCGCTGCGACGGGCTCACCCGCGGCAGGTGGGGCACCTCGGTGTCGAGCCGGTCCAGCTTGACCACGCGCCCGCGCGCGCCGAGGTCTTCGCGCGGACCGGTGCCGCCGAACTCCGCCATGCGCAAGGTCAGGATGCCCTCGGCGAGCCCGTCTGAGTCGATCCAGTTCGCCACGCCGGGGTCGGCCGGCGCGATCACGTAGGTGTAGGTGCCGTCGTCGTTGGCGACCGACTGCGCCTTGTTGAGGCTTCCGGTGCGGTCGACGATGTCCAGCGTGGTGCCCCAGATGTTGCTCAGCGGCACCGTGAAGTATTCGGCACCACCGTCGTTGAGGTCGACCACGAACGCCTCGTCCGGGGCGAGATCGAAGCGGCCCATGACGTAGACCTGGTTGCGCATCGCGCCGGCCTTGTCAGCCGACCACGCCAGGTTGAAATGGTTGGCCGGCATCTTGTACACGCCATGGCTGAGCTTTCCGGTGAAGTCGGCGAAATACGCCATCATCGCCGCGGTCGCCTCGGCCTGCTCGTCGAGCGTGCGCGCCGGCGTGACCGGTGCACCGCCGAGTCGTTGCACCTCAAGATAATTGGGGTCGTCGCGGGCCCAATCCAGCAGCACGTCGCGAATGTAGAACTCGTGGGCCTCGGGGGTGGTCCGCACGTGGTTGGGCCGCCCGTTGGCGGGCTCGGAGTCGACGGTGATGGTGAAGCTGCCGTCCGCGTCGACCTGCATGGTGCGTCCGTTGAGCACGTCGACGGTGCCCATGTGCGCGTCCCACAGCGTGAAGTAGTTCTCGGTCATGCGGTGCTCGCCGACCCGGCCGTGGATCTCGTAGCGCTCGTCGCCGGAGATCGGGATCACCCGGTACACGCTGTCGGGATTGTCGATGCCCCATCGTGATCCGGGGATGCGACGGCCGTCCACCGGGTGCGCCAGCCGGGTGATGCAGCTGACTTTGGGCCGCAGCTTGTCCTGGTTGGACGACCACACCGCCGCGGAGAACATCACCTCGGCGAACGCGTCGTCGAACCGCTCGCGCATCGCGTCGGAGGCCTTCGCCCGGCCCAGCCACGTGTTGGCCACGGTCGCGTAGGCGGCCTTGACGGTGGGGTGCTCGATCAGGTCGAGGGCGGCCAGTTCCTGTTCGCGTTGCGACGCGGTCGAGACGGGGTCTTCAACCATCTAATGCTCCTCAGTGTCCGATGTGCTCTCGAAAACGCTTGTTGTACAACGTGAATCGCTCGTCGACCTGCTCGTTGTGCAGGCCGAAGTCTTGCAGGCCGTACGGCGGGCGCGGCAGCTCGCGGGGACGCACGTCCAGCCAGCGCCGCATCGCGTCTTCGGCCTGCGCGGTGAGCGGCAGGCCGACAGCGTCGTAGACGCGGGCCACCTGCCCGATCGGATCGGCCACCGCGTCGTCGAACCCGATGTCGGTGACCAGGCACGCCTGGTCGGTCCAGCCGTCCCGAACCGCCATCGCCCGGTCATTGGTCCAGCCCATCCGCTCCAGCCACTGCGCGCTGACCCGCGGCAGGTCGACGGCGTCGGCGTGCATCGCATGCAGGGTGGCATTCAGGCTGGCTCCCGATGCGATCGTGGCGCGGGGGTCGCGGTGCATGTGCACGATGTGCAGGCCGGGGAACCGCGCCCGCAGCAATTCCAGGTAACCCAGGTGCGCCGGTGACTTGAGCACCCAGCGCTGAGGGCCTTCGCCAGAAGATCTCTGCCGCTTCTGCCACTGCAGGAATTGCAGCATGCGGTGCAGGTGGTCGTAGGCCGGGGAGAAGTCCTGCTCGTCGAGCCAGGCGCGGTAATGCGGAAGGTGAGCCCCGGATTCGGGCACGTGCGACAAGAATGCGTCGGCCAAAAAGACGATCTCCTCCTCGGCCTCGCGCGCGTACATGGGGTGGATGGCGAACAGTTCCGGTGCGAGTTCGCGCGATTTGACTTCCCGCGCTTCGCTGATGGCGATGCGCGGGTCGACATCGGTGAATTGGTGGTCCAGCCGGGGTGCGACCTCGACCACCTCCCAGCCGTAGGCGCAAACGAAGCGCGGGTCGGCGGCCAGCAGTCGCTGCAGCAGCGTGGTGCCGCTGCGCATCATCCCGACGACGACGATCGGCGGGGCGAGTCGCTCCTCGAGGATCTCCGGGTGACGGCGGATCCACTCCTGTGCCCGCAGCCGCATCCGCAGGCTGTGCACGATCCCCGACCGCAGGATGTGGATTCCGATCGCGTTGAGCTCGGCACGCGCGTAGTCGGCCAGCAACACCCGCAGCGGACGTTCGAATTCGCCGGGACCCCAGTCGTCCAGCGACTCCTTGCGTTGCGCGTCGGCCATGACGGCGGCGACGTCGAAGTGGCCCACCGGCTCAGAACTTCAGGTGGTGGCTGACGTCGCCGACCTGGTCAACGAACATGGTGCGGCTGTCGAAGTGCCAGACGCCGTCGATCCGGTGGAAGGTGTCCTTATAGTGCCCGGTCACGATCACCTGGAGCGGCAAGTCCGGGGTGGCCTGGGTGACGCAGTAGTAGGACGTGCTGCGTGCGGTGCCCTCGGCATCGTCGATATGCAGCTGCACGTTGGACGTGAGGTGTTTGGTCTTCGGGGTGCCGTCGTCGTAGATGCGGGTGGCCATCTCGTACATGGCCCGCACCCGAGCGGCCCCGTCGAACACCGTCTCCGGCGGACCGTCCTCGACCCCGCAGATGCGACCGTGCTCGAAGAGCCGGGCCACGCCGTCCAGGTCACCGCGGTCCAGGAGCTCAGCGTAGGTGAAAATCAGGTTGCTGATTTCCGTCGCGCTGTCACTCACGCCGACCATGTTGGCAGACCCGCGCTCATTTACATAGAACCTCCCACTATTCTTGGTCGCCGTGACGTCACCGTGGACGCCGGGCCGCCTGGGCGAGCTGACCGGCAAACGAGTCGTGGTGACCGGTGCGACCAACGGCGTCGGGCTGGGCACGTCGCGCGCTCTTGCCCGAGCCGGGGCCCATGTGATCCTGGCCGTGCGCAACACCGAACTCGGTGAGCGGCGCGCGGCGCAGATGGGTGGCACCACCACCGTGGCCAAGCTCGACCTCGCCGACCTGTCTTCGGTGCGCGCTTTCCCCGACCTGATCGACGGGCAGATCGACATCCTGATCAACAACGCCGGCACCCTCACCGATCGCCGCACCGACACGGTGGACGGCTTCGAGATGACGCTGGGCACCAACCTGCTCGGACCTTTCGCGCTGACCAACTTGTTGTTGCCCCGGGTGCGTTCGCAGGTCATCAACGTGGGCTCCGACGCCCACCGGCACGCGACGTTGCACCTCGACGACCTGCATCTGCGCCGGCACAAATGGACGAGGCTGGGGGCCTACGGCCAGTCGAAGCTTGCGGTGATGTTGTGGGGGCTCGAGCTGGACCGCAGGCTGCGCGCCGCCGGATCGCCGGTCGTCACCCACCTCACCCACCCCGGCTGGGTGGCGTCGAACCTGTCGCACCTGTCCGACTCGCCGCTGATGTCGTTGTCGCACAAAGCGGTCAAGATCGTCGCCGACCGGCTGGCGAACGACATCGACGAGGGCGCCGCGCCCACGCTGTATTGCATCAGCGAACCGGTGCCGCCCGGCAGCTATGTGGGTGTCAGCGGCAGGCTGGGTCTGCGCGGCGGCCCCGTGCTCATCGGCCGCTCTGTGTGCGCCTGCGACTACGACGCCGCCGCCCGCCTCGTCGCGTTCGCCGAACGGGAGACCGGCACGAAACTGGAGGTGCCCGCCCATGGGTGAACTCGATGACACCGTCGCCGTCATCACCGGCGCCGCGCGGGGCCAGGGCCGCAGCCATGCCGTCGCCCTCGCCGAACAGGGCGCCGACATCGTCGCCGTGGACATCTGCGCCGACATCGACGCGATTCCGTACGCGCTGGGCACCAAAACCGATCTCGACGAGACCGCGCGGCTGGTGCGGCACGCGGGCGGCAGGGTCGTCCCCGTGGTCGCCGACGTCCGCGACCTGGCGCAGTTGCAAGCCGGGGTGCGGGCCGCGATCGACGAGCTCGGCGAGATCGACATCGTCATCGCCAATGCCGGGGTGGTGGCGATCGGCGACACCGAGACTCACTCCGAACCGGTGTTCACCACGATCGTCGACACGAACCTCAAGGGCGTCTGGCACACGCTGCTGGCAACCGTGCCGTCAATCATTCGCAAGGGCCGGGGCGGTTCGGTCGTTATGGTCAGTTCGGCGCAGGGCCTGACCGGTCGGGGCGGCGACGGCAGCGCCGCGATGTTCGCCTACGCCGCCTCCAAGCACGGTGTCGTAGGACTGATGCGCTCGGCGGCGAACGCCTACGCGCAACACAAGATTCGGGTCAACGCAGTGCACCCCAGCGGTGTCGCGACGCCGATGATTCTCAACGACTTCGTGGCGAACCGGATGATCGACAATCCCAACCCGGCCGTCTCGCAGACGCTGCTGCCCGGCGTGCCGCTGGTCGAGGCGCGCGACGTCACCGAAGCGGTGCTGTGGCTCGTCGGCCCGCGGTCGCGCTACGTCACCGGCGTGTCCATACCGGTCGACGCCGGTCACGTCGTGATGTGAGGCGGGCGGTTAGCCGCGGACGACCTTGCCGGCCTTGATGCAGGACGTGCAGACGTTCAGGCGCTGCCTGTTGCCGCCGGGACGGGTCACGACGTGCACGGTCTGGACGTTGGGGTCCCACCGGCGGCTGGTGCGGCGGTGGGAGTGCGACACCGACTTGCCGAAGCCGGGGCCTTTCCCGCAGATATCGCACACAGCGGCCATGGTTCTAGCTCCTCAAATGTCTTAGGGTCCGGCAGGTGGCCAGGACGGCCCGGAATGACTCGGGCCAGCCCAGGATACCGACTGACATGGGCAACCACCAAAACGATCAACACCCGCCCGGCGACGTACCCCGGACTGTCGCCCGCCCTGGCTAGGCTCAATGCGCCGGTGCGCTCGGGCAGCAGGCGTGCGGTCATGGCTGGCCGCCGCGCGCGTCGTCGCCGGGCTACGCTGGCGCCCACCGGGGGCCGGCGCTGGGAGGCTCCGAGGAGGTGGGTCGCGTGGGCACGTCAGAGGCGCTGCTGGACGCCGCGACCCTGCGGAACTGGGCGCACACCGCCGTCAGCGATTTGATCACCCACATCGACGAAATCAACCGGCTCAACGTGTTTCCGGTCGCCGATTCCGACACCGGCGCCAACATGCTGTTCACCATGCGTTCCGCCTTGGCCGAGGCCAACGCGGGCGCCGGCGCGGACGGGGGGACGGGCTGCGTGGCGCGGGTGGCGGCGGCCCTGTCCTCCGGTGCGCTGAACGGCGCCCGCGGCAACTCCGGGGTGATCTTGTCGCAGATCCTGCGGGGGATCGCCGACGTCACCGCGGCCGCGGCGGCAGAGGCCGGCGGTGAGCTGCGCCACATGGACGCGGCCATTCTCGGGGCCGGGCTGCAGCGCGCCGTCGAGCTGGTCATCGCGTCGATGGGCGGCGACGAGGTGCCCGGGACCATCGTCTCGGTGTTGCGGGCCGCCGCCGACGCTATCGAAAAATGCGCCGACGACGGGCTGGCCTCGGCGATCACCGCCGCCGGCGACGCCGCGGTGGTTGCCCTGGAAAAGACCCCCGAGCAGCTCGCCGTCCTGGCTGACGCCGGCGCGGTGGACGCCGGCGGGCGGGGGCTGCTCGTCCTGCTGGACGCGCTGCGGTGCACCATCGGCGGGCAGGCGCCCGCGCGCACGGTCTACGAGCTGTCGCCGCGCGCCCCGGAGCCCGATGCCCCCGCCGCGCGCCCCGGCCCGCAGTTCGAGGTGATGTACCGGCTGGACGGCTGCGACACCGCGGCCGCCCACCTCCTGCGCAATCGGCTCGAGGAGCTCGGGGAATCGGTGGCGCTGGCGCAGGCCGCCGCGGAGGAGTCGGCCCGGATCGACAGCTACTCCGTGCACGTGCACACCGACGACGCCGGCGCCGCCGTGGAAGCCGGCCTGGCGGCGGGGCGGCTCAGCCGGATCGTCATCTCGGCGCTGAGCTCCGGAGCGGCCGGGCGGCCGGCGGGCGGCTGGACGCGCGAACGCGCCGTGTTGGCCGTCGTCGACGGCGACGGCGCCGCCGAGTTGTTCTCCGCCGAGGGCGCTTGCGTCCTGCAGCCCGACCCGGCCGCGAACATCAGCGCCCACCAGCTGGTGCGCGCCGTCGTCGACACCGGCGCCGCCCAGGTGATGGTGCTGCCCAACGGGTACGTGGCCGCCGAGGAGCTGGTCGCCGGGTGCACCGCTGCCATC
Organism: Mycobacterium terramassiliense; assembly: GCF_900157385.1. GTDB lineage: Bacteria > Actinomycetota > Actinomycetes > Mycobacteriales > Mycobacteriaceae > Mycobacterium > Mycobacterium terramassiliense. The sequence goes on from NZ_LT717699.1 coordinate 108,393, forward strand.
GGGTGGGGGATCGACGTGGTGCCGATCCCGACCGGGTCGATGGTGCAGGGGCTGGCCGCCCTGGCCGTGCACGAGCCGGAAAGACAGGCGGTCGACGACGGCTTCACCATGGCCCGCGCCGCCGGCGCGTCCCGGCACGGATCGGTGCGCATCGCGACCGGGAGCGCGCTGACGTGGGCCGGTCGCTGCCAGCCCGGCGACGGCCTGGGCATCGCCGGCGACGAGGTGCTCATCGTGGCCGGCGATGCCGCCGGGGCGGCGATCGGACTGCTCGACCTGCTGCTGGCGTCGGGCGGCGACCTGGTGACCGTGTTGATCGGCGCGGGCATCGAGGACGAGGCCGGGGCCGGCGCCGTGGGCGACGTCCTGCAGAAGCACGTGCACGACAATCACCCGGGGACCGAGCTGATGACCTACCGCACCGGCCACCGCGGCGACGTTCTGCTGATCGGGGTCGAGTAGCCGTGGCGTCGCTGTCCGACCGGCTGGACTACGTCGTGGGCGGCAAGATCGTGCCCCTCCTCGACGAGGTGTTCGGCATTCGCACCGTCAACGACCTGTTGCGCCACTACCCGCGCGGCTACACGGAGGGCGCCGCCGTGCGGGGCGCCGAAAACGAGCGGCCGGAAGAGGGCCAGCACATCACCATCGTCGACACCATCACCGATGCGCACTCCTTCCCGATGAAGAAGACCCCCAGGAGGAAGTGCCTGCGCATCACCGTCGGCTCCGGGCGCGGCAAGGTGACCGCGACGTTCTTCAACGCGGACTACATCAGCAAGGACCTCACCAAAAACACGCGCGTGATGCTCTCCGGTGAAGTCGGGTTCTTCAAGGGCGCGATGCAGCTGACGCACCCGGCCTTCCTCGTCCTCGACTCGCCGGACGGGCGCAACCGCGGCACCAAATCGCTGAAAACCATCGCGAACGCCTCCCACACCGCCGGCGGCGACGAGGTGATCGAGGTTCTCGAAGGCCGCTTCTACGCGATCTATCCCGCCAGTTCCAAACTGCAGAGCTGGGACATCTTCGCTGCCGTGCGCCAGGTGCTCGACGTCCTCGACCCGGTGCCCGATCCGCTGCCCGCGGACCTGCGCGCCGAACTCGGCCTGATCACCGAGGACGAGGCGCTGCGCGCGATCCACCTCTCCGAGGACGAGCGCGAACGGCAAAGGGCCCGGGAGCGATTGACGTTCGACGAAGCCGTCGGCCTGCAGTGGGCGCTGGTCGCCCGCCGCCACGGTGAGCTGTCCGAGTCGGGGCCGCCGGCGCCCGCGCGGCCGGACGGCCTGAGAGCGGAACTGTTGCGGCGGTTGCCCTTCGAGCTGACCGGGGGACAGCGCGAAGTGCTGGAAGTGCTTTCCGAGGGTTTGGCGGCGACCCGCCCGATGAACCGCCTGCTGCAGGGGGAGGTCGGCTCCGGCAAGACGATCGTCGCGGTGCTGGCCATGCTGCAGATGGTCGACGCCGGCTACCAGTGCGCGTTGCTTGCCCCTACGGAAGTGCTTGCGGCGCAACATCTCCGGTCGATCCACGATGTCCTGGGCGAGTTGGCGATGGCGGGCCAGCTGGGCGGGGCGGACAACGCGACGCGGGTGGCCCTGCTCACCGGTTCCATGACGGCCGCGCACAAGAAGCACGTCCGCGACGAGGTCGCCGGCGGTCATGCCGGCATCGTCGTCGGTACCCATGCGCTGCTGCAGGACGCGGTGGACTTCCACAACCTCGGCATGGTGGTGGTCGACGAACAGCATCGATTCGGTGTCGAACAGCGGGATCAGTTGCGCGCCAAGGCCCGTGCCGGCATCACACCGCACCTGCTGGTGATGACGGCAACGCCGATACCGCGCACCGTTGCGCTCACCGTGTACGGCGACCTGGAGACCTCGACACTGCGCGAACTCCCGCGCGGTCGCCGGCCGATCGCCAGCAACGTCATCTTCGTCGCCGACAAACCCACCTGGCTCGAACGTGCCTGGCACCGCATCATCGAGGAGGTCTCGGCGGGCCGTCAGGCCTACGTGGTGGCGCCCCGGATCGACGAGACCGACGACACCGAAAAACGCGAGGAGGGCCGCCGGCCCTCTTCCACCGCGGTCGGGCTCTTCGACCGGTTGCGCTCGCGCGAGCTGGCGGACCTGAGGCTGGCGCTGATGCACGGTCGCTTGTCGGCCGACGAGAAGGACGCCGCGATGGCGGCGTTTCGCGCGGGTGAGGTCGATGTGCTGGTCTGCACCACGGTCATCGAGGTCGGAGTCGACGTCCCCAATGCCACGGTCATGCTGGTGATGGACGCCGACCGGTTCGGCATCAGCCAGCTGCATCAGCTGCGTGGGCGCATCGGCCGCGGCGAGCATCCGAGCCTGTGCCTGCTGGCCAGCTGGGTTCCCCCGGACTCGCAGGCCGGCCGGCGGTTGCGTGCGGTCGCCGAGACCCTGGACGGGTTCGCCCTCGCCGACCTTGACCTCAAGGAGCGCCGCGAAGGAGATGTGCTGGGCCGCAACCAATCCGGCAGGGCGGTCACCCTGCGGCTGCTGTCGCTGGCCGACCACGGAACCTACATCGAAGCCGCCCGCGACTTCGCGGTCCACGCCTACGAGCGGGATCCGTCGAACGGCGAATTGGCTTTGCTTGCCGCGCGTTTCACCGACACCGATCGAATCGACTACCTGGACAAGGCATGAACCGCAAGCTGCTGCTGTGGTTGTCGGCGATCGCCGTGCTCGCGGTGCTGGTGGCCTATCAGACGCTGGGATCCCAGGCCGCCAAGCGCGCCGAAGTGGCCGCCCGCGCCGACGTGCCCACCGTCCAACCCGGCGCGGACGTGCTCGCCGGTGTCGCGGTGCTTCCCGAGCGGGCCCACCGCTACGACTACCGGCGCCCGGCGTTCGGCGACGCCTGGGACGACGACAACGACGCACCGCTGGGGCACAACGGGTGCGACACCCGCGACGACATCCTCAACCGCGATCTCGTCGACAAGACCTACGTGTCGACCAAGCGCTGCCCGGACGCCGTGGCCACCGGCACCCTGCACGACCCGTACACCAACACCACGGTTGCGTTCCAGCGTGGCGCCAAGGTCGGTGAGGCGGTGCAGATCGACCACATCGTCCCGCTGGCCTACGCCTGGGACATGGGGGCCTACGGCTGGCCGCCGCCGGAGCGCCTGCGGTTCGCCAACGACCCGGCCAACCTGCTGGCCGTGGAAGGGCAGGCCAATCAGGACAAGGGCGACTCGCCGCCGGCCCAGTGGATGCCGCCGAACACCGCTTTCGCGTGCCAGTACGCCATGCAGTTCATCACCGTGCTGCGCGGTTACCAGCTGCCGGTGGACCAGGCCTCGGCGGGGGTGCTGCGGCAGGCGGCGGCCACCTGCCCGGCGGGCTGAACCTCCCGGCCGGCGTTACGGGCCCTCGTACGTGTCGGGATCCGGGCGCAGCCGGGTGCCGTCGTTGAGACCGTTGATCGCGTCCATGTGCTCGCCGGCCAGCTCGAAATCGAAGATGTCGAGGTTGGTGGCGATGTGCTCGGGTTTGCTCGAGCGGAAGATCACCGAATTGCCCAATTGCACGTTCCACCGCAACAGAATTTGCGCGGGCGTCTTGCCGTATTCGGCGGCGACCGAGTTCACCGTCGGGTTATCCATCAGCTTGCCGAGAACCAGCGGCGTGTAGGACTGCGTGACGACGTTGTGCTGCGCATTCGCTTTGCGCAGATCGGCCTGGTTGAGCAGCGGGTGCAGCTCGACCTGGTTGACCGCGGGGGTGACGAAGGTCAGGTCGATGACCGTCGAGAGGTGATCCTCGGTGAAGTTGGAAACCCCGATCGAGCGGGCCTGGCCTTCCCCGCGGGATTGGATCATGCCGCCGAACGCGTCGACGTATTTGCCCTGCGCCGGCGCCGGCCAATGAATGAGGTAGAGGTCGACGTAGTCGAGGCCGAGTCGCTCCAGGCTGGCGGTGCAGGCCACCGGGGCCTTGGAAAAACCGTGGTCCTCGGTAGCCAGCTTGGTGGTGACGAACAGCTCCGCGCGCGGGATGCCGGAAGCCGCGATCGCGCGGCCGACGCCGGCCTCGTTGCCATAGGCGGCGGCGGTGTCGATGAGCCGGCACCCGATCTCCAGCGCGGCCGCGACGGCGCGCTCGGCTTCGTCCTCCGAGAGGTCGGCGACGCCCAGGCCGAGCACCGGCATGGTGTTTTCGTCGTTAAGCGCTATCGACGGTATGGCGGCGCCCGACTCGCCAGTCAATGTCATTCACCTACCTGTGAATTGAAGGTTCGTAGATCCGGACCCGGTCGGGTTCCCTCGTCGAGCGGGAGGTCGAGGCATTCCGGCGCTGATCCGAGATCGAACACGTCGAAGTTGCTCGCAATCCGTATGGGGTTCACCGACTTGGGGACCACGATATTACCCAGCCCGATAAGCGCCTAATCAATACCTGGTCGCGGGCGCGGCGCGTTGCGCACACCGCGGCCGGAATGGGGCCATTGGGCGACGACGTAGAGTTGACCGCGCGGCACGTCGGAATCGGCAATCGCGCCGGCGGGACCTGGAAGACTCTCCGAGCCAAAAGACGGGTATCCCATTTCCGTCGTTTCAGCATGGCCATGAATTTTCAGGGGGAGCAGGAGCAGCCATGACCAGAAGTGTGCAGGGCGGGCCGGACCTGGACCTTGGTGCCAAACGCCCACCGATGCGCTGGCTCAGTCGGGTCCAGGGCGTCGTCACCACCGCCGGCGTCAAGGTCATCCCGTGGATCCCGACCGCCGCCAAGCGGGTGCTGTTCCACGGCCGTTCGGTCATCATCGACGGCAACACGCTCGACCCCACGCTGCAGCTGATGCTGTCGGGGCTGCGCGCCGTCGGCATCGATGGCCTCGTCGTCGACGACGAACCGGCCGCATCCCGCGCCCAGATGCGGGAGACGCTGGCGGGTCTACCCGGCCCGCAGATTCACGTCGAGGTCGAGGACCTCTCGCTGCCCGGACCGGCCGGTGAGATCCGCGCGCGGCACTACCGTCCGCCCGGTGGGGCCGCCGCGCCCCTGCTGGTCTTCTACCACGGCGGTGGCTGGGTGATCGGCGACCTGGACACCCACGACTCGCTGTGCCGACTGACGTGCCGTGATGCCGGCATCCACGTGTTGTCGATCGACTACCGGCTGGCCCCCGAGCACCCGGCCCCGGCGGCCGTCGAGGACGCCTATGCGGCCTTCAGGTGGGCGCACGAGCACGCCGGTGAGCTCGGTGCCGCCCCCGGGCGAGTCGCGGTCGGCGGTGATAGCGCCGGCGGAAACCTGGCCGCCGTGGTCGCCCAGCTCGCTCGCGATGACGGAGGGCCCGCCCCCGTGCTGCAGTGGCTGATCTACCCGCGGACCGACTTCACCGCGCAGACCCGGTCCATGAGCCTGTTCGCCCGCGGCTTCCTGCTGACCAGGCGGGACATGGACTGGTTTACCGCTCAGTACCTGAAGGCGTTCGACCCGACCGACCCGCGGGTGTCGCCGCTGCTCGCCGCGTCGCTGGCGGGGCTGGCGCCGGCGTTGATCGCGGTGGGGGGCTTCGACCCGTTGCGCGACGAGGGCGAGGCCTACGCGGCGGCGCTGCGGGCCGCCGGCACCCCGGTGGACCTGCGGTACCTGGGGTCGCTGACCCACGGCTTCGCGAACCTGTTTCCGCTGGGCGGCGACAGCGCCGTGGGCACGAGCGAGCTGGTTTCGGCCCTGCGCGCGCACCTGAGCCGCGCCTGAGCCGTCGGGTGGAGCGCCGGTACTCTAGAGGCGCCTCCGTCCGACCGCCGGGCGGGCCCGCACCGAAGGATCAGCGAACCTGTGGCCGACAAACCCAAGCGTCCCCCGCGATTCGATGTCAAGTCCGCCACCGGCAAATCCGGCCGGCTCGTCCAGATCGGCGGCACCGCCTTCATCGTGATCTTCGCGGTTGCGCTCGTCTTCTACATCGTGACGTCCCATCACAAGAAGGGCGGCGCCACGGGCGAGGGCGACACGGTGCGGGTGACGTCGAGCAAGGTGGTCAACCAGCCCGGCACCAGCAATCCCAAGGCCGTCGTCGCGTTCTACGAGGATTTCCTCTGCCCGGCCTGCGGTAACTTCGAGCGGACCTTCGGGCCGACGGTTTCCAAGCTCATCGACATCGGCGCCATCGCGGCCGATTACTCCATGGTGGCGATCCTCGACAGCCAGAAGAACAACAACTATTCGTCGCGCGCCGGCGCGGCCGCCTTGTGCGTCGCCGACGAATCCGTCGACGCGTTCCGCCGTTTCCACAGCGCGCTGTTCAGCACCGAGATCCAGCCTGACGAACGCGGCACCAGCTTCCCCGACAACGCGCGGTTGATCGAAATCGCCCGCGTCGACGGCGTCGTGGGCAAGGTGCCCGACTGCGTCAACAGCGGCAAGTACCTGTCCAGGGTCGCCGGGGAGGCCGCGAAAGCGAACATCAACGCGACGCCGACCATCAAGATCAACGGCCAGGATTACGAGCCGTCGACGCCCGACGCGCTGGTCAGCAAGATCAAGTCGATCGTCGGCGACGTGCCGGGCATCGACACCGCCGTTTCTCCCGCGGCCTGATGACGACGCCGGTGTCAGCTCAGCCCGCCGAGGACGCCGGCGGCGAGACACCGGATGCGCCGGCCCCAGCGCGCGTGCCCGCGCCCAGCGCGTGGTGGGTGCTGATCGCGGGCGTGATCGGCCTGGTTGCCTCCATGACGCTGACCGTGGAGAAGATCGACATCCTGCTCAACCCGTCGTACGTGCCGTCGTGCAACATCAACCCGATCCTGTCGTGCGGCTCGGTGATGATCACCCCGCAGGCGTCGGTGCTGGGCTTCCCCAATCCGCTGCTCGGGCTGGTGGGCTTCGCCGTGGTGGTCGTCACCGGCGTCTTGGCTGTAGCGAAAGTCTCTCTGCCGCAATGGTATTGGGTTGGCCTGACGGTCGGGGTGCTGGCAGGTTCGGCGTTCGTGCACTGGCTGATCTTCCAGAGCCTGTACCGCATCGGGGCGTTGTGCCCGTACTGCATGGTGGTCTGGGCGGTCACCATCTCGCTGCTGGTGGTGGTCGCGTCGATCGCCTTTCGGCCCTCGCTGCAAACCGGTCCGCTGCGGGTGCTGTACCAGTGGCGGTGGTCGATCGCCGCGCTGTGGTTCACCGCGGTCTTCCTGCTGATCATGGTGCGGTTCTGGGACTACTGGTCCACGCTGTTGTGAACGACCGCCCGTGACCCGGATCATCGGCGGTGTCGCCGGGGGGCGGCGCATCATCGTCCCGGCGCGGGGCACCAGGCCGACCACCGACCGGGTGCGCGAATCGCTGTTCAACATCATCACCGCGCGCCGGGATCTGGCCGGTCTGGCGGTGCTGGACCTGTACGCCGGGTCGGGCGCGCTGGGGCTCGAGGCCCTGTCGCGCGGGGCCGCCTCGGCGCTGTTCGTGGAGTCCGACCCGCGCACCGCGGCCGTCATCGCGCGCAACATCGAGACTCTCGGACTGCCCGGCGCGACCCTGCGCCGCGGCGCGGTGGCGACGGTGCTGGCGGCCGGGGCCCCCTCCGCGGTGGACGTGGTGTTGGCCGACCCGCCCTACGGCATTGACGCCGCGGAGCTGGGCGCCGTGCTGGCCGCTCTGATCACGCACGGCTGGGCGCGCGAGGGAACCGTTGCGGCCGTGGAGCGTCCGGCCGCCGGTGCGCCGCTCACGTGGCCGGCGGGCTGGTCCGTGTGGCCCGAGCGCGTGTACGGCGACACCCGTCTAGAGCTGGCCGAACACGCGCCGCCAAACGTGTAGCGTCATCGCGTATGAGCGGCGCGGTGTGCCCGGGCTCGTTTGACCCGGTGACGTTGGGCCACATCGACGTCTTCGAACGCGCCTCGGCCCAGTTCGACGAGGTGGTGGTGGCGATCCTGGTCAACCCCGCCAAGAAGGGCATGTTCGACCTCGACGAGCGGATCGCGATGATCGAGGAGTCGACGGCGCACCTGCCCAACCTGCGGGTGGAGTCCGGCCAGGGCCTGGTGGTCGACTTTGTCAGGTCGCGGGGGATGACCGCGATCGTGAAGGGTCTGCGCACCGGCACCGACTTCGAATACGAGCTGCAGATGGCGCAGATGAACAAGCACATCGCCGGTGTGGACACGTTTTTCGTGGCCACCACGCCGCGCTATTCGTTCGTGTCGTCCTCGCTGGCCAAGGAGGTCGCGCTGCTGGGCGGCAACGTGTCGGAGCTGCTGCCCGAACCGGTCAACCGCCGGTTGCGCGAGAAGCTGTCGGTCCGACCCTGAGGCGCCGGTCAGAAGACGACGCTTTGGTCGTCGCGAGAGATGACCCGGTCCTCGCAATGCCGGAGCACGGCGCGGGTGGCGGGGATGTGGATGAACGGCACCCCGAAGGGGCGCACGTAGTCGGCCAGGTCCGGGTGGTTGGCGATCACCACGACCGTTGCGCCACAACAGGTCCAACCGGCGGTGGTCAACCTTGGACGCCGTGATCGCGGCGCGCTTGGGCTCGGCTGCCTCGGTGAACCGGTAGTCGATATTGGCTCGGTCGGCGACGGTGCGGGCGCGGTCAGCCCTGTGCTGCGGCCGTCATTCGCATTGATGGCTGTGATCGTGGTGACCCTCTATCGGCGCGGGGGAGCCGCCCATCATGCGCACCATCGGGAGTCCCCCCGAGGTGAGGAACCGCGCGATCAGTATCGCAGCGACAACCAGGAAGGCGATGTTGAGCCAGGTGGTGTAGTTCCACGAGATCGACGCTTCCATGACCGTGGCGTTTCGCTGTTTGGGCACCAGACCCGTTGCGCCGAAGAGTAATTCGATGAGATAGCCCGCCGCGGCCATTGCGCCGTAGAAGGTGGCCAGCAGCGTCAGCATCATCCGGGTGCCGTAGTACTTGCGGTAGATGTTGAGGATCGGCAGGATCACCAGGTCGGCGTAGATGAAGGCGATGACACCGCCGAAGCTGATGCCGCCGTTCCACAGCACCGCGGCCAGGGGCACATTGCCGATCGAGCAGACGAACGACACGATCGCGACGATCGGTCCGACGATCGGCCCCCACACTGCCGACCAACCGGGGTGATCGGCCAAAAAGAAGATCTGCCAGAACTTTTCGGGCACCCACGCCGCGATGGCGCCCGCGATCAGCAAGCCCAAGACGAGGTCGCGCAAGATCGCCAACCACTCCATGACGAACACGTGCGAGACCGAGGTGAAGCCCTGCGCCGACAGCAGCCGCCGCCAAAACGAGCCCTCTTTTTGGATCGACATGTCCATGGCGGCATGGCCTTCCATGGAGCCGGCGATGCCGCGCTCGGCCTGCTCGCGGGCGGCGTCGACGAGCCGGGACCGCACGAACAACCGGAACAGGACGGCGAGCACCACGATCATCAGCGGGCCGCCGACGAATTCCGCCGCGGTGAATTGCCAGCCCATCAGCAGGGCAAGGATGATGCCCAACTCCACCACGAGGTTGGTGGAACCGATCTCGAAAGCCATCGCGGCGGTGAAGTTGGCGCCTTTGCGGAACAGTGAGCGCGCCAGGGCAACCGCGGCATACGAGCACGACGACGAGGCCGCGCCCAGCCCGGCCGCCACCGCCAGCGTGCGCGGCCGGTCGTCGCCCAGCAGGGACACGACCGTCGACCGCCGCACCACGGCCTGCACCACCGCCGACAGGGCGAAGCCGAGGATCAGCGCCCAGAGGATCTCCCACGTCATCGACCCCGCCAGCCCCAAGGCATGACCGACCGCTGCCAGCGCCCTCATTGAGTCCTCCCCTTCGCTTGCTCGGGCCGCGCCGTCAGCCAAACTATACCCCCATGGGGTATACGTCAAGGGCGTCGCCGGGTCCGTCGCGGCCCCGGGCCGCCGTTTTCCCTAGAATGGCTCCACAATCGGTGCGGGGACCGGGCAAAAGAATATGGACTGAGCAACCCCGCGCGCCGGATGGGCCCGCGGCACGGCGTGAACGGGCAAAATCAATGGATTTCACTCACGGCGGGCCCGTTTACCGGGCAAATCTTCGACACACCGGCGTCGCCACCACTGTCACAGACGCAACAGCAGGCACACTGGTAACAACAACGACGCCAGGAGGGCATGGCCGTGTACCGAGTTTTTGAGGCGCTGGACGAATTGGGCGCCATCGTGGAGGAGGCGCGCGGTGTGCCGATGACGGCCGGCTGTGTCGTGCCCCGCGGTGACGTGCTGGAACTGATCGACGACATCAAGGACGCGATCCCTGGCGAGCTGGACGACGCCCAGGACGTGCTCGACGCGCGCGATTCGATGCTGCAGGACGCGAAGTCGCACGCCGAATCAATGGTCTCCTCGGCGACGACGGAGTCCGAGTCGATGCTCAACCACGCCCGCGCGGAGGCCGACCGCCTGTTGTCCGACGCGAAAGCGCAGGCCGACCGGATGGTGAGCGAGGCCCGCCAGCACAGCGAGCGGATGGTCGGCGAGGCCCGCGAGGAGTCGATCCGCATCGCCACCGCGGCGAAACGCGAGTACGAGGCCAGCGTCAGCCGCGCCCAGGCCGAAGCCGACCGGCTGATCGAAAACGGCAACATCTCCTACGAGAAGGCCGTGCAAGAGGGCATCAAGGAGCAGCAGCGGCTGGTGTCGCAGAACGAGGTGGTGCAGGCGGCCAACAGCGAGGCGACCCGCCTCATCGACACGGCGCATGCCGAGGCGGATCGGCTGCGCGGCGAGTGCGACATCTACGTCGACAACAAGCTGGCCGAGTTCGAGGAATTCCTCAACGGCACCCTGCGGTCCGTCGGCCGCGGCCGTCACCAGCTGCGGACGGCCGCCGGTACCCACGACTACGCGACCCGGTAGCGGGACGGCAAGCCCTTTCCTTACGCGCGGCGCGCCGTAGGATTTCCTCTATGACGCGGCAGCACAGCAGCACGGCGCAGCGCCATTCGACCTCGCCGATGAGGATTGACATCACCCGACTTGGCCGGCGCCCGGGCGCGATGGTCACCCTGCGCAATACCGTGCCCAGCCCGGCGCGCATCGGGCTGCCGATGATCGCGATCGAGCAGGGTGCCCAGCTGGAGATGGACTTGCAAATCCAGTCGGTGTCCGAGGGCGTGTTGGTGACGGGCACCGTCGCCGCGCCGATCGTCGGCGAATGCGCCCGTTGCCTGACGCCGGTGGACGGGCGGGTCGAGGTCGGGTTGACCGAACTTTTCGCGTACCCGGACAGCGCCACCGAGGCGACCACCGAGGAGGACGAGGTCGGCCACATCGTCGACGACACCATCGACCTCGAGCAGCCGATCATCGACGCGGTCGGACTCGAGCTGCCGTTTTCGCCGGTGTGCAGCCAGGACTGCCCCGGGTTGTGCCCCGAATGCGGTGTTTCCCTGGCGGCCGAGCCCGACCATCACCACGACCGTGTCGACCCGCGCTGGGCCAAGTTGGCTGACATGTTGCCGCCCCAGCCGGATGCCAAGCGGGACGAGCGGTGACGTCGCGGCAAGCCCTGTTGGACGCGCTCGGGGCCGACCTGCCCGACGAATTGCTGTCGCTCGCGCTCACACACCGCAGTTACGCCTACGAACACGGCGGGCTGCCGACCAACGAACGCCTGGAGTTTCTCGGTGACGCGGTCCTGGGCCTGACCATCACCGACGAGCTCTACCATCGTCATCCCGATCGGTCGGAGGGCGACCTGGCCAAGCTGCGGGCCAGCGTGGTCAACACGCAGGCGCTGGCCGACGTCGCGCGGAACCTGTCCGACGAGGGCCTCGGCGCGCACCTGCTGCTGGGCCGCGGCGAGTCGAACACCGGCGGGGCCGACAAGTCGAGCATCCTGGCCGACGGCATGGAGTCGCTGCTGGGCGCCATCTACCTGCAGCACGGCATCGACACGGCGCGTGAGGTGATCCTGCGTCTGTTCGGCCCGCTGCTGGACGCCGCGCCCACCCTGGGGGCCGGGCTGGACTGGAAGACCAGCCTGCAGGAGCTGACCGCGGCGCGCGGCATGGGCGCACCGTCCTACCTGGTGACCTCCACCGGACCCGACCACGACAAGGAATTCACGGCTGTGGTCGTCGTGATGGAAACCGAATACGGGTCGGGGGTCGGCCGCTCGAAGAAGGAGGCCGAGCAGAAGGCCGCGGCGGCGACCTGGAAAGCGCTCGAGACGCTGGACACCGCGGGAAAAACGTCCGCGTAGCCCGACGGTGATGACCCGTCTCCCAGCTCCGCGGGGGTGCCCCCAGCGCCCGGCTTCGCCGCGCTTGCGATCATCACTGAATGCCCGAACTGCCCGAAGTCGAGGTGGTGCGCCGCGGCTTGCAGGCCCGCGTGGTGGGCAAGACGATCACCGCGACACCTACGACGCCATGTTCGACCTGTGGTTCCCCGCGGCGCTGGGCGCGCGCGCGGTGGTCGCCGACGATGCGGCCGACGCGGAGTCGGGCGGCGAAGCGTTGCCGGCCGACGACGTCGAAGCCATGCGCCAGATGCTGCTGGACCTGCTCAACGAGAACCCCGACCTCGCGGACATGGACGAGCGCCTGGTGGCGATGGTCGCGCGGATCGTGGAGGCCTACGGCAAATACAGTTCCAGCCGCGGCCCGTCGTTCTCCTCGTATCAGGCGCTCAAGGCGATGGCGCTGGACGAATTGGAGGGCAAGCTNCCGCGGGCGGTGCGCCGCCAGGGGGGGGGGCCCGCCGATCTCACCGCCCGGCTGCTCGACGCGCGGATCGCCGGAACCGATCGGCGCGGCAAGTACCTATGGCTGCTGCTGGACGGTCCGGCCGACCCGGACACGGCGCTCGTGGTGCACCTCGGCATGAGCGGGCAGATGCTGCTCGGTGGGGGTACCCCCAGCCGCGGAGCGGCGAGGGGGAAGGTGCCGCGCGCCGACCACGTCCGCATCTCCGCGCTGCTCGACGACGGGACGGTGCTGAGCTTCGCCGACCAGCGCACCTTCGGCGGCTGGATGCTCGCCGACCTGGTGAGCGTGGATGGCAGCGTGGTGCCGGTGCCGGTCGCCCACCTGGCGCGCGACCCGCTGGACCCCAGGTTTGATGCCGACGCGGTGGTGAAGGTGTTGCGGCGCAAGCATTCCGAGATCAAGCGGCAGCTACTCGACCAGCAGGTGGTGTCGGGGATCGGCAACATCTACGCCGACGAGGCGTTGTGGCGGGCCAAGGTGCACGGCGCGCGGATCGCCGACACGTTGAGCCGGCGCCAACTGACCGCCGTCCTGGACGCCGCCGCACAGGTCATGCGCGACGCGCTGGCCAAGGGCGGGACGTCGTTCGACTCGCTCTACGTCAACGTCAACGGCGAGTCGGGATACTTCGACCGGTCCCTGGACGCCTACGGCCGAGAGGGGGAACCCTGCCGGCGCTGCGGCGCGGTGATGCGACGGGAGAAGTTCATGAACCGGTCGTCGTTCTACTGCCCGCGATGCCAGCCGCGGCCGCGGCGCTGAGTGCGCGCACGGCTTTCGAGTGTGGGCTCAGGGCTGCACACGCCGAGCGGTGTCGCTCTGGGTTCACGCTCAACGGCGAGTCAGTCGAAGATGTCGCGGTGCGTGGACCCTGCGGGTAGCGCGGGGTCGACGAACCATTCGCGCGGAAAGAGCAGGCCAAACGCCTGGGGCGGGAGCGCGAGCAGCACACCGAACGCGCGTGCGCCTGATGAGGAGCCGATCTGCGAGCGGTGGGCCGCCATCGCGTCGCGCTTCTGGCGCGCGTAGCCGAAGACGTTGATCCGGTGCGTGATGGTCGCCGTGGGCGCGTAGGCGGTGCGGGCGACCTCCAGCTCGTAGGGCGCGGGTAACCGCAGCAGGCGGGCGAGATGGCCGATGCGCACCAGCGATTCGCGCGGCATCGTCGCCTCGAGCACTCGCGGCGTCGCCGCCAGCTCGGCGGCCCGCTTGCCGACATGGTGCACCTGGACATGATCGCGGTGGCCGTAGCCGCCGTTGCGCTCGTAGCTGAGCAGCAGATCGGCGGCCTCATCGCGCAGTATCTCCGCGAGCCGCCCTGCCGCCTGGTCGACGTCGGCCCGGCCGAACCTGACGCGGCCCGGTGGATCGGGATAGAAGACGGGTCCGAATCCGCTGTCGGCATAGCCGAGGCATTCGACCCGATGCACGCCGAGAATGCTTGCGCTCAAACGCAATTCGTTCAACCGGCGTTCATCGTCGTCATTGTGCACGCGGCCGTCGGTCGCGGTGACGAGGACCACGCGATGCCCCGCCGCCGCCGCCAGCGCCAGCGTGCCACCGGTGAGAATCACCTCGTCGTCCGGATGCGCGTGGAATGCGACGACCGTGGCCATGCAACGCAGTATGCCCGCCGCCGCAAACCGCGCCCGGTAGAAAAGAAGCCATGACGCAACTGTGGGTCGAACGCACCGGATCGCGCCGCTACACCGGGTACAGCTCGCGCGGCGCGCAGGTGCTGGTGGGCTCCGAGGACGTCGAGGGCGTGTTCACCCCGGGCGAGCTGCTCAAGATCGCGCTGGCCGCGTGCAGCGGCATGTCCACCGACGAGCCGCTGGCCCGCCGCCTCGGTGACGACTACACGGCGGTGATCACGGTGTCCGGGCCCGCCGACCGCGAGCAGGAACGGTATCCGCTGCTCGAGGAGACGCTCGAGCTGGATCTGTCCGGCTTGTCCGAGGAGGAGAAGCAACGCGTGCTCGTGGTCGCCAACCGGGCGGTCGACCTGGTCTGCACCGTCGGGCGCACGCTGAAGTCGGGTACGACCGTCAACTTCGAGGTCGCCGATGCCGGATCCTGACGTCCGGCTCACCGCCTGGGTGCACGGCAGCGTCCAGGGGGTGGGCTTTCGCTGGTGGACGCGGTGCCGCGCGCTCGAGTTGGGGCTCACCGGGTTCGCGGCCAACCAGGCCGACGGCCGGGTGCTGGTGGTGGCCCAGGGTCCGCGCGCGGCCGGCGAGAAACTGCTGCAGCTGCTGGAAGGCGGCGCGGCGTGGCCCTCCCGGCCGGGTCGCGTCGACAAGGTCGTCGCCGAATGGTCGGCACCGCAACAGCAGTTCGACGGTTTCGTCGAGCGCTGAAAGCAACCAGCGCAGTGACTGATGCGGCCAATGTGACCAGTGTGTCGAGCCGGTAAACGCCGGGCGTATTTCGAGCGCGTCGACACCCGCTCGGTGACGGCGGCTCGCGCGATTTGAGCGGTAGTCTGGCTCGCCGTGTACCTCAAGAGTCTGACGCTGAAGGGCTTCAAGTCCTTCGCTTCGCCGACGACTCTGCGCTTCGAACCGGGCATCACCGCGGTCGTCGGCCCCAATGGCTCGGGCAAGTCCAACGTCGTCGACGCCCTGGCCTGGGTGATGGGGGAGCAGGGGGCCAAGACGCTGCGCGGCGGAAAGATGGAGGACGTCATCTTCGCCGGCACCTCGTCGCGGGCGCCGCTGGGCCGCGCCGAGGTCACGGTCACCATCGACAACTCCGACAACGCGCTGCCCATCGAGTACTCCGAGGTCTCGATCACGCGACGGATGTTCCGCGATGGCGCCAGCGAATACGAAATCAACGGCAGCAGTTGCCGTTTGATGGACGTCCAGGAGCTGCTGAGCGACTCCGGGATCGGCCGCGAGATGCACGTCATCGTGGGGCAGGGCAAGCTCGACGAGATCCTGCAGTCGCGGCCCGAGGACCGCCGCGCCTTCATCGAAGAGGCCGCCGGCGTGCTCAAGCACCGCAAGCGCAAGGAGAAGGCCCTGCGCAAGCTCGACGCGATGCAGGCGAACCTGGCCCGGCTCTCCGACCTGACCACCGAGCTGCGCCGCCAGCTCAAGCCGCTGGGCCGCCAAGCCGAGGTGGCCCGGCGCGCGCAGACCATCCAGGCCGACCTGCGCGACGCCCGGTTGCGGCTGGCCGCCGACGACCTGGTCAGCCGGCAGACCGAGCGCGACGCGATCTTCGAGGCCGAGGCGATCATGCGCCGCGACCACGACGAGGCCGCCGCCCGCCTCGCGGTGGCATCCGAGGAGCTCACGGCGCACGAGGCCGCGCTCGCCGAGCTCTCGGTGCGGGCCGAATCGGTCCAGCACACCTGGTTCGGGCTGTCCGCGCTGGCCGAGCGGGTAAGCGCCACCGTGCGCATCGCCAGCGAACGCGCCCAGCACCTGGACCCCGAGCCGGTGGCCACCGGCGACACCGACCCGGACGCGCTGGAAGCCGAGGCCCAGCAGGTCGAGGTGACCGAGCAGCGGCTGCTGGCCGAGCTGGCCGGCGCGCGCACCCGCCTGGACGCCGCGCGCGCCGAACTGGCCGAGCGCGAGCGCGAGGCCGCCGAGGCCGACCGGGCCCACCTGGCGGCGGTCCGAGCCGAGGCGGACCGGCGCGAGGGCCTGGCGCGGCTGGCCGGCCAGGTGGAGACCATGCGGGCGCGCGTCGAATCGATCGACGACAGCGTCGCGCGGCTGTCCGAGCGCATCGAACAGGCCGCCAACCGCGCCCAGCAGACCCGGGCCGAATTCGAGACCGTGCAGGCCCGCGTCGGCGAACTCGACCAGGGCGAGGTGGGCCTCGACGAGCACCACGAGCGGACCGTCGCCGCGCTGCGGCTCGCCGACGAACGCGTCGCCGAACTGCAGGCCGCCGAGCGCGGCGCCGAACGGCAGGTGGCTTCGCTGCGCGCCCGCATCGACGCGCTCTCGGTGGGGCTGGAGCGCAAGGACGGCGCGGCGTGGCTCACGCAAAACCTTTCCGGCGCCGGGCTTTTCGGCCCAATCGCCAAGCTGGTGCGGGTCCGGTCCGGCTACGAGGCGGCCCTGGCCGCGGTGCTCGGCTCGGCGGCCGACGCGCTGGCCGCGGAAAGCTTCGGCGCGGCCCGTTCGGCGGTCGCCGCCCTCAAGCAGGCCGACGCGGGCCGCGCGGCCCTGGTGCTGGGCGACTGGCCGGCCGAGCAGCCCGGGCCCGCCGTCCCGCTGCCCGACGGCGCGGTGTGGGCGCTCGACCTGGTCGAGGCGCCCGCGCGGCTGCGCGGGGCGATGACCGCCATGCTGTCGGGCGTCGCGGTGGTCAACGCGCTCGGCGACGCGCTGGACCTGGTGGCGGCGCGCCCGCAGCTGCGCGCGGTGACGCTCGACGGCGACCTGGTGGGCGCCGGCTGGGTCAGCGGTGGCTCCGACCGCAAGCTGTCCACGCTGGAGCTGACGTCGGAGATCGACAAGGCCGGCGCCGAGCTGGCCGCCGCCGAAGCGCAGGTGGCGCAGCTGACCGCGGCGCTGTCCGGCGCGCTGACCGAGCAGACCTCCCGCCAGGATTCCGCCGAGCAGGCGCTGGCCGCCCTCAACGAATCCGACACCGCGATCTCGGCGATGTACGAGCAGCTGGGCCGCCTGGGCCAGGAGGCCCGCGCCGCCGAGGAGGAGTGGAACGGGTTGCTGCGCCAGCGCGCGGAGCTCGAAACGGGTCGCGCGCAGACCGTCGACGAGGTCACCGAGCTGGAGACCCGGCTGCGCAACGCCCAGGAGACCCAGCACGTGCAGGCGGCCGAACCCGTCGACCGGCACCAGATCGCCGCGGCCGCCGAAAACGCCCGCGGTGTGGAGGTGGAGGCCCGGCTGGCGGTGCGGACCGCGGAGGAGCGCGCCAACGCGGTGCGCGGGCGGGCGGAGTCGTTGCGCCGGGCGGCGGCCGCCGAGCGCGAGGCGCGGCTGCGGGCCCAGCAGGCGCGCGAGGCGCGGCTGCGCGCGGCCGCCGTGGCCGCCGCGGTTGCCGACGCCGGGCGGCTGCTGGCGGCGCGGTTGGACCGGGTGGTCGCCGCGGCATCGGCCATGCGCGACGCGCTGATCGCCGAACGCCAGGAGCGTTCGGCGGCGATGGCGGCGGTGCGCGAAGAGGTGCACGCGCTGGGCGCGCGGGTGGCCCAGCTCACCGATTCCCTGCACCGCGACGAGGTGGCCAACGCCCAGGCGGCGATGCGCATCGAGCAGCTCGAGCAGATGGTGCTCGAGCAGTTCGGCATGGCCCCGACCGACCTGATCGCCGAGTACGGCCCGGAGGTGGCGCTGCCGCCGACCGAGCTGGAAATGGCGGAATACTCCCAGGCCCGCGAGCGCGGCGAGCAGGTGTACGCGCCCGCCCCGATTCCCTACGACCGGCCGACCCAGGAGCGTCGGGCCAAGCGGGCCGAGCGCGAGCTGGCCGAGCTGGGCAGGGTGAATCCGCTGGCGCTCGAAGAGTTTGCCGCCCTCGAGGAGCGTTACAACTTCCTGTCCACCCAGCTCGAGGACGTCAGGGCCGCCCGCAAGGACCTGCTCGACGTCATCGCCGATGTCGATGCCCGCATCCTGCAGGTGTTCAGCGACGCCTTCACCGACGTCGAGCGCGAATTCCGGGAAGTCTTCACCGTGCTGTTCCCCGGCGGCGAGGGCAGGCTGCGGCTGACCGACCCCAACGACATGCTCACCACCGGCATCGAGGTGGAGGCGCGCCCGCCCGGCAAGAAGATCACCCGGCTGTCGTTGCTGTCCGGCGGCGAGAAGGCGCTGACGGCGGTGGCGATGCTGGTGGCGATCTTCCGCGCCCGCCCGTCGCCCTTCTACATCATGGACGAGGTGGAGGCCGCGCTGGACGACACGAACCTGCGCCGCCTGATCGGCCTGTTCGAACTGCTGCGGGCCCGGTCGCAGATCATCATCATCACCCACCAGAAGCCCACGATGGAGGTCGCCGACGCGCTGTACGGCGTGACCATGCAGGGTGACGGCATCACCGCGGTGATCTCCCAGCGGATGCGCGGCCAGCAGGTGGACCAGCTGGTCTCGAGCTCGTCTTAGGGCTAGATCACGCTCCAGTGTGAACTGACGGTCTTCGGCGTGCACTGAGGGCGGGATTTCGGCGATTTCTCCGCCCAGGAAGCACACCCGACACCCGGGCGACACACTCGACGCCCGGGACGCACACCAATGCCCCGTGAGCGGCCGGGTGACCCGCGGCTGGAAGGATTGTCACCGTGTCACAAGGTCTTTGGATCGCCGTCGCGGTCGTCGCAGCCCTGGTTGTCATCGCCGCGCTGGTCCTGGGCCTGGTGCGCTACCGCCGCCGAAGGATCAGCCTCGCCCGGCCGGAGCCGGGCGCGCTCGACCGCTCCGGGGGTTACACGGCGTCGTCGGGCATCACGTTCAGCCAGTCCGCACCGACGATCGACACCGGCGGGCTGCCCGCGGTAGGCGACGACGCCACCGTTCCGCGCGACGCGCCGCGGCGCACCATCTCCGACGTCCAACTGCCCGAAACCGAGACGCCGCCGCCGCCGGCGCCGCAGGCCCCGCCGGCCCCGCCGCCGCCGGCGCCGCAGGCCCCGCCGGCCCCGCCCGAGTCCGCCGTGGGCGCCGAGATCGAGGCCATCGCCCCGCCCGAAGGCCGGCTGGAGCGGCTCCGCGGCCGGCTCGCCAGGTCGCAGAACGCGCTCGGGCGCAGCATGCTCGGCCTGATCGGGGGCGGCGACCTCGACGAAGAATCCTGGCAGGACGTCGAGGACACCCTGCTGGTCGCCGACCTGGGCCCGGTGGTCACCGAGTCGGTGATCTCCCAGCTGCGCAGCCGGCTGGCCGGCGGCAACGTGCGCACCGAGGCCGACGCCAAGGCGGTGCTGCGCGACGTCCTGATCAACGAGTTGCACCCCGACATGGACCGCTCGATCCGCGCGCTGCCGCACGCCGACCACCCGGCGGTGCTGCTGGTCGTCGGCGTCAACGGCACCGGGAAAACGACCACCGTGGGCAAACTGGCGCGGGTGCTGGTCGCCGACGGGCGCCGCGTGGTACTCGGCGCGGCCGACACCTTCCGGGCCGCGGCGGCCGATCAGCTGCAGACCTGGGCGTCCCGGGTCGGCGCGGAGGTGGTGCGCGGGGCCGAAGGCGCCGACCCGGCGTCGGTGGCGTTCGACGCCGTCGACAAGGGCATCGCCTGCGGCGCCGACGTCGTGGTCGTCGACACCGCCGGGCGGCTGCACACCAAGGTCGGGCTGATGGACGAGCTCGACAAGGTTAAGCGCGTGATAACCCGGCGCGCGGCCGTCGACGAGGTGTTGCTGGTGCTCGACGCCACCATCGGGCAGAACGGGCTGGCCCAGGCCCGGGTGTTCGCCGACGTCGTCGACATCACCGGCGCGGTGCTCACCAAGCTGGACGGAACGGCCAAGGGCGGCATCGTATTCCGCGTCCAGCAGGAGCTCGGGGTGCCGGTGAAGCTGGTCGGGCTCGGCGAGGGTCCCGACGATCTCGCGCCCTTCGAACCCGCCGCCTTCGTGGACGCCCTGCTCGGCTGAAACCCCTTACACGCCGAGCGCGACGTTAATAACGCCGAAACATCGCGGCCCCATTGCCGAAACAACCATTGAGCATGGTTCTCGCAGGCTACAGGCAGCTGCCTGTGGGCCTGCTGATGCCGACCGGAGGTGAAAGCGAGTGAGTTTCCCGCAATTGGGCCAACCCGATACCGGCGATACCGCCTGGATGTTGGCGAGTTCCGCGCTCGTGCTGTTGATGACGCCGGGTCTTGCCTTCTTCTACGGCGGCATGGTCCGGACCAGAAGCGTGCTCAACATGATCATGATGAGCATCAGCGCGATGGGCATTGTCACGGTGCTGTGGGTGCTGTACGGCTACTCAATGTCGTTCGGCGACAGCAAGGGTGGCGTCGTCGGCAACCCGACGGACTATTGGGGCCTGGCGAAGCTCATCGGCGGGAATGCCGTCAAGGCCGATCCGTCCAAGGGCACCGCGCAAGTGGATATCCCGCTCGCCGGCACGATGCCGGCCACCGTCTTCGTGGCCTTCCAGCTGATGTTCGCGATCATCACCGTCGCCCTGATCTCCGGCGCCGTGGCGGACCGGCTGAAGTTCACCGCGTGGCTGGTGTTCGCCGGGCTGTGGGCGACGCTGGTGTACTTCCCGGTCGCGCACTGGGTCTTCGCGGCCGACGGGTTCGCGTCCGAGCACGGCGGCTGGATCAACAACAAGCTGCACGCGATCGACTTCGCGGGTGGAACGGCGGTCCATATCAACTCCGGTGTGGCCGGCCTGATGCTGGCGATCGTGCTGGGCAAGCGCAAGGGTTGGCCGACGACCCTGTTCCGCCCGCACAACCTGCCGTTCGTCATGCTCGGCGCCGGCCTGCTGTGGTTTGGCTGGTTCGGGTTCAACGCCGGATCGGCGACGAGCTCCAACGGCTCCGCCGGTAGCACGTTCATGACCACCACGGTCGCCACGGCCACGGCCATGCTCGCGTGGCTGCTGACCGAGCGCATCCGCGACGGCAAGCCCACCACGCTGGGAGCGGCGTCGGGCATCGTCGCCGGCCTGGTTGCCATCACGCCGTCGTGCTCGTCGGTCAACATCCTGGGTGCGATCGTGGTCGGCGCGGTGGCCGGCGTGGTGTGCGCGCTGGCGGTCGGCCTGAAGTTCAAGCTGGGCTTCGACGACTCGCTCGACGTGGTCGGGGTGCACCTGGTCGGCGGTCTGGCGGGCACGCTGCTGGTCGGGTTGCTCGCGGCGCCGGAGAGCACGGCGATCAACGGCGTGACCGGGGTGTCGAAGGGGTTGTTCTACGGCGGCGGCTGGGCGCAGCTGGAGCGGCAGGCGGTCGGTGCGTTCTCCGTCCTCTTCTACTCCGGCATCGTCACGCTGATCTTGGCCTTGATCCTGAAGTACACGATCGGGCTGCGCCTGAACCCCGAGGCAGAATCGTCGGGCATCGATGAGTCCGAACACGCGGAGAGCGGATACGATTTTGGCGTGATCGGCGGGCAGGGATCGGTTCTTCCGGCGGCGAGGATTCCCGTGGATGACCGTAACGGTCTCGACGACCGGGCGGCCGACAAAGTGGAGGCAGAGCAGTCATGAAGCTAGTCACGGCGATCGTGAAGCCATTCACCCTCGATGACGTCAAGACCAGCCTCGAGGAGGCCGGGGTCCTGGGGATGACGGTCAGCGAAATCCAGGGCTATGGCCGCCAGAAGGGCCACACCGAGGTGTACCGCGGTGCCGAGTATTCGGTCGACTTCGTGCCGAAGGTGCGGATCGAGGTGGTCGTCGACGACTCCATCGTCGACAAGGTCGTGGACAGCATCGTCCGGGCGGCCCGCACCGGCAAGATCGGTGACGGCAAGGTCTGGGTGAGCCCCGTGGAAACCATTGTGCGGGTGCGCACGGGTGAACGCGGAACCGATGCCCTCTGACCCCAGCCCTACATTGTTGATCCAGGCCGGACGGGCCGGGAGGGTATGAAACAGGACCCACCCGACCCGTCCGGGTCATCTGGAGCGGGAACAGAAAACGCCCGCGCGGCAAGCGATTTGGCTGCCGCGCGGCGTCAGCTGCTATCGGAGGGCTCCGGGCTGCACGCGGCCGAGCTGCGCCACGCGTGGCTGGATCTGCACGAGTCGTGGCTGACCGCAAAGGCCGATGAGATCGGGATCACCGACGGCAGCGGCCTCGCGATCGTCGGCATCGGCGGACTGGGCCGCCACGAGCTGCTGCCATATTCCGATCTGGACCTCATGTTGCTGCACGACGACAAGCCCGCCGAGGCGCTGCAGGGGGTCGCCGACAAACTGTGGTATCCGTTGTGGGACGCCAACGTTCGGCTTGACCACAGCGTGCGCACCGTCTCCGGCGCCCTCGGCGTCGCCAACGCCGACATGATCGCCGCGCTGGGCATGCTGGATGCTCGCCACATCGCCGGCGACGCGCGGCTGTCCGAGGAATTGATCGCCGGCGCAAGAAGGCAGTGGCGCAGCGCGATTCGCTCTCGGATGAACGAGCTGGTCGACATCACCCAGGCCCGCTGGGAGCGCTGCGGCCGGATCGCGCAACGCGCCGAGCCGGATCTCAAGTCCGGCCGCGGCGGCCTCCGCGACGTCCAACTGCTCGACGCGCTGGGGGTCGCCCAGCTCATCGACCGCCACGGCATGGCCCGCCCGGAAACGCCGGGGGGTTCACTCGACGACGCCTACCTGACGCTGCTCGACGTGCGCACCGAGCTGCACCGGGTGTCCGGGCGGGGCCGCGATCAGCTGCTGGCCCAGTACGCCGACGAGATCAGCGCCGCCCTGCACATCGGTGACCGATTCGACTTGGCGCGCAAGCTTTCCGGGGCCGGCCGCACCATCGCCTACCACGCCGAAACCGGGTTGCGGACCGCCGAAAACGCCCTGCCGCGGCGCGGCGTGTCGGCCCTGGTCCGGCGGCCCAAGCGGCGACCCCTGGACGAGGGCGTGGTCGAGTACGCCGGCGAAATCGTGCTCGCCCGCGACGCCTCGCCCGAAACCGACGCCGGGCTGGTGCTGCGGGTCGCCGCCGCCTCGGCCGAGACCGGGGTGCCCATCGGCGCCGCCACGCTGAGCCGTTTGGCCGCCGGCGCGCCCGAGATGCCCATCCCCTGGCCGCGCGAGGCATTGGACGACTTGCTGGTCGTGCTTTCCGCCGGGCCCACCGCGGTGGCGACGGTCGAGGCGCTCGACCGCACCGGGCTGTGGGAGCGGTTGTTGCCGGAATGGGCCGCGATCCGCGACCTTCCGCCCCGCGACGTCGCGCACAAGTGGACGGTGGACCGGCACGTCGTCGAGACCGCCGTCAACGCCGCCGCGCTGGCCACCCGGGTGGCGCGACCGGACCTGCTGGCGCTGGGCGCGCTGCTGCACGACATCGGCAAGGGCAGGGGAGTCGACCACAGCGTGCTCGGCGCGCAGATGGCCATCGAGATGGGCGCCAGGCTCGGGGTCGCGCCCAACGACGCCGCGTTCCTGTCCAAGCTGGTCCGCCACCACCTGCTGCTGCCGGTGGTGGCCACCCGCAGCGACCTCAACGACCCGAAAACCATCGAGGGCGTGTCGGAGGCCCTGGGCGGGGATCCGCTGCTGCTCGAGGTGCTGCGCGCGCTGACCGAGGCGGATTCCAAGGCGACCGGCCCCGGCGTGTGGAGCGACTGGAAGGCGTCGCTGATCGAGGACCTGGTGCGCCGCTGCCGGCTGGTGATGGCCGGTGAGCCGCTGCCGCAGGCCGATCCGGCGGCGCCGCACTATCTTTCGCTGGCCGCCGATCACGGGGTGCACGTGGAGATCACCCCGGGCGACAGCGCGCGCATGTATCAGGTCGTCATGGTCGCCCCGGACCAGCGGGGCCTGGTCTCCAAGGCCGCGGCCGTGCTGGCGCTGAACTCCCTGGGGGTCCACTCGGCGACGGTGAACAGCTACGAGGGCGTCGCGATCACCGAGTTCGTGGTATCACCGCACTTCGGTTCCCCGGCCGCCCCGGAGCTGTTGCGGCAGCAATTCGTCGGCGCCCTGGCGGGCGACATCGACGTGATGGCCGCGCTGGAGAAGCGCGACAGCGAGGCGACCGGCCCGGGTGCCGCGCGGGCGGGGGAGGTGCAGGCCGGCGTGCCCGTGACGCGTTCGACGGCCCCGCCGCGGATCGTGTGGCTCGACCCCGCCGCCGACGGCCACCTGGTGGTCGAGGTGCGCGCCACGGACCGGCCGGGCCTGCTCGCGCTGCTGGCCCGGGCATTGGAGCGCGCCGGGGTCGACATCGGGTGGGCGAAGGTCAACACCTTCGGGTCGACGGCGGCCGACGTGTTCTGCGTGGAGGCAATGGACGATGCGCGCGCCGCGGTGGACAAGCACCTGCTCGACGTGTTGGGCGGGCAGGCGGAGGTGGCGTTCGGCTAGCGGCGATCGCAAGCGCGGCGCTGGGGGCACCTCCCGCTTGCGGGGGACCGGGCGCTGGGGGCACCCCCGCGGAGCTGGGGGATGGGTCGCCGCCATCGGATCAGCCGGGCCGGGACTGCTCGGAATTCAGCTGTCGCAGGGCCTCGATGCGGGCCTGGATCTGCTCGCGCGTCGCCGCGGCGATCGGGGGTCCCCCGCAGCGGCGGCGCAGCTCGTTGTGAATCCACCCGTGCGGTTTGCCGGTGCGGTGGTGGGTCGCCGAGACGAGGGTGTTCAGCTCGCGGCGCAGGTCGCGGAGTTGTCCGTGCATGGAAAGCCGAGCCGCCGGCGGTTCATCGCCGGAGGCGGCCCGCCTCTTGAGCTGCTCGTCCTGGCGTTGGTGCAGCAGGGCGCGCATTTGTTCGGCGTCGAGCAGCCCCGGGATGCCGAGGTAGTCGGCCTCCTCCTCGCTGCCCGCCGGCGCCGCGGTGCCGAAGGAGGATCCGTCGAAGATGACCTGATCCAGCTCGGCGTCGGCGCCCAGCGAGGTGAAACCCTGGTCGGTTTCGGTCTTTTCGGTCCGCCGCCTGGTCGCCGGATCGCCGTCGAGAGGATCGTCATCGGCCTCGCGGTGCGGTTGGCCGAGCACGTGATTGCGCTGGGCCTCCAGCTCGCTGGCGAGCTGCAGCAGGTTGGGCACCGACGGCAGGAAGATGCTCGCGGTTTCGCCCGCCCGGCGCGAGCGCACGAACCGGCCGATGGCCTGGGCGAAGAACAGCGGCGTCGAGGCGCTGGTCGCGTAGATCCCGACCGACAGCCGCGGCACGTCGACGCCCTCGGAGACCATGCGCACCGCGACCAGCCACCGGCTGGTGCCCGCGGCGAATTCGCTGATCCGGGCCGACGATCCCGGATCGTCGGACAGCACCACCGCGGGCACCTCCCCGGTGAGCCTCCTCAGCAGCGCGGCGTACGCGCGCGCCGCGGTGCGGTCGGAGGCGATGATCATGCCGCCGGCGTCGGGCACGTGGGCTCGCTTCTGGCGCAGCCGCTCGTCGGCGGCGGCGATCACCGCGGGCATCCACTCGCCGGCCGGGTCGAGCGCGGTACGCCATGCCCGCGCGGTGTGTTCGGCCGTCAACGGCTCGCCCAATCGGGCGGCGTGCTCCTCGCCCGCGCTGTCGCGCCAGCGCGCCTCGCCCGAGTAGGCGAGGAACACCACCGGCCGGACCACACCGTCGGCCAGCGCCTCGGCGTAGCCGTAGGTGTGGTCGGCCCGCGACTTCAACACCCCGTCCGTGCCCGCCGCGTAATCGACGAACGGGATGGGACTGTCGTCGCTGCGAAACGGCGTGCCCGTCAAGGCGAGTCGCCGAGTGGCATCGCCAAACGCCTCGCGGATCGCCTCGCCCCAGGTCTTCGCGTCGCCCCCGTGATGGATCTCGTCGAAGACGACCAGCGTCTTGCGCTGTTCGGTGCGCACCCGGTGCAGCGTCGGGTGCGCGGCGACCTGGGCATAGGTCACCATGACGCCGTGAAACTCCGGCGACGTCTGGGGGTTGGTGTTGGAGAATTTCGGGTCCAGGGCCAACCCGTGCCGCTCCGCGGCCAGCGCCCACTGGATCTTGAGGTGCTCGGTGGGCACGACGACGGTGAGCTGCTCGACGGCGCGCTGGCCGAGCAGTTCGGCGGCGACCCGAAGCGCAAACGTCGTCTTCCCGGAGCCGGGGGTGGCGACGGCCAGGAAATCGCGCGGCTGGGCGGCGAGGTAGCGCACCAGCGCTCTGCGCTGCCAGCCGCGCAGCGGCAGGCCGGTGTCGCTGCCCAACCGCATCGACACAGTCCCCCTCGTTGATACTCTGCGCGCGTGGCGTCTTCGTGTCCGCGACAGCGTCGACGCGGCCGGTGGCGGGTGTGAAATGTAGCATGCCAACGCTTTTCGGCGCAGCAGCGACGCGAGCTAGACGGCGTGGCTCACCAGGTCGCGGGATTGAAGCCACGTGTGAATTCGTCGGGCGACGTCGGCCCATCCCGGTTCGAGCATCATGTTGTGGCCCATGTCGAAGAATTCCGGCTCGGTCCGGTAGGCGCGCGCGGTGGCGCGCACCGCGCGGACGCTGACGAAGCCGTCGTGCACGGCGCCGAGGACCAGCATCGGGGTACGCACCCGCTCGGTGTCGACCCGGCGGAACATCGGTTCGGTCATCGCCGCGCGGATGCTCTCGGGCCCGGCGCGGTGCCAGCAGGATTGCACGACGACCTCGGGCGTGTCCGCGCAGAAGAGATATTCGCGGGCCAGCGCCGACGTCCGGAGGAACCTGACCAGGGTGGGGTCGTTGAACGAGTGCACGGTCATCCACGGGCGCCGGCGCCAGACCCGCAGCGCCGCGCCGAGCACGCCCGACGGCGGGAGGGAGCCGACCAGCACGGCGGCCGGCGCCGTTCGGTCTTCGAGGTAGCGCTGGATCGTGTAGCCGCCCAGGGAGTGGCCTATCAGCACCGGCGAGCCGCCCAGGTCGTCGGCCACCGACCGGATGTCGTCGATGTAGTCGGCGATGGAAACCCTCGGCAGCGGCTTGTCCGTGGGGCTGGTGCCGTGCCCGCGCAGGCTCATTGCGACCGCGCGATAACCCGCGTCGGCGAAGAAATCCAGGAAGTGCTCGTCCCAGCACCATGCGCCGTGCCAGCCGCCGTGCACGAACAGCAGCGGCACCGGGTGCGCGTCGCTGCAGGACCCCTTGTCGATCACCTCGAGCATGAGCCTGACTTTTGTTTGCTGCGCTCGCCCCGTCAATCCCCTCGTCGCGGCGAGCATGCGGCCCGCCGCACCTCCGGCGGTGGGGGTGCGGCCAGGCGCACACTCGCGCGTGAGTTCGGCTCGCCCCGCTCCACTAGGCTGACGGGGTGTTTGAATCCCTGTCCGACCGATTGACCGGTGCCCTTTCGGGGCTGCGCGGCAAGGGTCGACTGACCGACGCCGATATCGAGGCGACCACCCGCGAAATCCGGCTGGCCCTGCTGGAAGCCGACGTCTCCCTGCCCGTGGTGCGGGCGTTCGTCGGCCGGATCAAGGAACGCGCGAAGGGCGCCGAGGTCTCGGGCGCCCTCAACCCTGCGCAACAGGTCGTCAAGATCGTCAACGAGGAACTCATCGGCATCCTGGGTGGGGAAACCCGCCAGCTGGCGTTCGCGAAGTCGCCTCCGACCGTCATCATGCTGGCCGGCCTGCAGGGTTCCGGCAAGACGTCGCTGGCCGGCAAGTTGGCCGCGTGGCTGCGCGGCCAGGGACACACGCCGCTCCTGGTGGCCTGCGACCTGCAGCGGCCCGCCGCGGTCAACCAGCTGCAGGTGGTCGGCGAACGCGCCGGGGTACCGGTGTTCGCGCCGCATCCCGGCGCCTCGCCCGAGTCCGGCCCCGGCGATCCCGTCGCCGTCGCGGCGGCCGGGCTGGCGGAGGCCCGGGCCAAGCACTTCGACGTCGTCATCGTGGACACCGCTGGCCGGCTGGGCATCGACGACGAGCTGATGGCCCAGGCCGCGGCCATCCGCGACGCCGTCGACCCCGACGAGGTGTTGTTCGTCCTCGACGCGATGATCGGCCAGGACGCCGTCACCACCGCCGAGGCGTTCCGCGAGGGCGTCGGATTCACCGGCGTGGTGCTGACCAAGCTCGACGGGGACGCCCGCGGCGGCGCCGCGCTGTCGGTCCGCGAGGTGACCGGCGTGCCAATCCTTTTCGCGGCCAGCGGCGAGAAGCTGGAGGACTTCGACGTCTTCCACCCGGACCGGATGGCCAGCCGCATCCTGGGCATGGGCGACGTGCTGACCCTGATCGAGCAGGCCGAGCAGGTCTTCGACGCGCAGCGCGCCGAGGAGGCCGCCGCCAAGATCGGCAGCGGCGAGCTCACGCTGGAGGACTTCCTCGAGCAGATGCTCGCCATCCGCAAGATGGGCCCCATCGGCAACCTGCTGGGCATGCTGCCCGGCGCGGGCCAGATGAAGGACGCCCTCGCCGAGGTCGACGACAAGCAGCTCGACCGGCTGCAGGCCATTATCCGCGGCATGACGCCCCAAGAGCGGGCCGACCCGAAGATCATCAACGCGTCGCGGCGGCTGCGCATCGCCAACGGCTCGGGGGTGACGGTGTCGGAGGTCAACCAGCTGGTCGACCGCTTCTTCGAAGCCCGCAAGATGATGTCGTCGATGCTCGGCGGCATGGGCATCCCCGGGCTGGGCCGCAAGTCGGCGACCCGAAAGGCCAAGGGGGCAAAGGGCAAGAAAGGCAAGAAGGGCGGGCGCGGGCCGACGCCGCCGAAGGTCAGGAACCCGCTCATGCAGGGCATGCCGGGCATGCCGGCCGGGTTCCCCGACCTGTCGCAGATGCCCGAAGGCCTCAACGAGCTGCCGCCGGGGCTGGCCGACTTCGACCTGTCCAAGCTGAAGTTCCCCGGCAACCCGGGCAAGAGGTCGTGACGATCGCGAGCGCGGCGGAGCCGGGCGAAGCGGGTCGTCACCATCAGAACGTGACGATCGCGAGCGCGGCGGAGCCGGGCGAAGCGGGTCGTCACCATCAGAACGTGACGATCGCGAGCGCGGCGGAGCCGGGCGAAGCGGGTCGTCACCATCAGACGTAGCCGCGCCGTGCGGATGCACGTGCGGGGTCGGGGCCTGCCCGACGAGACCGAGCTGCAGCTGTGGATCGTCGACGGCCGCATCAGCACCGAACCCCTCGCCGGCGCCGACACCGTCTTCGACGGCGGTTGGGTGCTGCCCGGGCTGGTCGACGCGCACTGCCACGTCGGGCTCGGCGACGACGGCGAGATCCCGCTCGAGGACGCGATCGGCCAGGCCGAGGCCGAGCGCGATGCCGGCGCGCTGCTGCTGCGCGACTGCGGAGCCCCGACCGACACCCGCAGCCTCGACGACCGCGACGATCTGCCCCGCATCATCCGCGCGGGAAAGCACCTGGCCAGGCCCAAGCGCTATTCGCGGGGCTTCGCCGTCGAGCTCGAGGACGAATCCCAGCTGCCGGAGGCGGTGGCCCGGGAGGCGAAGCGCGGCGACGGCTGGATCAAGCTGGTCGGCGACTGGATCGACCGCGGCGTCGGTGACCTGGCCCCGCTGTGGTCCGACGACGTGCTCAAGGCCGCGATCGCGACCGCACACGAGCACGGCGCGCGCGTCACCGCGCACGTCTTCAGCGAGGCCGCCCTGCCCGGCCTGATCAACGCCGGCATCGACTGCATCGAGCACGGCACCGGCCTCACCGACGACACGATCGCGCTGATGGTCGAGCATCGGACCGCGCTGGTTCCGACGCTGATCAACACCCTGGAGAACTTCCCGGGCATCGCGGAATCCGCGGGGCGCTACCCCGCCTACGCCGCGCACATGCGCGACCTGCACGCCCGCTGCCTCGCGCGGACGGCCGCGGCGCGCGAGGCGGGCGTGCCGGTGTACGCCGGCAGCGACGCGGGCAGCATGATCGCGCACGGGCGGATCGCGGACGAGGTCGAGGCCCTCAAGGGCCTCGGGATGAGCCCGACCGAGGCGCTGGGCGCGGCGTGCTGGGACGCCCGCCGCTGGCTGGGCCGGCCCGGCCTGGAATACGGGGCGTCGGCCGACCTGTTGTGCTACGCCGAGGACCCACGACAGGGTCCGGGTGTCCTGAACCGGCCCGACCTGGTGATATTGCGGGGCAAGGCCTTTCGGCCCCACGGATAGGCGCCCACGGCGTCGCGATCGCGGATAGGATCCTTCGAATGGCGTTGGCCAGCGGCGCGACCTTCGCCGGTTACCTGGTCGCGCGGAGGCTGGGTTCTGGACCGACTGGCACGGTGTACCTTGCCCAGGATCCGCGGGCGTCGCGCTGGCAGGCGTTGAAGGTGCTGTCGCCGGAGCTGTCGGACGACGACGACTTCCGCCGCCAGTTCACCGACGAGGTCTTTGTCGCGTCGCGCCTTTCGCACCCGAACATCGTCGAGGCGCGCGATCGCGGCGAGTTCGACGGTCAGCTCTATGTCGCGATGGAGTACGTCGAGGGGATCACCGCGGCGCGGCTGATCGCCGATCGCTTCCCGGCGGTCGCCCCGGCGGGCGAGGTGCTCGCCATCGTGACCGCCCTCGCCGGCGCCCTGGACTACGCCCATGACCGCGGGCTGCTGCATCGCGACGTCAAACCCGCCAACGTGCTGCTGACGGGTCGGGATGAGGGCGAGCGACGCACTTTGCTGACGGACTTCGGGGTGGTCCGCCGCCCCGGCACGGTCGGCTACGTCGCGCCCGAGCAGCTGCTGGGCGCCGGCGTCGACGCGCGCGCCGACCAGTACGCGCTGGCCGCGACCGCGTTTCACCTGCTGACCGGGGCGCCGCCGCCACCCGACGGCGCACCGCCCCGGATCAGCGAACAACGGCCGGAACTGGCGCGCCTCGACGGCGTGTTCGCCCGGGCGCTCGCCAGCGGCGCTGACGGCCGGTTCGGGAGCTGCCGCGAGTTCGCGGCGGCGGCGAACGAACGGGCGGGCGTGCCCGGCGGCGGTCGCGGTCCCGAAGCCGTCCTCGTGGCCGAGTTTCCGGCGTACGCCTCCCGCGCCGCGCGCAGGCGGCCGCCGGCCGTATCGTCGGCCCCTCGCCGGGAAAACCCGGCCGCGGGTTCCGGGCCGACAGCGGCGGATCAGCGGGATCCGGCGGGGGCCGCACCCCGCAGGCGCTGGACGCGCCGGCGCGCGGTGGGCGCGGTCGCGGTGCTGCTCGTCGCGGCCATGCTCGCGGCCGGCTTCGTCATCGGCCGCAGGACCGACGCGACCGTCGCCCCGGCCGGGCGCCCGACGACGACCGCGCCGGCCGCGCCCGCCCCGGTCGACCCCGCATCGCCGACCAGCGGGCCGCCGGGGCCGTCCCGCTAACCCCCGCTTTCGTGCACGTTCTCAGGGGAGCGCCGAGTTTCCAGAAAAGATTGCGAGTGCTTGCTATCTATGTTACGGTTCGTGGCAACTCGACAACGATGGAGGAGACCGTGACCTACGACGTGATCATTCGCGACGGGCTGTGGTTCGACGGCACCGGCGGCGCGCCGCAGACCCGCACGCTCGGCATCCGCGACGGCGTGGTGGCCACGGTGTCGGCCACCGCGCTGGACGAGAGCGGTTGCCCCGAGGTGATCGACGCGGCCGGCAAGTGGGTCCTGCCCGGTTTCATCGACGTGCACACCCACTACGACGCCGAGGTGCTGCTGGACCCCGGGCTGCGGGAGTCGGTGCGCCACGGCGTCACCACGGTGCTGCTGGGCAACTGCTCGTTGTCGACGGTCTACGCCGACTCCGAGGATGCGGCCGACCTGTTCAGTCGC
Organism: Mycobacterium terramassiliense; assembly: GCF_900157385.1. Taxonomy (GTDB): domain Bacteria; phylum Actinomycetota; class Actinomycetes; order Mycobacteriales; family Mycobacteriaceae; genus Mycobacterium; species Mycobacterium terramassiliense. Next base: position 140,432 of record NZ_LT717699.1, read on the forward strand.
GTCGAGGCGGTGCCCCGCGAATTCGTGCACGGCGCCCTGAACTCCAACAAGACGTGGTCGACGGCCGCGGGCTACGTCAAGGCCATCGACGCCCTGCCGCTCGGACCGAACGTCGGCTCCTTGCTTGGTCATTCGGACCTGCGGACCGCGGTGCTGGGCCTCGACCGCGCCACCGACGCCACCGTCCGCCCCACCGACGCCGAACTGGAAAAGATGGCGACGCTGCTGGAGGAGGCGCTGGACGCCGGGATGCTCGGCATGTCCGGCATGGACGCGGCCATCGACAAGCTCGACGGCGACCGCTTCCGGTCGCGCGCGCTGCCGTCGACCTTCGCCACCTGGCGGGAACGGCGCAGGCTGATCAAGGTGCTGCGCAAGCGCGGGCGGATGCTGCAAAGCGCCCCCAATGTGGAGAGCCCGGTGTCGGCGCTGATGTTCTTTTTGACCAGCAGCCGAATCTTCGGTCGCGGCAAGGGAGTTCGCATGAGCATGCTGGTGTCCGCGGACTCCAAGTCGATGCCGTTCGCCGTGCACACGTTCGGGTTCGGCACCCGCATGCTGAACAAGGTGCTGGGCTCGGCCGTGCGATTCCAGCATCTGCCGGTGCCGTTCGAGCTGTATTCCGACGGGATCGACCTGCCGGTCTTCGAGGAGTTCGGCGCCGGGACGGCGGCGCTGCACCTGCGCGACCAGCTGGAACGCAACGAGCTGCTGGCCGACGAGGAATACCGCCGCAAGTTCCGCCGCGAGTTCGACCGCATCAAGCTCGGACCGTCGTTGTGGCACCGCGACTTCCACGACGCCGTCATCGTCGAATGCCCCGACGCCTCGTTGATCGGCAAGAGCTTCGGCGCGATCGCCGACGAGCGCGGGCTGCACCCGCTGGACGCGTTCCTCGACGTGCTCGTCGAGAACGGCGAGCGCAACGTCCGGTGGACGACGGTGGTGGCCAACCACCGGCCCAAGCAACTCGACAAGCTCGCCAACGAGCCGAGCATCCACATGGGCTTCTCCGACGCCGGCGCGCACCTGCGCAACATGGCGTTCTACAACTTCGGTCTGAAGATGCTCAAGCGGACCCGCGATGCCCAGCGGGCGGGCGCGCCGTTCATGTCCACCGAGCGGGCGGTGCATCGCCTGACCGGCGAGCTGGCCGAGTGGTTCGGCATCGACGCCGGCACACTGCGCCAGGGCGACCGGGCCGACTTCGTCGTGATCGACCCGGCCGGGCTCACCGAGGCGGTGGACGGCTATCACGAGGAAGCGGTGCCGTTCTACGGCGGCCTGCGCCGCATGGTCAACCGCAACGACGACGCCGTCATCGCGACCGGCGTGGGCGGGTCCGTCGTCTTCGGCAAGGGCCGATTCCGCGACGGCTACGGCCAATCCGTGAAGTCCGGGCGCTACCTGCGGGCCGGTGTGCGGCACGCGGCCTCGAGCGCCCAAAAAGTCGGGGTCTGACATGGCCAGGACCCAGCAGCAGCGGCGGGAGGAGACCGTCGCGCGGCTCATCGACGCCTGCATCGACACCATCGTCGAGGTCGGCTACGCCCGGGCCTCGGCCGCCGTGATCACCAAGCGCGCCGGGGTGTCCGTCGGCGCCCTGTTCCGCCACTTCGAGACCATGGGCGATTTCATGGCGGCCACCGCATCCGAGGTGTTGCGCCGTCAGCTGGAGTCCTTCACCAAAGGGGTCGCCGAAATACCGGCCGACGGGCCGGCCCTCGAGGCCGCGCTGGCGATACTCCGCGACATCACCAGCGGCCCCACCAACGCGGTCGTCTACGAGCTGCTGATCGCCGCGCGCACCGACGAAAAGCTCAGGGAGACTTTGCGACACGAGCTCGGCCAGTACTCCGCCAAGATCGTCGAGGCCGCCCGGGCCCTGCCCGGCGCCGAGGGCTTCCCGGAGGAAACCTTCCCCGTCGTCGTGGCGCTGATGACGAATGTGTTCGACGGCGCCGCGGTGGTGGAGGGCGTGCTGCCGCAGCCGGCGATCGCGGAGCAGCGGATCGGGGTTCTCACGGCGCTGCTGACCGCGGCGCTGCCCCAATAATTTCCGCGCGTGGCTACAGCGAACCCACGCCCGTCTCGGGGTTGAGGGCGAAACCCCAGTCGAACAGGCTGGCGGCCTGATCCCAATACGACGGCCCGCCCGGTTTCACCAGCCCGTACATCATCGCGATCACCAACCGGCGGCCACCGCGCGCGGCGGCGCCGACGAAGGTCTTGCGCGCGGCGTCGGTGAAGCCGGTCTTGCCGCCGATGGCGCCGGGGTAGCGCGCTAGCAGCTCGTCCTGGTTGACGATCGGCTCGTCGCCGTGATCGCCGGGGAATGTCGCCGACGGCTCGGCGGTGATCTGGGCGAACACCGGGTTGGCGATGGCGGCCCGGAAGATGACGGCCAGGTCGTGCGCCGTGGAGGCCCCGGAGCCGCCCGGCCCGTCCAGACCCGACGGGGTCGCCGCATGGGTGCTGGTCGCGCCCAGCGACGCGGCTTTGGCGTTCATCTTGGCGACCGTCGCGTCGGCCCCGCCCAGCAGGTGCGCGAGCGTGTTGGCGGCGTCGTTGCCCGAGACCAAGAGCAGGGCGTCCAGCAGTTGGCGCGCGGTGTAGGTGCGGCCCGGCTTGATGCCGACGCAGTTGCACTCCACCTCGGTGTCGGCGGCGTCGGCGACGACGGTCGAGTCCAGGCTCACCTGGTCCAGCGCCACCAGCGCCAACAGCACCTTGATGGTGCTCGCGGGCGGGTGGACCACGTTCTGGTCGCGCCCCGCCAGCACCTGACCGCTGTCGAGGTCGGCGACGATCCAGGTCTGGGCCGGGCCCTCCGGGATGGGCACCGAGCCGATCGGCTGCGTGCTGTCGGCCCACGCGGGCATCACTCCGACGGTGGCGCCGGAAGCGACGGCCACGAGCACGGCGGCCGCGGCCATGAGCTTGCGCATGGGCCCATAGTTTAACTTCCGAGCTTGCGCCGGGCCGCCACCATAGGACTAGTGGCGATCGCGAGCGCGGTGTGCCGGGCGCGCCGGGGCGCCACCATGGACTAGTGCCAGGGCATGTCGCGCCAGGAGTAGAACTTCCCGTCGCCGATGTCGTGCACGCCGTAGTAGTCCCAGAAGTAGTCGTGGCAGACGTTGCCGTCCCACGGGACCGGCCGGCCCGCCGGCAGGACGTCGCCGGGGCACCAGTGCTGGCAGGACTTGCCGGCCGGGCACGGATCCGCCTGGGCGGACGGCGCGGCCAGCCCCGCGCCCGCGTACATCAGCAACGCGGTTGCTAATCCCGCGATCATTGCCTTCATACCCGTGGCATTATTCCCCCGCGTCGGTGCCGCTGTCCTGGGAAAACGCGAAACTCGCCGCGTGGAGTTCATGTCGTGCTCCTTCGTTGCTGCCGCTCCTGCGCCAAGTGCACACCGCACGCACGGCTACCGATCCCAACCGTGGATGCGTCGCGGTGTTGAATCGAGGCATGTTGAGCCTGGCCGAAATATCCGACCGCCTAGAGATCCAGCAGCTGCTGGTGGACTACTCCACCGCGATCGACAACCGCCGATTCGACGATCTTGACAAGGTCTTCACCGAGGACGCGTACATCGATTACACGGCCCTGGGGGGAATCGAGGGTCGCTATCCGGAGGTCAAGAAGTGGCTGTCGGAGGTGCTGCCGAACTTCCCGGTCTACGCGCACATGCTGGGGAACTTCTCGGTGCGCGTCGACGGGGACAAGGCCTCGTCGCGGGTGATCTGCTTCAACCCGATGGTGCTTGGCGGCGACAAGGATCAAGTTCTGTTCTGCGGGCTCTGGTATGACGACGAGTTCGTGCGCACCTCGGAGGGCTGGCGAATGGCCAGGCGGGTGGAAACGAAGGTCTACCAGAAGGTGATGTAGGCGAATTTCCGCCCGGCCGCCGCGTTCTGGCACAATGGGCGGCTGTCCACCGCGCGGTCACGGCCGCCCGGTGGTCAGACACGCGAGGCAAAACCGGATCCGGGCATCCCGCCCGAGTCGCTGAATTGCAGCGTGACACCACAGGAGAAGTCGCTTAACCATGGCTGTGAAGATCAAGCTCACCCGGCTTGGAAAAATCCGCAATCCCCAGTACCGCATCGCCGTCGCCGACGCGCGCACCCGCCGCGACGGCCGCTCGATCGAGGTCATCGGCCGCTACCACCCGAAGGAAGAGCCGAGCCTGATCGAGATCAACTCCGAGCGCGCCCAGTACTGGCTTTCGGTGGGCGCCCAGCCGACCGAGCCGGTCCTCAAGCTGCTGAAGATCACCGGTGACTGGCAGAAGTTCAAAGGGCTGCCGGGCGCCGAGGGCAGCCTGAAGACCGCCCCGCCCAAGCCCAGCAAGCTGGAGCTGTTCAACGCCGCGCTGGCCGAGGCCGACGGCGCCCCCACCACCGAGGCCGCGAAGCCGAAGAAGAAGGCGCCCGCCAAGAAGGCCGCCAAGGCCGCCGAACCGTCGCAGGGGCCCGCCGACGCGCCGGTGGCCGAGGCGGCTCCGCCGGCGGACGACGCGCCAGCCGAGGCCGACGCGCCGTCCGAGCCCGCCGAGCCCGCCGCGGAAAGCTGACCCGCGGTGAGCACGGTCGTCGTTGACGCAGTCGAGCACCTGGTCCGCGGGATCGTCGACAATCCCGACGATGTCCGGGTGGACATGGTGACCAATCGGCGTGGGCGCACCGTTGAGGTGCACGTCCACCCCGACGACCTCGGCAAGGTGATCGGTCGCGGCGGACGCACCGCGACCGCGTTGCGCACACTGGTCGCCGGAATCGGTGGCCGCGGCATCCGCGTCGACGTGGTGGACACCGACCAGTAGCGGAGCGCTGCGGATGGAACTCCCTTGGAGTTAACGGTCGGGCGCGTCGTCAAGGCGCACGGCATCGGCGGCGAGCTTGTCGTGGAGGTCCGCACCGACGATCCTGCCGCCCGTTTCGCCCCGGGTAATACGTTGCGCGCCAAGAACTCTCGGACCGGCGAGGCAGCCAGCTTCGTCATCGACCAGGTGCGCGAGCACGGTGCGCGGCTGCTGGTGCGATTGGCCGGGGTGGACGACCGCGACGCCGCCGACGCGTTGCGGGGCAGCCTGTTCGTGGTGGACTCGGCGGAGCTGCCGCCGATCGACGAGCCGGACACCTACTACGACCACCAGCTCGAGGGCCTGAGCGTCCGCACCGCGACGGGGCAGGACGTCGGTGTCGTCGCCGAGGTGCTGCACACCCCCGCCGGTGAGTTGCTGGCGGTCCGGCGCGGCGACGGCGGGGAGGTCTTGATTCCGTTCGTCGGCGCGATCGTCACGTCGGTGTCGCTGGACGACCGCAGCGTCGAGATCGACCCGCCCGAGGGACTGCTGGACCTGGCATGAGGATCGACGTCGTCACCATCTTCCCGGCCTATCTGGAACCCCTGCGACAGTCGTTGCCCGGCAAGGCGATTGCGTCGGGTCTGGTGGATCTGCGCGTGCACGATCTGCGGCGGTGGACCTACGACGTGCACCACGCGGTGGACGACGCGCCCTACGGCGGTGGCCCGGGGATGGTGATGAAGGCGCCGGTATGGGGGGAGGCGCTGGACGAAACGTGTTCCGGCGAGACGCTTCTGGTGGTACCCACCCCCGCCGGCGCCCTGTTCACTCAGGCGACCGCGCAGCGCTTCAGCGCCGAGCGGCACCTGGTCTTCGCCTGCGGGCGGTACGAGGGCATCGACCAGCGGGTCATCGAGGACGCCGCCCGACGGATGCGGGTCGAGGAGGTGTCGATCGGTGACTATGTGCTGCCCGGCGGGGAGTCGGCCGCCATCGTGATGATCGAAGCCGTGCTGCGGCTGCTGAGCGGGGTGTTGGGCAATCCCGCGTCGCTGCAAGAGGATTCGCACTCGCCGGCCCTCGACCGGCTGCTCGAGGGCCCCAGCTACACCCGGCCGCCCACCTGGCGCGGTCTCGACGTCCCCGAGGTTTTGTTGTCCGGTGATCACGCGCGAATCGCGGCCTGGCGGCGCGAGGTGTCGCTGCAGCGCACGCGGGAACGCCGCCCCGACCTGTTGGGCGAGTAGGCCTGGCGAGGCTGCGTCAGATCTTGCCGCTGGGGAAGATCGTCTTGACGGCCTGGGTAATGGTCTGCCGCGCGGTGGCGTCGTCGGAGGTCTGCAGGGACTGGACCACCATGATGTAGCGGTGGTCGGCACCGATCACGCCGGTCGACAGGTGCATCCAGTCGCTGCCGATGCAGCACATCCAGCCCTGCTTGACCGCCACGGGCTCGGCGAACAGCCCCTCCGGAATGCCGAACCGCTGGGGGTAACCGTCGATCCCGGTGGGGGTGGACTGGGCCAGGTCGTTGACGATGATCTTGCCCCGCTCGGCCGGCAGCCCGCCCGACCCGTCGAGCAGCATGTCGTAGTAGCGGACCAGGTCGGTCAGCGAGCTCATCGTGTTCCACCAGCGCCCGTCGCTGGGCGGGGTGGTGGACGACAGCCCGTAGCGGGCCGCGACCTGGCTGATGATGGCGTCGCCGCCGCCCTGACCCCAGAACTTCTCGGCGGCTCCGTCGTCGGATGACTGCAGCATGGCATCCAGGGCCTGGCGGTCCTCCGGGGACAGGGCGGTCCTGCCCTGCGACTCGGCCAGCAGCAGGTCGTCGGCGATGAACAGCTTGGCCACCGAGGCGGTGCCGATGACCTGGCCGTTGCCGTTGGAGACCAGCTCATGGGTCTTGCGATCGAGCACGGCGACCGACAGGGTGGCCCCGGCGGCGGCGGCTTCGTCGATGGCCTGCTGAATCCGCGCCGGCAGGCCGCCGAACACCGTCCCCGGCAGCACCTGCGGCGGCCCGTGCATCGGCACGGAGTCCAGCAGCAGCTGAACCGTCTCGGGCTGCTTGGGGGGCTGACGCACGGGCGCGCTGGTGTCCGGGCTGCCCGACACCTTCGGTTGGCTTTGGCGGTCCACCAGTGCCTCGTCGCACCCGGCCAGCACCAGCGTCACCGCCGCCACTGCGGTGAGTACGGTGAGCGGGCGGCGGCGCATGTGTGGATCTCCTAGGTTGCCTGGGGTACAACCGGCCGATTGGCGCGTTTTGACCCGAGTCATATGTAACCACTCACCAGCGTTTTCGGCTGCGTATGAACCGCGACGTTTACATGTGATTTTCAATGCACGCGCCCCATCTGGCACAATTGCTCAGTTGTCTCGAACCCGTCAGCGGGCCGGGCCGCTTCCCGGCCGCTGCGAGATGCGCATAAAAGCCCGAAACCATCGGCTTGTGACCGCCCCACGCGCGGCGTGTGGGCAGGCGTCGCAAGCCGCGACCGCAAGGAAGTGCTTCGTAGATGAACAGGCTGGACTTCGTCGACCAGGCGTCGCTGCGCGACGACATCCCGGCCTTCAGCCCGGGCGACACCATCAACGTGCACGTCAAGGTCATCGAGGGCGCCAAGGAGCGCATCCAGGTGTTCAAGGGCGTGGTGATCCGCCGCCAGGGCGGAGGCATCCGCGAGACGTTCACCGTGCGCAAGGAGAGCTACGGCGTCGGCGTCGAGCGGACCTTCCCGGTGCACTCGCCGAACATCGACCACATCGAGGTGGTGACCCGCGGCGACGTGCGCCGCGCGAAGCTGTACTACCTGCGTGAACTCCGCGGCAAGAAGGCCAAGATCAAGGAAAAGCGCTGACCGGACGCGGTTCACCAGGCCACGAACCATGCTGGCTACGCTGATCCCGTGACCGACAACGCGGACCCATCTGAGCCCCAGTCCGACGCCGGCCAACCGGAGCCGAAGGTCTCCACCCGCGACCCCGACGCGCCCGAGGGGTCCCCGCCGCCCGACGCGGCCGAGCCGGAGCCCAAGAAGAAGTCCACGCTGCGCGAACTCGCGGTCCTCGCGGTGATCGCGATCGTGCTCTATTACGTCATGCTGACGTTCATCGCCCGCCCGTACCTGATTCCGTCGGAATCCATGGAGCCCACGCTGCACGGCTGCACCGGCTGCGTCGGCGACCGGATCATGGTCGACAAGCTGACCTTCCGGTTCGGCCAGCCGCGGCCCGGCGACGTGATCGTCTTCAAGGGTCCGCCGTCGTGGAACGCCGGATACAAGTCGATCCGCTCGAACAACACCGCGCTGCGCTGGGTGCAGGACGGGCTGTCGTTCATCGGGTTCGTGCCCCCCGACGAAAACGACCTGGTGAAACGCGTCATCGCGGTCGGGGGACAGACCGTGCAGTGCCGGGCCGACACCGGCCTGACGGTCGACGGCAAGCCGCTCAAGGAGCCCTACCTGGATCCGAACACCATGATGGCCGACCCTGCGAAGTACCCCTGCCTGGGCAGCGAGTTCGGCCCGGTCGCCGTCCCGCAGGGACGGCTGTGGGTGATGGGCGACAACCGGACGCACTCGGCGGACTCGCGGGCCCACTGCACGAGCGTCCCGGCGGAAGCCCTCAAGGGCATCCTGTGCACCGGCGACCCGAATTCGGGAACGGTGCCGGTGTCCAACGTCATCGGCAAGGCGAGATTCATCGTGTGGCCGCCGTCGCGCTGGGGCGGGGTCGGATCGGTGAATCCCCAACAGGGTCAGTAGCCGTGGCCACCACGTGGCCGCCGCGGACGGTGATCCGCAAGTCATCCGGGATGCGCACCCTGGAGTCGGCGCTGTATCGCAGCGGCCTGGGACCGGTGGCCGGGGTGGACGAGGTGGGCCGCGGCGCCTGCGCCGGCCCGCTGGTGGTGGCGGCCTGCGTGCTGGGACCGGGGAGATTGGAAAGCCTTGCTGCCCTTGATGATTCGAAGAAACTTACGGAGAAGGTGCGGGAGAAGTTGTTCCCGCTCATCCGCCGCTACGCGTTGGCCTACCACGTGGTGTTCATCCCTTCGGGTGAGGTCGACCGGCGCGGGGTGCACGTGGCCAACATCGAGGGCATGCGGCGCGCGGTGGCCGGCCTGTCCGTCCGGCCGGGGTATGTGCTCAGCGACGGGTTCCGCGTGCCCGGGCTGCCGATGCCGTCGCTGCCGGTGATCGGGGGCGACGCCGCGGCCGCCTGCATCGCGGCGGCCAGCGTGCTGGCCAAGGTCAGCCGGGACCGGCTGATGGTCGCCATGGACGCCGACCACCCGGGCTACGGCTTCGCCGACCACAAGGGCTACAGCACCCCGGCGCACTCGATGGCGCTGACCCGGCTGGGGCCCTGCGCCGAGCACCGCTATTCCTTCATCAACGTCCGGCGCGTGGCTCTGGGGCCAGACGGGTCGGGCCCCACTGTGGTGGCCGAGTGCAAACCCGACCCTCCGGCCGACCATGACGGGCACCGGTGAGGAAAGATGGGACCAGGTTCCCGGCGACGGAGGCGTCTGAGCAGATGAGTGGCAGATGAGCGCGGAAGATCTCGAAAAGTACGAAACCGAGATGGAGCTCTCGCTCTACCGCGAATACAAGGACATCGTCGGCCAGTTCAGCTACGTCGTGGAAACCGAGCGGCGCTTCTACCTGGCGAACAGCGTGGAGATGGTGCCGCGCAACGCCGACGGCGAGGTGTACTTCGAGCTGCGACTGTCCGACGCCTGGGTGTGGGACATGTACCGGCCGGCCCGCTTCGTCAAGCAGGTGCGGGTGGTCACCTTCAAGGACGTCAACATCGAAGAGGTCGAAAAGCCCGAGCTGCGGCTGCCCGAGTAGCGCCGAGCGCCTAGCCGTTCGGCGGGAGCTTCGTTTCGCCGTCGGACGGCAGCTGACCGCGGCCTTCGATGACGGCGCGCGCCACGTCGGCGAGCTTGATGTTCAGGGACTGCGAGTGGCGCCGCAGCAGGTCGAACGCCTGCTCCTCGGTCATGTCGTGCAGCAGCATCAGCATGCCGACGGCCTTGCCGATCTCGCGGTTGCTCAGCAGCCCCCGACGCAGGGTCGAGGCGTCTTCGCCCTTGGCGACCGCGTTGATGGCCACGCTGGCGAACGCCGCCAGCACCGCCGCCCGGCCGGCGGATTCGGCATCGAACAGGTTGGGCGTGTCGCTGAAGAGGTTCAGCGCGGCCCCCTTGCGCTTCTCCACCAGCAGCCTAAAACCCATGGCCCCGCGCACCGGGGTTTCCCTGACCAGGACGGAGGCCAGCTTGGGCCACAGCGACGGCGTCGTCAGGTCCGTGTCGATCTGGGGCGTCTCTTCCTCGATGGCGTCGATGCACGGGCCGTCTCCGGCGCGCCGCTCCAGCTCGTCGATCTGGTATGCCATGTGGTCGCTGGCCCCGACCGTGACATAGCGGTCGCCCTCCCGCACCAGCAGGCTGGCGTGGTCACAGCCGCGGACGGTCAGGGTCGCGGCGATGCAGATGGCCGCGTACATCTGGGTGGCGTCCGAGCCTTGATAGATGATCTCGGCGAGGGCGGCGAAGACGGTCGCCGGGTCGGCCTTGTCCCCACCCGGTGTCGGACCGTCCGCGACGGCATGCGCGTCGTCTGCCACGTGGTGTCCCCGTTCCTGCGGGCCGCGTTGACCCTCAATCGCCGTAGATTATCGGTCGCCGACGCGGGCCCCACACCCTGTATGGCCCGTTGCTCAGGCGGATGGGTGGCGTGGCTGCTCACGCTCCCTTGTCGAGAGTATCGACTTGCGAGTTTGGTCACTCGTGGTTTCGAAGCGCCGCGGAAGGGAAGCTCGTTTCAAATGGGGCTATTCAAATGGGGCTAACCGTGGCGGTGACCGGACCGACCGGAGAGATCGGTATCTCGGCGGTGACGGCACTCGAGCGCGAGCCCGCCGTCGAGACCATCATCGGGATGGCGCGTCGGCCGTTCGACCCGGTCTCGTGCGGCTGGCAAAAGACGGTGTACCAACAGGGCGACATCCTCGACCGCGAGGCGGTCGACGACCTGGTGGCGCAGGCCGACGTGGTCGTCCACCTGGCGTTCATCATCATGGGCTCCCGCGAAGAGAGCTCACGCATCAACCTGCAGGGCACCCGCAACGTGTTCGAGGCGACGGTCGCGGCCGAGCGGCCGCGGCGCCTGGTGTACACCTCGTCGGTGGCGGCGTACGGCTATCACTCCGACAACCCGGTCCCGCTCACCGAGGACGTGCCCGCCCGGGGATCGGCCGAGCACTACTACTCGGAGCAGAAGGCGGCGTGTGAGGCGCTGCTGGCCGACGTCACCACGGGCTCGTCGCTCGAGGTGTTCGTCCTGCGACCGTGCGTCGTCGCGGGGCCCAAGGCGACGGCCCTGGCCGACGCGATGCCGTGGAATCAGCTGCCCGGTCCGGTGCGCGCCATGTCCAAGGTGGCCCCGATGCTGAAGCCGGTGGTGCCCGATCCGGGTTTCCCGCTGCAGCTGGTCCACCACGACGACGTCGCCGAAGCGATCGCGTTGGCGGCGACGGCCCCGGCGCCGCCCGGGGCATACAACATCGCCGGCGACGGCGTGGTGACGATTTCCGAGGTGGCCAGGGCGCTGGGCGGCCGGCCGGTACGGGTGCCCGCCGTGGCCGCCTCGGCGGCGTCCGCGGCGATTTCGCGGGTGCCGTTCGTCCCGTCCATGCTGGAATGGCTGCACGTCGCGCGGACGTCGGTGGTGATGGACACCACCAAGGCGAGGACCCAGCTGGGCTGGCGCCCGGTTCACTCGGCGCAGGAGACGCTGGCCGCGCTGGCCAATGTAGTTTGAACGCATGAGGTTCCGGCGCCGGTGAGCCATGTGACGGCGCGCCGACGCGCGCACCATCTCACCGCCGATCGGGCCGTCACCCGACCGGAAACCCTGGCCGTCGAGGAGCCGTTGGAGATCCGCGTCAACGGCGCGCCGGTCACGGTGACGATGCGCACTCCCGGCTCGGATTTCGAACTGGCGCAAGGGTTTCTGCTCACCGAAGGAGTCGTCGGGGGCCGCGACGACGTGCTGAGCATCCGCTACTGTGGCGGTCGCGACGAGGATGGGGCCAACACCTACAACGTGGTGGACGTGACCCTGGCGCCCGGGGTCGAACCGCCCGGGCTGGACGTCACCCGCAACTTTTACACCACCTCCTCGTGCGGGGTGTGCGGCAAGGCGTCGCTGGAGGCGGTGCGGCTGACCGGGCGCTTCTCGCCCGGCGCGGATCCGGCGACCGTCGCCGCCGCGACGCTGCAGGCCATGCCCTACCAACTTCGCTCCGCGCAAAAGGTTTTCGACAGTACCGGCGGGCTGCACGCCGCGGCCCTTTTCGGCGTCGACGGCACGGCGCTGGTGGTGCGCGAGGACATCGGCCGCCACAACGCGGTCGACAAGGTCGTCGGCTGGGCGCTGGAGCATGAGCGCCTCCCGCTGCGGGCGTGCGTCCTGCTGGTCAGCGGGCGCGCCTCGTTCGAGCTGACGCAAAAGGCGGTGATGGCGGGCATTCCCGTGTTGGCCGCGGTGTCGGCGCCGTCGTCGCTGGCGGTCTCGCTGGCCGAAGACTCCGGGCTGACGCTGGTGGCCTTCCTGCGGGAGGACTCGATGAACGTCTACACCAGGGCGGACCGCGTCACGTAAGCGCTGTGGATGAGCGGCCGGCTGGGGATAACCCGCTCGTGCCGGGGGCCGCCGCCGGCGGTAGCGGTCCGCCCTGTCGCGGTCGACGGGCACCGTGGCCCCCATGACGACCCACAACACGATGACCCGCGCCGAGTTGGGCGCGATGGGCGAGGCGCTCGCCGTCGATCACCTGAGCCGGATGGGGTTGCGGATCCTGGGCCGCAACTGGCGTTGCCGCTACGGCGAGCTGGACGTGATCGCCGCCGACGACGCCACCCGCACCGTGGTTTTCGTCGAGGTGAAGACCCGCACCGGCGACGGCTACGGCGGGCTGGCGAACGCGGTGACGCCGCGCAAGGTCTGGCGGTTGCGCCGGCTGGCCGGGCTGTGGCTGGCCGGCCAGCACGAGCGGTGGGCGGCGCTGCGCCTCGACGTGATCGGCGTGCGGGTCGGGCGCCGCCGGATCCCGGAGATCACCCACCTGCGGGGGGTCGGCTGATGGCGCTGGGGCGGGCGTTCTCGGTCGCGGTGCGCGGGCTGGACGGGGAGATCGTCGAGATCGAGGCCGACATCGCCTCCGGACTGCCGGGCGTGTACCTGGTGGGCCTGCCCGACGCCGCCCTGCAGGAGTCCCGGGACCGGGTGCGGGCGGCGGTCAACAACTGCGGCAACGACTGGCCGCAGGCCCGGCTCACGCTTGCGCTGTCGCCGGCGACGCTGCCGAAGATGGGCTCGGTCTACGACGTCGCCCTGGCCGCGGCCGTGCTGTCGGCGCAGCGAAAGCATGCGTGGGAGCGCCTGGAGAAGACGGTGCTGCTGGGTGAGCTGTCGCTGGACGGGCGGGTGCGCGCGGTCCGGGGGGTGCTGCCCGCCGTGCTGGCCGCCAAGCGCCAGGGCTGGCCTGCCGTCGTCGTCCCGGTGGACAACCTGGCCGAGGCCAGCCTGGTCGACGGGATCGACGTGTGGGGCGTGCGCACGTTGCGCCAGCTGCAGGGCTGGTTGAGCGGTTCCGGTGGGCTGGACGCCCGGATCAGCGCGGGCACGCCATCTCCCGAACCGGCGGCAGATCTGTCCGACGTGGTCGGGCAGTCGCAGGCGCGGTTCGCGGTGGAGGTGGCGGCGGCCGGGGCGCATCACCTGATGCTGACCGGCCCGCCCGGGGTCGGCAAAACGATGCTGGCCCAACGTCTTCCGGGCCTGCTCCCGCCGCTGAGCGAGGACGAGTCGCTCGAGGTCACCGCGATCCACTCGGTGGCCGGGCTGTTGTCCGCGGAGACGCCGCTGATCACCACGCCGCCGTTCGTGGCGCCACACCACAGCTCCAGCGTCGCGGCGCTGGTCGGCGGCGGCTCCGGGATGGCGCGCCCCGGTGCCGTCAGCCGGGCCCATCGCGGGGTGCTGTTTCTCGACGAGTGCGCCGAGATCAGCGTTCGTGCGCTGGAGGCGTTGCGAACCCCGTTGGAGGACGGGGAGATTCGTCTCGCCCGCCGTGACGGGGTGGCCTGTTACCCAGCCCGCTTCCAGCTGGTGCTGGCCGCCAACCCGTGCCCGTGCGCGCCGGCCGACCCGCGGGACTGCGTCTGCGCCGCGCCGGCCAAGCGCCGCTACCTGGGCAAGCTGTCCGGGCCGTTGATGGATCGGGTGGACCTGCGGGTGCAGATGAATCCGGTACGCGCCGGGGCGATCTCGGTCGCCGACGGCGAATCGACGGCGCAGGTTCGCCGGCGGGTGGCCACCGCGCGAGATGCGGCCGCTGCGCGTTGGCGCCCCTACGGTGTCCGCACCAACGCCGAGGTCAGCGGGACCCTGTTGCGGCGAAAGTTCCGACCCGGCAACGCCGCGATGCAGCCGCTGCGCAGGGCGCTCGACACCGGGCTGCTCAGCATCCGCGGCCTGGACCGCACGCTGCGGGTCGCGTGGAGCCTCGCCGACCTCGCCGGCCGCGACGTCCCCGGGCCCGGCGAGGTCGCGGCCGCGCTCAGCTTCCGGCAACCGGGGGCGCACCGATGACGGCCGATCCCGTGGCGCTGGCGTGGGCCTACCTGTCCCGGGTGGCCGAACCGCCCTGCGCGGTGCTGGCGGACCTCGTGGCCCGGGTCGGGCCGGTCGAGGCGGCCGAAAGGGTTCGGCGCGGCGCGGTCGACGACGGCGTCGCGCGGCACACCCAGGCCAGACGCGAAATAGACATGGCCGCATCAGATCTCGAGCTGCTCGCCGCCCGCGGCGGCCGATTGATTACCCCCGACTGCGACGAGTGGCCGCTGCTGGCGTTCGCTGCCTTCGGCGGCGCCGAGGTCAAGGTTCGCGGCGGCCCACCGCTGGTGCTATGGGCGCTGGGCCCCCAACGCCTCGACGAGGTGGCACACCGCGCCGCCGCCCTGGTGGGAACGCGTGCCTCCACCGTGTACGGCGAGCAGGTGGCCGCCGACCTGGCCGCCGGGCTGGTCGAGCGCGACGTCGCGGTGGTCTCCGGCGGAGCCTACGGAATCGACGGCGCGGCGCACCGCGCCGCGCTCGCGTCCGACGGCAGCACCGTGGCGGTGCTTGCCGGGGGCGTCGACATCCCTTATCCAGCCGGCCATGCCACGCTGTTGCACCGCATCGGCCGGCGCGGGCTGCTGTTCAGCGAATATCCGCCCGGCGTGCGGCCGGCCCGGCACCGGTTTTTGACCCGCAACCGCCTGGTCGCCGCCGTCGCCGGGGCCGCCGTGGTGGTGGAGGCCGGCCTGCGCAGCGGCGCGGCCAACACCGCGGCTTGGGCGCGGGCGCTGGGGCGGGTGGTGGCCGCGGTTCCCGGACCGGTGACGTCGTCGGCGTCGGCGGGCTGTCACGCGCTGTTGCGCAACGGCGCGGAGCTGATCACCCGGGCCGACGACGTCGTCGAATTGGTCGGCCGCATCGGCGAATTAGCGGCTGAACAGCCGCGGCCGGCCACCGAGCTGGACGGGCTGAGCGACGACGAGCGCCGGGTATACGAGGCGCTGCCGGGGCGCGGCGCTGTCACGGTCGACGAGGTCGCGATCTCGTCGGGGCTGGCCCCCGAGCGGGTGCTCGGGCCGCTGGCCATCCTCGAGCTGGCCGGGTTGGCGCAGCGCCAGGACGGGCGGTGGCGGATCGTCCGCGCCGCCGGTCGCCGCTCCGAGGCCCGGAGCTTCACGGCGCGGCTCGTATAGTCGACGGGGGTCGGGTCTGGACAGGAGGACAAGTGGCAGGTCGACCTCTGCAGAGCTTCGAAGTGGTCCGCACCGAGCAACTCACCCGGAACATGGTTCGGGTGGTGCTCGGCAGCGGTCATTTCGACACCTTCGCGCCCAGCAAATTCACCGACTCCTACGTCAAGCTGGCCTTCGTGGCCGAGGACGTCGACGTGGCCGGGCTGCCGGGGCCGTTGACCCTGGACAGCTTCAACGGGCTGCCGCCGGAGAAGAGGCCGTCGGTGCGGACCATGACCGTCCGCGGCGTCGACGTCGCGGCCGGTGAGCTGACCCTGGACATCGTGGTGCACGGCGAACACGGCATCGCGGGCGCCTGGGCGGCGGCGGCCCAACCCGGTCAGCCGATCTACCTGATGGGTCCCGGCGGCGCCTACACCCCCGACCCGGCCGCCGACTGGCACCTGCTGGCCGGCGACGAGTCGGCGCTTCCGGCGATCGCCGTGGCGCTGGAAGCGTTGCCCCCCAACGCCGTCGGCAAGGCGTTCCTCGAGGTCGCCGGCCCCGAAGACGAGATCCCGCTGAGCGCGCCGGACAACGTCGAGGTGAGCTGGGTCTACCGCGGTGGCCGCGCCGACCTGGTGCCCGAGGACCGCGCCGGGGATTTCGCGCCGCTCATCGAGGCGGTCACCACGGCCCCGTGGCTGCCCGGGCAGGTGCACGTGTTCATCCACGGCGAGGCGCAAACCGTCATGCACAACCTGCGCCCCTACATCCGCAAAGAGCGTGGCGTGGACGCGAAATGGGCGTCGTCGATCTCGGGCTACTGGCGCCGCGGCCGCACCGAGGAAACGTTCCGGCAGTGGAAGAGGGAATTGGCCGAGGCGGAGGCGGGCGCTTAACCCATGGCCCACTTCGGCGACTACCAGAACGAGATCTACCTGCAGGGCCTGGCCGGAGTGGTGCCGCCGCTGCCGATGGCCTTCGCGGAGCTGGAGGCCAAGGCCGCCACGGCGCTGCCGCCCTCGGTCTGGTCCTACGTCGCGGGCGGGGCCGGCGACGAGCGCACGCAGCGGGCCAACTGCACGGCCTTCGAGGGGTGGGGCCTGATCCCGCGCATGTTCGTCGGCGCCGCCCAGCGCGACCTGTCCGTCGAGCTGTTCGGCATGACCCTGCCGTCCCCGGTCTTCATGGCCCCCATCGGGGTCATCGGCCTGTGCGCCCAGGACGGCCACGGCGACCTGGCCACCGCGCGCGGCCGCGCGCACCGGCGTCCCGATGGTGGCCTCCACGCTGACGGTCGACCCGATGGAGGAGGTCGCCGCCGCCCTGGGGGACACGCCCGGCTTCTTCCAGCTGTACACGCCGAACGACCGCGAGCTGGCCGCCAGCCTCGTCCAGCGCGCCGAGGCAGCGGGCTTCAAGGGCATCGTCGTGACCCTCGACACCTGGGTCACCGGGTGGCGGCCGCGCGACCTGGGCACGTCGAACTTCCCCCAGCTGCGCGGGCACTGCCTGGCCAACTACACCAGCGACCCCGTGTTCCGCGCCGGTCTGCAGCGCCCGCCGGAGGAGGACCGCCAGGGCGCCACCCTGCGCTGGGTGCAGGTCTTCGGAAACCCCCTGAGCTGGGACGACCTGCCGTGGCTGCGCTCGCTGACCGACCTGCCGCTGCTGGTGAAGGGGATCTGCCACCCCGACGACGCCCGGCGCGCCATCGACGGCGGCGTCGACGGCATCTACTGCTCCAACCACGGCGGCCGGCAGGCCAACGGCGGGCTGCCGGCGATCGACTGCCTGCCCGGGGTGGTGGAGGCCGCGGGTGGGCTGCCGGTGCTCTTCGACTCGGGCATCCGCAGCGGCGCCGACGTCATCAAGGCGCTCGCGCTGGGCGCGACGGCGGTCGGGATCGGCCGCCCGTACGCCTACGGCCTGGCCCTCGGCGGCATCGACGGCATTGTGCACGTGCTGCGGGCGATCCTCGCCGAGGCCGACCTGATCATGGCCGTCGACGGATATCCCACCCGCAAAGATCTCACCCCGGAAACGCTGCGGCGCGTCACCTGAACCCAAGCCCCGGCGCCTGCGAACGTAAAGGCGTGGAGGCGATCCTCGACGAGTTCGACCAATACCTGGACCTGCAATGCGGGCGCTCGGCGCACACCCGCCGGGCGTACCTGGGCGACCTGCGCTCGCTGTTGGCGTTTCTCGACGGCCATCCGAACGGGACGAGCCTGGAGGCGCTGAGCCTGCCGGTGCTGCGCGCGTGGCTTGCCGCGGCCGCCGGCGCCGGGGCGGCCCGCACCACCTTGGCCCGTCGCACCTCGGCGATCAAGGCGTTCACCGCATGGGCGGCGCGGCGGGGCCTGCTCGCGGGCGATCCGGCCGCGCGGCTGCAGGTGCCCAAAGCGCACCGCACCCTGCCGTCGGTGCTGCGCCAGGATCAGGCGCTCGACGCGATGGCCGCCGCCAAATCCGGTGCGGGGCAAGGCGATCCGCTGGCCCTGCGGGACCGGCTGATCGTCGAGCTGCTGTACGCCACCGGCATCCGGGTCAGCGAGCTGTGCGGCCTGGACCTCGACGACGTCGACGCCCACCACCGGCTGGTCCGGGTGCTCGGCAAGGGCAACAAGCAGCGCACCGTGCCGTTCGGGATGCCGGCCGCCGAGGCCCTGAACGCCTGGCTGACCGACGGGCGGCCCGCCCTGGCGACCGCGGGTTCCGGGCCGGCGCTGCTGCTGGGCGCGCGCGGCCGGCGGCTCGACGTGCGCCAGGCCCGCACCGTCGTGCACCAGACCGTCGCCGCGGTGGACGGCGCGCCCGACATGGGGCCGCACGGGCTGCGGCACACCGCGGCCACGCACCTGCTGGAGGGCGGCGCCGACCTGCGGGTCGTCCAGGAGCTGCTCGGCCATTCCAGCCTGGCGACCACCCAGCTGTACACCCACGTCGCGGTCTCCCGGCTGCGGGCGGTGCACGACCAGGCCCACCCGCGGGCCTGAGCGGTGCGCTGAGCGCCGTGGGTGTGCGGCCCGGGCGACGACACGCCGGGCGGGCCGCCCCGGGTTGACACCCCGCGCCGGTCACCCAAGCGGCTTGAGCCGGATCGGCGTCGCCCGCAACAGCCCCAGCGGGTCGACGTACCGCGCACCCGACGCCGGGCCCCACATCGCCCCCCAGTGCAGGCAGGCCGCGGCCCGGCAGCCGGCGTGCCCGGCCTGGAGCGAACCGATCACGCTCCCGGCCGTCACCGCCTGGCCGGCCCGCACGGCCGCCCGCACCGGCTCGTAGCTGGTGCGCAGCCCGCCGGGATGGGCCAGCGACACCACGGGCCGCCCGGCCAGCAGCCCGGCGAACACCACGGTCGCGGCGCCGGCGGCGTACACCGGCTGACCTGGGGAGCCCGGCAGGTCCACACCGCGATGCCCGGGATGCCAGTCGGGTGAGGGGGCGTCGAATCCGCGGGCGACCGGCGGGGGCGGGCGCAGCGGCCAATCCAGCCGCACGTCGTCGGCGTGGGCCGGGGCAGCCCACAGCATCGCCAGGATCAGGAGCGTCGCCCGCCGCACCAGGCGAGTACAGCGGGAGCCGCCGAACCTCGCCAGTCACCGCTGTGGAAAAAGCACCTGCTGAGACGGTGTAAACTCCTGGTCGCAGCTCGTTAGCGGGCTGACTTCGCGCGCCTGCAACCAAGAGATTGCCGTGCGGTCCCGTCCCGGACATCCAGGACGGGTGCGGCATTCCGCAGGCGCCAGGGCCCGGCCTCACCCGATGCCGGGCGACAACCGACAACAAAGGAATGGCGGCAATGGCTGTCGTAACCATGAAGCAGCTGCTCGACAGCGGCACCCACTTCGGGCATCAGACCCGGCGCTGGAATCCCAAGATGAAGCGGTTCATCTTCACCGACCGCAACGGCATCTACATCATCGACCTGCAGCAGACGCTGACCTTCATCGACAAGGCGTACGAGTTCGTCAAGGAAACCGTCGCCCACGGTGGCACGGTCCTGTTCGTCGGTACCAAGAAGCAGGCGCAGGAGTCCGTCGCGGCCGAGGCGACCCGCGTCGGCATGCCGTACGTCAACCAGCGCTGGCTGGGCGGCATGCTCACCAACTTCTCCACGGTGCACAAGCGGCTGCAGCGCCTCAAGGAGCTCGAGGCGATGGAGCAGACCGGCGGCTTCGAGGGTCGCACCAAGAAGGAGATCTTGGGCCTGACCCGCGAGAAGAACAAGCTGGAGCGCAGCCTCGGCGGTATCCGTGACATGAACAAGGTGCCGTCGGCGATCTGGGTCGTCGACACCAACAAGGAGCACATCGCGGTCGGCGAGGCCCGCAAGCTCGGCATCCCGGTCATCGCGATCCTGGACACCAACTGCGACCCGGACGAGGTCGACTACCCGATCCCGGGCAACGACGACGCGATTCGCTCCGCCGCCCTGCTCACCAAGGTGATCGCCTCCGCGGTCGCCGAGGGCCTGCAGGCGCGCGCCGGGCTGGGCCGCGGCGACGGCAAGCCCGAGGCGGAGTCCGCCGAGCCGCTCGCCGAATGGGAGCAGGAGCTGCTGGCCTCGGCGACGGCCACGGCCGCCGCCACCGCCCCGTCTGCCGCCCCCACCGACGCCGCTGCGGGCACCCCCGAATCAACAACCGACCCCTCATAGGAAGGCCCGACCCCTCATAGGAAGGCTGAGCATTGGCGAATTTCACCGCTGCCGACGTCAAGCGGCTTCGGGAACTCACCGGCGCCGGCATGCTCGACTGCAAGAACGCGCTGGCCGAAACCGACGGCGACTTCGACAAGGCCGTCGAGGCGCTGCGGATCAAGGGCGCCAAGGACGTCGGTAAGCGCGCCGAGCGGGCCACCGCGGAGGGCCTGGTCGCGGCCAAGGGCGGCGCGCTGATCGAGCTGAACAGCGAGACCGACTTCGTCGCCAAGAACGCCGAGTTCCAGAAGCTGGCCGACCAGGTCGTCGACGCCGCGCTTCAGGCCAAGGCCACCGACGTCGATTCCCTGAAGGCCGCCAAGATCGGCGACACGACCGTCGAGCAGGCCATTGCCGACCTCTCGGCCAAGATCGGCGAGAAGCTCGAGTTGCGGCGCGTGCAGTACTTCGACGGAAACGTCGAGGCCTACCTGCACAAGCGTGCGGCCGACCTGCCGCCGGCCGTCGGCGTGCTGGTCGAGTTCGAGGGCGAGAGCCAGGACGCGGCGCACGCCGTCGCACTGCAGATCGCGGCGCTCAAGGCGCGCTACCTGTCCCGCGACGACGTCCCCGAGGACGTGGTGGCCAGCGAGCGCCGCATCGCCGAGGAGACCGCGAAGGCCGAGGGCAAGCCCGAGCAGGCGCTGCCCAAGATCGTCGAGGGCCGCCTCAACGGCTTCTTCAAGGACGCGGTGCTGCTCGAGCAG
This sequence comes from Mycobacterium terramassiliense, assembly GCF_900157385.1. Taxonomy (GTDB): domain Bacteria; phylum Actinomycetota; class Actinomycetes; order Mycobacteriales; family Mycobacteriaceae; genus Mycobacterium; species Mycobacterium terramassiliense. Next base: position 161,485 of record NZ_LT717699.1, read on the forward strand.
CCCTCGGTGTCCGACAACAAGAAGACCGTCAAGGCCCTGCTCGACGAGGCCGGGGTGACGGTGACACGGTTCGTTCGCTTTGAGGTGGGCCAGGCTTAACCGGCGGGCGCAAGCGGCTAGCGTCGTGTCATGCGACGCGTGCACGCTTTCGGTGACGATGCCCTCGGTGACCTCGACGCGGTCGGCCTGGCCGACGCCCTGCGAGGCGGTTCGGTCGGCAGGGCCGACCTCGTCGAGGCGGCCATCGCGCGCACCGAGCTCGTCAACCCGACCCTGAACGGCTTGGCGCACGCCGCCTTCGACCGGGCGCGAGCCGCCGCCTCGGAGCCCGTGAACGGGTTTTTCGGCGGCGTCCCGACCTTCGTCAAGGACAACGTCGACGTCGCCGGGCAGCCCAGCATGCACGGCGCCGACGCGTGGGTGCCCTTCGACGCCCCCGCCGACAGCGTCTTGACGACGGTGTTTCTCGGCACCGGGCTGACCTCGCTGGGCAAGACGCAGCTATCGGAGTTCGGGTTCAGCGCGGCCGCCGAGCACCCGCGGCTGGGGCCGGTCCGCAACCCGTGGGACCCCGACTACACCGCCGGGGCCTCGTCGTCGGGGTCGGGCGCGTTCGTCGCCGCCGGGGTGGTGCCGATCGCGCACGCCAACGACGGCGGCGGCTCGATCCGCATCCCGGCCGCGTGCAACGGGCTGGTCGGCCTCAAGCCGTCGCGCGGCCGGCTGCCGCTGGACCCGGCGCATCGCCGAATGCCCGTGGGCATCGTCGCCAACGGCGTGCTGACCCGTACGGTGCGGGACACCGCGGCGTTTTATCGGGAGGCCGAGCGAATCTGGCGCAACCCCAAACTGGCCCCGATCGGGGACGTGACGGGGCCCGGCCGGCAGCGGCTGCGCATCGCCGTCCTCACCCGCTCGGTGCAGCGCGAGTGCAGCCCCGCCGTGCGGGAGCTGGCCCTGAAATCGGCGGGGCTCCTCGAAGAACTGGGCCACCGCGTCGAACACCTCGACGAGCCCCCGGTGCCGCCCAGCTTCGTCGACGACTTCGTGCTGTATTGGGGTTTCTTGGCATTCGCGCAGGTGCGGGGCGGCCGGCGCCTGTTCGGCCGCAGCTTCGACCGAACCCGGCTGGACAGCCTGACCCTGGGCCTGGAGCGGCACAGCGGCCGCAACATCCACCGCCTGCCGACGGCGATCATGCGGCTGCGCAGGCTGCGGCGGCGCACCGCGGAGTTCTTCCGCACCTACGACGCGGTGCTGACGCCGACCCTCGCCGACGAAACGCCCCGCATCGGCTACCTGGCGCCCACGGACTACCGGCAGGTGATGGACCGGCTGATCGATTGGGTGGCGTTCACCCCGCTGCAGAACGTCACCGGCGAGCCCGCGATCTCGCTGCCGCTGGCGCAGTCGCCCACCGGCATGCCGGTGGGCATGATGCTGTCGGCCGATCTGGGGCAGGAGTCGCTGCTGCTGCAGCTCGCGTACGAACTCGAAGAGGCGCGGCCGTGGGCCCGCATCCAGGCCGCGTAGCTCGCTGGCGGCGACCCGTCCCCCAGCCCCGCGGGGGTACCCCCAGCGCCAGGCCCCCGCGGGGCTGGGGGAGCCCCCGCGATCGCCGCTGATCAGCCGTCGGATCCGAGCTTCTCGAGCATGCGCTTGAACTCGCGCTGCTGCGCGTCGGTCAGCTTGCCCAGGATCCGGGCATCGGCGCCCCGGACGGCGGCCTCCGCGCGCTTCAGCAGCGCGCGGCCCTGAGCGGTCAGCGTGGCCGGCAGCGCCCGGCCCGAGGAGACCGACGCCGGCCGTTCCACCGCCCCCACGTCTTCCAGCGCGCGCAGCACGGTGTTCATCGCCTGCGGTGTGACGTTGGTGTGCCGGGACAGTTCCGCGCTCGACATGCCCGGGTGCATCGACAGGATGCGCAGGCAGACGAATTCGGGCAGCGTCAGGCCCAGCGGACCCAGCACCGTGGCCACCTCCGGCCGGAGCACGGCTCCCACCCGATACAACAGGTAACCCAGCGGCGCGTCTTCGGCCTGGCCCATGTCAGCGATCTTGACATATCCGGGGCGCCTGGCCGCGCAGCTTCGCCGGTGCGGTTCAGCGCGATCGTGATTTCCGGGCGCCCAACGGGGTAACCCACAGGGGATCCAGACGACAAGGAGCGCCATGGGCGATGCAACCGAAATGACCCACGGGGTGGCCGAGCGCGCGCGGCGCGAAGCCGACGCGTACCGCGGCGACAACCCCCGCCCCCTGGAGGGCTACACCGTGGTCCTCGCGATCTACGGCGCCCTGGTCGCCCTGGCCGGCGTCGTCGCCGCGGCCACCGGGCGCAAGTTGCCCGAGCGCTGGAGTGTTCAGGATCTCCTGACCGTCACCATCGGCACCCACAAGCTGGCGCGCACGGTGTCCAAGGACGCCGTGACCAGCCCGCTGCGGGCGCCGTTCGCGCGCTATGCGGGTACCGGTGGCCCGGCCGAGGTGATGGAGGAAACGCGGCACGGCAGCGCGCTGCGCCACAGCCTGGGGGAGTTGTTGACGTGCCCCTTCTGCCTCGACATGTGGGTGGCCACCGCGTTCGTCATCGGGCTGATCTTCGCGCCGAGGCCGACCCGGCTGGTCGCGGGCACCTTCACCGCCCTGGCCGGCGCCGACTTCTTGCAGCTGGCCTACGCGCGGGCACAGCAGATCACCGAGGGCTGACAAGCGAGGGGGTTCGATGCCCAAGACGACGAAAGGCGGCGCGGCAAAGAAGAGCGAATTGCCCAGCACCCTGCGGCGCTCCAACGCCAAAGCGCAACGCACGTTCGCCAAGACCCACGACTCGGCCGCCGAGGAGTACGGCAGCGAGGAGCGCGCCCACCGGGTGGCCTACTCGGCGCTCAAGCACAGCTTCGAAAAGGTCGGTGACCACTGGGAGCCCAAGGAACGCAAGGGACCGTCGGACGAGCTGGCCGAGGGCGGCGGTCCGGACAACAGCGGCCGCTCGGCCGAGGGTGTCGACGCCAACGCGAGCAAGAAGCATCTGCTCGACGTGGCGCGCCGGCTCGATGTGCGCGGCCGGTCGTCGATGAACAAGTCGGAGTTGGTCGACGCGATCATGAAGCAGAACCGCCGGGTGCGCGGCCGCTGACGGCCACGCGTTTAGGCCGGCACCCGGTGGGCATCCCGACAGCAATGGTCGCGTCTACCACCCGCAGTCAACTCCGAAAGTGCCTCAACGACGTGGACTTCCGGCCAGCAAGCAGGACCTGATCGAGGCCGCCGACCGCAACGGCTGCGACGAGCAGACCGTCCGTGCGTTGCGCGCGGTTCCGCCGGAGACCTACGCGAACCTCGCGCAGGTCGCCGCGTCGGTGACCGTCGACGACGACCGGGGTGGCGACGGCGCCGGGGAGGCGGCGGCCCAAAGCCCTATCGTGCAGGAGCTGGGCGAGAACCGGGGCTCCTAATCGGTTCGGGCGCTACAGGATCGGCCGGCCGCCCGTCACGGCGACCCGCGCGCCGGAGATGTAGCTCGCGTCGTCGGAGGCCAGCACGACGCAGATGGGGGCCAGCTCGGCCGGCTGGCCGGCACGCCCCAGCGGTACGTTGTCGCCGAACGACTCCACGCTTTCCGGGGGCATCGTCGACGGGATGAGCGGCGTCCATATCGGGCCCGGCGCCACGCTGTTGACCCGGATTCCCTTGTCGCCCAACAGCTGGGCGAGGCTGGCCGAGAAGTTCGCGATGGCCGCCTTCGTCGCCGCGTAGGGCGCCAGGGTGGGGTTGGGCGAATCGGAGTTGACCGACGAGCTGCCGATGATCGACGAGCCCGGCTTCATGTGCGGCACGGCGGCCTTGGCGAGGTGGAAATAGGCGCCGACGTTGCGGCCTATGCCGCTGTCGCCGCCGGTGATGATGGCCCTTTTGCCGGTGAGCTTTCCCGAGCCCCGGTAACCGTTTTCCCCGCAGTCGGGAACGGGGTTCATTTTCCCCTGCACGCCCGGAACTTCCTGTTGCTGCGCCGCAAAACTCATTGGGGAGTGATCCTTTCGTGCTCGCACTACGCGCCGGTTACGATTCGCGGGTGCGCGAAGGCTTGGCTTTCAGCGCCGCTCCGTGGGTGCACATACCCGGCTGGAACGGAACTAATCAGCGGCAAAAAGCCGTGGTGTCGATGGTGCCAATGTTAATTCTGTGGCGCGAAAGGCGCTGCGGGACAAAATAAATACCGCACGGTTAATGCTGGTGACAACGCATATATCGGCAAATTCGGCGGGCATGCCGGTTTACTGCCGCGGCCAAAGGGTTATCTCCACGCAGTGCGGTTATCGCCCTATATGTGGGGGCGATTGTTCGACACGAAAGGAACACCATGAAGGTCACCACCACCGCTGTAAAGAGTGCTATTGCTGCCGGAGCTATAGCGGCTGCAGGCGTTTTCGCAGCAGCAACCGCTTCCGCTGCGCCGCCCAACATTCAGGGCTTCGGCGCCAGCGAACAACTCGTTGACGGGCCCATGATCACCAACTACACCGTCAGCAACCTGCAGCCGAGCAATGTTTCGATTCCGGGCTATACGCCGAAGGGGACGCTGTACCAGGCCGAAATCACGGCCAGGTCGGACGCCGGGGTCGTTACGCCGATGGTCAAGGACTTCAGCGCCCGCGGCCCCAACGGTCAGACCTACAAGCTGATCGACAAGCCGGGCGCCCCGGGCGGCCTCAACCCGGCGCCGATCCCGCAGGGCCAAGAGTCCACCGGCACGCTGTACTTCGACGTGACCGGCGCGCCGCCGAACGGCGTCGTCTACAACGACGGGATGCAGGACATCCTGATCTGGACGTCGAACGTGCCGGGCGCCTCGACGCCTGGCGAAGCGCCGAACGCCAGCCCGGCACCGGGTCAACCCAGCCCGGCACCGGGTCAACCGCCGGCGCCGGCGCCGCACGCGTAATCCGGTAGCAGCTGTCTCCCCGCGCCACCCCGATGGCGCGGGGAGATTTGCGTATGCGGGAGTCCCGCGCGCCCGAATCGGGTACCCGACACCCATGAGTAACCCCGATCACAGACCAGCCGAGGTACGCGCACAGGCCAAGCTGCACGCCAGGCGGGCCCGCGTGACCATGGACGAGCGCCGCAGCAAGCAGCAAGGAGGGATCGCCGGCTGGGTCGCCGAGCGCGCCGGCAGGTGGGATCTCAGCGGCCAGGACGAGGCCACCCTGCAGCGCCAGAAGTTTTTCTGGAATGTGCTGGTGGATTACTGGTTCCGGATGGAGGTCGACGGCTGGGAGAACATCCCGGCGGAGCCGCCGGCGCTGCTGGTGGGCATCCACTCGGGCGCCCCGTTCGTCTGGGACGCCTGGACCGTCGGCCTGCAATGGTGGCGGCGCTTCGGCCAGGACCGCCCGCTGCACGGCACGGCACACGACGCGCTGATGGCGATCCCGGTCTTCGGGCGCTACTTCCGCGCGATGGGCGTGCTGCCGGCAGCCCCGGACGCGATCGCGACGGCGCTGGCGGAGGGGCGCGACGTGGCGCTGTGGCCCGGCGGGGAGGTGGATTCGCTGCGCCCGTGGACCGAGCGCGATCGCGCCAACCTGGCGGGGCGAAAAGGCTTCGTCAAAATGGCGATTCGCGCCGGCGTGCCGATCGTGCCGATCGCGACCGTCGGCGGAGCCGACGCAATGCCGGTGCTGATCCGCGGCGACCGCCTGTCGAAGGCGCTCAAGCTCGACCGGGTGCTGCGGCTCAAGGTCTTCCCGTTGGCCGTCTCCCTGCCGTGGGGGATCGCCCCGGCGGCGCTGCCCCAGCTGCCGCTGCCGGCAAAGATCAGGACCCGGTTCATGCCCGCCGTCGAGCTGGACCGCGACCCGGCGCGTGCCGACGACGACGATTACGTCGACCGCAAGTACCACGAGGTCGAAGACTCGATTCAGCAAGGGATGGACGCGCTGGCGCGCAAGCGGGCGCTGCCGCTCTTCGCGTGAGTCGATCGCGAAAGACCCTGCGCGACAAGATCTGTCGCGGCTAGTGCGCCACCGGGTCGGTGACCGGCCGCGTCGCCGATGTCCACAGCGGGGCCAGCGTCGACCCGCGCAGGACCCATTCGGGGTGCGGTGGCGTGGCCGCCATGTAGCCGACCCCGCGCACGGTGTCGACCATGGATTCGTGTTCGGGTCCCAGCTTGGCGCGCAGGCGGCGCACGTGAACGTCTACCGTGCGGACGCGGCCGTTGCAGTCATAGCCCCACACTTCGTGCATCAGCCGGGTTCGGGTGAAAGCCCGGCCGGCATGCTGCACAAGGAAGTTCAGCAGTTTGAACTCGGTGAGCGTCAGCCCCAGGTCCACACCGTCGAGCGAGCCGGTGAAGCTGCCCGGGTGCAGCAGCAGGTCGCCGAATTTCAGCGTGCCGTCCATCGCGCTGCGCCGCCGCGAGATCGCCAGCCGCAGCCGCGCCTGCAGCTCGTCGGCCCCGGCGGCGGGCAGCAGCACGTCGTCGACGTGCCAGTCGACGTCCACCGCCGGGAAGTCCGCGGGCGCCACCATGGCCACCACCGCGGTGGACGGGGCGTCGGAAGCCAGCCGGCGGCAGGCGCTGCGCGCGGCCTCGAGGTCGGCGCGCGCGTCGACGATCGCGACGTCGGCGCTACCGCGGTGCCCGTCGACGCCGGCGGTGAGGGGAACGCGCCGCACCGTGGGCGCGAAAGAGTTCAGGGTGGGCAGGGCCGTTTCGAAGTCGTCTACCTCGGTCAGTAGTAAAACGTCCAACGACATCTCCAACTCGTGAGTTTGTCATCGCCCCCCACCCGTAGGCACCTCACGGCGAGATGTCTGCCAGCGCAGCGCTGAGTACCCGATTCAGAGCCAAACTATGCAAAGTTTATTGCCCGCGATCGCGGGGTCAATGCTCCGGCCCGGGACGCCGATGGGCCCGGCCCGTTTGCACGGACCGGACCCATCTTCGCGACAAGCTGCTACTGGTTGGCCTTCTGGCGCTCCTCAGCCGCCTTGGCGCCGCCTCGGGCGGCCTCCGCTTCGGCTTCCTTCTTTGCTGCGTCGCGCTGAGCCTCGGCCTTGTCCTGCTGGGCCTGCCCCTCGCGGGTGAGGTCGTCGCGCCCGGTCACCGCACCGACGGCCTCCTTGGCCTTGCCCTTGACGTCCTCGACGACGCCCTTGACCGCCTCGGCAGGTCCCGACTTGTTCTCGTTGTCCGCCATGGATTTGTTCCTCCTCATTGGCGTACGTGCTTTGAGCACTTGCTCAGCGCCGATCGCGAAAGCGATCGACCCACGGTGAGGCGCGGTCCTTATTCTCAAGACCGTTGGTTCGCCCCCCGCCGTGCTGCCTATTCCCCGTGTCGCCACCCGCTCAAACATCCGGCGCCGGAAGGCGAGGCGGCGCCGGGAAACCCATGTAATTCGCCAACTGTGCAGATAATGCACCCCGCCCGCGCCGCATTGTGTTGCGATGAGGCAGGATGTGAAATGCCGTTCCGGACGAGTTCGCCCCGGGATGGCACTCTCATGCGAGGAGTCTGATGACGGAGCCGACGAGAAGCGCCAACGGCGTACCGACATCTTCACCGGAGAGCGCGACTTCCGGGCAGCCGGAGAGGCGATCGCAGTATTCCAGAGTCTTGCTCAAGCTCGGTGGCGAGATGTTCGGCGGCGGCCAGGTCGGGCTGGATCCCGACGTTGTCGCCCAGGTGGCCCGCCAGATCGCGGAGGTGGTCCGCGGCGGTGTGCAGGTCGCGGTGGTGATCGGCGGTGGCAACTTCTTCCGGGGCGCGCAGCTTCAGCAGCGCGGCATGGAGCGCACCCGCTCGGACTACATGGGCATGCTCGGCACCGTCATGAACAGCCTGGCCCTGCAGGACTTCCTCGAGAAAGAGGGCATCGTCACCCGGGTCCAGACCGCGATCACGATGGGCCAGGTGGCCGAGCCATACCTGCCGTTGCGGGCCGTCCGCCACCTGGAGAAGGGCCGGGTGGTGATCTTCGGGGCCGGCATGGGCCTGCCGTACTTCTCCACCGACACCACGGCCGCGCAGCGGGCGCTGGAGATCGGCGCCGACGTGGTCCTGATGGCCAAGGCGGTCGACGGGGTGTTCTCCGCCGACCCGCGGCTCAACCCCGAGGCCGAGCTGATCACCGCGATCAGCCATCGCGAGGTGATCGACCGCGGGCTGCGCGTGGCCGATGCCACGGCGTTCAGCCTGTGCATGGACAATGGCATGCCGATCCTGGTATTCAACCTGCTGACCAACGGCAATATCGCTCGGGCGGTCGCTGGTGAGAAGATCGGGACGCTGGTCACCACCTGAGGGGAAGACGATGATTGATGAGGCTCTCTTCGACGCGGAAGAGAAAATGGAGAAGGCCGTGTCGGTGGCTCGCGACGACCTGTCCACCATCCGCACCGGGCGCGCCAACCCGGGCATGTTCAACCGGATCGTGATCGACTACTACGGCACCAACACGCCCATCACGCAGCTGGCCAGCATCAACGTTCCCGAGGCGCGGCTCGTGGTGATCAAGCCCTACGAGGCCAGTCAGCTGCACGCCATCGAGACCGCCATTCGCAATTCCGACCTGGGCGTGAACCCCACCAACGACGGCACATTGATCCGGGTCGCGGTGCCGCAGCTGACCGAGGAGCGTCGCCGGGAGCTGGTCAAGCAGGCCAAGCACAAGGGGGAGGAGGCGCGGGTGTCGGTGCGCAACATTCGCCGTAAGGCCATGGAGGAGCTGCACCGCATCCGCAAGGACGGGGAAGCCGGCGAGGACGAGGTCGGCCGGGCGGAAAAGGATTTGGACAAGACCACCCATCAGTACGTCACCCAGATCGATGAGTTGGTCAAGCACAAAGAAGGCGAGCTGCTGGAGGTCTAGCGGCCGCTCAGCAACGTATCCGTGGTGACTACCGGCGCAGGCGCCCCGTCCGACGAGCCGCGGCGCGGGTCCCCGGAAACGACGCAGCAGCCGGCCAAGAAGACGTCGCGGGCCGGGCGCGACCTGCGCGCCGCGATCGCGGTCGGCGTCGGCATCGGCGCCGTTCTCGTCGCGACGCTGCTGTTCGCCCCGCGGTGCTGGGTGGTGCTGTGCGCGGGGGCCATCCTGGTCGCCAGCCACGAGGTGGTGCGCCGGTTGCGCGAGGCCGGGTACGTCATCCCGCTCATCCCGTTGCTGATCGGCGGGCAGGTCACCGTCTGGCTGACCTGGCCGTACCGTTCCGGCGGTGCGGTGGCCGGCTTCGGGGCCACCGTGGTGGCCTGCATGGTGTGGCGCCTGTTCATGCAGGACAACCGCAAGCGGCCGGAGCCGTTCGCCGGTTCACCGTCGGCCAACTACCTGCGCGACGCGTCCGCCACCGTTTTCCTGGCCGCCTGGGTCCCGCTGTTCGCCTCCTTCGCCGCGATGCTCGTCTACCCCAAGGACGGCGCCGGACGGGTGTTTTGCCTGATGATCACTGTCGTCGCCTCCGATGTGGGTGGCTACGCGGTGGGGGTGCTGCTGGGCAAGCATCCGATGGTCCCGGCGATCAGCCCGAAGAAGTCGTGGGAGGGACTCGCCGGATCGCTCGTCTTCGGGATCACGGCCGCGATCCTGACGGCGACCCTCCTGGCCCACAAACCGCTCTGGGTCGGCGCGTTGCTCGGCGTCGTCCTGGTCCTGACGTGCACGCTGGGTGATCTGGTCGAGTCCCAGATCAAGCGCGACCTCGGCATCAAGGACATGGGCCGGCTGCTGCCCGGTCACGGCGGCCTGATGGACCGGCTCGACGGGGTGCTCCCGTCGGCGGTCGCGGCGTGGACGATCCTGACGCTCGTGCGCTGAGGTGGCCGATACTGGACGGGTCATGGTCCAACAATTGGTCTTCACCGAACCGCGCCCGAGCCGGCCGCCGCGGCACCTGGCCGATCTCGACGCGGCGGGCCGCGCGTCGGCCGTCGCGGAGCTGGGCCTGCCGGCGTTTCGCGCCAAGCAGCTCGCGCATCAGTACTACGGCCGGCTGATCGCCGACCCGCGGCGGATGACCGACCTTCCCGCGGCGGTGCGTGAGGCGATCGCGGAGGCGATGTTCCCGACGCTGCTCACCGCGGCCGCCGAGGTCACCTGTGACGCTGGGCAGACGCGAAAGACGTTGTGGCGGGCCATCGATGGCGCCACCGTGGAGTCGGTGCTGATGCGCTACCCGGACCGCAACACGGTGTGCATCTCGTCGCAGGCCGGGTGCGGCATGGCGTGCCCGTTCTGCGCCACCGGCCAGGGCGGGCTGACCCGCAACCTGTCCACCGCCGAAATCCTGGAACAGGTGCGGGCCGGGGCGGCGGCGCTGCGCGACGACTTCGGGGACCGGCTTTCCAACGTGGTCTTCATGGGCATGGGCGAGCCGCTGGCCAACTACGCCAGGGTGCTGGCCGCGGTGCGGCGCATCACCGAGCCGCCGCCGCACGGCTTCGGCATTTCGGCCCGCTCGGTGACGGTGTCCACGGTGGGCCTGGCCCCGGCGATCCGCAAACTCGCCGACGAGCGCCTCGCGGTGACGCTGGCGCTGTCGTTGCACGCGCCCGACGACGAACTGCGCGACACCCTGGTCCCCGTCAACAACCGGTGGAAGATCGCCGAGGCGCTCGAGGCGGCCCGGTATTACGCCGACGTGACCGGCCGGCGAGTGTCAATCGAGTACGCCCTGATCCGCGACGTCAACGACCAGACCTGGCGGGCTGACCTGCTGGGCAAGCGGCTGCATCGCGCGCTCGGCGCGCTGGTGCACGTGAATCTGATCCCGCTGAACCCGACGCCCGGCAGCGATTGGGATGCCAGCCCCAAGGCGGTGGAGCGGGAGTTCGTGCGGCGGGTCCGGGCCCAAGGCGTTTCCTGCACGGTGCGGGATACGCGGGGGCGAGAGATCAGCGCCGCCTGCGGACAGCTGGCCGCCGAGGGCGGGTAGCTGGAGCGCAGGCGCATCGGCCGTGGCCTGATTGGCCGGCAAAAGGGTGCCCTGCTGGACAATGCCAACGCCTTAAGAGCCGAGGCGGAACTGTCCGGCGGCCTGGGTGCGGTTGGCGGCGCCCAGTTTGAGCAGGATCTTGCTCACATGGCAACTGACGGTTCTTGTGCTGATATGCAACGCGGCGGCGATCTGGGCGTCGCTTTGCCCGCCGGCCAGCAGCTCCAAAACCTCGTGTTCGCGGCGGGTCAACCCGTGGGGGTTGGCGGAAGTATCGGCGCGGCGGCTGCGTCGGGCGGAGCCGCGCAGCGCCGATAGCCGCTGCTGGGCGCGCCGTGCGGCGGCCCGGGCGCCCAGGTCGCGAAACGTGGCCAGTGCGGATTCGACGGCGGCGACGTCACCGCCGAGCTGGGCGATGGCGGCGTCGTAGGGGCAGCGGCGGCGCAGCCATTCGGCGGCGGCGGCCTGCCAGTCACCGCAGATCTCCAACTCGAACGGCGTGCGCGGGTGCTCGCTGCCGGGTGCGGGGTCGGCGCCGGTCAGATACAGCCAGCGTTGCAGCGCTCCGATCAGCCACGGATCGGCGTGGGCGGGGGTGACCGCCAGCCCGGTCCGGGCTTCGCTGCGGCAGGCGTCGTCGTCGCCGGCCAGCCAGGCCGCCTCGGCGCGCGCAGCCCACACCGAGAAAAGTCGCAGCTGGTCGGGTTCGGCTCTGCCCAGGTCGTCGTCAAACGGAGTCAAGGCGGGCCGCTGGCCGCGTCGGGCCGAAATGAGCCCACAGACCACTTGCGGCAACGTCCTGTTTACAGCGGCCAGCCCCGGCCGGGTGAGAAGATCCTCGGCCACCGTGCGGGCGTGGTCCCAGTCGCCGCGGTGCAGCCGCACCACCGCATCGACCCCGACGACCAAGGCCTCGAAGGTGAACACGTTATGGTCGCGGCAATAGGCGAGCGAGTCGGCGATGTAGCGATCGGCGCGATCGATGTCGTAATGCAAGGCCGCCAGCAAGCAAACGAGAGTCGCCAGTAGTCCGGCATGTTCGCCGCGAGTTTCCGTAGCCATCGCGCCACGCCACGCCGCTTCCAGCAGTTCCCACCCGGTGTTAGTCGTGAGGATCTGCGCCGTCGCCGCAGCGGCGCGGGCCCGGATCACCAAGGCGTTGTCGCCGATGTGCGTTCCTAGGGCGGTGGCTCGGGCAGCGTATTCGACGGCGGCCGGGTCGAACCCCCAGCTTCCGAAGTCGGCCAAGTTGGCCAGCGCCCAGCCCAGCTGTGGGCACGGGCCGGCGTCGTGCACCAGTGCCAGCGCGGCTCGTGCCGCATCAAAGGCCTCGCGAACGCGGCCCATGCCCCACAACTCGTGCGAGAGCCAGCGCAGGTTCTCGCTTTGTCCGAGCCGATCACCCAGCGACTGGCGCAATTGGATCGCCTCGCGCCACGACGACACCGCCTCTTCGGCCAGCCCGCACAGATAGCTGGCCAGCGCGTGTTGTTCAACCCAGCGCACCTTTTGGTCGGGAGGAACGGCCTGCGCGCTGCCCAACACCAGCGCGTACAGCTGGGCGGCTTCGCGGTTGGCGCCCAGCGCGATGGAACGCTCGGCGGCGGCAACCCCATGGCGGATCACCGCATCGGTGTCACCCGCCCGGTCGGCGTGAAAGGCCAACGCGGCCAACGTGTTTGGATCGATAGGCGATTCGGCCAGCGCGGTCAGCGCCCGCTTGTGCAGCATGCGACGCTGCGTTTCGGGGATTTGTTCCAGGGTGGCACGCCGGGCCAATTCATGGCGGAACCGCACGCCCTGCTCGTCGACCAGTAGCACCCCGGCGCTGACACATTCGGCCAGCGCCGCGCCGCCGTCCGGGCATACCCGGGTCAGCAGGTTGACCTCCACGCGCGGGCCGCAGGTCGCGGCCGCATCGGCGACAGCGCGCCCGTCCGGCGACAACCGCGCCAGCCGGCCCCACACCGCCTCAGTCACGCTGTGCGGCAACGCCCGTCGGCGCAGCGCCTCGGCGCCCGCCGCCAGAACCTCGGTGAGGTAAAAAGGGTTTCCCCCGGTGACTTCGTGTAATTGGGCGGCGTTGACCCCACTGCCGGCGGCCAGCACCGCGACCGCGGCACGGCTCAGCGGCTCCAACTTGATGCGGCTGACTCCGGCGCAGCCCGCCAGGTCCCCGAGGGCGACCGAAAGGGGGTGCTGGCGATCGACCTCGTCCTCGCGATAGGTCACCACCAGCAGCACCGGCAACGACTCGATGCGCCGGGTGAGGAAGCGCACCAGATCGAGCGTGGCCCCGTCGGCCCAGTGGGCATCCTCGATCACCCACACCCAGCGCTGCCCGTTGCGTAACACCGTCAGCAGGCGCCGGTACAGCGCGCCGGTGTCACTGGATTCGATTGCCGAGATCAGTCCGCCGGCTGCCGCGGGGCTCAGGCCGGCGAGGGCGTCGATCAGCGGCCCCAGCGGACGCGGCGCGGCCAACGGGTCACACCAACCCACCAACACCGTCGCCGAATTGACTCTGGTGATAAACCGCCGCACCACCGCGGTCTTGCCCACTCCGGCCTCGCCCCGGAGCAACATCACGCGGCCCGAGTTGGCCGGCGCCCGCAGCAGCTTGCCCAGCTCGGCCAGCACCGCCTCGCGCTCCAGCAACCGTTCCATCAGCTGCGCACTCGCGGCCGGGGGCCGGAAGGGAGCCACGAAGCCGGGCGCCCGAAATACGTAGATTTACGGATTTCCGCGGCTTTCGAACGGCGCACACTGGGCAGCGTGCGCCCCGGGCGGCCGACACGGCCGCAGCAACGGCAACATCTGGACATGATGCGCTCTTAATGTAGCCGCGACGCCGCCCGGGTGCGCGCTAAGTCGGCGAAACGTCTTCGGGGGCAGGGGAATCAGATGCCGTATGTGATAGCCGCACCGGCGGTTGTGGCGTCGGCGGCGGCGGATCTGCGCAGTATCGGGTCGGCGTTGACCCAGGCGCATGCGACGGCGGTGGGGCCGACGACGGGGTTGTTGGCGGCCGGGGCCGATGAGGTGTCGGCGGCGGTGGCGGCGCTGTTCGGCGGTCACGCGCAGGCCTTTCAGGAGGTCGGCGCGCGGGCGGCGGCGTTCCACGCCGAATTTGTGCAGGCCATGCAGGCCGCGGCGGGGTCGTATGCGGCCTCCGAGGCGGCCAACGCTTCGCCGCTGGCGGCCGCGGAGCAAAACGCCATGGGCGCGGTCAACGCGCCGGCCCAAGCCCTGTTCGGGCGCCCGCTGATCGGCAACGGCACGCCGGGTGGGCCGGGGCAGGCGGGCGCCCGAACAGGGCCGTCGCCGCCGTCGCCGCCGTTACCGCCGGTGGCGGTGGTGTTCGGGCCGCTGGTGACCGCGGGCAGCAGCGGCCAGGGCGGCGCCGGTGGCCCCGGCGGCCCCGGGGGCGGACTCGGTCACGCCGGCGCGGGCGGCCAGGCGTCCGGTGGTTCCACCAACGTCACCGGCACTCCGGGCAGCGACGGCAGCCCGGGCGACACCGGCGCGACGGGCCAACCCGGCTGATACCGCTCGACGACCCGGAAAGCAACGAATTCGCTCACCCGCGCCGCGGGCACGGATACGGCTGAGCCCTCGCGATGAACCCGGCGGGCGGCGCCACCGTCTTTAGGGCAGAACACCAGCAAACGAGGGGATGCCGCGATGGTGCGCTTGTTGTCACCGCTCAAGCTGTTCGCAGCGGCCGTTTTCGCCGCTGCGCTGATCTTCGGCCTGGCCGAGGCCCCGCGCTCGGCGGCCGCCGACGACCGCCTGCAATTCACCGGGACGACGCTCGCCGGCGCGCCGTTCAACGGCGCCGGCCTGCAGGGCAAGCCCGCGGTGCTGTGGTTCTGGACGCCGTGGTGCCCGTTCTGCAACGCCGAGGCGCCCGGGGTCAGCCAGGTGGCGGCCGCCAATCCGGGCGTCACCTTCGTCGGCGTCGCGGCGCACTCGGACGTCGGGGCCATGCAGAACTTCGTCTCCAAGTACAACCTGAACTTCACCAACCTCAACGACACCGACGGATCGATCTGGGCCCGCTACAACGTCCCGTGGCAGCCGGCCTACGTGTTCTATCGGGCGGACGGGAGCTCGACGTTCGTCAACAACCCCACCGCGGCCATGCCCCAGAGCGAGCTTGCCGGCCGCGTGGCCGCGCTGCGCTGATCCCGTGGATCGCGCTCTGGTCGGACTGGCCTTCGCCGCCGGATTGGTCGCGGCCCTGAACCCCTGCGGGTTCGCGATGCTGCCCGCGTACCTGCTCCTCGTGGTGCGCGGGCCGCAGCCCGCCGAGCGTGCACTCACGGCGGAAAAATCGCCGAAATCTCGCCGCCAGTGCACGCTCGGCGCGCGGTCCGCGACGAGCCCCATCCGCGCGCTCGGGCGCGCCCTGGCGGCCACCCTCGGGATGGCGCTGGGCTTCCTGACGGTCTTCGGGTTGTTCGGCGCGCTGACGATTTCGGCGGCCAACACCGTCCAGCGCTACCTGCCCTACGGGACCGCGGTGATCGGGATTGTGCTTGTCGCGCTTGGGGTTTGGCTGCTGGCGGGTCGCGACTTGACGGCGCTGACACCCCGCCCGCTCGGCCCGCGGTGGGCCCCGACCGTGCGGCTGGGCTCGATGTATTCCTATGGCGTCAGCTACGCCATCGCCTCGCTGTCGTGCACCATCGGGCCGTTCCTGGCGGTCACCGCCGCCGGCTTCAAGGCATCGGTGCTCACGGGCGTGTCGATCTTTCTCGCCTATGTCGCGGGACTGACCCTGGTGGTGGGGGTGCTGGCGATCGCCGCGGCCTCGGCCAGCTCGGCCCTGGCCGATCGGCTGCGCCGCGTCCTGCCGTTCGTCAACCGGATCAGCGGCGCCCTTTTGGTGCTGGTCGGGCTCTACGTCGGCTACTACGGCGTCTACGAGTTGCGCCTGTTCAACGGCAACGCGAGTCCCCGCGACGCGGTGATCACCTCGGCCGGGCGGCTGCAGGGCGCGCTGGCCGGCTGGGTGCACCAACACGGCGTCGTGCCCTGGGCGGTGGCCCTGTGCATTTTGGTGGCGGGCGCGCTCGCGGCCGCCTGGCATCGCCGGGTGCGGCGCCTACCTGATCCAGCCCCGGCGGCGGCCCCACAGGTCGCGAACCAGCACGACGACCGTCAGCGCGGCAAACACGATCAGGAACCAGTTCTCGATGTGGCCGACGTGGTTTCCGCGCAGCATGGCCAGCAGGAAGATCACGATGACCAGCCCGGTGGCGTGCCAGGTGCGGTAATTGATCCGGCTCCACCCCCACGCTGCCGACGGCACCTCGGCGACGTCGACGCCGTTGAAGTGCTCCACCTCGGTACTGGCCACGGCGAATCCCTTTCGTGATCGGCTGGTAGGGAGATTCTGGCACATCCGCCGCGGGGCCGAGCGGGCACAATGGGTGAGTGACCAACGCGACTGCCGAGCGCCGCCTGCGCGTGCTGGTGCTGGGCAGCACCGGCTCGATCGGCACCCAGGCGCTCGAGGTCATCGCGGCCAACCCGGACCGTTTCGAGGTCGTCGGGCTGGCCGCCGGGGGCGCCAACCCCGAGACCGTGGCACGGCAGCGCGCCGAGACCGGGGTCACCAACGTCGCCGTCGCCGACGAGCGCGCGGCGCAGCAGGTCGGCGACGTCCCCTTCAGCGGCCCGGAGGCCGTGACCCGGCTGGTCCAGGAGACCGAGGCCGACGTCGTCCTCAACGCGCTGGTCGGGGCCCTGGGCCTGCGACCGACGCTGGCCGCCCTGGACTCCGGGGCCCGGTTGGCCCTGGCCAACAAGGAATCGCTGATCGCCGGCGGTCCGCTGGTGCTGCGGGCGGCGCGGCCGGGCCAGATCGTGCCCGTCGACTCCGAGCACTCCGCGCTGGCCCAGTGCCTGCGCGGCGGCAGCCCGAACGAGGTCGCCAAGCTGGTGCTGACGGCCTCCGGCGGCCCGTTCCGCGGCTGGTCGGCCGCGGACCTCGAGGCCGTCACCCCCGAGCAGGCCGGCGCCCACCCCACCTGGTCGATGGGCCCGATGAACACGCTGAACTCGGCGTCGCTGGTCAACAAGGGGCTCGAGCTCATCGAAACGCACCTGTTGTTCGGCATCGACTACGACCGCATCGAGGTCGTCGTGCACCCCCAGTCGATTGTTCATTCGATGGTCACCTTCACCGACGGCTCGACCATCGCGCAGGCCAGCCCCCCGGACATGAAGCTGCCCATCTCGTTGGCCCTCGGCTGGCCCCACCGGGTGCCCGGGGCGGCGGCCTCCTGCGACTTCACCACCGCCTCTAGCTGGGAATTCGAGCCGCTGGACAGCGAGGTCTTCCCCGCCGTCGAGCTGGCCCGCCACGCCGGGGTGACCGGCGGCTGCATGACCGCGGTGTACAACGCGGCCAACGAAGAGGCGGCCGAGGCGTTCCTGCGAGGCCGCATCGGGTTCCCCGCCATCGTGCAAACCATCGCCGACGTGCTGCACGCCGCCGACCAATGGGCGGTTTCACCGGCTAACGTGGATGAGGTACTCGACGCGCAGCGCTGGGCGAGGGAAAAAGCTAAGCGCCGGATTGAGCGAGTCGGAGACGCGAGCGCCCACAAGATCTCCGGAATGGTGTGAGAAAGGTCCTGGCAGCCTGATGATGTTCGCTATCGGCATTGCGCTGTTCGCCCTCGCCATCCTGATCTCGGTGGCCCTGCACGAATGCGGCCACATGTGGGTCGCCCGCGGCACCGGCATGAAGGTGCGTCGCTATTTCGTCGGTTTCGGACCCACGCTGTGGTCGACGCGGCGCGGCGAAATCGAGTACGGGATCAAGGCCGTCCCGCTCGGCGGCTTCTGCGACATCGCCGGCATGACGCCGGTCGAAGACCTGGAGCCCGACGAGACCGAGCGCGCGATGTACAAGCAGGCGACCTGGAAGCGGGTCGCCACGCTGTTCGCGGGCCCGGGGATGAACTTCGTCATCTGCCTGGTGCTGATCTACGGCATCGCCCTCGTCTGGGGGCTGCCCAACCTGCACCCGCCCACCAAGGCCATCGTCGGCGAAACCGCTTGCGTCGCACCGGAAGTGGCCCCCGGCAAGGTCGGGGACTGCACCGGGCCGGGTCCGGCGGCGCTGGCCGGAATTCGCGCAGGCGACGTCGTCGTCAAGGTGGGCGACACCCCGGTGTCCACCTTCGAGGACATGGCCGCCGCGGTGCGCAAATTGCACGGCACCGTCCCCGTCGTCGTCGAGCGCGGCGGCGCCACCATCACCACCTATGTCGACGTCACACCCACCCAGCGCTACATCTCCAAGGGACAGGCCGGCAAGCCCGAACCCGCCACCGTCGGTGCCATGGGCGTCGGCGCCATCAAGACCCCGCCGACGCACTACAACGTCCTGTCGGCGATACCGGCCACCGTCGCCTTCGCCGGCGACCTGACCGTCGAGGTGGGCAAGGCGCTGGTGACGATCCCGACGAAGGTCGGGGCGCTGGTGCACGCCATCGGCGGCGGGCAGCGCGACCCGCAGACGCCGATGAGCGTGGTCGGGGCCAGCATCATCGGCGGCGACACCGTCGACCACGGGCTGTGGGTGGCGTTCTGGTTCTTCCTGGCCCAGCTGAACCTCATCCTGGGCGCGATCAACCTGGTGCCGCTGCTGCCCTTCGACGGCGGCCACATCGCCATCGCGCTGTTCGAGAAGGTCCGCAACCTGATCCGGTCGGCCCGCGGCATGGTCGCGGCGGCGCCGGTGAACTACCTCAAGCTGATGCCGGCGACCTACGTGGTGCTGGTATTCGTGGTCGGCTACATGCTGCTGACCGTGACCGCGGATCTGGTCAACCCGATCAGGCTCTTCCAGTAAGTGAGAGAAGGCAGAAAGTGACCATTGGCCTGGGCATGCCGGACGCCCCGGCGCCCACGCTCGCCCCCCGGCGCACCACGCGGCAATTGATGGTCCGCGACGTCGGGGTCGGCAGCGACCATCCGATTTCCGTGCAGTCGATGTGCACCACCAAGACGCACGACATCAACTCCACGCTGCAACAGATCGCCGAGCTGACCGCCGCCGGCTGCGACATCGTCCGGGTGGCCTGCCCGCGCCAGGAGGACGCCGACGCCCTGGCCGCGATCGCCAAGAAGAGCCAGATCCCGGTGATCGCGGACATCCACTTCCAGCCGAAGTACATCTTCGCCGCGATCGACGCCGGCTGCGCCGCGGTGCGGGTAAACCCGGGCAACATCAAGGAATTCGACGGCCGCGTCGGCGAGGTCGCCAAGGCCGCCGCGGCGGCCGGCATCCCGATCCGCATCGGCGTCAACGCCGGCTCGCTGGACAAGCGGTTCATGGAGAAGTACGGCAAGGCCACGCCCGAGGCGCTCGTCGAGTCGGCGCTGTGGGAGGCCTCGCTGTTCGAGGAGCACGGCTTCGGCGACATCAAGATCAGCGTCAAGCACAACGATCCCGTCGTGATGGTCGCCGCCTACGAGCAACTCGCCGCCCGGTGCGACTACCCGCTGCACCTGGGCGTCACCGAGGCCGGTCCCGCGTTCCAGGGCACCATCAAGTCCGCGGTCGCCTTCGGTGCGTTGCTGTCGCGCGGCATCGGCGACACCATCCGGGTGTCGCTGTCGGCCCCGCCCGTCGAGGAAGTCAAGGTCGGCATCCAGATCCTCGAATCGCTCAACCTGCGGCCGCGCGGGCTGGAGATCGTGTCCTGCCCGTCGTGCGGTCGCGCGCAGGTCGACGTCTACACCCTGGCCAACGAGGTCACCGCCGGGCTGGACGGGCTCGACGTGCCGCTGCGGGTGGCCGTGATGGGCTGCGTCGTCAACGGCCCGGGGGAGGCCCGCGAGGCCGACCTGGGCGTCGCGTCGGGAAATGGCAAGGGACAGATCTTTGTTCGGGGCGAGGTGATCAAGACCGTGCCGGAAGCCCAGATCGTCGAGACGCTCATCGAGGAGGCCATGCGGCTGGCGGCCGAGATGGAAACCGATCACGATCCTCACACAGAAGCGAGCGGTTCGCCGATTGTGACCGTAAGCTGATAGGGGCTTGTGCCCCTGCACTGATCGTCTTTTCGCACCACAGAGAGTTCCGTAGATGTCGGCTCCGCCCATCATGCGCCTTGTCGGCGAGCGACGGGTGTCCGTGGTGCGTGACGCGGCCGCCGTCTGGCGGGTGCTCGAAGACGACCCGGTCGGTTCGTGCATGGTCGCGGCCCGGGTGGCCGACCACGGCATCGACCCGAATTCGATCGGCGGGGAACTGTGGACCCGCCGCGGCCCGGACGAGTCGCTGTGCTTCGCCGGTGCCAACCTGATCCCGCTGCGCGGAGCGCCGGTCGACCTGAACGCCTTCGCCGACGAGGCGATGAGCGGCGCGCGGCGCTGTTCCTCGCTGGTCGGCCGGGCCCATCTGGTGATGCCGATGTGGGAGCGGCTCGAATCGGCCTGGGGCCCGGCGCGCGACGTGCGCGACGACCAGCCGCTGATGGCGCTGGCCCGCCATCCCAACTGCGAGATCGACGTCGGCGTGCGCCAGGTCCGGCCCGACGAGCTGGACGCCTACCTGGTGGCCGCCGTCGACATGTTCATCGGCGAAGTCGGCGTCGACCCGCGGCTCGGCGACGGCGGCCGCGGCTACCGCCGGCGGGTGGCCAGCCTGATCGCGGCGGGGCGGGCGTGGGCGCGCTTCGAGCACGGCCAGGTCGTCTTCAAGGCCGAGGTGGGGTCGCAGTCGCCCGGGGTGGGTCAGATCCAGGGCGTCTGGGTGCACCCGGAGTGGCGCGGTCAGGGCATCGGCACCAGGGGCACCGCGACGGTGGCCGCCGTGATCGTCGCCACCGGGCGGGTCGCCAGCCTGTACGTGAACAACTTCAACACCGTCGCCCGCGCCGCGTACGCGCGGGTGGGCTTCGCCGAGGTCGGCACCTTCGCGACGGTCCTGCTGGACTAGGCCGCTGCCCGCGGGTGTGCGGCCGGCCGCACGCCCGCCGCCGACGCTGCTGCTGACCGCACACTCGGCATCGCCGGACGGCATAACGCTTCGGTCTCGGTGTGTCGAGGCCCCTGGCGAGACCTCAGTTCTTAACATCAGCACCGATGGTCACAAAAACAACAGCAGCCTCAGCTTTTTCCGCGTTGCTGCTCGTCGCGGCAATCGCCCTGTCCGGGTGCACCCCGAGGCCCGACGGGCCCGGCCCGGCCGCCGAGAAGTTCTTCCGCGCCCTCGGGGTCGGGGACACCGCGACGGCCGCCCAGCTCAGCGACAACCCCAACGAAGCCCGCGAAGCGCTGAACGCCGCCTGGGCCGGGCTGCAGGCCTCCCACCTGGACGCGCAGGTCCTCAGCGCCAAGTACGCCGAGGACACCGGCACGGTCAACTACCGCTTCACCTGGCACCTGCCCAAGAACCGGACCTGGAGCTATGACGGCCAGCTGCAGATGGCCCGCGACGAGGGGCGCTGGGAGGTCCGGTGGGCCACCACCGGGCTGCACCCCAAGCTGGGCGAGCATCAGACGTTCGCGCTGCGGGCCGATCAACCGCGGCGGGCCTCGGTGAACGAGCTCGGCGGCAGCGATGTGCTCGCGCCGGGCTACCTGTACCACTACACGCTGGACGCCACGCAGGCCGGGCCCGCCCTGATCGGGACGACGCACGCGGTGGTCGACGTGCTGCGGCCGTTCAACAACGCGCTCGCCGACCCGCAGCTGCTGGCCGAACAGGCGACCTCGGCGACGCAGCCGCTGGACCTGGGGGTCACGCTGCATCCCGACGACAACGACAAGGTTTTCCCCGCGATCGGCAGGCTCCCAGGCGTCGTGGTGACGCCGCAGGCCGAGATGCTGCCGACCGACCCGCATTTCGCGCCGGCCGTCATCGCCGAGGTGAAAAAGGCCGTGCTGGACCAGCTCGACGGCCAGGCCGGCTGGCGGGTGGTCAGCGTCAACCAGAACGGCGTCGACGTGGCCGTGCTGCACGAGGTCGAGGGCTCCCCGGCGCCGTCGGTGTCGATCACCCTGGACCGCGCGGTGCAGAACGCCGCGCAGCACGCGGTGGACACCCGGGGCGGCAAGGCGATGATCGTCGTGATCAAGCCGTCGACCGGGGAGATCCTGGCGATCGCGCAGAACAAGGGCGCAGACGCCGACGGCCTGCCGGCCACCAACGGCCTGTTCCCGCCGGGGTCGACCTTCAAGATGGTCACCGCCGGCGCCGCCGTCGACCGCGACATGGCCACGCCCAACACGATGCTGGGCTGCCCGGGCCGCATCGATATCGGGCACCGCACCATCCCCAACTACGGCGGCTTCGACCTGGGCGTGGTCCCGATGTCGCGCGCGTTCGCCAGTTCGTGCAACACGACGTTCGCCGAGCTGAGCAGCAGGATGCCGCCTCGCGGCCTCACCCAGGCGGCCAACCGCTACGGCATCGGGCTGGACTACACGGTCGACGGCATCACCACGGTGACGGGGTCGGTGCCGCCCACGGTGGACCTGGCCGAGCGCACCGAGGACGGCTTCGGGCAGGGCAAGGTACTGGCGAGCCCCTTCGGCGTGGCCCTGGTCGCCGCCACCGTCGACGCCGGCAAAACGCCGGTGCCGCAGCTGATCGCGGGCCGGCCGACGACGGTCGAGGGCGACGACACGCCGATTTCGGAGAAGATGGTCGACGCGCTGCGGCCGATGATGCGGCTGGTGGTCACCAACGGGACGGCCAAGGAGATCGCCGGCTGTTGCGGCGAGATCTACGGGAAGACCGGTGAGGCCGAGTTCCCGGGCGGATCGCACTCGTGGTTCGCCGGGTACCGCGGCGACCTGGCGTTCGCGGCGCTGATCGTCGGGGGCGGCAGCTCGGAATACGCGGTGCGGATGACCAAGGTGATGTTCGAGTCGCTGCCGCGGGACTATTTGGCCTAGAGCTCCGGCCCGTTGGCGGCGGTAAATTGCAAGCGTGGGCGAAACATCCGGCGGGGACATGGTGGCGCTGCGGGTCTCCGACGCCGACCGCAACGGCACGATGCGGCGGCTGCACAACGCCGTCGCGCTGGGGCTGATCGACATCGAAGAGTTCGAGCAGCGCTCCTCGCAGGTCTCCTACGCGCGCACCCGGGGCGAGCTGGACGGGCTGGTCGGCGACCTGCCCGGGCCGGGCGCGATCGTCACGTCCGCGGCCGACCGGGTCGAACTGCGCGGCTGGGCCGGCTCGCTGAAGCGCCACGGCGAATGGACCGTGCCCACCCGGCTGGCGCTGGTGCGCCGGCTGGGCTCGGTCGAACTCGACCTGACCAGGGCCCGATTCGCGGGGCCGGTGGTGGTCATCGAACTCGACATGAGGTTCGGCTCGGTGGAGGTCCGCCTGCCCGACGGCGCCAGCGCCTCGATCGACGACGTCGAGGTCTACGTGGGCAGCGCCAGCGACCGCCGCAAGGACGCCCGGGCCGAGGGGACGCCGCACGTCGTGCTGACGGGCCGGGTGGTGTGCGGGTCGGTGATCGTGCGGGGGCCGCGCCGCTCGTTTCTGCGCCGCGGCAAGCTCTGATGCGCCGAGCCTGAAAATCTGCAGCAGAAGTGCGAGTAGGACCCTGCGAATTTACCGGCTCGCCGACGGCACCGCCCCGCGAGCAGCATTAAGCTGGCCCCATGCCTGCCCGGACCGCGCTTTCCCCCGGAGTGATATCGCCGACTCTGCCGGTGCCCGGCCGCATCCCGCGCCCGGAATACGTCGGCAAGCCGACCGCCCGGGAGGGTAGCGAGCCGTGGGTGCAGACGCCCGAGGTCATCGAGAAGATGCGCGTCGCCGGCCGGATCGCGGCCGGCGCACTGGCCGAGGCGGGCAAGGCCGTCGCGCCCGGGGTGACGACCGACGAACTGGACCGGATCGCCCACGAGTACATGATCGACAACGGGGCCTACCCGTCGACGCTGGGCTACAAGGGATTCCCGAAGTCGTGCTGCACGTCGCTCAACGAGGTGATCTGCCACGGCATCCCCGACTCGACGGTGATCGAGGACGGGGACATCGTCAACATCGACGTCACCGCCTACATCGACGGGGTGCACGGCGACACCAACGCGACGTTTCTGGCCGGCGATGTCTCCGAGGAGCACCGGCTGCTCGTGGAGCGAACGCGGGAGGCCACGATGCGCGCGATCAACGCCGTCAAACCGGGCCGCGCACTGTCGGTCGTCGGGCGCGTCATCGAGTCATACGCAAACCGGTTCGGGTACAACGTGGTTCGTGACTTCACCGGCCACGGCATCGGCACCACCTTCCACAACGGACTGGTCGTGCTGCACTACGAACAGCCCTCCGTGGCCACGATCATCCAGCCGGGCATGACGTTCACCATCGAGCCGATGATCAACCTCGGCGGGCTGGACTACGAGATCTGGGACGACGGCTGGACGGTGGTCACCAGGGACCGCAAGTGGACGGCGCAGTTCGAACACACCCTGCTGGTCACCGATACCGGCGTCGAGATCCTCACCCTGCCGTGAGCTTCCCCGCCGGCACGACGTGAGCGGGGCCCTGCTGGTCGCGGGCACCAGCTCCGACGCCGGGAAATCGGTGGTGGTGGCGGGCCTGTGCCGGCTGCTCGCGCGCCGCGGCACGAAAGTGGCGCCGTTCAAGGCGCAGAACATGTCCAACAACTCCGTGGTCACCGTCGAGGGGGGCGAGATCGGCCGCGCCCAGGCGATCCAGGCACGGGCGGCGGGCCTGGAGCCCAGCGTGCGGTTCAACCCGATCCTGCTCAAACCGGGCAGTGACCGCACCTCGCAGCTGGTGATCCGGGGTCAGGTCGCCGAGTCGGTCTCCGCGGCCAACTACGTGGCCCATCGCGACCGGCTCGCCGGCATCGTCTTCGACGAATTGTCCTGCCTGCGTGACGAGTTCGACGCGGTGATCTGCGAGGGCGCCGGGTCGCCCGCCGAGATCAACCTGCGGGCCACGGATTTGGCGAACATGGGCCTGGCCCGGGCCGCGAGGCTGCCGGTGATCCTGGTCGGCGACATCGACCGCGGCGGCCTGCTGGCCCATCTGTTCGGGACGGTCGCGGTGCTCGAGCCCGACGACCAGGCGCTGATCGCCGGCTTCGTCGTCAACAAATTCCGCGGGGATGCGGCGCTGCTGGAACCGGGGCTGCAGCAGCTGCGCTGCATGACCGGCCGCCCGACGTACGGCGTGCTGCCCTACGCCGAGGAGCTCTGGCTGGACGCCGAGGACTCGCTGTCGGTCCTCGCGCACCGCGTCGTGGGCGCGCCGGCGCCGCCGCGCGGCGACGACTGGCTGCGGGTGGCCGCGATCCGGTTGCCCCGGATTTCCAACTCCACCGATGTCGAGGCGCTGGCCTGCGAGCCCGGCGTGCTGGTGCGCTGGGTCACCGACCCCGCCGAGCTGGCCGACACCGACCTGATCGTGCTGCCCGGAAGCAAGGCGACGGTGGCGGACCTGTCCTGGCTGCGCGATCGCGGCCTGGCCGGCGCGATCGTCGACCACGCCGGGGCCGGCAGGCCGGT
Source organism: Mycobacterium terramassiliense (assembly GCF_900157385.1). Taxonomy (GTDB): domain Bacteria; phylum Actinomycetota; class Actinomycetes; order Mycobacteriales; family Mycobacteriaceae; genus Mycobacterium; species Mycobacterium terramassiliense. Next base: position 186,961 of record NZ_LT717699.1, read on the forward strand.
GCTGGGCATCTGCGGCGGGTTCCAGATGCTGTGCCGGAGCATCGAGGACAGGGTGGAATCCGGCGCCGGGGAGGTCACCGGCCTGCGCCTGCTGGACGCCGACATCGCCTTCGAGCCGGCCAAGGTCTTGCGCCGCTGGCAGCCGCCCCTGACCGGCTACGAAATCCATCACGGGCGGCTTTCCCGGTGCGCCGAGGACGCGTGGTTCACCGTCGGCTCGCAGGCTCACGGCATCGCGCGCGGCGCGGTTTTCGGCACCCATTGGCACGGCCTGCTCGACAACGACGACTTCCGCCGGGCGTGGCTCACCCGGGTCGCCGATGCGGCGGGCCGCAGCGGCTTCGTCCTGGCCGACACGAACGTCGCCGCGCGGCGCGATGCCCAGCTGGACACGATCGCCGACCTGCTGGCCGCCCATCTCGATCTCGACGCCGTCCTGGACCTACTCGACGGGCCGCCGCCGCGACGGCCCCAGGTCGCGATCCGGCTGCGGCCGTGAGCGATAGGAAACCTCGCGCGAGCTGGCCCCTTGGTTGTAGCGTGCGTGAGTGCACTCGATGATGAACACGCTCGACGGATTTCCGGTCCCGGTGGCCGTGGCGGGTCCGGAAAAGGGCGTCGTCGTCGTCATCCTCGGCGACCAGGAGCGCGCGCCCGTCGCCTACGACGCGGTATGCGAGCGGCTGCACACCGCGTCGCTGCGGACCGTCGTCATCGGCCTCGACAAGCGGCTGACCGCCAAATCGGTGGTCGGGATCCTCGATGCGCTGGGGATTCGCTGGGCCGTGGTCTGCGGCGACCGCGCCGGCGGCGAGCTGGCCTGGGAGCTGGCGGCGACCCGGCTGGGCCGGTTCGTGGGCCTGATCGTGATCGACCGCGGGCATCCGCGGGTGCCCGACGCCAAGGGAGTGGTTCTCGACGAGCACTGCCCGCCAGTGGAAATCGGCACCACCGTGCTGGTCAGCTCCTCGGCCGCCCGGGCGGCGGCGGCCGCCAGCCAGCGCTACGTCTACGCCGAGTACCGCGTGGTGGAGCTGGGCCGGCGCACCGCGCAGGAGTCGACGGCGCAGTTGGCCGCCGAGATCGTCTTGCGCACCAGCACGTGGTAGCGCCTTCCGCGATGTTGTCGCTGGCCGCGCTGGAACAGCTGGTGCAACGCGGCGCGGTGGACACCGTCATCGTGGCGTTCGCCGACATGCAGGGCAGGCTGGTCGGCAAGCGCATGGCCGCCGGGCTTTTCGTCGAGGAAGTCGCCGCGCACGGGGTCGAGTGCTGCAATTATCTGCTGGCCGTCGACGTCGAGATGAACACCGTGCCCGGGTATGCGATGTCGAGCTGGGAGACCGGCTACGGCGACATGGTGATGACCCCGGACCTGTCCACCCTCCGGCTCACCCCGTGGCTGCACGCCACCGCCCTGGTGATCGCCGACCTCGGCTGGGCCGGCGGCGGCGAGGTCGCCGCGGCGCCCCGGGCGATCCTGCGCCGGCAGCTCGACCGGCTGGGCGCGCGCGGGCTGGTCGCCGACGTCGCCACCGAGCTGGAGTTCATCGTGTTCGACGAGTCATATCGTCAGGCCTGGGCCGGCGGCTATCGCGGGCTGACCCCGGCCAGTGACTACAACATCGACTACGCGATGCTGGCGTCGGCGCGGATGGAGCCGCTGCTGCGCGACATCCGGCTGGGAATGGAGGGGGCGGGCCTGCGGTTCGAAGCCGTCAAGGGCGAATGCAACAGGGGCCAGCAGGAAATCGGCTTCCGCTACGCCGAGGCGATGGTCACCTGCGACAACCACGCCATCTACAAGAACGGTGCCAAGGAGATCGCCGACCGGCACGGCAAGAGCCTGACGTTCATGGCGAAATACGATGAACGCGAAGGCAATAGCTGCCACATCCATCTGTCGCTGCGTGACAAGGATGGCGCGGCGGTGTTCGACGACGCCGCCGGCCCGCACGGCATGTCGGCGACATTCGGTAGCTTCCTCGCGGGACTGTTGGCCACCGTGCGCGAATTGACGTTGTTCTATGCGCCAAACATCAACTCCTACAAGCGCTTTGCCGACGGCAGCTTCGCGCCCACGGCGCTGGCCTGGGGGCTGGACAACCGCACCTGCGCCCTGCGGGTGGTCGGGCACGGCCGCAACATCCGCGTCGAATGCCGCGTTCCCGGCGGTGACGTCAACCCCTACCTCGCGGTGGCCGCCCTGATCGCCGGGGGGCTCCACGGCGTCGAACGGGGCCTCGAGCCCCCCGCACCCTACGTCGGGAATGCCTACGAGGCAACCGATCTCGAGCGGCTGCCCGCCACACTGGCCGACGCGGCGGCGGCGTTCGAAGCGTCGGCACTCGCGCGGGAGGCGTTCGGCGACGACGTCGTCGCGCATTACCTGAACAACGCCCGCGTGGAGCTGGCGGCCTTCAACGCGGCGGTCACCGACTGGGAGAGGATACGTGGGTTTGAACGCCTCTGAGTCGGACGGTGGCGACCCGCGTCGCCCGGCTAGGCCGGTGATCGGCCTGACGAGTTACTTGGAGCAGGTGAAGACGGGGATCTGGGACATCGCCGCGGGATATCTACCTTCCGACTACTTCGAGGGCGTCGTCATGGCCGGCGGCATCGCGACGCTGCTGCCGCCGCAGCCGGCGGACGCCGAGACCGCCGGTGTGCTCCTCGACCGCCTCGACGGGCTGGTGATCACCGGGGGCTACGACATCGACCCCGCCCGCTACGGCCAGGATCCGCATCCGGCCACCGACCGGCCCCGCACCGACCGCGACGACCTCGAGTTGACGCTGCTGCGGGGCGCGCTGGACCGCGGGCTTCCGGTGCTGGGCATCTGTCGCGGCGCCCAGATCCTCAACGTCGCATTCGGCGGCACGCTGCATCAGCACCTCCCGGATGTTCTGGGGCACAACGGCCATCGAGCGGGCAACGGAGTGTTCACGAGGTTGCCGGTGCGCACCGTGGCGGGCACGCGGCTCGCCGCGCTGCTCGGCGAATCCATCGACGCGCCGTGCTATCACCACCAGGCCATCGACACGGTGGGCGATCCCCTGGTGGTCAGCGCGATGGACGCCGACGGTGTGGTCGAGGCCGTGGAGCTGCCAGGCGAGCCGTTCGTCCTTGCGGTGCAGTGGCATCCGGAGAAGTCGCTGGACGACCTGCGGCTGTTCAAGGCGGTGGTGCAGGCCGCCCAATCGTATGCGCAAAGCCGATGACCGCAACGGAACTAGTCAACCCCGCGACCGAGGAGGCGCTGGCCTCGGTCGAGCTCCTCGACGCCGCCGCGGTCGACGACGCCGTGGCCCGCGCCGCCGTGGCCCAGCGGCGCTGGGCCCGACTGTCCCCGTGGGAACGCGCAGAGGGCCTGCGCGCCTTCGCCGCCGCCGTCGCCGCCCACACCGACGAACTGGCCGCGCTCGAGGTGGCCAATTCCGGACACCCGATCGCGTCGGCCGAATGGGAGGCCGGCCACGTCCGCGACGTGCTGACGTTCTACGCCGGCAGCCCGGAACGCCTGTCCGGCAGGCAGATTCCTGTCGCGGGCGGGCTCGACGTGACCTTCAACGAGCCGCTGGGCGTCGTCGGCGTGATCACCCCGTGGAACTTCCCGATGCCGATCGCGTCCTGGAGTATCGGCCCTGCCCTCGCCGCCGGCAACGCGGTCCTCGTCAAGCCCGCCGAATTGACGCCGCTGACCACGATCCGGCTCGGCGAGCTGGCGGTACAGGCCGGTCTCGACGCGGACCTGCTGCAGGTCCTGCCCGGCAAGGGTGCCGTGGTGGGGGAGCGGCTCGTCACCCATCCGGGGGTGCGCAAGGTCGTGTTCACCGGCTCCACCGAAGTCGGCAAGCGGGTGATGGCCGGAGCGGCGGCCCACGTCAAGCGGGTGACGCTGGAACTGGGCGGCAAGAGCGCGAACATCGTCTTCGCCGATTGCGACCTGGAGCGCGCGGCGGCGACCGCGCCCGCCGGGGTGTTCGACAATGCCGGGCAGGACTGCTGTGCGCGCAGCCGGATCCTGGTGCAGCGCAGCGTCTATGAGAGGTTCATGGAATTGCTGGAGCCCGCGGTTCGAGCCGTCGCCGTGGGCGACCCCGCCTCCCGGGACACCGAGATGGGCCCGCTGGTGTCGGCGGAGCACCGCGCCCGGGTGGCCTCCTACGTGCCCGACGACGCCCCCGTCGCGTTTCGCGGGACGGCGCCGCCGGGCCCCGGGTTCTGGTTCCCGCCAACGGTCCTCACGCCCGAGCGCACCGACCGCAGCGTCACCGAAGAGATCTTCGGCCCGGTCGTCACCGTGTTGCCGTTCGAGGACGAGCACGACGCCGTCGGGCTGGCCAACGACACCGCCTACGGCCTGTCGGGATCGATCTGGACCGACGAGCTGTCCCGCGCGCTGCGGGTGTCGCGGGCCATCGAGTCCGGCAACCTGTCGGTGAACTCGCACTCGTCGGTCCGCTACCACACGCCCTTCGGTGGTTTCAAGCAGTCCGGCCTGGGCCGCGAGCTCGGCCCCGACGCGCCGCTGCATTTCACCGAGACCAAGAACGTGTTCATCGCCGTCGCTGAGGAGGGCTAGTGGATTCGATGGACCTGACGCAACGGCTGGCCGGCCGGGTGGCGGTCATCACCGGCGGCGCGGGCGGCATCGGGTTGGCCGCGGCCCGGCGGATGCACGCCGAGGGCGCGACCGTCGTCGTCGGCGACGTCGACCGCGACGCCGGCGTCGCGGCCGCCGGGGAGCTGTCCGGTTTGTTCGTGCCCACCGATGTTTCGGACGAGGCCGCGGTCAACGCGCTGTTCGACGCCGCGGCCGAGGCCTGTGGACGGGTCGACATCGCCTTCAACAACGCCGGCATCTCGCCCCCCGAGGACGACCTGATCGAGAACACCGAACTTGCGGCGTGGCAACGAGTCCAGGACGTCAACCTCACATCGGTGTATCTGTGCTGCCGGGCCGCGCTGCGGCACATGGTGCCCGCCGGCAAGGGGTCGATCATCAACACGGCGTCCTTCGTCGCGGTGCTGGGGTCGGCGACCTCGCAGATCTCCTACACCGCCTCCAAGGGCGGGGTGCTGGCGATGTCGCGGGAGCTGGGCGTGCAGTTCGCGCGGCAGGGCATCCGCGTCAACGCGCTGTGCCCGGGGCCGGTCAACACCCCGCTGCTGCAAGAGCTTTTCGCCAAGGACCCCGAGCGCGCCGCCCGCCGCTTGGTGCACGTGCCGTTGGGCCGCTTCGCCGAACCCGACGAGATCGCCGCCGCGGTGGCCTTTCTGGCCAGCGACGACGCCTCGTTCATCACCGCCTCGACGTTCCTGGTCGACGGCGGCATCAGCTCGGCCTACGTCACCCCGCTCTGACCGCCGGATGGCGGGGCCGCGACGTGGCCGTCGCCCAGGCCCGCGGCGTGGACAGCTTCCCGACCGGCGCGCCGCGACCGAAACCCGGGACGGACGCCGCGCGGGCGGGCTTTGTGAACAGGGCGCACAGCGCGGCCCGCTTGTTCAGGGAATTCAGGTGGCTGATGGCGGTGTCCGTCGGCGCCGACAGCGAACTCAGTCTTGACAACGTGGGCGTCACCGGCGACAGCGCCGCCTCGAGCGGCGTCAGCGGCGACGTCGAAAGCGCCTGCAGGGCTTCGGGAATCGCCGCCATCACCCGGCCGGCGGCCGCTACCACGTCCGGCGCCGACGCCAGCGCCCAGGTGCCGGTGCCGTGGTTACCCGGCGGCGACGCGAACGGCGTCAGCGCCGCCGCCTTGGCCGAGGCGGCCGCGTAGGCGTACATGGCGTCGGCGTCGTGAGCCCACATCCGCTCGTACTGCGCGTCGGTGTCCGCGATCGCCGGGCCGGCGTGCCCCAGCCAGTTCCGCTGGGCCAGCGACCTTCGCCGCGCGCGGTTGGCGGCGATCGCCGGCGTGGGCACGATCGCCTGGCGCGCCGACCGATGGGCGTGGGCCGCCGCCGCGGCTTGGGCGGCCGCCTGCTCGGCGCGCGCCGCGGTCGCGTGGAGCCAGTCGACGTAGGGCGCCGCGGCGTCGGTCATCGCCATTCGCGCCGCGGCGGCACGCAGCCCCGCCGCCAGCCCGTCCCAGGCGGTGGCGGCCCGCGCCATCGAACCCGCGCCGGGGCCCGAATGCATCAGCCCGGAGTTGATTTCCGGCGGTAGCGACGCGAAATCCATTACCACCCCCGCACCCGAAACGTGGAGTCTTCCTTCAGATAGACGCGGGGGTTACAGCCGGGGCTCACAGTGCACCGACGGTAGTGCCGCACGCTTAATCCACGACGGGAGCGGGCTGTGAAAACGCTCGAAGTCTGCCGAACCGTCGGGCCCGGCGGGTCCTCACCGCGGGTATTGAAAACGAGCACTTTCATTGCGGGGCCCCGCGACGTAGAGTTGAGAACGAGCGATGCAGTCGGGGGCGCGGAGCTGCAGCGATATCACAGGGGGCAAAGTTGTACGCGGCCATCTGCCGCCACTGTGGCAGGGCAATCGTCCAGCACCCTTCGGGGGTGTGGGTGCCCCGGGACGGCTCGGTGAAGAGCGATCAGGACGGCGTTTATTGCCGGGGCCCGGCAGGCGAGCAACGGTCCCGGATCTTGCACGAACCCATGCCTTCCGACTTGGCGGGGGCGCCGCGGTGGCTGTCCCCGGACAGTTCCCGGGCTCGCGTGACCGCGGCGGCGGACACCGACTCCGGCCCTGCGGCGGCGCCTCCCGAGGGCGACCGGGAGGGTCGTCCGCGCCGCCGTCGCCGCGCGCCGTTCATCCCCGAGATCGTCCGGATTCGGCTGCGACATGCCCTCGTCTGGCTGCGGGACCTGGCGCGGTCCCGCATGGCCTGGTGGTAGCGGGGCAGTCAGAAGACGATCAGCGGGATCGCCATCTCGGCGGGGGTGGCCGCCCCGTGAAAACCGATGAGCCGAGCCGTTTCCGGCGGCTCGTGGCCGGTCGCCAGCACGGCGGCATCGCCGGTGCAGACCACGACGACGTCGCCGATCCGCGCCAGGTGCTGCGGGGCGACCGGCCCGAACATGCCGGTGGCCACCGCCTCGTCGCGGAGGTAGACGCGCGCCCGGCCGTCGAGCGCCTCGCCGAACGCGGCCCGCACGTCCGCGGCGGCCCCCGGCTCGGTGTGCAGGTAGCGCACCCGCGGCTCGCCGGCGACCACGCGCACCCCCTCGCCCAGCCGCGGGTCGGCGTCGAGGTCGACGCGGGCGTCCGGCGGGACGTTCAGGCCGCCGTGGTCGGCCGTCACCAGCAACGCCGCGCCCGGCGGCAGGGTCTCGACCAGCCGGGTGAGCAGGGCGTCGACGCGGGCGGCCGCCTCGTGCCACCGCTGCGAACCGATGCCGAACACGTGCGCCGCGGTGTCCAGCTCGGCGGTATAGCCGTAGACGAGCCCGGGCGCCGCGCGCAGCTCGTCGGCCAGCTGCGCCGTGTAGTCATCCGCCGGCAGGGTCGGGCGGAATTGGGCGCCGCGGTAGGCCGCATCCGTCAGCCCGCTGCCCATGAAGGCCGCGGGCAACACGGCGCGCGCGGCGATGCCGGACCGCTGCAGCCGCCCGAACCAGGTGGGCAGCGGCTGCCATTCGGCGTGCGGCGGGTCGTCGCGCCACACGATGTGGGTGAGCACCCTGTCGGTGCCCGGAATGTTGAGCGTGAAGCCGAGGATGCCGTGCTCGCCGGGGCGGGCGCCGGTGCCCAGGGACACCAGGCTGCTCGGCGTCGTCGACGGGAAGGTGCAGGCCAGTTCGGTGAGCCGCCCGACCTCCCCGGCGAGCACCGAGGCGAGCAACGGGGCGCTCGCGGCCAACTCCGGCAACAGGTGCCAGCCCAGCCCGTCGACCAGCACGACCGCGACGCGGTCTTTCGCGTCAACCGACTGAGCCAGGCCCAGGCCGTCGACCGCGCCCGGGGCCCCGAGCAGCGCGGCCGCGGCGGGCAGCACGTCGCAGATCGACTTGGGCACAGGGGCAAGACTAGACGGGCGCCAGGCGCCGGCTGGTCACCCGCAGCTGCCGCTCGGTGCTGGCGGCGAGCGCGCGAACCTGCTCCGGCGACAGGCGGCCGCACAGCCGGCCCCAGTGCACCGCGACCTCGTCGCCGACGGCCACATCGGGCACCGCACTGTACCCGTCGGCCCAGACGTCGAGCGGCCGGACCGCGGGCTCGGACAGCGTCAGCGCACGACCGTCCCAGAGCAACTTCCGGCACGACACCTCGACGAGGTCGCCAGCGCGGGAAACCACTGTGCCCCAGGCGATTCGGCAGTTGTCCAGGACGCTCAGCGGGTGTTCGTCGATGCCCCGCCCGAGGAAGCGGGTCCAGGGATACACCCCGAAGACGTGGAAGCAATGATTGCCGGCGGCCTCCTGGGCCAGGTCGGCCGTCAGGTGTGACCAGTAGCGGCCGGCCTGCGGGCCGATGATCCCCAGCAGCGCGTCGACGAACGCTTGCGGGTCCAGCTCGGCGCCCACCCCGCCGCCGAGCCAATAGGATTCGACGAGCCGGTAGTCCAGCGGGTCGGCGATGCCGGTCAGCTCCGACAGCACCCGCAGGTACGGCCAGGCCCCGGAGAACGTGGCCGCCGCGCGGCGCACTTCGTCGACGGAGCCGTCCCGCAGGGTGGCCCCCAGCGGGGGTCCGCAGTAGCCCAGCGCGTTGGGGGCATACGCGTAGCGGGCGAACATCTGCGCACCCTTTTCCGAGCCGGCCGCCTCGGGTGTCAAGTGCGCCCCACCAGCTTGACCGCGTCGCGGTGCATGCGACCGAAGTTGTAGTAGGCCGCGCAGGCGCCCTCCGGCGAGACCATGCAGGTCCCGATCGGCGTCTCCGGCGTGCACGCGGTGCCGAAAACCTTGCATTCCCAGGGCTTGAGCACGCCCTTGAGCACCTCGCCGCACTGGCAGGCCTTGGGGTCGGCGACCCGCACGCCGGGCATCGCGAACCGCAGCTCGGCGTCGAACTCCGCGAAATCGTCGTGCAGGCGCAGCGCGCTTTGCGAGATGAACCCCAGCCCGCGCCATTCGAAGTGCGGCCGCAACGCGAACACCCTGCCCATCAACGCCAGGGCGGCGGGGTTGCCGTGCTCGGGCACCACGCGCTTGTACTGGTTCTCCACTTCGCAGCGGCCCTCACGGATCTGGGTCAGCAGCATCGCGACGGCCGCCAGGATATCCAGCGGCTCGAAACCCGCCACCACCAACGGCTTTCGGTACACGTCGGGAACGAACCGGTAGGGGCGGTTGCCGACCACCGTCGACACGTGCCCGGGACCGATGAAACCCGACAGCCGCAGGTCCGGTGACTCCAGGATGGCCTTGATCGGCGGCACGATCGTGACGTGGTTGCAGAAGACGCTGAAATTGGACAGGCCGAGGTCTCGGGCCCGCACCAGCGTCACCGCCGTCGAGGGCGCGGTGGTCTCGAAGCCGATGGCGAAGAACACCACCTGCTTGTCGGGGTTGTCGACCGCGATCTTCAGCGCGTCCAGCGGGGAGTAGACGAACCGCACGTCGGCGCCGCGCGCCTTGGCGTCCAGCAGGCTGCCGGCCGACCCGGGCACCCGCATCATGTCGCCGAAACAGGTGAAGATCACGTCGGGCTGGCCGGCCAGCCACATCGCGTCGTCGATGCGGCCCATCGGGATCACGCACACCGGGCAGCCCGGTCCGTGCACCAGTTCGACGTTGTCGGGCAGCAGGTGCTCGATGCCGTGCCGGTAGATGGTGTGGGTATGCCCCCCGCACACCTCCATGAACTTGAACTCGTCGCCACCGTCCCCGGCCAGTCGCTCGATGGCGCCCAGCAGCTTGCGGGCCGCGGCCGGATCGCGAAACTCGTCAACGAACTTCATAGCGTTTCCCCTTAGATGATGGCCGACGAGTCGAAGGCTTCCATTTCGGTGGCGTAGGCCTCGCCGAGTTTCTGGATCGCGGCCAGGGTCAGCAACGCCTCCGTCTCGTCGATCTTGGCCATGGCGAACCCGACGTGCACCAGGACCCAGTCGTCGGGTTCGGGCATGTCGTCCTCCAGCAGCCGCACGCTGATCGTGCGCTGGACACCGCTGACGTCGATCTTCGCCAGATAGTTGGCGGGGTCGGTGATTTCGACGATCCGGCCCGGAATCCCAAGACACATCGGTCTATACCTCCACGCTCTCAGCAGATCCTCGGCAGCGGGTCGCCGACGAGCATGTCGACGATCCGCGTTCCGCCGAACCCGGTGCGCAGCACCACGGTTTCGGCGGGTTCGGTGACGATCTCCCCGACCTGGGCCGCCTCGGCGCCCAGCGGGTGCGACCGCAGCGCGGCCAGCCCGGCCTCGGCCTCCTCCGGCGCGACGACGGCGACGAACTTGCCCTCGTTGGCGACGTAGAGGGGATCGATGCCGAGCAACTCGCAGGCGCCGTTCACCATGGGGCGCACGGGCAGTCGCTCCTCGTCCAGCAGCACCCCGAGGCCGCAGGCCTGTGCCAGCTCGTTGCAGACGGTGCCGACCCCGCCGCGGGTCGCGTCGCGCATCCATCGGGTGGACGGGGCGGCCGCCAGCAGCCGTTCCACCAGCGGGCTGAGGCTGGCGGTGTCGGAGACGATGTCGGCCTCGATGGCCAGGTCGCCGCGGGCGAGCATGACGGCCATGCCGTGATCGCCCATCGATCCCGACAACAGCACCTTGTCGCCGCTGCGCACCGACGCGGGCGACAGCGCGCGACCCGCCGGGACGATGCCGGCCCCGGTGGTGGTGACGAACAGCCCGTCGGCGGCGCCCTTGGGCACCACCTTCGTGTCACCGGTGACGATCTGGACACCGGCGGCCGCGGCCGCGGCCGCCATGTCGGCGACGATCTCCCGCAACTCGGCGATCGGGAAGCCCTCCTCGATCACGAACGCCGCCGAGATCCACGACGGCACGGCACCGGCCCCCGCGAGGTCGTTGCAGGTGCCGTGGACGGCGAGTTCGCCGACCGACCCGCCGGGAAAGCGCCTGGGCTGCACCACAAACGAATCCGTCGACATTGCCAGCCGCTCGCCGCCGGGCAGCGTCAGGACCGCGCCGTCGCCCAGCGACTCCAGCATCGGGTTGCGGAAGGCCTCCAGGAACACCGCGTCCACCAGCGCGGCCGAGGCCTTGCCGCCGGCCCCGTGGGCCAGGGTCACGTGGTCGTCGAGCAACCGGGGGCGACGCCTGCGGAACGACTCGATCCGCTCGATCACCTCGCCCTCGGCGAACCGGGGGCCCGACGAAAGGTATTCGCCCGCGGGCTTATTCATGCCGCCCCCAGGCCCTGGTCGCCGAGATGTCGGTGCACGCTCGACCACAGCCGATAGCCCAGCAGCGCTTGGGATTCCTGGATGCGGTGCACGCTCTGCGAGCGAACGACGAAGCAGGCGTCCACGCTGGGGTTGTTGGCGAAGGCGCCGCCGTCGTAGCCGGCGAACCCGGCGGTGTACAGCCCGCGGTGGCGGGCCTCGGCGAGCGCCGCGAGCAGGTTGGGCGAGCCCCCGCTGGTCGACATCGCGATCGCGATGTCGCCGGCCTTCGCCCGGGCGATCAGCTGGCGGGCGAACACCAGCTCGAACCCCACGTCGTTGCCCAGCGCGGTCATCACCGCCTGGTCGGCGGTCAGCGGCCAGGCGGGCAGCGGCCTGCCGAGCGGCGGCCGGGCGAACAGCCTCGCCAGCGTCATGGAATCGGTGCAGCTGCCGCCGTTTCCGAAGGTGAACAACCGCCCGCCCGCCGCGAAGCGGCGCGCCATTTCGGTGGCCGCCGCCTCCAGCAGCCCGGCGTTGGCCTCCAGCGTGGAGCGCCGCAGCGCCAGGCTTTCGGCCGCCTTTGCCTGAGCCGAGGCGGCCAGGTCGGCCAGCAGCGACTTGGGGTCATCCTCCTGCGCGTCGATGAATGGGTACAGGAAGTTGGTGGGTTCGTCCTGGCTCATCGGTCCTCCTCGTCCAGCCTGCTGATCGCGGTGCCGGCGTGCACCAGGACCAGGTCGCCGGCGGCGACCGGGTCGACGAGGGTGGTGACGACGTTCTCGACCCCGCGCGCGGTGCGCACCGCCGCCTGCCCGTCCGCCGACGCCGTCACGACTTCACCCAGGCGACCCTCGTCGCTGCACGTGACGCAGATGTCTTCGGAGCACTCGTCTTTGAGGAGCCCCGAGTGCTCGAAGCACACGTGGGTCAGCTCCCACAGCAGGTGATAGAACAGCACGAAGCCACCCGTCGCCGGCACCCGCGGGTCGGGGTCGTCGAGCCAGAGCACGTGGTCCGCTGGGCTAGATTTGAAGCCGCCCTCCGGGCGACGCTCGCCGCTGCCGATCCAGATCGTGGTGGCGCCCCAGGCCGGGCCGCGACGCATCACCGAGCGCACCTGCGGATCGTCGGCGCCGGCGACCGCGATCACGATGTCGCCGGGCCGCACCGACACCCGCACCAGGTCCACCAGCTCGGGTCCGGTGAGCGCCACCGCGGGCAGCGCCCGCTTGCCCATGATCACCGGATGCACGAACTCGACCGCGATGTGCAGCGCATGCGGCTCCCACGACGGCGCGACGGACCACATGGTCGCCCCCGCGGCGAACCGCTTGGCCAGCGTGAGCGCGGTCGCGGCCAAATCCCCGGCCAACTCGGCGCCCAGCCCGCGATCGATGGCGGTGGTGGTCATGATTCAGTCTCCTCCATCCCCCTCAGCATGGAGATCGCGGCCTGACCGAGCGCGAGGCCACCGTCATTCGGCGGGACGGTGTGGTGAGTCAGCACCTCGAACCCCTTGCGCTGCAAGCGCTTACGGCACGCGCGCAGCAATAGCACGTTCTGGAACACCCCGCCGGTCAGGCCCACCAGCCGGATCTCGCCGGCCACCTGTGCGACCACCTTGGCGACCGCGTCGGCGACCGCATCGTGGAACGCGGCGGCCAGCAGCGCCGGCCGGGTGCCGGCGTAGCGCGCCGCCACCATCGCCTGCACCATCGTGGCGGGATCGATCACCCCGTCGGGGAGCACCAGCATCGGCAGCGACGGGCCGGGATCGTCGGGGACCGACTCCGCGAGCGCCTCCAGCTCGATGGCGGCCTGGCCCTCGTAGTCGATCCGGTGCCGCACCCCGAGCAGGGAGGCGACGGCGTCGAACAGCCGGCCCATGCTGGAACACGGCACGCAGCCGGTGCCGCTCTCCAACTGCGAACGGACGAGGCGCAATTCGTCCGGCGTGGCGGCGGCGACCGGCGCCAGATCCGGGCTCCAGTCGATGCCGGCGGTCCACAATTGCGACAGCGCCATCCGCCAGGGGTTGCGCACCGCGGCGTCCCCGCCGGGCAGCGGGACCGGCAACAGATGGCCGACGCGCACGAATCGATGGCTTTCGCTTCCCAACGCGAGAATTTCGCCACCCCAGATGGTTTGGTCGCAGCCGTAGCCGGTTCCGTCGAACGACACCCCGATGACGGGCTCGCCGAGGCGCCCGTGCTCGGCCAGCAGCGAGACGACGTGCGCGTGGTGGTGCTGGGCGAGGTCCAGTGGCCGCTCGCCCGCGTGGCGCTCGGCCCAGTTCCGCGTGTGGTAGCCGGGGTGCAGGTCGGCGGCCAGGCGCGCCGGCGCGCCGCGCATTCCGGTGAGCTGATCCACCGCGCGCTCGAACGCCCGCAGCGTCTCCCAGGTGGCCATGTCCCCGATGTGGCCGGACAGGTAGGCGCGGGAGCCGGCGGTGAGGCAGAACGTGTTTTTCAGCTCCCCGCCCACGGCGAGGACGGCGGGGCCCGCCCGCCCGAGATCCACCGGCAACGGGGCAAAGCCGCGGGATCGGCGGATCGGCAGCTCGCGACCGGCCCCTCCGTCGTTCACGACGCGCACCACCGAGTCGTCGCACGGCACGTGGATCGGCCGGTCGTGGTCGAGGACCGCGTCGCAGAGCGGCGGAAGCCGTTGGGCGGCATCGTCATCCGTGAAGCAGATGGGCTCGTCGGAGCGGTTCGCGCTGGTGCACACCAGGGCGTCCGGCACCGGCCCGTCGGCCCCCGGCACGGGGGCCAGCAGCAGGTGGTGCAGGGGGGAGTACGGCAGCATCAATCCGAGCAGCGGGCTGCCGGGCGCGACGGCGTCGGCCACCGGCGCGCCGGATCGGCGGCGCAGCAACACGATCGGCCGCGCGGGGCTCGACAGCACCGCCGCCTCGTCGGCGTCCACGTGCGCGTAGCGGCGGGCGACGTCCAGGTCGCGGACCAGCATGGCGAACGGCTTGGCGGCCCGCGCCTTTCGCGCCCGCAGGGCGGCGACCGCCGCGTCGTCGTCGGCGGCGCAGGCCAGGTGGTAACCGCCGATGCCCTTGACGGCGACCACGGCGCCCGCGGCGAGCGCGCGTTGGGTGGCCGCCAGCGCGGCGTCCGATCCCGCCAGCCGCCCGCCCGACGACGAAAACCTCAGGGAGGGACCGCAATCGGGGCAGGCGATCGGCTGCGCGTGGAACCGCCGGTCGCCCGGATCGTGGTATTCGGCGGCGCAGCGGTCGCACATGGCGAAGCCCGACATGGTGGTGGCGGGGCGGTCGTAGGGCAACTCGCGGATGATGGTGAACCGCGGCCCGCAGTTGGTGCACGTCACGAACGGATGTCGGTAGCGGCGGTCGTGCGGGTCGAACAGCTCGCCGACGCAGTCGTCGCACACGGCGATGTCGGGGGGAATCGGCGTCGCCACACCGGCGATCGGCCGGCTCGGCACGATCCGGAACCCGCCCCCGCAGGATGTTTCGGCGGCCAGATCGGTGGCCGTGACGGCGCCGATCCGGGCCAGTGGGGGCGCCTCGGCGCGCAGCCGGCGGGTGAATTCGCCGACGCGGGCGGGCTCACCCTGCACCTCGACGAAAACGGCGCCGGAATCGTTGCCGACGAAGCCGGCCAGGCCGAGCTCGCCGGCGATCCGGTGGACGAACGGACGGAAGCCAACCCCCTGGACGACACCGGTCACGGTGAAGCGCCGCCGGACTTGAGCAGCGGGCGGGCCGGTCCGCAGCACTAGGGGGGATTGGGTCACCTCAACCGCCCTCCGGGCTGGCTGTCGGATCGGTGCGGCCCCTGCCCATCAGCTCGAGGCCGGCCATCGCCTGTTCCGCTCCGGCGCGGTCTGTCTTCTCGACGGCGAAGCCCATGTGGATGATTATCCAGTCCCCGGGTGAGAACGTCTCCTCCGGCAGCATGCCGACGTTGACCCTGCGCTGTTCGCCGGTGACGTCGACCAGCGCGAGCTGGCCCTCGTAGCCGTCCAGCATCCGGATCACCTGACCGGGTATCCCCAGGCACATCAGCGGTCCTCCCGCGCGGACGTCTGCAGCGCCGCGACGATTTCCTCGACGGCCCGCGCGGCGCGGGGGACCGCCCGGGCCACCGGCTCGGTCAGGCCGATGCCCTCCTCGACGCTGGCCGCCTCGCATCCGACGACGACCGTGTAGGGCGGACTGCCGCCCAGGGCCCGCAGGCTGGCGAACACCGCGGCCGGATCCATGCTGTGACCGTCGAGGCCCCCTGCGCCGCAATCGGATTCGTGGTCGGCCTGGAAGACGTGCAACGTGCCGGGGTTGCCGCGGCTGGGTACGGCGTCGACGAGGACCAGGGTGTCCCACTCCTCGAGCAGGTCGTACGCCAGGTGCATGCCCCGGATGCCGTAGTCGGTGACCCGGACGCAGGAATTGCCGCTCGAATCGCCCTGCGGGATCTCGGCGTTGCGGACCACTTCCGAACCGAATCCGTCGTCCCCCAGGAAGATGTTGCCGATCCCCGCCACCAGGATGCGCGCTGTCATCGAGTCTCCCGGGCGGCTACATCCGCCTCAGTTTCAGGTAGCGGCGGGCATCGGGAATCGACACCATCCCGAGCACGAGTCCGATCGCGACCACCAACGCGATGATGGCGATGAATATCCAACCCAAGACTTCCATTTCGAACTCCTTTCATGTCGTGGGTTGCGAGGCTTCGAGTGGCTCCACTTCGTCGGGGGAGAAGTAGAGATAGCGTCCGTACCAGTCGTGCAGCTCGGCGGCGGGGTCGTCGTCGACGACCACCGCGACGTGCTTGTTGCCCTCGACGTCCTCATGTACCGACGTGACGCGGGCGGTCTTGCCGACGACGAAGATGTCCTGGGCGTCGGCGTTGCGCCGCGGCCGTAACCGGACCCGGCTGCCACGGGCGACGCGGATCCCGTTCACCGCGACCGCGTCGACTTCGGGGCGAACGGCGTTGTCGGCCAGCGGATCCCACCAATCGACCCCCTCGGGTATCTCGGGGACGAGACCGGAGATCGCGTGGGGGTCGCGCAGCACACCGTGCAGGCGCGCCATCGACTCGGGCGACATGGCGTCGCACTGGTCGATGATCCGCGCCGCCCTCGGATCGGTGGCCCGCGCCTGGGCCTTCTCCTCGTCCGTCATCGTCATCACGCGCAGCGTGAGGATCTCGTCGATCTCGGTGCAGTCGTACAGGGCGGTGTTGCTCTGTTCGGCGACCTCGGGGTGGTCGTAGAGGATGATCGGCGAGATCAGCAGGATGTGTTTGGTGCCGGCGGGGCCCGCCAACACGGGGAAGCACCGGTGCCGGCCACACCGCGCCACCGCGGCGGCGGCGCTCGGCGGCGGCTCGAGCAGCGAGACGAACGCGCCGCCAACGACTTCGGCGATGACATGCGTGCCGATCATGGACCGCGCGATCGCGTCGTGTTTGTCGCGTGCCCCGTCGCCGACGTTGCTGACCCGAACCGACACCCGGCGCAGGTCACCGTCCGGCACGCTGGCCACCGACAGCACGCCCAGCACCTCCTGCCGGTGCCGCACCAGGCGTCCGCCGGCCATCAGCTCGACGTCCGTCCCCTCCTCGGCCACCACCGGCAGCGTGCACGGCTCGTCGTCGATGGCGAGCGGGCCGAACGACACTTCGCGTTCGACCGCCTCGTCCCAGGTCAGCCACGACCCGGCCGGGGTGGTCAGTTCGTCCACCGGCTCGAACTCGCCGTGGGTGAACTCGCGCTCGGCCCGCCGGTGCTGCAACTGCAGGAACCGGACCACCAGCGTCAGCGCCCGGGCGCCGTCGACCAGGAAATCCGCCGCCAGGCTGTCGTCTTCGCCCAGCCCCGCCGCCGCGGCGCCGGGGGGCCCCAGAACGCCGAATTGCCAACGCGATTGGTTCTTGCTCGACGTCCCGCGGTACGGGTAGAGCAGGTAGCCCTCGTAGAGCACCGCGTCGGCAACGGCCCGGGCCCGGTCCCAATCGGATGTCATCGGGCCTCCTCCCGGTCGGAGCCCAGCAGCGAGGTGACCGCGTGGTCGAGGTCGAGCAGCCCTTGCGCCGACTTGTAGGAGGCCAGCGCCGCGATGGTGTCATGGCCCAGCCGCACCCAGCCGGTGTTCGGATAGTGCTGGGCGATCAGGTCCCGCCAGACCGCGACCGGCATGTCATAGCGATACTCGCAGTCCCACGGCACCTGCTGGACCGAAAACCCGCGTTCGGACTTGACGAAAATGGTTCCGCTGAAAAGGAACTGGAGGGGCAGGGCGCCGTCGCGCAGCGCGTGCAGGTACTTGGCTGCGGCGACCTCGAAGTCGTACGTGCAGTCCAGCGCGAGCGCGACCGTCGTGTTTCCGGCGAACCCCGGCACCATCGCGGTGGCGTGTTGCCACAGGAAGGTGCGCTGGGTGGAGGCCCAGCGTTCGCGGGGCCCGAACAGGTCGAGCAGCCCGCCCGCCTCCGCCTCCGAGTAGGAACGGCGCAGCGGCTCGATGCGGACCTGGCAGCGCAGGGCGATCGCGTGCACCGGGTCGTCCCCGCCGGCGGCGACGCTGACCCGCGCGGTCAACACCGGGCTCACCGAGTACGGTTCGGGCGCCACGTCGAGCACCGCGAAGTTGACGTCCACGTGCTCTCCGGTCATGGCGGTGTCTTTACCGCGCGAGCCGCGATCTGGGCGAAGAAGCCGTCAATGAACGCCCGGGCCTCCTGGCCTCCGTCGACCCCCCGCCACAGCATGCGCAGCCGCCCGACGAACTCGTAGCAGGCGTCGATCGGCACGAGATAGGTTTGCGGCTCGGCATTCTCGTCGTCGTCGTTCTGGGGGACCCGGACCAGCAGCGCCTCGACGTCGTCGGCGAGCAGCCCCGCCCGGGGGTCGGCGCCGCCGACGGCGTTCCACGCGTCCAGGTCCAGCTCCGATTCGGTCGCCCCAGCCGGCCCGGGGTAAAAGGCCACCGTGCGGTGCAGCTCGGAGTTGGTGAAGAAGAAGGCGACGCCCACCGGGATCTGCAGTGCCTCCCAGGCGCGGCGGCTCAGCGCGAAGCCCGGAAACGCCAGATACCGGTCCGGCACCGCGCGATAGCGCAGTTCGGCGGCGGAGTCGGTGAACAGCAGATAGCAGGCCCGGCAGACGCACATCAACTGGCGCTCGGCCACGTTCACCACATGCTGGTGCTCGTCGGCGATGAGCTCGGAGCACATGTCGCACCGTTCGCCCGCGGGCGCCGGGACGGCCCGGTTGCTGCGAATCCGGCTGAGCACGTCGAAAGGAGTGGTCATGCGCGGGCCCCCATCGGCTCGTCCAGCGCCACCGAGGGCACCCCATCGCGCAGCAGCAGGGGCAGCGGCTCGAGGTGGGCTCCGCCGGGGCCGGCACCCGCGTGCACGGCGTCGAACTGCGTGCCGCAGCGCGGGCAGCCCAGCAGCGCGTCGCGCAGTAACGCCCCCGCCAACGAGTCGTCGCACACCGGACAATGGTCGCGGTAGGCCAGCGGCAGGTCACCGACTCTGCACACCAGCAGCGGTGTGCCCGACACCAGGAAACCCGCCACCTCGCCGGGAGCCAGGTCGCCCACCTCGGGCACGGCATGCCAGCCGGCGGCGTGCCCGTTCGACTTCACATGCGCCATCAGCGATTCGGCCGGGATCACGCCGGTGACCTTCTCGGTCGGGGCGGTGACCACCTCGATCGAGGTGACCTCCGGCGCGGCCGCGCGGACCGCGTCCTGCACCGCCAGCTCCAGCGTCACCGCCGACGACGGGCAGCTCTTGCAGCTCCCCCTGAACGCCAGCCGCACGGTGTTTTCTCCCGGCCCCTCGCCAGCAACGATCTCGAGCAGGTCCACGTCGCCGCCGTGCGAGCCGAGGTAGGGCCGCACCCGGTCCAGCGCGTCGGACACCCGCCGGTGCACGTCGTGCGGGTGCAGCCCGTGGACGAGGAGCAGGCTGGCCACCAGGTCGTCGGCGGCCAGCCGCTCGGCCAGGCCGGCGTCACCGGCCCGCACGATCCGCTCCAGACCGGCCCCGTAGAGCCCGACTACCTCGCGGACCAGCTGTTGGGCGCGCTCATACGCGGCGGCCCCACTCGCCGCGCAGGAATCCAGCAATGTCTGGATTCGATCGCCCGCCGCGCGCCACTGCGTGTCCTTCTCGGGGTTCTCCGGGCGATCCGCCATGCGTCCTCCGTTAATGTGACGACCCGTCCCCCGCAAGCGGGAGGTACCCCCAGCGCCCGGCTTCGCCGAGCTTGCGATCGTCACTCCCCGACGGGTGATTGCGTTGGCGTGTGCAGTCTGTCCAGGGTCTTGCCCTTACCCAGGTACATGTGCACGCCGCACGGAAGGCACGGGTCGAAGCTGCGGACGGTGCGCATGACGTCGATGCCCTTGAAGTTGTCCCGGCCGTTCTCCTCGAAGATCGGCTGCCCCTGCACCGCGTCCTCGTAGGGGCCCGGCGTGCCGTAGCTGTCGCGCGGGTTGGCGTTCCACGGGGTGGGCGGGTACGGGTGGTAGTTGGCGATCTTGCCGTCCCGGATCACCAGGTGGTGGCTGAGCACGCCGCGTACTGCCTCGGTGAAGCCGCAACCGATGGCCTCGTCGGGCACCTCGAAGCGCTCCCACGTCTTGGTGCGCCCGGCACGGATCTCCGCGAGCGCCTTCTCGGCGAAGTGCAGCGCGCACGCCGCCGCGTAGGCCTGGAAGTAGGTGCGCGCCCGGTCGCGTTCGATCGTGTTGCTGCCGTACTGGGGGATCTTCCACTCGAACTCCACCGGACCCTTGAGCGCGGTCTTCGGGAGATTGATCTTGACGCTGGTGCCCGTCGCCTTGACGTAGCCGATGTCGACCAGCCCGGCCAGCGCCGTCGCCCACAGCCGCGCCAGCGGGCCGCCGCCGGTGTCCAGGGCCAGGTGGTCCTGTCCGTCGAACCAGCGCGGCGACATCACCCAGCTGTACTTGCCGCCGTCCATGTCCCGCTTCTGCGGGTGCGGGTTGGTGTGCTGGTTCCACGGGTGCCGCCGGTCCACCGCGTTGCCCAGCGGATCGGTTTTGACGAACATCTCCTGCTCGGTCCAGTCGTCGTAATACGAACTGCCCAAAAGGATTCGGATGCCGAGATTGATGTCCACCAGCGAGTGGGTGACCAGCTTGCCGTCGACCACCACGCCCGGGGTGACGAACATCGCGTTACCCCAGCGCTCCATGTCCTTGTATTCGAAGTTGCACACCTCGGGGTCCTGGAAGGAGCCCCAGCAGCCGAGCAGGGTCCGGCGCAGCCCGACCTTCTCGTAGCCGGGCAGCGCCTCGTAGAAGAAGTCGAACAGGTCGTCGTGCATCGGCACGACCTTCTTCATGAACTCGACGTAGCGCATCAGCCGCGTCATGTAATCCGTCATCAGCTGGATGGTGGCGACGGTCCCGACCCCGCCGGGGTACAGCGTGGACGGGTGCACGTGGCGGCCCTCCATGAGGCAGAACATCTCTCGCGTCCAGCGGCTGACCACCAGCGCCTCGCGGTAGAACTCGCCGCTGAACGGATTGAGCGAGCGCATGATGTCCGCGATCGTCCGGTAGCCGTGCGCGCCGGCCTGCGGCGCCGGCGTCTTCTCCGCCAGCGCGAGCACGCTCGGGTTGGTCTCGGAGACCATCTTCTCGCAGAAGTCCACGCCGACCAGGTTCTCCTGGAAGATGTTGTGGTCGAACATGTATTCCGCCGCCTCGCCGAGGTTGACGATCCACTCGCCGAGGTGCGGCGGCTTGACCCCGTACGCCATGTTCTGCGCGTAGCACGAACAGGTGGCGTGGTTGTCGCCGCAGATGCCGCAGATGCGGCTGGTGATGAAGTGGGCGTCGCGAGGGTCCTTGCCCTTCATGAAGATCGAGTAGCCGCGGAAGATCGACGAGGTGCTGTGGCACTCGACGACCTCCTTGTTCTCGAAGTCGATCTTGGTGTAGATGCCGAGGCTGCCCACGATGCGGGTGATGGGGTCCCAGGCCATGTCGACGAGCTGGCCGGGCTCGCGCTTGGCGGTGGTCGGCTCGGGGACGATAGTTGTCATCGAAGTTTCTCCCTGTGCAGTGGGGATGAAAGCGCGCCGACCTGGTAGAGGGGATCTACCAGGTGCGGCGGGCTCCGGTGGTGAGTTCGTCGCCGTTGTGGCGCCAGCGCGGCTCCTTGTCAACGGTGCGCGCCGTGACGCCCCGCAGGCTGCGGATCACCGACCCGTAGAGGCCCGAGGCGGTCGTGGAAACCTTGCCGCCCGGCGGCTCGTCCATGAACGGCATGAACTTGTCGGGGAAGCCCGGCATGGTGCATCCGATGCAGATGCCGCCGACGTTCGGGCAGCCCCCGACACCGTTGATCCAGCCGCGCTTGGGCACATTGCATTTCACGACGGGGCCCCAACAGCCAAGCTTGACAATGCATTTGGGTGACCCGTACTCGGTGGCGAAATCGCCCTGCTCGTAGTAGCCCGCGCGGTCACACCCTTCGTGCACGGTGTTGCCGAACAACCACTTGGGGCGCAGCGCCTCGTCGAGCGGGATCATCGGCGCCTGACCGGTCGCCATGTAGAGCAGGTAGGTCAGCGTCTCCGACAGGTTGTCGGGGTGGATCGGGCACCCCGGCACGCAGACGATCGGGATGCCCGCCTTGCTCTTCCAGTCCCAGCCGAGGTAATCGGGGACGCCCATCGCACCGGTCGGGTTGCCGGCCATCGCGTGGATGCCGCCGTAGGTGGCGCAGGTCCCGACCGCGACGACGGCGGTGGCCTTGGGCGTCAGCCGGTCGAGCCATTCGCTGGTGGTCATGGGCTGGCCGGTCGCTGGGTCGTTGCCGAACCCGCACCAGTAGCCCTCGTCCTTGATCCTCTCGTTGGGTATCGATCCCTCGACGACGAGCACGAAGGGCTCGAGTTCGCCGCGATCGGCTCTGAAGAACCACTCGAGGAAGTCGTCCGCCCCCCCGTTGGGTCCACATTCGAAATCGATCAGGGGCCAGTGCACGGCGACCTTCGGCAAGCCCGGAAGCGCGCCGAGGGCAATCTCCTCGACGCTGGGCTGGGTGGCCGCAGTCAACGCCACCGAATCGCCGTCGCAACTGAGCCCCGCATTGATCCATAGAACATGGATCAATGTTTCTTCTGCTTTGACTGCCGCTTCAGTTGGCATGACGCAGCTTTCCGGAGCCGGGCTGGGTGCTCCTGCGCTGCCGGAGTCGACCATCGGCCCACTTGCGCAGCGCTGGTTTTGGGTCTACTCCCGCCGCACACCGTTGTCAACGGGGCTCAGTGTGCCGACAAATGCACATATGCCCTATAACTCGGTGATACCGGCCAGTGCCGTTGTGCGCCAAGGCGGTACGGTCCTCCGCCGCGACGCGGCCCAACCGTGAGCCAGCCTAACGAGCGCCCCGAACATGTCGTCATGCGAATTATTCGCAGGATTTGTCGTGCGAATCAATCGCACCAGCGCATCACGCGCCGGAGTCCGTGGCGAAGCGCCGCAGCCACCCGAACCAGGCGCCCATGCCGGCCCCCGTGCGCGCGCTGACCGGCAGGATCTCCGCCTCGGCGTTGACCTCGCGCACGTGCGCGATGTACGAGTCGACATCGACGTCGAGGTAGGGCACGAGATCGATCTTGTTGAGCAGCACCACATCCACCGAGCGGAACATCACCGGGTACTTGAGCGGCTTGTCCTCGCCCTCGGTCACCGAGTAGACCATGGCCTTGGCGTGCTCGCCGACGTCGAACTCCGCCGGGCAGACCAGGTTGCCGACGTTTTCGATGATCACCAGGTCCAGACCGGGCAGGTCGAGGCCCGGCAGCGCGCGATTGACCATCGGCGCGTCGAGGTGGCATTCGCCGCCAAACCCGTTGCTGGTGTTGAGCAGTGACACCTGGGCGCCGCGACCGCTGAGCTTGGCCGCATCCAGGTCCGTGGCGATGTCGCCCTCGATCACGCCGATCGCGAGTTCACCGGCGAGCTCGTCGAGCGTCGCCGCCACGATGCTCGTCTTCCCCGATCCCGGTGAACTCATCAGGTTCAGCGTGCGGATCCCGTTGCTCTCGAAGGCCGCCCGATTGGCATCGGCGAGAACGTCGTTTTCGGCGAAGATCGCCTCCAGCACCTCGATGCGCTGCGCGCCCGTCCGGTAGGAGCTGTGGTCGCCGTGATCGTGGTCGGGCTGATCGTGATCGTGGGTGTGCACGGTGCCGTCGTCGTGGCGATGAAATCTGCCCATGATCAAGTCCATTCAGACGGTGCGGTTTTCACGAGACGTCCAACGACGTCACCAGGAATTCGTTGCCGCGCAGCACCTCGACGTCGGGGCTGTCGCACCGCGGGCACCAGATCGACCAGGCCGACGTGATCTCGGACTGGCGGCCGCACGAACGGCAGCGCACCTCGGCGGTGACGCACTCGAGCTCCAGCTCGGCGTCGGGCATGTCCTCGGAGTCGCGGACCAGCGTCCAGCAGAACGACAGCGACTCCGGCACCACCTGACGGAGCGCCCCGATCCGCACCCGCACGACGTCGACGTGCCGGCCGTCGGCATGCGTCTTGACCACCCCGGCGATCGCCTCGCACAACGACAGCTCGTGCATGGCACTGTTCTACACCCGACCGGGGTCAGCCCGCCGTCTCGGCCGAGTTCCACTTCTCCTCGATGCGCGCGACGCGCCAGACGAGCAGGGCGAGCGCCCAGGTCGCGACGAAGATGCCGACGACGACGAAACCGACGGTGTTGAGGTCGAGGCCGCCCAGCCAGCGCCAGAACGGACCGCGCCAGCCCAGCTGGTCGGCGAACAGGCCGAGGAGTTCGACGGTCCCGATCAGCAGGGCGACGGCCACCGACAGCCCGGTGATGGTGATGTTGTAGTAGATCTTGCGCACCGGGCTGGCGAAGGCCCAGCCGTAGGCGAAGTTCATGAACGAGCCGTCGATGGTGTCCAGCAGGCACATGCCCGCCGTGAACAGCACCGGCAGACACAGGATGGCGTACCACGGCAGCCCGGCCGCGGCGCTGGTGCCCGCCAGCACCAGCAGCGCGATCTCGGTGGCGGTGTCGAAGCCCAGCCCGAACAACAGCCCGACCGGGTACAGGTGCCAGGACTTGGTGATCGACTGGGTGAACCGCCCGAGGAACCGGTTGATGAGCCCGCGGTTCTGCAGTTGCCGTTCGAGTTCGGATTCGTCGTACTCGCCGCGGCGCAGCCGCAGGAACACGCGCAGGATGCCGACCAGGACGATCACGTTGAGGATGGCGATGAGGTAGAGGAATGCCCCGGACACGCTGGTGCCGATGAGGCCGGTGTAGTGATGCAGCGCCGAGGAGTCGTCCTCGACCGGCCCGACTGTGGCCGTTATGACGGCCCTCGTCCCCGTGGCCAACAGCAGCGCCAGCCCGAAGACCACGGTGCTGTGGCCGAGCGAGAAGAAGAACCCGACGGCCAGCGGGCGCTGCCCGTCGCTCATCAGCTTGCGGGTGGTGTTGTCGATGGCGGCGATGTGGTCGGCGTCGAAGGCGTGCCGCATCCCGAGGGTGTAGGCCGTCAGCCCGACGCCGACACCGAACGCCTTGCCGCCGAGGCTGAATCGCTCCGGATCCACGATCAGCACCAGGGTGATCCAGCCGACGAGGTGCAGGGCGGCGATCACCGCCACCATCGCCCCCAGCCGCCACCACTCCGCCGGCGCCAGCGCGCCCCGAAGCCTGCTCATTCGCGATGGCCGCCAGTCCAACTCAGTGCTGGCCACCGGCACGACATTAGGGGCCGCCGCGAGCCAAATGCAAGTCGATTGCAGGAACTCACCGGGGGTCGCCCGCGCCGAGTTGGGCCGAAGACTGGCGATCCAGGGTGTGGGGCGCGACACTGAACGGGTGAGTCCCAAGGCCCCCGTGCTGGACGCGGCCGTCACCGAACGGATGGGTGACATCCTGCGGGCCCATGGGCTACGGCGGATGGCGTCGCGGATCCAGGTGCTGGCGGTCCTCGAGCCGGTCAACGGGCACCTGCCGGTGGCGGAGATCCACCAGCGGGTGCGCGCCTGCCTGCCGCCGGGCGGCCAGCCGCCGGATGTCGCGACCATCTACCGCACCGTGACCACCCTGGTCGACCAGGGGGTGCTGCACGCCCTGACCCTCGACGGCGGCGTCGCGACCTACGGGCTGGCCACCGCGCCGCACCACCACGCGGTGTGCACGCGCTGCGGCTCGATCATCGAGGTGCCCGCCCGCCAGCTGAGCTCGGCGCTCGAGCACGCGATGGCGGGCAGTTCGTTCACGCTGTCGGAGGCGGCCGGCCTGACGCTGCGCGGCCTGTGCCCGCAGTGCCAGCGCGGCTGACAACGGCGGCGACCCGCCACGCCCGGCTACGCCGCGCTTGCGATCGCCGCTAGCGCAGGCCCAGTAGGGCGTTCTCGACCACCTCGGGCAGTGCCGGATGAATCCAGTACTGGCCGCGCGCCATCTCCGTGGCGGTCAGCCCGAAGCTCATCGCCTGGATCAGCGGCTGGATGATCGACGACGCCTGGTGGCCCATGATGTGGGCGCCCAGCAGGCACCCGCTGTTGCGCTCGGCGATGAGTTTGACGATGCCGGTGGTGTCTTCCATCGCCCAGCCGTAGGCGACGTCGGCGTAGTCCTGGATCGCGACCGAGATGTCGAATCCCCGTGCGATGGCCTGGTTTTCGGTGAGGCCGACGGTCGCCAGCTGGGGATCGGTGAACACCGCCGACGGCACAAACCGGTGATCGGTCACGGCCATCGACTCCGTGTCGTCCCAGTCGCACAGTAGGTTGTGCTGCACGACGCGGGCCTCGTGGTTGGCCACGTGCTTGAGCTGGTACGGCGACGAGACGTCGCCGAGCGCGAAAACGCCGCGCGCCGAGGTGCGTTGGTATTCGTCCACCACCACCTGGCCGTTCTGGACATCGACGCCGGCCTGGTCGGCGTCCAGCAGGTCGCCGTTGGGCAACCGGCCGGTCGCCACCAGCAGCAGGTCGGCGTTCAGGGTGGACCCGTCGTCGAGCTCCAGGGCGACGCCGGAGCCGCGGTTGGCGGCGCGAGCGACCATCCGGTGGGTGCGCAGCTCCCATTTGCGCGAGGCGATGCGGGTAAACCGTTTGCAGATGGTGTCGTCGAAGTGGCGCAGCAGCGTGGCGCCCCGGACCACCAGCGTGACTCGCACGCCGAGCGCGGAAAAGACGTGGGCGAATTCCGTTGCCACAAAGCCGCTTCCGATGATCACAAGGTGCTCGGGCAGCTCGGGTATGCGCATGATGGTGTCACTGGTGTGGTAATGCACGTCGGAGGCGAGGATGGTCGCCGGGATTATCGGCCGCGAGCCCGCCGCGATCACCACCTGATCGGCGGTGAACTCTTCGCCCGCATCGGTGCGCAACAGGTATCGCCCGTCGGGCTGAACCGGTCCGAACCGGGTGTGCCGTTCGTACAGGTCGACATTGGGCAGCGAGCGCCGGTAGTCCTCGCCGCTCATCGAGATGGGATCGATGCGTCCGAAGACGCGCGAGACGATCTCGTCCCAGCGCACCCCGTCGATGTGCGCGTCGACGCCATAACGGGCCGCGCCCCGGACGCCCGCGGCGACCTCGGCGGCGTAGACGAACATCTTCGTCGGGATGCACCCGACGTTGAGGCAGGTGCCGCCGAAGGTGCCCTGCTCGCAGATGGCCGCGCGCTTGCGCGCGTAGCGCTCGTCGAGAATGGTGTTGCCCGAACCGGTTCCGATGATGGCGATGTCGTAGGTTTCCATCCTTGGGTCCTCACCCCTTTCCCGAGGACGTCGAGGCCTGGCTGTTGTCGCTGCCCAGGTACTCGTCCAGCCACATGTCCAGGTGGCGGTAGGCCATCCGGCGCGGCTCCGGCAGCGACAGGAACACGTCGTGTTTGGCGTCGGCCACCGGGACGACGGTGCTGCGTTTGCCGATGCGGCCGGCCCACCTCGCGATCTGGGTGACGTCGAGAACCGCGTCGCCACGGTGCATGGATGCGGGGTCGTCGGATTCGGCCACGCTGTGGTCCGACCGCAGGATCAGAGTCGGCACGCCGACCTCGAGCCCGCGATGCAGCCGGGTGTGACCGCGGCGGATGGCGTGCAGCCAGCCGAACGTGATGGGGAAGCCGCCCACCGGCTTCCATTCCAGGTCGTAGTCGAACTCGCCGTGGTAGTCGCGGTGCAGGGTGGTGCCGTAGCCGCCCTCGGTGGGGGCCCGGACCACCCCCTTGGACCGCACCCGCGACAGGCCGGCGATCAGCGCCGAGGCCAGCGCATGGCGCAACACCGCGGGGCCGTGCAGGTCCAGGAACGGGCTGTTGAGCACGAGGCCCCGGACGGCGGCGTGCGCGGCCGGATCCCGCCGTCGCAGCCGGTCCAGCCACAGCGACACGATCAGCCCGCCGGAGGAATGGCCGTACACCAGGATCTCGGCGGGCCGGCCGGCGGGCGCCTGCCGGCGGATGGCCGCCACGGCGTGCCCGAGTTCGGCGTCGTAGTGGGCGAGGTCGGTGATGAAGTGCGGGGTCTGGCCCTCGCGCCGCGACCGGCCACATTTCTGGAGGTCCAGCGCGTAGAAGGCAAAGCCGCGATCCGCGAAGTGATCGGCCAACTCCGTGTGGAAGAAGTAGTCGGTGTAGCCGTGCACCGCCAGGACCGCGCGGTGGTCGGCGCCGGCGGGCTCGCCGCGCCGGACCAGCGTCGCCGCGATGTCGCCCTCGCCGGCCGGATCGGGACCGAGCGGGATGGTGCGCTGCCAATAGCCGGGCAGCACGTCGGGCACCCAGCCAGTCACGAGGCCAGCTTAAAGGTTTTGCTGGCCACGGGTGGGCCGCACGCGGTGAGCGCCCGGATCGCGTCGGGATAACCTGGGACGGTGTCAGGGCAGGCCAGAACCGCGCGGACCGACGTCGTGCTGGTGGGCGCCGGCATCATGAGCGCGACCCTGGGCGCGTTGCTGCGGCGGCTGGAGCCGGACTGGTCGATCACCATCGTGGAGCGGCTGGACGCCGTCGCCGCCGAAAGCAGCAGCCCCTGGAACAACGCCGGCACCGGGCACTCCGCGCTGTGCGAGCTGAACTACACCCCGCAGCACCCCGACGGCTCGATCGACATCACCAAAGCGGTGCGCATCAACGAGCAGTTCCAGGTGACGCGCCAATTCTGGGCGTACGCGGTCGAGAACGGCATCCTGACGGATCGCGGGTTCGTCAACCCCGTCCCGCACGTCAGCTTCGTGCGCGGCGCGCCGGGCGTCGACTACCTGCGGCGGCGCCGGCGCGCGCTGGCCGACAACCCCCTGTTCGCGCGGACCGAGTTGATCGACGACGCGCAAGAGTTCGCGCGACGGCTGCCGTTGATGGCCGCCAAGCGTGACTTTTCCGAGCCGGTCGCGCTCAACTGGGCCGCCGACGGCACCGACGTCGACTTCGGTGCGCTGGCGCGCCAGCTCATCGCCTTCTGCGTGCGGGGCGGCGCCACGGCGCTGTTCGGTCACGAGGTCCGCGACCTGACACGGCAGTCCGACGGCTGGGCGCTGACGATCCGCACCCGCCGGACCCGCCAAAAGCGCCGGCTGAACGCCAAATTCGTCTTCGTCGGCGCCGGCGGGGATGCGTTGCCGCTGTTGCAGCGGTCGGGCATCAAGGAGGTCAAGGGCTTCGCCGGCTTCCCGATCGGCGGGCGGTTCCTGCGGGCCGACAATCCGGCGCTGGTGGCCGCGCACCGCGCCAAGGTGTACGGCGTGCCGGCGCCGGGGGCCCCGCCGCTCGGCGCGCTGCACCTGGACCTTCGGTTCGTCAACGGCAAGTCGTGGCTGGTGTTCGGGCCGTACGCCGGCTGGTCGCCGAAGTTTTTGAAACACGGCCACTTCAGCGACCTGCCCCGCTCGATCAAGCCGGACAACCTGTTGTCGATGCTCGGTGTCGGGGTCACCCAGCTGACACTGGTCAACTACCTCATCGGCCAACTGCGGCTCTCCGAACCCGACCGCGTGCGGATGCTGCGCGACTTCGCGCCCAGCGCAACGGATTCCGACTGGGAGCTGACGGTGGCCGGCCAACGGGTCCAGGTGATCCGCCGCGACAGGCGCAGAGGCGGCGCGCTCGACTTCAACACCACCCTGCTCAGCGCCGCCGACGGCAGCATCGCCGGGCTGCTGGGCGGCTCGCCGGGGGCGTCGACCGCGGTGCCGGCCATGCTCGATGTGCTGGCGCGGTGCTTCGCGCAGCGCTACGACTCGTGGCTGCCCGCGCTGAAGGAGATGGTGCCGTCGCTGGGGGTGGAGCTGTCCCGCGAGCCCGGGCTGTTCGACGAGGTCTGGTCATGGGGCACCAAGGCGTTGCAGCTGGAGGCGTCATGAGCGAATCGCTGCGCCGCGCCTGGTCCAAAGACCTCGACGTCCCAACCCTTTACGAGCTGCTCAAGCTGCGGGTGGAGGTGTTCGTCGTCGAGCAGGCCTGCCCGTACCCGGAGCTGGACGGCCGCGACCTGCTCGCCGAAACCCGGCACTTCTGGCTGGAGACGCCCGACGGCGAGGTGATCTGCACGCTGCGGCTGATGGAGGAGCACGCCGGGGGCGAGAAGGCCTTCCGGATCGGTCGGCTGTGCACCAAGCGCAGCGCACGCGGCCAGGGCCACACCACGCGGCTGCTGCGCGCCGCGCTGGCCGAGGTGGGGGACTACCCGTGCCGCATCGACGCGCAGACCTACCTGGCCGACATGTATGCCCAGCACGGATTCGTCCGCGACGGCGACGATTTCGTCGACGACGGCATCCCGCACGTGCCCATGCTCAAGCCCTCGCGCCCCGGCTCCGGTCCGGCGGAACTGCCGTGAAGCCGTATCCGTTCAGCGCGATCGTCGGGCACGACCAGCTGCGGCTGGCCCTGCTGCTGTGCGCCGTGCGCCCCGAGATCGGCGGCGCGCTGATCCGGGGCGAGAAGGGCACCGCGAAGTCGACGGCCGTGCGCGGGCTTGCGGCGCTGCTGGCCGCCGCGTCGGGACGCGACGCGACCGGCGAGGGCGGCCTTGTCGAAATGCCGCTGGGGGCAACCGAAGACCGGGTGATCGGCTCGCTGGACCTGCAGCGGGTGCTGCGCGACGGCGAGCACGCGTTCTCCCCGGGGCTGCTCGCCCGCGCGCACGGCGGCGTCCTCTACGTCGACGAGGTGAACCTGCTGCACGATCACCTGGTCGACGTGCTGCTCGACGCGGCGGCGATGGGCCGCGTGCACATCGAGCGCGACGGCATCTCGCATTCGCACGAGTCGCGGTTCGTGTTGATCGGCACGATGAATCCCGAGGAGGGCGAGCTGCGCCCGCAACTGCTGGACCGATTCGGCCTGACCGTCGACGTGCGCGCGTCGCGCGACGTCGACGTGCGGACGCAGGTCGTCCGGCGGCGCATGGCCTACGAGGCCGACCCCGACGCGTTCGCCCAGCGCTACGCCGACGCCGACGCCGAGTTGGCCCGCCGGATCGGCGCGGCCCGCGCCCTCGTCGACGACGTGTCGTTGCCCGACAACGAGTTACGGCGCATCGCTGCCCTGTGCGCGGCGTTCGACGTCGACGGCATGCGGGCCGACCTGGTGCTGGCCCGTACCGCCGTCGCGCACGCGGCGTGGCGCGGCGCCACCGTCGTCGAGGAGCAGGACGTCAGGGCCGCCGCCGAACTGGCCCTGCCGCACCGGCGCCGCCGCGACCCGTTCGACGACCCGGGCATCGACCGCGACCAGCTCGACGAGGCCCTGGCGCGGGCCGGCGCCGACGACCCCCAGCCCGACCCCGACCCGCCCGGCGGCGGACAGTCCGCGGATGCGCCTGCGCCACAGCCGAATTCGAAGCCGCAGCGGGCCCCGAACTCGGATGGCGACGACCCGTCCCCCGCAAGCGAGAGGTACCCCCAGCGCCCGGCTTCGCCCCCCGCGCGGTCGTCGACCAGGCCCAGCGCGCCCCCGTCGGCGGCGTTTCGCACCCGGGCGCTGACCGTTCCGGGGGTCGGCGAGGGCGCACCGGGCCGGCGGTCGCGGGCCCGTAACGCCTCCGGCAGCGTGGTCGCGGCGGCCGACGCGGGCGACACGAGCGCCGGCGCGCACGGCCTGCACCTGTTCGCGACCCTGCTCTCGGCCGCCGAGCGCGCCGGGGCTGGGCCGTTGCGGCCGACGCCAGACGACGTGCGCCGGGCCATCCGCGAAGGGCGCGAAGGCAATCTGGTGATCTTCGTCGTCGACGCGTCGGGTTCGATGGCCGCCCGCGATCGCATGGCCGCGGTGAGCGGCGCCACCCTGTCGTTGCTGCGCGACGCCTATCAGCGTCGCGACAAGGTCGCGGTGATCACGTTCCGCGGCCACGGCGCGCGGCTGCTGCTGCCGCCGACGTCCTCGGCGCACATCGCCGGGCGGCGGCTGGCCCGGTTCGACACCGGCGGCAAGACCCCGCTGGCCGAGGGCCTGCTGGCCGCGCGCGAGCTGATCGTCCGGGAGCGGGCGCGCGACCGCGCGCGGCGGCCGCTGGTCGTCGTGCTCACTGACGGCCGGGCCACCGCCGGGCCGGACCCGTTGGGGCGCAGCCGGATCGCGGCGGCGCGCCTGCTCGCCGAGGGGGCCGCCGCGGTGGTCGTCGACTGCGAGACGTCGTACGTGCGGCTGGGTTTGGCGGGCCGGCTAGCCGACCAGCTCGGCGCGCCGGCGGTGCGGCTGGAGCAGCTGCGCGCCGACCACCTGACGCAGGCCGTCCGCAGCGTGGCCTGAGCGAGCGAGGGATAAGCGTCCATGCCACAGGGAAAACCGCTCGGCGTGCCCGACGACGGCCTGACCACCCGCGCGCGGCGCAACACGCCCGTGCTGGCGGTGCACACCGGCGCGGGCAAGGGGAAGTCGACGGCGGCGTTCGGAATGGCGTTGCGGGCGTGGAACGCCGGCCTGCGGGTGGCGGTGTTTCAGTTCGTCAAGAGCGCGAAGTGGAAGGTGGGCGAGGAGGCGGCCTTCGCGCGACTCGGCGAACTGCACGACCGGGACGGCGTGGGCGGGCAAGTCGAATGGCACAAGATGGGTGCCGGCTGGTCGTGGACCCGCAAGGCGGGCAGCGAGATCGATCACGCCGCGGCCGCGGCCGACGGCTGGTCCGAGATCGCGCGCCGGCTGGCCGCGCAGCGCCACGACTTCTACGTGCTCGACGAATTCACCTACCCGCTGAAGTGGGGCTGGGTCGACGTCGACGACGTGGTGGACGTCCTGCTGGCCCGGCCCGGCCACCAGCACGTGGTGATCACCGGACGCGATGCCCCGCCGCGGTTGGTCGAGGCCGCTGATCTGGTCACTGAGATGACCAAGGTCAAGCACCCGATGGACGCCGGGCGCAAGGGGCAGAAGGGCATCGAGTGGTGAGCGTCCCCGCCTGGCCCCGCGAGCGTGCGTGTTTGCACACCGACACGCCGTGTGAGGTGTCATTGTGCGCACGCTCGCCGAGGTGGGTGGGCCAGTGACCAGCGTCCCCGCGGTGGTCATCGCCGCGCCCGCGTCGGGGAGCGGAAAGACCACCGTGGCAACGGGTTTGATCGGCGCTCTGCGCGGGGCGGGCCACAGCGTCGCGCCGTTCAAGGTCGGGCCCGACTTCATCGATCCCGGCTACCACGGCCTGGCGGCCGGGCGGCCCGGCCGCAACCTCGATCCGGTGCTGGTGGGGGAGGGGCTCATCGGCCCGCTCTACGCGCACGGCAGCGGTGGCGCCGACATCGCCGTGATCGAGGGGGTGATGGGGCTGTTCGACGGGCGGATCGGAACGACCGCCCCGGCGGCGGGCTCCACCGCGCACGTCGCGGGCCTGCTGGGTGCCCCCGTGATCCTGGTCATCGACGCGCGCGGCCAGAGCCAGAGCATCGCCGCGCTGCTGCACGGCTTTTCGACGTTCGACGCCGCGACCCGGGTGTGCGGCGTGATCCTCAACCGGGTCGGCTCGGCCCGCCACGAGCACGTGCTGCGCCAGGCATGCGAACAGGCCGGAGTCCCGGTGCTGGGCGCCATCCCCCGCGCCGCCGAATTGGAGCTGCCGACAAGGTATCTCGGGCTCGTGACGGCAGTGGAGTATGGGCGGCACGCCCGGGACGCGGTCGACGCGATGACCACCCTGGTCGCGCGCCACGTCGACCTGGCCGCCGTGGTGGCGGCCGCCCGGTGCGGGTCCGCCGACCGGCCGTGGGACCCGGCGGCAGCGGTGGGCGAGGCGTCGGGCGCGCGCGCCACCGTCGCCATGGCGAGCGGCAAGGCGTTCAGCTTCGGCTACGCCGAGCACGCGGAGCTGCTGCGCGCCGCCGGCGGCGACGTGGCCGAATTCGACCCGCTCGTCGACGCGCTGCCCGACGGCACCGACGCGGTGTTGCTGCCCGGTGGCTTCCCCGAACAGTTCACGGCCGAGCTTTCGGCCAATCGCGTTGTGCGGAAACAGATCAGCGAGCTGGCGGCCGCCGGCGCGCCCGTGCACGCCGAATGCGCCGGGCTGATCTACTTGGTCTCCGAACTCGACGGCCACCCGATGTGCGGGGTGCTGGCCGGTTCGGCCCGGTTCATGCCGCAGCTCACGCTGGCCTATCGCGACGCCGTCGCCGTCGCCGATTCGCCGCTGTACTCGACCGGGCAGCGGGCGGTCGGGCACGAATTCCACCGCACCGCGGTCACTTTCGCCGAGAGGTATCCGCCGGCGTGGGTGTATGGGGCCCGCGCCGCGGACGAGAAAGCTCCGGTCCGGGACGGCGCCGTGCACGCCGGCGTCCACGCGTCGTACCTGCACACCCACCCGGCCGCGGCGCCGGCGGCGGTGGCGCGCTTCGTCGCCCACGCCCGGCTCCGCCGCGCTGGCGATCGCCACTAGGCCGGCGGTGTCGACCCTCTGCGCCCGGCTCCGCCGCGCTGGCGATCGCCACTAGGCCGACGGTGTCGACCCTCTGCGCCCGGCTCCGCCGCGCTGGCGATCGCCACTAGGCTTGGCCGGTGACCGAGAACGCCTACCTGGCCGGATTGCGGCTGGCCGGCAAGAAGGTCGTCGTGGTCGGCGGGGGGACCGTCGCTCAGCGCCGATTGCCGCTCCTCATCGCCAGCGGCGCGGACGTGCTCGTCATCTCGCGGTCCGCCACCCGGGCCGTGGAGGCGATGGAGGGAATCGTCCTGTCGCTGCGCGAATACCGCGACGGCGACCTCGAAGGGGCCTGGTATGCGATCGCGGCCACCGACGACCCGCACGTGAACGCCGCCATCGTCGCCGAGGCCGAACGCCGCCAGATCTTTTGCGTCCGCGCCGACATCGCGGTCGAGGGAACCGCGGTGACCCCGGCGACCTTCAGCTATGCCGGCCTGTCGGTGGGGGTGCTGGCCGGCGGCGAGCACCGGCGGTCCGCGGCGATCCGCTCGGCCATCCGGGAGGCGCTGCAGACGGGGCTCATCACCCCGGAAGGCGCGGCGAGCTCCGACGTGGTGCGCGGTGGGGTGGCGCTGGTCGGCGGCGGTCCCGGCGACCCCGAGCTCATCACGGTGCGCGGCCGCCGCCTGCTCGCCCAGGCCGACGTCGTGGTCGCCGACCGGCTCGCGCCGCCCGAGCTGCTCGCCGAGCTGCCCCCGCACGTCGAAGTGATCGACGCGGCCAAGATCCCGTACGGGCGGGCCATGGCCCAGGACGCGATCAACGACGTGATGATCGAGCGGGCGCGGTCGGGGAGCTTCGTGGTGCGCCTCAAGGGTGGGGACCCGTTCGTCTTCGCGCGCGGGTATGAGGAGGTGCTGGCGTGCGCCGAGGCCGGCGTCCCGGTGACCGTGGTGCCGGGTGTGACGAGTGCCATAGGAGTGCCCGCTCTGGCCGGAGTTCCGGTCACGCATCGGGCGATAAATCACGAATTCGTGGTGGTCAGCGGCCATGTGGCGCCGGGCCATCCCGAATCGTTAGTAAATTGGGACGCACTGGCCGCGATGAGGGGGACCATCGTTTTGCTGATGGCGGTCGAACGCATCGAGCTTTTCGTCGACGTCTTGCTGAACGGCGGCCGACCTGCGGATACGCCGGTGCTGGTGGTCCAGCACGGAACAACGGCAGCTCAGCACACGTTGCGGGCCACCCTCGCCGACACGCCGGAGAAGGTCCGCGCAGAGGGGATCCGACCTCCCGCGATCATCGTGATCGGGGCCGTGGCGGCGTTCGGCATTTAAAAGGATCTTAAGATTACTGTAAGGTAACCCATTATGACGGCTCTCAACGACTCTGAGCGGGCGGTCCAAAACTTGGCATCCGTACGCCCCGATCGTCCGGCCCCGGTGCGCGCAACGCCGCCGGCGGAGACCGCCTCTTCGCGTATCGGCAGGTACTACCCTGCATGGCTCCCTTCCTGGCGCTTCATCGCGGCCGTGATCGCGATCGGTGGCATGCAGTTGCTGGCAACCATGGACAGCACGGTCGCCATCGTCGCGCTTCCTAAGATCCAAAACGAGCTGAGCCTGTCCGACGCCGGCCGCAGCTGGGTCATCACCGCGTACGTGCTGACCTTCGGCGGGCTGATGCTGCTCGGTGGGCGCCTGGGCGACACCATCGGGCGCAAGCGCACGTTCATCGTCGGCGTCGCGCTGTTCACCATCTCCTCCGTGTTGTGCGCGGTCGCCTGGGACGAGGCGACCATGGTCATCGCGCGGTTGCTGCAGGGCATCGGATCGGCCATCGCATCGCCCACCGGCCTGGCGTTGGTGGCGACCACCTTCCCGAAGGGGCCCGCGCGCAACGCCGCGACGGCCGTGTTCGCCGCGATGACCGCCGTCGGCTCGGTGATGGGGCTGGTGGTCGGCGGGGCGCTGACCGAACTGTCCTGGCGGCTGGCGTTTTTGGTCAACGTGCCGATTGGGCTGGTGATGATCTACCTGGCCCGCACCGCCCTGCGGGAAACCAACCGGGAGCGGATGAAGCTCGACGCCACCGGCGCCCTGCTGGCCACGCTCGCGTGCACCGCCGCGGTGTTCGCCTTCTCGATGGGCCCGGAAAAGGGCTGGATCTCGGTCACCACCATCGGCTCGGGGGCGGTGGCGTTGGCCGCCGCGCTGGCCTTCGTGGTGGTCGAGCGCACCGCCGCAAACCCCGTCGTGCCGTTCGCGCTGTTCCGCGACCGCAACCGGCTGGTCACCTTCGCCGCGATCTTTTTGGCCGGCGGGCTCATGTTCAGCCTGACCGTGTGCATCGGCCTGTACGTGCAGGACATCCTCGGCTACAGCGCGTTGCGCGCCGGCGTCGGCTTCATCCCGTTCGTCATCGCGATGGGGATCGGCCTGGGTGTGTCGTCGCAGCTGGTGTCGCGGTTCTCCCCGCGGGTGCTGACGATCGGCGGTGGGCTGCTGCTGTTCTGGGCGATGATCTACGGCTCGTTTCTCATGCATCGGGGCGTGCCCTACTTCCCCAACCTGGTACTGCCCATCATCGTCGGCGGGATCGGGATCGGCATTTGCGTGGTCCCCCTGACTCTGTCGGCGATCGCCGGCGTCGGTTTCGACCAGATCGGCCCCGTGTCGGCCATCGCGCTGATGCTGCAGAGCCTGGGTGGGCCGCTGGTGCTGGCCGTCATCCAGGCCGTGATCACCTCCCGCACGCTGTACCTGGGCGGCACGACCGGCCCGGTCAAGTTCATGACCGACGCTCAGTTGGGTGCGCTGGACCACGGCTACACCTACGGGCTGCTGTGGGTGGCCGGCGTGGCCGTCATCGTCGGCGCCGCGGCGCTGCTCATCGGCTACACGCCCGAACAGGTCGCCCACGCGCAAGAGGTCAAGGAAGCGATAGACGCCGGCGAGCTGTAGCTCCCGGCCGCTCAACCGCGGCGATTTGCGGCCGGACGCCGCCGGTCACTAGGCCGATAGCCAGGCTAGGCTGGCCCGCTGTGATCACCCGGATGTCCGAGCTGTTCCTGCGCACCCTGCGCGACGACCCCGCCGACGCCGAAGTGCCCAGCCACAAACTCCTCATTCGGGCCGGGTACGTCCGGCCCATCGCGCCCGGGCTGTACAGCTGGCTGCCCCTGGGCCTGCGGGTGCTGCGCAAGATCGAGCGGATCGTGCGCGACGAGATGAACGCGATTGGCGGGCAAGAGATCCTGTTCCCGGCCCTGCTGCCGCGCGGCCCGTACGAAACCACCAACCGGTGGACCGAGTACGGCGACGGGGTGTTTCGGCTGCAGGACCGCCGCGGCAGCGACTACCTGCTGGGCCCCACCCACGAGGAGCTCTTCGCGCTGACCGTGAAGGGCGAATACAGCTCCTACAAAGACTTTCCGCTGCTGCTGTTCCAAATCCAGAACAAGTACCGCGACGAGGCGCGGCCGCGGGCCGGCATCCTGCGCGTCCGGGAGTTTTTGATGAAGGACTCCTACTCGTTCGACGTCGACGACGCGGGGCTCAAGGCCGCCTATCACGCGCACCGGGAGGCCTATCAGCGCATCTTCGCCCGGCTGCAGGTGCGCTACGTCATCGTCTCCGCGGTGTCGGGCGCGATGGGCGGCAGCGCGTCCGAGGAGTTCCTGGCCGAGAGCCCCGTCGGTGAGGACACCTTCGTGCGGTGCCTGGAGTCCGGGTATGCGGCCAACGTCGAGGCCGTCATCACCGCCCGGCCCGAGGCGCGCCCGGTCGACGGGCTGCCCGAGGCGGTGGTCCACGACACCGGCGACACCCCCACGATCGCGACCCTGGTGGCCTGGGCCAACACGGCCGACGGGGCCGGTCTCGGCCGCACCGTCACCGCCGCCGACACGCTGAAGAACGTCCTGCTGAAGGTGCGCCAGCCCGGCGGCGAGTGGGAGCTGCTGGCCATCGGGGTGCCCGGCGACCGCGAGGTCGACGACAAGCGGCTCGGCGCGGCGCTGGAACCGGCCGAGTACGCGCTGCTCGACGACGCCGACTTCGCCAGGCATCCGTTCCTGGTGAAGGGTTATATCGGCCCGAAAGCCTTGCGCGACAACGGTGTTCGCTATCTCGTCGACCCGCGGGTGGTCGACGGCACCAGCTGGATCACCGGGGCCGACGAGCCCGGACGCCACGTCGTCGGTCTGGTGGCCGGCCGGGATTTCACGGCCGACGGCACCATCGAGGCCGCCGAGGTGCGCGATGGCGACCCCTCCCCGGACGGCGCCGGCCCGCTGGTATCGGCCCGCGGCATCGAGATCGGCCACATCTTCCAGCTCGGCCGCAAGTACACCGACGCCTTCACCGTCGACGTCCTCGGCGAGGACGGCAAGCCGGTGCGGCTGACCATGGGCTCCTACGGCCTGGGGGTGTCGCGGATGGTGGCCGTCATCGCCGAGCAGCACCACGACGAGCTCGGCCTGCGCTGGCCGTCGTCCGTCGCGCCGTTCGACGTGCACCTGGTGATCGCCAACAAGGACCCCGAGGCCCGCGCCGGGGCGACCGCGCTGGCCGCCGACCTGGACCGGTTGGGCGTCGAGGTGCTGCTCGACGACCGGCAGGCATCGCCCGGGGTGAAGTTCAAGGACGCCGAGCTGCTGGGCGTGCCGTGGATCGTCGTGGTGGGGCGGGGCTGGGCCGACGGCGTGGTCGAGCTGCGCGACCGCTTCGGCGGGCAGACCCGCGAGCTCACCGTCGGGGCGTCCCTGGCCACCGACCTCGCGGCCGCGGTCAACGGGTAGAGCGGATTGTTCGCCGGGGAGTCCGGCAAGGGGTTACGCTGATTTTTTCCCGTCGAGTGCGTCGGTGGGAGGCAGCCGATGTCCTTTGTGATTGCGGCCCCGGACCTGGTGGCGACGGCGGCCTCGGACTTGGCGAGTATCGGCTCGGCGATCGACGCGGCCAACGCCGCCGCGGGTGCCACGACGACTGAATTGTTGGCCGCGGGCGCCGACGAGGTGTCGGCCGCGGTAGCCGCACTTTTCGGCGCGCACGCCCAGGGCTATCAGGCGTTGAGCGCACATGCGATGGCATTTCACGACCAGTTCGTGCGGGCGCTGAACCTGGGCGCCGCGTCATACGCCGGTGCCGAGGCCGCCAACGCCTCGCCCTTGCAGACCCTGGAACAGGACGCGCTGGGGGTGATCAACGCCCCCACCGAGGCGCTGCTGGGGCGCCCGCTGATCGGCGACGGCGCCAACAGCACCACGCCGGGCGTGCCGGGCGGGCCCGGCGGGTTGCTGTTCGGCAACGGCGGCGCCGGTTTCAACGGCACCAGCCCCGGGGTGTCCGGCACGAAGGGCGGGAACGCGGGGTTGATCGGCAATGGCGGGCCAGGTGGGGCCGGAGACGCCGCGGCCAGCGGCGACGGGGGCCGTGGCGGGCTGCTCTATGGCAACGGCGGCGCAAATGACCCAGGCCTTGCCGCAGGCAACGGCGGTAATGGCGGTGGCGGCGGCAACGGTGCGATGCTGATCGGTCTCGGGGGAACCGGCGGTGCGGGCGGAGCAAGTGGCACCGGCACCAACGGTCACGGCGGGAACGGCGGCACCGGCGGCAATGCCATCGTGATCGGCATCGGCGGCACCGGTGGTGCCGGCGGTGGCGGCCCGGGCACTCCAGGCAACCCCGGTGCCGGCGGATCTGGTGGGCTGCTGGGCCAGCACGGCGCGACCGGCCCGCCCGGCTAGTAGCGGCCTACTCGTTGCCGCCCGGGAAACCCGTCGTGATGGGCCAGGCGCCCAGCACCCGGTTCCACCGGGCGGCCATCACCGCGCTCTGGGTCAGGGCCGTCGAGGCGAACGCC
Source organism: Mycobacterium terramassiliense (assembly GCF_900157385.1). Classification (GTDB taxonomy): domain Bacteria; phylum Actinomycetota; class Actinomycetes; order Mycobacteriales; family Mycobacteriaceae; genus Mycobacterium; species Mycobacterium terramassiliense. The sequence goes on from NZ_LT717699.1 coordinate 226,978, forward strand.
CTGTCATCGGCGGTCTCGGCGCGCTCGATGACGGCGCGCCACGCCGTCGCGCCGTCGTTCTCCATGCGCGCCGCCAGCCGGGCCGCGTCGGCCGGGCTGCCCACCAGCATCGGCAGCTGGTAACCGGGCGCGGCGACCGGCGCGTTGACCTTGCGGGCGGCCAGCATCGCGATGACGTCGTCGCGCCGCTGGCGGTGCTGGCCCAGGGCCTCCACCACCATGCCGTTGACGCTGGGCGGCGAGAGCGCCGACACGATGCCGTAGCCGTAGATCGTCGAGTGTTCGACGGCCAACGCGTCGCACAACGCGGCGTTGTCGGCGTCTTTGCCGGACGTCATATCGAGCCCGATGTCATATCGACGGGCCCCCGGGCACCAGCGCGACCTGGTAGGAGGCCGTGCACGACGCGGCGATGGACGCCAGCAGCCCGGAGCGGTAACCCGACTCGGTCGTCACCAGGCGCCCGGCGCTCTCGGCCGACGCGCGCAGCGAATTGATCACGTCGGACACCGGCGGCGGAGGCGGCGGCGGGCCCGGCTCGGCCTGACCGGAGCTCGTGCTCGGGGGGGTCGTCTCGCTCGATGAGGACGTGAGCTTGCCGGCGGCCCGCGCGATCTCCGTGGACAGGGCGCGGGCATGCGCGGCGCGCTGGGTGGCGACCACGGTCAACGCGGCCGCGATCTGGGGCGCGACGCCGACGGCCGCCGCGGCGGCACCGGCGAGCGCGCTGTCCTTGCGGGCCTGGTCCAACGGCCCCAGCAGGTTCTCCACGGCGGGCGGCTTGGGCGGGGACTCGCCGCAGGCGGATGCGACCACCCCGAACGCAGCAAGGGCCGCGGCACCGGCGAGCACACCCCGCCTGTTGGTGACGGGTACTGCGCTAGGCACAGCAACATCCTGCCATCGGCGGGCCCGGTCACGCCGGAGGGCAGGTCCAAGGACTTCGACCATGCGGCGATCCCGCCGTCATAGGCGATTCCTGGCGTATCGTGGATAGCTGACTCAGAGCGGAAGCCGCTCGGAAGCCAGCCGGGTGGCGACATCCGACCGATGACCGGACAACTCAAGATGAGGAGCTCGCCGTGACCACCGGGCTACCTTCGCAGACGCAGGTGATCGAGCTACTCGGCGGTGAGTTCGCGCGCGCCGGTTACGAAATCGAAGACGTGGTCATCGATACCCGGGCAAGGCCGCCCCGGATCACCGTGATCGCCGACGGCGACGACCCCCTGGACCTCGACACGGTGGCAACCCTGTCGCGTTCGGCCTCGGCGTTGCTGGACGGACTGGAAAACACCGCGGACCGCTATGTGCTCGAGGTGAGTTCACCCGGTGTGGACCGCCCCCTGACCAGCTCCAAGCACTTCCGTCGCGCCCGTGGCCGCAAAGTCGAGCTCGCGTTGTCGGACGGGTCGCAGCTGACTGGTCGCCTCGGCGAGACCCGCGACGACACCGTCGCCCTGGTGGTCCGCGCGGGCAAGGACTGGACGGTACGCGAAATCCCGCTCGCTGAAATCGTGAAAGCTGTTGTGCAAGTTGAGTTTACGCCCCCAGCGTCCGCGGAGCTGGAGCTGGCTGGGGCGTTCCGGGGTCGGCCCGATGGAACGGAGGCCGGAGCATGAACATCGACATGGCCGCGCTGCATGCGATCGAGGTGGACCGGGGCATCTCGGTCAACGAGCTGCTCGAGACCATCAAATCCGCGCTGTTGACCGCCTATCGGCACACCCAGGGCCACCAGATGGACGCGCGCATCGAGATCGACCGCAAGACCGGCGTCGTTCGCGTGATCGCCTGCGAGACCGACGAGGACGGCAACGTCATCAGCGAATGGGACGACACCCCCGAGGGTTTCGGCCGCATCGCCGCCACGACCGCACGCCAGGTCATGCTGCAGCGATTCCGGGACGCCGAAAACGAGCGGACCTACGGCGAGTTCTCCACCCGGGAGGGGGAGATCGTCGCGGGCGTCATCCAGCGCGACAGCCGGGCCAACGCCCGCGGGCTGGTCGTGGTGCGGATGGGCACCGAAACGAAGGCGTCCGAGGGCGTCATCCCGGCCGCCGAACAGGTCCCCGGCGAAAGCTACGAGCACGGCAACCGGGTCCGCTGCTACGTCGTCGGCGTGACGCGCGGGGCCCGCGAGCCACTGATCACGCTGTCGCGCACCCACCCCAACCTGGTGCGCAAGCTGTTCTCGCTGGAAGTCCCCGAAATCGCCGACGGATCGGTGGAGATCGTGGCGGTGGCCCGCGAGGCCGGCCATCGCTCCAAGATCGCGGTGCGCTCGAACGTTCCCGGCCTGAACGCCAAGGGTGCCTGCATCGGCCCGATGGGTCAGCGGGTCCGCAACGTGATGAGCGAGCTGTCCGGGGAGAAGATCGACATCATCGACTACGACGAGGACCCGGCCCGCTTCGTCGCCAACGCGCTGTCTCCGGCCAAGGTGGTCTCCGTGTCGGTCATCGACCAGACCGGCCGGGCCGCCCGCGTGGTGGTGCCCGACTTCCAGTTGTCGCTGGCCATCGGCAAGGAGGGCCAGAACGCCCGGCTTGCCGCGCGGCTCACCGGCTGGCGCATCGACATCCGCGGGGATTCCCCGGGGCACGCCGAGAGCCAGTCCGAACACGGCGCCGGCCATCCGGTGGGGCACGACCGCTAGGCCCGGCGTCGGCTGGTTCTGAGCTCCCGTCGAAGGAGGCTAGACTGAGCCGTGATCCAGCGCGAGCCTTCGGTCTTGGCGCACAGAAGCACCGATGGACCGGTGCGGACGTGTGTGGGGTGCCGAAAGCGAGAGCTGGCCGCCGAACTGCTTCGCGTGGTGGCTGTGTCGACGGGGAACGGCGAGTACGCCGCGATCGTTGACGACAGGAGTAGCCTGCCGGGGCGGGGTGCATGGCTGCATCCCGTGCCACAGTGCGCGCAACAGGCGATTCGGCGGCGGGCTTTCACCAAAGCGTTGCGCATCACCGGTCCACTGGACACCTCCGCGGTGGTCGAGCACTTGGAGTGCACGGCTCGCGCGGCGACAGAAGAGGCAGCAAAGAACATGAGCACACCGTGAAGTCCCGATGACAATGCGTCATAGCTAAACCCGAGGCGCGGCCCACTGCTGTCGCCTCATAGACAGGAGATGTAGTGGCAGGTAAGGCCCGCGTACACGAGTTGGCTAAGGAACTCGGTGTCACCAGCAAGGAAGTCCTCGCCCGACTGAATGAACAGGGCGAATTCGTCAAATCCGCATCCTCGACGGTGGAGGCACCGGTGGCTCGCCGGCTGCGGGAGTCCTTCGGGGGCGGCAAGCCGGCGCCCGGCAAGGCCTCTGAAAAGGCAGCCAAGGGTCCGGACAAATCCCTCGACAAAGCGCTCGACAAGGCGATCAGCAAGCCCGCCGGGAACGGCGAGGCGCCCGCCGCGCCCGCGCAGCCGGCCGCCGGCGGGGTGGCTGCCGCGGCGCAGGGCGCCCCGGCCGCGACGGCCGAAGCGCCGGCCGCGTCCGCCGCTCCGCCCGCACCCGCGCGGCCACAGCCCGGGCAGCCGGCGGCNCCGTTGCCGTGCGGCAACCGCACGCCGCCGACGACCGGCGCCTGCATGTTCTCGTACTCGGCGCGTTTTGCCCGCTTGGACTTGCGGCCGCGCCGCGGCGCACCGCCGGGACGGCCGAACGCGCCGGCGGCGCCGCCGCGCTGGCCGGGACGACCACCACCGCCGCCACCGCCGCCACCGGGACGGCCGCGGAAACCGCCGGCACCGCCGGGCGGCCCCGGCGGCCGCTCCGACGGTGGCGGCGGCAACTACCGCGGCGGCGGCAGCGGAGTCGGCGCCCCGCCCGGCGGTGGCGGCGGTTTCCGCGGCCGTCCCGGTGGCGGCGGTGGCGGCGGTGGTGGTCGTCCCGGCCAGCGCGGCGGCGCCGCCGGCGCGTTCGGCCGTCCCGGCGGTGCGCCGCGGCGCGGCCGCAAGTCCAAGCGGGCAAAACGCGCCGAGTACGAGAACATGCAGGCGCCGGTCGTCGGCGGCGTGCGGTTGCCGCACGGCAACGGCGAGACGATCCGGCTGGCCCGCGGCGCGTCGCTGAGCGACTTCGCCGAGAAGATCGACGCCAACCCGGCCTCGCTGGTGCAGGCGCTGTTCAACCTCGGCGAGATGGTGACGGCCACGCAATCGGTCGGCGACGAGACGCTCGAGCTGCTCGGCAGCGAGATGAACTACGTCGTGCAGGTCGTCAGCCCGGAGGACGAGGACCGCGAGCTGCTGGAATCCTTCGACCTGACCTACGGCGAGGACGAGGGCGGCGAGGAGCACCTGCAGACCCGTCCGCCGGTGGTGACCGTCATGGGTCACGTCGACCACGGTAAAACGCGGCTGCTGGACACCATCCGCAAGGCCAGCGTCCGCGAGGGTGAGGCCGGCGGCATCACGCAGCACATCGGCGCCTACCAGGTCTCCGTCGACCTCGACGGCACCGAACGGCCGATCACCTTCATCGACACCCCGGGTCACGAGGCGTTCACCGCCATGCGTGCCCGCGGTGCGAAGGCCACCGACATCGCCATCCTGGTGGTGGCCGCCGACGACGGCGTCATGCCGCAGACGGTGGAGGCCATCAACCACGCGCAGGCGGCCGACGTGCCGATCGTCGTGGCGGTCAACAAGATCGACAAGGAGGGCGCCGACCCGGCAAAGATCCGCGGTCAGCTCACCGAGTTCGGGCTTGTCGCCGAGGATTTCGGTGGCGACACGATGTTCGTGGACATCTCCGCCAAGGAGGGCACCAACATCGAGGCCCTCGAGGAGGCGGTGCTGTTGACCGCCGACGCCGCGCTGGACCTGCGGGCCAACCCCGACATGGAGGCCCAGGGTGTGGCGATCGAGGCGCACCTGGACCGCGGCCGCGGGCCGGTCGCCACGGTCCTGATCCAACGCGGCACGCTGCGCGTCGGTGACTCGGTGGTCGCCGGCGACGCCTACGGTCGCGTCCGGCGCATGGTCGACGAGCATGGCGAGGACGTCGAGGAGGCGTTGCCGTCGCGGCCGGTGCAGGTCATCGGGTTCACGTCGGTGCCCGGCGCCGGTGACAACTTCCTGGTGGTCGACGAGGACCGCATCGCGCGGCAGATCGCCGACCGGCGCAGCGCCCGCAAGCGCAACGCCCTGGCGGCACGCAGCCGCAAGCGGATCAGCCTGGAGGACCTGGACTCGGCGCTGAAGGAAACCAGCCAGCTGAACCTGATCCTGAAGGGCGACAACGCCGGTACGGTCGAGGCGCTGGAGGAGGCCCTGATGGGCATCCAGGTCGACGACGAGGTGGCGCTGCGCGTCATCGACCGCGGCGTCGGTGGCATCACCGAGACCAACGTCAACCTGGCGTCGGCCTCGGACGCGATCATCATCGGCTTCAACGTGCGCGCGGAGGGCAAGGCGACCGAGCTGGCCAACCGCGAGGGCGTCGAGATCCGCTATTACTCGGTGATCTACCAGGCGATCGACGAGATCGAAAAGGCCCTGCGCGGCATGCTCAAGCCGATCTACGAGGAGAACGAGCTGGGGCGCGCCGAGATCCGGGCGATCTTCCGGTCCTCGAAGGTCGGCATCATCGCCGGCTGCATGATCAGCTCCGGTGTGGTGCGCCGCAACGCGAAGGCCCGGCTGCTGCGGGACAACATCGTGGTGGCCGACAACCTGTCGATCACCTCGCTGCGCCGGGAGAAGGACGATGTCACCGAGGTCCGCGAGGGCTTCGAATGCGGTATGACGCTGGGCTACTCCGACATCAAGGAAGGCGACATCATCGAGTCCTACGAGCTGGTCCAGAAGGAGCGCGCCTAATGCCCGACCCCGCGCGGGCGCGACGGTTGGCGAAACGGATCTTCACGATCGTCGCCTCGGCGATCGAGTTCGAGATCAAGGATCCGGGGCTGGACGGGGTGACCATCGTCGACGCGAAGGTCACCGCCGACCTGCACGACGCGACCGTGTTCTACACGGTGATGGGGCGCACGCTCGACGACGAGCCCGACTACGCCGCCGCCGCGGCCGCGCTGGAGCGGGCCAAGGGCGCGCTGCGCACCATGGTCGGGGCCGGCACCGGGGTGCGCTTCACGCCGACGCTGACGTTCAGCCGGGACACGACCGCCGACAGCGTGCAGCGGATGGACGAGTTGCTGGAACGCGCCCGCGCCGCGGACGCCGACCTGGAACGGGTCCGCTCCGGCGCCAAGCCGGCCGGTGACGCCGATCCATATCGCGTGAGGGACACCGGTGACGGCGATCGATCCGAAGACTGACGTGGCGGGCGCCGGCGCGCGCGTCGACGCCCTCGGCGCCGTCGAGCTGTTGGCGGGCGCCGCGACGATCGCGGTGGTCTGCCACGTCCACCCCGACGCCGACACCATCGGCGCGGGGTTGGCGCTGGCCCTGGTCCTGGACAAGTGCGGCAAGCGCGTCGAGGTCGGCTTCGCCGCGCCGGCGAGCCTGCCCGAATCGCTGGCGTCGCTGCCCGGATGTCACCTGCTGGTCAGCCCCGAAGGGATGAGCCGCGACGTCGATTTGGTTGTGACCGTTGATGTTCCGAGCGTCAAGCGGCTGGGGGAGCTGAGCGACCTGGCCGGTCCCGGCCAGCCGCTGCTGGTCGTCGACCACCACGCCTCCAACGAGATGTTCGGCAGCGCCAACTTCATCGACGTGGGGGCCGATTCCACCACGATGATGGTCGCCGACATCCTCGACGCCTGGGGCAAGCCGATCGATGTGGATGTGGCGCACTGCATTTACGCCGGGCTGACGACCGACACCGGGTCGTTTCGCTGGGCCAGCGCCCGCGCGCTGCGGCTGGCGGCCCGGCTGGTCGACGTCGGCGTCGACAACGCCGCGATCAGCCGCACGCTGATGGACACGCACCCGTTCGGCTGGCTGCCGCTGCTGTCGCGGGTGTTGGGCTCGGCGCGGCTGTTGCCCGACGCGGTCGGCGGTCGAGGGCTGGTCTACGCCGTCGTCGGGCATCGGGACTGGATCGACTCTCGCCCAGAGGAAGTAGAGAGCATCGTCGACATCGTGCGGACCACGCAGCAGGCGGAGGTGGCAGCCGTCTTCAAGGAGGTCGACCCCCAGCGGTGGTCGGTGTCGATGCGGGCCAAGGCCGACGTGGACCTGGCGGCGGTCGCGTCGGAGTTCGGCGGCGGCGGTCATCGGCTGGCCGCCGGCTACTCGACCGACGGCTCGATCGAGGACGCCGTGGCGTCGCTGTGCGCGGCGCTGGGCTGAACCCGAGCGCCCGCTTTCTCCTCACCTCGCTGCGCGAGCTGCTTCGTCACCGGGCTGAACCCGATCGCCCGCTTTCTCCGCACCTCGCTGCGCCAGCTGCTTCGTCACCGGGCTGAACCCGAGCGCCCGCTTTCTCCGCACCTCGCTGCGCGAGCTGCTTCGTCACCGGGCTGAACCCGATCGTCGAGCTAGAACGCCCAGCTTCCCGACGGGTCCAGCACGAAGCCGTGGTCCCCGCTGGTGGTGTCCAGGCAGGCGACGACGTTGTCAGCCCCCACCGCGCACGTCACGTTGAGGTACGACAGCTTCTGGCCGGGGCCCAGCGCCTTGACTCCCGACGGCAGCGGCGGCGGGTTGCCCCCGCACCCGCCGTAGGTCATGCGGCTCAATTCGTAGCCGGGTCCCTTGAAATTCACCGCACCCACGACGCAATCGCCGGGCCTCGGGTGGCCTCCGCCGGGGAACAGGACGTCGTCCATGCCGGGGATGTCGCCGCTGCACTTGATGTCCTGTGACGGTTGCGGCACGGGCGCCGGCCCGCCGTAGAAGTCGCAGACCAGGGTCGGCGTGGCCGCAAAACTGATGCGGGGCCCGCCGCCCTGGGGCGGCGTCGTGGCGTAGCCGTCCACGGGGACGGCGGTGAACTTGTTCAGGTCGGGAAATCCCGGCGGGGGCAGCGCCGCGGCCCGCGGTGCCGGCGCCAATGCGAACGCCGCCAGGGTCAGGCCGCCGAGGGCCAGCAGGGTGCCGCGCATCGCGTCCTCCTAACGCACCTGGGCCCGGCCGCGTTGCAGGACGGCGTCGCGGTTGGCGGCGATGTCGTCGCCGCTGGTCCGGAACTGCCTGGCCGCCATCGCCTCCATCCACAGCCCGGCGCTGGTCTGCGCGTCGTCGATCCGGTGATAGGACGCCAGCAAGGCCCGGACCGCGTGCTGGTTGTTGCCGACGATCGAGGCCGCCACCTGGCGGGCCGCGGGCATCAGCCGGTCGTGGGGCACCACCTCGGTCACCAGGCCGGCGCGCAGCGCGTCGCCGGCGGACAGGTAGTCGCCGGTGAGGCTCATGCGCCGGGCCAGGCCGATGCCCACCTTCTGCGGCAACCGCACGCTGAGCCCCCAGGTGGGCAGGAGCCCCACCCGGGCGTGCGTGTCGGCGAACCGGGCCTGTTCGGAGGCGATCAGGACGTCGCAGTACAGCGCCAGCTCCAGCCCGCCCGTGACCGCGGCGCCGTTGATCGCGCCGATCACCGGCTTGGTCAACGGCGGCCAGCGCGGGGAGATGTCCGGGAGTGCGGACTCGCTGCCCAGCTCCTTGAGGTCCAGACCCGCGCAGAACACCGGGTCGGCGCCGGTGACGATGACGACGTCGACGCCGTCGTCGGTCTCGGCGTCGGCGAGGGCACCGAAAAACCGGTCCCGCAGCGCCGACGACAGCGCGTTGCGCGCCTGGGGCCGGTTGAGGGTCAGGGTGCGCACCCGCTCGTCGGTCTCGATCAGCAGGATGTCGTCGGTCATGTGTTCACCGTAGAGGGTGCCGAGCGGCGTTTATCGTTGAGTCTCATGTGCCGGAACATCACAGAACTGCGCGGATTGCAGCCGGCGGCCACGCCGGAGGAGATCGCCGCGGCCGCGCGCCAGTACGTGCGCAAGGTCAGCGGCATCACCCGCCCGTCGGCCGCGAACGCCGAACCGTTCGAGGCGGCGGTCGCCGAGGTCACCGCGACGACGACGCGCTTGCTGGCGGCCCTGCCGCCGCGGCGCCAGCCCCCCAAGGCGGTCCCGCCGTTGCGCCGGCCCGAGGTCATGGCCCGCCTCGCCGACGCGAAATGACGCTCACCGCGACCATGCCCGCGCTCAAGGAGTGGAGCGCGGTGGTGCACGCGCTGCTCGACGGTCGGCAGCGCGTGCTGCTGCGCAAGGGCGGCATCGGCGAGAAGCGCTTCGAGTTGGCGGCCCGGGAGTTCCTGCTGTTCCCGACGGTCGCGCACAGCCACGCTCGGCGGGTCCGGCCCGAGCACCGCGACCTGCTGGACGCCGGCGCCGGCGACAGCACCGACGAGCGGCTGGTGGTCCGGGCCGCCGCGAAAGTGGTTGCGGCGCAAGAGGTCAACCGACCGGATGGCCTCCCGGCCCTGGAGGACCTGCACATCTGGACCGCCGCGTCGGTGCGTGAGGACCGGCTCGACTTCCGGCCCAAGCACAAGCTGGCCGTGCTCGTGGTGTCGGTGATTCCGTTGGCCGAGCCGCTGCGGATCACGCGGGCCCCGGAGTACGCGGGCTGCACCAGCTGGGTGCAGCTCCCGCTGACCCCGGCCGATGTGCGGCTGGCCGCGCCGCTCTGCGACGAGTCCGCGCTAGACGGGGTTGCCCGCCGGGTCCGCGACGCGGTCGGCTAGCGGCGATCGCGAGCGCGGCGGAGCCGGGCGCTGCGGGTCGCCGCCATCAGACAGCGGCGATCGCGAGTGCGGCGCAGCCGGGCGCTGCGGGTCGCCGCCATCAGACAGCGGCCAGCGCGGCGAAGCCGATCGGCTCACGGATCGCTGGGTCCGACGGGCAGCAGCAGCCGGGAGCGGCCGTAGTGCACGGCGTGGGTGGTCGGCATCGACTGCCGCGCCGTCAACAAGGGTTCGTCGGTGCCGAGGTTGCGCGCATAGCGCGGGAACCAGCTGCCCGCGATCAGCACCCGGATGCGCGAACCCGCGCGGAACCGGTGGGCGATTCCGTCCAGTTCGATCCGGACGGTCTTCGTCTTGCCGCTCAACCGCCGGTAGCCGTCGCTGACGTTGCGGGACCGGCCCTTGACGTCGACCTCGCTCACCCGGACGAACAGGTCGACATGGGGATTGTCGGAGCTGTGCGCCAGCTCGACCACCGGGTTGCCGTAGACGTACAGGTCGTGGGTGAGCGTGAAGCTGGTGAAGGCGAGCACGTCGTCGCGCAGGGCGAGGTGGCTGTCGTCGCGGTAGCCGGCGTCCGCGGCCAGCATTGGGCCGCCGGTGGTCGGCGTCGGGTCGGCGGGGTCGTAGCGAAACGTCGCCGGGGCCGGCCGCTTGAGGTTCGTCGGCGCGGTCTCGCCCAGGTGCCCGCCCGGCCGCAGATACAGCGCCCGTTCGGCGGTGGCCGGTGGCCAATCGGGCAGGTGGCGCCAGGCTTGACCCCCGTCCGAGCCGGTGACGTACGCACGGACCCTGCTGGGCCGGCGCAGGGGCGAGCCGGCCAGGTGGGCGTCCAGCCAGTCCAGCGTTTCCCGCGCGCTGATGGGCAACGCCTTGCCGATCAGCTGGGTGTGGGTCCACGGCCCCACGGTGAGCGCGACGTCGACGCCCCGGTCGCGCAGCCGCGCATACTGCTGCAGGGTCTGCCGCACGAAAATGTCCTGCCAGCCGCCGATGAGCAGCACCGGCACCCGCGTCCGGTCCAGCGCCTCGCGGCATCGCAGCGCGTCCCAGAACGCGTCGTCGCAATCGCTGTTCTCCACCCACGATTCGAACCACGGTGCACCCGAGCCGAGCAGCGCTCGGGCCGCGGTACCCAGCGGCAGCGCACCGGCCGCCTCGGCCACCTTGCGCCGGGCGTGCAACTGGCGCAGCGCCAGCCGGATGCGCGCCGGGTCCTCCTGGTGGGAAACGAGGTCGCTCCAGCCCAGGAAGTCGTTGATGGCGAACGCGCCGGTGCCCCAGACGGAGGCGTTGAAATCGTGCGGGCCCGCGGTGATGACGGCCGCGGCCAGCTCCGGCGGTGGATCCTGCTGCAGCGCCCACTGGGTGAAGCCCAGATACGACACCCCGACGGTGGCGAATCGACCGGTGAACCACGGCTGCTCGCGCAGCCACGCGGCCGTGTCGGCGCCGTCGGCGGCCTCGTTGACCATCGGTTCGAAGTCCCCGCCCGACCCGAACGTGCCGCGCACGCTCTGCAGCACGACGTGGTAGCCGCGCGCGGCGTACAGCCTGGCGTAAGCCAGCGAAAACGGGAAGGCCCTGCCGTACGGCGCGCGGACCAGCAAGGTACCGGCGGGGCTGGAGGTCGTGGGCGCGTAGTGGTCGGCCGCCAGGTGCACCCCGTCGCGCATCGGCACGTCGACGCGGTGGACGGTGTAATCGGTGGTCGCCCGCGGCAGGCCCAGCACGCGGCCCAGCGCGGCGTTGCCGGCACGGCTCAGCGTGCGTGGCGTGCGTCGCGCGGGGCGGGTGGAGGTCGTACTCACCATCCCCAGGCTAGGTTCTTGCCGGCTCAGAACTTGTAATACGGCGCGAGGTCGTTGGCGCGCTGCAGATTGGTGGACATGCAGTCCACCTCCGGGTTGGAGTAGACCGTCGAGAAGTACAGCGCCTGCTGCAGCACACCATAGCTGGTCTTGAACGCCACCATGCACGAGAAGAACCAGAAGCTGTTGTGATAGGTCGGCTTCATCACCCAGTACTGCGCGGCCCGGTGACCGGCGATCGTGGTTTCGACGGCGTCGGGGGGCAGGGACACGTCGTAGGTCCGCCAGATGATGGGCTCGACGGCCATCTGGTAGTTGCCGGCGTCGAAATGGCAGCGCAGCCCGTCCTCGTGTTCCGGAGGCGTGAACGCCAGGCCGAGCCGCTGCAGGACGTCGAACGGGATGTCCTCGCACGCGTCGAAGGGACGCGGGTCGGTCGTCGCCACGATGGGGCTCTTCATGGTGGTCTCCATCGGCGCGGCGGTCGACCGCAGCTCGACGGGCCCACCCCCGCTCGGCCCCGCCGGCGCGGCCTGACAGCCCACCGCCACCGCCGTGGCCAGCGCGCCCAGCGCTGAGATCAGACGCAGATTGGCGAACACCACATCTCCTACCCCCACCCGGTCACGCCTCGGCCGTCCTTGCCGGGAGTGTACAAGTCGGGTGGGCGGCGTCACAGTGAAAAGAGAACACGTTCTAATCCGGCAGGCAAGGGCCCGGCGCAAAACCGGCTCGGCAGAGCGAGTCGTTAGGCTGGTTAGTCGTGGTGACACCGGAATCGACGAACGGGGCGCAGCCGACGCTGTGGGCGGTCTCCGACCTGCACACCGGCCACCTCGGCAACAAGCCGGTAACCGAAGCGCTGTATCCATCCTCGCCGGAGGACTGGCTGATAGTCGCCGGCGACGTCGCCGAACGCACCGACGAGATCCGTTGGGCCCTTGACCTGCTGCGGCGTCGCTTCGCCAAGGTGATTTGGGTGCCCGGCAACCACGAGCTGTGGACCACCAGCCGCGACCCGATGCAGGTCTTCGGCAAGGCCCGCTACGACTACCTGGTCGACATTTGCGACGAGCTCGGCGTCATCTCCCCGGAGCACCCCTACCCGGTGTGGACCGAACGCGGCGGCCCGGCCACGATCGTGCCGATGTTCCTGCTGTACGACTACACCTTCTTGCCGGCGGGCGCGACGAGCAAAGCCGAGGGCCTGGCCATCGCGCGGGAGCGCAACGTGGTGGCCACCGACGAATTCCTGCTCTCCTCGGAGCCCTACGCCACCCGCGACGCCTGGTGTCGGGAACGGCTCGCCAGCACCCGGGCCCGCCTCGAGGAGCTCGACTGGATGACGCCGACGGTGCTGGTGAACCACTTCCCGCTGGTGCGGGACCCGTGCGACGCGCTGTTCTACCCCGAATTCTCGCTGTGGTGCGGAACCACCAAGACCGCCGACTGGCACACCCGCTACAACGCCGTCTGCTCGGTGTACGGGCACCTGCACATCCCGCGCACCACCTGGTACGACGACGTCCGCTTCGAGGAGGTGTCGGTCGGCTACCCGCGGGAGTGGCGACGCCGCAAGCCGTACAGCTGGTTGCGCCAGGTGCTACCGGACCCCCAGTACGCGCCCGGCTATCTCAACGACTTCGGCGGTCACTTCGTGATCACCCCGGAGATGCGCCGGCAGGCCGTGCAGTTCCGGGAACGAGTGCGGCAGCGGCAATCCCGATGACGTCCCGCATGCTCGTGTCGTCGGTGTTGCCCGGCACGGCGTCCGGCGACCTCGCGTATTCGGAGGTCTATTCCGACCCCCCGGGCCTGACGCCGTTGCCCGAAGAGGAGCCGCTGATCGCCAAGTCGGTTGCCAAGCGCCGCAACGAGTTCATCACCGTGCGGCACTGCGCCCGCGTCGCGATGGGCGAGCTCGGCGTGCCGCCGGTGCCGATCCTCAAGGGCGACAAGGGTGAACCCTGCTGGCCCGACGGCGTGGTGGGCAGCCTCACTCACTGCGCCGGCTACCGCGGCGCGGTGGTGGGCCGCGCCGGGGCGGTGCGCTCGGTGGGCATCGACGCCGAACCGCACGACGTGCTGCCCGACGGGGTGCTGGGCGCGATCGCGCTGGAGGAGGAGCGCCACGAGATCGGCGCGCTGCCCGAGGGGCTGCACTGGGACCGGATCCTGTTCTGCGCCAAGGAGGCGACGTACAAGGCCTGGTTCCCGCTGACCAAGCGGTGGCTGGGTTTCGAGGACGCCCACATCGTGTTCGACCTCGACCCGCCCGGCGGGCGAACCTCCGGGGTGTTCGTCTCCAAGATCCTGATCGACGGGGAGGCGCTGACGGGTCCGCCGCTGACGTCGCTGCGGGGCCGTTGGTCGGTCGAGCGCGGGCTGGTGCTCACCGCCATCGTGCTATGAGCGAGCCGGGCACCGGTCCGGGAATCGTCGTCGTCGACAAGCCGCCCGGAATGACCAGCCACGACGTGGTGGGGCGGTGCCGCCGCATCTTCGCCACCCGCAGGGTGGGCCATGCGGGCACGCTGGATCCGATGGCCACCGGCGTGCTGGTCATCGGCGTCGACCGGGCCACCAAGATCCTCGGCCTGCTGACCGGGGTGTCGAAGTCGTACGCCGCCACCATCCGCCTGGGCCAGACCACCTCGACCGACGACGCCGAAGGCGAACTGCTGCAAACCGTTCCGGCCGGGCACGTGCCGGAGGAGGAGATCGCCGCCGCGGTCGCCGGGCTGCGCGGGGACATCGAACAGGTCCCGTCGGCGGTCAGCGCCATCAAGGTGGGCGGCCGGCGCGCCTACCGGTTGGTCCGCGAGGGTCACGCCGTCGAGCTGGCGGCCCGGCCGGTGCGCATCGACCGGTTCGAGGTGCTGGCCGCCCGCCGCGAGGGCGAGGTCATCGATCTCGACGTCGAGGTCGACTGCTCGTCGGGGACCTACGTCCGCGCGCTGGCCCGCGATCTCGGCGCGGCGCTCGGGGTCGGGGGGCACCTGACGGCGCTGCGGCGCACCCGCGTCGGGCGCTTCGGGCTGGAGGGGGCGCGCTCGCTGGACGACCTGGCCGAGGCGCCGCGGCTGACCTTGACCCTCGATGAGGCGTGCCTGCTGATGTTTCCGCGCCGCGACCTGTCCGAGGAGGAGGCCCGGGCGGCAAGCCACGGCCGGTCGCTGTCGCCGGCCGGGATCGACGGCGTCTACGCCGCCGCCGACGCCGACGGCCGGGTGATCGCGCTGCTGCGCGACGAGGGGCCCCGGACCAAGTCGGTGGTGGTGCTCCGCCCGGCGAGCCTGTAAATCCGCAGCCAAACTGCGAGTGGCGGCCTGCAAAATTACCGCCTCGGCGATCCGGCAGAGGGCTCCCGCCGAGGGCGCCGGGGGGCTAAGTTGCACACTGGGATATCTAGGCGGTTTAACGGTCGGGAAGGTGCGCTATGTCCAACAAGGTTTACGTCGTCGGTGTCGGCATGACGAAATTCGAGAAGCCGGGCCGCCGCGAGGGCTGGGACTACCCGGACATGGCGCGGGAATCGGGCACCAACGCGCTGACCGACGCCGGCATCGACTACCGCGAGGTGCAGCAGGGCTACGTCGGCTACGTCGCCGGCGACTCGACGTCCGGGCAGCGGGCGCTCTACGAGCTGGGCATGACGGGCATTCCGATCGTCAACGTCAACAACAACTGCTCGACCGGCTCGACGGCGCTGTTCCTGGCCGCCCAGGCCGTCCGCGGCGGGATCGCCGACTGCGCCATCGCGCTGGGCTTCGAGAAGATGCAACCCGGCGCGCTGAGCGGCGGCGCCTCCGACCGCGAGTCGCCGATGGGCCGCCACGTCAAGGCGATGGCCGAGATCGACGAGTTCGCGATGCCCGTCGCGCCGTGGATGTTCGGCGCCGCCGGCCGCGAGCACATGCGGCAATACGGCACCACCGCAGAGCATTTCGCCAAGATCGGCTACAAGAACCACAAGCACTCCACCAACAACCCGTTCGCGCAGTTCCAGGAGTCCTACACGCTCGACGACATCCTGGCGTCGCGGATGATCTCCGACCCGCTGACCAAGCTGCAGTGCTCGCCGACGTCGGACGGGTCGGGCGCCGCGATCGTGGCTTCGGAGAGCTTCGTCGACAGGCACGGGCTGGCCGGCCAGGCGGTGGAGATCGTCGGTCAGGCGATGACCACCGACTTCGCCTCGACGTTCGACGGCAGCGCGAAGAACCTGATCGGCTACGACATGAACGTGCAAGCCGCCCAACAGGTTTACGACCAGTCCGGGCTGGGCCCCGAGGACTTCCAGGTGATCGAGCTGCACGACTGCTTCTCGGCCAACGAGCTGCTGCTGTACGAGGCCCTCGGCCTGTGCGGCCCGGGCGAGGCGCCGAAGCTGGTCGACAACGGCGACACCACCTACGGCGGGCGCTGGGTGGTCAACCCGTCCGGCGGTCTGATCTCCAAGGGACACCCGCTGGGTGCGACGGGGCTGGCGCAGTGCGCCGAGCTGACCTGGCAGCTGCGCGGGACCGCCGACAAGCGCCAGGTCGACAACGTCACCGCCGCGCTGCAGCACAACATCGGGCTCGGCGGCGCCGCCGTGGTCACCGCCTACCAGCGCGCCGAGCGCTAAGGGCGCAATGTTCGAATGGTCCGACACGGACCTGATGGTCCGGGACGCCGTCCGGCAGTTCATCGACAAGGAAATCCGCCCGCACCTCGATGAGCTGGAAACGGGGGCGCTGTCGCCCTATCCGATCGCCCGCAAGCTGTTCAGCCAGTTCGGCCTCGACGTGATGGCCGCCGAGTCGGTCAAGTCGATGCTGGAACGCGAGCGCGCCAAGCAAGCGGGTGAGGCGGCCGCCGAAAATGGCGACGGCGCAGGCGGTTTCGGGGCGGGCGGCGCCCAGGCGTCGATGATGGCGGTGGTCGTGTCCGAACTCTCCGGCGTCAGCATCGGGCTGCTGAGCACCGCGTCGGTCAGCATCGGTCTGGGCGCGGCGACCATCATGAGCCGCGGCACGCTGGCCCAGAAGGAACGCTGGTTGCCCGACCTGATGACGCTGAAGAAGATCGCGGCCTGGGCGATCACCGAGCCCGACTCCGGTTCGGACGCGTTCGGCGGCATGAAGACGTCCGTGAAGCGCGACGGCGAAGACTACATCCTCAACGGGCAGAAGACGTTCATCACCAACGGGCCCTACGCCGACGTCCTGGTCGTGTACGCCAAGCTGGACGAAGGCGACGCCGCCGTCGACAAGCGCAACCGGCCGGTGCTGATCTTCGTGCTGGACGCGGGCATGCCCGGCCTCACGCAGGGCAAGCCGTTCAAGAAGATGGGCATGATGTCCTCGCCGACGGGCGAGTTGTTCTTCGACAACGTGCGGCTGACTCCCGACCGGCTGCTCGGCGAGAACCCACACCGGTCCGGCGGCGACGGCCGCGACAGCGCCCGCGACAATTTCGCCGCGGAACGCATCGGGATCGCGATGATGGCGCTGGGCATCATCAACGAATGCCACCGGCTGTGCGTGGATTACGCCAAGACCCGGACGCTGTGGGGCAAAAACATCGGGCAGTTCCAGCTGATCCAGCTCAAGCTGGCGAAGATGGAAATCGCGCGAATGAACGTGCAGAACATGGTGTTTCAGACGATCGAGCGGCAGCAGGCGGGCAAACCGCTGACGCTGGCCGAGGCGTCGGCGATCAAGCTGTACTCCTCGGAGGCGGCCACCGACGTCGCCATGGACGCGGTGCAGCTGTTCGGCGGCAACGGTTACATGGCCGAGTACCGCGTGGAGCAGCTGGCCCGCGACGCGAAGTCACTGATGATCTACGCCGGCAGCAACGAGGTTCAGGTCACCCACATCGCCAAGGGTTTGCTGAGCTAGGGCGGGCTGAGGCTATCTGGCCACGACCCAGATCGCGCGCGCGGCGGGGCTGCCCAGGTCGACGGTGCACTCGGCGCCGTCCGCCGCTTCGATCGCGACGGAGATCATGCCGGCGAATTCGCGGCGGGTCAGCACGCGCAGCCGCGAGTCCAGGTGGATGCCGACGTCGGTGAAATAGCGCAGCATCTCCGGATCCGAATCGGAGATGCGGGCGACCGTCCCGGTGTCCCCGTCGCCGCACGCCCACAGCTGGCGGGCCGGTGGTGTGGGCACCTGCCCGTCGGAGGCGGGGATGGGGTCGCCGTGCGGGTCGCGCCGGGGAAACCCCAGCTTGGCGTCGATGCGGGCCACCAGGCGATCCGACACCGCGTGCTCGAGCACCTCGGCCTCGTCGTGCACCTCGTCCCAGCCGTAACCGAGCTCGTTGACCAGGAAGGTCTCCAGTAACCGGTGGCGGCGCACCACCGCGAGGGCCGCCCGGCGCCCGGCCTCGGTCAGCGTGACCGCGCCGTACTTCTCGTGGTCGACCAGCCCCTGCTCCGCGAGCTTGCGGATCGACTCCGAGGCGGTGCTGGCCGACACCCCGATCCGGTCGGCCAGCATCTTGGTGCTGACCTTCTGCGCAGCCCCGTCCGTGGACCATTCCTGGGCATTCCAGATGACCTTCAGGTAGTCCTGGCCGACCGCGGTGAGACCGCCAGGCTCATCGTCAGCCCTCACAAGCAGAAAGTTTAGGCAACCCACACCTGATTCGGCGTGCCGCGCTCCGATCTGGCGCGCCATCACCCGGTGCGGCGCCGTAGGCTTGCGGTCGTGCAGCGGTGGCGCGGCCAAGACGAGATCCCCACGGACTGGGGCAGATGCGTGGTCACCATCGGGGTCTTCGATGGCGTCCACCGCGGCCACGCCGAGCTGATCGCGCACGCGGTGAAGGCCGCCCGCGCCCGCAACGTGCCGACCGTGCTGATGACGTTCGACCCGCACCCGATGGAAGTGGTCTATCCCGGCAGCCACCCCGCGCAGCTCACCACGCTGACCCGCCGCGCCGAGCTCGTCGAGGAGCTGGGCATCGACGTCTTCCTGGTGATGCCGTTCACCAGCGATTTCATGAAGCTCACCCCGGAGCGCTACATCCACGAGCTGCTGGTGGAGAACCTGCACGTGGTAGAGGTCGTGGTGGGGGAGAACTTCACGTTCGGCAAGAAGGCGGCCGGCAACGTCGAGACCTTGCGCCGCGCCGGCGAGCGGTTCGGCTTCGCGGTGGAGTCGATGTCGCTGCTGTCCGAGCACCACAGCAACGAGACCGTGACGTTCTCGTCCACCTACATCCGCTCCTGCGTGGACGCCGGCGACATGGTGGCGGCCACCGAGGCGCTCGGCCGGCCGCACCGCGTCGAGGGCGTCGTCGTGCGGGGCGAGGGGCGGGGCATGGAGCTGGGTTTCCCCACCGCCAACGTGGCGCCGCCGATGTATTCGGCCATCCCGGCCGACGGGGTGTACGCGGCATGGTTCACCGTGCTCGGGCACGGGCCGGTGGCCGGCACCGTCATCCCGGGGGAGCGCTACCAGGCCGCGGTGTCCGTCGGCACCAACCCCACCTTCTCGGGGCGCACCCGCACCGTCGAGGCCTTCGTCCTGGACACCAGCGCCGACCTGTACGGACAGCACGTGGCGCTGGACTTTGTCGCGCGCATCCGCGGGCAGCGCAGGTTCGACACGATCAAGGGCCTCATCGCCGCGATGGGCGACGACACCGATCGGGCCCGCGCCCTGCTCGCGGACTGACCGGGCCCGACGATTCGAGTCGTCCGCCGCCCCGCTGCTAAACTGCCGGACGACATCGGCGCGCGCTGCGGTTCGCGGTGGCCGCGCTTAAGAATTCACATCGCGGACCGATTGATGGAGATAGTTTCGTGGCGCTTACTGCCGAGCAGAAAAAAGAAATCCTGGGCTCCTACGGCCTGCACGACACCGACACCGGCTCCCCGGAGGCCCAGGTCGCCCTGCTGACCAGGCGGATCGCCGACCTGACCGAGCACCTCAAGGTGCACAAGCACGACCACCACTCGCGGCGGGGACTGCTGCTGCTGGTGGGGCGCCGGCGCCGGCTGCTCAAATACGTGTCGCAGATCGACGTGGCGCGCTACCGCTCGCTCGTCGAGCGGCTGGGCCTGCGGCGCTGACGCCTGGCAAATCCGGCGCCCGCTGGCCCCCCAAGTTCGCCCGTGTAGAGTAGGAGCGTTCTGGGCCGGTTCGGCCCGAGCAAACGGTGCGGTTTGCGCAGATCCGCGTGAGCCGTTCCAGCACCGTCACAAGGGAGCAGCCCGGTCTGTATCGGGCGGTCTTCGGTAGTGGCTGCCGGGCTCTCCGGATCTGGGGCAGGTCGGCCGCTTCGATCGATGGCCGTAGCCGCATCAGACTTCTTCCTCCCAGGGAAGCTCTCGGGTTACTCGCGCGTGACGACGCGAAACAGCTGAACACCCAGAGAGGTCATACGGACACCCATGTCTGTAGCTGAAATTGACGAAGGCGTCTTCGAGGCGTCCGCCACCATCGACAACGGGAGCTTCGGCACCCGCACCATCCGTTTCGAGACCGGCAGGCTGGCCCAGCAGGCCGCCGGAGCCGTCGTCGCGTACCTGGACGACGAAAACATGCTGTTGTCGGCGACCACCGCCAGCAAGAGCCCCAAGGAGCACTTCGACTTCTTCCCGCTGACGGTCGACGTCGAGGAGCGGATGTACGCCGCCGGGCGCATCCCCGGCTCGTTCTTCCGCCGCGAGGGCCGTCCCTCCACCGACGCGATCCTGACCTGCCGGCTCATCGACCGCCCGCTGCGGCCGTCATTCGTCTCCGGGCTGCGCAACGAGATCCAGGTCGTGGTGACGATCCTGAGCCTGGACCCCAACGACCTGTACGACGTGCTGGCGATCAACGCCGCGTCGGCCTCCACCCAGCTGAGCGGCCTGCCGTTCTCCGGCCCCATCGGCGGGGTGCGGGTGGCGCTGATCGACGGCACCTGGGTCGCCTTCCCCACGGTCGAGCAGCTCGAGCGGGCCGTGTTCGACATGGTGGTGGCCGGCCGCAAGGTCGACGGCCCCGATGGTTCAGACGTCGCGATCATGATGGTCGAGGCCGAGGCCACCGAGAAGGTGATCGAGCTGGTCGAGGGCGGGGCCCAGGCGCCGACGGAAACCGTTGTGGCCGAAGGCCTGGAGGCCGCCAAGCCGTTCATCAACGTGCTGTGCACCGCGCAACAGGAGCTGGCTGACAAGGCCGCGAAGCCCATCGGCGAGTACCCGACGTTCCCCGACTACGGCGACGACGTGTACTACTCGGTGGCCTCGGTGGCCACCGACGAACTGGCCAAGGCGCTGACCATCGGCGGCAAGGCCGAGCGCGACGCGCGCACCGACGAGCTGAAGGCCGAGGTGGCCCAGCGGCTCGCCGAGACCTACGAGGGCCGGGAAAAGGAGGTCAGCGCCGCGTTCCGCGCGCTGACCAAGAAGCTGGTCCGCCAGCGCATCCTGACCGATCACTTCCGGATCGACGGCCGGGGCATCACCGACATCCGTGCGCTGTCGGCCGAGGTCTCCGTGGTGCCGCGGGCGCACGGCAGCGCGCTGTTCGAGCGCGGCGAGACCCAGATCCTGGGCGTGACCACGCTGGACATGGTCAAGATGGCCCAGCAGATCGACTCGCTGGGGCCCGAGACGTCCAAGCGCTACATGCATCACTACAACTTCCCGCCGTTCTCCACCGGCGAGACCGGCCGGGTCGGCTCGCCCAAGCGGCGCGAGATCGGGCACGGCGCGCTGGCCGAGCGGGCGCTGATCCCGGTGCTGCCCAGCGTCGAGGAGTTCCCCTACGCCATCCGGCAGGTGTCGGAAGCCCTGGGCTCCAACGGATCGACGTCGATGGGCTCGGTCTGCGCGTCCACCCTCGCGTTGCTCAACGCCGGAGTGCCGCTGAAGGCGCCGGTCGCCGGCATCGCCATGGGCCTGGTCTCCGACGACGTCGACGTGGACGGCAGGACCGAGCGCCGCTTCGTCACCCTGACCGACATCCTGGGCGCCGAGGACGCGTTCGGCGACATGGACTTCAAGTGCGCCGGCACCAAGGACTACGTCACCGCGCTGCAGCTGGACACCAAGCTGGACGGGATTCCCTCCCAGGTGCTCGCGGGCGCGCTGGCGCAGGCCAAGGACGCCCGCCTGACCATCCTCGAGGTGATGGCCGAGGCCATCGACGCGCCCGACGAGATGAGCCCGTACGCGCCTCGGGTGACCACCATCAAGGTCCCGGTGGACAAGATCGGTGAGGTCATCGGGCCCAAGGGCAAGGTGATCAACGCCATCACCGAGGAGACCGGCGCCCAGATCTCCATCGAGGACGACGGCACGGTGTTCGTCGGCGCCACCGACGGGCCCTCGGCGCAGGCCGCGATCGACCGGATCAACGCCATCGCCAACCCGCAGCTGCCCACCGTGGGCGAGCGTTTCCTCGGAACCGTGGTCAAGACAACGGATTTCGGCGCGTTCGTATCGCTGCTGCCGGGTCGCGACGGCCTGGTGCACATCTCCAAGCTGGGCCGGGGCAAGCGCATCGCAAAGGTCGAGGACGTGGTGAACGTCGGCGACAAACTGCGGGTGGAGATCGCCGACATCGACAAGCGGGGCAAGATCTCCTTAATGCTGGTGGCCGATGAGGACTCGGCGGACGCAACGGATTCGCCGTCCGCCACACCCGCGCCGGCCGATGCCGCCAGCTCGGTCTAGCGGGCAGGCAGCTGACCCCGCGTCTCTGCGCCGGGGAGCGCAGATCGCCGAGGTGAGCGCCGAACACAAGGCGGTCCGCCGCACCACGCTGCCGGGCGGCCTGCGGGTGGTCACCGAGCACCTGCCGGCCGTGCGCTCCGCCTCGGTCGGGGTCTGGGTCGGCGTCGGATCCCGCGACGAGGGTGCCACCGTGGCCGGGGCGGCGCACTTCCTGGAGCACCTGCTGTTCAAGTCCACCCCGACCCGCACGGCCGTGGACATCGCCCAGGCGATGGACGCGGTCGGCGGGGAACTGAACGCGTTCACCGCCCGCGAGCACACCTGCTACTACGCCCATGTGCTGGACAGCGACCTGGAGCTGGCCGTGGACCTGGTCGCCGACGTGGTGCTCAACGGCCGCTGCGCCGCCGAGGACGTCGAGCTGGAACGCGACGTCGTCCTCGAGGAGATCGCCATGCGCGACGACGACCCCGAGGACGCCCTGGGCGACATCTTCCTGTCGGCGCTGTTCGGCGACCATCCGGTGGGCCGCCCCGTGATCGGCACCGCGCATTCGGTGTCGGCGATGACGCGGTCGCAACTGCACTCGTTCCATGTGCGGCGCTACACCCCGGAGCGGATGGTCGTCGCGGTGGCCGGCAACGTCGATCACGACGAGGTGGTCGCGTTGGTGCGCGAGCACTTCGGACGGCATCTGGTCCGGGGCCGCCAGCCCATCGCCCCGCGCAGGGGCGCCGGGCGGGTCACCGGCAGTCCTGGGCTGACGCTGGTCAACCGGGACGCCGAGCAGACCCACCTGTCGTTGGGTGTGCGCACCCCCGGGCGCAACTGGGAGCATCGCTGGGCGCTGTCGGTGCTGCACACCGCGCTGGGCGGGGGCCTGAGCTCGCGGCTGTTCCAGCAGGTCCGGGAGCTGCGGGGCCTGGCGTATTCGGTCTACTCGGCGGTCGACATCTTCGCCGACAGCGGCGCGCTGTCGGTGTACGCCGCGTGCCTGCCCGAGCGTTTCCCCGACGTCATGCGGGTCACCAGCGACGTGCTCGACGCGGTGGCGCGCGACGGCATCACCGAGGCGGAGTGCCGCATCGCCAAGGGCTCGCTGCGCGGCGGGCTCGTCCTCGGGCTGGAGGACTCCAGCTCCCGGATGAGCCGCATCGGCCGCAGCGAACTGAACTACGGCCGGCACCGCAGCATCGAGCACACCCTGCAAAAAATCGACGAGGTGACCGTCGAGCAGGTCAACGCGGTCGCCCGCCGCCTGCTGGGCAGGCGCTACGGCGCGGCCGTTTTGGGCCCGTATGCCTCGAAACGATCGCTGCCCCAACAACTTCGGGCGATGGTAAATTAGCCGGATGGTTCTGGGCTTCTGGGATATCGCGGTGCCCATCGTGGGCGCCCCCATGGCAGGCGGGCCCGGCACCCCGGCGTTGGCCGCGGCGGTGTCCAACGCCGGCGGGCTCGGTTTCATCCCCGGCGGCTATGTGAGCGCCGAACGGTTCGCCGAAGACATCGCGGCGGCCCGCGCGATGACCACCGGCCCGTTGGGCGTCAACCTGTTCGTGCCCCAGCCCAGCGTCGCCGACTGGGTTGCGCTGGACTATTACGCCGACGAGCTCGAAGGCATCGCCGAGCACTATCAGTGCGAGGTGGGCCGGCCCGAGTTCGGTGACGACGACGACTGGGAGCGCAAGCTCGAGGTGGTCCTCGACGTGCATCCCGAGCTGGTGTCCTTCACGTTCGGCGTGCCGCCGCCGGACGTGATCCGGCGGCTGAGCGCGCAGGGCCTGCTGGTGATGGTCACGGTGACGTCGGCCTACGAGGCCGGGGTCGCCGTCGCCGCCGGCGCCGACAGCCTGGTGGTCCAGGGCCCCAACGCCGGCGGGCACCGCGGCACCTTCGCGCCGGACATGGAGCCCGCCACCGACTCGCTGCACGACCTGATCGACCGGATCCACCGCACGCACCGCGACATCCCGATCATCGCGGCGGGGGGGCTGGGCACCGCCGAGGACGTCGCGGGCGTGCTGCGCCGGGGGGCCGTGGCCGCCCAGGTCGGCACCGCGCTGCTGCTGAGCAACGAGGCGGGCACCAGCCAGGCGCATCGCACCGCCATGAAGAATCAGCTCTTCGCCAAAACCATCGTCACGCGCGCGTTCTCCGGCCGTTATGGGCGCGGCCTGGAGAACGAGTTCATCCGCCTGCTCGACAACGTGGCCCCGCTGGGCTACCCCGAGGTCAACCAGATGACGCTGCCGATACGGGAGGCCGCGACCGAACGCGAAGACCCGAACGGGATGGCCCTGTGGGCGGGCACGTCCTTCCGGCAGGCCCGCACCGGCTCGGTCGCCGACATCGTCGCCGGCCTCAACGATTAGGGGTCTCAGGCCAATACCGCCGCGGGGTCCGTGCACGGCAGGCCGAGGTCGTCGGCCACCTGTTCGGACAGCAGCATCCCGGCGTGCGTCGAAAGCCCTTTGGCCAGAGGGGGATCGGACCGGCACGCCGCTTGCCAGCCCTTGTCGGCGAGCTTGAGCACGTACGGCATCGTCGCGTTGGTCAGCGCGACGGTCGACGTCTTCGGCACCGCGCTGGGCATGTTGGCCACGCAGTAGAACAGCGTGTCGTGCACCGCGAATGTCGGGTCGTCGTGCGTGGTGGGCCGCGAATCCTCGAAGCAACCGCCCTGATCGATGGAGATGTCGACCAGCACCGCGCCCGGCTTCATCTGCGCGACAAGCGAATTCGAGATCAACCTGGGCGCCTTGTGGCCGGGTACCAGCACGGCTCCGATCACCAGGTCGGCGCGTTTGACGGCGCCCTCCAGCTCGTACGCCGAGTAATAGCGGGTGCCGACGTGACCGCCGAACTCGGCGTCGAGCAGCCGAAGCTTGCTGATGTTGACGTCGAACACCATGACGGCCGCGCCCATGCCGCCGGCGACCCGGGCGGCGTTGTACCCGGCCGTGCCCGCCCCGATCACCACGACGTCGGCGCCCTTGACGCCGGGCACCCCGCCCATCAACACGCCGCGGCCCCCTTGGGTGCGCATCAGGTGATAGCCCCCGACTTGAGCGGCGAGCCGGCCGGCGACCTCGCTCATCGGCGCCAGCAACGGCAGGGCGCCGTCGTCGGTCTGGACGGTCTCATAGGCGATCGACGTTGTGCCGGAGGCCAACAGCGCTTCGGTGCAGGCGCGCGACGCCGCCAAATGCAGGTACGTGAACAGGACCTGCCCGTTGCGCAGCAGGCCGTACTCGGGCGCTATCGGCTCCTTGACCTTGAGCAACAGGTCCGCGTCGGCCCACACCCGCTCGGCGGTGTCGGCGATTTGGGCGCCCGCGGTCTTGAATTCCGCGTCGGGGATGGCCGAGCCTTCGCCCGCGCCGGCCTGGACGAGCACCTCGTGGCCGCGGCGGGTCAGTTCGGCGACGCCGGCCGGGGTGATCGCCACCCTGAACTCGTTGGTCTTGGTCTCGGTTGGAACGCCGACGCGCATCCCTCAAGTGTGCCTCAGGCGGCCACGGCCGCACCTATTTAAAGCCCGACCCAGGCCTTATGATCGGCGGATGGATGACCGGCAGGGTAGCCGGCGATGGTGACACGTGACCCCTCCGTGGCCGTTGTCGGGGCGGGCATGTCCGGGCTGTGCATGGCAATCGCGTTGCTGCGCAGCGGCATTAACGACGTCACGATTTACGAGAAGGCCGACGAGGTCGGCGGCACCTGGCGGGAAAACACCTACCCCGGGCTGACCTGTGACGTGCCGTCGCGCGTCTACCAGTACACCTTCGCCCCGAAGCCCAACTGGTCGCACATGTTCTCCCCCGGCGGCGAGATCCAGGCCTACTTCCGCGGTGTCGCCGACCAATTCGGGCTGCGGGACCGGATCCGGTTCGGCACCGAGGTGGTCAGCGCCCGGTTCGAGGACGACCGCTGGGTGGTGCGCACCGACGCCGGCGACGAGGCCGGGGCAGAGTCCGAGGTCGACTTCCTGATCTCGGCGACCGGCGTGCTGCACCACCCCCGGATGCCGTCGATCGCCGGCCTGGACGACTTCGCCGGCCCCGTCTTTCACTCGGCGCGCTGGGATCACTCCGTCGAGCTGGCGGGGCGGCGAATCGCGGTGATCGGCAACGGATCCACCGGCGTGCAGCTCGTCTGCGGGCTGGCCGGCGTGGCTGGCAGGGTCGTGCTGTTCCAGCGCACCGCGCAGTGGATCGTCCCGATGCCCAACCCGCCGTACTCCAAATTCGCCAGTCGCAGCCACCGGGCCGTTCCGTGGCTCGACCGGATGGCGTACCGGGCGTACAGCTTCGTGTTCGACACCTTCGCGGTCGCCCTGACCAAGCCGGGGCTGCGGCGAGCGGCGATGGGCGCGCTGTGCCGGGTCAGCCTGCGCCGGGTGCGCGACCCCGAGTTGCGCGCGGCGCTGACGCCCTCGTACGAGCCGATGTGCAAGCGCTTGGTGGTGTCGGGCGGGTTCTACCGGGCGATCCAGCGCGACGACGTCGAGCTGGTCACCGCCGGCATCGACCACGTGGAGCCGCGGGGCGTCGTGACCGACGACGGCGCGCTGCACGAGGCGGACGTCATCGTGGCCTGCACCGGGTTCGACACGCACGCGTTCTTCCGGCCGATGCGGCTGACCGGCCGCGACGGCATCGCCGCCGACGAGGTGTGGCGCGACGGGCCGCGCGCGTACCGGACCGTGGCGATGCCGGGTTTCCCCAACTTCTTCATGATGCTGGGGCCACACAGCCCGGTGGGCAACCACTCGCTCACCGCGGTGGCCGAGCACCAGGCCGACCACATCCTGGGCTGGATTCAGGGTTGGCGCCGCGGCGAATTCGACACCGTCGAGCCGACGCAATCGGCGACCGAGAGCTACAACGACAAGCTGCGCGCGGCGATGCCGAACACCGTGTGGACCACCGGCTGCGACAGCTGGTACCTGAACAAGGACGGGGTGCCCGAGGTGTGGCCCTTCACGCCGGCCGAACACCGCGCGATGCTGGCCGAAACGGACCTGCGAGAGTACGACTTGCGCAGGCGCGTGGCCGCGCGCTGAGGGGAGGGCCCACGATGTTCACCGTCGACGACCACGCGGCCGGTCCGCATGACGCGTCGCTCGACCACGAGCGTCTGGTCCTCGAGGCGCGTGACGTCGAGTTCAATTGGGCGGACCTGCCGTTTCACTACGTGCCGGGCGAGCCGTTCACCACCCACGTCCTCAACGTCCTGCACCTGCTGCTGCCCGCGGGCGAGGAGTTCTTCGTCGGCGCGTTCAAGAGGGCGCTGCCGTTGATCAAGGACGATCAGCTGCGCCTGGACGTCCAGGGATTCATCGGCCAGGAGGCCGTGCACTCCCAGGCGCACGCCAAGGTGCTCGCCCACTTCGCCGCCGCCGGTGTCGACCTGACCCCGTACACCGACCAGATCCGGTGGCTGTTCGAAAAGCTGCTGGGGCCCCGGCCGGGGTGGGGCGAGCGACGACAGCACCGCTGGCTGCTGGAAGAGGTGTCGTTCGTCTCGGCGATCGAGCACTACACGGCCATCCTGGGCGAGTGGGTGCTCGACTCGCCCGCCCACGACGCCATCGGCACCGACCCCGCGATGCTGGACATGCTGCGCTGGCACGGCGCCGAAGAGGTCGAGCACAAGGCCGTCGCCTTCGACACCATGAAGCATCTGCGGGCCGGCTACCTGCGCCGGGTGCGCGCCCAGCTGGTGGTGACGCCGGGCATCCTGCTGCTGTGGATTCGCGGCGTCCGGTTCCTGTACTCGGTGGACCCCTACCTGCCGCCGGGCAGCAAGGCGCGCTGGCGGGACTACTTTCGGGCGGCGCGGCGCGGTTTGGTGCCCGGCCCGCTGCGGTTCGTGCGGGTGGTCGGCAACTACTACCGGCCCGGTTTCCACCCCTCCCAACTGGGCGGCCTCGGCGCGGCGATCGACTACCTGGCGGTCTCACCCGCCGCGCGCGCGTCGCGCTGACGCATGGCAACGACTTCGAGCGTCACCGCCTCCGACGGCGCCGCCCTGGCGGTCCACCGCTACACCGAGCTCGACGCGGCGCGCCCGACCATCCTCGCCATCCACGGCTGGCCCGACAACCACCACCTCTGGGACCCGGTGGCCCGGGAGCTGGAGGAACGTTACGCCGGCCGCTACAACGTCGTGGCGTACGACGTGCGCGGCGCCGGCGAATCGTCGCGCCCCGCAAGGCGATCCGACTACGCCTTCGCGCAACTGGTGTCCGACATCGGGGCGGTCATCGACAGCCTCGGCGTCGGCCGGGTCCACCTGCTGGCGCACGACTGGGGCTCGATTGCGGCCTGGGCGGCCGTCACCGACGACGCCGTGATGGCCAAAGTTGCTTCGTTCACGTCGATTTCGGGCCCGCACCTGCGGTACGCGGGGCGATTCCTGCGCTCGGCGCGCACGCCGCGGGCCGTGGGCCAGGTCGCGATGCAGCTGCTGGGGTCGCTGTACATCGCGTTCTTCCTGTGCCCGGGCGTGCCGGAGCTCGCGTTCCGCTCCCGGATCGGCGTGCTGGTCCATCGGGCCCTGGAGCGCATCGGCCGGCCCCGCACCGGCGGCCGGCGCGACCCGACGCCGCGATCCATCGGCGACTACGTCACCGGGCTCAAGCTGTACCGCGCGAACATGCCCGGGCCGATGCTGTCGCCCGGGCCGGTGCTGCCGCAGACCACCGTCGCCGTGCAAACCCTGGTGCCGCGCCGCGACGTCTTCGTCACGCCCGCCCTGCAGCGGTTCACCGGCTCAATTCCGCACGGCGGCAGGGTGATTCCCATCGAAGGCGGGCACTGGGTGGTCACGTCTCGTCCCGAGGTCATCGCCGAGTTGACCGCCGAATGGGTCGATCGGCACGTCAACGCGTGAGGCGGTAGCCGAGGTGGGCCACCTCGATGCCGGGCAGCGGCTCCCAATCGAGGGTGCGGCCGTCGGCGCGGAAGTTGTTCTTCTCGTAGAAGCGGCGCGCCTTGTCGTTTTGCATGGCGCACCACAGGACCACGTCGCCGGACGGGTGCGAGCCGAGGACCTCGTCGAGCAGGCGGCCCCCGATCCCGTGCCGCTGGCTTTCCTCGGCGATGTAGAGCGCGTCGACGAGCAGGTCATCGGGTTGGTCGGAATCGGGCCCGAAGATGGCCACACCGAGGGTGCGTCCGCCGGCCTCGGCGACCCACATGCGCCACCCGTGACGCTTCAGGCTCTGCGGGTAGATCTCGGCAACCCAGCGTTTGGGCGGCCCGAGCAGGTCGAGCACCTGGGGCAGCAGGATCCCGGCCCACGACCGCCGCCACACCGGGTAGTGCATCGCCGCGACCTCGGGGAAGTCGTCCGGCGTGGCTTCCCGGATCGCGATGTCGCTGGCCTCCACACGCTAAAGGCTACGGCCGCCCCTCCAGATAGGCCGCCAGCGCGTTCGTCAGACCCCGCCGCGCCATGTCCAGGTCGGCATAGGAGCCCAGCTGGCGCTCGGAAACCAGGCCGCGCATCGCCCCGGGGATGAGGGCGGCCACCTCGCGCAGCCGGTCGGGGTCGACGTCCAGGCCGGCGAAGGCGTGCTGGCAGGTCTCGAGCCAGCTCTTGCCCCAGGAGAACAGCTCTGCGGCCGTGCGCGGGTAGAGGCGCTCCAGCTCGCGGGGGTCGCGGGGGAGCGCGGCGCGCAGGTTTTCGATCGCGCGCGAGTCCGCCGACGCCAGGCCGCGGTAGAGGGTGTCGATGATGGCGCCCACGCGCTCCCGCAGGGGTGCGTCCGGTCGCACGGGTGTCGACAGCGTGGAGAACGCGGCGGCGCGCCGCTCCGCGGTGCGATGCAGCACGGCCGCCCAGAATCCGTCGGCGTCGCCGAACTGGTATTGCACCGCGCCCCAGGTGGCCCCGATGTCCTTGGCGATGCGGTTGGCCGACACCGAGCCCGGCTCGCCCGAGGCCAGCGACTTCAGCGCGGCCTCCAGCATGCTCTCGCGCGTCGCGTGGCCGCGCCGGTTGGGGCGCCGCCCGGCGACCTTGGTTTCGGTCACCCGCCTAGCCTAACATTTTCATAGAGGGTACTGTGATTCTGTCACGAACCGAGGAGGGGCGCGCACATGGCAGGGCTCGATGGCTAAGCCGCCATTGTCGATGAAGCCGACGGGATGGTTCCAGGTCGCCTGGTCCGACGAGATCGGCGTGGGCGACGTGCACCGGATGACGTACTTCGACCAGGAGATGGTCGCGTGGCGCGCCGAGTCGGGCGAGCTCACGGTGATGAACGCCTACTGCGAACACCTGGGCGCGCACCTGGGTTACGGCGGCAAAGTCGTCGGTGAGGTGTTGCAGTGCCCGTTCCACGGCTGGCAGTGGAACTCCCAGGGCCGCAACGTCTGCATCCCGTATCAGGATCGGCCGAACCGCGGCAGGCGGATGCGCACCTACCCCGTGGTGGAGCGCAACGAGTCGGTGTACATCTGGCACGACGCGCAGCGCCGCGAGCCGTACTTCGACGCACCCGACGTGTTCGCCTCGTTCGAGGACGGCCGCGGCGCGGGCGATTACTACCCGCAACAGCGGCTCTTCCGCGGCGGCCTGGAGCTGCACCCGCAGTACGTGCTCGAAAACGGCGTGGACTTCGCGCATTTCAAGTTCGTG
The DNA here is from genome assembly GCF_900157385.1 of Mycobacterium terramassiliense. GTDB lineage: Bacteria > Actinomycetota > Actinomycetes > Mycobacteriales > Mycobacteriaceae > Mycobacterium > Mycobacterium terramassiliense. The sequence goes on from NZ_LT717699.1 coordinate 257,762, forward strand.
CACAACACCCCGATCGTGCCGGTGTTCACCCGCCACGACTTCGCCGACCCGGTGTCCTTCGTGGACTTCACCATCACCTTCGAGGGCGACGACGGCCAGAACATCGAGGATGTCAACAGCGGCGTGGAGGCGATCAACGGCGGGCTGGGCATCGCCGTCACGAAGAGCTGGGGGATGGTCGACAACCGCACCATATCCGCGGTGACCCCGGTCGACGAATTCACGTCCGACGTCCGGTTCATGGTCTACATCGGCCGCCCTGAGACCGGCGCGGGCAAGGATCCTGCGCGCGCCGAGCGCAAGGCGGCCGAATTCGGGCGGGAAGTGATCCGGCAGTTCGAGCAGGACATCGAGATCTGGCGGCACCAGCGCTACTCCGACCCGCCCGCGCTGGCCCCCGACGAATACGAGGGCTTTACCGCAATCCGCAACTGGGCCACGCAGTTTTACCCCGAGCTCTACGCGTCGCAGAAAGGCTGACCCGCAATGAATGCACCCGCTCGACCGATCCGCGTGTTCCAGGTGGCCACCGGAAACGTCGGTTCGGAGATGATCAAGCGGATCGCCACCCAGCCGGACCTGGAACTCATTGGCGTGCACTGCTATTCGCCGGACAAGATCGGTCGGGATGCCGGCGAGCTCGCGGGCATCGGGCCCAACGGGGTGACGGCCACCGGCACGATCGAGGAGATCATCGCCGCCAGGCCGGACGTCCTGACGTTTCACGGCGTGTTCCCCGACGAGGACCTCTACGTCAAGGTGCTCGAGGCGGGCATCAACATCGTCACCACCGCCGACTGGATCACCGGCTGGCACCGTGACAAGAACCATCCGCACCCGTCGGGGAAGCCGGTGACCCAGTTGCTGGCCGAGGCCTGCGACAAGGGCGGAGCCACGTTCTACGGGACGGGGATGAACCCGGGCCTGAACCAGATCCTCGGCGTGGTGTGTTCGGCCGACGTCGCCGACATCGAGAACGTCACCACCATCGAATCCGTCGACGTCTCCTGCCACCACTCCAAGGACACCTGGATCGAGGTGGGGTACGGCCAGCCGGTCGACGACCCCGAGATCCCCGCGAAGCTGGAGAAATACACCCGCGTCTTCGCCGACAGCGTGCTGATGATGGCCGACTGCTTCGACCTGACCCTGGACGAGGTGACGTTCAGCTACGAGCTGGGCGCCTGCACCAAGGACGTCGACCTGGGCTGGTACACGCTGCCCAAGGGCTCGCTGGGCGGCAACTACCTCAAGTACCAGGGCATGGTGGACGGGGTGCCCCGCGTCGAGACGCACCTGGAGTGGCAGATGACCCCGCACACCGATCCGAGCTGGAACATCAAGGGCTGCTACATCACCCAGATCAAGGGCGACCCGTGCATCTACAACAAGCACATGATCTTCCCCAAGCCCGGCGTCGACCTGTCGAATCCGGACAACTTCGCCTCTATCGGCATGACCGTCACCGGCATGCCCGCCCTCGCCGCCATCACGTCGGTGGTGGCGGCGCCGCCGGGCCTGATCACCAGCGCCGACCTACCGCTGCGCGGGTTCGCGGGGCGGTTCAAGGGGTAAGCGCACGGTCAAGGACCCTCGTCGTCTTCGCCGTCATCGAAGAGGCGCTCCGGGTGGTGATAGTCGTTGGTGCGCGCGCCGCGGTCCAAGCGCGGCGGTGGGATCCATTCGGTGCGGCCGTTGGGCAGTTTCCTTGTCTTCCAACCCATTTCCACCAGCTTGTGGTGGGGCGGGCAGGCAAAGGTGAGCTGGTCGGCGTCGGTGCGCCCGCCCGTCGCCCACTCGTCGACGTGGTGAACTTCGCACCAGTAGCCCGGCGCGTCGCAGCCCGGGTGGGTGCAGCCGCGGTCCTTCGCGTAGAGGACGATGCGCTGATCCGGTGAGGCTATTCGCCGGGTGCGCCCCAGATACAAGGGCCGCCCCGAGTGTTCGTCGAACACGGTGAGGTAGTGGTAGGCATGGCTGGCCATCCGGATCACCTCGCGCATCGGCACCACCGTGCCGCCGCCCGTCACCGCCAGGCCCGCGCCCGACGTCAGCTCCTGCAGCGTGGTCGACACGATGACGGTGACCGGCAAACCGTTGTGCACACCGAGTTTCGGATCGCCGAGCTGGCCGCGCACCAGGGCGTTGAGCGCGTCGTGTTGGCGCTGGGCGTGGCTGCGGGAATCGCGGCGTGCGCGGTCTTCGTCGGGTTCGCCGGTGACGCACGCGGTTTCGTCGTCGGGGTTGCACATCCCGGGCGCCGCGAAGCGGGCCAGCCACGCGTCGATGTTGGCCCGTAACTCCGGCGACGCCACCAGCTTGCCGACGCTCATCCCATCCGGGCGTTGGCCGCACCAGGTGAAGCCGCGCCGGCGCTCGCGGTCGGCATCGGAGTATTTCCCATCGGGATTGATCCGCACCGCGCATTGGCGCGCCACCTTCTCCAGCTGATCGGGACGCAACTTGGTCGCTTGGCGCGCCAGAAATCGCTCGGCGTCCGCCACGGCGTCGACCGGGGTCGCTTGCGGCAGGCCGCGAAAGAACGTCTGGATCACCCGCAGGTGCTGCCCGTCGAGCAGGCCGCGCCGCCACACCTTGGCGGTGGCCGGCAACTCCGGCGGCAACTCCTGGCCGGTCAGCGTGAGGCGCGGGGAGAGCTGTTCGGCGTCGCGGAGCCGGCGGGCCGCCTCGGCGCAGCTGATCCGCAGCCAGTCGGCGATCACCTTGTGGGCCGGGCCGCCGATATGCGCGGGATCCTCCTTGGCCAGGCCCGCCATCACGTCGTGGTTGGACGCGATCTGGGTTCGTATCGCCTTCTCCATTCGCACCAGCGCCCGCAGCCGGTCCGCGGGGGCCACGGTGCCGAAGTTGACCCCGGCGATGAGCGCGACGGCCGTGTCGAGCGCGTCCAACCCGGCGCTCAGTTCCGCCGGCCCCTCAATCGAACCCATGTTCGAATGATATCGGCGGGCGGCGACACCGGCACCCGAGATTGCGGTGCCTGTGGATCAACACCGAACTGTGGATAAAACCCCGCGGTCTAGGGTGAAACCATGCGGGTAGGGGTGCTGGGAGCCAAGGGCAAAGTCGGGTCGACGATGGTGGCGGCCGTCCAAGCCGCCGAGGACCTGACGTTGTCCGCGGAGGTGGACGCCGGCGATCCGCTGAGCCTGCTCACCGACGGCGACACCGAGGTCGCCATCGACTTCACCCACCCCGACGCGGTGATGGGCAACCTGGAGTTCCTGATCGACAACGGAATTCACGCCGTGGTGGGCACGACGGGCTTCACCCAGGAGCGCCTCGACCAGGTGCAGGCGTGGCTGGCCGACACCAACACGTCCGTGCTGATCGCGCCGAACTTCGCGATCGGGGCGGTGCTGTCGATGCATTTCGCCAAGCAGGCCGCGCCGTTCTTCGACTCGGCCGAGGTCATCGAGTTGCACCACCCGCACAAGGCCGACGCCCCGTCGGGCACCGCGGCCCGAACCGCGAAGCTGATCGCCGAGGCCCGAAAAGGCTTGCCGCCCAACCCCGATGCCACCAGCAGCAGCCTGCCCGGCGCCCGCGGCGCCGACGTCGAGGGTATACCGGTGCACTCGGTGCGCCTCGCCGGGCTGGTCGCCCACCAGGAGATTCTGTTCGGCACCGAAGGGGAGACGCTGACCATCCGCCACGACAGCCTGGACCGCACGTCTTTCGTGCCGGGCGTGCTGCTGGCCGTGCGGCGCGTCAGGGAACGCCCCGGCCTCACGGTGGGCCTTGAGCCCCTGCTCAACCTCCAATGACCAAGACGCTGCGCACCCAGCTGCTCATCGCCTTCATGTGCCTGGCGTTGGTGGCGTACCTCGTGCTGCTGGGCCGCGTGGCCATCGCGATGATCGGGTCGGGCCGCGCCGCCGCCGTGGGACTGGGCGCGGCGCTCCTGATCATGCCGGTCATCGGGCTGTGGGCGATGATCGCCACGCTGCGGGACGGCTTCACCCACCAGCGGCTGGCCCGCCTGATCGCCGCGGACGGAATGGAACTCGACACCAGCGCGCTGCCGCGGCGGGCGTCGGGCCGCATCGAACGGGACGCGGCCGATGCCCTGTTCGCCACGGTGCGCACGGAGGTACAGGCCGACCCCGACGACTGGCGGCGCTGGTACCGGCTGGCCCGCGCCTACGACTACGCGGGCGATCGCCGACGGGCGCGGGAGGCCATGAAGACCGCCGTCACCATGCAGGCGCGCCGATGAGCAAGACGCTGCTGATCGTGCACCACACTCCGTCGCCGCACACCCAGGAGATGTTCGAGGCGGTGCTGTCCGGCGCCACCGATCCCGAGATCGAGGGCGTCGAGGTCGTGCGACGGCCCGCGCTGACCCTTTCACCGGCGGACATGCTCGACGCCGACGGCTACGTGCTCGGGACCCCGGCCAACCTGGGGTACATGAGCGGCGCCCTCAAGCACGCCTTCGATGTCTGCTACTACCCGTGCCTCGACGCGACGCGCGGCCGTCCGTTCGGCGTCTACCTGCACGGCAACGAGGGCACCGAGGGCGCCGAGCGCGGCATCGAGGCCATCACGACCGGCCTGGGTTGGACGAAAGCGGCACCGACCGTGGTGGTTTCGGGCAAACCCAGCAAGGCCGACCTGGAATCCTGCTGGGAACTGGGCGCGACGGTGGCCGCCCAGCTGATGGGATGAACTACTGATAGCTCGGCTGGAACGCGTCGGCGGGTTGGGCGATCGCCAGCGCCGTGCTGGACCCGATCGGGCCGTGCCGGTCGAACAGGGTCGCGGTGCCGGTGGCCACACCCGCCGTGCCGTAATGGCTTTGGGCCGCCAGGCCCAGGAAATCGCCGTCGGGCAGGCGGCTCGCGGTGACGGTGTAGTCGGCGTTGATGTACCGCAAACCGCCAGTGCCCCAATGGGTGAGCGAGCTCGTGATGTCGCCGACGAATCCCAGCCGGGTGAACGGCGTGAGCGGGTAGCCCTGCACCATCGGGCGGAACAGCCGCGTCCACGCGAACTTCTGGGAATGGGCCTGTTCCCACTCACCGGCCGCGATGCCGGGGCTGCCGCCGAGGCTGGCCCCGTAGCCCCAGATGAGGAACGGCATGTCCGCTGCGAAGCCGTCGGAGCCGTCCGGGAGCGGCGGCATCTCGACCGGGCCTGACCACACCTGCTGCTCGGGATGCTCGCCCCGCCGCAGGAACAGCGCGCTGGCCCGCGCGACCGTCCGCCCGTTCTGCACCAGGGTGCCGTCGACGAGCTTGATGCGCCGGCCCTCGCGCAGCACCGAGGTCCGAATCTGGACCGGCTCGAGCAGGACGGGGCGCAGCAGATCGACCGTCAGGCGGGCGGGCTGGAGGTCGGGATCGAGCCCCGATCGCTCTATTCCCCACGCCAGCAGGCCGCCGACGTTCTGGCCGCCCAGCGCCGCGCCCCACGGTCCCCGGGTCAGCGGGCCCGGCAGGTAGGAGTCACCATCGACAGTGAAGAACGCCTCGGGCATGATGGCGGAATCCTCGATCGTCACCGCTATCACGATAGGGCAGGAGGATAGAGGGACCGGGCATGCCTCCAGTGATCGAAATTCCGCGCGGCCACAACCCATTCCCCATTACGGGTGTGTCCCGCGACGCCGACGGCGTCCCGCGCTACGAGCGCCTGCCCGCCACCCTGCTGGACATGCTCGCCGAGCAAGTCGACAACCGCCCGAACAGTGAGGCCGTGGTCGAACTCGGCGCCGGCCGACTGACCTACCGGCAGCTGTGGGAGGGCGCGGCGCGGGTCGCCGGTGGGCTGCACGCGGACGGGCTGAGCCCGGGGGATCGCGTCGCCGTGCGCTACCCGGCGGGGATCGATTGGGTGCTGGCCTTCTGGGGCACGGTGATGGCCGGCGGCGTTGCGGTGGCGGTCAATACGCGCTCGGCGCGCCCCGAGGTCGAGTTCGTGCTGTCCGATTCCGGCGCGCGGATCGACCTGTCCCCGGACGCGCCGCTGCCCGACGGCCGGCCGTACGTGACCCACGGACTCGGGCACACCGACACGGCCGCCCTGTTCTACACCTCGGGCACCACCGGCCACCCCAAGGGCGTGCCGACCACCCACGAGGCCTTCGTGACCAACACCGAGAACGCGATCCGCTGTCTCGACCAGCCCAGGGATCTCGGCGAGGGGATGCGAACGCTCATCTCGGTGCCGCTGTTCCACGTGACCGGTTGCAACTCACAGCTTTTGGCGGCGATGCGCCTCGGGGGCGCGTCGGTGATCATGCCCGCGCTCAACCTCGACGAGTTGATCGCGACGCTGGGCGCCGAGCGCATCTCGGTCATGGTGACCGTCCCGGCGATCTATGCCCTGATGTTGCGGCACAAGGGGTTTGCGCAAGCCGACGTGTCCGGGGTCCGCTGGGTGGGCTACGGGGGCGCCCCCATCGCACCGTCCTTGGTCAGATCCGTGAAGCAGGCGTTCCCGCAAGCAACGGTGTTCAACGGGTACGGCATGACCGAGACCGCCTCGCTGATGACCGTCCTGCCCGACCGCGACGCCCTCGAGCACGCCGACTCCGTCGGGTACGCGGTCCCCTCGGTGGAGCTGGGGCTGGTCCCGTTCGGCGGTGACGAGCCGGGCGTGGGCGAGTTGGTCGCGCGCGGCGCCAATGTCACGGCGGGCTACTGGAACCGGCCGGAGGCCACCTCGGCCACGTTTGCGGACGGCTGGTTGCACACCGGCGACGTGGTCCGGGTCGACGACACGGGCCGGGTGCACATCGTCGATCGGCTCAAGGACATCATCAACCGCGGCGGTGAGAACGTCTCGAGCGTCGAGGTCGAAGCCGCGCTGCTCTCGGCGCCCAACGTCGCCGACGCCTGCGTCCTGGCGGTGCCCGACGACGTGATGGGGGAGAAGGTCGGCGCCGTGCTCTTCGCCGGCGACGGGGAGATCGACGTGCGGGCCGTGCTCGAGCACTGCGGCGAGCAGCTGGCCGACTTCAAGGTCCCGCAGTACGTCACGGTGGTGTCCGAAGCGTTGCCGCGCAACGCCGGCGGCAAACTGCTCAAGGGCAAGCTGCGCGGGCAGGTGGTCTGGGGGGACCCGCTCCGGTGAGCGCCACCCTGCTGGTCGCCAACCGGGGCGAGATCGCGCTTCGAATCATCCGCACCGCAACGGAACTGGGCTACCGGACGGTCTCGGTGTACGCCGAAGACGACGCCGACAGCCCCCACGTGCACGCGGCCGACGAGGCGATAGGGCTGCCGGGCGCGGGCCCGGCGGCCTACCTGAATCACGCCGAGCTGCTGGCGGCGGCCAAGGAGTCCGGCGCCGAGCTGATTCATCCGGGCTACGGGTTTGTCAGCGAGAGCCCCGAGTTCGCCCGCGCCTGCGCGTCGGCCGGCTACACGTTCGTCGGGCCCGGCGCCGACGTGCTCGAGCTGGTCGGCAACAAGCCGTCGGCCCGCGCCGCCGCGATCGCGGCCGGTGTTCCGGTGCTGCCGGCGACCGAGGGGCCCAGCAGCGTCGAGGACATCAAGGCGTTTCTCGCCGCCCACGGCGGCACCATCATGATCAAGGCGGTTGCCGGCGGCGGTGGCAGGGGAATGCGGAAGGTGAGCGACGCCGATCAGATCGAGCACGCCTACCGACAGTGCGCCGCGGAGGCGCAACTCGGCTTCGGTGACCCCGCCCTGTTCGCCGAGGCGGTCCTGTCCGACGCGCGGCACCTCGAGGTTCAGGTCGTGGGCGCCCCGGCCGGGCACCAGACGCACGCGTTGGCGCTCGGCGATCGGGACTGCAGCATCCAGCGTCGCTACCAGAAGCTGGTCGAAATCGCGCCGGCGCAAGGCATTTCCGACGTGCTGCGCCGCGCGCTGCACCAAGCGGCGGCGCGGCTGTGCGCCCGGGTCGGCTTACGCGGGGTGGCCACCGTCGAATTCCTGGCGGCCGGCGACGGATTCGTGTTCCTCGAGGTCAACCCCCGGATCCAGGTGGAGCACACGGTCACCGAGGAAACGACCGGCGTGGACCTGGTGGCCGCCCAGCTGGCGATCGCCGGCGGCGCGTCGTATTACCAGCTGGGGCTCCCGGCCGGAATCGCTTCGGACGGAAACGAAGTCATCGGCGAGCCGGCGGCGCGGCGCGGCATTGCGATTCAGGCCCGGGTCAACACGGAGACCTTCGCCGCCGATGGGTCGGTGGTGCCCGCTGCGGGCACCCTGACGGTGTTCTCGCCCCCGGGCGGCCCCGGCGTACGCGTCGACACCTACGGCCGGCCGGGCCTGATCACCAGCCCGCGATACGACTCGCTGCTGGCCAAGGTCATCGTCCATGTGCACGGATCGTCGATGCGGACCGCGGCGCGCAAGGCCCGCACCGCCCTGGGCGAATTCGGCATCGAGGGCGTCCGCACCAACATCGAATTGCTGCGAGAGCTGCTGTCCGACAGCAGAATTCAGTCCGGCTGGGTGACTACGGATTTTCTCGAAGAGAAGCTGCCCGAGCTGGCCGCCGCCGCGCTGGCCCACCAGCACGACGCCCGTGCGGCGCCGGTCGAGCTCTATCCCGGCGAGGAAGCGCTGCGTGCGCAATTGGCCGGCACCGTGGTGGAGGTGGCGGCCGAAGGCGAGGAGATCGGCGCCGGCGGCCAAGTCGTCGTCCTCGAGGCGATGAAGATGCAACATGTGCTCACCGCGCCGGACACGCTGCGGACCGTGCGAAGCCTGGTGGCACCCGGCCAGGTCGTCGGAACCGGCGATCCCCTGGTCGTGTTCACCCGTACGGGCGCCGGGGCCGAGGGCGAATCGTCCTCGGCCGCCTCGGATCTCGACCGACCGCGCGCCGACCTCGACGAGGTCGCACACCGGCATCTGCTCACCCGTGACGAGGGGCGGCAGGCGGCGGTGGCCAAGCGGCACGCGCGAGGGCGCCGCACGGCCCGGGAGAACATCGCCGACCTGGTCGACCCCGGCAGTTTCGTCGAGTACGGCGCGCTGGCGATCGCCGCCCAGCGCAGTCGGCGCTCCGAAGAGGACCTGATCGCCAACACCCCGGCCGACGGCCTGGTCGCCGGCCTGGCCACCATCGGCGCCGACCGCTTCGGGAGGGCCGCGGCCGAGGCCGTGGTGGTGTCCTACGACTACACCGTGCTGGCCGGAACGCAGGGCATGCGCAACCATGCCAAGACCGACCGCGTCTTCGAGCTGGCCACCCGAAAAGGCCTGCCGGTGGTGCTGTTTGCCGAGGGCGGTGGCGGGCGGCCCGGCGATACCGACGTCGGCGGGGCCGCCGGGCTCGACGTGCCGACCTTTCGGATGCTGGCCGCGCTGAACGGGAAGGTGCCGCTGGTGTCGATCGTCTCCGGCCGCTGCTTCGCCGGCAACGCGGCCCTTGCCGGGGTGTGCGACGTGATCATCGCGACCCCCGACGCCAACATCGGCATGGGCGGGCCGGCCATGATCGAGGGCGGCGGGCTGGGGGTGTACCCGCCGGAGGCGATCGGGCCGATCGACGTGCAGCGGCACAACGGCGTCGTCGGCCTGGTCGCCCGCGACGAGGCGCACGCCGTCGCGCTCGCCAAGCAATACCTCTCGTATTTTCAGGGCGCGCTCGACGACTGGGAGGCGCCCGACCCGCGGCTCGCGCGACACGTGGTGCCGGAGAACCGGTTACGGGCGTACGACGTGCACCGCGCGATCGCGTCGGTCGTCGACGTCGGTTCCGTATGCGAGCTGCGGCCCGACTACGGCGTCGGGATCGTCACCGCGCTGGTGCGCGTCGAGGGCGTGGCGTACGGGTTGATCGCCAACAGCACCCACCACCTCGGCGGTGCGATCGACGCCGAGGCGGCCGACAAGGCCGGCGATTTTCTCGCCCTGTGCGAGTCGTTCCGGTTGCCGGTGATCTCGCTGTGCGACACTCCGGGATTCATGGTGGGGCCCGAGGCGGAAAAGGAGGCCGCGGTGCGCCGCTTCGGCCGGATGTTCGTCCTCGGCGCGAGGCTGACCGTGCCGCTGGGAATGATCATCCTGCGCAAGGGTTATGGGCTCGGCGCGATGGCGATGGCCGGCGGTTCTTTCCGCGCGCCCCGGTTCACGGTCGCGTGGCCGACCGGGGAGATCGGCGGCATGGGCCTGGAAGGCGCCGTGCGGCTCGGGTTCAGCAAGGAACTCGCGGCCGAGGCGGATCCCGCCGCGCGCCAGCAGCTGTTCGACAAGCTCGTCGCGGCGGCCTACCAGCACGGGAAGGCGCTGCGGTCGGCCACCACGTTCGAACTCGACGACGTCATCGACCCGGCAGACTCCCGGGCCTGGATCACCAGGCTCCCGGGAGGCTGAGGGTGCGACGGTTATGCGTGGCCGGAACCGCAGCCGACGCCCGGCAGGCAGCCGGTTCCGCCCGGCACGCCGCCGGGACCGGCGAACTGGCCGCCCGAGCCGCAGCCGACGCCCGGCACGCAGCCCTGTCCGCCCGGGCCGCCGCCGGGTCCCTGGTTCTGGCCGCCGGAGCCGCAGTTGCCGTTGGCGTCGCAGCCGCCGCCGCCCGGGTCGTCCTTGAAGACGATGTGCGCGGGCGCGGGTCCGGAAGGCGCCGCGGCAAAAGCAACCGAATCAGTCATCGCGATCGGCGCGACCGCTATCGCCGCGGCGGCAGCCCCGCCCACGACCATTCTTTTCGTGAGGGTTAATTTCGTGAACATGCGGGTCGGTTACCACGTACGCACATGTGTAAACATCCTTACAAGCGAACGGGAAGGCTCACCGCGATGACCTCACTGGATTTGACCGGCCGCACCGCAATCATCACCGGCGCGTCGCGCGGGATCGGGCTGGCGATCGCCCAGCAATTGGCCGCGGCGGGCGCTGACGTGGTGTTGACCGCGCGCAAGCAGGAGGCGGCCGACGCGGCCGCGGCGCAGGTCGGCGAGAAGGCCGTCGGCGTCGGCGCGCACGCCGTCGACGAACAGGCCGCGCGGCGCTGCGTCGATTTGACGCTGGAGCGCTTCGGCCGCGTCGACATCCTGGTCAACAACGCGGGAACGAACCCGGCGTACGGTCCGCTGATCGAGCAGGACCACGCGCGGTTCACCAAGATCTTCGACGTCAACCTGTGGGCCCCGCTGCTCTGGACCTCGCTCGTCGTCAAGTCCTGGATGGGCGAGCACGGCGGGGCGATCGTCAACACCGCGTCCATCGGTGGGATGCACCAGTCACCCGCGATGGGGATGTACAACGCCACCAAGGCCGCGCTGATTCACGTCACCAAGCAACTCGCGCTCGAACTTTCGCCGCGCGTCCGGGTCAACGCCATCGCCCCGGGGGTGGTGCGCACACGGCTGGCCGAGGCGCTGTGGAAGGACCACGAGGATCCGCTGGCGGCGACGATCGCGCTCGGGCGCATCGGTGAGCCGGCCGACGTAGCCGGCGCGGTCGCCTTTCTCGTCTCCGACGCGGCGAGCTGGATCACCGGCGAGACGATGGTGATCGACGGCGGCCTGCTGCTCGGCCCCGCGCAGGGGTACCAGGCCCAATGAGTCCCGAGGCGGACCTCGAGGCGCGGGTCAGAAAGTTGCTCGGCGAGCACGACCCGGCCAGCACCGAACCACGGGAATTCCTTGGGGCGCAATACGATGCGGGGCTGGCCTGGGTGTACCTGCCGGAGGGATTCGGCGGGTTGGGGCTGACGCGCAAAGCCCAGGAACTCGTCGACGCCGAGCTCGCAGCCGCGGGCGCGCCGGTGGGCGGCACCGCCAAGAACTACATCGGTATGGGCATGGCGGCGCCGACGATCGCGGCGTTCGGGACCGACGAGCAGAAGCGAAAGTTCTTGCGCCCGTTGTTCACCGGCGAGCAGATCTACTGCCAGTTGTTCAGCGAGCCCGGTGCGGGTTCGGACCTGGCCGGGGTCTCCACCCGGGCGGTCCGCGACGGGGACGACTGGGTTGTCAACGGGCAAAAGGTGTGGACGTCACAGGCGCAGCACGCGACCATGGCCATCCTGGTGGCACGCACCGACCCGACGGTGCCCAAACACGCCGGCCTGACGTACTTCCTGTGTGACATGACGCAGCCCGGCGTGGAAGTCCGGCCGCTGCGCCAGATCACGGGCGAGGCGGAATTCAACGAGGTGTTCCTCACCGACGTCCGGGTGCCCGACGCCAATCGGCTCGGCCCGGAGGGCGGCGGCTGGCGCGTCGCGACCACCACGCTCAACAACGAGCGCGTCGCCATCGGCACCCGCGCCGGAACGCCGCGGGAGGGCGGCCACATCGGCAAGGTCGCCAAGGCCTGGCGACACGAGCCGGCGCTGCGCCACCCCGCCATGCACGACGAGCTGATGCGGCTGTGGGTCGAGGCGGAGGTCCTGCGGCTGGCCGGTGAGCGGCTGCGCCAGCAGGCGAGCGTGGGTCAGCCCGGACCGGAGGGCGCGGGCATGAAGGTTGCCTTCGCCCGCCTGGCCCAGGCGATCTCGGGATTCGAGATCGAACTGCACGGCGAGGCCGGGCTGCGCTACGACGACTGGACCTTGCGCAGGCCGGAAACGGTCGACCTGGTCGGTCGCGAGCCCGGCTACCGCTACCTGCGGGCCCGCGGCAACTCCATCGAGGGCGGCACGTCGGAGGTGTTGCGCAACACCATCTCCGAGCGGATCCTCGGCCTGCCGGGCGAGCATCGCGTGGACAAGGACAGACCGTGGAAGGACCTGGACCGGTGAGCGATCTGTTGTACTCCGACACCGAGGAGGCGTTGCGGGACAGCGTCCGAGACCTGTTCGCCGACCGGTGCCCACCCGAATCGGTGGCGCGCGCCTATGACCCCGAGCCACAGGACTTCTCGGGCCTCTGGCGGACGCTGGCCGCCGACCTCGGGGTGGCCGGGCTGCTGGTGCCCGAATCGCTCGGCGGTGCCGGCGCGGGCGCGCGCGAGGCCGCCGTCGTCATGGAGGAGATCGGCCGGGCCGTCGCACCGGTGCCGTTTTTGTCCAGCGCGGTGCTGGCCACCGTCGCCCTGCTGGGCGCCGGCGACACCGAAACGGTGTCCGCGCTGGCCCGGGGCGAGGTCACCGCGGCGCTGGTGGTGCCGCTGTCCACCGCGCCGGGCGATGCGGTCGCGGGCCTCAGCGGCGACGCCGGCGGCCTGAGCGGATCGGTCGGCAGCGTCGCGGGCGCCGGCGAGGCCGACGTGCTGGTGGTGCCGGTGGCGGGGCCGGACGGGCTCGAGCTGCACACCGTCGCGCGCACCGCGGCGGGCGTGCAGGTGTCACCGGTGCTGGCGCTGGACATGACGAGACCGCTTGCGGACGTGAGCTTTTCGGGCGCGGCGTCGACACCGGTGGGCCCGGTGGGCCCGGCGGGCGCCGCGCTGGCCGACGCGCTGCGCACGGCGGCGGCCCTGCTCGCCTCCGAGCAGCTCGGGGTGGCCCAGTGGTGTTTCGACACCACGCTGGCCTACGTCAAGCAGCGCAAGCAGTTCGGGCGCGCGATCGGCTCCTACCAGGCGATCAAGCATCGCCTGGCCGACCTGTGGTTCGAGATCGGCGCGGCGACGGCGGCCGCGCGGTACGCCGCCGACGCGTGCGCTCGCGGCGACGACGATGCGCCGACCGCGGCCGCCATCGCCCAGGCCTACTGCAGCGGCATCGCGGTCCACGCCGCCGAGGAGGGCGTGCAACTGCACGGCGGCATCGGAATGACCTGGGAGTATCCGGCGCACCTCTACCTCAAGCGGGCCAAGAGCGACCAGTTGGCGCTCGGCACCGCCTACCGCCACCGAGCCCTGTTGGGGGAGCTGGTCAACCTGCCGGCGTCGTGATGGCCGGGGCGTCGTTGAGCCACAGCTCCTCGGTGCGGTCGTGGAAGGTGACCAGCGCGACCGTGTCGTCGCGGCGGCGCATCGCCGACTTGCTCATGCTGGCCCACACCGAGTGGCCGGATTTGTGCCGCAATTCGACGAGCCGCTTGGCGCCCGTGCCGACCAGGGTCACCCAGCGGTCGTCGGCCGGAACGCGGTAAAAGATGTGTTCGAACTCCATCTGGAGCAGATCGTCGGGCGAGTGCCCCACCATCTCGCAGAACGAGTCGTTGGCAAACAGGATGGTGCCCAGGCGGTCGACCGCGAGGGCCGGGGACGGCAGCCGGTCCAGGACGACCAGGGCCGGCATCCGGTGCAGTTCGTCGATCGGCAGGTGGTTGGGCGGCCTCGGGCTTCGACGCTCAATTCGTCGACCGTTGACGGCTGTGGGAATCTTCGCGATCACGGTACCCCCGTCGTCGCCCTGGCATTGTGCCCCGAAGCGGAAAAGTCGCGCTCATGTCTGAACGCGATGTCAGCAAATGGTATGGGAAGGGTCTTAATAAGTCTATAGTTTGCTGACCGTATTAGCTATTAGTCACGTGCCAAATTAATTCCGCGCGCCGTGCACCGCATCGATGCGATTATTCCTAGTCGGGTTTATTAGCTGCAGGACCGGAATTCCTCCGCCCCGGCCAGCGGGCGGGCCCTAGCTAGCAAACTTGAAAACGCGCCGTCGCTAACTCGGCAAAAGTCCGGGTACCGGCGGAAAGTTCCGGCAGCAACCGCCCCGGGCCGGGGTTCGCTAACTCCGGTCGGCGACGGTCGGCCATCTTTTCCTCAGACGGATCGAAACCGTTTCGTCCGGCAATCAGCCCCGGCCGCCCGTCGCGGGCTCGCGGTCGGGGCGGCGCTGCTGCAGAGTAAGCGAAATGCGTGTGTTGCTCTCGACATACGATTCGCGCGGGGGCGTCGAGCCGCTGGTCGGCCTGGCCGTGCAGTTGCAGGCGCTCGGCGCCGAGGCCCGCATCTGCGCGCCACCCGACGAGGAGTTCGCCGAGCGGGTGGCCGGTCTCGGCGTGCCGCTGGTGTCGTTCGGCGAGTCGGTGCGCGCGATGGTGACCGGCGCGGCGCCGCCGTCGGAGGACGATCTGCGGCGGCACATCGACGAGCTGATCGCCGCGCAGTTCGACACGGTCGCCGCGGCGGCGCAGGGGTGTGATGCGCTGCTGGCGGCGGGCCTGCTGCCGGCCGCGGCCGGCGCGCGCTCGGCGGCCGAAAAGCTGGGCATCCACTACGTGTACGCGAGCTATCACCCGACGGACCTGCCGTCACCGCACCACCCGCCGCCGTCGTTCTGGCGCGCGCCGCTGGCTCCGGGCATGGTCGACAACCGGGTGTTGTGGGACGTCGACGCGCGGAACGCCAACGCGCACTTCGGCGCGACGCTCAACCGGCACCGGGCCACGATCGGCCTGCCACCGGTGGACAACGTCCGCGACCACGCCTTCACCGACCGGCCCTGGCTTGCGGCGGACCCGACCCTGGGCCCGTGGCCGGAGCCGGCGGACCTCGACGTGGTCCAAACCGGGGCGTGGCTGCTGCGCGACACCCGCCCGCTGCCCACCGAGTTGGTGGAGTTCCTGGACGCCGGCGCACCGCCGGTGTACGTCGGGTTCGGCAGCATGCCCGTGCCCACGCTAGAGCGCACCGCCCGGGCGGCCATCGAGGCGATCCGGGCGCAGGGCCGCCGCGCGCTGCTCGCCCGCGGCTGGGCCGGCCTGGGCCCGATCGACGACGGGGACGACTGCTTTGCCGTGGGCGAGGTCAACCAGCAGGCGCTGTTCGCCCGGGTTGCCGCCGTCGTGCACCACGGCGGCGCGGGCACCACGACCACGGCCGCCCTGGCCGGCGCGCCCCAGGTGGTGGTGCCGCAGGGGGCCGATCAGCTGTACTGGGCCCGCCGGGTCGCCGAGCTGGGCATCGGCGCGGCGCTGGTGGCGGCGCCGGCGGCGGGCACGCTGTCCTCGCTGCTCGCGTCCGCCCTGGCCCCCGAGACCCGCGCGCGGGCCGGCGTTGTGGCCGGTGAGATCCGCACCGACGGCGCGGCCGTGGCCGCGACGCGCCTGCTCGAGACGATCGGCGCGCGGGGCGGCGCCGGCGTGGCCCTATAGCGCCGAACCGAACACCTCGGTCATCGCCGCCCAATGCCGCTCGTCGGCCGCGGGGTCATAGGGCGGGTTGTCGGGCACCGCGAACCCGTGGCCCGCCGAATACCACTCGATCGTGTGCGCGACCCCCGCCGCCGTCAGCGCCTTGTCGAGCTGTTCGGCGTGGTCGGCGGTGAAGGACGCGTCGTTTTCGGCGCCACCCACGTACACCGTCGCGCTCATCCGGTCGGCCAGCAGGTGCGGGCTGTCCGCGCCGTCGGTCACCAGGCCGCCGCCGTGGAACGACGCGGCGGCGGCGACGCGGTCACCGAGGCGCCCGGCCACCACCACCGAGGTCCGGCCGCCCATGCAGTAGCCGCACACGCCGAACCGCTGCCCGGACACCTCGGGGCGCGCGGACAGGTAGTCGAAGAAGGCGCCGGCGTCGCCGGCCATCTTGTCCGGCGTGATGCCGCCGATCATCGAGAACAGGCGTCCGCGCTCCTCGGCGTCGCTGAACACCGTGGCCATGTCGAACGGGGCCCAGTCGCCGCTGCGGTAGTACACGTCGGGAAGCAGCACCGCATAACCGAATCCGGCCAGCTTCGCGGCCATCTGGTCGAACGTGTCGCGCACGCCGCCGGCGTCGCAATACATGACTATTCCCGGCCAGGGTCCCGCGCCCCGGCCGTCGGATTCCTCGGGGGTGAACAGGCCGACGGGGCAGGTGCCGTCGGCAGTGGTGACGCTGTCGGTGATCTTCGGCATGGCCTCCGTTCTACTCCTGGCACGCAGGCTGAATTTATCGGCGTCGACCCGCCGCGCCCGGCTTCGCCGCGCTTGCGATCGCCGCTAAGCTGGCCGCGTGCCGATCCCGACCCCCTACGAGGACCTGCTGCGCCTGGTGCTCGAGCGGGGCGCGGCGAAATCCGACCGCACCGGCACCGGAACCCGCAGCCTGTTCGGGCAGCAGTTGCGCTACGACCTGGCGGCCGGATTCCCCTTGCTGACCACCAAGAAGGTGCACCTGAAGTCGGTGGTCTACGAGTTGCTCTGGTTTTTGCGCGGCGACTCCAACGTCGCGTGGCTGCACGAGCACGGCGTGACCATCTGGGACGAATGGGCCAGCGACACAGGCGATCTGGGGCCGATCTACGGCGTGCAATGGCGGTCCTGGCCGACCCCGTCCGGTGAGCACGTCGACCAGATCAGCGCCGCGCTGGAGCTGCTGCGCACCGACCCGAACTCGCGACGCATCATCGTGTCGGCATGGAACGTCGGCGACATCCCGCAGATGGCGCTGCCGCCGTGCCACGCGTTCTTCCAGTTCTATGTGGCCGACGGCCGGCTGAGCTGCCAGCTCTACCAGCGCAGCGCCGACCTGTTCCTCGGCGTGCCGTTCAACATCGCCAGCTACGCGCTGCTCACCCACATGATGGCCGCCCAGGCCGGTCTGTCGGTCGGCGAGTTCGTCTGGACGGGCGGCGACTGCCACATCTACGACAATCACGTCGAGCAGGTCCGGACCCAACTCGGTCGCGAGCCGCGACCCTACCCGGAACTCGTTCTGGCGCATCGGGATTCGATCTTCGACTACACCTATGAGGATGTGGTCGTGAAGAACTACGACCCGCACCCGGCGATCAAAGCCCCCGTCGCTGTATGACGTCCCTGGGTCTGGTGTGGGCTCAGTCGACGTCCGGCGTGATCGGGCGCGGCGGCGACATCCCGTGGCGGGTGCCCGAAGACCTGGCCCGTTTCAAGCAGGTGACCATGGGGCACACGGTGGTGATGGGCCGGCGCACCTGGGAGTCGTTGCCGGCCCGGGTCCGGCCGCTGCCCGGCCGCCGAAACGTCGTCGTGACCCGGCAGGCCGACTACCGAGCCGACGGGGCGCAGACGGTCGGATCGCTCGAGGCCGCGCTGACGGAGGCCGAGACGTGGGTGATCGGCGGTGCCCAGATCTACGCGCTGGCGCTGCCGCTGGCCACCCGGTGCGAGGTCACCGAGGTCGACATCGACCTGGCGCGCGACGACGAGGACGCGCTGGCCCCGGCGCTCGACGAGTCGTGGCTGGGTGAGGTGGGGGAGTGGCAGGTCAGCCGGACGGGGCTGCGGTACAGGTTCCACAGCTACCGCCGGGCCTGACCGCCCGCGCCGGCGCCCGTGACATACTCGGACGCGGGGTCGGTATCGCCGGGATTTTTGACCAGACGTTGCCAGGAGGGGGAATTGGCAGTGATAACCGAACCCGCAAAGACGTTCACGCGCATGTTCAGGGGCTACGACCCCGGCGCTGTGGACGCGCACATCGAGATGTTGGCCACCAAGCAGCAGCTGCTGCGCGACGACGTCGAGAGCCTGCGGGCGCGGCTGCGGGAATCCGGCGACGAGGCGGCCGCCCTGCGCAAGGAGATCGCCGTCCTCACGGAGACCTCGACCTCGCCCCACGCGGTGCAAAAGCGGATGGCGACGATGCTGCGGCGCGCGGTCGACGAGGCCGCCGAGATGCAGGCCGAGGCGCGGGCCGAGGCGGAGGCGCTGATCGCGGCCGCCGAGGCCGAGGCGCAGGCCGCCCAGCGGCGGCGCGACGAGGTGCTGGCCGACATGGCCGAGCAGCACAAGGCCATGCAAGCCGAATATGCGGAGGCCAAGGAGAAGCTCGAGGCCGAACTGGCCGGCATGCGCGCCGACGCCCAACGGGCGCGTGAGCAGCTCCTCGGCGACGCGAAGCAGGAGGCCGATCACTATCGCGACAAGGCCCGGCGCGCGGTGGACGAGGCGAGTCAGCAACGCATCAGGATCCTCGAACAGCTGATGGGCGTCTACCGCGAGCTGGAGCCGGTCCCGGCCGCTCTCGAATCGGCGTACGAAGAACGAAACAATCCGCCGGAGGCGGGCTCCCTGGTGTCGGCGGACGGGAAAGTCGGCACGGGTTGAGCCCGGTCGCGCCGCCGCTGAGGACGGCCGAAAAGCCGGTATTCTCGGCGGGGGTCGCCCCGCACCCCCAGGCTGACCGCCGCGCAAGCCCGGCGGATAGCCGTTGCGGCCCAAGGATTTAGCGGGCCCCGCCCCGCCGGCCCGATCACCCGCGCGCACCTGAAGCGGCTCATATCGAGAATACAAGTGCTGCAGCTGGATTCGGTCTCGGTAGCGGTGCGTGCCCACTACGCGCCGGTGTTCAGCCGGCTCGGCCCGTATGACCGCGACGTTGTGGACCGCGCCGCCTGGGGGCCGCGCTCGGCGCGGCTGCTGGCCGAGTACTGGGCGCACGAGGCCGCGCTGATGGCAGTCGACGATTGGCCGCTGCTGCGCTGGCGGATGCGCCAATACGCCCACGGCCGCTGGGGCACGCACATCGTCAAGGCCAACCCCAAGCTCGCCGAGCGCATCGTCGCCGCCGTCGCGGAACTCGGGCCCAGCACCGCCGGGCAGATCGAGGAGCACCTGGCCGCCGAGCCCCGGCGCAAGAGGGGCACCTGGTGGACGCGCAGCGACACCAAGTGGGTCGCCGAGGCGCTGTTCGCCTCCGGCGTGCTCACCACGGCTACCCGGGTGGGCTTCGCACGCCACTACGACCTGGTGGAACGGGTGCTGCCCGCGAGCGTGCTGGCCCGCGAGGTCGACGACGACGAGGCCGTCCGCGAGCTCACGCTGCGGGCCGCCAGCGCGCTGGGGGTGGGCACCGAGGCCGACATCCGCGACTACTTCCGGCTGTCGGCCGGCCAGGTCAAGCCCGCGATCGCCGACCTGCTGTCCGTCGGTGAGATCGAGCGGGCCGACGTCGACGGCTGGTCCGCGCCGGCGTACCTGCGGGCGGGCCGGACGGTGCCGCGCGCCGACCGGGGCACCGCGCTGCTGTGCCCGTTCGACCCGTTGATCTTCTTCCGGCCCCGGGTCGAGCGGCTCTTCGGCTTCCACTACCGCATCGAGATCTACACGCCGGCCGCCAAGCGCCGGTACGGCTACTACGTGTGGCCGCTGCTGATGGACGGGCGGCTGGTGGCGCGCGTCGACCTCAAGGCCGACCGGGCCGGCAACACGCTGCGCGTGCTGGGAGCGTTCGGCGAGGGTGATAGTGCGCGACCGCGGGTGGTGGCGGCGCTGGCCGGCGAACTGCGCTCCATGGCGTCGTGGCTGGGCCTGGGCGGGTTCAGCGTCTCGACCCGGGGCGATCTGGCCGCCGAGCTGCGGGCGGCCGGCTGATGCGGGCAACGGACAAAGAGCTCAAGGACACGCTCTGGAAGGCGGCCAACAAGCTGCGCGGCTCCCTGCCGGCCGGCCAGTACAAGGACGCCGTCCTCGGGCTGGTCTTCCTGCAGTATGCCCGCGATTCGCTCTGGAAGTCCTTGGCGCACAACGCCGAATCGCCGAACATCGGCCGGCTCGTCGACGACGCGATGGAGGCCACCGCGCTGCCGCGGCTGTACGAAGGCCTCGACCCGCGCCGCCTCGGCGACTTGGTGCGCCTGCTCGACGGCGCGCGGTTCGGCGTGCACAGCGGCGGGCGCGCGCGGGACCTGATGGGCGAGGTGTACGAGTACTTCCTGGGCAACTTCGCCCGGGCCGAGGGCCGCCGCGGCGGCGAGTTCTTCACCCCGCCCAGCGTGGTGCGGGTGCTCGTCGAGGTCCTCGAACCGTCGAGCGGGCGGGTGTACGACCCGTGTTGCGGGTCGGGCGGAATGTTCGTGCAGACCGAGCGGTTCATCGCCGCGCACGACGGCGATCGCGCGACCGTCACGATCTTCGGGCAGGAAAGCGTCGAGCAGACCTGGCGGATGGCGAAGATGAACCTCGCCGTGCACGGCATCGACGACACCGGGCTCGGCGCCCGGTGGGGCGACACGTTCGTCGACGACCTGCACGATGGCGTGCAGATGGACTACGTGATGGCCAATCCGCCCTTCAACATCAAGGATTGGGCCCGCGACGAAAGGGACCCGCGCTGGCGCTTCGGGGTTCCGCCCGCCACCAACGCCAACTACGCCTGGATCCAACACATCCTGGCCAAGCTGGCGCCCGGCGGCAAGGCCGGTGTGGTGATGGCCAACGGCTCGATGTCGTCGAACACCCTCGGGGAGGGCGACATTCGGGCCGGAATCGTCGAGGCGGACCTGGTGTCGTGCATGGTGGCGCTGCCCGGGCAGCTGTTCCGCAGCACCGGCATCCCGGTGTGCGTGTGGTTTTTCGCCCGGGACAAGGCCGCGCGGGCCGGCCAGGTGCTGTTCATCGACGCCCGCGGGCTGGGCCACCTGACGGCTCGGGCGGAGCGCGTCCTGTCCGGCGACGAGGTGCTCCGCATCGGCGACACCTACCACGCGTGGTGCGGATCGCGGTCGGCCCTCGCCAAAGGCTTGACGTACCAGGATGTTCCGGGATTCTGCCGATCGGCGTCGCTGGACGACATCAGGGGCGCGGGCTACGCCCTGACGCCCGGACGCTATGTCGGCCCGCCCGCCGCGGCCCACGACGGGGAGCCCGTCGACCAGAAGATCGCCCGGCTGACCGGCGACCTGCTGGCGGCGCTGGACGAATCCGCGCGATTGGACGCCCTGGTACGCGAGCAGGTGGGTCGCCTGCGGTGAGGGTCAGGCTGGGCGACCACCTCGAATTCAGCAACGGATCCAGCCCGCCGCGACGGGCGCCCGACGGGTGCTTCCGCGTCTACGGCGCCAACGGAACGATCGGCTATGCGGCACAACACAACGCGGCCGGGCCGCTGATCGTCCTGGGCCGGGTCGGATCGTATTGCGGCAGCCTGCGGTATTGCGACGCCGAGGTCTGGGTCACCGACAACGCGCTGGTATGCCGGGCCAAGGACCCCCGGGACATGCGGTACTGGTACTACGCGCTGCACACCTGCGCGCTGGGCGAGCACCGCGCCGGATCGGGCCAGCCGCTGCTCAACCAGCGGATCCTGCGCGACGTCTCGATCTCGACCGTGGCGGCGCCGCACCGCCGCCGGATCGCCCGGGTGCTCGGCGCCGTCGACGACAAGATCGCCGCCAACGAGCGCGTGATCTCCGCCGCCGAACAGTTGATGGTGGCCATCGCGGAGTCGGTGCCCGACCACGTGCCGTTGTCGTGCCTGGCCGAGCGGTCGACGGCGCTTGTCGGCCCGGCCGGGTTCGACGACGTCGTCGCCCACTTCAGCCTCCCGGCGTTCGACGACGGCGCGAAACCCGCGCTCGTCGCCGCCGAAACGGTGAAAAGCGGCAAGTTTCTCCTGTCGCGGCCGTGCGTCTTGGTCGCGAAGCTCAACCCCAGGATCCCGCGCATCTGGAACGTGCCGGCCCTGCCGCCCCAAATGGCCTTGGCCAGCACTGAATTCGTGGTGCTGAGGCCGGTCGATGTGGACACGTCGGCGCTGTGGTCGGCGGTGGCGCAACCCGCCGTGACCGAGACGCTGCGGCGGCGCGTCGCCGGGACCTCGGGCAGCCACCAGCGGATTCAGCCGCGCGACCTGCTCGAGGTTCGGGTCCGCGACGTCCGGCGGCTGGCGCCCGCCGCGTCGCGGACGATCACCGGGCTGGGCGCGCTGTGCCACGCCCGCCGCGCCGAATGCGCGCGGCTGTCCGCCTTCCGCGACGCGATGCTGCCGCCGCTGATATCGGGTGAGGTTGTGGTGGGGCCGTCGCGTTAAGGTGAGCGCCGTGGCCGAGACCGCGCCGCTGCGCGTGCAACTGATCGCCAAGACGGAGTTCCTGGCGCCGCCGGACGTGCCCTGGAGCACCGACGCGCCCGATGTCAGCGGCGGGTCCGCGCTGGTCGAGTTCGCCGGCCGGGCCTGTTATCAGAGCTGGTC
The DNA here is from genome assembly GCF_900157385.1 of Mycobacterium terramassiliense. Lineage (GTDB taxonomy): Bacteria > Actinomycetota > Actinomycetes > Mycobacteriales > Mycobacteriaceae > Mycobacterium > Mycobacterium terramassiliense. The sequence goes on from NZ_LT717699.1 coordinate 280,495, forward strand.
GAAGCCCAACCCCAAGACGGCGACCAACGCCGGCTACATCCGCCACATCATCGACGTCGGGCACTTTTCGGTGCTCGAGCACGCCAGCGTGTCGTTCTACATCACCGGCATCTCGCGATCGTGCACCCACGAGCTGATCCGGCACCGGCACTTCTCCTACTCGCAGCTGTCGCAACGCTATGTGCCGGAGGGCGACTCGCTTGTCGTCGTGCCACCCGGGATGGACGACGACCCCGAACTGCAGCGGATCCTCACCGCCGCCGCCGACGCCAGCCGGGCCACGTACGCCGAGCTGCTGGCCAAGCTGGAGGCCAAGTTCGCAACGGGCGAGCCCGGCGAAAAAACGGGGGTGTTGCGGCGCAAGCAGGCGCGCCAGGCCGCCCGGGCCGTGCTGCCCAACGCCACCGAAACCCGCATCGTGGTGACCGGGAACTACCGGGCGTGGCGGCACTTCATCGCGATGCGCGCCAGCGAGCACGCCGACGTCGAAATCCGGCGCCTGGCCGTCGAGTGCCTGCGCCAGCTCGTCGGCGTGGCCCCCGCCGTGTTCGCCGACTTCGAGGTTTCCACGCTGGCCGACGGGACCGAGGTCGCCACCAGTCCTTTGGCCACCGAAGCCTGAGGCGGCGGAGCCCGCGCGGCTGCTCAATGCGTTTTGCGCCGCCAGGTAACCTAAAGACCGTGAGCACCGTCGGATTCGACGCCCCCGCGCGGCTGGGAACCCTGCTGACCGCGATGGTGACGCCCTTCGCCGCCGATGGGTCCCTGGACACCGCCGCGGCGGCGCAGCTGGCAAACCGCCTGGTGGAAGCGGGGTGCGACGGCCTGGTGGTCTCCGGGACCACCGGCGAGTCGCCGACCACCACCGACGACGAGAAGCTCGAGCTGCTGCGGGCCGTGCTGGAGGCGGTGGGCGATCGGGCCCGCGTCATCGCCGGCGCCGGCACGTATGACACCGCCCACAGCGTCCGGCTGGCCAAGGCCTGCGCGGCCGAGGGCGCCCACGGCCTACTGGTCGTCACGCCGTACTACTCCAAGCCGCCGCAGGCCGGCCTCGTCGCGCACTTCACCGCGGTCGCCGACGCGACCGACCTGCCGGTGCTGCTCTACGACATCCCGCCGCGCTCGGTGATACCGATCGAGACCGAGACCATCCACGCGCTGGCCGGCCACCCGAACATCGTCGGCATCAAGGACGCCAAGGCCGACCTGCACAGCGGCGGCCAGATCATGGCCGAGACCGGCCTGGCCTACTACTCCGGCGACGACGCGCTGAACCTGCCATGGCTGGCGATGGGTGCCACCGGCTTCATCAGCGTGATCGCCCACGTGGCCGCGGGACAGCTACGGGAACTGTTGTCCGCCTTCGGTTCCGGGGACATCGCCACCGCCCGCAAGATCAACGTCTCCCTCGCCCCGCTGTGCAACGCGATGGGCCGCCTGGGCGGGGTGACGATGTCGAAGGCGGGTCTGCGCCTGCAGGGCTTCGACGCGGGCGACCCCCGGCTGCCGCAAATGCCGGCGACGCCGGAGCAGAGCGAGGCGCTGGCCGCCGACATGCGCGCGGCCTCGGTGCTCCGGTGAGCCAAACGGTGGCCGCGAAGTGGATGTAGACCTCGCCCCACCGGGTCCGCTGACCCCGGGCGGTCTGCGTGTCACCGCGCTGGGCGGCATCAACGAAATCGGCCGCAACATGACGGTTTTCGAGCACCTGGGCCGCCTGCTGATCATCGACTGCGGGGTGATGTTCCCCACCCACGACGAGCCGGGCGTCGACTTGATCCTGCCGGACCTGCGCCACATCGAGGACCGGCTCGAGGACATCGAGGCGCTGGTGCTCACGCACGCGCACGAGGACCACATCGGCGCCATCCCGTTTTTGCTCCGGCTGCGCCCCGACATCCCGGTCGTCGGTTCGAAGTTCACCCTGGCGCTGGTCGCCGCCAAATGCCGCGAGCACCGCATCAAGCCGGTCTTCGTGCAGGTCGCCGAGGGCCAGCGCAGCACGCACGGGGTGTTCGAGTGCCAGTACTTCGCCGTCAACCACTCCATCCCCGACGCGCTGGCCATCGCGGTCCACACGGGCGCCGGAACCGTGCTGCACACCGGCGACATCAAGCTCGACCAGCTGCCGCCGGACGGCCGGCCCACCGACCTGCCCGGCATGTCCCGGCTGGGCGACGCGGGCGTGGACCTGTTTTTGTGTGACTCGACCAATTCCGAGATCCCCGGCGTCGGGCCGTCGGAAAGCGAGGTGGGCCCGACGCTGCACCGGCTGATCCGCGGCGCCGACGGCCGCGTCATCGTGGCGTGCTTCGCCTCCAACGTGGACCGGGTGCAGCAGATCATCGATGCCGCAGTGGCATTGGGCCGGCGGGTGTCGTTCGTCGGGCGATCCATGGTGCGCAACATGGGCATCGCGCGGGAGCTGGGATTTTTGCGGGTGGACGATTCCGACCTCATCGACATCTCCGCCGCCGAGATGATGGCGCCCGAGCGGGTGGTGCTGATCACCACCGGCACCCAGGGCGAGCCGATGTCGGCGCTGTCGCGGATGTCGCGCGGCGAGCACCGCAGCATCACGCTCACCAATGAGGACCTGGTGATCCTGTCGTCGTCGCTGATTCCCGGCAACGAGGAGGCGGTGTACGGGGTCATCGACTCGCTGGCCAAGATCGGGGCCCGCGTCGTCACCAACCAGCAAGTGCGCGTGCACGTTTCCGGTCACGCCTACGCCGGCGAGCTGCTGTTCCTCTACAACGGCGTGCGGCCGCGCAACGTGATGCCGGTACACGGCACCTGGCGCATGCTGCGCGCCAACGCGAAGCTGGCGGCGCGCGCCGGGGTGCCCGAGGAATCGATCCTGCTGGCCGAGAACGGCGTCAGCGTCGACCTCGTCGCGGGCCACGCCTCCATCGCCGGGGCGGTGCCGGTCGGCAAGATGTTCGTCGACGGGCTGATCACCGGCGACGTCGGCGACATCACCCTGGGCGAGCGGCTCATCCTGTCGTCGGGTTTCGTCGCCGTGACCGTGGTGATCAAGCGCGGCACCGGCCGTCCCGCCGCGGCGCCGCAGCTGTTTTCGCGCGGGTTCTCCGAGGACCCCAAGGCGCTGGAGCCCGCGGTGCGCAAGGTCGAGGCCGAGCTCGAGGCGCTGGCCGCCGACGACGTGACCGATCCCGTCCGGATCGCCCAGGGGGTGCGCCGCACGGTCGGCAAGTGGGTCGGCGAGACCTACCGCCGCCAGCCGATGATCGTGCCGACGGTCATCGAGGTCTAGCGGCGATCGCGAGCGCCCGCGAGATATAAACCGCTGCGACGCTTTTCGGCGTGTCGTCGCAATCGTTTATGTGTCGCGTACTACAGCGCCCTAGGTCTTTTCCGCGTAGGCCGACCATTCCAGCGCCGACGCCGCGAGTTTGCGGCCGGTGGGCGCCACGTAGCGCCGGACGAGTTCGTCGGGGCCGGCCTGCTCCACGAGGCGCCAGCCGTACTCGGCGATGAACTCGGCGACCTCGTCGGGCTGCAGGCCGAAATGCCACAGTTGGTGGCGCTGGCGGACATTGCGGTACAGCGTGCGCGTGCCGTACCGATTCGTCCCGTCGATGAAATCCCGGCGGACGTAGGTGAACACCAGTCGGCTGCCCGGGGCGGCCGCGCGCAAGCCGTCGAGGGTGCGGCGGACACCGCCCTCGGTGAGGTATTGGGTCACGCCTTCGCAGATGAAAAAGGCCCGGTAATCGGTGCGATAGCCGTGCTCGGCCAGCGAGGTGAGCAGGTCGTCGCGCTCGAAGTCCAACGGCACCAACCGAACCGACATCGGCAGGCCGCCCAGCACCCGACGGACGGTCCTCGCCTTGCGGGCGATGTTGAGCGGCAGGTCCACCTCGAAGACCGGGAGGCGGACCCGCCGCGTCAAGAGGTACGGGCGGGTGTCGAAGCCGGCGCCCAGGATGACGACCGCCTTGATGTCGGGCAGCGCCTCCTCGAGCTTGTCGGCGATGAACCGCTTGCGGCAGGCGAGGTTGGCCCACAGCCCGGGACCGGTGTATTCCGACCCGCGGACCATCAGGCGGCGAGCCGGCGCCCAGCGCGTCGCGGCGACCAGCCAGCGCAGGGGGCGCGGCAGGAACAGTTCGGCGAGGTCGTCGTCCACCAGGCGGCGCCCGGGCGGCTCGTTGCGCTCGACCGCCGCCAACACCATCGGGCCGAAGGCGGTCTGCGCGGCGGGATTTCGGGCCATCCGCCGCTACTTGTTCAAGAAGCCGGCGTCGACCGGCAACGTCACACCGGTGATATAGCGGGCCTGGTCGGACACCAGCCAGGCCACCGCGTTGGCGATGTCCTCGGCCTGCAGCACCTCCACCGGCATGGCGTTGCCCATGGCCCCCGGCGTGTCGGTCGCGGCGGCCATCTTCGCCAGCCACTCCCGGGTGAACTCGTTGTTGATCATGGGCGTTTCGACACCGGAAGGATGGATGGAGTTGACCCGGATATATTCTCGCGCAAGAAGATTCGCGTATACCCGCATCAACCCCACCACACCGTGCTTGGCGGCGGCATACCCGACCGAACCGGCGTCCGGGCTGCCGACGCCGGCCAGCCCCGCGCTCGAACTGATCAGCACGATCGAGCCCCCGGTGCCCTGCTTGACCATGGTCGGGATCGCGACCTTGATGGTGTTGTAGACGCCGGTGAGGTTGACGTCGATCACGTCGCGCCAGCCGTCGTCGCCGGACTGCATGGGGGCGATCCCGGCGTTGGCCACCACGATGTCGAGCCGGCCGAACTCGTCCAGGCCCGCCCGCAGCGCGGTGGACAGCGACGCCCGGTCGCGGACGTCGCCCTGGGCGGCCACGATGCGCGCGCCGGTGTCCTCGACGAGTTTGACGGTGGCCGCGAGGTCGTCCGCGGTGGCCAGGGGATAGGGCACGCTGGCGATCTGCTCGCACAGGTCGACCGCGATCACGTTCGCGCCGTCGGCGGCCAGCCGCACCGCGTGCGCCCGGCCCTGGCCGCGCGCGGCGCCCGTGATGAGCGCGACTTTGCCTTCCAGCGGGCGGCCGGTCACCGGCGCAGCTGCCCCTTGTCCGGGTCGCCCGCGGGCACCGGCTGCAGCATCTTGATGTCCGGTGCGCCCGCGAGGTGCTCGCCGGCCGCCGTGAACAGCTTGGTGATGGCCGGCGCGGTGCTGTGCGTCTTGAGCGCCTCGTCGTCGGCCCACTGCTCGACGAACACGAACGTCTCGCCGCTTTGGTGCAGCGAATACAGCTGGCAGCCCGGCTCGTCGTGCACTTCCGAAACCGCGGTGGTCAGGATGTCGCGGACGGTGTCCACCGATTCGGGTTTGACGGTCATGGTGGCGACGACGACGACGGGCATGCTGGTGCCTCCTGGGCGGTTGAGGGGTGGGTGACGGCGTGACTGCCATCACCATTCGTCACCCTACTCACGGCCGTCCCGGCGCATCCCGCCCCGGGCGGTCGTTACCAGTGTGGCGGGTGGTGTTGATGAGGTATTTGCGACTACCCTTGCCCTCATGCCCAGTAAGACCGCAGCCCGCTCCGGTAACCGAACGAGCAGGTCAAAGGCCGCATCGCGGGCCGGCGGGGCCCGTAAGCCGCGCCCCGCGCCCCGCCGGAAGGCGAGCAGGCCCGCCAAACGCCGCAACTCCTCGCTGCTGGTCGCCACCGGGCTGACCTGCGGCCGGGCCGTGCGCGCCACCTGGCTGTTGGCGGCGCGGGGCGCCGGGGGGGCGGCCCGGTCCATCGGGCGGGCCCACGACATCGATCCCGGGCACCGCCGCGACGGGATCGCGCTGGTTCTGCTCGGCGTTTCTGTCGTGGTCGCGGCCAGCTCGTGGTTCGACGCCGCCCGGCCGATCGGCGCGTGGGTCGACACGCTGCTGCGGACCTTCATCGGCTCGGGCGTCCTGGCGCTGCCCGTCGTCGCCGCGGCGGTGGCGGTGACGCTGATGCGGACCGAGCCCAACCCCGAGGCGCGGCCGCGGCTGATCCTGGGCGGCACCCTGATCGGCCTCTCGGCGCTGGGCCTGCGGCACCTGTGGTCGGGTTCGCCGGAGGACCCCGAATTGCGCCGTCGCGCAGCGGGATTCATCGGCTTCGCCATCGGCGGTCCGTTGTCGGACGGGTTGACGCCCTGGATCGCCGCGCCGCTGTTGTTCATCGGCTTCATGTTCGGCCTGCTGTTGCTGACCGGGACCACGATCCGCGAGGTGCCCGACGTCGTCCGCGGCCTGGTCGGCGGCCGGCTGGTCGTCGACGACGACGTCGCCTACGACTACGCCGACGAGTTCGACGACGGGTTCGACCGGGACCGGCCGCGCGACGACTTCTCCGACGGCTACTACGACGAGTCCCCGGAACCGGAGCCGCAGGCGTGGCCGTCGGCGGCCCCCGCCCAGGCCGGCCCCGGCGACCCGATCGCGGACGACACCCCCACCATCCCGGAGCCCGGGCGCAGCCGCCGTCGCCCCAAAAAGCAGGACACCCGGATCGTGGACCGCGTCGTCGAGGGTCCCTACACGTTGCCGTCGCTGAGCCTGCTGGTGGCCGGCGACCCCCCGAAAAAGCGCAGCGCCGCCAACAACGTCATGGCCGACGCCATCACCGAGGTGCTCAACCAGTTCAAGGTCGACGCCGCCGTCACCGGCTGCACCCGCGGGCCCACGGTGACCCGCTACGAGGTCGAGCTGGGGCCCGGCGTCAAGGTGGAGAAGATCACCGCCCTGCAGAAGAACATCGCCTACGCGGTGGCCACCGAGAGCGTCCGGATGCTGGCCCCCATCCCCGGCAAGTCCGCCGTGGGCATCGAGGTGCCCAACACCGACCGGGAAATGGTGCGGCTGGCCGACGTGCTCACCGCGCCCTCGACCCGCCGCGACCACCACCCGCTGGTGATCGGGCTGGGCAAGGACATCGAGGGCGACTTCATCTCGGCCAACCTGGCCAAGATGCCGCACCTGCTGGTCGCCGGCTCCACCGGATCGGGGAAGTCGAGCTTCGTCAACTCCATGCTGGTCTCGTTGCTGGCCCGGGCCACCCCGGAGGAGGTCAGGATGATCCTGATCGACCCGAAGATGGTGGAACTGACGCCCTATGAAGGCATTCCGCACCTGATCACCCCGATCATCACCCAGCCGAAGAAGGCGGCCGCCGCGCTGGCGTGGCTGGTCGAGGAGATGGAGCAGCGCTACCAGGACATGCAGGCCTCGCGGGTGCGCCACATCGACGACTTCAACGAGAAGGTGCGCTCCGGTGCCATCACGGCGCCGCTGGGCAGCCAGCGCGAGTACCGGCCCTACCCGTATGTGGTGGCGATCGTCGACGAGCTGGCCGACCTGATGATGACCGCGCCGCGCGACGTCGAGGACGCGATCGTGCGGATCACGCAGAAGGCCCGCGCCGCGGGCATCCACCTGGTGCTGGCCACCCAGCGCCCGTCGGTGGACGTGGTCACCGGGCTGATCAAGACCAACGTGCCGTCGCGGCTGGCGTTCGCCACCTCGTCGCTCACCGACAGCCGGGTCATCCTGGACCAGGCCGGCGCGGAGAAGCTGATCGGGATGGGTGACGCGCTGTTCCTGCCGATGGGCGCCAGCAAGACGGTCCGGCTGCAGGGCGCCTACATCACCGACGAGGAGATCCACGCCGTCGTCAGCGCCTGCAAGGACCAGGCCGAGCCCGAATACACCGAGGGCGTCACGACCGCCAAGCCGACGGGCGAACGCACCGACGTCGACCCGGACATCGGCGACGACATGGACGTGTTCCTGCAGGCGGTCGAGCTGGTGGTGTCCAGCCAGTTCGGCTCGACCTCGATGCTGCAGCGCAAGCTGCGCGTCGGCTTCGCCAAGGCCGGCCGGCTGATGGACCTGATGGAGACCCGCGGCATCGTCGGGCCGTCGGAGGGATCCAAGGCGCGCGACGTGCTGGTCAAGCCCGACGAGCTGGCCGCGACGCTGGCCGCGATCCGGGGCCTGGACGGCGGGTCCGACGGCGGCGACGGCGATTAGCGCCGAACGTGCACTCAGGGCGAGATTTCGGCGAGTTTTTCGCCATCAGAACACGTTCGGCGGGCGGTGAGCGCTACAGCACCAGCAGCATCCTCGAGTTGCCCAGGATGTTGGGCTTGACGTAGCTCAGGTCCAGGAACTCGGCGACACCGATGTCGTAGGAACGGCACATCTCCTCGTACACCTCGGCGGTGACGGGCGTGCCCTCGATCTCGGTGAACCCGTGCTTGCCGAAGAACTCGGTCTCGAAGGTCAGCACGAACAACCGCTCCAGCTGCAGCTCGCGGGCGACCTCGAGCAGCCGGTCGACGATCGCGTGGCCGATCCCGTGCCCCGTCATCGCCGGGTCGACGGCCACGGTGCGCACCTCGCCGAGGTCCGCCCACAACACGTGCAGCGCCCCGCACCCGACCACCCTGCCCTCATGCTCGGCCACCCAGAACTCCTGGACGGCCTCGTAGAGCGTGACGAGGTTCTTCTCCAGCAGGATGCGTCCGGAGTAGGTGTCGACGAGTTGTTTGATCGCGGGGACGTCGGACGTCCGCGCGCGCCGGACCACCGGCCGGGGGCCCCGTGAGCTTTGGGTCACGGGTAACAGTATCGGCAACGCGGAGAGGGGCGCTGGTCAACCGCTATTCTTATGCCGTGTCGGGGCAGCCGCAAACACCGCCGATGGCAGGCCGCGCCCGCATCGCCAACCTCGCCAACGTCCTGACCCTGCTGCGCCTGGTGTTGGTCCCCGTTTTCCTCATCGCACTGTTCACCGCCGACGGGCACCAAATCGTCGGCCGGATAGTCGCTTTCGCGATCTTCGCCGTCGCCTGCATCACCGACCGGTTCGACGGCCTGCTGGCCCGCAACTACGGGATGGCGACCGAATTCGGCGCGTTTGTCGATCCGATCGCCGACAAGACCCTGATCGGCTCGGCGCTGATCGGGCTGTCGATGCTGGGGGACCTGCCGTGGTGGGTCACGGCGGTGATCATGACCCGTGAGGTGGCGGTGACGCTGCTGCGGCTGGCGGTGATACGCCGCGGCGTCATCCCGGCGAGCTGGGGCGGCAAGCTCAAGACCGTCGTCCAGGCGCTGGCGATCGGCTTGTTCGTCCTGCCGCTGTCGGGGCCTTTCCGGGTGGTGGCGGCCGCCGTCATGGGCATCGCGATCGTGCTGACGGTGGTGACCGGCGTGGACTACGTGGTGTCCACGGCCAGGGCGGTTCGTCAGCCGACCGGTTGAACGGGAACCAACCCGGAGCCGCCGGCGTTGGCCCTAATGAGTGCCTGCTGAACTTGGGGTTGTTACGTGCTGGGCAGGGCTGACTGGACGAAGGAGAGCGGGATGGCGCCATTGATGCGCGAGGTCATCGGCGATGTGTTGCGCCGGGCCCGGACGTCACAGGGACGCACGCTGCGCGAGGTCTCGGATTCGGCGCGGGTGAGCCTCGGGTACCTGTCCGAGGTTGAGCGCGGCCGCAAGGAGCCCTCCAGCGAGCTGCTCAACGCGATCTGCGACGCGCTGGAGGTGCCGCTGTCGGCGGTTCTGACCGGCGCCGGGGAGCGGATGGCGACCGAGGAGAGCGCGGCGTACGGCGCGCCGGTCGCCGGGTCGAGCGGTCCCACCATCGACGCCAGCACGAAGGTCGTCATCCCGCCGGTGGCGTCGCTGGCCGTGGCCTAATCCTTCCTGGTCCTTCCCTGCTCGCGCCGTTCCGGCGCCAGGGGTGGGGCGATCGGCCCCGACCCGATAAATTGAGCGGCAGGGCGCCTGTCCGGCATACGAGAAGCGAAGGTGGAGCTGACTGATGGCCAATCCGTTCGTCAAAGCGTGGAAATACCTGATGGCGCTGTTCAACGCCAAGATTGACGAGCACGCCGACCCGAAGGTGCAGATCCAGCAGGCCATCGAGGAAGCGCAGCGCCAGCACCAGGCGCTGACCCAGCAGGCCGCCCAGGTGATCGGCAACCAGCGCCAACTGGAGATGCGGCTCAACCGCCAGCTCGCCGACATCGAGAAGCTGCAGGTCAACGTCCGTCAGGCGCTGACGCTGGCCGACCAGGCCACCGGCGCCGGGGACGCCGCGAAGGCCGCCGAGTACAACAACGCCGCCGAGGCGTTCGCGGCCCAGCTGGTGACCGCCGAGCAGAGCGTCGAAGACCTCAAGGCCCTGCACGACCAGGCGCTGTCCGCCGCGGCCCAGGCCAAGAAGGCCGTCGAACAGAACTCGATGGTGCTGCAGCAGAAGATTTCCGAGCGCACCAAGCTGCTCAGCCAGCTCGAGCAGGCGAAGATGCAGGAGCAGGTCAGCGCGTCGCTGCGGTCGATGAGCGAGATCGCCGCCCCGGGCACCACCCCGAGCCTCGACGAGGTCCGCGAGAAGATCGAACGCCGCTACGCCAACGCGATCGGTTCCGCGGAGCTCGCGCAGGGGTCCGTGCAGGGCCGCATGCTCGAGGTCGAGCAGGCCGGCGTCCAGATGGCCGGCCATTCCCGCCTGGAGCAGATCCGCGCGTCGATGCGCGGCGAGGCGCTGCCGGCGGGCGGGGCGGCCGCCGCTCCCGGCGCGGCCCCGGCTACACCCGCGCCCGCCGAGACCACCGGTGGCCCGGTCACCGAAAAGCCCCTTGGCCAGTAGCGCCGCGGGGGGCCTGCGATGTCGGTGAAAGCGACCCAACACCGGCCGTGGCGCGCCTTGGTGCAGCGTGGGTTGGACACCGTCGCCGACGTTTCCGACCTGGTGGCCCGAAAGATCAGCGCCGCCGCGGACCCGCGGGCGCGGCAGTTGCGCCGCCAGCGGCGCGCGCTGCGGTGGGGCCTGATCTGCGCGGCCGGCTGCGTGTTTTGGATCGCGGTGACGGGCCTGCTGGCGGCATGGGGCTGGTTCGCGCTGCTGCTGCAGGTAACCGGCGCCATCGCGGTCGTGCTGGCGATTCCCGCGACGCTGCTGCTCCTTCGCTACCGCTGGCTGCGGTCCGAGCCGTTGCCGGCGCAGCGGGCCACGAGCACCCGTCGGCTGCCGCCACCCGGTTCGGCCGCCCGGCCCACGATGTACGCGCTCGGTGCCTCCGAACGCGGATTCTTCTCGTTGTTGGGCGTGATCGAGCGCGGCGCCATGTTGCCGGCCGACGAAATCCGTGACCTGAGCGCCGCGGCCGCCAAGACCTCGGCGGCGATGGCGGCCACCGCCGCCGAGGTGGTGTCGATGGAGCGCGCTGCGCAGTACGCCGAGTCGTCGCGGGCGCACCTGGTGCCCACCATCAACGCGTTCACCGCGCAGCTGAGCGCCGGTGTGCGCCAGTACAACGAAATGGTCACCGCCGCAGCGCAATTGGTGTCCTCGGCGAACGGCAACGGGGCCGGCCCGGTGCAGCAGCGCTACCGCGACGAGCTGGTCGGCGCGACCGATCGGCTGATGGGTTGGGCGCGGGCGTTCGACGAGCTGGGCGGATTGCCCCGGCGCTAGAACCGCTAGAACGAAGCCTTCAGCGAGGGCACGACCAGCCCCGCCAGGCCGCGCAGGGTCGCCTTGAGCATGTCGAAGAAGTCAAAGTAATCCCGCCACAGCGTGATTCGCCCGTCGTGCACCTCGAACACCCCGCACACCCAGAACTGCAGCCGCAGCGGGCCGACGATCAGCGCGTCGGTGCGTTCGGTGAGCACCGCGGCGCCGTCGGCGGCGATGCGGTGGATCTTCACCTCGAAGGCCCCGCGGCCCTCCATCCTGCGGAACAGCTTGATCGCCCGCGCGCGCCCGTGGATCGTCGGCAGCCCGACGTTCTGGTAAACCAGGTTGTCGTCCAGCGCCGCCCCGGCGGCATCCAGGTCCGAATCTTGAAGCGCATTCAGGAAACCTTCGACCGTGCGGGTGTTTGAAACGCCTGTGTCAGTGAGCTCGGTCATGGTGCCAGCGTAGGCGAGTGCGGCGGTTCGGCCGTGTGGCAGGGTAGGGCCGATGCGCGTCGCCGTGGTAGCCGGGCCGGATCCCGGGCATTCGTTCCCGGCGATCGCGCTGTGCCAACGGTTCGGCGAGGCGGGCGACGAGCCCACGTTGTTCACGGGCCCGGAGTGGGTCGGCGCGGCGCGCGCCGCCGGCATCGACGCCGTCGAGCTGGACGGGCTGACGGCCACCGACGAGGACGTCGACGCCGGCGCCCGGATCCACCGGCGCGCGGCGCGCATGGCGGTGCTCAACGTCCCGGCGCTGCGCGACCTGGCGCCCGACCTGGTGGTCTGCGACGTCATCACCGCGGGCGGCGGAATGGCCGCCGAGTTGTTGGGCATCCCGTGGATCGAGCTCAATCCCCATCCGCTGTACCTGCCGTCGAAGGGGTTGCCGCCGATCGGCAGCGGGCTGGCGCCCGGCACCGGCTTCCGCGGCCGGCTGCGCGACGCCGCGATGCGCGCGCTGACGGCGCGGTCCTGGCGCGCCGGCATCAAGCAGCGCGCCGCCGCCCGGCTCGAGATCGGGCTGCCCGCCGTCGATCCGGGGCCGCTGCGACGGCTGATCGCCACGCTGCCCGCCCTCGAGGTGCCGCGGCCGGACTGGCCGGAGGAGGCCGTCGTGGTGGGGCCCCTGCACTTCGAGCCGACCGATCGGGTGCTGGACATCCCGCCCGGCCACGGGCCGGTGGTGGTGGTCGCGCCGTCCACCGCGCTGACCGGGACCGCCGGGCTGGCCGAGGTCGCCCTGGACTGCCTGACGCCGGGGGACACGCTGCCGGCCGGGTCACGCCTGGTCGTGTCGCGCCTGCGCGGCGCGGACCTGACGGTGCCGCCCTGGGCGGTGGTCGGGCTGGGGCGCCAGTCGGAGCTGTTGACGCACGCCGACGTGGTGATCTGCGGCGGCGGGCACGGCATGGTGGCCAAGGCGCTGCTGTCCGGGGTGCCGCTGGTGGTCGTTCCCGGCGGCGGGGACCAGTGGGAGATGGCCAATCGGGTGGTGCGCCAGGGCAGTGGGCGGCTGATCCGGCCGCTGACCGCCGACGCGCTGGTGGCCGCGGTGGGCGACGTGCTGTCAGCGCCCGGCTATCGGCGGGCCGCGCAGCGAGCGGCCGCCGGCATCGCCGAGGTCGCCGACCCGGTGCGGGTGTGCCACCAAGCGCTGGCGCTTGCCGGCTGAGCCGGCTGGGTATGTTGGCTGACGTGCGGCTGACGGAGTTCAACGAACGGGTCGTCTTGCGCTTTGGCGCCACCTATGGCCCGTCGGTGCTGGAAGATCACGTGCTGACCAGCTTCGACGGTCGCACCGCCGCGCAGGCGATCGACGACGGCGTCGAGCCCCGCGACGTCTGGCGCGCGCTGTGCCTCGACTTCGACGTGCCGCGCGACCAGTGGTGAGCCCGCCTCAACGCCGGTGGGACCGCCGGTCCCGCCGGAACACGCAGTCGCCGCACACGGACCGCCCAGGCACGCGGTAGAACAGGCAGCAGCTGTGCCGCCGGAACGCGAGATGCGGGCCGGTGACCACGCCGGAGCCGGCCAGCACGCCGCTGTCCAGCAATGACTCCGTCATCGCGACGATCGCGGGCCTCAGGTCCGGGCGCGCGACGAGCAGTGCCCGGGCCGCGCCGACGAGCGCCGATGCGATGTTGCCGGCCAGCAGGGCGGGCGCCAGCTTGACCCGCAGCCCCGCGGCGAAGGGGTTCATGTGCTGTTTGACCACGACGCGGTACAGCAACTTCGCCGACGGCGGGTCGGCCGCCCGCCCGAGGGGTTCGGGCATCCGCAGCTGCGCCCCGTCGTCGGCGCGCTGCAGGTCGTTGAGGTCCGGAACGACGCCGTGGCCCAGTGCGCACGCGAGCACCGGCGACCACAACCGGGTGGCGTGGCCGAGGTGCACCAGCGAGGCGCCGATCCGCAGGTCCGACGTGTGATACCGCCGGGCGGTGGTGTCGATCAAATCGGTGAAGCCGTCGGTGTAGGCCTGCTTGACCGGATGCCAACCCGCCGGTTCGCCACCTACCGTGAGCGCGAAAAAGCCTTTGTAGGAAGATATTTCGGCAAGCTCAGCCGAGATGTCCATGCGCAACCAACCCTCTCTGGGGAAATCCGCCCCAGTTCTCGTGAGGAAGCGCTGACGGTGAGTATCTGGCTCTCGGGTCGGGGCATGCCCTTCCCGGTCACAGTGGCGGGACCGCACCGGATTCGCACCGGTTTCCTCAGGCTCTCGGATTTCCTGAAGCCCCGTCAGCGCCTTTCGGTAGCAAATATTGCCACACGCCACCCGCACGGCGTGTCACGCTTGAGTCGAACAGGTGTTCGGCTACTGTGGTGAGCGTTCGAAGATCCGACTTGTCGGTGGCCTTCTCTAGTGTCACGGCCAACCGACCGATACCGGTCAGAAGAACACACCGACGATAGGAAGAGGCAAACATGGCGCAAGCCCCCGACCGCGAGAAGGCTCTCGAACTGGCGATGGCCCAGATCGAAAAGAGCTACGGCAAAGGCTCGGTGATGCGTCTCGGCGACGAGATGCGCCAGCCGATCTCGGTCATCCCGACCGGATCCATCGCACTGGACGTGGCCCTGGGCATCGGCGGCCTGCCCCGCGGCCGGGTCGTGGAGATCTACGGCCCGGAGTCCTCGGGTAAGACCACCGTCGCGCTGCACGCGGTGGCCAACGCCCAGGCCGCCGGCGGCGTCGCGGCGTTCATCGACGCCGAGCACGCCCTGGACCCGGACTACGCCAAGAAGCTTGGCGTCGACACGGATTCGCTGCTGGTCAGCCAGCCCGACACCGGTGAGCAGGCCCTCGAGATCGCCGACATGCTGATCCGCTCCGGCGCGCTGGACGTCCTGGTCATCGACTCGGTGGCGGCCCTGGTGCCGCGCGCCGAACTCGAAGGCGAGATGGGGGACAGCCACGTCGGCCTGCAGGCCCGGCTGATGAGCCAGGCGCTGCGCAAAATGACCGGCGCGCTCAACAACTCGGGAACCACGGCGATCTTCATCAACCAGCTCCGCGAGAAGATCGGCGTGATGTTCGGCAGCCCCGAAACCACCACGGGTGGAAAGGCCCTGAAGTTCTACGCGTCGGTGCGCTTGGACGTGCGCCGGATCGAGACGCTCAAGGACGGCACCAACGCGGTCGGCAACCGCACCCGGGTCAAGGTCGTCAAGAACAAGGTGTCGCCGCCGTTCAAGCAGGCCGAGTTCGACATCCTCTACGGCAAGGGCATCAGCCGTGAGGGTTCGCTGATCGACATGGGGGTGGATCAGGGCTTCATCCGCAAGTCCGGGTCGTGGTTCACCTACGAGGGCGAGCAGTTGGGCCAGGGCAAGGAGAACGTCCGCACCTTCCTGATGGAGAACGCCGACGTGGCCAACGAGATCGAGAAAAAGATCAAGGAAAAGCTCGGCATCGGCGCGGTGGTGACCGACGACCCCTCCGGTGACAGTGTCCTGCCCGCCCCCGTCGACTTCTGAGCCCTCCCGCGACGAGCAGGCGCGGGCGTTGTGCCTGCGCCTGCTCACCGCGAGGTCGCGCACCCGGGCCGAGCTGCGCGGTCAGCTGGCCAAACGCGGATACCCCGACGACGTCTGCGACCGGGTGCTTGACCGGCTGGCGGCCGTCGGCCTGGTCGACGATGCCGGGTTCGCCGAACAGTGGGTCCAGTCCCGGCGGGCGAAAGCGGGTAAGAGCAAGCGCGCCCTGGCCGCCGAGTTGCACACCAAGGGCGTCGACAAGGACGTGATCACCGCGGTGCTGGGCGGGATCGACGCCGGGGCCGAGCGCGACCGCGCCGAGCAGCTGGTCCGGGCCAAGCTGCGCCGCGAGACGCTGAGCGACGAAGCGAAAGTGAGCCGCCGGCTGGTGGCGATGCTGGCCCGGCGCGGCTACAGCCAAAACCTGGCGTGCGAGGTTGTCCTCAGCGAGCTGGCCGCCGAACGGGAGCGCCGCTGCGTCTAGCCCTGTGACGTGCGGTTTCTCGCCCGCGGGATGCTCGCCGTACCATGGCCGGGTGACTTCCCCCGTGACTTCGACGGCGGCCCGAGACGTTTCGGGGGCGCGCACCTACCAGGTGCGCACCTACGGCTGCCAGATGAACGTCCACGACTCCGAGCGGCTGGCGGGGCTGCTGGAGGCGGCCGGTTACCGGCGGGCCGCCGACGGTGCCGACGCCGACGTGGTGGTCTTCAACACCTGCGCCGTCCGGGAGAACGCCGACAACAAGCTCTACGGCAACCTCAGCCATCTGGCGCCGCGCAAGCGCGGCAACCCCGACATGCAGATCGCGGTCGGCGGCTGCCTGGCCCAGAAAGACCGGGACGCGCTGCTGAGCAAGGCGCCCTGGGTCGACGTCGTCTTCGGCACGCACAACATCGGATCGCTGCCGGCGCTGCTCGACCGGGCCCGGCACAACAACGTCGCGCAGGTGGAGATCGCCGAGGCGCTGCAGCAGTTCCCGTCGTCGCTGCCCAGCGCCCGCGAATCCGCCTACGCCGCCTGGGTTTCCATCTCGGTGGGATGCAACAACACCTGCACGTTCTGCATCGTCCCGGCGCTGCGCGGCACGGAGGTCGACCGCAGCCCGGCCGACATCCTGGCCGAGGTGCGGTCGCTGGTGGACGACGGCGTGCTCGAGGTCACCCTGCTGGGCCAGAACGTCAACGCCTACGGGGTGTCCTTCGCCGATCCGGCGCTGCCCCGCGATCGCGGCGCCTTCGCCGAGCTGCTGCGGGCCTGCGGGCGCATCGACGGGCTGGAGCGCGTGCGGTTCACCTCGCCGCACCCGGCCGAGTTCACCGACGACGTCATCGAGGCGATGGCGCAGACGCCGAACGTCTGCCCGGCCCTGCACATGCCGCTGCAGTCGGGATCCGACCGGGTACTGCGGGCGATGCGGCGGTCGTACCGCGCCGAGCGGTACCTGGGGATCATCGAGCGGGTCCGGGCGGCCATGCCGCACGCGGCGATCACCACCGACCTGATCGTCGGATTCCCCGGGGAAACCGAAGAGGACTTCGCCGCCACGCTCGACGTCGTGCGGCAGGCCCGGTTCGCGGCGGCGTTCACCTTCCAGTATTCCAAGCGGCCCGGCACCCCCGCCGCGGAGTTCGGCGGGCAGCTGCCGAAACCCGTTGTGCAGGAACGCTACGAGCGGCTCGTCGAGGTGCAGGAGCAGATCTCGCTGGAGGGCAACCGCGCGCTGGTCGGGCAGACCGTCGAATTGCTCGTCGCCGCCGGTGAGGGACGCAAGGACGCCCGCACCGCCCGCATGACCGGCCGGGCCCGCGACGGCCGGCTGGTGCACTTCGCCTCGCACGAAGGGGTGCGCCCGGGCGACGTCGTCACCACCGTCGTCACCGGCGCCGCCCCGCACCACCTCGTCGCCGACGCCGGAATTCGCAGCCACCGCCGCACCCGGGCGGGTGATGCGCACGCCGCCGGGCGGCGCCCCCGCACGATCGGTCTCGGCATGCCCGCCGTCGGGCCGTCCACAGAGCCGCTGGAACCGCTACAACCGCTGGGGTGTCCCCGATGAAGAAAGAACACGCCGACATCGACGCGCTGCGAACCGAAATCGACGCCGCCGAGCGCCGGGTGGCGCGCGAGATCGACCCCGGCCCAAGGGCTTTGGTGGTCGCCATCCTGGTGTTCGTGCTGCTGGGTTCGTTCGCCCTGCCGCACACCGGCGACGTGCGGGGGTGGGACGTGCTGTTCTCCAGCCACGGCGCCGGCACCGCCGCGGTGGCCCTGCCGTCGCGGGTGTTCGCCTGGCTGGCGCTGGTGTTCGGTGTGGGCTGCTCGATGCTGGCGTTGATGACGCGGCGCTGGGCGCTGGCCTGGGTCGCGCTCGCCGGTTCGGCGATCGCGTCCGGCGCCGGGCTGCTGGCGGTGTGGTCACGCCAAACCGTGGCCGTCGGGCACCCCGGACCCGGCGTGGGGCTGATCGTCGCGTGGATCACCGTGCTGCTGTTGTCGTTTCACTGGGCCCGCGTGGTGTGGGCGCGCACCGCCGTGCATCTGGCGGCCGAGGAGCAGCGGCGGCGGATCGCCGCGCAGCAGCAGTCGATGACCCTGCTGGACAGCCTGGGTGATCGGGAGGATCCGACGGCGCCGCCGCCCGAGGCCTAGGACCTGCGCGTCAGCGCCTCGGCGGCCGCGTCGGCCCATTGCCGCCACTGCTCGGCGTTGGCCCTGGCCTCTTCGGCCTCCTTGGTCCGCCCGGCCGCGGCGGCCTTTTGCGCCTGCTGCTCGTACTGCTCGGCGCGCGTCCGGAACTGCTCGGCCCGGGCCTGCGCCTGCGGGTCCGACCAGTCCGCTTCGCCGGCGTCGCGCACCCGTTTCTCGACCGCACGCAGGCGCCGCTCCAGCTCGGCGGACCGCTCCCGCGGCACCTTTCCGATCGCGTCCCACTTGTCGGCGATGGAGCGCAGCGCCGCCCGCGCCGCGTCCAGGTTGCCGGTGTCGAGCTTTTCCGCCTCGGCCAGCAGCGCCTCTTTGGCGGTGGCGTTGGCCTGGAACTCGGCGTCCTTCTCCGCCGCGGCGGCGTTGCGGGCCGTGAAGAAGGCGTCCTGCGCGGCCTTGAAGCGGCGCCACAGCGCGTCATCGAGTTCCCGGGTCGCCCGCCCGGCGGCCTTCCACTCGGTCAGCAGCTTGCGGAATTCCGCGCTGGTGGCGGTCCAGTCGGTCGAGTCGGACAATTCCTCGGCGCGCTCGCAGAGCCGTTCCTTCGACTGCTTGACCCCCGTGCGTTCCCGGTCCAGATCGGCGAAATGTGATCCCCGCCGCCGGTTGAAGGCGTCCCTCGCGGCCGAATAGCGCTTCCACAACGCGTCGTCGACCTTGCGGTCCAGGCCGGTGATCGTCTTCCACTCGTCGAGGATCGCCCGCAGCCGGTCGCCGGCGGCCTTCCACTGCGTCGAGTTGGCGCCCAAATCCTCGGCCTCGGCCGCCAGGGCCTCCTTGCGGGCGGTCTGGGCGGCCCGGTGCTCCTCGCGTTTGGAGCGGCCCTCGGCGATGGCCGCCTCGGCGTGTTCGAGCAGGCCGGCCAACCGGGCGGAGAGCGCGTCGACGTCGCCCAGCACGGTCGCGGTCGGCAAGGTTTCGGCCAGCGCGGAGGCGTTGGCCCGGATCTTGCGCGCGTCCCCGGTGCCGGAGGCCAGCCGTTCCTCCATGAGGGTGATCTCGGTGCTCAGGTCGTCGAATCGGCGGCCGAAATGGGCGAAGGCGGCCTCGCGGTCGCCGGCCTGCCACGAGCCGACGATGCGCTCGCCGGCCGAGCTGATCAGCCAGACCGTGCCGTCGTCATCGACGCGTCCGAACCGGTGCGGGTCGCTGGTCGGGTGCGTGGCCAGCGGGTGGGCGGCGGGTCGTGGTCCCGGGCTCACCGGGCGCGGTCCCGGTCGCGGCACCGGCCTGGGAGAAGCGGTGCTGCCTGGCTCGTTGGCCGTCATCCCCTCGTCACCACCTTCCCAACCTCTCGCGCGGTGATGTCCCGCGCGCCTGCCGCGCGTGGCGGCTCCGTTCGCTTCCTCGACTGACTCCCACAGTATTCAAGCAGGTTGGTGGGCGTCGCGCCCCTACCTCTCGGCGGCGCCGGACGCGCCCGGTCAGGCCGGCTTCGCACCGGGAACAGACCGGCCGCGGCGGATAACAGTTGCATTCCACCGCCGCTTCGGCCATAGGGCCCCGCCGCGCCGCCCGGTAGCGTGGCGGGAGCGAGTGGAGTTTCTGGTGGGATGAGCGAGGTGCGATGGACGCCGCGGGTAGCCGTCGTTGCGCTGTACAACGGTTTGCTGCGGGCGCAATATTGATGGGCCGTCGGGGCCGCTGAGGGCCTGAGCCCGGCGCCGTCGCACTACAGTGGTCGCTGAATTCTGATCGAACAGCGCGTGTACACGTAGCGTCGCAGGGGATGCTGCTCGGCAGGCCGGTGAGGGGGTTCGCATGACGAAAGTGGATGTCGCGGCGCTGATTGCGTTGTGCGCGGCGCTGGCTTCCGCCGTCGGCGACGTGATCCGGCAGCGCTCGGCGCAGGAGATCACCGACGAGGATGTCGGCCACCTCGAGCTGTTCCGGATGTCGTTGCGCGACAAGCGGTGGTGGCTGGGCGGGCTCGCGGCGATCGTCAATTACAGCCTGCAGGCCGCCGCGCTGGCGTGGGGGTCGGTGGTGCTGGTGACGGCGCTGCAGGTGACGGCGCTGCTGTTCGCGCTGCCCATCTATGCGCGGCTGACCAACTACCGGGTGACCCGCTGGGAGTGGGTGTGGGCGGTGGTGCTGGCCGCCGCGCTGGCGGTGGTGATCATCGTCGGCGACCCGCAATCCGGTCACGAACGGGCCTCGCTGTCGACGTGGATGATCGTGGCCGCGGTGATGGGCCCCACGTTGGTGCTGTGTGTGCTGGGGGCCCGGATCTGGAAGGGCCGTCCCGTCGCGGCGATACTGCTGGCGGTGGTGGCGGGTTCCTCGCTGGCGCTGTTCGCGGTGCTGACGAAGGGCGTCGTCGAGGTCGCCGAACGGGGGCCCGGCGCCGTGCTGCGCATGCCGGAGTTCGTTCCGTGGCTGCTGATTGCCCTGTGCGGCATGGTGTTCCAGCAGTCCGCCTTCCGCGCCGGGGCCCTCACCGCGTCCCTGCCGACCATGACCGTGGCCAAGCCGGTGGTGGCGGGCGTCCTCGGGGTGACCGTGCTCGGCGAGACGCTTCGGGCCACCGGACCCGCGGCGCTTGCATTGGTCTCGGCGGTGGCGTTGGTCATCATCGCGACGGTGGCGTTGGCCCGCGGCGAGGCCGCCTCGATGGCGGCCGGGACCGGGCGAGACCTCAAAGACGACCCGCTGCCCAGCGACCCACCCCCCCAGGAGTCCATTCCGGTTTCGCCGGCGGCTCCGGACCCGACCAAGACGATTACCTAGTCCGGTCCCGGTCCCGTTAGTTTTGTGGCGTGCTGGGCGCCATCGCGATCGTTCCCTCCGCGCCGGTGCTCGTTCCCGAGCTGGCCGGGGCGGCCGCCGCCGAGGTGGCCGACCTCACCGCGGCGGTGCTCGCGGCGGCGGCGTTGTTGCCACCGCGTTGGGTCGCCGTCGGAACGGGCCAAGCCGACGACGTATTCGAGCCCGAGTCCAGCGGAACCTTCGCCGGCTTCGGGGCGGATGTTCGCGTCGGGCTGTCGCCGCGGGCCGCCGCGCCCGGCGACCTTCCCGTGTGCGCGCTGCTCGCCGGGTGGGTGCGGGCCCAGGCGCGCCCCGACGCCGGCGTGCAGGTCCGCGTCTACCGCCGCGACCACGACGCCGAGACCGCGCTGGCCCGCGGCAGGGGCCTGCGCGCCGAGCTGGACCGGGCCCCGGAGCCGATCGGTGTGCTCGTCGTGGCCGACGGCGCGAACACCCTGACGCCTTCTGCGCCCGGCGGCCACCACCCGGGCGACGCCGACGCGCAGGCGACCCTGGACGACGCCCTGGCCGACGGCGACGTCGCCGCCCTGGCCGGGCTGCCGCCGCGGATCCTGGGGCGGGTCGCGTTCCAGGTGCTCGCCGGCCTGACCGGGCCGGGGCCGCGGTCGGCCAAGGAGCTCTACCGGGGTGCGCCCTACGGCGTGGGCTACTTCGCCGGCTTCTGGCAGCTATGAAGCCAGGTGGGCGGCCGCTCGCCATCATCGGGCCGACGGGCACCGGAAAGTCGCAGCTGGCGCTCGACTGTGCCGAACGGATCGGCGGGGAGATCGTGAACGCCGACGCGATGCAGCTGTACCGCGGGATGGACATCGGCACCGCCAAGCTGCCGGTCGAGGAGCGCCGCGGCATTCCCCACCATCAGCTCGACGTCCTGGACGTCACCGAGACGGCCACCGTCGCCCGCTATCAGCAGGCCGCCGCCGCGGACGTCGAGGCGATCGCGGCCCGGGGCGCGGTGCCGGTGATCGTGGGCGGGTCGATGCTCTACGTCCAGTCCCTGCTCGACGACTGGTCGTTTCCGGCGACCGACCCCGCGGTGCGCGCGCGCTGGGAGCGGCGGCTCGCCGAGGTCGGGGTCGGCGAGCTGCACGCCGAGCTCGCCCGCCGCGACCCGGCCGCGGCCGCGGCGATCCTGCCGACCGACGGCCGGCGCACGGTGCGCGCCCTGGAGGTCGTCGAGCTCACCGGGCAGCCGTTCGCCGCCTCGGCGCCGCGCATCGGCGCCCCGCGCTGGGACACCGTCATCATCGGATTAGACTGCGACACAACCGTTCTCGACGAGCGATTGGCCCGCCGCACCGACGCGATGTTCGATCAGGGCCTGGTCGAGGAGGTGCGCGGGCTGCTGGGCCACGGTCTGCGCGACGGGGTCACCGCCTCGCGCGCCCTGGGCTACGCGCAGGTGCTGGCCGCGCTCGACGCGGGCGCCGGCCCGGAGCAGCTGCGCGACGCGCGGGAGCAGACCTACGTGGGCACCCGGCGCTACGTGCGACGGCAGCGGTCCTGGTTTCGCCGGGACCACCGGGTGCACTGGCTGGACGCCGCCGAGGGCGCGGGCCTCGTCGACGACGCGGTTCGGGCGTGGCGGCACGTACCCTGATTTGGTGGTGATCTTCGCCAAGGGCCACGGCACGCAGAACGACTTCGTGCTGCTGCCCGACCTCGACGCGCAGCTGACGCTGACCGCCGCCCGGGTGGCCGCGCTGTGCGACCGGCGGCGCGGCCTGGGCGCCGACGGAGTGCTGCGGATCACCACCGCGGGCGCCGCCGTGCGGGTCGGTGTGCTCGAGCGCCTGCCCGACGGCGTCGGCGCCGACGACTGGTACATGGACTACCGCAACGCCGACGGGTCGATCGCGCAGATGTGTGGCAACGGCGTGCGGGTGTTCGCGCACTACCTGCGCGCCGCGGGCCTGGAATCCCGCGACGAGTTCGTCGTCGGGTCGCTGGCCGGCCCGCGCCCGGTCACCATGCACCACGCCGGCGATACCAATGCCGACGTCACCGTCGACATGGGCAAGGCGAACCGGGTCGGCGAAGGGGGCAAGGCCTTCGAGGCAGTCGTCGGCGGCAGGCGGTTCAGCGGCCTGGCGGTCGACGTCGGCAACCCGCACCTGGCCTGCGTCGACCCGCAACTGGACGCCGAGGGCCTCGCGGCCCTGGACGTGGGAGCGCCCGTGCGGTTCGACCGCGCCCAGTTCCCGGACGGCGTCAACGTCGAGGTGCTCACCGCTGCCGTCGGGGGAGTGGTCCGGATGCGGGTCCACGAGCGCGGCGTGGGCGAGACCCGCTCGTGCGGCACCGGAACCGTCGCGGCCGCGGTCGCCGCGCTGGCCGACGCGGGGTCCGACACCGGGACCCTCACCGTGCGGGTGCCCGGCGGCGACGTCGTCGTGACCATCACCGACGCCACGAGCTACCTGCGTGGGCCGTCGGTGCTGGTGGCCCGCGGCGAGATCAGCGAGGAATGGTGGCGCGCCCAGGAGCGTTAAATCAGGTGCGCCGCACCGATTTAGCGTGCAGTATTGCTAATTGCCTATGACACATCCCGAAACTCCCTTTCACGATCAGCCTGATCTCGAGCCCAGTGCGGGCGAACTCGCCCTCGAAGACCGGTCGGCGCTGCGCCGCGTCGCCGGGCTGTCCACCGAACTCGCCGACGTTTCCGAGGTCGAGTACCGCCAGCTGCGCCTGGAGCGCGTGGTGCTGGTGGGCGTGTGGACCGAGGGCAGCGCCGCCGACAACCAGGCCAGCATGGCCGAGCTCGCGGCCCTCGCCGAAACCGCCGGGTCCCAGGTGCTCGAGGGGCTCATCCAGCGCCGCGACCGGCCCGACCCGTCCACCTACATCGGCTCGGGCAAGGCCGCCGAGCTGCGCGAGGTGGTCCTGGCCACCGGCGCCGACACCGTCATCTGCGACGGCGAGCTGTCCCCGGCGCAGCTGACCGCGCTGGAAAAGGCCGTCAAGGTCAAGGTCATCGACCGCACCGCGCTGATCCTGGACATCTTCGCCCAGCACGCCACCAGCCGGGAGGGCAAGGCGCAGGTGTCGCTGGCCCAGATGGAGTACATGCTGCCCCGGCTGCGCGGCTGGGGCGAGTCGATGTCGAGGCAGGCCGGCGGCCGCGCCGGCGGCAGCGGGGGCGGTGTGGGGCTGCGCGGTCCGGGTGAGACCAAGATCGAGACCGACCGTCGTCGCATCCGGGAACGCATGGCCAAGCTGCGCCGCGAGATCAAGGACATGAAGCAGGCCCGCGACACCCAGCGCAGCCGCCGGCTGCACAGCGACGTCCCGTCGATCGCCATCGTCGGCTACACCAACGCCGGCAAGTCCAGCCTGCTCAACGCGTTGACCGGGGCCGGGGTGCTGGTGCAGGACGCGTTGTTCGCCACCCTGGAACCGACCACCCGGCGCGCCGAACTCACCGACGGCCGGCCGGCCGTGCTCACCGACACCGTCGGGTTCGTCCGGCACCTGCCCACCCAACTGGTCGAGGCGTTCCGCTCCACGCTCGAGGAGGTCGTCGACGCCGACCTGCTGGTGCACGTGGTGGACGGCTCCGACGCCAACCCGGTGGCCCAGATCAACGCGGTCCGCCAGGTGATCTCCGAAGTGATCGCGGACCATGACGGCAGCCCGCCGCCCGAGCTCCTGGTGGTCAACAAGGTCGACGCCGCGAGCGATCTGGCGCTGGCCAAGCTTCGCCACGGGCTGCCCGGCGCGGTGTTCGTCTCCGCGCGCACCGGCGAGGGCATCGACGACCTGCGCCGACGGATGACCGAACTGGCCGAGCTGGCCAAACCCACCGATACCGCCGTCGACGTGGTGATCCCCTACGACCGCGGCGACCTGGTCGCCCGGCTGCACGCCGGCGGGCGCGTCCAGCAGGAGGAGCACAACGCCGACGGCACCCGGATCCGGGCGCGCGTCCCGGTGGCGCTGGCCGCGAGCCTGCGCGAGTTCGCCGCCCGGTAGTAGCTCCGGCGGGCGCCGACTGCCTACCAACCGGCTGGTTGGTATATGTTGGCGGCAGAAGTCCCATTC
Organism: Mycobacterium terramassiliense; assembly: GCF_900157385.1. Lineage (GTDB taxonomy): Bacteria > Actinomycetota > Actinomycetes > Mycobacteriales > Mycobacteriaceae > Mycobacterium > Mycobacterium terramassiliense. The sequence continues at coordinate 305,472 of NZ_LT717699.1, forward strand.
GCCGAGGGTCAGCGGAGGTCGTCCATGAGTGCCGCCATCAAGTACCAGCGCACGCTATTCGAGCCCGAGCACGACTTGTTCCGCGAGTCCTACCGCGGCTTTCTGGATCGCCACGTGGCGCCGTACCACGAGGAATGGGAGAAGGCCAAGATCGTCGACCGCGGCGTGTGGCTGGAGGCCGGAAAGCAGGGCTTCCTGGGCATGGCGGTGCCCGAGGAGTACGGCGGCGGCGGCAACCCCGACTTCCGGTACAACACGATCATCACCGAGGAGACGACGCTGGGCCGCTACAGCGGGATCGGCTTCGGCCTGCACAACGACATCGTGGCGCCCTACCTGCTGTCGCTGGCCAACGACGAGCAGAAGCAGCGCTGGCTGCCCAAGTTCTGCACCGGGGAGATCATCACCGCGATCGCCATGACCGAGCCGGGCACCGGCAGCGACCTGCAGGGCATCAAGACCCGCGCGGTCAAGCAGGGCGATCACTACGTGCTCAACGGCGCAAAGACGTTCATCACCAACGGGATCAATTCCGACCTGGTCATCGTCGTCGCCCAGACGGACCCCGACAAAGGCGCGCAGGGCTTCTCGCTGCTCGTGGTCGAGCGCGGCATGGAGGGATTCGAACGCGGCCGGCACCTGGACAAGATCGGGCTCGACGCGCAGGACACCGCCGAGCTGTCGTTCACCGACGTGCATGTCCCGGCCGAAAACCTGCTCGGCGAGGAGGGCATGGGATTCATCTACCTCATGCAGAACCTCCCGCAGGAACGGATCGGAATCGCCATCATGGCCGCCGCGGCGATGGAGGGCGTGCTGGAGCAGACCGTGCAATATGCCAAGGAGCGCAAGGCCTTCGGCAAGCCCATCGGCAGCTTCCAGAACAGCCGCTTCGTCCTCGCCGAACTGGCCACCGAGGCCACGGTGGTGCGGATGATGGTCGACGAGTTCGTCCGCCTGCACCTCGACCACAAGCTGACCGCCGAGCAGGCCGCAATGGCCAAGTGGTACTCCACCGAAAAGCAGGTGCACCTGATCGACCGGTGCCTGCAGCTGCACGGTGGCTACGGCTACATGCGCGAATACCCGGTCGCCCGAGCCTATCTCGACGCCCGGGTGCAAACGATCTACGGCGGCACCACCGAGATCATGAAGGAGATCATCGGCCGCAGCCTCGGTGTCTAGGAATCCTGTTGCGACGCAAGGCAATCGCGGCTTCCTGGGCACATGGCGCCCCACGGTGCGGGTGCCGCCGGCTAGCTAGCCCGCCAAACAATGAATGGCCTAATCGGCCATTTCGCCGGGTAGTTCTCTGACCAGCTAACGGCTTCGCGTACCGTCGGCCCATGTGTTTCTCGTATATCGACTGCGCAGTCACACATCACCGCGTCGGCGATCGCGGCGCTGGTGAGCGCGGTCGATTGCAGTCCGGGCGCGCTCCGGCATCATTTCGACATCGGCGCGGTCTCCGTTTCCGTAATATTTGCAATTTGACTTCGCATTTCTTGGTGGCCGGGGCAAAGTTATGCGAGCCCGGCGAGAACGCTGTTTGCCACGGGGCTGGGTGCGGTCATGGCCACGGGTAGGGGCCTATCCATCGGAGGCTTGGTGAACGGGCAGAGAGGTCGAATGCGCAAGCTGGTCGGGCGCGCGCTGGTTGGCATGGCGGTCACGGTGCTGGCGGCCGCGTTGCTGGCGCCGTCCGTCTCCGCGTCGCCGATCGGGGACGCCGAGGCCGCCATGATGGCCGCCTGGGAAAAGGCGGGCGGGGATACCTCGCCGCTCGGTGCGCGCAAGGGCGACGTCTACCCCGCCGGGGACGGATTCGCGCTGGACTTCGACGGCGGCAAGATGTTCTACACCACCGAAACCGGTGCCAGGTTCGTCTACGGCCCCATCCTGGACAAATACGAGGCGCTGGGCGGTCCGGTCGGCAGCGATCTGGGGTTCCCGACGATCAACGAGGTTCCGGGCCTGGCGGGACCGGACAGCAGGGTGGCCACCTTCTCGGCCAGCGACAAGCCGGTGATCTTCTGGACGCCCGACCACGGCGCCTTCGTGGTGCGCGGCGCGATGAACGCGGCGTGGGACAAGCTGGGCAGCTCCGGCGGCGTGCTGGGCGCGCCGGCCGGGGACGAAACCTACAACGGTGAGGTCACCTCCCAGAAGTTCAGCGGCGGCGAGATCTCCTGGAACCGTAAGACCAAGGAGTTCGCCACCAACCCGGCGCCGCTGGCCGACCAGCTCAAGGGCCTGCAGGTGGCGATCGATCCGGCCGCCGCCATCAACATGGCGTGGCGGGCCGCCGGCGGGGCCACCGGCCCGCTGGGCGCCAAGCAGGGCGCAACGTATCCCATCGGCGGCGACGGGATCGCCCAGAACTTCGCCGGCGGCAAGGTCTTCTTCAGCCCGGCCACCGGCGCGAACGCCCTCGAAAGCGACATCCTCGCCAAGTACGAGTCGCTGGGCGGGGCGGCTGGCAGCGACCTCGGTTTCCCCACCGCCAACGAGTCCGACGGGGGCATCGGCCCGTCCAGCCGGATCGCCACCTTCGCGGCGGCCGACAAGCCGGTGATCTTCTGGACCGCCGAGCACGGTGCGTTCGTGGTGCGCGGCGCGATGAAGGCCGCGTGGGACAAGCTGCGCGGCCCCGGCGGCAAGCTGGGTGCCCCGGTCGGCGATCAGGCCGTGGACGGCGACGTCGTCTCGCAGCAGTTCACCGGCGGCAAGATCTCGTGGAACCGGGCGAAGAACTCGTTCGCCACCGAGCCGTCGAACCTGGCTCCGTTGCTGTCCGGCCTGCAGGTGTCGGGGCAGAATCAGCCGAGCACCGCGGCGATGCCCTCCCATGGCAAGAAGTTCTCCTGGCAGCGGTGGTGGCTGCCGGCCGCGATCGCGGTGTTGGTGCTGGTCCTGCTGTCGGCGTTGCTGACATTCGGATTGCGCCGGCGTCGCGCGCGCCGCGGCGACATCGCCGCCGCCCCCGCCTACCAGCCCGAGCGCGACGCGCTAGCCGGTTATGAGGCCCCGGCCGACGCGCACTGGGGCCATGACGACGCCGAGTTCACGACCGACCATTTCGCGGCCGGCGACGTGCACCCGGCCGAGGAGCAGGCGGCGGCCGAAGCCGAGCCCGCGGGACGGGTCAGTTGGAGCCGGGGCCCCGAGGGCCCGGTCGCCGGGGAAGAAGATCCCGACGCGGTCGACACGGATTCCATCCCCGTCGTCTCGGCGGCCGCCCTCTCGGACGCGGGCTATCCCGAAATCGCCGACGAGGACGCCACCTACGGGGACGCCGCCTACGAGGACGCCCTCTACGACGACGACACGGGCTACGAGCAGGCCCGCTACGAAGAGCCCGGCTACGAGCAGGCCGGCCACCCGGACGCCGCCGAGGCCGACGCCGAGCTACCCGAGACCGTCGGCCCCGAAGCGGCCGAGGCCTTGGCGTTGGGCGGCGAATCCCGCATCGGGCGACACCATGCGGCCGCGGACGACGAGGAGGAATTGCCGGGGGCCCCGGAAGCGGCCGACGCGGCGCCCGCCGTCGGTGGGCGCCCGACGATCCGCCTGCCGCTGGACGACCCCTACCAGGCGCCCGACGGCTACCCGATCAAGGCCAGCGCGAGCTTCGGCCTGTACTACACGCCCGAGAGCCCGCTCTATCACGACACCCTGGCCGAATTCTGGCTGTCCAGCGAAGAAGTCGCGCAGGCCAACGGCTTCGTCAAGGCCGACTGAGCGGCGCTAGACCTTGCGGATCACGGTGACGACCTTGCCGAGCACGGTCGCGTCGTTGCCCGGGATCGGGTCGAACGCCGGGTTGTGCGGCATCAGCCACACCTGACCGCCCGCGCGCTTGAACGTCTTGACGGTGGCCTCGCCGTCGATCATCGCCGCGACGATGTCGCCGTTGTCGGCGACGTGCTGCTGCCGCACCACCACCCAGTCGCCGTCGCAGATCGCGGCCTCGACCATGGAGTCGCCCACCACCTTGAGCAAAAACAGCGTGCCCTCGCCGACCAGCTCGCGGGGCAACGGGAAGACGTCTTCGACCGCCTCTTCGGCGAGGATCGGCCCACCGGCCGCGATGCGGCCGAGCACCGGGACATACGTGGGTTCGGGCAGCGCGTCCGACCCGGCGACCTCGGTGGCCGGCGCGGCGGCGCCGGCGTCCTCGGCGCCCCGGACGTCCACGGCCCGCGGGCGGTTCGGGTCGCGGCGCAGGTATCCCTTGCGCTCCAGCGTGCGCAGCTGGTGAGCCACCGACGACGTCGAGGTCAGGCCGACGGCGTCGCCGATCTCCCGGATGCTCGGCGGGTAACCGCGGCTGGTGACTGAGGCGCGGATGACGTTCAGAATGGTGCGCTGCCGTTCGGTCAGCGAGGAGTCCACCGGATGCGAGCTGCTTGATGGGGTGTCGTTGCTGTCGCTCATGCACCGAATGTAGCGGCACCGGGGCGAAGAATCAAACATGTGTTCGACTGGCGTGTCGTGGCGGCGGAAATCCACCCGGCAGCACGCCTCGAGCTGCCGAATAACAAAGGTGTAACTCTTCGGTAGATCGGGTATTTCAAGGCCATGTCAGTGGTCGCGCCCACAAAGTTGTCGGCGGGGTGCTCTAACGTTTTGCTCGTTCGACACGCTTCGCTCAAATGTTCGGGTTTCGAACACACGAGCGACTATAGTCGAACACACGAGCGAGAATGAGATGACCGGAGGAACGCAGATGACCATCATCCACACAGTCGCGCCGCGTACCGGCGGCGTTCGGCGCCCGGTCAACGGGCCGGTGCCGGGGCTCCGCTACGGCCGCGACGGGCTGGCCCGCTCGCGCAGGCCGGGTCCGGCCAGGCCGGCGGGCGCGCCGCCGCGCTACTACGGCACCGGTGTCGCGATGTCCGTCGCGCCGCACCGGACGCGTCGTCCCGTCACGGTGGCGACGACGGTGGGGCTGGCGCTCGTCGCCGGGATCATCACGCTGTGGCTGGGGCTGGTCGCCAACATCGGGCAGGCGGTCAACGGCGATTCCCCGGGAGCGGCGGCCCCGGTGCCGGATCGGCTCGCCGTCGTGCGGGTCGAGCCCGGCGAGTCCCTGCAGGACGTCGCCCACCGGGTGGCGCCGGACGCGCCGGCCCGCCAGGTGGCCCAGCGGATCCGCGAACTCAACGACCTGAACTCGCCGTCCGTCGCCGCGGGTCAGACGCTGATCGCGCCGGTCGGCTGACGCGCGCAGCGCGAAACGGTGGCGATGCCAACCGGGGGAGCGCACGGGTACGCTCGGGGTGTTCTGCGACCCCGGATGTGAGCACGGCGAAGGAGCGGTCATGCACTGTCCGTTCTGCCGCCATCCCGATTCCCGGGTGATCGACTCGAGGGAAACCGACGAAGGCCAGGCCATCAGGCGCCGCCGATCGTGCCCCGAGTGCGGGCGTCGCTTCACCACCGTCGAAACGGCGGTGCTGGCCGTCGTCAAGCGCAGCGGTGTCACCGAGCCCTTCAGCAGGGAAAAGGTCATCAGCGGGGTCCGTCGGGCCTGCCAGGGCCGCCAGGTCGACGACGACGCGCTGAATCTGCTTGCCCAGCAAGTGGAAGACACCGTGCGCGCCGGCGGGTCGCCCGAGGTGCCCAGCCACGAGGTCGGCCTGGCCATCCTGGGCCCCCTGCGCGACCTCGACGAGGTGGCCTACCTGCGGTTCGCCTCGGTGTACCGGTCGTTCTCGTCCGCCGAGGATTTCGAGCGCGAGATCGAGGCGCTGCGCGCGCACCGCAACGTGTCCACCGATCCGGAACCGGCCGCTCGTTAGGCTGTCGGCATGCCGCCCGATCTGCATCCCGATCTTCAGGCGCTGGCGCCGTTGCTGGGGACCTGGGCCGGCCGGGGTTCGGGCAAGTACCCGACGATCCAGCCCTTCGAGTATTTCGAGGAAGTCGTGTTTTCCCACGTGGGCAAGCCGTTTTTGAGCTACGCGCAAAAGACCAAGGCGGTCGCCGACGGTAAACCGCTGCACGCCGAGACGGGATTCCTGCGGGCGCCGCGACCGGGAGAGGTCGAGCTGGTTTTGGCCCATCCGAGTGGCATCACCGAAATCGAAGTGGGAACCTACGCGGTGGCCGGCGGCGTCATCGAGGTCGAGATGTCGACGAGTGCCGGCGGGACGATCGGGCTGACCCCGACCGCCAAAAAGGTGACCGCGCTTGGCCGTTCGTTTCGCATCGACGGCGACGAGCTGTCCTACTCCGTTCGGATGGGCGCCGTGGGCCAGCCCCTCCAGGATCACCTCGATGCGATCCTGCACCGGCAGCGCTGAACCGCGCGTCAGTCGACCTGCCTGACACCGTCGCTGACGACGCGCCCGGCCACGCCCACCCAGCCCTCGGCGTTCCAGGTGGTTTCGATGACGGACCCGTTGCCCTGTGTGATGTGCAGGTCGCGACTGAGGTAGTCGGTGAGCCGCATCGCGGCGGACCCGGTGGCCTCGTCCTCCGGCACGCCGAGGTTCGCGAAGAACCCCCGCGCGCGCAACGAGCCCGCCGATCGATCGACCCAGGCCCACAGGTAGTGCGCGACGTCGATGGGGAAGTCGGCCGGGTCGGCGCCCAAAACGTCGTCCGCGGAATCGAATTCGTGGATCGCCAATTCCGGGGCCCATTCGGATCGGGCGCTGATCTTTATGACCTCACCCGGATAGCTCACCTGCACCAGGCCGGCCGGCACGTGCAGCGTCTTGATCGGCCAGCCGTTCTCGCGCAGCCACCACGCCGCACCGACCGTGGGGTGCCCGGCGAACGGAAGTTCGATGCGTGGGGTGTAGATCGTCGCGTGCGCGGTGGTCGCGCCGGCGGCCGGAAGGTCGATGAACACCGTTTCGCTGTAACCCAATTGGGTCGCGAGCCGCTGCCGCTCCCCAGGTCCGATCCGGGCCGCTGGGCTTTCCGAAACCACACCGAGCGGATTGCCGAAATTGCCCTCGGTGTCGGTGAACACGCGCACCACCGTGACATCGATACACATGCCCCGACTTTACGGGCCGGGTCAAAGCAATTGTCAGGTGGCGCTGCGCTCGTCGGAACCCATGGCGTTCAGCACCGCCACGCGGGTGTCGGCCGGGCCGGTGACGGTCTTCTCGCCGCCCCCGGTGCGAAGCAGCGCGCGAAGCGCGGCCTGGTCGTATTCGGCGGGCTGGGTGCTGTCGATGAAGCGCTGCACGACGTCGATGAAGCGCGCCGGGTCGTCGTGGAAAGGGAAGTGGCCCGAGCCTTCGAAGATCTCGAGGCGCGAGCCGGGCATCGCGGCGTGCGCCATCCAGGCGTGCCGGACGGGGACCACCACATCCTTGGTGCCCCAAACGATCTGAACCGGGATGGCCTCGGTCAAATAACATCGGTCCAGCATCGTCACGATCTGCCCGCGCCAGTCCACCACCGCCCGCAGGGTCCGGCTGAACGCCGCCGAGGCCGTCGGCTCCGGCAGGTCGTCGAGGATGCGCAGCACGTTGGGCAGGTCGTGGCCCAGCGCGGTCGATCCGATCGCCAGCCCGGCCAGCTTGCCCGCCAGCTGAACCGCCGGCAGCACCAGCGGCAGCCGCAGCAGCGCCAGCGCCTCGCTGCCCATCGGCAACGAGGCCAGCCGGAAGACGACGTTGACGTCCTTGGTGACGCCGCCGGCGGCGACCAGGATCAGCCGGTCGACCAAATGCGGGAACTGGTAGGCGAATTGCATGGCCACCCCGCCGCCCAGCGAGTGGCCGATGATCGTCACGCGCTCGATGTCGAGCACGGACAGCAGGTCGCGCATGCCGTTCGCGTAGGCGGCGGCCGAGTAGTCGGCGCGCGGCTTGTCGGATTTCCCGTGACCCAGCAGGTCGGGGGCGATGACGGTGAACCGCTGGGCGAGCTTGGCCTGCACGGCATTCCAGGTGGTGGAGTTGTCACCGATGCCGTGGAGCAGCAAGATCGCCGGCCCGGAACCCGCGATCCGGTAGGCCCGCCGATAGCCGTGAATGGTGCGGAACTCGAGCGTCGGCGCCGTCACCTCACGCACGGGGCGAAGGTTGCTCTTGCGCTTGCGCTCGGTCATCTCGCCAACCTTGGTGTCGGCCCGCGCTATGGGCGTTTTAAAGAGTCTCAAGTTTGGTCGTCGTCGTTCTTCTTCTCCGCCTGCTGGGCAAGAAATCGCTCGAACTCGGCACCAAGCTCGTCGCCGCTAGGCAGGTCCTCGTCGCGAGTCAGTAACGACCTGTTCTCCTGAGCGTCGATGAAGGCATCGTACTGGCGCTCGAGCGCGGCCACCACTTGAGCCACTTCCGCGCTCGCCTGGACCTGTTCGTCGATTTTGGCCCGGATCTCTTCCGCGGCCTCGGTCAGCGCCGACAGCGGCAGCTCGAGCGATCCGCTCCTGGCGACCTGCTCGAGCAGCGCCTGGGCGGCGGCCGGGTAGTCGGTCTGGGTCAGGTAGTGCGGGACGTGGACGGTGAAGCCGACGACGTCGTGCCCGTGCTGGGCCATCCGGTATTCCAACAGGTTGGACGCGCTGCCCGGAACCTGGATCTCCGAGATCCAGGGCTGGAAGTCGGAGATGAGCTCCTTGTTGTTGGAATGCGCCGTCAGCGTGATCGGGCGCGTGTGCGGAACGGCCATCGGGACGGTGCCCAGGCCGATGGTGCGCCGCACGCCGAGCCGCTCGGCCAGCAGGCGCACCGCGGTGATGAAGCGCTCCCACTTCAGGTCCGGCTCCATGCCGGCCAGCAGCAGAAACGGGGTGCCGACGCTGTCGCGCAACGCGTACAGGCTCAGCTCCGGGTCGTCGTAGTGGGTGAAGTGATCCGTCTTGAACGTCATCAACGGCCGCCGCGAACGGTAATCCAGCAGTTCGTCGATCGCGAACGACGCCACCAGCTCGGCGTCCAGCACCGCCTTCAGGTGGGTGGAGGCCAGCCGTATCGCGTGACCCGCGTCGGAGAAGCCCTCCAGGGCGTGCACCAGCACCGGGCCCTGGCCGTCGGCCGTCGACAACTGCGGTGCCGGAAACTCCAGCTCGTACATGCCGGGCTGGCCTGGCTGATAGTCGTCGTCGTCCGGACTGTGATGGCGCGCCATCGGGCTTCCTCCTCTCCGGAATCTCTCCAGGGTGCCTTAACAAGTGTCCCCCGAATCAACGGGCACCCCCAACGGAAACACCGAACCGAGCGCGGAGCGTCCCGGCGGGTTCAACTCGGCCCGCCGCCCCATGGTCAGGCATGATGGACACCAAATGCGCATATCGACGGTGCTGCTTTGCTCGGGGGTTGGCCTGGCGACGTTGTTGACGTCGTGCACCAGGCCCGCCGAGCCCGCCGCGCGCCCGATCGTGTCCGCCGACGTGGCCACCGCGCCGGTGCAACGGCTCAGCCAGCCGCAGCAGAGGGCGGTCGCGCGTCCCGTCGACCCGGACAGGCGCGTCGGCGCGATCTTCATCAACGACGGCCCGCTGCACGTGTGTACGGGTGCGGTGTTGCATTCGGCGGCGGGGAACCTGGTGATGACGGCGGCGCACTGCCTGGCGGGAGCCGCCAAAATCACCTTCGTCCCCGGTTTCGCCGGCGACGCCGCGCCGCCGCCCGCGGATGTCTGGAAGGCCGACGCCGTGTACCTCGATCCGCGCTGGACCGCCGGCAAGGACGCGCACGCGGACTACGCGATCGCGCGGGTCAGCAACGACGCGGGTGGTTCGGTCGAGTCACACGTCGGGCTGGCCCTGACGCTCGGCGTCGCACCGCCCCCGGGCAGCCACGTCACGGTGCTGGGGTACGCGGCCGGGGTCGGTGGCTCGCCCATCGGCTGCCAGGCCACCACCTCGGTCAACGACAACGGATTCCCGTCGTTGACGTGCGAGGGGCTGGTGGACGGCACCAGCGGCGCGCCGTGGGTCAGCGGCACCACGCTCACCGGGGTGATCGGCGGTTTCGAGCGCGGCGGGTGCGCCGCCAACGTCTCGTACTCGGCGCCGTTCGACGCCCGGACCGCGCAGTTGCTGGCGCGCGCCGAGGCCGGCGGTCCCGGCGACCCGGTGCCCAACGACCTCGACGACAGCTGCTGAGTCAGCGGCGGAACTGGGACAGCGCGCGCATCTTGTTGGTCACGTCCAGCGCGGCGACCTTGTAGGCCTCGGAGAAAGTCGGATAGTTGAACACCGCGTCGACCAGGTAGTCGACGGTGCCGCCGCAGCCCATCACGGCCTGCCCGATGTGCACCATCTCGGTCGCACTGGTGCCGAAGATGTGCACCCCGAGCAGCTTGCGATCCTCGGTGGAGACCAGCAGCTTGAGCATCCCGTAGGAGTCGCCGGCGATCTGGCCGCGGGCCAGCTCCTTGTACCGCGCCACGCCCACCTCGTAGGGGACGGAGTTCTTGGTCAGTTCCACCTCGGTGGCCCCGACGTAGGAGATCTCGGGGATCGAATAGATGCCGATCGGCTGCAGGTCGGTGATGCCGTCGCACGCCTCCCCGAACGCGTGGTAGGCGGCCAGCCGGCCCTGCTCCATCGAGGTCGCGGCCAGCGCGGGGAACCCGATCACGTCGCCGACGGCGTAGATGTGCTGCACCTTGGTCTGGAACTTGTCGTCCACCCAGATCCGCCCGCGGCCCTCGACCTCGAGGCCCGCGTTGTGCAGGTCGAGGTGATCGGTCTGCCCCTGGCGACCCGCGGAATACATCACCGTCTCGGCCGGGATCTGCTTGCCGCTGGCCAGGGTGGTGACGGTGCCCGCGGAGCCCACGTCGACCGCGGTCACCTCCTCGCCGAACCGGAACGTCACCGCCAGGTCGCGCAGGTGGAACTTCAGCGCCTCGACGACCTCGGGGTCGCAGAAGTCCAGCATGTCGTCGCGCTTTTCCACCACGGTCACCTTGGTGCCCAACGCGGCGAACATCGAGGCGTATTCGATGCCGATCACGCCGGCGCCGACGACGACCATCGAGGCCGGCAGCGACTTGAGGTCGAGGATCCCGTCGGAGTCGAGCACGCGGTCCTCGTCGAACTCGACCCCGGACGGCCGGGCGGGCCGGGTGCCCGTGGCGATCACGATGTATTCGCCGGTGACGGTCGTCATCTCCCGCCGGCCCGGGTCCTCCACGACGACGGTGTGCGGGTCGATGAATCGGCCGTGGCCGACCAGCAGGTCGATTCGGTTGCGCATCAACTGATTGCGCACCACGTCGACCTCCTTGCCGATCACGTGCTGGGTCCGCGCCAGCAGGTCGGCCGGCGTGATCCTGTCCTTGACGCGGTAACTCGCCCCGTAGAGCTCGCGCTGGTTCATCCCGGTGAGGTAAAGGACCGCCTCGCGCAACGTCTTTGACGGGATGGTGCCCGTGTTGACGCACACGCCGCCCAGCATCCGGCCGCGCTCGATGATGGCGACCGATTTGCCCAGCTTGGCCGAGGCGATGGCGGCCTTTTGGCCGCCCGGTCCCGAACCGATGACGACGATGTCGTACTCCTGCATCGAACCCATGAGATAGACGATAAGGCCCACAGTCCAGACTTTCTCCACAGACGAGCGGTCGGACCCCGTTGCGGGAGCAAGGCCCGACGGTGCCGGCCGTCAGCGTTGGTGCCCATGACGACGCATCGAGCTGATTTCGAACTCAACCGCCCCGGGGCGCTGATCGCGGCGCTACCGGCCGTTCTCGGCTTCGTTCCGGAGAATTCACTGATCTTGGTGTCGCTGGACGGCGGCGAAATGGGGTCCGTGCTGCGGGTCGACTTGTCCGAGGAGGTGACCGACCGGCTGGTGCACCTGGCGGCGATCGCCGCCGCCGCCGAACCCGAGGCCGCGATCGCGGTGATCGTCGACGCCGAGGGCGCGCACTGCCCGGGGTGCAACGAGGAACACCGGCTGCTCTGCGCGGCGCTAGCAGATGCGTTGGCGCAGCACGACATTCAGCTGTGGGCCGCGCACGTGGTGGACCGGGTGGCCCTCGGCGGCCGCTGGCATTGCGTGGACCGCTGCGGCGCCGGCGGCCCGATCGACGATCCCTCGGCGTCACCGCTGGCCGCCGCGGCGGTGCTCGACGGCCGGCGGCTCTATGCGCGGCGGGCCGACCTGCAGGCCGTGATCGCCCTCGACGCGGCGCGCGGCGCGGGGCTGGCCGACGCGCTGCGGCGTCAGGCGGCGAAGCGGGAGGCGGCGCAGCGCGACGATCCCGTGGGTTGCGCCCGCCGCGACGTGCGGCGCGCGCTGGCCGTCGCGAAGCGCGTCGCCGCCGGCGAAACGCCGTCGGGCACCCAGCTGGCGGCGCTGGGCTGCGCGCTGCGCGATGCGCAGGTGCGCGACACGCTGTATGCGCTGGCGGTCGGCGAACGGGCCGGCGACGCGGAGTCGCTGTGGGCGCTGCTGGCGCGCTCGCTGCCCGAACCGTGGCGGGTGGAGGCGCTGGTGTTGCTCGCGTTCAGCGCGTACGTCCGCGGCGACGGCCCGCTCGCGGGCGTGTCGTTGGATGCCGCGCTGCGCTGCGACCCCCAGCATCGGATGGCGGGCATGCTGGATCAAGCCTTGCAGTCCGGTTTGCGGCCCGAACGCATCCGGGAACTGGCGGTCACCGGCTACCGGCTGGCCAAGCGGCTGGGGGTGCGGCTGCCGCCGCAACGGTCGTTCGGGCGCCGGGCGGGATAGCCGGCGCGGTCGGCTCTTAGACCTTCTCGACCTTGACGGCGTGGGCCATCTCGTGCGGCAGGGTGACGTTCTCGTGGCCCGGGATGAGGATGGTGACCCCACCCCCGCCCGGGCTGGTCTCGACGGTCACCCGCGCATTGGGCACCACGCCGGCGTCCTTGAGCCGGGTGATCAGGTCGATGTCCCCCTGGACGTGTTCGGTGAGCTGCCGGACGACCACCGCCACGGGCGACCCGGCGGGCAGCTCGGTCAGCCGGACCAGGTCGGCCTCGCCGGAGCCGGAATCCGGGCCCACGCCGAGGTCCAGCAGACCCGGAATCGGGTTTCCGAACGGGGAAGTGGTCGGGTTGTTGAGCACCTTGACGAGCCGGCGTTCGACCTCCTCGCTCATCACGTGCTCCCAGCGGCATGCCTCGGCGTGCACTTCCTCCCACGGCACCCCGATGACGTCGACAAGCAATCGTTCGGCCAGGCGGTGCTTGCGCATCACGGCGATGGCCAGCGCCCGGCCCTTGTCGGTGAGCTCCAGGTGGCGGTCCCCGGCGACGTGCAGGAGCCCATCGCGCTCCATGCGGGACACGGTCTGGCTGACGGTCGGACCGCTCTGCTCGAGACGTTCGGCGATCCGGGCGCGCAGCGGCGTCACGCCCTCTTCCTCGAGGTCGTAGATGGTTCGCAGGTACATCTCGGTCGTATCAACCAGCTCGTTCATCCAGCACCCTCCATTGACGCCGAGTCTACTTGGCAAGCTGCGCGAATGGGTGTAACGCGTCACCGGCAAGCAGTATGCCCGCCGCGTGACGCGGCGGGCATACCGTCTCCTGCTAGCTCGCTGTGGCGGCGATCGCAAGCGCGGCGCTAGCCGGGCGCCGCGGGTCGCCGCGATCTACCTGGGGGCCTCAGCTCGCGTACGAGCGCAGCCGGTCGGCGCGTTCGCCGTTGCGCAGCTTGGACATCACGTCGCGCTCGATCTGGCGGACCCGCTCGCGGGACAGCCCGAACAGCTTGCCGATCTGGTCCAGGGTGCGCGGCTGGCCGTCGTCCAGGCCGAAGCGCAGCCGGATCACCTGATGCTCGCGCTCGTCGAGAGTGGCCAGGACGCTGCGGATGTCGGTGTGCAGCAGCTCGGCGATCACCGCGTTCTCCGCGGACATCGCCTCGGCGTCCTCGATGAAGTCGCCCAGCGGGGCCTCTTCCTCGGAGCCGACGGGCATGTCGAGGCTCACCGGGTCGCGGCTGTGCTCCAGCAGGTCGTTGATCTTCTCGATCGGGATTCCGGATTCCGCGGCCAGTTCCTCGTCGGTGGCCTCACGCCCCAGGTTCTGGTGCATCTCGCGCTTGATCCGGGCCAGCTTGTTGACCTGCTCGACCAGGTGCACGGGCAGGCGGATGGTGCGGCTCTGGTCGGCCATTCCGCGGGTGATCGCCTGGCGGATCCACCATGTCGCGTAGGTGGAGAACTTGAAACCCTTTGTGTAGTCGAACTTCTCCATCGCGCGGATCAGGCCCAGGTTGCCCTCCTGGATGAGGTCCAGCAACGGCATGCCGCGGCCCGTGTAGCGCTTGGCCAGCGAAACCACCAGGCGCAGATTCGCTTCCAGCAGGTGGCGCCGTGCAGCCTGGCCATCGCGCACGACGGCCTCGAGGTCGCGTTTGCGGTTCTCGCCGAGGCGCTTGCGGGTCTCGAGCAGATGCTCGGCATACAGACCGGCCTCGATGCGCTTCGCCAATTCGACTTCGCCCGCCGCGTTCAGTAGCGCCGTCTTACCAATTCCATTGAGGTAGACGCGCACCAAGTCCGCTGCGGGGCTTTGAGCATCCAGATCGCCGTCGATCCTGCTTGTGCCGGCATTCGCCATAGCGACCTCCCGTTCGGCTTTGTACTGTCAAGTGGTTCAACGACAGACCCAGCCTTGGAGTTCCCACCCGGTCGCGATCTCACACGCTTTGACGTGCAGAAATGTGCCGACGACCTGAGAAAGTCCTGAGAAGTGCGGCTCGCGGACGATTACCGGGAACCGTGGTCGTCGTGGTCCCGGGTCGGTGGATGTGTGTGCGCTTCGGGGGCCCGGGGCGGCTCGAGCGCTCGCTGCTCGGCACGGGGGAACAGGGGGGTCCGCCGGCGGGGTTCGTCGAAGCGCCGCGGTTCGTCGTCGCGGCGCGGTGGCCGGTCGTTGGCGATCAACACCGCCATCCAGGGCAGCGGCACCGAGACCGCCACGATCGCCAGCGAGATCAGACCGTTGTGCCAGGCGCCGTACGCGACGGCGGCCAGGATCAGGGCCGGAATCCGAAACGCCATCAGGGTCAGGTACTTACGCACCCGCGCGCGATGCTCCTCCTCGTAGGAGGGGGCGGCGGAGGTGATCAGGATCGGACGGCCCGCGTCGTCGAAACCCAGCTGTTCGCCGCGCTTCATCCCTCCACTGTCCCACACGCGGTCGATTCCGGTAACGGCGAGTCAGGGGGCACAATGTGAGGCATGCGCACCCAGACCATCGAACGCACCGAGACCGACGAACGCGTCGACGACGGGACCGGCAGCGATACCCCGAAGTACTTCCACTACGTCAAGAAGGACAAGATCGCCGAGAGCGCGGTCATGGGCAACCATGTGGTGGCGCTGTGCGGCGAGGTGTTTCCCGTCACCCGTGCGGCGAAACCGGGCTCGCCGGTCTGCCCGGAGTGCAAGCGGATCTACGAGCACCTCAAGAAGGGCTGATCAGGCCGGTGGCTCCGCCGTCGCGACGGCGGGCGGCGCGGGGTTCGCCGGCGTCTCCACCGGGTGCCTGGGGCCGCGCGTGCGCGCCAGCACCCAGTTGCGCAGCCGGTGGGCGTGCGTCTTCGGCGCGGGGAACTCCTCCTGGATGGCCGCGTTGAGTTCGGCGCCGATCATGATCGCGAAACCGCCGAAAAACGCGAACAACAGAAACGCGATCGGCGTGGACAGCGCGCCGTAGGTGTAGCCGGTGCTGGTGATCCACCTCAGGTAGAACCGCAGGCCCAGCGTGGCGATCACGAAGACCGTGGTCGCCAGGATCGCGCCGAAGATCAGGCGATGAGACGGCAGCGGCACGGGCAGCGACACCCGGTACAGGATCATCACCGCCAGCGTCAGCCCCAAGATCAGCGCCGGGTAATAGCCGTAGCGCAGCACGTTGGCCAGGCCGACGGGGATGTGCTCGGAAATCTTGCGCGGGCCCACCACCACCAGCGGCGCGGTCGCCACCACGACCACCAGCCCCACCAGGTAAAGGAACAGCGCGAAGAACCGCTGCCGCACGGGATGACGCAGCGGCGTCTGGTCGTGCGCCTCGACGACGGAATCGACGAACGCAGAGATCGCCGACGACCCCGCCCACAGCGAGATCAGGAACCCCAGCGAAACCACCTCACCGCGGGCGTTGTTGGCGATGTCCCGGATGGTCGGCTCGATGATCTCGTTGACGACGCTGGGCGAGAACACGCTGTGGGCCGTCGAAATCACCTGGTGCTCGATGCTGGGCAACATCTCCGGCCCGAACAAGGGCGCCACATAGGCCAGGACGCCCAGCAGCCCCAGCAGCAGCGGCGGCAGGGACAGCGCCGACCAGAAACCGGCCTGCGCCGACTCGGAGAAAATCGAATCGTCCCAGCTTTTGCCCAGAGTCCTCAGACTGATTCGCCAGATGTGGTGGCGGGACGGCTTTGCGACCTGATCGCTCATACCCGTCCAGCATTACCGAAGACTGCCCGGACCGCCCACATTGCCGATGGGTGAGTTCGGCGAACTAGCTAGCGCTGACCTCCAGCACGGCTTCCTGCTCGGTCAGTTTCGCCTCGTGCTGGTTTGCGTGGTGCTGGCAGAAGAGAAGCTCAAGTCCGGAAGACAGCTTGGCGCGGACTCGAGCCGCGGCACCACAACGATCGCAGCGGTCCGCTCTTGTCAGCTCGGGACTGGTCAGAGTTGCATTCATGGCTTCTCCGTTCTCGTACATTCACTCTCTCAGACGTATGGGGTTTTCGCCTTGTTCCCCGATCGTTCTCGGGTGTGTCGTTTCTCACGAGCCGCTCTGGTTTATCCGGCGGACCCGGATAGGGTGCCGACTGTGTCGTCCGAACCCGTCGTCTTAGTGCACTTATGCGGGCGCGAGCAGTGGTCCCGGGCCCGCGATCGCGGCCGAATCGAGCCCGACCCGCCCGGCTCGGAATTCATCCATCTGTCGGCGCCCGAGCAGGTGCACCTGCCCGCCAACCGGCTCTACCGCGGCCGCGACGACCTGGTTCTCTTGCGCATCGACCCGGCCCTGTTGGACTCGCCCGTGCGCTGGGAGCCGGGAGTGGCAACGGATCCGGATTCGATGTTGTTCCCGCATCTGTACGGCCCGCTGCCGGTGAGCGCCGTGGTCGGCGTCACCGCCTATCCGCCCGGGCCCGACGGCACCTTCGGCCCGGCGGCCGGGGCGCCCACGTAGGCGTCGGCCTCGATCTCCACCATCAGCCCGGGTGCGATCAGCGCGGACACCTCGACCATGGTGGCCGCCGGGCGTATCTCGCCGAAGACCTCGGCGTGCACCGCCGCAACCTCCGGCCAGCGTGCGATGTCGGTGACGTAGATGCGGGTGCGCACCACATCGGTGAGCGCGGCGCCGGCCTGCTGAAGCGCAATATCGATGCGGCGCAATGCATCTCGCGCCTGCGCGACGATGTCCCCTGCTGGTCCCGCGCCGGTCGTTCCGGCCACCGCCACGTGGGGGCCGACGCGCACCGCGCGCGAATAACCCACCGCCGACTCGAAGTCGGACCCGGACGACACCAGTGTGCGGTTGGTTGGCATGCGGTCACGTTACGACGGCATGGGCTGCAGCGCACCCGATTTTGCCCCGCCTTGGCTTGGGCACCAACATGTTCGGCTACCATCCTGTCGATGAGCACGCGCGGCATCTCCGAGGACGCGCTGCGCGCCCAGGAGGAGCGCTTCGCGCGGGCGTTCGCGGCCCGCGATCCGGCGCTCGCGCGCGACCTGTATCAGCCCGACGTGGTGTACGTGAGCCCGACCGTGCGCCTGTTCGAGTGGCCCGACCGGATCGACGGCATCGAGCGCACGCTCGAGTTCATCGCGCTCACCATCAGCGCCTGTTCGGACATCCGCTACGAGGCGGTCGAACACGCAATCACCCCCGGCGCCGACGCGGCGTTCGTGCGCGTGCGCTTCGACTGGACCCAGGGCGGGCAGCGCGTGCGCTCGACGTACGTGGTGCTCTACCGCTACCGCGACGGCCGGATCGCCCGTCAGGAGCTCTACTACGACCCCGGCGGCGCGCTGCAGCGACTCGGGCCGGCCCCGTCGTGATCTCAGTCCGGGCCGCCGCGCACCAGGGACCGGCTTGTGTTGTGCCTGAACTGGAATTAACTGGCGACGGCCGATATAGCATGCCGCCATGATGCGCGTCGCGCTCGTGGGTGGTGGTGCTGCCGGTGTGCTCGCCGCAGTCCATCTCCGCCGGAGCAAACCAGAAGCGCAGATCACGCTGATCGACGCGTCCGGTCGTCCCGGAACCGGTGCGGCGTATGGCACCGACGACCCGACCCACTTGTTGAACGTTCCCGCCCAGCGCATGTCCGCGTGGCCCGACGATCCTGATCACTTTTGCCGTTGGCTCGAGGAACGGGCCGTCACCCCGGTCCAGAGCTTCGCTCCGCGTCTCGCTTACGGCCGCTACCTGCGAGAACAACTCGCGGTCGCCGACGTGCGGATCGAGAGCGCGCAGGTTGTCGGGTTGGTGCCGGGCGCGCCCGCGCGCCTGGCGCTGGGCGACGGACGTTGGTTATCGGCCGACGCCGTGGTGCTCGCGACCGGGCGGCCCGAGGGTGGCATGCCCGAGTCGTTGGAACGCGCCTTCGCTCCGGTGCTCGCCGCCGGCACCGACGGCAAGGTTGTGGTGGATCCATGGTCGCCCGGCGCGCTTGCCGCGCTGGGCGCGCGTCGGCCGGAGAGCGTCTTGGTGATCGGTTCGGGGCTCACGGGCGTTGATGTCGCGCTGCATCTCATTGCGCGCGGCGCCACCGTCACGCTGCTGTCGCGTCACGGCGCGCTCCCGCGCCGATTCCGCGCCACCGGCGCGCCGACAGAGTTGCCCAACGTCGATGCGCTCGCCACCGAGGTCTCGCTCGAGCAGATGCGCACCGCGCTCGCCGCGGACCTCGCGCACGCGCGCGAAAACGGGTCGGACTGGCGACAAGTGATCGACGCGCTCCGGCCGCGCACTGCCCGGCTGTGGCGGTCGTTGGGATGGGAAGACCAACGCCGGTTTCTGCGCGAAGACTTGCGGCAGTGGGAGGTCCTTCGACACCGCATGCCGCCCACGATTGCCGATGCGATTCATGCCGCGATCGACCGTGGCCAACTGAACATCGAGGCGGGCGAGGTCGCCGATGTGTCGCTGCGCGGCGCCGGCGTCGAACTGGTTGTGACGACAAGTTGGCGGTCGATGCGTCGGCGTGGCGACGCCGTGGTCGTCGCCACCGGCGCCGCATGGGATCGGCGGTCCCTGCAACGCTCCGCGCTCTGGGCGGACCTGCTCGACAAAGGTGTCGCGTCGCTGCACCCGTGCGGGGTGGGAGTGCGACTCGACGCGGACGGCCATCTCATCGACGCGGCCGGGGGTGCGGTCCCGGGCATCGTGTGTCTGGGCTCGATCCGCCAGGGCGAGGAGTGGGAGACCACCGCGATTCCCGAGATCCGCGCTCAAGCGGCCGCCATCGCCGAGCTGCTCGCCACCGACACGCGCGAGCGCCCGGTGCGGGCGCCCAGTCTCATCTCGACTGCGCCGGAATCCAGTGGTGCCCCCGCTTCGTACGCCGAGGGTGTGCGTCGCCTGCTCGCCGTCCAGGACGGCGCATCGCTCGCCTTCGCTGAAGCGGTCGCGGAAGATCCGCACCACGCGCGTGCCCACGTCGCGCTCGCGATGATCGCCACGGAACGGCCCGACCGCGCGGGCGGACCTGACGCCGTCACCGGCCACCTCGCTCGGGCGCGCGCGGCGCTTGCCCATCGCAGCGACGAAGACCGTAGCCACGTCGAGGCCATCGCAACGTGGTGCGAAAAGGGAAACGCGGCGGGCACCGACGCGCTCATCGATCATCTCGACCGCGTGCCGAACGACGCGGTCGCGTTGCTTGTGCTGGCGCCGTCGATAGCGTTCGCCGGGGCCGGCGACGCGTTGCCGGACGCGTGGCAGTACGTCGAGCGATTCACCGGCGTGCACGGCGAGGCGCCATGGTATCTCGGCTTGCGCGCCTATGGCCGAACGGAACAGGGCCTGTGGTACGACGCGGCCGATTTGGCCGACGCCGCACTCGAACTCGATCCGGGCAATGGCAACGCCGCGCATGCGCTCGCCCACGTTCACTACGAGACCGATGCGCACGGAGCCGGGCTGAAATGGCTGACTGACTGGATCCCGGGCGACGGTAGCACCCAGCGCTACCTCCCGCACTTTCAGTGGCATGCCGCGCTGCACGAGCTCGCGATGGGCGACGCGGCCGCCGCGGCGCGCCGGTACGCCGCGTTTCTCGCGCCGCCCCATTCGAAGGACGTTCGTTGTCTCGTCGACGCGGGTTCGCTCGCGTGGCGGGCGCGCCTACATCCGGACTGGGTGACTCCGCCTGACCCGATGGCGGTGCTCGCCGAGGTCGGCTCGCTGGCATACGCGCCGCAAACGCCGTTTATCGCGTTTCACGCGCTGCTTGTGCTGGCCGCCGCGAACGATCCCGCCGCGATCCGCGCGATCGATGTTCCTGGAGCCAACGACGCGCAGGCAACGACGTTGCGTCTCATCGGCGAAGGCCTTATCGCATTGACCGAGGGTGAGCCGCGCGCCGCACTCGACTATCTCCTCGAATCGCTGCCCGGGCTTCCGTCGATCGGCGGCAGTCGTGTGCAGCAAGAAGTGGTGCTCGAAACGGCGCTGGCCGCGATGCTCCAGCTCGGTGCGCCGGGTCAAGCGGCGCGCCTCTTGTCGCGACATCGCGTCGCGCCCGGGCCGCAAGTGACCCGTGGTGCCGTGAACTGACGCTGCTGCGACGCTAGTCCAGGTAGTCGCGCAGGACCTGGGAACGGCTGGGGTGGCGCAGCTTCGACATCGTCTTGGACTCGATCTGGCGGATGCGCTCGCGGGTCACGCCGTACACCTGCCCGATCTCGTCGAGGGTGCGGGGCTGGCCGTCGGTGAGCCCGAAGCGCAGCCGCACCACGCCGGCTTCGCGCTCCGACAGCGTCTCCAGCACCGACTGCAGCTGATCCTGCAGCAGGGTGAACGACACCGCGTCGACCGCCACCACCGCCTCGCTGTCCTCGATGAAGTCGCCGAGCTGGCTGTCGCCCTCGTCGCCGATGGTCTGGTCCAACGAGATCGGCTCGCGCGCGTATTGCTGGATCTCGAGGACCTTCTCGGGCGTGATGTCCATCTCCTTGGCCAGCTCCTCGGGCGTGGGCTCGCGGCCCAGATCCTGAAGCAGCTCGCGCTGGATGCGGCCCAGCTTGTTGATCACCTCGACCATGTGGACCGGGATGCGGATGGTGCGCGCCTGGTCGGCCATGGCCCGGGTGATGGCCTGGCGGATCCACCACGTCGCGTAGGTGGAGAACTTGTATCCCTTTGTGTAGTCGAACTTTTCGACCGCGCGGATCAGGCCCAGGTTGCCTTCCTGGATGAGGTCGAGGAAGGCCATGCCGCGGCCCGTGTAGCGCTTGGCCAGCGAGACCACCAGCCGCAGGTTGGCTTCCAGCAGATGGTTCTTCGCGCGGTCGCCGTCGCGGCAGATCCACATCATGTCGCGGCGCTGGGCGGCGGGCAGCTTGTCGCCGCGCTCGGCGTGCTCGCTCATCAGCTGGGTGGCGTACAGGCCGGCCTCGATCCGCTTGGCGAGCTCGACCTCTTCCTCGGCGTTGAGCAGTGCCACCTTGCCGATCTGCTTCAGGTACGCGCGAACGGAGTCCGCGGAGGCGGTGAGCTCGGCGTCCTTGCGGGCCTGCCGCAACGCCTCGGACTCGTCCTCGTCCCAGACGAAATCGCCGGAGGCCTTGTCCTTTTCGGAAGGCTCGGCGATGTCCTCGTCCTCTTCGGTCGCCGTCGCGGCCTTGGCGGCGGGCTTCGCCGCCGCGTCCTCCTCGCCTTCCTCGGCGTCGGCCACCTCGAGCTCGGGGTCATCGCCTTCGGCCGCCACGTCCACTTCGAGGTCGTCGAGATTGAGGTCTTCGGCGTCGATGTCGAGGTCCTCGACGGGCTCGGCCTCGAGGTCGGGCTCGGCGTCGAGGTCCTCCACCGCGGCGTCGGTGTCGAGGGCCTCCAGGCCGGCGTCGGCGTCCTCCGGAGCGGCTTTGGCCGCCGCCTTCGTCCCGCGGGCGGACGGCGCCTTGGCGCCCGTGGCCTTGGCCGGGGTGCGGGTCTTCTTGGTGGTCTCGGCCGCGGGCGGGGCCTCGTGCGCCTTGGTGGCCCGCGGTGCCGTCTTGGTGGCCCGTTTCGCGGGGGCGGCGCCGTTGGAAGCCTTCGCGGCCGGTCGCTTAGCGGGGGACGACGGAGACTTCGTGGCGGTGCGTTTCACCGGCTGGTCGGTTGCCGCACTTGCCTTGCTCGGTGCCACGTACACCCCTTCGTTTGGACGCACTTTCGGTGGGTATGGGCATGGTGAACCGAAAGTGTCTGCTATGTCGAATGTCGGCGTTGATATCGGCGTGTGTGTGGTTGCACGCTTTCAGTCGGGCGGTCGCCGAGGACCATTGTAACGACAGCGGCCGCCCGTACCCGGCTACCGGCCAAAATTCAGTGAGTCACATCCGAAGTGGCCGCCATCGCGGCGCCCACGATGCCGGCGGTGTTCTGCAAGGCTGCGGCCACCACCGGGGTCCGGTTTTCCAGCAGCGGAAGCCACTTGTCGGCCTTGCGGCTGATCCCGCCGCCCGCGATGAACAGGTCTGGCCAGATCGCGTTCTCGATGGCCACCAGCACCCGTGTGACCTGCTTGGTCCACTTTTCGTAGCTCCAGCCGTTGCGCTCCTTGACCGACGACGCCGCCCGCAGCTCGGCCTCCTTGCCGCCCACTTCGAGGTGCCCGAACTCGGTGTTGGGTATCAGCGTCCCGTTGTGGATGACCGCGGAGCCGATCCCGGTGCCGAACGTCAGCAGCACCACGAGGCCGGACTGGTTCCGGCCCGCGCCGTAGTGCTCCTCGGCGAGCCCGGCCGCGTCGGCGTCGTTGAGAATCACGACCTCCTGGCCGTCTAGTTCGGCGCTGATGACGTCGCGCGCGTTGGTCCCGATCCAGGCCTTGTCGACGTTGGCGGCCGTCTGCACGACGCCGTGGGTGACGACGCCGGGATAGGTCACCCCCAGGGGACCGGTCCAGTCGAACCCGCGGACGACCTCGGCGATCGTCTTGGCCACCGCCGACGGGGTGGCCGGCTGCGGGGTCAACAGCTTGATCCGCTCGCCGATCAGCAGCCCGGTGTCCATGTCGACGATGCCGCCCTTGATGCCGCTGCCCCCGACGTCGATGCCGAACCCGCGACGCTGCGGCTTGCCGGTGACCGCGTCGGGTGGCGTGTCCGTGATCGAGTCGGTGCTGGTCATCGAAACTCCTCGGCGAGACTTGGCCTGTCCGCCCACCTTAGCCCGGCCGGGACGCCGGTTGCGGGTGTCTGCGGCCCCGTGGCGTCTGTGATGCGATGGACGGGTGACGCGACCCGATGACGACCCCGCGCAGCTGCGTTCCGTGGCCGAGAAGCTGGCCGTCGAGGCCGCCGAGTTCGTCCGCCGCCGCCGCGCCGAGGTCTTCGGCGGTCGGGCGGCGAGCCTTTCGGCGGCGGGCAGCGGCGCGGTGCGGTCGAAGACCACCCCGACCGATCCCGTGACTGTGGTCGACACCGAGGCCGAGCGGCTACTGCGGGATCGGTTGGCCCAACTGCGGCCCGGCGACCCGATCCTCGGCGAGGAGGGCGGTGGGCCCGCCGGTGCCGCGGCTCCCGCCGGCGCGGTCACCTGGGTGCTCGATCCCATCGACGGCACGGTGAATTTCGTCTACGGCATCCCCGCCTACGCGGTGTCGGTCGGTGCCCAGATCGACGGCGTGTCGGTGGCGGGCGCGGTCGCCGACGTCGTGGGCGGCCGGGTGTATTCGGCCGCGACCAGCCTTGGCGCGCACGTCAGCGACGAGCGCGGGACGGAATCGTTGCGGTGCGCCGCGGTCGACGATTTGTCAATGGCGTTGCTGGGCACCGGCTTTGGCTACTCGCGGCGGCGCCGCGCCAGCCAGGCGGCCTTGGTGGCCCAGCTGTTGCCGGTGGTGCGCGACGTCCGGCGCATCGGCTCGGCGGCGCTGGACCTGTGCATGGTCGCGGCGGGCCGGCTGGACGCCTACTACGAGCACGGGCTGCAGGTGTGGGACCGCGCGGCGGGCGCGCTGATCGCGGCCGAGGCGGGGGCTCGCGTGGTGGTGACCGAGCCGGACGGCCCGTCGGGCAGCGCCGGCTTGGTGGTGGCCGCCGCCCCCGGAATCGCCGACGAGCTGTTGGCGGCCCTGGACCGGTTCGACGGCCGACGGCCGCTGCCGGAGTGAGTGTCAGCAGCTGCTGGAGTGAATCTTTTGCAGCAGCGCGGGATCCGACGGCTCGGTGGCGCCGGGTTTCAGGCTGGCGAGCACCGCATCGACGTCGTCGTTGTGGGCCAGCGCGGTGAACTCCGTGCCGATGGCCAGGTCGACGGAATCGTCGGCGCGGCTGTCGTTGAACAATTCCGTGCAGGGCGCCACCAGCCACACCGCGGCGGCCGTGGCCTGTCCGGCCGTGCCGAAGCGGATCTGCCCTTGGCAGTTCAGCCTCGTGCCGGCGTAGACGGGGTCGTTGGCGGCGGTGGGCTGCGCGAAGCCCAGGTCCTTCATGGCGCCCGCGACGTCGCCGGCCTGGCCGCCGCGACCGCTGGCGTTGAGCACGCGGACCTTGGTGTCGGCGAGTTTGGCGGGTGTGACGTCGGCCATGGCGCTGCGCGACACCTGCTCGCCGAGTTGGGGGGCGGTGGACCCGGGCGGCTGCGGCGGCGGGTTGCACACCACGGCCTCGTGCACCTTCGCCGGTCGCGTCAGCGCCACGGTCCACACCACGCCGGTGGCCACCACCAGCAGCGCGAGCACCACGATCGCGGGCCGGGGATTGCGTCGCCTGAAAGGCCTCCCGTGCTTGTCAAAAGCGGTACCTTCGGTAATCTGTGCGACCACATGTGCACTCTAAAGGCACTGTTTAAGACTCGAGGCAAGGGTCAATCCGGGCGTGTGACGTAAATCACACACTAATGGCGCGCGATACGGGCACGAATCGTTTGGTGGATGCGTTCGACGCTGGTACAAAGCGTTGCTTGGGATAAACGAGGCCTGTTAGAGGGGATAGGGCAGGGGAGAGATATGCCTACCGACTACGACGCTCCGCGGCGTACCGAGACCGACGACGTCTCGGAAGACTCGCTGGAGGAGCTCAAAGCACGACGCAACGAGGCGGCCTCGGCCGTCGTCGACGTCGACGAATCCGAATCAGCTGAGAATTTCGAACTGCCCGGCGCCGACCTTTCCGGAGAAGAGCTGTCCGTACGCGTCATCCCGAAGCAGGCCGACGAGTTCACCTGCTCGAGCTGCTTTTTGGTGCAACACCGCAGCCGTCTCGCCAGCGAGAAGAACGGCGTGATGATCTGTACCGACTGCGCGGCCTGATCGGTCAACTGCGCAATGCCGACAGCACCCGCTCCGGGTGACGGCAGCTCACCAGCCAGTACGGCGTCGGGTCGTCTGGGTCATCGAGGACCACCAGCACCATGGGGCCGACCCATGCCCGGTGCAGCACGTAGGCGGCCGGGTCGAGCTGGCGGCCCAGGGCCGCCGACTTCGCCGTCGGCGCTATCTCGGCGGACCGGGCGATCACGTTGACCGGTAGATGCGCCTCGCCGGCCCACAGTTCCACCCCGCCCGGGGCGGACGAGCTTTCGGTGACGCGGATCTCGACCCGGCCCAGCCACAGCAGCGCCCCGGCGGCCACCACGAACAGCGCCGCGTACGGCAGCCAGTCGGGCAGCGAGCGAACACCGAGGTTGACTTCGAACGCGATCAGCGCCGCCAGCCCGAAAGCCAGTGGCCACCACCACCACGGCACCCACAGTCGTTCGCGATATCGCACGCTGTGCGGCGCGACGCGCGTTGCAGACACGCGGTCAAGGGTAGTCTGTGGCCCCGTGTCGACCAGTCTGGCCATCGTCCGCCTCGATCCCGAACTTCCGCTGCCCGCTCGCGCCCACGACGGCGACGCCGGGGTCGATCTTTTCAGCGCCGAAGACGTCAAGTTAGGCCCGGGGCGTCGCGCCCTGGTGCGAACGGGCGTCGCGGTGGCCATTCCGTTCGGGATGGTGGGTCTGGTGCACCCGCGCTCGGGACTGGCTGCGCGCGTTGGGCTTTCGATCGTCAACAGCCCGGGTACCATCGACGCCGGCTACCGCGGCGAGATCAAGGTCGCGCTGATCAATCTCGATCCGGACGAGCCGATCGTGGTGCACCGCGGCGACCGGATCGCCCAATTGCTGGTGCAGCGGGTCGAGTTGGTGGAGCTGGTCGAGGTGTCGTCGTTCGACGAGGCCGGGCTGGCCGAAACATCCCGTGGCGACGGTGGTCACGGTTCCTCCGGAGGACATGCGAGTTTGTGATGGCGGCATTCGGTAAGCGCTCAGACAAAGGCGACGGCGACCCCACGGACGACGTCGAGGCCCAGGTATCCCCCCAGGAGTCCGACGAGCTCGAGGGCCCGTTCGACATCGACGACTTCGACGACCCCGCGGTCGCCGAACTGGCGCGGCTCGACTTGGGCTCGGTCCTGATTCCGATGCCGGAGGCGGGGCAGCTCCAGGTCGAACTGACCGAGACCGGCGTGCCCAGCGCGGTGTGGGTCGTCACCCCCAACGGTCGTTTCACCATCGCCGCCTACGCCGCGCCCAAGACGGGGGGCCTGTGGCGCGAGGTGGCCGCGGAGCTCGCCGAGTCGCTGCGCAAGGACTCGGCCAAGGTCAGCATCAAGGACGGCCCGTGGGGCCGCGAGGTGGTCGGCACCGCGACCGGTGTGGTGCGGTTCATCGGGGTCGACGGCTACCGCTGGATGATCCGCTGCGTCATCAACGGCGCGCATGAAACCATGGAAGCTCTGGAGCAGGAGGCGCGGGCGGCCTTGGCGGACACCGTGGTTCGCCGTGGCGACACCCCGCTGCCGGTGCGGACGCCGTTGCCCGTGCAGCTGCCCGAGCCGATGGCCGAACAGCTGCGGGCCGCCGCGGCCGCCCAGCAGGCCTCCCCACCGGCCTCCCAACAGGCCGACGCGCAGGGCGAGGCGCCCCAGGGGGAACAGCCGCCCGAGCCGGCCGCGCGCCGCAGCGCCGAGGGGTCGGCCATGCAGCAGCTGCGCACCACGACCGGCGGCTGAGTCCTACAGCTCGGCGAGGGCGGCCAGGCAGGCCGCGCCCAGCGCGGCGGGGTCCGCGCCGAGCTGATCCAGCGTCACCGTCCGCAGCGCCGCCCGCGGCGCGGCGGTGACCCAGTCGAGGGCCACCTGCAAGGGGTGGATCGGATCGTCGACCGCGGCGGCCACCGCCAGCGGCGTGTCCAGCCCGGTCAGGTCCGCGCAGCTGGGCGCGACGTAGGCCGCCGCCTCCTCCATGGCGTCGGGCAGCTGGGGCCACTGGGCGCGCCACGACCGGGCCAGCTCGTCGGCCAGCCACGGCGGGCTGGAGTCCCGCATCTGCGTCGTGGTCGCCGCCAGGCCCTCGGCGCGCAGCTGGGACGCCGAATACCGCGCCGCCAGCGCCGCGGGTGCGGTTCCGGGCGGGCCGGCCCAGGCGGGCAGCGCGGCCAGGACGGCGACGGCGCGGTCGGGATGGGCCAGCGCCCACGCGGCCGCCACCGCGGCCCCGATCGACACGCCGCCGACACCGATCGGGCCGTCGCGGGCCGCGTCGTTGAGCGCGGACACGTAGCCGTCGATCAACCGGTCCGGCCGGGGCGGCGGGGCCACCAGCGTGGCGCCGGCCTCGCGCAGCGGGTGAGAAAAGGCCCGGTAGACGTAGTCGTCGTCGGAGCCGGTGCCCGGCAGCAACACGGTCGAGACACCCCGCAGATCGACAGCCACCCCTCGATATTGCCCGGCCTTCACGAGCGGTCCAACACCACGTTTCGTCCGGTTGGCGCCGGGGAACCAACAGGTCTACGGTGTCCGTTGGCATGGAGGAAGCACCGAGGCTTTAACAGCACTGTCAGGAGTGGCCATGGGGGCCCAAGGATATTTGCGCCGGCTGACCCGTCGGTTGACTGAGGACCCGGAGCAGCTCGACTCCGAAGAATTGTCCGACGAAGTCGCGAGTACCGGCGCGCAGCGTGCGATCGACTGCGAACGTGGCCAGGAGGTCACCATGGTCGGCACGCTGCGCAGCGTGGAAACGAACGGCAAAGGTTGCTCCGGCGGGGTCCGCGCCGAACTGTTCGACGGCACCGACACCGTCACCCTGGTGTGGTTGGGCCAACGCCGCATTCCCGGCATCGACTCGGGTCGCACGCTGCGGGTCCGGGGCCGGCTGGGCAAGCTGGACAACGGCACCAAGGCGATCTACAACCCGCACTACGAAATTCAACGGTGACGTCCCCCGCGAATGGGGGCACGCCCGTGACCACTGACCGCGTGAGCCCGGAGCGCCTGCTCGAACAGGTGGGCGGGCTCAGTGGCGTCCTCTACTCGTCGCTGCCCGTGGTGGTCTTCGTGGTGGTTTCCGGTCTGTCCAGTCTGCTGCCCGCCATCGGCGCCGCGCTGGGCGCGGCCGCGCTGGTCTTGCTGTGGCGCCTGATCCGGCGGGACTCCACCCAGCCGGCGTTCTCCGGGTTCATCGGCGTCGCCGTCTGCGCGCTGATCGCCTACGCGGTGGGGCAGTCCAAGGGCTACTTCCTGCTGGGCATCTGGATGTCGCTGCTGTGGGCGGTGCTGTTCGCGGCGTCGGTGCTGATCCGCCGGCCCCTCGTCGGCTACGCCTGGAGCTGGGCCACCGGGCGCGATCGCGCCTGGCGCGACGTGCCCCGGGCCGTCCACGCGTTCGACATCGCCTCGGTGTGCTGGGTGCTGGTGTTCGGCGCCCGGTTCGTGGTTCAGCGGATCCTCTACGACGCCGACCAGACCGGTTGGCTGGGCGTGGCCCGCATCGGGATGGGCTGGCCGCTGACGGTGCTGGCCGCGCTGGCGACGTTCGCGGCGATCAAGGCCGCGCAGCGCGCGATGCCCGCCGAGGAGAACGCCGGCGCCGAACGGGTGACCGACTAGTGGCGATCGCAAGCGCGGCGTAGCCGGGCGCGGCGGGTCGCCACCATCGAGGCGATCAGTCGCCGGGGGCGATCGCAAGCGCGGCGTAGCCGGGCGCGGCGGGTCGGCACCATCGAGGCGATCAGTCGCCGGGCTCG
This sequence comes from Mycobacterium terramassiliense, assembly GCF_900157385.1. GTDB lineage: Bacteria > Actinomycetota > Actinomycetes > Mycobacteriales > Mycobacteriaceae > Mycobacterium > Mycobacterium terramassiliense. The sequence goes on from NZ_LT717699.1 coordinate 334,625, forward strand.
GTGGCCGGCAGCAGCAGCTTCTGCAGTTCCTCTTCCGCCTCGGCGACCGCCACGAAGAGCAGTTCGTCGCCGCCTTCGAGCGGCTCGTCGGCCTCCGGCACGATGACGCGCGGGCCGCGCAGGATGGTCACCAGCGCCGTGTCCCGGGGCAGCTGCAACCGGCGCACCGGCTTGCCGCCCCACGGGGTGTCGTCGGGCAGGGTGATCTCGACCAGGTTGGCCTGACCCCGGCGGAATTCCATGAGCCGCACCAGATCACCGACGGCGACGGCCTCCTCGATGAGCGAGGCCAGCATGCGCGGCGTGGACACCGCCACGTCCACCCCCCACGCGTCGGTGAACAGCCATTCGTTGCGGGGGTCATTGACCCGGGCCACCACCCGCGGCACCGCGAACTCGGTCTTGGCCAACAGGCTGAGCACCACGTTGGCCTTGTCGTCGCCGGTCGCGGCGACCACCACGTCGAAGCCCTCCAGGTGCACCGACTGCAGCAGGCTCAGTTCGCACGCGTCGCCGAGGCGCCAGTGCGCGGCCGGGATGGCGTCGATGTCGACGTGTTCGGGGTTGCGCTCGATCAGCGTCACGTCGTGGCCGTTGCCGACGAGTTCGCGGGTGACCGATCGGCCGACGGCGCCGGCCCCGGCGACAGCTACTTTCACTTGCGCGGTCCCGCCTCGAGGTCCTCAGCCGGCGGCAGGGCCGCGATGGCGACCGCCTCGGCGGCGCGGCCGGATATCGCCGCGATGTAGACCGTATCGCCGGCCTGGATCACGGTCTTCGGTTCCGGCAACACCCCGGTGCCGAACCGGATCAAAAACGCCACCCGAGCGCCGGTGGCCTGCTCCAGGTCGGTGGCCCGGTGCCCCACCCAGTCCTCGTGCAGATCGACCTCGGCCACCGCGACGGTGCCGGTCGGATCGCGCCACTTGGCGGTCTCGCTCTCCCGGGTGAGGGTGTTGAGCAGGCGGTCGGTGGTCCAGGGGACCGTGGCGATCGTCGGGATGCCGAGGCGCTCGTAGACCTCGGCGCGCTTGGCGTCGTAGATCCGGGCGACAACGCGCTGCACGCCGAAGGTCTCCCGCGCCAGCCGGGCCGAGATGATGTTCGAGTTGTCCCCCGACGACACCGCGGCGAACGCATCGGCCCCCTCGATGCCGGCGCTGAGCAGCACGTCCCGGTCGAATCCCTGGCCCAGCACCCGCTCGCCCGAGAACTCGGGACTGAGCCGATTGAAGGCGGTGCTGTCGCGGTCGATGACGGCCACGTCATGGCCGATGCGGGAGAGCGCGTCGGACAGCGAAGAGCCCACCCGGCCGCAACCCATCACCACCACGCGCACTTGGGGTCCTCTCGGCTGCGTCCTGTGCTGTTCAATCGGCAATCCGGGCTGGCCAGCCGATTCGGTCCGTCCGCAACATTGTTGCCTACGAAACGCTACCAAGCCCGGGTGGGCTTACTCTTGGCTCTCGTGTCCAAACTTTCGACCGCTGCGCGCCGGCTGCTGATCGGCCGGCCGTTTCGCAGCGACCGGCTGAGTCACACCCTGCTGCCCAAACGGATCGCCTTGCCGGTGTTCGCCTCCGATGCGTTGTCCTCGGTGGCCTATGCGCCCGAGGAAGTCTTCCTGATGCTCTCGGTGGCCGGGGTGAGCGCGTACGCGCTGACACCGTGGATCGGCCTGGCCGTGGCCGGGGTCATGTTGGTCGTGGTGGCCAGCTACCGGCAGAACGTGCACGCCTACCCGTCGGGCGGCGGCGACTACGAGGTGGTCACCACCAACCTCGGCGACACCGCAGGCCTCGTGGTGGCCAGCGCCCTGATGGTGGATTACGTTCTCACCGTTGCCGTTTCGACGGCGTCGGCGATGTCGAACATCGGCTCGGCGATACCCGTCGTCGCCCAGAACAAGGTGTGGTTCTGCGTCGCCGCGATCCTGTTGGTGATGGCGCTGAACCTGCGCGGCGTCCGCGAGTCCGGGCTGGCGTTCGCCATTCCGACCTATGCGTTCATCATCGGTGTGCTGGTGATGATCGGCTGGGGCCTGTTCCGGATCTTCGTGCTCGGCAACCCGCTGCGCGCGGAATCGGCCGGTTTCGAGATGCACGCCGAGCACGGCCAGATCGTCGGCTTCGCGTTGGCTTTCCTGGTGGCGCGGTCGTTCTCCTCGGGGTGCGCGGCGCTGACCGGCGTCGAGGCGATCAGCAACGGCGTGCCGGCATTTGAGAAGCCCAAATCGCGCAACGCGGCCACCACCTTGCTGATGCTGGGCGGCATCGCGGTCACGCTGTTGATGGGCATCATCGTGCTGGCCGAGAACATCGGGGTCAAGCTCGTCGAGGATCCCGCGCGGCAGCTGACCGGCGCCCCCCCGAACTACTACCAGAAGACGTTGGTCGCGCAGCTGGCCGAGACGGTGTTCGGCAGCTTTCACATCGGGTTCCTGCTGATCGCCACGGTGACCGCGCTGATCCTGGTGCTCGCGGCCAACACCGCGTTCAACGGTTTCCCGGTGCTCGGCTCGATCCTGGCGCAGCACAGCTACCTTCCGCGCCAATTGCACACCCGCGGTGACAGATTGGCGTTCTCCAACGGAATCCTGTTTTTGTCCGGGGCGGCCCTGCTGGCGATCATCGCGTTCCGTGGCGAGGTCACCGCGCTGATCCAGCTGTACATCGTCGGCGTGTTCATCTCGTTCACGCTGAGCCAGATCGGCATGGTCCGGCACTGGACCAGGTTGCTGCGCACCGAGACCGATCCGCGGGCGCGGCGCAAGATGATGCGCTCGCGGGTGGTCAACACGGTCGGATTGCTTTCCACCGGCGCGGTCTTGTTGGTCGTCCTGGTCACCAAGTTCGCCGCGGGGGCGTGGATCGCCCTGTTCGCGATGAGCCTGCTGTTCATCGTCATGAAGATGATCCACCGGCATTACCACACGGTAAGCCGGGAATTGGAGGAGCAGGAGGCGGCCGAGCACGACGTGGTGTTGCCCAGCCGAAACCACGCCTTGGTGCTGGTGTCCAAGCTGCACCTGCCGACCCTGCGCGCGCTGGCCTACGCGCGCGCCACCCGTCCCGACGCGCTCGAGGCCCTCACGGTCAGCGTCGACGACGCCGAAACCCGCGAGCTGGTGCACAGGTGGGAGGAAAGCGATATCAGCGTGCCGCTCAAGGTCATTGCGTCGCCGTACCGCGAGATCACCCGTCCCATCCTGGATTACGTCAAACGGGTCAGCAAGGAGTCGCCGCGCACCGTGGTGACGGTGTTCATCCCCGAGTATGTGGTGGGCCACTGGTGGGAGCAGGTGCTGCACAACCAAAGCGCGCTGCGGCTCAAGGGCAGGTTGCTATTCATGCCCAACGTGATGGTGACTTCGGTTCCCTGGCAATTGAATTCGTCGGAACGACTCAAGGCCTTCCACCCGCACGCGGCGCCCGGCGACGCCCGTCGCGGCATCTTCGATTGAGCGCCGAACTGACACTGGTCACCGGCCCCCCGGCCAACGGGGGGAGTTGCGTGGCGCACCACGAGGGCCGGGTCGTGTTCGTGCGCTACGCGCTGCCCGGCGAACGGGTGCGGGTGCGGGTCACTTCCGAGCGCGATTCCTATTGGCACGCCCAGGTTGTCGAGGTGATCGAGCCGTCGGACGACCGCGTCGCGTCGCTGTGCCCGATCGCCGGGGCCGACGGCGCGGGCTGTTGCGATCTGGCGTTCGCCACCCCGGAGGCGGCCCGGGTGCTCAAGGCCCAAGTCGTCGCCAACCAGCTGTCCCGGCTGGGCGGGCATGACTGGAGCGGCGAGGCGGAACCGCTTTCGGATGCCGGGCCCGCCGGTTGGCGCACCCGGGTCCGGCTGGAGGTGGGCGAGGATCGTCGGCCCGGCTTCCACCGCTACCACAGCGACGAGTTGGTCACCGACCTGCGCTGTGCGCAGCTGCCGCCCGGCATGCTGGATGGACTCTCCGGGGCGCGGTGGCCGCCGGGCGCGCAGCTGCACGTCGCCGTCGACGACGACGGCGAGCGCCACGTCGTGTGCGCCCTACGGCACGGCCGGCGGATCCAGACCACGGTGGTCGAGGGCGGCTACGAGGCGGTGCAGCGGGTGGGCGCGCGCAGCTGGCGGGCGCCGGTCACGGCGTTCTGGCAGGCGCATCGGGACGCGGCGCGCGTCTACAGCGCCCTGGTGGTCGATTGGGCCCAGCCCGGCGCGGGCGCGACCGTGTGGGATCTCTACGGCGGCGCGGGGGTTTTCGCCGCCGCGCTTGGTGACGCGGTGGGGTCCTCGGGGCGGGTGGTCACCGTCGACACCTCGCGCTCGGCGACGCGGGCCGCGCGCGCCGCGCTGGCCGACCTGCCCCAGGTGGACGTCGTCACCGACTCGGTCCGGCGGGCGCTGACCGCGCAGCGCGACGCGGCCGCGGTTGCGGTGCTGGACCCGCCGCGGGCCGGTGCGGGGCGCGAGATCATCGACCTGCTGGCTGCCGCCGGGGTGCCGCGTGTGGTGCACATCGGTTGCGAGGCAGCGTCTTTCGCGCGCGACATCGGCCTGTATCGCGCGAACGGCTATGCGGTCGAGAAGATCAAGGTGTTCGACGCGTTCCCGCTGACCCATCACACCGAATCCGTTGCGCTGCTGACCCGTTAACCACCTCTCAGCCAAAGACGAAGTAGCGCAACCAGAGATACGCCGCGGAAAGCCCGGCGGACATCACCGTGACGATCGCGCCCTTGCGGGTGAATTCCCCGAAGGAGATGGGATTGTCGGCGCGCGCGGCGATCCCGAGCACGACGACGTTTGCGCTGGCGCCGACGGCGGTGAGGTTGCCGCCGAAATCGGTGCCGAGCGCAAGGGCCCACCACAGGGCGCCGGGATTGACGTGGTCTCCTAGGGCCGGGACCAAGTCCGCGACGACCGGCGCCATCGTGGCGGCGTAGGGAACGTTGTTGACGACCCCGCTGATCACCAGCGACGCGGCCAAGATCACCATGGTCGCCAACAAGGTGTTGCCGCCGGTGGCGGTGATCGCCAGATGCGCCAGCCGCTTGACGACGCCGGTCTTGACCAGCGCCCCGACCATGATGAACAGCCCGGCGAAGAACAGCAGCGTCTCCCACTCGACGCTGGACAGGTAATCGGCGTGCTCCAGCCGCGACACCACGATCAGGATGCCGGCGCCCAGCATCGCCACGATGGAGGGCGCCATGTGCAGCGCCGAGTGGCCGACGAACGCGGCGAACACCGCCAGCAACACGACGCCGCACGCGACGAGCAACCTGCGATCGCGAATCGCCTCCTTCTCCTCCAGCGACATGACGTCGGCGACCCGCTCGGGGTCCACGGCGAAGGAACCACGAAACAGGCGCGGCAGCAACGCGATCAGGACGACCAGCACGATGATCACGATCGGCGCCAGATGGATCAGGAAGTCGTTGAACGTCAGGCCGGCCTTGCTGGCGATGATGATGTTGGGCGGGTCGCCGATCAACGTCGCCGTGCCGCCGATGTTCGACGCGAACGCCTCGGCCATCAGGAACGGCGCCGCGTTGATCGCCAGCCGGTCGCACACCAACAGGGTCACCGGAGCGATCAGCAACACCGTGGTGACGTTGTCGAGCAGGGCCGAGGCGATGGCGGTGACCAGCACCAGCAGGATCATGACGCGCAGGGGGGAACCGCGGGCGCGCTTGGCGGACCAGATCGCGACGTACTCGAACACACCGGTTTGGCGCAGCACGCTGACGATGATCATCATGCCCAGCAGCAAAAAGAGGACGTCCCAGTCGATTCCGGTCTCGTGGGAGTAGAAGACGTCATCGGAATTGATGACCGGCAAGGCGACGACGATCGCGGCACCGGTGAGCGCCACCAGGGTCTTGTTGACGCGGTCGCTGGCGATCAGCGCGTAGGCGACGACGAACACGACGATCGCGACGACGCTCATCTATTCACCTATGGGAATCAATGCCGTAGCGCCGCCTCGAGCACACGTGATGCCGTGATGACCCCGATCAACTTGCCGGCCTTGACCACCGCGACGAGCGGGCTTCGCTCCCGCGCCATGAGGGCCGCCACCTCGATGATGGTGTCGTCGGCGTCGGCGGGTGGGACGTCGAGCAGGTGCTCCGGCAGCACGTCGCGCACCTTCTTGCCGCTCAGCTTCTCCGCGCAGCGGTCGGCCGTCGATTCGTTGAGCACCCCGGCCAGCGAGGGATCGTCCTGCACGTAGCGGGGCACGATGAAACGGACGACCTGGGAGGCGGGCAGCACCGCGTAGGGATTTCCCGACGCATCGGTGACCAGGAGGCCCGGCAGCCGGTGCTCGGCGAGCAACCGGGCGGCGTCCAGCGCCTCACCGTCGATGCTGACGATCGGAAAGTCTTCGGCGATCTGCTCGGCGCGCATAGTGCGACGATACGGCCGCCCGGTCGACGCGGGGCGGTCGACGGCGAGGATCACGGCGAACTCCGGGGTCGGGGACACGAGGGGACAACTTGCCGACCAGGCTTCCCGGCGCACCGCGGTCCGAGGCTACCAAAGTCTCGTCGCGGACACTGATCTGTGCGGCGGTCCTGCGTAGACTGACGGGATGCTGGAACAGATCCGCGGGCCCGCTGATCTGCAGTACCTCTCCCAACAGCAGCTCCGGGATCTGGCGAGCGAGATTCGCGAGTTCCTGATCCACAAGGTGGCTGCCACCGGGGGGCATCTGGGGCCCAACCTGGGCGTCGTCGAGCTGACGCTCGCGCTGCACCGCGTGTTCGACTCGCCGCACGACCCGATCATCTTCGACACCGGCCACCAGGCCTATGTCCACAAGATGCTGACGGGCCGCTCCCACGACTTCGAGAGCCTGCGCAAGAAGGGCGGCCTGTCGGGGTATCCGTCGCGCGCGGAGAGCGAACACGACTGGGTGGAGTCCAGCCACGCCAGCGCCGCGCTGTCGTACGCCGACGGGCTGGCCAAGGCGTTCGAGCTGAGCGGTCACCGCAACCGGCACGTGGTGGCCGTCGTCGGCGACGGCGCGCTCACCGGCGGCATGTGCTGGGAGGCGCTGAACAACATCGCCGCCTCGCACCGGCCGGTGATCATCGTCGTCAACGACAACGGCCGCAGCTACGCGCCCACCATCGGCGGGGTCGCCGACCACCTGGCCACGCTGCGGCTGCAGCCGGCCTACGAGCACATGCTGGAGAGGGGTCGCGACGCGGTGCGCTCGCTGCCGCTGTTCGGCCAGATCGCCTACCGCTTCATGCACAGCGTCAAGGCTGGCATCAAGGACTCGCTCTCGCCGCAGCTGCTGTTCACCGACCTGGGCCTGAAGTACGTCGGCCCGGTCGACGGCCACGACGAGCGTGCGGTGGAGGCCGCGCTGCGCCACGCGCGGGGCTTCGGGCGGCCGGTGATCGTGCACGTCGTCACCCGCAAGGGCATGGGCTACGCGCCGGCCGAGGACGACGAGGCCGAGCAGATGCATTCCTGCGGCGTCATCGACCCGGCCACCGGCCTGGCCACCAAGATCGCCGGCCCGGGCTGGACGGCGACCTTCTCCGACGCGCTCATCGCCTACGCGCGCAAGCGCCGCGACATCGTGGCCATCACCGCCGCGATGCCCGGCCCCACCGGGCTGACCGCGTTCGGGCAACAGTTCCCGGACCGCCTGTTCGACGTCGGCATCGCCGAGCAGCACGCGATGACGTCGGCGGCCGGCCTGGCGATGGGCGGCATGCACCCGGTGGTGGCGATCTATTCGACGTTCCTCAACCGGGCCTTCGACCAGATCATGATGGACGTGGCGCTGCACAAGCTGCCCGTCACCATGGTGCTCGACCGGGCCGGGGTCACCGGCAACGACGGCGCCAGCCACAACGGCATGTGGGACCTGTCGTTGCTCAACATCGTGCCCGGTATCCGGGTGGCCGCGCCCCGCGACGCGGCCCGGCTGCGCGAGGAACTCGGCGAGGCGCTCGACGTCGACGACGGTCCGACTGCGATACGGTTCCCCAAAGGCGATGTGGGCGAAGACATTCCGGCCCTTCAGCGGCGCGGGGGTGTCGATGTGCTGGCGCTGCCGGCCGACGGGCTGAACCACGACGTGCTGCTGGTCGGGGTCGGTGCGTTCGCGCCGATGGCCCTGGCGGTGGCCAAGCGGCTGCACAACCAGGGCATCGGGGTGACGGTGATCGACCCGCGCTGGGTGTTGCCGGTGGCCGACGGCGTGCTGGAGATGGCGGCGCAGCACAAGCTGGTCGTCACCCTCGAGGACAACGGCGTCAACGGCGGGGGGGGGTCGGCGGTGTCGGCGGCGCTGCGGCGCGCGGAGATCGACACGCCGTGCCGCGACGTCGGGCTGCCGCAGCGGTTCTACGACCACGCGTCGCGGGGCGAGGTCCTCGCCGATCTGGGCCTGACCGATCAGGACGTGGCCCGTCGCGTCACCGGTTGGGTCGCGGCGCTGGGCTCGTCGGTGGCCGAGGCCGAGATCCGGGAGCACCTCGACTAGTCGGTTTGCTCCGGCGGCTGCAACGCCCGGGCCAGCACCGGGTCCACCAGCTCCCGTTGCCAGGCCCGGGCCTGCCCGGCGCGCAGGAATGCGTCGACGGCCTCCTCGGCGTCGGGCGCGCCCGCCCAGTCCCAGCACAGCCGTCGCACCAGGTCGGGCGAGACGAGGTTTTCCGTCGGGACCCCCACCCGCTCCGACACGTCGCCCAGCGCGGCGCGGGCCGCTTCCAGCCGCGCCGCGGCCTCCGGTTTGCGCCTGCTCCACCGCGCCGGCGGCGGCGGCCCGTTCGGCGGCTCGGCGTCCTCCGGCGGATCCTGGGTCCGCCGGGCCGCTTCCAGCGCCCCCAGCCAGACCGCCGCGCTGCGGCGCTGGTTGCGCCCGCCGAACACCGGCAGCTTGACGAGCTCCTCGACGGTCTTCGGGTCGGCGAGCGCGGCGTCGATGATCGCCGAATCCGGCAGGACGCGGCGCGGCGCGATGTCGCGGCGCTGCGCGATGCGGTCGCGCGCCGCCCACAGCTCGCGCACCGCCGCGAGGGCGCGCCGGTCGCGCACGCGATGGATCCCCGACGTGCGGCGCCAGCGCTCGCGCCGTACGGCCGGGGGCAGCTCCCTGGCGCCCGCGTCGCGCAGGTAGTCGAATTCCTCTGCGGCCCAACCGGTCTTGCCCTGCTCGGCCAGCACCTCGGCGATCGCCGCGCGCAGCTCGATCAGCAATTCCACGTCCAGGGCCGCATAGTTGAGCCACTCGGCGGGCAGCGGGCGCTTGGACCAGTCCGCCGCGCCGTGACCCTTGGCCAACCCGAACCCCAGCAGCCGCTCGACCATGGTGGCCAGGTTCACCCGGTCGAACCCGGCCAGCCGGCCGGCGAGTTCGGTGTCGTACAGCGCGGGGGGCCGCATGCCGACCTCGGCCAGGCACGGCAGGTCCTGATCGGCCGAATGCAGGATCCACTCGTCGGAGCCCAGCACCTCGGCGACCGGCCGCAGCGCCGTCAGCGGGTCGGCGCCGTGGCTGACCGGGTCGATGAGCACCGTGCCGGCCCCCGCCCGCCGGATCTGGATCAGGTAGGCCCGGTTGGAGTAGCGGAAACCCGACGCCCGCTCGGCGTCCACCGCGAAGGGCCCGCGCCCGCGGTCAAGGAGCCGTGCCGCCGCCTCGATCTCACGCACGGTCACCGCGAGGTCGGGGACCCCGTCGGCCGGGTGGGGTAGCGGGGTGGCTTCGGGTGGCGCGCCGGGCCCAGGGGTCGCCGGTTCGCCCATGTCAGGCGCGTGACCGCGAGCTCAGGTCGGTGACCCCGGTCGGCGGGAGGCCCGCGGCGTGCTCCAGCACTTCGCAGAACGCCTCGACGTGCGCGCCGACTTCGGGGGTGGTCGCCGTCCAGGACGCCCGCAGTTCGAGCTGGTGGGCGCGCGGCGGCCCGGAGATGTCGCCGTAGCGCACCGACGTGGTGGCGGTGACGGTACCGCCCAGCGCGGTGGTGCGCTCGAGACGCGATTCCAGCGCGTCGACCAGCCAGCTCCACGCCACCTCCGGCAGCAGCGGGTCGACGGCCTCGGTGGGGTCGAGGTCGGCCTGGATGTAGGCGACCAGCCGGATGGTCCCGTCCCAGGCGTCGGCGCCGTCCGGGTCGTAGAGCAGGATCAGCCGGCCGAACGCGTCGCCCTCGGACCGCTCCGGGACGATCTCGAGGTCGGGGTGTTTGACCTCGGCCCCCAGCGCATAACTGAACGGCGCCAGGCGCTGCGGCGGACGGATCGGGCCCAGCTCGATCTCCGGCCGCACGGCGACGGCGTTCATCGCCACGACCGCCTCGCGGAAGGGGGCCGGTTCAGCTGACGTCACAGCGTTCGACGCTAGACCCATCACCCGACACGCCGAAACAGGCGCGCCGCATTTCGCGCCCGTCGCGACCAAGCCGTTACCAGCGCTCACCGGGGCCCGCAGGAGGCCATACTGCCTGCTCAGGGGGCGGTTCCCGCGTCGAATCGGGCCGGGCGTTTTTCGCGGTGCGCGGCGAGACCCTCCCGGACGTCGGGCCCGCCGAAGCTGAGGAATTCCAGCCCGAGCGACGTTTCGAAGGTGGGGCCGAACATGCGGTACCAGTAGTTGAGGCTGTGCTTGGTCCAGCGGATGGCGTTTTGCGCGCCCCGGGCCAGGTCCTCGGCGATGCGGGTGGCCGTCGCCAGCACGTCGTCGTCGTCGACGCAGGTGGAGACCAGGCCAATGCGCTCCGCCTCCTCGCCCAGCAGGGTTTCGCAGGTGAGCAGGTAGTACTTGGCCTTGGCCATGCCGACCAGCAGCGGCCAGCAGATCGCGGCGTGGTCGCCCGCGGCCACCCCGAGCTTGGTGTGCCCGTCGATGAACCGCGCGGTGCGGCCCGCCACCGAGATGTCGGCGAGCAGCGCCACCACCAAGCCGGCGCCGACGGCGGGGCCCCGGATCGCCGAGACGACGGGCTTGTCGAAGTTGACCATGTTGAGCACCAGGTCGCGGGCCTCCCGCATGATGCGGATCCGGCCCTCGAAGTCGCCGATGGTCTCGTCGATCAGGTCGAAGCTGCCGCCGGAGGAGAAGGCCTTGCCCTCGCCGCGGACCAGGACGACGCGCACGGCGGGGTCCCGGTCGAGCACCGGCCAGACGTCGGCGAGGTCGCGGTGCATCTGCGGCCCGACGGAGTTCAGCCCGGGGGAGTCGAGCACCAGGGTCAGCACGCCGTTCTCGGCGGGTTCGAAGCGAAGGCTGGGGAACTCGTCGTAGCTGATCGGCACGGGTTCGATGTTACGCAAGCGCCGATCGGCACTCGTGGCAGCATTGAGGCTGATGAACACCCCCGTGCGTGCCCGCCGTGACCTGCCCGAGTCGCCGTATCTGGCCGCCGCCAGCGGACGCAAGCCCGCCCACGTGCCGGTGTGGTTCATGCGCCAGGCCGGGCGCTCGCTGCCCGAATACCGGGCGCTGCGGGAGCGGCACAGCATGCTGGCGGCCTGCTTCGAGCCCGAGGTGGCCTGCGAGATCACGCTGCAGCCGGTGCGCCGCCACGGCGTCGACGCGGCGATCCTGTTCTCCGACATCGTGGTGCCGCTGCGGGCCGCCGGCGTCGAACTGGACATCGTCGCCGACGTCGGTCCGGTCATCGCCCACCCGGTGCGCAGCGACGCCGACATCGAAGCGATGAAACCCCTTGAGCCTCAAGCGATTGCGCCGATCAGCGAGGCGGTCTCGCTGCTGGTGGGGGCGCTGGGCGACGTCCCGCTGATCGGTTTCGCCGGGGCGCCGTTCACGCTGGCGTCCTATCTCGTCGAGGGCGGCCCCAGCCGCAACCACGCCCGCACCAAGGCGATGATGCTGGCCGAGCCGCACAGCTGGCATGCGCTGATGTCGAAGCTGACCGACCTCACCATCGCGTTCCTGCGGGGGCAGCTCGAGGCCGGGGTGGACGCGATCCAGGTGTTCGACTCGTGGGCGGGGACGCTGTCGCTGGCCGACTACCGCCATTACGTGCTGCCGCACAGCTCGAGGGTGTTCGCCACGCTGTCCGACTACGGCGTGCCCATGACGCATTTCGGGGTGGGGACCGCCGAACTGCTGGGCGCGATGTCGTCGGCGCTGAAATGCGGCATGAAGCCGCGGCAGGCCACGGTCGTCGGGGTGGACTGGCGCACCTCGCTGGCCGACGCCGCCGCCCGGGTCGAGCCCGGCACGGCGCTGCAGGGCAACCTCGATCCGGTGGTGCTGCTGGCGGGCTGGCCGGTGGTCGAACGCAGCGCGCGGGCCGTCATCGACGACGGGCGCCGCGCGGTCGACGCCGGCGCGACCGGCCACGTGTTCAACCTGGGCCACGGGGTGCTGCCCGAGACCGATCCCGCCATCCTGACCGACCTGGTTGCTCTGGTCCACTCGCTATGACGGTCCGCTCGTATTGCGTTGTGGGCGGCGGTATTTCGGGGCTAACGGCGGCATACCGGCTGCGCGCGGTCGCCGGTGACGACGCGACGATCACCTTGTTCGAGCCCGCCGACCGGCTCGGCGGCGTGTTGCGCACCGAGCGGGTCGGCGGGCAGGCGATGGACGTGGGCGCCGAGGCGTTCGTGCTGCGCCGGCCCGAGATGCCGGCGCTGCTGGCCGAGCTGGGCCTGTCGGATCGACAGCTGGCCACCACCGGCGCCCGGCCGCTGATCTACAGCCAGCGGCGGTTGCACCCGCTGCCCACCGGAACCGTCGTCGGGATCCCGGCGTCGTCCGCGTCGGTGGCCGGACTGGTCGACGCGGCGACGGTCGCACGCATCGACGCCGAGCCCGGCCGCCCTTTGGGCTGGCGGCCCGGCAGCGATCCCGCCGTGGCAGAACTGGTCGGCGAGCGGTTCGGCCCGCAGGTCGTGGCCCGGTCGGTGGATCCGCTGCTGAGCGGGGTGTACGCGGGCTCCGCGGCGACCATCGGCCTGCGCGCGGCGGCCCCCAGCGTCGCGGCGGCCCTGGACCGCGGGGCCACCAGCCTGACCGAGGCCGTCGCCAACGGGCTGCCCCCGAACACCGGCGCGCCGGTGTTCGGGGCGATCGACGGCGGCTACCGGGTGCTGATCGACGAGCTCGTCGCGCGCGCCCGGCCGCGCTGGGTGCGCGCCGCGGTGCAACGGCTCGAACCCGCCGGGCCGGGCTGGGCGTTGCTCGACGACACCGGCGCAGGCTGGCACGCCGACGCGGTGGTCTTGGCCATCCCGGCCCCTCGGCTGGCGGCGCTGGTCGCCGAGGTGGCGCCGCGCACCGCCGCCGCCGCGCGCCGGATCGAGAGCGCGTCGTCGGCGGTGGTGGCGCTCGCGGTGCCCGCCGACACCGCGTTCCCGCACTGCTCCGGCGTGCTGGCGGCCAGCGGGGAACCGTTGCGCGCCAAGGCGATCACGCTGTCGTCGCGCAAATGGGGGACCCGCGGCGACACCCAGCTGCTGCGGCTGTCGTTCGGGCGGGCAGGCGACGACCCGGAAAATTCAGCCGCCGGCAGCACCGATGACGAACTGCTGGGCTGGGCGCTGAGCGACCTGGTCGACGTGTTCGGGCTGACCGTCGACCCCGTCGACGCCCGGGTCCAGCGCTGGATCGACGCGATGCCGCAGTACGGTCCCGGCCACGCGGACGTCGTCGCCGAGCTGCGGGCCGGGCTGCCGCCGGGGCTGGCGGTGGCCGGCAGCTATCTCGACGGGATCGGGGTGCCCGCGTGCGTCGGGGCGGCCGGACGCGCGATCGAGGCACTGCGCGCGGAAGTGGCACGATAGGAGCCATGGCCAAACTCGACTACGACGCCCTGAACTCGCAGTTGCGCTACCTGATGTTCTCGGTGTTCTCCGTGCGGCCCGGCGAGCTCGGAGACGAGCGCGATGCCGTGATCGACGACGCGGCCCGGTTTTTCAAGGAGCAGGAGGCGCGCGGCGTCGTGGTGCGCGGCCTCTACGACGTGGCGGGGCTGCGCGCCGACGCCGATTTCATGATCTGGACCCACGCCGAACGCATCGAGGCGCTGCAGGCCACCTACGCCGACTTCCGGCGCACCACCACCCTGGGGCGGGCCAGCGCGCCGGTGTGGAGCAGCGTCGCGCTGCACCGGCCCGCCGAGTTCAACAAGAGCCACATCCCGGCGTTCCTGGCCGGCGAGGAGCCCGGCGCCTACATCTGCGTGTATCCCTTTGTGCGGTCCTACGAGTGGTATCTGCTGCCCGACGAGGAACGCCGCCGGATGCTCGCCGAGCACGGCATGGCCGCGCGCGAATACAAGGACGTCCGCGCCAACACCGTCCCGGCGTTCGCCCTGGGCGACTACGAATGGATCCTGGCCTTCGAGGCCCCCGAACTGGACCGCATCGTCGACCTGATGCGTGAGCTGCGCGCCACCGACGCGCGCCGCCACACCCGCGAAGAGACGCCGTTTTTCACCGGGCCCCGGGTGCCGGTCGAGCAGTTGGTGGCGGCGCTGCCGTGACAACCGCACCCTTCGACCCGACCGATCCCGCCCGCTTCGAGGAGATGTACCGCGACGACCGGACGTCGCACGGCCTGCCCGCCGCCACGCCGTGGGACATCGGCGGCCCGCAGCCGGTGGTGCGGCGGCTGGTCGCGCTGGGCGCGGTCAAGGGCGAGGTGCTCGACCCGGGTACCGGTCCCGGCCACCACGCGATCTACTACGCCTCGAAGGGCTACTCGGCGACCGGCATCGACGGTTCGGCCGGCGCCCTCGAACGGGCTCGCGAAAACGCCCAAAAGGCCGGTGTATCAGTGAATTTCGAGCTGGCCGACGCCACCAAGCTGGAGGGATTCGACAACCGGTTCGACACGGTCGTCGACTGCGCCTTCTATCACACCTTCAGCACCGACCAGGACCTGCAGCACGCGTACGTGCAGGCGTTGCGCCGGGCGACCAAGCCGGGGGCGCGGCTGTACATGTTCGAATTCGGCGAGCACGACGTCAACGGCTTCAAAATGATGCGGTCGTTGTCCGAGGACGACTTTCGCGAGGTGCTTCCAGTCGGCGGGTGGGAGATCACCTACCTCGGCCCGACGACCTATCTGGTCAACATGAGCACCCAGACGATCGAGATGATGGCCGCGCGAAACCCGGACACGGCCGACCAGGCGCAGGCGCTGCTGGACCGCTTCCGGGCGATGGAGCCGTGGCTGGAGGGGGGCCGGGTGCACGCCCCGTTCTGGGAGGTTCACGCGACGAGGGTGGACTAGCCTCCCGGCTTGTCGCGACACATAAACGTCTGCGACGACACGCCGAGACGTGTCGCAACGGTTGATGTCTGGGGGATCCCGCCGCCGGGTAACGACGTCTTCCGTTTGTGGACGAGGTGTTCATCGGCAGCGAGGCGGTGCGGCAGGGGCGGCTGAGTCCCTACCGATTGCGCAAACGGTTTCGCGCGATCTATCCCGATGTCTTTCTCGCGGAGTGCGCGACGCCGTCGCTGCGAACGCGATCGGTTGCGGCGTGGCTGTGGTCGGGGCGACGCGGTGTCGTGGCCGGCCTGGCCGCGGCGGCGCTGCACGGCGCGCGCTGGATCGACGACGACGTCCCCATCGAGTTGATCTGGCGCAACCAGCACGCTCCGGCCGGCGTGATCACCCGTAATCAGCGAGTTCAGCGGGATGAGGTCACCCGCGCCGTAGGTCTGCCGGTGACCACCGTTGCGCGCACGGCGTTCGACCTGGCCAGGCAATTGCCCACGGGCGAGGCGGTGGCGCGACTCGACGCCCTGATGCGGGCGACACCGTTTCGCGTCGGACAGGTGTGGCTGCTGGCCAAGCGGTACCCGGGTGCGCGCGGCCTGCGGCGGCTACGCAGGGCGCTTCCGCTGATCGATGCGGGTGCCGCGTCGCCCAGGGAGACGTGGCTGCGCCTCTTGCTGATCGATGCCGGGCTGCCGGCTCCCGAGACACAGATACCGGTGAATGAGAACTGACGAACCGTCGGCGTCCTCGATATGGGCTGGGAGAAATACAAAGTGGCCGCCGAGTACGACGGTGACCAGCACCGCACCGACCGCCGCCAGTATGCCCGAGACCAGTGGCGGATACGCAGGCTCGAAGCACTGGGCTGGATCGTGATCAGGGTGATCGCCGAGGACACGCCGGCGGACGTCGTGCGACGCGTGCGCGACGCACTCATCGGCCGCGGATGCCGCGAGACATAAGCGGTTGCGATGCGCGTCGGCGTGTCGTCGCAACTGGTTATATGTCGCGGAACGGGAAGTGGGGCTAGCCGCCCGTCGGCACCAGCCGCAGCGAGATCGAGTTGATGCAGTAGCGCTGGTCGGTCGGGGTGGGGTAGCCCTCGCCGGCGAACACGTGGCCCAGGTGGCTGTGGCAGTTCGCGCACAACACCTCGGTGCGCGTCGTGCCCATCGAGTGGTCCGGGCGCAGGATCACCGCGTCGGAGTTCGCGGGGTCGAAGAACGAGGGCCAGCCGCAGTGCGACTCGAATTTCTCCGTGCTGCGGAACAATTCGGCGCCGCAGGCCCGGCACTGGTAGACGCCCTCGGTCTTGGTGTCGGTGTACTCGCCGGTGAACGGCCGCTCGGTGCCGGCGCGGCGCAGCACCTCGAACTCCTGCGGGTTCAGCTTTCGGCGCCACTCGTCGTCGGACAGCTGCACCTTGGGGCGCGACAAGTCGGGGGATGTCATGCGTCCACGCTAGCGCTCTCGCGATCACCGCGCCGCTCCCGCTCGGCCGTCAGCCACGCCGGGTCGATCCCGGAATCCAGCCGGTTCTCGGCCTTGGCGTCCAGATAGCGGAAGTACAGCACGGTGAACGCGACGATCAGCAGCAGCGACCAGCCGTAGGTGATCTTCAGGTAGTGCAGCGCGCGGCCATACCTCATGTAGCGGTAAATCAGCCAGTCGTCCAGCGCCATGAAGCCGTAGATGCCCAGCCACGCCGGCCAATTGCGGATCAGCGAGTTGGGCAGCACCACGGTCATCAGGAACGGGAACAGCATCATCGAGTAGTAGCCCTGGGCCAGCGGCAGCACCAGCCAGGAACACAGCAGCAGCACGCCCGACGAGCTGGCGTACCAGAACAGCGGGTCGCGGGTGCGGTAGTGGCGGTACAGCAGCCACAACGCGGCGATCGCCAGCACGGTGAAGAGCACCCGCAGGAACACGATCAACCACGTGGGCAGCCCGAAGTACACGCCGTTGCCCTCGATCGAGCTGTTGAAATAGTCGCGGACGCCCCCGATGTAGGGCATCGTGCGGGTGACGAAGTCCATCGGGTCGCTGACCA
The DNA here is from genome assembly GCF_900157385.1 of Mycobacterium terramassiliense. Taxonomy (GTDB): domain Bacteria; phylum Actinomycetota; class Actinomycetes; order Mycobacteriales; family Mycobacteriaceae; genus Mycobacterium; species Mycobacterium terramassiliense. Next base: position 351,895 of record NZ_LT717699.1, read on the forward strand.
ACGGCCACGCGGCCGCGTTGATGGCGATCGGGACGACGACCGCGGGCACCAGCGTGCGCCACTGGCGGTTCAGCAGCGGCAGCAACAGCAGCGGCGCGAGCACCGGTTTGAGCGTCAGCGTGAGCCCGATGACCAGGCCGGCCCACCACTGGTGCCCGACCTTGCCGTCCAGCAGCCAGCGCAGGAACAGCACCTCGGCCAGCAGCACGCAGCCGTTGATGTTGGTGAACACCAGCGTGCTGGTCACGCTCTCGGTGCAGAACATGGCCAGCAGCAGCGCGGGCGCGGCCACCGAGGACAGCGTGAATTTGAACAGGCGCAGCAACAAATACCAGGCCAGCAGGATGGCCACGGTGTTGATCAGGATGAACAGGTAGCGCGACGGCGTGAAGGACAGGTAGCCGAAGGGCGCCATCAGCAGCGTGCCACCGGGCGGGTACAGGTAGTGCGGGTCGACGTAGTCGAAGTGCTCGTTGTAGATGTCCCAGCCGTGCCGGAAGTTCAGCACCGCGCGGTACACCGGTTTGAAGTCGTCGGTGATGTTGCCGTTGAGGGTGAGCACGATGCTGCGGTGCAGCACCGACATGATGGCCACCGGCCACAGCGCCGAGCGCAGTATCGTCGCGGTGCTCGGGGCGCCGGTGCGGGGACGAAAGGCGGCCAGGATCCCGTCGCGCAGGCCGGTTCGGGTCGAGTCAGCTGCGGTCACCAGCGCACCGTACACCGGCACGAGCCGCGAAGTGTCAGGCGGGACAGTAGGTGTCGGTACCGGGCAGCTTGCCGCTGTTGAGGTAGCCGATCAGCGGCGGGACCGCACAGGGCGAGTAGATGCTGGCGCCGTGACCGATGCCCTGCCACATCACCCGCTTGCTGGCCGCGTTGGCGTTGATGATGGTGGCCGCCGTCTGAGCGACCCCCTCGGTGCCGACGATCGGGTCGTTCTGCACGCCCGACACCAGGACGTCGACCTTGAGGCTTTTCGGCGGGGCCGGCGGCGGGATCGTGGGCCAGTGCACGCATTTGACCAAGTTGAGTGCGGCGACGGTGCCGAACTGCGGATAGAGCTTGGCCCACGCCACGACCAGCTCGCGCACTCGGTCGGGGGTGGGGCGGTTGATGGCGTCACTGCAGGCGCTGACGAACTGGCCGTCCGAGTCGGTGACGGCGTACGCGTGGTTGATCAGGTTGTTCAGCTGGTTGGCGTCGCCGGAGCGGGCGGCGGCCAGCGCGTTGGCCAGGCTCGTCGTGGCGGCGACGCGGCCGCCGGACGGGAAGCCCAACGCGGTGGTGATGGCGTTGGCGACCCCGGCCACCGAGGCGCCACCGGGTCCCTTGCCGCCGCGCGCGTCGGCCAGCAGCGCGCTGACGGCGCCCTTCGGGTCGGGGCCCAGCGCGCAGTTGACGGCGACGCACTGGGCGGCGAACGCGTCGAGCGCGGCCTGCTGGCCCTTGACCTGTTGCTCGGCGGCCGCTTCGGCGTTGACGCCCAGGGCGATCGGGGAGTCGAGGATCAGCCGGGCGACCCGGTCGGGCCGCGACGCGGCGTAGGCCAGCGCCACCTGGGCGCCGTTGCCGACCCCGATCAGCGCGACCGCCGGCACGTCCCACAGCGTGCGCAGCCGCTCGAGGTCGGAGGCGGCGTGCGAATTGTCGTAGGAGGACGCCCCCGGGGCGACGGCGTCGGTGCAGTTCGTGGTGGCGGTGTTGGAGATGTCGGAGAGGTTGGCGACCGGGTCGTCGCCCGCCTGGAATTGCGCCTGGTCGCGCATCGCCTGGCGGTCGAGCTGGTCGCGGCAGTCGATGGGGCTCGACATGCCCAGGCCGCGCCGGTCCACGGCGACGACGGGGTGGGTTTGCAGCACGTCGCTGCCCGCCCGGGCCAGCCACACGGGCAACTGTGTGGACGACGGCAGGTCCGAGCCGGTGGTGAGGACGAGCGGTCCCGCGTCGCGCGGCGTCTGGTTCGAGCGGGCGCGCACCACTCCGATGGTCAGGCTTCCGCCCTGGCCGTTGACGGGGTCGAGGTCGCTGTCGTAGGTCGCGCAATCCAGCTGCACGCCCGGCGCCGCGGGGACGGCCGCGTCGGAAAAGACCTTCGACGTGCAGTCGCGCCAGGCCAGGTCGTTCTTGGGCGCCGCGATCGGCGGCGGACCGCTGGGGGGCGGCTTGCTCGGGGCCACGCCCTGCGGGCGGGCGCCGGAGTCGGTCGCGAAGCGCGGGTCCGCGGCCAGGCCGGGAACGCAGCCGGCCACCAGCGCGGTCACCGCGAGCAGCACCGTGGCCGATGCGATCTGCCGCCTCATGCCGACCACAGTAGCTAGGCCTTGACGTAGCGGCCGTAAAGGTAGCCGGCCTCGTCGGTGAGCAGGTGGGCACGGCGCATCCGGGTCATCGCCTGGGCCGGGCCCGCCGCGATGCGCCGCGCCAGCCCGCCGACGAGATACGGCGCGATCGTCAGGCACAGCTCGTCGAGCAGGTCGCGCTCGATGAACGCCCCGAGCAGCGTCGGTCCGCCCTCGGTCAGGATGTGGCGCATGCCGCGCGCCGCGAGCGCGCCCAGCAGGGCAACCTCGTCGACCTTGCCGGGATCGTCGCCGGAGCAGTCGACGACCTCGCACCGGTCCCCGATGAGGCTTCGGGTCTCCTCGGCCACCGCCGCGCAGGTGAGCACCAGGGGCGGCACCTCGGTCCGGGTGAACACGGCCAGGTCCGGTTCGAGGCGACCCGAGCCGGTGACGACCGCCAGCGGCGGGACCTCGCTTTGCCCGCGGGCCTGCCGCTCCTGTCGCTGCGCGACGGCGAGCTGCGCGCCGGAGTATCCCTCGATGCGCACCGTGCCGGCGCCGACCACGATCACGTCGGCCAGTTCGCGCAGCAGGTTGAAGATGTGCCGGTCGCCCGGGCCGCCCATCGCGCCGCTGCTGCCGTCGGCGGTGGCGCCGCCGTCGAGGCTGGTGATGAAGTTCGCCCGCAGCCAGGTGCCGTCGCTGTCCGGATATCCGTAGAGCCGGGAAAGTTCGCCGTCGTCGAGGTCGCGGGCGGACCCGAGCAGCGTCAGCATGGCTTGATTGCAGCACGTCGCTACAGTTCGGTGCATGCACGGGTCCACCTCTGCCGATGCGGCAGGCCCCGTGCCGCGGTTGGTGGACCGGCATCCGAGTGTGTCGCCGGAGCGACTCATCGCCCAATTGCGGCCGCCGCCAACGTTCGCCGACGTGAGCTTTGCCAGCTATCGCCCGGACCCGGCGGAGCCGACCCAGGCCGCCGCCGTCCAGGCCTGTCAGGACTTCTGCCGGCGGGCGGTCGAGCACCGGGCCGGCCGCCGCAAACTGTTCGGAAGGCGGGCCGTGCTGCCCGGGGTCGGCCTCTACCTCGACGGCGGCTTCGGCGTGGGCAAGACACACCTGCTCGCCTCGGCCTATTACCAGCTGCCCGGCGGGGGACCGGAATCACCAACTCCCAAGGCGTTCGGCACCTTTGGTGAGCTCACCCAGCTCGCCGGCGTGTTCGGGTTCGTCGAATGCATTGAGATGCTGGCCGATTACACCGCGGTGTGCATCGACGAGTTCGAACTCGACGACCCCGGCAACACCACCCTCATCTCCCGGCTGCTGTCGTCGTTGGTCGAGCGGGGCGTGTCGGTGGCCGCGACCTCCAACACGCTGCCCGAGCAACTCGGCGAGGGCCGCTTCGCCGCCCAGGATTTTCTTCGCGAGATCCACACGCTGGCAAGCATTTTCACCACCGTGCGAATCGAGGGGCCCGACTACCGGCACCGCGGCCTGCCGCCGGCGCCGCAGCCGCCGTCCGACGAGGAGGTGGCTGCGCGCGCGGCACGGGTCGACGGGGCGACGCTGGACGACTTCGACGCGCTGTGCGCGCACCTGGCCACCATGCACCCGTCGCGGTACCTGGCGCTGATCGAGGGCGTGACGGCGGTGTTCGTCACCGGCGTGCACGCCATCGACGACCAGAACGTCGCGCTGCGGTTGGTGTCGCTGACCGACCGGCTCTATGACGCCGGCATCCCGGTGGTGGCCTCGGGCGCCAAGCTGGACAGCATCTTCAGCGAGGAGATGCTGGCGGGCGGCTATCGAAAAAAGTATCTGCGGGCGACGTCACGGCTGGTGGCGCTGACCCGAGCTCGCGAACCATGAGGTAATCGTTCTCGGTACGGCTGCCCACCCGAAAGGTCCTGGTGCCGCTGATCGTAAAACCGCTCTTGGCGTAAAAGCGTTGTGCGCGTTGATTCGCCTGGTTGACGCCCAGCCACACGCGCCGCGCGCCCCACCCCTCGGCCGTGGCCAGTGCCAGCTCCATCAGCGCCCCCGAGACCCCGCCGCCGTGATGCTCGGCCAGCACGTAGATCTTTGACAGCTCGGCGGCGTCGTCGGTCGCGTCACGAATGAGCATGGCGTAGCCGATGATTCGGCCGCCCCGCGCCGCGGTGATGACCGCGCGGTCCGGATCGGCCAGGTAGTCGGCGAAACGCTCCGCCGACAGGTTGGCGTCAATGAACGACGCGATGTCTTCGGGAGCCGTCGCGGGCGGGCAGGCCAGCGGAAAGGTTTGCGCCGCAACGGCGGCCAGCTCCCCGGCGTCGACCGAGCCCGTCGCGAGCGTCAGAGATTCCATTGGGCGAGGTGGGTGCCCGTCTTCTTGTCCAGCAGGACGACGGTCGAGACCGGGTCGCGGTAGGCGTCCCAATACACCCCGCCGCGCACGATCGCCCCGTTCGGCGCGTTGACGAGCACGTTGTCCAGCGCGTCGGGCGCGTCGGTGGCGCGCGGTGTGTAGGCGTCGGCGAACGGGGTCACTCCGTCGAAGGCGAATTCGGTCGCCATGATGAACGGATTGGGCACCCGGATCGCCCGGATCGTCACGTCGGCGCGGTTGGGGGTGCTGCCGGGAAAGCTCTTGATCGGCACGCCGCTGCGGGTATAGCCGAATCCGGGGGGTGGGTCGCACGGGGCCACGCTGCTGACGGTGACGTCGGCGATGTAGGTGCCGGTGTCCACCCGCAAGGTGTCACCGATGTGGCCGATCGGCGCGTCGCCGGCCCACGCGCGCGGCGCCGCGAGGTTCGCGGCCGCAACCAGCAAGACAGACAAGGCGATCAGCCAGCGGTGCATCCTCGCATGATCGCACACACGCTACGGGGAGGGGGAGGGGTTCTTGCCGCTGGCCAGTGCTTCGAGCACCGCCGCGGCATCGTCGTCAATCCGGTCCTTGTCGACCCCGCATCGGTGCAGCGGCCCGGCGCCGTCCTCGAGTTCGAGCAGCGCCAGCAGCAGGTGTTCGGTGCCGATGTAGTTGTGGCCCAGCCGAAGCGCCTCCCGGAAGGTCAGTTCGAGCGCTTTGCGCGCGGGCCCGCTGAACGGGATGAGCTCGGGCGGTTCGGCAGCCGCCGGGAGGGCGGCAATGGACATGGTGATGGCGGCCCGAAGCGCCTCGATGTCGACCTTCTGCCGTTGCAGCAGCAGCGTGGCCAGCCCGGCCGGGTCGCTGAGCACACCGAGCAGCAGATGGTCCGGCCTGATCTCGCCGTTGCCGGCTTCGTGCGCGGCGTTCTGGGCCGCCACCACCGCACTGCGCGCCCGCGGCGTGAAGCGCCCGAAGCCCTGTTCGGGGTCCAGCGTGGTGGCCTCGGCGCGAGGGACGAACCGCTTCTGGGCGGCCTGTTTGGTGACGCCCATGCTCTTGCCGATGTCGGTCCACGATGCCCCCGCGCGGCGGGCCTGGTCGACGAAGTGCCCGATCAGGTGGTCGGCGATCTCGCCCAGATGCTCGGCGGCCAGCACGGCGTCGGCGAGCTGGTCGAGCACGTCCGGGTGCACCCGCTTGATCGTGTTGATCAGCTCGTCGAGGCGGACGGGATAGGCGATCGGCGTCGGTTCGGACATGCCGTCAACACTAGGTTGACGATAGCGATCGTGTCAACCTCAGGTTGACGCCGATGTGGGGTGCGAAACAGCCCTCCTTCTGCGACGATCAGTGGGCCGTGAAACCGCTGCTCCTGACGATGATCAGCCTCGCCGCCCTGGTCGGCCTGGCCGGTCCGGCGCGGGCAGACTACGACGACGACGCCTTCCTCGCCTCGCTGCGCGCGGCGGGCATCACTTTTCCGGACCCGGGCGCGGCCATCGGGGCCGGACGATGGGTGTGCCAGGCGGTGGGCAGGGGCACGCAGATGGCGGACGTGGTCAAGACCGTCCAGTCGCAGAACCCCGGACTGCACGGCGACAACGCCGCCAGGTTCACGGCGATCGCGGCCAACGTGTACTGCCCCCAATCCCTGCCGGTCACCAGCACGAAGGTCGACGGCGGCGCATAACGCCCCGTCATCGGTTTTTTACATACCCGTCCGCCAACGCCCGGTTAACGAAACCTGTCGTCAACATTTCGCATTTACGCTGCTGTCAAACAACGGCCCAGCTAAGGACGCGATTTGGACTTCGTTCAGGCGCAACTGATCGACCCGCTGAGCGATGCCCTGAATGGCCACGTCCTCGTTTACCTGCTTCTTGGCGTCGGCATCTATTTCACGGTGCGCACCCGATTCATTCAGATCCGGTACTTCGGCCGCATGCTTCGCCAGCTCCGCAGATCCCACCGCCAAGACGGTGGGATCTCCTCTTTTCAGGCCTTCTGCGTCGGCCTTGCTTCGCGGGTGGGTACGGGGAACATCGCCGGCGTCGCGATCGCCCTCACCGTCGGCGGGCCCGGCGCGATCTTCTGGATGTGGGTGGTGGCCGCGGTCGGCATGGCGACGGCGCTGATCGAGGCCACGCTCGCCCAGATCTTCAAGGTCCGCTCCGCCGACGGCGCCTTCCGTGGCGGCCCGGCGTTCTACATCCAGCGCGGCCTGCGCTCGCGGACGGGCGGCGTCTTGTTCGCCGTGCTACTGGTGGTGGCGTTCTCCACCGCGTTCAACATGGTGGAGACCAACGCGATCAGCGGCGTGTTGAAGTCGTCGCACGGCGTCGACGTCGGTTGGACGACAGCGGCTTTGGCGGTGCTGGCCGGGTCGGTGCTGTTCGGCGGGGTGCGCAGGGTCGCCAAGGTCGCCGAACTGATCATCCCGGTCGTCGCGGTGATGTATGCGCTGCTGGCGCTGACCATTGTGGCGGTCAACATCACGGCACTGCCGGCCGTCATCGAGGAGATCGTCGGCGGCGCGTTCGGAATCCGCCAGCTGGCGGGCGGCTTCGCCGGCGGCATCGCGACGGCCATGCTGACCGGGGTGAAGCGCGGGCTGTTCGCCTGCGAGGCGGGCATGGGCAGTTCGCCCAACATCGCGGGCACGGCGACGGTGTCCCATCCGGTGGAGCAGGGGCTGATTCAGTCGCTCGCCGTGTTCGTCGACACCATGGTGATCTGCACGGCGACCGCGTTCATCGTGCTGATGTCGGGCCCTGGCGTTTACGATCCGGCCCACACCGGAGCGGTGGCCGGGGCGAGCCTGACCGAGTCGGCGATCGCCGTCGGCCTCGGATCGTGGACCACGGTGCTGATGACGGCCGTCGTCTTCGTCTTCGCGTTCGCCTCGGTGCTCAGCAATTACGTCTGCGCCGAGGCCAACCTGTTCTTCCTGGGCGGCCGCCACCTGGCGATCAACGTCCTGAAAGTCGTGACCCTCATGGCCATCGTCTTCGGCGCGATGTCTCAACTCACGGTGGTCTGGGCGCTCGCCGATCTCGCGATGGCGCTGATGGCCATCGCCAACCTGGTCGCGATCTGCCTGTTGGGCAAGTGGGCGTTCGCGGCGGTGCGCGATTTTCAGCGGCAGTCCGCTCGGGGCGTGATGCCGGTCTTCGTCGCCAGCGCGGCCGGGCTGCCCGGTGATCTCGACGGCGACATCTGGGAAATCCCGGAGCGCCGCCCGGTCGGCGCCCTGCCCGAGTCCTTGCGGATGAGCCGGCCGGCGGCTTAGCCGACGCCGGGCCAAGAAGCGCTGACGCGCAAGGGCTTTCGCTAGGCTGGCTCGCTCACGATGCGGCCCACGCGTCAGCGGGGCGGCTTGGCCGAGTAATCCGTTGCGGGGCGATCCGAAAAGACGGGAAGTTGAGTCGGTTCCGGGTCACGATCGCTGTCGGCCACAACCTCGGGCTCGTAGCGATGTGAAAACAAATCCGATGAATTCATCGGGCGGGGTCCTTAAATTGGTGGGTTTGGGCGAAAACGTTGATCTGTCGAGAGCAGCACGATCGGTTCTGAGCTGCTCATCTGCGGACAAAATGCCCAAGGTGGCAGGCCCAACACGAACGGCCTACCAACCAATCTACACGGGAGCCTCGCCGGCGACGCCGCGGCGAACGACTGGCGGCGTTCGGTCAGCTCCGACGAACCAGCCCGGTGGCCGGCCGTCGCGCCCGTTGCCGCGGCGACTCGCGGCAATAGGCTATGTGGTCATGCGCGCCGATCCGGGGCCGCTGACGTGGGCCGCCCTGGTCCAGACCTGGCGTCTGGACCTGGTCTCCGCAGCGGTCATTGTGGTGGTGGCCACCACATATGCATGGTGTTACCGGCGGGGCCGAAGCGTGGAGCGACCGGTCGGGCCCGCGCAGGTCGGCTGTTTTGGGACCGGCGTCGCGCTGTGGGCGCTGGCGACCATGAGCGCGGTCGGCGCCTACGCCTACGCCCTGTTCTGGATGCGCGCACTGCAGGTGCTGGTGCTGCTCTACGTCGCGCCGTTTTTCCTGGCGCAGGGCAAGCCGGTCACCGTGGTGCGCGACGCGCTCGACTCGGCCGGGCGCGACCGCGTCGACCGGCTGTTGGCGACCCGGTTCGCGCGCGTGCTCGCCCATCCGTTGACCACGTCGCTGGCGATGCTGGGCACGCCGTGGCTGCTCTACCTCACACCCTGGTACCCGGCGTCCCTCGACCACGAATGGATCGGCGCAACCACGCGTATCATGTTGGTGGCCATCGGTTTTGGTTATTTCTACGCTCGACTGCAAGCGGATCCCGTTCCCCGCAGGTACCCCCAGGCGATCTCGTTGCTCATCACGGTCGCCGAGGCGCTTGGCGACGGCGTGCTGGGTTTGGTCATCTGGCAGGGTTCCTTGATCGGTGCGGCGTACTACGCGGCATTGCACCGCTCGTGGGGGCCGGATCAGCGGCTCGACCAGACGATCGGCGCCGGCGTCGTTTGGATCCTCGGGGACCTGGTCGGTTGGCCGTTCGTCCTGTTGCTGATGCGCGCGCTGTCCCGCGACGAAAAGGCGCACGCGGTTGAGGTCGACGCCGAGTTGGACGCGGCGGAAGCGGATCAGGGCGAAGCCGCCGCGCAGTCGGGATTGTGGTGGGAGAACGACCCCGAGCTGCGCGAACGGTTCCGGCGCGGCTAGCCCGCCCGGGATGCGGGTCCGCCGCGAGTCTGGGACGATCACGAGGTCATGAAAGTGCTGCGGGGGGGGGGCGCACGCCGACCAAGACCCCACCACCGATCCGGCGACCGACGCCGACTTCCTCGCCGCGCTCAGATTCGCCGGAATCACCTACCAGGATCCCAACGCCGCGATATCGGCCGCCAAGACGCTGTGCCAGTTGGAGGACACCGGATCGTCCGAGGACGAAATCATCGGGAACCTTCAGCAGCGCAACGGGTTCAGCGAAAATGGCGCGGCCAAATTCACGGTGATCGCCCTCGGTGCCTACTGCCCCAAGTACATCACCGGCGAAGGTCGCGGCCCCAAACCCGAGGGTGCGGCCGGCGATTAGCCCCGGCTAAACCGCGCGGCCCTCGATGATGCTGAACCGCGAGGCGGTGTCGACCACGCCGACCATCTCGAATCCGGCCGCATCGAACAGGCGGCGGTACTCGGTGGCGGTGCGTTCGCGGCCATTGTTGACGATCAGCATCTCCATGTCCGTCCACTTGGCGATCGACCCGCTGTCGTCTTCGGGGATGACGGTCTCGACGAGCAGTAACGCGGCGCCGGCGGGGGCGGCCGACCGCACGTTCCGCAGGATCCGCAGCGACGCGTCGTCGTCCCAGTCGTGGATGATGTGCTTGAGAACGTAGGCGTCGGCGCCGGTCGGGACGCTGTCGAAGAATGAACCCTCGGCAAGCCGGACCCGTTCGGCATGGGTTTCCCGCAGCAGCGCCGGTGCGCCCGCGAGCACTTCGGGCAGGTCGTACAGCACCCCTTGGGCGTCGGGTGCCGCTGCCAGGATCGCGGCGAGCAGCCGGCCGTGGCCGCCGCCGACGTCGACGATGGTGGCGAACCGGGTGAAGTCGTAGGCCTCGACGACGGGTCCGATCGACAACCCGGACATGCCCGTCATGGCGTCGTTGAAGATCTGGCCGAACTCGGGCTCGTCGCCGAGGTAGTCGAAGAATTCCTTGCCGCGCAGTCCGGGAACGACCGAGGTCCCGGTTTTGATCGCCTCCGTCAGCAGGCTCCAATGCTCGCGGTGTTGCCGCGCGCCGATGAAGCGCGCCATCGGCGCCATGGACACCGGGGCATCGGAGCGCAACAGCTCGGCCATCGGGGTCAGCTCGTAGCGGCCGTCGTCGCGTCGCGCGAAGATGCCTTGGCCGATCAGGGCCCGCAGCAGCCTGCCCAGCGCGTCGGGATCGGCCCCGACCTTGCCGGCCAATTCGTCGAGCGGCAGCGGTCCCGCGGACAGCGCGTCCGCGACGCGAAGGTCGGCGGCGGCGGTGATGCCCTGCGAAACCCACGCGGCGAGGATCAGCTCCTGCATTACCTCCGCCGGGGAAGCGGTCGTTCCGTCGGGTGAAGTCATGTGCGGAGTCTCCCACGTGTCTCGGGTGGCCAAGGCCGCGGCGGTCCGCTATGTTGCGCCGAGACGTCGGCGCCTGCCGACCGCGCCCGAAGGAGCCAAATGGTGATGAAGGTATCGGTGATGGCAGCCGGCCTGGTGGCGAGCGCCCTGATCGTCGGCGTCGCGGGCTGCGGCAGCAACAAGTCGTCGGGCCCGGCGTCGTCAACGTCGTCGGCGACGTCGACCTCCGCCGCGTCGTCGTCGGCCGCGTCACCGACGTCGAGCACCGGTGCCGCGCAGCCCTCCGACTACAGCAACCTGCTGATCAAGCCGACCGACATCGTGGTGCCCGGCGACACCTTCACCCTGTTCCAGACGCTGCCGGTGCCCAACCCGGCGGGAACAGAAGGCGTGTTCATGAATCAGGGCGGTAACCGCAAGATCGACGACACCATCTACGTCTATGCCGACGCCGGCGCGGCCTCGCAGGCGCTCGACCAGAGCGCCAAGGGGATTCAGGAGCTCAGCGTCAAGGCCGCCCCGACGCCGGCCGACGTCGGCACCAGCGGCCAGCTGGCGGTGGGCCCGTCGCCGGACGGCTCGAAGTCGAAGGCGATCGTGATGTTCACCGAGGGCAAGGTCTTCACGGTCCTTGAATTCGAAAGCGCGCCAAACGATGCGCTGCAACCGGACTTCGTTCTCGACCTCGCGAAGAAGCAGGACGCGGCCATCAAGAGCGGGCTGCCCTCCTGAAGGCCGTCACGGCGCTCGGCGCGGCCGGGCTGTTGGGCTGGGGCGGCGCGCGGGCGGTGGCGGCCCGGATACGACGCAACCCGGATCCCTTTCCGCGCGAACGGCTTACGGCGGAGCCGGAGGGTGAGCACGTCCTCATCGAGCGCCCGGACGGCACGGTGCTCAGCGCTGTGGCCGCGGGGCAGGGGCCGCCGGTGATCCTCGTCCACGGCTACACCGCCCGCGTCCTCGAGTGGAATCTGGTGTGGGACGAGCTGCAGGCGCGGGGGTTTCGCGTCATCGCCTTCGACCAGCGCGGCCATGGGCGCTCCACCCTTGGCTCCGACGGAATCGGATCCGAACCCATGGCGGCCGACCTCGCCGCGGTCCTCCAGCATTTCGACGTTCACGACGGCGTGCTCGTCGGCCACTCGATGGGCGGATTCGTCAGCATCCGTGCGGTGCTCGACCACGCCGACCTGGCGCGCCGGTTGCGCGGGCTGGTGTTGTTCGCGACGTGGGCGGGCCGGATCCTGGACGGCGCCCCGCAGAACCGGCTGCAGATCCCGCTGCTGCAACTCGGCATCCTGCAATCGCTCGTGCGCAACCCGACCGTCGCCGCGCTGTTCGGTGCCGCGCAGTGCGGGGCGCGCCCGTCGCCGGCGATGGTGTCGGTCTTCATGGAGGCGTTCAACCAACACCTGGACGAGCACGGGCCCCTGCTGCCGATCGTGCGGGCTTTCTCGCGGGAGGATCGATACCCGCGGCTCGGCGAAATACGGGTGCCGACCGTGGTCATGGTCGGCACCGCGGATCGCACCACGCCGCAAAGTCATTCGCGCCGGCTTGCCGACGGTGTCCCCGGGGCGCGGCTGGTGAGCGTGCCCGACGCCGGCCACCTACTGAATTGGGAAGCGCCCGATGAGCTGATCGAGGTCGTCGAATCGTTTCACTGAGTCGCGGCGCGCGCACTCCAGGTGAAGCTGTGCATCTCGGGGATCCGTGGCGCCAGCGCGGCCGCCACGCTGCGACCGATCTGATCGGCCTCTGCGAGCGGGGTTTTCGGGTCGACGAAGCCCTCCACCTCGACCCGTAGGGTCCGCCCGGTCCAGCGCGCGCGGGCGTGCGCGTGCATCACACCGGCAACCGCGGCGGCCGCCGTCTCGGCCGTCGCGATGATCTCGGGGTCGACGCCGTCGAGCAGCCGGTGCGCGATGTCGGCCGTCACCTCCCAGCCGACGTGGCAGATGAACGCGGTGACGACGATTCCGGCGACCGCGTCCGCCCACGCCCAGCCGATCGCCACGCCGATCAGGCCCAGCATCGCCCCGGCCGAGGACAACGCGTCGAGCCAGGAATGTTTCGCGTCGGCCACCATGGTCGCCGAGCGAATCCGCCGGCCCACCGCCAGCTTGTATCGCGCCACCAGCTGGTTGCCCGCGATGCCGGCGGCCGCCGCGGCGATGCCCCAGCCCAGGTGCCCGGTGGCGCCGTGACGCAGCAGCTTGGTGACGCTCTCAAACCCGGCGACGGCCGCGCTGCCCCAAATCACGAGCGCCACACCGATTCCCGCGAGGTCTTCGGCGCGCTCGTAGCCGTAGGGGTAGCGTTCGGTGGGGATCCTGCGGGACGCCCGGAAACCCACGAACACCAGGGCGCTGGTCGAAACGTCGGACAGGTTGTGCAGCGCATCGCCGAGCAGTGCCACCGATCCCGACACCAGCGCGATGGCCAGTTCGACGAGGCCGGTCAGGGCCAGGCCGGCGGCGCTGACCGCCACGGCGCGGTTGGCCTGGCGACGCTCGTGCGCGTCGTCTGTCACCGTGTCGAGGGGGAAACTCGCCGCCGGGTCGCGGACTCCGCTGATCGCATGCATGCCAACTAATATGCCCCCAAGAGCGTTGGGGCTCAAGCCGACCGCGGGCAGCGCTGTGCCGCAACGACTTCAATGCTACGGTTCCGCCGGTGAAGTTCGTGCTGGCCGGCTACGGAAGCCGGGGCGACGTCGAACCCTGCGCCGCCGTCGGCCGGGAGCTGCTGCGCCGGGGGCACGACGTGCGGATGGCGGTCTCGCCCGACAAGATGGCCTTCGTCGACGCGGCGGGGGTCACCGCGGTCGCCTACGGGCCGGACACGCGGGAGCAAATGGACTCGGCCGCTCAAGTCGTCCGCACGGCTGGCAACCCGATCAGCGCCGTGCCCGCGGTCATGGAACATCTCACGCGGGTCTGGACGGACAAGACCGCGACGCTCACGTCGCTGGCCGAGGGCGCCGACCTGCTGCTGGCGGGCATCAACGAGCAGGAGGTTGCCGCCGCCGTCGCGGAGTACCGCGGCATCCCGCTGGCCGCGCTGCACTTCTTCCCGGCGCGGTTGTTGTCCGGTGGGGCGCTGTATTCGGGGCTGACGAGGGAAGTGGCCGCGGCCCAGCGTCGGGCGCTCGGCTTGCCGGAGTCGGCGGAATCCTCCGGCACCCCACTGGAAATCCAGGCCTACGACGAGCTTTGCCTGCCCGGACCGGCCGCCGACTGGGTGCAATCCGGTGGCCGGCGGCCCTTCGTCGGCGCGCTGACGCTCGAGTCACCGACGGACGCGGACGAGGAGGTCCTGGCGTGGATCGCGGAGGGGACGCCGCCGATCTGCCTCGGCCTGGGCAGCACGCCGATCTCGGCCGCCGCCGACCTCGTCGCCATCGTCGGCGCGGCCTGCGCACAGCTGGGGGAGCGGGCGCTGATCTGCAGCGGTCCCAATGACTTCGCCGACGTTCCGCGTTTCGACCACCTCAAGGTGGTGGAGGGGGTGAACCACGCGGCCGTCCTGCCGGCCTGCCGCACGGTGGTTCACCACGGCGGCGCCGGCAGCACGGCGGCGGGGCTGCGGGCCGGCATCCCCGCGCTGGCATTGTGGCTCTGGCTCGACCAGCCCCTCTGGGCCGCCGGCCTCGAGCGACTCGGGGTCGGTTTCGGGCGGCAGTTCGGGGCCACCACCCAGGAGACGCTGGTCGCGGACCTGCGCCGCGTCCTCGCGCCCGGCTACGCTGGCCGCGCCCGCGAGCTGGCCGGTCGGGTAACTCGGTCCGTCGACAGCGTTGCCCGCGCCGCTGATCTGTTGGAGGACGCCGCCCGCGCCGGCTGAGCCGGCCTATGGAAGTGGGAAGCCGCTGCCTCCCGGCCCCGGCGCGGGCACTCCCTCGATGACATGGCTGCCGGGCCCGGGCGCGTAATACCAGTCGTGACAGACGTTTCTGTCCCAACCGATCGGTTCGCTGGAATTCGGTAACGGTTGCCCGGGGCACCATTGGTGGTGGCAGATCGGGTCGCAGATCGCCTGGGCGGTACCGGCGGACAGCCCGACGCCGACCGCGGCGACGGCGCCGGACAGCAGCGCCCCGGCGACCGCCCGCATCACTTTGTTGCTCACGCTGTCTTCTCCTCCCTGTTCTTGTGCCGCGTCGCCTCGTGCCGCATCCACTCGAAAGCGTTCTTCGACGCGCTCGGGGGGAACGTTAGCGCCGACCACTTGCGAATTCCTTGTACTTGCCCGGCGGCGTGTGAACGCGGCTTAAGGTGACAGATTGGGTACACCTCCAAGAAGCTGGCGCTTCCGTCCCACCGTTGCTGCGGACCCAGAGGAGAAACCGATGGCCCCAACCGGTCTGTGCGGACTTGTCGGTGTCGGCGCCGCGCCGCTCGTCATCGCCCTGTCGCTTGCCCCTACCGCCTTCGCCGACAACCCCTCCTGGAACGGCCAGTACGCGGTCACGTTCATGGTCGCCCCGAAGTCCGGGACCAGCATGGCCGTCGGTGACCCCGAGGTGCAGCACACCGTGACCTACGGGTTCCGCTCGAGCTGCTCGAACGGCAAGTGTGTCGCCACGATCGTCAGCGGCCCTCCGCCGACCAACCCGACGGTTCCGCAGCCGGTCCAATTCACCTGGGACGGGTCGTCCTGGAAGCAAGACAGCGATTTCCAGTGGGACTGCATGATGCCCGACACCACGATTCAATGGAATCCCGCCCATGCCGAGGTGCGCTACACGCCCCAACCCAACGGCTCGTTGTCCGGCGTCATGCACGCTGACATCTCGAGCGGCGCGTGCCAGGGCTGGATTGAGGAGTACATGACGGCCGACCGGGTTTGAGGCGCTTTCGGCTCCGATCGTCAGCAAACCCGCGAAGCATTGCGGCCCAACGCAATTCGCCTGACGGATTGCTCTGCGTAGCAACGTATTTGACCGCGCGGTTGTGTTGAATGGCCCTTTGCTTGCGGCGGGTTCGGCGATATTATCCGAACATGCGTTTCACTCATGTCGCCGCCGCGGTCGGCGTGGCCAACGCGGCCCTGGTCATCGCCCCGCTTTTGCCGCTGGGGGCGCCGTCCGCACACGCCGACCTCAGCGGTTATCGGCGCTGCGTGGCCAACATTACGCAACTTCCGCTAACCGAACCCGACCCGCAAAACATGAACCGAGTCGGGCTCATCCAGCAGGATCTCAAGTCTGGGGTTTCCCCGGCGGCGGAGGCTCAGAAAGTGGCGGGGATGGGATTCGACCAGCGCGCCGCCGACGCGATTGTGCAGTGCGTCATCGAGGAGAACCCATAGGCCCGGCGAACGCGACGGTGTCGCGCCAACGCGGCGGCTGCGCATTCGCGGTTCCACTGGCGTTGATGGTTGAGCGTGCCCCTTAGACGCGTTGGCGAATTGAAGCCCGGGGACAGGATCCGCATGAAGATCGGGCACGCGACCGTCGTAGCGACCGAACCCCTCGATGACGACCGGACCATGCTGACCTTCCTCTACGGGACGAAAGGGGCCGCCGACAACGATCTCACCGTCGATGTGCTGGACGATGACGAGTGGGGTTGGTGAGCGGGCACCGGGGTTCGAAACCATAGCCCACCTGCGAATACTCTGGTGCGCGATACTGGGATTGAACCAGTGACCTCTTCCGTGTCAGGGAAGCGCTCTCCCGCTGAGCTAATCGCGCCGGGGGGTCAAATCTGGAGGTGGAGACGGGAATCGAACCCGTGTGCACGGCTTTGCAGGCCGTTGCCTCACCACTCGGCCACTCCACCGCTGGGGATTGATGCCACTTGCACCTTCGAGCGGACGACGGGATTCGAACCCGCGACCCTCACCTTGGCAAGGTGATGCGCTACCAACTGCGCTACGTCCGCGCGCAACGGGCGAGATCGTCGCCCGTTGCGAAGGACGACGATAGTCCAATCGAGCGGGACCGCACAAATCTCTTGGTGACGTTGCCGCTCTAGGCTAGCGCGCCCGGCGACGCACGCGGCGAGTTAGGCGCGGTGCGATTCGTGCTACCCTTCGACACCGTTCGCCCCTTGGCGCCGGTCCCGTGGCTCAGTGGAAGAGCGTCCGCTTCACACGCGGAAGGTCGCTGGTTCGATCCCAGCCGGGACCACCGGAATCCCTGCACGGCAGGCGCAATTTTTCAGCCGGCATGTGCACCCGAGTCGAAGCCCGAGCACCCCCCGCGATTTCGTGATCGACTACTCCTAACCCGACAGCTCTTCAGTGTGTAAGGACGGTGGACGATGGCAGCCAACCAGGAGGGGATCGGCGTGCTGAAACTCGAATGCCCGCAGCGCCACCCCGTGGGCAGGATCCTCAAGGAAGCCCCGCATCAGGCGGTCCAATACGACCCCGGCGCCCAAGTCGGTACCCGCCGGTTCTGGCCGGACGAACAGGACCAGCCCCAGTTCACGATTCACTGCCGCTTCTGCGACAAATCCGTAGCCGAGGCGACCACGGCCCTGCAGAACCAACTCGCCAGTCTCGTCGACGACGTCGCGCAGACCATCCGAACCGCGACGCTGCAGTACGCATAGGGGCGTTACAGTCTGGGGGCGCGATGTTGCGCGACGAGAGGAGCCCCGTGGCGACACCGGACAGCGGTCCCCGCCCTCCCGAAGGCGATTGGCTGGGCACACCGTACCTGAGGTTCGAGCGCCAGGGGCCGATCGCGGTGTGCACGATCGATCGCCCGGAAGCCAAGAACGCGTTCACGCCGGCGATGTACTTCGGAATCCGTTGCGCCGTAGGGCGCCTCAACGAGGATCCCGACCTGGCCGGGCTGCTGATCACCGGGACCGGCGACATCTTCGCGCCCGGCGGCGACATGGGCGGCGGGGGAGGCACCGACGACTGGATGACCTTCGGCTCGGCGCTGGGCATGGACGTCACGCCGTTCGACGCCGTGCGGACGTCGGCCAAGCCCGTCGTCTCCGCGGTCAACGGGCTGTGCCAGGGCGGCGGCATGCAGATCGCGCTGTGCAGCGACCTGTCCGTGGTCAGCGAGCGGGCCACGTTCCGCGTGCCCGAGCTGTTCCGCGGCTACGCCGACACCTACTACAGCCAGATGCTGGCCCGCCTCATCGGGCCGGTCCGCACCCGCGACCTGATGTTCACCGGGCGGGTGCTCACCGCGGCCGAGGCCCTGGACTGGGGCCTGGTCACCCGGGTGGTGGCCCACGAGAAACTGCTCGCCGCGGCCAAAGACCTGCTTGCGCAGGCCTGCCGGACCGCGCCGCGCGCCCGCGGCGTGATCAAGTCCAGCATCGACAACTACCTCGGCCTGTATGACCGCATCGGCATGACCGCCAGCCTCACCGACGCCGAGGCCCGGGAGGGCTTCCGCGCGTTCAAGGAGCGGCGCTCGCCGGACTGGGTGCATCCGGAGCTGCGCGCCGAGGGACGGCTATAGGTCGATCCACTCGCCGTGGGGGGCGACGCGCAGCACGTCGCCGATCCCGGCGGCATCGAAGGCCGCGGCGAATTCGTCGGCGCCCTCGCTGAAATGGGCCCAGCCGTCGACGTGGGCCGGGATCACCACCTTGGCGCCCAGCACCTCGGCCGCCGCGGCCGCGCGCGCCGACGTCAGCGTCAACGGCCGCCCCCGCTCCTTGGCCGGCACGCGGGCCGCCCCGGCGAAGAGCACGGCGATGTCGATCGCGCCGACCCGGTCGGCGACGTCCTTGACCGCGCTCATCGAGGCGTTGTCACCGCTGAGGTACACCGTCGGCAGGCCGGGCCCGGACAGCACGAACCCCGTCACCTCGCAATTGACGTGGCCGCCGGCGTCACGCTGCCCGTCGGCCGGGCCGTGCACGGCCGGAACGGCCTGCGCCGCAAGGAGACCCGACCCGCCCGGCAGGTCGTAGGACTGCCAGGCCGGCACGCCGACCGCCGGCGGGCCCAACCGGGCGGCGGCGCCGGGGTTGGTGAGAACCAGCGGGGCCGCCAGCGCCATCCGCCGGCCGTCGTCGTCGAGGTTGTCGGGATGCTGGTCGTGGCTGATCAACACGGCGTCCACCGGGCCGAGTTCGTCGGCGCCCACCGCGGGGCCGGTGAGCTTGGTCAGGTAGGCGTGCTCGCCGGGCGGATCGAAGGTCGGGTCCATCACCAGGCGGCGGCCCGCGATATCGACGACGGTCGTCGGGCCACCCAGCACGGTGATCGCGAATTCGCGTCGTCGTGCGTCAAACATTGCGCCCCCGGCCTTGCCAAAACGGTTCGCGGAGCGCGTTTTTGAGGATCTTGCCGCTCGGGTTACGGGGGAGCGACGGCACGAAATCGACCGTCCGCGGGCATTTGTAGCCGGCCAGGTGCCGGCGGCAGAACGCGATGATGTCGTTCGCGTCGACCTCGTCGGCAGCCACGACGATCGCCTTGACCGACTCGCCCCAGTAGTCGTCGGGAACGCCGATGATCGCGGCGTCGGCGACGGCGGGGTGCTCGATCATCACGCTCTCGACCTCCGGCCCATAGACGTTCTCACCGCCGGTGATGATCATGTCCTTGAGCCGGTCCTCGACGTAGACGTAGCCGTCGGCGTCCAGGCGCCCGATGTCGCCGGTGCGCACCCAGTCGTCGGCGGTGATCGTCTCGGCGGTCGCCTCGGGCCGATTCAGGTAGCCGGTCATGTTCTGGTTGCTGCGCACCCAGATCTCGCCCGGCTCCCCGACGGGCAGTACCTCACCCGTCTCCGGATGCACGACTCGAATCTCGCAGCCCAGCACGGCTTTTCCGGCCGACAGCTGCAAGCGCGGCCGCTCGGGGTCGCGGTGGTCATCGTCGCTCAGCGCGGTGACCGCCCCGCACAGCTCGGTCTGCCCGTACACCTGGACGAAGTTGGTTTCGGGCCACGTCGAAAGCGCGCGGTGCAGCAGGGGCAACGGCATGGGGGCGGCGCCGTACACGATGTAGCGCAGGCCCGCGAGCGCCGCGCTCGCCGCCTCGCCGGCATCCAGGAACCGCGCGATCACGGGCGGCACGAAGAACGCGTGCGTCGCGCCATCCCGCACCGCCCCGATCAAAGCGGCTGCGTCGGGCTCGCGGGTCATGATCGTCGGCGCACCCGCCCGAATGCCGAACAGCGCATAGCCGATTCCGCCGACGTGAAAAAGGGGCATGCACACCAGGTTTGCGTCGCCGTCGCCGAACGGGAACGCCGGCGCGAGGTTGGCCGCGTGGTTGGCCAGCGCCCGCTGGCTCAGCAGCACACCCTTCGGGCGCCCCGTGGTGCCGGAGCTGTAGATCACCAGCGCGGTCTCACTCTCGTCGACGTCCTCGGCCGGCACGGGGGAGGCGGCGGCGAGCAGGGATTCGTACTCGTCGTCGACAACGACCACCCGTTCGATGCCGGGGAGCCCGTCGACCGCCGTGCGCAGTTCGGCGCCGACGAACAGCAACCGCGGGCGGCTGTCGTCGAGCACGTGGGCGAGCTCGTCGCCGGACAGGCGCCAGTTGACGACGGTGGTCACCGCGCCGATGGACGCGGCGGCGAAGAGAATTTCCAGGCAGGCCGGGTGATTCTTGTCCAGGAACGCCACGCACTGGCCCCGCCGCACGCCGGCGTCGCGCAGCGCCCCGGCCGCGCGCCGAATCCGCGCCGCCCACTGGGCCCACGACCACTGCCGATCGCCGAAGCGCATCGCGACGTCGTCGGGCCGCCGCCGAGCGTGCCGCTCGACGAACCCGGCGAGCGTGTCGGTCGAGGCATCGGTGTCAGTCTGTTCCACACACCGAGTGTGCCCTGAGGGCTTTGCGAGTGCGGCAGGGGAGGAGGTTGGGCCGCTTTTCCGCCACACGCGCACTATCAACGCCGTGGGCGCACACGAGAGTCGGTGTGCCACCATGACTGCCATGGTCAACGCCGATCGCGCCCGTTCTCGGACCTTCGTTGTGACGGGCGCGGCGTCGGGCATAGGCCTGGCCACCGCGCGGCGGCTGCTGGCCGAGGGCGGCACCGTCATCGGCGCCGACGTGGCGGCGCCGCCCGATCTCGGTGCCGACTTCCACTTCGTGACCGCAGACGTCACCGACGAGTCCGCCATCGCCGCGGTGCTGGCCGCGGTGCCCGACCGCCTCGACGGGCTCTTCCACGCGGCGGGTGTGGCCGGGGGCGGCCCCGTGCACCTGCTCGACCGCAAAGAATGGGACCGGGTGATCGGCATCAACCTCACCGGCACCTTCCTGGTGGTCAAGGCGGCCCTGGCCAGGATGATCGAGCAACCCCGCGTTGATGGCGAACGCGGTTCGATCGTCACCGTCGCCAGCATCGAAGGCCTGGAGGGCACGGCGGGCGGCAGTTCCTACAATGCGGCCAAGGGCGGTGTCGTTCTGCTCACCAAGAACATCGCGCTCGACTACGGGCCGAGCGGCATCCGCGCCAACTCCATCTGCCCCGGTTTCATCGAAACCCCGATGGCCCACAACGTTTTCGGGCTGCCCGGGATGGAGGGACCGCTGGCCTCCATCACCGAAGAGCACGCGTTGCAGCGGCTCGGCAGGCCCGAGGAGGGGGCGGCGATGGCGGCGGTTTTGCTGTCTCCCGACGCGTCGTTCGTCAGCGGCCAGGCCATCGCCGTCGACGGCGGCTACACCGCCGGTCGCGATCACGGTGTCGTCAAACTCTTCGGCTTCCCGCAGTAGCGCCGTAAGATCCGCGCATGGTCACTCCCGACGAGGCGATCGACGCGATCCGCGGCACCGGCGGCGCGCAACCGGGCAGTCGCGCGCTGCACGCCAAAGGCACGCTGTACCGCGGGACGTTCACCGCGACCCCGGAGGCGTCCGGGCTGTCGCGCGCCAAGCACCTCGACGGCTCGACCGTCCCGGCGCTGATCCGCTTCTCCAACGGTTCGGGCAACCCGAAGCAGCGTGACGGCCTGCCCGGGGTGCGGGGGATGGCGGTGAAGCTGTCGCTGCCCGACGGGTCCACCACCGACGTGTCGGCGCAGACCGCCCGGCTGTTCGTCTCCAGCACGCCCGACGGGTTCGTCGACCTGCTCAAGGCGATGCGGCCCGGCCCGACGGCACCGCTGCGCATGGCCAAGTACTTCCTGACCCACCCGCGGCTGCTCGGCGCGTTGCCGATCCTGCGCGAGGCCAACAAGGTCCCGGCCAGCTACGCCACCATCGAGTACCACGGCCTGCACGCCTTCCGCTGGATCGCCGCCGACGGGAGCGCCAGATTCGTTCGCTACCACTGGGTTCCCGAGGCGGCCGGCAAGGCCGTCCAGGGTCAAGGGTTCGACGGCCCGGACTTCCTCACCGACGAGCTCAACGCGCGCCTCGCCGGCGGCCCGGTGCGGTTCGACTTGCGCGCGCAGATCGCCGGGCCCGACGACTCGACGGTCGACCCGTCCGCGCCGTGGCGCAGCTCACAGCTCGTCACCGCCGGCACCCTGGAGATCACCGGGCTGGACGCCGAGCGCGAGCACGGCGGCGACATCGTCGTGTTCGACCCGATGCGCGTGACCGACGGCATCGAGCCCTCCGACGATCCGGTGCTGCGCTTCCGCAGCCTTGCGTATTCGGCGTCGGTCAAGCTGCGCACGGGCGTGGACCGCGGGCCCGAGGCGCCTCACATCTGACGGGGGCTAAGCTCTGCGGAAGTGCTGCTCTCCCATATGGTTTTGATCGCCCTGGCCGGGTTCGGCGCCGGCGCCATCAACGCCCTCGTCGGATCGGGCACCCTCATCACGTTCCCGACGCTCGTCGCCCTGGGCTATCCACCGGTCACCGCCACCATGTCGAACGCGGTCGGCCTGGTGGCGGGCAGCGTCTCGGGCACCTGGGGGTACCGCGCCGAGCTGGCCGGGCAATGGAACCGGCTGCGGTGGCAGATCCCCGCGTCGCTGGCCGGCGCGGTGCTCGGGGCCTTCCTGCTGCTGCATCTGCCCGCGACGGTGTTCGCCGCGATCGTGCCGGGGCTGCTGGTACTCGCGCTGGTGCTGGTGGTGGTCGGGCCGAAGCTGCAGTCGTGGGCCGCCCGGCGCGCCGAAGAAGCGGGACGTTCCCGCGAGCACATCACTTTAGGTCGGATGGCCGTGCTGGTGGTCGGGACGTTCGCGGTCGGCGTGTACGGCGGCTACTTCACCGCCGCGCAGGGGATCCTGATGGTCGGCATGATGGGGGCGTTGCTGCCCGAGTCGGTGCAGCGCATGAACGCGGCCAAGAACCTGCTCACGCTGTTGGTGAACGTCGTTGCGGCGGTGAGCTATTCGCTGGTGGCGTTTCACCGGATCAGCTGGCCGGTGGCCGGGCTCATCGCGGTCGGCTCGCTGATCGGTGGGCTGGTCGGGGCGCGCTATGGCCGCCGGCTCTCGCCGACCGCGTTGCGCTCCACCATCGTGGTGGTCGGGCTGATCGGGCTCTACCGCCTGCTCAGTGTGGCCTGACGGTGACCTCGGCGACGACGTCCAGCACATCGTGGCGTTGTTGCCACGCCCGCCGCTGCCGCATCGCCCCGTTGCCGCGCGCGACGACGCGATCGAGTTCCGTTGCCGCGCGGTCGTATTCGCCGAGCGCTTCCAGCGCCGGGCGCACCCGTTGCACCAGCGCGCCCAGCTGCTCGCGAGCCGGCACCGCCCCGCGGCCGTGGATCAAATCGAGCGCGTGCCCCGCGAGCCCGTCGTGGGCGGCCTTCCAGTACGCCGCCCGCAGCGCGCCGGGCGGCAGGCGCCCCAGCACGTCACCGTCGTCGCGGGCGTCGAGCGCCGTCATCACCGCGGCCCTGATCAGCGTGGCCAGCAGCACGGTCTCGTCGACCGTGGCCGGCACGTCGGCGACCCGGACCTCGACCGTCGGGAACTCCGCCGACGGGCGCACGTCCCAATAGATCATGTCCCCGTCCAGGATCACCCCGGTGTCGACCAGCATGCGCACCGCGCGGTCGTAGTCGTCGGGCGAGGGAAAGTACGGCGGCGGCCCGGCGGCCGGCCAGCGCCGCCACAGGATACTGCGCCAGCTGGCGTGGCCGCTGTCGGCGTTGCGGTACACCGGCGAATTGGCCGACAGCGCAAGCAAAGACGGCAGCCACGGCCGCAGCCAGTTGCTGACGTGGATGGCGGCCGGGCGGTCGGGCACCTGCACGTGGACGTGGCATCCGCAGATGCCCTGCTCGTGGGCGATCATCCCGAATTCGGCGCCGATCCGCCGGTAGCGCGGGGTGTCGGTGACGGGAAACTCGTGCGGCGTGGCGGGTGGGAGCCCCGAGGCGAGCAGCCGGACACCGGCGGCCTCGGCGGCCCCCGCCGCGGCACCCCGCAGCCGGGTGAGTTCCTCGGCGAGTTCCGCGCTGGTCGCTGCCACGCTGGAGGTCGTCTCCACTTGGCAGCTGCTCAGTTCCAGCTGCAGCTCGACGCCCCGGCGCTTCGCCTCCTCGGCCACGTCGGCGTTGCGGGGGGCCGGTTCGCCCGTCCGGGGGTCAACGAGGAGGAACTCCTCCTCCACACCGACGGTGGGCGCGAAAGTTGGGCCGGAGCGTGGGGAGTCGGTCAGCTCACCAGCGCGCGGCCGACGCGAGCGCGGCGTCCGCGGTTGGGTAGATAGGCAGGACGCGGTTGAGCCCGCAGGCGTCGACGATTCGCGCGACGATCGGCTCGTGGCTCACCAGGCGCAGGTCGATGCCGCGGTCTCGACACCGGTGCGCCTCCTCGGCCAGGACCGCGAAGGCGCAGCAGGCCATGAAATCCAGCCCGGTGACGTCGACCACGAAGGGCCCGGGCGCAATGACCACGCTGGCGGCCTCGCTGACCAGCTGGCGCCAGGTGTGCTCGTTGCAGGCGTCGACCTCGCCGCCGGCGTTGATGAGCACCGCCGCGCCATTGCGGTCGGTGGTCGCCCGCAGCGTGCTGTGTGGATCGCCCAGCTGGTAGACCAGCCGCGTGCTGAGTGTGAGAGGTGGTGGGCTGGACATCGTTTCCGCAGCGATAACCGGACTCATGATGGACCCCCTAATCGACCGACGCTTGGCGTCGGGATGGTGCCCGTCCTGCTGACTTAAGACGAATTCTTCGCGACGTGCGAATCTCTTTTGTATAACGAGACAGGGCGGTCTGTCTACCTGCCGCCGGTTAAGAGTATGGTAAGGCCCGTATGACCAGCCACGATGTCTCGCCGCCGGCCGGCTCGGCCCGAGAGCGGATCCTGGCCGCGGCTTATGAGCTCTTCAGCCGGCGCGGGATCCGCGCGGTCGGCACCGACGAGGTGATCGAGCGGGCCGGCGTGGCCAGGGCCACCCTCTACCGGCATTTCGCGACCAAGGACGATCTCGTCCTGGCCGTGCTGCAGCGGCGCGAACAGGTGTGGACGCACGGCCTGATCGAGGAGCAGTCACGGCTCCGCGGCGCCACACCCGAGGAACAGTTGCTGGCCATCTTCGACGTCATGCACGATTGGTTTCAGCTCCGCGACGGCTACGAGGGCTGCTCGTTCATCAACGTCTTGCTGGAGTTGGGGCCCGGTCACCCGGCCGGACAGGCCTGCATCGTCCACATCGACCACGTCCGCGACATCGTGCGGGAGCGCGCCGTCGCGGCGGGGCTCATCGACGTCGAGGACTTCGCCTCGTCGTGGCACATCCTGATGAAGGGCGCGATCGTGCTCGCGGCCGTGGGCGACGTCGACGCCGCGCTGCGCGCCCGCAAGATGGCCTGCGCGCTCATCGAGGAGCACCGGCCGGAGGACATCGGTGAGGCGGTGGGTTAACCGTCAAGACCTCAGGCGGCGTCGGCGGCCGTGGTGCCCGTTTTGCGGTAGTGCTCTTCCTCGAGTTCGGCGATGGCCCGCGACGTGCGCTCGCGCAACGCGAACGCGGCGATCAGGCCGCACACGATCGCGATGACCAGCGCCACCCAGGAGAACCGCTCCATCCAGCGTTCGGCGGCCATGCCGGCGAAATACACCAGTGCGGTGGTGCCGCCCGCCCAGCAGATGGCTCCGGAGACGTTGGCCGCCAGGAACCGCGGGTAGTGCATCTTGAGCGCGCCGGCCAGCGGACCGGCGAAAATCCGCAGCAGGGCGATGAACCGGCCGAAGAACACCGCCCGAACTCCCCAGCGGTTGAACAGTTTTTCGGCGAGCGCGACGTGCCCGGGCCCGAAGTGCTTGGGGAAGCGCCGGCCCAGCCGGTCGAAGAGCGGCATGCCGAACCGCCGCCCGATCGCGTAGCCGATCGAGTCGCCGATCACGGCGCCGAGCACCGCGGCGACGCCGACCCCGATCGGATTGACGGCCAGGTCGTGATGCGACGACATCAGCGCCGCGCTGACCAGCACGATCTCGCCGGGAAGGGGAATGCCGAGGCTTTCCATCCCCACCACGCCGCCGACCACCAGGTACACCAGCAAGGGTGGGATGGACTGCAGCAAAGCCTCCACGTTCATGGGTCAAGGATGCCCGACCGCCGCACGAACCGCGCCGTAATCTCCGCGCTCGGCGTGCTGACGGGTTCCAGTCGCGGGCGCTTGGGCACCCGCCCGTCGGCCGACGACATGCCGCGCAGCCGCCGCCAGACCCACGGCATGAACTTCTGCTGCGTCCAGCGCAGCTGGCCGTACGTGCGCGATTGAAACGACAGGCGCGTCGGGCTGCCGCTCGCCTCGGCCCAATCATGGTTGCTGCCGGGCAAATTGAGCGCTTCGGCGGCCGCCGCGGCGAACAGGATGTGCCCCTTGGTGGACGCGTGCACGCGGTCGACGTCCCACGTGTCCAGGTCCCGCATCGAGGCCGCGTGGTAGAGGTCGACGAGCCTGAAGTCGTATCGGTCGGCGGCCGCCCGGATCGCCTCGTTGATGCGGGTGAGCCGCCCGGACACCAGCCGGCCGAGCGGGAGGAATTGCGCGACGTTGGGGAAGGTGGTGGTCACCACCGTCGCGCCCGATCCGGCGAGCGCGGCGTACACCTGCTCGAGCTTGTCCAGGGCGCGACCGAACGAGTTTCCCGGCTGGATGACGTCGTTCATGCCGACGCACACGGTGATCAAATCCGGTCGCATCTCCAGCGCCGGCGGAACCTGTTCGCGCAGCACGTCGGCCACCAGCTTGCCGCGGATCGCCAGGTTGGCGTACTGCAAACCGGGGTAGCGGGCGTCGATCATGGCCGCGAGCCGGTCGGCAAACCCGAGGCAGCCGATCGCGTCGTTACCGTCCCACAACCCCTCGGTCTGGCTGTCCCCGATGGCGACGTATCGGCAGTATCCGGTCTGGGTAGCCCCGCACACGATGCCGAGACTAACCGGTGATCGGGCTTCCGTCGTTGTAGCGTGACGCTGGTTCGCCGTGAGGAGAGTCTGTGGAATTCAACCTTGCCCAGGTGTTCGGCGCGGTCGCCGCGGCCAACCCCGACCGGGACTGCATCGTGTTCGGCGAGCGGCGCCTCACGTTCGCGCAAACCGCCGAACGTGCCCGCCGGTTCGCCCGCGCGCTGCACGGGTGGGGGCTGGGTGCGCGTCGCGAACGCGCGGAGCTGGCGCCGTACGAGTCGGGCCAGAGCCACCTCGGGCTGTACATGGCGAACTGCAACGAATTCCTCGAGGCGATGCTCGGCGCCTACGGGGCACGGGTGGCCCCGTTCAACGTCAACTACCGCTACGTCGCCGACGAGCTGGTGTACCTGCTCGGCAACGCGGGCGCCGACGTGGTCATGTATCACGCGCGGTTCGCGCCGACGCTGGCCGAGGCGCTGGTCAGGATGGCCGGCCCGGTGCGGCTGATCCACGTCGACGACGGGTCGGGCAACGACCCGCTGCCGGGGGCGGTGCGCTACGAGGACCTGCTCGGCTCGGTGTCCGACGAGCCGCTCGACGTGGTGCCGTCGCCGGACGACCTGTACGTGCTCTACACCGGCGGCACCACCGGCATGCCCAAGGGGGTGTTGTGGCGGCAGCACGACATCTATGTCAACGCCATGGGCGGGCGCGCGCTGGGCACCGGTGAGGTGGTGGGCAGCCTGGAGGAGATCGTCGAGCGGTCGCGGCTGGAGGGACCGGGCTCGATGACCCTGGCGCCGCTCATGCACGGCGCCGCCCAGTGGGCGGCCTTCATCAGCCTGTGCGGCGGCCGGCCGTTCGTGATGGCGCCGACGACCACCTACTTCGATCCGGCCGAGGCGCTGGCCCTGGCCAGCCGCGAACGGGTGATGTCGCTGTCGATGGTCGGCGACGCGTTCGGCCGGCCGTTGGCCGACGAACTCGAGGCCGGCGACTACGACCTGTCCGGGCTGCTGGCGCTGGTCACCGGTGGGGCCGCGCTCAGCGCCCCGCTCAAGCAGCGGTTCGTCGAGCTGCTGCCGCAGGTGACTGTTCTGGACGCGGGCGGGGCGTCGGAATCCGGCGCGCAGATGATGCAGGCCTCCAGCCGGCTGCAGAGCGCGACCGGCCGCTTCGCCCCGAACCCCGGGGCGGTGGTGGTCAGCGAGGACCTGACCCGGATCCTGTCGCCGGGCGACGAGGAGATTGGCTGGCTGGCCCAGCAGGGGCCGATACCGCTGGGCTATCTGGGCGACCCGGACAAGACGGCGCGCACGTTCCCGGTGATCGAGGGCATCCGCCACTCGGTGCCCGGGGACCGGGCCCGCTGGCACGCCGACGGCCAGATCGAGCTGCTCGGCCGCGATTCGGTCACCATCAACTCCGGCGGGGAGAAGATCTTCGCCGAGGAGGTCGAGGCCGCGATCGCCGAGCACCCCGACGTGTACGACGTCGTGGTGACGAGCCGGCCCAGCACCCGGTGGGGCAACGAAGTCGTCGCGCTCGTCCAGCTTTCCGACGGGGTGTCCGTCGATGCCGACAGCATCATCGCCGAGGCCGCCCGCCATATCGCGCGGTACAAACTGCCGAAGGCGATCGTCTTCTGCGACCGGCTGCAGCGCTCGCCGTCCGGCAAGGCCGACTACCGCTGGGCGAAAACGCAAGCGGCACAGGGCGGTTGAGCCCGCGGCGCCTCACCCGACACGATGGCCTCCCGGGGGAGGATATGGCGTGTGCCCTGTCCCCGCCGTGACTGTGTGGCAATTGCGTTAGCCTCGGTGGCCGTGGCCGCGCAATTGAATGTCAACGCGATTCGCACACCGGGCCGCGCGGCCGTCGCACTCGGTGCCGCCGTGACGCTGGCCGTGTTCGTGGCGGGGCTGATGTGGGCCAAGTGGATGCCCTACGCGGCCAAAGCCCTGCGCGCCCGGCGGACGCATCGCTGGTCGGCGTCGAACATCCTCACCATCGGCGGGGTGCGCAGCGGGGACGGTCCCACCTGGCACGCCGCGACGACGTTCTTTCACGCCTACTTCTTGTCGATTTGGCAGGCGCTGCTGGTGGCGCTGCTGATCAGCGCGTCGGTACAGGCGTTGCTGCCGCGATCGTGGTTGCCACGTGCGTTGAACCGGCGCCGCGTGATCTCGAGCGCGCTGGCCGGCGGGGTCGTGGGCATGCCGTCGATGATGTGCACGTGTTGCGCCGCCCCGGTGGCGGTCACGTTGCGGCGCAACGGGGTCGGGCGCGTCGCCGCCGTCGCCTACTGGCTCGGGAATCCATTGCTGAATCCCGCGGTGCTGGTGTTCTTGGCGTTTGTGGCCCCGTGGCAGTGGGCGGTGACCAGGTTGGTGGTCGGCGTCGCCGCCGTGGTTGGTGTGGCGGCGACGGTCGGGCTGGTCACCGGGGGCGGCGGGCGACCGCCCGCCGAGGAAGTCGCCCCTTCCGGCAACGGCGAGCCGGCGGCGAGGCCCGGCGTCTTCATGCGGGCGCTGCTGCGGTTGTGCCTATTTCTGTTGCCCGAGTACGCGGTCATGGTGCTCCTGGTCGGGGCGTTTCGCGGCTGGCTGCTGACCCTGACCGGATTCCCGCACCACGGCCTGCTGATCGTCGTCCTCGCGGCGGCGGTCGGCACGCTGATCGTCATCCCGACAGCGGCGGAGATCCCGATCCTGCAGGGGCTGGCGTTGCTCGGGGCCTCGACGGGAACGCTTGGTGCGCTGCTGATCACCCTCCCTGCGGTCAGCGCCCCGGGTGCGGCGATGGTCGCACGCAGCCTCGGATGGAAGGCCACCGCGGCCACAACTTTCGCGGTGATGGTGTCGGGCCTAGTCGGCGCGACGGTCCTGAGCGCGCTCTAATGGCGGTACCGTCACTGTCATGGCGAACAAGAGGCAGCAGGACGCCGCCGATTCGCTTGCGCCCCAGTATCCGATCGAGTCGGTCGACAACGCGCTGAAGCTCCTGCTGCTGCTGGGGGAGCGGCCCGAGATCCGGTTGACCGAGGCCACCCGATACCTGGGTGTCGCGCCGTCGACCGCGCATCGGCTGTTGGCGATGCTGAACTACCGCGGGTTCGTCCGGCAAGACCCGATGTCCAAGGCGTACCTGCCCGGTCCCTCGCTGACCGGCGTGGCGTTTGCGATCCTCGGGCGCCTCGACATTCAGCGAACCGCCGCGCCGATCATGCGCGGCCTCAGCCAACAACTGCGGGAGACGATTCACGTCGGGATGCTCGACGGCGCCAACGTCCATTTCGTGGCCGCGGTCGAGGGCCCGGCCGCGGTCCGGGTGGCCTCCCGGCTGGGACGCACCATGCCGGCGCATTGCACCTCGACGGGCAAGGTGATGTTGGCACAGCTCGCGGAAGCCGAACTGTGCCAGTTGTTTCCGGTCGAGGAGTTGGAGCGGGTCACCCCCCACTCGATCGGCAGCCGCACCGAATTGGAGGCCGAGCTGTCCCGCGTCCGCGAGCGGGGCTACGCCGTCAATCGCGAGGAGAGCGAGGAGGGCGTCGCCTCGGTCGCGGTGCCCATCCCCACCCGCGCCCCGGGCCTGCGGCTGGCGCTCAACGCGGCGGCACCGCAGAACCGGTTGGACAGCACCCAACACCCCGCCGTGGCGGCCACACTTATCAAGGCGGCCAAGGAGATTGGCGATCAGCTCGGCTGAGACGTCCGGTACGGGATCTCCGGCCGCAGGAAGACGTCGTTGAGGGTGACGGTGCGCAACTTGCGCGCCCGGATGACGTCGACCAGCTGCCCGTAAACGCGGGTGACCGCCGGGTGGTTGAGGTGGCCGATCACGATGTTCTGCGGCGTGAAGGCCTGCAGCGCCATCCTGACGATCTGGTCTTCGGAGAGCGCCGCGGAATCCCGTAGGTCACCGCTCCACAGGGTCGGAACCTGGTAGCCCAATTCGGCGGCCACCCGGTCCACCTCGGCGTTGTGATGGCCATACGGCGGCCGGAAGTAAGGGGCGGCGTCCACACCATAGGTGTTCCGCAGGAACGCGGCGGTGCGGCTGAGCTCGTCGGCGACCTGGCTCGCCGACAGTTTCGTCAGGTCAGGATGCGTCCACGTGTGGTTGGCGAGCTGAATCTGTCCCGATTCGACCAGCGGCCGCAGCAAGGCGGCATGCTCGGTCCACGAGCGATAGGAGCCGGTGACGAAATAGGTGAGCCGCACGCCGGTGTCCTTGGCGAATTGCGTGTAGAGCCGCACCACCTCGGCGTCCGCGCCGTCATCGACCGTCCACGCCAACAGATCACCGTTGCCCGGTAGCTTGGTCAGCACCGTGCCCCCGGGCAGCAGGACTCGCGATGCCCGGTCGGGGGGCGACAGCAACGGCGGCAGCAGAGGAGCGGCCGGGCTCGGCGCGGAGCCGGGAACCTCGGCGCGGGCCACCGTCTCCTTGGGTCCGCCCGCCGAGCACCACGAGACGCCCGTGACCGCCACGGTCGCGGCCACGGCGACCAGGAAGCGCCGCCGGTCCAGTTCGCTCACCCGGGCAGGTTAATCCCGGCACCCGCCGGCCCGGTGGCGTGGCGCGCGCCGGAGATGAACCTGTGACTTAACGGCATTCGCCGATATGACGGGCGGCGCGAGGCCCTGGTGGGGCGCCCGTTGATCGGCGACGGCGCCAACGTGGCCGCGGGCAGCGGCGCGAACGGCGGCACCGGCGGCAATGCCATCGTGATCGGCATCGGCGGCAACGGTGGCTCGGGCGGCGCCGGCCAGGCGGGCGGCGGCGGCAGCAGCGCGGGCCTGTTCATCAACGGCGGCCTTCCCGGGCGCGGGGGCGACGGCGGCAGCGCGACGCTGCTCGGCGCCGGCGGTGTCGGGGGCCAGGGCGGTACCGGCCTGGCCGGGGCAAACGGCGTCAACCCCGTCGTCAGCGGGCAGGCGGCCAACGGCACTCCCGGCTCCAGCACCTTCAACAGCACCGCGGGCGATTCCTTCGGCTTCAACGGCGGCGACGGCGTCGATGGCGGCTCCGCCGCCACCGGAGGCGGCAGCGGGGTCGCCGGCGGTGGCGGCGCCGGTGGGGCCGGCGGCAACGGGCGTGCCGGCGGCAGCGGGGTCAACGGCGGCGGCGCCGGCACGCCCGGCACGGGGCTAACAAGCAGCGGAAACACCGGCACGGCCGGCGGCCACGGCGCCGACGGTTCGCAGGGTCAATCCGGCTGATCGCCCAAGCGGGCGACCTCGTGCCGCCAGGCGGCCTCGGAATTGAGGCCGGATCCCAAGTCCGGCAGGTCATCCCAATCCCGTTCGTCGATGTCGCGCAGCGTGCCGCCGGCCGCGCGAACCCGCAGCGACATGCGCGCCAGCGCGTCGACACTGATCGCCTGCAACACGGCCTGCTCGATAGTGCCTGCCGCGCTGGTGATCCCGTGCCCGCGCAGGACCACCACCGGCCGGCCGGACATCGCCGCCACCATGTCCTTGCCGAGCCGTGCGTTGCGGATCAGCACCGCGCGTTCGTAGACCGGCACGCCGCCGCGCGCGAGCCACGCGCCGGGAATGTCGTAGGCCCCGTAGATCGGCCGGATCGCGATGCCGGCAAGATCGGCGGCGACGACGGCGGGCGGGTGCAGGTGCGCGACCGCCCGGTGGGCCGGGTTGGACAGCAGGGTTTCGACGTGGATGGGCAGCTCGTTGGGCACCCGGTAGCCGTCGAGTTCGCCTGGGGCGCCGGCCGTTCCGTCGAACCTGACGAGCCGGACGTCGGTGGGCCGGGTAAACGCCACCCCGGAGTCGGTGTCGCTTCGGCACCGCACCAGCAGGCGCTCGTGGTCGACGCGCAGGCTCAGGTGACCGAGCACGCCGTCGACCAGGCCGCGCGCCGCGGCGACCCGGCAGCCCAGCGCCACCAGGGCGCGTTGCTCGTCGAGGCGCGTCATCGCGGTGCGCCCAGCCCGAATCCGCCGTCGGCGTGGACGGTTTCGCCGGTGATGCCGCGGGACCGGTCGGAGGCCAGGAAGACGAAACTGAAGGCGTGGTCCGCGGCGGTGAGCGCGACGCCCAGCGGGGTGCGCGCCGCCATGTCGCGCTCCCGGTCGGGGGTGTCGTCGAGGCGGACGCCGTCGAGGCCCAGGCTGGCGAGTCCGCGCAGGTCGGTGTTGAGCGTGCCGCCCGGTGCCACGCCGTTGACCCGGATCTGCGGCGCGAGTTCGTGAGCCAGCGTCGCCACCAGCCCGCGGACGGCGAACTTCGACGACACGTAGAGCGCGCCGCCGCGCCCGGGCTGGTACGACGACGTGGACTCGCACAAGACGATCGACGACCCGCTCGCTGCCCGCAGCGCGGGGAGGGCCGCCTTGACCGACTGCAGGTGGCTCAGCACGTTGGTGCGAAACATCTCGTCGAACGCGGGCGAGAGCGCCCCGGCGTCGATATCGCCGATGCCCCGGTAGAAATCGAAGACTCCGACGCAGTTGACCAGCGTGTCCAGCCCGCCGAAGGCCTCCACCGCGGCGGCGACGGCGCGCTCGTTGGTCTCGCGGGTGATGGCGTCGCCGTCGATCACGGGGACACCCGGCAACTCGCCGCGCAGCCGTTCGCACTTGCCGCGATCCCGTTCCAGGGCGGCGACTTTGGCGCCCTCGGCGCGAAACGCGTCCAGCACGGCGCGGCCGATCCCCGAACCGGCGCCGACGATCAGGGCGCGCTTGCCCTCAAGCCATCCGGTCATCGCCGTCCTCCGCCTCGTCGGGCAGCAGCGGCGCGCCGCACCTGCCGACCATGGTCGCCAGCGTGCGGGCGTTCTGCCAGGTCAGGGCCTCCAGTTCGAGCGCGTCCAGGCTGATAGACCGCCCGGTTTTGGGGGCGCTGATCAGCAGCCGCGACCCGTTGCGGGTGTCCACCCGCCGCACCTCGACCTCGGCGAATTCGTTTGCCACCGTGATGGATTCGCTCACAGGAACACCGCCAAATTCTGCATCCGCAAGACGGATTCGTCGACGAAGATGGTGCGGCGGGCCAGCTTCCAGCGATCCCCACACCGCCGCAGCAGGTCCTCGCGGCCGCAGGACACCAGTGCGCTCTCGTTGACGTCGCCGCGGCTGCGAAACAGCAGCTCGGCCGATTCGACCACCAGGTGTGCTTCGTCATCGCAAGCGAAAGTCCGCACGTTCGTGATGAAGTGCCGCAGCCGCGACGGCGGGTCCTCGGTCCAGGCGTGCTCGGTGGCGAAGCGCGCGACCCGCTGGGTCAACGAGTACTTGTCCTCGTCGAAGTGCGCCATTCCCGGCGAGGTGTCGAATCCCGCGCCGCGTGCCGTCGTGACCCGGACCGGCATCACGTAGCGGATGTCATCGGTGAGCGTATCCAGCCACTCCTGGTATTGCTGGGCGTCCAGCAGGTAGGCCTCGTCGACCAGGAACTGGTGCGCCTCCAGGTGGCGAATATCGCCGAATGGCAAGGCTTTTCTCATGAGAGATAGTCCGCCCACAGTCCGAGCAGCGCGCGCTGGTTGTGCTCGTTGTAACCGACCTGCGCGCGACCGGGCCCGTGAAACGTCTCGGCGGGCAGCGCCTCGACGACGGGGCGATCGTCGGCAAGCAACCCCATCCGGCTGTTGAGCAGCAGGCGGCGCGCCATCGAACCGCCCGCGGTGGTGGTCAGCGACACCCAGTTCTCCACGTCGTCTTGTTCGAACATCCCGGTGGAACCGAAGCACATCAAATATGCCTTGTAGGAATCACGTTTGTATTGCGGGGGAGCGGCGGAGTCGACCGCAAACCACGAGCACACCTCGGTTTCGTTCTCGCTGATGGGCTGCCACAGCCGGATCGAGATGAACGGCAGCACCTCATCATCGCGGTCGTGGACCTTGGGCCAGTTGTGCACGAAGCTCAGGTTCGGAAAACAGGTGGCCGCCGAGATCATGAACCCGTCCTCGCCGACCACCCGCTGCTGCTGGGGCGTCCAGGCCTCCTTGATCCGGCCGATCATCTCGTCGGGATAGCCGACGTAGCGCATCCGCTCGTCGAAGTCGCCGGGCGGAAGTTTGTAGGTGGTCCCCCCGCCGCGGTCCGCCCAATAGGTCGCTCCGTCCTTGCGCTTCTGGGCTTTTGGCTCGCGGAACAGGCCGATGTCGACGATCGACGCGTGCGTGTGCGGGGTGTGGTACATGTCGCCGGCGAAGTTCTCGGCGCCGATCTTCCAGTTCGCCTTGATCCGCCAGCGCTGCGGGCCCCGCACCTCCAGCCCGCCGGCGCTCTGCTTGGTGTAGAAATCCAGGTAGAACCGGAAGTCGCCGAGGAAGTCCTCCAGCGGCTCGGCGGCCGGGTCCATGCTGAGGAACATCAGCCCGTTGTAACTCGCGAAATTCGGTGCCGGAAGCAGGCTTTGACCGCTTCGGGGTAGCCCCTCGTCGCCGCCGTAGGCCTCGCGGTGGAAAGGCAGCCCGGCGAGCCGGCCGTCGTTGCGGTAGGACCAACCGTGGTACGGGCAGCGGAAATTGGAGGCGTTGCCCAGCTCCGCCCGGCACAGCTGCATGCCGCGGTGCAGGCACATATTGAACAATGCGCGGAGGTGGCCATTCGAATTGGTGATGATGAAGGAGTCGTCGAGAACCCGCCGCACCACATAGTCACCGTCGTGCGGGATCTCCGATTCGTGGCCCACGAACGTCCACGCCCGGCCGAACAGTCGCTCACGCTCGAGCCCGAACAATTCCGGGTCGTTGTAGATGTGGGCGGGGATGAGCCCCTGACGAACGTGGTCAAGAACGTTACGAAGATCCGTCACGGGCGTCCTCTGCACTACAGAACTATATTCCGTTAAGAAGAATCCCGCACCCGGCCCGCCTGGTCAATGCCGACGATCAGCGACCTCGGAGCATCCTTTTGGCTAATTCACAGGTGGCTGACAACCGCGTATTCACGGCGCGCGGCTACGGTGGTCACGTCGGATCCCGTGCGCATGTGAGCGCGAGGTAACACGGGGATTGGCGCCGAGTTTGCGTGCATTGCTGTCATTTGGCTCTGCAGCTGAGGAAGGACGGTGTCATGGTGGATCGGACCCGGGGGGCCGGCGTTCGGTTGCGGGAACTCGGACCGCGCGTGCTGTCAGCAATCGGGCGGCAGGAGTGGCTGGATCGGCCCAGCTATCGATTCGAGCACCTGCTCAGCTTCGGCTACAACGGGCTGGGCGGTGCGCGCAACACCGTCATGAACGCGCTGCACGGCGTCTGGCTCGGGCATCCGGTCCATCCGCCGTTGGCATCGCTGACGAGTGGGGCGCTGGGCACGACGGTGGCGCTGGACGCGCTCAGCCTGCTGCCCGGCCAGCGGCCCAGCGAGGTCCGCGATGCTTCGCGGTTCGCCACCCGCGCGCTGGGGGTGGGGATCCTGGCCAGCATCGGTTCGGCGATCACCGGCACCACCGACTGGCAGCACACCCACTCCGAGGACCGCCGGGTGGGGCTGGTGCACGGGCTGGTGAACCTGGCCGCCACGGCGCTCTACGCGCAGTCCTGGCGGGACCGCCGCCACGGCCGGCACGGCCGCGGCATTGGCCTGACGGCGCTCGGCTACGCCATCACCCTGGGCGGCAGCTACCTCGGCGGGGCCCTGGTGTTCGAGTCCGGCGTCGGCATCGACCAGTCGGGCGAGCGGCTGCGCACCACCGAGTGGACCCCGGTGCTGCCCGCGGCCTCGCTGAACGGCAAGCCGGTGCGCGTCGAGGTCGACGGCGTGGGATTGGTTGTGTGCCAGACGAACCCGGGACAGGTGTCGGCATTCGGTGAGTTCTGCCCGCACTTGGCGGCCCCGATGTCCGACGGCTGGGTGGATCGCGGCCGCGTGGTGTGCCCCTGGCATGGATCGTGGTTCGCGGCCGAATCGGGGGAGGTCTTGCGCGGGCCCGCGGCGGCCCCGTTGCCGCGCTATGAGGCCAGATTGGTCGACGGAATGGTTGAGGTGCGTGCCGAGGAGGTAGCGAAGTGAACGCCTATGACGTGTTGAAAGAGCACCACATCGTGATCAAGGGGCTGGGCCGCAAGATCAGCGAGGCGCCGGTGAACAGCGAAGAGCGGCATGCCCTTTTCGACGACTTTCTGGTCGAGCTCGACATCCACTTCCGCATCGAGGACGACCTGTACTACCCGGCGCTCAAGGATGCCACCAAGCTGATCGCGGTCGCCCACGCCGAGCACCGCCAGGTGGTCGACCAGCTTTCCGTGCTACTCAAGACGCCGCAGAGCGCGCCGGGCTACGAAGACGAATGGAACTCCTTCAAGACGGTGCTCGAGGCCCACGCCGACGAGGAGGAGCGCGACCTGATTCCCGCGCCGCCCGAGGTGAAGATCACCGAAGCCGAGCTCGAGGAACTGGGCAACAAGATGGCCGCGAAGATGGAGCAATACCGCGGTTCCGCGCTGCATCGGATGCGCACCAAGGGCCGGGCGGCGCTGGTACGCGGGCTTTAGCGGCGATCGCAAGCGCGGCGCTGGGGCACCTCCCGCTTGCGGGGGACCGGGCGCGTGGGGTACGCCCGCGGAGCTGAGGGACGGGTCGCCACCGTCGGCCCTGGCGGACGACATCACGCGGCTAACGGGGGGTTGGCCGCGTGATCGGGAGTAGCCTCACGGCTGATGAGCGCCGAGGTTGTCGCGTCCCAGGAGGACATCACGGCGGAGATGGCCGCCCTGGGCCGGGGTGGGGCCGCCGGGGACCCGACGCAGCCGCGGCTCGACTACCCGCCCTACCGCAGCACCGCCCTGCGCCACCCCACGCGGCCCCCGCTGGTCGTCGACCCGGACGAGCTCGAACTCGAGGGACCCTGTTTCGGCAGCCACGAGGTCGGCCCGCTCGACGCCGACCTCACGGTCGGCCATCCCGGCGAGCCGCTGGGGGAGCGGATCATCGTGACCGGGCGGGTGCTCGACGACGCCGGGGCGCCGGTGGCCGGACAGCTCGTCGAGATCTGGCAGGCCAACGCGAGCGGCCGGTATCGCCACCAACGCGACCAGCACCCGGCCCCGCTGGACCCGAACTTCGTCGGCGCGGGCCGCTGCCTCACCGGGCCCGACGGCTCCTATCGTTTCCTGACCATCAAGCCCGGCCCCTATCCGTGGCTCAATCACCGCAACGCCTGGCGCCCCGCGCACATCCACTTCTCGGTCTTCGGAACGGCTTTCACGCAACGCCTGGTCACCCAGATGTACTTCCCTGGCGACCCGCTGTTCGACCTGGACCCGATCTTCCAAT
The DNA here is from genome assembly GCF_900157385.1 of Mycobacterium terramassiliense. Classification (GTDB taxonomy): domain Bacteria; phylum Actinomycetota; class Actinomycetes; order Mycobacteriales; family Mycobacteriaceae; genus Mycobacterium; species Mycobacterium terramassiliense. The sequence continues at coordinate 390,132 of NZ_LT717699.1, forward strand.
CGATTCCCGATCCCGCCGCCCGAGGGCGCCTGATCGCCCGTTACGACCACGGCGTCACCCAGCCGGAGTACGCAACCGGCTACCGCTGGGACATCGTGGTTTGCGGCGGCCACCGCGCCTGGACCGAAGCCGATGACTGAATTGCCTTGCACCCCAGGGCAAACGGTGGGCCCCTTCCTCGGCCTCGGGTTGCCGTATCCCGGTGACAGCGATCTGGTCGCCGACGGGCATCCGCACGCCGTGCGGCTACACGGGACGGTGTACGACGGCGCCGGCGAGGCGGTCCCGGACGCGCTGGTCGAACTGTGGCAGCGCGACGGCGCCGGACGCATCCCGCGGCGGGAAGGCTCGCTGCGACGCGGCGATGCGGGCTTCACCGGGTGGGGCCGGTGCGCGACCGACGCGGCCGGGCACTATGCCTTCACGACGGTGCCGCCCGGGGCGGACTCCGGGCGGCCGCCGTTCTTCGCGATTGCCGTCTTCGCGCGCGGGCTGTTGCACCGGTTGTTCACCCGCGCCTACCTGCCCCATGTCGAGGTGAACGCCGACGCGGCGCTGGCCGCCCTCGTGTGCATCTCCGAAAATGACGGCGCCACCTACCGTTTCGACATCCACCTGCAGGGTCCGAACGAGACCGTGTTCCTGGAGTTTCGGCGATGACCAACCTGCTGTGGCCCGGCGACCAGCGGGCCGGCGAACACATGACGGACGCCGCGCTGCTGCGCGCCATGGTGGCGGTGGAGTCCGCCTGGCTGGAAGCCCTGGCCGGCGCCGACCTGGCGCCCGGCGACTGCGCCGCCACGGACCTGTCGAACCTGGTGGGCGACGCGGACGGCGAGTCGCTCGCGGCCGCCGCGGAGGGCGGCGGCAACCCGATCATCGGCCTGGTCGAACTGCTGCGACGGCGCGCCGCCCCGGCCGTGGCGCCCTGGATCCACCGGGGCCTCACCAGCCAGGACGTCCTCGACACCGCGCTGATGCTGGGCGTGCGCGATGTCATCGACGATCTCACGGCACAGCTGACGCAACAGCTTTCGACGCTGTCCGCCCTCGCCACGGCCCACCGGGCCACCCCCATGGTGGCCCGCACCCTCACCCAGCACGCGGCGCCCACCACCTTCGGCGCCAAGGCGGCCGTCTGGCTGAACGGGATCACCGACGCGCTCGAGGGGCTGCGCGGGCTGGTCACCCCGGTTCAGATCGGCGGAGCCGTCGGGACGCGGGCCGCCGCCACCGAGCTGGCGGCGCTGCTCGGCGCGGCCGGCCCGGCGGACATATCCGACCGGTTAGTGCGCAGCGCCGCAACCGCTTTGGGCTTGGACGTCCGATCGCCGTGGCACACGACACGCACGCCCGTCACCGCGGCCGCCGACGCCTTCGTCGGCTGCACCGACGCCTGGGGCCGCATCGCCTCGGACGTCGTGACCCTGGTCCGCCCGGAGATCGGCGAACTGAGCGAGCCGGCGGGCGAGCACCGCGGCGGCTCGTCGTCGATGCCGCACAAGCGCAATCCGGTGTTGTCGATCCTGATTCGCCGGGCCGCCCTCGCCGCGCCCCCGCTGGCGGCCACCCTGCACACCGCCGCGGCGCTGGCCAACGACGAACGGCCCGACGGCCCCTGGCACGCCGAGTGGGACACCCTGCGCACCCTGGCCCGGCGAACCGTCGTCGCGGGTTCCCAGGCCGGCGAGCTGCTGGCCGGGCTGCGCGTGCATTCCGCGCGGATGGCCGAAAACCTGCGAATGACAGACGTTTACGGCGAACAGCGGGCGACCGCCGAGCTGGCGGGCAAGGCCGCGTCGGCGACCTACGTCGGCGCCGCCGACCGGTTGATCGACGAGAGCCTGGGCCGCGCCGAGCGGATCCTCAAGAACCGCTAGTCGCCAGCGCCCTGCCGTCGGCCTCGTAAATGCTGGCCAGCCAGATGTGCACCAGCGTGTCGATCACGCGATCTTCCGGGATCGCCGGCTCCTCGGTGGTGAACGTCGCGGCCATCACCCGCTCGCTCAACATGTTCAGCGCGACGGACAGGTCCTCGGCCGGGTAGGTGTCGGGGGCCGCGCCGCGGCGGCGTTCGGCCTTGATCGCCGCCGTGGTGTGGGAGATCCACTTCTGCATGAGCGCCGACCACAATTGCCGCACCTCTGGGTTGGTGGCTTTCGCCGCGGCGCCGGCCACCGCGACCGCCCGATGCGAGCCGGACACCTCGAAGAAGGCCTCGATGCGTGCCCGCCAATGCGTCGCGGGGTCGCCGAACAGCTTGCCGCCCAGCGCCGTAAGCGCCGCGTGGGCCCTGCCGTTCATCTGGTCCAGCAGCGACAGCAACACCGCGTTCTTGGATTGGAAATAAAAGTAGAAGGTGGGGCGGGAGATGCCCGCACCTCTGGCCAGGTCGTCGACGGAGAAGTCGGCCAGCGGCCGTTCCTGCAGGAGCCGCTCGGCGGTGGCCAGGATCGCTTGTTCGCGGTCGTCACCCGAATAGTGCGACGAACGGCGGCCTCGGGAGGCGTGCATTTTCTCGCCCTGCCTGGGGTCGGCCACGTCAGTTACTTTATGGATGCGTCGATATATGCCAACGAAATTGTTGATGACAACCAACAATATTGTCGATTAAATCGACGGTTCCCGTCGCGGCCAATTCTTGGCACATGGGCGCCACGCAGCGGCCTTCGCCCCAGGAACCTGATGACTTTCGCCCCTACTTTGCGCCCGCCCGGTGATGGTCGCATCGAATCAGAGCAATCCAGTCCGCAAAACGAGGAGACCGGCGATGACGGACAAGGGCGACGACGCCAAGAACTGCCAGATCGACGTGCTGATCGAAGAGCACGAAGAGCGCACCCGGGCCAAGGCCCGGCTGTCCTGGGCGGGCAGGGACTTCGTCGGTGTCGGTCTGGCGCGGCTCGATCCCGCCGACGTGCCGGTGGCCCGGATCGGCGACGAACTGGCGATCGCCCGGGCCCTCTCGGATTTGTCGAACCAGCTAATGGCGGTGACCTCCAACGATATCCAGATCAGCACCCATCAGCCGGTCACCGGCCTGCACCGCTGATTTTGAAGGGAACATCGCAACGAATGAAACAGAGACCCGATTTAGCGGCCGTTTTGGACGTCCAGGTGACGAGGCACGGCCTGTCCCCCGACGCCGAGGAATATGCGCGCACCAAGATCGGCGAGCTCGGCCGGCTGACCCACGAACCGGTGCTGCACGCGCACGTCAGGCTCAGTGAGCACGGCGACCCGGCGGTGGCCCGGCGCGTCATCGCACAGGCGAACCTCGATGTCAACGGCCGGTTGGTCCGCGCACAGGTCGAGGGCGTCACCGCCCGGGAGGCGATCGATCGGCTCGCGGCGCGGCTGCGTCGTGGGCTGGAACGCGCCGCCGAACACTGGGAGGCCAAACGCGGCGGCGTCCCACGGCTCGGCCCGCACGAGTGGCGGCATGAGTCCGAGCCCGCCCACCGGCCGAATTACTTCCCCCGGCCCGAAAGCGAACGCCGCATCATGCGCCACAAGTCGTACAGCCTGCCCGCCCGCACGGTGGACGAGGCCGCGCTCGAGATGGAGCTACTCGACTACGACTTCCACCTGTTCACGGAGAAGGGCACCAAGCAGGACAGCCTGCTGTATCGCGAGGGGCGCACCGAATACCGCCTGGCACTGGTGAATCCGGAGCTGGCGGACGAGCTGGCGCCGTTCGACATGCCGCTGACCATCAGCCCGCAGCCGGCACCCCGGCTCACCGTGAACGAGGCGATCGAGCGGATAGGCCTGCTCGGTCTGCCGTTCCTGTTCTTCGTCGACACCGCCCGGGACCGCGGGAGCGCGCTCTATCACCGCTACGACGGGCACTACGGCCTCATCACTCCGGCGGGCTGAGCAAGCCACCCCGCTGACGCCCTCAGGCGTGTGCTCCCAGATGGTCGGTGAACCAGTCGCGCGCCAGCACGGCGACCTCCTCGAGCGTGCCCGGTTCTTCGAACAGGTGGGTGGCGCCGGGAACGACGGCGACTTCGCACCGGGCCGGGATCGCCGCTTGCGCCTGCCGGTTGAGCCGCAGGACCATCTCGTCGCGTCCGCCCACGATCAGCAGGGTCGGGGCGTGCACGTTGCGCAGCGAGGCGCCGGCCAAATCGGGCCGCCCGCCGCGGGATACCACCGCCGCCACCTTGACCTCCGGGTGCGCGGCCGCGGCCAGGGCGGCGCCCGCGCCGGTGCTGGCCCCGAAGTAGCCGACCGGCAGTGACGCCGTGTCCGGCTGGGTGGCCAGCCAGGTCGTGACGTCGACCAATCGGCGCGCGAGCAATCCGATGTCGAAGACGTTGGCGCGGTCGCGCTCTTCTTCGGGCGTCAGCAGGTCAAACAGCACGGTGGCGAACCCGGCCTTGTTGAGGACCTCGGCGACGAAACGGTTGCGGGGGCTGTGCCGGCTGCTGCCGCTGCCGTGCGCGAACACGATGACGCCCTGGGGGTGCTCGGGGATGGTCAGGTGTCCGGCGACCGAGACCGCCCCGGCGACCACCTGAATTTCCTCGTCACGCAGCATGATTACGCCCCGCGGCGACTGGCCGCGTCGTTCGCGACGTATCGCAGCAATGCGCCGACCCCGTCGGTGGGGCCGATCCGATCGCCGGGCACCACCACGGAGGCACCCACCGCGATCGCGGCGAACGGCAGGGCCTCGTCGGCGCGTGCCACGCGCTGCACCGGTTCGCCGAAGTCGGACAGCGCGTCGGCGTCGGGCGCCACCGCGGTCGGCGCGGTGCCGGTGACGACGGTCGCGTCGCCCAGTGCGCCGACGAACAGCGTGTCGACGTCGCCCTCACGCAGCGCCGCGCACACGGCGGCGATGCCCTGGGCCGCCAGGCCGGAGCCGCGCCCGAGTTCGGCCGCGAATCGACCCGCGACGTCGCCCATCTCGACGTCAAGGCGACGGGCGAACTCGGCGGCAGTCAGCCGACGTACCTCATCTTCATCGATACCGCTTTTGCGGGAACCGGCGTGTAACTCCGACACCCTGCGGGCCACCCGAAGCGGCAATTCGGCAATCACGTCCGCGCGCGAACTGACCTCGCCACACAGGAACACCACCTCGGGGTCCGCCTCGTCGACCAGTCGCGTGAGTTCGTCGGCGACCGCGCGGCAGTTCATGCGGATGGCCTCTTCGGTCGTGTGCTGCAGGTCGCCGTAGCCATTCCAGCCGGCAGTCGACGGCTTGTGCACCGGATACCCGGCGCCGTCGATGCTCTTGGAGCTGACGGCGTCCCCTTGATGGAGGGTGACGTCGGCCCCGGTGTGATCAACCGCGGCGAAGACGTACGTCGGTCGCCGTATTTCGAGTTCGATCAACGGCACGACGTACGGGTAATCCGACAGGCGAGCCACGATGGCCGGCGGCGGGCTGACGAGGGGCTCGTTGATCAGCAGCTGATCGGCGGTCGCGATCACCGCGCGGCCGCGCCGTCCGACCGGCGGCCGGTGGTGCAGCACGGCTTCCTCGAGCCTGCCGATGAGCGCGCCGCTTGCACCCAGCTCCTCGAGCTGCTTGCGGATGTCGCCCCATTGCGCTTCCAGCCGCTCGACGGCATCCACGGTGTCGTGCGAGTCGTCGAAATAGACCGAGGCAAACGGGCCCTTCGCTGTTACCAGCCATCTGAGGCGATCCGATCGCATGCCATCCCTCTCCGCCGTCGCGCCATGATGGTGGCAACCCTATGGACGACGAACGCGTCCGAGGCAGAGTCATTAGCCCCCAGGTGCGGGTCTTAGGTCACCGAGGCGGCGCGATCGGCCCGGGCGGAAAAGCGCTCCGCTGCGGCGGCACACGGTTTCTCAGCGCGGCGAACGGTCATAGAGAGCGTCGAGGCATTCCGCGAACTTCTCGATGACCACCTTGCGGCGCAGTTTCATGCTCGGCGTGAGATCACCGGATTCGACGGTGAGTTCGCGGTCGAGGATCGCGAATCTCTTGATCTGCTCCCAGCGATTCAGTTCCAGGTTCAGCGCGTCGACGTATCCGGCGATCAGTTCCGCTGTCTTCTCGTCGCGGGCGATCTCGGCGAACGACTTGTCCGCCAGGCCGTTCTTGGCGGCCCACTCGGCGATCGCCTCGCCGTCGAGGCTGACCAGCGCCACGCAATACGGCTTTCCCTCGCCGTAGACCAGGAGCTCGCTGGCATACGGGCACAGCCCCTTGAATTTCGCGTCGATCGCCGACGGCGCCACGTACTTGCCTTGCGAGGTCTTGAACATGTCCTTCTTGCGGTCGGTGATCCGCAGGAAGCCGTCGTCGTCGATCTCGCCGATGTCGCCGGTGTGAAACCAACCATCCCCGTCGAGCGCCTCGGCGGTGGCGTCGGGGAGTTCGTGATACGAGGTCATCAAACCCGGTCCCCGGAGCAGGATTTCGCCGTCGTCGGCGATGCGGGCTTCGGTGGCCGGGAATGGCCACCCGACCGTCCCGAACCGGTAGGCGTTGGGGCGGTTGATGAATGACGCGGCCGCGGTTTCGGTCAGCCCATAGCCCTCCAGCACCACGATGCCGACGGCGTCGAACCACTGCGCGACGTCACGGTCCAGGGCGGCGGCCGCGGAGACGAAGAACCGCAATCGACCACCGAACCGCTCGCGGATCGTGGCGAACACCGCCCGGTCTGCCAGTTTGTAGGCCAGCGAGGAAAACACCGACGGCTCCTTGCCGGCTTGCCGGGTTTCGGACACCTTCAGGCCCAGCCTGATCGCCCAGTCGAACATCAACTTGGTGAGCCTGCCCCGCTCGGCGACCATGCTCTCGATGTGGGCGTGCGCCTTCTCGAAGATGCGCGGCGCCGCGCCCATGATGGTGGGGCGCAAGGTCGCCAGGTTGTCGACGATCCTCTCGACGCGCCCGTCGATCGCCGTCGGGAAGCCGACCTGCAGCGGCAGTGCCAGCATCACCTTGCCGAAGGCATGCGCCAGGGGCAGCCACAAGAAGTTCAGGTCGTCGGGGCCCAGGATGCCCAGCGCGTCGATGGCGGCCGCGGTGTAGGTCCAGGCGCCGTGGGTGAGCCGCACACCCTTCGGCCGCCCGGTGGTGCCCGAGGTGTAGATGAGGCTGGCGAGCTGGTCCGGACCGATGGTCGCGACGCGGTCGTTGATCACGGTGGGGGAGTCGGCCAGCAGCTGCTTGCCCATCTGCTCCAGCTCGGCGAGGGTCATCACCCAGTCGCCGTCCCCGTTGCCGTCGATGATCACCACCTTGCTGACCTCGGGCAGCTCGGCGCGGTGTTGCAGCAATTTGTCGACCTGGGTTTGGTTTTCGGCGACGACCACCCGGCTTCCGGAATTGGCGACGATGTACGCGACGTCGCCCGCGTTGGTCGTCGGATACACGGTGGTGGTCGCCGCGCCCGCGCACATCACCGCGAAATCGACGAGCACCCACTCGTAGCGCGTCGCGGACGCCAGCGCCACCCGGTCCTCCGGGGCGATGCCGAGCGCGATCAGCCCGCCGGCGATGTTGTGGACGCGTTCGCCGACCTGCTGCCAGGTCACGCTCTCCCAGGTGTGGTCCTGCGGATACCGAAACGCCTCCGCGTCCGGCGTCGCGGCGACGCGGTCGAGGAACAGATGCGCCACCGACGGCGCGCGCTTCTCGATCTTGGTGAAGTCGGGCCTCTCCATCGAGGCAGGTGGTGTGTTCATGGTCTCAACCCTCGATCCTGCTGTCGCCTCGCGCGTCGGGGATAGTGTCCAAAGTCCTTCGGGCCGGAGAACTCGTGGTCCGCGTCCTCAGGCGGCAAGCGCCACCCGAACGGACAAGCGCTCACCGATGGCATGCGCCCTTGCCCAGTCGCCGCCGCGCACCGCGCGCTCGAGGTCGTCCACCAATGGGCTGTGGGCGCCCAGGTCGGCCAGCCACGCGGAGACGGTGGCCGGGATCTCGTGCGCCGCCACCCGGGTGGTGTGCCCGTCGTGCAGGCAATCGGTCAACTGGTAAATCGTCGGCTTGCGCTGTGGCCAATGAGGCCGCCATGTCGCTGAGTACATTTTCGTCTCCCGGTTAGCCGTATCGCTTTATCCGACCACCGGCCCGGGCCGCGCCATAGAGGCGAAGAGCACGGCTACGGCGTTGCTTTGGTCTCGCCCTCGACCCGCCGAAGTCCCGCCCGACAGGGCCCTTTGTCACTACGCCTCCCCGCGAATTGCCCCGGCGATGGCGGCGCGTTTCGCGTACCGTACAGCGGGGTGACGACGGTGAGCATCGCGGAGTTGTCGGCGCTGGATGTGTTCGCCGATATCCCGGCGCAGGATCTCGCGGCGTTGGCCGCCCACCTGCATCCGCTGCACGCGGCCGCCGGCGAGGCCCTGATGCGTCAAGGGGAGAAAGCGTCTTCGTTCTCGATCATCACCTCGGGCCGCGTGGAGATCAGGCACGTCGGCCCGGACGGCCAGGTGGTGGTCACCGAGCTGGCGCCGGGGACCATCGTCGGCGAAATCGCTTTGCTGCGGCGCAAAACCAGAACGGCGACGGTGACCGCGAAGGACGACGTGCGGGGTTACGTCGGGTACGACAGCGCCTTCGAGCTCATGCTGGGCATGCCCGTCGTCGCGGACCGGATGGTACGCACGGCGAGGCAGCGGCTGATCGCCTACATCGAGCCGATCCCGGTGAAGGCCAAAGACGGTGCCGAGTTCCTGCTGCGCCCGGTCCTACCGGGTGATGCCGAGCGGTTCAAGAGCGGCGGCTCGTTCTCGCGCGAGACGCTGTACCGACGCTACCAAGGCGGCACTCCCAACGCGGCGGGGTTGGCCTACCTGTTCGAGGTCGATTACCTCGACCATTTCGTCTGGGTCGTCACGGCCTGCGCGGACGGGCCGGCCGTCGCCGACGCCCGCTTCATCCGCGATGTAGACGACCCGCGTTCGGCGGAGGTTGCCCTCACCGTCGCGGATGCGTATCAGAACCGCGGGATCGGGACGCTGCTGCTCGGCGCGCTGGCGGTGGCCGCGCGCGTCGACGGCATCGAGCGCTTTCATGCCCAAGTGCTGGCCGACAACCCGGCCGCGCGCGTGCTGGGGGACAGGGTCGACGCGCGCTGGGAGTCCGGGGAACCCGGGGTGATCACCACGACCGGGGAAATCCCGAACCCCGCTAAATTGCCCCTCGATCGCAAGACCCGCTCGCAAATCCAGCGCGTGGCCCGCCAGGTGATCCATGCGTTCGACTGACGCGACTGTCAGTGGCCCCGAAGTGACTTACGCCCCGCCCCCTCGTGCCTTTGCGCCCTTATCGGACGTCGCGGCGCGCGCCCAGCATGGACCCCATGAAGTCGCTCATCGTCTGCGTTTCCACATCGCACGGCAACACCCGCCGGGTGGCCGAACGGATGGCCGAGGTGCTGGGCGCCGAGGTCGTCGAACCCGAGTCGGTCGACCCCGAAGCGCTCCGCCAGTACGACCTCGTCGGCTTCGGATCCGGCATCTACTACATGGCGGTGGACGACAGGCTACGGAAGTTGATACGCCGCCTCCCGGACGTCGCCGACATTCGGGCGTTTACCTTCTTCACCAGCGGCGCCCGGGGAATTCCGCTGCTGAACTACCACAAACCGGTTCGAAAGCGCCTGGAAGCCAAGGGGTTTGAGGTGATCGGTTCGTTTTCTTGCCGGGGCTTCGACACGGTCGGGCCGTTCGGGTTCATCGGCGGGATCAATAGGGGACGGCCCAACGACCACGACCTCGATCGGGCCGCGGCCTTCGCGGCCCACATGCGCAAACGCGTCGGAGGGTCGGCGGCCGCTTCATGACGGCAGACGGCCGGGTGGCGGCCGGTTCACTCGCTGTGCTTGCCGACCGCCTGGCCGGCGCTGTGCACGACGCTGCGGAACAACTCGATGCGCGCGGCGCCCAGCTCCTCGGCCAGGTCCAGGGCGGCGTCGACCACGGTCTTGCGTCGCGACTGCTCGGGGAGCACGGGACTGATCTGATCGACGAACTTGCGGACGGCCTCGATGGCCTGCTTGCGGCCGCTCTCGACGGATTCGAGCACGTCTTCGGAAAGCTCGGCCCAGCGCGGCTCGGATTTTTCCGGTGATGTCATTGTCAACTCCTTGTCAACTCCTTGTTCGGGTCTTCGGCCTTGCGCCGACGGCCCCTGACGCTACGACTCGCGGGCCCTCGCCACGAGTGCCTAAAGTCCCGCGCATGGGATCATTTCGTCCGAACCGCCTCGATGATCCGCGCCTGCCGGTCAAGGACTTTCGTGGCTTTCAGCGGGTCATAGGTCCCTAACGCACCGAATCGGCGGGGTGTTAGCGTGCGGCCATGGCCACACCCGACAGCCACGACCGCGGGGGACCGGGCGCTCCCCACTGGAGCGCGCCGGCCGTCGGCGGTTTGGGCAAGGCCGTCGAGCCGTTCACCAGCACCGGCCGCTACGTCGCGCAGTCGTGGCGCGACTATCTCGACAAGGCGCCCGGCGAACTCCCCATCGCGCGGCCGACCCTCGCCCTGGCCGCGCAGGCCTTCCGCGACGAGATCGTCCTGATGGGCCTCAAGGCGCGCCGCCCGGTCAGCCGGCCCGAGGCGTTCGAGCGCATCACCCGCGAGGTGGCCGCGGGGCTGGAGTTCTATGGCAAGAGGGGATGGCTCGAGCACCCGAAGCGATTCTTCGGCGCCCCGCCGCCGCTTACCGACGTCACGGTCCGAAAGGTCAAGGGGCGCACCCGCTCGCTGTATCGCCTCTCCTTCGACAGCGGGTATCTGCCGCGGCCGGGCGAGCCGGGCGCACAGCGGTGGATGGGCTACACCGCGAACGACCGCGAATACGCCCTGGTGCTCCGCCACCCGGAACCGCGGCCCTGGTTGGTGTGTGTGCACGGCACGGAAATGGGACGCGCCGCCATGGACCTCGCCCTGTTTCGCTCCTGGAAGCTGCACGACGAGCTCGGGCTGAACGTCGTGATGCCGGTCCTGCCGATGCACGGCCCCCGGGCCCGCGGCCTGCCCAAAAGCGCGGTGTTTCCGGGCGAGGACATCCTCGACGACGTGCACGCGACGGGCCAGGCGGTGTGGGATATCCGGCGGCTGTTGTCCTGGATCCGGGTGCAGGAGCCCGATTCGCTGATCGGGTTGAACAGCCTTTCCCTCGGCGGCTACATCGCGGCGCTGGTCGCCAGCCTCGAAAAGGGCCTCACCTGCGCGATCCTCGGCGTTCCGGTGGCCGACCTGGTGCAGCTGCTGGGCCGCCATTCCGGTCTGGCCGAGGACGACCCCCGCCGGCGCACGATGGAATTGGCCGAACCCATCGGCCGGATGACGTCGCCGCTGTCGCTGACCCCGCTCGTGCCGTTGGCAGGCCGGTTCATCTATGCCGGCGTCGCCGACCAGGTCGTGCACCCGCGGGAGCAGGTGGTGCGCCTCTGGGAGCACTGGGGTAAACCCGAAATCGTCTGGTACCCCGGCGGTCACACCGGATTCTTCCGGTCGCGGCCGGTGCAGAAATTCGTGTGGGACGCGGTGCGGCAGTCGGGGCTCCTCGACGCCACTTCGGCGCGGCGCGACCGACCCGCATAGGCGCAAGAAATGGATCCGCTGGACCCGCTGGACGTGGCGATGATGGCCGGGGAGTTGGTGGCCAGCCCGATGCACGTCGGCGCCGTGCTGATCCTGTCGCCGCCGCAGGACGCCGGCCCGGACTACGTCGACGCCCTGTACCGCGACGCGCTCGCCGGCAACGATCCGGTCGATCCCAGGCTGTGCCGGCATCCGCACCGCGGCGTGGACACCGGCGGCGTGTGGGTCTGGCGTCACGTGGATCACCTTGACCTGAGCCGACATTGCCGGCGCAGGACCGTGTCCGGGGACCGCAACGAGTTCTGGCGGCTCATCGGCGAGCTGGACGCCGAGCGGCTCGATCGGTCCCGGCCGATGTGGATGTCGTACCTGATCGACGGCCTCGACGGCGGCCGGTTCGCTTTCTACATCAAGGTGCACCACACCGTCGTCGACGGCGTGGCCGGTTTTCAGATGATCGCCGACGCCCTGAGCACCGATCCCGGGCACCGGTCGATGCCGCCCTTCTACGCCGACCGCCGTCGCGAGTCCCCGCCGTCGGCGGCGAACGGGCTGGTGTCTCGCCTTGTGGCGCCGCTGCGTTCGCTGGTCGGCACGGCGGCGTCGAGCGTCGGGCTGATCGGGCGCACCGTCACCGGCGAGATATCCACCGTCATCGACAGGCTGGTCGGGCACACGACGGTGTTGCCCTTCGAGGCTCCCTACACGCGGTTCAACGGCCGCCTGGGGCCCGAGCGCGCCGTCGCGGCCGGCAGCTGGGCGAAGGATCGCATCCTGGCGATGCAGCGGGCCACGGGTGTCAGCGGCAATGACGTGGTGACCGCGATGGTGGCCGGCGCGGTGCGCCGCTGGCTGATTGCGCATGGCGAGCTGCCCAACCGGTCACTGGTGGCCATCTGCCCGATCACGGTGCGCGGTCGCGAGTACGACGCCGCAAATGACCGGCACGGCAACATGTTCGGTCTTTGGTTGTGTCCGTTGGGCACCGACGTGGATGACCCGGCCGCACGGCTGAACCTGATCCACCGGTCTATGTCGGAGGGAAAACGCTGGGTTGCCGAGCGCGGATCGGCGGCATCGCTGCTGACGAACGCGGCGAGCATCGCGGCGACGGTGATTGCTCCGCTCCTACCGTTCACGCCGAAGATCCGCACCGGATGCAATCTGCCCATCTCGCACGTGCCCGGTCCCGGTACCGAAATGTATTGGAACGGCGCCCATCTAGAGGAGATTTATCCCGTGTCGACGGTCTTCGACGGGATGGCGCTCAACGTGACGACGTGTTCCTACGCCGACCGGATCGGCTTCGGCTATGTCGCCGGCGCCGAGCTGATGCCCGACATCGACACGCTGATCCCGCTCACCGAGGAGTGCCTGACCGAGCTCGAATCCGCCGTGGGTGTGCGCGGGTCCTAGGAGCGCGGCGCGGCGCTCACGTTAGCCATGATGCGCTCCAGCACCATCATGGACAGATCCCCGTCGTCGGCGACTCGGGCCAGGCCCCGCCGCCGCAGGAACGTGTCCAGGCGCCGATCGGGCGACCAATCGGCATAAATGGGGCCGAGGTAGCGCGAGAGCAAAAATTCCCGCGCGAGGGCGTCTACGTCAGTATCGGTCAATAACAACGGTGGGTTTAGACCCATAACCGTCATGCTCCTTTGTTCAGCCGCAACCGCCGCAGCCAAGTTACGTCAGACGAGGTCATTATTCCGTCACGCGAACGTTGCGGATAGGGTCCAAAGTCCTTGACAGCGCGCGGGGCACATTGGCCGAGGCGCAAGGACCATTGGCCCTGTCGGACGGTGCGGCAGCGCACCCAGACTTGGGTCATGGCCAACGCGATACGACCGATCACCCGGACGGCGGCGCTGATCGGGCTGCTTTATGCCGCGCGCCGGTACTACCGAAACTGGGGTGCGACCAAGGCGGAGTGCCGGATGGTGCTGCCCGGCGACCAGTTGGTGAGCGATCCGGCCATTCAGACAACCGAGGCGGTGTACATCGATGCGCCGGCGTCGGCGGTGTGGTCCGAGCTGTTGCAGGTGGCTCATCGGCGCCGCGAGGCGGATTCAGCACCGGAGGCGCAACAACTTGCCGTCGGGGATGTCGTTCGCCTGGCGCCCGACGACTGGATGGGTCTCGCCGACGGGGTGACGCTGAGCGTCGCCGAGATCGTCGGAGAAAAGTACGTCGTGCTCACCGCCGCGCTGGCGGATCGGCGTTGGAACGCGGTGTGGTCCTTCCACGTTCAGCCGCACTGGGAAGACCGGGTTCGGCTCCTCACCCGCGTCCGGATCGCCCTGCGCCACCCCGGCGAGGTATTCGCCATGGAAATGGTCAGGCCGGCGATCGCCCTGGGTACCCGGGCTTTACTGCTTCGCGTCAAGCATCGGGTCGAGCGGTCCCAGATCACGACGCCCGAACGGCCGGGCGTCGAAATCGGCTGAAAGCAGCCCTTCTTCCGCCCATGATGTTGGAGGTCAGAAAGTGCGCGATGCGATCCCACTAGGACGGGTCGCCGGTTTCCCGGTGAAGGTGCACTGGAGCGTCCTGGTCATCCTCTGGTTGTTCACGTGGAGCCTGGCGAGCACGCTGCCGAGCACCGCCAAAGGTTATTCGCCCCTGGCCTATTGGCTGGCCGGAGCCGGGGGCGCGCTGGTGCTGCTGGCCTCGCTGCTGGCCCACGAACTCGCTCATGCGATCGTCGCCCGCCGCGCGGGGGTAGCCGTGGACAGCGTGACGCTCTGGCTGTTCGGCGGGGTGACCGCACTCGGCGGCGAGGCGAAGACACCGAAAGCGGCCTTCCGGATTGCCATCGCGGGCCCGGCCACCAGCCTCGCGCTGGCGGCGACGTTCGGCGGGCTGGTCGCGGCGCTGCGTAGTGTGGGGGCAGCTCCCGTCGTCGTCGGCGTCGCCTCGTGGCTCGCCGCGATCAACCTGCTGCTGGGTCTGTTCAACCTGTTGCCGGGCGCCCCGCTCGATGGTGGCCGCGTGTTGCGGGCCTACCTGTGGCGCCGCCACGGCGACATGGTGCGCGCCGGCATCGGCGCGGCGCATGCCGGACGGGTGCTCGCGTTCATCCTCATCGCCCTGGGGTTGGCCGAGTTCGTCGCGGGCGGCCTCGTGGGTGGCGTCTGGCTGGCGTTCATCGGCTGGTTCATCTTCGCCGCCAGTCGCGAGGAAGAGACGCGGATAACCACCCAACAGCTTTTCGCCGGGGTGCGCGCCTCGGACGCGATGACCGCCCGGCCCCACACCGCCCCCGGGTGGATCACCGTCGAGGACTTCGTCCAGCGCTATGTGCTGGGGGACCGCCACTCGGCCTATCCGGTGGCCGACCCGAACGGATCGATCGTGGGGCTGGTCACATTGGGCCAGCTGCGCGACGTTGCACCGGCCCGGCGCAGCACCACCCGAGTCGTTGACATCGCCCTGCCGCTGGACGCGGTGCCGACCGCGGCGCCGCAGGAGCCCCTGACCGCGCTGCTCGAACGGATGGAACCGGTCGGCGCACGCAGCCGAGCCCTGGTCGTCGACGGCGGCGGGGTTGTCGGCATCATCACGCCCAGCGACCTCACGCGGCTGATGGATGTCTACCGGCTCGCCCACCCGGGACCCGCCCTCACAGGCCACGTGTAAGCGCCGAAAGGCATTGGCAGGATTATGAAACCGATCATGGTGGGCATCGATGGTTCACCGGCGGCGATCGCGGCCGGACTGTGGGGTGCCGACGAAGCCATCAGCCGCGGTGTGCCGGTGCGCCTCCTCGCTGTCATGAAGCTGACGCACCCGTCCACGGACGAGTACGCCCGCGACCTCTCGCACGCCGAGAAGGCGCTTCGCGAGGCGCGATCCGCGATCGAAGCCGCCCGTAAGACGGTCACCGTCGAAACCGACATACTGCGCGGGCCGGCCGGACCGCTGCTGGTGGAGGCGTCCTCGGACGCCGAGATGATCTGCGTCGGATCGGTCGGGATCGGGCGCTATGCCCGCTCGATCCTGGGTTCGACCGCAACCGAGCTCGCCGAGAAGGCGCATTGCCCCGTGGCGGTGCTGCGCACCGATGCCGAGCAGGCGCCGCCCGACATCAACTGGATCGTGGTCCGGATGACCGACGAACCCGACAGCGACGTCGTTGTCCAATACGCCGTGGCGGAAGCGAAATTGCGCCGGGCACCCATGCTCGTGCTCGGCGGCGCGCCGGAGGGCCTCGGCGACCATGCCGACGGGGAGTTCGAACGACGGGTACAGGATTGGCGACGGCGCCATCCCGAGGTGCGCGTCTACCCGATCACCACGAGGGACGCGATCGCCGGTTTTCTGGCCGCCAATGACGAGCGGGTCCAGCTCGCGGTCATCGGCGGCGCCGAGGCCGACCAGCTGGCGCGGCTCGTCGGGCCTCACGGGCATCCGCTCTTCCGCCACCCCGAATGCTCGGTGCTCGTCGTCCGCTAGGCAGGGTTCGCGAGGTCACGCCGGCGCCTCGCGCGCCACGATGACCGGAACGCGCGCCATCTGGGCGACGGTTTCGCCGACCGAGCCCACCAGCATCCCGGCGAACCCGCCGCGGCCCCTGCTGCCGACGACGACCAATTGGGCCTCCGTGGACGCCTCGACGAGCCGGCGCGCCGGCTGGGCCTGCACCACGACCCGCGTCACCCGCACGTCCGGGTACCGTTCCTGCCAGCCCGCCAGCCGCTCGGCCAGTACTTCTTCGGCCATGGATTGTGTTGCGGGCCAATCGATGCCGGGCCACTCCGAGACGTCGAGATCGCTCCACGCGTGCACAGCGACCAGGCCGACGCGCCGGCGCGAGGCTTCGTCGAAGGCGATCGCGGTGGCCAGCTCGGATGCGGATGAACCGTCGATGCCGACCACGACCGGCGACTGACCGCCCGCGGGCGCGGACGGGTCCTCCTCATGCACGATCGCGACCGGGCAATGCGCGTGCCGCAGCAGCGCCGAACTGACCGAGCCGAGCAGCCGACCGGGCCAGCGCCCGCTTCCCTGTGCGCCCATCACCACCATGTCCGCCTCTTTGGACAGGTCGATCAGCGTGGGGACGGCGCCCGACGCCAGGATTTCGGTGTGCACGGCGGCGGGCCCGCCGGGCGCGGTCGCCTCCTCCACGACCTTGAGGGCGCCGTCGATGAGCCGGCGGCCGTGATCCTGCTGCCAGCGCATCACGCCGGCCGGCAACGGCGTCTTCAGCCATGTCGAAACCTCCGGCGAAACGGCGTAGACGAGCGTCAGCGCAACGTTGCGGAGTTCGGCCTCGCGTGCCGCCCACTGCACCGCGGCCCTCGCGGCCGGTGAGTCGTCGATGCCGACGACGATCCCCATGGGTCCCGTAGCTGCGTTGTGCGACGACATGGCGTGTCCTTGCGTTTGTCGGGCGTGGTCTGTCACGCACGACGGTACTGAGGCGGGCGCGTCGGCGTCAGAGCCGTTTGTCACAGATCGGACAAGCAGAGGTCCTTCGCGTCGGGTCAGACCGCCCGCGGCACAGAAGTTTTCGCCGCCGGCTCCAAGGCGAGCGCCTCGCCCCGCCGGTGCACGGTGAGGTGGCGCAGCCCGTCGGGTCCGGCGGTGAACCGCCGCCGGGAACGGCGTGGCAACCAGAGCAGGGCTCCGGGGAACAGCTCGACGGCGCCCGTCTCGGTGGTCAGGCGCCCACCACCCTGGCCTCCAGCCGCCACACCGCGCCGGTCGCGTCGGGCTCGGCGCCGGGGACAAAGTCGTTGGTGTCGGCCAGGATTCGGGGCAGCGGGGTAGGAGCGAGCTTGGTGATCCGGATCCGCCAGACCCGCGGCCCTTTGTCCAGGTATTCCCAGCCGTAGCCGCCGGGGTGGTCGGCGTCGAACTCTGCCCGCAGGTGCTTGGGGTCGTGGTTGTTCACCAGCACGAAGGATTCGCCGACCGCCAGCGCGCCGAAGGCCGCAAAGATCGTCGGGTGCTTGTCCGGCTTGCGTAGCTCGCGCACGTCAAGTTCGTTGTCTGCCACTGGTTCTCCGCAATCTCTAGTTTTCACAATTCGATTTGTGTAAACTCTAGCGCATGACATACGTGATCGGAAAGCCCTGCATCGACGTGATGGACCGGGCCTGTGTCGAGGAGTGCCCCGTGGACTGCATCTACGAGGGCGGCCGGTCGCTCTACATCCATCCCGACGAATGCGTGGACTGCGGCGCGTGCGAGCCGGTGTGCCCGGTGGAGGCGATTTACTACGAGGACGACCTCCCCGAGGACCTGAGGCCGTACCTGGCCGATAATGAGGCGTTCTTCACCGAAGTGCTGCCCGGCCGGGACGAGCCGCTCGGGTCGCCGGGTGGGGCGGCCAAGATCGGAGCCCTGGGAGTCGACACACCGCTGGTCGCCGCCCAGCCCAGGGAGATCGAAGGAGCGTGAGCGGGATTACGTCAGTCGGAGAACCCACGGGTCACCGCCGCCGCGAGGTGCTGCGGTTATTGCGGTCGTCGCCCGCCCCGATGAGCATCCTCGCCATCGCCGAGCAACTCGGCGTGCATCCCAACACCGTGCGTTTCCACCTCGACAGCCTGGTCGCCGACGGACGGGTGGAGCAGGTCGCGCACGGACGCAAGGGACCCGGGCGGCCGCCGCTGATGTTCGCCGCGGTCCGCCAGATGGACCGCGGCGGGACGCGCCACTACCGGCTCCTGGCCCAGATCCTGACCGAGGCGCTGGCCGCCGACCGCGATCCGCGCGCCAGGGCGGTGGCCGCCGGCCGGGCGTGGGGTCGCAACCTGGAATCGGCCCCGGCGCCGGCGGCCCGGGCCATTGGCGCCGAGGAAGCCATCGACCACCTCGTCGGGGTGCTCGACGAGCTGGGATTCGCCCCCGAGCGCCGGACGTCGGATGGGCAGCAACTGGTCGGCTTGCGGCACTGCCCGTTTTTGGAACTGGCCGAGACCCGCGGCGCGGTCGTGTGCCCCATCCACCTCGGACTGATGCAGGGCGCGCTGGAGACGATGGCGGCGCCGGTGTCCGTCGATCGGCTCGACGCGTTCGTCGAACCGGACCTGTGCCTGGCGCACCTGGCGCCGGTCGGGGCCGGCCGGTGAGCACCGGATCGGCGATCGTCGTCGCGGTCACCTTCGTCTGGCTCGGCATGGTGCTGGCCATCTCGTTCCTGGAGGCCCCCCTGAAATTCCGCGCGCCCGACGTGACGCTGCAGATCGGACTCGGCATCGGCCGCTTGGTCTTTCGCGCGCTCAACACCGTCGAGGTGGCCTTCGCCCTCGTCATCGTGGCGATCCTGGCGTCGGGCACCGGGGGCACAGCGGGCCCGCCACCCACGCGCGTCGCCGTGCCTTTTGCCGTCGCCGTCGCCGCGCTGGCCGCCCAGTTGATCGCCGTGCGCCCGCGGTTGACCCGCCGCTCCGATCAGGTGCTCGCCGGGTCGGAGGGACCGCGGTCCCACGCCCACTACGTCTACGTCGGCTTGGAGGCGGTCAAGACCGTGGCCTTGCTGGTGGCGGGGATACTGCTACTGACCGTCTGATTGCGGGCTTTGACGACCGAAGGGGCCGATTATGGAATCCATCTCGCTGACCGCGCTCGCCTCCGAAAAGCTGGCCGAGGCGGGGAAGTCGCACAGCGGACGCGCCGCGCACACCATCCACGGCGGGCACACGCACGAGCTTCGCCAGACCGTGCTGGCGCTGCTCGCCGACCATGACCTCTCCGAGCACGACAGCCCCGGCGAGGCGACGCTGCAGGTGCTGCAGGGCCACGTGCGCCTGACGACGGGCGGCGAAGCCTGGGAGGGCAAGGCGGGCGACTACGTCGCGATCCCGGCGGAGCGGCACGCCCTGCACGCGGTCGAGGACTCGGTGGTGATGCTGACCGTGCTGAAGAGCCAGCCCGGGGCGGCCCACTAGATGCTGTCCACGCCCTGGTCGAGCAGCTTCGGGCTGCGGGTGCCGATCCTCAACGCCCCGATGGGCGGGGTCGCCGGCGGCCGGCTGGCCGCGGCGGTCACCGCCGCGGGCGGGCTGGGGATGGTCGGCATGGGCAGCGACGGGAGCCGGGAGTCGCTGCGGGCCCAGCTGCCGCACGTGCGCGGCAGGTTCGGGATCGGCCTGGTGGACTGGGTGATGCGCAACGAGGAGGGGCTGCTCGAGGACGCGCTGGCCGCGGCGCCGGCCCTGTTGTCGGTCAGTTTCGGCACCGACTGGTCGTGGGTGCCCCGTGCGCACGACGCCGGAATTCCCACCGTCACACAGGTTTACGACGCCGTGGGCGCCCGCCGCGCCGTCGATGCGGGCGTCGACGTCCTGGTCGCGCGTGGCGCCGAGGGCGGCGGGCACGGCGAGGTCAAGCTCGGCACGCTGCCGTTGCTCGACGCCGTACTGGACGCCGTCTCGGTGCCGGTCCTCGCCGGCGGCGGCATCGCCTCGCCGCGCAGCCTGGCCGCCGTGCTGGCCGCCGGCGCGAGCGGGGCGTGGGTCGGCACCCGCCTGGCGGCCTGCCCGGAAGCCCTCACCGGTGACGGCAGCCGCCGCGCGCTGATCGCCGCCGAGGCCACCGACACGGCGGTCACCCGCGCCTTCGACGTCGCCAGGGGGCGGCCCTGGCCGGCGCGGCTCCCGGCGCGGGTGCTGGCCAACGACTTCGTCGCGCGCTGGACGGGCCACGAGGACGCGCTCGATGCGCCGGCGTGCGACGAGCTGTCCGCGGCGATCGCCGCCGACGATCGCCGCGTCGCCCCGGTGGATGCGGGGGAGGGCGTCGGCATGATCCGCGACGACGCGTCCGTGGGGGAGGTCATCGAGCAGATGTGCTCGGGCGCAGAGCGGCTGCTGGCCGGCTGGGGACCTTAACGCGCGTCCTGCGCCGAGACTGAAATTACTGCGAACCTCGCCGGCGTGTCTTCGCAGAGGTTTATGTGTCGCGGGCGCCGACCGCTGAACGACGGCGGCGCGGGTCACACCGCCCGCAGGTAGCGCCGGGCGATGACGCGCTGGGCCGCCCTCACCAGCGGCCCACCGGCCTTGCTCCACCAGGCCGCGGGCCGGGAGAACGCCGACACCTCCGCGTACACCGCGGAGGTGGCCGGGTCGTGGCGCACCACGAAGCGCTCCTCGCCGGACTCCGGGTGCCCGGGCAGGGTGCCGTAGGCGAAGCCGCGCATGTCGGGTTCGTCGATGACGTACACCACGCGGCAGGGCGCCGGCAGAAAACCCATCCGCACCACCAACACCGCGTCGACGACGGCGACCTCGGAGCTGGCCTGCACGCGCAACCCGGATCCGCGTTGCATGCCCCAGCGCATGACCGCGTCCGCCGCGTGCTCGAAACGCTCTCGGCCCGTGCCAATTTGGCGTTCGACATGTTGATGGTCGTAGCCGGCGGGCAGCTCGCCCGCCGCGGTCGCGCCCACCTCGGCGTAGGTCAGCGGAAGTTCCTCGAGCGTTTCCAGGTCCACGCGCCCCAGCTTGCCACGCCGGGATGCGTCGTCACGTTCCCGGCGTACGGTCGTAAAGGTGACCACTAAGACTGTTGCCCAAGCATCCGGAACGTTCACCATCGGTGGCGACCTGACCGTCAACCGCCTCGGCTTCGGCGCCATGCGCATCACCGGCAAGGGAGTGTGGGGCCCTCCGGCCGACCGCGCCGAATGCGTGCGGGTCCTGCGGCGGGCCGTCGAACTCGGCGTCAACTTCATCGACACCGCGGACTCCTACGGCCCCTACGTCTCAGAGGAGATCATTCACGAGGCCCTGCATCCCTACGACGGCCTGGTGATCGCGACCAAGGCGGGGCTGCTGCGCACCGGCCCGGACGTCTGGGTCCCGCTGGGCAATCCCAGTTACCTGCGCCAGGAATGCGAGATGAGCCTTCGCCGCCTCGGCGTCGACACCATCGACCTGTTCCAGCTGCACCGCATCGACGGCAACTTCCCGCTGGCCGATCAGGTGGGCGAGCTGCTCACGCTGAAGAACGAGGGCAAGATCCGCCACATCGGGCTGTCCGAGATCGACGTCGACCAGCTCACCGCCGCGCAGCAGATCACCGAGATCGTGTCGGTGCAGAACATGTACAACCTGGCGTCGCGGGCGGCCGAGCCGCTGGTGGACGCCGCGACCCGCCAGGGCATCGGCTTCATCCCGTGGTTCCCGCTGGCCGCCGGGCCGCTGGCCGCCCCCGACGGCCCGCTGCAGCGCATCGCCGCCGAGCACGACGCGACGCCGTCGCAACTGGCGCTGGCCTGGCTGCTCAAGCGCTCACCGGTGATGCTGCCGATCCCGGGCACGTCCAGCGTCGCGCACGTCGAGGAGAACGTCGCCGCGGCCGAGATCACACTGAGCGACGAGGAGTTCGAGACCCTGGCTACCGCGGGGGCTCAGCAGACGGTCTGACCGCTGTTGGCGGGCGACCGCACCGCCGCGAAAGTGCCATTACCGACACGTTCCGCGAGTAAACGCGTTGGTGGTTGCACTCTCGCGAGCTGGGGGCAATACGGTGTCCTGGTGCCCGGCGACCATCACAGACACCCCGGCGGCGGGTTCAACCCGCCCGAGCCGACCACCAAGGGCGGCCCCGACTACGGCCGGTTCATCGAGGCGGTGCGCAGGCTGCAGGACCACGCCCGCGCCGTCGACGCGCCCGACGAGGTGATCACCGAGGCCGCGGACCAGCTGGAGAAGCTCTCGGCGCTACTCAGCCCGTACGACGCCGACGAATGGGAATCGCCGTCCGGGCGCCGGATGGACCTGCCCACGCGCGGCAACATCCTGAGCATCCCGATGAAGGCGAGCAAGGGTGAGGACGGCCGCATCCACGGTTGGGCGCGCTTCGCCCGCTTTCACCTGGGCCGCAACGGCGCGGTGCACGGCGGGGCCCTCGGGATGCTGTTCGACTCCGTGCTCGGCCTGACGTCTTCGGTGATCACCGGGGGCCCCCGCCAGCGCACCGCCTACCTCAAGATCAACTACCGCCACATCGTGCCGATCGAGAAGGAATTGCAGTTCGAGGCCGGCATCGACCGGGTGGACGGGCGCAAGATCTTCGTGTCGGGCCGGCTGAGC
Source organism: Mycobacterium terramassiliense (assembly GCF_900157385.1). Lineage (GTDB taxonomy): Bacteria > Actinomycetota > Actinomycetes > Mycobacteriales > Mycobacteriaceae > Mycobacterium > Mycobacterium terramassiliense. Next base: position 412,739 of record NZ_LT717699.1, read on the forward strand.
GACGGCGACACCCTGCTGACCGAGGCCGACGCGCTGTTCGTGCGGCTCAAGCCTGGCCAGCCCTGAGCCGGCTCGGCACCGATAGCATTGCAACGATCAATCCGCGCACCGAAAAGTCTGGAGAGCGAACCCGATGAGCGCCGCCGCAAAGCCCGATCCCGCAGCCCCGATCCGGGTGCCCGCCGGGACCACGGCGGCCGCCGCGGTCGGTGAGGCGGGGCTGCCGCGGCGCGGTGCGCCCGACGCGATCGTGGTGGTGCGCGACGCCGACGGCAAGCTGCGCGACCTGAGCTGGGCGCCGGACGCCGACGCGGAGGTCATCCCGGTCGCGGCCAACACCGACGAGGGCCGCAGCGTCATCCGGCACTCGGCCGCGCACGTGTTGGCCCAGGCCGTCCAAGACCTGTTCCCGCACGCCAAATTGGGCATCGGGCCGCCCATCACGGACGGCTTCTACTACGACTTCGACGTGGCCGAGCCGTTCACGCCGGAGGATCTGGACAAGCTGGAAAAGCGGATGCGCCAGATCGTCAAGGACGGCCAGCTGTTCGACCGGCGCGTCTACGAGTCCAAGGACGCCGCGCGCGCCGAGCTGGCCGACGAGCCCTACAAGCTCGAACTCGTCGACGACAAGTCCGGTGACGCCGAGATCATGGAGGTCGGCGGCGACGAGCTCACCGCCTACGACAACCTCAATCCCCGCACCCGCGAACGCGTTTGGGGCGACCTGTGCCGCGGACCGCACATCCCCACCACCAAGCACATCCCCGCGTTCAAGCTGACCAGAAGCTCGGCGGCGTATTGGCGCGGCGACCAGAAGAACGCCAGCCTGCAGCGCATCTACGGCACGGCGTGGGAGTCGCAGGAGGCCCTCGATCGCCACCTGGAGCTGATCGAAGAGGCCCAGCGCCGTGACCACCGCAAGCTGGGCGCCGAATTGGACCTGTTCAGCTTCCCCGACGAAATCGGTTCGGGCCTGGCGGTATTCCATCCCAAGGGCGGGATCGTGCGCCGGGAGCTCGAGGACTACTCGCGGCGCAAGCACACCGAGGCCGGGTACGAGTTCGTCAACACCCCGCACATCACCAAGGCCCAGCTGTTCCACACGTCGGGGCACCTGGACTGGTACGCCGACGGCATGTTCCCGCCGATGCACCTCGACGCGGAGTACAACGAGGACGGCTCGCTGCGCAAACCGGGCCAGGACTACTACCTCAAGCCGATGAACTGCCCGATGCACTGCCTGATCTTCCGGGCGCGCGGGCGGTCCTATCGCGAATTGCCGTTGCGGCTCTTCGAGTTCGGAACGGTCTATCGCCTGGAGAAGTCCGGTGTCATCCACGGGCTGACAAGGGTCCGCGGCCTGACGATGGACGACGCCCACATCTTCTGCACCCGCGACCAGATGCGCGACGAGCTGCGTTCGTTGCTGCGCTTCGTGCTCGACCTGCTCGGCGACTACGGCCTCACCGATTTCTACCTGGAACTGTCGACGAAGGACCCGGAGAAGTTCGTCGGCTCCGATGAGGTCTGGGAGGAAGCCACCAACGTGCTGGCCGAGGTGGGCGCCGAGTCGGGGTTGGACTTGGTGCCCGACCCCGGCGGCGCGGCGTTCTACGGCCCGAAGATCTCGGTCCAGGTCAAAGACGCGCTGGGTCGGACCTGGCAGATGTCGACCATCCAGCTGGACTTCAACTTCCCGGAGCGTTTCGAGCTGGAATACACCGCCCCGGACGGGACCCGGCAACGCCCGGTGATGATCCACCGCGCGCTTTTCGGGTCGATCGAGCGGTTCTTCGGCATCCTCACCGAGCACTACGCGGGGGCGTTCCCGGCGTGGCTGGCGCCGGTTCAGGTGGTCGGCATCCCCGTCGCCGACGACCACGTCGAATATCTGGAAAGCGTTGCCGCGCAGCTGAAGTCGCACGGAGTGCGGGTCGAGGTGGACGCCAGCGACGACCGGATGGCCAAGAAGATCGTCCACCACACCAACCAGAAGGTGCCGTTCATGTTGCTGGCCGGCGACCGCGATGTGCAGGCCGGCGCGGTGAGCTTCCGCTTCGGCGACCGCACGCAGATCAACGGCGTGGATCGCGACAGCGCCGTCGACGCCATCGTCAAATGGATCGCCGACCGTGAAAACACCGCTCCCACAGCCGAATCGCTGAAAGTTGTCGGCGGTGAGTGACGAGCAGCGCGACGACACCATCCTCGACCGGGGCGTCGGCGAGCAGGACCACCTGCAACGGTTGTGGACGCCGTACCGGATGAACTATCTGGCCGAGGCGCCGACGAAGCGGGACAACGGCAAACCCGACGAGCCGTTCACCGAGATCCCGCAGCTGTCCGACGAGGACGGCCTGGTGGTCGCCCGCGGCGAACTCGTCTACGCCGTGCTCAACCTCTACCCCTACAACCCCGGGCATCTCATGGTGGTGCCCTACCGGCGGGTCTCCGAGCTGGAGGACCTGACCGACGCGGAGAGCGCGGAGCTGATGTCCTTCATCCAGAAGGCGATTCGCGTCATCAAGAACGTGTCGCGCCCGCACGGCTTCAACGTCGGCGTCAACCTGGGCACCTCGGCGGGCGGCTCGCTGGCCGAACACCTGCACGTACACGTCGTGCCGCGCTGGGGCGGCGACGCCAATTTCATCACCATCGTCGGGGGTGCCAAGGTGATCCCGCAGTTGCTGCGCGAAACCCGCCAGCTGCTGGCCACGGAGTGGGCGAGGCAGTGAGCCGCGCATGAGTAAGGTGCCGTTCCTGTCGCGGGCGGCTTTCGCCCGGCTCACCACCCCGACCGCCCGGGCCTGCCTGCGGGTCGGGTTGACGCCGGACGCCGTCACGATCCTGGGTACCGTCGTCGCGGTGGCGGGGGCGCTGACGCTCTTCCCGATGGGCAAGCTGTTCGCCGGCACGCTGGTGGTCTGGTTCTTCGTGCTCTTCGACATGCTGGACGGCGCGATGGCCCGGGAGCGCGGCGGCGGCACCCGCTTCGGCGCGGTGCTGGACGCCACCTGCGACCGGGTCAGCGACGGCGCGGTGTTCTGCGGCCTGCTGTGGTGGGCCGCGTTCGGCATGCACGACAAACCGCTGGTGGTGGCGACGCTGGTCTGCCTGGTCACCTCGCAGGTGATCTCCTACATCAAGGCCCGGGCCGAGGCCAGCGGGCTGCGCGGCGACGGCGGCATCATCGAACGGCCCGAACGGCTGATCATCGTGCTCGTCGGCGCCGGCGTGTCCGATTTTCCGTTCGTGGCGTGGCCGCCCGCGCTGCCGGTGGCGATGTGGCTGCTGGCCGGGGCCAGCCTGGTCACCTGCGCGCAGCGGTTGCACACCGTGCGCACGTCCCCCGGCGCGACGGAGCCCATGCCATGATCGCGGATCTGGCCCGCCTGACCCGCGGTACGGCGACCGACTGGGCGTTCGCGACCGGCTGGATGGCCGTGCGGGCGATGCCGGAGTTCGCCGCCCGCAACGCCTTTGGCGCCGGGGCGCGCTATGCGGCCCGCAACGGCGGCCCCGCGCAGTTGCGCAAGAACCTGGCCCGCGTCCTCGGGGTGCCGCCGGACCAGGTGCCGGACGAGCTGGTGCGCGCCTCGCTGGCCTCCTACGCCCGGTATTGGCGGGAGGCCTTCCGGTTGCCGACGATGAATCACGGGGTGTTGGCCCGCCGGCTCCACGAATCGTTCCGCGGTTTCGAGAATCTGGACGCCGCGCTGGCCGCCGGCCGCGGGGCCGTCGTGGCCCTGCCGCACAGCGGGAACTGGGACATGGCCGGGGTGTGGGCGGTGCACCGGTACGGCACGTTCACCACCGTCGCGGAGCGCCTGCAACCCGAGTCGCTGTACCGGCGTTTCATCGACTACCGGGAGGGTCTCGGCTTCGAAGTCTTGCCGCTGTCCGGCGGCGACCGGCCCGTCTTCGAGGTGCTCTGCGAGCGGCTCCGAGACGGCGGGCTGGTGTGCCTGATGGCCGACCGCGACCTCACCCGCAGCGGCGTCGAGGTCGAGTTCTTCGGCGAGGCGACCCGGATGCCGGCGGGGCCGGCGAGACTCGCGATCGAGACCGGGGCGGCCCTGCTGTCGGACCATTCCTGGTTCGAGGGCAATGGGGGCTGGGGCTTTTGGATCCAGCCGCCGCTGGACTGCAGCAGCGGTGACGTCGGCGCCATCACCCAGGCGCTGGCCGATCAGTTCGCCACGGGTATCGCCGCCCATCCCGAGGACTGGCACATGATGCAGCCGCAGTGGCTGGCCGACCTGTCCGAGACCAGGCAGGCGAGGTTGAGGGAAGCCTGATGCGGATCGGGATGGTCTGTCCGTACTCGTTCGACGTGCCGGGCGGGGTGCAGTCCCACGTGCTGCAGCTGGCCGAGGTGATGCGCGCCCGCGGGCACGACGTGAGCGTGCTGGCACCGGTTTCGCCGCACGCCTCGCTGCCCGACTACGTCGTCTCCGCGGGCAAGGCCGTCCCGATTCCCTACAACGGGTCGGTGGCCCGGCTGCGGTTCGGGCCGGCCACCCACCGCAAGGTCAAGAAGTGGCTTGGGGAGGGCGGTTTCGACGTCCTGCACCTGCACGAGCCCAACGCGCCGAGCCTGTCGATGCTGGCCCTGAACATCGCCGCGGGCCCGATCGTGGCGACGTTCCACACGTCGACCACCAAATCGCTGACCCTGACCGTCTTCCAGGGCATCCTGCGGCCGATGCACGAGAAGATCGTCGGGCGCATCGCGGTGTCCGATCTGGCCCGGCGCTGGCAGATGGAGGCGCTGGGCACCGACGCGGTGGAGATCCCCAACGGGGTCGACGTCAACTCCTTCGCCTCGGCCCCGCGGCTGGACGGCTATCCGCGACCGGGCAAGACGGTGCTCTTCCTGGGGCGCTACGGCGAGCCCCGCAAGGGCATGGCGGTGCTGCTCGACGCGCTGCCCCGGGTGGTCGAGCGCTACCCGGATGCCCAGTTACTGATCGTCGGTCGCGGCGACGAGGACGAATTGCGCGCTCAGGCAGGCGAAATGACGCGCTACCTCCGTTTTCTTGGCCAGGTGGACGACGCGGGCAAGGCGTCGGCGCTGCGCAGCGCCGACGCCTACTGCGCGCCCAACACCGGCGGAGAGAGCTTCGGCATCGTCCTGGTCGAGGCGATGGCAGCGGGTACCCCCGTCGTCGCCAGCGACCTGGACGCCTTCCGGCGGGTCTTGCACGACGGTGAATGCGGGCGGCTGGTGCCGGTCGATGACGGCGCCGCGCTGGCCGACGCCCTGATCGAGGTGCTGGCCGACGACGCGCTGCGCGAGCGCTACACGGCGGCCGCCTCCGCGGCGGTGCGCCGCTACGACTGGTCGGTGGTGGCCAGCCAGATCATGCGCGTGTACGAGACGGTCGCCGGTTCGGGCGCCAAGGTGCAGGTGGCGAGCTGATGAGTTGGGCGATCCTCGCCATGACGGCGCTCGGCGTCGTGTTCGTCGTCCTGGGCGCGTGGGCGTACCGGACCGCGAACCGGCTGGACCGGCTCAACGTCCGCTACGACCTGTCGTGGCAGGCGCTCGACGGCGCGCTGGCGCGCCGCGCGGTGGTGGCGCGCGCCGTCGCGATCGACGCCTACGGCCGCTCGCCCGAAGGCCGCCGGCTGGCGGCGCTGGCCGACGCCGCGGAAGGGGCTGCCCGGCCCGCCCGCGAGCGCGCGGAGAACGAGCTGTCGGAGGCGCTGGCGATGGTCGATCCGGCGGCGCTGCCGGCGGGCCTGATCGCCGAGCTGGCCGACGCCGAGGCCCGCGTGGTGCTGGCCCGCCGTTTTCACAACGACGCCGTCCGGGACACCCTGGCGCTGGCCGAACGACCCCTGGTGCGCGCCTTCAGGCTCGGCGGCACCGCCGCCCTGCCAAGCTATTTCGAGATCGCCGAGCGCCCGCACGCGCTGGCGCACGGCGGGGCGGGCGTGCCCAGTCACCGCACCTCGGCGCGGGTGGTGCTGCTCGACGAGACCGGCGCCGTGCTGCTGCTGTGCGGGTCCGACCCGGCGAACCCGGCGTTTGGTGACGGTGCCGCGCCCCGGTGGTGGTTCACCGTGGGCGGCGAGGTGGGTACCGGCGAACGGCTGGCCGAGGCCGCCGCGCGGGAACTGGCCGAAGAGACCGGCCTGCGGGTCTCGCCGGCCGACATGATCGGGCCGATCTGGCGGCGCGACGAGGTCTTCGAGTTCAACGGCTCGCTGATCGACAGCGAGGAGTTCTACCTGGTCCACCGCACCGGCCGGTTCGAGCCGTCGCTGGCGGGACGGACCGAGCTGGAACGCAACTACATCCACGGCGCCCGGTGGTGTGACGCAAATGACATCGCCGCCCTGACCGCGGCGGGCGAGCAGGTGTACCCGCTGCAACTGGGCGAATTGCTGCCCGCGGCCAACCGGTTGGCGGACGGCGCCCCGAACCCCGGCCTGCTCGAGTCGATCCGCTGATCAGGAGAAAACTCGCTAGTCGCTGACCATTAGAGTGGAAGCGCAATGGACGAACAGAACAAGCCAGTGGAGTCGAACCGGGCGGTGACGGGCACGGCGCGCGTCAAGCGCGGTATGGCCGAAATGCTCAAGGGCGGCGTCATCATGGACGTCGTCACCCCCGAGCAGGCCCGGATCGCCGAGGGCGCCGGCGCCGTCGCGGTGATGGCGCTGGAACGGGTGCCGGCCGACATCCGCGCGCACGGCGGGGTGTCGCGGATGAGCGACCCCGACATCATCGAGGGCATCATCGCCGCGGTGACCATCCCGGTGATGGCCAAGGCGCGGATCGGGCATTTCGTCGAGGCGCAGATCCTGCAGAGCCTCGGGGTGGACTACGTCGACGAATCCGAGGTGCTCACCCCGGCCGACTACACCCACCACATCGACAAGTGGAAATTCACCGTGCCGTTCGTCTGCGGCGCGACCAACCTCGGCGAGGCGCTGCGGCGCATCAACGAGGGCGCGGCCATGATCCGCTCCAAGGGCGAGGCCGGCACCGGTGACGTCTCCAACGCCACCACGCACATGCGCGCCATCAGCGGTGAGATCCGCCGGCTGACGTCGCTGTCCGAGGACGAATTGTTCGTGGCGGCAAAGGAATTGCAGGCCCCCTACGAGCTCGTCGTCGAGGTGGCCCGGGCGGGCAAGCTGCCGGTCACGCTGTTCACCGCGGGCGGCATCGCCACACCCGCCGACGCGGCGATGATGATGCAGCTCGGCGCCGAGGGCGTGTTCGTGGGTTCGGGCATCTTCAAGTCCGGTGCGCCCGAGCACCGCGCCGCCGCGATCGTCAAGGCCACCACCTTCTACGACGACCCCGACGTGCTGGCCAAGGTGTCGCGCGGGCTGGGCGAGCCGATGGTGGGCATCAACGTGGAGCAGATCGCGCAGCCCCATCGCCTCGCCGAACGCGGCTGGTGAGCCGGCGGCTTTCGGTGGCGATCGAAGAGATCCTCGATCTCGAGCAGCTCGAGGTCAACATCTACCGCGGTCGGGTGTTCAGCCCGGAGTCGGGATATTTCCAGCGCACGTTCGGCGGCCACGTGGCGGGGCAGTCGCTCGTCTCGGCGGTGCGCACGGTGGACCCGCGCTACCAGGTCCACTCGCTGCACGGGTACTTCCTGCGGCCCGGCGACGCCAACGAGCCCACCGTCTTCATCGTCGAGCGGACCCGCGACGGCGGCTCGTTCGCCACCAGGCGGGTCAACGCCATCCAGCATGGGGAGATCATCTTCAGCATGGGGGCGTCCTTCCAGACCGACCAGGAAGGCATCCACCACCAGGACCCGATGCCGGCCGCGCCGCCCCCCGACGGCCTGCCGGGCCTCGACTCGATCAAGGTGTTCGACGACGCCGGGTTCAAGCAGTTCGAGGAGTGGGACGTGTGCATCGTGCCCCGCGACCGGCTGCAGCTCTCGCCGGGCAAGGCCTCCCAGCAGCAGGTGTGGTTTCGCCACCGCGACCCGCTGCCGGACGACCCGGTGCTGCACATCTGCGCGCTGGCCTACATGAGCGACCTCACGCTGCTGGGCTCGGCGCAGGTCACCCACCTCGACGTGCGGGAGCACCTGCAGGTGGCGTCGCTGGACCACGCGATGTGGTTCATGCGCGCGTTCCGCGCCGACGAGTGGCTGCTGTACGACCAGTCGTCACCGTCGGCCAGCGGCGGCCGCTCGCTGTGCCAGGGCAAGATCTTCACCCAGACCGGCGAGATGGTCGCGGCGGTCATGCAGGAGGGACTGACCCGCTATCGGCGCGGGTTCCGGCCGTGAGCGCGCCGCGGATCGGCGTGCTGGCGCTGCAGGGCGACACCCGCGAACACCTGGCGGCGCTGCGCGAGGCCGGAGCCGAGTCCATGCCGGTTCGCCGCCGCGACGAGCTCGACGCGGTGGACGGGCTGGTCATCCCCGGCGGCGAATCCACCACCATGAGCCACCTGTTGCTCGACCTGGAGCTGCTCGAGCCGCTGCGCCGCCGCCTGGCCGAGGGCCTGCCGGCCTACGGGGCCTGCGCGGGAATGATCCTGCTGGCCAGCGAGATCCTCGACGCCGGCGCCCGGGGGCGGCAGGCGCTGCCGCTGCGCGCGATCGATATGACGGTGCGGCGCAACGCCTTTGGGCGCCAAGTGGACTCGTTCGAGGGCGACATCGACTTCGCGGACCTCGACGGGCCGGTGCGCGCGGTGTTCATCCGCGCGCCCTGGGTGGAGCGAACGGGTGAGGGCGTGCGGGTGCTGGCCCGGGCGGCCGGCCACGTCGTCGCGGTGCGCCAGGGCCCGATGCTGGCGACGGCGTTTCACCCCGAGATGACCGGCGACCGGCGCATCCACCACATGTTCGTCGACATCGTCAACGGCGTCGCCTGACGCGTGACGCTCGGCGATGTCGGGCGCCCACGTAGACTCGTCTGGCGAGTTATCGAGCAACAGCGTGCAAAAGAAGAGGTAGAAACACCGATGAGCGGCCATTCCAAGTGGGCCACCACCAAGCACCAGAAGGCCGTCAAGGACGCCCGCCGCGGCAAGGAGTTCGCCCGGCTGATCAAAAACATCGAGGTCGCCGCCCGCACCGGCGGCGGTGACCCGGCCGGCAACCCGACGCTCTACGACGCGATCCAGAAGGCCAAGAAGACCTCGGTGCCCAACGACAACATCGAGCGCGCCCGCAAGCGGGGGGCGGGCGAGGAGGCCGGCGGCGCGGACTGGCAAACCATCACCTACGAGGGCTACGCGCCCAACGGTGTGGCGGTGCTGATCGAGTGCCTGACCGACAACCGCAACCGCGCCGCCAGCGAGGTGCGGGTGGCGATGACGCGCAACGGCGGCACCATGGCCGACCCCGGTTCGGTGGCTTACCTGTTCTCCCGCAAGGGCGTGGTCACCCTGGAGAAGAACGGCCTGACGGAGGACGACGTGCTGACCGCGGTGCTCGACGCGGGCGCCGAGGACGTCAACGACCTGGGCGACACCTTCGAGGTCATCTCCGAGCCGACCGATCTGGTCGCGGTGCGCACCGCGCTGCAGGACGCCGGCATCGACTACGAGTCGGCCGAGGCCAGTTTTCAGCCGTCGGTCAGCGTTCCCGTCGACCTCGACGGCGCCCGCAAGGTGTTCAAGCTCGTCGACGCGCTGGAGGACAGCGACGACGTGCAGAACGTCTACACCAACGTCGACGTATCGGACGAGGTGCTGGCCGCCCTCGACGAGGAGTGAACCGCCGGCACGCATACCGATGACCGAGCCAACCGTCGTCAACCATCACGCCGACCACGAGGGCTTCAGCGGCCCGATCGGCCTGGTGGCCGCCGTCGGCATGCTCCTCACGGGTCGCGGCAACGCGCGCTTTGCCGCCGAGTTGGCCTCCGTGTCGGCCACCGACCGCCTCGTCGATATCGGTTGTGGCCCAGGCAATGCGGCGCGGGCCGCCGCCGACCGGGGTGCGCGGGTCGTCGGTGTGGACCCGTCTCCGCTGATGTTGCGCCTGGCCCGCCGTGCGACGCGCGATCACCCGAACGTGAGCTGGTCGCAGGGCACCGCCGAAGCCCTGCCCGTCCCCGACGGTTGGGCGACCGTGGTGTGGTCGCTCAAGACGGTGCACCACTGGAAGGACGTCACGGCCGGGCTGGCCGAGTTGCGGCGCGCGCTGGCGCCGGCGGGGCGCTTGCTGGTGCTGGAGCGACGCGTCCGGCCCGCGGCCACGGGACTTGCGAGCCACGGGTGGACCGAACAGCAGGCCGAATCCTTCGCGTCGCGGTGCCGCGCCGCCGGATTCGGCGACGTGCGCCGCGACGAGCACCGGCGCGGCCGAGGGTCGGTGTGGGCGGTGCAAGCGGTCCGACCGGAGCACGCCGCTCAGTAATACCCGCGCCGCATGTCGTCGACGACGCGCGGATTGTCCAGCGTCGACGGCTCGAGGGTGCGGGGCCCGATGTCACCGGAGAACACGGTGGCGGCCGCGAGCACCTGCTGGTTGAGGAAACGCAGCGGGGGTGCGCCGGGCGGCATCGTGGGGATGGGCGCGGTGTCCGCGCGCTGCGCCAGCGCGAACCCCCAGTCGCCGAACGTCGGCACGTGCACGTGATACGGCGTGACCGCGTAGCCGGCCGCCCGGACCGTCGAGATCGTGCGCCAGAAGGCGGTCGGCGTGGAGAAGGGGCTGCCCGCCTGCACGACCATCAGCCCGCCCGGGGCGAGCGCGTGGGCGGCGAGCGCGTAGAACTCCGTCGAATACAGCCTGCCCAGGGTGGGTGTGTCGGGGTCGGGGAGGTCGACGATGACCGCATCGAACCGGTCCGGGGCGCCCCGCAGCCACGTCATCGCGTCGCCGATCACGATCTTGACGCGCGGGTCGTCCAGCGCACCGCCGTTGGCGTCGCGCATCGTGGTGCGCGCCAAGTCGATCACGGCGGGGTCGAGCTCGACCTGAACGATCTTGGCGACGCCGGGCTGGCGCAGCAGCTCGCGGGCCGCCAGGCCGTCACCGCCGCCGAGCACGAGCACCGAGCGCGCGCCTTTGACCTCCCCGCCGAGCGCCGGGTAGACCAGGCTCTCGGTGTAGCGGTACTCGTCGCGGGTGGAGAACTGCAGGCCCCCGTCCAGGTACAGGCGCATGTCGTTGCCGCGCCGGGTCACCACGATCTCCTGGTAGGGCGTGTGCCGGTAGGCGACGATCGGGTCGGCGTAAAGCCTTTGCCTGCTGGTGGTTTCGATGTCGGCCGAACGCACCAGCAGCGTGGCGAGCACCGCGAGCGCGGCGGTGAGCGCGCACAGCGCCGTCGCCAGCTGCCGCGGCGAGACGACGCGCCGCAGCAAGAAGAGCGACACGACGGCCGCCGCGGCCAGGTTGACGATGCCCGTGGCCGCCGCGCCGCGGATCATGCCCAGATGCGGCAGCAGCAGAAACGGCCAGACCAGCCCGCCCAGCAACGCGCCCAGGTAGTCGGCGGCGTTGAGGTTCGCCAGCGTGCGGCCCGCGTCGGAGGGTCCGGCCGTCCGGCCGCGTTGCAGCAGGGTCATCAGCAACGGCACCTCGGCGCCGACCAGCCCCCCGATCAGCGCCGTGCCCGCCGCCAGCACCCACGTCGAGCCGACCGAGCCGTCCAGGAACGCGAACACCACGTACAGCGCGGCCGCCGACAGCCCGCCGACGATGCCGAGGGCCGCCTCGACGGCGATGAAGGCGATCGCCGCGTGCGCCAGCAGCGGTTTGGCCAGCAGCGCGCCGGCGCCCAGCGCGGCGATGTAGCCCGCGACGATCAGCGAGGTGGCGACGATCCCGCCGCCGTTGAGGCTGGCCGACAGGGTCAGCAGGGCGAGCTCGTAGATGATGCCGCAGGCCGCGCACGCCGCCACCGCGGCCAGCAGCAACGCGCGCCACCGCCCGGGCGGGCTCATGACACCGCCGCGGCGGTCACCCCTCCCACGGCGAGCAGTATCAGCGCCACCGCGAACGACCCCGGATGCAGCTCCGGCTCGTCGACGTGCTCATGGAAACTGCCCGGGATCAGCAGGTGCATCGCCAGCATCGCTATGCCCAGCAGGATCACGCCCATCAACCCGTACACCGCCACGCCCAGCAGTCCCTGACCGAGCTGGCTGTAGCTGTTGGTGATGGCGCTGATGATGACGGTGGTGAGCGAGATGTACATGGATCCGGCGACGACGACGGCGTTGGGGCGCCGATCGATGAACACCAGCTGGCGCAGCTTGCCCGGGGTCAGCCAGTCGACCATGTAGAACCCGATGAGCAGCACGGCCATGCCGACCGCGAAGTACAGGATCGTCGCGAGGGCGCCCTTCAGCACGGGATTGACGTCGACGGTTCCGATCTCGACGGCGAGGTACATGGTTGTCTCCTTTGCTTGCAATCGCTAGGCCATCACTTGGTCCCGCCGGGCCCGCCGGGGGAGCCGCCGGCGCCGCCGGACGGGGATCCGGGGAAGAAGCCGGGGCCAAGGAAGATGAATGAGCCGTGGCTGTACCCGGCGCTCAGGGGCTCGACGCGGATGCTGCACGGGTAGTTGCCGTCGGGGCCCACGATCACGATGTTGTTGCTATAGCGCAGGTATTCGCTGTTGCCGTTGGCGGCGCGGGCCTCGGGTGCCTGATAGTCGGCGAGCGTGTCGGCGACCTGCTCGGGTGTTCCGGTGCAGACGTAGCGCGTTCCGTTCACGTCACGCGAGTACTCGTGATAGTGGCCCGCGATATAGGACCCGATGTCCTTCTGCTGCAGGATGATTCCGAAAACCAGCGACACCACCGCGGCGACCGCGAGCGCGCCGGAAATCACAAACAGGCGAGTGCGGCTCACGGGCGCCACCGGCTCGCCGTGTGCACCACGACGCCGCCGGATCCCGGTCGCGGGTACAGGTGCCAGGTCTGCCACCGCCAGCCGGCGCCGTCGGGTTCGGCGGCCAGCGCGGTCAGGGCGGCGTCGTCGCCGGGAAACGTGCCCCCGAGCCAGCCCGGCCGCCGCGCGCAACGCTCGCGAAGGTCACCTGCCAGTCGGCGAAAGCTCGCCTCGTCGTGCGTCTCGGTGCGCGACTGCAGGCGGTAGCCGGGGGCCGTGGACCGCGGCGGCAACTCGCCCCCGACGCTGCGTGCGGTGCACGAAACCTGCTCGGAGAAGCCGCCTTTGGAGTGTTCGACCGCGACGACGTGCGAGGCGCCGAGGACGCCGAGCACCAGCGCGCTCCCGTCGGGGTGGCGCAGCGTGCAGGTGGCCAGCGGCACCGGCGCGGGCGCGTTGAGCGCCAGCCCCAGCCGCTCGCCGGACACGTCCGCGGGAGTCACGGCGAGCTGATGAAGGGGCACGGACCTGGTCCTAGGGGGCCGTGGGCGGCGGCGCGGGGTAGACGGTCAGCTCACCGGGCACGACGTGCTTGCCGGTCGAGATCTCCCAGGGCATGTCCGGGGCCCACCGCTCGAAGGAGAGCAGGGCGGTCTCGCCGGCGTTGGCGCAGTCGAGGAACTCCATCTCGCCGCCGGCCGGCAGGCCGGTGGTGCCCTCGGTGGTGTAAGACGCTCGCCCGCGCTCGGTTTCGTGGAACGCCACGCCGTCGATGACGTACTGGTCGCCGGGCTGCAGCGTGAGGTCCTTGCGGGTCACCCACATGGCCAGCTCCAGGCGGCCGTCGTCTTCCTCGACGCTCAGCCAGATCGGCTGGTCGCCGCCCTCCAGGAGGTGCTCCCACCACACGAACGGGCCCTCGCGGAACGTCACCGAGCCGCGGACCACGAGGTCGACGCCGCCGTAGCTGACGATGGCTCCCGGCCCGAGTTGGCGGGGCCCGAACTGCGGCATCGCGTTGAAGGACAGCGGGTCCTGGCGCCCGCCCGGTGGGGCCGGTTTCTTGGGTCGCCGCACCGCGACGACCAGCACCACAATCGATGCAATGAACAGCACTGCCGCGAGGACGAGCAGGAGTGTTCCCACACAAACCTTCCTTGCCACGGTGCTAGCCACAGTGCCGGAGCGAACGTGGGCTTTAAGTTAACAGCATTCGTCCGGCCGCAGGCGTGTCTACCGGATCACGTCGGCCCGGCCCGCTAGGCTCTCGAACAGCTGTTCGTACGAAGGAGCCGGCCATGCGCGTGATGGGCGTCGATCCCGGGCTGACCCGATGCGGCCTGTCGGTCGTGGAGACCGGGCGCGGGCGCAGCGTCGTCGCGCTCGACGTCGACGTGGTGCGCACCCCGTCGGACGCGCCGCTGGCCAAGCGGTTGCTGGCGATCAGCGATGCCGTCGAGCATTGGCTGGCCACCCATCAGCCCGACGTGGTGGCCATCGAGCGGGTGTTCTCCCAGGTGAACGTGACGACCGTGATGGGCACCGCGCAGGCCGGCGGCGTGGTCGCGCTGGCGGCGGCCAGGCGCGGCATCGACGTGCACTTCCACACCCCCACCGAGGTCAAGGCCGCGGTCACCGGCAACGGCGCCGCCGATAAGGCGCAGGTCACCGCCATGGTCACCAGAATCCTTGAGCTGCAAGCCAAGCCGACGCCGGCCGACGCCGCCGACGCGCTGGCGTTGGCGATCTGCCACTGCTGGCGGGCGCCGATGCTCGCCCGGATGGCCGCCGCCGAAGCCCTGGCCGCGCAGCAGCGGCACGCCTACCGCGCCAAGGTGCAGGCCAAGCTGAGGGCCGCCCGATGATCGCCTCGGTGCGCGGCGAGGTGCTCGACGTGGCGCTCGATCATGTGGTGATCGAGGCCGCCGGCGTCGGCTATCGGGTCAACGCGACGCCGTCCACGCTGGCGACGCTGCGGCAGGGCAGCCAGGCGCGGCTGATCACCGCGATGGTGGTCCGCGAAGATTCCATGACGTTGTACGGCTTCACCGACTCCGACACCCGCGACCTGTTCCTGACGCTGCTGTCGGTGTCGGGCGTCGGGCCGCGGCTGGCGATGGCGACGCTGGCCGTGCACGACGCCGCGGCGCTGCGGCAGGCGCTGCACGACGGCGACGTCGCCGCGCTGACCCGGGTGCCCGGCATCGGGAAACGCGGCGCCGAGCGGATGGTGCTGGAGCTGCGCGACAAAGTGGTGGCGGCCGGCGGCCCGGGGGCCGCCCCGGCCCTCAACGGCAACGCGGTGCGGGGTCCGGTGGTGGAGGCGCTGGTCGGCCTCGGCTTCGCCGTCAAGCAGGCCGAGGAGGCGACCGACAAGGTGCTGTCCGCGGATCACGACGCCTCGACGTCCGGCGCCCTGCGGGCCGCCCTGTCGTTGCTGGGTCAGTCGCGATGACGGACGACTACCAGGACGACTACGCCGACCGCGACGTCTCCGCGGCACTGACCGTGGGCGAGGGCGACATCGACGTCAGCCTGCGGCCGCGCTCGTTGGCGGAGTTCATCGGCCAGCCGCGGGTGCGCGAACAGCTGCAGCTCGTCATCGAGGGGGCCAAAAACCGCGGCGGCACACCCGATCACATCCTGCTGTCCGGCCCGCCGGGGCTGGGCAAGACCTCGCTGGCGATGATCATCGCGGCCGAGCTCGGCACGTCGTTGCGGGTCACGTCCGGGCCGGCGCTGGAGCGCGCGGGCGACCTGGCCGCGATGCTGTCCAACCTGGTCGAGCACGACGTGTTGTTCATCGACGAGATCCACCGCATCGCGCGGCCCGCCGAGGAGATGCTCTACCTGGCGATGGAGGACTTCCGGGTCGACGTCGTCGTCGGCAAAGGGCCCGGGGCGACGTCGATCCCGCTGGAGGTGGCGCCCTTCACCCTGGTCGGCGCGACCACCCGGTCCGGCGCGCTGACCGGCCCGCTGCGCGACCGGTTCGGGTTCACCGCGCACATGGACTTCTACGAACCCGCCGAGCTGGAGCGGGTGCTGGTCCGGTCGGCCGGGATTCTCGGCATCGAGCTGGGCGCCGACGCCGGCGCCGAGATCGCGCGGCGTTCGCGGGGCACCCCGCGGATCGCCAACCGGCTGCTCCGCCGGGTCCGCGACTTCGCCGAGGTGCGCGCCGACGGCGTGATCACCCGCGACGTCGCGAAGTCCGCGCTGGCGGTCTACGACGTCGACGAGCTGGGACTGGACCGGCTGGACCGGGCGGTGCTGTCTGCGCTGACCCGCGGCTTCGGCGGCGGCCCGGTGGGTGTCTCCACGCTGGCGGTCGCGGTGGGTGAGGAGGCCGCGACCGTCGAGGAGGTGTGCGAGCCGTTCCTGGTGCGGGCGGGCATGATCGCGCGCACCCCGCGCGGCCGGGTGGCCACCGCGCAGGCCTGGACGCACCTCGGCCTGACCCCGCCGGCCGGGGCCGTGGGGCTGGGCCAACCGGGCCTGTTCGACTAGCGCCGGTTACGCCACCGCCGGCGCGGGTACCCGGGTCAACATCAGTTACCGCTTGTCGGAGGAGATTCTGATGAGGCACACCGGCCCCGACTATGAACGCCCATCCGCGCCTTACATGCCACGCACCCGCGGCGCCGTGACCGGGCTACTCCTGATCCTCTTGGGTGCTTGGGGCGCGCTGGCACCGTTCATCGGACCCCTGATCAGGTGGACCTATTCCCTCGACCCCGCGTGGACGTGGACGGCCGCGAAAGGCTGGCTCGAGGTGTTCCCCGGCGTCGTCGCCGCGGTGGGCGGCCTGGTGCTGCTCGTCTCCGGAAACCGCGCCACCGCCATGCTCGGCGGCTGGCTGGCGGCGTTCGCCGGCGCCTGGTTCGTGGTCGGCCGGGCTTTCGCGCCGATCCTGCGAATCGGGGACGTCGGCCAGCCCGCGGCCGCGTCGGACCTGAAGAGGGCCCTGCTCGAGGTCACCTACTTCACCGGCCTGGGCGCGCTGATCGTGTTCCTGGCCGGGGCGGCGCTGGCCCGCGTGGCGGTCCGGCACGCCCGCGACGTCGTGGTGGCCGAACCGGCGCCCGTCGCGACCGCGCCGGCGGCCGAACCGGTCGTGGACGACGAATCGGCTCGCGACGTGCCCGCCGACGGGCGCGGTCGGGGCGGCCTGTTCCACCGGCGCGCCGGGGGCGGCCTCTTCGGACGACGCCACCACCACGCCGGCGTGTAACTCCTCCCGCCGTCGGGGCAGCCCGGACAATCGCCGGTCGGTATTGTTCTTGGCGCAGCAACGGGCTGTTCGACTAGCGAGGAGGAGCGATGCTCACCGCCGGGTTGGTGTTCGCCGCGCTGGCCGCCCTGTTGCACGTCTACATCTTCACGATGGAGTCGTTCACCTGGACCTCGGAACGCACCCGCGCCAGGTTCGGCACCTCGGCCGAAGAGGCCGAGGTCACCAAGCTGCTCGCCTTCAATCAGGGCTTCTACAACCTGTTCCTGGCGATCGTCACCGGCCTCGGCATTCCGCCCGTGCTGCTGGGGGACACCGCCGTCGGAGTGGCCCTCGTGCTGGCGGGCGTCGGATCGATGGCCGCCGCCGCGGTCGTGCTGTTGCTGTCCGCACCGGAGAAGGCGCGGGCCGCGCTCCTTCAGGGGACGTTCCCGGTGATCGCCATCATGTTGGTGGTGCTGGGCCTCTACCGGTAACACCGGCCACTGCAACCTCACCGGTCGCTAAACGCCGGGGCTTGGGGCGTGCCGGTTACATCCCGAGACCGCCGGGGTATGCAGCCGATGCTGAAGTAGTCCGGCGTCTATCGAGGAGAGTTGATGAGAAACGCACGAAGTGGCCGACCCAGCGCGTTGTGGATGCCACGCTCGCGCGGTGCGCTGAGCGGACTGATCCTGGTCATCCTGGGTGCCTGGGGTGCGTTGATCCCGTTTGTCGGTCCCCATTTCAATTTCGCCTACACCCCCGATCAGGACTGGGCGTGGAGCACGGCTCGGGGCTGGCTCGACGTGCTCCCCGGCGCGGCGACCGTCGCGGCGGGTTTGCTGCTCATCTTCTCGGGAAATCGGATCACCGCGATGGTGGGCGGGTGGCTGGCCGTGCTGGCCGGCGCGTGGTTTGTGATCGGTCGTGAGCTCGCCCCGATGCTGGGCATCGGTTCGGCCGGTGATCCGATCGCGGCGAGCGACCGCAAACGGGCCGCGCTCGAAGTCTCTTACTTCTCCGGTCTCGGCGCGCTGATCGTCTTCGTGGGCGGCGTCGCCATAGCGCGCCTTGCGGTGCGCCTGGCGAGCGACGTCGAAGCGCTGGCACGCGTGGAAGAGGCGCGGGCCGCGCGGGAGGCCGAACCGTCGCACGGGGAGCCCGCGTACGTGTCCGGCCTGCGGGAGACGCCCGAAGTGTCCTCGGGCGCGCTGACCCAGCCGCGGGTGGACCGGTACGGATCGGAAGGCGAGCCGAAGCGGGGATGGCGCCGCCAGCGCCCGGAGGGCGGGTCGCCCAACGCGGCCTACCTGCGCTGGCCGCACCCCCAACGCTGAACGCGCACAAAGCAATCGCCCAGCCCCGAACGGGGCTGGGCGATGTGCTGTTCGGCCTACCTCAGAGCAATCCGAGCAACTGCAGGTCGGTGATGTACTTGACGATGATCGGCGCCGAGACATGCGGGATGTCCTTGTCGGGGCCGATTTTCGCCTCCTGCACCGCGGCGCGGAACTTCTCGGTCGGCGCCAGCGAACCGCGCAGCGGCTTCTCCGGCTTCTGGTAGTTGTGCAGCAGCGGCAGCAGCGAGTACTGGCGCTGCCGCTCCGGCAGGGCCCGCATCGACCCCTCGAACCGGCGCAGCCATTCGGCGTAGTCGGCGACCCGATGCAGCGGGTAGCCGGCGTCGATCAGCCAGTCGACGTATTCGTCGAGCCCGATGCCGTCGTCGTACGGGTTCATCACGTGGTACGTCTGGTAGCCCTCCGTCTGGGTTCCCAGGGTGGAGATCGCCGCGGCGATGAACTCGACGGGCAGCCCGTCGTAGTGGGCGCGCTGCCGGTTGCCGTCGGCGTCCAGCTCGTAGAACGAACCGGGCGCCACGCCGGTGGCCACCAGGCTCAGCATCAGCCGGGTGAACATGTCCGGCAGGTTGAGCTGTCCCGCGTAGGTGGTGTCGGCCAGGATCATGTCGCACCGGAACACCGCCACGGGCAGGCCGCACAGGTCGTGGGCCTCGCGCAGCAGCACCTCGCCGGCCCACTTGCTGTTGCCGTAGCCGTTGGCGTAGTTGTCGTTGATCGCCCGCGTCGCGCTGATCTCGCGGATGTCGGCGTCCTCGACGAACTTGCCCGGCTCGATCTGGTCGCCCACACCGATCGTCGACGTGTAGAGGTACGGCTTCTGCCTGGTGGTCAGCGCGAGCCGGATCAGCTCGGCGGTGCCCAGCGCGTTGGGGCCGAACAGCTCGCTGTACGGCAGCACGTGGTTGACCAGGGCCGCCGGGTCGACGATGAGGTCGACGGTGTCGGCCAGCCGCTGCCACGTCGCCTGGTCCAGGCCGAGGTTGGCCTCACCCTTGTCGCCGGCGAGGACCTCGAGGTGGTCGGCGGCCAGCTCACGGTAGTGCTCCAGCAGCTTGGGGTCGCCGCTGTCGAAGGTGTTGTCCAGCCGGGCGCGGGCCTCCTCGTCGGAGCGCGCCCGCACCAGCGCGATCACCTTGCCGTCGACCAGGTCCATCCGTTCGAGCCAGTCGAGCGCCAGGTAGCGGCCGAGGAAGCCGGTGGACCCGGTCAAGAGCACGGTCCGCACCTCGGAGGCCGGCTTCGGCAGCTCGGGCGCGGCGGCCAGCGTCGACGCCTCGAGGAACTTGTCGAGCGTCAGGTCGCTCGCGTGCACCTCGGTCGTGTCGCGGCCATGCACGGCCGCGAACGTGGGCCGCTTGGTGCCCTTGCGCTCGGCCTCGATGTAGTCCGCGATGGCCCGCAGGTCGTTGGCCGGGCTGACGACGACGCCCACCGGCACGTCGACGTCGAAGATCTCGCGCAGCAGGTTGCCGAATGTCAAGGCGGACAACGAGTCACCGCCGAGGTCGGTGAAGTGGGCCTCGGGGGACAGGTCGCTGGTCGCGGTGCCCAGCATCGCGACCGCGGCCCGGCTCACCGTCTGCAGGACCGGGGCGTCCGCGCCGCTGCGGCGCAGCTCGCTGAGCTCGTTGGCCTGGCTCTGGGCCAGTTCGGCGTAGAGCGCTTCGAGCCGCTCGCCGTAGTGCGCCTTGAGCTTCGGCCACGCCAGCTTGCGGATCCCCGTCAACAGGCCGTTCTCCAGGCTGAACGGCGTGGTCTCGATGATGAAGTCGCGCGGCACCTCATAAGACTGCAGGCCCGCGTCGCGCGCGACGTTCTGCAGCGAATCGGCGATCAGCGGCTTCAGCTCGTCGGGCTGGTAGCGCGCCAGGGCCTCCTCGGTCGGGACGACGACGGCCAGCAGGTAGGGCTGCGCGCTGTTGCCGTAGATGTAGATCTGGCGCACCAGCGGGCTGTTGCCGAACTCCGCCTCCAGCTTGGCCAGCGTGACGAACTCGCCCTGCGCGAGCTTGAGCACGTTGTTGCGGCGGTCCACGTACACCAGCCGGTCGGGGGCCACCTCGGCGAAGACGTCGCCGGTCCGGTAGTAGCCGTCCTCGTCGAACACGTTGGCCGTGGTCTCGGCCCGCTTGTAGTAGCCGGGGAACATGTTCGCGGTCTTGAGCAGCAGCTCGCCCCGCGGGTGCGGCCGGTCGGTGGCGAAGTAGCCCAGGTCGGGAACGTCGACCAGCTTGTAGTCGATGACCGGCGGGCGCTGGATCTCGCCGTCGAACAGGACCATGCCGGCCTCGGTGGAGCCGTAGCCGTCCAACAGGTGCATCTCGAGCAGCGACTCGACCCAATTGCGCAGTTCGGGGGAGGTGGGCGCCGAGCCCGTCATCGCGAAGATGAACCGCCCGCCCAGCAGGTACTGCCGCTGCTCGTCGAGGACCTGCTCCGCGGGGACCCCGCGGTCGACCTGGCGCTGGAATTCGGCGTACAGGGTCTCCCAGATGCGCGGCACGAAGTTCAACTCGGTGGGGCGGACCAGCTCGAGGTCCTCGAGCAGCGTGGAGAGGTCGCTGCGGGCGGCGAAGTAGGCGGTGCCGCCGTTGCCGAGGGTGCCGTAGAGGATGCCGCGCCCCATGACGTGGCTCATCGGCATGAAGTTGAGGGTGATCGACGCGGCGCTCGGACCGAACCAGTTCCTGGCGGACCGGCACCACATCTTGCCGACGTTGCCGGCGCGGTACATCGCGCCCTTGGGCGCGCCGGTGCTGCCGGAGGTGTAGATCAGCAGCGCCAGCGGGTCGTCCTCGTCGGAGGCGGGGAGGGGCGCGGACGGCAGCGACGTCCCGCGCTCGAGGAGCTCGGCCAGGGTCTCGACAGTGACCGCGGTGTCGCGCAGCCGGTCGCGCGCGGCCTCGACCGCCTCGCGCTCGTCGTCGACCTCGGGGTGGTAGTCGAAGACCACCAGCTTGGCCGGGGTGTGGCCGGTCAGGATCAACTCGACGGCGTCGGGCACCTGGTTCACGCTCGCCGCGATGACGGCGGGTTCGGTCTCGGCCACGATGGGCTGCAGCTGCGCGAGCGCCGCGCTGGTCTGCAGCGGCACGGACACCGCGCCGAGCTGAGCCAGCGCGACGTCGATGGTCGTGAAGTCGACGCTGTTGAAGCCCAGTACGGCGACCCGGTCGCCCGGCCGCACCGAGTCGGCGGTCAGCCCTCGCGCCAGCGCACCGGCGCGTTCGTTCAGCTGGCGGTAGGTGATGGTCTCGTAGCGGGGGAGCAGCTCGAGCGAGGTGCGTCCGGTCTTGGGGTCCTTGACGAACTCCACCACGCGCTGCCCCAGGGCCGGGCGGTCGGCGTAACCCTCGAGCACGGTCTGGATGATCTGCGCAAGGCGCAGTCCGGGCTGCTCAAGGGCCTCGGCGACCGCCGGGTCGGGCCGCGCGGCGGCGAACTGAGGGTCGTTGGCGGTGAGGTCGTCGACTCGGCGTGCGAGCCGCTGTTCGGGAGTAGTCGACATAGGTGTTCCTTGATTCGCTGAAAAGGTGATCCGAAGCGCGACGCTGCGCTGACAACTAGAACGTTAGCTAAACTAATGGTATTCCTCAACGAGACACCGATGGTGTGATCTTTCGCACCCCCGGGGCTAGAGGTCGCGCAGCAGCCTGCCCAGGATGTCGATCCCCTCGATCAACAGCTCGTCGCTGATGGTCAGCGGCGGCAGCAGCCGGATGATGTTGCCGAACATTCCGCACGTCAACACGATCACGCCGGCCGCGTGGGCCGCCGTGGACAGCCGCTTGGTCAGGTCCGCATCGGGCTCGGCGGTTCCCGACTTCACCAGCTCGAGGGCGATCATGGCGCCCCGGCCGCGCACGTCGCCGATCCGGTCATCGCCGGCCTGCAGGCGCAGCAGCGGTTCGGTGATCAGCCGTTCCAGTTGCCGCGCCCGCTCGACCAGTCCGTCACTCTCGATGGTTGCGATGGTGGCCAGCGCCGCCGCGCACGCGACCGGGTTTCCGCCGAACGTGCCGCCCAAACCGCCGACGTGCGATGCGTCCATGATTTCCGCGCGCCCGGTGACCGCCGACAGCGGCAGTCCGTCGGCGATGCCCTTGGCGGTGCAGATCAGGTCCGGCACCAGACCTGCTGGCCCCTCGTGCTCGCAGGCGAACATCGCGCCGGTGCGCGCGAAGCCGGTCTGCACCTCGTCGGCGATGAACACCACGTCGTTGCGGCGGCACCAGTCGAGCAGCGCGGGCAGGAATCCCTCTGCGGGAACGATGAATCCGCCTTCGCCGGCGATCGGCTCGATGATGACGGCCGCCAGGCTGTCGGCGCCGACCTGGTTTTCGATGATGCCGATCGTGCGCGCGGCGGCCTTCTCGCCGTCGGTGGCGAGCTCCTTGTCGTGCAGCCCGTCCCGGTAGGGGTAGGACAGCGGCGCCCGGTACACCTCCGGCGCGAACGGGCCGAAGCCGCTCTTGTAGGGCATGGATTTGGCGGTGAGCGCCATCGCCAGGTTGGTGCGCCCGTGATAGGCGTGGTTGAACGCCACCACCGCGGGCTTGCGGGTGTAGGCCCGGGCGACCTTGACGGCGTTCTCGACGGCCTCGGCGCCGGAGTTGAACAACACCGAGCGCTTCCCGCCCGAGCCCGGGGTGATCCGGTTGAGCTCCTCGGCGACGGCGATGTACTCCTCGTACGGGGTCACCATGAAGCAGGTGTGGGTGAAGTCGTCCACCTGCGCGCGCACCGCGTCCACGACGCGGGGCGACGAGTTGCCGATCGTGGTGACGGCGATGCCGGAACCCAGGTCGATGAGCCGGTTGCCGTCGACGTCCTCGACGATCCCGCCGCCGGCGCGCGCGACGTACACCGGCACGGAGACGTTGACCCCGCCCGAGACCGCGGCGGCCCGGCGCTTGTTCAGCTCCAGCGATGTGGGACCGGGGATTTCGGTGACCAGCTGGCGGCTCTGTTCGAGGCTGGCCACGACGTCCTCCTCACCGCGGCGCGGCTGTCACGTCGCCGCTCAAGCCTATCCGCTACGGCGCGAGGGAGCGGGGTCAGTAGGTGGCGACCTGCGGTGCTGGCAGACTGGCCGCATGGAAAGCTTGATCCTGTTCTTGCCGTTCGTGATCATCATGATCGGCGTCATGTACTTCGCGTCGCGTCGCCAGCGCCGGGCGATGCAGGCCACCATCGACCTGCAGGATTCGTTGCAGCCAGGCGACCGGGTGCACACCACGTCCGGGTTGCAGGGCACCATCGTCGCGATCACCGAGGACACCGTCGACCTGGAGATCGCGCCCGGCGTGCTGACGACATGGATGAAGCTGGCCGTGCGCGACAAGATCCTGCCCGACGACCCCACAGACCAGGACTTGGAAGAATCCGAGGGACTGACCGACCCGGGCCGATAGGCCCGAGACACGTAGGCTCTGTCAGGGCAAGAAACCGATTCTCAAGGAGATACGAGGAACGTGGCATCGTCTTCGGCGCCGGTGCACCCTGCCCGCTACCTGTCGGTTTTCCTGTTGCTGCTGGTCGGCGTCTACCTGCTGGTGTTTCTCACCGGCGACAAGCGGGCCGCGCCGAAGCTCGGCATCGACCTGCAGGGCGGCACCCGCGTCACGCTGACCGCCCGCACGCCGGACGGCTCGCGGCCGAGCCGGGAGGCCCTGGCGCAGGCGCAGCAGATCATCAGCGCGCGGGTGAACGGGCTCGGCGTGTCCGGTTCGGAGGTCGTGGTCGACGGCGACAACCTGGTGATCACCGTGCCCGGCAGCGACGGCAGCGAGGCGCGCAACCTCGGACAGACCGCACGGCTCTACATCCGGCCGGTGCTGAACTCGATGCCGGCGCAGGCCGCTCAGCCCAAGCCCCCCGCCCAGGCGCCCCCGCCGGGCGCCTGGGCGGGGGGCTTGGGCTGAGCCACCGCCGCCGCCCGGCCAACCCGGCGCGCAACCGAGGCCCTACCCGCAGGACCCGCCGAGCCCGGCGCCGGGCCCCGCACCGGCACCCGCACCCGCACCGGCGGCGCCGCCGCCCGCGGCGCCCGCGCCGCCCGACCCGCGCAAGGACCTCGCCGACCGCATCGCCGAGGAGAAGGAGTGGCGGCAGAGCACCCGCCAGGGCATCCAGTACCTCGCGCTGCAGTTCCAGGCGACCCAGTGCGATAAGAAGGACGACATCCTCGCCGGCAACGACGACCCGGCCCTGCCGCTGGTGACCTGCTCGACCGACCACAAGGTCGCCTACCTGCTGGGTCCGTCGATCATCAGCGGCGACCAGATCGCGGACGCCACGGCGAGCCAGAACCAGCGCGGCCTCGGCTACGTCGTCGACCTGCAGTTCAAGCCCGCCGCGGCCAACACCTGGGCGGACTTCACCGCCGCCCACGTCGGCACCCAGACCGCGTTCACGCTGGACTCCCAGGTGGTCAGCGCTCCGATGATCCAGGAGGCCATCCCCGGCGGGCGCACCCAAATCTCCGGAGGCCAGCCGCCGTTCAACGCCTCCACCGCCAAGCAGCTGGCCAACGTCTTGAAATACGGGTCGCTGCCGCTGTCCTTCGAATCCTCGGAGGCCCAAACCGTCTCGGCGACACTGGGATTGACCTCGCTGCGGGCCGGCCTGCTCGCCGGCGCCATCGGCCTGGTTCTGGTGTTGGTGTACTCGTTGCTCTACTACCGCGTGCTGGGTTTGCTCACGGCGTTGTCGCTGAGCGCTTCCGGCGCAATGGTTTTCGCGATCCTGGTGATCCTGGGCCGCCAGATCAACTACACCCTGGACCTGGCGGGCATCGCGGGTCTGATCATCGGCATCGGCACCACCGCCGACTCGTTCGTGGTCTTCTTCGAACGCATCAAAGACGAGATACGAGAAGGCCGTTCGTTCCGGTCGGCGGTGCCGCGGGGATGGGTGCGGGCCCGCAAGACAATCGTGTCGGGCAACGCCGTCACCTTCCTGGCCGCCGCGGTGCTGTACGCCCTGGCGATCGGCCAGGTGCGGGGGTTCGCGTTCACCCTGGGCCTGACCACGATCCTCGACATCGTGGTGGTGTTCCTGGTGACCTGGCCGCTGGTCTACCTGGCCTCCAAGTCGTCCACGCTGGCCCAGCCCGCGTACAACGGCCTGGGGGCGGTGCAACAGGTCGCGCGCGAACGCCGGGCGGCGGACGTGAAGACGGGACGGGGCTAACGCATGACTTCCTCCAAGGCGTCCGAGGGCGCGGCCGAGCTGACCGGCGGCGCCCAGCCGCCCCACCACAACTTCATCTCCCGGCTCTATACGGGCACCGGCGCGTTCGAGGTGATCGGGCGCCGCAAGCTGTGGTACGGGATCAGCGGCGCGATCGTCGCGGTCGCGCTGCTCAGCATCGTCCTGCGGGGCTTCACCTTCGGGATCGACTTCAAGGGCGGCACCACGGTCTCGATGCCGCGGGGCAACGCGCAGACGGCCCAGGTGTCCGAGGTGTTCCGCAAGGCCATCGGCAAGGACCCGGAGTCGGTGGTCATCGTCGGCAACGGCGCCTCGGCGACGGTGCAGATCCGCTCGGAAACGCTGACCAACGACCAGACCACCAAGCTGCGCAATGCCCTGTTCGACGCGTTCCAGCCGAAGGGCAACGACGGCAAGCCCAGCAAGCAGGCCATCAGCGACTCGGCGGTGTCTGAGACCTGGGGCGACCAGATCACCAAGAAGGCGCTGATCGCGCTGGTGGTGTTCCTGGCGCTGGTCAGCCTGTACATCACCGTGCGCTACGAGCGCTATATGGCGATCTCCGCGCTGACCACCATGTGTTTCGACCTGACCGTCACCGCCGGCGTGTATTCGCTGGTCGGCTTCGAGGTCAGCCCGGCCACGGTCATCGGCCTGCTGACCATCCTGGGCTTCTCGCTCTACGACACCGTCATCGTGTTCGACAAGGTCGAGGAGAACACCCGCGATTTCCAGCACACCAACCGGCGCACCTTCGCCGAGCACGCGAACCTGGCGATCAACCAGACCTTCATGCGCTCGATCAACACCAGCCTGATCGGCGTGCTGCCGGTGCTGGCGCTGATGGTCGTCGCGGTGTGGCTGCTGGGTGTCGGCACGCTGAAGGACCTGGCGCTGGTGCAGCTGGTGGGCATCCTGGTCGGCACCTATTCCTCGATCTTCTTCGCCACCCCGCTGCTGGTCACCCTGCGCGAACGCACCGAGCTGGTGCGCACCCACACGCGCCGGGTCCTCAAGCGGCGCAAGCCCTCCCACGAGTCGTCGCCCGAAGAGCCCGTCGAGGTGAGCTCGCAAGCCGTCGAAGTGGCCGAGACCGCCGAGACGCCCGAGGCGCCCGCGGAGACCGAGGCGGCCAGCAAGCCCGCGGCGAACAAGCCGGCGCCGGGCGCACGGCCGGTGCGCCCCACCGGAACCCGGCGCCCGAGCGGCAAGCGAAACGCCGGCCGGCGGTAGCCCCGATGGCCACCTGGTGTCGGCTCGGATTGGCCGGGCTCGTGGTGGCGGCTTTCGGGCTGACGGCCTGTTCGGGTAGCGCCGCCTCGAAGATCGATTACGTGGTCGACGGCCCGCTGGGCAGCTACAACACCAACACCGTCGCCGGTGCCGCCTCGGCGGGGGCGCAGGCGTTCGCCCGCACGCTCACCGGCTTCGGCTATCACGGCCCGGACGGGCAGGTCGTCGCCGACCACGACTTCGGGACGGTCTCGGTCGTCGGCGGGTCGCCGCTGGTGCTCGACTACCAGATCGCCGACAACGCCGTCTACAGCGACGGCAAGCCGGTGACCTGCGACGACCTCGTCCTGGCCTGGGCGGCGCAATCCGGGCGGTTCCCCGGCTTCGACGCCGCCAGCCAGGCCGGTTACGTCGACATCGCCAACATCGAGTGCATCCCGGGACAGAAGAAGGCGCGGGTGTCCTTCGTCCCCGACCGCGGGGTCGTCGACTACAACCAGCTGTTCGGCGCGACCTCGATGATGCCGTCCCACGTCATCGCCGACGAGCTGAACGTGGACGTGACCGCCGCGCTGCTGAGCAACAACTCGCAGGTCGTGCAGCAGATCGCCAGGCTGTGGAACACCACCTGGGACCTCAAGCCCGGCCTGGACCTGAAGCGCTTCCCGTCGTCGGGGCCGTACAAGATCGAATCCATGCTCAGCGGCGGCGCCGTGGTGCTGGTCGCCAACGACCGCTGGTGGGGTCCCAAGCCGATCACCAAGCGCATCACCGTGTGGCCGCAGGGGCCCGATATCCAGGACCGGGTGAACAACCGCAGCGTCGACGTGGTCGACGTCGCGTCCGGCTCGTCCGGGACGCTGTCCACCCCGGACAACTACGAGCGCACCGAGTCGCCCTCGGACGGCATCGCGCAGCTGATCTTCGCGCCACAGGGGCCCCTGGCGCAGCCCAAGGCCCGGCGCGCCGTCGCGCTGTGCACCCCGCGCGACACGATCGCGCACGACGCCGGGGTGGCGATCGCCAACACGCGCCTGCAGCCCGCCACCGACGACGCGATCGCCGCCGGTGAGGGCGCCGCCGAGGCCGGCCCGTTTGCCAAGGCGGACCCCGCCGCGGCCCGCGACGCGCTGGGCGGCGAACCGCTGCCCGTGCGGATCGGTTACCAGGGGCCCAACGCGCGGCTGGCGGTGACCGTGGGGGTCATCACCAAGTCCTGCGCCGCGGCCGGGATCACCGTGGCCGACACCAAGCTGGACACCCCGGGGCCGCAGGCGCTGCGGGACGGCAAGATCGACGTGCTGCTGGCCAGCACCGGCGGGGCCAGCGGCAGCGGCTCGACCGGTTCCTCGGCGATGGACGCCTACGACCTGCACAGCGGCAACGGCAATAACCTGTCCGGGTACTCGAATCCCCAGGTCGACACCGCGATCAGCGCGCTGGCCGTGTCCGCCGACCCCGCCGAGCGCGCCAGGCTGCTTACGCAGGCGGCTCCGATCCTGTGGGCCGACATGCCGACCCTGCCCCTGTACCGCCAGCAGCGCACGCTGCTGAAGTCGAAGAAGATGTACGCCGTGAGCAGGAATCCGACGCGCTGGGGCGTGGGCTGGAACATGGACCGATGGGCGCTGGTCGAGTGACGGGCGCCGGCGGCAGCACGCCGGTGGCCGACCTGATCGCGTCCCTGGCCCGGGATGTCGCGGATTTTCCGAAGCCCGGCGTCCAGTTCAAGGACCTCACCCCCGTCTTCGCCGACCGGGCCGGCATGACGGCGGTCGTCGACGCGCTGATCGACGTCGCGTCCGGCGCGGACCTGGTGGCCGGCATCGACTCCCGCGGCTTCCTGGTGGCCGCGGCCGTCGCCGGCCGGCTGGGCACGGGGGTGCTGGCCATTCGGAAGTCCGGCAAGCTGCCACCGCCGGTGCACGCCGAGCAGTACGCCCTGGAGTACGGCACCGCCACCCTGGAGATCCCCGCCGACGGGATCGATTTGCGCGGCCGCGACGTTGTCATCATCGACGACGTGCTTGCCACCGGCGGCACCCTGGGCGCCGCCGCCCGGCTGCTGCACCGCGCCGGGGCCCACGTGCGCGCGGCCGCGGTGGTCATGGAACTGACCGCGCTGGGCGGTCGCGAGGCCATCGCGCCCCTGCCCGTGTTCAGCCTGAGCACGGCCTAGCCATCGCACATAAGCGATATCCTCGAGGTCGGAGGTGACCAACGTGGCTGACGAGAAGAGCGCGGCGCCGGCCCTCGACGCGCCCGCGGACGTCACCCAACCCCTGCTGGTCGGGGAGCCGCCGGTCGAGAAGACGAGCGCCTCGCGGCGGGTCCGGGCCCGGCTTGCCCGCCGGATGACGGCCCAGCGCAGCACGCTGAACCCCGTGCTCGAGCCGCTGGTCGCGGTGCACCGCGAGGTCTACCCCAAAGCGGATTTGTCGATACTGCAACGCGCCTTCGAGGTCGCCGACCAGCGGCACGCGACCCAGTTGCGCCACTCCGGTGACCCCTACATCACCCACCCGCTGGCCGTCGCCAACATCCTGGCCGAATTGGGCATGGACACCACCACTTTGGTGGCCGCGCTGCTGCACGACACCGTCGAGGACACCGGCTACACGCTCGAGGCGTTGAGCGAGGAATTCGGCGAGGAGGTCGGCCACCTCGTCGACGGCGTGACCAAGCTGGACCGGGTGGTGCTGGGCAGCGCCGCCGAGGGCGAGACCATCCGCAAAATGATCACCGCCATGGCCCGCGACCCGCGGGTGCTGGTGATCAAGGTCGCCGACCGGCTGCACAACATGCGCACCATGCGCTTCCTGCCGCCCGAAAAGCAGGCGCGAAAGGCCCGCGAGACGCTGGAAGTCATTGCGCCCCTTGCCCATCGGCTGGGCATGGCCAGCGTCAAGTGGGAGCTGGAGGACCTGTCCTTCGCGATCCTGCACCCCAAGAAGTACGAGGAGATCGTACGGCTGGTCGCCGGCCGCGCGCCGTCGCGGGACACCTACCTGGCCAAGGTCCGCACCGAGATCATCAACACGCTGAACGCGTCGAAGATCAAGGCGACCGTGGAGGGCCGGCCCAAGCACTACTGGTCGATCTACCAGAAGATGATCGTCAAGGGACGCGACTTCGACGACATCCACGACCTGGTCGGCATCCGCATCCTGTGCGATGAGATCCGGGACTGTTACGCCGCTGTCGGCGTGGTGCATTCGCTGTGGCAGCCGATGGCCGGGCGGTTCAAAGACTACATCGCCCAGCCCAGATACGGGGTGTATCAGTCGCTGCACACCACCGTCGTCGGGCCGGAGGGCAAGCCGCTGGAAATCCAGATCCGCACCCGCGACATGCACCGCACCGCCGAATACGGCATCGCCGCACACTGGCGCTACAAGGAAGCCAAGGGCCGCAACGGGGTTCCGCACCCGCACGCCACCGCCGAGATCGACGACATGGCCTGGATGCGCCAACTGCTCGACTGGCAGCGGGAGGCGGCAGACCCCGGCGAGTTCCTGGAGTCGCTGCGGTACGACCTTGCGGTCCAGGAGATCTTCGTCTTCACGCCCAAGGGCGACGTCATCACGCTGCCGACGGGGTCGACGCCGATCGATTTCGCGTACGCCGTGCACACCGAGGTCGGCCACCGCTGCATCGGCGCGAGGGTCAACGGCCGCCTGGTGGCGCTGGAACGCAAGCTCGAAAACGGGGAAGTCGTCGAGGTTTTCACCTCCAAGGCGCCCAATGCGGGGCCGTCGCGGGACTGGCAGCAGTTCGTGGTGTCGCCGCGGGCCAAGGCGAAGATCCGGCAGTGGTTCGCCAAGGAGCGGCGTGAAGAGGCGCTGGAGGCCGGCAAGGAGGCGATGGCCCGCGAGGTGCGGCGCGGCGGACTTCCGTTGCAGCGCTTGGTCAATGGCGAGTCGATGGCCGCGGTGGCCCGCGAGCTGCACTACGCCGACGTGTCGGCGCTCTACACCGCGATCGGTGAGGGGCATGTGTCGGCGAAGCACGCCGTGCAGCGGCTGCTGGCCGAACTCGGCGGCATCGACCAGGCCGAGGAGGAACTCGCCGAGCGGTCCACGCCGACCACGATGCTGCGCCGCCCGCGCAGCAGCGACGATGTCGGGGTGTCGGTCCCCGGCGCCCCGGGTGTGCTGACCAAGCTGGCCAAGTGCTGCACCCCGGTGCCCGGCGACCAGATCATGGGGTTCGTCACCCGCGGCGGCGGGGTCAGCGTGCACCGCACCGACTGCACCAACGCCGCGTCGCTGCAACAGCAGTCCGAGCGCATCATCGAGGTGCTGTGGGCGCCGTCGGCGTCGTCGGTGTTCCTGGTCGCCATTCAGGTCGAGGCGCTCGACCGGCACCGGCTGCTGTCGGACATCACCCGGGTGCTCGCCGACGAGAAGGTCAACATCCTCTCGGCGTCGGTCACCACCTCGGGTGACCGGGTCGCGATCAGCCGGTTCACCTTTGAGATGGGCGACCCCAAGCACCTCGGGCATCTGCTCAACGTGGTGCGCAACGTCGAAGGCGTGTACGACGTCTACCGGGTGACCTCGGCGGCTTAACGCCAACGCTAAAGACGGCGCCCGAATGCATCGCTTCATTAACGGTGTTGTTCGCCGCCAAACGCCTTATTCTTGGCGGATCGGGGGCCGGACCGCGGATCGGTGGTGTTCGGATGACGACGGCGGGCTTGGCGTGCGTGTCCTGCGGTACCGACCTGCCGCCGGACTCCAAGTTCTGCAATCAGTGCGGGTCTCCGGTTGCCGGTGCGGGCACACCGGCGGAGTACAAGCAGGTGACTGTGCTGTTCGCCGACATGGTGCGCTCGATGGACATCGCGAGCGCGCTCGATATGGAGCGGTCGCGCGAGATCATGACCGAAGTCGTCGAGCGGTCGGCCGGGGTCGTGCGCCGCTACGGCGGCACGGTCGAATACTACGGCGACGGGCTGATGGCGCTGTTCGGCGCACCAATTGCGTTGGAGGATCACGCTTTTCGTGCATGCCTGGCCTCGCTGGCCGTCCAGGAGGAGGTGAACCGGCTGGCGGCCGAAGTAACCCGCCGTGATGGCGTGCCGGTGCGGCTGCGGGTGGGCCTGAATTCGGGGCGGGTGATCGCCGGTCAGACAGGCTCGGGTTCGCTGAGGTATGCCGCGACCGGTGAGCCCGTTGGGTTCGCCGAGCGGATGCAATCTGTGGCGCCGCCGGGCGGCGTGATGGTGTCGGAGTCGACGGCACGCCTGGTCGAACAGAGCGTCACGCTGACCGAGCCGGAGTGGGTGCGCGTCAAGGGCACCGACCAGCCGGTACGCGCGCGCCGACTGGTGGGAGTAGGTCCGCGGCATGGACCGCTCCGGCGCGCAGAGGCGATGCTGGTCGGTCGCCGCCGGGAGATGGCGGCCCTGGACGCCATGGTGGACCGCGCGATCAGTGGCCGCGGTGGTGTAGTGGCGGTGGTGGGACCGCCGGGCATCGGCAAGAGCCGAACGGCCCGTGAGACGGCGGCCTTGGCAGCCGGTCGCGGGCTCGAGGTGTTTTGGGCCTTCTGCGAATCGCACGCCAACGACATCCCCTTCCGTGTTGTCGCACAGCTACTGCGTGCGTCCACCGGCGTGGTTGACCTCGACAGGGAAGCCGCTCGCGTGCGAGTGCGGGAACAGCTTCCCGGTGCCGACCCGCAGGATCTGCTGCTGCTCGACGATCTGCTGGGCATCGCGGACCTCGATGTGCCGCTTCCCCAGATCGATCCGGATGCGCGGCGGCGCCGCTTGACCGCGCTGATCAACGCGACGTCGCTGGCCACCACCCGACCGGCGCTCTTCGTCATCGAAGACGCTCAGTGGATCGATGCGGTCAGCGAGTCGATGCTGGCCGACTTCCTCACCGTCATCCCGCAGACCCCGTCCACCGTGTTGATCACCGCCCGCCCCGAGTACCGGGGAGCGTTGACACGGGTGCACGACGTGGAGACGATTATGCTTGCGGCACTGAACGATTCGGACACCGCGGCGCTGATCGCCGAGCTGCTGGGATCGGATCCCTCGGTCGGCGAGCTCGCGGAGATCATCGTTGGACGGGCCGCCGGGAATCCGTTCTTTGCCGAGGAGATGGTGCGCGAGTTGGCCCAGCGCGGCGTGCTGACCGGCGAGCATGGTGGCTACCGCCGGGTCGATGTCGCCGGGGTGACCGTGCCGGCCACGGTGCAGACCGCCATCGGGGCGCGCATCGACCTGTTGAACGCCTCGGCCAAGCGGACGTTGCACGCGGCGTCGGTGATCGGCGCCCGCTTCGGGGCAGATCTGCTGGCTGCGTTGGGCATCGACGCGGTGCTCGACGAGCCGCTGGGCGCGGAGCTCATCGATCAGGTGCGGTTCACCCCAACCGCCGAGTACGCCTTCCGCCACCCGCTGATCCGCGCGGTGGCCTACGAATCGCAACTCAAATCCGATCGCGCCGAGTTGCACCGGCGCGTTGCAGCCGCCATCGAAGCAGGTGACCCGGCAGCAGCTGACGAAAATTCAGCCCTAATTGCGGCGCATCTAGAGGCCGCCGGTGATTCGCATGCCGCCTACGGCTGGCACATGCGGGCGGCAACCTGGGCGACCTACCGCGATATCAACGCTGCGCGACTGAGCTGGGAGCGCGCCCAGAAGATCGCCGACGTGCTACCCGCCGATGACCCAAACCGAACAGCGATGCGCATTGCTCCGCGTACCATGTTGTGCGGGGTCGCCTACCGAGTTTATGAGCCGGTGGCCGGCACCCGTTTTGGGGAGTTGCGGGAGTTGTGCGCCGCCGCCGGGGACAAGGCGTCGCTGGCCATCGGGATGGCCGGGTTGATAATCGATCACGCGTTTGCGGACCGGGTGTGCGAAGCGTCGCAGGTGGCATCGGAAGCCTGGACTTTGATCGAGTCGATCGGTGATCCGATCCTCGCGGTGGGACTGTCTATGCCGCTGCTCTATGCCAAGGCCGAGACCGCCGACTTCGCTGACACGCTGCGCTGGGCGCAGCGAGTGATCGACCTGGCCGACGGTGACCCGACTAAGGGCGACTTCCTCTTCGGAGCGCCGCTAGCGATCGCTATTACGGCGCGGGGTGTGGCCCGGTCGTTCCTGGGTCATCCCGGGTGGCGCGACGACCTGCGGGACGGCCTGGCCATTGCTGACGAATTCGACCCGATGTCGGCCGCCACGGTTGTCGGCTGGACTTATTCCACGGGCGTAGTTTTCGGCCTGCTCAACCCCGACGATCGCGTAGTGCGTAACATCGAGAATGCCCTGCAGAATGCGGAACGAGCCGGTGATGACTTCGCGTTGTCCCAAGCCAAGGTGACGCTGGGCCTTGCGCTGGTACACCGCCCCACGGCCGCCGACCGTAGTCGGGGGCAGCAGCTTCTGGCCGACGTCACCGACCTATGCCAACCGCGGGGACAGGCGTTATGCGACCTCTGGCTCGTCAATGTCTACTGGGCACGCGAGCTAGCTCGGGACGGGGACCGCGATCAGGCCATACCGCTGATGCGTGCCGCCGTCGACCATCTGTTCCGCGAAGGACGACTGTGCCTGCATGGCATTGCAACGACCGGTGTGCTGGTGGAGACCCTGCTCGATCGCGCCGCCAACGGGGACGTGGCCGAAGCTGAGGCCGCGATCGAACGGTTGGCGTCGGCGCCGGGCGACGAGGGTTTGGTGATACGGAACGTCTTGCTGCTGCGGCTGCGCGCGCTGCTGGCCCGCGCCCGCGGCGACGATGTCGCCTACCGCGATTACCGGGATCGCTATCGCGCCATGGCGGAATCGCTTGGCTACAAAGGTCACATCGCCTGGGCTCAGGAGATGTGCGGCTAGGGCAACCCGTTCAGCCCGGGTAGGCCGAGCAGCGCGATGGTGCCGCCGGTGCCGGGGGTGCCCAAGGTCGCGCCGACTCCGGCGTTGCCGCCGTTGCCGCCCGCGCCGAGGATCACCCCTAGGCCGTTGCCGCCGTTGCCGCCGTTGCCGCCCGTCGTGACGCCGTCTCCGCCGGCGCCGCCGGCTCCGCCGGCGCCCACGAGGAGTGGGCCGGCCTGGCCGCCGGCCCCGCCGTTCCCGCCGACCGTGCTGTCGCTGAATCCGCCGGCCCCGCCGGGCCCGCCGGGTCCGAGGAACGGCCCGGGGGTGCCGCCGTGCCCGCCGCCGTTACCGCCATTCTGGCCGGGCGCGCCGGAGCCGCCGGCGCCACCGATGCCGAACAGCCACCCGCCGGGCTGGCCGTTTTGTCCGGTGCCCGGGGCCCCGTTGGCGCCGTTGCCGATCAGCGGGCGCCCGGTCAGCGCCACGCTGGGCACATTGATCGCGTTGAGCAGATCCTGCCCTACCGTCTGCGCCGGATTGGCCGCAAACGCCGCAACATTGGCGGCCTCCGCGCTGACATAGGATCCCGCACCGGCGGTCAGGGTCTGCACAAACTGGTCATGAAACGCCGCCGCCTGCGCGCTGAGTGCCTGAAACTGCTGACCATGGGCGGAGAACAGCGCCGCGATGGCGGCCGACACCTCATCCTCAGCAGCGTTCAGCAGCCCCGTAGTCGGGGCTGCCGCCGCCGTGCTGGCCGCGCTGAGCGTCGAGCCGATACTGGCCAAGTCGGAAGACGCCGACGCGATGATCTCCGGCGCCGCGATCACATACGACATGTCGATCCACCTACTAGCTGGCCCCTGGTTGTCACGAGCCCGGCGGGCCTCCTACCGCCAGAACAGGTATGGCTTATCGTCTGGCGGTGCTGCGGCGGGGCATTAAGTAACCGACTACTGCAGTTCGAGTAACCGACTACTGCTCTTCCTCGCCTGGGCGCGGTCGGGCATCTATCTCCACCCGCGCGACGTCAGCGGGAATCTCAGTCTCTTTGCGCCTTTGGCACATGTGGCTTTCCACGGTGCGGATGGAAAGGCTCAGTCGCTCGACGTGCGATCGGCCGACTTTGGCCGCTAGCCCACCCGCACCGAGTTGATCGTCACGGTGCTGGCGGGATTGCCCCTCGTGCGACCGCCGGCGATCCCCGCCTTGGCGATCTTGTCGAGGGTGTCCAGGCCCGCCTGGTCGATCGAGGCGAACACCGTGGACGTCGGCTCGATCTCGGCATCCCGGTACACCATGAAGAACTGGCTTTCGTTGGTGTTGGGCCCGTTCGTGGCCATCGCGACCGTCCCGCGCGGATAGATCACGGTGGCCTTGAGCGCGGGATCGTCGGCCTTGTATTGGTTGGTGGGATATTCGTCGGCGAATTCATAACCGGCGCCCCCGCCGCCGTCGGCATCGCCGCCGCCGAACAGCAGCGTCCCCCCTTCCGGCTCGTCGATGATGCGCCCGCAAATGGTGTTGTCGAAAAAGCCCTGCCTCGCGAGGCTGGTGAAGCTGTTCACCGTGCACGGGGACTCGTTGTTGGCGAGCTGGATGCCGATATCGCCGAAGTTGGTCGAGATGACGGCGTGGATCTGGGCCGGCTCGGTGGGCACCCTGCCGGACGGCGGCGGGGTGGCGGGCTTGCTTGCCGGATCCGGCGACGGCGGGTATTGGCAGTCGGCGCCGACGCCGGGTGGGGGCGCGAACGCCGGCAGCGGCGGCACGGTCGCGCCGGCCGCGGCGGACGTCCCCGGGGCCGCCCCCGGTCTGGTGGGCACCCGGGCGCGGGTCGGGGTGGGCGACGCCGCGCTGTTCGTGGAGCCGTGGCTCTGGGTCACCAGGGAAATGACCAGGGCGACCACCGCCGCCAGCGCGATCACCGACCCGCCGACGATGCCCAGGACCAGGCGCCGGTTCGAGGTCCTCGCCGGGGCAGGCGGCGGGGCGGGTGCCGCGGCGGCGGGCGCCACCGAGTCGACGTGGCCGGTGAGCGCCGCCCGGGCGGCCTCGGCGAGCTCGACCGCCGACTGGTAGCGGGCGTCGGGGTCCTTGGCCATGCCGCGGGATATCACCGCGTCGAAGGCCGGCGGTATGCCGGGTGCCATGATCGATGCTCGCGGCGGCGGCGCGTTGACGTGTGCGTGCAGCTGTTCTTCGAGGCTGTCGCCGGGGTAGGGGCGGCTTCCGGTCAGGCACTCGTAGAGCACGCACGCCAGCGAATACACGTCGGCGCGCTGATCCGTTGTCCCCCTGAAACGCTCGGGCGCCAGGTACGCCACGGTGCCCATCGTGGCGCCGGTGTGGGTCAGTTGGGTGTCGGACTCCGCGCGGGCCAGGCCGAAGTCGATCAGGTAGACGAAATTGTGCGCGGTGGTCACCAGGATGTTCTTCGGCTTGATGTCGCGGTGCACCAGTCCCACCCGGTGGGCGCTATCCAGCGCGGCCGCAACCTGTTCGATCACCGCGACCGTGCGCTCGGGGGACAGCCGTCCGCCGCTTTCGTCGATGTACTGTGACAGGTCGCGGCCCTCGATCAGCCGCATGTCGACGTACAGCTGGCCGTCGATCTCGCCGTAGCCGTGGATGGGCACGATGTGCGGGTCGTTGAGGCCGGCCGCGATGCGCGCCTCCCGGCGGAAGCGGTGCTGAAAGTCCTGATCCTCGGCCAGATGTGGCGGGAGCACTTTGAGAGCCACCACCCGATCGGTGGACGCATCGTAGGCGCGGTAGACGCGCCCCATGCCACCGCGGCCCAGCAACTCCACTATTTGGTAATGACCGAAGGACTCCGGATCAATACTCACCCCACGAACCCTAAACCGTGGAAGGTGTGAGTCTGGTGATTCTCAGCAATCTGCGCGATGGTGTTGAGCTGCCCCGGGTTTAGTCGAGCAGCAGCGACTTGATGGTGACTTCGCTGGCCGGCGCCCCGTCTTCGCCGCCGCCGGCAACGCCGGCCTTGGCGATCTTGTCCAGGACGGCCAGCCCGTCGGCCTGGATGGTGCCGAAGACCGTGTACTGGGGCGGCAGCTGCGAGTCCTTGTACACCATGAAGAACTGGCTGCCG
This sequence comes from Mycobacterium terramassiliense, assembly GCF_900157385.1. Classification (GTDB taxonomy): domain Bacteria; phylum Actinomycetota; class Actinomycetes; order Mycobacteriales; family Mycobacteriaceae; genus Mycobacterium; species Mycobacterium terramassiliense. The sequence continues at coordinate 450,513 of NZ_LT717699.1, forward strand.
TTGGTGCCGGGCCCGGCGTTGGCCATCGCCAGGGTGCCGCGCGGATAGAGCACCGGCTGCTGCAGCTTGGGGTCGTTGGGCGGGTATTGGTCGGTCGGGTATTCGTTGGCGAATTGATAGCCGGGGCCGCCGGTGCCGTCGCCCTTGGGGTCGCCACATTGCAGCACGCCCAGCGTGTCCGAGGTGGTCAACCGGTGGCATTTGGTGTCGTCGAAGTACTTCTGGCCGATCAGGCTGGCGAAACTGTTGACGGTGCAAGGCGATTCGTTGTTCGCCAGCATCAGGCCGATGTTGCCCTGGCTGGTCGCCATGCTGGCGCTCACCTGGGCCGGGTCGGTCGGGACCTTGCCGGTGCGCGGGGGCTTGACCTGTTTGGCGGCCGGGTCCGAGGACGCCGGGTATTGGCAGTTGGCGCCGAGATTGGCCGACGGCTTGAACGCCGGCAGCGGCGGAACGGGCGGCGTCGGCCCGGCGGGCGTCGTCGTGTCCGGGGCGCTGCTGGCGGCGGGGCTGCTCGTCGGTGTGGCGGTGGTGCTCTTGTGCTCGTGTTTGGTGTTGACGATCGCGATCACCACCGCCGCGATCACGGCCACCGCCGCGATCGAGCCCCCGGCGATCACCATGGCGCGGCGCCTCTTGGCTTGCTTCTGGCGCCGCTCGAGCTGCCGTTCGAGTTTGCGCTTGGCGCTGGCACGTCGCTGTTCGTTGGTCGGCACGGCCGGTATGCCTCCATGTCGGTCGATAGGGCCCGAGCTAGCCAGCCCAGGCTAATGTGGGCGTCCTGACCGGCGCCAACCGGGCCCCGTGGGAAACTGGGAACCGTGTTGATCACCGGATTCCCCGCCGGCATGTTGGCGTGCAACTGCTATGTGCTGGCCGAACGCCCCGGAGCCGACGCCGTCGTCGTCGATCCCGGCCAGCGTGCGATGGGCGCGCTGCGGCGAATCCTCGACGAGAATCGGCTGACCCCGGCCGCGGTGCTCCTCACCCACGGCCACATCGACCACATGTGGTCCGCCCAGAAGGTTTCCGACACCTTCGGCTGCCCCACCTACATCCACCCCGAGGACCGCTTCATGCTGACCGACCCCATCGTCGGCCTCGGACCGCGGCTGGCGCAGGTGGTGGCGGGCGCCTTCTTCCGCGAGCCCAGACAGGTGGTGGAGCTGGACCGCGACGGCGACAAGCTGGACCTGGGCAGCGTGACCGTCAACGTGGATCACACGCCGGGGCACACGCGCGGATCGGTGGTCTTCCGGGTCGCCGGCGGGAGCAAGGACGGAAAGGACCTAGCCTTCACCGGCGACACGCTGTTCGAGCGCTCGGTGGGCCGCACGGACCTGTTCGGCGGCAGCGGCCGCGACCTGTTGACGTCGATCATGGACAAGCTCTTGGTGCTCGACGACGACACCGTGGTGCTGCCCGGCCACGGCAACGCCACCACCATCGGTGCCGAGCGGCGTTTCAACCCGTTCCTCGAGGGCCTGAGCCGGTGACGGAGTTCTCCGCTCCCAAGGGGGTGCCGGACTACCTGCCGCCCGAGTCGGCGCAGTTCGTCGCGGTGCGCGACGGACTGCTGGGGGCGGCGCGGCGGGCCGGTTACGGCGACGTCGAGCTGCCCGTCTTCGAAGACACCGCCCTATTCGCCCGCGGCGTAGGCGAATCCACCGACGTCGTCTCCAAGGAGATGTACACGTTCGCCGACCGCGGTGACCGCTCGGTGACGCTGCGGCCGGAGGGCACCGCCGGCGTGGTGCGCGCGGTGATCGAGCACGGCCTCGACCGCGGCGCGCTGCCGGTGAAGCTCTGTTACGCGGGTCCGTTCTTCCGCTACGAACGCCCGCAGGCCGGCCGGTATCGCCAGCTGCAGCAGGTCGGGGTGGAGGCGATCGGCGTCGACGATCCCGCGCTGGACGCCGAGGTGATCGCCGTCGCCGACGCCGGCTTCCGCTCGCTGGGCCTGGCCGGCTTCCGGCTGGAGATCACCTCCCTGGGCGACGACAGCTGCCGCCCGCAATATCGGGAACTGTTGCAGGAGTTCCTGTTTGGCCTGGACCTCGACGAGGAGACGCTGCGGCGCGCGCGGCTGAATCCGCTGCGCGTGCTCGACGACAAGCGGCCCGCGGTGCGCGCGATGACGGCCGACGCGCCGGTCCTGCTGGATCACCTCTCCGACGGCGCCAAGCAGCACTTCGACACGGTGCTGGCGCACCTGGACGCGCTCGGGGTGCCGTACGTCATCAACCCGCGGATGGTGCGCGGGCTGGATTACTACACCAAGACCACGTTCGAGTTCGTGCACGACGGCCTGGGCGCGCAGTCCGGCATCGGCGGCGGCGGCCGCTACGACGGCCTGATGCGCGAGCTCGGCGGACAAGACCTGTCGGGCATCGGATTTGGGCTCGGCGTGGACCGGACCCTGCTGGCCCTGCGCGCCGAGGGGAAGAGCGTGGGGGAGACCGCCCGCTGCGACGTGTTCGGGGTGCCGCTGAGCGAGCCGGCCAAGCTCACCCTGGCGGTGCTCGGGGCGCGGCTGCGCGCCGCCGGCGTCCGCGTCGACCTGGCCTACGGCGACCGCGGGCTCAAGGGCGCGATGCGCGCGGCCGACCGTTCCGGCGCGCGGGTCGCGCTGGTGGCGGGCGACCGGGACCTCGAGTCCGGGACCGTCGGGGTCAAGGATCTGGGGACAGGCGATCAGGTGTCCGTGCCCGTGGATTCCGTCGTCGCCGACGTGCTGGCGCGTCTGGGCGGCTGAGTTCTGTCACACCCCGGTGGCATACTCGAACACATGTTCGAAGACGTGCGGGCTCGGTTCGACGAGATGATCGAGCGACGCTATCCGTCCAAGACGGCGGAGTCGGCGGAGATGGTGGAGCGCATCGGCGCGGCTTGGCGGGCGGAGAACCGGGACGCGGCCGCGCAACTGGCCGCGATCCACGAGTTGTTCAGGTACCGGTTGTCGCGGTGCGCGGAGAGCGAGGACTGGGCGATCGACACCATGGCGGCGGTGGCCGCGGAGGTCGCGGCCGCGCTGCGGGTAAGCCAGGGCCTGGCGGCCAGCCGGCTGCGCTATGCCCGGGCGATGCGTGAGCGCCTGCCCCGGGTCGCCGAGGTGTTTCGGGCGGGTGACATCGACTACCGGACGTTTCAGACGATCGTGTTTCGCACCGATCTGATCACCGACGATGAGGTGTTGGCGGGCGTGGATGCGAAGCTGGGGGCCAACGTGGCGCGCTGGCCGTCGATGAGTCGGGGGCGGCTGGCCGGGCAGGTGGACAAGATCGTGGCCAGAGCCGACGCCGATGCCGTGCGCCGGCGCCGGGAGGCCCAGCGCGATCGCGAGATCTGGATCGGCGAACGGGTCCAGGACGGGCTCTCGGAGATCCACGGCACCCTGTTCGCCCCGGACGCGCACGCGTTGGAAAAGCGGCTGGATGCGCTGGCGGCCACGGTGTGTGCGCACGATCCGCGCAGCCGTGAGCAGCGCCGCGCCGACGCGCTGGGCGCGTTGGCGGCCGGGGCGGATCGGCTGGGCTGCCGGTGCGGGCGCGCCGATTGTGCGTCGGGCAAACGTCCGGCGGCCGGCCCGGTGGTGATCCATGTGATCGCCGAGCAGGCGACCCTCGAGGGCGGTACGGCGCCGGGGTCGGAGGTGGGTGCCGACGGGCTCGTCCCGCCCGAACTCGTGCGGGAATTTGCCGCCTCAGCCAAGCTGGTGCCGCTGATCCACCCCGGCGATGCCCCACCCGAAAACGGTTACCTGCCTTCGAAGGCGTTGGCCGATTTCGTGCGCTGCCGGGATCTGACGTGTCGCTGGCCGGGCTGCGACTGCCCCGCGGTGCAATGCGATCTCGACCACACCATCCCCTACGGCCAGGGCGGGCTCACCCACGCGTCAAACCTCAAGTGCTACTGCAGAACTCATCACCTGATCAAGACGTTCATGGGCTGGGCCGACCAACAGCTGGCCGACGGGACGTTGATCCTCACTTCCCCGGCCGGGCACACCTATGTGACCACGCCGGGCAGCGCGCTGCTGTTTCCGAGTTTGTGTCGGGCGGTGGGCGGGTTCGCCGCCGCCGAGGCCGACCCGCCGGCCGATTGCTGCGGCGAGCGGACCGCGATGATGCCCACCCGCCGTCGCACCCGCGCCCAAGATCGCGCGTACCGCATCGCCGCCGAACGCCGACACAATCGGGAGGCCCGCGAAGCACGCACGGCCCCGGCCGCGGACTACTGGACCTACGGCGGACCCGCCCCGCCCGACGACGACGACGACGACCCACCACCTTTCTAGCGGCGCGCTTGACAACGCAATCGAACTATTGTTCGAATAGAGGTTATGCGCTGGTCCAACCAGGCCGTCGCGGTCAACGGGGACCCCGTCGACGACGGGGCGCTGCCGGGGCTGCAGCGGATCGGCCTGCTCCGAAGCGTGCGCGCGCCGCAATTCGAGGGGATCACCTTCCACGAGGTGCTGTGCAAGTCGGCGCTCAACAAGGTGCCCAACGCGTCGGCCCTGCCGTTCCGCTACACCGTCAACGGCTACCGCGGCTGCTCGCACGCCTGCCGCTACTGTTTCGCCCGTCCCACCCACGAATATCTCGACTTCGACTGCGGCACCGACTTCGACACCCAGGTGGTGGTCAAGACCAACGTCGCCGAGGTGCTGCGTCGCGAGCTGCGCCGGCCGTCGTGGCAGCGTGAGACCGTCGCGCTGGGCACCAACACCGATCCCTACCAGCGCGCCGAGGGCCGCTACGCGCTGATGCCGGGCATCATCGGCGCGCTCGCGGGGTCCGGCACCCCGCTGTCGATCCTCACCAAGGGCACGCTGCTGCGGCGCGACCTTCCGCTGATAGCCGATGCGGCCCAACAGGTTCCGGTATCGGTGGCGGTGTCGCTGGCGGTCGGCGACCCGGACTTGCACCGCGACGTCGAACCGGGCACCCCGACACCGCAGGCGCGGCTGGGCCTTGTCACCGCGATCCGCGATGCCGGCCTGGACTGCCACGTGATGGTCGCCCCGGTGCTGCCGCATCTCACCGATTCCGCCGAGCACCTCGATCGGCTGCTGGGCCAGATCGCCGCGGCCGGCGCCACGGGCGTGACGGTTTTCGGCCTGCACCTGCGCAGTTCGACCCGGGGCTGGTTCATGGCGTGGCTGGCCCGCTCGCACCCCGAACTGGTCGGGCGGTATCGCGAGCTGTACCGCCGCGGGGCCTACCTGCCGCCGAGCTACCGCGACGCGCTGCGCGCGCGGGCGGCGCCGCTGATCGCCAAGCATCGGCTGGGCGGCGATCACCGCCCGGTGCCACAGCCCACGGCCACGCCGAAACCCCAGCAGACGACGCTGTTTTGAGCTAGGCGGACCGGTCGCCGCGCGGCTTGGTCAGCGTGAACTGGTCCACCGCGGTGACCTGGCCGGAGGGACCGGTCAGCGCGTAATGCGTGGCGTTGATCGTGGTGTTGCCGCCGGGCTGGCCCGGGTCCACGTCGAAAGACGCGAAGCCGTAGGGGTTGTCGCGGTCGCGGAACGCCGACCAGGGCGCGTCCTCCAGGACGTAGATCGGCGCCTTGCGGCCGAGCCCGGGGTCGAACGCCCCGACGCCGGTCAGCACGCGGCACCGCGGCTCGGGAAAGAAGAACCCGTTGCTGGGCGCCGACGTGCCGCCGCCGCCGATGACGAGGTGCACGGTGCCGCGCGTCGAATCGATGAGGTCGTTGCGCGTGGCGACGGGCACCGGCGTGCGGGTGTCGGTGCCCAGCGCTCCGCGCAGCGGATGCGACCGCTCGTAATGGTGCTCGTGGCCGCACACCACCAGATCGACCTGATACTGGTCGAACAACGGCAGCCATTCCTCGCGGATGCCCAGGTCGGCGCCGTTGGCCTTGTCGGCGGTGGAGATCGCCGTCTGGTGCATGCAGACGACGATCCAGTCGACGTCGGGGTCGCGCCGTGCGGCCGCGAGTTCGCCGGCCAGCCAACGCTTTTGCTCTCCGCCCGAGTAGCCGTGCACGTAGAAGTTGCCGCCGTCCTGGAAGGCGATGTCGTCGTTGTTGAGGCTGATCACCCGGACCGAGCCGGCGGTGAACGAGTACCACAGCCCGCGGGTTTCCACGCTGGACCCCGAGTCCGGCAATGCGAAGTAGGTCTGGTAGGCGCCGTAACCGATTGGCCCGTTGCCCAATTCGTTTTCGTGGTTGCCCGCGGCCGGCATCCAGGGGCGGTACCGCGCCGAGCGCGTGTTGTTCTCGAACCAGTTCGACCAGGTGCGGATGCGGTCCCGCGCCAGGTTGGCATAGCACAGGTCGCCGTTGACGAGGTTGAACAGCGGGCCGAGGCGCTCAACCGCCAGCGTGGTGTCGGCGGCCGCGGGCGATCCGATGTTGTCGGTGGCGTACCTGCCGTCGGGCAGCCTGGCCAGCGTCGGCGTGGACTGGTCCCCGAAGCTGGTGAAGCGCAGCGGCTTTCGCCCCGACGGGGCCGTCCGCACCGTCCCGCTCTCCGGCTCGGCGCCGTCGTGCACCGCGGCGTACACGTAGTCGGAATCGGGCGCCAGCCCCGTCAGGCGGGCGTGGTTGACGCGAACCTCGACACCCGACTTGGCATCCCGGTAAGTGCGCGTTTCGGCCGCGACGGTGCGCCCGAACCCGGATTCGGGGGTGCCCAGCACGACGCGCGGATTGCGGACGGCCTCGGTGGTGTGCCAGGAGACCACCACCTCGGTCGCGGCGCTCTTGCCGAACTGCAGATGCAGACCGGTCACCGGCGGTGCGCCGCTGCGGTCGGGCTGATACCACGCCGAGGGCGCCTGGGGATGCGACCAGAGCAGGGTCGCGCCGCCCCCGATGCCCGCCCCCAGCGCGGCCGAGACGGCGCCGTTGGTCAACAGCCGGCGGCGGCTGATCCCGGCGTCGGCAGTCATGTGTGCTTCATACCTGACGCGGGCGAACCGGCGGCATCGGTAACGAATCCGGTAGCGTTTTCGATATGACGAACGTGCGAAAAGTGATCGGCGCGGTCGCGTCGGCAACGTTTGCGGCGGCCGCGGGAGTGGCCGCGATCCCCGCGACCGCACACGCGGACGGCCATCAGGTGACCTACACCGTGACGAGCCCTAACAATCTGACCGCCACGGTCAGCTACGTGAGTTCCGATCCGCCCAGCCAGGCCGCCTACAACGCGGACCCGTCGAAGTTCATGACCAGTGTGCAGGCGCCGCTGAGCGGGGGAGCGCCGGTCACCTACACAGCCACGTTGGCCAACCCGACCCAGTGGGCGAGCATCACCGCCAGTGGCATGCTGCACTGGCCGGATTCGGGCAATGGTCCCGCTTCGTTCCACTGCGAGATCGCCGTCGACGGCCAAGTGGTCGCGCATCAGGACGCGACGACCACCGTCACCTGCGCGGCCAAGGGTTAGCCCAGGTTCGTCGCGGAGAAGGTGTCGCACTTGTTGGGGTCGCCGGTCTGGTACCCGATGGTGAACCACTTCTGCCGTTCCGCCGACGAGCCGTGCGTCCACGACTCGGGGTTGACGCGTCCCGTCGACTCCTTCTGAATCCGGTCATCGCCCACCGACGCGGCCGCCGAGAGCGCGTCGGAGATGTCCTGGTCGCTCAGCGGTTGCAGGTAGGGCACGCCGGTGCTCTCCTGCTTCACCGTCGACGCGTAGTGCGCCCAGATGCCGGCGTAGCAGTCGGCCTGTAGCTCCGTGCGCACGCCGTTGCCGCCGGCGCCCTGCGCCCCCTGCTGGGAGCGGCCCAGGATGCCCTGCAGCTGCTGTACGTGGTGGCCGTACTCGTGCGCGACCACGTACTCCTGCGCGAAAGGCCCACCGCTGGAACCGAATCGGTCGACCAGCTCCTTGAAGAAGTCGGTGTCGAAGTACGCGGTCTGGTCCACCGGGCAGTAGAACGGGCCCACCGCGGTGGTGGCGGGCCCGCACCCGGTGTTGACCGAACCGGTGAACAGGCGCACGTGCGGGCGGGTGTAGTTCGGCATCAGCTGGTGCCACACCGCATCCACGGAGTTGCCGGTCGCGATCACGCGGCACTGCACGTACTTGTTGGCGTCGGCCCCGGTCTTGCACTGGCTCAGGTCGAAACCGGGCGCCGAATAGCCGCCCGTGTTCATCTGCTGGTTCATCACGCGGCCCGGATCGATGCCGAAAAACAACGCGCCGATGAGGATCAGCAGCCCGATTCCGCCGCCCCCGACGGCCATGCCCAGGCCGCCGCCACCGGACGACGACGCGGTGCTGGTGTCGATCTGCATGCCCTCGTTGAAGGTCATCGCGCGCTCCTAGGGTTGCCGGGCCGCAAGGGCGTCCGTGTAGCCGCGCAGGTTGCGCAGGAACCGGCGCAGGCCCAGGTTCAGCAGCGGGCGGGCCACCAACATCGCCAACCAGGCGGGGCCGGCCGGCTTCTGCGCCATGATCCAGGTCAGCCGGCAGCCTCCGGGGATCACCTCGACCCGGTAGTCCTCGGCGAACGCGGCGACGGCCTGCGTGGAGCATTCGTTGAACCGGAATGCCATGCGGGTGAACGGCTCCCACGCCAGGAACTCTTCGTTGCCGACCATGCCGCCGCGCATGTCGACGGTGCGGGTGGTGCCCACTCCGCGCGGCTCGGGACTGGTCCAGGTGACCTTGGTGATCACCGATGCCCACCGCGGCCACGACTCGGCATCGGCCAGCACGTCGAAAAGCTGCTCGGGGGTGATGGCCAGGTCGACGCTGTTGGCAAAGCGAAAGGGTGCGGTGTCGACGAAGCTCAGGTCGACGCGCTCGCAGGGGAACATGGAAATAATCTAGCCGGGGCCGTCGCTCGCCGCGGCCAGTAGCGGCACCAGCACGTCGCTGATCGGCGTCGCCAGGCCGTGGGCGCGGGCCTTGCGGATGATGACGCCGTTGCGGATGTCCCACTCCATCCGCCGGCGGTTCTCCGCGTCGGCCAGGATCGAGGTGCCCATGTCCTCGGGGGCCTGCCGGAAGAGCCCGCCCAACTCGTCGGCCACGTCGTCGGGCAGCCGGGCGCCCTCGGCCCGCGCGACGGCCAGGCATTCGGCCACGTAGCGCCGCGACAGCTCGGCGACATCGTCGCGGCGGAACATGCCGGAGCGCCGCCGCGACAGGGCCATGAACCCGGCCAGCGCGTTGGTCAGCAGCTTGCGCCAGGCGGCGGTGAGGAAGTCGGGATCGCAGTCCACCCGGCAGCCGGCGCCGCGCAGCAGCTGGGCGACGCTTTCCGCCGAGGGTCCCGACGGCAGCACCAGCCGGGCCTCGGTGCGCAACCGCACCCAGCCTTGCGGCTGCGTCTCGGCGCCGTACCAGACGATCCCGGGGACCACCGGCGACGACGGGCAGTGCGACTGCACCTGCTCGACCTGCTCCACCCCGTTTTGCAGCACGACGACGATGGTGTGCTCGCCGCACAGGCGGGCCAGCCAGCCCGCCGCCTCGTCGTTCTGGGTGGCCTTGACCGCCAGCACCAGGACGTCGACGGGGCCGCTCACCTCGGCGGGATCGGTGTGCACCGGGCCGGGCACGACGATCGGATCGGCGCCGTCAGGCCGCAATTCGATGCTGTCGCGGGGCGTGTGACCGCACAGCAGCACCGGATGCCCGGCCTTGTGCAGCAGCGCGGCGACCGTCGTGCCGACGGCGCCGGGACCGACGAGTGCGATGTTGGTGACGATAGGACCGAAATTACCTGCCTCTAGACTGGGCACTCGTTCCGACCGCGGGAAAGGGAGTGTTTGTGCTGCGCAGCCACGCCGCCGGTTCGCTGAGAAGCAGCGACGCCGGCCAGCAGGTGACGTTGGCCGGTTGGGTGGCCCGGCGCCGCGATCACGGCGGGGTCATCTTCATCGACCTGCGCGACGCCTCCGGGGTCGCCCAGGCGGTGTTCCGCGCGGCGGATGTCCTGGCCCAGGCCCACCGGCTGCGCGCCGAGTTCTGCGTCGCGGTCACCGGCGTCGTCGAGGTCCGCCCGGAGGGCAACGCCAACCCGGAGATCGCGACGGGGGACATCGAGGTCAACGTGACCTCGCTGAGCGTGCTGGGGGAGAGCGCACCGCTGCCGTTCCAGCTGGACGAGCCCGCCGGCGAGGAGCTGCGGCTGAAGTACCGCTACCTCGACCTGCGCCGCGACGGTCCGGCCGCGGCGATTCGATTGCGCTCCAAGGTGAATGCCGCCGCGCGCGCGGTGCTCGCGCGGCACGACTTCGTCGAGATCGAGACGCCGACGATCACCCGCTCGACCCCGGAGGGGGCGCGCGACTTCCTGGTGCCGTCGCGCCTGCACCCGGGCTCGTTCTACGCCCTGCCGCAGAGCCCGCAGCTGTTCAAGCAGCTGCTGATGGTGGCCGGCATGGAGCGCTACTACCAGATCGCGCGCTGCTACCGCGACGAGGATTTCCGCGCCGACCGCCAGCCCGAGTTCACCCAGCTCGACATGGAGATGAGCTTCGTCGACGCCGAGGACATCATCGCCGTCTCCGAGGAGATCCTGGCCGCGCTGTGGGAACTGATCGGCTACGCGCTCCCGACGCCGATCCCGCGAATCAGTTACGCCGACGCGATGCGCCGGTTCGGCTCCGACAAGCCCGACATGCGGTTCGCCCTCGAGCTCGTCGAGTGCACGGAGTTCTTCTCCGACACCACCTTTCGCGTCTTCCAGGCGCCCTACGTCGGCGCGGTCGTCATGCCCGGCGGGGCCTCGCAGCCGCGGCGCACCCTGGACGGCTGGCAGGAGTGGGCCAAGCAGCGCGGGCACCGCGGGCTGGCCTACGTCCTGGTCGGCGAGGACGGCGAGCTGGCCGGCCCGGTGGCCAAGAACCTGTCCGACGCCGAGCGCGGCGGGCTGGCCGCCCACGTCGGGGCCGACCCGGGCGACTGCATCTTCTTTTCGGCGGGCCCGGCCAAGTCGTCGCGGGCGCTGCTGGGCGCCGCGCGCGGCGAGATCGCCAAGCGGCTGGGCCTGATCGACCCGGACGCGTGGGCGTTCGTGTGGGTGGTCGACCCGCCGTTGTTCGAGCCCGCCGAGGACGCGACCGCGGCCGGCGACGTGGCGGTGGGCACCGGGGCGTGGACGGCCGTGCACCACGCGTTCACCTCGCCCAAGCCGGAATTCGAGGACGCGGTCGACAAGGATCCCGGCGGCGTGCTGGCCGACGCCTACGACATCGTCTGCAACGGCAACGAGATCGGCGGCGGCTCGATCCGTATCCACCGCCGCGACATCCAGGAGCGGGTGTTCGCGGTGATGGGCCTCGATGCGGCCGAGGCCCAGGAGAAGTTCGGATTCCTGTTGGAGGCGTTCATGTTTGGCGCGCCGCCGCACGGCGGCATCGCGTTCGGCTGGGACCGGATCAACGCGCTGCTGTCCGGCGTCGACTCCATCCGCGAGGTGATCGCCTTCCCCAAGACCGGCGGCGGCGTCGACCCGCTCACCGACGCCCCGGCGCCCATCACCGCCCAGCAGCGCAAGGAGTCCGGAATAGACGCCAAGCCCGAGAAGGTTGAGCGGGCATGACCGAAGAAATGCCTGACACCGGCACCATCAACGCGTTCAACACGAGCATCATCGACGAATTCCGGGCCAACGGCGGCAAGGTCGGCGGCCAGTTCGAGGGCGCCAACCTGCTGCTGCTCACCACCACCGGCGCCAAGTCCGGCGAGCCCCGGGTCAACCCGCTGGCCTACTTCCGCATCGACGGCAAGCTGATCATCATCGGGTCGTTCGCCGGCGCCCCCGTCAGCCCGGCCTGGGTGCACAACCTGCGGGCCAACCCGGCGGCGCACGTGGAGATCGGGACGGACGCGTTCGACGTCACCGCCCGCGAGCTGCCGCCCGCCGAGCGCGACGCGCTCTTCGAGAAGGTCGCCGCCTCCGCACCCGGGTTCGCCGAGTACCAGGCCAAGACCAGCCGGGTCATTCCGCTGTTCGAGTTGCAGCCGGCCTGACGGCGGTGAACGCCGCGCGCGCGGGCATCAAACGGCTCCGCGCCGTGTGGTTCACGCTCGTGCAGACGTCGGTCGCCGCGGGCCTGTCCTGGTACCTCGCGCACGACCTGCTCGGCCACCCGCAGCCGTTCTTCGCGCCCATCGCCGCCGCGGTGTCGCTGTCGGTCAGCAACGTGCTGCGCGCCCAGCGCGCCATCCAGATGATGGTGGGCGTGACCCTGGGCATCGGGGTCGGCACCCTGGTCCAGGCGCTGCTGGGGCCCGGCGCCGTGGCGATCGGCGCCGCCGCGCTGATCGCGCTGTTCGTCGCGGTGTTCATCGGTCACGGCTACATCGGCCAGGGCATGATGTTCGCCAATCAGACCGCCATTTCGGCGATCCTGGTGCTGGCCCTCTACCGCAGCAACGTCGGGTTGGAACGCATCTACGACGCGCTGCTCGGCGGCGCCGTGGCGATCGTCTTCGCCGTCCTGCTCTTCCCCGCCGACCCCCTGCAGGTGTTGCGCAGCGCGCGCGTCGGCGTGCTGGGTGTGCTGCACGGTGTGCTGTCGCGCGCCGCGGACTTCGCCGCCGGACGCCGGGAGGCCCCGCCCGACTGGCCGCTGTCGGCCGTCGACCGGGTGCACCAGCAGCTCGGCAACCTCATCGAGGCGCGCACGACGGCCCGCCACGTCGTGCAGATCGCGCCGCGCCGCTGGGGGCTGCGCGACGCGGTGCGGGCCGCCGATCACCAGGGGGTGCACGTGGCGCTGCTCGCCGGCTCGGCGCTGGAGCTGGCCCGGGCGGTCGCGCCCGGCGCCGACGGGTGCCCCCGGCTTCCCCAGCCCGCACACAGCGCGCTGGTGGTGCTCGCGGCCGCGACCGCCCTCGCCGACTCCGACCCCGCCGGGGCGTGCGCCTACACCGCGTCCGCGCGCCATCACGCCTCTCAGCTGCATGCCCTCGCCCGCGAGCGAACCCAGGTGGTGCTCGCCGACGTCGTCCAGGCCTGCGTCGACGACCTGCAGCGGGTCATCGACCTGCGCTCATAGCGAATCGGCCAGGTACTCCTGGACGAGTTTCTTGGGCGCCTGCGTCAGCCAGGCCTCGGTGATCACCTCGACGAGATCGCGCACCCCGATCTCGCCGAGCCGGATCAGCACCGCCGGATAGCCGTCGAAATGCGGGGTGGTGAAGTAGACCCCGGGCTCGTCGGCGATCAACGCGAACTTGACGCCCTCGTCGGAGACCCGCACCCCGAGGATGTCGCCCTCGGGCGGCTCGACGCCGCTGTCCGCCAGCGTTTTGCGATCCGACGGGCGCAGTGGCCGCTCCCACGCCAGCAACTTCTTGCCGACCCGCCACTCGTGCGGTGACGGCTCGGAGGTAAGTGCCAGCTCACCAACGATGCGGGCGACGTCGTTCCACGTGGCCACGCTTTCGATTGTGCTCCCGACATGGCGCGCTTGGCTCGCGAACGGCAAACGAGGTGTGGTGGGATCAGCCTTGTGTCAGAAGCCTTGCTGGAAGGTCATGCCCGCCGGCACCGGGTCACCCATCGCACCGAGTACCGCTATTCCGACGTCGTGACCAGCTCTTATGGTCGGGGCTTCCTCACGCCGCGGGACTCGCAACGCCAGCGGTGCGTCGCGCATGTGCTGACCATCGACCCGCCCCCCGCCGACAGCTCCACCAGCGTCGACAGCTACGGCAACGTCAGCTCCTACTTCCACGTCACCGAGCCGCACCAGGCCCTGACGATCACCAGCGACTCCATCGTCGACGTGTATCCGCCGCCCCCAGAGCGCTACAGCAGCGGGCCGGCGGTGCAGCCCTGGGAGGCCGCCCGGCCGGCCGGACGCAGGGGAGCGCTGGCGACCGAGTTCGCGCTCGACCTGAACCCGCCGGAGATCACGGACGGGGTGCGCGAGTACGCGGCGCCCAGTTTCGCGCCCGAGCGCCCCCTGGTCGAGGTGCTGCGCGATCTCACGTCGCGGATTTTCGCCGACTTCACCTACCGCTCGGGGTCGACGACGATTTCCACCGGGGTCAACGAGGTTCTGGCGGCCCGGGAAGGGGTATGCCAGGACTTTGCGAGGCTGGCGATCGCCTGCCTGCGCGCCAACGGTCTGGCGGCCAGCTACGTGTCCGGTTATCTGGCCACCGACCCGCCCCCGGGAAAGGATCGGATGATCGGCATCGACGCCACCCACGCCTGGGCGGCGGTGTGGACCCCGCAGGAGCCCGGCCGGTTCGAGTGGCTGGGGCTCGATCCCACCAACGACCAGCTCGTTGACGAGCGTTACATCATCGTGGGGCGCGGGCGCGACTACGCCGATGTGCCGCCGCTGCGCGGCATCATCTACACCAACTCCGAGCACAGCGTGATCGACGTCGCCGTCGACGTGGTGCCCTTTGAAGGCGACGCGCTGCATGCGTGACTTCCATTGCCCCAACTGCGGCCAGCGCCTGACGTTCGAGAACTCCACGTGCCTGTCGTGCGGCAGCGCGCTGGGGTTCTCGCTCGAGCAGATGGCCCTGCTGGTGATCAGCGCCGGCGACGAGGCCGACCGCGCCGGTTTCGTCAGCGCCGCCGAATACGAGCTGTGCGCCAATCGCCATCTGGCCGAATGCAATTGGCTGGTCCCAACCAACCTTCCCGGCGGCCTGTGCCCGTCGTGCGCGCTCACGCTGGAGCGCCCCAACGACGCGGACACCGACGGCCTGGCCGCGTTCGCCCGCGCCGAGGCGGCCAAGCGGCGGCTGGTCGTCGAGCTGCACGAAATGAAGTTGCCGATCATCGGCCGCGACCGCGACCCGGACTACGGACTGGGCTTTCGCCTGCTGTCCAGCGCGCACGAGAAGGTGCTCACCGGCCACGAGAACGGCATCATCACAATCGATCTGGCCGAGGGCGACGACGTGCACCGCGAGCAGCTGCGGGTCGAGATGGACGAGCCCTACCGGACGCTGCTCGGGCACTTTCGCCACGAGGTCGGGCATTACTACTTCTACCGGCTGATCACCCCGTCGAGTGAGTACGTGGCGCGGTTCAACGAGCTGTTCGGCGATCCCGACGCGGATTACCAAGCGGCGCTTGACCGGCACTACAACCAGGGCGCGCCCGAGGGTTGGCAGGAAAGCTTCGTGTCGTCGTACGCGACCATGCACGCCGCCGAGGATTGGGCCGAGACGTTCGCCCACTACCTGCACATCCGCGACACCCTGGACACCGCGGCGTGGTGCGCGTTCGCGCCGGCGTCGGCGACCTTCGACCGTACACCGTTGGGCCCCAGCGCCTTTCCCACCATCATCGAGATGTGGCTGCCGGTGTCGTGGTCGCTGAACATGGTGAACCGCTCGATGGGACGCGACGACCTGTACCCGTTCGTGCTGCCGGTCGCCGTGCTGGACAAGATGCAGTTCATCCACGACGTGATCGACGAGGTGACGTCGGAGCTGATCGGGCGGGCCACCATCGCGGGATAGTCGCGGGTCTAGGCCGGCATCACCCGTCGTTCATCGGGGCCCCACAGCGGCTGGATGCCGCCCGGCAACCGCAATTGCGTTTCGGTGATGACCTCGGCCAACTCGCGCAGCTCGGAGTGGATGGTGTCGAGCAGTTCGGCCAGCACCGCGCGGCGCCCGCCGCTGACCGCTTCCAGCTGTTCGGGGTGCGACCGGCGCACCAGCGTGCCGATCTCCTCGACCAGCCGCTCGGGGCGCGACGACCCCGAGGAGCTCGGCAGGTCCTTGAGGTTGGTCCGCAGCCGCTCCAGCTGATAGAGCAGCGACCGCGGGTTGCTGATGTCATACAGCATCAGCTCGGCCACGGCGGCGACGCTGACCTTGCCGACGGTGCGGCGCCGGTAGCTCACCGACGATTCGCACGCCACCAGCGTCGCCTCGATGATCGTTTGCTCGGCGGGCGCGCCGCGGACGTCGATCATCGTGGCCCGCAACAGCGCGGTCAGCCACAGGCCTCTCTCGATGCGTTTGCCGATGTCCGTCATCGTCCAGCCGACGTCGCGCACCATCGACTCGCCGGCCACCCCCGACAGCGTCAGCATCCCGGCCAGCGTCTGCGCCTGGGCCGACGCCAGCAGCGCGTCGGCTTCGGCCAGGGAGTCCGGCGGCTCCGGCCGCAGCGCAATCGCGCGCTCCACCCCCGCCAGCACCGTCCAGGTGTCGTTGGACAACTGGTCCCGCACCGCGCGGGCGGCCAGCGCCAGCCCCTCCACCGACTGCACCAGGGATCCGGACCGGTTGGGGTCCACGGTCAGCGACCACAGCGTCGAGGGTGCGACGGCGATCATCTCGGCGCCATCGCTCTCAGACCCGGTGTCGTTAGCGGTGATTCGGCCCAGCGCGGCCAGCAGCACCGGCACGCATTCGCTCTCCTCGATGTCCTGGTGGTGCCGGTAGACGTGGAAGCGATCGCGGGCGACGATGAGCAGCCGGGCCATCTGTTCGGCGCGTTCGCCGTAGCGGCCCATCCAGAACAGGTCGGACAGCACGCGCGGCGAGCTGACGCCCCAGGTGCCCGCCGCGGTCTTCGCCGGTTCTAGACCCGAGGGCTGCAAAGAGGGGACAGCGATCGTCTCGGCCCGCGCGCGCTCCGTCGGGCGCACCCAGACATCCTTCGCCGCAATGGTTTTCAGCGTATAGGCGGCCGGCCCGGGGGCCAGCACGTAGCCCGCGCCGCCGATCATCGGAGCGTAGCCGCCGCGCTGGGCGACGGTGAACAACCGCATCCCGACGCCGGCCGACGACAACACGCCGGCATGGTCGGTGGGCGCCGACGAGAACTGCGGCAGTTCCTGGCCGACCCACTGCCACGGCATGTCCTCGATGCGCGCGGCCAGCTCGGCCAGTTGAGCGGACGAAAGCGTCGGCCCGACAAGGGTGTTCCCGCCGACGGTCGACTTGATCAACAGCGACGACAGGTTGGCCAGCAGGTGCGAACGCTCGCTCGCCACGCCGCCCCAGTAGACCGGCGCGGTGTGCAGCAGCGGCTCCTCGCCGAGCAGCCGCTCGGCCAGCTCGGGCAGAAACCGCAGCAGCCCGGGGCTTTCCAGGATGCCGCTGCCCAGCGTGTTGACGACCGTCACCGTCCCGCGATGCTGCGCTTCCACCAGGCCGACCACACCGAGGCGGGAATCGGCACGCAGGTCCAGCGGATCGGTGTACTGCGCGTCGACCCGGCGCAGGACCACGTCGACGCGTTTGAGCGTGCCCAGCGAGCGCATCCACAACTTGCCGTCGCGCACCACCAGGTCGGCGCTCTCCACCAGCGGGAAGCCCAGCAGGGTGGCCAGATACGCCTGGTCGAAGGCGGTCTCCGAATAGATGCCCGGGCTGAGCACCACGACGACGGGGTCCTGCGCGACGTCGGGCGCGGCGTCGATCAGCGCCAGCCGCAACGCCTGCGCGAACGGCGTCGTGGGTCGCGGCGCGATCCTTTCGTAGAGGTCCGGAATCGAGTGCGCCACCACGCGCCGGTCGGCCAGCGCGTACCCGGCGCCCGACGGCGCCTGCGTCCAGTCGGCGTTGACCTGAAAGCCGCCGTCCGGCTGCCGGCTGACGTCGCAGCCGTGCATGAACAGCTGGTGGTGTCCGGGCACCTCGATGCCGTTGGCGGGCCGCACGTAACCCGGGTGCCCGAAGACCAGCTGCGGCGGCAGGGCCCCCTCGGTGAGCAGGGTGCGCGGGCCGTACAGATCTGCGAGCACGGCGTCGAGCAGGCGCGACCGCTGCACCAGCCCGGCCTCCAGGGCTTCCCAATCGGCCGCGGAGACAACGATCGGCAGGGCGTCCAGCCGCCAGGGCCGGGGCTCCAGGGCGTGCGCGCCGTCGCGGCCCGCGTCGACCTCGGTGTAGGTGATGCCGTCGTTGTCGACCAGGCTTTCCACCACCGAGCGCAACCGGTTCAGTCCGGCCCGGCCGCGGTCGGCGACGGCGTCGGCCAGCTCCGACCACGCCGGGCGCACGTTGCCCTCGCCGTCGACGAACTCGTCGTAGCCGATCCCCGGGCCGTGCCGCAGGTCGAAGAGCGCTTCCTGGGCCCGCGCGGTCCGGTACCCGGCCAGCAGCCGGTCGGCGTCGTAGTGGCCGCCGGTGTCGGTTGCCATGTGGGAAAGCGCCATTACTGCTGTACGGTACGGACGCGGCGCAGGTCGAGGATGCCCGGCGCGCCGATGTCGGTGAGGATCCTGGCCTGGCGCTCCCTGATGGCGGACAGGTCGAGCTTGCCCGGGGTGAAGCCGGTCGCCTCGAAGCGGCGGGCGCGGCGCGACTCGGCCTCGACGGCGTTGACCGGCGGCTCGTCGTAGGCGCGGCCGCCGGGGTGGGCGACGTGGTAGGTGCAGCCGCCGCGCGACGTCCCGGAGGTGAGGTCGATCAGCTCGAACTGCAGTGGGACGTCCGTGCTGATGGTCGGGTGCAGCGCGCTGGGCGGCTGCCAGGCCTTGAACCGCACGCCGCCGACGTGGATGTCGGGGTTGTCGGTGGCCAGCAGCGGCACCGGGTAGCCGTTGGCCGTCACCACGTAGCGGTGGCGATCGGCGCCGATGATGCGAATCTGGATGCGTTCGACCGACGAGTCGACGTAGCGCGCGGTGCCGGTGGCGGTGGCCTCCTCCCCGAGGGTGTTCCACGGTTCGATCGCCCCGCGCAGCTCGATCTCCACGCCGTCGAAGACCGCGGTGCCGATGCGGGGGAAGCGGAACTCGGTGAACGGGTCCAGCCAGCTGGTCTCGAAGGGTATGCCGTGCGCGCGCAGGTCGGCGGCGACGTCGGCGATGTCATGAATCAGGAAGTGCGGCAACAGGTATCGCCCGTGCAGGTTGGCGCCGTGCCGGATCAGCGGGGCGCGCAGCGGTTCGTCCCAGAACCACGCCACCAGCGAGCGCACCAGCAGCGACTGCACCATCGCCATGCGCAGGTGCGGCGGCATCTCGAAGCCGCGCAGCTCCAGCAGGCCGAGCCTGCCGCGGGGGCTGTCGGGGCTGTACAGCTTGTCGATGCAGAACTCGGCGCGATGGGTGTTGCCGGTGATGTCGGTGAGCAGGTGCCGCAGGGCGCGGTCGGTCACCCACGGCTTGGCGGCCCCGCCGGCGCACAGCCGCGCGATCTCGGAGAACGCGATCTCGAGCTCGTAGAGCGCCTCGGCGCGCCCCTCGTCGACCCGCGGGGCCTGGGACGTGGTGCCGACGAATCGCCCGGCGAACAGGTAGGACAGCGCCGGGTGGCGCTGCCAGTAGGTCAGCAGCGAGACCAGCAGGTCGGGGCGGCGCAGCAGCGGCGAGTCCGCGGGCGTCACGCCGCCGAGGGTGATGTGGTTGCCCCCGCCGGTGCCGCCGTGGGTGCCGTCGACGTCGAACGACTCGGTGGACAGCCGGGCCAGGCGGGCCTGTTCGTACAGGCTCTCCAGCAGCCGCGTCTGTTCGGCGAAGCTGGCGGTGGGCGGCACGTTGACCTCGATGACGCCCGGGTCGGGGGTGATCGTCACCGACCTCAGCCGCGGGTCCGGCGGCGGGCCGTAGCCCTCGATCACCACCCGGCAGTCCGCCTTGGCCGCGGCGGCCTCGACCCGGGCGATGAGGTCCACAAAGTGTTCCAGGGCCTCGGTGGGCGGCAGGAAGACGTACAGCAGCCCACGGCGGACCTCGGCGACCATCGCGGTCGGCGGTGCGTCGCCGGGTTCGGTGACCACGGCGTCACTCGCGGCGTCCGCCGCGAGCTCGCCGCCCGCGGTCAGGGGGTCGGCGTCGAACCGCTGCCGGGGCGGCCGCCAGCTGATCGAATCCAGCGGCAGCCGCAGGCCCGCCGGGGAATCGCCTTCCAGCAGCACGATCCGGCCGCGGCGCAGCCGCCAGTTCGCGCTGGCCCAGCCCCGGTCGTCGTCGCGGCGGTGCAGCGGCAGCACGAAAGCCGCCGGGGCCGTGGTGGATTCGTCGAGGCGCGCCAGCAGCTCGGCGCGCCCCTGCGCAGTGTCCGTGCCGAGGTCGTCGTCCGATCTCACCGGCTCGCCGTGGGGCTTGCGCACCTTGGCGGCCAGCCGGGCCAGCGGGTCCTCGTAGGCCGGCCGCACCTGGGAGGGCGGCAGCCCGAAGCCGTCGGCGACCGCGGCGAGCACCTCGCAGGCGGCGTCGCCCCGCTGCAGGCCCGGCGACCCGCTCCACGGGTCGGCCAGCAGCGCGCCGTCGGTCCACAGCGGGCGCCCGTCGGTGCGCCAGTACAGGGCAATCTGCCAGCGCGGCAACGGTTCTCCCGGATACCACCGGCCCTGCCCGCGCTGGATCAGCCCCTGCGGGGCCCACGCCCGCTTCAGCCGGGCGGCCAGATCGGAGGCGCGCTGGCGCTTGTGCGGGCCGTCGGCGGCGGTCGTCCACTCCTCGACTGACCCTTCTGGGGGGATGCCCACCGCAACGAACGTCGGCTCCCCGCCTACGGTCAGCCGGACGTCGGCGGCGGCCAGCCGTTCGTCGACGCGCCGCCCGACGTCGCAGATCACCCGCCAGGCCTCATCGGAATAGGGCAGGGTGACGCGCGGGTCCTCGTGCACGCGGGTGACGGTGTTGGAAAACTCCAGCGTCGATCCGCAGGGTTCGGTGCCGCCGCTGATGGGCGCCGCGGACGCCGGGTGCGGCGTGGCCGCCAGCGGAATGTGACCCTCGCCGGCGAACAGCCCCGACGTCGGGTCCAGCCCGATCCAGCCCGCGCCCGGGATGTACACCTCGGTCCACGCGTGCAGATCGGTGAAGTCGGCGGCCGGTCCGGACGGGCCGTCGAGCGCCTCGACGTCGGACGCCAGCTGCACCAGATAGCCGGAGACGAACCGGGCGGCCAGCCCCAGCTGGCGCAGGATCGAGACCAGCAGCCACGCCGAGTCCCGGCATGAGCCGACCCCGTTGCGCAACGTGAAATCCGGTGTCTGCACACCGGGTTCCATCCGCAGGCTGTAGGCGACGTCGGCGTTGACGGCGCGGTTGAGCGCGACGAGGAAGTCGATGGTGCGGGTGCCCTCGGGCACCCGGAAGTTGCCCACCCACGCCTGCGCCAGCTCGCCGGGGCCCGATCCCTCGCCGTCCTCGTCGACGGGCCGCAGGTAGGGCTTGAGGTCGTCGGCCAGCGCCTTGGGATAGCTCCACCCGCCGGCGGGCCAGGTCTCGGCCCAATCCTCGATGAAGAAGTCGAACGGGTTGATCACCTTGAGGTCGGCGATGAGCCCGACCGTGATGGTCAGCCGGGTCATCGGATTCGGAAACACCAGCCGGGCAAGGAAGTTGCCCACCGCGTCCTGCTGCCAGTTGATGAAGTGGTCGGTCGGCTCGACCCGCAACGAGTAGGCCTCGATGGCCGTGCGGGAGTGGGGCGCCGGGCGCAGCCGCACCACGTGCGGGTACACCCGGACCAGCCGGTCAAAGGTGTAGCTGGTGCGGTGCTCCAGCGCGACTTTGATGGTCACCCGCTGATCTCATCACAAGCGCCACAAGGCCGCAGCGCAGCGAGATTCGCGGGTCGTGCCTACCCGAACTGCGGGCCCGGCGGCGGGCCGGGTGGCGGTCCGGCCTGGTAGCCGCCCGGCACCAGCGGCACGACCTGGCCGCCGGACAGCTTGCGGTAGGTGTAGATCAGCACGAGCACGGCGAGCGGCGCCCCGACGAGCAGGCCCACGCCGCAGGCCACCGCGCCGATGAACAATGCGGCCACCTGGACCAGCCACGCCAGCAGGGAGTTGGCGAAGTTCGACGAGACGGTCGTGAAGCTGGACTTCAGCCCCTCGATGGCGTTCTGCGACCGGTCGATGACGAACGGGACGGTGAACTGCGCGAAGATGCCCACGATGAGGCCGGGGATGACGAAGCACGCCGAGGCGATCGAGGTCAGGATTCCCACGATGATCGCCGCCAGGATCACCATGCCGAGGTTGCGCGGCTTGAAGAACGAACCGAGGCCGACCTGCCGCCCGTCGGCGATGTCGAGGACTCCGGACAGGAATGCGGACTCGGCGTAGATGATCACCGCGTACATGAGTATGTAGCCGACGATCATTAGGGCCAAGCCGCTGGCGCTGATGTTCGCGGTGGTGGTGGCGTAGCCGTCGGAGTTGGTCGTGGTGGTGGTCGAGCCCATGCTGCCGCCGACGGGGATCAGGGCGTAGGCGGCGCCGGCCAACGCCAGGTAGATGAGGGTGGCCACGATCAACGGGACCGAGTTCTGCGAGAACTTGCCCCACGCCCAGCTGAACGCCTCGCCCACGCTGTATTGCGGGCCCGGCGGTGGCGGCGGGCCCGCAATACAGCGTGGGCGAGGCGTTCAGCTGGGCGTGGGGCAAGTTCTCGCAGAACTCGGTCCCGTTGATCGCGGGGGGACGTTCTGGCCTGGGTACTCGGGAGGCTGGCTCATGTCCGTCCTAGCTGCTGGATTCAACTTGTGGGCACGCGCATCCAAACTCGGCAAACCGGAACTTAGCAAATAACTGCCCGGGGCGCGCCGTCGGCACGACGTGGTATGCCTGAAACCGTGCCCGACGGTCTGTTTGACCTCCCCGGCGCACCGCGGACAACCGACCACGGCCTGGGCGTGTCGGCCGGTGCGCCCCTGGCCGTGCGGATGCGGCCGGCATCGCTGGACGAGGTGGTGGGGCAGGACCACCTGCTGACGCCCGGGTCGCCGCTGCGCCGCCTGGCGGAGGGCTCGGGCATGGCGTCGGTCATCCTGTACGGCCCGCCGGGCAGCGGAAAGACGACCCTGGCGGCGCTGATCTCGCAGGCCACCGGGCGCCGGTTCGAGGCGCTGTCGGCGCTGTCGGCCGGGGTCAAGGAGGTCCGGGCCGTCATCGACGTCGCTCGCCGGGCCCTGCTTTCGGGCGAGCAGACCGTCCTGTTCATCGACGAGGTGCACCGGTTCTCCAAGACCCAGCAGGACGCGCTGCTGTCCGCCGTGGAGAACCGGGTGGTGTTGCTGGTGGCCGCGACCACCGAAAACCCGTCGTTCTCCGTGGTGGCGCCGCTGCTGTCGCGGTCGCTGATCCTGCAGCTGCGGCCGCTGACCCCCGACGACGTCCGCACCGTCGTCCAGCGCGCCGTCGCGCCGGAGGCCGTCGACCTGCTGGTGCAGCTGGCCGCGGGCGACGCCCGCCGGGCCCTGACCGCGCTGGAGGTCGCCGCCGAGGCCGGCGAAGCCGTCAGCGTCGAGACCATCGAGCAGTCCCTCGACAAGGCCGCGGTGCGTTACGACCGCGACGGCGACCAGCACTACGACGTCGTCAGCGCCTTCATCAAGTCGGTGCGCGGCTCCGACGTCGACGCCGCGCTGCACTATCTGGCCCGCATGCTCATCGCCGGGGAGGACCCGCGGTTCGTCGCGCGCCGGCTGATGATCCTGGCCAGCGAGGACGTCGGCCTGGCCGACCCGACGGCGCTGCCGACCGCGGTCGCCGCCGCCCAGACCGTGGCGCTGATCGGCATGCCCGAGGCCCAGCTGACGCTGGCGCACGCCACCATCCATCTGGCCACCGCGCCGAAGTCGAACGCGGTCACCACCGCGCTGGCAGCGGCGATGGACGACATCAGGGCGGGCAGGGCCGGGCTGGTGCCGCCCCACCTGCGCGACGGGCACTACTCCGGTGCCGCGGGGCTGGGCAACGCCCAGGGCTACAAGTACTCCCACGACGATCCCGATGGCGTTGTGGCGCAACAATATCCGCCGGATGAGCTGGTGGGCGTGGACTACTATCGGCCCACCGGCCGCGGCGGCGAACGCGAGCTGGCCGGCCGGCTGGACCGGCTGCGCGCGATCATCCGCAAGAAGGGACGGGCATGAAAACCTTCACGGACGAGGAGATGGGCCGGTTGCTGCCCACCGCCAAGCCCTACAGCGTCGTGATCCTCAACCGCGGCCCGAGGTTCGGCGACGAGTCGTCGCCGGGGCTCATCTGGGAGCACGGCCGGCGCAACTTCGGCCTGCGCGACGACGGCGTGCTGGCGGTGGTGCTGCCGGTCACCGACTCCTCCGACGTGTGCGGCATCGGGGTGTTCGCCGCGACGCTCGAGGAGACCACCGCCCTCATGGACGACGACCCGGGGGTGGCGGCGGGTGTCTTCACCTACCAGGTGCACCCCTGCCGCGGGTTCCCCGGGGACGCGCTGCCGTAAGACCTAGACGAGCTCGGGCACCCGCAGGTGGGCGATCGCCAGCTCGAACTCGGCCACGTCCACCACCTCGGCGCCCAGGTCGCGGACCCGCCTGCTGCGCAGCTCGGTGGCGCGGTCGCGGTTGCGGGCCATCGCGTCGATGCTGTCGAACGTCGAGCAGGACACCGCCCGGCGGCACGCCGGGTGATCGACCATCAGGCTGGCGCTGCAGAACCCGTCGAGCTTCTCCATCTCCGGGAGCACCGCCATCCGGTAGAAGTCCAGCGAACGGCTCAGCTGGTCCGGCACCACCTTGAGCCAGGTCGCCCGCACGCATGCCCCGTCGGCCGAGTGGTGGTCGCGGTGCAGCAGGGCGATGTCCCACTCTTCGACCTTGGCGCTGCCGTCGAACATCAACGCGGCGCGATCCCGCACCGGCGCGACCCGCTCGGCGCTGGCGCGCATCGCCTCCATCGTCTGCCAGGCGCTGGTGGCGATGCATCTGCCGGACTGGCGGTCCACCAACAACGACAGCCCGACATACCCGTTCATCTCCTGCAGCGCGGGCATGACGACATCGCGAACGTGCGCGATGCCGATGTCGACCGAAAGGGGCTGGGCCTGGATGGTGGTAGAGCGTGCGTACATGGTCGGGCCTCCCGTGTCGGGGCTTGTATCTCACCGGGCCCCGGTGGGCTCCACCGGTCCCACCAAATACCTTCCTCCTAGGGGGCAATCCGCCGCAATGGGCGCCGCGGGTGCGGGCGCCGTAGGCTGGAGCGGGTGCATACCGATGTCCTGGAGGTGGACACCGCGCGCCGCCGCGTCGTCGACCTGACCGACGCGGTGCGCCGGTTCTGCTTCAGCTATGGCGACGGCCTGTGCAACGTGTTCGTCCCGCACGCGACGGCCGGGGTCGCGATCATCGAGACCGGCGCCGGCTCCGACGACGACCTGGTCGACACGCTGGAACGGCTGTTGCCGCGCGACGACCGCTACCGGCACGCGCACGGCTCGGCGGGGCACGGCGCCGACCATGTGCTGCCGGCGATCGTCGCGCCGTCGGTGACGGTGCCGGTCGCCAGCGGCGACCCCCAGCTGGGAACCTGGCAAAGCATCGTGCTGGTCGACCTCAACCGGGACAACCCGCGGCGGTCGGTGCGGTTGAGCTTCCTGGAGGGCTAGCTGTCTAGGCTGGGAATCCCCGATCAAGGCAAGTCGAAGCGACAGGAAGAAGCGGAACTCAAAGTGCAGACACACGAGATCAGGAAGCGATTCCTCGATCATTTCGTGAAGGCGGGCCACACCGAGGTGCCGAGCGCATCGGTGATCCTCGACGACCCCAACCTGCTGTTCGTCAACGCCGGCATGGTTCAGTTCGTGCCGTACTTCCTGGGCGCACGCACCCCGCCGTACGCCACGGCCACCAGCATCCAGAAGTGCATCCGCACCCCCGACATCGACGAGGTGGGCATCACCACCCGGCACAACACCTTCTTCCAGATGGCCGGCAACTTCTCGTTCGGCGACTACTTCAAGCGCCGCGCGATCGAGCTGGCCTGGTCGCTGCTGACCGATCCCATCGCCGACGGCGGCTACGGCCTGGACCCGAATCGGCTGTGGGCCACCGTTTTTCACGACGACGACGAGGCCGTGGAGCTCTGGCAGGAGATCGCCGGACTGCCCGCCGAGCGGATCCAGCGCCGCGGCATGGCCGACAACTACTGGTCGATGGGCATTCCCGGGCCGTGCGGGCCCTCCTCGGAGATCTACTACGACCGCGGACCCGAGTTCGGCCCGGAGGGCGGCCCCATCGCCAACGAGGACCGCTATCTCGAGGTCTGGAACCTGGTGTTCATGCAGAACGAGCGCGGCGAGGGCAGCACCAAGGAGGACTACGCCATCCTCGGGCCGTTGCCGCGCAAGAACATCGACACCGGCATGGGCGTCGAGCGGATCGCGCTGGTCCTGCAGGGCGTGCACAACGTCTACGAAACCGACCTGCTGCGGCCGATCATCGATCTGGTCGCGACGCGCGCGCCGCGTGGCTATGACGAGGGGAACCACGAGGACGACGTGCGCTACCGCGTCATCGCCGACCACAGCCGCACGGCGGCGATCCTGATCGGCGACGGCGTCAGCCCCGGCAACGACGGGCGCGGCTACGTGCTGCGCCGGCTGCTGCGCCGGGTGATCCGGTCGGCCAAGCTGCTGGGCATCGAGGAGCCGATCGTCGGCGACCTGATGGCCACCGTGCGGGACTCGATGGGCCCGTCGTATCCCGAACTCGTCACCGACTTCGACCGGATCAGGCGGATCGCCGTGGCCGAGGAGACGGCGTTCAACCGGACGCTGGCCTCGGGTTCGCGGTTGTTCGACGAGGTGGTCAGCGCGACGAAATCGTCGGGCGCCGCGGTGGTCTCGGGCTCCGACGCCTTCACCCTGCACGACACCTACGGATTCCCGATCGAGCTCACCCTCGAGATGGCCTCCGAAGCCGGCCTGAAGGTCGACCAGAGCGGCTTTCACGAGCTGATGCTGCAGCAGCGCCAGCGCGCCAAGGCCGACGCCGCCGCGCGCAAGCACGCGCACGCCGACCTGAGCGCCTACCGCGAGCTGGTCGACGCCGGGCCCACCGAGTTCACCGGGTTCGACGAGCTGACTTCCGAGGCAAGGATTTTGGGGATCTTCGCCGACGGCAAGCGGGTGCCCGTGGTCGCACACGGTTTGCAGGGGGAGGGGGGCGGCGCGGCCCGGGTCGAGCTGGTGCTGGACCGCACCCCGCTCTACGCCGAATCGGGCGGCCAGATCGCCGACGAGGGCAGCATCAGCGGAACCGGCGCGGGCGGGAGCGCCCGCGCGGCCGTCACCGACGTGCAGAAGATCGCCAAAACGCTGTGGGTGCACCGGGTCAACGTGGAGTCCGGGGAATTCGTCGAGGGCGACACCGTCGTCGCGGCGGTGGACCCGGGCTGGCGCCGGGGCGCCACCCAGGGGCATTCGGGCACCCACATGGTGCACGCCGCGCTGCGACAGGTGCTGGGGCCCAACGCCGTTCAGGCCGGATCGCTCAACAGGCCGGGCTACCTGCGGTTCGACTTCAACTGGCAGGGGCCGCTAACGGACACCCAGAGCTCACAAATCCAAGAGGTCACCAACGAGGCGGTGCAGGCCGACTTCGAGGTGCACACCTTCACCGAGAAGCTGGAGAAGGCCAAGGCGATGGGGGCGATGGCGCTCTTCGGCGAGGCCTACCCCGACGAGGTGCGGGTGGTGGAGATCGGCGGCCCGTTCTCCCTCGAGCTGTGCGGCGGCACCCACGTGCACAATTCGGCGCAGATCGGCCCGGTGACCATCCTGGGCGAGTCGTCGATCGGCTCGGGGGTGCGCCGGGTCGAGGCCTACGTCGGGCTGGAGTCGTTCCGGTACCTGGCCAAGGAGCGCGCGCTGATGGCCGGGTTGGCGTCGTCGCTGAAGGTGCCGTCCGACGAGGTGCCGGCCCGGGTGGCCAACCTGGTCGACCGGCTCAAGGCCGCCGAGAAGGAGCTCGAACGCGCCCGCCTGGCGAGCGCCCGCGCGGCCGCGACCAACGCCGCGGCCGGCGCGGAGCGCATCGGTAACGTGCGTGTGGTGGCGCAGCGGATGTCGAGCGGGATGACGGCGGCCGACCTGCGCTCCCTGGTGGGCGACGTTCGCGGAAAGCTGGGCCACGACCCGGCGGTGGTGGCGCTGATCGCCGAAGGCGACGGCGGGACGGTGCCCTACGTGGTTGCCGCCAACCCGGCCGCCCAGGACCTCGGCCTCAGCGCCAACGACCTGGTCAAAGAGCTTGCCGCGGAAGTCGACGGCCGCGGTGGCGGCAAGGCCGACCTGGCGCAGGGTGCAGGAAAAAATCCGACGGGAATTGACGCCGCGCTTGCTGCAGTGCGCAGGGCGATAGCGCGGGTCGGTTGAGTGGTCTTGACACAGCACCGCCTCCCCGACCGGCCCGGCGATCCTGATCAGGACCGCGGGCGGGGGCGGCGGCTGGGCGTCGACGTCGGCAGCGTGCGCATCGGCGTGGCCGCCAGCGACCCCGACGGCATCCTGGCCACCCCGCTGGAAACCGTGCGCCGCGACCGCTCCGGCAGGCACCTGCGCCGGCTGGCCGAGCTCGCCGCGGAGCTGGAAGCCGTCGAGGTGATCGTCGGGTTGCCGAGGACGCTGGCCGATCGGACCGGGCCGTCGGCCCAGGACGCGATCGAGTTCGCGGAGGCGCTCGGCCGCCGGATCGCACCCACGCCGGTGCGGCTGGCCGACGAGCGATTGACCACCGTGAGCGCCCAGCGGTCGCTGCGGGCCGCCGGGGTGCGGGCCAGACAGCAGCGGTCGGTGATCGACCAGGCGGCGGCGGTGGCGATCCTGCAGAGCTGGCTCGACCAGCGCAGGGGAGCCGGCCATGGTTGACAGCGCGCGGCGCGAACGCACCGACCCCGGCGCGGTCGGGGCGCCCCGGCGCGGGATGAGCCGCGTCGACCGCGGCGCGCGCCGACGCAGCGAACAGCGCAAGAACCGCCGCCGCGTCGCCGGCCGGGTCACCCTGGTGGTGCTCGTCGTGATCGCGGTGGTCGCCGTCTTCGTCGGCACCAGGCTGTGGAACACGGTGTTCGGATCCGGCGACGACTACACCGGAAACGGCAAGCGCGACATCGTGATTCAGATCCAAGCCGGCGACTCGACGACGATGGTCGGGGAGACGCTGCACACCCAGGGCGTGGTCGCCACGGTGCGCGCGTTCGTCAACGCCGCGCACGGCAACGCCGCGATCAACTCGATCCAGCCCGGCTTCTACCGGATGCGCACGGAAATCCCGGCGGCCAACGCCGTCGCGCGGCTGGCCGATCCGAACAGCCGGGTGGGGCGGCTCGTCATCCCCGAGGGCCGTCAGCTCGACGACACCACCGACATGAAGACCAACGTGGTGAACCCCGGCATCTTCTCGTTGATCTCCCGCGCCACCTGCGTGGATCTCGACGGCAACAAGCGCTGCGTCTCGGTGGACGACTTGCGCGTGGCGGCCTCCGACAGCGCGCCGACGAGCCTGGCGGTGCCGCCGTGGGCGGTCGAGCCGGTCACCGAGCTGGGCAAGGACCACCGCCGGATCGAGGGCCTGATCGCGCCGGGGACCTTCAACGTCGATCCCTCGGCGTCGGCCGAAAGCATTCTGACGAGCCTGATCAGCGCGGGCGCCGTCGAGTACGCGAAGTCCGGTTTGGTGGATTCCGCGCAGGCCATGGGGTTGTCGCCCTACGACATCCTGGTGGTCGCGTCGCTGGTGCAGCAGGAATCCAACACGCAGGACTTCCCGAAGGTGGCGCAGGTCATCTACAACCGGCTGCACGCCCACCACACACTGGAGTTCGACTCGACCGTGAACTATCCGCTGGACCGCCGCGAGGTCGCCACCACCGACGCCGACCGCGGCCAGCGGACCCCGTGGAACACCTACGTGTCCCAGGGCCTGCCCGCCACCGCGATCTGCTCGCCCGGCGTCGACGCGTTGCGCGCGGCCGAGCATCCGGAGCCGGGGGACTGGCTGTACTTCGTCACCATCGATGCCCAGGGCACGACGCTGTTCACGAAGGATTATCAGCAGCATTTGGCCAACATCGAGCTGGCTAAGCGCAACGGTGTCCTCGACTCAGCCCGCTAAGAAGGCGGGGGTGCTCGGGCGCCCCATCGCGCATTCGAAGTCCCCGGACCTGCACCTGGCCGCGTACCGGGCGCTGGGGCTGCACGACTGGACCTACGAGCGCATCGACTGCGGCGCCGAGGAGTTGCCGGGCGTGGTCAGCGGATTCGGGCCGGAATGGGTCGGGGTGTCGGTGACCATGCCGGGCAAATTCGCCGCCCTGCGGTTCGCCGACGAGCGCACCGAGCGCGCGGAGCTCGTCGGGTCGGCCAACACCCTGGTGCGCACGCCGGCGGGCTGGCGGGCCGACAACACCGACGTCGACGGGGTCTCCGGCGCCATCGGTTCGGCCTCGGGATGGGCGCTGGTCTGTGGATCGGGCGGCACCGCGCCGGCGGCCGTCGTCGGCCTGGCCGGGCTCGGCGTCACCGGGGTCACGGTGGTGGCGCGGGATCCGGACAAGGCCGCCCGGCTGGTGGATCTCGGCGACCGGATCGGCGTCGCGACCCGGTTCTGCGGCCTGGA
The DNA here is from genome assembly GCF_900157385.1 of Mycobacterium terramassiliense. Taxonomy (GTDB): domain Bacteria; phylum Actinomycetota; class Actinomycetes; order Mycobacteriales; family Mycobacteriaceae; genus Mycobacterium; species Mycobacterium terramassiliense. Next base: position 480,799 of record NZ_LT717699.1, read on the forward strand.
CAGCGACGGGCTCGCCGACGAGGTGGCGGCCGCAGAGGTGCTGGTCAGCACCATTCCCGCCGACGTGGCCGCGCGGTACGCCGCCACGCTGACCCCGATCCCGGTGCTGCTGGATGCCGTCTACGACCCGTGGCCCACACCGCTGGCCGCCGCGGTGGCCGCCGCCGGCGGCCGGGTGATCAACGGCCTGCAGATGCTGTTGCACCAGGCCTTTTCTCAGGTCGAGCAATTCACCGGCCTGCCCGCCCCGCGAGCGGCGATGGAGGCGGCGCTGGGTTAACGTGCCGCGGCATGGCGGCCGGGCTGGTGTTGCTGTGGATGGGCGCGCTGAGCTGCTACGACGTCCGGCGACGCCGGCTGCCCAACCTGCTGACGCTGCCGGGGGCGGCCGCCATCCTGCTGGGCGCCGCCGCGACCGGCCACGGGCCGCCCGCGCTGGCCGGGGCGGCCGCGTTGAGCGCGACCTACCTGCTGGTCCACCTGCTAGCGCCGGCGGCGATGGGGGCCGGTGACGTCAAGCTGGCGATCGGGCTGGGCGGGCTCGCCGGCTGCTTCGGCGCGCCGGTGTGGCTCCTCGCGGCGCTGGGGGCGCCGCTGCTGACGGCGCTGGTGGGCGTGGTGCGCGGCGCGTGCACGGTTCCCCACGGCCCGTCGATGTGCCTGGCCACCGCGGCCGCGGCGGGGTTGGCGGCATTCGGCTAGTAGCTGGAGGTCGAATCGCCCCGGCGGGTTGTGGGCCATAAGGTCACACGGTCGAGCGCCCGTACGCGCATATACTTCAATTCATCTCAATACTTCACTGCTACATTGAAGTATGGCATCTGAGTGAAGTATGATGGGAGCATGTCGTGGGATGAACGCGCCGTGAGCGCATTACAAGCGGTGATGCGCTGTGCGCTGCGCGGCACACGGCACCCGGAAAGCCCCCACCGTGACGTGATTGTGTCGTTCGACGACGCGGAGTTTCTTGTGCGATGGCTGCCCGTGGGTTTTCCTCATCAGGTTGCCGCGGCATTGCACGACCAGCCCAAGCCCGAAATCTTGGTTGCACCTTCCATGTCGCCGGGGGCCCGGGCGGCGGCGCACGATGCCGGTGTTGGCTGGGTCGACGAGTCGGGCGCTGCGGACATCTATTACCGCAATCCGTCAACAGGAACCACCATCGTGATTGAGACAAAGGGCACCCCGCCAGTGCCGCTCGATACCAGGCCGGGCTGGCGACCCGCGGCCCTCGCGGCGTGCGAGGCGTTGTTGGCCGGCGCCGCCGAACCGACCGTCTCCTCGGTCGTGAAGGCTACGGGCATCTCGATGGGCTCGGCTGCCGCAGCGCTGAAGTTCCTCGAAAAAGACGGCCACCTGGAAAGCGCGGTGGCACGGGGGCCGGGTTCAGCCCGTCGGGTCGTTGATCGCGGCGCGCTGCTGGACGCCTACGCGATCGCGGCGGAGCGGTTGCGATCACCGCTGTCACTGCGAGTGGGGATTCTGTGGCGTCACCCGGTCGCGGATGCAGTCGAGTTCGGTATGGCGATGGCACGCAACGGCATCGCGTGGGCAGCGACCGGCGCGTTGTCGGCCCGGGTGCTGGCTCCGTTGCAGACCGAGGTCAGTCCCCTTGAGATCTACGTGGCGGGGCGGACGCCGAGTGATCTTGGTCGAGTGGCCTTCGCGGCGGGACTGAAACCGATCGACGGCGGCCGGCTGCTGTTGCGCCCATTCCCAACGCCGGCTGGTGACAAGCTCACCATGGTCGACAAGGTCCACGGTTTGCGGTCGATGTTGTGGCCGCGGGTTTACGCGGACCTGCGTACGACCGGGGTGCGCGGCGAAGACGCCGCGCAGCACCTACGTGAGGAGCAAATGTTCGATGACTGATGAGGAACCTGAGCGGTCAGAAGCGGGGCGACGAGCAGCCGAACGTGCCCTCGTGCGCGTGGTACATCATTACGCCGGAACCCCTGAGTTCGTCTTGCTCGGCGGTCTCGTGCCCGGCTTGCTGTGCGCTCGTTCGGGTCGGCGACACGCAGGAACGACGGACGTCGACGTCCAAGTCGACCTGGAGATCGCCGCGGGCGCCGTCGAAGCTGGTCGCCTTGAAAGGGCACTGCGGAATGCCGAATTCGAGCCGGGCGGCGAGCACGTCTGGCGGTGGAGACTCGTCGACTCACCTACTGTCATCAAGTTCGAGCTGCTCGCCGACCTCGATGATCAGCCAAACGAGGCGACCGTCGAGTTCGTCGAATGCGACCAATTGGGGGCAGTGAACCTGCGCGGCACGGGTTACGCCGCCCGGGACACCGTGATTCACAAGATCAGCGCCAAGGATCACGGAACCTTGCTCAACGCTGAGATCAAGGTCGCCGGGTTGGCAGGCTTTCTAGTCGCCAAGATGGCCGCAGCGCACGGGCGACGCAAATCGAAGGACTGGTACGACATCGCGTTTGTGCTGCTGCACAACGACTACGGCGACCCCGCCGCGGCCGCGGCACGGGTTCTCGCGGTGTTCCCCGATGCGATCGGCGCGATCCGCACGTGGGTGCTGGATCTGCAGTCCAACTTCGAGGATGAGGGTTCCCAGGGCACCGAGGGTTACGTCGCGCAGATCACGATGGACCACCCTGATCTGGACGCGACCACGGCGGCTGCTGATGCTCAGTTGGCCATTGAGGTGTTCACGGAGCATCTCCTCGGCTGACGTGCCAACGTCGAATTCGAAGCAATGCTCGGATTTAAGTCCGCGCATGCCCCCGTGGGAGAATAGCCGGGTGTTGCGCTGGATCACCGCCGGAGAATCCCATGGCCGGGCGCTGGTGGCCGTGGTCGACGGCATGGTCGCCGGCGTGGAGGTCACCTCCACCGAAATCGCCGACCAGCTGGCCCGGCGCCGCCTCGGCTACGGCCGCGGCGCGCGGATGAAGTTCGAGCGCGACGCGGTGACCATCCTGTCCGGGATACGCCACGGCGTCACGCTGGGCGGCCCCATCGCCGTCGAGATCGGCAACACCGAGTGGCCGAAGTGGGAAACCGTGATGGCCACCGACCCCGTCGACCCGGCCGAACTGGAAAACAGCGCCCGCAACGAACCGCTGACCCGGCCGCGGCCCGGCCACGCCGACTACGCGGGGATGCTCAAGTACGGCTTCGACGACGCCCGGCCGGTGCTGGAGCGGGCCAGCGCCCGGGAGACGGCCGCCCGCGTCGCGGCCGGGACCATCGCGCGCTCGTTCCTGCGCCAGGCGCTGGGCGTCGAGGTGCTCTCGCACGTCGTCTCGATCGGCCCGTCGGCGCCCTACGCCGGCCCGCCGCCTGCACCTGCGGACCTGCCCGCCATCGACGACAGCCCGGTTCGCGCGTTCGACAAGGCCGCCGAAGCGGCCATGATCGCCGAGATCGAGGCGGCCAAGAAGGACGGCGACACCCTCGGCGGCGTGGTCGAGGTGGTGGTGCTGGGCCTGCCGGTGGGGCTGGGCTCGTTCACCAGCGGCGACAACCGCCTCGACAGCCAGCTGGCCGCCGCCGTCATGGGCATCCAGGCGATCAAGGGCGTCGAGATCGGCGACGGTTTCGAGACCGCGCGCCGCCGCGGCAGCCGCGCGCACGACGAGATGTACCCGGGGCCCGACGGCGTCGTGCGTTCCACCAACCGGGCGGGCGGGCTGGAAGGCGGCATGACCAATGGGCAGCCGCTGCGGGTGCGGGCCGCGATGAAGCCCATCTCCACCGTCCCGCGGGCGCTGGCCACCGTCGACATGGCGACCGGCGACGAGGCCGTCGCCATCCATCAGCGCTCGGACGTGTGCGCGGTGCCGGCCGCCGGGGTCGTCGTCGAGACCATGGTGGCGCTGGTGTTGGCCCGCGCGGCGCTGGAGAAGTTCGGCGGCGACTCCCTGACCGAGACCCGCCGCAACATCGAGTCCTACCAGCGGGCGGTCGCCGACCGGGAATCGCCGGCCGCGCGCGGGACCGCGTGATGGCGCCCAAGGCGGTGCTCGTGGGGCTGCCGGGCTCGGGCAAGTCCACCATCGGGCGGCGGCTGGCCAAGGCCCTCGGCGTCGGCCTGCTCGACACCGACGTGGCGATCGAGCAGCGCACCGGCCGCACCATCGCCGACATCTTCGCCACCGACGGGGAGCCGGAGTTCCGGCGCATCGAGGAGGAGGTGGTGCGGGCGGCGCTCGCCGACCACGACGGCGTCCTCTCGCTCGGCGGCGGCGCCGTCACCAGCCCCGGGGTGCGCGACGCGCTCGCCGGGCACACCGTCGTCTACCTGGAGATCGGCGCCCGGGAAGGGGTGCGGCGCACCGGCGGCGGGGCCGTGCGGCCCTTGCTGGCCGGGCCCGACCGCGCCGAGAAGTACCGTGCCCTGCTGGCCGAGCGCGCCCCCCTCTATCGGCGCGTCGCGACCATCCGGGTCGACACCAACCGCCGCAACCCCGGGGCGGTGGTCCGCCACATCGTCTCGCGGCTCCAGGCGCCGAGCGAGGCCGCCAGGTGACCGAGCGCAGCGGGCCGGTCACCGTGTACGTGGCCGTCGACGAGCCCTACCCGGTGGTCATCGGCACCGGGCTGACGGGCGAGCTGGAAGGAATCCTGGCCGGCCGGCACCGCGTCGCGATCCTGCATCAGCCGGTGCTGGCCGAGGCCGCCGAGGTCATCCGAACCAGGTTGGCGGACAAGGGGATTGACGCGCACCGCATCGAGATCCCGGACGCCGAGGCCGGCAAGGACCTGCCCGTGGTGGGGTTCATCTGGGAAGTGCTGGGGCGCATCGGAATCGGCCGCAAGGACGCCCTGGTCAGCCTCGGCGGCGGCGCGGCCACCGACGTCGCCGGTTTCGCGGCGGCAACCTGGCTGCGCGGCGTCGACATCGTCCACGTGCCCACCACGTTGCTCGGCATGGTCGACGCGGCCGTCGGCGGCAAGACCGGCATCAACACCGACGCGGGAAAGAACCTGGTCGGGGCGTTCCACCAGCCGCTCGCCGTCGTCGTCGACCTGGCGACGCTGAAGACGTTGCCGCGCGACGAACTCGTCGCCGGCATGGCGGAGGTGGTCAAGGCGGGCTTCATCGCCGACCCGGTGATCCTGGACCTGATCGAGGCCGACCCGCAGGCCGCCCTGGACCCGCAGGGTGAGGTGCTGCCGGAACTGATCCGGCGCGCCATCGCGGTCAAAGCCGAGGTGGTGGCCGCTGACGAGAGGGAGTCCGAGCTGCGCGAAATTCTCAACTACGGCCACACTTTGGCGCACGCCATCGAGCGCCGGGAGCACTACCGGTGGCGGCACGGGGCCGCGGTGTCGGTCGGCCTGGTGTTCGCCGCGGAGTTGGCCAGGCTCGCCGGCCGGCTCGACGACGACACCGTGCGGCGCCATCGCACCATCCTCACCTCGCTGGGCCTGCCGGTCAGCTACGACGCCGACGCGCTGCCTCAGTTGCTGGAATACATGGCCGGCGACAAGAAGACCCGCGCCGGCGTGCTGCGGTTCGTCGTCCTCGATGGGCTCGGGAAGCCGGGCCGGTTGACGGGGCCGGACCCGTCGCTGCTGGCGGCGGCGTACGCGGGGCTGGCTCATGAGTGAGACGGTGCACGTGATCAACGGCCCGAACCTGGGGCGGCTGGGCCGGCGCGACCCCGACGTGTACGGGGACACGACGCACGACCAGCTGGCCGCGCTGATCGAGCGCGAAGCCGAGACCCTCGGGCTCAAAGCCGTTGTGCGGCAAAGCGATAACGAAGCCCAGTTACTGGACTGGATTCATCTGGCCGCCGATGCCGGCGAGCCGGTGATCCTCAACGCCGGCGGCCTCACCCACACGTCGGTGGCGCTGCGCGACGCGTGTGCCGAGCTGAGCGCGCCCCTGATCGAGGTGCACATCTCCAACGTGCATGCCCGCGAGGAGTTTCGGCGCCACTCCTACCTCAGCCCGGTCGCGACCGGCGTGATCGTCGGGCTCGGCATCCAGGGCTACCTGCTCGCCCTGCGCTACCTGGCCGGCGGTTAACCCTTCTCCGGCTCCTCGCCCGGCTTGGCGTGCCTGGCGTCGTCGGTGCGGATCACCTCGGTCTTGGCGTCGTCGTCGCCCGCCGCCGGGATCGTTTCGGTGGGCGCCTCGCGCTCGGCGGTCGCGATCGACCCGGTGCGCTCCTCGGCCTGGGCCCCGGCGGCCGTCTGCGCGGGTATCTCGCCGGTGGGAGCCTCGTCGCCGCGAACGGCCGAGAAGACGTCGGTGTCGGCCCGCTCCTCGTCCGCGCCCTCCGGGCGGGGCGGCGGGTTGCGGTCGATCCGCCAGCGACCCACGGCCACGCCGATGATCCCGGGCACGAAGACGAGCAGCGCGGTGAACGCCGCGAACGTCGTCACCTCGTTGATCAGGCCCCCGGTGTAGAGGCCCTGGTAGAACAGCGCGATGAGCCAGGCGACCGCGCCGCTGACGATGCCCGCGAACAGGCCGGCCAGCAGCCAGGTCATCGCCAGGTCCTGGCGGCGATCCGGATCCGGCTGGGCCTTGGCGTCGGCCCGGCCGTCGAGCACCCCCCAGATCGCCACGCCGATCACGAACAAGATCAGCAGCACGACGCTGATCAGACCGGCCTGTGTCTGCCACGCGTTGATGAGCGCGCCTTGGAGCAATCGAAGTACCACCATGGCCGCGGCGAACACCAATCCGCGCAGCATCCAGTTCCTCATGAAGGAAAAGCGTAGCGAGTACCGTCAAGGGTCGTGACACATTCCCAGCGTCGAAACAATCTGAAAGCGCAAATCGGAGCCAGCGGGCTGGACGCGATGCTGGTCACGGACCTGATCAACGTGCGCTACCTGTCGGGTTTCACCGGTTCGAACGGCGCGTTGCTGGTTTTCGCCGACGATCGGGGCCCCGTGCTGGCCACCGACGGCCGGTACCGCTCGCAGGCGGCGGCGCAGGCACCCGACCTCGAGGTCGCCATCGAGCGGGCCGTCGGGCGCTATCTGGCGGGCCGGGCCGCCGACGCCGGCGTCGGCAAGCTGGGCTTCGAGAGCAACGTCGTCACCGTCGACGGTTTCGATGCGCTGACCGGCGAGATCGAGGAGCACAAGGCGGCCACCGAGCTGGTGCGGGCCGCCGGGACCGTCGAGGCGCTGCGCGAGGTCAAGGACGCCGGCGAGGTCGCGCTGCTCCGCCTGGCCTGCGAGGCCGCCGACGCCGCGCTGGCCGAGCTGGTGGCGCGCGGCGGCCTGCGCCCCGGGCGGACCGAACGCGAGGTGGGCCGCGAGCTGGAGTCGCTGATGCTCGACCACGGCGCCGACGCGATCTCGTTCGAGACCATCGTGGCCGCCGGCCCGAATTCGGCCATCCCGCACCACCGCCCGACCGACGCGGTGCTGGCCGACGGCGACTTCGTCAAGATCGACTTCGGCGCGCTGGTCGCCGGCTACCACTCCGACATGACCCGCACCTTCGTCCTCGGCAAAGCCGCCGACTGGCAGCTGGAGATCTACCAGCTGGTCGCCGACGCGCAGCGGGCCGGCCGGGAGGCGCTGAAGCCGGGCGCCGACCTGCGCGAGGTGGACGGCGCCGCGCGCCGGCTGATCGCCGACGCCGGGTACGGCGAGCTGTTCGGCCACGGCTTGGGGCACGGCGTCGGCTTGCAGATCCACGAGGCGCCGGGGATCGGCGCCACGTCCACCGGCACGCTGCTGGCGGGGTCGGTGGTTACCGTGGAGCCCGGCGTCTACCTGCCCGGCCGCGGCGGCGTCCGGATCGAGGACACCCTGGTGGTGGGCGATAAGGCACCCGAACTGCTGACCCGGTTTCCCAAGGAATTGGCGGTCTTGAGTTAGCTGATACCCGTGGTGCCGTGGGCGCCGAACAACACTCCGCGGTGCTGTATGGCCGATAGCGGTGACGCTAGTGATCGGGGCACCGGCGTGGTTCGAGGGTCAGCTGGTGCCGATGCTCCCGGGGGTACCCAAAATTATTCCGCGGGTCCCGCCGGCCCCACCTTTACCGTGAACGATGCCGAGCCCGCCGTTACCGCCATTGCCGCCGTTACCGATCAGCTGGGCGTTGCCGCCGTTCCCGCCGTTGCCGCCGTCACCGCCGGTGGCGCCGGCGCCGCCGTCGCCGCCGCTGCCCAACAAGCCGGCTTCGCCGCCGTTGCCGCCGGCGCCGTTGATGTTGCCGCTGCCGCCGGCGCCGCCGGCACCACCGTTGCCGTAGAAGAACCCGCCGTTGCCGCCCTGGCCGCCGTTGCCGGAACAGGCCCCCGGCCCCGCCGTGCCCACCCGTGGTCACACCGCCTCCGCCATTGCCGCCATTGCCGAGCAGCCCGGCCGGCCCGCCGTTGCCGCCGGCCCCGACATTGGCGTTGCCGCCGTTGCCCCACAGGAGGCCGCCGGGGCGGCCATTGGTGGCAGTGCCCTGAGCGGTGGTCGTCCCGTTCGCGCCGTTGCCGATCAGCGGACGACCCAACAAGGCCTCGGTGGGCGCATTGATCACCCCGAGCACGTCCTGCTCGAGGGTCTGCAGCGGGTTGGCGTTGGCGGCCTCGGCGCCGGCGTACTGTGCCGCACCGGCGCTCATCAGCTGGACGAACTGCTGGTGGAAGGCGGCCGCCTCGGCGCTGAGCGCCTGGTAGGCCTGCCCATGCGCCCCGAACAGCGACGCGACGGCCGCCGACACCTCGTCGCCCGCGGCCGCCAACAAATTCGACGTCGGGGCCGCGGCCGCGGCGTGCGCTGCGCCGAGCGCCGAGCCGATATTCGCCAGATCCGAGGCCGCCGATGACATGAACTCCGGCGCCGCAATGACAAACGACATGCCACCCACCTACCTCACCGGTGTGCCAAACCCGTTGGCGGGCTTCTTCACGCACCGCGCAGTCGCCTGGCCTACAACGGTTGACGCTAGCGATCGCGCGCACCGGCGTTCAATTAGGGATTTCCCTATATTTTTGTAGGTCCGCGGGCCTCGGGCTCCCCGCCGCGTCCGGGCGCTCCTCGAATACAACGCGGTGTTCTGCTTGTCGCCGACCGCGTTGATTGAGCGCCAATATCGGGCGGAAGAGGCCAAAAGATGGACACGATGCCCAAAGTTGGTTCCTTGTTAAGTTTCTGTGCGCGCACCCGCGGGATAGTCTAACCGGATGCGAGAGCCGACATGTCATTTGTGACCGCGCGGCCGGAGGTAATCGCATCCGCGGCAACGGATTTGGCAGGCATCGGCTCGAACCTCAGCGCGGCCCATGTCGCGGCAGCTGCCCCGACGCTCGCGGTGCTGCCGGCGGCCGCCGACGAGGTGTCGGTAACCATCGCGAACTTCTTCTCTCGGCACGCTCAGCACTACCAGGCGCAGGCCGGGCAGGCTGCGGCGTTTCAGGAACAGTTTGTTCAGCACCTCAGTGCCGGTGCGGGCTCGTATGCGGCCGCCGAGGCCGGCAACGCCGCGGCGCTGCTGCAGCCCCTGGCCGCGATCGGGGGCGAGATTCAGAGTTTCCTCGACAACGCTCTCGCTTCGTTCAGCCAGTTACTCAATTCGCTGGCCGGCTTCTTGGTTCCGCTGATCCGCGAGGCAATCGCCTTTTCGACCGCGTTCTTTTTCGTCTTCGTTCTTCCGACGATAGAAATTGCGCTGAATATTCTTGTGTCCCTCTAAGGGACGAGTGGACGCCGGACCGCCGGCGCCGGTGGCACGGGTAACCTCTACGGGGTGCCCATGTGTGGGCAGGCAACCCCGGTTCCCATGGAACCGGCCATCCCGTAGGAGATACACCGACCGTGCCAAGTACTGCCGACTTCAAGAACGGACTGGTGCTGGTGATCGACGGCCAGCTATGGCAGATCGTCGAGTTCCAGCACGTCAAACCCGGCAAGGGGCCGGCCTTCGTGCGCACCAAGCTGAAGAACGTCGTCTCCGGGAAGGTGGTCGACAAGACGTACAACGCGGGCGTCAAGGTGGAGACGGCCACGGTCGACCGCCGCGACACCACCTACCTGTACCGCGACGGCTCGGACTTCGTGTTCATGGACAGTCAGGACTACGAGCAGCACCACCTGCCGGAGTCCCTGGTCGGCGACGCCTCGCGGTTTCTGCTGGAGAGCCTGCCGGTGCAGGTGGCCTTCCACAACGGGGCGCCGCTGTACATCGAGCTGCCGGTGTCCGTCGAGCTAGAGGTCACTCACACCGAGCCCGGCCTGCAGGGCGACCGGTCCAGCGCGGGCACCAAGCCCGCCACCGTCCAGACCGGCGCGGAGATCCAGGTGCCGTTGTTCATCAACACCGGGGACAAGCTGAAGGTGGACACGCGCGACGGCAGCTACCTGGGCCGCGTCAACGCGTGAGCCGGCCTCCCAAGGGACGTCATCAGGCGCGCAAGCGCGCCGTCGACCTGCTGTTCGAGGCCGAGGCCCGGGGGTTGAGCCCGGCGGAGGTCGTCGAGGTGCGCACCGCGCTGGCCGACACCAACCCGGACGTGGCGCCGCTCTACCCGTACACGGCTGCGGCGGCCCGCGGGGTCAGCGAACACGCCGCCCACATCGACGACCTGATCAGTTCGCACCTGCAGGGCTGGACGCTGGACCGGCTGCCGGCGGTGGACCGGGCGATCCTGCGGGTCGCGGTGTGGGAGCTGCTCTACGCCGACGACGTGCCGGAGGCGGTCGCCGTGGACGAGGCCGTGCAGCTGGCCAAGGAGCTGTCCACCGACGACTCGCCGGGCTTCGTCAACGGGGTGCTGGGCCAGGTCATGCTGGTGACACCGCAGATTCGGGCGGCGGCCCGGGCGGTCCGGAAAGAACCGTGACGCGGCTGGAGCTGCGCGCCGCCGTCGCCGCCTTCCTGGCCGCGACGGTGGTGCTGGGTGCCGTCGTGTGCGCCGCGTACGGGTGGACCGTCGTCGCTTCGGCGCTGGCGATCTACGCGCTGGGGGTGGGCGCCTGGCTGTACCACTCGATCGAGCGCCTGGTCGTGGCCCGCCGGATCAGCACGGTCCGCTCGGCGGCCCGGCCGCTGCAGCCGCTGCTGCCGGTGATGGCGGCCATCATGGGCCTGACGCAGGCCGTGGTGCGGTCACTCAGCGACGTCACCGAGCTGCCGGCGCGCAGCCGGGAGCTTCCGGTGCTGCGGTGGATGGACGGCACCCGGCCCAATCGGCGGCCCCTGAACGGTGACGACGGCAAGGACGAGCGGGCACAATAAGCCAGATGGATCCAGACAGCGCCCGCCCGCGCCGGCTTCGTGTGTCCGCGCTGGCCGCCGTGGCCAACCCGTCGCACACGCGCCTGGACACCTGGAACCTGCTCGACGACGCGTGCCGTCACCTGGCCGAAGTGGACCTCGCCGGAATGGACAAGACGCACGACGTGTGCCGGGTGGAGCGGCTGATGAACCGGCTGGCGGCCTACGAGCGGTACTGGCTGTACCCCGGTGCGGCGAACCTGGCGACGTTCCGCGCCCACCTCGACTCGCTGTCGACGGTGCGGCTCGCCGAGGAGGTGTCGCTGGCGGTGCGGCTGCTGGGTGAATACGGCGACCGCGCAGGGCTTTTCGACACCTCCGCGCCCCTGGCCGAGCAGGAGCTGGTCGCCCAGGCCAAGCAGCAGCAGTTCTACACGGTGCTGCTCGCCGACGACGCCCCGGCGACGGCGCCGGACAGCCTGGCCGAGTGCCTGCGGGCGCTGCGCAGACCCTCCGACGAGGTGCAGTACGAGCTGCTCGTGGTGGGCAGCATCGAGGACGCCATCACCGCGGTCGCGCTGAACGGGGAGATTCAGGCCGCGATCATCCGCCACGACCTGCCGCTGCGGTCCCGCGACCGGGTGCCGTTGATGAACACGCTGCTCGGTCCGGCCGGCGACGATGTGGTGGCCAGAGACACCCAGGACTGGGTCGAATGCGCCGAATGGATCAGGGAGCTGCGGCCACACATCGACCTCTACCTGCTGACCGACGAGTCGATCGCCGCGGAGACCGAGGACGAACCCGACGTCTACGACCGCACGTTCTACCGGCTCAACGACGTCACCGACCTGAACAGCACCGTCCTCGCGGGCCTGCGAAACCGTTTCGGCACCCCGTTTTTCGACGCCCTGTGCGCCTACGCGGCGGCCCCGGTCGGCCAATTCCACGCGCTGCCCGTCGCGCGCGGCGCCAGCATCTTCAACTCCAAGACCCTGCAGGACATGGGGGAGTTCTACGGCCGCAACATCTTCATGGCCGAGACGTCCACCACGTCCGGGGGATTGGACTCGCTGCTGGACCCGCACGGCAACATCAAGGCGGCGATGGACAAGGCGGCCGTGACGTGGAACGCCAATCACACCTACTTCGTCACCAATGGCACCTCGACCGCCAACAAGATCGTGGTGCAGGCCCTGACGCGTCCGGGCGACATCGTGCTGATCGACCGGAACTGCCACAAGTCGCACCACTACGGCCTGGTGCTCGCCGGGGCCTACCCGCTGTATTTGGACGCCTATCCGCTGCCCGAGTACGCGATCTATGGGGCCGTGTCGCTGCACACGATCAAGAAGGCGTTGCTCGACCTCGAGGCCGCCGGTCAGCTGCACCGGGTGCGGATGCTTCTGCTCACCAACTGCACGTTCGACGGCGTCGTGTACAACCCGCGCCGCGTGATGGAGGAGGTGCTGGCGATCAAGCCGGACATCTGCTTCTTGTGGGACGAGGCTTGGTACGCGTTCGCCACCGCGGTGCCGTGGGCGCGGCAGCGGACCGCGATGGTGTCGGCGGAACGCCTCGAACAGATGCTGGCGTCACCGCAATACGCTGCCCAGTACCGTGATTGGGCCGCCGAGATGGAGGGGGTGGATCGCTCCGAGTGGGTGGAGCGCCGGCTGCTTCCCGACCCCGCCCGCGCGCGGGTGCGCGTGTACGCCACGCACTCCACGCACAAGTCCCTATCGGCGTTCCGGCAGGCGTCGATGGTGCACGTCCGCGACCAGGACTTCAAGGCGCTGACCCGCGACTCGTTCGTCGAGGCGTTCTTGACCCACACCTCGACATCGCCGAACCAGCAGCTGCTGGCGTCGCTGGACCTGGCGCGCCGGCAGGTCGACATCGAGGGCTTCGAGCTGGTCCGCAACGTCTACAACATGGCGCTGGTGTTCCGGCACCGGGTCCGCAAGGACCGGCTGATCGGCAAGTGGTTCCGCATCCTCGACGAGTCCGACCTGGTGCCCGACGAGTTCCGGGCGTCGTCGGTCAGTTCGTACCGTCAGGTCAGGCAGGGCGCGCTGGCCGAGTGGAACGAGGCGTGGCGCTCCGACCAGTTCGTGCTCGACGCGACGCGGGTCACCCTGTTCATCGGCAAGACCGGCATGAACGGCTACGACTTCCGCGAGAAGATCCTGATGGAACGCTTCGGCATCCAGATCAACAAGACCTCCATCAACAGCGTGCTGCTGATCTTCACCATCGGGGTCACCTGGTCGAGCGTGCATTACCTGCTCGACGTGCTACGGCGGATCGCGACCGACTTCGAGCGCAGTGAGAGCGTCGGCGGCAAGGAGGACCGCGCCCTGCAGCAGCGCCGGGTGGAGGAGATCACCGAGGACTTGCCGCACCTGCCCGATTTCAGCGAATTCGACGTCGCCTTCCGCCCCGTGGACGCGTGCAACTTCGGCGACATGCGCTCGGCGTTCTACGCCGGATACGAGGAGTCGGACCGCGAACACGTCCTGATCGGCATGGCCGGGCGGCGGCTGGCCGAGGGCAGGACCCTGGTGTCCACCACGTTTGTGGTGCCCTACCCGCCGGGCTTCCCGGTGCTGGTCCCTGGCCAGGTGGTCTCCAAGGAGATCATCTACTTCCTCGCGCAGCTGGACGTCAAGGAAATCCACGGCTACAACCCCGACCTCGGGCTGTCGGTGTTCACCGACGCGGCGCTGGCACGCATGGAGGCCCAACGCAATGCGGCGACGGCCGCGGTGGGTTCGGCGTACCCGGCCTTCGAGCTGCCGGCCGACGCTTCGGCGCTCAACGGCGACGCCGCGCACCCGGTCACCGAACGCGCCTGAGGGGCTACCCGGCCACGGCCGGCCAGTCCGACATGCCCTGCCGGATTCCCCGGGCGATCGCTTCCTTTCGGGCGGGGCTGCCGGCTGGAGCCGCCTGTTGGCAGCTGCAGCTGAGGGTGCTGAACGCGCCCGGGTCGGCCCCCGCCGCCGCCGATCCGACGACGCCGGCACCCACCGCGATGGCGACGCCGATCAGCAGTTTGGTGATCACGTTCGGCACGTTAGGCATGATGGCCGCTCCTTAGGATGAAGGCTGCTGATCAACAGCGCCTGGCAGTTGTCGGCGCCGTCTCGATGACGCGCGTAGAGAAAGTTGCCGGAGACACGCCGGTCAATGTGCGCGGGCGCCAGATGGCGAGCATCCGGCGCAAATCCTCGACGTTCATCGCAGCGCCAGCCTAGGAGCGTGCCGCTGAGAACCCGCTGAGAAGCCCGTTGAGCTGCGGTGTTTTCGGCCGGTCCGGGGGCTTGGAAGAATCGGGGTGTGCGGTGGTCTGCCGTCTGGCCCTTTCGGCGAAGCTTGGGCATCGCCGCTCGCTCGGCCGCGGTGTCCGCGGTCGTCGTGCTGTTGGCGCTGACCCTTGCCGGCGCGGGGCTGGACGCGCTGCTGTACCGGACGTTGTTGGGGGGCGTCGACGCCGCCGCCGCGGGCCGGGTTCGCAGCCTCGCGGAGGCGCTGCGGTCCGATTCGGTCGACGACATCGACAGCTCGCTGCTGACCACCGGCGAGCGCATCGTCGCGATCCAGGTGATCGCCCCCGACGGCAAGGTGGTGGTGCGGTCCGGCTCGGCGCCGAAAGCACCGCTGGTTTCCTTGAGCGCGTTCGACTTTCGGCTGCGCCGCGGCCTGCCCGACGACGCGGTGGCGGGTGACGACATGCGGGTCAGCGGCCAGCGCGTCGCGACGCCGCACGGCGATTACACGGTGATCGTCGGAGGGGGCAGCGAGGCGGTCGAGGAGACGGCGCGGGCCGTCGCGCTGCTGTTGGCCGCCGGCGCGCCGATCGTCGTCGGGGTGGCGGCGGGCGCGAGCTACTGGCTGGTCCGTCGCTCGCTGAAGTCGGTGGACGCGATCCGCAGCCGGGTCGCGGAGATCTCCACCTCCGATCTCGCCGAGCGGGTGCCCGTGCCCAGCAGCCGCGACGAGATCGCGGCCCTGGCGCTCACCATGAACCAGATGCTGTCGCGCCTGGAAGCCGGCCACCGCGCGCAGCAACGGTTCCTCGGCGACGCCTCGCACGAACTGCGCAGCCCGCTCGCCACCATCATCTCCGGGCTGGAGGTCGGCGAGGCCCACCCCGAGCTGCTCAACGCGGAGCTGGCGACCGACACCCTGCTTCCCGAGGCGCACCGCATGCGCACGCTCATCGAGGACCTGTTCCTGCTGGCACGGGCGGATGAGCGAAACCTGATGCGGCGCAAGGAGGAAATGGCCCTCGATGGCCTCGCCGAGGTGGAAGCCGCCCGCGCGCGGCGCGAAGCGGCACGCGAGGTCCACACCGACATCGGTCCGGCGCGCCTGACCGGTGACCCGGCGGCCATGTCCCGGATGATCCGCAACCTCGTGGACAACGCTGTCCGCCATGCGAACTCGTGCATCGGCATCGAGGTCGGCAGCCGCGACGGGGGAGTCGCGCTGATCGTCAGCGACGACGGCCCCGGGATCCCCCCGGCAGAACGGACCCGGGTGTTCGAACGTTTCGTGCGCCTGGATTCCGACCGGTCCCGCAGCGGCGGCGGGGCCGGCCTTGGCCTGGCGATCGTCGCCGAGATCGTCGCCGCGCACGGCGGCACGATCACCATCGACGACCGGCCCGGCGGCGGCACCAGGATGGTCGTGGAATTCCCTCAGCCCACCAACCGGTAACCGACGCCGCGCACCGTCTCAATCGTGTTGGTGCCGAACGGAACGTCGATCTTGCGGCGCACGTATCCCACATACACCTCGACCACGTTGTCCGGGCCCTGGTGGTGCGCGTCCCACACGTTGCGCAAGATCTCGGCCTTCGTCACCACCACGTCCTTGTTGCGCATCAGGAACTCCAGCACTCCGTACTCGCGGGGGGTCAGCGTGATCGGCGTCGAGCCACGTTGGACCGTGTGCCGGGCGGGATCGAGCATCAGCGTTCCCACCGTCAGCACCGCCGGTCGCTCGGGGGCGCCGCGACGGACCAGCGCGCGCAGGCGCGCCACCAGCACCCGGAACGAAAACGGTTTCGTCAGATAGTCATCCGCGCCGAGGTCGAACGCATCGGTCTCGTCGAACTCGCCGTCTTTGGCGGTCAGCATCAGCACCGGCGTCCACACGTCGCGCGCCCGCATTCGGCGCAGCACCTCGTATCCGCTGTGGCCGGGCAGCATGATGTCGAGGACCACGACGTCGAAGCTGCTCTCCGTCGCGCGCCGCAGGCCCTCGACGCCCGTGCCGGCGGTCACCACGACGAAGCCCTCGGCCTTCAGGCCCATGGACAGCGTCGCCGACAGTCGCGGCTCGTCCTCGACGATCAGGACTCGCATGCCGTCACGCTACGTCGTGGGCGACTTCCGGCTGGCCCGGGTGGCGTCCCGGTCGCTGCGGCAGGACGATGAGCAGCGCGACGATGATCGCCGCGATGACCGCCGAGGCCAGCGGGCGGCTCAGGGCCAGGCCGCCGTCGGCGAGGGGCTTGTCCAGGAAGTCGCCCACCGTCGCCCCCAGCGGGCGGGTCAGGATGAACGCGACCCAAAACAGGGTGACCCGCGACACGGACGTCCAGTAGTACAGCGCCACGACGGCGACGAGGGCGGCGGTGAACACCAGCGCGCCCCGCTCGTAGCCGAATCCGCGGGTATCGGCGAGCCAGTCGCCGAGGGCGGTGCCCAGCGTCTGGGAGAACGTGATCGTCGCCCAGTAGAACGCTTCCACCTTGGGTGTCGAAACGGTGTTCACCGATACCGTTCCCTCCGACCAGCGCCACAGGCCCAGGGTGGCCACCAGGCACGCCAACAGCAGCAGCGATCCGCCCGTGTAGCCGATCCCCAGCTGCCGGTCGGCGAAGTCGGCCAGCGTGGTGCCGAACGTCGTGGAGGCCACGATCGTCGCCCAGTACAGGGCCGCGTGAAACCGCTTGGCGAGGATCTGCGCGGCCACCAGCGCGATCAGCGCGACGCCGAACAACACAACGCCGGCCAGGTAACCCCAATTCAGTGTCATCGTGACGGTGTCGCCGCCCGTCTCGCCCAGCGTCGTCGCCAGGATCTTGATCACCCAAAAGCCGAGCGTGACGGCCGGCACCTTGGTCAAGGCGCGTTTCGCAACATCATTCACAGGTATCGATCTTCCGGTGTCGTTGTTGTCCATGTCTACGGCAGCCCCGCTGAGAAATCGCTGAGACCAATCCTAGGTACCGGCTAAGTTTTGGCTGTGAACCGCGCGCACCAACCGCCGGCCCGAGAGCCCCACGTGCTCAACGTATTCCGCAGGTCGCGGCAGGTCACGCCGATGATCCGATCCGGTTTCCGCTTCGCAAATACCTGAGGATTCAATAAGTTACGCCGCTTTTGCGGTGCCACCATGGGTGGATGTCGAAGGAAACGGACATCGCGTTCGAACTCGGCGCGGGGGCGCGGTGGTCGATCATGGCCATCTCGTTGGGGGTGACGGCAAGCTCCTTCCTCTTCATCAATGGCGTTGCGTTCCTTATCCCTTCGCTGCAGGGCCGCCGCGGCATCCCGCTGACCGAAGCCGGACTTTTGGCGTCGATGCCCAGCTGGGGCATGGTGGTCACCCTGGTGCTGTGGGGCTACGTGCTGGACCGGGTCGGCGAGCGGATCGTGCTCACGGCGGGCTCCGCGCTCACCGCGGCGGCGGCTTACGCTGCGGCGTCGGCCCATTCGCTGCTGATGGTCGGCGTGTTTCTGTTCATGGGCGGGATGGCGGCGGCCAGTTGCAACGCGGCCGGCGGGCGGCTGGTGTCCGCGTGGTTCCCCGCGCGGCAGCGCGGCCTGGCGATGGGCATCCGCCAGACGGCGCAACCGTTGGGAATCGGGTTGGGCGCGTTGATCATTCCCGAGCTGTCCGAGAGTGGCCCGCACCGGGGGCTGATGTTCCTGGCACTGATGTGCACGCTGGCCGCGGTGGCAAGCGCGATCGGAATCGTCGATCCGCCCCGCAGGCCCCGCAAGACGGTGTCCGAGGCGGACCTGGCCAGCCCGTACCGGGGCTCGTTGGTGTTGTGGCGCATCCACGCGGTGGCCGGCCTGCTGATGATGCCCCAGACCGTGACCGTCACCTTCATGCTGGTGTGGCTGATGCATCGCCACGGCTGGTCGGTGGCGGCCGCGGGCGGTCTGGTCACCCTCACCCAACTGCTCGGGGCCGCGGGACGAATCGCGGTCGGCCGCTGGTCCGATCGCGTCGGCTTGCGCATGCGTCCGGTCCGCACCATCGCGATCGCCGCCGCGCTGGCGCTGTTCTTGCTCGCCTTCGCCGACGGCACCGGTTCGGGCTACGACGTGTTGCTCATGGTCGCCGTGTCGGTGCTTGCGATGCTCGACAACGGGCTGGAGGCGACCGCGATCACCGAATTGGCCGGCCCGTATTGGAGCGGGCGGGCGCTGGGCCTGCAGAACACCACCCAGCGGCTGGCGGCCGCCGCCGGGCCGCCGCTGTTCGGCGCGTTGATCATGGCGGCCCACTACCCGGCGGCCTGGGCGTTGTGCGCGCTGTTCCCGTTGGCGGCGGTCCCGCTGGTTCCGGCCGACCCTTCGGATTCTGCTCATCCGGATCGCAAAGACGACACCCTGGTGCGGGTGGCGCAATAGCGCGACGGGCGCAGGTTTTCGCTGGTCGCCGCCGAACGGCGCCCGGCACAATACCCTGACCTGACCCGACGGGCCGCGCTCGGCCGCCCGGAAGGGGCCCGTCAGCCGCGTTAGCGTGACGGCGTGGCGCACCCCATCACCAGCGGACCGCGGGCCGACCGGGCCCGCCGGGTCGCCGACGTGTTGCGCCAGCAGATCCACGCCGAGGCCTATCCGGACGGGCTGCCGGCCGAACACGACTTGGCGATCGAATTCTCGGTGTCGCGCAACACCGTTCGCGAGGCCCTCGGCGTCCTGAAACACGAGGGGCTGATCGACCGCGGGCCCAGGGTGGGCACCCATGTCGCCCAGCGCAAGTACTCCCACGGGCTCGACGCGCTGCTGGGGTTGAAGGAAACGTTCAATGACCTCGGCGAGGTGCGCAACGAGGTCCGCGCCGCCATGCCGGTGACCGCGCCCCCCTCGGTCGCCAGGCGGTTGCGGCTCAAGCCCGGCGAACAGGCGGTGTTTATCGAGCGGCTGCGTTACCTCGGCGACCTGCCGCTCAGCCTCGACCTGACCTACCTGGTCGCCGACATCGGAACCGAGATCCTGGACCATCCGCTGGAGACCAAGGACATCTTCGCGCTCATCGAGGAGTTGAGCGGGCGGCCGCTGGGCTCGGCCTCGCTGGCGCTGGAGGCCATCCCGGCCGACGCCCACTCGGCGGCCATCCTGCAGGTGCCCGACGGCGCGGCGCTGCTCATGCTGGAGCGGCTCACCTGTCTCGATGACGGCAGACCCGTTGACCTGGAATACATCCGGATGCGTGGTGATCGAATCACCATGCGCGGCAGCCTGGTGAGGAGTAAGCCATGACGCTCGTCAACAACCGCGCCGACGTGCCGGTCACGATCGACGAATCGCTGTGCATCGACGGCTGCACCCTGTGCGTCGAGGTCTGCCCGCTGGACGCGCTGGCCATCGACCCCGACACCGGCAAGGCCTTCATGCACGTCGACGAGTGCTGGTACTGCGGCCCCTGCGCGGCCCGCTGCCCCACCGGCGCCGTCACCGTCAACATGCCGTATCTCTTGCGCTGAAACACGAAGGCTCCCAATGAAAAAGCACGCCCCCCGGCTGTCGTCGGTGGTCACCGCCGCGCTCGACCATTCGGTGGCGGCGTGATGCAGGCTCCGGGCCTCTCGCCACTGCGCCTCGACTGCGACGTGCTGGTGATCGGCGGCGGCACCGCCGGCACCATGGCGGCGCTGTCGGCCGCCGAGCGCGGCGCGCAGGTGCTGCTGCTGGAGAAGGCCCATGTGCGGCACTCCGGTGCGCTCGCGATGGGCATGGACGGCGTCAACAACGCCGTCATTCCCGGCAAGGCCGAGCCCGAGGACTACGTCGCGGAGATCACCCGCGCCAACGACGGAATCGTCAACCAGCGCACCATTTATCAGACCGCATCCCGTGGTTTCGCGATGGTGCAGCGGCTGGAGCGCTACGGGGTGAAGTTCGAAAAGGACGAGCACGGCGAATACGCGGTGCGCCGGGTGCACCGCTCTGGCTCCTACGTCCTACCGATGCCCGAGGGCAAGGACGTCAAGAAGGCGCTGTACCGCGTGCTGCGGCAGCGGTCCATGCGGGAGAGAATTCGCATCGAGAACCGGCTGATGCCGGTGCGGGTGCTCACCGACGCCGGTCGGGCGGTGGGCGCCGCCGCGTTGCACACGCGCACCGGCGAGTTCGTCGCCGTCGGGGCCAAGGCGGTGATCCTGGCGACGGGGGCGTGCGGGCGCCTGGGGCTGCCCGCGTCGGGTTACCTGTACGGCACCTACGAGAACCCGACCAATGCCGGCGACGGCTACGCGATGGCCTACCACGCGGGCGCGGAGCTGTCGGGAATCGAGTGCTTCCAGGTCAATCCGCTGATCAAGGACTACAACGGGCCGGCGTGCGCCTACGTGGCCAACCCGTTCGGCGGCTACCAGGTCAACGCGCACGGCGAACGGTTCGTCGACTCCGACTACTGGTCGGGGCAGATGATGGCCGAGGTCAAGAGCGAGATCGACTCCGCGCGCGGGCCGATCTACCTCAAGGTGTCGCACCTGCCCGACGAGACCCTGACGGCGCTGGAGAACATCCTGCACACCACCGAGCGCCCGACCCGCGGCACCTTCCACGCCAACCGCGGCCACGACTACCGCACCCACGACATCGAGATGCACATCTCCGAGATCGGTTTGTGCGGAGGGCATTCCGCGTCCGGGGTCTGGGTCGACGAGCACGCCCGCACCACGGTGCCGGGGCTGTACGCCGCGGGCGACCTCGCCTGCGTCCCGCACAATTACATGATCGGGGCGTTCGTCTTCGGCGACCTCGCCGGCGCGGACGCCGCCTCGACCCTGCTCGATGTTCCCGTGCCGCAACAACTCCCGGAGTACCAGCTGCGGGCCGCGCATGAGCTGATCTATCGCCCGCTGCGGCATCCGGACGGTCCGCCCCAACCGCAGGTCGAATACAAGCTGCGTCGGTTCGTCAACGACTACGTGGCGCCGCCGAAGACGGCGGCCAAGCTGTCCATCGCGGTGCGCACCTTCGAGCGGATGCGCGACGAGATCGCCGAGATGGGCGCCCGCAACCCGCACGAGCTGATGCGCGCGGTCGAGGTGTCTTTCATCCGCGACTGCGCCGAGATGGCCGCCCGCTCCTCGCTCACCCGGACCGAATCGCGGTGGGGCCTCTATCATGACCGCGCCGACCTGCCCGGCCGCGACGACGCCCAGTGGGGCTATCACCTGAACCTGCGCAAGGGGCCCGACGGGGAGATGGCGTTCCTGAAGCGGCCCGTCGCACCGTATTTCGTGCCGGTGCCGGAGCTGGACGGGCTGCCCCCGGCGGATCAGAGCGTGCAGCAGGTGGAGCAGCCGGCGCTGGTCGGGGGGCAGGCCCCGGCCGCCGCGCGCTCTCGAATCGACTCGAGCGCAACGGCGTTCGAGCCGCCCTCGCCGCGCATCGCCGAGGTGCTGGCGTTGGAGGAGCCCGCGATCGCCGACCTGAAGCCGTATCTGGCCGACCCGGATCCCGGCGTGCGGCGCACCGCGGTGGCCACGCTGACCGAGCACCTTCCCGACGGATACGCGCCGGCCCTGTTCGCGGCCCTGGACGACGCCGACGCCGCGGTGCGCCGCACCGGCGCAGACGGGCTCCGGGAACTCGTGGAGGTGCTGCCCGACCCGGCCGGCGCCGCGACGCAGCTGATGTCCCGGGATTCGGTGGTGCGTGCGGCCGCCGTCTACCTGCTGGCCGCGCGCCGGGTCGGTGGCGCCGCCCAATTCCGCGGCGCGCTCGACGATCCCGACCACCGGGTGCGCATCGAGGCAGTGCGCGCGCTGGTGTCTGTCGACGACGTGGCCGGGGTCGTCGGGGCCGCCGGCGACGAGAGCCGCGAGGTCCGCATCGCGGCGGTTGCCGGCCTGGCGACCCTGGGCGGGGGTGCTGAGGCCGTCGGCGCACTGCTCGCCGATCCCGACCCGCTGGTGTGTGCCGCCGCGCTCGCCGCCCTGGGCGAATTAGGCTGCGGTGAAGGCGATTTCGCGGCGGTCGAGGCGGCGCTGCGGGCGCCGGCCTGGCAGCTGCGGGAGGGCGCTGCGCGGGCGCTGAAGGGCGCGGCGGTCGACGTCGCGGTGCCGCGACTGGCCCGGGCGCTGGCCGACGCGCACCTCGACGTGCGCAAGGCGGCCGTGCTCAGCCTGACCCGATTTGCCGGCGAGCCCGCCGCCCGCGATGCGCTGGGCATCGCGCTCAAGGACAGCGACGCCGACGTGCGGGCCTACGCGCGGCGGGCGCTGGAACGCGAGGGGTAGTCCGGCAGGTCGACGGCGTCGGCGGTGCTGAACCATTTCCGCTCCGCGACGATCCGGAATGGCCACCGCTGCACGTACTTCATCACCATGGCCGTGATGACGATGTCGGCGGCGGTCTTCGGCAGGTACCCGTCGATGCCCTTCGGTAGCTTCTGGCAGCGGTCGACATAGGGCCGCATCACCGCGTGGTAGCGGTCGAGGGCGGCCGCCAACCGATCGGCGTCGAGGTCGTCGGCCGAGCCGAGTTCGCCCGCCAGCACGTACGCCCCGACCAGCGCGAGGCTGGTGCCCATGCCGCTCAGCGGTGACGCGCAGTAGCCGGCGTCACCGACCAGCGTCACGCGGCCGGACGACCACCGGTCCATGTGGATCTGGGCGAACTCGTCGAAGTAGAAGTCCTCGGCTTCCCGCGCCGCGGTGACCAGGGATGCGGATTGCCACCCGGCACCGGCGAACCGGTCGGCCAGCAGCCCGCGCTGCTCGTCGAGGTTGCGGCGGTCGTATTTCAGCGGCTCGGATCGAAAGGCCAAGCCCGCCTTGGCCATCGCCGGATCGTGCGAGGGGCGTAGGGAGGCGAGGATGCCGGGCGCCTGATACATCAGGAACCAGCCGTCCAGGCCGACGGTGTCGGGTGCGGTGAACCAGGCGTGATAGCCGCCCAGGTGTTTGACGAAGTTCTCCTCGGGGCCGAAGGCCAGCCGCCGCACGGTCGAATGGGGGCCGTCGGCGCCGACGACCAGCTCGGCGCGCACCGTCGCGCCGTCGGACAACGTGGCCAGCGCGGCGTCGTCGTCCTGCTCGAGATCCGTGATGCGGATGCCGAACCGGTAATCGGTGTCCGCGGCGGTCGCCTGGTACAGCACTTCGGCCAGGTCACCGCGCAGGATCTCGAGCTGGCTGACCAATCCGTTGCCGTGGAAGGCCGCAACCGGCATCTCGGCGCGGCGGCGGCCGTCGGCCCGCACCCAGGCGGCACCGCGTTGACGGAGGCTGCGGGCGCGCATCTGCTCGAGCAGCCCCATCCGCTCGACCGCCCCGCGCCCCGCGCCGCGCAGGTCGACGGTTTGCCCGCCCGGGGCGGATGCCGTGGGCGATTTCGACCACGACGACGTGGTAGCCGGACCGGTTGAGCCAATACGCGAGGGCGGATCCGGCGATGCCGGCGCCGCTGACCAGAACGGTCGGTTTTGGCATGCGACCCAGCCTAGGGCAAGCGGGTGCGTGCCGGCGGCTGCCAAAGCGCGCTCAGGGGGCGGATTTTGGTCTTTTCCCGCCCTGGACGCACACGCGACGGGCCGCGGTCAGCGCAGGATCTTCGCGTACATGAGGGCGTCCTGGGGCTCGGGCCCCAGGGTGGGGTACACGGCGTGCCGGGCCAGCCGCCCCTCCAGCCCGAAACCGGCGCGCTCCAGCAGCCGCGCCGAGCGCTCGTTGTCGGGGCTGCACGTCGCCCACACGCGATACACCTGCCGATCCGCCTGCAGCGCGGCGAGCAGCAGCTCGAGCACCTCGGACATGTAGCCCTTGCCCCACCACCGCCGGCCCAGGCAGTAACCGATCTCGACCGCGTGCGCCACCGGGCGCCGGCAGCTGGTCAGCCCGATGACCTCGCCACTGTTGCGCAGCGTGATGGCCCAGGTCCGCTCGTCGCCGCCGACGTTGAGTTTCTCGGTGATCACCCGCCGCGTCGCCGCCACGTCGGGATGCGGCGCCCACAGCAGGTACTTGGTGACCTCGGGATCGCGGGCGACCCGCTGATACAGCGGGCCGGCGTCGTCGAGCACCGGCGGGCGCAGCACCAGCTTCGGGCCGGTCATGCGGTCGGGCGGGTAGGCGACCATCGCGCTAGAGGCCGAGTGCCTGATAGGTGCGCCGCACGAACTTCGGTTGTGCCGATTGGAGTTTCGACAGCGAGGTGTTGCCGGCCACGGCGGCGGCCACGTCCGCGGACATGTCGGGCAGGTTCTGGACCAGATACAGCAGCACCAGGTCGGCGGTCGGGTCGGCCTGCCACCACGTGCCGTACGCGCCGGGCCAGCTGAACGTACCGACCCCGCCCGGCCCGAACAGCGGCCCGCTCTTGGCCGGGTCGGTCACCACCGACAGGTTGAGCCCGAAGCCCCGGCCGACCCAATACGGCGCCCCCAGGAACTGGTGCCGCTTCTGTTCGTCGGTGAGGCGGTCGGTCCGCATCAGCCGGGCGGACTCGGGGGAGAGCACCCGAACGCCGTCGATCGTCCCGTCGCCGAGCAGCATCCGCACGAACCGGAGGTAGTCGTCGGCGGTCGACCACAACCCGCCGCCGGCGTTGCAGAAGGACGGTGGCTTGATGTGCGGCGGGCCCATGGCGTCATGGTGCAGCCGGCCCTGCCCGTCGAGCCGGTACATGGTCGCCGCGCGGCGGCGCGCCTCCGGGGACACGTAGAACCCGGTGTCGGGCATGCCCACCGGGCCCAGGACCCGTTCGTCGAGGACCTCGTTGAACGGCTTGCCCTCGATGCGAGAAGCGATGACGCCGAGTAGGTCGATGGAATGGCTGTAGGTCAATCGGTCACCGGGCTGATGCACCAGCGGCAGCTTGGCCAGCTCGGTCAGCCACGCGTCCGGCCCCTGGTTGAAGGGCAGCCGCACGTAGGCCTTCGCGATCGGTCCGGACACCGAGAAGCCGTAGGCCAGGCCGCTGGTGTGGGTCAGCAGGTCCTCGATCAGGATGGCGCGGCCCAGCGGGTGCGTCCGGTCCAGCGGACCAACCGGGTCGTCGAGCACCCGCACGTCGGCCAGTTCCGGCGCCCAGCGCACCACCGGGTCCTTGAGCGCCAGCTTGCCCTCGTCGACCAGGCTCATCACCGCCGCGACCGTGACGGGCTTGGTCATCGACGCGATGCGGAACACCGTGTCCCGCCGCATCGGCAGGCCCGCGTCGATATCGCGGTAGCCGATCTCGTTGACCTGCAGCACTTGTCCGCGCTGCCAGACCACCGTCAAGGCGCCGGCGAGCAGGCCCGCGTCGCACACCTCGCGGATGGAGGCCTGATTGACGTCCAGGTTCACGCGGTTCAGGTTAGTGGGCACCGCCGCGCGCGGACCTGGCAGCCAAAATTTCATGACGGTTTCGGTTGCGCAAAGGTACGGCAGCTACCCGCGATGTGGGGACCGATATCGCCTGTTCGGTCTTAGTGTTGGCTGCTATGGCGGGACTGGACAAGTACGTGAGGCGCTGGCGCACGGCGCTTCACGTAACCGTGTCGGCAGTGGCGGTTGCCATCCTCGGACTCGGCACCGCCCCCGCAGCTCATGCGGCCGCGGCCTCGGCGACGTTGTCGGTGGAACATACGTGGCAGACCGGGTTCATCGCCCGCTTCGCGATCACCAACGCGAGCATGGCGCCGATGAGCGATTGGAAGCTGGAATTCGACATGCCGGCGGGGCAATCGGTCCTGCACGCGTGGAATAGCACCGTCACCCAATCGGGCACGCATTTCGTTGTTACCCCCGCGAACTGGAATCGCGTCATTGCCCCGGGCGGTTCGGCCACCGGTGGTTTCCGAGGCGCGCTGGTCGGTACCTACTCGCCGCCGAGCAATTGCGTGCTCAACGGGCAATATCCCTGCACCTAGCGGCCTCCGCGCACCCGCCAGTCAGGCGGCGCGGGGCTCGACGACGAATATGTCGAGCCGCCCGGGCGGCGGCGGCGCGCCGGAGCGATACCGCATGCCGGCGGGCGTCGTGAATTCGGCCGTGTGCCTGCCCATTTCGTCCACGCTCGCGGCGACGCGCCAGCCGGGCGCCTCCTTCGCGTAGTTGCAGCGCTCGCACATGCCGAGCCCGTTCGCCGCGCTGGTGGCACCGCCGCGGTGGTGCGGCCGGGCGTGGTCGTGGTGGCGGATCGGGGCGTCGCAGTAGGGAGTGCGACAGCGCTGATCGCGCAGACCGATGAACCTGGCGAGCCCCTTGGGGAAGCACCGCGCCCGCGACTCCATGGCGACCAGGGACCCTGAACCGGGATGCCGATAGAGCCGCCGCAGCGTGGCCCGCGACCGGTCATCGATGGCCGCGTCGCGCACCAGGTGGCGGGCCACGGCCGCCGGTATCGGGCCGTACCCGTCGACCACCGCCGCCGAGCCGTCGTGGCCCAGCAGCGACTCGTCGGAGATCACCAGGTTGACCGCGATCGGCTGGGGCACCTCGGCGGGCCGGCCGGTGACGCGTTCGAGCAGCGTGTCGGCCATGACCTGGCCGCGCGTGCGGCCGTCGAACGTGGTGTCGGCGGCCCGCCTGAGGGCCGCATACACCGCGACACCACGGGCCACCGGGAGCAGCGCCGTCACCCACGCCATGGTGTCGGGGGCCGGGCGAATCGTCACCGTGCGCTCGGACTCGGCCTTGGCCGCGCGGTCGACCACCGCCCGAGCGTCGAGCCGGTAGGCGATCGCCCTGGCCGCCGCCGCGATCCGCGCATCGCCCATCCCGTCCAGCCGCGACGCGTCGGCGCACATCTCGGCGTCCAGCGCCCGCCGGTCCTCGACGTCCAGGCACGCCGACTCCCGCACGATCAGGGTGGCCCGCCACTCCGACAACCGCCCGGCCTCGAGCGCAGCGAGCGTGTGCGGCATCTCGTTGACCAACGCCTTCGCGAAGCCGAGGTGCCGCCCGCCGCGGGCGGGGAATCCCGTCGCGCCAGCGCGATCTCGCCGGCCAGCCCGCGCCCGCGCTGGGCGGCCGGCACCCGGGCGTCGGACTCGTGGGCGCGGCGCAGCGCCTCCAACCGCACCGACGCGCGCGCCTGCTCCGCGGCGGCCGCCGACTTGACCGTCTCCAAATCGGCGATCCGCGCGGTCAGCGCGGCCTCCTCGGCATGCCCACGATATTCGAACATACTTTCGATACTAGCGGGGGCCGCCGACAAGAGCCGGCTAGCGGCGCCGCGCGCGGACGTACCAGAACGCCATTTCGGTCTCGGTCCCGTCCACCTCGCGGCGCACCGTGGCCGGTTCCAGCGATTCGATATCCCAGCCCGCGCCGCCGAGGACGTCGCGCAGCGTCCGCTCGGGCACCGACGGCCGCGGCCATTCGGTATCGGCCGGGCTCGCGTCGGAGAAGCAGCTGATGAGCAACGTGGCGCCCGGCCGGGTCGCCCGGTGCGCCGCGGCGGCGTAACTGCGCTTGCCCTCGTCGTCGAGGCAGTGGAACATGCCGCTGTCGACGATGGTGTCGAACGCGTCGGTGTAGCCCGCGAGCCTGGTGGCGTCGGTCACCGCGAATTTCACCTGGACTCCGGCGTCGGCGGCCCGGCGCTCGGCGGTGATCAGCGCCGTGGGCGAGATGTCCAGCCCGGTGACGTGGTAGCCGTTCTTCGCCAGGTAGATGGCGTTGTCGCCGAGGCCGCAGCCGACGTCGAGGACGTCACCGTGGATCCAGCCGCTCGTGTGCCACGCGATGACATTTTCCTTGGGCGCCTTGGTATCCCACGGGGGTGAGGCCATCGCCGGGATGCCTTCGCCGGGGCTCTCGCCGCGGTAAAGCGCGTCGAAATCCATGCGCTGCAATCCGGAGGGAAAGCCGGGGGAACTCGAGCCTGTCATTTCGCCCAGGCTAGTCCGCAGTGCTACGCTGCCGGGCAGTCGACATCCTTTAACGATCCGTCCAGAGAGGCGGAGAAGGAGGTCAAGTCTTCGCATGTGTGCCGCGAATGACACGGGCACCGGCCGCGAATTGATGTCGGCGGCCGACGTGGGTCGCACCATTTCCCGCATCGCGCATCAGATCATCGAAAAGACCGCGCTGGATGCTCCCGACGCGCCCCGGGTGGTGCTGTTGGGAATCCCTACCCGTGGCGTCATCCTCGCCCAGCGTCTGGCCGCCAACATCGGCGAATACAGCGGCGTCGACGTCGGGCACGGTGCCCTCGATATCACCCTGTACCGCGACGACCTGATGCAAAAGCCGCCGCGGCCGCTGGAGGCCACCGCGATCCCGGCCGGCGGCATCGACGACGCCCTGGTGATCCTCGTCGACGACGTGCTGTATTCCGGCCGCTCGGTGCGCTCCGCGCTGGACGCGCTGCGCGACGTGGGCCGGCCCCGGGCGGTGCAGCTGGCGGTGCTGGTCGACCGGGGCCACCGCGAACTGCCGCTGCGCGCCGACTACGTCGGCAAGAACGTGCCGACCTCGCGCACCGAGAGCGTGCACGTGCTGCTGAGCGAGCACGACGACCGCGACGGGGTGGTGATCTCGCGATGACGCGCCACCTGTTGGCCGCCGGCGACCTGAGCCGCGACGAGGCCACCGCCATCCTCGACGACGCCGACCGGTTCGCCCAGGCGCTGGTGGGCCGCGACATCAAGAAGCTGCCGACGCTGCGCGGGCGCACCGTCGTCACGATGTTCTATGAGAACTCGACCCGCACCCGGGTGTCGTTCGAGGTGGCCGGCAAGTGGATGAGCGCCGACGTGATCAACGTCAGCGCGGCCGGATCGTCGGTGGGCAAGGGCGAGTCGCTGCGCGACACCGCGCTGACGCTGCGGGCCGCCGGCGCCGACGCGCTGATCATCCGGCACCCCGCGTCCGGCGCCGCGCACCTGCTGGCCGAATGGACCACGCCTGCCACGGCGGGCAGTGACTCTGCGCCGTCGGTGATCAACGCCGGCGACGGCACCCACGAACACCCGACGCAGGCCCTGCTGGACGCGTTGACCATGCGCCAGCGCCTCGGCGGCATCGAGGGCCGGCGCGTCGTGATCGTCGGCGACATCCTGCACAGCCGGGTCGCCCGGTCCAACGTCATGCTGCTGGCCACCCTGGGCGCCGAGGTGGTGCTGGTCGCGCCGCCGACGCTGTTGCCGGTCGGGGTCGACGGCTGGCCGGCCACCGTCTCCTACGATTTCGACGCCGAGCTGCCCGCGGCGGACGCCGTCCTGATGCTGCGGGTGCAGGCCGAGCGGATGAACGGCGGGTTCTTCCCGTCGGTGCGCGAATACTCGGTGCGCTACGGGCTGTCCGAGCGGCGCCAGGCGATGCTGCCCGGCCACGCCGTGGTCCTGCATCCGGGGCCGATGGTGCGCGGCATGGAGATCTCGTCGTCGGTGGCCGACTCGTCGCAATCCGCGGTGCTGCAACAGGTTTCGAACGGGGTGCACGTGCGGATGGCGGTGCTGTTCCATGTGCTGGTCGGGGCTGAGGCGGCCGGCAAAGAGGGGGCGGCATGAGCGTGCTTATCCGAGGCGTGCGTCCCTACGGCGAGGGCGACCGGGTCGACGTACTGGTCGACGACGGCCAGATCGCCGAAATCGGCCCCGGCCTCGCCATCCCGGACACTGCCGATGTCATCGACGCCACCGGGCAGGTCCTGCTGCCCGGCTTCGTCGACCTGCACACCCATCTGCGCGAGCCCGGCCGCGAATACGCCGAGGACATCGAAACCGGTTCGGCGGCGGCCGCTTTGGGGGGTTACACGGCGGTGTTCGCGATGGCCAACACCAACCCGGTCGCGGACAGCCCGGTGGTCACCGACCACGTCTGGCACCGCGGGCAGCAGGTCGGCCTGGTCGACGTGCACCCCGTCGGCGCCGTCACGGTCGGGCTGGCCGGGGCCGAGCTGACCGAGATGGGCATGATGGCCGCCGGCGCCGCGCAGGTGAAGATGTTCTCCGACGACGGGGTGTGCGTGCACGACCCGCTGATGATGCGCCGCGCGCTGGAGTACGCCACCGGCCTGGGGGTGCTGATCGCCCAGCACGCCGAGGAGCCGCGCCTGACCGTCGGCGCCGTCGCCCACGAGGGACCGACGGCTGCCCGGCTGGGGCTCGCGGGGTGGCCGCGGGCCGCCGAGGAATCGATCGTGGCCCGCGACGCGCTGCTGGCCCGCGACGCCGGCGCCCGGGTGCACATCTGCCACGCCTCCACCGCGGGCACCGTCGAGATCCTGAAATGGGCCAAGGCACAAGGCATTTCGATCACCGCGGAGGTCACCCCGCACCACCTGCTGCTCGACGACAGCCGGCTGGTCAGCTACGCCGGGGTGAACCGGGTGAACCCGCCGCTGCGCGAGGCCGCCGACGCGGTCGCGCTGCGTCAGGCGCTGGCCGACGGGGTAATCGACTGTGTGGCCACCGACCATGCCCCGCACGCCGAGCACGAGAAGTGCGTCGAGTTCTCGGCGGCGCGCCCCGGCATGCTGGGCCTGCAGACCGCACTGTCGGTGGTGGTGCAGACGATGGTGGTGCCCGGGCTGCTGACGTGGCGCGACGTGGCGCGGGTGATGAGTGAGAATCCGGCCCGCATCGTCGGGCTGCCCGATCACGGCCGCCCGCTCGAGGTGGGGGAGCCCGCGAACCTGACCGTGGTGGATCCGGACGCCACGTGGACGATCGCCGCGTCGGATCTGGCCAGCCGGTCGACCAACACGCCCTACGAGTCGATGACCCTGCCCGCCACCGTGACCGCCACCCTGCTGCGCGGGCGGGTCACCGCACGGGACGGGAAGAGCCCGGCATGAATTCAGGCACGCTGGTGGGGTCGCTGATCTTCGCGGCCGTGCTGGTGGTGGTGATCGCGGTGCTCATCCAGCTGATGATGCGTGGCTGGCGGCGCCGCGCATGGCGGCAGACGGAGTTGATCGGCGACCTGCCCGACGTGCCCGACAAGGTGGGCACCGCGAGCATCACCACCCGCGGGTTGTACTGCGGCTGCACCATGGCGCCGGCCTGGAACGAGCGCGTCACGGCCGGGGACCTGGGCTATCGCAGCAAGGCGGTGCTGACCCGCTACCCCGAGGGGATCCTGCTGGAACGCGTTCGGGCCAAACCGATTTGGGTCCCCCGCGAGTCGATCACGGCCATCCGCATGGAGCGCGGCATGGCCGGCAAGGTGGTCGCCCGCGTCGGGATCCTGGCGATCCGCTGGCGGCTGCCGTCGGGCCCCGAGATCGACATCGGGTTCCGGGCCAACAACCGCGACGAGTACGACGCCTGGCTGAAGGAGGACGGCGCTGATGGGTAAGGCCGTACTGGTACTCGAGGACGGCCGCGTCTTCACCGGCACGCCGTTCGGCAAGGTCGGCCAGACGCTCGGGGAGGCCGTCTTTTCGACGGGCATGTCCGGCTATCAGGAGACGCTGACCGACCCCAGCTACCACCGCCAGATCGTGGTCGCCACCGCGCCGCAGATCGGCAACACCGGCTGGAACGACGAGGACGCCGAGAGCCGCGGCGACAAGATCTGGGTCGCCGGTTACGCGGTGCGCGACCCGTCGCCGCGCGCCTCCAACTGGCGCGCCACCGGCACGCTGGAGGACGAGCTGGTCCGCCAGGGCATCGTCGGGATCGCCGGGATCGACACCCGGGCGGTGGTGCGGCACCTGCGCAGCCGCGGCTCGATGAAGGCGGGCGTCTTCTCCGGCGAGTCGCTGGCCGAGCCGGCCGAGCTGGTGGATCGGGTGCGGGGCCAGCAGTCGATGCTGGGCGCCGACCTGGCCGGCGAGGTCAGCACCGGGGGCGCCTATGTCGTGGAACCCGAAGGGGCACATCGGTTTACGGTGGTCGCCCTGGACCTCGGGATCAAGACGAACACCCCGCGCAATTTCGCCCGCCGCGGCGTCCGCAGCCACGTGCTGCCCTCGTCGGCGACCTTCGAGCAGATCGCCGACCTCAGGCCCGACGGGGTGTTCCTGTCCAACGGGCCCGGTGACCCAGCCACCGCCGACCACGTCGTCGCGCTCACCCGCGAGGTGCTGGGCGCCGGAATCCCGTTGTTCGGCATCTGTTTCGGCAACCAGATCCTCGGCCGGGCGCTGGGCCTGTCCACCTACAAGATGGTCTTCGGCCACCGCGGCATCAACATCCCGGTCATCGACCATGCGACCGGCCGGGTCGCGGTGACCGCACAGAACCACGGTTTCGCGCTGGAGGGGGAGGCCGGCCAATCGTTCGACACGCCGTTCGGCCCGGCGACCGTCAGCCACACCTGCGCCAACGACGGGGTGGTCGAGGGCGTCAAACTCGCTGACGGCCGCGCGTTTTCGGTGCAGTACCATCCGGAGGCCGCCGCCGGCCCGCACGATGCGGAATACCTTTTCGACCAATTCATCGACCTGATGGCTGGGGCCCCCGGCCTGCGAGGGGAGGGCCGCTAGTGCCGCGTCGCACCGACTTGCGCCACGTGCTGGTGATCGGGTCCGGGCCGATCGTCATCGGGCAGGCCGCCGAGTTCGACTACTCCGGGACCCAGGCCTGCCGGGTGCTGCGCGCCGAAGGGTTGCAGGTCAGCCTGATCAACTCGAACCCGGCCACCATCATGACCGATCCCGAGTACGCCGATCACACCTACGTCGAGCCCATCACCCCGGCGTTCGTCGAGCGTGTGATCGCCCAGCAGGCCGAGCGCGGCAACAAGATCGACGCGCTGCTGGCCACGCTGGGCGGGCAGACGGCGCTCAACACCGCGGTCGCGCTGTACGAGAACGGTGCGCTGGAGCGCTACGGCGTCGAGCTGATCGGCGCCGACTTCGACGCCATCCAGCGGGGCGAGGACCGGCAGCGGTTCAAGGACATCGTCGCCAAGGTCGGCGGCGAATCCGCCCGCAGCCGAGTGTGTTTCACCATGGACGAAGTCCGCGAAACGGTCGCCGAGCTCGGCCTGCCCGTCGTCGTGCGGCCCAGCTTCACCATGGGCGGGCTGGGCTCGGGGATGGCCGAGTCGCCCGAGGCCGTCGAGCGGATGGCCGGCGCCGGGCTGGCCGCCTCGCCCAGCGCCAACGTGCTCATCGAGGAATCGATCTTCGGCTGGAAGGAATTCGAGCTCGAGCTGATGCGCGACGGCCACGACAACGTGGTGGTGGTGTGCAGCATCGAAAACGTCGACCCGATGGGCGTGCACACCGGCGACTCGGTCACCGTCGCGCCGGCCATGACGCTCACCGACCGGGAGTATCAGCGGATGCGCGACCTGGGCATCGCGATCCTGCGGGAGGTCGGCGTGGACACCGGCGGCTGCAACATCCAGTTCGCCGTCAACCCCGGCGACGGCCGGCTGATCGTCGTCGAGATGAACCCGCGGGTGTCCCGGTCAAGCGCGTTGGCATCCAAGGCCACCGGCTTCCCGATCGCCAAGATCGCCGCCAAGCTGGCCATCGGCTACACCCTGGACGAGATCGTCAACGACATCACCAAGGAGACTCCAGCCTGCTTCGAGCCGACGCTGGACTACGTCGTGGTCAAGGCGCCCCGGTTCGCGTTCGAGAAATTCCCCGGCGCCGACCCGACGCTGACGACCACGATGAAGTCCGTCGGCGAGGCGATGTCGTTGGGCCGCAACTTCGTCGAGGCACTCGGCAAGGTGATGCGGTCGCTGGAGACCGGGCGCGCCGGCTTTTGGACGAAGCCCGACGATGAGGGGACCGTCGACGAGGCCCTCACCCGGCTGCAGACCCCGACCGAAGGCCGGCTCTACGACATCGAACTGGCGCTGCGGCTGGGCGCCTCGATCGAGCGGGTCGCCCAGGCGAGCGGCGTCGACCCGTGGTTCGTCGCGCAGATCGGCGAGCTGGTCGCGCTGCGCGCCAAGATCTGCGCCGCACCCGTCCTCGAAGCCGACCTGCTGCGCCGGGCCAAGCACCACGGGCTCTCGGACCGCCAGATCGCGGCCCTGCGACCGGAATTGGCGGGGGAGGACGGGGTGCGGTCGCTGCGCGAGCGGCTGGGCATCCACCCCGTCTACAAGACGGTGGACACCTGCGCGGCGGAGTTCGAGGCCAAGACCCCGTATCACTACAGCAGCTACGAGCTGGACCCGGCCGCCGAGACCGAGGTGGCGCCGCAGGCCGAGCGGCCCAAGGTGTTGATCCTGGGCTCCGGGCCGAACCGGATCGGCCAGGGCATCGAATTCGACTACAGCTGCGTGCACGCGGCAACGACGCTGAGCCAGGCCGGTTTCGAGACCGTGATGGTCAATTGCAACCCGGAGACGGTGTCCACCGACTACGACACCGCCGACCGGCTCTACTTCGAGCCGCTGACCTTCGAGGACGTGCTGGAGGTGTTCCGCGCCGAATCGCAGTCGGGCTCCGGCGGCCCCGGGGTGGCGGGGGTCATCGTGCAGCTGGGCGGCCAGACGCCGCTCGGGCTGGCGCAGCGGCTCTTCGACGCCGGGGTTCCGATCGTGGGCACCCCACCGGAGGCCATCGACCTGGCCGAAGACCGCGGCGCCTTCGGAGACGTGCTGGCCACCGCCGGGCTGCCCGCGCCGAAGTACGGCATGGCAACGACTTTCGCCCAGGCCCGCCGGATCGCCGACGATATCGGTTATCCGGTGCTGGTGCGGCCGTCCTACGTGCTGGGCGGCCGCGGCATGGAGATCGTCTACGACGAGGCGACGCTGGAGGGCTACATCACCCGCGCCACCGCGCTCTCGCCGGAACACCCGGTGCTCGTCGACCGCTTCCTCGAGGACGCGGTGGAGATCGACGTCGACGCGCTGTGCGACGGGGCCGAGGTCTACATCGGCGGCATCATGGAGCACATCGAGGAGGCCGGCATCCACTCCGGCGACTCGGCCTGCGCGCTGCCGCCGGTCACCCTGGGCCGCAGCGACATCGAAAAGGTGCGTCGCGCCACGGAGGCCATCTCCCACGGCATCGGCGTCGTCGGGCTGCTCAACGTGCAGTACGCGCTCAAGGACGACGTGCTCTACGTCCTCGAGGCCAACCCGCGGGCCAGCCGCACGGTGCCGTTCGTGTCGAAGGCGACCGCGATCCCGCTCGCGAAGGCGTGCGCGCGGATCATGTTGGGCGCCACCATCTCCCAGTTGCGCGCCGAGGGCATGCTAGCGGCCTCCGGGGACGGCGCGCATGCGCCGCCGCAGGCCCCGATCGCGGTCAAGGAGGCCGTGCTGCCGTTTCACCGCTTCCGCCGCGTCGACGGGGCCGCCATCGACTCCCTGCTCGGCCCGGAGATGAAGTCGACGGGCGAGGTGATGGGCATCGACCGCGACTTCGGCACCGCCTTCGCCAAGAGCCAAACCGCCGCCTACGGCTCGCTGCCGGCCGACGGGACGATTTTCGTGTCGGTGGCCAACCGGGACAAGCGGTCGCTGGTGTTCCCGGTCAAGCGGCTGGCCGACCTCGGCTTCCGGGTGCTGGCCACAGAGGGCACCGCGGAGATGCTGCGGCGCAACGGTATTCCCTGCGACGAGGTCCGCAAGCACTTCGAGCCGCCGCAGGACGGCCGCCCCGCGATGTCCGCGGTCGACGCGATCAAGGCCGGCGAGGTCGACATGGTGATCAACACGCCGTTCGGCAACTCCGGCCCCCGCATCGACGGCTACGAGATCCGCTCGGCCGCGGTGTCGGTCAACATCCCGTGCGTCACGACGGTGCAGGGCGCCTCGGCCGCCGTGCAGGGCATCGAGGCGGGGATCCGCGGCGACATCGGCGTGCGCTCGCTGCAGGAGCTGCACAGCGCCATTGGTGCGCAAGGCGCCGGGGCCATTGGCGCGCAAGGCGCCGGGGCCATTGGTGCGCAAGGCGCCGGGGCCATTGGTGCGCAAGGCGCCGGGGCCGGCCCGCAATGACCGGCTTCGGCGCCCGGTTGGCCGCGGCGAAGCTGAGCCGGGGGCCGCTGTGTCTGGGCATCGACCCGCACCCCGAGCTGCTGCGGGCGTGGGACCTGCCGGCCACCGCCGACGGGCTGGCCGCGTTCTGCGACATCTGCGTCGACGCGTTTGCCGGATTCGCCGTCGTCAAGCCGCAGGTGGCGTTCTTCGAGGCCTACGGCGCGGCCGGGTACGCGGTGCTGGAACGCACCATCGCCGCGCTGCGTTCGGCCGGGGTGCTGGTGCTGGCCGACGCCAAGCGGGGCGACATCGGCACGACGATGGCGGCCTACGCCGCGGCGTGGGCCGGCGACTCGCCGCTGGCCGCCGACGCGGTGACCGCCTCGCCGTATCTGGGGTTCGGTTCGCTGCGGCCGCTGCTGGAGGCGGCCCTCGCCAGCGATCGCGGCGTATTCGTGCTGGCCGCGACGTCCAACCCGGAGGGCGGCACGGTGCAGCGCGCGACGTTCGACGGCCGGACGGTGGCCCAGCTCATCGTCGACCAGGCGGCGGTCGTCAACCGATCCGCCACCGGCTCCGAGCCCGGATACGTGGGCGTGGTCCTCGGCGCGACGGTGTTCGAGGCGCCCGACGTCAGCGAGCTGGGCGGGCCGGTACTGGTGCCCGGCGTCGGCGTGCAGGGCGGCCGCCCCGGGGCGCTGAGCGGCCTGGGCGGGGCCGCTCCGGGCCAGCTGCTGCCCGCGGTGGCCCGCGAGGTGCTGCGGGCCGGACCGGACGTGTCCGACCTGCGCGCGGCCGGCGAGCGGATGCTGGACGCCGTCGCGTATCTGGGAGCCCGCTAGGCCGCGTTCGTGTGCACTTGTGGCTTTCTGTGCGAGCTCACGGCGTGGATGCCGGCCGTTTTTCCGCCGTCAGCGCACGCCCAAAGCCGTGAGCGCACACGCCGGAGGCCCAAGTCAGTCGGCAGCGACGGCCGTGCTGGGCCGCGCGGTTTCCACGATCACGGTGGTGGCCTTGACGACGGCCACGGCCACGCTGCCGGGCTGCAGGTTCAGCTCCTCGGCGGCGGCGGTGCTCATCAACGAGACGACCGTATGGGGGCCGCACTGCATCTCGACCTGGGTCATCACCTTGTCGCTGATCACCCTGGTCACCAGGCCGACGAACCGGTTGCGGGCCGAGCTGCCGATGCCCAGGGGATCCGGCGGCGGGGTGGGCGCGTTGGAACGCGAAAACTCGGCCAGATCCTCGCTGGCGATGACCTTCCGGCCGGCCGCGTCGTGGCTCACCGACAGCGTGCCCTGGTTGATCCACCGCCGGACGGTGTCGTCGCTGACTCCGAGCAGCTCAGCCGCCTGACGGATGCGCAGGTTCGGCACGGCTCGATCGTAACTGATATTTGGCTGGGCATTCGCTGAAACATCGCTGCGCACGGGCCGCGGACCTGCCGCTTGTCGGCGGGGGCGACACGCGCGACACGCCACGGAAAAATGCGTGATCCGCCGCACCCCGAGTTGGGGCCGCGCGGCGTGGCCATCCACGGCGGCCGCCGCCGGGCCGCGCGACCCACACCGGCCGGCCTAAACCCGCAGCTCAATCGCCATTTCCGGGCCGACTGGGAGGGCCCTTCGACGCCGGGAATGGCGCCCCGCCGGGCCCGTCTTTGCGACCCCGCGGGGACCGCCCGCGCGGCTTGCCCGCGCGGTCCACGCTGCACATTTGCACAATTAACCAGGGGGGCGGGTTAGATTTCGTCAGGAAGGCTGAGTACGGTCATCTCCGCTGGCTGAAGTACCCGGCAGAGACAAAACGAGATCGATTACCGATTGATCAGATACGGAGGAATCGTGGCCCTTCCCCAGTTGACCGACGAGCAGCGCGCGGCCGCTTTGGAGAAGGCGGCTGCCGCTCGTCGCGCACGAGCAGAGCTCAAAGACCGCCTGAAGCGCGGCGGCACCAACCTCACCCAGGTGCTCAAGGACGCCGAGAGCGACGAAGTCCTGGGCAAGATGAAGGTGTCTGCCCTGCTTGAGGCGTTGCCGAAGGTGGGCAAGGTCAAGGCGCAGGAAATCATGACCGAGCTCGAGATCGCCCCCACCCGCCGCCTGCGTGGCCTCGGCGACCGGCAGCGCAAGGCCCTGCTGGAAAAGTTCGGCTCCGCCTAACCAAAGCAGCGACGATGCAGGCCGGACGGCCTGTGGGGGCACCGACCCAAGGGCGCCAGTGAGCGCCGGCGAGGGGCCGGACGTCGCGCAGCGGCCACGCCCCGAGCCAACCGGCAAGGGGCGTGTGGTCGTGCTGTCCGGTCCCTCCGCGGTCGGCAAGTCAACCGTGGTGCGGTGTCTGCGCGAGCGGATCCCCAACCTGCAGTTCAGCGTGTCGGCCACGACCCGGGCGCCGCGGCCCGGCGAGGTCGATGGTGTCGACTACCACTTCGTCACCCCGGCCCGCTTCCAGGAGCTGATCGACGGCGGCGCCCTGTTGGAGTGGGCGGAGATCCACGGCGGGCTGCACCGATCGGGCACGCTGGCCGAGCCCGTGCGGGCCGCCACCGAGTCCGGGCTGCCCGTGCTCATCGAGGTCGATCTGGCCGGTGCCAGGGCAGTCAAGAAGGCAATGCCCGAGGCCACCACCGTGTTTCTCGCCCCGCCCAGCTGGGAGGACCTGCAGGCCAGGCTGGTCGGCCGCGGCACCGAGACACCGGAGGCGATCCGCCGGCGCCTCGACACCGCCCGCGTCGAAATGGCGGCCCAGGACGACTTCGACGAGGTGGTGGTCAACAGTCGATTGGAGTCTGCGTGCGCCGAATTGGTATCCTTGCTGGTGGGAACTGCGTCGGGCACGGCTCAAGCATCGAAGACAGACACCGGCCAGGCCGCAGCCACACCAGATTCCATCGACTCCAATCCGCCAGGAGATAGACCTACGTGAGCATTCCTCAGTCCGACGCATCGCTGACCGCCGTGGACCAGTTCGATCCGTCGGCAGGCGGACAAAGCGCCTACGACACCCCGCTGGGCATCACCAACCCGCCGATCGACGAGCTGCTGGACCGCGTGTCCAGCAAGTACGCCCTGGTGATCTACGCGGCCAAGCGGGCCCGGCAGATCAACGACTACTACAACCAGCTCGGCGAGGGCATCCTCGAGTACGTCGGCCCGCTCGTCGAGCCCGGGCTGCAGGAAAAGCCGCTGTCCATCGCGCTGCGCGAGATCCACGCCGACCTTCTCGAACACACCGAGGGCGAGTAACAGGCGGGCCGGGCGCGCTGTGGACCGCGAGCGGATCGCTAAACAGGTCATAGTCGGCGTCTCCGGGGGCATCGCCGCCTACAAGGCATGCACCGTCGTTCGCCAGCTCGCCGAGGCCGGCCACGACGTCCGCGTCATCCCCACCGAGTCCGCGCTGCGCTTCGTGGGCGCCGCCACCTTCGAGGCGCTGTCGGGCCAGCCGGTGCGCACCGGCGTGTTCGACGACGTTCCGGAGGTGCCGCACGTCCAGCTCGGCAAGCAGGCCGATCTGGTGGTGGTGGCGCCCGCCACCGCCGACCTGCTGGCCCGGGCCGTTGCCGGCCGGGCCGACGACCTGCTGACCGCCACGCTGCTGACCGCCCGCTGCCCCGTGC
The DNA here is from genome assembly GCF_900157385.1 of Mycobacterium terramassiliense. Lineage (GTDB taxonomy): Bacteria > Actinomycetota > Actinomycetes > Mycobacteriales > Mycobacteriaceae > Mycobacterium > Mycobacterium terramassiliense. The sequence continues at coordinate 520,630 of NZ_LT717699.1, forward strand.
TGTTCGCGCCGGCGATGCACACGGAGATGTGGTTGCACCCCGCCACCGCCGAGAACGTGGCCACGCTGCGCCGCCGCGGCGCGGTGGTGCTGGAACCCGCGCACGGGCGGCTCACCGGCGCCGACAGCGGCGCGGGACGGCTGCCCGAGGCCGAGGAGATCACCACCCTGGCCCAGCTGCTGCTGGAGCGCCACGACGCGCTGCCCTACGACCTCGCCGGCTTCCGGGTGCTCGTCACCGCCGGTGGCACCCGCGAACCGATCGATCCGGTGCGCTTCATCGGTAACCGCAGCTCCGGCAAGCAGGGCTACGCGGTGGCGCGGGTCGCCGCCCAGCGCGGCGCCGAGGTCACCCTGATCGCCGGGCACACCGCCGGCCTGATCGACCCCGCCGGCGTCAACGTGGTGCAGGTCAGCTCCGCGCAGCAACTCGGCGAGGCGGTGTCCAAGCACGCGCCCGGGGTCGACGTGCTGGTGATGGCGGCCGCGGTCGCCGACTTCCGGCCCGCTCAGGTCGCCGCGGCCAAGATCAAGAAGCGCGCCGAAGAAGACACCGCGGCGCCGACGATCGAATTGGTGCGCAACGACGACGTGCTGGCCGGCGCGGTGCGGGCGCGCTCGCACGGGCAGCTGCCCAACATGCGCGCCATCGTGGGGTTTGCCGCCGAGACCGGCGACGCCAACGGCGACGTGCTGTTCCACGCCCGGGAAAAGCTGCGGCGCAAGGGATGTGACCTGTTGGTGGTCAATGCCGTCGGCGACAACAAGGCGTTCGAGGTGGACAGCAACGACGGCTGGCTGCTGGCCTCCGACGGCACCGAGTCGGCACTCCCGCACGGCTCCAAGACGCTGATGGCCAGCCGTATCGTGGATGCGATCGTGGCGTTCCTGCACGGCCACGGCCGCTAACGGGGTTTACTGCCCTACGGCGCCCGCGCGGGTGCCTGCTGACGCCAAACGATATTATTCGACTAACTAACTATTGGAAGGATAGGGACTGTGAGTGAAAAGGGTCGGCTGTTTACCAGTGAGTCGGTGACCGAGGGGCATCCCGACAAGATCTGTGACGCGATCAGCGACTCGGTCCTTGATGCGTTGTTGGCGCAGGATCCGCGCTCGCGGGTGGCGGTGGAGACGTTGGTGACCACGGGGCAGGTGCATGTGGTGGGTGAGGTGACGACGACGGCTAAGGAGGCGTTCGCCGAGATCACCAACACGGTGCGTGCGCGCATCCTCGACATCGGTTATGACTCGTCGGAGAAGGGTTTTGACGGGGCGTCGTGTGGGGTGAACATCGGTATCGGTGCGCAGTCGCCTGACATTGCCCAGGGGGTGGACAGCGCCCATGAGGCCCGCGTGGAGGGTGCGGCGGACCCGCTGGATTCTCAGGGCGCCGGTGATCAGGGGCTGATGTTTGGTTATGCGATCAACGACACCCCGGAGTTGATGCCGTTGCCGATCGCGTTGGCGCACCGGTTGTCGCGCAAGCTGACCGAGGTGCGCAAGAACGGGACGCTGGATTACCTGCGTCCGGACGGCAAGACCCAGGTCACCATCGCCTATGAGGACGATGTGCCGGTGCGGCTGGACACCGTGGTGGTTTCCACCCAGCACGCCGAGGGCATCGACCTGGACAAGACGCTGGATCCCGACATCCGCACGCACGTGCTCACGACTGTGCTGCAGGAGTTGGACCATCAGACGTTGGATTCCTCGGCGACGCGGGTGCTGGTCAATCCGACCGGCAAGTTCGTGCTGGGTGGCCCGATGGGTGATGCGGGGTTGACCGGGCGCAAGATCATCGTGGACACCTACGGCGGCTGGGCGCGCCACGGCGGGGGGGCGTTTTCGGGCAAGGATCCCTCCAAGGTGGACCGCTCGGCGGCCTACGCGATGCGCTGGGTGGCCAAGAACATCGTGGCCGCCGGGCTGGCCGAGCGGGTCGAGGTGCAGGTGGCCTACGCCATCGGCAAGGCCGCCCCGGTCGGGCTGTTCATCGAGACGTTCGGCACCGCCACCGTCGACCCGGTCAAGATCGAAAAGATCGTTCCCGAAGTCTTCGACCTGCGGCCCGGCGCGATCATCCGTGACCTGGACCTGCTGCGCCCGATCTACGCCCAGACCGCCGCCTACGGGCACTTCGGGCGCACCGACATCGAACTGCCCTGGGAACAGCTCAACATGGTCGACGAGCTCAAACGGGCGGTTTAAGCCAGCCCGAGGCGCCGGTGCCGGAGTTGCCGAACCCCGAGTTCCCCTGGTCGAAGGGGTAGCCGCCACCGGAGTTGAAGAACCCGGTGTTGTTGCCGACGCCGGAGTTGAACCAGCCCGTGTTGCCGCCGACGAACGAGTCGGTGTTCCAGAAGCCGGTGTTGTTGCCGCCGTAGCCGGAGTTGTCGACGCCCGTGTTGTAGTCGCCGGGTCCTGAGTTACCGAAGCCGGTGTTGTATCTGCCGCTGTCGGAGTTGTGGAAGCCGACCGAAAACTGGCCGCCGCCGGAGTTGAAGGCGCCCGTGTCGTTGTTGCCGGTGCCGGTGTTCATGAAGCCGGAGTTGAAGCCGCCGGTCGCCGAGTTGTAAAAGCCCGAGTTGCCGTCGCTGCTGTTGAAGAAGCCCGAGTTGCCGGTGCCGGTGTTGCCGAAGCCCGAGTTGGCGACGGCCTGGGTGAACGGGCTGCCCGCACCGGTGTTGAGGCCGCCCGCGTTGAAGACGCCGGTGTTGGTGTCGCCCGCGTTGAAGAAACCGGTGTTGGTGCTGCCCCCGTTGAAGGATCCGGTGTTGCTGCAGCCCCCGTTGGAGTCGCCCATGTTCTCGTCGCCCCCGTTGAAGCTGCCCACGTTGAACGCGCCGGAGTTGCCGACGCCGATGTTGTTGTAGCCGCCGTTGAGGTGGCCGATGTTGCCCGACGAGCCGTTGAAGGCGCCGATGTTGTTGTCCCCGCCGTTCCACGAGCCCACGTTGCTGAAGCCGGGGTCACCCATGCCGACGTTCTGGTAGCCGGCGTTGAACGAGCCGACGTTGGAGTAGCCGGCGTTCCACAACCCGGTGTTGATGTCGCCCGTGTTGCCGATGCCGGTGTTGGTGTTGCCCGAGTTGAACGCCCCCCAGTTGTGGGTGCCGCTGTTGAACACACCGGAGTTGCCGGTGCCGGAGTTGAACAGGCCGGTGTTGCCGGTGCCGGAGTTGAACAGGCCGGTGTTGCCGCTGCCGGAATTCAGCCCGCCGAGGGTGAACTGGCCCGTCGCGGTGTCGTAATAGGTTCCGCCGATGCCGATTTCGTTGTCGCCGGTCAGCCCGAAGCCGATGTTGTTGTTGCCGGTATTGCCCAGCCCGATGTTGTGGTTGCCGTTGTTGCCCCAGCCCACATTGCCGACGCTGCCGTTGGCGTTGAGCCCGCCGATGCCGACCAGGTTGTCGCCCTTGAGCCCGATGCCGATGTCGTTGCTGCCGCTGTTGCCGATTCCCAGGTTGTTGCTGCCCAGGTTCGCGAGGCCGACGTTGGAGTTGCCGCTGTTGGCGGCGCCCTGGTTGTAGCTGCCGAGGTTGCCGGCGCCCGCGTTGGCGTTGCCGAGGTTGCCGCCGCCCATGTTGGCGTTGCCGGCGTTGCCGATACCCACGTTGGCGGTGCCGGTGTTGCCGCTGCCGGCGTTGCTGTAGCCGATGTTGCCGGCGCCGACGTTCCCGTTGCCGACGTTGCCGTTGCCGATGTTGGTGTAACCGGCGTTGCCGCTGCCGAGGTTGGTGTTGCCGGCGTTGCCGCCGCCGATGTTGCCGTTGCCGATGTTGCCCAGACCCAGGTCGGCGATGCCGTCGTTGCCGATGGTCAGCGCGTTGTTCGCCTCGGCGCCGACGTACGAGGCCGCGCCGGCCGACAGGTTCTGCACCAGGCCCTGGTGAAAGGTCGCCACCTGGGCGCTGATGGCCTGGTAGGCCTGGCCGTGACCGGAGAACAGCGCCGCGACCGCGCCGGACACCTGGTCAGCGCCGGCGGCCAGCACCTGCGTGGTCCGGGCGGCCGCCGCCGCGGTGGCTGAGTCGATCGTCGATCCGATGCCGGCTAACTGCGTTGCCGCCGTCCGCATGTGCTCTGGTGTGGCGAACACAAACGACATCGTCGGTCTCCCTTTCCGTCGACCCCCGCTTGCACACCATCGGTCAGAACCGGCAAAGCGTTACGGAATCTCGGCGGGCGGGCCTCAGGCGGGTCGTCGCGGCGCCGGGTGGTCAGCCTCCAGCGCGGGCAGCCCGTCGATGCTGCGCCGGTTGCGTGCGGTCAGCCGGGCGAACGCGTCATCGGACGCCTTGGCGTGATGCGCGTCGAGTACCGGGCGCTCGTCGACGAGCTCGTAGTAGGGCACCGCGAATCCGCAGGCGTCGGCGATTCGTTCGAGCTCGACGACGATGACGGCCCGGACGCCGGCGTGCGCACCGCCGAATCGCGTGAGCAGGCCGGGGAATTCGGCGTCGTCCGGGCGCACGACTCGCCCGCTGCCGAATAGCCGTAGAATGCGCGAGTTGCGGGTGAACGAGCAGAACATGATCGTGATCCGGCCGTTGTCACGCAGGTGCGCGATCGTTTCGACACCGCTGCCGAACAGGTCGAGATACGCGACGGTGTGCTCGTCCAGCACCGCGAAGGTGTCGCGATAGCCCTTGGGGGAAAGGTTGATTCGGCCGCCCTCGGCGGGTGCGGTGGCAACGAAGAAGACCGCCTGATCCCCGATGAACTCCGTCAGCGACTCATCGAGACGCGAAAACTCCTTGGCCACACCTGAAAGCGTAGCGCCGGCCGGGGACAGCCGTCGCCGGGCTTGAGCGCGGCCCGACGGACGTCGCCGCCATAGAAGTCGAGCACCCGTGGGTCCATCACCCGGCGCCATAGCGGCGGGAGCACCGCCAACAGCAGCATGGCGCTGTACCCGCTCGGGAGCTGCGGGGCCTCATCGACATGGCGCAGCACCTGGTACGGGCGCAGCGGATTGGCGTGATGATCGGAATGCCGCTGCAGATGGAAAAGCAGGACGTTCGTGATCACCGAGCTGCTGTTCCAGCTGTGCGCGGGCTGGACCCGTTCGTAGCGGCCGCTGGGCAGCTTCTGCCGCCGCAGCCCGTAGTGCTCCATGTAGTTGACGGTCTCCAGCAGGCAAAAGCCGATGATCGCCTGGCCGATCAGCCACGGCAGGACGACCGGGCCGAACCATACCGAAAGTACGGTGAACAGGGCCACGCTGATTAGCCATGCGTTGAGTATCTCGTTGTCGAGCGACCAGCGGGATTTGCCCATCCCCGCCAGCCGGTCCGCCTCGAGCCGCCAGGCCGAGCGCAAGCCGCCGAACACCGAACGCGGGATGAACGCGTAGAGGGGCTCGCCCAGGCGCGCGCTGGCCGGGTCCTCGACCGTCGCGACCCGGACGTGGTGCCCGCGATTGTGCTCGACGTAGAAGTGCCCGTAGCAGGTTTGTGCGAGCGCCACCTTGCTCAGGCGCCGTTCCGCCCTCATCCGCGTGTGTCCCAATTCGTGCGCGGCGTTGATGGCCAGACCGCCGACCAGGCCGACCGTCGCCATCAGGCCGACCTTCTCGGCGAACCCCATGGCGACCCAACCGCCGCCGCTCCACACCCAGCAGGCGAACACCAGCGACAGGTACTGGTTGGGAAGGTAGAGGTAGGTGGCCCAGCGGTAGAAACGGTTCGTTTCCAACCAGGCGAGGACGCTCTCGTCGGGGTTGTCGACGACGTCGGGGCCCATCAGGTGGTCCAGCACGGGAATGATCACGAACGCCAGGATGGGGACGCCCCACCAGAAGATGCCGAAACCGGTGTGTTGCGCCCCCGCCCAGCAGGGGAAGACGAGCACCGGCACGGCCGCGGCCAGCAGCCAGAGGTACTTCTTGGGCCTCTTCCAGCGCGCGGCGGAGGCCCCCGGTCGGCGGGCCGCCCCTACTCGAGGCAAAAGTGGCACACGCGTCCCATAACATTCTGACGGTCGAATTGACAGCCGGTCACCTGTCATACCTACGCACGATAGCGCATTTAGCATACTTCAGGTATGCTTAAACCGCGGTTAGTTAAATCACAGTCTGCTTGGACCGGAGGCAGGGGATGGCTTTCTCGCGGAGACGCTTTCTCGGTGCCGCCGCGGGTGTCGCCGCGGGCGCCCTCGGCGCCGGTGCCGTCGACCTGGGAACGCGGCGAGCAGCCGCGACCGTCCTGCGCCCGCACTACCGGGCCATCGTGGTCGGCAGCGGGTACGGGGGCGGGGTGTCGGCGTTGCGGCTCGGCCAGGCCGGCATCGAGACGCTGATCCTGGAAAAGGGCCGGTGGTTCAACAGCGCCGACGCGGACGGGAAGCGCTTCTCGCGGATGGTGCCCGCGGACAACCGCGCCGGGTGGTTCACGTCCGTGCCGCCCAGCCTGGTGCCGTCGTATCGCGGCGTGTCGATCGCGCAGGTGGCCAAGCACTCGCCGTCGTCCCAGCCGGTCCAGGCCGGGATCTGCGAGCGGGTGGTGCATGGCGCGCACGCCGTGTACCGCGGCACGGCCGTCGGCGGGGGATCGATGGTCAACGCGGCGATCGCGGCCATCCCCACCCCGGATCAGGTCCGGGCCACCTTCCCGGACATCGATCCCGACGCCTTCCTGGGGACCTACGTCGAACGCGCCAAATCCATGCTGCGGATCAGCTACCGCGACATGGACTGGTTCGAGGGCACGCCCTGGTTCCAATACGCCAGGGTGGGACGGCAGTACGCGGAGGCCGCCGGTTACCGCGTCGACTACAACGGCAGCGCCTATTCGTTCGACTACATGCAGCGCGAGGAGGCGGGACTGGTTCCGCGCTCGGCGTTGAACTTCGAGCAGCAGTACGGCAATAACTTCGGCAGGTTCGGCAGCGTCGACCAGACCTACATCGCGGCGGCGCTGGCGACGGGGAAGGTCACCCTCAAGCCGCTCACCGAGGTCACCGGCGTCCGGCGCGAGCCCTCGGGCGAGTACGTGGTCTCGACCCTCGAGATCGACCGGTTCGGGAAGGTGGTCGCCCGGGCCGAAATCGGTTGCGAAGAGCTCTATCTCAGTGCCGGGGTGCTCGGCACGAACGAGATCCTGCTGCGGGCCCGCGAGACGGGGACGCTGCCCCACCTGAGCGACGAGGTCGGCCGCGGATACGGGAACAACGGCGACATCATGGTCTCCCACATGCTGCAGCCCAGCGACCCGGCCGGCACCCAGCAGTCGCTGCTGGGAATGATCAACCTCGACGGCAGGGACGATCCGGACAACCCGGTGTACGCCAGCATGTTCTCGCTGCCCCTCCCGGTGGAGACGCTGGCGCTGGGCTACTACGTGATGGTGCGCACCGGCGACCGCGCGAACATCGTCTACGACCGCACCAAGGACTCGATCGCCATCGACTGGCCGGAGGGCCACACGGATCACCTGCGCGAGCGGGCGCAGCTCGTCTTCGACAAGGTGACGCAGGCCAACGGCGTGGACTACCGCGACGACCTCTTCGAGGGAACGGCGTTCGCGCCCAACACCGTTCACCCGATGGGCGGGGTGGTCAGGGGCAGGGCCACCGACGGCTACGGCAGGGTGAAGGGCTACGACAAGCTGTACGTCAACGACGCCTCGCTGCTCCCCGGCTACCTGGGCTGCAACCCGTTCATGTCGATCACCGCCCTGGCCGAACGCAACATCGAGGGAATCCTGCAGGGGCGCAGGTGAGCGCGATCCCTCAGGCGGTGAAGCGGTAGTCGCCCAGGTCGAACCGCCGGCTGCGCCAGTAGGTTTCCAGCGTGGTCGCCGGGCGCAGCGGCACGTCGCCGTTCTTGTCGAAGTAGTAGCTGTTGGCCAGCTTGCAGCTGTCCTGCCAAAAAATCTGCCGGTGCCGCTTGCGCATCATCTCGGCGAAGTACCGCTCGTTGGCCTCCTCGGTCACCTCGACGCGGGTCGCGCGGTCGCGCCGGGCCCGCTTGAGGCACCGCACGATGTGGTGGGTCTGCGTCTCGATCAGCGCGAAATACGATGAGCCGACGTACCCGTAGGGGCCGAACACGCTGAACATGTTGGGAAATCCGGGGACGCTGACGCCCTCGTAGGCCTGCAGCCGGTGCTCGTCCCAGAACCGGCTCAAGGATCTGCCGCCGCTGCCGGCGACCGCGAACGTGGGGACGTTGTCGGTGTCCATCACCTTGAAGCCGGTCGCCAGCACCAGCACGTCTATCTCATGGTTCTCCCCGTCGGTGGTGGCCACCGCGGCGGGCGTGATCTTGTCGATCGGCTCGGTGACCAGCCTGACGTTGTCGCGGTTGAAGGTGGCCAGGTAGTCGTTGTGGAAGCCGGGCCGCTTGCAGCCCACGGCGTACCGGGGGGTCAGTTGCTCGCGCACCGCCGGGTCGGTGACCTGCTTGCGCAGATAGGCGAGCCCGGCCGAGCGCATCCGCTTGGCCAGCGGGAACACCGTGAAGTACTGCGCCGCGAGCGAAAACGTCAGTTCGACGAAGACCTGGCTGAGCAGCCGCTGCACGACCTTGCTGCCGGGGAGCCGCATCGCGAGGCGCACCGGCGCCGGCAGCGGCACGTCGAACTTGGGGAAGCACCAGATCGGGGTGCGCTGAAACACCGTGAGGTGGGAGACGATGGGCGCGATCTCGGGGATCACCTGCACGGCCGAGGCGCCGGTGCCGATGATCGCGACGCGCTTGCCGGTCAGGTCCCGGCCGTGGTCCCACCGCGCGGTGTGCATGGTGGTTCCCGCGAAGGAGTCGACGCCGTCGATGTCGGGCAGCTTCGGCACGGTCAGCACCCCGCTGGCGTTGATCAAGAACCGGGCGGTGAGTTCGCCCCCGCAAGCGGGAGGTGCCCCCACGCCGGGATCGATCTGCACGCGCCACAGGTCGTGTTCGTCGTCGAATTCGGCCGACAGCACCTTGGTGTTGAAGCGGATGCGCGACCGGATGCCGTATTTGTCGACGCAGTGTTCGGCGTAGGCCTTGAGCTCGCGGCCGGGCGCGTAGGTTCGCGACCAGCGCGGGCTCTGTTCGAAGGAGTACTGGTAGGAGAACGACGGAATGTCTACGGCGATACCGGGATACGTGTTCCAGTGCCACGTTCCGCCGACCCCGTCACCGGCCTCGAGCACGAGGTAGTTGGACAGGCCGGCCCCGTCGAGCTTGATCGCGGCGCCGATGCCGGAGAATCCGGCGCCGACGATCAGGGTGTGGTAGTCGGGGTTCATCCGCGCCTGCTTCCGACGACGTGCACCCCGCGTTTGGGCCGCAGCGTCATCGTCGCCTCGAGTTCGACGGGGTGGCCTGGGGCGAGGTCAAACGTGAAGCGCTGACTCATGATCGCGGCCATCAGCACCATCTCCATCAGGGCGAAGCTCTGGCCGATGCAGATGCGCCGGCCCCCGCCGAACGGCAGGTAGGCCGAGCGTGGGCGGTCCTTGTCCGGCGGGCAGAACCGGTTGGGGTCGAAGGTTTCCGGATCGGGCCACCAGCGCGGGTCGTGGTGGATGTGGTGGATCGGGATCAGGACGGTGGTGCCGCGCCTGATGTGGTGAGCCGCCGACGGCCCCTCGATGACATCGTCGTCGACGGCCCGGCGCGAGATGATCCACACCGACGACAGGTAGCGCTGCGCTTCCTGCACGCACGCGGTGGTCCACGGCAACCCGCCCAGGTCCTCGGCGCATGCGCGGCGGGTGCCCAACACGTCGTCGATCTCGGCGAGCATCCGGTCGCGGGCGTCGGGGTGCAGCGCCATCAGGTACCAGAACCAGGACATGGCGTTCGCGGTGGTCTCGTGCCCGGCCAGCATGAACGTCAGGGCCTCGTCGCGGATCCGTTGCCGCGGCCAGCTTCCGCCGTCGGCGCGGAGCAACACGCCCAGCAGGTCGGCGGAATCGTTCGGGTGGAGCAACCGGTCATCGATCACCGCGTTGACCGCGCGGTCGAGCGTCAGCGTGATGTCCTGCATGTCGCGCAGCGGCGGTGGCAGGCGGACGCCGGAGAACGCGAGCCAGTGCAGCGCGTCGTAGACCGGGGGCGGCATCAGGCCCCACAGCCCGAGTCGCTGCAGGCGCTCGGCGTGCCGCAGCCCGCGCGTGGCGAGGTCGTTCATGCTCTGCACCAGCGGCCCGAAGTCCTGGCTGAACAGGGAATTGGCGACCACGCGCGAAGTCGCCTCGACCATCGTCTGGTGGATGTCGAAGGTCACGTCCGGTCTGAGCGCGTCGGTGACGGCCGCGATCGGGTCGATCATCTTCTCGACGATCCCGTTGAGGTGGCGGCGGGCGAAGGTGGGGTTCAGCGTGCCGCGGTGGGCCGCCCAGGAGTCGCCCTCGTCGGTGAGCAAATTGATGCCTACGGTGGCGCGGATGGGCTCGTACTCGTTCGACTTGACGTATTTCAGCCGGGCCCCGTGCAGCACGTGATCGACGTAGTCGGGATGGCTGATGGACACGAAACGCCTGCCCGCGCAACGAAATCGGACGATGTCGCGGCCGCGCAGCCGGCCGATGAAGCGCTCGCCGACGTCGAACCCGACGGTCAGGGCCTCGCGGGTCATCGTCCAGGAGCTGAGCCGGCCGGCCGGCGTTGCGGCGGGCAACGGGGCGGTGAGCGTCGCCATGACTCCACTGTATGGATGACGCGGGCGGCCGGTAATGAGATTATCGGACAGGGAGTTGGGATTTTAGGACAGGCCGGTGCGAGATCTTCTGACGCTGAGTCACCCGGTGTACGCCACCCGGGTGTTGTGCGAGGTGGCCAACGAACGCGGCGTTGCGACGGCCGACGTGCTGGCCGGCACCGCGATCGAGCCGGGCGACCTGCACCGGGCGGACGCGATGGTCAGTGCGCTCGACGAGATCGAGGCGGTGCGCCGGGTGCTGGCCAGGCTCGATGACGCCGGCATCGGCGTCGACGTGGGCAGCCGGTTCACGCTCACCCACTTCGGGCTGTTCGGCTTTGCGGTGATGTCCTGCGGCACCCTGCGCGAGCTGTTCTCGATCGCCATGCGGTACTTCGCGCTGACCATGATGCAGATCGACCTCGCGCTGTTCGAAACGGCCGACGGCTACGTGATCGAGTTGCAGGCCGGCCACCTGCCCGCCGACGTGCAGGCCTTCTTCATCGAGCGCGACATCGCCGGAATCATCGCGACCACAGCCAGTTTCGCATTGCCGGTGGCCGAAAAATACGCGGGCGAGGTGTCGGCGGACCTGGCTGTCGACGAGGAGCTGCTGCGGCCGCTGCTCGAACTGGTGCCGGTGCACGAGGTCCGGTTCGGCCGGGCGCACACCAGGTTGCACTTCCCGCGCGCCATGTTCGACGAGCCGCTGCCGCAGGCCGATCGCCACACGCTGGAAACGTGCATGGCGCAGTGCGACCTGTTGATGCAGAGCAGCGAGCGCCGCCAGGGCATCACCGCGCTGGTGCGCAGCAAGCTATTCCGCGAATCCGCGTTGTTCCCAACGCTTCCCGACATCGCCGGCGAACTCGACGTTCATCCGCGAACGCTGCGTCGGCGCCTCGCCGAGGAGGGCACGTCGTTTCGGGCCCTGCTCAACGAGGCGCGCTCCGCGCTGGCCGTCGACCTGTTGCGCAATGTCGGGCTGACGGTGGAGGAGGTGTCGACGCGGCTGGGCTATACCGAGGTGTCGACGTTCTCGCACGCGTTCAAGCGCTGGTATGGCGTTGCGCCCAGTGCGTATTCGCGGGAGAGCTGAGCTAGGCGTGCAGCGCGTTCCTCAGCGCCGCCAGCCCCCGGTTGGTGGCCTCGGCCGCGGCGGGAATCACCAGCGAGAAGCTGGCGTAGCCGTGCACCATGTTCGGCTCGTGGCTCAGTTCGGCGGGCACGCCCGCGGCGTTGAGCAGCTCGGCGTAGCGGGACCCGTCGTCGCGCAGGGGATCGTGTTCGGCGGTTCCGATGAAGGCGGGCGGCAATCCGGACAGGTCGGCCGCGTTGGCGGGGGCCAGGGTGGTCGGCAGGGCCTTCGGGTCGGTGATCTCGAGGTCGGGCACGTACCAGGACAGGAAGGCCTCGATCACGTCGCGATCCAGGATGGGCGCGTAGGCGTTCTCGGTGTGCGACGGCAGCGACAGGTCGGCGGTGACCGTGGGGTACCACAGCAACTGGAACCTCAGGGCCGGCCCGCCGTTGTCGCGGGCCAGGTGCGCCATGACGGCGGCGAGGTTGCCGCCGGCCGAGTCACCGGCCACCGCGATCCGGCTCGGGTCGCCGCCCAGCTCGGCGGCGTTCTCGGCGACCCACTGCAGCGCGGCCCAGCAGTCGTTGACCCCGGCCGGGAACGGGTGCTCGGGGGCCAGCCGGTAGTCGACGGACACCACGATGGCCTCGGCGCCGGCGGCATGCGCGCGGGCGACGGGGTCGTGGGTCTCCAGGTCGCCGAGCGAGAAGCCCCCGCCGTGGAAGAACACGACCACGGGCAGCGGCTCGCGATCGCTGGGCGGCCAATAGATCCGCACGGGAATGTCGGTCAGCTCGCCGTGGCCGATCGTCCGCTCTTCGGTGCGCAGCTCGGGAAGCAGTTCCGGGGGCACTTTGAGCTGCCGCAGCCTCGAACGCGCGACCTCGACACCGTCGGCGGCGTTGAAGGTCGTCGGGAACGAGTCCAGCAGCATTTTCAACGTCGGATCGATGCTCGGTCGGGCGAGGGTCGGCTCAATCATCCGTTCACCGTACGCTTCCGGGCAGTTAATGCAGGGCATTCCGCAGCGCGGCCAGCCCGCGTTCCTGCGCGGCGGTGGCCGCGGGCACCACGCCGGCGTAGCCGAGGTAGCCGTGCACCAGGGTCTCGGCGTTGTGCACCTCGACCGCCACACCCGCGGCGGCCAGCAGCTCGCCGTACCGGATCCCGTCGTCGCGCAGCGGGTCGTGCCCGGCGACGCCGATGTAGGCCGCCGGCAGGCCGTCCAGGGTTTCGGCCCGCCCCGGCGCCATGCCCGGTGGCGGGTTCGACGGGTCGACTTCACCTGCGTACCAACGCGAGAACGCGGCGACGGCCCTGGCGTCGAGGATCGGCGCGGCGGCGTTTTCGGTGAACGACGGCAGCGACGGGTCCCAGAGCGTGGAGGGATACCACAGCAACTGGTACGCGATCGGCGGTGCGCCCCGATCGCGGGCGCGCTGCGCGGTCACCGCGGCGATCGTCCCGCCTGCCGAATCGCCGGCGACCGCCATCCGGGTGGTGTCGGCGCCGAGCTCGGTTCCGTGCTCGATGACCCACAGCGTTGCGGCCCAAGCGTCTTCGACGGCGGCGGGGTAGGGGTGCTCCGGCGCCAACCGGTAGTCGACGGACACCACGACCGCGTCGGCGCCGACGGCATGCTGGCGGGCCGTGCCGTCGTGGGTGTCGAGGTCGCCCACGACGAAGCCGCCGCCGTGGAAGAACAGCACCACGGGAGCACTCTGGCCGGGATCGGCGGAGGGCCAATAGATCCGGATGCCGATGGGGCCGCCCGGACCCGGGATTGCCCGATCCTCGACTCTCAGCTCCGGGTGCAGCGGGCGGCGGGGCAGGTCGCGGAACCTTTGGCGCGCGGCGTCGACACCATCGTCAGTTGATAGCCGGAACGGAACCGCATCCAGTACCTTCTGCAAGATGGGGTCGATACCTGGGTTTTCGTCCGCGGTGTCCAAGCTGGGCATGGAAGTACCGTACGCACCTCGGCTGGTGTCCGGTGGCTGGGTGGTGGCCGGGTGCGGGATCGCCAACAGCCAGTCGCCGCCGGGAACCAGTTTGACGGGGCACTGGCTTTTGCAGCCGCCGTTCAAGGCGTCGATGGCGTTACTGCTGACCGTGGCGGCGGTGGGGCACCCGATCATCCGCGAGCGGCGGTGGCTGATGCCGGCGCTGCTGTTGTCGGCCGTCGGCGACTGGCTGTTGGCGATCCCGTGGTGGACGATGTCCTTCGGTTTGGGGCTGGCGGCATTCCTGTTGGCGCACTTGTGTTTCCTGGGGGCGCTGGTTCCCCTGGCCCGCGCGACGCGACCGCGCCTGGCCGCGGTCGTCCTGTTGTGCCTTGTCTCGATGTCGTTATTGCTGTGGTTTTGGCCGCACCTGGGCCGCGACAAGCTGACGATCCCGGTGACGCTGTACATGATCGTGCTGACCGCGATGGTCTGCGCGGCGCTGCTGGCGGACCTGCCGACGATCTGGACCGCGGTGGGGGCGGTGTGTTTCGCGGCGTCGGACGCCATGATCGCCATCGGCCGGTTCATCCTGTACAACGACGCGCTGGCGGTACCGATCTGGTGGTTGTACGCCGCGGCCCAGGTCCTGATCACGGCGGGCTTCTTCTTCGGCCGGGAGGAACCCGATTACGAGCTGGATTACGAATACGATTACGAGGGCGACTACGAGCCCGACGTTGACGAAGGCTAGTTGTCGGTTCCCTTGGCCAGCAAGGTAACTCCCGAGGTCGAGCCGATCGCCCGGGTGCTGCCGATGCTCTCGGTGCCACACCTGGACCGCGAGTTCGACTATCTGGTGTCGGCCGAGCAGTCCGACGACGCCCAGCCGGGCGTGCGGGTGCGGGTGCGGTTCCACGGCCGGCTGGTCGACGCGTTCGTGCTGGAGCGCCGCAACGACACCGACCACACCGGCAAGCTCGGGTGGCTGGACCGCGTCGTGTCGGCCGAACCCGTGCTCACGCCGGAAATCCGCCGGCTGGTCGACGCGGTGGTGGCGCGCTACGCCGGCACCCGGCCCGACGTGTTGCGGCTGGCGGTGCCGCCGCGGCACGCCCGGGTGGAGCGGGAACCGGCGCGCGCCTTCGCGCTGCCGATGGTCTCGCCCGTCGAGCCGTCGGGCTGGTCGGCCTACGGCCGCGGCGGGCAGTTCCTGGCCGCCCTGGAACAGTCGCGCGCCGCGCGGGCCGTCTGGCAGGCGCTGCCGGGCGAACCGTGGGCGGATCGGTTCGCCGAGGCCGCCGCGCAAACCATCCGGACCGGACGGGCGGCGCTGGCGATCGTGCCCGACCAGCGCGACCTGGACACGCTGTGGCGGGCCGCCACGGCCCGGATCGACCAGGACTGCGTGGTGGCGCTGTCGGCGGGGCTGGGCCCGGCCGCTCGCTACCGGCGCTGGCTGGCGGCGCTGCGCGGCAGCGCGCGGCTGGTGATCGGCACCCGCAGCGCGGTTTTCGCGCCGCTGGCCGACCTGGGCCTCGTCATGGTGTGGGCCGACGCCGACGACAGCCTGGCCGAGCCGCGCGCGCCGTACCCGCACGCCCGTGAGGTGGCGATGCTGCGCGCGCACCAGGCGCGGTGCGCGGCGCTGATCGGCGGCTTCGCGCGCACCGCCGAGGCCCAGGCCCTGGTGCGCAGCGGGTGGGCGCACGACATCGTCGCGGCGCGGCCGGTGGTGCGGGCCCGCACCCCGCGGGTGGTCGCCCTCGACGACAGCGGCTACGCCGAGGAACGCGACCCGGCGGCGCGCACCGCGCGGATCCCGTCCATCGCGCTGCGCGCCGCCCGCTCGTCGCTGCAGGCCGGGGCGCCGGTGCTGGTGCAGGTGCCGCGGCGCGGGTATGTCCCGTCGCTGGCGTGCGGACGCTGCCGCACCATCGCGAGGTGCCGGCACTGCACGGGCCCGCTGTCGCTGCACGAGCGCGGCGCCGTGTGCCGCTGGTGTGGTCGCGCCGAACTGCAATTGCGTTGCGCGCGTTGTGGATCCGAGGCGGTGCGTGCCGTGGTAGTGGGGGCGCGGCGCACCGCCGAGGAGCTCGGCCGCGCCTTCGCGGGTACCCCGGTCATCACCTCGGCGGGCGACGCCATCGTGGGCGAGGTGGCCGCCCGCGCGGCGTTGGTGGTCGCGACCCCGGGCGCCGAACCCCGCGCCGACGGCGGATACGGGGCGGCGCTCCTGCTGGACACCTGGGCGCTGCTGGGTCGGCAAGACCTGCGTGCCGCCGAGGACGCCCTGTGGCGCTGGATGAGCGCCGCAGCGCTGGTGCGCGCACGCGGCGACGGCGGCGTGGTGCTGGTGGTCGCCGAATCCTCCATTCCCACTGTGCAATCGCTGATCCGTTGGGATCCGGTGGGGCATGCGGAGGCCGAACTGACGGCGCGCGCCGAGGTCGGCCTGCCCCCCAGCGTGCACATGGCGGCCATCGACGGAGCGGCCGATGCGGTGGCGGCACTGCTCGACGAGGCGCGGCTGCCCGAGGGGGCCGAGTCGCTGGGTCCGGTGGATCTGCCACCCGGTGTGCGGCGCCCGCCGGGCACCCCCGCCGGCGTGCCGGTGATCAGGATGCTGGTGCGGGTCCGCCGCGAGCAGGGGCTGGCGCTGGCGGGGGCGCTGCGCCGCGGGGTGGGCGTGCTGAGCGCCCGGCAGGACCACGAGCCGGTGCGGGTGCAGATCGACCCGCTGCACGTCGGCTGAGGTCTGGGCCGCGGAACCCTCCGGCCCGGGCTGCCCGGGTAGCGCGCCGGATCGTGCTCGGCGGCGATAGTATTCGTAGGAAATAATCCCGGTATACGACACTCCAGCGCTGTTACACTTTCACTTCTTTAGCTCGATGGCCCGGACGAGGTCCCTGAAGGGGGCGCGATGGCAACGGAAAACCCGACGACAGCCGACGAGTCACTGGATGTGATCACCGATGCGCTGCTGACGGCGTCCCGTTTGCTGGTGGCGATCTCGGCCCGCTCGATCGGGCAGGTCGACGAAACCATCACGATTCCGCAGTTCCGGACGCTGGTGATCCTGTCCAACCGCGGCCCGGTCAACCTCGCCACGCTGGCCGGCCTCCTGGGCGTGCAACCCTCGGCCACCGGCCGCATGGTCGACCGGCTCGTGGCCGCCGGGCTGATCGACCGGCTCCCGCACCCCACGTCCCGCCGCGAGCTGCTCGCCGCGCTGACCAAACGCGGGCGCGAGGTCGTCCGCCGGGTCACCGCACACCGGCGCGCCGAGATCGCCGCCATCGTGGCGAAGATGCCGCCGCCCGAGCGCAGTGGCCTGGTGCGGGCCCTGACGGCGTTCACCGCGGCCGGCGGCGAGCCCGACGTCCACCTGGACGCCGACCTCGACCTGTAGTCGCGGCCGCGGGCCCCGCCTCACCGCTTTTCGGCGGTGACCAGCAGGTACTCCCAGCCCATGGCGCCGTCGGCCAGGTGTTGGTGCGCCAGTTCGACGAGTTGGGCGTCGAGCTCGGCGGCCAGGATCCGGTTGTGGCCGATGTTCGCGTACGCCTCGATGGTCGGGCCGTAATGCTCCTTGAAGTAGCCGTGCACGGCCTCGGCGCTGTCGAACCGGTCCACCAGCAGGTCGCCCCGCAGCGCCGTGACGCGGCCGACCCGATCGCCCAGCAGGCCCGCGACGTAACCCTCGCGCCCCCACAACGCCGCCGGGGCCACCGCCGGCGAGAGGCTGGGACGGTACGGCCGCAGGGTGGCCAGCATCCGGCCGAAGAATCCCTCGGGGGTCCAGCTGATCACGCCGATCGTCCCGCCCGGCCGGCAGACCCGGACCAACTCGTCGGCCGCGCGCCGGTGGTCCGGCGCGAACTGCACGCCGATCGCCGAGATCACCGCGTCGAACTCGCCGTCGCCGAACGGCAGCGCGTGCGCGTCGGCTTCCCGGTAGTCGAGCAGCAGCCCCTGCGCGGCGGCCCGCGCCTGGGACCGCCGGAGCAACTCGGGGGTGAGGTCGGTGGAGACGACGTCGGCGCCGGTCCTGGCGGCCGGCAGTGAGATGTTGCCGGATCCGGCGGCGACGTCGAGCACCCGGACGCCGGGTCCGATGCCGGTCGCGGCCACCAGGACCGGACCCAACGGGGCCATCACCTCCTCGGCCATCAGCGCGTAGTCGCCCAGCGCCCACAGGGCGCGGTGCGTGGCCGCGACGTCGTCGGGGATGGTGGTGTCGACCGCGTCGAGTGTCATCTGACCTCCTGGATGGGAACGGTTTGGCCGCCCGACCTCGTCGTCGTGACCATTGCTACAAGAAACAATTGCTGAAAGCAATAATATACGGACGAAACTGTATGAATCCTGGGCGTGTCCTGCGGAGATCCGGTGCTTCCTACACTTGTGCCCGTGCGTCTCGTCTTCGCCGGCACCCCCGAACCCGCGCTGCCCGCGCTGCGTCGCCTCATCGAGTCCCCCCGGCACGACGTGGTCGCGGTGCTGACCCGGCCCGACGCCGCCTCGGGCCGGCGCGGCAAGCCGGAGCCGTCTCCGGTGGCCCGCGAGGCGCTCGACCGCGGCATCCCGGTGCTGCGGCCGGCGCGGCCCAACTCGCCGGAGTTCGTCGCCGAACTGTCGGAGGTCGCACCGGACTGTTGCCCGGTGGTGGCCTACGGTGCGCTGCTGCGCGACGACCTGCTCGCCGTGCCCCCGCACGGCTGGATCAACCTGCATTTCTCGCTGCTGCCCGCCTGGCGCGGCGCGGCGCCGGTGCAGGCCGCCATCGCCGCGGGGGACACCATCACCGGCGCGACCACCTTCCAAATCGAGCCGAGCCTGGACTCGGGGCCGGTCTACGGGGTGGTCACCGAGGCGATCGCGCCGACCGACACCGCGGGGGATCTGCTTGGGCGACTTGCCGTTTCGGGCGCGGCGCTGCTGTCGGCGACGCTGGACGGCATCGCCGACGGAACCCTGACGCCGCGGCCCCAGCCGGCCCAGGGCGTCAGCGTGGCGCCGAAGGTCAGCGTCGACCAGGCCAGGGTGCGCTGGGAGCTGCCGGCGCCGGTGGTCGAGCGCCGGATCCGCGCCGTCACACCCAACCCGGGCGCCTGGACACTCATCGGCGAGGTGCGCATCAAGCTGGGCCCCGTGCGCATCGACGGGGCCCCAATGCCGTTGGCGCCCGGCGTCATTCACGCCGACCGCAAGAGCGTCTGGATCGGTACCGGCTCGGAACCCGTGCGGCTGGGCCAGGTCCAGCCGCCCGGTAAAAAATTCATGAACGCCGTCGACTGGGCGCGCGGTGCCCGGCTCGACGCCGCCGCGCGGGCCTCATGAGTGCCAAACCGCAGCGCCGGCGCCGGCCGCTGGACCCGGCGCGCGCGGCCGCGTTCGAGGTGCTGCGCGCCGTCAGCGAGCGCGACGCGTACGCGAACCTGGCCCTGCCCGCGCTGCTGCGCCAGCGCGGAATCTCCGGCCGCGACGCCGCTTTCGCCACCGAGCTGACGTACGGCACCTGCCGCACCCGGGGGCTGCTCGACGCGGTCATCGGCGCGGCCGCCGGTCGCCCGCCGGAGGCCATCGACCCGGTGCTGCTCGACCTGCTCCGGCTCGGCGCCTATCAGCTGCTGCGCACCCGCGTCGACGCCCACGCCGCGGTATCCACCACCGTCGAACAGGCCGGGGTCGAATTCGACTCGGCCCGAGCGGGTTTCGTCAACGGCGTGCTGCGCACCATCGCCGGCCGCGACGAGAAATCCTGGGTCGACGAGCTGGCCCCCGACCCGGCGCGGGATCCGATCGGGCATGCCGCGTTCGTGCACGCCCACCCGCGCTGGATCGCCCAGGCCTTCGCCGACGCGCTCGGCGCGGCCGCGGCCGAACTCGACGCCGTCCTGGCCAGCGACGACGAACGGCCCCAGGTGCACCTGGCCGCGCGCCCGGGCGCGCTGTCCGCCGCCGAGCTCGCGGACGCGGTGGGTGGCACCGTCGGCCGTTATTCGCCCTTCGCGGTTTACCTGCCGGGAGGGGATCCCGGGCGGCTGGCACCCGTGCGCGCCGGGTCCGCGCTGGTTCAGGACGAGGGCAGCCAACTGGTCGCCCGCGCGCTGACGCTGGCCGCGGTGGACGGCGACACCGGCCGCTGGCTGGACCTGTGCGCCGGGCCCGGCGGCAAGACCGCGCTGCTGGCCGCGCTGGGCATGGACTCCGGGGCTCGCGTCACCGCGGTGGAGCCCGTCGCGCGCCGCGCCGCAATGGTGGCGGAGAACACCCGCGGGCTGCCGGTCGACGTGCTGCGGGTCGACGGGCGCGAGACAGGCCTCGAGCCGGGCTTCGACCGGGTGCTCGTCGACGCGCCATGCACCGGGCTGGGGGCGCTGCGGCGCCGGCCGGAGGCCCGGTGGCGACGCCAGCCGGCCGACGTGCCGGCGCTGGCCAAGCTGCAGCGGGAGTTGCTGGCCGCCGCGATCGCGCTGACCCGGCCCGGGGGCGTGGTGCTGTATGCGACCTGTTCGCCGCATCTCGCGGAAACCGTTGGGGTGGTTGGTGACGCGCTGCGCCGACAGCCGGTGCAGCCCCTGGACGCCCGGCCGCTGTTCGAGCCGGTCGACGAGGGCACGGGGCAGGGCCCCGCAGAGAACGCGGTACAGCTGTGGCCGCACCGGCACGGCACCGACGCGATGTTCGCCGCCGCGCTGCGCCGCGTCTGACGTGAGGTCGGCCGCGGCGCTCAGTAGTGTGGCGCACATGCCCGGCAACACCGGTAGACCGCTGATCGCGCCGTCGATCCTCGCCGCCGATTTCGCCCGCCTCGCCGACGAAGCGGCCGCGGTGCCGGGCGCCGACTGGTTGCACGTCGACGTGATGGACAACCACTTCGTGCCGAACCTGACCATCGGCCTGCCGGTGGTGGAGGCGCTGCTGGCCACCACCACCATCCCGATGGACTGCCATCTGATGATCGAGGACCCGGATCGCTGGGCGCCCCCGTACGCCGAGGCGGGCGCCTACAACGTCACCTTCCACGCCGAGGCGACCGACAATCCCGTCGGCGTCGCCCGCGACATCCGCGCCGCCGGCGCCAAGGCCGGGATCAGCGTGAAACCGGGGACCCCGCTGGAGCCCTACCTGGAAATCCTCCCGCAGTTCGACACGCTGCTCATCATGTCGGTCGAGCCGGGCTTCGGCGGCCAGAGCTTCATCCCGGACGTGCTCGGCAAGGTGCGCACCGCGCGCAAGATGATCGACGCGGGCGAGCTGACGATCCTGGTCGAAATCGACGGCGGCATCAACGAGGACACCATCGAGCAGTCCGCCGAGGCGGGCGTGGACTGCTTTGTCGCCGGGTCGGCGGTGTACGGGGCGCAGGACCCGGAGGCCGCGGTCGAGGCGTTGCGGCGACGGGCCGCCGCCGCGTCAGCGCACCTGCGCGCATGAACCAGCCCCAGTCGGTCGACAGCCTCGACGCGGCCATGCGCCTGGCGATCGAGCACTCCTACCAGGTCAAGGGCACGACGTACCCGACCCCGCCGGTCGGCGCCGTCATCGTGGACCCGCAGGGCCGCGTCGTCGGCGTGGGCGCCACCGAGCCGGCGGGCGGCGAGCACGCCGAGGTGTTGGCGCTGCGCCGGGCTGGCGGGCTGGCCGCCGGCGGGATCGCGTTCGTCACGCTCGAGCCGTGCAATCACTACGGCAAGACCCCGCCGTGCGTGAACGCGCTGATCGAAGCCAGGGTGAGCATGGTCGTGTACGCCGTGGACGACCCGAACGCGATCGCGGGCGGCGGCGCGGGCCGGCTGCAGGCTGCGGGCGTGCAAGTGCGGTCCGGGGTGCTGGCCGATCAGGTGGCCGCCGGTCCGCTGCGCGAGTGGCTGCACAAGGTGCGGACCGGGCTGCCCCACGTGACATGGAAGTACGCCAGCAGCGTCGACGGCCGCAGCGCCGCCGCCGATGGCAGCAGCCGCTGGATCTCCAGCGAGGCCTCGCGGTTGGATCTGCATCGCCGCCGCGCTCTCGCCGATGCCATCGTGGTCGGCACCGGCACCGTGCTGGCCGACGACCCGGAGCTGACCGCCCGGCGCGCCGACGGGTCGCTGGCCGACCGCCAACCGCTGCGGGTGGTGGTGGGGATGCGTGAAATACCGCCGGAGGCAAAGGTTCTCAACGACGACTCGCGCACCATGGTCATTCGCACCCACGACCCCATGGAGGTGATCAAGGCGCTGTCGGACCGCACCGACGTGCTGCTCGAGGGCGGCCCCACCCTCGCCGGCGCCTTCCTGCGGGCCGGGTCGGTCAACCGCGTCCTGGCCTACGTCGCGCCGATGCTGCTGGGCGGGCCCATCACGGCCGTCGACGACGTCGGGGTGTCGACCATCTCACGGGCGCTGCGCTGGCAGTTCGACGGGATCGACCGGGCCGGCCCCGATCTGGTGCTCAGCCTGGTCCCGCACGGCGGCTAGTGAGCCCTCAGGGCGTCGGGACGCTGACCGGCTCTTGCTCGGGGACCTCGGGTTCCTCGGCGTGCTCCGTGCGGCCGCTGATCAGCAGCCCCAGCAGCGCTCCCGCCACGCAGACGCCCGCGGTGATGGTGAAGATCTCGCCGTACATCGCCGCGAACGACGGGAGGACGTTTTGCGCCTGGGCGACCGCCCGATCCGGCTTGCTCATGGTGGCCGGCAGCTCCCCGTTTTTCTCGTTGAGGATCTGGTAGAAGCGGTACAACCCCCACGCGCTGAGCGCGGCCACGCCGATCAGCATGCCGGTCATCCGCGACACCACGACCGCGGCCGAGGCGATGCCGTGCTCGGCGGCGGGGACGACCCGCAGGGCGGCCGAGGTCAGCGGACCGATCACCAGCCCCAGCCCCAGGCCGGTGATCAGCAGATCGTTGTTGACCGCGACCCCCCCGATCAGCAGGTCGTTGTTCATCGCGGGCACCGAGAACAACCCGAAGAAGCTGTGCTGATAATGCGGCAGGTCCACGGGCCAGTGCGAGATCAGCAGGTAGCCGCCGGCCGCGATCAGCAGCCCGACCAAGGTGACCGCGCGGTCGCCGACCCGGGTGGCGATGAAGCCGCCCAGCAACGCCCCGACTGGCAGCGCGATCAGAAACGACGTCAGCATCGCGGCCGCCTTGTTCTGGTTCAACCCCAGCACGCCCTGGCCGAACAACTCCACGTCGACCAGCGTCACCATCAGGGCGGCGCCCGCGGCGAAGGACGCGCCCATCGCGGCCAGGAAGGGCCGGAACTGCACCCCCGCCGGGTCGATCAGGCGGGTTCGTGCGAAGCGCTCCCACAACAGGAAAACGACCGCGAAGGCGGCGGCCGCGATCACCAGGGGCAACCCGTAGCTGGGCAGCGCCTGTTGGCCGTTCGGGTTCGGGTTGTACAGGCCGATGACCGCGAGGCCGAGGGTGATGGCGAGCAGCACGCCGCCGACCACGTCGATTTTCTCCGGCGCCTCGCTGCGGTCGTGCGACGGCAGGCTGATCTGGATCAGGACCATGGCGACCAGGGTCAGCGGGACGTTGATCCAAAACACGTCACGCCAGTCGCGGAACAACCAGACGATGAGGATCCCGTACAGCGGGCCGAGCACGCTGCCCAGCTCCTGCGCGGCGCCGATACCGCCGAGCACGGCCGCGCGGTTGCGTTGCGCCCAGAGGTCGGCGCCCAACGCCAGGGTGACCGGCAACAGCGCGCCGCTGGCGACGCCCTGGATGGTTCGGCCGGCGATCAGCACGTGCAGCGTCTGCACGTGGAAGTTTTGGATCGGGTAGCCGAGGATCACCAGGTCCCGCAGCGGATGCCCGAAGATCTCCACGCTCATGCTGGACACGTCGAAGTTGCCGATCGCCACCGAGAGCGCGGTGACCACCGAGCCGATCATGAAGGTGGCCAGGCTGACCTGCAGCAGCCGCTTGCGGCCGAACCGGTCGGATGCCTTGCCCAGCAGCGGCATGGCCGCGATGTAGCCGAGCAGGTACATCGTGACGATCGGGGTGATCCGCTGCAGCTGGTTAATCGGGATCCCGACGTCGTGCATGATGTCGCGCATGATCGTGACTACGACGTAGGCGTCGAGGGCCCCCAGCAGCACCGCCAGGCTGCCGGCGCCGATCGCGACGCGTCGTCCCGCGAGCCTGCTCATGAGCCCGCCGCGGGCTTGTCGATCTGCACCGGCTTGTTCCAGTTCGACAACGTCATCTGCACGTTGTTGCCCTGGCTGTACTGCAGGCTGATCTGGGCCAGCTGATGGTCGCCGGTCTCCACGATCCAGACCGTGGCCGGCACCGGCTTGGTGGCCTTGAAGGGGGACACGATCTTGTTCACCGCGTCCGCCGAGACGTTCCCGCTGATGCGGACGGCGGTTTGACCGCTGACCTGGTCGCGCCCCTCGGCCTTGGCGTCGGTGAAGTTCGCCAGCACGTTGGGTAGGCCCGTGTCCTGGCTCAGGATCGCCGAGGGGTCATAGACCTGGGAGGCCGGACCGACATCGGTCATCGTCTTGTCGCCCGGGTTGAGGGCGTTGGTGTACAGGTCGCCGCCCACGACCACGAAATCGGCGCTGATGTCCTGCCCGAGATAGCTGATCTGGGCGTTGCCCTGCGCCGCCACGTTCGGCGAGGTGGTGAGGTCGCCGGTCAGGTTCCGCACGGGCAGCCCCGGGATTTTTCCGCCGACCGTCAGCACCAGATGCGCGCTCTTGAGGTTCTTGGTGGCCTCCGTGGACTGCTTGACCAGCGTCGTGCCGTCGGGCAGCGGGCCGCCGCTTTGCGACGAGCTGAACGAGCAGCCCGCCACCAGGGCGGTGGCGAGGCTCAAGAATGCAAGGACAGCCGACAGACGGCGGGGGGTTTGCATACCCTGCATCGTAGAGGGTGCGCGTGACCGGCTTTCGGAACGCGGGGGCCGCTTCGTCGCGCATCGGCCCGTTAACCTGGTGCAATGTTCACCGGAATTGTCGAGGAGCTCGGGGAGATCACCGGGCGCGACGTGCTCGCCGATGCCGCGCGGCTGACCATCCGCGGGCCGCTGGTGACCGCCGATGCCGGACACGGCGATTCGATCGCCGTCAACGGCGTGTGCCTGACGGTTGCCGGGCTGAAGCCGGACGGCCAGTTCGCCGCCGACGTGATGGGCGAGACCCTCAACCGGTCCAACCTCGGCGAGTTGCGGGTCGGCAGCCGGGTGAACCTGGAGCGCGCCGCCGCCCTCAACAGCCGGCTCGGCGGCCACATCGTGCAGGGGCACGTGGACGGCACCGGCCGGGTGGTGGCGCGCACCCCCTCGGAGCACTGGGAGGTGGTGCGGATCGAGGTTCCCGCCGCGGTGGCCCGCTACGTCGTCGAAAAGGGGTCGATCACCGTCGACGGGATTTCGCTGACGGTGTCCGGCCTGGGTTCCGAGCCGCGGGACTGGTTCGAGGTGTCGCTGATCCCGACGACGCGGGAACTGACCACCCTCGGCCGTGCCCCGGTCGGGACACAGGTGAACCTCGAGGCCGACGTCATCGCCAAGTACGTCGAGCGATTGCTCCTGCACAATAGCCGGTCTAGCGGGGATAACGGCTCGTAATCCCTTGGCTTACCGTTGCCCGGTCTCAGATGACCGCAGCACCGCGCCCCCGCTCCCGACCTCTCTGAACTGCTCATCTCGTGGAAACTGTCGCTCGAAGGTGCTCGTAAATCCGCGCAGACGATCGGCTCCTACACCCTCGACCAGGTGCCGATCTCGACGGTCGCGCCGTCAGGCGAGCTTCACCGTTAGGTATTTCGCATCTCCCACGCCTACGCGCTCAAAGAACCGTCGTCGGCTCGGCGAGAGCATTGCCAAGGCGGCCGCCGCGTCGATCACTTTGGGTTCGGTCACTTCGTGGGTTTCGCCATTGGCCGATACCGTCGCGTGCCCGGCGGCAAGCACGTTCTGCAGCCAGTCCACTCCGGTCCATAGGGCAGCGCAACGATGAAACCGTCCTGCACACGATCCGCTACGACTGGCGTCGAGTACGGTTTGCCTGACTTTCTGCCGGTATGCCGGATAACGGAGGCGTAGGAGTTTTTTCGCCCGGCACGCGCGCGCATAACCGGGTTGATCACGTACTTGTTGAAGGCAAAGTGAGCGCGCAACAGCGGACGGGGCCAGCTCTCCGGTCTGTAGCGCATTTCGCTGACGGTACCGCGTCAGACGCAGTCAACACCCGGCCCGCGCCGACCGCTGGCTCGCACGTCGCCCACCACGTTTTTCCTGGTCACGCTTGAAAGCAGGCCGCTGACAACGGCGGTCTCGCGCCGTTGCAGCGGCCTGCTAGTGGATGAGGTGCTTGCGCGCCGGATTACAGCCCGCGCCAGTTGGGCCCGTCCCAGTAGCCCCAGTCATTCACCTGGGGGTTCCAGACGACCTGGGCCCACGGCGCCCACGGCGGTGGCGGCGGCATCGGGCGTGCCCACGGCGGAGGGGCGCCGTAGCCTGCCGGGCCGCCGTAGTTGTCGTCCCAGTCACGGCAGTTGTTCCAGTTCGGGTTCGGGCCCCAGCCCGGGTCCCACTGCTCGCCCGGGCACCAGTGGTGGTGATAGAGGGGGGCCGGGGGAGGCGCCGCCTGCGCGGTACCCGAGGCCAGCCCCAGCATGGATGCGGCCAGACCGCCGGCCGCCAAGGCACCGGTGCACAAACGCACCCACGGCTTTGTTTGCGTGTTGGTATTCATGGCCCCTCAAATTCCCCGTACAGATGCGACCAAAACGCTTCCGCCGTTGCGCTTCCACCCCACATATGTTGTTCCCAGCCGGGACTTACGTGGCGCTTACGTCGGGCCCCGGCGCACCCCGGTGCGCGGGGGCGTTTTCCCTCGTCGGGTCGCCCGGTCGGCGGGGCGCGCCACTCGGCGTCCATCCGCGAAGCCGCGGCAATAACCGCGCCGCCGCGGTGGTTCATACTGAATGCAACACTTGGGCTTCTCCGGTGGGCCCCTACGAGAGCAGGCAGCAGCGATGACGAGGTTGGACTCCGTCGAGAGGGCGGTTGCCGACATTGCGGCGGGTAAGGCCGTCATCGTCATCGACGACGAGGACCGCGAGAACGAGGGCGACCTCATCTTCGCAGCCGAAAAGGCGACCCCGGAGCTGGTCGCCTTCATGGTCCGCTATACGTCGGGCTACCTGTGCGTCCCGCTGGATGGTGCGGTCTGCGACCGGCTGGGTCTGCTGCCGATGTACGCGGTGAACCAGGACAAGCACGGCACCGCCTATACGGTCACCGTCGATGCGAAAAACGGTGTCGGGACCGGGATTTCGGCTTCCGATCGGGCCACGACGATGCGGCTGCTGGCCGACCCCACCAGCATCGCCGAGGACTTCACCCGGCCCGGCCACGTGGTTCCGTTGCGCGCCAAGGACGGTGGCGTGCTGCGCCGGCCCGGTCACACCGAGGCCGCCGTCGATCTGGCCCGGATGGCGGGCCTGCAACCCGCCGGCGCGATCTGTGAGATCGTCAGCCAGAAGGACGAGGGCTCGATGGCCCAGACCGACGAGTTGCGGGTGTTCGCCGACGAGCACGACCTCGCCCTGATCACCATCGCCGACCTGATCGAGTGGCGGCGCAAGCACGAGAAGCACATCGAGCGGATCGCCGAGGCACGGATACCGACGCGGCACGGTGAGTTTCGCGCGATCGGCTACGCCAGCATCTACGAGGACGTCGAGCACGTGGCGCTGGTGCGCGGTGAGATCGCCGGGCCGAACGCCGACGGCGACGACGTCCTGGTGCGCGTGCACTCCGAATGCCTGACCGGTGACGTGTTCGGCTCGCGTCGCTGCGACTGCGGCCCGCAACTGGACGCCGCGATGGCGATGGTCGCGCGCGAAGGGCGCGGCGTGGTGCTCTACATGCGCGGCCACGAGGGCCGCGGCATCGGGCTGATGCACAAACTGCAGGCCTACCAGCTGCAGGACGCCGGGGCCGACACCGTGGACGCGAACCTGAAGCTCGGGCTGCCCGCCGACGCACGGGATTACGGCATCGGCGCGCAGATACTCGTCGACCTCGGGGTTCGTTCGATGCGGCTGCTGACTAACAACCCGGCCAAGCGAGTCGGGTTGGATGGCTACGGCCTGCACATCATCGAACGGGTGCCGCTCCCGGTGCGCGCCAACGCGGAGAACATCCGGTACCTGATGACCAAGCGCGACAAGATGGGTCACGACCTGGTGGGGCTGGACGACTTTCACGAATCGGTCCATCTGCCGGGGGAATTCGGCGGTGCTCTGTGAGCGGCAGCGGGGAGCCGGAGCTGCCCGCGCTGGACGCGTCCGGCCTGCGGCTCGGCATCGTCGCAAGCACATGGCACGGCCGGATCTGTGACGCGCTGGTGGAGGGCGCCCGCAAAGTCGCCGCCGAGTCGGGCATCGAGGACCCGACGGTGGTGCGCGTGCTCGGCGCGATCGAGATCCCGGTGGTGGCCCAGCAGCTCGCCACCAACCACGACGCCGTGATCGCGCTCGGCGTCGTGATCCGCGGTGAGACACCGCATTTCGAGTACGTCTGTGACGCGGTGACCCAGGGCCTGACCCGGGTCGCCCTGGACGCGTCGACGCCCGTCGCCAACGGCGTGTTGACCACCAACACCGAGGAGCAGGCGCTGGCCCGGGCCGGGCTTCCGACGTCGGCCGAGGACAAAGGCGCCCAGGCCGCCGGCGCGGCCCTGACCGCCGCCCTGACCCTGCGTGACCTGCGCGCTCGGTCGTGAGTGCGCCGAACCCCGAGGTCTGGGATGTCGAGCTGCGTCCCCACCGAACGCCGGTCTTCGTTTATGCCGCAGCGTTCCTGATCGCCGCGGCGCACATCGTGGTGGGCCTGCTGCTCAAGATCAGTTCCAGCGGCGTCATCTTTCACACCTCCGACCAGGTGGCGATCGCCGCGCTCGGCCTGCTGATCGCCGGCGGCGTGCTGTTGTTCGCGCGGCCCCGGCTGCGCGTGGGGCCGGCCGGGC
This sequence comes from Mycobacterium terramassiliense, assembly GCF_900157385.1. Taxonomy (GTDB): domain Bacteria; phylum Actinomycetota; class Actinomycetes; order Mycobacteriales; family Mycobacteriaceae; genus Mycobacterium; species Mycobacterium terramassiliense. Next base: position 549,284 of record NZ_LT717699.1, read on the forward strand.
TGTCGGTGCGAAACCTCTTCGGATACCGGCTGATTCCCTGGGGGAGCGTGGTGGGTGTGTCGTTTCCCGCCGGCAAGCGGTGGGCGCGCATCGACCTGCCCGACGACGAGTACGTTCCGCTGATGGCGATCCAGGCCGCCGACCGGGAGCGCGCCGTCGACGCCATGGACACCGTGCGGTCGCTGCTGGCGCGCTACCGGCCCGAGCCGCGCGACGGTTGAGCCGTCAAGCGTCGTAGAACAGCGTCCCGGTGTTGAGCGGGTTGTAGGACAGGTAGATCGGGATCGTCTCGAAGGGGAAATTTCCTGTATTGAAAAGGCCATTCGCCCCGCTGACCACGGCCGGGGCCGTGGGGGCCGCCCCGACCGTCTCGTGGTAGATCGCGACGTTGCTCGCGGTGTAGACGGTGAGCGTCGTTCCCTGCGGCACGTAGCCGCCCGCCGAGCCGGTGCCCAGCGAGGCGGGCACGTCTCCCCACAGGCCACCGGAATCGACAAACGCGTCCGAAACGGTCACGGGGGTACCGCCATTGACCGATACCTTCAGCGTGGTCACCGGCGCCCCGGAAGACGAGGTGAGGGCGGTCAGCGGGTTGGCGCCGAACTGCGCGGTACCCGCCGGCTCGTTGAGGAGCACACCCTGGTCGAGGGTGCCCGGCAGGGCCTGCACGGGGCTGGTGGTCAACGGGCCGACGAGGTTGCTTCCCCCGATGCCCAGAACGGGTAGCCCGTCCGAGGCCGGAAAGTTGGTTGTTTGGCCGTTCTGCGTCTGGGTCACGGAGGTGACGACGGCAACCTTGGTCGGCTGGCTGATGATGCCGTTCCCGAAGTTCACCGTGGCCGAATACGTTGTGTAGTTCTCCGTCACGGTATTTCCGCCGTCGCCGTACGTGACCGTACCCGTCCCGGTGGGCGCGCCGAGGGACGCGAAGTTGACGTCTTGGGGTGGCACGACGAGACCCCTGGACCCGGTGTCGAGAATCACTTGCGAATTCGGCCCGCCGGCGATGGAGACGTCGACGTAGGGCCGGTTCACTTGCTGGTCCACCTGCACCGGGATGGTGGGCGCGCCACCGGTGCCGCCGGCGGCCCCGTGCAGGCCCACCATCCCGGCGGCGCCGCCGACCCCGCCGGGACCGCCCGCGGTCCCGGGGGGGTCCCGCCGGAGGCGTCCCAGCCGCCCACGCCGCCGGTGCCCCCGGAGCCGAGCAGGCCGGCCGGACCGCCCGGGCCGCCGGCTTGCCCGGACGCTCCCGACCCGCCGCTGCCGCCGCTGCCCAGCAGGATGCCGCCCGCCCCGCCGGCCTGCCCCGTTCCCGGCGTCCCGTCGACGCCGTTGCCGATCAGCGGGCGCCCCACCAGCAGCTCGGTGGGCAGGTTGATCACCCCGAGCACGTCGTTCGCCACGATCTGCAGCGGGGAGGTGCTGGCGGCCTCGGTGGCGGCATACGCGCCCGCGCTCTCGCCCAGTGCCGCGACGAACCGGGCGTGAAACGCCTCGGCCTGCACACCGAGCGCCTGATAGTCCAGGGCGTGGCCGGAAAACAGCGACGCGATCGCCGCCGACACCTCGTCGCCGGCGGCCGCCAGCACCGCGGTGGTCGATGCCGCCGCCGCGCGATGGGCCGCCGCCACCGACGAACCGATGCCGGCGATGTCGGCGGCCGCGTCCGAGACGAGGCCCGGCGCCGCGATCACAAACGACATTTCGGAACCCCCAGCGGTATTAGTCGCTCAGCGATACGCGGATCGTAGCCGTCGGGCCGGTCAATCCGGCGGTTTTCGGGGCTGGTCGGAAACGCCTTGGGGGGCTACTAGCCTGGATACGTGCCAGATCCCGCAACGTATCGCCCCGCGCCCGGGTCCATCCCGGTGGAGCCGGGCGTTTACCGATTCCGGGACGCGCACGGTCGGGTCATCTATGTCGGCAAGGCCAAGAGCCTGCGCAGCCGGCTGACGTCCTACTTCGCCGACGTCGCCGGCCTGCACCCGCGAACCCGGCAGATGGTGACCACCGCGGCCAAGGTCGAGTGGACGGTGGTCAACACCGAAGTCGAGGCGCTGCAGCTGGAATACAACTGGATCAAGGAATTCGATCCGCGCTTCAACGTGCGCTACCGCGACGACAAGTCGTACCCGGTGCTGGCCGTCACCCTGGGCGAGGAGTTTCCGCGGCTGATGGTCTATCGCGGCCCCCGCCGCAAGGGCGTGCGCTATTTCGGCCCGTACTCCCATGCGTGGGCGATCCGCGAAACGCTGGACCTGCTCACCCGCGTCTTTCCGGCGCGCACCTGCTCGGCCGGAGTCTTCAAGCGGCACAAGCAGATCGACCGCCCGTGCCTGTTGGGCTACATCGACAAATGCTCGGCCCCCTGCGTCGGCAGGGTCAGCGCGGAGCAGCATCGCCAGATCGTCGACGACTTCTGCGACTTCCTGTCCGGCAAGACCGACCGGTTCGCCCGCGACCTGGAGCAGCAGATGAACGCCGCGGCCGAGCAGCTCGACTTCGAGCGGGCCGCGCGCCTTCGCGATGACCTGTCCGCGCTGAAGCGGGCCATGGAGAAGCAGGCCGTGGTGCTCGGCGACGGCACCGACGCCGACGTGGTCGCGTTCGCCGACGACGACCTGGAGGCGGCGGTGCAGGTCTTCCACGTCCGCGGCGGCAGGGTTCGCGGCCAGCGCGGCTGGATCGTCGAAAAGTCAGGGGACCCCGGGGAATCCGGTGAGGAGCGGTTGGTCGAGCAATTCCTGACCCAGTTCTACGGGGAGCAGGCCGAATTGGACGGTGCCGCCGACGAGTCCACCAACCCGGTCCCGCGCGAGGTGCTGGTGCCGTGCCTTCCGTCCAACGCCGAGGAGCTGACCAGCTGGCTGTCCGGGCTGCGCGGCTCCCGGGTCGCGCTGCGGGTGCCGCGGCGCGGCGACAAGCGGGCGCTCGCCGAAACGGTGCTGCGCAACGCGAAAGAGGCGCTGCAGCAACACAAGCTGAAGCGGGCCGGTGACTTCAACGCGAGATCGGCTGCGCTGCAGAACATTCAGGAGGCGCTGGGCCTGGCCGATGCGCCGCTGCGCATCGAATGCGTCGACATCAGCCACGTGCAGGGCACCGACGTGGTGGGCTCGCTGGTGGTGTTCGAGGACGGCCTGCCGCGCAAGTCGGACTACCGCCACTTCGGCATTCGGGAGGCCGCCGGGCAGGGACGTTCCGACGACGTCGCCTCCATCGCCGAGGTGACCCGCCGGCGGTTCGCGCGGCACCTGAGCGAGCAAAAAGATCCCAATATGCTTTCCCCGGAAGGAAAATCGCGCCGCTTCGCCTATCCGCCCAACCTGTTCGTCGTCGACGGCGGTGCGCCGCAAGTCAACGCGGCGTCGGCCGTGCTCGACGAACTCGGCATCACCGACGTCGCGGTCATCGGCCTGGCCAAGCGGCTGGAAGAGATCTGGGTGCCCTCGGAGCCGGACCCGATCATCATGCCGCGCAACAGCGAGGGCCTCTACCTGCTGCAGCGCGTCCGCGACGAGGCACATCGGTTCGCCATCGCCTACCATCGCAGCAAGCGATCCAAGCGAATGACCGCTTCGGCGCTGGATTCGGTGCCAGGATTGGGAGAACATCGCCGCAAGGCGCTGGTAACCCATTTCGGATCGATAGCCCGCCTCAAGGAGGCCACCGTCGACCAGATCACCGCCGTTCCGGGCATCGGCGTGGCCACCGCCACGGCCGTCCTCGAGGCGCTGCGACCCGAGCAACCGGAAGTCGCCGAATGACAAGCCAAGACGAATTCACCAACAAACACCCGGGCGACGCCTACCCCGAAGACGGGGCCGGCATCGACGTCGTCCTGGTGACGGGGTTGTCGGGAGCCGGGCGGGGCACCGCGGCCAAGGTGCTCGAGGACCTGGGCTGGTACGTGGCCGACAACCTGCCGCCCCAGCTGATCACCCGGATGGTCGATTTCGGGCTGGCCGCCGGGTCGCGGATCACGCAGCTGGCGGTGGTGATGGACGTGCGGTCGCGGGGCTTCACCGGCGATCTCGACGAGGTGCGCAACGAGTTGGCCACCCGCAACATCACCCCGCGCGTGGTGTTCATGGAGGCCTCCGACGACATGTTGGTGCGCCGCTACGAACAGAACCGCCGCAGCCATCCGCTGCAGGGCGAGCAGACGCTGGCCGAGGGCATCGCCGCCGAGCGCAGGATGCTGGCGCCGGTCCGCGCCACCGCCGACCTGATCATCGACACGTCGACCCTGTCGGTGCGGGGGCTGCGGGAGAGCATCGAGCGCGCCTTCGGCGGCGAGACCGGCGCGTCCACGAGCGTCACCGTCGAATCGTTCGGCTTCAAATACGGCCTGCCCATGGACGCCGACATGGTGATGGACGTCCGGTTCCTGCCCAACCCGCACTGGGTCGACGACCTGCGTCCGCTCACCGGCGAGCATCCGGCCGTGCGCGACTACGTGTTGGGCCAGCCCGGCGCGGCCGAGTTCCTCGACGCTTACCATCGTCTGCTGAACCTCGTTGTCGACGGCTACCGCAGGGAGGGAAAGCGCTACATGACGGTCGCCATCGGCTGCACCGGCGGCAAGCATCGCAGCGTCGCGATCGCCGAGGCATTGATGCAGCTGCTTCGGGGTAACCCCCAGCTGGCGGTGCGGGTGCTGCACCGGGATCTGGGTCGCGAATGAGTGATGGCATCGTTGCCTTGGGGGGCGGACACGGCCTGTATGCGACGCTGTCCGCGGCGCGCCGGCTGACGCCCTACGTCACCGCGGTGGTCACGGTCGCCGACGACGGCGGCTCGTCGGGCCGGCTGCGCAGCGAACTGGACGTGATCCCGCCCGGCGATCTGCGAATGGCGTTGGCGGCGTTGGCATCCGACAGTCCGTACGGGCGGTTGTGGGCGACCATCCTGCAGCACCGATTCGGCGGCAACGGCGCGCTGGCCGGCCACCCGATCGGCAACCTGCTGCTGGCCGGCCTCAACGAGGTGCTGGCCGACCCGGTCGCCGCGCTCGACGAGCTCGGCCGCATCCTCGGGGTCAAGGGCAGGGTGTTGCCGATGTGCCCGATCGCCCTGCAGATCGAGGCCGACGTGTCCGGCCTGGAGGCCGACCCGCGGATCTTCCGCCTGATCCGGGGGCAGGTGGCGATCGCGACCACGCCGGGCAAGGTCCGGCGGGTGCGGCTGCTACCGCCCAACCCGCCGGCGACCCGGCAGGCCGTCGACGCGATCATGGCCGCCGACCTGGTGGTGCTCGGGCCCGGGTCGTGGTTCACCAGCGTGATCCCGCACGTGATGGTGCCGGGGCTGGCCTCGGCGCTGCGGTCGACCTCCGCGCGGCGGGCGCTGGTGCTCAACCTGGTCGCCGAGCCGGGGGAGACCGCCGGCTTCTCGGTGGAACGCCACCTGCACGTGCTGGCCCAGCACGCGCCCGGATTCACCGTGCACGACATCATCATTGACGCCGAGCGGGTGCCGGGTGAGCGCGAACGCGAGCAACTGCGCCGCACCGCGACGCTGCTGGAAGCCGAGGTCCACTTCGCCGACGTGTCCCGACCTGGTACACCTTTACATGACCCGGGCAAGCTCGCGGCGGCGCTCGACGGGGTCCGAGCGGGCCATAGTGATGGTTTACCAGGCCCTCAAACCCCTTCGGCGACGGCCACGAACGAGATCCGGGTCGACGGCGAGAGGGGTGACGACGCGTGGCGATGACGACCGAAGTCAAGGACGAACTGAGCCGCCTGGTTGTGAAGTCGGTCAGCGCGCGGCGCGCGGAGGTCACGTCCCTGCTGAGGTTCGCCGGCGGGTTGCACATCGTGGGCGGCCGGGTGGTCGTCGAGGCCGAAGTGGACCTGGGCAACGTCGCGCGCCGGCTTCGCAAGGACATCTTCGAGCTCTACGGGTACAACGCCGTCGTGCATGTGTTGTCGGCCAGCGGGATTCGCAAGAGCACCCGGTACGTGCTGCGGGTGGCCAACGACGGCGAGGCACTGGCGCGGCAGACCGGGCTGCTCGACATGCGGGGCCGTCCGGTGCGCGGGCTGCCCGCCCAGGTGGTCGGCGGCAGCATCGCCGACGCCGAGGCGGCGTGGCGGGGGGCGTTTCTGGCGCACGGGTCGCTGACCGAGCCGGGACGTTCGTCGGCCCTGGAGGTCAGCTGCCCCGGCCCGGAGGCCGCGCTGGCGCTGGTGGGCGCGGCCCGCCGCCTGGGGGTCAGCGCCAAGGCGCGCGAGGTGCGCGGCGCCGACCGGGTGGTGGTGCGCGACGGCGAGGCGATCGGCGCCCTGCTGACCCGGATGGGTGCCCAGGACACGCGGCTGGTCTGGGAGGAGCGGCGGATGCGCCGCGAGGTGCGCGCCACGGCCAACCGGCTGGCCAATTTCGACGATGCCAACCTGCGCCGCTCGGCGCGCGCGGCGGTCGCGGCGGCCGCGCGGGTGGAGCGCGCGCTGGAGATCCTCGGCGACACCGTCCCGGACCATCTGGCTTCGGCGGGCCGGCTGCGCGTCGAGCACCGGCAGGCCTCCCTGGAGGAGCTGGGCCGCCTGGCCGACCCGCCGATGACGAAAGACGCTGTCGCCGGGCGCATTCGGCGGTTGCTGTCCATGGCCGACCGCAAGGCGAAGGTCGAGGGGATCCCGGACACGGAGTCGGCGGTGACGCCCGACCTATTGGAGGATGCCTGAGCGGGGGCTACGGTCAGGGCATGAAGCGGCTTTCGAGCGTTGACGCGGCGTTTTGGTCCGCGGAAACAGCGGGCTGGCACATGCACGTCGGTGCTCTGGCGATCTGCGATCCCAACGACGCGCCCGAGTACAGCTTTGCCCGGCTCCGCCAACTGCTGATCGAGCGGCTGCCCGAGCTGCCGCAGTTGCGCTGGCGGGTCACCGGCGCCCCACTCGGGCTGGATCGGCCATGGTTCGTCGAGGACGAGGACCTCGACGTCGACTTCCACCTCCGCCGCATCGGCGTGCCGGCCCCGGGCGGCCGTCGCGAGCTGGAGGAACTGGTGGGCCGGCTGATGTCCTACAAGCTGGACCGCGCCCGGCCGCTCTGGGAGATGTGGGTGATCGAGGGCTTCGAGGGCGGGCGCATCGCGACGCTGACCAAGATGCACCACGCCATCGTCGACGGCGTCTCGGGCGCGGGGCTGGGTGAAATCCTCTTGGACATCACGCCGGAACCCCGTCCGCCGCAAGAGGAGACGGTCGGGTCGTTGGTGGGCTCCCAGCTTCCGGGGCTGGAGCGACGCGCGGTGGGCGCCCTGATCAACGTCGGCATCAAGACGCCGTTCCGCCTCGCCCGGCTGGTGGAGCAGACCCTGCGCCAGCAAATCGCCGCGCTGGGCGTCAGCAGCCGGCCGCCGCGCTACTTCGAGGCGCCCAAGACCCGGTTCAACGCGCCGGTGTCCCCGCACCGGCGGGTCACCGGCGCCCGCGTCGAGCTGGCCCGGGTCAAGGCCATCAAGGACGCGTACGGCGTCAAGCTCAACGACGTCGTGCTCGCGCTGGTGGCCGGCGCCGCCCGCGAATACCTGCAGAAGCGCGGCGAGCTGCCGGCCAAACCGCTCATCGCGCAGATCCCCGTCTCCACCCGCACCGACGAGACCAAGGACGACGTCGGCAACAAGGTGAGCTCGATGACCGCGTCCCTGGCCACCGACATCGAGGATCCGGCCGAGCGATTAATGGCCATCCACGAAAGCACCCAGAGCGCCAAGCTGATGGCCAAGGCGTTGTCCGCGCACCAGATCATGGGGCTGACCGAAACGACGCCGCCGGGGCTGCTGCAGCTGGCCGCGCGCGCCTACACGGCCAGCGGGTTGTCGCGAAACCTGGCCCCCATCAACCTGGTCGTGTCCAACGTCCCCGGCCCGCCGTTCCCGTTGTACATGGCCGGGGCCAAGCTGGATTCGCTGGTGCCGCTCGGGCCGCCCGTGATGGACGTCGCCCTGAACATCACCTGCTTCTCCTACACCGACTACCTGGATTTCGGCTTCGTGACGACGCCCGAGGTGGCCAACGACATCGACGACATGGCCGATCGGATCGAGCCTGCGTTGACCGAACTCGAGAAGGCCGCGGCGCGGGAAGTGAGCGGTTAGCGGGCTGGACAACTGGGTCAGCCCCGATGGTGTTTGCCCTGAGCTCGGCGGCCGCACGGTAGACGATCGCGGTTCGTCGTAGCGGCTAGCCAGGCCGCGTCATAGCTTGACGCCGTTGCGTTGTCGTTCAATGACGTTGCGGCGCCGGTGGTCCCCCGCGTCGAAGGCCGGCGCCCGCCCGCGAGTGCAGCCCCGTCGACGTCGCAAGCGCGGGTCGCTCGACTCGCAGTGCGGATGACGCTGCGAACCCGTTTAGGACGCGTCCGCGGCGAACTCGAAGTCGCAGTCGACGTTTCGGGCTCGTGGCGTATCGCACCGTTGATCACGTCCGCGTGGTGGATGCGCCGACGACCTCCCACTCTTTGAGGTTGGCGATGGGCCCGAACAGATCCGCAGGCAGGTCGGGTGATAGCGGTTGACCGGTACGCACCCGGTGGGGCCAGTCGCGGTTGGCCAATGCCGGTTTGGCCAGGGCGGCGACATCGGCGGCGCCGGACTCGATGATGGCGGCGGCGTCCCGGGGGTCGTCGAGATGACCGTTGGCGATTACCGGCAGCTTGCCGTATTGCTTGGCGAGCTGCGCGAGAGATTTGCCGGATTCGGCGAATGCCGGGGCCAGCGCCCGATATTCCGTGGTGTGGATGTAGTCGATGCCTGTGCCGGCCAGCGTGCTGAAGATAGCGGCCGCGTCGTCCTCGCCGCCGGCCCACCGATGGTGGTTGTCGGAGACTTTCCCCTGGGAGATGCGGATGCCGACGGCGATGTCGCCGCCGACGGCCGACGCGACGTCATGGCAGACCTCGGCGGCGAGACGGACGCGGTTTGCCGTGTTGCCCCCGTAGTCGTCGGTGCGGGTATTCAGGTAGTCGGTGAGGAATTCGTCGAGCAGATAGCCGTTTGCGCCGTGGATTTCCACCCCGTCGAACCCGGCGTCGCGCGCCTGCCGTGCCGCATTGACGAACGCGCCGCGGACTTGCGCGATGTGTTCGGCGGTCATCGCCTGGGGAACCCGGAACGGGCCCGAACCGCGGTACATGGGTAGCTGCTCGCCGTTCGGGCGTATTGCGGACGGGCCCCACGTGATCGTTGTGCGCGGGTTGCCTTGTGATTGGCTGCCGGCGTGCATGAGTTGGGCGAAGTATTTGGCACCACGGTCATGGACGCCGTCGACGATCCGCCGCCAGGCCGCCGCGTGGGCGGAGTTCGCGATGCCGGGTTGGAAGAGGTATCCCTGACTGGTCTTCTCGTCGATATAAAGGCCTTCGGTGATCAACAGAGCGAAGCCACCCTCGGCGAATCTGCGGTAGTAGGAAGCCATCTGGTCGGTGGGCAGACCGTCGGCCGTCGCGCTGACCCGTGTCATCGGTGCCAGGGCGACACGGCCGGCGAGGCCAACGCCACCGATAGTTGTCGTTTCGAACAGGGTCTCATGCGGCGGGCGCATCTGGTCGGTCCTTTGCTGTCTCGGTCTGCCATCAGGATCGTCGGTTATTGGCCCGACCAAGTTGAACGAGATTCACCGCCGCCAAAAACATAAAGAACAGCGGGATGAATGGAGGCTTTATTTTTAGCGGAAGCACACTCGCCGGCACCTCTGGGTGCAGGTGCACGTAGGTGGCACCCGCCATGTTGGCGATCAGGCCGGCTGAGGCGGTGAACACGATCGGGCTGAAAAGATTCGATTGTTTCCGTGTGCAGCCGGACGCCGAAAGCAGGCCGAGGCCAATGGATATCTCTCCGGCGATGCCGATTGGGATGCTGAATCGCGGAAGGCCGCTTTTGGTGATCTGTACATCGAACCACGTGCGAAAAGGCTCGAACAATTTCAGGAAACCAAACAAGAACATCGCGGAACCCAGAAACATCGAGTTGTATCTCAAGACCTTATTATCCGCGGGACGCCGGCGGGATTGTGGATTGAGCTTTTGGGTGTCGTTCACCGCGCGTCCGGGTGGTCGGTTATATACCGGATGAAGCCGATCACATCGTCGGCGACCAGCCGGCCGATGGCGCCGCTGGAGTACACGGCGAGCCGCACGTTGCCGTCCGGCGCCAAGATGAAGCCGGTCGATTGCAGGTAGTGCGGATCGTCGTTGACGTAGGCGCCCGTCGCCTCAGCGATCTTGTCGGCGTCCGCGCTGTGGCCGACCGGGAAGCGCAGCTTGCGCTTTGCGACCAGCGCGGCGGAGGTCTCCTCATCGTCGACGGACACGGCGACGACCCTGACGCCTAGCTCGGTCAGCACGTCGGACGCGCGAGAGAACGCGGCCAGCTGCGCGTTGCAGTACGGGCACCAAGACCCGCGATACATCAAGACGACGCCGTAGCAGCCGGCGAGATCGCCCGGCAGCGAGATCGTGCCGCCACCGACGGCGGGAACTTCGAGCACGGGGAACTGCTGGCCATATCTCAGGCGGGACACGTCATCTTCTCCGAGGGTTGGGCGGACTACACGGCGAATTGTGCTGAAGCAGAAGTGGACTATCAAGTCCAATCTCAATATGCTGCGCGCATGTCATCAAAGGAGCGCCCCGGCGCCGGGCGGCTTACGACTCGCGGCGCGGCGACCAGGGCCCGCATCGTCGCTGCGGCGGCGCTGCTCGTCCGCCGGCAGGGGGTGGCCGGGACGAGCCTGGACGACGTGATGGCGGCTACCGGCACGAGCAAGTCGCAGCTTTATCACTACTTCGCCAACAAGGACGCCCTCATTCGCGAGGTCGTGAAGACCCAACTCGCCCACGTCATCGCGGCCCAGCAGCCCGATCTTGGCGAGGTCTCGTCGTGGGAGGGGCTGCAGCGGTGGTGTGACCACGTCGTGGCCATGACGCGTGCGACGCAAGGCGTCGGCGGTTGTCCGCTGGGCTCGCTGGTAGGCGAGCTTGCCGAACACTCCGATTCGGCGCGCCACGAGCTTGCGCAGAGTTTCGCCGAGTGGCAATCGTATCTGTCCACGGGCTTGGCGACGATGCGCGACAACGGCGAACTCTCCGCGGATGCCGACCCTGCCGAGCTCGCCCTGACCGTGATGAGTGCGCTGCAAGGCGGACTGCTGATGGCGCAGACCATGCGCAGCGCCCGACCTCTCGAACTGGCCGTGAACATGGCGCTCGAGCACATCAGAGCCTATCGGCGCGGCCCGAAGCAAGCACAACGGCGCCAGCCGTGAAGCTGCCGACGCCGTCGCCCATCAGGCGGGGCGGGGCCGACCGAATCCTCAGGCCGGCAACGGCATTGAAAACGCAAACGCGCAACTATGGCTCGCAGGTGACATAGTTCGTCGCGTACACCCACGACAGGAAGCGGGCGACGGCCTCGGCGGATCGATGCGCCCGCGGGGAACTGAAGATGTCGAAAGCGTGCTGAGCGTGCGGCAATTCGGCATAGGCGACCGGGGACTTCGACACCGCGCGCAATTCCTCGACGAACTCCTTCGCCTCGCCGACCGGGATCAGCGAGTCGTCACGGCCGTGCAGCACGAAAAACGGTGGCGCGTCGGCCCTGAGCTCCCTGATCGGCGAGGCGTCCAGGTAGATGTGGCGGTGGGTGGTGAACTTCCTTTTGACGACGAACCTTTCGAGCAGCCCGATGAATTCGCGACGCCCCTCGCCGTGGGTGGAGAACCAGTCGTAGCGCCCGTACACCGGGACCGCCGCGGTCACCGAGGTGTCCGCCTCCTCGAACCCCGGCTGGAATTTCGGGTCGTTGGGCGTCAGCGCCGCGAGCGCGGACAGGTGGCCGCCGGCCGACCCGCCCGTGATCGCGACGAAGTTCGGGTCGCCGCCGAAGCGGGCGATGTTGTCCTTGACCCAGGCCAGCGCCCGTTTGACGTCGACGATGTGGTCGGGCCAGGTATGCACGGGGGAGACCCGGTAGCCGATCGACACGCACACCCAGCCGCGGGCGGCCAGGTGGCTCATCAGCGGGTAGGCCTGGGGACGGCGCATTCCGATCATCCACGCGCCGCCGGGGACCTGCAGCAGCACCGGCGCCTTGCCGTCGCGCGGCAGGTCGCGGCGCCGCCAGATGTCGGCCAGGTTGGCGCGGCCGTGCGGGCCGTAGGACACCACGTTCGTCTTCTCGACGTAGCGCCGGCGCGCCACGGTGTTGCCCAGCGGCAGGTTGCGACGGCCGCTGCGGCTCGGCTGCGTTTGCGGCAGCGCCTCCAGGGCCTCGGTGTAGTCGTGCCCCAACTGCTCGCGCAGGCCGGCCTCGAGCACCGGACCCGGCGTGGTGACGCCGCGGTAGCGGATCACCCCCAGGATCGCCCAGGACGCGGCCGTGAGCGCCAGCGCCGCCTTGCCGCGGGGCCCGGCGAAGTCGCCGCGCCGCGCCCGTCGCAGCGCGTCCACCACCGAGGCCGAGAAGTACACCCCGGGCACCTCGGACGTCGGCCAGCCAAACCAGAACACCAGCACGGTGCTGTACCCCTTGCGGGCCAGCGGTCGTAACCCGTTGGCGGCGTTGGCCAATTCCAGCGTGGCCCGCGCCAGCGGCCTCGGTTGTCTGATCTTGAACCGCATCAGCCGCCGACCCGTGCCTGCAGCTCGTTGCGGAGGATCTTGCCGGTGCTGCCGCGGGGCAGCTCGTCGAGGACGGTGATCTCGCGCGGGACCTTGTAGTTGGCCAGGTTCTCGCGCACGTGCTGCTTGAGGCTCTCGGTAGTGGCCCCGGCCCCCGGGGCCAGCACCACGAACGCCGCCAGCCGCTGGCCGTACTGCTCGTCGCTGACGCCGATCACCGCGGCCTCCGCCACCTCGGGGTGTGCCGCCAGCGTCTTCTCCACCTCGATCGGGTAGACGTTCTCGCCGCCGGACACGATCATCTCGTCGTCGCGCCCGACGACGAACAGGCGCCCGGCGTCATCGAGGTAGCCGACGTCGCCCGACGACATGAACCCGGCGTGAAAATCCTTCGTGCTGCCCGAGGTGTAGCCCTCGAACTGGGTGTCGTTGCGCACGTAAATGGTCCCGACCTCCCCCGTGGGCAGCTCGTTGAAATCCCCGTCCAGGATCCGGATTTCGGTTCCGCCCGCCGGCCGGCCCGCGGTGTCGGGGGCCGCCCGCAGGTCCGCCGGGGTGGCGGTGGCGATCATGCCGGCCTCGGTGGCGTTGTAGTTGTTGTAGATCACGTCGCCGAACTGGTCCATGAATGCGATGACGACGTCGGGGCGCATCCGCGAGCCGGACGCCGCGGCGAATCGTAACGACTTGCAGGTGTACCGGTTTCGCACCTCGGCGGGCAGCTCCATGATGCGGTCGAACATCACCGGCACCACCGCCAGGCCGGTGGCCCGGTGGCGGTCGATGAGGTCGAGGGTGGCCTCCGGGTCGAACTTGCGCCGGGTGACCACGGTGCAGGCCATCGACGCGGCGAAGATCAGCTGCGAAAAACCCCACGCGTGGAACATCGGCGCCACGATCACGACGGTTTCCTCGGCCCGCCACGGCGTGCGGTCCAAAATCGCCTTGAGCGTCCCCACTCCGGCGTTGCCGCCAGTTTGGTTGGCGCCCTTGGGTGTTCCGGTGGTGCCAGAGGTCAGCAGGATCATCCTGCCCTTGCGCCCGGAGCGGTGCGGCCGTTGACCGGGGTGATCGGCGATGAGCCGCTCGACGGTCGCCCCGCGCTGCCCGTCTGAGGTCCAGGCCAGGATCCGGGTGGCGTCGGGCTTGTCGGCCAGCGCGCGATCCACGGTCTCGGTGAACTCCTCGTCGTAGACGACCGCGTCGACGCCTTCGCGGTTGACCACCTCGGCCAGGGCCGGCCCGGCGAACGACGTGTTGAGCAGCACGACGTCGGAGCCGATCCGGTTGACGGCCACCACCGCCTCGACGAAGCCGCGGTGGTTGCGGCACATGATCCCGACGACCTTGGGTTGCCCCGAGGGCAAGCCCTGCAGCGCCGCGGCGAACGAATTGATCCGCTCGTCGAGCTGCCGCCAGGTCAGCGTCCCCAGCTCGTCGATCAGGCCGGGACGTTCCGGGCAGCGCGCCGCCGCGCTGGCGAAGCCCACGGTCATGCCCAGGCCTTCGCGGCGCATGGCGGCGGCCATCTTCAGGTAGCGGTCGGGTCGCAGCGGCGCGATCATCCCGGCGCGCCACAGGGTGCCCAAGACGCCGAAGCCGCCGCGGGCCTGGTTGACAGGGGAGGCCACGGCTCAGCCCAGGATCGGGAAGCGTCGCTGGGCCGCGAGCTCGTCGAGCGCCTGCTGCATCACCGACCGCACGTGCTCGTCGACCTCGTCGACGTCGGGGTCGTCGCCGAACTGCGCGGCGATGTCGATGGGCGGGAGAACCTGCGTCACGATCTTGGCGGGCAGCGGCACGTTGGGCGGCACGACGGCGCTGAGCCCGAACGGGAAGCCGAACGACAGCGGCAGAATTGCGCTGCGCAGCAAGCGCTTTATGCCCAGGCGCTCGGCCAGCCAGGTCCCGCGGGTCAGGTAGAGCTGGGTCTCCTGTCCGCCGATCGACACGGCGGGGACGATGGGCACGCCGGCCTCGATCGCCGTGCTGACGTATCCCTTGCGGCCGTTGAAGTCGATGACGTTCTCCGAGAGCGTGGGCCGGTACGCGTCGTAATCGCCGCCGGGAAAGACGACCACCACGCCCCCGGACCGCAGCGCCTTGGCCGCGTTCTCCCGGGTGGCCCGGATGTAACCGGTGCGCCTGAACAGCGACGCCGTGGGGCCGGTCATGAGGATGTCGTGGCTCAGCGTGTAGACCGGCCGGCCGTAGCCGAACTTCTCGTAGAACCCGACGCTGAAGATCGGGACGTCCATGGGGAACATGCCGCCGGAGTGGTTGCCAACCACCAGCGCCCCGCCCGGCGGGAATGAATCCAAGCCGTGCACCTCCGACCGAAAATACGTCTTCAGAAACGGGCGCATCACGCTCATCAGGCGCTGGGTCAGACCGGGGTCGAATTTTTCGATGTCCTCGATGTCTGGGCTGTCGCTGTCGGTCACGTCTCTCCTCGTGGCGCTGGCGGGCCGCGATGCCCGTCGAGTCCCTCGATGGTAGCGACCGGGACGCGGGCCGCCGGCACGATGTTTTGCCCGGACTTGTACCCACGGTCGGTTCGGCCCAACCTACAACGGATGTATCCATCGTCCGGCCCTATGGCGCCGGTCTGGCCGGGGGGTTATCGTTACCTCTCGCCAATCACCCAATCCCCAGCTGAAAGGGCCGAAATGGACGTCGCCGGTCTGTCCGACGAGCGCGGTACCCGCCCGGCCGCTGGGCACGGTTCGAGTGGCGTTCGGGACCGGCGGGGGCGTAAGCCCCGCAGCAGCGCGGTCCGCCCCGGCCCCGTCAATGTCCGCCTAGGAGGGGCCATGCCTTCGGTGACCATGAACCGGCAAGCCCGCGATGTCACGCTCTCGGCTGCGGCGGTCGAGACGGCCGACCACCGTCAGGCCGACTACTTCCGGCGGATCCTGGTCCAGAGCCGCCGTCAGATCGAACACCGGCTCGGTGAGTACCAGAAGGCGATCGTGGTCGCCGAAGCCGCGGGCGACGCGGAGGGCGCCGACGGCTTGCGGCGTATGGCGCGCAGCGAAGAGCGGGAATGTAAGACCTTGGACGGCATGATCGAAAACCTGCAGCGGCGGTTCCCGCACCGGCCCCGGCCCGCGGCCCGCTAGGGCCACCGCGGTCGCCGCTTCAAACAGGCTGCGCGTCAGCAATTCTCGTTGACCCATACCGTTGGGCCCGTCGCTGCGGATAGATTGTATTCGCCAGCTGGTTCACCTCGGACTTAAGGCCTGCCATGGGATTCATGTCACCGGAGCTACCGGACGTCGACCCCGACACCTGGCGGACGTTGTCACGGGCGACGCGACTGCAGGTCGTGACCCGGCACTGGGCGGAGCACGGGTTCGGCACCCCCTATGCGGTCTACCTGTTGTACCTGCTCAAGATCGCCCTGTACGTCGCGGCACCGGCCGCGATCATCTCGCTGACCCCCGGGTTGGGCGGGCTGGCCCGCATCGGCGACTGGTGGACGCAGCCGATCGTGTACCAGAAGTTCATCGTGTTCACGCTGCTGTTCGAGGTCCTCGGTTTCGGCTGCGGCTCGGGCCCCCTGACCGGTCGGTTCATGCCGCCCGTCGGGGGGTTCCTGTATTGGTTGCGCCCCAACACGATTCGGCTGCCCGCGTGGCCGGGCAAGGTCCCGTTCACCGCCGGTGACAACCGCACCGCCGTCGACGTCGCCCTCTATGCCGTCGTGCTGCTCGGCGGGGTGTGGGCGCTGGTGTCGCCGGGGCCCCTGATCGACCCGGTCCGGGTGGTGCCGACGATCGTCGCGCTGGCGGTGCTGGGTCTGCGGGACAAGACGATCTTCCTGGCCGCGCGCGGCGAACACTATTGGCTGAAGCTGTTCGTTTTCTTCTTCCCGTTCACCGATCAGATCGCGGCCTACAAGATCATCATGTTGTGCCTGTGGTGGGGAGCGGCGACCTCCAAGCTCAACCACCACTTCCCGTACGTGGTCTCGGTGATGACGAGCAACAACGCGCTGCTGCGGCCCAAGCTGTTCAACCCCGTCAAGCACGCGCTGTACCTCGACCACGTCAACGACCTGCGGCCCTCCTGGTTGCCGAAGGCCATGGCGCATATCGGCGGCACCACGGCGGAATTCGTGGTTCCGACGCTGCTGGTGTTCGTCGCCGGCGATCAACCCTGGCGATGGTTCCTGATCGGGTTCATGGTGATCTTCCACCTCAACATCCTGTCCAACCTCCCGATGGGGGTGCCGTTGGAGTGGAACGTGTTCTTCATCTTCTCGCTGTTCTATCTGTTCGGGCACTACGGCGCGATCCGCGCCACGGACCTTAGGTCGCCTGTGCTGCTCGCCCTCATCGCCGTCGCCGTAGCCATTGTGATCGCGGGAAACATGTTCCCCGAGAAGATCTCGTTCCTGCCGGCGATGCGCTACTACGCGGGCAACTGGGCCACCAGCGTGTGGTGCTTCCGCGCGGGCGCCGAGGACAAGATCGAGGCGAGCGTCGTGAAAAGCTCTGCGCTCGTGGTGAATCAGCTGGCCAAGCTCTACGGCGCCGGGACCGCCGAAGTGATGTCGGACAAGGTGGCGGCGTTCCGGGCGATGCACACCCATGGCCGGGCGCTCAACGGGCTGCTGCCCCGCGCGATCGACAACGAGGCCGACTACAGCATCCGCGAGGGCGAAGTGGTCGCCGGGCCGTTGGTCGGATGGAACTTCGGCGAGGGTCACCTGCACAACGAGCAACTGCTCGAGGCGGTGCAACGGCGCTGCGGATTCGCCGACGGCGACGTCCGCGTCATCGTGCTCGAAGGCCAACCGATCCACATCCAGAAGCAGTGGTACCGCATCCTGGACGCCAAGACCGGGCTGATCGAGGCGGGCTACGTGGAGGTTGCCGACATGCTGACCCGCCAACCGTGGCCCGAGCCCGGGGACGAATTCCCGGTCCACCTCACGACGCAACCGGTCGTTCACGGCGAGTCGTGACCAACGCGGTCGTCGTCGGCGCCGGGCCCAACGGCCTCGCCGCCGCGATCCACCTGGCTCGCAGCGGGGTCGACGTGCACGTGATGGAGGCCCGCGACACGGTCGGCGGGGGAGCGCGCTCGGGTGAGCTGACGGTCCCCGGCGTCATCCACGACCACTGCTCGGCGACCCACGCGTTCGGCGTCGGCTCGCCGTTCTGGAAACGGATCGGGCTTCAAAGCCATGGGCTGGTGTGGAAGTGGCCCGAAATCGACTGCGCGCACCCGCTCGACGACGGCACCGCGGGCGTGCTGTATCGGTCGATCGAGGCGACCGCCGCCGGCATGGGGCCGGACGGGAAACGGTGGCGGCGCGCCTTCGGGGACCTCGCGGCGGGATTCGACGAACTCGCCGAGGATTTCTTCCGGCCGATCCTGCACCTTCCGCGGCACCCGGTCCGCGTCGCCCTGTTCGGCCCGCGGGCGCTGCTGCCCGCGACCGCGCTGGCCCGGTGGTTTCGCACCGAGCGGGCGCGCGCGTTGTTCGGCGGGGCGGCCGCGCACATGTTCACCCGGCTGGACCGGCCGCTCACCGCGGCCATGGGGCTGATGTTTGTGGCGGGCGGGCACCGCCACGGCTGGCCCGTCGCCGAGGGAGGATCCGGGTCGATCATCCGGGCGCTGGCCGCGGCCCTACAGGCGCACGGCGGCACCGTGAGCACCGGGGTGACCGTCGCCGACCGCCGCGACGTCCCCGCCGCCGACATCGTCATGCTCGACCTCAGCCCGGCCGCGGCGCTGAAAATCTACGGCGACGTCATGCCCGGCCGCGTCGCGCGCTCCTACCGGCGCTACCGCCAGGGGTCCTCGGCGTTCAAGGTCGACTTCGCGATCGAGGGCCACATCCCGTGGACCAACCCCGACTGCCGCCGCGCCGGCACCGTGCACCTGGGCGGCGCGTTCGCCGAGACCGTCGACACCGAACGTCAACGCGCGCAGGGCAAGATGGCGCAACGGCCGTTCGTGCTCGTCGGGCAGCAGTACCTGGCCGACCCGTCCCGGTCGTCGGGCAACGTCAACCCGATCTGGGCCTACGCCCATGTGCCGTTCGGCTACACCGGCGATGCGACGGCCGCGATAGTGGACCAGATCGAGCGGTTCGCCCCGGGCTTCCGCGACCGCGTCACCGCGACCGTCAGCACGGGCACCGCCGACCTGGCGGCCTACAACCCCAACTACATCGGGGGGGACATCGTCGGCGGCGCCAACGACCGGCTCCAGGTCATCCTGCGCCCCCGGATCGCGGTCGACCCGTACGCGACCGGCGTGCCGGGTGTCTACCTGTGTTCGCAGTCGACGCCGCCGGGAGCCGGGATCCACGGGCTGTGCGGGTACCACGCCGCCGAGTCGGCGCTGCGGTGGCTGACCGTGGCCAAAACGTGACTGAGATTTGACCAATTGCGAACGCGCCCTTGCGCTTCCGCTGGTCATCCGGCCTTTACCATCCTATTACAACTGTGTCAGTTGAAGGATTTAGGTCAGTCATCGTAAGGAATTGGAGCCATGCGGGCGGTTGTTCGGTGTGTGCTTGCCGTCATCGGGATCGCTGCAAGCGTGGTTGCCGGGCCGGTCGACGTGCACCTGGCGGCGGCGACCCGGCCGTACGGCCTCGCCATCGCCTCGGTGTTGCCCGCGCGCGGCTCGGTGGTCGGCGTGGCGCACCCGGTGGTGGTGACCTTCAGCGCCCCCGTCACCAACCGGCACGCGGCCGAGCGCGGCGCCCAGGTCACCTCGTCGCCGCCGATGACCGGCAAGTACGAGTGGCTCGACGACGACGTGATGCGCTGGGTTCCCGACCGTTTCTGGCCTGCGCACAGCGCGGTGGCCCTCGCGGTGGGCGGCCTGGCCACCGAATTTCAAACGGGTCCCGCCGTCGTCGGCGTTGCCAACATCGCCGACCACACCTTCAAGGTGACCATCGACGGGGTCGAGTCCGGGCCGCTGCCCGCCCCGCACCACCGGCCCCACTGGGGGGAAGAGGGCGTGCTGCCGGCCTCGATGGGCAGGCCCGAGTACCCGACGCCGGTCGGCTCCTACACCGTCCTGTCCAAGGAGCGCACGGTGATCATGGACTCGAGCAGCGTCGGCATCCCGGTCGACGCCCCCGACGGCTACCGCATCCCGGTGGACTACGCCGTCCGCATCACCAGCCGCGGCCTCTTCGTGCATTCGGCTCCGTGGGCGGTCAACGCGATGGGGCTGGAGAATGTCAGCCACGGCTGCATCAGCCTGAGCCCCGAGGACGCGGAGTGGTACTACAACACGGTCCACGTGGGCGATCCGGTGATCGTGCAGGACTCGCCACCGCAACGGCCACAGCCGCCGTTGCTGTGGGAGGCCCCACCAAGCTGACACCCGAATCCGCTGTTACCGAAGGCTTTTCATCCCCCACAACGAAACGGACCCGCTGGGCTTAACCCAGCGGGTCCGTTTCGTCGGAGCGGATCGGGCTCAGCGTGCGGGGCCCGGCGCGATCGGCTGGCCGGCCACCGGGCCGCCGGCCGGCGCCGGGCCGGTCGGCTCGCCCTTGCCGGTCCCGGCCATGTCGATGATGGGAGCGGCCACCGGCGCCGCGGCGTCCAGCGGGCCGCCGGCGAGCGCGATCAGCGGAGCGCCGACCGGCACGACGGGCACGGGCGCCCCCACGGGCACCGGCGGTATCGGCGCGCCGATGGGCACCGGCGGTATCGGCGCGCCGATGGGCACCGGCGGTATCGGCGCGCCGACGGGCACCGGCGGCACCGGCGCGCCCACGGGCACCGGCGGGCCGAGCGCGATCAGCGGAACACCGGCCGGCACCACCGGAACCGGCCCGGGCGCAACCAGCGGCACGCCGGACATGTCGGTGATCGGGGCGCTCGACGTGCATACGGTGGCGGCCGGTGCGGGTCCGCCGGCCGCGGGTGCGGGTCCGGCGGGCGCGGGTCCGACCACTCCCGGCGCGCCCGCGCCCAGCGGTACGCCGCCGGCCGCCGGCCCGCCGGCTGCCGGCGCGCCGGCCTCGCCCGACTGCCCCTGGATGCAGGCGTAGCCGCCGGTTTTCAGCGGGGCGGCCGTCGTATCCGGGCTCAGCGCTATTGCGGCCCCGCACAGTCCAGCGATGGCACCAACCGTGATGTTGAACCGATCAAAGCCCGTCATCAACCTCGACTCCTTCAGCTTTCGCAATCAAACGCGGCGGCAGAACCGCATCGCCGTACCGCAGCCGTGTCGAATGTATGGCTTGGTATTGCTATTGGACACGCGACGATTCGGGGGCTTATAGAACCGATACAAAGGAGACACGCTCCGGTTACCAGGGGATTTTGCGCCCTTTCTCGCCCGCCGCCGGCCCGCGCTATGAATCCACTCCCCGGCGTATTCGGCTCGGGGGATGCCTCCGCAAATCGCGGACCGGGCCGCCCGGATTTCACCGCCGGGAATATCGCGGCCAAGTGGGCGGTCCACACCTACGGATCGCAGGTCGTGTGGTGCGGCGCCGTTTGCCGCACCCGCCTTTTCGCGGCGGCGCGGGTCCGGCGCTGTTACCGGCGCGCGGCGGTGTTTCCTGCTGATCTAGGCTGACGACGAGCGCTCATCAGCGGACATAGAAAGACAGGGAGAGACAAGTGACTGTCCGAGTAGGCATCAACGGCTTCGGTCGAATCGGACGCAACTTTTACCGGGCCCTGCTGGCCCAGCAGGAGCAGGGCACCGCGGACATCGAGGTGGTGGCCGTCAACGACATCACCGACAACGCCACGCTGGCGCACCTGCTCAAATTCGACTCGATCCTGGGCCGGTTGCCCTACGACGTCACCCTCGAAGGCGAGGACACCATCGTGGTGGGAACCACGAAGATCAAGGCGCTCGAGGTGCGCGAGGGCCCCGCGGCGATGCCGTGGAGCGACCTGGGCGTCGACGTGGTCGTGGAGTCCACGGGCCTGTTCACCAACGCGGCCAAGGCCAGGGGCCACCTGGACGCCGGCGCCAAGAAGGTGATCATCTCCGCGCCGGCCACCGACCCGGACATCACCATCGTGCTGGGCGTCAACGACGACAAGTACGACGGCAGCCAGAACATCATCTCCAACGCCTCGTGCACGACGAACTGCCTCGCGCCGGTGACGAAGGTGCTGTCCGACGAGTTCGGCATCGTCAAGGGGTTGATGACCACCGTCCACGCCTACACCCAGGACCAGAACCTGCAGGACGGGCCGCACAAGGACCTGCGTCGCGCCCGGGCGGCCGCGCTGAACATCGTGCCGACCTCCACCGGCGCGGCCAAGGCCATCGGCCTGGTGATGCCCGAGCTCAAGGGCAAGCTGGACGGGTACGCGCTGCGGGTGCCGATCCCCACCGGCTCGGTCACCGACCTGACCGTCGAGTTGTCCAAGGCCGCCGGCGCGCAGGACATCAACGCCGCGTTCAAGGCCGCCGCCGAAGGGCGGCTGAAGGGCATCCTGAAGTACTACGACGCGCCGATCGTGTCGTCCGACATCGTCACCGACCCGCACAGCTCGATCTTCGACTCGGGGCTGACCAAGGTCATCGACAACCAGGCCAAGGTGGTGTCCTGGTACGACAACGAATGGGGCTACTCCAACCGCCTCATCGACCTGGTCGCCCTGGTCGGCAAGTCGCTGTAAGCCGTGAGCATCCCGACTCTCGAAGACCTTCTCGCCGAAGGTGTTTCGGGCCGAGGCGTGCTGGTGCGCTCCGACCTGAACGTGCCGCTCGACGAAGACGGCGCCATCACCGACGCCGGGCGCATCACCGCGTCCGTGCCGACGCTGCAGGCGCTGCTGGAGGCCGGCGCCAAGGTAGTGGTCACCGCGCACCTCGGTCGTCCCAAGAACGGGGCCGACCCGAAATTGTCGCTGGCGCCGGTCGCCGCGGCGCTCGGCGACCAGCTGGGCCGGCACGTCCAGCTGGCCGGCGATGTCGTCGGCGGCGACGCGCTGGCCCGGTCCGAGGGACTGACCGACGGCGACATCCTGCTGCTGGAGAACATCCGCTTCGACCCGCGCGAAACCAGCAAGGACGACGGCGAGCGGCTCGCGCTGGCCCGGCAACTGGCCGAATTGGTAGGGCCGACGGGCGCTTTCGTCTCCGACGGCTTCGGGGTGGTGCACCGCAAGCAGGCCTCCGTGTACGACGTCGCCACGCTGCTGCCGCACTACGCCGGCACGCTGGTGGCCGAGGAGATCCGGGTGCTGAAGCGGCTGACCACCTCGACCGCGCGCCCGTACGCCGTGGTGCTCGGCGGGTCGAAGGTGTCCGACAAGCTCGGCGTCATCGAGTCGCTGGCTACCAAGGCGGACAGCATCGTCATCGGCGGCGGAATGTGCTTCACTTTCCTTGCCGCACAGGGCCTTTCGGTGGGCACGTCACTGCTCGAAAACGAGATGGTCGACACCTGTCACCGCTTGTGTGAGACCTACGCCGACGTGCTGCACCTTCCGGTGGACATCGTGGCGGCCGAGAAGTTCGCCGCCGATTCGCCGCCGGAAACCGTTGCGGCGGACAGGATTCCGCAGGACAGGATCGGGCTGGACATCGGGCCGGAGTCGGTCAGGCGGTTCGCCACGTTGCTGTCCAACGCCAAGACCATCTTCTGGAACGGCCCGATGGGCGTGTTCGAGTTCCCGGCGTTCGCCGCCGGCACAAAAGGCATCGCCGAGGCGATCGCCGCGGCGACGGGCAAGGGCGCGTTCAGCGTGGTGGGCGGGGGGGATTCGGCGGCCGCGGTGCGCGCGCTCGGCATCTCCGAGGGTGACTTCTCGCACATCTCCACCGGCGGTGGCGCATCGCTGGAGTACCTGGAGGGCAAGACGCTGCCGGGCATCGAGGTGCTTGGCCGTCCGCAGCCCTCCTGAAGCCAAGTCGAGCCAAAGCAAAGGAGACTCGTGAGCCGCACGCCACTGATCGCCGGCAACTGGAAGATGAACCTCAACCACTTCGAGGCGATCGCGCTGGTGCAAAAGGTGGCGTTCGCGCTGCCGGACAAGTACTACGACAAGGTGGACGTCACGGTGATCCCGCCGTTCACCGACCTGCGCAGCGTCCAGACGCTGGTCGACGGCGACAAGTTGCGGCTGACGTACGGGTCCCAGGACCTGTCCCCGCATGACTCCGGCGCCTACACCGGCGACATCAGCGGCGCCTTCCTGGCCAAGCTCGGCTGCAGCTTCGTCGTGGTCGGGCACTCCGAGCGGCGCACCTACCACAACGAGGACGACGCGCTGGTCGCCGCCAAGGCCGCCGCCGCGCTCAGGCACGGGCTCACCCCGATCGTGTGCATCGGCGAGCACCTGGACGTCCGGGAGGCGGGCAACCACGTGCCGCACTGTGAGGAGCAGCTGCGCGGCTCGCTGGCGGGCCTGTCGGGAGAGCAGATCGCCAAGGTCGTCGTCGCCTACGAGCCGGTCTGGGCGATCGGCACCGGGCGGGTGGCCAGCGCGACCGACGCCCAGGAGGTGTGCGCCGCGATCCGCAGCCAGCTGGGCACCCTGGCGTCGCCGCAGGTCGCCGACACCGTGCGGGTGCTCTACGGCGGGTCGGTGAACGCCAAGAACATCGGCGACATCGTCGCCCAGAACGACATCGACGGGGCCCTGGTCGGCGGCGCGTCGCTGGACGGCGAGCAATTCGCGACCCTGGCGGCCATCGCCGCCGGCGGGCCGCTACCGTGACGCCGGCCCGCCCCCGGTAGGCTTACCGCATGCAATTGGGCCTGCAGATCACCCTGGTGGTCACCAGCATCCTGGTGGTGCTGCTGGTGCTGCTGCACCGCGCCAAGGGCGGCGGCCTGTCGACCCTGTTCGGCGGCGGTGTGCAGTCGAGCCTGTCCGGGTCGACGGTGGTGGAGAAGAACCTCGACCGGCTGACGGTGTTCATCGTGGGCATCTGGCTGGTGTGCATCGTCGGCATGGCCCTGCTGATCAAGTACCGCTAACCCCCGCTGGCGGCGCGCGTGTCACTCGACGCGGCGCGGTCGATCCCGCTGCGAACGTCGCCGGCCCGATATACGACCCGGGACAGGTCCCGGCGCTCGGACGAACGCAGCTGCCACGGCACGCTGGTGACCATCACCCCCGGCTCGAACAGCAAGCGCCCCTTGAGCCGCCAGGAGCTCTGGTTGTGCAGCAGGTTCTCCCACCAACGGCCGACGACGTATTCGGGGATGTAGACGTTGATGACGTCGCGGGACGGGCCGTTGCGCAGCCGCTTGATGTAATCGATCACGGGCCGGGTGATCTCGCGGTAGGGCGACTCGATGACTTTCAGCGGCACGTCGACGCTCAGGTTCCGCCAATCCTGGACCAGCGCCGTGGTGTCGACGTCGTCGACCTTGACCGTCAACGCGGTCAGCGTGTCCGGATTGGTCGCCCGGGCGAACATGACCGCGCGCAGGGTCGGCTTGTGCCAACTCGAGACCAGCACGATCGCGTGCACCCGGCTCGGCCGGACTTGCTCGTCTTCGTCCTCGATGCGAAGTTCGGTGCCCACGTGCGCGTAATGCCGTCGTATCCCCTGCATCACGAGGCACAGCACCGGGATCGCGATCACCACCAGATAGGCGCCGTGGGTGAATTTGGTCACCATCACCACGACCAGGACGACGCCGGTCAGGCAGGCGCCGAACGCGTTGATGGCCCGCGCGCGGTGGATCTTGAGCCGTGGCGCGCCGGCGTCGGCGTCGCGCAGTGCCCGGTTCCAATGCCACACCATGCCCGTCTGGCACAACGTGAACGAGGTGAACACGCCGAGGATGTAGAGCTGGATCAGCCGGGTCGTCGAGCCGTCGAACGCGTAGATCAGCCCGCCGGCGATGGCCGCCAACAGGATGATGCCGTTGGAGAACGCGAGCCGGTCACCGCGGGTGTGCAGTTGCCGTGGCAGATAGCGATCCTGGGCCAGGATCGAGCCCAGTAGCGGAAACCCGTTGTAGGCGGTGTTGGCGGCCAGGATCAGGATCAGCGCCGTCGCGGCCTGCAGGTAGAAGAACATCACGCTGTTGTTGCCGAACACCGCGGCCGAGATCTGGGCGATCACCGTGCGCTGCGGGTCCCGGTTGCAATCGCCGCGGAAACCGACGAGATCGCAGGTGTTTTCCACCACGCGGGTGTGGGCGATCAGGGCCAGCGCGGTGACGCCGACGAACATCGTGATCGCCAGGCCTCCCATCAAGGACATCGTCCGTGCGGCGTTGAGTGCCTTGGGTTTCCGAAACGCGGGCCCCCCGTTGGAAATCGCCTCCACGCCCGTGAGCGCGGTGCAGCCGGACGAAAACGCGCGCAGCGCCAGCAGGGCGATCGCCAGCAGGCTGAGTCCCGACAGCTCGGGGTGGATGCCGTAGTGGGCGCTCTCGGCCTGCGGCGCGTCGCCGAGAAGCGTGCGAACCAGACCGATGCCGATCATCAGCAGCACGCCGGCGATGAAGGCGTAGGTCGGTACGGCGAACGCACGACCGGACTCGCGGACACCGCGGAGGTTCATCGCGGTCAACACCAGGATGAAACCGATATTGACCGCCACCCGGTACGGATTGAGTTCGGGCACAGCGGAAATGATGTTGTCCACGCCCGCCGCGACGGACACCGCCACCGTCATGACGTAGTCCACCAGCAGCGCCGCCGCCACCACCAAGCCGGCGCGCGGTCCCAGATTTCTGGAGGCGACCTCGTAGGAGCCGCCGCCGCTGGGATACGCCTGCACCACCTGCCGGTAGGACAACACCACGACGCCGAGCAGCACCACCACCGCGGCGGCGATCCACGGCGTCAGGTACAGGTAGCTCAGGGCCCCGAGGGTCAGGATCAACAGGATCTCTTGTGTGGCGTACGCCACCGAGGACAACGGGTCGCTCGCGAAGATCGCCAGGGCGATCCGCTTGGGCAACAGCGTGTGGTGCAGGCGATCGCTGCGAAACGGCCGACCCACAATCAGGCGCTTGACCAGCGAAGTCGGTGACGACACGGTAGGAGCGTAGTGGCGAATCCACGCGCGCAACCGCCCCCCGCCGTAGAGATTCCGTAAAAACTCGGCCGCTGGTTGTCTAGCTTCCGCAAGCGCCACCCGCGCCGGCCGGGCCGTCGGCCTAGCATGCCGGCGCCGCTGACCCCCTCGGCGGGCGCACGACGCGTTCCGCACCGATACTGGGACGCATGGCTGACGCGTCCGACACCGCGCTGGAGCCGATCGGTGCCGTCCAGCGCACCCGGGTCGGCCGGGAGGCGACCGAGCCGATGCGCGCCGACATCAGGCTGCTCGGCACCATCCTCGGCGACACCGTGCGGGAGCAGAACGGTGACGAGGTGTTCGAACTGGTGGAGCGCGCGCGGGTGGCATCCTTCCGGGTGCGGCGCTCCGAGATCGACCGGGCCGAGATGTCCCGCATGTTCGACGGCATCGACATCCACCGGGCCATCCCGATCATCCGGGCGTTCAGCCACTTCGCGCTCCTGGCCAACGTGGCCGAGGACATCCACCGGGAACGGCGGCGCAAGATCCACGTCGCCGCCGGCGAGGCCCCGCAGGACAGCAGCCTGGCCGCGACGTACGCGAAACTCGATCGGGCCGAGCTGGATTCGGGCACGGTGGCCGCCGCGCTGGCGGGCGCCCTGGTGTCGCCGGTGATCACCGCCCACCCCACCGAGACCCGCCGGCGCACCGTGTTCGTCACCCAGCACCGGATCACCGAGTTGATGCGGCTGCACGCCGCCGGGCACACCGAGACCGATCACGGCCGCAACATCGAGCTTGAGTTGCGCCGCCAGGTCCTCACGCTCTGGCAGACCGCGCTGATCCGGCTGTCGCGGCTGCAGATCACCGACGAGATCGAGGTGGGCCTGCGCTACTATCCGGCCGCGCTGTTCACGGTCATCCCGCAGGTCAACGCCGAGGTGCGCGGCGCGTTGCGGGCCCGCTGGCCCGACGCCGACCTGCTCGCGGCCCCGATCCTGCAGCCGGGCTCCTGGATCGGCGGTGACCGCGACGGGAACCCAAACGTGACCGCCGACGTCGTGCGGCTGGCCACCGGCAGCGCCGCGTTCACCGCACTGGCGCACTACCTGGCCGAGCTCACCGAGCTCGAGCAGGAGCTGTCGATGTCGGCGCGCCTGATCACGGTCACCGCCGAGGTGGCCGCGCTGGCCGAGGGCTGCGACGAGAAGGCCCGGGCCGACGAGCCCTACCGGCGGGCGCTGCGGGTGATCCGGGCCCGGCTCACCGCGACGGCCGCCGAGATCCTGGACCGCCGCCCGCAGCACGAACTCGACCTGGGACTCGAGGCGTATTCCACGCCGGGCGAACTGCGGGCCGATCTGGACGCCGTCGACGCCTCGCTGCGCACGCACGGCGCCGGGCTGCTGGCCGACGACCGGCTGGCGCGGTTGCGGGAGAGCGTGCGCGTCTTCGGGTTTCACCTGTCCGGCCTGGACATGCGGCAGAACTCCGACGTGCACGAGGAGGTGATCGGCGAGCTGCTGGCCTGGGCCGGCGTGCATCCGGACTACGGCGCGTTGGCAGAAGACGAACGCGTCGAGCTGCTGGCCGGGGAGCTGGCCACCCGCCGCCCGCTGATCGGTGAGCGCGCCCAACTGTCCGACCTGGCCCGCGGCGAGCTGGGCGTCGTCGCGGCGGCCGCCCGCGCGGTCGAGCGTTACGGGCCGGCGGCGGTGCCCAACTACGTCATCTCGATGTGCCAGTCGGTGTCGGACGTCCTGGAGGCGGCGATCCTGCTCAAAGAGGCCGGCCTGCTGGACGCCTCCGGGCCGGAAACCTATTGCCCCGTGGGCATCTCGCCGCTTTTCGAGACGATCGACGACCTGCACAACGGTGCGTCGATATTGCAGGCGATGCTCGACCTGCCCATCTACCGGGCGCTCGTCGCCGCGCGCGGCAACTCGCAGGAAGTGATGCTGGGCTACTCGGACTCCAACAAGGACGGCGGCTACCTGGCGGCCAACTGGGCCGTCTACCGGGCCGAGCTCACCCTCGTCGAGGTGGCGCGCAAATCCGGCGTGCGATTGCGGCTTTTCCACGGTCGCGGCGGGACGGTCGGCCGCGGCGGCGGCCCCAGCTACCAGGCGATCCTCGCGCAACCCCCGGGGGCGGTGAACGGTTCGCTGCGCCTCACCGAGCAGGGCGAGGTGATCGCCGCGAAGTACGCCGAGCCGCAGACGGCCCGGCGCAACCTGGAGAGCCTGGTGGCGGCCACGCTGGAGTCGACGCTGCTGGACGTCGAGGGCCTGGGCGACGCCGCGGAACCCGCCTACGCGGTGCTCGACGAGGTGGCGGCCCTGGCCCACCGGGCCTACGCCGAATTGGTCCACCAGACACCGGGTTTCGTCGACTATTTCAAGGCCTCCACGCCCGTCAGCGAGATCGGCTCGCTGAACATCGGCAGCCGGCCGACGTCACGCAAGCCCACCGAATCCATTTCCGACCTGCGCGCCATCCCGTGGGTGCTGGCCTGGACCCAGTCGCGCGTGATGTTGCCGGGCTGGTACGGCACCGGGTCGGCGTTCCAGGAGTGGATCGCGGCCGGACCGGAAAGCGAGGGCGAGCGGGTCAAGGTCCTGCACGAGCTGTACGAGCGGTGGCCGTTCTTTCGCAGCGTCCTGTCGAACATGGCGCAGGTGCTCGCCAAGAGCGACCTGGGCCTGGCGGCACGCTATTCCGAACTGGTGGCCGACGAATCGTTGCGGCGCAGGGTGTTCGACAAGATCGTCGACGAGCACCGGCGCACCATCGCCATGCACAAGCTCATCACCGGTCACGACGACCTGCTCGCCGACAATCCCGCGCTGGCCCGTTCCGTGTTCAACCGCTTCCCGTACCTGGAGCCGCTCAACCACCTGCAGGTGGAGCTGCTGCGCCGCTACCGCTCGGGCGACGACGACGAGCTGGTGCAGCGCGGCATCCTGCTGACGATGAACGGGCTTGCGAGCGCGTTACGTAACAGCGGCTGATGGGCATCCACGTGCCATGGAACCGGCACAAGTCGCCCAAAACGGCGTGTTCGAACGATTTGCCCGGGCCGGCTATGTGGTCAACGGGGTGCTGCACCTGATCGTCGGCTACCTCGCGTTCCGAATCGCCTTCGGCGACGGCGGCACCGCCGATCAGACCGGAGCGCTGGCGACGCTGGCGGGCAAACCGGGCGGCCCGGTGGTGCTGTGGTTCGCCGCGGCCGCCCTGCTGACGATGGGTCTGTGGCGGCTGGTCGAAACGGCCCTCGGTCGATCCAGCGACCGCACCCCGGAGGGCTCCTCGTCGGGAGCGTGGGACCGGGCGAAAGCCTTCGGGCTGGCGGCGGTGTATCTCGCGTTCGCCTACTCCGCGTTCGGGTATGCGCGGGGCGCCGGGAGGTCGGCCGATCAACAGAACTCGAGCATCAGCGCCCGCCTGATGGAGACCCCCGCGGGGACCGTCGCGCTCATCGCCTGCGGCATCGTCGTCGTCGCGGTGGGCGGCTACCACGTCTACAAGGGCGCCAGCCGCAATTTCGTCGGCGACCTCAAGGGCAAGTCCGGTGACCTGGTGCGGCGCCTCGGCGCGACCGGCTACGTCGCGAAGGGCTTGGTGATCGCGGGCACCGGGGCGCTGATCGTCGTCGCCGCCTGCCGCTCGGAACCGAAGAAGGCCACCGGCCTGGATGGGGCGCTGAAAACCCTCGGGGCTCAGCCCTACGGGGCGGCGTTGTTGATCGGGGCCGGCGCCGGGATCATCACGTACGGCCTGTACAGCTTCGTGATGGCCCGATCGACCAAAATGTAGGGCTAGCGGTTGCGCAGCCTGTCCAGCATGCCGCGCACCGCCTGCTCCGTCATCGACAGCGGCGACATCATCGTCTCGCCCACCTTCACCATGTCGTCGATCCGCGCGACGATGGCCTCCACCGGCTCGACCAGCACGATCAGCCGCTTGGCCAGATCGTCGAGGCTGCCCAGGGTGCCGTCCAGGTGGTCCAGGCCGGCCTCCATGCGTTCGACCGTGGCGTTGAGGTTGGACAGCGAGCTGTTGAGCTCCCGCATGGTCCTGCTCAGGCCGTCCAGGACGTCCTCGACCTGTTCGACGGTCTTGTCGGCGTTCAGGGCAGCCTGGGTGAGGGTTTTGATCCGGCTTCGCTCGGGCCCACCGCGCACGGTTCTGTCTGCCATGACGGCCATTATGACTCGCGCCGGTCAGCGCGGAAGCTTGGATGCGGCCCCTTGGTCGAGCAGCCACAGCGTGGTCTCGAGCCCGACGGCGCCGGCCGCGGGCACCGACGACGGTGCGACGCCGTTGA
Source organism: Mycobacterium terramassiliense (assembly GCF_900157385.1). Lineage (GTDB taxonomy): Bacteria > Actinomycetota > Actinomycetes > Mycobacteriales > Mycobacteriaceae > Mycobacterium > Mycobacterium terramassiliense. Next base: position 580,203 of record NZ_LT717699.1, read on the forward strand.
TGGCGGCCGCCGCCGCGTCGGCCTTGCCCGCCCCGGACACCATCAGCCACACCTCGCGGGACCGCTGGATCGCGGGCAGCGTCAACGTGATTCGCTGCGGCGGCGGCTTGGGGGAGTTCTCGACGGGCACCACCATGCGGACGTTCTCGTGCACGGCGGGAGTGTCCGGGAACAGCGAGTTGATGTGGCCCTCGGGACCCATGCCGAGCAGGTGGACGTCGAAATTCGGCGCCGGCTGCCCGGGTTGGGCGTTGGCGGCCAGCAACTGTTCGTAGGCCAGCGCCGCCGCGGCGATGTCCGTGCCGAACTCACCGTCGCTGGCCGGCATCGCGTGCACGTGGCTGGACGGGATGTCGATGTGATCGAGCAGGGCTTCCCGCGCCTGCTTGTCGTTGCGCTCGTCGTCGTCCTCGGGCACGTAGCGTTCGTCGCCCCAGAACAGATGCACGTTGGACCACTCGACCTGTTGACCTCTGAGGTGCTTCAGCAGCCCGATGCCGTTGCCGCCGCCGGTCAGCACGATCAGCGCCCGCCCCCGGGCCGCCACCGCGGAGCCGATGGTATCGACCAGGCGCCCGCCCGCGGCCTCGACCAGGGCGTCGCCATCCGGAAAAACCTCGACTATGGGAGTCACAAGTATTGCACCTTCTTGATACCTTCCAGGGCGGCCAGATAGATTTCGTCGGCGTCCAGCCGCCGCAGGTCTTCGGCCAGGCACTCGCCGGTTTCCCTGCGCGCCAACGGGACCAGGGCGTCCGGCTTGGCGGTCCGGCTCAGCGTGGCCGTCCTGCCCTCCTGGGGACGGCTCAAGGCGATGGTCTCGCTCTTGCGCGCCAACTCCACCTTGAGGTCGCCGACGGCCCGGCGTACCGGACCGTCGATCCGGCTGGCCAGCCAGCCGGCCAGGATGTCGAGGGCCGGCTCGGTCTTCAGGCCGGACACCAGCGCCGACTCGATGGGTTCGTGCGGCGGCTGGTCGACGGCGGAGGTCAGCAGCGCCCGCCAGTAGGTGATGCGCGCCCAGCACAGGTCCGTGTCTCCCGGGCTGTAACCGGGCAGCCGGCTCTTGATCGCCGACAGCGGATCGATGCCGTTGGTGGCGTCGGTGATGCGGCGAATCGCCAACTTGCCCAGCGGGTCTCGCGCGGGCTCGGCCGGGGCGATGTCGGGCCACCAGGCCACCACCGGGATGTCGGGGAGCAGGAAGGGGATGACCACGCTGGAGGCGTGGCCCGACAGCGGCCCGGACAGCGTCAGGATCACCACCTCGCTGGCGCCGGTGTCCCCGCCCGCGTGCAGCTGCGCGTCCAGGCGGGCGTCGTCGGCGTACGGGTCGCCGCGCATCGTGACGATGATCCGGCTGGGGTGCTCGTGGCTGGCGGCGTTGGCCGCGGCGAGCGATTCCTCCAGCACGTCTTCGCTGTCCGGCGCGATGATCAGGGTCAGCACCCGGCCCATGGTGACGGCGCCGACCTTCTGGCGAAGCTCGTCGAGCTTCTTGTTGACCGCCGTGGTGGTGGTGTCGGGCAGGTCGACAATCATGGCCGCCGCCATTCCCTGCCGGTGCGGCGCAGCATCTCGAAGGCCGATTCCGGACCCCAGGTGCCGGCCTCGTACGGGTCGGGTTTACCGTGCGACGCCCAGTTATCCAGCACGGGATCCAGTATCTCCCAAGCTAATTCGACCTCCTCGTTCACCGGGAACAGCGACGGCTCGCCCAGCAGCACGTCCAGGATCAGCTGCTCGTAGGCCTCCGGTGATTCCTCGGCGAACGCCGATCCGTAGGAGAAGTCCATGTTGACGTCGCGGACCTCCATCGCGGTGCCCGGCACCTTGGAGCCGAACCGCAGCGTGGTGCCTTCGTCGGGTTGCACGCGGATCACCATGGCGTTGGCGCCCAGCTCGTCGGTCATCGTCGCGTCGAAGGGCAGGTGCGGCGCGCGCTTGAAGACCAGGGCGATCTCGGTCACCCTGCGGCCCAGCCGTTTACCGGTGCGCAGATAGAACGGCACGCCGGCCCAGCGGCGGGTGTCGACCTCGAGCGTGATGGCGGCGAACGTCTCGGTGGTGGAGTCCTTCGAAAATCCCTCTTCGTCGAGGAGCCCGACGACCTTCTCGCCGCCCTGCCAGCCCCCGGTGTACTGGCCGCGGCTGGTGGTCTCGTCGAGCGGTTCGGCGAGCTGCGTCGCCGAGAGCACCTTGATCTTCTCGGTCTGCAGCGCAGCGGGATTGAAGCTGACCGGCTCCTCCATCGCGGTCAGCGCCAGCAGCTGCATGAGGTGGTTCTGGATGACGTCGCGGGCGGCGCCGATGCCGTCGTAGTAGCCGGCCCGGCCGCCCAGCCCGATGTCCTCGGCCATGGTGATCTGCACGTGGTCGACGTAGTGGGCGTTCCAGATCGGATCGAACAACTGGTTGGCGAACCGCAGCGCCAGGATGTTGCGCACGGTCTCCTTGCCCAGGTAATGGTCGATGCGGAACACCGCCTCCTCCGGGAAGACGGCGTTGACCGCCTTGTTCAGGGCCTGTGCGCTTTCCAGGTCGTGGCCGAAGGGCTTTTCGATGACGACCCGGCTCCAGCGGTCGCCCTGCGGGCGGGCCAACCCGGACTTGTGCAGCTGGTCGCACACCACCGGGAACGACTTGGGCGGGATCGCCAGGTAGAAGGCGTGATTGCCGCCGGTGCCGCGCTCGGCATCGAGCTTTTCCAGCGTCTCGGCGAGCCGGGCGAACGCCTCGTCGTCATCGAAAGCCCCTGGCACGAAACGGAATCCCTCGGCCAGCCGCTCCCAGTTCTCCTCGCGGAACGGCGTGCGGCAGTGCTCCTTGACGGCCTGGTAGACGACCTTGCGGAAGTCCTGGGTCTGCCAGTCCCGGCGGGCGAAGCCCACCAGGGAGAAGGTGGGCGGCAGCAGCCCGCGGTTGGCCAGGTCGTAGATGGCCGGCATGACCTTCTTGCGGGCCAGGTCGCCGGTGACGCCGAAGATCACCATGCCGCACGGGCCGGCGATCCTGGGCAGGCGCTTATCCTGCTTGTCCCGCAACGGGTTTTGCCATTGCACCGACCCGGCGCGGGCGCCCACCTTCGGGCTCGCCGGGCTCATTTGCCGAGGGAATCGAGCTGCTTCTGAGTTTCCTCCAGCAATTCGGTCCAGGACTCCACGAACTTGTCCACGCCCTCGTTCTCCAGCACCACGAACACGTCGGTCAGGTCGACCCCGACCGCGCTCAGCTTGTCGAACACCTCCTGAGCGGCCGCGGCAGTCCCGGTCACCGTGTCGCCTTTGATCTCGCCGTGATCGGCCACCGCGTCAATCGTCTTCTCCGGCATGGTGTTCACCGTGTTCGGCGCGACCAGCTCGGTGACGTAGAGGGTGTCGGGGTAGTCGGGGTTCTTGACGCCGGTGGACGCCCACAGCGGGCGCTGCACGCGCGCGCCGTCGGACTTGAGCGCGGCGAAGCGATCACCGCCCTCGAACACCTCCTGGTAGGCGGCGTAGGCGAGCCGGGCGTTGGCCACCCCGGCCTTGCCGCGCAGCCCCAGCGCCTCCTCGGAGCCGATCTTTTCCAGCCGCTTGTCCACCTCGGTGTCCACCCGGGAGACGAAGAACGACGCCACCGAGTGGATCTTGGACAGGTCGTGACCGGCCTCGCGGGCCTTCTGAAGCCCGGCCAGGTAGGCGTCCATCACCTCGCGGTGCCGCTCCACCGAGAAGATCAGCGTGACGTTGACCGAAATCCCCTCCGCCAGAACGGAAGTGATGGCCGGGATGCCGGCCTTGGTGGCGGGGATCTTGATGAACAGGTTGGGCCGGTCGACGATCTTCCACAGCTCGACGGCCTGCGCGACCGTCTTGTCGGTCTCGGCGGCCAGCCGCGGGTCCACCTCGATGGACACCCGGCCGTCGACCCCGTCGGAGGCCTCCCACGCGCGCTTGAACACGTCGCACGCGCTGCGCACGTCGTCGGTGGTGACCGTGCGCACGGTGGCGTCGACGTCGGCGCCGCGCTCGGCCAGCTCGGCGATCTGACCGTTGTACGAGTCGCCCTCGGCGAACGCCTTCTGGAAGATCGAGGGGTTGGTCGTCACGCCGACAACACTTTTGGTGTCGATCAGCTCCTGCAGGTTGCCCGACTGGAGCCGCTGGCGCGACAGGTCATCCAGCCAAACGGACACGCCCGCGGCGCTCAGCGCCGCGAGGTTGGGGTTCTGACTGGCCATGTGAATCACCCTTTCTCAGTTATCGACTACCTGCTCCGCGGCCGCCGCGACGGCTTCGGCGGTGAAGCCGAATTCACGGAACAAAGTCTTGTAGTCGGCGGATTCGCCGTAGTGCTCGATCGACACGATGCGGCCCGTGTCGCCGACCAGCTTGTGCCAGGACTGCGCGATGCCGGCCTCGACGGCCACCCGCGCCGACACCGACGGGGGCAGCACGCTGTCCCGGTATTCCTCGGACTGCGACTCGAACCACTCCACGCAAGGCATCGACACCACGCGGGCGACGATGTCGGAGTCCGCCAACAGGTTTCGCGCCTCGACCGCGAGCTGCACCTCGGAGCCCGTGGCGATCAACACCACGTCGGGCTCGTCGCCGCCGTCGTCGCCGAGGATGTAGCCCCCGCGCCCGACGCCCTCGAAGTCGGTGCCCTCCAGCACCGGCAGGCCCTGGCGGGTCAGGATCAGGCCGACCGGGCCGCTGCCGTTGCCGCGGGCCAGGATCGTGCGCCAGGCGTAGGCCGTCTCGTTGGCGTCGGCCGGGCGCACCACCGACAGGTTGGGGATGGCGCGCAGGGCCGCCAGGTGCTCGATGGGCTGATGCGTCGGGCCGTCCTCGCCCAGCCCGATCGAATCGTGCGTCCACACGTAGATGGTGTCGATGTCCATCAGCGACGCCAGCCGCACCGACGGGCGCATGTAGTCGGAGAACTGCAGGAAGGTGCCGCCGTAGGCGCGGGTGGGGCCGTGCAGCACGATGCCGGACAGGATGGCGCCCATCGCGTGCTCGCGCACCCCGAAGTGCAGCGTGCGCCCGTACCAGTCCGCGGTGTAGTCCTTCGTCGAAATGGACGGGGGCCCAAACGACTTGACGTTGTCCATGGTGGTGTTGTTGCTGCCCGCCAGGTCGGCCGAGCCGCCCCACAACTCGGGCAGCTTGGGGCCCACCGCGTTCAGCACCTTGCCGGACGCCGCGCGGGTGGCGAGCGGCTTGTCGTCCGGCGTCCAGGTCGGGACGTCGGCGTCCCAGCCGTCGGGCAGCCGCTCGGCGGTCAACCGGTCCAGCAGCGCCTTGCGGTCCGGCTCGCGTTGGGCCCACGCGTCGAACTCCGCCTGCCACTTCTCGTGGGCTTCCTTGCCCCGGTCCACCAGCTTGCGGGTGTGGGCGATGACCTCGTCGCGCACCTCGAAGTTCTTGTCGGGATCGAAGCCCAGGATCTTCTTGACGGCCGCGACCTCCTCGTCGCCGAGGGCGGCGCCGTGCGCCTTGCCGGTGTTCATCAGGTTGGGCGCCGGGTAGCCGATGATGGTGCGCAGCTCGATGAACGACGGCCGGTCGGTGACGGCCTTGGCGTTGGCGATGGCCTCCTCGATGCCGACGACGTTCTCGCCGCCCTCCACCCGCTGCACGTGCCAGCCGTAGGCCTCGTAGCGCGCGGCGGTGTCCTCGCACAGCGCGATGTTGGTGTCGTCCTCGATCGAGATCTGGTTGTGGTCGTAGAACACGATGAGGTTGCCCAGCTGCTGCACGGCCGCCAGCGACGACGCCTCGGACGTCACGCCCTCCTCGATGTCCCCGTCGGAGGCGATCACGAAGATGAAGTGGTCGAACGGGCTGGTGCCCGGCTCGGCGTCCGGATCGAACAGGCCGCGCTCGTAGCGCGACGCCATCGCCATCCCGACCGACGACGCCAGGCCCTGGCCGAGCGGGCCGGTGGTGATCTCCACGCCCTTGGTGTGCCGGAACTCCGGGTGCCCGGGCGTCTTGGAACCCCAGGTGCGCAGCGACTCGATGTCCGAGAGCTCCAGGCCGAACCCGCCGAGGTACAGCTGCAGGTACAGGGTCAGGCTGCTGTGCCCGGCCGACAGCACGAACCGGTCGCGGCCCAGCCAATGGGTGTCGCTGGGGTCGTGGCGCATCGTGCGCTGAAACAGGGTGTAGGCCAGCGGGGCCAGGCTCATCGCCGTCCCGGGATGGCCGTTGCCGACCTTCTGGACCGCGTCGGCGGCGAGCACCCGGATCGTGTCGACCGCAGCCGAATCGATCTCGGTCCAGTCGTCGGGCAGGTGCGGTTGGGTCAGCGTGGAGATCTCTTCGAGTGTGGTCACAGCCTCTGTCCTTGGGTCATCAAGCTGATATTGCTCACCCTAATGCGGGAGTGCCGGCTCTTGCAGTGCAGAGTTTGGGGTACCCAACGCCGGCCGCTGTGAAAATTACGCGTCGACGGCCCAAGCCTCGCAATCAGTCCGGCCATGCAGGAAAAATTCACCCGAAGGGACCCTGAGGGCTGGCCACCGGTCCCACGCGGTCTACCATCGTGCGTAGTAGATGCTGCGCGCTGCTGCGACCCCGAGGAGTTATTGCGTGAGCGTTCGCGGGCGCGTCGCCCCGAGTCGAGAGGCACCGAGCCGGGTATCCGGCACGGTCCTGGCGTACCTGGCGCTCACCAAGCCGCGGGTCATCGAACTGCTGCTGGTCACCACCATTCCGGCGATGCTGCTCGCCCACCGCGGCAGCGTGAACCCGCTGCTGATCCTCAACACGCTGATCGGCGGGATGCTGGCCGCCGGGGGAGCCAACACTCTGAACTGCGTGGCCGACGCCGACATCGACAAGGTGATGAAGCGCACCGCGCGCCGGCCGCTGGCGCGGGCCGCCGTCCCGCGCAGCCACGCGCTGGTGTTCGGGCTGGCGCTGTCGGTGGCGTCGTTCTTCTGGCTGTGGTGGACGACGAACATGCTGTCGGCACACCTGGCCGGCGCCACCATCGCCTTCTATGTGCTGGTCTACACGCTGTTGCTCAAGCGCCGCACGTCGCAAAACGTCGTGTGGGGCGGCGCGGCCGGCTGCATGCCGGTGATGATCGGCTGGTCGGCCGTCACCGGCACCATCGGCTGGCCGGCGCTGGTGATGTTCGCGATCATCTTCTTCTGGACGCCGCCGCACACCTGGGCGCTGGCCATGCGCTACAAGGACGACTACAAGGCGGCCGGCGTCCCGATGCTGCCCGCCGTGGCCACCGAGCGCCAGGTCACCAAGCAGATCCTGATCTACACCTGGCTGACCGTGCTCGCGACGCTGGCGCTGGCGCTGGCCACCGGCTGGCTGTACGCGGCGGTCGCCCTGCTGGCCGGGGTGTGGTTCCTGGCCATGGCCCATCAGCTCTACGCCGGCGTGCGCGCCGGCGAGCCGGTCAAGCCGCTGCGGCTGTTCCTGCAGTCGAACAACTACCTGGCGGTGGTGTTCTGCGCGCTGGCGGTCGACTCTGTCGTCGCGCTGCCGACGCTGCTCTAGCCCTCTACGGCAGCAGCACGATCGAGCCCGTGGTCTTACGGCCCTGCAGGTCCCGGTGCGCGCGCGCCGCGTCGGCCAGTGGGTAGCGCCCGCCGACCTCGATGGTGAGGGCGCCGTCGGCGATCGCCGCGAAGAGTTCGCCCGCGCGCCAACGGAATTCGTCGCCGGTGCGGATGAAGTGCACCAGCGACGGCCGGCTCAGGTACACCGACCCGGCGGCGTTGAGGCGCTGCGGGTCGAACGGCGGAACCGGGCCGCTGGCCGCCCCGAACAGCGCCAGGGTGCCACGGACGGCCAGGCTGGCCAGGCTGGCGTCGAACGTGGTCTTGCCCACGCCGTCGTAGACCGCCGCCACGCCGGCGCCGCCCGTCAACTCGCGAATTTTCCGGCCGAACTCGGCGGCGTCGTCGGGGTAGGAGAGCACCTCGTCGGCGCCGGCCTCCTTGGACATCCGTTCCTTTTCCGGCGTGGAGACCGTCGTGATGACCCGCGCGCCGAGCAGCTTGGCCCACTGCGTCAGGATCAGCCCGACGCCGCCGGCGCCGGCATGCACCAGCACGCTGTCTCCGCTTTGCACCGGATACACGGATTTGAGCAAGTAGTGCGCGGTCAGGCCCTTGAGCATCACCGAGGCCGCCACGTCGGACGTGACGTGATCGGGCACCTTTGCGGTCAAAGCCGCTGGCGCGGTGGCGAATTCGGCGTAGGCCCCGGACGCCGCGGCGGTGCCCACCCGGTCACCCGCGCCGAACCCGTCGACCCCGTCGCCCGTGGCGACGACGGTGCCGGCCGTCTCCTGGCCGAGGACGAACGGCAGCTCCCGCGGATACTGCCCGGAGCGGAAATACGTGTCGATGTAGTTGACGCCGATCGCCTCGGCCTTGATCAGGAGCTCGCCCGGACCGGGCTTGGGCTCGGGCACGTCGACGTATCGCAGGACTTCGGGGCCGCCGGTTTCGCTGATTTCGATTGCGTGCATAGGGATATCATGCCCGGGCATGAAGCTGGCCCGACCGGACGTCTTCCATCCGCGCATCGTGCTGGCGGGCGGCCCACGACACCACGACGACAGCGGGCTGGTGCCCGCGCTGCGAGCGCGCGGGCTGCACGCCCGCTGGCTGCCCTGGCGGGATCCGCAGACCGCGGGCGCCGACCTGGTGATCCTGCGCGCCGCCCCGGACGCCGAGGGCCGCGACGAATTCCTGGGCTGGGCTCGGCGGATCCGCCACCTGCTCAACCCGCCCGACGCCGTCGCCTGGAACCTGGGCGCGCGATACCTGCGCGACCTTCAGGACGACGGGGTGCCGACGGCCCCGGACCGAACGGCGCAGGCGACGTTGATCTTTCTCGCCGGCAAGCCGTCGCACGCCTGGCCGCTCGAGCCGGAATTCGAGTCGTGGGATCTCGGTTACGCCGCGATCGCGTCGGCCGCCGCACGCGCCCGGATCGGCACGCGCGACCTGCTGTACGCCCGCGCCGACGTGGCGGGGGAGGAGCTGGTAGGTCTCGACCTCGTCGCGCCGTCGCTGGGGTGGTCGCAGCTTGACGTCGACACCCGTGATCGCGCCCAGCGCGACTTCGCGCTGGCCGTGGAGTCAGCCTGCGAGCGGCTGGGCCTGGGCCCGTTCTCGCATCGACGCCCATAGCGCGGCCGTCGCCGCCGTGCAGGCCGCCGCGCCGGCGACGTGCACCGCGACCAGCGCGGCGGGGACCCCGGTGAAGTACTGCGCGGTGCCCACGGCGGCCTGCGCGCACACCAGGGCCACCAGGACGCCCAGCCGCAGCCGGATCTCCCGGCCGGCGCCGACGGCCAGCAGGCCGAAGCCGAGCCCGACCAGCAGGGCCAGGTAGGAGACCAGCAGCGACGAATGCGCGTGCACCAGCGTGGTGATCTCGACCTTGAGCCGCGGCACGGTGCGGCTCGGGCTGCGGTCACCGGCGTGCGGGCCGGCGGCGGTCACCAGCGTGCCGGTGACCAGCACCGCCGCCAGGTTCAGGGCGCTCAGCGCCGTCAGCGCGCGCAGTGGCCGCGCCACCCGGTCGCGGACCACGCCCTCGTCGGGCTGGCCGACCTTGACATAGAGCAACACCGACAGCCACACCATCGTCATCGACGTCAGCAGGTGGACGGCGACGGTCCACCACAGCAGCCCGGTGCGCACCGTGATGCCGCCGATCACCGCCTGCACGACCGTCGACACCGGCATCAGCCACGCGTAGACCAGGACCTCGGTGCGCCGGCGCGCGCGCGTCACGGCCAGCACGGCGAGCGCCGCGGCGATCACCACGGCGAAGGTGATCATCCGGTTGCCGAACTCCACGGCCTGATGTATCCGCGGTACCTCGGCGTGGGCCACCGGCGTGAAGCTGCCCGGGAAGCACTGCGGCCACGTCGGGCAGCCCAGGCCCGAGGCGGTGACGCGCACGATGGCGCCGGTGACCGCGATGCCGCCCTGGGTCAGGACGACGAGCGCGGCGATCACCCGCTGGGCGCGCAGGCTGGGGTCGGGGAGCAGGTCCACCGACCGCCGCAGTGTTCGTCCGGGCACCGCCCGATGGTAAGCCCATAAGAACTACGGCCTGTAGTAAGCCCGGGCGCCGCGAGATATAAACCTCGTACACCCGCCCCGGCGTGTCGTCGCCAACGTTTATGTGTCGCGAGCCCTCGGCGTCAGGTGAAGCGGAACCAGCGCCGCGCGGCCAGCGCCGCCGCCGCGCCCCACGCCGCCAGGACGACGACGCCGAACCAGTCCACCGACAGCGCCATCGCCCGCGATAGCGTCTCGGTCAGCGCGCCCGACGGGGTCAGCCGCGCCGCCCACTTCACCCCCGCGGGGATCATCCCGGATTCCAGGGTCAGCGCGCCCAGCCCGGCGAACACGAACCACATCAGGTTGGCGACCGCGAGCACGATCTCGGCCCGCAGCGTCCCGCCGAGCAGCAGCCCCAGGGCGGCGAAGCCCGCGGTGCCCAGCGCGATGACGGCCGCGCCCAACAGCAGCGCCGCCGGGGCCGGCCGCCAGCCGAGTGCAAAACCGATGGCGCCCAACAAGATTGCCTGCATGAACACCACCGTCACCACCGCCAGCGACTTCCCGGCGATGATGCCCCACACCGGCAGCGGGGTGGCCCCGAGCCGTTTCAGCGCGCCGTAGCGGCGATCGAACGCGACCGCGATCGCCTGCCCGGTGAACGCCGTGGAGATCACCGCCAGGGCCATGATCGGCGGCACGAAGGTGGCGGCGCGGTTGTGCCCGAACGAGCCGAAGGGCAGCAGCGTCAGCCCGACCAGCAGCGTGATCGGGATGAACATGGTGAGCAGGAGCTGCTCGCCGTTGCGCAGCAGCAGCTTGAGCTCCAGCCCGTACTGGGCGGCGAGCATCCGGGGCACGGCGTTGGGGCGCGGGTCGGGCGCGAAGGTTCCGGCGGGGAAGACGCCGGACTGGGTCCTGTTGTCGGTCAAGGCCGTAACTTCCTGCCGGTGAGGTCGAGGAACACGTCCTCGAGGCTGCGCTGCTCGACGCGCATGTCGGTGGCCAGCACGTCGATCTGCGCGCACCAGGCCGTGACGGTCGCCAGCACCTGGGGGTCGACCGGGCCCTCGACCAGGTAGTCGCCGGGGGTCACCTCGGTGACCTTGTAGTCCTCCGGCAGCGCCGAGACCAGCAGGGACAGCTCGAGCCGCGGCGGCGCGCTGAACCGCAACTGGTCTTTGGCCCCGGCGCGCATCAGCTCCGTCGGCGTGCCCGCGGCCACCGTCACGCCGTGGTCGATGATGACCAGCCGGTCGGCGAGCTCCTCGGCCTCCTTGAGCTGATGGGTGGTCAGCACCACCGTCACGCCGTCTCGGCGCAGCGCGTCGATCAGCTCCCAGACCAGCAGCCGGGCGTGGGCGTCCATGCCCGCGGTGGGCTCGTCGAGAAACACCAGCTCGGGGCGGCCGACCAGCGCACACGCCAGCGCGAGCCGTTGCTGCTGGCCGCCGGAGAGCCGCCGATACGTGGTGCGGGCCGCGTCGGTGAGGCCCAGCGTGTCCAACAGCCACGCCGGGTCCAGCGGGTCGGCGGCGTAGGAGGCCACCAGGCTGAGCATTTCGCCGGCGCGCGCCGCCGGATAGCCGCCCCCGCCCTGCAGCATCACCCCGATGCGCGCGCGCAGCCGTGCGTTGTCGGCGACGGGGTCCAGGCCGAGCACCTCGATCGTGCCGGCGTCCGGGCGCACGAAGCCCTCGCACATCTCGACCGTCGTGGTCTTACCGGCGCCGTTGGGGCCCAGCAACGCCAGCACCTCGGCCGTGCGCACCTCGAGGTCCAGATCGGAGACGGCCTCAACGACCCCCGCGCCGGACCCGTATCGCTTGCTGACCCCGCGCAGCCGCACCACCGTGTCGGGCGTTTGGGGGACCGGGCTCACGTGGAATCAGCGTAGGCGTCGGGCGCCGCCTCGGAACTGGGGGTCTCGGGCGCCGCCGGGGCGGGCAGTGTGATGGCCGCCCGCCCGTTCGTTTCCGGCTTCGTCGGCGGGAGCTGGCGCCACGGCAGCCGGGTGTAGGTCACGGCGATGAGCAACGCCACGATGAGGCTGCTGGCCAGCGTCGCGTCCACGATCTGAAACAGCGCGAAGCGGTCGCCGTTGGCCGTCGGGCCGAAGATGCCCACGATGAGGGTGATGACGATCGCCGCCACCCGGAAGCCGGTGCGGGTGGCCCAGGCGGCCAACGGGATGATCGCCCACAGCAGGTACCAGGGCTGCACCACGGGAAACAACAGCACCGTGATGCCCAGCGCGACGCCCAGCCCGCCGATCGGGTGCAACCGGCCGCGGAAGACGGCCACCAGCAGCCAGGCCACCATCACCATGATGATGAGCACGCCGATGGCGCGCGTGAGCCCCAACACCGCGGTGGTGTGATCGCCCAGGCCCAGCAGGATTCCCACCTGCCCGGTCCCGAGCGCCAGCAGCGTCGGCGGCGACATCCAGCTGCGCACCACGTTGGCGGTGCCCAGGGTGTAGATCCAGCCGAAGCCGAGCCCGCTGGCCCGGCCGACGATGGCCATCACCGCCAGCGCCAGCGCCGCCATCCCGCCGCCGGCGAGCAGCAGCGCCCGCAGGGTGCCGCCGCAGCGGTAGGCCAGCGCCATCGTGACGAACCCCAGCGCCAGCAGCGACGGCAGCTTCACCTGCGAGGACAGGGTGATCAGGATCGCGCCCACGAGCAGCATGCCCAGCGGTTCCCAATCGGGGCCCGGCCGCCACGACGCGGGCAGCAGCCGCGGCGAGTCGATGCCGCGCAGCGCGAACTCGGCGCCGGCCAGCATCAGCCCGAGCATCAGCGCCTCGTTGTGCACGCCGGCGACCAGGTGCATGATCAGCAGCGGGTTGGCCGCGCCCAGCCACAGGGCGCTGACCTCGGCGACGCCGCAGCGCCGGGCCAGCCGGGGGGTGGCCCACACGATCAGACCCACCCCGGCCAGCACCACGACCCGGTGGCAGAGCACCGCGGCGACGATGTTCTCCCCGGTCAGCGACGAGATCCCGCGTCCGATCCACAGGAACAACGGGCCGTAGGGCGCCGGCGTCTCGCGCCACAGGGTCGGGACCGACAGCGTGAACACGTGGCCGAGACCCAGACCGGATGCCGGACCCACCTTGTAGGGGTCGAGCCCCTCCAGCGAGATCTGGCTCTGGGCCAGGTAGGAGTAGACGTCCTTGCTGTACATCGGCGGCGCGATCAGCAGGGGCAACGTCCACAGCAGCAGGGTGCGGTCCAGGTCGCCGCGCGACATCCGCCTGTTGCCCAGCGCGAAGCGGCCGAGCATCAGCCAGGCGAGCGCCATCATGACCGCCCCGGTCGTCGTCATGGTCAGCGACACGGTCTGGATGCGCGACGGCAGGTTGAGCAACCGGACCCCGAAGGTCGGGTCCTGGACGACGGGCCGCGCCCCGGCGCCCAGCGCGCCGATCGCCATCAGGACGGTGCCGGTCGCACCGAACAGGCGGGTGCGGCGCAGGACGGTCAGCTCGGTATCGTTCAGCGGCGAACCCACCGCTTGCTCGTCGCCGTGCAGGCTGGCGATCGACGAGCTCAGCGTGTGGTGGCGGGCTGCCATCAGAGCAGCCTAGCCCTGCGACGATGCGGGCCGCGGACACGCGGGCCCGGTGAGGAGCAGGGCGATCGGCAGTAGCCGTACTGCGGTGATCGCAAGCGCGGCGCGGCCCGGCGTTGGGGGGCACTCCCGCGTCCTGGCGAGTGTGACCAGCGCAACGAAGAGACAGGGGACCCTTGGTGGACCGATCCCCGGAATTGCGTCACACTGGTGTTGTGAAAATCCGAACCAGCCTCGATGAGGCGCCCGCGGCCCCGGTTGGCGCCGCGGTGCCGGATGGTCACACCCGCCGCGCCGTTGTGCGCCTGCTGCTGGAATCCGGATCGATCACCGCCGTCGAGATCGGTGACCGGCTCGGGCTGACCCCCGCCGGCGTGCGGCGCCACCTCGACGCGCTGATCGAGGCGGGCGACGCCGAATCGGTGGCCGCCGAGCCGTGGCGGCAGGTGGGCCGCGGGCGCCCCGCCAAGCGCTTCCGGCTGACCGGGGCCGGCCGGGCCAAGCTCGACCACGCCTACGACGACCTGGCGGCGGCAGCCATGCGGCAACTGCGGGAGATCGGCGGCGAGGACGCCGTCCGCACGTTCGCCCGGCAGCGCATCGACTCCATCCTGGCCGGCGTCGAGGCGGCCGACAGCCCCGAGGACGCCGCCGTCGAGGCGGCCGCCGAGCGGGTCGCCGGCGCGCTCACCAAGGCCGGCTACGTCGCCACCACGGCCCGGGTGGGCGGCCCGATCCACGGGGTGCAGATCTGCCAGCACCACTGCCCGGTGTCCCACGTCGCCGAGGAATTCCCCGAGTTGTGTGAGGCCGAGCAGCAGGCGATGGCCGAGGTGCTCGGAACCCACGTGCAGCGGTTGGCGACGATCGTCAACGGAAACTGCGCCTGCACCACCCACGTGCCACTCACTGTTCCGGTCTCGAAGGCGCCCAGCCCGCGCCGCGACACCACCACCATCGAAGGAGCGTCCGCATGACACTCACGCCCGAGGCCAGCAAGACCGTCGAGCCGTTGACCCAGGAGCAGGCGATCGCCTCGCTGGGCCGCTACGGCTACGGCTGGGCGGACTCCGACGTCGCGGGCGCCAGCGCGCAGCGCGGGCTGTCCGAGGCGGTGGTGCGCGACATCTCGGCGAAGAAGAGCGAGCCCGAGTGGATGCTGCAGACCCGGCTCAAGGCGCTGCGCATCTTCGACAAGAAGCCGATGCCGAACTGGGGCTCCAACCTCGAGGGCATCCACTTCGACAACATCAAGTACTTCGTGCGCTCCAGCGAGAAGCAGGCCGCAACCTGGGACGATCTGCCCGCGGACATCAAGAGCACCTACGACAAGCTGGGCATCCCGGAGGCGGAGAAGCAGCGGCTGGTCTCCGGTGTCGCCGCCCAGTACGAGTCGGAGGTCGTCTACCACTCCATCCGCGAGGACCTGGAGAAGCAGGGCGTCATCTTCCTGGACACCGACACGGCGCTGCGCGAGCATCCCGAGATCTTCCAGCAGTACTTCGGCACCGTGATTCCGGCCGGGGACAACAAGTTCTCGGCGCTGAACACCGCGGTGTGGAGCGGCGGCTCGTTCATCTACGTCCCGCCCGGCGTGCACGTCGACATCCCGCTGCAGGCCTACTTCCGGATCAACACCGAGAACATGGGCCAGTTCGAGCGAACCCTGATCATCGCCGACGAGGGTTCCTACGTGCACTACGTCGAGGGCTGCACCGCCCCGATCTACAAGTCGGATTCGCTGCACTCGGCCGTGGTCGAGATCATCGTCAAACCGCATGCGCGCGTGCGCTATACGACCATCCAGAACTGGTCGAACAACGTCTACAACCTGGTGACCAAGCGGGCCAGGGCGGAGGCCGGCGCCACCATGGAGTGGGTCGACGGCAACATCGGGTCGAAGGTGACGATGAAGTACCCGGCGGTGTGGATGACCGGCGAGCACGCCAAGGGTGAGGTGTTGTCGGTGGCGTTCGCCGGCGAGGACCAGCACCAGGACACCGGCGCCAAGATGCTGCACCTGGCACCGAACACCTCGAGCAACATCGTGTCCAAGTCGGTGGCGCGCGGCGGCGGCCGCACCTCCTACCGCGGCCTGGTGCAGGTGAACAAGGGCGCCCACGGATCGCGCTCGAGCGTGAAATGCGATGCGCTGCTGGTCGATACGATCAGCCGCAGCGACACCTACCCGTACGTCGACATCCGCGAGGACGACGTCACGATGGGCCACGAGGCCACCGTGTCGAAGGTCAGCGAGAACCAGCTGTTCTACCTGATGAGCCGCGGGCTGACCGAGGACGAGGCGATGGCCATGGTGGTGCGCGGCTTCGTCGAGCCGATCGCCAAAGAGCTGCCGATGGAGTACGCGCTCGAGCTCAATCGGCTGATCGAGCTGCAGATGGAGGGCGCGGTCGGATGACGCGCGGCGAGGACGATGCAGAGCGTAGCGACGAGGTGGGGGCACCTCCCGCTGGCGGGGGAGAGCGCCGCACGTGACTGCCGCTTTGAACAAGGGGGAGCTGTTCTCCTCCTTCGACGTTGACGCGTTCGAGGTTCCGCACGGGCGCGACGAGTTGTGGCGGTTCACCCCGCTGCGGCGGCTGCGCGGGCTGCACGACGGCTCGGCGAACGCCACCGGCCGCGCCCACATTGACGTGGCCGAGCAGCCCGGCCTGCGGGTCGACACGGTCCGCCGCGGCGACGAGCGGCTCGGGGACGGTGGCGCTCCGGCCGACCGCGTTGCCGCCCAGGCGTTTTCGGCGTTCAATTCCGCGACGCTGATCACCGTCGGTCGCGACACGCGAATCGCCGCGCCGATCAACGTCACCGTCACCGGGCCGGGCGAAGGCGCCGTGGCCTACGGGCACCTGCAGATCCGCGTCGAGGAACTCGCCGAGGCGGTGGTGATCGTCGACCAGCGGGGCAGCGGAACCTACGCCGACAACGTCGAATTCGTGGTCGGCGACGCCGCCCGGCTCACGGTCGTGTGGATCGCCGACTGGGCCGACGACATGGTGCACCTGTCCGCCCACCACGCGCGGCTCGGCAAGGACGCGGTGCTGCGGCACGTGGCGGTGACGCTGGGCGGCGAGATCGTGCGGATGTCGGCCAACGTGCGGTTCTCCGGCCCCGGCGGGGACGCCGAGCTGCTGGGCCTGTACTTCGCCGACGACGGCCAGCACCTCGAGTCGCGGCTGCTGGTGGACCACGCGCAGCCCGACTGCAGATCGAACGTCCTGTACAAGGGTGCGCTGCAGGGGGATCCGGACTCTGCGCTGCCCGACGCGCACACCGTGTGGGTGGGTGACGTGCTGATCCGCGCCAACGCCACCGGCACCGACACCTTCGAGGTGAACCGCAACCTGGTCCTCACCGACGGCGCGCGCGCCGACTCGGTGCCCAACCTCGAGATCGAGACCGGCGAGATCGCCGGGGCCGGACACGCCAGCGCCACCGGGCGTTTCGACGACGAGCAGCTGTTCTACCTGCGCTCGCGCGGCATCCCGGAGGAGCAGGCGCGCCGCCTGGTGATCCGCGGGTTCTTCGGGGAGATCATCTCGAAAATCGCGGTGCCCGAGGTGCGGGAACGCCTGACCGCCGCCATCGAACACGAACTGGCCATCACGGAGAAGACGGAAACAATAGAGGCCTCATGACCACTCTCGAAATCAAGGACCTGCACGTCAGTGTCGACGACCCCAACGCGCCGGAGGGGGAACGGGACATCCCCATCCTCAAGGGCGTGGACCTGACGGTGAAATCCGGTGAGACGCATGCCCTGATGGGCCCCAACGGCTCCGGCAAGTCCACGCTGTCGTACGCCATCGCCGGCCACCCCAAGTACCGCGTCACGTCGGGCTCGATCACGCTGGACGGCGAGGACGTCCTGGCGATGAGCGTCGACGAGCGCGCGCGGGCCGGGATTTTCCTGGCCATGCAGTATCCCGTCGAGGTGCCCGGGGTGTCGGTGTCCAACTTCCTGCGCTCGGCGGCCACCGCCGTCCGCGGCGAGGCCCCGAAGCTGCGCCACTGGGTCAAAGAGGTCAAGGCGGCGATGACCTCGCTCGAGATCGACCCGGTGTTCGCCGAGCGCAGCGTCAACGAGGGTTTCTCGGGCGGCGAGAAGAAGCGCCACGAGATCCTGCAGCTGGAACTGCTCAAGCCCAAGATCGCCATCCTCGACGAGACCGACTCCGGCCTGGACGTCGACGCGCTCCGGGTGGTCAGCGAGGGCGTCAACCGTTACGCCGAGTCCGAGCACGGCGGCGTCCTGTTGATCACGCACTACACCCGCATCCTGCGCTACATCCACCCGGAGCACGTGCACGTGTTCGTCGGCGGCCGGATCGCCGAATCCGGTGGACCGGAGCTGGCCGACGAGCTCGAGCAGAACGGATACGTCCGCTTTACCCAAGCGGCGGCAACAGGGGCCTAGGCATGTTGGACGTTGCGGCGATCCGCGCCGACTTTCCGATCCTCAAGCGCATCATGCGCGGCGGAAACCAGTTGGTGTACTTGGACTCCGGCGCGACGTCGCAGCGCCCACTGCAGGTGCTCGACGCCGAGCGAGAATTCCTGTTGACCTCCAACGGGGGGGTGCATCGCGGCGCCCACCAGCTGATGGAGGAGGCCACCGACGCCTACGAGCAGGGCCGCGCCGGTATCGCGGCCTTCGTCGGCGCCGACGCGCACGAAGTGGTGTTCACCAAGAACGCCACCGAGGCACTCAACCTCGTGTCATACGTGCTGGGCGACAACCGTTTCCAGCGCGCCGTCGGGCCCGGCGACGTCATCGTCACCACCGAGCTCGAACACCACGCCAACCTGGTCCCGTGGCAGGAGCTCGCCCGGCGCACCGGGGCCACGTTGCGCTGGTATGGCGTCACGAACGACGGGAGCATCGACCTGGACTCGCTGCAACTCGACGAGCGGGTGAAAGTCGTTGCCTTCAGCCATCATTCCAACGTCACCGGCGCGCACGGCCCGGTGGGCGAACTGGTCGGCCGAGCCAAGGCCGTGGGCGCGTTGACCGTGCTGGACGCCTGCCAGTCGGTGCCGCACCGGCCGGTCGACTTTCACGCGCTGGGCGTCGACTTCGGTGCGTTTTCCGGGCACAAGATGTTGGGCCCCAACGGGATCGGCGTGCTGTACGGGCGCGGCGAGCTGCTGGCCGCCATGCCGCCTTTCCTCACCGGCGGGTCGATGATCGAGACGGTCGCCATGGAAGCCTCGACCTACGCGGCGCCGCCGCAGCGCTTCGAGGCTGGCACCCCGATGACGTCGCAGGTGGTCGGATTGGCCGCCGCCGCGCGCTATCTCGGCGCCATCGGGATGGACGCCGTCGAGGCCCACGAACGCGAACTCGTCGCCGCGACCATCGAGGGCCTGTCCGGCATCGACGGCGTGCGCATTGTCGGCCCGGCGTCGACCGAAGACCGCGGCTCGCCGGTGTCTTTCGTCGTCGACGGCGTGCACGCGCACGACGTCGGGCAGGTGCTCGACGACGACGGCGTCGCGGTGCGCGTGGGGCATCATTGCGCGTTGCCGCTGCACCGCAGGTTCGGGCTGGCGGCCACCGCGCGGGCGTCGTTCGCGGTGTACAACACCGTCGACGAGGTCGAGCGCCTGGTGGCCGGCGTGCGTCGCGCGCTGGATTTCTTCGGGAGAGGCTGACGTTGCGCCTCGAGCAGATCTATCAGGACGTGATCCTCGATCACTACAAGCACCCCCAACACCGGGGGCTGCGGGAGCCGTTCGGCGCGCAGGTGTACCACGTCAACCCGGTGTGCGGCGACGAGATCACCCTGCGGGTCACGCTGTCCGACGACGGCGAAACCGTCGCCGACGTCTCCTATGACGGGCAGGGCTGTTCGATCAGCCAGGCGTCGACCTCGGTGCTGACCCAGCAGGTGATCGGCCACAGCGTCGGTGAGGCGCTCAAGACCACGACCGCCTTCACCGAGATGGTGTCCTCGCGCGGCACCGTCGAGGGCGACGAGGACGTGCTGGGCGACGGCGTCGCGTTCGCCGGGGTCGCCAAGTACCCCGCGCGGGTCAAGTGCGCGCTGCTCGGGTGGATGGCGTTCAAGGACGCGCTGGCCCAGGCCAGCGCGAGCTTCGAGGAGGACCAGAAATGAGCGAAACCACCACACCGGGCGACGAATTGCTGGCCGATTTGGAGGAGGCGATGCGCGACGTCGTCGACCCCGAACTCGGCATCAACGTCGTCGACCTGGGGCTGGTGTACGGCCTGAATGTCGAGGACGGCGACGAGGGAACCGTCGCCCTGATCGACATGACCCTGACGTCGGCGGCGTGCCCGCTGACCGACGTCATCGAAGACCAGTCGCGCAGCGCGCTCGTCGGCGCCGGCCTGGTCGACGACCTGCGGATCAACTGGGTATGGAACCCGCCGTGGGGCCCGGACAAGATCACCGAGGAGGGCCGCGAGCAGCTGCGCGCCCTCGGCTTCACCGTCTGAACGGGCCCTTCCTAGATGTGGAAGGGCAGATGCGGCAGGTGCAGGTGGTGGTGCGGATGTCCCATCGGCGGGCACGCCTGCAGGCTGATCGTCATCGCGTGCAGCACACCGGCGTCCTGCGTCCCCTGAGCGCCCATGCACGTGCCGTTCGCGATCGCCTGGGAGTCCGACGGCGTCTGCTTCTGGTAGGAGGTCGAGTTCGCGACGGTCACGGTGGTGGGCGTCGGCTGGGGGCCCATGCCGCTGACGGCGATGGTGTTACCCGAGACCGAGCTGACCGTGCCGTAGAACCCCGCCGGCGGCGGGCACTTGCCGTCGACGGCTGAGGTGACCGTCACGGATTGCGCGGTGATGGACCCACCCGCGGGGGCGCTCTGCGGGGTGGCGCGCACGTTGACGCAGCTGCCGGGGGTGACGTCGGCCAGCTGGGCCGGGGTGACCTCGACGACCCGCGTCGACGCGGAGAAGTCCACGGTGGCCGACCCCGTCCGCGTGCGCAGCTGGATCGTGCCGCCCGACACCGACTCGACCAGGCCCTCGACGTAGTCCTTCGGGGCGGGGGGAGGTGGAGCCGGCGGCGACGGCGCGCCCGGCGCAGGGCTGGGCGGCGACGCCGTCACCGTCGGCTTGCCGGTGTTGTTATGGCTCGCCGTGCCGTCCGAGTGGCACATGGCGACGCTCAACGCGATGACGGCGATGACCCCGACGAACGCGACCTGAGCCAGCCGAGGCTTGACCTTGCCGGCAGACATCGACGTGGCTCCGATCTTGCGTTGCGGATTCGAACGTGAGTACCCGCCCGAACCCGGTTTTCACCGCGGCGTAACCGGGGTCACCCGCGCGGTTTGCCCGGGCACTTGCCGTCGACGGCGGCCCGCACGTTGATCGACGTCGCCTGCAGCGTGCCGGCGTTGTCCATGGTTCCGCGGGCGTTGACGCACTTGCCCTGGGCGATCGCGTCGGGGGTGGCCGTGGTGAGCTTGGTGTACTTCGTTTTGTCGTCGACCGTCACCGACGTTTGCGTGGTGTTACCGCTGGCGTCGGTGCCCGCGACGCTGATCGTGTTTCCCGTCACCGACGCGACGGAGCCCCGCACCGGCTGCGCGTTCGCGGGCGCCGGCGTGGGGGAGCCCGAGGGGGCGGGCGAGCTGGAACCGGGGCCGGCGGCCGGTCCGGACTCCTTGGGCTTCGGGCAGGTGCCGTTGACGGACGGGCTGACGCGGACCGATGCCGCGGTGACCGGCTGCTGTCCGCCCTGGGCTTCCTTGGTGGGCCGCACGGTGACGCAGCTGCCCGCGGTGACATCACTCAGCGTGGCCGGGGAGACCTCGGTGATCTTGGTCGTCGAGGTGAAATTCACGGCGGCGTTGCTCTTGTCTTCCTTGGTGACCTGGATCGAATTACCCGCGACGGACGCGATCAGGCCGCTCACCTTGGCCTCGTTCTGGGCCGGCGCCTGCGACGTCGTCGTCGAGGTCACCGTCGAGGTGGAGGTGGACGCCGACGTGGGAGCCGACTGATTCGACGACCCGCACGCCGCGACGGACAGCGCGGTGGCCCCCGTGGCGGCCAGGATGGCGAACCGGGTGAGCCGGGACGTGGGACAGCTTGCAGATATCAACGTTTCCCCCATTCGTGAGTTGGACCACGAAAAGATGTACCCGCTGGAGCTGTGTCGGAGCTGTGAAACACCCAGTCAGAAGGCGTCTTCGGAGATGCGCATGATGTCGTCGTCGATCGATTCGAGGACCCTGCGCTGCGCGGCCAACCGGGGCAGCATGTTCTTGGCGAAAAACGTCGCGGTCGTGATCTTGCCCTGATAGAAGTGCCTGTCGCTCGCTGTGGCGCCGGCCAGCGCGGCGTGGGCGAGGCCGGCCTGCACCAGCAGCCGCCAGCCGATGAGCAAATCGCCGACCGCGAGGAGATACCGCACCGATCCCAGGCCCACCTTGTAGATCTCGGTGGGCTGCTGCGTGGCCGACATCAGGTATCCGGTCAGCGCGCCCGTCATGGCGGTGACCTCGTCGAGCGCGGCCTGGACCAGCTCGGCCTGCGGTTTGAGCGCCTCGTCGCAGGCGTCGATGGTGCGGCCGATCTGCGCCGTCAGGAACTGCAGCGCCTGGCCGCGGTCGCGGACGATCTTGCGGAAGAAGAAATCCAGCGCCTGGATGGCGGTGGTGCCCTCGTAGAGCGAATCGATCTTGGAGTCGCGGATGTATTGCTCGAGCGGATAGTCGACCAGGAAGCCCGAGCCCCCCAGCGTCTGCAGCGACTCGGTCAGGATCTCGTAGGCCCGCTCGGAACTCACCCCCTTGACGATCGGCAGCAGCAGGTCGTCGATGCGGTGCGCCATATCGGGATCGGCGCCCGAAACACGTTGCGCGACATCGGGATCCTGATGGGCGGCGGCATACATGTAAAGCGCCCGCAGGCCCTCGGCGTACGCCTTCTGTGTCATCAGGCTGCGGCGAACGTCGGGGTGATGGATGATCGTGACCCGCGGCGCGGTCTTGTCGGCCATCTGGGTGAGGTCGGCGCCCTGCACCCGCTCCTTGGCGAAAGCCAGCGCGTTCAGGTAGCCCGTGGACAGGGTGCCGGCCCCCTTCACGCCGATCGTCATGCGGGCCTGCTCGATCACGGTGAACATCTGCGCGATCCCGTTGTGCACGTCGCCGACCAGGTAGCCGACGGCCGGCACGTCGCCGTCGCCGAACGTCAATTCGCACGTCGGCGAGGACTTGATGCCCATCTTGTGTTCCAGTCCGGTGGCGAAAACCCCGTTGCGGGAACCGAGTTCGAACGTCTCGGGATCGAACAGGTACTTGGGGACGTAGAAGAGGCTCAACCCTTTGGTGCCCGGGCCGGCGCCCTCCGGCCGGGCCAGCACCAGGTGGAAGATGTTCTCGGCGGTTTCGCCGACGTCGCCGCCGGAGATGAACCGCTTGACGCCTTCGATGTGCCAGGTGCCGTCGGCTTGTTGGATGGCCTTGGCGCGGCCCGCCCCGACGTCGGATCCGGCGTCGGGCTCGGTGAGCACCATGGTGGCCCCCCAGCCGCGCTCGACACCGACTGCCGCCCACTGCCGTTGCTGCTCGGTGCCCTCTTCGTACAGCGCCTGCGCCATGAACGGGCCGAAGTTGAAGAAGTTCGCGGAAGGGTTGGCGCAGAGGATCATTTCGGTGACCGCCCAGGCCAGCGGGGGCGGCGCCGGCATGCCGCCGATCTCCTCGGCCAACCCGAGCCGCCACCACCCCGCATCCTTGATCGCCTGCACCGTCTTGGCCAATTCGTCCGGGACGCTGATCGTGTGCTCGGCGGGATCGAAGACCGGCGGGTTGCGGTCGGCCGCGGCGAACGATTCGGCGACCGGGCCTTCGGCCAGGCGGGCGGCCTCGCCCAAAATCGTCCGGACGGTGTCCTCGTCGAGGTCGCTGTATTGTCCGGCGCCGAGGACGGCGCCCATGTCGAGGACCTCGAACAGGTTGAACTCGAGATCACGGACATTGGCGATGTAGTGGCCCAACGCAATTCCCTCCACTCAGGCCGATCGGTCCTCAGTGTGTCGGAGGGGAGAAAACGTACGCAACCGTAGGTAGGGCGGCTAGCCGTTCGCGCCGTTCACGCCGAACAGGAGTCCGCGCTGGCCGCCCGTGCCGTTTGGACTGCCGCCGTTGCCGCCGTTGCCGATCAGCAGCGCGTTGCCGCCATTGCCGGCGTTGATATTGGCGTTGCCTCCGGCCCCGCCGTTGCCGATCAGCCCCGCCTGGCCACCCTGGCCGCCGATGCCGCCCATCGGGGCGGCGCCGCCTGCACCGCCGCTGCCGACGAAAAACCCGCCGCTGCCGCCGGTCCCGGCCTGGCCGGCGTTGGATGCGAGTCCGCCGGTGCCGCCGTCGCCGATCAGGAAGGCCCTGCCGCCGTTGCCGGCAACGCCGAGGGAGGTGCCGCCGCCGTCACCGCCCGCGCCGAACAGCAGGCCGCCGTTGCCCCCGGCTCCGCCGGCCCCCATGCCGTTGGGGCTGGTACCGCCGGCGCCGCCGGCCCCGATCAGCAACGCGGAGCCGCCGAGGCCGCCGGAGCCGCCGCCGCCGCCGCTGGCGCCCCCGGCGCCGCCGCCGCCGAAGAACAGGCCGCCCCTGCCGCCGGCACCGCCGTTGGCTCCCAGGCCGCCGGTGCCGCCGGCCCCACCGAAACCGAGCCGCCCGCCGGCCTGGCCGGCGGCGACGCCGTCCCCGCCACGCCCGCCGTTTCCGAACAAGATGCCGCCGGCCTCGCCGGCTTGACCCGGCGCGCCGTTGTTTCCGTTGCCGATGAGGGGGCGTCCGAGGAGCAGCCGACTCGGCTCGTTGATCAGGTTGAACAGCGGCTTCAACGGGTTGGTGCCCGCGGCCTCGGTGGAGGCATACGCTGCCGCACCGCCAAACATGTTTTGCACGAATTGGTCGTGAAAGGCCGCGACCTCGGCACTCAGCGCCTGATAGCTTGCGCCGTGCGCGCCGAAAACCGCCGCGATTGCGGCCGACACCTCGTCGGCTCCCGCGGCGGCCAGGGCGGTCGTCCGGGCCGCCACCGCGGAGTTAACCTCGTTAACTGTCGAACCGATGCGCGCTAAATTCCCTGCGGCCGTCGACATCGATTCCGCATCTGCGACCAAAAACGACATTCCGCACCTCCAGCTGAAGCGTCGGCGACGGCAGTATCCTACCGCCCTGTCGGTGGGTTTGGTTTGCCAATTTGGCACCCGTTGCATAGTGAATTTGATTGCACACGTACATAATTCACCGGGTGTTCGGTATGCGCCCCGAGGGCGGAGGAATCCCCACGGAGCGGGCGGTGGGGCGGCCGCTTGCCCGGTACAGTGGCGAATTCAACGGCCGACTGGAACGCAATTCGATATTCGTGGATCGGCCAAAGCAAACTCAAACACATGATCATCCAACGGTGCAGCCGCAACGACGGCACGCCATCGCGACGGCAGCGCCGGTATGGCCGATCGGCTCGGCCGCGATCCGTCAGACCTGGTCGGGTCCGGACAACCCGCGGGAACACTCCCTCGGTTACCGGCGTTAAGGCAGTTGTGACAACACGCGATCTCACTGCCGAGAAGTTCAACGAAACCATCGAGGGCAACGACATCGTCCTCGTCGACTTTTGGGCGTCCTGGTGCGGCCCCTGCCGCCAGTTCGCGCCGACGTTTCAGGAGTCGTCGGAGAAGCACCCGGACGTCGTGTACGCCAAGGTCGATACCGAAGCCGAACAACAGCTCGCGGCGGCCGCCCAGATCCGGTCCATTCCCACGCTGATGGCCTTCAAGAAGGGCAAACTGCTGTTCAACCAGGCCGGTGCGCTGCCGCCGGCGGCCCTGGAGGACCTGGTGCAGCAGATCAAGGCCTTCGACGTCGAGGCGGCCGAGACCGAGGCCGAGCAAGCCTGATCAGACGGGGTGCCGCTACAGCGCGGCGGCGCTGCACAGCGGCGCCACCGCGCCGCGGCCCTCGGCGACCCGGACGTAGATGGATTTCAGCGTCTCGATGTAACGGGCGACCGACTCGCGCGCGACCGGGTTGTCTGGGAAAAACACCATCGCGTGCGTCTCGTTCTCGTAGCGGTTGACGCGCAAGTCGAATCGGGCCGGGACGCCGCCGTCGTGGTGGATCTTGATGTTCGAGCCGCCCCATTCGGACTTGACGATGGTGGACAGCGGAGGGCTGCTGGCGTCGAGGTGAAACAGCAGGGGGACGCGCCCGTCCGGCATCCTCAACCACGGCGCCAGTTCCAGCACGCGAGAAAACGGCACGTTCGCCAGCGCTTTGCCGGAGTCGAACGACTTCTGCGCGGCGCGGGCGGTATCACCGAAGGACGATGCGTCGACGGGGATGGTGATCGGGACAAAGCCGGTGAACCAACCGATCGTCAGGAACTCCGCACGGCTGCTGCGGGTATCACACGCGACAAGTCCGTAATACGTTTCGGCGCCGGTCAATTCATATTGCGCAAGGGCGGCGCAGGCGAAAACGCCGCCGCTGAAACGCGCACCCGCTGCGATGCAAGCGGATTCGAAGTTGGCCGTCTGCCGCTCGTCCATCACCCGCACGAACATCAGGTCGCAGGGCCCCGACCCATCGCCCAACGACACCGGGCACTCCGGAAGGGTTCCGTCGTTCTCCTCGAAGAAGTCGACCCAGCCACGCACCTGCGGCGAATCCAGCGTGAGGGCCGAGGTGTACTCGTGTTGCCGGACGCAGTAATCCGTGTAGCTGCCCGGGGCCGGAAGCGGCGGCGGCGCTCCGCCGGCGAGGAGGGAGGTGTACATCAGATACAGCTCGAGGCGGATGGCCCCCAGGAATTGGGCGTCGATGTAGAGATGGTCGATGGCGAAGCAGAAGGTGAAGTGGTCCGCGCGCTGAATGATCGCGAACCTGAAGCAATCCCATTCCAGCGGGGTCGGCGTGGAAACGATGTGCTCCCGCAATGCCTCCGGTGTCATCTCGCCGTGCCGGATCGGAACACATTGGATGTCGCCGGGTTTGCGGAGTGTGTGCCGAACGATCCGGTCGTCCTCGGCGAACGCGAACCAGCTGTGATATGTGTCATGCCGCCGCAGGTGGGTGTTGATGACGTACGTCAGGACTCGGATGTCGCATTGGCCGGGCATGTCCCAACTGCCAATGCACAGCCGGGACATGTCGACCCCACGGCTGGCGTGGTCGCGAAAGTTGCGCAGGTGCCGGGCTTGCTGGTGGCTGGCCGGCACGGCGCTTATCGGCGCCTGCCTGACCTTGGCAAGCGCGGCGGGTGAGGGATGCCAACACACGACCGACCCAGGCTCCGGCGCCCATTCGTCGAGGGCCCCGAACGCCTCTTCTCCTGGGATGAACAACATTCCCTCCCTGATCGCTTCACCGCGTGGGCATAGCGGATTCATAGACTCGGCCACGGCTCGATTCTTCGCGAACTACCTCCAGTGGTCGGATCTCGTTGCGGCCCAGCCTATTTGCGCGGCCAACCGGTACGCATCACGGCGTCATAGCCGACACGCACCAATGGTGGCTAAATTAGCAGACCGAAGCAGCCCGAGTGGGGCGTTTCGAAGACATTTAACGTACGCGCCCACCGCCGCAGCGGCGACTCGAGCGCATCACCCACCGGCCGCCCAATCGCCTGGAAGTACGAACGCGACGCGCCCCTCCCGCGGTAAAGTCGCGCCCATGTGGGGCACGGTGCTGGCGTTGGCGCTGGTCGCCGGGGTGGACCCGGGGCGGATCGGGATCGCCCTGCTGCTGTTTTCCCGGCGACGGCCCGTGCTTCATCTGGTCGCATTGTGGCTCGGCGGGATGGCGGTCGGTGTGGTTCTGGCCCTGGGTGCGCTCGTGGGGCTGCACGACATCGTGCTCGGGTTCATGGACAAGGTGGAGCTCGCCACCTCGACCTCCACGGCCGGGCGGATTCAGATAGCGATGGGCGTGTTCGCGCTGGTGGTGGCCGCGCTGATCGCGGTCGGCTTTTCACGTCAACCCGCGACGCTGCCCGCCGGGGGCCCGTCCAGCCCGGCCGCACCGACGGCGCTCTCGCGATTGTCGACCCGTGCCACCGAGGCGTTGCGGGCCGGGCCGCCGTGGATCACTTTCCTGGTCGGGGTGGGGATCACGACCGACTTTCGCTACCTGGCGGCGCTCACCGTGATCCTGGCGTCGGGGGCCGCCTTGGGCGCCCAGGTCAGCGCGGCCGCGGCATACACGCTGGTCGGCTTGGCGTTTGCCGAGATCCCGCTGGTCTGCCATGTGGTCGCGCCGGCGCGGACGGGCGCGGTGATGTCGCGCGTGCACGACTGGGTGCAGGCCCGCCGGCGGGCCGTGCTCGGGCTCGTCGTGGCCGTGCTGGGCGTTTTCCTGATGACCACCGGCATGGGCCACGTCTGAGCCTCGGGCGTTCCGGCACGCTACCTTTCACGGGTGAGTCTGGTACTGGTAGAGCAACCGCGGCCCGGTGTCGCGCTGATAACCCTCAATCGGCCCGAACGGATGAACTCCATGGCGTTCGACGTCATGGTGCCGCTCAAGGAGGCCCTCGAGCAGGTCACCTACGACAATTCCGTGCGCGTCGTCGTGCTGACCGGGGCGGGTCGCGGGTTCTCCTCGGGCGCCGACCACAAGTCCGCCGGGTCGGTGCCCCACGTCGACGGGCTGACCCGCCCGACGTATGCGCTGCGGTCCATGGAGCTGCTCGACGACGTGATCCTGGCGCTGCGGCGGCTCCACCAGCCGGTGATCGCGGCGGTCAATGGCCCCGCGATCGGCGGCGGGCTGTGTTTGGCGCTGGCCGCCGACATCCGGGTGGCCTCGACCGGCGCCTACTTCCGGGCCGCGGGCATCAACAACGGCCTGACCGCCAGTGAGCTGGGCCTGAGCTACCTGCTGCCCCGTGCCATCGGGTCGTCGCGCGCGTTCGAGATCATGCTGACCGGTCGCGACGTCACCGCCGAGGAGGCCGAGCGCATCGGGCTGGTGTCATGCCAGGTGCCCGGGGAGCAGCTGCTGGACACCTGCTACGCGATCGCCGCGCGCATAGCCGCCTTCTCGCGGCCCGGAACCGAGTTGACCAAGCGCACACTGTGGAGCGGGCTCGACGCCGGTAGCCTGGAGGGGCACATGCAAGCCGAAGGCCTGGGACAGCTCTTCGTCCGCCTGCTCACCGCCAACTTCGAAGAAGCGGTTGCCGCGCGCGCGGAGAAGCGGCCGCCGGTGTTCACCGACGACAAATAGCCCACTAGGAGAGCGATCGTGATCACTGCCACGGACCTCGAGGTCCGCGCCGGTGCGCGCATCCTGCTCTCACCGGACGGCCCGGACCTGCGCGTGCAGCCCGGCGACCGCATCGGGCTGGTCGGCCGCAACGGCGCGGGCAAGACCACCACCCTGCGCATCCTGGCGGGCGAGTCCGAGCCGTACGCCGGCTCGGTCGCTCGCATCGGCGAAATCGGTTACCTGCCACAGGATCCCAAGGAAGGCGATCTCGACGTGCTGGCCCGCGACCGGGTTTTGTCGGCCCGCGGACTGGACGTCCTGCTCACCGATCTCGAGAAGCAGCAGGCGTTGATGGCGGAGGTCGCCGACGACGACGCGCGCGACCGCGCGATCCGGCGGTACGGGCAGCTCGAGGAGCGGTTCGTGGCGTTGGGCGGCTACGGCGCCGAGAGTGAGGCCGGCCGCATCTGCGCGAGCCTGGGCCTGCCGGAACGCGTGCTGACCCAGCAGCTGCGGACGCTGTCCGGCGGGCAGCGCCGCCGGGTGGAGCTGTCGCGCATCCTGTTCGCCGCCGCAGAAGGAGTGGGCACCGGCTCCGGGTCCGGGACCACGCTGCTGCTCGACGAGCCGACCAACCACCTCGACGCGGATTCGCTCGGTTGGCTGCGCGATTTCCTGCGGGCGCACACCGGCGGGCTGGTGCTCATCAGCCACAACGTCGAGCTACTCGCCGACGTCGTCAACCGGGTGTGGTTCCTCGACGCCGTGCGCGGCGAGGTCGATGTCTACAACATGGGCTGGCAGAAGTACCTGGACGCCCGCGCCACCGACGAGCAGCGTCGTCGCCGGGAGCGCACCAACGCCGAGCGCAAGGCCGCAGCGCTGCGCACGCAGGCGGCCAAGCTCGGCGCCAAGGCCACCAAAGCCGTTGCGGCCCAGAACATGTTGCGCCGAGCCGACCGCATGATGGCCGCGCTCGACGAGGAGCGGGTCGCCGACAAGGTGGCCAGGATCAAGTTCCCCACCCCGGCCGCCTGCGGGCGCACGCCGCTGGTGGCCAAGGGATTGAGCAAGTCCTACGGGTCGCTCGAGGTGTTCAGCGGCGTCGATCTGGCGATCGACCGCGGATCGCGCGTCGTGGTGCTGGGCCTCAACGGCGCCGGCAAAACCACGCTGCTGCGGTTGCTGGCCGGCGTCGAAAGTGCCGACAGCGGGGGCCTCGAGCCCGGGCATGGCTTGCGGATCGGCTATTTCGCGCAGGAGCACGACACGCTCGACAACGACGCGACGGTCTGGGAGAACGTCAGGCACGCCGCCCCCGAGTCCGGTGAACAGGAGCTGAGGGGCCTGCTCGGCGCGTTCATGTTCAGCGGTCCGCAGCTCGACCAGCCGGCGGGGACGCTGTCCGGCGGGGAGAAGACCCGGCTGGCGCTGGCCGGCTTGGTGGCGTCCACCGCCAACGTGTTGCTGCTCGACGAACCGACCAACAACCTCGATCCCGCGTCGCGCGAACAGGTCCTCGACGCGCTGCGCAGCTACCGGGGCGCGGTGGTGCTGGTGACGCACGACCCG
This sequence comes from Mycobacterium terramassiliense, assembly GCF_900157385.1. Classification (GTDB taxonomy): domain Bacteria; phylum Actinomycetota; class Actinomycetes; order Mycobacteriales; family Mycobacteriaceae; genus Mycobacterium; species Mycobacterium terramassiliense. Next base: position 610,621 of record NZ_LT717699.1, read on the forward strand.
GGCGCGGCCGAAGCCCTTGACCCGCAGCGCGTCGTGCTGTTGCCCGACGGCACCGAGGACTACTGGTCCGACGACTACCGGGACCTCATCGAGCTGGCTTGATCCGCGAGTGGCCGCAGGCGATTTCGGCCAAAGCGGCCCGCGACCGGCGATGGCTTCTTACTCTATGTGCTTGGGGAGCGAGTCCGAGCCTGGAGGGGAGCCAGTTGAGAAAGCCGAAGAAGACGCGCGAGCAGACGCTGTACGAGCTACGCAACGCGTACGAGCGCGGCGCCAGCATTCGCAACCTGGTCGCCACCACCGGCAAGTCCTACGGATCGATTCACAGCATGCTGCTTCAGGCCGGCATCACGTTGCGCGGCCGCGGCGGCCCCAACCACACGTCGGCCCCGCGCCAGTCCACGCGGGCGTAGCGTCACTGCGAAATTACGTCCCCTCATTCGCAGTGGCGTTACGCTTGCGGCCCGAATTCCGGGAATCGCTGCGCCGCACCGAGGTTTCCACCAGGTCGAGGACCGCGGCCAGCCGCCGCGGGTCTTCGCCGGAGGCCAGCCGGGCCACCAGGCCGTCGAGCACCAGCTCTAGATAGCACTTCAAGACGTCGGCGGGCACGTCGTCGCGCACCCGGTGCGCCTCCTTCTGGCGGCGCAGCCGATCGGTGGTCGCCGCCGCCAGCTCCGCGGAACGCTCCGCCCAGCCGCGACTGAACACGGGGTCGTTGCGCAGCTTGCGCGCGATCTCCAGCCGGGTGGCCAGCCAGTCGAACTGGTCGGGCGCCGCGAGCATGTCGCGCATCACCTGAATCAGGCCCTCGCGGGACGCCACGTCGGCCATCCGCTCGGCGTCCTCGTGCGCCAGCGCGAAAAACAGCGCGTCCTTGTCTCGGAAGTGATGGAAGATCGCACCGCGCGACATCCCGACCGCCTGCTCCAGCCGGCGCACGGTGGCTTTCTCGTAGCCGTACTCGGCGAAGCAGCGACGGGCACCGTCGAGGATCTGGCGGCGGCGCGCCGCCAGATGGTCCTCGCTGACTTTTGGCACCGGCAGCCTGCTAGATCTTCAGGTGGCGACCCGCAGCGCCCCGCTGCGGCTTCTTGCGGCGACCCGCTGCGCCCGGCTGCGGCCTGTTGTGGCGACCCGCTGCGCTTGCGATCGCCACTAGCCGGACTTGAGCATGTTGCGCAGCACGTACTGCAGGATGCCGCCGTTGCGGTAGTAGTCGGCCTCGCCGGGGGTGTCGATGCGCACCACCGCGTCGAACTCGATCGGGTCGCCGGAATCCTTGGCGGCCTTGACCCGCACGGTCTTCGGCGTCTTGCCGTCGTTGAGCGCCTCGATGCCGGTGATGTCGAAGACCTCGGTGCCGTCCAGCCCCAGGTCCTGCGCCGTCTTGCCCTCCGGGAACTGCAGCGGGATCACGCCCATGCCGATCAGGTTCGAGCGGTGGATGCGCTCGAACGACTCGGCGATCACCGCCCGCACGCCCAGCAGCAACGTGCCCTTGGCCGCCCAGTCGCGCGACGAGCCCGACCCGTATTCCTTGCCGCCCAGCACCACCAGCGGAATGTTTTGTGCCGCATAGTTTTGCGCCGCGTCGTAGATGAACGCCTGCGGGCCGCCGTCCTGGGTGAAGTCGCGGGTGTAGCCGCCGGCGACGTCGTCCAGCAATTGGTTGCGCAGCCGGATGTTGGCGAACGTGCCGCGGATCATCACCTCGTGGTTGCCGCGCCGCGAGCCGAAGGAGTTGTAGTCCTTACGCTCCACGCCGTGCTCGTCGAGGTACTGGGCGGCCGGGGTGCCCGGCTTGATGCTGCCGGCGGGGGAGATGTGGTCGGTGGTCACCGAATCGCCGAGCAGCGCCAGCACCCGGGCGCCGCTGATGTCCTTCACCGCCTCCGGGTCGGCCGACATGCCCTCGAAGTACGGGGGCTTGCGCACGTACGTCGAATCCGGGTCCCACTCAAAGGTGTTGCCGCTGGGGGTCGGCAGGTTGCGCCAGCGCTCGTCGCCCTTGAACACGTCGGCGTAGTTCTTGGTGAACATCTCCTGGCTGATCGCGGAGGCGATGGTGTCCGAGACGTCCTTCTGCGACGGCCAGATGTCTTTCAGGAAGACGTCGTTGCCGTCCTTGTCGGTGCCCAGCGGCTGGGACTCGAAGTCGAAATCCATGGTCCCGGCCAGCGCGTAGGCGACCACCAGCGGCGGCGACGCCAGGTAGTTCATCTTCACGTCGGGGTTGATGCGCCCCTCGAAGTTCCGGTTGCCCGACAGCACGGCCGCCACCGACAGGTCGTTGTCGTTGATGGCCTTCGAGATCTCGTCGGGCAGCGGTCCGGAGTTGCCGATGCACGTGGTGCAGCCGTAGCCGACCAGGTAGAAGCCGAGCTTCTCCAGGTACGGCCACAGCCCGGCCTTGTCGTAGTAGTCGTGGACCACCTGAGAGCCGGGCGCCATCGTGGTCTTCACCCAGGGCTTGGACGCCAGGCCCTTCTCGACGGCGTTGCGCGCCAGCAGCGCCGCGCCCAGCATCACCTCCGGGTTGGAGGTGTTGGTGCACGACGTGACCGCCGCGATCACCACCGCGCCGTGGTCGAGCACGAACTCGCCGAATTCCTCCGACTTGACCGTCACCGGGTTGCTCACCCGGCCCTTGGCGTGCCTTGCGGCCGACTCGACCGGCGGATGGTCGTCGGCGTGGCCGTTCTCCAGCGCGCCGGGGTCGCTGGCCGGGAAGGACTCGTCGACCGCCTCGTCCAGCTTCGAGTAATCCTTCTTGTCGGGGTCGTCGCCGACGTAGCCGGGAATCTGCTCGCGGAACGTGGATTTGGCGTCCGACAACGCGATCCGGTCCTGCGGGCGCTTGGGCCCGGCGATCGACGGCACCACGTCGGACAGGTTGAGTTCGAGGTATTCCGAGAAGACCGGCTCGTGCTCGGGGTCGTGCCACATGCCCTGTTCCTTGGCGTACGCCTCGACCAGGGCGAGCTGCTCGGGCTTGCGACCGGTGAACTTCAGGTAGGAGATGGTCTCCTCGTCGATCGGGAAAATCGCTGCGGTGGAACCGAATTCGGGGCTCATGTTGCCCAGGGTGGCGCGGTTGGCCAGCGGCACCTCGGCCACGCCCTCGCCGTAGAACTCGACGAACTTGCCGACCACGCCGTGCTTGCGCAGCATCTCGGTGACCGTGAGCACGACGTCGGTGGCGGTGACGCCGGCCTGGATCTCGCCGGTCAGCTTGAAGCCGACCACCCGGGGGATCAGCATGGACACCGGCTGGCCGAGCATCGCCGCCTCGGCCTCGATGCCGCCCACGCCCCAGCCGAGCACGCCCAGGCCGTTGACCATCGTGGTGTGCGAGTCGGTGCCCACGCAGGTGTCGGGATAGGCCACCCCATCGCGCTCCATCACGACGCTGGCCAGGTACTCGATGTTGACCTGGTGCACGATGCCGGTGCCCGGCGGCACCACTTTGAAGTCGTCGAATGCGCCCTGGCCCCAGCGCAGGAACTGGTAGCGCTCACCGTTGCGCTGGTATTCGATCTCGACGTTGCGCTCGAACGCGTCCGCCCGGCCGAACAAATCGGCGATCACCGAGTGGTCGATCACCAGGTCGGCCGGCGCCAACGGGTTGACCTTGTCGGGCTTGCCGCCGAGGTCGCCGATGGCCTCGCGCATGGTGGCCAGGTCGACGATGCAGGGCACGCCGGTGAAGTCCTGCATCACGACGCGCGCGGGCGTGTACTGGATCTCAATGCTGGGCTCCGCCTTGGGATCCCAGTTCGCGATGGCCTCGATGTGGTCCTTGGTGATGTTGCTGCCGTCCTCGTTGCGCAGCAAGTTCTCGGCGAGGACCTTGAGGCTGTAGGGGAGTTTCTCCGTATTGGGGACGGCGCCGAGGCGATAGATCTGGTAACTCTTGTCGCCGACCTTGAGGGTGTCGCGGGCTCCGAACGAGTTCACAGAATCAGTCACTTCAACTCCCAAGGATTTAGTTCTTCCACCGACGGGCCGTGTCGGCGGCCGTGCCAACTTTAACAGTACGCTTGTCCTGCATTACCGCGGCACCTCCCAATCCAGTCTTGTCGCCGAGCCCGGCGGTTTAAACCCCTTGGGGCGTTCCAGTTGGAGGCCCGAACGCGGGCGGTGGCGCCGAGGCATAACACGTTGCGACGCCCGTCGGCGTGTCGTGTGCGAGGTTTATGTGTCGCGGCAAGCCGCCCGCGATCCGGCGAACCGAAGTAGGTACGGTGCCTGTAACGCCGGGGCGCCAACGGGCAGGAGGGGCACGATGACCGGACACGATTCGTTGGTTCTGCCGCTCTACATTCCGCAAGACGTCGACATGACCGCGATCAAGGCCAAGGTCGCCGTCGACGGCGTCAGCGCGCCGCCCGACGCGCTGCCGGGACTGCTCGAGGTGGTCAACCAGGCGCATGCCGACGGCATCAACCTCAAGATCGTGCTGCTCGACCACAACCCGCCCAACGACACGCCGTTGCGCGACATCTCCACGGTCGTCGGCGCCGACTACCACGACGCCACGGTGCTGACCCTCAGCCCGAGTTACGTCGGCAGCTACAGCACGCAGTTCCCGCGGGTCACGCTCGAGGCCGGCGAGGACATCGCCAAGACGGGCAATCCGGTGGTCTCGGCGCAGCATTTTCTGCACGAGCTGCAGTCGCCCGAGTTTCCCTGGACCGGCCTGACCATATTTCTTTTGATCGGGGTGCTCGCGGCGGCGGTCGCCACGCGATTCCTGCAGTTGCGCGGCAAGCGTGCAGCAACGCAGGCCGGTGCACCGGAAACCACCGAGGCCGAGGCGGGTAAAGGCGTCTAACACGCGCATCCGGCTCGGCTCCCCGGGTCGGGCAACCGCCTGGCCCGGCGTGCGGCAAACCCCCTAGGTCACCGTTCGGTCACATTAAACGCACGTCCAGAGTGCAGTTTGTGACGCGCGTTTCCACCGCGTCTTGTGTGACGTACGGTGCAAATGATGCCTCTGTTGTTGGCGCTTTCGAGGTTTGCGTGCCTGGCGCCGCCCGTCCGCGTTGAGCCGTAGGAGACCTGAGCCGTATGAGACGTACCCGCTGGGGGTTCTCGGTGCGACCGGCCGCCGGGCTGGTCCGGCCGGTGATACCGGCGGTGCTGAGTGTGGCGATGCTGGTATGCACGCCGGGGCTGGCGGACGCCGACCCCGCCGCCGACAGCCTGGCCGCGCTGATCGCCAACGTGGCCAGGGCCAACCAGCGCCTGGAAGACCTGACGGCCGAAATCCAGACCGAGCAGGAGAGCGTCAACAAGGCCCTGGTCGACGTCGAGACGGCGCGCGACAACGCGGCCGCCGCACAGCACGACCTCGAGGCGAGCCAGCAGTCGGTCACGGACTCCAACGCCGCGATCGCCGCCGCGCAGCACCGGTTCAACACCTTCGCGGCGGCGACGTATATGAACGGCCCGTCGGGCAGCTACCTGATGGCGACCAGCCCCGACGACATCATCGCCACCGAATCGGCCGCCCGGACCCTGACCGCCAGTTCCCAGGCGGTGATGGACAAGTTGCAACGGGCCCGCACCGAACAGGTGAACAAGGCGTCCGCGGCGCGGCTGGCCAAACAGAAGGCCGACCAGGCCGCCGCCGACGCCAAGGCCAGCCAGGACGCCGCGGTGGCGGCGCTCACCAACTCCAAGCGCAAGTTCGGTGAACAACGCGAGCAGGCCTCGCGCCTGGCCGCCGAGCGCGACGAGGCGCAGGCCAAACTCGAGGCGGCCAAGCTGCAGTGGTCGGCCGGCAAGGGCGGGGGCGCCGCCATGCCGGCGTCGGGCGACCGGTGGGATCCCGGGGCGCCCGCCGGCACACCGCGCCCCGGGGGCCGGCAGTGGGACGGCGTGTGGGACCCCACGCTGCCGATGGTGCCCAGTGCCAACGTGCCGGGTGACCCGATCGCGGTGATCAACCAGGTGCTGGGCATCTCGGCCACCTCGACGCAGGTCACCGCCAGCATGGGCAAGGGGTTCCTGCAGCAGCTGGGCATCCTGCGGCCCGACGACACCGGCATCACCAACGCCGCGCCGGGCCGCCCGTCCCGGATTCCGCGCGTGTACGGCCGCCAGGCCAGCGAGTACGTCATCCGCCGCGGCATGTCGCAGATCGGCGTGCCCTATTCCTGGGGTGGCGGCAACGCGGCCGGGCCGAGTAAGGGCATCGACTCCGGCGCCGGCATCACCGGTTTCGACTGCTCGGGCCTGGTCCTGTATTCGTTCGCCGGTGTGGGCATCAAGCTGCCGCACTACTCGGGTTCGCAGTACAACCTCGGCCGCAAGATCCCGTCGTCGCAGATGCGCCGCGGCGACGTCATCTTCTACGGACCGGGCGGCAGCCAGCACGTGACGATCTACCTCGGCGACGGCCAGATGCTCGAGGCCCCGGATATCGGTCTGAAGGTTCGCGTCGCGCCCGTCCGCACCAGTGGGATGACGCCGTATGTGGTCCGCTACATCGAATATTAAAACGAGGAAGCTACTGAACGAGGAGCTATGCGCCACAATCGGTTTCGCGTGATCAACCTGGCCTGGATCGCCGCACTGGTGACCGGGTTCGTGTTGTCTGTGGCTAGCCCGGCTCCCCTGGCCACGGCCGACCCGGGGCAATGGGATCCGACGCTGCCGGCCCAAATCAGCGCCGGCGCCCCGGGCGATCCGCTCGCGGTCGCCAACGCCTCGCTGCAGGCCACCGCCCAGGCCACCCAGACCACGCTGAACTTGGGCAAGCAATTCCTCGGCGGCCTGGGGATCAACCTCGGCGGCGATCCCGCCCCCGCCGCGGCGACCCCCACCAACCCCGGCGGCAAGATCCCGCGCGTGTATGGCCGGCAGGCGATCGAGTACGTGATCAAGCGCGGTGGATCGCAGATGGGCGTCCCCTACTCGTGGGGTGGGGGTTCGCTGGACGGGCCCAGCAAGGGCGTGGGCGACGGCGCCAACATCAACGGGTTCGACTGCTCGGGCCTGATGCGCTACATGTTCGCCGGGGTCGGCGTGCTGATCCCGCGATTCTCCGGTGACCAGTACAACGCCGGCCGCCACATCCCGCCCAACGAGGCCAGGCGCGGTGACCTCATCTTCTACGGGCCCAACGGTGGCCAGCACGTCACCATGTATCTGGGCAACGGTCAGATGCTGGAGGCGTCCAGCCTCGCCGGCAAGGTCACGGTGAGCCCGGTGCGCAAGCCCGGTATGACGCCGTTCCTGACTAGGATCATCGAGTACTGATCGCAGGCCAGCGAACCGCGCCGTCGACGGAAACGGGCAGGCCTGGAATAGTTGGACGAGGGCACGTCGCTGCCCGGCAGTCGTGTCCCAATGAGCGTGGAGGGTTCTTGATGACATCAGCAGGTGGGCCGCCCCCGGGCGCCAGCAGTTACCCGGGCCAGGGTGGGCCCTCCGGGCCGCCCGCCCACGAAGCGCCCCCCGGCGGCGGTAATGGTTTGGCCGCCGAGGTCCACACGCTGGAGCGGGCCATCTTCGAGGTCAAGCGGATCATCGTCGGCCAGGACCAGCTCGTCGAGCGCATGCTGGTGGGCCTGCTGTCCAAGGGTCACGTGCTGCTCGAGGGCGTCCCCGGCGTGGCCAAGACGCTGGCCGTCGAGACCTTCGCGCGGGTGGTCGGCGGGACCTTCGCGCGCATCCAGTTCACGCCGGACCTGGTGCCCACCGACATCATCGGTACCCGCATCTACCGGCAGGGCAAGGAGGAGTTCGACACCGAACTCGGCCCGGTGGTGGTCAACTTCCTGCTCGCCGACGAGATCAACCGCGCGCCGGCGAAGGTGCAGTCGGCGCTGCTGGAGGTCATGCAGGAGCGCCACGTGTCGATCGGCGGCAAGACCTTCCCGCTGCCCAACCCGTTCCTGGTGATGGCGACGCAGAACCCGATCGAGCACGAGGGCGTCTACCCGCTGCCCGAGGCCCAGCGGGACCGCTTCCTGTTCAAGATCAACGTCGGCTACCCGACGCCGGAAGAGGAGCGGGAGATCATCTACCGGATGGGTGTCCGGCCGCCGGTGCCCAAGCAGATCCTGAACACCGAGGACCTGCTGCGGCTGCAGGACATCGCGTCCAACGTCTTCGTCCACCACGCGCTGGTCGACTACGTGGTGCGGGTCGTCACCGCGACCCGTAACCCCGAACAGCTCGGCATGAACGACGTCAAGACCTGGGTCTCGTTCGGCGCGTCCCCCCGTGCCTCGCTGGGCATCATCGCCGGGGCGCGTTCGCTGGCGCTGGTGCGGGGCCGCGACTACGTCATCCCGCAGGACGTCGTCGAGGTCATTCCCGATGTGCTGCGGCACCGGTTGATACTCACCTACGACGCGCTCGCCGACGAGATCTCGCCGGAGATCGTCATCAACCGGATCCTGCAGACGGTGGCCCTGCCTCAGGTGAACGCCGTTCCGCAGCAAGGACATTCGGTCCCCCCCGTGATGCAGACCGTGGCGGCTAGCGGTCGGTGACCGATGACAAGCCGGCGGTGCGTCATCCGCCATCGTTCGAGCGCGGGCAGATCGACGACCCTAAACTGTCGGCGGCGCTGCGGCAGCTCGAGCTCACGGTCAAGCGCAAGCTCGACGGCGTCCTGCATGGCGACCACCTCGGCCTGATCCCGGGGCCGGGCTCGGAGCCGGGGGAGTCGCGCGAGTACCAGCCCGGCGACGACGTCCGGCGGATGGACTGGGCCGTCACCGCACGCACCATGCACCCGCACGTCCGGCAGATGATCGCCGACCGCGAGCTGGAGACCTGGATGGTGGTCGACATGTCGGCCAGCCTGGACTTCGGCACCACGGTGTGCGAGAAACGCGACCTGGCGGTGGCGGCCGCGGCGGCGATCACCTTCCTCAACAGCGGCGGCGGCAACCGCCTCGGCGCGATCATCGCCACCGGCGCCACCATGACCCGGGTCCCGGCCCGCTCCGGGCGCCAGCACGAGCAGACCCTGTTGCGGACCATCGCCACGACGCCCAAGGCGCCGGTCGGGGTGCGCGGGGATCTGGCGACCGCGATCGACGCGCTGCGCCGGCCGGAGCGCCGCCGCGGCATGGCCGTGATCATCAGCGACTTTCTCGGCCCCATCAACTGGATGCGGCCGCTGCGGGCGATCGCGGCCCGCCACGAGGTGCTGGCGATCGAGGTGCTCGACCCGCGCGATGTCGAGCTGCCCGACATCGGCGACGTCGTGTTGCAGGACGCCGAAACCGGCGTGACCCGGGAATTCACCATCGACGCCCAGCTGCGCGACGACTTCGCCAAGGCGGCCGCGGCGCACCGTGCGGAGGTGTCCCGCACCATCCGCAGCTGCGGGGCCCCGGTGCTGACGCTGCGCACCGACCGGGACTGGATCGCCGACATCGTCCGCTTCGTCGAGTCCCGCCGGCGCGGGGCCCTCGCGGGGCGCCAGTGACGTTGCCGCTGCTGGGCCCGATGACGCTGTCGGGCTTCGCGCACTCGTGGTTCTTCCTATTCCTCTTGGCGGTCGCCGGGTTGGCCGCGCTGTACATCGTGCTGCAGCTGGCGCGCCAGCGCCGAATGCTGCGGTTCGCCAACATGGAGTTGCTGGAAAGCGTTGCGCCGCAGCGGCCGTCGCGATGGCGGCACGTGCCCGCGATCCTGCTGGTGCTGTCGCTGGTGTTCTTCACGATCGCGATGGCGGGCCCGACCAACGACGTCCGGATTCCCCGCAATCGCGCGGTGGTGATGCTGGTGATCGACGTGTCCCAGTCGATGCGGGCCACCGACGTTCCGCCCAATCGGATGGCGGCCGCGCAGGAGGCGGCCAAGCAGTTCGCCGACGAGCTGACGCCGGGAATCAACCTGGGGCTGATCGAGTACGCGGGCACGGCGACCGTGCTGGTGTCCCCGACGACCAACCGGGAAGCGACCAAGGCCGCGCTGGACAAGTTGCAGTTCGCCGACCGCACGGCCACCGGGGAGGGCATCTTCACCGCGCTGCAGGCCATCGCCACGGTCGGCGCGGTGATCGGCGGCGGCGACACGCCGCCTCCGGCGCGCATCGTGTTGTTCTCGGACGGCAAGGAGACGATGCCGACCAACCCGGACAACCCGAAGGGCGCCTTCACCGCCGCGCGCACCGCCAAGGACCAGGGCGTCCCGATCTCGACGATCTCGTTCGGCACGCCCTACGGGTTCGTCGAGATCAACGACCAGCGCCAGCCCGTTCCGGTCGACGACTCCACCATGAAGAAGGTCGCCGAGCTCTCCGGGGGGAATTGGTACAACGCCGCGAGCCTGGCCGAGTTGAAGGCCGTCTACGCGTCGCTGCAGCAGCAGATCGGCTACGAGACGATCAAGGGCGACGCCAGCGCGGGTTGGCTGCGGCTGGGTGCGCTGGTGCTCGCGCTCGCGGGGCTGGCGGCGCTGCTGATCAACCGGCGGCTGCCGACGTAACCGGGGGGACAGTCGGGCCGTGCCGCGGTGAGGCGATAGGTTGGCGGGGTGACTGACACAGCCACCGAGAACGCCGAAAGTGCTGCCGGCCACGGCAGACCCGCATTCGTATCCCGCTCAGTGCTGGTGACGGGCGGAAACCGGGGGATCGGTCTGGCGATCGCACAGCGGCTGGCCGCCGATGGTCACAAGGTGGCGGTCACACACCGCGGATCCGGCGCCCCCGAGGGGCTGTTCGCCGTCGAGTGTGACGTCACCGACAACGACGCCGTCGATCGCGCCTTCAAGGAGATCGAGGAGCACCAGGGTCCGGTCGAGGTGCTGGTGTCCAACGCCGGCGTGTCCGCGGACGCGTTCCTCATCCGGATGACCGAGGAGAGGTTCGAGAAGGTCATCGACGCCAATCTGACCGGGGCGTTCCGGGTGGCCCAGCGGGCATCGCGCAGTATGCAGCGCAAGCGGTTCGGCCGAATGATCTTCATCGGTTCGGTCTCCGGCACGTGGGGCATCGGCAACCAGGCCAACTACGCGGCCTCCAAGGCCGGCGTGATCGGCATGGCCCGCTCGATCGCCCGGGAGCTGTCGAAGGCCAACGTGACCGCGAATGTGGTGGCGCCGGGCTACATCGACACCGATATGACGCGCGCGCTGGACGAGCGGATCCAGGAGGGGGCACTGCAATTCATCCCGGCGAAGCGGGTCGGCACCGCCGCCGAGGTCGCCGGGGTGGTCAGCTTCCTGGCCTCCGAGGACGCGAGTTACATCTCCGGTGCGGTCATCCCGGTCGACGGCGGCATGGGAATGGGCCACTGAGGGCCCCGACACTAGGACGGAAAATGGCAGGACTGCTCGAAGGCAAACGGGTGCTGGTCTCCGGCATCATCACCGACTCGTCGATCGCGTTTCACATCGCCAAGGTGGCCCAGGAGGCGGGGGCGCAGTTGGTGCTGACCGGATTCGACCGGTTGCGCCTGATCCAGCGGATCGCCGACCGGCTCCCGGAGAAGGCGCCGCTGATCGAACTCGACGTGCAAAACGAGGAGCACCTGGCCACCCTGGCCGAGCGGGTCACCGCCGAGATCGGCGAGGGCAACAAGCTTGACGGCGTGGTGCACTCGATCGGCTTCATGCCGCAGACGGGGATGGGCATCAACCCGTTCTTCGACGCTCCGTATGAGGACGTGTCGAAAGGCATTCACATTTCCGCCTTTTCGTACGCCTCACTGGCCAAGGCGCTGCTGCCGATCATGAACCCCGGTGGCTCCATCGTCGGCATGGACTTCGACCCGTCGCGCGCGATGCCGGCCTACAACTGGATGACGGTGGCCAAGAGCGCGCTGGAATCGGTCAACCGGTTCGTGGCGCGGGAGGCCGGCCCGTACGGAGTGCGCTCGAATCTCGTTGCGGCCGGCCCGATCCGGACGCTGGCGATGAGCGCGATCGTGGGCGGCGCCCTCGGCGAAGAGGCTGGCGCCCAGATGCAGCTGCTCGAGGAGGGCTGGGACCAGCGCGCACCGATCGGCTGGAACATGAAGGATCCCACGCCGGTCGCCAAGACGGTGTGCGCGCTGCTCTCGGACTGGCTGCCGGCCACGACGGGGACCATCATCTACGCCGACGGCGGCGCCAGTACCCAATTGCTCTAGCAGAAGGTTGCTCCCAGCGCTGATGGACTTCGACGCGGTCCTGCTGCTGTCCTTCGGCGGGCCCGAAGGGCCCGAGCAGGTGCGGCCCTTCCTGGAGAACGTCACCCGCGGCCGTAACGTGCCGCCCGAGCGCCTCGACGAAGTCGCCGGGCACTACCTGCATTTCGGCGGCGTGTCGCCGATCAACGGGATCAACCGGGCGTTGATCACCGAGCTACAAACAGAACTCGACGTGCCCGTCTACTTCGGCAATCGCAATTGGGAGCCGTACGTCGAGGACACCGTTAAGACCATGCGCGACAACGGCGTTCGTCGCGCCGCGGTGTTCACCACCTCCGCCTGGAGTGGGTACTCGAGCTGCGCGCAGTATGTCGAAGACATCGCCCGGGCCCGCGTGGCGGCCGGATCGGGCGTCCCCGAATTGGTCAAGCTGCGGCCCTATTTCGACCACCCGCTGTTCGTCGAGATGTTCGCCGGGGCCATCGCGGCCGCCGCCGACTCGGTGGCCGCCGGCGCGCGGCTGGTGTTCACCGCGCACTCGGTCCCGGTGGCCGCCGACGAGCGTTGCGGTCCCCGCCTGTACAGCCGCCAAGTCGCCTATGCCGCAAGGCTGGTGGCCGCGGCCGCGGGATACGCCGAATACGACCTGGCCTGGCAGTCGCGGTCGGGGCCGCCGCAAGTTCCCTGGCTCGGCCCCGATGTCGCCGACCACCTGGCGGCGATTGCGAATGCGGGCGCCCGGGCCGTGGTCGTTTGCCCCGTCGGATTCGTCGCCGACCACATCGAGGTGGTGTGGGATCTGGACTACGAGTTGCGTCTGCAAGCCGAGGCCGCGGGGTTGGGATTCGCCCGGGCCGCCACGCCCAACGCCGATCGCCGATTCGCCCGGCTCGCAGCCGATCTGATCGACGAACTGCGCACCGGCCGTGGCCCGACCCGGATCGCCGGCCCCGACCCGGTGCCGGGCTGCCTCGCCAGCGTCAACGGCACGCCGTGCCGTCCACCGCACTGCGCGGCGCCGGAATGCGGTTAGCGGCCCTACTCGGCCCAGGCCGAGTGCAGGATCGTGGTGACCGCGGCGATCCGCGCCGACCGCACGACCGTCGTCAGCGGGCGCAGCGCATCGGTGGCGATTCGCGCCTGTGACGACGATTGCGCTCCCGTTCCGGCGACCATCCGGTCCGCCGGGAAGTCGGACACCCGGCTGAGCCCGGAGCTGACCGCGATGATGGCGTCGACGTGCGCGGCGTTCTCCAGCACACGCAGGGCGCGTGAGGGCGCATGGTCGGGAACGCGGTGTTGCCGTGTCGATTCCAGCAGCTGCTCGACAAGGCCCCGCGGATCGTCCACCTCGGATGCGGCGGCTCCCAGCCCGATGGCGCCGAGCGCGTCGGCCGCCGATCGCACGGCCGAGCGCAGCGCGTACTCGGCGTCGCCGAGCTCGTAGTGGTCGAGCACCGGCGCGCCGGGCAGCGAGTACACCGTCCAAGACAGGCCGCACAGTTCGGGTGATCCCGCGTCGTCGTCGGCCTCGTCGAGGTCGCCGTAGCTGAACTCCGGCACCAGCCCGACGGCCGTGCCGGGATCGTCGGGGTGGGTGACGATCACCGCCTCGCCGGCGGCCAGGGCGTCGGATTCGAACTGGGTTCCCGGCGCGAGGCCCCGCACGTCGCCGGGCACCGGCAGCACCATGTTCACGGTCCCCCGCAACCGGCCCGGGGCAAGCGAGACCGCCGGCCTGCCAACCGCCGCGCGCAGCGTTTGCAGCAGCGTGACGGTCCCGGCGTCGTGCACATCGGGCCACGGCAGGCCGGTGTGACCCGCGGCGACCGCATCATAGGCGGTGACCGATTGCTTTGGGGCCCAGACGGATAACGCGTCCAAGACGTCGTCGGGCGCCGCCTTGCCCGCGAGCCAGGCGTTGGCCCACAGGGACAGCGAGACACTGGGACACCACATGATCTCGGAGTGTAGTTGTTTGATCCGGCGAAGGCGGATTACGCGTATTCTGACCGCATGCCCGCCGCGGTGATTTGGCTCATATTCGCGCTGGTGCTCGCCGGTGCGGAGGCGCTGACGGGTGACATGTCCCTGCTGATGCTTTCCGGTGGTGCGCTGGCCGCCACGGGGACCACCTGGCTGCTGGGCTGGCCGGTGTGGGCCAACGCGGCGGTGTTCGTGGTCGTCTCGGTGCTCCTCCTGGTGCTGGTGAGGCCGGCGCTGCGGAAGCGGCTCACGCCGGCCAAGGGGCTGCCGACCGGAATCAAGGCGCTGGAGGGCAAGAGCGCGCTGGTCCTTGGCCGCGTCGCACGCGACGAGGGCCAGGTGAAGCTGGACGGCCAGGTATGGACCGCGCGGCCGCTGAACGACAACGATGTGTACGAACCCGGCGAGCGGGTGACGGTCATGCAGATCAACGGCGCCACCGCGGTGGTGTTCAAGGACATGTAGACCCTCTGCAGAAACAGGAGGAACCGCGATGGCTGGCATCGCTCTGTTGGTGGTGGCGCTTGCAATCGTCGCCTTTGGGATCATCGTGGTCGCGAAGTCCGTCGCGCTGATCCCTCAGGCCGAGGCCGCGGTGATCGAACGCCTGGGTCGATACAGCCGCACCGTCAGCGGGCAGCTGACGCTCTTGGTGCCGTTCATCGACCGCATCCGCGCCCGGGTGGACCTGCGCGAGCGGGTGGTGTCGTTCCCGCCGCAGCCGGTGATCACCGAGGACAACCTGACCCTCAACATCGACACCGTCGTCTATTTCCAGGTCACCGTCCCGCAGGCGGCCGTCTACGAAATCAGCAACTACATCGTCGGCGTCGAGCAGCTCACCACGACCACCCTGCGCAACGTGGTAGGCGGGATGACGCTCGAGCAGACCCTGACCTCCCGCGACATGATCAATGGCCAGCTGCGCGGCGTGCTCGACGAGGCCACCGGCCGCTGGGGCCTGCGGGTTGCGCGGGTGGAGCTGCGCAGCATCGACCCGCCGCCGTCGATCCAGGCCTCGATGGAAAAGCAGATGAAGGCCGACCGCGAGAAGCGGGCGATGATCCTGACCGCCGAAGGCAGCCGGCAGGCCGCGATCACCCAGGCCGAGGGGGAGAAGCAGTCGCAGATCCTGGCCGCCGAGGGCGCCAAGCAGGCCGCGATCCTGGCCGCGGAGGCCGACCGGCAGTCCCGCATGCTGCGCGCGCAGGGCGAGCGCGCCGCGGCCTACCTGCGGGCGCAGGGGCAGGCCAAGGCCATCGAGAAGACGTTCGCCGCGATCAAGGCCGGCAGGCCCACCCCGGAGATGCTGGCCTACCAATACCTCCAGACGTTGCCGGAGATGGCGCGCGGCGATGCCAACAAGGTGTGGGTGGTGCCCAGCGACTTCAGCGCCGCGTTGCAGGGCTTCACCCGGCTGCTGGGCACCCCTGGCGAGGACGGGGTGTTCCGGTTCCAGCCGTCCCCGGTCGAGGACGCGCCGAAGCACAGCGCCGACGACGACGCGGACGTCGCCGACTGGTTCTCCACCGAAACCGACCCCGCGATCGCCCAGGTGGTGGCCAAGGCCGAGGCGATCGCCCGCCAGCCGGTGGACGGCCAGCCGGGAGTCCCGCCCGAGTTGACCCAATAGACTCATGGGATGAGCGCGCTGAGGTCACCGAAAACCTATGCGGCGCTTGCCGCCTTCCATGCCGTCGACGCCGTGGCGTGCGGAGTCCAGGTGGCGCCGATCAAGAAGGTGCTCGACGACCTGGGCGTGCCCGACGAAATCCGCCCCGTGCTGCCGGTGGTGAAGGCGGCCGCCGCCATCGGGCTGCTGTCGGTCACCCGGTTCCCGGCCCTGGCCAGGCTGACGACGGCGATGCTGACGCTGTACTTCACCCTGGCCGTCGGCGCGCACGTCCGGGCGCGCGACAAGCTCGTCAACACCCTTCCGGCCGCGACGTTCCTGGCCACCTTCGCCGCGATGACGGTCAAGGGCCCGCAGCGGGGCTAGTCGCCGCTGCCGCAACGCAATTCGACGATCGGCAGTGGGCTGTCGGTGTCGGTGATCGGGGCGCCGAGCGTGTTTTCCAGCACGGGCCGGAACCGTTCCCACGTCCCGGGATGGCGTTCGCGGTAGGCGGCCAGCGTGCGGTCGGCCTCCGCCCGGTCGAGGACCCGCGCGGTGGCGCGCCGCGGGGCGTGGCTGCCGACGTACACGCGGACCCGCGGGTTGGCCTCAATGTTGCGGAACCACTGGGCTTTTCGGCCGAAGCCCGACGCGACGAGGTAGGCGTCGGCACCGGGGTGGCCGACGACCTCCAGCACGGCGTAGCGCGGTGCGCCGGACTTGCGGCCGATGTGCTCGAGCATCAGGATGCGCGAGCCGAACAGCGCGCCCGCGCGGGCCCGGTAGATCCAGGTCGGCGCACGCGTGAGATGGCGGGAACGCAGCAGCCGCGCGCCGATCGCAGCGAAAACCGATTCGTGTGCAGTCCGCCCCATGAGCCCGATTGTCCTCCGCCCGAGGGGGCCCTGGCATAGTTGCGCGGCGTTGCGGGTAAGTCATGTACCCAATGAGTCGAAAAGCGGGTGGCGGCGGCATCACGGGGGTCGATGCCCGCGCTACGCACCGGTCGATCCAGGGCACCGCGATCGGCAACTTCATGGAGGCCTACGACTTCACCCTGTTCAGCCTCGTCGCCACCATCCTGGCGCAGAAGTTCTACCCCGGCGAGAACTCCGGCGCGGGAAACCTCATCGCCACCTTCGGCACCATGACGGCGGGCTTCGTCGTGCGGCCGCTCGGCGGATTCATCTTCGGCCCCCTCGGCGACCGCATCGGGCGCAAGCCGGTGCTGGTGATGACGATCTCGCTGATGGCGGTGTGCGGGGCGGCGACCGGTGCGCTGCCCGGCTACCACACCATCGGGGTCTGGGCGCCGGTCCTGCTCACGGCCGTCCGCATCGGCCAGGGCCTGTCCTCCGGCGGGGAGTACGCGGGCGCCATGACCTTCATCGCCGAGCACGCCCCGGACCACAAGCGCGGGATGCTGGCCGGATTCCTGCCGGTGGGCACGCTGGGCGGCTTCGTGGTGGGCGCCGCGCTGGTGACGGGGCTGCAGACCGCGTTGTCCACCGCCGACATGCTGAACTGGGGCTGGCGCGTCCCGTTTCTCCTGGCGGCGCCGTTCGGCCTGGTGGCGGTGTATTTGCGCTCGAGGATCGACGAGTCGCCCGGCTACGAGAAGGTGCACAAGGTCGCGCTGCCCGTCTCGGTTCGCACCCAATTCGTGCTGACCGTCGTGCGGCAGTGGAAAGGGCTGCTGATCTGCCTGGGTGTCGAGCTCGCGGTCACCGACACCAGTTACATGGTGAGCGGGTACGTGCCCACGTACCTGAAGAAGACCGCGGGCGTGGGGGACACCGCGGCGCTGGTGATGGTCCTGATCGTGCTGGCGGCCTTGACCGTCGGCGTGTTGTTCGTCGCGATGCTGTCCGACCGCATCGGCATCAAACCGCTGATGTGGACGGGATGTGGCTTGCTCATCGCGGTTTCACTACCGGCGTTCACCCTGATGCGCTTCGGTGGGGCGTATCCGACGAAGTTCGCCGGCGTGCTGCTGGTCGGCCTGCCCATGGTCTTCTTGAGCAGCCTCGAGCCGGCGATCCTGCCCGCGCTGTTTCCCACCAACGTGCGCTACGGCGCGGTGTCGATCGGATTCAACATCGCGGTGTCGGCGTTCGGCGGGACCACCCCACTGATCGCCGAGACGCTGGTCACCGGGACCCGCAACCCGATGATGCCGGCGTACATGCTCATGTTCGCCGGCGCGGTCGGCGCGGTCACCCTGGTTTTCGCCCCGGAGGTGGCCGGCAAGCCGCTGCTTGGTTCCGGGACCGGCGACCTGAATGCCGGCGATCGGGGTGCGCAGCTCGTGGGCGGCGTCGACGAGAAATCGCCGGGTGGCCGCCTCCGCGCGCCGGGCATCCTCGGCCGCGTCCCGGGCCCGCCTCTCGGAGGCTTCCAGCGCCTCCAGCATTCCGTCGAACGCGCCCGCCGCGCGACCGAGTTCGGTATCGGTGCGCTTGGGACGCAATCGCCGGCCGCGGTCACCGGTGGCGATGTCGGTCGCCAGCGCGGTGAGCCGGTCCAGCGGCCGCAGCGCAACCCGGCTGACCGCGACCGACAGCAGCGCCGCCACCAGCAGCGTCACCACTCCGGCGCCGATCATCAGCTGACGCAGCTGACGGGTGACCTGCGTGGTCTGCGTGGTGTCGGCGACCAGGATGAGCCGCGCCCCGTCGGGCAAGGGATGGACCAACTCGGTGGCGGTGGCGCCCGGCGGAGCGGGCGGTCCGCCCGGCGGCGGGGGGGGGGAGGCCCCGCCCAGGGGCGGCGGATAGGGCGGCGGGGGGAGTTGAACCCGGACCGTGAAAACCAGGCCGGTGATCGCGAAGGCGGCGATCGCGCCCAGCACCAGGCCCACCAGCCCGGAGACGGCGACGACGGCCGTCGAATGGCCGCGGGCGGGGCCCGCGGCCCGACGACGGCCGTCGAATGGCCGCGGGCGGGGCCCGCGGCCGGCGGGGCGTTGCGGGTGTCGTTGGAGGTCATGAGGCTCCCATGTCGTCGGGTCTCGGTACTGGCAGACGCTAGTTGGCGGGCGCCGAGTGGGGCGGGGGAATGTGAAGCGAACCTGAAGAAAAGGGCTCGTGCGGCCGGTCGCCGAGGCGGAGCGCTCACAATGGGGCATGGCGAGTTCCCCACGCGCAGAGAGGCGTGCGACGTCCGGCGCACCGCGGGTGCTGGTGGTCGAGGATTCCGAGACCATCCGCGAAATGGTCAGCGAGGCGCTGACCGACGCCGGATACCACGCCGACGCCTGCCGCGACGGCGGCGGCTTGGAGGACGCTCTGGACGGGCTGCGACCGGACCTGGTGGTGCTCGACGTGATGCTGCCGGGGCGCGACGGGTTCACCCTCCTCGACGTGATCCGTGACTGGGGCGACGCCGGCATCGTGCTGATCACCGCCCGTGACGGCCTGTCCGACCGGCTGCGCGGCCTCGACGGCGGCGCCGACGACTACGTCGTCAAACCGTTCGAGCTGGCCGAACTGGTGTCACGGGTCAATGCGGTGCTGCGCCGGCGCGGGCGGCTGCCGCGGGTGCTGCAGGTGGGCGACCTGATCGTGGACGTCGACGCGCGCGTCGCCGTGCGCGCGGGGCACGAGCTGGAGCTGACCGCCACCGAGCTGCGGCTGTTGCACTTCCTGGTCGAGCAGCGCGGCCGGACCGTCAGCGCCGGCCAGATCCTGAGCGCGGTGTGGGGCTACGACGCCTACGACCCCAACCTGGTGCAGGTGCATATCAGCGGGCTGCGGCGCAAGCTCGAGGCCCACGGGCCGCGGATTGTGCACACCGTCCGCGGCATCGGCTACCGCGTGCAAGCCCGCCGGTCATGACGGTGGACCCCGTCACGCCGACGCCGTCGCTGCGGCGGCGGGTCGTCCTGGTGGTCATCGGGTTGCTCGCGGTCCTGCTGGTGGTGCTCGGGGTGGTCATCGACGTCAGCCTGCGGGCCCAGGCTCGTCGCAACCTCGACGACCGCCTCCTCGCGGCCACCTCGCGCGCGGACGCGCTCGCGCAGGCGCGCACCCCGCCGCAGCAAGTCGCCGCCCAACTCAACGGCGGCGTCGTCCGCGCGCTCGTGGTCACCGCCGACGGCACCGCCTACGGCGACCCCGCGATCAACCCTGACCCCGGCGCCGGCGCGTTCGTCCCGCCACCGCCGCCGCCGGGGTCAGGGTTGATCGCGGGGTCGCCGTAGGCGGTGCCGTCGGCGCGTGGCGGCCCCGAAGGCCCCCACGACGAGCCCGGCCAACCCGCTGCCGACCGCGACACCGACCGGGTGCCGATGCAGGACCGAAGGTGGGCTTGCGGGGGGTGTGCTGTGGGTCGGTTCCTCGACGGTCACGGTGCCTCCTCGTTGCTGTGGTGGTGGCAGCGACGGTAGGAAGCGAAGCTGAAGTCAACCTGAAGTGGGCCGTTTACGCCGCACGTCTTCAGGTTGCCTTCAGAAAGGGATCGCCAAGGCTGGCCCGGGCCGGGCCGGGCGCAGTTAGCTGACGGCCGCCGGCTCCGGTGCGGGCGCCTCGCCCTGCGGCGCGCTCTGCGTCGTGCGGCGGTGGTGCTGGCGGTGCTGGCGGATCTCGACCACCAGCCCCGTCACCCCGAGGCTGGCCGTGCACAGCGACACCAGGAACAGCAGCGGGCTGGGGTGACCGGCGAGCGCGTCGCCCAGGATCACCACCGCGGCGGTGCCCGGCAGTAACCCGGCGATGGTGGCCAACGTATAAGGCGCCACCCGCACGGTCGACGCGCCGGCGGCATAGTTGATCACCGAAAACGGCACGGCGGGGATCAGCCGCAGCGACAGGATGGCCAGCCAGCCGCGTTGGCGCAGGCGTTCGTCGACGGTGTCGATCGATCGGTGGCGGACCAGGCGGTTGAGCTGCCAGCCGGCCGCGCGCACCAGCAGCAGCGCGAGCACCGCGCTGGCCGTGCTGGCAACGACCGCTATCGCGACGCCCAGCAGCGGGCCGAAGAGGAGCCCGGCCGCCAGGGTGAACGCCGTGCGGGGAACCGGCACCACCGTGGCCACCACGTGCGTGCCCAGGAACGCCAGCGGGAACCAGGGGCCCACCGATTCCGCCCAGTCCCGCATCTGCAGCGGCGTCGGCAACTGAAGCCAGGTCGCCGCCGCGATCAGCGCTGTGATCCCGGCCACTGTCGCCAGAGCGCGCGGCCGGGAGAGCTGACGCGCCCCCGCGCCGATCGCGGCACGAAGATCACGCAGTCTGGCGTCGATTTTGCAGGTGGCGGAAGCCGTCACGCCTGTCAAGGGTACGGGCCGCGGGTGAATAATTCCTTTCCCGTCGCGGGTGTTTCCCCGGCCGGCCGCCCCGATCGCCGGCCCGCGCGGTTTTTAGCCGGGAGCCCCGATCAATTAGCCTCATTAGTACGTGGCAGAGCCCCATTTGCTGGCAAAAAGGGAGCAATCGGTGTCCATTGATGTACCCGAGCTCGCCGACCTAGAACAGGTTCGCGGGCGTTGGCGCAGTGCGGTCGCCGGTGTGCTGTCCAAGAGCGCCCGCAGGGATCCCGACCAGCTGGGCGACGAGCCCGAGCGCCTGCTTTCGACCCCGACGTACGACGGAATCGCCATCCGGGCGCTCTACACCGCGCTCGACGAACTGCCCGAACCGCCGCTGCCCGGCGAGTGGCCCTACGTGCGCGGCGGCGACCCGCTGCGCGACGTCAACGCGGGCTGGAAGGTGGCCGAGGCGTTCCCCGTTCCCGGCGGCGACGGCAACGCCGCGGTGCTGGCCGCCCTCGCCGAGGGGGTCAGCGCGCTGCGGGTCCGCGTGGGCCGGTCCGGGGTGGCGCCCGCGGAGCTCGGGCCCCTGCTCTCGGGCGTGTACCTCGAGCTGGTGCCCGTCATCCTCGACGCCGGCGCCGACTACGCCGAGGCCTGCAACGCCCTGCTGGCGCTGGTCGACGAGCTGGACCCGGAGCGGCGCCCCACGGTGTCCGTCGACCTGGGCGCCGACCCGCTGACCGCGAAGCTCAGCGGCCGGGAGTCCCCGTCGACCGAGCAAGTGGTCGCCGTGGCCACCCGCGCGGCCGCGGGCGGCGGCGTGCGGGCCATCACCGTCGACGGACCCGCCTTCCACAACCTGGGCGCCAACGCGACCTGGGAGCTGGCCGGCGGCATCGCGGCCGCGGTGGCCTACCTGCGGTTGCTCACCGACTCCGGGCTGTCCGTCGGACAAGCCTTGCGCCAGATCAGCTTCCGGCTGGCCGCCGACGACGACCAGTTCCTGACGATCGCCAAGCTGCGCGCCGCGCGCCGGCTCTGGGCGCGGGTCGCCGAGGTGGTCGGCGACCCCGAGGGCGGCGCCGCCGTCGTCCACGCGGAGACCTCGCTGCCGATGATGACCCAGCGCGACCCGTGGGTGAACATGCTCCGCGCCACGGTGGCCGCCTTCGGCGCGGGGGTCGGCGGCGCCGACACCGTGCTGGTGCTGCCCTTCGACGCGGCCATCGCGGGTGGCTTTCCCGGTGTGGCGAACGGCTTCTCGCGGCGCATCGCGCGCAACACCCAGCTGCTGCTGTTGGAGGAGTCGCATGTCGGGCAGGTGCGCGACCCCGCCGGTGGGTCGTGGTTCGTCGAGGACCTCACCGAGCAGCTCGCCCAACGGGCGTGGCAGCAGTTCCAGGAGATCGAGGCTCGCGGCGGGGTCGCCGACGCCCGCGGCTATGTCGCCCAGCAGATCGCAGGCATCGCCGAACGGCGCGCCGACGACATCGCGCACCGGCGCACCGCGATCACCGGCGTGAACGAATACCCGAACCTGGAGGAGCCGCCCCTGAAGCAGGGGGATTCGGCGGCCGAAATCCGGCGCTACGCGGCGGAATTCGAGGCGTTGCGGGACCGGTCCGACGCCTACCTCGCCCGAACCGGCGCGCGGCCGAAGGCGCTGCTGCTGCCGCTGGGCCCGTTGGCCGAGCACAACATTCGGGCGACGTTCGCGGCCAACCTGCTCGCCTCGGGCGGTATCGAGGCGATCAACCCCGGCCCGGTCGACGCCGCCGGGATCGCGGCGGCCGTGACGGCAGCCGGGTCGCCGGCCGTGGCCGTCATCTGCGGCACCGACAAGCGCTATCACGACGAGGCAGCGGGCGCCGTCGAGGCCGCCCGCAGCGCCGGTGTCGCGACGGTCTGCCTGGCCGGCCCCGAGCAGGCGCTGGGGGACGCCCAGCACCGCCCGGATGAGTTCCTGACCGCGAAAATCAATGCGGTGCAAGCCTTGTCGGACCTGCTCACGCGATTGGGGGCATAGCCGCTATGACGATGACGACACCCGCGATCGGCAACTTCTCGGACGTCCCGCTGCACGGCGAGCGCAAGGTACGGCCGCCCACCGAGGCCGCCGCGGAAGAGCAGGCCGCCGCGGCGGCGGCGGCGCACGGTTACGCGCCCGAGCAGCTGCGGTGGCACACGCCCGAAGGCATCGACGTCAAGCCGGTGTACATCGCCGAAGACCGCGCCGCCGCGGTCGCCGACGGCTATCCACTCAACAGCTTCCCCGGTGAACCGCCCTTCGTGCGTGGCCCCTATCCGACGATGTACGTGAACCAGCCCTGGACGATTCGCCAATACGCCGGGTTCTCCACGGCCGCGGATTCCAATGCGTTCTACCGGCGCAACCTCGCCGCCGGCCAGAAGGGCCTGTCGGTCGCATTCGACCTGGCCACCCACCGCGGCTACGACTCCGACCACCCTCGCGTTCAGGGGGACGTCGGGATGGCCGGCGTGGCAATCGATTCCATCCTCGACATGCGGCAGCTGTTCGACGGCATCGACCTGTCCGCGGTGTCGGTGTCGATGACGATGAACGGCGCGGTGCTGCCCATCCTCGCGCTGTACGTGGTGGCCGCCGAGGAGCAGGGGGTGCCGCCGGAGAAGCTGGCCGGCACCATCCAGAACGACATCCTCAAAGAGTTCATGGTGCGCAACACCTACATCTACCCGCCCAAGCCGTCGATGCGCATCATCTCCGACATCTTCGCCTACACCAGCGCCAAGATGCCGAAGTTCAACTCCATCTCGATCTCCGGCTACCACATCCAGGAGGCCGGCGCCACAGCCGATTTGGAGCTGGCCTACACGCTGGCCGACGGCGTCGACTACATCAAGGCGGGCCTGGATGCCGGCCTGGACATCGACAAGTTCGCGCCCCGGCTGTCGTTCTTCTGGGGCATCGGCATGAACTTCTTCATGGAGGTCGCCAAGCTGCGGGCCGGTCGGCTGCTGTGGAGCGAGCTGGTGTCGCAGTTCGACCCCAAGAATCCCAAATCGCTGTCGCTGCGCACACATTCGCAGACCTCGGGCTGGTCGCTGACCGCCCAGGACGCCTTCAACAACGTCGCGCGCACCTGCATCGAGGCGATGGCCGCCACCCAGGGTCACACCCAGTCGCTGCACACCAACGCCCTGGACGAGGCGCTGGCGCTGCCCACCGACTTCTCCGCCCGCATCGCGCGCAACACCCAGCTGCTGCTGGCGCAGGAGTCGGGCACCACCAGGCCGATCGACCCGTGGGGCGGTTCCTATTACGTGGAGTGGCTGACGCATCGGCTCGCGCAGGCGGCCCGCGGCCACATCGCCGAGATCGCCGAGCACGGCGGCATGGCGCAGGCCATCGACGACGGCATCCCCAAGATGCGCATCGAGGAGGCCGCCGCGCGCACCCAGGCCCGCATCGACTCGGGTCAGCAGCCGGTGATCGGGGTGAACAAGTACCAGGTCGACGAGGACCAGGAGATCGAGGTCCTCAAGGTCGAAAACAGCCGCGTGCGCGCCGAGCAGCTGGCCAAACTCCAAGAGCTGCGGGCCAATCGGGACTCCTCGGCCGTCGACGCCGCTTTGGCGGAGCTGTCCCGCGCCGCCGCCGCCACCGGCCGCGCCGGCGACGACGGGCTGGGCAACAACCTGCTGGCGCTGGCCATCGACGCCGCCCGGGCCAAGGCCACCGTGGGCGAGATCTCCGACGCGCTGGAAAAGGTGTATGGCCGTCATCAGGCGGAGATCCGTACTATCGCCGGGGTCTACCGTCACGAAGCCGGAAAGGCCACCAACATCGCCACCGCCACCGAACTGGTCGAGAAATTCGCCGAGGCCGACGGCCGGCGGCCGAGGATCCTGGTGGCCAAGATGGGGCAGGACGGCCACGACCGCGGGCAGAAGGTGATCGCGACGGCGTTCGCCGACATCGGGTTCGACGTCGACGTCGGGTCGTTGTTCTCCACGCCCGAGGAGGTGGCCCGGCAGGCCGCCGACAACGACGTGCACGTCATCGGGGTGTCCTCGCTGGCCGCCGGCCATTTGACGCTGGTGCCGGCGCTGCGCGACGCGCTGGCCGAGGTCGGACGGCCCGACATCATGATCGTGGTCGGTGGCGTCATCCCGCCCGGCGACTTCGACGAGCTGTACGCCGCCGGGGCCACCGCCATCTTCCCGCCCGGGACGGTGATCGCCGACGCCGCGATCGGCTTGCTGCACAAGCTCGCCGAGCGGCTGGGGTATGACCTGGGCCAGTGACGTCGCCAATGCTTCCCGCGAACGTGACGTCACGGCGAGAATCGGCCCGTTTTTTCGCCGTGCCGTCACGCTCGGCGCGTGCCATATGAAGGGCTCCACAGGGGAACTGGCCAAGGCCGTCCTCGGCGGCGACCGCGCGGCGCTGCCGCGGGCCATCACGCTGCTGGAATCCACCCGGGCCGACCACCACGAAACGGCGCAACAGCTGCTGCTGGAGCTGATGCCCCACGCGGGCAACGCACACCGCGTCGGCATCACCGGGGTCCCCGGGGTGGGAAAATCCACCAGCATCGAAGCGCTCGGCATGCACCTGATCGAGCGGGGCCACCGGGTGGCGGTGCTGGCCGTCGACCCGTCGTCGACCCGCACCGGCGGCTCGATCCTGGGCGACAAGACCCGGATGGCGCGGCTGGCGGTGCACCCGGACGCCTACATCCGCCCGTCGCCGACGTCGGGCACGCTGGGCGGGGTGGCCAAGGCGACGCGGGAAACCATCGTGCTGCTGGAGGCCGCCGGGTTCGACGTGATCCTCGTCGAGACGGTCGGCGTGGGCCAGTCCGAGGTGGCCGTGGCAAACATGGTGGACACCTTCGTGCTGTTGACCCTGGCGCGCAGCGGCGACCAGCTGCAGGGCATCAAGAAGGGCGCGCTGGAGCTCGCCGACATCGTGGTGGTCAACAAGGCCGACGGCGATCACCTGGCCGAGGCGCGCAAGGCCGCGCGGGAGCTGTCAGCGGCGATCAGGTTGATCCACCCCGGCGAAACACTCTGGCGGCCACCGGTTCTCACCATGAGCGCGACGGAGGGAACCGGCCTGGCCGAGCTGTGGGAGACGATCGAGCGCCACCGCAAGGTGCTTGCCGACGCCGGGGAACTCGACGAGCGCCGGCGGGCCCAGCAAGTCGACTGGACCTGGCAGATGGTCCGCGACGCCGTCCTGGACCGGGTGCTGTCCAACCCGGCCGTGCGCAAAATTCGCGCCGACGTGGAACGCCAAGTCAAGGCGGGCGAGCTGACCCCGGCGCTGGCGGCCCAGCAAATCCTTCAGGCCGCGTCTTCCTAACGGAAAGGTAAATTAGCCGCGGTTTCCCCTACGGACAGTATGGAATCCAAGTAAATTCAATACTGTGACAATGGAGTCTCGGGTCGCTCGCCGCGCGGTCCCTGTCCACGATGGCCCTGACGCAGGCCACCGTGTGTCCGGTGCGGCGGACCCACATTTCGCCTGCGTCGTTCGGAGTTTCTCCACCATGTTTCCGGCTCGCCGGTTCGGCGGCGGGGCGCTGGCCGTCTACGTCGACGGTCAACCCGCCGTTGACGTGTGGACCGGTTGGGAGGACCGGGGCGGTCACGTGCCGTGGTCGGCCGACACTGCCCCGATGGTGTTCTCGGCAACCAAGGGCATGGCCGCCACCGTCATCCACCGGCTCGCCGACCGCGGCCTCATCGACTACGAGGCTCCCGTTGCCGAGTACTGGCCGGAGTTCGGGGCCAACGGCAAAGCCGAACTCACCGTGCGGCAGGTGATGAGACACCACGCAGGGCTGTCGGGCCTGCGCGGCGCCACTCAGGAAGACCTGCTGGACCACGAACTGATGGAAGAGCGGCTGGCGGCCGCGTCGCCGGGACGCCTGCTGGGCAAATCCGCCTATCACGCGCTGACCTTCGGCTGGCTGATGTCCGGGCTCGCCCGGGGCGTGACCGGCAAGGGCATGCGCGCGCTGATTCGCGAGGAGCTCGCCGAGCCGCTGGGTACCGATGGGATGCACCTGGGCCGGCCGCCGGCCGAGTCGCCGACGCGGGCCGCGCAGATCATCATGCCGCAGAACCTCGTGGTCAACCCGGCCCTCAACTATGTGACGCGCAGGGTGGCCCACGAGCTGTCCGGTGGGTGGCGGTCCATGTACTTCCCGGGCTTCATCGCCGCCGCCCAGGGCGAGATCCCGTTGCTGGACGCCGAGATCCCGGCGGCCAATGGCGTGGTGACGGCCCGCGCGCTCGCGCGCATGTACGGGGCGATCGCCAACGGCGGCGAGATCGACGGCACCCAATTCTTGTCCCGTGAGCTGGTCGCCGGACTGACCGGTCGGCGGAGCCTGCGGCCGGACCGAAACCTGTTCGTGCCGTTGGCTTTCCACTTGGGCTATCACAGCCTGCCGATCGGCAACGTGATGCCGGGCTTCGGTCACGTCGGGCTGGGCGGTTCGGTCGGTTGGGCCAACCCCGCGGAGGGGGTGTCGTTCGCGCTGGTGCACAACCGGTTGCTGACTCCCTTCGTGATGACCGATCACGCCGCGTTCGTCGGGATCTACAAGCTGATCCGCGACGCCGCCGCGAAGGTACGCAAGCGCGGTCTGCAGCCGGTGACTGAGTTCGGGGCGCCGTTCTCGGAGCCTGGAGCCGTCGCCGGCTAACGGCTGAGGAATCTTCCAGGTGGAAGCCGACTTTCGTTGCCACCTGGACGTGGCGAACGGCTCCGCCCACCGGGTGTCGCAAACCGGGGTGGCAAGCCCCCCATTGCGTTAAGCTGCCGAGCGGTTGGGCCGCAGGCACGTCCTGCTGCCACGGTCGTTCGGTGGAGGAAAGGGGAGGATGCATTGCGGCGACCCCTAGCAGCGCTACATGGCACCACCTCGGCCCTGCGGCAACGTTGCGCTACGGTCACCGGCCAATCCGAGCGCACGACCCTGCTCGGCACGATCCTGCTGGCGACGTCCGTTTCGGCGGTGACTGCCTTCGTCCTGGGCCAGTATTTCTCGATTGATGCGCTTTCTTCTCTCGTCTTCGTCCCAGACGACTGCCAAGTCGATTGGGGCACCAGGGTCGGTCGGCATTGCTTCAGCGACTACGGGATTCAGGCGAACGTGGGCATGCAGGCCAATCCTTGGGGCTCCAACGTCGTTACGCTTCCGGACCACTCATCGCTCCAGTTCGGTTTCAGCAACTATCCGGCGGCCGGGATGCTGCCGCAGACGGTCTTCGGGTTTCTCGGACGGGCGCTTCATGCACCGAAGTTAGGGTTGGTCGCCTACTTGCTCCTCTTAACGATGGCGGCCCTTACTCCGGCGGTGTGGGCTGCCCGGGGAGCGCGTGGTCTGGAGCGGGTGGTGGTCTTTTTCGCATGCGGCACCGCCGCGATTCCGGCCTGGATGGTGATCGATCGGGGCAACTCCACGGGATTCGTGGTGCCGATCGCGCTGGCTTTTCTGGTGGCGCTGTGTCGCCAACGGTGGGGGCTCGTCACCGTCATGGTGATCCTGGCTGCGCTGGTGAAGCCACAATTCGCCGTGCTGGGGATGGTCCTGTTCGCGGCACGGCAATGGCGATGGGCGGGCACCGCGGTCGCCGGCGTCGCGCTGTCCAACATCGCCGCCTATTTGCTGTGGCCCCGGGACTTTCCGCAAACCATCGTGCAATCGATCCATAACACCCTCGGCTACGGCTCGTTCAAGGCGCTTATCGGGTTAAACGTGTCCTTCGGGAAGGCGCTGCTGATCCTGCCCGACAGTCTGGAGGCGCGTGCCACGGGCGGCAACCTACCGGACGGCTTCCTGGCTGGCCCCCGGTCGGTCATCGGATACGTAGTCCTCTTGCTGGTTGTCGTCTCCGTACTTGCTCTCGGGCGCCGCATCCCGCCCGTCCTGGTCGGCATCATGCTGCTGGCCACGGCGTGCCTTTTCCCCGCCGTTGTCCTGCCCTATTACCTGGCGTTCGCGCTACCGATCGCCGCCCTGGTGGTGCGGGATCCGGCGGGGCCACCGGGAACCGGGATCTTCGACCGCCTCGCTACCGTCGGCGACGGTCGTCGCGCGGTTGGCATTTGCGTGACCCTCGCCGCAGCTCTGAGTATCGCGCATATCGCGTTGCCCAGTCCGCCCCTTCGCGCGGAGATAGTAGGAGCGGTACAACACGGCCTCGAGATGCCCGACCGATGGGTCGTTGTCACCACCGCGTCCTTTGCGGCGCTCCTCTGGTTGCTCGCGTGCGGGGTGATCGTCGGCTCCTTCGCGCGGCGTCCCGCACCCATCCCATCGGGTGACCAGCGGCCAGCGGGGAAGGTTCCGGTGGATCCCGCGGTGGCGCCTAACTAGTCCGAGTGAATTGGTGGATTTTCAGCAAAACTCCGTACATATCTGCCAAGCTTCGCCCCGGGGGCGAACTCGGGCTCACTCCCACTAGATCTTTCGGCGACGAACCGGGGAGATTCGATGACGCGAGCCCTTGATCCGCTACGGCGAACGATCGCGCTCGTACGGGAGCAACGCGCGGCAGTCGTTTGCCAATCCGAACGTTGCCTCTTGGTTGGACTTGTCTTGGTCGGGTCGACGATTTCCGTTGTGACGGGTTGTGTTCTCGTCCATTACTACTCGGTTGATGTCATATCCTCGCTCCTGTACTCGCCCTACGACTGTGTACGCGATTGGGGCGTGAGGATCGGTCGCCACTGCTTCAGCGACTACACGATTCCGGTGAGTTTCGGGATGAGCTCTAACCCGTGGGCGCCCTATCCCATGTATCTTCCCCCGGACTATAAGCCGGCCCTCAACAACTACCCGGCGGCCGCGATGTTGCCGCACATGTTTTTCGGGTCGCTGGGGGCATGGCTGGGTGCGCCACAAATTGGATTGTTTGGTTACCTGATCGCTTTGACGGCCGCGGTTTTCACTCCAGCGTTATGGGCGGCTCGGACGGCGCGAGGGCTCGAGCCGGTAGTCGTTTTCGTCGCCTGCGGCGTCGCGGCCATTCCGGCATGGATGACGATCGACCGCGGCAACTCGGTGGGATTTGTAGTACCGATAGCGCTGGTCTTCTTGGTGGCGCTGTGCCGACAGCGCTGGGGTCTCGTCGCGCTCATGGTCGTCCTGGCGGCGCTGGTGAAACCGCAGTTCGTCGTGCTCGCTGTCGCGCTATTCGCGGCGCGGCAATGGCGGTGGGGTGGCATTGCGGTGGTCGCAGCCGCCGTCTCCAACGTCGCTGCATACGCGTTGTGGCCCCAAGACTTCCCGCACACCATCGTGCAGTCGATGCACAACGTCCTTGGCTACGGTTCGTTCAAATCGAGCGTCAGCGACGGCAACGTGTCATTCGGCAAGGGGATCCTGGCGATCCCTGATTTCGTCAAGGGATATACCGCGGGCGGCGCGGTGCCGGAGGGCTTTCTGGCCGGTCCGCGATCGGTGCTCGGGTTTGTCGTCCTATTCGTCGTCGTCGCGGCGGTCGTGGCGCTTGGGCGACGGGTCCCGCCCGTCATGGTGGGCATCGCGCTCCTGGCGACCGCATCCCTCTTTCCCGCGGTGAGTTGTCGGTACTATTTGGTCTTCGCGTTGCCGGCTGCCGCGTTGCTGGCGCGAGACCCGGATGGGCTTCCGGGAAGCGGGATATTCGACAGGGTCGCGCTCGTCGGCGGCCGTCGCCGCGCGGTTGGTATTTGCGTCAGCGTCGCCGCCGGGATCAGCATCGTCCAAATCGCACTGCCGAGTCCACCCGTCCGGGTACCGATATCGGGAGGGGGGGCCGTCGAAAGCTTCCTCAACTTAGTTATCACCACGGTCTTTTTCACGCCGCTGCTGTGGTTGCTCGCGTGCGGGGCGATCATCGCCTCCTACGCCCGGCGTCCGGCGCCCTCCTACAGCGATGACGATGAGCAGGTGACCGACTTATCACCGGATACCAGTCGCAGAACGACGCGCAAACCCGAGGTAGCGACAGAGCCATCGCCACAACCGCCAATAGATCTGTGCAGCTTCGTGGGTTACGGAAATCGCGGGTTCAAAGCCCGCTGGGTATGGGTAAGCGAGGAGGTCATGGCCAAATTGGGCGAAGGTCAAGCATCGGACTGCGGTAACGAACCGGTGCGGCCGGGGCCCGGATTGGATCAGCTGTCGCGCGCGCTACCCGCGCGTCGCGTCGTCGTGGGATTCGGCGGTGCTGCGCCGGAAGGAGAAGTGCCGGTGGCCGAAGTAGCTCAGCAGGGTGGACGCCGTAACGATGATCGCCTGCGCCGGTATGCGGTGCAAACCGAACTCGACCAGCACGGGCAGGGCAACGGCATTGATGGCCAGCGCGGTGAGGTAGACGCTCTCGAAGCGCGCGAAATCACGCAACACATGGCCGCGGACGCGGAAGACGAAGCGCCGATGCATCACGAAGGCAAAGAGGACGCTCAGCACATGCGCTATACCGACTGTCACCAAGGACCCGGCTATCTTGCCGAACCGATGGTCGACCACGTAACCCACGGTTTGTGAGCAAGCGACGAAGATCCCAAAGCCGATGACGGTGTTGATGCCACCGACGACCAGAAAAGCCACTCGCTGATCGTTGACCAGCCGAATAAGCGGCCCCGCCGGGGCCGATTCGGATGGCAAATCGAATTCAGTCATCTCAGGTTCTCGAAAGCGGCGATCTGCTCCTGAGCCACCGTCAGCGGGTCGGCGCCTCCGTGGACCCGCCGCTCCCAGTCGACAGTCCAGGCCAGGGCGTCGCGGAAGCCCAGCCGGTTGCGCCAGCCGAGTTCCCGCTGCGCTTTGGAGGCGTCGAGCGCCAGCAGGTTCGCCTCGTGTGGATGCTCCCCGTCGTCAAGGTTCCAATGGGCGCCCCCGCCCCACAGCTCGGCGGCTAGGGTGGCGACCTTGCCGACCTCGACGAAGCTGTCGCGCCCCGGCCCGAAGTTCCATTGGCCCAGGCCGGATCCGGCCAGTAGCGCGTCAACGAGGGTGAGGTATCCATTGAGGCAATCGAGCACGTGCTGCCACGGACGCACCGCGTGCGGGAACCGCAGCAGCGGCGCCTCCCCCCGCGCGTAGGCGGCCATCAGGTCCGGCAGCAGCCGATCACGGCTGACATCAGCGCCGCCAATGACGTTGCCGCCGCGGGCAATAGCGGTGGGAGGCCCGGGAAAGCTTCGAATCCAGGACTGGGCCAGCAGATCGGCCATCGCCTTCGATGCGCTGTAGGGATCGTCGCCGCCCAGGGGATCGGTTTCGACGTAACCGGCCTCCTGGTCGACGTTGCGGTAGACCTTGTCGGTAGTCACGACGACATGCGCACGTACCGATGGCGTGGCTGCGACGGCCTCGAGCGCGTTGAGCGTTCCGATGGCGTTGGTCTCGTAGGTGTAGCGCGGGTCGCGATACGACTCGCGGACCAGTGACTGGGCCGCCATGTGCACGACCACGTCCGGAGCCGCGGCAGACATCGCCGCCGCGGTGGCCTCGGCGTCACGGATGTCCACCCGGGAGTCGTAGACGAGCAGGTCGGCGAGGCCCGCCCGCTTGAACAGACCGCCGTCGGGAGGGTCGAGCGCGAAGCCGGAGACCCGGTGGCCGCGACTGAGCAGGAGCAGCGCGAGCCAAGGTCCTTTGAACCCCGTATGCCCGGTGATCAGATAGTGCACGGCTATCGCGCGGCTTCGGCCATGTACTCGTGGATCGAGTCAGCCACGAACTCCAGCATCGGCCCGGTAAGGCCTGGATAGGTGCCCACCCAGAACGTCCGGTTCATCACGATGTCAGTGTTCGTGAGTTCCCCGACGATCCGGAAGTCGACGCCACGGTAGGCCGGCTGCTTGACGAGGTTGCCGGCGAACAGCTGGCGGAAGCCGATCTTGCGCTCGTCGAGGAACTGCATGAACTTGGTGCGGTCGACGGGATGTTCCGGATCAAGGGTGATCGGGAAGCCGAACCAAGACGGATCAGACTTGGGTGTGGCGACCGGAAGGATGAGCCCCTCGACGCCGGACAGTCGGGAAGTCAGGTAGTCGAAGTTGTCCTTACGGGCCTTGACGAATCCGTCGACCTTGGCGAGTTGTGAGAGGCCCAGCGCCGCCTGCATGTCGGTGGCCTTCAGGTTGTATCCAATGTGGCTGTAGATGTATTTGTGGTCATAGCCCTTGGGCAGCTCGCCGAGTTGCCACTCGAACCGTTTCTGGCAGGTGTTGTCGTTTCCGGGGGCGCAGTAGCAGTCCCGGCCCCAGTCGCGGAAGGACTCGACCTGTTTGCGCACCAGCGCCGACTTGACGAACACCGCGCCGCCCTCGCCGGTCGTGATGTGGTGCGCGGGGTAGAAGCTCAGCGTTGCGGTGTCGCCGAAACTACCGGTGCGCTTGCCGTCGTACGTCGAGCCGAGTGCGTCACACGAGTCCTCGACCAGCCATAAGCCGTGCTTGTCGCACAACTCCTGGACCGTATCGAGGTCGAACGGGTTGCCCAAGGTGTGGGCCATCATGATCGCCCGCGTCTTGGGCCCGACGGCCTCTCGAAGCCGTTCCGGTATCGCGTCGTAAGTGCCAAGCTCGATGTCGACGACCACCGGGCGCAGGCGATTCTGAATGATCGGGTTGACGGTGGTCGGAAATCCGGACGCCACGGTCAGCACCTCGTCACCGGGCTCCAGCGGCCGTTTGCCGAACCTTTTCTTATAGCTGCCCAACTTTGGGCTGGTCAATGCGCTGAGTGCGCAAAGGTTGGCGCTCGACCCACTGTTGACAAAGACCGCGTCGCGGGCTCCCACATAACGGGCGAGGGCCCGCTCGAAGATCGGATGGAACCGGCCGGCGGTCAGCCACCCGTCCAGCGACGCGTCGACGAGGGCGGCGAAGTCTTCGGGGTCGAGAACCTTGCCCGACACGGGCACCGGCGTGGTCCCTGCCACAAACTCGGATGTCGCGAGCTTGCGTTTGGCATACTCGCGCACCGCGGCGAGGATATCGTCGCGATCCTCCTCGAGCCCCGTCCCCAACCGATCGGTATCGAGTCTTGAAATGAGGTCTCCTAAGACGTGCGTATCCGTACATTATGCGGCGGCCGAAAACCCAGCCGAACGCGCCGCAGCATTGCTAGTGTGTCATCTGCGCGACGCTGGCGTGGGGGAAACAGCGCTGGGGGACAGGTTGCCTTGAGATTGGACGATTGGTAATGAAAGCCGTACTCCTCGCGGGTGGTCTTGGCACGCGTATGCGCGAGGAGACCGAGTTCCGCCCCAAGCCGATGGTTGAGGTGGGTGGTCGCCCGGTGCTCTGGCATATCATGAAAATTCTTGGCCACTACGGGATTTCCGACTTTATCGTGTGCACGGGCTACAAGAGCGAGTACATCAAGAACTACTTCACCAACTACGGGGCGGCCAATCTGGACTTCACCATCACCCTTGGTGACCAGTCGAGCATCCGCTACCACGGCTCGCACGACGAATTCAACTGGCAGGTCACCGTCGCGGACACCGGGCTCGATACGATGACCGGCGGCCGGATCAAGCGCATTCAGAAGTACGTAGGCTGCGAGACGTTCCTCTGCACCTACGGCGACGGTATCGCCGACGTCGACATCCACGCCCTGCTCAAGTTTCACCGCTCCCATGGCAAGCTCGCGACGGTCACGGCCACCCAGCCGATGAGCCGGTTCGGGGTCATCGACCTGGAGGACGACGGCGCGGTCGCCAAATTCCGAGAGAAGCCAAAGACCGAGGACTGGATCAACATCGGTTACTTCCTCTTCGAGCCAGGAGTGTTCGATTACCTGGAGGGCGACGAGACCGTGCTCGAGGACAAGCCGCTGCTCCGGTTGGCGGAAGACCGCCAAATTGCCGCGTTCCCACACCACGGCTTCTGGCAGCCGATGGACACCTTCCGGGAATCGCAGCTGTTGAACAACCTCTGGATCAGCGGGGACCCGCCTTGGAAAGTGTGGGAGTAAGTGTGGGAGCGAAGAAAAAGATCGCCGTAATTTCGCCGGCCTTCAATGAAAGTGAGTGCATCGAGGAGCTAGCTCGCCAGCTGGCCAAGGTGTTCGACTCCGAGCCGGAGTACGACTTCGAGGCGATCATCGTCGAAAACGGGTCCACCGACGACACGATGGACAAGCTACTCGCGATCAATAAGGCGGATCCCCGCTTCAAGATCCTGCAGTTGGCTCGCAACTTCCGGATGGACGGCGGTCTGACGGCGGGCCTCAACGTGGTCGACGCCGACGCTGTCGTCCTGATGACCGCCGACCTGCAAGACCCACCCGATTTTATCCCGGAAATGATCCGCGCATGGGAGCAGGGTTACGAGAACGTCTACGGCGTGGTGACAGAACGGGGCGGGACCGGACCCGTCCGCAGGATGAATTCCCAGCTGTTCTATTGGCTGGCGGGCAAGCTCACCGACGACCGAATCACCAGCAACGCCAGTGACTTCCGGTTGGTTGACCGAAAGGTCTACGAGGCAGTTCGCTCGATGGACGAACGCAACCGTTTCGTCCGGGGATTGTTCTCCTGGGTTGGATTCAAGTCGATCGGGCTGCCCATGAAGCGGGCGCCCCGCTTCGCCGGGGAATCCAAGGCTTACACCTTCAAGGTGCTCGACTTAGCAGGGAAGGGCATCCTGGCCCACTCTTACGTGCCCTTGCGGCTTATCACCCTCACCGGCTTCCTTTTGAGCGCAATAGCGGTCATCGCTGTGTTTGTCCTCGCCTTCCGCTTCGTCTTCTATGGGGTGCCGTTTCCCGGCTTCGGCTCGATCATCTGCGTCACGCTGATCGGCTTCGGCGTTGTTACCCTGCTCCTCGGGGTCATCGGCGAGTACTTGGCGCTTATCTACGAGGAGGTCAAGCAGCGTCCCAACTTCGTTATCACCCGGAAGGTGGGCGTGTGACGCGGACCCCCCCGCAGCCTGCGAAATATTCGGATCAGTTTGTGGACTGGCTGGCGGGGGCCGGCTATACACACTGCTTCTTTGTCGCCGGCGGCAACGTCATGCACCTGCTGAACTCTGTGCGCACTCGAATGGTGTGCGTGCCGTTCGTGCATGAGGTCGGCGCGGCCATCGCAGTGGAGTATTTCAACGCCTCCCGTGACGAGGATACGGGGCGAGCGTTTGTGCTGGTTACCGCCGGCCCCGGGGTGACAAACGCATTGACGGGAATAGCCGGGGCTTGGCAAGAAAGCCGCGAGCTACTGGTTGTTGGCGGACAAGTCAAGAGCAGCGACCTCAGCCACGGGGCGGTGCGCCAGCGCGGTATCCAGGAGATCGACGGTGTAGAGCTGGTCAGTAGCGTCACCAAGCGGTCGATGCGAATTGAGCGGCCGGTTGCCCGCGACATCGTCCTAGATGCCGTTCTCGACGGCCGCGCCCCACGCCAGGGGCCCGTTTTCCTCGAAGTCTGCCTGGACGCCCAGGCCGCCCCGCCACTGCCGGGCCAGGACCCCGTCGCGGTCGCTGAGAATGCTCTTTCGGAGGTGTCGGCGGTCGAGGTCCAACGTGTGGTCGCTTTGGTCCGCGAGTCCGAGCGCCCGGTCATCCTTATCGGTGGCGGTGTAAGCCGCGGAGCCGTCCGGGCTCTAGGTGGGCGCACGGTTTCCGTCGGCATACCCATCATGACCACTTGGAACGGGGCCGACCGGATCCCTACCGAACACCCCTTGTATTCCGGGCGTCCGAATACGTGGGGACAGCGCGCCGCAAACATCCTGATCCAGCAGTCCGACTTGGTGGTTGCCATTGGCACCCGGCTAGGTCTGCAGCAGACCGGTTTCGCCTGGGAGCAGTTCGTGCCGATCGGACGCGTCGTTCAGCTCGATATCGACCGCGCCGAGCTGACGAAGGGACATCCTCGCATCGACCTCGCGCTGTGCGGGGACGCCGACCGATTCCTGACCGACCTGTACGCCTCCGACCTCGGGGACCCAGCTAGGTGGCGGGCATGGCGGGAGTTCGTTGCCTCGGTCCGTGCCGAGTTACCGCTCAACGACCCGCAGAACGTCACTGCGCCGGGGTACGTGAAGCCTTACGAGTTTGCGATGCAACTGGCCCAGGTCGCCGAGCCGGACGCCATCGTCCTCCCTTGCAGCAGCGGCGGCTCATTCACCGTCGGCATACAGGCTCTGCAGCAGCGGGCAGACCAGAAGATCGTCGCGAACAAATCGCTTGCAAGCATGGGGTACGGGTTGTCCGGGGCGATCGGGGCGGCGCTGGCCAACCCCGGCCGTCAAGTGCTCTTGAGCGAGGGGGATGGCGGGTTCGCGCAGAACTTGCAGGAACTCGGGACACTCGCGGCCACGGCGGCGAACGTCAAGGTTTTCGTGCTGAACAACAACGGCTACGCATCGATCAGGATGACACAGCGCAACTACTTCGGGGGGGCTTGGGTCGGCTGCGATGCCCAAACCGGGTTGGGGTTGCCGAGCTGGGAGGACCTGGCAGGGGCATACCGGATCCCATTTGCCCGACTCGACGCGGAATCCGGTCTGGGCGCCCAGGCGATCCGCTCGCTGCTGGAGGCGGACGGTCCGGCGCTGATTGAGGTACCGATGGATCCCAACCAGACGTACTACCCGAAGATCAGCTCTGCAGTGCAGGCGGATGGCTCGATGAAGTCCAACCCGCTGCACCGGATGAGTCCCGATCTGCCCGCCGACGTCGAGCAACGCGTCACCATTTATCTCGGCACCGCTGTGCCTCAGCCGTCAACCGCGAGTTGAGTCCGGCCGGAACCGTCGGAAGTTGACTTGTCGAACGGCCCCGGCGGGGACAAAATGGCTGCTCCAAATAGGCCGGGACCGATTTGCGCAAAATCGCCCGCGAGTTTCGATCAAGGGGCATCATACTTTGCAGATTTCATCGGGGGCCGACTAGGGGAGGCACAGTGAACAAGACCGAACGGCAGATGGCTGAAATCCTGCACATCGGTAAGGAAAAGCACGGCGTTGTGAGCGTGAAGGCCGAGTTCGAGGCGGAGGGGACGCGGATCGACGAGCTGCTGCGTTTAGTCGACATCGCTCGGTCCGCGGGTCTGCCGCTCACCGTCAAGATCGGCGGCTGTGAGGCGATGCGTGACCTCCTGGAGGCCAAGCAGATTGGAGTGCGCTACATCGTCGCTCCCATGGTGGAGTCCGCGTATGCGCTGTCGAAGTACATCGCAGCCAAAAACAGCGTGTACGACGAAGACGAGGAACTCGACACCGATTTCTTGTTCAATCTGGAAACCATCACCGGTTACAACAACCTCGATGAGATGCTCGAGATAGCCAGCAAGAACCGCGGTGTGCATGGTGTCGTTTTCGGCCGCCATGACTTTGCCAGCTCGCTAGGCCTGGACCGTGAGGGAATCAACACGCCTCGGGTCACCGAGTACGTAACAAGCGCTGCGTATAAAGTCAAAGAGGCTGGCCTGGACTTCGTCGTCGGGGGTGCGGTGTCCAGCGATGCGCTGGACTCCATCCGCGAGGTCGCCGGTGCTTACTTGACCCGTTTCGAAACCCGCAAGGTCGTCTTCGACGGCTCGGCGACAACGATCGCCTCAGTCGCCGACGGCTTGCTCAACGCGGTGCACTTCGAGCTCCTCTGGCTGCTCAACAAGCGCGACTACTACGGCCGGATCACCCAGGAAGACGCCAAGCGCATCGAGATGCTCGAATCGCACTGGCACATTCTCAGCGGCGACTTGGAACACCAGCCTCGGTGATCCCGATCGGACGTTCTGCGCACTTGCCAGGTTTCAGCACAGGCATCTCGGTGTCGGGAGCTCCGGCGCCGAGGATCTGACGCGCATCCGAAAACCCTGTGAGAAGGGCAATTTGGGGCGACTGATTTTTGTGGTCGGGCCACGGGAAATCGGACGAAGTTCGTCAACACCCTGGAGTCCAACGGAATCTGAACGCCGCACACGGTTGACGTCTTGGCGCACAACGACATTCCGCGCGTACTTGCAGCGAGGTAAGGCACGGACGTAATCGATTTCCGCCGGCACAAAGCGGCTAAGGAAGTCCGCCGATCTGGGACAATCGTGACGTGACACTTACAGTCTCGGCCGATCGCGCTGCGCCCCAGTTGGTAATCTTCGATCTCGACGGCACGCTTACCGACTCAGCTGAGGGGATCGTTGCAAGTTTCCTCCATGCGCTCAGCCATGTCGGTGCCGTAGTGCCCGAGGGCGATCTGACCACCAAGGTCGTCGGGCCGCCGATTGCCGAAACGATGCGCGCGATGCTGCTGGGCGAGCATACCGAAGAGGCGATCGCGGTCTATCGAGCCGACTACGGGGCCCGGGGCTGGGCGATGAACAGCCTGTTCGACGGGATTGCCCCGCTGCTGGCCGATCTGAGCGCCGCCGGTGTCCGCCTTGCCGTGGCCACCTCCAAGTTGGAATCGACGGCACAACGCATCCTTGAGCATTTCGGGCTTGACCAGCAGTTCGAGGTGATCGCCGGCGCGAGTCCTGACGGCTCGCGCGAAACAAAGTTCGATGTGCTGGCCCACGCGCTTTCCCAGCTACAGCCGCTTCCCGAACGCATGCTCATGGTCGGTGACCGCAGCCACGACGTGCACGGCGCGGCCGCACACGGCATCGACACTGTGGTGGTTGGTTGGGGCTACGGGCAGGCCGACTTCGCTGACGGATACACATCAACCGGGCCGACGGTCGTGACACATGCCGCGACGATCGAGGAGCTGCGGAAGGCACTGGGTGTCTGATCCCGGCTGAGGCGTGGGCCATTCATTCATCAACAGTCGGCTGGGCGAGGTTGGTGCCAATTGGGCATCTCGGACACTGAGATCTAAACCAGGCAATTTGCTGAGGGTAGCGTTATCGCCGGGCTGTCGCCGAAGTCGATGGTGTAGGCGACTCCCCAAATAAGGTTTTACCCAGATTCCGGCCGGCCTGGCGCTTGCGGGCGCTGGCCTTGAGCTAACGATCAGACAGGCGTTTGCGAAGCACTCCGCGTGCGGTGAGGGCGATTTGGCGATCCAAAGGCGCACTCGCCAAATCCCATTGCTGGCAACGCCTTTCCCAATCCACGCCGTCAGAGTGGTATCGGTCCGGTTCGCGGGGATCGACCTCGCCCCGGGTGATCGTTGCGTCCGGTCGCACCACCGCGGCGATACGTGCGGCCAGCTCGTCCATCTCCACCAGCTCGCCGCCGCTGTCGATGGTGGTCGCGCCCAACCCGCCCTGGGCGAGGCCCACAGCGAGGAGCTCCTCCGCGAGCACGTAACGGCGAAAGACCGGGCGGCGCGCCGTGATGCGGATCGCGCCGGCACTCGCCGCGGCGATCATTGAACCCAGCGCGTAGTTCTGTGGCTTCCGCATGTGGGCCCCGGAAATGCTCCAGGCCCGCACGATGACCGGCACCGACCCGCTTTCGGTGGCTGCCTGCACCAGGCGTTGTTCCGCGTCGCGTTTAAGGTAGCCGTAGGGGTTGGCCTCGATGGGGCCGTCGAGAGCGTCGTGCGGGTACACCGCAGCTCCGCTGGACACTGTGAGGGAGAGACGTACTCCGTCCAGCCGCGCCGCGTACAGCAAGCGTTCGGTTAGGGCGCGATTGGCCGAGACGTACTCGCCGAGCGGCATGTCGGCAACCCGATCTCGGGTGAGAAACGCGCAGTCGATCACAACCGTTGGCGCAAACGCGATCAACTCGCGATTGTCCCATACGCGGCACTCGATGTCGCGGTCCGCGACCCGGATCAGCCGGGGGCGGCTGGCGAGGGCCAAAGTCGGCAGGCCCAGCGGC
The DNA here is from genome assembly GCF_900157385.1 of Mycobacterium terramassiliense. Taxonomy (GTDB): domain Bacteria; phylum Actinomycetota; class Actinomycetes; order Mycobacteriales; family Mycobacteriaceae; genus Mycobacterium; species Mycobacterium terramassiliense. Next base: position 651,359 of record NZ_LT717699.1, read on the forward strand.
GCAATCAGATCGAGTGCGGTTCTGCCAAGCCAACCCGACGCGCCGGTGACGAGCACTCGGTCGTCGCTGCGCAGCGCCCGGGTGACCAAGGCGCGCGCGCCGCTACTCAGCAGCCCAGTCACGTTGCGCGACATGTCTAGTGATAAACGCTGGCTGGCACTTCTCGGCGACCTCGCGCGCGGTGTATGACCGCTATCGAGTCGTAGAACTCGACCTTTTCCACAAGCGTTGTCGCAAGCGGCACGTGGAGTTCCTTCAGTCGGTGCGGGTCGTCCACGCGGTAATCGAGCTCCTTGCTGCCAGCCGTTTGGTAGTGCGCGTGCATCGCGTCGATGAGCCACTTCGTGAAGTCGGCGAACGACATGGGACTGTCGCGGTAAGCGCGCCAATAGTTCGAGTGCAGGTCCTCGACGATATAGACGCCGCCCGTGGCCAGCCCATTGGGGAAGAGATACTGAAACGTGTGGACGATGTGCGAATTCATGTGGCTGCCGTCGTCGAGAATGACATCGAAAGGGCCGAGGTCGCTCACCACCTGCTGCAGGAAAGCGGTGTCCGTCTGGCTGCCGATGCGAACGTGCACCCGCTGCTCCGGATCGTCGAACCGTTGGGTGGTGGTGTCGATATCGATGCCGACAATCGTCGACTCCGGATGGAGATAGCGCCGCCACATCTGCAGTGATCCACCACGCGCCACACCGATTTCAAGCATCCGGATCGGTCGCGAGCGGAACGCGGACAGCGCCGACTCGTAGGCCGGCAGATAGTGGAGCATCTTATGGATGTTCGGGGTCTGGGCGAAAATCGTGGCCAGCTCGCCGTCGGAGCCCGGCGCGTCCGATGCTGTCCAGGCCACCTGTTGGCTCAAGTCCGGGCCGAGTGCCTTGAGCATGCGGCGCCGGCCTCGGTACTGGGAGTACCGCGTCACGAACGGAGGTCGGGCCGATAGCACCAGGCCGGCCGCAAACAGCGACTCTTGGACACGCTTCTTCAACTTTGAGGGCACACCACACCTTTTGTCGCGTCGGAGATGTCAGCTGCATGGTCTCGAGGTACCCGCACGAGCTCGCGCAGCTGTGGACGTGCAGCAGACACTACCGCGGCCGTACGCGGCGACGAATCTCGGATCTTGCATAAAAGCGTGCGAATGCGCGCTGATCAGGCCGTTCTGCGCGTACGTTTGCCGCGCCTGCGCCCGAAGACCCGACCTGAGGAGTCTCCTACTCGATTTTGTCGCGGCTGGCGTCGGGGGCATCTCATGAATCTGCAACCGGCATCCCACCGCTTGCCGTCGAAGGCGAACTCGCATCGGTGATTCGTGTCGCTGACGGGCTCGGCGGCCGTATTCGACGGTCGGCATCCGGCCCCCTGTCCTGACGGCGTTCCTGTTCAGGAGCCGCACGGCGCTCGAATGGCCGATCCGGCGACCCCGGCCGGGATTTTCCCAGCGCGCCGAGCGGTCTTGAGCTAGCTTGCTTAATGAACCGACGGCGAAGCGCCACATGACCAATGCGGGGCACCTTGGAACCCGGCATCGCCGAAAGTTCGCTCGGAGGTTCCTACCAGGCGGATCCTCGCGGGATGTTCATCGGCGTCAGGACCGGGAACGTACGAAGGCCGCGGGAGCGCCTGCGGCCTGAAAACGGGCAAGAGCAGTCGTGTGCGATCGCGAGCGCCGGAACCGAACACTGTGCGCTACACAGGTTATCGTCGGATCGGACTAGCGACGTGCGGAACGCCGTGAGGTGAAGTTGGAACTGGTGAGCAGGCTGCGCGCCGAATCGGGACGCGCCCGCCGTTACTTGTCCGCGGTGCCGTACCGGTTGCGCGGCAACGCCCTACGTTTCATCCGCGAAACCCACCAACAGCTCCCCGCGCGGCCTTCGCCCGACCGCCCCACGCTCGTGCTCTTCGCGCACTTCGATACCGAGGGAATCGTCGATCCCTACGTCGTCCATTATCTGAAGGCGCTCCATGGGCTGGGAGCCACGATCATCTTCGTCTCCGGTTCGCCCAAGCTGACGACGGAGTCTGTGGCTCCGCTGCGCCCGCTCTGTGCGGGTATCTACACGAGACGCACGCTTTGCTTGGACTTCGGCTCCTGGCACCTCGCGTGGTCCATCCTCAAGCAGCGCGGCTGGTCGCTCGATCAGTTCGACCGCCTGGTCCTCGCCAACGACAGCGTGTTCGGGCCGCTTTTTCCGATCGACGAGATGTGGAGCTCGTTCCGCGGTGCCGACATGTACGGCGCCATCGAAAGCGCCGAGTTCGGCGTCCACCTTCAGTCGTTTTTTCTCGCCTGGGAGCTCGATTCGCGAACCCGCCCCTTCCTCGAGGACTTCTGGAACGGCTTCAAATACATCGTCGACAAGGTCAACATCGTCGAGCAATACGAGATCGGGCTGTCCCGCCGCGCCCGTGAGGCCGGGCTCAGCATGAGGCCGTTCGTCTCCGTCGCCGACATTCGGGCGACTTATGAGCGGTCATCGGACCATCAGTGGGCGAGCAAGTTCTCGGGAGAACCGTTCAACCACACCCTCTACTACTGGGACGGCCTCATCGAGCACTTCCGTTTTCCCTTCCTCAAGGCGAGTTTGCCGCGATACAACGACCCCTGGCACGACTCCATGGCGCGGTTGCGCGAGTTCATCGAGCAGCGCACCGACTATCCGTACGAGCTCATCCAGGCGAACCTGGACCGGCTCGGCTGCGGACCGTCGACGTGGGTCAAACCGCCCGTCCCGCCGGCCTAGCCAGCCCCTCGCGCCACCGACGCGCGCGGCCGAATTCGCTGACCGGGACCCGGGCCAACGCCTTCAGCCGCGCCCGCCGCTCGGGTCCGAAGGCCAACACCCGAAAAGGCAGGGCCAGCCACGTGATTGACCACCACACTCCCGCGATGGCGCGAATGGGGACTGACGACGCCGGATCGACGATGAGCCAGGTCAGAATCCTCAGCTGGTCCAGCCAGTTGCGGCCCGCCTTGACGATGTGCATCGATTCGTTGGTCGCGGTGTGGGTGCGCACCGACAGCTCCTGGGGCACGAAGCAGACCGTCGCACGGACCATCAAGCGGTACCAGAAATCCAGATCGACGAGCTGGTAGATGTCGCCCCGAAAACCACCGGCATCCAGTGCGAGCCGGCGGCGGAACATCACGCAGGTAGGTTCGCCGATCCAGTTGCCTGCGCCGCCGCGCAGCAGCTGCTGAGCGACAAGCCACGTTCCGCGGTTGCGTTCGCGAAGCCGCCAAAAGTGTTTGTGCGCGGGGCCCACCCGGCGCCGCCACGGAAGATTTTCGTCCTGCACCACGCGCCGGGGGGCGAATGCCATCCCCACGGCAGGGTCGTCGAAGCATGGCGCGAGAGCCTTGAGCGCCCCCGGGAGCAACCAGTCATCGCCATGGACGAATTGGATGCACGTGCCCCGCGCGAGTTCCAGACACTTGTTGTGGTTTCCGTTCAGGCCGAGGCGAGAGTCGTTGTGTATGAGCCGGTCTCCGGGCCTGAGCATTGTCTCGGCGGTCGCGGCGCATTCGTCGGACGAATTGTCGTCGACGACCACGATCTCGAAGTCGACGCCCTCCTGATCGAGGATGCTGCGCAGGCAACGCGCGATGGTGGCGCTGTTGTTGTACATCGGCACGCACACCGAGATAGTGGGGTTGGCTACCATGCCCGGTCCGTCAACGAGCAGCCCCTCCCTGTCCGTCAGGCAAATCGGCTCGAGCATAGCCCCCGGTGGATATCGATCTCGATGAGTTGCGGCATTGGTCGCCAGCCCTGAAAATGCCGATTGTCACGACTGCCATGCGCTCGTAACGTAGCCGTTCGGAAGCCGTAAGGGAGTTGGACGCCGAACGAACGAATTCGCCAGTTACGCCACGAGATACGGCGCGGCAAGGTAGCGTCCCACCTGATGTGGACTGTAGTGCTGATATGCGGCTTCGGGATGGCGATTGACCCCGTCCGAATTGGGCTGGCGGTCGTCTTGTTGACGCGTCGACGCCCGATGCTGAACCTGTTCGCCTTCTGGCTCGGAGGCATCGTCGCGGGAGTCGGCGTTGCAGTCGGCGTCCTGCTGCTGATGCGGGAGGCCGCGCTGGTGGCCATCCGCAACGCGGGAACCGCGATATCGCAGGTCAGGTCCGCGATCTTCATCCTCGACGGCGCGCGTCTTCAGATCACCCTCGGCCTGCTCGCGCTGGTGGTGCTCGCGGTCATGACGGCCCGCGCAAGGTCGACGGCGCAGGTGCCCGCGACGGCGGTTCCGGCGGGCGGCGGCGACGCGGACACCCTGGTGGAGGAGCCTCCGCGCGGCGTCTTCCAGCGACTGGGGGGGCGCACCCAGGAAATGCTCAATACCGACGTGGTCTGGCCGGCCTTTCTCGTGGGCCTCGCCTCGTCGTTTCCGCCCTACGAGGGTGTGGTCTTGCTGGCCTTCATCATGGCCTCGGGCGCGGCCATCACCACGCAGTTCCTCGCATTCGTCTTGTTCACCCTGATGGTGCTCGCGGTCATCGAGATCCCGCTCGTCGCCTACCTGGCGAAGCCGGAGCAAACCCTGGCGCTGATGCTGCGCCTGCAGGACTGGCTGCGGACCTACCGTCGGCAAATTATGCAGGTCAGTGTCGGGGGCACCGGGCTCATACTGCTGACGCAGGGCCTTGCCGCGCTCTGAGCGTGCTGCCGAGGGCGCGGTATCGGTGAATCCCGACCAGCCTGCCGGCCCCCCGGCCGCCCCGCTGGTCTCGGTCTGCGTCCCGCTGTACAACAACGCCGGCACGATCGAGCGCTGCCTGCGCAGCATCCTCGAGCAGGACGGCGTCGACTTCGAGATCGTGGTCGTCGACGACGATTCGACCGACGACGGCGCCGCAATCGCCTCCTCGATGCTGCGGCCCGGGGACCGGCTGGTGAAGAACCAACCCCGCCTCGGCCTCAACGGGAACCACAACAAGTGTCTGGAGCTGGCGCGCGGCACGTGCGTCCAGTTCGTGCACGGCGATGACTGGCTGCTTCCCGGCGCCCTGGCGACGCTCACCCCTTACTTCGAGGACCCGAGCGTGGGGCTGGCGTTCGCGCCCCGGCGGGTGGTGGGCGACGACGAGCGGTGGCAGCGCCGGTACGGGAAAATGCACAGGCACTTCCACGACCTGCGGGAACGCAATGACGGGCCCTCCTTGGTGCGCCAGGTCGCGCTGCGCGGCGCCAAGGAGAACTGGGTGGGGGAGCCGACCTGCGTGATGTTTCGGCGCCGGCTGGCGCTGGAGGCGGGGGGCCTACGGAACGACATCTATCAGCTCGTCGACGCGGATTTCTGGTTGCGCCTGATGCTGCGATCGACGGTCTGCTTCGTGCCACGGCAACTGTCGGTGCGCAGCCACATGAAGGGGACGGAAACGACGCACGTCATGAGCAGCCGACGGTACGTGCTCGACCAGTTGCGCATCCTCAGTTGGCTGGCCGTTGACCCGTTCTCACCGCGGTCGGTCCGGATCCTGGCGCGGCTGTGGTGGTTTCCCGCATGGCTGGCGCTGGTCGTGGAGATCGCAAGTTTCGGGCCGCAGCGGCGGCTGCACCTGAAGACGTTGGCGCGGGCGCCCTTTCGCGAGTTTCCGCGCGCCCGCAGGCTAGCCGAAAATCTCGGCGGTCAGCCCGAACTCGCCGAACGTGCGTGAGACGTCCTCGCGCAGCGCGTCTTGCGAGTTCGTCCGGCCCGGGAGGTAGGCGTTGACCGCAACGAAGATCTTCCCCGCACCGCGCCCTGAAGCCAAAAACAGCTGACCACCCACGCGCTCGAGGGCGCGCCTGTTGATGCCGGGTTCGATCAACCTTCCGGACGCGTAATCGGCGTCGGTGCCATCCGGGCGCATCACCTCGGGGGGCATGTCTCCGATATTGGAGCAACCGATGGGCAGGGCGGCCGCACCGAGCCCCATTCCCGCCGCCCTGCGCGCCACCCACTTCGGGGTCAACGAGGTCAGTGGCAACGGCCCCAAGAGCTCCTCGGTGAGCCCCGGCAGGTCGGCAAACGCCTGCTTGAACTTGAGACGAGCTTCGCCCAGGTCCGAGGACAACCGATTGGGGTCGAGGGAAACGGTGGGGAACACCACCGCGTTGCCGCGGGTATCGTCTTCGGTGCGATCGCTGATCGGGAACGACAGGGTGACGGTTCCGTCGTCGCAAACCCGTCCCATCCGCACGCCCAGCCTGCCCGCGAATCCGGCGAAAAGTGTGAAGCTGTTTCCGCCAATGCTTTTCGCGCACGCGTCCCATTCCGCAACGTCGAGGAAGGCGATCAGTGCGGGCACCACGACGGGCGGCTGGTTGCCGCCGGCGCGCCGCGGGGCGGGTGGTGCCGACCTCATCGAGGCGAAGACGTCCCTGCGCCGGTGCCGGGCAATTCGCACCGTCGCCCGCACCGCCCGCGCCAGTTCCGGTGCGGCGGCGATGGTTTCGCGGGCGTCCTGCACGATGGCCCGCCGACGGGCGCGCGAACGGGGATAGGGGTAACCCAGGTAGCGGGTCCTTCCGTTCGCCGCGTCCGCGAGCGCCCGCAGGACCCCGAGTCCGTCGACCAGGGTGTGCGACGTGGTCAGGCAGACCGCGGCCCCGCCGTCGTCCAGGGGGAGCACCCCGATGTGCCAGCTGGGTCCGTACTCCGGATCCAGCGGCAGGCAGGCCCGCTCATACAGCCAGGCGTTCAGAGTTGCACGAAGGCGCGGTGTTTGGGCGACCTCGATGTCCGGCTGCCCCCGGGACACGACCCATCGATCACGTGCGAAAGGCAACGGGGACGGTTCGACCAGCCGGCCCAACAGCCCGTATCCGAGATTGCGGTGGAATCGGCGCAAACCGTCAAGATCTACCGGTCGGTTGTAGATCCAGATGAACTGCACCAGCGCCCCGTAGCCAAGCGCCCGCAGACCCAGGTAGGAGGCCTGGTCCATGTGTGCGAGTCGGCTGTCCACCGCGTTCACGGTAGTTTATGCGCCGTCAGGGCGGGTCGGTGCTGCCCCCAGGGCGTGTTGTTACGGTTGTAACCTGGCCGTTCCTGGTCAGAAAAGCTCTCGACGAAGGTAGTGTGTTGCCCGTGGTTCAGTCTACGATCCCTGCCGTGCTGCGCGAGCGCGCGAGCCTGCAGCCCAACGACACGGCGTTCACATTCCTTGACTACGAGCAGGATTGGGATGGCGTCGCACAGACCCTGACGTGGTCGCAGTTGTATAAGCGCGTGGTCAGCCTGGGCGAGCAGCTCAGGGCCCACGGCTCGACCGGTGACCGGGCGCTGATACTGGCCCCGCAAGGGCTCGACTACGTCCTGGGCTTTCTCGGTGCCCTGCAGGCCGGTCTTGTCGCGGTTCCGCTTTCGGTCCCCTATGGCGGGGCGCACGACGAACGCACGATCTCCGTGCTGGCCGACACGTCGCCCACCGTCGTCCTCACCACGTCCGCGGTCACGGAGCTGGTCAGCGCTTCCGTGCAGTCGCAGGAGGGCGCATCCGCGCCGTCGGTCGTCGAAATCGATTTGCTGGACCTCGAGACGCGGCAGCGGCCCGCCGGCCCCAGACCCCGCGCCGTAGCCGATGACGGGTCGGAATTCATCTACTTGCAGTACACATCCGGGTCCACCCGTACACCCGCGGGTGTCATGGTCTCCAGCAAGAACGTCTTCGCCAATTTCGAGCAGATCATGGGCGACTTCTTCGCGCCCGAGGGCGGGGTAGCGCCGCCCGGCATGACGGTGGTGTCGTGGCTGCCGCTCTACCATGACATGGGTCTCCTCCTGGGGATCATCATGCCGATCCTCGCGGGGGTGCCGACGCTGCTTTCCAGCCCGGTGGGGTTCTTGCAGCGACCGGCCCGCTGGATGCAAATGCTGGCGCACAACAGTTGCACGATTTCGGCGGGGCCGAATTTCGCCTACGAGCTCGCGGTGCGCAAGACGTCGGACGCGGACCTGGCCGGGTTCGATCTCGGCGGTGTGCACACGATCCTCAACGGCAGCGAGCGCGTGCAGCCCGCGACCCTCAAGCGATTCGCGGACCGGTTCGCCCCCTTCAATTTCGACCCCAGGGCGCTGCGGCCGTCCTACGGCATGGCCGAAGCCACGGTGTACATCGCGAGTCGTCAGGTGGGTGAACCACCAAAGATCGGTCAGTTCGACTCCGAGAAACTGCCCGCCGGCCAAGCGATCCCGTGCCCGGATGGCGGTGGCACGCCGCTGGTCAGTTATGGCAGCCAGCAGTCGACCCTGACGCGCATCGTCGATCCCGACACCGGCCGTGAATGTCCGGAGGGGACGGCCGGGGAAATCTGGATTCGCGGCGACAACATCGCCTTGGGCTATTGGCAGAAACCCGAGGAGACACAGCGCGTCTTCGGCGGCACGATCGTCGACCCGTCCGAGGGGACACCCGAGGGTCCCTGGCTGAGAACCGGGGACTCGGGGTTCTTCTCCGACGGCGAGCTGTTCATCATCGGCCGCATCAAGGACCTGTTGATCGTCTACGGGCGCAACCACTCACCCGACGACATCGAGGCGACGATCCAGGAGATCACCGCGGGGCGGTGCGCGGCGATCGCGGTTCCCGACAAGGGCGTCGAAAAGCTGGTCGCGATCATCGAGATGAAAAAGCGCGGCGAGTCCGACGAGGAGGTCGTCGACCGGCTGCGCGGCGTGAAACGCGAGGTCACGTCGGCGATTTCGAAGTCCCACGGGCTGAAGGTGGCGGATCTGGTTCTGGTGTCGCCCGGCTCGATTCCGATCACCACCAGCGGCAAGATCAGGCGGTCGCAGTGCGTCGAGCTCTACCGGCAGGATGAGTTCGTCCGGTTGGACGCGTAGCCGCTTTTGGCTTACGTGATCGCCGAAATCGACGCTAGTGTGCAACCCACTCGTACTTCTTCGCGCCAACGTCGATCTCGATAAAGACTCACAACGCTAGAGGAGCGGGTGGTTGCCGCGCCCGTTGCCGTTGGTAGCGCGAGGGGCCGGGGTACCCGCACCGAACAGCGGCAGTGAATTGTCGGCGTCGTCCGCGACGGACTGTTCGCCGTGCCCGTTGCCGTTCGAATGTCCATTTCCGTTGGCGCCGACGCTGATTGGCCGAGGCGACAGGAAGTCCTGCCCGAACAGCGGTAACGAGTGACCGAGGTCGAGATCGGCGTCACGCGCGCCACCATTGCCATGGCCGGTGGTGGACGACGGGAGATCCAGCGCCGAATCGCGCAGATCGTCGGTCACGTGATCCGGCAGGCCGCTCAGGTCGAATAGGGGCAGCGCGTGCTCGGGCGCACGCCGGCTGGACCGTCGGCCATTCGCGGCTTTAGCGATTCCGCTCGACCGCGGTCGACGTGACTTTGCGCGCGACTTGTGGCTGGGCGGAACGAGTTTCAGGCGGACCAGCAGGTCGTCGGGAATGAACGGTGCGGCAGCGCCATTCGCCCCCGCGGAAGCCGGGGCCAACGCTTCACGGTTGGGAATCACCTTCATCCGGACCAATTGGTCGGTCAGCTGTTCCAGCTGTTGCTGCTTGCGCTGGTGGGCCGCGTACACCTGGGCCGCGCTCTTGCCGAGGTGCGAGGGCCACCAGTTCTTCTGGCCGATCAGCGCGGCCATGGCCGGCACCGTGATCGTGCGCACCAGGAAGGTGTCGATCAAAATGCCCATCCCGAGGATGAAACCGGCCTCGGCCATGGTGTAGATGCTGGCGGTCATCAACCCGAACATCGAGGCCGCGAAGATCAGACCGGCCGAGGTGATCACCCCACCGGTCGAACCCACGGTGCGAATGACACCTACGCGCACGCCGTGGGGCGACTCGTCGCGGATGCGAGAGATGAGCAACATGTTGTAATCCGCGCCGACGGCAACGAGCAGGATGAACGACAATCCGGGCAGGCTCCAGTGCAGGTTCTGCCCGAGCAACATCTGGAACACCAGGACGCCCAGACCCATCGCGGACAAATACGAAAGCAGCACCGAACCGATCAGGTACAGCGGCGCGATGACCGCCCGCAGCAAGCCGACCAGGATCAGGAACACGATGAGGATGGTCGCGAAGACGATGAAACCGATGTCGTCGTTGTAGTAGTTGCGCGTGTCGTCAAGCCCACTGGGCAAACCCGCCACCGCAACCTTGGCGTCCGACAGTTCGGTGTTCGGCTGCGCCGATTGGGCGGCCTTGACGATCTTCGGTATCTGGTCCATGGCCTCGGTGGAGAACGGATTGATGGCGCTTTGGATGAGGTACCGGGCCGCGTGCCCGTCGGGGGAGAGGAAGATCGCGGCGCCCTTCTTGAACTCGTCCCTCGTCATGATCTGCGGAGGGATGTTGAAGCCGGCCATCGACGCCTTGTTGTCGGTGTCGTGCTTCATGCTCAGCAGGAATTGCGATGCCTCGCCGAGGCCGCTGCCGATGTTCCTGGTCTGATCGACCAGTTCCTTCACGCCGCCGGCGATCGCGCGGCTGCCGTCGGCGAGCGCATTGGCGCCCTGTTCCGCCTGCCCCATCATGGTTTGCAGGTTCTTGATCGTCTTCATGGCGCTGGAGGCCTGGGTCAGAGTTTGCTGAACCTTGTCGAGCGTCTGCCCGACGGTCTGTGCTTGCCCCGCCGATTGCAGGTTGTGGGCCATGATCTTGATCGAATTCAGGGTGCCGTCGTTGTTGGCCTGCACCATGGCGGCCAGGCTCGCACGGGAATTCACGCAGCCCGGGTCGGCATTGCAGTCCGGGCTGTTGTTAAGGGCGACCAGCATCGGGCCGGCCCAGGCGGCGATGTTTTCGGCGTTCACGGTGGACATGCTGAGGTTGTCGCCGAGTTTCTTCATCTGCCCGGTCATCGCGGCGCCCTGGTCGAGCGCGTTGATGGTGCGATCGCCGCCCGCCATCTGCTCCATGGCCGTCAGCGCCGATACAGCCGGCCCGAGGCTGGTCACGGCCCCGGTGACCTGATCGCGAAGCTGGGCCAGGGCGTCGGCCAACTGGTTCGAGCCGTTCACCAGCCGGTCCAGATCGTTGCCGTGCTCCTGAATCTGGGTGGAGCCCTCGGAGAGCTTATTGCCGACCTCTCCGGCCTGGAACGAGATCTTGGTCTGCTCCAGCGGTTCCCCGTTGGGCCGGGTCAAGCCCCGCACCATCGTGATGCCGGGCAACTGGCTCACCCGGCTGGCCATCTGCTCCAGGTCTGCGAGGGCGGACGGCGTCCGCAAGTCGTGGGACGGCGACTTGATGAATAGCACCATGGGTGTGAGCGCGTTCGCCGGGAAATGGGCGTTCATCGCGTCGTATCCCCTGGAGCTGTCCGTGTCCGCGGGCATCGTTTTGAGGTCGTCGTAGTTGAAGCGCATCACGCTCGTGCAACTGGCCAAAGCGATGAGCACGATCAGGCTTCCGATCAAATGAATCTTGGGCCGGCGCACGACGCGCGTTCCGATGATCCGCCAGGTACGAGTGGTCCGGTCGCGTCCGGGCTTGATCCAGCCGCGTCGGCCCGCGAGGATCATCAGGGCGGGCAGCAGGGTGATCGCGGACAGCAGTGCCACCACGACCGAAATCGAAATGGCCGGCCCGACGGCCGAGAACACTTGCAGCTTGGTGAAAGCCATCGCCAGGAAGGCGACCGCGACGGTGGCTGCCGATGCCGTGATGACCTTGCCGATCGACATCAACGCCATCTTGACCGCTTGATCGGAGTCGTGGCCGTGGCGCAAATAGTCGTGATAGCGGCTGATCAGAAAGACGGCGTAGTCCGTTCCCGCTCCGACCATGACCGCGGTCATCAAAACGAGGCTCTGCAAGATCACCGGCAGGCCGAACTGGGTGCTCAGCCCGGACAAGATGCCCTGTGATGCCGCGATGGATGCGCCGATGTTGAGCAGCGGCAGCACCATGGTGACCACGTTGCGATAGATCATGAACAGGATGATCAGGACGGCGACGACGGTGCCGATCTCGATGAAGTGCGCGTCTTCCATCGCGATTTCGGTGGCGTCGGCGAGGGTGGCCAGCGGCCCGCTGACGTAGGCGGTCAGCGACGTTCCCGCGGTGACCTGTTTGGCGATGTCCTTGACGTGGTGATAGCCCGCGATCGTCGTGGGCGCGGTGGCCGCGCCGGGGAAAGACACCGGCAAGATGAAGGCCTTGCCGTCCTTGCTGGCCAGGACCTCGCGCATCTGGGGGGTGGTGAGGAAATCCTGCACCGTCATGGTGTCCGACTTGTCCTGGTGCAGCTTGTCCACCAGCTTGGCGTAAACCGCCTCGTCGGCGGGGGAAATGCCGTTCTCGTCGGTCAGCAGGATCATCAGGAGCGAGCCGCCGCCGCCGAGCGGATTGTCGCCACCCCCATCCCCGGCGGCGTCCCCGGCTTTTTTGGAGTCCCCGGGGCCCTTGGGGGCCGCGGAGTCCTTGCCGGGGGTGGCGAAGGCCGCGGCCATTTCCTGGTTGACGAGCACGGTCGGGGCGTTGTCCGGCAGGGGCTTTTGCTCGTGCCTGCCGGCCTCGACCATCAGCGGCGGAAAAATCAGCCAAAGGATGGCCGCCAACGCGATCCAGCAGGCGATGACAAGCAGCGGCCACCGCACGACGACATCGCCTATGCGGTCGAAGATTCCCCCAGGCTTGGCTGCCTCGCCCGTGCCAGTCCGGCTCGACACCCAACCAACCCTACAATCAAGCCTGCCCGCGCGCGGGGTAATCAAGATCTACGCGGCGACCGTGATCCCCCCGTGATCTTGACAGTGTATGCGCTGGTCAGCGCCCTGGATTCCGGTGCGCGAGCGCCCCCGAAACTCGCGCCGGCGACGAGGTCGAGGCGCCGATCCGGCGTGGGCCGCGGCGGATCCGTGTAACACTCTCCCCATGGCCATCGGTTACCGCCTGCAATCCAACCCGCTCGTCGGCAAGCTCACCACGAAGTACTTTCTGCCCCTTGGCACCCGCCAGGTCGGCGACGACGTGGTTTTCTTCAACTTCGGCTACGAGGAAGACCCCCCGATGGGCCTGACGCTGGCGGCATCCGACGAGCCCAACCGGTACTGCATCCAGCTCTATCACGTGACCGCCTCGCAGGTGGATCTCACCGGCAAGAAGGTGCTGGAGGTCAGCTGCGGGGCCGGCGGCGGAGCGTCGTACATCATGCGCAACCTCGGCCCGGCCTCCTACACCGGGCTGGACCTCAATCCCGCCAGCATCGACAAGTGCCGGGAACGGCACCAGCTGTCGGGCCTGGAATTCGTGCAGGGCGATGCCCAAAACCTGCCTTTCCCCGACGAATCCTTCGACGCGGTGATCAACGTCGAGGCCTCCCATCAGTATCCGAACTTTCCCGGCTTCCTGCAGGAAGTCGCACGCGTGCTGCGCCCCGGCGGGCATTTCCTCTACACCGATTCCCGCCGCGCTCCCGTCGTCGCCGAATGGGAGGCGGCGCTGGCCGGCGCGCCGCTGCGGAAGATCTCCGAAAGGGACATCGACAAAGAGGCCAAGCGCGGGCTGGACGCCAACACGCGACGGACCCAGCAGCAGATCAGCGGCCGCCTGCCGGGATTCATGAACTCCCTGATCCGTTACGGCGTGGGCGTGTTGGACTGGGACCTGCGCCGCTCCGGTGGGTTCTCCTACCGCGTCTACCACTTCGCCAAGGATTGATGCGGGTCCAGCGCGCACCGGATCCGAAAGGCTGCACTCTCCCCATGAAGTTTGCCTTGGCAAGCTACGGAACTCGCGGCGACATCGAGCCCCTCGCGGCGGTCGGCCGCGAGCTGCAGCGCCGCGGTCATGATGTCCGGGTTGCGGTGCCGCCCAACCTGATCGGCTTCGTGGAATCGGCCGGGCTGTCCGCGGTGGCCTACGGGCAGCGGGATTCTCAGCAGCAGCTCGACGAGGATTTCCTGCACAACTCGTGGAAGTTCACCAATCCGGTCAAGTTGGCGCGCGAGGCCATGGAGCCCGTCAGGGCGGGGTTCGACGAACTGGGCGCCGCGCTCAGGCCGCTTGCGGACGGGGTCGACCTGCTGCTGACGGGCCAGCTCTACCAGGAAATCGCCGCCAACGTCGCGGAGTACCACGACATTCCGTTGGCCGCATTGCATTTCTACCCGATGCGGCCCAACGGTCACATCGCGTTCCCGGCGCGCCTGCCCGCGCCGTTGGTGCGCTCGACGATGAAGACCCTCGACTGGATGTACTGGCGGTTCACCAGGAGCGCCGAGGACGCGCAGCGCCGGGAGCTAGGACTGCCGAGCGCCACTTGCCCTGCGCCGCAACGGATGTCCGAGCGCAACGCGCTGGAGATCCAGGCCTACGACGGGCTGTGCTTCCCCGGGTTGTCCGCGGAGTGGGGCGCTCGACGGCCCTTCGTCGGCGCGCTGACCATGGAGTGGCCCACCGACGCCGACGATGAGGTCGTGTCGTGGATTGCCGCCGGGACGCCGCCGATCTACTTCGGGTTCGGCAGCATGCCCGTCGGGTCCCTCAAGGATCTCGTCACGATGATCGGCGGGGCATGCGCCGACCTGGGCGAACGGGCACTGATCTGCTCACGGGCACCCGGCACCGGCGTCCCCGATTTCGACCACGTGAAGGTTGTGACGGCGGTGAATCACGCCGCGATCTTTCCGACCTGCCGTGCCGTCGTCCACCACGGCGGCTCGGGCACCACCGCCGCCGGGTTGCGGGCCGGCGTCCCGGCTTTGATTCTCTGGATCACCTCCGATCAGCCGATCTGGGCGGCCCAGATCAAGCAGCTGAAAGTCGGCTCGGCCCGCCGATTCTCCGGCACGAATCGCAAAACGCTGGCCGGCGACCTCCGGTCGGTGCTCGCGCCGGCGTGTGCCGGCCGGGCATGCGAGATCGCGGCACGGATGACCAAGCCGGCCGAGAGCGTCGCCACCGCCGCCGATCTGCTGGAAAAAGCGGCCCGCCGCGAAGGTTTTGGCTGATGCCGGAACGGCCGTCGGTGCCGGGCGAGCCGGTGTACGCTCCGGTTGTGTCGCTACTGATCACCGTGCCGGTTTACGGGCAGCACGAGTACACACACGCGCTGTTAGCCGATTTGGAGCGGGAGGGTGCCGACTATCTGATCGTCGACAATCGCGGCGACTACCCCAAGATCGGCGAGGAACGGGTCATCGCACCCGGTAACAATCTCGGTTGGGCCGGCGGCAGCGAACTCGGATTCCGAACGGCGTTCGCGGAGGGTTACTCCCACGCGATGACGCTCAACAACGACACCCGCCTCTCGCGGGGATTCGTCGCCGCCCTGCTCGACCCGCGCCTGCCCGCGGACGTCGGCATGGTGGGGCCGATGTTCAACATCGGATTCCCCTACGCGGTGGCCGGCGACATACCGGACGCCGCAACCTACGTTCCTCGGCCCCAATATCGGGTGGTGCCCGCGATCGAGGGGACGGCGCTGGTGATGTCCCGGGAGTGCTGGGACGCCGTCGGCGGAATGGACCTGGATACCTTCGGGCGTTACGGCTGGGGGCTCGATCTCGACCTCGCCCTGCGGGCGCGCAAGGCCGGATTCGGTTTGTACACAACGGAGATGGCCTACGTCAACCATTTCGGGCGCAGGACGGCGAACGCCCACTTCGGCAGCCGCAAATATCACTGGGGCTCCAGCTGGGCGATGATTCAAGGCTTGCGCAGAACGCACGGCTGGCTCGCTGCCATGGGAATCCTGCGCGAGATGGGGGCGGCGCACCACCGCAAATGGTACAAGTCCTTCCCGCTCGTCCAGCACGACGCGGCCGCCAGCCGACAACCCTAGTCCCGGGGACGAATTCAGACGCCGACGCGGACCCTCTGCTCCAACAGGTCGGCGGCGGTGGCGACGCCGACGGCGGGCTTGGTCATCTTCGGGGCGATCTCGCGGGCCCGGGCCACGTAGTCCGGCGCCAGGATCTTGCTTAGTTGCCTGACCAACGATTTCCGGGAGATGCGCGAAAGGCGTTTTGCGGAGCCGACTTTGAGGCGTTTGACCTGAGTCGCCCAGATGAACTGGTCGGCCACGTCCCACAGGATCAACGTCGGTAGCCCGGCCCGCAGGCTGGCGGCCGTCGTGCCGGCGCCGCCGTGGTGGACGGCCGCGCGGCAGGTTGGCAGGATCGTGGAGTAGTTGACGTGCCCGACCAGCTTCACGTCGGAACGGGAAGCGGTGTGCGTACCCTCGGCGCCGGAATAGATCAAGGCGCGTTCGCCGAGCTCGGCGCAGGCGTCGGCGATCATCGCCACCGTCTCGGCGGGGGACTGAACCGGCGTGCTGCCGAAACCGAAGTAGATCGGCGGTTTTCCCGCGGCGATCCAGGACGCGACCTCGTCGTCGGTGTCGGCCCCCAGTTCGAGCGTGAGGGAACCCACGAAGGGGCGCCTGCCGTTCCATTCCGCGGCAAGACCGGGGAACAAAGCCTGGTCGTAGGCCTGCAGCTCGAGCGTTCCGTTCTCGGCCATCCGCCGCCACGCGGAAACCGCCGTGGCGGGCAGGCCCAGTTCCCGGCGTTGCGCGTCCTCGTTCGCCTTGGTGATGTGCGTATACAGCCACCAGCCCGCCGTCAAAGTCGCGCGGACCGCGGGAGCCGGGGACGGGAGAAACGGAACGCCGAGCTGACCGTTGACCCGCACCGGGAAGTGATGCAGCCCCGCGACCGGAATGTCGTAGTACTCCGCGACATTGGCCACCACCCCGTGGTAGGTCTGGCCCGTCACCAACAGGTCGGCCCCGTCGGCCAGCGAGGTGAGGGTGCGGCTCATCTCGGCCCAGCCCTCGACGAAAAGCTCCTTGAGGTCGCGCATGAAGTTGACCGGATTCTGCACCTTGAAGGCGTTGTGGGTGAAATCCGCGACGGCCACGACCTGTTCTCGCGTGTCCGGTCCGTAGGAAACGGCGGGCACGCCGGCGGCCTCGACGAAGTCAACCAGGTTGGGCGGCACCGCCATTCGGACGTCGTGTCCTCGGCGCCGCAGTTCCGCACCTACCGTGGCGCCGGGCTCGATATCGCCGCGGGTCCCGTGGGCCGCCAGAACAAACTTCATCGACGGAGCTCAGCCTTTCGCTTCATCCCCGCCCGGGGATGAAGCGCTTTGGAGCCTACCTGGCTACGCGAACCGGAACGGCGGCCAGCTTGCCCGCGACGACCCGCTCGAAGACCGACTTCATGGCCTCCGTGTAGCGCGTGACGGACTCCCGGGCGACCGGGTTGTTCGGGTAGGACACCATGATGGAGACCTCATCGAACAACCGGAACACCGTCGAGTACATGTACGCCGGGCTGCGGCCATCGGTGAACGCGGTCGCGTTCACGCCGTCCAGGGCGGTGGCGACGATGGCCGACAGGGGAGGAAGGCCGGCGTCCATGTAGCTCATCATGGTGAACTGGGGCCCGTGGCGGCGCAGCCAGGGTGCCAGTTCCAGCACCTTGTCGAACGGCACGTTGGCCAGGTCCATGTTCGCGTCGAACGAGGCCTGCGCCGCGCGTGCGGTCTCCTCGAACGAGTTCGGGTCGACCGGAACCGTGAACGGCACCACGCCGGTGAACCAGCCCACCGTCATGAAGTCCGCCGGGCTCTTCCGCTTGTCGGTCGGCGTGAGCCCGTAATACGTTTCGGCGCCGGTCAATTCGTATTGAGCCAGGGCCGCGCAGGCGAACAGGCCGCCGCTGAACCGGGCGCCCGCCTGCTGGCAGAGGGCCTCGAACTGAGCCGTTTGCTCCGGGCCCAGCAGCCGCTCGACGTGGGTGTCCCCGCCGCACGGGATCGATTGGTCACCCAGCGGCAGGGGGAAGTCGGGCAGGGTTCCGCCGTTGGCTTCGGCGAACTCGATCCACTTCTTCACCTCCGGGGACTCCAGCGTCATCCCCGACACGCAGGCGTGCTCGCGCATGCAGAAGTCGTCATAGCTGGCGGCCGGGGGCAGCGTAACCGGTGCCTTGCCCTCGAGCAGGGCGTTGTAGTTCATCACGATCTCGACGTACAGCCCGGCGATCAACATCGGGTCGCAGTGCAGGTGGTCGACGACCGCGTACAGCGCGAAGCGGTCCTCGTATTGGATGATGCCGAACCTGAAGCAGTCCCACTGCAGCGGGTCGGGCGTTGCCAGCACGTGGTCGCGCCATTGCTGCTGGGTCAGTACGCCATATTCCTTCGCGACGAACTGGATGTCGCGCGGATTCTTCAGGGTGTGCCGGACGATGTTGTCGTCGGAGTAGTCGAACCAGCTGTGGTAGGTCGCGTGGCGGCGCAGATGCGCGTTGATGACGTACGTCATCGCGCGAATGTCGCACCGGCCGGGCACCTCCCAGGAACCCATGACCGCCCGCGAGTAGTCGAGGCCGCGATCGCGGAACTCCACGAAGCCCCGAAGGTGACCCGCCTGCATGGAGCTGGGCGGCACCGGGCTCACTGGTGCCTGCCGAGCCTTCGCAGCGCAGCCGGGCGTAGGTTCCCACGTTACGACGGGTCCCGGTTCCGGGTTCCAGTCGTAGGCGTTGCCAACTCGCAGGCTGTCGTGCTCAGAGCCTCCACCTATGAACACGTTTTCCCTCCTTTAGTACCGGCCTAGCAGTGCAGTCGACTTTGACGTAGGACCTCTCTCACGCGGGCGCCGCAGCGTTTTCCTCCTGGGGCGCCAGCTTGTGGAACAGGTGATCCGCCAAACCCCGCACCGTGGTGATGTCGGCAGAGGTAATGCGCACCCCCGTCTGGGCCTCGATGTGAGTCCGCAATTCGAGATTGCCCAGTGAGTCCAGGCCGTACTCGGAAAGCGGGTGGTCCACATCGATGTTGCGACGCAGGATCAGACCGATCTGCTCGGAGAGCAGACGCCGCAGCCGGGTCGGCCACTCGTCGAGCGGCAGGTCGGCCAGCTCGGCGCGCAGTTTGCTTGAACCCGAACGCTTTTCGCCCGCGGACTTGAACATCTCGAGGAACTTGCTGCGTTCCGCGAAGGACGCGATCCACGGTGTCCCGATCAGCGGGCTGTAGCCCGTGTACGCGCGGTCGTGCCGCAGCAGTGCCTCGAACGCGTAGGCACCCTCGTCGGGAGCGATCGCTGCGCCACTGCCTTCCGCGAAGTCCGCACCGCGGCCGATCTCGCCCCAGGCGCCCCACGCGATCGCCGTGGCCGGCAGGCCCTGGGCGCGTCGCCAGTGGGTAAAGGCGTCCAGCCAGCTGTTGGCCGCGGCGTAGGCGCCCTGCCCCGGCGAGCCCAGCAGTGCGGCCGCCGAGGAGAACAGGCAGAACCAGTCCAGGTCCGCTTTCTGAGACTGGCCAGCGGTGGCCTCGTGCAGGTTCCACGCGCCGTACACCTTGGGTGCCCAGTCCCGGTCGATCAACTCGTCGGTGATGTTGGTCAAGGTGGCGTCCTCGACCACCGCGGCCGCGTGCAGCACGCCCCGCAACGGGAGCCCGGTTGCCGTCGCGGTGGCCACCAGCCGCTGCGCGACGTCGGCCTGGGCGATGTCACCGCACTCCACGATCACGTCAGAACCTATCGCCCGGACGAGCTCGATCGTTTCAAGCGCCTTCTGCGAAGGCTCGGAGCGGGAGGTCAGCACGATCCGGCCCGCGCCCGCCGCGGCCATCTTCTCGGCCAGGAACAGGCCCAGGCCACCGAGGCCGCCGGTGATGATGTAGGAGCCGTCCTTACGGAAGACCGGCGCCTGCTCCGGGGGCAGCACCACGCTGCTGCGGCCGGCCTGCGGGATGTCGAGGATGAGCTTGCCGGTGTGCTCGGCCGCGCTCATCACGCGAATCGCGGTGGCCGCCTCGGCGAGCGGGTAGTGCGTGCTCTCGGGCATCGGCAGCACGCCCTCGGCCGTCAGCCGGTAGACGTTGCTGAGGATCTCGCTGACCTGCTGCGGGTGGCTGACGGACATCAGGCCCAGGTCGACGCCCCAGAACGCGAGGTTGCGACGGAACGGGAAGAGGCCCAGCTTGGTGTCCCCGTAGATGTCGCGCTTGCCGATCTCGACGAACCGCCCGCCCAGCGCCAGCAGTTTGATTCCGGCGAGCTGCGCGGCGCCCGTGACCGAGTTGAGCACGATGTCCACGCCGTAGCCGTCGGTGTCGCGACGGATCTGGTCCGCGAAGTCGACGGTCCGCGAGTCGTAGACGTGCTCGATTCCCATGTCGCGCAACAGCTGTCGGCGCGCCTCGCTGCCGGCAGTGGCGAAGATCTCGGCACCCGCGGCGCGGGCGATGGCGATCGCCGCCTGCCCCACACCACCGGTTCCGGAGTGGATCAGCACCTTGTCACCGGCCTTGATGCGGGCCAGGTCGTTCAGGCCGTACCACGCGGTGGCGTGCGCGGTGGTGACCGCGGCCGCCTGCGCGTCGGTGAGCCCGTCCGGCAGCGTCGTGGCCAGGCGCGCGTCACAGGTGACGAACGTGGCCCAGCAGCCGTTGGGCGACATGCCACCGACGTGGTCGCCGACCTTGTGGTTGGTGACGTCGGGTCCCACGGCCGTGACCACACCGGCGAAGTCGGTGCCGAGCGCGGGCAGGATGTTGTCCAGGCTCTGGTAGCGGCCGAACGCGTTCAGCACATCGGCGAAGTTGATGCTCGACGCGGTGACCGCGACCTCGATCTGGCCGGGGCCCGGCGGAACCCGGTCGAAGGCCGCGAACTCCATCGTCTGCAGGTCACCCGGCGTGCGGATCTGCATCCGCATCCCGTCGCTCTCGTGATCCGCGATGGTGGTTTGCCGCTCTTCCGGACGCAGGGGAGTGGGGCACAGGCGCGCGATGTACCACTCGTCGTTGCGCCAGGCCGTCTCGTCCTCTCCGGGACCCGTCGTCAGCAGCTGGCGCACCACCTGCTCGGCGCTGGTCTGCTCGTCGACGTCGATGTGGGTGGTGTGCAGGTGCGGGTGCTCAGAGCCGATCACCCGCAGCAGCCCGCGCACCCCGCCCTGGTCGAGGTTCGGGACGTCCTCCGACAACACCTTCTGGGCGTTGCGGGTCACCACGAACAACCGCGGCGACTCGCCCTGCAGCTCCGGGAGCTCGCGGGCGATGCGGACCAGGTGGTGGACGTATTCACCGCCGCGCACGGCGCTTTCGTCGTCCGGGTTGCCGTTCTTCGGCTCGGTGAGCACCACCACGCCGGCATAGCCGCCCTTTTCGACCTCACCGCGCAGCCGCTCGGCGATCGCCGCGTGATCGGCCCCCGACGGCCAGGACAGCGTGGTGCAATCCGCCTCGTGCAGCTTCATCGCGTCGGTGAAAGCCGTCGCCACGAGGTCTGCGGCGTCGGAGGTGCTGATCAGCAGCCAGGCGCCGGTCTCGGTAGCGGGCACCTCGGGCAGCTGCCGCTGCTGCCATTCGACGGTCAGCAACCGCTCGGCCATCACCCGGGCCCGCTCGCCGCTCGGCGACACGCCCGTGCCCATCTGCAGCCCGCGCACCGTCAGCAGCACGGCGCCGTGCTTGTCGAGGATGTCCAGGTCGGCCTCGACGGACCCGCCCGTGGCCGCGGTCACCCGCGAGTAGCAGTAGCGCGCCGAGCTCACGGACGTGTGGACCCGCAGCTCGCGAACGCCCAGCGGCAAGAGCAGGCCGCCCAGGCTGGCGTTGGCGACGCTCGGGTGCGCGGCGACCGACTGGAAGCACGCGTCGAGCAGCGCGGGATGCACGCCGTAGTTCGTTTGTTGCGTCCGGATCACGCTGGGCAGCCCGATCTCGGCGAGCACCGTGGTGCCGGTGCCCTCGGCGGTGTGGGCGGCGGCCAGGCCGGTGAAGGCGGGGCCGTACTGAATGCCGCACAGGTCCATCGCGTCGCGAAGGTCGCCGCCCTCCAGGCGGCTTGGGTGCGCGGCCAGCAGCCCCTCGATGTCCACCGCGGCGGGCCGTGCCGCATCGCCCGAGTCGTCGACGTCCACCAGCACCGCGGAGGCCCGCCGTGCCTGCACGCCGTCCTCGTTGGTCTCCACCGCGAAGGTCAGCGCGCCGGGCGCCTCCGCGGTCGCGGTGAGGCTGATCTGCGTCTCCTCGTCGAGCATCAGCATCTGCTCGAAGCGGACGTCGCGTACCGCGGATGCGTCACCGAAGACGGTGCGGGCCGCGGCCAGCGCCATCTCGCAGTAGGCCGCGCCCGGCAGCGTCGCCGTGCCATGGACCTGGTGGTCGGCCAGCCACGGCAGCGACGCGGTGCCGATCTCGGCCTGCCAGACGTGGCGTTCCGGCTCCTCGGGCAGGCGCACGTGCTGTCCCATCAGCGGGTGCACCGCGACGCTGGAAGCCAGCGCGCGGGAGCTGTGACCCTCGCGGCTCAACAGCAGCGAGCGGTGCGTCCACGCGGCCAGCGGGGCGTCCACCAGGTGGCCGCCGGGGTAGAGCACGGAGAAGTCGACCGTGGCGCCCGTGGCGTACAGGTCGCCCAGCAACCCGAGCATCCCGTGGGGCAGCGGCTGGTCGCGCCGCATCGCGGCGAGCGCGGCCACCGTCATGTCCAGGCTGCGGGCGGTCTGGTCGACCGCGTGGGTCAGCAGCGGGTGCGGCGACAACTCGCCGAACACCCGGTAGCCGTCTTCCAGTGCCGCCTGCACGGCCGCGGAGAACCGCACCGTGTGGCGCAGGTTGTCCACCCAGTAGTTGGCGTCGCAGTAGGGCTCCTCGCGCGGGTCGAACGAGGTGGCCGAGTAGTACGGGATCTCCGGGGTCAACGGCTCGATCTCGGCGAGCACGTCGTACAGCTCGTCGAGGATCGGGTCGACCTGCGGCGAGTGCGACGCCACGTCGACGGCCACCTCGCGGGCCATCACCTCGCGCTGCTCCCACACCGCCACCAACTCGCGAACCGTGTCCGTCGCGCCGCCGATGACGGTGGACTGCGGGGAGGCCACCACGGCGACCACGGCGTCGTTGACGCCGCGCGCCATCAGCTCCGAAAGCACTTGCTGCGCAGGCAGTTCCACCGAGGCCATCGCGCCCGAACCGGCGATATTGGTCATCAGTCGCGAGCGCCGGCAGATGACGCGCACCCCATCCTCGAGCGCCAGCGCTCCGGCGACGACGGCCGCGGCGGACTCGCCCATCGAGTGGCCGATGACGGCACCGGGTCGGACCCCGTAGGACTTCATCGTGGTCGCCAGGGCGACCTGCATGGCGAAGATCGTGGGCTGCACGCGGTCGATGCCCGTCACCTTCTCGGGTGCGGTCAGCGCCTCGGTCACCGAGAAGCCGGACTCGTGGGCGATCAGCGGCTCGATTTCGGCGATGGCCGCCGCGAATGCGGGCTCCTTGGCCAGCAGGTCGGTGCCCATGGTCGCCCACTGCGAACCCTGTCCGGAGAACACCCAAACCGGACCGCGCTCCTCCTGGCCCACGACTTCCTGGAACAGGGCGTCACCGCTGGCGACCTCGCGCAGAGCCGTCACCAGCTCCGGGGTGTCGCCGGCCAGCACGGTGGTCCGCACGGAGCGGTGTCCACGCCGGCGGGCGAGGGTGTAGGCGAGGTCCGGCGCCGGCACCTCCGCCGCGTGCGCCTCGACCCAGTCGGCAAGCCGTGCGGCGGTTTCGCGCAGCCCGTCGGCCGAGGTGGCAGACAGCGGGAACAGCAGCGTGCCGCCGCGGCTCGGCCTGGTTGCGGCGCCGTTGCGGGACAGGGGCTCGGGGGCCTCCTCGACGATCGCGTGCACGTTGGTGCCGGAGATGCCGTACGCCGACACCGCCGCGCGTCGGGGTTGCCCGCCGCTCAGCGGCCAGGGCGTATTCTCTTGCGGCACAAACAGTCCGGTGTCGATCCGGGCCATCTCGTCGGGCAGGGCTTCGAAGTGCAGGTTCTTGGGGACCACCCCGTGCTGGACGGACAGGATCGCCTTCATCACCCCAAGCGCGCCGGCGGCTGCCTGCAGGTGCCCGAAGTTGGTCTTCGAGGCGCCCAGCACGCACGGGTTGCCGATGCCGTAGACCTCGGCGAGGCTGCCGTATTCGATCGGGTCGCCGACGGGGGTTCCCGTGCCGTGCGCCTCGACCATGCCGACCGTGCCGGCGTCCACGCCCGACGCCGCGAGCGCGGCGCGGTACACCGCGGCCTGCGCCTCGCCCGAGGGCATCGCGATGTTCATGGTGTGGCCGTCCTGGTTGGCGGCCGTGCCGCGGATCACACCGAGGATCCGGTCGCCGTCGCGCTGCGCGTCCGTGAGGCGCTTGAGCAGCAGCACCACGCAGCCCTCGCCGGAGACGAAGCCGTCGGCCTTGGCGTCGAACGCGTAGCAGTGCCCGGTGCCCGACAGCATCCCCCCCGCCGATGCGGAGGCGGACCGGCGCGGCTCCATCATCACGTTGACGCCGCCGGCGAACGCGAGCTTGCTCTCGCCGTCGTTCAGGCTGCGGCAGGCCTGGTGGATCGCGAACAGGCCGGACGAGCAGGCGGTGTCGATCGTGACCGCGGGGCCGTGCAGGCCGAGCGCGTAGGAGATCCGCCCGGACGCCATGCAGGAGATGGTGCCGGGGTTTCCGTAGGGTCCGTCGAAGGCGTCGGTGGCGGCGTGCACGAATTGGTAGTCGCCGTAGTTCAATCCGACGAAAACGCCCGTTTCCCCGGCGATGGTGTCCTTGGTGAGGCCGGCGTGTTCCATGGCCTCCCACGCGGTTTCCATGAGCAACCGGTGCTGGGGGTCCATGGCCGTGGCTTCTTTTTCGGTGATGCCGAAGAACTCGGGGTCGAAGTCGCCCACGTTGTCCAGGAAGGAGCCCCACTTGCAGACGGACCGGCCCGGCACGCCCGGCTCGGGGTCGTAGTAGTAGTCGACATCCCAGCGTTCGCCGGGGATTTCCTTGACAAAGTCCTCACCGCGCAGCAACGCTTCCCAAAAGAGGTCAGGGGAGTTGATGCCCCCCGGCAGCCGGCACGCCATCCCGATGACGGCGACCGGAGTCACGACTGCCTTATCCACTGTCCTTCACCTCTCCTTGCCTATCCACAAGTTCCTATCACTGCTGCTCGCTCATATCTCAACTTCGAGAAATCTCGCCGAATTTTTTTGCGCGAGCGACTAACTCCGCGAGCAACCCACAAACAACCCACCGACCCCCGCTATCGAAGCCCGCCGTAACAACGTGGCGCGATCAGCAGCGTAGCGGCTCGGCCCCCACCGCGTGGAAAAATCGTGCGAACGTACAAAAATTTAACAACGCGCGAAGCATCGTCGCTGACAGGCGGCTTGGGTCACAGGGTGGTCACATACTTTTCGCACGATTATCGGGCGTCGCGCTGGACTCGGGTCGCTGTCAGAGGCGCTGTGCCGCAACTGCTCCGGCGACGTGGCGTGCCGGGTGGCGGACGTGACCACGGGCGTTGTCGACCGGCGCCGCGGCGGGGGTAGCACGAACAGGCCCGACCCAGGGCGGGCTCCGCAGCAACCAAATTGGACGCGCCGATGCGCTGCATCGGTGACGCCTAATCCCGCCATGGTAGGGGTTATTGGGAAGCCCCGCAGGGAAATCGCTGAAATCTTTAAGATTGCAAGTTAAGTGCCGATAAATAGGCCGCCGATTCGTGCCGTGTGGCGATATGGCGGGCGAGCGGTGCCGGTTGTGGAGGGTCGGGCTGGTTTTCGGCCTTGGCGCTGCGGGCTTTTCGCCGGCACCTTGGGCCCGCCCCTGACCGGACCGCTGGCTACGATGGCCGATATATGTGAGGTGTCTCACTAGTACACGGAGTGTTCACGCGATGACCCCACCCATCGGGCGAGCCCGGGTCCCTCGACTGCCGGTTGACGAGGCAAAGGCCGCCGCCGACGAGGCCGCAGTGCCCGACTACATGGCCGAGCTCAGCATCTTCCAGGTGTTGCTGAACCATCCGACGCTGGCGCGCGCCCTCAACGACCTGCTCGCCACCATGCTTTGGCACGGCGCCCTCGACCCGCGGTTGCGGGAGCTGGTCATCATGCGGATCGGCTGGCTCACCGCGTGCGATTACGAGTGGACACAGCACTTCAGGGTCGCATCGGGACTGGGCGTGAGCCCCGACGACATGGTCGGCGTGCGCGAGTGGCAGGGGTACGACGGCTTCGGGCCCACCGAGCGCGCGGTGCTGGCGGCCACCGATGACGTGGTGCGCGACGGCGCGGTAAGCGCCGACAGTTGGGCCGCGTGCTCGCGCGAATTGCACGGTGACACAACGGTTCTCATAGAGCTTGTCACCGCTATCGGCGCGTGGCGAATGGTCGCGTCGATCCTGCACAGCCTCCAGGTTCCGTTGGAAGAGGGCGTGTCCAGCTGGCCCCCGGACGGCCGGTCACCGTAACGATTGACTTATCAGTCAGTAACTCATAACGTCGGGCGATGCGAACCAGGGTCGCCGAGATGCTCGGCGTTGAGTTTCCGATCTGCGCCTTCAGCCATTGCCGCGACGTGGTGGCCGCGGTGACCAACGCGGGAGGATTCGGAGTCCTCGGCGCCGTCGCGCACAGTCCGCAGCGTCTGGAGAACGAGCTGACCTGGATCGAGGAGCAGACGGGCGGCCGGCCGTACGGCGTGGACCTGCTGTTACCGCCGAAATACGTCGGCGCCGAGCAGGGCGGGATCGACGCCAAACAAACCAGGGAGCTGCTTCCCGAGGAGCACCGCGCATTCGTGGAGGACATCCTGGCCCGCTACGGCGTCGCGGCGCCCACCGACGAGCCCAAGGCGTCCTCCGGCGGCCTCAACATCTCGCCCAAGGGTTACGAGCCGCTGCTGGACGTGGCCTTCGCCCACAACATTCGGCTGATCGCCAGCGCGCTCGGGCCGCCCCCCGCCGACCTCGTCGAGCGCGCTCACCAACACGACGTCCTGGTGGCCGCGCTGGCCGGCACCACCCAGCACGCCCGGCGGCACGCGGCCGCGGGTGTCGATCTGATCGTCGCGCAGGGCACCGAGGCCGGCGGCCACACCGGCGAGGTGGCGACCATGGTCCTGGTACCCGAGGTGGTGGATGCCGTGTCGCCGGTTCCCGTTCTGGCCGCCGGCGGCATCGCCCGCGGTCGCCAGGTTGCCGCGGCACTGGCGCTGGGCGCGGAGGGGGTGTGGTGCGGATCGGTGTGGCTGACCACCGAAGAGGCCGAGACGGTCCCCGTCGTCAAGGAGAAGTTCTTGGCGGCCAGCTCCTCGGACACCGTGCGGTCCCGGTCGATGACCGGCAAGCCGGCCCGGATGCTGCGCACCGCCTGGACCGACGAGTGGGCCCGCCCGGACACTCCGGATCCCCTCGGCATGCCGCTGCAGACCGCGCTGGTGACCGGCGCGCAGGTGCGCATCAACCAGGCGGCCACCCACCCGGGCGCCGAGGCGCGCGAGCTGGCGACCTACTTCGTCGGCCAGGTGGTCGGCTCGCTCGACAAGGTCCGCCCGGTGCGCTCGGTGGTGCTCGACATGGTGGAGGAGTTCATCGACACGATCGGTCGGCTCGACGGCCTGGTCGATACGTGACCAGCGCGACCCGGCGGCGCCGCGCGGTCAGTGACGAGGACAAGTCGCAGCGGCGCGACCAGATCATGGCGGCCGCCAAAGAAGTCTTCGCGCGCAAGGGTTTTCACGCCACGACGATCGCCGACATCGCCAAGCGGGCCGGTCTGGCGTACGGCTCGGTCTATTGGTACTTCGACTCCAAGGACGAGCTGTTCCATGCGTTGATGGCCGCCGAGGAGGGCGCGCTGCGCGAGCATGTCGGTGCGGCCCTGGCCGCGCTTCCGCTGGCGGCGGCGGACGTCGGGCACGAGGAGCCGCTTCGCGTCGCCGTTCGCGCGACGCTGGAGTTCTTCGAGTCCGACAAGGCCACCGTCAAGCTGTTGCTGCGCGATCCGTACGCGATGGGCGAGCGGTTCGAGAAGCACCTCGGCGGGATCTACGAGCGGTTCGTCGACGACATCGAAACCTTCGTCGTCGCGGCGCAGGAGCGCGGCGAGGTGGTGGCCGCGCCGCCGCGCATGGTGGCGTACACGCTGGCGGCGCTCGTCGGGCAGCTGGCGCAGCGGCGGCTGAGCACCGACGACGACGTCACCGCGGCCGAGGTCGCCGATTTCGTCGTGGCGCTGGCGCTGGATGGCCTGCGCCCGCGCGATGCTGGCTGAAAGCTGTGAGCGCGCGTAATGAACGCATAAAGATTGGGTGACACTGCGTCGGGGCGTTTGACCGTGTCGTGCCCGTCGTGCATGATCGGTCGCGTATGCACCTCGTTAGGTGAGGCGTCTACACGAATACAGGCCACTGACCCCGAACGTCCAAAGACGCCCCGGGTCAGGACAGCTCCTCCCGGCTTAAGGGTTGAGCCCAGGTGGCTTCCGGAATATCGGACACGTCGTGTAGTGCCAAAGCTCTGACGAGAGGGGTGCGGATCTCCGGCGATCGCCGGTTTCTGTACTCCTTGTGGGTGCGCGTAGATCGTGCGACAACCGCACGAGTCGTGGCGTCGAGGAGGTGAGGGACGTATGAGTTCCAGCGACAGTCCGGGCCGAAGTCCGAACTGTGTTTCGTCCCGATCCGTTCTCCGGCGCGACGTTCGCGGCTGATTGGCTTCGCGGCCAAGCGTTCTGGGGTTCGGAACCACTACGGGACGGGACACGTCAGTCCATTCAGTCCTCGTTGATTCCGAGTAGGAGACGATCATGACCGCAGTTCTGCACGACGAAGTGGTAACCCTGGCGCCCGCCCGCACGCTGACGGTGGTGCGCGACGCAAGCCCGGCCCCCGCCCCCAAGAAGGCGGCACGCCCGGCCGACAGCCGCACCATTGTCATCAGCGACCCGGTGGTGGACGGCGCCGCTCACCTGCTGAGTATCGGCCTACGGCACGTCTACGCGGCGCTCTGGCGCGTTGGTGTGCTCGACGTCCGCGCCTGAGCAGGTGGACAGTGGGCAATCGCGGCTCCAAGGGGCTACCCGACCGCAGGTCTTTCCTGAGGCCAGGTAGCCCCTTGGGGTGCGGCGTTTGAGTAGAATCGACGCAATGGCATCGATCCGGCGATCACCGGGGAGCCTTCGGAAGAACGGCCGGCACGGCTCAGTAGAACCGAACGGGTAGGCCCGTCACAGCCCGCATCGAGCGGTCGCGCGCAAGCGCGGCAAGCGGGGTGGTACCGCGGCGCTCGCGCACCGTGCGCGTCGTCGTCCCCGGCCTGAG
This sequence comes from Mycobacterium terramassiliense, assembly GCF_900157385.1. Taxonomy (GTDB): domain Bacteria; phylum Actinomycetota; class Actinomycetes; order Mycobacteriales; family Mycobacteriaceae; genus Mycobacterium; species Mycobacterium terramassiliense. The sequence goes on from NZ_LT717699.1 coordinate 680,463, forward strand.
CAGGACGGCCACAGGAGACGACACACATCGTGACCGAGAACGCTGACGTCAAGGCCTACCCCAAGCTGCCCGGCGGGGCGCCGGACTTCCCGGCGCTCGAGGTCGAGGTGCTCGACTACTGGGCTGGCGACGACACCTTCCGGGCCAGCATCGCGCGCCGCGACGGCGCCCCGGAGTACGTCTTCTACGACGGGCCGCCGTTCGCCAACGGGTTGCCCCACTATGGGCACCTGCTCACCGGGTATGTGAAGGACATCGTCCCGCGCTACCGCACCATGCGCGGCTACAAGGTCGAGCGCCGGTTCGGCTGGGACACCCACGGGTTGCCCGCCGAGTTGGAAGTCGAGCGCCAACTCGGCATCACCGACAAGTCGCAGATCGACGACATGGGCATCGCCGCGTTCAACGAGGCCTGCCGCGAATCGGTGTTGCGCTACACCGACGAGTGGCGGGCGTACGTCACGCGCCAGGCGCGCTGGGTCGACTTCGACAACGACTACAAGACGCTGGATCGCAGCTACATGGAGTCGGTGATCTGGGCGTTCAAGCAGCTGTGGGACAAGGGCCTGGCGTACGAAGGCTATCGGGTGCTGCCCTATTGCTGGCGCGACGAAACCCCGTTGTCCAACCACGAATTGCGGATGGACGACGACGTCTACCAGAGCCGCCAGGACCCGGCTCTGACCGTCGGATTCAAGGTGGCCGGGGGAGAGCTGGACGGCGCCTATCTGTTGGTGTGGACGACGACGCCGTGGACCCTGCCGTCGAACCTCGCGGTGGCCGTGAACCCGGAGGTGACCTACGTGCAGGTACGGGTGGGGGACCGCCGGTACGTGCTGGCCGAGGCCCGGCTGGGCGCCTATGCCCGAGAGGTGGGGGAAGAGCCCGAGGTGCTGGGCACGTGTCGGGGCGCGGACCTGTTGGGCACGCGCTACCTGCCGCCCTTCCCGTATTTCATGGACACGCGCAACGCTTTTCGGGTGCTGCCCGGCGATTTCGTCACCACCGAGGACGGCACCGGCATCGTGCACATGGCGCCGGCCTACGGCGAGGACGACATGGCCGTCTGCGAGGCGGCCGGCATCGCCCCGGTCACCCCGGTGGATTCCAAGGGCCGCTTCGACGCGACCGTCCCGGATTACCTGGGGCAGCGCGTCTTTGACGCCAACCCGAACATCATCCGGGATCTGAAGAACGGCAGCGGCCCGGCGGCCGCGAACGGCGCGGTGCTGGTCCGCCACGAGACCTACGAGCACCCCTACCCGCACTGCTGGCGGTGCCGCAACCCGCTGATCTACCGGGCGGTGTCGTCGTGGTTCGTCGCCGTCACCGAATTCCGCGACCGCATGGTGGAACTCAACCAACAGATCACCTGGTACCCCGAACACGTCAAGGACGGCCAGTTCGGCAAGTGGTTGCAGGGCGCGCGCGACTGGTCGATCTCGCGAAACCGCTACTGGGGCACGCCGATTCCGGTGTGGAAATCGGATGACCCCGCGCACCCGAGGATCGATGTGTACGGGAGCCTGGACGAGCTGGAGCGCGACTTCGGGGTGCGGCCCACCAATTTGCACCGGCCCTACATCGACGAGCTCACCCGGCCCAACCCCGACGACCCCACCGGTCGCAGCACGATGCGGCGCATCCCCGACGTGCTCGACGTGTGGTTCGACTCGGGCTCGATGCCCTATGCCCAGGTGCATTACCCCTTCGAGAACGCGGAGTGGTTCGCCGGCGGGACGGCGGGAGAGGACGCGCACTATCCGGGCGACTTCATCGTCGAGTACATCGGGCAGACTCGTGGCTGGTTCTACACGCTGCATGTGCTGGCCACCGCGCTGTTCGACCGTCCGGCGTTCAAAACGTGTGTGGCGCACGGGATTGTGCTGGGTTCCGACGGCCAGAAGATGAGCAAGTCGCTGCGCAACTACCCGGACGTGTCCGAGGTGTTCGATCGTGACGGCTCCGATGCCATGCGGTGGTTTTTGATGGCATCGCCCATCCTGCGCGGCGGAAACCTGATCGTCACCGAGCAGGGCATCCGCGAGGGCGTGCGGCAGGTGCAGCTGCCGTTGTGGAACGCCTACAGTTTCCTGGCGCTCTACGCGCCGAAAGTCGGCACTTGGCGCACCGATTCGGCCAATGTGCTGGACCGCTACATCCTGGCCAAGCTGGCGGAGCTGCGCGCGGACCTCACCGAGTCGATGGAGACCTGCGACATCTCCGGCGCCTGCGAGCAGCTGCGCCAGTTCACCGAGGCTCTGACGAATTGGTATGTGCGACGGTCGCGTTCGCGGTTCTGGACGGAAGACACCGAGGCCATCGACACCCTGCACACCGTGCTGGAGGTGACCGCTCGTTTGGCCGCGCCGCTGTTGCCGTCGGTCACCGAGATCATCTGGCGGGGATTGACCTTCGGGCGCTCGGTGCACCTGACCGACTGGCCCGAGGCGGACGCCGTACCGGCGGATGCCGATCTGGTCGCCGCGATGGACCAGGTGCGGGAAGTCTGCTCGGCCGCGTCGTCGCTGCGCAAGGCCAAGAAGCTGCGGGTGCGCCTGCCGCTGCCGAAACTGACCGTGGCGGTGGAGGATCCGCAGCGGTTGGAGCCGTTTGTCGACCTGATCGCCGACGAGCTCAACGTCAAGCGCGTCGAACTCACCGACGCGATCGACGCCTACGGCCGGTTCGAACTCACCGTCAACGCGCGGGTGGCGGGACCGCGGCTGGGCAAGGATGTGCAGGCCGCCATCAAGGCGGTCAAGGCCGGCGAGGGCGTCGTCAACCCCGACGGCACCCTGAGCGCGGGCCCGGCGGTGCTGCAGCCCGACGAGTACAGCTCCCGGCTGGTGGCCGCGGACCCGGACTACACCGCGGCGCTGCCCGACGGGTCGGGTCTGGTGGTGCTCGACGGCACGGTGACCCCGGAGCTGGAGGCCGAGGGTTGGGCCAAGGACCGGATCCGCGAGCTGCAGGAGCTGCGCAAGTCGACCGGGCTGGACGTGTCCGACCGCATTCGCGTGGTGATGTCGGTGCCCGCCGAGCGGGCCGACTGGGCGCAGGCGCACCGCGACCTGATCGCGGGGGAGATCCTCGCCACCAGCTTCGAGTTCGGCGAGCCCGCCGACGGCGCCGATATCGGCGACGGCGTGCGGGTGGCGATCGCCAAGGCCTGACCGCGAAAGTGCAACCAGCGACGCGTTTCTCGAGTGGGAGCGTCGGTAGTTGCACTTTCGTGTGATGTCGGAGGCCCATGGCAGTCTGCGGCCATGGGGAAGGGGACACCGTTCGTCGGTACGCACGCGATCGACGCAGGCACGTTCACCGAACGTGAGCTGCGGCGGTCGTGTACGCGGATTGATCGGAATGTCTACCAACGACGTGACAGCGGCCTGACCGCGAGAGATCGGGCGGTGGCCGCGTGGCTGTGGTCGGGGAGGAAGGCGGTAGTCGCCGGTAACTCCGCGGCCGCACTGCTGGGCGCGGAGTGGGTCGATCCGCAGGCCCCGGCGGAGCTGATCAGCGATCGCAAGCGCCCGCCGCCGCTGATCGTCACCCGGAACGAGTCGCTGTTTCCCGGAGAGGTGACCGCGGTCAATGGCGTGGCGGTCACGGCCCCGGCGCGCACCGCGTTCGACTTGGGACGGCGGCCCGGCCTGGCTCGCGCCCTCGTCGCCGTCGATGCGTTGGCGCGGGCTACGGGGCTTCGGGTCGATGAGGTCCAGCCGCTGGCCGAGGTCCACCGGGGCGCTCGTGGCGTGAGGCAACTCCGACAGGTGCTCGCGCTGGTCGACGCGGGAGCGGAATCCCCCCAGGAGACCCGGACCAGGCTGGCGATCATCGCGGCAGGCTTGCCCAGACCGCAGACCCAGATCGCGGTGTGCAATGAATGGGGCGCCGTGCTGGCCCGCATAGACATGGGATGGGAGCAGTGGCGCGTCGGTGTCGAATACGACGGCGCGCAGCACTGGACCGATCCGCGTATTCGTGCCAACGACATCGACCGCGCGGCCGAGCTGGAGCGCAGGGGCTGGCGCATCATCCGGGTAAGTGCAGACCTGTTGCGTAATCGACCGGACGTCGTCATAGCCCGGATCCCCGCCGCGTTGGCCGCCGCAGGCTGTCCCGTCTGACCGCGAAAGTGCAGCTAGCGACCCATTTCGCGAGCGAGGGCGTCGGTAGTTGCACTTTCGCGGCACAAAGTTCCGAAAAAACTGTCCGAGCCGTGGGGCGTGGCTGCTCCTACCTGTGACGGCGGCCCAACGGGGGTCGCGACCACAGTTAAGGAACGCACCATGAGCACCATCGAAGACTTCCAGTCGGCGACCTTCGCAGCCCTCCGGCACGACGACCTGACGGTCGCGGCCACCCCGCACGAGGACCTCACCGTCGCCGAGGCATGGGCATCGAGCCCGCTGGGCGATCCCGCGATCGAGGACGGATCCCTGTCCACGCCCGCGGCGTTTGAGGACTTCCCGGCCACGACCGCGACCGCGAGGCCGCGCTCGAGGGGCACGAACATCTTGCTGGCGGGGGCCGTGGTCGCGGCGCTCGGCGCGGTCACCGGCCTCGGCCTGATGCTCATCGACGGGTCGGGCAAGGAGCAGAAGCCGGCCGTCGTGGTGCCGAATTCCGCCGTCAGCCCGGCGTCGCCCCAGGCCCCCAGCGCCGCGGTTGCGCCGCCGGCCGTGGCGCCGGCTCCGCCCTCGGCGGTCACGGCGCCCGACGCCGGGCAGGCCTCGCCCGGTGCGACCGGACCCGCCGCCGGCGGGGCAGCACCCGTCGTGGTCCTGCCCGCACCCGCGCCGGCGCCCGTGGCGGCCCCGGCCGATCCCGGTGCCCCGGCCGACCCGGGCACCCCGCCGCCCCCTCCCTCGGTGACGGTCACCGTCCCGGGAGTGATCCCGGTGCCCGTGCCCGTTCCCGTTCCCCTGCCGCCGCAGCAGGGTGGTGGCCAGCAGCAGGGTGGTGGCCAGCAGCAGGGTGGTGGCCAGCAGCAGGGTGGCGGCCAGCAGCAGGGCGGCGGCCAGCAGGGTGGTGGCCACCCGCCGGTTCAGTGCCTTGCCTGCCAGCCACATCCGATCCAGCAACAGCCGATCCACCCGCAACCGATCCAGCAACAGCCGATCCACCCGCAACCGATCCAGCAGCTACCCACCCCCGGGAAGAAGTGAGCCGGGTTGCTCAACCGCGAAAGTGCAACTGCCGACAGGTTTCCCGAGAGGGACGGTCGGCAGTTGCACTTTCGTGGCGTTTTACGTGCGCGACCGCAGCGCGCGGCGGGCGTGCGGCCAGAACGGCATCCCGGCCACCACGGTCGCGCCGGTCGCGATGACGCCGACCGCGACGTCGACGCTCTCGCGGCCGTCCTGTGCCCAGTAGACGTCCTTGAGGTCCAGCAGCAGCGCCAGCTCGTCGACGATCATCGCGTTCGCGGCGCCGTACGCGATTGCCGCCGCGGAGTGCCGGCGCTGCTTCTCCGTTCCACGCAGACCCACGCCGGCCACCGTCGCCAGCATCCCGATGCCGAGGTTGTAGTGGTGAAAGTGCTTGCCCCCCACGCTCATACCGCCACCCGACGGCCCGTGGCCGGCGCGGATCCAGTGCGTGAGCCCGCGCAGACCGGCAAACGTGAGTGTGAACGACGCCCAGGCCAGCACGGTGGCCTGCTCGCCTGGTTGCAGCCGCTGGTCCCACTGGTGACGTAACCGCGCCAGCCGGGACGTCGGCGCGCCTCGCTCGGGGTCCATACCCCAGGACGTTAGACCAATAGCATCTGCAGTTGTGGAGTCCCGCTGGGTGCTGCACCTGGACATGGACGCGTTTTTCGCCTCCGTCGAGCAGCTCACGCGACCGACCCTGCGGGGGCGGCCGGTGCTGGTCGGCGGGCTGGGCGGCCGGGGCGTGGTGGCCGGTGCCAGCTACGAGGCGCGGGTGTTCGGTGCCCGGTCGGCCATGCCGATGCATCAGGCGCGCCGGCTGATCGGCGTGACCGCGGTGGTGTTGCCGCCGCGCGGGGTGGTGTACGGGGTGGCCAGCCGCCGGGTCTTCGACACGGTGCGCGGCCTGGTGCCCATCGTCGAGCAGCTGTCCGTCGACGAGGGCTTCGGTGAGCCGCCGCGGCTCGCCGGGGCGTCGGCCGAGGAGGTCGAGGCGTTCTGCGAGGGATTGCGGCGCCGCATTCGCGACGAGACCGGCCTGGTCGCCTCCGTCGGCGCGGGCTCGGGCAAGCAGATCGCCAAGATCGCGTCCGGCCTGGCCAAACCCGATGGTGTGCGGGTGGTGCGGCGCGCCGAGGAGCCGTCGCTGCTCGGCGGGTTGCCGGTGCGGCGGCTGTGGGGGATCGGCCCGGTCGCCGAAGAGAAGCTGAATCGACTCGGCATCGAGACGATCGGGCAGCTGGCCGCGCTGACCGACCTCGAGGTCGCCAACCTGCTCGGCGCGACGGTCGGTCCCGGCCTGCACCGGTTGGCCCGCGGCATCGACGACCGCCCCGTCGCCGAGCGCGCCGAGGCCAAGCAGATCAGCGCGGAGTCCACCTTCGCCGTGGACCTGACCAGCCTCGAGCAGCTGCGCGATGCGATCGACCCGATCGCCGAGCACGCCCACCAACGCCTGCTGCGGGACGGCCGCGGCGCGCGCACCGTCACGGTCAAGCTGAAGAAGTCCGACATGAGCACGCTGACCCGCTCCGCGACGCTGCCCTACGCGACGACCGAGGCGGGCGCCTTGATCGCGGTGGCACACCGGCTGCTGCTCGACCCGCGCGAGATCGGGCCCATTCGCCTTCTGGGCGTGGGGTTTTCGGGCCTGAGCGACGTGCGCCAGGAATCGTTGTTCCCGGACTTGGAGCTGGCGGGCGACACCCCGAATTCTCAGGAGGAGCACCCCGCTGTGACGGCGACCGAGGCGATGTTCGCACCGGCCCCGGGCGCGTCGACGTGGCGGGTCGGCGACGACGTCGCCCACCGCGAATACGGGCACGGCTGGGTGCAGGGCGCGGGCCATGGAGTGGTGACCGTGCGGTTCGAGACCCGCGGCTCGGGCCCGGGCCAGGCCCGCACGTTTCCCGCCGACACGAGCGACCTCACCGGTGCCAACCCGGTCGACTCCCTGGACTGGCCCGACTACATCGGCGCGCTGCAGGCCGACGCGGTGTCAACCCCAGCGGTCGATGACGTCGGCGACGGGTAGCCCCGCGGCGAGCGCGGCCATTGCCAGCACCCGCGCCTGTGGTGGCCGCAGCTTCGGCACCATCACCGCCCCCGCGGCCGCCATCTCGTGGCCGGGGCCATAACTCGCGCCGACCCGCCCGCCGGGGACGCGGGTGGACACCGCGATGACCACCCCGTCGCCGCAGTGGCGGCGCACGCCGTCGACGACCGCCGCTCCGGCATTGCCCGAGCCCAGCGCCTCCAGCACGACGGCCCGGGCGCCCGCGGTCACGCAGGCGTCCAGCGCCACCGAGTCACTGCCCAGGTACGCCGCCACGATGTCCACCCGCGGGGCGCCGGCGGCGCCGAGCTCGCCGAGATACGGTCGCGTCTTGGCGCCCGCCAGCGTCACGCCGCCGTGCACCGCGCCGACCAGCTCGCCGGCGAAGCCGCTCAGGTCGTCGGTGGCCACCTTGTGCATGCCCAGCGGCTGCAGCACCCGGCCGGCGAAGCAGACCAGCACCCCCAGGCCGCGGGCGGCGGGGCTGGCCGCGACCGCCAACGCGTCGCGCAGGTTCCCCGGGCCGTCGGCGTCGGGGGCGTCGGCGCTGCGCATGGCGCCGGTGAGGACGACCGGGACGTCGCCCGCGTAGGTGAGATCCAGCCACAGGGCGGTCTCTTCCATGGTGTCGGTGCCGTGGGTGACGACCACGCCGTCGGCTCCGTCATCGATCGCGGCGCGCACGGCGCCACGGATCCGGTCCCAGTCGGCCGGTGTCAGCTCTGAGCTGTCGAGGGCCAGCAGGTCGACGACGCTGACGTCGAACGTCCCGCTGAGGGGCGCCGTCAGGTCCGCGCCGCTGTAGGCGGGTCGTCGCACCCCGTCGGGGCCTTTGCCGGTCGATATCGTGCCCCCGGTGGCGATGACGGTGAGCCGGGCCTTCGGATAAGCCACAGTGGCATCATCGCGCACGCTCGGGTTAGGGGATGATGGTGACGTGTCCGACGAACCATCAGGGCCGGCCCGGGAGGTGGCCGAGCCCGAACCCGCACCCAGCACGACGCCGAGGCGGCTGCGCCTGCTGCTCTCGGTCGCGGCGGTGGTGCTGGCCCTGGACATCGTGACGAAGGTGCTCGCCGTCAGGCTGCTGCCGCCGGGCCAGCCGGTGTCGATCATCGGGGACACGGTGACCTGGACGCTGGTGCGCAACTCGGGCGCGGCGTTCTCCATGGCCACCGGGTACACCTGGGTGCTGACGCTGATCGCGACGGGCGTGGTGGTCGGCATCTTCTGGATGGGGCGACGGCTGGTATCGCCGTGGTGGGCGGTCGGGCTCGGAATGATCCTCGGCGGCGCCATGGGCAACCTCGTCGATCGCTTCTTCCGGTCGCCCGGGCCGCTGCGCGGCCACGTCGTGGACTTCCTGTCGGTCGGCTGGTGGCCGGTGTTCAACGTCGCCGACCCGTCCGTGGTCGGCGGGGCCATCCTCCTGGTGGCGCTGTCGATCTTCGGCTATGACTTCGACGCCGTGGGTCGCCGCAAGCCCACCCCGGGCCGCGGCCGGCGAGAGGCCGACCAGCGTTGAGCGAACGATCGATGCCCGTCCCCGAGGGACTGGCGGGCATGCGTGTCGACGCTGGATTGGCGCGCCTGCTGGGACTGTCGCGCAGCGCCGCGGCGGCGCTGGCCGAAGGCGGCGGCGTCGAACTCGACGGGGTGCGGGCGGGCAAGTCCGACCGCCTGACCGGCGGCGCCTTCCTGCACGTGCGCCTGCCCGAGGCCCCGCCCCCGCCGGAAAACACGCCGGTCGACATCGAGGGCATGACGATCCTCTACTCCGACGACGACATCGTCGCCGTCGACAAGCCCGCCGCGGTGGCCGCCCACGCCTCGGTGGGCTGGACCGGCCCCACCGTGCTCGGCGGTTTGGCCGCCGCCGGCTACCGGATCACCACCTCGGGCGTGCCCGAGCGGCAGGGCATCGTGCATCGCCTCGATGTCGGGACCTCCGGGGTCATGGTGGTGGCGCTGTCCGAGCGGGCCTACACCGTGCTCAAGCGGGCGTTCAAGCAGCGCACCGTCGACAAGCGTTACCACGCGCTGGTGCAGGGACACCCGGACCCGTCCAGCGGGACGATCGACGCGCCGATCGGACGGCACCGCGGCGGCGAGTGGAAGTTCGCCGTCACCAAGGACGGCCGGCACAGCCTCACCCACTACGACACCGTGGAGGCCTTCGTCGCGGCGAGCCTGCTCGACGTGCACCTGGAAACCGGACGCACCCACCAGATCCGGGTGCACTTCTCCGCGCTGCACCATCCGTGCTGCGGTGACCTCGTCTATGGAGCCGACCCGGTGCTGGCGAAAAGGCTTGGGCTGGAACGGCAATGGCTGCACGCGCGGTCGCTGTCCTTCGCCCATCCGGCCGACGGCAGGCGGATGGAGATCGTCAGCCCCTACCCAGCCGATCTGCAGCACGCGCTGGACGTCTTGCGCGCCGAGGGGTGATCACCCCGCCTTGCGGGCCTCGACCAGGACGCGCGTCGGGTGCGCGACGAACGACCCGTCGGCCTCGATCTGCTGGTGAAGTTGCCGCAGCCGGTCCCGGTAGCGCTCCACGGTGAAGTCCGGCACCGTCCACACCACCTTGCGCAGGAAGTAGACGACGGCGCCGATATCGAAGAACTCGGCCCGAAGCCGCTCCGCGCGCAAATCCACCACCTGCAGGCCCGCGGACTCGACCTGGGCGCGCACGGCGTCCGGGTGAAATTCGGCCCATTTCTCCGGCTGCGGTCCGATGAAGTACTCGACCAGCTCGCCCATGGTGGCGGGCCCGATGTGCTGCGCAAGGTAGGTGCCCCCCGGCCGCAGCACGCGACGGATCTCGGCCCACCACACCGAGATCGGATGACGGGTCGTCACCAGGTCGAACGCCTCGTCGGCGAACGGCAGCGGCGGCTCGTCCCGGGTGGCCACGAGCACCACGCCGAGCGGATGCAGGCGTTTGGTCGCCAGCGCCGCGTTCGGGGGCCATGTCTCGATGGCCGCCATGGTGGGCGGGAACGGCGCCGCGCCCGCGAGCACCTCGCCGCCCCCGGTGTGGATGTCCAGCGCGGCCGACACCGTCGCCAAGCGATCGCTCAGCTTCCGCTGGAAGCCCCAGGACGGCCGCTCCTCGGTCGCGCGGCCGTCGAGCCAGGAGAAGTCCCAGCCGTCGACGGATACGGAATCGGCTTCGCCGACCAGGTCTTCGAATGTGCGGGACATGCATTGCATTGTCACCGACGCATCGAGATCACCGCCATGATGGCGGCCGGCGGGGTCAGACCGTGCTGGGTTCGGGCGACGCGATCTCGGGGGCCAGCGGCGCGATGGCGCTCAGGATGTCGGTGACGGTCGCGGAGGACACGCCGGCGGTGGTGAGCGCGTCGGCCAGGTGCCCGGCAACCAGGCTGAAGTGGTGCATGGTGATGCCCCGCCCCTGGTGCACCTGCTTCATCGGCGCGCCCGTGTAGGGCTCGGGCCCGCCGAGCGCGGCCGCGAAGAACTCGACCTGCTTGCCCTTGAGGCGGTTCATGTTCGTGCCGGTGAAGAAGCCGGACAGTTGGTGATCGGCAAGCACGCGAACGTAGAAGTCCTCGACGACGACCTCGAGGGCCTCGTGCCCGCCGATCCGCTCGTAGATCGTGGCCGGCTCGGGTTTGCGGAAGCGTGCCAGAATTCTCATAAATCCGATTGGAACATCGCGGCGTTGCCCGCCAGTTAGTGCGCGATCACCCCCGGATTACCCTCTGTAACAAGGGGATTGCCCGCAAATGGCCCCGACCCGGGCCGCGGTGTGATCAGCCGAATCGCCGTTCACATGGCGGCAATCTCGCCTCCGACGGCCGACGGATGCCCTAGGTTGGTTATATGACCCACGTCACATCGCCCGTCAGGAGCCAATGCCGATGAATCTCCTTGGAGACTTGACCAGCCTGGTGGAAAAGCCTTTCGCGGCGGTGTCCAGCATCATCAACACCCCCAACTCGGCCGGGCGATACCGGCCGTTCTATCTGCGCAATGTGCTGGATGCGGTGCAGGGCCGCACGCTCGAGGATGCCGTGCAGGGCAGGATCGTCCTCATCACCGGCGGCTCGTCGGGAATCGGCGAGGCCGCCGCCAAGAAGATCGCGGACGCGGGTGGGGTGGTGGTGCTGGTCGCCCGGACCCGGGAGAACCTCGAGAAGGTCGCCGACGAGATCCGCGGCAACGGCGGAACCGCTCACGTCTACCCGTGCGATCTGTCCGACGTCGACGCCATCGCCGCGATGGCCGACCAGGTCATTGAGGACCTCGGCGGCGTCGACATCCTGATCAACAACGCCGGGCGGTCGATTCGGCGCTCGCTGAAGCTGTCCTACGACCGCATTCACGACTACCAGCGGACCATGCAACTGAACTACCTCGGCGCCGTCCAGCTCATCCTCAAGTTCATCCCCGGGATGCGGGAACGCGGTTTCGGGCAGATCATCAACGTCTCGTCGGTCGGCGTGCAGACCCGCGCGCCGCGCTTCGGCGCCTACATCGCCAGCAAGGCCGCCCTGGACAGCCTCTGCGACGCCCTGCAGGCCGAGGTGGTGAACGACGACGTCAAGTTCACCACCGTGCACATGGCGCTGGTGCGCACGCCGATGATCAGCCCGACCACGATGTACGACAAGTTCCCCGCGCTGACACCCGACCAGGCGGCCGGCGTGATCGCCGATGCGATCGTGCACCGGCCCAGGCGCGCGAGCTCGCCGTTCGGGCAGTTCGCCGCCGTCGCCGACGCCGTCAATCCGGCGGTGATGGACCGCCTGCGCAACCGCGCATTCGCCATGTTCAAAGATTCCGATGCGGCCAAGGGCGGCGAATCGTCCAGCGATGCAGAGCCTTTCGACAAGCGGAGCGAGACGTTTGTCCGGGCGACCCGAGGGATACATTGGTGACACGGGGAAGATTGGTAATACGATGAGCCTTCCGAAACCTCACACCGATACCACCGTCGTCATCACCGGCGCCTCCTCCGGCATCGGCGCCGAATTGGCTCGCGGCCTGGCCCGCCGGGGATTCCCGCTGCTGCTGGTCGCGCGGCGGCGGGAGCGCCTCGACGAGCTCGCCAACGAAGTGGGCCAGGAATACTCGGTGGCGGTGGAGGTGCTGCCGCTGGACCTCAGCGACGCCAAGAGCCGCGCCAAGTTGGCGGACCGGCTGCGCACCGAACCGATCGCCGGGCTATGCAACAGCGCCGGTTTCGGCACCAGCGGGGTCTTCCACGAGCTGCCCCTCGAACGCGAAAGCGAAGAGGTCACGCTCAACGCGCTGGCATTGATGGAACTCACCCACGCCGTCCTGCCCGGCATGGTCGAGCGCGGCGCGGGCGCGGTGATGAACATCGCCTCGATCGCCGGTTTCCAGCCGTTGCCCTACATGGCGGTGTATTCGGCCACCAAGGCGTTCGTGCAGACGTTCTCCGAGGCCATCCACGAGGAGTTGCACGGGACCGGGGTGTCGGTCACGGTCCTGTGCCCGGGGCCGGTCCCCACGGAATGGGCAGAGATCGCCAACGCCGAACGGTTCAGCATCCCGGTGGCACAGGTTTCGCCGCACGACGTGGCCGAGGCGGCCATCGGCGGGATGCTGGCCGGCAAGCGCAGCGTGGTTCCGGGCATCGTGCCCAAGGTCGTCAGCACCGGCGGGAGGTTCGTGCCGCGCACCCTGCTGCTGCCCGGGCTCCGGATCGGCAACCGCTTCCGCGGCGGGCCCAGCCGCTAGCGCCGCCGCATGGGTCCCAGTCGTCGGTCTCTCCGCCGGGGGATCGACGTTGTGGGCAACAAGAGCACCCTCCCGAGACGGGCGCCGTTGCGGCGGAAGTGACCGAGCGGCCGCGGTTTAGGCTCGAGCAATGGCCGCCGTTGAGATGACCGCCGACATGCCGATGACCCCGCAGGACATGTGGGAACGCGTGTCCGACCTGTCCGATTTGGGCGATTGGCTGGTGATGCACGAGGGGTGGCGCAGCGAGCTGCCCGACGAGATCACCGAGGGCACCGAGGTCGTCGGCGTGGCGCGGTCCAAGGGCCTGCGCAACCGGGTGACGTGGACGGTGACGAAGTGGGACCCGCCGCACGAGGTGGCGATGAAGGGGTCCGGCAAGGGCGGGGCGAAATACGCCGTCACGCTGACCGTGCGGGCCGCCGAAGACGGGTCCACCCTCGGCCTGCGCCTGGAGTTGGGCGGGCGTCCGTTGTTCGGCCCGGTGGGTTCGGCCGCGGCCCGAGCGGTCAAAGGGGACGTGGAGAAGTCGCTCAAGCAGTTTGTGGAGCTTTACGGCTAGGGAGCACGGCCGGGTCGTCGTCCTCCCACAGCAGCAACTGCCGCACCGACGCGCGCGACCCGTAGGGCTGCAGCATCTGGCTGGCCGGCCGCGGGCGCACCCGTTGCGGCCACCAGAACCAGCGCCCGAGAAGCGTTGCGACGGAAGGAGTCATGAACGACCGAACGATCAGCGTGTCGAACAGCAGCCCCAAGCCGATGGTGGTCCCGATCTGGCCAAGCACTTGGAAACCGCTGAACACGAACGCGCACATGGTGATCGCGAAGACCAGGCCGGCGGAGGTCACCACCGAGCCGGAGCCGGCCATCGAGCGGATGATGCCGGTCTTGAGGCCGGCATGGATCTCCTCTTTGAATCGCGAGATCAACAACAGGTTGTAGTCGGATCCCACCGCCAACAGCAGGATCACCGCCAGCGCCAGCACGACCCAATACAGTTTGATGCCGAACATGTACTGCCACACCAGCACCGACAGCCCGAAGGACGCGCCTAGCGAAAGGGCCACCGTGCCCACGATGACCAGCGCCGCGACCAGGCTTCGCGTGATGATCATCATGATGAGCAGGATGAGGCTGAGCGCTGCGAGCCCGACGATCAGCAGGTCGTACTTGGCGCCGTCCTGGATGTCCTTGTACGTCGCCGCGGTGCCGCCGACGTAGATCTGGGCGTCGGCCATCGGCGTGCCCTTGAGGGCCTCGTGCGCGGCGGTCACGATCGGGTCGATGTGCGAAATGCCTTGCGGCGTCGCGGGATCGCCGTCATGGGTGACGATCATGCGGGCCGCCTTGCCGTCGGGCGACAGGAACAGTTTCAGCCCGCGCTTGAAGTCCGGGTTGTTGAACACCTCGGGGGGCAGGTAGAAGCTGTCGTCGTTCTTCGCGGTGTCGAATGCCCGCCCCAGCGCCGTCGCATTGTCGATCGCGGCCTGCGTCTGGGCGTTGATGCCGGCCTGGGTGGCGTGGCTCGCCAGCGCCAGTTGGCGGTTGGTCTCCTGGCTGTCGATCTGGGGTGGGATCAGCGCGACGAGTTTCGGCTGCAGTGCGTCGAGCTTGTCCAGGGTGGCCGTGAGGTTTTCGAATTTTTCGGTGAGCTGATCGACGCCGTCGAGGGCGTCGAGGACGGACCGGATCGCCCAGCAGGCGGGGATGTCAAAGCAGTGTCTCTCCCAATAGAAATAGCTGCGGATCGGCCGGAAGAAGTCGTCGAAATTGGCGATCTTGTCCCGCAGGTCCCTGATCGTGTCGACCGTGTCGTGAAAGCTCTGCGTTTCGGCGTGGGTGGCCGAGGCGAGCTGCTGCTGCAGGGCGTACTGCTGCTTGAGGATGTTGATGGTCTTCGCCAATTCGCCGGCCTGCGTGAGCAGGTCGTCCGCCCGATCCCGTTGGTACGTCAGGTTTTCCTGCTGGGCGGCGCTCTGATTGCTGATCACAAAGGCGAGCGAGCTGTGGTCGAGCGGCGTTCCCAGCGGCCGGGTGATGGTCTGCACCTGCGCGACACCGCGCACATGGAACACCGCCTTGGCCACCCGGTCCAGGATCAGCATGTCGGCCGGGTTGCGCATGTCGTGATCCGTTTCGACCATGAGCAATTCGGGCTCCAGCCGGGCGCGCGAGAAGTGCTTCTCGGCCGCGGTGTAACCGATGTTGGCCGGGGCGCTGGCGGGCATGTAGGGGCGGGTGTCGTAGCTCGTCTTGTATCCGGGCAACGCGAGCAGCCCGATCAGGGCCAGGGCGCACGCCGCCGTGAGGATGGGGGCGGGCCAGCGGACGATCGCGGTGCCGATGCGTCGCCAACCGCGCGTTCGCATCGCGCGTTTCGGGTCGAACACGCCCAGGGCGGAGCCCAGGGTGAGCACGGCCGGGCCCAGCGTGAGCGAGGCGAAAAGCGCCACCAGGATGCCGAGAGCGGCTGGGATGCCCAGGCTTTGGAAATACGGCAGCCGGGTGAACGCCAGACAGAACACGGCGCCGGCCACGGTCAGGCCCGAGCCCAGGACGATGTGGGCCGTGCCGCGATACATCGTGTAGTAAGCGGTTTCCTTGTCCTCGCCGGCGCCGCGCGCTTCCTGGTAGCGGCCGACGAAAAAGATCGCATAGTCCGTTCCCGCGGCGATCACCAGCAACGTGAGCAGGTTCGTCGCGTACGTCGACAAGCCGATGATCCCCGCGTTGCCCAGGAAGGCGACGATCCCCCGGGCGGCGGACATTTCGATGAGCACCGTGACGAGCACGAGCAGCATCGTGAAGAGGGAACGGTAGACGAACAGCAACATGACCGCGATCACCCCGACGGTGATGGCCGTGACCTTCGCGGTGCCCTTGCTGCCCACGTCGAACTGATCGGAGATGAGCGGCGCCGCGCCGGTCACATAGACCTTGAGCCCGGGCGGGGGTTGCATGTGCTCAACGATGTCGCGGACCGCACCGACGCCCTCGTTGGCCAGCGCCGAGCCCTGATTGCCCGCGAGGAACAACTGGACGTACGCCGCCTTGCCGTCGCTGCTCTGCGACCCCGCCGCGGTCAGGGTGTCACCCCAGAAATCCTGGATGTGCTCGACGTGCTTGCGGTCCTGCTCGAGTTTGCGGATCATCTCGTCGTAAAACCGGTGGGCGTCCGCGCCGAGCGGCTTGTCGCCCTCCAGGACGATCATGGCCGAACTGTCGGTGTCGAACTCGCGGAAGGCCTGCCCGATGCGCTTGATCGCCTTCAGCGACGGCGCGTCGGGGGAGTTCAGCGCCACGTTGTGGGTCTTTCCCACCTCCTCCAGCTGCGGCACCGCGATGTTCGTGATGGCGGCGAGCGCCACCCAGAACAGCAGGATCGGCACCGACAGCCGGCGGATGGTGTGCGGCAGGCGGGGCCGCGTCTGCTGATCGTTGCTCATCCCGACTTATCCAGACAGAAGGTGTAGGCGTCGACTTCGTTCACGGTGCGTTCGTCCTTGACCTCGCCGTTGACGGTGATTCGGCACCCGAGGGTGCCGCCGGTGCCCTGCGCCACCACGTTGCCGACGACCGCGGGCTGCGTGGTGGTGATGGTGTACGACCAGGGCAGGGGCGCGTTTTTGACCTGCTGCGGCTGAGCGTTGACGTCCAGGTAGTTGATGGTCGCCACGGCGCCCGGCGCGCCGAAGACCTCGAGGACCACCTGCTTGGGGTTGAACGGCACGATTTCGTTGGACAGGCCGCTGTTGGCCGAGACGTTGGAATGGGAGCCGAAGATCCCGTGCAGGCGATAGATCGCGAATCCCGCGAGCGCGACGACGAGCACCGCGACCAACGGTATCCATCCTCGCTTGACGACGGATGCAATCGAAATCCCCTTCACCCGTTGGCCTTTCGATGCTCGGGCGACACCATCACGCTGCCAGGGTGAGCGTGATCGCTGGGTATGACCCTACGGTACTGACCAGTACTGCGCAAGAGACGGGACCGTACACTTTGGGGTTCATCTATCAACTGGCCTGATACCCGCTGGAGCGGGCGAGTCCGGGCAGGATGAAGTCGTCTACCAGGGCTTGCACCGTGCGCCGGGTGGGTGGCCGGCCGGGGATGATCGAGCGGAAGATCAGGTAGCCGGGCAGCAGATCCCAGAGCTCGTCGCCGATAGCGGACTCGTCGATCTCGCCGCGGTCGGCGGCCTGCCGCAGTATGTGCTGGATCGCGGCCTTGCGCTGATCGAGGAATTGGTGCTGCAGCGCGTCGCGGAGGGCGGGGTGGCGCGACACCTCGACGAGCACCGCGCGGATGGTGCCGGCGTTGAGCCGACCGTGTTGGCAGATAGTCTCGCCGATCTGGAGCAGGTCGCCGCGCAACGTGCCCGTCTCCGGCGGGACCGCGACCTGGCGGACGCCCTCGCTGAAGGCGGCCAGCACCAGTTCGGCTTTCGAGGGCCAGCGCCGGTAGACGGTGGCCTTGCTGGCCCGGGCCTCGCTTGCCACGGCGTCCACCGTCAACCCGTCGTAACCGTGCTGCTGCAGCAGCCGCAACGTCACCGCCAGCAACTCGGCCTCGCGCGACGACCACGGCGACGGCCCCGCGCACCGGTCGGCTGTCTGGGGCATAGCGCCCACCTTAGATCCGCGGCGCCCGGGCGCGTGAGTTAAAGACACACTCGCGACACGCCGGGGATGCGTCGGTGGTCGGTCATAGACTGGCGTGCCTATGAACCCCTCGTCCTTCGTGCACCTGCATAACCACACCGAGTACTCGATGCTCGATGGGGCCGCGAAGATCACGCCGATGCTCGACGAGGTGCAGCGGCTGGGGATGCCCGCGGTCGGGATGACCGATCACGGCAACATGTTCGGGGCCAGCGAGTTCTACAACGCGGCCACCAAGGCGGGGATCAAGCCGATCATCGGGGTGGAGGCCTACATCGCCCCGGGCTCGCGCTTCGACACCCGGCGCGTCACCTGGGGCGATCCCAGCCAGAAGGCCGACGACGTCTCCGGCAGCGGTTCCTATACGCACCTGACGATGGTGGCCGAGAACGCCACCGGCCTGCGCAACCTGTTCAAGCTGTCCTCGCTCGCGTCCTTCGAAGGCCAGCTGAGCAAGTGGTCGCGGATGGACGCCGAGCTCATCGCCGAACACGCCGAGGGCATCATCATCACCACTGGGTGCCCATCCGGGGAGGTGCAGACCCGGCTGCGCCTGGGTCACGACCGGGAGGCGCTGGAGTCGGCCGCCAAGTGGCGGGAGATCGTGGGGCCGGACAACTACTTCCTCGAGCTGATGGATCACGGGCTGAACATCGAACGGCGGGTCCGCGAGGGGCTGCTCGAGATCGGCCGCAAGCTCGGGATTCCGCCGCTGGCCACCAACGACTGCCACTACGTCACCCGCGATGCCGCCCACAACCACGAGGCGCTGCTGTGCGTGCAGACCGGCAAGACGCTGTCGGACCCCAACCGGTTCAAGTTCGACGGCGACGGCTACTACCTGAAGTCGGCCGCCGAGATGCGCCAGATCTGGGACAGCGAGGTGCCCGGCGCCTGCGACTCGACGCTGCTGATCGCCGAGCGCGTCCAGCCCTACGACGAGGTGTGGGCGCCCCGCGACCGGATGCCGGTCTTCCCGGTGCCCGAGGGCCACGACCAGGCGTCGTGGCTGCGGCACGAGGTGGACGCCGGGCTGCGCCGCCGGTTTCCCGCCGGCGCGCCGGACGGTTACGCGGCGCGCGCGGAGTACGAGATCGACGTCATCTGCGGCAAGGGCTTCCCGTCGTACTTCCTGATCGTCGCCGACCTGATCAATTACGCCCGCTCGGTGGGCATCCGGGTGGGCCCCGGCCGGGGATCGGCCGCCGGGTCGCTGGTCGCCTACGCGCTGGGCATCACCGACATCGATCCCATTCCGCACGGCCTGCTGTTCGAGCGGTTCCTGAACCCCGAGCGCACGTCGATGCCCGACATCGACATCGACTTCGACGACCGTCGCCGCGGCGAGATGGTGCGCTACGCCGCCGACAAGTGGGGCTCCGACCGGGTGGCCCAGGTCATCACCTTCGGCACCATCAAAACCAAAGCGGCGCTGAAGGATTCGGCGCGTATCCACTACGGCCAGCCCGGTTTCGCGATCGCCGACCGGATCACCAAGGCGTTGCCCCCGCCGATCATGGCCAAGGACATCCCGCTGTCGGGCATCACCGACCCGAACCACGAGCGCTACAAGGAGGCCGCCGAGGTCCGCGGGTTGATCGAGACCGACCCGGACGTGCGCACCATCTACCAGACCGCGCGCGGCCTGGAGGGCCTGATCCGCAACGCGGGCGTCCACGCCTGCGCGGTGATCATGAGCAGCGAGCCGCTCACCGAGGCGATCCCGCTATGGAAGCGCCCGCAGGACGGGGCCATCATCACCGGCTGGGACTACCCGTCGTGCGAGGCCATCGGCCTGCTGAAGATGGACTTCCTGGGGCTGCGCAACCTGACGATCATCGGCGACGCGATCGAGAACATCAAGGCCAACAAGGGAATTGACCTCGACCTGGAGTCCCTGCCGCTGGACGACAAGGCTACTTACGAGCTGCTGGGCCGCGGCGACACGCTGGGGGTGTTCCAGCTCGACGGCGGCCCCATGCGCGACCTGCTGCGCCGCATGCAGCCGACCGGGTTCGAGGACATCGTCGCGGTGCTCGCGCTGTACCGGCCCGGCCCGATGGGCATGAACGCCCACAACGACTACGCCGACCGCAAGAACGGGCGTCAGGCGATCAAGCCGATCCACCCCGAGCTCGAGGAACCGCTGCGCGAGATCCTCGCCGAGACCTACGGGTTGATCGTCTACCAAGAGCAGATCATGCGCATCGCGCAGAAGGTGGCCAGCTACTCGTTGGCCCGAGCCGACATCCTGCGCAAGGCGATGGGCAAGAAGAAACGGGAAGTGCTGGAAAAGGAGTTCGAGGGCTTCTCCGACGGCATGAAGGCCAACGGCTTTTCGGCCGGCGCCATCAAGGCGTTGTGGGACACCATCCTTCCGTTCGCCGACTACGCGTTCAACAAGTCGCACGCCGCGGGCTACGGCCTGGTGTCCTACTGGACCGCCTACCTCAAGGCCAACTACGCGGCCGAGTACATGGCCGGGCTGCTGACCTCGGTCGGCGACGACAAGGACAAGGCCGCCGTCTACCTCGCCGACTGCCGCAAGCTGGGCATCACGGTGCTGCCGCCGGACGTCAACGAGTCCGGACTGAACTTCGCCTCGGTCGGGGCCGACATCCGCTACGGGCTGGGCGCGGTGCGCAACGTCGGCGCCAACGTGGTGAGCTCGTTGATCGGCACCCGCGGCGAGAAGGGCAAGTTCACCGACTTCTCGGACTACCTCAACAAGATCGACATCTCGGCCTGCAACAAGAAGGTCACCGAGTCGCTGATCAAGGCGGGCGCCTTCGACTCGCTCGGGCACGCCCGCAAGGGCCTGTTCCTGGTGCACACCGACGCCGTCGACTCGGTGCTGGGCACCAAGAAGGCCGAGGCGATGGGGCAATTCGACCTCTTCGGCGGCTCCGGGGAGGCCGGCGACGCTGGAGACCCTGTGTTCACCATCAAGGTGCCCGAGGACGAGTGGGAGGACAAGCACAAGCTGGCGCTGGAGCGAGAGATGCTGGGGCTGTACGTGTCCGGGCATCCGCTCAACCGGGTGGCGCACCTGCTGACCGCCCAGGTCGACACCGCGATCCCGGCGATCCTGGACGGCGACGTGCCCAACGACACGCAGGTGCGGGTGGGCGGCATCCTGGCCTCGGTCAACCGGCGGGTCAACAAGAACGGGATGCCCTGGGCGTCGGCGCAATTGGAGGACCTCACCGGTGGCATCGAGGTGATGTTCTTCCCGCACGCATACTCGACGTTCGGCGCCGACATCGTCGACGACGCGGTGGTGCTGATCAACGCCAAGGTGGCGATCCGCGACGACCGGATCGCGCTGATCGCCAACGACCTTGTGGTGCCGGACTTTTCGAGCGCCCAGGCGGACCGGCCCCTGGCGGTGAGCCTGCCGACGCGGCAGTGCACCTTCGACAAGGTCAGCGCGCTCAAGCAGGTGCTGGCGCGCCATCCCGGCACGTCGCAGGTGCACCTGCGCCTGATCAGCGGGGACCGCATCACCACCCTCGAGCTGGACGCCTCGCTGCGGGTGACGCCGTCGCCGGCGCTGATGGGCGACCTCAAGGAGCTGCTCGGCCCGGGCTGCCTGGGGGGCTAGGGGCAGCTCAAGTCGCGGGGGTGCGCACATGTGCGCGGTTTCCGGCGTGTCGCACCGACACTTTCGTCGGTGGTTCTTGTCAACACGAAAGCCCGGGTCCTCACGATTTGAACCGCAATCGCGTTAGCTTGGGTGGCGAGATATCAAGAATTCCCTCAGGCCAAGGGCAGGCCGAGCGCGGTTTCGATTTCCCGCCCGATTGCATTGATTCCCGCCGTAATTTCCGGCGCGATTGTCTGTATTACTTGTAAGGGCACGCCGAGTCCGGTTTCCTGCACGAATGTATTGACCGCCTTCTCGAATCTCTGCAAAGGCGTGAGCGATGGCTGCTGCGGTGGGTTGTTGGTAGTCGTCCCGGTTCCCGTGCCGGTCGTGGCGGCGGCCTGCAACGGCGAGGCGTTGGCGGCCTCAGCGGCGGCGTACTGCTGGGCGCCGCCACGCAGGAGTTGCACAAACTCGTTGTGCACCGCTGCGACCTGGGCGCTGAGTGCCTGATACCGCTGGGCGTAGCTGCCGAAGGAGCTCGAGATCGCCGCCGACACCTCGTCGGCGGCCGCTGGCAACACGCTTGCCGTCGGCGCGGCCGCCGCCGCATTGGCCGCGCTGATCGTCGACCCGATACGCGCCAAATCCGAAGCCGCGGCCGCCACGGTCTCGGGTGCTGCAATGACAAACGACATATGACGTCTCCCTAGTACGCGATCATCCCTGGGACAAGATGATCAACACTTGACGACACCCGATCCCAGCACCGCGGGCTCGGGGCAGCACGAGTAGTGGACTACTCGACTGTGCCGGCCGCCCGCCGCGGGTGGGCCGCGCCGGCGGGGCGAACGCGATCTAAGACTTCAGGGGTGGCCGAGACGATGACGGCGAGGTCATCGCGATCGGCCACGTCGAGTTTGACGCAGGCGCTGTAGATGTGACCTTCCGCGGTGCGCACCGAAACCGTGCCGCGGCGCGGATCGCGGGCGTAATCCCCAGCGATGCGATTCGATGTACAAACGACCGCGAAGGAGGCGCAATGAGCCAGCCCATAGCCGTGCAGAACTTCTCCCATATCTGCCTCGGCGTATCCGACATCGAGGCGTCGCGCAAGTTCTACACCGCGGTGCTGGGCATGGACGTCGTGTTCGACGTCGAGCTGGCAGGCGCCGGATTGGACTCCGTGACCGGCGGGGCCGCGCAGCAGGGCCGCATGATCGGGGGGCTGATCGGCGGCGTCATGGTCGAGTTGCTGTCGCTGGGCGCGGTCCCGGAAACCCCGAGCGGGCCGCACCTGGGCTACACCAACATGTCGTTCCGCGTCGACGATCTCGACGCCACCTACGACACCGTTCGCCGGCACCACCCCGGCGTGCGGGCCGAGCCGCCGGTCGACATCGGCGGAGTCCGGATGTTCTTCATCCACGACCCCGACGGCACCCCCATCGAACTCCTGGAGTTGCCCGGCGGCGCGTCCAGCACCGTGCAGCTCTGGCGCCCCCAGGGCTGAACAAGCCGGGTGATGTGTTCCGCGCCACTGATTACGGACGTACGCTCACGAAGGGCAATCTGACCCCGCGCCAAGGAGGACGCCAATGACAGCACCCGAGCGCCCGGCCACGTTGTGCGAGGCGTTTCAGCGCAGCGCGGCGGTCGCCCCGGATGCCGTCGCGCTCCGGACGCCCGGCGACACCCAGACATTGACGTGGCGGGAGCTTGCGGAGCGGGTGCGGCAGGCCGCCGCGGGCCTGGCGGGCCTAGGAGTGGGGCGGGGCGACACCGTGTCGCTGATGATGGCCAACCGGATCGAGTTCTACCCGGTGGAGATCGGCGCCCAACACCTGGGCGCCACTTCGTTTTCGGTCTACAACACGCTGCCCGCCGAGCAGCTGACCTACCTGTTCGACAACGCCGGCACCAAGGTCGCGATCTGCGAGGAGCAGTACGTGGACCGGATTCGCGCCAGTGGTGCGCCCGTCGAGCACATCGTCTGCATCGACGGTTCGCCGCCCGGCACCATCTCGCTGGACGACCTGTATGCCGCCGCACGCCAAGATTTCGATTTCGAGTCGACCTGGCGCGCGGTGCAACCCGACGACATCGTCACGCTCATCTACACCTCCGGGACCACCGGAAATCCGAAGGGCGTGGAGATGACGCACGCCAATCTGCTGTTCGAAGGCCTCGCCCTCGACGCCGTCCTGCCGATGAAGTTCGGCGACCGCGTGACGTCTTTTTTGCCCACGGCGCACATCGCCGACCGGGTGATGGGGTTGTACGGCCTGGAGGTGTTCGGCAGCCAGGTCACCGTCGTCTCCGACGCGCGCGCGATCGCGGCGGCCCTGCCGGACGTTCGGCCCACGGTGTGGGGCGCGGTGCCGCGGGTGTGGGAAAAGCTCAAGGCCGGAATCGAATTCGCCGTCGGCCACGAGGCGGACGAGACCAAGCGGCAGGCGTTGCAGTGGGCGATGTCGGTGGCCGCCCGGCGCGCCGCCACGCTGGTGGCCGGTGAACCGATGCCGGAGCAACTGGCCGCCGAGTGGGCCCAGGCCGACGAGTTGGTGTTGTCGAAGCTGCGGGAGGGGCTCGGGTTCGGCGAGCTTCGCTGGGCGGTCTCCGGGGCGGCGCCGATCCCGAAGGAGACGCTGGCGTTCTTCCTGGGCATCGGCATCCCCATCGCCGAGGTGTGGGGCATGTCGGAGCTGAGTTGCGTTGCCAGCGTGAGCCATCCGCGCGAGGCGCGCCTGGGTACCGTCGGCAAGCTGCTGCCCGGGCTGGAGGGCAGGATCGCCGAGGACGGCGAGTTTCTGGTGCGCGGTCCCCTGGTGATGAAGGGCTACCGCAGGGAACCCGCCAAGACGGCGGAGGCGATCGATGCCGAGGGCTGGTTGCACACCGGCGACATCCTCGAGGTCGACGACGAGGGCTATCTCAAGGTGGTCGACCGCAAGAAGGAGCTGATCATCAACGCGGCCGGAAAGAACATGTCCCCGGCCAACATCGAGAACACCATCCTGGCCGCCTGCCCGATGGTGGGCGTGATGATGACGATCGGCGACGGACGGCCGTACAACGCGGCGCTGATGGTCTTCGACGCCGAATCGGTCGGCCCGTACGCGGCCCAGCACGGCGTTGCCGACGCGTCGCCGGCGGCGCTGGCCGCCCACCCGGAGGTCATCGCGCGGATCGCCGCCGGCGTGGCCCAGGGAAACACGAAACTCTCACGGGTGGAACAGATCAAGCGCTTCCGGATACTGCCGACGGTGTGGGAGCCCGGCGGGGACGAGATCACGCTGACGATGAAGCTCAAGCGCAAGCCGATCATGACGAAATACGCGAGCGAGATCGAGGAACTCTATGCCGCGGATCGGCACCCCGAGGTCCACGAGCCCGCCGAAGCCGCCACGGTGCAGCCGGCATGAGCGGGGGGCCGGGGGCGACGGCGCGCGAAATCGGTCGCGCCGGAGTGCGAAAGCTGCTGCAGCGCACCGGGATCGTCGACGAATCGACGGCGCCATTGCCGACCGATACCGACGAGGTCGTCCAGCTCCTGGCGGCGCCATGGTATGACGAGCGGCTGGGCAAACTGGCCGAGGAGCTCGGGCGAGACCACGACGGCGTGCGCGCCGAGGCCGCCTCTTACTTGCGTGAGATGGCGCCGTCGCTGGACGAGCGCGCGGTGAAGGCCTGGCGCAGCTTTTCGTGCTGGCTGATGCGGGCCTACGACATCCTGGTCGACGAGGATCAGATCGCCGCGCTGCGCAGGCTGGACCGCAAAGCGACGCTGGCGTTCGCCTTTTCGCACCGCTCCTACCTGGACGGCCTGCTGCTGCCCGAGACGATCCAGGCCAACCGGCTCTCGCCCGCGCTCACCTTCGGCGGCGCCAACCTGAACTTCTTCCCGATGGGCGCCTGGGCCAAGCGCACCGGCACGATCTTCATCCGGCGCCAGACCAAGGACATTCCCGTCTACCGCTTCGTGCTGCGCGCCTACGCCGCCCAGCTGGTGCAGAACCACGCCAACCTCACCTGGTCGATCGAGGGGGGCCGGACCCGGACCGGCAAGCTGCGGCCCCCGGTGTACGGGATCCTGCGCTACATCAGCGACGCGGTCGACGAAATCGACGGCCCCGAGGTCTATTTGGTGCCGACCTCCATCGTGTACGACCAGCTGCACGAGGTGGAGGCGATGACGACCGAAGCCTACGGCGCGGCCAAACGGCCCGAGGACTTCCGCTTCCTGATCCGGCTGGCGCGACAGCAGGGGGAGCGGCTGGGCCGCGCCTACCTGGATTTCGGCGAACCGCTGCCGCTGCGCAAGCGCCTCGAGGAGCTGCGGGCCGACGAGCCCGGGACGGGCACCGAGATCGAACGCATCGCGCTGGACGTCGAGCACCGGATCAATCGCGCCACGCCCGTCACCCCGACCGCGGTGGTGAGCCTCGCGCTGCTGGGCGCCGACCGGTCGCTGTCCATCAGCGAGGTGCTGGCCACCGTGCGCCCGCTGGCGAGCTACATCGCGGCGCGCAACTGGACGGTAGCCGGCGCCGCGGACCTGACAAACCGTTCCACGATCCGCTGGACGCTGCATCAACTCGTCGCCTCGGGCGTGGTCAGCGTCTACGACGCGGGCACCGAACCGGTCTGGGGGATCGGCGCCGACCAGCATCTGGTCGCGGCGTTCTACCGCAACACCGCGATCCACATCCTGGTCGATCGCGCCATCGCGGAGACGGCGTTGCTGGCGGCCGTTGAGGACGCCGAGAACTCCGTGGACCGCCAGGTGTTGCCGACGGCCGTGCGCGACGAGGCGCTGAGCCTGCGCGAGTTGCTGAAGTTCGAGTTCTTGTTCTCGGCGCGCGCCCAGTTCGAAAAGGAGCTCGCCGACGAGGTGCGCCTGATCGGGCGGGTGGAAGACACCAGTAAGGCCGCGCCCGCGGCCGATGTGCGCGGGCTCCTGGAGAAGGCCGACCTGCTGCTGGCGCACCTGGTGTTGCGCCCGTTCCTGGACGCCTACCACATCGTCGCCGACCGGCTGGCCGCCCTCGAGGACGAATCGTTCGACGAGGACGAATTTCTGGGCGAGTGCCTCGAGGTGGGCAAGCAGTGGGAGCTGCAGCGCAGGATCGCCAACGCCGAGTCGCGGTCGATGGAACTGTTCAAGACCGCGCTGCGGCTGGCGCGGCACCGCGAGCTGGTGGACGCGTTCGAGAGTCCGGACATCGCCCAGCGACGACGCGACTTCGCCGACGAGATCGCCACCGCCATCAGGCGCGTGAACGCCATCGCGGAACTGGCCCGGGCTCGGTCCTGATCAGCCGAGATCGACGGCGGCCGCGTGCAACTCGCGCAACGCCGCGCACGCCATGGCGCCCAGGTCTTGCTCCTCGCCGGGCTCGGCCCACTGGGCATAGGCGGTTTTGAACGCCACGCCGCCCAGTTCCGCGGCCAGCACGGCCGTCGGCGCCGGAATGCCGCGCGTTTGCAGCGCCTCGGCCATCGCCGCCGACAGCCCAATCTGCTTGAGCGCGTTGCGTTCTTGGAGCTCGGTGCTGGCGGCGATCGCGGCCTTGAGCCGGGGCGCGAGTTCGCGGTTGAACGAGGTGAACGCGGCCGCGGCGGCCTTCAGGCCGCAGCAGACCACGGCCAGGGGTGTGGCGTCGGCGGGCGCGGCGGCGATGCCCTCTCGAAGTAGTTGCGCGATGGTGTCCTGGCCCGCGGCCAGCAGATCGCGTTTGTCCGGGAAATGACGAAAGAAGGTGCTCTTCGTCAGCCCGGCCCGCTCGGCGATCTGCGCGACCGTGGTCTCGTCGTAGCCGCGCTCGTTGAACAGCTCCAGCGCCGCGGCGACCAGGCGTTCGCGTGCGTCGGGTTGCCAGCGGCCCATGACGCCATCCTACCGTGATGGGACAACTATCCCATCAGTGCTGTAGGGTGATGGGATCATGGTCGCATCACCCGAAGGGAAGTCTCTCATGCGCGTGTTCGTCACCGGGGCCAGCGGAGGAATCGGCTCGGCCGTCGTCTCGGAACTCGTCGCGGCCGGCCATCGGGTGGTGGGGCTGGCGCGATCCGAGGCCGCGGCCGCGACCGTCAGCCGGCTCGGCGGTGAGCCGCTGCGCGGTGACATCGCCGACGTCGAGGTCCTGAAAAAGGCGGCCGGCGACACCGACGGCGTCGTCTACCTCGCGTTCAACCACGACTTCACCGGCGTGGGGGACGCCATCGGCGCCGAAGCCCGCGCGGTCGCCGCGCTCGGTGAAGCGCTCGTCGACACCGGCAAACCGCTGGTGCTGGCCAGCGGCACCCCACCGGTACCGGGACGTCCGAGCACCGAAGGCGATCCCTTCGCCAGCGGCGGGCCGATGGCGGGACGCGGCCACACCGGCCGGGCCGTCGTCGATCTGGCCGAGCGCGGCGTCCGATCATCGGTGGTACGGCTGCCGCGGTCGGTGCACGACGCCGGCGGCCGGTACGGTTTCGCCGGCATCCTGATCCAGGCCGCGCAAGCCAGTGGCGTGTCCGCATACGTCGGCGACGGCGCGCAGCGCTGGCCCGCCGTCCATCGAGACGACGCGGCGCGGTTGTTCCGCCTCGCGCTCGAACAAGCCCCGCCCGGCTCGGTGCTGCATGCCGTGGGCGACGAAGGAGATCCGATGCGTGCGATCGCCGAGGTGATCGGCCGGCGGCTCGGCGTTCGCGTCGACTCGGCCCCGGCCGAGAGCTTCGGCCCGCTCGGCGCCATCTTCGCCGTCGACCAGCCCTCCTCGAGCGCGCTGACGCGCGAGCGATTCGGCTGGAAACCCACCGGCCCCAGCCTGCTCGAGGACCTGGAATCGGGCGAGTACCCCCGGTCAGGGGAAATCGGCGCGCCCTAAGGTGGGCGTATGCCGCTTTCAGGTGAATACGCCCCCAGCCCGTGGGATTGGTCCCGCGAACAAGCCGACAAGTACGCCGAGTCCGGTGGCACCGAGGCCGCAGACATGAAGGGGAAACCCATCATTCTGTTGACCACAGTCGGCGCCAAGACCGGCAAGCTGCGCAAAACCCCGCTCATGCGCGTCGAGCACAACGGCGAGTACGCGATCGTCGCGTCGCTCGGCGGCGCCCCCAAGCACCCGGTCTGGTACCACAACGTCAAAAAGAACCCGCGCGTCGAGCTGCAGGACGGCAACGTCACCCGCGACTACGAGGCCCGCGAGGTATTCGGGGACGAGAAGGCCACCTGGTGGGAGCGCGCCGTCGAAGCGTGGCCCGACTATGCGGACTACCAGAAAAAGACCGACCGCCAGATTCCGGTCTTCGTTCTGACCCCGGTCGACTAATTTCCACCGGGCTAATTCCCAGCTGGGCGGCATGGCACCATTGATCGGTGTCCGCTGAATTCAGTCAGAGCCCGAGCAGGTCGCCGCTGTGCGCGGCTGACATCGATGCCGCGGCGCAGCGGATTGCCCCTGTGGTCGCGCCCACCCCGCTGCAGCTGAGCGATCGGCTGTCGGCGATCACCGGCGCGCAGGTGTACCTCAAGCGCGAAGACCTGCAGGTGGTGCGCTCCTACAAGCTGCGCGGCGCCTACAACCTGCTGGTGCAACTGTCGGGGGAGGAGCTGGCCGCGGGCGTGGTGTGCTCGTCTGCGGGCAACCACGCGCAGGGCTTCGCCTTCGCCTGCCGGGCGCTGGGCGTGCACGGCCGGGTCTACGTGCCGGCCAAGACGCCCAAGCAGAAGCGCGACCGGATCCGCTATCACGGCGGGGAGTTCATCGAGCTGATCGTGGGCGGATCGACCTACGACCTGGCCGCCGAGGCCGCGCTCGCCGATGTCGAACGCACCGGCGCGACGCTGGTCCCGCCGTACGACGACCTGCGCACCATGGCCGGCCAGGGCACCATCGCCGTCGAGCTGCTCGACCAGCTGGATGCCGAGCCCGACCTGGTCGTGGTCCCGGTGGGCGGCGGCGGCTGCATCGCCGGCATCACCACCTACCTGGCCGAACGGACGACCAACACCGCGGTGCTGGGCATCGAGCCGGCCGGCGCCGCGGCGATGATGGCCGCGCTGGCCGCCGGCGAGCCGGTGACGCTGGACCACGTCGACCAGTTCGTCGACGGCGCCGCGGTGAAACGGGCGGGGACGCTGACCTATGCGGCGCTGGCCGCCGCCGGCGACATGGTGTCGATCACGATGGTCGACGAGGGAGCGGTATGCACCGCGATGCTGGACCTGTATCAGAACGAGGGCATCATCGCCGAGCCGGCGGGTGCGTTGTCGGTCGCGGGCCTGCTGGAGGCCGACATCGAGCCCGGCTCCACCGTGGTGTGCCTGATCTCGGGCGGCAACAACGACGTGTCGCGCTACGGCGAGGTGCTGGAGCGCTCGCTGGTCCACCTCGGGCTCAAGCACTACTTCCTGGTCGACTTCCCGCAGGAGCCGGGTGCGCTGCGGCGGTTCCTCGACGAGGTGCTCGGGCCCAACGACGACATCACCCTGTTCGAGTACGTCAAGCGCAACAACCGGGAGACCGGGGAGGCGCTGGTCGGGATCGAGCTGGGATCGGCCGCGGGCCTGGACGGCTTGATGGCGCGGATGCGGGCGACGGAAATTCACGTCGAGGCCCTCGAGCCGGGCTCGCCGGCCTACCGGTACCTGCTGTAGGCGCCGAACGTCGAGTTGTGGCGCGGAAAACGCGAAAGCGCGCAAACAAGTCGACGTTCGACGCCTAGAGGTAGGGCGGCAGCGGGGTGGCGGGATCGAGGTCGTCGGCGGGCACCGGAGTTCCGGCCGCCAGGCCGAGCGGCACCACGCCGGCCCAGTGCGGCAGCGCGGCGTCCTCCGGATCGTCAACCGGCCCGCCGGTGCGCAGCTTGGCCGAGACCTCGACGAGGTCGAGGGCGAGCACCCCGGTGGCGGCGAGTTCGCGCGCGTTGGGCGTCCGGCAGTCGTCGGCGCGCCCGGGCCGAATGTGGTCGAGCAGGCAGCGCAGCGCGCGCAGCTTCTCCGCGGGATCCTCGACCACGCGCGCGCCGCCCCGCACGACCACCGAGCGGAAGTTCACCGAATGGTGCATGGCCGCGCGGGCCAGCACCAGCCCGTCCACCAGGGTGACGGTGACGCAGACCGGCAGACCCGACCCGGTCGCGGCGGCCGCCGTCGCCGCCAGCATCGGGCCGCCGCCGGTCGAGCCGTGCAGGTAGAGGGTCTCGCCGAGGCGCGCGTGCGTCGTCGGCAGCACCACCGGCCCGCCGGCGCCCAGGTAGCCCAGGTGGCAGACCAGGGCCTCATCGAGGATCTGGTGCACGGTCGCGCGGTCGTAGTCGGCGCGCTCCCGGTAGCGGGTCGGCGTGGTCCGGGGGGTGGGGTGGTAACTCAACGGATTGCCTTCACATTTGTTCTAGTACATAATAATTCTCGTGCCAGTACAATATACGGGGACCGGTGCGGAATCCATAGCCGCCAGCGTCGAGGAGGCCATCTCCCGGGGCGCGCTGGTGCCCGGGGCGGCGCTGCCGCCGATCCGCGAACTGGCCGGACGACTGCGCGTCAACGCCAACACCGTGGCCGCGGCGTACCGCCTGCTGCGCGAACGCGGGGCCGTCGAGGCGGCCGGGCGGCGCGGCACCCGGGTGCGGCACCGCCCGGCGACCACCCCCCGCTCGCTGCTGGGGCTGGACGTCCCCGCGGGCGTGCGCGACCTGTCCACGGGCAACCCGGACCCGGCCCTGCTGCCCATCGGATCCGTCGAGACGCCGAGGGCCGGACCGCTGCTCTACGGCGAGCCGGCTGCCTCGGCCGAACTGCTGGAACGGGCGCGCGCCGCGCTGGCCGCGGACGGCGTCCCGGCGGATCACCTCGCGGTCACCAGCGGGGCGCTCGACGGCATCGAGAGGGCGCTGGCCGCCCACCTGCGCGCCGGCGATCGGGTGGCCGTCGAGGATCCCGGCTGGGCCAATCTGCTGGATCTTGTTGCGGCGCTGGGGTTCTCGCCCGAACCGGTGCGGGTCGACGACGACGGGCCGCTGGTCGCCGACGTGCAGCGCGCCCTGGCCCGCGGCGTGCGCGCGCTCGTCCTCACCGGCCGGGCTCAAAACCCAACGGGCGCGGCGTTATCCGCGGCCCGCGCGGATGAGCTGCGTGGCCTGGTTTCCGGTGCCGAGCTGCTGGTGGTCGAGGACGATCACTGCGCGGGGATTTCGGGCGCGTCGCTGCACACCCTGGCCGGCTCGACCGGGCAGTGGGCGTTCGTGCGGTCGGCGTCCAAGGCCTACGGCCCCGACCTGCGCGTCGCCGTGCTCGCCGGGGACCGGCGCACCATCGAGCGGGTGCAGGGGCGGCTCCGGCTGGGGCCGGGATGGGTGAGCCACCTCCTGCAAGACCTCGCGGTCCGGTTGTGGGCCGACGACGGGGCGTCGCGCCTGATCGCGCGGGCCGAGGCGCAGTACACCCGCAACCGCACCGGGCTGCGCGAGGAGCTGGCTCGACGCGGCGTGAGCGCCCACGGCCGATCGGGGCTCAACGTGTGGGTGCCGGTGCCGGACGAGACGGTGGCGATCACCCGGCTGCTCGCCGCGGGTTGGGCCGCGGCGCCGGGCACCCGGTTCCGCATGCGCACGGCGCCCGGAATACGCGTCACCGTGGCCGATTTGAGATCCGACGAGATCGAACCGCTCGCCGACGGGATCGCCAAGGCCGTGCTGGCTACGGGCCGTCCGAGCGTGTAGGGATGCCGGCGGCGCGGGCTACGTCGCCGTAGGCGGCGGCGAGGCCGGACAGCGACGCGTGGGCGTTGCGGCCACTGGGATTGGGGACCACCCACAGCTCCGTCGCCGGATAGGGCGATACCTGCCTGCCCGAGCCGGCCCGGCGCTCGCCGAACGCGTCTCGAAAGGCGGTGATCCCCAGGACCGCGACCACCTTCGGGGAGTACTTCCGCACCGTCCGGTCCAGCTTCCGCCGGCCCTCGACCAGCTCCGCGACCGTGAGTTCGTCGGCGCCCGCGCTCGCCCGCTCGACCAGGTTCGTGATGCCAATTCCGCGCGCTAGCAAGTAATCCCGGTCGGTCGGGGTAAACCCGGACGAGGCGTCGATCAGATGATCGGTGATGCCGGCGCGGTAGAGGGCCGGCCAGAACCGATTGCCGCGGGGAGCGAAATGCGCCTGCACCGCAACGGTTCTCAAGCCCGGATTGATGCCCACGAACAGTAGCCGGACGTCGGCGGAGATCAGGTCGGGCAGCGTCCGACCGCTGAACCCCTTCAGCTGTTCGCGAGTGAACCGCACCGCACCCGCCGGTTGCCTAGTCCAGATCGGCGGTCAGGTAGCCGGAGTCGCCGCCGAAGGCGGCCATCTCGTCGTTGGGCAGCTCGAACCCATGGGCGGAGTAGCACTGCTCGGTGGTTCGGATGTTCACCCGCCAACCGTGCCCGGTGAGGTACTCGGCGGCGGTGTTGCGCTCGCCGGTGTAGAACAACTCGGCCAGGTTGATGTTGGAGCCGATGCGCCGGGACCGCTCGGTCAGCCGTTGCGCCCAGTCCGAGGGGACGTTGCGCAGGTCCAGATGTTCGGTAGCGATCCGGCTGCCGGGCGCGGAAAGCGCGACGACGTTGTCGAACAGGCGATCCTGAGCCTCCGGGGGCAGATACGGGAGCAGGCCTTCGGCGCTCCAGGCCGTCGGCTGTCCGGTGTCGAAACCGGCGGCCACCAGCGCCGCGGGCCAGTCGTCGCGCAGGTCGATCGCGACCGTGCGGCGCTGCGCGGTCGGCTCGGCGCCCAGGCCCGCCAGCGTCCGCGTTTTGAAGTCGATGACCGCCGGTTGGTCGATCTCGTACACCACCGTGCCCGCCGGCCACGCCAGCCGGTAGGCCCGGGTGTCCAGGCCCGACGCCAGGATGACGGCCTGCCTGATGCCCGAGCCGGTCGCCTGCATGAAGAAATCGTCGAAAAAGCGGGTGCGCACGGTGATCTGTTCGTTCATGGTCCGGCGGTTCAGCACCGGATCGTCGTCGCCGGGCCCGATCTCGCCATCGATCAGCTTGACGAAGGTGTCGATGCCCACCGCCCGCACCAGCGGGTCGGCCCACGGGTCGGCCAGCAGGGGATCGGGGCCCCGGGAGGCCATTGCCCGTGACGCGGCGACGGCCGTGGCGGTCGCGCCGACGCTCGACGCCAGGTCCCAGGTGTCGTTCTCGGTGCGGGTCATCCGCGAACTCCTTGTCCACGCAGCCATGCGTTAGTTAGGTCATATAAGGGTTATGGCCTACTGTACGCGCAGGATGGCAAATGTATGACCGTCCAGCACGGTGCCCTCGGTGCCGACCTCGGGTTCGCCCCACGCGAGGACCACCTCGCCCGCCACGGGCACCGTCGCCGGCTCGGCGCCGAGGTTGCACGCGATGTGCAATGCGCCGCGACGAACGCTGATCCAGCGTTGCTCTTCGTCGTAGTCGACCGTGAGGCGTTCCAGCCATGGGTCGGTCAGGTCGGCGTCGTTGTGCCGCAGGGCGATCAGGTCCCGGTACACGCGCAGCAAGCGGGCGTGTTCGCCGGTGTCGACCTCGTCCCACTTCAGCTTGGAACGCAAAAATGTCTGCGGATCCTGGGGATCGGGGATTTCGTCGGCGTCCCAGCCGTGCTCGGCGAATTCGGCCTTGCGCCCGTCGGCGGTGGCACGCGCGAGCTCGGGCTCGGGATGCGAGCTGAAGAACTGAAAGGGGGTCGACGCCGCCCATTCCTCGCCCATGAAAAGCATTGCCGTGTAGGGCGACCCGAGGGCGAGCGCGGCCTTGACCGCGAGCTGGCCGGGCGTCAGGTTCTGCGAGGGGCGATCACCGAGCGCCCGGTTGCCCACCTGATCGTGGGTGCACGTGTAGGCGACCAGCCGGGTGGCCGGGACAGCACCCGTGTCCAGCGGTCGCCCGTGCCGACGGCGCCGGAACGACGAATAGGTGCCGGCGTGGAAGTAGCCGTGCCGCAGCGTTTCCGCCAGGGTGGCAAGCGACCCGAAGTCCGCGTAGTAGCCCTGGCGCTCGCCGGACACCGCGGTGTGGATGGCGTGGTGGATGTCGTCGGCCCACTGCGCGGTCAGCCCGTAGCCGTTGCGATCGCGCGGGGTGATCAGCCGCGGGTCGTTGAGGTCGCTCTCGGCGATCAGCGACAGCGGCCGGCCCAGCTGGCTTGCCAGCCAGTCGGTTTCGGTCGCGAGCTCCTCGAGGATGTGGATGGCCGTGGTGTCCACCAGCGCGTGCACGGCGTCCAGGCGCAGCCCGTCGGCGTGGAAGTCGCGCATCCAGCGCAGCGCGCAGCCGATGATGTAGCGCCGCACCTCGTCGGAGTCGGCGTCGGCGATGTTGATGCCCTCGCCCCACGGGTTGCTCGCCGAGGACAGGTAGGGCCCGAAGCGCGGCAGGTAGTTCCCCGACGGGCCGAGGTGGTTGAACACCGCGTCGATCAGCACGCCCAGGCCGCGCGCGTGACACGCGTCGACGAACCGGACCAGGCCGTCGGGGCCGCCGTACGGTTCGTGCACGCTGTACCACAGCACGCCGTCGTAGCCCCAGCCGTGGGTGCCGGCGAAGGAATTGACCGGCATCAGCTCGACGAAGTCGACACCGAGATCGACCAGGTAATCGAGCTTTTCGGCGGCGGCGTCGAAAGTGCCCGCGGGCGTGAAGGTCCCGAGGTGCAGCTCGTAGATCACGGCGCCGCGTTCCAACGACCGGCCCGGCCAGTCGCCGTCGGTCCACCGCGCACCGGTCGGGTCCCACAGCTGCGACCGGGCGTGCACACCGTCGGGCTGGCGGGCCGAGCGGGGGTCGGGCAACACGGTGGGGTCGTCGTCGAGCAGGTAGCCGTACCGGGCGTCGGGCGCCGCCGCGACGTCGGCGTGCCACCAGCCGTCGTCGGAGCGGGTCATCCGGTGCACCGCGCCGTCGACGTCAAGGCGCACCACCGACGGCCCGGGTGCCCACACCCGGAACTCAGTCATGCCGGCGCTCCAGCAGCACCACGGGCAGGTCGGAGAACAACTGGGCGGCCGACGTCGCCCCGCTGGCCACGGCGCCGGACAGCGCGTCGGTCCAGGTGCCCTCGGGCAGCGGCAGTACGGTATTGCCCCAGCCCTTTTCGGCCAGCCGCACGGTCCAGCGGGTCACCGCGACGAGCACGTCGTCACCGCGGCGAAATGCCACGACGTGCTCGCTGGCCTCGCCCTCGGCGAGCACCGGAACGTAGGCGCCGCGCAGGAACGTTTGTGGGCGCGATCGCCGCACCCGAAGCGCCGCGGTGACGACGCGAATCTTCGGGTGGCGCAGATCTTTCAGGGCGCCACGCCGCGCTGCGTAGTCGACGGCGCGACGGTTGTCGGGATCGACCAGGCTGTCGTCCCAGAGCTCGGTCCCCTGGTAGACGTCCGGTATTCCCGGCACCGTCAGCGCGAGCAGCTTCTGGCCCAGCGCGTCGCTGGCCGCGTGCGAATTGAGCTGCGCCACCAGTTCGGTCAGCTGGCCGGCCACCGGGCCGTCGAGGACGGCGTCCAGCCAGCGGTGCACCGCGCCCTCGAAGTCGGCGTCCGGGTCGTTCCACGACGTGTGCCAGGCCGCCTCGCGGATGGCCTTCTCGGCGTAGGCGTGCAGCCGGCCGCGCAGCTCCTCGGTCACCTGGCCGCCCACCGGCCAGACGCCGAAAATGTTCTGCCACAGGAATTGTCCGGTCGCCGGATCGGGGGAGGGCGCCTTCGCCTCCCAGCGGGTGAGGAACTCGGTCCACAGCGACGGCACCTGGGACAGCACGCCGATCCGGGCCCGCACGTCCTCGCCGCGTTTGGTGTCGTGGGTGGTCAGGGTCGTCATCGTGTGCGGCCATAACCGGGCGCGGGTGGCGGCGCTGTGGTGAAACTCGGCCAGCCCGACGCCGAAGCGATCCGGTTCGCCGCCCACCTCGTTGAGCGACACCAGCCGGGCGTCGCGGTAGAACAGGCAGTCCTCGACGGCCTTGGCGGTCACGGCGCCGCACAGCTGCTGCAGCCGGGTGGCGGACTCCCCACCGCGGGTCAGCGCCGCCGCGAGCACCTCCAGCGCGGGCCCCAATTCCGGTGATTGCGCCTGGGTTTCGGCCAACGCGGTGGGCAGCAGCGCGGCCAGGCCGGGGTAGTCGCTGCGGTAGACGCCGATGTGGGTGAGCAGGGCGGCGACCGCCTCGGGCAGCAGCGGGTGATCGGCGCCCGCCGCGGCCACCACGGCGCGCCGCAGCCGGGCCAGCTCGCTGGCCAGTGTCACCGTCGCCGCGCGGATCTTGAGTTCGGCGAGCAGCTTCGGCATGGCGTGGTAATCCACCCCGGCCGACCCGACGAGTGCGGTCAGCGCCTGCTCGCCGGCCGGCTCGACGAAAACCCCACCGACCTGGCGGAGCACGTCATAGCCGGTGGTCCCCGCCACCGGCAGCGTGGGCTCGAGCGCCTCGTCGACGGCCAGGATCTTCTCGATGACGATCCAGGCGTCCGGGCCGACCAGCTCCCGCAGCCGCTCCAGATAGCCGCACGGGTCGGACAATCCGTCGGGGTGGTCGATGCGGACGCCGTCCACCAGCCCCTCGCCGAACCAGCGGGCGACCTCGGCGTGGCTGGCGTCGAACACCGCGCGATCCTCCTGCCGCAGGCCTGCGAGCGAGGTGATCGAGAAGAACCGGCGGTAACCGCAGACTCCGTTGCGCCAGCCCACCATCCGATAGTTCTGGCGGTCGTGCACCTGCGGTCCGGGTCCCTCGCCGGTGCCGGGCGCGATGGGCAGCGCCAGGTCGCCCAGCCGCAGCAGGTCGCCGTCGACCTTCGCCTCGGCCGCATCGTCGTCGGAACCCAAGATCGGCAACACGATTCGGCCGTCCGCGTCGAGGTCCCAGTCGATGTCGAAGAACGCCGCGTACCGCGAACTCCGGCCGTGCCGCAACACGTCCCACCACCAGGCGTTCTGCCGCGGGTCGTCGATGCCGACGTGGTTGGGCACGACGTCGATGATCAGGCCCATGCCGCGCGCCCGCGCCGCCGCGGACAAGCGCGCCAGTCCGTCTGGACCGCCCAGCTCGTCGGAGACCGTGGTCGGGTCGGTGACGTCGTACCCGTGGGCGGACCCGCGCGCCGCGGTCAACACCGGGGACAGGTAGAGGTGGGTCACCCCCAGGTCGTCGAGGTAGTCCAGCAGGTTCTCGGCGTCGGCGAAGGTGAACGCGAATCCGCTGGACTCACCACGCAGCTGGAGCCGGTAGGTGGACAGGACTGGTAAGGCCATGCGTCACAAGGTCTTACGAAGGACCAGCAGCGAACGTGACGGCAGCGAGACCTTCTCCTCGGCACTCATCACCTGATCGGCCCCTTCTTTGAAGCCCGCCGGCTCGTTGGTGTTCAGCTCCACGGTCCACTCCTGGGCATAGTCGTCGGGCGGCATCACGAACTCGACCGGTTCGTCGCCGGCGTTGAAGCACAACAGGAACGAGTCGTCGACCACGCGCTCGCCGCGCGCGTTCGGCGCGGTGATGGCATCGCCGTTGAGGAATACCGCCACACACTTGTGGATGCTCTCGCCCCAGTCCTCGTGCGTCATCTCGCGACTACTCGGATTGAGCCAGGCGATATCGCGGACCTCGTCGCCGCTTCGGATCGGCTCGCCCTCGAAGAAGCGACGCCGGCGGAACACCGAGTGGTTCTTGCGCAGGCTGGTCACCTTGCGCGCGAACGCGAGCAGTTCCGCGTTCTTGTCGACCAATGACCAGTCCATCCAAGACAATTCGGAGTCCTGGCAGTAGACGTTGTTGTTGCCGTTCTGGGTGCGCCCGAGCTCGTCGCCGTGCGCGATCATCGGCGTGCCCTGGCTGAGCATCAGGGTGGCCCAGAAGTTGCGCATCTGGCGGCCGCGCAGCTCGATGATGTCGGGGTCGTCGGTGGGGCCTTCCACTCCGCAGTTCCACGATCGGTTGTGGCTTTCCCCGTCCCGGTTGTCCTCGCCGTTGGCCAGGTTGTGCTTTTCGTTGTAGGACACCAGGTCGTTGAGGGTGAATCCGTCGTGGGCGGTGACGAAGTTGATGCTGGCGCTGGGCCGCCGGCCGGTCGCCTCATACAGGTCCGACGACCCGGTCAGCCGGGAAGCGAACTCGCCCAGGGTTGCGGGCTCACCCCGCCAGTAGTCACGCACAGTATCGCGATACTTCCCGTTCCACTCGGTCCACAAACCCGGGAAATTGCCGACCTGGTAGCCGCCCTCGCCGACGTCCCACGGCTCGGCGATCAATTTGACCTGGCTGACCACCGGATCCTGCTGCACGAGGTCGAAAAACGCGCTCAGCCGGTCGACGTCGTGCAGCTCGCGGGCCAGCGTGGCGGCCAAGTCGAAGCGGAACCCGTCGACGTGCATCTCGATCACCCAGTAGCGCAGCGAGTCCATGATGAGCTGCAGCACGTGCGGGTGGCGGGGATTGAGGCTGTTGCCGGTGCCGGTGTAGTCCTTGTACAGCCGCAGATCCTCGTCGACGAGCCGGTAGTAGGCGGCGTTGTCGATGCCACGGAAGTTGATCGTGGGCCCGAGGTGGTTGCCCTCGGCGGTGTGGTTGTAGACCACGTCGAGGATCACCTCGATGCCGGCCTCATGGAAGCTGCGGACCATGGATTTGAACTCCGCGACGCTGGCCCGCCGGTTGGCCGCGTACTGATTGTGCGGGGCGAAGAAGCCAAACGTGTTGTAGCCCCAGTAGTTTCGCAGGCCCAGGTCGAGCAGCCGCGAGTCGTGCATGAACTGGTGAACCGGCATGAGCTCGATGGCGGTGACGCCGAGCGACTTGAGGTGATCGATCACCACCGGGTGGGCCAGCCCGGCGTAGGTGCCCCGCAGCTCCTCGGGGACGCCGGGATGGGTTTGCGTCATGCCCTTGACGTGGGCCTCGTAGATGACGGTCTCGTGGTACGGGGTGAGCGGGGCGCGGTCGGAGCCCCAGTCGAAAAACGGGT
Organism: Mycobacterium terramassiliense; assembly: GCF_900157385.1. GTDB lineage: Bacteria > Actinomycetota > Actinomycetes > Mycobacteriales > Mycobacteriaceae > Mycobacterium > Mycobacterium terramassiliense. The sequence continues at coordinate 719,648 of NZ_LT717699.1, forward strand.
TGCTCACCACGCTGGTCATGGTGTGCCCGAGCGAGTCGACCATCGGCGGGGTCCCCGGGTCGGCCCCGTCGGCGTTGGGGCCGTCCGGGGTGACGGCCTTGAGGTCGTAGGAATACAGCGCCTGGCCGAAGGTGAAGTCTCCGTGGAACGCCTTGCCGTACGGATCCAGCAGCAGCTTGCTCGGGTCACACCGGTGGCCGGCAGCCGGGTCGAAGGGGCCGTGCACGCGAAATCCGTACCGCTGACCCGGCGTGATGTTCGGCAGGTACGCGTGCCAGACGTATCCGTCGACCTCATCAAGGGGGATCCGCGACTCACTGCCGTCGCCGCCGATCAAGCACAAGTCGACCTGCTCGGCGATCTCGGAGAACAACGAAAAGTTGGTTCCCGCGCCGTCATAGGAGGCGCCGAGCGGATAAGGGTTGCCCGGCCACACCGTGGCTAGTTTGGGCTGGGCCCGGCCCGCATCCGGCGCGGCGGCGCCCCCCGCACCACTCGATTCGACGGCTGGATCGTTCGTCGGCATCACTTGACCTTATCGGCGGGAGCGGTGCGGCGGCCGGTTACCACCAACCGGTGCTGGCCCCGATCTGCCTGCCCAGCTCGGTCGTCATGGTCCGCACGTAGGTGGGGGACAGGTGGTGGGCGCCGTGGTAGATCAGCACGTTGCCCTCGACGGGCCGGCAGACGTCGGCGCGGCAGATCGCGTCCGACATGTCCAGGACCTTCAGCAGCGGGAACTGCGCGACGAAGTCAAGGGTCTGATTGTGGTCGGACAGCACGTCGGAGCGCTTCACCGCGCAGGACTGCGGGCTGCCGCCCTTCTTGGCCAGGCAGTCCGCGGGGTCGAACGGTTTGCCGTCCTTGACCAGCCACGGGGTGTCGCGCATGCCGAGGATCGGAATGTTGTTGTCGGACAACGTTTGCCAGATGCCGATGTAGGTGGCCGGCATCACGTCGCCGGCCTTGATGTTCCACGGCCGGGTCGTCGTGGTGAACACGTAGTCCGGCCGGTCCTCGACCAGCTTGTTCATCGTGCGCTGCACCCACTCGCGGCACTGCATGTACGGGGCGTTGTTGCCCATGATCAGCGGCACTTCCTCGGTGGACAGCGGGCAACCCATCTTGAGATACGTCACCACTTTGAAGTGATGCATGCGGCCCAGCATGTCGAGTGCCGGCAGCCAGTGCTCGGCGTGCGACCCGCCGGCCAGGGCGATGGTGCGCGTGGCGGCGACGTCGCCGTAGGCGCAGTTGACGACGATCGGGTTGACGAAGTCGCTGATGCAGCCGTCCCGGGTCGAGACGGGAAGGTCCTCCTTGATCTCCAGGACGCTGGGCCGCATCGGCAGCGCCGGCACCCGCGCGTGTTCGGTCAGGGCGCGCGCGCCGGGGTAGTCCTGCGGGTTGAGGACGCTGAGTTCCTTGCCCGCGGCACGCAACACCGTGACGTGCTGACGCCAGGTGAACGACGTCGCGGTCAGCGTGACGCCGAGCAGCACCACCATCGATCCCAGCGCCATCGTCGGGCGGCGCAGGCGCAGCCACCAGGGGACCGTCGGGACCGACGCGACCGGCGCGGCGGCGGCGGGTGCCCGGTACCGCAGCGGGTCCTCGACCAGCCGCGTGGTCAGGTAGGCCAGCACCCCGGACACCACCAGCAGCACCGCGCCCTCGACGAAGCCCGCGCGCTTATGCCCGCTGTAGGACAGCCAGAAGATGAGCAGCGGCCAGTGCCACAGGTACAGCGAGTAGGCCATCGCGCCCAGCGCCACCAGGGGCCCGGTCGCGAGCACCCGATTCGGCAGCGGCATCCGGTCGTCGGCGCCGGCCCCCAGGTTGGCCCCGGCGAGGACCATCAGCACGGTGGCCCCGACGGGGACCAGCGCCCACGGGCCGGGGAATTCCTTGACGCCGTCGATCAGCGCCCCGCAGGACACGATGGCGGCCAGCCCGGCGGTGGCGGCCGCGGTGCGCAGCCACGTCGGCCAGCGGACGTAGGGCACCAGGGCGCCGACGAGCGCGCCGAGCAGCAACTCCCACGCCCGGGCGAAACTGTCGTAGTAGGCGATCGCCTGATCGTCCCGGTGGGCGACGATCGCGTAGACGAACGAGGCCACCGTGAGCGCGCTGAGCAGCACCAAGAACACGGTCCGGAGGTGGGCGGCCCGCCGGCCGCGCCACGCGTACGCGCAGCCGGCGACCAGCAACAGGAACGCGATGTAGAACTGGCCCTGCACCGACATGGACCAGATGTGCTGCAGCGGTGTGACGGCCTCGCCGGCCCGCAGGTAATCGGACGCGCTGTCGGCCAGCTCCCAGTTCTGGTAGTAGCCCAGGCTGGCCAGGCTCTGGTCGGCGAAGGTCTCCCAGCGGGTCTCCGGTTGCACCAGGATCGTCAGCAGCCCGCAGCCGGCCAGAACCACGACCAGGGCGGGCAGCAGGCGGCGGACCAGCCGAAACACCTCGGCGACCGGCGACAGCGAAAGGTCCGGGCTGAGCGCGGCGCGCAGGATTTTTCCGCCGAAAAAGAAGCCCGACAATGCCAGGAAGACGTCCACGCCGCCGGAAACGCGGCCGAACCAGATGTGGAACACGGCGACCAACGCGATCGCGATGCCGCGCAGGCCGTCGAGGTCGTAACGATAGAAGCCCGCGGCGCGCGCAGACACCGGTCTCGCAGGGGCAACCGGTGGGCGGGGCGGTGACAGGCTCGGCATGGTCGACCGCCAATTTACCGAAAACCGCCACTCGCTCCCGCGGGGAGCAAGTGGCGGATGTTCGGCGCGCCGGGAAGGGCCGCGCGTGGGGTTTACCGCGTGATGCCGTACGGAGCCGGCTGCACGGGCGCCTGCGGCGCCGGCGACTGCAGCAGCGGCAGCTGCTGTAGGGGCGCCTGCTGGACCGGGGCCTGTTGGACCGGGGCCTGTTGTGTGGGCACCTGCTGGACCGGCGCCTGCTGCAGCGGGGCCTGTTGTGTGGGCGCCTGCTGGGCCGGCGCCTGCTGCAGCGGGGCCTGTTGTGTGGGCAGCTGCTGGGCCGGAGCTTGCTGCAGCGGGGCCTGTTGTGTGGGCGCCTGCTGGACCGGCGCCTGCTGGTACGGCACCTGCTGGACGCCGAGCACCCGGACCAGGTAGGGCGTCATGCCGTTGGCGCGCACGGGCGACACCTGGACGACGTCGCCCACCTCCAGCATCTGGTTGTTGCCGAGGTACATCGCGACGCTTTGGGTGCCTTCGGGACCGTAGAAGATCAGGTCGCCGCGGCGCGCTTGCGCCGGCAGGACCTTCTGGCCGAGGCGGTACATCTCACCGGAGGAACGCGGCAGCTTGATCCCGGCCCCCGCGTAGGCGTACTGCATCAGGCCCGACGCGTCGAACCCGACGGTCATGGCGCCAGTGCCCTTCCCGCGGGAGGGGCCGGTGATACCGCCGCCGGCCCAGGAGAACGGCACCCCGCGCTGTGAAAGGCCGCGCATGACGACGATGTCGGTGGCCTGCTGGTAGTCCATCGACCTGGCGCCGGGGTCGGCCGTCGCGATGCTGGCGGTGACCGCCGGGGCCACCAGCATCGCGACTCCGATCGCGAAAGCGTAGATGCGTTTCATTGGGATCCCTACCTTCTTGGGTCCTGGGCCTCCGTCGCGGTGACTTCGCGCGGCGGCCGCTAGTGCAGGCGGCGAGTGCCTCCCCGTCGGGGCCGGACGCCGCTGCGTGACGCTTGGGATGAACCCGCCGGCTAGCCGGTGAATTCACACCAGTCACTACAGACACTTTTACAACAGAAGTTGCAGCCGGAAAATAGCTGATGAGGCCCACGAGGGATTATTTGTCGTAACGTGACCGGACGGTGACTGGCGGGCCCAATCCGGCCTGCGCAGTTGTGATTTGGGTCTCAGTCGGCTCAGAGCCAGTAGCGCGCGCTGAACGTGGTCAGGATCGAACCGGCCACGGAGGCGACCATGAGGAGGGCGAGGGCCAGGACCGGCCAGAAGGACATGTACCAGCCCTTCAGGAGCGAAACGAACGGGCCGATGCCGGCCGCGGCGATGGCGGCGCCGATGCCGCCCCACACCAGCGGGCGGATGTAGAAGTCGACCCCGAAGGGCACCGACCCGCAGGCGTCGCCCTCACACACGTTCGCGAGGAAGCCGAAAAGCCGCGCCGGCCACGTCGTCGCCGTCGCGAGGACCACCAGCAGCACCAGCAGCGCCACGGTGCAGACGACGTCCCAGGGGACTATCCGCAGGCGCAACACTCTGGGCGCCTGATGCGGCTGGTTGGGCGCCGGCGGGGCGGCGATGCGATCACCCGGATTGGGGTCCATGGCAGTAGATGCTCCCCGATGGCCGGGATTTGTGCGAGCCGGCTGCTTTACGCTCGGTCTCTATGCCTGCGGCGAGGGCCGGGTTGACGCCCGAGCAAATCAGCGCGATCGACGCGGCGCACCTGTGGCACCCCTACAGCACCATCGGCTGCGAGGCGGTGGCGCCCGTGGTGGCCGTCGCGGCCCACGGCACCACGCTGACGCTGATCCGGGACGGCCGGCCCATCGAGGCGCTCGACGCGATGAGCTCCTGGTGGACCGCGATCCACGGGCACGGCCACCCGGAGCTGAACGCGGCGCTGGCCGCGCAACTGGCGACGATGAACCACGTCATGTTCGGGGGGCTGACCCACGAGCCGGCGGCCCGGCTGGCGCAGCTGCTGGTAGAGGTGACGCCGGCGGGCTTGGACACGGTTTTCTTCAGCGACTCCGGATCGGTGTCGGTGGAGGTCGCGGTGAAGATGGCCCTGCAGTACTGGCGCGGCCGGGGCCGGCCCGGCAAGCACCGGCTGATGACCTGGCGGGGCGGATACCACGGCGACACCTTCACCCCGATGAGCGTCTGCGACCCCGACGGGGGCATGCACTCGCTGTGGACCGACATCCTGGCCCGCCAGGTGTTCGCCCCCCAGGTGCCGCGCGAGCACGACCCCGCCTACGTCGCGGCGTTCGAGGCGCTCTTGGCGCAACACGCCGCGGAGCTGGCGGCCGTCATCGTCGAGCCCGTCGTGCAGGGGGCCGGCGGGATGCGCTTCCACGATCCCGCGTACCTGCGCGACCTGCGCGAGCTGTGCCGCCGGCATGATGTGCTGCTTGTCTTCGACGAGATCGCGACCGGGTTCGGGCGCACCGGCGAGCTCTTCGCCGCCGATCACGCCGGGGTGAGCCCGGACATCATGTGCGTCGGCAAGGCGCTCACCGGCGGATACCTCAGCCTGGCCGCCACGCTGTGCACGAGCGACATCGCGCGGGCCATCAGCTCGGGGGAGGCCGGCGCGCTGATGCACGGGCCCACGTTCATGGCCAATCCGCTGGCGTGCGCGGTGTCCGTGGCCAGCGTCGAACTGCTGCTCGGCCAGGACTGGCGCGCTCGCGTGGCCCAGCTAGCCGCGGGGCTGGCCGAGGGCCTGGCCCCCGCCCGGGCGCTGCCCGGCGTCGTCGATGTGCGGGTGTGCGGCGGCATCGGCGTGATCGAATGCGCCCGGCCGGTGGACCTGGCCGTCGCCACGCCGGTGGCGCTGGACCGTGGCGTCTGGCTGCGCCCGTTCCGCAACCTGGTCTACGCGATGCCGCCGTACATCTGCTCGGGCGACGAGGTCGCGCGGATCGCGTCCGCCATGGTCGAGGTCGCGCGGGTCGCCGGCTGAAGCGGCCCAGGTCACTCAGCGAATTCTCAGTAGATTCTTCGATGGGGGCTAGCTTGGCTCAAAGGGTCCTCCCAGTCGCTGGCCCCAGACTCCTAGCTATGACAACTGGGTCGCTCTGCACGAACCTGATCGAACGCTACCTGTCCACCTCCGGGCTGCGGTTCCTCAGGGGTGAGCACGATGGCGAATACTTCTGTGTCGTCGACGCCGGTTCCGGGCGGCTCCACGTCCACCTACAGGGCTCCCCGTCGTTCGACGACATGTTGAGCGTTAGCGTCAGCCCTGGGCGGTTCTTCCCAGGTGCCGATCGCGCCTGGCTGACGCGCTTTGCCGACACATGGAACCAGCGGAACCGCGGGGTAACTGCAATTGTGCGCGGTTCCGCTGATTCGGAGCGCATTGGCCTCGTGGCCCGCCGATCCCAGTGGATCCCGGAAGGCATCGCCTTCGAGCGATTCGCTTCGTTCGTCGACCGCACCATCGCGGAAGCCGTCGAACTGTTTGCTGAGGCGGCGGTGGTTATCGAGTTGGCGTCGACGACGCAGCCCGTGCTGCGCGACGCGAGCTGAGATTCCGGCGGGGGCCGGGCAGCTACGTGGAGGTCCGGGGAGCCGGACCGTCGATGATGAAGTTGCGGCGTATAGAAGCCAACCGGGAGGGTTTCGGGCCCGGGTCCATTCGCGCAGCCCGGTAGAGACGCACCGAACCCGGAGGACCGCACGCTTTTGGGGCGTTTTCGCCCAGGTTCGCAGCGGCACTTGCAGCCGGTTTGCACTGCCGCCGGTTTTTGTTCAATGCGTTCAGCCGAAGCTGCCCCACGCAGTTGTACTTGTGTGTAATCTCCGTGACGGGCGTGCCCAGTCGTGCTTGTCGCTTTGCCGCTGGGTCACCAGTGACCGGCTGGAGGATAGATATGTCGTACGTGAGCACGGCGCCGGAGATCATGGCGGCGGCGGCCGCTGACGTGGCTGCGATCGGTTCGACGGTCAACGCGGCCCACCTGGCGGCGGCGGCCCCGACCGTCGCGGTGCTGCCGGCCGCCGCCGACGAGGTGTCGGCGGGTATTGCGCAGTTTTTCTCCGGGGTAGCCCAGGAGTTTCACGGGCTGCTTGGGAAGGCCACGGCGTTCGGTGCGCAGTTCGCCCAGCAGCTGCACGCGGGTGCAGGCTCCTACGCGGCCGCCGAGGCCGTCAACGCCGCGTCGATGATGCCGAGCGCGCAATCAATTGTTGATGTCGTAAACGGCCTGGCCGCGCCATACATTAATCAGATTACAAATCTGATTAGTACCGTGAACTACGTAATGCAAAAGCTCGTGAGCGCAATCTATCTCGCCTTCCTTGTGCCGTATGAGGCATTGGTACTGGCATATTTGACTCTGGCTCTATTGATCGGCGCGGTACAACTGCTGGAGGGTTTCCTCGGCATATCGATTCCGGTTCCATAACTAGTTTGCGGGTCTAGGGCCCACTCCAGGCCGCCGGCTTCGCGGCGCCATCAAATCGGGCGCCGAGCTAGACGGACAGCTTTGGGAAGTCGACCGTGACCGCGTCGTCGTCCTTGGCGGGCGGATCCTCCCTCAGCAGCAGGGACCGCACCAGCGGACGCGGCCCCACATCCCGAAGCATGTAGCTGGCCGGGCGGGGGCGCACCGTCTGTGGCCACCAGAACCAGCGCCCGAGCAGGGCGGCGATGGACGGAGTCATAAACGAGCGCACGACCAGGGTGTCGAACATCAGGCCCAGGCCGATGGTGGTGCCGACCTGGCCGATGATGCGCAGATCGCTGAACACCATCGAGGCCATGGTGAAGGCGAACACCAGGCCCGCGTTCGTCACCACTTTCCCGGTTCCGCCCATCGCGCGGATGATGCCCGTGTTGATGCCGCCCGCGATTTCCTCTTTCATGCGTGATACCAAAAGCAGGTTGTAGTCGGATCCGACGGCCAAAAGCACGATCACGGACATCGGCAGCACCATCCAGTGCAATTTGATGCCGAGCATGTATTGCCAGGCGAGCACCGACAGCCCGAAGGATGCGCCCAACGAAAGCAGTACGGTCCCGACGATAACCAGGGCCGCCACAAAACTTCGCGTGAGGACGAGCATGATGACGAAAATAAGACAAAGCGCGCCGACCAGGGCGATCCATAGGTCGTATTTCGAGCCGTCACTGAAGTCTTTGTAGGTCGATGCGGTGCCGGCGAGGGAGATCTTGGCGCCCTCCAACGGCGTCTTCTTGAGCGCCTCCTCGGCCGCCGACCTGATCCGATCGATCCGCGCGATGCCCTCCGGCGTCGCGGGATCGCCGCGGTGGGAAATGATGAACCGGGCCGCCTTCCCGTCCGGAGCTACGAAGGACGTCATGGCGCGCTGAAAGTCCGCGTTCTTGAAGACGTCTGGAGGCAGATAGAAGGAATCGTCGTTGTGGGCGGCGTCGAACGCCTGCCCCATGGCGGTGGCGTTCTGGCTCGTGTCGTCCAGCTGGCCCAAGAACCCGGATGTGGTGCTGTGGTTCGTCAGCAGCATGGTGCGCGTGGCCTCCACGATCGCGATCATGGGCGGGATCTGCGCGAGTATCTGCGGCAGCAGCTCGTCGAGCTTCAGCGCGTCCTTTAGTACGTGGTGGGTCTTTTCGGCGAGCAGGTCGAGACCGTCCAGCGAATCGAATATGCTCCTCAGCGCAAAACAAACAGGAATGTCGTAACAGTGCTTTTCCCAGTAGAAGTAATTTCGGATCGGCCTGAAGAAATCCTCGAAATCCGAGAAACTAACTTCCGTTTCGTCGATGATGTCAACCATTTCCTTGGTGAGGCCGATCGTGTGATGAGCAATTCCCGTGAGGCGCTCCTGCAATCCGTAGAGGCGCTTCATCACCGTGATTTGTTCGGCCAGCAAGTCGGCCTGTTTGAGGAGATCGTTCATAGCTTGTTTGATAAAAGTCACATTTTGCAGCATGGTCGCGTTTTGCATGCTGATCAAAAAGGGTATTGAAGTGTGCTCAATCGGTGTCCCCTCGGGCCGGGTTATGCCCTGAACCCGGGAAATGCCCGGGACCCGGAAGATCGCCTTGGCCAGTTTGTGCAAGACGAGAAAATCGGCCGGATTGCGCATATCGTGATCCGACTGGATCATCAGAATGTCGGGCATCATGCGCGATTGGGAGAAATGACGATTGGCGGCCGTATATCCCAGGTTGGCCGGCAGGTCTTGGGGTAGATAGGACCGGTCGTCATAACTCGTTTTGTAGCCCGGAAGCGTTACCAGCCCAATCAGCGCGACCGCCAGTGTCGCGGCGAGAATCGGCGCGGGCCAGCGGACGATCGCCGTGCCGACCCCTCGCCATCGTTGTTGCGCGATCCTGCGCTTGGGGTCGCACAGCCCGAAGCGGCTGCCGGCGGTCAGAATTGCCGGAACCAGCGTGACCGCGATCGCGACCGCGACGAGCATGCCCACCGCGCATGGCACGCCGATGGTCTGGAAGATGGGCATCCGGGTGAAGCCCAGGCACAACATCGCCCCGGCGATGGTCAATCCGGAACCCAAGACGACGGGAGTGACCCCGCGGTAGGTGGTGTAGTAGGCCGTTTCGGGGTCTTCGCCGGCCTGACGGGCCTCTTGATAGCGGCCGACGAAGAATATTCCGTAGTCGGTTCCGGCCGCCATCGACAGTGTCACCAGCAGATTGATGGCGAACGTCGACAGCACGACAACGTTGTTGTCGGCGAGAAACGCGATGATCCCTCTCGCCGCGCCGGCTTCGATCCCGACCCCGACCGCCACCAGAACCGCGGTGGTCACCGAACGGTAGACGATCAACAGGACCACGAAGATGATCACGGCCCCTATCAGCGCCATTTTTAACAGCGACGCGTCGCCGCTGCGCTGCATGTCGGGAATCAGCGCCGCCGGGCCGGTCAGATGCACTTCGACGCCAGGGGGAGGCGGCGTCCGCTTCATGATGTCCCGGACCGCCGCCACGGACTCCTTGGCCAAGGTGGTGCCTTGGTTGCCGGCCAGATTCAGCTGAACGTATGCGGCCTTGCCATCAGGGCTTTGCACGCCCGCCGCCGTGAGTCGGTCTTCCCACAAGTCCTGAACGTGTTCGACATGCGTTGGGTCGCTTCGTAATTCGCGGACCAATTGTCGGTAGTAAGTGTGGGCGTCGTCCCCGAGCGGCCGCTGCGCCTCGAGGACGATCATCGCAAAACTGTCCGAATCGGACTCTTTGAAGGCCTTGCCCATGTTCGTCATGGCCTGCACCGACGGCGCGTCTCGAGGGGCCAGGGGTACGGAATGTTCTTCGCCGACCTGCTCCAACGGCGGAACCCCGAAAGTCACGGCGAGCGTCAACGCGACCCACGCCAGAATCACGAACGGCGTAAGCCTGCGGATCGTCCGCGCCACCACAGGCGGACGAGGCTGTTCGGTGCTCATGCGGCCCTCAACGGGCGGCCGGTGGGGGAGGCCACGCCGTGCGCGTCGAAGCGGCAGCCACTGCCTGTGCTATCGCCCTGTGCCACAGTGCTCTCCACGGTTGCCGGTCTTGTCCTGAACTTTGAAATCCGCCACTGATTTCCGTTACCTCAGCAACAAGGCGCGTACCAGCGGACGGGGCCCGGTGGGCCGAAGCAGGGAACTCGCGGGGCGGGGCCGCACTTTTTGCGGCCACCAGAACCAACGCCCCAACAGCGCGGCGATGGACGGCGTCATGAAAGCCCGCACGACCAGCGTGTCGAATAGCAACCCAAGGCCGATCGTCGTGCCCACCTGACCGATCACGCGCAGGTCGCTGACCAGCATGGACCCCATGGTGAACGCGAACACCAGCCCCGCGTTCGTCACCACTTTGCCGGTGCCACCCATGGCGCGAATGATGCCGGTGTTGATGCCGGCGCCTATTTCCTCTTTGATCCGGGCAACCAGCAGCAAGTTGTAGTCAGACCCGACCGCCAGAAGGACGATCACGGACATCACGAGAACCGACCAATGTATTGGTATGCCGAGCAAATCCTGCCAGGCGAAGACGGACAACCCGAAGGACGCGCCCAGCGAGAGCAACACCGTACCGACGATGACCAGGGCGGCAACGAAACTTCGCGTCATGATCAGCATGACGATGAAGATCAGGCAGAGCGCCGCGACCCCGGCGATCATCAGGTCGTAGGTGGAGCCACGCACCACGTCGCGCACACCCGCCGCGGTGCCCGCGAGGTAGATCCTCGACGCTTCCAGCGGAGTTCCCTTGAGCGCTTCCTCGGCCGCGTTTTTAATCGGGTCGACCCGGGAAATGCCCTCGGGCGACGCGGGATCGCCTTTTTGTAAAATGAGCATGCGGACGGCTTTCCCGTCGGGTGACAAGAATATCTTCATGATTCGTTGAAAGTCTTTGTTCTGGAATGCTTCCGGCGGCATATAAAACGAATCGTCGTTTCGGGCGGCGTCGAACGCCCTTCCCATGGCACTGCCGTTGCTGTTGTCGTCGCTCATGTTTCCGAGGACCCCGGACATGGTGCTGTGCATGGTCAGCAGCATGGTCCGCGAACTCTCCATGATCGCGATCATTTCGGGAAACTGGGCAAGTATCTGCGGCAGGAGCAGGTCTATCTTGTCGAGGTCCGTCACCACGTCGCCCAGCTTGTCGGTGACCGAGTCAACGCCGTCGAGGGCGTCGAAGACGCTTCTGAAGGAAAAGCAAACCGGAATGTCGTAGCAGTGCTTTTCCCAGTAGAAGTAACTGCGGATCGGCCTGAGGAAGTCCTCGAAATCCGAAATATGCCCTCGCAGATCCTTCGTGAGGTCCTGTATGTCGTGCGTGGTGCCGACCATGTCGTGCGTCGTGGCGACCATCTGCTGCGTCAGGCTGTAGAGGTGTCGCGTGATGCCGATCGCTTCGGCCAACATGTCGGCCTGCTTGAGCATGTCGTTGAGACGCTCTTTCTGGAAAAACAGGAATTGCTGCTGGCCGGCCACTTGCATGCTGAGGAAATACGGTATCGACGTGTGCTTGATCGGGGTCCCCTCGGGCCGGGTCGCGGCCTGCACCGACGAAATGCCCGGCACGGCGAGGACGGCCTTGGCCAGTTTCTCCAATACCAGGAAATCGGCCGGGTTACGCAGGTCGTGATCGGTCTCGACCAACAGGATCTCGGGTGCCATCATTGCCGACGGCGGAAAATGTCGCGCCGCGGCCTCATATCCCAAATTGGCGGGGATATTCTTGGGAATGTATTTCTGGTCGTTGTAGCTGGGTTTGTAGCCCGGCAGCGTCAACAGCCCGATCAGCGTGACCGCCAGGCTGGCGACGAGAATGGGTGCGGGCCATCGAACGATCGCCGTGCCGACGCGTCGCCATGCGCGGGGGTTGATTTTCCGCCGGGGCTCGAACAGGCCGAAACGGCTTCCGACGGTGAGAACCGCCGGAATCAGCGTGACCGCGACCGCGACGGCGACCAATACGCCCACCGCACAGGGGACCGCCAGCACGTAGAAGGACGGCAGCCGCGTAAATATCAGGCAGAAAAGCGCTCCGGCGATCGTCAGACCCGAGGCCACAACGACCTTGGTGACCCCGTGGTAGGTGGTGTAGTACGCCGTTTCCCTGTCCGCGCCAGCTTGGCGCGCCTCCTGATACCGGCCGACGAAAAATATCCCGTAGTCGGTCCCGGCCGCGATCACGAGGGATACCAGCAGATTGACGGCGAAGGTGGTGAGGCCGATGGCACCGTGGTGGCCAATAAAGGCAACGATTCCCCGCGCCACTTGCAATTCGATGCCGACCACCACCAACAGCAGAATCGCGGTGACCACGGAACGGTAGACGAAAAGCAGCGTAATGAAGATCACGGCGATGCTCACGGCGGTGATCGTGGCAACGGTCCGGTCGCCGCTGTGGCTCATATCCGCATTGATCGCCGCGGGCCCGGTGACATACGCTTTGACTCCGGGCGGGGCCGGCGTCCGCGCGACGATGCGCTGGACGGCTTCGATCGATTCGTTGCCCACGGTCTGGCTGGAGTTGCCGGAGAGAAGCACCTGAACATATGCGGCCTTGCCATCGACGCTTTGCGCCGCGTGTCTGGTTAGTTCGTCGCCCCAGAAGTCCTGGACGTATGCCACATGCTTCGGATCATCCCTTAACTGAGAGACCAACCGGTCGTAATACCTGTGGGCATCGTCGCCGAGGGGTTGCTGGCCCTCCAAAACGATCATCGCCACGGGGCCGGTATCCGACCGGCCAGTTTGGTCGGATGCCTTGAAGTCTTCGTTCATCCGCTGTGCCGCCGTGACGGACGGGGCATCTATCGGATTCAGGGATACTGAATGCTCGGTCTCGACCTGCTCCAACGTCGGGACGAACATGATCAAGAAACCGATGATCGCCAACCACGCCACGATGATGGGCACGGAAAACCTACGGATCGTCCGCGCTACCAATGGTCGACTGGCGTGTGGCCGTTGGTCGGTCATGCGGCGTTCAGCGAGCAGGACGTAAAGGCGCTTACTTCGTGCGCGGTCTTCTCGGCTTTGACCACGCCGTCCAGCATGATGCGGCAGCCGATAGTGTCACTGTCGCCCTGCGCCGCGACGCTCCTCAAGCCCGTTGCCGCGGTGATCGCGAACTCGTATGACCACGGCAGACTCGCCCCGGCCACGTGTTGCGCATCACCGTTGGCGCCGAAAAAGCTGATCAAGGCCACGGTCCCCGGTGGTCCGAAGACCTCGTACCTCAGGTGCTGGGGATTGTAAGGCTTGTTGTCGACTCTGGTATCGGCATACGAGAGGCTCTTCTCAGAGCCGAAGAGGCCGTGCAGTCGCGACACAGTCAAACCCCCGACGGCGATCACCACCAGAACGACTACCGGGATCCACAGCTGCCGCAACAGCTGAAGAATCACGGACCTCTGATTTCGGCGATTCTTTGCCGATTTCACTTGTGCTCGAGGCGCAGAGGACGGTTGGCGAGGACGTCGCAGAAGCAAACGCCGGGAACCTGGTCGTTCGTCGGCATTGCTGCTGCGCTCGACGGGGACATCGGGCCACGCCGGCTCAACATCGTGCACACTGCCCCAGACCACCGCACCACCCTAGCTGACACGAGTTTAATTACGGCTCCACACCATACTGGTGGCACACAGCCTCCGACCAGGATTTAAGGAACTTCTCAGGGTGCCGTCCCGACGGGGGTCGGTCTGGTCGCGGTTGCGGATGTCGCCGCCGCTGGGGCTATGCTGCTGGGCGGCTGAGCCGGGACGCCGTCTGCCGCTTTCATCTCGCATCACGCGCACGGAAGTGAAGGGCCAGGACCACGCGATGAAATTTGTGCTGGCGTTCTATGGAACTCGCGGCGACGTGGAGCCCGGCATCGCTGTCGGCCGCGAGTTGCGGCACCGCGGGCACGAGGTGTGCATGGCCGTCCCGCCCGACCTGGTCAGCTTCGCCGAATCGGTTGGGCTCGCCGCGACCGCCTACGGGCCGGACATGCAGGCCTGGCTGGAATCGACGCGCAACTTCTGGGCGCGATTCTTCCGCAACTTCTGGAATATCCGGGAGGCGAAGAAGTTGCTGAGCGAAGCGCGGGAGCCCGGTACTCAGCGCTGGGCGGAGATGAGCACCGCGCTGACCGCGCTGGCCGACGGGGCCGACCTCTTACTCACCGGCATGAGTTATCAGGAGCTCTCGGTCAACGTCGCGGAGTACCGCAACATTCCACTGGCCACGCTGCTTTGGTTCCCGATCCGGGTGAACGGCCAACTCTTTCCGGGCCTGCCGGCTCCATTGATCCGCTCGGCGATGGCGGCCTACGAGTGGTTGGTGTGGCGGGGCGTGAAGAAGGTCCAGGACGCACAGCGCCGGCAGCTAGGCCTTCCGGCCGTGAAACGTCCCGCGCCACGGCGCATCGCGGAACGAGGCGCGCTGGAAATCCAGGCCTACGACGAGGTGTGCTTTCCCGGGCTGGCCGCCGAATGGGCGGAATGGAATGCGCGGAAGCCGCCCCAGCGGCCCTTTGTCGGCACGCTGACGATGGAGTTGGCGACGGGCGCCGATGACGACGTCGCTTCGTGGATCGCGGCGGGAACGCCGCCGATTTGCTTCGGGTTCGGCAGCATACCGGTCGAATCTCCGGCCGATACGCTGTCCATGATCAGCGCCGCGTGTGCGCAACTCGGCGAGCGCGCACTGGTCTGCGCCGGTTGGACCGATTTCGGCGATGCCACCCATTCCGACCACGTCAAAGTGGTGGGCGCGGTGAATTACGCGGCGATCTTTCCCGCCTGCCGCGCCGTCGTCCACCACGGCGGTGCGGGCACCACGGCCGCAGGCCTGCGCGCCGGCGTTCCCACGTTGATCCTTTGGATGGCAGACGTTCAGCTGATCTGGGGAGTCGCGATCAAACGACTGAAAGTGGGTACCGCGCGCCGCTTTTCGAGCGCTACCGAGAAATCGCTGGTCGCCGATCTGCGCCGGATCCTGGCCCCGCAATATGCCGCCCGAGCCCGCGAAATCGCCACGCGGATGGGCAGACCCGCCGAGAGCGTCGCGGCCGCCGCTGATCTTGTGGAGACTTTCGCCCGCCTCGAGCGCGTTGGGTGATACACGCTCGGAACTCTCGATACCCCAACCGGTCAGGCGGGGAAATGCACCCGGTTGACGTGCTCGGCTACCCGCAGGGCGTTGGCCGCGACGGTCAAGCTGGGGTTCAGACCGGCGCTCGAGGGAAAGAACGAGGCGTCGACGACGTAGAGGTTGTCGACTTCATGGGCCCGGTTTTGTGGGTCGAGGACGCTGTTTGTGGGATCGCTGCCAAAGCGACACGTGCCGCAGACATGGCCCAGGGTTGAGTTGTTCGCACCGGTCCGCAGGGTGAGCGTGCGGAATGGCTTCAACACCTCTTTTATCTGCCGGATAAACACCGCGCGGCGGTCGATCTCATTGGGGTGTAACCGATAGCGAAGCCGCAGCCGTTGGCGGTCGTCCGCGCCGGGTCGGTCACTGGGCAGGACGCGGTTGTCCAGATACGGCAGGTCTTCCATCATCGGGGCCAGCACCAGCCCACCGTTGAAGAAGTGATCGTAGATCGGTCGCACCGCCGGGCTCATCATGCGCAGCACCTTCGACTGCCAACCGGGCTGGTTGGTGAACATGTCCATGGAGGCCAAATTGGCCATCGCGCCGGCCGACTGTAACGTGCCGTACTTCTGGCCCTCCCAGAAATAGAAGTCGTTGAGGCCGATTTCCTTGTTCTCGGCCGTGATCTTGCAGCCGGGTTCTGTCCAGACCTCGACCCAATCCATCAGATGCCGCATCAGGTTGCGGCCCACGTGGTCTGAGCCGTTGGCCAGGCCGCGCGGCCAGTCACCCGAACGGGAGTTGAGGAGCAGTATCGGGGTCACCAGAGCGCCGGCGGCCAGCACCACGACCTTGGCTTTGAGGGCCAGCATGTCGGAGTGATGTTGGGCGATCACCCGCTGCACCTGGGCGCGGTCTGCTTCCAGACGCACGACCCGGCATTCGTCGAGCAGGTGGGCGCCGTGCTCGGCCACGGCGGGCTGCACGCCGTTGCGGGCGGCGTCGTTCTTGCACGAGTGCGGACAAAGGTGGGCCTGGCAGGTCGGACACCCGTCGGTGTAATCGCACGCCATTGGCAGGTGGTACGGGTGCAGACCGCGCTGCGCCAGGTGGTTGACCAGCGGCTGGTTGTCGGTCGAAAACGGCGGCGCCGGAGGCAGCTTGACGTGGGCGGCTTCGGGTCGCAGGGGGTCCGGTGCGCCGCGCACCCCGAGCAGTTTTTCGGCTTCCGCGTACCAGGGGCTCAGTTGGTCGTAGGTGATGGGCCAGGTTTCGGGCACGGTGGACTCGCCGGGGTCGCGGAAGTTTTGCCGGGGAGTGAAGTCTTGGGCGAAGAACCGTTCGCACACCATGCCGTACAAAGCCGAGGACCCGCCCGTGCCGCTGCCGATGTACGGCACGAACCGCTTGGGGAAGCGCCCGCTGATGTCTTCGATCTCGTCGGTGCTGCGTCCGGCCCGGGCCAAGACGTCGTAGTAGGTCTTTGCGGAGCGGGCTGCCAGCGGTTCGGCCAGTTCGGGCATGGCCGCGCGGATGGTTCCCGGTGTTCCGGGCAGCGTCGAGCGTCCCTTTTCGACGAACAGGACCCGCCGGCCCGAGCGGGCTAGCGAGTAGCCCAGCATCCCGCCGCCCATGCCGGTGCCCACGACGATCACATCCCACACCACGCGTTCGGCGTCGCGCGCACTCAGTTCGCCGTCGGCCAATCGAACTCCTTGGTGCAGGATCGGCCCAAAGCGCGACCGGCCCGGGCGAATCGGGATCGTAACATCCGGTACGACGGACAGATGGGGTGAATTGCCCGCCCCGTCGAGCACAACGCCGCACGTCGATCAGCCCCGGATCGCCTCGCCGATTGTCCTGAGGTGGGCCTCTGGTTGCACCGCTGGAGCGACCGATATGGCTGATCACCAGACCGATTCCCCGTCCGCTCAATTTATTGCGGCCCGGAAGTATTCAATCAAGGCAAATTGGTAGAGAACACTATTGGACGGGTGTAGTGTAAGCCGCTGTCCTCACGGGGACGTTGACGACACGTCGCGCCTGCAATCGGAGCCACACATGTCTCCCTATGTGATCGCAACGCCGGATCTGTTAGCCGCGGCGTCGTCCGACTTGGCCGGTATTCGGGAGGCGATTGTTTCCGCCGCCGCGGGGGCGGCGCCTGCGACGACATCGCTGGTACCCGCGGCGCAGGATGAAATCTCGCAGGCGATCTCGAAATTGTTTGGCGCCTACGCGCAGGAGCATCAGGCGCTCAGCGCGCAGGCGGCGCTTTTTCATCAGCAATTCATCAACGCCATTCATGGCGGCGCGGCGCAGTACGCCGCAACGGAAGCAGCCAACGCGAACCCGTTGCAGAGCGTGCTCGACCCGATTAATGGGGAGGTCCAGGCCCTTACCGGGCGTCCGCTGGTCGGCAACGGCGCCAACGGCGCGAACGCTACAACCCCCGGGGGCGCGGGCCAGGCCGGCGGCAACGGCGGGTGGCTTATCGGCAACGGTGGCAACGGTGGCAACGGCGCTGACGGACCCAACGGCGGCGCCGGTGGGCGAGGCGGGTTTGCCGGCCTATGGGGCCAAGGCGGCAACGGCGGTTCCGGCGGGAACGCCACCGCCCCAGGCGGGAACGGCGGCGCCGTTGGCCGTTACCGCCGTTACCGCCGTACCTATGACCCGAGACGCCCCACCCCCACTACCGCCGGGCACGAGGTGCTGATGAATTGTTGCGGTCCAGCCCAAGGCTTTCCGCGATCTCCATAACCTGTGCGCGGCTCCCTGTCACTCTGCGAATCACAGTGACCACCGCCCCAGGGAATAGTGTCAAACGCAGTCGAGAAGGCGGCGTATCAGGTTGTGCCCCAACGAGCCTGAGCCGTTGGCCGGTCCGCGCTGCCACCGCCCGGAGCGGGAGTTGAGGGGCAGCGTCGGGGAAAGAACGCCGCGGGCGGCGAAGGGCAAGTGAACCCAGGAGGCCAGCGCGAAACCGAAGGAGTCGGTTTCTGCTCAACACGTGTTTAGCAACAGGTATCGTTTGTCTTCGTGATCGAGCTCGATGGCGTGACAAAGACGTTCGACGGAACGATACAGGCCCTGCACGAGGTGAGCTTTTTCGTTCCGACGGGGTCGGTGTGCGCTCTGCTCGGTCATAACGGCGCCGGTAAGACGACAGCCATCAAGATCCTGTCCACGTTGCTGCGGCCATCTTCCGGCCGAGCAGTTGTGGCTGGTTGCGACGTCGTCAAGGAACCGGCGAAGGTCCGGGCAAGCATTGGGAGCATCGGACAGTTCGCGGCGCTCGATTTCGAGCTCACCGGCCGCGAGAACATGGTGTTGTTCGGCCGGCTGCGGGGCATGCGGCGCAAACAGGCGCGGCTGCGAGCCGACGCTTTGATTCATCAATTCGATATGTCGCACGCCGCCGACCGGCAGGTGCGGACCTATTCCGGGGGAATGTTGCGCCGCATCGATATCGCCGCCGGACTGATGGTTACGCCGAAGGTGATTTTCCTCGACGAGCCGACCACCGGGTTGGACCCGCGCAGCCGCCGCAATGTGTGGGGCCTTGTGTCGTCGCTGGCGGCGGAGGGCGTCACCATTCTGCTCACGACGCAGTACCTCGAAGAAGCCGACGTGCTCAGCGATTCGATCGTCCTGCTGAGCAACGGCCGCATCGTCGCTAACGGGACCGCCGAAGACCTCAAGCGGCGCGTGGGGCCGGGCTATTGCACGGTGAGTCCGGTAAACCCGGCCGACCTCTCCAAGATCTTCGCCGTGGTCTCCGAGCTCGACGGTGCCGAAGCCGATTATGAGGCGAACACCGTGTCGGTGCTCGCCCCCGACGGTGTCGCGACGCTCGGCGAGGTGTTTCGCCGGGTGGACCGGCTCGGCGTCGAGCTGGTCGACATAGCGCTGCGCAAACCGTCCTTGGACGAGGCGTTCTTGCACCTCACGGAGAGCGTCACCACGTGAGTGCGCTTGCGGCTCTCACCGAGCGCATGGTTCGCAACGCAATGCGCGACGATTTGCCATTTGCGGTCCTGTCGCCCGGCGCCAACTTCGTCGTGTTCAACTTCATGCTGGGCAATTTGATCGACACCGGTGGGATGAGCTATCCCCAGTACGTCCTACCGGTTGTCGTCATCCAGGTGATCTTCCTCGGCGCACTGACGACCGTTGACCGTGCCGCCCAAGACGAGCGAACCGACTTCGCGGATCGGCTCCGCGCGCTCCCCATGTCCACGTTGATACCGCTGATGGCGCGCATGTCGTACTGCCTCATCCGCGGCACCCTCGGCCTGCTCGCCGCGATCGCTGTCGGATACATGTTCGGCTTCCGATTGTTTGGCGGGTTCATATATGCCGCGGCTTTCGCCGTCCTCGTCCTCATGCTGACGCTGGCGCTGTCGCTCGCCGCCGATGCAGCCGGGGTTCTTTCCGCAGCTTGGCGAGGTGGGATCGCCAGCAGCGGAGCTCTCACTCAGTTGCTCCTGGTTCCACAATTGCTGCTGGTCATGCTGTCCACCGGGATGGCGCCGGTCGACTCGTTTCCCAGCTGGCTGCACCCTTTCGTGCGCCACCAGCCCGTTTCGCAGGTGACGCAAACCCTGCGTGGGTTCGCCTCGGGCCACGTCGTGGTCAGCAACTTGGCGGCCAGTGTGGCGTGGTGTATTGGGCTGCTGGTGGTCTTCGGTGCGCTCGCGGCGCGGACACAAAGGGGGCCGCAGTGAGCGCGGCGACACCGCCGCGGAGCTCACTGATGGGCGAAAGTCTGGTGTTCGCAAACCAGATGTTCGCCCGGTGGTGGCGCGAGCCGGCGGTGCTGATCCAGGCCCTGGTGTTCCCGACGTTTCTGCTGATCGCCTACAAACTGCTAGCAGGCAAGTCGATACTCAGGGTCACCGGCACGGACAGTCTCTACGGCCTGGTGCCGATGTGTGCCGTGGCCGGTGCGATGTTCGGGGCGATTGCGGCCAGCCGCGGGCTCTCCTTCGAGCGCGACAGCGGCCTGATCGGGCGACTGTGGGTGTTCCCGGTGCACCGGGCCAGCGCCCTGACCGGTCGGCTGCTTGCCGAGGCCGCCCGCACGCTGGTGAGTACCGCGTTGATCGCGGCGGTCGGCGTCGGGCTCGGGCTTCGGTTCGAAGGCGGCTGGCTGACCGTGATCCCGTTCATCCTGGTGCCGGTGCTGGTGGTTATCCCCTTCTCGATGGCAGTGATAGCAATCGCCGTGCGCGCCAAGAGCGGTGCCGTGCTCGTCTGGCTGGCGGTTCCGGCCACCGGCTCGGTCTTCTCCAGCTCGGGCGTGGTCCCCCTGCAAACGCTGCCAGCGTGGATGCGGCAGCAAATGCATCTGCAGCCGATGTGGCCGACGATCGAGTCCATGCGGGCACTTGCCCAAGGCGATCCCGCGTGGTGGCCGCTTTTGCTGACTGTGGTGTGGGCCGTCGGTCTGGCCGCAGTGATCGGACCGCTGGCCGTCCGTGGCTACCGCGCGGCGGCAGAATCCCCGCACTGATTTCCGCTAACCGCCGTCATGCAGGGCACATACGACAACCGAAAGGCTGCTTCGCGATGAAGGTTGTGCTGGCGTGTTATGGAACTCGCGGCGATGTCGAACCCTGTGTCGCCCTCGGCCGTGAGCTGCTGCGCCGAGGACACGACGTTCGCATCGCCGTCACTCCCGGTCTGGTTGGTTTCGCCGAGGCGGCCGGGCTTGCGGCGGTTCCTTTCGGACCGGATTTCCAATCCTTCAATGACACCCAACGCAAGCTGTTGCCGGCCAAGGATTTTCGGATCCTTTTGAACATCCCTCGTCTGATCAGGCTGTCGTTCCAGGCTCAGGCGCTCCTTACGCAGACCTGGAGACAGACCAGCGCGACGCTGTTGCCCCTGGTGGAGGGGGCCGACCTGCTGGTCAACCATCAGCATCTCGAGGAATCCGCTCTGAACATCGCGGAGTATTACGGGATTCCGTTGGCCACGGTGCATGTCACCCCGAGACGGGCCAACCGTCAGATGCGCTCCGCCAACGCGTTAAACGAGTGGCGACATTACCGGGGAATGTTCAAGAAGATCGACAATGAGCAGCGCCGTGAACTCGGCTTGCCGAAGGCGACAACTCCGTCGGGGTGGCGGATCACCAAACGCGGGTCGCTGGAAATCCAGGCCTATGACGAGGCGGGCTTTCCCGGGCTGGCCGCTGAATGGGCGAAATTCGATGGCCAGCGGCCCTTCGTCGGCACGCTGACGCTGGCGTTGGAGACGGAGGCCGATGACGCGGTCGTGTCATGGATTGCCGGAGGGACGCCGCCGATTTACTTCGGGTTTGGTGGCACGCCGGTCGAATCTCCAGCCGACACGATCGCCATGATCGCCGCGGCGTGCGAGCGGTTGGGCGAACGGGCGCTGGTGTGCGCCGCGTCGTCTGACTTCAGCAACGTCCCGCAGTTCGAGCACGTCCAGGTGGTGAGCGAGATGAGTTTCGAAGCCATCTTTCCGCTCTGCCGCGCGCTCGTTCACCAGGGCGGCTCCAGCACGACGCCCATTGGCCTACGCGCCGGGGTTCCCACATTGATCCTGTGGACGTGGTCCGATCAGGCCCTTTGGGGAACTCAGATCACCCGACTCAAGGCGGGCGCCGCCCGGCCCTTTTCGACCGCCACGGTGGAATCGCTGATCGCGGACCTGCGCCAAATTCTTGCCCCGGAATACGCCGCCCGGGCCCGGGAGCTCTCCACGCGGATGACGAAACCGACCGAAAGCGTTGCCAACGCCGCCGACCAATTGGAAAAATTCGTCCGCTCGGGGCGTTTCCGCCGCATCGAGCCCGGGGTTGTGACCGGCCCTGCCGAGCAGATTGGGACCGCGGCTCGTCCGGTCATCCTGTTCGTACTAGGCATGCCTCGGTCGGGAACGTCCGCGCTCACCCGGGTTCTGTCGCTGTGCGGAGGTGTACTTCCCGCCGAGTTAGGGCACGCCGACTCGGACAACCCGCTCGGCTATTGGGAGCCGCGCGCAACCCAATACCTCCACGGTGCAATTCTGCGCGACCACGGCAGCAGCGACGCCGACCCGTCGCTGCGCCTGCAGCAGGAAGGTGCGTTCGATGCCGCAGAGAAGGCCCGCTACATAGCCAGGATGCGGGCGTATCTCAACACGCTGCCGACCGCGCCGCTCGTGATCATCAAGGACCTATGTATACCTTGGCTGGGCGAGATGTGGTTCGAGGCGGCGCGCCTGGCCGGATTCGACATCGTGGCCGTGCTGGCGGTGCGCCACCCGCATGAGGCCATCGCGTCGCTCGCGGCGAAGCGTCGAATCTCGGTGGAGCTCTCGAACGCTTTGTGGCTGAAATACACTCTGCTGGCCGAACGCATCACACGCGGCGTACCGCGCGTGTTCGTCGAGTACGCCAATCTCCTTGAAGACTGGCGGCGGGAAACGAAGCGGATTTCCGACGCAGTCTCGGTCGATTTGGAAACCGGGGATGAGGGTGCAGTCGGGGAGTTCCTTAAATCCGATCTTCACCACCAGCGACACCACGGCCCGGTAGCAGAGCCGTTTGGCACGGACTGGATTTCCTCAGTCCATGAAGCGCTCGGCGCGGCCGCGCGCGACGAGCCGTGGGATGCGTCTGTGTTAGATCGCGTGTTCGAGTCATATCGGGCGAGCGAACGTGTCTTCCAGACGGCGTTCGAGGATTTTCGCGAGGATTTCCGGAACAACTTCTCCTTCTCTTCCGTCGTGCTGCGTACATTAAAAGACTCCGTGGCGTTCAGGGATTTTCGCGACGATTTCCGGAGCAACTTCTCGGCCGCCGTGCGGCAGTTATTGAAGGGCTCCGCATCGTCGAACCGCAACGCCCTGACCTCAAAACGCCGGTGACTCGCTCGGCTACTCCTGATCGCGCACAAGCGCTTGGTCGGTAATGTCAGTAAACCGCTTCTTTCCGTTCGACTCGCCTAGTCGATTCCTTGATCGCTCCCGGAGTCACAGCATTTTCACCTGCCTTAGGCGGGTTGTGCTGTGATGTTGATCGAACAACCGCGGCGCGGAATAGGGAGGGGCGTGGGGGCGCTTGTCCACGGCCATTCAGGACGGGACGGCGCTTGTCTGGCACGCTTGCGGCTCAACAAAAGAGCGCGAGCTGTCCGACACGTCACGCGATGTGCAAGCTCAGTGGCTGTGTTTGATACATCCTTCTCAGTTTCGCCTATCGGGATCCGGCCATTAAGGCACTTGAATTGCTGCATGTGGCGCCACTTCGATCGCACGGCCGAGCCTGCGACGACCGTGGCGATCCGGTGGCCGCACGGCGGCGGCATCCCGACGTCGTGCCACATCGGGAGGAGTGACATGGCTTGGGCGCGTCGCGGAGGCCCGCGCTTTCGGGACCGGTCGGTGTCGACGAACGCCGCGGCGGCAAGCAACCAACGACGACCGATTAGCCAAACCGACGGTCGAACGCCCCGTCGCTGATCGGAGGACCGGTAATAATGATCGATGCCTCTGGCTTTGCCGATGCCCATGACAACTGAGAGTGCCCATGACAACTGAAAGGCTAAAGCCCGCGATGAAATTTGTGCTCGCATGTTATGGAAGCCGCGGTGACGTCGAGCCCTCCGTCGCTGTCGGTCGCGAACTGCAGCGCCGAGGGCACGACGTGCGGATGGCCGTTTCACCCAACCTGGTTGGCTTCACCGAGGCGGCGGGGCTCACGGCGGTCGCCTACGGGCTGGACACCCAGGCCCTGCTGGACGCGCAGCGCAACTACTGGACATGTCGCTTCCGGACTCCGTGGAATCTCAAAGAGCAGAACAGATTGCAGCGCGAGAACCTGGAGATCAGCAACCAATGCTGGCGGGAGATGGGTAAGACGCTCGCCCCGCTGGCGGAGGGGGCCGACCTGCTTTTCACCGGCCTGACCTTCGAGCAGCCCGCCGCCAACGTCGCCGAGTATTACGACATTCCTTTGGCCACACTGGATTACTACCCGATCCGGGCCAACGGGCAGCTCCTGCCGTTCCTGCCGGCGCCGTTGATTCGCCGCGCATGGCTCATGGGCGAGTGGATGAATTGGCGCGCGATGAAGAAGACCGACGACGCGCAGCGCCGGGAACTGGGACTGCCGAAGGCCACCCACCCCCCGTCGCGACGGATCACCGAACGCGGTTCACTGCAAATCCAGGCTTACGATGAGGTGTGGTTTCCTGGGCTGGCCGCCGAGTGGGCGAAATTCGGTGGCCAGCGGCCCTTCGTCGGCACCCTGACGATGGAGTCGCCGACCGATGCCGACGAGGAGGTTGCGTCGTGGATCGCCGCCGGGACAGCGCCGATCTTTTTCGGCTTTGGCACCATCCCTATCGCGTCCCCGGCCGACATGCTCGCCATCATCGCCGCGGCCTGCGCCGAGGTGGGTGAGCGGGCGTTGGTCTGCGCCGGGTCGAGTGACTTCGGCAATGCCCCCGATTTCGAGCACGTGAAGGTGGTGAACACGGTCAATTACGCGACGACCTTTCCCGCCTGCCGCGCGGTCGTGCACCACGGCGGCGCGGGCACCTTGGCCGCGGGCCTGCGTGCGGGGGTCCCGACGTTGATCCTCTGGACGTTGCCCGATCAGATTTTTTGGGGAGCTCAGCTCAAGCGACTCAAGGTTGGCTCCGCCCGGCGTTTTTCGTCCGTGACACCGAAATCGCTAGTCGCAGAACTTCGCACGATCCTGGCCCCACAGTACCTCACTCGCGCCCGCGATATCGCCAACGGAATGTCCAAACCTGCCGAAAGCGTCGTTGCCGCTGCCGATCACCTGGAAGACTTCGTCCGTCGCCAGCATCTCGACCGATCGGTGAAGTCGGGCGGCTGAGTGAACGCTATTTTCGTTCTGCCCCAACGCTTTTCCGTCCATGGTGGATGGCATTGTCACCGCCGTCAACGCAGGCCGAGGACACCGGCGAGTTCGGTGTCGTGACGGTCGCGTTCGAAGCGCTGCGCGGTTTCCACCGCACGAACGGCGAGGCGACGCCTCAGGTCTTCGTCCGACTCGAGCAACATCAGGTTGGCCGCAAGCCCTTTCGCGTCCCGGGCCGCGCTCAGCAGGCCGTTGACCCCTGGATCGATGATCTCCAGGGTGCCGCCCGCGTTAGTCCCGCACACCGGCAATCCGGCCCTCATCGCTTCCACGGTGACGCGGCCGAAAGCCTCGCAGTCGCTGCACATGAGGCCGACATGGGCGGCGGCCCAGTAGGGTCCGACGTCCTGGGTGGGTCCGTGGATGTCCACCAGGTCGGCGACGCCCAGAGTTCGGGCAAGCTTTCGCAACGGTTCGTGGTCGCCCGGGCCGACTAGGGTCAACTCGAGCTCGACACCGGCCTTGCGGGCGATGGCAACGGCCTCGACTGCAATGTGTTGCCCCTTGGACTGAAAGAAATGACCGACGAGCACAACTCGCATGCGCTCGCCCGGGTGCCGCTCGCGCGGCGTGCCGAGCGCGGTGTCGACGACCGGGTAGATGACGCGCGTCTTCATGTTGGGATCTTGCGCGAGCAGAGCCCCTTCCACCGCCCGCGAATTGCAGATCACCGATTCGGACAGCCGGCCAATCAGGCGGATTGTCATACGGTCTCCCAACAGGAACCGAAACCAATGGTCGTCTCTGCCGAACTCGTGGACCATCCAGTAGTGCGGGATTCCGAGCAGCTTGGCAGCGACCGCGTGCGAAGGAATAACCATCGTGTTGCTGAGCACCATATTCGGCCGCAGTCGACGAAGTAGTAAGAGTGCCCGCAAGATGCCTGGAATGAGAAGCGCGGCAGCCACCACGTTAGCGAGTGGTACGAGAAACGCTCCGACGAGCGTCTCGGCCAGTGGCGAGCTGATGCGTTCTCGCCACTGTTCCAGGTAAGCCCACGAGGGTACCCACGTGATCTCGGTCCCGATGCCGTATCCGGCGCACTCCTCCGCCAGGCTTCCCTTTCGCGGATAGACGCCGACAAGATCAAGGTCGGGCTGCATTTTCTGCAGCGCCAGGACGAAGTCACAAAAAGAGAGGGCACCGCCGCCGCCCAAGTCGGCTACGTTTGAGACCACCAACGCCCGGGGAACCGGGCTGTTCTTGCGTGACGCTTTGATTGCCCGAAGCCGGGATCCCGCGCGGCGCAAGGGTTCAGCAGCAACCATTGCCAGAGTGTATGCCCACAGAAGTGCCGGCACACGAAGCATCGGACCGATTCCCATTCGATCTTCTTACCTGAGCGTCGAATAGGTGTGACAGGCGGAACGGAGATCGGTCGCTCGATCCGGGTGCGAAGTCCAGAGCCGATTCGTTTCCGATGACCTGCAAAGCGGAGTGCAATGTTTACTCGATGGACTGTTGCATGGTGACGGCGATTCAATTGCGCGATCTCTCCGAGTGAGGCTGAGACTAGGTGCTAGCATCCGATCCGTGCCTGAAAGCAGCGGCCCAGTGCGGATCGGCATCCTGGGAGCGGCGAGCATCGCACCCGCGGCGCTCATCAAACCGGCAAAGGAAAACGACGAGGTCGTGGTCGCCGCGGTGGCCGCACGCGATGTTTCCAATGCCGAAATTTTTGCCGCCAAAAATGGTATTCCGCGAGTACACGACAGCTACGAGGCGCTGTTGGACGACCCGGATCTGGACGCGGTATACAACCCGTTGCCAACGGCCTTGCACGGCAGGTGGACTCGGGCCGCGCTGGATGCGGGCAAGCACGTGTTGTGCGAAAAGCCGTTGACTGCCAATGCCGCCGAGGCCCGAGAGGTTGCCGAATTGGCCGCCAAGGCGGACCGGGTGGTGATGGAGGCATTTCACTACCGGTATCACCCTTTTGCTGCCCGCGTCGAGGAAATAATCGCCTCGGGGGAGTTGGGCAAGTTGCAGCGGCTGGAGGCGAACTGGTGCTTCTGGATGCCCAAGTTTTCCACCAACCGCTACAACTACGCCCTCGGCGGTGGCGCGCTCATGGATCTGGGATGTTATGCCGTGGACATGGTCCGCACGTTCGGTGGTTCGACCCCGGAAGTTGTTTCGGCGCGCGCGAAGCTGCGTGGTCGTGAGATCGACCGGGCCATGACGGCCGAGTTGCGGTTCGCGGGCGGGCACACCGGCCGCGTGCGCTGCTCGATATGGTCGTCGGCCCCACCGCGGTTCACGGCCAGGGTGGTGGGCGATCGCGGGGAACTGCGGCTCAATCCGTTGATCCCTTTCCAACGGTTCTCGGTCCGATCAACCGACGGAAAGCGGGTGGAGAACTTCGGGACCCGCCCCACCTATGCGTATCAGCTGGACGCTTTCGCCGCGGCCGTGCTGCGCGGAGAACCGGTGAAGACCGGTCCGGAAGACGCGCTCGAGACGATGACCGTCATCGATGCGATCTATCGCGCTGCGGGCCTGCCGCTCCGCAAGCCCGCCTGACGCTCATCCGTTCGCGCGGGCGAACTTCGGGCCAACAAGCGCATCAGTTGGCGAAGTGCGCCTGGTCCAGATGTGCGGCCACGCGCAGGGCGTTGGCGGCGACGGTCAAACTGGGGTTCAACCCGGCGCTGGACGGGAAGAACGAGGTGTCCACGACATAGAGGTTGTCGACTTCATGGGCCCGATTGTGGGCGTCCAGCACGCTGGTGTGCGGATCGGTACCGAAGCGGCAAGTCCCGCAGACGTGGCCCAGGTTCGCGTTGCCTTCGCCGTTACCCAGGCTGATTTGGCGAAACGGTCGCAACAGCTCCTTGACCTTAGAGAGAAACGCCGCGTGGCGCTCGATCTCGCTGGGGTGTAAGCGGTACTGCATGCGCAGCCGTTGCCGGCCGTCGACGCTGGGCCGGTCGGGAGGCAAGATGCGGTTGTCCAAGTAAGGCAGGTCTTCCATGATCGCGGCCAGCACCAGCCCGCCGGTGAAGAACCGCTCGTAGACCTGGCGCACCGCGGGGTTCATCACTCGCAACGCCTTCCCCTGCCAGCCGGGACGGTTGGTCATCATCTCCATGGGCGGCATCGCGCCGAATGACTGGACGGTGCCGAACTTCTGGCCCTCCCAGAAATAGAAGTCGTTGAGCCCGATCTCCTTGTTTGCGGCCGTGATCTTGCAGCCGGGCTCCGGCCAAATCTGGAGCGGGTCCATCAGGTGGCGCATCAGGTTGCGTCCCACGTAGTCCGAGCCGTTGGCCAGTCCGCGTGGCCAGTCGCCCGAGCGGGAGTTGAGCAGCAGCACCGGGGTGGCCAGCGCGCCGGCGGCCAGCACCACCACCTTGGCTTTGAGGGCCAACGTGGTGGAGTGCTGCTCGGCGATCACCTGGGTGACGTGGGTGCGGTCGGCCTCCAGGCGCACGACGCGGCATTCGGCGAGCAACTGGGCGCCGTGCTCGGCCACGGCGGGCTGGACGCCGTTGCGCGCGGCGTCGTTCTTGCACGACTGGGGGCAGAGGTAGGTCTGGCAGGTGGCGCAGTCGTCGGTGTATTCGCAGGCCATCGGCAGGTGGTAGGGGTGCAGCCCGTTGTCGGTTAGATAGTCGACCAGTGGCTGGTTGTCGACAGAGAACGGCGGTGCCGGGGGCAGGCCGACCGCGGCAGCTTCGGGGCGCAGGGGGTCGGGCGCGCCGCGCACCCCGAGTAGTTTCTCGGCCTGGGCGTACCAGGGGCTGAGCTGGTCGTAGCTGAGGGGCCAGGCCTCGGGAACGGTGGATTCGCCCGGGTCGTCGAAGTTCTGCCGGGGGGTGAAGTCTTGGGCGAAGAACCGCTCGCAGACCATGCCGTACAGCGCCGACGAGCCGCCGGTGCCGGCGCCGATGAACGGCACGAACCGCTTGGGGAAGCGCCCGCTGATGTCTTCGACCTCATCGGTGGTGCGCCCGGCGCGCGCCAGGGCATCGTAGTACGTCCCGGGTGACCGGGCCGCGCGTGGTTCGGCCAGTTCGGGCATGGCCGCGCGGATGGTTCCCGGTGTGCCGGGCAGGGTGGAGCGTCCTTTTTCGACGAATAGCACCTGCCGTCCAGAGCGGGCCAGCGAGTAGCCCAGCATGCCGCCGCCCATGCCGGTGCCCACGACGATCACGTCCCACAGCACGCGTTCGGCCTCGCGCGCACTCAGTTCGCCGTCAGCCAATCGAGCTCCTCAGCAGATGATGGTCCGACGCCTATTCGGGGTCGGGGGATCGATGTCATGATTCGCCAACTTACTCAATGTGTTGCACAGGTGTGTGATAACTCCGCGGCAGAGCGGGTCAGCCGTGTGCGAGCGCGCGGTCGGCGAGCGCGCCGATTACCGGCGCCAACTGGCGGGAGTATTCGAGCGTCACGTGATTCGAATCCAGGTAGACGAGGGTGTTGCCGACGATGACCGGGCAGCGGTCAGCCGTGCAGAACAGTTCGGTGAGGTCGGCGTACTGCCCGTCGCCGGCTTTGGTGGCGGCCGTTTCGGCCGCGATGCCGGCCTGGTTCACCGCGGTCGACCTGGGCGGCGCGCAGGCCGTCGCGTCATCGAGGTGGTCGGATAGGCAGATCGGCACGACTGAGAGTGGGTTCGGGGTGGGCCCGAGCACCAGAACCTGCGCACCGCTGCCGCGCAGCCGCTGCACAAGGCGGGTCAGGCCGTCGATCCACGCCGGGTCATAGGACACCAAGCCTGTGCCGGCGCCGTAGTCGCGCGCGATGCTGAGGACGACCAGCCGCGGGCGTTCGGCCTGCAATCGAGCGACGATCT
Organism: Mycobacterium terramassiliense; assembly: GCF_900157385.1. Lineage (GTDB taxonomy): Bacteria > Actinomycetota > Actinomycetes > Mycobacteriales > Mycobacteriaceae > Mycobacterium > Mycobacterium terramassiliense. Next base: position 749,624 of record NZ_LT717699.1, read on the forward strand.
GGCCCCGCCACTGCTCGCATTCGGTGTACTCCCGATGCAGGAGCGGGCTGATGATGGGCAGGTCCAGCAGCGGGCAGAACCCCTTGTTGAGCATTTCCAGCCGCCAGTGTCGCTGCGCGGCGATCTGCTGGAACGCAGGGTTCCACATCGCGGCGTGGGAGTCGCCGACCACCGCCACCGTCGTGGTCGAGGCGGTATCGCCCGACGCACACTCCGGCTGTGCGACTTCGAAAAGGTTGCGCGCGCAGCTGTCGTGGCCCATCGTTTTGCTCTCGGCGGCCGCCTCGGCAAGGGGCGGTTCGAGGTTCGACGGTACGGCTTTCAGCTCGGCGGATGCGGCCACCGCGTTCTGCACCTGGGCGAACGCGTGTTGCACTGCCGCGTCGTAAGCATCCATGGTGGCGCCTGCCGGCGGCCGTACCGCGGTGACGGTGAGCGCCGCAGCGGGCGCCCCATGGCCGGTCGGGGTTGGCGCCCATGCCAGCAGCGCCACTCCCACGCAGGCCGCAACCGCCGTGGCGGCGCCGCCGAGCGCGAGGCTGAGGGTGGCCGACCGACGTACGGAAGGGGCGAATCGCAGCGGGTTTTCGATGAAGCGCAGCGTCAGCACGGCCAGCACGCCGGAGATGACGACCGTCGCCAGCCTCCCGGCCAGCCCCAACGGGTGCTCCAACAATGGCGCCGCGAGCACCAGCACCGGCCAGTGCCAGAGATACCACGAGTACGACACCCGTCCGACCGCGCGAATCGGCGCTAATCCCAGAACACGTCCGACGCCCTGGGCGGGCGCGGCACAGCCCGCGCCGATCACCAAGGCCGTCCCCAGCGCGGGCAGCAGCGCGGCGATACCCGGGTACGGCGTGGTCGTGCCCAGCAGGGTGCAGGTCAGCAGGATCACGCCCAGGCCCGCCCATCCTGCGATCGCGCTGAGCGGTGCTGGTAGTCGGCGCCACTGGCTGGCGGTCAGAGCTACCACACCTCCGGCGGCCAACTGCCAGGCTCGAGTCGGCATGAGAAAGAACGCAGCGGGCGGCCACGCGTCGGTGAGCGCCAGGGAGGCCGCGAATGACACCGCAGCGACCAGAAACAGGATCACCAAATACGGCCTCACCGACGACGTCTCGTCGGCGCCGGTGCGCCGACGCAGACGCCGGATGAGCCACGCCGTTCCGATGATCATCGGTGGCCAGACCAGGTAGAACTGCTCCTCGACCCCCAAGGACCAATAGTGCTGGAATGGCGACGGGGTCTCCGAATGGGAGAAGTAATCGGCGTTCTGCAGGACGAACCACATGTTGCCGACGTACAGCGCGCTGGCGATGCCGTCATAGATGACGGTCCGGACCTGCAACGGGGATAACAGCGCCGCCGAGGCGATAAGCGTGACGACCCCTACCGCGGCCGATGCCGGCAGCAGGCGGCGGGCCCGCGCCCCGTAGAACCGGCGCAGCCCGACTGTTCCGGAGCCGCTCACCTCGCGCCAGAGCATCCCGGTGATCAGAAAGCCCGAGATGACGAAGAACACGTCGACCCCGATGAACCCGCCACCGACCCCGGGCGCCTCGGCGTGAAACAGGACGACGGCCAGCACGGCGACGGCGCGTAGGCCCTCGATGTCTGGGCGAAATCGCGTCTGCCCCGACTGCGGACCCTGCAGTCCTTCGGTAGGGCTAACGCGGTCGGCCCGGCGCACGGTCACCTACCTAGTAAGAGGACGCTTGCTTTCGATCGAGGCATTATCACACACCTGTTCAATTCCGATGGGGCCGTTGCAGCAAGGCGTGAGACGGCGATCAGCGACGAACCGAGTGCGGCGATGCGATCTCGGGCGGCAGGGCGCTATCGGTGAGCCAGCAGTCGACGGTGCGCGCGAAGAGGTCCGGATAGTGCGTGGGCCAGTCATGGGGCATAGCGGTTGCCACCCTGTCCACCCCGTTGGGCATTTGCTGCGCGAGCGCCGCGGCCCAGCGGCGTGCGACCGGCAGTTCCTTGCCGCCGGTGACGAACAATGTCGGCGACTCCGACTTGTCGAGTTTGTCTGGGAGCGTGAACCCCGCGGCCGCCGTGGTGACGTCGGCGAGCTGTCCGCTGGTGATCAGCCGGACGTCCTCGCGATACTCGGCGATGTGGGCAGCGGGGACCTTGACCTGCCAGGTAATGCGGTAGCGGCGCACCATCCAGCGATACATCGAGTTCCGGGCCGGCAGTGCCAGCAGGCGCCGCGTCACCTGTGCCAACGGCAGCGTGTTGAGGAAGGTCCCGCACAGCACCGCCCGATCGACGACTTTCGGCTCGGTCGCCAGCAACTGGACCCCCACTTGGGCTCCGAGCGACCAGCCTGTCGGCGGACATGAAAAAATGCCCACTGGCGGACATGGAAATGCCCATTCGCGGCCAATAAGTTCTGCCCACCGGCGGACACGAAAGTGCCCGCAGGCGGCCATGAATCTGCCCAGACCTACCTGATGCTGCTCGGCGCGCCAGCGCTGTGGCGGCCTCTCCTGCGGTTTCGATGTCGATGCCTAGTCGAAACGACAACCCCAGGAGAGACCTACTTGAAGTCTGACGGAGAACTCATGGAAATACTCAATGCCTACGACCTGACCGGGTCCTACCGGGCTGCCGCTGAGCTGTGTGGGTGCTCGCATCACACCGTGAAGAAAGCGGTTGAAGACCGCGACGCCGGCTTGCCGCCAGCCACGCGGCGGGCCCGGATGATCGACGATTGGCGCGACGTCCTGGAGGGCTGGGTCGCGGATTCGAAAGGCAAGATCCGCGGCGACAAAGCCCACGACAAACTCGTCGCGCTCGGATACAGCGGCACCGACCGCACCACCCGACGAGCCCTGGCGGAGATCAAAGCGCAATGGCGACTGGGCAATACGCGGGTGCACCGGCCGTGGATCACCGAACCTGGGCTGTGGCTGCAGTACGACTTCGCCGACGGCCCGCTTGTGGCCGGCCGCAAAATTGTCCTGCTGGTGGCGTGGCTGGCGTGGAGCCGATACCGCGTCGTCGTGGCTCTGCGGGACCGCACCGCTCCCAGTGTCTTCGCCGGCCTGGACCGGATTTTCCGCATTGTAGGTGGCGCCCCGACCTACCTGCTGACCGACAACGAGAAGACGGTCACCACCGGACACGTCGCCGGGGTGCCGGTCCGCAACCGCGCCGCGGTCACCTTCGGCCGCTACTCCGGCATCTCAGTGCTGACCTGCGAACCCGCCGACCCCGCTTCCAAAGGTGGGGTGGAGAACGCCGTCAAACTCGCCAAAGCAGATATCGTGCCCACCGAGACCAACCTGCTGCCCCAGTACGACACCTTCGCCGACGTCGAAGCCGCGTGCGCTGAGTTCAACGCCGAGATCAACGCCCGGGTCCACCGCACCACGGGTCGACGCCCCGTCGAGATGCTCACCCAGGAACGCCCCGCCCTGCACGCGGTGCCCGACCTGCCCCACACCGCCGCATTGGGGGTGACCCGTCGGGTCCCGGACAACACCCCGATGGTCACCTTCGACCACTGCCAATACTCAGTTCCAGCAACACTATTGGGCCACACGGTGTGGATCCGACATCACGACAGCGCCGACGAAGTGGTGATCTGCGCCCTCGATGACGGCGGCCCCATCGAGGTGGCCCGGCACCGCCGCGCTGCCCCGGGCAGCCCCGCAATCAACGATGATCATTTCCCCGACCACCGTGACAAGGTTCCCGGTGATTATCGCGTCCATGCCCGCACCGTCTCCGAACAGACATTCCTGGCCTTGGGTCCCGGTGCAGCGGTATGGCTCAAAGAAGCCGCCGCCGTCGGCACTGAACGGATTCTGCAGAAAATGGCCCACGCCGTCGAACTCTCAGCACTGGCCGGCTGCGCTGATGTCGACTGGGCCTTGGGTCATGCCGCCGTGCACGGCCGGTTCGCCACCGGCGATCTCGACTCCATCCTTGCCAGCAAGGGGTTGGATCCCACCCGACGTGGCGCCGGCGAGGACACCTCGCTGGCGCAAGGCACCAGCGGGTGGAACCTGTTCGGCCGCACCATCATTGATGCCCCCGAGGCAGGCATCGCATGACCACCACCACTACTACTACCGCGGCGCTGCCCGCCGACGTCGAAACCTTGATGCGTGGGTTGCGATTGCCGCACGCACGAGCGATCGCCGCCGATGTGCTGGCCACTGCCCGCGCGCAGCGCTGGGATCCCACCGAGGTCATCAAAGCACTGCTGACCGAAGAAGCCGCCGGACGCGCCCGCTCCATGCTGGCCGCCCGCCGCAAAGCCGCCGGATTCCCGACCGGGAAGACTTTCGACGCCTGGGATCCGGGCGCCTCGTCAATCCCGTTACCCACCCAACAGGCGCTACAGACATTGGAATGGGTGGGTCGCCGCGAGAACCTGGTGGTCTGCGGGCCTGCCGGCACCGGCAAGACGTTCTTCTTGGAAGCGCTCGGGCAAAAAGTTATCGAAGCCGGTATGCCGGTGGCGTGGTTCACCCTCGAGCAGATCGGGGTGCTGGTGCGTGCGCACCGTGCTGACGATTCCCTGGGCAAGGCGGTGGCCAAGATCGTGCGCGCGGAGCTCGTCGTCATTGATGACGTGGGACTTCTTCCGGTCGGTGCTGATGCCGCTGAGGGGCTTTACCGCATCGTCGAAGCGGCCTACGAACGCAGATCGGTGGCGATCTCGTCGAATCTGCATCCCAGTGGCTTCGATGAGCTCATGCCCAAGACGTTGGCCACCGCCACCGTCGACCGGCTCCTGCACCACGCGCACCTATGCCAAACCAGCGGCGACTCCGTGCGCCTGGCCCAAGCCCTGCACGGGAAAGGAGTCAAACCCCTGACCTGACACCAGCGAACGACCGGTGGCGGACACACCCTCATGGGCAGATTCGTGTCCGCCACTGGGCAGTTCTTATTGGCCACCTACGAGCAGTTCTCATGTCCGCCCATGGGCAGTTACAGCTGTCCATTGACACCAGCCCACCACGTGGGTCCGGCAGGACCCTACCCGGGAGCGAATGAGTTCTGCCACCGCGGCGGCGGCGCGGCCCATCTCGAATGGTCCCAGCTCAAAGCTCTTGCCGAAGTGGGGCAAATCGGGGACGAGGCAGCGATATTGCTGCATGCGTTCGACCACCGGTTCCCAGGACCAGCCGCTCGTATACGCGCCGTGCAGGAAGACGACGGCAGGTGCACTCGCCAGACCGGATTCGCGCACGAACAGGCCCATAGAGGGGGACCCTAGCAGTATTCCGCGGTGTTCATTTCCGCACGCAAACCCGTCGTCCAGACACCGGTCGGCGGGAAGCTCAGCTCAATATTGTCAGCCAAATCGCAGGTCAAGAAGGCACCATGCCGTCCTACGGGGCGACGCTCATCTCGTAGAAGTGCAGTCGCGCACCAGGGTCGCCCTGGCCCAGCGATGGAGCGCGGCCCACACCTATGGTGCGGGCGTGGATCTGCAGGTTCGTACCGTCCACAGACGCAGGGGTATCGACGAGAAACGCTTCGGCGGCATTCGCGGCGACAAGGCGGTAAGTGACGCCGTCGAGCACGACCGTCGAGAGGGTCAGCGGGACAATGGTCCCCCGGAACAGCCGGTCGATGACGGTCGGCTCCATATCGATTCGTGCCAGGATTGCTTTATCAGGTCCTCTGGGGGCAGGGACGGTGATCGTGTCGTTGCCATGGACGGTCACTTGCGAGAGCTCGGTGAGCGGCCCGCAGCGGGGGGCGGCGTGGGCGAACAGTGCCCAGCGGCCCTCGACGCCGTTCACGGTGTAATCGCACAGCAACGCGCGCGAATACCGCGGGGACTCCTGCACGGCAAGCCGGCCGTCGATGTCGGTTGCGGGCGAGTTCGCCGAGAGTCGGGATAAGACAAATTGAGGGCCCGTTTCGAAAGATCGGCTGTTTAGTGCGTCGAGGGTGGGCGTGTAGGCCGCGTACGTCTGGAATACGGGTACCGGGCGCCAGGCGAAGTTGTAGGCCCACGCGACCGACGTCTCGTTCGGGTCGATGTGCACCGTTGCCGAGCCGATCGTTTTGATGAAGCGGTCCGGGATGGCGTAGAGCGCACGCTGGTGCGTCTTCGCTCGTTCTATGCGTTGGTCGACGCGGCCCGGCACCGCCAGCGTGATGAGGCGCTCGATCGCTTGCCCGGGCGCCTGCACCGCCGCCGCGATGGGGTCGTCGGCAGCGGTTCCGGCTGTGCGCAACCAGGAGCTCTCTGCGCCAAGCCCGGCGAGGACGATCGCCACCACGAACACCACAAACGCTCGGCGAGGGATTTTGGGGATGCTGGAGAGAGGAGCGATGACTAGCGCAAGAACGACCAGGGCGAGGAGGTCGTAGAAGTTCGCGAGGTCGAGTCGTACGAACTCCTTTTTTCCGATGATGAGGGTCACGATGCCGACGAACAACACGAAGCGGCGAGGGGTTTGCGCGCCGCCCTTGAAGAACATCAACCCGAGCATCGCGAGCCAGACAAGGATCAATACCATTGCGGGAGCAGCTATCCCGGCGAACGCGAAGAGAGGATAGGCCATCGCGTCGCTGTAGCCCGCTACCAGGCTGGCGCTGGATTTCAGCCAGGCGGGCAGGTTCCCCAGTCGTTGGCCGGCAAGCACCCACCAAATGAGCGTGGACGCGGCAAAGACTGCCACAGTTGCGCAGTGGCGCCCGACGTCGCGCCACTCGAGCAAGACCGAAACGGTCAGCGCGATGACTAATATCGTGACGCCGACGTTCAACTTCACTAACAACTCAAGCCCCGCGACCGCGGCGAGCACAGTGCACGTGGCGAACACGGTCGTGCGCTTTGGATGTTCTTGCAGCAGAGGCGCAGCCGCCCATACGAATGCTGCGAGGATAGCCAACTCGGGGTACTCCAGCCCTGGAATCAATAAACCGTGGCCGGTGTGGAGTATGGCGACCACGCCTGTCGTTGCGAACGCGCCCATAAGCGATGTCATTCGGGTGCAGCGCTGGCGCAGTACGGTCGCGATGCCGAGGAACAGGGCGGCGACGACGACTGGCTGGTAGATCGTCGCGAGGACCGACTGGCCGAACGAGTAGTAGGGGGTGTGCTGGAGGAACGCGAGGGGTCCGTACGTGAACACGAGCCCGGGACCCCACTCCAGATCTTGAGCACGCGCCAGAGCAGGCCCGGCTTGCCAAGATGGATTCAGCCCGACACCAGGGTCGACCGACGACTGCGGCCAGAAGACGAGAGCGGCGACTGCCGCCGCAAGACCCTCTAGCCAACGGGCAGGCCTTTGCATCGCGCCGCGGTTGCCGGTGGCCGTCGGGCTCGAGATGTCAGCTGTCATGAGTTTGCATCACCGGGTTTGATTGGTAAAAGTCCAGCACGCGACTGCCCACTTCCTCCACTTCCCAGTCGTTGAGGTCGAAATACATTGGCAACCGCAGCAATCGAGCGCTAAGTTCTTCCGTACATGGCAAAGACATCGGTGGCAATCCGAGCGATTGCGCGAATGGCGAGGAATGCAGCGGCACGTAGTGGAATAAGGCGAGGATACCGGCTGCGCCGAGGTGCGCAATGAGCCTCGTGCGTTCGTCGATGTCGGCAGCCAAAAGATAAAACATGTGGTAATTGGTGGCGCAGTGCTGCGGCACTACCGGAATTCGAATCAGACCGCGCTCCACCAACGGAGCCAGTATGGAGACATAACGATCAAATATTTCGCCACGTCGCCTGGTCAGCTTTTCCATGCTCTCGATCTGGCCCAACAGATATGCGGCGAGCATATCGGAAAGACCGTAGGCCGAGCCCACATCCACCCACGTGTACTTGTCAGCCTCGCCGCGCAGATACTGGCTGCGGTTGGTGCCCTTGTCGCGCAGGATTTCCGCTCGCTCTTCCATAGCCGGATCGTTGATGACGAGTGCGCCGCCCTCGCCGCAGGAAATGTTCTTGGTTTCGTGAAAGCTGTAGCAACCCAAATGACCGATCGTGCCCAGCCACCGATCTTTATAGCGGGCGAATACGCCTTGCGCGGCATCCTCCACGACCAATAGCCCGTGGCGGTCGGCGATATCCATGATCACGTCCATCTCGCAGGCGACGCCGGCATAGTGGATGGGGAATATGGCACGGGTACGCGGCGTAATGGCCTGCTCGATCAGTCGCTCGTCGATGTTCAGCGTGTCGGGCCTGATATCCACGAACACCGGCGTAGCGCCACGGAGCACGAACGCATTGACCGTGGAGACGAACGTGTAGGACGGGACGATCACCTCGTCACCGGGTCGCAGATTTAATACGAGCGCGGCCAAATCGAGTGCGGTGGTGCCCGACGTGGTCAGCAGCACCCGATTAGCGCTAAAGCGTTCTTGCAGCTTCGCCTGGGCGCGCCTAGTGAAAGGCCCATCGCCACTGGCATGCCCGCCCGCGACCGCCTGGCCGACATAGATCAGTTCCGACCCAACGACCGAGGGTTTGTTGAATGGGATTCGGATGGTCATGGCGTGGCCCTCATAGGAATTCGTTCGGGGGTACCGTCAGCCGGACGGAAAATCCAATACCTCTGCATGATGAAACCCAGCAGTGGCAGCACTATGACCGCGCCCCCCTGAACAATCTGATGGGGGACAGCCATCTGGCCAGCAAAGACCCAAAGAGCGATAAAGTCAATGAAATAAATGATGACGTAGCAGGCCAGGAACCGTCGCAACGCGGCACCCCGGTCACCGCGATGACGAAATGTGAGAGTCCGGTTGGCGACAAAGCTGACCAGTGTGCCGACGCTTACGGTGATTGTCATCGCCGCCTCGCTGCCCATGCTTCCCCACGTCAACAAGAGGTAGGCGGTATAAAGCGCGGCATTGAGGCCGAGGCCGACGAGAACGTAACGTATGAATTGCACCCGGACCATATGCATCATTCGAACCGCACCACTGCCTCCCACCCGCCGACCAGATTCCAGCGCGGCGAACGGTTGCGACCGAGCAAGGCTTGTTCGAGGTGGGCCGGCGCCTTGAGTGCATGCGCGAGTAACGTGCGAATGGGCGCGCGCGTGAACGTTGTCTCCACCAGAGACGGCCGCGACGACAGTATCGTGCCCTTGATCCCGAAAGTCTCAATGATGTTGCCCCAAAAGACGCTGCCCATGTCGTGGACGTGTCCTGGATAGGTGATGTCGATCAAAGAGATGATTCTCGCCAATGGCAAAACGAAAGGGGTGCGGACGTACATATAGGCGCCTTCGCCTGCGCGGGCGATGACCTGGCGAATCGCGGTGTGAGCGTCGGGTATGTGTTCGAAGATCGCACTGGCAAGGATCAGTCCGTAACTGCCTTCGAGGCTTTCTAGGTCCTCGTGCGCGCGGATGCTGATTCCAGAGTCTTGCGGATCTCGCGGCTCACAGTAGTCCACCAAATCAATCGTGATCTGCGGCGACATTCCCCGGGAATGCAGGTTTTTCGCGATGGCGACGGCGAGGGAACCGTCACCACCGCCGAAATCGAGAATGCGCAGCGGCGTCGACCCGAGCCGGTCCGGCACGGCGCGTAACACGTGGCGGGCGAAGCGCTCCGGATCATCGAGCGTATGACGCGTGCAGGCGTCGGAGTAGTACTCGGCGTAGTAGCTTTCTAGGATCTCGGGTTTCGGCATGTGTGAGGCAGACGCCGCCCCGCATGCGTCGCATTCCAGCATCTCGATGTCAGGATTGCGCTGCACGCGCAATACAGGTCGGCGTGGCCGCGAGGAATGGCACACTGGGCAGATTTCACGCGCGTCATCGAGGTCGGCGTGGCCAAGTCGCTTACCGCGATGAAACCTCGTCGTTTGTACCATGGGATTCATCCTCCCAACTGGACGTCAGTTGGCCGCGTGAGATCCAGTAAGCTTTGCACGCGTAAGCAGTCCGCGTGTGGTAAACGATTGCCGCGATCGATCAGAATTGGCGTCAGCCCGGCGTTTCTTGCGCCAATCACGTCGGCCACGTACTCGTTGCCCACATAAACCACTTGGCCAGCATCAAGCGCAATGCGTTCGAGGAAAGCGTCGAAGCAGGCCCGCGCAGGCTTTTCTGCGCCAAGCGCCTCCGAAGCGGCAGCGTCCCCGAGTAGGTGGCGCAGCCCTGCGCGCACCAGTACGTCGTCAAGATGCCGATCCCAGTTGGCCAGTGCATGGACCGCGACATGCGCTCCCACCGTCGACAACGCGGGGGCGGCATCATCGAACGCAACCCATCGGCGTCGCGCCGCGAATCGCGACAACAGCAAAGGATGCAGCCGGTCGAACAAGCTATCTATTCCCAGCACAGCGCATAATGCTCGATTAAGCTCGGCATAGAATGCGTCTTTCCTGGCTTTAGTCGTCAGTTCACTGCTCTTCATCTTGACTGCAAAAGCGACGATTTCATAAGCGTGGGCAATTTCAGCCAAGGCGATGTCAAGCCCCAGCGGGCGGGCGGCATCTTGAAAGATTTGCTCAGGCGAGGGATCTAGACGCAAAAGGGTGCCGGCGCAATCGAACACGACGGCACGGCAGTTGGCGATCGTAGCAGCCACGGTCAGCACGGATCCATCCGCAATTCGTGGTCGCGCCGGTATACGGTGGCAATCCGTGGGCGGGCGCGCCCGATCGGCTCGCCACGTCCAAAGTGCCGCACCAGCCGAAGCGGATCATTGCAACCGACAGCGATGCGCATTTCGGTCGAGCCCGACAAACGTGCATTGATCTCGAACACGAGTGGTCCATTATCGTGGTGCCAGCGAAGCTGTGCGTTGACTGCCCCGATACCAGGAACCTGTTCGCCGAACCTCGAAATAAATTGCTGCATATCAGGATTGTCAACGACTCGCGCACGAACGGTCCGGCCCTCTTCGAGCGAACGCTCCATGGCGACCGCATCCTGCATGACGCCGTACGCGTCGTAGAGAAAGCCAACGGTGAACTCGGGGCCCTCGACATATTGTTGAAAGCAGTAGTTGCGGGGCGGCGCAGCGGTGAATTCTTGCAGTGCAGCGCGGTCTGTCAGCAGCTTGATCCCCTGGCTGGCATGGCCATTGCGCGGCTTGGCCAAGATTGGCAGCGGTAATCCGTCGGTCGGAGCCGCCTCGAATGTGGTGGGTGCCCGAATGCCACGGGCCGACAGAAATTTGGCAGTCAACAACTTATCCTCGGCCGCTTCGACTAACTCATGCGGTGCGAGCACTACGTTGCAGCCGGTCTCTGCGAGCAGCCCGCGGGCGGCCGAAAGGATTGCGATTTCCGAATCAATGCACGGCAGCAAGACTTCCACGCCATGTTCTTCGAGCGCGGCTTTTAAGGCGTCCGGGTACTGCGGCTGTCTTACCAGCGGCAACTGCCGGTGGCCGTCTAGCTCCGGTTCAGAAGATGCGCCGGCGTCGAGTCCGAGGATCCAGATCGGCTCGGCACCAAGCGGATTGCGGCGCAGGCCGCGAAGTGCTCCCCGCCCCACATCGCCACTGACGCCGGTAATCGCCACACGCAACGTCATGACGGGTCGCCCACGTGGCGCGCCAGGCTACGAGACGACGGCTGCAGCCCCTCGGCGATCCGGTCCATGAACACGGCCTCTGGTCGCTCCGCGGCGTAGCTTTCGGCGACAATCTCGCTGGCACGAATCAACTTAGGGCGAACCAGGTCCGCCTGCGCGCCGAGTTCGTATGTATCACGCTGGCGGACAGCCGGGCGCCTCGATTCATCTGTCAGCACATGCCCTCACTGCCATCGCGTACCACCGTTTCGCTCACCAGATAGGCCGGCCGGTCCATCGTGCGGAAGTGCATACGAGCGAGGTACTCGCCAATGATCCCCAGCGCAAAAAGCTGCGCCCCAGAGAAGATCGAGATGATCGACGCCAGGAATGTGAAACCTGGCACAGCGCCAACAATCAGGTAGGCAGCACCAACATAGGCAAGGATCACGACGCCGAACAACACGAGGCCGAAGCCGATGAAGCTGGAGATCTGGAGCGGCAGCGTACTGAACCCTGTCATCAAATTAACGGCGTGGCGAACGAGGCGGGGAATCGAGTAGCCACTGACGCCGGCGGAGCGCGGCTCGTGCCGAACCTTGACGACGGCGAATCGAGAGGTCGTCCAGTTCAGCAGTACATCGATGAAGACGTTCGGGCTGCGGTAGTCGCTAAAGCCGTCTCGCAATCGGGTACGAAAGGCGCGGAAGGCCGAGACGTTACGCGCCGTTTCGGCGCCCATAGCGCTGGCTAACGCCAATTTCGTCAGGCGTGAGGCGGCGTCGCGCAACAGCCCGTGCTGCTCATGCTGCGGCGCGCCGTACACGACGTCGACATCGGGTCCAAGCGCCGCAAGAAGCGATGCAATCTCACCCACCGGATGCTGCAGGTCGTCATCCATCGTCACGATCACGTCGTAGCGCGCGGCGCGTATGCCGCACAGCAGGGCGTTGTGCTGACCATAGTTGCGACTCATGCGGATGCCCCGTACGCGTGCGTCCGCCGCGGCCAGTTCCGTGATGATGGACCACGATTCGTCGCCGCCGCAATCCTCGACGAAAATGATCTCGAACGTCGCCGCGACCTGCGGCATCGTAATGCTCAATTGGGAGTACAGGTCCCGCAGCGTCAACGCTGCGCGATAGACCGGTATAACGACACTTACCAGGGGCCCGGTGGCCGGCGCCGGTGAGGGCGGCACGGTAGTCATGGCCCGCTGTCCCCACGTTCGTGCTTAAGGACCTCGTAGTCGCCGAACTTTGCAATCGGTACAAAGTCATGGTGCAGGTAGCGCACCAAGGGGCTCGGCGGGATTGCAGCGGCAGTACCCCACCACTGGGCAAGGTCGATGTTTTCGACCGTGCAGAGACCGTCGATCGAGTGGATCGTTTCGATCATCTGCTGCTGGTGCGCATCGTCCACCAGCGCGATCAGTTCCGGCTCCTTAAAGTCAGTTGGCGGCTGCTGGTGTGTCCAAACGTAAAAGCTGTTCATCCCCGGCAGGGTCATGAACGCCGTGCAATGTTGATCGATCACGGCGACGATTGCGCGATAGTTCGCCGCTTCTTCGGCGCTGACGTGGACATCTTTGGCGCCGGGCAGTCCCAGCGGTACTGAGCTGTTGTAGGCGGCTCGCGCCTGGCCGAGCCCTTGGTTGAGATGAATGCCGACGAGGACGACTAGGGCCGCGAGCGCCGCGGTGGTGCCGATCAGAAGGGGTACGCGCCGCACGCTGTCGTCGCGTCGGTCGACGGCAATCCACCGGGCCCCGTTTGCGATGCAGATCGCCCCGACCGGGATTAACAGGAAGGTTGCCCAATACAGCTGGCTGCCCGCTACCGGGTACGCGTGCATTGTCTGTAAGACCGCCACTGGCGGTAGTAGTAGCCGAGCGAACTGGGTCTCGTCGTCCGGCGTTCGGGGTGGTTGAATCAGCGCCACCCAGGCAAAGGGAAGGAGGACCCAACGGAAATACACCGGAACAATTTGTGTCGACGCTGGCGTGAATTGCGTAATCGACGTGATCACGGCGAACGCCATAGAAAGGCCGATGAGGATGCTGAGCGTCGCCAAGACCCTGGTCCAATTCCGGCTTGGACGAGTTTCACGGTTGCGAGCGACGTACCAGTAACCGAGCGCGCCAACCAGAGGAAGCAGGTCAAAGACATAGGTCGAGCTGGGCAGTACTAAAGGCACCGGCGGGCGCACACCAATAAAGCGCATCGGCAAAGCGACGATCGCCTCGAAGAGCCCGAACGGGCTAGTTCCGCGGGCGACCGTCGCCAAAAGGATGGTTAGACCCACGACGAGAATTCCGCCGGCGAGCCATAACAGTTCCTTGGAGTCACGACGATCGAAGTGGCGTGCTCTCAACGCCACCACAACGGCAAGCGCGGCCACGGAAACGTGGACTGCGTAGTGGCGACCCCAGGGTTCGCCCACCTTCGAGCTCATCACCACGAGCGGTAGCGCGACGAAGCCGACCTCGACTATCGGCCGCAGCCAGCGAAACCGGGCAAGGGCCGGGTAACACACCGCGCAAATCAAAACCACGGCGGCAAGAGCGAAGATGCCGACATTGATCTTGACGAGGATTATGGCCATCACGGAGGCGCCGAGCAGAGCCATCGGGATCGGCGACACGCGATTGCGGACAAAACAGGAGGAGGCGACGATCACTGAGAGCAGTAGCACGATGATGCCGCCCGGATGCATCGGCTCGTTTGCGAGGCTGAAAAGCGCCTCGAAGGTGCTCAGCTGGGCGGCCAGGCCCAGGACCATGCTGCCGGTCATGCGCCAAGTGGAGAGCCCGATGAGCAGGCTCGACAGCACCCAGACGGCCATGGTCGCCACGCGCCCGCCGTCGTGGTCGATCGGGGTTCCCAAAGCGGAGAAGACCGCGCCCCAGAACTCATAGTGGAAGGGGCCGTAGCCGTTGAAGACGTCGTAGAACCAGCCGTGGCCGAGAAACGACCTCAGCGAGACCAGCATGTAGCCCTCGTCGTCGTATCTCTGGAAGCCGGTGAAGATCCGGTACCGAGCGATCTGGTAGGTGATCACCGTCGTCACTGCAAATATCAGAACGCCGAGGCCGAGTCGAACGCCGCGAGTTCGGGACAGCGTGCTCATCGACTACTTCCCGTTGTGACCCGGCCCCGACTGAGGGCGTAGAAATACCACTTGAGGTAGTGGGGCAGCCATTTCATCAAGCGGAACCGCGACTGGCCCGCAGTACGGTCGCGCCACGTCGACGGTACTTCGGTGACGCGGTGACCGGAGACATGCGCCTTGGCCGTGATCTCCAGCGAGTACTCGAACCCGCCCGAGCTTTCGATCGGAATGTCCCGAAGAACGGAGAGGCGGTAGGCGCGAAAGGCGTTCGTGCCATCGTGTGTCGGCAGGCCACCCAGCCAATAGAGCGTTACGCCGGCGACCCGCGAGATCGTTCGCTTCAGGATTGGCCCGCCGATCTGACGCCCGCCACGCATATAGCGCGAAGCGCACACGATGTCGTACCCCTCGTCGCGAATCAATCGGACCATGTCGTCGACGACCCGGAGGTCGTCCGACAAGTCCGCCATCGAGACGATCACGACATCCGAACGAGCCGCCTCGACGCCCGCGCGAATCGCGTTGATCACGCCTCGGCCGAGAGTATTGCGGACCAACTCAACCCCTGGGTAGCGCGGCGCGAGTTCGCGGACCACGGGCACGGTGTCGTCCTCGTCGAAGTCGTAGACGATCAGCACCCGTTTCGGGTGCGTCACCGTCGCGTACAGCTCGGCCAGCGCACTGCCGATGTTGGAGCCTTCGTTATAAACGGGGACGATGAAGTCGACCTCGTCGGTCATTGAGGCCGCTCCGCGACCACGAGCATCTGTTTGCCCAGCAGATGCTGGGCCGGCCGGAAGCGCAGGTACAGCCGGACGAGGAAGGCCCACTGCGGGAGGCGACTCTTGGTGGTGTACGGCAGAAACCGGGCGCGGCACTCGACGACTCGGAACCCGGCGACCTCGAGTGCCTCGGTCATGCCGCGCTCGCTCAGCGGCAGCGTGTGGTCGAAGAAATCCCAAAATGCTCCGCCCACGAGCCGCACGTTGGGCTGCATGACCATGATCCGCCCGCCGGGACGGAGCGCCGTACGAACGTTGGCGAGCACTTTGAGCAGCGCGTCAGGGCCGCGAAGGTGCTCAAAGACGTTGCTGGCGAACGCCAGATCGACCGTGCCCGCCTCGACGGCCTCCGTGAGACGCTCGAGCGGAAGCTGATATACCTCGACGCCCGGCGCGGCAAACCGCTTTGTGTCGGGGTTGAGGTCAACAGCGATCCGGCGACGGGCCGAGACGTTGTTGACGAAGTCGCAGTAGCCGGCGCCCAGGTCGAGGACGCAGGCGTCGGTGGGCACGTAGCGCGAGAAGAACACCTCGCAGATGACGCGCCAGAGCCGCGCCTTCGACTCACGTTCGTCATCGTGAAACCGCGCTGCATACAACCGATCCAATTCCGCGTTGAGGTCGCCGTATGGTTCGGTCATCAGATGCCGCCTAGCTCGATCTGGCTCTCGATCCACGGGATGATCTCGTCCAGTGCCTCATCAAGCGATGTCGTGGCTTTGAAACCGAGGACGTCCATGGCCTTTTGGACCTCGGGCACCCGCTTCTGCACGTCGTAGGGGAACGGATCATCGCTCACGAGTCGCAGTGGGCTGTTGCTCTTGATCTTTCGCCACACCGCCTCGGCGAGCTCATGAACGGTCGTCGATGTCGCGGTCGAGAGATTGAAGTCCTCATTGCGCGCCAGGTCGGATTCGATGGCCAGGCGAATGCCACGGGCGAGGTCGCCGCCATAGGTGTAGTGCCGGACCTGGCTGCCATCGCCGAGGATGTGCAGCGGATCTTGGCCTTTGAGGACCTTCTGGACAAGGTCGGGGACGACGTGGCTCATCGCCAGCCGGACGTTGCCCGACATGATCTCGCGGTCACATAGGGCGCGTTTTTCGCCCACGCCGATGCAGTTGAATGGGCGGACGATCGTGTAGGGGAGTTCATACTGCTCCCACGCGCCCTGGGCGAAGTATTCGGTGGCGAGCTTTTGGAACCCGTAGGTCGAGTGCGGCGGCGGGCACCGGCGCTGTTCGCCTTCTGGGGTGGGATAGGTAGACGTGCTCTCGTAGACCATCGACGACGAGACGACAGTGACCTTGCGCAGGCTGGCGTTGCGGTGCGCCCAGATCGCCGCGTCGAAGGTCGCCGCGGTGATCCGCTCGTTCTCCGAAAGCAGGTCGTAGGCCAGCTCATGAAAAAGCGAGATGCCGCCGATAATCGCCGCGCCGGCGACCAGATGGTCGCAGCCGGCGAGCAGCTCCTTCAGCAGCGCAACGTCTTTCGCGTCGCCTCGCACGCCCGTGTAGCTTGGGCTTTTGTCGAACGCCCGCTCGACCGGCCCGTACTTGGAGTAGTTATCGAGGCCGATCACTTCGTAGCCGTGGTTGAGTAATTCTTCGATGAGGTAGCCGGCGATGAACCCCGCCGAACCTGTGACGAGAATCTTCACGTCAGCTGCGCTCCCTTTCCGAAGAAGTTCCACACGTCGATGACGGGTTTGTCGTCCGGGACCGCCAGCGAGCGGTAGTCGCTATGGGGTGCGCCGAGCACGAGTACATCCGACCGCTCGAGCGCCTCATCGAGGGCGACGAACCGCGGGTCGCTCACGTACGGATCGGTGCATACGACCGCGGCCGCCTCGTATTCGAGAATCTTGCGAAGTTTGTACGACAGCGATTCGCGCGAATCGTCGATGTCGCCCTTGTAGGCCATGCCGAGGATGCCAACCGTCAACTGCTGCAGCGGGTATCGCAGTTTCATGTGGTGCACCACGTAATCCGGAAGTCCCTCGTTGACCAGCATCGCCGCATGGCCGAGGGAGAACCGCGACTCGGTCGCCGCCGCGAGCTGCATGGTGTCCTTGAATAGACACGGTCCGGCGGCGAACCCGCTCTTCGGTAATCCGGCCATCCTCGGATAATCGCGCGTGAGCGCGTCGTAGATCCGGTAGAAGTCCAGGCCGAAATCGGTTGCGATCATGAAGAACTGGTTGGCCGTCGCGAACTGGATGTAGCGCCAGACGTTGGCGAAGATCTTCGTCAGCTCGGCCTCGACCGGCTTCATGGGAACGATCGAGGGAGCGATGCGGCTGAACAGCTCGGTTGCCACTTTGCTCGCTTCGTCGTCGCAACCCGCGACGATTTGTGGTAAGTCGACGAGTTCGCGCATGGCCTGCCCCTGCGCGATCCTCTCGGGGCAAAAGGCGACATGGACGCGCCGCCCCGAGGCGCGCAACAGGGCATGAACCTTTTCGGTCGTTCCTGGATACAACGTGCTGCGAAGGATGAGGCACTGGCCATCGACCAGATACGGCATGATGTCGACGAAAAAGCGATGGATTCTGTGGAACGTGGGGTTGAGGTGCTCGTCAACGGGCGTGCCGATAACCACGATGATTATGCGTGACCTAGAGATGAGCGTTGGGTCATTGTCGACGACCAGATCTCTGTTAATGACCTCGGCCAGCATGGGCTCGGCCTTTTCTTCCATGAAGGGCATTCGCCCGGCCCGGACCGTTTCGACGGCGGTCGTGTCGATGTCATCGATCGCGACCCGCAGGTCGCGGTGCGCCATCGCGATTGCCAGCGGCAGGCCGACGTGCCCGCACCCGCCGACCACACAGACATCGAACTCGAATTCCGGCGCTTCGATTGTTGACCCCACGGAGTGGCCTCGTTTCAAGTCGGGCCCCCGGGTTTACTCGTCTCCCTGAGTGCGCAGCATATATGTTGATGCCGGTCGCGTCTTTCCGGTTTTCGCAGATTTGGTCACAACGCCCGGTAAATAGACCGAGTCAAGTTATGGTCACTAACTGTGCCGGCCGGGCAGGCGCCAAGAATGTTGTAGCGCAGGCCGCGTCGGCCGATACCGTCGTCAAATCATTGAGCGTCACCCGCGAGCGCGCAGGCAGAGTGGCTAGCGACAAGCTGTCGGGGAGTCGGTCGTCGCGATCGGCGTTGCAGTCGTGAAGACCACCTGAAAGAAGTGGCCGAACAGGTAGGGAATGCCTTCACGCGGTGGGAGCCGTCTGCCAGCTTCCACAGTTTTGCGTCAAGAAGGCAGTGTCACTGGGGCGGATCTCGATCACCTGCGGATCGCTGGTGTTCTTGCTCTCGATTATGTCGTTTGTACTGAGGCTGCGTAGCCGCGCCCAATAACACATCGTCCCCCCGCCGTTGCGATACTTGCCCATCGGAATGTCAACACCGACAAGGTAAGTGCCGTCTTTGTCGATCGATGGCCGGTATATTCCCTGCGCGTCGATGACGGTATGGCGGGCCGCCGTTGGCGGCGGTGTAGCTGTTGTCTGCCTGGCGCTTCCGCATCCGGCGAGCAACAATACGAGAGCGGTTAACGCTAGGCGCATCATGCGGTGGATTGTAGATAATTGGGTGCCGCTGCCGTAACGCTACAAAAAAATGGCGCGCAACTATGGCTGCGCTGGCTGAACTGGATCGATTCCAGTGCAGTCGAATAGTCAGCGTCGTTTTTGTTCGACGAAGCAGCGAGCGATCCAGTCCGGTATGTTGGCCACTCATGGCCCCCCGGCGTTTGGGTCGCACCGTGTCCATCCGCACCGATGAGACGTACAAAAAACTGCGATACGCCGCCGTGTCGGTGGTTTTCGTCCCAATCGGCCAGATTCTGATCCAAATCTTGGGCCTATGGCTTCACAACTACACCGCCGCGTCGTTGCTGCAGGCCGCGGTCATCACAGCGCCCAACTTCTTCGCCAACAAGCATTTCGTCTGGCGGGTCACGTCTCGTGAGAACGTGCGCAGCCAGGTGCTCGTATTCTGGGTAGCCGTGATGCTGGGCGTCGCGCTGGCCACGCTCTTCACCCACCTCGCCGAGATTGCGACGGTGCACCGGGCAGGCCTCATTCGTGGCACGGCAGTGCTCGCTGCCCAACTGCTGGGCTTGGGGATCGTCTGGGTGGGCCGCTTTCTCATCTTGGACCGATGGCTGTTCAAGCTCGCTGGCGACACGCCTGAACACGCCGACGACGTCGTCGGCGAGCTCCCTATCTAAGGCTCCCTTTCAAATCTGTCCGAGCCGGCCCCAGCAAGGGTCCCTGCGATCGCAGCTCAACGTCGGACCGTCAACCCGATCTCAACGGCCGAACGTTCGGGCCGAGAAGGTCCGCACGGCCCACAAGCGGACCGTGGGGCGGCTCGACCGAGACTTCCGGATTAAGGAGCCTATTGCACGGGTGTTGGATTAGACTGCCGGACGGGTTAGCGGGGCGGGAGGTCGCCGCTGTCCCTATGAATGCGCACGGGGGACGAAGGGCTTGGTTCCGCGATGGCTGAAGGCGTGTTCGGGCGCAGCGACGCTGAGATCGACCTCCTGGTGCGTGGTATGCGGTCGGGCATCGCGGTGGTGGGTTTTGGCTACATCGGCACCGTGATCGGCGCCGTGCTGGCCGACCGCGGCTGGCCGGTGACGGGGATCGACGTGCGACAAGCCGTTGTCGACGAGATCAACCTGGGCAAGACGACGGTGCCTGAGCCGGGGCTTGGCGAACTGGTGGCCGACAGCGTGCGCGTCGGTCGGCTGCGGGCGACGACCGACTTTGGTGCGCTGGCCGACAACGACTTTGTGATCGTGACGGTGGGAACGCCGCTGGGCCCGGATTTTGAGCCCATTGTTGACGACATTAAGGCGGCGGCGAAGGCGGTGGGGGCGCATTTGCGTGTGGGCCATCTTGTCATCCTCAAGAGCACGGTGCCGCCTGATACCACCGAAAACATCGTTCGCCCGATCCTCGAGGAGACCTCGGGGTTGCGGGCCGGGGTGGACTTCGGGTTGGCGTTCTGTCCCGAGCGGCTTGCCGAAGGGCAAGCCATTTTCGAGCTGACGTCGATCCCCGTCGTGGTGGGTGCCGTCGACGAGCGCAGCGCCCGCGCTTGTTCGACGCTGTGGCGACATGCTTTGGGCGTGGATTCGGTGGTCGTCGACGATCCGCGGACCGCTGAGATGGTCAAGCTCGCCGACAACCTGTGGGTCGACCTCAACGTCGCGTTGGCGAACGAGCTGGCCAAGGTGTGCGACCGGCTCGGGATGGACGCCCTGCAAGTCATCGAGGCGGCCAACACGATGCCCAAGGGCGGTCGCGACGCGAACATCTTGCGGCCGAGCATGGGCGTCGGCGGCTACTGCCTGACCAAGGATCCGTGGTTCGTCAACCACCTGGGTCAGTCCGTGGGGTTGGAGCTGGCGATCCCGCGGACGTCGCGGACGGTCAACGACACGATGCCGGCCTACACCTACGGGTTGCTCACCGAGCTGCTCGCCGAGCAGGGCAAGGTGATCGAGACCAGCAAGGTCGCGGTGCTGGGCATCGCGTTCAAGAACAACACCGGTGACTGTCGGCTCACGCCCACCAAGTACGTCGTCGCCCTGCTCGAGGAGTCCGGCTGCCAGCTGTCGGTCCATGACCCGTGGGTACCGGACGAGGAGGCCCACACGGTGACGAAGATCCCGTTGACCCCAGACATCGAGTCAGCGGTCAAGGATGCCGATGCCCTGATGGTGCTGGCGGGACACCGAGAGTTCCACCAGGTTCCGCTGGTGCGGCTCGCGGAGCTGACGGCAGCCGGGTGCGTGTTCCTGGATGGGCGGAATAGCTTTGACCCGGCGGCGGTGCGCGCGGCAGGCTTCATCTACAAGGGAATCGGCCGATAGCCGACGAAAACCGCTACACGGAAGCGAAAGAGCAAATATGTCGAATGTCGTCGTGACGGGCGGCTACGGTTTTATCGGATCACATTTGGTTTCGGCACTGCTGGACCGCGGAGATTCGGTCACGGTGTTCGATTTCGCGAAGAACACCCGTGACACCAGCATCGACTTCGACCAGCACCCCAATTTTCGGTTCGTGCAAGGCGATGTCACCGACCTGAGCGCGCTGGAACAAGCCCTGACGCCGGGGGTCGACACGGTCTTTCATCTGGCCGCGGTCGTCGGTGTCAAGAACTATCTCAACGATCCGCTCGGTGTTCTTGACGTGAATGTGATCGGCACGCGCAACGTCCTCGAGCTGAGCCAGCGGCACGGAACGCGTGTGGTGTTCGCGAGCACGTCGGAGGTGTTCGGGAAAAATCCCAACCCGCCCTTCGCCGAGGACGACGACCGCGTCCTGGGTTCGACGAGGACCGCGCGGTGGAGCTACAGCACCAGCAAGGCCATGGCCGAGCACTTGGTTTTCGCGATGCACACCTCCTACGGTTTGCCGGTGACGGTGGTGCGCTACTTCAATGTGTATGGCCCGCGGCAGAATCCGATCTTCGTGATCTCGCAGAGCATCCATCGGATCCTCAACGGCCGCCAGCCCCTGCTGTACGACTCGGGCGACCAGACGCGCTGTTTCACCTATATTGACGACGCCATCGCCGGCACCCTGCTCGCGGCCGACAGCGACGCCGCGATCGGTGAGGCCTTCAACATCGGGAGCATGGTCGAGACCACCATGCGTGATGCCGTCGCACTGGCGATCAAGATCGCGAACGTCGACTCGGTGTCGGGCGCCGAAGGCGTGGACACCGCGGCACGTTATGGCGGTCGCTACGAGGACATTCCCCGTCGCATCCCGGACTCGACCAAGGCGCAGCGGGAGTTGGGATGGCGCCTTCAGGTCGATGTCGAGGAAGGGATCCGCCGCACCATCGAGTGGGCACGGGCCAACCCGTGGTACCTCAAAGAGCCCGCGAGGGACGAGGCGTAAGACCGCCGAATGTCCAACGCCCCGCGGCGTCCGGTACGCCCCGGCGTGTCACCCAGCGGCGAGTGTGCGGTCGGCAAGTGCCCCCATCAGCGGCGCTAACGCCCGGGCGTACTGGGGTGTCAGGTGGCTGTTGTCGACGTAGACCAGGGCGTTGCCCACGATGACCGGGCAGCGCTCAGCCGTGCAGAACAGCGCGGTGACGTCGGAGTATCGTGCGCCGGCGGCTTTGGTGGCGGCGGCTTCAGCGGCGATGCCGGCCTGGTTCACCGCTTTCGAGGTCGGCAGCGAGCAGGCCGTCGCATCGTCAAGGTGGCCGGCCAGGCAGTCCGGCACCGTTGACCGCGGAATCGGAATCGGCCCGAGGACCAGCACTTGCGCGCCGGTGCCGCGCAGTTGTGTTACGAGGCGGCCTAGGGCGTCGATCC
This sequence comes from Mycobacterium terramassiliense, assembly GCF_900157385.1. Classification (GTDB taxonomy): domain Bacteria; phylum Actinomycetota; class Actinomycetes; order Mycobacteriales; family Mycobacteriaceae; genus Mycobacterium; species Mycobacterium terramassiliense. The sequence goes on from NZ_LT717699.1 coordinate 772,353, forward strand.
ACCCCGAGTCGAAGGACAACGGATGGCCGCGCATCATGCTGAGCACGATGAGCCGCGGATGCTCGGCGTTTAACCGCGCGGTGATCTGACCCCGCCACTGGTCGCACTCGGTGTAAGGCCGGTTAACGGCGGTGTTGATGGTGGGCAGATCAAGCATGGGGCAGGCGGCCTTGGTCATCGTCTCCAGCCGCCAGTGCCGCTGGGTAGCGGCTTGTTCAAACGCCGGATACCACATCGCGGCATGCGAGTCGCCGACCAGTGCCACGGACGTCGAGGAGGTGGTATCGCCCGACGCGCACTCGGGCTGTCCGACTTCGAAAAAATTGCGAAGACAGCCGTGCAAGTACAAAGCCTTGACTTCGGCCGTCACACCGGCCAGCGGTGGGGTTAGGTTCGAAGGGACGGCCTGCAGCCCGACGGATGCGGCGACCGCCGCCTGTACCTGCGCGAATGCATGCTGGACCGCCGTGTCGTAGGCGTCAATGCCAGAACCGGCGGGCGGCGACGTCGCGGAGAAGGCCGGCGCTGGAGCCGCCGGACCGCGGCCGACCGGGACGGGCATCAACACCAGCAGTGCCACGCCGACGCTGGCCGCGATCGCGGTCGCGGTGCCGCCCACGGCGAGACTGCGGTTGGCCGACCGTCGCAAGGGAGCGGCGAAGCGAATCGGGTTCTCGATGAAACGCAGAGTCAAGAAGGCCAGCCCCAGCGACACCGCGACCGCTGTCAGCCGTTGCCCCAGGGAATGGCCGGTCGCCGCCGCGGGTACCACTAGAAGCAACGGCCAGTGCCATAGATACCACGAGTAGGACACCCGGCCGATCGCGCGCATCGGGCGCAACGCCAGGACGCGCCCGACTCCCCGCGCCGGCAGGGCGCAGCCGGCGCCGATCACCAGCGCCGCGCCCAGCACGGGCAACAGCGCGGCGGTGCCCGGATAGGGCGTATCCGGACCCAACCGGGTGCAGGCCAGCAGGACCATGCCTAGTCCCGCGTATCCCGCGATCGCGGCGACCAGTGCAGGGAGTCGGCGCCACTGGTCGATGGTGAGGGCCACCAGACCACCGACGGCTAACTCCCAGGCTCGGGTGGGCAGCGAAAAGAACGCCACCGGGGGCACTGCGCGAGTGAATACCAGTGACAGCGCAAACGACGCCGTCGCGACCAGCACCAGGACAAGCAGATAAGGGCGTTGTGAGGAGGGGCCCTGAGCCCCGGTCCGCCGCCGCGCGTGCCGGATGAGCCAGGCCGTGCCGATGATCAGGGCCGGCCACACCAGGTAGAACTGCTCCTCGACGCCCAATGACCAGTAGTGCAGGAATGGCGAAGGCAGGGCGTCGGCGAGATAGTCGACGCCCTGGAGCATGAAGCGGTAATTGCTGACGTACAACGCGCTGGCAATGCCGTCAATGAAAATGTTCCGGGTCTGCAATATAGGCGACATGGCGGCGGCGCCGATCATGATGACGACGCCCACCGTGGCCGACGCCGGTAGCAGCCGGCGCGCCCTCGCCCCGTAGAACCGGCGCAGTCCGACGGTCCCGGTGCTGCTCACCTCGCGCCAGAGCAGCCCCGTGATCAGAAAGCCCGAGATGATGAAGAATACGTCCACGCCGACGAGGCCACCGCTCACGCCCGGGATGTGGGCGTGAAACAGCACGACGGCCACCACCGCAACGGCACGCAGACCCTCGATGTCCGGACGGAATTCCTTGCGTGGCGGGTGCCGGTGCTGTGCCTCATCGGTTGCGGTGACGCTGTCGACCTGACGCACTACCACCCACCTAACGGGAAAGTATTCTGAGAATCGAGGAATTATCACACACCTGTTCAACAGTTTTCGGCCGAATCCTCAACTGCGGACACACCGGGAGCTGTAGCCCGAGCGCGCTGCTGCCCAGGGTTTCCCGGCTTCTAGTCTGATAGCGCCAGTGCCGGGGTTATGCTGCTGGGCGGCTGAGCCGGGTAGACGGGCTGCTTCCATTTGCCAGAGCGTGCACGGGATGTGAAAGGGCTAGGGTCTCGCCGATGAAATTTGTGCTGGCAAACTGGGGAACTCGCGGAGAAGTCGAGCCCTACGTCACCGTCGGCCGCGAGCTGGTGCGCCGCGGCCACGAGGTGCACATGGCCGTCGCGCCCGAAATGGTCAGCTTCACGGAGGCGGCCGGCCCTACGGCGGTGGCCTACGGACCGCCTATGAAAGCGATCCTCGACCCCCACCGCGATTTCTGGGCGGGCTTGTTCACTACCCCTTGGAGGATCCGGGAGCTGGGCAGGTTGTCGGCCGAGTATTCGGCGCCCCTGACGCAGTGCCGGGCCGAGGTCGCCAAGACGCTCACGTCGCTGGCGGACGGGGCCGACCTGTTGCTCACCGGCATGAATTACGAGAACGACGCGCTCAACGCCGCGGAGCATTGCGGCATTCCGTTCGCCACCCTGCATATCTTCCCGCTGCGCGTCAACGGCCAGCTCCTGCCGATCTTGCCGGCGCCGTTGGCCCGCTCCGCGACGAGGATGCTCGACTGGTCGGCGTGGCGCGGAGGGAAGAAGATCGAGGATGCTCAGCGCCGTGAACTCGGTTTGCCCGAGGCGACCAGCCCCTGGCCGCGTCGGATCACCGAACGCGGATCGTTGGAAATCCAGGCCTACGACGAGGTTTGCTACCCCGGGCTGGCGGCCGAATGGGCGAAATGGAATGAGCAGCGGCCCCCCAGAAGGCCGTTCGTCGGCGCGCTGACGATGGAGTTGCCGACGGACACCGATGGCGAGGTCGCGGCATGGATCGCCGCGGGAACACCGCCGATCTGCTTCGGCTTCGGCAGCGTAGGCGTCGAATCAGCCGCCGACACGCTGTCGATGATCAGCTCGGCCTGCGCGCAGCTGGGCGAGCGGGCGCTGATCTGCGCAGCCGGGACCGACTACAGCAACGTCGAACATTCGGAGCACGTCAAGGTGGTGGGCGTGATGAACTACGCCGCCGCCCTGCCCGCCTGCCGCGCGTTCGTGCACCACGGCGGTGCGGGAACGACGAACGCGGGCCTGCGCGCGGGACTGCCGACGTTGATCCTCTGGACACTGCCCGATCAGGGGCTCTGGGGAGCTCGGGTGAAACGACTGAAAGTCGGCACCGGACGGCGCTTTTCGGCCACCACCGAGAAATCGTTGGTCGCCGACCTCCGCACCGTCCTTGCCCCGCAATGTCTCACCCGCGCCCGCGAGCTCGCCACCCGGATGACCAAACCCGCCGACAGCGTTGCGATCACCGCCGACCTGGTGGAAGAATTCGCCCGCCTCAAGCCGGTCGGCTGAGCCGTCTACCTCAGCAGGGCCGTCAGGGGCGTGTGATCGCCTGGCCCGACGCCCGATTCGGGTTGCTCCCCGATCCAGCCGAGCAGGGCATCTAGACCGTCCTCGAGCGCCCGTTGCGGGAGCCAGTCGAGTGCCCTCTTTGCCGGCTCGATGTCGCAGCTCGCGGCCCGCACGTCGCCGTCGCGGAACTTCGCCACGACGACAGGTTCGGGGGCGTGGCAGATGGCGGCGATCTTGAGGGCCAGTTCGTGGATCGTGGTAGGGGTGCCCGACCCGATGTCCAGGCAGCGTTGCGGGGATGCGGGTCTTTCGATCGCGGCGAACAGCGCCGCGATGACGTCGTCGATATAGACGAAGTCGCGCACGATCTGTCCGTCTTCGTAGACCTCCAGCGCGCGCTGCTGGCGTGCCAGCCGCGCGAAGAGAGCGACGATTCCGGTGTAGGAATTCGTCAGCGACTGACCCGGTCCGTACACATTCTGCAGCCGCAGCACGCTGAGACGGGAGTCGTGGGCCGCTGTCCACGCCGCCAAGATGTGCTCTTGGGCGAGCTTGGTCGCCGCGTAGATGTTGGTGGGCCGGGGCTCGGTTCGGCCGGCGGAGCTCGGCAGCGGGATCGCGGGCAGATCGGTGGGACCGTGGGGATCCCAGACGCCGGACGCGAGCTGAGCGTGGCTACGCGGCTGCGGATAGAAGACCTGAGAGCCGGACTGCCAGGCGCCCTCCCCGTAGACGGCCCGCGACGATGCCAAGACGATCTGGTCGGGCACATGAGCCGCGCGGCTCAGGGCGTCGAGCAGCTGCGTGGTGCCCACCACGTTGACCGAACCATGGCGGGTCGCTTCCGACAGCGACTGCGCCGTTCCCGTCTCGGCCGCCAGATGCACGACCTGGGACGGCCGGCATAACCGCAGCACGGCATCCCAGTCGGGCGCATGGGTGACATCGCCTGTGCACAGCCGCACCGATGGCGGCAGGTCGATCGCCCCATGTTCGCCGTGTACCTGCGGGTGCAAGACGTCCATCACGGCGACGTCGTACCCGGCCCCGACGAGCCGGCGCGCAAGCGCAGACCCGATAAACCCTGCCCCGCCAGTGATGAGCACTGATGTCGCCAAAATCCGTTGCCTCTCGTTACTTTGCCAGGGAAGTGCGTGACCGGCACGCGTTGCTGGGTGGGCGTTCCATGTCAGCCCGGGGCGAGTGCGCGGTCGACCAGGGCGCCGATGACCGGCGCCAACAGCCGGCTGTATTCGAACGTGATGTGCATCTGATCGCGGTACACCAGGGTGTTGCCGACGATGACCGGGCAGCGGTCGGCGGTGCAGAACAGTTCGGTGAGGTCGGCATATTGCCCGTCGCCGGCCTTGGTCGCGGCGGACTCGGCCGCGACGCCGGGTTGGTTCACCGCCTTGGACCTCGGCGGCGAACAGGCGCTCGCGTCATCGAGGTGCAGCGACAGGCAGATGGGCACCACCGACTGCGGATCCGGGATCGCTCCGAGCACCAGGACCTGCGCACCGATGTCGCGCAGCTGCTGTACATCGCGGGTCAGGCTGGCGATCCACGCCGGGTCGTATGACGTGAAACCTGACGCCCACCCGTAGCGGGCACCGTATCGGCGCATCATGTCGAGGACGATTAGCCGGGGCCGCTCGATCCGTAACCGGGCAAGTATCTGGTCTCGCCACCGCTCGCACTCGGTGTACTCCCGGCCAAAGAGAGGGATTGTGAAGGGCAGGTCCAGCCATGGGCAGTAGCCCTTGGTCAGGGTGTCGAGCCGCAAGTGCCGCTGCGCGGCGGCCCTTTCGAAGGCCGGCTCCCACATCGCGGCGTTCGAATCGCCGATCAGGGCCACCGTCGTCGACGACGCGGTATCGCCCGTCGCGCACAGGGGATGATCGATTTGGAGAATGTCGCGCAAGCAGTCCGTGGGGCCCAGGGGCACGTTCATCGCGTCGGCGAGCGGGGGCGTCAGGTTCGACGGGACCGCTTTGAGGTCGCCCGATGCCGCGACCGCAGCCTGCACCTGCGCGAATGCCTGCTTCACCGCAGTGTCGTACGCGGCGAGGTCGGAGCCGGCGGGGGGAGGCGTCGCGGTGAGGGTCAGCGCGGTTGCCGCCGGGCCACGGCCGACCGGGGTGGGCACCGCTACCAGCAGCGTTACGCCCACACAGACGGCTATCGCTGTGGCGCCGCCGCCAACCGCGAGACTGCGGGCAGCCGATCGGCGCACGGGGTCCGCGAATCGCAGCGGGTTCTCGATGAAACGCAGGGTCAGCGCGGCCAGCCCGAGGGAAAACAGGATCATCACGATCGCCAGCCCGAGCGGGTGCTGCGACCATGCGGGGGTGGACATCGCCACCAGCAGCACCGGCCAGTGCCATAGGTACCACGAGTAGGACACCCGGCCGATCGCCCGCATCGGCCGCACCGCCAGGACGCGGCCGCATCCCTGCGCGGGGGTGGCGCAGCCCGCGCCGATCACCAGCGCCGCACCCAGCACGGGCAACAGCGCGGCGGTACCCGGGTAGGGCGTGCTCCGGTCCAACCAAGTGCATGCCAGCAGGATTGATGCGAGGCCCCCCCATCCGGCGACCGCGGCGGCAGGTGGCGGCAGGCGGCGCCATTGGCCGGCGGTGAGGGCCACCAGGCCGCCGACGGCCAGCTCCCAGGCCCGGGTGGGCAGCGAAAAGAACGCCACCGGTGGCGCCAGGCGGGTGACCACCAGCGACAACGCGAACGAGGCCGCCGCGACCAGGGCCAGTACCACCAGGTATGGGCGTTTCGAGGAGGTCGCCTCGGCCCTGGTCCGCCGCCGCACCAGCCGGATGAGCCACGCCGTACCGATGATCAGGGCCGGCCACACCAGATAGAACTGCTCCTCGACGCCCAACGACCAGTAGTGCTCGAACGGCGACGGCGGCAGGTTGGTGGCGAGGTATTCGACACCTTGCAGCACGAACCGGTAGTTGCTGACGTACAGCGCGCTGGCGATGCCGTCACCGATGATCCGCCGGGACTGCAACGCGGGTAACAAGGCAGCCGAGCCGAGCATGATCACCACGCCGACCGTGGCCGACGCCGGCAGCAGTCGGCGGGCCCGCGCCCCGTAGAAGCGGGCCAGCCGGACGGTGCCGGACGCGCTTGCCTCGCGCCAGAGCAGCCCGGTGATCAGGAAGCCCGAGATGACGAAGAAGACGTCCACCCCGACGAACCCACCGCCCGCCCCCGTGACGTCCGCGTGGAACAGGACGACGGCCACCACGGCGACCGCGCGCAGGCCCTCGATGTCGGCACGAAATCCCGCCTTTTCCGGGCTCCGATTCGGGACCGCCCGGGTAGGGCTAACGCTGTCGGTCGGGTGCAAGGTCACCTACCTGGGAAGAGGACGAGTCCGTCGAGTCGAGGCATTATCACACACCTGCCTAACAAGGCTGGATCGATTGCACGATGTCAACTGTGGGCGAGCGCGCGATCGGCCAGGGCGCCGATCACCGGCGCCAGCGCCTGGGCGTATTCGACGGTCATGTGGTTGGCGTCGAAGTACACCAGGGTGTTGCCGACGATGACCGGGCAGCGGCCGCCGGCGCAGAACAACTCGGTGAGGTCGGCGTATTGCCCGCCGGCGGCCTGGGTGGCGGCGGACTCGGCGGCGATGCCGGATTCGTTGACCGCCGTCGCTCGCGGCGATGAGCAGGCGCTCGCGTCTTCGAGGTTCGAGGACAAGCAGATTGGCGCCGCCGCGCGCGGGCTGGGGATCGGTCCCAATACCAGCACCTGCGCACCGGCGCGACGAAGCTGCTGCACCAGGCGGGCCAGGCCGTCGTTCCACACCGGATCGTAGGAGGTGAAGCCCGGCGTGTAGCTGTGCCCGAAGCCATACCCGCGGTACATGCTGACCACGACCAGCCGCGGCTGCTCGGTCTGCAGCCTGGCGAGGATCTGAGCGCGCCACTGCTGGCACATGGCGTTGGACACCGCGCGGCGGATGGTGTCGGCGATGGGCAAGTCCATCGGCGTGCAGGCGCCCTTCCCCAGGGTCTCCAGCCGCCAGTGCCGTTGCGAGGCGACCTCCTGGAACGCCGGGCTCCACATCGTGGCGTGGGAGTCGCCGAGCAGGGCCACCGTCGTTGTCGAGGCAGTATCGCCGGTTGCGCACTCCGGCTGTCCGGCTTCGAAGAGATTGCGCAGGCACCCGTTCTGGAACACCGTCTTGTATTCGGCCGCCGCGCCGGCGAGCGGCGGGGTGAGGTTCGACGGGACGGCTCGGAGGTCGGCCGACGCTGCGACGGCCGCCTGCACCTGCGCGAACTCCTGCCGCACCGCCGCGTCGTAGGCGTTGATCGTGGACCCCGGGGGAGGCGGCGTTGCGGTGATGGACAGCGCCGCAGCCGCCGGGCCGCGTCCGACCGGCACGGGAATCGACGCCAGCAGCGCCACACCCACGGTGACCGCGATCACGGTGGCGGCGCCGCCGAGCGCGAGGCTGGCCAGGGCGGAGCGGCGTATCGGGGCGGCGAATCGCAGCGGGTTCTCGATGAAGCGCAGGGTGAGCACGGCCAGCCCACCGGAGACGAGGACCGCCGCCAGCCTGCCGGCCAGCCCGAGGGTGTGGCCCAGCAGCGGCGCCGCGAGTACCACCACGGGCCAGTGCCAGAGGTACCACGAGTAAGACACCCGGCCGATCGCGCGCATCGGCCGCACCGCCAGCGCGCGGCCGCAGCCCTGGGACGGCGCCGGACAGCCGGCGCCGATCACCAGCGCCGCGCCCAGCACGGGCAACAGCGCGGCGAGACCCGGGTACGGCGTGGCCGGTCCCAACTGCGTGCAGGCCAGGAGGATCAGGACCAGCCCGGCCCACCCGCTCAGCGCGGCTGTCCTCGGGGCCATTCGGCGCCACCGACCGGCGGTCAGGGCCACCAGGCCCCCGGCGGCCAGCTGCCAGGCGCGGGTGGGCAGCGAAAAGAAGGCCACAAACGGCGCCACATAGGTGATCGCCAGCGACAGGGCGAACGACACCGCCGCGACGAGGGCCAGGACCATCAGGTATGGGCGTTTTGAGGAGGTCGCCTCGGCCCTGGTCCGGCGCCGCACCAGCCGGATGAGCCAGGCCGTGCCAATGATCAGGGCCGGCCACACCAGGTAGAACTGCTCCTCGACGCCCAATGACCAGTAGTGCTGGAACGGCGACCCCGCCCGGGACGCGGCGAAGTAGTCGACCTGTTGCTGGATGAACCAGTAGTTGCCGACATAGAGCGCGCACGCGATGCCGTCCATGATGACCAGCGGGGACTGCAGCGGGGGGAGCAGCAACACCGACGCGATCATGGTGACCACGCCGACGGTGGCCGATGCGGGCAGCAGGCGGCGGGCCCGGGCCCCGTAGAAGCGGCGCAGCCGGACGGTGCCGGTGCCGCTCGCCTCGCGCCAGAGCAGCCCGGTGATCAGAAAGCCCGAGATGACGAAGAACACGTCCACGCCGACGAACCCGCCACCGATCCCCGGCATGTCGGCGTGGAAGAGGACAACGGCCACCACCGCGACGGCGCGTAACCCCTCGATGTCGGGGCGAAATTTCGTCTTTTCCGGGGGTGACCCGGCTACTGCCTCGGTAGGGCTAACACTGTCGGCCGGGTGCAATGTCACCTACCTGAGATGCAGACGAGCTCTCTTTGGGTCGAGGCATTATCACACACGTGTCGAGCAAGCCGGGTGGGTTCCATGAAGCAAATCGGGCCGAGCGGGTGGTCGGCCGACGTTCGCGTCGCCGGCCCCGCTGATGGAAGCATCAACCCTGATCGACGCCGATGGCGATCAGGGGCAGATCCCCACCCACATCGGGTCATCCACCAACTGCGAGCAGCGGGTTACCAAACCCCGCACCGACTGCTCGGTATTGACCGCAGCGAGGATTTGGGAGAGCGCAAAAAAGACGATCGCGACTGCGAACCAGACCCGGGTTCCCCTGGTGGCGGGTCGGCTGGATTCAGGTTGGCGGCCCGCGTAGAGCAGATAGACCACGCCCACATCGAACGAGATCGCTATCCACCAGCGCGTCCAATCGGCTGAGGTTGCGAAAACCGGAAGCAACAACAGCGTCGCCACGGTCACCCACGAAAGCCAGCCCTGCACAGCTTGGCGAAATCGTCCGAAGGGTGCGCCGGAGATTCCCCTGACGACAAGCATCGTCAGCGCGAGGATCACGATCCCCGCCATTGTCGACATGATCAAAGGGCCCCAACCAATCTGGTCGGGTCCGATGAAAGGAGTCTTTCTTGTCGTGACGGTGATGAAGCGACAAGTCCAGTCGTGATAGTCCACGTAGGCGTGTTCGCCGGTCGGCGCCGGGCCGGGCGCCCAGCGAACGGGGCCGTGCGGCAACCGGGCACATTGCGACGACACGTCCCGCCGCCGCAGCAGCGCTATCGCCAGCGCGACGACCAAGCCGGGAGCCACGGCGAGCATTGCGCTGCGCCGCCGGATTGTGGTGGAACTGCGCGCCAGCACCGCAATTGCCAGGATCGCGCCGAGCGCCAGCAGAAAGGGAACCGCCTCGTGGATCAGCGTCAGCACCGCGATCGCGGCGCCGTAAATGCCGCTCGCGACTGGCAGCGATCGGTCCCTTTTCGCTGAGGCGAGCACCACCGCGAACACGGCCAGCGCCGCCTCGCCAAGAAGGTCGGGCGTTGGCAAAACCAGGGCGTGCACAACGCCCAACGGCAGCACCGGGGTGAGCAGCGCCAGCATCAGCCGCCGTTCCGAGCGGCCGAATCTGACCGCCACCGTCCACGCCACCGCCGCGATGCCGACTCCGAACACCGTTGGCACCAACCAGCGCAGAACCAACAGGCCGCCGAAGTAGAGGTCGGCCGGGAACAGGTTCAGAATCTCGCCGCCGAGCCCCCGCCTGACGAAGCCTTGGCTGTAATCGACGGCGTAGTACGGGAAGAACTGCAGATTGGGTTCGTACACGCTCGCGAAGACAACCCACGACGCCACATAGAGCAGCACAAGCAGCCCGACGATCGCGTACCCGAGTCGGCGCCGGGTACTCGGCTCGTCCGACGGCGGAGCCGCTGGTGGTTCTTCGGTTACGACCGGACGACCGGCACCGAATTTTGCTTCAGGGCTCATGCCGCAGCCCTTGACAGGGGACCGGCCGCACGAAAGGTCAAGGTCAGCAATCGATTTCTGCAATCAGATCGAATTCGGCGAACGTACGCGACACCATCTCCCGGAGCTCATCCTGGGTGTTTTCCCGGCCGAGAACATATGCGGAGATTCTGAAAAAGATCTTCCCGCGGCTGCGCCCCGAACCCACGAAGAGTTGCCCACCGATGTGAGCGAGTGTGCTTTTCTTGATGTCGGGTTCGATGGATCTCAGGTACGCATAGTCGGCGTCGGTGCCGTCGGGCCGGTTTACCGCAGGCGACAGGTCACCGACGTTGGAGACGGTGACCGGTTGGCTGGCGCCCCCCGCCGCCATCGCCGCCAGCCTTCTGTTCAACCGCCTCGGCACCAACGGCGCCAGTGGGAATGTCGACAGATACTCCTCGTCCGGGTTCTTCATCGCCGCGAGGATTGCCCGCGTGATCTTGGCGTGGGTGTCCCCGAGGTCCGTCGCCGCGTGCGTCGGGTCGACCGCGACGTCGACCACGGTGAGCGCATTGCCGCGGGTATCGTTCTCCGTCCGCAGCGTCACCGGGAATCGCAGGGTGACCGTTCCGTCGTCATGAACGCGCCCCGCCCGCACCGCGAGTCTGCTCGCGACCGCTGCTACGAGCGAGTTGCTGCTCGCGCCAAGGCTTTTCGCGCGAGCGTCCCAGTCCGCCAGGTCGATGAACGCGGTCAGGGCGGGCACCTCGACCACCTGATCGTCGTCGGCGGTCCGAGGGGGCGGCGGCGCCGCTTTGACCGATGAGGTGAATTGCTTGCGGTCGGGCCAGATCTTTCCGGCGGCGGAGGAGAAGGCCTTCGCTATTGCGGGCAGTTCCTTGGCGGTTTGCCGCAGGTCCTCACGCACCGCGTGCCTGCGGGTGCGCGATCCCGCGGGCGGATAACCGAAGTCGCGTGTCCTGCCCTCGGCCGCGTCGGCTATGGCCTGGCCGAGCCCGATCCCGTCGACGAGCGTGTGCGACACCACCAGACTTATCGCGGCCCCACCGTCCTCGAGCGGAAGTAGCCCGAGATGCCAGCCGGGTCCCCACTCGGGATCAATGGGCAGGCGTGCCCGCTCGTCGAGCCAGGCGCTCACGTCGGCGCGCGGCCGCGGCGTCGCGTCGATGTCGAGGTCGGCCGAATCCGGGGCGAGGACCCAGCGATCACGCGCGAACCCCAACGGAGACCGTTCGATCCTGCGCCCCAGCAACCCGCGCCCGAGATTGCGGTGAAAGCGCCGTAACGCATCGACGTCGACGGCATGGTCGTACAGCCACGTGAACTGAGTCAGCGTGTCGTGCACCGCTCGCATCGCGAGAAATATCGCTTGATCCACGTATGCGAGCCTGTTGTCGACCGGCTCAACGCCATTCGTGCTGACCTGGGCCGCCGGGGCGGCGGGCGCGGGGGCGGTGTCGGTGAGTAGGTCGGCCAGGTGGGCGGCGAGCGTGGCCGGCGTGGGGTGGTCGAGGGCCACGGTTGCCGGCAGGGCCAGGCCGGTGTGTTGGTTGAGGGTGTTGCGCAGTTCCAGGGCGGTCAGCGAGTCGATGCCCAGGTCTTTGAACGGGCGGTCGGGATCGAGGCCCGCCGGGTCCGGGTGGGCCAACACGGTGGCGGTGGTGGTGGCGACCATCGCGGTGAGAGCGCGGAGTTGCTGTTCGGGCGTTTGAGTGGCGAGCTGCGCCCGCAGATTGCGGGCGCTGGCCGCGCTGGCGCGGGGGCGGCTGGTGGTAAGCGTCGACAGGATCGAGGGCAGGGCGCCGTTGCGGGCTTGGCGGGTCAACGCGGCGACGTTGAAGGGGCTGGCCAGGACGTTGGACCGTTGACTGCTGAGTGCGGCGTCGAAGAGGGCCAGGCCGTGTTCGTTGGTGATGGGCGTCAGGCCGGTGCCGGCGAGCCGGGTCAGGTCGCCGGTGGTGAGGTGGGCGGTCATCCCGGACGGGGTCTGCCAGTAACCCCAGGCCACGCTGGTGGCCGCGCGTTGGGTGTGGTGGCGGTGGCGGGCCAGCGCGTCCAGGAAGGCGTTGGCGGCGGCGTAATTGGCCTGCCCGGGGCTGCCCAGGATGCCGGCCGCCGAGGAGAACAACACGAACGCGGCCAGGTCGCGGTCGGCGGTGAGGCGATGCAGATGCCAGGCGGCGTCGGCCTTGGCGGCCAGGACCGCACCGAGCTGGTCGGCGGTCATGTCGCTCACCGCGGCGTCCTCCAGCAGCCCGGCGGCGTGGACGACGGCGGTCAAAGGATGCTGCGGGGGAACGCTGTCCAGCGCCGCGCTCAGGTCGGCGGGGTTGCTGGTGTCGCAGGCGGTGATGGTGACCTGCGCGCCCAGCTGGGCCAGGCGTTGGTGCAGTTCGCCCGCCCCGGCAGCGTCGGGCCCGCTGCGCGACAGCAGCAGCAGGTGCTTGATGCCGTAGTGGGTGATGAGGTGTTCGGCGAACAGCGCCCCCAGCATGCCGGTGCCCCCGGTGATCAGCGCCGTACCCTCGGGGTCCAACACCGGTTGCGGGATCAGCACGATCTTTCCGGTATGCATCCCTTGGCTCATGTCGCGGAAGGCTTGCGGCGCGTTGACCAGCCCGTAGCTGGTGGTGGGCAACGGCCGCAGCGCACCGGCGGCGAACAGCTGCAGCAGCGCCGCCCACGCCGGCTGCAGGGATTCCGATGCGGCACTGGACAAGTCGTAGACGCGGTAGTCGACCCCGGGATGGGCCGCGGCGATCTCGGCGGGCACCCGGATGTCGGTCTTGCCGATCTCGACGAACCTGCCGCCGCGGGGCAGCAACTGCAGCGAGGCGTCGACAAAGTCCCCGGCCAGGCTGTTGAGCACCACATCCATGCCTTGGCCGTCGGTGGCCGCCTTGAACGTGTCGACGAAATCCAGCGTGCGCGACGACGCGATATGCGAGGCGTCGATGCCCAGCCCGGTCAGCACGTGCTGTTTGTCGGGGTGCGCGGTGGCGAACACCTCGGCACCCAGGTGCCGGGCGATCTGGATCGCGGCCTGACCCACCCCGCCGGCGCCGGCGTGGATGAGCACCCGCTGCCCCGCCGCCAGCCCGGCGATCTCCACCAGGCAGACGTAGGCGGTCAGATACACGATCGGCGCCGAGGCGGCCTGGGTGAACGACCAGCCGGCCGGAACCGCCACCACCATCGCCTCGTCGGTGATCGCGGTGGGCGCAAACGCGTTATGCGGAAACAGCCCCATCACCGCATCCCCGACACGCACCGACGTCCCGGGCCCGGCCTCCAGCACCACCCCGGCGGCCTCGCTGCCCATGCCGTCATCGGCGATGGCGCCCAACGCCACCACCACATCACGGAAGTTCAGCCCGGCCGCGCGCACCTGCACGCGAATCTGCCCCGCCGCCAGCGCGTCCGGCGCCTCGGTGGGCAACAACGCCAGATTGGCCAGATCACCCTTGCGGCTGGTCCCCAACTGCCAATCGGGCCCACCCGGCGCCGCCAGGATCGGCGTGCGGGCCAGCCGCGGAACGTGGACAACACCCTTGCGCACGGCCAGCTGCGGCTCACCGGCCGGTCGCGCCACAACGATCGCCGACAGCTTGTCCTGGCTGGCGGCGAAGCCATCGGTGTCCAGCAACGTGATGCGCTCGGGATGCTCGTTCTGGGCGGTGTGGATCAGCGCCCACGCCGCCGCGTGCGCCGCATCGGGGACCCCGTCAAAAGCGCTCACGCCGACCGCATTTCGGGTGACGACCACCAAATGCGCGTGCGCGGCATCGGACCGGGCCAGCCAACCCTGCAACTGAGCCAACACCTCACGGGCCAGGCTGTGCGCCTGCCGCAGCGGATCGGCCGCGTCTTCTGCCCCGGGCAGGAGCCAGATCACCACCTCCGGACACGGGGTCACGGTCGCCAGGTCGGTGTGGATCGGGCCCTTTCGCAGGGCGGCGGGGAGTTGGTCGGGTGAGCCGGTGACAACCGCCCACTCGGGGGCGGTGGCGGCCGCCGGCGAGGTGTCGAGCAAGGGTGGCCAGCTCAGTTGGAACACGCTGTCGCGCAGTCCGGTCGCAGCGGTCAGTTGCGCGCCGAGGTCGGGCAGTTCACGCAGGGTGATCGTGCGGATGGTGATCACCGGCGCGCCGGTGGGGTCGGTGGCGTGCAGCTCGTACGTGTCGTCGGCGGTGGCGCTCAGCCGGACGTGCAGCTGGGTGGCCGCGGTGGCGTACAGGGTGATCCCGCTGAACGCGTACGGAAGCCGCAGCGACGCCGAGTCGGCCGCAGCGGTCTGGTCCGACACGGATGCCATCGCGTGCAGGGCGGCGTCGAGCAGGGCGGGGTGGATGCCGTAGCCGGCGACATCGGTCCCGGCGGGCAACGACACCTCGGCGTAGACGACATCAGGCCGGGCCGGGTCGGTGCCGATGCCCCGCAGCGACCGGAACGGTCCGCTGTAGCCGTAACCCCGCTGGGACAACGCCTCGTAGAAGTCGTCCTGGTCGAGCGCCGCGACACCCGGCGCCGGCAGGGTCGGCGGTGTGGCGGGCTGCTGGGAGCTCAGCTCGCCGCTGGCGTGCAGAGTCCACACGCCGGAGTGGCCACCGGTGCGCGAGTGCACGCTGAACGCACGCCGCCCGCCGTCCTCGGCCGAATGCACGGCGATCTGCAGATCGGTGGGCGTGGCGTCGGACAGCCGCATCGGGCTATGGAGCACCAGTTCGTCGATGACCGGGCAGCCGGTGTATTCCCCGGCCTGCAACACGACATCGATGAACCCGGTCGCGGGGAACAGCACGGTGCCGTGGACTTGGTGGCCGCGCAACCAGCCCTGAGTGGCCGTCGACAACCGACCGGTCAACACGACCTGGTCCTGGTCGGCAAGGTCGACCACCGCACCCAGCAGCGGATGCTCGGCCCGGTCCTGGCCGAGCCCGGAAGCGTCGCCGGTCGATGTGGGATTCAGCCAGTAGCGGCGGTGCTCGAAGGGGTAGGTGGGCAGCTCGATGGTGCGGGCGTGGGGATACAGGGCCGACCATGACGGGCTGTGGCCGTGGTTGTGCAGGTGGGCCAGGGCGGTGGCCAGGTTGTCTTGGTCGGGATGGTCGCGGTGCAGCGTGGTGATCACCGCGGACTGGGTCCGTCCCGTGGCCTGGGCCAGGGTGTCGGTGATCGCCGGGGCCAACACCGGGTGCGGGGAGAGTTCCACGAACGTGCACTCGCCGTCGGCCAGGCGCTCGACCACCCGGTCGTGGAATCCGACCGGCTCGCGCAGGTTGCGATACCAGTAGTCGGCGCCCATCGTCGTGGTGTCGAGCGGATCGGCCGAAAGCGCCTGTCCCACTGTCGAATACAGCGGGATGCTGGAGGGCATTGGAGTCAGGTCGGCCAGCTCGTCGAGCAGGCGCTCCCGGAGCGGTTCGACGTGGGCCGAGTGCGAGGCGTAATCGACCGCGATCTGCCGGATGTGCAGGCCGTCGCGATCGCCGGCCGCGGTGAACTCCTCCAGCGCGGCGGGGTCGCCGCTGATGATGGTGTGCGAGGGGCCGTTGACCGTGGCGATGCAGAGCGCGTCGCCCCAGGGTTGCAGGCGCGGCCGCAGGTCGTCGGCGGCCAGCAGGACCGATGCCATGGCGCCGGTCCCACCCAAGGCGCCGAGCGCTTGGCTGCGCAGCGCCACCACCTTGGCGGCCTCGGGTAGGGGCAGCACCCCGGCGATGTAGGCCGCGGCGATCTCGCCCTGGGAGTGGCCGATCACGGCGTCGGGAACGATGCCGTCGCCCCTCAACACCTCCGCGAGCGAGACCATCATGGTGAACAGCACCGGCTGCACGACGTCGACGCGGTCCAGCGCCGGGGCGCCCGGGTTCTGACACAAGACGTCGCGCACCGACCAGTCGGTGAAGGGGCGCAGCGCGTCGTCACAGGCATCGACGGTGGCGGCGAAGACGGGGTGGTGCTCGTAGAGCTCGCGCCCCATCCCGGGGTATTGGCCGCCCTGGCCGGGCAGCACGAACACGATCTTGCCGTGCGGCTGGGCCAGGTAGTGGTGGCTGACCAGCTGCGGATGGGGTTGGCCGGTCCGCAGCGCATCCAGCGCATCCAGAAGCTCTTTGCGTGGATCGGCGCTGTGCGCCGGCGCGGTGATCGCCGCCCGATACGAGTGATGGGTCCGCGTGGTGGCCAGGCTGTAGGCCACGTCGGTCAGATCCAGGTCGGGGTGGTCGACCAGGTGCTGGTGCAACCGGTCGGCCTGCGCGCTCAACGCCGTCGGGGTGCGCGCCGACACCGGCCACATCAACAGCCCGAACTCGGCGCCGTCATCGCTTTGTTCGGCCGGTGCCGGCGTGGGGGCTTGTTGCAGGATCAGGTGCGCGTTGGTGCCGCTGATCCCGAAGGACGAGACCGCCGCGGTGCGGGCATGATCCGTGTGCGGCCAGGGCACCGCCTCGGTCAGCAGGCGCACGGTGCCGGCCGACCAGTCGACGTGCGGACTGGGCCGATCGACGTTCAGCGTCGGGGGGAGAGTGTCGTGATTGAGGGCCTCGATCATCTTGATCATCCCGGCCACCCCGGCGGCGGCCTGGGTGTGCCCGATGTTGGATTTGATCGACCCCAGCCACAACGGGTGCTCGGCACTACGGGCGGTGCCGTAGGTGGCGATCAGCGCGCCGGCCTCGATCGGGTCGCCCAGACTGGTGCCGGTGCCGTGCGCCTCGACGACGTCGACCTGATCCAGCGCGATGCCGGCGTTGGCCGCGGCCTGGGTGATGACGCGCTGTTGGGCGGGCCCGTTGGGGGCGGTCAGCCCGTTCGACGCGCCGTCCTGGTTGATCGCCGATCCCGCGATGACCGCCAGCACCGGGTGGTGGTTGCGCTGGGCGTCGCTGAGCCGCTCCAGCACCAACACAGCGGCGCCCTCGCCCCAGCCCGTGCCATCGGCGTTGGCGGAGAAGGCTTTACACCGCCCGTCGGCGGCCAGCCCACGCTGCCGGGCGAACTCGGTGAAGATGGTCGGGGTGGTCATCACCGTCACACCACCGGCCAACGCCAGGGCCGACTCGCCCTTGAGCAACGATTCACAGGCCCAGTGCGTGGCCACCAGCGACGACGAGCACGCCGTGTCGACGGTGACGGCCGGGCCCTGCAACCCCAGCGCGTAGGCGACTCGACCGGAGACCACGCTCGTGGATGAACCGGTCAGGCCGTATCCCTCCGCGCTGTCGGAACCGCCAGCGCCGTAGGTTTGTGACCAGGCCCCGACGAACACCCCGGTCTCCGAACCCGCCAACGCGGTGGGATCAAGGCGGGCGGATTCCAGCGCTTCCCAGCAGACCTCCAGCAGCAGTCGCTGCTGAGGGTCCATGGTCTGGGCCTCGCGGGCGGAGATCCCGAAGAAATCGGCGTCAAAGCCGGCCACGTCCGTCACAAAACCGCCGGCACGCGTGTAGGTCTTGCCGACCGCGTCGGGGTCGGGGTCAAACAGGTCCGCCAGGTTCCAGCCCCGGTCGGCGGGGAATTCCCCCAGCGCGTCGACGCCGCCGGCCACCAAATCCCACAGCGCCGCAGGTGAATTCACCCCACCCGGGAACCGGCACGCCATCCCGACCACGGCGATCGGCTCGTCCACCCGCGCCTGCGCGCCCGTCGACGCGGCGGCCGGGGATGACCCGCCCAGCAACTGACTCAGGTAAGTGGCCAACTCGTCTGGGCTGGGATAGTCGAAGGCCAGTGTGAGCGGCAAGTCCAGTTCGGTGACCGTTTTCAGCCGGTCGAGCAACTCGGTGGCCTTCACCGAGTCGAACCCGAGGTCCTGGAAGCTCAGCTCGGGGTCGATGTGTTGAGCGTTGGGGCGGCCCAACACCGACGCCGCCTGCGAGCACACCTCCGCGACCAGCAGGTCATGCTGTTGCCGGCTCAGCGTGCGCAGGCGTTGGGCCAATCCCGAGTCCGCCTCGGCGGCATCGACTTTCTGCGGCTTCGGCGCCTGGATTGGCTCGTCCAAGCGGGCGAACTCGTCACGCAGGTACAGCTGTACGCAGTCCCGTCGCCTGACCTTGCCGCTGGTGGTGAGGGGAATCGAACCGGCTTGCACCAGAACGAGATCCGCCACGCTCAGACCGTGCGCCTTGGATATCGCCGCGGTGATATCGCGCCGCACGGCGGCTATCCGCTGCGCCGCAGCCTCTTCGGATTCGTCCCGCTTCTTGACTTCGACGATGGTGACGAGTTGATCGGCGCCGTCACCGTTGGCAACCGCGATGGCCACGCAGCGGCCGTGGGTGATCTCCTGGATCGTCGCCTCGATGTCGTCGGGGGCGTGGTTGCGCCCGTAGACGATCAGGATGTCTTTGATGCGGCCCTTGATGAACAGCTCGCCGTCGGAAAAGAAGCCCAAATCTCCGGTTCTCAGCCACGGCCCTTCGGGGGTGCCGACCGACGGGCCGACAAGCGTTGCGCCGAAGGTGCGTGCGGTCTCCTCGGGTTTCTGCCAGTAGCCGTCGGCCACGTTGTCGCCGTGCACCCAGATCTCGCCGACCGTTCCCGCCGCACACTCGATGCCGGTTTCGGGGTCGACGATGCGCACGGTCGGCGACGGCGGCATGCCGTAACTGACCAGCGGCATACCTTCCCCGGCCCCGCACCGCTTCGCGTGGCCGGCGGTCAGTTCCTCGGATTCGAAACTCACGATCTCCGGTGGATGGCCCGATTCGCGGGTCGCCACGAACACCACTGTTTCCGCCAGCCCATAGGAAGGCCGCAAAGCGTCGGGGCGGAGGTTGAAGCGGGCGAACCGCTCGGCAAAGCGCCGCATCGTCGACGGTTGTACGCGTTCGGCGCCGTTGAGGATGTGGCGCACGTCGCCGAGGTCGAGCCCGGCCAGGTCGTCGTCCGACGTCTTCAGCGCCGCCAATTCGAACGCGACGTTGGGCCCCGCCGAAAACGCGCGAGTGTTGCTGGCCATCAACTGGATCCACCGCGCCGGTCGCTGCAGGAAGAACATCGGGCTCGTCACCACCGCGCGCAGTCCCGCCAACACCGGAAGGACGATGCCCACGATCAGACCCATGTCATGAAAGAACGGCAACCACGACACGACGGTGGCGTCGGGGGGAGGGGTACCGCCGTAATAGGCGGCAATGATCTGCTGGAAATTGGCCTCAATGTTCTTGTGCGAGATCACGACTCCGGCGGGCGTTCGCGTCGACCCGGACGTGTATTGCAGATACGCGATGTCTGGCGGGTTTTCGGGCTCGGCGAAAGGACCGGGCTCGGCGTCGAGGTCCAGCAGATCAAGCTCGACGATGGACGACCGGGATTCGGCGGGCTGCGCCGAAAGGTAGTTTGCGATGCTTCCCGCGAGAGCGGATGTGGTGAGAATGACCGAAGGCGAGGCGTCGGCCAGGACCGCGCTCACCCGTTCGTCGGTGGCACCACCCAGCGGTTCCGACAGCGGCACCGCGATCTGCCCGGCCTGCAGCGCGCCGAGAAACCCGGCGACGTAGTCGAGTCCCTGGGGCGCCGATATCACCACGCGATCACCGATTGAACCGCGGGATTTGAGCTCGCGCGCGACGTTGAGCGATCGCCGATACAGCTGCGACCACGTCAGGCTTTCGCCGACGCCGTTCCAGTCCTGCTGATAGTCGACAAACGTGTAGGCCGTCTCGTTCGGCCGCAGCCTGGCATGCTCCCGCAGGACGGCCGGGATGGACGACTCAATCACAGCGGGAGGCCACCATGAAAGAGGGCGGTGTGCTGCAAGATCGCCAACCTTAGGAGAAGAGGACGCGTTCCTCGAGTCGGGGAATTATTACACACCCGTCCAATGCATTGGGTATGTTGGCGAATCATTACGTGATCGGGAGCCCCTGGCTGTCTGGGCTGTCCTAGAGCCGACGGAAGGCGGCCCTGTGTGAGGGTGAAAACCTGGACGTCATCCGTGGCTTCCCTGCCCACGCGAAGGTTCGCGGGAGCGCGTGGCCGCATCGATCCGAGCACCCGGAGGTGAGCCGGTGAGCGTAGTCGACAGTCCGACCGTCGATAGTCCAGCCGTAGCGGACCGGACGACTCTTCACCGTCTGTGGAAAGCGGTTCTCGTTGTCATCGCGGTCGTTGTGGCCGCGGCGTGTTACTTCGTGCCGGTGTTGCTCGCCGTGCTCGGGGGGCTTGTCCTGTTGCTCCTGTGTGCGCGCCTGGTTTATCGGGACCGCGACCGCTACATCCCGAATTTATATTCCCGGGATACCGCGGTATATGACGACGCGTACCGCTCGTTCATAGCCCGCTCGCTCTCGAGCATGCGTAAGTGCAAGATTCCGGGCCACACGCTGTTGTGGGAAGCATCGCGCCTGCCTAAACCCAGCCGTCAGGATTCCGACGAACTACTGCTCGATCTGGGCGTCTGGCTCGGCTGGTCGACGAGGCTGATGGCTGACGCTTCCGGCCGGCAGGTGTATGGCTTCGACACGTTTGAAGGCCTGGTCGAAGACTGGCAAGTGGACGACCAGATGCTCATCAAGAGTGGAAGCTTTTCACTGTCAGAACCGCTCGCGCAACGTTCCATGCGCGACACCGGGGTGACCCTGCGCGACGGGGTGCCCGCGGCGCTCGGGCGCAAGGTCCAGTTCATCAAGGGAAGCACCTACGAGACGCTGGCCCCGTTCCTGGCCGACCGACCGGGCGCCCCGATTCGGCTTTTCCACATGGATCTGGATACCTATGAGAGTTGCCTGCATGCGCTAGAAACCTGCAGGGACCGCTTTATCGAGGGGTCGATCCTCGTCTTTGACGAATACCTCGTCACCAATGCCGAGATGCGGGCGTTCTTCGAGTTTCAGAGCCGGTACGCGCTGGAATGGCGATACCGGGCCTGGGGTCTGGAAGTCATGGAGATGAACCTCGAGATGGTCGTCTCGCGTTGGAAGCGCGTGGCGTACTACCTGCCCTGGATCGCGGCGTATTGGTTGGCGGGCGACGGCAGCTATGTCTGGAAGTTTTTCGGCAAGCGTTTTTGGCGCTTTTGGCTGGGCGCGCCGATCGGCGATATCGTTTTCATGCTTGGCGCCGCCGGACAACGGAAGTCGGTCAGTCTCGAAATTACCGGCCTGGGTAAGTTGGACCCGTCCCGTCCGCGCGACCAGGACCACGGGTGAATTCGCCCCCCAAAACGTGGGCCGCGCGATGAAATTCGTCCTGGCGAGCTGGGGTAGTCGCGGCGACGTCGAGCCCAACCTCGCCGTCGGGCGCGAGCTGGTGCGCCGCGGGCACGACGTGTGCATGGCCGTCCCGCCCGACTTGGTCGGTTTCACGGAAGCGGCCGGGGTGGCGGCCGTCGGATTCGGGCCGGAGGCGGGGTCCATCCTGGACGCGCACCGCGAGTTCTGGACCTGCTTCTTCAGCCACCCCTGGCGGCTCCGGGATCTGGTCAGGTCGCGCCTCGAAATCTCGGGGCCCCTGCTGCGGGCTTGGCAGGAGATGAGCGCGACGCTGGTGTCGATGGCGGACGGGGCCGACCTCATATTCACCGGCATCAATTTCGAGGACGCCGCCGCCAACGTGGCGGAGTATTACGGCATTCCGCTGGCCACGTTGCATTACTTCCCGCTGCGGCCCAACGGCCAGACCCTGGCACTCCTGCCGGCGCCACTGGCCCGCGCGGCGGTGACGGCGTATTGGTGGGTGTCTTGGCGTGCGACGAAGAAGGTCGAGGAAGCCCAGCGCCGCCAACTGGGCCTACCGAAGGCAAAAGGATCGGCGCAGCGGCGGATCACCGAACGCGGGTCGCTGGAAATCCAGGGCTATGACGAGGCGCTCTTTCCTGGGCTGGCGGCCGAGTGGGCGGCATATGAGCGTCAACGTCCCTTCGTCGGCGCGCTGACGCTGGGGTTGGCGACGGACGCCGATGAGGAAGTCGCGTCCTGGATCGCCGCCGGAACGCCCCCGATTTACTTCGGGTTCGGCAGCACCCCGGTCGCATCTCCCGCCGACACCATTGCCATGATCGGCGCGGCCTGCGAGCGGCTGGGGGAGCGGGCGTTGGTGGGCGCCGCCGGAACCGACTTCACCGGCGTCCCCCGTGGTGACCACGTCAAGGTGGTGGGCGGGGTGAATTTCTCGACCGTCTTTCCCGCCTGCCGCGCCGTTGTGCACCACGGGGGCACGGGCACCACGGCCACGGGCCTGCGCGCGGCAGTCCCCACGCTGATCCTGCCGACGGACATCGATCAGATGCTCTCGGGCTCCCGGGTCAAGCGCCTGAAGGTGGGTACCGCTCGACGGTTTTCGGCCGCGACCGAGGAATCGCTGGTCGCGGACTTACGCACCATCCTCGCCCCGGAATACGTGGCCCGGGCCCGCGAGCTCTCAGCCCTGATGACCGACCCCGCCAAGAGCGTCGCCGCCGCCGCCGACCTGCTGGAAGATTTCGCGCGCTCCCAACGTGCCGGCTGATCGGGCAGACGATCTTGTCGCCGACCGCACGCCCTGGCAGCTCCCACTACTTAATTGGCAATGCCTCGCAGCCGGACCGATCGACGGAGTTCGGATCGATCCGCCGCGATCACTGGCAGAGCGCCGCGTTACCGAATCGACCGCGATCTGCGTGACGGGCGCCTCAGTTACCTATTCGCGTGACAGGCGTCTCACCCAGCAAGTATGGTCTAGAACTTGTTATACCCATGTTCAGTAGACGGTCTGGAGACGCGGTTGAGCATCAATCCCTTCGATGGTAGCGGGGGCTGCTTTTTCGTCTTGGCTAACGACGAGGAGCAACAGCAGATGATCGGCGGTCGGAAATGACCGATCTGCAGAACGGTCTCGAGACACCCAAGCCGGTGCGCGGATCGCAGGGCACGGGCGACAGCTTCGCGATCGTCGGGTATGCGGTGCGCGTCCCGGGTGCCGCCAACGCCGACGAGTTCTGGCATGTGCTGTGCGAAGGCCGGGATGCGCTCTCGGAGGTGCCCCAGGACCGCTGGGATGTCGAGGAGTTCTATGACCCGGATCCCGATGCGCCCGGAAAGATCGTCAGCCGCCGCGCCGGGTTCATCGACGACGTAACGGGGTTCGACGCGCCGTTCTTCGGGCTGTCGAATCGGGAAACCATGCTGATCGACCCGCAGCACCGGATCCTGCTGGAGACGGCGTGGCAGGCGGTGGAGCATTCGGGAACCGCCCCGTCGGCCCTGGCGAACACCAAGACCGGTGTGTTCATGGGTCTGGGCACCCATGACTACCTGGGCTTGATCTCCGAACAGCTGAGTTATGAGGAGATCGAGGCCTACGTGGCGATCGGGACGTCGTCGGCCGCGGGAGCCGGCCGGATCAGCTATGGGCTGGGGCTGCAGGGCCCGGCGGTGTCCGTCGACACCGCGTGCAGCTCGTCGCTGGTGGCGGTCCACCAGGCGTGCCAGGCCCTGCGCTTCGGGGAATGTGACCTCGCGCTGGCCGGCGGGGTGAACGTCCTGCTGAGCGCCAAGACCGCGATGACGTTCTCCCACGCGCACATGCTGGCCCCGGACGGCCGGTGCAAGACCTTCGACGCGGCCGCCGACGGCTATGTGCGCGGCGAGGGCTGCGGCGTCGTCGTCGTCAAGCGCCTCGAGGACGCGATCCGGGACGGTGACCGGATCCGGGCCGTGATCCGGGGCAGCGCGGTCAACCAGGACGGCGCGTCGGGCGGCCTGACGGTGCCCAACGGGGTCGCCCAGCAGCGCGTGATCGCCGAGGCGCTGCAGTGCGCGGGCGTGGCGCCCGGCGACGTGGGATACCTGGAGGCGCACGGGACCGGGACCTCGTTGGGTGACCCGATCGAAGTCCAGGCCGCCGGTGCGGCATTGGGCAAGGGGCGCGACGCCGACCGGCCGCTGCTGATCGGGTCGGTGAAGACGAACATCGGGCACCTGGAGGCGGCCGCGGGAATCGCGGGTCTGATCAAGGTGATCCTGTCGCTCGAGCACGAGGTGCTGCCCAAGCACTTGAACTTCAGCAAGCCGTCGCCGCACATTCCGTGGGACCGGCTTCCCGTGCGGGTGGTGGACGAGGCGCTGCCCTGGGCGCGCGCCGATCGGCCCCGGATCGCCGGGATCAGTTCGTTCGGGTTCTCCGGAACCAACGCGCACGTCATCCTCCAGGAAGCTCCAGTAGCGCCCGAAGCCGGCGCCGCGGCGCCGGAGGCCCCGTCCGACGACCGGCGGTTCAGCCTGTTGCCGCTCTCGGCGCGCAACCCGGCTGCCCTGGCGGAGCTCGCCAAGGCCTACGGCAGCTGGCTGGCCGACCACCCGGACGCGTCGTTGGCCGACGTCTGCCTCACCGCCGGAGCCGCTCGATCCCACTTCGAGCACCGGGCCGCCTTGGTGATCAATTCGACCGAATCCGCGCGTGAGCAACTCGCCGCGCTGGCCGACGATCGCCCGGCACCGGGGTTGCTGCGCGGGGAGTGCGCCGACCGGCCGAAGACGGCGTGGTTGTTCACCGGCCAGGGCAGCCAGTATGCCGGCATGGCACGGGAGCTCTTCGAGACCGAGCCGGTGTTCGCCGAGACCATGACCCAGTGCGCGGCGGCGGTCGCCGACGTGCTCGAAAAACCGCTGCTGGACGTGATTTTCGACCCCGACGGCGACGCCGCCTTGCGGCAAACCTCCTACGCCCAGCCCGCCCTGTTCGCGGTGGAGATGGGCCTCGCCCGCCTCTGGCAGTCGTGGGGCTTCGAAGCGGACGTGGTGATCGGCCACAGCGTCGGCCAATACACGGCGGCCTGCGTCGCGGGCGTGTTCGGACTCGAGGACGGCATGCTGCTGATGGCCGAGCGCGGCCGCCTGTTCGGCAGCCTGCCCGACGGCGGCCGGATGGTCGCGGTCTTCGCCGCCCCCGAGCGCGTGGAAAGCATGACCGACGAGTTCCCGAGCCTGTCGGTGGCCGCCTACAACGGCGCCAACACCGTGCTGTCGGGACCCGTGCAGGATCTCGACCAGGCGGTCGCCGGCCTGGAAGGCGACGGTGTGCGCTGTGACTGGCTGGACACCAGCCACGCCTTCCACTCGGCGCTGCTGGATCCGGTCCTCGACGAATTCGAGTCGTATGCGAATCGGTTCGAGTTCGGCCCGCCGCAAAAGACTTTGGTGTGCAACCGCACCGGCGCGGCCCTGGGCAGAAGCGCGAAACTGGACGGCGCCTACTGGCGCCGCCACGCGCGGCAGCCGGTCGAATTCGCCAAGAGCGTGCGCACCCTGGCCGAACTGCACTGCACGATGCTGCTGGAGATCGGCCCCCAGCCGATCCTCACCGCCGCGGCCATGCGGGCGTGGCCGGACCCGGCCACCGCGCCCCGGGCGATCGCGTCGATGCGGAAGAACATCGCCGATCACCGCCAGATCACCGAGGCCCTGGCCAACGCCTACATCGTCGGGCACCGGCCGGACTTCGCCGCCCTGGCGCCGGTGACCGCGCGCAAGCTCGACCTGCCCACCTATCCGTTCCAGCACCGCCAGTACTGGTTCCGTGAGCAGCGGGTGGCGCCCACCCATGCCTCCCATCAGGCCTCGGCCACGCGGACCCAGGCCGTCGGGCTCCTGGAGGACGGCCGGATCGAGGAGCTCGCGGCGCTGCTGGGCGGCGGGAACACTAACCCGCAGGCCCTCGATGTACTGAAACAGCTTGCGGCAGAACACAATCAGCAGCGTAATGCCCAATCCATCGCGGAGTCCCGCTACGAGATCCGCTGGGAGAAATCGGCCGCCAAAGCCCCGGCCGCGACGGCCGGCGAGGGCACCGCGTGGCTCCTGGTCAGCGACGACGCCGGGGCGGTTCAGCCGTTGGTCGACGCGCTCACCGCGCGTGGGCACCGGACCAGCATCGTGGGTCTGCCGGTGTCCGACGCCGACGCGGATCGGCTCAAAGACGCGTTGCGCGCCGCGTCGGCGGACGAACCGGCGCTGCGTATCCTGCATCTCGCGGCCCTCGGATCGGACACCTCGCCGTCGACGCAATCGCTGCTGCGGATGCAACACCAAGTCCTGAGCGGAACCCGGCGGCTGTTCGGTGCCGCGGCCGCGGCAGAACTGCGCACACCCATCTGGCTGATAACCCGTGGCGCACAACGGGTCACCGGCGCGGACAAGGTGTCACCGGCACAGTCCTGCCTGTGGGGATTCGGTCGCGCCGCCGCGCTGGAACACCCCCGACTGTGGGGCGGCCTGGCCGATTTGGCCGCGGGCGGCGCCCTGGACGGCGGGGTGTGGTCCCGTCTGGTCGACCAGCTGGTGGCGACACCGACCGGTGAAGACCAGTTCGCGCTTCGGGACCAGGCGGTCTACGTTCCCCGGCTGACTCGGCGCGCGGGGCAGCCCGCCGGGACGCCGCTGGCGCTACGCGATGACGCGACGTATCTGGTGACCGGCGGGCTGGGCGCGATCGGACTGGAAGTCGCCGCGTATCTGGCCGCGCACGGAGCCCGGCATCTCGTGCTGACCAGCCGGCGCGCACCGAGCGACGCCGCGCAGGGGCGCATCGATGCCATACGCGAACAGACCGGCGCCGAACTCCGGGTCATCACGGCCGACGTGTCCAACCCGCACGATGTTGCCCACATCCTGGCCACCGTGCGGGCGGAACTACCGCCCCTGGCCGGCGTCGTGCATGCCGCGGGCGAGATCAGCACGACCCCCCTGCAAGCCTTGGATGACGCCGAAGTGGATCGGGTGTTCGCCGGGAAGGTTTGGGGCGCTTGGAATTTGAGCGAGGCTACCGCGGACCTCAAACTGGACTTCTTCCTCAGCACCTCCTCGATCGCCGGGGTATGGGGTGCCGGCGGCCAGACGGCTTACAGCGCGGCCAACGCCTTCCTCGACGGGCTGGCCTGGCGGCTGCGTGAGCAGGGCGTTCCGGGGATCAGCGTCAACTTCGGTCCGTGGTTGGCGGCGGGCATGGCCGACGAGGCCGCCCGCGCGGAACTGGATAAGCGTGGGGTCCGGCCATTGTCGCCGGCCGATGCACTGGCGGGGATGGCCGAACTGATGGCGTCTTCGGCCAAGGGCGTATCCCACGGGGTCGTGGCCCGGATCGACTGGGCCGGCTTCCTGCCGCTCTACCAGATGGCGGGGAAGCGCGCATTCTTCACGCAGTTGCAGCGTGAGGTGCCCGAGTCCGCACAGGCGCCGTCGGAGTCTGGGACCACGCAATTGGTGGACCGGCTCACCGCGGCCCCGGTGCAGCAGCGCAAGAAACTCGTCGTGGACTATCTGCGCGACGCCGTCGCGGACGTGACCCGCATCGACCCCTCGGAGGTCCGCGAGGAGGCCGGGCTGTTCGACCTCGGCATGGATTCGCTGATGGCCGTCGAACTGCGGCGCCGGCTCGAGCGGGCGGTGGGCTCGGAGCTGCCGTCGACCCTGGCGATGGACTACCCGCGCGTCACCGACGTCGCGAATTTCCTCCTCAATGACGTCCTGAACCTCAACGCACCGGCGGCCGCGAGCGCGGCGGCGCAGCCGGCGCCGGTGGCGACCGCGGTGACGACGCGCACGGACGAGCCGATCGCGATCGTCGCGGTCGCATGCCGTTTTCCGGGTGCGCCGGACCCCGAGGCCTACTGGGATTTGCTGTCCGGCGGTGTCGACGCGATCCGGGAGATCCCGGATGACCGCTTCGACGTCGACGAGTATTACGACCCGGATCCCGAGGCGCCGGGCAAGATCTACACCCGTTACGGCGGATACCTCGAAAGCATCGACGGGTTCGATCCGGAGTTCTTCGGTATTTCCCCGCGCGAAGCCGTGTGGATGGATCCGCAGCAGCGATTGATGCTGGAGATCGCGTGGGAGGGACTGGAACGCGCCGGGTATGCGCCTGCGGCGTTGCGCGGCAGTCGAACCGGCGTGTTCGTGGGCGTGGCCGCCAACGAGTATTCACAGCTGCTGAACGCCAACTCGGTGGAGACCATCGAGGCCCACTTCATCACCGGCAACGCTCTCAACGTCATCGCGGGCCGGGTGGCGTTCGCGCTCGGGCTGGAGGGGCCGGCGATGGCGGTGGACACCGCGTGCAGCGCCTCGCTGGTGGCCGTCCATCAGGCCTGCCAGGCCCTGCATTCCGGTGACTGCGACATGGCGCTGGCCGGCGGGGTGAACGTCTTGGTGAGCCCGGCGTCCATCGTTGCCACCGCGCGCGCCAGAATGCTGGCCGCCGACGGCCGATGCAAGACCTTCGACGCCGCCGCGAACGGCTACGCACGCAGCGAGGGCTGCGGGATTCTGGTGCTCAAGCGGCTCAGCGATGCGCAGCGCGACGGCGATCAGATCTGCGCGGTCATCCGGGGCAGCGCGGTCAACCAGGACGGCGCTTCCAGCGGTCTGACGGTGCCGAACGGCGGTGCACAGCAACGGCTTATCGCCGCGGCGCTGGCTCGCGCCGGTCTGGTCGGCGGGGACGTCGATTACCTCGAGGCGCACGGCACGGGCACCTCGCTGGGCGACCCGATCGAGGTCCAGGCCGCCGCGGCCGCCTATGGCGCCGGCCGCGACCCGAACCGGCCGCTGCTGATCGGATCGGCCAAGACCAACATCGGCCACCTCGAGTCGGCAGCGGGGATCGCCGGTCTGATCAAGGTCGTGTTGTCGTTGCAGCACGAGGTCCTTCCGCAAAACCTGCACTTCGAGAACCCGTCGCCGAACATTCCCTGGGACTCTCTGCCGGTCCGGGTGGTGGACCAGCCGATTCCGTGGCACGCCAACGGCAGGCCACGGCGCGCCGGGACAAGCTCGTTCGGGTTCTCCGGCACGAACGCCCACGTCCTGATCGAGGAGGCCCCGTCGCCAACCGCGACGGCGGACGTCACCTCGGAAGGCGACGCGGTTCCCGACACCACCGTGTCACCGGCGCCCGGCACCGAAGGTGAACCGATCGGCGTGTTGCCGCTATCGGCGCGATCACCGGAGGCGCTGCAGGCGTTGGCGCAGCGGTATGGGGCCTGGTTGGAGGAACACCCGCAGGCCGATATCGCCGACGTGTGCTTCACCGCCGGGGTGGGGCGTTCGCACTTCGAACACCGCGCCGCGTTGGTCGTGGATTCGGTCGACAAGGCCCGCGAGCTTCTGGCCGGATTGACCGAGAACCGGCTGGAACCGGGCGCGGTGCGCGGCGTGTGTGGTGACCCACCGAAGACGGCGTGGTTGTTCACCGGTCAGGGTAGCCAGTACCCCGGAATGGCGCGTGAACTGTTCGACACCGAGCCGGTGTTCGCTGACACAGTGCGGCGATGCGCGGAAGCGGTCGATCCGATGCTCCCGCGTCCGTTGCTCGAGGTGCTGTTCGACACTGACGGCGATGCCGGAGAAACCCTGCGGCACACCTCTTTTGCTCAGCCGGCGCTATTTGCCGTCGAGATGGGCCTGGCGCGGCTCTGGCAGTCTTGGGGTATCGAGCCGGACGTGGTGCTGGGGCACAGCGTGGGCCAGTACGCCGCGGCGTGCGTGGCCGGAGTGTTCAGCCTCGAGGACGGCGCGCGCCTGATCGCCGAACGCGGCCGGCTGTTCGGCAGTCTGCCCGAGGGTGGGCGGATGGTCGCGGTGTTCGCCGACGCGCAAAAAGTCGACGGCGTCGCCGAAGAATTCCCGCGCATTTCGGTCGCCGCCTACAACGGCCCCAACACGGTGCTGTCGGGTCCCGGCGCGGACCTGGAGGAAATCGTCGCCAAGCTGACCGGCGACGGGGTGCGCTGCACCTGGCTGGACACCAGTCATGCCTTCCATTCCGAGCTGCTGGACCCGGTGCTCGACGAATTCGAATCGTACGCAAGCAATTTCGAATTCGCCGTTCCGACCCTGCCCCTGGTGTGCAACCGGACCGGCGCGCTCCTCACCGCGGAAACCCCGCTCGACGGCCAGTATTGGCGGCGGCATTCCCGCCAGCCGGTGCAGTTCGCCGAAAGCGTGCGAACCGTGGCGGCGCTGGGCTGCTCAGTGTTGATGGAGATCGGTCCGCAACCGGTTCTGACCAACGCTGCCATGCAGGCCTGGCCGGAATCCTCGGCCGCTCCGCGGCCGATCGTGTCGCTGCGCAGGGATGCCGATGCCCGGAGTCAGATGGCAGAGGCGCTGGCCGCGGCCTACGTCAGCGGCCATCGGCCCGTGTTCGCGGCGCTGCACCACCTGCCGCGCCGCAAACTCGAACTGCCCACCTATGCTTTCCAGCGGCGTCGGTTCTGGCCGAAGAACGCCGACATCCGCGGCATCGACGGGCATGGTGCCACCGGCTCCGGAATCCTCGGGAGCGCTAAAGATCTCGCCTCCGGCGACTCCGTCTACACCAGTCGGTGGTCCGTCAACACGCAGCCCTGGCTGGCGCATCACGTCATCTATGGCGCCGTGGTCGTTCCGGGTGCGACGTACGCGGCGATGGCCCTCGCCACGGTCGGAGCGCCGGCGCAGGTGCGCGAAGTCTTCTTCTACGAACCGATCATCCTGGGCGACAA
Source organism: Mycobacterium terramassiliense (assembly GCF_900157385.1). GTDB lineage: Bacteria > Actinomycetota > Actinomycetes > Mycobacteriales > Mycobacteriaceae > Mycobacterium > Mycobacterium terramassiliense. The sequence goes on from NZ_LT717699.1 coordinate 803,254, forward strand.
AACCTCCCGGGAGGTGCAGCTGACGGTGCATCCGGTCGATGGCGGCTGGACCTTCCAGGTACACAGCCGCCCGTTCGGTGACCGTGACGCCGAGTGGTCGTTGAACGCCGACGGACGGATCGTCAGCGGTGCCGACGACGAGCCCGCACTCGAGCCGACGGAATCCATCGACGCGGCCTGCGAGCGGCTGGCCCGCACCCGTCCGCAGCAGCTGTTCGACACCTTCGCCGACATGGAGCTGGCCTGGGGTCCCACCTGGTCCACCTCGCTCAAATCGCTGTGGGCCGGTGACGGCGAGGCGGTCGGCGATATCGCCATCGGCGACGAGCTCGCCGAACAACTCGGCGCCGAGCCGATCCACCCGGTGCTGCTCGACCTGTGCACCGGAATCGCCTTCCCGGCCTTGGAGGCGGCGCTCGCGGCGACCGAAGATGGCGCGGGTTTGGCCGATCTGTTCTTGCCGCTGCGGTACGGGCGGGTGGTGCTCCACGACGAGATGCCACGACGGTTCTATTGCCGCGCGCGGTGGCAGCGGGGCGGTCTCGACAGCGAAACGCAGGCGTTCGATCTCGACTTCGTGGATCGTGACGGTCGCCAGCTGGGCGAGATTCGCGACTTCACAGTCAAACGCGCGCCGCGGGAGGCGTTGCTGCGCGGGCTCGGCGGCGACGCCACCCGAAACATGTACACCCTCGGCTGGGAGGAAGTGCCGGCGCCGGCACCGGGCGGCGCCGGGAAGGGCGAGGGCACCTGGCTGATCGCCGGGTTCGACGAGCTGGCGGCCGACGTGCCGGGTTGTGTCTCCTTGGACCGCGCCTCGACGGATGCGGAGCGCTGGAAGCGGGCGCTCGCCGAGGCTCAGGAGCGTGGTGTGCCCGTCTCCGGCGTCGTCTGGCGCAGCCCCGGGAGGCCCGAGGCGGAAGAGTCGGGCGCCGAATTCGCCGCGCGGCTGGAGACCGAGATCGATGAGCTGCTCACGGTCGTGCGAACGCTGTTGGCCCAGCAAGACCTGAAACTCACCGGTGGGCTCTGGATCGTCACCGAACGGGCCGTCGCGACCGAGCCCGGCGAGTCGGTGGACCCGGCGCAGTCGGCGCTGTGGGGCTTCGGACGGACCGTCATCACCGAGCAGCCGAGCCTGCGCTGCAGGCTGGTCGACTGCGACGGAGCCGACGACGCCGTGCGTTCGTTGGCCGGCCTGCTCGGCGCACCCGCCGACGAACCCGAAATCGCGCTGCGACAAGGAAAGTACCTGGTGCCGCGGCTACTGCCATGGGCGCGCAGCGGCCAGCTGCCGGTACCCCGCGCGACCGATTACAACCTGGAGCCGACCGAACGCGGCGCCATCGACAACCTGCACCTGGTCGAGACGCACGTGCCGCCGCCGAGCGCCGGCGAGGTGCAGATCCGGGTGGAGGCCTCGGGCCTCAACTTCCGGGACGTGCTGAACGTGCTCGGCCTTTATCCGGGCGACCCGGGGCGGGTCGGCGGCGGCGACCTCGCCGGCGTCGTTACCGAATTGGGCGCCGGTGTCAGCGGATTCGAGGTAGGCCAGCGGGTGTTCGGCTTCATGCCGGGCGGGTTCCCCACCCGGGTCAATGTGCCGGCCCAGTTCCTGGCGCCGGTGCCGAACGGCGTGAGCGCGGTGGGAGCGGCGACCATACCCGCCGGGGCGCTGACGACCCGGCTCGCTTTCGACTGGGCGAAGGTCGGACCCGGTGACCGTGTTCTCATTCACGCCGCCAGTGGTGGCGTGGGGCTGGCCGCGATCCAGATAGCCCAACACCGGGGCGCGACCGTCTTCGCCACCGCCAGCACCTACAAGCGGGCGGCGCTGCGCAAAATGGGCGTGGAACACATCTACGACTCGCGCAGCACGGATTTCGCGGACCAGATCCTGGCCGACACCGGCGGCGCCGGCGTCGACGTCGTGCTGAACAGCCTCACCAACGAAGGGTTCATCGCGGCGACCGTGCGGGCAACCGCGCAGGGCGGCCGGTTCGCCGAAATCGCCAAGCGCGACATCTGGACTCGGGAGCAGATGGCGGCGGCCCGTCCCGATATCGCCTACGAGATCATCGCGCTGGACGCGTGCATCGAGCACGAACCCGAACGGACGGGGAAGTTGCTGGCCGAGGTGGCGGACAGCATGGCCAAGGGCGAGTTGAGGCCGATCGCCGCCGAGGTCTACCCGGTGACCGAGGCGAAGACCGCGTTCCGCCGGATGCAGCAGGCTCGACACATCGGAAAGATCGTGCTGCAGATGCCCAAACCGCTGCAGCCGCGCGGGGATCGGAGCTACCTGATCACCGGCGGCCTCGGTGCACTGGGTCTGCACACCGCGGCCCACTTGGCCCAGCTCGGGGCCGGTGACATCGTCCTGACCAGTCGGCGCCTGCCCGATGCCGACGCGCAACGGGCGATCGACGACATCACGGAGCGCTACCGAACCCGCATCCACATCTTCGCCGCCGACGTCGGCGACGAAGCGCAGATCACGGCGGTGCTGGAACGGATCCGGGCGGAGTTGCCGCCGCTGGCGGGGGTCGCGCACCTGGCGGGCGTCCTCGACGATGCGCTGCTGCCGCAGCAGAGCCCCGAAAGCTTCCGGACGGCGCTGGCGCCCAAGGCCTTCGGCGGATGCCATCTGGATCGGCTCACAAAGGACGACGATCTCGATTTCTTCATCGTCTACTCGTCGGCCTCCAGCGTGATCGGTTCGCCCGGGCAGGCCAACTACGCGACCGCCAACGCGCTGCTCGACGGGCTCGTTGCGGAGCGCAGGGCCCAGGGCATGCCCGCGACCGCCATCAACTGGGGTCCGTGGGCCAAGGGTGGCATGGCCACCTCGCACGCCGCACGCGCCAATCTCAGTGCGCAAGGCCTGATCCCGCTGGAACCGTCTGCCGCCCTCAACGCGCTCGACGAGATTGTCGCCCACGGAACCGGGCAGGCAACCGTCATCAAGGCCAATTGGCAGCGCGCCGCGAAGGGGCTGGGCGCCACTCGCCCGGCGATGCTCGACCATGTGCTGCCGAGCGCGGTCACGGCGGCACGCGGCGACAGCGAGTTGTTGCGGCAACTGCACGAGGTCCCCGAGGCGGAGCGCGGCAGCTTCCTCACGGAGTACCTGCGGTACGAAGTCCAGAATTTCCTGAGGCTCGCGCAACCGCCGGCCGCGACCAGCCGGTTCCTGGAGCTGGGGACCGATTCGCTGATGGCGGTCGAATTCAGCAACCGGTTGCTTCCGCAGTTCGGTGGCGCGTTCACGATCAGCGCGACCGCGGTGTTCGACTACCCGACCATCGGGTCGCTGGCCGAGTACCTGGCCGGTCAGGTGCCAGAGTCGGATAAGGCGGATTCGGTCGGTTTGGCCGAGCCCACGTAATCAACCCGAGGATCGGCCGGTCCGGGGTCGGCGTTCGCGCGCGTGGGAATTCAGGCCAGCGTGCGCACACCGCCACCGAGGCAGGCTCGGCGTCGCAGCGCGGCCGGGGCGACCCTACGCGGCTTCGGCGCGCAGTTGAGACCTCAGTATCCGGTACTCCAACAAGCCGGCCCGCATCTGTTCGTAGATCGCGGACCCGGGCAGGGAGAGGAAGTTCGCGACACGGGCATTTCTGTCGCCGTAAACCTCAGCCCAGGTATCGCTCGCTTGATCGCGCGAGGCCAGCACGTTACCGGTGATATCCCGGTCGCTTTCGGTGACGAAGCCCGATCGCTTCAAACGCATCCTCACTTGGTCCCAGTCTTCGGGGCTTAAAAAGTCGGTGTGTAAAAACCATCCCGCGGGCCGGCAAATCCGGCGAACTTCACCCAGGAATTTTGGCAGATTCCCGTAGGAATGCGAGGACTCGACGTTGATGATGGCATCGCAGGACGCATCGGGTAGGGGAATATTCAGCGCATCGCCGACCCGGAAGTCGATCGGACGCCTGACGTGCGTTTTGCTGCAGAAAGCGATCGCTTCCGAGGACATGTCGATGCCGATCACCTGAGCGTTGAACTTCTCGGCGACAAGGGCGGCGTTGCCGCCGCGCCCACACCCTATTTCGACGACTGTGCGGTCATTGAGGTCAACCGAACCGATGACTTCGAACACCAGCCGGACCGAGTTGGCGTTGAAAGTTCCCGATCGGATGGTGAACGCGGATTCGTCGTCCGAACCCAGCGAGCAGTACCCATAATTGAGGAAAAAAGATGAATCGGCGACCCCGGCGTCCTCTAGCCGGCGACTGAGCAAATTATAGAAACTTTTCCAGCCACCGGCGGTGGTGGAAAGTAGGTCGTCAGCGAGGTGCTCCGACATTGCAACTGGTGAATTATCCTTCGATTCAACCTGCGCCGAAGGTTCGCTATGGTTGTCCATATTATGTCGCCCCAACCGGATCTACTTTGACCCATGATCGGTCACATGGTGTCTTTATTGTGGATATTTTGATTCGGAATACACCGGCCCAACGTGCCGCCCAATCAGGTTGCATGCTACACGACCGGCTAGCGTCGGGTAGCGGCTCAACCTTCCCGCGTTAGGCGTCATAATTCATGTTGTCCAGATGCCTCCAATTCACCTCGAACGGTCCGCGGGCGCAGCGGCCACGGCCTCGCTAAATTGCGATGTCCACACAGTAGTGTCGATGTGGGCCATCTCAAAGATCGTTGCTCCGTCCTCGGAAGTTCTGAGGGCGCCGTCGTTGGGCGGGGCGGCCGCCGGCGCCCCGGCGTTCGGTTCGCGCCGACGGAATTAGGCGGTCACCATCATCACGCCAACGGCAGTGCGCGCGACGGGCCCGTGCGCCCATCCGAAGGTGCCGCGGCGAGAGCGAGTCGCTCGGCGGACCGCACGAGCCACCCGCGGCGCGGCGCCGCATCTTTTCGGCACTCGATGGATTAGGTGTGTGCAGACCGCGATCCAACGCCGGCACGGTGGCGTAGGGCCACAGCGGCCGGTCGGTCGTGCCGATGGGACCTCGGTGTTGCGCCGGCGCCGCAGGGGGTGAGTGGGGTCGATGCGGAAGGCGACCAAGGCCGGCGTCGTCGCGGCGGAGATGCCCGAGGCGCCGGGGACGGCGAATATGCCAACACCGTCCGGCGAGTCGCCGCGGGTCACGGCGACGCGGCGTCGGAGGCGGGTGGAAGGACGGCCGCTCCGCAAACCGCAGGTAGAAGAACCGCGCGAAAACCATACCTATCGTTCGCCTAGGTAACGTCGCCGATGCAGTGGTGTGGGCGGATCGGACCGCTACCACAAATTCCCCGAAGGCTTAGACAAGCTCTGTGGGGCTCCAGTATGGTTTAGAACTTGTTATACCCATGTCCAGTAGACGGTCTGGAGACGCGGTGACCACTAATCCGTTCGACGATGACGACGGCACTTTTTTCGTCTTGGTCAACGACGAGGAACAACACAGTCTGTGGCCGGCCTTCGCCGATGTTCCCGCCGGTTGGCGGGTCGTGTACGGCGAAGCGGACCGCGCGGCGTGCCTGGACTACATCGAACAGAACTGGACGGATATACGGCCGAAAACCCTGCGCGACAGATTAGCGGCGGGTCAGGGGTTTGATAGGTAATCCGGATGGAAGTTGATGACCGGGCTTTCCCGCTGACGCGGGGGCAGCTGGACATTTGGCTCGCCCAGGAAACGGGTCACTCCGGTACGGAGTGGCAGCTTGGTGTGCTTGTCCGATTCGACGGCACGGTAGACCGCGAGTTGCTCGCGCGCGCGATCCGTCACGCGATGCGAGAGGCCGAACCGGCCAGGGCGGCCGTCTTCGAGGTGGATGGCCAGGTCTTGCAGAGGGCGATCGACGACCCGGACTTCGAGGTGGCCTTTCACGACCTGAGCGACACGCGCCATCCGGTTCAGGAAGCCCGTCGTATGGCGTTATCGATTCAACACACGCCGATGCCGCCGACCGGCCCGCTGTTCAATTTTACTTTGTTCCAAACATGGTCCGATGAATTCTACCTATTCGGGTGCTTCCATCACATAATCGTGGACGGCTCCGGAATTACTCTCATCGCGAACCGGATTGCAACCGTCTACGCGGCAATTGTTGCGAACGCACCCATTCCGCCCGCCTTCTTCGGCTCGCTGCAGGACTTGGTTCGCTGCGAGTCGGAATACGAAGCATCCGCCGATTATCTGGAAGATCAGGACTATTGGGCCAAGAATCTTCCACCCGAAAGCGGACCGCATAACGGGTTTCTCCCGGCCGTCGACGAGGGGGATCGGTCTGCGCCTTCCGCGCCGGTTCGACTGGACGCTGCCGTCCTTCGACGAGTTCAAGAATTGTCCGACTCGTGGAATATGCCTCGCTCGTCGGTCATCACCGCGGCGTGTGCCCTTTTAGTGCGTGGGTGGTGCGCCGAGGGCTCAGAGGTGGTGCTCGACTTCCCGGTCAGCAGGCGCGTGCGTCCGGAGTCAAAGACGCTGCCGGGCATGGTTTCCGGGGTGGTACCGCTGGTGTTGAGCGTTTCGCCGCGAGCCACGGTCGCCGATTTCTGTACGTATGTCGACGCGCGAATACGCGAGGCGCTGGACCACCAGCGGTTCCCGGTGCACGCCCTGGAACGCAAGGCCGACCCGCGCGGCGCGGGACAGCGAGCCGATCGGGTGAGCGTCAATTTCATGCCGTCGAAGATGACAATGGACTTCGCCGGTGTCGCCGCCTCTGCGTCATTCACCAATCCCGTTCAGGTGGGCGCCTTCGCGCTGATCTTCTCTGGCGGCGGCGACCAGCTATTTCTCAGCACGGCGGGTGCCGGGGGTCCGTTTGCGAATCTCGACGTCTCGGAATTGGCGACGCGGTTGGGCCGGACGCTGGTGGCGATGACCGCCGATCCGGGGCGGCGGCTCTCGTCCCTGGATCTTCGCGATGCCGCCGAGCTGGACGGGCTCGACGAGTGGGGCAACCGTGCGGTGTTGAGTGGGCCGGCGCCCGCATCGCAGTCGATCCCAGCGATGTTCGCCGCGCAGGCTGCGCGCGCCCCGGAGGCGGTCGCGATCACTGTCGGGGAATCGTCGTGGACCTACGGCGAGGTTGAGCAGACCGCCAACCGGTTGGCGCAGCTGCTGGCCGGCCATGGGGTAGGCCCGGGGCAGCGGGTGGCGCTGCTGCTGGAGCGTTCGGCCGAGGCGATCGTGGCCATTCTGGCGGTGCTCAAGACCGGGGCCGCGTATGTGCCGATTGACCCGGCGGTGCCGACGGCCCGAATCGCGTTCATGCTCGACGACGCCGCGCCGATTGCGGCGATTACCGCCACCGGCTTGGCCGACCGGCTGGACGGGCGCGATCTGCTGATCATCGATGTCGCCGAGGTCGCAGGCCCCGACGCCGGCCGCCACCCCTGCGCGGCGCTGCCCGCGCCGGAGCCGGACAATATCGCCTACCTCATCTACACCTCCGGGACGACCGGCGTCCCCAAAGGGGTGGCCATCACGCACCACAACGTGACCCGGCTGCTGGAGTCACTCGACGTCGAGCTGTCGCCGGGGCAGGTGTGGTCGCAGTGGCACTCGTTGGCGTTCGACGTCTCGGTGTGCGAGATCTGGGGTGCGCTGCTGTCCGGCGGCCGCCTCGTGGTGGTGCCCGAGTCGGTGGCCCGCTCGCCCGAAGACTTCCATGCGTTGTTGGTCAGAGAACGGGTCGAAGTCTTGAGCCAGACCCCGTCGGCGTTTTACGCGCTGCAAACCGCGGACGCGCTCGCACCCGACCTGGGACGTCAACTCCAGCTTCGGGCGGTGATCTTCGCCGGTGAGGCGCTGGAGCCGCAGCGGTTGCGGACGTGGCTGGACAACCATCCGGAATCAACCCGGCTGCTCAACTTGTATGGCACGACGGAGACGACGGTGCACGCCTCGTTTCGGGAGATCTTCCCCGAGGACGTCGAGCGCCCCGCCAGTCCGATCGGCGTGCCGTTGGGCCAGTACGCGTTCTTCGTGCTGGACGCGTGGTTGCAGCCGGTGCCTGCGGGTGTCGTCGGGGAGTTGTATGTGGCCGGCGGCGGCGCGGGGTGTGGGTATTGGCGACGCCCGGGCTTGACGTCGACGCGGTTTGTGGCGTGCCCGTTCGTCGGCGCGGGAGCGCCCGGACAACGGATGTATCGCACCGGCGACCTGGCGTGGTGGGGGGCCGACGGGCAGCTGCGGTACGTGGGGCGCGCCGATGAGCAGGTCAAGATCCGCGGCTTTCGGATCGAGTTGGGTGAAGTCCAGGCCGCACTCGCCGCACTGGACGGGGTCGGGCAGGCGGTGGTCGTCGCTCGCGAGGACCGCCCCGGCGACAAGCGCCTGGTGGGGTATGTGACGGGGAGCGCCGAGCCGGCCGCAGCGCGCGCCGCGCTGGCCGAGCGGTTGCCGGCGTACATGGTGCCGGCCGCGGTTGTGGTCATCGACGCGGTGCCCCTGACGGTCAACGGCAAGCTCGACAAGCGCGCCCTGCCCGCACCCGAATACCAGGACGTCGATCGCTATCGGGCCCCGGGCAACGCGGTCGAGGAGATCCTGGCCGACATCTACGCGCAGGTGCTCGGCTTGGAGCGCGTCGGGGTGGACGAGTCGTTCTTCGAGCTCGGTGGGGACAGCATCTTGTCGATGCAGGTGGTGGCGCGCGCACGGGCCGCGGGCGTGGTGTGCCGGCCGCGCGATGTTTTCGTCGAGCAAACCGTGGCCCAGCTGGCCCGGGTAGCCGAAGTGGCCACCGGTGACGCCGATGTCAGCGACGAGGGTCTCGGCCCGATGGTGGCGACACCGATCATGCGCTGGCTGCACGGCGTCCAGGGGCCGGTCGACCAGTTCAACCAGACGGTGTCGGTGCAGGCCCCGGCCGGGGTGACCGAGACCGATGTGGTCGCGGTGTTGCAGGCCGTGCTGGATCGGCACGCCACGCTGCGCCTTCGCGTCGACAGCAACAACACCGACGGCGCCGGGGGCTGGTCGCTGACGGTGCCCGAGGCCGGTGCGGTGGATGCCCGCGGGTGCCTGCGCGCGGTGCCGGTGTTGTCCGATGAGGCGGTGATCGAGGCGCGGTCGCGGTTGGACCCCGCGGCCGGGAGAATGCTGAGTGCGCTGTGGGTGGCCGACACCGGGCAGTTGGTGTTGATCGTTCACCATCTGGCCGTCGACGGGGTGTCGTGGCGGATTCTGCTCGAGGACCTCAATATCGCCTGGGCCCAGCATCGTGGTGGGCAGCAGTTGGTGTTGCCGGCGCCCGGGACCTCGTTCGGCCGCTGGGCGTCGCTGTTGGCCGAGCACGCGCGCCGCCCGGAAGTCGTGGCGCAGGCCGACGCTTGGCGGCAGATCGCGGCGGCGCCCGCGGCACTGCCGCCGGTGCGTCCCGAGGTCGACACCTACCTGAGCGCGGGCACCTTGTCGGCGCAGCTGGACGCCGAGACCACCCGGGCGCTGCTGGACGAGGTACCGGCGGCGTTTCACGCCGGGGTGCACGACATCCTGCTGATCGCGTTCGCCTTGGCGGTCGCGGAATTCGTGGGCGGCGGCGGCGCGCCGATGGTCATCGATGTGGAAGGTCACGGGCGCCACGAGGAACTGGCCCCCCATGTCGACCTGTCCCGCACGGTCGGGTGGTTCACGACCAAATACCCGGTATCGCTCGCGGTCGGCGGGCTGGACTGGGCGCGGGTGGTGGCCGGTGACGCGGCGCTGGGCACGGTCATCAAAGACGCCAAAGAGCAGCTTCGCGCGCTGCCGGACGGTTTGACCTACGGGGCGCTGCGCTACTTGAACGACGACGTCGACCTGGCACCCACCGACCCGCCGATTGGGTTCAACTATCTCGGGCGGCTCGGTGCGGCGGCCGAGGTGTCAGGTGACGTTTGGCGGCTCAGCCAGGACGGCTGGTCGGTCACCGACGTCGCCGCGGCCATCCCCATGCCCCTGATGCACACCGTGGAACTCAACGCCAGCACCGTCGACGCCGCCACCGGTCCACAGCTGCACGCCCGCTGGACGTGGGCGCCCTCGACCCTCGACCAGGTGCGGGTCAGCCGGCTGAACCGGTTGTGGTTCGACGCGCTGGCCGGCATCTGCGCGCATGTGCGAGGCGGCGGGGGCGGATTGACGCCCTCCGACATCGCCGCCGGCCTCAGCCAGCAGCAAATCGACGACCTACAGCGGCAATATGCGGATAGCTGACGTTCTGCCACTGACCCCCTTGCAGCAGGGGCTGTGGTTCCATGCCATCACCGCTCAGGGCGGGGATGACGTGTATGCCGTGCAGCTGGAGATCGCGCTGAGTGGTCCGGTCGATCACGACCGCCTGCGCACGGCGGTGCAGGCGGTCGTCATCCGCCACCCGAACCTGGCGGCCCGATTCTCCGACAAGTTCGACCAGCCGGTGCAGATCATCCCGGCCGACCCCGTGGTGCCGTGGCGCTACGTCGACCTTCGCGACGCTCGCCCGGACCTCGACGGGCAGATCCGGCAGGTGTGTGCCGCCGAACGCGCCGCGGTCTGCAACCTCACCGACCAGCCCGCCTTTCGCGCCGCGCTGATCGGCACCGCCGAAGATCAGCACCGGTTGGTGCTGACCAATCACCACATCGTGCTGGATGGCTGGTCGCTGCCGATCCTGCTGGGGGAAATATTCGCCAGCTATCACGGGCGCTGGCTGCCCGCGGCGGCGAAGTACCGCAGCTTCGTGACGTGGCTGACGAGCCGCGACCTTGACGCCGCGCGCGAAGCCTGGCGTGAGGTACTGGCCGGATTCGACACCCCCACATTGCTGAGCCCGCCGGGCCGGCGGGGTCTGGGGCCGCGCGGCGTCGCATCGTTCCGGGTGGCCGAGCACACCACGCGGGCGCTCGGTGAGCTGGCGCGCGCCAGCCACACCACCGTCAGCACCGTCGTGCAGGCCGCCTGGGCGCAACTGCTGATGTGGCTGACCGGCCGGCCCGACGTCGCTTTCGGCACGACGGTGTCGGGACGGCCGCCCGAGCTGCCCGGCGCCGACTCGATGGTGGGCCTCTTTATCAACACGGTGCCGGTGCGGGCGAGCGTCACGGCCACGACCACCACCACCGAGCTGCTCGATCAACTGCAACACGCCTACAACCACACGCTCGACCACCAGCACCTGGCGCTCAGCGAGATGCACCGCGTCACCGGACTGGACCAGCTGTTCGACACCTTTTTCGTGTACGAGAACTACCCGCTCGACGCGGCCGCGTTGTCGGGCGCCGACGGATTGGCCGTCACCGATTTCACCCACCGCGAATACAACCACTACCCGCTCGCGGTGCAGGCCATGCCGGGCGCCGAAATGGGCCTTCGCGTCGAATTCGACACCGATGTGTTCGACGCGGCCGCGATCGAGACGCTGATCGAGCGGTTCAAGCGGGTGCTGGCGGCGATGACCGCCGATTCGGGGCGGCGGTTGTCGTCGATGGATGTGCTCGACGCCGCCGAGCACGCCCAGCTGGAGAGGTGGGGCAACCGCACCGGATTGGCCCAGCCGGTGGGTGTGCCGGTGTCGATTCCGGTGCTGTTCGGCGCGCAAGTGGCGCGCACGCCGGACGCGGTGGCGATCACCGCGGGGGAGCGTTCGTGGACCTACCGCGAGGTCAAGCAGGCGGCCAATCGGTTGGCGCACATGTTGACCGGCCAGGGTGTGGGTCCGGGCCAGCGCGTGGCGCTGCTGTTGCCGCGCTCGGCCGACGCGGTGGTGGCGATGTTGGCGGTGCTGAAAACCGGGGCGGCATACGTGCCGATCGACCCGACGGTGCCCGCGGCCCGGATGGAGTTCGTGCTCGACGACGCCGCGCCGATCGCGGTGATCACGACCGCGGGCCTGGCGGACCGGCTGGACGGGCGCGACGTGGCGGTCATCGACATCGACGACCCCGCCGTCGATCGCCAACCCAGCACCGCGTTGCCGGCGCCGGCCCCCGATGACATCGCCTACCTCATCTACACGTCGGGTACCACCGGAACCCCCAAGGGCGTGGCGATCCCGCACCGCAACGTGACGCGGCTGCTCGAGACGCTGGACGCCGATCTGGAACTGGCGGGGCAGGTGTGGTCGCAGTGCCATTCGTTGGCCTTCGATTTTTCGGTGTGGGAGATCTGGGGCGCGCTGCTCTACGGCGGCCGGCTGGTGATCGTGCCCGATTCGGTGGTCCGCTCGCCGCAGGATCTGCACGCTTTGCTGGTCGCCGAACAGGTCACCGTCTTGAGCCAGACCCCGTCGGCGTTTTATGCGTTGCAGACCGCCGATGCGGCACAGCCCGAGCCGGAGCCTCGTCTGAAGCTCGAGGCCGTGGTCTTTGGCGGCGAGGCGCTGGAGCCGCAGCGGCTGCGGAGTTGGCTGGACAACCATCCGGGTTTGCCGCGGCTGATCAATATGTACGGCATCACCGAGACGACCGTGCACGCGTCGTTCCGGGAGATCGTCGTCAGCGACGTCGACAGCGTCGCGAGCCCCATCGGGGTTCCGCTGGCCCATCTGGAGTTCTTCGTGCTCGACGGGTGGTTGCGGCCGGTCCCGCCGGGTGTGGTGGGGGAGTTGTACGTGGCCGGTGCCGGAGTGGCGGACGGCTATGTGGGCCGGGCGTCGCTGAGCGCGACGCGGTTTGTGGCCTGCCCGTTCGTCGGCGCGGGAGCGCCCGGACAACGGATGTATCGCACCGGGGACCTGGTGTGGTGGGGTCCCGACGGACAGCTGCGGTACGTCGGACGTGCCGACAAACAGGTCAAGATCCGCGGCTACCGCATCGAACTCGGCGAAATTCAGGCGGCCCTCAGCGCGCTGGACGGCGTCAAGCAGGCGGCGGTGATCGCCCGCGAGGACCGCCCCGGCGACAAGCGCCTGGTGGGCTACGTCACCGGAGTCACGGACCCGGCCTCGTTCGGAGCGTCGGCGCGCGCCGCGCTGGCCGAGCGGCTCCCGGCATACATGGTGCCCGCCGCGGTGGTGGTGCTCGACGCGCTGCCGTTGACGGTCAACGGCAAACTCGACACCCGGGCCCTGCCGGCACCCGAATACCAGGATGGCGACCACTATCGCGCCCCGACCAGCGCGGTCGAAGAGCTGCTGGCCGGCATCTACGCGCAGGTCCTGGGCGTGCAGCCGCCGCGGCTGGTGGGGGTGGATGAGTCGTTCTTCGACCTCGGTGGGGATTCGCTGTCGGCCGTGCGCCTGATCGCCGCGGTCAACAGCGGCCTGGATGCCGGTCTTTCGGTGCGTACGCTGTTCGAGGCGCCCACCGTTGCCCAGTTGGCGACGCGCATCGGTGGGGATGAGGCGCAGTTGGAGCCTCTGGCGCCTTTCGCCGCCGCCGAGCGGCCCGCGGTGATTCCGCTGTCGTTCGCCCAGAGCCGGTTGTGGTTCATCGACCAGTTCCAGGGTCCCTCGACGATCTACAACATGGCGGTCGCCCTCCGGCTGCGCGGGCGGATGGATGCCGTTGAAGAAGAGGCGTTGGGCGCGGCGCTGGCCGACGTGGTGGCCCGGCAGGAGAGCCTGCGCACGCTGTTTGCCTCACACGACGGCATACCGTGCCAGCTGATCGTGCCTCCGGAGCGGGCCGACTTCGGTTGGGCCGTCGTCGACGCGATCGGCTGGTCGGAGAGCCGGCTGACCGAGGCCTTCGACGCGGTGGCGCGTCACCCGTTCGACCTGGCAGCCGAGATCCCCATGCGGGCAAGGCTTTTCCGGGTTGCCGACGATGAACACGTGCTGGTGGCCGTGGTGCACCACATCGCCGCCGACGGTGCGTCCATCACCCCGCTGGTGCGCGATCTCGGGGTCGCCTACGCCAGCCGCAGCGTGGGGTCGGCCCCCGACTGGCCCGACCTCGCGGTGCAGTACGCCGACTACACGCTGTGGCAGCGCGCGCAGCTCGGGGAGCTCGGCGACAGCGGCAGCCGCATCGCCGCGCAGCTGGCCTACTGGCAGGAGGCCCTCGCCGGGATGCCGGAGCACCTGCAGCTGCCCACCGACCGGCCCTACCCGCCGGTCGCGGACTACCGCGGCGCGAGCGTGTCGGTGGACTGGCCGGCCGACCTGCAGCGGCAGGTCGCCCGGGTGGCCCGCGAACACAACGCCACCAGCTTCATGGTGATGCAGGCCGCCATGGCCGTGTTGCTGGCCAAGCTCACCGCGAGTTCCGATGTGTCCGTGGGCTTTCCGATCGCCGGGCGCGGGGACCCCGCGCTGGACGAGCTGGTGGGCTTCTTCGTCAACACCCTGGTGCTGCGTGTTGATCTGGCCGGCGATCCCAGCGTCGCCGAACTGCTCGCCCAGGTGCGGGCGCGCAGCCTGGCCGCATACGAGCATCAGGACGTGCCCTTCGAGGTGCTGGTGGAACGGCTCAACCCGACCCGAAGCCTGACCCACCACCCGCTGGTCCAGGTGATGTTGGCCTGGCAGAGCGGGCAGGGCCAGGGTATGACCGGCCCCGCGGCCGGGTTGGCCTTGGGGGGCTTGCAGGTCACGCCGTTGCCGCTCGACACCCGGACGGCCCGCACCGACCTGGCGTTCTCCCTGGGCGAGACGTGGACCGACGCCGGTGAGCCCGCTGGAATCACCGGGGCGGTGGAATTCCGGACCGACGTGTTCGACGCCGCCAGCATCGAAACGCTGATCGAGCGACTCCAGCGGGTGCTGGTCGCCATGACGGCGGACGCGGGGCGGCGGCTGTCGTCGGTGGATCTGCTCGACGAGGCCGAGCACGCCCGCCTCGACGAGGCGGGCAACCGCGCGGTATTGACGAGGCGGGCCCCGGCCCCTTTGGTCTCGGTACCGGAGCTGTTCGCCGCCCAGGTGGCCCGCGCCCCCGAGGCGCCGGCGGTGACCTTCGAGGGCCGGTCGATGACCTACCGAGAACTCGACGAGGCCGCTAACCGGTTCGCGCACTTGCTGGCCGGCCACGGTGTCGGCCCGGGCGCGTGTGTGGCGTTGCTGTTGGACCGGTCGGCTCAGGCCGTCGTGACCATGCTGGCGGTGCTGAAGGCCGGGGCGGCCTACCTGGCGATCGACCCGGCGCTGCCGGCGGCCCGGATCGCGTTCATGCTGGACGATGCCGCGCCGGTCGCCGCGGTCACCACCGCGGGGTTGGCCGAGCGGCTGGACGGGCGGGACCTGGCGGTCATCGACATCGATGAAATCGGGGCCGCCGTCGGGGACCAACCCATCCCCGCGCCGCCGGCACCGGCGGCCGACGACATCGCGTACCTGATCTACACCTCGGGGACCACCGGAACGCCTAAAGGTGTGGCGATCGCCCACCGCAACCTGGCCCACCTGGCCCAGTCGACGCCGACATCGTTGCCGGCGACACAGGTGTGGACGCAATGCCACTCGTACGCTTTCGACTTCTCGGTGTGGGAGATCTGGGCGGCACTGCTCGGCGGCGGGCGGCTGGTGGTGGTGCCTCAGTCCGTCGTCGCCTCACCGGACGATTTCCACGACCTGCTGGCCCGCGAACGCGTCAACGTGCTCACGCAAACCCCGTCGGCCGTTGCCGCACTGTCCCCGCAACGATTGGAGTCGGAGGCGTTACTGCTCGGCGGCGAGGCCTGCCCGGCCGAGGTGGTGGACCAGTGGGCGCCCGGGCGGGTGGTGATCAACGCCTACGGCCCCACCGAGGCCACGGTGTATGCCTCGATGAGCGCGCCGTTGCAACCGGGGTCGGGGGCGGCCCCGATCGGTGCGCCCGTGTCCACGGCGGCGTTGTTCGTCCTGGACGAGTCGTTGCGGCGGGTGCCTGCCGGTGTGGTCGGGGAACTGTATGTGGCCGGCCGGGGGGTGGGCGTCGGATACGTCGGCCGGACCGGGCTGACCGCCTCGCGCTTTGTGGCCTGCCCGTTCGGCGGCGCGGACGCGCCCGGAACCCGCATGTACCGCACCGGGGACTTGGTACGGTGGCGCGCCGACGGGCAGCTGCAGTACCTGGGTCGCGCCGACGAGCAGGTCAAGATTCGCGGCTACCGCATCGAACCGGGCGAAGTCCGGGCCGCGCTGGCCGCGTTCGACGGCGTGGAGCAGGCGGTGGTGGTCGCTCGCGAAGACCGCCCCGGCGATAAGCGTCTGGTGGGGTACATCACCGGGACCGCGGATCCGGTGGCGGTGCGTTCTGCGCTGGCCGAGCGGCTGCCGGCTTACATGGTTCCCGCCGCGGTGGTGGGGTTGGCGGCGCTGCCGTTGACGGTCAACGGCAAGCTCGACGCCAGGGCGCTGCCGGCCCCCGGATACGAGGCCACCGATAGCTACCGCGCACCGACCAACCCGACCGAGGAGATCCTGGCCGGCATCTATGCCCAGGTGTTGGGGGTGGAACGGGTCGGGGTGGACGACTCATTTTTCGACCTGGGTGGGGATTCGCTGTCGGCGATGCGCCTGATCGCAGCGATCAACACCGGTCTGGGCGCCGGCGTCGCGGTGCGCGCGGTGTTCGAGGCGCCGACGGTGGCCCAGTTGGCGACGCGCATCCACGGTGGTGAGCGCGGGCTGGAGCCCTTGGTGGCCGTCGAGCGGCCCGCTGTGATCCCGTTGTCGTTCGCGCAGAACCGGTTATGGTTCATCGACCAGTTGCAGGGTCCGTCACCGGTGTACAACCTGGCGGTGGCGCTGCGGCTGCGTGGGCGGCTGGATGCCGACGCGTTTTGCGCGGCGCTGGCCGACGTGGTGGGCCGCCATGAAAGCCTGCGCACGCTGTTCGCCGCCCCCGACGGGATACCGCAGCAGCTGGTGCTCGCCGCCGAGCGGGCCGACTTCGGTTGGGACGTAGTCGACGCGACCGCATGGTCGCCGGTCCGGCTGCAGGAGGCCATCGAGGAGACGGCGCGTCACAGCTTTGACCTCGCGGCCGAAATCCCTTTGCGCGCCAAGCTTTTCCGCGTCGCCGACGACGAACACGTGCTGGTTGCCGTGGTGCATCACATCGCCGCCGACGGCTTGTCGATCGACCCGCTGGTGCGTGATATGGCCGTGGCCTACGCCGGCCGATGTGCGGGGCAAGCTCCCGGTTGGACGCCGCTGCCGGTGCAGTATGTCGATTACACGCTCTGGCAGCGCGCGCAGTTCGGCGATCTCAGCGATGGCGACAGCCCGATCGCCGCCCAGCTGGCGTACTGGCAGCAGGCCCTGGCGGGGATGCCCGAGCGGCTGGAGCTGCCCACCGACCGGCCCTACCCGCCGGTGGCCGATCAGCGGGGCGCCGCCGTGCTGGTGGGTTGGCCCGCCGAATTGCACCGGCAGGTGGCCCGGGTGGCCCGCGAACACAACTCGACCAATTTCATGGTGATGCAGACCGCGTTGGCCGTGCTGCTGGCCAAGCTGAGCGCGAGTTCCGATGTGGCGGTTGGCTTCCCAATAGGCGGGCGCCGTGACCCCGCGCTGGACGAGCTGGTCGGTTTCTTCGTCAACACGCTGGTGTTGCGCGTCGATCTGACCGGCGATCCCAGTGTCGCCGACCTGCTCGCTCAGGTGCGGGCACGCAGCCTCGCCGCCTACGAGCACCAAGATGTGCCCTTCGAAGTGGTCGTCGAGCGGCTGAATCCCACGCGATCGCTGACCCATCACCCGCTGGTTCAGGTGATGCTGGCCTGGCGGACCCTGCACGGCATCGACGACGATGTCGAGTTGGCGTTGGGAGACCTCGAGCTCACCCAGCTGCCGGTGGACACCGGCACCGCCCGCATGGACTTGGCGTTCTCGTTGGAAGAACACCTGAATGAGGACGGTGAGCCGGCCGGCATCGCCGGGTCGGTGGAGTTCCGTACCGACGTGTTCGACGCGGCCAGCATCGAAACGCTGATAGCGCGTTTGCAGCGCGTGCTGGTCGCGATGACCACCGACCCGGCTCGGCGGCTGTCGTCCATCGGCGTGCTCGACGAGGTCGAGCGGGCCCGGCTGGAGGACTGGGGTAACCGGGCGGTGTTGGCGAAGCCGGTCGGCCCGCCGGTCTCGATTCCGGAAGTGTTCGCCCAGCAGGTCGCGCGCGTACCGGACGCCGTGGCGGTGACCTTCGACGGCGCGTCGATGACCTACCGGGAGCTGGACAGGGCGGCCAACAGGTTGGCGCATCTCTTGGCCGATGAAGGCGTCGGCCCGGGACGGCGCGTCGGGCTGTTGTTGCCTCGGTCGGCCGATGCGGTGGTGGCGATCCTGGCGGTGGTGAAGACGGGCGCGGCGTATGTGCCGATCGACCCGGCGGTGCCGGCGTCGCGCATGCAGTTCGTGCTCGACGACGCCGCGCCGATCGCCGCGATCACCACCGCGGAATACCGCCCGCGGTTGGAGGGACGCGATCTGCTGGTCGTCGATATCGACGATGACGCCGTTGGCAGCCGGCCCAGCACCGCGGTGGCGGCGGCGTGCCCGGACGACGTCGCCTACATCATCTACACCTCGGGCACGACCGGAAACCCCAAGGGGGTGGCGGTCCCGCATCGCAACGTGACCCGGCTGCTCGAGACGCTGGCCGGCGACATGGAGCTCGCCGGACGGGTGTGGACGCAGTGCCATTCGCTGGCTTTCGACTTCTCGGTGTGGGAGATCTGGGGCGCGCTGCTGTACGGCGGGCGCGTGGTGGTGGTGCCCGACTCGGTGGTGCGCTCGCCCGAAGACCTGCACGCGCTGCTGGTGGCTGAGCGGGTCAGCGTCTTGAGCCAGACCCCGTCGGCGTTTTACGCCCTGCAGGCCGCCGACGCGTTGCAGCCCGAGCTGGGATCTCAGTTGGAGCTGGAGGCCGTGGTGTTCGGCGGCGAAGCGCTCGAACCGCAGCGGCTGCGCGCGTGGCGGGACACTCACCCCGCTCAGCCCCGGCTGATCAACATGTACGGCATCACCGAGACGACCGTGCACGCCTCGTTCCGCGAGATCGTCGCCGCGGATGTCGACACCGCGGTCAGCCCCATCGGGGTGCCCTTGGCGCACCTCGGTTTCTTCGTGCTCGATAAGTCGTTGCAGCCGGTGCCCCCCGGTGTGGTCGGCGAGTTGTACGTCGCCGGCGCCGGGTTGGCGCACGGGTACGTCGGCCGCGCGGGTTTGACGGCGACGCGGTTCGTCGCGTGTCCGTTCGGCGGCCCGGGAGCGCGCATGTATCGCACCGGCGACCTGATGTGCTGGGGCGCCGACGGGCAGTTGCGCTACCTGGGGCGCGCCGATGAACAGGTCAAGATCCGCGGCTATCGCATCGAACTGGGTGAGGTCCAGGCGACGTTGAACGGCCTGGATGGCGTGGAGCAGGCGGTGGTGATCGCCCGCGAGGACCGCCCCGGGGACAAGCGCCTGGTGGGTTACGTGACCGGGACGCTGGATCCGGCAGGGGTGCGCGCCGCGCTGGCCGAGCGGCTGCCGGCCTACATGGTTCCGGCCGCGGTGGTGGCGTTGGACGCGCTGCCGCTGACCGTCAACGGCAAACTCGACACCCGCGCCCTGCCGGCGCCGGAGTATCAGGACGTCGATCACTACCGCGCCCCCGCCGACGCGGTCGAGGAGATCCTGGCCGGCATCTATGCCCAGGTGCTGGGGCTGGAGCGGGTCGGGGTCGAGGAGTCGTTCTTCGAGCTCGGCGGGGACAGCATCCTGTCGATGCAGGTGGTGGCGCGGGCGCGCGCCGCCGGCGTGGTGTGTAGGCCGCGCGACATCTTCGTCGAGCAGACCGTGGCAAAGCTCGCCCGGGTGGCCGGCGTGGTCGCCGACGACGCCGAGGTGATCGACGAGGGCGTCGGGGCGGTGGTGGCCACCCCGATCATGCGCTGGCTGCAGAGCGTGCAGGGCCCGGTGGCGGAGTTCAACCAGACGGTGCTGGTGCAGGCCCCGGTCGGGGTGACCTCGTCGGACGTCGTGGCGGTGTTGCAGGCCTTGCTCGATCGGCACGCGACGTTGCGGCTGCGCGTCGACAGCAACAACACAGACGGCGCCGACGGGTGGTCGGTGACGGTGCCCGACCCGGGCTCGGTGGACGCGCGCGGCTGCCTGCAGACGGTGGACATGCTGTCCGACGACGCCGTGCTGGCGGCGCGAGCGCGGCTGAACCCGGCCGCCGGGGTGATGCTGAGCGCGCTGTGGGCGGCCCCCACCGGTCAGTTGCTGTTGATCGTTCACCATCTGGCGGTCGACGGGGTGTCCTGGCGGATCTTGCTCGAGGACCTCAACCTTGCCTGGGCGCAGCACCGCGGCGGGCAGCAGGTCGTGTTGCCGGCTCCGAGGACGTCGTTCGCCCGGTGGGCGGCGCTGCTGGCCGAGCACGCCCGCCGCCCAGAGGTCGTGGAGAAGGCGCCCGCGTGGCGGCGGATTGCGGCGCTGCCCGCGGAGTTGCCGGCGGTGCGGCCGGCGGTGGATACCTATGCGACCGCCGGGAACTTGGCGGTGGAGCTGGACGCCGAGACGACCCGGATGCTCCTCGGTGAGGTCCCCGCGGCGTTCCACGCCGGGATACACGAGATCCTGTTGATCGCGTTCGCGTTGGCGTGCGCCGAGTTCTTGGGGACTGGTGCCGCGCCGGTCGTGATCGACGCGGAGGGTCACGGGCGCCAGGAGGAGCTGGACGCCAGCGTCGACCTGTCGCGCACGGTGGGGTGGTTCACCACCAAGTATCCGGTGGCGCTCACCGTAGGCGGGCTGGACTGGGCCCAGGTGCTGGCCGGTGACGCGGGGCTCGGGGCGGTGATCAAGGACGCCAAAGAGCAGCTTCGGGCCCTGCCGGACGGTTTGACCTACGGGCTGCTGCGCTACTTGAACGGTGACGTCGACCTGGAGGGGTCCGACCCGACGATCGGGTTCAACTACCTGGGGCGGCTGGGCGCTGCGGCAACCGAGGTGTCCGGCGACATCTGGGAGATCCGCCAGGACGGCTGGGCGGTGACCGGCGTTGCCGCGGCGACCCCCATGCCGCTGATGCACACCGTGGAGCTCAACGCGGGCACCCTGGACGCCGCCACCGGTCCGCGCCTGCGCGCGGGCTGGA
This sequence comes from Mycobacterium terramassiliense, assembly GCF_900157385.1. Taxonomy (GTDB): domain Bacteria; phylum Actinomycetota; class Actinomycetes; order Mycobacteriales; family Mycobacteriaceae; genus Mycobacterium; species Mycobacterium terramassiliense. The sequence continues at coordinate 824,189 of NZ_LT717699.1, forward strand.
CGTGGGCGCCGTCGGCCCTGGACCAGGCGCAGGTGAGCCGGCTGAGCCGCCTGTGGTTCGACGCGCTGGCGGGCATCTGCGCACATGTGCGAGGCGGTGGCGGCGGGTTGACGCCGTCGGATATCGCGCCCGCCCGGCTGAGCCAGCTGCAGATCGACGAGCTTGCGCGGCAGTACCGCATCGCCGACGTGCTGCCGCTGACCCCCCTCCAGCAGGGGCTGCTGTTTCACGCCAGCACCGCCCAAGGTGGCGACGACGTGTACGCGGTGCAGCTCGATGTCACGCTGAGCGGTCGGCTCGACCAGCACCGCCTGCGCGACGCCGTGCACACGGTGGTCGCCCGCCACCCCAACCTGGCGGCCCGGTTCAGCGCGCGGTTCGACCAGCCGGTGCAGATCATCCCGGCCGATCCCGTGGTGCCTTGGCGGTATCTCGACCTCAGCGAGGGGGATGTGGACCTCGATGAGCAGATCCAGCAGGTCTGCGCCGCCGAACGCGCCGCGGTCTACGACTTGGCCGACCATCCCGCGTTGCGGGTCGCCCTGATCCGCACCGCGGAAGACCGGCACCGGTTCGTGCTGACGAATCACCACATCGTGCTCGACGGGTGGTCGCTGCCGATCCTGCTGGGCGAATTATTCGCCAGCTATTACGGTCAACGGCTGCCGGCGGCGGGGTCGTATCGCAGGTTCGTGTCCTGGCTGGCCGGTCGCGACCTGGAGGGCGCCCGCGCGGTGTGGCGGGACATATTCGCCGGCTTTGCCGCCCCCACCCTGGTCGGACCGCCGGATTGGTTCGGGCTGGGGCGGCGCGGCGTCGCGTCGTTCCGGGTACCCGAACCGACCACGCGGGCGCTCGGCGAGTTGGCGCGCTCGCGCCACACCACCGTGAGCACCGTGCTGCAGGCCGCCTGGGCCCAGCTGCTGATGTGGCTGACCGGCCAGCGCGATGTCGCCTTCGGCGCCGTGGTCTCCGGGCGGCCGGCCGAGGTGCCGGGGGCGGACTCGATGGTGGGCCTCTTCATCAACACCGTGCCGGTGCGGGCGAGCATCACCGGCGGGACCACCACCACCGACCTGCTCGATCAACTGCAGGGTGACCACAACCGCACACTGGACCATCAGCACCTGGCGCTGAGCGAGATCCACCGTGCCACCGGCCACGCAAGGCTCTTCGACACCGTTTTCGTGTACGAGAATTACCCGGCGGACGCCACCGCATTGTCGGGAAGCGACGGGTTGGCCATCACCGAGATCACCAACCGCGACTACTACCACTACCCGCTCACGGTCCAGGCGCTGCCGGGCCGCGAATTGGAGCTGCACGTCCAATTCCGCGCGGACGTTTTCGACCGGGCCGACATCGAGGCACTGATCGAGCGGTTCAAGGAGACGTTGGTCGCCATGACCACCGACCCGGCGCGACCGCTGTCGTCGGTCGATGCGCCAGACGAGGGCAGGCACGCGCGCCCGGACAGATCCGGCCACCACCCGCCGCAGGCCCAGCCGGCACCCCCTGCGGTGTCGGTACCCGAACACCACCACAACGGTGAGGGCCACGCCCCGACGAGCCTGATCGAGCAGATCTTGACCGGGATCTACACGCAGGTGCTCGGCGTGGACCGCGTCGGGGTCGACGAATCGTTTTTCGACCTCGGCGGGGACTCCCTTGCCGCGATGCGGGCCACCGCCACGATCAACACCGCCCTCGATGCCAACCTCGAAGTGACCGCCCTGTTCGAGGCCCCGTCCGTCAGGCGCTTGAGCCAGCGGTTGGGCGGACACGCCTGCTCGGTCGAAGAGGTTCCCGTCATCCCGGATCTGTAGCGCCGCGCCGAGGCGAGCGCGGCTCGGCGAAACATGCGGTGGCTACCACATCGACGGCACCAGGCGATAGCGAACCTTCCGCGTGTACTCGAGGTATCCGTCCAACTCTTTCTGGAGCAGCTTCTCCTCGTCGCGGATGCGCGAGGTGAGCACCAGCAGACCGGGAACGACGAAAACCAGTCCCCAGTAAGAACCGAGCGCAAGGGGGATGCCGACCATCATGATCACGTTGCCGGTATACATCGGGTGCCGCACCAGCCCATACAGACCGCTGGAGACGACCTTTTGGTCCGCCTGCACCTGGACCGTGGCGGACGCGTAGCTGTTCTGGATGATCACCAGCGCCACCACACCCAGCCCGACGGCGACCAGGACATCACCGAGCACGCACACCGCCGTCGGCACCGGCGACCAGCCGAAGCGATGGTCGAGGCAGCTCACCACGACCATCGCCGCCAGCGACACATAGAGGCCGGCGATGATGACCCGCTGCGCCAGCCGGCCCTCGGCGGCCGGCCCCCCACGCATCCGGGCCTCGAGCGCGGCGGGGTTCTTACGCAGTAGGTACACCGCGGGGATCCAGGCCGAGATGCCAACCACCACAAGGAAAACCCATGCCTGCCAGTAATGGAACGTGCCTGCGGGCAAAAAAACCATCGAGCCGAACACGAGCAGCTCGACAAGCCCAAACACCAGCATTTTAGGAATGGTCTTCACCGATGCTCCTTCGTCCGTGCGGCCACCCTAAAACAGAGGCGCAGGACTGAAACTACCGCCGCCTACCCGGGGGATGTGCGCGATTGCCGCGCTGGACCACTCGTTGGCTTGCCACGGCGTCGACCTCGTCGGGACCGGCGTCATCAGCACGTTATCGCGGGAGCTACCGAGGATCGGCATCCGGGGATCCGCAGCGGTTGTCGGCCCACCCAGAGCGATGACTACCCCGCAGGCACGAGGGCGGGCAAACGATCACCTGGGCGCTGAGGGCACGCGCGCGGCACGTGCCGCACCGGGATGGAAATCGTTCGGTGGTACTTCGGGGGCGCCTTCCATCGGTCCTTCATGGCCGGCACTGCCACGTCGCAGGTTTTCGATGGCCTTGAGCACCTGTCGACCGACTGACATGTGATACTCGCGCAGGTATTCGGCCCGGCGCGGGTCATCCTCTGCCAAGTGATGGGTCAGCGGATGTTGCGTTTTCCACACGGCGTCCTGCGCCGCCTCGCCCACGGCGGCCTCGAAGTCGCTCTCCGTCATCGTCCCCCTGATCACGCGCCACGACTGACTCGCGCCCGATCTCCCATTATGTGCCACGACGATGCCCGTACCCATAAATTTTCTATATGAAACCGGTTGCAGTAATCGTCCTGCGCCTAATTAAACGTGTGTCTAAAACCATGCGTTAAGAGTCCGTTTATGCCGCGTGCCGCGGCATAAATAGCGGATCGAATCTCCTTGGAAAGCAACGAGTTTGGTCGTATCTGGCTGAGTTGGTCGGCACTTCCGGAGTGGCAACCCCGTTGAAAATGTTTGTTTCTGGATTCCGTACAGATCCGATCCCGCCGGAATGCTTTCAGTATTTGATAGTCGACGTAGAAGTCTGCGTCGCGGCCCATTGATCCGGCGACGGGCGCGCCCCACTTCGCGACCCAACGCGCGCACCCGAATCGATTCCCCGGGGAGGCCAACGCGTCACGACGGACGGCGACCGGGCGCGGTGCCGTCTGCGCGGCTTCGCCTTGCCGTCCCGCTCTGCGGCGGCGTGGCGGCGCAGGCCGGCTACGAAATTTCCCGAAACACAGTTATACAGGTGTGCAACGGGATAGGTTTTCAGTCGCTAGTGATGGTGACCGTAACGGCGGATGTATCACCCCGACGGTCTTCGGAGGTCAGCAGTGTCGTATTTGATCGCGGCGCCGGACGCGTTGGCGGCGGCGGCGGCGGATGTGGCGGCCATCGGCGCGTCGCTCGATGCCGCGCGCGCCGCGGCGGCCGCCCCCACCACCGCGGTATCGGCCGCCGCCGGTGACGAGGTGTCGGCGGCGGTCGCGTCGGTGTTTTCCCGTGCCGGCGCGGAGTTTCAGGCGCTCAGCAACCGGGCGGCGGCGCTTCAAGCCCAGTTAGCGCAGGCCTTGACCGGGTCGGGCGGCGCGTATTCGGCCGCCGAGGCGACGAATGCCTCGCTGTTGACCGGGCGCTCGCTTGCGGCGCCCGCAGCGGCTTTTCAAACGCCGATGCAGATCTTCGCGCACGCGGTGGCCGAAGCGTCCACGGGGTCCCTGCCGCCTCCGACGGAACCGCTGGCAACGGTGATGTATCAGTTGAATCAGACCAGCCAGACGTTCCTGGGACAGCCGCTGTTCTACAACGGCGCCAATGGGACGCAGGCCAGCCCGAACGGCCAAAACGGCGGCTTGCTGATGGGCAACGGCGGCAACGGCTGGAATTCCACCCTCGTCGGGGTCAACGGCGGTAACGGCGGGCAGGCCGGGCTCATCGGCATCGGAGGCGCCGGGGGGACCGGTGGCCCCGGTGCGGTCGGTGTGGCCCCCGGGACCGGTGGAACCGGCGGGGCGGCCATTTGGGTG
>NZ_LT717700.1:0-1178028 GCF_900157385.1 Mycobacterium terramassiliense
CCCCGCCCACGCCACCGTCTTGACCCGGCGCGCCCGATCCGCCGGCCCCACCGTCCCCGATCAGCCACCCGCCGGCGCCGCCGGGCGCGCCGGTCCCCGGCGCCCCGTTGGCGCCGTTGCCGATCAACGGGCGCCCGGTCCATTGCACGAATGGCGCATTGATCTGGTTAAGGACCGCCGTCGGAGCGGCGGCTACGGCGGCGGCGGTCTCGGTGCTGAGATATGTCGCCGCGCCGCCGTTCAACAGGCTGACGAACTCGGAGTGAAAGGCCGCGGCCTGGTTGCCGAGCGCCTGGAAATCCAGGGCGTGCACGTTGAAAAGCAAGGCGATCGCGCTGGATACCTCGTCGGCGGCCGCCGCGGTAATCCCGGTCGTGGACGCGGCCGCCGCGGACTGCGCCGCGGTCAGCGCCGAGCCGATATTCGCGAGATCTCCGGCGGCCGCGGCCATAAACTCCGGCGCTACAACGACGAATGACATGCCCGTGCCCCTTAACGTCGATCAACCCGATTCGAGCGCCAAACCCGAGGGAGGCTCGGGCGCCAAGCGCATATTAACGGGTGCGTCAATTAAGGGAAGGGATTTCGCGCGAATTTCGCCAGAAATTAGCTCGCCTGTCTAATTTAGCGTGGCAAACGCGACTCGGCGAATTGAACAAAGCTAGATGGCGTCGGGGTCCTCCGCGAACGCCTCGGCGGCCTTTCGGGCAAGCCCGATCGCGGCGCGGGCCCACTCAGGCGTCGCGCTGGCCAGCCCGCACGCCGGCGTGACGCCGATGCGATCGCGCAGCGCGGAACGCGCGAACGGAAGCCGGTCGGTCACCGCGACCACCGCCGCGGCCACCTCTTCGGCCGACGGCCTGCGCTGCGGGGCGCTGGTCTCGACGACGCCGAGCATGAGGGTGCGGCCCGATTCGACGAACGCGGCGATGCCGTCCAGATCCGGTCCGCGCAACGTGCCCGCGTCGACCGACACCGCGCCAATGCCACTGCGCCGCAACAGATCCCACGGCAACCCGGGGGCGCAACTGTGCAGCATCACCTCGGCGCCCACGCCCGCGACGCAGGTTTCCAGCAGCGCGGCGGCGACCGCCTCGTCGAGCGCGCCGACCGGACTCAGCGCCGTGACCCCGGCCAGCTGCCCGCCCAGCGCCGCCGGCAGCGACGGCTCGTCGAACTGCACGACCACCGGCGTGTCCAGTCGCCGGGCCAGCGCCGCGCGGTGGGTGGCGACGCCCTCGGCCAGCGACGCCGCCAGGTCGCGCACGGCGCCCGAATCGGTGATGGCCCGGTGGCCGTTGGCCAGCTCGAGCCCGGCGGCCAGCGTGATCGGGCCGGGGGCCTGCACCTTGACGACGCGCCCGGCGCCGCGCAGCCCCGCCGCCTCCCAGGCCTCCTCGAGCGCGTCCATGTCCTCGTCGAGGAGGCTGACCGCGCGGCGCGTCACCGCGCCGGGCCGGGCGGCGATGCGGTAGCCGCGCGGCACCGTGTCGATGGCCACGTCGATCAGCAGCGCGCCGGCCCGCCCCAGCAGGTCGGCGCCCACTCCCCTGGCGGGCAGCTCGACGATGTGCGCCAGCGCGCCCGCCAACTCGCCGACCACCACCTCGGCGGCCGGACGGGCGGCGGCGCCGGGCCAGGATCCGACGCCACTGGCCGCCGCGAAACCACTCACCGCCCAACCGTATTCGACGTCGGATCGCGCGCCGGTCGCGAGGGGTGCTCGGGGCGGGGAGGGTCAAGCCGAGAAGGGTGCGAAGGGTGTGGCGCGGAGCAAGACTCACGGGGCGGCTGCTGTTATGCGGCGCGGTGCTGCTGACGGCGTGCACCCGGGTGGTGGGCGGCACCGCCCTGCCGGGATTCGGGCCGGCCGCCAAGGGCGTGCACGGCGTCAACGTCGACACGATCCTTTTGGACCAGCCACGGATGCGCGCGATCACCGGCGCCGGTGAGCACCTGACGATCATTCCCTCGATGGACGGCAGCCGGCCGGTGGACATCGACGCGCTGGCCGACACCACGCCCGCCGAATGCCGGTTCCTGTATGCCGAGACGGCGACGTTCGGGCCCGACATCGAGGAGTTCCACAAGACCACGTTCCAGGACCCGCCCGATGGCGCGCTGATCTCCGAGGGCGCCGCGGCCTACCCGGACGTCGACACCGCGCGGCGCGCCTTCGGCGCCCTGGTGGGCGCCGTCGGGAACTGCGCGGGCGGCTCGTCGGGCCAGCTGCTGGTCGGCGACTGGACCGCCGACGCCACCTCGCTGCACCTGGCGCCCGGCGGGTGCGGGCGCGACTACCGGGTGCTGTCGGTGGCCATGGTGGAGGTCACGTTCTGCGGCTTTGCGCAGTCGGTGTCCGACATCGTGATGACGAACATCGCCGCCAACATCCGATGATTCAGCTCACCAGTGCGCCGTCGTGAACAGCTCGAAATTCGCCTGACCGCAGTGGATCCACATCGCGATGTGCAAGGCCGTGAAGGCCAGGGAGACCGCCAGGGCGGCGATCGCCAGCGCGAAACCGTTCTGGTCGTGGCGCCGGGCCTGGCGCAACGCGACCACGGCGAGAACGCCGCTGAAGATCGGGCTGCCGTACATGCCCATGAGGCTCAACACGAACGCCGCGATGGCGAGGGCGTTGGTCTGGACGGTCGGCACCTCCCGTGCCGCGATCTGGTGTGTGCTCATGTCTGCCGATTCCTTTCCTGGCTGTCAGGGAAAGGTTCGGAGACGCCCCTTGGGGCATCCTCAACGAATTCTTGGAACCGCGGCGCTCAGCGCGAGGTGCCGGCGATCGTGGCGCTGCCGAGCACCTCGTCGCCGTCGGCGTCCGGGCGGTACAGCACCAGCGTCTGGCCGCGCGCCACGCCGCGCAGCGGGACCCGCAACCGCACGACGAGTTCGTCGTTCACCAACTCGGCGACGGCGCCGGCCGTTTCGCCGTGCGCCCGCACCTGCACGGCGCACTCGACGGGCCCCCGGGGCGCGGTCCCCGCGGTGAAGACCGGGGACCGCCCGACCAGCGCGCGGATCTCGAGGTCGGCGGCCTCGCCCACCTGAACCGTCCCCGTCTCGGCGTCGATGGACGTCACGTACCGCGGGCGCCCGTCGGGTCCCGGCCCGGCGATGCCCAGGCCCTTGCGCTGCCCGATGGTGAAACCGTGCACCCCGTCATGGGTGGCCAGCACGGCGCCGTCGGCCGTGACGACGGAGCCTCGGCGCACCCCGATCCGCTCGCCCAAAAACGCCCGGGTGTTGCCGGACGGGATGAAGCAGATGTCGTGGCTGTCGGGCTTGTCGGCGACGGCCAGTCCGCGACGGGCCGCCTCGGCCCGGATGCGGGGCTTCGCCGTATCGCCGATCGGAAACGCCGCGTGCCGCAACTGCTCGGCGGTCAACACGGCCAGCACGTACGACTGATCCTTGTCCCCGTCGACGGCGCGGCGCAGCCGCCCGCCGGACAGCCGCGCGTAGTGGCCCGTCGCCACCGTATCGAAGCCCAGCGCAAGGGCTTTCGCCGACAGCGCCGAGAACTTGATCCGCTGGTTGCACCGCACGCAGGGATTGGGCGTTTCCCCGCGGGCGTACGACTCGACGAAATCGTCGATCACGTCCGCCTTGAACCTCTCCGCGAAATCCCAGACGTAGAACGGGATTCCGAGGATGTCGGCGACGCGTCGCGCGTCCGAGGCGTCCTCCTTCGAGCAGCAGCCGCGCGAGCCGGTGCGCAAGGCGCCCGGCGCCGAGGACAGCGCGAGGTGCACGCCGACCACGTCGTGCCCGGCGTCGACCATGCGGGCGGCGGCGACGGACGAGTCGACGCCACCACTCATCGCGGCGAGGACCTTCACTTACGGCGCCCCCGCGGCGGCCAGCGCGGCCCGCCGGGCGCGGTCCACGGCCGCGGGCAGCACCCGCAACACGGCGTCGACGTCGTCGTCAACGCTGGTGTGCCCCAACGACAGTCGCAACGATCCACGGGCGCTGGCCGGATCCGCGCCCATCGCGGTCAGCACGTGCGACGGCTGTGCGACACCCGCCGTGCAGGCCGAACCGGTCGAACACTCGATCCCGTTGGCGTCCAACAGCATCAGCAGGGCGTCGCCCTCGCAGCCGCGGAAGGTGAAGTGCGCATTGCCGGGCAGCCGCTGGGGGTCGCGGGCGCCGTTGAGGCTGACGTCGTCGATGCCGGCCAGCACGCCCTCGACCAGCCGGTCGCGCAGCGCCCGCAGGCGCGCACCGTTGGGTTCGAGCCCGTCCACCGCGATCCGGGTGGCCGCCGCCATGCCGACCGCGCCGGCGACATCGGGTGTGCCGGAACGGATGTCGCGCTCCTGGCCGCCGCCGTGCGACAGCGGCACGCAGGCGACGTCGCGGCGCAGCAGCAGCGCCCCCACGGCGGGCGGGCCGCCGAACTTGTGGGCCGTGACGCTCATCGCCGACAGCCCGCTGGCGGTGAAGTCGACGGGCAACTGCCCCACCGCCTGCACGGCGTCGCTGTGCATCGGAACCCCGAACTCCGCGGCCACGGCGGCCAGTTCGGCGACCGGCAGCACGGTGCCGACCTCGTTGTTGGCCCACATCACCGACACCAGCGCGACGTCGTCGCGGCGTGTGAGCGCCTCGCGCAACGCGGCCGCCGACACCGAGCCGTCGGCGGTGGTGGGCAGCCAGGTCACCTCGGCGCCCTCGTGCTCGACGAGCCAGTTCACCGAGTCCAGCACGGCGTGGTGTTCGACCTCACTGGTGACGATGCGCCGGCGCTGCGGATCGGCGGCGCGCCGGGCCCAGTAGATGCCCTTGACGGCCAGGTTGTCGCTCTCGGTGCCGCCCGCGGTGAAGATGACCTCGGACGGGCGCGCGCCCAGCTTGGCCGCGATCAGCTCGCGGGATTCCTCGATCCGCCGCCGCGCCGCCCGGCCGCTGGTGTGCAGCGACGACGCGTTGCCGACCGTGCCGAGCACGGCCGTCATCGCCTCGATGGCGGCGGGGTGCATCGGGGTGGTGGCGGCGTGATCGAGGTAGACCATGACGCGCCCCACGATACCTGCAGGTCTGGTCAGTTAACCCACCAGCACGTGGCGGCGACCGGGACGCTGCGGCACTCCCACGCCCACCGCCGATTCGCATCGGCGGGCCAGCGCCCGCCGATCGGTGCCCGGCAACTGCAGGGATTCCACGTGAACGTGCGCCCACGTGCGGCGCACGGCCAGCAACCGGCACATCGACCGCCACAGGGTGTCGTCACCGACGAAGGCCGGGGCGGTCGACACGCAGCCGTCGGCGTGGTGGTAGGTCAACCGGAGCGGCTGGACGGGGCGACCGGCGTCGATCGCGGCCTGGAACATCGCCGGATAGAACGACCCGCAGGCCAGCCCGCACCACGTAGTGCCCTCCGGAAACGCCACCACGGTCTGACCCGCGCGCAGCCGGTGCGCGACGGCCTCGACCACCCCGGGCAGCCGCCGCAGGTGGGCCCGTTCGATGGGGATGATCTTGAGCAGGCGCACCGAGAGGTCGCCGAACAGGTCGGCGCGGGCCACGAACGACCCGGGCAGCACCGACCCGATGGCGAACACGTCCAGCCAGGACATGTGGGGGCTGACCACCAGGACGCCGCGCAGGTTGCGGATCGGGCTCCCCGACACGCTGATGCGGACACTGAAGCAGCGCAGCACCACCCGGCAGTAGAACCGCTGCACCCGCGCCTGGCCCGGCAGGGGCAGCAGCGCCAGGGGCACCACCGGGGCCAGCAGCAGTACCAACATGACGCGAAGCGTCACCCGCAGAACCACCCGCCACCTGGGCGAGTCGGGGCCGACACGCACGCAGCCGCCGTCGCACGTCGCGCGCGGCAGCCAGGAGTGGTCGGCGACGCTCATCAGGCGCCGCCCACCATGTCGGCCGCCGCCGAGACCGACCGCAGGCGCTTGAGATATCGGGTATCGGCGCGTCGTTTGTCCAGCAGCACGCAGAAGTCGCCGACCCCGAAGTCCGGGTCGTGCGCGGGCTCGCCGCAGACCTGGGCACCCAGCCGCAGGTAGCCGCGCATCAGCGGCGGCACCGCCGGGCGCGGGGGCGCCGGGATGTCGTCGAGGGCCCGCCCGCCGACGCGGACCGGCCGGTACGGGCGCACCCGGTACTGCGGCGGTGCGGCGTGCCGGTCGAGGATGAAGTCGCGGACGCCGCGCAGCTGGCTGCCCGGCACGTCGCCGTCCGATGCGTCGCCGATGGGCACCGACACGCAGCCGGTCACGTAGTCGTAGCCGTAGCGGTCCAGGTAGGCCAGGATGCCCGCCCACATCAGCAGCACCACACCGCCGTTGCGGTGGCCGTCGCGGACCACCGCGCGCCCCATCTCCACCAGCGACGGCCGCAGCGAGTCGAAGGCACGAACGTCGAATTCCGTTGCGGTGTAGAGCCCCCCGGCGGCGATGGCACCCGACGGCGCCAGCATCCGGTAACAACCCACCAACTCGCCGGTGTCGTCGTCGCGGACCAGCAGGTGGTCACAGTGCTCGTCGAACCGGTCGACGTCGAGGTGCGCCGCGCCGCCCGTCGGCAAGGTGAATCCCGGCGTGCTGCTGAACACGTCGTACCGAAGCCGCTGCGCCGCCTCGATCAAGCTGGGGTCGGTGGACAGCAACAACGAATAGCGCGGACCGGCCGAGCCGGTCGCCGCACGGTCCGGCTTGTCGCTGGCGATCAGGACAGAAGCGATGCTCATGGGAAACAACGTCGCGCAGTCGTTGTGCTATTCGGCATCGGCGCTGTGACGTGTCGGTGCACGTCAGATGACGAGATATCGCGAAAAGATAACGGCCCCGCAGGTAGCCTGCGGGGCCGTTAACTGCTGGTGAACGGGGGTTTTAGCCTTTGCGCGCCTTGATGGCGTCGGTCAGCTGCGGGGCCACCTTGAACAGGTCGCCCACCACGCCGTAGTCGGCGATCTCGAAGATCGGCGCCTCTTCGTCCTTGTTGACCGCGACGATCGTCTTGGAGGTCTGCATGCCCGCGCGGTGCTGGATCGCCCCGGAGATGCCCAGCGCGATGTAGAGCTGCGGCGACACCGTCTTACCGGTCTGGCCGACCTGGAACTGGCCCGGGTAGTAGCCGGAGTCCACCGCGGCGCGCGACGCACCGACCGCCGCTCCCAGCGAGTCGGCCAGCGCCTCGACGACGTTGAAGTTCTCCGCGCTGCCCACACCGCGGCCGCCGGAGACCACGATGCTGGCCTCCGTCAGCTCGGGGCGGTCGCCGGCGACCGCCGGCTCGCGGGCGGTGATCTTGGTGGCGTTCTCGGCGGGCGCCGGAACCTCGACGGTGACCTGCTCACCGGCGCCGGCCTGCGGCTCGGCGTCGATGGCGCCGCCGCGCACGGTGATCACCGGGGTGTCGCCGTTGACCTGCGACTCGACGGTGAACGCGCCACCGAAGATGGAGTGCACGGCTTTGTTGCCCTCCTGGACGCCTACCACGTCGACCAGCAGGCCGGACCCGATCCGGGCGGCGAGCCGGCCCGCGATCTCCTTGCCGTCGGCGTTGGCGGACAGCAGGATCGCGGCGGGCGAGTTCGACTCGGCCAGCGAGGCCAGCACGTCGACCACCGGGGTGATCAGGTATTTCTCGACGTCGTCGGACTCGGCGACGTAGATCTTGGCGGCGCCGGCCTCCTTCAGGCCGTCGGCCAGCGGCGCGGCCGTCCCCGGCGCGCCGACGACGACGGCGGCCGGCTCACCCAGCGCGCGGGCGGCGGTGATCAACTCGGAGGTGACTTTCTTCAGGGCGCCTTCGGCGTGCTCGACGAGCACCAAAACTTCAGCCATGGGTTATTCGCTCTTCTCGTGTTCGGGAGACGTGGGCTCGTTAGACGATCTTCTGCGCGACCAGGTACTGGGCGATCTGATTGCCGCCCTCGCCCTCGTCGGTGACCTTCTCACCCGCGGTCTTGGGCGGCTTCGGCGTCGACGACAGCACCGTCGAGCCGGCGTTTTCGAGACCGACCTCGTCGGCCTCCACCCCGATCTCGCCGAGGGTCAGCACCGTGACCTCTTTCTTCTTGGCGGCCATGATGCCCTTGAACGACGGGAAGCGCGGCTCGTTGATCTTCTCGGTCACGCTGACCACCGCCGGCAGGGTCGCCTCCAGGCTGAAGACGCCGTCGTCGGTCTCGCGCTCGCCGGTGATCTTGCCGCCCTCGACCGACAGCTTGCGCAGGTGGGTCAGCTGCGGCAGGCCCAGGTATTCGGCGATGATGGCCGGAACGGCACCGCCCGAGCCGTCGGTGGATTCGTTGCCCGCGATGACCAGCTCGGTGCCCTCGATGGTGCCCAGCGCCCGCGCCAGCGCCCAGGCGGTCTGGACCACGCAGGAGCCGTGCATGCCGTCGTCCTTGAGGTGGACGGCCTTGTCGGCGCCCATGGACAGCGCCTTGCGGATCGCCTCGGTGGCGCGCTCGGGGCCGGCGGTCAGCACGGTCACCGAGCCCTCGGTGCCGTCGGCGGCTTCCTTCTCGCGAATCTGCAGCGCCTCTTCGACGGCGCGCTCGTTGATCTCGTCCAGCACCGCGTCGGCGGCCTCGCGGTCCAGCGTGTAATCGCCGTCGGTGAGCTTGCGCTCCGACCAGGTGTCTGGGACCTGCTTGATCAGGACCACGATGTTCGTCATGAGTCTGGTTCGTCCTCCTCGAAGGGGGTCCCACAGCGGTCGACTGCAAGACCTCGGTCACGCACTTTTCACTGCACAGCGTGTTACTGGCGGGTAACTTTGTGCGGTCTGCTCTCACACCATAGCGGGTCACGCAGGCACAACTGCCCGGCTCCTCCCCCGTCCGCTATCCCGGACGGCATCGTCGCCGGGCGGCAGGTTCTTTCGCCCCGTCTGCCCCATCCGGCAGGGGTGCCCACTTCCCGGTTCGCGAATCGGACACTTCGCGTTAGCCTCCCTATGCAATGAGCGCATTCGTTCCCGATGGTGCACCCGACGGCTCCGGCGATCCCTCGCCGGGGGCCGACGCGGTGCTGACGCTGACGGGCGAGCGCACCATCCCGGACCTGGACATCGAGAACTACTGGTTCCGCCGCCACCAGGTCGTCTACCAGCGCCTGGCGCCGCGCTGCGCGGGCCTCGAGGTCCTCGAGGCCGGCTGCGGCGAGGGGTACGGCGCCGACCTGATCGCCGCCGTCGCGCGCCGGGTCGTCGCGGTGGACTACGACGCGGCCGCGGTGGCCCACGTCCGCGCCCGCTACCCGCGCGTGGAGGTCACGCAGGCCAACCTCGCCGAGCTGCCGCTGCCCGAAGCGTCGGTGGATATTGTGGTGAACTTCCAAGTCATCGAGCACCTGTGGGACCAGCCACAGTTCGTCGCCGAGTGCGCCCGGGTGCTGCGCCCGTCGGGGTTGCTGATGGTGTCCACCCCCAACCGGATCACCTTCTCCCCGGGCCGCGACACCCCCATCAACCCGTTCCACACCCGCGAGCTCAACGCCGGCGAGCTGACCGAGCTGCTGCTCGGCGCCGGCTTCTCCGAGGTCTCGGTCAGCGGCCTGCACCACGGCGCGCGGCTGCGCGAGATGGACGCCCGCCACGGCGGATCCATCATCGACGCGCAGATCGCGCTGGCGGTGGCCGGACGGCCGTGGCCCGCCGAGCTGGAGGCGGACGTCGCGGCCGTCACCTGCGACGACTTCGACATCCTCGACACCGACGCCCGCGACATTGATGACAGCCTGGATCTCATCGCGATCGCGGTGCGCCCGTGAGCACCCCCGGGGCACCCGTGCCCGGCATGTTCACCCTGGTGCTGCACACCCACCTGCCGTGGCTGGCCCACCACGGCCGCTGGCCGGTCGGCGAGGAATGGCTGTATCAGTCCTGGGCGGCGTCCTATCTGCCACTGCTGCGGGTGCTGCACACGCTGGCCGACGAGGATCGGCACCGGCTGATCACGCTCGGCGTCACCCCGGTGGTCAACGCCCAGCTCGACGACCCCTACTGCCTCGACGGCATGCATCACTGGCTGGCCAACTGGCGCCTGCGGGCTTACGAGGCGGCCACCATGCGCTCCGCCCCCGCCTCGAAGTCGGCCGGCTACCAGTCGTGCACGCCGGAAGCGTTGCGGGCCTTCGGGATTCGAGAATCCGCGGAGGCGGACCGGGCGCTTGACGATTTCGCCACCCTGTGGCGGCACGGCGGCAGCCCGCTGCTGCGCGGCCTGGTCGATGCCGGCACGGTCGAGTTGCTCGGCGGCCCGCTGGCCCACCCGTTCCAGCCGCTGCTGAATCCGCGGCTGCGCGAGTTCGCGCTGCGCGAAGGCCTCGCCGACGCGCAGCAGCGGTTGGCGCATCACCCGACCGGCATCTGGGCGCCCGAGTGCGCCTACGCCCCGGGCATGGAACACGACTACGCCGCCGCGGGGGTCACACACTTCATGGTCGACGGCCCGTCGCTGCACGGCGACACCGCCCTGGGCAGGCCCGTCGGCGACACCGACGTGGTCGCGTTCGGGCGCGACCTGCAGGTCAGCTACCGCGTGTGGTCGCCGAAATCCGGCTACCCCGGCCACTCCGCCTACCGCGACTTCCACACCTACGACCACCTGACCGGCCTCAAGCCCGCCCGCGTGACCGGGCGCAACGTGTCGTCGGAGGGCAAGGCGCCCTACGACCCCGAGCGCGCCGACCACGCCGTCGACGCCCACGTCGCCGACTTCGTCGACGTGGTCCGCGGCCGGCTGACCAGCGAGTCGGAGCGCATCGGGCGCCCCGCCCACGTCATCGCCGCCTTCGACACGGAGCTGTTCGGCCACTGGTGGTACGAGGGCCCGACGTGGCTGGAACGGGTGCTGCGCGCCCTGCCCGCCGCCGGCGTGCGGGTGGGCACGCTGCGCGACGCCATCGACGACGGCTTCGTCGGTGACGCGGTCGCCCTGCCGCCGAGCTCGTGGGGGTCGGGCAAGGACTGGCAGGTGTGGGCCGGCGAGCAGGTGACCGACCTGGTGCAGCTGAACACCGAGGTGGTCGACACCGCGCTGAGCACGGTCGACAAGGCGCTGTCGCAGACGGCGTCGCTGGACGGGCCGATCCCCCGCGACCACGTCGCCGACCAGATCCTGCGCGAGACCCTGCTCACCGTCTCCAGCGACTGGCCGTTCATGGTCAGCAAGGACTCGGCCGCCGACTACGCCCGCTACCGCGCTCACCTGCACGCGCACGCCACCCGGGAGATCGCCGGAGCGCTGGCCTCGGGCCGGCGCGACAGCGCCCAGCGCCTGGCCGAGGGGTGGAATCGCGCCGACGGCCTGTTCGGCGCGCTGGATGCGCGTAGGCTGCCCCGGTGAGGGGCGGGCGGTGGCCGGGCGTGGCCCGGCGAACACCGCTGGAGGAGCGGGCACGCGCATGAAAATCCTGATGGTGTCGTGGGAATACCCGCCGGTGGTGATCGGCGGGCTGGGCCGCCACGTGCATCACCTCTCGACGGCGCTGGCCGCCGCCGGGCATGAGGTGGTCGTCCTGTCGCGCCGGCCCACGGGCACCGATCCGAGCACGCACCCGTCCTCCGATGAGGCCAGCGACGGCGTCCGGGTGATCGCCGCCGCGCAGGATCCGCACGAATTCAGCTTCGGCGACGACATGATGGCCTGGACGCTGGCGATGGGTCACTCGATGGTGCGCGCCGGGCTCGGCCTGAAAAGACCGGGCACCGACCGACCGTGGCGCCCCGACGTGGTGCACGCGCACGACTGGCTGGTGGCCCACCCCGCCATTGCACTTGCCCAATTCTATGACGTGCCAATGGTTTCCACGATCCACGCGACCGAGGCCGGGCGGCACTCCGGCTGGGTCTCCGGGGCGATCAGCCGTCAGGTGCACGCGGTGGAATCGTGGCTGGTGCGCGAATCCGACTCGCTGATCACGTGTTCGGCCTCGATGGGCGACGAGATCACCGAGCTGTTCGGTCCCGGTCTGGCCGAGATCACCGTGATCCGCAACGGCATCGACGCGGCGCGCTGGCCGTTCGCGGCGCGGCGGCCGCGCCCCGGCCCGCCCGAGCTGCTCTACCTGGGCCGGCTCGAGTACGAGAAGGGCGTGCACGACGTCATCGCCGCGCTGCCGCGCGTCCGCCGCGCCCACCCGGGCACCACGCTGACCATCGCCGGGGAGGGCACGCAGCTGGACTGGCTTGTCGAGCAGGCGCGTAAACACCGGGTGCTCAAGGCGATTCGGTTCGTCGGGCACCTCGATCACGCCGAGTTGCTGGCGGTCCTGCACCGGGCCGACGCCGCGGTGCTGCCCAGCCACTACGAGCCGTTCGGCATCGTCGCGCTGGAGGCCGCCGCGGCCGGCACCCCGCTGGTGACCTCCAACATCGGCGGCCTGGGCGAGGCGGTGATCAACGGGCAGACCGGGGTGTCGTGCCCGCCCCGCGACGTGCGCGCGCTGGCCGCGGCGATCCGCACGGTGCTCGACGACCCGCCGGCCGCGCAGCGGCGGGCGCGCGCCGCCCGCGAACGGCTCACCTCGGCCTTCGACTGGCACACGGTGGCCAATGAGACCGCGCAGGTCTACCTGGCGGCCAAGCGCGGTGAACGCCAGCCCCGGCCACGGCTGCCCATCGTCGAGCACGCGTTGCCCGACCGCTGACATCATGGGGCTGGATTATTCGAGCGTGATCGACGCGCCGCGCGACGAGGTCTTCGCCTGGCACACCAGACCGGGCGCCTTCGACCGGCTGTCGCCGCCGTGGCAACCCATGCGGGTGGTGACCGAGGCGGCCTCCCTCGAGGACGGCCGCGCCACGCTGGCGCTGCCCGGCGGCCTGCGGTGGGTCGCCGAGCACCAGGCGGATGCGTACGATCCGCCCCGGCGTTTCGTCGACGCCATCGGCAGCGCGGGTCCGGCGTCGCTGCCGGCGCGAATCGTGGTGCGCTGGCGGCACACCCACGAATTCGAGGACCTGGGCAACAACCGGACCCGGGTCATCGACCGGCTCGACACGCCGGTGCCCGGGTCGTTGCTGCGCCCCATGTTCGCCTACCGCCACCGTCAGCTGGCCGACGACCTGGCCGCGCACCGGCTGGCCGCCGAGGGCGGCCTGACGCGCAAGACCATCGCCGTCACGGGATCGTCGGGGCTGGTCGGTTCGGCGCTGACGGCATTCCTGCGGACCGGCGGCCACCGCGTCGTCGCGCTGGTCCGGCGGACGCCCGACGGCGACGACGAGCGGCGCTGGAACCCCGATGACCCCGACGCCGAACTGCTCGCCGGGGTGGACGCGGTGATCCACCTGGCCGGGGCATCGATCGCCGGCCGCTTCACCGAGGCGCATCGAAAAGCTGTCCGCGACAGTAGAATCGGACAGACGCGCCGGCTCGCCGAACTCCTGGGCCGCACCGGATGCGCCGTGTTCATCTCCGCCTCGGCGGTCGGCTACTACGGGTATGACCGCGGCGACGAGACCCTGACCGAGGACAGCGATCGCGGCGACGGGTTTCTGGCCGACGTCGTCGCCGAATGGGAGGACGCGACCGCGCCCGCGCAGCGGGAAGGGACGCGGGTGGTGCGGGTGCGCACCGGCATCGTGCAATCGCCCCGCGGCGGCACGCTGCGGCTGATGCGGCCGCTGTTCGCCGCGGGCCTGGGCGGCCGGCTCGGAAACGGCCGGCAGTGGCTGCCGTGGATCGGCATCGACGACCTGGTGGACGTCTACCACCGCGCACTGTGGGACGCGGAGCTGTCGGGTCCGGTGAATGCCGTTGCCCCGCAACCGGTCCGCAACTCCGAGTACACCCGCACCCTGGCCCGGGTGCTGCACCGGCCCGCGGTGCTGCCGGTGCCGGCGCTCGGTCCGCGGCTGCTGCTGGGCGAACAGGGCGCCCGCGAACTCGCCTGCGCCAGCCAGCGCGTGATCCCGCAGAAACTCACCGCGGCCGGGCACCGGTTTCGCCACCCCGACCTCGACGCGGCCCTGCGTCACCTGCTGGGGCGCAGCGGGTGAGGCAATTCGCGGCCTAACGCGCTGCGCTCGCCGTTAGCCGGGCGCTGATTGAGTCGAACACGAGGGTGACGAGGTCGACCACATTTTGACGAGATACGCGTCTTTCCTGGTTGATCCAAGCCAGCAGGTACTCGTCAGCCGCGGCGACCACGCCAACAGCCAACAGAAGTCTGTCGCGTGAACTGACCTGAGGGGCCGGTGGGAGAAGTTCCGCGACCAGCTTCGCCAGCCCATAGATACCTTCCTGGCGTGTCTTGCGGGAGACCGGTCCGGCGCTGATGACCTCGCGAAGCTTGATCCGGGCGCGTCCGGGACTGCCCTGCAGCGAGCGCGTCAGGCAGTCGATCATGGCTCGCGCGCCTTGCGAACCTCCAGATGTTGCGTCGATGGCGGCACGGCAGGCGGCTATCTCCTCGTTGACCAATTGCTCGTAGACGGCCGCCAGCAGCGAGTCCAGATCGGCGAAGCTTTCCCCAAAATACCGATCGCGCAAGCCGGATTGATGCAGTATCGCCCGGATTGACGTGTCGGCATAGCCACGCTCACCAAACAGCACGAAGCCGGCATCGATGAGCCGAGCACGCCGTTCGGCCATCCGTTCGGCCGCGGACTTACCGTCGTAAAGTTCTCTCATCTGCTCGCTCTTGCCCACAGCGTCAGCCGCGAAATCATCGTTGCCATCATAGGGCAATCATCCGGCGCCAACCGTAAGTGGTGACGCGCGTCAGCTGATAGGGCGTTGCCGCGATCGCTGGTCCTATTCCACTGGTGCAGGACCGAAGTCGCGGTGGGTGACGGCCGCGCACAGCCCACGATGTCCCCTCCACGAGCGTGCGGCCGCTGACGGTCACGCCAAGGCCGCAATCCGTTTGACGGCACCGGCGATGGCCGGCGCCTGGTCCTCTTGGAGGTAATGCTTGGCGGGCAGCAACAATTCACCGTCCGCGCCCAAGGCGCTAACGACCGAGGCGCGACGCTCGCGATCTAGCATGCGATCCTGCGCACCCACACCACTTGCGCCGGGTACGACCGGGACGCCGCCGCCGCCCACCACGCTTGGCCAAGACACACTTCGCACAATAATTGATCTGATTGCATGCGTCCTCAGATAATGAGGTCGATCACCCGTTGCCCTGTTGAGCCACGATTTCGGGCGGGACAGGCGCGATCGTGGGTAATCCGTTTCAGCGCCGGCGGGCCGTCACCCCCCGTCCCTGCCCTCGCGGCTGCGCCGGTAGGCGCGCGCCCGAAGGTCGGCAAGCCATTCCGGATAAAGGCTCAATCCCGGCGCGGTGTTGGCGACCGGATCGAACGACACGTCCGGCTCGCTGTCGAGAACTCGGTTCAGCGTCAGCCGGGCCAGCGGCGCGAAATCGCGCCTGCCGCAAGCCTGGTCGATGGCGAAGTCGATCCCGCCGCCGTCGATCGCGTGCCGGACGCTGTCCAGCGAAAGCCCGAAACCGTTGACAGCACTAATGCTTCGGGCCCTCAGCCACCACACGTTTCCGCGATAGCGCAGCGGCATCAGGCTGGTCAGCGTCTGCCCGGTCCAAGACATG
This sequence comes from Mycobacterium terramassiliense, assembly GCF_900157385.1. Taxonomy (GTDB): domain Bacteria; phylum Actinomycetota; class Actinomycetes; order Mycobacteriales; family Mycobacteriaceae; genus Mycobacterium; species Mycobacterium terramassiliense. Next base: position 15,558 of record NZ_LT717700.1, read on the forward strand.
GTCGGCCGCAGCGCCACGGCCCGGGCCAGCACCCCCGACCCCGCGGACACCAGCAGGGTGTCCCACGGCGTTGCCCCTCCTTGCTGCGGCGGGACGCGGAACGCCAGGCCGATGAAATCGGGCAGGGCACCCGGCGTCCCCGCGGCCTTGGACACCCGCGCGACGACCTCGGAAGACGGCAGCGGCAGCCCGTCGGCGGCCGGCGCGGTCCGTTCGACGAAGCCGTGCGCCAGCACGCCGACGGGGTGGAAGAAGCGACGGCCGCGCAGAGCGGCTCCCCATTGAAAGGGCTTGGTGACGAGATCGGAAACGTTCACCGGCCCCGGGTTCCCGTTCCCGATCGGGAGAAACCACTCGGCCGATCGACCCGGCGGGCCGAGGGCGCCAAGTGGCCCCGCCGCTCAAAACACCACTGGCGAACCAGGCGATCATTCAGTAAGTTAATGTTTCAATAACTTAACTGAGGTACGTTGATCGGAGCGCCGTCGCCCGACGCATGCCGCCGCCGCCCAGTGTTTGTATTCGTCGACTAAGGGGTACCAACGCGTGAATCCGAGCCGTTCGAGCCAGCGGCTGACCGACCCTGCGAGGGAGGCTTCGGTGGCAGCTGTGCGTACTTTCCCCCGAGTCCACCTCGCCGAAGCCGTCCGGCCCAGCCCGCCGTCCCTGCCCGACGTCGACCAGTTCGACGCCTGGCGAACCGGTGTGCGACGGGCGGTGCTGTCCCATGTCGCCGAATTCGTCGCCGCCCGGTGCGCCGACGCGTTGGGCGCGTGCGGGGTCGATGTGGCCGGCGACATTTTGACGGAGTTTGTGAACGGCGGTAAATGCCTGCGCTCGACGTTCATGTACCTGGGCTGGCTGTGCGGCGAGCCGGAGAGCGATGCGGCGCTGTCGGCGACGGCCAGCCTGGAACTTCTGCACGCTTTCGCGCTGCTCCAGGACGATGTGATGGATGATTCGGCCTCGCGACGAGGCCGCCCCGCCGCCCATGTTCAATTCGCCTCGTGGCATCGCGGGCGCGGGCTGTCCGGTTCGTCGCGCCGGTTCGGTGAATCAGCCGCCATCCTGCTCGGCGACCTGTGCTTGATCTGGGCCGAACAGATGCTGCGCGAGAGCGGATTGCGGCGGCACCAGTTGCTGCGGGGGTGGCCGCGCTACGACGCCATGCGCACCGAGCTTGCTGTGGGCCAGTTCGCGGACCTTGCCACCGACGCGCGCGACATGCCTACGATGGAGGCCGTGCTGGAAGTGGCCCGGCGAAAGTCGGGAAACTACACGGTGCGGCGGCCCCTCGAGATCGGCGCCGCCATGGCCGGTTGCGACGACCGGGTGCTGGCAACGCTCGCCCACTACGGCTCCGCCGTCGGCGAAGCGTTTCAGCTGCGCGACGACATCCTCGGCATCTTCGGATCCCCCGCGGCGACCGGCAAACCCACCAACGACCTGTTGGAGCGCAAGGCGACCAGCGTCGTGGTGGCCGCTCATCAGTTGGCCGACGTATCGACCCGCCTGCAGTTCCGCGAACTGATGGCCAGCGAGCGGCTCGACGATTCGGCACTCGAGCACTGGCGGAACCTGATCCTCGCCACCGGTGCGGTGCAGTGGATCGAAGAACTCATCGCCGAGCGCGTCGACTCCGCGCTGAAGGCGTTGGACCGCGCCGCGTTCGATGGTCGCCTGCTGGCCGCGCTGATCGATATGGCCGGACTGTGCACGAGGCGGGCGGCATGAGCGGCGAGGTATCGCGCTGATGCGTACGGTGCGTGGCCGAACCGATCGCGTCGTCGTGGTCGGCGCGGGATTCGCCGGCCTGGCCGCCGCGCTGCACCTGGCCGGCCGCGGCCGCGAGGTCACGGTGGTGGAGCGGGAGCCGTGGCCCGGCGGGCGGGCGGGCCGGCGCGACATCGACGGCTACCGCATCGACACAGGCCCGACGGTGATCACGATGCCGGACATCATCGACGAGGCGTTCGCCGCGGTGGGCGAAACCTCCACGGCAAGGCTCGATCTGCTGCCGGTGGATCCCGCCTACCGGGCGATGTTCGCCGACGGCAGCGCCATCGACGTCCACACCGACGCGGACCGGATGGCCGAAGCGGTGCGCGCCTTCGCGGGCCCGCGCCAGGCCGAGGGCTACCGGCGGTTGCGCGATTGGTTGGACCGGTTGTACCGCACCGAATTCGACGGCTTCATCGCGGCGAACTTCGACTCCCCGCTGTCGCTGTTGAACGGCCGGCTGGCCAGGCTGACGGCGCTCGGCGGATTCCGCCGCTGGGACACGATGGTCAAGCGCCACGTCAGCGACCCGCAGTTGCGTCGCGTGTTCACCTTCCAGTCTCTGTACGCCGGTGTCGCGCCGCAGCACGCCCTGGCGGTCTATGCGGTCATCGCCTACATGGACACCGTCGCCGGCGTGTTCTTTCCGCGCGGCGGCGTGCGCGCGCTGCCCGATGCGCTGGCGGCGGCCGCCGCCGACGCCGGGGTGCGGTTCTGTTACGGGTCGACGGTCACCCGGCTGGAGCACACCGGCGAGCGGATCACGGCTGTGCACACGCAGGATCGGCGCTTCGCGTGCGACGCGGTGGTCTTGACGACCGAGTTGCCGCAGACCTACCGCCTGCTCGGCCGGCAGCCGCGGCGGATTCTCCCGCCGCGCGCGGCCCCGTCCGCGGTGGTGCTGCACGTGGGCTGCCCGGCCGCGAGGGCGCAAAGCGCCCACCACACCATCCTTTTCGGCTCGGCGTGGGAGCAGACGTTCGACGACATCATCCGCAACGGCCGGCTCATGACCGACCCGTCATTGCTGGTCACCCGGCCAACGGCCAGCGATCCGAGCCTGGCTCCCGCCGGCCGCGACCTGCTCTACGTGCTGGCTCCGGCGCCGAACCTCTCGCGCGGCGACATCGACTGGTCGCGCACCGGCGGCGCGTACGCGGACTCCCTGCTCGAGGTCGTGCAGGAAAGGCTGTTGCCCGGCCTGCGCGACGGCGCCCGCCTGTTGCACGTCGACACCCCGGCCGACTGGGCCCGCCAGGGCATGGCGGCCGGCACACCGTTTGCGCTGGCCCACACGTTCGCCCAGACCGGGCCGTTCCGGCCGGCCAACACCGTGCGCGGCATCGACAACGCGGTGCTGGCCGGGTCGTCGACGCTGCCGGGCGTGGGGGTGCCGACCACGCTGATCTCCGGGCGGTTGGCCGCCGACCGCATCACCGGGATGTCCGGCCGCACAACCAGTACCGTCGACCTGAAGGCCGGATCGCGATGATCCGCACGGAGCTGGACGCCGCCGGGATCTCCGACGCGCGGCTGCGCGCGGCGTATCGAAGCTGCCGGCAGATCGCCGCCGCGCATGGCCGCACCTATTTCCTCGCCACCCGGCTGCTCGCCCCGGACCAACGACCGGCCGTGCACGCGTTGTACGGCTTCGCCCGCCACGCCGACGACATCCTCGACGAGCTCAACCCGGCGCTGGACGTGGCCGCGCGGGCGCAGCGGCTGCAGCGGCTGTCGGAGCGCTTCTTCGCCGGCGGCGAACACCACGACGAGCCCCTCCTCGCCGCGGTCGAGCACACCGTGCGCCGCTACGGTATCTCCAGTGATCTGTTCGAGGACTTCCTGGATTCCATGCGCATGGACCTCACCGTCACCGATTATCCGGATCGCGCGGCGCTCAACCGCTACATGCGCGGCTCCGCGGAAGTCATTGGCCTGCAGATGCTTCCGATCCTGGGCACCGTTGGGCCCGCCGACGAGGCGGCCCCCTACGCGGCGGCGCTGGGCCGGGCGTTTCAGCTCACCAATTTCCTGCGGGACATCGACGAGGACCTCGCGCGCAACCGCATCTATCTGCCGGCCGACGAACTCGCCGCGTTCGGGGTGGACCGCGAGCTGATGCTGTGGTGTCACGCCCACCGGCGCACCCACGCCCGGGTGCGGACGGCGCTGGCCGCCCAACATGACATCACCCGGGAGATCTACCGTTTCGCGGCCGACGGGATCGCGATGCTGGCCCCGCGGTCCCGGCCGTGCGTGACCACCGCGCTGACGCTGTACTCCGAAATCCTGGATTGCATTGAAGCCAGCGACTTCTCGGTGTTCACCCGGCGTGCCACCGTCGGCAACGCGCGACGGCTCCGGGTCGCCGGTGGCGCGCTGCTGCAGTCGTGGCGGGCCCGGATGAGGGGCGCGGCGTGACCGACCGGTGGCAGTACCTGATCGTCCTCGGCCTGTGCCTGGCGATCACGGCGCCGCTGGAGCTGTTCGCCGCCGGCGTCTACCGCCAGCCGCGCCGGCTCGCGCGAGCCGTGCTGCCGGTGGCGGCGCTGTTCCTCGTGTGGGACGCGGTGGCGATCCGCGCCGGCGTGTGGACATACAACGGCGAGTACATCACCGGCCTGCATCTCCCCTTCGGGGTGCCCATCGAGGAAGTGCTGTTCTTCGTGGTGATTCCGCTGTGCGGGCTGCTGACCTACAACGCCGTGAGCGCCATCCTCGATCGGAGCAGGCGCCGATGAGCGGGCTGGGCTACACGGTGCCGGCGATCGTGTCGGTCCTGGCGGTGTGCGCGCTGGAGTTCGCGCTGTTGCGCACCGGGCTGTTCCGGCGCCCCGCATACTGGCTGTCAATGGTGATCGTGCTCGGCTTTCAGGTTCCGGTCGACGGCTGGCTGACGAAACGCAGCGCCCCGATCGTGATCTACAACCAACGCCAGACCAGCGGCGTGCGGTTTCCGTTCGACATCCCCGTCGAGGACTTCCTGTTCGGGTTCGCGCTGGTCACCGCCGTGCTGCTGTTGTGGGAGCGTGGCCGTGCGGGTCGCTAAGACGGGTCTGCCCCGCGGCGACGTGCCCGGCGCCTTCGACGGCGGCGCGGCGGCCTATGACCGGCTGGTCGGCGCCAACCCGTCCTACCACACGAACCTGGCGCTCTCGGCGAACCGGATGGGGCTGCCGGCGGGGGGCCGGGGTCTGCGCCTGCTGGACGCAGGATGCGGCACCGGCGCGTCGACGGCCGCGCTGCTGGCGGCGGCCCCCGAGGCGCAGATCGTCGCCGTGGACGCCGCGAACGGAATGCTCGACGCGGCACGGGCGAAGGCGTGGCCACCGTCGGTCCGGTTCGTGCACGCCCGCGTCGAAGAGCTCCACGAGCACGGCGTCACCGGGCCGTTCGACGGCATTCTGGCCGCCTACCTGCTGCGCAACCTCGCAGACCCCGACGCACAGCTTCGCGCCTTTCGCGCCCTGCTTCGCCCCGGCGGCACGCTGGCGCTGCACGAGTACTCGGTGCGCGATTCCGTCGCGGCGACGTTGACCTGGCACGCGGTGTGCTGGGGCATCATCATCCCCACCGGCTGGTGGCGCACCCGCGACACCACGCTGTACCGGCATCTGTGGCGCAGCGTCCTCGCGTTCGACGGGGCGGCACGGTTGCAGCGGCGGGTGCGCGACGCCGGATTCACCGGCGTGCGCAGCGCCACCATGCCGGGCTGGGAACACAACGTCGTGCACACCGTCCTGGGCGAGGCCCCGCAATGACCGACCGCCGCCGACGCATCCACCCACCTACGCCGGGCCTGCCTGGCGCGAGCGCGCTCTCGTCGCGGCCCCGCGCCGTGGTGGTCGGCGCCGGAATCGCCGGTCTGACGGCGGCCACCGCGCTCGCCGAACGTGGCGTCGCCGTGGACCTGGTGGAGCGCGAGGATTACCTGGGCGGCCGGGTGGGCGGCTGGACCGAACACCACGACGGCGCCGAGCTCGCGATGAACCGCGGGTTCCACGCCTTCTTCCGTCAGTACTACAACCTGCGCGCCCTGCTGCGCCGGGTCGACCCGCAGCTGCGCATGCTCGCCCCCGTCGAGGATTACCCGCTCATCGACGGCGCGGGGCGCCGCGACAGCTTCCGCGGGTTGCCCCGCACCCCGCCGTTCAACGCCTTGGCATTCGCGTTGCGCAGCCCGACGTTTCGGCTCGGCGACCTGGCGCGCATCAACGCCCGGGCCGCCGCGCCGCTGGCCGCGGTGTCGGTACCCGACATCTATCGACGGCTCGACCACGTCGACGCCGAGACCTTCTTGAAGAGCATCAACTTTCCCGAGTCCGCACGCCATCTCGCGTTCGAGGTGTTCTCCCGCAGCTTCTTCGCCGAGCCGGCGCAATTGTCCGCCGCCGAGCTGGCGACCATGTTTCACATCTACTTCCTGGGCTCCAGCGAAGGCCTGATCTTCGACGTCGCCACCGCGAATTTCGATGTCGCACTGTGGAATCCGTTGGGCGACTACCTGCGGGACCGCGATGTTCGGGTGCACCTTGGCGCGGGGGTGTCCCGCATCGAGCCCGGCGCATCAAAAAGCCTTCGCGTCCAGACCGATTCGGGTGAGCATTTCGACGCGGACGCGGTCGTGCTGGCGCTCGACGTCGGCGGCCTGCAGCGGGTGGCGGGCAAGTCGCCCGGGCTCGGCGACGATTCCTGGCGGAGCCGGATCCGGCGGCTGCGCACCGCGCCATCGTTCGTGGTGCACCGGCTCTGGCTCGACCGACCGGTCGATGGCCACCGGCCCGCCTTCCTCGGCACCGCCGGTCACGAGCCGGTCGACAACATCAGCGTGCTCGAGCGCTACGAACGCGACGCCGCCGCGTGGGCACGCCGGCACGGTGGGTCCGTCGTCGAATTGCACTCGTATGCGGCCGGCGCCGAATCGCCCGCCGCCGCGGCAATCGGTCGCTTGCACGAGCTGTATCCCGAAACCGCCTCGGCGCGAGCGGTTTACGAACGCGAACTGCGCCGCAGCGACTGCCCGTTGTTCGCGCCCGGGACGTACCAGCAACGCCCGACCGTGGGCACGCCGCACCCCGGGCTGGTGTTGGCCGGGGACGGGATCCGCATCGACCTGCCGGTGGCGCTGATGGAACGCGCAGCCACCACCGGATGGGCGGCCGCCAACCGGTTGCTTCAATCGTGGGGTCTTGCCGGCCACGAACTGTGCACGGTTCCCACCCGCGGGCGCTCGGCCCTGCTGCGGCCCCTCGCCGAACGCCAGGGGCGGCGGCGATGAGCTTCGTCGACCGCCTGCGTCGGCGGTCGAAAGACTGGCCCGTCGGCGTCGTCCCGCATGTCCCCTGGACACGGCAGCGCCCCACCTATCGCGACGCGCAACCGGGGATCATCAACGCCGCGTTGCAACGCTCCCAGCGGCGACCGACCGGAAACTGGTATGTGTTCGCCGCGAGCCGCGACGTGCGCAGCGGTCGCCCCCACGGCGCACGCGTCGCCGGCGTCGACCTGGTCGCGTGGCGCGACAAGCACCGCCGGCTGCGGGTCGGTCCGGCAAGCTGTCCGCACCTGGGGGCCGACCTCGCGACGGGGCTGGTGCGCGGTGGCGTCCTGTACTGCCGATGGCACGGGCTGGCCCTCGACGGCGAGACGTGCGAATTGCGTTGGGAGCCTTTCCCCAGCCACGACGACGGCGTGCTGGCGTGGGTGCGCCTCGACTCCGTGGGCGGAGAAGCCCCGCTGGACGAGCCGGTCATCGCGCCAAGGCCACCGGGCGGCACTCTCGCGGCGGTCACCAGCCTGGTCGGTCAGTGCGAACCGGCCGACATCCTGGCCAACCGGCTCGATCCCTGGCACGGCGCGTGGTTTCACCCCTACTCCTTCACCCGGCTGGAGGTGCTCACCACCCCCACCGAGGAGGACGACCGGTTTCTGGTCTCGGTGACCTTCCGGATGGGCCGCTTCGGCGTGCCCGTCATCGCCGAATTCACCACCCCCGAAGCGCGCACCGTCGTGATGCGCATCATCGAGGGCGAGGGAATCGGCAGCGTCGTCGAAACCCATGCGACGCCAATGGGTTCAGGGCCCGACGGCCGACCGCGCGTCGCCGTCATCGAAGCCATCGTCGCAACGTCGCAACGCCCGGGCTTCACCACCGCACGCCGCGCGGGTCCGTTGATCACCCCGCTGATGCGCTACGCCGCCACCCGGTTGTGGCGTGACGACATGGCCTATGCGGAGCGCCGCTACCGCCGACGCACGGGTGGCTAACATGGACGTGCCGCAGCACGTGCCACCACCGAAAGTCCGAACCAGCGATGAAGAAAGCCCATTTCGCCGTCGTGATCGTCAGCGTGGGTGCGCACTTCGCCTACCTCATCTACCTGCCCAGTGGCGGCTTCCTGGCGCTGCGCTGGCCGCGCACCATCTGGCTGCACCTGGCGAGCGTGTGCTGGGGCGTGGTGGTCGTGACGCTGCCGGTGCCGTGTCCGTTGACTTCCCTGGAAGATTGGGCGCGCGCGCGAGCCGGCATGAAGCCACTGCCTTCGACCGGGTTCGTCGACCGTTACGTCGACGGCGTTCTCTACCCGCCGGGCCGAACCGGTGCCGCCCAGGCCCTCGCCTTCGTCGCGGCGGCGATCTCGTGGATCGCACTGGCCCGACGGCGCGCGTGACGTCCGCCGGGCGGCTCGCCTTGTCGCGGTGGGGCGGGCACAAAGGGCGTCGCCTCCAGCCGGCGGCCACCGTGGCCGAAGTGACTACGATCCGGACGCGCGGCAGGTTGCACTAGGTCCTGGATAATGGCACGGATACGCTGGTGGGTCTTATGAAGGATGCGGGTAGGTGAGCAAGCGCCGCGCAGAGGATCCACCGCCCGGCCGGGCTGAGCTGGAGAGGCAGTTGTCGGCCGACATGCGGGCGATCACTGCGCAATCGGATCGCATCGGCCGCCACTTCGCACGCACGAACGCGGTCGGCAGCAGCGATTTCCACGCCCTGCTTCACATCATGGTCAGCGAAACGGCGGGAAAGCCGTTGACCCTGGCCCAACTGCGGCAGCGCATGGACGTATCGCCCGCGGCGATCACCTATCTCGTCGATCGGATGATCGAAGCGGGCCACATCCGGCGCGAACCCGATCCCGAGGACCGGCGGAAGTGGCTGCTGCGCTACGAGGAAAGCGGGATGACGTTGGCGCACGCTTTCTTCAGGCCGCTCGGTACCCATCTGAGCAAGGCCATGGCGGACTTGAGCGACAAGGACCTGCGCGCCGCTCACCGCGTTTTCTCGGCGATGATCACGGCGATGGCGACGTTCGAGGATGAGCTAGCCGGCACAGCCCCTCGGCGGCAGCAAACCACCCGTTAACCCCTGCTCGATCAGGTCCGCTCCCCGGGCCACGCCGCCGGTCGCCGCGAAACCGGCGGCCACCCGTCGCGCGCCCTCCGTCATGGTCATCGCCTCGCGCACGGCGGCACGCAGGCGCTCCACGGTCAGCCGCTTCGCCGGCAGCCGGGTGCCGCAGCGGGCCACCTGCACGCGGCGCGCGACTTCGGCCTGATCACGCGCAAAGGGCACCGCGCAGACCGGCACGCCGCGGTCCAGCGCCTTGACCGTGGTACCCATCCCGCCATGGGTGACCGCACAGATCGCACGGTCAAGCACCGCACCGTGATTGACAAACCGGCATACGGTGGCGTTGGCGGTGTGCGGCAGCCCCTCGGGCACGCCCGCCGGAAACGTGGCGACCACGTGGACGGGTTCATCGGCCAACGCCTGCAGGGCGATTCGGCCGAGCCGTGCGTCGGCCTGAGCGATGGAGGAGGTGCTGACCAACACGAGGGGCCGGTCGATGGCCGCGATCCAATCCGGGACGCTCGCGGGGGCCGGCTCGAACTCGCACGCACCGACGAAATGCACGTCGCGCCAATCGGGGTGCGGATACTCGAGAGGCTCTCCGCCGACCGCCAACAGCAGCGGGGCGCGGCGCATAAGCCCGTCCACCGACTTGACCGGCGGCACACCCAGTCCCGAGCGCAGGGCGTTGACCCGGGGCACTATCCGGCGATCGAACAGACAGCTGATGAACGGACGCATCGATGCGTCGCGGACCTTCCCGATCGGGCCGGGCAGCGGCCGCAGGCCGGGGCCAAAGGGCGGCGCCGCCCTCGACCTCAAGTAGGGCGTGAACGGCGAAAAGACCAGCCAGGGAACACCACTGGCCTCGGCCGCCGACGCGGCTCCCCAGCAGTTCGCGTCGACAATGACCGTGTCGGGCCGCACCCGTTCCAGCGCGCTTCGCAGGTCGTCGACCTCGATCACCGCGCGCCGGCACAGCACGTCGATCGTCGTCTTGAGGACCCCTAGGGCGTTGGGCGCCAGCCAATCCCGGCCGCTGATGGCCTCGATCCGCGCGTCCACCGCCTCGGTATGCACGCCGGCCGCACGCATGGCGGGCACCCCGCCGGCCAGGGTGCGCAGGTGAACCTGGTGGCCGCGCCCACCCAATTCCCGCAGCAACGCCCCCAGCGGATACAGGTGGCCCAGCGCGGGCGACCCGTAAGCCAGAATCACAGCCATGTGCCGTTGCTCTTACGGAATGGGTGTCACGCCAACGTTTCGCAGGGCCGGCAGGTCGGCCGCCCCACACCCGTGCAGGCAGATGCGGAGCTCGTCGATGAATCGCTGCAGCCAGGCCGTCGCGGCCTCAACCGACTCGATCGCGGCCGGCAACAGCGGCCGGGCCAAGGCCACCACGTCGGCGCCCAGGGCCAGCGCCTTGGCCGCGTCCATGCCGGTCCGGATCCCACCCGAGGCCACCAGCGGGATGGCCGGCAGCGCCGCGCGCACCTCCCCGATCGCCTGCGCGGTCGGTATGCCCCAGTCCGCCAGGCCCGGGTACCGCAGTTCGCCGTAGCGGACCAATTGCTCGACGCGCGACCACGAGGTTCCGCCGGCTCCGGCCACATCGATGGCCGCCACCGGCGGCTCCCCCGACAGGCGCAGCAATTCGCCGATCGCTGCGGCGCCGAGCCCGTGCCCAACCTCCTTCAGCAGCACCGGGTAGCCCAGCATGTCGGCCAGGTCATGCAGCCGGTCCAGCGACCCCGCGAAGTCGGTGTCGCCGTGGTGCTGGACGGCCTCCTGCAGCGGATTGGTGTGCACGGCAAGCGCATTCGCCCCGACCCGGTCGAGCGCTTGAACGATGTCGGGCACCGCGTCCTTGGTCAACTGGGACAGGCCGATGTTGCCGAACAACAGCACGTCGGGCGCCACGTCGCGCACGGCGAAGCTGGCGGCGGCCCGCTCCCCCAGGACGCTGTCGAGCATCACGCGCTGTGACCCCAGCATCATTCCGATGCCGAGGCGCTGCGCGGCGGCGGCCAGATTCCGGTTGATGGTGCCCGACAACTCCGCTCCGCCGGTCATGGCGCCGATCAGAACGGGCGCTTGCAACCGCGCGCCGAGAAATTCGGCGCGCAGGTCGATGTCGTCCAGATTGGTCTGGGTGAGGCCGTTGTAGGGCAGCGCGTAGCGTTCCAGGCCCGTCGTCACACCCCGATAGCCCACATCGCCGTCGAGGCAGACGTCGATGTGGCGGCGCTTGCGGGTGGGCATTTCGCCACGGTCGGCCGTCATGGCACGTCAATCCTAGCGCGGCGATTCAACATCCAGATGTGGGTCGACAGCACAAAGGCAAACGCGCACCAGGCGGGATACAGGCACAGCCACGCGGCCCGCCCGCCACGGACCGCGATGGCGCGCCGGGCCAGGTCGGCGCTGCTCGCGGTCAGCGCGGCGTTCACCGCGACCGCGGCCGCCAGACGGTGTCGATTGAAGAACACCCACGACCAGCTGGCATTCAGCAAAAGATTGACCGCCAGAGCACCCAGGTAGGAGCGGGCCGCAGGCGCGTTCCCGGCGGCACGGAGCCGGTCGAAGGTGGCCGCGGACACCGCCGCGATGTCGGTGTACAAAACCGGCCAGACGACGGGAAAGGCCGACCGCGGAGGCTGATAGGCGGGTTTGCGCAGTTGCCGGTACCACACCGACTGACCGGCCGGCCGGGTGGCCAGACCTCCCACGGTAGCCGTCGCGACCACCGCCGCGGCGCTGGCGACGAATGTGGCTGTGCGCATGGTTACCGAGCCGGCGCTACGGGAACGGCAATCTCGTTGCGGCGCAGCGCCGGAACCGTCCAAGGCGGATCGTAGAACCAGGCCTCCGGGGTATCGACGGCCTCGAAACCCCTCTCGCGCAACGTGGTCATCAATTCGGCGGTGTGCGCGGCAATGGCGCGGCGGCTGCGGCTGCCCGTGAACCGGTGTACGGCGACCGTTTCCGGCGGCACGGCCACCAGCCTGACTTCGCCGTCGTCGGGCTCGGGTAGGGACTCCAGCGTCTTGCCGGCCGGCATGAAAAACCGGATCACCCATTGGCGGTCGGCCGCCGCCTCTTGCGCCACCGGGGCGGTCATCGCGATCTTCTCGTGCACGCGGTTGCCGCCGAAGATGTAGCGGGCCAGGCGACGAAAGCCGGTATTGCGGGCGGCCTCTTCACCGGCGGTGACGGTCGTCTCCGCGGCAACCCGGGCGCCGTAGCGGCGGATCTCGACGTCCGCGGTCAGCTGCTCGGCGCTGTAGTCCGGCTCTTTGGTGCCGTGGCGGTAGCCCACCACCGAGCCCGCCGCATCGATGACCTGGCCAATCATGGCTCCCATCGACCCGAACACATTGCCACCTCGTTCCTTCGATCGGTAATTAATTTCTACCCCGGGTCGTCACCGGGCAACCCACTTCGGCGCGTCGAATCTTCGACGGTCCACGGGCGTCAGCCTAGCGGAATTTCCAGATTTAGTTAAGTACTTGAATGTTTAAGAAACTTAACCTACTGTTCGAGGTGGCGCGCAGGGCGGCCCAAAGCGCTGCTGGGCATGGCCATCGCGGCCGCGATCACTGCAGAGGGCGGTGCATGTTAACGCGAATGGCCCGACTCGCCGTCACCACGCCGCGGCGGATCGTCGGAATCACGGTGCTGTTCGTGATCGCTGCCGCCGCGTTCGGCATACCCGCCGCGTCCAAGCTCTCGCCCGGCGGATTCCTCGACCCGGCCTCCGAATCGGCCCGCGCCGCCGCGACGCTCGCCGAAAAGTTCAATCAGGGCGGCATGGACCTGGTGGTGGTGGTGAGTTCGGAACGCGGCGCCAAAGACGCACACGCACACGCCGTCGGCGCCGACATCGCCCGACAGCTTTCCCAATCACCGTTTGTGTCGCAGGTGACATCGCCCTGGGACGGCCAAACCACCCCGGGGTTGTTCAGCGCCGACGGAAAGACCGCGATGATTCTCGTCGCACTCAAAGGCGACGAAAAGAGCGCGCCCAAGCACGCCCGGACACTGGCGCAGCGGTTCGCGCACGACCATCAGGGGGTCACGGTACAAGCGGGCGGCTCGGCACTGGTCTACGAACAGGTCAACGAGCAGACCGAAAGAGACCTGCTGCGAATGGAAATCATCGCGATACCGCTGAGTTTCCTCGCACTGGTGTGGGTCTTCGGCGGCTTACTGGCCGCCGCACTGCCGGTGGCCGTCGGTGGGGTCGCGATTCTGGGTTCACTCGCCGTACTGCGCGCGGTCGCGCTGATCACCAACGTGTCGATCTTCGCCCTCAACGTGACCGTAGCGTTGGGATTCGCGCTGGCCGTCGACTACACGTTGCTGATCATCAGCCGGTACCGCGACGAAGTGGCCGCTGGGCGCGGTCGCGACGAGGCGCTGCTGAAAACCGTGACGACCGCTGGCCGCACCGTGCTGTTTTCGGCGGTCACGGTGGCCCTGGCCCTGGCCGCGACGGCACTGTTCCCGATGTACTTCCTCAAGTCCTTCGCCTATGCCGGGACGGCGGTGGTCGCGTTCGCCGCCCTGGCGGCGGTGGTCGTGGCGCCGGCCACACTGGCGTTGATCGGAGACCGGCTCGATGCACTGGACATCCGGAAACTGGGCCGTCGGCTGCTGGGCCGCCCCGCACCGCCCCAGCCAACGTTGGAAAGCAGCTTCTGGTACCGGACGGCGAAACTGGTGATGCGGCAAGCGATCCCGGTTGGCTTGGCGCTCACCGCTTTCCTGCTGGCGCTGGGCGCACCGTTCCTCGGTGTCAGATGGGGCTATCCCGACGACCGGGTCCTGCCGACATCGGCGTCAGCGCGGGCCGTGAGCGACCGGATCCGCAGCGAATTCCGCACGACTTCCGAGACCAAGGTCGTCCTGCCCGATACGGCCGGCGTCACCACGGCGGACCTGGATGATTACGCGATGCGGTTGTCTCTCGTCGCAGACGTCGCGGCGGTGTCGACGCCCACCGGCACTTTCGTCGCCGGTCAGCACGGCGGGCCGCCATCGGCTCCGAGCGGAATGGCCGCCGGCAGCGCCTACCTGACCATCCAGAGCACCGCCCCCCTCTACAGTCAAGCGTCTGAGATCCAGTTGGCGCGCATGCACGCGATCGCGCCACCGGGACACCAACCGGCGCAATTCACCGGGATGGCGCAAACGAATCGTGATTGCGTGAACGGCATTACGTCGCGACTGCCGTTCGTGTTCGCTTTCATCGCGGTCGTGACGTTGGTGCTGCTTTTTTTGCTCACCGGAAGCGTGATACTTCCGATCAAGGCGGTGCTGCTCAATCTGGTGTCGCTCACCGCCGTGTTCGGGGCGCTGGTGTGGATCTTCCAAGACGGCCACCTCGGCGCGGTGGGCACCACGTCGACCGGCACGCTGGCGGCGAACGTCCCGGTGCTGATGTTTTGCATCGCGTTCGGATTGTCGATGGATTACGAAGTCTTCCTGCTCGCCCGCATCCGCGAATACTGGCTGGAGTCGCCACGAACCCGCGCGGCCAACGACGAAAGCATCGCCCTGGGCCTGGCCCGCACGGGCAGGGTGATCACTGCCGCGGCGCTGCTCATGTCGATCTCGTTCGCGGCCCTGATTTCCGCAGGGGTGTCATTCATGCGCATGTTCGGATTGGGCCTGACCGTCGCGGTGTTGGTGGACGCGACGCTGGTGCGAATGCTGCTGGTGCCGGCCTTCATGCACGTGCTCGGCGGACTGAACTGGTGGGCGCCTGACCCGCTGGCGCAATGGCACCACCGGGCCTTCAGGGGGGTGAGTCCAATTCGCTCTGGAAGTGGCGCATTGCCGCAATGAGGGCGGTGAAGACCCGGTGCGCCGCGTCCAAATCAGCGTCGCTCAAGTCGTCGAGCGCGGCACGGGTGTGCATTCCCAGCGGATTGAAGAACGAGCGCGCGGTGTCCAGCCCGTCATCCGAGTACCGCAGGATGACCTTTCGCCGGTCGTCGGCGTGGGTATCCCGCCGGATATGGCCGGAGTTGATCATCCGCTCGACGAGGTAGGTGATCGCCGCCGCGGACAAACCCATCCTCTGGCGCAACTCCCCCGATGTCAGCGGAGCGCCCGCCGTTTCGGCCACCAGGATATGCAGCAGGGCGCGAAAGTCGCTGGGGCCCAGGTGATGCACCGCGGCGAAAACGCGACCCAACTGGTCGGATTCGGCGGTGAGGGCACGCGTATCGGCTGCTATCAGGGCTTCGAGCCGCACCCGTTCGGTGGTGGCTTCCATCAGAGTCGCAGCATACCGCGCAGAAGCCAGATTGTTAACTTGATTAATGGTTAAGTGACTGAAATGCTTGGACCCGTGATCTGGGACGCTCTCGCCGCGGCCGTGACGGGCCGGCGGTCGTGGCTGCCCGGATTGGCGGCGGTCCTGCTGGGTATCGGCCTCATGGTGGTCATCGGCGGGAACGCGGCGGCGAGCCGGGCTCCGCTGTCGGTGCCCGCGGCCTCCGATTCCGCCAAGGTCGACGCCCTGGCCCGTGCGTTCCCGGGCGGTGACCGCGCCACGCTGATCGTCGTCGTCAGCCGCGCCGACGGCGCGGCGCTGGATCCCGCCGACGTCGGCGCCGCCCAAGCGGCCCGCGACCGGATGCTCGGGCGCACCCACGACGGGACCCCGGCATCGGTGACGGTCTCGGCCGACGCCCACGCGGCCATCGGCCTGGTTTCCGTGGACGCCGGCCTGTCGGGCCTGGCGCTGGGCGATGCGGTCACGTCCCTGCGCGCCGCCGCCGCGGACGGCCTGCCCGCGAGCCTGCGGGCCCACGTCACCGGGGGCCCAGCGTTCGGCGCCGACATCGCCAACGCATTCACCGACGCCAACGTCACCCTGCTCGCGGTGACGGCGTCGGTGGTGGCGCTGCTGCTCATCGCGACCTACCGCTCGCCGGTCCTATGGCTGGCACCGCTGCTGGTGGTCGGGTTCGCCGACCGGGTGGCGACGGCGGCGGGCACCGCGATGGCGGGGCTGACCGGGCTGAGCTTCGACGGCGCCACGTCCGGGATCACCAGCGTGCTGGTGTTCGGCGCGGGCACCAACTACGCGCTGCTGCTGATTTCGCGTTACCGCCAAGAACTTTCGCGCCACCCCGAGCATCGAAGGGCCCTGCACCGGGCCGTGCGCAGGGCCGCGCCGGCCATCGTGGCCAGCAACGCGACCGTGGTGCTGGCGTTGCTGACCCTGCTGTTCGCCTCGACCCCGAGCACCCGCAGCCTGGGCGCCCTGGCCGCGTGCGGCCTGGTCGTCGCGGCGGTGTCCGTTCTGGTGGTGCTGCCGCCGGTGCTGGCGCTGTGCGGGCGGCGGTTGTTCTGGCCCTTCGTCCCACGCGCCGACGACGCGGACGCGCTCGATTCGGGGCCATGGCACCGGGTGGCCGAGCGGGTGGCCCGGCGCCCGGCCGTGGTGGCGGTGGTCGCGATCGCGCTCCTGGCGGCCCTCGCGACCGGTCTGCTGGGGACCCGAATCGGCCTGTCGCAGACCGAACAGTTCCGGGTCCATGCGGATTCGGTGGCCGGCTACGACGTTGTGGCCGCGCATTTTCCGGGCGGCCTGGCCAGTCCCACCGTGGTGATCGCCCCCTCCGCCGACGCGGCCCCGGTGCAGCGAGCGATCGGTTCCACCCCGGGCGTGGTCTCGGCGACCCCGACCGGCCGGTCCGCGGCGGGACTGACCAAGTGGTCCGTCGTGATCGACGCCCCGCCATCCTCCGGTGATGCCTTCAGAACCATTGCCGCGCTGCGGGATTCGACCAAGGCCGTCGCCCCCGCCGCGTTGGTCGGTGGCCCCGACGCGCAGGCACTCGACATCCGCGACGGCGCCGCGCACGATCGGCTGATGCTGATCCCGGCGATCCTGGCGGTGATCCTGGTCGTGCTGTATGTGCTGCTGCGCTCGGCACTGGCGCCGCCAATCCTGCTTGCCGCAACGATTCTCGGCGCGCTGGCCGCGCTGGGCGTCGGCGGCTGGGCCAGCAACCACGTCTTCGGATTCCCGGCGCTGGACAACGGCACACCGCTGTTCGCGTTCCTGTTCCTGGCCGCCCTCGGCGTGGACTACACCATCTTCCTGGTCACCCGCGCCCGCGAGGAGGCCGCGCAGCACGGCGCGGCCGACGGCATGGTGCGCGCGGTGTCGGCCACCGGCGGCGTCATCACCAGCGCGGGCATCGTCTTGGCGGCCGTGTTCTGCGTGCTGGGGGTGCTGCCGTTGATCGTGCTGACGCAGCTGGGCATCATCGTGGGCCTCGGCATCCTGCTCGACACCTTCGTCGTGCGGACCCTGGTGATACCCGCACTGTTCGCCCTTGTGGGCGACCGCATCTGGTGGCCCACCGACCCGACCCAACCGGAAGGAAGCACGACGTGAAACCCTCCACTCTCGCCGCAACCACCGTCGCCGTCGCGGCGGCGGCCGGCACCGGCAGCATCGCCAGCCCAATGCGGGTGCCCGCGTGGTACTCGCGGCTTCGCAAGCCTCCCTACCAGCCGCCCGGGGCCGCGTTCCCCCTGGTGTGGACCGCGCTCTACGGCGATATCGCGGTGACGTCCGCGGTGGCCATCGACCGGCTCCGCGCCACCGGACAAGACGACGAAGCGCGCCGCTACGCCGCGGCGCTGGGCGTGAATCTGGCGTTGAACGCCGGATGGAGTTGGCTGTTCTTCCGGTATCACAAGCTCGGCGCTGCCGCGCTGGGCGCCGCGGCACTGACGGCGAGCAGCGCGGACCTCGCGCGCCGCGCCGCGCGGGCCGACCGGCGGGCCGGCGCGGCGCTGTCGCCCTACCCGGTGTGGTGCGCCTTCGCCACCGTCCTGGCCACCCATGTGTGGCGGCTGAACCGCTGAGGGGACCCGATCATGCCGACGGTGCTGTGGTTTCGCCGCGATCTGCGGTTGCACGACCATCCCGCCCTGGCCGCGGCCGCCCGAGACGACGGGGAGGTGCTCGCCTGCTTCGTCGTCGATCCGCGGCTCGAAGCCTCCTCGGGCCGGCGCCGGCTCCAATTCCTGGGTGACTCGCTGCGCCGGCTGCGCGACGACCTGGACGGCCGGCTGCTGGTGACCCGCGGCCGGCCCGAGACGCGGATCTCGCGCATCGCCGAGGAGATCGGCGCGTCGTCGGTGCACGTCTCGGAGGATTTCGCGCCGTACGGGGTGCGCCGCGACGAAAGGGTCCGCGCGGCATTGGGTTCCGTGCCGCTGGTGGCGACGGGCTCGCCGTACCTGGTCTCCCCCGGTCGGGTGGTCAAGAAGGACGGCTCCCCCTACCGGGTGTTCACCCCGTTTCTGCGGGAGTGGCGCGAGGTCGGCTGGCCGGCGCCGGCGACATCGGGCGCCGCCGTCGCGCGCTGGCTCGATCCGGCGCGGCTGCGGACTGCACGTTGCGAGATACCCGATCCCGGCGCGGCGCTCGACGTGGCCGCCGGTGAGGCGGCGGCGCGCAGGCAGTGGAAGGCGTTCGTGCACAACGGATTGCACCGCTACTCCCACGACCGTGACCGGCCCGGCGTGGCGGGAACCAGCAGGATGTCGGCGCACCTGAAGTTCGGATCCATCCATCCCCGCACCCTGGCCGCCGACCTCGATCCGCGCGGCGCGGGCGCGCAAGCCTTCCTGCGGGAGTTGGCCTTTCGCGACTTCTACGCCGACGTCCTGCACCACTGGCCGGCCAGCGCCTGGCGCAATTGGAACGAACACTTCGACGGCATCCAGACCGATGCGGGGCCCGAAGCCGAGCGCCGCTTCGCGGCCTGGAAGGCCGGTCTGACCGGGTTTCCGTTCGTCGACGCCGGGATGCGTCAGCTTCGCGAGACCGGCTTCATGCACAACCGGGTGCGCATGATCGTCGCGTCGTTTCTGGTCAAAGACCTGCACCTGCCGTGGCAGTGGGGCGCCGCCTGGTTCCTGGATCAGCTTGTCGACGGCGACATGGCCAACAATCAGCACGGCTGGCAGTGGTGCGCCGGATCCGGCACCGACGCCGCGCCGTATTTCCGGATCTTCAACCCGATCACGCAGGGCGAGAGGTTCGATCCCTCCGGCGATTACATCCGGCGCTGGGTGCCGGAATTGCGCTCGGCCGACGACGCGCACCTGCGCAAAGGGGAACGGCCGCAGGGGTACCCGGCGCCGATCGTCGACCATGGCGCCGAGCGCGCCGAGGCGCTGCGCCGCTATCAGAGCATCTGAGCGATTTCCGCCGCCCGAAGCTAATTGGCATGCAATTATCAGCCGACTCACAGTTGTCGATTCGCCCTCGGGAGGCGCTATGGCTCGCTCGATCGTCCGGACATTGATGGTTGCGGGTGCCGCCGCGGGGCTGATGGCCGGCGTCGGCGCCTGTTCGTGTTCGGTCACGTCGAAGCACGCGGTGAGCAAGGGCGACGTCGCCGGCCAGATCAGCGCCAAGATGACCGACGCCGCCGGCAACAAGCCGGAGTCGGTGACGTGCCCCGACGACCTGGCCGCCAAGGTGGGGGCGCAGCTGAACTGCACCATGAAGGTCAAGGATCAGACCTTCAACGTGAACGTCACGGTCACCAGCGTCAACGGCAACGACGTCAAGTTCGACATGGTGGAGACCGTCGACAAGAACCAGGTGGCCAGCATCCTCAGCAAGAAGCTGACCCAGCAGGTGGGCCGCAAGCCCGACTCGGTGACCTGCCCGGACAACCTGAAGGGCGTCGAGGGCGCCACGCTGCGGTGCGAACTCACCGACTCCGGCCAGAAGTACGGCATCGCGGTGACCGTCACCAGCGTCGACGCCGGGGATGTCAACTTCGACTACAAGGTCGACGGTCACGCCGAATAGGGCTGGCTAGCGCGCCGCCTTCTTGCGCTCGATGTCGGCCAGGGCGGCCGCGAGTTCGGCGCGCTGCGCGGCCGAGCTCTCCCACGACAGCTGCCGGTTCTTGACCACCTTGGCCGGGGCGCCGACCGCGATCGAGTAGTCGGGGATGACGCCGCGAACGACCGCGTGCGACCCCAGCACGCAACCGCGCCCGATGGACGTGCCGCGCAGGATCGTCACCTTGACCCCGACCCAGGTGTCGGGCCCGATCCGGACCGGGGACTTGACGATGCCCTGGTCCTTGATCGGCAGGTTGATGTCGTCCATGCGGTGGTCGAAATCGCAGACGTAGCACCAGTCGGCCATCAGCACCGAGTCGCCGAGCTCGATGTCGAGATAGGTGTTGATGACGTTGTCGCGGCCCAGCACGACCTTGTCGCCGAACCGCAGCGAGCCCTCGTGCGCGCGAATGGTGTTCTTGTCCCCGATGTGCACCCAGCGGCCGATCTCCAGCTCGGACAATTCGGGCGTCGCGTGGATCTCGACGCCCTTGCCCAAAAACACCATCCCGCGGGTGATGATGTGCGGATTGGCCAGCTTGAACTTCAGCAGCCGCCAGTAGCGCACCAGGTACCACGGGGTGTAGGCGCGGTTGGCCAGCACCCACTTCAGCGAGGCCAGCGTGAGGAACTTGGCCTGGCGAGGGTCCCGCAGGTTCGATCCACGCCAGCGGCGATGAAGCGGAGCATTCCACATGCTCGTCATGGCCGGAAAGCCTATCGGAGGGCGCACGCGTTACCCTCACCTGTACTCGACTGCTCACGTAGAAGGATTTGGAAACAGGTGCTTGTCCGACATCGCCTGCGTGGGCTTCGGCGTTGGTGGTGTGCGGCGCTGGCGGCCGCCCTCACTGTCGGGCTCGGGGGCTGCGGCAACACCGACTCGTGGGTCGATTCCTCGCCCGCGCAGGGCTGGCCCGCGCAATACGGCGACGCCGCCAACAGCGGCTACACCACGACGGGCGGCGCGAGCAAGCTGTCGCTGCAGTGGACGCGATCGGTCAAGGGCAGCCTCGCCGCCGGGCCGGCGCTGAGCGCCCGCAGCTATCTCGCCCTCAACGCCCAGACCTCGGCCGGGTGTTCGCTGATGGAGTGGCAAAACGACGACAACGGCCGCCAGCGCTGGTGCGTCCGGCTGGCCCAGGGCGGCGGTTTCGCCGGCCCGCTGTTCGACGGCTTCGACAACCTCTACGTCGGCCAACCGGGGGCCTTCCTGTCGTTTCCGGTGACCCAGTGGACGCGATGGCGGCAGCCGGTGATCGGAATGCCCACCACCCCAAGGTTTCTCGGCAACGGCCAGTTGCTCGTCACGACGCACCTGGGCCAGGTGCTGGTCTTCGACTCCCACCGCGGCGAGGTGGTCGGTAGCCCACTGGATCTGGTGGACGGCGTCGATCCCACGGACGCCACGCGAGGGTTGGCCGACTGCGCCCCGGCCCGTCAAGGCTGCCCGGTCGCGGGCGCGCCGGCCTACTCGGCGCGCAACGGGATCGTGGTGCTCGGCGTCTGGCAGCCGGGCGCTGCGGCGGCGGGGCTGGTCGGGCTGAAGTACCACGCGGGCCAGTCCCCGCTGCTGAGCCGGGAATGGACCAGCGACGCCGTGAGCGCCGGCGTCATCGCCAGCCCGGTGTTGTCCGCCGACGGGTCGACCATCTACGTCAACGGCCGCGACCAACGGCTGTGGGCGTTGCATGCCGCCGACGGGAAGGTGAAGTGGTCGGCGCCGCTGGGCTTTCTGGCGCAGACACCGCCCGCGGTCACGCCGCGGGGGCTGATCGTGTCGGGCGGCGGTCCCGACACCCGGCTGGCGGCGTTCAAGGACGCCGGCGATCACGCCGACGCGGCCTGGCGCCGCGACGACGTGACGCCGCTGTCGTCGTCGAGCCTGGCGGGCGGCGGCGTCGGCTACGCGGTGGTCGGCGGGCCGGCCGCCGACGGCGCGCCCGGCATGTCGGTGCTGGTCTTCGACCCCGCCGACGGTCACACCCTCAACAGCTATCCGCTGCCCGCGGCCAGCGGCTACCCCGTCGGCGTGGCGGTCGGCAACGATCGCCGGGTGGTCGCCGCCACCAGCGACGGTCAGGTCTACGGCTTCGCGCCGGCATGAGCACGCGCCGCGCCGACATCGCCGTGACGATCGTCCTGCTCGTCGTCCACGGGTTCTTGCTCGGGGCGACGGTGGTGCTGCTGGGCCTGCTCGTCATGGTCACCGACCCCTGCGGCTCGGTGCGCTGCGGCGATCCCGCCTGGATCGACCGCGCCACGGCCCTGGGGGTGTGGGGCGGCGCCGCCGTCCTGATCGCCGACCTGGCGCTCGCGGTGTACCTGCTCGCCCGGCGCCGCAGGGCCTTTTTCGTCCCGATCATCGGGTGCGCGGCGCAGGTCGCGCTGGCGGTCGGCGCCGCGGCGATGGAGTGGATGGCCGGGCCCGTCTGAGGCCGCGACGCGTCGAATGTGAATTCACGGCTTTGGGTGTGCGGCCAGGGCGGAGCTCGTCGGCGTGTCGCCGCCCAGGACGCACACGCAAAGCCCCGGGCGCACACTCAACGCCCCGAGCGCGCATACACGCCGGGCCCTATACCGCCAGCGGCGGAATGGCGTTGCGCGGCACCTGGGCCTGGGCCGGGCCGGCGAACGCCGGGAGCATCTCGCCCGGGGCGAAGTAGAAGATCAGCTGGTCGTCGGTGATGGCGAAGTTCTGATAGTGCGACGGGTCGAGCCCGTTGGAGGGCAAGATCGCCGCGCCGAACGGGTTCTGGCGGTTCAGGTCGCGCTGCACGATCGGGAAGATGCTGTCCAGCGGCGTCGTGCCCGGCGCGAACAGGTCGTCGAAGGTGATGGGCTGCTTGCTCCCCAGGTTGTAATTGAACGCCTTGTACCAGGTGGAGGTGCGTGACCCGCCGACATCCTGGAAGAACTTCAGCACGACGCTGCGGGTGTTGTGCGGCGGCTGGCCCCCGGTGTGCTGCTCGGTGGTGGCCTCCATCTGGTAGGGCTGATCGCGCGCCCCGGAGCCCTGGGCGACGTTGATGAACCCGTCGCGGTTCTGCGTGATGTAGTCGATCAGCGCCTGCTCGTCGGGGTAGTCGGCGGGAAACGTCATGTTGAGCGTGTAGGTGGGCCCGCTGGCGTGTACGCGACACATCTGCCCGGCCTCGACGGTGCCGCCCGCCCCGGCGCACGACGCCGGGTCGGCGGCCGAGCGCGGGGCCGACGGCCAGGCCAGCATGACCGCGGCGGACAGTGCCGCGGCCGCTATCGGGTAACGCATCGTCGAATTGTCCTCGCAGATTGAGGGCGGGGCGCCTACCAAAGTGACCGCAGCCAGCCTACCCGCGGCCTATCGCGAGGCGCGGCAGACGAAGGCCGTCGGATGGCCGGCCGCCCCGGAGCCGATGCGGGTGATGACCACCGAAAGCGGGCGCTGCCCCCGCGGCCGCAGCCGTCCGCGCAGCGCGTCGGGGTCGACGCGCACCCCGCGGACCAGGATCTCGAGCGCCCCGCAGTCCAGCGCCGCCAGGGCACGCCGCAGCTTGCGCTCGTCGAACGCCACCCGCTCGAGCACCTCGAAGCCGCGCACGCCCGGCGGCAGCCGATCCCCGGAGAGGTAGGCGATGTCGGGGTCGAGCTGCCACAGCGCGTGGCGGGCCGCGTAGTGACGCACCAGGCCGGCCCGGATCACGGCCCCGTCGGGGTCGACGATCCATCGCCCGGCGGGGCGCACCGGGCACTCGTCCGGATCGCTGTCGGTGATCTGCTCGCCGCGATCCAGCACGCTCGCCCGCCGGCGCACACCCGGCCCCGACAGCCCGCCCGACCACAGGCACGCCTCCCGGACCGACCCGCGATACGACGTCACCTCGATCTCGCCGCCGAAGCCGAGCCGCCGGACCTGTTCGAAATCGATTCCGGGGGAACACTTTACGGCGAACTCGCGGTCGCGGTAGGTGTCGATCAACGGGCCGAGGCCGGGCTGGTAATCGTCCACGCGCAAGCGGCGCCGCCCGCCGTGACGGCGCCCCGGGTCGGCGACGACGACCGCGTCGCGGGTCACCGGGCGCAGCGCGTCGGCGCGGCAGAGGCCGGCGGCCGCCCCGAGGTTGTGGCGCGCCATCGCCAGGCGCACCGGGTCGATGTCGCTGCCGACGGCCCGGATCCCCACAACGCTCAGCGCGGCCAGTTCGGTGCCGATCGAGCAGGTCGCGTCGTGCACCGCCGCGCCCGCTCGCGCGAGCCGGCCGGCCCGGTGCAGGGCCACCGGCGCGGCGGTGGCCTGCTGCAGCGCCTCGTCGGTGAACAGCCAGTTCCCCACGTCGCCGAGCTCGCCGAGCTTTTGCAGGGCGCGACGGCGCAGCAGCGCCGTCTCCACCAGCACCGGCGCCCGGTCGCCGAACCGGGCGCGCGCCGCGGCGACGTCGGCGACCCGGGTGGCTTCGGTCAGCTCGAGGCCGCCGACGAAGGCCAGCGCCGAGGCCCCCGATTCCGACCGCAGGTAGCTGACGTCGTCGCCGCCGAACCGCAGCCCGGCACTCAGGAGGGTTTGACCCCGGTGACCATCACGTTGTAGAACCAACCCTTCGGCACCACGTGCCGCGACACGTTGGCATCCACCCAGCTCAGGGCCTTCCAGCCGGTGAAGGCGAACTTCGCCCAGCCCCAGCCCAGGCGCCCCGGCGGTACCGCGCATTCGAACGTGCGCAGCGGCCAGCCCAGCATCGCGGCGGTGAACTCCACGGTGGCCGTGTGCACCTCGACCGCGCCGGCGCTGGTGGCCATCCGCTCCAGGTCCTGCGGTGCGAAGGTGTGCAGGTCGACGAGCGCCTCCAGCGCCGCCGCGCGCGAGGATTCGTCCAGCTCGGCCTGGGGGCGCCGCCAGCCACCCAGGCCCGGCAGCCGGGTGGCGTTCGTGACGATCCGCCAGGTCAGGGTGGACAGGGTGCGGGCGTATCCGTCTCCGACGGTGGTCGGCTCACCGGCGAAGACGAACCGGCCGCCCGGCCGCAGCACCCGGATCGCCTCGCGCAGCGACAGCTCGACGTCGGGGATGTGGTGCAGCACGGCGTGCCCCACCACCAAATCGAAGGTGTTGTCTTCGTAGGGGATGCCCTCGGCGTCGGCCACGCGCCCGTCGATGTCCAGGCCGAGCGCCTGCCCGTTGCGGGTGGCGACCTTGACCATGCCGGGCGACAGGTCGGTGACCGACCCGCGCCGCGCGACCCCCGACTGGATCAGGTTGAGCAGGAAAAAGCCTGTCCCGCAGCCCAATTCGAGGGCGCGGTCGTAGGGCAGCTCAGAAATGGCGTCGGTGGGCAGGATCGAATCGAAGCAGTCCCGCGCATAGTCGATGCAGCGCTGATCGTAGGAGATCGACCACTTCTCGTCGTAGGTCTCGGCCTCCCAGTCGTGGTACAGCACCTGGGCGAGCTTGCTGTCGTGGCGCGCGGCCTCCACCTGCTCGGCGGTGGCGTGCGGGTTGGGAACGGCGTCAGTCGAACTCGTCGTCATGCAGGGCAGCCTAATCGGCGTGGGGCGGCGGACGGAAAACGGCATTGATTCCCGCCTTGGCGGCGGCCAGCGCGTGTCGCGGCCCCTCCAAGAAGCGGCGCGCCCACGCCGCGGCGGCGTCGTAGACGTCGTCGGGGGCCACCATCTCGTCGATCAGCCCGAGCGCCAGGGCCTCCTCGGCGTCGAAGAACCGCCCGCTGAACACCAGCTCCTTGGCCCTGCTCGCCCCGGCCACGCGGGCCAGGCGCGCCATTCCCCCGCCGCCCGGGACGCGGCAGGCCAGGATCTCGGTCGCGCCGAACTTCACGTTGTCGCCGCTGACCCGCCAGTCGGCGGCCAGCGCCAGGGTGAGGCCGGCGCCCAGCGCATACCCGGTGATCGCGGCCACCGTCGGCTTCGGGATCGCCGCCACGGCGTCGACGGCCTGCCGGCGCACCCGGTCCGCGGCGTCGGCCTCCGGCGCGGTCAACGTCTGTAGCTCGGGCATGTCGTCGCCCGCGGAGAAGATTTCGTGGCCGCCGAACAGGATCACGGCGGCGACGTCGTCACGGCGACCCAGCTCGTCGGCCGCCGAGACGATCTCGCGGTAGACCTGGCGGGTCATCGCGTTCGTGGGCGGCCGCGACACGAGCAGCATGGCCAGGCCGGCGTCCCGCGTCCCGTCGCTGACCACGACGCTGACGAACTCCCTCAATGCCGCCACCCCATCCCGCCCGCCTCGCGGGCCTGGTGGTAGCGGTCGGAGTCGAAGAACTCGAAAACCCAGTTGTCACCCTGGATTTCGAGGTGTGGCTGCACCGTGACGATCTGGCGCTCGACGGCCAGCACGTCGGCGACGCTGCGACCGGCCAGCGAGTCCAGCTGCGTCCAGGTCGGCGGCAGCAGGAAGCACCGGCCGGCGGCGAAGTCGTCGATGGCGGCCTGCGGCGTCGTCCAGCCGGCGCGGTCGGACTCGGTGTTCTGCCCGTCGGCCCGCTGCCCCTGCGGCAGCGCCCCCACGAAGAAGTAGGTGTCGTAGCGGCGGGTGCGCTCGGCCTCCGGCGTGACCCAGTTGGCCCAGGGCCGCAGCAGGTCGGAGCGCAGTTCCAGGTTTTCGCGGCGCAGGAAATCCGCGAACGACAGCGTCCCGTCGGCCAGCGCGCGGCGGGCTTCGGCATACACCGAGGCATCGCCGACGATGCTGTTCGGTGCCGAATCGGCCTGGCCGGCCGGCCCTGCGAAGAGCACCCCCGACTCCTCGAACGTCTCCCGGGCGGCGGCACAGACCAGCGCCTCGGCCAGGTCGGGTTCGATGCCGAACCGCTGCGCCCACCACTGCGGAGGCGGCCCGGCCCACGCCCCCCGTCGTTCCAGGTCGGCGTTGCGGTCCCGGTCGTCGACGCCGCCCCCGGGAAACACCATCGTGCCCGCGGCGAACTCCATCCGGGCGTGCCGGCGCATCAGGAAAACCGCCAACCCGTTCTTTGAGCCCTCCGGCTCGTCGCGGACCAGCATCACGGTCGCGGCCGGCCGGGGCACCAGCGGCGGCGGGTCCTGCGGTGACGTCATAGCGGCCTCCGGTGGGCTGCGCGGGTGCGGACGCGGCGGGCGAAGTACCGGCCGTCGGCGACGTCGAGGGCGATGGACTGGCCGAACGCGGCGGACAGGTTCTCGGCGGTCAGGACGTCGGGCAGCAGGCCGGCGGCGACCACCTTGGCCTCCGACAGCAGCATGCAGTGACTGAAGCCGGGCGGAACCTCCTCCACGTGATGCGTGACCAGCACCAGCGCGGGCGCATCGGGGTCGGCCGCCAAATCGGCCAGCCGGGCCACCAACTCCTCCCGGCCGCCCAGGTCCAGGCCGGCCGCGGGCTCGTCGAGCAGCAGCAGCTCGGGGTCGGTCATCAACGCGCGGGCGATCAGCACGCGCTTGCGCTCCCCCTCCGACAGCGTGCCGTAGGTGCGGTCCGCGAGGTGTTCGGCGCCAAGGCTTTCCAGCATGTCGATCGCCCGCTGGTAGTCGACGTCCTCGTAGCGCTCCCGCCATCGACCCAACACCGCGTAGCCCGCCGAGACGACGAGGTCGCGCACCAGTTCGTCGGTCGGGATCCGCTGCGCCAGGGCCGACGAACTCAGCCCGATCCGCGAACGCAACTCGGAAACGTCGACCCGGCCCAGCCGCTCACCGAGGACGAACGCCACGCCCGACGACGGGTGCTCGCTGGCCGCGGCGATGCGCAGCAACGACGTCTTGCCGGCGCCGTTGGGCCCGATGATCACCCAGCGTTCGTCGAGTTCCACCGCCCAATCCAGCGGCCCGACCAGGACGCGTCCGCCGCGCTGCAGCGACACGTTCCTGAAGTCGATCAGCAGATCGGGGTCGGCTGCCTCACTTCCGTTTTCGGGCACCCGACCATCGTGCCGTACCGCGATGGCCACTAATCCGGCGGGATCTCCACCCGGCGCACCTGGCCGTCGACCGCGTCGGCGGCCTCGATCTCCCCGCGGGTCACGCCCAGCAGGAACAGGACGGTGTCCAGGTAGGGATGGCTCAACGACGCGTCGGCGACCTCCCGCAGCGCCGGCTTGGCGTTGAACGCCACGCCCAGCCCCGCGGCGGCCAGCATGTCGATGTCGTTGGCGCCGTCGCCGACCGCGACGGTCTGCGCCATCGGCACCCCGGCCTGCTCCGCGAATTCCCGCAGCGCCGCCGCCTTGCCGGCCCGATCGACGATCGGCCCGACGACCCGGCCGGTCAGTGTCCCGTCGACGATCTCCAGCTCGTTGGCGGCGACATAGTCCAGCATCAGCTCCTCGGCCAGCGGCTCGATGATCCGCCGGAACCCTCCGGACACCACGCCGCAGTGAAAACCCAAGCGCCGCAACGTTCGTATCGTCGTCCGCGCGCCGGGCATCAGTTCCAGCTGCTCGGCGACCTCGTCGATCACGGTGGCCGGCAGGCCCTCCAGCGTCGCCACCCGCTGCTCGAGCGACTGCGCGAAATCCAGCTCGCCGCGCATCGCGGCCTCGGTGATTGCGGCGACCGCACCCTGGGCCCCCGCGCGGGCCGCCAGCATCTCGATGACCTCGCCCTGCACCAGCGTGGAATCGACGTCGAACACGACCAGCCTCTTGGCGCGCCGTTCCAGGCTGTACTCCTCGACCGCCACGTCGACGCCCTCGTCGGCGGCCACCCGGGTCAGCGCGTTGCGCAGCGCGCCGTCGGCCAGCGGCGGTGCGGACACCCGCAGCTCCAGGCCGGTGACGGGGTAGTCGGAGACGCCACGGATGAGGTCGATGTTGACGCCCAGCGCCGCGAGTTCCCTGGCCACCGCGCCGAACGCCCGCGCCGTGATCGGCCGGCCGAGCACGAACACGGTGTGGGTCGACGGGTCCCGGATGACCGGCACGTCGTCGCTGCGCTCGATGCTGACGTCCAGGCCCATCCCGCGGACGGCGGATTCGACGTCACGGCGCAAGACGCCGCCGTCGGCGACCTCAGGCGGACAGCACAGCAGCACGCCCAGCGTCAGGCGCCCGCGGATCACCACCTGTTCGACGTTGAGCAGCTCGACCCCGTGTCGCGACAGCACCTCGAAGAGCGCCGACGTGACGCCCGGCTGATCCACGCCGGTGACGGTGATCAGCACCGACACCTTGGCTGGAGAGTTCACTCCCGGCTGCCGCCGCTACTGCTCGGCAGTGGAGCGATCCGGTTCGGTCCGCGGCCCGAATCCCTTCGGCGACTCGAGCGCCGTGGCATGCCGCCCGACGTGCGCCTCGGCGCGCAGCCGTTCAACCATGTGCGGGTAGTGCAACTCGAAAGCCGGTCGCTCCGAACGGATCCGGGGCAGCTCGGTGAAGTTGTGGCGCGGCGGCGGGCAGCTGGTCGCCCACTCCAGCGAGTTGCCGTAGCCCCACGGGTCGTCGACGGTCACGACCTCGCCGTAGCGCCAGCTCTTGAAGACGTTCCAGACGAACGGGAACATCGAGGCGCCCAGGATGAAGGCGCCGACCGTGGAGACGATGTTCAGCGGCTGGAAGCCGTCGGTGGGCAGGTAGTCGGCGTAGCGCCGCGGCATGCCCTCGTCGCCCAGCCAGTGCTGCACCAGGAACGTGGTGTGGAAGCCGATGAACGTCAGCCAGAAGTGCAGCTTGCCCAGCCGCTCGTCCAGCAGCCGGCCGGTCATCTTCGGGAACCAGAAATAGATCCCGGCGAACGTGGAGAACACGATGGTGCCGAACAGCACGTAGTGGAAGTGCGCGACCACGAAGTAGGTGTCGGTGACATGGAAGTCCAGCGGCGGGCTGGCCAGCAGCACGCCCGTCAGGCCGCCCAACAGGAAGGTGACCGCGAAGCCCACCGAAAACAGCATCGGCGTCTCAAAGGTCAACTGGCCCTTCCACATCGTGCCGATCCAGTTGAAGAACTTGATCCCGGTCGGCACCGCGATCAAATACGTCATGAACGAAAAGAACGGCAGCAGAACGGCTCCGGTGGCGAACATGTGGTGTGCCCACACCGCGACCGACAGCGCGGCGATCGACAGCGTCGCGTAGACCAGCGTGGTGTAACCGAAGATCGGCTTGCGGGAGAACACCGGGAAGATCTCCGAAACGATCCCGAAGAACGGCAGCGCGATGATGTACACCTCGGGGTGGCCGAAGAACCAGAACAGGTGCTGCCACAACAGGACCCCGCCGTTGGCCGGGTCGTAGACGTGCGCCCCCAGGTGCCGATCGGCGGCCAGACCGAACAGCGCCGCGGTCAGCAACGGGAACGCGATCAGCACCAGGATCGACGTCACCAGGATGTTCCAGGTGAAGATCGGCATCCGGAACATCGTCATGCCGGGCGCGCGCATGCAGACCACCGTGGTGATCATGTTGACGGCGCCGAGGATGGTGCCCAGACCGGCGACGATCAGACCCATGATCCACAGGTCCCCACCGGGGCCGGGCGAGTGAATGGCGTCGGTCAGCGGGGTGTAGGCGGTCCAGCCGAAGTCGGCGGCCCCACCCGGCGTGATGAAGCCCGCCGCTCCCATCAGGGCACCGAACAAGAACAGCCAGAAGGAAAACGCGTTCAGCCGCGGGAAGGCGACGTCGGGCGCGCCGATCTGCAGCGGCAGCACCAGGTTGGCGAAGCCGAACACGATCGGGGTGGCATAGAACAGCAACATGATCGTGCCGTGCATGGTGAACAGCTGGTTGAACTGCTCATTCGACAGGAACTGCAGTCCCGGCGCCGCCAGCTCGGTGCGCATCAGCAGCGCCAGCAGCCCGCCCAGGAAGAAGAAGATGAAGCAGGCGACGCAGTACATGATGCCGATCATCTTGTGATCGGTCGTGGTGATCAGCTTGTAGACAAGGTTCCCTTTGGGACCGGTCCGGGCCGGGTACGGACGGACGGCCTCGAGTTCTCCCAGCGGGGGGGCTTCGGCTGTCAACAGCTCCTCCAAACATCGTCGGACAGGGCCCGAACCCAGTATTGACTTCGAATCTTAGCCCCCGGGGAACGCGCCGTCAGGGGCAGTCCTACAAACTGTCGTAAATGGCTCCGAAGTCGCCGAATGTTAGCGTGAAACGCGTGCTGGGGAGGCGATCGATCGTGGCGGCGGGCGCCCTAGCGGCGGTCGTCGCGGCGTGCGCCGGATGCGGTTCGGGAGGCTCCGGGACCACGGCGTCGACCCGGTCGCTGGTCACCCCCACCACCCAGATCGCCGGCGCCGGCGTGTTGGGCAACGATCGCCGGCCCGACGAGTCATGCGCGCGCGACGCCGCCGCGGCCGATCCCGGGCCGCCGACGCGCCAGGCCCGCAACGCGGCGGGCGTCACGCCCGACACGGTCACGGTTCCCGCCGAGCCGCAGCGCATCGTGGTGCTTTCCGGGGACCAGCTCGACGCCCTGTGCGCGCTCGGCCTGCAATCGCGGGTGGTCGCCGCCGCGCTGCCGGACGGCGCCTCGGGCCAGCCCGCGTACCTGGGCAGCGCGGTGCACGGCCTGCCCGGCGTCGGCACCCGCGGCAACCCCGACCTGGGCGGCATCGCGGCCGCCCACCCCGACTTGATCCTCGGGTCGGCGGGGTTGACCCCCAAGCTCTACCCTCAGCTCGCCGCGATCGCCCCCACGGTGTTCACGGCGGCGCCCGGCGCCGCCTGGCAGGACAACGTGCGCGGCGTGGGGGCCGCCACCGCGCGCGCCGCCGCGACCGACGCGCTGATCAAAGGCTTCACCCAGCGGGCCACCCAGATCGGCGCCAGCCACGACGCGTCCCATTTCCAGGCGTCGATCGTGCAGCTGACCACCGGCGCCATCCGGGTCTACGGGGCCAGCAACTTCCCGGCGAGCGTGCTCGGCGCGGTCGGGGTGGACCGCCCGGCCGCCCAACGGTTCACCGACAAGCCCTACATCGAGATTCCCGCCACCGACGCCGATCTCGCCAAAAACCCGGACCTCTCGGCCGCCGACGCCGACGTGGTCTACCTGTCGTGCGCCACCCCGGCCGCCGCCGACCGCGCCGCCGCCGTGCTGGACAGCAACCCGTGGCGCAGGCTGTCCGCCAACCGCGACAACCGGGTGTATGTCGTCAACGACGAGGTGTGGCAGACCGGCGAGGGTCTGATCGCGGCCCGCGGCATCGTCGACGACCTGCGCCTGCTCAACGCGCCGATCAACTGAGCGGTCACCCGAAGACCGCTCGTGCGGCGCCAATCGGGTTGCGGCCCGGTCGTTTCGCCCACGACGCGCACGGCCTTGGAGCGGCCCGAGTAACTCGCCGCCCTATCTCCTGACGAGCGCTTCGTATCCGCCGGCTCGCCGTCAATCAGGGAGATGTGCAACCGTCATGCCCCAGCCTCATCGTTCGCTGACCGCTCTGCCCGCCGTCGCCGCGACGGCGGCCGCCGTCGCACTGGCCTCCGGCTGCTCGAGCTCCGCCCCGGCGCTCGAGCAGCATCCGTCGATCAACTTCGGTTCGCAAGCCGCCACCACGCCGGGAATGGCGGGTCAGGCGACGCCGGCGGCTCCCGCTCCCGGCGCGGGTCACGCCGACTCGCCGGACGCGCCGGCCGTCCCGCTGCCGGGCGCGGGCGAACCGGTGGTGTTCGAGCGCAACATCAAACCGCTGTTTCGCCAACGGGACCGCGAGTCAATGAGGTGGGCGTTCGACCTGTGGTCCTATACCGACGTCAAGTCCCATGCGTCGGCCATCGTCGAACGCCTTCGCGACGGGTCGATGCCGTGCGACGGCGCCTGGAGCGCCGAAAAGATCGGCGTTTTCCAACGCTGGATCGATTCGGGCATGGCCCCGTAGCGCCCTATTGGCAAACTGGCGCGCCGCGCGTGTCCATGGCCGGCGGCATGGCCCCAAACGTGCCGAAGATTGGACTGTGATCCAGCGATCCCCGTCGACCTCGAGCGTGCGCGGCCGGCGGGCTGCGCGGACCCGCCGGACGGCCGCGTCGGCTGCGCCGTCATAAGCTGGCGGTCTGGGCACACCACCGCCAAGTGGCCCGAGAAAATTACCTTAGCTAAACTTCTTGAGGACGCATCGAGATCGAAGAGGGACATTTCATGAGCACAGTTGCGGCGTACGCCGCCACGTCACCGACGGCACCGCTGACCAAGACCACCATCGACCGTCGCGAGCCCGGCCCGCGCGACGTGGCGATCGACATCAAGTTCGCCGGGATCTGCCACTCCGACATCCACACCGCCAAAGGCGAGTGGGGCACGCCGAATTACCCCGTGGTCGTGGGCCACGAGATCGCCGGTGTCGTGGCCGCCGTCGGCTCCGAAGTCACCAAGCACAAGGTGGGCGACCACGTCGGCGTGGGCTGCATGGTCAACTCCTGCGGCGAATGCAGCAGCTGTAAGGCAGGGCTCGAGCAGTACTGCAAGCCGGGCGCGACCTTCACCTACAACTCCACCGACAAGGACGGCACGCCGACGCAGGGCGGCTACAGCCAAGCGATCGTCGTCGACCAAAACTTCGTCCTGCGCATCCCCGACTCGCTGCCGCTGGACAAGGCGGCGCCGCTGCTGTGCGCCGGGATCACGCTGTTTTCCCCACTGCGGCACTGGAAGGCCGGGCCGGATACGCGGCTGGCGATCATCGGACTGGGCGGCCTGGGGCACATGGGCGTGAAGCTCGGCGCCGCGATGGGCGCGCCGGTGACGGTGCTGTCGCAGTCGCTGAAGAAGATGGAGGACGGGTTGCGGCTGGGCGCCAGCAACTACTACGCGACGGCCGATCCGGACACCTTCAAGAAGCTGCGCGGCAGCTTCGACCTGATCCTCAACACCGTCTCGGCGAACCTGAAGCTCGACGACTACGTGGGCCTGCTCGACGTCGACGGCACGCTCGTCGAGCTGGGCATCCCCGAGCACCCCATGCAGGTGCACGCGTTCCCGCTGGCCCTGGCGCGGCGCAGCCTGTCCGGATCCAACATCGGCGGGATCGCCGAGACGCAGGAGATGCTGGATTTCTGCGCCGAGCACGACGTGACGCCGGAGATCGAGCTCATCGAGCCCGACTACATCAACGAGGCCTACGAGCGCGTGCTCGCCAGCGACGTGCGCTACCGCTTCGTGATCGACATCTCCAAGCTATGACGGGGTTTTCGACACACCTTGGCAGGCAACCTCTTCGGCCGCCTCGGCGTGGTCGTCGCCCGGACATACTTCGCTGACATCGATGCCCGCCAGCGGCCACCCGGCCGCGCAGAGGGTGGCCGCCACGCGGATGACGTCCTCCCGGCCGGGTTCGCGGTGGGTGGTCCGCGAGATGAACTCTTCGATCTCGTCGCGGCTGACGGCCCCGTCACCCTCGGCCTTGTGCTTGCCGATGATGTTGTGCACCACTTCTTCGAGCTGATCCTGGGTCAGTGGTGTGCTCTTGAGCAGCGCGAACAAGGCCACCTGGTCCGGCCCGGGGACGCCCTGGGGGTACCCAACGTCCAGCCAACGGATCACCGACTTGAGAAACTTGGCGTGCTTGTGCGAAGCGTGGGTTGAAGTCACGTCATAAGTCTCACGTCGGTGGGCGTGCGGGGCGTCGCAGCGGACCCACAATTCATGCGTCGTTCACGACCCGAACACCTGGGCCTAGAAGTCCCAGTCCTCGTCCTCGGTGACCACGGCCTTGCCGATCACATAGCTCGAACCCGAACCCGAGAAGAAGTCGTGGTCCTACTCCGGTACGCGGGTCAGGCGGCCGAATACGGCCAAACACATCAGAGTGAGTCGCACTCAAAAGGTGATTCTGTGGGCAGGTGTGGGCAAAAGGTAGGCACGGATAAAGAGGTGAGTATGGATGGTCTGTTCCGTGTTCTGCTGCTGATCGGGTTCGTAGCAAAATTTTGGTGGTCATCGTGGGCGCGCTGGCTGTCGCGACCCTTGGCTTCTGGCGTGGAAGGCCGTGGTGCATCACGCCGCCGAGGGCGAGGAGCGGCGCCGAAGTGCAGGCCGCGATCGCGGCACGGGCCGCCAAGGAGCACGAGCGAGTGCTCGCTGGCGACGATCGCGGCATCTACGGCGACTACCGCCCGCAGTCATTTCAAGGTCAACCTTGAGAACTGTGGTTTTTAGGCAAGCACCTAAAAAGGTTGGCAGAGCCGCTCTTTACGGGTGTCGGCTGCCAGGTGAATGGGACCACTTCAGAGCTGGTTTTGCCATGAGCATGGGACCACCTGTTTGCCATTGATGGGACCACTCGACTGGCTGGTTTGCCAGTTATGGGACCACCCGGCGTGGTGTCGGGTTCTTCCGGTAGTTGGGCCGCTGTATTGGCCTGATGAGCTACCGGGAGGTGTCGGTGATCGAGATCGTGGAGATGCTGCGGCTGTGGCTGCAGGGGTTGGGGTTGCGGGAGGTGGCCCGGCTGTCGGGCACCGACCGCAAAACGGTGCGACGCTACGTCGACCGAGCCCGTGCTAGTGGGCTGGACCGCGATGGTGGAGACGGTCAGCTCACTGATGAGTTGATCGCGGCGGTGATTGCCGGAGTGCGTCCGCACCGGCCCAGCGGCAAGAGCCTGGCGTGGGAGACGATCGCTGCAGAGCATGAGCAGATCAAGGCCTGGCTCAAAGACGGATTGACGCTGACCAAGATCCACACGCTGCTTGGGCGCCGCGGTGTGGTGGTGTCCTATCGGACGCTGAATCGTTACGCCACAACCGAATTGGATTTCGGACGCCGTCAAGCCACGGTGCCGGTGGCCGACTGCGAACCGGGTGCGGAGGTGCAGGTCGACTTCGGCCGCCTCGGGATGCTCACCGACGCCAGCGATGGTCGGCGCCGAGTCGTGCAGGGGTTGATCTTTACCGCGGTGTATTCGCGGCACATGTTCGTCTGGCCCACCTACCGCCAGACCCTGAACGATGTGATCGCCGGGTTCGATGCGGCGTGGGCGTTCTTCGGCGGGGTGTTCGCGGTGGTGATCCCTGACAACATGAAAGCCATCGTCACCACCGCGCATGCGACCGAGCCTCGGCTCAACGATGCGTTCCGCGAGTATGCGCAGGCTCGTGGGTTTGCGGTCGACCCGGCGCGGGTGCGCAGCCCGAAAGATAAGCCACGGGTGGAACGCATGGTGCAGTATGTGCGATCGAATTTCTTTGCCGGAGAAGATTTCCGGGATCTCAATGACTGTCGCAGCCGCGCCGAACATTGGTGCGCTCAGACCGCCGGTATGCGCATTCACGGCACCACCCGCCTGCGGCCGGCCGAGGTGTTCATCGGCGATGAGCTGCCCGCACTAGGGCCCGTATCCGACACCGCCTTCGACGTTCCGATCTGGACGCGCCCGAAAGTGGCCCCGGACCGCCACGTCCAGGTCGCCAAAGCCCTCTACAGCGTGCCCGGAGAGCTGGTCGGCAAGCGCATCGAGGCCCGTGCTGATGCACACTCGGTCAAGCTCTATTGGCGTGGTGAGCTGATCAAGGTGCATCCGGTCGTGGCCCCGGGTCGCCGCCATACTGATCCGGCCGATCTTCCCTCTGAGGTGTCGGTCTATGCGATGCGTGATCTGAATGCCCTGCAGCGCAAGGCAGCCGCCCACGGCACCCATGTCGGCACCTACGCGGCAGCGGTGCTCGAGCATCCGCTGCCGTGGACCAAGATGCGTCAGGTCTACCGGCTGCTGGGGCTGGTGCGCCGCCACGGCGCCGAGGAGGTCGACGACGCGTGCCGGCGTGCCCTGGACGCCGAGGTGATCGACGTCGGGCTGATCGAGCGGATCTTGACCCGCGGCGGCGGTGAACAACTGCCCCTGCTACCGAAACCGCCCGGGGCAGCGTCGCGGTTTGTCCGAGAAAGCTCTGATTTCGCGGTGCGGAGGCCTTCATGAGCCCACAGCGCCCCGACGCCACGCCGGCGGTCAAGCCAATCGAGGTGTCCGGCGAGCTCAAAGCGTTGATGCGCCGCCTCAAACTCGGCCAGCTGCTCGACACGCTGCCCGAACGGCTGGCGCTGGCCCGTACCAACCGGCTACCACACCACGACTTCCTGGAACTGTTGTTCGCAGATGAGGTCACCCGCCGCGACCGCGAATCCGCGACCCGGCGCGCCAAGGCCGCCCATCTCGATCCGGCCATGCAGCTACAGGCCTGGGATGACTCCGCCGCCGTGGCTTTCGATCAACAACTATGGGCCGAGCTGACCTCACTGCGGTTCCTCGCCGACGCCTACAACGTGCTCGTCATGGGACCGGTAGGAGTGGGAAAGACGTTCTTGGCCAACGCATTAGGTCACATCGCGGTACGCCGGCATCACAGCGTGCACACCGAACGGGCCGACAAAATGTTCAAACGCCTTCGCGGGGCACGCCTGGACGGCAGCTACGAAGACGAGATGCGCAAACTGCACCGCGTCGAACTGCTGATAATCGATGACCTCGCGCTGCACCGCCTGGAGGCCACCGAGACGACCGACTTCTACGAGATCATCGTCGAACGCCACCGCGCCGCATCGACCGTCATCACCAGCAACCGCGAACCACCCGAGATCCTGACCATGATGGCCGACCCGCTGCTGGCCCAATCCGCGATGGACCGACTGCAATCAGCGGCCTACGAACTCGTCGTCGAAGGCGAGTCCTACCGGCAACGCCAGAAGCCAGGAAACCGAAAGCCGGCCTCTCCGACTGCGTCGGATTGACCGGCAACCACCCCTTCCGCCACTATCAACACACGGCCTACAACCGGAACAACCCGGTCCCATGCTCATGGCAAACCAGAGGTCCCATCACCCTGGCAGGCGACATTACGGGAGCAGGAGTCGACACGATGAGTATGTCAC
The DNA here is from genome assembly GCF_900157385.1 of Mycobacterium terramassiliense. Lineage (GTDB taxonomy): Bacteria > Actinomycetota > Actinomycetes > Mycobacteriales > Mycobacteriaceae > Mycobacterium > Mycobacterium terramassiliense. The sequence goes on from NZ_LT717700.1 coordinate 53,376, forward strand.
CGGAAAACACCACGCACGATGCGGCATTACGCGACACCACCTAGTGCCGCATCAGGTTCTCAGTGCGATCCGCCCGTGAGTGGCACGACTGCGCCACGATCCGATCGTCAGCCGACACCCGCAGAACCGGACACCACGCGCAAAATGCCGCGCCCGCTGCGCTGACGCTAGTGATCAACCTGATCCAATGATGGAGAAACGACAGGGCTGATAGCGCCGAAGGTCGGGGCTGGCTTCGGGGTCTGGCCCCTTCCGCACGGGGGCCGTCCTTCCGCACAGCGGCCGCCTGCTGTAAGGATGGTCTGATCCCTGCGTCAACCCTGCAAGCCAGGACCACATAGGCCACGCGAAACGAGCCACCGTGCATATAACCGATATGTGGGCATTTTGGGGAAATTTCATCGGCTTCGGCGCAGTCGCACTGAGAACCGGGTACGACCTCGTCTGGATTCGTAAAAGGTTCGACGATGAGGGCGGCAATTCCGAGGACGATGACCGTGTAATGGCGGCTGCGGTCAAGAGGAGTAAGCGCCGCGACTTCGCAACGAAGTGGACTTTTGCGCTCGTAGGTGTCGGTTATGCGCTGTGTATCCGCGCGCTAATAAGATTCTAAGGAGTCGTGTGGCAAATCAGGATGCGTTCGATGCGATTAACGCGAAGCTAGTTGACCTAGAGGTAAGAGTCAAAACCCTTGAAGACAGTGACTTAGAGGTGCGAGTGAAAGCCCTTGAAGACAGTGACCTAGAGGTGCGAGTGAAAGCCCTCGAGGACCAATTCAACGGAGGCGGAGGCTCAACCGGATTTGATGAGCGCCTCAAAAATCTCGAAGCTCAGCTCACGGCCACTAGAAAGAGGGTCAGGGAGATTGTTCGACTCGAAGCTGCTTTGAAGGAAACATACGACCAAGTCGAACAACTGAGAATGGTCGGGCGAGAGCTCCAAGTGCCGCAGATAGAGGAAGTGCTGCAGCGCAAGCCAGCAGAGAGGCGGGCGCAAGTACCGCAGCGGAAGCCAGCAGAGAAGCGGCAGCAAGTACCGCAGCGGAGGCAAGTACCGCAGCGGAAGCAAGTACCGCAGCGGAAGCGAGTACAGAAAGGCTAACTTCGGCCGCTGGGATGGAACTGTCTCGCCGGCCTGGACAAGTCCATTGTTGCCTCGCCCGACGGACATCTCACGAAAGCGATCCACACGGGGCAGATGCCCTACACGCAGGGATCTTGCCAACACCACCCCGCACGTCACACGCCCACCCCATCACCAACATCCCGCGCGCTCACGGTCACCACCCCCGGCGGCAGGCAGGACTCACGTGGCCGAAACTGCTCATTTGGGTGTGTACGGTTCTGGGAGAATTCCCGGTGCTGCGCCTCCCAGCGTTAACAGCCGCCGTCATCGTATGACGGCGCGTGACGCCGGATGACGTTGTGGGGCGCGCGGATTCGCCGGTTTGTCGATCGGGTGAGGGCGCCGCGACGCCCGGCGTTGGACAGCCGGCGAGTAGGAACGCACGCTAGCCTGGCGGTCATGTCCCACAGCTTCTTCGATAGCCCGGTCGCACATGCATTCAACAGGCTCGCCGTCGGTCTGACCACCGTCCCCGTTCTCGGCAGAGTCGTCGGCCGCAACCTGGTCGAGATCCGCTACACCGGCCGCAAGTCGGGGCGCAGCTTCCAAACGCCGGTGAATTACCGACTGTCCGGTGATCAGGTCACCATCCGCGTGATGGGGCCGGACGCCAAGAGCTGGTGGCGCAACTTCCTCGGTGACGGGGAACCCATCACGCTGCTCAACTTTCGCGGCAACGACCGCACCGGCACGCCGTCGCCACCCGTGACGACGCGGGCCGGGTCACGGTGCGGGTTCGGTTGGACTAGGTTTAAAACTGACTGAGGTTGTTGACAGTCTGGGCTCCTGATGGACCAGCAGATTTAGAAGTCCCAGTCCTCGTCCTCGGTGACCACGGCCTTACCGATGACGTACGAGCTGCCCGAACCCGAGAAGAAGTCGTGGTTCTCGTCGGCGTTGGGTGACAGCGCCGACAAGATCGCCGGGTTGACGTCGGTCTCGTCGCGCGGGAACAGCGCCTCGTAGCCCAGGTTCATCAGCGCCTTGTTGGCGTTGTAGCGCAGGAACTTCTTGACGTCCTCGGTGAGCCCGACCTCGTCGTAGAGGTCCTGGGTGTATTCCACCTCGTTGTCGTAGAGCTCGAAGAGCAGCTCGTAGGTGTAGTCCTTGAGCTCGGCGCGCTTGGCGTCGTCGACCAGCGCCAGGCCCCGCTGGAACTTGTAGCCGATGTAGTAGCCGTGCACGGCCTCGTCGCGGATGATCAGCCGGATCATGTCGGCGGTGTTGGTCAGCTTGGCCCGGCTCGACCAGTACATCGGCAGGTAGAACCCGGAGTAGAAGAGGAAGCTCTCCAGCAGCGTGGAGGCCACCTTGCGCTTCAGCGGTTCGTCGCCCTTGTAGTACTGCATGACGATCTCGGCCTTGCGCTGCAGGTTGGGGTTCTCCTCCGACCAGCGGAAGGCGTCGTCGATCTCGGCCGTCGAGCACAGCGTGGAGAAGATCGAGCTGTAGCTCTTGGCGTGCACCGACTCCATGAACGCGATGTTGGTGTAGACGGCCTCTTCGTGCGGGGTCAGCGCGTCGGGAATCAGGCTCACCGCCCCGACCGTGCCCTGGATGGTGTCCAGCAGCGTCAACCCGGTGAACACCCGCATCGTCAGCTGCTTCTCGCCGGCGGTCAGCGTTCCCCACGACGGGAGGTCGTTGGACACCGGCACCTTTTCGGGCAACCAGAAATTGCCCGTCAGCCGGTCCCACACCTCGGCGTCCTTCTCGTCGTGCAGCCGGTTCCAGTTGATCGCCGAAACGCGGTCAATCAGCTTCATGTTTTCGGTCACCAGAACCCCACTTCACCAGCCGGTTTCGCCTTGAACACCTAGGCCACAAACACTACCCCTGGGGTACGACATGGCGGCGGAACACAACACGTTGTGTTTGCCGTGTCGCGGCCTCTGCGCTTCACCGAGCGTGAACTGACGGCGAAGAACCGGCGAGAATTCCGCCGTGAGCTCACGCTCGGCGCGTCCGACAGCGCCGCCTCGCGCCGTCAATCCAGGCCGGCCTTGCGCAGCGTGTCGGTCAGGCCGTCTTCGAGGGCGCTCAGCGCCATGTCGGTCAGCCGACTCAGCTCGTCGGTGTCCTGCACGCCCTTGGCCATCCACGTTTCCAGCGCGACGAACACGGCCGTGGCCAGGCTGTGCGCCGCGATGTCGGCGATCATCTCGCCGTCGGCGGTGGGTGACGACCGCCGCCTGATGAAGCGCTGAATCTCGGCGGCGAGTTGGTCGCGGAGCCGCCGAATGTGGCCCGTGATGATGTCCTGATCCAAGTCACGCGACCGGATGGTGGCGGCGTCGCGGACCATCGCGAAATCAAAGGGGAAGGCGTCCACGGCCTTTCGCACCGACTGGGTGATGGGCTCCCCGTGCGGGCGCAGCGCCAGGGCGCGGGCGAACCACTCGAACCCGATGTCGTAGTCGGCGAAGAGCACCGCGTGCTTGGACAGGAAGTGCCGGTAGAAAGTCCGTTCGGTGACGCCGACGTCGGCGGCGATGTCGGCGACGCTGGTCTGGTGCACGCCGTCGGCGACGAAGCGGCGCATCGCCGCCCGGTGCAGTGCGTCGCGCGTGCGCCGTCCACGGGATTCCACGGGCCCAGCATGCCACGAAATGTCACTATTGACGCAACAATGTCAGTTATGACATCGTGCCGGTCAGGCGGGATTTACCCCCGAGGATCGGAGGCGGATCGGCATGGCGGACTACGACGCGATCATCATCGGTGCGGGTCACAACGGCCTGGTCGCCGCGAACGTGCTGGCCAAGGGCGGCGCGAAAGTCCTCGTGCTGGAGCGGGCCAACTTCCTCGGCGGAATGGCCGCCACCCGCGAACTCTTCGACGGGTACAAGCACAGCGTCGGCGCGTGGGCGGTCCTGATCTGGCGCCAGGAGATGACCGAACGCCTGGAACTCACCAAGTGGGGCTTCGAGCTGATGGACCAGTGGACGTCCACGTGTACGTTCGGCGACGCCGCCGACACCCCGTTCGTGATGTACAACGACCTCGAGCGCATGGCGCGCCACCTGCTCGACGACCACGGCGCCGACACCGCGGCGGCCCTCGGCGGCCTCTTCGCCCACATCGGACGATTCGCACCGTATTTCGTCGACTCGGCGTTCGGGCCGCCGCTGGACATCATCGAGGTGATCGCCTCCCAGCCCACACCCGAAGACCGCCACGATTTCGCCCAAATGTGGTACGGCAGCACGATGGACACGGTCCGGCGCTTCCTGGCCCCCGACCAGGCCCGCTGCATCCAGGGTTCGCTGGCCGCGATGTCCATCGACGCCTTCGACGGCGGCCCCTGGACTCCCGGCTCGAATGCCTCGACGCTGTACCACTACCTGATCGGCGGCGGCAACGTCGAATACATCATGCCCCGCGGTGGCATCGGCGCCCTGAGCGCCGCGCTGTGCCGCCGCGCCGAAGCGCTGGGCGCCGAGGTGCAGCTCAAGCAGCACGTGAAGCAGGTCCTGGTCACCGACGGGCGCGCCACCGGCGTCCAACTCCGTGACGGCACAACGATTTCGGCCGACGCCGTGCTCTCGTCGCTCGACCCCTACACCACCTTCGTGAATCTGGCCGGCGCGCAGAACTTTCCGCCCGACTACATCCGCAAGATCAAGGAAATCAATTTCAATCTCGGGTACATCCAGGCCCACCTGACCATTGACCAGGCGCCGCAGTGGATCGAGCGGCTGCAGCCCTACATGCACGACAACGGGAAATGGTGTCCCACCGTCGCCTACGCGCCGTCGCCGGAGTACATCAGCGACGCGTGGGAGCAATACCGCAAGGGCCAGCTTCCCGATGCCCCGCCCACCTATCTGTACATCCCCAGCATGGTCGACTCGTCGCTGGCGCCCGAAGGCAAGCACAGCGCAACGATTTTCACGCCCTACTTCCCCACCGGCCTGGACGCCGACGAAAACCGAAGCTGGAAGGAGCAGTACGCCGACACCTGCGTGCGCATCTTCGACACGTTCGCGCCCGGATTCGCCGACTCCGTCACCAACCGCGTCGTGTTCTCCAACCGCTACTTCGGCAGCACCTTCAGCGCACACGCGGGCGACTACTCCCATGGCCTGCTACAGCCCAACCAGCTGTGGACGGGCCGCGTCGTCGAGGGAGCCGACAAGTTCGCCACGCCGGTCGACGGGCTCTTCCTGTGCGGCCAGTGCACCCACCCGGGCCCGGGGGTGACCGGCATCCCCGGGTGGAACGGGGCCGAGGCGGCGCTCAAGCACCTCAACGCGCGCGTCGCCTGACCCCTAGGCAGAGCCCGGCGTTCTATGTACCATTTGGTACATGTTCAACGAGGACAGTATCGAGATCGACGCGCCACCCCAGCTCGTGTGGGACGTCTTCAGCGACGTCGAACGCTGGCCCGAGTGGACCGCTTCGGTGACGTCGCTGACCGGCCGGGACGGATCCGCCCTGGCCGTCGGCAGGCGGTTCGCGATCAAGCAACCCGGCCTGCAGAAGCTGACCTGGAAGGTCACCGAGGTCGATCCCGGCACCTCGTGGACGTGGGTGTGCCGCTCGCCCGGCGTGGCGGTGACCGCTCGCCACTACGTCACCGCACTGCCCGACGGGCGGACCCTCGTGCGCCAGGAACTCGATCAGCGCGGCATCCTGGGCGCCCTCGTCGCGCAGTTGACGGTCACGCGGACCAAGCGCTTCCTCGCCATGGAGGCCCAGGGCCTCAAGGCACGGTCTGAGCAGCTCAGCCGCGCCGATGGCCCGCACGCCTGACACCGAACGGCGCCGCGAACTGCTGGATGCGCTGTTCGATGAGTTCGCCGCGAACGGCATCGGCAACCGTTCGCTCCGCGACGTCGCCGCCGCGGTCGGCACCAGCCACCGGATGCTGTTGCACCACTTCGGTTCTCGAGAAGATCTGCTGATCGCGATCGTCGAGGAGGCCGAGCGGCGCCAGATGGCCCTCGTCCCCGGATTGCCGGAGGATCCCGCCGACGGCTTCGCCGCGATGTGGGCCGACCTCCGCCGCCCCGAACTGCGCCAACTCGAACGCCTCTTCTTCGAGTGCTATTCGCGCGCGGCCCAGGGCGAAAAGCCGTTCACGCGAATGGTTCCCGGTGCCGTCGACGGCTGGCTGCGCGAGGTCGAGTCGGCCGCCGCCGGCGTTGCCTACGACGGCGCGATGGCGCGGCTCGGGCTGGCCGTGACCCGCGGCCTGCTGCTGGATCTGGTGGCCACCGATGACGACGCCGGCGTGGATGCCGCCGCGGGCGCGTTCATCCAGCTGCTGCGCGGACACGGCCCGACGTCGTAGGCGCTCAGCCGGTGGTGTAGACGATCAGCACGTCGGTGCGGGCCCTGCGGGAGACTTCGGATGGGACTGATCCCAGCAGCCGCCCGGCGACGCTGCTGAGCCCGACATTGCCGACGACGAGCAGGTCGGCGGCGATCTCCTCGGCGAGCTGCACCAGTGCATTGATGGGGGCACCCACCACCGGCTTCTCCTCCACGTTCCTGGCCCCGGCTTGGTGCGCCCGCTCCCTGGCGTTCTGCAGGATCGCGTAGAAAGGGGCCTCGCCCACCGTCCGGTAGTCCTGACCGTGGTCGCTCCCCGGCGGGATGGCGTAGCGGCCCTTTTCCACGGGGACCGGGGTATGCGCGGTCGCAATGATCAATTTCGCGCCGTGCTCCGCGGCGATCGCGGCTGCGCGGTCCACCGCACGCAGCGACGAATCCGAACCATCGGTGCCGACCACGACGGTCTGATAGGCGCTCATGTCCCTCCCAGTGTAAATCCTGAATCCTCTGGGAGCCTGAAACTCGGTTACGCCTCTCCGGTGAGGCTCAGGTCCTTGTGGCGGCGGCGTACACCGAAGAACCGGTACTCCTCGGGCTTGCCCCCGCGGGTCGCCCGCCAGTACTGCCAGGTGTAGCCGCCCCACAGCACGGTGTTCTTGCCGTGCTCGTCCAAATACCAGCTGCTGCAGCCGCCGCTGTTCCACACCGAGTGCGAGAGCTTCTCCTGCAGCTCGGCGTTGAAGGCGTCCTGCGCCTCGCGGGTGGGCGCGAGCGCCTGTGCGCCCATCTTGTCGCAGGTCTTGATCGCGTCGGCGACGTAGTGGATCTGCGATTCGATCATGAACACCACCGAGTTGTGCCCGAGCCCGGTGTTGGGTCCCAGCAGGAAGAACAGGTTGGGCACGTCGGCGACGGTGATGCCGCGATGCGCGCCGATGCCCTCACGGTTCCAGCGGTCGACCAGGTCCTCCCCGTGCCGCCCCTTGATCTGGACGTAGGTATAGGAGTCGGTGACGTGGAAGCCGGTGGCGTAGACGATCACATCGGCCTTGTGTTCCCGGCCGTCGGCGGTGACGATGCCGTCGGTCGTGATGCGGCTGATGCCCTCGGTGATCAGTTGGGTCTTGGGGTCCGCGACCGCGCCGTAATAGGTGGAGGAATTCAGGATTCGCTTGCACCCGATGCGGTAGTGCGGGGTCAGTTTGCGGCGCAGCTCGCGGTCCTTCACCGAGCGGCGGATGTTGTATTTGCAGTAGGCCTCGATGAACTTCAGCGCGTTCGGCCGCTTGGTCATGCCGAAGGCCAGCGCCTCCTGGGCCCAGTAGATCCCCAGGCGGGTCAGCGCGCGCAGCCCGGGGACGTTCGCCATGGCGCGGCGCAGGGCCAGCGGCAGGTCGGGGTTGGAGCGCGGCACCACCCACGGCGGGGTGCGCTGGTAGAGCTGCAGCTCGGCCACCTGCCCGACGATCTCGGGCACGATCTGGATCGCGCTGGCGCCGGTGCCGATGATCGCCACGCGCTTGCCGGTCAGGTCGACGCTGTGGTCCCACTCCGCGGAATGGAAAGCGGGACCGGCGAATTCGTCGCGACCCTCAATGTCAGGGAACGACGGGATGTGCAGCGCGCCCGCGCCGGAAATGAGGAACTGCGCGACGTATTCGCGGCCGTCGGCGGTGAACACGTGCCACCGGTTCTCCTCGTCGTCCCAGTGGCCGCGATCCACCAGGGAGTTGAACACGATGTAGCGGCGCAGCCCGTACTTGTCGGTGACGCCCTTGAGGTAGTCCCAGATCTCGGGCTGGTAGGAGAACGGGTTGCGCCAGTCCGGCTTGGGCTCGAACGAAAACGAGTACAGGTGCGACGGGATGTCGCAGGCGCAACCGGGGTAGCTGTTATCCCGCCAGGTGCCCCCGATGTCGCCGGCCTTCTCCAGAATGACGAAGTCCACGCCCCGCTTTTGCAGTGCAATGGCCATCCCGAGACCGGAGAACCCGGTCCCGATGATCAGGGCGCGGGTGTGCACCGGTTCGCGCGTCGCAGTCGGCTCGGCGTGTGTCATGGCATCGGTCACGGTGGATCGGTCTTCCTGTTAGCTCCCCAAATACCCAGTACCCAGGGTATCGGATGGCACGAGTGTTGACGATCGCCGGACCGATGTCAACGTGCCGAAAGTCCTCAGCTCGCGGCCGGGTTGCTGGGCACCACGCTGTGGATCGGCTGGTCAGGGTCCAGCGAGATGCCCAGCGCCTCGGCCGTGCCGACGAGCACCCCCATCATGATCGTCGTCAGGTGGGCGACGAATTGCTCGCGCGGCATGCGCCGCGGGCTGTCGGGGTCGGGGCCCAGCCACCAGTCGGTGGCCGAGGCGGCCGAGCCGAACGCGGCGTGCCCGGCCAGCTCGATCGCCGCGTGGTCCAGCTCCATCTCGCGCAGCTCGTTGTCGAACATGTCGGCCACGGCCAGGGTGATGCCGCGGCCCTCGTCGAGGATCTGCGGGCTCGCCGCCGACCGACCCTGGATGAAGACGCGCAGCACGTTCGGGTGCTTGTCGACCAGGACGACGTACTCCTCGACGGCGCGGTGGATCACCTCGCGCGCCGAGTCGGTCTTCAGGTCGATCGACGGGAAGATCGCCCCCCACAACATGTCGCGCAGGCGCTCCCCGATCGCCTGGAACAAATCGGACTTGTCGTGGAAGTGCCGGTAGATCTTCGGCTTGGCGGTGCCGGCCTCCTCGGCGATCTCCCGCACGCTCAGGTCGGGCCCCAGGCGGTCGATGGCGCGGAACGCCGCCTCGACGATTTCGCCGCGCACCTTCTTGCGGTGTTCGCGCCACCGTTCGCTGCGCGCGTCGACCTTGACCCCGGGCTTCACGCTGGGGTGCGGCGGTCGGGGAATTCTCACCACATCAAGCACCATACCGCGTAGGACCCGCTGACCTGGGCAGACTTCGCCTCACCAGCGCAGCATCGGAAACGGCCGGCGCGGGTGGGTCGCCGCGTAGCCCAACAGGCCGCGTGCCAGGAAGGCGTGGAATCCCAGGTACGGCAGTTCGGCCACCACCGCTGTGACGAAGGACCGCCGCAGGGGACCGCGCAGGAGTCCACGGCTGACGTCGATCCGGTCGGCGATGCGAAACGTCTCGACCATCGGATCGGCCACCGGGCGCAGCGTGTGATGGTCGATGATCATCGCGCGCGCGTCGCCGACCTCGCCGACTCCGAACTCGCCGGCAAGGGTCGACGCGAGGTCGGCCGAGGGCCCCAGGTAATCGAAGCTGCCCGCGGTCCAGATGCCCAGGTCGTGCACCGCCCACGCCAGCGCGGCCCAGTCGGGCAGCGGCGCGCCGCACAGCGCCTGGTGATAGGTCAGTCCCCGATACACATGATTGCGGTAGACGGCAAGGTCGGCGCCCAGCGCATCCGCATGACGCCGCAGCACGGCGTCGACGATCGGGTGGGCGGTGACGGCGGTCACCGGACACTCCCGTCGCGGGCTCCTACAGCATGCAGGAGACGCAGCCCTCGACCTCGGTGCCTTCCAGCGCCATCTGCCGCAAGCGGATGTAGTAGAGCGTCTTGATTCCCTTGCGCCAGGCGTAGATCTGCGCCTTGTTCACGTCGCGGGTGGTGGCGGTGTCCTTGAAGAACAGCGTCAGGCTCAGCCCCTGGTCCACGTGCTGGGTGGCCGCGGCGTAGGTGTCGATGATCTTCTCGTAACCGATCTCGTAGGCGTCCTGGTAGTACTCCAGGTTGTCGTTGGTCATGTAGGGCGCCGGGTAGTAGACCCGCCCGATCTTGCCCTCCTTGCGGATCTCGACCTTCGAGACGATGGGGTGGATCGATGACGTCGAGTGGTTGATGTAGGAGATCGACCCGGTCGGCGGCACCGCCTGCAGGTTTTGGTTGTAGATGCCGTTCGCCTGGACCGACTCCTTGAGCCGCTTCCAATCGTCCTGCGTAGGGATGCGAATGTCCGCGTCCGCGAACAGCCGTCGCACCTTGTCGGTGGCGGGCTCCCAGACCTGCTCGGTGTACTTGTCGAAGAACTCCCCCGAGGCGTACTTGGACTTCTCGAACCCCTTAAAGCGCGTGCCGCGCTCGATCGCGATGCGGTTGGAGGCCCGCAGCGCGTGATACAGCACCGTGTAGAAGTAGATGTTGGTGAAGTCGACGCCTTCTTCGGACCCGTAGAAGACGCCCTCCCGCGCCAGGTAGCCGTGCAGGTTCATCTGCCCCAGCCCGATCGCGTGGGAATCGTTGTTACCCTGCTCGATTGAGGGCACCGACGTGATGTGGGTCTGGTCGCTCACCGCGGTCAGCGCGCGGATGGCCACCTCGATCGTCTGGGCGAAGTCCGGCGAGTCCATCGCCTTGGCGATGTTCAGCGAACCGAGGTTGCACGAAATGTCCTTGCCCACCTTGGCATACGACAGGTCCTCGTTGAACAGCGACGGGGTGGACACCTGCAGGATTTCCGAGCACAGGTTCGAATGCGTGATCTTGCCGTCGATGGGATTGGCCCGGTTCACCGTGTCCTCGAACATGATGTACGGATAGCCGGACTCGAACTGCAGCTCCGCCAGCGTCTGGAAGAACTCCCGCGCCTTGATCTTGGTCTTGCGGATGCGCGCGTCGTCGACCATCTCGTAGTACTTCTCGGTCACCGAGATGTCGGCGAACGGCAGCCCGTAGACCCGTTCGACGTCGTACGGCGAGAACAGGTACATGTCCTCGTTGCGCTTGGCCAGCTCGAAGGTGATGTCCGGGATCACCACGCCCAGGCTCAGCGTCTTGATCCTGATCTTCTCGTCGGCGTTCTCCCGCTTGGTGTCCAGGAACCGGTAGATGTCCGGGTGATGCGCGTGCAGATACACCGCGCCGGCCCCCTGGCGCGCGCCCAGCTGATTGGCGTAGGAGAACGAATCCTCGAGCAGCTTCATGATGGGGATGACGCCCGAGGACTGGTTCTCGATGTTCTTGATCGGCGCGCCGTGCTCGCGAATGTTGCTCAGCAGCAACGCGACTCCCCCGCCGCGCTTGGACAGCTGCAGCGCGGAGTTGATCGACCGCCCGATCGACTCCATGTTGTCCTCGATGCGCAAAAGGAAGCAGCTCACCGGCTCGCCGCGCTGCTTCTTGCCCGAGTTCAGAAACGTCGGGGTGGCCGGCTGGAACCGCCCGTCGATGATCTCGTCGACCAGCTTCTCGGCCAGGGCGGTGTCGCCGGACGCCAGGGTCAGCGCGACCATGACGACCCGGTCCTCGAAGCGCTCCAGGTAGCGCTTCCCGTCGAACGTCTTCAGCGTGTAGGAGGTGTAGTACTTGAACGCGCCGAGAAACGTCGGGAACCGGAACTTCTTGGCGTAGGCGCGGTCCAGCAGCTCCTTGACGAAGTTGCGCGAGTACTGGTCGAGAACCTCACGCTCGTAATAGTTCTCGCGAATCAGGTAGTCGAGCTTCTCGTCCTGGTTGTGGAAGAAGACCGTGTTCTGGTTGACGTGCTCGAGGAAGTACTGACGTGCGGCCAGAACGTCTTTGTCGAACTGAATCCTGCCGTCCTTGTCGTACAGGTTCAGCATCGCGTTCAGAGCGTGGTAGTCCGTCTCGTCGGACGACGCATGCGCGCCGACGGCTACAGGCTCTGCAGTGACGGTTGGTGGCACGTCTGTTCCTTCCAGAATTCGGCGAGACCGGCGCGGACGGCATCCACGTCGTCCGGGGTCCCCATCAGTTCGAAGCGGTAGAGGTAGGGAACGTCGCACTTGCGGGAGATGACGTTGCCCGCATAGGCGAATTCGGCCCCGAAGTTGTTGTTGCCCGCCGCGATGACGCCGCGGATCAACGACCGGTTGTGCTCGTTGTTCAAAAATGCGATGACCTGCTTGGGGACGTAACCCCCCGCGTCGAGGTCCGGTGTGGCCCGGCCGCCGCCGTAGGTCGGCAGGATCAGGACGTACGGCTCATCGACCTCGATGCGCCCGTGCAGCGGTATCCGCGTGGCGGGAACACCCAGCTTCTGCACGAAGCGGTGGGTGTTCTCCGACACGGAGGAGAAATAGACGAGGTTGCGCCCCGGGATGTCCATGGCACCGCAACCTCCTTACCTGACGTCCCGCCTACGCGCTGAGCGCCGACCCCGCGAGGGCCTTGATGCGATCCGGCCGGAAGCCCGACCAGTGGTCGTTGCCCGCCACCACCACGGGTGCCTGCAGGTATCCCAGCGCCATCACGTAGTCCCGCGACTCCGCGTCCAGCGTGATGTCCACCTTCTGATAAGCGATGCCCTGCTTGTCCAGGGCCTTGAAGGTCGCGCTGCACTGCACGCACGCCGGCTTGGTGTAGACGGTGATGCTCATGGATGCCGCTCCTTTGCGGAAGGTGGGGACGTGTTACGGACTGGCAACTACTGGGGTACTGCAACAAACTCTGTCTTCGCTGTGTTCGGCGGCCCGTCAGGGCCCCACCTTCCCGTCGTCCGGCGGTCCGCGTCGGAGCAGCTTGCTTCGACATCTTCGAGCCGATTCGGGGAGGTCCCCCAAGCCCGGCCAGCCTGGGGATCCTGGGATCTGCCGGTGCTCGAAACACTACACCTAGTGGCCGACAAGTTGTCCAGATACAAGATGTTCTGAATAACAATTTTGAAATTCGCTGGTCGTAAGGCCTCCGCCCGGGACACGCCCGGCGTGTCGCAGGTCACATCTTCATCAAGGAGTTCCACGCGCACCGGTATATCACCGGCCACCGACAGCGCCGGCACGATCGCGATCCCGCGGCCGCCGCCACCGGGCGGCCAGCAAAGCCGCCAGGCCGAGCTGGCGGCTTTGGCCATCCGGTTGCCGAAACGGTGCTGGTGGCCGGCGGACGGCTTGTTCGTTGTCGCTAAATTCAGCCCACTTCGGCGGCGAGCTTGCCGACGACGTCGCGCACGTTCGCCGTCAGCTCGGGGTGTTCGGCGGGCGTGCTGCCGTCGAGGGTTTTGAACGGCACCGAGAGTTTGATTGAGTCAACCACCCGGGCGCCCGCGATCCCGAACGACTTGCGGGTCTCGTCGTGCGCCCACACCCCGCCGTACTGGCCGAAGGACCCCCCGATGACCGCCAGCGGCTTGCCCTTCAGCGCTCCGTCGCCGAACGGGCGGGACAGCCAGTCGATCGCGTTCTTGACGACCGCCGGAATGCTGCCGTTGTACTCCGGCGTGACGACCAGGGCGGCGTCCGCGTCGGCCGCCGCGGCGCGCAGCGCGACCACCGGGGCCAGCGGCGGCGCGCCTGCGGTCATGGCGTCGTCGATCTCCTCGTTGTAGAACGGCAGCTCGCCCAGCCCTTCGAAGATCGTGACGGTGACGTCGCCTGGAGCGACGGACGCCGCCAGCTCGGCGATCTGGCGGTTGATCGACGCCGCACGCAGGCTGCCCACGAAGGCCAAGACTCGTATCCCTGCCACTGTTTCGTTCCCTTCGGTCGTTGGTCTATATCTTTGCACGGGCCAACCGGACTCTGGTCCGGTTTATTCCGGCGGCGTTAAAGTGCAGTGGTGCGCGCTGTCGAGCCACTGGGCGAATTGCCCGTGTCCGTTCCGCAAGAGCGGGGCGACGCGGCGCGCAACCGAGCCCTGTTACTGCAGGCCGCCCGCGCCCTGGTCGCCGAGCGCGGCGCCGACGCCGTCACCATGGACGACGTCGCCGCGGCCGCGGGCGTCGGCAAGGGGACCCTGTTCCGCCGGTTCGGCAGCCGCGCCGGCCTGATGATGGTGCTGCTCGACGAGGACGAACGGGCCAGCCAGCAGGCCTTCCTTTTCGGGCCGCCGCCGCTGGGCCCCGCCGCGCCGCCGCTGGATCGACTGGTGGCGTTCGGCCGGGAGCGGATCCGGTTCGTGCACACCCACCACGCGCTGCTGTCCGCCGCCAACCGCGATCCGCAGCTGCGCCACGTGGGCGCCGCCGCGGTGCAACACACGCACGTGCGGGTGCTGCTGGCCTCGGCGCACACCACCGGCGATCTCGACGTCCAGACGGACGCCCTGTTGGCCCTGCTCGATCCGGACTACGTCGAGCACCAACTCAACGGCCGCGGCCGCACCCTGACGGCGTTGGGCGACGCGTGGGAAAGCCTGGCGCGCAAGCTCTGCGGGCGATGACACCGCGCTGGGTCCTGCACGTGGACCTCGACCAGTTCCTGGCGTCCGTCGAGCTGCGCCGCCACCCCGAACTGGCCGGGCTGCCGGTCATCGTCGGCGGCAGCGGCGATCCGGCCGAACCGCGCAAGGTCGTCACGTGCGCCTCGTATGAGGCCCGGGAGTTCGGCGTCCACGCGGGGATGCCGTTGCGCACGGCCGCGCGGCGCTGCCCGGACGCCACTTTCCTCCCGTCGGATCCGGCCGCCTACGATGCCGCCTCCGACGAGGTGATGGGGTTGTTGCGCGACCTGGGGCACCCGGTCGAGGTGTGGGGCTGGGACGAGGCCTACGTCGGCGTGTCGGACGAAGACCCCACGGCGGTCGCCGAACAGATCCGGACGGTCATCTCGTCGGAAACCGGGCTGTCCTGCTCGGTCGGCATCAGCGACAACAAGCAGCGAGCCAAGGTCGCCACCGGCTTCGCGAAACCGGCCGGCGTCTTTGCGCTCACCGACGCGAACTGGATGACGGTGATGGCGGACCGCCCGGTCGACGCGTTGTGGGGCGTCGGGCCGAAGACGGCGAAAAAGCTTGCGGCCCTTGGCATCACCACGGTACGAGAGCTCGCGCATGCCGATGCGGAGCTGCTGACGTCCACGTTCGGCCCGCGCACCGGCCTGTGGCTGTTGCTGCTCGCCAAGGGTGGCGGCGACGCCGACATCAGCTCCGAGCCATGGGTCCCGCGCTCCCGCAGCCACGTCGTCACCTTTCCTCGCGACCTCACCGATCGCGCCGAAATGGACGCCGCGGTAACGGCATTGGCGCGCCACGCCCTCGGCGACGTGCGCGCCGCGGGGCGGATCGTCACCCGCGTCGCCGTCACCGTGCGGACCGCCACGTTTTACACCCGCACCAAGATCCGCAAGCTCGAGGCGCCCACCACCGACCCGCAGACCATCACCGACGCCGCCCTGCGCGTCCTGGACCTCTTCGAGCTGGACCGCCCGGTTCGGCTACTCGGGGTGCGACTCGAGCTGGCGATGCCCGGCTAGCGGAGCCGGGCTGGGCCTCAGCGCGCGCGTGAAGATCACGTTGACCTGACGCATCGCGACGCTGTAGGGCCACCACGCCAGCCGCTTGAACGCGTACAGCGCGCGGATGTCCGGCGACGTATAGATGAGGTACCGGTTCTTTGCGACGCCGGCCAGGATCTTCTCGGCCGCCCGCTCCGGCGAGACGGCGTGACCACTGAAGCGGTCCACCCAGCGCGCGATACCGGGGTCCTCGCGGTCGACACCGGCGATCTCGACCGTGTCCACCAACGGCGTCTTCACCGCGCCCGGCACCACCACCGACACCCCGATGCCCTGGCGCGCCAGGTCGAAACGCAGCACCTCGGACAGGCCGCGCAGCCCGTACTTGCTCGCGCTGTAGGCGGCGTGCCACGGCAACGCGACCAGCCCGGCCGCCGACGACACGTTGACCAGGTGCCCGCCGCGCCCGGCCGCCACCATCGGCGGGACGAACGTCTCGATGACGTGGATCGGACCCATCAGGTTGATCGCGATCATCTTGCTCCACTGCTCGTGGGTCAGGCGGTCGACGGTGCCCCACGCCGACACGCCGGCGATGTTGAGCACCACGTCCATGCTCGGATGCCCCGCGTGGACCTCGGCGGCGAAGGCCGCCACCTGGCCGTAGTCGGAGATGTCGAGCGCGCGGTGGACGGGCACCGCCGCGCCGAGCGCCGTTGCGTCGGCCACCGTCAGCTCGAGACCGTCGGCGTTGCGGTCGGTCAGATACAGCTCGGCGCCGTCGGTGGCCAGCCGCAGGGCGGTCGCGCGCCCGATGCCGCTGGCCGCACCCGTGACCAGACACCGCTTCCCCGTGAAATATCCCCCCGAAGGCCTCGAAAACCCCAGTGCCATGGCCGTGACCCTACCGCCTTACCGCTGCCGGCCACCCCAGAGCGAATGCAGCCACAGCTGCTCGAGCACCCGGACCCGGCGCTCCACGTCGTCCTCGGGGCCGACCAGGATGGAGTCGCCCGTCAGCATCAGCGAGGTGGTGCCCGCCAGGGTGCGCACCAGGGTGGGAATGTCGTCGCTGATCGGGTTGGCGGTCCCGGCCTTCATCTCGGCGTCGACGACCGCCGCGATCTGGCGGAGCACCACCTCGAACTGCCGCTCGAGAATGTCGCGAATCTCGATGTCGGTGTAGCGGGCCACGTTGCAGGCGGTCATCACCGGGTCGTTGTGCGCGTACACCGCGGCGGCGCTGCGGACCATCCGCGTGGCGAACTGCTCCGGCGACTCGCCCGGCTGGCGGGGCGCGAAATACTGGGTCAGCTCCTCGAGTTCCTCGGTCGCGTCGGCCACGATCTGGGCCAGCACCGAGTACTTGGAGTCGAAATAGAAGTAGAAGCCGGATCGGGCCACGCCGGCCCGCTCGCTGATGGTGCTGACCGACAGCTCCGCGAACGGCTTTTCCTCGAGCAGGTCGCGCACCGCCTGCATGATCGCCTGCCGGTGCTTGTCACCCCGCCGGCGCACGCCCGGTTCGCCCGGCTCCGGATTGGCGGCGCTGCTCACCCCCCGACCTTGCACCACGCCGTGGGAAAAGCAAACTTGACAGCCGTCAAGTTTTTCCCGAAGGATGGGAATCAGTGACCGCTGTCACCCGTCCCCGGGCCTGCACAGGAGCGCAAAGGAGCCTCAATGGCCGCCACCATCAGCACCCCGCACTACCTGCTCGACCAGGCGCGGCGCCGGTTTACACCGTCGATCAACAACTTTCCCGGCATGGGGTTGGTCGAACGCAGGTTGCTGAACACGCAATTCCCGGAGCGCAAACTCGCCGAGCCGCCGCCGGGCAGCGGGCTCAAGGCGGCCGTCGGCGACGCGGGCCTGCCGGTCATCGGCCACATCATCGAGATGCTGCGTGGCGGACCGGACTATCTGCTGCACATGTACCAGACCAAGGGGCCCGTGATCTTCGGGGACTCGCCCGTCCTTCCGGGCATCGCCGCGCTGGGCCCGGACGCCGCCCAGGTCATCTACTCCAACCGCAACAAGGACTACTCGCAGCAGGGCTGGGTCCCGGTGATCGGGCCGTTCTTCCACCGCGGGCTGATGCTGCTGGACTTCGAAGAGCACCTGTTTCACCGGCGGATCATGCAGGAGGCGTTCGTCCGGTCCCGCCTGGTCAGCTACGTCGAGCAGATGGACCAGGTGGTCTCCCAGACGATCGCCAACGACTGGGTGGCCAATGACGCGCGCTTCCTGCTCTACCCGGCGATGAAGGAGCTGACGCTCGACATCGCGTCGATGGTGTTCATGGGCCACGAGCCGGGCACCGACCACGAACTGGTGACCAAGGTGAACAAGGCGTTTGCGATCACCACGCGGGCGGGCAACGCCATCATCCGCACTCCCGTGCCGCCGTTCACCTGGTGGCGGGGTCTCAAGGCGCGCGAGCTGCTGGAGAACTACTTCCGCGAGCGCGTCAAGGAGCAGCGCGCGAACCCCGGCACCGACCTGCTGTCCGTGTTGTGTCAGACCGAGGACGAGGACGGCAACAAGTTCTCCGACGAGGACATCGTCAACCACATGATCTTCCTGATGATGGCCGCGCACGACACGTCGACGTCGACGGTCACCACGATGGCCTACAACCTGGCCGCGCACCCGCAGTGGCAGCAGCGCTGCCGCGAGGAATCCGACCGGCTCGGCGACGGGCCGCTCGACATCGACTCGCTGGAGAAGCTGGAGTCACTCGATTTGGTGATGAACGAGTCGATCAGGCTGGTGACGCCGGTGCAGTGGGCGATGCGCCAGACGGTCCGCGACACCGAGCTGCTGGGCTACTACATTCCGAAGGGCACCAACGTCATCGCCTACCCGGGCATGAATCACCGGCTGCCCGAATTGTGGACGGACCCACTGAAATTCGACCCGGACCGGTTCACCGAGCCGCGCAACGAGCACAAGCGACACCGCTACGCGTTCACACCGTTCGGCGGCGGCGCGCACAAGTGCATCGGAATGGTCTTCGGGCAGCTGGAGATCAAGACGATCCTGCACCGCCTGCTGCGCAGGTATCGGCTCGAGTTGCCCCGCCCGGGATACCAGGCCGAGTGGGACTACGGCGGCATGCCGGTGCCCAAGGACGGCATGCCGATCGTGCTGCGGCCGCTCTAGGCGCCGATCAGGCGCCGAGCAGCCGGTTGGCGCACGCGATCACCGCGCGCAGCGCGGCCTGGGCCGGGTCCTCCGCGAGGCCCATCGCCCATTCGGTGCGAATCCCGTTGCTGCCGTGGATGAACGTCGCGGTGATGCCGCCGGAGCGCAGCTGGTGAAACCTCAACGTCTCCACCGTGATCCCGCGCTCGTGCAGCATCGCGGTCAGCGCGGCGATCGGACCGCTGGCGGCGACCGAACAGGTTCCGAGCTGATCGCCGACGGCGATCGTGGCCCGATAGTTGCGGGCCTGCGGGCCGAGGCGCCCGGCCGGCCGCTCGGTGTCGGTGCAGGCGAACTGCCCCAGCCGAACCGGGCCGGCGCCCTGACAGTAGCTGGCGACGAAGCTCTCCCAGGACATCGCGTCGGCCTCTGCCCGCAGACCGCGCGGCAAGTCGGCGCCGAAGTGGTGGGCGAACCACGCGGCCGCCGGGCACTCGCGCGCCGAGGGGAAACGGGAGGGGGATAAAGCCATGGTTTCGGTCTTCTCTGATCAGAGGGGCGACCGACGGTAGTAGCTTCCGACCCACAGCGGGGGGTCGGTCTGGGATCAGACCCCGCTGCGGGTGCTGGCTACTACGGCACGCTGAAGAAGACGCACGAGCGCGACGATAGACGCCCGCGGGCCGGCGGCGCAAATTCATTTCGCGCGGTGGGGCATGCCCCCCGGCGACTCAGCCGTTCGGCCCCTGCGACTGCTCGAACCGCAGATAGGCCTGGATCGTCGTCCCGTTCGATGTGGTGTGTGTGCGCACCAGATCCGATATCGCGTTGACCAGGTACAGGCCGCGACTGGCCGGGGAGCTGGGGCCCGGGTCCAGGCGCCCGACCAGCGGGTCGTCGAACCGTCCGGTGTCGCGAGCCTCGCAGACCAGATGCTCGTCTTGGCGCCAGAAGGCCAGCCGGCAGGCGCCGTCGGTGTACATCAGGCTGTTGGTGGCCAGCTCGGTCGCGATCAGTTGCAGATCGTCGATCCCGTCCTCGGACATGCCCACCCAGCCCGCGTAGCTGACGGCGAACGAGCGGGCGGGACTGAGGTCCGCGGACTTGCGGACCAGGTATGTGACGGCCCCCGGGTTGGCATAGAGCGGCCGGTTGCAGCGCTCCAGGGCGTCCTCGGGCGCGTACTCGGCGCTGCGCTGCAGCGCACCCCGGTTCCACAGGAAGGGGTGGGTCGCGCGGGCCTCCACCAGCAGCTGGTCATCGAGCCGGCTCGCGTCGTAGAGGCACAACTTCGTCACCGGGTAGCCGTCGAGCGCCTCGTTGACCAGCGCCTCGTGCTCGACGCAGGCGACGAACTCGTCGTCGCTGCGTCCCGGCCAGGCCAGCTGGCTCACGATCCGCACCCGCCGGTCGGGATGTTCGTCGACGAAGGAACCCTCCATCGCCATGAACCGGCTCGGGTTGCGACCGACCTCGGCGATGTCGGCCATGCGCAACTCGGCCGTGAATCCGCCGACCGAGCCGGACAAGGCGTCGTGCAGCAGGGCCAGCTTGTCGTCGGGCACCGCCACCAGGACGGCCTCGTCGGCACTCAGACCGTCGAGCACGAAGCGCGCCACAGACTCCAGATAGTCCCGCTGCGAAGAGTAAAGGAACGCGGAATGGACGAAACCCGAGCGGCCGGCTTGCGTCCCCTTCAAGCCCCCCGGCATTCCAGCGCTGTCGCTGTCGATCACTACTGCCAACCCCCTGCTGGACCGGCCGTCTACATTCCCCCTCCCCATACCCGATAAGGATCTTCGATATGCAAACGAGCGGAACGGGTCGCGCCGCGGGGGCGGTCGCTACAACCACCAGGAGGCCGCGGCGTCCAGATGCCGGCGGATGCGGTACCGGGCGAGGCTGTCATCGCCGGCCTTGATCGCCTGCAGGATCCGCGCATGGGCGTGCTCGACGGCGGCCACGTCGTCCCACGTCGGCTGGGACTGCCCGGTGCTGGACCAGTGCCGGCGAAACACCTCGATGACGATCCGAAGAAACAAGTCGAGCAGCGCATTGCCGGCCAGTTGCGCCAGGCCGAGGTGGAACCGGATCTCGTCGACCATAGCCTCGGGGGCCTCGCGAACGCCGCCCTCGTGGGCGCCCCGGTTCGCATCCAGAAAGGCCGCCACCTCGGAATCGGTGCGCCGCTTGACGACTCTGGCGACGTTGTCGATCTCGATGGCATCGCGGACGCGGCGCAGGTCCTCGCCGGTGGGCTTGCGGTACTGCAGGTACAGGGCGATGGTGTCGATGCTCGCCTCGGCCCGCGGGCGGGTGACGATCAGCCCACCACCGGGCCCGCGGCGCATCTGCGCCACGGAGTGATATTCGAGCAAACGCACCGCTTCCCGGAACACCGCGCGGCTCACCCGGTACCGCTCCAACAGGGCGGTCTCGGTCCCGAAGACCGAACCGGCCTGCCAGTCGCCGTCGGCGATCTCGTCGCCGATGGTGGCCGCCAGCATCTCGGCGAGCTTGCCCTGCGGCGCATCGCCGTCGAGCCGCCGGCGGGGCGCGCGCGGGCGGCCCTTGCCGCCGGGGTGATGCCGCTGCAGCCAGGCGGTGACCGCTTCGACGTGCCGCTCGGAGAGCGACCTGGCCCGCGCCGCGTCGCCGGCGGTGACGGCGGCGACGATCTCGGCGTGGTGCTTGTGCATGTGGTCGACCGCCTCGATGGCTTCGGTTGCCGAGTCGGTGCGCGACTGCAGGGCGTATCGGGTGGTGAGCCTGATCAGGATGTCGATGAACAGTTGCAGCACCGGGCTCTTGGATTGCCCCGCCAGCGCGATGTGGAACTCGTCGCGCGGCGCCGGCATGCCCGGCCGCCAGTGCCGCTGCGCGCGCAACACCGCGCGCAAGCGGTCGATGCCGACTTCGTCGATCCGCTCCGCGGCCAGCGAGGCCGCCAAGGGCTCCAGCACCAGGCGCGCGTTGAGCAGGTCGACGAGCGTGGTGCCGACGTACTGCAGATAGATGACGACGGCGCGGGTCGCGGGGCCGGCGTCCGGCTCGCAGATCAGCAGCCCGCCGCCCGGCCCACGGCGCATTCGGGCCACCTGGTGGTGTTCGACGAGGCGAACGGCCTCCCGCAGCACCGAACGGCTGACGCCGTAGCGCTGTTGCAGAGCCTGTTCGGAGCCCAGCGATTCACCGACGGTCCAGCCGCGACGAACGACGTCCGCTTCGATGTGGCGGGCAACCTGTGCGGCGAGTTTGTCCGCGGGGCCGGAATCGCGCTGTGCCACAAGTTATCTCAGCATGTGAGCAGCATGCATCCGGCGACGGGCCCGCCACCCACGGTGACCACGCCGACCTCGGGGCGTTTCGAGACCTGGCGTTCCCCCGCCTCGCCGCGCAGCTGCAGGCACCCTTCGTGCAGGGCCCAGTAACCGTGCATGCGCCCGGCCGAGAGCTGACCGCCGTAGGTGTTCAGCGGCAGTTGGCCGTCGCGGGCGATCCGCGCGCCGCCCTCGACGAACGGCCCGCCCTCGCCGTCGCCGCACACCCCGAGGGCTTCCAGCCAGGCCAGGGTGAGATACGTGAAACCGTCGTACAACTCGGCGACGTCGAGGTCGGCCGGCGTCAACTGCGTGCGTGACCACATCTGCGCGGTCGCATCCGACATCGCCATCTTGGGGTAGTCGGCGCGGTGGAACCAGCCACCGGCACCGTCGGATCCGCCGATCGCCTCGACCGCCACCGCGCGGTGCGGGCAGTCGCGGCCGTACTCCGCGTTCGACACCACCACCGCGATCGAGCCGTCGATCGGGACGTCGCAATCCAGCAGCCCGAACGGCGTGGACACCGGGCGCGCTCCCAGGTAGTCGGCCATGGTCATCGGATCGCGGTAGACCGCAAGCGGATTCAGCGCGGCGTTGCGCCTGCCGTTGAGCGCCAGCCAGCCCAGCTGTTCCTTGGTGGTCCCGTACAGCTCCATGTGCCGGCGGCAGTTCAGCGCCAGCCAGTTCGCGGCCGAATAGGCGTGCGCCGCAACCAGATCGTTGACGTCGTCCATCGCGCCGACCGCCGGGCGCGGCGCCCCTTCCGGCGCCTCGAACATGCGCGCCAGCGGTTGGGCGGGCGCGTTCTCCTGCGGTTTGACGGGTACCGTGCCGCCGAGCATCTGAATCGTCCGGTACACCACGACATGGCGGGCGCGCCGTTCGGCCACCGCGCGGCACGCCGACATCACCGGGCTCAGCAGTCCGCCGGTTCCGAAGCCTGCTCCGCAGTCGGCCGCCTCGATGCGCAGTTCGGCGTTGACGTCCGCGGCGGGCGTGTCGCCGAGGGTCGCGATTCCGTCGATGTCACCCGCGCCCAGGCCGGCGTCCTCGATGGCCGCCCGCACCGCCTCCATGGTCAGCTCCAGGCCGGGAATGCCGGTGCGACGGCCTATTCGCGAGATGCCGACCCCGGACAAGATCGCGTCCTTCTCGAAATAGGTCATACGCACCGCCCGTCCACACGAACCGCCACCCGCTTCGAATCAATAGAGTGTACTGTATTGGGGGTGCCGGGCCAGCTGCTCATCGAACATTGCGACACATGCGCGCGCTGGGTTCACCCCGCGGCCGGCGAATGCCGCGACTGCGGCACCCCGCTGGTGGCGCGAGCCGTGTCCGGCCGCGGCACGGTGTTCACCTACACGGTCAATCACCACCCGTACAACCCCGACATCGCGACCCCCTACGTGATCGCGATCGTCGAGCTCGCCGAACAGAGCGGGTTGCGGGTGGCGGCCAACATCGTTGGCTGTGAGCCCGATTCGGTGACGTGCGGGATGCCCGTCGACATCCGGCCCGAGAAGGGTAGCGGCGGCGCGCCCCAATTCGCGCCGGCCTAACCCGCCAGGTGCCAGCGTGCGCAAAATGCCGGTCCGCGCGGCGTGTCGTTGTGCAAACACGCCCGCTCGCCGGCCAAACAGCTAGTTGATCAGCGGGTCGCGCGGCATGCCGAGGATCCGCTCGGCGATCTGGTTGCGGGTGACCTCCGAGGTGCCGCCGGCGATCGACATGCCGCGCGCCCCCATGATCATGCGGCTCGCCAGCGCGCCCTGCCCGTCGGCGAGGGCGACCTCGGGCCCGAGCAACGCCGCCGAGATCGCGGCGCCGTCCACCATGTGTTCGGCCAGCTTGAGTTTGGTGACGTTGCCTTCCGGTCCCGGGCCCGCCCCTTCGACGCTGCGGGCGACGCGGCGCAGGTTCAGCAGCCGCAGCGCGTGGTCATCGGCCAGGTAGTTGCCCACGCGGATGTTGGCCCCCGCCAACTGATCCGGCCGCTGCCTCGCGAGCTCGATCAGCATGTCCGCCAGACCCTCGTAGAACGAACCGCTGCCGCCGATGCTGACGCGCTCGTTGCCGAGCGTGGCACGAGCGACCGTCCACCCGGTGTTGGGCTCGCCGACGACGTCCTCGTCGGGAACGAACAGGTCGTTGAAGAACACCTCGTTGAAGTCCGAGCCGCCGGTGATCTGCCGCAGCGGCCGCACCTCGACCTCGGGCGCCTTCATGTCGACGATCACCGTGGTGATGCCGGCGTGCTTCGGCGCCTCCGGGTCGGTGCGCACGGTGGCCAGCCCCCGCGCGCAATAGTGCGCCCCGCTGGTCCACACCTTCTGCCCGTTGATCTTCCAACCACCGTCGACCCGCGTGGCGCGGGTCTTGATGGACGCCGCGTCCGATCCCGCGTCCGGCTCGGAGAACAGCTGACACCAGATCTCGTCTTTGCGCAGCGCCTTCTCCACGAATCTTTCGATCTGCCAAGGCGTTCCGTGCTGGATCAGGGTCAGGATCACCCAGCCCGTGATCCCGTAGTCGGGCCGCTTGATGCCCGCGAGGCGGAACTCTTCCTCGATCACCAATTGCTCCACCGCGTCGGCCCCGCGGCCCCACGGCCGGGGCCAGTGCGGCATCACGTAGCCGGTCTCGATCAGCCTGTCGCGCTGCGCCTGCTTGTCCAGGGCGGCGATTTCGGCGGCGTCGGCGTGGATGCGGGTGCGCAGCTCCTCGGCCTCGGGCGGCAGGTCCAGGCTGTTCTCGCGCACGGCGCCGGCCGCGGTGCGTTCGAAGACGTCGGCGGCCGGCGCGTCCCCGCCGAACAGCGCCGCGGTCACCAGCGATCGGCGCAGGTGCAGGTGGGCGTCGTGCTCCCAGGTGAAGCCGATGCCGCCGTGCACCTGAATGTTGAGTTCGGCATTGCGCGCATACGCCGGGAAGGCCAGCGCGGCGGCCGCGGCGGCGACGAGGCGGAACTGGTCCTCATCCTCCGCCGCCGCGCGCGAGGCGTCCCACACCGCGGCGGTCGCCGACTCCGAGGCCACCAGCATGTTGGCGCAATGATGCTTGACGGCTTGGAAAGTCGCGATGGTGCGGCCGAATTGCTGGCGTACCTTGGCGTAGTCGACGGCGGCCTCCACACAGTCGGACGCCCCGCCGACGGCCTCGGCGGCCAGCAGGGTGCGCGCGCGGGCCAGCGCCGATTCCCGCGCCCCCGGCACGATGTCGTCGGAGCCGACGCTGACGTTGTCCAGGCGGACGCGCCCGGAGCGCCGCGTCGGATCGAGGTTGTCGGGTACGTCCACCGAGACACCGGACCGGCCGCGCTCCAGCAGCAGCAGGTCGTCACCGGCGGCGATCACCAGCAGGTCGGCCAGCCCGGCACCCAGCACGATCCCGGCGTCGCCGTTGGCCGCGCCATCGGAGACTGCGACCTCGCCGCCCAGGCCGATTCCCGCGGTGACGGTGCCGTCGATCAGGCCGGGCAGCAGCCGCGACTTCTGCTCGGGCGTGCCGTCTTTCGCAAGCACCGCCGACGCGATCACGGTCGGCACGAACGGCCCCGGCGCCACGGCGCGGCCGAGTTCCTCGACGACCACGACGAGTTCGGGCAACCCATAGCCGGAGCCGCCGTGTTCTTCGTCGACGTGCAACCCGAGCCAGCCGAGCTCCACCAGGTTGTGCCAGAACGGAGGCCGGGATTCGTCGGCCGCGTCGAGCAGGGATCGGGCCGCCCAGCGCGCCTTCTGCGCGGTCAGGAACGCGCGGGCTACCTCGGCGAGTTCGCGGTGGTCGTCGGTCAGTGCGATACCCATGAGGGGCCTCCTCGCGCCGCTGCCGGGGGTGACTGCCTGCCCCGCTCCGAGGGGGAGCGGGGCGGCTGCCTAAAGAGTGTACTTATTCCCCGAGGCGGCCTGGGCGGGGGTGCCTACTTGGGCGCGAAGCGCTGCCCGGCGTCCAGCCGCAGGCACTGGCCGTTGAGCATCGGGTTGTCCACGATGGCCGCCACCAGCTTGGCGTACTCCTCGGGGCGCCCCAGGCGTTTCGGGAAGGCCGCGTCCTTGGTGAGCGCCGCCGCGAATTCATCCGGAATGCCCTGGGTCAGCCCCGTGGCGAACAGGCTCGGCGCGATCGCCAGCACGCGGATCCCCAGCGAACCCAGGTCCCGCGCCATGGTCAGGCACATGCCCGCGATGCCCGCCTTCGCCGCGGTGTAGGCCACCTGCCCGATCTGGCCCTCGAACGCCGCGATCGACGCCGTGTTGATGATGACGCCGCGCTCTTCGTCCTCGGGTTCGTTCTTGGCCATGTGGGCGGCCGCCAGCCGGCTGATGTTGAAGGTGGCGATCAGGTTGAGGTCGATGACGGACTGGAAGGACTCCAGGTCGTGCGGACCGTTCTTCGTCATCGTCCGCTTGGCGATGCCGCCGCCGGCGGTGGTGATGACCACATGCAGGCCGCCGAGCTTGTCGACCGCGCTCTGCAGCGTCTCCTCGGTGCCGGCGAAGTCGGTGACGTCGACCGGGTAGAACGAACCGCCGACGGCCTCGGCGACGGTCTTGCCGTCGGAGCCCTCGCGGTCGAGGATTGCGACGTCGGCGCCCCGTTCGTGCAGCAGTTCGGCGCTGGCGCGACCCATCCCCGACGCGCCGCCGATGACGACGACCTTCTTCCCGTTGATCTCCATCCGGGCCTCCTTTTCCAGGCTTGTCAGAATCCGTGAAATTTGTAACGTTAGCTACGCACGCTAGCGTGTCCGTCCTGCCGGGTTGTCGGCGAGCCATGCCAAGCTGAGCGGCGTGCGCCTCCTGGACGTCGCAAGCACATCGCTTAACGTCGGCGGCACGTCGTCGCGGCTGACCAAGGTCGCCCATATCGCCGACCTGCTGCGCCGCGCCGCCGCCGACCCCCAGGCGGTGGCGATCATCGTCTCGTGGCTCTCGGGTGAGCTGCGCCAACGCCAGATCGGCGTCGGCTGGGCGTCGTTGCGCTCCCGGCCGCCGCCGGCACCCGAGCACCCCACGCTGACCGTCGCCGGGGTCGACGCCGCCTTCTCCGAGATCGGGGCGGTGTCGGGCAAGGGGTCGCAGGCGCGGCGCGCCGAACTCCTGAACGCGTTGTTCGCCGCGGCCACCGAAACCGAGCAGGCGTTTTTGGTGCGGCTGCTCGGCGGCGAGCTGCGCCAGGGGGCGCTGGCCGGGATCATGGCCGACGCCGTCGCCAAGGCCGCCGGTATCCCCGTCGCGTCCGTGCAGCGCGCCGCGATGCTGGGCGGCGATCTGCCGGCCGTCGCGGCCGCCGCCCTGTCGGGCTCGGCCGCGGCCCTGGACGCGTTCACCCTGCGGGTGGGCCGCCCGGTCAGCCCGATGCTGGCCCAGACCGCGACCGGTGTGGCCGATGCGATCGAACGCCACGACGGCACAACGATTTTCGAGGCGAAGCTGGACGGGGCACGCGTGCAGATTCACCGGGCCGGCGACGAGGTCACGGTATACACCCGCAGCCTCGACGACGTCACCGCCCGGCTGCCGGAGATCGTCGAGGCGACGCTGGCGCTGCCGGTCACCGATCTGATCGCCGACGCCGAGGCGATCGCCCTGCGGCCCGACCGCTCACCGCACCGCTTCCAGGTCACGGCCTCGCGATTCGGCCGGTCCGTCGATGTGGCGGCCGCGGTTGCCGCGCAGCGGCTTTCGGTGTTCTTCTTCGACGTTCTGCACCGCGACGGCTCCGACCTGCTGGACGCGCCGACCACCGATCGGCTGGCCGCCCTGGACGCGCTGGTGCCGCCCGCGCAGCGCGTCGACCGGTTGCTGACGTCGGACCCCTCGGCGGCCGCCCGCTTCCTGGACGCCACCCTGGCCGCGGGCCACGAGGGGGTGATGGCCAAGGCGCCCGGCGCGCCGTACCTCGCGGGGCGGCGCGGCGCGGGCTGGCTCAAGCTCAAGCCGGTGCACACGCTGGACCTGGTGGTGCTCGCCGTGGAGTGGGGTTCCGGGCGCCGTCGCGGCAAGCTCTCCAACATCCACCTGGGCGCGCGGGATCCGGCCACCGGCGAATTCGTCATGGTGGGAAAGACTTTCAAAGGAATGACCGGCGCGATGCTGGACTGGCAGACGGCCCGGTTCAGCGAGCTCGCGGTCGGCGCTGCGGACGAGTACGTGGTCAACGTGCGCCCCGAGCAGGTGGTCGAGATCGCCCTGGACGGCGTGCAGAAGTCGTCGCGGTATCCCGGTGGGCTGGCGCTGCGGTTCGCCCGGGTGGTGCGCTACCGCGACGACAAGGGCCCGGCGGAGGCCGACACCATCGACGCCGTGCGCGCGCTGTACTAAAACACGCCTGCAACAGGCATTGTCGGTTTTGCGCGCGTAGGGTTTCCGCCGTGACAGTCGAAGAGCATGACAAAGACGTCAGCTTCATCCGCACCGATCAAGACCTGCCGCCCGTCGCGATCATCGACCGGTCCCCCATCACGCTGCGCCACAAGCTCTTCTTCGGGGCGATCGCGGTCGTCGGCGCCGTCGCGTGGGCGATCATCGCGTTCGTTCGCGGCGAGACGGTGAACGCCGTCTGGTTCGTGGTCGCGGCGATCTGCACCTACATCATCGGCTACCGGTTCTACGCGCGCTTGATCGAGATGAAGATCGTCCGGCCGCGCGACGAGTACGCCACTCCCGCCGAGGTTCTCGACGACGGCACCGACTACGTGCCGACCGACCGGCGCGTGCTGTTCGGCCATCATTTCGCCGCCATCGCCGGGGCCGGGCCCCTGGTGGGCCCCGTGCTGGCCACCCAGATGGGCTACCTGCCGGGCGCGATCTGGATCGTCATCGGCGCGGTGTTGGGCGGCTGCGTCCAGGACTACCTGGTCTTGTGGATCTCCACCCGGCGCCGCGGCCGCTCCCTGGGCCAGATGGCCCGCGACGAGCTGGGCGCGGCCGGCGGCGCCGCCGCCCTGGTGGGGGTCCTCGCCATCATGGTGATCCTGATCGCGGTGCTGGCGCTGATCGTGGTCAAGGCGCTGGCCGAAAGCCCCTGGGGGGTGTTCTCCATCGCCATGACCATCCCCATCGCCCTGTTCATGGGCTGCTACCTACGGTTCATCCGGCCCGGGCGGGTGACGGAGGTTTCGGTGATCGGCTTCGCGCTGCTGCTGATCGCCGTCGCGTCCGGCAACTGGGTGGCCGAAACATCTTGGGGCGCAGCCTGGTTCACCCTATCCCCGGTCACCCTGTGCTGGTGCCTGATCGTCTACGGCTTCGCCGCGTCGGTGCTGCCGGTGTGGTTGCTGCTCGCGCCCCGCGACTACCTGTCGACCTTCATGAAGGTCGGCGCCGTCGCCTTGCTCGCGATCGGCATCTGCATCGCCCGGCCGGTCATGCAGGCGCCCGCGGTGTCGCACTTCGCCGCCAAGGGCAACGGACCCGTGTTCGCCGGCTCCCTGTTCCCCTTCCTGTTCATCACGATCGCGTGCGGGGCGCTGTCCGGATTCCACGCGCTGATCTCGTCGGGGACGACGCCGAAGCTGCTGGAAAAAGAGGGGCAGATGCGGGTGATCGGCTATGGCGGCATGATCACCGAGTCGTTCGTCGCCGTCATGGCGCTGATCACCGCGTCGATCCTCAACCAGCACCTGTACTTCGCGCTCAACGCGCCGGCCGCGCGGACCGGCGGCACCGCGGCCACCGCCGCGGACTACGTCAACTCACTCGGCCTGTCCGGCGCCCCGGCCACCGCCGGCCAGATCGGCCGGGCCGCCGCCGACGTCGGCGAGAAATCGATCGTGTCGCGCACCGGCGGGGCGCCGACGCTCGCGTTGGGCATGTCCGACGTCCTGCAGCGCGTCTTCGGCGGCGCCGCGCTCAAATCCTTTTGGTACCACTTCGCGATCATGTTCGAGGCGCTGTTCATCCTGACCACGCTCGACGCGGGCACCCGGGTCAACCGCTTCATGCTCTCCGACGCGCTGGGCAACTTCGGCGGCCCGCTGGCCAAACTGCGGAACCCCAGCTGGCGCCCCGGCGTCTGGCTCTGCAGCCTGGCCGTGGTCGCGGCGTGGGGCAGCACCCTGCTGATGGGCGTGACCGATCCGCTGGGCGGCATCAACACGCTGTTCCCGCTGTTCGGCATCGCCAACCAGCTGCTCGCGGGGATCTCATTGACCGTCATCACCGTGGTGGTCATCAAAAAGGGCTTGCTGAAGTGGGCGTGGATTCCGGGGATGCCGCTGCTGTGGGATCTGGCCGTCACGCTGACGGCGTCGTGGCAAAAGATCTTTTCGGCGGATCCGGCCATCGGCTACTGGGCACAACATTCCCAGTACCTGGCCGCCCGCAGCGCCGGGAAGACGGCATTCGGTGCGGCGAAGAACGCCCACCAACTCGACGAGGTCATCCGGAACACCTTCATCCAGGGCACCCTGTCGATCCTGTTCGCCCTGGTCGTCGTGATCGTGTTCGCGGCCGGAACGGCCGTCGCCTTCAGGGCGATTCGCGGCGGCGGCCGGCCGCTGACGGAGGAGGAGCAGGTGCCGTCGAAACGGTTCGCGCCGTCGGGTCTGATTCCCACGCCCGCCGAGCGGGAGTTGCAACGGCAATGGGACGCGGTCCCGACCCGTAGCCGCTAATCGCGCTTGCCGTTCGGCTGCGCAATCCATTGGCGCGCATCATCGGCATTCGCGTCGTCAAACGTGCGGTACCGCCCGGGCCAGAGAAAACCAAAGAGCTCACTGAATCTGGCCATCTGCTTGACCCATTCCACGTCGCTGACGATCGCGCAGCGATCCCAGTCGAAGTAGTGGCCGATACCGAACTTGGAATCCGCCCAGACTGCGCCCGGGCCGAAACTGACGAAGTCGGGGGCGATCTCGAGGTAAATCCCCACCCGTTCGTGCCGGCGCAGCTTGTCCTCAAAGCCGGGTATGAGCACCGTCTCGTAATCGGCCTTGGTCACGTGCCCGTGGAAACGGAACGCGGCGACGTCGTCGGGGAAATCCCCGAGCAGCTCGATCACGACGCCTCCTGCACAAGCACATTTGCCCGTGACGTCATCGTCGCCGCGCCCGGCGCGGCGGCCTAGGGGCCAAAGTCATCGGTCGTCGCGCCGGGTGGCCACGCCACGCGGCGGTTGAGGTAGTCGACTACGCATGCCACGGGGTGATCGTCGACCGTACGGTAGGAACGCCAAAGACCATATCGCCCGGTCAAGGCGCCACATCGGAAAAGAGGTAGACGATGTTGGTATCACCAACGGGCCTCGACGAGCCCATCACTCAACAGCACGCGGCTGCGCCGGTGGAGGTGTCCCCCGCCGAGGTTCTGATCAGCACCCAGCAGGTGGTGTTCGGCACCGCGACCGCCCTGGGGGTGGTGCGCCGCAGAAGCATCGGCGGCCGGCTGGTTGCCAGCGCGCGGCGAATCCTCACGACCCCGACCGATGCATCGGTCTCGGAGCGAAGGCACTACCCGAAGCATTACGGGTTTCTCGAGAATTCGCTCATGGCACGCGAAATGGAACGATTATGAACGTTGTCCTCGCACTTGCGTCCGCGATGCTGATGGTGTTGGCCGCCAAGGGGATCTACAGCCTGCAGTGGTGGCTCGAGCGGAGCGACTACATCCGTCATTTCGAGGATTGACCGCCCCCCGCCCGGACGGGATGCCGCGGCGGCACGCCGGAGGAAAAAGTTCGTGCCGAAATCCCCTGCAGCCTCCTAGAATTGTGCGGAATGAGGGTCGGCATCGACTTTGGCACCACCCACACCGTCGTTGCGGCCGTCGACCGGGGCAACTATCCGGTCATCTCGTTCGACGGGCTGGACGCCTGGCCCTCGATCATCGCCGCCAACGCCGACGGGGAGCTGCGGT
Organism: Mycobacterium terramassiliense; assembly: GCF_900157385.1. Classification (GTDB taxonomy): domain Bacteria; phylum Actinomycetota; class Actinomycetes; order Mycobacteriales; family Mycobacteriaceae; genus Mycobacterium; species Mycobacterium terramassiliense. The sequence goes on from NZ_LT717700.1 coordinate 85,262, forward strand.
TCGGGGTGGACGCGGCCGCCGTGCGCCACCAGGCGGGCTGGTCGGTGCTGCGCTCGTTCAAACGCCTCCTCACCGAGGCCGGACCGCAGACCGAGGTGAACCTGGCCGGCCGCAACCATCGGCTGGCCGACCTCCTCACCGGCTTTCTGGCCCAGCTGAAACGCGACCTGCAGCGCCGCTCCAACGCCACCCTGGCGCCGGGCGAGACCATCGAGGCCGCGATCAGCGTGCCCGCCAACGCCTCCAGCGCCCAGCGGCTGCTGACGCTGGACGCGTTCGTCGCCGCGGGTTTCCACGTCGTCGCGCTGCTGAACGAGCCGTCGGCCGCCAGCCTCGAGTACGCCCACAGGTACCGCTCCACCATCACCGCCCGACGGGAGTACGTCCTCGTCTACGACCTCGGCGGCGGCACGTTCGACGCGTCGCTGCTGAAGATGACCGGACACGAGAACGAGGTCGTCCTCAGCGAGGGCATTCAACGCCTCGGGGGCGACGACTTCGACGAGGCGATCGTGGACCTCGTCCTGGCCCGGCTGAACCTGCAGCAGGTGGATCCGGCCACCCGCGAGCTGCTCATGCAGGAGTGCGCCGCCCGCAAGGAGGCGATCGGGCCCCAGACGCGCCGTTTCCTGGTGGACCTCACGGGCGTCGGCGCGGTCGACCGGCCCCCGTTCTCCTGCGGCATCGACGACGTCTACTCCGTCTGCGCGCCGCTCGTCGACAAGACGACCGAACTGCTGGACCGCGTCCTGCACGCTCCCGCTCCGGGCGGCAAGGACGTGGCCTGGTCCGAGGTGGCGGGCATCTACGTGGTGGGTGGGGCCGGGGGCTTCCCGCTGGTTTCCCGAATGCTGCGCACGGCGTTCGGCGAGAAGCGGGTCAAGCGTTCCCCGCACCCGTTCGCCGCGACGGCGATCGGCCTCGCGGTCTTCCTCGACAAGGAGGCGGGTTTCGCGCTGTCCGAACGCTTTTCGCGGCACTTCGGGGTGTTCCGCGAGGCGCGGGCCGGCACCGACGTGGTCTTCGACCCGATCGTGCCGAAGGACGCCTCCCTGCCGGTGGACGGCCGCACCCCGCTGGTCGTGCGGCGCACCTACCGCGCGGCGCACAACATCGGACACTTCCGCTTCGTCGAGTGCAGCCGCCTGGTCAACGGGCGACCCGACGGCGACGTGACGCCCTACGATCCCGTCCTGTTCCCCTTCGACCCGGCCCTGTACGACCGGGACGACCTCGGTCGGCAACCCGTCGGCCGCTGCAGCGACGGGCCCGATGTCGAGGAGCGCTACGTGGTCGCCCCCAGCGGCGCGGTGGAAGTGACGCTGACGACGCACCCGGCGGGCTTCAAACGCACCTTCCGGCTGGAGCGCTGCGCGGCGGCGTCGTAGGCCGAACGGCTGAACGGAGACACCGAATGTCGACCTGGCTGATCACCGGCTGCTCGACGGGACTGGGCCGCGCGCTCGCCGAGGCCGTCATCGCCGCCGGCCACAACGCCGTCGTCACCGCGCGCGACGTCGCGAAGGTCGCCGACTTGGCCGAGGCCACGCCGGAGCGGGTGCTGGCCGTGGCCCTCGACGTCACCAAGCCCGCGCAGGTCACCTCCGCCGTGCGCCGGGGCCACGAGCGGTTCGGCGGCCTCGACGTCCTGGTCAACAACGCCGGCTACGGCTACCGGGCCGCCGTCGAAGAGGGCGACGACGCCGAGGTCCGCGAGTTGTTCGAGACGCACTTCTTCGGCACGGTCGCGATGATCAAGGCGGTGCTGCCCGGCATGCGGGCGCGTCGCAGCGGCGCGATCGTCAACATCTCCTCGATCGGCGCGACAGTGACGCCGGTGGGATCCGGCTACTACGCGGCGGCCAAGGCCGCCATCGAAGGCATCAGCGGGGCCCTGCGCGGCGAGCTCGCACCGCTGGGCATCTCGGTGACGGTCGTCGAACCCGGCGCCTTCCGCACCGACTTCGCCGGTCGCTCGCTTGCCCAGTCGGCCGCGGTCATCGACGACTACGCGGGCACCGCCGGGCAGCGGCGCAAGGAAAACGACACCATGCACGGCAACCAGGCCGGCGACCCCGCCAAGGCCGCCACCGCGATCATCGCGGCGGTCGAGTCCAGCGAGCCGCCGGGGTTCCTGCTGCTCGGCCCCGACGCCCTGGCCATCTACCGCCACGTCGCGGACGCGCGCGCCGCGGAGATCGCGACATGGGAAGAGCTGACCAGCGGCACCAATTTCGACTGAGCTCGACCGCGCAGCGCCGGGATCCCATGGGGCCACCGTGGCGGATGTGGAACGCGCGCCTCTCGCGATAATCCCTTCGCCATTTAAGAGAAGGTTATTCTCCTGGGCCGAGAGACGCTTTACGATCGGTGGGTGCCGCACACGCTGGAGCTCGACCGCCCGCGCGACGGCGTCGTCGTCGTACGGCTGAGCCGCCCGGAGCGGCTCAACGCCATCAACGAGGCCATGCAAACCGAATTGGGCCGGGCCCTGGGCGATTTGGCGGACGATTCCTCGGTGCGCGCCGTCGTGCTCACCGGCGCCGGCCGCGGCTTTTGCGCCGGGATCGACGTGCGCGACTTCGGGCCCGGCGTGCCGGAGGCGACCGCCCCGGCGCTGGATCGGATGCGGTTCCAGGAGAGCATGGCCGCGCTCGCCGAACGGATCCGCGAGCTGCCGCAGCCCGTCATCGCCGCGGTCAACGGCCCCTGCGTCGGCGCCGGGTTCGCGCTGTGCCTGGCCGCCGACATCCGAATCTGTTCGGCGGCGGCCTCGTTCGGCAACGGGGCGATCCTGCTCGGGCTGTCGGGAGCCGAGATGGGCATGAGTTACCACCTGCCCCGCATCGTCGGCACCAGCGTCGCGGCCGACTGGATGCTCACCGGACGCACGGTCCCGGCCGGCGAAGCCGAGAGGCGGGGCCTGGTCAGCGAGGTCGTCGAACCCGATCGGTTGATCGACCGCGCCGTCGAGTTGGCGTCGCTGATCGCCGGCCTCGCTCCGCTCGGCGCGCAACTGACCAAGCGCGCACTGCAGGTCAACACCGACGCGGCGAGCCTGTCGGCGGCACTGGAATTGGAGAACCGCAACCAGGTGATCGCGCATGCGACCGAGGAGGCGGCCGAGCGCCGCGCGAAGTGGGCCCGGTGACCGGCCCGCTGAACGGCGTCCGCATCGTGATGATGGGCGGCCTGGGCCCGGCACCTTTTTGCGGAATGCTGTTGGGGGACTTGGGCGCCGACATCGTTCGCATCGACGCCCTCGCGGGTGTGGACGGTGCGCTGCCCATCGACTACACGGTCCGGCGCAGCCAGCGGTCGCTGGCCGCCGACGTCAAGGATCCCCGCGGCACGGAGCTGGTGCACCGCTTGGCCGCCGGCGCCGACGCCTTCGTCGACGTGTTCCGGCCCGGTGTCGCCGAACGGCTGGGCATCGGGCCGGATGCCCTGCGCGAGCGCAATCCCCGCCTGGTGTATGCCCGCATGACGGGCTACGGGCAGGACGGGCCCCTGGCCGGGCGCGCCGGCCACGACATCAACTACATCGCCCTGGCCGGAGCCCTGCACGGCATCGGCACCGCCGAATCACCCATGCCGCCACTGAATCTGGTCGGGGACTACGGCGGCGGCGGGATGCTCCTGGCGGTGGGGTTGCTCAGCGCGATTCTCGAAGCCCGCCAGTCGGGGGAAGGGCAGGTTCTCGACGTGGCGATGGTCGACGGCGCCTCGACGCTGATGGCGCCGTACTTCGGGATGGTCGCCGCCGGCACCTGGCGCGACCACCGCCAGGACAATCTGCTCGACGGCGCCGCCCACTTCTACGGCACCTACGCCACGGCCGACGGCGGCCACGTCGCCGTCGGCGCGATGGAACGCAAGTTCTACGCCGAACTGTGCGCTCGCCTCGGCGTCGACGTACCCCAGGATGACGACCGGCCGGCGACGTGGGCCGCCCACCGCGGCGAGCTGGCCGCGCGCTTCGCCGAGAAGACCCGCGACGAGTGGGAGCGGATCCTCGATTCGCCGGGATGCTGTGCGACGCCCGTGCTTTCGCTGAACGAGGCACCCCGGCATCCCCACGCCGCGGCGCGCCGGGCCTTCATCGAGGTCGACGGCGTCACGCAACCCGCGCCCGCGCCGCGCTTCTCCCGCAGCCGGCCCGCGGCGCCCTCGGGTCCCGCGCTGCCCGGCGACCATACCGGCGTGCTGCTGCGCGAGCTGGGACTGGACACCGAGGCCATCACCGAACTCGTGGACTGTGGCGTGGTGGCACAGAGCAAGAGGGGACGATAAATGTCGTGGGACTTCTCCACCGACCCGCAGTGGGCCGAGCAGCTGGCATGGGTCGAGGAGTTCGTGCGCAGCGAGTGCGAACCGATCGACCTGATTGTCAAGGAATCTCACGACCTGGGCGATCCCGTGCGGCAGGCCCTGATCCCGCCGCTGCAGGAGGTCGTCAAGGAACGCGGCCTGTGGGCCACCCACCTCGGGCCGCACCTCGGCGGCCCGGGCTACGGCCAGGTGAAGCTGGCTCTGCTCAACGAGATCCTGGGCCGCTCGGAGTGCGCGCCGATCGTCTTCGGCTCGCAGGCCCCCGATTCGGGCAACAGCGAAATCCTCGCCCACTACGGCACGCCCGAACTCAAGGCGCGCTACCTCGAGCCGCTGCTGGACAACCGCATCGTGTCCTGCTTCTCCATGACCGAACCGCAGGGCGGCGCGGATCCCAAGGTGTTCCGCACCACCGCGGTGCCCGATGGCGATCACTGGATCATCAACGGGGAGAAGTGGTTTTCCTCGTTCGCCTCGATGGCGTCGTTCATCATCGTGATGGCCATGACCGATCCCGACGCACCGCCGTATCAACGCTACTCGATGTTCGTCGTGCCGGGCGACACCCCCGGCATCAACGTGCTGCGCGATGTCGGCCTGGGGTACCAGCCGCCGGGCGGCGGGCGCGAAGGGTACGTCCGTTACGAGAACGTCCGGGTGCCCGCCGACCACATGCTGGGCCCGCGCGGCGGGGCCTTCGTCGTGGCCCAAACCCGCTTGGGCGGCGGGCGAATTCACCACGCCATGCGCACGGTCGGGTTGGTCCGGCGCATCTTCGACATGATCTGTGAGCGGGCGGTGTCGCGTTACACCCAGGGCGAGGTACTGGCCGACAAGCAGCTGGTCCAGGAGATGGTCGCCGACTCGTGGATGGAGATCGAGGCCTTCCGGCTGCTGACCCTGCAAACCGCTTGGAAGATCGACCAATTCAACGACTATCACGCGGTGCGCGCCGACATCTCGGCGGTGAAGGCGATGATGCAGAAGGTGCTGCACGACGTGTCGGCGCGGGCGCTTCAGCTGCACGGGTCGCTGGGCACCACCCACGAGATGCCCTTCGTGCAGTACCTGGTGGAGTCGTTCGTGCTCGGCCTGGCCGACGGTCCCACCGAAGTGCACAAGGTGACGCTGGCCCGCCTGTTACTCAAAGACCGCCCTCCCGCGCCGGACCTGTTTCCCTCCGAGCACCTGTTGCGGCTGCGCGCGGCCGCCGAGGCGAAGTTCGCCGACCGGCTGGCGGGCATCCCGCGCGGGTAGCCCAGCGGTTACACGGCTTTGGTGACGCCGACGTAGGACAGCACCACGTCGGATTGATCGGTCTCGCGGGTCAGCGTCGCGTAGGAGCGGATGAACGACTGCCCCACGCATCCGTCGATCTTGACGTGGAAGTTGCTGATCATCACCCACGGGCTCGCACTCTTGAACGGCTTTTTGACCACGGGCACCACGATCACGAGCCCCGGCTTGAGGCCCACGGTGATGACGCCGTTCACCGGGACGGTGATCAGTGGCACGGGAGTCACGGCGCCGGTGAACGCACCCGCCAGGCCGAGCCCGGGGGTGACGCCGGCGCTGCCGCCCATCGTGACGCCGTTGGACGTGCTCATGTCGATGCCGCAGCCGATCTCGTAGCCCACCTCGAGGGTGCCCCGGGGCTGCTCCGGTCCTATCAGCGAGCCGACGAACGTCCCGCTGGCCAGGTATTCGCGGGACGAGACGGCGGTGGTCAGCGGCGCCACCGGGATCTGCGACTCGTCCTTCGCGCCGAGGCCCAGGGTCCAGCCGTCCGGGGTCTTGAGGATTGCCGGGGCGTTCGAGGGCACGCCACCGTCCGGCCCGGGCGCCGTCGCGGCGGCGGGGTCGACGTCCGGATCGGCGCTGGTCGACGGCGCCGTGGCCACGGCCGCGACCAGACAAACCGCGATAACCGCAGCGCGGCGAACGACCACGGTTATCGGCCTCACGCGCGACACCGTAGGCGCGGCGCGAAACGGGCCGGCTAATTTGCTGGGCACCCGGCCGAAGTCGTTGTGCGTTCGTAACTGATCCGCGATATCGCCCCGCAACGCTGCCCCGATCCTGTATCGGTTTGTTTGCCGGACCGCTAGAATGGGCGGGCGACAGAGAGGGCGGGAATGAAGCGCGTTGTGGTGGCCGGCGCGATCGGCGCGATGGCTCTCGCGGCCAGTTCGGCCGTGGCGAACGCCGACCCCGATCCTTTCTCACCGCCGGCACCGGGGATCGTCGATCTGATAACGACGGAGAGCCCGGCACTGGTCGTGGACCCCTCCGACGAGGGCGGCCCCTCGATGGCCTGGGGCGGTGCGGGCATGTATTGCCAGAACCTGTTCGTGCGGTGCCGCTGATCCAGCGCTAGGCCAGCATTGACCGCGCTCGCGCGAGCAACCGCGGCAGCGCGGGGGCCATGGCTTCCCACTCGGCCCGCGGTGCGCGCCGTCGGCGGTTGTGCTTGACGATCAGCGACCACGTCGCCGCCGACTTGAAGCACGCGAGCGCGCTGAACCAGCCCAAGTCGGTGACCTCGCAACCCAGCTCGCGTTCATAGAGCTTGGCGAGCTCACCGGCCGGGGGTGCCACCCCCGCGGAGGACGGGACCCGCCGGTACGTCTCGCGGTCGCAGTTGATCAGAAACCAACCCGCGTCGATGCGCGGATCGCCGATCGACCAGATCTCCCAATCGATCACGGCGGTGATCCGTGCACCGACGGCCATCAAATTACCCAGGCGGAAGTCGCCGTGCACAACGCTGGGCCCCATCGCCGTTGGCGCGCAAGCCAGTAGCGCGTCCCGCACGTCACGCCAGCCCGGCACCAGCGCCGCGTCGACGGTCTGCAGCGTGTCGCACCAGCGCTGGACCTCGGCGACCGGATCCGTCACGGGTTCGCCGGCCAGGCCCAGGCCGCGCGGCGACAGTCCGTGCAGCGCGGCCATGGCCCGGCACGCACCGCGGTAACGTTCGGCCAGCTCCGCGCCCGGCGGGCAGCCGTCGAAAAGCGGCTCCACGCAGTCGCCTTCGACGTGGGACATCACGAATAGCGGCGGGGTATCCGGCGGATTGCCCGGATCCTCCCACACCACATCGGGCACCGGAACCTGCGTCGCGGCAAGCGCTTTCATGATGCGCGCCTGACGCAAGACGTCTCGATGCGCGACCGGTTCGACGCCGGGCGGGGCGACCTTGATCACCACCGCCCGGCCATGCCGCTCACCCCGGAACGTGAGGCTGGACGCGCCCCCGGCGAGCGGGGTCGGGCCGACAACCTCCACGGCCGCGAGCCGCCGGCCCAGCTCCTCGAGATCGACCTCGGGCATTCAGCCGGCCCAGCCGACCTCGGCCAGGAAGGGCTGGGTGTGCGCGATGCGCCCGGTCATGACCTTCGGGTCGCAGGTGCACAACCGAAGGGCCGTCTCGGTGATCAGTTCGATGTCCTCGGTGTCGGTCTTGGCCAGGTCGAGGGTGCCCGCTCCGGGGGTCGCCACGGGGTTCGACGGAGCGGCGGCGTTGACCGCGATGCCGTCGTCGTAGAGTTCGGCGGCAAGGCTTTTGGTGAGCCGGTTGAGCGCGGCCTTCGCCGTGCCATAGATGCCGAAGCCCGCCGTCCGGTCGAATTCGGAGAACGGCGGTCCGGGCGGCAGGTCGCCGCCCACCGACGTCAGGTTCAGGATCCAGCCCCGCCCGCGGTCGCGCATCGCGGGAATCGCCAACTGGCACAGGTGCAGCGGCCCCAGCACGTGCATCTCGATCATCAGCCGGGCCCGCCGTTCGGGGAACCCGTCGAGGGGCCGCAGGAAGGTGACCGCGGCGTTGTTGACCAGGATGTCCGGCGCGCCGACGGCGCTCATCACCTCCGCGAAAAGCCGCTCGCGTTCCTCGGATTGCGCGAGGTCCGCGGGAATCGCGACGGCGCGGCCGCCCGCCGCGAGGATCTCGTCGCGCGTCTGGCTCAGGGATCCCTGGTATTTGGGATCGGGATCCATCGTGCGCGCGGTCAGCGCCACCGTGGCTCCCCGCGCGGCAAGCCGAGCCGCGATCGCCTTGCCCAGCCCGCGGCTGCTGCCGGTGACGAGGGCGACCATCCCGTCGCATCCTGGGTCCGCGCCCATCGCCTACCTCCTCGGGGCTCCCGCCGCGGAAACCGCTTCTCGAAAACAGAGAATGCCATTATCGCCGCCCGAGCGGAAGGGCGGCCAGGATTTCCGCGCCGCCCGACGGGGAATCCCCCGCTCATGAGCACACCGCCAGACGTCGTTGAATTGATCGACGCGCTCGCGTTCGACATCTACGACGCGTACGACCGGCCGCGCCTCTACCCGGCTCCGGAGAAGGCGATGGCTATTACGGCGGCGCGCTACCTGGCCCGACAGCTGGTCAGGAAGGGCTGGCGCAACGACGGCGACGTCGAACTGCCGTCATGTCCGTACGGAACCGTGACGTGCTTTGACCCGGCGCCCCATGCCCACTGCGAAATGTAGTGTCAGCCCCTGCCGCGCAGGGCGTCGACGGAAAATCTGCCCCCACCGGTGAAGACCAGCAGGAAGAAGCCGAAGCAGAAAAGTATCGCCAAAGCACCGCCATTGCCCGTGGGCGGATCACCGATGGGCCAGAGCGCTCGCGGCTGATGCACCCAGAAATAGGCGACCGCCATTTCCCCCGACGCGAGGAAAGCGGCGGCGCGGGTGCACAACCCGGTCGCGATCAACAGTCCCGCGAGCAATTCGAGCAGGCCGGCGTACCACCCGGGCCAGACTCCGAATTCGACGCGCCATCCGGGACGCACGGGCCAGCTGAAGGCGCTCGTCGAGCCGTGCGCGGCGAAGAGCAAACCGTAGACCAACCGATAAAGGCTCAGCACGGTCGGCGCACACCGGTCCAGGCGGCGGTCAAGAGGTGTCGTCATGGCCCAGAGGTTACGGTCGCCACCCAGTCGAGCAAGCGCCGCCACAACCGGTGGCGGCTCGATGCCATGTTGTGGCAGTGCGCGCTGTCGGCCAGCACGACGGTCGTGATGTCGGGGCTGCTGCGGAACAGGACGGCTTCCGCGCGCGGGTCCGGTGAAACGTCGACGACGCCGTAGCCGAGGAGCACGGGAACGCCGATGCGCGCGGCGTGCTCGGAGACGACGCCGGGGACCATCGCGGTGCCGAAGACCCGGGGCACCACCGACTTTGCCGTGACACAATCGGCCGCGACCACATCGGCGGGGACGTCGGCGAGGTGAAACCAGCTCTGCAGGTACTCGCGCGGACCCTCGGCATAGGGCTCGGGCAGCGCGGAGAGGATCTGCCGGGCCAGCTCCTCGCGGCCCCGCGGGGTTGCCGCGCGAGCGATGAATGCCGGATCGAGGTTCAGCGGTGCCACGTGTTGATTGGTACAGCCCAGAGCGGCCAGGCCGGCGTAGCTGGAGAACAGCGATTGCTGCACGATCGCGAGGTATGCGCCCAGCGAATGCGCCACGGCCACCGCCGGTGCGCGGTCGCCGGTGGCTTCCGGCAGGGCGGAGACGGCCCGCGCGAGCGCGGCGGCGATTTCGGTGAAGCCGAAATCGCCTGCGGGCTTCGAACTTTCGCCGGTGCCGAGCGGGTCGATCGTGACGACGCTGTAGCCCTTCTGGGTGGCGAACTCGGCAAAGCTGTAGCCGCTACGGCCGGCGATGCTGAGGTCCCAGTATTCGCGGCTGTAGGTGCCGCCCGGCAGGCAGACGAGTACGGCACCCGGGGCCCCGGGCGGCGGGTAATACGTCGCCGCCAACGACGCCCGCTCGCCGACCACGTCGCTGACATCGAAGCGCATCGGTCGTGGGGAAGCGGTCATGGCGCGCCTTCCGTCGTAGCGTCATAGTTGGGATCAGATTGAACCGCAAGGTGAGCTGGGGAGTGGGAAATGGCTGGACGGGCCGCAACCGCCGAGAAGCCGGCGTCGGGTTAGCGCGTTGACCTACCTGTTGCTGCTGGGCGCGATTTTCGCCGAGGTCGTCGCGACCAGCCTGCTCAAGAGCACCGAGGGTTTCACCCGGCTGTGGCCGACGGTCACCTGTCTGGTCGGTTACGCCGTGTCCTTCGCACTGCTGGCGTTGTCGATCTCGCGCGGCATGCGCACCGACGTCGCCTACGCGTTGTGGTCGGCGATCGGGACCGCCGCGATCGTGCTGATCGCGGTGCTGTTCCTCGGCTCCCCGGTGTCCGTGGGGAAGGTCGTCGGCGTCGCGTTGATCATCGCCGGCGTGGTCACCTTGAACCTGGTCGGCGCGCATTAGGTAACGAACGGGCGCCCTGCTCAGACATTCACAGCATGATCGTCACCCGCACCGCCACGGCGGCCCGGACCGGGGGCGTCGCCACGCTGGCCGCCGCGGCCGCTTTGGTCCTGGCGGTGGGCACCGCGCGCGCCACCCCGGACCCACCGCGCGGCGAGGGCACGCTGTACGGAAATCCCGCGGCGGCCGCCGCGTTCTGGCGCTACCAGGGATACGACGACGACTGCGTGGAAATGGCGGTCTCCGACGTGGTCGGTGAGCTGACCGGCCGGCAGCCTTCCGAGCAGGCCATCGTCAAGCTGGCCCAATCGACCCCCAGCACCGTCCACCCCGGGCCGATCTACACCAAGCCGAAAAAGCGCAAGCCCGGCAGCGGCACCTCGTTCGACGACGAGCCGGCGCTGCTCGCGCACTACGGCATCCACGCCGTGTCCACCGATCAGGCAAGCGCCGCGAAGGCGGGCGTCCCCACCGGGCTGAGCGCACTCGAGCAGGACCTGGCCAAGGGCCGCAAGGTCATCGTCGGGGTCAACTCCGAGCTCATCTGGCGCGAGCCCGTCGAGGACAAGGCCCCCGACGGCCGGCCCGAGGCCAACCACGCCGTCGTGGTGACCGGCATCGACACCACGGCCGGCGTCGTGCACCTCAACGACAGCGGCAGCGAGCAGGGCCGCGACGAACAGGTGCCGATCGACGTCTTCGCGCAATCGTGGGCCACCAGCGACGACCAGATGACCGTCACGGGTTAGGCGGCGGAAGCCATGTCGAGCAGGCTCACCAGCGCATCGGTCACCTCGCGGGGACGCTCCTCCATGAGGTAGTGGTCGGCGCCGCGCAAGCGGGTCAGCGTGGCGTGGGGAATGCGGTCGGCGAGTCCGCGAGCGGTGTTGAACGGGATGTACGGGTCGCGGTCGCCCCAGATCACCGCGACGGGGCAGCGGATGCCCGCGAGCCCGTCCGCCAACCACCCGACGGCGGGCACCGGGTAATGCGCGAAGAACTCCCAAAACGTGCGCCGGCCCTGCGGTGTGTCCATCCAGGCCAGGTATTCGGCCTCGACCGTGGTGTCGAAACAGCCGAGTTCCCGGTAGCGGGCCAGGGCTGCGTGGTGCAGCGCCGCCAGCGGCAGTCGCCGCGCGGGCGCGGACAGCACCGGGTGGGTCGCGACCCAGCGCTGCCCCAGCGAAACGCGGTAGAACCACGGCCGGAAGGTGCCATGCGCCCGCGTGTTCAACAGCGCGAGCCGTCGCACCCGGTCGGGGTGGCGAATCGCATAGCCGAGTCCGATGAAGCCGCCGTAATCGTGCGCGCACAGGTTGAATCGTTGCCACCCCAGCCGCCGCACGAGCCGTTCGATGCGGTCGATCTCGTTGTCGTACGTCGGCGGCGTCGATGGCGGATCGGACCGGCCGAATCCCGGCCAGTCGAGCGCCACGACGTGATGGTCGGCGGCGAGCGCCTGGATCTGGTGGCGCCAGCACGATGCGCTCTGCGGGTAGCCGTGCAGCAGCAGCACCGGCTCGCCGCTGCCGGCGGTCACACCAAACACCTTGCGCCCGTCGACATCCCACGTCGTCGCCGTCATGCCCGAAATCTATTTGAAACCACCGCGCGCCAACCCCGCGCTTCGCGACGCGTGGCGCTCCATTCCGGCCACCGCGAGAGACTAAGCCGGCGCCGGCCCAGCCAACAGTTGCCGAATCACCGGGGCGGCCCAGCGGCTGAGTTCGTGACGACTGAGGTTGGCTATCGGTGGATTGACCAACACGTACCTGGTGGTGGCAAGTCCAATGACAAAGGCGCCCATCAATCCGATCCGCTGAATGGGATTGTCTGCGGTCGCGGTGATCAACGTGGGCGCGACCTGCTGCGCGAACACCCGCCGGAGAGTGTCGGCCGCTGTATCACTCGTCATCGCGGCCCGCAACAGCGCCAGGAATGTCTCGTCCTCCCACACGGCAAAGAACCGCGACAACAATATGTCCGCAACTTCATCGGGAGCGAAATTCGACAGGTCCGGCAATTCGATCACGAAATCGACCGCGGCGGCGAACAGGTCCTGCTTGCTGCCGAAGTAGCGAATCACCAGCGCCGCATCCACACCGACGTCCGCCGCGACGGCCCGCAAGGTCGTGCGCTCGTATCCTTCCGCTCCGAAGCGGCGGCGCGCCGCCGAGAGGATGTCGGCGCGCGTCTGGCTGGCGTTGCGAGGCCGCGTTTTGGTCATATCCGAGTCGTTACGACGGTGCCGGCCCAACCAGCAGCTGCCGAAAGACCGGGGCCGCCCAGCGGCTGAGTTCTTCGCGACTGAGGCTTGCCACGGGTGGATTGGCGAGCACGGACCGCGTCGCGGCGAGCCCAATCACGAAGGCATCCGTCAACGCGATCCGCTGCAGGTGATTGTCCGGCGTGGCGCCCCTCAATGTCGGGGCGACGTGCTTGGCCAGCGTTTCGTTAAGGGTGTCCGCCGCGACCCGGCTGGTCATCGCCGCCCGCAGCAGCGCCAGGAATGACTGGTCGTCTTCCCACACCGCGAAGTACCGCGGCAACAGCATGTCCGCGATCTCGTCGGGATCCGCCCCGGTCAGGTCCGGCAGGTCGATCTTGAATTCGGTAGCGGTGGCGAACAAGTCCTGCTTGCTCCCGAAGTAGCGGATCACCAGAGCCGCGTCCACCCCGACGTCGGACGCGATCGCGCGCAGGGTGGTGCGTTCGAAACCTTCCGCGGCGAAACGCCGGCGCGCCGCGGAGAGGATGTCGGCGCGCGTCTGTGCGGCGTTTCGGGGCCTTTTGGTGCTCATACCCAACTGTATGTCAGCCGCTGTTGACTTCGTGGGGCGGCGCGGGATATCGTCTAAGTCACCCATTGTTGACAAAAGTCACCGATTGTTGAAATCGAGATCTTCAGAGGGCGGGTGGTCCCATGGTCAGCGACATTGGGCGGTCTGGCACCGCGACTCCTCGGATCGTGAATCGCGCGGACCCGCGTGTTCATCAACATGGCCTGCTGCATCGCGTCACACGGCTCGCGATCGTCGCACCGAGGCGGACCATCGCGGCCGCAGCGCTGCTGCTGGTCGCCGCCGGCATCGTCGGCATCCCAGTCGCCAAGAGCCTCTCCGCCGGAGGTCTCCAGGATCCCGCATCGGAATCATCGCGGGCCGCAACGGTTCTCACCGACAAGTTCGGCCAAGGCGATGCGCAGCTGCTCTTTGTCGTCTCCGCACCGGACGGTGTTAACGGCGCCGCCGCCCGCGCGGTCGGCACCGAGATCGCGGACCAACTGAGCCGATCGGCGCACGTGACGAGCGTGACCTCGGCGTGGACCGCCCCACCCGCTGGCGTCGCCTCGTTGGTCAGCAGGGACGGCAGGTCGGGGCTGATCGCCGCGGGCATCGGCGGCGGGGAAACCGATTCGCAGCGCTATGCCGACGCCCTGTCGGAGCGGTTCGCCCACGACCGCAACGGGGTCACCGTGCGATCCGGCGGGCTCGCGATGGTCAACGCGCAGATCACGAGGCAAGCGCAGCGCGATGTGCTGCTGGTGGAGGCGATCGCAGTTCCGCTCAGTTTTGTCGTGCTGGTCTGGGTGTTCGGCGGCTTGTTCGCGGCCGCGCTGCCGGTCGCCATCGGCGGAGTATCGATCCTCGGCTCGCTCGCCGCGCTGCGCCTGATCGCGCTCACCACTGACGTCTCGATCTTTGCGCTCAACCTCAGTACCGCGTTGGGTCTCGCGCTGGCGATTGACTATACGTTGCTCATCGTCAGCCGGTTCCGGGACGAGATGGCCCGCGGCGCCACCCGAGACGACGCGCTGATGCACACCATGGCGACCGCGGGCCGCACGGTGTTGTTCTCTGCCACCACCGTCGCCCTGTCGATGGCCGCAATGATCCTTTTCCCGATGCATTTCCTGAAGTCGTTCGGCTACGCGGGAATCGCCACCGTCGCGTTGACGGCGATCGCGGCGGTGGTGATGACACCCGCGGCTATCGTGCTCCTCGGGGACCGCTTGAACGCGCTGGATGTGCGCCGGCTGGTACGCCGCATCCGCAGCAGGGCCGCGCCGGTCCGCAAGCCCGTCGAGCTCGCGTTCTGGTACCGCTCAACACGGTTCGTCATCCGCCACGCGATTCCCATCGGACTGGCCGTGGTTGTCCTGCTACTACTGGTCGGTATGCCGTTCCTCGGGGTGCGATGGGGCTTTCCCGACGACCGGGTATTGCCGAACTCCGCTTCGGCCCGGCAGGTGGGCGATGAGCTGCGCAGTGAATTCGTCAACGACTCGGCGACGGCGGTCAGCGTCGTCATCCCCGACACCGACGGCGTGACAAAGGACGAAATCGCACGGTACGCGGCCGATCTGTCACGGGTCACCGACGTGTCAGCGGTCTCGACGCCGGTGGGCACCTTCGTGGGCGGGATCCCGGTTGGACCACCGTCGTCGCCCACCGGCTGGGCACGCGGCAGTGCGTTTCTCACCGTCCGAACGACAGCCCCGCTCTTCTCCGAGCGCTCGGAGGCGCAGTTGCGGCGCCTGCATGACATCCCGCGCCCCGCCGGTCGGACCGTCGAGTTCACCGGAACCGCGCAGACCAATCGGGATAGCGTCAACGCGATCACCTCGCGGCTGCCGCTGGTGCTGGGCCTGATCGCTACGGTCACGTTCGTACTGCTGTTCTTGCTGACCGGCAGCATCGTGCTGCCACTGAAAGCTCTTATGCTCAACGTGCTTTCGCTGACCGCGGCATTCGGCGCGATGGTGTGGATCTTCCAGGACCACCATCTCGGCGGCCTCGGCACGACATCGACCGGAACACTGGTCGCCAACATGCCGGTGCTGCTGTTCTGCATCGCCTTCGGCTTGTCGATGGATTATGAGGTCTTCGTGGTTTCCCGGATCCGCGAGTTCTGGGTCGCCTCCGGGCGAACCCCTGCCGACAACGACGAGAGCGTTGCATTGGGTGTGGCGCGTACCGGTCGGATCGTCACGGCGGCGGCGTTGGTGATGTCGATCTCGTTCGCGGCGTTGATCGCTGCGCACGTGTCGTTCATGCGGATGTTCGGGGTAGGCCTGACTTTGGCCGTCGTCGTGGACGCCACGCTGGTGCGGACGGTGCTGTTACCGGCGTTCATGCACGTGCTGGGCACCCGGAACTGGTGGGCGCCCGCATGGCTTGCGCGACTGCACGAGCGTTTCGGCATCAGCGACAGTCAACGTCGGGGAACCTTGAGCGGCAACCACTTCCAGGGCCGCAAGGCCGGCGGCGTTACTCTGCTTGCCGAATGATGCTGCGGCGGGCAACGCTACGCCGCGTCCGGGGCGCTTCCCGGCAGCCTGGTGCACGGGTCCTGGCAGGCGTGGTTGATTCCGGGCAGCATCTGATGGGCAAAGTCCGCGCCGGCGCGGACCGTCAGCGCCGCTATGAATGCGCCGGTCAAGCATGCGGCGGCGGCGATGATCATCGCCACTGAGAACCCGGGACCGAGCGGCTGCCCCGGGCCGGCGGTGATGCCGGCCGAAACCGGCAGCACGGCGACGGCAAGCAACCCGGCGAGGCGCGCGATGGCGTTGTTGACTCCCGAGGCGGTGCCCGCGTAGCTGTCGGGGACGGCGGAGAGGACGGCCGCGGTCAACGGCGCCACCGTGATCGCCAACCCGACGCCGAACACGACCACGGCGGGCAGCACCGCGCCGAGATAGGTCGCCCCCGGCGCGATCCGCGCCATCAACGCCAAACCCGCCGCGGCGATCAGCGGGCCCACGGTCATGGGCAGCCGCGGCCCGGCCCGCTGCCCGAGCGCGCCGGCCCACGGCGAGCCGATCAGCATGATGATCGTCATCGGCAGCATCGCCAACCCGGCCGCGAGCGCGGAGTAATGCAGGCTTTGTTGCAGCTGCAGGGCCAACAGGAACAACGCGCCGCCGATGGCGGTGTAGACGGCCAAAGTCGTGAGGTTGGCGCCGGTGAATTGCCGGGACCGCAACAGCGGCAACGGCAGCAGGGGCGATTGCGCGCGCCGTTCGATCGCCGGAAAGGCGAGCAGCGCCGCCGCTCCGACGACGGCGGCCGTCGCCGTGACGAATGTCCAACCCCGCGAAGGGGCCTCGATGAGCGCGTAGATCACGCCGGACAGCCCGACCGTGACGGCGGCAGTCCCCAGGACGTCCGGGCGTCCGCGGGCGGTCGGATCGCGCGATTCGGGAATGTGCCGGGCGGCGATCCACACCACCGCCACGGCCAGCGGAAGGTTCAAGAAGAACACCCAGCGCCACGACGCCACATCGACGAGCCAGCCGCCGATGAACGGACCCAGCGCCGTCGTCACGCCGGACATGCCCGCCCAAATCCCGACGGCCCGGCCCCGGTCGTCATCGACGATGCCGGCGTCGATCAACGCCAGACTGCCCGGTACCAGCGCCGCCGCACCGACACCCTGCGCCAGCCGGGCGCCGACCAGCCATCCGATCGTCGGCGAAAAACCGCAGCCGACCGAGGCCGCGGTGAAGACGACCAGCCCGGCGACGAAAACCCGTCGGCGGCCGTAGCGGTCGCCCGCGGCGCCCCCGGTGAGCAGCAACGCGCTCAGCGTCAGCAGGTAGCCGTCGAGGACCCACTGTTGACCGGTCAAGCCCCCACCCAGGTCGCGCCCGATGGCCGGCAGCGCGACATTGACGACGGTGCCGTCCAGCAGCGCAATGCCCGAACCGAGCACGGCCGCGGCGATCAGCCAGCGCGCACCCGCCGAGGCCAACGGCAGCTGGCTTTGCTCGGCCGATTTCCCGCTCGCGAACTGATTCATGGTTGAGGATTCTGGCCTACGATTTCCCGCATGCCGATTCTGGGAAACGCGACGGCCGCCGCCGCACGGGTGACGCGGGCGACGTCCAACGCGTTGCGGATCGGGCTCACCACCCCCGACGGCACCGAATTGGCACGCGCTCAACAGAAGGGCGGTGTCGGCGTTCTGCTCGGCTTCAAGAACGGCGGGAAAAGCGACTACACGCTGTCCGGCGCGGCGGGCGACGAACTCCGGCTGGCGGTGGCGGCAACGACGACGGTGACGAATCAGGACGGCGCCGTGGGAAAGATTGTCCCGGCCGACGGCGCGGCGCGGTTGGAAGACTCCGGCGGCACCGTCCTGGCGGTGCTGCGGCCGCACGCCGGATCCAAGGCCGACAGCGCCTGGCATCACCCGATCCTGTCCCCCGCCGGCGACGAACTGGGCGTCCTCACGCTGATGACGGTCCACACCGGGTGGCGCGACATCGAAACCGAGGCAATCCAATTGCTGTCCAACCAGAACATCGCCACGCTCAAGGCCCCGTCGGCCGGCGCGGTGCTCAAGCTCCGCGCGCCGGCCGGCCCCCAGCTGGGCGACATGCTCGCCGCGGCGTGCGTCGACTTCTGCGTGCTGCCCCGCGGTTACATCGCCTAACGGCTCGCCGTTTCGTCGCCGGCGCGTGGGCTCTCGTTCACGTGGCCGACGCCAATTGCGCGCCTGGTGTGCAAAAACCGCTGCCAGACTGACTCACCTGCGCGCCGCCGGGCATCGCTCTAAGGAGTAGGACTCACGAATGACCGACCTCGATCAGACGCCATCCGACGGAATGTCCCCCAGCCCCACGCGGGCCGACCTGGTCGAGCACTCCCGCACCGGGATGAGCGCCGCGGCGCTGCAGCGGGCGATCAACGATCACCTGCGCTACTCGATCGGCCGCCCGGCCGCGGCCCGGCGCCCCGAGCACTACTACCGCGCGCTCGCGCTGGCCGTGCGCGACCGCATGCAGGACCGCCGGGTGGCCTCGACGCAGACCTCGTTGGACCTCGGCCGCAAGGTGACCTGCTACCTGTCGGCCGAATTCCTGATGGGCCCGCAGCTGGGCAACAACCTGCTGAACCTGAACATGGAGCGCGCGGCGCGCGAAGCGCTGGCGGCGATGGGCCAGAATCTCGACACGGTCCTGGCCTGCGAGGAGGAGCCGGGCCTGGGCAATGGCGGGCTCGGCAGGCTAGCCGCGTGCTACCTGGACTCGCTGGCCACGCTGGAGCGGCCGGCGATCGGCTACGGAATACGCTACGAATTCGGCATCTTCGACCAGGAGATCCGCGACGGCTGGCAGGTTGAGCAGACCGACAACTGGCTGGACCACGGAAACCCTTGGGAGATAGCCAAACCCGACGTCACCTACCTGGTCAAGTGGGGCGGCTACGTCGCGCACCACACGGACGACAACGGCGGCGACCGTGTCCGGTGGGTGCCGGGGCGGCTGCTGAAGGGCGTCGCGTACGACACGCCCATCCAGGGCTACGGGGTCAACACCTGCAACGTGCTGACGCTGTGGAGCGCGCGGGCCGTCAAGTCGTTCGCGCTGGAAGCCTTCAACACCGGCGATTACTACGGGGCGGTCGAGGACGAGGTCATGTCCGAGACGGTGACCAAGGTGTTGTATCCCAACGACGAGCCGGAGGCGGGCAAACAGCTGCGCCTGCTGCAGCAGTACTTCTTCGTGTCCTGCTCGCTGCAGCACGTGCTGCACATCATGGACGACCTCGCCGACGCCGGCGTGCGCGAACTGCCACAGCGGTTTGCCCTGCAGCTCAACGACACCCATCCCTCGATCGGGGTGGCCGAGCTGATGCGGTTGCTCGTCGACGAGCGCGACCTGGCCTGGGACGAGGCCTGGGACATCACGGTCGCGACGTTCGGCTACACCAACCACACCCTGCTGCCCGAAGCGCTGGAGACCTGGCCGCTGGAACTGTTCGGCGAGTCGCTGCCCCGCCACCTCGAGATCATCTACGAGATCAACCGCCGATTCCTCGACGAGGTGCGCGCCCGGTTCCCCGGCGACGAGGATCGGGTGCGCCGGATGTCGCTGATCGGCGAGGACGGCGGCAAGAACGTCCGGATGGCGCACCTCGCCACCGTGGGCAGCCACGCCGTCAACGGCGTCGCGGCGCTGCACTCGGAGCTGCTGAAGACCAGTGTGCTCAAGGACTTTTACGAAATGTGGCCGGACCGCTTCAGCAACAAAACCAACGGCGTCACACCCCGCCGCTTCCTCGCGCTGGCCAACCCGGGACTGCGGGAACTGCTGGACCGCACCGTCGGTGACGGCTGGCTGACCGACCTGGGCCGGCTGCGCGGCCTGGAGCCGTTCGTCGATGACGCGTCCTTCCGCCAGGAGTGGCGCGACATCAAGCGCGCCAACAAGGCACGCCTCGCCAAGTACATCCGCGCGGTCGCGGGCGTCGAGCTCAATCCGGACTGGATGTTCGACGTCCAGGTCAAGCGCATCCACGAATACAAGCGCCAGCACCTCAACGTGCTGCACATGGTCGCGTTGTACCACCGGATCAAGCAGAACCCGGGCCTGTCGATTCCCCCGCGCGCCTTCATCTTCGGCGGCAAGGCCGCGCCGGGCTACTTCATGGCCAAGCGGATCATCAAGCTGATCAACGCCGTCGGCGAGACCGTCAACGCCGACCCGGACGTCAACCGCTTCATGAGGGTGGCGTTCGTGCCGAACTTCAACGTGCAAAACGCGCACCTGATCTACCCGGCCGCCGACCTGTCCGGGCAGATCTCCACCGCGGGTAAGGAGGCCTCGGGGACCGGCAACATGAAGTTCATGATCAACGGCGCGCTGACCATCGGCACGCTCGACGGCGCCAACGTCGAGATGCGCGAAGAGGTCGGCCCCGAGAATTTCTTCCTCTTCGGCCTGACCGAGCAGGAGGTCGAGGCGGTCAAGTCGAACGGATACCGCCCGGGCGGCTACATCGACGGCGATGACGAGCTGCGCGCCGTGCTGGATCTCATTGCGGGCGGGACGTTCTCGCGCGGCGACACCGAGGTGTTCCGGCCGCTGGTGGACAACCTGCGCCACGACGACCCGTTCCTGGTGTGCGCCGACTACGCGTCCTACGTCGAGTGCCAGCAGCGGGTGAGCGCGGCGTGGCAGGACAGGGACTCCTGGACGAAGATGTCCATCCTCAACACCGCGCGCAGCGGGAAGTTCTCGTCGGATCGCGCCGTCGCCGAGTACTGCGAGGACATCTGGAACGTCTGGCCCCTGACCGTCAAGATGTGAGCCCCCGAGCCCCGCGCGGCAGCATCGGCCAACGTGTCCCCTATCGCGCCCGCCCGATCTGGAGCAGACTGAAACCGCGGGCCTGCAGGCCCGCGGCGAAGGAGCGCGTGACGATGACGTCTTTGGAGTTGCCCGGCGGCGGGACAGCTGATTTCGCCGAGGGCAATGTCTATTTCATCGGCAACGCCACCACATTGATCCGCTTCGGCGGGCTGACGATCCTGACCGATCCGGCCTTCCTGCACAAGGGCGAGCACGTCTATCTGGGGCATGGCATCTGGGCCCGACGCGAGGTCGAGCCGGCTTGTCAGATCGCCGATCTGCCACCGATAGACCTGATCGTCTTGTCGCATTACCACGGCGATCATTTCGACGACGTCGCCGCGCGGGAGCTCGACAAGAAGCTGCCCATCGTCTCGACCGCCGATGCGGTGGACAAGCTGAGCGCTCTGGGCTTCGAGCGGGGCTATCCCCTGGACACCTGGGAATCCCTCGGGGTGCGCAAAGGTGAGGCGACGCTGAACATCACCGCCATGCCGGGCAAGCATTCCGCGGACGATGCGGTGAACGACCTGCTCATGCCCGTCAACGGGCACTTGCTCGACTTCAGCCGCAACGCCGATCACCTCTACCGGCTCTATATCACCGGCGACACGATGCTCATCGATGCCCTCGCCGACATCCCGCGCCGCTATCCCGACATCGACCTCGGACTGATTCACACGGGTGGCACGACCTTCCTCGTCACGGTGGTCACGATGACGGGCGAGCAGGGGGTGCGGGCCGTTGAGGTCACCAAGCCCCGCACCGCCATCCCGATCCACTACAACGACTTCTCGGTATTCCTCTCGGGACTGGACGACTTCAAGAAGGCGGCCCGGGCCTCGGCCACGACGACGCAGTTCGTCTACCTCGCGCACGGTGAAACCTACACATTCAAGCCCAACGGGTGACATCGCTCACCTGGGCGTGCTGGATTCGATTGCGGGCGAGGCGTTCTCGCGGGCCGGCGCCGAGGTCGTCGGGCCGCCGGTGGTCAGCGGTAGCCGGGCAGATCCGGCACGCCACTGGCCGTCAGCCAACCACCCCCGTCGACCACGAGCGTCGCACCCGTGACGTACGAGGCGGCGTCGCTGGCCAGGAACAGCACGGCTTCGGCGACCTCGGTCGTCGAACCGGCGCGCCGCAGCGGGTTCTGGGTGGTCCGGTGCTGTTGATCGCCGGTGATGCGCCGCACCCCCTCAGTGCCCGACATCGCGCCCGGGGCAACGATATTCACGCGCACCCCGTCGGGCCCCCATTCGATGGCACAGCTGCGGGTCAGCGCGTCGATGCCGGCCTTGGCCGACACCACGTGCGCCTGCAGGGCCATCCCGCGGTACTGGATCGCCGCGCTGATGTTCACCACGGCGCCGCCGTGCTCACGCAGCCAGCATTCGTAGGCCGCCTTCGACACGTTGAAGGTTCCCAGCAGGTCGATGTCGACCACGGCCTTGAATCCGCCTGCGCTCAAGCCGCTGATCGGCACCGGGAAGTTTCCGGCGGCGTTGTTGACGACGGTGTCGAGCCGGCCGAACGTTTGCACCACCTCCTCGACGACCGCGGTGACCTCCTCGAAGCGGCGCACGTCGCACACACCGTAGATCGCCTCGATCCCCCCTTCCCGCAATGCCGCAACGGCGGCTTGCAGGTTGGCCTCCTTGCGGCTGCAGATGGCGACGCGGGCACCGTGACCACCCAGCACCCGGGCGATCTCCAAGCCGAGACCGGTGGCGCCGCCCGTGACCAAGGCGACCTGCCCATCCATGAGGTCAGCGCGGAAGGGGCTCGGGCGGGTCATCGCGACATCCTCACCGGCTCACTAGAACACGTTCCAATTCAGGTTGGCAAGCAAGCTCCCGCTGCTGGCCCACGCCTATGATCGAACGGTGACCGCCCTGCTCGACGCCGTGCTCGCGGCGCACGGAGGCCTCGATCGGTGGCGACGATTCGGCTCGATGGAGGCGACCATCGTCAGCGGCGGCAAGCTCTGGGAGATCAAAGGCCAACCGCAAGATCCCACGCCGCGACGGATGAGCGTTGCGCTGCAGCGTGAATGGGCCTCCGTGCAGCCGTTCGGTGCGGCAGACCAGAGAACCGACTTCACGCCCCGACGCGGCGCCATCGAAAAGCTCGACGGCCGCGTGGTCGCCGAAGGGTTCAACCCGCGAGAATCGTTCGCCGGTCATGAGCTCACAACGCCGTGGGATCCCTTGCAGCGCGCGTACTTCAACGGCTACGCGCTGTGGACGTATTTGACCACCCCATTTTTTATGACGCTGCCCGGTCTCACCGTCGCCGAGATCGACCCAATCGAGGACTTTGGCGAGCGCTGGTTCGGGCTGCAGGCGCGCTTCTCGGACGAGCTCGCCAGCCATAGCACCGAGCAGGAGTTCTACTTCGGCAGCGACTTTCTGCTGCGCCGTCACGACTACCGTGTCGACGTCGCGGGGGGGTTCGCAGCGATCCAGTACGTCTACGACATCGTGGAGGCCGACGGCATCAAGCTGCCATCAAAGCGCCGGGCATACCGCTGCGACGCGCACGGCCGCCTGTTGGCCGATGAACTCATGGTGTCAATCGACATAAGCGACGTCCACCTGACCTGAAAACGCCGGTGGCGAATCGTTCTGCAAAATCGGATAACTCAGCTATCCCAGCTCGGAACCAGGCCCAGCGCGCGCATCAAGCGGCCCTCGAACCCGGTCAGCAGCGAGACCCCGGTGACCGACGACTGCGGCAGCGGGAAGTTCAGGCCGGGGTCGAGCGACGGATCGAACGGATAGCCGGTGGGCATCATCGACGGCGGCAGCAGCCCGAGGTCGACCAGCGCCGCCTGCGGGCCCTGCACCGCGCCGTGCGCCAGGTCCGGCACGATGGTGAACGGGTTCGGCAGTTCGAACAGGCTCGCGGGGGTGGGGATGTCGGCGTACTCCCCCGACCCGTAGCCCATGTCGACGATCACCCGCAGGTCCGGCTGCAACAGGTCGGCCAGGGCGTTGCCGAACGGCGCCGGCACGTACAAGCGCAGCGGCGCGACGAGCGGCAGGTTCTGCGTCAGCAGCTCGTAGTAGTGGGTGGAACCGGTGTACCCGGGCGAGGTCGGCAGTTCGGTCGCGTTGGCGATCTGTCCGGGCGTCAGGTCGACGTAGTCGTGCGTCCCGTGGAAGAGCGCGAAGCCCATGAACGCGTTCAGGTCGCTGACCGGGTTGAGCACGTACCGCGGCAGGTTGGTCACCATGTCGTACTGGTTGGTGAAGATCACGGTGGGGTACGGCGAGTTGGGGGGCGTCGCGCCGTTGAACAGCACGTCGAACAGCGGGATGTACAGGCCGGGAAAGCGTTCGAAAAACCCACCATCGGGGTTGCCGGGGTCACCGGTCAAAAAGAACGACAGTTCGCCGGGGTCGGGCGGATTGGCCATGGCCATCAGGTTGCGGATCTCGACGGTCGCCACCAGCGAACTTTGTGAGGTGCCGTAGACGATCACCTTGTTGCCCGCCGCCAGTTCGGTGTTGACGGCGGTGTTGAGCGACTGCACGCCGTGGGCCACCGACTGGCCCAGCGTCAGGTTTCCAAGTTGCGGGGTGAACGGCCAGAACTGCTCCGGCGTGTAAAGCGACTGCCCCAACGCCCCGGTGAGCGGCGACAACGTCGGGTTGTTCAGAAAGTCGGCCATGATCGAGCCGACGTACTTGGCGTCGGGCAGGGGGAACGTGGTGCCGCCGACGATCAGCGCCACGGAACTGTTTTGCGGCACGTTCAGCGGCGGGATGCTGGTGGGAGCGGGATTCTCGGCCTGCGTAGCCAATGCGATCAGCGGTGATTCCAACTCGCCGACCGCGTCGCGCAGCGCTTGCTCCCCCGCCCGCTCGGTCTGGATGTAGGCGACGTCCGCCGCGCCCAGCAATTGGATGAACCGCTGCTCGAACGCCTGGCCCTGTGCGGCCAGTTCCCGATAGACCCTCGATTGGTCGATGAACAGCGGGGTGATCGCCGCGCTCACCTCGTCGGCGCCGGCGGGCAGGACGCCACTGGTCCACAGCGCCGCCAAGGCGTTGGCCTCTTCGAGCGCGGCACCGATCCTGCCGACGTCCTGTGCGGTCGACGCCAGCTCTCCAGGAATAACCTGCATGACCGCCATCTGGACCATTCTCGACAATGACGCGCGGGGCTGCGACCCGTTTGACGAAGGTTGGCATCGCCGCGCGGCCGGCCCCGAGCCTTACACTGGGCCCGCAAGGCGCGCGAGTGAAGGTGAACACCAGTGAGGATCACGAAAATCGCGGCTGGCGGGCTGGTTGGGCTGGCCTCGCTGTTCGGCTCGGGCATCGGCGCGGGCATGGCGCGAGCCGACAGCAGCCAGGAGAAGGAGGCCTGCCAGCTGATGGACGATCCGGCCGGGCCCGAATCGGGTTACCTGCCAGCCGAATACGCTTTCATGCGGCTGCGCGCCAAGATGTCGGCCGAGGACGCGCGGAATGTCATGTCCGAGGCCGCCCAGGACTACTGTCCCAATCACATCACCGACCTGCCGGCGGGCTGGCGCTAAGGAGGGCTCGAAGAAGATGAGTACGGCCTTGTTTGGTTTCCTGACCGTCGTCGCCCTCGCGTTCGCGTTGGTGTTCGGCGCCATCGCCGGCGTATACGTCAAGCGGCTGGGCGATCGACCGACGACGCCGATCAGGGAGGAAATCGGGAGCGCCAAAAAGGTGCTCACCAAAGTGCGCAAACGTCAACCAGTGTCGCGAGACGAGTTGGATTTCGCGAAGCAAATCACGGCCGACCGCAGCTCCTTGATGACGTTATCCATCCCCGGCGCGTTGTTCTCGGTGGGGTGCTTTTACGTCTTCGGCAGTCTTTACCACCTGCACGGAGCCACACCCTCCGAGCGGACTTTTCTCGGGGTCTTCCCGATGTTGGCCTCGATAAATTTCACGACCCAGATTCTGCGCAGCGCACGGTTGAGGCGGCGCCTGCGGAAGATGGCTTGAAGCAACCCGAGGCCCTGGCCCGTGGGTGGGCCCCAGGCCCCAGGTCGCGTTGCGGCCGCGGTACCGATACTCTTTGCACGATGTCCATTGGGCACATGACCGTCTACTATTTGCACGGACCCGGCGGTGGGAGCCCGGGGGAGATGACGATGTCGTGACCGAGCTCCGAAAGGTGATCGAGTGAGCCCCCGTTCAGTCGGCAGGACCGTCCTGGCGCGGGTCTGGATGCCACTGGTGGCCGTCGTCGCGCTCGGCGTGGGTGCGGTGGGAATGTGGAAGGTGCACCAGTTCTCCGCTCCGCCGCCCGTCATCACGGTCAACGGCCCGGCAGCACCCCCGGAGTTCAACCTCAAACGGCTCACGTTCGAGTTGTCCGGCTCCGTCGGGCAAGGGGGGATGCTCGTCTATGTCGACGTCAACGGGCATCCGCATCAGGTCGACCTCACCGCCCTACCGTGGTCGCACACGGAGACGACCACGCTCACCGTGGTGTCGGGCAGCATCTCGGCGCAGGTTCATGGCGGCCAAATCGGCTGCCGGATGCTGGTGAACGGCGTTGTCCGCGATGAACACTCCGACACCCACGAGGATGCGCACGTCTTCTGCCTGGTGAAATCCGCATGAGTGAGCATCCGGCGGAGCACCGGCCGAAACGGCCGTTCGTCCCCAGAATGGTTCGGGTCTTCGCGATACCGATCATCGCCTTCTGGGCCCTTCTCGCCGTGTCGACGAACACCTTCATGCCGCAGGTGGAGAGGGTCGCGGAAGAACTCGCGGGGCCGGTGGTCCCCCACTACGCGCCGTCGCAGCGGGCGTTGCTGGCCATCGGTGCGAAGTTCCAGGAGTCCAACTCGACCAGCCTGGCCATGCTCGTGTTCGAAGCCACCCGCCCGTTGGGCGATGCGGATCATCGGTATTACGACGACTTGGTGCGCCGGCTCAAGCAGGACCCCAAGCATGTGCAGTACGTCATGGATCTGTGGGGGAAGCCGATCACCGCGGCGGGGGCGCAGAGCCTCGACGGCAAGGCCTCGTACGTGCTGTTGCGCCTCGCCGGCGATATCGGCCAGATGCAAGCGAACGAGTCCGTTGCCGCCGTTCGGGACGTCGTCGCGAAGGACACGCCACCGCCCGGGCTCAGGGTCTACGTCAGCGGCGCGGCTCCCCTGGCCTCGGACACGGTGGCCATTGCGAATTCAAGCCTGAACGACATCACGATCGTGACGATCTTCCTCATCATCGCGATGTTGCTGCTGGTGTACCGCTCGATCGTCACCCTGTTCGTGCCCTTGGCCGGGGTTCTGTTCGAGATGCTGGTCGCGAAGGGGGTCATTTCGACCCTCGGCCATCTGGGGTATATCGAGCTCTCGTCGTTCGCGGTGAACATCGTCGTCGCGCTGACCCTGGGCGCGGGGACGGATTACGGCATCTTCTTGATGGGCCGTTATCACGAGGCGCGACAGGCCGGCGAGAGCAGGGAGGAGGCGTTCTACACCGCATACAAGAGCGTCACGCCGGTCATCCTCGGCTCCGGGCTGACGATCGCGGGCGCGTGTTACTGCCTGACGTTCGCGCGGCTCAACTACTTCCACACCATGGGGCCGGCGGTCGCCATCGCCATGCTGTTCAACATCGCGGCGGCGCTGACGCTCGGCCCGGCATTCCTGACCGTGGGCAGCCTCTTCGGGCTCTTCGACCCGAGAGGGGCGGCCAAGGCGCACCTGTATCGGCGGATCGGAACGAGCGTGGTGCGGTGGCCGGTGCCGATCCTGGTGGCCAGTTCCGCCGCCGTGCTGCTCGGGGCGGTCTTCGTGCCCACGTACCGGCAGAACTACGACGACCGCCAGTACCAGCCGCACAACGCCCCGGCCAACATGGGTTTCACGGCGGCGGACCGGCACTTCCCGAAGAGCAAGCTGTTCTCCGAGATGCTGATGATCGAGACGGATCACGACATGCGCAACTCGGCTGACTTCATCTCGCTGGACCGGGCGGCCAAGGCCCTCATCCGCCTTCCCGGCGTCGCGATGGTGCAGAGCATCACCAGGCCCCTGGGCCGACCGTTGGAACATGCCACCCTCCCCTACCTGTTCACCACGCAGGGCAGCGGCAGCGGCCAACAGCTGCCGTTCACCAAGCAGCAAAACGCCAACACCAGCCAGCAGGCGCAGATCACGACGCACTCCGTCGAGGTCTTGCGGCAAGAGATCGTCTATTTCCAAAACATGTCGGACGAATTGCACAAGACGGTGCTCACCGTCGAGGATCTGCAGAGAATCACGGCCGAGATGAATCAGGAAATCTCCAACGTCGACGATTTCTTCCGCCCGGTCAAAAGCTATTTCTATTGGGAAAGGCACTGTTTCGACATCCCCATTTGCTGGGCATTCAGATCGCTGTTCGACGCGCTCGACAACATCGACAAGCTGGCCGACGACATCACGGACGCCAAAACGTCCCTCGAGGCCTTAGACAAGATCCTGCCGCAGGTGATCACGCAGCTGAAACTCACGGCCGACGACTCGGAGGCGCTGGCCGGCCTCTTGGTCAGCAGCTACGGCCAGTCGTCGCTGCAGTCCACCCAGACCGCCCAGACGTTCGACGACCAGGTCAATGTCGGCCTGGACTTCGACCAGTCCCGCAGCGATGACTTCTTCTACATCCCCCACGAAGCCTTCGACAACGAGGACGTCAAGACGGGCATGCAGCTGCTGATGTCGCCGGACGGCAAGGCCGCTCGACTCATCGTCACCCACGAGGGCGACGCCAACGGCCCGGAGGGCGTGCAGCATGTCGAGCAATTCCCCACAGCCATCACCACGGCGCTCAAAGAGACCTCGCTGGCCGGCGCACGCATCTACATCGGCGGCTCGGGATCAACCAACAAGGACATCAAGGAATACGCCGCGTCCGATCTGCTCATCGTGGCGATCGCCGCCTTTGTGCTGATCTTCTTGATCATGTTGGTCCTGACGCGAAGCCTGATGGCCGCCTTGGTGATTCCCGGCACCGTGGCGTTCTCCTACGCCGGCGCGTTCGGGCTGTCCATACTCGTCTGGCAGCACCTCATCGGCCTGCCCCTGCACTGGCTGATCTTGCCGCTGACGTTCATCATCCTGGTGGCGGTGGGTTCGGACTACAACCTGCTGTTGATCATCCGCGTCAAAGAGGAGCTGCACGCCGGGATCCACACCGGCCTCATCCGCGCGCTGGGCAGCACGGGTGGCGTGGTGACGTCCGCAGGCCTGGTGTTCGCCTTCACCATGCTGGCGATGCTCACCAGCGATCTGCGGACTATTGGTCAGGTGGGTTCGACCGTGTGCATCGGCCTGCTGCTCGACACGCTGATCGTGCGTTCGTTCGTCGTGCCGTGCATCCTGCGCATCCTCGGGCCGTGGTTCTGGTGGCCCACGCTGGTGCGGTCCCGCCCGCTACCCCAGGGTTAAAACCGGTTCACGTGGTGGCGGCGGTCTCGCGCGCGACGAAGACCGAGACGTAACCGATCGGGATGCCGGTGCGGGTCGCGATGCACCGCCGCGCCGCGACCTCCACCTCCGCCCGACGGCCGACACGGACGAGGCCACCGATCTCGGGAATCCGGATCATCCACCCGTCGGGATCCCTGGCGACTTCGATGTCGAAGCACTGACCGATCGTTGGGCAGTTCACACGAGGAGCCGTACGTCGCGTACGGCTGCGGCGCAATGCGTTTGGGTGCCGCAGACTGGGCTGAATGGGCATGTCTGCTTTCCTGGGTCAGAAACGGGCCGCGGGCAAGAGTAGTCCGATTCGCGCCCAGAACCTAATCCGCCTGGGCACCGGCCCTCAGGTGCTGGCAGAGTCGAGCTGCGCCGACGTGACCCACTGAAGGGAGGGCGCCGTGACTGTCGTTTTGGTGCATGGCAATCCGGAGGCCGACGCGATCTGGGGGCCGCTGGTCGGCGCGCTCGGGCGAACCGACGTGGTGCGGCTCTCTCCCCCGGGCTTCGGGGCGCCCATGCCCGACGATTTCTCGGCGACCTACCTCGCCTACCGGGACTGGCTCGAGGGTGAGCTGGCCGGCATCGGCGAGCCCGTCGACCTCGTCGGCCACGACTGGGGCGGCGGGCACGTGGTGAACGTGGTGATGCATCGACCCGAGCTGGTGCGCAGCTGGGTCAGCGACATCCTCGGTTGTTTCGACCCCGACTACGTCTGGCACGACATGGCGCAGGTCTGGCAGACACCCGGCGAGGGTGAGCAGCACGTCGACGCCTTCCTGGGTGGCACGGCCGAGGACCGGGCCGCCATGTGGGCCGCCGCCGGCATGCCACCCGATATCGCGGCCTCGGTCGCGGCGGCGCAGGGCCCGGAGATGGGACGCGCGATCCTGCTGCTCTACCGTTCGGCCCGGCAGCCGGGGATGGCCGAGGTCGGTCGCGAATTGGACAAGGCCGCGGCTCGACCCGGCCTGTCGATATTGGCCACCGAGGACGGCTACGTCGGCTCGGAAGCCATGCGGCGCCGGGCCGCCGAACGAGCCGGGGCGCGCACGGAAGTGCTCGAGGGGCTCGGGCATTGGTGGATGCTGCAGGATCCGGCGCGCGGCGCCGCGGCCCTCACGCGGTTCTGGGAGGGCCTCGATTGAGCGCCCGCTACCCGGCGCCCTTGCCGTTGTCCACGCGATAGACGACGCCGTGGACGGCGGCCGCGGCATCGCTGGCCAGGAACGCGATCACGTTCGCAACCTCGAGGGGCCGCATCATGCCGCGCGGCGAGGCCGTCCGCATGATCAGGTCGTAGTTCGGGTTCTCCGGCGCGCTGAACTGTTCGATCTGCGGGGTCAGCATGCCGCCCGGGCACACCGCGTTGACCCGCAGGCGATCGGCGGTGTACTCCACCGCCAGAGCGCGAGTGAGCCCGATCAGCCCGTGCTTGGCGGCGCAGTAGCCCGCCGAGTAGGCCTGCCCCTCGACGCCGGCGATGGAGCTGACGTTGACGATGTTGCCGCCTCGCTCCAGCAGATGGGGCAGCGCGGCCCTGCACAGATAGAACGGTCCGTTGAGGTTGACCGCGAGGTCTTCGGCCCAGTCGTCGTCGGTCATGGACTCCGTGCGGCGCATCTGGTGTCGCCCGGCGATGTTGATCAGGACGTCCAGCCCGCCGAACTCGCTGACACACCGCGCCACCGCGTCCCTGCACGCGTGCGCCGAACCGACGTCCACCGACGCGTAGCAGCCCCGTTCCACGTCGTCGAACACCTCGGCCAGGCGTCCGGTGTCCCGGCCGATGCCGAAAACCGTTGCGCCCTGCCGGGAAAGCAGCCGGGCCGTCTCGGCCCCAAGGCCCGACGACGCTCCGGTCACGAGCGTGACCTTGCCCTGTAGTGGTGACATGTCGCGCAACGCTACCTGGCGAGAGGGACAATCACCCGATGTCCAACGAACCCCCACCTCCACCGCGCTCCGCGCCGAAACCGTCGCGGGCGCACCTCACCCCCGAGGACTTGGAAAGGTTCGGCGACGAGGAGCAGGCACGCGCGGCGTCGGACGAGCGCCGGCTCCGCGACGAGCAGCCGCCGCACCACGGCTAGTCGGCCGCGCCGAACCCGGCTACGTTGTGCCGGGTACCAGGTCCTCGGTCAGCGCCTCGTCGGCGAGGTCTTCGAGTTCTTTGCCTTTCGTCTCCGGTCCGAGCAAGTAGCCGGCCACCGTGAACACCCACAGGCCGGCGATCGCCAGGTATGGCGTCTGCAACCCGTAATGCGTTATGCCCCAGCCGACCACGGCCGGGGCCGCGATCGAGACGACCCGGCCGCCGCCAACCGCGATTCCGAAACCCGTGCCGCGCAACACCGTTGGGAACAACTCCGAGACGTAGGTGTCACCGACTCCCCAAAGCCAACCGAGGGTGGCGATGGCGATCGCCCCGAAGACCAGGTATCGGTCCAACGAGTGAGAGGTGGCGGCCAGGATGGTTGAGAAGAACTCGATGACGGCGGCGAGGATCGCCGAGGGACGCCGGCCCACCCAATCGGCGAGCGCGGTGCCCAGGTAGACGAAGACGACTTGCAGCAGGAAGAACACCAGCGCGTAGCGGATCGCGTCGATCGGGGAGGCGTGAAACCTCTTGACGATGTAGGTCGTCAAAAAGACGGTCACTCCCCAGTAGCCGACCGCGTTGGCGGTGTAGATGAGCCAGCCCGCGACGAGCCGGCGCCGGACGCCGGGAAGCTTCCACAGCCGGGGCTTCGCGACCCCGCGCACGATCTTGGTTTGCACGTCGGTGTAGCGGTGGGATTCCTTGATGCCCCGCCGGACGAGGAACAAGATCACGGCCGGGACGATCGCCACGATGAACGCCGATTGCCAGCCGAAGTGCGGGACCAGCGCCAAGGCGACGGCCGCGGCCAGGACGTAGCCCAGTGAGAACAAGGAGAAGATCACGCCGCCGACGCCGAGGGCGCGCGTCTTGGCGGGCCACACCTCGGCGGTGTATGGCGCACCGACCGCGAGCTCCCCCGCTCCGCCCACACCGGTGAGAAAACGCAGTCCGGTGAACGCGGCGATGTTCGTCGTGAGTCCGGCCAGGGAAGTGGTGATGCCGTACAGCAGGATCGACGCCCCGAGCGTGGTCTTGCGCCCCCACCGGTCGGCCGCGTAGCCGAACCCGATGGTGCCGATGGTGTAGCCCAGCAGGAATATCGAGCCGATGTAGCCGGCCTCGGCGTCGGTGACGTGCAACGTCCTTTTGATGTCCGGCAGGACCAGGCCGTAGATGTTGACCGCATAGGAATCGAAGCCATAGCCCAACCCGGCCGTCACCGCGACGAAGAGGGCCTGCTTGAAGGTTGCGGGCGTGGCCCGGGCGATCTGGGTCGGGATGCTGCCGACGCTGGAGGTCATCCCGGGAAAATATGCGGCCGGGCTCCTCGCGCGAAAGGATCACGATCCGCCTGATCGGAAGGGAATTTTTCCCGTCAGGTCCTACTCAGTTCTCCACCAGGTCGGGGATGGGCTCCGCGTCCGTCAGCCAGTGGCGGCCGGTCCGGCGGGCGGCCTCCCACTTGGGGACGCTCACCGCATCGTCCTGGCCCAGGTCCTCGGGGGTCGGGCCGATGCGCTCGGCCAGCCCGGCAAGGGCATCCAGATCGAAGTTGTACACCTCGGCCGCCGCCAGGCCCAGCATCTGCCGAGTCTCCTCCACCGGGATGTCCCAGAAGGAGCGCCGCAGCCAGTCACGGGTGTGCGGCCAGGTCCCCTCGGGATGGGGAAAGTCATTGCCCCACAGCATGTTCGATACGCCGATTTCGTAGCGCCGCGCCAGCTCCCTGCGCTCGGTGGTGGTGGCCCCGATAAAACAGTTTCGGTCGAAGTAGGCCGAGGGCGGCATCGTCAGGTCGCCCTCCATCTGGTGGCTCATCTTCTTGGCCGAATGCTCACGCAGATAGCGGGTGTCCATCAGCCACAGCAGGTCGTTGGCCCAAAACGCACCGCATTCCGTGACCCCCCAGCGCAGCCGGGGGAAGCGCTCGAAGACACCCGACCACAGCGCGAACCACAGGGGCCGGGCTCCCCACCAGCGCACCTCGGTCACGTAGATGCCCAGGTGCCCGCCGTACTCCTCCTGCGGCGCGGGACCGGAGTGGGTGTGAACGGGCATCTGCAGGTCCTGGCAGGCGGCCCAAACCTTGTCGTAGCGACGGTCGTGGTAGGGCGGATAGCCG
Source organism: Mycobacterium terramassiliense (assembly GCF_900157385.1). GTDB lineage: Bacteria > Actinomycetota > Actinomycetes > Mycobacteriales > Mycobacteriaceae > Mycobacterium > Mycobacterium terramassiliense. The sequence goes on from NZ_LT717700.1 coordinate 118,706, forward strand.
ACCCAGCGCGCCGGGATCAAGATCCCGCCCCGCAGTCCGGACTCCGCGGCTCGGGTGATCTCGGCCACCGCCGCGTCGACGTCCGCCAGGATCGGCACCACCGCGACCCCGGCCCGCCGCTCGGGGCTGTGGCCGCACAGCTCGGCCAACCAGCGGTTGTGCGCCCGCGCCCCGGCCATCGCGCGCCCCGGGTCGAGGTCCCCCGACTGGCCCAGGCCCGCCCCGAAACGGAGCCCCGGCGACGCCGGTCACGGCGTCGGCGTCGGGGAAGATGACCTCGCCGACCACCCCGTCGCCGTCGAGTTCCTTGTCCCGCAGCCCCACATCCCAGCCGCCCGCGATGCCGTCTCCGTGCTCGGAGAACCATTGCTCGGCGAACTGCTCGTCGATGAATCCGCCGGCCTGCGCGGCGGCGGCCTTCTCGGCCAGGAAGGTCTCGAAGTCGTCCCGGTATTCCGGGTCGACGTATTCGCGGTACTGCTCGGTCGGCAGTTCGGCGTGGCAGTCCGCCGAGATGATGAGGTAAGGGGCCGCGCGGTTCATAGTGCTTCCTTTCGCCTACCAGGCACGGATGGGGTCGGGCTCGAAGACGGTGCTGCTGGCGTCGGCGGGCACGGCGACCAGCGGCTCGGCGACCTCGGCCACGGTGGGGCCGATCCGGTCGACCAGGGGCGCGAGGGCGTCCAGGTCGAAGCCGTAGACGGCCGCCGCGTTCCCGCCGACCATGGCCGCCACCTCGTCGGCCGGCACGCCAGTGAAGGTGTGGCGCAACGCCTCTCGGGTATAGGGAGCGGTGCCCTCCAAGTGCGGGTAGTCGCTTCCCCACATGATCTTCCCGACGCCGATCCGGTGGCGCTCGGCGCATTCGACGGGTCGCATGAAGCTGGCGCCGACGTAGCACTGGCGCGCCCAGTACTCGCTGGGCTTGAGGCTCAGCGAGCCGGCGGTGGGCCCGGCGAAGCGGGCGATCGCCGAGTTCGCTCGCCCGTAGCGGGCCGCCGCCACGTCGAGCGAGTCGAGCGTTGCCGGAATCCACCCCGCACCCTGCTCGGTGAAGACCACGGTGAGGTCCGGGTGGCGATCCAGCGCGCCGCTGAAGATCAGGTGCCACAGCGCCCGGTGCGCAAACCAATGGGTCTCATACACCCACACCGCAAACGAGCTGCCCCACCCGTCCGTGGGGTTGGGTCCGGCGTTGCCGCCGTGGTGGTTGACCACCAGCCCCGCCTCGTCGCATGCCGCCCAGAGCGGCTCCCAGTGCTCGGCGTAGAGCTGCGGGATGGCGGCACCCGGCGGAATCCCGGGCAGCAGCACACCGCCGCGCAGGCCCAACTTGGCGATGTGCGCTACCTCGGCGACGGCTGCGTCGAGGTCCCCCAGCAGGATCTGGCCCACCCCGGCGCGCCGCTCGGGCGACAACGAGCAGAAGTCGGCCAGCCAGCGGTTGTGCGCCCGCAGGCCGGCCCAGCGCAGCTCGAGCTCCGGGGCGGTAACCGGCTGGGGGGCGGCCAGACTCGCCTGAGGAAAGAATGGTGGCACGGTGTTGGGATAGAGGACCTCACCGGCGATGCCTTCGGCATCGAGCTCCGAGTCGCGTCGAGCGCTGTTCCAGTTGCGCTCGGCGTCGGCCTCGGTGAGGTCGCCGAACGGGTTGACGTATGTCTTTGCCCAGCCGTCGAATTCGTCCCTGTACTGCGGGTCGAGGTACTCGCGGTAGTCGAGCAAATCGGCGCCGGCGTGGCAGTCGGCCGAAATGACCGTGTACCGGTCCATGGCGCTAGGCCGACGCCGGCTCGGGCCTGGGGGCAGGAGACCGGGCTCCGTCGTAAGAGGGGTCGTCGTAGCGCTGGTGCACGTACGGCAGCAGCCAGTCCTGTGGCACCCGCTGCGCGATCCGCCCCACCTGGATGGTGCGCCGGCGGCACCAGGTCATCGCCCTGATTTCGCGAATCACGATGTCGGCCACCGGGTCCAGCGGCGACTCTCCCAACTCGACGGTGCCCTCGATGTTGTCCAGCTGCTCGTAGTGCCGGTGGTATTCGCCGTAGACCAGGTGGGGGTCGGTGATGCCGCTGCCGTCGGGGGCACGCAGGAACTTGAAGTAGAACTCGGTGTTCACCTGGTCAGGGGGCAACTCCGCCGGGCCGGTGATCCGCCCGTCTACGCGGATGAGTCGATAACCGAGGCGGTCGATGGTGGCACCGACGCTCTCACCGTCGCGCCGCACCTCGATGTGCGCGAGTTTCTTTGGCTCGCCGAATGTTTCGCGCCCGCCCGTGACCGACTGTTCGGTGGACTGGGGCATGAACAGGGGATAGTCGCCGTCCAGTTCGCCGTGCCGGGCGGTCACCGAGAACACCGCTGACCCGAACGGCGGCCTGCCCTCTATCTGGACCCGCTGCAGCTGAATTCGCACCAGCGGTTCGGCCGCCGGCTCCAGGGGCTTGGGCAGCACTGCCGCGACGATCTCCGGATCGGTGAGGTAGGCGATGGTGATCGCCTCGGTGGCGATGGGCGCCTTGGTGGCGTCGATCTCGTGGTCGACTTGCGCCTCGGGTGGGCGCGGACCGTAGCGAACTCCGTTGGTGCTCAAGGCTTTCCTCCTTCGGTTTCCCGTGCGTTCTCGGCGTGCCGGCCGAGGACGTCGACCAGGTAGTTGGGCTCGCGGCGAGCGAGGATCGATGCCGCCTTGCTGCTCACGACCTCATCGGCCGGTGTGGGCGGCCCCATCATCCAGAAGCGGTCCGCCCGAATTCCGTCCACGACGAGGTCGGCGACGGTCTCGAGCGGGGTGAACTCGACACGTGCGCCGCCGGATTCGAAGCGCGCCACCACCTTTTCCAGTGTTTGGTCGGGTGTGCGGCGCTGCTGGGTCGCGGCGTAGCGCTCCGGGCGGTGCCGCCAGGACTCCCAGATGCCGGTGTTCAAAAAGCCGCCGGGGAAAAGGACGTGCGCCCGCACCCGCGTCCCAGTCATTTCCAGGTGGGTGTAGAGGCTTTCGGTCAGGCACAGCACCGCGGCCTTGGTCATCGGGTAGACCGCGGTGGCCGGTCCGCCCATGGCCCCCCGGGCAATGGGCGCGAACCCGCCGTTGCCCGAGCAGGTGTTGACGACGTGTCCCTCGCCCCGCTCGAGCAGGATGGGCACGAAGGCCTTGATGCCGTGGATCACGCCCAGCACGTTGACGTCGATGCCCCAGCGCCAGTCGGCCAGGTCGTGTTCCCACATGTATCCCTCGGAGACCCCGCCGGTGCCGGCGTTGTTGCACACCACGTGGACCGCGCCGAAGCGGTCGAGCGCTTCCTTGGCGAGCGATTCGACCGAGGAATAGTCGGTGACGTCGGTGAGGACCCCGACCGCGTCGAGGCCCTCGTCCGCGAGCGCGCGGGTCGCTTCGTCCAGCGGCCCGGCGAGGACGTCGGCCAGCACCACCTTCATGCCTTCGCGGCCGAAGCGCCTGCCCATGGCCCGGCCGATGCCTCCGGCTCCCCCGGTTACGACCGCCACCTTGCCCTGAAGGTCCGTCATCGTGGCCATCGTCACACGGTCGCGCATGGCACCGCAAGCAGTCGCATTATGCGACCATTGCCCCCATGGCCCCGCGTCCGTCCCCGCAGACCGAACGGGTCGTGAAGCTGTTCGAGCAGCTGGCGGGCGACGGAAGCCGGGGGATGACGCTGGCCGAGGTGTCGCGCGAGTTGAGCGTTCACAAGGCCAGCTGCCACTCGATGCTGTCCGAATTGCTCCGGGCCGGCTGGGTGCTGCGCGACCCGGTTCGCAAGACCTACCATCTCGGTCCCGCCCTGGTCCGGCTCGGGCGGGAAGCGGCCGAGCGCTACCCGGCGCTGGTGTTGGCGCGCTCGGCGATGGCCGAGCTATCGGCCGCGACGGGGGCGCACTGCGTTGCCTTCTCGGTGAGCGACGACTTTTCGACCGTCGTCGATCAGGTCCGAAGCCGTCACGGCGGCGGTCATCCGATGCCCGTTGGCACCCAGTTCCCGCACCGCCCGCCGTACGGCGCGTCGATCGTCGCCTGGGCCGGGCCGGCGGCTCGGGAGCGCTGGCTGGCCGCCCTGCCCGAGGACGTGGGCGATCGCTATCGCAAGGCGCTGACCGCCGCCAAGCGGCGCGGCTATGCGGTCGGTCTGCACATCCTGCCCGACCTGCGCTTGCGGGAGCTGGCGCAGATCGTGCGGAGCGCCGAGGTGCGTTCCACCCGGCTGAGCCGGCTGGCGCAGGAGCTGACCGACGAACTGATCCATCAGGAAGACTGGTTCCCCATCAGCCTGGACCCCAACCGCGCCTACGAGGTGAGCCACATCGACTCCCCGATCCTGGAGGGCGGGTCGCGCATCGCCCTGATGCTCAGCCTGGTCCCCAGCGCCGAGCCGATGAGCGGCGCGGCGGTCACCCGCCTGGGCAGGCAGCTCGCCGCCGCGACCCGACGGCTCAGCGCCGCCTTGACCGAAGAGCCCTAGCTTCGTTCCGGAGCCAGGCGCTTGAGGGCCAGTCCCCCTTCGAACGGCCGGTAGCCGAACGCGGCCGGGGCGCGATAGCCGGTGTCCTCCAAGGGTTTACGCACCTCGGCGACGGTGGGCCCGATCTTGGCGGCCACGGGGGCCAGCGCCTCGAGGTCGAAGCGATACACGCGGGCGGCGTTGCCGCCCAGGATCTTTCGGCACACGTCCTCCGGCCTGTCGTGCAGGGCCCAGCGGATGGCCAACGTGGAGTGGGGCGCAAAGCCTTCCTCGTGCGGATAGTCACTGCCCCACATGATGTGCTCCGGGCCCATGAAATCGATCATCCCCGAGTCGATCGGTGTGAGCTCGGTGGCCAGGTAGCAGTTCCGCTTGACGTATTCGCTCGGCGCCATGGTCAGCTCGTCGACCGACGATCCGCCGAACATCCCGTAGGTGCGGTTGCCGGCTTCAGACTTCATGGTGGGCACCATGGCGTCGAGCATGCCGATTTGGCCGGGCACCCAATAGGTGCCCTGCTCGGTCGGCGCGAATCGCAGCGTCGGGTACCGCTCGAACACCCCGGCCAGGATCAGGTGGCCAAGCGTGCGCTGGGCCCACATCGCCATCTCGGTGATGAGCACCGCGTTCGACGCCGGCTGGTCCATCGGCATCTCGGGGCTGCCGGCCCCCGCGTGCTGCACCACCGTCAGGTCCAGATCCGCGCAGAGCGCCCAGATCGGTTCGTAGCGGGTGTGGAAGAGCGGGGCCACGTGCGGGTCACCGGGCGAGACCGCCGGAATGAGCACTCCGCCAAAGCAGCCCTGCTCAACGCCCCAGCGGATTTCCTCCAGCGCCAGCTCGATGTCGTTGGGGAAAATCTGGATCAACCCGCGGCGCCGGGCCGGGGCCAGCGAACAGAAGTCGATCTGCCACCGGTTGTGGGCCTGCACCCCGGCCCAACGCTTCTCCAACTCGTCACGGGTGCGGGGCAGGCTGATGGTGATGTTCGGGGTCGTCGGGAAGAACGGCGGAATGGTGTTGGGCAGCAGCACCTCCGCGGCCACGCCATCGGCGTCCATCTCGGCGATCCGAAGCTCGTGGTCCCAGTTCCGGTTGGCGGTGGCGATCACGAGATCGTCGAACGGGCTGGCATAGGCCTTGGCCCACGCGTCGAACTCATCGTGCAGCCGTGCCGGCAGATACGGTTTGTAGTCGAGTAGATCGGCCCCGGCGTGAGTATCCGTCGAAATGACGACGTAACGGTCCAACGTGTCCCAGGTAGTAGCCATCGCACCTCCAGCGGTATGTGGAGTATAGGAGAAACGGATCGGCCCGCGCAGGGACGAACCCACTGAGCGGGATAGCTTGTCAGCGGCCCGCTGGAGGTGAAAAGTCGTGCTCGAACGCTGCAATGCATGGGGTGCGTCGATGGAAATCGTGCCGTTGGGCCCGGGCTTTGCCGCCGAACTGCGCGGCGTGACCATCCACGACGTCGCGGCCGGCGATGCCGCATACGCGGCGGTGCGCGCGGCGTTCGAAGAGCACTCGGTCCTGGTCCTTCGCGACCAGGACGTCACCGACGACGCGCAGCTCGCCTTCTCCCGCCGCTTTGGCCCGCTCGAGGCCACCAAGGTGGGTTCGGCTGGTTACGGCAGCAACCTGGTGGTGCTCAAGACCCTCGACGAGGAGGGCAACGTCGTGCCGGAAGAGCACCGGATCGCGTTGGAAAACAAGGCGAACCAGCTCTGGCATACCGACAGTGCCTTCAAACGGGTGCCGGCGCTCGCCTCGGTGCTGTCGTCACGGATCATCCCGGGCCGCGGAGGCGAGACCGAATATGTCTCCACCCGGCTCGCGTTCGAGCGCCTCGATCCGTCGCTGCGGCGGCGGCTGGAGAATTGCTTCGCCTGGCACGAATACGCCTATTCGCGCGGCAAGATCGCGCCCGACCTCGCCACCCCGGCGGAACGGGCGGCGCTGCCGCCGCAATGCTGGCGGCTGGTGTGGACGAACCCCGTCAATGGCCGCAAGGCGCTCTACATCGCCTCGCACGCCTTCGCGATCGAGGGCATGGAGCAAAAGGCGGCGCAGCAACTGCTCGCCCAGCTGATCGACGCGGCGACCGCCCCCGGTCACAGCTATCTGCACATGTGGCGCGAGGGCGACGTGGTGATGTGGGACAACCGCGCGACCATGCACCGGGGCCGGCCCTGGCCGGCGTCGGAGCCGCGTCACATGGTGCGCACCACCATTTCCGCGACGGAATCGGACGGGCTGGAGACGATGCGTCCGCTCCAGCCATTGACTCGGGCCGGTGAACCGCAAAGACCGATTTGATATCGACTGCCTCACGCTACTTATGTTGACAAAAGTCACATATTTAACATCACGCGATGCAGGACTTGTCGGTACACGTGTGCCAAAGGCGATCACGCGCTATTCCGCGGCGCGACGTATTGCGCTACGGCATCGCTATTTCGGCACTGCCGGGGCTGTATGCGGGAGTCGCAAGTGTCGCCGTGCCGACGGCGGCCGCCATCCCCACGGCGGCTGGCGCCACCCCCAGACTGATCGACTTCGCCATGAGCCAGATTCCAGCGGAGCACATTCGAGCGGCCGGCTACGCCGGGGTCATCAACTACGTGTCGCTATCGCGTCCCGGCTCCTCGATGGGTGCCAAGCCGATCACCCGGCCCTACGCCGAGCAGCTGACCGCTGCCGGGCTGATGATTGTCAGCAATTACCAATACGGCAAGCCCGGTAGCACAGCACCATCGGATTTCCGGCGCGGGTTCGAGGGCGGCGTCGCCGATGCTCGCACCGCCTGGAGGCTGCATACCGCGGCGGGTGGCGCTCAGAGCGCCCCGATCTTCTTCAGCGTCGACGAGGACGTCAACCACGAAACCTGGAACAATCTGGCACTCAAGTGGTTTCGCGGAATCAATTCGGTGCTGGGAGTGCAACGCACCGGCGTCTACGGCGGCATCGACGTGTGCCGCTGGGCCGCCGCCGACGGCGTTATCGGAAGTTCGCGCACCCCCGGCCGCCGGTGGGCTTGGCAGACCCGGTCCTGGTCCCGCGGTCAGATCGAACCCGCCGCGGTCCTCTACCAACGCGTGGTCAGTACGGCGTCGAATCCCGGCCCGGAAGTCGGGGGACTCGCAGTCGACGTCAACGACGTCCTTGCCGAGGATTGCGGTCAGTGGAACCTGCATCCCTAGCCTGTGCCGTCTAGATTGCGACGGTCGCACTGCTCCCAGTTCATCACGACACCCCTCGACCACCTATCCACAGCGGGGGCTCCTGGCCGTTGTACATGCTCTTGGGCTGCCAACGGTGCCTGCGCAACAGTCGACCGGCGTGGTGCTCGGCAACGTCCTTCAGGTACTCGACGTCGTCGCTGGTCCACGGGTGCTGGCCGGTCCCGTCCAACCACCACCTCGGTTGGCCGTCCTGCTCGTAACGGGTTATCCGGTAACGCCAGGCGACGTGCCTGCCCTCAGCGTCAACGCGCCAATCCAACAGCCGCGGGCGAATGGCCTCGGGCGTCGACTGAAGAGATTCCCAGGGGTGAGTTATCCGGATCTCGACGAACTCGCCACCCATGAAATCAACCCTAGATGGAATTGATCGAGGCCGTATCGGCCAGGCGCGGTGATGTTTAGGTTGGAATCATGAGCGACATCGAGTCGCAGGTTTCGGTTCTGAAGCGAACCGCCGATCGGGCCGTCGCGGATGCCATCGCGCGCTTGATCGAGGACGGTCAAGATCATGAGCTGAATCGAATCAACGCCCTGGACTTTTCCAAGCGCACCGGCTTCGACGAAGAGAAGGTGATTTCCGGCTTCCTGCACGCCTCGCGGCTTGGCCTGTTCGATCTCAGCTGGAACGTCCTTTGTCCCGGTTGCAGCGGCGTGCTGGACGCGCACGACACGCTGAAATCGCTGCGTGATGACGACTATCGCTGCGGATTGTGCGCCTGCGGCTATGAGCCTTCCGTCGACGAGCAGGTCGAGGTGTCCTTTACCGTCAGCCCCAAGGTCCGGCGGATCGCCGCTCACGATCCCAACACGCTGCCGCTATGGGACTACTACAAGCAAGTGTTCTGGAGTTCGGGCATCGATCTCGGCGAGGATTCCTTGGCCTCGCTGACCGGGGAAGTGACCTTGGATGCGCTGGAGCTGCCCGCCCGGGAACGGGCGGCGCTGTCGTTGCAGCTTCCGCCGCAATTCATCATCGTTTTCGAGCCGGTGACGCATTCCGCGCATTTCATCGACGTCCAAGGCGAGCCGACCGCGGAACCTCAGCAGCTCGGGCTGACCTTCAACAAAGCGCACCCGCCGACCGGGTCCAGCACATTGCGTCCGGGGCCGTTGCGGCTCGCACTCGACAACGAGTCTCCCCTGCGTACGCTGCCCACCGTGTTTGTCGCCGACGAACTCCACGACCTGCTGGCCAAGCGCAGGCCGTTCCTCACCGCCAAGCGGATGCTGTCGAATCAGACGTTTCGCGATGTGTTCAAGGCCGACAATCTCAACATCGATCAGCGTCTGAAAATCACCTCGCTGACGTTTCTGTTCACCGACCTCAAGGGGTCGACCGCGCTTTACGAGCGGGTCGGCGACCTCGCCGCATTCGACTTGGTGCGCGCGCACTTTCGTGCGCTTCTGGAAATCATCGCGGCCGAAAAGGGCGCCGTGGTCAAGACCATCGGGGACGCCGTGATGGCGACCTTTGTCCAGCCGGACCACGCGCTCGTCGCGGGCCTGCGGATGCGGGCCGCGATGGACAAGCTCAACGCCGAGCGCGGCAAGTCCGACCTGATCGTGAAGATCGGCATCCATGAGGGGCCGTGTCTCGCGGTGATGCTGAACGAGCGGCAGGACTACTTCGGCCAGACCGTCAATATCGCGGCGCGGGTGCAGAGCCTGTCGACCGCGCAGGAGATCCACATCACCGGTCCCGTGATCGACGCGCCAGGCGTCGCCGCCATCCTCGAGAAGGAGGCAATACGGCCGATTCAGAAGGAGGCCGCGCTGCGCGGCATCGCCGACAAGATCGTCGTGTACGAGATTCCATAACGCTCAATCCGCGACATCACCTGGCGGACACCGATTCTCGCTGTTCCGGCTCTTCTCCGGATCACGTGTCAGCTGACGCGCCCGGAAAACTGGGCCGACCCCAGCGCTAGCCAGCCGTTTAGCCTGCCTAGCCGGGTGAATGGTGGAGCTAAGGGGACTCGAACCCCTGACCCCCACACTGCCAGTGTGGTGCGCTACCAGCTGCGCCATAGCCCCAAGTCGTGCCAATCGAAGCTACACCACTGGCCAGATGCGTTCAAAGCCGCTGGTCAGTCGGGCGTGGTATCGCATGCGCCATCGAGTTTGGGAGCCGGGTGGGACCAGCCAGACGGAGGCTGATGTGGCTGGTGTGACGCAACAGCCACAGCCTCACCCGATCACCGAACTCACCAGCTCGCGCGCGGCCTTCTGCACCTCGGCCAGGTGCTCGGGGCCGTTGAACGACTCCGCGTAAATCTTGTATACGTCCTCGGTGCCCGACGGCCGGGCGGCAAACCACGCGTTGGCCGTCGTCACCTTCAGCCCGCCCAGCGGGGCACCGTTGCCGGGGGCGGCGGTCAGCTTCGCGGTGATCGGCTCGCCCGCCACCTCGGTCGCGGTCACCTGCTCGGCCGACAGCCGGGACAGCCGCGCCTTCTGCTCACGATCGGCGGGCGCGTCGACCCGCGCGTAGAACGGCGTGCCGTACTCGGCGGTCAGCTCCTGATAGCGCTGCGACGGGCTCAAGCCGGTGACGGCCAGGATCTCGGAGGCCAGCAGCGCCAGGATGATGCCGTCCTTGTCGGTCGTCCACACCGACCCGTCGCGCCGCAAAAACGACGCCCCCGCCGACTCCTCGCCGCCGAAACCGATCGTGCCGCCGATCAGCCCGTCGACAAACCACTTGAACCCGACCGGCACCTCGACCAGCTTGCGCCCGATGCCGGCCACCACGCGGTCGATGATCGACGAGCTGACCGCCGTCTTGCCGACCGCGATGCCGCCCGGCCAGGCTGGGCGGTGCGTATAGAGGTAGTCGATGGCCACCGCCAGGTAGTGGTTCGGATTCAACAGGCCCGCATCGGGGGTGACGATGCCGTGCCGGTCGGAGTCGGCGTCGTTGCCGGTCGCGATCTGGTAGCGGTCGCGATTGGCGATGAGCCCCGCCATCGCGTCCGGAGAGCTGCAGTCCATCCGGATCTTGCCGTCGTGGTCGAGCGTCATGAACCGCCACGTCGCGTCGACCAACGGGTTGACCACGGTCAGGTCCAACCCGTGCCGCTGCGCGATCTCGCCCCAGTAGTCCACGCTGGCGCCCCCGAGCGGGTCGGCACCGATCCGCACCCCCGCCGCGCGGATCGCGTCGAGGTCGACCACGCCTGCCAGGTCGTCGACGTAGGTGCCGAGGTAGTCGTAGCGCTGGACGGCATTCAGCGCGCGGGCCAGCGGCACCCGCCGCACCCCCGATCCGTCGCGCAGAATCTCGTTGGCGCGCTTGGCGATTGCGTTGGTCGCGTCGGTGTCCGCGGGGCCACCGTTGGGCGGGTTGTACTTGAAACCGCCGTCGGAGGGCGGATTGTGCGACGGCGTGACGACGATCCCGTCGGCCAGCCCGTCGGTGCGGCCGCGGTTGTAGGTCAGGATCGCGTGGCTGACCGCCGGCGTCGGCGTGTAGCGGTCGCGCGAGTCGATCATGGTGACGACGTCGTTGGCCGCCAGCACCTCCAGCGCCGACACCCACGCCGGCTCGGAAAGGCCATGGGTGTCACGGCCGATGAACAGCGGCCCGGTGGTGCCGTCCGCGGCGCGGTACTCGACGATGGCCTGGGTGATGGCCAGGATGTGCGCCTCGTTGAACGCTCCGCCCAGCGCCGACCCGCGGTGACCCGACGTGCCGAACGCCACCTGCTGGGCGACGTCCTGCGGGTCGGGCTCGATCGAGTAATACGAGGTGACCAGATGGGGCAGGTCGACCAGGTCTTGGGGCTGGGCCGGCTGACCGGCGCGCGGGTGGGCCATGGTTACCAATTCTGCCCGCGCCGCACGCCGCTGACTTGTCAGGTACTTTTCTGACGTCCCGGGTTCACCCACCTGTAAGTCCGCGACGGGGGAAGGGAACAGGCGTGGCACACGACTATCGCGAGCTGGCCGCGGTTTTCGCCGGCGGGGCGCTCGGCACCCTGGCCCGGGTGGCATTGAGCACCACCGTCATGCGCGAACCGGCGGGCTGGCCGTGGGCGACCTTCATCGTCAACATCGTCGGCGCGTTTTTGCTCGGCTACTTCACCACCCGGCTGCTGGAGCGGCTGCCGCTGTCGAGCTACCGGCGCCCGCTGCTCGGCACCGGACTGTGCGGCGGGTTGACGACTTTTTCGACGATGCAGGTCGAGACCGTGACCATGATCGAGCACGGCCGGTGGGCCACCGCCGCGGCCTACACCACCAGCAGCATTGTGCTGGGATTGCTGGCCGTCCACCTGGCCACCGTCCTGGTTCGCCGGGCAAGAGTGCGCCGGTGACGGCGATTTTGGTCTGGACCGGCGTCGCGCTCGTCGGCGGCATCGGGTCGGTGCTGCGCTTCGTGATCGACGGCGCGGTGGCCCGCCGGGCGGCGCGGGCCTTCCCGTTCGGGACGCTCGCGGTGAACATCAGCGGCGCCGTCCTGCTGGGTTTCCTCGGGGGCCTGGTGTTGAGCAGGGACGCGGCGCTGTTGGCGGGGACGGCGTTCGTCGGCGCCTACACCACCTTTTCCACGTGGATGCTGGAAACCCAGCGCCTCGGCGAGGAGCGCCAGACGTGGACGGCGCTGGCCAATATCGTCGTCAGCGTCGCGCTCGGGATAGCCGCCGCGGTGCTCGGACAATGGCTGGCGCAGCGATGATCAGCGCTCGCGAAGTCTCGGGATGTCGCCGGGCGTGCGGGGCAGCGCGTAGAGCGCCATGCGCCGGTTGGACATGTCGTGCTCGCCGAGGAACGCGCAACCGGCGCGCTCGCAGAACCGCCGCGCCGTCTTGTTGCGGTAGTCGGGGTCGAACATGATCCGCCGGCAGTGCGGTTCCTGGCCCAGCACGCTGGCCACGAAGTGCGGCAACACGTAGCCGGCGATGCCCTGGTTGACGAATTCTTCGTCGGCGATGGCGGCGTGGATGCCCAGGTCGTACGGGTCGGCGTGGTACCGCGTGGCGATGGAATCCTTTGCGGCCCTGTACAACTCGATATAGGCGTGGTCTTCGCCGTCCAGGCTGGCGAAAAACGGCCGCGAATAGGTGCCGTCGAGTTGCGCGCGCAGGTGGCGACGCCAGCGTTCGGCCGCCCAGGCGGACTCCCACGCCTCGGCCAGGGTGGGCCGGCTCATCCACTCGGCGACCATTTCCGCGTCGGCGTCCGGGTCGGCGAGCCGGAAGGCGTACGGCGCGGGGACCTCCGCGACGCTTGGCGGCGGCGGCACGTTGCGCACCTCGTCGCTGATGTCGGTCAGTTCCCGCGGCAGGATCACTTCGGGTTCGCTCATATCAAACCGGGAGCCTACCGAGCCGCCGGCGGTCAGCGGCCCTTGAGGATCCCCGCCAGCACCGCGGCGTGACTGCCGTCCACTTCGCGGGTGGCGGTGACCAGGGTGACGACGCCGCGGTCGGCCAGCTTGCGCAGCTCCGCCAGCGCCGGGCTGTCATGCAGTTCCTCGCGGTAGCGCGCCGCGAATTCCTCGAACCGCTGCAGGTCGTGGTGATACCACTCGCGGAGTTCCTTCGACGGCGCGACGTCCTTGCACCACGTGCCCACCCGCGGATCGTCCCTGCGGAATCCCCGCGGCCAGATGCGGTCCACCAGCACGCGCTGCCCGTCGTCGGGGCCGGCGTCCTCGTACACGCGCGCCACCCGGATGCTCACGGGACCAGCGTAACGACGGTTGTCGGCGGGCGGGGTATACTCGAACACATGTTCGACGAACATCAATCGGCGCTGATAGAGCGCATCGCCGAGCTGGAGAGGGTCAAGTCCGCCGCGGCGGCGGACCAGGCCCGGTTGGCGGTCGCGCTGGACACCGCGCGGCGCGCCGCCGAGGCGGCCGCCGGCGTGCCCGCGGCGCAGCGCGGACGGGGCGTGGCCAGCGAGGTCGCGCTGGCGCGGCGGGATTCTCCCGCCCGGGGTGGGCGGCATCTGGGCTTCGCCAAGGCCCTGGTGCACGAGATGCCGCACACGCTGGCAGCGCTGGAATGCGGGGCGCTTTCGGAGTGGCGCGCCACCCTGATCGTGCGCGAGAGCGCCTGCCTAAACGTCGAGGACCGCCGCAGGCTGGACGCCGAACTGTGCGCCGATCCGGCCGGCCTGGACGGGATGGGCGACGCGCGGGTGGCCGCCGCGGCCAAGGCGATCGCCTACCGGCTGGACCCGCACGCCGTCGTCGACCGGGCGGCCAAGGCCGAGAACGAACGCGCGGTCACCATCCGGCCCGCGCCCGACACCATGACGTACGTGACCGCGTTATTACCTGTCGCGCAGGGAGTTTCGGTGTATGCGGCGCTGCGCCGCGAGGCCGACACCTGTGCTGACGGTCGATCCCGCGGGCAGGTCATGGCCGACACCCTCGTCGAACGGGTCACCGGCCGAGACGCGGCCGTGCCCATGCCCATCGCGGTCAACCTGGTGCTCACCGACGAAACGCTGCTCGGCGGTGCCGACGCGCCGGCCGACATCGCCGGCTACGGACCGATTCCGGCGGCGGTCGCGCGCGCGATGGTCGCCGACTCGGTCGGCGACCGGCGCTCCCTCGCAACGCTGCGCAGGCTCTACGCCCACCCGGCGGCTGGGGCGCTGGTGGCCATGGAGTCGCGGGCGCGGCTGTTTCCGCGCGGCCTGGCCAGATTCATCGCGCTGCGAGACCAGCGGTGCCGCACCCCCTATTGCGACGCGCCGATCCGCCACCGCGATCACGCCCAGCCCTGGGCCGACGGCGGGCCCACCACGGCGGACAACGGCCTGGGCTGCTGCGAGCGCTGCAACTACGCCAAGCAAGCCGCGGGCTGGCGGGTCCGCACGCAGGTCGACGAAAACCACACTCATACAGCGGAATTCACCACGCCGACCGGCCACACCTACCGGTCCGGCGCCCCGCCCCGCGCGCCCGCAATCACGGTCAGCGAAGTCGAACTACGCATCGGTGTCGCGCTGGCCCGCCACGCCGCTTAGGCGCTCGACGTCGATCACCTCGCCGCGATTGATGCTGACCCAATCGCGCCCGTCGAGGTAGGGACGCAGGCTCGTGCCGATGAGCTCGAGGTCGGCGGGCGCCTTGGGCCGCTGCAATTCGTAGACGTGCGGCAGCTCGGCCATGCCGGTCACCACGCTCCACAGCGTCAGGGCGGCCTGACCGGTCGGCGGGTCCACCAACACCGGACCGAACAGGCACTGCCCCGACAAGAACAGCGTCGGCACACCGAATCCGCCGGCATCGGTGACGCGCCGATGGTCCTCGCGAATCTCGTCGTGGGTGGTGGCGTCGTCCAGCGCCTCGTCGAGAATCGCGGCGTCGACGCCGATGTCGCCCAGCAGTTTTCGCGCGACCGCGGGATCGTGTGGCTTCCCGCCCAGGGTGTGCAGCTCACGCCCGATCGCGGCGTACCAGCGGTCCAGCGACGCCATGTCCGTTCGGCGCAGCAGCGCCCCGATCCGCATCAGCGACCAGCCGTAGGACCAGTCCCGTTCCCAGGGGTGCTTTTGGTCCTCCGAGCGGTTGATCTCTTCGAGGCTGAAGAACCGCCAGTTGACGGTGATGCCGAGCTGGTCGCGAACGTCGCGGATCCACAACGAAGTCTGATAGGCGAACGGGCACATCGGGTCGAAGTGAAAGTCCACCGCGTCGCTCATCTGACCTGCTCCCGGGCCTAGTAGTGATAGGTGTCCGACGGTGCCGGCGAGTGCACCCGCTCTTCGTCGTCGAACTCGGACACCTCGATGCCGTAAGCGCGGGCCAGCTCGAGGATCTTGGTCGCGCGGGCGATGCGCGGCAGGTCGGAGCCGTTGCGGATCTCTCCGCCGTCGCGCTCGAACTCGGCGAAAAACTCCTTGGCCCAAGAGATCTCGTCCTGCGACGGTGACAGCCCCTCGTTGACCACGGCGCACTGGTCCGGGGCCAGGCAGATCTTGCCCGTCATGCCGAACTCGACGGAAACCGCCGTGGCCTCGATCAGCTTCAGCGCGTTCGAGCCGATCGTCGGCCCATCGATGGCGCTGGGCAGGTTGGCCGCCTTCGCGGCGATCGTGAAGCGCGACCGGGCGTAAGCCAGGGTGGAGGGGTCCTCTCCGAAACCGGTGTCACGGCGGAAGTCGCCGATCCCGAAGGCCAGCCGGAAGGTGCCCTTGGCCGCGGCGATCTCGGTGATGCGCTCGAGGCCTCGGGCGGTTTCGACCAACGCCACGATCGGCACGTTGGGCAGCCGCTGGGCGGTCTCGGTAACGTGGTCCACCGATTCGACCATCGCAAGCATCACCCCGCCGACCGGGGTGCCGGCCAGCGCCGCCAGGTCGTCCGCCCACCACGGGGTGCCGAACCCGTTGATCCGGACCCAGTCCGTGTTGTCGCGGCTGAGCCAACGCACGACGTTCTCGCGGGCGGCCTGCTTGTCCTTGGGAGCGACCGCATCCTCGATGTCCAGAACGACGATGTCGGCCCGCGAATGCGCCGCGGACTGGAACCGGTCGGGATGCGCGCCGTTGACCAGCAGCCAGCTGCGGGCGAGAACGGGATCGATGCGCCAGCCGATGTCGGAGGGATCCGGCGCCTGCTCGCCGACCTGTTCATACGTCTGATCTGTCGCCATCTTCATTCCGTGAGTGCTAGCCGGTGTTTGTTAAACCGTAGCGGCATCTCAAACGGCCGGTCAGCCGGGCTTATGCGACCGGCGCCATAGCACGCGACCAACGGCCAGGGCGACGCACAGCACGACCGCGACGAGCAAGGACTGCAGGGCGAACACCGCGAAGTCGTTGACGTCGTAATAGTCGCCGTCGCCGACGCATTGGAAGCTCACGCTGGTGCCCGACTGGCCCGGCTTGTAGCTGTAATGCTCGGTGTTGTACGCCATCTCATACCCGCCGCGGCACACGATGGGGCTCATCCACAGCGCGGTCGACGGGATGACCGCCGTCACCGCCGCCGCGCCACCGACGCAGAGGCCGATCACCCCGCCCAGCATCGCGATGACCGGCCCGATCCAACCGGCCCCGCCACGCTTGCGCTGGGGCGCCGCGTACGCCGAGCGCGCACCCGGCTCCAAGAAGACCGGATCGGACGGGTCGCAACGCGAAAAGACAACCTGGCTCCCGACCTTGATGGTGCCGCCGGCCCGTAGGCCGGCGCGGGCCAGGACGTCCCGGTACTGCTGCTGCGACAAACCGGCGTCGATCACCGCGCGCGAGAGCGCCTCCCGGACCGGTGCCAGCCCCGGTGCCAATGGGTCGCCCCGCTCCGCCTGCAGGGCCTGCGCCAACCGGCGCGCGTGCTCGTCGATGGCCGCCATCTGCGCGGCCGAGACCGGCGATGGCTGCTCGACGGCCTGGTTCTCTTCCACGGCCGCCTTGGCGTCGGCCAGCTGCCGTTCCAGCTCGGCGATGCGCTTCTGCTGCGCGAGCTGCCGCTCCAGCTCGGCGATGCGCTGCTGGGGGTCATTCATCAGCAAATGATCGCATTTCGCCAACGCCGTCGCAGGCCGTTGTGCCGGGCACCCCACACGAGGTTTCACCGCCATGGCGCGGGGTAGCCCATCCCTTGCGACGCCAGGGGCCTTCGTCCCGCGCCGCTTCTCGCAGGGGCTAGAGGCGACTGGTCCCGACCTCGTTCTCGGTCACCCCTTGGTCGAGAGAACCAATTAAGGAGCAAACATGCGTAAGACCATTGCGGCCGTTTCTGCCACCGGCGCACTGCTGTTCGGTGGGGCCGGCGTCGCCAACGCCGCCGTCGAAAGCGCCCCGGCGCCGTCGTCGACCACAACGACGTTGGCGGACACCAACACCACCACCGACCAACACAGCGACAACAACGGCTTGTGGGGGCTGCTGGGCCTGCTTGGCTTGGGCGGGCTGCTGGGCCTGAAGCGCCGAAAGGACACCGCCGCGGTCACCGGTGTGGGCACCACCACCCCCGGGCGCGGCGTCTAGCCGTTTCCGTCGTACTCCCCCGTCAGGCGCGGCCGCGCCTGGCGGGGGCTCGCGTTTATGCGTTCTCCCACCGGGTATTTCTTCAATTCCCCTATCACTGGAGGTATCGGCGATGGCCGACATGCTCGTTCAATCACCCCAGGAAGTCGTCGCGTTCCTCAAGGCGCAGCACAACCTCATCGAGGACATGTTCGAAGAGGTGCTGCACGCTTCGGATCCCAAAGCGCGCGAAAAGCCCTTCATCGAGCTGCGTCAGCTGTTGGCCGTGCACGAAACCGCCGAGGAGATGGTGGTGCACCCCCGCGTGCGCCGCGAGGCCGATTCGGGCGACGGCATCGTCGACGCCCGCCTGCAGGAAGAGCACGAGGCCAAGGAACTGCTCGCGCAGATCGAGAAACTCGACATCACCTCGCAGCAGTTCATCGACGAGGTCACCAAGTTGCGCGGCGCCGTGCTCGACCACGCCCGGCACGAGGAAGACGAGGAATTCCCGGTGCTGGAGCGGGAAGTCGACGACGACGATCTCAAGCGGATGGGGACGGCGGTGCGAGCGGCCGAGGCCATCGCGCCGACGCGCCCGCACCCGGGCGTGGAGTCGGCGAAGCTGAACTTCGCGGTCGGGCCGTTCGCCTCGATGCTCGACCGCGCCCGCGACCTGATCCAGCAAGCTATCGGCTAGCACCGAGCCTTCCGTACTGTCGGTGGAGTGAGCGTCACACCGCAGACGACCGTCGCCCTCGCCGACCGGTTCTTCCGCGAGTTGCCGGAGCTGGCCGTCCGCTGGCAGGCCGAGGCGGCTCCCGAGGTGCACCCCCTCGTGGTCAACGACGCATTGGCCGCGGAACTCGGCCTCGACGGCGCGTGGCTGCGCAGCGCCGACGGGCTGCGTTTCCTGGTGGGCAACCTGGTCCCCGACGGGGCCGCTCCGGTGGCGCAGGCCTACGCCGGACACCAATTCGGCGGCTACGCGCCGCGGCTGGGCGACGGGCGGGCATTGCTGCTCGGCGAACTCGTCGACCCCCACGGGCGCCTGCGCGACATCCATCTGAAGGGGTCCGGCCCCACGCCGTTCGCGCGGGGCGGTGACGGCCTGGCCGCGGTCGGGCCCATGCTGCGCGAATACATCGTCAGCGAAGCCATGCACGCCCTGGGGGTCCCCACCACGCGGTCCCTGGCGGTGGTGGCCAC
Source organism: Mycobacterium terramassiliense (assembly GCF_900157385.1). Classification (GTDB taxonomy): domain Bacteria; phylum Actinomycetota; class Actinomycetes; order Mycobacteriales; family Mycobacteriaceae; genus Mycobacterium; species Mycobacterium terramassiliense. Next base: position 137,568 of record NZ_LT717700.1, read on the forward strand.
CGGGCGCCCGGTACAGCGCGACACGCTGCTGCCCGGCGCCGTGCTCACCCGCGTCGCGAGCAGCCACCTGCGCGTCGGGAGCTTCCAATACGCCGCGTCCACCGCCGACCTCGACCTGCTGCGACGCCTCGCCGACCACGCGATCGCCCGCCACCATCCCGCGGCGGCGACGGCCGACCGGCCCTACCTGGCGCTGTTCGAAGCCGTGGCCGCCGCCCAGGCGTCGCTGATCGCCCGATGGATGCTGATCGGGTTCGTGCACGGCGTGATGAACACCGACAACATGACGATCTCGGGGGAAACCATCGACTACGGCCCGTGCGCCTTCATGGAGGCCTACGACCCGGACACGGTCTTCAGCTCGATCGATTTCTGGGGCCGCTACGCCTACGGCAACCAGCCGGTCGTCGCGGGGTGGAACCTCGCCCGGTTCGCCGAGGCCCTGCTTCCGCTGCTCTCCGGCGACGCCGAGGAGGCCGTCGCGCTGGCCGAGCAGGGGTTCGCGGTGTTCCGGCCCACCTACGATGCCGTGTGGTCGCCCGGCATGCGCGCCAAGCTCGGCCTGTCCGAGTCCGTTGCGGCACAACGGGTCACGCCATTGGTCGACGAGCTGCTCGCCCTGCTCAAGGAGAGCCACGTCGACTACACCTCGTTCTTCCGCCACCTCGCCCACGCCGCGCGAGGGGACGCCGAGCCCGCGCGCGGGCTGTTCGTCAACCTCGCCGGCTTCGACGAATGGATGTCACGCTGGCGGGCCCTGGGTCCCGACGCCGAGTCGATGGACCGCGCCAACCCGATCTACATCCCACGCAACCACCTCGTCGAAGAGGCTTTGGCCGCGGCGACGGCCGGCGATCTCGATCCGCTCGCGCGGCTCCTTGAGGCCGTCACCGACCCGTACCACGAACGACCGGGCTTGCAGCGCTACGCCAGCCCCGCGCCGGAGGATTTCGGCGCGTACCAAACGTTCTGCGGCACCTAGGGTTCCGCTACTGGGCGACGGCGCGGCTCTGGCAGGCGGCGGTCAAGCTCGATTTCGCCCTGCGCGAAGCGCGCGCCAGTAAGCCGAAGACCACGCCCGTCAGGATCGGCTCGAGATCCTTGGCGCATGCCGACCTGGGCCAGAATAGATTTGGTGACCGGCGCGACTGCTTCGGCCGCGTTCGGTTGGATTCGCCTACGCGGCAACGGTTTACGCCAGTTTCGCGAACTCGGCTTGCAGCTCGTCCAGGCGGCGAAGTGTCTCGTCGCGAGGTTCCGTCGGCAGTTCCACCAGGACCTGTTCCAGCCCGAGGGGAAGGTAGCCCTCGAGCTCCTTCGACGACTGATTCCCCAAGTGGGATCCGATCACGGGCACGTCGTGGCCGGCGGCGGCGCGCAGTTCCTCCAGCTGACCCGAAAGGGCATCCGCCGACGGGCTCATGGCAAGCCAGCCGGCCTCGAGCCGGGCGATGCGCTGGAAGCTCGCCGGCCCCCCGCCCAAGTACAGCGGCGGGTACGGCCGCGTGATCGGCTTCGGCCAGCTGTAGATCGGATCGAAATCGACGAAGTCGCCGTGGAATTCGGCCTCGTCCTGCGTCCAGATCTCGATCATCGCCCGCAGCCGTTCGTCGACCACCCGCCCGCGCACCTTGGGATCGACGCCGTGGTTGGCGATCTCTTCGCGCAGCCAGCCCACCCCCACGCCGAAGCGAAACCGTCCCCCGGAGACCAGATCAAGGGACACGACCTCCTTGGCGGTCAGGATCGGATCGCGCTGCGGGACCAGCGCGATCCCCGTCCCGAGGAGAAGGTTCTCGGTCGCGACCGCCGCCGCCGTCAACGCGACGAACGGATCCAGCGTGCGGTAGTACTTCCGCGGGATGGGGCCGCCCATCGGATATGGGGTCTTGGCGTTGACCGGGATGTGCGAATGCTCCGCCAAAAACAGCGAGGCAAACCCGCGCTCCTCGAGCGCCCGGCCCAGCTCGACCGGGCCGATCCCCTCGTCGGTAATGAAAGTCAGGACACCCAATCCCATGCGTGCTCCCATCGTCATTGCGCGGTCTCGCCTCGCGTAGTCCTGCGACTGGCGCCCCAGAGCCCGACGCCGATGCCGACCACGGCGCCGCCCAGTCCGATCAGCCGTTGCGAGGGTTTCAATTCATCGTGCACGCTGACGCCGCCGAGCAGGTCGGCCGCGTCGGCGCCGGCGGAAGCCAAAAACCAGCCGCGGGTGTTCTTGCCGCGCAGCGCGGCCGCCGCGAGCAGCCCCCCGATCAGCGCATCGCGATAGCCCATCGAACGCAGCAACAGTTGCGCCGTCGGCGTCGGCTCCTCCGGATCGCCCCACCACCGGTTCGCCCGGAGCGGATCGACGAGGAAAGAGATGCCCGACGCCAGACGGATGCCGCCGGCCAGGAGCGCTGCGCGATCAATCGACATGGCCGCAGCCTAGAGCCAATCGCCCCGGTGAACTACGGTTCACTGAAATTATCGTTTTCAGTTAAAAGAATCCACCCTGGCCCGGGCAAAAAAGTTTCGCCCAGTCGACCGATCTCGGCAAACGCGTTCCTACCACGCACATTTGCCGTATCGCGCTCGAGGGCCTGTACGCGACCCCGCCGAAAGCTCCGATACCAGCGACGAATGGTCGCCGGGAACTCGGGGCGAAAACAATTGTGCATCCGTCCAATAGTCTGTCCGCGAACATCGTGACGGCTCATGGGCGTTTCGTGACGAAGACTCACTCGACACGGGGTTTCCGAAAGCGGTGTGGACGAACGATCAGCGGATTATTTTTGTTAACTATGACGGGACAGGGGGATCCGGCAGCACGTCCGCAGCAGTATGTCGGCCATACGGTCACGCCCCGGCGCAAGAAACTCGCACCCGATCCCGACGTGCGCCGCGCCATCGTGGACGCCGCGTCGAAATCGGTTCGCGAGCAGGGGGTTCGGGGGCTCAGCGTCGCCACGGTTCTGGAACGCGCCCGGCTGAGCACCCGGGCGTTCTATCGGCACTTCGACTCCAAGGACCAGTTGGTGGCCGCGGTCTTTCTCGAGATGACGCGCAGCGAAGTGCTGCGGCTGAAGACCAGGATGTCGGAGGCCACCGACCCGGTCGAGGCCGTGGCGGCCTGGATCGACGGACGGCTGGACCTCGCATTCGACGAGGAGATCAAAGCGGAGCTGCGCCAGGTGTCCCTGGAGGCCCAGTCGAAGTCGTTCTCCGTTCCTGACATGGTGGCACCCGCCTACGGTGCGATTCTCGAGCCGCTCATCGAGCAGTTGCAACGCGGCCTGGAGCTCGGCGTGTTCAAGGACATCATCCCGGCGACCGCCGCGAAGTCGATCCACGGGGTGGTGTGGGCCGGCACGCAGCGGCAGTGGGCTACGAATCACTGGGACCGCAACGAAGTCCGCGAACGAGCCGTGCGCTTCTGCCTGCGCGGGCTGGGCGTGGCGCCCCGCGTCATCGAAGAACTCACCGCCGGGGACGAAGCCGCGTGCTAGTGGAACCGTTGGTTTCCACTTGCAGCACCCGCCGCCCAGTTTTCTCCTGAAATTAATGTTTCCGTTAACGGTTGTGCGGGGTACCTACGCGTAATGACACGCCTGTATAACCGGACCACTCACGTCTGACGCGCATGAACGGCCAGCTAACGCGACGACGGAGCAAGCTCGATCCCGACCCCGACGTGCGGTGCGCCATCGTCGCCGCCGCATCGAGATCCATGCACGAGCACGGCGTCCGGGGACTGAGCGTCGCGACAGTGCTCGAGCACGCGAAGCTGAGCACCCGCGCGTTCTACCGACACTTTGATTCCAAAGACCAGTTGGTCGCCGCGGTCTTCCTGGAGCTGGCCCGGCACGAAACGCAGAGGCTGAGAGGAAAAATGGCGAACACGGCCGACCCGGTCGAGGCGGTTGTCGCGTGGGTCGACGGCCGACTTGAACTCGCATTCGGTGAAGCTAACGACAACGGTGTACGCCGCCTCACCCTGGACGCCCACTCCAGGGGTGTCTCCTCTCCCGAGATGGTCGCACCCGCATACAGCGCGATACTCGAACCGCTCGTGGAGCAGCTCGAGCGCGGCCTGGAACTCGGCGTGTTCGAGGACATCGTCCCGATGACCGCCGCGAAGTCGATCCACGGGGTGGTGTGGGCCGGCACGCAGCGGCAGTGGGCCACCCATCACTGGGACCGCGGTGTGGTCCGCGAGCGCGCGCTGCGGTTCTGCCTGCGCGGACTGGGCGTTTCGCCCCACAGGATCGAGCAGGTCACCGGGCGACGTTCGGCCGCTGGCTGAGCGCCGGCGCGTTCTACTTGGCCGGGCAGGCGGCGGCGATTTGCGGCGACGCCGGCCACAACGCCACCGTCAACCCGAAGGCCGCGACGTCGGATCCGGCCGGCATCACGTTTTGAAGCCGCGCCTGCATCCGCTGCGTTTCCTCGGTGTGCACGACGGCCCAGACGAACCCGATGGACAGGTAGGGAATCGCTAGCCACAGCGCCATCTCGATCAGCGCCCCGACGCTGACCTCGTATTGCAACACGCGCCGCAGCAGGTCCATCGACATGTGAGGGTCTCACGGCGGGCTGCCGGTTCGCTACCATGGCCGTCATGGCCGAGCCGTCCCCGGCTGGCGACGAAACGTTCGCGCTCAACCGCGCCGAGACGGTTGCCGTACCCAATGACGCAACGGCGGATGCCGCCGATCGCACGTCCCCGCGCGCCTATGACGACGACGTCGGGGGCGAACCAGCGAGCGACCGTCAATCCTGGAGCGCCACCTGGCGCAAGGCCGGCGCGTTGCTCGCCGCTGGTCTTGCCCTCGCGGGAGCGATCATTTTCGCCTTTTGGCTGCTGAACCCGGATCCCAAGGGCACTCAGCCCGCCGCGCCCAAGGGAGCGGCGCCCGCGCCCGCGACCCCGTCGGCCTCGGCCGCGCCGCCGTCCATCGCCTCCACGCCGGACCAGGACAACAAGTACGTACAGAACCTGAACAACCACGGCATTTCGTTCGCCAATCCGGAGGCCGCCATCTCCAACGGCAAGATGGTGTGCAACGACATCGGTCGTGGGGTCTCGGTGCCGCAGATCGTCAACGCGTTTCACGCGAGCAACCCGGGGCTGGACGCCGAGACGTACGTGAGCATCTCCGTTCACGCGTACTGCCCGCAAAACGCCAACCTCGTCGGCGGAGGGCCGTAGCGCGGCGCCAATACCCTGTACGGACCGCCGCAGAAGTGACAAACTTCGACATCGACTACTGACGTGTCGTTGAAACCGAGGAATGCAAACGGTGCGATATTGATTGGACGTGGCGTTACCCGGGGAAGCCCGGCAGGGGGTAGACGTGGTCCGCGAAGGGGCAGCACCGTTGCCGCGCATCCGGGAGTCATAGGAGGCGGCGCATGACTGTCGAGGGCCGCGATGTCCCAACCGGATCGGCGCCTCGTCATGTGCCGCGCGGACTTCGCCGCAGGCAGACGCCCGCCGGGGTCCTCGTCGCGGCGGCAGCGTTCGCCGCGGCCGCCCTGGCCGGTCTCATCTCCGTGGGCGTGTACCTGTCCCGCGACAAGTCGGCGACATCGCCGGGACCGCAGACGGTGACGATCAGCGCATCGTCGGCGGCGATAGCCCCGGCCGACGGAGCGGACGCCCAATTCCTGTCCATGTTGGACAGCTACGGCATCAAGGACAACGGCAAGGCCGCGATCCGGCAGCGTTTCATGGAGCTGGGCCACCACACCTGTTTTTTGTTGTTGCCACCGCGCCCCCAGTCACTGGAGTTGACGGTGAACAACATCCTGTCCGCCCAGGACCAGGACACCGCCGCCGGCAATCGGTGGCCCATGCGTTTCACCCGTGACGACGCGGAGCATTTGGCCCAGTCGGCTGTCACCGCGTATTGCCCCAGTGCGCAGAAGTAGGTCCGCGGGGCCGAAAGTCGTTGTCGACGAACCGCTTTGCCGCGGAACCAACCGGTGTGGCACAGCGCCGAACTAGCGCCGGGGTTTGTCTACCCGCCCGGGCCGCGGGGCACTGCCGTATAGGCGCAAGGCCTGGGCCGCGGCGGTGGCCACCTCACCGCGCAGATCCGAGATCGGCGGACTGCCGCGCAGGTGGATCGAATTGGAGAGCAGGACGACATAGGTGTCTGAGCCGGGGTCCATCCACAGCGTCGTTCCGGTGAAGCCGGTGTTGCCGAAGCTGCCGACGGGAAAGACGGTGCCGCGCGGCCTGGAAAAACCCGTGTCGATGTCCCAACCGAAGCCGAACAGGTTCTGCCCGCTGATCGCCGGGTAGTTGGTGGTCCGGGCGGCTTGGTTGGCCGCTTCGAGTTGGTGCGCGGTATGTCCGGGTTGCTGGGGAGTCGTCATCAACTCCAGAGTCGCGGGCCGCAGCGGAAACGTGCTCGGGCGACCCGCGAGCCGATCGAGCAGGGCCTGCGCGTAGCCGCCGACATCGTGCGCCGTCGCGAACACACCGGCATTCCCGGCCACTCCCCCCATGCGACGCGCCGTCGGGTCATGCACGGTGCCACGAAGCAGGTAGCCGTAATCGGGGTTTTCGGCCGGATCGGCCCGGCTTTCCTCGTCGAGGGCTGTCGGGGCGATGCGCGGCAAGAGGCTGGCGTCCCACGCTCCCGCGGGACAACTTTCGGGCTCTCGTCGAACGGGCGAGGGAGCCCACGTAACCGCGGCCCCCCGAATCCCGTGCGGGCCACAGGCTTTGGCGGCGGGCAGATAGCGGGTGTCGTTCATGCCAAGCGGCGCAAAGATGTTTTGCTGAACGTAAACGTCTTCGGGGTCGCCGGTGACTTTTTCGAGCAGCGCGCCGAGCAGGATGTAGTTGATGTCGGAGTAACGGAAAGCCGCACCGGGCCCCGACTGGAGCGGGATGCTGAGCGCGCGATGGACACCTTCTGTCTTGTCGGCGCCGGCCAGTCCCCACGGGTCGCCCAGGCTGACGTCTATCCCCTCGCCGGACGTGTTCGTGAGCAACATCCGGACGGTCACCTCGGCACGCTGCGGATCGTTGGCCGGGTTGAAGTCGGGCAGATACTTCTGCACGGGATCGTCGAAGGCGACCTTGCCTTGCTCGTACAGCTGCATGATCGCGGTCGCCGTTGCGAGACACTTTGTCAGCGAAGCCAAATCGAAGATCGTGTCCTCGGTCATCGGCTCCGCCGGCGCGGGCGACCCGTCCAGCCCCTGTTCGCCGTCGAGCTTGCGCGAACCGTAAGCCTGGTGGAAGACGACCTTGCCGCCGTGCCCGATCACCACCACCGCACCCGGTAGCCGCCGCGCCGCGATCGCGTCGTTCATCAGCTTGGAGACGGTGGCGAATTCGGGCGCCGGGGGCTCGGGCGGCGCCTGCAACACCGGCGACGCCGGCGGCAGCTGCAACACCGGCGGCACCGGCGGCACCGGCGGCAGCTGCAGCACCTGCGGTCCCTCGCTCACGGGCGTGCGCGCCGCATCGCCGGGCGAGGAAGCCGCGGCGAGGGCAAGCAAGACGGCGCCGACGGCAACGATTTTTCGCACCGAATGCTTACCGGGCATGCCGCAAGCGTAAGTCGGCCGCCTGGCCGCGTGCAGTCCTATAGTTGATGCCCGGTGGGATCCCCATTCACGTCGCGGTGCCGAAGGTTTTTCGCGCCGGCCCTCATGGCGGCGGCTGCCGTCGTGCTGACGCAGTGCGCCTCCACGCCGCCACCGCGGGCGGCCACACCGCCACCGCCGAGCCCCCCGCCGTCCGCGCCGGGTGCCACGTCGGCCGCCGCCGAGGCGACCGTTCAGCCGGTCACGCCCGCGGAACTGGGCGCGAGCTGGCGCCCGGGCTGCCCGGTCGAACCCGCGCAGCTCCGGCGGGTCGCCGTCGACCACATCGGTTTTGACGGCCGGACACACCGCGGCGAGTTGATCGTCCATCAAGACCTGGTGCCGGAGGTCATCACGATCTTCGGGGAGCTCTACCGGCTGGGCTTTCCCATCGACAAGATCCGCACGGTCGATCACTACCCAGCCGCCGATGATGAGCTGTCCATGGCGGACGACAACACGTCGGCGTTCAATTGCCGAGGCATCCCGGGATCCAAGCAATGGTCTCCGCACGCGTACGGCCGGGCCATCGATCTCAATCCGCTGCTTAACCCGTGCATCTACGCCGGCGGTGCATTCGTGCCCAAGAACGCGGCGCCCTACGTGGACCGCGGCCGCACCGACCCGGGGCTCCTCCACGACGGCGACCCCGCCGTTCGCGCCTTCACCGACCGGGGCTGGCAGTGGGGTGGGGCCTGGACGACGCCGCTCGACTACCAGCATTTCGAGCGGCCCTGAGGCAGCGGCCCCTAGACGTCGTAGTACAGGGCGAACTCGTAGGGGGTCGGCCGCAGGTTGACGGGGGCGATCTCGTAATCGCGCTTATAGCTGATCCACGTCTCGATCAGGTCGGGCGTGAACACACCGCCCTCGGTGAGGTATTCGCTGTCTTCCTCCAGCCGGTCGATCACCACGGACAGCTGCGTGGGCGCCTGCGGGATTTCCGCGGCCTCCTCCGGCGGCAGCTCGTAGAGGTCCTTGTCGACCGGCGGAGGCGGTTCGATCTTGTTCTTGATGCCGTCCAACCCGGCCATCAGCTGGGCCGCGAAGGACAGATATGGGTTGCCCGAGGCATCGGGGCAACGGAACTCCAGCCGCTTGGTTTTCGGGTTGTTGCCGGTGATCGGGATGCGCACGCACGCCGAGCGGTTGCGCTGGCTGTAGACCAGGTTGATGGGAGCCTCGTACCCCGGAACCAGGCGCTTGTAGGAATTGACCGTGGGGTTGGTGAACGCCAGCAACGACGGCGCGTGGTAGAGCAGGCCGCCGATGTAGTGCCGCGCGGTGTCCGACAGGCCGGCGTAGCCGGTCTCGTCGTACATCAGCGGGACACCGTCCTTCCACAGCGACTGGTGGCAGTGCATGCCGGAGCCGTTGTCGCCGAACAGTGGCTTGGGCATGAACGTCACGGTCTTGCCGGCCTGCCACGCAGTTTGCTTGACGACGTACTTGAACATCTGATGATCGTCGGCCGCGTGCAGCAGCGTGTTGAACTGGTAGTTGATCTCGGCCTGACCGCCGCTGCCCACTTCGTGGTGGCCCTTCTCCAGGGAAAAGCCGGCGTTGGTCAGGTGGGTGAGCATCTCGTCGCGCAGGTCGACGTAGTGGTCGGTGGGGGCCACCGGGAAATAGCCGCCCTTGGGACGGACCTTGTAGCCGAGGTTGGGGCCCCCGTCGGACTCGGCCTCCGCGCCGGTGTTCCACCACCCCGATGTCGCGTCCACCTTGTAGAACGCGGTGTCCGTGCGCGAGTCGAAGCTGACCGAGTCGAAGATGTAGAACTCGGCTTCCGGGCCGAAGTAAGCGGTGTCGGCGACGCCGGAGGCGATCAGGTAGTTCTCCGCCTTGCGGGCAACGTTGCGCGGATCGCGCGAGTACACCTCGAGGGTGAACGGGTCGTGCACAAAGAAGTTCAGGTTCAGCGTCTTGGCGGCACGGAACGGGTCGATCGTCGCGGTTTCCGGATCGGGAAGCAGCAGCATGTCGGACTCGTGGATCGATTGAAACCCGCGAATCGAGGAGCCGTCGAAAGCCAGGCCCTCTTCGAACACGTTCTCGCCGAAGGCGTAGATCGGAATCGTGAAGTGCTGCATGGTTCCTGGCAGGTCGCAAAATCGCACGTCGACGTACTCGATGTTCCCGTCCCTGGCTAATTTGAAGATATCGTCGGGTGTCTTTTCGGACACAGAATGCTCCTTTGCGCAAGACGTTTCACGTGCGACGGCAGTGGTGCGATGGCTCTCTTTACGCCACATCTATTTCGTCCGCGTGACGAGCTCAAGTCGAACCTGTTGCGTCACAGTAAGACCCGGGCTTTCTCCGGTGGCACATTCCGGCTTGGTGGCCGATAGTTCTAGGAATGAAGGCCGTTGCCGCGAGGGACCCCGGTGACACACGAGCGAGGCCATCCCGCGAAATGGGAGAGGTTTTCCAATTTCATCGCGAGATCATCGTCGGCGGCGACGACCCACTGTCGAAGACGATCGCCGAGGAGCTCCGAGGCGCCGGCGCGCGGATCATCAAGATCAACACCGCCGCCGATCTGCTCGGTGCCGGGGTTCATCGCGCACGCGCCGTCGTCTGTGCCGGGCCCAACGATGCGGTCAACCTCGAAATCGCATTATTGGCAAGGGAATACAGCCCGAACGTTCGCGTGGTTGCGCGCCTGGCCAACGACGTGCTGCGCGAGGCGGTGACCGCCGTCAGCGGCCCGGGCGCGATCCTGGACGTCGCCGACCTCGCGACGCCCTCCCTCGTCGAGGCTGTGCTGTCGCGCAATGCGCACCAGTTCGAGACGGCCGGCATCGAGTTTGTTGTCTGGGGAGCCGAGGCGCCGTACGACGCGACACTGCGCGAGATCTACGCCGACCTGGCCCCCGTGGCGGTGGTCCACGGTAAGAATTCACCGACCCCGGGCGAGGTGGTGCCCTGCCCGGGACGGGATCTGCGGGTCTACGCCGGGGACTGGACGTCGATGATCGGCGTCAAAGACGAGTTGGAGGCCCGGGGTATCACCGTGCCTCCGCCGCCCGTGACGCGCTCTCGCCACTCCCGGCTGCGACGCGGCATCGACGCCGCGCGCGCCATGCGCGACGACGTGAACCCCATGCTGGTGCCCTCGTTGGCCTTCGCACTGTTCCTCACGCTCGGCTCGACGGCCCTGGTGCACTTCACCTACCGGAACCCGCGGATGTCATGGGTCGATGCCCTGTACTTCGCGTCCGAGACGATTACCACCGTGGGCTACGGCGATTTCAGCTTCGCCCAGCAATCCACATCCCTGCGACTGTTCGGCGTTGCGTTGATGTTCGGCGGCGCGAGCGTGACCGCCATCCTGGTCGCCTTCCTCGCCGACCTGCTGCTGTCGCGCCGCTTCGTGCAGACGGCCGGCCTCCGCCGGGCACGCCACATGCGCGACCACGTCGTCGTCGTCGGACTGGGGTCCATCGGCGTCCGCGTCGTCCGCGATCTCAGCGCTGCCGGATACGACGTCCTCGTCATCGAGCCGGACGAGAACAACCGCTTCCTGCAGACCGTGGCCGAACTCGATGTGCCGGTGATCTTCGGGGATTCGACGATGCGCCAGACGCTGGAATCGGCGCGCGTCGATCGCGCCCGCGGAGTGGCGGTGGTGACCCAGGACGACATGGAGAACATCGAGACCGGGATCGTCTTGCTGGAGATCCTGGGATCCGACACCAAGGTTCCGATCGTCATGCGCGTCCAGGGCCGCGCGTTGGGCACGGCGGTGAATCGGCGGTTCGGCTTCGAAAACGTGCGGTCGATCGTCGACCTCGCGGCCCCCTGGTTCATCGGCGCGGCGATGGGTTTGCACGTGCTCGGGACGTTTTGGGTCGGGCAGCGCTCCTTCATGGTCGGCGGAATGCTGGTGGCGCCGGGTAGCGAGCTGGACGGGCTGCGGATGGTGGAACTGTCCACCCAAACCCGCGTCATCGCGATCACGCGACCGGAAGGGCCGGTGAGGTTGCGTCCCCGCCGCGACGCCCGACTGAAGGCCGGCGACACCGTCTACATCATCGGCCCATACCGCGAGCTGATCACCACGCTGCGCAAGGGCCAGCCGCCACCGCAGACCGCGGTCAACGGTGAGCGCGCCGCGACCCTGGCGGCGGCGCGTGCGGCGCACCGGCCGGACGTGCGCCCGCCACGGTGGGCGCCGGAACCGGACGCCTGACCCCCACCAGATCGGACGAAGTTCGCGACAGAACGACCGAGCGGTGCAAAAGTGGGGGCCAATGCATCGACGAATTCTCTGTGCGCCGCTCTTGGTCGCCGCGGGCATGATGTGCCCGACGGCTACGCCGGCGGCGGCCGCGGTCGACGCGGAGTGCAGCGTCATCGTGCCGGCGGCCGATCGGCTGGAGAACGTGTTCAACCTGGTTTCTCCCTCCGGGACACCGGCTTACGTGGCAGGCCAGGTTCGGAACGCTCTGGCGCCGCTGCACGGCTTGAGGAGTCCGGCCGCGGTCGACCTCCGGATTCGCTCGGACATGCTGGCGTCTCAGATCGACGCCAGCGATCCCTACCGACCGGCCAGCCCAGAACGAATCGCCAGCGATCTCGCCAGGGCGAGGCAGCAGCTGGCGACGGCTCGCGACTACTGCGCGCCCTAGTTACTGCTGCCCTCGGCGCCACTGCCGAATCTGGATGCGCTCGGCGTCGGGCCAGATGGCTTTGGCGGCCGGTGACGCGCAGAAGCTCTCCTCGGCCTGGCGCAGGCTCATGTCCACCGCGTGCAGGCCGTCTTCCTGGTGGGCGCGGCAAACGACGGTCAGCACCCGGTGCGTGTTCGGATCCACCTCCTCGGCCTCGATGGTCAACACCACAACGAGCGTGTACCCGGCATCGGTCGGCAGATAGAACGTCAGGTCCCGGCTGTCCAGCGCCCCGGCGTTGGTCACCAGATAGCCGTCGCCGCTGGGATAGACGGCCTGTCCGACCATCTGGGTGCGTTCGTAATGGTTGCGGTCACCCGGCGCGCGCCACACCGCGAACCGGGTGTTTGGGCTGCCGTTGAACGGGTGTCGCGCGATCGGGATGATCAGCTCGTCCCGGCCGTCGCCGTCGACATCCTGGAGGACGACACCCCCCGGGCTCGAGGGCTCCAGCAGCTCGTCGATCGTCTGCACCACCGCGCCCGACGAGTCGGTCACGACAACCTTCACCGCGCCGGGCCCGGACAACTCCGGCACGGTCCAGTAGTTAACCGCGAAATCGAGGGCGCCCGAGTGCATTCGGCAGTCCGAATGCGGCGACGTGGCCTGCGGGCTGATCGGTGCGGCGCTCTGCGGGCACGGCGGCAGTGTCGTATCGGCCGCCGCGGTGGGGTACGCGGGGCAGACCGTGCCCGCGGTGGCCATCGTCGCGAGCGCGACCAGCAGCGGCAGCCGCTTCACAGCCGCGCACCTACCGTTTCGGTGCAGGCTTGGCCGGAGCGGGAGGCGGCTCGGCCGGCGGGAGCTGCTGCTCGACCGGCGGGTGGGATCCGGTCTTGGGGCCGATATCGGAAACCTGCCAGGTATTGCCCACCTTGTTGACGGTGACCTGCAACAGGATGATCGAGACCTTGGGCGTCGGGTTTTGCAGATTGCGGGTGGTTTGGTGGGCCGACACCACCACCTGGTAGACCCCACCGGGCTGAGCGACCGGGTCGATGGCCAGCACCTCACCGGTGGAGGTGACCTGGGCCTGCAGCATCACGCTTTTGAGCAGATCGCTGGCGTTGACGTATTTGTCTTTAAGCTGCTGCGACACACCGTCTTCGACGGAGCGGAAGAAGGCGTCCGGGTCTTCGAAGCTGTAGGTCAGCGACTTCAGCGCGTAGTCCTTGGCCAGCTGCGACACGGTGTCGCGATCGGCTTGCTGTTGGCGAAGCTCCGCGAGCTGGCCGGTCACCTGGCGGTACTTCATGAACCCGAACACGCCGCCGGCGAGCACCGCCGCCACGAGTAGGGCCGCGCCCCATCGCTTCGGGCTGTGCGGCCACGGCAGCAACTTCGGCGACCGCTTGGGCCGCGCGTCGTCGGCGGCGACCGGCTTCGCCTCAGCCTCGTCGGCGGCGGCCGCCGTGATGCCGGCGCCGTCAGGCTCACGCTCGCTGTCGTCTGTCTTTTCGTCTTCGCTGATAGCTGAGTTTGTCATGCCAGCTCTTTCTTTGCCGTAACTTCGTTCACCGATCACCGGTGCCATTCGGGCACGTTGAGTTGGACCCGCATTCCGCCGCTGTCGTTGAAGGTCGATTCCCAGAAGTCGAGCCAGTGCCCGGCGTCCACCTTGACGTCGTGTAGCGGTGCGACCGCGGGTTCCAGGACGGTGGTGAAGGTGCTGAGCGGGCCGGCCAGCATGTCGAGCCATTGGCTGAGCTTGGCTACCAGGACGCCCGCCGGATCGTCGGGGCCGACCACGCCCACGCCGGTGTGCGAAAGGGTTTCGATTTCGTGGACCATCCGCAAGAACGCCGGCACCGAGCGCGGTAGCAGCTTGCCGGTCTCGCTGATCACTTCGCCCGCGTTGATGTCGCCCAAGTTGGTGGTCATCGTGGCGAAGTTGCTAAACAGCGTGGCCAGCAATTGCTTGTCGTCGTGGATCACCCTGGCGGTCAACCCGGCGGTGGTGGCCAGGGAATCGATGCTGTCGTCGTTGCCGGCAAACGCCGCGGAGACGTTGTCGATGATGGTGTGTACTTGGTCGAGGTTCAGCGCAGACATCAGGGCATTGGCCTTGGTGAGCAAGTCGGCGCCGGTTACCATCGGCGCGACCCGGTCTGCCGGGATCACCGTCCCGTCGCTAAAGTACGGCGGCGCAATCAGTTTCGGTCTGAACTCGATGTACTGCTCGCCGGCCGCGGAGAGATTTTCCACGCTGATCGCGCTGTCGGCGGGCACCGGGTGCGCGCGGTCGAGGTCGATCGCGACCGCCAGCCCGCTCGTCGTGGTCTCGATACTCCTCACCCTTCCGACCTTGATGCCGCGCATCGTCACCTCCGATGTGGGCATCAGGCCGCCGGACGTGTCGAGCATCAACGTGAGTCGGGTGACTTGTTTGGTCGGGCTGATGTCGAGTACGCCGATCGACATGTAGGCCGCGCCGGCCAGGGTCATCACCGCCAGAATGGCCAGCGTGGCGCGGGCTCCGAATTTCATGGCAGCATTCCCATGCTTTGCATCGCCTTGACCGCCTGGTCGGCCTTGTCGGCGGGATCCACGCCCTCGTGCCCGGTCGGTGGATGAAGTTCGGAGACAATGTATTTCGGGCCCCCGTTGCGGAAGAACCCGAGGAGCTTGTAGTGCAGGAACGCGATCAGCTTGTCGGCGAGCACCGGAATGGTGGTGTCGACGGTTGCCAGCGTTCCGACCATTGGCGTGAGGTAGGAAAGCATCTGCATGATGTCGCCGACGATCGGGTTGGTGAGCTCGCCGCCGAGCTTGCTGACGTCTCGAGAGTCCCCGACGACGTTGAGGATGGCCATGGTGATCGCCGAAAGCCCTTGGAGCTTCGGCGGGCCCTCGGTCACCAGCCGGTTGAACACCGCGGTATTGGCCGCCATGTTGGTAGTGATGTTCTCCATGCTGGACAGGATGCCGTCGATGGTGTTCTGGTTGGCCGCCAGGTCATTGAGTACGCCGGCGAGGGTCTGCTGCATCCGGGTCAGCTCCGCTGGGCTTTTCGGGAACGCTTTGTTGGCGTTGACGACGGTGCTTTGCAGCGTGCCGATCGCGCCGCCGGCCACCAGGTTCGACACTGACCGCAAGAGGTCTTCGACGTTGTCGGCCGGGGCGGTGTTGCGCAACGGGATGGTGCCGCCGTCGCGCAGCACCGGCATGCCCCCGGCCCGATCCGCCGGCGGCAGGAGCGCGATGTAGATGTCGCCGAGGGGGGTGGCCTGGCGCAGTTCGGCGCGAGTGTTGCCGGGAAGCTTTGTGTCGCCGGCGATATCGACGTAGGCGACCGCCGTGGCGCCGTCGAGCTGGACGTGGTCGAGCACGCCGATCTGCACTCCACCGGAGTCCACCTTGGCCCGGGCGGGCAGGTTGAGCACGCTGGAGAACTGGATCTTGATTCGGTAGGCGTGGTCGGGGCTGTAGGCGCCCGGGACCGGCAGCCGGGTTGGATCCAGCGAGCACGCCGCCGTCAGGCAGATCGCCATCGCGGTCAGCAGCACGCGCATCCGGCTTGGGATCCTGAGGGTCATGACAACGCGGCCCCCAGGATGAGGTCGGTCAGGCCGAGGGTGACGGGATCCGACGCGGTGCCCGACGCGCACGCCGACGCGGCCCCGGGTACGTTCCGCTGCCGCAGCCCCTCACAGATGGCACCGGCCTGCGACGGTGAAATCGCCACCTGCGGTGGAATATAGGTGACGTTGTGGGTTCCCCACGCCGGTTCGTAGATGTCGCTCAGCCAGTGGCTGAACTGCGGCCACGAGTTGATCATGGCCATGATGGCCGGGGTGTGTCTGTTCAGCATGTCGCTCAGCCAGCCGATCCAGTGGTCGAGTCTTTGATAGACCCGCGGCCCCCACCGTTCCACCGCCTCGACCAGGATCGGCAACAGATGCGACAGGCGGCTCATCGCCGCTCCGAAGTTGTCCGACAGGCCCTCGACCAATTGGGTGGTCGCGGGAAGAGTTTGGACAAATCCCGCGAAACTGTCCCAGTTCTTGAGGAAGTCCGAGGTGAGTATTTCGCTGTTTTCGAATAGCTGCCGGTAGTCGGCGTCGGCCTTGTAGGGGTCGGCGAGCATGGTGACCAGATTGCGCAGCGTCTGATTGAGGCCGGCTCCGGTTCCATCCAGCGAGCGGCTGGCCGCGCGCAAGCTGTCGTTGATGGCCTGCACGCCCGGCGCCCGGGACGGGTCTTGGCCGTGTTGCGGTTCCATGATGGCGTCGGCGAGCTTGCCTATGGCGTTGAAGGTTTCGCTGATGCTGATCGGGGTCTTGGTGGACTTCAGCTTGATGCACCCCGGCCCGGTGAATTTCGGTCCCGAGGTGTAGGGCTTGGTCAGTTCGATGTGGCGGTCGGTGACAATCGATTGCGAGTAGGTGACCGCCCCGACGTCGGCCGGTAGGTCGAGGTCGGTGGGCACGGTGAAGTCGACCTCGACGTGGTCGGGCTTGTTGACGATCGCGCTCGTCGTGCCGACCTCGATACCCAGCAGCGCCACCTTGTTGCCGGGATAAAGCCCTACCGCGTCGGTGAATTCGGCGCACATCGCGCGGGTGTGGCCGGGCGCCACGACCCTGGCGCCGAAGACCACGGCCGCCGCGACCGCCGCGACGACGGCCACCACCGCGGCGATACCCCACCGGGAACGCAACCGCGGGCGCAGCGCCGACAACCTGCCCATCTCAACAGTTCCTCATGATGTTGGGCAGGCACAGGTCCTGCCCGGGCACCAGCCGGCTGTGCTGGTCGAAGACGACGCCGTTGCCACTGAGCATCGGCAACACGATGTTGAGGGTCTGCCCCAGGCCTTCGAGCGCCTCCCCCCACCGCTCGGGATGGGCGTTCAGCGTGTCGGTGATGTCTTCGAGTCCGTTGACAACCGGCCCGACCTCCCGGCCGTAGAACACCACGATGCGGTCGAGGATGCGGGCCAGTTCGCTGAGCAGGCCGAAGAACTCGACAATGTCGACCGACTTCGAGGTGTAGGACTGGCCGATGATGTTCAGCTGCTCGAACAGCGTGATGAGCTGCTTACGCGCGGCGACCGTGGCCCGCAGGCCGTTGTTGGTGAAGTCCAGGCTGCGATGGAAGTCGGCGGTGGACTTGCTCATCGAGCTTGTCAACGCATTGGCCGACCGGAGCAGGTCGCGCACCGCGTCGGGAAATTTGTTGGCGGCGTTGGCTACCTCGGTGAACGTGTCGTGGATGACTTGGCCGTTGACTTCCTTGATCAGCGGGGTTGCCGCCTGGATGATGTCGTTGACCTCGAACGGCAGCGTGACCCGTTGCGGCGGAATCACGTTGCGGCCCAGCGGCAGAGCGCCCTTCGGGTCGAGCGCCACGTAGTGGCCGCCCAGCGGGGTGAGCAGCTTGATGTCCAGCGTGGATTCCGAACCGACCAGCACCGAGCGCTCGACGTCGAACTTCATCTCGACGGCGGCGCCGTCGAGCCGGATGCCGGTGACCTTCCCGACCGGGATGCCGGCGATGCGAACCTGGTCGCCGGCGCGCACACCGCCGGAGTTGGACAAGCGCGCGGCATAACCGGTCTGGCCGGTCGGATTGAGGTAGGCCATCGCGGTGGCGGCCAACGCCGCAACGATGACGACGACGCCGATGATGCCGTGCCGGCGGCTGCGGACCGCGGCGGCGCGCTCGTCGAGCACGGGACGCCGCCGTCGTACGCTCTTGTCCCCGAACAGCATTACCGGCACACCACCAGGTTCTGCTGGGCGAACGACACCTGTCCGATCCCCGGCAGGGTGACCTCGCCGTGCGAGCACGAAAACGCCGGTCTGGCGGGCTGGTCGTCGACCAGCCAGTCCCGCATTCCCTGAATCAGCGACGGCGTGAGCGACAGGCCCGCGATGATCGTCGCGGTCTGTGGCCACATGCGGCTGGTCAGGTCGTAGAGCGGAACCGTCGTCCCGTCGAAAGTGTGCTCGGTGTATTGCAAGATGTGGGTGGTGTTCCGCAGGACGGGCAGACCTTCGTTCATCGCCGCGCGAAACTCCTCGGCCTTGGAACCGAACTTGGTCACCACGTCGTTGAGCGTGGCGATGAGATGAAACAGTTGCTGCGATTTGCCGCCTAGATCCTGGGAGATCGCGCTGAGATTGCGGAGCACGGCGGTGATGACGGCCTGGCGGTTCACGGCCAACTTGGAAATGACGTCGAGGTCGTGCAGGAACGGGCCGATGCCGTTCTCATCGCCTTGGATCAACCGCAGCAGGTTCTCGCCCAACAGGTTGAACTGGGCGGGGTCGAGGGTCTGAAAAATCGGCCGAAACCCGTTGAACAGCTTCGCGACATCGAACGAGGGAATCGTCTGCCCGAGGCCAAGGGCGCCCCCGGCCGGCAGCCGCCGATCCGGCTTGGCCGGCTGGACGAGTTCCACGTAGCGCTGGCCGACCAGGGTTTGATAGCGCACCGCGGCAACGGTGTTGGCGAACACCGGGTGATCGTCTTGCGCGGTGAAGTCCACCTTGGCGATCCGGCCGTCGAGGCGGATGGTTTCCACCTTGCCGACCTGCACGCCGGAGATGCGGACGTCGTCACCGGTGTAGAGACCCGACACATCGGAGAACGCCGCGGTGTAGCGGGAAACCGCGCCGGTGACGGGACTGCGCAAGGCGGTCAGCACGATGAGCGTGCACACCACCGATACCGCGGTGAAGATGGTCAGCCAAATCGCCGATTTGGTAACGCTTCTCACCGGCCACCCCGCTGGGGCGCGGGCGCGGGCGGCGGGGGCGGTAGGGCCGCCGCCAGCCCCGGCATGGCGTCCAGGGTGACCTCGATCTGCATGCGGACCTTGCCGTCGATGATCGGAAACGCGGCACTGGTGCGGTCCAGCAGACCCGAAAGCCGGTCATAGACCGGAGCCTGGCTGCCCTGGAGGTACGAGAGGGGCAGCAACACATCCATCATCGATTTCATGAAGGGCGCGAGCCAGGCGATGTTCTTCGCGAAGATCCCGTCCGCCTTGAAGAGGAGCTTCGCGGTCTGGTCCAGGATCACGTTCATGCGCTCGACCCCGTCGGGATGGGCCAGAAATTCCATCCCATTGAGTAGGTCATACGCCAGTCCGATGAGCGGGATGGCGTCGCTGGCGCCGTTGACCACCGAGGCGAACACCGATAGCGACCGCGAGAAGGGCACCTTCTGGGCGTCGACGAGCATCTTGATCAGATCGAAGTATGACCGGGTCACCGGCTCGGTCAGCTCGGCGTGCCGACGCACTATCTCGATGATGTGGTCGACATCGGGCGAGTCCACCATCTTGCCGATTTTCTGGCCCTGACGCAGCAGCCCGGTGATGGAGGTCGACCGGACGTTGCTGCCTATCAGCAGCGTCTGGTTCGGCCTCAGCCGGGCGCCGGCGCCGCTGCTGACCAGTTCGACCGCCGCGAGGCCAAAAGTGTTGGACGACATGAAGTTGGCCGTCGTGTCGGCGGCCAGGGCCCTGGCTTGGCGCGGCTCGAGTTCCACCGTGATCTTCTGCTTGTTGTATCCGGCCGATTGCAGCGTTTTCACCGATCCGATCGTCAGCCCGCGAAACTTCACCTCCGCACCCGGCGTCAGACCCTCGCCGATCGACTCGGCCACCACGGTCAGCTTGAACGTGTCGTCGTAGCCGCCGTTGCCCAGTTGATACAGCGCTATGCCGGCGATGCTCAGCGCCAGCACGGCGATGAGGCCCCTGATCCGCAACGAGCGCGAGCTGGGCGCCCGCACTCCTTGGTCCGACCCTGGCGGTAACGGCATCCCTACCCCGATATCCGAATGCCGGGATTGTTGCCCCAGAACAACAGCGTCAGCACCATGTCGGCGGCGACCACGGTGACGATGCTGGCGCGGATGGCACGCCCCGAGGCCCGGCCGACACCCTCCGGACCACCGCTGGCGAAGTAGCCCTGGTAGCAGTGGATGGCAATGATCAGCGTCACGAAGATGACGGCCTTGAGCACCGAGAACACCACGTCGGAGGGGTGGATGAAGGAGTCGAAGTAGTGGTAGTAGGTGCCCGAGGATTGCCCGTGCAGCACATTGACCACCAACGCGCACGACACATAGCTCAACGCCAGCGTCACGACGTACAGCGGAATGATGGTGATCATCCCGGCGATGACCCGGGTCGTGACCACGAACGGGATCGACTGAATGCCAAGGGCTTCCAACGCGTCGATCTCCTCCGAGATCCGCATGGCGCCGATCTCGGCGGTCATGCGGCACCCCGCCTGGGCCGCGAAGCCGATCCCCGCGATCATCGGCGCCATCTCCCGGGTGTTCGCATACGCGGAGACGAACCCGGTCAGCGGGCCCATGCCGACCATGTCGAGGGCTCCGTATCCTTCGATTCCCACCGAACCGCCGACCGCCGCACCCATGAAGATCAGCACGCCGATGGTGCCGCCACCGACGATGAGCGATCCGTTCCCCCAGATCATGTCGACCAACAACACCCCGGTCTGGTGCCGGTAACGCTTCAGCGTGTGCGGAATCGCACCGAGCACCTGGAATCCGAAGGTGACCTGGTGTCCGAGGCGCTGGATCAGCGAGTCACCCCGGCCGGCAACCCAGGACGAGGCCCGCAGGGGCGCGGGCCGGTACCGTGCCGGGGTTGCCATCAGCCCACTCTTAGGGGCATGGACATCGACAGGCCCTGGGTGATCAGCAGGTTGAGGACGAACACCGCCACGATGCCGATGACCACGGAGGCGTTGACCGCGTCGGCCACCCCGCGCGCACCGCCCTTGGCCTCGAGTCCACGCTGGCAGGCCACGAGGATCACGACGACGCCGAACAGCCAGGTCTTCAGGACGGCGACGATGACGTCGTTGACGCTGGCGAAGGACGCGAACGACGCGATGTAGCTACCCGGGGTGCCGGACTGGAAGCCGACGTTGATGGCGTAGCCCGCCGCCAGCCCCATAAAGATGATGAAGGAGCACAGCACCGGCGCCACGATCACGATCGCCGCCAGGCGCGGGGTGACCAGCCGCTGCACCGGATCGATGCCCATGACGCGCAGCGCGTCCACCTCTTCCCGAATGGTGCGGGCGCCGAGGTCGGTGGCCACCGCCGAACCGGCCGCACCGCCCAGCAACAACGCGGCGACGACCGGCGCGCCCTGACGGATCACCCCGAGGCCGCCGGCGGCACCGGAGACCGACGAAGCGCCGACCTGCTGGATGAAGTTGCCCACCTGCACCGCCACGATGACCCCGAACGGGATGGAGACCAGTAACGCGGGTATCGCCGTGACGCTGATGATGAACCAGGCCTGGTTGAGGGTGTCGCGCCACGGGTGCCGCAACCTGATCAAGTCCCTGAGCAGGTACACGAACGACTGGGCGGCCAGGTCGAAGAAACGGCCTAAAGTCTGCAACGAGGAATCGAGCTGGTTGACGCCGTACCGCAGCGGTCTGCCCAGCATCGTGACGTAGTGGCGGCCGACCGATGGCTCTGTGACTGGCGGGCGATCGTCCGGCTCGGCCGACTTCGGCGGGTGGGAGAGGTATTCCCCGTTGGTAGTGGTGCTCGCAAGGACATCGACAGAGACCTGCTTGTCTGCTGTCTCAGTGGTTGGTTCGGCCGCCGTCGCGTCGTGGACACCTGCGGTCAACGGCAAATTCCTCCCTGATCGCTGTCAGGACTTCGCCCCCAGCAAAGATTACGCATGTTTGACGTGTGTTTATCAGCGGTACGTGCGTTCTACCAGCGGCAGTGAGCGTCTGTTAGCGGAAGCAGATGAGTGTGACGTACGTCACATACTAGGGTGACGAAGCCGTCTCCCACCCGACCGTGAAGATGCGCACCGCGGCCGACTTGCCCTTCAACGGTTGCGGTCCACGTTCGATGAGCCCGGGCGGTCTTGACGCCAGTGCGTCGACGCACGGTTCGGTCAGCAGGATCGCGTCGCCCGTCGCCTTGGTGAGCTGCTCGACGCGCGCAGCGACGTTGACCGTGTCACCGATCAGGGTGAACTCCAGCTTGCCCCCGCCCCCGATGGTGCCGGCGATCACGACGCCGGTGTTGATCCCGATCCCGATCCGCAGCGCACCGCCGAATCGCTCGTCCACGAGCCGCTGAATCAACACGGCGACCGATACCGCCGCGTCGGCGTGCTGGGCGAGGTCGTTCGGTGCGCCGAAGACTGCCAACGCCCCGTCACCGAGGAACTTGTTGACGTGACCCCCGGCGCCGACGACGGCAGGCACGACGATCTCAAACAGAGCGTTGAGCCGGGCCACCGTGTCCTCGGCGGTATTCGCCTCGGCGAACGGAGTGAAGTCGCGGATGTCGACGAACATCACGGTCACCTCGCGGCGCTCACCGGTGAACACGTCGTCGCCCTGCTCGAGCAGCCGCGCAGCCAAGGCGGGATCGACGTAGGTTCCGAATGCGCCCTGAAGCCGCTGCCGCTCGGCCAACCCCGCCTGCATGCGGTTGAACAACGCGGCCAGCGCGCCCAGGTCGTCGTCCTGAACGACCGGCAGGCGTTGGCCATAATCCCCAGCCGCCACGCGGTCGGCGCCTGCGGCGAGGTCGCGAACGGGCTGCAAGGAGCGTGAGAATCCCAGGCCGACCGTGACCGGCACGGCGAACACGACGGCCAACGCGCATCCAATCACGACGGAGAGGATCGGGGCGTCGCGGACATGACCCAGCACGACCGCCAGCCAAGCGCCGCCGACGGCGTAGGCAAATGCTGCGGCAACCACCGACACGTTCGACCGCGCGGCAAACGTCGGACGTGAGCGCGGCAATGCATCGCCGATGCCTGTGTCACCGGCGAGGGCGATTCGGACCGGCCGCATCGTTGCTTCCACGATGCTGTGAAATGCGACCAGTTGGATCGCCACTGCGATGGCCGCGCCGAGTATCGCGTATTCGATCAGCCGGAACTTCGGCGCTCCGGCGACCGCGCCCAGCACGACCGCCAACGCGGCGGCCCATACGCCCGTGGCGCACACCGTTCGAGGAACCGTGGCCCGAGAGTAGGAATAGGTGGCATCGAGGGCGGTCTCCCGATCGACGTCGTGGCCAGCCGCCCACTGCTCCCAGAGGCGTGCCCATCGGCGGTTCGGAAGAGACATGATGCCGACGAGCACCAGCACCGCGACCACGGTGATGGCCGTCGCCTCGAGGTAGCGGTCGGACTTCTCGAAAGCGGTAATCGGCAACGCCAAGAAGATGAGGTAGATCGGTAACGTAACCAGAAACGCGGCCAGGGTCAGAGCCCACCAGTAATACCTTGCCCCGCAGCGATCCCACGCCCACTGCCAGATGCGGTCCATTGCAGGAGATTAAAGGTCCGCCGGCCGCGGTGGACGGAGAAAGAGCCGCAGCGGTTTCGCGTCGGCTCTTGACCGCGTCGGGAGCGCAGGGCAGGTTCAACAGGTGCCCACACCGGATCGACCCGACGAACCCGCGGGTCTCCTCGACCGCCGCCTGCTCCTGGCGCTGGGTGGCGGTCTCGGCGTGGCATCGATGCTCGGTGCGTGCTCGACGCCGACGACCGGTGTCCGGCTGACCGCCGCCACGTCGGCTCAGTTGCTGTGCCGAGACGCGTGGGGCGCGCAGGCTGCCCGACCCGGTGGCAAGCCGCACACCATCACCCGCATGACCCTCCACCACGAGGCCGTCGTCCTCGGCGACAACCGCAACGCCCCGGGCCGCCTCCGGCAGGACCAGCGCTACCACCAAGACCAGAAGGGCTGGATCGACATCGCTTATCACGTCGGCGTCGACCGCAACGGCAACATCTACGAACTGCGGAGCACCGAAATCGCCGGCGACACCGCAACCGACTACAACACGACGGGCCATTTCCTGGTGCTGTGCGAAGGAGACTTCGATCAGGAGGCCGTGTCGGAGGCCCAGCTGCACGGAGCGGCGCTGGCGTTCGCGTGGGCCGTGCAGAATTTCCGCATCGCGACCGACACGCTGGCCGGCCATCGCGACCTGGCCGCGACGTCGTGCCCAGGCGCGAGCCTGTATGCCCATCTCTCTTCCGGCGACCTCATGCGGCGCATCAACGATCTAGTGTCCGCGGGCCCGGTGGATCTTCAGCGCTTCTGTGGGCCCGACGCGGCCGCGAGGGTCGCGGCCATCGAGGCGGGCGCCTGATCGGCGTCTGACACGCGCGTAGCAGCCACCTGAGCCGTCGTCATAGCGCTTCGCCGATGTCGGGAAGTAGGGCAATATCTTCGGGCTGGCCATTACGGAAAAGGGCGGCGAGTTCGTGCACCCGGCGCTTCGCCCAAGCAACATCAAACTGGCTCAGTACCTGGTACTCGTGTTTGAAGCGTCCCGCGCGATCCCCCACCCGTTTGGCCGCCTGACTCGTAACTACGCCTTCGGTGTACCAGTAGAGAACATCATCGAGGCTGCCAACCTGGCCTAACTTCGCACACAGCGTATCGGCCCAAGAAAGTCTCTGTTTCCGCCGCCCCCACCCCAGTCGATGTCTCGTTTCTTACCTTTTTTCTGAAAATCTTTGACCCCCATTGGCGGAGGCACATCACCGTGTCGCCGCGGTCAGCCGAATCCATACATTTCAAGAATGCCGGCGTGCGCCGACTCATAATACTTGGCAATGCGATCTCGCACCCATTCCAGCGGGTTGGCGTACGTGTTGGCTTCAGCTATTGCAAGTCTCAGACGTTCCTGCGGCGGAACATCCGATCGTTTTGAGAACTTGCTGATGTAATGCCATTGCTTGCTTGTCAAGCCAAACTCGTTTGGTGCGTCTAACGTCGCAATCATGCTGTTCACCTCACCCTCACGACTGTATTCGTAAATCTGCATCTTGCAGTCGCTTGACCGGTAGTAGACGATGTGTCGTTCGATGCCGCCTTGGTCAGGACTGTCGTCTACCTCGTCCAAAACGAAACCGAGTTCAGCTAGCAGCGGTCCCACTATCGTTTGAACTTCTGAAGAAAACCCGGCCGTCATTTTGATGCATCCCCCACATAAACCCAAGAGTCACCAACGCGTTCATATCCATATGCGGCTGCGTTCTGGTTGAGGAAGTTTATCTCCCGCGCGGAGAACGACGTCGCGCGATCCACCGCCATGTCTTCAAGCGAAGCGTACTCGTCGTGGTCGAGGAGGTACTCGATACGACCGACATGGCTTTCCATCTGGCCGCGGAGAAACTGTTCGTTGACCTGCCACGCGAGGTCGTTGCCGACAAGCTTGGGAAGCCCATCGGTCATGGCCTCCCAGACCGGCCCGCCAGTATCGAAGTAAATTCCGCCATGATCCCTGGCTTCGCCAATGTAGCCACGGTGGTATTCGTCGAAATTGCCGAGGACTACTCGGTCTGGATTGTCGCCCACGTAGTGAGTCGACATGTCGGCAAGTTGTCGGCTCAAGCCCGTGGTGGTTTCCCCATGCACGAAGGAGGAATAGAGATCCTGCCCAGCCAGGTCTGCAAACGGTTGGTAAACCATGGGTTGATCGAGGCCGACCGGCATGTGCGGCAAATGCGTTGGGCCATAATCGACTGCGGCGGCGGCATCGATGTCCGCCAGGCGGCCAATCCCTGCCCCTTCCCCGCCGAAGAGCAGGCCCGGCACGGCGAAGGCGCCGTCGGAGGCTTTGCCTCCCAGGTAGTAAGCCGGACTCGGTGAGTCAAGCGCGTTTTTGACCTCGCCCACTGCGGTGCCGAACGGGTTTACGGTGCTCTCGACCGTCCCCTTGAGCATCTGCTGCCACGACTCGAGCACACCGGGCGCTCCGGGGCCGCCGACCCCGAGAAGGTTGTGGATGCCCTGTTCGGTGGCAAACCAGCGGTCGGCGAAGCCTTCGCCGAATCCCGGCGGTGGCGGCGGCTTCGGTTCGGGGGGAACGTAGGTCGGCATTCCGTTGTCGATCCACTGCTGGCTGCGGCCCACGATGTCATTCAGCCGGGTCTCGATCTGCTCCGGCGGCACACCGTTGCGGATCATGGATTGGCGCACCATCGCCTTGAAGCTCTCCACGTCTGCGGGTTTGAGCTGGGGCGGCGGCCCAGGGACAACGGGCTGATGAAGCCGGCTCAAGAGGTCCGGCAGGCTGCCAGGTTGCGGCTGATCGCCCGGGCCGCCCGGCGGCGGCTTGTCGGTCGGCAGCAGGAGGTCTTGCAGCGACCGCGGCTTTCCTCCGCCGCCGCCAGCCGGAGCGGGCGCGTCCGACGGCGGGCCATCCCCGGCCGCGGGGTCTGCCGGGCCGCCGGGCACCAGCATGTCCTCCAGCGACCGCGGGTGGCGCGCTCCGCCGGGCTTGGGCCGTCCCTGCTGTGGCGGTGGGCCGCCGGCCGGCGGACGTCCGCCGGCATCCAACGGAATTTCGCCCACCGCCCCCCGGATGGCGGCGGCAAGCTCGTGGTCGGCGCTCTCGGCGTGCGCCTTCAACAGGATCAGTCGATCCTGCAGCACCTGCTGCTGTGCGGCGAACTCCAAGGTATCGCGCCCAATCCAGGTGTCCCCCACATCGATTCGCCAGTCCGGCGTGATTTTCCAGCCCTTGGCATCGGCGGCGCGCTCAATATCGGCCAGCTCGTTCTTGCACGCGCGCACGTCGGCCTCGGCGTGTGACACCGCCGCGGCCACCTGCCTGGACTCCTGGCCGTCTGCCTCGATGTCGCGGCGGGCCTTGCCCAGGTCGGCGCGAAACGCCTCGCCGGCTTCCCCGTCCCAGCCGCCCAGAACGTTGTGGACCTGCTGCAGGTTGTCGCCCAACCGCTGCAAGGTGCTGGCGCGCCCGTTGGCCGTCTCGAACACCTGCTGGATTGCGCCGAGATCCCATCGCTTGACGTCATTGGGGGTCAACGGCCCCACGTGCTACCCCTAGTCCCGCAACGACCTGAAATCTCGCGCCGAGTCGTCCTCGTTGGTGGCATAGCTGAACATCGCCTCGGCCACGTGCGACCCCAACCCGTCCACCCGCAACTTGTGTTGGTCGTGGCGAAGCTCCCACCGCGCCGCCAGCTCACCCAACGCCAGCTGCGAGGATCCGACCCAGCCCGGAGCGGCCCCCGCCAACCCGTCCTCATGGCCCATGAATTCCACAGCGGCCTCGCCGATCGCGTTGAACATGTCATTGCTGCCGACGTGCAGCGCGGCGGGATCGACCTTGTACCCACCCGTCATGATGGTCCCCCTTGAGTTCGCCGGCGTGCGCCCCGAATTTTAGCCCGTTCCCAGGGCCTGCGCCCCTCACCTTTGAGCGATCAGGGGGAGCCTTTGACCGGCATCTCTGGTTGGGGAGTTGCGGCGACCGGATTCGACGCGGGGACCGGCTTCGAGATTCTCCGGCATTGACTCAAAGCTGCGCCGCGGACGGTTCACTGTGCCCGCGCCGACGCCGTCGTCCACGCCACTTTTGTCTGGTTGACCTTCAGCCCTGCCTTACCGCCGCCGGCGAGATGACGTTTCCGGTAGCCGGATCCAGGCAACTGCTGCCCTTCACGTTGCCACCCGCATGCGCGCAGCAGTAGTCGTTGCCCTGACCAAGGTTCGTGATGCAGAACTGGTAGAACTGCTGGTTCAAGTCGGCGCGCGCGCTGGCCGGCATAACGAACGGACTGGCGACAAGCGCAAGTCCCGCACTGATAAGCGTGGCACGCATAAGCCGCCCCGCCCCTGCG
Source organism: Mycobacterium terramassiliense (assembly GCF_900157385.1). Taxonomy (GTDB): domain Bacteria; phylum Actinomycetota; class Actinomycetes; order Mycobacteriales; family Mycobacteriaceae; genus Mycobacterium; species Mycobacterium terramassiliense. Next base: position 165,486 of record NZ_LT717700.1, read on the forward strand.
TCACGGGTATGGTTCGTCTTTGGGCGGATAATCATCGAAAGGCTCCTTCCGTTGTAGTCATGCCGCCGGTCTGGGCGACTCTGCGGGCTCGGCGCCGTTTACCACTTGCACCGGGGATTCGGTTGCGGGGAAGCTGCCGTCACCGGGAACCTTCATCGCACTCACGGCGATGCTGCGACCCACCTCCGTATACGCAGCGAACTGCCCCTCGGAAAACCATTGGTCAGATGTGTTGTCGTGGGGGAACTCTGCGCCACCGTGCTCCGCGGCGTAGGTCAAAACCCAATCGGGCAGCTCCTGCCACAACACAGCTTTGGCAATGATCAGCCATCCGGTTCTGGCTTCCTCCGTTTCGATTCCTGCTGCTTCGGGATAGGTGATCCTTCCCCGTGCGACAGCGCATTTGGTGACGCGGGCGTTGAGGCTGCAAAACGCGTTACTATCGCAGAACTGATCGCCGGATCCCGGCGCGAGATTTTCCACACCGAACGGTCCGCCGTTTTCCATGGTGATCTCAACGCCGAGTTCGAATCTGGCGAGCCTGATTGCGTCGGACAGACCGGACAGCAACGGAGGACAGTCGCCGCTGCTGTCGATGCAGTAGATCAGTCGGCACCGCCGACGCAGGGCCTCGACGAGGCCAAGGTTTTCGTAGTGTCCGCCGTCGGTGACTTGAACGAGTCGCGCATCGAACTTATTGATCCCTAACAGCTCTCGGTAGAAGTACCCGGCTCCCCGCACCGAAGGCAGCGCCTTGGGGAACGAAGGGTCGGCCGCGTTGAGCTGAATGTTCCGCACGAAAAGTGGGTTGGGCAGCCAGGTTCCCAGCCGGGCGCCGGACAGCGCCAGCAGCGACTGAATGCCTTGGCCCTGCCTTCCCATTGCCGAGGCGAACGCCGCTCCGCTCACCGCCATCGCTGCTTGGACGGTGAGGTCGCGCTGAATGCGCGGGGGTGATGCGTGGCGAAGTTCCTCAGTCTTGAGCCAGCCGAGGGCCGGCCCGCCAACGTAATCGGCAGTCATGACGAACGACACGGCATTGAGGCCAGGTGCCGGCCGGATGTCACCATCAGAGATGGCGGCGGCCGAGGCAAACACGAATTTCGGACCACCGGTCTGAGTCTTGCCATACTGGTCAAGCCACGTCGACTCGCAGGGCTTGTACTCCACAGCCTTCCCGCAGTGCCGCCGGACAGCGAACGCGTGCGCCAATCGTTGCCGATAGAACGGGTGCAGGCTGAGCGAGGTCACGTCAAAGCTACTCAGCAGCAGAGCAAGCAGCGCGACCCCACCCAGGTATAGCCACTGAATGTCGGACGTCAAAGGCTGGCGGCTGCGGGTCGGATTGAGGATCGCTTGGTGGATCTCCATGTTGAAGACGTGGCCAGCGACGATTCCGAGCAGCAGCAGCCACGCGGTCAGTAGCACGCCCAACGTCAAAACGACCAAGGCAATGCGCACGACTCCCGACGGAATCAATTTCAGCCACCGCGAGGGATTTACCGGGCTGTCCTTTTTCGACGTCATCGACAACAGGGTCGTCGAGAACTGCAGCGTTACCACGGCCGCGATACCGCCGATCGCCCCCACCGGCCCTTTGTCCGGTCGTTGCATGCACAGCCACATGAGCGCGGGTCCCGCGACGCTGAGACCGAATACCAGCAAAGCCAGCAACGCGGACCTACGGCCCCACCGGCCGAAACAGTCTTGGCACAGGGAGCTCCACCGCGACGTGGAGGCCCACTCGCAGATCAGGCCAAGGATGACGCAGACGATCAGTGCCGCAACGGGAATCGCGATGGCCGCAACCGCCGCTACCGGGCGGGCGTGAAGCGCTTCGATATCCACCCGCTGGTGCCCAACCGGGCTAGACGGCGGTACGACACCCCGGTAGGGAACCACTGCCCTGAACGGAAAATAATTTACGAACATGCCCAGCAGCCAGCCCAGAATGACGGCCGACGACGCCACGATGAGCAGCGACGCCAAAAGGTTCTTGAAAACCTCGGCGAGCGCCCGCAGTAGCGCGAGCGGCGAATCAGCGAGGTAGTCGCAGTGGCGGCGCAGGTAGTCGAATTCGACTGAGCCGGCACTAAACCGGTCAGATAGCCGCGCGATCGCGTCGTCGCCCCGGCGGTCACTCGTTGGCTCAGGTTGAACGGCGAGCACCCGCGCCCCGGCGCTGAACCCGCCGCCAGATACCGAGATCACATAGTCGAAATCGTCAAGCGCCGGTCCCTTCGGCCACGCGTTCGTGACGGCACCTCGCGGACGGGCGAGCTGCTGCATTGCGCCCATCGCCACACAGGCAGAGCGGATTCCGCCGCCGGACAGGCACAACGCCGTTGGCGTCGGTACGGAGCCGTCATCGTGACTGCGGGCCGGGCCTTCGCCGTCCGGTACGTAATAGGCCCGACGCCAGGCCGCCTCGACGTCACCCTCCTCCGGCCCCGGCGCGGGCGCCGACAGTGCTTCGTCCCACCAGTTTCGGCCATTGTGCCGTCGCCGGTACCTGCGCATGCGCCGGTGCGACAGGATCGCCCGGATTACCGAGAAAACCGCTGCCGGTACCGCCGTCACCGCCACCACGAGTGCGCACCATTTCACGGTTGCCACCGCCGCGGGCGCGTAGATCCAGAATGCGTTGGGCACGCGGCTGAGCAACCCGCCGGGCGTCCGGTGCAGCACGCAGTAAATGAAAACGTCCTCGAGTATGTGTGCGGCCGTGGCCACTACCGCCGCAGCAAGGATGTATCGGCTCAGCTTCTTGCCGGACTCGGAGAACGCTAGAAACCTGAAGACCAGGGCACAGACAATGAGCGCCACGCAGTAACCGGGGATCACCAAGCAATCGAAGCGCAGAGCGTCACTCAGCGCCTTCACCGCAAAAGCGGGTATTCCCTTCCAGAGGAATTCTGGATTCTTGCTAAAGATCACCGTGAACAGGTATTCCGCATCGGCCCTCCGCCAATACGCCGCGAACAGGTACATGCCCAAACCGATCAAGATCGCGCCCGGGATGCCGAGCCACCAACGAAATCGTGTCGGGACGATGCCGCGTAAGCATGCCGCCGCGGTCGTGATGACCTCGCCAGTCGGCCTGTCGTGCACAGTCTTTGACCCTTGGGCGTCCATGACAACCCCTTCGCATCGCGGAGACGTTATTTGCTTTGTCCCGCTCGTTACGATTCCGCCGCTGATGCCGGACCAGCTAGAGTAGTGGACTACTTGAGTCCTTCCGCTCCCGCGCGCGAAGCCCGATGACGGACCCGCTGCCCAGGATTCATCGCTTCCCGGCTGCGCGTGTGCCGCAGCGACAGTCGGGTTAAGGGCGTTCGAGGTAAAAGCGGCCGGCCGTTATGCGGCCGCCGGGGAATCGTTCGTTGCGTCAGGCCGCGATGCCGAGTTGCTGGTCGATCTGCGGCCAGGACAGCGGGCCGAGGGGCGTAAGCAGAACCCAGTCGTGAATGCCGCCGTTGTTGAATTCGAAACCCATCGGGGCCCCTTGGGCTACGGCTAGTTGCTGGAGGGCGACCGCCGATGCTTCGAGTGGATCCAGCGAGCCCGAGTAGACATAGGTCGGCGGAAGTCCGCTCAGCGACCCATACAGCGGGCTCACCTCGGGGTTGGTCAGCGGAAGACCGCCCGCCCACACCTTGCCGATCTGCCCCCCGGTCGACGCCAGGTCTAGCCACGGGGACACCAACACCAGGGAATTCGGGACCGGGCCGAGCGCGGGCGTCTGCACGATGTATTGGACGGCCGCCAGTGCGAGGTTGCCGCCCGCGGAGTCGCCCATCACGCTGACGTGCGAGGCCCCGTGTAGAGCGATTTGCGAGGAGATGAGACCGGCCATCTGGGGTACAACCGTGCCGGCGGTGCCGCCCTGCTGCACCAACGGGTAGATCGGCACTTCGAAGGTCGCGCCGGTCTGGTAGGCCGTCACCGTGTACTGCAGCCAATGAAAGATGGAGGGCGGAAAGATAAACGCGCCACCGTGAATGGCGACCACGTAATCGCCGGTGGGGTGCGCCGGCGTGATCTGCACGACGGGCATCCCGTTATATGTGGTGTGCTGGACCGTCTCTCCGAGCAGCAACGGCAACAACCGCGGCGGGGTGTTGCTGATCCCTATCCCTAGTAGCGGATTGTCCCCGGTGAACAACGCTAAGAGTGGAGAGCCCGGCTCGGAAGTGAGGAAGTTGAGTTCGTTGGTGATTCCGGCGGACAGTGTCGTGGGGAACTGCTGAACTTCCTGCTGAACACCGAGCAACGCCTGCTCGATGCTCGCCAACGGCGAAGCGTTCGCCGCCTCGGCGGCGCCATACGCCCCGGCCGCGCCATTCAACGCCCGCACAAACTGCCCATGAAAAGCCGCAGCTTGTGCGCTCAGCGCTTGATAGCCCTGGCCGTGAGCGGAAAACAGCTCCGCGATCGCCACGGACACCTCGTCCTCGGCCGCGGCCACTACTGCGGTAGTGGCGCCCGCTATGGTCTGGTGCGCCGTCTCGACCACCGACCCAATCGAAGCCACATTCGTGGCCGCGGCGGACATTGCCTCGGGCAACGCAACTAGATACGACATCGCGCCACTCCCACCGTCTCGGGGCAACCTCCCGAGTTGCCCAGCCAAAACCGATCGCCGAGTAGCCGGAGCTTATGCCCACGGCGAGGAATCAGGTAGCCGTTCCCAAAAACTGCCTGGTGGAGACGCGAAAAGCGGCGTGCCGCATGCAGGCGCCGCGCACGGCCGTACAACGCAATCGGTCGCGATTGGTGAGCGCTGCCCGCGAAGCGTTCAACGAGAAGGGACCTGGGCCGAGCCTGGAGGAGATCGCCCGGCGCGCCGGCGTCGGTCCAGTACGCTCTACCGCCACTTCCCCGGCGCGGACGATCTGGTCGTTGCGGTTCTCGACGATCGGATCGCCGAGGGGCGCGAAGGCACAGACTCCGCCGCGGGCGGTCCCGACGCGCTGAAACGTTCCGGTCGATCTACACGAGCTCCCGGGAATCGAAAGTCGTGAGGGCATCAAAGCTCACGATCAACTGCCCTGGCTCGTGGGACTGGTCGGGGTCGTCGGACTCGTGGGACTGGTCGGGGTCGTCGGGCTCGTGGGACTGGTCGGGGTCGTCGTGGTCGTCGGGCGCACAGGAGTGGTCGGGCTCACGCGAGTCGTCGGGGTCGTCGGAGTCGTCGGAGTCACGGGACTGGTCGGGCTCGTGGGACTCGCGGGTGTGGTACTCGCAAGGCCGGGGCCTTCGCCACACCAGTCCTGCACATCTTTCGGGTACTGCTCGAGCGGTAGAGGACAACGCTGCCCTGGGGGGAAGTTGGCGCCGGCGTTGAGCAGATCGCAGGGCACATAGACCTGCTTTCCTTTGGGTGTGTTGGTCAGGCACTTCGTCGGCGGATCGGCGTGGCCCTCGGCAGGGACGATGATCGCCGCAGCCAAAGCGGCGAGCACCCCGATAGCAAGGCGATGGATCATGAGCACTCCTTGATGCAGAGCCCCTGCGTCGCAGCCAGAGGGGACGTCCCGACCTGCACCGGTGGGATAGCTACACGGCCGCCCGCTCCACGTTCAGCCGCGGAACGACCGTCGGGCTCAGCATGAAGGATAGTCAACACGTGCTCACGGACAGAAAACTGGCCAGAGCCTGTGGCCCTGACCAGCAATTTCTCAGTGGAGCTGCCGGGAATCGAACCCGCCATGAAAATTCGGTTGAGCAGCGGAAATGGCTGATCTCGGTACGCGAAACGGCGCTGACGTACGCGAAATGACCTGCGGATGCGCCGAAGGTGTTGATGGCATCAACAGCGTCGCGCCACTGTCGGCAGGAAGAAGTTCTGCAAGCGTGCTTCGCTCCGTGCAGAGGGCCAAGGACGCGCTTCGAGACTCATCGACGAGCGACGTCGTGCTTACGCCGCCACGTCCAGGCTCGTGAGCCCGCGCAGCACCGGATTCGCCCGGTACACCGGCCGGTCCTCCACGAGCGAGAGCCCCGGGAACCGCTTCGCCAGCATGCCGAACGCGAGCTGCGCCTCGAGGCGCGCCAGCGGCGCCCCGAGGCAGAAGTGCGCGCCGAAACCGAACGCGAGGTGCGGGTTCGGGTCGCGCGCGAGGTCGAGCTGGTCGGGGTCCTCGAACACGTCTGGGTCGTGGTTCGCCGAGCCAATGCTCAGCAGCACGAGTGAGCCCTCCGGGATTACCTGGTCGTCGATTGCGACGTCTTCAAGCGCGACGCGCACCGAGGCCTGCACGGGCCCGTCGTAGCGGAGCAGCTCTTCGATCGCGGTCGGGATTAGCGCGGGCTCGTTGCAGAGCCGGTTCCACTGATCGGGTTCGCGCAACAGGGCGAGCATGCCGTTGCCGATCAGGTTCGTCGTCGTCTCGTGGCCGGCGAGCAGCAGCAGGTTGCCGGTCGCGAGCAGCTCGGCGTCGGTTAGCGCGTCGCGCTCCTCCTGGGCCGCGGTCATCGCACTGATCAGGTCCTCACGCGGGGCGCGGCGGCGGGCAGCGATGATGTCGGCGAGGTAGTCGAAGATCTGGCGCGCCGCCTCGGCGCCGGTCGCGCGCGCCTCCGCGCTCGTCGACCCGAAGCCGTTGATCATCGTGCTCGACCACTGACGGAACTGACGGTGGTCCTCGACCGGGACGCCGAGCAGCTCAGCGATGACGATCGCCGGGAGCGGCTCGGCGACGTCGTGGATCAGGTCGAAGGTGCCCTTGGCCTGTGCCTCGTCGGCGAGCTCGCAGACGATCGCCTCGATGTGGTCGCGCAGCGCGGCAATGCGCTTGGGCGTGAAGGCCTTGTTGACAAGCTTGCGGACGCGCGTGTGGTCAGGCGGGTCCATTGTCAGCATCGAGCGCATGCCAGTCGCGCTCTGGCGCAGGAACTCCGGCATGCGATCGAGGTTGTCGCGCATGAGCGGCGCCCGGATGCGCTCGACCGACAAGCGCGGGTCGCGCAACACCGAGTGGACGTCGCGGTAGCGCGTGAGCATCCACGCGCCGGGGCCGGCGTAGTTCGGGACCGGCACCTCGAGCACGGGCCGCACGGTGCGGATCACGGAGTAGATCGGGTAGGGGTTCTCGAGCGAGCCGGCGCTGCGCAGCGGCAGGAACAAGTCGAAGTCGTCGGGGCCGTCAGGAGATGGACGGGGTGACGACCGGTCGCGAGAGGGCGCCGAGCGCTGCCAGACAGGAGACTTCATGGCGGGATCCTCTGGGCGAGCGCAATGTTGAGAATGACCGACTGACCAGCCACAATAGCATCGTGCCGACGATCGTCTCAAGCGCGCGCGACGCGTTCGACAGGGCCCGCCTGTCCGACCTGGCCCAACGTCGCGCTGCTGCTTCGTGATCCGGCACATCCGAGTCGTCCGAGTCCTGCGCGTGGCGCTGGCGGTCGTGCGCGTCCTACCCCGCTACCTGGTACTCCTGGCGCGCGATCGCACCGCTTTCTGGTCGACGACCGACGCCGACTGGCAGCGCGCGCACCGTGCGGCCGCCCGCGAGATCAAGGGCGTCGCCCTCTCACTAGCCGGCGCCTTCACGAAGGCCGCCCAGATCCAGGGCGCACGGGCCGACTTCTTCCCGGCGCCCTTCATCGAGGAGCTGAGCCAGTTCCACGACGCGGTGCCTCCGCGGCCCTTCGAGACGCTACGGCCGCTCGTCGAGCGCGACCTCGGCCGCCCGCTCGACGAGGTCTTCGCGACGATCGACCGCCGGGCCCTCGCCGCCGCTTCCTTGGCGCAAGTGCATCGCGCGACCCTGCGCGACGGCAGCCAGGTCGTCCTGAAGATCCGCTATCCCGAGATCCCGAGGATCATCCCGCTCGACCTCGGCATGCTGCGCCGCGTCGTGGGGATCGTCATGCTCGTGCAGCGGCGCATCGACCTGCGAGCGCTCGTCACTGAGACGACGCGTTTCATCGAGCTCGAGCTCGACTTTGCGCGCGAGGCGCGCTCGACCGAGCGGCTCGCGGAGAGCCTCACCGAGATGCCCTCCGTGGTCGTCCCGCGCGTCCATCCGGAGCTGTGCGGCGACAACGTGATCGTGCTCGAGTACCTGGGGGGCATCCAGGTCGCGCGCACGAAGGAGCTGGTCGCGGCAGGCCACAAGCTCGCGGACATTGCGCGCAAGATCGGCGCGCTCTACGGCACGATGATCTTCGAGCAGGGCTTCTTCCACGGGGATCCACACCCCGGGAACCTACTGATCCTGCCCGACGGCCGGATCGGCCTCCTCGACTTCGGCTTGGCCAAGGAGCTGCCGCCCGGCTTCGCGCGGCTCGTCGCGACGATGATGGTCTGTTCGATGATCGGCGACTCGCGATCGGCGTTCGCCGCGGCCGAGCAGCTCGGCTTCGACGTCGCCTCGATGAAACCCGACAACCTGCGCTCGCTGATGCTGATGACCGTCGGCGACAGCGATACCGAGGCTGGGTTCTTCCAGATCCTGGGCGAGACGAGCCTGCGCAAGATCCCGGAGGACTTCGCGCTCGTCGGGCGCACGCTGATCCTGCTGAACGGGCTCTCGCACCGGCTCGCGCCCGGGCGCCGGCTGATCCAGGCCGAATTGCTGAAGCACCTCGCCGCGGGCGCGGCGCGGGCAGACGGCGACGAACCAGCCCCGGCGGCACGCAGGTCGATGTAGTCAGCTCCGGGACGAGCCCCGCATCGATGCTCCCGGGCACATAGCGCCGTCAGGGCGACGAGCGAGGCCCCGCCCCAGTGCCTAACCGAGGATGGCGACGAGATGTTGATGAACACAAAAACCGACCAGAGCTTATCGCTCTGACCAGCCGATGATCAGTGGAGCTGCCGGGAATCGAACCCGGGTCCTACGGCATTCCCTCAAGGCTTCTCCGTGCGCAGTTCGCTATGCCTCTACTCGGATCTCCCGGTCACGCGAACCAGCCAGGATGACGATCCCAGTCGCTGTGCATGTCCCGATGAGTCCCGCGACCGGACTCATCGGTGGATCCCTCTAGCTGACGCCAGGCTCCGGGTCGAGGGCGTTCCCGGTCTGACGGACTAGCTGTCGCTTAGGCAGCGAGAGCGTAGTCGCGCTGATGTGAATCGGCGCTTATATGGTTGCAACGACGCTTACGGTGGTCTCTTGCCTGCACCGGCACGCTTCCCTTGATTCGATGCGCGAAGTCGAAGCCGTTCAGCCCCTCGCATCCCGCCGACTTTCGGCAGGACTATCAATGGTACGCGGTGAGCAACGCGCGGCAACGCCATTAACTTCCCGAGCAGGCCGCCACAGCCGAGTACCCCCCGGTCCTGCGACTCCAGGGGGTACTCGGTGCCAAACGGCGAGGGTTTCCGCTATTTGATGCCTACGACGTCCTGCGCGATGGCGGCGACGCGGGTCTGCGCTGCCGAGACGATGCCCTGCCGGTTCTTGTGCGCCTCCTCGTAGGCGAGGACCGCGCGCACGTCCACGGGGGACGTCAGCTCCTTGATCGCGGCCACCGCCTCGCCGACGTTCAGGTCGTCGTACTTACGGATCGGCAGCTCCTTGGCGTCCAGGACGCCGGCGGCCGTGCGGCCCGCGTGCAACGCGTCGGCCGCCTTGTCCGCCCCCTCGGAACTGGTGACCCGCTCCGCGGCCTTCAAGGCCGCACTCTGCGAGGCGGACAGCGCCTTCGCCGCAATCTCGCCGGCGTTGCCGCCGCGCTTGACCAGGTCGCCCAGCGCCGGACCGGTGGAGCGCAGCGTGTCGACCGCCCTGTCCACACCGCGGGCCGACCACGCGACGGGCAGGTTGACCAGCTTCACCGCGGCGCCGGCGGCGGCCTGCAGCGGCGTGCGCCGAAGCGCTGCCGGCCCCCCGAGCGCATCTTCGGCGAGCACGGTGGTCAGCCAGTCCACCGTGGCCGAGTGCGCGGTGATCAGGCGCTCTGCCAGGCTCTCGATGTCCTGGCGCTTGGCGGCGACGGCCAGTGCCTTGGTGTAGCGCGCGCGGTCCAGCAGTTGGTCTTCGAGCGCGAGGTCACCCAACAGCGCCTCGTCGAACGGTTCCGCCTGCTCGGTCAGCGCCTTGACCGCCGCCGCGGCGCGGCCCAGGAACGGGCCGATGACGTCGGGGTAACCGCCCAGCTTGCGGATCGCGGCCTCGAGGGCGTCGGCACGCTTGCGGCCGTTCGCGGCGTTCTGCGAGAGCTCGCGGCGCACCGCCTCGGTGCGCGCCTGCACGACGCGGGTTTCCGCGATCTGGATCTCGGTGTTGGTCAGATCGAGCAGCGTGCGCAACTGCGCGAGCAGACGGGTGGTATCGGTTGCAGTCATTACTATCGGCCCCTCCTGGCGTGGACGATTCGGTGTCGGCGCGACGTGCGCCCGTACGTTTTCGGCTACCCATTGAGGCGGCGTGGATACACATACGCCGGCGATGTGATTTATGTCGCGGCGAAAAGTGCTGTTAGATCACGAAATTGAGATTTTCGACGACCTGGGCGGCGACGTCTTGGTCGCCGCCGAGTTCGATGTCCTGGGCACGGGCCGGGCTCATCGGGCGCCCGCCGGAAAGCCGGGTGAACTGCAGACCATCCAGCCGGATCGTCGCCGTCGGCTCCCCGCCGCCGAAGTCGTCGACCAGCTGAGCACGTCCGTCGACGTTGACGCGGATCTCGCGCGCCACCGGGCCGGTCAGCTCGAACAGAATGCGCGAACCGTCGGGCGCCTTGGCACGCTTGCCCACCACATACCCCATCGTGGACGCGATCTCGTCGAGGGAGAGCTCCGAAGCCGGGCCGCGCAGCGCGTCGTCGGACGACGGCCGCGCCAGCGCCTCCCGGATGTCCTGCTCGTGCATCCAGCAGTCGAACACCCGGACCCGCATGAACCGCCCGTAGGTCTCCGGGCCCACCGGCGTCGGCCTCACCGCGTCCCACTCCTCGGCGGACATGTTCGTCAGGGCCTTGCGCCGGTCGCCGGTGATGTCCCGAAAGCGTGCCAGCACGTCGGCGCCGGCTTCCGAGCTGAGCTGGCGGACCCAGCACTCGTTCATGACGCCGATGTCGTTGCGGACGTGCTCGAGCGCCGAGACGTCGATGTCGGGCTGGGGTGCGTCTATGCCCGCGAGGAAGGACTCGGTGCCGATCATGTGCGCCACCAGCGCCTTGACGTCCCACCCGGGCAGCGGGCTGGGCGCCTGCCAGTCGGCCTCCTCGAGCCCGTCCAGCAGGGCGTCGATGTCGTCCCACACGCCGAAGAGGCCCGCGAGCACCTCGGATTTGTCGAGTTTGGTCACCGGTCGATCGGCCATGGTCGGATAGTAGGCCGATCGTGCGCCGATCGTCAGCTTGCGGCGATCATCGCTACCGAGCCCATCGCCATCACCATGCCGACCCCCTGCAGGCGACTAACCCGCTCGCGCAGCACCACCATCGCCAGCACGACCGTCGCGGCCGGATACAGCGAGATCAAGATGCTGGCCAGCGAGAGCAGCCAGGTGTGCAGCGCCAGCAGCATCGTCACGTTGGCGCAGATGTCCAACAGGGCCACCGTCAGCGCCATCTTCATCGGCTTGCCCTGCGGCAGCCGCAGGTTGTTGCTCATCGCGGACATGCCGACCACCACCGCGGTCGCCGCCAGCCGCGCGAACACCAGCGGCCAGAGCTTGGTCGCATGTGGCGCCTGGTGAAGGAACACCATGTTGAGCCCCATCGCCGACCCGGCCAGCACCGTGAGCCAGGCCACCCTCGGGGTGAACCGATAGGGCGTCACGCCATCGGCGGTGGCCTCGCGGCTGACCAGCATCACCGCGATCAGGGCCAGCACCACGCCCACCGAGGCGGCCTGGCCGGGACGCTCCCCCAGCGCCACGCCGACCGCGACGGGAACGGCCGCATTGAGGACGGCGGCCAGCGGCGAGACCACCGAAATGGGACCCGAGCCCAGCGCGGCGAAGAACGCCCACATGCCGAAGGCCATCCCAATGCCGTAGAGGCTGCCCCAGATGATCGCGCCGGGCTGGATGGGGCCGCCCACGCCGATGGCCAGCACGCCCAGAATCAGTGCCTCGAGCGGGTAGGCCACCAGCATCACCCGCAGCGCGGCCACCCGTCGAGCGGCTACACCGCCCACGAAGTCGCTGACGCCGTACGTAACGGCAGACAGCTGGGCGTACGCCGCCCCGATCAGTTCATGCCCTTGGCTCGCCGACCCAACTCTCGATGCAGTTCGCGATTGGCGTCGCGACGGGCCATGTCCTGGCGCTTGTCGTACGCTCGCTTGCCGCGCGCGAGGGCGAGCTCGACCTTGACCTTTCCTTCTGAGAAATACAGAGACATTGGCACGAGCGCGAGGTTACCATCTCGTATCTTGCCGACCAGTCTGTCGATTTGTTGCCTATGTAACAACAACTTTCGATTGCGACGAGGGTCATGGTTGGTCCAGCTACCGTGCTGATACTCGGGTATGTACAGGTTGCGCAACCAGACTTCGCCGTCGTCAACCGTTGCGAAGGCATCGGCCAACGACGCGTGGCCCTGGCGCAGACTCTTGACTTCGGTGCCCTGCAAAGCCACTCCGGCCTCGTAAAGCTCCTCGATCGAATAGTTGTGGCGCGCTTTGCGATTGGTGGCCACGATCTGTTTGCTACCGCGCTTGTCGCCCGCCGCCTTGCTCCGGCCCGAGTCTTTCGCCACAGCTACCGCCGTACGTACAGTCGCAACGTCACATAGGCGGTCAGTCCGGCCATCGACACGCCGAGCAGGAACAGGATCGGCGAGATGTAAATGATGTCGGCATAGTCGACCCGGGCGATCAGGTTGGCTTGATAGAACTGGTTCAGCGCGTTGTCCAAAAACGTTGCCCGGACCAGGATTAGGCCGGCGACCGCGATCGCCACGCCAAGCGCCGCGGCAACCATCGCCTCCACCAGGAACGGCAGCTGCGTATACAAGCGGCTGGCGCCGACCAGGCGCATGATCCCGATCTCGGTGCGGCGTGTGAAGGCCGCGACCTGCACCATGTTGGCAATCAACAGGATCGCGCCGACGGCCTGCACCAGGGCGACGGCGAACGCGACGTTGCTCAACCCGTCGAGGACCGCGAACAGCCGGTCGATCAGGTCCTTTTGGTTGAGCACGGACAGCACCCCGGGCTGCCCCTGCATCGCGGTGTCAAAGTCCTTGTGCTGCTCGGGGTTATTTAGCTTGACGATGAAAGACGCTGGGAACGAATCCTTCCCGGCAACGTCCTTGTACTGCGGAAACTTTCGGATGGCGTCGTTGTAGGCGTCCTCGCGGTTGAGGAACCGGACCGCTTTGACGTCGTCGCGCTTGTCGATCTTCTCCCGCAGCGCCTTGCACGGGTTGGCGGTGCAGGACGGGTCGTTGGCGGAGACGTCCTCGGTGAGGAAGACCTGCGTCTCGACGCGGTCGAGGTAGATGGCCCGGGAGTGTTCGGCCAGCCGAACCACCAGCAGGCCACCGCCGAACAGCCCGATGGAAATCGCGGTCGTCAGGATCATCGCCGCCGTCATGGTGACGTTGCGACGAAGGCCGGTCAGGACCTCGTTGAGCAGGAAGCCGAAGCGCACTTAGCGATCCATCCCGTAGATGCCGCGCTGCTCGTCGCGCACCAGCCTGCCCAGCGACAGCTCGACGACCCGCTGCCGCATCGAGTCCACGATGTGGTGGTCGTGCGTCGCCATCAGCACCGTCGTGCCGGTGCGGTTGATCCGCTCCAACAAATCCATGATGTCCTTACTGGTATCCGGGTCGAGGTTGCCGGTGGGCTCGTCGGCCAGCAGCACCAGGGGCCGGTTGACGAAGGCGCGGGCTATCGCAACCCGCTGCTGCTCACCACCCGACAGCTCGTGCGGTAGCCGATTGGCCTTGCCGGACAGCCCGACCGTGTCGAGCACGTCGGGAACCACCCGGTTGATCGCGTCTCGGCGCTTGCCGATGACCTCGAGCGCGAAAGCGACGTTTTCATAGACAGTCTTTTGCTGCAGCAACCGGAAATCCTGAAACACGCAACCGATCACCTGCCGCAGCTTCGGGATGTGCCGTCCGGGCAGCTTGTTCACGTGGAACTTCGAGACCCGGATGTCACCGGTGTTCGGCGACTCCTCGCCCAGCAGCAGCCGCATGAACGTCGACTTGCCCGAACCCGACGGGCCGATCAGGAAGACGAATTCACCCTTGTCGATTTTGACGTTGATGTCGTCCAGCGCCGGCCGAGCCGACGCCTTGTACTTCTTGCTGACATTGTCAAGGGTGATCATCACGGCACGCCAGTGTAGCGGTGAACTTCGCTGGCAAGCGAAGTCAGCTGGCCGGCGCCGGCGAACTCGGCGCCGGACCCGGCCCCGGCTGGGGCAGCTGCGGCGGGGTCGGCGTGGGGCTGGTGCTCGGCGGACAGAAGGGCGCCGGCAACAGGCACGGCAGCTGCGGCGGGGCGAACGGCGCGGGCGTCGTGGTGGTCGTCGTGGGCGGCACGGTCGTGCTCGGCGGCACGGTCGTCGTCGGGGTCGGGGTGAACGTGACGGTGGCCGGCGGCTGCTGCACCCGGCTGCGCGGCACCCAGGTGTAGTTCGGGTCCGGCACGAATCCCGGCGGCACCACCTGCGGGGCCGGGGGCTTGGCGGCCGGTTCGGGGCGGTAGGTGTCGTACACCCACCACGCCGCCAGGAAGACCACGATCAAGATCAGCGTCGACGTGCGCATCCGGCCGCCGAACAGGTGGCTCAAGCGCCGTTGCGTGCCCTCGCCGCGCCTCTCGAGGATGCTCACGGTGAACTTCACCGGCCCTGCACCGCCGCATCGGCTTGTTCTTCGGCGGCCTCGGCCGCCGGGACCGAGGGATCGTCGACCAGACCGACCTTGGCGTCGGCCGCGGTCATGATTCCGACGCGGGCCAACGCTCGAATGACCAGGACGCGCAGCTGCCGGCCGACCTCGAACTGCTTGCCGGGCAGGGTGCGGGCCACCATGCGCAGGGTGACGGTGTCGACTCCGATGCTCTCCACGCCCATCACGGTGGGCGGATCCAGCAGCAATTCCCCCAGCACCGGGTTGTCCATGGCGCGGTCGCATTCCTGGTGCAACACCTCGTTGACCCGGTTCAGGTCGGCCGAGGTCGACACCGGGATGTCCACCACGGCGCGGGCCCAATCCTTGGACAGGTTGACCACCTTGACGATCTGCCCGTTGGGAATGGTCAACACCTCGCCATCCGGCGAGCGCAGCCGGGTCACGCGCAACGTGACGTTCTCGACCGTGCCGCTGGCCTCCGTCGCGGAAACCACGGTCAGGTTGACCAGGTCGCCGAACCCATACTGCTTTTCCACCAGGATGAAGAACCCGGAGAGCAGGTCGCGCACCAGCTGCTGAGCGCCGAAACCGAGCGCCGCGCCCACCACCGTCGCGGGTGCGACCAGGCCGCTCACCGAAAAGCGCAGCACGTCGGCGATCTGCAGCATGACCCAGATGCCGATGATCACGACCGAAACCCAGGAGATCACGGACGCCACGGCCTGGCGGTGCTTGGTGGCCTCCGAGCGCACCAGCGCGTCGCTTTCGGCGAAGCCCAGGTCGAGCTTGCGGGTGACCTGCTGGGCCACCCAGTTGACGAAGCGGGCAGCGAGCACCGCCGCGATCAACACCATGACGATCCGCAGACCGCGGGTGATGATCCATTGGCCGGCGTCGCCGCGCCAGAATTCGTGCCAGCCCAGCGCCTGTATCGAGGCGGTTGCGGCAGTAACTGTCGTGTTAGTCAGCATCTTTTCGATTGCGCCACCGGATCCCCGCTTCCAGGAATCCGTCGATGTCCCCGTCCAGAACGGCGGTCGGATTGCCCACCTCGTACTCGGTTCGCAGATCCTTGACCATCTGATACGGGTGCAGTACGTAGGAGCGCATCTGGTTGCCCCAGGAGCTGCCGCCTTCGCCCTTCAAGGCGTCCAGCTCAGCGCGCTCTTCTGATCGCTTGCGCTCCAACAACTTTGCCTGAAGCACTCGCATTGCCGAGATCTTGTTCTGCAATTGGGATTTTTCGTTCTGGCAAGTCACGACGATACCCGTCGGGATGTGGGTTAAACGAACCGCCGAGTCGGTGGTGTTGACCGACTGCCCACCCGGACCGCTGGAACGGTAGACGTCGACCCGGATGTCGCCTTCCGGGATATCGATGTGATCGGTGGTCTCCACCACCGGAAGCACCTCGACTTCGGCGAAGGACGTCTGACGCCGGCTCTGGTTGTCGAACGGGCTGATCCGGACCAGCCGGTGGGTGCCCTGCTCGACGGACAACGTCCCATAGGCGAAGGGAGCGTGCACCGCGAACGTGGCGCTCTTGATGCCCGCTTCTTCCGCGTAGGAGGTGTCGAACACCTCGACCGGATACTTGTGCTGCTCCGCCCAGCGGATATACATCCGCATCAGCATCTCGGCCCAGTCGGCGGCGTCCACGCCGCCCGCGCCCGAACGGATCGTGAGCAGCGCCTCGCGCTCGTCGTACTCACCCGAGAGCAGCGTGCGCACCTCGGTGGCCTCTATATCGGCGCGCAGCGCCTTGAGCTCGGCGTCCGCCTCGGCGAGCGTGTCGGCGCCGCCCTCACCCGCTTCGGCCGCCAGTTCGTAGAGCACCGGCAGGTCGTCGAGGCGCTGCCGCAGCTCCTCGATGCGACGCAGCTCCCCCTGGGCGTGGGATAACTGGCTGGTCACCCGCTGCGCGTTGCTCTGGTCATCCCATAATTTGGGATCCGACGCCTCGTCCTCCAGCTTTTCGATGCGGGTACGCAGACCATCCACATCGAGCACCCGCTCCACCGTGGTCAGCGTGGAGTCCAGGGCGGCGATGTCGGCTTGACGGTCGGGTTCCACAGGCGCCCACGTTACCAATGCTCAGGTCATGGCCCGGGCGCCAGCGTTTAGCATCAAGGGATCAGCCCCACCCGAACAGAAGGCTCGAGGATGCGCCCATATCACGTCGCGATCGTCGGCTCCGGACCGTCGGGATTCTTCGCCGCGGCATCGTTGCTGAAGGCCGCCGACGCGTCGGAGAACATCGACGTGGCCGTCGACATGCTGGAGATGCTGCCGACGCCCTGGGGCCTGGTCCGCTCCGGCGTCGCGCCCGACCACCCGAAGATCAAGTCGATCAGCAAGCAATTCGAGAAGACCGCGGAAGATCCCCGCTTCCGCTTCTTCGGCAATGTGGTGGTGGGCGAGCACGTGGAGGCGGCCGAACTCGCCGAGCGCTATGACGCCGTGGTCTACGCCGTGGGGGCGCAGTCCGACCGCGCGCTGAACATTCCCGGCGAGCACCTGCCGGGCAGTGTCGCCGCCGTGGACTTCGTGGGCTGGTACAACGCGCACCCGAGCTTCGAGCGCAGCACCCCCGACCTGTCGGGCACCCGCGCCGTCGTCGTGGGCAACGGCAACGTGGCGCTCGACGTGGCGCGCATCCTGGTCACCGACCCGGAGGTGCTGGGGCAGACGGATATCGCCGACCATGCCTTGGAGTCGCTGCGACCCTGCGGTGTCGACGAGGTGGTCATCATCGGCCGACGCGGGCCGCTGCAGACGGCGTTCACGACACTGGAGCTGCGCGAGCTCGCGGACCTCGAGGGGGTCGACGTCATCGTCGACCCGGCCCAACTGGAGGGCATCAGCGACGAGGACGCGGCCGCGGTCGGCAAGACGACGAAGCAGAACATCAAGGTGCTGCGCGACTACGCTCAGCGCCCCCCGCGGCCTGGGCATCGCCGAATCGTCTTCCGATTCCTGACTTCTCCGATCGAGATCAAGGGCGACGGCAAGGTCGAGAGCATCGTGCTCGGCCGCAACGAGCTGGTCAGCGACGAGAGCGGGCGGGTGGCGGCCAAGGACACCGGCGAGCGCGAGGAGCTCCCGGCTCAATTGGTGGTGCGGTCGGTCGGTTACCGCGGCGTGCCCACCCCGGGGCTGCCGTTCGATGACAAGAGCGCGACCATCCCCAACGCCGGCGGCCGGGTGGAGGGCAGCCGCAACGAGTACGTGGTCGGGTGGATCAAGCGCGGGCCGACCGGTGTGATCGGTACCAATAAGAAGGACTCCCAGGACACCGTCGACACCCTGCTGAACGACTTGGTCGCCGCGGAGGAACTCGCGGACTTCCCGGACGACCACGCCGGCAAGCTGGCCGACTGGCTGGCGTCGCGCCAGCCGAAGCTGGTCACCTCCGCTCATTGGGAGGTCATCGACCGCCACGAGCGGGCGGCGGGTGAGCCCCACGGGCGTCCCCGCGTCAAGCTACCCAGCCTGGCGGAACTGCTGCGAATCGGGCACGGCTGATCGGGCGCCTCAGAACCATTGCCGATCAAGCGAATACGGGTAGCGCGTCACACCCAGTTTGACCAGCAGGCGCGACACCTGCTTGCGCACGATATCTTCGGCCAACCTCGTCCGCTCGGCGATCTGCCTGTTGGTCAGGCCGTCACCGAGCAAGCTCAATAACGCGCGGTCCCGGTCGTTGAGGCCCCAGAGCCCGTCGTTGGTCTCGGCGATCCGCGACAGTTTCTTCATCAGCGCGGCCGTGGCGTGCGGGTCGAGCAGAGATCGCCCGGCGCCCACATCCTTGATGGCGCAAGCCAATTCCATGCCTTTGATGTTCTTGACGACATATCCGCTGCCGCCCGCCAGGACTGCGCACAGCATCGCCTCGTCGGAGGTGTGCGACATCATCATCAGGCAGCGCAGATCAGGCATCGACGACAACAGGTCGCGGCACAACTCGACGCCGTGGCCATCGGGCAGCCAATCGTCGAGCACCGCGACATCGGGACTGGCCACAGGAATCTTGGTCATCGCCTCGGCGACGGATGCGGCCTCCCCGACGCAGTCGAGTTCGGGGTCCGCACTGAGCAGTTCGATCAGTCCGCGCCGCACCACCGCGTGATCGTCGACCAAAAAGAAACCTAGGCTCATAGGAGTTCCCGCCCGGCCTCTACAGATTGCTCGAACGCGTGGCGAGAACCGACGTTCCGGCGTTGTGCGCGCCGCACAGGTCATAGCAACCACGCGCGTCGGTGACGAAAAGCTGATCCGGCCCGTGGTGAGCGGCCAGATAGTCGTCGACGCTCCCGCGAACGACGGCGGATTCGACGCGCACGTCCGGGTACTGCCGCGTCCACCGGGCAATCCGCCGCCTCAGCTGCGCCTGCGCCGAACGTTTCGCGACGTCGTCCGGTCCCGCGGAACCGGATAGCGCGATTGCGCGCAGCGGAGCCTGGCGCAACCTCGCCTCCTCGAAGGCGTGGCGCAGGGCGCCGGCGTTGTCGGCTTGCACCGTCACGCGACCGACCCTGGCGGTTGCCCGCCTGCCCGTCGGGTGGCGGATCACGGCGACCGGACACAGCGCCGACGCGGCCAGGCTCGCCGACAGGGAGCCGACGCCATGGGCGGCATGATCGAGACCGATGGACCCGACACAGATCATCGCCGCCGACCTGGACTCTTCCAAGAGGCCGGCAAGCGGCTTCCCCCAAAGGATCTCGGTTTCGACCTTCGCCGGTTGCCCGGCCTCCTCGACCGCCCGACGGGCGCCTTGCAACGCCGACCGGGCGGCGGCCAACCGGCGATCGCCGGTGCGCTGAGATTCCGGGGCCTCGATCACACAAACCAATCGCAGCGGTATGTCGCGGCTCACCGCCTCGTCGATCGCCCAGCGGGCCGCGGCGACCGCCGCTTTGGATCCGTCGACACCGACGACGACGCTCGGAGCTGAATCACCCATCGGGGTCTCCTGCGCTGCTTGGAAGTGCTCGACGATCGTCTCCGCCCCACGCTATTGGCCGGAAACAGGGATCACCCAGGGGCATTCGGTTCACAAATGGGGGCCATTGGTCCCTATCAATGACCCCAAGCGCGGTCGCCGCGGCCAGCGATCGCGGCCGAGGCCGCGCGGTCCGCGGCGGCCCGTCAGTGAATCTGGCCATTTTCACATGGCGGCAACGAAGCCGACTGACACGCTGGACTTTTGGGCCTAAAACTCCAGTACAGACGGGCAACGCCGCCTACATTCTTATCACCGCTGCCAGTGCGGCGGCGGTGGACAGAGTGCCGAATCGGGCTCGGCGCGGTTCAGCACGTACACCCAAACAGGGAGACCTGACAATGGATTACGCCCTTTTTCCGCCCGAAATCAATTCCGCCCGGATTTACAGCGGCCCCGGATCGGGCTCGCTGTTGGCCGCCGCGGGAAGCTGGGATTCGCTGTCCGCCGAATTGGGCACCACGGCCCAGACTTACGAATCCGTGCTCTCGACCCTTACCACCTTGCAGTGGCGCGGCCCCGCGTCGGAATCGATGACGACCGCGGCCACGCCCTACGTGCAGTGGCTGACCACGACCGCGCAGCAGACGAAACAGACGGCCATGCAAGCCAGGGCCGCGGCGGCGGCGTTCGACCAGGCGTTCGCCATGACGGTGCCCCCGCCGGTCATCGCGGTCAACCGCGCGCAGCTGCAGGCGCTGATCGCGACGAACTTCTTTGGCCAGAACACCGCGGCGATCGCGGCCACCGAGGCCCACTACGCCGAAATGTGGGCCCAGGACGCCACCGCGATGAACGCCTATGCCGCCACGTCGGCGACGGCCAGCCGGTTGACACCGTTCGCTTCCCCGCAACAGACCACCAACCCCGACGGGGTGGCCGCCCAAAGCGCGGCCGCCACCCAGGCGGCCGCCGACCCCTTCACGACCGTGTACTCGGCATTGCAGGGGTTGAGCACGCAGCTGAGCAACGCGTTGGCTTCCGTGCTGAACCTCAGCCCGATTCCGATCAGCGCGAACCCGCTCAGCGTGCTGGACTCGATCCAGCTCGCGAACGCGTCATTCGGCGGGATCGGAACCTTCGCGGGGCTTCCGGCGTCGATGAGCAGCCACGCCGCCAATCTGCTCGGCATGCAGGCCAATATGGCGTACCTGTCCGGCCTCGCGGGCCCCGCGCCCGCGCTCGGGCCCATCGGGCTCGGCGGCGGGACACCCGGATCGGGACTCGGCGGCCTGACCAACGCGGTCACGGCGAGCATGAGCCGGGCAAACGCGATCGGTCCGATGTCGGTGCCGGCCAGCTGGTCCGCGCCGTCGACCGGCCGCATCGCGGCGCTGGAACCCGCCGGCCTGACCACCCTCGCGGGAACCGACGAGTTGGCCGGTTCCGGTTATCCCGGCGTGCCCGGGATGCCGGCGGGCACGTTGGCGCGGGCGTCGGGGGTCCTGCCGCGCTACGGGACGCGGCTGACCGTGATGACGCGCCCGCCCGCGGGCGGCTAGGCGGCCGGCGGCTCGGCCGGTGCGAACCGCCAGTTGTCCGGGTTCTTGGGCGAATACACC
This sequence comes from Mycobacterium terramassiliense, assembly GCF_900157385.1. Classification (GTDB taxonomy): domain Bacteria; phylum Actinomycetota; class Actinomycetes; order Mycobacteriales; family Mycobacteriaceae; genus Mycobacterium; species Mycobacterium terramassiliense. The sequence goes on from NZ_LT717700.1 coordinate 186,831, forward strand.
ACCGGGAGCAGCTGGCCCATCGTCGGCCAGTGGTCGACGTCGACCGCCACGCGCTGATAGACGGCGTACTCGCTGACCGTGGGCCCGTTGATGACGCCGGCGATGGTGACGAACTGCTCGCCGGTAGCGTCCGGCCGCGGGCTGACCCCGGTCACCAGCAGCGTCCCGCTCGCCACCTCGCCGCGCGGGCCGCGCGGGATGAACCGCTGGGCCAAGACCACCCCCAGGACCGCCACCAGCAGGATCAGCACACCGAATTCCCACACCCGGCCATGGTAGGACTGCACCCATGAGTCGCGACGACCTGACGCTGGCGCTCGCCCTGGCCGACCGCGCCGACGCGGTGACCACAGCCCGGTTCGGAGCGCTCGACCTGCGGATCGACACCAAACCGGATCTGACGCCGGTGACCGACGCCGATCGGCGCGTCGAGACCGACCTGCGCGACGTGCTGGGGCGCGAACGGCCGGACGACGGCGTCGTCGGCGAGGAGTTCGGCGGGACCGCCACGTTCAGCGGGCGGCAGTGGATCATCGACCCGATCGATGGGACCAAGAACTTCGTGCGCGGCGTGCCGGTGTGGGCCAGCCTGATCGCGTTGCTCACCGACGGCGTCCCCTCGGTCGGCGTCGTGAGCGCGCCGGCGCTGCACCGCCGTTGGTGGGCGGCGGCGGGGCGGGGCGCGTTCGCCGCCGTCGACGGCGGCCCACCGCGCCAGTTATCGGTTTCCTCTGTGGCACAACTGGATTCGGCGAGCCTGTCGTTCTCCAGCCTGTCGGGCTGGGCGCAGCGCGGCCTGCGTGATCGCTTCATCGGGCTCACGGATGCGCTGTGGCGGGTCCGAGCCTATGGCGACTTCCTGTCCTATTGCCTGGTCGCCGAGGGCGCGGTGGACATCGCGGCCGAACCGGAGGTGTCGGTGTGGGATTTGGCGCCGCTCGACATCTTGGTGCGCGAGGCGGGCGGAAAGTTCACCGGTCTGGACGGGGCCGCTGGCCCGCACGCGGGCAGCGCCGTGGCCACCAACGGCCTCCTGCATGAACAGGTGCTTTCCCGCCTGCGGGCCTAGTCTTTGTGAATTAACTAACACGCAGTCCCATCTATCTTACTCCGGAGTAAGATAGAACTATCCGCATTGCCCCAACGACAGAGGCTGCTGAAATGACCGAGACTTCCGGTTCAAAACAGACTTCGAAGACCACCCGCTCACGCCCGAGGCGGCGCGGCCGCAAGAACGGCGTCGGCCTGCAACCGCACAAGCGGACCGGGATCGACCTCACCCTCGCGCTGCTTACCCCGCTCGTCGGCCAGGAGTTTCTGGACAAATACCACCTGCGCGACCCGCTGAACCGCGGCCTGCGCTACGGCACGAAGACGATCTTCTCCACCGCCGGAGCCGCGTCCCGCCAGTTCAAACGGGTCCAGAACCTCCGGGGCGGGCCGACCCGGCTCAAGTCCAGTGGCAAGGACTATTTCGATCTGACGCCCGACGACGAGCAGAAGATGATCGTCGAGACCCTCGACGAGTTCGCCGAGGAGGTGCTGCGCCCCGCGGCGCACGACGCCGCCGAGGCGGCCACCTATCCCCCCGATCTGATCGCCAAGGCCGCCGAGCTGGGGATCACCGCGATCAACATCCCCGAGGACTTCGAGGGCATCGCCGCCCACCGCTCGAGCGTCACCAACGTGCTGGTCGCCGAGGCGCTCGCCTACGGCGACATGGGCCTGGCGTTGCCGATTCTCGCGCCCGGGGGCGTGGCGTCGGCCCTCACCCATTGGGGCAGCGCCGATCAGCAGGCAACCTACCTGCACGAGTTCGCCGGCGAGAACGTCCCGCAGGCGTGCGTGGCCATCGCCGAACCGCAACCGCTGTTCGACCCCACCCGGTTGCAGACCACCGCGGTGCGCACTCCGAGTGGCTACCGGCTCGAGGGTGTCAAATCGTTGGTCCCCGCCGCCGCCGACGCCGAGCTGTTCGTCGTCGCGGCGCAGTTGGACGGCAAGCCCGCGCTGTTCATCGTCGAGTCGGCCACCAAAGGCCTTACCGTCAAGGCGGATCCGAGCATGGGAATCCGCGCGGCGGCCCTGGGCCGGGTCGAGCTGTCCGGCGTGACGGTGCCGCTGGGCGCGCGGCTGGGCGAGGACGAGGCCTCCGATGACGACTACTCCGAGGCGATCGCGCTGTCGCGTCTGGGCTGGGCGGCGCTGGCGGTCGGCACCTCGCACGCGGTGCTCGACTACGTCGTCCCGTATGTGAAAGAGCGTGAGGCCTTCGGTGAGCCGATCGCGCGCCGCCAGGCCGTGGCCTTCATGTGCGCGAACATCGCCATCGAATTGGACGGCCTGCGGCTGATCACCTGGCGCGGCGCCGCCCGCGCCGAGCAGGGCCTGCCGTTCGCCCGGGAAGCGGCGCTGGCCAAGCGGCTCGGCACCGACAAGGGCATGCAGATCGGCCTGGACGGCGTGCAACTGCTCGGCGGCCACGGCTACACCAAGGAGCACCCGGTCGAGCGCTGGTACCGCGACCTGCGGGCGATCGGCGTGGCCGAGGGCGTCGTCGTCATCTAAGTCGTCATCTCACTCGAGCGAAAGACCAATCATGGCAATCAATCTGGAACTGCCCCGCAAGCTGCAAGCGGTGAGCGTCAAGACCCACCAGGGCGCCGCCGAGATGATGCGGCCGATCGCGCGCAAGTACGACCTCAAGGAGCACGCCTACCCGGTCGAGCTGGACACCCTGATCAGCCTGTTCGAGGGCGCCTCCGAATCGGTCGCCTTCGCCGGGGCCGACGCGCTTCGCGACGAGGACGAGGACAGGGACCGAAACCACAACGGCGCCAACATGGCCGCGCTGCTGCAGACGCTGGAGGCCAGCTGGGGCGACGTCGCGATGATGCTGTCGGTCCCCTACCAGGGGCTGGGTAACGCGGCCATCTCCGCGGTGGCCACCGACGAGCAACTGGAGCGCCTCGGCAAGGTGTGGGCGGCGATGGCCATCACCGAGCCCGGCTTCGGATCCGATTCGGCGGCGGTGTCCACCACCGCCAAGCTGGACGGCGACGAGTACGTGATCAACGGCGAGAAGATCTTCGTCACGGCCGGCTCGCGGGCCACCCACATCGTGGTGTGGGCCACGCTGGACAAGGCGGCGGGCCGCGCCGCGATCAAATCGTTCATCGTGCCGCGCGACCACCCGGGCGTCACCGTCGAACGGCTCGAGCACAAGCTCGGCATCAAGGGCTCCGACACCGCGGCGATCCGGTTCGACAACGTCCGCATCCCGAAGGACAACCTGCTGGGCAACCCCGAAATCGAGGTCGGCAAGGGCTTTTCCGGTGTGATGGAGACCTTCGACAACACCCGGCCGATCGTCGCCGCCATGGCCATCGGGGTCGGCCGCGCCGCGCTGGAGGAGATCCGCAAGATCCTCACCGAGGCGGGGGTCGAGATCTGCTACGACCGGCCGTCACACGCCCAGAGCGCCGCGGCGGCCGAGTTCCTGCGGATGGAGGCCGACTGGGAGGCCGCCTACCTGCTGTCGTTGCGGGCCGCGTGGCAGGCCGACAACAAGATCCCCAACTCCAAAGAGGCGTCGATGAGCAAGGCCAAGGCCGGGCGGATGGCAAGCGACGTCACCCTCAAGTCCGTCGAATTGGCCGGCACCGCAGGGTATTCCGAGCAGTCGCTGCTGGAGAAGTGGGCGCGCGATTCGAAGATCCTGGACATCTTCGAGGGCACCCAGCAGATCCAGCAGCTCGTGGTCGCCCGTCGCCTGCTGGGGCTGTCGTCGGCCGAACTCAAGTAGCTATCGGTGCCTTCGCGCCCAACGTGAAACCAGGGCGAAAATCTCGCGGCTTTTCCGCCCTGGTTTCACGGTCGGCGAGACCTATGCCGCGACGGCGTTGAGCCGCTCGCGGGTGTCCGCGTCCAGCTCGATGGAGGCGACGGCCATGTTCTCCTCCAGGTGCCGCACCGACGAAGTGCCCGGGATCAGCAGCACATTGGGCGCCACGCTCAGCGTCCAGGCGAGGGCGACCTGCGCGGGGGTGCGGCCGACTCGCTCGGCGGTGTCGGTCACCAACGGGTGACTCAAGACCGGGTTCGGCCGCGCGAACGCCGCCCCCAGCGGGAAGAACGGCACGAACGCGATCCCCTGCCTCGTGCACTCCTCGAGCACGGGGGCGGAGTCGCGGTCGACAAGGTTGAAAGCGTTCTGCACACAAACGATTTCGGTGCGTCCCAGGGCATGCAGCAGGTGTTCACGGTTGATGTTGCTCAGCCCGATCCCGCCGATCAAACCCTCGTCACGGGCCTGCATCATGGCCGTCAGCTGATCGTCGAACAGCTGATCCGGACCGTCGCTGTCGAAGAGCCTCAGGTTGACCGCGGCCAGCCGGTCGACCCCCAAGGTCCGCAGGTTCGCCTCGATGTCGCGGCGCAAGTCGGCCGGTTCGCCCGCCGGTAGCCAAGCGCCGGTGTCGTCCCGGCGCCCACCGACCTTGCTCACCAGGGCCAGGTTGTCCGGATACGGGTGCAACGCCTCGCGGATCAGCTCGTTGGCGACGTCGGGGCCGTAGAACTGGGCGGTGTCGATGTGGTCGACGCCGAGTTCGACCGCGCGCCGCAGCACCGCGAGCGCCTCGTCACGGTCCCGCGGGGGGCCGAACACGTTCGGCCCGGGCAGTTGCATCGCGCCGAAGCCGATGCGCGCGACGGAAAAGCCACCGAGTGGAAAGGAATCCATGGGGTGAGGTTAGCGTCGTCGTATGGACACGTTTCAAGCGCTCGTCGCGCGCCAAGATGGTGACCGGATAACCGCGTCGGTCGAGACGCTGAGCGCCGAGGACCTGCCGCCCGGCGAGGTGACGATCCGGGTGGAGTACTCGAGCGTCAACTTCAAGGACGCGCTGGCGCTCACGCCGGGCGGCGGCGTGGTCCGCAATTACCCGGTGGTGCCGGGCATCGACCTGACCGGCGAGGTCGTCGAATCCCACTCCCCCGATTTCGCCGTCGGCGACCAGGTGTTGGCCCATGGGTACGCGATCGGCACCGGCCACCACGGCGGTTACGCCGAATACGCGCGGCTGCCCGCCGACCAGGTGGTGGCGCTCGGCGACCTGACGCCGCGCGAGGGCGCCGCGATCGGCACCGCCGGCTTCACCGCCGCGATGAGCGTGCAGGCGCTGATCGAATGGGGCCTAAAACCCGACGCCGGGCCGGTCGTCGTCACCGGCGCCTCCGGCGGCGTCGGATCCGTGAGCGTGGACCTGCTGGCGGGAGCGGGCTACCGGGTGGTCGCGTCCACCGGCAAGGAGCAGGCGGCCGGCCTGCTGAAAGAGCTTGGCGCCGCGGAGGTTATCGGACGGTTGCCCGAGGACCCCGACGCCAAGCCCCGGCCCCTGGCCAAGGCGCGCTGGGCGGGCGCGGTGGATTGCGTGGGCGGGGCGACCCTGGCCGACGTGCTCAGCGCCGTCGACTACGGCGGGGGGGGGGCCTGCAGCGGCCTGACCGGTGGGCCGGCGTTGCACACCACGGTGATGCCGTTCATCCTGCGCGGCGTCGCGCTGCTCGGGATGGACTCGGTGCTGATGCCGATCGGCCGGCGCCGGAAATTGTGGGCGCTGCTGGGTGATTCGTTGCGGCCGCGTCACCTGGAGGCGGTGATCAGCGACGTCGACGTCAAGGACGTTGTCGGCGTGCTGGATCAGGTGCGCGCCGGCGCCTTCTCCGGCCGCGCGGTGGTGCGGGTCGCCGGCGGGTTTTGAGTCGGCAGTAGGCTGTCCGACCATGCGGGCTGCACGGGTGACGCGACTGGATGGTCCGGACGCGATCGAGGTGGCGGAGGTCGACGAACCCTCGGGTGACGGTGTGGTCGTCGACGTGTACGCGGCGGGCGCGGCCTTTCCCGACGCCCTTCTGACCCGCGGCCTCTACCAGTACCGGCCGGAGCCGCCGTTCGTGCTCGGGGCCGAGATCGCCGGCGTGGTGCGGTCGGCGCCCCAGGGCGCGCACGTGCAACCCGGAGACCGGGTCGTCGGGTTGACGATGCTGTCGGGTGGCATGGCCGAGGTCGCCATCCTGCAGCCGGACCGGGTGTTCAAGCTGCCGGACAACGTGAGCTTCGAGGCCGGCGCGGGCCTGCTGTTCAACGACCTGACGGTGTACTTCGCGCTGACCGTGCGCGGCCGGCTGGCCCAGGGCGAGACGGTGCTGGTACACGGCGCCGCCGGCGGGATCGGCACGTCCACGCTGCGGCTGGCGTCGCTGCTCGGGGCGTCCCGCAGCATCGCGGTCGTCAGCACCGAGGACAAGGCGGACGTGGCGACGGCGGCCGGCGCCACCGATGTGGTGCTGGCCGAGGGCTTCAAGGACGCGGTCAAGGAGCTCACCGGCGGCCGCGGCATCGATGTGGTGGTCGACCCGGTCGGCGGCGACCGGTTCACCGATTCGCTGCGCTCGCTCGCCCCGGGCGGACGCCTGCTGGTCATCGGGTTCACCGGCGGGGAGATCCCGACCGTGAAGGTGAACCGGCTGCTGCTCAACAACATTGACGTCGTCGGCGTGGGCTGGGGGGCCTGGGCGGGGACGCACCCGAACGCGCTCGCCGAGCAGTGGGCCGGGCTGGAGGCCCTGCTCAGCTCGGGCCGGCTGGCCGCCCCGACGCCCGAGGTCTATCCGCTGGAGCGGGCCGGCGCGGCCGTCGCATCGCTCGAGAATCGCACGGCCAAAGGGAAAGTCGTGGTGCGCGTTCGCGATTGAGGCGCGGCGACACATCAACGTCTGCGACGACACGCCGACGCGGTGCGCAATGGATCATGTCTCGAGGAGTTGGGGCGCCGAGCACCTTGTGCGTCCGATAAACAAAAAGTAATGTCACTTTCAGTTTCGTTCCCCGCCGAGCCTGGAGTCTCCATGGAATCCTTCGTTCACCTGCGAAAAGGGAAAACGCCGCGCCGCTTGCACGCCGACCTCGACGGGCTCAAGGACGACGAACTGGGCCGGGGTGGATTCACCGGCCGGACCGCGAACATGTACCGCCGCAACGACCCCACCGCCTACCGGGCCGTCGGTCCCCTGCGACCGGTCGACGTGCTCGCCGGCGAGCTCAAGCCCGGCGACGCCACCGACGCCAACGGCGGTCCGCTGCTCATGTTCAGCAACGACGACTGCCGAATCTCGTTGAGCCGCCGCCACGAGCCGATGCCGTTCTACGCCCGGCACGTCGACGGCGACCTGCTGTGCTTCGTGCACAGCGGGGCGGGCCTGCTGGAGACCGAGTTCGGGCCGCTGCGCTACCGCGAGGGCGACTGGGTCTACCTCCCGAAGGCGTGCACCTGGCGTCAAATACCCGACGGCGAGACCACGCTGCTGATGATCGAGGCCAGCGACGAATTCCGGGTGCCGCCGCCCGGCGCGCTGGGCCGCCACTTCCCGTTCGATCCGTCGCAGGCGACGATCCCCGAACCGGAGCCGATCGACGACGACGGCCGCGACGAGTACGAGGTCCGGCTCGTCCACCGGTCTATTGAGGACGGCGGCCCGACAACGCTGTTCTACCAACACAATCCGCTTGACGTCGAGGGCTGGCGCGGCGACAACTTCGCGTTCACCTTCAACATCGCCGACTACAACGTGATCACCTCGGACAGCGTTCACCTGCCGCCCACGGTGCACCTGTTCATGCAGGCCACCGGCGTCTACGTGATGAACTTCCTGCCCAAGCCCGCCGAGGGCGTCGCCGGCACCGAGCGCACCCCCTGGTACCACCGCAACGTCGACTACGACGAGATCGCCTTCTTCCACGGCGGTTCGCTCTACGGCATCCCGATGCCGCCCGGGCTGATCACCCATGCGCCGCAAGGCGTTCACCACGGCGCGCCGGAGAAGGCGCGGGAACGGGCGCGCCGCAAGTTCGACGAACATTCGCGGGTGGACTGGCAGGTGATCGCGGTCGACACCCGGCGCCGGCTCACCCCGTCCGCCGAGGTGCTCGCCCACGACCTCGGGCAGCACTCGTGAAGCACGACTACGATCGAATCCCCTATCTGGTTGCCTTCCAGAACAATTCCGCGGTGCGCGACGTCTACGGCGGTCTGGCCGAGATCACCGTGCTGGAAAGCTATCTGCTCAAGCCGAAAGCCAAGCCGTCCGATACCGTGCTGGTCTTCATGCACCCGATCGGGGGCGGCGCGTACCTGCCGATGATCAACGCGCTGGCCCGGGCGGGGCACCACGTCATCTACTGCAACAGCCGGTTTCGCGGCACCGATTCGGCGCTGCTGATGGAGAAGGTGGTCGAGGACCTCGGCGAGTGCATCAAGGACGCCAAGGGCCGCCTGGGCTACCGCAAGGTGGTGCTCGCCGGGTGGAGCGGCGGCGGCTCGCTGTCGGTGTTCTATCAACAGCAGGCCCAGAAACCGACGATCACGGCGAGCCCGTCCGGCGACGGCCCCGACCTCACCAAGCTCGACCTGCCCGAGGCCGACGGGATCATGCTGCTGGCCGCGCACATCAGCCGGCACGGCACGCTGACCGAATGGCTGGACGCGTCCATCCTCGACGAGTCCGACCCGACCAAGCGCGATCCCGAGCTGGACCTGTACGACCCGGACAACCCCAACCAACCGCCCTACAGCCGGGAGTTCCTGGACCGCTACCGGCAGGCGCAGATCGACCGCAACCGGCGCATCACGGCATGGGTCCGAGCAAAGCTGGCCGAATTGAAGGCGGCCGGGCGACCCGACGAGGAGTTCTGCTTCGTCGTGCACGGCACGATGGCCGACCCGCGCTGGCTGGACCCGAGCGTGGATCCCAACGAACGGACCCCGGGGACCTGCTATCTGGGCGAGCCCCGAGTGGTGAACATGAGCCCGGTCGGGTTGGCCCGGTTTTCGACGCTGCGCGGCTGGCTGTCGCAATGGAGTTACGACGACGCCCGCGGCGACGGGGTGGCGTGCGGGCGCGACCTTGCCGTCCCGGCGCTGGTCATCGGTAACCTGGCCGATGACGCCTGCACGCCCAGCCACACCCGACGGCTCTTCGAGGCGATCGGGCACCCCGACAAGGAGATGCACGAAATTCCCGGCGCCACACATTATTACGCGGGTCCCGACCAACGGGACAAGCTGCGGCACGCCGTCGAGGTGGTCACCGACTGGCTGATCCGGCACGACTTCGCGGCCCCAGAATGAACACCACCGGCCCGCTGGACGGCATCCGGGTGCTCGAGCTGGGCACCCTGATCGCCGGGCCGTTCGCCGGCCGGCTGCTCGGCGACATGGGCGCCGACGTCATCAAGGTGGAACCCCCCGGCGCGCCGGACCCGCTGCGCACCTGGGGCCAGGCCGAACTGAACGGGCACCACGTCTTCTGGACGGTGCACGCCCGCAACAAGCGGGCGATCACCCTGGACCTGCGCAAGCCCCGCGGCCGAGAGCTGTTCTTAGACCTCGTCGCGAAATCCGACATCGTGGTGGAGAACTTCCGCCCGGGCACGCTGGAGAAGTGGAACCTGGGCTACGACGCGCTCTGTGAACGCAACCCGGGCATCATCCTGGTCCGGGTGTCCGGCTACGGGCAGACGGGGCCCGATGCGCACAAGGCCGGCTACGCCTCGGTGGCGGAAGCGGCCAGCGGACTGCGGCACCTCAACGGCTTCCCGGGCGGACCGCCGCCCCGGCTGGCGCTCTCGCTCGGCGACAGCCTCGCCGGCATGTTCGGCGCCCAGGGCGCGCTGGCCGCGCTGTACCGCCGCGGCGTCACCGGGCGCGGCCAGGTGGTGGACGTCGCGCTCACCGAATCCTGCTTGGCCGTGCAGGAATCCACGATCCCCGACTATGACGTCGGCGGCGTGGTGCGCGGGCCGTCGGGCACCCGGCTGGACGGCATCGCGCCGTCCAACATCTACCGCAGCGCCGACGGATCCTGGGTGGTGATCGCCGCCAACCAGGACACGGTGTTCGCCCGGCTGTGCGCGGCCATGGGGCGCCCGGAGCTGGCCACCGACGACCGGTTCGCCACGCACGTCGCCCGCGGCCGCAATCAGGACGAACTCGACAAGATCATCGGCGCGTGGGCCGCCGACCGGCAACCCGGCGACATCATCGAAACCCTGACCGCCGCAGGCGTGATCGCGGGTCCGATCAACACGGTCGCCGAGGTGGTCAACGACCCGCAGCTACGGGCCCGCGGCATGCTGGTCGAGCACTTCGACGAAGGGATCGAGCGAACCGTACTGGGGCCGGGTGTCGTCCCGGTGCTCTCGGAGTCCCCGGGCGGCGTCCGCAACGCCGGGCCCGCGCGCCCGGGCCAGCACAACGACGACGTCTACCTCGGACTGCTCGGCAAGACCGCCGCCGAGCTCGAGGCGTTGCGGACCGAGGAGGTGCTATGACGCAGCACGTGGACATTCGCGAGGTGTCGCTGCGCGACGGCCTGCAGATCGAACAGCCAATCCCGTTGGCCGCCAAGCTGGAATTGCTGGCCGCGGTGGCCGCCACCGGGGTGCGCGAGGTGGAGGCGACGGCGTTCGTGTCCCCGTCCAAGGTGCCCTCGATGGCCGATGCCGCCGAGCTCGCCGCGCACCTGCACGACTATCCCGACATCGAGTTCTCCGCCCTGGTGGCCAGTCCGAACGGCGCCAAGCGCGCGGTCGCCGCGGGGCTGCGGTCGATCGAATACGTGGTGGCCGCCAGCGACGCGTTCAGCGAGGCCAACGTCGGGCGCAGCGCCGCCGAGGCCACGGGCCAGATCGAGGAGATCGTCGCGATCGCCCACGACGCCGGGGTCACCGTCGAGGTCATCGTCGCCACCGCGTGGGACTGCCCGTTCGAGGGGCCGACCGCGCCGCAGCGGGTGCTCGAGATCGGTGCGGCCGCGCGCGAGCGGGGCGTCGACCGTTTCTCGATCGCCGACACCATCGGCACCACCACCCCGCGGCGCGTGAGTTCGCTGATCGCACAACTGCGTCCGGTGATCGGCGACATGCCGCTGGGCGGGCATTTCCACAACACCCGCGGCACCGGCCTGGCCAGCGCCTACGCCGCGGTCGGCTCCGGGGTCACCAGGCTGGACGCCTCGGTGGGCGGGCTGGGCGGCTGTCCCTTCGCGCCCGGCGCCACGGGCAACATCGCCACCGAGGACCTGGTCTATCTGCTCCGCGACAGCGACATCGACATCGACGTCGACCTGCCGGCCGCCATCGCCGCCGCCGAGGTCGCCCGATCCCTCGTGGGCCACGACTTGCCGAGTGCGCTGCTGCGCGCCGGCGACCGGATCCGGAACTGATGCCGGCCGAAAACCTGACCGCCAAGGGCCGCCAGACCAGGCAGGCCATCGAGCAGGCTGCCCGAAAGCTGTTCGCGGAACGCGGCTTTCACGGCACCACCCTGGCCGACATCACGTCGGCGGCGGGCAAGTCGTCCGCCGTGTTCTACCGGTATTTCGCCGACAAGGAAGACCTGTTGGCCGCGCTGGCGGAGTCGTTTCTGCACGAGGTCGTGCGGCCGTCCGGGCTGAGCGTCGAGCTGCCCGAATCGCCGGATGACGACGCGTTCTTCACCGGGGTGGTCACCGGGTACTGGAGCATGTTCAAGCAGAACATCGGCATCATGATCGCCGTGGCCCAGCTCGCCGCCACCCAGCGACGCTTCGCAACCGTGCAGAACGAATTCCGCCGCTTCGGCATGGACATCGTGGCCGCGTCGGTCCGGCGCGCCCAGGAACAGGGTTATGGCGCCGACCTCAACCCCGAACACACCGCGGCGGCCATCGCGCTGCTGTTCGAGAACTTCACCACCGTGTTCGTCGGACCGTCGGGGCTGGGCCTGGAGATCAACGACGAGGACGCCATCGCCACCCTGTCGACGGTGTGGAAGAAGACCCTGTACGGCGCTTGAGCCAGCCAAAGGAGTGATCAGCGTGGATTTCACCCTCCCCGAACATCTTCCGGGACTGCTCGACGAGATGGACGCGTTCATCGAGGCCGAGATCAAGCCGCTGCAACGCGACCACATCCAATACTTCGACCAGCGCCGGGAGCACGCCCGCACCGATTGGGACAACGACGGCATCCCGACGCGCGAATGGGAGGACCTGCTCGCCGAGATGCGCAGGCGAGCCGACAAGGCGGGCTGGCTGCGCTACGGATTGCCGGCCTCGCTGGGCGGCCGCGACGGCACCAACCTCGACATGGCCGTCATCCGGGAGCACCTGGCGCACAAGGGCCTCGGCCTGCACAACGACCTGCAGAACGAGTCGTCGATCGTCGGGAACTTCCCCCAGGTGATCATGATGGAGCGCTTCGGCACCGACGAGCAACGCCGCGTGTGGTCGGAGGCGTTGATCACCGGGGAGCGGTCCATGGCGTTCGGCCTCACCGAACCGCGGCACGGCTCCGACGCGACGTGGCTGGAGACGACCGCGCAGCCCGACGGTGACGGCTGGGTGATCAACGGCTCCAAGCGGTTCAACACCGGCGTGCACCGCGCCACCCACGACCTGATCTTCGCCCGCACCTCCGGTGCGCCCGGGGCCGCGCTGGGCATCACCGCGTTCCTGGTCCCGACCGAGACGCCGGGATTCAACGTCCCCTACTACTGGTGGACGTTCAACATGCCCACCGACCACGGCGAAGTCGAGCTGACCGACGTGCGGGTGCCGGCCGATGCGGTGCTCGGGGAGGTGGACCGCGGGCTGGAGGTGGCGCAAACGTTCCTGCACGAGAACAGGATTCGGCAGGCGGCCAGCAGCCTCGGCGCCGCGCAATACTGCATCGACCGCGCCGCCGACTACGCCGGCACGCGCACGGTCTTCGGCAAGCCGCTGTCGGTCAACCAGGCCGTGCAATGGCCGCTGGCCGAGCTGCACACCGAGGCGCAGATGGTGCGGCTGTTGGTGCAGTACGCGGCCTGGCACCTGGACCGCGACCACCACATGGAGGTCTCGGACAAGGTGTCGATGGCCAACTACCGGGCCAACAGGCTGGTGTGCGACGCCGCCGACCGGGCGATGCAGATCTTCGGCGGCCTGGGCTACAGCCGCCACGAACCGTTCGAGCACATCTACCGCCACCACCGCCGCTACCGGATCACCGAGGGCGCCGAGGAGATCCAGATCCGCCGGGTCGCGCAGCGGCTGTTCAGGTTTGGCCGCGAGTGACCGACACCCAGGAGCTGGCCGCCAAGCTGGCGCGGGTCCTGGCGCCCGAGCTCGGCGCGGGCTCTGAAAGTTTGGCGATCGAGCGGTTGCGCGCGTTGACCGGCGGCGCCAGCCGCACCACGTGGGCCTTCGACGCCGTCACCGGCGACGGGCGACGGGCGCTGATCCTGCGCACCGGCCCGCCCGATGACGTGCACGCCGGCATGGAGCTCGAAGCCCGCGCCCAGGCCGCGGCCGCCGCGGCCGGCGCGCCGGTCCCCCACATCCTCGTCGCCGCCGATTCGGTTGCCGCGCTTGGCAATCCGTTTCTGATTTGCGACGAGATCAAGGGCGAGACCATCGTCCGGCGCATCCAACGCCGCCTCGAGGCCGACGGCGGGCACGCGCCCCGAGCCGAGCTGCTGCGGCAGTGCGCGCGGGCGCTGGCCGCCATCCACCGGGCCGATCCGGCAATCCCGGGGCTGGCCCACGAGGACCAACTCGTGCAATGGCGCGAGCGGCTCGACGCCATGGGCGACACCACCGCCACCTTCGAATGGGCATTCCGCTGGCTGGCCGCCCACCGGCCGGGCCCGTCGGCCCCGGTCCTGGTGCACGGGGACTACCGGATGGGCAACCTGATCGTCGACGGGTCAAACCTGGCCGCCGTTCTCGACTGGGAGCTGGTGCACGTCGGCGAGGCATACGAAGACCTGGCCTGGTTCTGCATCCGGGCGTGGCGGTTCGGCGCCCCGGCCGGCCTGGGCGCCGGCGGCCTCGGCAGCATCGAAAGCTTCGTGCGGGCTTACGAGGAGGCCAGCGCGACTACCGTCGACCGGGTGGCGTTTCACTGGTGGCTGGTGCTGGCGACGCTGCGTTGGGGGGTCATCTGCCGCTATCAGGCCGAGCGGCATCTGAGCGGCGAATTCCGCTCGGTGGAGTTGGCGACGATCGGCAGGCGCGTCTGCGAGACGGAGTGGGACCTGCTCGACCTGCTGGAGCTGGGTCGGTGATCGGCTCCTATGGGCGCCCGCTGGCGGCCGAACTCGTGGCCGCGGTGGCCGAATTCCTGGAAACCGAGGTGCGCGAGGCGACCGGCGGACAGGTCAACTTCCACGCCAGGGTGGCCGCCAACGCGTTGCGCATCGTCGAGCGCGAACTTCTCGACGAGAGCGAGGCCGAATCCGCTGCCGCGTTGGCCGGCTTGGGTTTCGGCGATGAGGAGCGACTCGCCGCCGCGATCCGGGCCGGCGAGCTGGACGGGCGCGCCGACGAGGTCACCGCCTGCCTGCGCACGCTGGTACGAAACCGGCTGGCGGTCGCCCACCCCGGATACGACCAAACCCATTAGGAGCCACCATGCCGAGCACCACCGCGGAAACCATCGTCGACGTGGCCGACCGCCTGTTCGCGGCGATCGAGCGGGGCGACGCGGCCGCCGTCGAGCGCCTGTGGAGCAACGACATTGCGGTATGGCGCGTCGGCGCGCGCCGCGATAACGACAAGGGCCGCGCGATGCGCGTCATCGACTGGTTCATCAGCGCGACCACGCAGCGTCGCTACGAGATCCTCGATCGGCGGCTGTTCGACGGTGGCTTCGTTCAGCAGCACATCCTGCACGCCAGGGGCCACGCCGGCCAATCGATCTCCATGCGGGTCTGCATCGTGATCAGGGTAAGCACGGGCGGCCTGATCGACCGCATCGACGAGTACTTCGATCCCGCCGAGATCGCGCCGCTGCTCGACTAACGGTTACATTCGCCACGAGTCAGATGGGGGTCAGGATGACGACTCTGGAAACACTGCTGCACGATCCCGACGTGGCCGGCGTCTGGAACATCGATCCGGCACGCTCGGCCATCACGTTCAAGGTCAGAAACTTCTGGGGTCTGCTGAACGTCAAGGGCCGCTTCACGGAGTTCACCGGCGACGGGCAGCTGACCGGCAAGGGCGCCGTTTTCGGCCGCCTCGACATCCGGACCGCGTCGCTGAGCACGGGCATCGGCCGCCGCGACAAGCACCTGCGCTCGGCCGACTTCTTCGACGTCGAGCGCTTCGGTGAGATCAGCGTCGTCGTCACCGGGGTGCACCCGACCACGGGGAACGCCGCGGACCTGCGCGCCAACTTCACGATCAAGGGCGTCACCGCACCGTTGCCCCTGCCCGTCACGGTCACCGAACTCGAGGACGGCTCGATCCAGATCTCC
Source organism: Mycobacterium terramassiliense (assembly GCF_900157385.1). Taxonomy (GTDB): domain Bacteria; phylum Actinomycetota; class Actinomycetes; order Mycobacteriales; family Mycobacteriaceae; genus Mycobacterium; species Mycobacterium terramassiliense. The sequence continues at coordinate 202,175 of NZ_LT717700.1, forward strand.
GGCGAGACCAAGGTCGATCGATCCCAATTCGACCTGGGCTGGAACAGGTTCGGCATGGTCGGCGCGACGGCCACCGCGGCCGCGCAGGCGGTCTTCGTTCGGGCGACCCGGTAGGGCGGCCGCGCCACCGCTACCATCTGAGCGTGGCCGACTCCAACGCCCTGCGGATCCTTGTCTACAGCGACAACGCCGAAACCCGCGAGGAAGTGATGCGGGCCTTGGGCAAGCAGCTGCACCCGGACCTCCCCGAGCTGAGCTACGTCGAGGTGGCGACGGGCCCGATGGTGATCCGCACGATGGACGAGGGCGGCATCGACTTGGCCATCCTCGATGGCGAAGCCACCCCGACCGGCGGCATGGGCATCGCCAAACAGCTCAAGGACGAACTGCCGACCTGCCCGCCCATCGTGGTGCTCACCGGCCGCCGCGACGACGCGTGGCTGGCCAGCTGGTCGCGCGCCGAGGGCGCGGTGCCGCACCCGCTGGACCCCATCGTGCTGGGCCGCACGGTGCTTGGGCTGCTCCGCACTCCCACCCGCTAGTCGTTTAGCGCTTTCACCTGCGCCGACACGGAAACACGGACCGTGTGGGCGGTCGCTTAGCATCCGCCCCGTGACGCGCCCGAATGCGGGCACGTTAAAACCGGGCAAATACCACCACCCCGGGCACGTGGGCCAGCCGCAACGACGCTATGTTGAAGGTCACTGTGGCGGGCTACAGACCCCGTTCGTCACAGCAGCCCGGTTACCGCCTGGCCGCCCGCTCAGTTTGGGAGGGCGGCCACATTACGACGGATCATGGAGCGAGTTGAACGTCTACATACCCATCCTGGTGCTAGGCGCGATCGCCACCGCCTTTGCCGTGGGCTCGGTGGCGATCGCGAGTTTGGCGGGCCCGTCCCGGTACAACAAGTCGAAGCTGGCGGCCTACGAGTGCGGCATCGAGCCCACCGAATCCCCCGTGAGCGGCCCGCACGCGACGGCCGGGCAGCGGTTCCCGGTGAAGTATTACCTGACCGCAATGCTGTTCATCGTCTTCGACATCGAAATCGTGTTCCTGTATCCCTGGGCGGTCAGCTACGACGCGCTGGGGACCTTTGCTCTGGTCGAGATGGTGGTGTTCATGCTCACGGTCTTCGTGGCGTACGCCTATGTGTGGCGCCGCGGCGGCCTGACGTGGGATTGAGGTAGACGTGGGCCTGGAAGAACAGCTGCCCGGTGGCATCCTGCTGTCGACCGTCGAGAAGGTGGCGGGCTACGTCCGCAAGAACTCGCTGTGGCCGGCCACCTTCGGGCTGGCGTGCTGCGCGATCGAGATGATGGCGACCGCGGGGCCGAGGTTCGACATCGCGCGGTTCGGCATGGAACGGTTCTCGGCCACGCCGCGGCAGGCCGACCTGATGATCGTGGCCGGGCGGGTGAGCCAGAAGATGGCCCCGGTGCTGCGGCAGATCTACGACCAGATGGGCGAGCCGAAATGGGTGCTGGCCATGGGCGTGTGCGCATCGTCGGGCGGGATGTTCAACAACTACGCGATCGTGCAAGGCGTGGACCACGTGGTTCCGGTGGACATCTACCTGCCCGGCTGCCCGCCGCGGCCGGAAATGCTGCTGCACGCAATCCTCAAGCTGCACGAGAAGATTCAGCAAATGCCGCTGGGCGTCAACCGCGAAGAAGCCATCGCCGAGGCCGAGCAGGCGGCGCTGGCGGCTCGGCCCACCATCGAGATGCGCGGGCTGCTGCGATGAGCTCGCCGGACCACGACCCGAAGGTAGCGGCCAGCGAGGTGGGCGGATCGGTCCCCACCGCCGACGAAGAGGTCATCGACGTTCGCCGCGGCATGTTCGGGGTCAGGGGCACCGGCGACACCTCCGGGTACGGGCGGCTGGTGCGCGAGGTCACGCTGCCCGGCAGCAGCCCCCGGCCCTACGGCGGTTACTTCGACGACATCGCCGACCGGCTGGCCGAGGCGCTGGGCCGCAACGGTGTCGAATTCGACGACGCGATAGAGAAAGTCGTGGTCGACCGCGACGAGCTGACGCTGCACGTCCGCCGCGATCTGCTGCCGCAGGTGGCCCAGCGGCTGCGGGACGAGCCGGACCTGCGCTTCGAGCTGTGCCTGGGCGTCAACGGGGTGCACTACCCACACGAGACGGGCCGGGAATTGCACGCCGTCTACCCGCTGCAATCGATCACCCATAACCGTCGGCTGCGGCTGGAAGTGGCTGCGCCGGACAGCGATCCGCACATCCCGTCGCTGTATGGGGTCTATCCCACCAACGACTGGCACGAGCGGGAAACCTACGACTTCTTCGGGATCATCTTCGACGGCCACCCGTCGCTCACCCGGATCGAGATGCCCGACGACTGGCACGGGCATCCGCAGCGCAAGGACTACCCACTGGGTGGCGTCCCGGTCGAATACAAGGGCGCGAAGATCCCCCCACCCGACGAGCGCAGGGGCTACAACTGATGAGCGACACCGACACTGAAACTGTCCTGGTCGCGGGCGGCCAGGACTGGGACCAGGTCGTGGAGGCCGCCCGCAACGCGGACCCTGGTGAACGCATCGTCGTCAACATGGGGCCCCAGCACCCGTCCACCCACGGCGTGTTGCGCCTGATCCTCGAGATCGAGGGCGAGACCGTCACCCAGGCCCGATGCGGAATCGGCTACCTGCACACCGGGATCGAGAAAAACCTCGAATACCGTTACTGGACCCAGGGCGTCACCTTCGTGACCCGAATGGACTACCTGTCACCGTTTTTCAACGAGACGGCGTACTGCCTGGGCGTGGAGAAGCTGCTCGGCATCACCGACGAGATTCCGGAGCGCGTCAACGTCATCCGGGTCATGATGATGGAGCTCAACCGGATCTCATCGCACTTGGTCGCGCTGGCGACCGGCGGCATGGAACTGGGCGCGATGACCCCGATGTTCGTCGGTTTCCGCGGGCGCGAGATCGTCCTGAACCTGTTCGAATCCATCACCGGCCTGCGGATGAACAGCGCCTACATCCGGCCCGGCGGCGTCGCGCAGGACCTGCCGCAGGGCGCGGAAACCGAGATCGCCGAGGCCCTCGAGCAGTTGAAGCAGCCGCTGCGCGAAATGGGCGAGCTGCTCAACGAAAACGCCATCTGGAAGGCGCGCACCGAGGGCGTGGGCTACCTGGACCTGACCGGCTGCATGGCGCTGGGCATCACCGGCCCGATCCTGCGCTCCACCGGGCTGCCGCACGACCTGCGCAAGAGCGAGCCCTACTGCGGCTACGAGAACTACGAGTTCGACGTGATCACCGACGACGGTTGTGATGCGTACGGGCGCTACATCATTCGCGTCAAAGAGATGTGGGAGTCGATCAAGATCGTGCAGCAGTGTCTGGACAAGTTGCGGCCGGGCCCGACGATGGTCGAGGACCGAAAGATCGCCTGGCCGGCCGACCTGAAGGTGGGCCCGGACGGCATGGGGAACTCCCCCGAGCACATCGCGAAGATCATGGGCGGCTCGATGGAGGCGCTGATCCACCACTTCAAGCTCGTCACCGAGGGCATTCGCGTTCCCGCGGGCCAGGTTTACACCGCGGTGGAATCGCCGCGCGGCGAGCTGGGCGTGCACATGGTCAGCGACGGCGGCACCCGGCCCTACCGCGTGCACTACCGCGACCCGTCCTTCACCAACCTGCAGTCGGTCGCCGCGATGTGCGAGGGCGGGATGGTCGCAGACCTGATCGCCGCCGTCGCCAGCATCGACCCGGTGATGGGCGGGGTCGACCGATGACGGGCCCGCAGGGCCAACCGGTGTTCATCCGGCTCGGGCCGCCGCCCGACGAGCCCAACGCGTTCGTGGTCGAGGGTGCGCCGCAGTCGTATTCGCCCGAGGTGCGGGCGCGGCTCGAGGTCGACGCCAAAGAGATCATGGGCCGCTACCCCAGCAAGCGCTCCGCCCTGCTGCCGCTGCTGCACCTGGTGCAATCCGAGGACTCGTACCTGACCCCGGCGGGCCTGGAGTTCTGCGGCGAGCAGCTGGGACTGACCGGCGCCGAAGTGTCCGCGGTGGCAAGCTTTTACACGATGTACCGCCGCGGTCCCACCGGCGATTACCTGGTCGGGGTCTGCACCAACACGCTGTGCGCGGTGATGGGTGGCGACGCCATCTTCGAGACGCTGGTCAATCATCTCGGGGTCCGCAACGACCAGACCACCCCCGACGGCAAGATCACCCTGCAACACATCGAGTGCAACGCCGCGTGCGACTTCGCACCGGTCGTGATGGTCAACTGGGAGTTCTTCGACAACCAGACGCCGGAGTCGGCGCGCGAACTGGTCGACTCGCTGCGCTCCGGCGAACCCCAGGCGCCCACCCGCGGGGCCCCGCTGTGCGCCTTCCGCGAGACGTCCCGCATCCTGGCCGGCCTGCCCGACGAGCGTCCGGACCAGGGCCAGGGCGGCGCGGGCGCCGCGACGCTGGCCGGCCTGAAGGTGGCGAGGGAACTCGGCATGGAGGCGCCCGAAGCCCCGTCGTCCGGGAAGGATCAGTGATGGCCGCCCCCACCGCCCAGGCGACGCCGTTGACGCCGGTGATCAGCCGCTTCTGGGACGATCCCGAGTCGTGGACGCTGGAGACCTACCGCCGCAACGACGGCTACCGGGCCATGCAGAAGGCGCTGAGCATGAAGCCCGACGACGTGATGGGCGTCGTCAAGGACTCCGGCCTGCGCGGCCGCGGCGGCGCGGGCTTCTCCACGGGGACCAAGTGGTCGTTCATCCCGCAGGGCGACACCGGCGCGGCCGCCAAGCCGCATTACCTGGTGGTCAACGCCGACGAGTCGGAACCCGGCACGTGCAAAGACATTCCGCTGATGCTGGCGACACCGCACGTCCTCGTCGAGGGCGTCATCATCGCCGCGTACGCGATCCGGGCCAGCCACGCGTTCATCTACGTGCGCGGCGAGGTGCTGCCGGTCTTGCGCCGGTTGCAGAACGCGGTGGCCGAGGCCTATGCCGCCGGTTACCTGGGCCGCGACATCAACGGTTCCGGCTTCGACCTCGAGTTGGTGGTGCACGCCGGCGCGGGCGCCTACATCTGTGGTGAGGAGACCGCGCTGCTCGACTCGCTGGAGGGCCGGCGCGGGCAGCCGCGGCTGAGGCCGCCGTTCCCCGCGGTGGCCGGCCTCTACGGCTGCCCGACGGTGATCAACAACGTCGAGACGATCGCCAGCGTCCCGCCGATCATCCTCAACGGCGCCGAATGGTTCCGCTCGATGGGCAGCGAGAAATCGCCTGGCTTCACGCTGTATTCGTTGTCCGGCCACGTCACCCGGCCGGGCCAGTACGAGGCCCCGCTCGGGATCACGCTGCGCGAGTTGCTGGCCTACGCCGGCGGCGTGCGGGCCGGGCACCGGCTCAAGTTCTGGACGCCCGGCGGGTCCTCGACGCCGCTGCTCACCGACGAGCACCTCGACGTGCCGCTGGATTACGAGGGCGTGGGCGGCGCCGGCTCGATGCTGGGCACCAAGGCGCTGGAGATCTTCGACGAGACAACCTGTGTCGTGCGCGCGGTGCGCCGCTGGACCGAGTTCTACAAGCACGAATCGTGCGGCAAGTGCACGCCGTGCCGCGAGGGCACCTTCTGGCTGGACAAGATCTACGAGCGGCTGGAAACCGGCTCGAAGACCAACCCAGCCACCAGCGAGGACATCGATAAATTGACGGACATCTCCAACACCATTCTCGGAAAGTCGTTCTGCGCGTTGGGCGATGGTGCCGCCAGCCCGGTGATGTCGTCGATCCAGTATTTCCGCGACGAGTACCTCGCCCACGTCGAGGGCGGCGGCTGCCCGTTCGACCCCCGGGATTCCATGCTCAACGGAGGTGGCTCGTGACACAGGCGGCCGACACCGAAAACCAGGTGTCCAAACCGGAGATGGTGACGTTGACCATCGACGGCGCCGAGATCAGCGTTCCCAAGGGGACCCTGGTGATCCGCGCCGCCGAGTTGATGGGCATCCAGATCCCGCGGTTCTGTGACCACCCGCTGCTGGACCCGGTCGGCGCGTGCCGCCAGTGCCTGGTCGAGGTCGAGGGACAGCGCAAGCCGATGGCGTCGTGCACGACGGTCGCCACCGACGACATGGTGGTGCGCACCCAGCTCACCTCCGAGGCCGCCGACAAGGCCCAGCACGGCGTCATGGAGCTGCTGCTGATCAACCACCCGCTGGACTGCCCGATGTGCGACAAGGGCGGCGAATGCCCGCTGCAGAACCAGGCAATGTCCAACGGCCGCACCGACTCCCGCTTCACCGACGTCAAGCGAACCTTCGCCAAGCCGATCAACATCTCCGCGCAGGTGCTGCTGGACCGCGAGCGCTGCATCCTGTGCGCCCGCTGCACGCGGTTCTCCGAGCAGATCGCCGGCGACCCGTTCATCGACATGCAGGAGCGCGGCGCCCTGCAGCAGGTCGGCATCTACGCCAATGAGCCGTTCGATTCGTACTTTTCGGGCAACACCGTACAGATCTGCCCGGTGGGCGCGCTCACCGGGACCGCGTACCGCTTCCGGGCCCGCCCCTTCGACCTGGTCTCCAGCCCGAGCGTGTGCGAGCACTGCGCTTCGGGCTGCGCGCAGCGCACCGACCACCGCCGCGGCAAGGTGCTGCGCCGGCTGGCCGGCGACGACCCCGAAGTCAACGAGGAATGGAACTGCGACAAGGGCCGGTGGGCCTTCACCTACGCCACCCAGCCGGACGTGATCGCCACCCCCCTGGTCCGGGACGCGAACGGCGAGCTGCAGCCGGCGTCGTGGTCGCACGCGATCGTCGCGGCGGCCCAGGGGCTCGAGGCGGCCCGGGGACGTACCGGCGTGCTGGTCGGCGGGCGGGCGACTTGGGAAGACGCCTACGCCTACAGCAAGTTCGCGCGAATCACGTTGGACACCAACGATATCGACTTCCGCGCCCGGCCACACTCGGCCGAGGAGGCCGACTTCCTGGCGGCCCGGGTGGCCGGGCGGCCGGTGACGGTCAGCTACGCCGACCTGGAGACCGCGCCGGTGGTGGTGCTGGTCGGCTTCGAGCCCGAAGACGAGTCGCCCATCGTGTTCCTGCGGCTGCGCAAGGCCGCCCGCAAGCACGGGCTGGCTGTGTACGCGATCGCGCCGTTCGCCACCCGCGCGCTGACGAAGCTGTCGGGCCGGCTGATCAAGACCGTGCCCGGCGCCGAAGCGGCCGCGCTGGACGGGCTGACCGGCGGCGAGGTGGGCGAGCTGCTGTCCAAACCCGGCGCCGTCATCATGGTCGGCGAACGCCTGGCCACGGCGCCCGGGGGGCTGTCCGCCGCGGCCCGGCTCGCCGACGCCACCGGAGCCCGGCTGGCGTGGGTGCCGCGCCGGGCGGGCGAGCGCGGCGCGCTGGAGGCCGGCGCGCTGCCCACCCTGCTGCCCGGCGGCCGCCCGGTCGCCGACGACGCCGCGCGCGCGCAGGTCGCGGCGGCCTGGAACGTCGACGAATTGCCTTCCGCCACCGGGCGGGACGCGCACGCCATCCTGGCCGCGGCCACCGACGGCTCCCTGGCGGCGCTCCTGGTCGGCGGCATCGAGCCGAACGACTTCGCCGACCCCGACGCGGTGCTGGCCGCGCTCGACGCCGCCGGTTTCGTCGTCAGCCTGGAGCTGCGGCACGGCCCGGTCACCGAACGCGCCGACGTGGTGTTCCCGGTCGCGCCGACGACGCAGAAGTCCGGTGCGTTCGTCAACTGGGAGGGCCGCTACCGCGGATTCGCGCCCGCGCTGCACGGCACCACCCAGCAAGCCCGCCAGTCCGATCACAAGGTGCTCGACACGCTGGCCGACGAGATGGGCGTCTACCTCGGAACGACCACCGTCGAGGCGGCCCGCGAGGAACTGTCCGGGCTGGGGACCTGGGACGGTGAACACGCCGCCGCCCCGCAGGTCGCCAATCCCGAACCGGCCACGCCGGGGCAGGGTGAGGCCGTCCTGAGCGGATGGCGGTTGCTGCTCGACGAGGGCCGATTGCAGGACGGCGAACCGCATTTGGCCGGCACCGCGCGCAAGCCCGTCGTCCGGCTGTCGGCCGACACCGCCGCCGAGATCGGCGCCGCCGACGGCGACAACGTCACGGTCAGCACACCGCGCGGCTCGATCACCCTGCCGCTGAACATCACCGACATGCCCGACCGGGTGGTGTGGCTGCCGCTGAACTCGCCGGGATCGGCGGTGCACCGGAAATTGGGCGTAACCATCGGCAGCACAGTGAAAATCGGAGTGGGCTGATGACGACCACCTTGAGCGACTTCGGGCACGACACTTGGTGGCTGGTGCTGGGCAAGGCGCTGGCCATCTTCGTGTTCCTCATGCTCAATGTGCTCGTCGCAATCCTGCTCGAGCGCAAGATTCTGGGCTGGATGCAGTTGCGGCCCGGCCCCAACCGGGTGGGGCCGTGGGGCGTCCTGCAGAGCCTGGCCGACGGGATCAAGCTGGCCCTGAAGGAGAGCATCACCCCGGGCGGCATCGACAAGTTCGTTTACTTTGCGGCGCCGGTCTTTTCGGTGATTCCCGCATTCACCGCGTTCGCGTTCATCCCGTTCGGGCCGGTGGTGTCGGTGTTCGGCCACCGCACGCCGTTGCAGCTGACCGACCTGCCGGTCGCGGTCTTGTTCATCCTGGGGCTCTCGGCGATCGGCGTGTACGGCATCGTGCTCGGCGGCTGGGCGTCGGGATCCACCTACCCACTGTTGGGCGGGGTGCGCTCCACCGCCCAGGTCATCTCCTACGAAGTCGCGATGGGGCTGTCCTTCGCCGCGGTGTTCCTCTACGCCGGCTCGATGTCGACGTCGCAGATCGTGGCCGCCCAGGACCGGGTCTGGTATGTGTTCCTGTTGCTGCCGTCGTTCGTGATCTACCTGATCTCGATGGTCGGCGAGACCAACCGGGCGCCGTTCGACCTGCCCGAGGCCGAGGGCGAGCTGGTCGCGGGATTCCACACCGAGTACTCGTCGCTGAAGTTCGCGATGTTCATGTTGGCCGAGTACGTGAACATGATGACGGTGTCGTCGCTGGCCACGGTCATGTTCTTCGGTGGCTGGCATGCGCCCTGGCCGCTGAACATGTGGGCCGGGGCCAACACCGGATGGTGGCCGGTGCTCTGGTTCACCGCCAAGATGTGGACCTTCCTGTTCATCTACTTCTGGCTGCGCGCCAGCCTGCCCCGGTTGCGCTACGACCAGTTCATGGCGCTGGGCTGGAAACTGTTGATCCCGGCCTCGCTGGTGTGGGTGTTGATCGCGGCGGTGATCCGCACGGCGCGCAACCAGGGGTACGCGCATTGGACGCCGGTGCTGGTGGTCAGCAGCATCGTCGTGGCCGCCGCGCTGGTGCTGCTGTTGCGAAAACCGTTCACAGCGCCGAGCATTCGCGCGATGGAGCGCCACCTGCGCCGGCAGCGCGACGAAACCCCGTCCCCCGCGATCACCGAGCCGGCGTTCCCGACGCCGCCGCTGCCGGCGCGGAAGGTCGGAGCGAGCAAGGAGGAAGCACGTGCCTAGATTTCTCGACGCGGTAGCCGGATTCGGCGTGACGCTCGGCTCGATGTTCAAAAAGAGGGTCACCGAGGAATATCCGGAGAAGCCGGGCCCGGTCGCGCCGCGGTATCACGGCCGTCACCAACTCAACCGGTACCCCGACGGCCTCGAAAAGTGCATCGGATGCGAGTTGTGCGCCTGGGCCTGCCCCGCCGACGCGATCTATGTCGAGGGCGCCGACAACACCGAGGAGCTGCGCTACTCGCCGGGTGAACGCTACGGCCGCGTGTACCAGATCAACTACCTGCGCTGCATCGGCTGCGGCCTGTGCATCGAGGCCTGCCCCACCCGGGCGCTGACGATGACCAACGACTACGAAATGGCCGACGACAACCGCGCCGACCTCATCTACGAGAAGGACCGGCTGCTCGCCCCCCTGCTGCAGGACATGCTCGCGCCGCCGCACCCGCGGGCGGCCGGCGCCACCGATAAGGACTACTACCAGGGCAACGTGACCGCCCACGGACTGCGCGAGCGCGAGAGCGCCGGAGACACAAGATGATCGCAACGCTCGCCGCCGACACCATCGTTCGCACCTCGACCGGCGAGGCGGTCACTTTCTGGGTGCTGGGTGCGCTGGCGCTGGTCGGCGCGCTCGGCGTGGTGCTGGCGGTCAACGCGGTCTATTCCGCGATGTTCTTGGCGATGACGATGATCATCCTGGCGGTGTTCTACATGATCCAGGACGCGGTGTTCTTGGGTGTCGTCCAGGTCGTGGTCTACACCGGCGCGGTGATGATGCTGTTCCTTTTCGTGCTGATGCTGATCGGCGTGGACTCCGCGGAATCACTGAGGGAGACGCTACGCGGCCAGCGCGTTGCGGCGGTGCTCACGGGAGTCGGGTTCGGCGTTCTGCTGCTGGCCGGTATCGGCAACGTGGCGACCGGTGGCTTCGTGGGGCTGACCGCGGCCAACGCCAACGGCAACGTGGAAGGCTTGGCCGCACTGATCTTTTCGCGCTATCTCTGGGCGTTCGAGCTCACCAGCGCGTTGCTGATCACCGCGGCCGTGGGCGCGATGGTGCTGGCGCACCGCGAGCGTTTCGAACGCCGCAAGACGCAACGCGAGATGTCCGAGGAGCGGTTCCGCCCCGGCGGGCACGCCACCCCGCTGCCCAACCCGGGTGTCTACGCACGCCACAACGCCGTCGACGTGGCCGCGATGCTGCCCGACGGCTCCTACTCGGAACTGTCGGTGTCGCCGATCCTGCGGCTCCGGGGCGCGGACGGCACCGTGTTTGACCAGGCCGAGGGCACCCGGCCCGCCGAGGCCGTGAAGGGCGGTGCGTCGTGAATCCGGCCAATTACCTGTATCTTTCGGCGCTGCTCTTCACCATCGGAGCCGCGGGCGTGCTGTTGCGCCGCAACGCCATCGTGATGTTCATGTGCGTCGAGCTGATGCTCAACGCGGTCAACCTGGCGTTCGTCACCTTCGCGCGGATGCACGGCCACCTCGACGGCCAGATGATCGCCTTCTTCACGATGGTGGTGGCCGCGTGCGAGGTCGTCGTCGGCCTGGCCATCATCATGACGATTTTCCGTGCCCGCAAATCCGCGTCGGTCGACGACGCGAACCTACTCAAAGGCTGAACAACGCCACGATGACTGACTACACCTGGCTGCTGGTGGCACTGCCATTGGCGGGTGCCGCGATCTTGTTGTTCGGGGGCAGGCGTACCGACGGGTGGGGCCACCTGCTGGGCTGCGCCACCGCGCTGGCGGCGTTCGGCGTCGGGCTGAGCCTGCTGACCGAGCTGCTCGGCCGCGGCGCGGACGACCGCGTCATCCACCAAAAGGTGTTCAGCTGGATTCCCGTCGGCCAACTGCAGGTGGACCTCGGCCTGCAGATCGACCAGCTGTCGGTGTGTTTCGTGCTGCTCATCTCCGGGGTCGGGTCGCTGATCCACATCTATTCGATCGGCTACATGGCCGAAGACCCGGACCGCCGACGGTTTTTCGGCTACCTCAACCTGTTCCTGGCCTCGATGCTGCTGCTGGTCGTCGCCGACAACTACGTGGTGCTCTACGTCGGCTGGGAGGGCGTCGGCCTGGCCTCCTACCTGCTCATCGGTTTCTGGTATCACAAGCCCACGGCGGCCACCGCGGCCAAGAAGGCGTTCGTGATGAACCGCGTCGGCGACGCCGGGCTCGCCCTCGGAATGTTCTTGATGTTCAGCACCTTCGGCACGCTGTCGTACGCCGGGGTGTTCGCCGGCGCGCCCGCCGCCGGCCGGGGCGCCTTGACCGCGATGGGATTGCTGCTGTTGCTGGGCGCCTGCGCCAAATCCGCGCAGGTTCCGCTGCAGGCCTGGTTGGGCGACGCGATGGAGGGCCCCACGCCGGTGTCCGCGCTGATCCACGCCGCCACCATGGTGACCGCCGGCGTGTACCTGATCGTGCGGTCCAATCCGCTCTACAACCTCTCGCCCGACGCGCAACTCGGCGTGGTCATCGTCGGCGCCGTCACCCTGCTGTTCGGGGCGTTCATCGGCTGCGCCAAGGACGACATCAAGCGCGCGCTGGCGGCCTCGACGATGAGCCAGATCGGCTACATGGTGCTGGCCGCCGGCCTGGGCCCGGCCGGCTACGCCTTCGCGATCATGCACCTGCTCACCCACGGCTTCTTCAAGGCCGGCCTGTTCCTCGGCTCCGGCGCGGTGATCCACGCGATGCACGAGGAGCAGGACATGCGCCGCTACGGCGGACTGCGCAAGGCGCTGCCGGTCACCTTCGCCACGTTCGGCCTGGGATACCTCGCGATCATCGGGGTGCCGCCGTTCGCGGGTTTCTTCTCCAAGGACAAGATCATCGAGGCGGCGCTGTCCTCCGGGGACACCCGGGGCTACGTGCTCGGCGGGGCCGCGCTGCTGGGTGCCGGCGTCACCGCCTTCTACATGACCCGCGTCATGCTGATGACGTTCTTCGGTGAAAAGCGTTGGGCCCCGGGCAGCCATCCGCACGAGGCGCCGGCCGTGATGGCGTGGCCGATGATCCTGCTCGCCGTCGGCTCGGCGTTCTCCGGCTTGCTGCTGTGGTGGGGGGGCGCCCTGCAGCACTGGCTCGAACCCGTCGTCGGGGTGCGCGAAGAGGCCGCGCACGCCCTGCCGGCCTGGGTCACCACCGTCGTGGCGCTGGGTGTCGTCGCGATCGGCATCGCGGTGGCCTACCGGATGTACGCCACCGCACCGGTCCCCAGGGTCGCCCCGGTCCGCGTCTCGGCGCTCACGACCGCCGCGCGCGCCGACCTTTACGGCGATGCCTTCAATGAGGAGGTGTTCATGCGCCCTGGTGCGCAACTGACCGAAGCGCTGGTCGAAGTCGACAACGCGGGCGTCGACGGCTCGGTCAACGCGCTGGCGGCGCTGGTGAGCCGGACGTCAAACGGCCTGCGGCGCTTCCAAACCGGCTTCGCCCGCAACTACGCCCTGTCCATGCTGGCGGGCGCGGTGCTGGTCGTCGCGCTGATCCTGGCGGTGCGGGGATGGTGAGCTCGCACGTTCCGTGGCTGAGCGTCCTGTGGCTGCTGCCGCTGGCGGGCTCGTTGCTGATCATCGTGCTGCCCCCCGGGCTGCGACAACTGGCCAAGTGGACCGGCCTGGTCGTCGGCCTGCTGACGCTGGCGGTAGCGATCGCCGTCACGGTCGGCTTCAAGACCGGCGGCCCCACCTATCAATTCGTGGAAAGCCACAAGTGGATCCCGGCGTTCGGCGCGGGTTACTCCCTGGGCGTCGACGGCATCGCCGTTGTGCTGGTGCTGCTGACCGCGGTGCTGATTCCACTGCTGCAGGTGGCCGGATGGAACGACGGCGGGCAGCGCACCCAGGAAAATACCCGTAGCGTGCACGCCTACGTCGCGCTGACGCTGGCCATCGAATCCATGGTGCTGGTCTCGGTGGTCGCGCTGGACGTGTTGCTGTTCTACGTGTTCTTCGAGGCCATGCTGGTGCCGATGTATTTCCTGATCGGCGGCTTCGGCGGCGGCCCGGGCAGGTCGCGCGCGGCGGTGAAGTTCTTGCTGTACAACCTGTTCGGCGGCCTGATCATGCTGGCGGCCGTCATCGGGCTCTACGTGGTGACCGCGCAGCACGGTGCGGGCACGTTCGACTTCCGCGACATCGTCGCCGGTGTCGCGTCGGGCCGCTACGGCGCCGACCCCGCGGTGTTCAAGGCGCTGTTCCTCGGCTTCATGTTCGCCTTCGCGATCAAGGCGCCGCTGTGGCCGTTCCACCGCTGGCTGCCCGACGCCGCCGTCGAGGCCACGCCGGCGACCGCGGTGCTGATGATGGCGGTGATGGACAAGGTCGGCACCTTCGGCATGCTGCGCTACTGCCTGCAGCTGTTCCCGGGCGCCTCAACGTATTTCCGTCCGCTGATCATCGTGCTGGCCGTGATCGGGGTGATCTACGGCGCGGTCGTGGCGATCGGCCAGGCCGACATCATGCGCCTGATCGCCTACACCTCCATCTCCCACTTCGGGTTCATCATCCTGGGCATCTTCGTGATGACCACCCAAGGACAGAGCGGGTCGACGCTGTACATGCTCAACCACGGCCTGTCCACCGCGGCGGTGTTCCTGATCGCGGGCTTCCTGATATCCCGGCACGGCAGCCGGGCGATCGCCGACTACGGCGGCGTGCAGAAGGTGGCACCCATCTTGGCGGGCACCTTCCTGGTGTCGGCGATGGCCACCCTGTCGCTGCCCGGCCTGGCGCCGTTCATCAGCGAATTCCTGGTCCTGCTGGGCACTTTCAACCGGTACTGGCTGGCGGCGGCGTTCGGCGTCACCGCACTGGTCCTCTCGGCGATCTACATGCTGTGGCTCTACCAGCGGGTGATGACCGGGCCGGTGGCCGCCGGCAACGAACGCATCGGCGACCTGAAGGCGCGCGAGCTGATCGTCGTGGCCCCGCTGATCGCGTTGTTGCTCGTGCTCGGCGTCTACCCCAAGCCGGTGCTGGACCTGATCAATCCCGCCGTCGAAAACACGATGACCACCATCGGCCAGCATGACCCGGCACCGAGCGTGCCACCCGGTACTGGCGTGCCCCGGACAGCCGAAGGACCGCACCGATGACCCTTCCCACCCCCAGCGTCGAGTACTTCCTGCTCTGCCCGATGCTCATCGTCTTCGGCGCCGCCATCGCCGGGGTGCTCGTGGAAGCGTTTGCGCCCAGGCGGATTCGCTACGCCACCCAGGTGACACTGACCCTCGCCGGCCTGATCGCGGCGTTCATCGCGGACGTGGAGGTCGCCGAGTCGATCCCGGCGTCGGGTCGCGCCGCGGTGCTGGGCACGGTGGCCATCGACCGGCCGACGCTGTACCTGCAGGGCACCGTCCTGCTGGTCGCCGTCCTGGCGGTGATCTTCATCGCCGAACGGACGCAGGCCAGGGCCGATGCCAAAGTGGCCGTCGCCGCCGGTTCGGCCGGGTTGGATTCCTTCACGCCGCAGGCCTCCGCGGTCCCCGGCAGCGACGCCGAGCGCGAGGCGGAGCGGGCCGGGGCCGCGCAGACCGAGCTCTTCCCGCTGCTGCTGCTGTCGGTCGGCGGCATGATGGTCTTCCCCGCCTCCAACGACCTGCTGACGATGTTCGTCGCGCTGGAGGTCCTGTCGCTGCCCCTGTACCTGATGTGCGGGCTGGCCCGTCATCGCCGCCTGCTGTCCCAGGAAGCGGCGATGAAGTACTTCCTGCTGGGCGCGTTCTCCTCGGCCTTCTTCCTCTACGGCGTCGCGTTGCTGTACGGCGCGACCGGCACGCTGCTGCTCTCCGGGATCCGGGACGCCCTTGCCGCACATGGTGATAGCTCGATGGCGTTGATCGGCGTCGCGCTGCTGTCGGTCGGGCTGCTCTTCAAGGTGGGCGCGGTGCCGTTCCACTCCTGGATTCCCGACGTCTACCAGGGCGCACCGACCCCGATCACCGGGTTCATGGCGGCGGCCACCAAGGTGGCGGCGTTCGGCGCGCTGCTGCGGGTGGTCTACGTGGCGCTGCCGCCGCTGCACGATCAATGGCGTCCGGTGCTGTGGACGATTGCGATCCTGACGATGGCGGTGGGCACCATCACGGCCGTCAACCAGACCGACGTCAAGCGGATGCTGGCCTATTCGTCGGTCGCGCACGTGGGTTTCATCCTCACCGGCGTCATCGCCGATAACGCGGCGGGCCTGTCGGCCACGTTGTTCTATCTGGTCGCCTACAGCTTCAGCACGGTGGGCGCGTTCGCCATCGTGAGCCTGATTCGCAGTGCCGACGGCGTCGAGGACGCCACGCTGGCGCACTGGGCCGGGCTCGGGCAGCGCTCCCCCATTGTGGGCGTGATGTTTTCGATGTTCCTGCTGGCGTTTGCCGGCATCCCGCTGACGAGCGGCTTTGTCAGCAAGCTCGCGGTGTTCAAGGCCGCCGCCCAGGGCGGCGCGGTGCCGCTGGTCATCGCCGGCGTCGTCGCCAGCGGCGTCGCCGCGTACTTTTACGTGCGGGTCATCGTCTCGATGTTCTTCACCGAGGCGACCGACGACACCCCACACGTGGTGGCGCCGGGCATCCTGAGCAAGGCCGCGATCGCCGTATGCGCCTTAATCACGGTGCTTTTGGGGATCTTCCCGCAGCCGCTACTCGACCTCGCCGATCAGGCGGCCCAGCTGCTGCACTGAATGCCAGCGCTGCGTCAACTCACGAACGGGCGCGTCGCCAGGACGTAGATCGCCAGCACCCCCAGCGGCGCGGCCAGCGGCAACCACGGCAGCTGCAGCGGGAACGCGGCCGCCACCAGCCCCGCGCACGTAAAGCCAACGGCCGCAATCACCGTCGGCCAACTCCACGTCACCGCGCCGGGCGTCGCCGCCGCATGGCGGCAGACCAGGTAGGCGACGGCGCTCAGCCCGGACCAGGCGGCGAACACAAGCGCCGGATCCGACGCCACAATCGTTGCCACCGACAGCAACACGGCAATCGTCGCCGCCGGGCGCACGGCCACTCCGGCGCCCACCGCCGCCAGGGCCGCCGCCGCCGCGACGAGCGCCGCTCCGTGGGAGCCAGCGGCGGCCAGCCCCACCATGAGCACGCCGAAAACGGTCGAGATGGCCAAAAGGGCCGAACGCGGGATCGACGTCATGCCACCGCTATCCCCTCAGCCGTCCACGCAGGCGGTGCCGGCGATCCGGCAGCACACCCATCGACTGATCCAGTGTGCTGTCTCCCCGCCAACCCACGATGTCCACGCCGACGGTCGCCATGTCCCGATACATCGCGGAACGCTGCAGCGCCCACATCCGGTCGATCAGCGGGTCCTGCTGGGCTTCGAAGGGTGAGCTGTCGAGGATGTCGACGGCGATTACGACATGGCCGCGCTTACGCAGGTCGATCAACGCCAGCGCGAATTCCGTGTCGAGCAGCGTGGAAAACGCGATCACGATGGCGCCCACCGGAACGGCCGCGCGCGGCGCCAGTGTGCCCGTGGTGTTTTCGAATTGGTCGCCGGCGGCCAGCACGGTGTCGAGCACGCGGTAGAACTGGCGCTGTCCGATGTCGGCGCCGAGCCAGCGCGGGCGGTTGCCGCCAAGCGCGACGATGCCTGCACGGTCACCGTGCCGCAACGCCGTCTGCACCACCTGCGCCGCGCCGCGCACGACCCGCTCGGTGGCCTCGGTCGCCGGGCCCGCCGGCTGCCGATACGTGTCGATCAGCACCACCACGTCGGCGGCGCGGTCGGTCAAGCGCTGCGTCACGTGCAACTGGCGGCGGCGCGCGCTCACCGGCCAGTTCACCGCCCGCAGCTGGTCGCCGGGCACGTAGGGGCGAATGTCCGCGTACTCGACGCCCGGCCCGATGTGCCGGGTCAGATGGGCGCCCAGCCGATCGAGCAACTCCGTCTGCGGGATCGGCGTCGACTGCGGAGGAGTCAGCGGGAACACGAGTATATCGGCGGCGTCGACGGTGGCCGTCCCCGTCAGCAGCCCGCCGCGCGCGAGGACCTCGATGCGGGCCCGCACCGGATAGCGGCCCCAGCGTTGTGCGGTCGCCGCAACCGCTTTCGCGTGGCGGGTATCCGACTCGACCGCCTCGAGCTCCATGCCGGCGACCGGCGACACCGTGAGTGCCACCGCCGCTTCCCCGGAAGGCGCGTTTTCCTGGGTCACCCAGACTTTGAGCCGCGCCCGCTCGGTTTCGAAGCACCGCTGCGAATCGGGCTCCCCGTGCACCCGAATCTTCGGCGCCGGGCGTTGCCAGCTGATCGAACACAGCACGCCGAGCAGCGGAGCCGCGAAGGCGATCAGCTGCCAGCGCGCCCCGATCACGGCGGCGGCCAGCGCGACCCCGGCGCACGTCGCCATCGCTCGGGTCAACGGCGATGCGCGCCAGACGAACTCGACTTCGCGGCTTTGGATCACACCGGTCTCATCCGGTCCCCCCGTGCCCCCCGCTGGTTCGAGGCACCGGCAAACGGCGTAGCAATTCCCCGACGACGTCGGCGCCCTGGATCTTGCGCACCCACATCTCCGGGCGCAGGGTGATCCGGTGCGCCACGGCCGCCACGGCGAGCGCCTTGACGTCCTCGGGGATCACGTAGTCGCGACCGAGCAACAGCGCGCGGGCGCGCGCGAGTTGGACGAGGTCGAGTTCCGCCCGCGGGCTGGCGCCCACCGCGACCTGCGGATGGTGCCGGGTCGCGGTGGCCAGCGACACGACATAGTGCAGGACGTCCTCGTGCACGGTCACCTGCTCGACAGACTCGCGCATCGCCAGCAGGTCGTTGGCGTCCACCACCTGACCGACCGTGGGCTCGGCCGAACCCCGTTCGAGGCGCCGGCGCAGCATCGAGGTCTCGTCGCGCTCGGAGAGGTAGCGAAGTTCCAACCGGATCGCGAATCGGTCCAGCTGCGCCTCGGGTAACGGATACGTACCCTCGTACTCGATCGGGTTGTCGGTCGCCAGGACGATGAAAGGCGTTGGCAACCTGTGGGTTTCGCCGTCGATGCTCACCTGGCCCTCGGCCATCGCCTCCAGCAGCGCCGCCTGCGTCTTCGGTGGCGTGCGGTTGATCTCGTCGGCGAGCAACAGGTTGGTGAAGATGGGTCCGGCCCGGAAGGCGAAATGGCCCGACTGCATGTCGTAGATCGTCGAGCCGAGCAGGTCCGCGGGCAGCAGGTCGGGCGTGAACTGCACCCGGGTGAATCGCAGCCCCAGCGCGGCCGCGAAGGATCGGGCGATCAGCGTCTTGCCGAGGCCGGGCAGGTCTTCGATGAGCACGTGGCCGCGCGCGAGGACGGCGATCAGGATCAGCGTTAGCGCCGAGCGCTTCCCGACCACCACACGTTCGATCTCGTCGAGCACCGCCTCACACTGTGCGGTGGTTGTCGCGGCCGGCAGTGTCATATTTGCTCCAACTTTCGCAGAATCTCTTCCAGCGCCGCGCGGCCCGGACCCGGGCGGTGGTCACCGGTGCGCGTGACGTTGTTGGGATTGACCCATTCCCACAGTTCGGCGCCGAACAGCATCCGGCCGGTCGCGTGATACGCCATGGCATCCTTGGATTGCTTTTGCCCCGTTGTCATTTCGTACCGCCGCGCGAGCATGGGGCGCAGGTGGCGATCCCAGTCGGCGCGCGTGGAGTCCGACCACCGGATCGTCGTCTCGGTGGTGGCGAGCCAGCGGCGCAACGAGTCCCCGAGGTCGTCGTAGTCCGACTCGGCCGCCGGTTCGTTGCCGCGCCCCAGGTAGCGACGGACGTTGAGCAGCACCAGGGCCAGGGCGACGCCCGCGGCCGCCAGCAGGAACCGGCGACCGTGCAGTATCAACGCCAACAGCTCTATCCCCACGACCAGGCAAACACCCAGGGCTAGCAGTCTTTTCATACCGGACTCCGCAATTCCGCGAGGACCAGCCGCAGGACGTTCACCGCCACCTCACGATGTTCCTCGTTCATCACGTGCGGGCTGAAACGCGCCTCTTCGAACAGATTCACCAGCTGCTCCGCGTTGTCGGCCTGCAGCGCGTGGTGCTCGACGGCGCGGACGAGGACCTCGGTGGGCGTATCGAAGTCCTGAGGGGCGGCGCCCGGCACGTTGGCCAGCTCCCGCTCCATCGCGGCATAGCAGGCGATGATCGCCTGCCGAGGTTCCCGGCTGAGGTCGCCGATCTCGGCCAGTCCGACCTCGGCCGCGCGGGCCAGCGATTCCGAACGCGGCGCGGGCGCCGGGGATTCGACGTGGCCGTCGGCGCTCGTGGCCGGCGTTGCCGCGCGCCAGCGCCGTCGCGCCAAGATCACCGAGCCGGCGACGATCACCAGCATCATCGGGATCGCGCCGGCCAGCAAAACCCCGAACATATCCCCGGCGCTGTTCGGCGGGTGTTGCTGTTGCTCTGGCGGGGGGCCGCCGGGGATATGTTCGGGGTTTTGCGGGTCGACGCGGTGCGGCACCAGATAGTGGACCAACAACGTCGCGATCAGCAGCCACGCCGCGATCAGCGCGAGCCCGATCAATATCACCCGCCAGCTCGGGCGGCCCTTGCCGGTGCCGAGCATGTCGGACAGATCTTCCTGCTTGGGTGCCACCGCACGCGGATCGCGCAACCGCGCGATGACGGCGATCGTCAGCAGCGCGAGGGTGGCACTGAGGGCCACGATGACGAACAGCAGGGCCGCCCGACCGCCGCCCGGCTCCGTGCGCACCGCATGGCCCTGAGCCGGGAGGTATCCGCGCAGGGCGGCGGCGGCAAAGATCATCAGCACGATCAGCGCGACGACGCGCCCCGTCGGCTTGTCAATACCGGGCTTGATAACGGGCATGGGCACACCACTCGACCGGTTGCCTGCCGCCGTTGCGGCACTGGCTTTCTTCATACTTGCACACGCCGGCACGCGGGCTTATCCACAGTTGGCGTTTTGTCCACGGGTGGCGGGCGGCTTGGTTTCGGCGTCGGGGTTTTGACGGGGCGGGTTTTTAGCGTGGCGGCATGGGTTCGTTCGTGGGTGCCGAGGAGGCGCGGGAGCGCATCGGTGCCGCGCTGGATGCCATCGATGCCGCGCACGACGTGCTGCGCGAGACCGGTTCGCATGCGGCGGGCAACGAGTTCCGCGTCGAGGTGGCCGAGCGGCTGGAGACCCAGGAGCGGCCTGTTCACCGACGCCGTGAGCGCCGGCGCTGGCTGCGGCTGGGCCCGCAGGGACCCGACGGCATGTCGCGGCTGTCGGGCCTGCTGGAGGCCCGCGCCTACTTCGAGGCGATCGAGGCCGCCGTGCGGCCCGGCCGCCACCAACCCGAGGGTGCCGAGCCCGCGGAGCGCGATCGGCGGACGGTCGCCCAGCGCTGTCACGACGCGCTGAAACTGGGCTTCAAGACGGCGATCGACTGCGGTGAGCTCGGCGCCCACCGCGGTCACCCGGTCACCGTGGTCGTCACCACCACCCTGGCCGACCTCGACCGCGCCGCCCACGCGGTGGCCGACCCCGCGGTCCCCATGCCGGCACCCGCCCTGACGGGCGGCGGTTCCCGGCTGCCGATGCCCGATTTGATCCGCATGGCCGCCACGGCCATTCACTACTCCCCCGCAAGCGGGAGCTACCCCCACGCGGTGTTCGACGACCACACCGGCCGGCCGCTGTATCTGGGCCGCCAAAAACGGATCGCGACCGCCGACCAACGGCTGATCTGCTACGCCCGCGACCGCGGCTGCACCCGCCCCAACTGCCTGGTACCGGGCTACCGCTGCGAGGTGCACCACTCCCCGGACTGGGCCGCCGGCGGCCGCACCGACGCCGACAAGCCGCACTTCGCCTGCGACGCCGACCACGACGACGCCAGCAACGGCCACTGGCGCACCAACGTCACCGACAACGGCCGACTCGGCTGGGCCGACGGCTCCGGTCCGCCGCACATCAACCGCGCCCACCACCCCGAGGAGCTGCTGCGCGCAGACTCCGATCCACCCGACGAGGACGGCGGTTGAGGGCCGCGCCGGGAAGGACCGCGTGGCACACTGAACGCGTGCCGCCGCACCGCGACCTCGCCGCGTTTGACGATCGGGCGCCCGAGTACGACCACGGGTGGCGGGGCCGGCTGCACCATGAGATCAGCGACCGCACCGCCGATCTGGCGGCCGCGGCCGTCGCTTCTCCGGGCAGCGTGCTGGACGTGGGATGCGGAACGGGCCATCTGCTGCGCACCCTGGCCCGCCGCTTCCCCGGCGCCCAACGGCTCTGCGGCATCGACGCCGCACCCCAAATGATCGCGACGGCAAGCGCTTTCGGCGGCGACGATCGGCTCGGCTTCGCCGTCGGGGTGGCCGAACGGCTCGGCTTCCCGGACGGCACCTTTGACCTCGTGGTCAGCACGACGTCGTTCGATCACTGGACCGATCAACGGGCGGGGCTGGTCGAATGCGCACGGGTGCTGCGCCCCGGCGGGCACCTGGTGCTCGTCGACCAGTTCTCGTGGTGGCTGCTGCCGACGATCGCCACCACCCGTCGCGGCAAGGCCCGCACCCGGGGCCGCGCCACGGTTCTGCTGCGGCAGGCGGGGTTCGCGTCCCCGCGCTGGCACCGGCTCTACGCCGTGATCATCAACGCCGTGACGGCGACCAAACCGGCCTAACCCAGCGTGAACGGGCGGAAGGTGCCGTCGAGCACCTGCAGGTGGCCGATGGTGCGCCCGGTGACCACCGCGGGGTCCACCAGGGCCAATTCCACTGCCGCCCGGGCGAATTCATCGGCCGGGGCGGTGTCCACGAACTCGCGCGCGTAGTAGGCCAGCCCGGGCGTCAGGATCGGCTTCGACGGCGACAGCGCGTTCACCGCGATGTTGTGGTCGGTGAGATCGAACGCCGCGCACTGGGTGAGGTGCTCGAGCGCCGCCTTGGACCCGCCGTACCCCGGCAGCACCCCGCCGCTGCGGTCGGCGTAGGGCCCGTCGCCGGGCATCCGCGACGCGATCGAGGTGATGTTGATGATCGAGCCGCCACCCGCGTCGATCATGTCGGGACACACCAGCTGCATCAGCTCGTAGGCGGCGAACACCCCGATGTCGAAATGCCGGCGAAACGCCTGCAGCGGCGTGCTGACGAAGCCCGGCCACCCCGGCTTGGCACCGCCGGTGGCCGGTTTGGCGGCCTTGGGGCGCGGCTCGGCACCCGGCACCGGCGGGCGGCCGGGCGCGGTGAACGCCGCATTGTCGACCAGAATCGTGATGGGCCCCAACGCGTCTCGCGCCTCGTCCACGAGGCGGGCGACGTCGTCGCGGTCGGTCAGGTCGGCGCGGACCGCCACGGCGCGTCCGCCGGCCGCCTCGACGTCGGCGACGGTCTCGCCGATGGTCCCGGGCAGCCGGTCGTCCCACACCTGTTCGGTGCGCCCCGCGACGGCCACCGCGGCGCCCTCCGCGGCCAGCGCCAGCGCGATCGCCCGGCCCAGGCCACGGCTGCCGCCGGTGACGATCGCGGACCGGCCCGCCAGCCGGGTCATCCGGTCACCCCGTGCACGACGATGGCCGTCGTCCGCTCGACCCAGGTGTCATCCAGCTTCTCCTCCGGGCGCAGCAACATCCGCAGCATGGTGGCTCCCCCGATCAACTCGATCAACCGGTCGGGGTCCACGCCGCGGTGCGCCTCGCCCCGGTCGATGGCCTCGCCCAGCCGCACCCGCACGGCCGCGAACACCTCGGCGAACCGCGACATCACCCGGGCGTTGAGGCCGGGATCGGCCGTCATGTCGGCCACCAGCCCGGGCAACGCGGCG
This sequence comes from Mycobacterium terramassiliense, assembly GCF_900157385.1. Lineage (GTDB taxonomy): Bacteria > Actinomycetota > Actinomycetes > Mycobacteriales > Mycobacteriaceae > Mycobacterium > Mycobacterium terramassiliense. Next base: position 225,496 of record NZ_LT717700.1, read on the forward strand.
CGCACCACCGGGGTGGTGAACACGTCGCGGGTGGCCTCGATCATCATCCGGACGTCGGCGGCGATGTCGCCTGCCGGGGCCTGAAGCGCGGTGGGGGCGGTCGGGAACGCCGCCTCGTGCACCAGTTCGGCCTTGCTCGACCACCGGCGGTACAGCGCCGATTTCGTGGTGCCGGCGCGCTCGGCCACCGCGGCCAGGCTCAGGTTCGAATAGCCGATCTCCACAAGCAGTTCCGCGGTCGCCGACAGGATGGCCGAGTCGATGCGCGGATCCCGGGGCCGCCCGGCACCGGGGGCCTTGTCAAGGTAGGACGGGTCTGCTTTCATAACGCTACCTACCGTATCGTAATTGCCTCGCTGAAGTCTCTAAGAATGGAGGCACCCGTGTCCAATGAACCTGTGCTGGACAAAGTCGACCGACTGCAGCGCTCCAGCCGGGACGTCACCACGCTGCCCGCGGTGATGTCGCAATGGCTGTCGACCCTGCTTCCCGGCGGGGCCAAGCCCGACATCACCGTGGAGAGCGGTGTCGACTCGACGGGCATGTCGTCGGAGACCATCATCCTGACCGCGCGCTGGGAGCAGGACGGCCGGCCGATCGAGCAGAAGCTGGTGGCCCGGGTCGCGCCGACCGCCGAGGACGTGCAGGTCTTCCCGACGTATCGCCTCGACCACCAATTCGAAGTGATCCGCAAGGTCGGCGAGCTCACCGACGTTCCCGTCCCGCGGGTGCGCTGGCTGGAGCCCACCGGCGAGGTCCTGGGCACGCCGTTCTTCGTGATGGACTACGTCGAGGGCGAGGTGCCCCCGGACGTCATGCCCTACACCTTCGGCGGCAACTGGTTCGCCGACGCGCCCCAGCAACGACAGCGCGAGCTGCAGGACGCCACGGTCGGCGTGCTGGCCAAGCTGCACTCGATTCCGAACGCCCAGAACACATTCGGGTTCCTGTCCGCAGCAGACGGCGACACCGCCCTGCGCAGGCACTTCAACTGGGTGCGGTCGTGGTATGACTTCGCGGTGCCCGACATCGGCCGATCACCGTTGCTGGAGCGGACTTTCGAGTGGCTGGAGGCCAATTGGCCCGACGAGGCGGCCGCGCGTGAGCCCGTCCTGCTCTGGGGCGACGCGCGGGTGGGCAACGTGTTGTACCACGACTTCCGCCCCGCGGCGGTGCTGGACTGGGAGATGGTGACGCTGGGGCCACGCGAGCTCGATGTCGCGTGGATGATCTACGCGCACATGGTCTTTCAAGAGCTCGCCGGGCTGGCGACCCTGCCCGGCCTCCCCGACGTGATGCGCGAGGACGACGTGCGCGCCACCTACCGAGAACTCAGCGGCGTCGACGTGGGCGACCTGCGCTGGTTTTACGCCTACTCCGGGGTGATGTGGGCATGCGTGTTCATGCGCACCGGTGCCCGGCGGGTGCACTTCGGCGAAACCGAAAAGCCCGACGACGTCGAATCGCTGTTCTACCACGCCGGATTGATGCGGCGTCTTATCGATGACGGCCTTATCGGAGAGGATCAGTAATGCTCGGACCGCTGGACGAGTTTCCCCTACATCAGGTTCCGCGGCCGATCGCCTGGGCGGGTTCCTCGGACCGCAACTTCTATGACCGCTCGTATTTCAATGCCCACGACCGCACCGGCGACATCTTCGTCATCAGCGGCATCGGCTACTACCCCAACCTCGGCGTCAAGGACGCGTTCTTCCTCGTCCGCCGCGGGGACACCCAGACCGCGGTGCACCTGTCGGACGCGATCGACTCCGACCGGCTCAACCAGAACGTCAACGGCTACCGGATCGAGGTCAGCGAACCGCTTCGCAAGCTGCGCCTGATTCTCGACGAAACCGAGGGCATCGCAGCCGATCTCAGCTGGGAGGGCCTGTTCGACGTCGTCCAGGAACAGCCGCACGTGCTGCGCTCCGGGAACCGGGTCACGCTGGACGCCCAGCGGTTCGCCCAGCTCGGCAGCTGGAGCGGCCGCATCGCGATCGACGGCGAGGAGATCGCCGTGGACCCCGCGACGTGGCTGGGCAGCCGCGACCGGTCCTGGGGCATCCGGCCCATCGGCGAGCCCGAGCCGGCGGGCCGGCCCGCCGACCCGCCGTTCGAGGGCATGTGGTGGCTCTACGTGCCGATGGCCTTCGACGAGTTCGCGATCGTGCTGATCATCCAGGAGGAGCCCACCGGGTTCCGCTCGCTCAACGACTGCACCCGGGTCTGGCGCGACGGCCGCGTCGAGCAGCTGGGCTGGCCGCGGGTGAAAATCCACTACCGGTCCGGCACCCGCATCCCGACCGGGGCGACCATCGACGCGACGGCCCCCGACGGCACCGCAGTCCACTTCGACGTCGAGTCCAAGCTGCCCGTCCCGATCCACGTCGGGGGCGGCTACGGCGGCGATTCGGACTGGCTGCACGGGATGTGGAAGGGCGAAAAGTTCGTCGAGCGGCTGACTTACGACATGACCGACCCGGCCATCGTCGCGCGGTCGGGCTTCGGCGTGATCGACCACGTGGGCCGCGCGGTGTGCCGCGACGGCGACGGCGATCCGGTGGAGGGCTGGGGTCTCTACGAACACGGCGCGCTGGGCCGCCACGACCCGTCGGGCTTCAAGGACTGGCTGACGGTGGCGCCCTAAGGCTTCCGCGCGCCTAGCGCGCCTAGCGCGCCTAGCGCAGTTCGCGCAGCTCGTCCAGGATCTCCGACAGCGTCTGCAGCCCAATCGGCGACGGTTGGTAGAGGCACACGGTGTCCGAGACGCCGTCGACGCGGTCGCGGATGTGGGCGGCGATCTCCTTCGGCGTGCCGCAGGCCGCGATGGTGTGCAGCACCTCGTCGTCGATCAACTCGCCCATCTCCTGCCAGCGGCCCTGCTTGGACATCGCGTTGAGTTCGGGCTGCAGGCCCTCCCAGCCGTGCGCGGCCAGCACCGGCCGGTACGCCGGGGTGGACCCGTAGAAGGCCAGCAGCCGCCGCGTGGCCGCGTGATCCGCAGGGTCCGAGCCCGCCGACACGATGATCTCGGGGATCACGGCTAAGTCCTCGGCCCGGCGGCCACCGGCCCGCAGGCCGTCGCGCACCGCCGGCATCGTGGCGTCGTGCAGAAACCGCTTGGTGCCGAAAGGCATCACCAACAGGCCGTCGGCGTGCTCGGCGGTGGCGCGGGTCAGCCGCGGGCCGAGGGCTCCGACGTAGATCGGCGGCGGGCCATAGGGATTGGGGCCGGGGCTGAACGTCGGCGTCATCAGCGTGTGCCGGTAGTAGTCGCCGCGAAAGTCCAAGCGGCCGCCCGTTTCCCAGGCCTCGAAGATCGCGCGGAGGGCCGCGATCAACTCGGTCATGCGGGCCACCGGATGCTCGAACTGTGCACCGAATCGCTTTTCGATCTGCGGGCGGATCTGGGTGCCCAGGCCGAGGAAGAATCGCCCGCCGCTCAGCAGCTGGTGATCGTTGGCCTGGTGGGCCAGGTGTATCGGATTGCGCGGAAACGCGATGGCCACGTTGGTCATCAGGTCCAGCCCGCCCACGGTGGCGGCCAGCGTCAGCGGGGCGAACACGTCGTGCTGACCCTCGAAGGTGGCCACACCGCTGGCCCCGGCGTCGCGCAGCGCCCGCGCGCGCTCGACCGCATCCACCGGCCCGTACAACGCGGTGAAGACTTTCATCGGCTACCTGAGCACCTACTTAGACGGGCAAGGGAAATTTATCGTACGAAACCGTCGAAATGCGGTTGACTGGGGACGTGACGAAGCCGCCGCCGGTTGTCGACGTGGTCGTGGTCGGTGCCGGCTTTGCCGGGCTGTCAGCGGCGCGCGAGTTGACGCGGCAGGGCCATGACGTGCTGGTCTTCGAGGGCCGCGACCGCGTGGGTGGCCGCTCGTTCACCGGCAGCGTCGCCGGGTTGCCCGCCGACCTGGGCGGCACCTTCGTCGGCCCGACCCAGGACGCCGTCCTGGCGCTGGCCGCCGAGCTGCAGGTCCCGACCATCCCGACGCACCACGACGGCAAGAACGTCATCCACTGGCGCGGGTGGGCGCGTCCCTACCACGGCACCATCCCCAAACTTTCGCTGACCGGGCTGCTCGACATCGGCCGGCTGCGTTGGCAATTCGAGAGGATCGCCCGCGGCGTCCCGGTGGCGGCGCCGTGGGACGCGCGCCGCGCCCGCGAACTGGACGGCATGTCGCTGGGCGGCTGGCTGCGCTCGGTGCGCGCCTCCGCCTCCTCGCACGACCTGATGGCCATCGTGGCCCGCGTGACGTGGGGCTGCGAACCCGACGAGGTGTCGATGCTGCACGCCGCCCGGTATGTGCACGCCGCCGGGGGGCTGGACCCGCTGCTCGACGTCGAAAACGGCGCCCAGCAGGACCGTTTCCCGGGCGGCACCCAACAGATCGCCGAGGCGGCGGCCGCCGAGCTGGGGGCGCGCGTGGTGCTCAACGCCCCGGTGCGGCGCATCGAGCGGCACGGTTCGGGGGTCACGGTGAGCACCGACGCCGGTGCGGCCGAGGCCGGCTTCGTCATCGTTGCGGTCCCGCCGGCCCATCGGGCATCGATCGAGTTCGCTCCCCCGCTGCCCGAGGAGTACGAACAGCTCGCCCGCAATTGGCCGCAGGGCCGGCTCAGCAAGGCCTACGCGGCCTACGAGACGCCGTTCTGGCGCGCCGACGGGTTCTCCGGGCAGGCGCTCTCCGACCGGGGCCCGGTGTTCATCACCTTCGACGTCAGCCCGCACGCCGACGGTCCGGGGGTCCTGATGGGCTTTGTCGACGCCCGCGCGTTCGACTCGCTTCCCTCCGAACAGCGCCGCCGCGACGCGCTGCGCTGCTTCGCCTCGCAGTTCGGCGACGAAGCGCTCAAGCCCCTGGACTATGTCGACCAACGTTGGGGCACAGAGGATTTCGCGCCGGGCGGTCCGACGGCGGCGGTACCGCCCGGCTCGTGGACACGGTTCGGGCGGTGGCTGCGCGAACCGGTCGGGCCGATCCACTGGGCCGGCACCGAGACCGCGGATGAGTGGACCGGGTTCCTCGACGGCGCCGTGCGGTCCGGCCAGCGGGCCGCCGCCGAGATCACCGCCCTGCTATGAGCCCGCTATGAGCTGATCCGGCGCGCCCGCACGTCGTGGGTCACCGATTCCACCAGCGCCCGCAGGTGCCGGTTGACCTCGCGCGGCTGTTCCAGCATCGAGCAGTGGCCGCCGGGGAGCTCGACCAGCCCGACGACGTTGGGCGCCGTGCGCGCGATCCGCCGTGACTGGCCGATCGGGGTCAGCCGGTCGCGCTCGCTGCCGATCACCAGCGTCGGCACCGTCAACCCGTCCAATGCGAGATGCCGCGACCCCAGCGCGTCGACGAGCATCTTGGCGCAGCCCCCGCGCCCGGCCGGCGACGTCTGCGCGAACAGCTCGCAGACCGCCCGCGCGGCGCCCGGGTGGGCGCCCTGGCCGACCGCGAGCATCGCGACGACGTAGCGGCTGGGGATCCGGGCCGCGGCCGGCACCCGAAACCCGCCGAAGGCCGTGATCAGGCCGCGGGCGGCCAGGACTCGCGCCTCTGAAAACCCGCGCAACTCGCGGGGCACCGACAGCAGCTTCACCTGACGCACCAGATCGCCGGTGGTGGTGTTGATCAGCGCGACGGCGTCGGCGCGCCGGCGGACCCTGTCGCGGTAGTGCTCCGACCAGGCCGCGATCGTGATGCCGCCCATCGAGTGGCCGGCCAGCACCGCGCGCTCGTGCGGCGCCAAGGTCGCCTCCAGCACCGAATCCAGGTCGGACGCAAGGTGTTCGAGGCTGTAGCCACCGCGGCGCGGAACGCCGCTTCGTCCGTGGCCGCGATGGTCGAACGCGATGACCCGGTAATCGGTGGCCAGGTCGCGGATCTGGTGCGCCCAGGCGCGGATCGCGCAGGTGATGCCGTGCGTGAGCACGATCGGATAACCGTCGGGCGGCCCGAAAACCTCTGCGTGCAAAGGGGTTCCGTCGACCGCGGGCACAGTCACGGCGTGGCTGGGCGGCAGTTCGTCGGGGAGCCGCTCGCCTGTCCGATTCGATGACACAACACTCATCGCCGCCCCCTTCGAACGCGGCCACGTCGCCGCACCCCGGATGTAGGCGAAGTGTAGCCCCCACTCAACGACGAACGGGTGAAAACGGCCCATTACACGCCGCCAATTCGGGCACGGTCGTGCAACAACCTGTGAGACGCTGACAGCCGTGAACCCGCTGTCCCGTCGGGAGTTCCTCGCGGCGACGACGCTGGTCGGCGGCGGACTCGCGGCCGGGTGCGCTCCGCGTCCCCCGGCCGACGCCCCGCTCGACGATAAGGCGGTGCTCGTTGTCGGCGCCGGCATGGCGGGCCTGTCCGCCGCACGCAGCCTTGCCGACGCGGGATGGCCGGTGCGTGTCATCGAAGCCCGCGACCGCATCGGCGGGCGGGTGCACACCTACCGCGACTGGGGCGTGCCGCTGGAGATGGGTGCGTCCTGGATCCACGGCACCACCGACAATCCGCTGATGGAGCTCGCCCATGAGGCGCGCGCCCAGCTCGTGCCCACCGACTACTACGGGTGGGCGAAACTCGCGGTCGATCCGCGACTCCCCCCGCTGGACTACGACCCGGAAACGTGGCGCACCTTTGTGCGACGGGCCCGCGGCCACGTCGACGGCGGCAGCCTCGGCGCCGCGGTGGACGCCGCGGCCACCCGCGCGGAGCTCTCCGATTCCGACCGCGCGCAGTTGGGTTTCTACATCACCACCGAGATCGAGGACGAGTATGCCGCCGGCGCGGACCAGTTGTCCGCCAACACCTTTGACCACGGCGACTACGCCGACGGCGACCAGGACGTCGTCACGAGCGGCTACGACGCCCTGCCGCGGCTGCTTGCCGAGGGTCTGCAGATCCAGCTGAAGACGCCGGTCACCGCGATCGCCCGACGCGGCAACTCCGTCGTCGTACGCGCCGGAAGCCGCTCGTTCGAGGGACCCGCGGCGATCGTCACCGTCCCCCTGGGCGTCCTGAAATCCGGTGCGATCGCCTTCGGTCCGCCGCTTCCCGACCCGCACCTGCACGCCGTGAACGCGCTCGGGTTCGGCGTGTTGTCCAAGAGCTTCTTCCGTTTCAGCCGGCGAAGCTGGGACGTCGAGAACGCCTTCTACCAGTACATCGGGACCGAGCCGGGCACCTGGTCGCAATGGTTCAGCCTGCCCAGCGCCGCGGGACCAATCATGTTGGCCTTCAACGCCGGTGACCGCGGCCGGTGGGCGGAGGCGGCGCGGCCCGCCGAGCTGATGGCCAGCGCGCTGCCCATCGCCCGTCGGCTGTTCGGCGGCGACGTCTCACCGGTCGAGGTCCGAAGCTCGGCTTGGGCCGTCGACCCCTACGCGCTCGGCTCGTATTCGTTCCACGCGCCCGGTTCCGGCCTCGACGACCGGCGCCGGTTGGCCGAACCGATCGGCGACCGGCTTTACCTCGCGGGTGAGGCGGTCGGCACCAACAATCCGGCCACCGCGACCGGCGCCGTGGTCAGTGGCCGATACGCCGCCGACCAGTTGATGCGCCGCTTGGGTGGCTGACGGTCCCTACGTGCGCTCCAGCGCGTCGGCGCAGCCGTCGAGGATGGCGGCGAAGCTCGCGCGCAGCAGCCGCTGGCTGACCGCCTCCAACAGCTTTCCCCCGGCCCGGGCCGGATGGGTGTAGTTGGTCAACCAGTCCACGCGGGTGCCGTCACCGGCGGCGGTGAACGTCAGCGTGCCTCCGTCGTGGTTGAACGGCGGGAAGGATCGGACGATGAGGTAGGAGTAGCTCCGCGGCCGGTCGTAGGCCGTGATCTCCTCGCGAAACCAGGTCCCGACCCCGACCACCTCACGCACCGCGCCCGCGCCGCGCCCCGGCGAATCCTTCGCGTCACCGGCCCGCAGAACCAGCGGGGCGGCGGCCAGGTTGTGCGGGTCGGCCAGCCAGTCGAAGACCTGTTCCGGAGGTGCGGCGATGCTTCGCTCCAAGTGAATCCGGACCATTCGACACATGCTAGCCGCCGTCGGCACGCACACAATTGTGTAGCGTCGACGAACGGGAACCCGATGAAAACGGTGTTGTTGGACACGGACGACCTGGGTGAGGCCGAGCAGGTCCTCGGCCAGACCTACGCCGCCGTGCGCATCAGCGGCACCCCAAGCGCTGCCGCCCGCATGAAAATTTCGAGAAGGTCGTGCGGCCCGCTGACCATCGATGACGCCGAAGTCGGCTATGACTTCAGCTATGAAGCCGAGTCGCCCGAGAAGATCTACCTGTGCCGAGTGCGGTCCGGGCTGATCGAAGAGCGGCCACCCGCCGGCCCGCCGAATTCCGTTGGCGCCGGCGAGATCTTGGCCATCGGCGCGCTCGAGGCGCCGTTCGGCGGCCACGTGAGCCGCGCCCACTGCGACATCGTCACCGTCGACAGGGGACTTTTCGATCGGGTGGCGGCGGGAGACGGTGGCGGGTCCGGGCGGATCCGATTGACCGGTTCGCGGCCGGTTTCCGCGGCCGCCGGCCGGCACCTGGTCCAGTCGGTCGACTATCTGCGGGACGGACTGCTGATCGACCCGGCCTCGAGCGGCGCGAAGCTGATCGCGTCGACGGCGCTGCAGCACCTGGCCGCCACGATGCTCGCCACCTTTCCCAACAACGCGTTGCTGGACCCCACGATCGGGGATCGGCACGACACCACGCCGGCGTTGCTGCGGCGCGCTATCGCGTTCATCGAGGACCACGCCGACACCGACATCGGGATCGCCGACGTCGCCCGCGCCACCTATGTCACGCCGCGCGCGATCCAGTTGATGTTCCGTCGCCACCGCGATTGCACGCCCATGGAATACCTGCGCCGCGTGCGGCTCCACCACGCCCACCGAGAACTGGTGGCCGCCAACAGGGCCCACGCCACGGTCGCCCAGATCGCCGCCAGGTGGGGATTCACACACACCGGCCGGTTCGCCGTGTACTACCGCCAGGTGTACGGCCAAAGCCCGCACACGACGCTGCGCGAATGACGGCCCTATGTCGCCCGTTTCAAGGTGTCGTGCGGGCTCTGACCGTAGGTCCGCCGGTAGAGCGCCGCGAACCGGCCGGTGTGCGTGAAGCCCCAACGACGGGCGATCTCGGAGACGGTGCCGTTGGACGGCTCCCCGGCGATCAGGTCGTCGTGCGCGCGCTGTAGCCGGACGCGGCGCAGGTATTCCGTGGGGGTGGTATCGAGCTGGCGCCGGAACAGGTACTGCACCGCCCTGGGGGTCAGATGCACCGCGGCCGCGATGTCGTTGATGCTCACCTCGCCGGCCGCGTGCCGGTGGATGAAGCTCACCGCGTCTCTCAGCGTCTCGGGCAGGCCGGGATCGCCGGCCGGATCCGGCTCGCTCACGCCGGACGGATAGCACTCGAGCAGCGCGCCGGCCAGCAACGGGCCGATCGCCGCCGCGATCAGGGGTTGACGGGCGGTGTCCGGCGCGGCCAGGGTCGCGGTCGCGTAATCCAGCGCCCGATGCCACGCGCGCACGGCGTCGCGCGAGCGTGGCCGGCAGTTGAGGAAGCGGATTTGATGGGAGGGCGGTGCGCGCCAGCCCTCGGCGACCTTCTGCAGCGCGTCCGGGGCGATGGTGACCACGTCGAACCGCGCACCGTTGACCCGCAGCGCGCCCGACATGCCGTGGGCGACCAGGATCGGGCAATCCAGGTGCGGCAGCGGGCCCCCGGTCACGGTCAGCGAGCCCGCGCGGGGTTGGATCACGACGACGGTGTCGGCGGGCGGGATTTCGATGACCAATTGGCCCTGGACCGACACCTCGTCGACCGCGACCGAACCCGTCGCGCACCGCCGGTGCAGGACGGCCGAGCCGCTGGTGGGCCCGGTCACGCGCCAGCCCGGTGTGTACGCGCCGGCAAAAAAGCGGCGCGTCGCCTCCGGCTCTACGGTGCGGAATTGCTCGTAGCTGACCGCCGCCGGGCCCGGGGCCGGGCCGATTTCACGGGCGAGGGGATGACCAGCGGGGCGCAGGTCGATTTCGATCGCATCGGGTTGGCCGGCCACCCCGAGGAGGCCGCCGGACGCCGTGCCGTCGGCGACGGTCGTCATCACGCACCCGCGCAGGTGTCAACGGCCGCCTTCACCGGTCGCGTCACCCCCCCGGCGAACTCGTGCTCCGGTGGCCCCCCGCGTTGCGGCACCAGCTGCCGATAGATGTTGAGCGCGTCGAGCGCGATCCGGTCCCAGGCGTAGCGCGACGCGGCGCGGCTTCGACCGGCGGCGCCCATGCTTTCGCAGTGGAAGCTCTGTGCGAGCAGGCTACGCAGCGCCGCGGCCACCGCGGCGGGGCTGTGTTGCGACAGCACCACCCCGGTGACACCGTCCACCACGGCGTCGGTCAGCACGCCGACGGGAAGCGCGACCACCGCCACCCCGCAGGCCATGGCCTGCAGCGCCGGCGTCGCCCGCGGTGGCCGCCGGGGCGCGCACACGACCACGTCGGCGGATCGCAGGAGCGACGGCAGCCCGTCACCGTCCACGGTGCTCGCGAAGTGGACCCGGTCGGCAACGCCCACCTCCGCGGCCAAACGCCCCAGCTCGGCCCGCGCCTCGTCGTGGCGGGGGTTGCCGGCGGCGGTCTCGGCGACGACAAGCTCGGCGCCGGAAACCCTGGGAAGGGCGCGCACGACGATGTCGAAACCATTGCACGCCAACGGGTTCGGTGCCAGGCAGAGGACGCGGTGCAGGCCGTTGCGGGCCGCCTTCGGGCCAACCGGGCTGTATCGCTCGACATCGACGCCGCCGCACAGGGTCGACACGCGAGCCCGGCCGCGACGCAACCGGGCCAGCGCGTCGACGTCGGCCGCACACTCGCCCGTGACCCACGTCGCGGCCCGTGCCAACAGCTGCTCGACACGTTCGCGTTCGCTGTGGTGATCGTTACCGGGGGCCGGCCGTGACGTCACGGCCATTCCCAGGAAACTCTGCACGACCGGGATCCGGCGCCGCCGTGCGGCCAGTTGGGCGGCCAACCCCCCGAGCCAGCCGTACGCGTGCACGACGTCGGGCGGATCCCCAGAATCCGTAGCCCACAGGCGCTCGAGGGCTGCCGACCACTCCCCGACATACGGCAACACCGCCGGGAGCGGCGCGGAAGCGGGGGGGCCGACGCGAACCGACCGGGTCCGGCAGTCCTCGTCGGCCTTCGCCGGTCGCGCGGCGTCATGCCTGACGTAGGTTGTCGCGTCGTGCCCTCGGGCCGCCAGAGCGGCACAGAGCCGCCGAGGGTCATCACCTACGAGGTCGTCCCCGGTGACGATAGCGATCTTCACCATGGCTCCCTTCGAATTGACGCTGTGGTCAGCCGACCAAAAAGTGCTACCCGGCTACACGAAAGCGAAACGCCTCCCTTCGCGGGGTTCGCCCACCGTCCCGATGTTTCGCATAACGGCTTCCCGGCGGGGAGGACACTCGGGGGATGACCCCGGTGACGAGGGCCACCCGACGCCCTCCTGTTCAGCTGGCGGTGCTGGTGGCGTCGGCGGGTGGACTGCACGCCTTCTCCACCGTCTTGCGTGACTTGCCGACCGATTTTGCCGCCGCCGTCGTCGTGCAGCAGCACCTCGGCGGCTTGACCAGCGTGCTGCCGACGATCCTGGGCAGGCAGACGCGCCATCGCGTCAGCTGGGTGCGGGACGGTCAGGCCGTCGCGCCCGGACGGGTGCTGGTCTGCCCGCCGAAAGTGCACCTGGAACTGACGCCCGACGGCCGCTGCCACCTTCGCGAAACGGAGCCACTGGCGGAGCAGCGCTTCGACGTACTGCTGGCGTCGGTGGCCCGGTCGTACGGAGCGCGCGGCGTGGCGGTCGTCTTGTCGGGCTCCGGGCAGGACGGCGCCGCCGGCACCGTCTCCATGAAGCGGGCCGGCGCTACCGTCATCGCGCAGAGCCCCGGCACCGCCCAGTACCCGTCGATGCCGCTCGCGGCCGCGCGGGCCGGCGCCGATCTCGTGTTGCCGATCCACGACATCGCACGCGCCCTCGCCGAAATCGTCGCGGGCGGGCCGCTACCCACCCCGGCGCCCGCGCCCGACGGGACCGGGGCGATACCGCAGCGGGCGCCGGGGAAGGGCGACACCTGGGGCGCGGCGGCCCGCGCCGAGATGGCACGCCTGCGCGCGGCCGAACTGCGGCGCACGAGGCGCGGCCTGGCCGAGGGGTTCGTTGCCACCGCGCAGTCGGTGGCCATCGCGCGCCGCCGGGCCCAAGAGTCGCTGCGCCGCGCACAATTCGCACACCGGGCGGCCGAGGAGGCGGCCGCGCGGTGGGGGCGTTGAGGGCGGGCCGGGGCTAGCCAACGACCTCCATGAGCAGCAGCGCCCCGCCCACTGTCCCGTCGGCCGAGCGAAACGACGTGCACACGACTCGCACCCGGGCCGCCCGGCCGCGGCGGGTGACGGCGTCCACTACCGTTTCACCGGAGGCGTCCGGGTCGACGAACGCGTTGCCGATGAGTGGCCGCACGCCGTCCAGCGGTAGGCCGATGTCCAGCTCGGTCAGCCGGGTTCCGGTCGTCTCGTCGGCCCGCAGACCCCAGAGGTCTTCGCAGGCCCGATTCCACACCACCACCCGCATCTCCCGGTCCACCACGACCATCCCCGGCCGAACCGAGTTGATCAGCGAGCCCAGGAAGTTCTTGGCGTCGTCGAGTTCCACGCTGCGCTCGCGCAGGGCGTCGTTAATGGCGTGCAGCTCGTCGTTGGTGGCCTGCAGCTCCTCGTTCATCGTCTCGAGCTCTTCGTTGGTGGACTGCAGCTCCTCGTTGGTGGTCTCGAGCTCCTCCACGGTGGACTGCAGCTCCTCGTTCGTGGTCTCGAGTTCCTCGTTGGTGGATTGCAGTTCCTCGTAGGCCGCCTCGAGTTGGCGGTTGGTGTGCACGACCTTGTCGAGCAGCGCGCGCGTCGCGGTCACGTCGAAGAACACGATCGACACGCCGAGCAGACCGTTCTCGGCATCGACGAGCGGGTTGACGTGGATCTCGAACCACCCGGTCTCGGCGCCTTGCCGCTGCCACTTGACGTCAGGAATCCGCGTCGCCCGCCGCTCCACCTTCGCCTGCTCCAGGTAGGCGCGCAGCTCCACCGGGCGGTAGGACACCTCGAGATCGCGCAGCAGCCGGCCGATGTCGCGAGCCGACAAGCCGAAGACGCTCTCCGCCTGCTGGTTGATCATGGCGACGGTGTCCTCGCCGGTGATCACGATCTGGGCGACCGGGCTGGCCCGAAAGGCCAAGTCGCGCACCGTCATCAGGCCTGACAGGTCAGCGCCGTGTTCGTAGAATGCGGCGGCCGGGTCGTAGCGGTCGACGCCGCCCTGGCCACCGGCGACCTTGCGGAAGATTCGATTCTTGAGGCTCAACGGGGCGAAGCGGTCGCTGTGGCTCAACAGCATCTCGGCGTGCCCGAGGAACAGCGTGCCCTGCGGCGCTAGAGCGAAATGTAGGCGGCTCAACACGTTTCGCTGTGTCTCGGCGTTGAGGTACATCAGGGTGTTGCGGCAGACCAGCAGATCGACGCGCGAGATCGGCGCGTCCTTGACCAGGTCGTTGCGGCCGAAGATGACCGCGCGGCGCAGATCCTTGTGGAAGGCGTAGCGACCGTTGACGTGTTCGAAATAGCGCGCCAGCAGCTCGGGCGGCACCGACTCGACGGCCTTGGCGTCGTAGGTCGCGACGCGGGCGTCGGCGAGCGCCTCCTCGTCGACGTCCGTGGCGTAGATCTTGATCCGCTGCCGGAACGCGTCGGGCCCCAGCGCCTCGGCCAGCAGCATGGCCAGCGAATAGGCCTCCTGCCCGGACGCACATCCCGCGCTCCACACCCGGATCGGATCGTCGGGTCCGCGCTCGGCCAGCATCCGCGGAATCACCTCGGCGCTGACGAATTCCCAGGCCTCCGGGTCGCGGAAGAACGCGGTGACGTTGATCAGGATGGTGTTGAACAGCGCCGCGAACTCATCCGAGCCGGCCTGCAGGACGTCGAGGTACTCCTCGAACGTGCCGTATCCCGCCTGATCCATGCGGTGCCGGACCCGCCGCATGAGCGAGGCGCGCTTGTAGCCCGTGAAGTCGAATCCGCGGGTGTCCCGCATGTACCGCAACAAGGCCTCGAAGGCCTCGTCGGTCGTGCCCTCCATTAACGTCCCGTTCGAAAGCGCATTCGCCGAAGGACTTGAACACTACCCGCGGCGCTAGAGCCGATTTTCGCTACCGACAAGTGCCCACACCGTCTTGCCCGACGGTGTCGGGGTGGCGCCCCAGGCCCGGCAGAGGGCCGCCACGATGGCCAGGCCGGAGACGATTTCGGCGCCGCGGGAGGCGTCTTCGTGCCGGCCCGGCAGGCGGTCGCTGCAATCCTCCACCGCGACGGTGACGGTGCCTCGATAGCTCTCCACCACCAGGACGGGCGCGCTTTCGGTGTGGTCCAAGACGTTTTCGACGAAGACCGTCCCGACCGTGGTCGCGACCGGAATCAGGTCGCTGTTGTCCCAGTGGGTGAGCCAGTCGGTGATCAGCGCGCGGGCCAGTCCGACACCGGCCCTCGAGGCGGGAAGCTCGCTGCGCGCCCGGCGCCGCAGCGGTATCGGCTGGGTGTACACGGCCTGCAGTGCCGACTCCCGGTCGGGATACACCGGCACGTACCGGCTGACCCCGCCGGCGGCGATCGAGCGCCGGACCTGCGAACGCGCGCACACCAGCACGACCGGCACGTCCGGCCAGACACTCACGTGCCAGCGCGCGCTGGTGAACACCGTCCAGGCCGACGCGGACGGCACCCGCAGGCGGTCGACGTCCACCACCACCGCGCGCGGCTCCTCGAGCGCGGCCTTGACCACGGTGTCGCGGACGGTCCGATAGGTGGAACTGTCCAGCACCCCGTCCGTCACCAGGATCAACACGTCGCGGTGCGGCGATGCGTCGACGCGGACGGCCGGCCCGGACTCAACCATGGGCGTCACCGCGAAGGGGGGCGTGGGCCGCGAGCCGGTCGCTGAGCACGCTCAGCGCCCGTTCGCTTTCCTCGGCCATGGCGTTGTAGCGCAGGGAGACCGGACCGGGACCGGCCTTGTCGGCCATTTTCCGGCCCAACCGCGCCTTCTCCTGCAGGCTGCGCACCGCGACCCACAGCGCGCCGTCTATCTCGGTGTCGCGCGCGCCCAGCAACGCGTCGGCGGTCCAGGCGTGACCGACCTGGCAACGAAAGTGGCGCTCGCTGATCGAAACCAGCGAGCCGTTGCAGTCCGGACAGGTATATCCCGACGGCACGCCCAGGTGTCGGGTGTCGAAGTTGGTCGAGAACCGGGTGGCCATGGCGATTCGATTCTCCAGTTCGAGCGCGGGGTCGGGTTCCACGTCCGGGTCCTCGATTTCTCTCTGGGAAAGCTCCTTGAGAACCGCGCCGATCTCGTCCGCGGCGGCCTGGCGGTCCAGCACGCCGGCGTCCCGTGCGTTGTTCGGCAGCGCCGCGAACATCGCGTCCTCGGGTGACTGGCCAATGGTGGTGCCGTTGCGGGAGCGGATGGCGGCGAGGCCCAGCACGCCGTCGTCCAGGACACCCGAGAGCAGCACCCCGATCGCGCGGGGGCCGTACGCGACGGCGACCGAACGGAACAACGCGTTGATCGCCGGCCGGTACCCGTTCTCGGTGGGCCCCTGCGACAACACCACCCGGTGGTCGGCGACCAGCAGGTGGCGGTCCGGGCGGCCGACGTAGATGTGCGCCGGGCGCAGCGTCGCACCGTCCTCGGCGGTGACCGCGGGCAGCGCCCCACAGCGGTCGATGATGCGGGCCAACACGCTGGGCGCGCCGGCGGGAACGTGCAGCACCACCAGGTACGCGTACGGAACATCCGGCGACAGGCCTGCGGCCATGGTCGAGAGCGCTTCGACGCCGCCCGCCGAGGCCCCGATAGCGACCACACCGCGCAGGTCGCCATTCGCATTGGTCGCGTCAATCACCACCCTCGACTACCCCTACCAAGGGTACGTAACCGCGTGGCCGGTGGATAGGTGCGCTTGGCCCGTCACCACCCCGTTTACGCCCGTGCGGCGGTGGAACCGACCGAAATGGGCACCGACAATTCCGATCGAAAACAGCGCGACCTCGAGGGGTCGCGGGTCCGCCGCGACACCGGATACCTGACGACCCAGCAGGGCGTCCGCGTCGATCACACCGACGATTCGCCGACCGCCGGCGAGCGGGGTCCCACGCTGCTGGAGGACTTCCACGCCCGCGAGAAGAGCGCGGCGAGGGCACTTTCGTGAAGTTCCACTGGAAGCCACGCCTCGGCGTGCACTCGCTGATCTGGGACGAATGCCAGAAGATAGCGGGCAGAGACCCCGAGCACAACCGGCGCGACCTGTGGGAGGCGATCGAGTCCGGCCGGTATCCCGAGTGGGAGCTCGGGGTGCAGCTGGTGGCGGAGGCCGACGAGTTCACGTTCGGTTTCGACCTTCTCGATGCCACGAAAATCATTCCGGAAGAACAGGTTCCGGTCCGGCCGGTGGGCAAGAGGGTACTGAACCGCAACCCGGACAACTTCTTCGCCGAGACCGAGCAGGTGGCCTTCCACACCGCCAACGTGGTGCCGGGGATCGACTTCACCAACGGCCCGCTGCTGTAGTTCCGCAACTTCTCCTATCTCGCCACCCAGCTGATCCGCCTCGGGGGCCCCAACTTTGCGCAGCTGCCGGTGAACCGCCCGGTGGCCGACGTCCGAAACAACCAGCAGGACGGCTACTCTCAGCACGCCATCCCAGGGCCGGTCCAGCCACTACAAGAACACCCTCGGCGGCGGCTGCCCCGCGCCGGCCGATGACGACGTGTTACGCCATTACACGCAGCGGATCGACGGCGCCGCGATGCGCAAGCGCGCGAAGTCCTTCGAGAATCACTACAGCCAGGCGCGGATGTTGACGCGGTCGTGGTGGCGTGCGGGCCCGATTCGGTGGAGACGCTTTCTCGTGACGGCTACGCCATGCACTTCGTGGTCGAGGCCTACAAACACCGTAAGCCGATCGGCGCGTACGGCGCCGCGATCAAGCTCTTGCGTGCCGCGAACATCGAAGCCCGCATGGCCGAGGACACCGACGTTCTCAGTGACCGGCCCGTCGTGACCACGACGGCGGCGGCCGACGATTTTCCCGACGCGTTCGTCGAGGAGTTCGCGGCCGCGCCGGCCCGGCATCGTTTGCTGGGAACGCCAAACCGACCCGGGGCCGGCATGAGCATTGCCGGGTTTTGACTGGTGGGGGGACGGGAATTCTCGCAAACGTCGAAAGGATGGATCATGCCGCGTTCGTCGATCAAGAACGAAAAGCTGTATCAGGATCTGCGCAAAAAGGGCGACTCCAAGGAAAAGGCCGCGCGTATTTCCAATGCGGCCGCCGGCCGGGGCAAGTCGTCGGTCGCGCGCAAGGGCGGCAAGTCCGGGTCATACCAGGACTGGACCGTTCCGCAGCTGAGGAAGAAGGCCAAAGAGCTTGGCATGTCGGGCTATTCGAGCCTGACCAAAGATAAGCTGGTCGCCAAACTGCGCAACCACTGACCGGCGCGGGCCCGGCCCGCTCAGCCGGTGAGGCCGAGCCGGTCGGCCAGCACCAAAAACGCGACCGCGTAATCGTTGTCGGCGGTCCGGGCCCGGATGTGTTCCCAATCCAGCCGTTCGCGCACGGCGCGCACGGCCGGCAGCAGTTTCGTGAAGTCGCAGTGGTGTTCGCCCAGGGAGCGCAGCTTCTGGATGACCACCGTGGTCGGTGGCAGCACCGGCATCGCGATGGCCAGCACGTCGCGCTGCTCAGCGCGGTCCAGCGTCGCCGGTTCCACGCGTTCGCCGTTGATGCGATGCAGGATGTCCACGACCGTATCGCCGCTGCGCGCCTTGAACAGCCAGTCCTCGGGGGGATGCTCGATGGCGAACCCGGCGCCGGCGAGGGTCGCTTCGGCGCTGGCCACGTCGGACTCGGCCACCACGAGATCGACGTCGTGGCTGGGTTCGGGCGCGCCGAAGGCCCACAGGGCATAGCTGCCGGCCAAGGCGAAGCGCGGCCCGTTCTCCTTGAGCGCGGAGGCCGCACTGCGCAACGCTTCTCGCAGGTGCGCGCAGGAAACGGCCACGTCCGTGGGCATTTCGGTCGGTGTCATGGTGCATTGGTGATACCCCTCCCCCGGGGGATGCAACCCGGCCGAACCGTGCGCGGCGCCCCTGTCTTTCGTTTAAGCGGCGGTGAGACGGGCAAACCTTTGGGTTATGTCAGCCCCCGTGTGTCACACCAACCGTGCCCGCCAGGGGGTCGCAGTGGGTTGCCCCGGGCAATCGGAGGGGTCGGCGGCGGGTGATTGCTCGTGACGGCTGGGTTGGTGAAGCACTGGCTGGAGTCCGGACGACTCGAGTTGCCGCTTCCCGCTTCCGGTCGCACCGCCGAACGCTGGCAGCGCCTGGCGCGGCTGGCCGAGGACGACATCGTGGCGGCCCGGATCGCCGAGTCCCACGTTGACGCCGTCGCGATCCTGCACGAACTGGGCGGCAAGCCGCCCGATTCCGGGCAGTTGTGGGGCGTGTGGGCGGCCGAGTCCCCCGACGCCACGTTGATCGCCACCACCATCGGCGGCGGCGCGGTCGTCCTCAACGGCATCAAGGTGTGGTGTTCGGGCGCCGGGTTCTGCACCCACGCGCTGGTGACCGCGCGGCTGGACAACGGCAGGCGGGGCCTGTTCGCCGTGTCGGTGGCCGAGCCCGCCGTCAAGGCGTTGCCGACCACGTGGTGGAACGTCGGGATGGCCGGCAGCGACACCAGGGCGGTGCAATTCACCAACGCCCAGGCCGTCGCCGTCGGCGATCCCGACGGCTATTTCGACCGGCCGGGATTCTGGCACGGCGCCATCGGCGTGGCCGCTTGCTGGCTCGGCGGCGCGCGCAGGGTCGCCGAGCCGCTGTATCGCTGCGCCACAAGCAAATCGGCGGACGCGTATTCGCTGGCACACCTGGGCGCCGTGGACGCCGCGCTCGCCGCGGGCGACGCGATCATGGCCGCGGCGGCGATGCAGATCGACTCGGACCCATTCGACCGGTCCGACACCGCCCAGCTGCTGGCCCGCCGCGCCCGCACGGTGGTGGAACACGCGGCCGACGAGGCCATCACGCGCACCGGCCGCGCCCTGGGCCCCGGCCCGCTGTGCCAGGACGGCCGGCACGCCCAGCGGGTCGCCGACCTGACCATCTACATCCGGCAAAGCCACGCCGAGCGGGACCTGGCCGAGCTCGGCAGGCTCGTCGGGCGGTCGCAATGACCACCATCGAGCGCCCACGCGCAACCCTTCCGGCGAGCAATCGCGCCAAGTTCGCGGCCAAGCCGCTCACCCGCGGCGGCACCCCGGTCCCGGTGTGGCTGGCGGCCCTCGACCGCAAACCGCCGCCGCCGGTGGACCTGAGCGCCTGCCCCGGGCTGGTCGTCGTGGCGCCCCACCCCGACGACGAGACGCTGGGTCTCGGCGCGACGATCGCTGCGCTGGTCGCCGCGGGCGTCGACGTCCGGGTCGTCACGGTCAGCGACGGCGGTGCCGACCGCCCCGGCGCCACACCGCAGGAGCGGGCGCGTGCGGAAATCACCCGCCGGTACGAATTGCGCAGGGCGACAAGCGTTTTAGGTGTCCCACCCCCGGTGTCGCTGGGTTTGCCCGATGGCGAGCTGACCGACCACGAGGGCCGCGTCACCGAGTTGCTCACGGAAATCCTCGAGGCCGCCGCGCCCGGGACCTGGTGCGCCGCCACCTGGCGGGGCGACGGGCACCCCGACCACGAAGCCGTGGGGAGCGCGGCCGCCGAGGCCTGCGAGCGCACCGGTGTGACGCTGCTCGAATATCCGGTGTGGATGTGGCACTGGGCCAGCCCGGCCGATCCCGCGGTGCCGTGGGACCGCGCCCACTCGGTGCGCGTCCCCGGTTGGGCGCTCGAGCGCAAACGCCTTGCGGCCCACTGTTTTCGCAGCCAACTCGAGCCGGGCGGGGTCGGCGCCCCGCCCGTGTTGCCGGCCTTCGTACTGCATCGGCTGCTGGCGGTGGGCGAGGTGGTGTTCGGCTAGCCGATGCGCGTAGCGACCTTCAACATCTTGCACGGCCGCACCCTCGGCGACGGGGTGCATCCCGCGCGATTGGCGGAGTGCGTGCGCCGTCTGGATCCCGACGTGCTTTCCCTGCAGGAGGTCGACTGCGACCAGCCGCGGTCCTCGCTCGCGGACCTCACCGCGGTGGCGGCCGAGGCGATGGGAGCGGTGGAGCACCGGTTCGTGGCCGCGATCTCCGGCACCCCGGGAGCGACCTGGATGGCCGCCACCGGCCACGAGCAGCCGGGGACCGCCGCCTACGGCATCGCGCTGCTGTCGCGGTTTCCGGCGGCCAGTTGGCAGGTGGTGCGGTTGCCGCGAATTCCCGTGCGGTTTCCGATGTACCTGCCGGGGCCCAACCGGGTGATGGTCGTCGACGAGGAACCGCGGGCGGCGGTGATCGCGCAGCTGCACACCCCGTGGGGCGGGCTGACGGTGGCCAACACGCACTTGTCCTTCGTGCCCGGCTGGAATCGGCGCCAGCTGCGCCGGCTGATCCGCGACCTGCGCGGCTTCCCGGGTCCCCGGTTGCTGACCGGTGACCTGAACATGACGCCCGACGCGGTGCGCCGCTGGTCGGGCATGCGACCGCTCGCGGTGGCCGCGACGTTTCCCGCCCCCACCCCGCGCCGCCAGCTCGACCACATCCTGACCGACGACGCCGGCCTGCGCGGCGGCGCCGTGGAGTCCGAAGTGATGCCGATCTCCGATCACCGGCCGCTGGTGGTCGACGTGGAGCGAGCGTGAGCTTCGTGGCTACCCGCCGGCCCGCCCCATCGCGTCGAGTCGACGTTGCACGCGGTCGATGTCCTCGCACGAGGGCATCTGGGCGGTGATCCTGGTGATCTCCACGCCGACGTCGGCGTTGTCGATGGGCAGGCGCTGGCGCCCGATCAGTGTGCTGGCGATCACCGCGGCCTCGTCGCTGCAAAGGCGCCGCGGCAGCAGCGCCAACACCGGCGCGTAGCCCAGAGCGGGCGCGTGGGTCGGGTAACCGGCACGCAGAAACGCAACGACGCTCGTTACCCCGTTGCGCAACCCCATGTTCGACCTCTCCCGCCGCACGGCACCTGCCGTTTGTCTTGCGAGGAATAACCCGGTGCGCCGCTTTGAAACCACCAAAAAGGGGGCCCGGTCCGTCAACCGGACCGGACCCCCCTGGAATCGGCTTACTGGTTTTCCTTCTGGCGCTCTTCGGCGGCCTTGGCGCCGGCGCGGGCGGATTCCGCTTCGGCTTCCTTCTTGCCCGCGTCGCGCTGGGCGTCGGCCTTGTCCTGCTGCGCCTTGCCTTCCTCGACGAGGTCGTCGCGGCCGGTGACGGTTCCGCCGACCTCCTTGACCTTGCCTTTGACGCCTTCGACGACGCCCTTGACGGCCTCCTGCGGCCCGCTCTTGTCATCCCCCATGGGTCGACCTCCCTTTCGGTGGTTACGTCTTGATTCGCATCTACCGGCTTCCCGTCCGGCACGCGGCCAAACACCCTCGCGCCGATCCTGTGCGGATGATCACGCGGCGCATCATGCGAACGAGCGCGTTTGAAAACCCGATTTCCGGGTAGCTCCAGCCGTCGACCGGAAAAGGGGGTGGCGTCACTGATCACCATCGCTGTCATCGGGGCGACCGGCACGGCCGGTTCCCGCGTCGTCGCCAGGCTGCGGGCCCGCGACGTTGCGGTCGTCGAGATCTCCCGCGCTCAGGGCGTCGACGTGGTGTCCGGCCGGGGGCTGTTCCAAGCGCTGGCGGGGGTGGATGTCGTGATCGACGTCTCTCACCCGTTGCCCGCCGACGAGCGGTCCACCATCACACAGACGATGGCCACCGCCACCCGCAACATCGTGGGCGCGTGCGCCGCGCGGGACGTCCAGCGACTGGTGGTGTTGACGGTCGCCGGTGTCGAAGACCCCGTGTTCGACGGGTTTCCGTACTACGAGGCCAAACGGGCGGCGAAGGCCATCGTGCTCGACGGCCCGGTTCCGGCGACGTTCGTGAAATCCACCCAGTGGTACGAGTTCGCCACCAATCCCGCCGCGGTGAGTTCACACGACGGCGAGGTGATCGTCCAGGACTGGCTGATCCAGCCGATCGCGGCCGACACGGTCGCCGATGTGCTCGTCGAGGCGGCCCTGGGTCAGACGCATCCGCCGCGCACCATCGCCGGCCCGGAGGCCGTCCGCCTGCCGGACCTCACCTCCAAACTGCTTGCCCGGCAAGGCGACAACCGTCGCGTCCGAGCCGTGCAGCCCGCGCTCGGCGCGCTCGGCACCGGGGCGCTGCTGGCTTGCGACGGCGCGGTGGTCCTCGGCCCCGACGTCGACACCTGGCTGCACACGCTGGCCCCCGCCGCCGCGGACGGCCAATCGGCCGACGGCGACGGCGACGGCGCTGCGCCGACGAGGCTGCGAGACCATTCCAACACCTAGCCGCACAACGAAGATCGGGCGGCCGCCGGCGGCCGTATTCGGTGTTCGCCATGCCGGCGGCGGCCGGGGCGGCTAGGCTCGACTCAAGTTGAGTCCACAGCTGCCGTTATCCGAGCGGCGTGTAGGACCGCGCGATCGCTCGCCCTGCTCACACACTTCGAGGGGCGCACAGACATGACTTCTTCACCCGAGGGCAGGCCCGACGGCTGCGGAGAACCGCGCAGCCGCTATGTGATCGACTGCGAGGGGGCGCAGGTGCGCGTCCACGCGCGCAGCCTGGCCACCGTCCTGAGCATCGACGGCGAGATCGACGCGTCCAACGCTGATCTCGTCGCCGAGGTGGTTCGGCGCTTTGCGCGGCTCAAGGCCCCGCTGGTGCTCGATGTCAGCCAACTGGATTTCCTGGGCAGCGCCGGGCTTCGGGTCCTGCTGGTCCTCAACGAGGAGCACCGGCAAGCCCAACTGCACAACAACGTCGTCAGCGGGGCGGCGCTGCGGCGGCTGACCGGCATCGTCACCGACCATGGTTTGCCGGTAGTCGCTTCCGTGCCGGAGGCCCTGCAGAACACGCACGAGTTCGTCCACGCGCGCCGGCGGTTCCTCGCGGCCCTGGCCCGCCAGGGAGAACCGCAACACAATGCGCCCTGGCGGCCCGCGTCGACGCCATAGCAGGTCACGGTTTTGTCACGATCGATGTCACGATTGCTTAAGAACCGGCCCCGTTCTCTAAGGAATCTCAGCATTGGCGGGGAAAATTGGTCGCCCACTTAGCGAAAACCGGCCCGATGGCCGCAACGGGGCGGTTGCGGCCCGCAACGCCCGGTGCGGGCCGGCGGCGGCACTGTTCGCTTCCGCTACTTTGGTTTTCGAGGGCTCGGGAACCTCATCGCAAATCACGCGGCAATCAATCGATCGATTCTCGAAGGACAAGACTCATCATGAAAAACAGCAGTATCGTCGCGCGCCGGCGAGTTGCCGGTATCAGCGCGGGCTTTCTGCTCGGGGGACTGACGATGGGCATCATCGGTGCCCCGTCGGCGGCGGCAGCGCCCGACTGCAGCCCGGGCGGTGTGAACGCGACCGTTTCCTCGGCGCAGGGGGCGGCGCAGCAGTACCTGGCCGCCCACCCGGACGCCAACCAGGCGGTCACCGCGGCCTTCGGCCAGTCGCGGCCGGAGGCCGCGTCCAGCCTGCGCGGCTACTTCACCGCGCACCCGCAGCAGTACTACGACCTGCGCGGCATCCTGGCGCCGATCGGCGACACCGAGCGGCAGTGCAACGTCACCGCGCTGCCGCCAACGCTGGAGTCGGCCTACCAGGAGTTCATGGCCGGCTGATGGCACCGAGGACGACCCGCCACAGCGCCGTGGCGGGTCGTTTCGCGTTGCGGGCCTGCGGGTAATTGTCCAGTCAACCAACGGGACTGGAGGTCAAGATGCGGCTGCGACGCAGCGATCTGGCCAAGCCGGGTATCGCGCGCAAACGCCGGGGCAAAGGCTTCGCCTACTACGACCCCGAGGGCAACCTGCTGTCCGACCCGGAAACCCTGGCGCGGATCAAGGATCTCGTCATCCCGCCGGCCTGGAAGAAGGTGTGGATCTCGCCGCATCCCAACGGCCACATCCAGGCCGTCGGCACCGACGCGGCCGGCCGCCGCCAGTACATCTACCACACCGCCTGGCAGCAGGAGCGCGCCGAGGAGAAGTTCGACCGCGTCCTGGAGCTCTCGGTGCGGTTGCCGATGTGGCGGGCGCGCATCGCGAAAGACCTGTCGCGCAAGGGCTTAACCCGCGAGCGGGTGCTCGCGGTGGCGCTGCGCCTGCTCGACCGCGGCTACTTTCGCGCCGGCGGTGAGCAATACGCCGAGGAAAACGAGTCCTACGGAATGGCGACCCTGCTGTGCAGCCACGTGACGGTGCGCCGCCACGGGGTCGAATTCGACTACCCAGCCAAGAGCGGAGTGCGGCGCACCGTGGCGATCGAGGACGCCGAAATCGTTCGGGCGGTGCGTGCCTTGATGCGGCGCCCGCAACGCACCGACCGTTTGCTGGTGTGCCGCGCGGGCTCCGGATGGGTCGACATCCGGTCCGATGACCTCAACGCCCGGTTCAAGGAGATGGTGGGCGCCGAGTACTCCGTCAAGGACCTGCGGACCTGGCACGGCACCGTGCTGGCGGCCGCGGCGTTCGTCGACGCCGACCCGCCCGTGTCGCGGCGGGTGATCAAGCGCGTCGAGTCCGCCGTCATGAAAGAGGTCGCCGAGGAACTGGGCAACACCCCGGCGGTGGCGCGCGGGTCATACGTGGACCCGCGCGTCGTGACCGGTTACGAGCAGGGGCTGACGATCGAGGCCGCGGCGCGCCGCGCCGAACGCGCCCGTCGACCGGAGGCCGCGCAGGAAATCCTGGAGAAGGCCACCCGCATGCTGATTCGGCGAGTTGCCAAGGGCAACAGCGCATCCGGGACCGACGTACTGCCGCGGAGCGCGTGAATTGACCGAAGCGGTCTGACAGGGCGCTCGGCCGGCTGCCGTGGCGCATGATCGGTGACCAACCGCCCACGAATAAGCGTCGCGAATTCGGGTATGCGGAGGACTGTGCGCCGACGCGTGCGCGAAAGCGCTGCTCGGAAGGCTGCCCGGAAAGTCGAACCCATGGCGATCCGGGGTCTGGTTCGGTTCGGCGCGGCGAACACGTCGCGCGCCCGACGACACCCCCACTGTCTGACTAGGAGGGCAGATGTCTAAGCAAGAGGTTTCGGACTACCTGTTGGAGCGGCTGCGGACCTGGGGCGTCGAGCATGTATTCGGGTATCCCGGCGACGGCATCAACGGGATCCTCGCCGCGTTCGGGCGCGCCGACGACAAGCCCATGTTCATCCAGTCGCGGCACGAGGAGATGAGCGCGTTCGAGGCGGTGGGCTACGCCAAGTTCACCGACCGGGTCGGGATCTGCATGGCCACGTCGGGCCCCGGCGCGATCCACCTGCTCAACGGGCTTTATGACGCCAAACTCGACCACGTTCCGGTGGTGGCGATCGTCGGGCAGACCAACCGCAGCGCGATGGGCGGGTCCTACCAGCAGGAGGTCGACCTGCTGAGCCTGTACAAGGACGTCGCCAGCGACTACGTCCAAATGGTCACCGTCCCAGAGCAATTGCCCAACGTCCTGGACCGCGCGATCCGGGTGGCCCTGGCCCAGCGCGCGCCTACGGCGCTGATCATCCCGTCCGACGTGCAGGAGCTGGCGTATTCACCGCCCACCCACGCCTTCAAGATGGTGCCCTCCAGCCTGGGCATCGAGTGGCCGGCGGTCTCCCCCGATGACGCGGCGATCCGGCGCGCGGCCGAGGTGCTCAACGAGGGGAAAAGGGTCGCCATGCTGGTCGGCAACGGCGCCAGGGGTGCCCGCGACGAGCTGATCGAGGTCGCCGACCTGCTCGGGGCCGGGGCGGCCAAGGCGCTGCTTGGCAAGGACGTGTTGAGCGACGAATTGCCCTGGGTCACCGGCTCGATCGGGTTGCTGGGCACCCGGCCCAGCTACGAGCTGATGCGCGACTGCGACACCCTGCTCACGGTCGGATCGAGTTTCCCCTACACGCAGTTCCTGCCGGAGTTCGGGCAGTGCCGCGCGGTGCAGATCGACATCGACGGCCGGTTCATCGGCATGCGATACCCCTACGAAGTCAACCTGGTTTCCGACGCGAAGGCCGCACTGCGGGCCCTGATCCCCCACCTGCGCCGCAAGGAGGACCGGGGCTGGCGCGACACCGTCGAGTCCAACGTGGCGCGCTGGTGGGAAACCATGGAGATGGAGGCGAAGGTCAGCGCCGACCCGATCAACCCCATGCGGTTGTTCTCCGAGCTGTCCCCGCAGCTGCCCGACGACGCGATCGTCACAGCGGATTCCGGCTCGGCGGCCAACTGGTATGCGCGAAACCTGCGATTCCGCGGCAACATGCGGGGCTCGCTGTCGGGCACACTCGCGACGATGGGTCCCGGTGTCCCGTACGGCATCGGCGCGAAGTTCGCCCACCCGCACCGGCCCGTCGTCGTCTTCGCCGGTGACGGCGCCATGCAGATGAACGGGATGGCCGAGCTCATCACGATCAAGCGGTACTGGCAGGAGTGGGCAGATCCCCGCCTGATCGTGGCGATCCTGCACAACAACGACCTCAACCAAGTCACCTGGGAGATGCGCGCGATGGCGGGCTCACCGAAATTCGCTGAGTCCCAAAACCTTCCCGACGTCGACTTCGCGGGGTTCGCGGCCAGTCTGGGCCTGGGCGCGATGGCCATCAAGGACCCCGAAGAACTCGGGGACGCCTGGCGCAACGCGCTGGCCGCGGACCGCCCCACGGTGCTGGACGTCTACACCGACCCCGACATGCCACCGATTCCGCCGCACGCCACCTGGGACCAATTCAAGGCGGCCACCGCGGCGGTGCTGTCCGGCGACGAGGACCGGGTCGGGTTCGTCAAGGTGGGGCTGAAAACCAAGGCGCAGGAGTTCTTGCCGCACAAGAAGAGCTGAGGGGATGACGGATAAGCGAACGCCGGCTCAGTGGGCGTAGACGTTTCGGGCGCTGCGCAGGTCGGCGACGAATAGCTTGTAGGCCTCGTCGTGCGCATCGCTGCGGTCGCGCAGCACCGACGACGGGTGCACCGTCGCAACGACGATCGGCTCCGGCTCCACGCGGACGTCCACGCTGCTGGGGAACCGGATGGCTTCACCGCGCTGAGCCGACACCCGAAACGCGGCTCCGAGAAGCGATTGCGCGGCGGTCGCGCCGAGGCAGACGACCACCTGCGGTCGCACCGCCTCGATCTCGGCGAGGAGCCAGGGCCGGCACGCGACGACTTCCGTGCGGCTCGGTTTCTGATGTATCCGCCGCTTGCCGCCCTTGCGCGTGAACTTGAAGTGCTTGACGGCGTTGGTCTGGTACGTCAGCGCCGGGTCGATGCCGGCGTCGTCGAGCGCCCGCGCCAGCAACCGGCCCGCGGGCCCCACGAAAGGCAGGCCGGCGCGGTCCTCCTGGTCTCCGGGCTGCTCGCCGACCAGCATCAGCGGCGCCCCGGGGTCGCCGTGGCCGAAGACCGTTTGCGTCGCGTCGGCATACAGGGGGCAGCCCTGGCAGCCGCCGGCCGCGGCTCGCAGGGCATCGAGCCCGCGATCCTCGGGCAGGTACTGTGCGGCGCTGCCCGGGGACCTCATGTCCCCGGGCATACCCCTATCGGCCGGCGAGAAACCGCATGTCAGCCCTTCCCATGATGGCGTCGCGGGCCCGGTCGAGCATTGCCGCGACAGGTCCGGCGGTCACGTTGGCCCCCTGCGACTCGACGCCGGCGTGCGGGCCGTTGCGCGCTCGCCGGCGGCGCCCGAGGGCCGCGGCCACCAAAACGCGCCCTGCGGCGGGAAAACACGTGTGATGTGGGCATATTCGGGTAATCCTCTGCAAACGCGGGGGCGAAAGGAGACGCAGCGGTGCGGTGGCGTGTGGCGATGGCCGGCGCTGTTGGCGCCGTCACCGTCGCGGCCGGGTGCGCGACGCCCGGCTCAACGCTTCAGAGCGCGCCCGAGGTGGTGTTGTGGTCGGTCGGCGCGGCGCTGCGCCAGCCCGTGTGGTCCTATCGCACGCACGCGCTGGTCGCGATCACCGACGATCACCGGGTGGCCGAGGTCGCCGAAGGAGCGCGCCCCGACGACGCGAAAACCCGGGTGTCCACGCCCATGGCGACCGGACGCAACCTGCAGATCAGCCAGAAGGACGACCGGGTCGTGTTCGTGCCGCAACCCGAGCGCGGCAGGGTCGCCTCCGTCGATCTCGAAAGCCTGCGCCAGATCAACGATTTCGACGCCGGCCCGGCCCCCGCCTATCTGGCCGAGGACGCCGGGATGCGGAATTGCTTGCGCTCTCGGCCGATGGAACCGCCGTGACGCCGGTGGACCAATACGGGCTCCGCAAGCTGCCGACCGCGCCGATCCCCGACGAGCCCGCGGACAGCATCGACGGCGCCAACCGCGGGCGAAAGATCGACTACCACCTGTACGGAGCGTCGGGAATTCGTTACTACGAAGGCTTTTCGTCGCCGCCTCAGCAACGCGGCGCGCTGGGCATGGACGTCGCGGTCTCGGCCGGCGACGGCGCCGCGGACACCCGCGACTATGTCGCCGGACACGACAGCACCACCCTGTATGCCGTCGACTCGCGCCGCGGCGGCGGGGGGATGGAGGTGCTGGCCAGCGCCCAGTTACCCTCCCCGATCCGCGAACTCGGCACCGACGACACCCGGATCTACGCGGCCACCGACCGCGAGGTGGCGGTGCTCGAGACGGCGAGCTTCACCGGCTTTGCGGACCGCAAGATTCCGGTGATCCGCGTCATCAACTACCGGTCCCGCCTGCCCGAGGGCGCCGCTCGTTCGGCCGCCCTCTCCGGCATGGCCATCGGGCCGCACCGCGTGTACCTCACGCTGGCCGACGCGCCGTACGTGATCAGCGTCGCCAAGCCGCATCTGTGAGGCCGAGGCAGAGGAGAAACCGATGAGCGCAACACACAATCCCACCACCCGTACGGCGGTCGACATCGACAACGACGTCGAACTGATCAGCCAACAGATCAAGGCGCTGCGGGAACTCGCCAAGAAGGACGACGAAGAGGCGATCAGCGAAGGCCAGCGCTATGACTTCAGCATCAGGTGGGGCACGGTGCTGGCCGGGCGGTTGCGCCGGCTCGTGCACTACAGCTCGCTGGGCCGGCTCGACGCCATGGACGAGCGCAGGTTTCAGGCGTTGCGCGACGAACTGCGCACGCTGTCGCACCTGATCGATCGGTTCCGGCTCGCGGCGCCGAACTTCACCGACGGCCCACCTGCTACGGCAAAGCGGTTCCGCCCCCGCCATTAGGCCCGCCGCGGAAATCTCTCTCCGACAACACGATCCCGGTGCGCGGCTTGGCGCAGTCGGGGTTGCGACAGGTCAGCGCGATCATGTAGGCGTCGTGATCCTCGTCGAGGAAAAGGAAGCCCAGGAACAGCGCGTCGCCGACGTCGAATTCCGTTGTCCCGCAGCACTCGCAGTGCCCGCCCTTGGCCGCGATCTGTTCCGCCACCCGGCGGCGGGCGGCCGGGTCCAGGGCCCTCAGCTCGGGGCGCACCATCGTGTCGGTGCGCTCGGCGTCGTCGCTCATCTCAGATCTCCACGTCCTTGTCGTAGTGGACGTTGTCCTCCCGCCAGCCGCCCAGCCCGTAGCCGATGCCGCGGTGGTCGTCGATGAACTCGATCTGGTTGATCCATTTGGCCATCTTGAAGCCGACCTGGGTCTCCACTCGCAGGCGCAGCGGCGCGCCGTGCTTGATCGGCAACGGCTTTCCGTTCATCTCGTAGGCGAGGATGGTTTGCGGTTTGTAGGCCAGTTCGAGATCCATCACCTCGTAGAATTGGCCCTCCCCCTCCGCGCTGGGTTCGTCGCGGCCGGTGTCCTGCATGGTCAAAAAGCACACGAAGCGCGCCTGGGGAAGCGGGCGCACCAGGTCGGCGAGCGCGGCCAGCGGGAGCCCCTTCCACTCGCCGATGCTCGACCAGCCCTGCACGCAGTTGTGCAGGACCCGTTGGCTCTGCGGTTCGGCCAGCGCGCGCAGCGCGGCGAGGTCCAACGTCACCGGCTTTTCGACGAGCCCGCCCACGCGCAGGCGCCAGTCGACGAAGTTGTGCACGGCCATCACCTTGTACTGAGCCGAACACGGCGGCTTGCCGTTGACGCGGTGTTCTTCCGAGATCATCCGTTCCGGATAGTCCTGTCGCGAGTCCAGGGGGCGCAGCAGCATGAGCCGGGCCCGCGTGATGACGGCGCCGAGTATGCGGCGAACCTGGACCGGCCGGCGCAGGCTCCACACGGTGGCCGCGACGTGGATGGCGACGATCGCGCCGATGATCACGAAGGACAGCACGGTTCCCAACGTGACGTTGCGGACCGAGCCGAAAATCATCGACGCGTTGAGCTGGCCCCAGCCCCAGAAGAAGACCATCGAGACGTGGATCGCGATGAAGGCCAGGAACGCGACCAGTCCGAGGAAGTGCAGGCTGCGCGCGGATTGCCGTCCGCCCCACAGCCGCACGAACCACGGGAAACGGGCCTCGATCGCCGGGGATTGCGCCGCGCCGGTGAGGATCTGAAACGGTGCGAGCAGGAAGATGACGCCCGCGTAGGTCAGCTTCTGGATGGCGTCCAGCGGTTCGTTGGGCAGCAGCGGGGGCAGGTTGAACGTCATGTAGGTGAGGACGTCGTTGCCGGCCTCCACGAACGTCGCCCACGAGTGGGGCCAGTACCGGTGCCACTGACCCGTGGCGAACAGCAGGATGTAGTACGACAGGCCGACCAGGACCCAGCCGATCACCGAGATGAAGTGCCAATGGCGCCCCCAGCCGAGCTTCTTGTGGCCGGGCAACGCCACCAGCGGGCTGTAGTCCTCCTCCTCGTCGAGGGTGTCGTAGAGCTTGTCGGTCGGCATGGTCTTGGTGGTAAATCGCGCCCACTCGGTGCCGGGCTTGCTGTCCTCACGCCAATACAGTTTGGGGTGGGTGGACAGGATCTCGATGCCGCTGCGCAGCAACAACGTCAGGAACAGCACGTTGAGCCAGTGGTCGATGCGCAGCCACGCCGGGTAATCGAGCACGATCTGTGTCATCTGCGCCGCCCGCTCAGTCCTCCCACAGCTGCCGGCGCGGATAGGCCACATTGATGCCGAGCAGCACCGTCGCGTGGAGTCCGATGAAGGCGCCCGCGAAGGCGAGCGCAAAGGTCGCCGGCGCGACGTCCCACCGACCGGTGACGGCGGTCAGGCCGGGCAGGCTGGCGATCCGCGTGGCGACGTCAACGCCGGTGACGACGACCGAAAGCGCGCTGCCGAAATACCATCCCGCTTGCGCCACAGCGGGATTGCGACCGAACACCATGCCCCCCGCCAGCAGGCACACCGCGATCATCGCCGCGGCGTACACCACGAAGACCCCGGGCAGCGCGTCCCGGGTGGCCATCGAGTACATCAGGTACGCGTGCGTCGCGACGATGCCGGCGAGCAGGGCGGCGCCCAAACCCGTTACCACCCTGGGCAAGTCGAACGCGACGTAGCCGCCGAGGCTGAGGACTCGAAACAGCCGGCTGCGGTGCCAGTTTTCTGGCCACGACCCGACAGGAAAACCCACATCGCGCGCGTACCCGATGGCGAATTCCTCAAACCTCGACTTGTAGGAACTGCCGTTTTCGATTGCCGGCGCGAAGGGCTACATTCGCGGCAGGGTCGCAGGCTACGGAGGAGGCCGTCGCGTGAATCCTCAGGATCCGCTCGGGTACGGCCCGTTCAGTTACGATCCGCTCGGCCGCGTGCCGCCGGCGGCACCGCCGGTCGCGCCGCCACCGGTCGTCGCGCCACCGCCGCCCCCGCCGAACCGCCGGCCCGTCAACCCGCTCGCGACGCAGTCGTTGGTGTTCGCGTTCCTGTCCCCTCCCGTCGGCGCGATCCTGGGACACCTGGCGCTCGCGCGGATCCGCGGCACGGGCGAGCCCGGCCGAAACCGCGCGCTGGCCGGAGTCGGGCTGTCGTACGCCTTCGTCACGCTCGCGGTCGTCGCCCTGCTCGGGTGGGCCACCCTGACGGCGTTTCGGTCCACCCCGTCGCGGCCCGTGGCGCCGGGCACCACGGCCGCGGCGCCGCCGGGACCCACGGTCGCGCCGGGCGGGGTGGCCAGCCTGCTGGCCGGCGTCGGCGACCTGAAGACCATCACCGATGACCAGAACCTCGAGGCCGGCCAGACATGGGACCATCCGGCCCGCTCCGATCGGGAGGGCACCATCGACCGCCCGGAATGCTGGGGCGCCATCGCCCCGGGGACCCCGGACGCCTACAGCGTCGACGCCCTTTTCGGTTACTACGCGGCGGAATTCTCCGACACACGCAGCCTGCTCAAGTCGGTCCAGGTGATCCAGGCCGCGGCGGCGTTTCGCGACGCGCCGGCGGCCCAGGCGCAACTGCAGAAGCTGCAGGACGGGTGGCGCCAATGCGGCGGAACGACCGTGAGCGTGACCATCCCCGAGGCCGGCGCCATCCCGTTCTCGCTGAGCGCGCCCGCCGACGCCGGCAACGGCATCACCACGCTGGGCCTGACGCCCAAGGGCCTGCAGGTGCGCTCCGCCCGCGCGATCGCGGCCAAGGCCAACGTCGTCGTCGACCTGTACGTCTCCTACAGCGGCACCACCGACGCCGACCGCCCCCGGGCCACGGCGGTGAGCATCGCCAACTTCGTGCTCAACAAGATCCCCGGCTAGGGGTCGCGGCCGCCCCAGTAGGGTGGGCTCATGAAATATCTGGACGTCGACGGCGTGGGACGGGTCAGCCGAATCGGCCTGGGCACCTGGCAATTCGGCTCGCGGGAGTGGGGCTACGGGGAGGGCTACGCCTCCGGCGCCGCGCGCGACATCGTGCACCGGGCCCGCGCCCTGGGCGTCACGCTGTTCGATACCGCCGAGGTGTACGGCCTGGGCAAGAGCGAGCGGATCCTCGGCGAGGCCCTCGGCGACGAGCGCGCCGACGTCGCGGTGGCCAGCAAGGTATTCCCGGTGGCCCCCTTCCCCGCGGTGGTCAAACAGCGCGAGCGCGCCAGCGCGCGCCGGCTCGGCCTGGACCGCATCCCGCTCTACCAGATCCACCAGCCCAACCCGGTGGTGCCCGACTCGGTG
This sequence comes from Mycobacterium terramassiliense, assembly GCF_900157385.1. GTDB lineage: Bacteria > Actinomycetota > Actinomycetes > Mycobacteriales > Mycobacteriaceae > Mycobacterium > Mycobacterium terramassiliense. Next base: position 258,819 of record NZ_LT717700.1, read on the forward strand.
ATCATGCCGGGGATGCGCGACCTGCTCGACGAGGGGAAGATCGGCGCGGCCGGCGTCTCCAACTACTCGCTGGCGCGCTGGCGCAAGGCCGACGCGGCGCTCGGGCGGCCGGTGATCAGCAACCAGGTGCATTTCTCGCTCGCCCATGCCGGCGCGCTGGAGGATCTGGTGCCCTTCGCCGAGCGCGAGAACCGCATCGTGATCGCCTACAGCCCGCTGGCGCAGGGGCTGCTGGGCGGCAAGTACGGCCTGGACAACCGCCCCGGTGGCGTGCGCGCGGTGAACCCGCTGTTCGGCACCGAGAACCTGCGCCGCGTCGAGCCGCTGCTGCAGACGCTGCGCGAGGTGGCCACGACGGTCGGCGCGAGGCCGGCGCAGGTGGCGCTGGCCTGGTTGATCCACCTACCGGGCGTCGTCGCCATTCCCGGCGCGTCCAGCGTCGAGCAGCTCGAGTTCAACGTCGCCGCCGCCGACATCGAGCTGCCGCAGGATTCGCGTGACGCGCTCACCGACGCGGCGCGCGCCTTCCGGCCCGCCTCGGCGGGGCGGTTCCTGACCGACCTGGTCCGGGAGAAGTTGGGGCTGCGCTGACCGCGGCGACCCGCGACGCCCGGCTCCGCCGCGCTTGCGATCGCCGCTAGGACTGCGCGGACTCCGCGAACGCCGCGGGGCTGGCGGGGGCTCCCCTGGCGACCACGACCGGCATCGACGTCGACGCGTTGGTGCGCAGGATCGTGTGGACCACGTCGATGAGGTCCTCGACGGGCATCAGCTTGCCGGGCATGCAGCCGCGCGAGGCCCACAGGGGGGCGGCCTTCATGGCGAGGTCCATGTCCCAGCCGGTCGTCATTCCCGTCGCCGCGTCGCCCTCGCCTCCCCCGCACTCCCCCACGATCAGGTTGGTGAAGCCGACGTCCGGGTGTTCGGCCCGCCAGGCTTCCACCAATCGTTCGAGGGCGGCCTTGCTGACGCCGTACGCGCCGAGCCCCGGCCAGGGCGGCCCAAAGGTGCCGGCGTCGGAAGCCAGGTAAACCACCTTGCCCGCCGACTCGGTCAGGTGCGGCATCGCCGCCGCCGTGACCAGCGCGGCTCCGATGACGTTGGTGTCGAAGACGCGCCGCCATGTCTCGGCGTCGGTGTCGACCATGGGCACCAGCGGGCCGATGGCCGGCGTGTAGACGAGGTTGTCGATGCCGCCGAGCGCGTCGACGGCGGCGCCGATCGCCGATCGGCAGGAGGCCTCGTCGGTCACGTCGCATTCGACGGCGACAGCGCCCGGTCCCGCCTCCCGCGCGGCGGCCTCGATGCGCTCGCGGCGACGGGCCAACAGCGCGACCCGGTCGCCGCGCTGCGCCAGACCGACGCCGATGCATCGCCCGAGCCCGCTCGAGGCGCCCACCACGACTGTCCTTGACATATTTGCCCTCTCTTGTAACGAGCTGCCGTCGGCAAAAACCTACCGGATACGGCCCGCCGCATGGCGACCGCTCGGCTGCCTAGTTTTGAACGACGGTGTTGCGGTCCCCCAACTTGGCCTGGTACATGGCCGCGTCCGCCCGGGCCGTGATCGTGTCAACGGAGTCGCCGGGCAAAGCAAGCGTGGCGCCGATGCTCAGGGTCGCGGAGAACGTCTTGCCGGATACGTGGATGGGTTCGGCGGCACGACAGCGAATCTTCTCCGCGACCTGGCCGAGCTCGTCGATGCTGCGGACGCCGGGCAGCAGGACGAGAATCTCGTCGCCTCCCGTCCGGCCGACAGTGTCGCCTCGGCGAACGCTCCCCCGGATCCGGGCCGCCAACGTAGCGAGCACGAAGTCGCCGATGCCGTGTCCGCAGGTGTCGTTGATTTCCTTGAAATGGTCTACGTCGCAGAACAAGACGCCGACGTACGTTCCGGGCGGTTGGCCTTGCTCCAGCGCCGAGGCGAGCCGGTCGATGGCCTCGGCCCGGTTCACCAAGCCGGTGAGAGTGTCGAACCGTGCCAACCGTTCGAGTCGCTGCTCCGCCTCGACCTGATCGTCCACGACGCGCACCGCGGCGATCAGGCCGTCGGTGTTGCCCTCGGCGTCGACATACGGCTTACCGTGGCCCTCGACCCAGTGGTAGTCGCCGTCGACGGAGCGCACCCGGAACCGTTGCAGAACCGCTTCGCCGGCGGCGACCCTCCGCAGCGCGGCGATCACCGTCTCGACGTCCCGCGGATGGATGTGGCGGTTGAAATCCGAGCCGGTCCAGCCTTGCGGCGGCCGGCCCAGCGCGGCTTCCACCGACGGCGAGATCCACGCGATCTCGCGGTCACGGAGGTGCACGACGATGTCCACCGCGTTCTCGGCGAGGATGCGATAGCGCACCTCGGCGTCGGCGCGCTCCTTGCTGATCAGTTCCTTCGCTATCAGCAGTTGCTGCTCGCGCTGGCTGAAGTAGAACGTGACCGCCCCCACGATGAGGGCACCCAGCAGTACCGAGAACGTCCACTCCGCATGCTCGCCCAGCCCGAGTCCCAAAAAGACCGGCCGCGACAGCGCAACGACGATCGGAAAACCGGCGAGGATGCCCGCCAGCCGAAGCAGTGACCTCCGGTCGGGTCGGGCGAGCAACCAAGCGACCGGGAACCGGTCGGCGCGCGCCAGCGACGTCGCGGCGGCGAGCAGCAATAGCGCGAAGGCCGTCATGAGTGCCTGGCCCGTCGAAGGCGAGTAGCCCACCAGCGCCACTGCGTTGAACAGGTAGGCCCCGACCGTGACGAACGGGATGGCGCCGCCGGCCGCCATGCACGCGGGCCACACCACCCGGGTCCCCCGATCCACCCGAATCAGTGCCGCGGCGGCCGCCAGCAGCAGGACCGACCATGCCGTCTGCGGACTCGGACGCCCTGGCCAGGTCTGTTGCGACGCCCGCACCGCGTCGCCGAACCACACCTGGTCCAGCCCCGACGGGGACCGGCCCGTCGCGTATTCCACGAGGGTCACGACGGCGAGGGCACCGACCACCAGGGCGAACCCGCGCCCTGCCCGGACACGGCCCCGCGACGGGTGGCCCGACTGTGTCAGGATCGCCGCACTCAGCGCCGCCAGCCACAACGCAGTCCACGGCATCATCTGCGGCCAGCTTGGATTGATCCGGGTCAGCCGGTCGACACCGGTCGCCCACCCCACCCACGCCGCGGCGGCGAGGGTGAAGCCCACCAGCACGGCGATGCGTCGGCACCAGGCCACATCATTCAGGCACGCGTCGGGGTCCGGCGTCTCCATCGGCTGCCCCTTCCTTCCCCCGCCGCGGCGCAACCGACAGTGTGCGCGGACAGGTACCCGGTGTCCCGAGGCAAAGGTCATCAATCTCGGTGCGGAAGGTCACCGATGCCGCCCGGCCGGGGTCCCCCGGCTGAGGATCGCGTCAGCCGGCGTCGGGCGCCTGCAGCACCACCGCGGTGTGGGCGTCCACGGTGAGCGCGCCTCCCCCGGGCACCTCCTCCGCGGGCGTCTCCTCGTCGGGTCCGGTGAAGACCACGAGCTGCCAGGAGGCGCCGAATTCCTTGGGCGGCAGGGTGAATTCGATGGGCTCGTGGTGGGCGTTGAAGCACAGCAGGAACGAATCGTCGAGAACCCGCTGCCCCCGGGCGTCCCGGTCGGGGATGCCGTGGCCGTTGAGGAACACCGCGACCGACTTGGCGAATCCGGCGCCCCAGTCTTCGTCGGTCATCTCCGTGCCCTCGGGGGTGAACCAGGCGATGTCGGGCAACCCGTCCTGGCCGCGGCGGCCCAGCGGCTTGCCGGAAAAGAACCGGCGCCGGCGGAACACCGGGTGGTTCGCGCGCAGCTCCGACACCTTGCGGGTGAACTCCAGCAGGCCGGCGTCGGCCGCGGCCCAGTCGATCCAGGTGAGCTCGTTGTCCTGGCAGTAGCCGTTGTTGTTGCCGTCCTGGGTGCGGCCGAGCTCGTCGCCGTGGCAGATCATCGGCACCCCCTGCGACAGCAGCAGCGTGGTGAGGAAGTTGCGCTGCTGGCGGGCCCGCAGCTCGTTGACCTGGTTGTCGTCGGTCGGCCCCTCGGCCCCGCAGTTCCACGACCGGTTGTGGCTCTCCCCGTCGTTGTTGTCCTCGCCGTTGGCCTCGTTGTGCTTCTCGTTGTAGGACACCAGGTCGCGCAGTGTGAACCCGTCGTGCGCGGTGACGAAGTTGATGGAGGCCACCGGCCGGCGGGCGGTGTGCTCGTAGAGGTCGGCCGATCCCGACAACCGGTAGGCGAACTCGTCGAGCGTGGCGGGCTCGCCGCGCCAGAAGTCGCGGACGGTGTCGCGGTACTTGCCGTTCCATTCCGTCCACTGCGGCGGGAAGTTACCCACCTGGTAGCCGCCCGGCCCGACGTCCCACGGTTCGGCGATCAGCTTGACCTGGCTGATGGTCGGATCCTGTTGTACCAGTTCGAAGAACGTCGCCAACCGGTCGACGTCGTAGAACTCCCGGGCCAGCGTGGCGGCCAGGTCGAAGCGGAAGCCGTCGACGTGCATCTCGAGCACCCAGTAGCGCAGCGAGTCCATGATCAGCTGCAGCGCGTGTGGGTGGCCGGCGTTGAGGCTGTTGCCCGTGCCCGTGTAGTCCATGTAGTAGCGCTTGTCGTCGTCGACCAGCCGGTAGTAGGCCCCGTTGTCGATGCCGCGCATGGACAGCGTCGGGCCCAGGTGGTTGCCCTCGGCGGTGTGGTTGTACACGACATCGAGGATCACCTCGATGCCGGCCTCGTGCAGGGCGCGCACCATCGCCTTGAACTCCTGCACCTGTCCCCCGGGGGAGGTGGCGCTGGAGTACTTGAAGTCGGGCGCGAGAAACCCGATCGTGTTGTAGCCCCAGTAGTTCGACAGCCCCTTGTCGACGAGGGTGGAGTCGTTGGCGAAGTGGTGCACCGGCATCAGCTCGATGGCGGTGACGCCGATGCTCTTGAGGTGCTCGATGATCACCGGGTGCGCCACCGCGGCGTAGGTGCCGCGCATCTGCTCGGGGATGTCCGGGTGGGTCTGGGTGAGGCCCTTGACGTGGGCCTCGTAAATGACGGTGTCGGCGTATTGGTGGTCCGGTGGCCGGTCGTTGCCCCAGTCGAAGTAGGGGCTGATCACCACCGACTTGGGCATGCTGGGTGCGGAGTCGTCGTCGTTGCGGCTGTCGGGGTCGCCGAAGTTGTAGCTGAACAGCGACTGGTTCCACTCGAAGGTGCCGTCGATGGCCTTCGAATACGGGTCCACCAGCAGTTTGTTCGGGTTGCACCGCAGGCCGTTCTCCGGCTCGTACGGGCCGTGCACGCGGTAGCCGTAGCGCTGGCCGGGTTCGATGCCGGGAATGTAAGCGTGCCAGACGAACCCGTCGACCTCGGGCAGTGGGATCCTGCTCTCGGTGCCCTCGGCGTCGAACAGGCACAGCTCCACCCGCTCCGCCACCTCGCTGAACACCGCGAAGTTTGTGCCGGCGCCGTCATAGGTCGCGCCCAACGGATAGGCCCGGCCCGGCCACACTTCACCGGTGGGCGTGGGGGCAAGGGTTTCTGGGCTGGTCATGGCGCATTTGATACCCTACCGGAGCCTTTCCCAAACGGTGCCCCGGAAGGCCTTGCGGCAGAGCGGTTTTCAAGGCTTCAACATGACCTTGACCGCTCCGTCCTGCTTTTTCTGGAAGATCTCGTAGGCGTGGGGGGCCTGGTCGAGGGGCAGCACGTGGGTGGCGAAGGTGTCGACGCCCAGCGGGTCGTCGTCGGTCAACAACGGCATGATGTCGTCGACCCATTTCTTGACGTTGGCTTGCCCCATCCGCAGGGTCACCTGCTTGTCGAAGAGGGTGAGCATCGGCAGCGGATCGGCCATCCCGCCGTAGACCCCGATCAGCGAGATGGTCCCGCCGCGGCGCACGGTGTCGATGGCGGAATACAGGGCGCTGAGGCGGTCCACGCCGGCGGTCTGCATGACGCGCTTGCCGAGGAAGTCCGGCAATATCCCGCTGGCCTGCTGGGCCAGCCACGCGGCGGGCGAGCCGTGCGCCTCCATGCCCACCGCGTCGATCACCGAATCGGTGCCCCGGCCGTCGGTCAGGTCGCGGACCGCGTCACCGAGGTCTGCGTCTAGCCGACCCAGATCGATGGTGTGAATGCCGCGCTCGGCGGCCCGGGCCAGACGCTCGGGCACCAGGTCGACGGCGATGGCCCGGTAGCCGAGATGATCGGCGATGCGCGCGGCCATGTCACCGATGGGCCCCAGGCCCAGCACGGTCACCGACCCGCCCTCCGGGATGTTGGCGTAGGCCACCGCCTGCCAGGCGGTCGGCAGCACGTCGGAAAGGTAGACGAAGCGCGAATCCGGCGGCCCCGCAGGGACTTTGATGTGCGTGAACTGCGCCTGCGGCACGCGCAGCAGTTCGGCCTGGCCGCCGGGGACTTCCCCGTAGAGCTCCGAATAGCCGAACAGCGCCGCCCCCATGCCCTGGTCGCGCACCTGGGTGGTTTCGCACTGGGTGTAGAGCCGCTTCTCGCACATGTAACAGCGGCCGCAGGAGATCTGGAACGGGATGACGACCCGGTCGCCGACGCGCAGGTCGCCCGTCTCGGGGCCCACCTCGCGCACGATTCCCATCGGTTCGTGGCCCAGGACGTCGCCGGGCTTCATAAAGGCGCCGAGGATCTCATACAGGTGCAGGTCGGACCCGCAGATGTTGGTGGAGGTGACCTCGATGATGGCGTCGGTGGGCCGTTCGATCTTCGGGTCGGGCACCGATTCCACCCGAACATCGCGCTTGCCGTGCCAGGTGACCGCTTTCATGTACGTGGCACATACCCGCGTCGCGCCGGTCGAAACGGCACGGGTCGCCGGGGGTTACGCGCCGCGTTCGGTCTGGTGGCGACGCTTGAGCGGGTGCTCGCTGTCGATCAGTGACGTGGCGATCTCGATCAGCTTGGTATTGGATTTCTGGGATAGCCGGGAGAGCAGTTCGAACGCCTCGACGGCATCGAGGTTGAAGCGTTCCATGATCACGCCCTTGGCCTGGCCGATGACGTCCCGGGACGCCAGCGCGCTGCGGAATTGGTCTTGGCGGCGCATCATCGACCACGCCAGGGCGACATGCGCTGCGAAAACGCCTCCGATTTCCAATGATTCGTCGGTGAACGAGTAGGGGTGCTCGGCATAGAAGTTGAGCGCGGCCATGCTGCCGCTGGCGGCGAACAGCTCGTAGGACAGGATCGAGCGGATGGGGGTCTGCTCGAGCGCGTGCCGCTGATAGTTCGGCCAGCGCTGATCGATGTTGAGGTCCTCGACATGCATCACGTGGTGCTGCCACACGGCCTCCAGGCAGGGTCCCTCCCCGCACCGGTTCTGGATCGCGTCCAGGACCATCGGGTAACGGTGCGTGGCGACCACATTGCTGACGGCCTTGGTCTTGTCGGCCATGGTGATTCCCGCGTACTGGCAGCCCGCCACGTGCCGGGCCCCACTGTCGACGAGTTCGTACAGACCGACGGTGGTTTCCATCCCATTGCGATCAAGCTCGGCGATCAGGCCCGCCAGCTGGGCCACCACCGTGTTCACATCCTCCCGCGCCACGGCATCACCCCCTCGGGGTCTTTGGTGCGCGTACTGCCCATCATGCGCCTGCGCGCAGAACGAAGTCTATGAGCCACCCGGCGAAGTGCAAGGCTCGCGTGACGAACGGGGCTACTCAAAACGAAGAGATCTCATCGCGCCGGGCGCCGGACGAAAGCGGGAACCTTTGCGGCTCAAGGCTTACGGTGGCCGGCTAGCCGCCGTTCCGCTTCTTGGGTGCCGCGCCCTTCGAGCGCAGAGTGGAGTTGGCCGCCGACAGCGCGGCGTTGTCGTCTTCCAGGCTCAGGATCCGCGCGATGCCGGCCAGGTTCACCCCGGCGTCGAGCAGTGCGCTGATGCGCTGGAGGCGGGCCAGGTCGTCGGCGCTGTAACGCCGCGTTCCGCCGTGGCTGCGAGCCGGCGTCACCAGCCCATAGCGTTCGTAGAGGCGCAGCGACTGCACCGGGATGCCGGAAAGTTCGGCGGCTACGGAGATTCCGTACACCCCCCGATCGGGCGCCGGCGCACCGGTGTCACCAGGGTAGTCGGTCATCGAGCAGCTCCTCAGCAAACTTCCACAGAAAACCTGTCTATCACACTTGCGCTAAGCTGTCGACGGTGTTATATCAAATCTATGTCATTAGACATAGGAAATAGCCCGCTTCAGAGTCAAGAGATTGGAGTGAGAGGTGACTGCCATGCTGATGCGTACCGACCCGTTCCGTGACTTGGACCGCTTCACCCAACAAGTGTTCGGCACGGCCGCCCGGCCCGCCGTGATGCCGATGGACGCCTGGCGCGAGGGCGACCACTTCGTCGTCGAGTTCGACCTGCCGGGCATCGACGCCGACTCGCTGGACATCGACATCGAGCGCAACGTGGTGACCGTGCGCGCCGAGCGGCCGGCCCTCGACCCCGACCGCGAGATGCTGGCCACCGAGCGGCCCCGCGGGGTGTTCAGCCGCCAGCTCGTGCTGGGCGAAAACCTCGACACCGACAGGATCGAGGCGTCCTACAACGAAGGAGTCCTGCGGCTGCACATTCCGGTGGCCGAGAAGGCAAAGCCGCGCAAGATCTCCGTCGGCCGGGGCAACGGGCACCGGGCCATCGACGACAACGCGACGCAGCGGGAGGTGATCGACGCCTGATGAGGTGGCGGGCGGGCGGCGTTTCGGCGCCGCCCCCGGCCCGCTCCGATCCGTCGACCCGAGGAGGCGAGGTCTGAGATGAATTGGCAGCTGAACGGCCAGACGCCCCATGTCGAGCAGGCCTTGGCCTCCGGCGTGCCGCAACGGGTGGGGTGGTTTCGCTTTTACTTCGCCGACCAGCGGTGGGAATGGTCCGAGGAAGTACAGCGGATCCACGGGTACGAACCCGGCGCCGTCACGCCGACCACCGACCTGGTGCTCGCGCACAAGCACCCCGACGACCGCGGACAGGTCGCGGCCACGATCGAACAGATCCTCAACACCCGCCAGGCGTTCAGCACCCGCCACCGGATCATCGACACCGGTGGCACCGTGCGCCACATCGTCGTCGTCGGTGACCAGCTGTTCGACGAACACGGCGACGTGATCGGGACGCACGGGTTCTACATCGACGTCTCCCCGCTGGCCGAGCGCGCGCAGGAGGAGGCGGTCACCGCGCGGCTGGCGGAGATCAGCGAGCACCGCGCCGGCATCGAGCAGGCCAAGGGCATGCTGATGCTCGTCTACGACATCGACGAACACGCCGCATTCAACCTGCTCAAGTGGTTGTCCCAGGAGGCAAACGTCAAGCTGCGGGTGTTAGCCGAGCGGATCGCCGAGGACTTCCGCGGCGCCGGCGTGGCTCTCAACCTGCAAACGGAATTCGACCACCTGCTGCTGACCGCGCACCGGCGCATCCATCAGCGCGACGGCCAGCAGGTCACCGGGTGACGGATTTGCGCGTGGCCTTCGGTCGGGTGCGGCTCGCCTTGACCAACTTCGCGACGGCGTCCTCGATGCCGGCCGCGAGCGCCTCGATGTCCGGCGCGTTGTCGTAGTCGGCGGTGATGCCGAAGATGAACGCGTCGGCGTAGCTGAGCATCGCGATGCCGGTGCGCAGCTGCAGGGCAATCGGGGGCACCGGCAGGATTTCCAGCACCCGCCGGCCCATCAGAGTCTGCCGCTTGCGCGGGCCGGGGACGTTGGTCGCCAGCGCGACCACCGCCCGCTGGGGAAGCCGGGCCAGCAAGCGAATTCCCCACGCGGTCAAGGCGAACGGGATGTTCTTGGCCGCCGAGACCAGCGCGCTGCCCCCCTCGCTTTGACCGCTGGCCTTGGCCCGGGTGAGCCGGCCGTGCACCAGCCGCAACTGCTCCACCGGGTCGGCCTCGTCGACCGGCAGCAACGGCAGCATCGCCGAGACCTGGTTGTCGGTCATGCCGAAGTGGTTGGTCGGGCGAACCGAAACGGGAACGAGCGTGCGCAGCGAGTTGCGGCCGGGCCGTTCCCCCCGCTCGAGCAGCATCTTGCGGTAGCTGGCGGTGATGGCCGCCAGCGCCACGTCGTTGAGGGTCACGTCGAACGCCCGGGCGACCCGCTGCAGGTCGGCCAGCCGGACGCGGGCCGCGCTGAAGCGCCGCATCGTGGTGACGGGCCCGTTCAGCGACGATTCCGGCGCGAGGCTGAACATGCTGGCGGTGAGTTCGGCCGCGCCCACGGCGACGTGTTCGGCAGTCGCCGCCGCGGCGAGCGCGCTCCGCCCGATGTCACCGATCCAGCGCACCGGGTTGAGGCCGAGCTTGGGCGGGCTCGGCGGGCCGGACCGGTCCGGCTCCCTGGCCGCGCGGATGTCGGTGGCGAAAGTGCCTCCCCGAGCATCGGCGTCGTCGCTGAACCTGGCCAGCAGCTGCGTCGTCGCGATGCCGTCGGCGATGCAGTGGTGGATCTTGGTCAGCACCGCCCATCGGCCGCCGCTGAGGCCCTCGATGAGGTAGCACTCCCACAGCGGGCGCTCGCGGTCGAGCCGCCGCTCCATCACGGTCGCGATCGTCTCGAACAGCTCGGCGTCCCCGCCCGGATGCGGCAGCGCGAGGCGGTGCAGGTGCCGAGTGATGTCGAAGTGCGGGTCGTCCACCCATTCGGGCGCGGCGAGATCGAGCGGGTGGGTCCGCAGGATCTGCGTGCACCGCGGAATGGTCGGCGCGCGGTCGGCGAAGGCGGCGACGAACTCGTCGAAGTCGGGAGCGGGACCCTCCATGATCGACACTCCCCCGACGGCCAGGCTCACGTGCGGATCGGCGTCCTCGACTTCCAGGAAGGTCGCGTCGAGCGCGGTTAATTGCTCCATCTCGCCACTTTCCGCCACCGCGCGGCCCCGCGGTGAGAGCCAGAAGTCCTCAACTTTCGGGGCCTAATGACGGCAGCGCGGCGGCAGCGGCGGGTCATATCGTGAGGCGCATGAGCGGGTTCAACTACATTCGGTTCTTCGAGGAGATCGGCATCGACGACGTGCCGGTGGTCGGCGGCAAGAACGCCTCGCTCGGCGAGATGTACCAGAAGCTGTCCGGGCAGGGCATCCGCGTCCCGCACGGGTTCGCCACCACCGCGCAGGCGTACCGGCACATGCTGGACAGCACCGGCGCCTGGGACGCGCTGCACGCCGAGCTCGACGACCTCGACGCGGACGACGTCGCCGCGTTGGCGCGCAAAGGCAAGCGCGCCCGCGAAATCGTCTACGGCGCCGGGCTTCCCGACGACCTGGCCGCCGAGATAGTGTCCGCCTACCGCCTGCTGCAGGCCGAGTACGGCGAGGAGGTCAGCCTCGCGGTGCGCAGCTCGGCGACGGCCGAGGACCTCCCGACGGCCAGCTTCGCCGGCCAGCAGGAAACCTTCCTCAACATCACGGGTTCGGAGAGCCTGCTGGACGCGTGCCGCCGTTGTTTCGCCAGCCTGTTCACCGACCGGGCCATCCACTACCGCGTCGACCAGGGCTTCGACCACTTCAAGGTCTCGCTGTCGATCGGCATCATGAAGATGGTGCGCTCCGACCTCGCGTCGTCCGGGGTGATGTTCACCATCGACACCGAATCTGGCTTCAACGACGTCGTTTTCATCACGGGCGCCTACGGGCTCGGCGAGAACGTGGTCCAGGGCGCCGTCGACCCCGACGAGTTCTACGTCCACAAGCCGACCTACCTGGCCGGTCACCGGGCCGTGCTGCGCCGGCTGATCGGCGACAAGGCGGTGAAGATGGTCTTCGTCGAGGGCGGCACGAAGCAGACGACCCGCAACGTGCCCACGCCCAAGGCCGACCGCGCCCGATTCTGCGTCACCGACTCCGACGTGCTCGAACTGGCGGGCTACGCGTGCACCATCGAGGGCCACTACGGGCGGCCGATGGACATCGAGTGGGCCAAGGACGGTCTCGACGGCAAGCTCTACATCGTCCAGGCTCGCCCCGAGACGGCGGCCTCCCAGCGCAGCCTCACGACGGTGGAGTCCTATGTGCTCGAGGGCAGGGGCGAGGTACTCACCGAGGGTCGTTCAGTCGGCGAGAAAGTCGCGTCGGGTGTGGCGAAGCGCATCGACCACCTCGAGCACCTGTCGGACTTCCAGCCCGGGCAGGTGCTGGTCGCCGACATTACGACGCCGGACTGGGAGCCGATCATGAAGATCGCCGCCGCGATCGTCACCAACCGCGGCGGGCGCACCTGCCACGCGGCGATCATCGCGCGTGAACTGGGCATCCCGGCCGTGGTGGGCGCGGGCGATGCGACGACGAGCGTGCCCGACGGCGAGGTCGTCACCGTGTCCTGCGTCGAGGGCGACACCGGGCGCGTCTACCGCGGCGAGGTCGGCTTCCACATCGATCGCACCGAATTGGCCGGCCTGCAGCGGCCCCGAACCCAGATCATGGTCAACCTCGGCAACCCGGACCTCGCGTTCAAGACGTCGTTCTTGCCCAACGACGGGGTGGGGCTGGCCCGAATGGAATTCATCGTCAGCGAGTACATCAAGGTCCACCCGATGGCCCTGCTGCACCCCGAACGGGTCGGCGACGCCGGGGCGCTGGCCACGATCGAGCAGCTCACCCGCGGCTACCCCGACGGGGGCGCGTTCTTCGTGGAGCGCCTCTCCGAGGGAATCGGCACGATCGCCGCCGCCTTCTGGCCGAAGCCCGTCGTGGTCCGGATGTCGGACTTCAAAAGCAACGAATACGCCAGCCTGGTGGGGGGCAACGCCTTCGAGCCGTCCGAGAGCAACCCGATGATCGGCTTCCGCGGCGCCTCGCGCTACGCGCATCCGGCCTACGCCGAGGGATTTGCGCTGGAGTGCCGCGCGATGAAGCGGGTCCGCGAAGACATGGGCCTGACCAACGTGGTCATCATGCTCCCGTTCGTGCGCCGGGTCGCCGAGGCGGACCTGGTGCTGCAGACGATGGGCGAACTCGGCCTGCGGCGCGGGGACAACGGGCTCGAGATTTACGCGATGTGCGAGATCCCCAACAACGTGATCCTCCTCGATCAGTTCGCCCAACGCTTCGACGGCTTCTCCATCGGCTCCAATGACCTGACCCAGCTCACGCTCGGCGTCGACCGCGACAGCGAAATCGTCGCCTTCGACTACGACGAGCGCGACGACGGCGTCAAGGAGATGATCCGCTTGGCCGTGGAAGGCTGCCGCCGCAACGGAATCCACTCGGGGCTGTGCGGGCAGGCGCCGTCGGATTACCCCGACATGGCCGAGTTCCTGGTCCGCACCGGCATCGACTCGATCAGCCTGAACCCCGATGTGGTGGTGAAGACCACCCGCCAGATTCTCGAGCTGGAGCGCCAGGCGGTGCCGCTGCAATAACCCTCCGCCGAGATCGACGCCGTCGCGAAGAATGACGGGTGAACCGCACGCTAGCGTCGATCTCGGCGCCTACGGCTGCCGATACAGGGCCGCGCCGGCGGTGACGCCCGCGCCCGCGGCGACGAACAGGACCCGCGCGCCGGCCGGGAGCCTGCCGGCCTGCGGTTCGAACGCCGCCGCCAGCGCGGCGGTGTGCATGCGCTGATCGTCTGCGACGCAGACCTTTTCGATCGGTATCCCGAGCGCTTCGCTCAGCGCGGCGCGATACCCGGGCCGGGCCGGCGCGGCGACGACCAGGTCGATGTCCGCCGTTCCCACGGACTGGCCGTCCAGGCAGGCCCGCGCCGCCGACGCGGCCGCGGCGGCGAATCGCTCGTCCATCGCGTCGGACCGCTTGAACCGCAACACGTTGCGCGCGTCGGCGAATCCCACTGTGGCCGAGAACACCTCGGGTTCCTCCGTGTTCACCCAGGACACCCGGCTCAGGCCGTCGTCGTCATCGGTCCAGCGGCACAGCAACGCCGCACCGGCGGGCGAGAACGGAAAGTGTTCGCTCATCCCGTGTCCCGGATCGGCGTCGCTGGCCACGACCAGCGCGCGCTGCACGCTGTGTGTCCGCAGGAACCCGTCGACGATGTGCAGTGCCGTCAGCACTCCGCAGGCGCCGTTGGAGACGTCGAAGGAGAAGGTGCCGTGGGCGCCGGCGTGCGGATCTTCGGGATTGGCCCCGATGTCGTCCTGGATCAGCGCGGCCAGCGCCGGCTCCCCCAGGTTGCGGTCGCGGTAGATCCCGGCATTGACAACGAGATCCAGTTCATCGGGGTCGCACCCCGCCCGGTGCAGGCAGTCCTTCGCGGCGGTAACCGCGAGGTGCAGCGCGCTGTGCCGGCCCCGCAGCCGCGGGTGCGCGAGGCCGACTCGATCAATGATCGTGCCCATAGCGGTTCACCAGGTCCTCATCCAGGGTCAGCAAGACCACGCCGATCTCCAATCCCGAGGCCAGCGCCAGCAGCGCGACCGTTTCTCCCGGCTCGATGCGCCCGGACTCGAGTTCCTCGACCAGAGCCACCGTGTGGGTCGTCGACGCCGTGTTGCCGTACCGGTCGACGGTGATCACCGCGTCGTGCCGCGGGCTGTCGCCGAACGCCTCCGACATGCGCTTCATTCCCTTGCGGATGGCGCGCGCGGAGGTCTGGTGCGTGATCACGTGGTCGATGTCGTGCACCGAAATGCCCACGGCGTCGAGCACTTCGCTCAACAGCAACGGCGTGTTGGCGATCGCGGCCTTCTGGATGGCGCGGGAATTGGTGAACATCCGCGCGCCCGGGTCGTGGCCCTCCGGGTAGGCCAGGCAGAGCCGGCTGTAGTCGGCCACCGTGGTGAAGCCGGCCAGGCTGATCCCCGCGGAGCCCGCGGGGGCCCGCTCGAGCAGGAGCGCGGCGCCGGCGTCGCCGAGCGTCAGGCAGGCCAGTTCCTTGCTCATGATGTTGCGAATGTGGCGCGCCGCGTTGTGGCTCAACTGCGAGATGTACTCACCGCTGACGACCAGGCCCCGCTCGACGACGCCCTGTCGGATCCAGTTGTTCAGAATCGTGACCCCGGTGAGCATTCCGGCGCATGCGTTCGACACGTCGAAGGTCATCGCCTGCGGGGCCCCGATCGCATGGGCCACGGCGGCGCTCATCGTCGGCTCCAGCCATTGGGTCAGCCCGCCACGGAATTTCGTGATGCTGCAGCTGATCACCACGTCGAGCGCGGCCGGATCCTGCCGCGCCTTGGCCAGGCAGTTCAGCGCGGCCGAGGTGGCCAGGGTGTAGGAATCCTCGTCGCCCACCGAGACGCGGCGCTCCCGGATCCCGGTCAATCGCTCCAGATCGATGTGGGTGCGGTGGCGGGTGGTCGCCATCAATTCGTCTGTCGTGAGCCGGGTCTCGGGCAGCTGCCGGCCGGCGCCAGCCAGCCGGGCGACGAATGGGGCGGGGGTGCCCTCCCCGGCGGTCTCCATCACCAGCCAATGCCGAGTCATCATTCATACCTCCTGTTTCGGCCGCCCGTTATTCACGAAACTCGAGAACCTCGGCCACCAGGCGACGCGCGGTGGATTCGACGTGCCGGCCGTCGAGCGTCGACGCGCCGACCCGGATCAGCAGCTGCGGCGTTCCGGCCGTGCCGGTGAGCTGTTTGACGGTGTCGCGGCTCATCGCCATCTCGGTCATGTGCGTCAGCGTGCAGGTCGCCAGGCCGGCGACGGTGCACTCGAGCAGCACCGCCGACAGCGCCTCACCGCAGCGCAACACGTCCAGCGGGGCGTCGTCGTGGTGGGTGGACAGCACGAGGATCTTGGAATGATCTTCGTCGACGCCGGAGCGGTGCGGCTCCTCGGCCGCCGGGGGAAAGGCGCGGGCGACATCCACCGCGGCGGCCTCCGAACCCGACACCAGCGCGCTGTCGGGCACATGGGTGGCGTCCGACTCGAATGGCGATGTCCACCAACGCAACTCGGACATGTAGGACGTGTCGTAGCGGCGCAGCTGCTCGGTGAGCGCAGACGCCTCCGCCAGGGCCGGTCGCGCTTCGTCGGCCACCACGTCCAGCATCACCTCGTGCGGAAGAACCGCGCGGCGCAGCGCCGGCTCCAAAGACGCCCACGCCGTCGGCGCGGCGAACGGCAACCGATCCGTACGCCGCCGGCGGATCGCCGCGGCCCGCTGCAACTGTGCCTCCGTGACGCCGATCGGCCGAAATTCGAGGGTGGCCAGCAAGTCCGGTTCAAACGGATCGGGGAGGCGGTTGGTCGCGGCGTCCCAGCCGGTGGCGGCCATCGCGACCCGAAGGTGGTCGAGCACCGCGCCGCAACTCAGGATCAACTCGCGGCCCGTGCGGTCGGTCGCGGACATCAGGCGGCGGCGATCGGCCCACAACTGCAGCCGCGCGCCCGCGACCACCCATCGCCACGGCTGGCTGTTGTGCAGCGAAGGCGCCCGGCCGGCCAGCATGATCGCGTCCCGGATGACCTCGGCGCCCGGCGTTTGCACCAGCATCTGAACCACCCCATTAAGGTCTGTCAGCTCGACAGTAGGGATCCCGCCGAAGGTGCTGACAGGGCCGTTAGTCCCGAACGATCGGGGCGTTCGGCTCCCAGGGGGAGCGGTTCGCCTATGGCGACGCGAGCCAGACGCCGAGCGCCGCTCGCGCCGAGTCCTCGGGGGACCCCGAGGTGTCGATGCGGTGCGCGGTGTCCCAGCCGGCTTGCTCAGCGGCCAACGCCGCGGCGATCTCCGGCGTCACCTCCGAGTTGCCCGGCGCCCTGGTGGTGATTCGGCCGGCCGCCGTCTGCCTCGCCGCCGCGCACCTGAGTTCCACCGTCGCCGAGTGCGTTTCGGCGGCGATGCGACGGGCGCGGGCCCGCATCTGCGGATCCCGCCAGGTACCGTCGAGGATCACCGATTGCCCGTTGCCCAGCAGAGGGCGCGCCCGCCGCAGGGCGGCCTCGTAGACGGCCGCGACGTTGCCGGGGTGATACAGCCCCTGATCGAGGACGCCGGATTCCCCGGTGATCGAGCCCGAATCCCGCAATTCGCGCCGTACATCGTCGGTCGAGATCACCTGCGCCCCGGTCCGTTCGGCGAGCGCCCTTGCCACGGTGGACTTGCCGGTGCCCGGGTTGCCGCCGACCAGGACCAGCCGCACGCGACCGGCCTCCAGGTGCTCGACGGCGATGGCGAGGTGGCGGGCGGCATCCCCGGCGGCTTCCGGCTTGCCCTGTGACAGCCGCACGCAGTCGACCTTCGCCCGGACGCCGGCGCGGTAGGCGATGTAGAAGTGCGCCAGCGCCGGCGGCACGGCCCGCGCCGAGTGCGCGGCGTAGCGCTGCAGGAAATGCTCGCCAAAGTCTCTGCGGCCCAAGAACTCCAGGTCCATCGCCAGGAACGCCGCATCATCGATGCAGTCGACGTAACGGAGCTTGTCGTCGAACTCCAGGCAGTCCAGCAGCGCGGGTCCGTCCGGCACGCAGAAGATGTCGTCGGCGAGCAGATCGCCGTGACCGTCGACGATGAGCCCGTCTTCGACGCGCCGCCTGAACAGGGGCGCACGGCCCGCGACGAATTCGGCGGCGAGGCGCCGCGCTCGTGACAAGGACTCGGGCGCCAGCGTACCGGCGTAGCGGTCGAGTTCGGCCAGGTTGTCCCGCCACCGCCGGTCGATGGCGTCGGCCTCGCCCTCGGCGCTGATCGCCGGGCCACGCTGCGCGCCGTCGTGAAACCGCGCCAACGCCGCGGCGATGGCATCCAGCACGCCCCGAATGGACTCGCCGGTGTCGCGGCCCACCATGGACGCCAGCCGGTGCTCGTCGCGGTAGCGGCGCATGACGACGATAGGTTCGGCCGGGCCGCCGGCGGGGTCGCTGAGGTGCGCGACCCCGAGGTAGCTGTCGGGCGACAGCCGGCTGTTCAGCTCGACCTCCCGGCGGCACGCGCGCTCCCGCTGCTCCACCGCGCGAAAGTCGAGAAAGTCGGTCAGCACCGGCTTTTTCGCCTTCAACGCCCGATCGCCCACCAGCACGACCATGCCCGTGTGGGTTTCGTGCACGTCGATGTAGGGCACCGCGGTTGTGGTCACCGACCCAGCGTCCGTCGCCGGGTGCCTCACTGCCAAGTCCTAGGACGATCGCGCGACGATCACCGGCATCCGGACCGAGTGCACGACGGCGTTGCTGACCGAACCCAGCAGCGTCCGGGCGATGCCGCCCCGGCCGTGACTGCCGAGGACGACCAGCTGCGCGGACTCCGACTTTTCGATCAACTGGCGGGCCGGCCGATCACAGACGAGGAGCCGGTGCACCGTGACGTCGGGATAGCGTTCCTGCCAGCCGGCCAGGCGTTCGGCCAGGCTGCGCTCGGCCTCGGCCTTCACCACGGCCCAATCGAATCCGGGAAGTTCGAGTACCTGAACGTCGCTCCACGCGTGCAGCGCCTGCAGGTCGACCCCGCGGCGGGAGGCCTCGTCGAAGGCGATGGCCGTGGCAAGCTCGGAGGCCGGCGAGCCGTCGATTCCCACCAGCACGGGGGCCTGCTGCGGGTGGGGCATCAACGGGTCTTCGTCGCGAATGACGGCGACCGGGCACTTCGCGTGCTGGACCACGCCGGAACTGACCGAGCCGAGCAAGAGCCGGCCCACCGCCCCGCGTCCGTTGCTGCCGACGACGACCATCTCGGCCTCTTCGGACAGCTCGACCAGCGTCGCCACCGGGGGCGAACACTTCAGTTCGCTGCTGATGGCAAGCCGTTGGTGCCCCTGGACGGCGTCCTCGGCGATCTTGACCGCCTCCTCGAGGGCCTGCCGGCCGTCCTGCTCCTGCCATACCGTGACCCCGGCCGGAAGCGGAATCTGGGGGAAGGTCGGCACGTAGGTGCTGTACATGTGGACGAGCGTCAGCGGCACGTTCCGCATCGCCGCGTCGCGGGCCGCCCAGCAGACGGCGGCGTTCGAAGCCGGCGATCCGTCGACACCGATGACGATGCCGTGGCGGTTCATGGGTGTGGACATCGTTTTCCTCCCTAGTCAGGTGAAAACGCTATTGGCCGAACGGTCGCCGATCATGAGGCTTTAGTCCCCAAACCCATGGCCATGAGGCCCCGTTGACCGGGGCCGCCAAGTGGCATTGTCACAGAGGTGACCGAATGGCCCGCCACCGTCGACCGCCGCTACCACGACGCCGTGATCCTTGCCCTGGACAGCGTGGTCACCGAGACCGCGCCGGGCGGCGCCGAGGCACGCGATTCGACCGTCCCGTTGCTGCGGCGGCTGCGCGATGCCGGGGTCGCGACGGCCGTCTACTCCCCTGGCCGCGACTGCGCAAAGCTCTTGGGCGCCGCCGGAATTGACGACCTGGTGGGCGTGGTGGACGGCGACGCGACCGAAACCGCGAACCGCCTGGGGGTACGCCCGGTCCGCTGTGTGGTCATCGACCGCGATCCCGCCGGCCTGAAGGCCGGCAGGGAGTCCGGCTTTGGCCTCGTCATCGGCCTGACGCGCAACGGAGATGCCGACGAGCTGCTGTCGTGCGGGGCCGACACCGTGGTCGCCGACCTGGCCGGGATCTCGGTGCAAAGCGGTGGGGCGCCCATGTCGCGAATCACCGACGCCTTGCAAGCCTACGGCCAGGTCAAAGAGCTGGTCGCGAACCGGCGACCGGTGGTGTTCCTCGACTTCGACGGCACGCTGTCCGAAATCGTGGCGCACCCCGACTCGGCGTCGCTCGTCGAGGGCGCCGACGAGGCGCTGCGCGGGCTGGCCGCGCAGTGTCCGGTGGCGGTGATCAGCGGCCGCGACGTCGACGATCTGCGCGGCCGGGTCGGCGTCGACGGGGTGTGGTACGCGGGCAGCCATGGCCTCGAATTGGTGGCGCCGGACGGCACCACCCATGAGAACGCGGCCGCCTCGGGCGTCGTCGGCGCCCTGGCCCGCGCCGCCGACCGCCTGGCGGAGACGCTCAGCGACGTCCCGGGAACAGTGGTGGAGCGCAAGCGCTTCGGGATCGCGATTCACTACCGCCACGCCGATCCCGAGGACGTCGAACGGGTGATCGGGGCGGCCCGCGAACTCGGCCGCTCCGAGGGCCTGCGGGCCTCCCCCGGCCGCAAAGCCATCGAACTGCGTCCAATCATGGACTGGGACAACGGCACGACGCTCAGTTGGCTGCTCCAACGCATCGTGGGCGGCGACGCCCCCGACCCGGGCACCGTGTTGCCGGTCTACATCGGGGACGACATCACCGACGAAGATGCGTTCGACGCGGTCCAATTCGACGGCCTGGGAATCGTGGTGCGCCATGACGAGGACGGTGATCGCGCTTCGGCCGCGCTATTCAGCCTCGAAAATCCCTGTGCGGTAGGCGACTTCGTCCGGCGGCTAGCCGACGACCTGGGAACCGCGGCGTCGACGGCGGACGACGATTGGGAGCTCGTTTACGAGGGCTACGACCCGCGCTATGAGCGGCTCCGCGAGGCACTGTGCACCGTCGGCAACGGCTACGTCGCCAGCCGGGGTTGCGCACCGGAGGCAGCCGCGTCCGAGGCGCATTACCCGGGCACGTACGCCAGCGGCGTGTACAACACCCTGGCCGACCGGGTCGCGGGCCGGACCATCGAGAACGAGAGCCTCGTCAACCTGCCCAACTGGCTCTCGCTGAGTTTCCGGGTCAACGGCGGGGCGTGGTTTGATGTCGACGACGCCGAAATACTGTTCTATCGGCAGACATTCGATCTGCGTCACGCGACGTTGACCCGCAGCCTGCGATTCCGGGACGGCTCGGGCCACATCACCACAGTCACCCAAGAGCGCTTCGCGTCCATGCATCAGCCCCACCTGCTCGCCATGCAAACCACCATCGGCGCCGAGAATTGGTCAGGCACGGTCGAGTTCAGCTCGCTGCTCGATGGCGGTGTGCAAAATACGATGGTCGAGCGCTATCGCTCGTTGTCCAGCGCACACCTGACCTCGCCGAGGATAACCGAAATAGCGCCGGACTCCGTGCTCTTGCAAACCGAAACCTCGCAGTCGCGCATCTCGATCGCCGTCGCGGCCCGCACCACCGTGTGGTTCGGGGACGCCCGGGCCGACGCCCGCTACGCCGTCGTGGCCGAGGGCGACCGCGGCGGTCACCACATCGCCGTCACCCTGTCCGCGGGCCAGGCGGTCACGTGCGAGAAAGTCGCGACCATCTTCACCGGCCGGGACACCGCCATCTCGGAACCGGCGAGCGCCGCCCAGCAATATCTCGACGCGGCCGGGCGATACGACGAGCTTCACCAACAGCACGCCCGGGCGTGGGACCGGTTGTGGGAGCAGTGCAACATCGGCCTGGCCGGCGGCACGCCGGCGCTGCGGGTCCTACGTCTGCATTTGCTGCATGTGCTGCAGACCATTTCGCCGCACACTGCCGAACTCGACGCCGGGGTCCCGGCGCGCGGGCTGCACGGCGAGGCCTACCGCGGGCACGTCTTCTGGGACGCGCTGTTCGTCTCCCCGGTGCTGAGCCTGCGCATGCCCAACGTTGCCCGTTCGCTGCTGCTCTACCGGTTCCGGCGGCTTCCCGAGGCGCGACGCGCCGCGCGGCGCGCGGGGTATCTCGGCGCGATGTATCCCTGGCAATCGGGCAGCGACGGGCGCGAGGTGAGCCAGGAGCTCCACCTCAATCCGCAGTCCGGGCGGTGGAATCCGGACGCCAGCGCGCGCGCGCATCACGTCGGCCTCGCCATCGCCTACAACGCCTGGCAGCACTACCAGGTCACCGGTGACCGCCAGTGGCTTGGTGACTACGGCGCCGAGATGCTGGTTGAGATCGCGCGATTCTGGGTGGGCCTGGCCACCTTTGACGACACCCGCGGCCGCTACACGATCCGGGGAATCATCGGGCCCGACGAGTTTCATTCGGGCTACCCGGGCAAGGAGTACGACGGGATCGACAACAACGCCTACACCAACGTGATGGCGGTCTGGGTGATCATGCGCGCGATGGACGCGCTGGACCTGTTGCCGTTGCGGGACCGGCTCGACCTCGTCGGGAGGGTCGACCTGACCAACGACGAGCTCGACCGGTGGGATCACGTCACGCGGCGCATGTTCGTCCCCTTCCACGACGAGGTGATCAGCCAGTTCGAAGGCTATTCGGAGCTGGACGAATTGGATTGGGACGGCTATCGGCAGCGTTACGGCAACATCCAACGGCTCGATCGCATCCTGGAAGCCGAAAACGACAGCGTGAACAACTACAAGGCCTCCAAGCAAGCCGACGCCCTGATGCTGTTCTACCTGCTGTCGTCCGAGGAGTTGCTGGGTCTGTTCGGCCGGCTCGGCTACCGCTTTGCGCCCGAGCAGATTCCCAAGACGATCGAGTACTACCTGTCGCGTACCTCGGACGGATCGACACTGAGCGCGATCGTCCATTCGTGGGTGCTCACCCGCGCCCATCGGCATCACGCCATGCGGTACTTCGTCCAGGTGCTGGGTTCCGATGTCGTCGACATCCAGGGCGGCACCACGTCGGAGGGAATACACCTGGCGGCGATGGCCGGCAGCGTCGACCTGCTGCAACGGTGCTTCACCGGACTGGAGACGCGCGACGACCGGCTGGTGCTCAGCCCGCACTGGCCCGAAGCGCTCGGCCCCATCGAGTTCCCATTCGTTTACCGCGGTCAGCGCGTTCATCTGCGAATCAGCGGACGGACCGGCGTCCTGACGTCCGAATCCGGCAACGGCAAAGCGATCACCGTCGAATGCCGCGGCCGCGTCCAGCGCCTCTCGCCCGGACACTGCATCGAGGTCGCGTGAAGCCCGGGGCGGCCCGGCCCCGCAATGGACCAATGCTCCGAAACGGGGGTCTAACGGCCCTGCTGGCAGGCCGTAGCCGCCAATAACGTCGTCCAAGAGAGGTTTTCCGGGACTGTCCCGGTGGGGAGGCCTTTCGGTTCGGGAGGAACCATGAACCATCCGCGAGCAACGGCGGCGATTGTCATCGGTATCGACGGCTCACAGGCGGCGATCGACGCGGCGCAGTGGGGGGCCGCCGAGGCCGCCAGCCGCAACGTCCCGCTGCGGCTGGTCCATGCCATCCCCGATCGATCCGCCGACGCGACGGGCGATCAAGCCATGGAGGTCGAGTACGCCCAAGCATCCCTGCGCGCCGCCGACGCCGCGTTGCAGGCCACCGGCAGGCCGGTCGAGGTCGAATGCGACATCGTGCACGGGTCGCCGGAGGGCATCCTGGTCGACGAATCACGCGGCGCGGCAATGGTTTGCGTGGGATCGGTGGGGATCGGACGCATCGCCCGCAAGCTCCTGGGCTCCACCGCCGACGCCGTCGCCCGGAAAGCGCTATGCCCGGTGGCGATCGTTCGAAGCAATGGCAATTCGTCGGACTCCGGATGGATCGCCGTCGTCGTCGACGATTCGCCGGCCAACGACGCGGTGCTCGAGGAGGGGTTCCGCGAGGCGCGGCTGCGTCGGGCCCCGATCCTGGCGCTGGGCGTGTGGCGGTGGGGTTTGGGCGAGATCCCCTACCGCCAGCTGGAGCATCGGCTGGGCCAGTGGGTGTCGAGG
Organism: Mycobacterium terramassiliense; assembly: GCF_900157385.1. Classification (GTDB taxonomy): domain Bacteria; phylum Actinomycetota; class Actinomycetes; order Mycobacteriales; family Mycobacteriaceae; genus Mycobacterium; species Mycobacterium terramassiliense. Next base: position 282,296 of record NZ_LT717700.1, read on the forward strand.
TATCCCGAGGTCCACGTCATGCCGGCCGCCGCGCGGCGCGGACCGGCCGAATTCCTCGCCCACACGCAGGAATCCGTCCAACTCACGGTGGTGGGCAGCGAGGACTCCGACAAGGTGGCCCGGATGGTCGGCCCGACCGGCGCGCACCTCACCGGCCCCGTGGGGTGTTCGGTGCTGGTGGTGCGCGATCGCACGACCTAGATCGCCGAGTAGGCCGATGGCGGCGACCCGCATCGCCCGGTCCCCGCGCTCGCAATCGCCGACTAGCCTGCGGCCCATTCCTTGGCGCGGTCCAGCTCATCGAGCCCGAACACGGCCAGCTCGCCGGGGATCATCCACGCCACGGCGTGCAGGACGTGGCCGACCCAGTCCTTGTCGGACACGATCGCGATCCGCTTGAAGGCCGAATGATGCGCGAAGACCATGCCGAGACCCAGCTTGATGTCCTCGGCGAAGCCGCCGGGCCCGAAGCCCTCGTAATCGGGGGCGATGACCTCCACGATCCTGATCTCGTCGGTGTTCAGCATCTCTTCCATCGCGGGCTTGAAGTGGCGCAGTTCGTTACCGCGCAGGCGGCCCGACACCCGGACGCCGGTCACCCCGTGGGGCATGTCCGGCAGTAGTTCGATCATCGCGTCCTCCTAACGAACGACAAGCACGGGAACTTTCGCCGACTGCGCCACGGCAGAACTCACCGACCCGAGCAGCATCCCGGGAAAACCCCCGCGACCGCGGCTGCCGACCACGACGAGTTGGGCGCGTTCGGACTCCTCGAGCAGCCACCGGGATGGCTTGTCGCAGAACAACAGTCGCTCCACATGCACATCCGGATACCGTTCCTGCCAGCCGGCCAGGCGTTCGGCGAGGATCTCCCGGCCCTCGCGCTCGCGGTCGCGCCAGTCCATCCCGAGGACAGGGAACACCCCGACGTCGCTCCACACGTGTAGCGCGCGCAGCCCCACTTCGCGGCGCGAGGCCTCGTCGAATGCCAGGGCGGTCGCGGCTTCCGACGCGGGCGACCCGTCGACGCCCAGTAGCACGGGTGCGTTGGTGTCAAGCGCGGCAGTCTCGCTGGAGTGGATGACCGCGACCGGGCAATGCGCGTAGTGGATCAGCCCCGTCGTGACGGAGCCCAGCAGCAGGCGGCCCAACGCACCCAGGCCCTGGCTCCCGGCCACGATCATCCACGCGTCCTTCGACGCCTCGACGAGCGCCGGCACCACGCCGGAATAGACCACCTCGGTGCGGGTTTCGGGTGCCCGCGCCCCGGCCAGGCCGGCGTTCAGCGTCTTGCGGGCCTGCTCGATGACGTGCTGCGCGTCGTCGTGCTGCCACTCGGGCATGTCGGCATAAAGTTGACCCTCCGGCCAGCCGACGACCACCGGTTGCACGGCGTGCATCAACGTGATGGGCAGCTTGCGCATGATGGCCTCGCGCGTGCCCCAGGCGACGGCGGCGTCCGACGCCGACGACCCGTCGACGCACACCAGAACTCCGAATTGCTTTGTCATGTCGGACATTTCGCATCCTCGTCGCTCAAGTCGGGCAGCTCGATCTCCAGGTGACGAACCGATCCGTAATCCGCCGGCTCGCACCGCCAGCCCAGATCGAAGACCACCATCAGCATCAGGTGATTCTCGCCCAGGACGTCGGCGACGAAGCGCCCGATTCCGTGGACCCGGGCCACGCGGGCGAGATGCTTCAGCAGGGCCGTCCCCACGCCGACCGAATGATCCTCGTGGGCGACCACGATGGCGAACTCCGCGGCTTTCGGCGCCTCGCGGACGACGACGTAGTGGGCCACGCCGATCAGCCGGCCGGCATCGAATGCCCCAAGGGCGCACAGCCCGTCGGGGGGTTCGGTCAGCCTGCCGACGAGTTCGGCCAACTCGACCGGCTGCAGCGTGAAGAAGCGAAAGTAACGGTCGTGGTCGGAGAGGTGTTCGTGCAATGCCATTACGGCCGCGGCGTCGTCGGCGCCGAGTCGGCGCAACGACACGATCCGCCCGTCGAGCAGTGAAGCCGTAGCCGCGAAGTCCACCGCTTGATCGCTCATGATGAACGACGTTATTCCGTCCCGGGGCGGTCCGGCAGGGGCCGTTGGACCCCACCCCGCGGGATTTGGTCCCGGACCGCGCCGCCGTCAGGCGTTACTGATCGGCGAGCGGAGCGACCCAGTGCACCCGGGTGCCACCCTCCGGCGGACAGGTGATCTCGCAGGTGCCGCCGAGCTGCTCCGCGCGGTACTTCATGTTGGCCAGGCCGCTGCTGCGCGAATTGCCGGCGGGGATGCCGCGGCCGTTGTCGCTCACGTCGAGGACGAACATGTCGGCGACGTCCACCTCGACGGTCAGTCGCGACGCGGCTGAGTGGCGCAACGCGTTGCTGACGGCTTCCGTCGCGACGGCCTCGGCCTGCTCGGCAAGCTCGCCGCCCACGGCGGTCATCGGTCCGTGCAGGCGCAGCGTGGTGACGATTTCGCGATTTTCGGTCAGGTCGGCGACCACCTGTTGGATCCTCTGCCGGAAATCGGGCCCCTTGCCCAACGGGGATTTGAGCTGGAAGATCGTCGATCGGATTTCCTCGATGATGGTCTGCAGATCGTCGAGGGTGCGGTTGAGCCGCTCGGCCACCTCCGGCGAACGCGCCCGGGCGAGCGTGCCCTGCAGGTTCATCCCGGCGGCGAACAGCCGCTGGATGACGTGGTCGTGCAGATCGTGGGCGATGCGCTCGCGCTCGGCGAGGATGGTCAGCTGGCGCGAGTCGTCCCGCGCCGCCGCCAGGACCAGGGCCATCGCGGCGTGGGTGGCGAAGTCGCTCACCAAGTCGAGGTAGCTCTCGTCGAACGGCGGCTGGTCGGCCCCGCGCGCGATCGCGATCACCCCCGCGACCCTGTCGTCAGCGCGCAGCGGCATCAGTATGGCCGGCCGCTGCCCCACATCGGTGAACGCCTGGATCGGGTACCGCAACGACTCGGTGATCAGCGCCTCGCCGGACCGGAAAACCTCGCCGCTGCTGGAGCCGTCCACCGGAACCCGCCGGCCCATCACCTCATCGGCGTGCACCCCCACCGCGGCGGACACCACCAGCGTGTCCGTTTCCTCGTCCGGCACGTCCGCGTCGGCCGGGACCAGCACGATCGCCTGTTCGGCGTCGGTCAGGATCCGCGCGCTTTCGGCGATCAGCTGCATCGGGCGCCGGTGCGGCTGCGCGCTGGACAACAGGGCGGTCGTGATCTCGCGGCTGGCCTGCATCCACTTCACCGACAACCGCTCGCGCTCGAAAAGCTGAGCGTTGTCGATGGTGGCCGCGGCCGCGAACGCGAGCGCGCGGGCGGCGACCTCGTCGGACTCGGAGAACACCCGCTCCGGGTCGACGTGGGTCAGGTAGATGTTGCCGAAGACGGTCCCGCGGATGGTGATCGGCACCGCCAGGAAGGCCCGCATCGGCGGATGGTGCTCGGGAAATCCGACTGCGGCCGGGTGCGCGGTCATGTCATCCACGCGCAGGGCCGGCGTGTCGAGCAGCGACAGGCTCAACAGCCCCTTGCCGAACGGCAGGTGCCCGATGCGTGTGACGGTCTCGGCATCCATCCCCTCGTGGATGAACCTGAGCAGGTTGCCCTCGGGGTCGCGGATGGCCAGGGCGCCGTAGGGGGCGGAGGTCAAACCCCTGGCGGCGGCGATGATCCGGTGCAACGTCGCGTCGAGGTCGCCGACACTCCCAGCGATCTCGACGAAGACCCGGAGCAGGTGCTCCATCTGGTCGCGGGCGGCCAGCAACTCGTCGAGCTGCGCGTGCATCCTGCTGACCAGCCCGCGTTGACCAAGCCCGGCAAAGGCCGAGCCGCGCTCGTCGCTGGTCACCCGACCCGATACCTCCACGACAACCAGAATCCTCACCGAGCTTAACCCCTAGGGGTAAAAGCGCCTAAGGTCAACGCCCCGGCGCCATCCGGCCGTTGTCGCGCACGCGGCGGCGACAGCAAACCTCGAGGGGCACGTTTCCGCCGCCGACTAACCGGGCGGCGCCTCCGTGGGCCGGCCGGACCGCTGATCCAGCTTGGAGGCGAACACCGCCGCCTGCGTCCGGCGCTCCATGCCCAATTTGGCCAGCAAACGCGAAACGTAGTTCTTCACCGTTTTCTCGGCCAGGAACATCCGCGCGGCGATCTGCCTGTTCGTCAAACCTTCACTGAGCAGCCCGAGCAGCGTCCGCTCCTGTTCGGTCAACCCCGACAACGGGTCTTGGCGTTCCGCCGCGCCGCGCAGCTTTGCCATCAACGCCGCCGCAGCCCGGTTGTCCAGCAAGGACTTGCCGGCACCCACCTCCTTGATCGCGTGGGCCAGCTCCATGCCTTTGATGTCTTTGACCACGTAACCGCTGGCACCGGCGAGAATCGCCTCGAGCATCGCCTCGTCGGAAGTGAACGACGTCAACATCAGACACCGCAGGTCCGGAATATCGGACACCAGGTCGCGGCACAATTCGATCCCGTTCCCGTCGGGCAGGCGCACGTCGAGGACGGCGACGTCGGGCCGCAGCGCCGGAATTCTCGCCTTCGCCTCCGACACGGAACCGGCTTCGCCGACGATTTCCAGCTCGGGGTCCGAGGCGAGCAGGTCGGCGAGACCGCGCCGCACGACTTCGTGGTCATCAACGAGGAAGACCTTGACCATGTCGAATTCTTTCTGCCGGGCGCGCGAGGCGACGGTCATGAAACCACCGACTCAATATCCCATAGTTTCACAGCCGCCCGGGCTCACAAGTGTTGCTGATTGACGACCAACACCGAGCAGTCGGCGTCGCGCAGCACGGCGCTGCCGGACGGCCCGACGAGTTCGTCCACCTGCTCACGGTTACCAGCGCCGAGCACCACCAACCCGACCGACCGGCGCAGGGCCAGGTATCCCAGCAGGCCACCGTGCACCGCCAACGACTCGACCCGCAGCTCCGGATAGCGCCGCTTCCAACGGGCCAGCCGGCGATCGAGGTCGGCGAGGGCCCGGCGATCGCCCTCGGCATCCCCGAAAGAGGCCGGGCCCTTGTCCTCCGGCGCGGGTCGGCGGCAGATGATCGCCCGGATCGCGGCGTTGCGCAGCCGGGCCTCCTCGACGGCGGCGCCCAGCAGCACACCGTTGTCGGGGGAGCCGTCCAGCTCGACGACGATCGAGTCCGCGGTCGGGTGGTCGTCGCGGCCTCGAACGATGGCCACGGGGCAGCGCGCCGAGATGGCCAAAGCGGCGGCGGTGGAGCCGACCCGGCCCGGCTGGAAGTGACGCAATCCGACCGCGCCGACGCACAGCATGACCGCGGAGGCAGATGCGCTGATCAGGGCTCCGATCGCCGGCCCGGGGACGACCTCGGTCTCGATTTTGACGGGCTTCCCCGCCGCTTCGATTGCCTTGACGGCGTGGCGAATCGACGTTTGCGGTGCGCCCTCCAGATCGCCGCGCTGCGCCGCGTACAGCAGGCGCAGGGGCGCGTCCCGACACACCGCCTCATCGACCGCCCAGAGCGCCGCGCGTATGCCCGCCTTGGAGCCATCGATACCGACCACGATCGACCGCGGTGTCGCCAACTCCTTCATCGACGTCGCCCGGGCTTTAGTGCCGGACCACCAGGACCGAACAGTCGGGGTAACCCACGATCGGATGGCAGTTCGGGGTGGCCAACCCGGCGATCTCGGCGGCGTCGGCGCTGCCTACCACCGCCAATCCGATTGCGCCACTGCGCCTCTCACCGGTAGCCCCGGTGCCCGCCGCGACGGTCTGCACGTGCACGTCGGGATAGCGCCGGACCCAGCTGTTCAGTCGCCGATCGATCTGGCGCACGGTGGCGTGGCGGCGGCGGCCCTGCTCCATGGCCTCGTGCACGACCTCGTCGTTGTCCGGCTCGTCGTTGAGCACCACGGCGATCACCCCGAGCTCGGTCGGCGACCCGTCGGAATTGGTGCGGATGATCGCGACCGGGCATTGCGCGTCGGCCACCAGCGCGGCCGCCGTCGGCCCCAGCAACCCGTCGGACGCCCAGCCCCGCCGCGAGGTGCCGACGCAGATCAGCGCCGCGTCCTGTGATTCGTCGATGAGTACCCGCCCGGGATCCCCTGAGAGGACGGCCGTTTCGATCTCAACCGGCCTCTTCTCCCGTTGCAGGGCGCACTCCGCTTGGGACAGCGCCGTTTCGGCGCGCTCGAGCTCCCACTCGGAGGCGGGCGCCGATTGCCCGTCGCGGCGCGGGATGACGTAGACGAGGCGCAACGGCAGCTGCCGGCTCAGCGCCTCCTCGATGGTCCACTTGGCGGCGTTCACCGCGGCTGGTGAGCCGTTGATGCCCACGACCACCGACTTCGCGTCCAGCTGGTTCATGTCGGCTCCTGACTACCTTCCTTCACTCAGGCTATTGCGCCGCCGCTCCCGATACAGGGGTCGTTAGGCCTCATCTGGGAAGCCGTTCGTCAATCGCGATGTCGCAAGGTTCGGCGGTGGCCGCGAACAGCCTCTCCACGTCCGCCCGGCCGCAGGCCGCCGTTCCCGGTGTCATCAGCATGGCCGCGCCCGCGGCGATGCCCAACCGGACGGCTTTGACCAGCGGCCAGCCGCGACAGAGTCCCACCGCGATCGCGGCGACCATCGCGTCGCCGGCGCCGACTCCGCTGCCGCCCGGCATCGGAATCGCCGAGAAGCGCTGGCTGCCATGCCGTGTCGCGAGGAGCGCGCCGTGATGCCCCAGGGACACCAGCACCACCTCCGCGCGGCCGCTGTCGACGAGTTCGTGCGCGGCGCCGAGCTGCTCGGCTTCGGTCTCCAGCGGACGCCCGACGCATTCCCGCAGTTCCCGCACGCTGCACTTGAGCAGGAACACCCCGGACGAGACGTGCTGCAGGCCGCCGCCGGAGGTGTCCAGGATCAGGCGGACGTCGAGCTGCCGGCACATGTCGGCGACCCGCTGGTAAAAGTCGGCGGTGACGCCCTGCGGCAGGCTGCCGCTGGCCACCACGAGCTCGGCCGACCTCGCCGCCGTGCGCAGCTGCTCGAGGCAGTGCGCCTGTTCGCGCAAGGTCAGCTGCGGCCCCGGCAGCACGAACCGGTATTGCTGGCCGCTGCTGGTCTCGTTGACCGTGAAGCTCTCCCGGGTGGCCGCGGCGATCGGGACCTGCCAGAATGGCACCCCCTCGTCGCCGAGCAGCTTCGCGATCAGGCCGCCGGTCGAGCCGCCCGCGGGGAAAACCGCCAATACCGACCCGCCCAGCACGTAGGCGACGTGCGCGACGTTGATGCCGCCGCCGCCCGGGTCGTAACGGGTGGCGGCGCAGCGCAATTTGTCCGTGGGGCGCACCATATCGACGCTGGTGGTGATGTCGAGCGCCGGGTTCATGGTCAACGTGACGATTTGCGGTCGGCTCACGGGCGGCGGTGCTGGCGTCGGCATGATCACTCCGGTTGTCGGCGGCGGCTACAGGCCGGTGGGATACGTCTCGGGCGTTTCACCGGCGATCCACGAGCTGGTCACCTCGAGGGGCTCGAGCGCGCGGGTCTGGTCGATGTGGATCATCGCGTCGAACTGGTCGGCCGGCCGGACGTGGAAGTAGTGGCTCTGCCGCTCCGTTTCGGGCCGGTAGATCACGCCGATGGCGCGCCCCAACCGCACCGCGCTGAGCGGGTCGGTGGCGTCGGGGCTGATGAGCGCCGACACCAGGAAGTCTCTCCGGCCCGCCTCGTGCAAGAGTTCCTCGATGCTGCCGCCCAGCGCCGGGCGCACGACCTTGCGCTCGGCAACGCCGCCCCAGTCGCTGGCGGCGGTCACCGTGCCCGAGTACGTGCTGAACCCGATCAGGCGCGCGTCGTCGCCATAGCGCTGCCGGGCGAGCTGACCCAGGGTCAGCTGGCCGTCCGCCCATACCTCGGTGGCCCGCGCGTCCCCGACGTGAGAGTTGTGCGCCCACACCACGATTCGGGCCGACGGCGCATCGCTGTGGCGATCCAGGTGCGTCAGCAGCGCCTCCAGGGTCTGCGCCATATGCTTGTCGCGCAGGTTCCACGAGGTGACGCGCCCGCTGAACATCGCCCGGTAGTACACCTCCGCGTTGCGGACCGTCTGCGCGTTCTGCTCGGCGTAGAACAGCTCGTCCTCCGCCAGCAGCCCGTCCCGGCGCGCATAGGCCAGGGCGTTGCGCTGGATCTCGACCAGCTGCTCGATCGCTTCCTTTTCACATGACGGGCCGGCACCGAACGCCGCCGAAAAGCCATACGCCTGACCGTCATCGGCCGAGGCGTGGTCGAAGCAGCCGTAGCGCTCCCGCGCCCGCGCGGCCGCCCGCGGGTCGATCCTGTCCAGGTAGGCGATCACCTCGCCCATCGACCGGTGCAGGCTATAGAGGTCCAGGCCGTAAAAGCCCGCCTGCCGCCCGTCCGACGCGTGCAACCGGTTGTGGGCGCGCAGCCAGTCGACGAAATCGCTGACGACGGTGTTGCGCCACATCCACGCCGGGAAACGCTCAAATCCGCTCAGCGCCTCGTCGGCGCTCTTGTCGTCCCCGAGGCCGCGCACGTAGCGATTGACCCGATACGCGTCGGGCCAGTCCGCCTCCGCCGCGACGGCGCAAAAGCCCCTCTCCTCGATCAGCCATTTCGTGATGGCGGCCCGCGCCTCGTAGAACTCGTGTGTCCCGTGGGAGCTTTCGCCGATCAGCACGACGCGCGCGTCGCCGACGAGCTCCTCCAGCGTTTCGCGCGGCGGCAAACCCTGCGGCGCATCGATCGCCACGCCGCGGATCACCTCGGCCGGCGTACGCGCCGCGGGCAGGCTCACGGCGGCCCCGGTGGTCGGGGCGGACAGCAGCTGGACAACCTCGTCGTCGGTGACCTGGCGAAAATCCCAGAACGACTCACCGACGGCCAGGAACGGGGTGGGCATCGACGCGCACACCACGTCGTCGACGAGGCCGGCGAGTTCCCGGCAGGTCGACTCGGGCGCCGCGGGCACGGCGACCACGATGTGCGCGGGCTCGGCCTCCCGCAGCGCCTGCACCGCCGCGAACATGCTTGCGCCGGTGGCCAACCCGTCGTCGACGAGGATCACGGTTTTGCCGGCCACGTCGACGGGCGGGCGCCCGTCGCGATAGGCGGCCTCGCGGCGGACGAGCTCGCGACCTTCGCGCTCGGCGATGGCGCGCAGCTCCTGGGGCGCGATCCGCAGGCCCCGCACGACGTCGTCGTTCACGACGACGCGGCCCCCACTGGCCAGCGCGCCGACCGCGAACTCCTCGTGGCCCGGGGCGCCGAGCTTGCGCACGATGAAGGCGTCCAGCGGTGCGTGCAGCGCGGCCGCCACCTCCCACGCGACGGGGACCCCGCCCCGCGCGAGGCCCAACACGATGACGTCCCCCCGGTCGCGATAGGCGCCGAGGAGGCTCGCCAAAATCCGGCCGGCCTCGCGGCGGTCGCGGAACACGCGCCGCGGCGAGCGCCGGGTGGCGTCAGCTGCTCTGGTCATGGTCCCATCCGACCAGTCGACCGGTGGCCGCGATAGGGACGGAAGTCCCGGCATCGCGGGTCGTTCGTCGCCGCGTTCGCTAGCCGGAAAGCCGGGCCCGAGCGGCGATGTAGGCCATAACGCGGTCGAGGATCAGGTCGTAGGTGTCGCCGTCTTCAACGAGGCGGACCAGTCCCTCCCGGCGCAGAAAGCCGTCCAGGCGCCGATCCAGCGGCCAATCGGCATAGTCGTCGTCGGCATAGGACGAATGCAAGAACTGCCACGCGAGCGCATCGACGTCGCTGTCGGTCAAGAGCGGCGGACCGCTTGGCAGAGAGGTCATTTCAGTGGCCATGGGCCTGGTCGGTGATGGCCGCCTGCACCGCGGCAAACCGTGAGCGCGCCCGCTCGTCGGCGGCCCTTTGCTCGGCCGCGGTGACGATGATCGCGTCCGGGCCCGGATAGACCGTCGCCTGTTCATCCGTGTCAAGCCAGCGAATCCGGTACGGCGGCTCCCCTTCCGGCGAATGCACCGCGGTGATCAGCCCGCGCACTTCCCGGCGGCCGACCGTGCCGCTCTTGATCACCAGCCAGTCCCCGACCGTGGCCTTCATGGCCGGCGGATCTCCAGCACGTCGGTCAACGGCCGCCGCGCGGTGGGCTTGGGAGCCAACTCGCCCTCGGGTTCGATGCCGACCCGGACCAGAACCTGAGGGACCGCCCCGGGACGGCCCGTGAGATCGGCGACGATGTCGCGACTGGACACCAGCTCCGTGAGGTGCGTGACGGGGCAGGTGGCCAGCCCGGCCATCGTGCACTCCAGCAGGATCGCCGAAAGCGCCGCACCGCAGTTCAACGCGTCGGCGCGGGTGTCCCGCGGCGTGGACAGCACGAGGACCTTCGCCTGGTCGTAGGTGCCCGCGGAGCTGCGCTCGTCCGACGGGTCGATGGGAAACCGGCGGTTGACGTCGACCCGTCGGGCGTCCGACTGGGAAACGAGCGCGTTGTCGGGTATGCCCTCCGCCTCCCGCAACGGCGATGTCCACCACAGCAATTCATGCTGGTACGAATCGTCGTAGCGACGCAACGAATCGGTGAGCCGCGACGCGTCGGCCAATTGCGGTCGCGCGTTGTCGGTCAGCACGTCGAGGAAAACCGCATTGTTGTCGAAGGCGCTCCGCAGTACGGGTTCGAACGATCCCCAATGCTTTGGGGCGCCAAACGGCAACCGGTTGGTCCGGCGATGCAGTATCGCATCGGCGCGGTCCCGCCGCGCCTGCGGCACGAAGTCGACCGCGGCGAAGTCGGCCGACGCGAGATGGTCGAGGTTGTTCGGGTTGGGAAAGGGATCGACGTGGGTGTCCCACCCCGCCGCGGCCATCGCGACCCGAAAGTGATCGAGTGCCGCGCCGCAGCTGATGATCGCCTCGCGGCCCGACCGATCGGTCGCGGTGACCGTGCGATCGGGGTCGACGAACAGGTCGACGCTCTTGTCGCCCGCAACCCAGCGCCAGGGCTGGATGTTGTGCAAGGAGGGAGCTCGGCATGCCAGCTCCACCGCGTGGGTGATCACGCCGATGTCCACCATCGTTTGGGTCATTCGCTCACTCACTTCCTGTCCCAGGTCGACCCTCGGGCATGTGCACGTGGAGCGCCAGGGTCCTTGGTCCCCTGCGCCACGTCATTGGGCCCCGGTGCGTTCGTCGGTCTCATTGATGACTTTTGTCTCTATTGCGGCATCCGGGCCCGGCAAACGATGGGGATGCCCCAGGCGAGAAGAAAAGGGCCCCCATGGATGTCATCCGCAAGACGCCCCACGACTGCTCCGTCCGCCCCAACCTCACGGACTACGAGCAGGCGCGCGCGCAGTTTCACTGGTCCGACGTGCCCCCGTTGTGCGCAGGTATGGGACCCGGCAGGTGCAACATCGCCTACGCCGCGGTGGACCGGCACGCCGAGGGCCCGGCCGCGACCCGCACGGCGCTGCGGTTCGTCACCGACGCGGGCTCCGACGGAGCGATCACCACGCGTGACCTCAGCTACTCCGAGCTCGGCCGGCTCGTCAGGCGATTCTCGGGCGCGCTGCGCTCGCTCGGGATCCACCGGGGCAACCGCGTGTTCACGATCATGAACCGCTCCCCCGAGCTCTACATCGCGATGCTGGGCGCGCTTCGCAACGGCAGCGTCGTTTCCCCGTTGTTCTCCGCCTTCGGGCCGGAGCCGATCGCCACCAGGGTGAGCATCGGGCAAGCCGATGTGCTGGTGACCACCCGGGCGATCTACGAGCGCAAGATCGCCAAGATCCGTGATCGGCTGCCGTCGGTGCGGCACGTCGTCGTCGTCGACGACGGAAAGGCCGGCGGCGCGCCGCCCGGCACGCTCAACTTCTGGGAGTGCCTGGACGCGGCCGACGAGAACGCGCCGATCGAGCCCACCGCCGCCGACGACCCGGCGCTGCTGCACTTCACCAGCGGCACCACCGGCACACCCAAGGGCGCGATCCACGTGCACGGGGCCGTGGCGATGCACTACGTCACCGGTTTGTACGCGCTGGACCTGCACCCCGACGACACCTATTGGTGCACAGCCGATCCCGGCTGGGTGACCGGAACGTCCTATGGCATCATCAGCCCGCTGCTACACGGGGTCACCTCGATCGTCGACGAGGCCGAGTTCGACGCCCGGCGCTGGTATCAGATCCTGCAAGATCAGGGCGTGTCGGTGTGGTACACGGCCCCGACCGCGATACGGATGCTGATCAAGGCGGGGCCGGAGCTGCCCGCGCAGTACCGCTTTCCGCGGCTGCGCTTCATCGCGAGCGTGGGCGAGCCGCTCAACCCCGAAGCCGTCTGGTGGGGAAAGCGGGTGCTGGGCTTGCCGATTCACGACAACTGGTGGCAGACCGAAACCGGCGGCATCATGATCGCCAACACGCCTGCGTTCGACATCAAGCCGGGCTCCATGGGCCGGCCCCTGCCCGGGGTGGACGCCTACATCGTGCGCCACAACGACGACGACACCACGGAGGTCGTCGACGAGCCGGACGTCGAGGGAGAGCTCGCGCTCAAGCCGGGCTGGCCGTCGATGTTCCGCGGCTACCTGGGCGCCGAGGAGCGGTACCGCAACAGCTTCGCCAACGGGCTCTACCTGACCGGCGACCTCGCGAAGAAGGACGCCGACGGCTACTTCTGGTTCGTCGGGCGTAAGGACGACGTGATCAAGTCCGCGGGCCACCTGATCGGCCCGTTCGAGGTGGAAAGCGCGCTGACCGATCACCCGGCGGTCGCCGAGGCCGCAGTCATCGGCATCCCCGACCCGACGGTCGGCGAGATGGTCAAAGCCTTTGTCACGCTGAAGAATGGCGTGGTCGCCGACGAAGACCTCCGCCTGGAATTGCTGGGCCACGCGCGCAAGCGGCTCGGTGCCGCCGTGGCGCCCAAGGACATCGAGTTCGTCGACGCGTTGCCGCACACCAGCAGCGGCAAGATCATGCGGCGGCTACTGAAGGCGAGGGAACTCGGCCTGCCCGAGGGCGACACCTCCACGATCGAGAGACAGCCGGACCACCGCGCCGAGGGAGTGCCGTCATGAGCCGCGCCAACGACGATGCAGTGGGGGTAACCCCAGCCGCGCAGCGGCGAGGGGGACGAAGCGATGAGAAGGAGCGGCGCCCGGAGGCCGGAGTCAAGCTGGCCCACGAGCTGCTGTCGGACATGGTCCGCGTGCGCCGCATGGAGGAGAAATGCGCGGAACTGTACAGCGCGGCCAAGATTCGCGGGTTCCTGCACCTCTACGTCGGCGAGGAGGCCGTCGCCGCCGGATCGTTGCGCGCGCTGGCCGACGACGACGCGGTGGTCGCGACCTACCGCGAGCACGCGCACGCGCTGCTGCGCGGCGTCCCGATGAGCTCGATCATGGCCGAGATGTTCGGCAAGCAGGAGGGCTGCTCGCGCGGGCGTGGCGGATCGATGCACCTGTTCGACGCGTCCAGGCGGTTCTATGGCGGTAACGCGATCGTCGCCGGCGGCCTGCCGCTCGCCGTGGGCATCGCGCTGGCCGACGCCGTGCTGCAGCAGAAGCGGGTGACGGCCTGCTACTTCGGCGACGGTGCGGTGGCCGAGGGCGCGTTTCACGAGTCGCTGAACATGGCCGCACTGTGGAACCTGCCGGTGCTGTTCTGTTGCGAGAACAACCTTTACGCGATGGGCACCGCGCTGGACCGGGCGCAGTCGCAGACCGACCTCACCGTCAAGGCCGCGTCGTACCGCGTTCCCACGATGGCCGTCGACGGGATGGATGCCGAGGCGTGCCACGTCGCCGCGCAACAGGGTGTCGATCACGTCCGCGACACCGGCGGGCCCTTTTTCATCGAGTTCCGCACCTACCGGTTCCGGGCGCATTCGATGTTCGACCCCGAGCTGTACCGGGACAAGGCCGAGGTCGAAAAGTGGCGCGAGCGCGACCCGATCCGATCGTTCACCGAGAAGTGCCTCGGCGACGGCGCGCTCTCGGAGGATGACGTGCGGGATATCGAAGACTCGGCGGCCGCTGAGATCGAGGCCGCGGTGGCATTCGCCGAGGCCGGAACATGGGAGGACGTAGCGGATCTCGAACGCGATGTCCTCACCCCGCAAGCGGAGGCGACGCGATGAAGGCGACGAAGACCACCTACCGCACCGCCGTCCACGACGCGATGCGTGATGCGCTGCGCGACGACCCGCGCGTCGTGCTGATGGGAGAGGACGTCGGGCGGTACGGCGGCACGTACGCGGCGTCCAAAGGCCTGCTGGAGGAATTCGGTCCCGAGCGGGTGCGCGACACCCCGCTGTCGGAACTGGGTTTCGTCGGGATCGGAATAGGCGCCGCGCTGGGCGGATTGCGCCCGATCGTCGAAATCATGACGGTGAACTTCAGCCTGCTGGCGCTCGACCAGATCGTCAATACCGCTGCGGCCCTTCGCCATATGTCGGGCGGGCAGTTCTCCGTTCCGCTCGTCGTCCGGATGGCCACGGGCGCCGGACGCCAGCTCGCCGCCCAGCACTCGCACAGCCTGGAGCCCTGGTACGCCCACATCCCGGGCATCAAGGTGCTGGCCCCGGCCACCGTCGAGGACGCCTACGGCATGCTGGGCCCCGCGCTGGCCGATCCGGACCCCGTGGTGATCTTCGAACACGTCCAGCTCTACAACACCTCGTCCGACACCGAGGCCCTCGGGCCCACCGACATCTGCCGGGCGGCCGTCCGTCGCGGCGGCACCGATGTGACGGTGGCGGCCTACGGCGGCTCGCTGTGGAAGGCGCTGGACGCCGCCAACGAGTTGTCCCTGGCCGGAATCGACTGCGAGGTCATCGATCTGCGCGTCCTGCGGCCCCTCGACGAGGACACCATCCTCGAATCCGTGCGCAAGACGCATCGCCTCGTCATCGTCGACGAGGCCTGGCGCAGCGGCAGTCTGGCCGCGGAGATCACCGCGCGCGTCGTGGAGGGCGCGTTCTACGACCTCGACGCCCCCATCGCCCGGGTGTGCAGCGCCGAGGTCCCCATGCCGTACGCGAAGCACCTGGAACAGGCGGCCCTGCCGCAAACCGCGCAGATCGTCGCCGCCGTCCAGAATCTCTTCGGTGAACGGCAATGATCGAGTTCACGATGCCGGCGCTGGGCGCCGACATGGACGAGGGCACGCTCAACGAGTGGCTGGTCAAGCCCGGCGACAAGATCGCCCGCGGCCAGATCGTGGCGGTCGTCGAAACCACCAAGGCCGCGGTGGAAGTCGAATGCTGGCAGGAGGGAACGGTCAGCGAACTGCTCGTTCCGGTCGGTGCAACCGTCCAAGTGGGAGCCCCCTTGGCGACGCTGCTCGCACCGGGCGAGAAGGCGGAAAAGCGGGCCGGGAAGCCCCGGCCGCCGACGAGCGACGTCACCACGCCGTCGGCGGCGCCGCCCAAGCCACACATGGCCGTCACCTCCCCCGGCGCACCGCAACATCGCCGCTGGATCTCACCGGCGGCGCGCCGCCTCGCCCAATCGCTGCACGTCGACGTCGACGCGGTGAGCGGCACCGGTCCGCAGGGCGCCGTCACCATCAGCGACGTGGAGCACGCGGCCGCCAGCCTCGCGCACGCGGCCGCCGAGGAACGCGCCGCGACACCGGCCCCCGAGACCCCGGCCAAGACCAAGCCGGCCGACCGCGCGGCGCTGATGCGAAAGTCGATCGCGGCGGCGATGAGCCGGTCCAAGCGAGAGATCCCGCACTATTACCTCGCCGACGAGATCGTGCTGGAGAACGCGCTCACCTGGCTGACCACCCGCAACGCGCAACGCTCCATCGACGAACGCGTGCTGCCGGCCGTCCTGCTGTTGAAGGCGGTCGGCGTCGCCGCGCAGCGCTTCGCCGAGTTCAACGGGTTCTGGCGGGACGACGGGTTCCAGCCCGGCACCGGGGTCCATGTCGGGGTCGGGATCTCGCTGCGCGGCGGCGGTCTCGTCGCGCCGGCCATCCACGACGTCCCGGAGAAGAAGCTCGACGAGTTGATGGAGGATCTCACGGATCTGGTGGCGCGGGCGCGCTCCTTCTCACTGCGGAGTTCCGAGATGTCGGATCCGACCATTACGGTCACGAACCTCGGCGACCAGGGCGTCGATGCGGTCTTCGGGGTCATCTATCCACCGCAGGTGGCGCTCGTCGGTTTCGGCCAGCCGGCCCAGCGCGTCTGCGTCATCGACGGCGGGATCCGGGTTGTCACCACGGTGCAAGCCACGCTCGCCGCCGACCATCGCGCCAGCGACGGTCACCGGGGCGCGTTGTTCCTGAAAGCAATCAACGAGCTGCTCCAGCAGCCCGACCTCTTGGAGAAGTGAGTCCACCATGACAACGACGAACGAAGACACCCGTTCGGTGGTGCTGTCTGTGCTGACCACCATCGCCCCCGAAGTCGAGCCGGACGACATCCGCGACGACGTCCTGCTGCGCGACCAGGTGGACCTCGATTCGATGGACTGGCTGAGTTTTCTGCGCGGCATCCACCGCCGGTTGCACGTGGATATCCCCGAATCGGACTACGCATCGCTGCGGACGTTGGCCGACGTCGTCGGCTATGTCGAGAAGAACGCCTCGGCGTAGGGCCTTTGGCGTCCAAATGGCCCCCGCCGACCGGGACGAACGACCCTGGCCACCCACCCCGATGACGCCTACCTTCGATGTTATGACCGCGGCCCCGGACACCGAGACCCTGAAAAGGGCGGTGCAGCTCGCGTGCCGGGCTCCGTCGGTGCACAACAGCCAGCCCTGGCGGTGGGTGGTCGAGGACGGGGCGCTGCAACTTTTCCTCGACCGCGACCGCACGGTGCCGGGCACCGACCCTTCGGGCCGGGAGGCCATCCTCAGCTGTGGCGCCGCGCTCGATCACGTTCGGGTCGCCATGCTCGCCGCGGGTTGGGGCGCACAGACCGAACGATTTCCCAACCCCGACGACCCGAACCATCTGGCGAGGATCGAATTCAGTCCGGTCGAGCACGTCACCCGCGCGCAGCGCGACCGCGCCAACGCGATCCTGCACCGGCGAACCGACCGGCTTCCGATGGGGGAGCCCACCTATTGGAGCCTCTTCGAGCCGGTCGTGCGCAGCACGCTCGACGAGGGCGTCGTGACGCTCGACGTGCTCGCCGACGAGGCGCGACCCAGGCTGGCCCAGGCCTCCCAGCTCACCGAAGCGCTGCGTCGCGACGACGCGTCCTATCACGCCGAACTCGAGTGGTGGACTTCGCCGTTCGCGTCGCACGCGGGCGTGCCGCCGCGCGCGCTGCCGTCCGACAAGGAAAGCGGCCGGGTGGACGTGGCGCGCGAATTCCCGGTCAGAACCCACGCGGATCGGCGTCCCGAGGTCGCGGTGGACTGGTCGAAAATCATGGTGCTGTCCACCCCGCAGGACACCCGGGAAGACGTGTTGCGTTGCGGCGAAGCGTTGTCGAACGTGTTGCTGGAGTGCACGATGGCCTTCCTGGCGACCTGCACGCTGACCCACCTGATCGAACTGGACGAGAGCCGCGACATCGTGCGCGGCATGCTCGCCGGCGGCGGCCACCCGCAGGTGCTGATCCGGGCCGGCATAGCGCCGCCGATGGAGGCCGTTCCCCCGCCCACCCCCCGGCGCGCGCCGAGCGCCGTCCTGCAGATCCGCTAGTTACACTGGCACGAACCGTCAAGTGGTTGAAGAACTTTGATCCGCCGAAGAAGGGTGGCCGATGTCCGGGACCGATGATGTGGTGACCATCCTGCCGGTGCACGAATGCTGGGACCTGATGGGCGGAGTCACGCTGGGACGATTGGTCACCAGCGTGGACGGCCAGCCCGAGATCTTCCCCGTCAACTACGCCGTCCAGAACCGCACCGTGCTGTTTCGTACCGCGGAGGGCACCAAGCTGGTCAGCACCGCGATCAACAACCGCGTGCTGTTCGAGGTCGACGACCACAACGTCGCGGAGGGCTGGAGCGTCATCGTCAAGGGCCGGGCGCGCTCGCTGCGCACCAGCGAGCAGATCGAGGAAGCCGAACGCGCGCAGCTGCTGCCGTGGACCTCGACCGAGAAGACCCACTACGTGCGGGTGATTCCCGAGCTGGTCACCGGCCGCCGGTTCCGGTTCGGCCCGCCGCTGCTGGGCAGCCGCGAGCGCGCCTGAGTCAACGCACCAGCCGGTGGCGGCGCGGGCGCGGCAGGAACTCCAGCGACAACAACACCAGCAGCGCCGCCGGAATGTGGTGAGCGCAGAGCACCACATAGCGCCGCTCGGCCGGGGCGTGGAACTTGCGCAGGTAGCGGTACAGGGACTCCAAGCGGATCAGGGGGTCCAGCAGGTGGATCAGGCGATACGCGATCCGCTGCAGCGGCGTGGGGTCGACGGCATCGAAGATCTCCGGGAACGCGGCGAACGCCAGCGAAAGACGCAGCGCCCCCTTGCTTTTCGCATCGGTGATCATGTCAACGCTGAGCCGTTCGTCGACGCCGTTGGGGGCGTCCGGGCGGCGGAACGGCGCGTCGAGGCTGACCTCCGCTCCTCCGTCGGCGGTCGCGTATCGGTGAAACGCCACCACCCGACCGCACCGATCGCGGGCGATGGCCAGCTTGATCCCGGGGTAGCGGCCCCGCAGGGCGCCGTCGAGGTTCATGCAGAAGCCCCGTTCGGTGCGCGCCGCGCGGTGTGCGGCGTACAGCACGTCGGTCAGCTCGGCGGCCAATACCGGATCGAGTTCTTGTTCGTCGACGATCTGCGTGGTGACCCCGCAATTGCGGCTGCGCTGCACCGCCTGGCGCAGGTTGCGGAAGCGGCGACCGCGCATCGTGAAGTGTCGAACGTCGACGACGACGTCGCGGCCGATCGGCACCGCGAGCATCTTCTGCCCGACCACGTCGTTGCCCCATAGCTTCACGTGCCGCTCGCCGGCGGCCAACACGATGATCTGCCATCCCCGGCCGCGGCACATGCGGACGAAATCGATTACCAGACCCCCGAATTGGCTGGCGTCACCGATCGGGTCGCCGCTGACGACGGCAAACCCAAGCCGGGTGCGGTAGGCGATCGCCGCGGAGCCGTCGGCGTTGAAGTGGTAGCTCTTGCCGGAGTGCATGGCGAAGGGCGCCAACGCATCCTCATGGGTGGCGTCGACGAGAGGCCATACCCGCTCCAGCAGCTCCGGTTGCGGTTTGGCCGTCGTCGGCAACATGAGCGCGAGCCCGCCGGCCGCGATGAGGACGTTGCCGAACATGGCGAACGAAAGGAAGTGCGCGGACAGGCCCAAGCCCACCCCGGCGGCGGCGATCGCCGCGTGCCCGACGGTGACCGGCCGGCCCAGAAAGATGCCGCGCGCAATCAGGGCCGCGGCGGCGAGCAGCGCCACCGACCACCCGAACCTGCCGGGGGCGACCCGATACAAGCCCAGCTGTTCGCGCACCTCCAGCAGCGCCAACCAGCCCAGGGCACAGAGCAGGATCGCGGCGCTGCCGATGCGCGCCGCCGGCACGTCGGCGCTGACCAGGACCCGTTGGCGACCGCGGCGTTTCCCGAGTAGGGGCGGCGGCTCAGCGTCGGTTGAGAAACCAGACATGGCCGGACAACAGCGTCGCGAAGGCACACCAGAGGGGGTACAACGCCAGCGGCGCGGCGCGCATGCCCTGCACGGCCACCGCGCGTCTGGCCAAGTCGGCGCTGCTGCCGGCGAGCACCGCCGCCGCGATCGCCGAGGTGCCCAACAGGCGCCGGTTGAAGAACAGCCATGACCAGCCCGCGTTCAGCACGAGGTTTACCGCCAAGGCGGTCACGTATCCGCGCCGTTCCGGCTTCCGCCCGCGACGCTCCAGCTCGTCAAGGACGTTTGACGACACGATCGCGATGTCCGCATAGAGGACTGGCCAGACGATGGGAAACGCCTGCGGCGGGGGCTGATACGGCGGTTTGCGCAACGACCGATACCACGGCGAAGCGGCCGGCCGGCTCGCCAAGCCACCGGCGACAGCGCTCAGAACCACTGCCGCGGCGGTGGGGATCAGGGTCCGGGCCCGCACATCAAGCTCCCGTGCGAAGCGGCGCGGCGTGGATCAGGTTGTCGTCGGACGGCGCGCCAAGTTGCTCGGTGGACCTCGAGGCGTCCGACTCGCGCGTCAGGAAGGCCGTGAGTTCCCCGATCGCGGTCATGAGCGGGGCGGGGAAGACGATGGTGGTGTTCTTCTCCACCCCAAGTTCGAGCAGGGTCTGCAGGTTGCGCAGTTGCAAGGCCAGCGGGTGGCGCATCATGGTGTCGGACGCGTCGCCGAGGGCGGCGGCGGCGCGCGCCTCCCCCTCCGCGGCAATGATTTTGGCCCGCTTCTCGCGCTCGGCTTCGGCCTCTCGGGCCATCGCCCGCTTCATGCTGTCCGGAAGCTGGATGTCCTTGAGCTCGACCAGGGTGACCTCGACGCCCCATTCCACGGTGGTCGTGTCGAGGATCTGGCGGATGCTGCCGTTGATCTTCTCCGTCTGGGCGAGCACTTCGTCGAGGGAATGTTGTCCGACGACGTTGCGCAGCGTGGTTTGCGCGATTTGGTCGATCGCGGCGTTGACGTTTTCGATCACGACGACGGCCTTGCGGGCGTCGACGACCCGGAAGTAGGCGACCGCGGCGATGTCGACGCTCACGTTGTCCCGGGTGATGATGCCCTGCGACTGGATCGGCATGGTCACGATGCGCATTGAAATCCGCCACAGGCGGTCGATGACCGGAATGATGAACCGCAATCCGGGTTCGCGCACCGCGATGACCCGGCCGAGCCGAAAATGCACACCGCGCTGATACTGCTGGACCACCCTGATCGAGGCGATCGCCAGCAGCGCTGCGACGACAGCCCCGGAAACCAGCCACGCTATGGCACTTTGGCTCATGCCACCAACGCTAGGGCCGCCGCGATCGTCAGTCAGCGGCCAAAAGTCCCCCGTCACCTGACCGAAGGGCCCTTCCTCCTCGCCTGCGGTCGATCTCGGCCACCACCATGCCGACGACCTGCGGGACGGCCCGCTCGACGGGAGGCGTCAAACCGGTGCCGTGGCCGGTGTCGGCGACTTCGACGGTGAGCAGCACCAGTTCGCCGGGGACGCGACCCAGCGCCTCGCCCAACGCGTGGGCGCTCGCGAGATCGACGCCGTGCGAACTCAGGCCGTCACCCGCCGCCAGGTCGCTCAGGCCGCAGCGCCGGACGCGCCCCGGCGCCGGCGGCGTCGCGACCGCGCCGTCGATCACCACGGCGAGCCCCGCGCCCGACCACGCCTCCAGCAGACCCATGGGCTCCACGATGCCGGTCACGACCCGAACACCCTTGAGTCCCCGGCTGTGCAGCTCGTCGGCCACCACGATGCCGACGCCGTCGTCGCGGCGGTAGCGATTGCCCAGGCCGATGACCACTGCGCCGACGGGGCTGTCCGTCATTCCCGCTGCACCGTCAGCGTCAGGAAGTGCGCGGAGCAGGAGATGCACGGGTCGTAGCTGCGAATCAACTGCTCGCACAACGCGGTCAGCGCGGCATCATCGAGGGACAGGTTGCCGGACACCAGCCGGGCCAGGTCGGCTTCGATGGCCGCCTGGTTCTGCGAGGTCGGCGGGATAAGCGTCGCCGCGGAAACCAGCCCGTCCTCGCCGATCCGGTACCCGTGATACAGCAGGCCGCGGGGCGCCTCGCTGACGCCGTGGCCGACCCCGGCCCGCGCCGGGACGTCGACGAACGGGCGCGGCGGGCGCTGGTATTCGTCGATGATCCGCAGCGCCTCCTCGACCGCGTAGACCACCTCGACGGCGCGGACGACGATGCTGCGGAACGGGTTTCGGCATTCGGACGAAAGCCCGGCCTGGGCGGCGGCCTGCGCCGCGACGGGCGACAGCGTCGCCGAGTTCAGCGAGTAGCGCGCCAGGGGCCCCGTCAAATAGCGGCCGCCGTCCAGCGTCGCGTGCAGCGCGGTGGAGTAGGGCACCTGGGACTCGACGACGTGGTCGGTGAACTCGGCCACCGGAAACGACGGGCCCGCGCTGCGCGCGATCGTGCCGTCCTCGATGGGGTACCGGCCGGGCGCCGCGAGCGCCAGGAACTCGTGGTCGAGTTCGAGGTCGGGGAACTCGAACCCGGACACCCACTCGACGGTCTCGAGCGCATTGTCCAGCGCGCGGCGCAGCAGCTCGGCGATCGGTTTGAAATCGGATCGCGTTGGCACCGAGTAGAATCCGCCCAGCCGCACGTTGACCGGGTGTATCGCCCGCCCACCGACGAACTCCATCAACCGGTTGCCCGCCTTCTTCAGCGCCAGCCCGCGCTCGACGGCCGGGGCGTGGTCGCGCGCCATGCCGATGATGTCGGGATAGCCGAGAAAGTCCGGTGCGTGCAGCAGGTAGATGTGCAGGACGTGGCTGTGGATCCATTCGCCGCAGTACAACAGGCGCCGCAACGCGACAAGCTCCTCGTCCACCTGCACGCCGCAGGCGTCTTCGATCGCGTTGCAGGCGCTGACCTGATACGCGACCGGGCAGATGCCACAGACCCGCGCGGTCAGGTCGGGCGGCTCGGTGTGGGCGCGCCCGCGCAGGAACGCCTCGAAAAAGCGCGGCGGCTCATAGATGTTGAGCTCTACACTGTCCAGGGCGCCATCTTTCAGCGTGACGTGCAGCGCGCCCTCGCCTTCCACGCGCGTCAGCGTGCCGACGCTCAGCGTGCGGGTGGACGGATTCACTGCTGGCTCCGTTCGGCCGTGAACGTGGTGACGTTGAACGTCGAGAACACCCGGTCGACGTCGCCGTCGGACATGCCGTCGCGGCGCAACAGCGGGATCAGCGTCGCCGTTGCCGGCGCCGCGGACGGCCCGAAACAGCCGAAGCAGCCGCGATGATGCCGGGGGCACAGCGCCCCGCAGCCCGCGTGTGTCACCGGACCGAGGCACGGGATGCCCTCGGAGACAACGACGCACGTGACACCGCGCAGCTTGCACTCGGTGCACACCGTCTTGGCCGGGATCCGCGGCTTGCGCCCGATCAGCAGCGCCGCGAGGGTGTCGAGCAGCTGACCGCGATCGATCGGGCAGCCGGGCAGCTGATAGTCGACCTTGACGTGCGCCGACGCCGGCGTGGAGGTGGCCAGGGTGTCGACGTACTCCGGCTTGGCGTAGACGACGGAGGCGAACTCGGCGACGTCGGCGAAGTTGCGCAGCGCCTGCACTCCCCCGGCCGTGGCGCACGCGCCGATGGTGACCAGAACCTTGGACTGCTCCCGGATTTCGCGGATGCGGTGCTCGTCGTGGCGGGTGGTGATCGACCCCTCGACGAGCGAGACGTCGTAGGGGCCGCCGACCATCGCGCTGGAGGCCTCGGCGAACGTGGCGATCTGGACCTGGCCGGCGAGGGTGAGCAGCTCGTCCTCGCAGTCGAGCAGGGTCAGCTGGCATCCGTCGCAGGAGGCGAACTTCCACACGGCCAACGTGGTTGGGCCCATCTACAGCTCCTTCACTTGCAGCAGCGGGCCGGCAACGTCGTAGCCGACGACCGGCCCGTCGCGGCACAACAGCAGCGGCCCCAGCTGGCAGTGACCGCACCAGCCGACCCCGCACTGCATGTTGCGCTCCAGCGATACCCGAATATCCGTTGCCGCAATGCCTTTGGCGAGCAGGGCTTCGGCGCCGAATCGCAGCATCGGCTCCGGCCCGCACAGGAACGCGGTGGTGCGGTCGGGCTGCAGCGTGAGCCGGCGCAGCGGCTCGGTGACCAGTCCCACCTCGCCGCGCCAGCCCTGGACCGGGACGTCGACCGTGACGTGCAGCTCGATTTGCGGGTCCTGGGCCCACTTTTCGAGCTGGTCGACGAACACGAAATCGGCCCGGGAGCGGGCGCCCACGACCAGCGTGACCTTGCCGTAGCGCGCCCGCCCGGCCAGGGCGCCCAGCACCGCCGGGCGCAACGGGCACAGCCCGACCCCGCCGGCGACCATGACCAGGTCCCGCCCGGCGGCTTCGTCGAGCCCCCAGGTGGTGCCGAACGGCCCGCGGACACCGATGACGCTGCCCGGCTCCGCGTCGTGCAGGGCGCGGCTCACCGCCCCCACGGCGCGGATGGTGTGCGTGATAGAACCGTCGGTCACCGACGGGTCGCCGCTGATCGAGATCGCGGCCTCGCCCACCCCGAACGCGTAGAGCATCATGAATTCCCCGGGTTGCGGGGTCCGCAGCGCCTCGCCGACGGGCTCTAAACACAGCGTCGCCGAATCCGGGCTCTCCACAACGCGACTGCGCACCCGGTACGGGACGGGCGCCATGGCCGACGCCGGCTCAGTCATCGCCGGCCATCTTGTTCATCTCCGCGGTGATGTCGATGCCGGTGGGGCACCACGCGATGCAGCGGCCGCAGCCCACGCAGCCCGACATGCCGAACTGGTCGTGCCAGGTCCCCAGCTTGTGGGTCAGCCAATGCCGGTAGCGCGACGCGCCGGACTGCCGCACGCTGCCACCGCCGTGCACGTAGGTGAAATCGAATTCGAAGCACGACGACCACTCGCGCCAGCGCTCGGCGTGCTCGCCGGTGAGGTCGCTGACGTCCTGGGTGCTGGTGCAAAAGCAGGTCGGGCACACCATCGTGCAGTTGCCACAGGTCAGGCAGCGGCTCGCGACCTCGTCCCACTGCGGCGACTCGCGGTTTGCAATCAGCAGCTGCCGCAGATCGGTGTCCGGCATCTGGCGGCCCATCGTGTCCGCTGCGGCCTCGACTTCGCTTCGCGCTGAGGTGATTTCGTCATCACCGGCGGCCCGGTGCGGCACCGCGGCGAGCACGTCGGCGCCCTCCGGGCTGCCGACGTCGACGAGGTAAGCGTCACCGCCGAGGCGCTCTGTGAGGGCGAGGTCGTAACCGGGCCCCGCCGCGGGACCGGTGCCCATCGATGCGCAGAAGCACAGGCCGCCCGGTTCGGTGCAGTTCACGGCGACGACGAAGGCCCGGCGCCGGCGCCCGACATAGGCGTTGTCCGGGTAGTCGGTGCGGCCGAGCACGCCGTCGAGGGTGGCGATCGCGGCCAGGTCACACCCGCGCACACCGAGGAACGCGTAGCGCGGGGCTTCGTTTTCGGGGCCGTCGGTTTCGGGCTCGCCGGTCCCGTCCCGGGTGCCGGCCCAGATCCGCTGTCGCGGCGGGTGGAGGAACTGTTTCCACGACTGCGGGCCGGCCGAGTGCCCGAACGCCGCGCCGTCGTCGCGGCGGCGCACCCGGTACTGCCCGGGGCTGACGTCGACGCCCCAGCCGCGCGGCAGGTCGTCCGCCGACTCGAGTTCTGCGAGCACGATCGCGTTGTCCCGCAACGTCGGACCGACCACCCGGTAGCCCCGCTCGATCAGCACCTCGACGAGGCGGTGCAGGCCGGCCGCATTCAACGACGCGGCCTGGTGCTCTGCGCCGTTTCCGCTCACCGCCACATCATCCGCCTAAATCGCTTGCGGCGCTGCCGTCGTACCCGTCCACCCATTCGACGAAGTCCGAGAGGTCGCGCCGCGGTGTCGCCGGCAACGGGTCGGCGTTGATCGGCGCCCAACCCACCCGAAGCAGCATCTGCGGGTAATCACCCCCGCCGAAGATGTCGGACCGGACCGACTCGCGCGTTTCGGCGATTTCCAGCGGTTCGGTGACCGGGCAGCTGGCCAGCCCCAACGACGTCGCGGTCAGGAGCACGACGCTGGTGGCCTCACCGGCGCGCAGCCGCGCCAGCCGATCGTCGGCCCGGGTTCCCAGGGCGAGCACGACGGCACTGTCGTCGCCGGGCGACGAGTCCCGCGGCATGGGCAGTGCGGGACCGGCGAAAAACCGGCCCGGTATCTTCGCCGCGGGGTCCGACGCCGGCGTGCTGTGGGCCGGAACCCCCGCGACCGAGGCGTAGCGCCCGCTCCATGCGGTGAGCTCGGCAAGGTAATCGCGGTTGAGGTGCTCCGCGACGGATTCGGCGACGATCTTGTGCAGCTTGTCGAGGTCTTCGACTTGGCACAGAGTCACGCCGTTTCGGGCCGCCCGCGCGGCCATCAGCGCGATGTCGGCGACCGGCACCGGCCAGGAGCTGTAGTGGCGCCGGTCGGTGCGCCGCCGCGGTATCGCCGCGGCAAGCGCGATGTCGACGGCGTCGGCGGGGTACGGGGACAATTCGATCGCGGCAAGGTGGTCGGGGTCGTCCGGGTTCGGCAGCCGGGTCACCTTGGACAGCCAACCGACGGCCGCGAAGGCGGCGACGCAGTGGTGCAGCGCGGTGCCGCAGCTCAGGATCAGGTCGCGGCCGTCCGGATCGGTGTTGGGCAATTGCCGTTCCGCGGCGGCGTACAGATGCAAGCTCGCGGCGTCGACGCGCCACCGCCACGGTTGCGTGTTGTGCACCGAGGGTGCCCGGGACGCCAGTGTCAGGACGGTCCGGACCGTGCCGGCGTCCGGAAATCGTGCGGTCATGGCTGCGGTTCCCTTCGGGTGAAGCTCCTGCACACCACAATGCGGAATCACGCCGGGCGAAACGAGAGCATGACGGCACTAGGCAAAAGGACTTTGGGCCAATCCCTAGGGAGTGGTCACCCGAGCCTGGCTGCGTGCCGCCAGCGCGCCCGCGATCGACGTGGCGGTGACCGTCAGCAGGGCGCCGAACATCAGCGCCGACGCTTCGCCCGCGACGAGAAGGTGTTCCTGGGTACCGATGGTCGCCGCGGCCACCGGCACCCCGAGCTGGCCCGCCGACAGCACCGCGAGAGTCAGCGGCTGCCCCAGCAGCCTTCCCGCGCAGTGCGCCAGCACGGCGCCCAGTCCCAGCCCGATGCCGAGCAGGATCAGCATCGGGTGAGATCCCAGCTCCCGCACTTGCAGCGAGGCGCCCAGCCAGACGAAGAACAGCGGGCTGAAGAACCCCTCTGTGATGCCGAACAATTGGCGCGCCAGCCGGTGCGGTTCGCCGACCAAAGCGATCACCAAACCCAACGCGAAGCCCGCCAGCATGATCGACACGTGGGTGTCGGCGGCCAGCGCCGCCAGGCCGAACAGCACGACCAGGTTCGTCCGCAGTTCCAGCGCGAAGCGGCGATCCTCGGAGTACTTGTGCAGGCGCCGGCGCCAGCCCCTGCGGTCGGCCGCGCGCAGCAGCAGGAACAGCACCACCGCGCAGCCCGCGATCGCCAAGCCGCCGAGGGCGGCGATCGGCGCGCGTTGCAGGTCAATCACCAACGGCAGCAAGATAATGCACGCGGCATCGGCGATGGCGATCTGTACGGTCACCGACAGCACATCCGGACCCTGCAACCCCAGCGAATCGATCACCGGCAGGGCCAGCGCCGCCGAAGAGGAGGCCATCAGGACCGCGTAGAGCGCCGCGTGGCCGGTGTCGAACGCCGCGGCCAGCCCGACGCCCAGGGCCGCCGCGACGGCGCCGATCACGACCGCCCGCCCCAGCGCCCGCGGCGCCGCCGAGCGCAGCTTGGGATCCCGAACCGGGACGTGGGTGCCCACCACGAACATCACCAGCGCGAAGCCGATGTTCGCCAACAATTGAAAGGTGGGGTTCGCGTCGTCGACGACGCCGAACCCGGTCTTGCCGATGATGAGCCCCACGGCCAGCTCGCCGATGATGACCGGGATCCGCAGGCGCGGCAGCGAGGCCAGCAGCGGGCCGGCGAAACCCACCGCGGTCAGCAGCGCCAGGGTGTGGAAGCCGAACCCGTGCACCTCAGCGGCCCTTCCGCGTGGTCTGCACGATGTCATTCTGCATCCCGGTTCGCCGCCGCCAGGGATATGGCGCCCGGAGAGTCCCGCGAAGGTGTGACTAACCGCCGGAGGCCGGGAACCCGTCGCTGACCGGCCATCCGCACATTTCGAGGTGTTTCTTGACCCGTTCGACCTCATCGGGTGCGGGCATCTGATCCGTGATCTTGCTGATCATGACCCGGACGGTCGTTGCATCCACGGGCACGTCGCCGTGTTCGACGAGCTCGGCCGCGATCTGCATGACCTCCCGGTCGGACAGACGCCGACGCAGGAGCGCCAGCAACGGAAAGGTGTCGGTCGGCGGTATGCCCTCCGGGTAGCCGGCCCGCAGGAACCCCACGATCCGCGCGATGACGCCGGAAACAGACATTGGCTCTCCTCGGGCCTGGAAGATGACCCGACGTCCGATCTCGACGGCGTGGTCGGCGAAGCGTTCGTAGTATCGGCCGAGCAGGGTGACGTCGATGGTGGCGGCGACGCCGTAGTGCCACGGTTGGTCCATCATCAACGTGAAGAGCTTGCGGTGCAGCTCGTCCATGGCGTCGTCGTCGCGCCGCATCCGGGCGGCCGCGACCGGGTCGCGGGATCGCACGGCGTGTCTGGCGACGTTGCTGAGATCGATGGCGATGCGCCCCATTTCGGTGAAGTAGCCGATTGCCTCTTCGGGCACGGCGGGCGCGGGGTAACGACGGCGGGCGATTTCTGCGACGTGCGATGCCAGGGCGCCCATGCGCTGGGCGTCGGCGATGTTCTTGAGGTCGCCGACAACCACTCGAAGGTCGCCGGCCACCGGGGCTTGAAGGGCCAACAGCGCCAAAGCCTTCCGCTGAGCGTGGGCACCGTGGCGCAGGATCTTGTGGTGGTCGGCGAGGACGCGACCGGCGAGGGACGCATCGGCGTGCAGCAGCGCGTGCGTAGCGCGCTGCATCGCATCACCGGCCCGCGCGCACATGTCGGCGACGGAGGCCGTGAGAGCCTCGAGTTGCCGATGAAACGCGGTCCGCATGTGGGCTCACACTAAGGCGGCGGTCTCTGCGCGACAACGACTTTGGCAGATGACAGCGCTCGTTGCCACTTCTGGCCCGCGATCCGGACGCGTCCGCATCCGCCGCGGCGGGCAACTTCGCGATCCGGGCCACGCTGCCGGCGAGCCGGGCGGCGCGGAAATGGCCCGGGGTGTCTTTTGGGGACCATTTCCCCTGTTGCCAGTCGCCGCCGTGTGCTTAACGTGCCCTGGACGGCAATCGCCGGTTGCCGTCAAAGCTGATCATCGGACGAAGGAGCCCGCCATGTTCCCCCCAACCTCCCTCCGGCGCCGCGTAACGCTCGGTGCCATCGGAGCTGGAGCGGTGACCGGCGCACTGTTGTGCGCCACCGCGCCGACCGCCGCGGCTGACGCGCCGGCCCGGCCGGCCAACTGCACTGCCGGCGACGTGGCCGGTGTCGCGGCCGGCGTTGCGGCGTCGCTGTCGACCTACCTGTTCACGCACCCGGACGTGAACGGGTTCTATACCGGCCTGCAGGACCGGCCCAAAGATCAGATCCGCGACGACGTCCAGAATTACTTCAACGCCAACCCGCAGGAGCAAGCCGATTTGGAGAACATCCGCCAGCCGCTGGTCGACATCAAGCAGCGCTGCCAGTGGACGCCACTCGCCGCGGAGCCCGGTGCCACGCCCTAGGCGTCGGCAACTGGGAAAGGAGATGGCCATGAATCTGTGGGCGCGATCTTGGGTCGCCGCCGGGATTACGACGTTGGCTCTCACGTCGATTCCCGAAATCTATGCCATGGTGCGGCCGTCCGGTGTGGCCGACGCCGACGTCTGCGCGAGCGTCGGCAGGCGTGTTTCGGTGAGTGGCTGCACCAACGTCGCCGACACCGTCGGCACCTATGCACCCCCGCCGGCCGACTATGCGCCGCTGCCGCAGGACTATCCGCCGCCGCCCCCGCCGAACGTGAACGTCTGCGTCAACGCCGGCCGGCGAATCCAAGTGAGCGGGTGCAGCTAGAAGCGCCGACCCGGTCTAGTTGTCGGAGTCGTCGGACTCGTCGGAGTCGTCCTCGGACTCGTCGGAGTCGTCCTCGGACTTATCGGAGGCGTCCTCGGACTCGTCGGAGGCGTCCTCGGACTTATCGGAACTTTTGGCCTTGGACTCGCCGGACTCGTCGGATTTCTCGGACTCGTCGGCCTTGTCGGCGTACTTCGTCAAGAGCCCAGCTAGTTCGCGGGCCTCCTGGGGCGCCAACAAATCCTCGAATAACTGTTTGTCACCGTCCGAGATGCGCTCAACGCAAACCGCGTTGCTCTTGACACTGACGTCCCACCGGCCCTCATCTTGACGACCCATGCGATCCCCACCTTCCGACACTGACTTGCCATTAGCCGCCCGGCTACTGGGTTAGTTACCCATTTCTGCCGCCGGCGCAACGACCACAATTTCTCGACGGTCTCTGGGTCCCGCCTCACCTCCGCGGATTCGGGGCGGCGCGCGCCGTCAACTGCGCGGCGCGGCGTAGCGGGGCCAAGAACGCATCCGGTCGCGGGCGCGGCTCATCGTCTCGCCGAGGGTGTGTACGTCCGGTGCGGGCCGGTATCCGGCGCTGCCCGACAGTGAGAACAGATCGGCTCTCAGCTGGACAACAGTAGGAGCGCGGTCGTGACGAGCATGACGGCGGCGGTGCCGCCGTGGACGCCCCGGGCGATCGACTTGGCACCGCCGTGGCGCAGCACGATGGCGGCGTCGGCGAGCGGAATGATCGTGGCGGCCAACATCACCCACCCGATCAAGTGGGTCGCGCCCGCGATCATCAGGATGATGACGAACAGCCCCGTGGCAATGTCGCGTATGCCCTTGACGCTCAAGTAGGCGCCGGCACCCGGTTGGTCGAGATCGGGTAGCACGCCGTAGCCGGCCGCTGCGACGCGCGGCGCGACGAGGAAGCGTGCGCCGATGAAGATGATGGCCGCGGCGAGGATGCCGGCGAGGACGTAGCCGACGGTGGTGGTGATGGTCATGTCGAGCACTCCTAGGCGTCGTTACTGAATCGATGAGAACGGCGTCGGGTCAAGCAATGTCGTCTCGACGTCGACGATGTCGTCGACGTCGAAGCCGGCCATGTCGGCGGCGAATTCGGGGCTGGCCATGATGTGCCGAGCGAGTCGGTCGGGGTCGGCGCCCGGCGGATAGCCGATCAGCGCGGCGAGTCGGTTCGCGTCGCCGCTGCGCTCGGTCCACACGCCGTGCGTGGTGACCCCGAACGCCTCGAAGGTGGCCAGGTGCCGCGCCCAGTGCACCGTCGCATACCGGCGCAAAGCTTCCGGCGACCGCAGGGTGTAGATCCTGAGCTGAAACATCGAAATCGCTCTCCTTGCAGTGGAATTAGGTCAGATCATCAGCACCGCGCAGAGGGCGATCACCGCCAGGCCCTGCAGTATCGCGCGCACATCGATGATTGAGTCCCACTTCGCTTGCAGCGCCCGCCCGTTCGGAAGTGGTTGTCCCGCTTCGGCGGCCGCGGTCAGTTGCCGGTTGATGGGCGCGCTCACCCGCGTGTAGAGCGCAAGCCAGATCAGCAGCAGGACCAGGGCTATGCCCGCCGCGATGGCCTGCGCCCAGTGCGCGCCGACCGCGGCGAGCGCCGTGGTCAGCGCGGCGGCGACGATCCCGAGGACCCCGGGCAGCGGCATGCGCAGGTCACCGTATCGATGCACGTGTCCGGTTACCGCGACCAAGGCCTCGTCGTCGACCAGCGCCAACGCCGGTCGCATCACCATCGCGCAGAACACGTCGGTGCCGTAGACCACCGCGGTACCCAGCACCGCGATCAGTGCGGCGACCCGGGTGATGTCGTGCAGAAGCATGTCGCAACTCCCTCACTCGTAAGTGCTAGCAACGCTAACCCTCCTGGCAGGCCGCGTCAATAGCATTGCTAGTTTTCCTAGCCCTGATATCGTGAGGTATGGCCATCGAGGACCGTCGTGAGCGCGAACGCGCCGCCCGCCGGCAACTGATCGTCGGGACCGCGCGCAAGCTGGCCGAGGCCGAAGGCTGGGAGGCCGTCACCACGCGCCGGCTGTCCACCGAGATCGAATACAGCCAGCCGGTGTTGTACAAGCACTTCGCCGGCATGGAGCAAATCGCCGACGCCGTCGCCCTCGACGGGTTCGCCGAACTCGCCGAAGTGATCCGGGCCGCCCACGCCGACACCGGCGCCGCGAGTGACACCCTGGCCCGGATCGCCCGCGCCTACCTGGATTTCGCCCGCGACAACCCGGCGGTCTACGACGCGATGTTCACCCGCGCGACCGCCTTGCGCTTCGGCGCCGAAGACACACCGCCTCAGCTGAC
The DNA here is from genome assembly GCF_900157385.1 of Mycobacterium terramassiliense. GTDB lineage: Bacteria > Actinomycetota > Actinomycetes > Mycobacteriales > Mycobacteriaceae > Mycobacterium > Mycobacterium terramassiliense. Next base: position 314,385 of record NZ_LT717700.1, read on the forward strand.
GGCGGCCTTCGCCGCGTTGCATGAAGCGGTCGGCATGGCCTCGGCCGAGCAGGACACCGACACGCTCACCGAGGTGTTCTGGGCGGCGCTGCACGGGCTGGTAACGCTCGGCCGCACCGGACGGCTGCGCCCCACCCACGACTCGGAGCGAGTCCAGCTGCTCGTCAACGAATTCACCGGCGGGCGAAAAACGGCGCGCTAGGCCCAGCACCGACAGGCTTGAACCGAAGGGCTCGAGACTGCAGTGTGGCGAGGCCGCCAAGGACGGCGTCCCGCCGTCTCAGGGCCGTCCCCCGTCGTGTTCGGTCGCGATTGGCCGGGCCCAAGCCGTTTCGCCGGTCGCGCCGTGGAGCCCTCGAACCCGCTCGTCGACATCCGGCCCGGGCTAAGCCGGTTTGTTGACCCGTCATTCACCGCAGTCGACGGCGACCTCAAGGCCGCGCAGCGAAGTGGCTGGACTCTCGTGAAGACCGCGCCTTAGCGCGCCTAGGGCACGGCGTTGGTCGTTACTCCCCGTTTGTGCACAGTTCCCAGGGCTGCATGCCGATAAGTTCCGCGAGGTTGCGCTGCAGCGCGACGCCGGCCGGCACCGTGCGGTAGAAGATGCTCACCTCGGCGATCTTGCCGTCCGCGTCGAGCAGGACGAAGAAGATTCCGTTGACCGCGGCGTCTCCGACTTGCAGCCGAAAGTGGGCGGCGTGGTGGGTCTCGCCGCTGAGGACCTCCAGATAGGTGTCGTCTGACGAGAGTCCGTTGACGGTCTTTATGGTTTCCACGGCGGCCTCGCGGCCGGTGACGGGCTCATCGCCGAAGGGGCCGTACAGCCGCACGTTCTCGGCGAGCAAACCGGTGAGCGTGTCTTTGTCAGGGCCGCCGTTAATGCAGTCGGCGAAGGACTCCAAGGTGTCGCGGTGCGGGGCGAACGTGGTCATGGTGACTCCTCGTAGTGGGTGAGACTGGGTCGGTGCGCCGAGGCCCGTCAGCCGGCCGGGAAGTAGTGGCCGTTGTCCAAATCGGCGAACAGGCCGGGCTGAGCGGGTTCCCAGCCCAGGGTCTGGCGCGTGATGAGGCTGCTCGCCGGGAAGGACCCCGTCACCAGACTCGTGAACTGCCCAAAGTATCCCGGCAGCATCAGGACGTCCTCGGGAACGCTCACGGTGGGTAGGTCCAGACGGCTGCCGATGGCCTCGGCGATCTCACGGAACGGGATTTCTGCGTCCGCAATCGCGTGCCAATATCTGCCGGCCGGACCCTTCTCCAACGCCAAGCGGAACACGGAGGCGACATCGCGGATGTGCACGGCGCACCACAGGTTCGCGCCGTCTCCGGGGTAACCGGCGAAGCCCTTCTCCCTCGCGAGCGCGATCAGCCCCGGGAGGAAGCCGGCACTATCGGTCGTGTCGTGCGCGATGAGGGGAAGCCGCACGATCGAAGACCGCACTCCCTGCTCGGCGAGGCCGACGACGGCGCGTTCCACGACGTTACGAACGCGCAGGGTGCCCTTGTCCTCCTCCCTGCTGGGAAGGGCCGGGTCCTGCTCGGTGGCCGGTCGGCCCAGGTTTCCCGGCGAGCCGATGCTGCCCGCAGCGACCAGCGGCTTTCCGCTCCCTTCCAGTGCCTCGCCGTATGCGAGCATGATCGGCAGCTCTGCGGCGGCCACGGCGTCCATCCCGCCGGAGGGAAGCAGGTCTTGCCGGTGGGCGACGTGGATGACGCCGTCGGAGTCCGCGGCCGCCTCCTTGAGCCCGTCGAGATCCTCTAGGTCGCCGCGACGCACCTTCGCGCCTTGTGCGGACAGCGCCGCCGCGGACTTGTCCGACCGGGCCAGGCCGGTGACCTCGTGCCCGGCGGCGATGAGTTCGGGGATGATGTGCGAGCCGGCATGGCCGGTTCCGCCGGTGATGAAAACGCGCATGTGATTGCCCCTTCGAGGGTGGATGGTTGGGTTGTCTTCTCATGCCGTAGATCAACTGAAGTGATGTGGCGCGAGACGTGGTGGTGCGGGCCGCTCAGCTGAGCACGTTGACGCCGAGGAAGAAGTCGGTGTGGTTGAGGGAGTGCGTCATCAGACCCATCTCCAGCAGGCCCGCGTTCTCCAATGCCTGCGCCATGGGCAGCGGCCCGGCGTCGAACGGGCGCAGTCCCAGGCTCTCGATGAACACCGATACTTGGGCCTTGGCCTGCGCGTCGTCGCCGGCGATGAACGCATCCAACGGGCGACCCTTGGCCGGGCCGGCCGCCAGAACGTTGGCGAACAGGGTATTGAACGCCTTGACGACATGGGCGCCGGCGGGGGCGGCCTTGGCGATCTCCTGTGCGCCGGAACTGCCGTCGGGCGTGACAAGGCCGGTCATATCGGGGGTGACGGGGTTGGTGATATCGATGACGATTTTGCCCTGCAGCGCGTCTCCGTAGCGGCTCACCGCTTCCGCCGCGCTGGCGTACGGAACGGCGAGGATGACGATGTCCCCGGCCGGGGTGGCGCCGGGCGCCCCGACAGTGGCGCCGCCGAGCGATCCGGCCAACTCCTTGGCTTTGACCGGGTCACGGCCGATCACCTCGACGGCGTTGCCGCCCGCGAGCGCCCGGTGGGCCAGGGCGCTGGCCATGTTCCCCAGGCCGATGATGCTGATGCTGCTCATGAAAAATCCCGTCTTGGTTGATGAAAAGGTTGATTACTCAACCATATGGCCAGATGGATGATGCGTCAACCAATTGGGGTAATGTGGGGCCGATGGCACCGAACTGGCTCAACCCTCGTGAGGACCGCGCCTGGCGGGCCTTCGTGTACGCGAATTATCAGCTCGTCGCGCACCTAAACCGGGGCCTGCAGAAATCGGGCCTGTCCGGGGCCGACTACGCGGTCCTGGCGGTGCTCTCGGAGCACGACGGAGACCGCATACCCGCACGCGACCTGTGCAACGCACTGGGCTGGGAGAAGAGCCGTCTGTCCCATCAGCTGCGACGCATGCAGAAGGACGGGCTGATCAGCCGCGAGCCCAACCCCGACGACGCCCGCAGCACGATGGTCTGCCTCCTGCCGGCCGGCCGCGCCGCCATCGAGAAGGCCGCACCCAGGCACGCGGAAGACGTTCGTCGGAACTTCGTCGATCTGCTGACCCCGGCTGAGCTCGACCTGCTCGCCACCCTCAACGAACGAATCCAGCGCCACGTGGCCACACACCACGACTCCCCCGACGAAGACGGGCCCTTATAGCGCCGGTCCACGAATCGGATCGCATTCGGGGGTGTCGGCGGGCGCGCGTGGTCGCACACGCGCTCCGCTGGACGCTATCGAGTCGACGTGGCTTCTTGCTGACCTAGGAAAGTGGCGTCACGCCAGATGGCCAACCTGATCCACGCGCGACACCGAGAGCGCTGTGGCTCCGCGACCAAACTATGCCAACCCGTTGGCAACCAGGGATTCTGAAGGTGGACCGAAGGTGACAGCGAATGCGCCCCTCGACCGCGCCCTGAACCGAGGAGCCTAGTCTTCGAGCTCTTTCCTACTGGCGCACGCGTCACGTTGGACGCGCGGAGCCGGTGGGCTAACCTGACTCGGCGATCCGGTCGGTGATGGCCTGGGCCGCTCTGCCGAGTCTGATCAGGTCGGCCTTCGTCAACGACTCCACCACCAGTTCGCGCACCTTCGCGACGTGCAAGGGGGCCGCGGCGGAGACCCGTCGCAATCCCGCCTTCGTGAGCTCGACCACGCTCACCCTGCCGTCCTCGGCACAGACGCGCTTTACCACCAACCCGTTGGCCGCGAGGCGCCTGACCACGTGCGACAACCGCGACAACGAGGAGTTCGCGCGGGAGGCGAGCTCCGACATCCGCAGCGTCCTGTCGTCGGCTTCCGAGAGATTCGCCAGCACGAGGTACTCGAACGTCGTCAGTCCGGTGGTGCGCTGCAGATCGCTTTCCAGGGCCGCCGGAAGCTCCATAATCATCGAAAGGAGCTGACGCCACGCACGCTGCTGATCGTCGTCGAGCCACACTGTTTTGGGTTGACGACGCTCACGTTCGGGCCGTATCACCGCGACGACCCCATGGCTTCCGATCGCCCAGCTGTCATCCGGACCTCCTGCACCTCAAGGATAGTTCAACCGTCAACCGTTAAACGTCAGCCGCCGACCGGCGACGGCGTCCTGTCGTTGTCGAGGCGTCGCGGTCTGCAGCACCGCCGGAATGATTTTGAGGGAGGCCGATTTAGTTGACGCATCACATTAACACCGGTAGGGTTAATTGATGCATCAACTAATGGCTCGTGGATGCGAGATTCGCACGTGCGCCCGGTCGGGTCATCGCCCCTGTTCGCACATCCACGTCTTCGAGGAGCCCACGTGAACATCGTGGTATGGGTCGCGTCCGGATTACTCGCCGCCGCATACCTTTTTGCCGGTGGCACGAAACTGCTGATGCCGAAGGAGCGCTTGGCCGCGAACCCCTCCATGGCTGCCGCCGCCGAGGCGTTGTCCGCGACGTCGCTCAAACTTATTGGCGGCGTAGAAGTGGCGGGCGCTCTCGGTCTGATCCTCCCGTGGCTCACCGGCATCGCGCCGATCCTGACACCGGCCGCCGCCGTGGGCCTGGCGCTGCTGCAGGTGGGCGCGGCGGTGTTCCACGGCCGACGCGCAGAGTACAAGCAGTGGCCGGTGAGCGCCGCGTTCCTGGCGGTGGCGGTCTTCATCGCGGCCGCCCGGACCGCGGAGGTCGCGCGATGACCAGCGGTGTGCAGTACGCCATCGTGGGCACCGGCACCGTTGGCACGGTTCTGGCACAACGGTTCTCCGACCACCACGTCCCAGCACTCTTCGCCAATACGCGAGGTCCGGAGACGATCGACGTCACCGAACTGTCCGCCTCGATCACGCCGGTCACCCTCGACTCCGCCCTGGATGCGGACGTGATCATCTTGGCCATTCCGTTCCTCCAGGTCCGTGAGTTGGGTCGGCGCCGCGCAGACTGGTCCGGCAAGATCGTCGTCGACGCGACGAACGCGTTTCTGGTGCCCAACTCCGAGCAAATCCTTGGCGGCCGCCTCTCGACCGAGTACAACGCCGAGGCGTTTCCGGGCGCCGCGGTGGTCAAGTCGTTCAACCAAACCGCCGCCAAACAACTCGCCGAGAAGCGCCCGCCCGAATTCGGGAAACGCGTGGTCTTCGTGTCCAGCAACGACTCCGCGGCAAGCGCGCTAGTAGCCGGGCTGGCTACCGATCTCGGCTTCAGCCCAATCGAACTCGGACGTATCGACCAGGGCGGCGTGCTCATCCAAGCCCGCAACGCCCTGGTCTTGCGCAATCTCTACGAGCTACCGTCGGAACTCGACAGGAGCACCGAGGTCACCTCAACCGTCGAGCGGAAGCTCACCCCCGGCACGTGGACGATCGACCCCGTCCACTCGTCCGTCACCTTCTCGGTCCGCCATCTCGCGGTCGGCAGGGTACGTGGGCGATTCGACGACTTCTCCGGTGCGATCACGGTGCCCGAGAACGGAACTCCGAGCGTTACGGTCACGGTCGCGGTCGGGTCGGTCAATACCGGTAACCCGGACCGCGACCAGCACCTGCGGGCCCCCGACATCTTCGGGGCCGACGAGTTCCCCACCGCCACCCTCGTCTCGACCGGTATGCACCCCGTCGACAAGGACAACTGGGTGCTCGAGGCTGATTTCACCCTGCGCGGCACCACCAAGCGCGTACCAGTGGCGTTCTCGTTTCTCGGCGTGAGCCCCGGCATGGGTCGCGGTGAGGTGGCCGGGTTCGAAGGCGTGATCAAGCTGAAGCGTAGCGATTTTGGCGTCCTGACCGACACTCCCGTGCTAGCCGGAGGCGGCCCAATGCTCGGAGACACCGTCGACATCACCGTTTGCGTAGAGGCGGTCAAGCAACCCTCCGCGCCGACGGGATGAGGCGGCGAAGCCACCGGGCGGCGAACGTCGCGACTGGATCCGAAACCCGCGGCTACGACGCGAACCCGCCGACGCGTCTCGGGCTGCACCGTTATTCCGCTTCGGTGTGCAGTTCCCAGGGCTGCATGCCGAGGGCATCCGCAAGGTTTCGCTGCAGCGCGACGCCGGACGGCAGCGGGCGCCAAAATATGGTGACCTCGGCGATATTGCCGCCCGCATCGAGCAGGATGTAGTCCATTCCGTCGACCACCGTGTCCTCGATCCGCAGCCGGAAGTACGCCGCGTGGTGCGTCTCGCCGCTGAGGACCTCCTTATAGGTGAGGTCCGCCGCTGCGCCGACCCCTCGTATGGCTTCCAGGACTGCGTCGCGGCCAGTGGTTGGTTCATCGCCGAGCGGGCTGTACAGCACCACGTCCTCGGCGAGGATGCCGAAAAGAGCGTCTTTGTCTGCGCCGCCGTGCATGGCGTCGACGAAGGATTCCACGGTGTCGCGGTGCGGGGCGAAGGTGGTCATGGTTACTCCTCATATCCTTGGTTGCGTGTGGTGTGAGACCTGATCGGCGCGACTGTGCGGTGACTCGAAGAGCTCACGACCACAACGGATTACCGGAAATCGGAAGGTCGGCACTCTTCGGCGCTGAGCGGCTCCGGGGCGACGACGTCGTTGTCGGCGTCCATCCCGGTGTCGCTCACTCAGATCACTGTGGTGCCGCCGTCGACCACCAGCTCCATGCCATTGACATAGCTCGAGTCGTCGGAGGCCAGGAACAACGCGGCCGACGCGATCTCCTCTGGGCGGCCCATCTCTCGCCGCGGGATCACGGACTCGAACTGCGCCTTCATCTCCTCGTCCATTACCTCTTCCAGCATCGGTGAGGCGACCTGGCCGGGGGTCAGCACGTTCACCCGGATCTTCCTGTCCCTCAACTCCGACACCCACACCCGTGCGTAGGCGGGCAGCACGGCCTTGCTTCCCGCGTACACACTCCAATTCGGGTAGCCCCGCAGCGAGGCGTTTGACCCGGTCATGAAAATCGAGCCGCCATCGTTGAACAGCGGCAGCGCCTTCTGGACCGTGAACAGCGTGCCGCGCGCGTTCAGCCAGAAGGCGTCGTGGAAGTCCTCCTCGGTGATCTCACCGAGTTTGTTCTGCTTGCCTACCCCGGCGCTTGCCCACAACGCGTCGATTGAGCCCTTTTCCTGTTTGACCGTGTCGAACAAACGGTCCAGATCGTCGAGGTCGGCCGAATCGCCTTGCACGCCGGTCACGTTCCGGCCGATCTGTTCGACGGCTTCTTCCAGCGCGTCCTTCCGTCGGCCCGTGATGAAGACGTGAGCTCCTTCGTCAACGAACAACTTGGCGCCGGCCAGCGCCATGCCACTCGTCGCGCCCGTGATCACCGCGACCTTGCCATCGAGCTTTCCCACGATCACTCCAAATCTTTCGAAGGTGCCGATGTTATGTACACCGATCTGAGTGCTTAAGCTATCGCGCAACTGTGTGGAATGCAAGCTATGCACACCGATCCGTACCCCACTGGGCTACGCTGGGTGAGTGCCGGAGTTAGAGAAGGGGCCGCGAGGCCTGCGCCGCGGCAGGGGCGCACGAGAGCGCATCCTGGCCGCTTCACGACAACTGTTCCGCGATCAAGGCATCAACAGCACCGGCCTGGACCAGCTCTGCGCGGTGGCCCAGGTGTCCAAGCGCACCTTCTACCAGCACTTCACCGGTAAGGATCAGCTGATCGCCGAACACCTACGCCGATTTGACCCCGACATCCTGCCCGAGGTGTTCGACCGCACCGACCTCACACCCCGCGAACGGCTCCTCGCCGCCTTCGACCTTCACGCGCCGCTGTGCCCGTTCATCGCGGCGGCCGTCGAGCTCCACGATCCGGACCACCCCGCACGCGTACACGCCGCGGACTATAAGAAGGCCTTTGCCGCGCGGCTCACCGAAACCGCGCGCGAGGCCGGCGCCGCCAACCCCGAACTGCTCGGCGAACAACTGGCGCTGCTCCTGGATGGCGCCTCGGCCCGCAACCGAGTCCTCAACACCGAAACCTTCGCCACCGCCGCCGCCATCGCAGCCGTCCTCATCGACAACGCCATCCCCACGCCAGCGGTACCGTCCGGCGCCGGCGCGAACCTGCCAGCCGGGAAAGGGCCGCGCGCTGGGTCCGGCGGCGAGCTCAGCCGAATTTGACGCCAAGGGATCGAAACGACGCATCTACTCGGAGCCGCCCATCTTCGGCGGCGGGTTCCACGGTGTCCCAGTCGTCGTACCAATCGGGAATGTCGGCCAGTGTGGTGATCAGGTTCCATAGGACTTCGGGCGGTGCGTCGATCCTTATCGACGTGGACAGCGTTCGACCGTCGCGGCGAAACATCACCGGGATGTTTCCGTCGCCTGGCTAACTGACGCGCCGGCGCGTCGGGGCCTGAGGTCTTCGATGCGATCGAGGACCTCATCGAGTGCCGTTGCCAGAGGAGCGGGGTCGCGGCGAACCTGCGCGAGCAGCATGCCGCCTTCGACCGCCGCCAACAGCGCGGTCGCCAGGCGGTCGGGGTTGGCCTTGCGGCGCAGCTCACCCCGGTCGTACATGGCCTGTAGGCCTGCCCGGATCGCCGTTTCCCACTGGTCGAATCCACCGGCGAGGTCAACTCGACATTCCGGGAAGGACTCGGCCAGCTCACCGGCCAGCGACCCGACCGGGCAACCGCCCTCACAGTTCCGCTGGCCAAGCGTGTTGACGAGAAGGTCTCGCCAGGCGCGCAAACCCTCCATGCTGTCCAGCCCCCCGAGCGTGGCCAGCAGAGCCTCGATGCGATGCGCGACGACGGCCCTGATCAGCGAATCCTTGTCCCCGAAGTAGTGATACACCTGCGAAACGCCTACGCCCGCCGCCTTCTGGACGTCACCAAGACTCGTGCCGGCGACACCGTGGTCGTGCATCAGTTCCGCTGCTGTCGCCACGATCCGCTCCCGCGTGGCCCGCCCCTTGGGGGTGAGCCGTCGCGGCTCGGTGACCGATTCGTTCGCTGCCATCACGTTGGCCAGTTCCGGCGGGATCCTTCGCTGCGGGCCCCGCCGCCCTGATCCTCCTTCCGATTCGTCCGGTCCTGTTCCGAGTTGTTAATGCGTGCTCCTCGCGGCGCCGTGAACCCGACATCGACTTACCGGATTCTGCGCGGTCCCGCCCGCAGCAACCTGGACGTCAGTGTAGCTCCGACGCGACACAATAGTGTCGCACATACTACATAACATGATGCAAACGCACACAGCCGCGGTTCGAGGTTGCTTTCGCCGCGGTGTGTCTGTTCGTCAAATGAACCATCGAAATACGCACTACTGCAGCGTATTCAACGCGATCAACGGCCACCTACGTTGACCGACCTCACGGTTGACATCCGGATACTTCACCACCTTTCTGTAGCATGGATTACAAATAACATGTAGGCTAAGGCAGTCCCCCCTACAGAAAGGGCATCATGACGGCGACGTTGACACACGACGACGCCGGTGCTCTGTCGAGTACATGACTTCGAAAGCCCGAGGCCTTCGGCTGCTGATCGGGCTGCAGCGCCACGCTCCCGGATGGGGTTCTGCCATCGGTGGCGCGCGGGCGCGAAGTCCCTATCAAGTCTCTATCGAAAGGAAATGACAGCATGGCTGCGACGTCTTCCAAGGCGGTTCTGATCACCGGTGCCAACGTTGGGCTCGGCAAGGAGGTGGCGCGCCAACTCGCTCTTGCCGGCGATTTCGCCAGGATCTATCTAGCGTGTCGCAACACCGATAGCGGGCGGTCGGCGGCCGCCGACCTGGGGCGCCTCACGGGCAGGTCCATCTTCACGGTAATTCGAATGGACCTGACCGATTTGGACTCGGTGAGGTCCGCGCTGAGCACGTTGGATGGCCCACTGCATTCGATGGTCATGAATGCCGGCGGCACCGGCGGCCCCACACCGCTGGCGCTCACCGCTGACGGTGTCACGCATGTCTTCGGTTCCAACGTACTGGGCCACGTTGTACTGCTTGAGAATCTCCTCGCCGCCAGGGCACTGACCAACACCGCGGTCCTGGTGGGCAGCGAAGCCGCGCGCGGTGTTCGCATGATGCGGATGCCGCGGCCCAGGTTCGCAAACCACTCAGTGGAGGAGTTCGTCAGCGTCATCGACGGTTCGTTCTTCGAACGGCGGAAATTCAACACGTTCCTTGCCTATGGACAGGTGAAATACCTTGGTGCGCTGTGGATGTCGTCGCTGGCCCGAAAGCATCCCGACCTGCGGCTGCTCACCGTGAGCCCGGGCAACACCGCGGGAACGGACGCGTTGCGCGACATGGGCCCGGTCACTCGTGGCGTGATGAATCACGTCATGTTGCCCTACGTCCTTCCCGCGCTGGGGGTAGGACACCAGTTGGAGAAGGGCGCTCAGCGGCTGGTCGATGGAGTCACCGACGAACAGTTGCGCAGCGGGGTGTTCTACGCCAGCCGACCGGGCAAAGTCGTCGGGCCCCTCGTGGATCAGGCTGGGATCGTCGTCGACTTCAAAGACCCGGCAATACAACAGCATGCGTACGAAGCCATCCATCGCTTCGTGAAAAGGCCACCCTCACATCAACAACCGCTTCCCCGCATCGTCGGTGCGGATGGCGTCGAGTCCCGCTGACGGCCAGGCCCGCGGCGTTGATTGATCGTGGATCCCGAGCCGCATCGAAGCTTTCACGCTCCGACGGTGTGGCGTCGGGGCGATAAGTCGGCGCCCGTCGCCGCACCCGCGACTGCCAACCCCGCGGCGTCAAATGCGGAAACTCACCAGAAAACAGAATTCAGGTGTAAACCATGTCTCGGGACACCTGTCAACGATGTCCCGAGACATGACATCCCCAAATCTGTTCCCAAATCCTGCGGCCGGTGGGCCGCTCAGCAGACGGTTAATCCGACTCTCGCCAGCTTCCCGCTCTGGGCGCAAGGCAGGCGGAGTTCGCCGACGCGGGGGTGCGCGGAGAGGTCACCGCTAATGCCGCAGCTCGGCAGAAGGGCTGGCGTCCGCCACGTATCGAGCTACGCGATCCAACGGTGGTCGCTGCCCGAATACCCGAGCAGTTCAGCCGCGAGCAGATCGACCTGCTCATCGCACTGTTTAGCGAAAGGAAACCTATGGCGAGCCCAGGGAATCCGTTTATCGTAGACCGGTCGAGTTCGCCGCACGAAGGAGCCGCCGACGGTCAATAGAGGCAAGACCCCTCCGACCGACCCATTCACGCCTGGCGAACGCCGTGCCATGCTGATCGCGGTCGGCGTTGTCGTTGGTGTTATTGCTGCCGGCTCGACGGCATGGGTAATGACCGACCACTCGTCGGACCCCTACGACCGATCGGGTGATGGCTGCGTGAATGTCACGTTCGCGAGTTCGATGGGCGGCGGACTCGAGCACGCATGTGGTACGGCGGCGCGTGACTGGTGTCGCGCCATCTACGCGCAACATGACGCCCACGCTGAAGCGGTTCAGGCTGAATGTCGCGTCGCGGGGATTCTGCCGTAGGGCAGTGCCGGCTCGTCATCAACTAGCGTAAGACGAACCACAGCCGTCGCGTGGTGCCGCTGCATGCGACCGCAGTCGCGACGTTGCGTAAGCGCCGCATTGTCGTCGAGGCCTACCACAGCTGGACTTCTTAACTCGATGAAGCGGCAAGCCTTTCGTCGATAGCGTTGAAAACAGTTCGCCAGCCGCCTACGTCTATCGTGAGCCGTCAGGAGGAATCGGCGAAATTCGCGGCTAATCGCCGTGGTGCGGGCGCCCAGAGCTAGGTCCCGAGGGGCATTGTGTGCGGCCGACAACCTTGTTGGCGCATTTGGCGGCTATCACCCGCCAGCCGGGGCTGGCTGCCGCCTGCCGGACGGCGCTGCTTTCACTGCGTCACCCCTCCCTCAGAATCCAAGACATGGCGGCACCTTAAGGCACTTCGGGGCTTACCCCGTCGGGGCTCAGGTTGCTGCATAAGCCTTCCAGCGGCCTACCGGTCGCGAGGATTCGTTCGCTTTGAGAATGTTCCCAAAAGCGTTCCCAACGGGCATGAAAATGGCCCCCGGAGAAGTCTCCGGGAGCCATTTCACCTGGTAGCGGGGACAGGATTCGAACCTGCGACCTCTGGGTTATGAGCCCAGCGAGCTACCGAGCTGCTCCACCCCGCGTTGGTAAATGACAGGTTACCGAACGCGCGTCGCGGCGGCCAAATCGCGCGCTGACCAGCCCCGTTTCAGCGGCGAACGCGCGCGGTCAGTGCGCCGAGGCAGCGGAAGTCGCCCACGGGCTGCAGGCCCACCATCAGCCGCCCGTCGACCAGCCAGGCCGGTGTGCCGTCGACGCCGCGGTGGCGCGCCACCCACTCGGCCTGCCCGACGGCCATCGCCGCGCTGCCGTCGGACAGCGCGGCGCGCAGCCGGCCCACGTCGGCGCCCGCCAGGAGGGCGTGCCGGTCGATGACGGCCTGGTCGTCGATGTCCTCGCCGAAAACGAAGTGCGCGTCAAACAGCCGGCGGTGCAGCTCCGGGAACGCGGCGGGGTCATTGAGCCGCGCCCACTCCGCGGCCGCCAAAGCCCTTCGGCTGTGCGGTATCCGGCGGGGCCAGCGCAGCGGCATCGCCACCGCCCGGGCCTGCCGCTCGATCATGGCGTGCCTGGGCCCGGGGCCGAACCTCATCGGCAGGCCCCCGGGCGGCATGCCCGGGTGCGCCTGGAACGGCAGCAAGACGACGTCGATCCCCGCCTCCACGAGGATCGCGGTCCGGTGTTGCGCGACGTAGGAGAACGGGCACACAAAGTCGTACCAGTGCAGCACCGTGCGGTCGTCGTCGTAGGGCTCAGTCATGATTTCCTCCCTGGCGCGGCGTGGATTCCCGGATCAGCGCTTCGGTGACCTGAGTGAGCAGGTTGGCGGCGTCCTGGGTGCAGCGCCGCGGGTCGGGCTCGAGTTCGGTCAGGGTGCGGACGGCGGCGAAGCCCGCCGCGCGGGCCTGCGCGCTGCTCAGGGTCGACACCCCGGCGATGGCGAAGGTCGGCACGCCGTGTTTGTGGGCGCACCGGGAAACGCCGACGGGTGCCTTGCCGCGCAGCGATTGGACGTCGAGGGACCCCTCGCCGGTCACCACCACCTTGGCGCCGGCCAGATTCCGGTCGAGCCCCACGAGTTCGAGGATCATCTCGATGCCGGGCCGCATCCGCGCGCCCAGCACGGACAGCGCCGCGAACCCCACGCCGCCCGCGGCGCCGGCGCCGGGCTGGTTGCGGCAGTCGGTGTGGGTCGCCCGGTCGACGAGATCCGCCCAGCGGGAAAGCCCGCGTTCGAGGGCCGCCACCTGCTCGCCGTGGGCACCCTTCTGGGGTCCGTAGCCGATCGCCGCGCCGTGCGGTCCGCACAGCGGGCTGTCCACGTCGGCCGCGAGCGTGAAGGCGCTGTCTTTGATGGCGGGATGCAACCCGCCGAGGTCGAGGCGCGCGGCCTGCGCCAGGCCGCGGCCCCCGGGCGGGATCGGGTCGCCACGGTGGTCGAGGATTTCGGCGCCGAGCGCGACGAGCATGCCGGCGCCGCCGTCGGTGCTCGCGCTGCCGCCGACGGTGATGACGATGTCGCGGCACCCATCGTCGAGCGCGAGGCCGATCACGCTGCCCAACCCGTGGGTGCTGGCCGTCATTGGCGCCGGCGTCTGTGCGGGAAGCCGCTGGGTACCGCAGACGTCGGCCATCTCGATGACCGCGCGCGTGCCCGTTCGCGCGTAGGCGGTGTGCACCGGCGCGCGGGTCGGTCCGGTGACGTGGGCGGGCATGCGTTGGAATCCGGCGGCCAGCACGGCATCCAGGGTCCCCTCCCCGCCGTCGGCGACGGGGCAGGCGACGGTCGTCGCCTGCGGATCGGCGCGCCACACGCCCCGCGCCATCGCCCGCGCGGCTTCCGCGGCGCGCAACGATCCCTTGAACTTGTCGGGCGCCAGGACGATGTGGCCGCCCATCACGCCACCATCCAGCCGAGCCACGACGTTGTCTGCAGGTACACCAGGAGACACATCAGGGCCAGCAAGAGCAGGCTCCACTTCAAGACCACGCGGAACAGATCCCCCTCCCTGCCCTTCATCTGCACCGCGGCGGTGGCGATGACCAGGCTCTGCGGCGAGAGCATCTTCCCGATCACGCCCCCCGACGAGTTCGCCGCCGCCAGCAGGGTCGGGCTGAGGCCAGCGGAGTGCGCGGCGCTGACCTGCAGCACCCCGAAGAGCGAGTTGGAGGAGGTGTCCGAACCGGTGACCGTCACGCCAAGCCAGCCGATGATGGGCGCGACGATCCCGAGCAGGCCGCCGGCGCCGGCGATCCACAGGCCCAGCGTGGTGGTTTCGCCGGACAGGTTCAACAGGTAGGCCAGCGCCAGCACCAGGCCCACGGTGAGTGCGGCGCTGCGTAATTGGATCGCCGCCTGCGCGTAGGCACGCAGCGCCTGGCCTACCGACGTGCGCAGCACGAGCATGGTGAGCAGCCCGCTCGCGAGGAGCAAAGTGCCTGCGGCCGAAAGGAAGTCAAGCTTGTAAACGGTCAGCGGGGAGGCCTTGTGCGCCGCGTTGGCGACGTGCAGACCGGGCCAGGCGAAGCTGGTGCCGCCGTGCTTGAGCAGCGCGGTGAACGGCTTCCACATCGACACCGAGAAGATCGCGGTGACCATCACGTACGGCGCGTAGGCCAGCAGGACGTCCCTGCGCGAGTCGGCCACCTCGTCGCGCACCCCGCTGGCCGGGTGCGCGGTCAGCACGGCGCCATCCGGCCGGCCCACCGGCGCTGTGGCGCTTTGGTTTTCGTGAGTGAGCGCGACCTTTTCGGTCGCGCCCACCAGTGGGGCCTTCGGGCGCCAGACCCGAAGCAGCAAGACGATGGAACCGGCGCTGATGATCGACCCGGCGATGTCGGTGAGCTCGACGGAGAAGAAGTTCGAGCACAGGAATTGGACGATCGCGTAGACGCCGCCGCCCATCGCGGCGGCCGGCCAGGCGTGTTTGAGCCCCGCGCGGCCGTCGACCATGAAGATCAGGATGAACGGGACGATGCAGGCCAGGATCGGGGTTTGCCGACCGACCATGGCGCCCAGCGTGTCCAGGGGCAGCCCGGTGACCCCGGACAGCGCGACGATCGGGATGCCCAACGAGGCGAACGCGACCGGGGCGGTGTTGGCCACCAGTGCCACGGCGGCGGCCTTCAGCGGCGAGAACCGCAGCGCGACCAGCATCAGCGACGTGATGGCCACCGGGGTGCCGAAGCCGGCCAGGCCCTCGATGAGCGCGCCAAAACAGAACGCGACGATGACGGCCTGGATCCGCTGGTCCGGGGAGATCGATGCCATGGAGCGGCACAGCACGTCGCGATGGCCGGTCTGGACCGTCAGGTTGTATATCCAGATCGCGTTGAGCACCAACCACATAATGGGAAACATCCCGTAGGCGAACCCGAGCACCGCCGAGTCGGCGACCTGCGCCACGGGCATGTGATAAGCCCCCCAGGCGATCAGCGCCGCGGTGCCGACGCCGACGGCGGCGGCGATGGGCGCGCGCACCCGAAGCCCGCCGAGCAGCACGAACATGATGACCAATGGCAGCGCGGCGACGGCGGCGCTCCATCCGAGGGAATGGGCGACGGGGGTGTAATCGGGCTGGAACATCTAGAGCACCGCCCCCGGGTTGAGGATGTTCTGCGGATCGAGGGCCCGCTTGATGCGGCGGGTCAGCTCCATCACGTCGGGCCCCAACTGATCCGGCAGCCACGCCTTCTTGAGCCGCCCCACGCCGTGCTCGCCAGTGATGGTGCCGCCGAGTTTCAGTGCCAGGTGCATGATTTCGCCGAACGCGAGGTGCGCGCGCCGCGACTGGTCGGGATCGGCCGGGTCGTGCACGATCAGCGGGTGGGTGTTGCCGTCGCCGGCGTGCGCGATGACGGCGCAGACGATGTCGCGCTGGGCGGCGATGGCCTCGATCCCGTCGACCAGTGCGGGCAACGCCGGCAGCGGCACGCCGACGTCCTCGAGCAGCAGGTCGCCGAGCCGCTCGACGGCCGGGATGGCGAACCGTCGCGCGGCGGTGAACGCCTCGCCCTCGTTCGGGTCGTCGGTAACGAACACGTCGGTGGCGTTGGCGTGCGCGAAAGCTTGGGCGATGAAAGCCATTTCGTTCTCCCGGTCGCCGGGCGCGTCGGACTGGGCGATGAGCATCGCGCGGGCGCCGAGATCCAGGCCCATCTTGAGGTGCCTTTCGACCGCGGCGATCGCCGTGTGGTCCATGAATTCGAGCATCGCGGGCCGCATGACGCGGGTGATGTTGCAGACCGCCTCCGTGGCGTCGCGCACCGAGGAGAACGAGGCCACGACGGTGCTGGCGGGCGGCTGCGCCGGCAGCAGTCGCAGGGTCAGCTCGGTGATGACGCCGAGGGTTCCCTCGCTGCCCACGAACAGCTTGGTCAGCGAGAGGCCGGCCGAGTCCTTCAGGCGCGGCCCGCCGAGGCGCACCACCGTCCCGTCGGCCAAGACCACTTCCAGCCCGAGGATGTAATCGGTTGTGACGCCGTACTTTACGCAGCACAGGCCGCCCGCGTTGGTCGCGGCGTTTCCGCCGATGGAACAGAACTCGAACGACGACGGGTCGGGCGGATACCACAGACCGTGCTCGGCGACCGCCCGTTTGACCTCGGCGTTGGTGAGCCCCGGTTGCACCACCGCGGTGCGCGTCACCGGGTCGACCTCGATGCCCCGCATCAGCTCGGTGGTCAGCACGATGCCCCCGTCGACCGCCGTGGCGCCGCCCGACAAACCGGAACCCGCGCCGCGGGGCACCACCGGGACCCCGGCCGCGGTGGCCCAGCGCAGCACGGCCCGAACGTCGTCGGTGCTCCTGGCCCGCACCACGGCCGACGGGCGCCCGGCGTCCGGATCCTTGGCGCGGTCCTGCCGGTAGCCCTCGGTCACGTCCGGGTCGGTGAGCACGAGCAGGTTCGGGATGCTGGTGACGAGGTCGCGTTCGTCGAGTGCCGTCATGGGCGAGTTCCATTTCGTATGTTGGAATTTTTATTTCGCTTTAGTCACGGTGGCATGGCTCACGTTTGGCTGTCAAAGGAAACCCCCGTTGTCAGTACCGCCTTCGGTCAACTGCGCCGCGCCTGAACAGCCTTCACGCAAAATTCGCGGCCGCAGCGGTTGACAACCCGGGCGCCGAAGCCCTTCACTTATTCCGTATTTCGATTACTCCATTCCGTATTATGGAAGGAATGCCGTGGCGTCTGCGACCTACGCGGTGAACTGTTCGATCCTGTTCACCGAGCTGCCCCTGCTGAAGCGGCCGGCCGCGGCGCGGGCGGCGGGCTTCGAAGCGGTCGAGTTCTGGTGGCCGTTCGCCGAGCCGGCGCCGCCGGAAGGAGATGTCGACGCGTTCGTCCGCGCCATCCGGAATGCCGGGGTCCGGTTGAGCGGGTTGAACTTCGCGGCGGGTGACATGCCGGCGGGCGACCGCGGGATCGTGTCCGACCCCGGGTCGGTGACCGCGTTCCGGGACAGCGTGGACGTCGCCGTCGACATCGCCAAGACGCTGGGCACCCGGGCCTTCAACGCGCTCTACGGCAACCGCATCGAGGGGCTGGCGCCGGCGGCCCAAGACGACGTGGCGGCCGAGAACCTCGCCTACGCGGCCCAGGCGGCCCAACGCATCGGTGCCACGGTGCTCATCGAGCCGGTCAGCGGCGCACCCCGTTACCCCATCAGGACCGCGGCGGATGCCGTGCGGGTCGTCGATCGGGTGCGTAGCCGGGCGGGGTATGAAAACCTGTGCGTGCTGGCCGATCTCTATCACCTGCACGTCAACGGCGACGACGTGGCCGCCGCGCTGCACGCCCATGCCGACCGGGTCGGCCACGTCCAGATCGCGGACTCGCCGGGTCGCGGCGAGCCGGGGACCGGCGAGATCGTGCTCGCCAGTTATCTCGGGATCCTGCTCGATCACAGGTACGACGGGTACATCGGTTTGGAGTACCAGCCCAGCCGCCCCGACACCTTCGACTGGTTACCCGAAGCGGACCGGGGTCGCGCCGGAGTCAACATCGAATCCCTTGCGGCACTTGTGGAAACGAGGAGTCAATGAGCAGCATCGCGTTCATCGGGCTGGGTATCATGGGCAGCCCCATGGCCTGCCACCTGGCCCGGGCCGGTCACACCGTCTACGGCTACAACCGTTCGCCCCAGCGCTGTGCCGCGCTGGTCGAGGCGGGGGGCGTCGCGGCGGAATCGATCGCCGAGGCGGTCAAGGGCGCCGACGTGGTGGCCGTGATGGTGCCCGACTCCCCCGATGTGCACGACGTGTTGGCCTCGGACGGCGGGGTTTTCGCGCACGCCCAGCCCGAGACCCTGGTGATCGACTTCTCCTCGATCCGCCCCGACGTCACCAAGGAGCTGGCGGAGGAGGCCAGACGACGGGGGTTGCGCATGATCGACGCCCCGGTCTCGGGCGGTGAGGCCGGTGCCAAGAACGCGTCGCTGTCGATCATGGTCGGGGCCACCGAGCGCGATTTCGCCGCCGCCACGCCGATCCTGCAGGCCGTCGGCAAGACGATCGTCCACGTGGGTCCCACCGGTGCGGGTCAGACCGTCAAGGCCGCCAATCAACTCATCGTCGCGGGCAACATCGAACTCCTCGCCGAGGCGATCACCTTCCTGCGGGCCTACGCGGTCGATCTCGACGCGGCGGTCAAGGTGCTGGGCGGCGGTCTGGCCGGCTCGGCGGTGCTGGACCAGAAGGCCCCGAAGATGTTGGCCCGCAACTTCGACCCGGGATTCCGGATCGAGCTGCACCACAAGGACATGGGCATCGTGACCAGTGCCGCACGCGAGGCCGACGTCGTCATCCCCTTGGGCGCGGTCGTGGCCCAATTGATGGCGTCCGCGCTGGCCAACGGCGACGGGGCGCTGGACCACTCGGGCCTGCTGCTGGGCGTCGAGCGGTTGTCGGGACGCGGGGAAAGCTAGCGCCATGACGCGGATGCGCACGGTCGACGCGGCCGTCAGGATTCTTCAGATCGAGGGTGCCACACAGGCGTTCGGCCTGCCGGGCGCCGCGATCAATCCCTTCTACTCGGCGATGCGCGCCCACGGCGGCATCCGGCACGTGCTGGCCCGCCACGTCGAGGCCGCCAGCCACATGGCCGAGGGGTACACCCGCGCCGCGCCCGGCAACATCGGCGTGTGCATCGGCACCTCCGGCCCGGCGGGCACCGACATGATCACCGGGTTGTATTCGGCCAGCGCGGATTCCATTCCGATCCTGGCGATCACCGGCCAGGCGCCGGTGAACAGGCTGCACAAGGAGGACTTTCAGGCCGTCGACATCGCGGCGATCGCGGCGCCGGTGACCAAGATGGCGATGACGGTGCGCGAGCCCGGCCAGGTGCCCGGTGCGTTCGCCCAGGCGTTCCACCTGATGCGCTCGGGACGCCCGGGACCGGTGCTGATCGACCTGCCCATCGACGTTCAGCTGGCCGAGATCGACTTCGACCCATCGGCTTACGCCCCGCTGCCCGTCTACCAGCCCGCCGCCGGCCCGGCCCAGATCAACAAGGCGCTCGACATGCTGCAAACGGCGCAGCGCCCGCTGATCGTCGCCGGTGGGGGCGTCATCAACGCCGACGCCTGCGACCTGCTCGTCGAGCTGGCCGAGGTGCTCAACGTCCCCGTGGTGCCCACGCTGATGGGCTGGGGCGCGATCCCCGACGACCATTCGCTGGCCGCCGGGATGGTCGGCCTGCAGACGGCGCACCGCTACGGCAATGCCACGATGCTGGAATCCGATTTCGTGCTGGGGATCGGAAACCGTTGGGCCAACCGCCACACCGGCGGGCTCGACACCTACCGCCGCGGCCGCCGCTTCGTGCACATCGACATCGAGCCCACCCAGATCGGCCGCGTGTTCCCCCCCGACCTCGGCATCGTCTCCGACGCCGGGGCCGCGCTGGAGTTGCTGGTGGCGCTCGGGACGGCGCGCGCCGCCGCCGGCGCGCTGCCGGACTGGAGCGACTGGGTCCGCGCCTGCCGGCACCGCAAGCAGACCCTGCACCGCAAGACCCACTTCGACGACGTGCCGATCAAGCCGCAACGCGTCTACGAGGAGATGAACCGCGCCTTCGGCCGCGATGTCCGGTACGTCACCGCGATTGGGCTCTCCCAGATCGCCGGCGGCCAGTTCCTGAACGTGTTCAAACCCCGCCACTGGATCAACTGCGGCCAGGCCGGTCCGCTGGGATGGACCGTGCCCGCCGCCCTGGGTGTGGTCACCGCCGACCCCGCCGCCACGGTGGTGGGCTTGTCGGGCGACTACGACTTCCAGTTCCTCATCGAGGAACTCGCCGTCGGTGCGCAGTTCAACCTGCCCTACGTCCATGTCGTGGTGAACAACTCCTACCTCGGGCTGATCCGCCAGGCGCAGCTGAACTTCGACATGGACTACTGCGTTTCGCTGGCCTTCGACAACATCAACGCCCAGGAATCCGGCGACACCGACCTGCCCAAGGGATACGGCGTCGACCACCGCAGCGTCGTGGAAGGGCTGGGCTGCAAGGCCATTCAAGTCACCGAGCCGTCCGGCATCGGCCCGGCGCTGAGCCGGGCGCAAGAACTGGCGCGCGAGCACAAGGTCCCCGTCGTGGTCGAGGTCTTCCTGGAAAGGGTCACCAACATCGCGATGGGCACCGAGATCGACAACGTCATCGAGTACAACGAGCTCGCGGCGCTGCCCGCCGACTGAGCGGCGGGCCGCTTGCTGCCGGCGTCGATTTCGTGATACGAAAAAGCGCAGGCGGGATGACGGGCCCTCGGGGCTGGATCGGAAGCGGTGATGGCTCGCGAGACCCACAAAAGCCGGGGTACGGGCGGTGTTCAGTCGGTTGAGCGGGCGTTCGAGCTGCTGGAGATCCTGGCGACCATGGGCGGCACGGGCGCGCTCGGCGACCTCGCGGCGCGCGCCGATCTGCCGGCGCCGACGATCCACCGCCTGGCGCGGACCCTGTTGGGCATGGGCTACCTGCGGCAGCTGCCCAACCGGCATTATTCGTTGGGGCCCAAGCTGATCCGCCTCGGCGAGAGCGCCGCACACCTCGTCGGGACGTGGTCGCGGCCCCATCTGCTCGAACTGGTGGAGCGCACCGGCGAGACGGCGAACATGGCGCTGATGGACAACGACATGGCCGTCTACGTCGCGCAGGTGCCCTCGCCGCACTCGATGCGGATGTTCACCGAGGTCGGCCGCCGGGTGTACCCGCATTGCACCGGCGTCGGCAAGGCGCTGCTGATGCAGCTACCCAACGATTCGGTGCGGGCCCTGGTGTCGCGCACCGGGATGCCCGCCTCGACCGAGAACTCGCACACCACCCCCGAGGAGCTGCTCGCCGACATCGAGCTGTGCCGCTCGCGGGGCTACGCCGTCGACGAGGGCGAGCAGGAGGTGGGCGTGCGCTGCTTCGCCGTGCCGGTGCCCGACGCGCCGTCGCTGACGGCGATCTCGATATCGGGTCCCGCGGCCCGCGTCACGCTGAAATCCGCGACGGAGGTCACCCCCTTGCTCAAGCGGGTCGCCCGCGACATCGCCTCGGAGTTCGACAAGGAAGCGGCCGGCTAGCCGTTGCGGGCCGCGTCGGCCTGGCGCCGGGCCCACCGCTTGGCCCACCTGCCCAGCGGCTCGTAGGCCTGCAACAGACTGCGGCCCTCCTCGGAGAGCCGATAACCGTTGGCCCCCTTGCCGAGGATGCCCGCCTCACGAAGCTCGCCCAGCCTGCTGTTGAGTGCGCTGGCCGACACCCCGCCGCAGCGTTGCTGCAGTTGGCGAAACGTCAGTTCCTCCGAGCGCAATTCCCAGATGACCCGCATCGCCCAGCGGCGCCCGAGCAAGTCCAGCAGAGCCATGATCGGTTCTCTCGAGCTCTCGGGCACTGCAGCAGCGTAACGCCCCGGCCCCTCTTGCGCTCTGATTTCCGGAGCGCTATGGTTGTGCTTCGATAATCAGAGCACGGAGGTGGGTCGTGTCCCGTCGAGTCCGGATCGCTCCGCTGGAGCCGCCCTACCAGCCCGAGATCCAGCGGCTGCTCGCCAAGTGGATGCCGCCCGGTTCGCCGGTGGCGCCGTTGGCGTTGTTCCGCACTTTGGCCGTGCACGACGAGCTCGCGGCGCGCATGCGTCCGCTGGGCGCGGGCATCCTGGGCGGCCGCATTGTGGCGCCCCGGGCCCGCGAGGTGCTGATCGCCCGAACGTGTGCCCTGTGTTGCGCCGAGTATGAATGGGGCGTGCACGCCGCCGCCTTCGCCAAGCCGCTCGGCCTGACCGACGAGCAGCTGTATTCCACCGTGCACGGCGGACCGGACGACGCATGCTGGAATACCCAGCAGCGCAACATCATCCGCCTCGCCGACGACCTGCACCACACCAGCGCCATCTCCGATGAGTTGTTCGACGACCTGCGCACCGACTTCGACGACCAGCAGATCCTCGAGCTGACCGCGACGGCCGGCTGGTATCACACCATCGCCTATATCATCGGCGTCGCCGGCGTCGCGGCCGAACCGTGGGCCGCGCCGTTCCCCTCAGTGTGAAGGCGGGTTCAGCCCGTAGCGCTGGGCGATGTCGTCCATCCAGTCCGGCGACCCGTAGGTGAGCCCGTATTTGTCCGCCAGCTCGCCGAATTCGGGCAGCTCGTGCAGGACCTTGCCGACCGGGTCGTTCGCGTGCTCCACGAGCAGCTCACCGAGCTCGCGGAAGTAGTTCTCGAATCCGCCGGGGGTGATGACCTCGATGATGCGGCCGGGCTCGCTGCCGGCGTTCCACATCGCGTGCATCTGCCCGCGCGGTTTGGTGATGTAGCCACCCGGACCGAGGACCACCTCGCTGTCGTCGGAGCGGAAACCGATTTCACCCGCCAACACGATCGAGTGC
Organism: Mycobacterium terramassiliense; assembly: GCF_900157385.1. Taxonomy (GTDB): domain Bacteria; phylum Actinomycetota; class Actinomycetes; order Mycobacteriales; family Mycobacteriaceae; genus Mycobacterium; species Mycobacterium terramassiliense. Next base: position 337,286 of record NZ_LT717700.1, read on the forward strand.
TCGTCTTCGCGGGTGTGCCGGTGCGCCGCGGTCAGTAGGCCGACTTCGAACGGATGCTCGACGATGGAGACCTCGCCCCCGTTGGTCTTGCCGGAGAGCTTGAACACCGCGCCGAAACCAGGCAGCGCCACGTAATCCCCTTCGCCCGGCCGCACGATCGTGACCCCGATTTGCTCAGCGCCATCGTTCACGTGCGCTACCTCCTCGCGCTGCAGGCTATTCGGGCCAGGTGTTATTCGTGATGATGTCGACGAAATCGGCGCGGACGAAGGTGGGGTCGAAGTGTTGCAGCACATCGGCATTCACCGTCCCGAAGGTGCTGTCGGGCCGGTGCTTCATCCCGTCGTTGAACGCCGCCAGGATCCGCCGCTTGAAATCCGGTCTCGGGTGGGCGGCGGTCACCGCGGCGAGCGCGTCGGGGGGAAGATCGTCGCGGCCGATGCCCAGCACGTCGGTCTCCACACCCGCGGTGACGCAGGCGATCTCGGGCGCCAGGAACTCGGGCACGCCGGGTGTGGTGTGTAGGGCGATGCTCAGCCACACCTTGTCGGCGTCGGCCTGATCGACGCCATGCTGCAGCAGGAACTCTCGCGCCGCATGGGCGCCGTCGACCTCGAAGCGCAGGGTGGAGCTGCGGTAGCGCTCGGTGAGACCCAGGTCGTGGAACATCGCCCCGGCGTAGAGCAGCTCCAGGTCCGGCTGCAGGCCGCGGCGGCGCCCCTGCAGCGCGCCGAACAAAAAGACCCGGCGCGAATGGTCGAACAGCAGGTCGTCTTCGGCGCCGCGGATGTAGTCGGTGATCTCGCGCACGAGGTCGGTGTCGGGTATCGCGATATTGGCGATGGTTTCTGGTGATTGGATGGCCATGATCGTATCGCCTTTCATCCCACGGCGGCCAGGGCGGGCGGTGTCTGGTCCCGAGGCGACCACAGCGGCTGCGGCACCTCGACACCGAACGGCGCGTCCCAGTGGTTTCGGGACGAAACTTCATGCACCGGGCGACGATTGGCGGCCACACCCCACCTTCCCCGTGGGTAGCCCAGCGTCAGCATGGCCGACATCTTCCAGCCTTCCACCACGGGCACGCCCAGCAACTCGTTGACCCTGTCCCTGAAATTGTTGAGCACCATCGTCATGACGCCGCCGACGCCCTCAGCACGGGCGGCGAGCAAGACGCTCCAGATCGCCGGGTAGATGTTGGCGCCCCCGAGGTCGTCGATGGCGAAGACGAAGAGCAACAGGGGAACCTCGTCGAAATGGTCGGCCAGGTAGTCCCCCGAGCCCTTGATCCGGCGCATCGTCTCAACGTGCGCGGCCGGGTCCGCGCCGGGCCCCGGCACCGCCATCGGCCCCTGCCCCGTCCTGAACTTCTCGTATTCGAGGGCGCGGCCCTGCCGAAAAAGCTCGCCGAACTCGTGGATGAGCTCCGGATCGTCGACGGCCACAAAGTGCCACCGCTGGGTGTTGCCCCCGTTGGGCGCCCGGACGGCCGCATCGAGGATGCGGGCCTGCACGTCCAGCGGAACCGGATCCGGCCGCAACCGCCGCATCATCCGGGTGGTGTAGAGGGCCTCGTGGATCTCCATTTGTCTACTCCTTTCCGTGCCCATGTCCGCGCCTGTCATTCAGGCCAAGGACTGCGGTAAATCGCGTCGACCATGCTGCGGGGCTTGAAGTTCGGATCGAAGTGCGCCAGCACGTCGTCGTTCATCGTGCCGAAGGTGGTCTCCGGCCGCTGCTTCATGCCCTCGTTGAAGGCCACCAGGATGCGGTTCTTGAAATCCGGACGCGGGTGGGCCGCGGTCACCGCCTCGATGGCGTGCGATGGCAGGTCGTCTCGGGCCGCACCGACGACGTCGGTCGCGACACCGGCCACGAGCAGACTGATTTCGGGGTCTAACCGGGCCGGCACCCCGGGCGTCGTGTGCAACGCGATGCCGAGCCACACCTTGTGGGCCTCGGATCGGTCGACGCCGCGTTCCAGCAAGAAGTCGCGCGCCGCGTCGGCACCGTCAATTTCGAAGCGCTCGGTCGAGGTGCGGTAACGCGCGGTGAGGCCCAGGTCGTGGAACATCGCGGCCACGTAGAGCAGTTCCAGGTCCGGTTGCAGGCCGAGGCGGCGCCCGTGCAGCGCGCCGAAGAGGTACGCCCGCCGGGAATGGTGGAACAGCACGTCCTCCTCGGCGTCGCGGATGAACTCGGTGGCGTCCCGGACAAGGGCGGTGTCGGGGATGACGATGCCGGCAATGGTTACGGACTGAATCGCCATGACGCTTCTCCTTCGAGGACTGGCTCCATCTTCGGGCGCCGCGCCTCCATCGACCGCTGCCGTTCGGGCCGTCTTTCCCATGGATTGCGACACAATGTGTGCGTGGCTAAAGCCGCCGGGCAGTCGCGCGTGATAGTCATCGTCGTCTTCGACGACGTGACGATGCTGGACGTCGCGGGGGCGGGCGAGGTGTTCGCCGAAGCCAACCGGTTCGGCGCCGACTATCGGCTCAAGATCGCGTCGGTGGATGGGCGCGACGTCACCACCTCGATCGGGACCCGGTTGGGCGTCACGGACGCCCTGTCGTCGATCGAGTCGGCCGACACCGTCATGGTCGCCGGCAGCGACGACCTGCCGCGGCGGGCGATCGACCCCGAGCTTGTCGACGCGGTCAAGTCGGCCGCGGACCGGACCCGGCGGCTGGCCTCGATCTGCACGGGGTCGTTCATCCTGGCGCAGGCCGGGCTGCTCAACGGCCGGCGCGCGACCACGCACTGGCACGACGCCCGGCTGTTCGCCCGGGCCTTTCCGACCGTCACCGTCGAGCCCGACGCGATTTTCGTCCGCGACGGCGACGTCTTCACCTCGGCGGGGGTGTCGTCGGGCATCGACCTCGCGCTGGCGCTCGTCGAGATGGATCACGGCACCGAGCTCGTCCGCGACGTGGCCCGGTGGTTGGTCGTCTATCTCAAGCGCGCGGGCGGACAGTCGCAATTCTCGGTGCTGGTCGAGGCCGACCCCCCGCCGCAGTCTCCGCTGCGCAAGGTCGCCGAGGCAATCTCGGCCGACCCGGCGGCCAACCACAGCGTGCAAGCGCTCGCGGCGCAGGCTTCCTTGAGCACGCGGCAGCTGACGCGGCTGTTCCAATCCGAGCTCGGCACGACGCCGGCCCGCTACGTCGAGATGGTGCGCATCGACGCCGCCCGCGCCGCGCTCGACGCCGGACGCAGCGTCGCCGACACGGCGCGCATCGCCGGGTTCGGTAGCACGGAAAGCCTCCGGCGGGTGTTCGTCGACCACCTCGGCGTCTCGCCGAAGGCCTACCGGGAGAGGTTCCGCACGGCATCGCGCGGCTGAAACCTTCCGGCATACTGTTCCGCCATGCACATCGACGTGATGACGGTTCCCCAACCGCTGGACAAGATCGGCGATCTGGCCCGCCGGTCGCAGGCCGCCGGGTTCTCCGGGCTGCTGTTGACCGAGACCGGGCGCACGCCCTACCTCAACGCCGCCGTCGCCTCGCAGTCCGCGCCCGGCCTCGAGCTGTCCACCGGGGTCGCGGTGGCGTTTCCGCGCAGCCCCTTCGTCACCGCGGCCACCGCCTGGGAGCTGCAGGAGTCGACCGGCGGGAAGTTCCGGCTCGGCCTCGGCACGCAGGTGCGGACGCACGTGGTCCGGCGCTACGGGATGGCCTTCGAGCGGCCCGGTCCGCGGCTGCGCGACTACGTGCTGGCGGTGAAGGCGTGCTTCGCCGCGTTCCGGACGGGTGCACTGGAGCATCACGGCGAGTTCTACGACCTCGACTTCATCACCCCGCAGTGGAGCGCCGGACCCATCGACGCGCCCGACCCGAAAGTCGATGTGGCGGCGGTGAATCCGTGGATGCTGCGGATGGCCGGCGAGGTCGCCGACGGCGTGCACGTCCACCCGCTCGGCGAGCCCGGCTACCTGGCCCGTCACGTCGTGCCCAACGTCGCGGACGGAGCCGCCAAGGCAGGGCGCTCGCCGTCGGACATCGCGATGATCGTGCCGGTGATGACCATCGTCGGCGACAGCGACGAGGAGCGCGCCCGCGAGCGCGAGTCGGTGCGGGCCAGCATGTCCTTCTACGGCAGCACCCCCAATTACGCGTTCATCTGGGACGAGGCGGGATTCGAGGGCACCACGGCCCGCATCCGGGAGAAGCAGAAGGCCGGGGACTTCGCCGGCATGGCGGCCCAGATCACCGACGAGCACATCGCCGCGTTCGCCACCGAGTCGACATGGGACGCGCTGGCCGGCGCGCTGAGCGAGAAGTACGCGGGGGTCGCGACCCGCCTGGTGCTGTACAACGCTTTTGGAGCGCAGGGCGACCCCGAGCGCTTCGAGCGCTACGGCGAGGTGGCCCGCCGGCTACGGGCCGGTTAGCGCCGCGTGAGGGTGCGCGGAATGCCGCGGTTTACGGCGTGTCGGCGGACCGACACGCACGCCCGCGACGGGAAGGCTATTTCGTGGCGTTGTATTTGTTGATCGCGTCGTCCAGCCGCTGCAGCGCGGCGCCGTAGGCGGCGAAATCGCCCTTCTTTTGGGCGTCTTTCGCCGCGCCGATCGCCGCCTGGATGTCCTGCAGGGCGGCGGCCTTGGCCGCCGACAGCGTCACCGAGCCGTCCGGCGCCGGAGGAACCGCGGCCGGCGGCGGCCCCGGAGGCGCGGCGGGAGCCGGTGGGGCGCCGGGGCTGGGGGGGCCGCGCCGGGCTCGGTGGGCTGGATTCCGGTCGCCGTCGCGCCCGCGCCGGGCCCGAACAGCCCGTTGAGGGCGTCGCTCACGGTGGGGCCGTAGCCGATCTTGTCGTTGTACATCATCGCCACCCGGATCAGCCGCGGGTAGGACGACGCGGCGTCGCTGGCCCCCGGCGAGGCGTAGACGGGTTCGACGTAGAGCAGGCCGCCCTGGCCCACCGGCAGGGTGAGCAGGTTGCCCCACCGGATCCGGTTCTGGTTGTCACGCCCGATCACGCCGAGGTCCTGGGATACCGCCGGGTCGGTGGTGATGGCGTTGTTGGCCAGCTTCGGGCCGTTGACCTGACCCGGGATGGTGAGCACGGTGATCCTGCCGTACGTCGCCGGGTCCGAGCTGGCGCTGATGTAGGCCGCCAGGTAGTCGCGCTTGAACCTGTTCATCGCACTGATCAACTGGTATGAGGCCGAATTATCGTTCTTCGCAATGTTTTTCGCGACGATGTAATAGGGCGGCTGATAGCTGCTGGCGGTGGGGTTAGGGTCGAGCGGCACGTCCCAGAAATCGGAGGTGGAGAAGAACGTCACCGGGTCGTTGACGTGGTACTTGGCCAGCAGCATCCGCTGCACCTTGAACAGGTCCTCGGGGTAACGCAGGTGCTCGGCGAGCTCGGGGGTGATGTCGCTCTTGGGCTTGACGGTGCCGGGGAACACCTGCATCCACGCCTTCAGCACCGGATCCTGTTCGTCCTGCTGATACAGCGTGACGGTCCCGTCGTAGGCATCCACGGTGGCCTTCACCGAGTTACGGATGTAGGACACCTTCTTGTCGGGCGCCAGCCGGTTGAACGCCACCTCGGTGGAGTCGGCGGTGGCCGATTCCAGGGACGTCAACTCCGAGTACGGGTAGTTGTCCAAAGTGGTGTAGCCGTCGATGATCCACACCAGCCGCTTGTTGACGATCGCCGGGTACACGGCGCTGTCGGTCGTCAGCCACGGCGCCCCCGCCTCCCCCCGCCGCGCCGGATCGCGGTTGAACAGGATCTTGCTGTTGGAGCCGATCACGTTGGAGAACAAGAAGTTTCGCTCGGCGAACTTGGCGGCGAACACGCTGCGCGACAACCAGTCGCCGACCGGCACGCCCCCGAGCCCGGTGTAGGTGTAGTTCTTGGTTTCGGTGCTGGTCTCGTAGTCGTATTCGCGGTCGGTGCCGTTGCGCCCGACGATCGCGTAGTCGGCGGAGGTATTGGAGATGACCGGTCCGTAGTAGATGCGCGGCTGGTCCAGCGGCGCCGGCCCGTCGGACACGATGCTGCCGTTGGCGCCGACGACGTTGGCCAGGAATTCGGGATAGCCGCCGTTTTGGTTGGGGTCGTTGGCGATTCCGCGCACCGTGTTGGCCGGCGAGGCGATGAAGCCGTTCCCGTGGGTGTAGACGGTGTGGCGGTTGATCCAGTCCCGCTGGTTGTCGATCAGCCGGTCGGGGTTGAGTTCCCGGGCGGCCACGACATAGTCACGCAGCGCCCCGTTGCGGTCGAGGTAGCGGTCGATGGAGAGCTGGTCCGGGAAGTAGTAGAAGTTCTTGCCCTGCTGGAACTGGGTGAACGCCGGGCTGACGATCGTGGGATCCAGCAGCCGGATGTTGGAGGTGGTTGCCCGGTCGGCCGCGACCTGCTGCGCCGTGGCCTGCCCGTCGCCGGTGTAGTTGCGGTAGCTGACCTGGTCGGACGTCAGGCCGTAGGCCTGACGCGTCGCGGCGATGCTGCGGCTGATGTACTCGCTCTCCTTTTGTGCCGCATTGGGTCTGACGCTGATCTGCTCGACGATCAGCGGCCACCCGGCGCCCACGATCAACGACGACAGCAGCAACAGCACCAGCCCGATCGCCGGAATCCGCAAGTCGCGCAGGGTGATTGCGGAGAACACCGCGGCAGCGCAGATCACCGCGATCGCCATCAGGATCAGCTTCGCCGGCAGCACCGCGTTGATGTCGGTGTAGCCCGCACCGGTGAACGGCTTGCCGCCGCGGGTGTGCGACAGCAGCTCGTAGCGGTCCAGCCAATAGGCGAGGGCCTTGAGCAGCACCAGCAGCCCGACCAGGGTCACCAGCTGGATCCGCGCCGAGCGGCTCAGCGCCCCGGTGCGACCGGACAGCCGGATGCCGCCAAAGATGTAGTGCGACAGCACGTTCGCCAGCAAGGCCAGGAACACCGCGACGAACATGTAGCTGAGCAGGAGCCGGTAGAACGGCAGCTCGAACGCGTAGAAGCCGAGATCCTTGCCGAACTGCGGATCCCTGATGCCGAAGTTCCCGCCATGCAGGAAGAGCTGCACCCGCACCCAGTAGCTCTGCGCGATGATGCCGGCCAGCAGTCCCACGGCCACCGGGACACCGATGCCCACCACCCGCAGCCGCGCAACCACGACGGCGCGGTAGCGCGCCACGGGATCGTTGTTGTTGCTCGGCACGAACACGGGCCGGGTGCGGTAGGCCACGGCGAGCCCGGCGAACACGATGCCGCCGACCAGCAGGCCGGCGACCAGAAAGACCACGATGCGGGTGACCAGCACGGTGGTGAACACCGAGCGGTAGCCGAGCTCACCGAACCACAGCCAGTCGACGTAGGCGTCGATCAGCCGCGGGCCGGCGAGCAGCAAAACGATCACACCCAGTGCGATCAGGATCAGAATCCGGCTGCGCCGAGTCAGCTTCGGCATCCGTGCGGTGGGCCGCATCCCCACTGGCTACGCTCCCTGATCGTTATGGCTGGGCTCTGAAATTCCGGGATTTCTAGCTCACAACTGTACGCATCTCGCGCGGCCGCCCGGCCGGGCTAGCAACCGGGCGGCTGACCCCCCGACGTGATCGCGTGCAACGCATCCACCGCCTGGGTGAGGGTCTCCACCTTCACCAAGCGCAAGCCGGACGGATTGTCCGAGCTCGCCTCGTAGCAATTCTTGGCGGGCACCAGAAACACCGTGGCCCCGGCCGCGTGCGCGGCGACCATCTTGTGGGTGATGCCGCCGATCTGGCCCACCTTGCCGTCGATGGAGATGGTCCCGGTGCCCGCGATGAACTTGGAACCGGCCAAGTCGCCGGTGGTGAGCTTGTCGACGACCGCGAGGCTGAACATCAGCCCGGCCGACGGGCCGCCCACGTTGGCGAGGTTGAAGTCGACGGTGAACGGCGCCCAGGGCGCGTCGAGCACCGCCACGCCCATGAAGCCGTAGTCGCGGTCCTTGTTCGTTCCCAGCGTAATTTGCGCAACCCCGGCCGGCTCGTTCTTGCGGCGGTAGTCGATGGTCAAAACCTGGCCGGGCTTGGTGTTTTTCAGATATCCGGTGAACTGCTCGACGGTGGCCACCGGCGTGCCGTTGACCGCGTCGATGGCATCACCGGACTTCAGCTTGCCCGCCGACGGCCCGGGGTCGGTGACCGTCGCGACGGTCACCGCAGCCGGGTACTTGAGGTACCCCAGGGCGGCGTACTCGGCGCTGTCCTCCGACTGCTTGAAGTCGGCGTTGTTGGCCTTGTCGACCTCGTCCCGCGACTTGCCCGGCGGGTAGACGAGATCGCGGGGCACCAGCTGTTCCTGTCCTGACAGCCACAGCGTCAGCGCTTCGCCCAGGCTCAGCTCGTCGCGCTGGGACACCGTCGTCATGTTGAGGTGTCCGGTCGTCGGGTGCGTCACGGTGCCCTCGATCGCGACGACCTGCTTGCCGTCGACCTCACCGAGCGTGTCGAACGTCGGACCCGGCCCCAGCGACACGAACGGCACCGTCACCACCGCGAGCAGCACGCCGAAAACGACGATCGGCACGAGTGCGACGAGCAAGGTCAGGATCCGCCTGTTCACGCCGCTTACCCTAACCAAACCCCGGCCGGCCCCGTTCAGCTACGAGCGTGACCCGAGATCGCGCGCCGCATTCCACCGGTGAGTACCGTTAGCGATATGCCTGACGTGCCTTTCGGCTTCTCCTCCGGCGAGGACCCGGAGCACGAGAAGCACGGGAAGAAGGATCCCGATTCCGGCTCGGGGGCGTCCGACCCGTTGGGCGCCTTCGGCCTGAGCGGGGATTTCGGCATGGGCGACCTGGGCCAGATCTTCACCCAGCTGGGCCAGATGTTCAGCAGCGCGGGCAGCGTCGCGACCGGGGGCAAGGCGTCGGGACCGGTCAACTACGAGCTGGCCCGGCGGGTGGCGTCCAGCTCGATCGGGTTCGTCGCACCCATCCCCGCATCGATGACCAAGGCGATCGCCGATGCGGTCCACCTCGCCGAGACCTGGCTGGACGGCGCCACGGCGCTGCCCGCGGGCACGTCGAAGGCGGTGGGCTGGAGCCCCACCGACTGGGTCGACAACACGCTTCAGACCTGGAAGCGGCTCTGCGATCCGATGGCCGAGCAGATCGCCACGGTGTGGGCGTCGTCGTTGCCGGACGAGGCCAAGAGCATGGCGGGTCCGCTGTTGGCGATGATGTCGCAGATGGGCGGCATGGCCTTCGGCTCGCAGCTGGGCCAGGCGCTGGGCCGGCTGTCGCGTGAGGTGTTGACCTCGACCGACATCGGGCTGCCGCTCGGCCCCAAGGGGATCGCCGCGATACTGCCCGACGCGCTCGAATCGTTCGCCGCCGGACTCGAGCAGCCGCGCAGCGAGATCCTGACCTTCCTGGCCGCGCGCGAGGCCGCGCACCACCGGCTGTTCGGCCACGTGCCGTGGCTGTCCAGTCAGTTGCTGGGGGCGGTCGAGGCCTACGCCCGGGGCATGAAGATCGACATGAGCGGGATCGAGGAGCTGGCGCGCGACTTCAATCCGGCGTCGCTGTCGGATCCGGCGGCCATCGAGAGCCTGCTCGGCCAGGGCGTTTTCGAGCCGAAGGCCACCCCGGAGCAGCAGCAGGCGCTGGAGCGGCTCGAGACCCTGCTGGCCTTGATCGAGGGCTGGGTGCAGGTGGTGGTCACGGCCGCCCTCGGCGATCGGATCCCGGGCACGGCCGCGCTGAGCGAGACGCTGCGCCGGCGCCGGGCCAGCGGCGGCCCGGCCGAGCAGACGTTCGCGACGCTGGTCGGTCTCGAGCTGCGGCCGCGCAAGCTGCGGGAGGCCGCCGCGCTGTGGGAGCGGCTGACCGAGGCCGCCGGCGTCGACGCCCGCGATGCCGTCTGGCAGCACCCGGACCTGCTGCCCGGCGCGGAGGATCTCGACGAGCCGGCCGGGTTCATCGACCGCATCATCGGCGGGGACACCAGCGGCATCGACGAGGCCATCGCCAAATTGGAAGAAGGCCCCGGCGCCGATGAGCCGGGCGGCGGTGCCGGCGACAACTGATCGGGTCGCGGCCGTTTGCCGACGGTGCTACGTTGCAGGCCAATCGATCGTCGGACCGACTCTTTGCGAGCGAACATGATCAGGATCGCCACCGGGGTGCGCGCTGCCCTGGCGGTGGCTTGTATCGGTGTGGCCGGCGTTGCGTCGGTGTCGGCGTGCGGCCCGGCGCCACCGTCCCCGCGTGCGGGGATGCCACCGGCTACCTCCGCCAGCACGTACGGCAACCCGCCGGCGACGGCACGGACGAGTGCCGACGGCGTGTACGGCGACCCGGATGCGGCGGCCAGATACTGGGTGCAGCAGTCGCTGGAGGACACCTGTGGGCTGGCTTCCGTGGCCGATGTGGTCGGCGAGGTCACCGGCAACGCCCCGACGGAGAAGCAGATCATCAAGCTGGCCCAGAACACACCCTCGGTGATCCGCGACGGCCCGATCTACCTTCCCACCGGTGACCCGGGCCACGAAACCGACGCCGGCGGCATCGACATGGCCGACACGGTCGTGTTGCTCGAGCACTACGGCATCAAGTCGCGCATGGTCTACGACACCCAACCCGACCAGACGGGGCTGCCGGCGCTGGAGCAGTACCTCGGCGCCGGCCGCAAGGTCATCGCGTGGGTCAACGGCGGAACCATTTTGAACAGCGACGACCAGCGCACCACGCCCGATCACCTGCTCGTGGTCACCGGGGTCGACACCGACAACGAGACCGTCCACCTCAACGACCCCTACGCCGACCACGCCAACACGAAGGTCAGCATCAAACGTTTCATGACCGCCTGGAAGGTCGGGCAGAAATCGATCGTCGTGACCTCGTGACGGTGCGACGGCGGCGCTGTGGATAACTGAGCGCGGCGCGCGCCGTCGGCGTGGCACAGTCGCAACCCATGGCCCAGGCCACGTCCAAGTCGGTGCTTTCGCTGTACGCGCTCGACCCGGCGATGCCGGTGCTGCTGCGGCCGGACGGCACCGTGCAGGTCGGCTGGGATCCGCGGCGCGCCGTGCTGGTCCGTCCGCCGCGCGGCCTGGCCGCGGCCGACGTCGCCGCCCTGCTGCGGTCCATGCGCTCGCCCACGCCCCTCTGCGAGTTGCGGCGGCACGCGGTCGGCCGCGGCTTGCGGGACGCCCAGGGCCTGGCCAACCTCGTCGCGCAACTGGTCGGCGCCGGCGTGGCGACCGAATGCCGGCGGCCCCGCGGGCGGGCGGCGTCGATCCGGATCCACGGCCGGGGCCCGCTGTCCGAGCTGCTCGTGGAGGCGCTGCGCTGTTCGGGGGCCCGCATCGCGCACAGCAGCCAGCCGCACGCCGCCGTGTCGCCCGACGCGGTGGACCTGGTGGTGCTGTCCGATTACCTGGTCGCCGACCCGCGCATGGTGCGCGACCTGCACGGCCGGGGCGTGCCGCACCTCCCGGTCCGGGTGCGCGACGGCACCGGCCTGGTCGGCCCGCTGGTCATCCCCGGCGTGACCAGCTGCCTGGGCTGCGCCGACCTGCACCGCAGCGACCGCGACGCCTCGTGGCCGGCGATCGCCGCCCAGCTGCGCGACACCGTCGGGGTGGCCGACCGGGCCACGCTGCTCGCGACGGCGGCGCTGGCGCTCAGCCAGGTGAACCGGGTGATCGCGGCGGTGCGCGGGCAGCAGCCCGTGCCCGATCCCGCGCCGCCGCCGGCGCTGAACGCCACGCTGGAGTTCGACCTCAACGCGGGCTCGATCGTCGCGCGCCAATGGACGAAGCACCCGCTGTGCCCGTGCTGAGCCCCGGCGCTACCCGAGCCGTCCCTGTTCCGGGACGCACGTCGAGACCGACGCGTACGCCTTGGCGAGTTCCTCCAATATCTCCGCGGTCAGGGTGCCGTCCTTGCGGTTCTTGTCCAGCGTTTCGATGATCGCCCTGAACAGGGCTTCGGCGGTGTCGTGCTGCGCTTGCTTTGCTGCCATGGCTTTCTCCTGTACCACCCTCGCGAACCGTGTTTCATGCCAGGGACAACCTATGGCCGGATCGACCGCGCGGTGCGCCGAGCGTCATGGATGATGGATGTGTGTCAGACATCAAACGCGGCCGTGCTGCGCGAAACGCGAAGCTGGCCAGCATTCCCGTCGGCTTCGCCGGTCGGGCGGCGCTCGGCTTCGGCAAACGGTTGACGGGCAAGTCGCGCGACGAAGTCCAGGCCGAGATGCTGGAGAAGGCCGCCAACCAGTTGTTCACCGTGCTCGGTGAGCTCAAGGGCGGGGCGATGAAGGTCGGCCAGGCACTGTCGGTGATGGAGGCCGCCATCCCCGAGGACTACGGCGAGCCCTACCGCGAGGCGTTGACCAAGCTGCAGAAGGACGCCCCGCCGCTGCCCGCGGCCAAGGTGCACCGCGTGCTCGACGCCCAGCTGGGCACCAAGTGGCGGGAGCGGTTCAGCTCGTTCGACGACACCCCGGTGGCCTCGGCCAGCATCGGCCAGGTGCACAAGGCGGTGTGGGCCGACGGCCGCGAGGTGGCCGTGAAGATCCAGTACCCGGGCGCCGACGAGGCGCTGCGCGCCGACCTCAAGACCATGCAGCGCATGGTCGGCGTGCTCAAGCAGCTCTCGCCGGGCGCCGACGTCCAGGGCGTGGTCGACGAATTGGTTCAGCGCACCGAGATGGAACTGGACTACCGGCTGGAGGCCGACAACCAGCGCAAGTTCGCCAAGGCGTATCACGACAGCCCGCACTTCCTGGTGCCCCACGTCGTGGCCAGCGCGCCCAAGGTGGTGGTCCAGGAGTGGATCGAGGGGATCCACATGGCGGAGATCATCCGCAACGGAACCACCGAGCAGCGCGACCTGATCGGCACCCGCCTGCTCGAGCTCACCTTCGACGCGCCCCGCCGGCTGGAAATGCTGCACGGCGACGCCCACCCGGGGAACTTCATGCTGATGCCCGACGGGCGGATGGGCGTCATCGACTTCGGTGCCGTCGCGCCGCTGCCCGGCGGCTATCCCGTCGAGCTGGGCATGACGATCCGGTTGGCCCGCGACAAGAACTACGACCTGCTGTTGCCGACGATGGAGAAGGTCGGCTTCATCCAGAAGGGCCAGCAGGTCTCGGTGCGCGACATCGACGAGATGCTGCGCCAGTACGTCGAGCCCATCGAGGTCGACGTCTTCCACTACACCCGCAAGTGGCTGCAGAAGATGACCGTGGTGCAGATCGACCGCTCGGTCTCGCAGATCAAGACGGCCCGGCAGATGGACCTGCCGCCCAAGCTGGCGATACCGATGCGCGTCATCGCTTCGGTGGCCGCGATCCTGTGCCAGCTGGACGCGCACGTGCCGATCAAGGCGCTGTCGGAGGAACTGATCCCCGGCTTCGCCGAGCCCGACACCGCCGCCGTCTAGGCGGCTCTGGCGCCGCGAGGCGGCTCTGGCGCCGTCTAGGCGGCTCTGTCGCTGCGAGGCGGCTCTGGCGCCGCGAGGGTGCAACTACCGACGGTCGCTCTCGGGAAACGCGTCGGCAGTTGCACTTTCGCGGTGGAGTGTTCTTTCTAGGCGGCGACGACGTCCTTGCGGGGGCGCCCACGCGGGCGCTTGCGGGTCACGATCGAGCCGCGCTCGAAAATTTCGCCGCCCCACACGCCCCACGGCTCGGCCCGTTCCAGCGCCGCGGCCAGGCACTGCCGGCGCACCGGGCAGGCCGCGCACAGCGTCTTGGCGCGCTCGAGGTCGGCCGGGGCCTCGGCGAACCACAGGTCGGGATCGTCGACGTGACAAGGCAACTCCAGCGGCGTCGGTCTTCGGACGGGCAATGCCGACATGTCCTGCTCACCTGCTTCCTGGTCGGGTGGTTGTCCTTCGTGATCCGGACCAGGTTGGGCGGCGCTCGACCCAAATAACTGTGGCCACGGATCCTGCTGACTTCGGGTCCGTGGCCATCTTCAAGGGGGGCTAGCTAGGTATGGCCCCAATCCACGGACGCGTCGGTCGCGGCGGCGATACGGTGCTTGACCGCTGCCGCCGGCGCGGCGGCGTGGGCGGCACGGGAGGTAGCCTCGGACCGGCCTTCAGCGAGCACCGCGGCCGCCACGCCTACACCGAACGCGTTGGTGATCATCGTGGCGACCCTCCTCTCAGCTGGCAGCAATGTGCGGTTTCGAGGGTAAAGGGTAGCGGCCGGTCCCGACAACCGATTTTCTGACCTGCGATTTCCCTCAGCGGGCCGCGCGGACCAGCTCCAGCACGTCGGGCCCGTACTGTTCGAGCTTGCGCGCGCCGATACCCGGGATCGCGATCAGCGCCGATTCGTCGCCGGGCAGCAGCTCGGCGATCGCGATCAGGGTGTTGTCGCTGAAGACGACGTAGGCGGGCACCTTCTGCTCCTTGGCCACGTCGAGGCGCCAGGCCTTGAGCCGCAGCAACAACTCCTCGTCGATGTCGGCCGCACACGTCTCGCACCGCCGCAGCATGATGGCCGCCGGGGTGGTCAGGTTGTTGTTGCAGATCCGGCAGCGCGTGGCGGCGCCCCGGGCGCGCCGGGACTTGGCCGGCGCGGCGTCGGCGCGGGCCTGCGGCGCGATGCCGTTGAGGAACCGCGACGGCTTGCGGCTCTGCCGCCCGCCCGGGCTGCGGGCCAGCGCCCAGCTGAGCGCCAAATGGACTCGCGCCCTGGTGATTCCGACGTAGAGCAGCCGGCGCTCCTCCTCGACGGCCTCGCTTTCGGGGCCGTGCGCCAGCGCGTGCGAGATGGGCAGCGTGCCGTCGGCCAATCCGACCAGGAACACCGCGTCCCACTCGAGTCCCTTGGCGGCGTGCAGCGAGGCCAGCGTGACGCCCTGCACGACGGGTGGGTGCCGCGCGTCGGCGCGCAGGCGCAGCTCGGCCACCAGGCCGGGCAGGTCGAGCCGCGGGCGCTGCGCGACTTCGTCGTCGACCAGCTCGGCCAGCCCCGCCAGCGCCTCCCAGCGATCCCGGGCCCGGGTGCCGGTCGGTTCCTCGGCCGTCAGCCCCAGGGGCTCCAGCACCGCGCGGACGACCTCGGATAGCGGGCCCTCGGCTCCCCGGGCCGCCGCGCGCTGCAGCGCCAGCAGCGCCTGCTTGATCTCCTGGCGGTTGAAAAACCCCTCCCCGCCGCGGATCTGGTAGGTGATGCCGGCCTCGGTCAGGGCCTCCTCGTAGACCTCGGATTGCGC
The DNA here is from genome assembly GCF_900157385.1 of Mycobacterium terramassiliense. Classification (GTDB taxonomy): domain Bacteria; phylum Actinomycetota; class Actinomycetes; order Mycobacteriales; family Mycobacteriaceae; genus Mycobacterium; species Mycobacterium terramassiliense. The sequence goes on from NZ_LT717700.1 coordinate 352,475, forward strand.
GTTGACCCGGTAGAGCACCGCGATCTCCGACGGCGGCGTGCCGGATTCGATCAGCCGGCCGATCGATGCCGCGACCGCGGCGGCCTCGGCGGTTTCGTCGGTGTGCTCGTGAAACGAGGGCACCGGGCCCGGTGCGCGCTGCCCCGACAGCTGCAGCTTGCTGCCGGCGACCCGGCCGCGCGCCGCGGCGATCACCTGGTTGGCCAGCGACACCACCTGGGGGGTGGACCGGTAGTCGCGTTCCAGGCGCACCACCGTGGCGTCCGGGAACCGCCGCGAGAAGTCGAGCAGGAACCGCGGCGTGGCCCCGGTGAACGAGTAGATGGTCTGGTTGGCGTCGCCGACGACGGTGAGGTCGTCGCGACCGCCGAGCCAGGCGTCGAGCACGCGCTGCTGCAGCGGGGTGACGTCCTGGTACTCGTCGACGACAAAGCAGCGGTACCGGTCACGGAACTCTTCGGCCACGGCGGCGTCGTTCTCGATCGCGGCCGCGGTGTGCAGCAGCAGGTCGTCGAAGTCCAGCAGCGCCATCGACTCGTCGCGCACCTTGAGGGCCTCGTAGGCGGAGTAGACGGCCGCGATCTGCTTGGCGTCCATCGGGGCATCGCGGCCGACGTCGGCCACCGCCGACGGATACTCCTCGGGGCCGATGAGCGAGGCCTTGGCCCACTCGATCTCGCCGGCCAGGTCGCGCACGTCGTCGGTGCTGACATTGAGCCGGCAGCGGCTGGCGGCCCTCGCCACGACCGGGAACTTGCTGTCGAGCAGCTGCCAGCCGGTGTCCCCGACCACGCGCGGCCAGAAGTAACGGAGCTGGCGGTGCGCGGCCGCGTGGAAGGTCAGGGCCTGCACGGCGCCCACCCCCGAGCCGGCGTGGGCGCCATGGGCGAGCGCACGCAACCTGGCGCGCATCTCCCCCGCCGCCCGCTGGGTGAAGGTGACCGCCAGCACCTGACCGGCCGCCACGTGTCCACCCGCGACCAGCTGGGCGATGCGGTGCGTGATGGTCCGGGTCTTCCCCGTCCCGGCGCCCGCGAGCACGCAAACCGGCCCCCGGGGAGCCAACACGGCCTCGCGCTGCTCGTCGTCCAGCTCGGCGGTCAGTGCGTCGGCGACCATCGGCATGGGCTTCATCTTGGCTTCCATGAAAGCAGGAGTCGCCGACAAACACGCCGCGGCGCGTGCGTGACTTGCGTTGCTCGCGGAATTGCCCGTCGCTGCGCTACGTTGAGCGGGCTATGTCCAACGCTCCGGTCACGGTTTACTCGACGTCCTGGTGTGGCTTCTGCCACCGGCTCAAGACGGCACTCAAGTCCGACGGGATCTCCTATGACGAGGTCGACATCGAGCACGACCCCGCGGCGGCGGAGTTCGTCGGTTCGGTCAACGGCGGCAACCGGACGGTCCCGACGGTCAAGTTCGCGGACGGATCCACGCTGACCAACCCCAGCGCGGCTCAGGTCAAGGCGAAGCTGGCCGAAGTCGGCTAGCCCGTTCAGTCCAGCCCGGCCCAGGACTCGATGATCACGCGCGCGATCGAAATCGAGCCGGGCAGCAGGAGTTTCGACTCGCCGGATTCCGACGCGCTGCCCCAGTCGCCGGCCGCGAGGGCGGCGCGCACCTCGTCGCGGGTGAACCATTGCGCCTCGGCGATCTCGCCGTCGTTGAACGAGAACTCCTCGTCCGGGTCGCCCACGGCGTGGAAGCCGACCATCAGCGAGCGCGGAAACGGCCAGGGCTGGCTGCCCAGATAGCGCACGTCGCGCACGGTCAGGCCGATTTCCTCGCGGATCTCCCGCGCGACGCACACTTCGAACGACTCGCCGGCCTCCACGAACCCGGCCAGCAGGGAGAACATCCGCTCCGGCCACACGGCCTGGCGGGCCAGCACCGCGCGGTCGCCGCCGTCGTGGACGAGGCAGATCACCGCCGGGTCGATGCGCGGGAACTCCTCGTGACCGGTGACCGGGTTCACCCGCGACCAGCCGCCCCTGGCCGGCCGTGTCGGCGAGCCGTCCGCCGCGCTGAAGCGGGCGCTGTCATGCCAATTCAGCAGCGCGAGGGCCGAGGACACCAGTTGGCTGCTGGTGTCGTCGAAGATGCGGCCGAGGCTGCGCAGGTTCACCACCTCGGCCGCCACGTCGGGATCCTCGGGCGCCTGCAGCGCGCCGCGGACGGCCCACACGTGGCGGCCGCCCTCGATGCGGCCCAGGAACACCGCTTCCGGCGGCGGCTTGTCGCCCAGTGCCGCCGCGTTCCCCAGCAGCACCCGGCCGTCGGCGACCAGCACCTGGTTGCGCGAATCCACGCTCAACAGCGCCGCGTCCGCCCAGCCCGCGGCCGCCGCCTCGACGTCGGTGCGCAGTTGGTCGGCCCGGTCGGCGCCGACGCGCGAGAGCAGCGGAACGCTCTGTAGCTGGAAGTCCACGCGCCGGGCCTAATGTCCCGCGTGGCGGATGTAGAGCAGCCGGTCGCTGGCCTCGATCGCGTCCACCTCGGGGGCGCCGATGCGCAGCAGGTGGCCGTCGCGCACCACGCCCAGCACGATGTCGCGCAAATGCCTTGGGGATCCGCCGATCTCGGTCTGTTCGACCTCGCGTTCGGCGATCGCCAGCCCGGCGTCGGGGGTCAGCAGGTCCTCGATCATCTCCACCACGCTCGGCGTGGTGGTGGCGAGGCCGAGCAGCCGGCCCGCGGTTTCCGAGGAGACCACCACCGAGTCGGCGCCCGACTGCTGCAGCAGGTGCTGGTTCTCGGCTTCGCGGATCGACGCGACGATCTTGGCCTTCGTCGCGATCTCCCGCGCCGTCAGGGTGACGAGCACGGCGGTGTCGTCGCGACTGGTGGCGACGACGATCGACGCCGCGTGTTGCGCCCCGGCGAGCCGCAGCACATCGGATTTCGTGGCGTCGCCGTGGACGGTGACCAGGCCGGCCGACGCGGCGTGTTCGAGGGCGGAGCGATCGGTGTCGACGACGACGATCTCACCCTGAGCCTCTTCGTCGCCGAGGATGGCCGCGACCGCCGTTTTGCCCTTCGTGCCGTAGCCGATCACGATCGTGTGGTTGCGCACTTTGCTCCTCCAACGCTGGATCTTCCACGCCTGCCGCGATCGCTCCGAGAGCACCTCGAGCGTCGTGCCGACCAACACCGCCAGGAACGCGATCCGCAGCGGCGTGAAGATCACGGTGTGGACGAGTCGCGCCGTTTCGGTGTACGGGGTGATGTCGCCATAGCCGGTCGTCGACAGCGACACCGCGGAGAAATAGAGGCAATCCAGGAAGGTAAGCGGCCGGCCGCGCACGTCGCGGTAGCCGCCGGCGTCCAGATAGACGATGACGGCGGCGCCGAACAACACCAGCAACGCGATCGCCACGCGCCGCACGATGACCCGGGTGGGGCTGGCGTGGTCCTCCGGGATGCGCAGCACGCCCACCAGCTGATGACCCGGCTGGGCGGTCAGCGTCTCGTCCAGACCGCTCAGCTTGCGCGCCCTACCGTTGGCCACGGCGCTCCGTCATCGGCTGATACCCAGAGCCCGAGACACGCACGACTCCTATGTAACCACGCTGGCGGGCCGTCCATGGCGCGAGCGGCCCACCTCACACGGCCACGGCGTCGCCGCCGGCGGGACCGGCGAGCAACGCGGCGAGTTCGGCGGGTTCCGGCAGTTCATCGGGCGTGACCGTGGCGCCGGTGCGCACGTAGTAGAAGGCGGTGCGCACCGCGGACTCCGGAACCCCGGACAGCGCGGCCCACGCCAACCGGTAGACCGCCAGCTGGACGGCGGCCTGGCGCATCGCTTCCTCCCCGTGGGGCGGCTCACCGGTCTTCCAGTCCACGACGGTGGCGCCGCCATCGGGGTCGGCGAACACGGCGTCGATGCGGCCCCGCACCACGGTGTCCCCGATCGGCATGTCGAAGGGCACCTCGACGGCCACCGGCGTGCGGGCCGCCCAGCGCGATTCGGCGAACGTCGCCTGCAGCGCGGCCAATTCCTCGATCTCGCCGGCGGCGGAGTCCGCCGCGCCCGGCAGGTCGCCGAGGTCGAACAGCGAATCGGCCCCGTAGAACTGCTGGACCCAGGCGTGAAAGGCGGTGCCGAGCGAGGCGTGGGGCTCCGGACGGCTGGGCAGCCGGTGCGCCAGCCGCTGCGCCGCGGCCGCCGGGTCACGCGCCAGGTCGACCAGCCCGCTCACCGACACCTGGCTGGGCAGGGCGCGGGCGGGCCGGCGCTGCGAGCGCGCGCGCTCGGCCAGCAACGCGTCGACGTCGGCGGCCCAACCCTCGGCGTCGGCGCCGGGCTCCCCGATGTCGGCCGACATGGCCTGAACCACCAGCGCGGCGCCCGCCTCGACATCGCCGCGGCGCGCATCCAGCGGGTCGGCGGGCCACATCGCCTCGACGACGTTGTCGCGCATGGGGTTTCGTTCGCCGTCGGCCGGAGCGGGCGCCCACCGTTCCACCACCCCGCACGGGTCGGCGTCGGCCGATCCGTCGATGATGTCCTTGAGCTCGCACAGAAATTCCGACGGCCCCCGGGGTTTGACGCCGGTGGACCCCCATTGATGGCCCGACACCAGCAGGGTGTCCTCGGCGCGGGTGATGGCCACGTACAGCAGCCGGCGTTCCTCGTCGACGCGCCGCTGCTCGAGCTGGCGGCGATGCTCGAAGATCTTGTCGGACAGCTGCTTTCGAGTGGTGACGACGGACGTGTCCAGCACCGGGACGCCCAGCGAGCCGGCCGCGGCGCGATCCCCGCGCAGCAGCGGCGGCAACTCGGCGGCGTCGGTGAGCCACGTGCTGCGCGATGCGGTCGACGGGAAGATTCCGCCCGCCAGGTGCGCGACCGCGACCACCTGCCATTCCAGACCCTTCGCCGAGTGCACGGTGAGGATTTGAACCCGGTCCCGTGCGACCGTCGGCGCGGCCGGCGGCAAGCCGTTCTCGACGTCCTCGGCGACGTCCAGGTAGGCCAGCAGGCCGGCCACCGATGCCACCGAGAGGTCCGATGTCCGTTCGGCGTACGCGGCCACGACGTCGGCGAAGGCGTCGAGGTGTTCGGCTCCGGTCCAGGGCTGCCCCGCGGCGGCGGCCCGGACCTCGCAGTCGACGCCCAGCGCGCGGCGCACCTCGGCGACCAGGTCGGGCAGGGAATGGCCGAGGTGCCCGCGCAGGGCGCCCAATTCGGCGGCCAGCGCGGTGATGCGCCGATATCCCGCCGCCGAGTACGCGCCCGCCGGGCCGGGGTCGCTGATCGCGTCGGCCAGGCACGCGCCGTCGGAGTCGGGTCCGGCGGCCATCGCGATCGCTTCGGGCGTGGGCGTCGCGCCCGCCCGCCCGTCGGCCAAACTCAGCGCCCGCTGCCACAGCGCGGCGAGGTCCCGGCCACCGAGGCGCCATCGGGGGCCCGTCAGCACCCGCATCGCCGCCGCGCCGGCCGTCGGGTCGGCCACCAGACGAAGCATGGCCACCACCTCGGCGACCTCGGGGACGGACAGCAGGCCCGCCAAACCGACCACCTCGACCGGGATTCCGCGCGCGCGCAGCGCGTCGGCGATGGGCGCGGCGTCGGCGTTGCGGCGCACCAGCACCGCGGCGGTGGGCGGGCTGACACCGTCGGCATGGGCCTGCCGGTAGCGCGCCTGGAGGTGGTCGGCGATCCACTCGCGTTCGGCCGCCACGTCGGCGAGCAACGCGCAGCGGACGGTGCCGGGCGGCGCGTCGGGGCGGGAACGCAACGCGTGCACCGCAACCGAGCGCCGGCGCGCCTCGGCCGAGATGGCGTTGGCCACCCGCAGGGCGCGCGGCGGGTTGCGCCAGCTGGTCCGCAGCTCCAGGACCGGCGCCGGCGTGCCGTCGGCGCGGGGGAAGTCGGTGGTGAAGCGCGGCAGGTTGGTCGCCGAGGCGCCGCGCCAGCCGTAGATCGACTGGATCGGGTCGCCGACGGCCGTCAGCGCCAGCCCGTCGTCGACCCCCCCGCCGAACAGCGCGGACAGCGCGATGCGCTGGGCGTGCCCGGTGTCCTGGTACTCGTCGAGCAACACCACCCGGAAGCGGCTCCGCAGCTCCTCGCCGACCTGCGGGAAGGCCGCCGCCAGCCGGGCGGCCGAGGCCATCTGCAGGCCGAAGTCCATCGCCTTGACGGCGCGCAGGCGCGCGTCCACCGCGTCGAGCAGCGGCACCAGCTCCGTGCGCTCGGTCTGGGCGGCCAGCAGCCGCAGCAGCCACTGGCTGGGTCCGCGGTCGCGTTGGTAGGGACCCGCCGGCAGGGCGTGGATCAGCCGTTCCAGCTCGAGGTGGGTGTCGCGAAGCTGGCCGGTGTCCACCAGGTGCTCGGCCAGCTGGCCCCGCAGCCGCAGCACCATCGCGGTGACCGCGGCGGGGGTCTTGTCGGTGCGCAGCTCCCCGCGGTATCCGTTGACCACGTCGAACGCCAGCTGCCACAGCTCGGTCTCGCCGAGCAGCCGGGCGTCCGGCTCGACGGGCAGCAGCAGGCCGTGGTCGCGCAGCAGCGCGCCGGCGAAGGCGTGGTAGGTGCTGACCGCCGGGGCGCCCTCCGGCTCGGCGGCGGCGGCGCCCAGGCCGATGCCGCCCAGCCGGGCCAGGCGGGAGCGCACCCGGCGCAACAGCTGGCCGGCCGCCTTGCGGGTGAACGTCAGCCCGAGCACCTGGCCGGGTTCGGCGTAGCCGTTGGCGACGAGCCACACCACCCGCGCGGCCATCGTCTCGGTCTTGCCGGCCCCGGCCCCGGCGATGACGACCAGCGGGCCCGGCGGCGCGGCGATGACGGCGGCCTGCTCGTCGGTGGGCGGGAAAAGCCCGAGCGCGCAGGCCAATTCGGCGGGGGTGTAACGCGGATTCATCGCGCCGGCCCCTCGGCGTGGGCGGGGCAGCACGGAAGGATCGGGCAGTGCGTGCAACCGTCGTTGCGCCGCGCGACGAACTGCGGGCCGGCCGAGGCGTCGGCGGCCAGCCGCACGAGGTCACGCCATTCGTCCCGGGCCGCCGCCGTCAGCGGATCCTGTTCGCGCACCGTGGCGCCGGCGGCGCCCGCCTTGCCGACGTACAGCAGCCGCGCGCCGCCGGGCTCGTCCCCGGCCGCGATCATGCCCTCGGCCACCGCCAGCTGGTACAGCGCCAGCTGCGCATGTTGCTGGGCGTCGTCCTTGCTCACCGGCGTCTTGCCGGTCTTGATGTCGACGATGACGAGCCGGCCGGCCGCGTCGCGTTCCAGCCGGTCGACCCGCCCGCGCAGCCGGATCTCGCCGCCGTCATCGCGCGGCGTGCCGAGCGTTCCGTCGACCTCCACCTCGACGCCGACCTCGGTGAGTTCGCCCCGGGTCTGGGCCCGCCACTCGAGGAACGCCTGGACCATTGCGCGGTGGCGGGCCAGCTCGTTGGCCGCATGCCACCGCGCGTCGAAGGGCAGATGCTTCCAGGCCCGGTCCAGCTCGGCCAGCAATTCCGATTCCGTCCTGTCCGGTTGGGCGATCAGCGCGTGCAGCACCGAGCCGAGGGTGGAACGCAGATCCCGCGCGTTGGTCCCGCCGTGGCGTTCGGCCAGCCAGCGCAGCGGGCAGTCGTTGAGCGCCTGCAGTGTCGACGGCGTCAGCGTGACCGGCTCGGCGCCCGCCCGCAGCGGTTCGCTGGTGCTGACGGGCAGCAGGCCGTGCCACCCGGCCGGGTCGGCGCCCGGCACCCCGGCCTTGGCCAGCCGGGCCAATTGCGCTGCCGCGCAACGGCGGTCGTCGTCGTCGACGGCGCCCTGGGGCGCGCACACGACGCCCCGCAGCCGGCCCACGAGGGCGGCCGTGGACAGCACCCGCGGCGCGGAGACGGGTTGTGCGGCAACGGGATCACCGTCACGGCCGGCCCACTGCGCGATGTCGGAAAAGAACGCCGACGGCAACGCGGCCTCCCCGTCGGCACCGCCGGTGTCGGCGTCGACGGCCGTCACCAGCACCCGGCGCCGGGCCCGGCCCAGCGCCGACACCAGCAGCCTGCGCTCCTCGGCCAGCAGCGGTGCGCGCACCGAGGCGTCCCCGCCGACGCCGTCGAGCACGTCGAGCAGCCGCTGGGTGTTCAGCACGCCGCCACGCGGAACGGTGTTGGGCCACAGCCCCTCCTGCAGGCCGGCGATGACCACGAAGTCCCATTCGTGCCCCAGCGCGGCGTGGGCGCTGAGCACCCGGACCTGCTCGACCTGGGACGCCGGCTCGGCGCCGGCAGCCGGCAGCTGCAGCGCCGTGACGTGCTCGACGAGCCCGCGCAGCGACGCGCCGGGCGTGCGGGACACGTAGTGATCGGTGATGTCGAACAGGGCGGTCACCGCCTCCAGGTCCCTGGTGGCCTGGGCGCCGGCGGGGCCGCCGCGCTCGGCGGCCGACAGCCAGCGGCGCTGCAGGCCGGATCGGTGCCAGGCGGCCCAGAGGGTGTAGCGCGGGTCTTGGCCGCCGCGGTCGCAGCGCGCGGCCGCGTCCAGCACCGCGCGCACCCGGGCCAGCGCGCGCGACTGCGGTCCGGGGCACGGCGCGTCGGCCTGCAGGGCCTCGACGAGCAGGCCGACGAAATCGCCGGGGGCGCGATCGGGGTCGGCGCGCTGCAGCGTTCGGCGCAGCTGGCGCAGCGACACCGGATCGACGCGGCCGATGGGACCGGTCAGCAGCGCCAGGGCCCGCTCGCCGTCGAGCCCGTCGGCGACCGCGGCCAGCACGGTGAGCAGCGCCCGGACCGCGGGCTCGCCGGCCAGCGCGCCGCTCGCCTGGGGCGCGGCCACCGGGACGCCGGCGGCGGCCAGCGCGCGCGGCAACCGCGCCCCGGCCCGCGGCACCGACCGGACGATCACGGCCATCGCCGACCACGGCACCCCGTCGATCAGATGGGCACGCCGCAACGCGTCGGCGATCATGGCCGCCTCCGCGTGCGCCGAGGCGGCCAGGCGCGCCGTGACGGATCCGTCGTCGGGCCCGGTGCCGTCGATGTGCCTGCCCGCGCTGCCCCCGGGCAGTCGGCCCGCGATGCCGCTGACCGCACGCGCCACGGCCGGCGCGCAGCGATGCGACACCGTCAGCGTCACCGACGGCGAATCGTCGTCGTGGGGGTCCCACCCGCTTGCGGGGGACAGCCCGGACGCCTCGCCGCCCCGGAAGCCGAACACCGCCTGGTTCGGGTCACCGGCGACGAGCGTCGCCTCCGTGCCCGCGGCCAGGGCCCGCACCAGGCCGGCCGCCTGCGGGTCGAGTTGCTGTGCGTCGTCGACCAGCAAGAGGCGAATTCGGGCGCGTTCGGCCGCCAGCAATTCCGGATCCACCGCGAAGGCCTCCAGCGCGGCACCCACCAGCTCGGCGGCGCCGAGCGCCGGCGTCGTGGCCTGCGGCGCCGCCGTCCCGACCGCCGCCCGCAGCAACATCACCTGCTCGTACTGACGCGCGAATTTGCCGGCGGCGGTCCATTCCGGGCGCCGGCACCGTCGGCCCAGCCGCTCCAGTTCCTGCGGGTCGACCCCGCGTTCGGCGCAGCGCGCCAACAGGTTTCGCAGCTCGGTGGCGAATCCGGCGGTGGCCAGGGCCGGCCGCAGATGCGCCGGCCACGCGCTGGCCGCGCGCGGCCCGTCGGCGAGGTCACCGGCCAGCAGCTCCCGGATGATGGCGTCCTGTTCGGCGCTGGTGACCAGTCGCGGGGGCGCGTCACCGGCACGCTCGGCGGCCCGCCGCAACACCGCGTACGCGTAGCTGTGCACGGTGCGCACCAGCGGCTCCCGCACGGCCGCCCGGCAGGGACCGGAGGAACGCGACCGCAGCAGCGCCGTCGTCAACGCGCTGCGCGCGCCCACCCCGATCCGCCCCGAACCGGTAAGCAACAGAACCGATTCCGGCTTGACGCCCGCGCGTATCCGGGCGACCGCGGCGTCGACCAGCAGGCTGCTCTTGCCGGTGCCCGGCCCGCCCAGCACCCGCACCCGCCCGCGCAGTCCCGGTGCCAGAACGGCACGGGCCTCGTCGTCCCAGGTGAATGACATGGCTGCATGCAATCACGAGGGTCTGACAAGATCGGGATACTGGGCTGAAGGAAACCGGAACGCTCGCGAGGCAAGGAGGGATTGGATGGACTCCGATTTTCCAGGTCCCGACGACGGAGTGCCCGAAGCGGACGCCGCAGAACAGCAGCAGGCCGTCGACGCCGAGGACGAGGCCGGCTTGGACACTACGTACCTGGACAACGCCACCGATCGCGATGCCAACGAAGCCGATGTGATCGAGCAGGCTTTCATCGTTCCCACCGACGACGATTGGGACGACAGCGACGGGTGAGCGCCGACCTGCACGTGCACCGCTACGGCCCGGCCGGCCCCGTGCGGATGCTCGCCATCCACGGGCTGACCGGTTACGGGGGTCGTTGGCGGCACCTGGCCGGCTACCTGCCCGAAATCGCCATCGCCGCACCGGATTTGCTCGGCCACGGGAGGTCGTCGTGGGCGGCGCCGTGGACCATCGACGCCAACGTCTCGGCGCTGTCGGGGCTGCTCGACACCGCCGCCGAGGCACCGGTGCCGGTGGTCGGCCATTCGTTCGGCGGCGGCCTGGCGCTGCACCTGGCCGCGGCCCGCCCGGACCGGGTGTCGGCGCTGCTGCTGCTCGACCCGGCGGTCGGCCTGGACGGCGGCTGGATGCGCCAGATCGCCGAGGCGATGTTCTCCTCCCCCGACTATCCCGACCCCGAGGAGGCCCGCCTGGAGAAGGCGACCGGCTCGTGGGCCGATGTGGACCCGGCGCTGCTGGCGTCCGAGATCGACGAGCACCTGGTCGAGCTGCCCAGCGGGCGGCACCGCTGGCGGGTCAGCCTGCCGGCGATGATGTCGTATTGGAGCGAACTGGCCCGCGACGTCGTGCTGCCGCCGGCCGGGACGACCACGATCCTGGTGCGGGCCAAGCAGACCTCGCCGCCGTACGTGAGCGATCAACTGATCGAGGCGCTGCGGGAACGGCTGGGCTCCGATTTCGAGCTGCTGGATTTCGACTGCAACCACATGGTGCCCCACGCCAAGCCCACCGAAACCGCGGCGCTGATCCGCGGGCTGATGGAAGACCGCTGATAGTGGCGCCGGTGACCGATGAGCAGGTCGAGCGGGTGCGTTCGCTGGTCGCGGCGATTCCGTCCGGCCGGGTCGCCACCTACGGCGACATCGCTTCTGTCGCGGGGCTTTCCAGCCCTCGCATCGTCGGATGGATCATGCGGACCGACTCCTCGGATCTGCCCTGGCACCGGGTGATCACCGCCTCCGGGCGCCCCGCGCGGCACCTGAGGACCCGACAGCTGGAATTGCTGCGCGCCGAAGGGGTGCTGTCCGTCGACGGCAGGATCGCGCTCGACGAGGTCCGCTACGAGTTTGCGGGCGATCGCAAGCCCGGCAAGACCTAAAGCACCAGCCGGACCAGGGCCGCCGTGCGCGCCAGGCCAGGAAACGCCTCGGCGGTCGAGCGCGGGTGCAGCGCGTGGACCGCAAGACGAAACATCAACGCCCGCAACAGCATCTGGGGCCACTCCGGCAGTGCGTTCCACCGTTCGATGAGCCCGTCGTCGGCCTCGCCCCAGGACAGCGCGTCGACGACGGCGACGCCCGCGGCCCACGAGGCCGGCCGCCAGTAGGGTGTGATGTCGGTGATCCCCGGCGCCGCCGTGCCGATGAAAAGCACCGTGCCGTAGAGGTCTCCGTGCACCAGCTGGTTGGGGCTCTTGGTCGGCCTGCGCAGCGTGGCCAATTGGTTGATCAGCTCGACGGATCGCTCGGCGTCCGCCGACGGCGGGGCGGTGCGCGCGCCCGGCGGCACGGATGCCAGCGGCCGCTCCTCCCACGCGGCGCGGTCGGCGGCGATGAAGACGTCGACGTCGGACCAGGGCGCGGTGGGCCCCTGGGTCAAAAAGCGGGGGCGTTCGAGTTTGCCGGTCGCCTCGTGCAGCCGGACCGCCGCCGAGACGACTTCGTCATGCCTGGGCTCGGGCGTTCCGGCGACGAAGGTGTCCGCCCGCCACCCGGACACCACATACCGCCCGTCGGTGGAGCGAACCGGCCGGGCCAGCCGGACGCCGTCCACGAACAGCGTCTCCCGCACCCGGGCCGACCAGGCCGCGCGGGCGTGGTCGGCCACGATCGACAGCACGACTTCGCCGCATCGCCAGCCACCCTCCCAACTGGCGCCCAACGGGACGGGCTTGACGCCGGTCAAACCAAACGCCGCCAGCACATGCTCCGGCGGTGGCTCGACTGTCACACGGGTAGCGTAATGGAGCCTGACGGGGCAAATGGCTCAGTACATGACCATGTCGGGCTGCATCTGTTCGGCCCACGCCACGATGCCGCCCTGCAAATGGACCGCGTCGGAGAAACCGGCCTTCTTCACGGCGGCCAGCGCCTCGGCCGAGCGCACGCCGGTCTTGCAGTACAGCACCGCCGTGCGGTCGTGGGGCAGCTGCGCCAGCCCCTCACCGGAACTGAGCAACGACTGCGGGATCAGCCGGGCGCCCTCGATGTGGTTGATGTCCCACTCCGCCTGCTCGCGGACGTCGATCAGGGCGAGCTTCTTGCCCGAATCCAGCAACTCGCGCAGCTCGCGCGGCGTGATCGCGGAGCCCTCGGCGCCACCGTCGGGCAGCGCGCCGCAGAAGTCCTCGTAGTCGATCAGCTCGGTGATCCGCGGCCTGGAAGCGTCCGACGGGTCCTTGCGAACCCGGATGGTGCGGTAGCTCATCTGCAGCGCGTCGTAGATCATCAGCCGGCCCAGCAGCGATTCGCCGATCCCGGTGATCAGCTTGATCGCCTCGGTGCCCATCACCGACGCGATGGAGGCGCAGACGATGCCCAGCACCCCGCCCTCGGCGCAGGAGGGCACCGTGCCGGGTGGTGGCGGCTCCGGGTAGAGGTCGCGGTAGTTCAGGCCCCGCCCGCCGGGGGCGTCCTCCCAGAACACCGACGCCTGGCCCTCGAATCGGTAGATCGACCCCCACACGTACGGCTTTTTGGCCAGCACCGCGGCGTCGTTGACCAGGTACCGGGTGGCGAAATTGTCCGCGCCGTCCACGATCAGGTCGTATTGGCTGAACAGCTCGACGGCGTTGGCCGCCTCCAGCCGGAACTCGTGCAATCGCACGTCGACCAGCGGGTTGATGGCCGCGATCGAGTCGCGCGCGGACTGGGCCTTGGGCCGCCCGACGTCGGCGGTGCCGTGGATGATCTGGCGGTGCAGGTTGGACTCGTCGACGACGTCGAAGTCGACGATGCCGAGCGTGCCGACCCCGGCCGCGGCCAGGTACAGCAGCGCGGGGGCGCCGAGGCCGCCGGCCCCGATCACCAACACCCGGGCGTTTTTCAGCCGCTTCTGACCGTCGACGCCCAGGTCGGGAATGATCAGGTGACGGCTGTAGCGGGCCACCTCATCGCGACTCAGCTCGGCCGCGGGCTCGACCAGCGGCGGCAGTGGCGTCTGCGATGTCGACACCAAACATCTCCTCGGTAGCTTCGTCAGCTCTATCCATCGAAACAGCTGCCCGGATCAACGGCAAACGACCGGGGTCGCTTCCCGCAGCCGGGCGCCGAGTCAGGCGATCGGGTACGGCCAGGGATTGAATCGGCAGGTCTTGCCGTCGGCCTTGACGACGTCGGGGTCGAACTTGGCGGCGTCGTCGTTCGACGTGGAGAACGTCTGCTGCATCATCACCGGCGCCAGGCCGCCCTGCTGCTCGCAGGGCTCGTGACGCACGTACCCGATGGCGTGGCCGACCTCGTGGTTGATCACGTACTGCCGATACGAGCCGACGTCACCCTCGAACGGCACGGCCCCGCGCACCCAGCGCGCCTCGTTGATGAAGACCCGCGCCTCCCGATTGGGCCCGTAAACCGGGTTGTAGCAGGACGTCTCCAGGCGGAATTCATAGCCGCACCCGCCGCGCACCGTCACCGGCGACACGAGCGAGATGCGGAAGTCGGGCTTGCCGTTATCGATGCGCACGAACGCGAACTGCGGGTTGTGCGTCCAGCCCTTGGGGTTGCCCAGCGTCTGCTCGACCATCTGGGCGAAGGCCTCGTCGCCGCCGAACATCGTGGCGTCGATGCCGTTTTCGACCTCGACGGTGTAGCGGAACACCTTGGCGGTGCCCTGGCCGATCTGCGGCGTCATGCCCGGCACGATGTGCCATGTCTTGTCGCCCGCCTCGGTGAACGGGCCGCCGTCGGGCAGCGTGCCGGCGGGCAGGTTCGCGTCGAATGCGGCCAGCCCGCGCGGCGGCGCGTCGATGATCGACGTGCCGACGGCGCCGATGTCCGGGGTGCCCTGAATGGATTGCGTCGCCGTCGGTTTCGGCGCGCCGGTGCCGGTGACGGTCTGATAGATCACCAGCCCGGTAAGCACCACCAAGGCGGGCAAAGCGTACGCGCGCCAGCCATAGGTGGAAACGAACCGGCCCAACCACGTCTGCTTGCGCCATTGGCGCGGGCGCTCGCGGTCGGCCCGGGTGCGTCCGGCGTCCCGGGCGATGGGGTCGCGCAGGGCCCGCAGTGGTTCGCGCCACTCGTCGCGCAGCACCGGAGCCCGACCGGTGCCACGCACGGGTCGCTGGGACGTCATTTCCCCAGGATTGCACAGCGGGCACCGCGACCACCCTTGGCGCGCCCGAATCCGCCCCACGACACCGCTTCTGCCAGCGCCGACGGCCGCGATGGCAATCACACAGGCGGCGCGGGTAGTAATGTCTTTGCGACTAGCCGCGTGCGGCTGGCCCCGGCGGGCCGACGGCCAGTTGCCAACGATCAGATGAGGACTCGATGAGCGATCTCGCCAAGGCGGCACGGCGCGCCGTGAAGCCGGCTGACCGTCGGCCGGGAGACGGCGTGATGCCGGCCAACCGGCGCGGCAACCGCCTGCCGCGCGACGAGCGCCGTGGCCAACTGCTGATCGTGGCCAGCGACGTTTTCGTCAACCGTGGCTACCACGCCGCCGGCATGGACGAGATCGCCGACCGGGCGGGGGTCAGCAAACCCGTTCTGTACCAACACTTTTCGAGCAAGCTGGAGCTATACCTGGCGGTGCTCGCCCGCCATGTCGAGAACCTGGTCTCGGGCGTGCAGCAGGCCTTGCGCACCACCACCGACAACCGCCGGCGGTTGCACGCGGCGGTGCAGGCGTTCTTCGACTTCATCGAGCACGACAGCCAGGGTTACCGGCTCATCTTCGAGAACGACTACGTCACCGAGCCCGAGGTGGCGGCGCAGGTGCGGGTGGCCACGGAATCGTGCATCGACGCCGTGTTCGACCTCATCAGCGCCGATTCCGGCCTCGATCCGCACCGCGCCCGCATGATCGCGGTGGGGCTGGTCGGCATCAGCGTCGACTGCGCCAGGTACTGGCTGGACTCCGATCGCCCGATCTCGAAGGCGGACGCCGTCGACGGCACCGTCCAGTTCGCCTGGGGCGGGCTATCCCACGTGCCTCTTACTCGCCCTTAGCGGCCTTACTGGCGTGTTTGGCGGCCGATTCGGCCCCGATCCCGAACCCGACCCGGCGGGCGTCGGCGACACCGATTTCGACATAGGCGATCTTGGAGCTCTGGATCAGGAAGCGGCGGCCCCGCTCGTCGTTCAGGCTGAGCAGGCCCGAGCTGTCGCGCAGCGCGGCCGCGACGAGCTCCTCGACTTCGGATTGCGTCTGCGTACTGGACAGGACCAGCTCGCGTGGACTGTCCGTGATACCGATCTTGACCTCCACGGTGGCCCCTTCCCGTTGGCGTTGAACTTCGCAGACGCGTCAGCAGCAGGCTAATGGACGCCCCCACGCGGCATGTCCCCCCGGGGCCCGGTTCGCGGTAAGCGAAACGCGGTCGCCCGCAGATAACGATTCGCTCCCAGCTCGGCCACCATGCCGCGCACCGCCCTGGCCCAGCAATTCACATCGCTACCATCGGCACCATCAGACACATGGTCACCGATCGTCTCGGCCCAGTTCACGACTACCCCGAAGACGACTACGACGGAGCCGACACCGACGTCCTGGACGGCTACGGCGACCTGGCCTGGCCGGCCGACACCCGCTGGCGCCCGGCCGCCGCGATCCTGGGCGCGGTGGTGGCCGTCGGCGCCATCGCCACCGCCGTCATCATCAACAGCGGCGACAGCGCGACGACCAAGGCGACCGTCGGGCCGCCCGTTCCGCCGCCGCTGACCTCCGCGGCCCCCGCGCCCAAGACGACCGCCCCACCCAGCGTGTCGCGGGCTCCGCTGCCGCCCGAGACGGTGACCACCGTGGCGCCGCCGCCCAGCGCGTCACCGCGCCCGGTGCCGTCGCAGACGCCGACCGCCGCGCCGCCGCCGCCGGGCACCCCGCCCCCGGTCGCGCTGAACCCGCGGACCGTCGTCTACAGCGTGACCGGGACAAAGCAGCTGCTGGACCTGGTCAACGTCGTCTACACCGACGCCCGGGGTTACCCGCATTCGGAGTTCAACGTGTCGCTGCCGTGGTCGAAGGTGATCGTCCTGAATCCGGGTGTGGCGACGGTGTCGGTGGTCGCGACCAGCTTCTACGGCCAGCTCAATTGCTCGGTCGTCAATGCCGCCGGCCAGCCGGTGGTGGTGTCGGCCAACAACGGCGTCGTGGCGACCTGCACCCGTTGACGCGGTTTCGGGTCAGCTCAAACCGAGTTCGCGCATCCGCCGGTCGTGCGTCTGCTGCAGCCGGTCGAAGAACGCGGTGAGCTGGCCCAAGCCCCCGGGTCCGGAGACCACCAGGTCGACCAGCTCGTCGTGCTCGGCCAGCACGTACTGCGCCTGCGTGATCGCCTCGCCGAACAGGCGACGAGACCACAGCGCCAGCCGGCTGCGCTGCTTGCCGCTGGACGTCACCGCGGCGCGCACCTCGGCGACCACGAACTGCGAGTGCCCGGTCTCCGCCAGGGCCGCGCGAACGACGTCGGCGATCTCGTCGGGCAGCCCGTCGGCGATCTCGAGGTAGAGGTCGGCGGCCAGCGCGTCACCCACGTAGGTCTTGACCAGGGCCTCCAACCACGTACTCGGCATCGTCAGCCGGTGGTAGTTCTCCAGCGCCGAGACGTACTTCGACATGGCCGTCACGACGTCGACGCCACGGCGTTCCAGCGCGTCGTGCAGCAGCTCATAGTGCTGCATTTCGGCGGCGGCCATGCTCGCCATCGAGATCCGCCCGCGCAGATCGGGCGCCATCCGCGCCTCGTCCGTGAGCCGGTAGAACGCGGCGACCTCGCCGTAGGCCAACACGGCGAACAACTCGTTGACGCCCGGGTGATCTGCCGACAGCCGAGAAGCGGGCGGATCGTCTACCTGGTCGGCTTCCAGATCGGCTCCGGAGGGCCCGGAAAAGGGCGGGGTCATGGCAACACTGTAGTCGGCGGGATTAGGACAAAATGGGTGCCAGCTTTCGACCAGCTATCATGGACACAGGCATTGGCCGAATTCTTCAATCTCCAACCGCCAGTGCCGGCGAAATGTGCGTGCACAGCTGGCCCAGCCTGTTACAGGGCCGCGACTCGGCGACGTATCCGGAGTCGGAACTCGTGCGCGCGTGACCGCGACAGAGAACACCGACAGCACCGATACCGTCCCCGAAAGGCTTGTCCCCCGCGTATGACCGCACTCAACAGCACAACTGAACTGACTTTTGCCAAACTCGGCGTTCGCGACGAAATCGTCCGCGCACTGGCCGAAAAGGGGATCGAAAGCCCCTTTGCCATCCAAGAGCTGACGCTGCCCATGGCGCTGGCCGGCGACGACGTGATCGGCCAGGCCCGCACCGGCATGGGCAAGACCCTGGCCTTCGGTGTGCCGCTGCTGCAGCGCATCACCGACGGCGCCGCGCACAGGCCGCTGTCCGGCGCCCCGCGGGCGCTGGTCGTGGTCCCCACCCGCGAGCTGTGCCTGCAGGTCACCGACGACCTGGCGGCGGCCGCCAAGTACCTGACCGCCGAGGACGGCCGCGCGCTGTCGGTGGTCTCCATCTACGGCGGACGCGCCTACGAGCCGCAGATCGATGCGCTGCGCGCCGGCGCCGACGTCGTGGTGGGCACCCCCGGCCGGCTGCTCGACCTGTGCCAGCAGGGGCACCTGCAGCTGGGCGGGCTGTCGGCTCTGGTGCTCGATGAGGCCGACGAGATGCTCGACCTGGGCTTCCTGCCCGACATCGAGCGGATCCTGCGACAGATCCCCGCCGAACGGCAGTCGATGCTGTTCTCGGCGACCATGCCGGACCCGATCATCACGCTGGCCCGCACCTTCATGAACCAGCCCACCCACATCCGCGCGGAGGCGCCGCACTCGGCCGCCACGCACGACACCACCGAGCAGTTCGTCTACCGCGCGCACGCCCTGGACAAGGTGGAGCTGGTGAGCCGCGTGCTGCAGGCCGAGGGCCGCGGGGCGACGATGATCTTCACCCGCACCAAGCGCACCGCGCAGAAGGTGGCCGACGAGCTGGCCGAGCGGGGCTTCAAGGTTGGAGCCGTGCACGGCGACCTGGGTCAGATCGCCCGCGAGAAGGCGCTGAAGGCCTTTCGGGCCGGCGACGTCGACGTGCTGGTCGCCACCGACGTGGCCGCCCGCGGCATCGACATCGATGACATCACCCACGTCATCAACTACCAGATCCCCGAGGACGAGCAGGCCTACGTGCACCGGATCGGCCGCACCGGCCGCGCGGGCAAGACCGGCATCGCCGTCACCCTGGTGGACTGGGACGAGCTGCCCCGCTGGACGATGATCGACAAGGCCCTGGGCCTGGAATCCCCCGACCCGGCCGAGACCTACTCCAACTCGCCGCACCTGTACGACGAGTTGGGCATCCCCGCCGAAGCGGGCGGCACGATCGGCCAGCCGCGCAGGTCGCCGGGCAGGCGCCGGGACGCCGAGCGCGGGGGTTCGATCGAAGGCCCGGCCGAACGCCGGGGCGACGAGAAGTCGGGCCGCGCCCGCCCCCGCCCGCCACGGCGGCGCACCCGCGGCGGCCAGCCGGCCACCGGGCACCCCGCCGGCGCCAACGGTGAGGCCGCCGGCAACGCGCCCTCCGAGGCGGCCTCCGGCGCGGCCGATGGCACCGCCGGGACCCCCCGTCGCCGCCGTCGGCGCCGCAAGCCCGCCTCGCAGACGACCGCAGCCGGCGCCGCCACCACGAACTGAGGCCCGCGCCGCCGCATGGTCAAACCGGAACGCCGGACCAAGGGCGACATCCTGGCCGCCGCGGCGATCGCGCTCGTCATCGCCCTGGGCGCGGCGTTGATCTGGTGGACCAGCGACGCGAAGGCCACCGTCAGCCCGGGAGGTCCCGGCCACCCTGAAGCAACTGTGGACCGCGCGAAGCCCCGGCACCACCGCGCCCGTGGTGGTGAGCGGGACCGTCGCCACGGGAGACGGCCGCCGGGTCGACGGGCGTGACCCGGGCACCGGCCGGTCCCGCTGGAGCTACTCCCGCGACAGCAGGCTGTGCGGGGTGTCCTGGGTCTATCACTACGCCGTCGCCGTCTTCAAGGACGACCGCGGCTGCGGGCAGGTCAGCACCCTCGACGGGTCCACGGGCCGGCGCGGGGCCGCCCGCAGCGGCTACGCCGACCCGAGCGTGCGCCTTTCCTCCGACGGCACCACGGTGTTGTCGGCGGGCGACACGCGGCTGGAGCTGTGGCGCTCGGACATGGTCCGGATGCTGGCCTACGGCGAGACCGACGCCCGGGTGAAACCGTCGGCGCGGGGACTGCACTCGGGCTGCCGGCTGCTCTCGGCGGAGGCCAGCTCGTCGGCGGTTTCGGTGCTGGAAAGCTGCGCCCAGCAAGCCGACCTGCGGCTGGTCCTGTTGCGCCCCGGCAAGGAAGACGACGAACCCCAGCAACACGTCGTCGCCGAACCCGGGGTCGCGGCCGATTCGGGGGCCCGGGTGCTCGCCGTCTGGGAGAACACCACGGCGGTGTATCTGCCGTCACCGCAGCCCAGGGTCGAGGTGGTCGACGACACCGGCACCACCGTGGCGAGCACGCTGCTGCCCAGGCCGCCGTCGCGCTCGGCGGCGGTGTCGCAGACCGGCAACCTGGTCACGTGGTGGACCGGCGATTCCCTGATGGTCTTCGACGCGACGAGCATGACCCTGCGCTACACGATCGCCAAGGGCGAGGCGACCGCGCCGCTGGGACCGGGCGTGATGATGGCCGGCCGGCTGCTGGTGCCGGTCACCGGCGCGATCGGGGTCTACGACCCGCTCAGCGGCGCGAACGAACGCTACATCCCGGTGGACCGGGCGCCCGGCGATGCGGCGGTGGTCCCGGCGGTTTCGGGATCGCGGGTGTTCGAGCAGCGCGGCGACACCGTGGTGGCCCTGGGCTGACCCCGCGCGACGCGCCCGTCCGGCGTGTGCGCCCAGGGCGTTGCGTGTGCGCTGCGGGCGGCGACACGCCGAGGGGCAGCGCCGTCACCGCACGCTGAACGCCGTCAGAGCGCACTCGCCGGCTAGACCTCGACGGCGAAGGTCGGCAACGGCTTGCCGGTCTTCCAGTGCTTGAGCAACGCCTTCGCCAGCTCGCCATAGGCCACGGCGCCCTTGTTCTTGCGCCCGGCCATCACCGACGAGCCCGAGGCGCTGGCCTCGGCGAAGCGCACGGTGCGCGGGATCGGCGGGGCGAGCACCGGCATGCCGTAGCGGTCGGCGACGTCGAGCAACACGTCGCGGGTGTGGGTGGTGCGGGCGTCGTACAGCGTCGGCAGGGCGCCCAGCAGCCGCAGTTCGGGGTTGGTGATCTGCTGGACATCGGCGACCGTGCGCAGGAACTGGCCGACGCCGCGGTGCGCGAGCGTCTCGCACTGCAGCGGGACGATGACCTCGTCGGCGGCGGTCAGCCCGTTGAGGGTGAGCACGCCCAGCGACGGCGGGCAGTCGATGACGACCACGTCGAACTGGTCGGCGAGCTTGGCCAGCGCCCGCTTCAGGGCGTATTCGCGGCCGGCCCGCATCAGCAGCATCGCCTCGGCGCCCGCGAGGTCAATGTTGGCCGGCAGCAGCGTCATTCCCTCCATCGTCGTGACCAGCGCGGCGTTCGGCTCGACCTCGCCGAGCAGGACCTCGTGCACGGACACCGGCAGCTTGTCGGGGTCCTGGCCGAGCGAGAAGGTCAAACAACCCTGCGGATCCAGGTCGACGAGCAGCACCCGCTGGCCCTCGTCCGCCATCGCCGCCCCCAGCGAGGCAACCGTCGTCGTCTTGGCCACACCGCCCTTTTGATTGGCCACCGCCAGTACTCGGGTCCTACTCACAAGCGCCCGCCCCTCCTTGTTGCCGCGGTCACAGTGCCCATCCTGGCATGTTCGGTCGCGGTGCGCTTCGGCCGACGCGTCCGGCCTGGGCGTCCGGCAGAATCGGTCGGCATGGGCGTCTACAACCATCGGCTGGTCCTGCTGCGCCACGGCGAGACGCCGTGGTCCAAGTCCGGCCAGCACACGGGTCGGACGGATCTCGAGCTCACCGATCACGGCCGGGTCCAGGCCGAGCTCGCCGGCCGCGTGCTGCGAGAACTGAACCTCGCCGACCCGCTGGTGGTCAGCAGCCCGCGCATCCGGGCACTGACCACGGCCAAGCTGGCCGGGCTCGCCATCGACGAGGTGTCGGGGATGCTCGCCGAATGGGATTACGGGTCCTACGAGGGGCTGACGACCCCGCAGATCCGGGAATCCGACCCCGATTGGCTGGTGTGGACGCACGGCTGCCCCGGGGGCGAGAGCGTGCAACAGGTCAGCGACCGCGCCGATGAGGCCGTCGCATTCGCGTTGGGGCACATGGGCTCGCGCGACGTCGTTTTCGTGGGCCACAGCCACTTTTCGCGCTCGGTGATCACGCGCTGGGTCGAGCTGCCGCTCGTGGAGGGCAGCCGCTTCTGGATGCTCGCCGGCTCGATCGCGGTGTGCGGGTTCGAGCACGGCGTGCGGCAGCTCGCCGCGCTCGGATTGACGGGCAACCCGCAGGCGATCGCACCCGGGTGAGCGCCGCCGAGCATGTCAACCCTGAACCGCCGTTCGCGCTGTGCGGGCCGCGCGAGACCCTGGTTGCCGACGGCGTGCGCGCGGCCTACCACGACATCGGCGCGGCCCAGGCCGCGCTGCGCTCGGGTTCGGTCCCAATAGTGTTGGGCGCGTTGCCTTTCGACGTGAGCGGAGCCGCGGCCCTGATGGTGCCGAACGCCGTCCGGTCCGTCGCCGGCCTGCCCAATTGGCCGACGGGGCCGCTGCCGCCGGTGCGCGTCGCCGCCGCGCTGCCGCCGCCGGCCGACTACCGCGACCGGATCAGCCGCGCGCGAGACGCGCTCGCCGCACCGGACAACCCGCTGCACAAGGTGGTGCTGGCGCGCGCCCTGCGGCTGGTCGCCGACGCCCCCCTGGACGCGCGCGTGATCCTGCGCCGGCTCGTCGCGGCCGACCCGGCCGCCTACGGCTACCTCGTCGACCTGAGTGCCGCCGGCGACGACTACACGGGCGTGGCGCTGGTGGGCGCCAGCCCCGAACTTCTGGTCGCGCGCAGCGGCGACCGCGTGGTGTGCCGGCCGTTCGCCGGTTCGGCCCCGCGCGCCGCCGACCCGGAAGCCGACGCCGCCAACGGTGCCGGGCTCGCCGCCTCGGCCAAGGACCGCCACGAGCATCGGCTGGTGATCGACACCATGCGCGCCGCGCTGGAACCCCTGTGCGACGAACTGACCATCGCCGCCGAACCGCAGCTGAGCCGCACGGCGGCGGTCTGGCACCTCTGCACGCCCATCAGCGGCCGGCTGCGCGAGGCGTCAACCACCGCAATCGATTTGGCCCTGGCGCTGCACCCCACGCCGGCGGTCGGCGGCGTTCCGACCAAGGCGGCCACCGAACTCATCGCCGAGCTGGAGGGCGAGCGCGGGTTCTACGCCGGCGCGGTGGGCTGGTGCGACGCCGGCGGCGACGGCCACTGGGTGGTGTCCATCCGGTGTGCGCAGCTGTCGGCGGACCGCCGCACCGCGCTGGCACGCGCGGGTGGGGGCATCGTCGCCGAATCCGACCCCGACGCCGAAGTCGCGGAAACCACAACGAAATTCGCCACCATCCTCAACGCACTGGAAGTTGAGCAATGACGGAAGGCATCCGCCGCGCCATACCGGCCGACGCCGGCGCTATTACCGCCATGATTCACGCGCTGGCCGAATTCGAACGCGCCGCGGAGCAATGCACCGTCACCGAAACACAAATTTCCGGAGCGCTTTTCGGTAATTCACCGACCGTGCACGGCCACGTCGCCGAAGTCGACGGCGAGATCGCCGCCATGGCGCTGTGGTTCGTCAACTTCTCCACCTGGGACGGTGTCGCCGGCATCTACCTCGAAGACCTGTTCGTGCGACCCGGTTTTCGCCGCCGCGGCCTGGCCCGCGCCCTGCTGGCGGCGCTGGCCGCCGAATGCCTCGACAACGGCTACACGCGGTTGTCGTGGGCGGTGCTGAACTGGAATGTCGACGCGATCGCGCTGTACGACGGCGTGGGCGCCGCGCCGCAGCGCGAGTGGACCACCTATCGGCTGTCCGGCCCGCGGCTGGCCGAGCTGGCCGGGCCGCCCTGATCGCGGCCGGCGGCCCAGCGCAGGGCCGCCGGGCTGAACAGCAACACCAGCACCGTGGCCGCCAGGACGCCCAGCGGGATGCCGAAGGCCGGCCGATGCGAACCGACCGCGAGATACCACGCCACCGGAAGCAGCAGCAGCTGAGTGAACACCCCCAGGCCGCGGGCCCAGCGCTTGCCGAGCACCAGCGCGCGCCCGGCGGCGAGCACCACGCCACCGACCAGAACGAACCACAGCGCGGTGCCCTGGGGGTACCACCCGCTTGCGGGGGACCCGCTGACCACCCGCTGGTCGGCGCCGGCGAGACCCCGGACCACCAGCGCCGCGGCGACGACCAGGGCGGCCACGCCCTGCACCGCGACGAGCAGCCCGGCGCCGCGCACCACCGACGGGGCTTGGGCGGAATTCACAGCGTCAGCGTAGTCAGGCGCGCTTGCCCCAAAGCGGGGCCTTGACCGCCCCGCCCTTCCAGATCGCGCTGCTCCTCCGCACGCCGCGCGGCGGCGTGCGTCGTCGCAACGCCTAAGCTCGTGCATCATGCGCGCCGTGCTGATCGTGAACCCAACAGCCACTTCCACCACTCCAGCCGGGCGCGACCTGCTTGCCCACGCCCTCAAGAGCCGCCTGCAGCTCAACGTCGAGCACACCACCCACCGCGGGCACGGGGCCGAACTCGCCCAGCGGGCGGTCGACGAAGGGCTCGACCTGGTCGTGGTGCACGGCGGCGACGGCACGGTCAGCGGGGTGGTGAACGGGATGCTGGGCCGCCCCGGGGCGGCGCCGGCGCGGCCGGTGCCCGCCCTCGCGGTGGTCCCCGGCGGCTCGGCGAACGTGCTGGCGCGCTCGCTGGGCATTTCACCGGACCCGGTCGCCGCCACCAACCAGCTCATCCAGCTGCTCGACGACTACCAACGCCACCCGACCTGGCGCCGCATCAGCCTGATCGACTGCGGTGAGCGCTGGGCCGTGATCAACGCCGGGATGGGCGTCGACGCCGAGGTGGTCGCGGCGGTGGAAGCCCAGCGCAACAAGGGCATCAAGGTCAACGCGTTGCGGTACTGGCGCGTGGCGATACCCGTCACGGTGGCCTTCCGGCGCCGCGAACCCACCCTGACGGTCGAACTGCCCGGCCGCGATCCCGTCCCCGGCGTGCACTTCGCCTGGGTCTCCAACACCAGCCCGTGGACCTACAGCAACAGCCGGCCCTTGGTGACCAACCCCGATTGCAGCTTCGAGTCGGGCCTCGGCGTGTTCGCGCTCACCGAGATGAAGGTGATGCCCACGCTGAGACTGGTCGCCCAGCTCCTCGGCAAGGGGCCCAAGGGCAGCCCCCAACAGCTCATCCGCGACGACGACGCCCCATGCGTCCGGGTGACCGCCACCGGGCGCCCGGTCGCCAGCCAGTTCGACGGCGATTATCTGGGCCTGCGCGAATCGATGACGTTCCGGTCGGTTCCCGATGCGCTGCCGGTCGTCGCGCCCCCCCGAAAAAACCACCGCTGACCTGGGGAAACGAACCGGCCGAAAAAATCGTTCGCGAGAAGCGGCCCGCAAGTGTAGTACAACGGTGTTAGGGCCTGACTAAGAAATCATTGAAGTGAGATAGCCCACGAGCCTACTCACGCTATTGACATCTGTTGAGCCTGTGAAACGATCGAAAGGTTGCATGCAGAAATTTATGTAGGGGTGCGGACCCTTTCTTGTGCACGCGTAACAGCGAAGAAAAATGGCCGTGCGCCTTGCTGCGCACTCAGTGAGGAGTAACTACTTATGGATTGGCGCCACAAGGCGGTCTGTCGCGACGAGGACCCGGAGCTGTTCTTCCCGGTTGGGAACAGCGGCCCGGCGCTCGCGCAGATCGCTGACGCGAAACTGGTCTGCAATCGGTGCTCGGTGACCACGGAATGCCTTTCCTGGGCGCTGAACACCGGCCAGGACTCGGGCGTCTGGGGGGGCATGAGCGAAGACGAGCGGCGCGCTCTCAAGCGTCGCAACGCCCGGACGAAGGCCCGCAGCGGAGTCTGACCCAGATCGCTAACAGTGCGGCCCCGACGATCGTCGGGGCCGCACTGTTGCGTAGGCACGTAGCTACAACAGCAACCGGGTCCGTCGGCCGATCGGCACGCGCAGCACCACGTCGGTGCCGCGCGCGGCGGCGTGCCGCATCCCCAGCGTGCCGTCCAGTTCCGCCGACACCAGGGTCCGCACGATCTGCAGGCCGAGGCTGTCGGAGTTCTCCAGGCTGAATCCCTCCGGCAGTCCGCGCCCGTCGTCGTGCACGACGACGTCGAGCCAGCGGGCCGAACGCTCGGCGCGAATGGTCACCGAGCCCTCCTGGGCCGCCGGATCGAAGGCGTGCTCGATCGCGTTCTGGACGAGTTCGGTGATCACCATGATCAGGGCCGTCGCCCGGTCGGAGTCCAGCACGCCGAGGTCGCCGACCCGGTTGATCCGGATCGGCCGGTCCACCGACGCCACGTCGTTCATGATCGGCAGGATGCGGTCGATAACCTCGTCGAGGTTCACCTGCTCGTCCACCGACATCGACAGCGCGTCGTGCACCAACGCGATCGACGACACGCGACGCACCGACTCGATCAGCGCCTCCCGCCCCTCGGCGTTGGCGGTGCGCCGCGCCTGCAGGCGCAGCAGCGCCGCCACCGTTTGCAGGTTGTTTTTCACCCGGTGGTGGATCTCGCGGATGGTGGCGTCCTTGGAGATCAGGGCCCGGTCGCGGCGCTTGACCTCGGTGATGTCGCGGATCAGCACCGCGGCCCCGGCGCTGGCGCCGTGGACCACCAGCGGCAGCGTTCGCAGCAACACCGTGGCGCCGCCGGCGTCGACCTCCATCCGCATGCTGCGCCCGCCGGCCAGCAGGTCGCGCACGTGCTCGGCCACTTCCTGCGCCTCGAACGGGTCGGAGATCAGCGGCCGCGTCACGTCGACCAGATGGTGCCCCTCCAGCTCCGACGTGAGGCCCATCCGGTGGTAGGCCGACAACGCGTTGGGGCTGGCGTAGGCGACGACGCCGTCGACGTCGAGGCGGATGAAGCCGTCGCCCGCCCGCGGGGTGGAGCGCGACATGACGACGTCCCCGACGTCGGGGAAGGTGCCCTCGGCGAGCATGTGCACGAGGTCGGTGGCGCAGTCGCGGTAGGCGGTCTCCAGCTGACCGGGGGTGCGGTCGGCCGCTTCGGCGGTCTGATGCCGCGTCACCACCGCCACCACGTGTCCGCCATAGCGCACCGGGGACGACTCGACGTGGAGGCCGGGCAGCTGCCACGAATGTTGTTGGCCCGCATCGCTTTCCCGCGGGGCTGTGCCGGGCTCGAACGTCTCGTCGACGAGCGGCAGCCGGTCGGCGGCGACGACGGTACCCACCGCATCGGTCTGCAGAACCGTGGGCGCGGTGTTCGGGCGGCACTGCGCCACGCACACCAGCACGCCGTCGTCGCGCCGAACCCACATCAGGTAGTCGGCGAAGGACAGGTCGGCCAGCAGCTGCCATTCCCCCACCACGGCGTGCAGGTGGTCCACCGCGTTGCCCGGCAGCATCGTGTGCTCGGCAAGCAGGTCACCGAGAGTGGACATCCAATCCTTAGCTGATCACGGCGATGAGGTCCCCCGCCTGGATGACGTCGCCCACCGCCACACTCACCTTGCTGACCGTGCCGTCGACCTCGGCCAGGACGGGGATCTCCATCTTCATCGACTCCAGCAGCACCACGATGTCGCCCTTGCCGATCTGGTCACCCTCGTTGACGACAACCTCGAGCACGCTGGCCACGATTTCGGCGCGAACATCCTCCGCCATCTTCACCCCACTCGTCCGCATGCTGGCTGCTGGTGCATCAAGGTCATGTATATCGAACCACAGGACCCGTCGGGACCGCGGGACGCGGGGCGTTACGCCGCATGGGCCCGGCCGTGAGACACTGTGAGGCAAGCCAACGGGCGTCGAGCGCCCGTTTTTGACGAACCCATCAGCGACGAAGAAATCACGGAGGATGACGATGGCCAAGCGTGGCCGGAAGAAGCGCGACCGCAAGTACAGCAAGGCCAACCACGGTAAGCGGCCCAATTCCTAGTCGAAATTCCCGGCCCAACTCCGGGCTAGGCGCTACTCGCCCCCGCGGATGATCGTGGTCCGGCGGATCTCCAGCCGGAGGCGTTCCTTGAGGCCCTCCGGGGCCTTCTCGCCGGTGCATTTCGTCGCGATGAGGGCCTTGAGCCGCTCCTCGATCCCGTAGTGCTGGAAGCAGCCGGGGCACGCCTCGAGATGCTGGCGCAGCCGCTCCTTGGCCTCCGGGGTGCACTCACCGTCGAGCAGGGTCCATACCTCGGCGATCACCTCGGCACAGCCGATGCCGTGGGAGTGGCTGTCGTCGGCGCGCGGGTCGCTGGGACGACCGGCGGACTCGCTCATGACGACACCTCCTCGTGCGCCTGCTGGCCGCGGTTGAAACCGCGCTCCTTGGCCACGTCGGCCAGGAGGCCCCGCAGCTGACGTCTGCCGCGGTGCAGCCGTGACATTACCGTCCCGATCGGCGTGTCCATGATCTCGGCGATCTCCTTGTACGGAAATCCCTCGACGTCGGCATAGTAGACGGCCATCCGGAAATCCTCCGGCAACGCCTGCAGCGCCTCTTTGATCTCGTTGTCGGGCAGCGACTCGAGCGCCTCGACCTCCGCCGAGCGCAACCCCGTCGAGGAGTGTTCGGCGTTGGACGCCAGCTGCCAGTCGGTGATCTCCTCGGTCGGGTATTCAGCCGGTTGCCGCTGCCTCTTGCGGTAGCTGTTGATGTAGGTGTTGGTCAGGATCCGGTACAACCACGCCTTGAGGTTGGTGCCGGCCCGAAACGAGCGGAACCCCGCGTAGGCCTTCACCATCGTCTCCTGCAGCAGGTCCTCCGCGTCGGCGGGGTTGCGCGTCATGCGCAGCGCGCCGCCGTACAGCTGGTCGAGCAGGGGAATCGCGTCGCGCTCGAAACGCGCGGTGAGTTCCTCATCGGTTTCGGTCGGTGGTGCCGGTTCGGGAGCTTCTGAATCCCTTGCGCCGTCGGTATCGGCCATCTTGGTTAACACGGTCCCTTCTGCAGCGGTGTCGCCAAGCGGCACCGGAAGCGCCGCCGGACGCTCAAGCAGGCACGTCGCCGTTGGCACCAGACTGCTCCTCCCAATCTAAAGGCTGCCCCCGATAGTGTCTGTCCTAGCCCGCCGGTGGCCGCCGCATCTGCATCAGAAACCGACTTGTTTAACAGCGTGCGTCGGCCGGCTATTTCCGGGCCGAATCCGGCCGGTTCGGCCGTGACGTTAATGTGACGCCATGTCCCTGAATGGCAAGACCATGTTCATCTCCGGCGCCAGTCGCGGCATCGGGCTGGCGATCGCCAAACGCGCCGCACAGGACGGCGCCAACATCGCGCTGATCGCCAAGACCGCCGAGCCGCACCCGAAGCTGCCGGGCACGGTGTTCACCGCCGCGAAGGAACTCGAGGAGGCCGGCGGGCAGGCCCTGCCGATCGTCGGGGACGTCCGTGACCCGGACTCGGTCGAGTCCGCGGTGGCCAAAACCGTCGAGCAATTCGGCGGCATCGACATCTGCGTCAACAACGCGTCGGCGATCAACCTGGGCTCCATCACAGAAGTGCCGATGAAGCGGTTCGACCTGATGAACGGCATCCAGGTGCGCGGCACGTACGCGGTGTCGCAGGCCTGCATCCCCCATTTGAAGGGCCGGGAGAACCCGCACATCCTGACGCTCTCGCCGCCGGTGCTGCTCGGCAAGGAGTGGCTGAAGCCGACCGCCTACATGATGGCCAAGTTCGGAATGACGTTGTGCGCGTTGGGAATTGCCGAGGAGA
Source organism: Mycobacterium terramassiliense (assembly GCF_900157385.1). Classification (GTDB taxonomy): domain Bacteria; phylum Actinomycetota; class Actinomycetes; order Mycobacteriales; family Mycobacteriaceae; genus Mycobacterium; species Mycobacterium terramassiliense. The sequence continues at coordinate 381,957 of NZ_LT717700.1, forward strand.
TGCGCGAGGAGGGCATCGCGTCGAACACGTTGTGGCCGCGCACGTTGGTGGCGACGGCCGCGGTGCAGAACCTGCTCGGCGGCGACGAGGCCATGGGCCGGGCCCGCAAACCCGAGGTCTACTCCGACGCGGCCTACGTCATCCTCAACAAGCCGGCCCGCGAGTACACCGGCAACACGCTGCTGTGCGAGGACGTGCTGGTGGAGTCCGGCGTCACCGACCTGTCCGGGTACGACTGCATCCCGGGTTCGAAGCTCGGCGTCGACTTCTGGGTGGACGGCGTCAACCCGCCGGGGTACACCGGGCCGTAATCGTGATCGCAAGCGCGGCGGAGCCGGGCGCAGCGGGTCACGACCATCGGAAGGGCGTGGGCGGCGCGGCCACACCGGGCATCGCGGCGCTGGTCCGGGCGGGCGTGGCGCACCAAGTCGTCAAGTTCTCCCACGATCCCCGGGGGCCGTCGTTCGGCCTCGAGGCGGTGCACGCGCTGAGCGGGGCCGGCGTGGCGCCGGACCAGATCTACAAGACCCTGGTCATCGCGGTGCCCGACGGCCTGGCGGTCGCCGTGCTGCCGGCGCCGGCCCGGCTGTCGCTGAAGGCGGCCGCCGCCGCGCTCGGGGTCGCCAAGGCAACCATGGCCCAACCGGCGGCCGCCGAGCGGGCCACCGGGTACGTCGTCGGCGCCATTTCGCCGTTCGGGCAGCGCCGGTCGCTGCCGACGGTCGTCGACGCCGGCGCGCTCGCCTGGGAGCGGATCCACTGCAGCGCGGGTCGGCGCGGCTGGGACGTCGCGGTGGCACCCCGGGATCTGGTCCGGCTGACGGGCGCGGTCACCGCGGACATCTGGGCCTAGCGGTTCCTAGGCGCGTTCGACCGGCTGCCGCAAGAAGTCCTCGATGACGGGCGCCAGCTCGGTCGCATTGTGCACGATGTCGATGTGCCCGCCCGAATGCAGGTGCAGCGCCGAGTGGGGCAGCAGCGCGTGCAGGATGCGGGCATTGACCACCGGGATGATCGGGTCATCGGTGCCCGCGACGATCAACGTCTCCTGCCGCACCGCGGGCAGCGCGAACAGGCTGGTCCACACCGAGCCCGCGAGCAGTTGGTGCAGGTACCCCACCTTCGATCCGGCGTGCAACTGCCGCACGAACAGCCGCGCCACGTCTTCACCGTGGGCGCGCACGGTGCCGCCGTAGAGATCGCCGGCGATGGCCGCCGCGTAGTCGGGATCCGAAAACCGGTGCGGGGTGATCATTTTCGCTAACACCGACGGGCGGGCGGGCACCATGAGAACGCCGGTACCGGTCGCCACCAGCACCATGCGCCGGCAGCGGCGCGGATTCTGGAAAGCGAACTGTTGGGCCAGCGCGCCGCCCCAGGACAGCCCCAGGATGTCCACCACGCCGATGTCCAGCTTGGACAGCACCCTGCCCAAAACCCAGGCCAGGTAGGGAAACCCGTACGGCAGCGGGGACGTCGGCGATCCCCCGGTACCCGGCACGTCGAACCTGACCACCGTGGTCCGCAGCTGCTCGACCAGCGGATCGAGCACCTCCAGACTGGCCCCGATGCCGTTGCACAGCACCAGCGGCACGCCCGCTCCCCGGCGGATGTTGACCCGGATTCGCTGCCCGCCCGCGCTCAGATAACGCTGCTCCCCCACCGTGCTCGGCTGTACCACCCGCAGGCGCCTCTGTTGCGCGCTACGCTTCACTCACTTCTCCATCACATAACCGCCGGGTGCTGGGCCGAGGGGCGGAAGGCCTTCGCCGCCAAGCGCTTTGGGCGCAAGGACCTGCGGTCCGCTGCGCTCGGCGAGCCAATTCGTGTAGTCCGGCCACCACGAGTCGGTCGAATGCTGCGACGAGTCCAGCCACTGTTGCGGATCCTCGGCGTCGACGGGGCCGGTCCGGAACGAAGCCTTCGGGTTGCCCGGCGGATTGACCAGGGCCGCGATGTGACCGCTGGTGGACAGCACGTAGCGGTTGTCCTTGCTACCGAGCAGCCGGGCGCTGCGATAGGTGGCCTGCCACGGGGAGATGTGGTCGGCGACGCCGCCGACGACGTACGCGTCGGCGGTGACCTGCCCCAGGTCGACCGGGCTGCCCAGCATGCTGAGCGCGCCGGGGGTGACCAGGGCGTTGCGCTGCGCCATCAAGATCATGTCGCGGTGCAAGGCGGCGGTCATCCGGGTGGTGTCGGCATTCCAGAACAACACGTCGAACGCCGCCGGCTTTCGGCCCTGCACGTAGTTGTTCACCCAGTACCGCCAGACCAGGTCGGTGGGCCGCAGCCACGCGAACATCTCCGCCATGTCGCGCCCGTCCAGGTAGCCCTTGCGGCCCGAAACCCGGATCGCGGCCTGGGCCGCACGGTCGCTCATGACGGCGGCCGCGAACCCGGCCCGGGTCTCGTCCAGGACGGTGACCGACAGGTTCAGGCCGGCAACCCGGTCGCCCTCGCCGATGGCGGCCAGGTGCGCCGCCGTCATCGCGGCCAGGATGCCGCCCGAGCAGGTGGCGAACAGGTGGGTGCTGTCGGTCCCGGCGATCTTCTGCACGGCGTCCATGGCCTCGACGATCGCACCGCCATAGGCGTCGAAGCCCCAATCCCGGTGCCGCTTCTGCGGATTGCGCCACGAAATCGCGAACACCTGCTGGCCCTGCTGGACGAAGTACTCGATGATGCTGCGTCCCGGCGCGATGTCCATGATGTAGAACTTGTTGATCACCGGCGGCACCATCAGCAACGGGATCGCGTTCACCTTCGGTGTCTGCGGGGCGTATTGGATCAACTCGAACACCGAGGTCCGCAGCACGACCGCGCCCTTGGTGACGGCCAGCGTCTCGCCCACCACGAAGGCGTCAGGCTCCACCATCGCGGGAACCCGCGGCTTCGAAAGCATGTCCCGGGCAAAGGCTTTCAGGCCCCGGACGGCGCTCAGCCCGCCGGTGTCGATCATCGCCTTCCACCCGAGCGGGCTGATCAGCGGGTTATTGCTGGGCGCCAGACCCTCGACCAGGTTGTCGAGGACGAATTGCATCCGCTGCCGGTCGCGCCAACCCAGCTCGGCGTCGCCGAGCAGCCCTTCGGCGGCCTCGCTGGCCGCGAGATACGCCTGCATGATCCGGTGCAGCAGCGGATTGTCCTGCCAGGCGGTGTCACCGAAGCGCTTGTCGGCGCGGGCCGGCGCGCGGTGCGAATTGCCCGCCGCGATGGCGCCCAGTTCGCGGGTGAGGGCGGCGGCCCGGCCGGCCACCACGCCGGGGCGCTGGGCGATATTGGCGCCGAAGCGCGCCCAGGTGGCGTCCGGCATCATCCGGCCCGCAAACGGTTTGGTGGCGCTGCTCAGCAGCAGGTCCAACGGTGCGGCGAGCTCGTCGGCTTTGGCGGTTTGGGTGACCATGGTTATCGCGTGCTTTCGGTTGTCGGAACGGTGATTTCGCGTTTGAGGACCTTGCCGGTGGGCCCCTTGGGCAGGGCGTCGACGAGCCAGACCCGGCGCGGGTACTTGTAGGCGGCCACCCGCGCCTTGACGTACTCGACCAGCTCGCCGGGCGTCGCGGCCGCGCCCGGCTTGAGGGCGACGGCGGCGCCGACCTCCTCGCCGAGCGAGTCGTGCGGGACGCCGACGACGGCGGCTTCGGCCACCGCCGGATGCTCGTAGAGCACCTCCTCGATTTCCCGGGGATAGACGTTGTACCCGCCGCGGATGATCAGGTCCTTGGTCCGGTCGACGATGTAGAAGTAGCCGTCGGAGTCGACGCGACCGATGTCACCGGTGTTCAGCCAGCCCTCGGGCGTGATGGTGGCCGCGGTGGCGTCCGGCAGGTTCCAGTAGCCCTTCATCACGTTGTGACCGCGGATCTGGAGCTCGCCCGCCTGCCCCTGCGGCACCTCGACGCCGTCGAGGTCGACCACCCGCATCTGCACACCCTCGATCGGGGTGCCGATCGAGCCGGCCTTGCGCGGCCGGTTCGGGTGATTGAACGCCGCCACCGGAGAGCTTTCGGAGAGCCCATACCCCTCGAGAACCGCGCAGCCGAAAGCCTTTTCGAAGTCGGTGAGCACCTGGACCGGCAGGGCCGCGCCGCCGGACACGCAGATCCGCAGGCTCCGCGCCGCCCGCGGCGCGGCATCGCGGGCCACACCCAGCAGCGCCGAATACATCGTCGGCACCCCCTGGAAGACCGTGACGGCGTCGCGCTCGATCACCTCGAGCGCCTTGCGCGGGTCGAACCGCGGGATCAGCGTCAGCGTCGCACCGGCGAGGACGGAAGCGTTGAGGCCACAGGTCAGGCCGAAGACGTGAAACAGCGGCAGGCAGCCCATCACCACGTCGTCGGGCCCGGTCTCGATCAGGGTGCGGACGCTGACCTCGGCGTTGCGCCGGAGGCTGCCGTGGGTGAGCATGGCACCCTTGGGCTTGCCGGTGGTTCCGGAGGTATGCAGGATGACCGCGACGTCTTCGTCGTCGCACGGTACCGGCTGGCCGTGGGCGGGCAGGCCGGCGATCAGGTCGGCCAGCGCGGCGTCGTCGACGAGCCAGCATTGCGCCCCGGTTTCCGCCGCCCCGGCGGTGGCCTCCTGCGCGAAGGCCGGCGTCGCAAACAGGGCCTTGGCGCCGCTGTTGGACAGGTAGTAGGCGACCTCCCGGCCCTTCAGCAGCGGGTTCATCGGGACCGCGACGGCGCCGCGATAGACGATGCCGTAGAAGACGATGGCGAACGCGGGCGTGTTGGGCAGCATTACGCCCACCCGGTCGCCCGGCTCGATGCCCGCCCGCTCCAGCAGCGTCGCGACCCGGCCCGCCGCGGCGTCGAACTCGGCGTAGGTGAGCCGCAGGTCGTCACAGCGCAGCGCCACGCGTTCGGGGTGACGATTCCTCGCCGCGGCGAGATCGGCGCTCAGAGCGGTCATGCGGGTGCCTCCGGGACGTGCTTGTGCTACGTACTCCAAGCGTGATCCCGGCTACCCGCGGCCACAATGTCCGCCGAAACAACGGCGCGCCCCGTTCGGTGTGAGCGGTCACATTCGGCGGCGGCGGGGCATAAGGTTTGCGGTATGGGCGTGGCCTCGACGAATCGCGGCGTCCGGCATGGTGCGGCGGCGGACGCGCACGTCGTCGAGCTGAGCAAGCTGATGATGTCCCGCGCCCCGCAACTGGGACGAACGATGGCGGACCTGCTCTGCCGCGACATCGACGCGTACCGCGACGGCACCGTCGTCACCAAGGATCAGGTCGCCGAAAGCTGCGCGGCCAACGTGACGTTCATCTTCGACTCGCTCACCGGCGGCGCGGAAGTCGACGTCTCGCCCGCCGAACGCACCGGCACCCAGCGTGCGGTGGCCGGGGTGCCGCTGCCGGCGGTGATGACCGCCTACCGCATCGGCTTTCGGTTCATGTGGGAGGAGACCATCGCGGTCGCCCGTGCCGCGGGCATTCCCACCGACGCCATCCTGGACGCCACCGCGCGAATCTTCTTCGCCCAGGAGACCTTTACCCAGGCGATGGCCAGTGCCTACCGCCAGCAGCTGACGGCGCAGATCATCGAGCGCGAGGAAGAGCGGTCGGCGTTGGTCGAGGCGCTGCTGGCGCACCGGATCACCGACAAGCAAAGCCTCTGGGAGGCAGCGGATCTGCTGCGACTACCGACATCGGGGCCCTACGCCGTGGTGGCGGCCGAGCTGCCGGCGATCGGGCGGCTGGGCCTGCCGGCGATCGAAAACAAGCTGTCCGCGCGGGACATTCGGTCCGCGTGGCGGCTGCTGCCCGACCTGCAGGTGGGCATCGTTCACCTGCGCGGGCCGGAGATGATCGACGCCCTGGTCGAGGTGCTCCGCCACGCCGCGACGGCGCGGGTCGGCATCAGCCCGACGTTTCGCGATCTGGCCGCAACCAGCGACGGATTGCGATTGGCCAGGGTCGCGGTCACCGGCAAGCCCACCGGCGACTCGCTGGTTTCCCTTTTCGACGACACCCCGCTCGCCGTCGCGGCGGTCAGCGCGCCGGAGGCGATGGCGAAGATCAGGTCGCAGGTGCTCTCGCGCCTCGACGAACTGCCCGCCGAGGAGCGCACCACCCTGCTGGACACGTTCCGGGCGTGGGTGGAGGCGGGCGGCTCGGCCAACGGCACCGCGGCGGAGATCTTCTGCCATCCCAACACGGTGCGGCACCGGCTGCGCCGCATTGAGGAGCTGACCGCTCGATCCCTCTCGCGGCCAAGAGATCTCGCCGAGCTGTGCCTGGCGTTCGAGGTGGAGCGGCGGCTGCCCTAGCCGGCGGCCCCGACGGCCTGCGCTACGCGCTTCGCGCGGCCGCGGACCTGGAAGGCCGAGATGATGTCCATGACACCGATGACGATCAGCCACCAGCCGGCCACCAGGGTCAGGATCGCGATCGAGCGCAGCGGCGAGACAATCAGCACGGCGCCGCCGATCACGATGATCAAGCCGGACAGCGCCTGCCAGCCGCGGCCGGGCAGGTGGTCCAAGGACAACGCGGCGGCGAACAGCGTCATCCCGCGGAACAGCCAGCTGATGCCGATCCAGATGGCCAACAGCGTGACCGCCTCGAATTCTTCGCGGAAGCAGAAGAACCCGAGGACCAGCGAAACAATGCCGGTGATGAACGTCAGCACCCGCATTGCGGCGCCGGCGTGCGTGCCGAAGGCGGCAAACACGTATCCGATTCCGGTGACCACCAGGTAGATGCCGAACAGGACACCCGCCACGAACAGTGTCTTGCCCGGCCAGAGCAGCACGATGACGCCCAGCGCCACCGCGGCGACACCGATGAGCAGAAGCAGCTGCCACGCGCTGCGAGCAAGCTGCCGTAGTGGACCTTCAAACACGGTCTGATCGGTATTTGTCATGACAATATGATTCGCCATTGCAATCGCAAAGAAAATGACTTTGGCGACACAATTCGGTATCGCGCAATGGGTCATCGGCTAAACACTTTTGTCGTCCGAAGACAACGACTCTCGGCAGGTTCGTCGTTCCGCGCCATCGCCGCGCCCGGGCGGCCCCGCTAGGTTCTGCGACGCATCGATGAATCGATCGTCGCCGGATCCAATTCGCAACCGGCACAACCGATATTCCGCTCAGCGGGGAAGGGCAGGCCGGAAATGTTTGATTCCTTGGTGGTGATCATGACCTACGTCACGGCCGTTTTCATGCCGGTCCTGATCCCGGCGACCGTCCATGCGGCCCACTTCGTTCGCGAGCGGCACCCGGCCCACCGGCCGCTCAGGGCGGCCGTGCGGGTGAGCCCGCCGCGGGCCGTGGCGTCCCGGCGTGCCGTCCCGGCTGTCTGCTGACGCGCGCACCCGCTCATTTCGGCGGCAGCACCGCGCTGCCGTACCAATGACAGGCCAGCAACGCCACCTCGACGTCGAGACGGTCGGCGCCGATCTCCCGGCCACGGCGGGCGACGGCGCGGCCCACCCGGTACTTGACCGAGTTCGCGTGCATGTTGAGTTCCTCGGCGGCCACCTTGTAGCTCGAACCGCAGCCCAAGAAGACCCGCAACGTCTTCCGTAGCCGCGCGTCGTTCTCGCTCGCGAGGTCGCCAAGCACGGTGATCACCCAGTCCCGGGTCGCGGCCACGTCGCCGCCCAGGCGCGCGACGATGGACAGCCCGGGGTCGCCGGCGGCGATCACCGTCGGAGCCGCAGCATCCGGGCGCCCGGCGACGATCGCGACGCCGCGGGCCTCGAGCGCCTCCCGGTGCGACCGGCGAAAGCCGTCGGCGCCGGCGTGCAACGTCCCGATCGCCAGGTCCGGCGCATCCGGGCGGGTGAGCGCGAAGCGCCGGGCCTTGTCGACGACGTCCGCGGCGTCGGCGACGGCGGCCCGGAAGGGCAGCCATCCCCACGCGCAGCTCTGGTCGGCGGGCACGAAAAGGGGCGCGGCATCGGCGCCGACCGCGTCGGCCAGGTCGCGCAGAAACCGTTGCAGCCGGCCGAGTTCGTCCCCCGCGCCGCCCTGCTCCGGGTACCACGTCACCAGCCCCAGGTGGTGCCACCGCAGCGGATAGCGGATCGCCGTGGTGGCCGCATCGGCGTCAATCGCCTTGCCGGCGGCCAAAACCTCGCGCACCCGCAGCGCCCGCAGGCTGTTCTGGTTCTCCAGCCAGCGTTCGCGTTCGTCCTCATAGACCGCGACGACCTGCTGCGACATCCAGTCGATGTAGCCGAACATCGCGGCGCTCATCGCCTCGATCACCGATACCCGCATCCCGTCCGGGATTTCGACGCCGCGCAGTTCGGCAAAGATCAGCTCGTTCATCCGGCGCTGACCGAGCCGGTAGGCACGCACCAGCGCGTTGACCGGCACCCCGTGCTGCGCGAGACGACGGGCGTATTCCAGCGCCGCGGTGGGCGCCTCGACGCGCTCGACGGCGATGTCGTAGCGCAGGGCGTGCAGCATGGTGTCGACGTTTCCCTCGACGCTGGCACCAAGCAGCTCCATGATCCGCGCCTCCCGGGGAAGATCCGGGATCTGCGCCTCGAGGGCGCGATGAATCTCCGACGTCACGTCGGCCAGCCTGGCGTGCAGTCGCCCGGCGACCTCGGCGACGCATCCCCGCACCCCGGCCCCGGCGTCCAGGGCGTCGAGCTGCGATTTCTTCACCCCAATGACGTTAGACGCCGACGTTGTCTCCTGGCGATAACTCCGGCTCGCGGCTTTGTCGCTCCGCGACTGTGTCGCGCCGCACACCGGACCTAGCGTTGTCGCCACGCTTACTCCCGACGCCCGAAGGAGCGAAGGAAATGGGATTCACACAACCGGTTCTCGCCGCGGTCGACCCGGACACCTTCTTGCAGAAGCCGCTCATGGAGCGGATGCGCATCCTCGCCCTCGACTGGGGCGAAAAGGGCTTCGGCTCACCGAAAATGGTGCACACCATCTACGTCGTGAAGCTGGTCGTGTTCTTCGCGATCGGCGGCATCACCGTCGCGACGGCGACGTCGGGGCTGCCCGCCTTCTGGCACGTGTCCGAGTGGTGGAACCAGCCCATCGTCTACCAGAAGGTGATCCTGTGGACGGTGCTGTTGGAGGCGATCGGCGTGGCCGGCTCCTGGGGTCCGCTGGCCGGCAAGGTCAAGCCGATGACCGGCGGCATCCTGTTCTGGGCCCGGCCCGGCACCATCCGGCTGCGACCGTGGAAGTGGGTGCCGTTCACCGCAGGTGACCGGCGGACCTGGTTCGACATCGGGGTGTACCTGGCGCTGTTGGCCAGCCTGGCCGTCGCGCTGCTGTCGCCGGGGGCGCACAGCGACTCGCTGTCGAAGGCGTTGCCGCACAACACCTCCGGGCTCGTGAACCCCGCACTGCTCGTCGCGCCGATCGCGCTGCTGGTGCTCATCGGCCTGCGGGACAAGATCATCTTCCTGGCCGCCCGTGGCGAGCAGTACCTGCCGGCGATGTTCTTCTTCGCCGCGCTTCCGTTCGTCAACATGATCATCGCGTGCAAGATGCTGATCGTCGTCGTGTGGGTCGGCGCCGGCTTCTCGAAGTTCGGTAAGCACTTCTCCAACGTCATCCCGCCGATGGTCAGCAACACGATATTCGCGCCCAAATCGGTGCGGCGGGCGCACTACCGCGACTTCGGGCGCGACATGCGGCCGTCGCGATTCGCGGATTTCATGGCACACGTCAACGGCACCACGGTGGAAATCATCGCCCCCCTGATCCTGTTCTTCTCGACGAGCAGGTGGCTGACGCTGGCCGCGGCGCTGCTGATGGTGGGGTTCCACCTGTTCATCATTTCGACGTTCCCGCTGGCGGTGCCGCTGGAATGGAACGCCGTCTTCGCCTACAGCGCGGTCTTTTTGTTCCTGGGCTTCCCGAACTGGACCGGGTACGCCCCGTGGAACATGACACCGACGTACCTGGCCCTGGTGATCGCCGCCGCCCTGCTGTTCTACCCGGCGCTGGGCAACCTGCGGCCCGACAAGGTGTCGTTCCTGCCCGCGATGCGGCAGTACGCGGGCAACTGGGCCTCGGCGGTGTGGACCTTCGCGCCCGGTGCCGAGCGGAAGCTCAACGCGGTCACCCGCACCGCGTCCAACCAGATCGACCAGTTCGTCGCGGCCGGCTACGAACCCGCGTGGGCCGAAATCACCCTGCAGAAGACGATCGCCTGGCGCAGCATGCACAGCCAGGGACGCGGCCTGTTCTCGCTGCTGTTGACGCACCTGCCCGACGTCGACACGCGCACCGTGCGCGAGGGTGAGTTCGTGTGCAATTCCCTGATCGGTTTCAACTTCGGCGACGGGCACCTGCACAATGAAGACTTGATCAAGGCCATGCAGAGCCAAGCCGCGTTTGAGCCGGGCGAGTGCGTCATCGCCTGGGTGGAGTCCGAGGCCTTCGGCAGCGGCGTTCAGCACTACCAGCTGGTCGACGCCGCGCTCGGGGTCATCGAACGCGGGACCTGGAAGGTGGCCGACGCCGTGGCCGAGCAGCCCTGGCTGCCCAACGGCCCCATCCCGACGCAGGTCAGCTGGTCGCTGCTCGGAGCCATGGCATGAGCACCGCGCTGGTGGTGGGCGGCGGACCCAACGGCCTGGCCGCCGCCGTCTGCCTGGCCGCCGAGGGCGTGCAGGTCACCGTGCTCGAGGCCGCCGACGAGGTGGGCGGCGGCGCGCGCAGCTCCGAGGCGATCGTCCCCGGCCTGCTGCACGACCACTGCTCGGCGATCCACCCGATGGCCGTCGGCTCGCCGTTCCTGGGCCGCTTCGACCTGCGGCGGTACGGCCTGACCTGGCGCTGGCCGGAGGTCGACTGCGTGCACCCCCTCGACGGCGGCGGCGCCGGCGTGCTGCATCGCTCGGTGGACGAGACCGCGGCCGGTCTCGGGCGCGACGGGTCGCGGTGGCGGCTGGCGTTCGGCTACGCGGCCCGCCGGTTCGACGCCTTGAGCGACGACATCATGGGGCCGCTGCTGCGGCTGCCGGATCATCCGCTGATGCTGGCCCGGTTCGGTGTGCCCACCTTGCTTCCCGGGTCGACATTCGCGCGGCTGTTTCGCACCGACGAGGGCCGGGCGTTGTTCGGAGGTGTTGCGGCACATGCCTTCCGGCCGTTGCATTATCCGATGACGTCCGCGATCGGGATGGGCATCATCGCCGCGGGCCACCGGCACGGCTGGGCGGTGGCCGAAGGGGGATCGCAGTCGATCACCAACGCGATGGTGGCGCTGCTGACCGACCTCGGCGGCAAGATCGAGACCGGCGTGCCGGTCAGAGCGGCCGCCCAGCTGCCGCCCGCGGACGTCACGATGTTCGACCTGGCGCCCGGCGCGGTCGCCGGGATCCTGGGAGATCGCCTGCCGCGCCATGTTTCCCGGGCCTTCAGGAGGTTTCGCCGCGGCCCCGGCGCCTTCAAGGTCGACTTCGCCGTCGAGGGCGGCGTGCCCTGGGCGAACCCGCATGCGCACCGGGCCGGCACCGTCCACCTGGCCGGGACCTACGCCGAACTGGCCGCGACCGAGCGCGAGGTCCATGCCGGGCGCATGCCCGAGCGGCCTTTCGTGCTGGTCGGTCAGCAGTATCTGGCCGATCCGCAACGCTCGGTGGGCGATACGCATCCGGTGTGGACCTACGCCCACGTCCCCAACGGATACACCGGCGACGCCACCGCGGCGATCGTCGCCCAAATCGAGCGGTTCGCGCCCGGCTTCGCCGAACGCGTGGTCGGCAAGGCGGTTCGTTCGACGGCGCAGCTGGCCACCTACAACCCCAACTACGACGGCGGCGACATCATGACCGGCGCCAAGGACATCCGCCAGCTCACCTTCGGACCGCGAATTACGTTATCCCCCTACAGCATCGGCGTGCCCGGCATGTACATCTGCTCTGCCGCCACCCCGCCGGGGCCGGGAGCCCACGGCATGTGCGGCGCCAACGCCGCCCGGCTGGCGCTGGCCGAGCTGGGCCGGGCGTAACAAGGCCTTGTGCGAGTGTAGTCAAATGACTACACTCGCACTACCGCGTGGTTACACGCAGCACCACAGGAGGATTGGATCGACATGAAGCGATTCGTCGCCGCCAGCGCGCTGGCTCTCGCGGGGTTGATGACCACCGGCGTAGGCGTCAGCGCGGCGGACACCATTCAGACCGAGGGCAGCTACCCCACCCGGGAAGCCTGTCAGGACGCCGGCCCGGGCGTGAAGGCGTCGACGCCGGGGAACTGGAACAACTTCTGGTGCGTCCCGGACCGCACGGCTGCCGGCCAGTGGCGCCTGGTGCTCAGCAACTGAGCGCGACGTCAATACGTGTAGAAGCCCTCGCCCGTCTTGACACCGAGTTTGCCGGCGTCGACATGGCTCTGCAACAACTCGCGCACGTGTTCGGGTAGGTGCGGGAACTCCTCGGCGTAGTGGTTTTCGATGTCCAGCACCACATCGAGGCCGACGAGGTCCATCATCTGAAACGGCCCGGCCGGCACGCCCCAGTTGACCTTGAACATCCCGTCGACGTCCTCCGGGCGGGCGACGCCCTCGGCGACCACGGCCAGCGACTCACGTTTGATGGCCGCCCAGATCCGATTGAAGATGAAGCCGGTCGATTCCTTGCGCGCCTCGAAGGGATGGACGCCGAACTCGGGCAGCACCCTCAGCAGCGTGTCGAGCAGCCCGCGGTCGGTCTGTCCGTCGGACATCAGGTCGACGGCGTTGGCCTCGGGCGGCATGTAGAAGTGCGTGTTGCACAATCGCGTCTTGTCCCGCACCGCGTCGGCCATCAGGCGCGAGGGGTACGACGACGAATTGGTGCCGAAGATGGTGCCGGGCGGCGCCGCCCGGTCGATCTGGTCCCACGTCGCTTTTTTGATCTCGAGCTTCTCCGGGACGGATTCGACGACGAGCCAGGCGTCGTCCAACGCCTCTTCCAGCGATCCCGCGCCGATCGCACCACCCACGTCACCAAAATCCCGCTGCGCCAACACCTTCGGCAGCGTCTCCATCACGTACCGGATCGCCGAGTTACGCTGTTCGGCACGGGGCGCGAAGATCCGCACGGTTCCCCCGCGGCTGGCGAACATCAGCGCTATGCGGCGGCCCAGCGTTCCCGCCCCGATCACCGCGACCGGGCGGTTCTCGATGTCCTCGAACGTGTAGGAGTACGTGCCAGTCACACTCGGATCCTAAGTCGCAGCCGTACGCAAAGATCCGTCGCCCGACCACAAAGACGCCCCGAATCTTGTCCCACGCAGACAGATTCAAATCACTTGGGCCACTTTGGTTTCACTGGTCCCACTGATTCGCGAGTGTTGCACCACGCAGGCGGGTCGAAATCACTTGGGCCACTGTGGTTTCACCGGTCTCAGGGCGGCCGTTTTTGTCGGACCCCTTGGTTAGTTTGGCGGTATGGCTGGCAATGGTGTGGATCGCGAGGCGCTGGCCGCCGCGCTTGACGCACTGGATGCCGCGTTGGATGAGGTGGCCCGCTTCGATTGCCAGGCGTTGACAACTCCCGAGCACCTGCGGTTGTTGGGACGCGTGGAGCGCTGGCGCCGGCGACTGCCGGCCGTGGAGCATCCGTTGATCAACGCGCTGCGCCGCCAGGCCACCCCGGCGGAGTTGGGCGGCAAGCTCGAGCACGCGATCGCCGAGGCCACCCTGATCAGCTACCGCGAGGCCTCGAGGCGCCTCGGCGAGGCCGCCGATCTGGGGCCGCGCCACGGCCTGACCGGCGAACCGATGGCGCCGGTGTTGCGGGCGTGCGCTGCCGCGCAACGCCAGGGCACGTTGGGCTCAGGCCACGTCGGGGTGATCCGCACGTTCTTCAAGCAACTGCCCGGCTGGATCGACGCGGCCACCCGCGAACAAGTCGAATCCCTGCTGGCCACCCAGGGCACCCAGTTTCGGCCCGAACAACTCAGCGCATTCGCCAAAGTGCTCGCCGACTGCCTCAACCCCGACGGCACCTACACCGACGAGGATCGCGCCCGGGCCCGCTCGCTGACGCTGGGCCCCCAACAAGCCGACGGCATGTCCGAGCTGCGCGCGATGCTCACCCCCGAACTGCGCGCCACCCTGGAAGCCGTGCTGGCCAAACTGGGCGCCCCCGGCATGTGCAACCCCGACGACGACACCCCCTGCATCGACGGCACACCCTCCCAAGCCGCCATCGACAACGACACCCGCCGCCAGGCCCAACGCCAACACGACGCGCTGACCACCGCGCTGCGCGCCCTGTTGATGTCGGGGAAACTGGGCCAACGCAACGGGCTGCCCACCTCGATCATCATCACCACCACCCTGGCCGAACTCGAAGCCGCCGCCGGCAAGGGCCTCACCGGCGGGGGCACCCTGTTGCCGATGAGCGACGTCATCCGCCAGGCCCGCCACGCCCGGCACTACCTAGCCATCTTCGATAAGGGCAAGGCGCTGGCGCTCTATCACACCAAACGGGTGGCCTCCCCGGCCCAACGACTCGTGCTCTACGCCAAAGAGCGCGGCTGCAGCGCCCCGGGCTGCACCGTGCCCGGCTACTACTGCGAAGTCCACCACGTCATCGGCTACGCCGCATGCCGCGAAACCGACATCAACAACCTCACCCTGGGCTGCGGCACCCAACACCGCATCATCCAACCCGGCGGCTGGAGCACCCGCAAAAACGCCCGCGGGGAAACCGAATGGATCCCGCCACCCCACCTCGACCGCGGCCAACCCCGCACCAACACCTACTGGCACCCCGAAAAACTCCTCCACACCGACAACGGCGAAGGCGAGGACGAGGGCGAGAGTCCAGGCGCGGCATAGCGATCCGCGCTACAGCAGCTTCATCTGCTCCGATTGCTCTTCGACCGGTGCGAGCAGCTCCGGCCCGTTGTTGCGCACGTTGTTGACCAGGGTCGACACCTCGCGCATCCGGATGCCGTGCACGTCGGGCGCGCGGGCGAGCAGCTCTTCATCGACCGGCGCGTCGGGGTTCAGCCAGCGGTCCCAGTCCCGTTCCGGCACCACCAACGGCATCCGGTCGTGGATCTCGGCGAGCTCCCCGGGGGCGTCGGTGGTGATGATCGTGCAACTCAGCAGCGGGGCGGCGTCCTTCTGGTCTTTGGGCTTCCACACCGACCACAGCCCGGCCATGAACAGCGGCTCGCCGTCCTCGCGGTACATGAAGAACGGCGTCTTGCGGGACTTCTTGCCGTCGCGGTCGGGATTGACGCGCCATTCGTAATAGCCGTCCATCGGTATCAGGCAGCGCTTGGACTTGGCGCTCGACCGGAAGGCGGGCGAGCTGGTGACCTTCTCGGCGCGGGCGTTGATCAGCAGCGGGCCCTTGCCCTCCGGCGCCCCGTCGGCGCCGGCCTTGGCCCAGGGCGGGATCAGGCCCCAGCGCATGAGCCGGACGCGGCGGGTGGGGTCGTCGTCGGGCTCGGTATGCCGGGTGACGACGGTCGCGATGGTCGCCGTCGGCGCGACGTTGAAGTTCGGCGCATCGGCGTTGGGGACGGTGCCGGTCGCCTCGTCGATCGCCTTGATCTTCTCCGCCAGCTTCGCCGGATCCGTGGTCACCGCAAACCGCCCGCACATAACCCCCATAGTGGCAGAGCCACACACTGCTATTGGTTGCCGAACGCGGCAACAAGCGATGATGTAGCGGTGACCACCTGGACCGCCCCGCAGGCCACCGCGCCGGTGCGCGCGACCGTGACCGTCCCGGGCTCGAAGTCGCAGACCAACCGCGCGCTGGTGCTGGCCGGGCTGGCGGCCGCGCAGGGGCACGGCGCCTCCACGATCAGCGGGGCGCTGCGCAGCCGGGACACCGACCTGATGATCGGGGCGCTGCGCACGCTGGGCCTGCGCGTCGACGGGACCGGATCCGACCTGACCGTCAGCGGCCACATCTCCCCCGGACCCGACGCCACCGTGGACTGCGGCCTGGCCGGCACCGTCCTGCGGTTCGTCCCGCCGCTGGCCGCGCTGGCCGACGCGGTGGTGGAATTCGACGGCGACGAGCAGGCCCGGTCCCGGCCCATCGCGCCGCTGCTGGACGCGCTGCGCGGCCTGGGCGTCAAGATCGACGGGACCGGTCTGCCGTTCCGGGTCCGGGGCGGCGGATCGGTCGCCGGCGGCACCGTCGCCATCGACGCCTCCGCGTCATCGCAATTCGTGTCGGGCCTGCTGTTGTGCGCGGCCTCGTTCACCGAGGGCCTGACCGTCCGACACACCGGATCGCAGCTGCCGTCGGCGCCGCACATCGCGATGACGACGGTGATGCTGCGCCAGGCCGGAGTCGACGTCGACGACTCCGTCCCGAACCGCTGGCGCGTGCGGGCCGGCGCGGTCGCGGCCCGGCGCTGGGAGGTCGAGCCCGATCTGACCAACGCCGTCCCGTTCCTGGCGGCGGCCGTGGTCACCGGCGGGGCGGTGCGCATCACCGGCTGGCCCGCGGTCAGCGTGCAGCCCGCCGACGACATCCTGAGCGTCCTGGCCAAGTTGAATGCCGTTGTGACGCAGACCGATTCGTCCCTGGAGGTACGCGGATCGGCCGACTACCCCGGCTTTGATGTGGACCTGCGCGCCGTCGGCGAGCTGACGCCGTCGGTGGCGGCGCTGGCCGCGCTGGCCACCCCCGGCTCGGTATCGCGGCTGTCCGGCATCGCCCACCTGCGGGGCCACGAGACCGATCGGCTCGCCGCGCTGAGCGCCGAGATCAACCGCCTCGGCGGCGACTGCGCCGAAACGCCCGACGGCCTGGTGATCACCGCGACGCCGCTGCGCGGGGGCACATGGCGCGCGTACGCCGATCATCGAATGGCGATGGCCGGGGCGATCGTCGGGTTACGGGTCGCCGGGGTCGAGGTGGACGACATCGGCGCGACCGGCAAGACGCTGCCGGAGTTCCCGCAGCTGTGGGCCCGCATGCTGGAGCCCGGCATGTGAGGCCCGGCGACTACGACGAGTCCGACGTCAAGGTCCGTTCCGGCCGCGGCTCGCGACCGCGCACCAAGACGCGCCCCGAGCACGCCGACGCCGAGCCCGCCATGGTGGTCAGCGTCGACCGCGGCCGCTGGGGGTGCGTGCTGGGCGGCCGGCCCGACCGCCGGGTCACGGCCATGCGGGCGCGCGAGCTGGGCCGCACCCCGATCGTCGTCGGCGACGACGTGGACATCGTCGGCGACCTGTCCGGGCGGACGGACACGCTGGCCCGCATCGTGCGCCGCGGCGAGCGGCGAACGGTGTTGCGGCGCACCGCCGATGACACCGATCCCACCGAGCGGGTGGTGGTCGCCAACGCCGACCAGCTGCTGATCGTGGTGGCGCTCGCCGACCCGCCGCCGCGCACCGGGCTGGTCGACCGGGCGCTGATCGCCGCCTACGCCGGCGGACTCGCCCCGATCCTGTGCCTGACCAAAACCGACCTCGCCCCGCCGGGGCCGTTCGCCGAGCAGTTTGTGGATTTGGACCTGACGATAGTGGCCGCCGGCGTCGACGACCCGCTGCTCGCGGTGGCCGACCTGCTGGCCGGCAAGATCACGGTGCTGCTGGGCCATTCCGGAGTGGGCAAGTCGACGCTGGTGAATCGCCTTGTGCCCGACGCGTTCCGGGCCGTCGGCGAGGTGACCGACATGGGCCGGGGCCGGCACACGTCGACGCAGTCGGTGGCGCTACCGCTCGCGGGTTCCGGGTGGGTGATCGATACCCCGGGCATCCGCTCGTTCGGGCTGGCCCACATCCGGCCCGACGACGTGCTGAAGTCGTTCTCGGATCTGGCCGACGCGATCGAGGACTGCCCACGCGGCTGCGGGCACATGGGGCCGCCGGCCGACCCCGAATGCGCGCTGGACACGCTGTCCGGGTCCGCCGTGCGCCGCGTCGCCGCGGCGCGCCGGCTGCTCGCGGTGCTCCGGGAGACGTGACAAGCCCGGCGAGGGTGCGTGTTGGTACGGCGACACGCCGCGCGGGACGTACGTCTGTGCACCCTCGCCGCTGGTTAGGACGACTTAGCCAGCCGCATGCCGAGCTCGCCGGGCGGCACCCGATGCCCCTCGGTGCAACGGATTTCGACGCCGGCCTCGGCGCCGCAGCCCAGGTGGGTGAGCCGCAGGCGGTTGCGGCCGGGCAGATGGCGCCGGCCCCACTCGAACATCGCCCAGACCACCGGCATGAAATCGACACCGGCCTCGGTGAGCACGTACTCCTCGCGGCCGCGCTGCCCCGGCTCGCGGTAGGGCCGCCGCTCCAACAGGCCAAGGTCGACGAGTTCGGCCAGCCGGGCCGACGTGGCCGCCTTGGTGATGCCGACCCGGCGCGCGAAGTCGTCGAACCGGGTGGTGCCGTAGTAGGCCTCGCGCATGATCAGCATCGCGGACTTGGTGCCGACCACCGCCATGGTCTTCTCGATCGCGCACTCGCCGACCGCCGACCACTTCTCCCGGTCGGCCAGGGCGCCCTGCAGAAATGTCATGTACATCACCTCCCGGTCTGGGTTGATTTTAGTGTACCCAGATGTTTACCTCGGTATAGCTATACATACTTAGCTCCGGACTCAAGGAGGAGTCATGACCGGTTACCCGGTTGGTTATCAAGGCCGCGACGCCGTCATCGTCGGTGCCGTCCGCACCCCGATCGGGAAAGGCAAGGCCAGCGGCGCCCTGCACGACGTGCTGCCCGCCGACCTGCTGGCCCACAGCCTGCGCGAACTGGTGGCCCGCACCGGCGTCGACCCCGCACAGCTCGACGACGTCATCGCCGGAGCCGTCACCCAGGTCGGCGACCAGGCCGTCAACATCGCCCGCAACGCGCTGCTCGGCGCCGGTTTCCCCGAGTCGGTCCCCGGCGTCACGATCGACCGGCAGTGTGGCAGCAGCCAGCAGGCGATCAGCTTCGCCGCGCAGGGCGTCCTCGCCGGCGCCTACGACCTCGTCGTCGCGGGCGGCGTGGAGTCGATGGGCCGCGTCCCGATGGGCACCTCGGTCCTGCCGGGGTCCAACCCGTTCGGTGCGGACATGACGCGCCGCTACCCCGACGGCCTGGTGCCGCAGGGCATCAGCGCGGAACTGATCGCCGCCAAGTGGGGCTTTTCCCGCACCCAGCTCGACGAGTTCTCCGCCGGCAGCCACGACAAGGCCGCCCGCGCCACCAAGGACGGGCTCTTCGACAACGAGCTGATCCCGATCGCCGGGCTGAACACCGACGAGATCGTCCGGCCGGGCACGACGGTGGAAACGCTGGCCGGGCTGCAACCGTCTTTCTACAGCGAGGCCGCCAAAGAGCGTTTCCCGCAGATCAATTGGTCGATCACGGCCGGCAACTCCTCCCCGCTGTCCGACGGCAGCGCCGCGGTCCTGATCACCACGAGCGAGGTCGCCAAGAGGCTGGGCCTGCGCCCGCTGGCGCGGATCCACACCACGACCGTGGTGGGCTCCGACCCGCTCTACATGCTGACCGGGGTCATCCCCGCCACCGAGAAGGTGTTGCGCCGCGCCGGGCTGACGCTGGCCGACATCGACCTGTTCGAGGTCAACGAGGCGTTCGCGCCCGTCGTGCTGGCCTGGGCGCACGACACCGGCGCGGACCTGGCCAAGACCAACGTCAACGGCGGTGCCATCGCCATCGGACATCCGTTGGGCGCCAGCGGCGCACGTATCATGACAACGCTGGTCAACGCGCTCGAACAGCGCGGCGGCCGGTACGGGCTGCAGACGATGTGCGAGGGCGGTGGCATGGCCAACGCCACCATCATCGAGCGAATGACCTAAGCCGATTCGGGATTGCTGTGTGACCTACCCGCGTAGTCGCCGTGGTTGCTGTAGTCACGAATAGCCGCAAGGGAGAAGCAGTTATGAAAGCGTGGCTGTGGGATGGACATGCAGGGATAGATCATCTGACCCTGACCGACGCGCCTGATCCGGTCCCACATGAAGGTGAACTGGTTATGCGAGTCCGCTACGCGGGCTTAAATCCGGCAGATCGGATGATGGCAGAGAGGCGGT
The DNA here is from genome assembly GCF_900157385.1 of Mycobacterium terramassiliense. GTDB lineage: Bacteria > Actinomycetota > Actinomycetes > Mycobacteriales > Mycobacteriaceae > Mycobacterium > Mycobacterium terramassiliense. The sequence continues at coordinate 401,916 of NZ_LT717700.1, forward strand.
ACCCGTATCCGGTATACCCTCCTGCCCCGCACGTGCTGGGGCGGGATGGCGTCGGGGAAGTGATCAAGGTTGGTAAAGGCGTCGAGGATGTGCGGGTCGGCGACCAGCGCGTTCTTCTGCGCAGCGATGTGGGACTTCGCCGCTGGGGCATGTTTGCCGAGCAAGTGTCGATACCGGCGGTTAACTTAGCGGACGTCCCCACAGGTTGGACCGCAGAGCAGTCGTCGGGCGCTGCCGTCGTTTATCTATCGGCGTACCGTGCGCTCACCATGTGGGAACCGCTCAATCCGAACTCAGTGGTGCTGGTCACCGGAGCATCAGGAGGTGTCGGAGTTGCGGCTGTGCAACTGGCGGCGGCTATGGGCCACACGGTCGTAGCGCTCTCGCGCAGCGAGGAAAAGCAACGACGCCTTAAGGAACTCGGAGCGACTTTCACACTCAACCCTGAGGACCCGCAGTGGCGAAATCGTGTGAAGGATGCCCTGAATTGTCGCCTGCCAGGGTGATGGGACCTCTGGTTTGCCATGAGCATGGGACCGGGTTGTTCCGGTTGTAGGCCGTGTGTTGATAGTGGCGGAAGGGGTGGTTGCCGGTCAATCCGACGCAGTCGGAGAGGCCGGCTTTCGGTTTCCTGGCTTCTGGCGTTGCCGGTAGGACTCGCCTTCGACGACGAGTTCGTAGGCCGCTGATTGCAGTCGGTCCATCGCGGATTGGGCCAGCAGCGGGTCGGCCATCATGGTCAGGATCTCGGGTGGTTCGCGGTTGCTGGTGATGACGGTCGATGCGGCGCGGTGGCGTTCGACGATGATCTCGTAGAAGTCGGTCGTCTCGGTGGCCTCCAGGCGGTGCAGCGCGAGGTCATCGATTATCAGCAGTTCGACGCGGTGCAGTTTGCGCATCTCGTCTTCGTAGCTGCCGTCCAGGCGTGCCCCGCGAAGGCGTTTGAACATTTTGTCGGCCCGTTCGGTGTGCACGCTGTGATGCCGGCGTACCGCGATGTGACCTAATGCGTTGGCCAAGAACGTCTTTCCCACTCCTACCGGTCCCATGACGAGCACGTTGTAGGCGTCGGCGAGGAACCGCAGTGAGGTCAGCTCGGCCCATAGTTGTTGATCGAAAGCCACGGCGGCGGAGTCATCCCAGGCCTGTAGCTGCATGGCCGGATCGAGATGGGCGGCCTTGGCGCGCCGGGTCGCGGATTCGCGGTCGCGGCGGGTGACCTCATCTGCGAACAACAGTTCCAGGAAGTCGTGGTGTGGTAGCCGGTTGGTACGGGCCAGCGCCAGCCGTTCGGGCAGCGTGTCGAGCAGCTGGCCGAGTTTGAGGCGGCGCATCAACGCTTTGAGCTCGCCGGACACCTCGATTGGCTTGACCGCCGGCGTGGCGTCGGGGCGCTGTGGGCTCATGAAGGCCTCCGCACCGCGAAATCAGAGCTTTCTCGGACAAACCGCGACGCTGCCCCGGGCGGTTTCGGTAGCAGGGGCAGTTGTTCACCGCCGCCGCGGGTCAAGATCCGCTCGATCAGCCCGACGTCGATCACCTCGGCGTCCAGGGCACGCCGGCACGCGTCGTCGACCTCCTCGGCGCCGTGGCGGCGCACCAGCCCCAGCAGCCGGTAGACCTGACGCATCTTGGTCCACGGCAGCGGATGCTCGAGCACCGCTGCCGCGTAGGTGCCGACATGGGTGCCGTGGGCGGCTGCCTTGCGCTGCAGGGCATTCAGATCACGCATCGCATAGACCGACACCTCAGAGGGAAGATCGGCCGGATCAGTATGGCGGCGACCCGGGGCCACGACCGGATGCACCTTGATCAGCTCACCACGCCAATAGAGCTTGACCGAGTGTGCATCAGCACGGGCCTCGATGCGCTTGCCGACCAGCTCTCCGGGCACGCTGTAGAGGGCTTTGGCGACCTGGACGTGGCGGTCCGGGGCCACTTTCGGGCGCGTCCAGATCGGAACGTCGAAGGCGGTGTCGGATACGGGCCCTAGTGCGGGCAGCTCATCGCCGATGAACACCTCGGCCGGCCGCAGGCGGGTGGTGCCGTGAATGCGCATACCGGCGGTCTGAGCGCACCAATGTTCGGCGCGGCTGCGACAGTCATTGAGATCCCGGAAATCTTCTCCGGCAAAGAAATTCGATCGCACATACTGCACCATGCGTTCCACCCGTGGCTTATCTTTCGGGCTGCGCACCCGCGCCGGGTCGACCGCAAACCCACGAGCCTGCGCATACTCGCGGAACGCATCGTTGAGCCGAGGCTCGGTCGCATGCGCGGTGGTGACGATAGCTTTCATGCTGCCAGGAATCACCACCGCGAACACCCCGCCGAAGAACGCCCACGCCGCATCGAACCCGGCGATCACATCGTTCAGGGTCTGGCGGTAGGTGGGCCAGACGAACATGTGCCGCGAATACACCGCGGTAAAGATCAACCCCTGCACGACTCGGCGCCGACCATCGCTGGCGTCGGTGAGCATCCCGAGGCGGCCGAAGTCGACCTGCACCTCCGCACCCGGTTCGCAGTCGGCCACCGGCACCGTGGCTTGACGGCGTCCGAAATCCAATTCGGTTGTGGCGTAACGATTCAGCGTCCGATAGGACACCACCACACCGCGGCGCCCAAGCAGCGTGTGGATCTTGGTCAGCGTCAATCCGTCTTTGAGCCAGGCCTTGATCTGCTCATGCTCTGCAGCGATCGTCTCCCACGCCAGGCTCTTGCCGCTGGGCCGGTGCGGACGCACTCCGGCAATCACCGCCGCGATCAACTCATCAGTGAGCTGACCGTCTCCACCATCGCGGTCCAGCCCACTAGCACGGGCTCGGTCGACGTAGCGTCGCACCGTTTTGCGGTCGGTGCCCGACAGCCGGGCCACCTCCCGCAACCCCAACCCCTGCAGCCACAGCCGCAGCATCTCCACGATCTCGATCACCGACACCTCCCGGTAGCTCATCAGGCCAATACAGCGGCCCAACTACCGGAAGAACCCGACACCACGCCGGGTGGTCCCATAACTGGCAAACCAGCCAGTCGAGTGGTCCCATCAATGGCAAACAGGTGGTCCCATGCTCATGGCAAAACCAGCTCTGAAGTGGTCCCATTCACCTGGCAGCCGACACTGAATGGAGGAGGGGTGAACCTGGCAGTCGACACGATTGGGGGCACGCTGCTTCCTGAAGTCATCGATACGATGGGCGATTCGGGGAGACTCAGCTTGGTAGGAGAACTCGGAGGCCCGGTGCCCAACTTTTATACGGGCACGCTCTTTTCCCGCTGGCTGCGAATTGGCGCAATGGCTCTGAGCTACTACACGCCTGAGCAGCACCGCGCCGGCTTTCACGACCTCTTGGCCATATTGGCCCGCTCTGGAGCCCGGCCACTGGTCGACCGCGTGTTTGCGTTCGAGCAGTTGCCGCAAGCCTTCGCACGCCTAGCTGACGGCCCGATGGGGAAAGTGGTGATCGAGGTAAAGCCTTGAGGCTCCATCACGTTGGCTCGACTTCACCGAACCCGGTACACAAACGCCAGCCGTCAACGAGGCGTTCGCGCCCGTCGTGCTGGCCTGCGCGCACGACACCCGGTGCCATCGCCATCGGACATCCGTTGGGCGCCAGCGGCGCTCGCATCATGACCACCCTGGTCAACGCGCTCGAACAGCGCGGCGGCCGGTACGGGCTGCAGACGATGTGCGAGGGCGGTGGCATGGCCAACGCCACCATCATCGAGCGGCTGGGCTGGCGGCCTTCAGCGGCCCTCGGGGCTCAGTCGAACTTGCTGGAGTACTGCGGGCAGTACACGCCCGTCGACGCGCCCATGATCTTGGCGAGCGAGGCGTCGGCTAACTGCGGCATCCCCGACTTCGCGTCGGCGAGGGTTTGCTCGAACGTCATCCCTTTGGACCAGTCCGTGCACACCGCGTGCCCGATTTGGACCATCGTCTGGTCCGCGCCGCTGGGCCAGGTGATGCCCTTGTCCTTGAGCGTCTGCAGGTAGGCGTCGTCCGCGGAGTCGGCGTTCGCGAGCGGGGCGGCGATGACGGCGACGCCACCCAGAGCGGCGGCGAGCGAACCGGTCAGTCGGGCGAGCTTCTTCATTCGTTGACTCCTCGGTGTGGGCGACGGATTTCCAAGCCCCCTGACGCTGACGCGGTAGGGGTTACATTAGCTGGATCCTGCCAGCTAGCAAATCGGATCCAACGATGGTGAGGACGACACGGCCGGCCGGCCAGGCCTCATTCCATTAACTCGACCCATTGAGCACGCGACGGACCGGGCTCGAACGGATCGCCGAAGTACTGGGTCTCGCGGACCACCTCGCCGCCGACGAACTCCATGATGCTCACCACGTAAAACGGTTTCCCGTCATACGTCAGGACGAGTTCGCTGATCCACAGGTCGCCGCCACCGAGCATGCGTCGCACGGTGAAGCGTTTCGCGTTCGGCTGGGCAACGCGCGACGCCTCGATGTTGGCCCGACCCCGGATGCGTTCGCCCGACTGGGGGTACTCGAGAACCGCGTCGGCCCGGTAGATTTGGTGCTCCGCCGCGAAGTCGTTGGCGTCGGAGGCGGCCCAGTGGCGCGACAGCGCGGCCCGCACATCGTCATCACCCATGGCCGTCTCTCCTCCCGGTGGATGACATGCCGATGTCGCACCCTAACGCCGAACGCGCTCGGCGCCAAGCTCAGGCGGCCAGGTCGTCCCTGCGCCCCTGCGCCGCTTGCTTTTTGGCGCGCTTGGAGCGCCGCCAGGCTTGCACGGTGGCGATGGCGGTGTTGAGCCCGCGCCGGCGGCCGGTCGCCGGGTCGGTGCCCCCGAAATCGGGCTCCAGCTCGGCGAACATCCGCTCGCTGCGGGTCTCCGGCGCGTTGTCGGCGTCGTCGCGCAGGTACTTGTTCGGCAGCGACAGCTTGGCCAGCGTGCGCCACGTCTTGCCGTACTGCACCAGGAAAGAGCCCGTGGTGTAGGGCAGGTCGTACTTGTCGCAGAGCGCGCGCACCCGCACCGAAATCTCGGCGTATCGATTGCTCGGCAGATCCGGGAACAGGTGGTGCTCGATCTGGTGGCACAGGTTGCCGCTCATGAACCGCAGCGCCGGGCCGGCCTCGAAGTTGGCACTGCCCAGCATCTGGCGCAGGTACCACTGGCCCTTGGTCTCGCCGATCATGTCGGTCTTGGTGAATTTCTCTGCGCCATCGGGGAAGTGCCCGCAGAAGATGACCGCGTTGGCCCAGATGTTGCGGATCACGTTGGCGGTCGCGTTCGCCGTCAGCGTGGACCGGTAGGTCGCGCCGGGCGACAGGGAGGTCAGCGCCGGGAACGCGACATAGTCCTTGAGCACCTGCCGGCCCGCCTTGGCCAGGAACTCGTCGACGCGTTGCCGCGCGTCGTCGTTGTCCATCCGCTTCTTGGCGATCTTGCCGAGCTCCACGTGCTGCAGGCCCACGCCCCACTCGAACAGGAGCGCGAGCAGGGTGTTGTAGACCAGGTTGAAGATGTTGAAGCGCTTCCAGCGCTGGTCGCGGGTGACACGCAGCAAGCCGTAGCCGACGTCGTCGTCCATCCCGAGGATGTTCGTGTACTTGTGGTGCACGAAGTTGTGGGTGTAGCGCCAGTGCTTGGACGACCCGCTCATGTCCCACTCCCACGTCGAGGAGTGAATCTCGGGGTCGTTCATCCAGTCCCACTGGCCGTGCATGACGTTGTGGCCGATCTCCATGTTCTCGACGATCTTGGCCACGCCCAACGTGACGGTGCCCGCCCACCAGGCGGAACGGCGCGAACTGGCGGTCAGCAGCAGCCGGCCGGCGACCTCGAGCGCGCGCTGCGCGGCGATGGTGCGGCGGATGTAGCGGGCGTCGCGCGCCCCGCGAGAGTCTTCGATGTCCTGGCGGATGGCGTCCAGCTCAACGGCCAGGCTTTCGATGTCGGCGTCCGTCAAATGGGCGAATACGTCGACGTCGGTGATCGCCATCGTCTTGTTCTCCCTGCGGTCGGTTGCCTATTACTTACCTACGTTATCGTAACCTACGAGCCCGTAGGTTACCTGTGAGTAGCCTTTAAATGTCGAGCGTGCAATCGCCCGATGCGGCCGACACACAGGTCTGGATCCGCGTTCCGGGATCGTGCTCGGCGCCGGTTCTCAGGTCCCGGACGTGGCCGTCCACGAGGCTGACCACGCAGGACTGGCAGATGCCCATCCGGCAGCCGAAGGGCATCTGCACACCGGCGCCCTCCCCGGCGTCCATCAACGAGGTCGCCGCGTCCGCCGCAACCGCGCGCCCGCTGCGTGCGAACGTGACCGTCCCGCCCGCCCCGGCCGGTGCGGCCTTGGACACCGCGAAGCGCTCCAGGTGCAGCCGCTCGCCGACGCCCGCCGACGACCACACCTTCTGCGCCTGGGCGAGCATGCCCTCCGGCCCGCACGCCCAGGTCTGACGTTCGCGCCAGTCCGCGACCTCGTGGTCGAGCGTAGCGAGATCGAGCCGACCCTGGCTGCGCGTCTCGCGCACCTGCAGGCGATAGCCCGGCTGGCTGTCGGCCAGCGCGACCAGCTCGGCGCGGAACATCACGTCGGATTCGGTGGGCGCGGAATGCAGGTGCGTGATATCGCCAATCTGGTTGCGCCGCACCAGTGTTCGCAGCATCGACATCACCGGAGTGATGCCCGACCCCGCGGTGAGAAACAGGATCGACGGCGGCGCCGGATCGGGCAGGACGAAGTTGCCCTGCGGCGCGGCCAGCCGCACGATGGTCCCCGGCTCGACGCCGGCCACCAGGTGGGTGGACAGGAACCCCTCGGGCATCGCCTTGACGGTGATCGTCACGGTGCGCGGCGCGCCGGAGGTTTCGGCCGGGCTCGACGTCAGCGAATACGACCGCCAGCGCCAGCGCCCGTCCACCAGCAGCCCGATCCCGATGTACTGGCCCGGCTGGTAGTCGAAGCTGAAGCCCCAGCCCGGTTTGATGACCAGGGTCGCCGAATCTTCGGTCTCCCGGCGCACCTCGAGGACGCGGCCCCGCAATTCGCGTGCGGACCACAGCGGGTTGGCCAGGTGCAGATAGTCGTCGGGCAGCAGCGGCGTGGTGATGCGCGCGGCCAATTTGCGCAGCGCGTGCCAGCCGGGATGCCGGTCAGCGCCCGCGACCACCGGGCGCTTGGTGTCCGCCAGGTTGGCGGTGATCGGTGCGTATTGCTTGGTCATAGAAAACTCCTGCTCACGACGCCCGTCACAAAGCCTACGGTACCGTAACTTACGGTGGCGTATCCAGGCCCGCGGGCGGCGACTGGGTCACAATCGGCGCCTCAGAGCAGCTCAAGCAGGAACGGCAACTCCTGGTTCGCGTACCAGGCGAGGTCGTGGTCCAGGGCGTCGCCGACGACCAGCTCGGCGTCCTCGTCGCCCAGGTCGGCGGCGTCGATCACCTCGATCGCCCTGGTGACGTCGGATTCGGCGGCCGCGTTGTCGACATAGGCCGCCACCACCTGGTCCATCGTCACGGGGGCGCTCAGCCGGACGACGGCGTCGTCGAGGTCGGGGCGGTACTTGGCCCCGGATTCGCCCACCTCGACTTCGGCGGCCAGCACCGCGCGCCGCGGCGGCAGACCGGCCTGGGCCCCGGACCCCTCAGGCGCGTGGGCCGCCAGCAGCCGCAGCGACGCCAGCGCCGCCTCGCGCAGCGCCACGTCGGCGAGCTCGTCGTCGTCGCCCTCCGCGTAGGCCTCGCGCAACGTCGGCGTGACCGCAAACGCGGTGCCGTTGACGGGCCACAGGGAGCCGTCGGTGACGAGCTGCTGCAACATCGCGAGGGTGGCCGGGATGTAGACCTGGATCATCACGTCCCGATCAGGGTGGCCGCGTAGTCGTCGACGTACTTCGACAGCTCACGCGGCGGGCGCTGGTAGGTCCCGCTCACCACCGGATGTTTGGGCAGTTTCACCTTGGGCCGCTCCACGTCGTGGTACTCGATCGTGGACAGCAGATGGGCCATCATGTTCAGCCGCGCGTGCTTCTTGATGTCGGATTCCACGACGTACCAAGGGCTTACCGGGGTGTCGGTGTGCACCATCATCTCGTCCTTGGCGCGCGAATAATCCTCCCGCCGATACAGCGATTCCATGTCCATCGGGCTGAGCTTCCATTGCCGGACAGGGTCTTTCATCCGCGCCCTGAACCGGCGCAGCTGCTCGGTTTCGGAGACGGAAAACCAGTACTTGCGCAACATGATCCCGTCGTCGATCAGCATCTGCTCGAAGATCGGCGTCTGCCGCAGGAACAGCACGTACTCCTGCGCCGTACAGAATCCCATGACGCGTTCCACGCCGGCGCGGTTGTACCACGACCGATCGAAGAGCACGATCTCGCCCTTGGCGGGAAGCTGGGCGATGTAGCGCTGGTAGTACCACTGGCCGCGTTCGCGATCGCTCGGCGCGGGCAGCGCCGCGATGCGGGCCACCCGCGGGTTGAGGTACTCGGTGATCCGTTTGATCGTTCCGCCCTTGCCCGCCCCGTCGCGGCCTTCGAAGATGACCACCAGACGCGCGCCGGTATACCGCAGCCATTCTTGCAGCTTCACGAATTCCGTTTGCAGCCGGAATAATTCGGCTTCATAGACGGAGTTGGAGAGTTTATGCGCGGGCGGCGCGGGCGATTTGCTTTCGCTGGCCTTGGCCGACGCGCCGTCATTTGTCGCGGTGCTCATGATTACGAATCATAGATCCGGGCAGCGATTTTCACCCCGGATAACTAGCGGGAAGCTTCCAGGAGTTCGTCGAGGGACTGCTTTAACAGCCCCGGCAGCAGATCGACATCGCTCATCGCATCGCGGTCGGCGTTGATTCCGAAATACAGCATGCCGTGATAGGACGTCACACTGATCGCCAAGGCCTGGTTGTGCAGCAGCGGAGGCACGGCGTAGGTCTCCAGCAGTTTGGTGCCGGCGATGTACATCTGCGACTGGGCGCCCGGCGCATTGGTGATCAACAGATTGAACGTCAGCTTGGAAAAGCTCGGGAAGTTGGTGGCCACCCGGATCCCCATGGCGTGCAGGGTGGGAGGCGCGAAACCCGAAAGGGTGACGATGGTGCGCGCGTCGACCAGGCTGGCGGAGGCGGCGTTCGATTCGGTGGCGTGGGCGATCTGCGACAGCCGCACCACCGGATTCGCCTCCCCCACCGGCAGGTCGATGAGGAAAGGCGTGACCTGACTGATCGTTTGGCCGGGCCCGGTCGAGTCGAGGTGGTCGTCGGCATAAACGGAGAGCGGCGCCATCGCGCGGATCGTCGCGGTGGGCGAGACCGCCATCCCCCGGGACAGCATCCAGTTGCCCAGTGCGCCCGCGATGACGGCGAGCACCACGTCGTTGATGTCGCAGTCGTAGCGCGCGCGGACGGCCCGGTAGTCCTCGAGGCTGCCGCGGGCGACCGTGAACCGTCGATTCCGCGAAACGGTGGCGTTGAGCGGGCTGCTGGGTGGGTTGCCCCGCGCCACCGCGCGGGCGATGTCGACGACGCGGCGGCCGGCATCGAGCAGCTCGCCATAGTTCGTCACCAGGCCGGCCACCGCGGACCCGACCGCCTGCAGTTGCGTGCCCGGCCCCGCGAGCCAGTCACCGATGGCGCCCATGACCAACCGGGTGTTGCCGGGGTCGCGTTCCGGTATCCAGATGTCTTCGGGAAAGGGCGGGGGACGCCGCGTCCGGTCGGCGATGACGTGGCCGATCTCCACCGCGCTCATGCCGTTGATCAGGGCCTGGTGGGACTTGGTGTACAGGGCGATCCGGTTTTTTTCCAGGCCCTCGACCAGGTACATCTCCCACAACGGCCGCGACTTGTCCAGGGGCCGCGCGGCCAGCCGAGCGACGAGCTCGTGCAGCTGCTCGTCGCTGCCCGGCGACGGCAGCGCCGACCGCCGCACGTGGTAGGTGATGTCGAAATCGTTGTCGTCGAGCCACACCGGGCGGGCCCCCGCGACGCGCACCTCCCGGACCTTCTGGCGGTAGCGCGGTATCTGGGGCAGCCGTTTTTCCACGGTGGCCAACAGCGTCTCGTAGCTCAGCCCGGCCCGCGGGCGCTGCAGGATGGAGAGCGATCCCACGTACATCGGGGTGGCCGTGTTCTCCATTCGATAGAAGGAGGCGTCCGCCGGGGACAACCGAGCGACCATTACGGCCCTGTCCTTCTTGTCAATTCGTCCTCGGTTCGGTTGGTGAACGGATGTACCCGCCCACGGTAATCGTCCGGCCGGACCGAAGCTCGGAGCGGGTACGCGTTGGCCCGATCGGCGCGGATACGCGCCGGCGCGACCTGTGCCATGATGACCACTGACCCACCCGTCTGCCACTCTCCAGCAGGCGCTTGTGTGACCGTTCGACTTGGAGAGTGCGCGTTGACCGTTTTCGCCGTGACCCCCGTCGTCGACTACGAGCCGCCGCGCCGGGACGTGCCCCAGTGCCGGCCGTCGTCGCACGCACCGCCGCGCCGCCGCGCGCCCGCGCCGCGCCGGGCGTGCAACGGCCAGACGGCGGGGGTCGCCCCCGTCGCGTCCGCGCCGATGCGCCAGGCGGCCGCCTTCGCCGACGCCGCCCTGCGCCGGGTGCTGGAAGTCATCGACCGCCGACGCCCCGCCGCCCAGCTGCGACCCGTGCTGGCGCCCGCTCTGGTGGACCCGATCCTGTCGATCGGCCGCGGGAGCGGCGGCGCCGCGGTGCTGCGCCGCACGCGGCTGCAGCCCTCCGGACGGCGCCGCCCGGAGACGGCGGCGGAGGTGTTCGGGACCTACAGCCGCGGGGACCGCATCCACGCGATCGCTTGCCGGGTGGAGCAGGTGCCCGCCGGCGCCGGGTGCGCCCGCTGGCTGGTGGTGGCGCTGCACATCGGCTAGGCCGGGCGCGACCCGCCCACGTACCGGGCCAGCACAGGGCCCGCGATCGCCATGACGAAGACGTACGACGTCGCCAGCGCGGCGACTCCGGCGATCGACGTGCCCGCCAGCCCGATGATGATCAGCGAAAACTCGCCCCTGGCGATGAGCGCGGCGCCCGCGCGCAGCTGCCCGCGCCGGGCCACGCCGTCGCGGCGGGCGGCGACCATCCCGGTGGCCACCTTCGTCGCGGCGGTGACGGCGGCCAGGACCAGCGCCACCGGCAGCATCGGCAGCAGCTCGTGCGGGTCGACCGACAGGCCGATCGCCAGGAAGAAGATGGCGGCAAACAGGTCACGCAGCGGGCCCAGCACCCGGCGCGCCCGGTCCGCCGTCGCACCGGTCAGGGTCAGGCCCACCAGGAAAGCGCCGACCGCGGCCGAGGCGTGCAGCACCTCCGCCACCGCCGCCACCATCAGGGTGATGCCCAGGACCCGCAGCAGCAGCTGCTCGGAATCGGGGTGTTCGACCAGCCGGCCGAAGTGGTGGCCCCAGCGATAGGACGCGGCGAACGCCAGCAGCAGCGCGCCGACGGCGGCCGCCATGCCGGCGACGGCGCGCACCCAGCCGCCGCCCGACGCCAGCACGGCGAACAGCGGCAGGTAGGCCGCCATCGCGAAGTCCTCGAGCACCAACACCGACAGCACGGCCGGCGTCTCCCGGTTGCCCAGCCGGCCCAGGTCCTGCACCAGGCGCGCAATGACGCCCGACGAGGAGATGTAGGTGACCCCGGCCAGGGCCAGGATGGCCACGCCGTCCAGCCCCAACAGCCAGCCGGCCACCGCGCCGGGTGTGGCGTTGAGGACGAGGTCCACGCCGGCCGACGGCAGGTGGTGCCGCAGGCTGGCGGCGAATTCGGTCGCCGAAAATTCCAGCCCCAACGTCAGCAGCAACAACACGATGCCGATCGGCGCCGCGGTCTGGATGAACTCGCCCGCCGCGGCGACCGGCAGCAGTCCGCCCTTGCCCAGCGACAGGCCCGCCAGCAGGTACACCGGTATCGGGGACAACGCGAAATGCCTAGCGGCGGCACCCAATACGGCCAGCGTGGCCAGGAGGGCGCCGAGCTGGAACAGCAGCGCCCCCGAAACCTGCATCGGCTCAGCCCTTATCGATGATCTGCTCGACACCGGCGATGCCGTCTACGGTGCCGATCACGATCAAAACGTCTCGCGCGTGCAGAATTTCGCCCGGTCCGGGCGAGGCGAGCACTTCCTCGTTGCGCACGATCGCGACGATCGATGCGCCGGTGCGGGTGCGCGCGCGGGTATCGCCGAGCGGGTGGTCCACGAAGGGGCTGCCCGCCACGATGTGGACCTGCCCCGTCTCGAGCCCGGTCACCTCCCGCGACAGCTCGGTGAACCGCTCGGCGATGCGCGGCGCACCCAGGATTTGCGCCATGGCCTCGGCCTCGTCGTCGGTCAGGTGAAAGACCGGCCGGGCCTGGTCGGGATCGTCCGGGCCGTACAGGACGACGTCGAAGTCGCCGCCGCGGCGTGCGACGATCCCGATCCGCTCACCGTCGTGGCTGGTGAATTCGTAGCGGAGACCGACGCCCGGGAGCAGTACCTCCTTGACATCCATACCGTCCATGCTTACCAGCCGGGCGGCGCTAGTGTCATCGCATGGACTCAAGCGCGGTCAGCGTCGAGCGGATCATCAAGGCGCCGCCCGAAAAGGTCTTCGCGCTGCTGGCCGATGCCGCCCAGCACGCCGCCTTCGACGGTTCGGGGTCGGTCAATCACGCCTCGCGGCAGTCGGTTCCCCTCTCGATGGGCTCGACGTTCGCGATGGCGATGAAGGGGCGCAAGGAGACGCTGTTCATCCCCTACCGCACCACCAACACCGTCATCGAGTACGAACCCGACCGCCGCATCGCCTGGCAGACCTTCGGCCTGGGCGGCCTGGTCGGCGGGCGGATCTGGCGCTACGAACTGCTTCCCGCCGAGGGCGGCACCCTGGTGCGCGAAACCTGGGACCCGTCGAGGGACAAGCAGAAGCGGATGATCACCAGCGGTTCGATGCCCGAGCTGACCGCAAACGGGATGCGCGCCACGCTGGCGCGCATCGCCGATCTGCTCGAAAGCTAGTGCTGGCCAACCGTTTCCGCCGATCCACGGCGCGGGCGGTGTTTGAGTGGCACCAGCATGGGAACCTCGCGGCGGTATTCGCGATAGTCGTTGCCCAAGGCCGCGACGAGGCCGCGCTCTTCGATGTGCACGGCGAGCAGGATGTAGCCGGTCATGGCGATCGAGAAGAGCAGATGCCCCGCCGTCATGGTGGGGGCCGCCCAGAACGAGATGAGGAATCCCAGCATCAGCGGGTGGCGCACCAAACGGTAGAACAGGTGAGTGCGAAAATGGAGCTCGGTGTAGGGCTTTTGGCGCCACGCCAAATACACCTGCCGGAGCCCGAACAGATCGAAGTGGTTGATCATGAACGTTGCGCCCAGCGCGATCACCCAGCCCAGCCAGAACAAAGCCCACAGCACCACGCGAGCCGCCGGCTGCCGCACGTCCCAAACGACCGCCGGGATCGTCCGCCACTGCCAATAAAGCAGCAGCAGCACGGCGCTCGACAGCACCACGTAGGTGCTGCGCTCTATCGAGGGCGGCACGATTCGCGTCCACCACGCCTTGAACGCCGGCCGCGCCATGACGCTGTGCTGGACGCCAAAAGCCCCGACCAGCAACACATTCACCGGCACCGCCAGGCCGATGGGTGACGGGAGACCGTGATCGACCGTGCGCGGCACCCACAGGTTCGCCACGAACCCAACGAGATACAAGAAGGCGACGAGGAACAGCAGGTAGGCCGCCGCGCCATAAGCAACAGTCAAGTAACGCTTCATGACCCAAGTGTCGATCGCATCGGCGGCCGAGTATATAGGTCATCTGCCTCATCTTTGCGCGGCGGACGACTAGTCATTTTTGACTAGTCCTCGCGAGTAGGGGCCAGATGGGGCAGATGCCTCATGCGAACGCGGGCGCGGTGGGGCGAAGATCGGCCAAGACCACGCAACTTCGAGGAAAGCACCGGGGCCGGATCATGACCGAATCAACCTGCAAGGCAACGACTACCGAGCGTATCGCTAGACTGTCAGAATCCGGCGGCGTTCGCGTCGACGCGATCGATGTCGGCCGGCGCGTGGGTGGGCGACAGATCCTCCATGAATTGTCGCTGTCGGTGCAGCCGGGAGAGTTGGTCGCCATCGCCGGCGGCAGCGGGGCGGGCAAGACCACCTTGCTTGAAATTCTCGCCGGACTGCAGCCGCCGTCGGCGGGAGAGCTTCGGCACGACGGGCTCGCTCCCCGGGCCCGCGTCAGCGCCGGCTCCGCGATCGGCTACGTACCCCAGGACGACATCATCCACCTGGAGATGCCCCTGCGCCGCACGCTGCGCTATGCGGCGCTGCTGCGGCTGCCCGCCGGGACAACCGCCGCGGAGGCGGAACGGATCGTCGACGAGACTCTGCGCGACCTCGACCTGGCCGATCGGGCTGACGTGCCGGTGCGCGCGCTGTCCGGCGGTCAACGCAAGCGCGCCAGCATCGCCGTGGAGCTGCTGACCCGGCCCCACCTTTTCTTCCTGGACGAACCCACCTCCGGGCTGGATCCCTCCACCGCGGCCGACGTGATGCGCTTGTTGCGGCGGCTCAGCCGACGCGGAATCACCGTCGTTCTGACGACACACGAGCCGGCGGGCATCGACCGGTGTGACCGGGTGGTCTTCCTGGCTCGCGACGGCCACCTGGCCTTCGCCGGCAGTCCGGTCGCCGCGCGGCGCTACTTCGGCGTGGAAAGCCTCACCGCGGTGTACGAGCGCCTCGCCGGCGAGCACAGCCCGCAGATCTGGGCGAAGCGATTCGCGGAAAGCCGGGTGAACCCGACCACCCGGCCCGACTCAAACCCACGGCCCGCCCCGGCCGTCCGCCCCGGCGTCAGGCCTGCGGGCATGGCACGGCAATGGTGGCTGTTGACCCGGCGCAACGTCGATGTCCTCGCCCGCAACCGGCTGACCCTGGCGATCCTGCTCGGCTCGCCGGTGCTGGTGACGGTCATGATGGCGACGTTGTTCAGGCGCGGCGCGTTCGATCCGGGTGCCGCGACCGGCGCCGGCCCGGCGCAGCTGGTGTTCTGGATCGCGTTCGACGGCTTCTTCTTCGGCCTGACGTACGGCCTGCTCCAGATCGTCGGCGAGATGGCCGTCTTCCGGCGCGAACGCCTGGCCGGGCTCAGTGTGAGCGCCTACGTGGGATCGAAGGTGGCGGCGCTGCTTCCGGTTCTGGCCGCGGTGAGCGTGGTGTTGCTGGTGGTGCTGCGCGCCCTCGGCCGGCTTCCCGCCGCCGGCTGGGACGTGTACGCCGCGCTGTTCGGCACGATCGTGATCGAAGCGACCTCGGCACTGGCCCTCGGCCTTTTCGCCTCGGCCGCCGTCTCCAACGCGGCGCAGGCGGCGCTGGCCCTGCCGATGCTGTGCTTCCCCCAGGTTCTGTTCGGCGGCGCCATCGTCCCGGTCGACCAGATGGCCACGCCGGGACGCCTGATGAGCTTGCTCCTGTCGAACCGCCACGCCTTCGACGCGTTGGGTCGCGACCTGGGGCTCGAGCGCTACACCAGCACGCTGCCGGCGATGTCTGCCTACCGCGCCACCTTCCACGGCGGCACCGCCGCCAGCCTCATCGCGCTCGGTTCGTTCGCGGTGGTGCTCACGCTGGCCACCGCCTGGGTGCTGGACCGGCGTTGCAGGCCCGGCGCGGCTACCCGATGACGGCCTTCGCCACAGTGCATTTCAAGAAGCCGCACAGCTTCGGACGAAGACATCGACCGGCGCATGCTGTCCCCGCAGATCCAACGTGCGTCGCCGCATGCCGGCCAGGAGGTCATCGGCGACGCCGCCGGCGACCAGCAACTCACCGCCCGCGGCGTGTTGTTGCATCCGGGCGGCGGCGTTGACGGGGCTGCCGAGGGCGGTGAAGTCGACCACGGCCCCGCCGACGTTGCCGACGTACGCGACGCCCGCGTTCACCGCGACGCCGACGTCCAGCCACGGTCCGCCCGGCGTGCCGTACCCCACCGCTTTGAGCAGGTCCCCCCCCGCCGCGACGGCGCGCTGCCGATACCGGGGGCCGCTGATGCCCCGGACGAAGAAGGCCATCACCTCGTCGCCGATGAGCTTGTCGATCACCGCGTCGTGGCGCAGGAGCGTCTGAGTCGCGGCGGTGTAGAACCTGTTGAGCAGGGCGGCGAAGTCCGCGGCGGCCCGCCCGTCGCCCAGCGCCATGGAGCCGCGCACGTCGGCGAACAGCACCGCGATATCGACCTCGGCTCCGCCGCGCGGCAACGCGTCGCAGCATCGCTCGCAGAGGTTGGGGTTCTTGCGCGAGCGGCGGAATCCGGCAGCGGCGAACAGCCGGCCGACGGGGCCGCCGAAGGGGTTGTTGCACAGCTTGCAGCGCGGCGCCGACGGCAGGTAGCGGAAGGCGCGCCTGGCCCTGACCAGAGACGCGTGCCCGTCGGTGAGCACCGTTTCCCACAGCCCCGGCGCGGACGCATCGGGGGGCGCGATGCTGGTCATGCGGAAATCATCGCTGCCAGCTCCCGGCCGCACATGGGGCATCGGCCCCAAATATCAGGGTCCGGTCGGCGCGCTGCCGGTCAGGCCGTGCCGCGTCGCGTACAAGCTGGCCCCGATCCGGTTGGAGACCCCGATCTTGGCATAGATGTGCTCGACGTGATTGCGCACCGTCTTCTCGGAAATCCAGAGACGCGAGGCGATCTCGCGGTTGGAGAGGCCCTGGGCGACGTGGAGCAGTACCTCGGCCTCGCGTTTTGTCAATCCTGCCGGCCGGGCGGCCCTGCGCGACGGCCGGTGGCCCGCGGCTTCGAGCACGGCCTCGACCGCGTCGCCGTCGAGGCGCCCGCGCGCCGCCTCACCGCGCAGCCGCTCGGCCGCGGCGGCCTCGTCGAATGCGTCGCGATGCGGTCGCGGCTCCGTTGACGTGCAATAGCTTTCGGCGGCGGCAAGTAGGCGGTCGCGGACGGACAGGTCATCACCCCGCAGCCCGTTCGGGTATCCCGACCCGTCCAGTCGTTCGTGATGGCTCACCGCGACCTCGCGGACAGCCTTGAGACCACCGACCCGGGCCAAGATCCTGCCGGTCAGGTAGGGATGCAAATGCACACGCTCGCGTTCCGCGGGGGTGAGTTCGCCCGGCTTTTCCCACACCCGGTTGGACACGCCGATGCGGCCGAGGTCGTGCACGTAGCCGGCGCGGCGCAAAATGTCGATGTCGTCCTGCGGCAGCCCGGTGCATTTCCCGGCGTTCTCCGCCAGCTCGGCCACGGCACGCGAATGGCCAAGCGTGAAAGGGCATTTCAGGTCCACGAAGTCGCCCATCGCCCGCAGGAGCCGGTCCAGCGCGGGACCGCTCAGCGCTTCCCCCGGGTCCGGCGCCAAGCCGGCGGCGGCAGACCACGCATCTTCGTCGTCCCGCAGCAGGTCGCCGGCGGCCGCGGTGAACACCTCGACGACATCGGGGTCGAACTGCTTGCCGCTGCGACGGCGAACCTCCGCCGTCGCGGCCTTCGCGCCGTATGCGCGATGGTGCACCTCGGCGATGTCGGCGACCTGCGCCACCCGCATCGCCACGGGTATCTGGCGTCCGGCGGCCTTGGCGGGAAGACCGCTGCCGTCCCAGCGTTCGTACGCATACGGCAGGGCTTCGCAGACGTCGGCGCCCAGCCCGATCTCCTCGGCGAGCAATGCGGCCGACAGGCAATGGGATTGCACCAACGCACCGAGATTTCCGCGCGCGTCCACGAAGAGTTTGGCCACCAGCTGGGCCCGTTTCGGCAGCGTCGAGCCACGGCCCAGATTGCCCATCAGAAATCGCCGGTACGGTGCGCCGGACCAGTCGATGAAGTGGCTGTCGTGCCGCATTGCGATGTCGTCGCCGAACCACCGCGCGTACTCGTGCGAGTCGGCATGACACCCGATCCACATGACCAGCCCCGTGTAGAAAACGGTGCCGCGCTCACGCTCGCTGAGCCCGAGCCGCTCACCGAGCCTGGTGCCCAGCGCCGCCGACCGCAGCATGTGGTCCATCGGTTGCCCAAGCCCGAGGTCGATCGCCAGCGACAGTGCCGCCAGAACCTCGGTCCGCGACACCGATTCGCCGAAGGGCATGAACCTTGCCCCTTTCTCGCCCGGCACGGTGACGGCGTCGGTGTAGCCAGACAGCGACCGACGCCTGATAAGCCTATGGTAGGGGCGTTGCCGGGTCGCCGAGTGTGCGGCTCGGGGTACATTGGCAGCCGAGTGTGCGGCCAGCCGCACATTGGCAGCCGAGTGTGCGGCTCGGCGCACACTCGCACAGGACCGGACCGGCTAGCGTCGCTTGACCGACTTGGGCGGCTTGGCGCCGCGACCCTGCTGGCGCGCGGCCGCACGCCGCTCGCGGCGGCTGGCGCCACCGGGCACACCGGCCGGCGTCTTTTGCGCGCCGCCTCCGTTGCGTTGCACCTGCGCCGAACCGTCCTCGGCCGGGCCGGAATAGGTCAGGGCGGGGGCCTCGTCATCAATGCCCTTGGCGCGCAAGGTGCTCGGGGCCTCCTCGCGCGGCGCGGCGGGCGGTTCGGCTTCCCCGTCCGGCTGCCCGCCGGCGGCGGTTGCCAACCCCGCGAGCCCCTCCGGCGTCGCCTGCGGGGCGACCTGCGGGGCGGGCACCGCCTCCACGGTGACGTTGAACAAGAAGCCGACCGACTCCTCCTTCATGCCTTCGAGCATGGCCATGAACATGTCGTAGCCCTCGCGCTGGTATTCCACCAGCGGGTCGCGCTGCGCCATCGCCCGCAGCCCGATGCCCTCCTTGAGGTAGTCCATCTCGTAGAGGTGCTCGCGCCATTTGCGGTCGATGACGTTGAGCAGCACGTTACGTTCCAGCTGACGCATCGCGCCCTCGCCCGCGATCTCCTCGAGCTCGGCTTCCCTTACGCCGTAAGCGCGTTCGGCGTCCTCGAGCAACGCGTCGAGCAGCTCTTCGCGGGTGAGGTCGTCACGGTCGGAGTCCGCGTCCGGATGCGTCAGGCTTTCGTGGCTGATCCCCACCGGGTACAGCGTCTTGAGCGCCGACCACAACGCCTCCAGGTCCCAGTCCTCGGCGTAGCCCTCGGCCGTCGCGCCGTCGACGTAGGCGGTGACCACGTCGCGGACCATGTCCAGCGCCTGCTCCTTGAGGTTCTCGCCCTCGAGGATGCGGCGGCGCTCGGCGTAGATCACCTTGCGCTGCTGGTTCATCACCTCGTCGTATTTCAGGACGTTCTTTCTGACCTCGAAGTTCTGCTGTTCGACCTGGGTCTGGGCGCTCTTGATGGCCCGGGTCACCATCTTGTTCTCGATCGGCACGTCGTCGGGCAGGTTCAGCCGGTTGAGCATCGCCTCCAGCGCGGCGCCGTTGAAGCGGCGCATCAGCTCGTCGCTCAGCGACAGGTAGAAGCGGGACTCACCCGGGTCGCCTTGGCGGCCGGAGCGACCGCGCAGCTGGTTGTCGATGCGCCGCGACTCGTGCCGCTCGGTGCCCAGCACGTACAGGCCGCCGGCCTCGATCACCTCGGCGGCCTCCTTGCCGGCCTCCTCCTTGACCAGGGCGAGCTCCTCGTGCCAGGCCGTCTCGTACTCGTCGGGCGTCTCCACCGGGTCCAGGCCGCGTTCGCGCAGCCGCTGGTCGGTGAGGAAGTCGACGTTGCCGCCGAGCACGATGTCGGTGCCGCGGCCGGCCATGTTGGTGGCGACCGTGATGCCGCCGCGGCGGCCCGCCACCGCGATGATGCCCGCTTCCTGCTCGTGGTACTTGGCGTTGAGCACGTTGTGCGGGATGCGGCGCTTCTGGAACTGCCGCGACAGGTACTCCGAGCGCTCCACGCTGGTGGTGCCGATCAGGACCGGCTGGCCCTTCTCGTAGCGCTCCGAGACGTCGTCGACCACCGCGATGTACTTGGCTTCCTCGGTCTTGTAGATCAGGTCCGAGCAGTCGGTGCGGACCATCGGCTTGTTGGTCGGGATGGACACCACCCCGAGCTTGTAGATCTCGTGCAGCTCGGCCGCCTCGGTCTGGGCGGTGCCGGTCATGCCGGCGAGCTTGTCGTAGAGCCGGAAGTAGTTCTGCAGCGTGATGGTGGCCAGCGTCTGGTTCTCGGCCTTGATCTCCACGTGCTCCTTGGCCTCGATGGCCTGGTGCATGCCCTCGTTGTAGCGGCGGCCGATCAGCACGCGGCCGGTGAACTCGTCGACGATGAGCACCTCGCCGTCGCGGACGATGTAGTCCTTGTCGCGGGTGAACAGCTCCTTGGCCTTCAGCGCGTTATTGAGGTAGCTGACCAGCGGCGAGTTGGCGGCCTCGTAGAGGTTGTCGATGCCGAGCTGGTCCTCGACGAACTCCACGCCCTTTTCGTGCACGCCGACGGTGCGCTTGCGCAGGTCGACCTCGTAGTGGGTGTCCTTTTGCATCAGCGGCGCCAGCCGGGCGAACTCGAGGTACCAGTTCGACGCGCCGTCGGCGGGCCCGGAGATGATCAACGGGGTGCGGGCCTCGTCGATCAGGATCGAGTCGACCTCGTCGACGATGGCATAGGAGTGCCCGCGCTGCACCAGGTCGTCGAGCGAGTGCGCCATGTTGTCGCGCAGATAGTCGAAACCGAACTCGTTGTTGGTCCCGTAGGTGATGTCGGCGTTGTAGGCGACGCGCCGCTCGTCGGGCGTCATCTGCGCCAGGATGACGCCGACCTGCAGGCCCAGGAAGCGGTGCACCCGGCCCATCCACTCGCTGTCGCGCTTGGCCAGGTAGTCGTTGACGGTGACGATGTGGACGCCCTTGCCGGCCAGCGCGTTGAGGTAGGCCGGCAGCACGCAGGTCAGGGTCTTGCCCTCACCGGTCTTCATCTCGGCGACGTTGCCCAGGTGCAGCGCGGCCGCGCCCATCACCTGCACGTCGAACGGGCGCTGGTCCAGCACCCGCCACGCGGCCTCGCGGGCCACGGCGAACGCCTCGGGCAGCAGGTCGTCGAGGGTCTCCCCGTCGTCCAGGCGCTTGCGGAACTCGTCGGTCTTGGCCCTCAGCTCCGCGTCGGTGAGCTTCTCGATGTCGTCGGACAACGTGTTGACATAGTCGGCCACCCGCTTGAGGCGCTTGACCATGCGACCTTCACCAAGGCGCAGCAACTTCTGTAGCACAGCTATGTCCCTCTTGGGGTGTTCCCCTGTTGGATGACGTTCTTCTTCGCCGCGCTAGTGCTCGGCGCCATCCATCGTAGGTGACACGCCCCAAAAGCCCGCGAACGTCGTCAGGACAGGCTGATCAGTCCGTAATCGTAGGCGTGGCGACGGTAGACGACGGACGGCCGCTCGGTCTGCTTGTCGAAGAACAAAAAGAAGTCGTGCCCGACGCGTTCCATCTCGTAGAGCGCGTCGTCGACGGTCATCGGCTTGGCCTCGTGCTCCTTGGTGCGCACCACCCGACCCGGCTCCCGGTCGGTGCCGTCATGCCCGTCGACACCGGCGCCGTCGTGTTCGTGCGGCTGAACCGGCTCGTTGTCGAACGCCTTGGCCGGGGCCGGGGCGACCGCGGTGGCCGCGGCCAGCGACACGGGCGTCTTGTCGCCGTAGTGAACCTTGCGGCGGTCCTTGACCCGGCGCAGCCGGTTCTCCAGCTTGTCGACCGCCGACTCGAAGGCGGCGTAGAAGCTGTCGGCGCAGGCCTCCGCGCGGCTGACCGGCCCGCGCCCGCGGGCGGTGATCTCCACGCGCTGACAGGACTTGCGCTGGCGCCGGTTGGGCGCGTGCTTGAGCTCGACGTCGAAAAGGTAGATGGAGCGATCGAATCGTTCGAGGCGGGCGAGTTTTTGCGAGACGTAAATGCGGTAGTGATCGGGGATTTCGACGTTGCGGCCCTTGAACACGACTTCGGCGTTAAGTGTCGGTTCGGCCGGCCCGGTGGCGTCTGCCGGCGGTTGGTCGAGAATTTGACCGGAATCCACGGTAGGCCTTGACATACGTGTCAACTCGTTTCCTTTTCCACGTCGCACGCGGTGCGTGCCGGCTTTTACGAAACGCGCCGACGGGGTGGGAGCGGTTTTGGCCGCAGGCTGCCCGCCGGTGCAAGGTGTCGAATACTCACCCCCTCGCGTATGGCGTTCAACCTGGGGAATCGCGACGAGTGCGTCAGTGGCCAGGAAGCCCAGGATGTTCCTGAAGGTTGTTCTCGACGTTAGCTCGTGTTCGCCTCGGGATGCCACTGATTTGGCACAGCTGTTGCGAGTTCTTCACATCCGCTTGGCAACCGCACAGCCTCACGTTGCCGCGATCGCCAGCACCGCCGCCACGCGCACCCCGGCCGCGCGCAGGATCCGCACCGACTCGCGCGCCGTCGTCCCCGTGGTGACGACGTCGTCGACGACGACGACCTCGGTGCCCGGGCGCCGGCCCCGCAGCACCACCCGGCCCGCGATGTTGCGCTCGCGCGCCGACGTGCCCAGCCCCACCGAGTCGCGGGCCAGGGCCTTCATCCGCAGCGCCGGGGCGACGGTGATGTCCGGGTGTCCGGCCACGGCGGCCCGGGCCACGCGGGTGACGGGGTCGCCGCCGCGCCGGCGCGCCGCCGAACGCCGCGTCGGCGCGGGCACGATCGTCAGCGGGGTCTCGACCATTCCCCACGTCAGCAACCGGTACACCCCGACGGCCAGCGCCAGGGCCAGCGGCGCCACCAGGTCGCCGCGCCCGTTCTCCTTCAGCGTCAGGATCGCGCGCCGGCGCGCGCCCGCGTAGCGGCCGAGCGCGAAGACCGGCGCCTCCGGGTCGACGCGGGGGTTGACCACGTGCGGCTCGTCCGGCCGGACGGCGAGCTCCAGCGCGCACGCCTCACACCAGCGGGTCGACGGCGCCCCGCAGCCGCCGCACTCCAGTGGCAGGATCAGGTCGAGCACATGGCCAGTGTGGCGGCTACGGCCGACAACAGGGCCCGCCTGGCTGAGTCGGTGCGGCACGACCGGGGGTCCCAGCCTAACCTCTCGGTTGCCCGGCGCTGACGAAACGCCCGCGCGCCGGCTTCAACACGAAGACGGCCAGCGCCGCGGTTCCTAGATCGAGCGCAATCGCACACTCGAACACCGGAATCCAGCTCCCGGCTTGTTGGTGCAACAGGGCCGCGAGCGGGCCGCCGAAGATCGAACCGATCCCAAACGAGATGTAGAGCCAGCCATAGTTCGCCGTGGCGTAACGGGTCCCAAAGGTGTCGGTCAAGGTGGACGGGAACAGCGAGAAGATCTCGCCCCACCCGAAGAACACCAACCCCGACAGGAGGACGAACATCGTGGCGTCGTGTCGCGTGAGCAGCCAGAGCGTCATGGCGACGCCCTCCAGCGCGAAGGCAAACGCCATGGTGTTCTCACGGCCCAGCCGATCCGATACCCAACCGAACAACGGCCGGGTAAGCCCGTTGGTGAGGCGGTCGATGGTCAAGGCGAGCGGCACGGCGGCGAGCCCGAACACCAATACCTTGCTCACACCGAAATCAGTGGCGAACGTCGCCATCTGCGACGTGACCATCAGGCCCGAGGTGGCCATCGTCGTCATCATCACGAACATCAACCAAAAGAGCGGCCGCTTGAGCATTTCGGACGGCCGATAATCGCGCACGGTGGTCGACGCGGGGGCGCTCGACGTGTTCGATGCCAGATCCAGCGGCGGCACGTGCAACCCCTGCGCCGCAACGAAACCGACCGCGGCGAACGCGACGCCGAAGAGCCATAGCGTCGACTCCACGCCGCGCGAGGCCAGCGATGAGGCAATCGGAAAAGTGGTGAGGATCGCGCCCATCCCGTAGCCGGCCGCCACCACACCGGCGGCGAATCCGCGCCGATCGGGAAACCACCGGACCATCAGCCCGACGACGCCGACATACACAATCCCCGTGCCGATACCGCCGACACCGCCGTAGGCGAGATACAGCATCGAAGCGGTATGCGCGTAGGAGGCGAACACCCAGCTCAGGCCGGCCAGCAGCGTGCCGATCGAAATCAACCGGCGGGGCCCGAAACGATCGACCAGCGCCCCCTGGAACGGCGAGCAAAAGGCCTGCAACAGCACGAGAATCGAGAAGGTGACCTGCAATTCTGGCAGGGCAATCCCGAGTTTGGCGGCAAGCGGCTTGGTCATCAGCGTCCACACATACTGCGGACTCGATATCGTCATCATGCACACCAGGCCAAGGCCGAGCTGAAGCCAGCGGGTGTGCGCGACGGTCGGCGCTTTCGCCGCTGCCGTGGCCGTCAAGGTGTCCGTGCGAGCAATCACAGCGGTTCTCCGTTTCGAGTTACGTGCCAGCCGGCGGCATCCGGTGGCGTCCGAGAATTCGTTGCGCGGCCTGGAAAAGTCTCAAAACGTTTGACAGGAAACAATTTTCAGATCACCCGAGTTGGCCAGCTGCCAATCTGCCTCGCCAACAGTAGGTTTGGCTTGTTACCGGGACATTACCGACAATGGCCGGCATATCAACTTCGACTCACTGACGTATGAAACGAGAACGCGTGGCCCGTAAGCCGTTGTGGCACAATGGTTTAACCAAACAACATCGCCGGCGGACATAATGATAGATTCTATATATCGGGCGATAACGAGCGGTTCTCGGCGCACGCGACCAGCGCCAGCCGGCCGGGTCGCGCACCTGGCCGCTGCGTCAGCCCGGCAGCACCGGCGCCGCCCCCGGCATCGACAGCCCGGACACCTCCGCCCAGCCCTGCTGGCTTTCGGGCGCCGACGCCGAATACTGCAGCACCCCCTGCGGGCCGGCGACGTACACCGCCGACGGGTTGGCCGCGACCGTCGTCACCGGGACCTGCAGGCCGCGGGACGGGGCATCGGAGTTCACCCCGTCGAGGTTGACGTAGGACACCGGATGGCTGGCGTCGGTGCGGGTGACCACGATGTCGTCGCCGGTGCGCCAGGACAGCGACACCACCGAGTTGCCCAGCCCGAAACCCAGCCGGCGCGGGTACGTCAGCGCGTACTGCCCCGCCTGGGTCTGCTCGACGCCCGCGAGAATCACCTGCCCGTTGATCACCATCGCCGCGCGCGTCGAATCGCGCGACAGCTGCAGGTCGGTGATCGGCCCGGGGAAGCTGGCCGCCACCAGCGCGGAATCCACCGGGATCCGCGCGGGCTGGCCCGACGCCGGTTCCTGAATCGCGCGCAGCACGTTGTTGTTGTCCACCACCACCCAGACGGCGTCGTCCAGCGACCAGCTGGGCCGGGTCAGGCTGTGCCCGTCGGCGGACTGGACCGCCTCGCCGCCCAGGTCGCCGATCCACAGCGACGCCGCCTGGTCCGGGGCGCCGCGGCGCAGCGTCACCACCGACGCCACCTGCCGCCCGCTGCGCGACAGTGCGGCGCCGGTCTGATCGCCCATCCGCCCGAAGGCGCCCGCCACGGTGGTGATGTGCTGCCCGTCCAGCCCGGCCAGCGACCCGTTGACCAGCGCGTGCAGCCCCGCCCCCGCGCCGTCGGCCACGCCCGGGTCGGTGGCCGCGACGTCGGAGGTGGTCCACCCCTCGGCGAACCGGTCATCGAGCGGCGCGCCGTCGGCGTTGATCACGTACGGGCCGCGGATGTCCGCCCGTGCCAGCGTCCAAATGATCTGCGCGGCAAGCAATTGCCGGCTGTGCGGATCGGTGGTGGACAGTTTCTCCAGATCGATGCGGGCGCCGCCGTAGCCGAGCCCGATGCCGTTCTTGCCGCCGTCGGCCCGGGTCACCGGCCCGTGCAACCGCAGCGGCGGGGCGAGCAGGTTGCGCACCGTGTGTGCCATCTCCGGGCGCGGGCCGGCCAGCATCTTGGACACCAGCTCGGTGGCCAGCTGGTCATGATCGGCGACCGCGACGTAGCGGGGATCGGGGACCACGGTCTTGCCGGTCGGGTCGGCGAAGTACAGCGTGTTGCGTTTGTAGGTCTCCTGAAACTGCTGCCAGTCCAGGAACACCCCGTTGGGCAGGCGGTCGATGCGCCAGCCGCCGGAGGTCTTGACCAACTCGATCGGGCCCGGGTCCGGCAGCACCCCCTCGGCGGTTTCGAACACGCCCACGTCGGACAGCGAGCCCAGGATGTCGGCCCGCATGGTGGCCGAAACCCGTTCGGCGCCACGGGTTTCCACGAACACCACGTGGTCGATCAGCAGGGCGCTACCGGCGTCGTCCCACGCGTTGGACGCCGACTGCGTGAGGAATTGCCGCGCCGCCAGGTGCCGGTTCGCCGGATCCGCTGTGGCCTTGAGGAATTCGCGCAGCAGCACGTCGGGATCCATGCCCGGGGTGGGCTTGGGCAGGTTCGACGGGGCCGGCCGTTCGACGGTGCCGATGGCCTGCGGGGCCGACGCGCTGGGCACCCCCGCGCACCCGCCGAGCAGCATCGCGAGGAACAACAGCGCCGGCAGCCGCAGCCCCCGCATCACACGCTCCTCTCGGCGGGGTCGCGTTGGCGCGCCGCACGTTCCGGGGCCGCGTTCGGCTCCGGAACGGGCTGCGGGATGGGCTTGAGCGGCAGCGGGCTGGTGGTGACCTTGTGGCCGCGCACCAGGGGAAGCGTCAGCCGGAAGCAGGCCCCCTGGCCGGGCTCGCCCCACGCCTCCAGCCGGCCCTGGTGCAGGCGCGCGTCCTCGACGCTGATCGCCAGGCCCAGCCCGGTGCCGCCGGACCGGCGCACCCGCGACGGGTCCGAGCGCCAGAACCGGCTGAACACCAGCTTCTCCTCGCCCGGCCGCAGCCCGACGCCGTAGTCGCGAACCGTGACGGCGACGGTGTCCTCGTCGGCGCCCATCCGGATGTCCACCGGCTTGTGCTCGGCGTGGTCGATGGCGTTGGCGATCAGGTTGCGCAGGATGCGCTCCACCCGGCGCGGATCGACCTCGGCGATCACCCCTTCGGACGGCATGTCCACCCGCAGCTCGATGCCGGCCTCCTCGGCCAGGTGGCCCACGTTGCCGAGCGCGCTTTGCACGGTGGTGCGCAGGTCCACCGCCTCGACGGACAGCTCCGCCACACCGGCGTCGTGCCGGGAGATCTCCAGCAGGTCGTTGAGCAGCGTCTCGAAGCGGTCCAGCTCGTTGACCATGAGCTCGGTGGACCGGGCCAGCGTCGGGTCGAGGTCGGCGCTGTGGTCGTAGATCAGGTCGGCGGCCATCCGCACGGTGGTCAGCGGGGTGCGCAGCTCGTGGCTGACGTCGGAGGTGAACCGGCGCTGCAGGTTGCCGAACTCCTCCAGCTGGGTGATCTGCCGGGACAGGCTCTCGGCCATGTCGTTGAACGACACCGCCAGCCGGGCCATGTCGTCCTCACCGCGCACCGGCATCCGCTCGGACAGGTGCCCCTCGGCGAACCGCTCGGCGATCCGCGACGCCGACCGGACCGGAACCACCACCTGGCGCGAGACCAGCAGCGCGATCCCGGCGAGCAGCACCAGCAGCACCGCGCCGCCGGTGATCATCGTGCCGCGCACCAGCTGGATGGTGGCCTGCTCGTTCTTCAGCGGGAAGATCAGGTACAGCTCGACGTTGGCCACCTGCGAGGACGTCGGGGTCCCGACGATCAGCGCCGGCCCCGAGAAGCCGTCGGTGTGCACGGTGGCGTACTGGTAGGCCGCCTGACCGGCCTTGATGAACCCGCGCAAGGAGCCGGGCACCTGGTCGACGGGTCCGGCCGTGCTCGCGGCGCGCGGGCCGTCGCCCGGCACCATCAGCACCGCGTCGAAGGCCCCGGCCAGCCCGGCGCCCGAGGCGGTGTCGGTCTTGGAGGTCAGGGTGTTGCGGGCCAGCTGCAGGCTGCTGTCCAGCGAGCGGGTTTCCTCGCCGTTGACGATCCCGCCGACGGTGGTGCGCGCCCGCTCGATCTGTTCGATGGCGGCCCTGACCTTGACGTCCAGGACCCGGTTGGTGACCTGGCTGGTCAGCACGAAGCCGAGCGCGAGGATCACCGCCAGTGACAACCCAAGCGTCAGCGCCACGACCCGCAGCTGCAGCGAGCGGCGCCAGGCAACCCCCACGGCTCGACTCAACGCACCCATGCCGCGGGTCATGGGGCCAGAGCGCCCCCAACGGCTCCTCGTGCGTCGCGGCGAGCGCCAGATCACGGAGGTCCGGCCTTGTATCCCACTCCTCGAACGGTCAACACCACAGTCGGGTTCTCAGGGTCTTTCTCGACCTTGGCCCGCAGGCGCTGGACGTGCACGTTCACCAGGCGGGTGTCCGCCGGGTGCCGATAGCCCCACACCTGTTCGAGCAGCACATCACGAGTAAACACCTGGCGCGGTTTGCGTGCCAGCGCGACCAACAGGTCGAACTCCAGTGGTGTGAGGGAGATCTGCTCGCCGTTGCGGGTGACCTTGTGCGCCGGCACGTCGATCTCGACGTCGGCAATCGACAGCATCTCGGCGGGCTCGTCGTCGTTGCGCCGCAGCCGCGCGCGCACGCGGGCGACCAGCTCCTTGGGCTTGAACGGCTTCATGATGTAGTCGTCGGCGCCCGACTCCAGGCCGAGCACCACGTCCACGGTGTCGGTCTTGGCGGTGAGCATCACGATCGGCACACCGGAGTCCGCGCGCAGCACCCGGCACACGTCGATGCCGTTCATGCCCGGCAGCATCAGGTCCAGCAGCACCAGATCCGGGCGCAACTCGCGCACCGCGGTCAGCGCCTGAGTGCCGTCGCCGATGACCGCCGTGTCGAAGCCCTCCCCACGCAGCACGATGGTGAGCATCTCGGCCAGCGAAGCGTCGTCGTCGACGACCAAAATCCTTTGCCTCATGGAGTCCATGGTGTCACCAGATCGGGACAAATTCGGCGCACCACACGGGCGTTTCGTGCCCGATACCGCCAAATCGTGACAATTCTGTGCTACTCGGCGGTGAAAGTCGCCACCAGCCGGCCCGGATCGACGTCGGCGTCGACCACCAGCCACCGCCCGCCCCAGCCCGCGGCGGCCAGCTCGGCGTAGACGGCGCCGGTGCGCCGCTGCAGTTCGTCGTCGCGTTCGTAGCTGTCGCGCACCCGGCCCGGCTCGTGCTCGGCGCGGTGCCGGGCCCGGCGCCCGGCGAGCTCGGCGGGGACCGCGAGCAGCACCTGCCAGTCGGGCGCGGGCAGCCCCAGCCGCTGGTATTCGAGCCGATGCACCCAGGCCACCGCCTCCCCCGCCGCGGCCTCACGCAGCCGCGCCGCGCTGTAGGCCGCGTTGGAGGCGACATAGCGATCCAGGATCACCACGTCGTGATCGCGGAGCAGGCCCTCCATCTCGCCGATCGCCCCGGCCCGGTCGAGCGCGAAGAGCATCGCCATCGCGTACACCGACGACGCGAGGTCGCCGTGCTCGCCGTGCAGCGCCTCGGCCGCGACGTCGGCGGTCACCGAGCGCCCGTAGCGCGGGAAGGCCAGCGTGGCCACCGACAGCCCGGTGGATTCGAAGGCCTTCTGCAACCCCGCCGACAGCGTCCGCTTGCCCGCGCCGTCGACGCCCTCGATCGCGATCAGCACGGCGCCGAGCCTATCCGCCGCCTCGAACGTGACACTGCAGTCACGATCGACGCCGGATGTGACTGTGGCGTCACGTTCGGCAGGGCAGAAATCAGTAGCGGTAGTGGTCGGCCTTGTAGGGGCCGTCGACGTCGACGCCGATGTATTCGGCCTGTTCTTTGGTGAGTTTGGTCAGCTGGCCGCCGAGGGCTTCGACGTGGATGCGGGCCACTTTCTCGTCGAGGTGTTTGGGCAGCCGGTAGACCTCGTTGTCGTACTCGTCGTTTTTGGTCCACAGCTCGATCTGGGCGATCACCTGGTTGGAGAAGCTGTTGCTCATCACAAACGACGGGTGCCCGGTGGCGTTGCCCAGGTTCAACAGCCGCCCCTCCGACAGCAAGATGATCGACTTGCCGGTGTCGGGGAAGGTCCACACGTCGACCTGCGGGCGGATGTTGACCTTGGTGGCGCCGGACTTCTCGAGCTGGGCGACCTGGATCTCGTTGTCGAAGTGCCCGATGTTGCCCAGCACCGCGTAATCCTTCATCGCCTTCATGTGCGCCAGGGTGATGATGTCCTTGTTGCCGGTCGCGGTGACCACGATGTCGGCGGTGCCGATCGCGTCCTCGACCGTGGTGACGTCATAGCCCTCCATCAGCGCCTGCAGCGCGTTGATCGGGTCGATCTCGGTGACCACCACCCGGGCGCCCTGGCCCTTGACCGAATCCGCGCAGCCCTTGCCGACGTCGCCGTAGCCGCAGATCAGCACCTTCTTACCGCCGATCAGCACGTCGGTGCCGCGGTTGATCCCATCGATCAGCGAGTGCCGACAGCCGTATTTGTTGTCGAACTTGGACTTGGTCACCGAGTCGTTGACGTTGATCGCCGGAAACGCCAGATCCCCGGCCGCGGCGAACTGATACAGCCGCAGCACCCCGGTGGTGGTCTCCTCGGTCACCCCCTGCACCGACTCAGAGATCCTGGTCCACTTGTCCTTATCGGTCTCAAACCGGCGCCGCAGCAGCTCCAAAAACACCTTCCACTCGCTGGGGTCGTCCTCCTCGGCCGGGGGCACCACCCCGGCCTTCTCGTACTGCGCGCCGCGCAGCACCAACATGGTGGCATCCCCGCCGTCATCCAAGATCATGTTCGCCGGCTCATCAGGCCAGCTCAGCATCTGCTCGGCGGCCCACCAATACTCCTGCAGCGTCTCCCCCTTCCAGGCGAACACCGGCACCCCCTTGGGCTCCTCGGGCGTGCCGTAGGGGCCGACCACCACCGCCGCGGCGGCGTGATCCTGGGTGGAAAAGATGTTGCACGACGCCCACCGCACCTGCGCACCCAACGAGACCAGCGTCTCGATGAGCACCGCGGTCTGCACCGTCATATGCAACGACCCAGAAATCCGCGCCCCCTTGAGCGGCTGCACCTCGGCGTACTCGCGGCGCAACGACATCAGCCCCGGCATCTCCTGCTCGGACAGCTCAATGTCCCGCCGACCGTAATCGGCCAACGACAAATCGGCCACCTTGAAATCAATGCCATTGCGGACCTCAGCGGTCAACGAACTTTCGATCGTCGTCATAACGTGACTCTTCCTTCTTCAGCCTTCTACGGGGCCACTCGGTCTCAAGCGGTACTTAGCTTAGGTATGTTCTTCCGCCACTGTAGCCGCGACCCCATGGCGCTCCGCGAACGGCGTCATCAGCCGTGCCAGGTCCGCCGCCACGTCGTGATCGGCCTCCGGCGGCATCGACACGTAGCTCAGCGCCAGCCGCACGATCGCGCGGGCCAGCACGCCGGCGTCCTCGTCGCTGGTCGCCACCCAGCTCTGGGTCAGCGCCGTGGCCAGCCGCGCCGACGCCCGGTTGATGATCGGCCCGCTGTCGGTGGTGATGATCTGCAGCAGGTCGGGCTTCGCGACGCCGGTCAGCAACGAGATCACCAGCGGGTCGGCGGCCGACTCCGCGAAGAAGGAGCGGAACCCCTGCAAAAACGCCTCCTGGACGTTGCCGACGTTGGCGTCGATGGCCGCGTAGATGCCGTCGACCAGGCGATCGGCCAGGCGCAGGGCGTACCCCTGCGCCAGGCCCTGGCGCGAGCCGAACTCGTTGTAGATGGTCTGCCGGCTGATGCCCGCGGCGCGGGCCACGTCCGCCAGCGTGATGGCCGACCAGTCGCGGGCCAGCAGCAGCTCCCGCATCGCGTCGAGCACCGAGTCGCGCAGCAGGACGCGCGACGCCTCGGCGTAGGGCATCCGCTTCACAGGCGCGACAGTAATGGTTAAGGCGTTCACGGTCGCGCCACTTCCACCATTTCGAAGTCGGACTTCGCCGCGCCGCAGTCCGGGCAGCTCCAGTCCTCGGGGATGTCGTCCCAGCGGGTGCCGGGCGCGATCCCGTCCTCCGGCCAGCCCAGCGCCTCGTCGTACTCGAAGCCGCACTGGATGCAGCGGAACAGTTTGTAGTCGGTCACTGCGTCACCCCTTCTCGGATCCGGCTGAAATCCGGCTTCTCGCGCACCGCGCAGTCCGGACAGCACCAGTCGTCGGGAACATCCTCCCACCGCGTGCCCGGGGGAAAGCCTTCCCTGGCATCGCCTTTCGCCTCGTCGTACACGTAGTCGCAGACGGGGCACCGGTAGGCCGTCATGCCAGGGCCTTTTCGCGCGCCCCGTAGGAGGCCAGCAGCTTTGCGCGCAGCCGCGGCTGCAGGTTGACCCGGGTGATGTCGCCGCCGTAGTGCGCCAGCACCCGGTGGTCCATCACCTTGCGCCACAGCGGCGGGAAGTAGGTGAGCGAGATCATCGACGCGTAGCCGCTGGGCAGGTTGGGCGAGCCCTCGATGCTGCGCAGCGTCTGGTAGCGACGGGTCGGGTTGGCGTGGTGGTCGCTGTGACGCTGCAGGTGGTAGAGGAACAGGTTCGTCACGATGTGGTCGGAGTTCCAGCTGTGCACCGGCGCGCACCGCTCGTAGCGCGCTTTCCCAGAGGGCGAGTCGAGCTTCTGCCGCAGCAGCCCGTAGTGCTCCAGGTAGTTGACCGCCTCGAGCAGGCTGAAGCCGAAGACGGCCTGGATGATCACGAAGGGGATCAGTGCCGGGCCGAAGAGCGCGATCAGCGCTCCCCACAACACCACCGACATCAGCCAGGCGTTGAGCACGTCGTTGGACGGGTAGGTCCTGGGGTCCCAGGGGCTCTTGTTCAGCCGGCGCAGCCGCTGCGCCTCCAGCCGCAACGCCGAACGCAGGCTCCCGAAGACGCTGCGCGGCAGGAATTCCCAGAACGTCTCGCCGAAGCGCGCCGACGCCGGGTCTTCCGGAGTGGACACCCGCACATGGTGACCGCGGTTGTGCTCGATGTAGAAGTGGCCGTAGCAGGACTGCGCCAGGGTGATCTTGGACAGCCACCGCTCCAGCGACTCCTTCTTGTGCCCCATCTCGTGGGCCGTGTTGATGCCCACCCCGCCGAGGACCCCGACGGACAGCGCCACGCCCAGCTTGCCCGCCCAGCCCAACGCGCCGTCAGAACCAGCCGGGAAGCCGAGCCAGCTCAGGTTGGACGCGGTGAACAGGTAGGCGCCCAGGATCACGCTGAGGTACTGGAACGGGATGTAGACATAGGTGCACCGGCGGTAGTACTTGTCGTTCTCCAGCCGCTCCATCACCTCGTCGGGCGGGTTCTGCCCGTCGGGACCGAAACGCACGTCGAGGAGCGGCAGCAGGACGTAGAGCAGGATCGGCCCGATCCACAGCGGCACCTGCGCGGCGGCGTGCCAGCCGAACCGGTTCAGCGCCCAGACGATCGGCAGCATCACGAACAGCGCCGTCGGGGCGATCAGTCCCATCAGCCACAGATGGCGTTTCTTGTCCCGCCAGGCGGTTGCGGGGCTGAGTGCGGTCATATGCCAAACCTCCTTGTGAGTCACACCACGTTGGAGTTGGACATTACCGACGTTTGCGTCTCCTGTCTAGACACAGAACCCTAATTTGTAAACGAACCCGCCTCGGCGGGCTCGCGGCCCGCGTTCCGTCGGCCCTGCACGGAGTGCCGGTACCCGTAGCCGGCGTAGATCGCGGTGCCCACCACCAGCCACACCGCGAACCGAACCCAGGTCAACGCGGTGAGGTTGAGCATCAGCCACACGCAGGCGCAGATCGACGCGATGGGCAGCACCGGCACCCATGGGGCCCGGAACCCCCGCTCCAGGTCCGGCCGGGAGCGGCGCAGGACCATGACGCCGGCCGAGACCAGGACGAACGCGAACAGCGTCCCGACGTTGACCATCTCCTCGAGCTTGGTGATCGGAAACACCGACGCGGTCGCCGCCACCACCACCGCGACCAGGACCGTGATCCGGATCGGGGTGCCGCGCGACCCGGTCTTGGCCAGCGGCCGCGGCAACAGCCCGTCGCGCGCCATCGCGAACAGCACCCGGCACTGCCCGAGCATCAGCACCATCACGACGGTGGTCAGCCCCGCCAGCGCCCCGACGGCGATGATTTTGCTGGCCCACTGGATCCCGTTTGCTGCGAACGCCGTGGCCAGGTTGGCCGGGTGGTGGCCGGGCACGGTCTTGAGCTGGGTGTAGGACACCATGCCGGAGAGCACCACCGCGACGGCGACATACAGCAGGGTGACGATCGCCAGCGACACCAGAATCCCCCGCGGGACGTCGCGCTGGGGATTCTTGGTCTCCTCGGCCATGGTGGCGACGATGTCGAAGCCGATGAACGCGAAGAACACGATGGACGCCCCCGCCAGCACCCCGTACCAGCCGTAGTGACTGCTGTGGGCCCCGGTCAGCAGCGACAGCACCGACTGATTGATGCCCGACGCCTCCTGCCCGGACTCCGGCTTCGGGATGAACGGCGAGTAGTTGGCGCCCTTGATGTAGAAGGCGCCGACGATCACGACCAGCAGCACCACCGACACCTTGATACCGGTGATCACCGCGGAGAACCGCGACGACAATTTGGTTCCCAGCGCGATCAGCGTCGCCACCGTCGCGACGATCACCAGCGCGCCCCAATCCAGCTGGATCGATCCGATTTGCGCTGTGCCACCGGCGAATCCGAACACGTTGCCGAGATAGCTCGACCAGCCCTTGGACACGACGGCGGCGCCGATCGCCAACTCCAGCAGCAGGTTCCAGCCGATGATCCAGGCGAGGAACTCCCCGAAGGTGGCGTAGGAGAACGTGTAGGCGCTGCCCGCCACCGGCAGCGTCGAGGCGAATTCGGCGTAGCACAGCGCGGCCAACGCGCAGGTGACGGCCGCGATCACGAACGAGATCCAGATGGCGGGGCCGGTGATGTCCCCGGTGGTCGACGCGGTGACCGTGAAGATGCCGG
Organism: Mycobacterium terramassiliense; assembly: GCF_900157385.1. Classification (GTDB taxonomy): domain Bacteria; phylum Actinomycetota; class Actinomycetes; order Mycobacteriales; family Mycobacteriaceae; genus Mycobacterium; species Mycobacterium terramassiliense. The sequence goes on from NZ_LT717700.1 coordinate 436,734, forward strand.
CGCCGATCACCACCGCGACGCCGAACACGACCAGGTCCCGCCACGTCAGCTCCCGGCGCAGCCGGGTTTCGGGCTCGTCGGTGTCGGCGATCGATTGCTCGACCGATTTGATGCGCCATCGATTCGCCACGCGGCCCCCCTTCCCGGTGTGCCTGTTGGACCGCACAGTACTGGGTAGTCTGCGAACATGGCGGAGAGCGGGGGGAACGCAAGGGGTCACGCGGCGGTCATCGGGGGAAGCATCGCGGGCCTGTGTGCCGCGCGGGTGCTGTCGGATTGCTACTCGCGGGTGACGGTCTACGAGCGCGACGAGTTGCCGAGCGCGCCGGCGAGCCGCGCGGCCGTCCCACAGGACCGGCACCTGCACATGCTGATGGCGCGCGGGGCGGCGGAGTTCGAGAGCCTGTTTCCCGGCCTGCTGGCCGACATGGTGGCCGCGGGCGTGCCCATGCTGGAGAACCGGCCGGACTGCATCCACCTGGGGGCGGCGGGCCATGTCCTCGGGACGGGGCACACGCTGCGCGACGAGTTCACCGCGTACGTGCCCAGCCGGCCACACCTGGAATGGCAGCTGCGCCGGCGGGTGCACGCGATCGACAACGTCGAGATCGTGCGGCGGCCGGTCGCCGAGCCGCGCTACGACCACGCGCGCCAGCGGGTCACCGGCGTGCTGTTGGACCCCCAGGACCGGGGCGAGCCGGAGTTCGTGCCGACCGACCTCGTCGTCGACGCCGCGGGCCGGGGCACCCGGCTGCCGGTGTGGTTGGAGCAGTGGGGCTTCGAGCGCCCGGTCGAAGCCACCATCGACATCGGCATCCACTACGCGTCGCATCAGTTCCGCATGCCGGAGGGCGTGATCGCCGAGAAGGTGGTGGTCGCCGGCGCCTCCCACGACGAGTCGCTCGGGCTGGGCATGCTGCATTACGAGGACCGCGTCTGGGTGCTGACCACGTTCGGCGTGGCCGACGCCAAACCGCCCAGGACGTTCCCGGAGATGCTCGCGCTGGCCGGCAAGCTGCTGCCCGCGCATTTCAATGCCGCCCTGGCGCAGGCGGAACCGTTCGGCGAGCCGGCGTTTCACGCGTTTCCGGCCAGCCGCTGGCGCCGCTACCACAAGCTGGACCGCTTCCCGGCCGGCATCGTCCCGTTCGGTGACGCCGTGGCCAGCTTCAACCCCACGTTCGGGCAGGGCATGACGATGACGTCGCTGCAGGCCGGTCATCTGCGGCGGGCGCTGCGTTCCGACGACCTGGCCCGCGAGCTCAATCGCGCCACCGCCAAGACCACCTACCCGGTGTGGATCATGAACGCCATCGGCGACGTCACGTTCCACCACGCCACCACGAAGGGATCCATCCCGTGGTGGTGGCGGCCCTCCGGCGCGCTGTTCGACCAGTTCCTCGGGGCCGCCGAGACCGAACCCGTTCTGGCCGAATGGTTTTTGCGCCGGTTCTCGCTGCTGGACAGCCTCTACATGGTCCCGCCGCCGCGGATCATCGGGCGCACCATGGCGCACAACATGCGGCTGTGGCTGCGCGAGCGCCGGGAAGCCGCCGGTGGCGGTCGCGACCGCGGCGCCGGGGGCACCTCCCGCGTGCGGGGGAGCCGGCGATGGGGGCACCTCCCGCTTGCGGGGGACGGGTCGCCACCATCCCGGCGGCGGCGCGCCTCTAGAGCCCTACGGTCACCCTGAACAGCTGGGCGGGCTCGCGCGCGACCAGCCGGATGGGCCCGTCGTCGGCCGCCACCCACGCGGCCATCCCACGTTCCAGCGTGAGCGACCCGGACTTGGCGTGCACCGTCGCGCAGCCCTCGCTGCACAACAGGATCTGCGGGCCTTCGTGGCTGCATGTCGCGTCGACCTCGTGGCCGAGGTACTCGCCGTCCAGGGCCAGGACCGCGACGGCGAACTCGGCGGTCGGCGTCTCGTAGATTCGGCCGAACCCCTCGCGGCGCACGTGCGGGCGCAATTGCGCCTCGGTGGTGGGGGTGAAGTCCAGCACCCGCAGCAGCTCGGGCACGTCGACGTGCTTGGGGGTGAGCCCGCCGCGTAACACGTTGTCGGAGTTGGCCATCACCTCGACCGCGAAGCCGCGCAGGTAGGTGTGCAGGTTGCCGGCCGACACGAAGATCGCCTCGCCCGGGGCCAGGGTGATGCGGTTGAGCAACAACGCCGCCAGCACGCCGGCGTCGCCGGGATAGCGTTCGCCGAGCTCCAGCACGGTCTTGGCCTCGGCCGCGAATTCCGTCGCCCCGGAGCTGACGTAGGCGATGGCGCCGTCCAGCACGGCGGGCACCAGCACGTCGATGTCGGGCTGCGGCGCGGTGATCCAAGTGGTGAACAGCGCGCGCAGGCCGTCGGCGTCGGATTGATCGTCCAGCAGGCCGATGTAGGGGTCGAGGTCGGAGACGGCCAGCGCGCGCAGCAACGCGATGGTCGCCGACGCCTGACGAAATCCGGCCAGCGCCTCGAACGACTGCAGCGCGACCAACAACTCCGGCTTGTGGGAGGTGTCGCGGTAGTTGCGCAACGGCGAAGACACCGGAATGCCGAGCCGCTCCTCACGCAGGTATCCCTCGACCGCCTGCTCGGCGCTCGGATGCGCCTGCAGCGACAGCGGCTCGTCGGCGGCCAGCACCTTGACCAAAAACGGGAGCACGTCCCCGAACCGGGCGCGCGAGCCCGCACCGAGCTGTCCCTCCGGGTCGGCGACGAGGGCCTCGAGCAACGAGACCTCGCCCTTGTCCGTTTCCAGCCAGGCCGGATCGGCGGGGTGTGCACCGAACCAGAGCTCGGCCTCGGGGTGGGCCGCAGGAATCGTGCGCCCGGTGAATTCCGCAAGGGCGGTGCGCGATCCCCACGCGTATGTCCTCAAGGCCCCGCGAAGCAGTTCCACTTGTGTATCTATCCCCGCACCAGTCGCATGTAAACCGCGGCCATCTCCAGCCGAACGGCCAATACTGCCAGTTGCTCCTCGGCGGTGATGGCGCCCCCCAACGCCGGCGCAACCGTCGACCCGGCCGAGCCGCCGGGTCCGTCGGGCACATCCTCGGCGGCGAGCAGGTACACGTCGTCGAGCCCCGCGGTCCGGGCGGCCACCACCGTCTGTTCGGCCGACAGGGTCAGCGCCAGCACCCGCAGCCGCTCGGGGCGCGGCCCGTCGATCTCCTCGTCGTGGAAGAGGTCATCCACCGCCCCGCCGCTGGTGTCCGCCGCCGCCCGCAACGCCAGCACGGCGTCCGCCAACCCGGTGGCGGCGACCACCTCGTGGGCGAGCCGCAGCAGCACCGAGCTGCCGTGCCACGCCAGCGCCAGCGTGGCCGCGCAGTCGCCCGCCAGCGCCGCCCGGCGGCCGGCTATCCGCGCGGCGATCGTCTTGGCGGGGTTGGTGAACAGCTGGCGGCCGGCGCTGTTGCGCAGCGCCTCGGCATCGAGCGCGTCGGCGAGCAAGCCCAGATCCTGCCCGTCCGGCCGGGGGTCGACGACGCCCAGGACCGCCAGGCCCGCGGCGAGGTAACGGCACAGCCCCAACGCGTCGGGCACCCACACCCGCGGCTCCAGCACGGCGGCGCGCCCGGCCGTGGAGTCGCGCAGCGGTCCCTCGTACGGCGCGACCACGACCACCCGCGCGCCCCGGCGCACGCCGGTCGCGGCGGCGCTGACCAGCGCGGGATCGCCGGGATCGTCACCCGCGACCACCAGCACGTCCAGCGCGCCGACCCACGGCGGCGCCTCGCCGGCGACCACGATCGGTTCGGCGGCCACCCCACCCACCGTCGCGGCCAGCATGGCGCCGGCGGTCCGGGCCGTCCCGCGGCCGGCCACCCAGATCACGCTGCGCGCGCGGTTGTCGGCCCGCAGCGAGTCCAGCGCGCCCTCGTCGGTGGCCGCGGCGATCGCGCGCACCTGCGCGCCCGCCGACGACGCCGCCCGCAACAGGCCGTCTTTGTCGGCCGCGAGCAGGCCGTCGACGTCTTCGAGGTCGACGGCGGCGGTGGCGCTCACGGTGTGGCCCCGGCGATCTCGGCACGGACGTGGGAAACGACGGCGTCGACGTCCTCGGTGGTGCGGCCCTCCACGTTGAGCCGCAGCAACGGCTCGGTGTTCGAGCTGCGCAGGTTGAACCAACTGCCGTCGCCCAAATCGACCGTCACCCCGTCCAGGTGATCGATGGACTGAATCCTGGTGCCGAACGATTTCAGCACCGCGTCCACACAATACGGCGCGTCGGCCACCGTGAAGTTGATCTCGCCGGACGACTCGTAGCGCTGGTAGTCGGCGGTCAGCTCCGACAGCGGTCTGGGGGGCCCGTCCTGCTCGCCGAGGGCGGCCAGCACGTACAGCGCCGCCAGCATCCCGGAGTCGGCGCCCCAGAAATCCCGGAAGTAGTAGTGCGCGGAGTGCTCCCCGCCGAAGATCGCGCCGGTGTCGGCCATCAGCGCCTTGATGTAGGAGTGGCCGACCCGCGAGCGCAGCGGCGTGCCGCCGCGCTCGGTGACCAGTTCGGGCACCGCGCGGGAGGTGATCACGTTGTGGATGATCGTGGCGCCGATCTCCCGGCCCAGCTCCCGGGCGGCCACCAGGCTGGTCACTGTGGACGGCGACACCAACTCCCCGCGCTCGTCGACCACAAAGCACCGGTCGGCGTCCCCGTCGAAGGCCAGCCCTATGTCGGCCCCGTTGTCGCGCACGAACTTCTGCAGGTCCACCAGGTTGGCCGGGTCGAGCGGGTTGGCCTCGTGATGGGGAAACGACCCGTCGAGTTCGAAGTACAACGGCAGCAAGGTGATCGAGTCGATCGCGCCCAGCACGGCCGGGGCGGTGTGGCCGGCCATGCCGTTGCCGGCGTCCACGGCCACCCGCAGCGGACGCAGCCCGGAGGTGTCCACCAGCGAACGCAGGAACGTCCCGTAGTCGGCCAGCACGTCGCGATCGGCGGCGGTCCCCGGCGGGCCGTCGTAGGCCGGGACGCCGGCGATCACGTGGTCGCTGATGGTGCTCAGCCCGGTCTCGGCGCCGACCGGTTTGGCGCCGGCCCGGCACAGCTTGATGCCGTTGTAGGCAGCCGGGTTGTGGCTCGCGGTGAACATCGCGCCGGGGCAATCCAGCAGCCCGGAGGCGAAATAGAGCTGATCGGTGGACGCCAAACCGATCCGCACCACGTCCAGGCCCTGGCCCAGCACCCCGCGCGCGAAGGCCGCGGCCAGCGCCGGCGAACTGTCCCGCATGTCGTGGCCGAGTACCACCTGCCGGGCGCCCTCGGCGCGCATCAACGCGGCGAACGCGGCGCCCAGCTCGGCGAGCAGCGACTCGTCGAGCTCCTCGCCGACCAGCCCGCGCACGTCGTATGCCTTGACGACGCGGCGAACGGTCGCGGCGGACCGTGACATGCGAAACTCCTGACGCTCCTGACGGTGGGGCTCTTGGCGTCAGCCTATCGGCCCGGGAAAAACCCGCGGCGCGTTAGACCCGGCCAGTCAGAGCTCGACCCGGCTGGACCCGGCTAGTCGGCGGGGTCCGGCAGCACCCGCAGGTGCCCTCGACGGCGACCGGAGCGGCGCTCAGGCGGCGCGAGCAGCCCGCTGCTCGGCGCGGTGGCCTGGGCTCCGGCGTGAATGTGGGGATCGGAAAAGCCGTTCAGGGGCGGGCCCGCGGACGGGTGGGACCGGCCCCCATCACCCGGCCGACCCTCGCGCACCGCGTCGGCCAGGGCGACCAGGTCGTCCTCGTCGGGATGGGTGGGCTCGGAAAGGAGGGGCCCGGCGTGGCGCACGAGGTCCCAGCCGCGGGGCGCGGTGATCCGGCCGGCGTGGGCGACGCACAGGTCCCAGGAGTGCGGTTCGCGCGCGGTGGCGAGCGGGCCCACCACCGCCGTCGAGTCCGAGTAGACGAACGTCAAGGTCGCCACGGCGTAGTGCGGACACCCGGGCCGGCAACAGCGACGGGGAACGTTCACGCCGAAAGGCTATCGTGCGCAAACGCCATGGAAGCGCCGGACACGCGCATCCGTTCGACCCGCGATGTACAACCGTTACCATCGGCGCGTGGGCGATTCCCGCGGCTCCCCGCACGGCGATCGGCCGGGGCGCCGATCGGCTTCCTACCGAGGGTCGCGCCGCGGCCGCGACATGCGCGGTCCGCTGCTGCCGCCGACCGTGCCCGGATGGCGCAGCCGGGCCGAGCGATTCGACATGGCGGTGCTGGAGGCCTACGAGCCGATCGAGCGGCGCTGGCAGGAGCGGGTGTCCGAACTGGACGTGGCCGTCGACGAGATCCCGCGGATCGCCGCCAAGGACCCCGACAGCGTGCAGTGGCCACCGGAGGTCATCGCCGACGGGCCGATCGCGCTCGCCCGGTTGATCCCGGCCGGCGTCGACGTCCGGGGCAACGCGACGCGCGCACGAATTGTCTTGTTCCGCAAGCCGATTGAACGACGGGCCAAAGACACCGACGAACTTGGCGAGTTGTTGCACGAAATCCTGGTGGCCCAGGTGGCCATCTACTTGGACGTCGAGCCCTCGGTCATCGACCCCACGATCGACGACGAATAGCGTCGCGCGTCAGATGATGCCGCGCTTGAGGCGGCGGCGTTCCCGTTCGGACAGACCGCCCCAGATGCCGAAGCGCTCGTCGTGCGCCAGGGCGTACTCCAGGCACTCGTGGCGAACCTCGCAACCCAGGCAGATCTTCTTGGCCTCGCGGGTGGAGCCGCCCTTCTCCGGGAAGAAGGCCTCCGGATCGGTCTGCGCGCACAGCGCGCGGTCCTGCCACTGATCCGGGGTCGCCGGCGGCAGGGGCTCGGGCTCGAAAGCGACTGGGGCGTCGGGAACCACAGTCAGATGCGGACGGGCGGGCGCCGCCGGCGCCGAGCCGATCATGGTGTGCGGTGTGCCTGTCATAACGCCCCGAAGGTGCTCATAAGACATGCTTCGTCCGCCTCCTCAGCTTTGATTTGAGAGAGTGAGTGCTTCCCACTGTTCTGATGTACAGCCCAATTCGAACAAGTGATCGAATCTCGGTCTGCGACACCGGAATCGGCCGGCCAACCGGGAAATGACACTGTTGTGATTAGACACTTGTTGACCTGCCTGGTCAAGCGTAATGGCCAATTTCCATATCATCTCGTGACCAAATTCCGGCGTTTCTGTTGTTTTTGGGACTTCGGCGTGTCCATCACAGTCCCGTCACGGGCAGTACTGTCGAGCCCTGTGAAGGTCAAGTGAAGGTCACGGTTCTGGCCGGTGGGGTTGGCGGCGCCCGGTTCCTGCTGGGGGTTCAACAGCTGTTCGGGCTGGGTCAATTCGAAACGCAACAGGGCCCACACCCCGACGGACACGAGCTGACCGCGGTCGTCAACGTCGGCGATGACGCCTGGATCCACGGGTTGCGCGTCTGTCCGGATTTGGACACCTGCATGTACACCTTAGGTGGAGGGGTCGACCCGGAGCGAGGGTGGGGGCACCGCGACGAAACATGGCACGCCAAGGAGGAATTGGCGCGCTACGGCGTGCAGCCCGACTGGTTCCAGCTCGGCGACCGCGACCTGGGCACCCACCTGGTGCGCACCCAGATGCTCAACGCGGGCTACCCGCTGTCGCAGATCACCACCGCGCTGTGCGATCGCTGGCGGCCGGGCGCGCGGCTGCTGCCGGCCACCGACGACCGCTGCGAGACGCACGTGGTGATCACCGATCCGGCCGACGACAGCCGTCGGGCGATCCACTTCCAGGAATGGTGGGTGCGCTACCGCGCGCAGGTGCCCACGCACAGCTTCGCGTTCGTCGGCGCCGAAAAGGCCAGCGCCACAGCCGAAGCGGTGGCGGCCATCGCCGACGCCGACGTCATCCTGCTGGCGCCGTCCAACCCGGTGGTCAGCGTCGGGGCCATCCTGGCCGTCCCCGGCATCCGCGGGGCGCTGCGCGCGGCCCGGGCGCCGGTGGTCGGCTACTCCCCGATCATCGGCGGAAAGCCGTTGCGCGGCATGGCCGATGCCTGCCTGTCCGTGATCGGGGTCGAATCCACCGCGCAGGCGGTCGGCCGGCATTTCGGCTCGCGGCGGGCCACCGGGATTCTGGACTGCTGGCTCATCCACGAGGGCGACGAGGCCGGCGTCGACGGGGTCGCCGTGCGCGCGGTACCGCTGTTGATGAGCGATCCCAAGGCGACGGCCGAGATGGTCCGCGCCGGGCTGGAGCTGGCGGGCGTGGCGTCGTGAGCGGCGTGACCGGTCCCTCGACCGAGCACGGCACCGGCTCGGCGGTCGAGATACTGCCCGTCACCGGGCTTCCCGAGTTCCGGCCCGGGGACGACCTGGGCGCGTCGCTCGCCGCGGCGGCGCCGTGGCTGCGCGACGCCGACGTCGTGGTGGTCACCAGCAAGGTGGTGTCCAAGTGCGAGGGGCGCCTGGTGCCGGCCCCCGCCGACGCCGAGGAGCGCGACCGGCTGCGCCGCAAGCTCGTCGACGACGAGGCGGTGCGCGTGCTGGCGCGCAAGGGCCAAACGCTGATCACGGAGAACCGGCTCGGCCTGGTCCAGGCCGCCGCCGGGGTGGACGGGTCCAACGTCGGCCGCGACGAGCTGGCGCTGCTGCCGCTCGATCCCGACGCCAGCGCCGCGGCCCTGCGCGCCGCGCTGCGCGAGCGGCTCGGCGTCGACGTCGCCGTCGTCATCACCGACACGATGGGCCGCGCCTGGCGCAACGGCCAGACCGACGCGGCCGTCGGCGCCGCCGGCCTGCGGGTGCTGCACGGCTACGCCGGGGCCGTCGACCGGCACGGCAACGAGCTGCTCGTCACCGAGATCGCGATCGCCGACGAAGTCGCGGCCGCCGCCGATCTGGTCAAGGGCAAACTCACCGCGCTGCCGGTGGCCGTCGTGCGCGGGCTCGCCGTGGTCGACGACGGCTCGACGGCGCGGGAACTGCTGCGACCCGGCGAGGAAGACCTGTTCTGGCTGGGCACGGCCGAGGCCCTCGACATGGGCCGCCGCCAGGCCCAGCTGCTGCGGCGGTCGGTGCGCCGGTTCACCGGCCAGCCGGTGCCACCGGAGCTGATCGAGGAGGCCGTCGCCGAGGCCCTCACCGCGCCGGCCCCCCACCACACCCGACCGGTCCGGTTCGTCTGGCTGCGGACCCCGGCCACCCGGACCCGGCTGCTGGACCGCATGAAGGACCAGTGGCGCTCCGACCTCGCCGGGGACGGCCGGCCCGCCGACGCGATAGAGCGCCGGGTGGCGCGCGGCCAGATCCTCTACGACGCACCCGAAATGGTGATCCCCTTCCTCGTCCCCGAGGGCGCGCACGCCTACCCCGACGCGGCCCGCACCGACGCCGAGCACACCATGTTCACGGTCGCGGTCGGCGCGGCCGTGCAGGCCCTGCTGGTGGCGCTGGCGGTGCGGGGGGTGGGCAGCTGCTGGATCGGGTCGACGATCTTCGCCGCCGACCTCGTGCGCGCCGAGCTGCAGCTGCCCGCCGACTGGGAGCCCCTGGGCGCCGTCGCGATCGGCTACGCCGAGGACCCGCCCGGGCCGCGCGACGCGCCGGACCCCGGGGATCTGCTGCTGCGCAAGTAATACTGAGCCCATGCATTTCGCGGGCAAGGCCGCGGCGTCGGCCGCCAAGGTCCGCGGCGGCTACTACACCCCCGCCCCGGTGGCGCGATTCCTGGCCGGCTGGGTCCGCGGGGCCGGCCCGCGCATCGTCGAGCCGTCCTGCGGCGACGGCCGGATCCTGCGCGAGCTGGCCGCCCTCGGCGGCCGGGCGCGCGGCGTGGAGCTGATGCCGGACGAAGCGGCCAAGGCCCGGCAATTCGCGCCCGTCGACGCCGAGAACCTGTTCACGTGGCTGGCGCGGGCCGAGCCCGGCGGCTTCGACGGCGTCGCGGGCAACCCGCCCTACATCCGCTTCGGCAACTGGGCATCCGATCAGCGGGACCCGGCCCTGGAGCTGATGCGCCGCGCGGGCCTGCGCCCCAGCCGGCTGACCAACGCCTGGGTCCCCTTCGTCGTCGCGAGCGCGGTCCTGGCACGCGACGGCGGACGGGTCGGGCTGGTGCTGCCGGCCGAGTTGCCCCAGGTCGGCTACGCCGCCCAACTGCGCGAGTATCTGCTCGGCCGGTTCCGCGAGATCACGCTCGTGACGTTCGAGCGGTTGGTGTTCGACGGCATCCTGCAGGAGGTCGTGCTGTTCTGCGGTGTGGTCGGGGCGGGCCCGGCGCGCATGCGCACCGTCCACCTCACCGACGCCGGCGCGCTGGCGGGCGCCGACCTCGACGCCGAGTGGGCGCCGGCGCTGCTGCACGAGAAGGAGAAGTGGACCAAGTACTTCCTGGACCCCGCCGCGATCCGGCTGCTGCGCACGCTCAAGGGATCGCCGGCCATGACCCGGCTCGGGTCGCTCGCCGGCGTGGACGTCGGGATCGTGACGGGCCGCAACAGCTTCTTCACGTTCACCGACGCGGACGCCGACGCGCTGGGGCTGCGGCCGCACTGCGTCCCGCTCGTCTCGCGCAGCGCGCAGTTGTCCGGACTGGTCTACGACACCGACTGCCGGGCGAGCGATGTCGCGGCGGGCCAGCGGACCTGGCTGCTCAACGCGCCGCCCGAACCGACCGGCGCCGCGCTGCTCGCGCACGTCCGCGCCGGTGAGGCCGCGGGCGTGCACAACGGCTACAAGTGCTCGATCCGCAAGCCGTGGTGGACCACCCCGTCGTTGTGGGTTCCCGATCTGTTCCTGCTGCGCCAGATCCACCGGGCCCCGCGGCTGACCGTCAACGGCGCCGCGGCGACGAGCACCGACACCGTGCACCGGGTCCGCGTGGCGCCCGGCGTCGATCCGACGGCGCTGGCCGCGGTGTTCCACAACAGCGTGACGTTCGCGTTCGCCGAGATCCTGGGCCGCAGTTACGGTGGGGGCATCTTGGAGCTGGAACCCAAAGAAGCCGAACAGCTTCCGATCCCCGCGCCGGCGCGCGCCGGCGCCGAACTCGCCTGCGACGTCGACCTGTTGTTGAAGGCGGGCGAGGTCGACAAGGCGCTCGACCTCGTCGACCGGCGCGTGCTGATCGACGGGCTCGGGTTGTCTCCCGAGGTGGTCGCGGGGTGCCGCGCGGCCTGGGTTTCGCTGCGGGACCGCCGGACCAGGCGCGGATCCCGTTGAGCCTGCGCGAATCCGCGATCTCGCTCCTGAGCGACTGGCGGCCCACGGATCCGGCGCAGGATTCGCTGCGGCACGCCGTGCTGGCCTTCGTGCACGCCCGCCCCGACGCCTGCCGCCGCGCGTGCGCGGCCGGCCACGTCACCGCCTCGGCGCTGGTGCTCGACCACACCGGTGCCCAGGTGCTGCTGACGCTGCACCCGCGGCTGGGCCGCTGGGTGCAGCTGGGCGGGCACTGCGACGAGGACGACGCCGACGTCGTCGCGGCCGCGTTGCGCGAGGCCACCGAGGAGTCTGGCATCGCCGGCCTGCGCATCGATCCCGAGCTGGCCGCCGTGCACGTCCACCCGGTCACCTGCTCGCTCGGCGTGCCGACCCGCCACCTGGACCTGCAGTTCGTGGCGCACGCGCCGCCCGGCGCCCGGATCGCCATCAGCGACGAGTCCGACGATTTGCGGTGGTGGCCGGCCGACGCGCTGCCAGAGGGCACCGACCACGCCCTGGCCTATTTGGTGGCTCGCGGCATCGAAATCGACGCCGCCGCGCAGAAGTGCGAGTAACTCGCGCGCTAACGTCGATCTCGGCGATAACCACGGTGGACGAGAGCCTCATGCGCACGGCGGACGATCTCGTCGGGTCGATGCTCGGCGACGACCCGGATCACGGTCCAGCCCAATTCGGAGAGCTTCCTGAGCCGGTCGATGTCCTTGACGAATTGCCTTCGATCCGTGCGGTGTTGGTCGCCGTCATACTCCAGCGCGACCATGTAGTCCTCCCAGCCCATGTCCAGCAATCCGACCAATCGCCAACCCTCGCTGACCGGTATCTGCGTAGTCGGTGTGGGCAGGCCGGCGTCGATGAGAAGCAGCCGCAGCCAGCTTTCCTTCGGCGAGGCCGCGCCCCCGTCCACCAGCGGCAGCACCTCCGCCAGCCGTCGCAGGCCACGGGCGCCTTTGTACCGCTTCGTCAAGACGGAGACGTCTTCGAATGAGTACGGCTTTGCTCGCATCAGCGCGTCGAGGCGCGCCAGCGCGCGACCCCGCGGCAGATGGCGGCCAAGGTCGAAGGCGGTGCGGGCAACAGATGTCACCGGCAGCCGCTTGACGACGGTCACTTCGTCGTCAGCCACCGTCTCGTTGCGAACGATCAGCCCGCGCTGGGGCCGGGCGCTCTTCGAGATGAGCTCGACGGGCGCATCCGCGTCAACCCACCGCGCGCCGTGCAGCGCGGAGGCCGACGCGCCCGCGATCACCGCTCGCCGTCGCGACCACAGCCAGGCGCCGAGGATGCGGTCATCCAGCGACTGCTCGTGCCGCTTCGGGACGTAGACGCCGCGAAAGATCGGCCGATACCACCGGCGCAGCTGGTGTTCGGTCAGCGTCGCGGCCGCGACCGCGTCGCTGCCCAAGAACACCTCCGCCATGCAGAGATGGTGGACGAGACCACCGACACGCCCCGCCGAGATCGACGCCGGCGCGGAGAAGTTCGAGTGGGCGTCACGTTAACGTCGATCTCGACGCAAAAACGCCCTACACGTCGCTCGAGTAGCGGATCCCGCCGTCGGGAATGGCGACGCCGGGCCACACGCGGGCGCCGCGCAGCAACTCGCAGCGCGCGCCGATGTCGGCGCCGTCGCCGATCACCCCATCGCGGATCAGCGCCCGCGGGCCGATCCGCACGCCGAACCCGACGATCGAGCGCTCGATCACGCTGCCGGCCTCGACCTTGGCGCCGTCGAAGATCACCGCGCCGTCCAGCCGCACGCCGGGGCCGATCTCGGCGCCGCGCCCGACGACGGTGCCGCCGATCAGCACCGCGCCCGGGGACACCGCCGCGCCGTCGTGCACCAACTGCTCGCCGCGGTGGCCGCGCAGCGCCGGGGACGGTGCGATCCCGCGGACCAGGTCGGCCGATCCGCGGACGAAGTCGTCCGGGGTGCCCATGTCGCGCCAGTAGGTGGCGTCGACGTAGCCGCAGACCTTGACTTTCGCGTCGGACAGCAGGGCCGGGAACACCTCGCGCTCCACCGAGACCTCGCGGCCCCGCGGGATCCGGTCGATGATCGCGCGCTGGAAGACATAACAGCCGGCGTTGATCTGGTCGGTCGGCGGATCCTGCGTCTTCTCCAAAAACGCTGTGACCCTGCCCGTTTCGTCGGTCGTCACGCAGCCGAAGGCCCGCGGGTCGCCCACCCGCACCAGGTGCAGGGTGACGTCGGCGGAGTTGGTCCGGTGGAACTCCAGCAGCTGGCCCAGGTCGGCGCCGGAGAGCACGTCGCCGTTGAACACCATCACGGTGTCGTGGCGCAGGTGCCCGGCGACGTTGGCGATGCCGCCGCCGGTTCCCAGCGGCGAGTCCTCGGTCACGTACTGGATCTGCAGGCCCATCTTGGAGCCGTCGCCGAACTCGGCCTCGAACACCTGGGCCTGATACGACGTGCTCAGGATGACGTGCTCGATGCCCGCCGCGGCGATCCGCGACAGCAGGTGGGTCAGGAACGGCAGCCCGGCGGTGGGCAGCATCGGCTTGGGCGCCGAGAGCGTCAGCGGCCGCAACCGGGTGCCCTTGCCGCCGACCAGGATGACGGCGTCGACCTCGGGGCGCGCCACCTCAGCGCCGCCCTTCCGCCAGGTTGCGCCTGCGGCTGCGCAGCGAACTGCGCACCATCAGGCGCGATCGCACCGCCAGCGAGGCGCGCAGCGTCCAGCGCAGCGGCGCACGCCGCCAACCGGAATTCCGGTCGGCCAGGAAGAGATAGGTGCTCCTGTGGTGGGCCGCCAGGTGGCTCGCCGGGTCGTGCCCGGTGGAGTGGCCCTTGTGGTGCAGGACCTCGGAGGAGGGCACGTAGACGCTCAGCCAGCCGGCCTTGCCCAGCCGGTCGCCGAGGTCGACGTCCTCCATGTACATGAAGTAGCGCTCGTCGAAGCCGCCGACCTGGCGAAAGGCCGACCGCCGCACCAGCAGGCACGACCCCGACAGCCAGCCCACCGCGCGTTCGCTGGGCTCCAGCCGCTCCTGGCGGTAGGCCGCCGTCCACGGGTTGCGCTTCCAGAACGGGCCGATCACCGCGTGCATGCCGCCGCGGATCAGGCTGGGCAGGTGGCGCGCCGACGGATACACCGACCCGTCGGGGTCCCGGATGAGCGGGCCCAGCGCGCCGGCGTGCGGCCAGCGGGCGGCGGCGTCCAGCAGGGCGTCGATGCTGCCCGGCCCCCACTGCACGTCGGGGTTGGCCACGATCACCCAGTCCCCGTTCTCGTCCAGGCTTTCGTCCAGCTGCGCGACCGCGCGATTCACCGCGGTCCCATACCCGAGGTTCGCGCCGGTGTCGAAGAGCCGCACGTTCGGATAGCGCTCGATGGCGGCCTGCGGGGTTCCGTCGGTGGAGCCGTTGTCGGCCAGCAGCACGCTGACCGGACGCTCGGTGGCCAGCGACAGGGAGGCCAGGAACCGCTCCAGGTGCGGGCCCGGCGAGTAGGTCACCGTCACGACCGGCAGGATGTCAGTCACGCGTAGAGGGTAACGGTCGGTCGCTGCCCGATGCGGCCAGCGCCGCGACAAGCGCAGCGCGCCAGGGCCTTAGCGGTGTCAGGCCCGCCGCCGCGGACTCCCGGCCGCCCAGCGCGGAGTAGGTCGGCCGCGGCGCCGGGCGCGGGAACTCGTCGGTTTTGACGGGCCGCACCCGGTGGGGGTCGGCGCCGCACTCGGAGAACACCGCGCGGGCCTGCTCGAAGCGCGACACCGCTCCCTCGTTGGCGGCGTGCAGGATCGGACCCGGCACGCGATCGTCGGCGACCTGCAGCAGCGCGACGGCCAGGTCGGCGACGTAGGTCGGCGACCCGGCCTGGTCGTCGACCACGTTCACCGGCCCGTCCCCGGCGGCCAGCCGGCGCATGACCGCGACGAAGTCCTTGCCCGTTCCGCCGGTGTAGAGCCAGGCGGTCCGCACCACGACGGCCGACGGCAGCGCGTCCAGGACCGCCTCCTCGCCGGCGAGCTTGGACAGCGCGTACACGCCCTTCGCGTCGGTCTTGTCGCTGGGCTCGTAGGGACGCGGCTCGCCCGGACCGGGGTCGCCGGTGAACATGTAATCGGTGGAGACGTGGATCAGGCGGGCACCCTCTCGCGCGCAGGCCCGCGCGAGGATTTCCGGACCGGTGGCGTTGACCGCGTAGGCGCGCGCCTCGTCGCTCTCGGCGCCGTCGACGTCGGTGTAGGCCGCGCAGTTGATCACCACGTCGCCGGGGCGGATGATCCGGTCCGCCGCCGCCGGGTCGGTGATGTCCCACTGCGACGACGTCAGCGCCAGGACCTCGCGCCCCCGCTCGGTCGCCAGCGCCGCCAAACAGCTGCCCAGTTGCCCCCCGGCTCCAGTGATCACGATTCGTTCCGAGCTGCCCGACATGTCGTCGAGTCTGGCACGGCCCGGGCGCGCCGCCCCCGGCTACCCGTGAAGCCGCTGTGTCGCAAGTAACCTATTGTGATGCCTGTGCAACGTGTGGTTCGTGTGGTTGCCGCTGTGCTGACCGTCGCGGTCGTTGTCGGCACCGGAATGGCCTGGGGCAACGTGCGCGCCTTCGAGGACGGCATCTTCCACATGTCCGCGCCCTCGCTGGGCAAGGGCGGCGACGACGGCGCGATCGACATCCTGCTGGTCGGCCTGGACAGCCGCACCGATGCGCACGGCAATCCCCTGTCTCAGGAGGAGCTGGCCACCCTGCGGGCCGGTGACGAGGAAGCGACCAACACCGACACGATCATCCTGATCCGGATACCGAACAACGGGAAGTCGGCGACGGCGATCTCGATCCCCCGCGACTCCTACGTCGCGGCCCCCGGGCTGGGCAAGACCAAGATCAACGGCGTCTACGGCCAGACCAGGGAGGCCAAGCGCGCCACCCTCGTCAAGGCCGGCGCCTCCGCGGCCGAGGCGGCCGCCCAGGGCACCGAGGCCGGCCGCGAGGCGCTGATCAAGACCGTCGCCGACCTCACCGGCGTCACCGTCGACCACTACGCCGAGATCGGCCTGCTCGGATTCTCGCTGATCACCGACGCGCTCGGCGGCGTCGACGTGTGCCTCAAACAGCCCGTGTTCGAACCGCTTTCGGGCGCCGACTTCCCCGCCGGGCAACAAAAACTCGACGGCCCCGAGGCGCTGAGCTTCGTGCGCCAGCGCCACGACCTGCCGCGCGGCGACCTGGACCGGGTGGTGCGCCAGCAGGTGGTGATGGCGTCGCTGGCCCACCGGGTCATCTCCGGCAAGACGCTGTCCAGCCCCACCACGCTGCGGCGCCTCGAGGCGGCCGTCCAGCGCTCGGTGGTGATCTCCTCGGGTTGGGACGTCATGGATTTCGTCCAGCAGATGCAGAAGCTGGCCGGCGGCAACGTCGCCTTCGCCACCATCCCGGTGCTCGACGGGGCCGGCTGGAGCGACGACGGCATGCAGAGCGTGGTGCGGGTGGACCCGCACCAGGTCGCCGACTGGGTCGCCGGCCTGCTGCACGACCAGGACCAGGGCAAGACCGAGGAGCTGGCCTACACCCCGGCGAAGACGACCGCGAGCGTGGTCAACGACACCGACATCAACGGCCTGGCGGCCGCGGTGTCGCAGGTGTTGAGCGCCAAGGGATTTGCCACCGGCGCCGTCGGCAACAACGATGGCGGCCACGTGAAGAGCAGTCAGGTTCGCGCCGCCAAGACCGACGATCTGGGCGCCCAGCAGGTCGCCAAGGAGCTGGGCGGCTTGCCCGTCGTCGCCGACCCGGCCCTCGCCGCCGGATCGGTGCGGGTGGTGCTGGCCAACGACTACACCGGGCCGGGATCGGGCCTGTCCGGCGGCCCGAACAGCCAGGTGGTGCCGGCGGGCGCCTCGGGACCGGGGTCGGCCCCTGACCCGAACGTGCCGCCGCCGTCGCCGATCCTGACCGCCGGGTCCGACAAGCCCGAGTGCATCAACTGAGCACGCTGGCCGGGGCCGTCCTGGATCCGATGTTGCGGGCCGACCCGGTCGGCCCGCGCATCACCTACTACGACGACGCGAGCGGCGAGCGCATCGAGTTGTCCGCGGCCACACTGGCCAACTGGGCCGCCAAGACCGGCAACCTGTTGCGCGACGAGATGGGCGCCGGGCCGGCGAGCCGGGTCGCGATCCTGTTGCCGGCGCACTGGCAGACGGCGGCGGTGCTGTTCGGGGTGTGGTGGATCGGGGCCGAGGCGGCGCTCGAACCGGGGGCCGCCGACGTGGCGCTGTGCACCGCGGAGCGGCTGGACGAGGCCGACGGCACGGGCGCCGGCGAGGTGGCCGTGCTGTCGCTGGACCCCTTCGGCCGCCCGGTGCCCGACCTGCCGCTCGGCGTCACCGACTACGCCACCGCCGTGCGGGTCCACGGCGACCAGATCGTCGGCGAAGCCCGGCCCGGTCCGGCGCTGGCCGGGCGATCGGTCGAGGAGGTCCTGGCCGACTGCGAAAGATCGGCCGCCGCAAGGGGATTGACGGCCGCCGACCGGGTACTGTCCAGCGCTTCCTGGGCGGGACCCGCCGAAGTGGTGGACGGCCTGCTGGCGATCCTGGCCGTCGGCGCGTCGCTGGTGCAGGTGGCCAATCCGGACCCGGGGGCGGTGGCGCGCAGGATCGACACGGAAAAGGTGACCCGGGTCCTCTAGATCGGACCGGCGCCCCCGACACATGTTGATATCGCAATATTTCGATGTTAACGTCGTGCGAGAATGGGCTGACGCGGCGACGACGGGAAGGCGAGGCGATGGCGGTGTACGGGCTCTTGGCGAAGGCGGCGGGCACGGTGGTCACCGGCCTGGTCGGCGTGACGGCCTACGAGGTGGTGCGCAAGGCCATGGCCAAGGCGCCGCTGCACGAGACGGCGGTGTCGGCGGCGGAGTTGGGCTTGCGCGGCACCCGCAAGGCCGAGGAGGCCGCCGAGTCGGCGCGCCTCAAGCTGGCCGACGTGATGGCCGAGGCCCGCGAACGCATCGGCGAAGAGGCGCCCACGCCCGCGGTCGCCGACGCCCACGAGCACGAGCACTGATCGCTTGACGCCGGCGGAAAGCCCCGCGCTGCATGTGGTTTCGGATGCGGCGGGGCGCATGCGGGTGTCGGTCGACTGGGTGCGGGGCGACTCGCGTCGTGCGGTGGCGGTCGAGGAGGCCGTAGCTCAGCAGCAGGGGGTGCGCGCCGTGCACGCGTACCCACGCACCGGCTCGGTGGTGGTCTGGTATTCGCCCCGGCGCGCCGATCGCCCCGCGGTGCTGGACGCGATCGGCGGCGCCGCCCACGTCGCCGCCGAGCTGATCCCGGCGCGCGCGCCGCATTCGTCGGAGATCCGCAACACCGACGTGCTGCGCATGGTGATCGGCGGCGCGGCGCTGGCCCTGCTCGGCGTGCGCCGCTACGTGTTCGCCCGGCCGCCGCTGCTTCCCCCGAGCGGCCGGCTGTTCGCCACCGGCGTCACCGTCTTCACCGGCTATCCGTTCCTGCGCGGGGCGCTGCGCTCGCTGCGCTCCGGCCGGGCCGGCACCGATGCCCTGGTGTCGGCGGCCACCGTGGCGAGCCTGGTGTTGCGGGAGAATGTCGTCGCCCTGACCGTGCTGTGGCTGCTCAACATCGGCGAGTACCTGCAGGACCTGACGCTGCGGCGCACCCGGCGGGCCATCTCGGAGCTGCTGCGCGGAACCCAGGACACCGCGTGGATCCGCCTGCCCGACGGGCAAGAGATCCAGGTCCCCATCGACAGCCTGCAGATCGGCGACGAGGTGGTGATCCACGACCACGTCGCGATACCCGTGGACGGCGAGGTGGTCGACGGCGAGGCGATCGTCGACCAGTCCGCGATCACCGGCGAAAACCTGCCCGTCAGCGTCACGGTCGCTTCGCGGGTGCACGCCGGCTCGGTCCTGGTGCGCGGACGGCTGGTGGTGCGCGCCCGGGCCGTCGGGAACCAGACCACCATCGGCCGCATCATCACCCGGGTCGAGGAGGCCCAGCACGACCGGGCGCCGATCCAGACCGTCGGCGAAAACTTCTCCCGCCGTTTCGTTCCCACGTCGTTCATCGTGTCCGCGATCACCCTGGCCGTCACCGGCGACGTGCGCCGGGCGATGACCATGCTGCTGATCGCGTGCCCGTGCGCGGTGGGACTGGCCACCCCGACCGCGATCAGCGCCGCGATCGGCAACGGCGCGCGCCGCGGCATCCTGATCAAGGGCGGCTCCCACCTCGAACAGGCGGGCCAGGTGGACGCGATCGTGTTCGACAAGACCGGCACCCTGACCGTCGGACGACCGGTGGTCACCAACATCGTTGCGATGCATAAGGATTGGCAGCCCGAACAAGTGCTCGCCTATGCGGCCAGCTCGGAGATCCACTCCCGGCACCCGCTGGCCGAGGCGGTGATCCGCTCCACCGAGGAACGCCACATCAGCATCCCGCCGCACGAGGAGTGCGAGGTGCTGGTGGGGCTGGGCATGCGGACCTGGGCCGACGGCCGGACCCTGCTGCTGGGCAGCCCGTCGCTGTTGCGCGCCGAAAAGGTGAAGGTGTCGAAGAAGGCCTCCGAGTGGGTGGACAAGCTGCGGCGCCGGGCCGAGACGCCGCTGCTGCTCGCCGTGGACGGCATTCTGGTCGGCCTGATCAGCCTGCGCGACGAGGTGCGCCCGGAGGCGGCCGACGTGCTGAATGAGTTGCGGGCCAACGGGATTCGCCGCATCGTGATGCTCACGGGCGACCACCCCGACATCGCCGAGGTGGTCGCCGCCGAGCTCGGCATCGACGAGTGGCGCGCCGAGGTGATGCCGGAGGACAAACTCACCACGGTGCGCGAGCTGCAGGACGAGGGCTTCGTCGTCGGCATGGTCGGCGACGGCATCAACGACGCCCCGGCGCTGGCCGCCGCCGACATCGGGATCGCCATGGGCCTGGCCGGTACCGATGTGGCCGTCGAGACCGCCGACGTGGCGTTGGCCAACGACGACCTGCATCGCCTGCTCGACGTGCGGGACCTGGGCGCGCGCGCCGTCGACGTCATCCGCGAGAACTATGGCATGTCCATCGCCGTCAACGCCGCCGGGCTGATCATCGGCGCGGGCGGCGCGCTCTCCCCCGTGCTGGCCGCGATCCTGCACAACGCGTCGTCGGTGGCGGTGGTGGCCAACAGCTCACGGTTGATCCGCTACCGCCTGGACTGAAATTCAAATAACAAACCCATAGCTTTTCACAGCGCCCCATAATTGTTCGCGCCGAATTTCGTCGGTAGTGTCCGGTGGCAGCTACGGAATTCCCTGCCGCGGAATGCCTTCCGTAATTGCTTTTCGGCCGGATTGGAACGGAGAAAATGATGCTCACCTTGCGCGACCATGATGTCGATGATTATGCGGCGTTACGCGACATGGACAGCACCGATGTGGGTGTGCTGGACCAGGCCGACCGCGCCTGTCTCGACGAATTGGGAGAATATCTCGTCTCCAGCGACACTTGGCGGCGATTCTCGATCTGGCTGCTGCACAAACACTTTGAACCGGACTCCGGAGAAGTCTTCGCGGAAAGGGTCGTCACGGCGCCCCGCGGAACGCGAACCGCGCCCGTCGCGCGGTGCACCGCGCCGGACTTGAGCGCGACATCGATGCGGTTCGACGCCGACGTCAGCGCCGGCCTCGGGATCACCGGCATGGAGTTCGCCGCCCCGGCCGACTTCGGCTCCTCCGCGGCGGTGAGTGCCGACGACGAGCCCGTCCTGGCCGGCATCGCCGAACGGCTGCGGGCCCATGGCAAAACGGAACGATTTGGCGTGCGGCTCATCCGCAACCCGCTCGGCCTGTCCGACGACGAAGTGCTCCTCGAAACCTGCGACATCGCGCAGCGCACCCTGCACTGCAGGGTCGGCGCGCGGGGCGCCACCGCCAACGCCGTCGAGACGACCTGGCAATGGCGGCCGGGCCCCGGCAAGTTCGGGCCCGCGGTGCATCGGTACTGCCTCAATCAGTGCACCATGGACGCGGGCAACAACCATTTCATCACGGGCCACACCAACTACCCGGACTCCTAACCGCCGCGCGCCGTGACGGCCCCGCTGCAGTCCCACGATTTCACCGGCTCCGCGATCAGGCTGCTGAAACGGCTTGGCCCGCAACGCGAGCGCGTCGGCGCCGTCCTCGTGCTGGCGGTGATCGCGGTGGCGACCGCGGCGGCTGGCCCGCGGGTCCTGGGGCACGCCACCGACCTGATCTTCGAGGGCGTCATCGGCCGCCGGCTGCCCGCGGGAATCACGAAGGATCAGGCCGTCGCGGCCGCTCGCGCCCGCGGTGAATCCACCTACGCCGACTTGTTGTCCGGCATGAACGTCGTGCCCGGCAGGGGCGTCGACTTCGGCGCGGTCGGCCGCACGCTGGCGCTCGCGATGGTCCTGTATCTGTCTGCGGCACTGCTGGTTTGGCTTCAGGCCCGGCAGCTGAACGCGATCGTGCAGCGCACCATGAAGGCGCTGCGTTGCGATGCCGAGGACAAGGTGCACCGGTTGCCGCTGTCCTACTTCGACGGCCGGCAGCGCGGCGAATTGTTGAGCCGGGTCACTAACGACATCGACAACGTGCAGACGTCCCTGTCGACCATCCTCGGCCAGGCGGTGTCCGCGGTGCTGACGGCGGTGGCCGCCGTCGCGATGATGGCCGCGATCGCGCCGCTGCTGGCCGGCATCGTCCTGTTGACCGTGCCGCTTTCCCTCGCCGCGACCCGGGCGATCGTCCGGCGGTCGCGGCGGCTGTTCGTCGACCAGTGGATCAACACCGGACGGCTCAGCGCCCACCTCGAGGAAACCTACAGCGGTTTCACCGTGGTCAAGACGTTCGGGCACCGCGCCGAGGCGCTACGGCGGTTCCGCGAGCTCAACGACGAGTTATACCGGACCAGTTTCGGCGCCCAGTTCTTCTCGGGCCTGGTATCGCCGGCGATGACGTTCGTCGGCAACCTCGGCTACGTGGCGGTGGCGGTCGTCGGTGGCGTGCAGGTGGCGACCGGCCGGATCACTCTCGGCAGCATCCAGGCCTTCGTGCAATACGCGCGTCAGTTCAACCAGCCGCTCGCCGCGGTCGCCGCCATGTACAACACGGTGCAGTCCGGGATGGCCAGCGCCGAGCGGGTTTTCGAGCTGCTCGACGAGCCCGAGGAAGCACCGGATGGTGGGCCGGCACTGGCGCAGTCCGGCGGGGAGCCGCGCGGGCGGGTCGAGTTCCGGCATGTGAGTTTCTCCTACCGCCCGGGCACCCCGGTGATCAACGACCTGTCCCTGGTCGCCGAACCGGGCAGCACGATCGCGATCGTCGGGCCGACGGGGGCGGGCAAGACCACGCTGGTGAACCTGCTCATGCGCTTCTACGAGGTCGATTCGGGCGAGATCCTGGTCGACGGTGTCGACATCGCGTCGGTGAGCCGGCGCTCGTTGCGGTCGCGGATCGGCATGGTGCTGCAGGACGCCTGGTTGTTCGACGGGACGATCGCGGAAAACATCGCCTACGGGCGACCGGGCGCGAGCGAAGCGGACGTGGTCGCGGCCGCCGGGGCGGCCCACCTGGACCAGTTGGTGCGCACCCTGCCCGACGGTTACCAGACCCAGCTGCACAACAACGGCGACAACGTCAGCGCCGGCGAGCGGCAGCTCATCACCATTGCGCGAGCCGTTCTCGCCCGCCCGCAGCTGCTGATCCTCGACGAGGCAACCAGTTCGGTCGACAGCCGCACCGAACTGCTCATTGCGCGCGCGATATCGGCGCTTCGTCACAACCGCACGAGTTTCGTCGTCGCCCACCGGCTTTCGACCATCCGCGGTGCCGACCACATCCTGGTGGTGGAGGCGGGCCAGGTCGTCGAGCAGGGCAACCACACCGAGCTGCTGGCCCGCCGGGGCGCCTACTACCGGATGACGCGAGCCTGACCCCCCGATCAGCAGCCGCAGTCCTGGCCGCGCCAGGCCCGGACGCCCTGCCAGGCCGCGACGCCGGCGATACCGAGTCCCACGGCGGGGTCGACCCACCAACCGCCCGGCCAAAACCCCGTCAGCGCAAGGGTGATCAGGACCCCGGCGGCCTGCGCGCCGCACAGGTAGTTCTGCATCCCTTCGGCCTCCGTGGCCCCGGAATCCAGCCGCGCGCCGAGCCGGCGGTTGGCCCGGCCGAGAATCGGCATCAGCAGCAACCCGAAGGCCGTCAACCCGATGCCGATGACCGACACCTCGGCGTGGTGCGCAGCGGCCAGGTCATGCAGGGATTCGGCGGCGATGTACGGCGCGGTGAGCCAGAACGACACGGCGACGCCGCGTTGTGCGCGCCGCTCGGCGACCGGCGAGGAGGCGCGCGCGCCGCTGAACCGCCACACCACCATCGCGCTGGCGAGGGCCTCCGACGCCCCGCCCAGGGCCCATCCGGTCAGCGCGACGGAGCCGACGGCCAGTCCCTGCCACAAGCCGATGGCGCCCTCGACGAGCACCACCGCCAGGCCGATCCAGGCCAGCCGCCGGGCCCACCCGGCGCTGCGCTGCCACCCGGCGTCGCGCGCCGCGACGACGCCGCATTCGTCGGCGATGAGGGGAAAAGTGGTCATGGCGCGAGGCTAGCGACGGCGGGGCGGGGACGCGCCCTGCACACGCCGCCGTAACACAACCGTGTCTAGGCGGTCACACGGGCAGCAGCCGTTTGAGCACCTTCCCGCCGGCGTTGCGCGGCAGCGCGTCGACGAACACCACGTCCCGCGGAACCTTGAAGCGGGCCAGGCGATTTCGGATGTACTCCTTGACGTCGCGCTCGGTCAGGGAGGCGTCCGGGCGCGCCACGACGTAGGCGCGCAGCCGCTGCCCGAACTCCTCGTCGCTGACGCCGAGGACCGCGGCGTCGAGGATGCCGGGGTGCTGCACCAGCGCCTCTTCGACCTCGCCGGGGTAGACGTTCTCCCCGCCGGAGACGATCATCTCGTCGTCGCGCCCGTCGATGAACAGCCGGCCGGCGGCGTCGAAGTGGCCGACGTCGCCGGTGGCCATCAGGCCCCGGATCGACTCCTTGGTGCCGCCGCCGGTGTAGCCCTCGAAGGCCAGCACGTTGCCGACGAAGATGCGCCCGGGCGTCCCGGCGGGGACCTCGCGCCCGTCGGCGGCGAAAACCTTGACCACCGAGCCGGGCACCACCGCGCCCACACATCCCGGCGCGACGGCCAGGTCGGCGGGCGTGGCGATGGTGGCGTAGGCGACCTCGGTGGAGCCGTACATGTTGTAGACGACGGGCCCCAGGTCCCGCAGGGCCCGGGTGGCGAGCGCGGCACCCAGCTGGGATCCGCCGACGAACACGATGCGCAGCGACGACAGGTCACGCTCGGCCAGGGCCGCCCAGCCCAGGTCGAGGATGCGCCGCAGCATGACCGGCACGACGATCATGGCGCTGGCCCGATGCGCGGCCACGCTGTCCAGGGCCTGTTCGGCATCGAAGTGGCGATGCAGCACCAGCGTCGAGCCCAGCACCATCGCGTACATCGCGTGGCTGAATCCCATCGAATGAAACAGCGGCACGCAGCATTCGGTGACTTCCCGCCCCCGGAACGGCACCTTGCCGAGCAGGCCGCCGACCGGTATCAGCGAGTAGGGCTCCGAGCGCAGGGCGCCCTTGGGGACCCCGGTCGTCCCGCTGGTGGAGATGACGATCTTGGGCCGGCCACCGGAGCGGGGCGGCGGGCCCGGATCGCCGCGCTCGATCAGGGTGTCCAGGGTGTCGGTACCCGGCGCGTCGGCCCAGGCCCGAAAGCGACCCAACCGCGGACGGACTTCGGCGACCGCGGCGGCGTACTCGTCGTCGTACACCAGGAGGTCGGCGCCCTCGCGGGCCAGCATCTCGGCGAGCTGCGTGGGGCCGAAGCCGGTGTTGAGCAGCAGGATCTCGGCGCCGCACTTGGCGGCCGCGTACACCGCGTCCAGGAAGCCCCGGTGATTGCCCGTCAGGATGGCCACGCTCGCGCCCGGGCCCAGCCCGAGCCGGCGCCACTCGTTGGCCAGCGCGTTGGTCCGCGCGTCCAACTCGCCGAAAGTCGTCGGACCGCGCTCATCGATGAGCGCCAGGCCGTCGCGGTCTCGGGCGGCGGCGATCACCGTCGCCGCGCCCATCAGGCCGTAGCGGTCGAGCGCCCGCAGCACCGCCGCGATCCGGCCGGGCGGGATCAATCGCAACCCCCCCGACCGGGCGTACATCAGCAGCGACGCGGTTTCCAATTCGAGACGCCGGAGCGTGTGCGCGGTCATAGACCCGACTCTGCCGATCGGTCGCGGCGCCGTTTAGGGCGCAACGCCACCGGCGGCGGGGCCTTTGGTCACCGTTATTGTGGCTAACGAGTAGACCGGGGAAGGGATGAGATGGCGCGCACCGACAACGACACCTGGGACCTGGCGACCAGCGTGGGAGCCACCGCGACCATGGTGGCCGCGGGCAGGGCCCGGGCCACCCGGGACGCGCTGATCGACGACCCGTTCGCCGAGCCGCTGGTGCGGGCGGTGGGGGTGGACTTCATGACCCGCTGGGCCACCGGCGAATTGAGCTCCGCGGACGTCGACGTTCCCGGCGCCCCGTGGGGCATGCAGCGCATGACCGACATGATGGCCGCCCGCACCCGCTTCATCGACGCGTTCTTCGCCGAGGCCGGCGAAGCGGGCATCCGTCAGGTCGTCATCCTGGCTTCGGGCCTGGACGCCCGCGCCTACCGGCTGCCCTGGGCGGCGGGCACGACGGTGTTCGAGGTCGACCAACCCGAAGTCATCGCGTTCAAGTCCGCCACCATCTCCGAGCTCGGCGCCACGCCCGCGGCCGACCTGCGGGCCGTGCCGATCGACCTGCGCCACGACTGGCCGTCGGCGCTGCGGCGGGCCGGATTCGACACCGGGCGGCCGGCCGCCTGGGCCGCCGAGGGCCTGCTCGGGTTCCTGCCGGCCGAGGCCCAGGACCGGCTGCTCGATCAGGTCACGCAGCTCAGCGCCGACGACAGCCGGCTGGTGGCCGAGGTGTTCTGGAACACCGGGGTCAGCGGGGATGCGCTGAACGCCGCGAGCGAGAAGTGGCGGGAGAACGGCCTCGACATCGCCCTGGGCGAGCTGGGCTTCCCCGGCGAGCGCAACGACGTGGCGGCCTACCTGGCCGACCGCGGCTGGCGGCCGGTCCGCACGCCGTTGAATCGGCTGTTGGCCGACAACGGATTACCGTTGCAGCCCGAGGGCCCCGACGCGCCGTTCGCCAGGAACTACTACTGCACCGCGGTGCTGCACAAGGCGGGTTAAGGAAGGCCGACATGCCAAACGCCACGCCCCCCAAGCCCCTGGACGGCTACCGGGTGCTCGACTTCACCCAGAACATCGCCGGGCCGCTGGCCGGGCAGGTGCTGGCCGACCTGGGTGCCGAGGTGATCAAGGTCGAGGCCCCCGGCGGCGAGGCGGCCCGGCAGATCACCGTGGTGTTGCCCGGGCGCCCGCCGCTGCCCACGCTGTTCTGGCCGCACAACCGGGGCAAGAAATCGCTGGCGGTCGATTTGACCTCGGACGACAACAGGCAGCAGATACTGCGGCTGGCCGACACGGCCGACGTCGTCCTGGAGGGGTTTCGCCCCGGCGTGATGGAGCGCCTGGGGCTGGGGCCCGACGACCTGCGGTCGCGCAATCCCAGGCTGATCTACGCGCGCCTGTCGGCCTACGGCGGCAACGGCCCGCACGGCAGCAGGCCGGGCGTCGACCTGATGGTCGCCGCCGAATCGGGCATGACCACCGGGATGCCCACGCCGACGGGCAAGCCGCAGATCATCCCGTTCCAACTCGTCGACGCCGCCAGCGGCCACGTGCTGGCCCAGGCGGTGCTGGCCGCGCTGCTCAACCGGGAGCGGCACGGGGTGGCCGAGATCGTCCGGGTCGCGATGTACGACGTCGCGGTCGCGCTGCAGGCCAGTCAGCTCACCATCCACCTGAACAAGCCGAGCGAGGCGCCCAAGCCCGACCCGGAGCCAAAAGCGAAGAAGCGCAAGGGGGTTGGGTTCGCCACCCAGCCGTCGGACGCCTTCAAAGCCGCGGACGGCTACCTGGTGATCAGCGCCTACGTGCCCAAGCACTGGGCGAAGCTGTGCCAGATCATCGGCCGCCCGGATTTGGCGGAGGACGAGCGGTTCATCGATCAGCGGTCGCGCGCAATGAATTACCCGGAACTGACCGAGGAACTCGAGTCGGCGCTGGCGGCCAAGACCGCCGCCGAATGGGTTGAGCTGCTGCAGGAGGGCGGCCTGATGGCCTGCCTGGCCTACACCTGGAAGCAGGTGGTCGACACCCCCCTGTTCGCCGAGAACGAGCTGGCCCTTCGGCTCGGCAGCGGTGAGGGGGCCATCACCGTGGTCCGCATGCCCGCGCGCTACTCGAGCTTCGACGCCGCGGCCACCGATCCGCCGCCCGCCCCCGGGCAGCACAACGAGGAGTTCCTCACCGCGCCGGAACCCGCCTCCTAGCCCGGGTCTTACATGCCCGGGAGCCGCACCACCTGAACGAAGAACTCGTCGATCTGGCGGACCGCGCTCATGAACTGGTCGAGGTCGACCGGCTTGGTGACATAGGCGTTGGCGTGCAGTTCGTAGCTGCGCAGGATGTCCTCCTCGGCCGAGGAGGTCGTCAGCACTACCACCGGGATGCGGGCCAGGTCCGGGTCGGACTTGACCTTCTCCAGCAGCTGCCGGCCGTCGTATTTCGGCAGGTTCAGGTCGAGCAGAATCAGGTCGGGCCGCGGCGCACCCTCGAATCGGCCGCGGCGGTAGAGGAAGTCCAAGCCCTCCTCCCCGTCGTGCGCGACGTGCAGGTTGTTCTTGAGCTTGTTGTGCTCGAACGCCTCCCGGGTGATGAGCTCGTCGCCCGGATCGTCTTCGACGAGCAGGATTTCGATCGCCCTACCGGCCGACGTCGTTGATGACAACGTGGTTTCCTTCCGAGGTGACTGGTCTTGCCGCGCCCGCACCCACCGGCGCGGGAATCGGCAGGGTGAACTGGAATCGGGTTCCGTCCTGATAGGACGTGTCGACCCAGATCGTGCCGCCGTGGTGCTCGACGATCTTCTTGCACAGCGCAAGGCCGACACCGGTCCCGGAGTACACCTCGCGGCCATGCAGGCGCTGGAAGATCACGAAGACCTTCTCAATGAACTCCTCGGCGATGCCAATGCCGTTGTCCGACACCGACAATAACCACTCGTCACCGTGTTCGCCGGTGCGGCGTTCGCAGTCGATGACGACGCGGGGCCGGCGATCCTTGTGCCGGAACTTGATCGCATTGCCGATCAGGTTCTGCCACAGCATCGTCAGCAGGGTGGGATCCCCGATGACCTGCGGAAGGGGCTGAGGTGGCCGCACGATCTCGGCGCCGGTTTCCTCGATCGCGGCGGCGAGGTTGGCGACGCCGGCGTCCAGCGCCGCGTCTAGTTCGACTTCGGTTTCCGACGTGCCCAGCCGGCCGACGCGCGAGAAGGTGAGCAGGTCGTTGATCAGCACCTGCATGCGCTTGGCCCCGTCGACGGCGAATCCGATGTATTCGAGTCCGCGGCCGTCGAGCTGGTCGCCGTATCGCTTTTCGAGCAGCTGGCAGAACGAGGCGACCTTGCGCAGCGGTTCCTGCAGATCATGCGACGCGACGTAGGCGAACTGCTCCAGTTCGGCGTTCGAGCGCCGCAATTCGGCCGCCTGTTCGTCCAGAAGCGTTCGGGCCGAGCGGGATACCTCGAGCTCTTCGACGAGCCGTTCCCGCATGTTCTCCACGTCGATGGCCATGTCGCGGATGTCCCGGGGACGCTGCGGGGGCGTAATGGTTTCGTCGAAGCTGCCCCGGGTGATCCGCCGGCATGCGGCGGCCAGGGCGGCGATCGGGCGCGTGACGGCGTCGCGCATCAAAATCCCCAGCGCCGCGGCGGTGCCGAAGAACACCAGCACCATCGCCCCCAGCACCCTGTCCCGCCAGGCGTCGGTGTGCCGGAGGTCGTCGACCGCGCGGTCGCGCGCCGCGGCGAGGTTCGCGTTTTGCGTGTCGAAAAGGGCACGCAGGTGGTCGAATTCGGCCTTGCCGCGCTCGGCCGCCGGGCGGTTGGTGACATTCCGGCCATTCGGGGCCACGCTGTCGATCGACGGCTCGGCATAGCTGGCCCGCCAGTTAGCGGCCGCCTTCTCGACCCCGTCGAGATCCGCGATCAGGTCGGGCCGCTGGCTCAGCCGGCGCCGCATTTCCGCGGCGGCCGCCTGCTCCTCGTGTTGCCCGTCGTAGTACGGGGTGAGGAACTGGCGATCGTCGGTGATCACGTAACCGCGAATCCCCGTTTCCTGGTCCCGCAGCGCCGCCTGCAGCTGGCCGGCGGCCACCCGCGCCGGTGCAATGCCGTCGATCACGGCACGGGTCATCTGGTCGGTGCGCTGCAGCAACGCCCAACCGATGATCGCGCCGGCGAGCACCATCACGCCCATCGTCAAGAGGACCAGGAACTGCCAGCCGCGCACGGTGAGCTGCGCCAGGCGCGGCGCCCGCCGGGCGGCGCTCACGCCGTCGTCCGCTCGACGCGCACCACGGCGATGTCATCGGTGAGCCCGCCGCGCGGCTCGGCGAGGAGCTGGGCCCCGTCGATCAACGCGTCGACGAACGCCGGGCCGGGCAGGTGCGCGTGCCCGCGCGCCAGCCCGAGCAAGCCGTCCTCGCCCAGCCGCTGGTTGCCCTCGCCGGAGTAGCCCTCGAAGAGCCCGTCGGTCAGCAGGAGCAGGCCCTGGCCCGCCGGTAGGTCCAGGTCGTGCCGCGGCCAGTCGTCGGCGCGCAGGCCCAGCGCCGGCCCGGCCGGGGGCTCGACCCATTCGACCGAGCCGGCGACCGCGTTCTGCAGCAGCATCCCCGGATGACCGGCGCGCACCACGGTGACGCGCGGGCCGTCGGGGTGAATCGCCAGGCTGAGCACCGTCGCGAAGATGCCCGTCCCGGTTCGTTCCGAGTGCAGCACCCGTTCGAGCTGCCGCATCGCCTCCACGCCGTGCACGCCGGCAAAGGTGAGCGCACGAAACGCGATGCGCAGCGCCGCGCCCAGGGCCGCCTCGTGCGGTCCGTGGCCGGCGACGTCGCCGATGAGGACGTGCACCACCCGGTCGGGCGTCTGCACGACGTCGTAGAAGTCGCCGCACAACAACGCGTCCTCGCGGCTGGGGCGGTACCGGGCGACGATGTCGACGCCGGGCTCCTCCAGCAGCAGCGGCGAGGGCAGCAGGCCGCGTTCCAGCAGCGCGTTTTCGCGGGCGCGTAGCCGGCTGGCATGCAGGTCGGCGGAAATGAGCTCGGCCCGTTTGCGCTCGATCGCGTAAAGCAGCGCGCGCCGCAGCATTTCGGGCTCGACGCGCCCCTTGACCAGGTAGTCCTGCGCTCCGGCCGCGACCGCGGAAGCCCCGAAGTATTCGTCGTTGAGCCCGGTCAGCACGACGATCGGCACGGTGGCGTCGCGCTTGGCGATGCGGTCCAGCGCGTCCATCCCGCTGGCGTCGGGCAGGTGCAGGTCGAGCAGCACGCAGTCGGGCCGGGCCGTCGCGAGCTCGCGCTCCGCGTGCGCCATCGACTGCGCCCAGGTCACCCGGATATCGGCGACCGCGTCCGCGATCAGATCTTCGACGAGCACCGCGTCGGCGCGGTCGTCCTCAACCAACAACAACGACAATGACCGCCAATGGGCGGCCGGGGCGACTGGAGCACGCACGGGCATCAATTTCCGGTCATCCGAGATGCGCCTGGGTGGCCGCGTTTTTCACATAGACCCCCTGGCCGCGGTAAGACCCTTTGCTGTCTAACGAAGGTCGATGGATGTCGGTGCCTGCTTACCGACTCTGGGTTCGGTCTCACCAGTCCAAATGGTTGCCGACGGCGATCCTATTCGGTGCGCCCGTGAGTTCCCAAGAGGGCCTCGGGTTTGTCGGGCCCACGCGCATAAACCAGGCGTCGGCACGGTTTGTCAGCGCAACAGCGCCCGCGACATCACCACGCGCTGAATCTGATTGGTGCCCTCGTAGATCTGGGTGATCTTGGCGTCGCGCATCATCCGCTCGACCGGGAAGTCGGTGGTGTAGCCCGCGCCGCCGAACAGCTGGACCGCATCGGTGGTCACCTCCATCGCCACGTCGGAGGCGAAGCACTTCGAGGCCGCCGAGATGAAGCCGAGGTTGGATTCGCCCCGCTCGGCGCGCGCGGCCGCCTGGTAGACCATCATCCGCGCGGCCTCCACCTTCATCGCCATGTCGGCCAGCATGAACTGCACCGCCTGGAAGCTGCTGATCGACTCGCCGAACTGCTTGCGGTCCTTGGTGTAGGCGATCGCGGCGTCCACCGCGCCCTGGGCGATGCCCACGGCCTGGGCGCCGATGGTGGGGCGGGTGTGGTCCAGCGTGGCCAGCGCCGTCTTGAAGCCGGTGCCCGGCTCGCCGATGATGCGGTCGCCGGGGATGCGGCAGTTCTCGAAGTAGAGTTCGGTGGTCGGGGAGCCCTTGATGCCGAGCTTGCGCTCCTTCGGCCCGACGGTGAACCCCTCGTCGTCGCGGTGCACCATGAACGCCGAGATGCCGTTGGCGCCCTTGTCCGGGTCGGTCACCGCCATCACGGTGTACCAGCTCGACTCGCCGCCGTTGGTGATCCAGCACTTGGCGCCGTTGAGGATCCAGTCGTCGCCGTCGGCCTTGGCCCGGGTCCGCATCGATCCCGCGTCGCTGCCGGCCTCGCGCTCGCTCAAGGCGTAGGACGCCATCGTCCCGCCGGCGATGGCCGGCAGGACCTGCTTCTTCAACTCGTCGGAGCCCCGCAGGATCAGGCCCATGGTGCCCAGCTTGTTCACCGCCGGGATCAACGACGCCGAGGCGTCCACCCGGGCGACCTCTTCGATCACGATGCACGCCGCCACCGAGTCCGCGCCCTGCCCGCCGTACTCCTCGGGCACGTGCACGGCGTTGAACCCCGAGGCGTTCAGCGCCTCCAGTGCCTCCCGCGGGAACCGCGCGTTCTCGTCGACGTCGGCCGCGTGCGGAGCGATCTCCTTCTCCGCCAGCGCGCGAATCGCCGCCCGCAACTCCTGGTGTTCCTCGGGCAACTGGAACAAATCGAACGACGGGTTTCCGGCCCATCCAGCCATGACATTCTCCTTAACTACTGGCCGGTAACTTTACCCTGGCGCTCCTGCAGCGCCGCGTCCTTGGCCCGCACGGTCTCGGCAAGGCCCTCCTGGAACGCCACCATCCGCGCCCGCAGTGCCGGGTCGGAGGACGCCAGGATGCGCACGGCCAGCAGCCCCGCGTTGCGGGCGCCGCCGATGGAAACCGTGGCCACGGGAACGCCGGCGGGCATCTGCACGATCGACAGCAGGGAGTCCAACCCGTCCAGGCGGGCCAGCGGCACCGGCACCCCGATCACCGGCAGCGGCGTGGCGGAGGCGACCATCCCGGGCAGGTGGGCGGCGCCCCCGGCGCCGGCGATGATCACCTGCAGGCCGCGGTCGGCCGCGCCGCGGGCGTAGTCGAACATCGCCTGGGGCGTGCGATGCGCCGAGACCACCCGGACCTCGGCGGGTATGCCGAACTCGGCGAGCGCCTCGGCGGCGTCGGACATCACCGACCAGTCGCTGTCGCTGCCCATGATCACCCCGACGCGAGGAGCGTTAGCCATGCGGATCCCATCCGTCCGTCCACTGCCCGTGTGACAACCAGTGTGCCGCCAACTCGGCGCGCTCACGCAGCCTGGGGAGTTCCGCCGGGTCGGCACCCAGGAAGTTGACGTGCCCGACCTTGCGTCCGGGCCGTTCGGCCTTGCCATAAAGGTGGACGCGGGCGTCGGGCATCCGCGCGAACAGGTGGTGCAGCCGCTCGTCGGCGGACATCGCGGGCTGCTCCGCGGCGCCGAGGACGTTGGCCATCACCGTCACCGGCGCGATGGCGTCGGTGTCGCCGAGCGGATAGTCCAGCACCGCGCGCAGGTGCTGCTCGAACTGGCTGGTGCGCGCGCCGTCCATGGTCCAGTGCCCGGAATTGTGCGGCCGCATCGCGAGCTCGTTGACGAGCAGGCCGCCGCCCGCCGTCTCGAACAGCTCGACCGCCAGCACACCGACCACGCCCAGCTCGGCGGCCAACCGCAGCGCGAGCCGCTGGGCCGCCGAGGCGACGTCGCCGGGCAGGTCCGGCGCCGGCGCGATCACCTGCACGCAGATCCCGTCCCGCTGCACCGTCTCCACGACCGGCCACGCGGCGCCCTGCCCGAACGGCGAGCGCGCCACCAGCGCCGACAGCTCGCGGCGCATGTCCACCTGCTCCTCGGCCATCACCGGCACCCCCTCGGCGAGGAAGCTCTCGGCGATTTCGCGGGCGTGCGACGGGTCGCGGGCCATCCGCACCCCGCGCCCGTCGTAACCGCCACGGACCGCTTTGACGACCACGGGGCCGCCCATCGAGCGCGCGAAGGCATCGAGTTCGTCGACGCTGCGGATCTCGGCATACCGCGGCACGGGCGCGCCGAGGGCCTCCAGGCGCCGCCGCATCACCAGCTTGTCCTGGGCGTGCACCAGGGCCTGCGGCGGCGGCGCGACGTTGACGCCCTCGGCGACCAGCTTCTCCAGCAGCTCGGCGGGGACGTGCTCGTGGTCGAACGTGAGCACGTCGGCCCCGGCGGCGACCCGGCGCAGGTCCTCGAGATCGGTGTGCGAACCGATCACCACGTCGGGGGTGACCTGCGCGGCCGATTCGTCGGGGGCGGTGGCCAGCACCCGCAGCGTCTGGCCCAGCGCGATCGCGGCCTGGTGGGTCATCCGCGCCAGCTGCCCGCCGCCGACCATCGCCACGGAAGGGGTTCGGGAAGGACGGCGTCTGCTCGGCACGGCCATCATCGTGTCACGGCCCGCGGTGTCGGCTTAAGGCGTGGTGACCGGCCGGTAAGCCCGATCGTTAGGTAACATTTTGCGTCGATTTCGAGTCCGTCCGTACACTGACGTGTTGTGTCCTTCGCCGATGCCGCAATCTCGCGCTTGCCCGAGGCCTTTCAGCCGTATTTGCTGCGCCATCACGAGCTGATCAAATTCGCGATCGTCGGCGGCACCACGTTCATCATCGACTCGGCGATTTTCTACACGCTGAAGCTGACGGTTCTCGAGCCCAAGCCGGTCACCGCCAAGGTCATCGCGGGCATCGTCGCGGTGATCGCGTCCTACGTCCTGAACCGGGAGTGGAGCTTCCGCGACCGCGGCGGCCGCGAGCGCCACCACGAGGCGCTGCTGTTCTTCGCGTTCAGCGGCGTGGGCGTGCTGCTTTCCATGGCGCCGCTGTGGGTCTCGAGCTACGTCCTGCAGCTGCGGGTGCCGACGGTGTCGCTGACCGTGGAGAACATCGCGGACTTCATCTCGGCCTACATCATCGGCAACCTGCTGCAGATGGCGTTCCGCTTCTGGGCGTTCCGGCGCTGGGTGTTCCCCGATGAATTCGCCCGCAACCCCGACAAGGCGCTGGAATCCGCGCTGACCGCCGGGGGTTTCGCGGAGGTGCTCGAGGACGAGCTCGAGGTCGGGAACGTGACGCTGCTGCGGTCGTGGCGGAAAAGGGCGAGCCGGTTCGGTCAGCTCGGCGACTCCTCAGAACCCAGGGTGTCGAAAACCTCGTGATATAGCAGCGAGTGCACCTCGCGCAGCCGCGGAATGTCGTAGAACTCCAACGGATCCTGTGACGCCGACTCGATGATCAGCGTGCCGGTGCGAAACATCCGCTCGGTGAGCTTGTCCCGGAATTCCACGCTGTTGATCCGCGCCAACGGGATGTCGATGCCGCTGCGGGTCAGCACCCCGTGCCGGAACATCACGCGCCGGCTGGTGACGACGAAATGCGTTGTCAGCCAATCCAGGAACGGCCACAGCGTCAGCCAGCCGACGATCACCAGCCAGATCCCCCAGATGACCCCGTAGATGATGTTCTTGGCGAGCTGCTCCCAGTGCGTCGAGTTGAGATAGCCGGATCCGAACGCGGCCAGCGCCGTCGCCAGCACCAGGACCACGACGGGGGTGATCAGGCGCTTCCAGTGCGGGTGGCGGTGCAGGACGACCTGCTCGCCGGCGGCCAGGGCGTTGTCCGGATAGCTCACGTGAGCGAAGCTACCGCCGCTAGCGCAGATGCACCACGTCACCGGCCGAAACGACGACCGTTTGGCCCCCGGCCTCGAGACACAGCCTGCCCTGGTCGTCGACGGCGGTCGCGGTGCCGACGACCTCCTTGCCGCCGGGCAGCTGGGCGCGCACGGCGTGGCCGATGGTCAGGCTGCGGGCCCGGTAGTCGGCCGCCAGCGCCCAGTCGGCGCCGCGCGCGGCCCGCCAGCCCACGATCCGCCTGCCGAGTTCGGTCAGCACCGCGCACACCAGCCGGTGGCGGTCGGGCGCGGTGACGCCGAGGTCGAAAAGCGACGTCGCCCCGGGGCCGTCGATTTCGTCGGGGGCCTGAGTCACGTTGAGCCCCAAGCCAATTACCACGACCGGCCGCGCGACCTCGGCGAGGATGCCCGCCAGCTTCCCCCCGTCCGCCAAGACGTCGTTGGGCCACTTGAGGCCCGCCAGCACCCCGGTCACCTGCCGGATGGCGTCGACGATCGCCACGCCCGTGGCCAGCGACAGCCAGCCCCACCCCTCGGTGGGCACGTCGACGATGCTGACGCCCATCGACATCGTGATCTGGGCTCGCGGGGTGGCCGACCAGCCGCGGCCGTGCCGCCCGCGTCCGGCCGTCTGGTGCTCGGCGATCAGCACCGCCCCGGCGACGTCGGTCCCGGCGGCCGCGCGCGCCAGCAGGTCGGCGTTCGTGGATCCGGTCCGCTCCACGACGTCGAGCTGCCGCCAGCCCAGGCCGGTCCCGATCAGCTCGGCGCGCAGCGCGGCCTGATCCAACGGTTGCCGAAGCGAATCGCGATCCGTCACTCCACCCAGCCTAAAACTGCGGCGTCGGGCCTGCCGATACCATCGAGTCCCATGACAAGCACTACCGACCACACCGCCGAGCCCGCCGCCGAGCACACCATCGACATCCACACCACCGCGGGCAAGCTGGCCGAGCTGCACAAGCGGCGCGAAGAGTCGCTGCACCCGGTGGGCGAAGAGGCCGTCGAGAAGGTGCACGCCAAGGGCAAGCTGACCGCCCGCGAGCGCATCTACGCCCTGCTGGACGAGGACTCCTTCGTCGAGCTCGACGCGCTGGCCCGGCACCGCAGCAGCAACTTCGGCCTGGAGGCCAACCGCCCGCTCGGTGACGGCGTGGTCACCGGGTACGGCACCATCGACGGCCGCGACGTGTGCATCTTCAGCCAGGACGCCACGGTGTTCGGCGGCAGCCTGGGCGAGGTCTACGGCGAGAAGATCGTCAAGGTCCAGGAGCTGGCCCTCAAGACCGGCCGCCCGCTGATCGGCATCAACGACGGCGCCGGCGCGCGGATCCAGGAGGGCGTCGTCTCGCTGGGCCTGTACAGCCGGATCTTCCGCAACAACATCATCGCGTCCGGGGTCATCCCGCAGATCTCGCTGATCATGGGCGCCGCCGCGGGCGGGCACGTCTACTCGCCCGCGCTGACCGACTTCGTGGTCATGGTCGACCAGACCAGCCAGATGTTCATCACCGGGCCCGACGTCATCAAGACGGTCACCGGCGAGGACGTCACCATGGAGGAGCTCGGCGGCGCCCACACGCACATGGCCAAGTCGGGCACCCTGCACTACGTCGCGTCCGGCGAGCAGGACGCCTTCGACTGGGTGCGCGATTTGCTGAGCTACCTGCCGCCCAACAACGCCACCGACCCGCCGCGCTACGCCGTGCCCGCCCCCGACGGCGCCATCGAAGAGAACCTCACCGACGAGGACCTCGAGCTGGACACGCTGATCCCGGACTCCCCCAACCAGCCCTACGACATGCACGAGGTGATCACCCGGATCCTCGACGACGACGAGTTCCTGGAGATCCAGGGCGGTTACGCGCAGAACATCGTCGTCGGGTTCGGCCGCATCGAGGGCCGGCCGGTCGGGATCGTGGCCAACCAGCCCACGCAGTTCGCCGGCTGCCTGGACATCAACGCCTCGGAGAAGGCGGCCCGCTTCGTGCGGACCTGCGACTGCTTCAACATCCCGATCATCATGCTGGTGGACGTCCCGGGCTTCCTGCCGGGCACCGGCCAGGAATACAACGGCATCATCCGCCGCGGCGCCAAGCTGCTGTTCGCCTACGGCGAGGCCACGGTGCCCAAGATCACCGTCATCACCCGCAAGGCCTACGGCGGCGCCTACTGCGTGATGGGCTCCAAGGACATGGGCTGCGACGTCAACCTGGCCTGGCCGAGCGCCCAGATCGCCGTGATGGGCGCCTCGGGCGCGGTGGGCTTCGTCTACCGCAAGCAGCTGGCCGAGGCCGCCCGCAACGGCGAGGACGTCGACACGCTGCGGCTGCGGTTGCAGCAGGAGTACGAGGACACCCTGGTCAACCCCTACGTCGCGGCCGAGCGCGGCTACGTCGACGCGGTGATCCCGCCGTCGTACACCCGCGGGTACATCGGCACGGCGCTGCGCCTGCTGGAACGCAAGATCGCCCACCTGCCGCCCAAGAAGCACGGGAACATTCCGCTATGACAGACGACACCTCGCACCCCCACGCGCACGAGCCGCACATCCAGGTCCTCAAGGGCAAGCCGACCGACGAGGAGCTGGCCGCGCTGGTCGCCGTGCTGGGCGGCGTCGGCGGCGGCGTCCCCGAGCCCGCCGAGCCGGAGCGCACCCGCTGGGGGCTCCCCGTCGACCGGCTGCGGTATGCGATGTCCAACTACCAGCGCCTCACCATGCAGCAGATGACGCACATGAAGCTGTGACCCGCCTGGTGCTGGGGTCAGCCTCTTCGGGTCGCCTGAAGGTGCTGCGCCAGGCCGGCGTCGATCCGCTGGTCGTGGTGTCCGGCGTCGACGAGGATGCGATCACCGCGAGTCTGGGACCGGGCGCCTCGCCCGCCGAGGTGGTGTGCGCCCTGGCGGCCGCCAAGGCCGAGCGGGTGACCGGCGACCTGGACGCCGCCGTCGCGGCGGATTGCGTTGTGCTCGGCTGTGATTCGATGCTCTCGGTCGACGAGCGGCTGTGCGGCAAGCCCGGCTCGGCCGAGGCCGCCTTACGCCAGTGGCGCCTGATGGGCGGCCGGTCCGGGCGGTTGCACACCGGGCACTGCCTGCTGCGGCTGAGCGACGGCACCATCACCGGCCGCGAGGTCGAATCCGCTTGCACCACGGTGCATTTCGCGTCTCCGACCGAGGCGGACCTGCGGGCCTACGTCGCGGCCGGCGAGCCGCTGGGCGTGGCGGGCGGATTCACCCTGGACGGGCTGGGCGGCTGGTTCGTCGACGGGATCGACGGGGACCCGTCGAACGTGATCGGCGTGAGCCTGCCGCTGCTGCGCGCACTGCTGGGCCGGGTGGGCGTGTCGGTGGCCGCGCTGTGGGCGGCCGGGCCCTCCCATCTCCGCGAGACATAATCCATTGCGACGCGCCGCGGCGTGTCGTCGCAAACGTTTATGTGTCGCTGCATGGGCTTTCGGCGCCAGCGGTAGGCTCGGAGACGTGTCATTACCCGCCGATCCACACCCCTCCCTGACGGAATACGCCCACCCCGAACGGCTCGTCACGGCCGACTGGCTGTCGGCCAACATGGGCGCCCCCGGCCTGGTGATCGTCGAGTCCGACGAGGACGTGTTGCTCTACGACGTCGGCCACATCCCCGGCGCGGTCAAGATCGACTGGCACACCGACCTCAACGACCCGAGGGTCCGCGACTACATCGACGGCGAGCAGTTCGCGGAATTGATGGACCGCAAGGGCATCGCCCGCGACGACACCGTGGTGATCTACGGCGACAAGAGCAACTGGTGGGCGGCCTACGCGCTGTGGGTCTTCACGCTGTTCGGCCACCCCGACGTCCGCCTCCTCAACGGCGGGCGCGACCTGTGGCTGGCCGAGCGCCGCGAGACCACCCTGGACGTCCCGACCAGGACGTCGACCGGCTACCCCGTGGTGCAGCGCAACGACGAGCCCATCCGCGCCTACAAGGACGACGTGCTGGCCATCCTGGGCAGCGAGCCGCTGATCGACGTGCGCTCGCCCGACGAGTACACGGGCAAGCGCACCCACATGCCCGAGTACCCCGAGGAGGGCGTGCTGCGCGGCGGGCACATCCCCACCGCCCGGTCGATCCCGTGGGCCAAGGCCGTCGACGAGAGCGGCCGGTTCCGCAGCCGCGCGGAGCTCGAAGAGCTCTACGGCTTCCTGCAGCCGGACGACAGGACCGTCGTCTATTGCCGCATCGGCGAGCGTTCCAGCCACACCTGGTTCGTGCTCACGCATCTGCTGGGCAAGCCCGGGGTCCGCAACTACGACGGATCGTGGACCGAGTGGGGCAACACGGTGCGCGTGCCGATCGTCGCGGGCCCCGAACCGGGGGCCGTGCCGGTCCCATGAGCATGCCCGCGCCCCTGGCCGAGGTGGTGTCCGACTTCGCCGAGGTCCAGGGCCAGGACAAGCTGCGGCTGCTGCTGGAGTTCGCCAACGAGCTGCCCGCGCTGCCCCCGGAGTTGGCGGAGGCCGCGATGGAGCCGGTGCCCGAATGCCAGTCGCCGCTGTTCCTGCACGTCGACGCCAGCGACCCGGACCGGGTGCGGCTGCACTTCAGCGCGCCCGCCGAGGCGCCGACCACACGGGGGTTCGCGTCGATCCTGGCCGCCGGTCTCGACGAACAACCCGCAGCCGACATCCTGGCGGTGCCCGAGGATTTCTACACCGATCTGGGCCTGGCCGCTCTGATCAGCCCGCTGCGGCTGCGCGGCATGTCAGCGATGCTGGCCCGGATCAAGCGCCGCCTGCGCGAGGCGGCCTGACCACAAACGGATTGGAGACCGGGTTTCAGGGCGCACGGCGCGCCGCATAAACTTCCCCGGACAAGACTTGTAAGAAAATCTCTTAGAGACGAAGACGTCCAGCCAAACAGGAGGCGCAGTGGCCAGTCACGCCAGCTCGAGGATTGCCAAGGTGCTCGTCGCCAACCGCGGTGAGATCGCCGTCCGGGTGATCCGCGCGGCCCGCGATGCGGGCCTGCCCAGCGTGGCGGTGTATGCCGAGCCCGACGCGGACGCGCCGCACGTGCGCCTGGCGGACGAGGCGTTCGCCCTCGGCGGCCAGACCTCGGCCGAGTCCTACCTCGACTTCGGCAAGCTGCTCGACGCCGCGGCGAAGTCCGGCGCCAACGCCGTCCACCCCGGCTACGGCTTCCTGTCCGAGAACGCCGACTTCGCCCAGGCGGTGATCGACGCCGGCCTGATCTGGATCGGGCCGAGCCCGCAGTCCATCCGCGACCTGGGTGACAAGGTCACCGCGCGCCACATCGCGGCCCGCGCCCAGGCCCCGCTGGTGCCCGGCACGCCCGACCCCGTCAAGGACGCCGACGAGGTGGTGGCCTTCGCCAAGGAGTACGGCGTGCCCATCGCGATCAAGGCCGCGTTCGGCGGCGGCGGCAAGGGCATGAAGGTCGCCCGCACCCTCGAGGAAATCCCCGAGCTGTACGAGTCGGCCGTCCGCGAGGCCGTGTCGGCGTTCGGCCGCGGCGAATGCTTCGTGGAGCGCTACCTGGACAAGCCGCGCCACGTCGAGGCGCAGGTGATCGCCGACCAGCACGGCAACGTCGTCGTCGCCGGCACCCGCGACTGCTCGCTGCAGCGCCGCTTCCAGAAGCTGGTGGAGGAGGCGCCCGCGCCGTTCCTCACCGACGCCCAGCGCAAGGAGATCCACGAGTCGGCCAAGCGGATCTGCAAGGAGGCCCACTACTACGGCGCCGGGACCGTCGAATACCTGGTCGGCCAGGACGGGCTGATCTCCTTCCTGGAGGTCAACACCCGCCTGCAGGTCGAGCACCCCGTCACCGAGGAGACCGCGGGCATCGACCTGGTGCTGCAGCAGTTCAAGATCGCCAACGGCGAGAAGCTGGACATCACGGAGGACCCGACGCCGCGCGGGCACGCGATCGAGTTCCGGATCAACGGCGAGGACGCCGGTCGCGGGTTCCTGCCCGCGCCCGGGCCGGTCAGCAAGTTCCACCCGCCCACCGGCCCCGGCGTGCGGCTGGACTCCGGGGTGGAGACGGGCTCGGTGATCGGCGGCCAGTTCGACTCGATGCTGGCCAAGCTGATCGTGTACGGCGCCGACCGGCACGAAGCGCTGGCGCGCGCCCGGCGGGCCCTGGACGAGTTCGAGGTCGAGGGCCTGGCGACGGTGATCCCGTTCCACCGCGCCGTGGTGTCCGACCCGGCGTTCATCGGCGACGACAACGGCTTTTCGGTGCACACCCGCTGGATCGAGACCGAGTGGGACAACACCGTCGAACCGTTCACGGGCGGCGAACCCCTCGACGAGGAGGACACGAGGCCCCGCCAGAAGGTGGTCGTCGAGGTGGGCGGCCGCCGGCTCGAGGTGTCGCTGCCCGGTGACCTGGCAATGTCCAACGGCGCCGCGGACCCGGCCGGGGTCATCCGGAAGAAGCCCAAGCCCCGCAAGCGCGGGTCGCACGCGGGCGCGGCGGCCTCCGGCGACGCGGTGACCGCGCCCATGCAGGGCACCGTGGTCAAGGTCGCCGTCGAGGAAGGCCAGGAGGTGGCAACCGGCGACCTGGTGGTGGTCCTCGAGGCGATGAAAATGGAAAACCCGGTCACCGCGCACAAGGACGGCACCATCACCGGGCTCGCGGTGGAGGCCGGCGCGGCCATCACCCAGGGCACGGTCCTCGCCGAGATCAAGTAACCGTTCGGTCACCAAACGTTGTAGGCCCGCCCCGCCACGGGTAGGGTTCAGATGAGGTTGAGTTCACAGCCGCCCGGATGACGTTGGGGGCCGCCGCGCATGCGAACTCCCGGGTCTTGAACCATCACCGACCGCCTGACGTCATCCACAGCAGGATCCTCCTAATGACGGAGACAAGCATGTCTGTGGCCCAATCTTGGCAACAAAGCCGCACGGCCCAATTCACCGCTCGCTGGAGCGCGGTGGGCACCGTGATCACCGCCGATGGCGAGCTCGACGCCGCCAACGCCGATCAGCTCGCGGCCTACGTGCAACGCAGCGTCCGGCGTTCGCGGCGCATCATCCTGGATCTGCGCGGGCTGGAATTCATTGGCACAGCTGGCTTTTCGGCGATACACCGGATCAATGTCGCGTGCTCGGCGGCCCAGGTGCACTGGGCCATGGTGCCCAGCCCGGTGGTGGAGCGGTTGCTGCGCATCTGCGACCCCGACGGCACCCTGCCGGTGACGACGCCCCACGCCGAGCAGCTGTTGAAGCCGACCC
Source organism: Mycobacterium terramassiliense (assembly GCF_900157385.1). Lineage (GTDB taxonomy): Bacteria > Actinomycetota > Actinomycetes > Mycobacteriales > Mycobacteriaceae > Mycobacterium > Mycobacterium terramassiliense. Next base: position 479,302 of record NZ_LT717700.1, read on the forward strand.
GGGCCGACGGGTCGGGGTCGCGACCGCTACTGCAACTGGTCCCGCAGCCGCGTTAGCGACTTGGCCAGCAGCCGGGACACGTGCATCTGGGAGATGCCCACCCGCTCGGCGATCTGAGTCTGCGTCATCGATTCAAAGAACCTGAGCACCAACACCATTCGTTCCCGCTCGGGCAGCGCCTCGAGCAAGGGGCGCAACGCCTCCCGATCCTCGATGCGGTCGAGGCCGGCGTCCACGTCGCCCAGGGTGTCCGCGATGGCACGGGCGTCGTCGTCGTCGCTGCCGCCACCGGTGTCGATGGACAACGTGTTGTAGGAGCTGCCCGCCACCAAGCCCTCGACGACCTCGTCGCGTTCCATCCCGAGTTCCACGGCGAGTTCGGTCGCCGTCGGCGCCCGGCCCAGCCGCTGCGACAGATCGGCGGTGGCGGTGCCCAGCCGCAGATGCAGTTCCTTGAGCCGCCGCGGAACCTTGACCGACCAGCTGTTGTCCCGGAAGTGCCGGCGGACCTCCCCCATGATGGTGGGCACCGCGAAGGAGACGAAGTCCGATCCGGTCTCGACGTCGAAGCGGACCACGGCGTTGACCAGGCCGACCCGGGCCACCTGAACCAGGTCGTCGCGGGGTTCGCCCCGGCCCTCGAACCGCCGGGCGATGTGATCGGCCAGCGGCAGGCACCGCTCCACGATCTTGTCGCGCCGGCGCTGGAATTCCATCGAGTCGGCGGCGACGCCGGCCAGTTCACGGAACATGTCCGGAACGTCGGCGTACTCGTTCGGCCGCGAGACCGAACCGCCTGCAGCTCGCGCTGTCACCTGCTAGAGGCCGCCCGTCGCGCGGTCAGCGTGATCCCGAAAACGCTGCCCGTTTCGTTGGGCTCGCGACCATCGTGGAAAGTCTGGACGTCGTCGGCCAGGGACGTCAGGACGTGCCAGCTGAAGCTGCCGGGCGCCACCACGTCGTGGGTGTCGCACGCCGCGGACGCCTCCACCACCAATTCGTCGTCGTGCGGGTCCACCACGACGATCAGCGTGGCGTCCGGTGTGGCCGAGCGGATCAGGCGGGTGCACACTTCGTCCACCGCGAGGCGCAGGTCGGCGACCGCATCGAAATCCAGGTCCTCGAAGGTGCCGATGGCACCGACGAGCGTGCGCAACATCGCCAGGTTCTCCAGGCGTGCCGCGACGTGCAATTCGACGGCGCGATGGCCGCGTTGACGCGCGTGAGCGCGCGATCCCGCATCGGTCATATGGTCTCCCGGCAATGTCGGCTCGACACTACTACTGCTGCGCAGCCCGCCGTCGACCGTCGGTTCCAACCGGTTGGTCATGCGGCACGACCGGGATCGCTCGGGTGCTGGTGATCGCTGTGGCGGTAAGCGGGAACGGTTCCGGCATTCATGGTCTAGAGCTGATACCCACTTGCGGCGGCGAATAACCCGGCGAGACGCGTTAGCTGCTTAACAGTCGCAACGCCGGGAACTACACTTGTCGCATGAAGCAGGCTCTGCTTCGCGCGATTGTGCTTCTTGCGTCATGGTCGATCGGACTGCTGGTGGCGGCCCGGGTCGTGCCCAACGTTTCGGTGTCGGTTTCGGGGTTCGTCGTCGCCGTCGTGTTGTTCACCGCCGCTCAGGCCACGCTGTCGCTGGCGATCGTCAGGCTGCCGCGCGCGTACGCGTCGCTGCTCCTCGGGGGCACCGGCCTGGTGCTGACGCTCGTCGCGCTGGCGCTGGCCGCGGTCTTCACCGACGGCCTCACCATTCGCGGCGCCGCGTCCTGGGCCGCCGCAATCGTGGTGGTCTGGCTGATCACCACCATCGGGGCGATATCGCTGCCCGAGGTGCTCGCTCGCGATCGGGCCGTCCCGGCCTGACCGGACGACGAAGGGAGGCGTTATGGGCGACAGGCATCGCGATCCGACGGATCATTTCCGGACCACGCAACCGCACGCCGGTTTCTCGATGAAGGACAACCTTTACTGGCCGGGGTTCATCCTGCTGATCGTCGCGTTGGGCGGGATGATCAGCACGACGGCCGCCGCCGCCTACGGGCACTACGAGTGGCTCGCCACGACGAGCCTGGTCGCCGTGCTCGGAGTGGTCGCGGCGGCGTTGTGGTTCGTCGTGGAGCATCGCCGGGTGGCCCGCATCGACGAGCAGTGGCAGCCCCTCGCCGAAGCCAACGCCGCACAACGCCGGCGCGCCGTCAGCCAGGAGCCCGCCGGGTCCTGAGCTACAGCGCCAGCACCGGTCCCGTGATGGGCGAAACGCCCAGGCCGAGCGCCACCACCATCAGCGTGAACAAGAACCAGCCGGCACCGTGCCACCCCCACCAGGTGCCCTGCGCCTTCCACACCCGGTAGGTGCGCACGAACGCCCACAGGCCACCGGCAAACAGAATCAGCGGCCCACCGAATGCCAGCATCGTCCGCTGCGGCGCGCCGCAGGCCACCGTGTCGACGCCCGTCCCCGGGCAGGTGCTGACCCACAGGGCCGCAAGGACCACGAAGCCGACCCCGGCGGCGGCGGCCAGGACGGCAAACCGGATGGCGGCGTGCACCTCGCCGTCCTCTTGCCCCAAGCGGTCGCCGGGTGACCGCTCACCCGCTTTGTGCATCGCTGCCCCTCGTGTCCCGCTGCCAGCCTGCCACTAGTCCATCGTTCGCCGCGCCGAATTAGTTACCCAGGCCCCGCCGCCACACCCACCCCGGGCGACGGAATCGCATGGGAGCAAATACCCGGTGGCGGACCCCGGCAAACGGCCGCGTCGCCCTCACGAGACCGCCCTGAGCAGGGCAATCGGGTCGGATGAGCCGCAAACGCGCTGGTGTGGCGGTCGTCTCATTTCATTTGAGTACTATCTGACACATGCCGACAGCCAGGAGGCGGTTATCCCCCGAGGATCGACGCGCCGAGCTGCTCGCTTTGGGGGCAGAAGTCTTTGGGAAGCGACCCTACGACGAGGTCCGCATCGACGAGATAGCCGAGCGCGCGGGGGTGTCGCGTGCGCTGATGTATCACTACTTCCCCGACAAGCGGGCGTTCTTCGCCGCCGTCGTCAAGGACGAGGCCGACCGGCTGTACGAGGCGACCAACAACCCGCCGCCCGCCGGCCTGACGATGTTCGAAGAGATTCGGATGGGTGTGCTGGCCTACATGGCCTATCACCAGCAGAATCCGGAGGCCGCGTGGGCCGCCTACGTGGGCCTGGGCCGGTCCGACCCGGTTCTGCTCGGCATCGACGACGAGGCCAAGAACCGCCAGATGGAACACATCATGTCCCGCATCGGCGAGGTCGTCAGCGGCATGCCGGACACCAGCGCGCTGCAGCCCGAAGTCGAGCGGGACCTGCGGGTGATCATCCAGGGCTGGCTGGCCCTCACCTTCGAGATCTGCCGGCAGCGCATCATGGACCCCACGACCGACGCCGACCGGCTGGCCGACGCCTGCGCGCACGCGCTGCTCGACGCCATCGCCCGGGTGCCCGAGATTCCGAAAGAGCTGTCGGAGGCCATGGCCACCGCGAGGCTCTGACAAGGCCCGCACTATCTTGTCGGTGCGCGTTGGCACCATGGTGAGGTGAACACTCGCGCCGGCCCCGGGCCGGACCCGCTGGGCCGGTTCAGCGCGATCACTCGCGAGTGGTTCCAGGCCACCTTCGCCGCGCCGACCAGCGCCCAGGCGCAGGCCTGGGACGCCATCGCGCGGGGCGACAACACCCTGGTGATCGCGCCGACCGGATCCGGCAAGACGCTCGCGGCGTTCCTGTGGGCCCTGGATAGTCTCGCCGGGTCGGCCGAACGGCCGGCCGGCACCGGGGTGCTGTACGTGTCCCCGCTCAAGGCGCTCGCGGTCGACGTCGAGCGCAACCTGCGCACCCCGCTGGCGGGGCTCACCCGGATCGCCGAGCGCCACGGGCTGCCGGCCCCCGACATCAGCGTCGGCGTCCGCTCCGGCGACACCCCGCCGGCCGCGCGCCGCCAGCTCATCGCGCACCCGCCCGACGTGCTGATCACCACCCCGGAGTCGCTGTTCTTGATGCTGACCTCGGCCGCGCGCGACACCCTGGCCGGCGTGCAGACGGTGATCGTGGACGAGATCCACGCCATCGCGGGCGGCAAGCGCGGCGCGCACCTGGCGGTGTCGCTGGAGCGGCTGGACGACCTGCGCCACGCCTCGTCCGGGGAGCGGCCCGCGCAGCGCATCGGGTTGTCGGCGACCGTGCGCCCGCCCGAGGAGCTGGCGCGGTTTTTGTCCGGGGGCGGCCCCACCGCTCGGACGACCATCGTCGCCCCGCCGTCGGCCAAGACCATCGAGCTCACCGTGCAGGTGCCGGTGCCCGACATGGCCAACCTGGCGAACACTCCCCCGCAAGCGGGAGGTGCCCCCAGCATCTGGCCCGACGTCGAGGCGCGCCTGGTCGACCTGATCGAATCGCACTCCTCGACCATCGTGTTCGCCAACTCCAGGCGACTCGCCGAACGGCTTACCGCGCGGCTCAACGAGATTCACGCGGAGCGCTGCGGGATCGCGCTCGGAACCGACCTCAACGCTCAGGTGCCCGGCGGCGCGCCGGCCCACATCATGGGCAGCGGCCAGACGCTGGGCGCCGACGCCGTGCTCGCGCGCGCCCACCACGGTTCGGTCAGCAAGGAGCAGCGCGCCCTGGTGGAAGAGGACCTCAAGCGCGGGCTGCTCAAGGCGGTGGTGGCGACGTCGAGCCTGGAGCTGGGCATCGACATGGGCGCCGTCGACCTGGTGATCCAGGTGGAGGCGCCGCCGTCGGTGGCCAGCGGCCTGCAGCGCATCGGGCGGGCCGGCCACCAGGTCGGCGAGGTGTCCCGGGGCGTGCTGTTCCCCAAGCACCGCACCGACCTGATCGGCTGCGCGGTGACGGTGCAGCGGATGCTCGCCGGCCAGATCGAGACGATGCGCGTGCCCGCCAACCCGCTGGACATCCTGGCCCAACAGACCGTGGCGGCCGCCGCGCTGGAGCCGCTGGACGCCGACCGGTGGTTCGACACCGTGCGGCGCGCCGCCCCGTTCGCGACGCTGCCGCGCAGCGTGTACGAGGCCACCCTGGACCTGTTGTCCGGCAAGTACCCGTCCACCGAATTCGCCGAGCTGCGCCCGCGCCTGGTCTACGACCGCGACGCCGGAACCCTGACCGCGCGCCCGGGCGCGCAGCGGCTGGCGGTCACCTCCGGCGGCGCCATCCCCGACCGGGGGCTGTTCACCGTCTACCTGGCCTCGGAGGCCGAAAAACCCTCGCGGGTGGGCGAACTCGACGAGGAGATGGTCTACGAGTCGCGCCCCGGCGACGTCATCTCGCTGGGTGCCACCAGCTGGCGGATCACCGAGATCACGCACGACCGGGTGCTGGTGATTCCCGCGCCCGGCCAGCCGGCCCGGCTGCCGTTCTGGCGCGGCGACGACGCCGGCCGCCCGGCCGAGCTCGGCGCCGCGCTCGGCGCGTTCACCGGCGAGCTGGCCGGACTGAAGCGCGCGGCGTTCGACAAGCGTTGCGCCGCTTTGGGTTTCGACGCGTACGCGACCGACAACCTGTGGGGACTGCTGGACGAGCAGCGGACCGCGGCGGGGGTGGTGCCCACCGACACCACCCTGCTGGTCGAGCGGTTCCGCGACGAGCTGGGCGATTGGCGGGTGATCCTGCATTCGCCGTACGGGCTGCGGGTGCACGGACCGCTCGCGCTGGCGGTGGGGCGGCGGCTGCGCGACCGCTACGGGCTCGACGAGAAGCCGACCGCCTCCGACGACGGGATCGTGGTGCGCCTGCCCGACACCGGGTTTTCCGGCGGCGACGACGCACCGCCCGGCGCCGAGCTGTTCGTCTTCGACGCCGACGAGATCGACCCGATCGTCACGGCCGAGGTGGGCGGCTCGGCGCTGTTCGCCGCGCGGTTCCGGGAATGCGCGGCCCGCGCGCTGTTGCTGCCGCGCCGGCACCCCGGCCGCCGCTCGCCGCTGTGGCACCAGCGCCAGCGCGCGGCCCAGTTGCTGGACGTGGCGCGCAAGTACCCCGACTTCCCCGTGGTGCTGGAGACCATCCGCGAATGCCTGCAGGACGTCTACGACGTGCCCGCCCTCGTCGGGCTGATGACGGGCATCGCCCAGCGCAAGGTGCGGGTGCTCGAAGCCGAAACGATGAAGCCCTCACCATTCGCGGCGTCCCTGTTGTTCGGCTACGTCGGCGCGTTCATGTACGAGGGGGACACGCCGCTGGCCGAGCGCCGGGCCGCGGCGCTGTCGCTGGACAGCACGCTGCTGGCCGAGCTGCTCGGCCGCGTCGAGCTGCGCGAGCTGCTCGATCCCGACGTCATCGCCGCGACCGGCCGGCAGTTGCAGCACCTGTCGGCCGACCGGGCCGCCCGCGACGCCGAGGGCGCCGCGGACCTGCTGCGACTGCTGGGGCCGCTGACCGAGGCCGAGCTCTCGGCGCGGGCCGGTGGCGCCGACGTCGGGGGCTGGCTGGAGGGGTTGCGCGGCGCCCGGCGCGCCCTGACGGTGTCCTTCGCCGGGCGCAGCTGGTGGGTGGCCATCGAGGACATCGGGCGGTTGCGTGACGGGGTGGGCGCCGCGGTCCCGCTGGGCGTGCCGACCGCCTTCACCGAGGCGGTGGCGGACCCGCTGGGCGAGTTGCTGGGCCGCTACGCGCGCACGCACACCCCGTTCACCACGAGCGAGGCCGCCGCCCGGTTCGGCCTGGGGCTGCGGGTCACGGCCGACGTGCTGGGGCGGCTGGCCGCGGACGGCAAGCTGGTGCGCGGCGACTTCGTCACCGCGACCGAGGTGTCCGGCGCCGCCGGGGGCGGCGAGCAGTGGTGCGACGCCGACGTCCTGCGCATCCTGCGGCGGCGCTCGCTGGCGGCGCTGCGCGCGCAGGTGGAGCCGGTGAGCACCGCCGCCTACGGGCGGTTCCTGCCGGCCTGGCACCACGTGTCGTCGCCCCAGACGGGCATCGACGGGCTGGTCTCGGTGATCGATCAGCTGGCCGGTGCCCGGGTGCCGGCCTCGGCGCTGGAACCGCTGATCCTGGCGCCCCGCATCCGGGACTACTCGCCTGCGCTGCTCGACGAGCTGCTCGCCACCGGCGAGGTCACCTGGTCGGGCGCCGGCTCGATCTCGGGCAGCGACGGCTGGATCGCGCTGCACGCGAGCGATTCCGCGCCGCTGACGCTGTCCGCACCCGCCCCGCTCGACCTCACCGACGCCCATCGCGCGATCCTGGACACGCTGGCCGGCGGCGGCGCGTACTTCTTCCGCCAGCTCGCCGAGACGCCGATCCCCGACCCCGAGCTCAAAGAGGCGCTGTGGGAATTGATCTGGGCCGGCTGGGTCACCGGGGACACGTTCGCGCCGGTCCGCGCCGTCCTCGGCGGCGCGGGAGCCCGCAAGCGGTCCGCGCCTGCGCACCGCACGCAACGCCCGCCACGGCTGAGCCGCTACAGCGTCGCGCACGCGCAGCACCGCAGCACCGACCCGACCGTGGCCGGGCGCTGGTCGATCGTGGCGGCCCCGGAACCGGATTCCACGGTGCGGGCCCACTATCAGGCCGAGCTGCTGCTGAACCGCCACGGCGTGCTCACCCGGGGCGCGGTCGCGGCCGAGGGAGTGCCGGGCGGCTTCGCGACGATCTACAAGGTGCTGAGCACGTTCGAGGACGCCGGCCGGTGCCAGCGCGGCTACTTCGTCGAGTCGCTGGGCGGCGCCCAGTTCGCCGTCGCGTCCACCGTCGACCGGCTGCGCAGCTACACCGACGGAATCGACCCCGAACGGCCCGAATATCGGGCCGTCGCGCTGGCCGCCGCCGACCCGGCCAACCCCTACGGCGCCGCGCTGGCCTGGCCCGCCGCGGGCGCCGAAGGCGCGCGGCCCGGGCGCAAGGCGGGCGCGCTGGTCGTGCTGGTCGACGGCGAGCTGGCGTGGTTCCTGGAGCGCGGCGGGCGGTCGCTGCTGACGTTCACCGACGACCCGGCGGCCGACCACGCGGCCGCCGCGGCGCTGGCCGACCTGGTCGCCGCCCGGCGGGTCGCGTCCATCCTCGTCGAACGCATCGACGGGACGCCGGCGCTGCAGCCGCACGACGGGCCCGCGCGGGTAGCGGACGCCTTGCACGAGGCGGGATTCGCCCGGACCCCACGCGGAATGCGGCTGCGATGACCCCCGCCGAGTAATGCCCGAGGGCGACACCGTCTGGCATACCGCGGCCCTGCTGCGCGAGCACCTGGCCGGTCGCACGCTGACGCGTTGCGATGTCCGGGTGCCGCGGTTTGCCACCGTCGAGTTGACCGGGCAGGTCGTCGACGAGGTGCTCAGCCGCGGCAAGCACCTGTTCATCCGGGTCGGGCGGTCCAGCATTCACTCGCATCTGAAGATGGACGGCAGCTGGCGCGTCGGTAACCGGCCGGTGCGGGTTGACCACCGGGCGCGAATCATCCTGGAGGCCAACGATATTCGCGCTGTCGGCGTCGACCTGGGCGTGCTGGAGATCTTGGAGCGTGACCGCGACGGCGAGGTGGTGGCGCACCTGGGACCCGACCTGCTGGGCCCCGACTGGGACCCGGTGCGCGCCGCCGCCAACCTGGCGGCGCGCCCAGACCGGCCGATCGGCGAGGCCCTGCTGGATCAGCGGGTGCTGGCCGGCATCGGCAATGTCTATTGCAACGAACTGTGTTTCGTCAGCGGCCACCTGCCGACCGCACCGGTGAGCGCGCTGGCCGACCCGCGCCGGCTGGTCAGCCGCGCCCGGGACATGCTGTGGACCAACCGCTTCCGCTGGAACCGCTGCACCACCGGCGACACGCGGGCGGGCCGGCAGCTGTGGGTCTACGGGCGCGCCGGGCAGCCCTGCCGCCGCTGCGGCACCCTCGTCCGCTTCGACGACCGCGGCGAGCGGGTGGCGTACTGGTGTCCCTCCTGCCAGCGCTGAACTTCCGATCGCGCCATGCAATGATCTTTCGGTGTCAGCAACCACCGGGACATTGCGCGGCCTGGGCGCGGTCGTCACGCTGCTCGGCCTGGCGGCGCTAGCCTGCCCGGCCGCATACGCCGACGCGGTCGACAACGCGTTCGTGACGGCGGTGAAGAACAAGGGCATTCAATTCGCGTCACCGGAAGCCGCGATCGTCGCCGGTCACGAGGTCTGCGACGAACTCGATCTCGGTAAGCAGAAGTCCGACATCGCCTCCGAAGTGATGACCAACAGCAACCTGGACGGCTACCGCGCCGGGTACTTCATCGGCGCGAGCGTGGCGGCGTACTGCCCGCGCTACCGCGTGTCATGAGATCGCGTCGATCGCGGCCGACAGCCGCGGCTTGAACTCCTGCGGGATGGGGATGTACCCGTTGCCCGCCAGGCCGTCCTGCCCGGCACCGATCGTGCTGCGCAGGAAGGCCTTCACGGCCGCAGCGACCTGCGGGTCGGGATACTTCGAGCACACGATCTCGTAGGTCGCCAGCACGATCGGGTAGGCGTCGGGCTGGTTCGGCCGGTAGAAGGAGATGGTGTCGAGGGCCAGGTCGTTGCCCTGCTTGATGAACCACGCGGCGGAGATCGTCTTGCCCACCGAGTCCGCGCCGATCGCCACCGGGTCCGGGCCGGCCGACGTGATGACCTTGGCCATGTTCAGCTGCTGCGCCTGGGCGAACGACCATTCGTTGTAGGTGATCGACCCCTCGGTGCCCTTGACGGCGGCGGCGGCCCCGTCGTTGCCCTTGGCGCCCTCGCCGACCCCGCCCTTGAAGGCCTTCCCGGCGCCCTTGCCCCAGGCGCCGTTGGACGCGGTGTCGAGGTAGCGCTGGAAGTTGTCCGTGGTGCCGGACTCGTCGCTGCGGAACACCACCCGGATCGGCTCGGCGGGCAGGGGGACGCCGGGGTTCAGCGCCTGGATAGCGGGATCGTTCCAGGTCGCGATGCCGCCGTTGAAAATCCTGGCCGCGGTGGCACCGTCGAGGCTCAACCCCGTCACGCCGTTGACGTTGAAGGCGATCGCGATGGGGCCGAACACCACCGGCAGGTTCCACGCGGGCGACCCGCATCGTTGCTGCGCCCTGGCATACTCGTCCTGGCTCAGCGGCGAGTCCGAACCGGCGAAATCCGTCTGTTTGCCCAGGAATTCGCTGATCCCCGCGCCGGAACCGTTGGGCGTGTAGTCCAGCGACTGCCCGGCGCAGGCCTGTTCGAAGGCCTTGACGAAGCGGGTCATCGCGTTCTGCTGGGCGGTGGAGCCGCTGGCCCGCAGCGTCGGCTTGCCACCGCAGGCGACCTTCGCCGGGGACGCGCTCGTCGTCGCCCCGGCACCGGTGGTGTGATGGTTACCACCGCAGGCCGACAACAGCGCGGCAGCGGTGGCCAGAATGCTCGTAGCGACGCCGAATCGATTGAGCTTCAAGCGAATTCCCGTCAAGAGATCCGATGAGACGATCGCCGCCATGAGGCATAGTAACAAGATCGGCCCGCGGCCGCCTCCGGGCTAATCGCGCGCGTGGGCGAGGAAAAACTGCGCGATGACCTCCGAGGCGTCCAGCGCGCGCGAGGTGCGCCCGATGATCGCCTGGGGCAGATACTGTTTGCCTCCCGGCCAGGTGTGCCCGCCGTTGTCGATCTGGTAGAAGATCACCTCGCTCGACGCAGCGCACGGCGCGGAGTCGTAGCGGTGCACGACGGTGCCGTCGCCGACGTTGGGCAAAACCTGCGTCGACGGATCGCCTTGGCAGCCATCGGCCGAGCGCCACGTGTTCATCATGTTGGTCGCCGCCACCGAGTGACTGACGCCCCCGCGGCCCCGCACGTCCCCGCCGTTGAACGGCACCAGCGGGTCGGCGGTGCCGTGTGCCGCGAGCACCGACACCGGCCGCGACGGATGGCAGGCCACGCCCGTGCCCAGCGTGCCCGCCACCGGCGCGATCGCGGCGAAGACGTCGGCGCGTTCGCACGCCAGCTTGTTGGTCATGAACCCCCCGTTGGACATGCCGGTGGCGAAGACGTGCCCAGGCGCGATGTTGTAGTCGCGTTGCAGCTTTCCGGCCAGCGCGACCAGAAACCCGACGTCGTCGATGTGGTGGCGATCCGCCGGTGACGCCCCCCGCCCGTCGGCCCAGCTCTTGTCGAAACCGTCGGGATAGGCCACCAGCAGGTGGTTGGCGTCGGCAATCGTGTCGAAATCGGTCAGGCCCTGCTGCCCCGTTCCGGTGCCGCCGCCACCGTGCAGGCTGAGCACCAGGCCGACGGGATCGCCGGGCGGCACGTGCAACGTGTACGTGCGGTCCATGCCGCCGGAACGCAACGTGGCGGACAGGTCTCGGGCGCTGGCCGCCGACACGGGCCGCTCACCGCAGCCCGCCGCGCACACCGCGCATGCCGTCAGGACGGCGAGCGTCAGCCAGCGCGCGTACGGCATGCCGTCAAGTTACCGAGCGCGCTCGGACGACATAACCAATGTTGCGATGTTCGCAAGATCTACGATGATTGGAGGATGCCTGGCTGTAACCTACCTGCAACGTTTTAGGTCGAACCTTCAGTCGTCGAACACCGGATCTTAGGACCCTTGGGGGTATCAAAAATGACGCGCACCCGCAGCCGCAAGGCCCGCCTGCTGCTCCCGCTGCTGGCGGCCGGCTTCGTGCCCGCCGTCGCGCTGCTTGGCCCGCTGGTCACGGCCCCGACCGCGCAGGCCGACGGTAACGACGACGCGTTCATCGCGGCGCTGCACGCCCACGGCATCGCCCACGAATCGCCCAAGTCCGCGATCGCGGCAGGCCATCTGGTCTGTCACCAGCTCGACATGGGCAAGACGCAGGAACAGATCGCGACGGACGTGATGAACAGCAGCACCCTGGATGGCGACAATGCCGGGTTCTTCGTCGCCCTGGCCGAACGCGCGTACTGCCCGCAGTACGCGGATGTCCCAGCGGCATAACGCACGGCGTCTCGCGCAACGTCGTCAGGTTTGCCTCGCCCTGATTGCAATTTGCGGTCGTTGCACTGTGCGAAGCTGTAACGTGCAACATTCGCGGCTAAGGGAGGACGGGACATGTCACGCGTGTGGGCCGCCCTCGTGCTCGTGCTGGCCGCGCCCGCGCCCTTCGCGTCGGCCCCCGTCGCCCATGCCGACGCGGTCGACGACGCCTTCCTGGGGGCCCTGACCGCCAAGGGCATCCACTTCGGGACGCCGGAGAAGGCCATCATCGCCGGTCATGAGGTCTGTGACGAGCTCGACAACGGCAAGACACCGGCCCAGGTCGCGTCCACCGTGCAGGCCAACAGCGGCCTGGACGGCTATCACGCCGGCTACTTCGTCGGCGCGGCCATCCGGGCTTACTGCCCCGTGCATTCTTCTTAACGCGATCGCAACGCGGCGCTTGCAGGGAATCGACTTTTGGCAACCTAGAGTTTCCGGTACCAACTAGTGCGGAGACCAACGAGTGGTATCGAGAATCATTGCCTGCGCCGCCCTTGCTGTCGGGGCTGCGGTGGCGATCGCGGCGCCCGCGGGCGCCGACCCCAGCGTTTTCAACGACCTGAGCTGCAGCTGCCCGCAGACCGTCTCCAACGGCGGGTCCTCCGTGGCGGACCAGATCGATCGGGGCATTCGATCCGGTCTTGGCGGCGCGAATGTCGTTCGGGCCCAACAGTAGTTGACCCGCGGCATCAGCCCGCGGCGCCCCGTCCCACGGATTGGACCGCCGCGTGCTCGTGCAGCGCCCGCTCGGCTTCGGGCGCAACGGGTTTGAGGTCGAAGACGACCTCCTTGACCGTTCCGGTGAACGCGTACGGCGCCTTGTCCTCGTAGTGGCGGTCGACGACCAGGCCGTTGTCGCGGCTGATGTCCATCCCGGCGTAGGACGTGAAGGCCAGCGGCACCGTCTGGGGCATCTCGCCCTCGCCGATCAGCCGATCGCCGGCCCACAGCGTCACCCGGCCGCCGGAGCCGGGCACCGGCTGGTCGGATTCGAACAACATCCGCACGGTCACCTCGCCCGTCGGGACCGGCTCGGAGGACACCTGGCGGTAGGTGTCCACGCCGAGCAGCGAATAGGTGTGGCGCAACCGCCGTTCCTCGTCCACCCACAGGGCGAATCCGCCGATGAAGTCGCCGTTGGCGACGATCACGCCCTGCGCGCGCTCGTCGGGGACCACCAGCCGCGCCTCGATGGCATAGGAGCGGCCGAAGATGCGTGGCCCCGTGCCGCGCTGGATGTTCTGCACGTCGCCCTTGAAGGCGAACCGGGTGGTGGTGGGCAGCGGCGGCAGGCTGCCGAACATCACCGCCAGGCCGCCCAGCAGCGGCAGCACCCGGTTGCGTTCGGCTTCGGCCCACCACAGCCGGGTGAGTTCGGCGACCCGGTCCGGATGCTCGGCCGCAACGTTTTTCGCCTGCGAGAAATCGTCGGGCAGGTAGTACAGCTCCCACACGTCGTCGTCGGGGTCGTAGCGGCCGGGCGCGAACCGCTGCAGTGTCTCCGGCGACAGATCCCAGGGCGCCTTGTCGAGTCGGGTGCACGCCCACCAGCCGTCCTTGTAAATGGCGCGGCTGCCGAACATTTCGAAGTACTGCACGGTGTGACGCTCTTCGGCCGCGGAGTCGTCGAAGGTGTGGACGAAGCTGACGCCGTCCATGCCTTCCTGCTCGAAGCCGTCGACGTGGGTCGGCGCGGGCAACCCGATGGCCTCCAACACGGTCGGCACCACGTCGATGCAGTGGGTGAACTGAGATCGCAGCGCGGTGTCGGGCCGGATCCGGGCCGGCCAGGCGACCACCATCGGATCGCGGGCGCCACCGAGGTGGCTGGCCATCTGCTTGCCCCACTGAAACGGGGTGTTGTTGGCGTGCGCCCAGGCGCTGGCGAAGTGCGGCGCGGTGTGCTCGTCGCCCAGGGCCTCGATGCCGCCGTACTGGTCGATGAGCTCGAGTTGATGGTCGGCGTCGAGCAGCAGCCCGTTCAGGAACGTCATCTCGTTGAAGGAGCCGGTGACGGTGCCCTCCATGCTGGCGCCGTTGTCGCCCCAGATGTAGAAGACCAGCGTGTTGTCGGACTCGCCGAGGTCCTCGATCGCGTCGAGCAGCCGGCCCACGTTCCAGTCGGCGTTTTCCGAGAACCCGGCGAACACCTCCATCTGGCGCGCATAGAGCCTTTTCTCGTTGTCCGACAGGCTGTCCCACGCGGGGAACAGGTCGGGCCGCTCGGTGAGCTCGGTGTCGGGCGGAATGACCCCGAGCTCCTTCTGCCGTTCGAATGTCTTGCGCCGGTAGACGTCCCAGCCCTCGTCGAACTCGCCGCGGTACTTGTCGGCCCATTCTTTGAACACGTGGTGCGGGGCGTGGGTCGCCCCGGTGGAGTAGTACATCAGCCACGGCTTCTCGGCGTCCTGGGCCCGCACGCCGTGCAGCCACTCGACGGCCTTGTCGGTGAGGTCGTCGGGGAAGTAATAAGGTCGGCCGCCTTGAAGGGCCGAGCCCTGCGGCACCCCGATCACCGTGTTGTCTCCGGTGATGATGGGGTCGTACTGACCCGCGGCGCCGGTCAGAAAGCCCCAGAAGTGGTCGAAGCCCCAGCCCAGCGGCCAGTTGTCGAACGGTCCCGCCGCCCCCTGGACGTTGTCGGGGGTCAGGTGCCACTTGCCGAAACCGCCTGTGACGTAACCGTTGTCGCGCAGGATGCGGGGCAGAGCCGCGCAGCTGCGCGGCTTGACCGACGAATACCCCGGGAAGGGTCCCGGGAACTCGCAGACCGAGCCGAAGCCGACCCGGTGGTGGTTGCGCCCGGTCAGCAGCGCCGCCCGGGTCGGCGAACACACCGCCGTGACATGAAAGCGGTTGTAGCTCAGCCCACGTTGCGCCACCCGGGTCAGCGTCGGGGTGCGAATGGCACCGCCGAAGGTGTCCGGGCCGCCGAACCCGGCGTCGTCGATGAGCACGATCAGCACGTTCGGCGCGGAGTCCGGCGCCTTCGCCCCGGGAACGATCGTCCAGTCTCCGACCGAGTCCGCCATGGTGCGACCGATGGTGCCGCCGAAGCCGCGCTGCGGCAACGGCAGCCGGGTGCGGTCGGGGTTGAACTTCCCCATCGCCTCTTCCAGCGCCGCACCCAGGCTCCGCAGCGTCGAATGGCTCAGCTCGGCAACCGATTTCATCGGCGAACCACCCAACGCCTGTTCGACACCCAGCCGGCCGCCCGCGGGCGTCACGGCGATGACGAGGCCGCTGCCGGCGGCCAGCGCCTGGCCGATCTTGTCGGCCAGCCCGCTCTTGATCCGCTGCTGGGCGAAGGTGCCGGCCAAGGCCCCCGCGGCCGCGCCGACCGCCGCGGAGGCCAGCAGCGCCGGCGAGAACAGTCCGACGGCCAAACCCGCCCCGGCGCCCCACGCGGCGCCCCGGCGGCCGAGCCGATTGCCCGTGTCCACCAGGACGGGGTTGCCGTCGGCGTCCTTGCCGACCAGCACCGCGCCCCGCAGCGGGACGTCCTTGGCTTTGGTCGCTGCGTTGAGGGCTTCGAAATCCCGGCGAGCCGAGTCGAGGTCCTGATAACCGGCGACAATGACCAGCGCGTGCTCTTCACTCATGATCCCGGAGCGTAGTGGAAGCGCGCGGCGCGGCGTCGGATGCGATGGGCGTCCCCGCGGGTGCGCCGCGGCTGCCCGGTGTGGTTCGTCGGCTCGGCGTAGAACATCAGCTTGGCGAGCTCCACCAGGACCAGGTAGACGGCGACGAAGCCGCCGAGCACCGCGAAGAACTGCCACGGCAGCGTCGTGAACCCCAGCATGTGGGCCAGCGGCGAGACCGTGAGTAGGGCTCCGATGGCGACCACAGTGAGGCTGGTTATGGTCAGCGGGACGCTCGCCCGACTGCGGAAGAACGGCACCTTGCGGGTGCGGATCGCGAAGATGATCAGCGTTTGCGTCGCAAGCGATTCCACGAACCAGCCGGTGCGGAACTCGATGGCGCCGGCGTGCAGCACGCCCAGCATCAACCCGAAGGTCAAGAAGTCGAACAGCGAGCTGATCGGCCCGAAGATCAGCATGAACCGGCGGATGAACGCGACGTCCCAGTGCGACGGCGCGTGCAGCTGTTCCTCGTCGACCCGGTCGGTCGGGATCGCCAGTTGCGAGCTGTCGTAGAGCAGGTTGTTCAGCAGGATCTGGCTGGGCAGCATCGGCAGGAACGGCAGCAGCGCCGAGGCGGCGGCGGCGCTGAACATGTTGCCGAAGTTGCTCGAGGTGCCCATCAGCACGTACTTGATGGTGTTGGCGAAGATCCGCCGGCCCTCGGCGACGCCCGTGGCCAGCACGCCCAGGTCCTTCTCCAGCAGCACCACGTCGGCCGCGTCCTTGGCGACGTCGGTGGCGCTGTCGACCGAGATCCCCACGTCGGCGGCGTGCAGGGCCAGCGCGTCGTTGACGCCGTCGCCGAGGAAGCCGACCGAGCGCCCGTTGCGGCGCAGCGAGACGATCAGCCGCGCCTTCTGCTCGGGCGAGATGCGGGCGAAGATGGTGTGGTTTTGCGCGGCGTCCACGAACCCCTCGTCGTCGAGGGGCTCGAGCTCGGCGCCGGTGACGGTGCCCTTGGACGCCAAACCGAGGTCCGCGCAGACCTTTTCGGCGACCCGCGCATTGTCTCCGGTCGCGATCTTGAGTTCGATGCCCAGCGCCGCCAGCTGCGACAGGGATTGGCGCGCCGCCTCTTTGGGTTCGTCGGCGAAGACCAGGAAGCCGGCCAGCGTCAGGTCACGTTCGTCGGAGGCGGTGATGCCGGTACGCTCCGTCAGATCCGCGGCGGGCCGGCTGGCGACGGCGACCACCCGGCGCCCGGCGGCGAACAGACCCGCGAGGGTCTCCTGCGCGACGGCGGCCGTCGCCTGGCAGCGATCAAGCACCTGCTCGGGCGCGCCCTTGACGACGAGCAGGCGCGTTCCGTTGTCGTCGACCAACACCGACGACGCGCGGCGCTCGTGGTCGAACGGCAGCGTCGCGACCCGGTCCACCGCGTCGCCCACCAACTGTCGTGGCAGGGGCGACTCCCAGAGCGCGGCATCGAGCGGATTGGCGCTCATGCCACCGGATTCCAGGTCGACGTCGGTGGCCAGCAGTCCGAGCCGCCGGACAGGTTCGGCGGGGGTGCCGGCGGGATCGATCGCCTCGACCAGGCGGATCCGGCCCTCCGTCAGGGTTCCGGTCTTGTCGGTGATGAGGATGTCGATGTCGCCCAGGTCTTCGATGCACACCAGGCGTTTGACGAGGACCTTGGCCTTGGCCAGCTGCCGCGACCCCGTCGCCAGGCTGGTGCTGACCACGGCGGGCAGCAGCTGCGGCGTGATGCCGACCGCGATCGCCAGGGAGAACAGCACCGAATCGATGATCGGCTTGTGCAGCAGCAGGTTGCTGGCCAGGATGACGACCATCAGCGCGATCGCGACCTGCAGCAGCAGATAGGAGAACCGGCGCAGGCCGACCTGGAAGTCGGTCTCCGGTTGCCGTTTGTCCAAACCCGCTGCGATGCGGCCGAATTCGGCGTCCTTGCCGGTGGCGTACACCACGCCGGTGCCCTCCCCGGCGCTGACGATGGTGCCCATGAACGCCAGGTCCGTCGATTCCGCCAGCTCCGCACCGGCGGGCACCGCCTCCGGCGATTTCTCCGAGCCCATCGACTCCCCGGTCAGGATGCTCTCGTTGCATTCCAGGCCGGTGACCTCGATCAGCCGGACGTCGGCGGGCACGGCCTCACCCAGCGAGAGGCGGATCACGTCACCGCGCACCAGGTCGGTGACGGGGACCGTGACGAATTTCGAGTCGCGCCGCGCCAGGGCGTTGTGGTGCACACCCGCGTGCAGGTCGGCCGCGGCGCGCTCGGCGCGATATTCGTTGACGAAGCCCAAACCTATGCTCGCCGCGAGGATTATGCCGATGATGACGGCCTGCATGCTGTCGCCCAGAAAGTACGAGACGATCGCGGTGCCGGCCAACAGGATCAGCACCGCGTTGCGCAGTTGACGGCCCAGCACCGCGAGCGCGTTGACGTGGTGGGTGCGCACCGCGTTCGGCCCATACCGCGCCAGCCGGTCGGCCGCCTCAGCGCTCGAGAGCCCGGCGGACGAACTGTCCAGCCATTGCAGGACCTGCTCGGCCGGGGCCGCGGCGACGCGGCCGGCGGTCAGCGCCGCCGCGTCGGGCGCGTCGCTCGTTGTCAGAGACACTGCCGGGCTCCCCTAGGTCGATCGCACGAAACCGGTTGTTCAACTGCCGTCAATCAGTAGGTCGATATCTCGTCCTCGGCCGGCAGCTCGCCGGTGACCGCGAAGACGACGCGGCGGCCGACTTCCACGGCGTGGTCGGCGAAGCGCTCGTAAAAGCGGCCCAGCAATGCCGTTTCGACGCCCACCGAGATGTCGTGCCGCCAATCGTCGTCGATCAGCAAGCCGAACAATCCGCGATACAGGTCGTCCATCGCGTCGTCTTGTTCGTGAAGTCGGGCCGCGCCCTGCGGATCACGGGACACCAGCACCTGTTTTGCGCTGTCACCCAAGGCTATTGCCACCTTGCCCATGTCGGCGAAGCATTGGCGGACTTCCTCGGGAAGTACTCGCTTCGGGTGCTCCCGTTCGGCGATCTTGGCCACGTGCACGGCCAACGCACCCATTCGCTCCACGTCGGCGATGATCTGGATAGCGGCGAAGACCTCCCGCAGCTCACCGGCCACCGGCTGTTGTAAGGCCAAGAGCGCGAACGCCTCTCGCTCGGCCTGCGCTCGCATCGCCGCGAGCCGATCGTGGTCACCGATCACCTGCTGCGCGGCCGCATTGTCGGCCTCCAGCAAAGCCTGGGTCGCGCGCTTCATGGCGATCCCGGCCAGTCCGCACATCTCCCCCAGTTGCGCGGCCAAGTGGTCTAGCTGCCCGTGATACGCGGTTCGCATGGATCAAAGCCTTTCCTCCTCTCGGCACTTTTCGCAAGTGACAAAAGCCATCCGAACGGTGTCTAAATGGCTCCTCTCAGCGCGCCACCGCCGGTCTAGCGTTCGACACATGCCGCGAACCCGCCTGCTGACAGCGCCGCCGCGCGCGGTCGCTGGTCACGGCCGCTCGTGTCGCGGGTTGGCCCGCAACCCCTTACCGTTGGACGCAGCATGCCCGGCGCTGTGCGCGACGGTCTGACGACTCAGCGAATCAGGTGATGGAGATGGAGCACGAAAGTCGGGTGCAGCTCAAGCCCTTTCGGCGTGCGGCTGAGCACATCGACGGGGCCTGGTGGCCACGGTCGAGGCACCTGGTGGAGGAGCTGCCGGACCTGGTGGCGTCGGTGTCCGACCGGCTGGGGCAGGTCGTCATGATCGGTTACCGCCGCAACGGCTGGGACGAGACGCCGGCCCTGGTCGAAATCGGCGGTCACACCGTCGAATTGCTGGGATTCACCAGTGACGAGCCGGCCAGCGTCATCCTGATCGGCGCGGACGGCCGCCACCTCACGCTGCGCGTCATCCGGCCGGACACCGGCGAACAGGCCGCACGACGAGCGCTGGACGAGGCGCGGGGAACCGCCGACGCCGCCGACGCCCCGGCCGGTGTGCCCGCGGCGTCGAAGTCGGTGGCCGACGTCGCCACCAAGCTGGCCCGCCACGAGGGGCGCGATGAACCGGAGCGCACCGCTGAGATCCTGCGCTGGTGCGAGGAGGCCGCGCGACAATTCGTCGACGCACCGGTGCAGGCCTTCGTTCCCATCCTCGTCGAGCACATCGTTCGCAACCGCATGATCGAGTCCCGCGCGGCGACCGCGGCCACTGGCTGAGCCGGCCGCCGGCTACGCCATCGCGGCGCTGATCGCCGCGATGTCGGCGGGGCCGGGCATGCCCCAGCCGGGCTCATAGCCGAGCAACTCATCGGCCCGCACCGTCTTCAGGTCGACGTCGAGCAGCTCGATCGCGTCCAGCGGCACCAGTGCGGGATGGACATGCCCGCAGGCGCGGGCCAAGGACACCAGCTCGAAGCGCAGGCTGGCGAGGTAGTTCGCGCAGCGCACCGACTTCAGGGCCGGGTCCAGGCCGTGCTGCAGCCACGGTGACTGGGTGGCGACGCCGGAGGGGCAGCGGCCGGTGTGGCAGCGCTGGGCCTGGATGCACCCGATGGAGAACATGGCGGTCCGCGCGACGTTGACCATGTCGCAGCCCGCCGCCAGGGCCAGCAGGGCGTTCTCCGGGATGCCCAGCTTGCCCGAGCCGATGAACACCACGTCGTGGTGCAGGCCCGCCTCGGCGAACGCCCGGTAGACACGCGGGAAGGCCCACTTGAAGGGCAGCGCGACGTGGTCGCTGAAGACCAGCGGCGCCGCGCCGGTGCCGCCCTCGCCGCCGTCGACGGTCACAAAGTCGACCCCGGTGCCGGTGCGGGCCATGCGGTCGGCCAGCTGTAGCCAGAACGGCTCCTCCCCGACCGCCGACTTGATGCCCACCGGCAGGCCCGTCTCGGCGGCGATGGTCTCCACCAGCTCGAGCAGCCCGTCGACGTCGTGGAAGGCGGAGTGGCCGGCGGGGCTCTTGCAATCCACCCCGACCGGAATGCCGCGGATAGCGGCGATCTCGGGCGTGACCTTCGCCCCGGGCAGCATGCCGCCCAGCCCGGGCTTGGCGCCCTGGCTCAGCTTGATCTCGATGGCCCGGATGGACGTCGTCGCGGCCACCCGGTCGATCAGGCGGGGCAGGCTGAAGCTGCCGTCGTCGTTGCGGCAGCCGAAGTAGCCGGTGCCGATCTGCCAGACGAGGTCGCCGCCGCCCAGGTGATACGGCGACACCCCACCCTCGCCGGTGGTGTGCAGGGCGCCCGCCAGGGCCGCGCCCTTGTTGAGCGCCGTGACGGCCGAGCCGGACAGCGAGCCGAAGCTCATCGCCGAGACGTTGACCAGCGACGCGGGCCGGAAGGCCTTGGCACGACGGCGCGCGCCGCCGAGCACCTTGGCCGCCGGCAACGGCACTGCCGGGTCGGGATGCTCGGGTTCGCCGGCGGGGGTGGGCGCGGGGAACGCCGCGTGCTTGATGACGGGGTAGTTGTGGACCCGTTCCAGGTCGTTGTCGGTGCCGAACCCGAAGTACCGGTTGGACAGCTTCGCCGACGTGTACACCCAGCGCCGCTGGTCGCGGCTGAAGGGCCGCTCGGCGTCGTTGTCGGTGACGATGTACTGGCGCAGCTCCGGGCCGACCGCTTCGAGCAGGAACCGCAGGTGCCCGATGACCGGGTAGTTGCGCAGGATGGTGTGGCGGCGCTGCAGCAGGTCCCATCCGGTCAGGCCGGCCACGCCGCCTCCGACGACGTAGGCCAGCCGACGCCGCTTCACGCCGAATCGAGATCGGCGTCGGCGTAGGCGCTGTACACGCCGAGCAGGTCGCGGGCCGAGACGATGCCGGCCAGCACCCCGTCGTGCTCCACCAGGACGTGGCGGATGTAGTGATCCATCATCCGGGCCGACACCTGATCGACCGTCGCGGCGGCGTCGCACCACACCAGCTTGGTGCTGGCCACGTCGGCGGCCGCGACCCGACCGGGATTCTGCCCGCGGGCCACCACCCGAACGACGTCGCGCTCGCTCACCAGCGCCGCGGGCCGGGTGTCGTCGCCCACCACGACCGCCCCGGCGTCGACGGCCACCAGGGCCTTGGCGACGTCGGCAACCGTGGCGTCGGCGGCGACGCGCGCCACCGGCTCGCCGATGAGGGTGGAGATCGGGATGGCTCCCGCGGAAGTCGGGGCAGGCAAATCGGTCACGCCAGCAATGTTCACCGGAACTTGCCCGCCCTTTCTAGTGACCTCAGTCCCCAATTCAAGTGGCGGTGGTACTCGCAATTGCTGGCCTCAAGATCTGCCAGTCATGTGACACCCGGCCCTAGTCGGCGCGGCGAATGCCGTTCACGCTGGCGAAAGGCCTGTATTTCCCGGAGGGAACGGTGTGGGCGGCAAGGGATTTGCGGTTTTACTGGCGCTGAGCGTCGGCGCGTTGGCATCCGGCGGTATCGCCTGGCTGGCCGGCGCGCGCGACGTCGCCGACGCGTGCTGGATCGCGGGGACGGTGGCGGCCCTGGTTCCGGCGACGGCGTGGGTGCTGGCGGCGCTGCGCCACGGCCGGTTCGGGGTCGACCTCATCGCGATGCTGGCGCTGGTCGGCACCCTGCTGGTCGGCGAGCACCTCGCCGGCGCGTTGATCGCGGTGATGCTGGCCGGTGGCCGGGCGCTGGAGGCCGCGGCCGAGCGCCGCGCGTCGCACGACCTGCGGGCCCTGCTCGAACACGCCCCGCGGTTCGCCCGCCGCCGAATCGGTTCGACGGTGACCACGATCGAGGCGGCCGACGTGGCCATCGACGACCTGCTGGTCGTCGGCCCCGGCGAAGTGGTGCCCGTGGACGGGCGCGTCGCCAGCGCGGCGGCGGTGCTCGACGAGTCGGTGCTGACCGGCGAGCCGCTGCAGGTCGAGCGCGCTTTCGGCGAGCCGGTGCGCAGCGGGGTCATCAACGCCGGCGGTGCGCTCGACATGCGTGCCACCGCCACGGCCGAAGACAGCACGTACGCCCAGATCGTGCGGCTGGCCGCGCAGGCCGGGGCCCAGAACGCGCCGGTGGTGCGGCTGGCCGACCGGTTTGCGGCGTGGTTCTTGCCGTTGGCCCTGTTGGTCGCCGGCGGGGCGTGGCTGGCCGGCGGGTCGGCGGTGCGGGCCGTCGCCGTGCTGGTGGTGGCAACGCCGTGCCCGCTGCTGCTCGCCGCCCCGGTGGCGATCGTGTCCGGGCTGTCGCGGGCGTCGCGGCGGGGCGTGCTGGTCCGCGGCGGTGCCGCGCTCGAGAACCTCGGGCACGCAACGACTTTGGTGATGGACAAGACGGGCACGCTGACCATGGGACGCCCGGTCGTCATCGACGTCGCGGCCGCGCCGGGGCGCGATGCCATCGACATCCTGCGGCTGGCGGCTTCGGTGGACCAGCTGTCCCCACACGTGCTCGCCGAGGCGATCGTCACCGAGGCGCTCGCCCGCGGCCTGCGGCTGTCGCTACCCACCGAGGTGGTCGAGCAACCGGGGCGCGGCGTCACCGCGACCGTCGGCGACCAGCTCATCTACGTCGGCAAACTCCGCGGCGACACGCCCACGGAGTGGGCCCGCGCGGCGGTGAACCGCGCGCTGCTGGACACCGCCGCGATCGCCTGGGTCTGTGTCGACGGGCGACCGGCCGGCGCGGTGCTGTTGCGCGACCCGCTGCGCCGCCACGCACCGCGCACCGTGCGCCGGTTGCGCGGCGCCGGGCTGCGCCGACTGGTGATGCTCACCGGCGACCGCGCCGAGCCGGCCCGCGAGGTCGCCGCCGTCTTGGGGCTCGACGACGTCTACGCCGAGCAGAGCCCGGCCGACAAGGTCGCCGCCGTGCGCGCCGAACAGGACCGCGCGGTCACCGTGATGGTCGGCGACGGGGTGAACGACGCCCCCGCGCTGGCCGCCGCCGGCGTCGGCGTCGCGATGGGCGCGCGCGGTGCCACCGCCTCCTCGGAGGCCGCCGACATCGTGTTGACCACCGATCGGCTGGAGCGCCTCGCGGACGCGATGGACATCGCGCGGTGGTCGCGGCGCATCGCCGTGCAGAGCGCGGTCGTCGGCATGGGCCTGTCGCTGGCCGCGATGGCTGTCGCCGCCCTCGGGTGGCTGCCGCCGGCCGCCGGCGCGCTGCTGCAGGAGGGTATCGACGTGGCCGTGATCGGTAACGCGCTGCGGGCCCTGCGCGGCGACCCGTCCCTCGAGGTCGACCTGCCCGCGCGAACCGAACGGATGCTGCGCCGCTTCGACGCCGAACACGACGAACTGCGCGACACCGTCGGCCTCCTGCGGGAGGCGGCCGACCGACTGGCCGACGCGCCGGATCAGGCTGCGCTGCAAGCGATTACACGCGCCCACGGTTTGCTCGTGGACCGCATTCTTCCCCACGAACGCGCCGAGGAAACCCAGCTCTACCCGGCCCTGGCCCATCCGCTGGGCACGGGTGAGGCCACCGCCACGATGAGCCGGACCCACGCCGAGATACAACGGCTGTCGGACCGGATCGGCGCGCACCTGGCCCTGGCCCAAAGCGGCGGCTGCATCGCCCCGGACCAGGTCGACGACCTGCTCGCCTGCCTGTACGGGCTGTACGCGTTGCTGCGCCTGCACTTTCTGCAGGAGGAGGAAAACTACTTCACCCTGGCCACCGCCGAGTCCGCCGAGTCCGCCGAACCGGGGGCGTCAGCCCGCTGAGGGCGGCCGGGTCATGAAGGTGCCCTTGATCTCCAGCCCGATTTCGATGTCGTCGTATTTGCCCCCCTCGCGCTTGCCCTTGTTGCGCGGCGCGACCGGCGGCATCATGGGCGGCGGCATGAAGGGGAAGCCGGATTCCCCGGCCGGGAGCGGGGACACCGCCGCGGCCAGCTGCACCGGCGTCTTCGCGGCGGCCAACATTCCGACGGCGGCGGGCGGCATGGTCAGCCTTCCCATCGACACCCCCACGCCGATCGCCCCCGCGGGCGCCGCCGCCGACCCGACGCCCCTGACCGCGGCGGCCAGATCCGCCCCGGCCGCCGACAGGGCCGACTCGCCCTCGGCCAGGCCCTGGCCGACGTCCCCGCCCACGCTCTGCAGCGCCTGCGCGGTGTTCAGCTGCGCCAGATAGCTGAGCAGGTTGATCGGGATCCCGCCCGCGATGAACTGGTTCGCGTAGGTGTTGGCCAGCCCGAACCAACCGGTCTGGGGGTTGAATCCGAACGGGGTGCCGACGATTGACTCCAGGATTTGGCCGATCGATTGCGCCGGGGCGGCAGCGGCGGGCGCGGCGGCGGCCTGCGCGGCGGCGGCCGCCGGATTGGCTATTGCCGGGGGCGAGGAGAACTGGGGCAGCCGGGTGGCCTGGGCCGTGGTTGCCGCATAGCGATACATCGCCGCCGCGTTGTTCACCCACATGCCCTCGTACTGGGCGTCGGTCTCGGCGATCGCCACCGAGTTGGTGCCGAGCCAGTTGGTCGCGATCAGCTGGGCCAGCCGGGTCCGGTTGGCGGTCACCTGGACCGGGAAGACCACCGTGCGGCAGGCCAATTCGAACGCCGCCGCCGCGGCCTGCATCGAGGAGGCGACCCGTTCGCACTGTTGCGCGGTGGTGCCCAACCAAACGAGATAGGGCTCGACGGCCTGCACCGTCGCCGCGGAGGACGGACCCTGCCAGGTTTCGGTCATCGTGGACAGCACCGAGGCGTAGTTGGGCAGGGATTCCTCCAGCTCGGTGCCGAGCCGATCCCATGCGGCGGCGGCCTCGATCAGCGAACCCGCACCGGGTCCGGAGTGGATCAGCGCCGCGCTGATCTCTGGGGGCAACGTCGCGAAGTCCATGACGTCTCAACCCGCCAACTCTGTGGCAGTTCTCAACTGCCTTGTGCGGCAGGACATTTCGGTCGTCCCTTATCCCGCCGACGGCGGTGGGCGCATCACTTTCCCCTTGACCTCCGCGCCAACCTGGAGATCCTCGGGAGTGGGTTGTTTGCGCTTGCGCCAGCCGCTGCCCGCCGAGATGGGCGGCGGCATCAACGGCGGCAGCATGGGGAACCCGGCGTCCGCGCCGTCCAACGGGGATGCCGCCGAGGCCAGTTGGACCGGCGTTTGCGAGGCGGGCAGCAGCCCCACCACCGCGGGCGGCGCGGTCAGCTTGCCGATCGACACTCCCACGCCCATCGCCCCGGCGGGCGCCGCCGACCCGGCCGCCCTGACGGCGCCGGCCAGGTTTGCCCCCGCCGCTCCCAGCGCCGACTCGCCCTCCGAGAGGCCCTGGCCGATGTCGCCGCCCACGCTTTGCAGCGCCTGGGCCGAGTTGCTCTGCGCGACGTAGCTCAGCAGGTTGATGGGGAAGCCGGACGAGATGAACTGGTTCGCGTAGGTGTTGGCCAGCCCGAACCACCCCACGTTGGGGTCGAATCCGAACGGCGTCCCGACGATCGACTCCAAGAACTGGCCGATTGACTGCGCCGGGGCGGCCGCGGCGGCGGACGTGGCGGTGGCCTGGGCGGCCGTCCCCGCCGGATCGGTGATCGACGGCGGCGACAGGAACTGTTGCAGGTCGAGCGCCTGGGTCGTGGCCGCCTGGTAGCGGCTCAGCGCCGCGGAGTTGGTCGCCCACATGGCCTGGTACTGGTCTTCGGTCGCGGCGATGGCCGGAAGGTTGCGGCCGAACCCGTTGGTGGCGATCAATTGCGCCAGCCGCGTCCTGTTGGCGGTGACCGCCGCGGGCTGCACCACCGTCGCTTGCGCGGCGTTGAACGCCGCCGCGGCGGCCTGGGTCGATTCGGCCAGCTGCTGGGATTGCTGCGCGGTGTTGCGCAGCCAGGCGACGTAGGGCTGGACGGCCTCGACCATCGCGGCCGACGACGGCCCCTTCCACGACTCACTCAGCGCGGACAACGCCGACGTGTACGTGGCGGCCGAGTTCTCCAATTCGGTGGTCAGGCGCTGCCACGCGGCGGAGGCTTCAATCAGCGAGCCCGCTCCGGGTCCGGAGTGGATGAGCGCCGAGGTCACCTCGGGAGGCAGCGCTAGAAGATCCATGACATCTCACATTCCGTATGCGGGCAACCACCCGGCAAAGTCGCGTTGACCGCGCCGCGACCGGCGCTGAAACACTGCACGTCGACACCACACGCCGGGCCCCCAGATCTGTGTTCGTTCGAGTACCGGATGAGACGAACGATATACCGACGAGGTTAGCCAGCGAAGTAAATCAGCAGCTAGGCGGCCCCGCGGCGATCACAGGGTCGTTGCGGCGCCGCGGTCCAATTCGACGATTCGATCGCCCATGCCGCGGCGCCGCATCTCCGCGACGAAGTCCGCCGGCGGCGAGGCGAACACGCCGTAATCGTCGAAGCGGACGGGGATCATTTTGGGCAGCGCGAGCTTTGCCACCAGCTCCGCGCCCTGGCGGCCGTCCATTGGTTACCGTCAGCCCGAACGGAAGCCGCCCGCCGGCCGGCAGCCGCGTCCCGCCCAGGTGCAGGAAGTTCGGATCGGTCACCAGCGTGAGCCCGCCGGCGCTGATCAACGTGGTGGCTTTGCCGACGAAGGTGACGGTGATGTCCATGACCGCGGGCTACCCGGCCCCGCGATATTCGCGCGGTTGGTTGGTGGGTAAAGGCGATTGCGACATGGGGTGCCGCCGCGACGACGCCGGGCGCGCGACGGGCTAGGGGCCGGGGCGCCGGCTGACGAACTCGCGGCGCACACCGGTGAGCGGGTCGTCGAACTCGATGCGCTGCGCCAGCAACCGCAGCGGGGTGCTGAAGTCGTCGGCGGCGACGTCAATCACGTTGGGATACAACGGGTCACCCTCGATCGGCAGCCCCAGCGAGGCCATGTGCACCCGCAGCTGATGGGTGCGCCCGGTGCGCGGGCTCAGCCGGTACAGGCCGTCCGGGGAGACCAGTTCCACCAACGTCTCCGCGTTCGCCGTGCCCGGCTCGCAGAACGCCTGCAAAACGCCGCGGCGCTTGACGATCCGGCTGCGCACCACCCGCGGAAAAACCAGAGCGGGGTCGACGGCCGCACG
This sequence comes from Mycobacterium terramassiliense, assembly GCF_900157385.1. Lineage (GTDB taxonomy): Bacteria > Actinomycetota > Actinomycetes > Mycobacteriales > Mycobacteriaceae > Mycobacterium > Mycobacterium terramassiliense. Next base: position 506,890 of record NZ_LT717700.1, read on the forward strand.
CGCCAGGTAGGTCTTGCGCACCGCCCCCGCCGAAAACAGCGTCTGGTAGGCGCCGCGCACCTCGCGGCGGGTGGTGAGCAGCAGCACCCCGGCCGTCAGCCGGTCGAGCCGGTGCGCAGGGCTCAGCTCGGGCAACCCCAGGTCGCGGCGCAGCCGCACCAGCGCGGTCTGCGCGACGTGCCGGCCGCGCGGCATGGTCGCCAGGAAGTGCGGCTTGTCGACGACGACGATGTCGTCGTCGCGATGCAGCACGGGAAGCTCGAAAGGCACCGGGACCTCGTCGGGCAGCTCGCGGTAGAGGTACACGAACGACCCGCCGCGCAGCACCGTCGCGTCGTCGACCACCGCGCCGTCGGCGTCGACCACCTCCCCGGCCAGCACCTTCGCGCGGGCCGGCGCGCCGAACCGTTCGGTCAGCTCGGCCAGCACCGGGCCGCCGCGCAGCCGCACCCGCGCCGGGCCGAGCCCGTCGCGCACGGGGAGCGGCGCGGGCCTCAACTGAGCGGCACCGGCTCGAGGAGCTCGGCGCGCGCCTCGGGCGCGCTGGCCCGCAGTTCGTCGGCCGACACGTCGTCGGGCTGGGCCTGCGACAGCACCTCGGCCTCCACCCGCGCGGTGTAGTTGGCCACCTCGCGGTCGACGTCCTCGGCGGTCCAGCCCAGCACCGGCGCCACCACCTCGGCCACCTCGCGGGCGCAGTCGACGCCGCGGTGCGGGTACTCGATGGAAATGCGCGTCCGGCGCGCCAGGATGTCCTCCAGATGCAGGGCACCCTCGGTGGTGACGGCGTAGAGGGCCTCGACCCGCAGGTAGCCCGGCGCCTCCTTGATCGGGCTGAGCAGGTCGGGGGTTTCGGCCGCCAGCTCCAGGACCTCGCCGATCAGCGAACCGTAGCGGTCCAGCAGGTGGCGCACGCGGTACGGGTGCAGGCCCTTCAGCGTCCCGACGTGTTCGACCTGGTTGACCAGCGCGAAGTACCCGTCGGCGCCCAGCAGACTCACCTTCTCGGTGATCGACGGCGCCACCCGGGCCGGAATGAACTGGGCCGCGGCGTCGATCGCGTCGGCGGCCATCACCCGGTAGGTGGTGTACTTCCCGCCGGCGATCGCGACCAGCCCGGGCGCGGGCACCGCCACGGCGTGCTCGCGGGACAGCTTGGAGGTTTCCTCGCTCTCCCCCGCCAGCAGCGGGCGCAGCCCGGCGTAGACGCCGTCGATGTCGGCGTGCGTCAGCGGGGTGGCCAGCACGGTGTTGACGGTCCCCAGGATGTAGTCGATGTCGGCCTTGGTGGCCGCCGGGTGGGCCAGGTCCAGGTTCCAGTCGGTGTCGGTGGTGCCGATGATCCAGTGGCTGCCCCACGGTATGACGAACATCACCGACTTCTCGGTGCGCAGGATGATCGCGACGTCGCTGACGATGCGGTCCCGCGGCACCACCACGTGCACGCCCTTGGACGCGCGGACCTGAAACCGCCCGCGCTGCTTGGACAGCGACTGGATCTCGTCGGTCCACACCCCGGTGGCGTTGACCACGACGTGGCCGCGGACCTCGGTGATCGCGCCGTCCTCGGAATCACGGACCCGCACACCGGTCACCCGATCGCCCTCGCGCAGCAGCGCGACCACCTGCGTGGAGGACCGCACCACCGCGCCGTAGTGCGCCGCGGTGCGCGCGACCGTCATCGTGTGGCGCGCGTCGTCGACGACGGTGTCGTAGTAGCGAATCCCGCCGATCAGCGACGTGCGCTTGAGGCCCGGGCTCAAGCGCAGGGCGCCCGCCCGGGTCAAATGCTTTTGCGCGGGAACGGATTTCGCGCCGCCGAGGCGGTCGTAGAGGAAGATGCCGGCCGCGGTGTAGGGGCGCTCCCAGACCCGATGCGTCAGCGGGAACAGGAAGGGCATCGGCTTGACCAGATGCGGCGCCAGCTTGGTCAGCGACAGCTCGCGCTCGTACAGCGCCTCGCGGACCAGTCCGAACTCCAGCTGCTCGAGGTAGCGCAGGCCGCCGTGGAACATCTTCGACGACCGGCTCGACGTGCCGGACGCGAAGTCGCGCGCCTCGACCAGCGCCACCTTCAGCCCGCGCGTGGCGGCGTCCAGGGCGCACCCGGATCCCACCACGCCGCCGCCGATGACCACCACGTCGAACTGCTCGGCGCTCAGCCGCTCCCAGGCCAGCGTGCGTTGCTGCGGTCCCAGCGCATCGATCGGGTCGCTCACTGCGGGGGCTCCTGTCCGGTTACTCGTCGGTAGCGCTACCCAGGCTAGGCCCTAATCGAGATCGTCGTGGGCCATCAGCCGGCGCGCGGCCTCGGTGATCGAACCGGACAGCGACGGATAAACGGCCAGCGTCTGCGCCAGTTCGTTGACGGTGATGCGGTTTTGCACGGCCACGGCGATCGGCAGGATCAGCTCGGAGGCGATCGGCGCCACCACCACGCCGCCGATCACCACGCCGGTGGACTTGCGGCAGAACATCTTGACGAACCCTTGCCGCAGGCCCGACATTTTCGCGCGCGCGTTGGTGCGCAGCGGCAGCATGATCGTCCGGGCCGGCACCGAACCGTCGTCGATCATCGACTGCGGCACCCCGACGGCGGCGATCTCGGGCCTGGTGAACACCGTCGCCGCCACCGTGCGCAGCCGGATCGGGCTGACGCCCTCGCCCAGCGCGTGATACATCGCGATCCGGCCCTGCATGGCCGCGACAGACGCCAACAGCAGCAGCCCCGTGCAGTCCCCCGCGGCGTAGATGCCGGGCACCGAGGTCCGCGACACCCGGTCGACCCGCAGGTAGTCCCCGCGCCCCAGCTCGATGCCGACCCGTTCCAGCCCGAGGTTGCCGGTGTTGGGAACCGACCCGATGGTCATCAGGGCGTGGCTGCCCTCGACCGTGCGCCCGTCGGTCATGGTGACCAGCACCCCGGCGTCGGTGCGGGTGACCGACTCGGCGCGGGCGTTCTTGACCAGCTGGACGCCCCGTTCGGAGAACGACTCCTCCAGGACCAGCGCGGCGTCGGCGTCCTCGTACGGCAGCACCCGGTCGCGGCTGGCCGCCACGGTCACCGGGACGCCCAGCTCGGTGTAGGCGCTGACGAACTCGGCGCCGGTCACCCCGGAGCCCACCACGATCAGGTGCTCGGGCAGGGCCTCCAGGTCGTAGAGCTGCCGCCAGGTCAGGATGCGTTCGCCGTCGGGCTGAGCCGACGGCAGGATCCGCGGGCTCGCGCCGGTGGCGATCAGCACGACGTCGGCCTCGTGCTCACTGGTCGTCCCGTCCGCGGCGGTGGCCCTGATGCGGTGCTTGGCCAGCCCGGGCGTCGGGTCGATCAGCTCGCCCCGGCCCGCGACCACTTGCACACCCACGGCGAGCAGCTGGGCGGTGATGTCGGCCGACTGCTCGGCGGCCAGCGTCCGCACCCGCGCGTGGATCTGCGGCAACGAGATCTTGGCGTCTTCGATGTCGATGTCGAAGCCCAGCCGCGGGGCGCGGCGCAGTTCGGTGCGCAGCCCGGTGGAGGCGATGAACGTCTTGGACGGCACGCAATCATCCAGCACGGCCGCCCCGCCGACCCCGTCGGAGTCGATCACGGTGACGTGGGTTGTGTCGGGGTGTGAGGTGGCGGCGACCAGAGCGGCTTCGTAACCGGCCGGCCCCCCACCCAGGATCACGATGCGGGTCACCACATGGCCCAACCTATCTGCGCGGCGGGAAGCCCGCTAAACGCTCGGGTGAATACCGCGCGAGCGTGCGACGTTTAAGCTTTCCCCGTGCCGCTCTACGCCGCGTACGGATCGAACATGGATCCCGAGCAGATGCTCAAGCGCGCGCCGCACTCGCCGATGGCCGGAACCGGCTGGCTGCATGGGTGGCGGTTGACGTTCGGCGGCGAGGACATCGGCTGGGAAGGCGCCCTGGCGACGATCGTCGAGGACCCCGGTTCCAAGGTGTTCGTCGTGCTCTACGACATGACGCCGGCCGACGAGGTCAACCTCGACCACTGGGAGGGCTCCGAGTTCGGGGTGCACAAGAAGATCCGGTGCCGGGTGGAGCGCATTTCGTCGGACACCACCACCGATCCCGTACTGGCGTGGTTGTACGTGCTCGACGCGTGGGAGGGCGGGCTGCCGTCGGCGCGATACCTCGGTGTGATGGCCGACGCCGCCGAAATCGCCGGTGCGCCAGCGGATTACGTGCACGACCTGCGCACCCGCCCGGCCAGCAACGTCGGCCCGGGGACCAGCGCCTAGGGAGGTGCGGCATGTCGTTCGTCATCGCCGCGCCAGACATGGTCGAGTCCGCGGCGGCAGACCTGGCGGGCATCGGTTCGACAGTCGCGGCGGCCAGCGCGGCCGCCGCGGCTCCCACGACGGGGGTGCTGGCCGCGGCGGCCGATGAGGTCTCCAAGGACATCGCGGCGTTGCTGGGCGCGCACGGCGCCGCATACCAGGCACTCAGCGCCCAGGTGGCGGCGCTGCACGGCGAATTCGCGCAGGCCGTGGCCGCGGGCGGTGCCTCCTATGCCCTGGCCGAGGCCGCCAACGCCTCGCCGCTGCAGACCCTGCAGCAGGACCTGCTGGGCGCGGTGAACGCGCCCACCCGGGCGCTGCTGGGGCGCCCGCTGATCGGCAATGGCGCCAACGGGACGACCATCGCCGGGGTGGGCCAGCCGGGCGGTCCGGGGGGCCTGCTCTACGGCGACGGCGGCAACGGTGGGCCGAGCACGCTCGCCGGGGTCCCCGGCGGCGCGGGAGGGGCCGGCGGCCTGTTCGGCAACGGCGGTGCCGGCGGCGCAGGCGGAATCGGCGCGACGGGAGGCGCCGGCGGGGCCGGCGGGCTGCTGTTCGGCCGGTCAAGCAGCAGGCCGGGCGGCGCCGGGGGCCTGCTGCTCGGCGCGAACGGCCTGCCCTAGCGAGTCCGCCTCGCGAGCGTGCGTGTTGGTACGGCGACACGCCGCAGTGGCCGGCAACCTGCGCACCCTCGTCGCGGCGTCACGCGGCCTTTCGGAGCTGCGTCTCGAGCCGGCGGACAAGTTCGCGCGGCCGGTATCTGACGTCCTCGGCGACGATGGGCACTATCAACCACCCCAGCTCTTGGAGTGCCGAAGCCCGGCGGCGGTCTCGGAAAAAAGCCTCCGGCCCGCTGTGCCAGTCGATGCCGTCGTATTCAGCGGCGACCCGAAGTACCGGCCACGCGAAGTCGAGGCGCCAGAGGCGTCCCTGCGGGTCCAGGACCTCGTACTGCAGCACGGGCTCGGGCAGGCCGCCGTCGATCATGACCAGCCGTGCCTCGCTCTCCATCGGCGACTCCGCCTGCGGGGACGCCAGGACAACCAGCTCGCGCACGGTCACGATCCCGCGCCGCCCGGCCTGCTGCTTGACCGCCCGCTCCAGGTCTTCGCGGCTACAGGTGCCGCTGCGCAGCGCGGCATCCAGCGTCGCGAGGGCTCTGGGGCGGCGCAGGCCACGGGCGACTTCGATCGCCGTCCATGCGGGTGTGGTGGCGGGTCTTCCGCCGACCAGTGCCTGCGGCGCGCCCTGACGCCGGTGCACGACGAGGCCCTCGCACGACCGCAGTTGCCGGCCGGGCGGATTGAGCACGTGCAGATCCGCCGTTCGTTCGGTGTCGAACCCGTATACCGCCGCAGCGGTGCCCAGGCACGCGACGATCGTCGTATCGGCGGCCAGATCCAGCCCGCGCAGTCGCAACGCCGTGGTGACCTGGCCACGGCCGTAAACGCCGTGCCAAACCTTCTGCAGCGCACCGCTATTCACGTGGGCCTCCAGCCCGCGGCGGGTGAGGAACCTCAGCGCCTGCGCGGACGTCACCACTTCGCCTTGCGCGTCGAGCAGTCGACATAGGTCTGCGTGCATGCCGGCTATCGTGTGGGCGCCGCGGATTCCCCACAATTCACTGCGCCGAGCGTGCGCAGAATGCCGGCTGCGGCGGCGTGTCGCTGTACAAACACGCACGCTCGCGCGGGATTTCTGCCCTAGAAGAGTGCGGCCTGCTCGACGATGTTGACCATCACGCGCAGCCCGATCGCCAGGGCGCGCTCGTCGAGATCGAAGTTGGGCTGGTGCAGATCGAGCTGCGGGCCCTCGCCGGACCACACGCCCAGGCGCGCCATCGCGCCGGGGATCTCCTCCAGATACCAGGAGAAGTCCTCACCGCCGCCGGACTGCCGGGTGTCGGCGAGCGCGTCGGGGCCGACGGCTTCGATGGCATGGGTGAGGATGCGCGTCGAGACGTCCTCGTTGACCACAGGGGGCACCCCGCGCCGGTACTGCAGTGTGTGTTCGATCGCCAGCGGGGCCAGCAGCGCGGACACCGTCTCGCGGATGATGTCTTGCATGGCGACCCAGGTCTGGCGGCTGGCGGTGCGCACGGTGCCGGCCAACACGCCCGTCTGCGGGATCGCGTTGGGGGCCACCCCGGCATTGACGGCGCCCCACACCAGCACCGTCCCGTTGCGCGGGTCGATGCGGCGCGACAGCACCCCCGGCAGGCCGGTGATCAGGGTGCCGAGGCCATAGACCAGGTCGGCGGTCAGGTGCGGCCGCGAGGTGTGCCCGCCCGGGGAATACAGCGTGATCTCCAGCTGGTCGGCCGCCGAGGTGATCGGGCCTTGCCGCACCGCGATCTTGCCGACCTCCAGCCGGGGATCGCAGTGCAGGGCGAAGATCCGCGACACCCCCGACAGCGCCCCGGCCGCGATCGCGTCGATCGCCCCGCCGGGCATCAGCTCCTCGGCGGCCTGGAAGATCAACCGCACCCCGATCGGCAGCTCCGGCACCGACGCCAGCGCGAGCGCCGTGCCCAGCAGGATGGCGGTGTGCGCGTCGTGCCCGCAGGCGTGCGCGACGTTGGGCATCGTCGAGGTGTACGGCGCGTCGGTCCGCTCGGCCATAGGCAGCGCGTCCATGTCGGCCCGCAGCGCGATCCTCGGCTCGTGCTCGGGCCCCAGGTCGCAGACCAGCCCGGTCCCGCCGGGCAACACCTTGGGGTTCAGCCCCGCGTCGGCCAACCGTTCGGCGACGAACTGGGTGGTCGCGTACTCCTGGCGGCCCAACTCCGGATAGCGGTGGATGTGCCGGCGCCACGAGACCAGGTCGTCGTGGTGCGCGGCCAGCCACGACTCGGCGGTGTCGACGAGGCTCATGCTCGGGCCCCGCTCGCCCTGCGCTCCTGCGCCGCCAGTACCCGGTCTCGTTCTTCGCGGGTCTGGGCGAGGTGAACGACGGTGCGCGCCAACATGATCGCCCCGTCGACGACCGCGCGGTCGGCGCTGGGGCCCGCCGCGGCGGCGGCGAAGGCGCGTTGGTGAACCGTGGCACCGCCGGCGTCGACGCCGATCACCGGGTGAATGCCGGGCAGCACCTTGGTCACGTTGCCCATGTCCGTGCTGCCCATCGGCAGCGCCGCCTCGACTTCGGCCGCCACCGGCTCGCGTCCGAGTCGGCGCATCTCGTCCCGGACGACGTCGGCCAGCCAGGGATCGGGGTCGAGCTCGGCGTATGGCGGTGAGGGGCTGTCGATCTCGTACTCGCAGCCGGCGGCCAGCGCGCCCGCGGCAAAGCACGCGTACATCCTGCCCTCGAGCTGGCGCAGCGATTCGGCGTCGAGCGCCCGCATCGCGTACTGCAGCGTGGTGTGCCCGGGGATGACGTTGACCGCCTGCCCGCCGTTGGTGACGATCCCGTGCACCAGTTGTCCCGGCGCCAACTGCTGGCGCAGCAGCCCGACGGCCACCTGCGCGACGGTCAGGGCGTCGGCGGCGTTGAGCCCGAGGAACGGCGCGACGGCCGCGTGCGATTCCTTGCCCCGGTAGTCCACCGTCGCTTCCGACAACGCCAGCGAGCGCGCCGCGGCGATATCGGTCGGCCCGGGATGCACCATCACCGCCACCGCGACGTCGTCGAACGTCCCGGCCTCGAGCAGCAGCGCCTTGCCGCCGCCGGCCTCCTCGGCGGGAGTGCCCAGCAGCGCGACCCGCAACCCCAGGTCGTCGGCCACCTCGGCCAGCGCCAGCGCCGCCCCCACCGCCGATGCGGCGATGATGTTGTGGCCGCAGGCGTGCCCGATCTCGGGCAGCGCGTCGTACTCGGCGCACACCCCGACGACCAGGGGTCCGCTGCCGAAGTCGGCGCGGAACGCGGTGTCCAGACCGCCCGCGCGCGCGGTGATCTCGAAACCGCGCTCGGCGACCAGCGCCTGGACCTTGGCGCAGCTGCGGTGCTCGTCGAACGCGAGCTCGGGCTCGGCGTGGATGGCGTGGGACAACGCGACGAGGTCGGGGCCACGTCGCCGCGCGACATCCTCAACGCGACCTAGCGGGTGGTCTGACGAGCGAGCGGGCACCCTCGCAGTATCCCACCGCCGCGATTCGGTCCCGACACGCGAAGTCCTTCCGGAACCCGGCGCGCGCTTACCAAACCGATTACTATGTTGTTCGCCACTCCTGTGGACTAAAAGTATGAAACTCTGCTATCTATATGACATCCGTTTAAGACAGTCTCGGCCGAAGGATTCGCGATGAGCTTTTTGGTGCTGCCCCCGGAGATCAACTCGCTGCGGATGTTCGTCGGCGCGGGGTCGGCACCAATGCTAGAGGCCGCGGCGGCGTGGGACGGCCTGGCCTCCGAGCTGTCCTCGGCGGCATCGTCTTTCGCGTCGGTGACCTCCGGGCTCACGCAGCAGGCCTGGCAGGGCCCGGCGTCGGCGGCGATGATGGCGGCGGCCACCCCCTACGCGGGTTTCCTGAACGCGGCCGCGGCCCACGCCCAGAACGCGTCCGCGCAGGCCCAGTCCGTCGCGGCGGTGTTCGAGTCCACGTTGGCGGCGACGGTGCACCCGGCCGTGGTTGCCGCCAATCGCACCGACCTGGTTTCGCTGGTGATGTCGAACCTGTTCGGCCAGAACGCCCCCGCGATCGCGGCCACCGAGGCCGAGTACGAACAGATGTGGGCCCAGGACGTCGCCGCGATGGTCGACTATCACGCCGGCGCGTCGGCGGCGGCCGACCAGCTGCCTTCGGCGCTTCAGCCCCTGGACGGCATCGTCGGGTTCCTGGACAACATCCCGGGATTCAACGTCCTCGGAATCGGCAACTCGAAGCTGCTGACCCTGGGGATCGGAAACCAACTCGCGTGGAACCTGGGCAGCGGCAACAACGGCCAGATCAACCTGCTGGGCAGCGGCAACATCGGCGACGTCAACCTCGGCAGCGGCAACTTCGGCTTCTGGAACCTGGGCAGCGGCAACATCGGCAGCGCCAACTTCGGCAGCGGCAACAACGGCAGCTGGAACCTGGGCAGCGGCAACATCGGCGGCTTCAACCTCGGCTTCGGCAACAGTGGCAGCAACAACTTCGGCTTCGGCAACTTCGGCTCCGGGAATTTCGGCTTCGGCAACAGCGGCAACGGAAACATCGGCATCGGGCTCACCGGCGACCATCAGATCGGGTTCGGCGGGCTGAACTCGGGCACCGGCAACGTCGGCTTCGGCAACTCGGGCACCAACAACGTCGGGTTCTTCAACTCGGGCAACGGCAACATCGGCGTCGGCAACTCGGGTCAGTTCAACTCCGGCCTCGCCAACTCCGGAGCGTTCGCCACCGGGCTGTTCAACTCCGGATCGACCGACACCGGGATCTTCAACTCCGGCGACTACAACACCGGTGGCTTCAACGCCGGCAACTACAACACGGGTTTCTTCAACTCGGGCAGCATCAACACCGGCGTCTTCAACTCCGGCGACCTCAACACCGGAGTGGGCAACCTGTTCACCGGGTCCGGCGCCAGTTCGGGTTTCGGAAACTCGGGCGTCGACAGCTCGGGCTTCAACAACTCCGGCGACAACGCCTCCGGGATAGGCAACGCCGGCGACTACGTCTCGGGCCTGTTCAACTCCGGCGTCGCCGAGATCAGCGGCATCCTGAACAACGCGCCGACGGGCTTCACCTCGGGCATCTCCAACCTGCGCAACATCCTGGCGGGTTAGACCAGCCCGGCGATGAAACCCGCCGCCTGGCCGGGGTAGGGCGGTGCCTCGTAGTCGTGGTGCGCGTCGCGGTCGCGGCCGCCGACGACGCACACGGGATCACCGGGGCTGCACAAGTCGATGGCGCGACCGGCGAACGCACCGGTCGTCGACAGGGGCGTGTCGAAGCGGTTGCCGGGATTGCCGAACACCGCCACCGCCCGGACCTTGTCGGCCAGACCGGGATCCAGCGCGGGAGCCGATCCGAAGTTGCCGATGCGCTGCCCGATCGGCGGGACCCCCGCCAGCATCGACACCGCGGCGGCGCCCTGCGAGAAGCCACCGAGCACCAGCCGCGTCGCCGGGCACTGGTCGACCATCGCGGCGATGTGATCGCGCGCGTCGTTGGCGCCGTCGGCGGTCGTCAGAAAGTTATAGCTGGCCGGATAGTTCACCGGATAGGCATCGACGCTGCGCGCGCCGAGGGCGGGCCGCAGCGCGGCGAACAGCGCATCGCCCACCGCCCCCAGGCCGGGCGGCTCGGCGGTGCCGCGGGCGAAGATCAGTTGGACATCCGGACACCCGTCGGCCCCTGCCGCCGGTGCCGGTCCGCTCGTGAGCGTGGCGACCGACACCGCGACGGCGACGACCCGACCAAAAAACGACCACCTAGGACGACGCATACGGCAGATCCTCACATACGCCGGGCTAAGCTCGCCGACTGTGGCCGAACCCCCGCTCGATCCCGACGAACTCGCCAGGCAGGCGGCGCGGGCCATCGCCGAGCGGACCGGGGTAGCCGAGCACGACGTCGCCATCGTGCTCGGATCGGGTTGGCGGCCCGCCGCGGCGGCGCTGGGCACCCCGACCGCCACGCTGCCTCAGGCCGAACTGCCGGGGTTCGCCCCGCCGACCGCCATCGGGCACACCGGCGAGCTGTTGTCGATGCGCATCGGTGCGCAGCGGGTGCTGGTGATGGTCGGTCGCGTGCACGCCTACGAGGGGCACGACCTGTGCCACGTCGTGCACCCGGTGCGGGCGGCCTGCGCGGCGGGCGCGCGCGTCGTCGTGCTCACCAACGCGGCCGGCGGGCTGCGCCCGGACATGGCCGCGGGCCAGCCCGTGCTGATCAGTGACCACCTGAACCTCACCGGCCGCTCCCCGCTGGTCGGCCCGCGCTTCGTCGACCTCACCGACGCCTACGCGCCGCGGCTGCGCGAGCTGGCCCGCCGGGGCGATCCGGCGCTGACCGAGGGCGTCTACGCCGGGCTGCCCGGGCCGCACTACGAGACCCCCGCGGAGGTCCGGATGCTGCAGACGCTGGGGGCCGACCTGGTCGGCATGTCGACGGTGCACGAGACGATCGCGGCCCGCGAGGCCGGCGCCGAGGTGCTGGGCGTGTCGCTGGTGACCAACCTGGCCGCCGGGATCAGCGGCGCGCCGCTCAGCCACGCCGAGGTGCTGGCCGCCGGCGCCGCGGCGGCCGGCCGGATGGGCGCCCTGCTGGCCGACGTCGTGGCGCGGTTGTAGCGCCGTGGCACCGGCCCGCCCACTCCGATTCGGCACCGCGGGGCTGCGCGGCCCGGTGCGCGACGGGCCCGACGCCATGAACGCCGCGGTGGTCGCGCGCGCGACCTGGGCGGTGGCGCGCGTGCTCACCGAGGGGGGCGCGGCCGGCTCGCTGGTGATCGTCGGCCGCGACGCCCGGCACGGCTCGGCGGCGTTCGCCACCGTGACCGCCGAAGTGCTTGCCGCCCAGGGCTTTTCGGTGCTGCTGCTGCCCGGGCCGGTGCCCACCCCGGTGGTCGCCTTCGCGGTGCGCCACACCGGCGCCGCCGCCGGGGTGCAGATCACGGCGTCGCACAACCCGCCGACCGACAACGGCTACAAGGTGTACTTCTCCGGCGGCATCCAGATCGTCTCCCCCGTCGATCGCCGGATAGAAGCGGCGATGGCCGCCGCTCCCCCGCCCGCCGAAATCGCCCGGCAACCCGTGGCTCCCGCGGCGACCGACCTGGTCGAGCGCTACGTCGAGCGCGCGGCGCGGGTGCGGCGCGGCACCGGTTCGGTGCGGGTGGCGCTGACGCCGCTGCACGGGGTCGGGGGCGCGGTGGCCGTCGAAGCCCTGCGGCGCGCGGGATTTCACGAGGTGCACACCGTCGGGGCGCAGTTCGCGCCCGACCCCGACTTCCCGACCGTCGCGTTCCCCAACCCCGAGGAGCCCGGCGCCAGCGACGCGCTGCTCGCCCTGGCCGCCGAGACGACGGCCGACGTCGCGATCGCCCTGGACCCCGACGCCGACCGGTGCGCGGTGGGCATCCCCTTGGAGAAATCCGGCGCCTCCGGCTGGCGGATGCTGTCCGGCGACGAAACCGGTTGGCTGCTGGGCGATTACATCCTGTCCCGCGAACCCGCCGCCGACACCGCGGTGGTGGCCAGCACCGTGGTGTCATCGCGGATGCTGGCGGCGATCGCCGCGCGCTACGGCGCGACGCACGTCGAGACCCTCACCGGCTTCAAGTGGCTGGCGCGCGCCGACTCCGACGCGCCGGGCAAAACGCTGGTGTACGCCTACGAGGAGGCGATCGGCCACTGCGTCGATCCGGATGCCGTGCGCGACAAGGACGGCATCAGCGCCGCGGTGCTGGCGTGCGACCTCGTGGCCGCGCTGCAGGCGCAGGGTCGTTCGGTGCCCGACCTGCTCGACGACCTGGCCCGCCGCCACGGCGTGCACGACGTCGCGGCGGTGTCGCGCCGCGTCGCCGACGCCGACGAGGCCGCCGGCCTGATGCGGCGGCTGCGCGCGGACCCGCCCCGCCGGCTGGCCGGCTTCGCCGCCGACCTCACCGACATCACCGACGCGCTGATCTTCGCCGGCGGCGACGACGCGACGTCGGCCCGGGTGGTGGTGCGACCGTCGGGCACCGAGCCGAAGTTGAAGTGCTACATCGAGATTCGCTGCGCGCCGACCGATGACCTGCGGTCCGCCCGGCATCGCGCGCGGGCGCTGCGCGACGCGCTGGTCTCAGACGTTCGCACCTGGTGAACTAGCGGGGCCCGAACTGACGATCGCCCGCGTCGCCCAGGCCGGGCACGATGTAGGCGATCTCGTTGAGCCCGTCGTCGACGGCCACCGTGAAGAGCCGCGTTCCGGGTGCCGCTTTATCCAGCGCCGCAACGCCTTCCGGCGCGGCCACCACGCACAGCACGGCGATGTCCGACGCGCCGCGGCGCTGCAGCAGGCCGATCGTGTGCGTCAGGGACCCGCCGGTGGCCAGCATCGGATCGAGCACCAGCACCGGGGTTCCGCTCAGGTCGTCGGGCAGCGACTCCATGTACCCGCTCGGCAGGTGGGTTTGCTCGTCGCGGGCCACGCCGACGAACCCCACCCGCGCCTCGGGCAGCAGCGCGAGCGCCTGGTCGACCATGCCCAGCCCGGCCCGCAGCACGGGCACCAGCAGCGGCGGGTTGGCCAGCCGCACCCCGAGCGTGTCGGCCAGCGGCGTGCGGATCGGGAAGGTCTCGCGGCCGGCGTCCCGGGTGGCCTCGTACACCAGCATCGCGGTCAGGTCGCGCAAGGCCGCGCGGAAGTGGGCGTTGTCGGTGCGTTCGTCGCGCAGGGCCGTCAGCCGCGCCAGGGCCAGCGGGTGATCGACGACGCGCACGTCCACGGGAAGTGACCCTATATAACGATTGCGACCGGTAACGCTGACACGCTCGCGCGACGCCGTCCGCGGGCCAAGTCCGCTCATATACTCCCGACGTGCTGAGCGCAATCAAGAGCCTCGCCGGCGCGGCCGCGCTGGCGGCCCTGGTGGTCATCCCGGCGGTCCCCCGGGTCAGCCTCGCGGCGGCAGCGATGCCGCAGCCGTCGCACGTGGTGATCGTCATCGAAGAGAACCGCGCCCAGGCCCACATCATCGGCAACTCCTCGGCGCCGTTCATCAACGCGCTGGCCGCCGGCGGAGCCAACATGGCCCAGTCGTTCGCCGAAACGCACCCCAGCGAGCCGAACTACCTGGCGCTGTTTGCCGGCAGCACACTCGGGGTGACCAGCGACTCGTGCCCGGTCAACGGCGGCGCGACTCCGAACCTGGCCTCCGAATTGCTTTCCGCCGGTTACACATTCGCCGGTTACGCCGAGGGCCTGCCCGCCGCGGGCTCGACGGTGTGCAGCGCCGGCAAGTACGCACGCAAGCACGTGCCGTGGGCGAACTTCACCAACGTGCCGGCTGCCAGCTCGCTGCCGTTCTCCGCCTTTCCGATGGGCAATTACGCGGCGCTGCCGACCGTGTCGTTCGTCATCCCCAACAACGACGACAACATGCACGACGGCTCGATCGCGCAGGGCGACGCCTGGCTCAGCCGTGAGCTGTCGGGCTACGCCAACTGGGCGGTGGCCAACAACAGCCTGCTCATCGTGACGTGGGACGAGGACGACGGCGGGCCGCGCAACCAGATCCCGACGGTCATCTACGGCGGGCACGTGCAGCCCGGCACCTACACCGAGCAGATCAACCACTACAGCGTGCTTGCCACGCTCGAACAGATGTACGGGCTGCCCAAGATCGGCTACGCCGCCGGCGCCGCGCCGATCGCCACCATCTGGGCCGCCTAGCCCGACGGCCCGCTCCTTACTCGCGCCGTTCCGGCGCTCGCCGTCGCCGGGCTGGCCCGACGGCCCGCTCCTTACCCGCGCCGTTCCGGCGCTCGCCGTCGCCGGGCTGGCCCGACGGCCCGCTCCTTACTCGCGCCGTTCCGGCGCTCGCCGTCGCCGGGCTGGCCCGACGGCCCGCTCCTTACTCGCGCCGTTCCGGCGCTCGCCGTCGCCGGGCTGGCCCGACGGCCCGCTCCTTACCCGCGCCGTTCCGGCGCTCGCCGTCGCCCTGGCCCGACGGCCCGCTCCTTACCCGCGCCGTCCCGGCGCTCGCCGTCGCCCTGGCCCGACGGCCCGCTCCTTAACCCGCGCCGTCCCGGCGCTCGCCGTCGCCGGGCTGGCCCGATGGCCCGCTGCTGACCCGCCCGTCGCTATTGTGTGCCGCATGGCTGCTGACCTCGTGCCCATCCGCCTGAGCCTGTCCGAGGGCGACCGCTACACCGTGTGGGCGCCCCGCTGGCGCGACGCCGGCGACGAGTGGGAGGCGTTTCTCGGCAAGGACGAGGACCTCTACGCGTTCGAGACCGTTGCCGACCTGGTCGCCTTCGTGCGCACCAACACCGACAACGATCTGGTGGACCACCCGGCATGGCAGGAGCTGACCTCGGCGCACGCGCGCACCTTCGAACCCGCCGCTGACAGGCAGTTCGATCTGGTCGCCGTCGAGGAGCTGGTGGCGGAGAAGCCCACCGAGGAGTCGGTGACCGCGCTGGCGGGCACGCTGGCGATCGTGTCGTCCATCGGATCGGTGTGCGAGCTGCCGGCGGTGGCGAAATTCTTCAACGGCAACCCCACCCTGGGCACGGTGGCCGGCGGTATCGACACCTTCGCCGGGAAGGCGGGTCAGAAGCGCTGGAATTCGATCGCCGAGGTCATCGCGGGCGGCTGGGACGACGTGCTCGGCGCGATCGACGAGATCGTCAGCGCTCCCGACGTCGACGTCGAGTACGCGGCCAAGGCCGCCGAGGAACTGGCCGAGGAGCCCGAGGAACCGGAGATCGAAGAGGACACCGAGGAGGGCGACGAGGCCACCGTCGACGCGGCCAACGTCGACGCGGCGGCCGAGTCCGCGGCGGAGGACGACTCGGGGGCCGACGAGGAGCCCGCGGACGAAGACGATGAAGATGACGGCGAAGAGGACGAGCAGGACCGCGCCGCCGGTGACACCGTCGTGCTGGGCGGCGCCGAGGACTTCTGGGTCCAGGTGGGCATCGACCCGATCCGGATCATCACGAGCGCCGGCACCTTCTACACGCTGCGCTGCTATTTGGACGACCGCCCGATCTTCCTGGGCCGCAACGGCCGCATCAGCGTGTTCACCTCCGAGCGGGCGCTGGCCCGCTACCTCGCCGACGAGCACGACCACGACTTGTCGGACCTGAGCACGTACGACGACATCCGCACCGCCGCGACCGACGGCTCGCTGTCGGT
This sequence comes from Mycobacterium terramassiliense, assembly GCF_900157385.1. Lineage (GTDB taxonomy): Bacteria > Actinomycetota > Actinomycetes > Mycobacteriales > Mycobacteriaceae > Mycobacterium > Mycobacterium terramassiliense. The sequence goes on from NZ_LT717700.1 coordinate 522,959, forward strand.
CGACATCACCGACGACAACGTTTACGTGCTGAGCGGGCTGGCCGACGACTTCGGCGACGGGCCGGACGCGGTGGATCGGGATCAGCTCGATTTGGCCGTGGAGCTGCTCCGGGACATCGGCGACTACTCCGAGGACCCCGCGGTGGAAAAGGCGCTCGACACCGGCCGGCCCCTGGGCAGGCTGGTGGCCTCCGTGCTGGAGCCGGAGACGGTCACCAAGCCCGGCCCGCCCTACGCCGCGGCGGTGCGCGAATGGGAGAAGCTGGAGCAATTCGTCGAGGGGCGGCTGCGGCGGGAATAGCCGGCGAATAGGCGCGCGAGCCGCCCCGTTTGACGGGCCCCCAAGACTGCTCTTTACTGGCGCAGGTGTCACTTCCCGGCATCGGCCCGCTGCCCCTGTACGGGTTGCAGCGTCCGGTCATGCTGCTGTTTGCCTTGGTCCCGCTGGCGCTGCTCGCCGTCTACGTCCTGGCGCAGGCCCGGCGCCGGCGGCGCCTGCGCCGGTTCACCGAGTCCGAGGTTCCGCAATCGTGGTGGCGGCACCTGCCGATCGCGGTTGCGCTGCTTTCCCTGCTGCTGTTGACCGTCGCCCTGGCCACGCCGACCCACGACATGCGCATCCCGCGCAACCGCGCCTGCGTCGTGCTCGTCATCGACATGTCGAACTCCATGCGCGCCACCGACGTCGACCCCAACCGGCTCAAAGCGGCCGAGCAGGCGGCCAGCCAGTTCGCCAGCCAGCTGACGCCGGGCATCAATCTCGGCCTGGTCGGGTTTGCCGGGACGCCCTACCTGCTGGTGCCCCCGACCCCGCAGCACCAGGCGACCCTCGACGCGCTGAAGAAGCTCGAGTTCGGCGACGGGACGGCCACCGGCGAGGCGATCTTCACCGCGCTGCACGCGGTCGGGGCCGCGGCCATCACCGGCGGGGACACCCCGCCGCCGGCCCGCATCGTGCTGCTGTCCGACGGCGGCGAGAACAAGCCGACCGATCCCGGCGACCCCCACGACGGCGCCTACACCGCCGCGCGGCTGGCCAAGGACCAGGGCGTGCCCATCTCGACGATCTCGTTCGGCACCAAGGGCGGCGAGATCGAGATGAACGGGCAGCGGGTCGCCGTTCCCGTCTCGACCGACCAGATGCGCACCATCGCACGGCTGTCGGGCGGGCAGTCCTATACCGCGACCAACATCGCCGAGCTCAACAAGAGCTACAACGCCATCGAGAACGATATCGGGTTTCGCACCGTGGCCGGCCCCGGCAGCTCCGGGTGGCTGCGCCTGGGCGTCCTCGCCGCCCTGATCGCCACGGCGCTGGCCCTGCTGATCAACCGGCGATTGCCGATCTGATCGACGACCTGAGTCAGGAAGGCAACCTGCTGTTGAGGGCCACACCGGCCAGGATGGCGCCGGCCAGGACCACCGCGCCGAGCAGCATCCACGCGAGGCTGGCGTCGCCCTTCACCGTCTCGTAGCCGATCTGGCGCTGCAGCGTCGAATAGACCTGCTCCAGCGATTCCAGACTGTCGGCGTGGAACGCCTGGCCGTCGGTGATCTTGGTGATCTCCTGCAGCGTCTGGTCGTCGACGGGGACCGGGATGGTGGCGCCCTCGTAGTCGACGGTGCCGTAGGGCGTGCCGAAGGAAATCGTCGAGATCTGCACCTCCTCGGCCTTGGCCGCGCGCGCCGCGGTGAACGCGCCCTGCGGGGCGTTGGGGTCCAACGGCACGTTCTCGGCGCCGTCGGACTCCAGCACGATGCGCGCCGGGGGCGGCCCGTCGCCGCCGCCCATCACCGAGCCGACGGTCGCGATCGCCTGCAGCGCGGTGAAGATGCCCTCCCCGGTCGCGGTTTTCGGCGCCGGCTTGAGGCCGTCGATCGCCGCCTTGACGGCCTGGCGGTTCGTCGTCGGCGACACCAGCAGCGACGCGTTGGCCGCGAACTCCACCAGGCCCAGGTTGATGGCCGGAGTCAGCTCGTCGGCGAATTTCTTGCCGGCCTCCTGCGCGGCGGCCAGCCGGGTTGGGGCGACGTCGGTGGAGGCCATCGATTCCGACACGTCGATGACCAACACCACGACGGCGCGGTTGAGCGGAATCCGGATGTCGGACGTCGGCCCGGCCATCGCGGTGGTCAGCAGCGCCAACGCCGCGGCCAGCAGGATCGTCGGCACGTGCCGCCACCGGCCGGAGCGCAGCGGCGCGACTCGCTCCAGCACCTCCATGTTGGCGAACCGCAGCACCCGGCGCCGCCGGGCGAATTGCACCGCCACGTAGATCCCTATCACCAGCAGGACGACCAGCAGGACCAGGAAGAACCAGGCGTTCTGGAAGCCCGTCAGGGACACCGGGCCCAGCAGCGGCAGCTTCATGTCCAGCCACAATATGCGGCGAACGTCGACCCTGCACGGGGGTCCCTTGACGCGGCGGGGTGCCGGTGGGACAACTGGCGGTGTGACCCGCATCGTCGACTCGGACCAGCACCTCTACGAGAGCCGTTCGCTGTGGGCAGAGCACATCGACCCGGCGGCGCGCGCGGACGCGCTGGGCCTGGCCGACGACGAGCTCGGCTACACCTGGCTGAGCTGGCGCGGCGAACGCCTCGCCCTGGCGGACGTCCACCTGCCCGGCGACACCGCGTCCTGCGGGGAGCACCGCAAGCGGCAACGCGCGGGCGAGCCCGCCTCCTACCGGTACGACGAGGCGTTGCCGGCCGCGTACTGGGAGCCGGCGGCGCGCCTGGGATGGCTCGACGGCGCCGGTCTCGACGAGGCGGTCCTGTTCCCCAACTTCGGCCTGCTCTGGGAGCGGCGCCTGTCGCCGTCGCTTCCGGCGATGACCGCGAACATGACGGCGTGGAACCGATGGTGCGCAATCGTGCGGGCGGAGGGCGGCGGCCGGCTGCACCCGGTCGCGCACCTGACGTTGCGCGACCCGGAGTGGCTCGAGGCCGAGCTCGACGCGCTGGCGGGCGCCGGGGTCACGCTGGCCATGATCGGCGCCGGGCCGGTGGACGGCCGGGCGCTGTCGCACCCCGGGCACGACCGGATCTGGGCCGCCCTCGCCGACCACGCCGTCACGCCGGTGTTCCACGTCGCCGATCAGGTGCGGGTCTTCGACGACTGCTGGTATTCCGACGATCCGGGCGACGATCTGGTGCCGGCCACCGAGGCGGTGTTCCTGTGGGTGCCGCCGGCGCTGGCGCTGTCCGACCTGATCCTGCACGGCGTGTTCGACCGGCATCCGCGGCTGCGCTTCGGCGTGGTCGAGCTCAGCTCCGCCTGGGTGCCGCAGTTTCTGCTGATGCTGGACGGCGCGGCCGCCTTCACCACGCAGCTCAACGGCAAGCCGGTGACCCCGCTGGCCCGGCGGCCGAGCGAGTATTTCCTCGACCACGTGCGGGTGTCCTCCTTCTCCTACGAGAACCCCAAGCAGCTGGCCGCCCTGAGCGGCGACGTGTTCATGTTCTGCAGCGACTACCCCCACTCCGAGGGGACCGCGACCCCACTGGACGACTACCGGCGGATGGGCTGCGCGGAGCCCGACATGCCCGGGCTTTTTCACGCCAACGCCGACGCGCTGCTCAACCCGGCGTTCTAACGGGCCTCAGGGCGCCTTCTCATCGCGCTCCGAGCTACGGCTGCGATGGTGATCCGGGGGGCCGTACACGAGGTCGTGACCATGAGGAACGTTGCGCTGCCCGCCGTGATCGGTCTTTTCATCGCCGCCGCACCGGCGGTGGGGGCCCCGCCGGTGGCCCGGGCCGACGTCGACTTTTACTGCAGGCCCGGTTGCTGGGGGGCGATCGCGGCGTCGACCTCGACCGGGCAAGTGGCGATCCGACAGAACTATCGCACCAGAAACCAGGCCGAAGACGCGGCCGTCTTGTGGTGCGACGTCACCGGTAAGACGAACGACTGCGAGGTGATCATCTCGGGGCTGGGCTGTCTTTCGGTCGCGGAGAGCGGCGACGGAAAAACGTTGGCGGGACGCCAAGCGTTCTTCCAAGACGCGGCCGACGCGGCGGCCCTGGAAGGTGCGGGAGCCGGCTCGAAGATCGACCTCAACGGCTGCAGCGGCTGACGCCGCCGCGGCGGCCGCCGTCAGTCGACGATCCACCGGACGAGGCCGGCGACACCGTTGAGCAACCGGCGGCCCCTCGACTCGCGGGCGGGACCGCGTGCGTGCGACCACCCGACGGACGCCGCGCCGGATCCCGGCTGCAGCTGCGCCGCAACGGCTTCGAGGAATCGGTCGACCTCGTCTTCGTGATAGCCACGCATGCCGATCGGCGGCTTGGAGAAGGCCACGTTGCGAACCTGGTCCGCGGTCAGCGCGCGGCCGGCCGGATCTCGCAGCGCCGCCTCGACGACATCCAAAAACGCGTCGACCTCGTCTTCGTTATAGCCACGCATGCCGATGGGCGGCTTGGAGAAGGCCACGTTGTGGACCTGCTCGGGGGTGAGGCGGCCTGGCTCCATCACCACATGGTCTCACCGGAAAAGCCCGGGCGACAGAGATCGTTCGGGGGCACAAGGGGTTACAAGCCCGGCCGTTCGGGGAACCCGCAATCAGACGGCGCCCACTCGGGGAGCCGCTAGGACAGGAGCTGCAATGATCGGATCAATCATCCTGGCGATCATCGTGGGCGCGATCATCGGTGTGGTGGCCCGCCTCGTGATGCCGGGCAAGCAAAGCATCGGCATGATCATGACGGTGGTGCTGGGCGCCGTGGGCGGCCTGATCGGCTCGGCCGTGGCCGGGCAGTTCGGATACCACAACGCCAACGGCGGAATCGCCTGGATTCCGTTCTTCGTCGGCGTCGGCGCCGCGATCGTCCTCATCGCCATCTACGAGGCCGTGACGGGCCGCCGCAGCCACACCGGGATGCCCCGCTAGGTCTCCGTTTTCGACGACGGCTGGCGGTCGACGACTAACCGATCAGCACCGCGTACCGCGGCTTGATCACCTCGTCGATGATCGCCAGCCGTTCGTCGAACGGGATGAACGCCGACTTCATCGCGTTGATGGTGAACCTCTCGAGGTCGCTCCACCCGTAGCCGAAAGCCTCGACCAGCCGGTGCATTTCGAGGCTCATCGTGGTGTCGCTCATCAGGCGGTTGTCGGTGTTGACGGTCACCCGGAACCGGGCGCGGGCCAGCAGGTCGAACGGGTGCTCGGCGATGCTGTTGACCGCGCCGGTCTGCACGTTCGAACTCGGGCACAGCTCCAGCGGAATTCGCTTGTCCCGCAAGATCGATGCCTGCTGGCCCAGCCGGACGCCCCCGCCCTCGAGAACCTCGATGTCGTCGACGATGCGCACCCCGTGCCCCAGCCGGTCGGCCCCACAGAACGCGATCGCCTCGTGGATGGACGGCAGCCCGAACGCCTCGCCGGCGTGAATGGTGAAGCGCGCGTTGTGGTCTCGCATGTACTCGAAGGCGTCCAGGTGACGCGTCGGCGGGTTGCCGGCCTCCGCCCCGGCGATGTCGAACCCGACCACTCCCTTGTCGCGGAAGCGAATTGCCAGCTCGGCGATCTCGCGGGACACCGCGGCGTGCCGCATGGCGGTGACCAACAGCCGCACCTTGATCGGGCGCCCCGCGGCAGCGCAAGCCTTCTCACCGGCGGCGAACCCCTCCAGCACGGCGTCGACGATCTCGTCGAAGGACAGCCCGCGGTCGATGTGCAGCTCCGGGGCGAAACGCACCTCGGCGTAGACCACGGCGTCGGCGGCCAGGTCCTCGACGCACTCGTAGGCGACGCGGTACAGCGCGTCGGGCGTCTGCATCACCGCCACGGTGTGCGAAAACGGCTCCAGGTAGCGCTCCAGCGAGCCGCTGTGCGAGCGGGTGCGAAACCACGTGGCCAGCTCGTCGACGTCGGTGGCGGGCAGGCCGTCGTAGCCGGTCTGACCGGCGATGTCGATCACGGTCGACGGGCGCAGCCCGCCGTCGAGGTGGTCGTGCAGCAGGGCCTTGGGCGCCTTCTTGATCTGCTCTAGATCCAGTTTCACGTGGCGATCCGATCGATGATCAGCGGCCGGCGAGCCGGTGGCGTGTCACCGACGCTGAAGCCACCGTCCAGCTCGGCCAGCGCGGCGCCGAACCGCTCGGGGGTGTCGGTGTAGAGGGTGAACAGCGGCTCGCCGGCCGCGACGGGCTCCCCGGGGCGGCGGTGAATCCGGACGCCCGCGCCCGGCTGCACCGCTTGGCCCGGGCGGGATCGCCCCGCGCCCAGCCGCCATGCCGCCTGCCCCACTGCCATCGCGTCGATATCGCCCATTGTGCCGCCCCGGCCGGCGGTCACGGTCTCCGAACACGAACCGACGGGCAACGGGACCGACAGGTCGCCGCCCTGGGCCGCGACGAGCCGGCGGAACCGGTCCATCGCCGTGCCGTCGCGCAGCGCCCGGGCGGGATCGCGGTCGTCGATCCCGGCGAGCTCGAGCATCTCGGTGGCCAGCCGCACCGTCAGCTCCACCACGTCGGGCGGCCCGCCGCCGGCCAGCACCTCCAGCGACTCGGCGACCTCGAGCGCGTTGCCCACCGTGGCCCCCAGCGGGCGGTTCATGTCGGTCAGCAGCGCCCGGGTGGGCACGCCGTGCGCCGCGCCGAGCCCCACCATGGCGTGCGCCAGCTCGCGGCTGGCCGCCTCCGAGGGCATCAGCGCCCCGGACCCGACCTTCACGTCGAGCACCAGCGCGCCCGCCCCCTCGGCCAGCTTCTTGCTCATCACCGAGCTCGCGATCAGCGGCAGCGACTCGACGGTGGCGGTGACGTCGCGCAGCGCGTACAGCTTGGCGTCGGCCGGCGCCAGGTCGCCGGCGGCGAAGATGGCCGCGCCGACGTCGCTGAGCTGCTCGCGCCCCCGCCGGCCGGACAGCGCGGCGGAAAAGCCGGCAATGGCCTCCAGCTTGTCCAGCGTGCCGCCGGTATGCCCGAGCCCGCGGCCCGACGCCTGGGGCACGGCCGCGCCGCACGCGGCGACGAGCGGGACCAGCGGCAGGGGGATCTTGTCCCCGACGCCGCCGGTGGAGTGCTTGTCCACGGTCGGTAGGGGCAGGTCGCGGAAGTCCAGGCGCTCGCCGGAGGCCAGCATCGCCGCCGTCCACCGCGCGAGCTCGCCGGGGTCCATGCCGCGCCAAAAGATCGCCATCAGCAGCGCCGACATTTGTTCGTCGGCGACCAGGCCGCGGGTGTACGCGCCGACGACCCAGTCGATGGCCGCGTCGGACAACCGGCCGCCGTCGCGCTTGGTCCGGATCACCGTGGGCGCGTCGAAAGCCGCGTCGGATTCGACGCCGGTCAAGGGCGTTCCCGGGGCAACTCGGCGGTGAAGGCTTCCGGCAGCAGCTCGCCCAGCCGGCGGGGCCGCACCGGGTGGTCGATCAGCAGCTCGGGGCCGCCGTGCTCCAGGAGCACCTGACGGCACCGCCCGCACGGCATCAGCGGGGCGCCCTGGGCGTCGACGCAGGCGAGCGCGACCAGCCGGCCCCCACCGGTGGCATGCAGGGCGCACACCACACCGCACTCGGCACAGAGAGCAAGGCCATATGAGACGTTCTCCACATTGCAGCCGGTGACCACGCGGCCGTCGTCGACCAGCGCCGCCGCCCCGACCGCGAATCGCGAGTAGGGCGCGTAGGCCCCCGTTGCGGCCTGGATTGCCTTGTCGCGCAGCGCATTCCAATCGATGTCGGGCATCCTCACCTCCCTGGAATCCCCCTGTCGACGGCCGGCTCGAGACCGTCACCCTAACTCTGACACGACAGTTCGCCCGGCGGACTGTTCGGCACGACCCTCTAGCTGGCAGGGTTAGGCTGAATTGCCCGGCTTGACTGTCGTTTCAACGTTAAGGGCGGTGAGGACTTGGTGAGTGCTGCCACCGCGCGCAAGCGGCGAGCGCCCCGGACCCTGTATCGGGGCGACCCCGGCATGTGGTCGTGGGTGCTGCATCGCATCAGCGGCGCGACGGTCTTCTTCTTCCTGTTCGTCCACGTCCTGGACGCCGCCATGCTGCGGGTCAGCCCGCAGACCTACAACGCGGTGATCCACGACTACCAGACGCCGGTCGTCGGCCTGATGGAGTACGGCCTGATCGCCGCGGTGCTCTTCCACGGCCTGAACGGCATCCGGGTCATCCTGATCGACTTCTGGTCGCAGGGCCCCCGCTACCAGCGGCTGATGTTCTGGATCGTCGGCATCGTCTTTTTGCTGCTCATGGTTCCCGCCGGCGTGGTGACCGCCATCCACATCCTGGAGCACTTCCGATGAGCAGCCCCGACCTCCAGCTCGGCCGCGGCCAGGCGGCGCCGGTCAAGCAGCGCTTCTACGACCGCCCCGCCAGCCTGGACAATCCCCGATCGCCGCGCCGGCGCGCGGGCATCCCCAACTTCGAGAAATTCGCGTGGCTGTTCATGCGGTTCTCCGGGATCGCGCTGGTGTTCCTGGCGATCGGGCACTTGTTCATCATGCTGATGTGGGACGACGGCGTGTACCGCATCGATTTCAACTACGTGGCGCAGCGCTGGCATTCGCCGTTCTGGCAGATCTGGGACATGGCGCTGCTGTGGCTGGCCGAGCTGCACGGCGGCAACGGGCTGCGCACCATCATCGACGACTACAGCCGCAAGAACTCCACCCGGTTCTGGCTCAACAGCCTGCTGCTGTTGTCGATCGGGTTCACGCTGGTGCTGGGCACCTACGTGCTGGTGACCTTCGACCCGAACATCTCGTGAAAGGCGAGCCGTGATCTCCCAACACCGATACGACGTGGTGATCGTCGGCGCCGGGGGCGCCGGGATGCGCGCCGCCGTCGAGGCCGGGCCCCGGGTGCGGACCGCGGTGCTGACCAAGCTCTACCCCACCCGCAGCCACACCGGCGCCGCCCAGGGCGGCATGTGCGCCGCGCTGGCCAACGTCGAAGACGACAACTGGGAATGGCACACGTTCGACACCGTCAAGGGCGGTGACTACCTCGCGGACCAGGACGCCGTCGAGATCATGTGCAAGGAAGCCATCGACGCGGTGCTCGACCTGGAGAAGATGGGGATGCCGTTCAACCGCACCCCCGAGGGCCGCATCGACCAGCGCCGCTTCGGCGGTCACACCCGCGACCACGGCAAGGCGCCGGTGCGCCGGGCCTGCTACGCCGCGGACCGCACCGGCCACATGATCCTGCAGACGCTGTACCAGAACTGCGTCCGCCACGACGTGCAGTTCTTCAACGAGTTCTACGCGCTGGACCTGGTGCTCACGCAGACCCCGAGCGGGCCGGTGGCCACCGGCGTGGTCGCCTACGAGCTCGCGACGGGCGAGATCCACGTCTTCCACGCCAAGGCCGTCGTGATCGCCACCGGCGGCTCCGGCCGGATGTACAAGACGACCTCCAACGCGCACACGCTGACCGGCGACGGCATCGGCATCGTCTTCCGCAAGGGACTTCCGTTGGAGGACATGGAGTTTCATCAGTTCCACCCGACGGGACTGGCCGGCCTGGGCATCCTGATCTCCGAGGCGGTGCGCGGCGAGGGCGGCCGGCTGCTCAACGCCGAGGGCGAGCGGTTCATGGAGCGCTACGCCCCGACGATCGTCGACCTGGCGCCCCGCGACATCGTCGCGCGCTCGATGGTGCTCGAGGTCCTTCAGGGCCGCGGCGCCGGCCCCAACAAGGATTACGTCTACATCGACGTCCGCCACCTCGGCGCCGACGTGCTCGAGGCCAAGCTGCCCGACATCACCGAGTTCGCCCGCACCTATCTGGGCGTGGACCCCGTGCACGAGCTGGTGCCGGTCTACCCGACGTGTCACTACGTGATGGGCGGCATTCCGACCACCGTCACCGGACAGGTGTTGCGGGACAACACCTCCACCGTCCCCGGGCTGTACGCCGCGGGCGAGTGCGCGTGCGTGTCGGTGCACGGCGCCAACCGGCTGGGCACCAACTCGCTGCTGGACATCAACGTCTTTGGCCGCCGGGCCGGCATCGCCGCGGCGAGCTACGCCCGGGGACACGACTTCGTCGACATGCCGCCCGACCCGGCGGCCATGGTCGTCGGCTGGGTGGGCGACATCCTCTCCGAGCACGGCAACGAGCGCGTCGCCGACATCCGCAACGCGCTGCAGCAGTCGATGGACAACAACGCCGCGGTGTTCCGCACCGAGGAGACGCTGAAGCAGGCGCTCACCGACATCCACGCGCTCAAGGAGCGCTATTCGCGAATCACCGTGCACGACAAGGGAAAGCGCTTCAACAGCGACCTGTTGGAGGCCATCGAGCTGGGCTTCCTGCTGGAGCTGGCCGAGGTCACCGTGGTCGGCGCGCTGAACCGCAAGGAGTCCCGCGGCGGGCATGCCCGCGAGGACTACCCGAACCGCGACGACGTCAACTACATGCGCCACACCATGGCGTACAAGCAGGGCACCGATCTGCTCAGCGACATCGCGCTGGACTTCAAGCCCGTCGTGCAGACCCGCTACGAACCCAAGGAACGGAAGTACTGATGGCCGCAGACGTCGAGCCCGGCCTGGAGCCTCCCCCGCCGCCGATCCCCGAGGGCGCGGTGATGGTGACCGTGAAGATCGCCCGGTTCAACCCCGACCAGCCCGAGGCCTTCGCGAAAACCGGTGGCTGGCAAAGCTTTCGGGTGCCATGCCTGCCCAGCGACCGGATGCTCAACCTGCTGATCTACATCAAGAGCTACCTGGACGGCACGCTGACCTTCCGGCGGTCCTGCGCGCACGGGGTGTGCGGCTCGGACGCCATGCGCATCAACGGCGTCAACCGGCTGGCCTGCAAGGTGCTGATGCGCGACCTGCTGCCCACGCCGAAGAAGGGCAAGCCGGCCAAGCCGCTGACCATCACGGTCGAACCGATCCGCGGGCTGCCGGTGGAGAAGGACCTGGTGGTCGACATGGAGCCGTTCTTCGACGCCTACCGGGCGGTGAAGCCGTACCTGATCACCAGCGGCAACCCCCCGACGCGGGAACGCATCCAGAGCCCGACCGACCGCGCCCGCTACGACGACACCACCAAGTGCATCCTGTGCGCGTGCTGCACCACCAGCTGCCCGATCTTCTGGCACGAGGGCAGCTACTACGGGCCGGCGGCGATCGTCAACGCCCACCGCTTCATCTTCGACAGCCGCGACGAGGCCGCCGCCCAGCGCCTCGACATCCTCAACGAGGTCGACGGGGTGTGGCGGTGCCGGACCACGTTCAACTGCACCGAATCCTGCCCGCGCGGCATCGAGGTCACCAAGGCGATCCAGGAGGTCAAGCGCGCGATCATGTTCTCGCGCTGAACGCTTCAGGTCTTTGATTCCCCGCCCCGGGCGTCGACGGTTGCGCCCCTACTGGCGTCCCTCGTACGGCGGGACGGCGCTCCCCGTGTCCTGCGGCGGCAACTCGCCGGTGCCGCCGTAGGTGTCCGACGCGGCGGGATCGCTCATCGGCGGGTTCGCGTCCTCGTCAACGGTCCCGACGGGCCGGTCCCCGCGGCCCTGCTCGGGCGTGTCGGGGCCGGTGTCCCGCGCGCCGCTGCCCGGCTGCGGATCGTCGAAATGCTCCAGCCGCCCGTTTTCCGATCCTTGATCATTTTGAGAGGTCATCACTGTCTCCTCACCCTCTCCCACCCTGCCGCACTGGATGGCGGCGCGGGTAAGACACGGGTACCCGAACTCCGCGCGCCGAACACGTCGTGCCCCGGCCGGTCGATCGCCGGAGCTCGCGGGCGCGGTCAGCAAAGTTCGTGGTGGTGACTTCGGTTGCCCCCCAACCGTTTGGCCTGATACATCGCGGCATCCGACGCGCTGATCAACTCGCCCAGCAGTGCGTGCGGTTCGGGTGCGGTGTCGTCCAGACGAGCGCAGGCGGTGCCGATGCTGGCGGTGACCCCCGCGGCCGAGTCCGCGATGGCCCGGCACATCCGCGCGGCCAACGATTCGGCGTTGCAGCCCGCCGAAGTGCCCGCCAAGAGGAATTCCTCACCCCCGCTTCGCGACACCACCGCCTGGTTGTCGGCCGCGGCCAGCAGCGCCTGGGCGACCTGCACCAGCGCGTGGTCCCCCGCGGCGTGGCCACACCGGTCGTTGAGGGCTTTGAAGTTGTCCAGATCGATCAGCATCACGACCAGGTGGGAATCGATGCCGCGTCGCGCCAGGATCATGCCCAGCGCCTCGTGCTGGAACGCGCGCCTGTTCAGCAGGCCCGTCAACGGGTCGCGGTCGGCGCGCAGCAGGTCCCCGGACAAGGCGCGCACCAGGACGCGGATGGCCAGCGGCAGGGCGATGTTGACCTCGATCACCAGCCACAGATCCACGCCCGCGAGGCTGGGGTGGCCCGATCTCGCCAGCGACAAGGCCTCCCACGAGCCGACGGCGGCGGCCAGCGCGAAGTTGTACAGCACGAACCCCGTGGTGTGAAAGAACGCGAGGTAGGCGCCGAAGGTCGCGAAGGCGACGCACCCGATCAGTGCGGCCAGCGGGTTCGGGTGCGCCAGGCACGCCAACGCGACGGCGGTGTTGCACGTCATGGCGAACACCAGCGATTGCGGGCGCGTCGGCCAGCGCCATATCCACAACAACATTCCCGCCACCCCGCCGGCGACGGCGACCCACATCATCGCCACCGGCACCGGGCCGCGGGGACCGTCCGCACCGGCCAGCAGCGCGACGAGGCACAACACCATCGACGCGGAGATCAGCGCCATCACGGCCCGGGTGGCGCCGCTGATGCCGCGCGAAGCCAGGTAGCCGGAGAGCCAGTCATACTGATCGGCCCCCCGGCTAAACAGCGCGGTCATCGTCGACTCTCACTCGCTCCCCATCGCCACCGCCCGTCCAGCGGCTAGCCGCATCCTACGGCCCTATCGCGGCAGCCCGTCACACTTTCGCACCCCGTCCCGTCAGAGGGATATGACTCAGAAAACCCGCATCGAGCCCCTATCCCCCAGGCGCGCCGGGCTGCTGACCCGGGCCATGTATCGCGTCGCCAAGCGGCGCTACGGCCAGGTTCCCGAGCCGTTCGCCGTGTCCGCGCACCATCGCAAGCTGATGCTCGCCGGCGCCGTGCACGAAACGATGGTCGACCGGGCGTCCAGGACGCTCCCGGTCGGCGTGCGCGAACTCGCGGTGCTGTGGGCCGCGCGGGCGATCGGCTGCTCGTGGTGTGTCGACTTCGGGTCCATGCTGCAGCGGCTGGACGGCCTGGACACAGAGCGGCTCAGGGACATCGACAACTACGCAACCTCGCCGCTGTTCAGCGACGACGAGCGCGCCGCCATCGCCTACGCCGACGCGATGACCGCCGACCCGCACACCGTCAGCGACGAGCAGGTCGCCGACCTGCGCGCCCGCTTCGGCGACGCCGGCGTGTACGAGCTGACCTATCAGATCGGGCTGGAGAACATGCGGGCGCGGGTCAACTCCGCGCTGGGCATCACCGAGCAGGGCTTCAATTCCGGTGACGCCTGCCGCATCCCGTGGTCGAGCCCGTAACCGGCGCTAGAGTGGCGGCATGCGCGTCTGGGACTTGGGCCCGGGTCGGCTCATGGTGGCCGGCGCATTCTCCGATCTCGCGCCGCACCACCACCCCGCCGTTCAGGTCACGGTTGGCGCCGGGGGTCCGTTGACGGTGACCCGGGCGGGCGGCCGGCGCGACGTGTGCCGGCTTGTCGTGGTCGGCAGCGGGGTGCGGCATGCGGTGCGCTCGGACGCGAAATCCGGGGCGGTGACGCTGTACTTCGGGCTGCAGACGCCGCAGGGCGTCGCGCTGAACGGCCTGGCGCGCCAGCGCGTCTGGGTCGTCGACGACGGACGACCGCTGGCCGAGGCGGCGGCCGCGCTGCTGGGCGACGAGGGCCCGCACGCCGCCGCTGATTTCCTGGTCGCCCGGCTGTGCGGACAGCACGACGGGCCGCGGTCGGTGCACCCGCAACTGCGGCAGGCGATCGAAGTCGTGTCGAGCCGGGTGCCGAGCCACGTCGACGTGGCCGCGGTCGCGAATACCGTTGCGCTGTCACCGGATTACCTCGGTCGGCTGTGCAAGCAGCAGACCGGGGCGTCGTTGTCGGCCACGATCCGCTGGGTGCGATTGGTGGCCGCGATCGGACACGTGATCGAGGGCCGCTCCGTCACCGACGCCGCCCACCTGGCCGGGTTCGCCGACGGCTCGCACGCCACCAGGGTGTGCTGGGAGATGACCGGGTCGGCCCCGCGCGACCTCGCGCGGGCGGTCCACGAATCCTGACGGATCCGTACAAGCGTTCCCGGCGCGATCGACCCACGCTTGGGATATGTCAGCACTAGGCATCCGGGCGGCGGCCGTCCGCGCGGTGTTCGGCTTGCCCCGGCCGGTCCGGCGGCAGTTGGCGGGTCCGCCGGTCCGCATCGACGGCCAGGAGCTGGACCTGGACGCCCAGCTGTTCATCCGTCTCAAAAACCGCTCGGGCTCCGACGTTTTCACCGATCCCGTGGACGAGGCGAGGGCGCGGTATGAACAGCTGCCGCGGCTCATCGCCTACGAGTCACCCGTGCGTGTCGCGGCGAGCGAAATCGGGGTGCCAGCCGAGCACGGCGGCATCGCGGCCACCCTGTACACCCCGGCCGGCCTGCCCGCGCCGTCGGGGCTGCTGGTGTATTTCCACGGCGGCGGCTTCTCCGTCGGCTCCCGAATCAGCCACGACCCGGTCGCCCGTTACCTGGCCGGCCGCGCGGGCGCGCGCGTGCTGTCGGTCGAGTACCGGCGCGCGCCCGAGCACCCGTTCCCCGCCGCCGTGCAGGACGCGATCGCCGCGTTCGATTACGCGCACCGCCACGCCGCCGAGCTGGGCGCGGATCCCGACCGCATCGCGGTCGGGGGCGACAGCGCCGGCGGGAACCTGGCGGCCGTGACGGCCCAACAGGCGGTGCGGCGGGGCGGCGCCATACCCGCGTTTCAGCTGCTGATGTATCCGCCGACCGATCTCGGCACGCGGCGGGCATCGCACGACCTGTTCAACCGGGCGTCCACGTTCACGGACGCGAATCTTCGCTGGGCGCTGGCCAACTACATACCGGACGGAACCGACCCGAGCGATCCCAGGCTGTCACCGCTGCGCGGCGACGTCACGGGCCTGCCGCCCGCGTACGTCGGCAGCGCCGGCTTCGACCCGATCCGCGACGACGGGATCGCATACGCCGAAAAGCTGTGCGCGGGTGGGGTTTCGGTGGCGCTGAGCCGCCAGTCCGACCTGCCGCATGCGTACCTCAACTTCGTCGGGCTGGGCGGCCGGTTCGCCGAGGCCGCCGCCGAGGCCGCCGGCGCCTTGCGGCTCGGCCTCGCGCTGGCTTCAGGGACGGCCCAAGGGAGAGCCGGTGAACTTGTCCGGGTTGGCGACATCCCATAGGGCGCAGACCTTTCCGTCGCGCACCGTGATCGCGAGGATCCGCGGCCGCATCGCCCAGTGACCGTCGTCGCCGGGCCCGCCCGCCGTGTAGGCGCCCAGTTCGCCGTTGACCAGCGCCAGTTGGTTGGCCGTGAAGAACGCCGGCCCGTAGCGGCGGGCCAGGCCGAACATGAAGCGAGCCACCTTGTCCGCCCCGCGAATGACGTGAACCGCGGTGGGCGCCTTGCCGTTTGAATCGCCGGTGAAGACCACGTCGGGATGCAGCAGCGCCACCACGGCCGCCAGGTCGCCGGTGGCCATGGCGGCCATCAGCCGGCCGACCACCTCGTTGTGGGAGGGATCGGGTTCCGGCGGCGGCTGCGCGCTGAGGGCCTTGCGGGCCCGCGACGCCAGCTGCCGCGCGGCGGCCTCGCTGGTTCCCAGCACCTCGGCCACGTCCGCGAACGGCACGGCGAAGCCGTCGTGCAGCACGAACGCGACCCGCTGGTCGGGCGACAGGCGCTCCAGCACCACCATCGCCGCGAACCGGGCGTCCTCGCTGGCCACCACGGCCGACAGCGGGTCGCCCCGGTCGAAGCCCGTGACCACCGGCTCGGGCAGCCAGTTGCCGGTGTAGGTCTCGCGGCGATGCGCGGCCGAGCGCAACCGGTCCAGGCCCAGCCTGCTCACCACGGTGGTCAGCCACGCCCGCAAGTCCGAGATGTCCTGGTGCTGCCCGTGCCAGCGCAGCCAGGCCTCCTGAACGATGTCCTCGGCGTCGGCCACGGTGCCGGTCAGCCGGTAGGCGACGGACATGAGATGTGGCCGCAGGGCCTCGAACTGGCTGACCTGCTGCGCTGCGGTCATACCGCGAGGCTACGCTCGCGAACGAGATGGCTGACAACCTGTGGCTCCACTTCGCCCGGCACGGACCCGACATCACCCCGCCGATCATCACGCGCGGCGAAGGGGTCAGCATCTTCGACGACCGCGGCCGCAGCTACCTCGACGGGTTGTCGGGGCTGTTCACCGTGCAGGTCGGCCACGGCCGCGCCGAACTCGCCGAGGTCGCCGCGAGGCAGGCCGCCACGCTGGCGTACTTCCCGCTGTGGGGGTATGCCACCCCGACCGCGATCGAGCTGGCCGGGCGCCTCGCACGCTACGCGCCGGGCGACCTGAACCGGGTCTTCTTCACCACCGGCGGCACCGAGGCCGTCGAGACCGCGTGGAAGGTGGCCAAGCAATACTTCAAGCTCACCGGCAAACCCGGTAAGCACAAGGTGATTTCGCGGTCGGTCGCCTACCACGGCACCACGCAGGGCGCGTTGGCGATCACCGGGCTGCCGCGGTACAAGGCGCCGTTCGAGCCGGTGACCCCGGGCGGCTTCCGGGTGCCCAACACCAACCTCTACCGCGCGCCCGAACCTTTCGATTCCGACGCCAAGGCCTTCGGCCGCTGGGCCGCCGACCGCATCGCCGAGGCGATCGAGTTCGAGGGGCCCGACACCGTCGCCGCGGTCTTCTTGGAGCCGGTGCAGAACGCGGGCGGCTCGATCCCGCCTCCCCCAGGCTATTTCGAACGGGTGCGCCAGATCTGCGATTCCTACGACGTGCTGCTGGTCTCCGACGAGGTGATCTGCGCGTTCGGCCGGATCGGGTCGATGTTCGCCTGCACCGACTTCGGCTACGTGCCCGACATGATCACCTGCGCCAAGGGCATGACGTCCGGCTACTCGCCGCTGGGCGCGATGATCGCCAGCGAGCGGTTGTTCGAGCCGTTCAACGACGGCAAAACCATGTTCCCGCACGGCTATACGTTCGGCGGTCACCCCGTGTCGGCCGCCGTGGCGCTGGCCAACCTCGACATCTTCGAGCGCGAGCGCCTCAACGAGCGGGTCAAACACCACGCCCCGCTGTTCCGCGCCACCCTGGAGAAGCTGTACGACCTGCCGATCGTCGGCGACGTGCGCGGCGAGGGCTATTTCTACGGCGTGGAACTGGTCAAGGACCAGGCGAGCAAGCAGACCTTCACCGACGACGAACGGCGGCCGCTGCTCGGCCGCGTCTCCTCGGCGCTGTTCGACGCCGGGTTGTACTGCCGCACCGACGACCGCGGCGATTCCGTCATCCAGCTGGCCCCGCCGCTGATCAGCGGGCAGGCCGAGTTCGACACCATCGAGGCCGCCCTGCGCGGCGTGCTCAGCGAGGAGTGTCGGCGCCTGTAGCGAGGACCCGGTTGACCTCGTACGAGGCCAGCAAGACCTCCCGCGAATGCGCGGTGCTCGGGCTGCTCAGCAGCCGCGTTTGCGCGTTGCAGAGCCAGGTGAGCGCCGACCGCAAGTCGGCATCGGTGGCGCTGTCGCGATGCAGCTTCAGCTCGTCCAGCACGCGCTCACCCCCCGAGTGCCGCACCTGGGTGCCCTTCTCGACCTGCTTGAGCAGTTGGTCCAGCGATCGCGGACCGTCACCGTCGCGCCGCCGCCCGGAGAATGTTCGAGACCAAAATCCGTTGTTCTGAATGGGCAGACCCTTCGGTGGAGGTAGTCAAGCCGACCGGATGACAGCGTAATGCCTCGACGTTCGCGGCTCTATCAGGGGATTTGCAACATCTGCCCCACCAGTCACAGCGCGGCTCCCGAAAATCGGGCGCCCGATCGCCTAGTCTGCACACACGATGCCCCGCTCAATCGCTCTCGTACGCTCCGCGTCGTGCCTGGCAGCGGCCGTTTTCTTGGTCGTTGGGCCCGCCGCGTGGGGCGTGCCGACCGCGTTCGCCGAACCGGCCCCCGGCCCCAACGCCGGTCCGGGAAACTGCCCGTATCAGGTGAACACCCCGCCCGCGGTGGATTCCTCGGAGGTCCCGGCCGCCGGCGACCCGCCGATGCCGCTGGCGGTCCCGCCCAAGCCGGTCGGGGGCGAGGCGCTGAGCAGCTGCGGCATCGTCGCGGCGCCCGACACCGCCCCGCTGCCCGGCGACGTGTCCGCCGACGCGTGGCTGGTGGCCGACCTGGACAGCGGCGCCGTCATCGCCGCCAAGGATCCGCACGGGCGGCACCGCCCCGCGAGCATCATCAAGGTGCTGGTCGCGATGGCATCCATCAACGCGTTGCCGCTCAACAAGTCCGTCCAGGGCACCGCCGACGACGCGGCGGCCGAGGGCACCAAGGTCGGGGTGCAGGAGGGCGGCGTTTTCACCGTCAACCAACTGCTGCACGGGTTGCTGATGCACTCCGGCAACGACGCCGCCCACGCGCTGGCCATGCAACTCGGCGGCATGCAGCAGGCGCTGGACAAGATCAACGTGCTGGCCGCCAAGCTCGGCGGCCGGGACACCCGGGTGGCGACGCCGTCGGGCCTGGACGGACCGGGCATGAGCACGTCGGCCTACGACATCGGCCTGTTCTACCGCTACGCCTGGCAGAACCCCACCTTCGCCGACATCGTCGCGACGCGGACCTTCGACTTCCCCGGCCACGGCGACCACCCCGGCTACGAGCTGGAGAACGACAACCAGCTGCTCTACAAGTATCCCGGCGCGATGGGTGGCAAGACCGGCTACACCGACGACGCCGGCCAGACCTTCGTGGGCGCGGCCAACCACGACGGACGACGGCTGATGGCGGTGCTGCTGCACGGCACGCGGCAACCGATCGCGCCGTGGGAACAGGCGGCGCACCTGCTGGACTACGGGTTTTCCACGCCGCGCGGCACCCAGGTGGGCACGTTGATCGAGCCGGATCCTTCGCTGCTGCCGGCCCACCACGACGCCGCCGCCGACCGGCCGGGCGCCGGCGCCCAGGCCGCCGGGTTCATGCCGTCGGCCGACGCGCTGCCGGTGCGGGTGGGCGTCGCGGTGATCGGAACGATCATCGTGTTTAGTTTGATCATGGTCGCACGCTCGATGAACCGCCGACCGCAACACCGTTGAGCGCCGCCTCGCGGCGGGGCCTGAGCGTCGGGCTCACCGCCGCCAGCGTCGGCGTCATCTACGGGTACGACCTGTCCATCATCGCGGCCGCGCAGTTGTTCGTCACCGAGGACTTCGGCCTCACCACCCGCCAGCAGGAACTGCTGACGACGATGGTGGTGATCGGTCAGATCGCCGGGGCGCTCGGCGCCGGCGTGCTCGCCAACGCCATCGGGCGCAAGAAGTCGATGGTGCTGATCGCGGTCAGCTACGCGGTGTTCGCGGTGCTGGCCGCGCTGTCGGTGTCGCTGCCGATGCTGTTGGCGGCGCGGTTTTTGCTCGGCCTGACCATCGGCGTGACGGTGGTCGTCGTCCCGGTGTACGTGGCGGAATCGTCCCCGGCGGCGGTGCGCGGCTCGCTGCTCACGGCCTATCAACTGGCGATCGTCAGCGCGCTGATCCTCGGCTACCTGACCGGTTACCTGTTGGCCGGCACCCACAGCTGGCGCTGGATGCTGGGGCTGGCCGCGGTGCCCGCAACCCTGCTGCTGCCCTTGCTGATTCGGATGCCCGACACGGCCCGGTGGTACCTGCTGAAGGGCCGGGTCGACGACGCCCGGCGGGCCTTGTTGCGCATCGAGCCGGACGCGCAGGTCGACGAGGAACTCGCCGAGATCGGCCGCGCCCTGAGCGAAGGGAGCGGCGGCTTCTCCGAGATGCTGCGCGGGCCGTATCTGCGGGCCACCGTCTTCGTGGTCACGCTCGGTTTCCTGATCCAGATCACCGGCATCAACGCGATCATCTACTACAGCCCGCGGATATTCGAAGCGATGGGCTTCACGGGCAATTTCGCGCTGCTGGGGTTGCCGGCGCTGGTTCAGGTCGCCGGCCTGGCGGCCGTGTTCACCGCGTTGCTCCTCGTCGACCGGGTGGGCCGGCGCCCGATCCTGTTGTGCGGCATCGCCATGATGATCGTCGCCGACGTCGTGCTGCTGGCCGTGTTCGCCCAGGATCGTCTCGGCGGCGCGGGCCTGGCTTTCGGCTTCGCCGGCATCCTGCTGTTCATCGTCGGCTACACCATGGGTTTCGGCTCGCTGGGCTGGGTGTACGCCAGCGAGAGCTTCCCGTCGCGGCTGCGGTCCATCGGGTCGAGCGCGATGCTGACGTCCAACCTGGTCGGCAACGCGATCGTCGCCGCCGTTTTCCTGACGATGCTGCATACCCTGGGCGGCGCGGGGACTTACGCGGTGTTCGCGGGTCTCGCGGTGGCGGCGTTCGGCTTCGTCTACCGGTACGCCCCGGAGACCAAGGGGCGCCCGCTCGAGGAGATCAGCCGCTTCTGGGAAAACGGCGGCCACTGGGAGACCCAGTGCGAGTGATCTCGGCGGGCACCGCCGTCATCGACGGTCAGGTCCGCCGGCCCGGGTGGCTGCAGGTCTCCGACGGGCGGATCCTGGACTGCGGGGGCGGCCCGTCGCCGTCTCCGGCCGACGAGGATTTCCCCCATTGCATTGTGGTTCCCGGCTTTATCGATATGCACGTGCACGGCGGGGGTGGCGCGTCGTATACCGACGCCGACGGCGTCGGCGTCGCCGCCGGATTCCACCTGCGGCACGGCACCACCACGACGCTGGCCAGCCTGGTCACCGCCTCCCCGGCGGAGCTGATCGGCGGCGTGCGGGCGCTCGCCGCGGCCACCCGGCGCGGCACCCTCGCGGGCATCCACCTGGAGGGGCCGTGGCTGAGCCGGGCGCGCTGCGGCGCCCACGACCCCGCCCGGATGCGCGACCCGGATCCCGCCGAGATCGACGCCGTGCTCACCGCCGGCGGCGGCGCGATCCGGATGGTGACGCTGGCGCCCGAACTGCCGGGGGCCGACGACGCGATCCGGCGCTTCCTGGACGCGGATGTCGTTGTGGCCGTGGGCCATACCGATGCGACCTACGAGCAGACGAAGCGGGCCATCGCCGCGGGCGCGACGGTCGGCACCCATCTGTTCAACGCGATGCCGCCGCTGCACCACCGCGAACCGGGGCCCGCGCTCGCCCTGCTGCAGGACGCGGGGGTGACCGTCGAACTGATCGCCGACGGGGTGCACGTGCACCCGGAGGCGGTGCGGGCCGTGGTCCGGGCCGCGGGTCCCGACCGGGTCGCCCTGGTGACCGACGCGATCGCCGCGGCCGGCCGCGCCGACGGGACGTTTCGGCTCGGCGCGGTGCCCGTCGACGTCGAATCGGGAGTGGCGCGGGTACATGGCACGTCGACGATCGCCGGCAGCACCGCCACGATGGACGCGATCTTCCGCAGCGTCGCAGCGGACGTGGGACTGGCCGACGCGGCGCGGATGACCGCCGCGACGCCCGCGCGGGCCCTCGGGCTGCACCGGGTGGGCGCCCTGCGGGCGGGCTACGACGCGAATCTGGTTGTGCTGAACGGCGATTGGGAAGTCTTCGCCGTCATGGCCCGCGGCGAGTGGGTGGTGAACGGGTAGCCAGGCCTACCGCGGCTCGAGAACGACAACGGGGATCTCGCGGTCGGTCCAGCTCTGGTACGAGTCGAAATCGGCGTAGCCGTCCACCAGGCGGGGCCACAGTCGCGCCCGTTCCTCGGAGTCGGCCCGATGCGCCGTGACGGCGCGGCGCTCGGCACCGATCGTGACGTCGGTATCGGGATGGGCCAGCAAGTTGCGATACCACTGCGGGTTCTCGTCGCGTCCTGCCGCCGAGGCGACGACGATGACGTTGCGACCGTCGTTCATGTACAGCAGCGGCGTGGTGAAGCGCTTGCCGGAGGTGCGCCCCAGATGGTCCAGCAGCAACGTCGGCGCCGGATTGCGGAAGCCGGCCCCGACGCGGAAGTTGCCGCCCAAACGCCCGCGGCTGATGCGGTAGGTGAAAGCGTGGGCCCGGCTGAGGTAGCGCGACGCCACTAGGACGAATCGCGAGTTGAGCTGTTTCGGTTTCTGCAAAGCCATTGGGTGTCCTCTCTAAGACCGGCTTTTCACGCTCAGGAGGTCGAGCGCGGCGCTGATGCCCGCGGCGAGCACGTCGCCCGACAGTGTCGGGTCGGTGACGGCCCGCGCGAGTTGCAGGCTGCCGACGAGAACGGTGAATAGCCCGGTCGCCCTGCTCAGTGCGGCCGCCGGGTCGTCCGGCGACAGGTGGGTCGCCACCGCGTCGATGATGGCCCGCGCGCCCTCGGTGTAGGAATCGCGAATCTGCCGGTCGCAGCGGCCGATTTCGTCCAGCAGCGCCGCCGACGGACAACCGGTCGCGGGGTGGTCGCGGTGATCCGGGGAGAGGTATTCGCGGATGAACTGCTCGAGGGACTCCCGCCCGGGCGGGAGCGCCGCCATCGTGGCCGCTTGGGTTGCCAGTTGGTCAGCCACCACGCGGGCCACCAGGTCGTTCTTCGATCCGAAGTGAGCGTAGAAGGCGCCGTTGGTGAGCCCGGCGTCCGACATCAGCGCCGCAATGCCGGCACCGTCGATACCGTCGCGCTTCAGCCGTTGACCGGCCCGCTCGATGATCCGGCGGCGCGTCTCGCCCTTGTGCGTCTTGTCGTATCTCGCCACCGTCGTCCTCTCCGCCGAGTAGCTCGTCGCTTGACTCACCATACCCTATTAGCTTACGGTCATAATATTATGATCGACAGCCAAAGGATGCAGGGTCGGCGATTCACCGCACGCCCGACGTCCGTCCCGCCACGTCGTACGCGGACACCACGCCAAAGGGGATGACATGACCACGTGGAAAGACGCGCCGACGCGCAGGATTCGCGCCGCCGGTGTGGACTTCGCCTACCGCGAGCTCGGAACCGACACCGGTGTTCCCGTGGTATTCCTGCACCACCTGACGGCGGTGCTCGACGACTGGGATCCGCGGGTCGTCGACGGCATCGCGGCGCACCGCCGCGTCATCGCCTTCGACAATCGTGGCGTAGGCGCGACGAGCTCCAAAGTGCCCGGCAACATCGACCAGATGGGCGCGGACGCGATCGCGTTCATCCGGGCGCTGGGCCTGTCGAAGGTCGATCTGCTGGGGTTCTCACTCGGCGGCGGCGTCGCCCAAGTGGTCGCCCTCCAAGCGCCGGACCTGGTGCGACGAATGATCCTGGCCGGCACCGGGCCGCGCGGCGGAGGAGGCATCGAGCGGATCACCAGGATCTTCGTCATCGCCTACCTCAAAGCCGCGCTCACCCGCAGCGATCCCAGAAACTTCCTCTTCTTCCCCCGGACCCCGGAAGGCAGGCGCGCCGCGTCCGACTACCTCGGCCGCCTCAAAGAACGCACGCACCAACGCGACACGCCGATATCGATCCAAGCCCGCGTCGCACAACTCAGGGCGATTCGGCGGGCCGGCCTGAGTGCTCCCGACGACCTGTCGGCGATCACCCAACCGGTCCTCGTCGCCAACGGCGACCGTGACCTGATGGTCGACAGCAGCCTGTCCGACGACATCGCGCGCCGAATTCCCAACGCGGAGTTGAAGATTTACCCCCGCTCGGGCCACGGCGGGGTGTTCCAGCACCATGAGACCTTCGTCGCCGATGTGCTGCGCTTTCTCGGCGGCGAATCAATCAGCGAAGATAAGGGAGTGTCCAATGAGCAATACGCACCACAAAGATGACCTGATCCTGTCCTACCGCGATGCCCCGGCGCGCTCGTTCAGCGCCGGAGGTGTGAACTTCGCCTATCGCGAACTGGGCCCCAAAGGTGGTGTGCCCGTGGTGTTCCTCGTCCATCTCGCCGCGGTCCTCGACAACTGGGACCCCCGCATCATCGATGCCATCGCCGCGCATCACCACGTCATCGCCTTCGACAACCGCGGCGTCGGCGCCTCCAGCGGCGAGGCGCCGCTGAGCGTGGAGGAAATGGCCGACGACGCCTACACGTTCATCACCGCGCTGGGCCATCGCAAGGTCGACATCTTCTCGTTCTCCCTCGGGGGGATGGTCGCCCAGGCGCTCGTGCTCAAGCACCCGGAGCTCGTCCGCAAGCTGATCCTGACCGGCACCGGACCCGCCGGCGGCAAGGGGATCGACAAGGTGGCCGGGGTTACGTACTACGACTTGGTTCGCGCCACTCTGCGGCGGGTCGATCCCAAGGAGTTTCTGTTCTTCAATCGCGACGCCACCGGCCGCCGGGCGGGCCGCGAGTTCGTCGAACGACTCGAGGAACGCACCGAGGACCGCGATATCCCGATCAAGATCAAAGCGCTGCGGCGCCAACTCAAAGCGATCAAACGATGGGGGCGCTCGACACCGGCCGACTTGTCCAGGATCACCCAACCGACCCTCATCGCCAACGGCGACCACGACCGGATGGTGCCCACCACCCTCTCCGACGACATGCACCGCAGAATCCCCGGCTCGCAACTCATCATCTACCCGAACTCCGGCCATGGCGGCATCTTCCAGTACCACGAGGACTTTTCGTCGAGGGCGGTCGCGTTCCTGGCCGACTGAACGGGTCCCGGATCCGCCTACCGCAGCCGGCGGGCCAGCCGCGAAAACGCCAGCGCCCCAGCGGCTCCCAGGCCCATCGCGGTCAGCGTCTGCCGGTTGGACAACCCCTCGTCCACGTGCACCCGCGGGGCGATGATCGCCGCCGGCGGGGGATCGACGGGCTTGGCCCGGGGATCGGTCGACGCGGTGGCGGCCCAGGCGGCGGCGAACAGCACCAGGTAGGCGGTGATGTAGGAGAACACCATCAGGCCCAGCACCGGCCCGAAGGTGGCCCCCGCCGGGCTGCGCAGCACCACCTTCAGATAGATCGACGCCACCTGCTTGAACAGCTCGAAGCCGACGGCCGCCAGCAGCCCGCCCCGCGCCGAGTGCACCAGGCTGACTTTCTGGCGCGGCAGCCGGGCGATCATCCAGGTGAACAGCAGCCACGACACCAACACCGCGATCAGTATCGAGACCAGCCAAAAAAGCCAGTCGAGCACCGAAAACTGCGGTATACCCAGCCATTTCAGCACGGCGGCCAGCGGCGCCTCGTGACCGAAAGTGGTGATGGCGATGGTCGCCATGGTCACCCCGAAGGTCCCCAGCAACGCCAACAGATCGGAAAGCTTGTTGCGCACAAAGCCCGGCGACTCGATGCGCTGATCCCACCACATCTCGGTCAAGGCCGCCCGCAGGTGCGATATCCACCCCAAACCCGCCCAGGCGGCGGTGGCCAGGCCGATGACGCCGACCGAGGTCCGCGCGTCGATCGCCGAGTTCATCAGGTCGATCAGCTGCTGCCCCAAGGCTCCGGAGACCGACGACCGGATGTGGTCGTCGATCGTGGCCAGCAGCTGTGGCCGGCGCGACAGCACGAACCCGAACGCCGCGAAACCGACCATCAGCAACGGGAATAGCGCGAAGATCGTGTAGTACGAGAGGCCGGCCGCGTAGAAGCCGCCGTTGCGTTCGTCGAAGCGCCCGTAGGCGCGCATGACGTGGTCGAACCATCCGAACCGGGCCCGCAACCGATCCAGGACCCCGGGCTTGGCCGGCTCGCTCATGGTGAAACCTATCCCCGTTGCGGAAGAAACCCTAACCGATCGTAAACCCGCCGAACGGTTTTCCCGGCCACCTCCTCGGCGCGCTGCGCCCCGGCCGCGAGCACCGACTCCAATTCGGCGCGGTCGGCCATCAATTCGTCGACGCGCGCCTTGATCGGGCCGACGAACTCGACGACGGCCTCCGCGGTGTCCTTCTTCAGGTCGCCGTAGCCGCGCCCGGCGTAGCCGTCGACGAGCTTGTCGATGCCGACCCCGCTCACCGCCGACTGGATCGTGAGCAGGTTCGACACCCCCGGTTTGGCCTCGGTGTCATACCGGATCTCACGCTCGCTGTCGGTCACGGCCGAACGAATCTTCTTGGCCGACAGGGCCGGATCATCGAGCAGGTTGATCAACCCGGCGTCGGTGGACGCCGATTTGCTCATCTTCGCCGTCGGCAGTTGCAGGTCGTAGATCTTGGCGGTGGCCTTGGGGATGAGCACGTCGGGAACCACGAAGGTGTCCGGGAAGCGGGCGTTGAACCGCTGCGCGACGTCGCGGGCCAGCTCGAGGTGCTGGCGCTGATCCTCGCCCACCGGCACCAGGTCGGAGTCGTAGGCGAGCACGTCGGCGGCCTGCAGCACCGGGTAGGTGAACAGGCCGACGGTGGTCGCGTCGCTGCCCTGGCGCGCCGACTTGTCCTTGAACTGCGTCATCCGCGACGCCTGCCCGAAACCGGTGAAGCAGCCGAGCACCCACGCCAGCTGCGTGTGGGCGGGCACGTGGCTCTGCACGAAGACGGTGCTGCGGCGGGGGTCGATGCCCAGCGCCAGGTACTGGGCGGCGGTGACCAGGGTGCGGCGCCGCAGTGCCTCGGGGTCCTGCGCGACGGTGATGGCGTGCAGGTCGACGACGCAGAAGAACGAGTCGTGGCCGTCCTGCAGCGTGACCCACTGGGTGATGGCGCCCAGCGCGTTACCCAGGTGAAGCGAGTCGGATGTGGGCTGCACGCCGGAGAAAAGCCGGCGCGATCCGGTAGCGGTGCTCATGATGCCCCGATCTTTTCACGCGCGGACCGGCCGTTGTTTGCAGTACCGGCGGTACCGCCATTACTGTCGGATCCATGGGGAGCAACGTGGGGACCCGTCCGCCGATCCACCTCGGTTCCGGAGAACCGATCCTGCTGCTGCATCCGTTCCTGCTGTCGCAGGCGGTGTGGGAGGACGTCGCGCAGCGCCTGGCCGACACCGGGCGCTACGAGGTCTTCGCCCCGACGATGGCCGGCCACAACGGCGGGCCCAAGGCCGGAACCTGGTTCCTGTCGTCCGAGGTGCTCGCCGATCACGTGGAGCGCCAGTTGGACGAACTGGGCTGGAAGACCGCCCACATCGTCGGCAACTCACTGGGCGGCTGGGTGGCCTTCGAGCTGGAGCGGCGCGGCCGGGCCCGCAGCGTCACCGGGATCGCCCCGGCCGGCGGGTGGACGCGCTGGACCCCGGCGAAGTTCGAGGTGATCGCCAAGTTCATCCTCGGCATCCCGCTGCTGCTGGCGGCCTGGGCGTTCGGGCCGCGCGTGCTGCACCTGCCGTTCAGCCGCCATCTGGCCACCTACGCGATCAGCGCCAAGCCGGACGGCGTCAGCGATCGCCAGCTGTCGGGCATCATCGACGACGTCGCGCACTGCCCCGCCTACTTCCAGCTGCTGGTCAAGGCCACGCTGCTGCACGGCCTGCGGGAGGTCGCCCAGAACGCCGTTCCGGCCCACCTGGTGATCTGCGAAAAGGACCGGATCCTGCCCGCACCCAGGTTCAGCCGGCATTTCACCGACCACCTGCCCAAGGACAGCCACCAGGTCACCAAGCTCGACGGCGTGGGGCACATACCGATGTACGAGGCGCCCGAGCGCATCACCCGGGTGATCACCGAGTTCATCGAGGAATGCTGCCCGGCCCCGGGCCGGGAGGAATCAACCGGCTAGGGCCTTCTCCAGGTTCTCGGCGATGGAGTTCAAGAACTCCTCGCTTTGCTGCCACTCCTGGTCGGGACCGATGAGGATGGCGAGGTCCTTGGTCATCTTGCCGCCCTCGACGGTGGCGATGACGACCTCTTCCAGCTTCTGGGCGAACTCGATCACCTCGGGGGTGTCGTCCAGCTTGCCGCGGTGCTGCAGCCCCCGGGTCCAGGCGAAGATCGACGCGATCGGGTTCGTCGAGGTCGGCTTGCCCGCCTGGTACTGGCGGAAGTGGCGCGTGACGGTGCCGTGCGCCGCCTCGGCCTCGACCGTCTTGCCGTCGGCCGTCATCAGCACCGACGTCATCAACCCCAGCGAGCCGTAGCCCTGCGCGACGGTGTCGGACTGCACGTCGCCGTCGTAGTTCTTGCAGGCCCAGACGTAGCCGCCCTCCCACTTGAGGCAGGCCGCCACCATGTCGTCGATGAGCCGATGCTCGTAGGTCAGGCCCTCGGCTTCGAACCGCTCCTTGAATTCCTCGTCGTAGATGCGTTGGAACTCGTCTTTGAACATGCCGTCGTAGGCCTTGAGGATGGTGTTCTTGGTGGACAGGTACACCGGCCACTTGGCGTTGAGGCCGTAGGCGAACGAGGCGCGCGCGAAGTCTCGGATGGAATCCTTGAAGTTGTACATCCCCATCACGACGCCGCCGTCCTCGGGGATGGATACCACCTCGTGCACCATCGGCTCGCTGCCGTCGGCGGGCGTGAAGGTCAGCGTGACGGTGCCCGGCTTGTCGACCTTGAAGTTCGTCGCCCGGTACTGGTCACCAAAAGCGTGACGGCCGATGACGATCGGCTTGGTCCAGCCCGGAACCAGGCGCGGCACATTGGAGATCACGATCGGCTCGCGGAAGATGGTGCCGCCCAAGATGTTACGGATGGTGCCGTTGGGCGACAGCCACATCTTCTTCAGGTTGAATTCGTGGACCCGCGCCTCGTCGGGGGTGATGGTGGCGCACTTGACGCCCACGCCGTGCTTCTTGATCGCATAGGCCGCGTCGATCGTCACCTGGTCGTCGGTGCGATCGCGGTGCTCGATGCCCAGGTCGTAGTACTCCAGGTTGATGTCGAGGTGGGGAAGGATCAGCATTTCCTTGATCATCTTCCAGATGACGCGGGTCATCTCGTCGCCGTCGAGCTCGACGACCGGGCCCTTGACCTTGATCTTGGCTTCGCCTGTCATATCGAGCTCGACTTTCCTCTCGCGGCGCTCAACCCTGCGAAGCTGCCAGCGCTTCGTTGAACGTTTTGCTCGGCCGCATCACTGCAGTCGTCTTCTCTGTGTCCGGGCGATAGTAGCCGCCGATGTCGACCGCCTCGCCCTGCGCCTCCGCGAGCTCGGCCACGATGGCTTCCTCGTTGCGGCTCAACTCCTCGGCCAGCGTGGCGAAGTGCGCGCGCAACTCCTCGTCGTCGGATTGCGCGGCGAGTTGCTCGGCCCAGTACAGCGCCAAGTAGAACTGGCTGCCGCGGTTGTCGAGTTCGCCGGTCCTGCGCGACGGGCTCTTGTTGTTCTCCAACAGTTTGCCGATCGCCGCATCCAGCGTCTTGCTCAGGATCTTGGCGCGCTCGTTGTCGGTCTTGATACCGATGTCCTCGAAACACGCTCCCAGAGCCAGGAATTCACCGAGGGAATCCCAGCGCAGGTGGTTTTCTTCGACGAGCTGGTGGACGTGCTTGGGTGCCGAGCCGCCCGCGCCGGTTTCATACATTCCGCCGCCGGACATCAGCGGCACGATGGACAGCATCTTGGCGCTGGTGCCCAGCTCCAGGATCGGGAACAGGTCGGTGAGGTAGTCGCGCAGGATGTTTCCGGTCGCGGCGATGGTGTCCTGTCCGCGCATCGCGCGCTCCAGCGTGTACCGCATGGCCCACACCTGCGGCATGATCTGGATTTCGAGGCCCTCGGTGTCGTGCTCCTTCAGGTACGCCTTGACCTTCTTGCGCAGCTCGACCTCGTGCGGCCGTTCGGTGTCCAGCCAGAACACCACGGTCATGCCCGAATTGCGGGCCCGGGTGACGGCCAGCTTGACCCAGTCGCGGATCGCTTCGTCGGTGACGACGGGCATCCGCCAGATGTCGCCTTCTTCCACGTTCTGGGTGAGCAGGACTTCCCCGGTGTCGAGGTCGACGATGTTGGCGACCCCGTCCTCGGGGATCTCGAACGTCTTGTCGTGCGAGCCGTACTCCTCGGCCTGCTGCGCCATCAGCCCGACGTTGGGAACCGTGCCCATCGTCCGCGGATCGAACTGCCCGTGGGTCTTACAGAAGTTGATGATCTCTTGATAGATGCGGGAGAAGGTGGACTCCGGGTTGACGGCCTTGGTGTCCTTCTGCCGCCCGTCGGCGCCCCACATCTTGCCGCCCGCGCGGATCATCGCCGGCATGGACGCATCCACGATCACGTCGCTGGGCGAATGAAAGTTGGTGATGCCCTTGGCCGAATCGACCATGGCCAGCTCGGGGCGGTGTTCGTGGCAGGCGTGCAGGTCGCGGATGACCTCCTCGTGCAGCGAGGCGGGCAGCGACTCGATCTTGTTGTAGAGATCGACCAGCCCGTTGTTGACGTCGACGCCGAGCTCGTCGAACAGCTCCTGGTGCTTGGCGAAGGCGTCCTTGTAGAAGACCTTCACCGCGTGGCCGAAGACGATGGGGTGCGACACCTTCATCATGGTCGCCTTGACGTGCAGCGAGAACATCACGCCGGTCTCGTAGGCGTCCTGCATCTGCTCCTCGTAGAACTCGACGAGGGCCTTTTTGCTCATGAACATGGAATCGATGACGTCGCCCTCGCGCAGCTCGACCTTGGGCTTCAGCTCCAGGGTCTGCCCGCTCTTGGTCTCCAGCACCATCTTGACGTTGCGCGCGCGGTCCAGCGTCATCGACTTCTCGCCGTGGTAGAAGTCGCCGTGCCGCATGGTCGCGACGTGCGTGCGCGACGCCGGCGACCAGTCCGCCATGCTGTGCGGGTGCTTGCGGGCGTACTCCTTGACGGCCTTGGGGGCGCGCCGGTCCGAATTGCCCTGCCGCAGTACCGGGTTGACGGCGCTGCCGAGGCATTTGGCGTAGCGCGCGCGGATTTTCTTGTCCTCGTCCGTCTTTGGGCTCTGCGGAAAGTCCGGGATCTTGTACCCCTTGCCCTGCAGCTCCTTGACGGCGGCGATCAGCTGGGGAACCGAGGCGCTGATGTTCGGCAGCTTGATGATGTTGGTGTCGGCCAGCTCTGTCAGCCGGCCCAGTTCTGCCAGGTCGTCGGGCACCCGCTGCTCGTCGGTCAGCTGATCGGGGAACTCGGCGAGGATCCGGGCGGCCAGCGAGATGTCACGCGCCTCGACCTTGATGCCCGCCGGTTCGGCGAAGGTTCGCAAGATCGGCAGGAACGCGTACGTCGCCAGCAGCGGCGCTTCGTCGGTCAGCGTGTAGATGACGGTCGGCTGTTCGGCGCACACGGTCCATCTCCCGGCGTCATTGGTCAGTTATTTGAGGGGGCTCAGCGTTCTGGTTGCCACGTTATCAAGGGTGTTTGGACACCTGTCGACCTGCAGGCCAGGGCGCTGAACTGCGGCGTCGACGGCTCCCGGATCGGCCCGGTGGCATCGACTCGCCGCAATGAGATAGGCTTCACATCGGTCATGAGCGCCAGCGCTAAGCCCCGGCTTGCTGGCCGGCAACCCTCCAACCGCGGTGGGGTGCCCCGGGTGAAAGACCAGGTCTAGTAGCCACAGGCTGCGCGGCAAGCGCGGGTCCGCCATACCGGACCCCTGACTAGAGGGGAAACGTGATGCGCATCCATCAAGCTCATTCGCGTCGCTTTGCCTGCCGTCGTTAGTTCGACCGCGCACTTCCCGATACCGAATTCATGCCCTTCTGAGAAGAAAGCACACCGCACGTGAGCTCCCAAAACAACGAATCCAGTCCCGAGGCCGATCCCACCGCGCATCCGCCGTTCGAAACGTGGTCCTTCGAGACGAAGCAGGTCCACGCGGGTCAGAGTCCTGACCCCGCGACCCACGCCCGCGCCCTGCCGATTTACCAGACCACGTCCTACGTCTTCGACGACACCGCGCACGCCGCCGCCCTGTTCGGGCTCGAGGTTCCGGGCAACATCTACACCCGGATCGGCAACCCGACCACCGACGTCGTCGAGCAACGCATCGCCGCGCTCGAGGGCGGAGTGGCCGCGCTGTTCCTGTCCTCCGGACAGGCCGCTGAGACATTCGCCATATTGAACCTCGCAAGTGCCGGAGATCACATCGTCTCCAGCCCGCGGCTCTACGGCGGGACGTACAACCTGTTCCACTATTCGCTGCCGAAGCTCGGCATCGAGGTCAGCTTCGTCGAGGACCCCGACGACCTCGATTCGTGGCAGGCGGCGGTGCGGCCGAACACCAAGGCGTTCTTCGGCGAGACCATCTCCAACCCGCAGATCGACATCCTGGACATCCCGGGGGTCGCCGGGGTCGCCCACGCCAACGGCGTCCCGCTGATCGTCGACAACACCATCGCGACGCCCTACCTGATCCAGCCGTTCAAGCACGGCGCCGACATCGTGGTGCACTCGGCCACCAAATACCTGGGGGGGCACGGCTCCGCGATCGCCGGCGTCATCGTCGACGGCGGCACCTTCGACTGGACCCAAGGCCGGTTCCCCGGATTCACCACGCCCGACCCCAGCTACCACGGCGTGGTGTTCGCCGAGCTGGGGCCGCCGGCGTACGCGCTCAAGGCCCGCGTGCAATTGCTGCGTGACCTGGGCTCGGCCGCCGCGCCGTTCAACGCGTTCCTGGTGGCGCAGGGCCTGGAG
This sequence comes from Mycobacterium terramassiliense, assembly GCF_900157385.1. GTDB lineage: Bacteria > Actinomycetota > Actinomycetes > Mycobacteriales > Mycobacteriaceae > Mycobacterium > Mycobacterium terramassiliense. The sequence continues at coordinate 555,539 of NZ_LT717700.1, forward strand.
ACGCTCAGCCTGCGCGTCGAGCGGCACGTCGCCAACGCGCAACGGGTCGCCGAGTTCCTGGCCGGCCACGACGGGGTGCTGTCGGTGAACTACGCGGGGCTGCCCAGCTCGCCGTGGTACGAGCGGGGAAAGAAGCTGGCGCCCAAGGGAACCGGGGCCGTGCTGGCGTTCGAGCTGGCCGGCGGCGTCGAGGCCGGCAAGGCGTTCGTGAATGCGCTGCAGCTGCACAGCCACGTCGCCAACATCGGCGACGTGCGCTCGCTGGTGATTCACCCGGCGTCGACCACGCACGCCCAGCTTTCGGCCGAGGAGCAGCTGGCGACCGGCGTCACCCCCGGGCTGGTGCGGCTGGCGGTCGGCATCGAGGGCATCGACGACATCCTGGCCGACCTGGAACTCGGCTTCGCGGCGGCCCGCAAGTTCGGCGCCGGAGCCGACGGGGCGGCGGACCCGCAGGCCGTGGCGGCGTTCTGAGGGCCCTGACATGACGATCTCCGACGTTCCGACGCAGACGCTGCCCGCCGAGGGCGAGGTCGGGTATGTCCACATCGGCTCGCTGGTCACCGAAAGCGGCGCGGTGATCGACGATGTCTGCATCGCCGTCCAGCGCTGGGGCGAGCTGTCGCCCACGCGCGACAACGTGGTGGTGGTGCTGCACGCGCTGACCGGGGACTCACACATCACCGGGCCCGCCGGCGCCGGGCATCCCACTCCCGGCTGGTGGGACGGCGTGGCCGGCCCGGGCGCGCCGATCGACACCAACCGCTGGTGCGCGGTGGCCACCAACGTGCTCGGCGGCTGCCGGGGGTCCACCGGCCCGAGCTCGCTCGCCCGGGACGGGAAACCGTGGGGCTCGAGGTTTCCGTTGATCTCGGTGCGCGACCAGGTGCAGGCCGACGTCGCCGCGCTGGCCGCGCTGGGCATCGACCGGGTGGCCGCGGTGGTCGGCGGATCCATGGGCGGCGCAAGGGCTTTGGAGTGGATCGTCGGCCATCCCGACCGGGTGCGGGCCGGCCTGCTGCTCGCCGTGGGCGCGCGCGCGACCGCCGACCAGATCGGCACCCAGGCCACCCAGATCGCGGCGATCAAGGCCGACCCGAACTGGCAGGGCGGCGACTACCACGGCACCGGACGCAAACCCGATGCCGGTCTGACGATCGCCCGCCGCTTCGCGCACCTGACCTACCGGGGCGAGGTGGAGCTCGACACCCGGTTCGCCAACCACGCCCAGGGCGGGAAGGATCCGGCCCCCCCATTTGGCGGCGGGCGCTACGCCGTGCAGAGCTACCTGGAGCACCAGGGCGACAAGCTGCTGGCCCGCTTCGACGCCGGCAGCTACGTCATCCTGACCGAGGCGCTCAGCAGCCACGACGTTGGCCGCGGGCGCGGCGGGGTGGACAACGCGCTGCGCGGGTGCCCGGTGCCCGTGGTGGTCGGCGGCATCACCTCCGACCGGCTCTACCCGCTGCGCCTGCAGGAGGAGCTGGCCGAGCTGCTGCCCGGCTGCAACGAGCTGCACGTCGTCGACTCCGTCTGCGGGCACGACGGCTTCCTGGTGGAATCCGAGGCCGTCGGCGAATTGATCCGCAAGGCACTGGATTTGGCGGACTCGGCTGATAGGGGTTGGCGGTGATCCGCTCCGGACAGGACCGCTCGCTTTCGTTTGGCTCGGCGGCTGCCGCCTACGAGCGCGGCCGGCCCTCCTATCCGCCGGAGGCGATCGACTGGCTGTTGCCGCGCGGCGCTCGCCGGGTGCTCGACCTCGGCGCGGGCACCGGCAAGCTCACTACCCGGCTGGTGGAACGCGGCCTGGACGTCGTCGCCGTCGACCCGATTCCCGACATGCTGGAGGTGTTGCGCAGCTCGCTGCCGGAGACCCGCGCCCTGCTGGGCACGGCGGAAGAGATTCCGTTGGAGGACAACAGCGTTGACGCCGTGCTGGTCGCCCAGGCGTGGCACTGGGTGGATCCCGAGCGGGCGATTCCCGAGGTGGCCCGCGTGCTGCGGCCGGGCGGGCGGCTCGGGCTGGTGTGGAACACCCGCGACGAGCGGCTGGGCTGGGTGCGCGAGCTGGGCGAGATCATCGGCTCCGACGGCGACCGGGGGCGCTTCGACGTGACGCTGTCGGAGTCGTTCACCGAGCCCGAGCGCCATCAGGTCGAGTGGACGAATTACGTTACGCCGCAAGCCCTGATCGACCTGGTCGCGTCCCGCAGCTACTGCATCACGTCGCCGACCGAGGTCCGCACCCAAACGCTGGACCAGGTGCGCCAGTTGCTGGCCACCCATCCGGCGTTGGCGAACTCGAACGGCCTGGCGCTGCCGTATGTCACCGTGTGCATCCGGGCGGCGCTGGGCTAGGACTCGGCGACCGGCAGGCCGGAGGGATCCCGCCCCTCGTAGAGCATCGGCAGGTAGGCCGCGAGGAAGCCCTCGACGTCCCGGCCGTGGTTGACCACCCACTCCTCGTTCTCCGGGTGCGTGAGGATGAGGAAACGTTCCTGCCGGATGGCGGCGACGACCCGCTCGGCGGCGGCGTCGGGCTGGATGGGGCGCAACAGGTGGGGCGGAAAGTTGATCCATCGGGGGTCGTCGATCCCGATCATGCGTGCGCTCTCGCCGATGTTGGTGGCCACCAGCTCCGGGCACAGGACCGAAACCCCAATGCCTTTGGGCCGCAGGTAGAGATACAGGCCCTCGGTGATCCCGACCACGGCATGCTTGGCGCCGATGTAGGGGATGTTGTCGTAGCCGTGGGCGTACAGGCCCGCGATGGACGCCGTGTTGATGATCCAGCCGTGGCCCTGTTCGAGCAGGATGGGTACGAACGCGCGGATGCCCCGCACGACGCCGAACACGTTGATGTCGAACAGCCGCTGCCAGTCGGCCATCGGGACCCGTTCCGGCGGGCCGAGCAGCGCCACGCCGGCGTTGTTCATGACGATGTCCACTTTGCCGAATTCGGAGAGCACCACCCGCGCCAGGCCGTCGACATCGGCATCGGAGGTGACGTCGCAGCGAACCGCCAGTGCCCGTCGCCCGAACTCGCCGATGGCCGCCACCGTCTCGTCCATCCGCTGCTGGTGGATGTCGCCGACCACCACGTCGGCCCCGGCCCGCGCCAGCGCGAGCGCCGTGGCCCGGCCGATGCCGGAAGCACCGCCGGTGATGACTGCGACCGCGCCGGAAATCTCCACCGTTCGCGTCACCAGAAGAGGTTCGGCAAGGGGGGCAGGCCGATCAACGACCCCTGTGAAAAGTACGGCCCGGCACCGGGCGTCAGGGACGAATAGCCGTCGTTGACGACCGGCTGCAGAAACGAGTTGAGGCCGTTGACGATTGGCTGCGGGACGCCGAGCTGCTCGAGCGGGAACAACATCGGCAGAGTCGGCGACGGGACCATGTACGTGGTGACCGTGCCGCCCAAGGACGTGGTCGTGCTGGAGACCTGCACGGCGTCCGACATCGAGACCAGTGATGTGGTGTTGTGGTTGTAGATCCCGGCGAACAGCGAGTTCACCCACGCCGGGAGATCCCACGGCCGGTCGGGCGGATTGCCGAAAAAGTCGTATTGGCCGAACACCACGCTGACGTCGTACTGGGTGTTCGGCAGGCCCTGCGCGGTGTAGTTAACCAAAGGCACGGTCAACCCATTCGGCAGGTAGATGTGCAGCAAGCCGGTCTCGGGGCCGTTGAACATGGCGAACTGCAGGGCGCTGGACGGTGGGGCGGTCGGGTCGGCCGCCAGGTACGCCAATTCGCGGTTGACGACGAGGGTTCCCTCCGACAGCGCGGCGATGCGCACCGGAGAACCGTTGCCGTTGGCGAACGCATTCATGATTTGGTCGTTGAGCGCTCGCTGCCCCATGGCGACGGCTTGGTTGACGCCGGGAGCGGCCAGGCTGCCGCTCACGAGGCCGATGCTGGCCGGGTAGTCGACCACCTGAGGGGTGGTGCCGGGAAACCAGTTCTGCCCGATGGCGTGGTTCAGGAGGTCGTACCCCTGCAGGATTGATACGGAGGCGGGGCCGGGGATGCTGCCCGCGTATACCAGCTGCCCCAGGTAGGGCAGTTCGGTGAGGAAGTTTGGGAAGTAAAGCGGTCCCGCGCCGGGAACCGTGATCCGCGTACCCGCCGCTGCTGCCGGGATCGGCTGGCGCCCCAACAGCGTCTGGGCCGCCGCGGTCTCGGTGGTCAGATACGTGTTCGCGTTCCCCGCCAAGGTGAGCGCGAAGCTCCCCTGCAATTGCGCCACTTGGGCGGTGGCCGCCTGGAATTCCAAGGCGTGCGCGCCGAACAACCCGGCAATGCACGTCGACACCTCGTCGGCGCCCGCGGCCAACAACGACGTGGTGGAGTTCGCGGCCGCCGCGTTCGCCGCGTTGACCGCGGACCCGATCCGGACCAAATCCTCAGCAGCGCTCGACAACAACTCAGGCGTTGCGAGGACATACGACACTGGCGCCTCTTTGCGGAGCGAACACGGTCGCTGTGGAGGGTACTCGCAGCCGCGCGGCCAGGCGTGGCTTTCGTCTTCGTCGGCGCCGGTTCATGCTCGCCACCCGGGCGCGCTAGGACGCTGCCCGCTCGCCCTCGCCGTCTTCGTCGTCGTCTTCGGGATGGAGGAGTTTCTCGGGGTGATGGAAGGTGTTGGTTCGGGGTTGCCCGCGGTCGAGGTGGGGTGGGGGTATCCATTCGGTTTCGCCGCGGGCGTTGGTGCGGGTGGTCCAGCCTTGTTCGGCGAGTCGGTTGTCGGGACCGCACGCCAGGGCGAGGTCGTCGATGTCGGTGCGGCGCGTGGCCGCCCATCCCCGGATGTGATGGACCTGGCTGTGATAGGCGGGGGCGTCGCAGCCGGGCTTGGTGCAGCCGCGGTCCCTGGCGTACAGCATGATGCGCTGCGCGGGGGAGGCCAGCCGCTTGGTGTGATACAGCGCCAGCGACTTGGCTTGATCGAAGATGGCCAGATAGTGGTGGGCGTGGCCGGCCCAGCGGATCACATCGGAGATGGGGACCAGGGTGCCGCCGGCGGTGAGGGCTTTGCCGGTGGCGGCCTCGAGATCGGTGAGCGTGGTGGTCACCACGATCGACACCGGCAAGCCGTTGTGTTGGCCCAGCTCCCCGGAGGCGAACAGGGCACGCAGCCCGGCCAGGAAGGCGTCGTGGTTGCGCTGGGATTGGGAGCGGTGATCGCGCCGTGCCGCTTCCTCGTCTGGGGTGGCGTCGACGACCGGGATTTCGTCGTCGGGGTTGCAGGCCCCGGGGGCGGCCAGCTTGGCCACCAAGGCCTCGATGGCGGCCCGCAGCTCCGGCGTGATGAGCCCGCTGAGGCGCGACATGCCGTCAAATTGCTGGGCGCCCAAGATGATGCCGCGCTGGCGGGCGCGCTCGTCCTCGCTGAAGTCCCCATCGGGATGCAGCACGCCCATGAGTCGCTGGGAGTATTTGGCCAACTCGTCGGGGCGATACCCGCGGGCCTTGCCCGCCAGGTCGGCTTCGGCGGCCAGCCGTGTAAACACGTCGACCTCGGCGGGCAGATGGGCAAAAAAGCTGCGGATGATCTTGATGTGCCCCTCACCGATCAGCCCCTGGCGTTGGCCGGCGGCGGTCGCGGCCAGTTGCGGGGCCAGCGGCTCACCGGTCAGCGCCCGACGCACGCCCAAGTCCTCGGCTTCGTCGATGCGCCGGCTCGCCTCCGTCTTGGTGATGCGCAACCGGTCGGCCAACGCCGACCGCAGCGTGCCGCCCAATTCTTGCGCGCTGGCCTGCGCCCCGAGCTGATTGATCAAGCCGTGTTGGGCGGACCGCAGCCGGCGTGCCTCGCATTCAAGGCGCTCCAGGGCCCGCAACCGTTCGGGGGTGGTGAACACGTCGAAAGACAAGCCGCACAAGCGGTCCAGGTCCGCGCGCAGCGCGTCGAAGACCTCGACGATCTCGTCACGACTGCTCGCATCCATGACCCAGACAATACGAACGCCCACCGACAAAACCGGCCGCCTTGGGACCAGTGGAACCACAGTGGCTTAAGTTGACTCAGAAGTTCAGCCCCGAGTACATCACCCGGTTGGGATCGTACTTCTGCCGCGCCGCCGTGAGCTGTGACAGGTTCGAGCCGAAGTAGCGCGCCGCCGAGCTGTTGGCCTCCAGGTAGTTGACGTATCCACCGACCGAAAACTGTTGCACGGCTTGGTGCGCGGAGTTCAGCCACTGGGTTGCGGCGGACACCTGGTTGCCGGCGGGCTCGACGTACCACTGCAGCAGCGCGGACTGCTTGCGCCACGGAAACGCGGTGTCCCCGGGCGCCACGTCGCCGGCGGCGCCGTCCAGGGGGTCGACGAGCACCGACGCTTTGCCGCCGGAGGCCGGCCACTGCCCGATGGCCGTCGCGATGGCCTTCGCCGCAGCGGAATTCAGCGTCGAGAGCACGTCGGAGCCCGCCACGAATCCGACGGGTGAGCCCGTCGAACTGCCGCCGGCCAGGTAGGTCACCAGGTCCATGTGACTCAGGGTCTTGTTCACCACCGCGGTCGGGGCCACGCCCACCGCGGACTTGATGGCGTCGACGACGCCGGCACCGGCGCCCGCGGGGCAGGTGGCCAGCACGTGGCAGTTCGGCTGGCTGCCGACCGAGAGATCGACTATCCCCCAGGTGTTTCGGTCCGCGGCGCTCAACCAGGACTGCCAACCCACGAGCACCTGCACCGCCGACGCCGGCGGGAAGTCGAGCCGCACGACGTCGTTGTCAGCGGTCGGGAACGTGGCGAAGGTCATCGACGTCGTCACCCCGAAATTGCCCCCGCCGCCACCGCGCAGCGCCCAGAACAGATCCGGATGGTCGTTGGCCGACGCGGTGACGACGTCGCCGCTCGGCAACACCACCGTGGCCGACTGCAGCGCGTCACAGGTCAGGCCCGCGTGGCGGCAATCGGCCCCCACCCCACCGCCGAGGGCCAGGCCGCCGATCCCGATGCTGGGGTAGGTCGCGGTGGGGATCGCGCGCCCCGCACCGGCCAACGCTTGGTGCACCGCGTAGACGGTGGTCGCGGGCGTGACCGTAGCGTTGCCGGCGCCGTCGACGTTCACCCCGCCGGGCAGCTTGCGCAGGTCGATGACCATCGCGCCGTTGGCGCTCGACGCGCCGATATACGAATGCCCACCCCCGCGCGGGGCGATCTTGAGCCCGTTCGCCGTCGCGAACGAGACGGCCTTCTGCACGTCGGACTGCGACGACACCGTGACGACCGCCGCCGGATTGGAGTTGTTGTAGAACGAATTGAAAACCTGTTTGCCCGAGGAGAATTGGGCGCCGTTGCCGGGCAACGCGACGCTCCCGCCGATGGAGGAGGCGAGGCCGCCCCAGCCGGCGGTGGGGTCGGCGGCCGCCCGCGCGGTGCCGAACACCGCCCCGGTCGCCAGCATCCCGACGGCCCCGCGAAGAAAGGTCTGGCGCGAAACCTCATGGTCCAGCGGACGGCTGCGATTCGTCGTCATGAGCCGGATTCTGGTCCAATCGACACTCGAAAATCCGGCCCCGGCGCGAGTGTCGGGTCACAGTGTGGCCTCGATCCGCCGGCGCGGCGGCGGGCGGCTTTCGGCCCAATAAGCCACGTCGGGCGCCCGATGCCCTTACAAAACACTTATTGTGCAAAGCTTTATCGCACCGTGTTGTAAACGTGACAGTCGTAGACCAGAGTTCCCTATGTGACTGGAGTGCCGTCGGCGCATTCCGAGACAGGGAGGCTGGCATGAAGGCACTGGCGGAAACTCAGCGATGGATCTGGCTGTTTCGTCACCAGCCCCTGACCATTCGCCTTTTGGCCGGTGCCGCCGGCCTCCTCACGGTGGCCGCGGCGTTCGCGGCGCCGGCCGAGGCGGACCCGGCGACCGACGATGCCTTCATCGACGCGCTGAACCACGCCGGCATCGACTTCGGCGAGCCGGGCAACGCGATGTCCGTGGGCGAGTCCATCTGCCCGATGCTCGCCCAGCCGGGCGGGAACTTCGCCGCGGCCGCGGCGAGCGTCACCAACCGCGGCCTGTCACCGGGGATGGCCAAGATGTTCACCACCATCGCCATTCAGATGTACTGCCCGCAGGAGATGGCCAACATTGCCAGCGGCAACCCGACCGCCGGCATTCCCGGGGGCCTGCCGGGGCTTGCCGGCGGCCTGCCCGGCGGGATCCCCGGCATCCACCAAATACCCGGAATGCCCGGCGCGTAGATAGTTGGATGGCGACCCGCTAGCGCGTCCCCAGCGGGTCGATGGTCGAGGCGATATAGACCATCGCCGCCGCGACAGTCGCGGTCGTGATGAAGTCGGTTCCCTTGCCGCGGACGACCAACAGGCCGGCCCGGTCCTCGGACAGCACCAGCCGCAAAACCGCCGCCACGCCCACCCCGATGCCGATCAGCAGGGCACCGCGACGCCAGAAGTTGGCCCCCGCCAACACAAATGCCGCGGCGAAGATCATGCCGACCACCAGGATCGGCCATTGGGCCCGCAGCGTCGCGCGCACCGGTTATTGCCGTCCCTCGGCCAATTCGACGACATTGCTCAGCAGGAACGCGCGGGTGAGGGGGCCCACGCCGCCCGGATTCGGTGACACGTGGCCGGCCACCTCCCAGACGTCCGGATGCACATCGCCGACGAGGCCGTCCTCGGTGCGGCTGACCCCCACGTCGACGACCGCGGCGCCGGGACGCACCATCTCGGCGGTCAGCAGGTGCGGCACCCCGACCGCGGCCACGACGATGTCGGCCTGCCTGGTCAGCTCGGGCAGGTCGCGAGTTCCGGTGTGGCACAAGGTAACCGTGGCGTTCTCCGAGCGGCGGGTCATCAGCAGCCCCAGCGGCCGGCCGACCGTCACGCCGCGGCCGATGATGACCACGTGCGCCCCGGCGATCTCGACGTCGTAGCGCCGCAACAGGTGCACGATGCCGCGCGCGGTGCAGGGCAGCGGGGCGGGGGTGGACAGCACCAGGCGGCCCAGGTTCGTCGGGTGCAGCCCGTCGGCGTCCTTGGCGGGGTCGACGCGCTCGAGCGCGGCGTTCTCATCCAGGTGCTTGGGCAACGGCAGCTGGACGATGTAACCGGTGCACTCGGGGTTGGCGTTGAGTTCGTCGATGGTCTCGTCGAGCTGGGCGGTGCTGATGTCGGCGGGCAGGTCGCGGCGGATCGACGTGATGCCGACCTTGGCGCAGTCCGCGTGCTTGCCGCGAACGTAGGCCTGCGACCCGGGGTCGTCGCCGACCAGGATGGTGCCCAGCCCGGGCGTGCGACCCGATGCCGTCAGTGCGGCGACTCGTTGCTTGAGGTCGACGAAGATTTCGTCCCGGGTGGCCTTGCCGTCCAGCGTGATTGCGCCCACGCCTGACAGTCTGGCACGCGACACGATTAAGCTCCTGGCATGTCTACCCCTCCAGACGTGTTGTCGCCGGCCAAGCTGGGCCCGATCGCGCTGCGTAACCGCACCATCAAATCCGCCACCTTCGAGGCGCGCACGCCCAACGCCCTGGTGAGCGACGACCTGATCGAATACCACCGGCTGCCGGCGGCCGGCGGGGTCGGGATGACGACCGTCGCGTATTGCGCGGTGTCCCCCGGCGGCCGCACGGAGGGCAACGGGATCTGGATGCGCCCGGAGGCGGTGCCCGGGTTCCGGCGCCTCACCGACGCGATCCACGCCGAGGGCGCCGCGGTGAGCGCGCAGATCGGGCACGCCGGCCCGGTCGCCAACGCCAAGTCCAACAAGGCCACCGCCCTGGCGCCGGTGCGGTTCTTCAACCCGATCGGGATGCGCTTCGCCAAGAAGGCCACCCGCGACGACATCGACGACGTCATCGAGGGGCACGTCAACGCGGTCCGGCTCGCCATCGAAGCCGGCTTCGACGCGGTCGAAATCCATTTGGGCCACAACTATCTGGCGAGCGCGTTCCTGTCTCCGCTGATCAACCGCCGCACCGACGAGTTCGGCGGATCGCTGGAGAACCGGGCCAAGGTCGCCCGAGGGATCGTCATGGCGGTGCGGCGCGCGGTGGACAAGGAGGGCACGCCGATCGCGGTCACCGCCAAGCTCAACATGTCCGACGGGGTGCGCGGCGGCATCAGCACCGAGGAATCGCTGATCACCGCCAAGTGGCTGCAGGACGACGGCGGGCTGGACGCGATCGAGCTCACGGCGGGCAGCTCGCTGGTCAACCCGATGTACCTGTTCCGCGGCGACGCGCCGCTCAAGGAATTCGCCGGTGCCTTCAAGCCGCCGCTGCGCTGGGGCATGCTGATGACGGGCAAGAAGTTCCTCCGCGAGTACCCCTACCGCGAGGCCTACTTATTGCGCGACGCCAAGCTGTTCCGCGCCGAGCTCACGCTGCCGCTGATCCTGCTCGGCGGCATCACCAACCGGGAAACGATGGACCTCGCGATGGCGGAGGGATTCGATTTCGTCGCGATGGGCCGGGCGCTGCTGGCCGAACCGGACCTGATCAACCGGATCGCGGCCGACGGCGCCGCGCACACCGTGCTTTCGGCGTGCACGCACTGCAATCGGTGCATGCCGACGATCTACACCCGCACCCGCTGCGTGGTCACCGGCGCCCCCGACGCGGTCACTCAGCCCACAGGGTGAAAACAGGTGCACCCGCTACAGTTGTGGCGATGAGTGCACCAGCCCCGCCAGCGCTGACCGTTCGCCATGACGGGTCGGAACGCACGTTCGCGGCGGGCCACGACGTGGTGGTCGGGCGCGATCTGCGGGCCGACATGCGCATCACGCACCCGCTGATCTCGCGCGCCCATTTGTTGCTGCGCTTCGACCAGGGCCGGTGGCTGGCGATCGACAACGGCTCGCTCAACGGAACTTTCGTCAACGGCCGCCGGGTGCCGGTGGTGGACATCCACGACGGCCAAACCCTCAACATCGGAAATCCGGACGGGCCGCAGCTGACCTTCGAGGTGGGTCGCCACCAAGGGATGGCCGGGCGCCCGCCCCGCACCGAATCGATGGGCATCCCGGTGGCCGCGCACGCGGGAACGGCGTGGCCGGCCTCGCAGCCGGGGGGTCCTCCCGTCGCCGCGCCGCCCGCTCCACGCCGGACCCCGAACTGGGCCCAACCGGCGACGCGGCGCCCGCATCCGGGCCCGCCGCCGCCGGCGTACCCGCCGAGCGGAGGGGGGCGGCCCCCCGCCTACCCGACCAGCGCGCCGCCGCCGGCGAATTTCCAGCCGCACCCCCAGATGTCCGCGCCGGCGGGGCCGCACACGAATTCGCCGCACACCGAGATGTCGCCGAACCTCGCCAAGCCGCCGGAGGTCGCCAACCTGGCGACCAAGATGTTCCAGGCGCTGATGCCCGGCCGGTCCGGCGCGATGCCGAAGCCGAGCGGCGCGCTCACGATCGGCCGCGCCACCGACAACGACATCGTCATCCAGGACGTCCTGGCCTCGCGCCACCACGCGTTTTTGACCCAGACCCCGCTGGGCACCGAGATCCGCGACGCGCACAGCGTCAACGGGACCTTCGTCAACGGCGTGCGCGTCGGCTCGGCGGTGCTGACCGAGGGCGACGTGGTCACGATCGGCAACGTCGACCTGGTCTTCACCCGCGACACCCTCGTCCGTCGCACCGAGGCCGCGACCCGCACCGGCGGCCTGGAGGTCAAAGGCGTCTGCTTCGAGGTCGACCACGGCAAGCAGCTCCTCGACCACATCTCGCTCACCGCCCGCCCCGGGACGCTGACCGCCATCATCGGCGGGTCCGGCGCCGGCAAGACCACGCTGTCGCGGCTGATCGCCGGCTACACCAGCCCCACGTCCGGCTCGGTGACCTTCGAGGGCCACAACATTCACGCCGAATACGCGTCCATGCGCAGCAGGATCGGGATGGTCCCGCAGGACGACGTCGTGCACCGCCAGCTGACCGTCAGCCAGGCGCTGGGCTACGCCGCCGAGCTGCGGCTGCCGCCCGACACGAGCAAGGCCGACCGCGAACAGGTCGTCGCCCAGGTGCTCGAGGAACTCGAGCTGACCAAGCACGCCGACACCCGCGTCGACAAGCTGTCGGGCGGCCAGCGCAAGCGCGCGTCGGTCGCGCTCGAGCTGCTGACCGGGCCGTCGCTGCTGATCCTCGACGAGCCCACCACCGGCCTCGACCCGGCGCTGGACCGTCAGGTGATGATGATGCTGCGCCAGCTCGCCGACGCCGGCCGCGTGGTGCTGGTGGTCACCCACTCGGTGGCCTACCTGGACGTCTGCGACCAGCTGCTGCTGGTGGCGCCCGGTGGCAAGACCGCGTTTCTGGGGCCGCCCAGCCAGATCGGCGCGGCCATGGGCACCACCAACTGGGCCGACATCTTCGCCAACGTGGGCGCCGACCCCGACGAGGCCAACCGCCGCTTCCTGGCCGAGAACCGGCAGCCGGAGATGCAGGCCCCGTCCGAGGCCAGCCCGGGCGACTTGGGCGAACCGGTGCACACCGACGTGCTGCGCCAGTTCTCCACGGTGGCGCGCCGCCAGGTGCGGCTGGTCATCTCCGACCGCGGCTACACGGTGTTCCTGGCGCTGCTGCCGTTCCTCATCGGTGTGCTCACCCTGACCGTTCGCGGCAAGACCGGGTACGGCATGGGGGACCCGACGAGCAACTCGCCCAACCAGCCCGACCAGATTCTGGTCATGCTCACCGTCGGCGCCGTGTTCATGGGCACCGCGCTGACCATTCGCGACCTGGTCGGCGAGCGCCCCATCTTCAAACGCGAGCAGGCCGTCGGGCTGTCGACCGCGTCATACCTGGCCGCCAAGGTGGTCGTGTTCAGCGCGTTCGCCGTCATGCAGGCGGGCATCGCGACCGTGATCTCGGTGATCGGCTGGGGCCAGCCGATCGCCAACGCCGTGGTGCTGGGCAACGTCAGCTTCGAGCTGTTCGTCGACGTGGCGCTGACCTGCGTCGCCTCCGCGCTGCTGGGGATGGCGCTGTCGGCGATCGCCAAGTCCCAGGACCAGATCATGCCGCTGCTGGTGGTCGCCATCATGTCGCAGCTGGTGTTCTGCGGCGGGTTGATCTGGGTGACCAACCGGCCCGTGCTCGACCAGTTGTCCTGGCTCACGCCGGCCCGGTGGGGCTACGCGTCGGCGGCGTCGACGATCGACACCCACCGCCTGGTGGTGGGCCCGACCGACCCGAAGGATCAGCACTTCGACCACAAGGCGAGCGCCTGGCTGTTCGACATCGGGATGCTCCTGGCGCTGTGCGTGGCCTATAGCACCATCGTGTGGTGGAAGATCCGGCTCAAGGGGCACTCCGGGGCCGGCCGCACTCGCCTGTCGAGGAATCGATCGAAGCGCTGATGAATCAGCCCGTGCAGCCAGTGCTGACGGTGCGGTCGCAGCGATGGGAAGGGAACTTCGCGCCGGGACGCGACGTGGTCGTCGGCAGCGACGTGCGCGCCGACCTGCGCGTGGCGCACCCACTGGTCGCGCGCGCGCACCTGCTGCTGCGCTTCGACAACGGCCGGTGGGTCGCCGTCGACAACCATTCGCTGAACGGGGTCTTCCTCAACGGCCAGCGGGTTCCCGCGGTCGACATCCGGGACGGCCAGAGCGTCAACATCGGCAAGCCCGACGGGCCCCTGATCACGTTCCACGTCGGGCAGCACCGGGGCACCGTCGGGCTGTTGCCGCCGACGGAAACGGTCCCGACGATCGCGGCGCCCACCGGTCCCCTGCCGGTGCGTCCCAGGAGCCCCGCGCCGCGACCGCCGGGCCCGCCCCCGCGCGACGAAACGCCGCGTACCACCGCCATTCCGATCGTCCCGCCGGCCGCGCCCCCCGACGATGAGAACCCGCCCACGCAGATCGGCGTGAGCGGCGAGCTCGCCGAATTCCCGACCACCAAGGTCAAGGCCCTGGGGTCGGGCAGGCTCGAGCGACCGGTCACCGGCGCCGCCTGGATCGGTCGCTCGCTCGACAACGACGTCGTCGTCCACGACGTGCTGGCCTCGCGCCACCACGCGTTCTTGACCGCGACTCCGGTCGGCACCGAGATCCGCGACGCCCACAGCATCAACGGCACCTTCGTCAACGGGATCCGGGTGGGGTCGGCGGTGCTCGCCGAGGGCGACGTCGTCACGATCGGCAACGTCGACCTGGTGTTCACCGGCGGCGTCCTGGTGCGCCGCCAGGAGGTGGCGGCGCGCACCGGCGGCCTGGAGGTGCGCGAGGTCAACTTCAGCATCGGCGAGAAGAACCTGCTGGAGCGGGTGTCGCTGACCGCCCGGCCCGGGACCCTGACCGCGATCATCGGCGGGTCCGGCGCCGGCAAGACCACGCTGTCGCGGCTGATCGCGGGGTACGCCACCCCGACCACGGGGTCGGTCACGTTCGAGGGCCACAACATCCACACCGAGTACGGGTCGTTGCGCACCAGGATCGGGATGGTCCCCCAGGACGACGTCGTGCACCGCCAGCTGACGGTCAATCAGGCGCTGGGCTACGCCGCGGAGTTGCGGCTGCCGCCCGACACCAGCAAGCCCGACCGCGCGCTGGTCGTCGCGCAGGTGCTCGACGAGCTGGGGCTGACCGGGCACGCCGACACCCGCGTCGACAAGCTCTCCGGCGGGCAGCGCAAGCGCGCGTCGGTCGCGCTCGAGCTGCTGACCGGGCCGTCGCTGCTGATCCTCGACGAGCCCACCTCCGGCCTGGACCCGGCGCTGGACCTGCAGGTGATGACCATGCTGCGCCAACTCGCCGACGCCGGCCGGGTCGTGCTGGTGGTCACCCACTCGCTGACCTACCTCGACGTGTGCGACCAGGTGCTGCTGATGGCGCCCGGCGGCAAGACGGCCTACCTGGGCCCGCCCGACCAGATCGGCGGCGCCATGGGGACCACCAACTGGGCCCAGATCTTCGCGAAGGTCGGCGCCGACCCCGACGAGGCCAACCGCCGCTTTCTGGCGCAGAACAAACCCCCGCCACCGGTGGCGTCGGCGCCGGCCGACCTCGGCGCCCCGGCGCACACCAGCGTGCGCCGCCAGTTCTCCACGATCGCCCGGCGCCAGGTCCGGCTGGTCGTCTCCGACCGCGCCTACTTCGTGTTCCTGGCGCTGCTGCCGTTCGTCCTGGGCGCGCTGTCGCTGACCGTCCCCGGCAACACCGGGTTCGGCATCGCCCCACCGACCGGCGGGACGCCCGACGAAGCCGCTCAGATCCTGACCCTGACGTCGGTCGCCGCCGTCTTCATGGGCACCGCGCTGACGATCCGCGACCTGATCGGCGAGCGCGCCATCTTCCGGCGCGAACAGGCGGTGGGCCTGTCGACGGGCGCCTACCTCGCCGCGAAGCTCGCGGTGTTCTGCGCGTTCGCGATCGTGCAGGCCGCCATCGTGACGGCCATCGTGCTGGTGGGCAAGGGTGCGCCGACGCGGCCGGCGGTGCTGTTCGGCTCCTCCAAATACGCGGCGAGCTTCGAGCTGTTCGTGACCATCGCGGCGATGTGCGTGGCCGCCGCGGTCCTCGGGTTGGTGCTGTCGTCGCTCGCGCGCTCCAGCGAGCAGATCATGCCGCTGCTGGTGGTGTCGCTGATGCTGCAGCTGGTGCTCGCCGGCGGCATGGTCCCGGTGACCGGCCGGATCTTCCTCGACCAGCTGTCCTGGCTGCTGCCCTCCCGCTGGGGCTACGCCGCGTCGGCGTCCACGGTCGACGTGCGGCTGCTGGTGCCCGGCTCGCTGGTGCAACAAGACAGCCACTGGGCCCACACGCCCGGGGCGTGGCTGCTCGACATGGGGATGCTCGTCGCGCTGTCGGCGATCTATGCCGCGATCGTGCGCTGGCGCATCCGGCTCAAACGCTAATCGCTTGCGCCCAGGCGCAGCCCGTGCGCCAGCGCGAAGGCCACCGCGTGGTCGACGTCCACGCGGGCGCCCGCCAGCGCGGCGGTGCGCCACACCGACGGGTCCACCGTGGCGCCGCGCAGGTCGGCGTCGTCCAGCCGGGTGCCCGTGGTCCGCACGCCGGACAGGTCGGCACCGCGCAGCACGGCCTTGCGCAGGTCGGTCTCGACCAGGCTGGTCTCCCGCAGCCGGCACCCGCTCAGGTCGACACCGCGCAGGTCGTTGCCGCCGAGCACGGCGAGCGTGAAATCCACCTCGTCGAAGGTCATCGGGCGCATCCGGCATCCCACGAAGACCGAGCCCAGCATGCTGCACTGCGCAAACGTACTGTGCCACAACAGCGTTCGCTCGAACGTGCAGTTGCGAAACGCCGAACCGTTGTGGTGGGACTCGGCCAGGTTGACGCCGCTGAAGTTGCACTCGCTGAACACCACCCGCTCGGTGCGCAGCCGGCTGAGGTCGTCGTCGCGAAAGTCGGTGCCGGTGAACTCGCGGTCGACCCAGTGCTGCAACGCGGGATCAGCTCGCGGCCAGGGTTTCCAGGGCGTACTCGCTGACGGCGATGAGCGCGTCGGTCGCCGAGCGGCGATCGCGGGCGTCGACCGTGATCACCGGGATGTGCCGGGGCAGCGTCAGCGCCTCACGCACCGCCTCGACGGGATAGCGTGGGGCGCCGTCGAATTCGTTGACCGCGATCAAAAACGGCAGGTTGCGGTGCTCGAAGAAGTCGACCGCGGCGAAGCTGTCCTGCAGGCGCCGGCAGTCGACCAGGACGATCGCGCCGATCGCGCCGCGCACCAGGTCGTCCCACATGAACCAGAACCGGCGCTGACCCGGGGTCCCGAACAGGTAGAGCACCAGCTCCTCGTCCAGGGTGATGCGGCCGAAGTCCATCGCGACCGTGGTGGTCTTCTTGTCCGGGGTGGCCTCCAGCGCGTCGACGCCGGTCGACGCGTCGGTCAGCATCGCCTCGGTGCGCAACGGCATGATTTCCGAGACCGCCCCGACGAACGTGGTCTTGCCGACACCGAACCCGCCCGCGACGACGATCTTCGTCGAAGCGTGCGCTCCGCGTTCAGAGTGCTCGAAGACCACGCAGTGTCCTTCCTATGAGTTCGTGGCGCTCATCGGTGGTGGAGCGCTCGGTCAGCGTCCTATGCACCCGAAGGTAGCCGGACAGCACGAGATCGCCGACCAGGACGCGCGCGACACCGACCGGTAAATCCAGCCGGGCCGAGATTTCCGCGACCGACGGGCTTTGAACGCACAGTTGGATGATTTTGCCTCTCGTGTCGTTGGGTGGCCACCGGTGGGCCAGGCCGTCCGGCAGCGTCTGGATCGGCGCTTCCAGCGGAAGGTCGACGTTGGTGTCCGTCCGGCCCGACGTCAGGGTGTACGGACGGACCAGGTTCGCCTCACGGGAGGCTGGCCAGGGTTCGCGTCGGTCCATCGCGGCTCACGAGTGCGTGGCGGATCGGCGGCTGGACTG
The DNA here is from genome assembly GCF_900157385.1 of Mycobacterium terramassiliense. GTDB lineage: Bacteria > Actinomycetota > Actinomycetes > Mycobacteriales > Mycobacteriaceae > Mycobacterium > Mycobacterium terramassiliense. The sequence goes on from NZ_LT717700.1 coordinate 572,908, forward strand.
CACCACGCCCCCCACCCGTTCGACGAGGATGGCCATCTCGTAGCCGATCTGGCCGATGTCGCAGGACGTCACGGCCAGCGTGGCCAGATGCGAGCCGTCGCCCACCCGCATCAGCAGCAGGTAGCCGTTTTGCATCTCGACCACGGACTGCAGCACCTGGCCGCCCTCGAACAGCTGCGCGGCGCCGGTCGCGAGGCTGGCCAGCCCCGAGGCGACCGCGGCCAGCTGATCGGCCCGTTCCCGCGGAAGGTGCTCGCTGGCGGCGACGGGCAGCCCGTCGACGGACACCAGCAGCGCGTGCGCCACCCCGGGAACCTCGCGGGCGAACTTTGTCACCAGCCAGTCCAGCGTGGGGGCACCGCCCGCTTGCGGGGGATTGCCGGCAGACGTCATTGCTGATCGGATCCTTCACTCGTCTCGCGGGCGTGCGACCGTCCCGTGCGCACGCCACCGAAATGGCTACTGAACGAGGCCCGCACCGCCTCGGGGTCCCGCGCCGCCGCGTGGGACCCGACGAGGGAACCCTGGCCCTCATCCTGCTCGTCGTTCTCGGCGACGCTCTTCCCGTTGGCCGTGCCGGGCACCAGCCGGGCGCCCGGCGTGCGCACGGGCAGGCCGTGCTCGGTTTGCGACTCGACGGGCTTGTCCTCGGCCGCCGCGGCGAGCGACCAGCCGCGGTCCCACACCGACTGCCAATCCAGGTCTGGGCTGTTGACCAGGTCGTGCGGGTCGCCCAGCATCTCCGCCAGCATCCGACGGTAGATGACGTCGTCATCGGGCGGGGCCTGGGGAGCCCCGGCGGCCTTCGGGACCCTGGGGGCCTCCGGGGCCTTCGGAACCATGGGGGCCTCCGGGGCCTTCGGAACGGTCGGGATCGACGGGGCTTCCGGCGCGCGGGTCTCGGCGCCTTGGGCGCCCTGGGAACGCGCGGCGAAGAACGCCGAGGTGTCCGACGCCGCCGCGGGTTTGGCCGGCGGCGGTTTCGGCGCCTGGTCCGGCGGGGACTGCGCCTCGGCCCGTTGCCCGGCCTCCCACCACGGGGTGGCGAGCTCGCGGCGGTGTCGCCGGGGCAGCTGCGCGGCGGGCGCCTCGGGAATCTCGGGAACTTCGGGTGGGCTCGCCGCCACATCCGCGATGCCGCTGGAACCGGGGTTGCGGCGCGGCAGCAGGGTGACCGACGGTCCCGACGCCTCGGCACCGTTCTGGTTCGCCGGCCGGTGTCCGGCGGGCTCCCCCGCGGGGTCCGTCGTCGCGATGGCGTTGGCGAGTTTGGTGCTCGGCGATGCCACGGCGCCGGCCCGGCCCCGTGGCTCGGCCGCCGGGGCCGCCCCCGCGAGCAGCGCCGGCGGGAGGTAGATCTCGGCGGTCGTCCCGGCGCCGGCCTCGTTGGCCGCCGGGCCGCGCAGCCCTACCCGGATGCCGTGCCGGGCGGCGATGCGGCCCACCACGAAAAGGCCCATGTGGCGGGCGTTATCGGGGGTGACGTCGCCGCCGGCATGCAGCCGCATGTTGGCCATGCGGCGGTCGGCGTCGTTCATGCCCAGGCCGGAGTCGGAGATCCGCAGCATGACGCCGCCGTCCCCGCCGCGCGCCGCCGAGACCCGGACGGTCGTGGTCGGCGGCGAGTAGCGCAGGGCGTTGTCGATAAGCTCCGCGAACAGGTGAATGGCGCCGCCCGCCGCCGCCCCGATCAGCATGCAGTCGGGCAGGCCGGTCACCTCGACCCGCCGGTAGTCCTCGACCTCGGACACCGCGGCGTTGATCACCGTCGTCAGCGGCACCGGCTCACGCTGATCGCGCGCCAGCTGCGCGCCCGCGAGCACCAGCAGGTTGGCGCTGTTGCGGCGCAGCCTCGCCGCGAGGTGGTCCAGCCGGAACAGGCTGTCGAGGCGCTCGGGATCCTCCTCGTTGCGCTCCAGCCGGTCGATCAGCGTCAGCTGCTGGTCGACCAGCGAACGGCTGCGCCGCGACATGGTCTCGAACATGTCGTTGACCAGCAGGCGCAACCGCGCCTCGTCGCCGGCCAGCAGCAGGGCCCGCGTGTGCAGTTCGTCGACGGCGTGGGCGACCTGGCCGATCTCCTCGGTGGTGTGCACCGGCAGCGGCTGCGGGATGGGTTCGGCGCCACCGGCCTTGACGCGGGCCACCTCCTCCTCGAGGTCTTGGTGGGCGACCTTGAGCGCGCCGTCGCGCAGGACGCGCAGCGGCCGCACCAGCGCTCGCGCGACCAGCAACACGACCAGCAGCGCGATCACGATGGCGGCCAGCACCAGCACGGTGTCGGTGATCGCGGCGTTGCGGCGCTCGGTGGCCTCGGCGTGCACCGACTTGGTCACCGACGCGGTGGCGTCGGCGACGACCTGTTCGGCGATCCCGTCGGTGGTCTGGATCGAGCGCAGCAGCTCGGGGTTGTCGACGAGCACGCTGGCCGGATCCGACATGATCGCCATCCGGGTGACCATCTGCTGCTGCAGCGTCTTGGCTTCGGGCGACCCGGCGCCCAGCACCTCGCTCATGCCGAACAGCGTCGACGGTTCGGTGCCGGCCAGCGCCATCATCGAGGTCCGCAGCTGCGGCTCGGGCAGGTCGGACCCGCGGGTCACCAGGATCTCCTGCATCGTCATCTGCCCGCGGGCGCCGACGGCCCGGCTCAGGCCCTGCGCCTCGGCGCGGATCCGCTCGTTGCCGACGCGGACCGACGCGTTGATCACGTCCTCGGCGGTCAACAGGAGCGGGGCGTAGGTGGTCACCCGGTCCCGCAAACCGATGCTGTTGTCGGCCACCTTGTCCAGCAGCCCCTGCCCGCCGTTGAGCAGCGTGCTCACCCCGGACCGGACGTCGGGGGTGACATCGGTGTCCGCCAGCCGCTGCGCAAGCTCGTGCTTGCGCGCCTCGTAGTTTTTCCTGGCGCCGTCGACGTCGCGTCCGGTGGAGCTGGCCAGCAGCGCGACATCCAGCGCCGACATGTACTTGGTGATCGCCGGCAGCACGTCGGCGCGCGCGGCGGCCAGCTTGAGGCCGCCGGCGTTGGCCATCGCGTCCTTGATGCGCAACCCGCCGAACGCCGTCGCCAAAATCAGCGGTACCAGCACGATCGCCAGGACCTTGTAGCGAACGGGCCAGTTGCTCGGCGACCAGGTCGGCGGGCGCTTGGCCCGCGACGCCCCGGTGGCGGGGGCGTCATCGAACCCGGGTGTGCCCGCCTCGGCCGCGTGGGCCGGGCGGGTGAACATGGTCACGTGCCGGCGGCCGCGCGGCCGGCCGCTGCGCCGATCGTGGGCGCTCGGTGAAACGAGAGACTCATGAGACTTCCTGATTTATTCGCCTGCCACGCGCAGAGGGACGCGAGAGTTAAACGCCTGGCAATCCGACGAGTATGACAGCCCGCGGCCGAGGTCTCCACAATTCCTACTGAGTACGCAGAGCCCTCCAAGGTAAGCCGGTGCGCGGGGATGCAAGTCTGGCAAACAAATTGGCTTTGTCATGATCGGCAGATGTTCCGGCTGCTGTTCGTCACTCCGCGCATCGCGCCCAACACCGGCAACGCCATTCGGACGGCGGCCGCGACAGGCGCCGAATTGCATCTGGTCGAGCCGCTCGGCTTCGATCTGTCCGAACCCAAACTGCGGCGGGCCGGCCTGGACTATCACGACCTCGCGTCGGTCACGGTGCACCCGTCGCTGCCGGCCGCCTGGGACGCGCTGGCGCCGGCGCGGGTGGTCGCGTTCACCGCGCACGCGACCACGCCGTTCGCCGACGTCGACTACCGGGCCGGGGACGTGTTGATGTTCGGGCCCGAGCCCGACGGATTGGACGAGGCCACCCTGGCCGACGCGCACGTCACCGCCCAGGTGCGCATCCCGATGCTGGCGGGCCGGCGCTCGCTGAACCTGTCCAACGCCGCCGCGATCGCCGTCTACGAGGCCTGGCGCCAGCACGGGTACGCCGGCGCGGTGTAGCCGCGATGACTTCCCGGCGTTGCGCGGGTCAGCACCGATATGGCTACCTTCATCACGATCGGATACGGGGCCGCGGCCGGATACCACCGCGTGAGCGACGAATGCAGAGCGGCCGCGCACGCGCGCGACGACGCTTTACGCGCGGCCGGGGCGCTCATCGGCATCGCCGAAGGCCCCGTTCAGGTGCGCAATCCGGAGAGCGCCGGCGTGCGGATCGAGCACGGGCAGTACCTGCGGTCGGCGCTGCCGATCGCAGGGTTCGCGGTGTTCGAGGCCGACGATCTCGACGCGGCGATCGAACGCGTCAGCCAAACCCCGTGCGCGGTCGCGCACGGGGTGGTCGAGGTGTGGCCGCTGACGACCTGACCTACCAGGCGTTCCAGTGCGTCAACTGCTCGGCGGGCAGCCGCTTGGCCGGCCGGAAGTCGGTGCCCTTGGTGTAGGCGATCGGGAACAGCCCGGCCTGGCTGTATTTCTCGTAGGGAATGCCGAGCACGTCGGCGGCCCGCTGCTCGCCGTCGCGCAGGAGGTGCAGCGTCGTCCAGCAGGAGCCAAGGCCCCGCGAGCGCAGCGCCAAACAGAAGCTCCAGACGGCCGGGAACAGCGACGCCCAAAACGACACCCCGCCCAGCGGGGTCTTGTCCTCGCGGCCCTCGATGCACGGGATCATCAGCACGGGCGCCTCGTGCATGTGCTCGGCGAGGTAGGTGGCGGAGTCGCGCACCTTGCCCATCCGCTCCCCACGGGTGTCGCCCTCGGCGTATTGGGCCCCGGGGGCGCTGAGGTAGCCGCGCGCGTTGGACAGGTAGATGTCGCCGAGCGCCTTCTTCTTGTCGGCGTCCTCGACGAACACCCATTGCCAGCCCTGCGAATTCGAACCCGTCGGCGCCTGCAGCGCCAGGTTCAGGCATTCCATCAGCACGTCGCGGCCCACCGGCTTGTCGAAGTCGAGTCGCTTGCGGACCGAGCGGGTGGTGGTGAGGACTTCGTCGACGGACAGGTTGAGGGTCATGTGTGGAGACTACATTCGGCCCCATGAGCGTCGAACTGACACAAGAGGTTTCCAGCAGGCTTATCTCGGACCACTACGGGTGGCTGACGACGGTCGCGAAGTCGGGACAACCCGTCCCGCGGTTGATCTGGTTCTACTTCGACGGGGCCAGGCTGACGGTGTACTCCATGCCGCAGGCCGCGAAGGTTGCCCACATCAAGGCACACCCCAAGGTGAGCCTGAACCTGGATTCCGACGGCAACGGCGGCGGCATCATCGTCATCGGCGGGATCGCCACGGTGGACGCGACGGGCGTCGACTGCCGCGACGACGAGCCGTACTGGGGGAAGTACAGCGAGGACGCGGCGAACTTCGGCTTGACCGAGGCGATGGGCTCTTACAGCACCCGGCTGACGATCACCCCGACCAAGGTGTGGACCACGCCGACGGGCTAGGGCCCGCGTGGTGGAACGGGTCAGCGGAAGTCGCGCGACTTCGATCCCACCGCCAGCGTGATGCGGCCCAGGCGCTCGGCCACGACGGTGACGGCGCCGCTGGCGTTTTGCACCTGGCCGCGCACCAGCAGCGCCGGCGCCGTGTTCGCCAGCTTGCGGTGGCGCGTCCACACCCCCGGCGTGCAGAGGACGTTGACCATCCCGGTCTCGTCCTCGAGGTTGAGAAACGTCACCCCCTGGGCCGTCCCGGGCCGCTGCCGGTGGGTCACCGCGCCGGCGATCAGCACGCGGTCGCCGTCGGGCACGTCCAGCAGGGCCTCGGCGGGCACCACTCCCATCGCGTCCAGGTGCTCGCGGAGGAACTGAGTCGGATAGCTGTCCGGGGAGATGCCGGTGGCCCACACGTCGGCGGCGGCCAGCTCCAGCTCGCTCATCCCCGGCAGCGCCGGGATGTGCGATGACGAGCCCACGCCGGGCAACCGGTCCGGGCGCTGGGTGGCGGCCGCCCCGGCCGCCCACAACCCCTCGCGCCGGGACATGGAAAAGCAGCCCAGCGCCCCGGCCGTGGCCAGCGCCTCGGTCTGCGGCACGCTCAATTGCAGCCGGGTCGTCAGGTCCAGCAATGATGCGAAGGGGCCGTTGGCCTTTCGCTCGTCGACCAGCCGCTCTGCGAGGTCGTCGCCGATGTGGCGGACGGCGCCCAGACCGAGCCGCACCTGGGTCCCGGCGTTCTCGAGCGTGGCGTGCGCCAGGCTCGCGTTGACGTCCGGGCCGTGTACCGTCACGCCATGCCGGCGCGCGTCGGCCACCAGCGACTGCGGCGAATAGAAGCCCATCGGCTGCGCGCGCAGCAGCGCCGCACAGAACGCCGCGGGGTGGTGCAGCTTGAACCACGACGAGTAGAACACCAGCGACGCGAAGGACAGCGCGTGGCTTTCGGGGAAGCCGAAATTGGCGAAGGCCTCCAGCTTTTCGTAGGTGCGGTCGATCACCTCGTCGGTGGCGCCGTGCAGCGCGCGCATGCCGTCGTAGAACCGGCCGCGCAGCCGCCGCATGCGTTCGGTCGAACGCTTGGAGCCCATGGCCCGGCGCAGCTGGTCGGCCTCGGCGGCGGAAAAGCCGGCGCAGTCGACCGCGAGCTGCATCAGCTGCTCCTGAAAAAGCGGCACCCCCAGCGTCTTTCGCAGGGCGGATTCCATGGACGGGTGATCGTAGACGACCGGGTCGACGCCGTTGCGCCGCCGGATGTAGGGATGCACCGACCCGCCCTGGATGGGCCCGGGCCGGATCAGCGCGACCTCCACCACCAGGTCGTAGAACACCCGCGGCCGCAGCCTCGGCAGGGTGGCCATCTGTGCGCGGGATTCCACCTGGAACACGCCGACCGAATCGGCGCGGCACAGCATCTCGTAGACCGCCGGCTCGGAGAGGTCGAGGCGAGCCAGGTCCACCCGCAGGCCCTTGTGCTCGGCCACCAGGTCGATGGCGTAGTGCAGCGCCGAGAGCATGCCGAGGCCGAGCAGGTCGAACTTCACCAAACCGATTGCGGCGCAGTCGTCTTTGTCCCACTGCAGCACGCTGCGGTTCTCCATGCGCGCCCACTCCACCGGGCACACGTCGGCGATCGGCCGGTCGCAGATCACCATGCCGCCTGAATGGATGCCCATGTGCCGCGGCAGGTTCCGGATCTGGGTGGCCAGGTCGATCACCTGCTCGGGAATGTCCTCGATGTCGGGCGCTGGGTCATTTGAATTGGGGCCAAGCCCGTTCCAGTGGCCGATCTGCTTGCTCCACGCGTCCTGCTGCCCCTGCGAAAAGCCCAGGGCGCGGGCCATGTCGCGGACCGCGATCCGGCCCCGGTAGGTGATGACGTTGGCGACCTGGGCGGCGTAGTCGCGGCCGTATTTGTCGTAGACGTACTGGATCACCTTCTCGCGCTGGTCGGACTCGATGTCCATGTCGATGTCGGGCGGCCCGTCGCGGGCCGGCGACAGGAAGCGCTCGAACAAAAGCTCGTTGGCCACCGGGTCCACCGCGGTGACACCCAGGGCGTAACAGACCGCGGAATTGGCCGCCGATCCCCTGCCCTGGCACAGGATGTTGTTCTGACGGCAGAACCGGGCGATGTCGTGCACCACCAGGAAATAGCCCGGAAATGTCAGCTGCGCGATGACTTTCAACTCGTGCTCGATCTGGGCGTAGGCGCGGGGCGCGGCATCGGCGGGCCCGTACCGCTCGCGCGCCCCGGCCATCGTCAGCTGCCGCAGCCAGCTGTCCTCGGTGTGCCCGTCGGGCACGTCGAACGGCGGCAGCTGCGGCGCGATGAGCGCCAGCCCGAACGCGCACTGCTCGCCGAGCTCGGCGGCGGCGCTCACCACCTCGGGGCGCCACGCGAACAGCCGGGCCATCTCCTCCCCGGACCGCAGGTGCTCACCGCCCAGCGGGGCCAGCCACCCGGCGGCGGTATCCAGCGACTGCCGGGCCCGGATGGCGCCCATCGCCATGGCCAGCCGGCCGCGCGACGGGTGGGCGAAATGCGCCCCCGTGGTGGCGACGACGCCGACGCCGAAGCGCGGCGCGAGGGCGGCCAGCGCGGCGTTGCGTTCGTCGTCGAGCGGGTGACCGTGCCGGGTCAGCTCGACGCTGACCCGGTTCGCCCCGAACCGGTCCACCAGGTCGGCCAGCGCCCGCTCGGCCGCGTCCGGTCCTTGCGACAACGCCTGGCGCACATGGCCTTTGCGGCACCCGGTCAGGATATGCCAGTGCCCGCCTGCGGCCTCGGCCAGCGCGTCGAAGTCGTAGCGCGGCTTGCCCTTCTCCCCGCCGGCCAGATGCGCCGCGGCCAGTTGCCGCGACAGCCGCCGGTAACCTTCCGGACCGCGGGCCAGCACCAGCAGGTGCGGGCCGGGCGGATCCGGCGTCTCGGTGCGCGCGCCCGGCCCCAGCGACAGCTCGGCGCCGAACACGGTGCGCAGGTCGAGTTCGGCGGCGGCTTCGGCGAACCGCACCGCCCCGTACAGGCCGTCGTGGTCGGTGAGCGCCAGGGCGCGCAGGCCCAGCCGGGAAGCCTCCTCGACCATCTCCTCCGGGGTGCTGGCGCCGTCGAGGAAGCTGAACGCCGAATGCGCGTGCAACTCGGCGTACGGAACGGCCGAGCGGGCCGGCCGGGTGTCGCCCGGCGGCTGGTACGTCCCGCGCTTGCGTGACAGCGGGGCGTCCTCGTGGGGTTCCGCCGGCGCGCCGGCGTGGCGCGGCTTGCCGTCGAGCACCCGCTCCATCTCCGCCCAGCTCGGCGGCCCGTTAAACCAGCCCACGTTGCCAGCTTACTCGAATATATGTTCGAATATGAGCGGCCCTGTTAAACGGGTCTAAACACGTTCTTAACGCCGCCGGACTACCGCCCGGCAGGCGCCGCGCAGATACTGGTACGAGGGAGAAAAACGACGGCGGGACTGAGCATGGCGCAAGCGAAGGCACTGGACACGGCGTACCTCAAGGCTCAGGATCCCGAACAGCACGCGAGCCTGGCCATCGGTGCGGTCGCCATTGTCGACGGCCCGGCCCCCGATCCCGGCCTGCTGAAAGCGCTTCTGGTGGAACGGTTCCGGTCGGTACCGCGCTGCACACAGTTGCTACGGGCGCAGAACTTCGAGTGGATCGACTGTCCGGAATTCGACGTCGCCCATCATGTGCGGCGGGTGGCGATTCCGCGCCCGGGTGACGACACTCAGCTGTCCCGGGCCATCGCCTTCGCCCTGGAGCGTCCCCTCGACTTGAACCGCCCGCCGTGGGAGTGCTGGGTCATCGAGGGCCTGACGGGCGACCGGTGGGCGATTCTGATGAAGACCCACCACGACGTCGCCGATGCCGCCCACCTGCTCACCAGGCTCTGCGACGACGCCGCCGCGGGCGACTTCCCGAGCGACGTTGGCGCCGCGCAGGTTTCGTCGGCACCGCGACCCGGCTGGGCCGGCGCCCTGGGCCGGGCCGCCGCGCTGGCCGGCACCCTCGTCGAGGCGATGTGGCCCGCCGAACGGCTGTCGGTCGACCCGGTCATGCGGCGCTACGGCACGGTGCGGGTGCCCGCCGTCGACGTCGACAAGGTGTGCCGCAAATTCGGTGTGACGGTCAACGACGTTGCGCTGGCGGCCATCACCGAGGGCTTCCGGCGCGTCCTGCTGCGCCGCGGCGAGGAGCCGCGCGAGGACTCGCTGCGGACCCTGGTGCCGACGCCGGTCCGTTCGGCCATGCTGCCGTATCTGCCCGTCGAGCACGAGGACCCGGTCCAGCAGCTACGCACGGTGCATAGCCGGTGGAGGGTCCAAAAGCGCGAACCCGGCATCGTGGAGGCGGCGCTCAACTGCCTCCCGGCGCTGTTGCGCAGCAACGTATTACAGCTGCTGGCCCGGTTGCCGCACGCCGGCATCGTGACGCTGGGAACGCACACGCCGGGGCCACGCCATCAGCTGCGGCTGATGGGCCGGACGATGGAGCGGCTGTTGCCGATCCCCCCGACCGGCGTGCGCCTGAGCACGGGGGTCGCGGTGCTCAGCTACGGCGACGACGTGGTGTTCGGGATCACGGCCGAATACGACGCCGCGGCCGACGTCAAGGAGTTGGCGGCCGGCATCGAACTGGGCATGGCGCGGATGGTGGCGCTCAGCGGAGATTCGGTGCTGCTGTTCGGCAAGGACCACCGACGCAGGCGCGCGGCCCGCAGGCACCCGAGCCAGGCGTATCGCGCGCGCCCGTCGGCGCGTTCCTGACCCGGGCCCGGCGGCGCCGGGCACCGTGAGAAGGTTGGTGCATGCCGGTCAGCATCGACCCGCGCCGCCACGACGCGGTGCTGTTCGACACCGGGTTGGGCGACGCGCAGGCGCTGGTCGGGCGGCTGCGTGACGCGGGCGTCGGCGCCGGCGCGTTCTCGTCGGGCGGCACCCTGCGCGCGGCGGCCGACGAGCTCTCGGTGCGCCCGGGCCGATGCGCCGTCATCACCGACGACCCGGCGGCCGTCCAGGCCGCGCGCGAGGGCGGTTTCGCGTTGGTCGTCGGTGTCGAGGGCACCGGGGCCCCGGAGGTGCTGGAGCGTTCGGGCGCCGACGAGGTGGTCGCCGACATGCGTGAGCTCGGCGTGCGGACCGGGGACCGCCGGATGTCCGAGCTGCCCGACGCGTCGGAGGCTTTGGGCGCGCTGACCGAGCGCGGGCCGGCGGTGTTCTACGACTTCGACGGAACCCTGTCGGACATCGTCGACGATCCCGACGCGGCCCGGCCCGTCGCCGGCGCGGTGCAGGCGCTGCAGGAGCTCGCCGCGCAATGTCCGGTGGCGGTGCTGTCCGGCCGCGACCTGGCCGACGTGCGGAAGCGCCTCGGCGTGCCCGGCATCTGGTACGCCGGCAGCCACGGTTTCGAGCTGACCGCGCCCGACGGGACACACCACCAGAACGAGGACGCGGCGGCTGCCATACCGGTGCTGGAACAGGCGGCGGGCGAACTACGCGACGCGCTGGGCCCGATTCCCGGCGTGGTGGTGGAGCACAAGCGTTTTGGCGTGGCGGTGCACTACCGCAACGCCGCACGGGATCGCGTCGGCGAGGTGGCCGCCGCGGTGCGCGCGGCGGGCCGGCGCGACGCGCTTCGGGTGACCACCGGCCGCGAGGTCATCGAGCTGCGCCCCGACATGGACTGGGACAAGGGCAAGACCCTGCGCTGGGTGATCGACCACCTGGACCGGGCCACCGCCGGTCCCCTGCTGCCGATCTACCTCGGCGACGACATCACCGACGAGGACGCGTTCGACGCGATCCGCGCCGACGGGATCCCGATCCTGGTGCGGCACAACGAGGACGGCGACCGCGCCACCGCCGCGCGGTTCGCGCTGGACAGTCCGGCAGGCGTCGCGGAGTTCACCGCCGGGCTGGCGCGGCGGTTGAGTGACGCCCGCCTGAATTGACTTACGACCGTTGGTCATTGAATCGAGGACTTTGCCTGCGAAGGCCCTGAAAAGTCCCCCGATTCTATGACACCCGGTATCCGGCCGCGTTAATATTTTCGCCGACTCGGGAGGTCAGACATGTCTTTTGTGATCGCATCGCCGGACACGATGGTGGCCGCCGCAACGGATTTGGCGGCGATTCGCTCGTCGATCGCGACGGCAAGCGCCGCCGCGGCGGGCCCGACGGTCCAGATCCAAGTGGCCGCCGCCGACGAGGTGTCGACGGCCATCTCGAAACTGTTCGGCCAGTACGCCCAGGCGTATCAAGCGTTCAGCGCCCAGGCGACCGCGTTTCACGACCAGTTCGCCGTGGCCCTGAGCGGCGCCGGAGCGTCGTACGCGCGCACCGAGGCCGCCAGCGCGCAGCAGAACGTGCTCGACGCGATCAACGCGCCGACCCAGACGCTGCTGGGGCGCCCGCTGATCGGCAACGGCGCCGACGGGACGGCGGCCAGCCCGAACGGCGGGGCCGGCGGGCTGCTGTACGGCAACGGCGGCAACGGCTACTCCCAACCGGCCGCGTCCGGCCTGCCCGGCGGCAACGGCGGCGCGGCCGGGCTGATCGGCAACGGCGGCGTCGGCGGCAACGGCGGCGCGGCGGCCAACGGCGGCGCCGGCGGCCGCGGCGGCTGGCTGTCGGGCAGCGGCGGCGCCGGCGGGGCACTGGCGGTGCTGGAGGCAACGGCGGCAACGGCGGCACCGGCGCCACCCCCGGAGCCGGTGGGCTCGGCGCGGCCGGCGGCACCCGCGGGGCGCTGTTCGGCACTCCCGGCACCAACGGCACCGACGGGACCTAGCCCGTCAGCTAGGCCTGCGCGTACTCGGCGGCGCCGTCGTCGAGCACCACCCGGGCGGGGCTGCCCTCGGCACCCGACGCCTCGGTCCGGAAGACGGCCTTGCCGGGCTCGGTCCGCCAGATCAGCGTCGTCAGCGTCTCGCCGGGGAACACCGGCGAGCTGAACCGCGCGTCGATCGAGGTGACGTTGGCGGCCACGCCCTTGCCCAGCTCGGCCACCAGCGCCCGGCCCGCCACGCCGTAGCTGCACAGCCCGTGCAGGATCGGCCTGGGGAACCCGGCCAGCTCCCGGGCGAACCACGGGTCGCTGTGCAGTGGGTTGCGGTCACCGGAGAGCCGATAGATCAGCGCCTGGTCCTCGCGGGTGGGCAGCGGGATCCGGGCGTCCGGCTCGCGGTCCGGGATCTCCGGCGCTATCGGCCGCTGCCCCGGCGCTCCCCCGAACCCGCCCGCACCCCGGACGACGAAGGTCGTCGACGTTTCGGCGATCAGCGTGCCCGAGTCCGGGTCGGTGCCGCGGCCGCGCAGCATCACGACCGCGTTCTTGCCCTCGCCCTTGTCCTGAATGTCGGTGACCTCGGAGACCACGGACAGCTTCCCCGCCGGGGGCAGCGGTGCATGCAACCGGACACCCTGCGATCCGTGTAAGAGCATGGCCCAGTTGAACGTGCCGATCTTGCCGGCCGCCCCGAAGGCCGGGGAGCAGATCACCGCGTAGGTGGGCAGCACTTGCTGGGCGATGTCGTGGCTGTTCTCGGTCGTGAAGGACAGGTCGTCGATGCCGCACCCGACGCCGAGCGCATACAGCATCGTGTCCTTGTCGGTCCATTCGAACAGCATCGGATCGCTCACCGCGCCGACGGCGCTCGGGTCAATGGCCATACGAGTCTCCTCATTGATGGAATCGCGCTTTTTCGTACCTGAACCATTTCAGACCATCGCAAACCCTTCCCCCCGGCACCCCCGGCAGGGCAGGCTATCGGCATGCGCAAGGGGAGCGTGATCGCAAAGGCCATAGCAGTGCTCGCCGCGGCGGTGATCGTCGGTGCGTGCGGCGGCCCGCCGCAGCCGCGCAGCATCACCCTGACGTTCATCCGCCACGCGCAGTCGGAGGCCAACGCCAGCGGGATCATCGACACCTCGGTGCCGGGCCCCGGCCTCAGCCCCGAAGGCAAGGGGCAGGCCGAACAGGTCGCCCACCAGCTCGCCCACAACAAGTACGACGCCGTCTACGCCTCGACGATGGCGCGCGCCCAGCAAACCGCCGAGCCGCTGGCGTCCGAACTGCACAAGCAGGTCGAGGTGCTGCAGGGCATCCAGGAGATCGGCGCCGGGTGGTTCGAGGGCAAGCCGGTCTCGATGGATCCCTCGACCTACCTGCTGGCGCCGGCCGATTGGCTCAACGGCGACGTGCAAAACAGCATCCCCGGCTCGATCACCGGCAAGGAGTTCAACGACCGGTTCACCGCCGCCGTCCAGAAGGTCTACGACAGCGGACACGACAACCCGGTGGTGTTCGCGCACCTGTACTCCATCGAGTACTGGGTGCTGATGAACGTGAAGAACGCCAAGGACAGCCTCCGGACCACCCACCCCCTGCCCAACACCGGCCGCGTGGTGATCACCGGCAACCCGATGACGGGTTGGACGCTGCAGGAATGGGACGGCATCCGCGACTTCAGCGGCTGACGGCTACCATGTCCGCATGCGGTATGTCGTTACCGGCGGTACCGGGGTTATCGGGCGCCGCGTCGTGTCTCGTCTCCTGGAAACGCGCCCCGACGCGCAGGTGTGGGTGGTGGTGCGCCGCGGATCGCTGGGGCGCTTCGAACGCCTCGCCGTCGGGTGGGGGGAGCGGGCGAAGCCGCTGGTCGGCGAGCTGCCCGGGCTGAGCCTGACCGACGAGACCCTGGCGGATCTCGGCCGGGTCGATCACCTCGTGCACTGCGCGGCGATCTACGACATCACCGCCGGCGAGGCCGAGCAGCGGGCCGTCAACGTCGAGGGCACCCGGGCCGTGATCGAGCTGTCGCGGCGGCTGGACGCCACGCTGCACCACGTGTCGTCGATCGCCGTGGCGGGCGAGTTTGCCGGCGAATACACCGAGGACGACTTCGACGTCGGGCAGCGGCTGCCCACCGCCTACCACCAGACGAAGTTCGAGGCGGAGGCGCTGGTCCGGTCGACGGCCGGGCTGCGCTACCGCGTCTACCGGCCCGCGGTCGTGGTCGGCGATTCGGTCACCGGCGAGATGGACAAGGTCGACGGGCCGTACTACTTCTTCGGCGTGCTGGCCAAGTTGGCGGTGTTGCCCAAGCTGACGCCGATCCTGCTGCCCGACACCGGTCGCACCAACATCGTCCCGGTCGACTACGTCGTCGACGCGCTGGTCGCACTGATGCACGGCGACGGCTACGACGGCCGCACCTTCCACCTCACGTCACCCAAAACCATTGGGCTGCGCGGCATTTACCGCGGCGTGGCCAAGGCGGCCGGGTTGCCGCCGCTGCGCGGGTCGCTGCCCCGCGCGGTGGCGGCGCCGGTGCTCAAGGTGCGCGGGCGCGCCCGGGTGGTGCGCAACATGGCGGCCACCCAGCTCGGGATTCCGGCCGAGATTTTCGACGTCGTCGACTTGAAACCCACCTTCGTCAGCGACGAGACCCGAAAGGCGTTGCACGGCACCGGTATCGAAGTGCCCGAATTCGCGAGCTACGCGCCCGAGCTGTGGTGGTACTGGGCCGAGCACCTCGACCCCGACCGGGCGCGGCGCGACGACCCGTCAGCGCCGCTGCGGGGCCGACACGTCATCATCACCGGCGCGTCCAGCGGGATCGGGCGGGCGGCCGCGATCGCCGTCGCCGAGCGGGGCGCGACGGTGTTCGCGCTGGCCCGCAACGCCGACGCGCTGGACGCGCTGGTCACCGAGATCCGCGCGGGCGGCGGGCAGGCGCACGCGTTCACCTGCGACGTCACCGACTCCACCTCGGTGGAGCACACCGTCAAGGACATCCTGGGCCGCTTCGACCACGTCGACTACCTGGTGAACAACGCCGGCCGGTCCATCCGCCGCTCGGTGGTCAACTCGACCGACCGGCTGCACGACTACGAGCGGGTGATGGCGGTCAACTACTTCGGCGCGGTGCGGATGGTGCTGGCGCTGCTGCCGCACTGGCGCGAGCGCCGGTTCGGCCACGTGGTCAACGTCTCCAGCGCGGGCGTGCAGGCCCGCAACCCCAAATACAGCTCCTACCTCCCCACCAAGGCGGCCCTCGATGCGTTCGCCGACGTGGTCGGCTCCGAGACGCTCTCCGACCACATCACGTTCACCAACATCCACATGCCGCTGGTCCGCACGCCGATGATCGCGCCGTCGCACCGGCTCAACCCGGTGCCCGCGATCAGCCCCGAGCGGGCGGCGGCGATGGTGGTGCGCGGCCTGGTCGAGAAGCCGGCGCGCATCGACACCCCGCTGGGCACCCTCGCCGAGGCCGGCAACTACTTCGCGCCGCGGACGTCGCGGCGCATCCTGCACCAGCTCTACCTGGGCTACCCCGATTCCGCCGCGGCGCGCGGCGTGCCCACCGAACCGGCCGCGGTCAGCGCGGCGCCGCGCAAGCCGCGGCGGCCCGCCCGCGCGGTCACGGGCGGCATCCGGACACCGCGCCCGGTCAAGCGGCTGGTGCGGCTGGTGCCCGGGGTGCACTGGTAAACATGAATCGCTTTGTCTAGCCGACCATCTGAGGAAGAAAGCGGCATGGTTGCCATGCACCTCGAGGTCCACGTCGTCCCCGTGTCAGACGTCGACCGCGCGAGGCAGTTCTACGAAAACTGGGGGTGGCGGTTTGACGGCGACACCGCGCCCGCAGAGGGCGTGCGCGTCGTCCAATTCACGCCGCCGGGCTCCGCCTGCTCGGTCACCTTCGGCGAGGGTGTCACGCCGTCGGCGCCCGGGACGGCGCAGGCGGTGCTGACCGTCCCCGACATCGAGGCGGCCCACGAGGACCTCCTCGGCCGCGGCGTCCGCGCGAGCGACATGTGGCATGGCGTGCCGTTCCCGCCGGAAGCACGGCTGCCCGGGCCCGACCCCGGGCGCGCCAGTTACCAGTCTTACTTCTCCTTCACCGATCCGGACGGCGATACCTGGCTGGTCCAGGAGGTCACGGCGCGGCTTCCCGGCCGGGACTGACACTCCGTTTCAGGGCGGCCCGATTGCGGTATCCCGGCGCGATGGTCCTGTGCGAAAAGTGGAAGGACGCCGATCCGGTGGCCGCCGCGGCCCGGCTGGTCACGAAGACGGGGGTCGCGGTGCTGCCCTCGCTCGACGTGACGCGCAGCCTTGGGGTGGGCCGCGAAGAATGGACCCGGTTCGCGCGCCACTGGCGGGATCTGGCGCCGGACCCCTATGCGGCGGAGCTGGGGGTGCGGCGGCTGCGCCGGTACGGCCGGTACTCGTTTCGCGACGGGGTGCTGCGCCCGCTGCCCAAGCTCGCGTTCGTGCAGCCGGAGGACTCCAATCCCCTCTACATCGGCAAGGACCGTGAGTTCGCGTCGCTGACCGATGCGTTCACCGCGGATCCGTTGCTGCACAAGGTGATCACTCTGCTGGCCCGGGTGGCCGCGGCCCTCGACGGCGACGTGGCCGACTGGAACGTCAAGGTGCATCCGTTCCGGATTCGATGCTGCGGGGACCAGGACGGCCATCCGACGCCCGAAGGCCTGCACCGCGACGGCGTCACCCTGGTCAGCTCGCTGCTGATCGGGCGGCGCAACGCCATCGGCGGCGAGAGCACGGTGTGCGACCTTGAGGGCCGGCGGTTGCTGGCGACGACGCTGGCCGAGCCGGGGACGCTCATGCTGGGCGACGACCGCCGCACCCTGCACCGCGTCTCGCCGATCCGGCCGATCGACGCCTCCGGGCCGGCGCAGCGCGACGTCCTGGTGATCACCTTCGCGTCGGCTTGGCCGTAAAATCACCGCGGTGAACCCCGTTTTCGTCGACGTCGACACCGGCATCGACGACGCGATGGCGTTGATCTACCTGCTGGCCAGCGCCGACGCCGACGTCGTCGGCATCGCCTCGACCGGCGGCAACATCCACGTCGACCAGGTCTGCGCCAACAACCTGGCCCTGCTCGAATTGTGCCGGGCCCCAGCCATACCCGTGTCCAGGGGCGCCGACGAGCCGCTGTGCGGGCACTGGCCGCACCATTCGAAGTTCCACGGCCCCAAGGGTTTAGGCTATGCCGACCTTCCCCGCGCCGGACGCGTGCTCACCGGTCACGACGCCACCGCGGCGTGGGTGTCCGCGGCGCACGCACATCCCGGCGAACTGGTCGGCCTGGTCACCGGACCGCTGACCAACCTGGCGCTGGCGTTGCGCGCCGAACCCGCGCTGCCGAGGATGCTGCGCCGGCTGGTGATCATGGGCGGCGCGTTCGGCGGCGACGGCGTCGAGGTCAACCCGATGGCCGAGTGGAACATCCGGGTCGACCCCGAGGCCGCCGGCGAGGTCTTCGCCGGCTGGGCCGGGCAGCAACAACTTCCGATCGTGTGCGGCCTGGATCTCACCCGGCGCGTCGCGATGACGCCGCAGATCCTGGCCCGGCTCGCCGCCGCCTCGGGCCCGTCGCCGTTGCTACCGGTGATCGAGGACGCGATGCGGTTCTACTTCGAGTCGCACGAGGCCCGCGGGCACGGCTACGTCGCGTTCATGCACGACCCGCTGGCCGCGGCGGCGGCGCTGGAACCGCGGCTGATCGCGACTCGGGCGGCGACGGTGGACATCGAACTGGCGGACACCCCGACCCGGGGCGTGACGACACCCGATTGGTCGGGCGAGCGAAAAGCCAACGCCCTGATCGGCGTTGACGTGGACCCCGCGGCGTTCTTCGAGGAGTTCATCGAGCGGGTCGGGGCGTTCGCGCGCGGCCTCGGCTAGCGCCCGTTTGGCGACCCGGTCGCCGGGTATGCGCGAGCCATGCCTTTCGCCGACTATCAAACCGAGCTCTATGACCAGGGGCAGGCCGGCCGGCAGCCGCCCTACCCCATCACATTCGCCGACCTGGAGGCCAAGGCGGCCGCGGCGATGCCACCGAAAGTGTTAGGTTACGTCGCCGGTGGGGCCGGTGACGAGCACACCCAGCGGGCCAACTGCGACGCCTTCAAGCGCTGGGGCCTGTTCCCCCGCATGGGAATCGCCCCCGAGCAGCGCGACATGTCCGTCGAGCTGTTCGGGATCTCGCTGCCGTCCCCGATCTTCATGGCCCCCATCGGCGTCATCGGCGTGTGCGCCCAGGACGGCCACGGCGACCTGGCCGCGGCGCGGGCCTCCGCCCGCACCGGCGTGCCGTTCTTCGTGGGCACGCTCACCTCCGACCCGATGGAAGAGGTCGCCCCGGAACTCGGCGACACCCCCGGCTTTTTCCAGCTGTACACGCCGCCGGACCGCGAGATGGCCGCCAGCCTGGTGCACCGCGCCGAGGCGTGCGGTTTCAAGGCCATCGCGGTCACCCTCGACACGTGGGTCACCGGCTGGCGCCCGCGCGACCTGAGCGCCGGGAACTACCCGCAGGTGCCCAGCGGATGCCTGAGCAACTACACCTCCGACCCGGTCTTCCGCGCGAGCCTGCAACCGGGCGAGGACGCCACCGAGGCGGCGGTGCGCAAGTTGCCCATCTTCGGCGGCCCGTTCCGGTGGAGCGACCTGGAGTGGCTGCGGGCGGAGACCAGCCTGCCGCTGCTGGTGAAGGGCGTCTGCCACCCCGACGACGTGCGCCGCGCCAAAGACATTGGCGTGGACGGCATTTACTGTTCCAACCACGGCGGCCGGCAGGCCAACGGGGGGCTGGCCTGCCTGGACTGCCTGCCCGGGGTGGTGGAGGCCGCCGACGGGATGCCGGTGCTGTTCGACTCGGGGGTCCGCAGCGGCGCCGACATCATCAAGGCGCTGGCGATGGGCGCGACGGCGGTGGGGATCGGCCGCCCCTACGCCTACGGCCTGGCGCTCGGCGGTGTCGAGGGCATCGTGCACGTGCTGCGCTCCCTGCTGGCCGAGGCGGACCTGATCATGGCCGTGGACGGCTACCCCTCGCTCAAGGACCTGACGCCCGAGGCGCTGCGGCCCACGGGATAAGCACCGTCACTCGTAGCTCCCCTCCAAATACCAGCGCCGCTGGCGGTAGCACACCAGAAACGCCCGCTCGTCCTCCAGCAGGACCTGCGCGCGGGCGGTGCGGCTCCCCCCTTGACCGCCCGGCCGGTCGTCCCACCACCGCTCGTCGACCGGCCAGGGCCCGGCCCACCAGCGCAGCCGCTCGTCCCGGCCGCGCATGGTCAGCCGGGAGGGGTCGGCCGAGAACATCCCCCGGCCGGTCACCCGTATCGAATCCCCCTTGGCGTCAAGCAATTCCACCGGGTCGTCGAGCAGCACCGCCGGCGACGGCTGGGGCAGTTGCCCGGGCCACGGCGGGCCCGGGTCGGCATGCGGCACCGGCTCGTCGCCCAGGGGGATCAACGTGATGCGTTCGGCGGGGCCGCGGCCGCCGGCCAGCACCGGCACCCGCACCGCCTCCGGCCCGAGCAGGCCCTGGACCCGCACCAGCGCCCGGCGGGCCCGCAGCCTGTCCTCCTCGCCCAGGCCACCCCAGAGCGGCAACTGCAACGCCCCGGCCGACACCACCTCCACGGCCTGCAGCCGCAACAGCGTCACCGCCGCCGTCGGGCGGGGATTGCGGCCGGTCCGGTTGCTCAACCACCCGTCGAGCTGCCAGCGCACCCGGTCGGCGGTGGCGTCCTCGGTCAACGGCTCGGCGCCCCGCCACACCCGTTGCAGCTCTTCGCCGTTGGCGGTGACGGCGTGGATGGCCAGCCGGGTGCAGCCCACCCCGGCGGCCATCAGCGCCTGGTGCAGCTCGCCGGCCAGCGAGCGCCCGGCGAAGGCCGCGGCATCGACGCGCTCGATCGGCGGGTCGCAGTCCAGCACGGCCTCGAGTTCGGGCGGCGGCTCGCGCCCGGACGGCCCCCGCTCGGGTTCGCCGCGGGCGAACCGGTGCGCGGTCACCCCGTCGGCGCCGAACCGGGAGGCCACGTCGGTGCGCGACAGCGCGGCGAACTGCCCGATGGTGCGAATCCCCATCCGCCACAACAGGTCCGTCAGCTCCTCTCGCCCCGGACCGGACAGGCTCGGCTCGGTGGCCAGCTGCCGGATCGACAGCGCCGACAGGAACCTCGCGTCGCCCCCCGGCGGGACGATCCGGCCCGCCCGCGCGGCGAAGACCGAGGTGGACAACTGGTCGGCGATGCCCGCCTGGCACTCGGCACCGGCGGCGGCCACCGCGTCGATCAGCCGCTCGGCGGCCTGCTCCTCGGACCCGAAATAGCGGGCCGCCCCGCGCACCGGCAACACCAGCAGGCCGGGCCGCAGCACCTCGGCGCGGGGCACCAGGTCGTCCACCGCGGCGATCACCGGTTCGAAGAAGCGGGCGTCGCGGTCGGCGTCGGCGGTCGCGACGTGCAGCTGCGGGCACCGCGCCGCCGCCTCCCGTCGCCGCAGCCCCCGCCGCACCCCCGCCGCGCGGGCGCCCGACGAGCAGGCGATCACCCGGTTGGCCAAGGTGATCGCGATCGGGGCCGTCACGGGCAGGCCCGCCGCTGCCGCCGCCGCGACCGCGGGCCAGTCCATGCACCAGATCGCCAGCGCGCGTGAGGAAGCCACCCGAATTCACCCGGCTCGCGACCGGCCGATCACCCGCCTGCCCGCGCACACCCCA
This sequence comes from Mycobacterium terramassiliense, assembly GCF_900157385.1. Classification (GTDB taxonomy): domain Bacteria; phylum Actinomycetota; class Actinomycetes; order Mycobacteriales; family Mycobacteriaceae; genus Mycobacterium; species Mycobacterium terramassiliense. The sequence goes on from NZ_LT717700.1 coordinate 593,872, forward strand.
CCGATCCGCAGCCGCACCCTGCTGATGCGCCCGAAGCCAGGGGCGGGCGTTCCCCGATGAGCCGGGGTGATTTCATAGCCGCAGACCCGCGCCTCCAGCCGCGTCGGCGCCCCTTGCCAGTCGCCGTCGGTGACCAGCAGGGTGCATCCCTTGTTGCGGGCCCGCGCCACCACCGCCCGCGCCCGGGTGTGCGGCACCTGGCGCCCGCCCAGGCCGAGCACCACCAGATCCATGCCGTCGACGAGCACCGCGGCCACCTCGACCGGATCGGTTCCGGGGTCCGGTATCACCGCGACCCGACTCAGGTCCGCCCCCATCTCCACGGCGGCCAGCAGCCCGATGTCGGGCTGACCGACGATGGCGACGTTGCCCCCGGCCGCCGTCACCGCGGCCACCACGCCCAGCACCAGCGACCGGGCCCCGGACAGCACCGCCACCGTTCCCCGCGGCAACGGCACCGGCAGCGCCTCCGCGAGCCATCGCGGGAGCGCCAGCCCGGATTCCGAATCCGGCAGCAGGTCGTCGGCGGGGGCGCCGCCGGGGGCCTTGCCGGAGATCTCAGCCATCCGTCGGCGCAGCGATTCCAGCTGCTCAGCGCGGTGATCGGAGGCCAAAGCCGCAGTCATACCCGCCTCCCAGCGCCGCTCTTTTCGAAAGTATGTTCGATACATTGGCGAGTAAACACCCACCCTCCGACAACCGTCAAGCGACGTGAGAGGCTGCTTTATGCGGTCGGTGCTGGTGTGGCTGGTGGTGCTTTTTTGCACCACTTTTCCGGCGCCGGCCCACGCCGAGCCCTGTCAGCAGGCCGAGCTGTTCGCCGCCGACACCGATCCCCTGTTCGAGGCGCGGGCCACCGTGACGATCGCGCTCAGCGGCGCGGCGGTGACGGGATCGACCCCGCTCGACGGGGTGTACTGGTCGGACGCGCTGCAGCGCAACACCCGTGAGCGCTCGCTCGAATTTCACCTGTGCGGCGCCGACGGCGCGTCGCACTCCGCCGCCGAGGCGCTGCGCCGCCAGTTCGACCAGGAAGCGGTGCTGGCCTTCGACTACCTTCCGCAGCGCGCGGGGGACGCGATCATCGTCGCGGTGCCCGGTGTCGACATCGCGCGCTTCGGCGACGCGCTGGCGGCCGATCCGGCCGCCCGCGATCGCATCCGGGGCGGGTCCGTCACCACCACCGACCACACCCTGATCCTGGTCGCCGGGGGCGACGACCGAGACGTCGCCCGCCGGCTCGTCGCCGAGGCCGGCGGGAACTGGGATGCGGCCACGATCGCCTACGGGAGGCGCGAATTCGTCGAGACATAAACCAGTGCGAGGTTTTCCGGCGTGTCTTCGCAACTGGTTATGTGTCGCGAAAACGGCGAGGGGCTACTCCCACTCGATGGTGCCGGGCGGCTTGCTGGTGACGTCCAGCACCACGCGGTTGACCTCGGGCACCTCGTTGGTGATCCGGGTCGAGATGCGCTCCAGCACCTCGTAAGGCACCCGGGTCCAGTCGGCGGTCATCGCGTCCTCGCTGGACACCGGCCGCAGCACGATCGGGTGCCCGTAGGTGCGGTTGTCGCCCTGCACCCCGACCGAGCGCACGTCGGCCAGCAGCACCACCGGGCACTGCCAGATCTGGTTGTCCAGGGCGGCGGCGGTCAACTCCTCGCGCGCGATCGAGTCGGCGCGCCGCAACGTGTCCAGCCGCTGCGCCGTGACCTCGCCGACGATCCGGATTCCCAGCCCCGGCCCCGGAAAGGGCTGGCGCCCAACGATTTCCTCCGGTAGGCCCAGCTCGCGCCCGACGGCGCGCACCTCGTCCTTGAACAGCAGCCGCAGCGGCTCGACGAGCTTGAACTTCAGATCGCCCGGCAGCCCGCCGACGTTGTGGTGGCTCTTGATGTTCGCGGTGCCGCTGCCCCCGCCCGACTCCACCACGTCGGGATACAGCGTGCCCTGCACCAGGAACTCGACCCCGTTTTCAGCGGACCCGTTGTCGCCCAGGATGTCTCGCACCGCGCCCTCGAACGCCCGGATGAATTGCCGCCCGATGATCTTGCGCTTGCCCTCGGGGTTGGTCACCCCCGACAGCGCCTGCAGGAAGGTCTCCGCCGCGTCGACGGTGACAAGGTTGGCGCCGGTGGCGGCCACGAAGTCGCGCTGCACCTGGTCGCGCTCGCCGGCGCGCAACAGCCCGTGGTCGACGAACACACACGTCAGCCTGTCGCCGATGGCGCGCTGCACCAGCGCGGCGGCCACCGCCGAATCCACCCCGCCGGACAGCCCGCAGATCGCGTGGCCGTCCCCGATCTGCGCGCGCACCTGCTCGACGAGCGCGTCGGCGATGTTGGCGGGCGTCCAGTCCGCGCCGAGCCCGGCGAAGTCGTGCAAAAACCGGCTCAGCACCTGCTGGCCGTGCGGGGTGTGCATCACCTCCGGGTGGTACTGCACGCCGGCCAGGCGCCGCCCCCGGTTCTCGAAGGCGGCCACCGCCGCGCCCGCGCTGGAAGCGACCACGTCGAATCCGTCCGGTGCCGCGGTGACCGCGTCGCCGTGACTCATCCACACCGGCTGGATCTCCGGCAGGCCCGAATGCAGCTCGCCGCCAAGCACTTTCAGCTCGGTGCGGCCGTACTCGCTGGTGCCGGTGTGGGCGACGGTGCCGCCCAGGGCCTGCGCCATGGCCTGAAACCCATAGCAGATGCCGAACACCGGCACCTCGAGGTCGAACAGCGCCGGATCGAGCTGCGGGGCGCCCTCGGTGTAGACGCTGGCCGGTCCACCGGAGAGCACGACCGCCACCGGGTTGCGGGCCTTGATCTCCTCGACCGTGGCGGTGTGCGGGATGACCTCGGAAAAGACCCGCGCCTCGCGGACGCGCCGGGCGATCAGCTGCGCATATTGCGCGCCGAAGTCGACGACCAGCACGGGCCGGTCGACCGGCCCGGCCGCCTCGGAGTCATCAGGTTTCGCCACGCCGCAAGCTTAGTGGCTGGGCTCGCCTTCCCCGAGCCAGCTCCTGGTGTGGCGCAACAGGGTGCCGGCGGTCCCGTCGGGCTCGGGGAGTAGCCGGAATTCGACGGACATGGTGGGCAGGTGGGGGGCGTACTGCACCCAGCACAGCCGCCGGGGCGGCAGCAGCGAGGTCACGCGGCACAGCGCGGTGTCGTCGCCGCCGACGCGGTGACGGATCAGGCGAAACGACGTGCCCACCTGGAGCCGTTCATCGTCGGCGGCGTGCTCGACGGCGTCCCAGGTGTCGTACCACTCCGTGATGCCGGCGACGGTGGTGATCAGCTCCCACACCCGCTCCGGCGGCGCGGCGATGCGGATCGAGTCGGACAGCGTCTGCGGGGTGGCGCGGCGGAGGTTCATGAGTGCACGCTTTCGGGGGCGCTCTGGGTCAAAACGGTGTCGGGCCGCTGCGCGCGACGGCCGATGCCCACCCGCCGGGGCCACCAGAACCAGCGCCCGAGCAGGGCGGCGATCGCGGGTGTCATCAGCGACCGCACCACCAGCGTGTCGAAGAGGAGCCCGATGCCGACGGTCGTGCCGAACTGACCGATGATCCGCAGATCGCTGACCACGAAGGACGACATGGTGAACGCGAACACCAGGCCCGCCGAGGTCACCACCGCACCCGTTCCGCCCATCGCGCGGATGATGCCCGTCTTGATGCCGGCCCCGATCTCCTCCTTGAACCTCGACACCAGCAACAGGTTGTAGTCCGATCCCACGGCCAGCAGGATGATGACGGCCATCGCTATCACCAACCAGTGCAACGGAATACCGAGGATGTCCTGCCACACCAGCACCGACAGTCCGAACGAGGCGCCCAACGACAGCACCACGGTGCCGATGATGACCAGGGCCGCGATGACGCTTCCGGTGATGACCAGCATGATGATAAAGATCAGGCAGGCCGCCGCGATTCCGGCGATCAGCAGATCGTATTTGGCCGCGCCGCTCATGTCCTTGTACGTCGGCGCCGTGCCGCCCAGGTAGATCTTGGCCTCTGCCAAGGGAGTTCCCTTGACGGCGTGCCGCGCGGCCCGCTCGATCGCGTCGACGCGCGAGATGCCTTCGGGGGTGGCGGGATCCCCTTCGTGGGTGATGATGAGGCGGGCGGCCTTGCCATCGGGCGAGAGGAACATCGCCAGGCCGCGTTTGAAGTCGGGGTTGTCGAAGACCTCCGGCGGAAGGTAGAAGGAATCGTCGTTTTTGGCCGCGTCGAACGCCTGCCCCATCGCGGACGCGTTCTGCTGCGCGGCGTCCATCTGGTCCAACAGGCCCGCGAACGTGCTGTACATCGTCATCGTCATCGTGCGCATGGTCGTCGTGGCGTCGATGATCGGCGGCAGCAGCGAGACCAGTTGCGGCAGCAGGCTGTCCAGCCGGTCGGTGTCGTTGACCAGACCGCCCAGGTCGTCGGTGACCTTGTCGACGCCGTCGAGCGCATCGAACGCCGATCGCAACGCCCAGCAGACGGGAATGTCGAAGCAGTGCCGCTCCCAATAGAGGTAGCCGCGCAGCGGCCGGAAGAAATCGTCGAAATCGGCGATCCGATCGCGCACTTCGCTCGTGTCCGCGACGATCTGCTTCGTCCGGCCCGCGACGTCGTGGGTGGTGCCGGCGAGCTGACGCATGAGGGCGAGCATGCGTTGCATGGTGTCGATGACGCCCGTCATTTGATCGGCGATGGCCCGCATGTCGGCCATCCGGTCGTGCAGGTACTTCATGTTCTCGGTCAGCGTGGTCCCCTGCATGCTGATCTGAAAGGGTATGGAGGTGTGCGTGATCGGGGCGCCCAGCGGCCTGGTGATGGACTGGACCCGCGCGACGCCGTCGGCCCCGAAGACGCCTTTGGCCACCCGGTCCAGGACGAGCATGTCGGCGGGATTGCGCATGTCGTGGTCGGACTGGATCAACAACAGGTCGGGATTGAGCCGCGCGGGCGAGAAGTGCCGGTCGGCCGCGGCGTACCCGATGTTCGACGGTGTGGTCCGGGGAAGGTAATTGCGGTCGTTGTAGCTCGTCGTGAACGACGGCAGTGCCAGTAGCCCGACGAGCGCGGCCGCGGAGGTCGCCGCGAGTATCGGTGCGGGCCAGCGGACGACGGCGGTTCCCACCCGTCGCCACCCCCGCGTCTTGATCTTGCGTTTCGGATCGAAAAGGCCGAAGCGGCTGCCCAGCGTGATGATGGCCGGACCCAACGTGAGCGCGCTCGCCACCAGCGTGAACATCCCGATCGCGCACGGCGCGCCCAGGGTTTGGAAATAGGGCAGCCTGGTGAAGCTCAGGCAGAACATCGCGCCGGCGATGGTCAGGCCCGAGCCCAGGACCACATGAGCGCTGCCGCGAAACATGGTGTAGTAGGCGGCTTCTGTGTCCTGGCCCGCCTGACGGGCCTCCTGATATCGGCCCACGATGAAGATCGCGTAATCCGTGCCCGCGGCGATCGCGAGGATCGGAAGGATTTGCACCGCAAAGGTCGAGAGCCCGAGGACGCCGCGGTCGCCGAGGAATGCGATCACCCCCTGCACGGCCGGCAATTCGATGAAGACCATCAGCAGCGTCAGCAGGACGGTGACCAGCGAGCGGTACACGATCAGCAGCATCGCGACGATGACCGCGACGGTCACGCCCATCACCTTGCGAGCGCTCTTGTTGCCGAATTCGAGCTGATCGGTGGTGACGGCCGCGGGGCCCGCGACGTAGGCCCTGATGCCGTTGGGCGCCTGCGCGTTTGACACGATGCGCCGCACGGCGTCGACGGACTCGTTGGCCAGCGTCTCGCCTTGGCGACCGGCGAGGAAAACCTGGACGTAGGCGGCCTTGCCGTCGGCGCTCTGTGACCCGGCCGCGGTGAGCGGATCGCCCCAGAAGTTCTGGACGTGCTCGACGTGCTTGTGATCCTGCCCGAGCTTGCGGACTAGGTCGTCGTAAAACCGGTGCGCCGGATCGCCCAGCGGCGTTTGGCCCTCGAGGACGACCATGACCGCGCTGTCGGAGTCGAATTCTCCGAACAGCCGGCCGATCCGCTTCATCGCCTGGATCGCCGGGGCGTCGTCGGGGCTCATCGACACGGCGTGCGCTTCCCCGATCGCCTCCAGTTGCGGCACAGCGATATTGGTGAGCGCCGCAAGCCCCAGCCAGAACAGCAGGATCGGCACCGAAAGCCGGCGAACCGTCCGCGCGATCACGCCGACTTCACCAGGCAGAAGGTCTGGGGGTGGATTCCCGCCATGGTGCGCTGGGCCTTGATATCGCCGTTCACGATGATTCGGCAGCCGATGTTGTCATCGTCGCCCTGCGCCACGACGTTGACGCTGACCGCGGGCGCGGTCGTGGCCACGCTGTACGTCCATGGCAGCCGCGTGCCGTCGACGCGCTGCGGCACGGCGTCGACATCGAGGTAGTTGATGTCGGCAACGCTGCCCGCCGGGCCGAAGACCTCCATCGTTACGTGCTTGGGATTGAAGGGTTTGATGTCGTCGGCGCGGGCGCCGACGGCCGACGCGGCGACCCGAGCGCCGAAGACGCCGTGCAGCCGGTAGACGGCGAAACCCGCGAGGGCGACCAGGACCACGACGACCAGCGGGATCCACGCGCGTTTGACGACAGCCATCCCCACTCCAGGTCTTTGGGCACTAGTAAGTCAGCTGACCAACACAGTAGCGGCGCGGGTGCGTGCGCGCAATCGGTTTGTGGAGCGCATATGCGTTCCGGCTGTTCTACGTCTTGTCAGCTGGTCGCGTCCAGTAGTAAGTTGTGTAACTAACTCTGAACATCCCCTAAGGGGCCGACGAAAGGTCAACCACCATGAGGATCAACGCACATCGGTTCGGCCCCTGGGCGGTCGTGACGGGGGCGTCATCGGGGATCGGACGCGAGTTCGCTCACCAGCTCGCCGACGCTGGCATCAACGTGGTCCTGGTGGCGCGGCGCCTGGCCGTGCTGCAGGAACTGGGCCCGGCGCTGGCCCGTGGCTACGGTGTCGACTATCGCGCCGTCGGCGTCGACCTGTCCGACCCCGGCATGCTGACCCCGATCATCGAGGCCACCAACGACATCGACGTCGGATTGCTGGTGTCCAACGCCGGCGAGGCGCTGCCCGGGCCGTTTGTGGAATCCGATCTGCAGGCGCAGCGGGCGATCCTGCGGCTCAATACCGCCGCGCATCTGGGCCTGAGCCACCACTTCGGCGAACGAATGGCGCGGCGCGGTCGCGGCGGCATCGTGCTGGTCTCCGCGCTGGGGGCCACTCATGGCGTGCCCTACCTGGCGCACACCGCGGCGACCAAGGCCTATGTGTCGAGCCTCGGCGCCGGCCTGCACGGCGAGCTGGCGAAGCAGGGGGTGCACGTCACGGTGCTCCACCCGGGGCCCACCCGCACGCCGGCGCTCGCCGTGTTCGGGCTGGACCCCGACAAGATGCCGATATCGCCCATGGCACCGGAGGTTTGCGCCCGCGAGGCGTTGCGCGCGCTGGAGCGCAATCGGGCGAACTGCATACCGGGCCGGGTCAACCGGGTGACCGCCGCGCTCGTGCCGGCGTCGGTCACCCGCTCGATGATGTCGCGGATGTTGCTACGGCCCAGCCGCGTCGAGACGGCCAGCCGATAGGTCCTGGATACGATGGACAAGCCGATCTGCCTCATCACCGGGGCCACCGACGGCATTGGCAAGGTCACCGCGGCGGCGCTTGCCCGCGAGGGCTACACCGTCGTGCTGGCCGCGCGCAGCGAGGCCAAGGCGGCGGCGGTGACGTCCGAAATCGTGGCGGCCACCGGCAACCGCGACGTCGATTACCTCACCGCCGACCTCCGGTCGCTTTCCCAGCTGCACCGGCTGGCCGACGCGTTCACGGCACGCCACCCGCGGCTGGACGTCCTGCTCAACAACGCCGGCGTCGTCATGCCGCGACGCGAGCTGACCGAGGACGGCTACGAGACGACGTTTCAGGTCAACTACCTCGCGCACTTCTATCTCACCCAGTTGCTGCTCGGCGCACTGGAAGCGAGCCCGCAGGGCAGGGTCATCAACCTGAGCTCGAGCGTGTACCGGGCCGGCAAGTTCGAGCCGGACAACCTGCAGGGCGAACGGCGGTTCTCCACCATCGGCGCATACGCCGCGTCCAAACTGTGCGTGCTGCTGTTCACCATCGAGCTGGCGCAGCGGCTGGGACCGGCCCGCGTGACGGCAAACGCCGTGCACCCCGGCGTCGTCAGGACGCCGATGATGCGCGGGGCGGAAGGGATCTTCCGCGCGATCTCCTATGCCGCGCTGCCGTTTTCACGGTCCGCGGAAAAGGGCGCCGCCACGTCGGTATTCCTCGCCGGCTCTCCGGACGCGTCGCGCGTTTCCGGGCAATACTTTGCTAATGCCAAGCCGAAGAAGGTCAAGACCGCCCACAACACCCCGGAGAACCGGGACCGGCTGTGGAACCTGAGCATGGACGCGTGCCGTCTATAGTCCGTGAGTGATATGGCTGACTCAACCGGCAAGCGGGAGCGACTGATCGCCGCCGCATGCGACCTGTTTTACCGCCAGGGCATCGCGGGCACCACACTCGCGCACATCGCGGAGGCCGCCGAGGTGCCCCTGGGCAACGTGTACTACTACTTCAAGACCAAAGACGACATCGTGGCCGCCGTCGTCGAGGCGCGCACCGAGGAAATCCGCTCCGCGACCGCGGCCCTGCAGCGCCGGCACGGCAGCCCCAAGGCTCGCCTCAAGGCGCTCGTGGCAATGCTGTCCGAGTCCCGCGACACGATCGCCGAGCACGGCTGTCCGCTCGGGAGCCTGTGCACCGAACTCGGCAACCAGCCGGGCCAATCCCCCGCCCTGACCGCTCCAATCATGCAGACCCTGCTGGACTGGGCCGAGCAGCAGTTCCGGGACATGGGCCGTCGCGACGCCCGCGACCTGGCGCTCGAACTCGTCATCGCCTACGAGGGCAGCGCCGTGCTCACCAATGCCCTGGCCAAGCCCGAAGTCATGGCCCACCAGGCCCGCCGGCTCGAAAAGTGGATCAACTCCTTGCAGGTCTGACGCCACGATCGATAATCGGGTGCCGGCGTCACGTCGGTTTCGATCGTGCCGCGTCGTCGTCCGACGCCGCGGAAATCCGGAAGCAGATGCGGCGCGAAACACGCACGGCCATGACGATGTTCGCCTTCGACCTCGCCCGCACCGGAAAGCTTCGGGTCGGCGCCACACACGCGCGCGACGTCCCGTGGACGTACCACGCGCCCGAGCTCTACGACGGGATCGACGCCCCGCTCGGCTAGCGCGAGCCCTACGGCGAGCCCGAGGCGGCCTGGATCACCGCGTCGACGACGCTGCGGATTCGAGCGGCGGCCCGGTCCGGGTCGGGCTGACCGGCGTCGAGCCAGGCGATGACGGCGTCGATCGTCATGGTGGGCAGCAGTCGCGCGGCCCAGTTGCGCCATTGGTCGTCGGCGATGCCCGCCAGGTGGCGGCGGGTGATGTCGGCCGAACCCTCGACGAGGGTGTCGATCATGTCGCGAAACTCCGCTTCGGTTGCGGCATAACGGTAGAGCAGCCGGAAGGTGTCCGGATCCGCTGCGGCAGCGCGGATTAGCGCCGGGATACTGGCGTCGTCGAACTCATCCGGCCCGGTGGCTTCGCGAAGCCGCGCGTGGCCACTCTCGATGACTTCCCGATACAGGTCGGCCTTCGATGCGAAGTGCCGGTACAGGATCACCGGGGTCACGCCGGCTTCCGCCGCGATGGCATCGAGCCCCGTGTTCGCGAAGCCGCCACGGGCGAAGGCGCGCGTGGCGGCCTCGAGGATCTGCTCCCGGCGCTGGGCGCGGGGCATCCGCCGGGTCGACTCGGATCGGACCACCGTCACCTCAAACCCCTCTGTTGTCTAGAGCGCAGTGTACAAGTAATCTTGTATATCTGACCCTATACAAGGCGGTCCGATGACACCCATGCATCCGGTGCGCACGCCGATGGGCGGCGAGGCCTGGCTGGTCACGGACTACGCCCAGGTGCGACGGTTGCTCGACGACGATCGCCTCGGTCGCTCCCATCGGAAGCCCGAAACGGCCTCGCGCACGGGGGAATCCGCGCTGTTCGGTGGCCCGCTGGGCGACTTCGACACCGAGGATGCCGACCACGCGCGGATGCGGGCGCTGCTGCAGCCCCATTTCTCGCTCCGGCACCTGCGGTCGCTGGAACCCAGGGTCGCGGCGCTCACCGCCGGCCTGTTGGACGACCTGGCGAATCAGGGCCCCCCGGCCGATCTGCTCGCGCGGCTGGCGGTGCCGCTGCCGATCCTCGTGATCTGCGAACTGCTCGGGGTGCCGTATTCCGACCGCGATCAGTTCCGCGCGTGGGCGGAGGAAGCCGGCAACGTGCGCGACCACGCCCGCTCCGAGCGCGGGCTGGCCGAACTGTTCGATTACGGCCGCGGGTTGGTCGAGCGGAAGCGCACCCAGCCCGGCGACGACGTGATATCGCGGCTGTGCGCGACCGACGGTGTCTCCGACGAGGAGGCCGCCATGATGTCGATGTTCCTGCTGTTCGCCGGGCATGAGACCACGGTGGTCCAGATCGGGCTCGGAACAATGCTTTTGCTCACCCATCGCGATCAGTGGCAGGCGCTCGTCGATGACCCTGCGCGGATCCCGCACGCCGTCGAGGAGCTGTTGCGGGCGGCGGAGAGCGGCGGCGGGGTGGGCGGTGTTCCTCGCTACGCGCGCACCGACTTCGACATCGAGGGCGTCACCATCCACGCCGGAGATCTCGTGCTCCTGGACATCGGAGCCGCCAACCACGACCCGGCGGCGTTCGCTCACCCCGAACGAGTCGACGTCGCCCGCAAGGAGACCGCCCACCTCACGTTCGGGCACGGCGCACGTTACTGCATCGGGGCCCCGCTGGCGCGCATAGAACTCAAAACGGTCTTCGGGCAATTGATTCCACGATTCCCGTCCATGCGCCTGACCGTCGATCCCGCAACGCTGCCCACGCGGCGCGACGTGCTCGCCGGTGGCCTCGTCGAACTTCCGGTGTCCTGGTGAGGCTCGTCGCACCGCGCGAGGTGCTCAGCGTTTGTGGCGAGGCTGTCGCGATTCCGGATCCGAAGCGACGCGTCCATCTGCAGTTTCGGCGCTTCGCCGGCTGCCCCATCTGCAACGTTCACCTGCAGTCGATCGTCCGACGGCACGACGAGATCGCCGGTGCCGGGGTGCGCGAGGTCGTCGTATTCCACTCGACCGACGAGGAGTTGCGGCGCTATGTCGGCGAACTGCCGTTCGCGGTGATCGGCGACCCGGACAAGGCGCTCTACGCCGAGTTCGGCGTCGGCACCTCGCCGCGTTCCGTATTGCACCCCCGCGCACTGGCAGCGGCGATCCGCGGTGGGATGGGCACGGTAAACATGCATCCGACCGGCGGCCATCTGGGGTTGCCGGCCGACTTTTTGATCGGCCCGGACGGCCGGGTCCTGGCCTGCAAGCGCGGCCGCCACGCCAACGACCAGTGGACGGTTGACGAGGTGCTGGCCTACGCAGGCAGCGCGAACGCCTGACGCACCGCGCGAACCGCCTCGGGGTCGCCTTTGAATTCGACGCGCCGCAGCGCCGCCTTGCGTTTGGCCTCGCTCGGCCCGAGGCGGGCGGTGACCAGGTCCGCGGCGCTGGCGGTCAGCGTCACCGAGGGCTCGCCGCGAGCGCCGGCGAGCCGACCCTGCGTCACCGCGAATTCGAAACGGCGGCCGTCGATTTCGATGCGAATCGTCGCTTCCAGGCCGGCTGCGCCACCCGAATCGAAGCCGAGCAGGAAGCCGGCCAGAAATCCGTTCAGTGGCGATGCCGGGCCGTCCCCGATCGGGTCCAGCCTGTCCAGCCCGAACCACGCGAAGCTGCGCAACACCGGCAGCACGCGCTGCCAGCCCATGTCGGAAAGCGTGTACACGGTGCGCCCGATCGGGGCGGGCAGATCGGTCCGGTCGATCACCCCGGCCTCTTGTAATTCCTTGAGGCGCTCGGCGAGCAGATTGGTCGCGATCCCGGGCAACGCGTCGCGCAGGTCCCCGTATCGGCGGGGTCCGCCGACCAGCTCGCGCAGGATCAGCAGCGTCCACCGCTCGCCGAGGACGTCGAGGCCGCGCGCGATCGGGCAGTTCTGGTTGTAGTTCCTGCGGGAAGCCACCAGGCCAGCCTACCTGCGGAAGACATCTTTTTCAACTTACTACTTGATTTATTTGTCTATTAGCTTTAGCGTCTTGTCCATGCGTACAGACCCGCTATTCCGGAACCGGCCGATCGCCGCGCTGGGTGTCATCTGCCTCGGCGTCTTCGTCATCAGCGTCGACGCCACCATCGTCAACGTCGCGCTGCCAACCCTGTCGCGCGAACTCGGCGCCGACACCGCCCAGCTGCAATGGATCGTCGACGCCTACACCCTGGTCATGTCGGGCCTGCTGCTCTCGGCCGGCAGCCTGTCCGACCGCTTCGGCAGGCGGGGGTCGCTGAGCCTGGGCTTGGCCCTGTTCGCCCTGACTTCCGGTGTTGCGGCACAGGTGAATTCGGCCGACGCGCTGATCGCGGCCCGCGCCGCGATGGGTGTGGGCGCGGCGGTGATCTTCCCGACCACCCTGGGGCTGATCACCAACATCTTCACCGACCCGGGGCCGCGCGCCAAGGCCATCGGGCTGTGGGCCGCGATGGTGGGTGTCGGGGTGGCCGTGGGACCGATCAGCGGGGGCTGGCTGCTCGCCCACTTCTGGTGGGGCTCGATCTTCATGGTGAACATTCCGATCGCGGCACTGGCCATCCTCGGCGGCGCCTTGTTCGTCCCGACCTCGCGCGACCCGGCGGCGCCCCGCATCGACGTCGGCGGCCTGGTCCTGTCGACCGCGGGAATCACGACGCTGGTCTACACGGTGATCGAGGCGCCCACCTGGGGGTGGACCAACGTCCGGACCGCGGCCGGGTTTGCGCTCGCCACAGTCGTTCTCGCCGGGTTCGCCGCGTGGGAACGGCGCAGCACCCACCCGATGCTGGACGTATCCGTGTTCGGCAACCGCCGGTTCTCAGGCGGCAGCCTGGCGGTGACCGCCGGCTTTTTGACGCTGTTCGGCTTCATCTTCGTCATCACCCAGTACTTCCAATTCATCAAGGACTACACGGCATTTCAGGCCGGCGTGCGCCTGCTGCCCGTCGCCGCCTCGATCGCGCTGGCCAGCATCGCGGGTCCCCGGTTGGTGGAACGGGTCGGCACCACCGCCGTGGTCGCCGCCGGCCTGACCGTCTTCGCCGCCGGGCTGGCCTGGGCATCCACCGCCGACGCCGCGACGCCGTACACCCAGATCGGCGTGCAGATGCTGCTGCTCGGCGGCGGACTCGGCCTGACCGTTTCGCCGGCCACCGAGGCCATCATGGGATCGCTGTCCGCCGACAAGGCCGGCATCGGCTCAGCCGTCAACGACACGACCCGCGAACTCGGCGGCACCCTCGGCGTGGCCATCGCCGGCAGCATCTTCGCGTCGGTGTACTCCGGGCGGCTCGGCACCACGGCCTTGCCGGGCTTGCCCGCCGAGGCCATGCGGCACTCGATGGCGTTGGCGCACACCGTGATCCAGCGACTGCCCGCGCAACAGGCGGGCTACGTCCGCGGCGCCGTCAATCATGCGTTCCTGGACGGCCTACAGGTGAGCTCGCTGGTCTGCGCCGGCATCGCGCTGGGCGCGGCGATCGTCGTGGCCTGGCTCTTGCCGGCACGCGCGCCGCAAGAGGATCCGTCCCCCGCACTGGCCACGACCTAATACCCCCGACGAAGAAAGGCACGAAAAGCATGACCACAACGCCATCCGCCGCAGCGAGCGGCAGCACATATGTCCTGGGGCACGCCGACGCCGAGGTGCAGCGGCTGCTCCTGCAGGGCCGGCTGTACGACCGCTACACCGAGCACGCGCTGCGCGTCGCCGGGCTGCGGCCGGGCATGCGGGTGCTCGATATCGGCAGCGGGCCGGGTGACGTGTCGTTCGTCGCCGCCCGGCTCGTCGGTACCGCGGGAAGCGTCCTGGGAGTGGACGCCGCTCCCCAGATGGTCGAGCTGGCCCGCGCCCGCGCCGCCGAACAGGGCCTGTCCACGGTGCATTTCATCCACTCCGCAATCGACTCGATCGAACTGGACGAGCCCGTCGACGCGATCATCGGCCGGTTGATCCTGATGCACCTGCCCGATCCGGCCGCCGCGCTACGACGGCTCAGCTCGTTCGTGCGACCCGGCGGCGTGATCGCGTTCTCCGAGAACGACATCGCCGCGGCGTACACCGTTCCGGACCTTCCGCTGTTCGGCCAGGTGATAGGCGGCATCGTGCGAGCCTTCGAGGCCATGGGGCTCAGCGGGCGGTTCGGCACCACGCTGCACGCGATCTTCGCCGACGCCGGCCTGGGCACGCCCCGGCTGACGCTCGGCGCCCCGGTCGGCACGGCGGACGATGCCGACATCCTGGCCTACGCCGCGGAGGTCTGGCGGCTGGTGTCCCCCATCGAACAACAGGGCGGCTTCGCCATCGACGAGGTCGCCGACATCGACAACTTCGTGCCGCGCTTCCGCGAGCAGGCACTCGCGGCCGACGCCCTCATTACGATGCCCCCCATCATCACGGCGTGGGTGCGGAAATGAGCAACGCAATCCAGGAGCAGTATTCGACCGGCCTGTCGCGCGCCAACATCGAGCGTGCGCTGCGCTCCGCCGGGAAGGACCTCGATCGCCTCGCACCCGCCGACCTGGCGCTGTTGGAGGACTTCCACACCATGGGCCGCATCGCCACCGCCCAGCTGGTGGACCTGGCGCAGATCACCGGCCAGAGCGCGGTGCTCGACGCCGGCAGCGGGGTCGGTGGCACCGCCCGCTACGTCGCCGACCGGTACGGCTGCGAGGTCACCGCCGTCGACCTGACCGACGAGTACTGCGACACGAACCGCTGGCTCAATCGCCTTGTCGGCCTCGACCGCCTCATTTCGGTTCACCGCGCCGACGTCACCGAGTTGCCCTTCGCCGACGCCACCTTCGACGTCGCCGTCAGCCAGCACGTCCAAATGAACATCCCCGACAAGGCGCGCCTGTACGCCGAGGCGCGGCGGGTACTCCAGGATGGCGGGCGGCTTGCGTTGTGGGACATCACGATTGAAAGACCCGGGACGCTCGGAGACGGCGACGAGCTCGACTACCCGCTGCCCTGGGCCGACCACCCGGACAACAGCCACCTGGCCACTCCCGACGAATTGCGCGCCGCCGTCGAGTCCGCCGGGTTCACCGTCGACCGCTGGAACGACCTCACCGAGGATGCGGCCGCGATCATGCGGACCGTCCTGGCCCAACCCGCCAATCCGCTGGGCCTGCACGCCTTCGTCACCGACTTCCAGCGGAAGGCCGAGAACCTCACCACCGCGCTGGCGGACGGACGGCTTCGGGCCGTCCAGGCCGTGGCCAAAGTTTGAGCGCCATGCGGACCCACGACGTTCCGGACCAGCGCTACACGCTCACCTGGAGCGGCGGGCGCGGCGCGGTCACGTTCCTCCCGCGCTCCGACGGCACCCGGTTGCGCTACTACCAGGCGGGAACCGGCCCCCCGCTCGTCCTGCTCCATACCGTGCGCACCCAGCTGGACTACTTCCGTCGTGTGATACCCGCGCTGTGGGACGAGTTCACGCTCTACGCGCTCGATCTGCCCGGTATGGGTTGGTCCGACATCGTGCCCGGCGCCCGGTACGGCGAACCCGAATTACGCGCCGCCATCGTAGAATTCATCACGGCGCTCGACCTGAATCACGTCACTTTGGCCGGCGAATCGATGGGGGGCGCGCTCGCGCTGTTGGCCTCGATCGAGCTCAAGGACCGGGTGCGCAACGTGGTGGCCTTCAACCCCTACGACTACCCGAGCGGCCTGGAACGCGGCAACTGGTTTGCCCGCCTGATCGGGACGGGCGTCCGCCTGCCCGGATCGGGGCCCATCTTCGCGCGCCTGGAAAACCGGCCCATCCTCGAAGGCGTGCTGCGGGGCGGTTTCGCCGACCACCACGCGTTGCCGAAGGACCTGGTTGCCGAACTGCGCCGAAGCGGCCGGCGGCCCGGCTATCCCAGGGTGAACCGGGCCATCATGCGCATCCTCACCGGGCTGATCGACGCGAAAAGCCGCTACGCGCAGGTGGAGACACCGGTCACGTTGGTCTACAGCGAGCACGATTGGTCGCGCCCGGCGGATCGCGAGCAGGTCGCACGCCTACTCGGTGTCCGGGCCATCACGGTGGGCGGCGCGGGCCATTTCTCGGCCCTCGAACGCCCGACCGACATGGTCCGCATCATCCGGGACGGCCGACCCGGTTCATGAACCAAAGCCGCGCGAGGGCGTGGCTGCCGGTGATCCGGTCGACCGCCATCGGGACCTGCTGTTCTTCGTGCCCGACCTCTTGTTGGCGGTGACTCGCCGACCCGCTCTTCGACTGGGACGCCGCTCGACCCATTCGCCAACCGACTCCTCCTCGACTTCGACCCCTCCGGGAACGCCGCGCACTTCGGCGCGACGCTCACCATGGCCACCGCGATGCGCGACGAGCACCGCAGCGCGCCGGCGTGGTCGTGCTCGGGCTGCTCACGGCCGTCCGGTGGCCGCACGCCGGCCTCGGCCCTGCGCGACCGCGCTCTCGCGGCGCGGGCGACTAGGACGACGGGATCGCGGCCCGGCCAAACCGATATTGGGCGGGGTCAGCCGACGGGTCGTGCTCGTTGTGCCACACTGCCGACTCGCCCGAATACCGGGGCCGCGCAGGCTGGGGATGCTGCTGGCGCCGGTCGAAGCGATCGAGCCGGTGCGCCGGTATCAACCCGGTCAACATGAGATTTCCGATCTCGCGCAGCACTTTTCCCGCGGTGCGCCGGGTGTCCGCCGCTTTGACGTAGCGGCGCGCGACGGTGAGAAAGTCTTCGGGTTCGACCCCGGTGACATCACGCACATGAGTGGTCGGTCCGCCCACCTCCCAGCTGCCCAGGGCGGTCTCGGGCAGGTAATGGCGCAAGCCGGACTCGAAGTACATGTCGGCGCCGAGTCGCTTGGCGTTCAGGCGCACCGCTCGCATGAACATCCACGGGGGAATTTCCATGAGCCGGACCGGGCGGCCCAACGCCTCGCTCACCGCGTCGGCAACGTCGGCACCGGACAACAGCTTTGGCCCGGTTGGACGGTAGGCGCGACCGTCATGGCGGTGCGGGTCGAGCAACGCGCCCACCGCGACCCGGGCGATGTCCTCGTTGGACGGGGGCGCGTTCAGTCGTCCCCCGGTCCTTGGCGTCGGCAACACCCCGAGTTGGGCCGCGACCGGCAGCACCTGGAAATAGTTGTCCGCGAAGAATCCGGGATCAACCGCGACGTGGGCGGTGTCGGGCAGCAACTGAAACAGCTTGTCGGACAACCAGTGCTGGCGCGTCATCAGCGACGGATGCTCGGGGCTGGCCAGCCACTGACCCAACGCGACCACCGCCTCCACGCCGGCGCCGCGCGCGGCCACGGCAAAGGTGACCGCACTGTCGAGTGCGTGCGGGTGGTACGGAGGGTTGAAAAACAGTCGATCCACGCCGTCGACCGCGGCCCGAACCTGTTGGATGTCCAGCATATCCGCCACAACGACCTCGGCCCCCAAGGCGCGCAGCCGAGCGCTGCGCGCGTCGTCGCGACGCACCAATGCCCTCGTAGCAACGCCCTTTTCCAGTAATTGGGCCGCAACCGCGCCGCCAATCCTTCCCGTCGCGCCGGTGACCAGCACACGTGTGTTTTGCATGGGAGTTCCTTCCTGTCAGATCCGCGACAATGTGACCAATGGTTACATCTGCAGTATGCGGCCGAGATGTGACCGTTGTCAACATTGCGGTGACGTGAGATCGTGATGGCATGAGTTCGCCCGGCACCCCCGCCAAAAAGGGCTACCACCACGGCGCATTGCACTCGGCCCTGATCGAGGCGAGCATCGCCTTGGCCCGCGAGGGCGGACCCGATCGGGTGATCCTGCGTGAGGCGGCCCGGGCCGCCGGGGTGTCACACTCGGCCGCCTACCGCCACTTCGCCGACCGCGAGGAGCTGCTGGCCGAGGTGTCAAGCTATGCGCGCGGCGAGCTCGCCGCGCAAATGCGCCGACGCGTCAATCGCACGAGCGACCCCCGCAAGAGGCTGCGCGCGGTCGGCGCCGCGTATATCGACTTCGCGATGTCGGAGCCGGGACTGTTTCGCACCGCGTTCACCTCGCATCCCGCGACATCCCCCGGCGCGGAGCGCGATCAAGCGACAACGGGCCCGGACCCTTTCGAGGTCCTCGGTCAAGTGCTCGACGAAGCCCAAGCCGCCGGTCTGCTGGATGCTCGCCGCAGGCCGGGGGCCGAGGTGGCCGCCTGGTCGGCGGTGCACGGCCTGGCCGGCCTGCTACTGGATGGACCGCTGCCCAGGAGCCCCGCGGCCGTCCGATTCGCGCGGGCCCAGGTGTTCGACCTCATCGAGCGCGGCTTGCTCAACGAGACGTAAGCGGCCTTCGCAAGGGCAGGCGACCATTGGCGGCACGCATCCCGGCATGGTGGAGTGGGTATCGCACCAAGTAGCCGCCCACCGCCGAGAGAGTGAGGTCCACCGTGCTGGGTCTGCCAGAGAAGGTCCACGCCTGCCTGTTCGACCTCGACGGTGTGCTCACCGATACCGCGAGCGTCCACACGAAGGCCTGGAAGGCCATGTTCGACGCCTACCTGTCCGAACGGGCCAAGCAAACCGGAGACGAGTTCGTCCCGTTCGACCCGGCCACCGACTACCGCAAATACGTCGACGGCAAGAAGCGCGAAGACGGGGTGCGTTCGTTTCTGGAAAGCCGCGGCATCGAGCTGCCGGACGGCGACCCCGACGATCCGGGCGACGCCGAGACGGTCTACGGCCTGGGCAACCGCAAGAACGACATGTTCCAAAAGGTCCTGCACGACGACGGCGTCGAGGTCTTCGACGGCTCGCGGCGCTACCTGGAGGCGGTCTCGGCCGCGGGCCTCGGGATCGCCGTGGTGTCCTCCAGCGCCAACACCCGCGACGTCCTCGAAATCACCGGTCTGGACCGGTACGTCCAGCAGCGGGTCGACGGCGTCACGCTGCGCGAGGAACACATCGCCGGCAAGCCGGCCCCGGACTCCTACCTGCGTGGGGCCGAGCTGCTCGACGTCGGCCCCGACGCGGCGGCCGTGTTCGAGGACGCGTTGTCGGGCGTGCAGGCCGGCCGGGCCGGTAACTTCGGCTACGTGGTGGGCGTCGACCGGGTGGGCCAGGCCGAGGACCTGCGCCGCAACGGCGCCGACGTCGTGGTCACCGACCTCGCCGAGCTGCTGCAGTCATGATCACCGAGGAGGCGTTTCCGGTCGAACCGTGGCAGATCCGCGAGACCCGCCTCGACCTGAACCTGCTCGCCCAGTCCGAATCCCTGTTCGCGCTGTCCAACGGGCACATCGGGCTGCGCGGCAACCTCGACGAGGGCGAGCCGCACGGCCTGCCGGGAACGTACCTGAACTCCTTCTACGAGATCCGGCCGCTGCCCTACGCCGAGGCCGGCTTCGGCTATCCGGAGGCCGGCCAGACGATCGTCGACGTCACCAACGGCAAGATCATCCGGCTGTTGGTCGAGGACGAGCCGTTCGACGTCCGCTACGGCGAGTTGCTCTCCCACGAGCGGGTGCTCGACCTGCGAGCCGGGACCCTGACCCGGCGCGCGGACTGGCGCTCGCCCAACGGCAAACAGGTGAGGGTCGTGTCCACCCGGCTGGTCTCCCTGGCGCAGCGCGGCGTCGCGGCCATCGAGTACGTGGTGGAAGCGGTCGAGGAATTCGTGCGGGTGACCGTGCAGTCCGAACTGGTCACCAACGAGGACCAGCCGCAGACCTCCGACGACCCGCGGGTGTCGGCGATCCTGGAAAACCCGCTCGAGGCCGTCGACCACGAAAACACCGAAACCGGAGCGCTTCTCATGCACCGGACCCGGTCCAGCGCGTTGATGATGTCCGCCGCGATGGATCACGAGATCGACGTCCCCGGGCGCGTCGAGTTCAGCACCGACGCCCGCCCGGACCTGGCCCGGACCACGGTCATCTGCGGGCTGCGCAAGGGCCAGAAGCTGCGCATCGTCAAGTACCTGGCGTACGGCTGGTCGAGCATGCGCTCGCGCCCCGCGCTGCGCGACCAGGCCGCCGCCGCGATCCACAGCGCCCGCTACACGGGCTGGCAGGGGCTGCTGGACTCGCAACGGGCCTACCTGGACGACTTCTGGGAGAACGCGGACGTCGAGGTGGAGGGCGACCCCGAATCCCAGCAAGCCGTCCGGTTCGGGATGTTCCACCTGCTGCAGGCCAGCGCCCGCGCCGAACGCCGCGCGATCGCCGCCAAGGGGCTCACCGGAACCGGCTACGACGGCCACGCCTTCTGGGACACCGAGGCCTATGTGTTGCCGGTGCTGACCTACACCGCGCCGCACACCGTCGCCGACGCGCTGCGCTGGCGGGCGTCGACGCTGGAACTCGCCAAGGAGCGCGCGGCCGAACTCGGCCTGGAGGGGGCCAGCTTCCCGTGGCGCACCATCCGCGGGCAGGAGTGCTCGGCGTACTGGCCGGCCGGCACGGCGGCCTGGCACATCAACGCCGACATCGCGATGGCCTTCGAGCGGTACCGCACCGTCACCGGCGACCACGACCTGGAGCGCGACTGCGGCCTGCGGGTGCTGGTCGAGACCGCCCGGCTGTGGATGTCGCTCGGGCACCACGACCGGCACGGCGTCTGGCACCTCGACGGCGTCACCGGACCCGACGAGTACACGGCGGTCGTGCGCGACAACGTCTTCACCAACCTAATGGCCGCGCACAACCTGGTGACCGCCGCCGACGCCTGCAACCGCCACCCGGAAGAGGCGACGGCGCTGGACGTCACCACCGAGGAGGCCGCCGCCTGGCGCGACGCGGCCGACGCCGTCAACATCCCCTACGACTCCGAACTGGGCGTCCACCAACAGTGCGAGGGGTTCACCACCTTCGCCGAATGGGACTTCGAAAAGAACACCACCTATCCCCTGCTGCTGCACGAGGCCTATGTGCGGCTCTACCCCGCCCAGGTGATCAAGCAGGCCGACCTCGTGCTGGCGATGCAATGGCAGAGCCACGCCTTCACGCCCGAACAGAAGGCGCGCAACGTCGATTACTACGAGCGGCGCATGGTGCGCGA
Organism: Mycobacterium terramassiliense; assembly: GCF_900157385.1. Lineage (GTDB taxonomy): Bacteria > Actinomycetota > Actinomycetes > Mycobacteriales > Mycobacteriaceae > Mycobacterium > Mycobacterium terramassiliense. Next base: position 615,134 of record NZ_LT717700.1, read on the forward strand.
CTCGTCGCTGTCGGCCTGCACCCAGGCGGTGATGTGCGCCGAGGTCGGCCACCTGGAGCTGGCCCACGACTATGCCTACGAGGCCGCGCTGATCGACCTGCGCGACCTGCACCACAACACCCGCGACGGGTTGCACATGGCCTCGCTTGCCGGGGCCTGGATGACGCTGGTCGTGGGGTTCGGCGGCCTGCGCGACGACGAGGGCATCCTCTCGCTGGATCCCCAACTGCCCGACGGCATTTCGCGGCTCCGGTTCCGGCTGCGGTGGCGCGACTTTCGGCTCACCGTCGACGTCAACCACTCCGAGGTCACCTACGCCGTGGACGACGGACCCGAGCACGAACTCACCATCCGGCACGCCGGCGAGCAACTCACGCTGAACACCGATGCGCCGACGACCGTCGCCGTGCGCGTTCGCAAACCCCTGCTGCCGGCGCCGCAGCAGCCGCCGGGCCGCGAGCCGCTGCACCGGCGCGCCCTGGCCCGCACTCAGTGAGGTCCGAGGACCCGGGCCATCTCGCCGACGATCGCCTGGCGCAGTTCGGCGTCCGGTAGGTCATCGATGCCGACCGCCGAGCGTAAAAAAGGGGCAAACAATCGCCAACCAAACTGCAGCGCAAAGGCGTTCGCCACCGCCAGGCGCGCGCTGAGATCTCCGTCGGGGCCGGGGGGGTGCTTCGGGCGGATGTCGTCGTACAGCTGCGAGGCGCCGGGAAACCGGGACTGCAACTTCCCCGCCGGGTAGCCGTCGAGCAGGGTGCGGGCCATGACCCGCAAATGCCGGTCCAACGCCCGCTCCGCCTCCTCGGGGGTCGGGTCGCTCTGCAGCAACGCGGTCGTGGTCGCGCCGAGGTGATCGAGCACGGCGCCCACGAGTTGGTCCTTGGTGCCGAAGTGCCGAAACACCAGGCCGTGGTTGACCTTTGACCGGGCGGCGATGTCGCGGATCGACGTCGCGGCCGGCCCGCGCTCGGCGAACAGGTCGGTGGCGGCCTCCAGGATGGCGGCGCCGACCTCTTCTCGCCCGGTGGGATTTTTCCGGTTGACACTTGCCGAACGTGTAGTCACGTGACTACACTAACCCATGTAGTCAGTTGACTACACCAGATCTCCGCAAAAGGACGAAAGAAATGACCGACTCCATCACCGTCACCAAGCTGGGCAGCCGGATCGGCGCCCGACTCGACGGCGTGCGCCTGGGCGGCGACCTCGACCCGGCCGCCGTCGACGAGATCCGCGGGGCGCTGCTGGCCCACAAGGTGATCTTCTTTCGCGGGCAGGACCACCTCGACGACGAAGGGCAGCTCGCGTTCGCGCGGCTGCTGGGCACCCCGATCGGGCACCCCGCCGCGAAGTTCCTCGCCGCCAAGAACGCGCCGATCATCACGCCGATCAACTCCGACTACGGCAAGGCGACGCGCTGGCACACCGACGTCACGTTCGCCGCGAACTACCCCGCCGCCTCGATCCTGCGCGCGGTCACGCTGCCCAGCTACGGGGGCTCGACGCTGTGGGCCTCCACCGCGGCGGCCTACGAGCACCTGCCCGAGCCGCTGAAGTGCCTCGTCGACGACCTGTGGGCGCTGCACACCAACCGCCACGACTACATCACCGAAGAAGCCTTGACCGACGCGCAGCGGGCGTTCCGCCAGGCGTTCGACAAGCCGGACTTCCAGACCGAGCATCCCGTGGTTCGGGTGCACCCCGAGACCGGTGAGCGGACGCTGGTGCTGGGCGATTTCGTGCGCGGGTTCGTCGGCCTGGACGGCTACGAGTCGAGCGTGCTGTTCGAACTGCTGCAACGCCGAATTACCATGCCCGAGAACACCATTCGCTGGAGCTGGAGTTATGGCGACGTCGCCATCTGGGACAACCGGGCGACGCAGCACCGGGCGATCGACGACTACGACGGCCAGCATCGGCTGATGCACCGGGTCACGCTGATGGGCGACGTGCCGGTCAACGTGCACGGGCAACGCAGCCGGGTCGTCAGCGGCGCCCCGCTCGACGTGACCAGCCCGGAGGAGATCGCGAGCTGAGCGCGGGCCGCGACGAGGGGTCAGCCCGCGGTACTGACCGGGTCGATCGGTAGCCAGCGCAGCGCGCCGGGAGCGTGCGCCGGCACCACCGGGTGATCGGGCGGGATCGGGGACAGCCTGCGGTAGGTGTCGCCCTGCAGCGGCCGCAGGTCGTTCTCCCCCTTGTTCGGCCACATCGAGGCGGCCCGCTCGGCCTGCGCGGTGATGGACAGCGAGGGGTTGACGCCCAGGTTCGCCGAGATCGCCGCGCCGTCCACCACGAACAGTGTCGGGTAGCCGTAGACCCGGTGATACGGGTCGATGACGCCGTGTTCGGGGCCGTCGCCGATCACCGCGCCGCCCAAGAAGTGGGCCGTAAGCGGGATGTTGAACAGCTCGCCCCAGGTGCCGCCGGCAACGCCGTCGATCTTGGCGGCGATGCGGCGGGTGACCTCGTTGCCGACCGGGATCCATGACGGGTTCGGCTCGCCGTGCCCCTGTTTGCTGGAATACCAACGGATTCCGAGCTTGCCCCGCTTGGTGAACGTGGTGATCGAGTTGTCCAGGTGCTGCATCACCAGTGCGATCACCGTGCGTTCGCTCCACTGGCGCACGTTGATCATGCGCAGGATGCCGCGCGGGTCCTCCCGGCCCTGCTCCAGCAATTGCTTCCACCGCGGCGTGTCGGTGCCCTCGGGACCCTCGCCGTCGGTCATCAGCGTCTGCAGCAGCCCCATCGCGTTGGAGCCCTTGCCGTAGCGCACGGGCTCGACGTGGGTGTCCGAGGTCGGGTGGATCGACGACGTGATCGCCACGCCGTGCGTCAGGTCCAGGTCGGGCTTCACCTCGAGCGTCGCGGCGCCGACGATCGACTCGGAGTTGGTCCGGGTCAGCACGCCCAGGCGCTTCGACAGCCGGGGCAGCTTGCCCCTGTCGCGCATGTTGAACAGCAGGTGCTGGGTGCCCCAGGTGCCGGCGGCCAGGATCAGGTTTTCGGCGGTGTAGGTGCGCCGGTCGCGGCGCAGCCAGCTTCCGGTGCGCACCGTGCGGACCTCCCACAGGCCGTCGGGGCGCTGCTCGAAGCCCTTCACCGTCGTCATCGGAATGACCTGCGCGCCATGGGATTCCGCGAGGCCGAGGTAGTTCTTCACCAGGGTGTTCTTGGCGCCGTAGCGGCATCCGGTCATGCAGCAGCCGCATTCCAGGCAGCCGGTGCGGTCGGGCCCGGCGCCGCCGAAGTACGGGTCGGGCACGGTCTTGCCCGGCGCCTTGGTGCCGTCCGGGCCGAAGAACACCCCGACGGGCGTGGGCACCCAGGTGTCGCCGCAGCCCATGTCGTCGGCGACTTCCTTGACGAGGCGGTCGGCGTCGGTGAACGTCGGGTTCTCGACCACGCCCAGCATCCGCTGGGCCTGCTCGTAGTGCGGCATCAGCTCGTCACGCCAGTCGGTGATGTGCGCCCACTGCTGGTCTTTGAAGAACGGCTCCGGCGGCACGTACAGGGTGTTGGCGTAGTTGAGCGAACCCCCGCCCACGCCCGCGCCGGCCAGGATCATCACGTTGCGCAGCGGGTGGATCCGCTGGATGCCGTAGCAGCCGAGCTTGGGCGCCCACAGGAACTTGCGCAGGTCCCACGACGTCTCGGCGAACTCCTGGTCGGAGAAGCGGCGGCCGGCCTCCAGGACGCCCACCCGGTAGCCCTTTTCCGTCAGCCGCAGCGCGCTGACGCTGCCCCCGAATCCCGAACCGATGATCAGGACGTCGTAATCCGGCTTCATTTCACCAGTATGGCCGTACCGGCCGGTAACTAACCAGGGGGTGCTGCCGCCCGCTCCGGCACCCGGCGTGCGGCTGGCCGCACATTCGGAGCCGAGCGTGCGGCTCGCCGCACATTCGCCGGGCGGCAGCGCTCAGCTACCGACCGCCAGGCCGACCTTCTGGAATTCCTTGAGGTCGCAATAACCGGCCTTGGCCATCGACCGGCGCAGGCCGCCGACCAGATTCAGGCTGCCGAACGGGTCGTCGGACGGACCGCCCAGCACCTGCCGCAGCGGCGGGCGCTCGCCGACGGCGATCTGCAGCAACGCCCCGCGCGGCAGGGACGGGTGCGCCGCCGCGGCGGGCCAGAACCATCCGCCGCCGAGCGCCTCGGCGGACTCGGCCAGCGGCGTGCCCAGCACCACCGCGTCGGCGCCGCACGCGATGGCCTTGGCCAGCTCGCCCGAGGTGTGGATGTCACCGTCAGCCAGCACGTGCACGTAGCGGCCGCCGGTCTCGTCGAGGTATTCGCGGCGCGCGGCCGCGGCGTCGGCGATCGCGGTGGCCATCGCCACATTGATCCCCAGCACCTCGTCGCTGGTGGTCACGCCCCGGGTGGAGCCGTAGCCGACGATCACGCCGGCGGCGCCGGTGCGCATCAGGTGCAGCGCCGTGCGGTGGTCGAGCACCCCGCCGGCGACCACGGGGACGTCGAGCTCGGAGATGAAGGTCTTCAGGTTCAGCGGCTCACCGTCGCTGGCCACCCGTTCGGCCGAGACGATGGTGCCCTGGATGACCAGCAGGTCGATCCCGGCCTGCAGCAGCGCCGGGGTCAGCGCCTGCGCGTTTTGCGGGCTGACCCGCACCGCGGTGGTGACGCCCGCCTCGCGGATGCGCGCGACCGCCGAGCCCAGCAGTTCGGGGTCCAGCGGCGCGGCGTGCAGCTCCTGCAGCAGCCGGATCGCCGCCGACGGCTCCGGCTCCTTTTCGGCGGCCTCGAGCAGCTGCGCGATCTTGGCCTCGACGTCGGCGTGGCGGCCGATCAGCCCCTCGCCGTTGAGCACGCCCAGCCCGCCGAGGCGGCCCAGCTCGATGGCGAACTCCGGCGACACCAGCGCGTCGGTCGGATGCGCGATGACTGGGATCTCGAACCGGTAGGCGTCCAGCTGCCACGCCGTCGATACGTCCTGGGACGAGCGGGTGCGCCGCGACGGCACGATGCTGATCTCGGACAGTTCATAGGTGCGACGGGCGGCGCGGCCCATCCCGATCTCGACCATGGCCAGTTCGCTGTTCACCGCGCGAAGTAGTTGGGCGCTTCGACGGTCATGGCGACGTCGTGTGGGTGGCTCTCGCGCAGACCGGCGGCCGTGATCCGGACGAACTGCGCCTGTTGCAGCGCCTCGATGGTGGGCGAGCCGGTGTATCCCATCGCGGCGCGCAGGCCGCCGGTCAGCTGGTGGATCACCGATGACAGCGGGCCGCGGAACGGCACCCTGCCCTCGATGCCCTCGGGCACCAGCTTGTCCTCGGAGAGCGCGTCGTCGGCGAAATAGCGGTCCTTGGAGTAGGACTTGGCTTGCCCTCCAGAGCCCCTGCCCGCCATGGCGCCCAGCGAGCCCATGCCGCGGTAGCTCTTGAACTGTTTGCCGTTGACGAAGATCAGTTCGCCGGGCGCCTCGGCGGTGCCGGCCAGCAGCGAGCCGAGCATGGCCGTCGACGCGCCGGCGGCCAGCGCCTTGGCGATGTCTCCGGAGTATTGCAGTCCCCCGTCGGCGATCACGGGCACGCCCGCCGGCCGGCACACCGCGACGGCCTCCAGAATCGCCGTGATCTGTGGCGCGCCGACGCCGGCCACCACGCGCGTCGTGCAGATCGATCCCGGTCCCACCCCGACCTTGACCGCGTCGGCGCCGGCGTCGATGAGCGCCGCGGCCGCCGCCCGGGTGGCGACGTTGCCGCCGATCACCTCGACGCGGTCGCCGACCTCGGCCTTGAGCTTGCCGACCATGTCGAGCACCAGCCGGTTGTGCGCGTGCGCGGTGTCGACGATCAGCACGTCGACCCCGGCGTCGACCAGCATCATCGCGCGCACCCAGGCGTCCCCGCCGACGCCGACGGCGGCGCCGACCAGCAGCCGGCCGTCGCTGTCCTTGGTGGCCAGCGGGTGTTGCTCGGTCTTGACGAAGTCCTTGACGGTGATCAGCCCGGTCAGCCGGCCGTGGCCGTCGACGACGGGCAGCTTCTCGATCTTGTTGCGCCGCAACAGTCCCAGCGCCGCGTCGGCGCTGACGCCCTCCTGGGCGGTGATCAGCGGGGACTTCGTCATGACCTCGGCGACCTGCTTGGTCTGGTCCACCTCGAACCGCATGTCGCGGTTGGTGATGATGCCGACCAGCGAGCCGGAATCGTCGACCACCGGCAGCCCGGAGATCCGGAACCGGGCGCACAGCGCGTCGACCTGAGCCAGTGTGTTGTCGGGCCGGCAGGTGACCGGGTCGGTGACCATGCCGGCCTCCGAGCGCTTCACCATCTCGACCTGCCCGGCTTGTTCGGCGACCGGCAGGTTGCGATGCAGCACGCCCATGCCGCCGGCCCGGGCCATCGCGATGGCCATCCGCGACTCGGTGACGGTGTCCATCGCCGAACTGACCAGGGGCACCTTGAGCCGGATCTTCCTGGTGAGCTGGCTGGAGGTGTCCGCGGTGGCGGGGACCACGTCGGAGGCCGCGGGCAGCAGCAGGACGTCGTCGAAGGTCAGGCCGAGCATCGCGATCTTGTACGGGTTGTCGCCCCCCGTCGGCACGGGTTCGTCGGCCAGTCCCGCGAGATGCGGGTCGCGCACGTACGGGCCGACAACCAGGTCGGAGCTGTCTTCTAAGTGGGACATGCCACGGGTCATCGGGAGGCCCTCCATACGCGCGCGGAGTGAGAAGCCCATCCTATCGGCTCCCGGGACCCCCGGACCCGCTTGCCCGGGCGTGCCGCGGACGCCGGATGGTGGGGCATGTCCCTGCTGGCGCTATGACGGCCCCCCTGCGTAGGCTAGGGGCGTGCGTGACCACCTCCCGCCGGGTTTGCCACCCGACCCGTTCGCCGACGACCCCTGCGATCCGTCGGCGGCGCTCGAGGCCGTCGAGCCGGGACAACCGTTGGATCAGCAGGAGCGCATGGCGGTCGAGGCCGACCTGGCCGATCTGGCCGTGTACGAGGCCCTGTTGGCGCACAAGGGCATTCGCGGACTGGTGGTGTGCTGCGACGAATGCCAGCAGGATCACTACCACGACTGGGACATGTTGCGGGCCAACCTGCTGCAGCTACTGATCGACGGAACGGTCCGCCCGCACGAGCCCGCCTATGACCCCGAACCCGACTCCTACGTCACGTGGGACTACTGCCGGGGATACGCCGACGCCTCGCTCAACGAAGCGACGTCGTCAGACGCGGACGGCTTCCACCGCCGCTAGGTCGATGGCGGCGACCCGCCACACCCGGCTCCGCCACGCTCGCGATCGCCGCTAGGTCGATGGCGGCGACCCGCCACACCCGGCTCCGCCGCGCTCGCGATCGCCGTTAGGGCGTTTCGTCCGGTGCCGCCGAGGACGGCGTGGACGAGTGGCCGTGATGCCGGTGCCGACCCGAGGACGGGCTCGTCGAGGGAGTCACCGTGGGGCTTGCCGGGCTCGTCGATGCGTTCGGCGTCGGAGCCGTCGTGCTGGCCACTGTCGGCGGCGTGGTCGTCGGACTGGGCGACACCGGCGACGTCGACGAAGCGGCCGGCGCCTTGGGCTTTGGCGCGGCGGGCGGCACCGTCGCGTTCGGGTTGCGCGCTTCCACCCGGGTGTTGAGCAGGTTCACCTCGTCCAGCAGGTCGTTCCTGCTGGCCCCGTCGTTCATCGATTGGACCGTGGTGCTGACCTGGGCCAGCTGATTCTGGGCCTGCGTCCACTGACCCTGGTCGATCATTTGCTGAACCTTCGCCAGTTCGGCCTTCGCGGACAGCTCGATCTGGCTGTCGTTGACCCTCGGCTGGTCGAAGAACATCGCGTGCATCCCGTACAGCGCGTCCCCGGGACGGGCCTCGACCACCATGGCGCCAAACCCGCTCAGCGCCAGCAAGGTCGCGGCGACCGACCCGACCGTCGCCAGGCCGCGGCGCGCGCGCCTGCGCTCGGCGAGCCCGATGTGCAGCGCTTCGATCGCCTCCTCCGGCGACACCAGCGCGCTGGCCGGCGGCCACCGCAGGTCGTCGCGCCAGTCCTCCAGCAGGACGGCGAGCGCTTCGAAATTGGGGTCGTCGGCGTCGTCGAGGTCCACCGAGCTGCGTTCGGCCAACGCGTCGAGCAGCAGGTCGGTGCGCGCGAACTCATCCAAAGATTCAGGCATAGTCACCCGCCGCGACGATTTCGGATTTGAGCCGTGACAGCGCCCGGTGCTGGGCCACGCGGACCGCTCCGGTGGTGCTGCCGACGGCGGCGGCGGTCTCCTCGGCGGACAGCCCGACGACCACGCGCAGGATCAGGATCTCGCGCTGCTTGGCGGGCAGGATCTCGAGCAATTCGTTCATGCGGCTGACCGAATCGGCCTCGATGGCCCGCTGTTCCGGCCCCGCCTCGGGAGACCAGCGCTCCGGAACGGTCTCCGCGGGGTAGGCGCGGTCACGGCCGGCCGCCCGGTGGGCATCGGCGATCTTGTGCGCCGCGATGCCATACAGGAAAGCCAGGAACGGGCGCCCGCGCTCGCGGTACCGCGGCAGCGCCGTGATGGTGGCCAAACACACCTCCTGAGCCACGTCGTCTGCTGAAAGGCCACCCCGTTCGACTGTGCCGACGCGCGCCCGGCAATATCGCACGACGATCGGACGGATGGTCTCCAGCACCTCCCGTAGGGCGTTCCGGTCTCCCGCCACGGCCTCCGCAACCACAGCGTCGAGACGTTCCCCTTGAATTGTCATCGACGGCGGTATCTCCAACGTTACGAATGGGACACATCGCGGGCTAACTGTCGAAATGACAATAACGGGCCGAAGGCCGATTTAAGCGCAACGCCACGCGCCCCCGGCGCGCCGCACCTGGCCTGCGCAGATATCGCGAATTTCGCGCAGTTTTTGTGCCGAAAACGTGACACTTTCGATGTCGATCAGCAAGCAAGCCAACGCCCAGCGAAGCGGTGTCAGGCCCAGGCGGCCGGCGGCGTCCAGCGCCGCCTCCGCGACCGCGCGGGCCCGCTCGTTCGCGCCGGCACTGCACAGCGCGGCGGCCAGCACCACGTCGCTTTTCACCCGGTGCCGAGCCGACGCCGGGCCCATCGCGCCGGCCAGCTCCACCGCCTCCTCGGCGTGCCGGACGGCCGATGCGCCGTCGCCGGAGGCCATCGCCAGCTCGGCGGCCACCCACCCTCGGCGCACCGGCAGCCGGTCGGGGACCGCACCGGGCGCCAGTTCCACGCGACGCAACAACGTTGCGGCGGCGGCGAACCGGCCGATGCCCAGCGCGTCGGCGGCAAGCCCGATCAGCGCGTCGGCGCGGGCCTCGGGATCCCCGCCGGCCAGCGCCATCGCGCGCCCGTCCCAGCCCCGCGCCAACGTGTGCCAGCCGAGCTGGCGCAGGAACGACCCCTGGGTGCTGTGCGCCAACGACACCCACCGACCATCCGTGACGCTGCGCCGCAGCACCGCCAGGTCGCGGTAGGCGCTGCCGTAGCGGCCCTGCCCGCCCGCCGCGACGGCGCGCAGCCACAGTTGCTCCGGGCCGGTCGCGGCAGGCAGCGGCCAGCTTCCGGGCCGGTCCCCGAACGCGGCGGCGGCCAGTGTGCGCTGAATCACCGAAGTGTGACGAGTTTCAATCACGGTGATAGTAGTAAACACTTCGTGGTGTCCGTGTTACCGAACTGTTAATCACCATCCGCCACGTACTAATTACTCCGGCCACCACCCCGGCCGCTGAGCTGGGGAATCGCGGCTGGGCCAACTGCCTGGTAGCACGGCTTTCGGTCGTCAAATGGGTGGCAGATGAACGGCGAGTTAAATTTGCTACAACGCTTACATACTTTGCCAACCTAAGTGGCTATTGACGGAAATTCGTCCGCGCCCCTAAGTTCTAACTCTGTCGGGTAGTCATCGGTGACGCCACTCCAAAATCAGTTGCACAACCGCTTTTCGGGCGCTTCGCGACCTGTCCTTCTGGGCGTGCCGTGCAGAGAGGGAACGATCCAATGCCACAGCCTGAGCAGCTACCCGGGCCCAACGCCGACATCTGGAACTGGCAACTGCAAGGCCTGTGCCGCGGCGTCGACTCGTCGATGTTCTTCCACCCCGACGGCGAGCGCGGCCGCGCTCGGATGCAGCGCGAGCAGCGCGCCAAGGAAATGTGCCGGCAGTGCCCTGTCATCCAGGAGTGCCGTTCGCACGCGCTGGAAGTCGGTGAGCCCTATGGCGTCTGGGGCGGGCTGTCGGAAGCCGAGCGCGACATGCTCCTCAAGGGCGACATCGGCCGCAGCCGCGGCATCCGGCGCTCGGCCTAGACCGGCCCCTTTTCCCCTAGCCGCTGCGCGGCTGGGGGTGCCCCACCTCATCCCGCTACGCGGGCCGCATCGTCGCCGGGCCGCCCGGCTCAGCTCGCCTCGCCGGTCTCCACCGTCCACTGCGCGTATTCGTTTCCGGCCGAGAGGTCCCAGAACGTCGAGGTGTGCAGGGAGCCATCGTCTCCGAATTTGTAGATCTCGATGCTCTGAATGACCGCCGATTCGCCGTTCACGGTGCCCGAGTTGCGGATGACGGCCGCGCCGGTCGCGCCGCACACCTGGAGCAGATCGATGCCCAGCTTCCACTCGGCGTTCGGCGAGGCGTCCCACACCTCCCCCATGACGTCCCACCCGCGCTTCACCGGCGTGCCGACGGGGTCTTCCATCGTGACCTCACCGGGCACGACGCGCTTCCAGTGCGCGAGCCACGCCTCCTTGTCACCGGCGTTCCACAACTCCACGTGGCGCTCGACCGCGGCGCGGATCTCCTCGGCCTTGGGTGCTGACATCTCGTCCTCCTAGCGCGGTCCCCACCCGCGATCAGCATGGCGCGCAGGGGCGAATTTGCATAGGGCGCCGGGTCCGTTTCGACCTTCGCCAATCGGGGTAAATCCGGCCAATGAATAAGGGCTTGGTGTCTGCCGCCGCGGCGCTGACCGCCACAATCGCACCATTAGCTGCGTGTGCAAACCAGAGCGGTAACCAGTCCACCGCGTCGTCCAGCGCGCCGCCGGGCACCGAGCGGATGACCACCCAGGTGAAAAGCGCCGACGGGACTCAGGTCGCCAACGCCACCTTCGATTTCGCGAACGGCTACGCGACGGTGACGGTGGAGGCCGGGCCCAACCAGGTCCTGAGCCCCGGTTTCCACGGGCTGCAGATCCACGCGGTGGGCAGATGCGAGGCCGACTTCAGCTCCGCGGGGAGCGTCTATCAGGCGCCGGGCCACACGGGTTATCCCGCCAGCGGCGACCTGACGGCGTTGCAGGTGCGCTCCGATGGCTCGGCGAAACTCGTCACCACCACCAACTCGTTCACCGCCGCGGACCTGCGAAACAGCTCCGGCACCGCGCTGGTCATCCACCAGGACGCCGACAACCTCGGCAACGCTCCCACCGGCGAGTCGAGCAAGCGCATTGCCTGCGGGGTGATCGCCGCGGCGGCCGCGACGACGACCTCGTCGACCACGGAGACAACGAGCGTCACCACCGTCACGACCACGACCGCCGTGCCGCCGCCGTCGACGAGCACCAGCACCAGCACCGTCACGGTCACCAGCTCTCCGACGGTCACGTCGACGCCGAGCTATACCGTGACGACCCCTCCTAGCCTTCCCCCCAGCCGCTGAGCCTGCCGACCGACGTGGTCGATCCGGTGAGTGGCAACGGCGATCTGGTCCACCCCGAAAACCCGGGGGCGAACGTCGCGGTCGTCGGGTCGGTGGGGACCGTGGCCAGCGCCGCCGTCGCGGGGTCGGCGGGGACCGTGGCCAGCGCCGCCGTGGCCGGGTCGGCGGCGACCGTGGCCAGCGCCGCCGTGGCCGGATCGATCGCCACGGCCGGCAGCGCGGCCATCGCGGGCAGCATCGCGTGCGTGGCGTGCGCCTTCTGCAAGCGTTGTGTCGCGTGCCTGGGCTGCTTCGGCTGCACCAATTGCGTCGGGTGCGTCGGGTGCTACAACTGCTCGGGCGTGCGGTTCGCCGCCGGGCTTCGCGACGTGCACGTCTGAGACCCGTTGGCGGGTCAGAGATTTGTCGGCTCGTCGAGCGTGCCGGGTTCGCGCGGCGCACGACCGGTGAGCAGCAGGTGCATCTTGGTGGCGTCCCGTGCGGCGGCGACGGCGGCCCGCACGTGCCACTCGTCACCGTCCGTCGTATAGGCGACCATCTGCCGGGCGGCAAAGCTGTAGAGCGACTGGATCATCGGCAGGTTCCTCTTGGCGGCCACGTCGGCGATCCACAGGTAGCTCGAGGCCTGCCTGAGGGCTTCGGCCAACTGCGGTTCGGGGACCACAAAAGACACGCTCGCACATTCCGATGCGTGGGAATGCGGCCGGCACGCGGCTCATACGCCTCTCCTATTTTTGCCGTGATCGGCGAAGGCCACGCCGAGGGCGGCCCGACGCCCCTACTGTGCTGACATGCAGACGGTGCTGTTCACACTCGGGTTGGTCCTGTTCCTCGTCGGCTTGCTCACCGGGTTCGCCATCCCCGCATTGCGGAACCCGCGCATGGCGCTGTCCAGCCACCTCGAGGCGGTGCTCAACGGCATGTTCCTGGTGCTGCTCGGCCTGCTCTGGCCACACCTGCACTTGCCCTGCGCGTGGGGAGTGACGGCGGTAGGACTGATCGTCTACGCCGCGTATGCGAACTGGTTGGCGACGCTGCTCGCCGCCGCCTGGGGCGCCGGCCGCAAACTCGCGCCGATCGCGGCGAGCGACCACGTGGCCTCGGCGGGAAAGGAAGCGTTCGTCAGCTTTCTGTTGGTGTCGCTCGCGGTGTCGATCGTGGTCGGCGTGGTCATCGTCATCGTCGGGCTCTGACGACCACGACCCTTTAACTCGCGCCCGCCGCGATCGCCTCGTCCACCTCGAGGGCCCGGTCGGCCATCTCGGCGTGCGCCTTGTCCAGCGCCTCGGCCTGGTCCTCGTCGGCCTTCATCAGCGCCTCGATGTCGAAGCCGGCCATGTCGTGGACGCCCATGTCGCGGAAGGCCTTCTGCACCTTGTCGCCCCACAGCCCGATGTCCTTGACGATGGGCACGATGCGGCTGAACAGGTGCGAGCGGAACTGGATCATCAGCGGCGACGTGTCGACCCACTCGGCACACGCTTTCACATCGAGGCCGAGGGTCTCGAAAACCTCCTCGGCGCGGAACCGGTCGCGCATCAGGTAGCAGGCGTCCACGACGAACTCTTCACGCTCGTCCCGTTCGGCTTCGGTCAGCGCGGAGTAGTAGTCCTTCAACGAGATTCGGCCGAAGGCCACGTGCCGGGCCTCGTCCTGCATGACGTAGGCCAGCAGTTGCTTGGCCAGTGAGTCGGGTGCCGCCAGGTCACGCAGCACCCCGAAGGCGGCGAGTGCCAGGCCTTCGATGAGCACCTGCATGCCGAGATAGGGCATGTCCCAGCGCGAGTCGCGCAAGGTGTCGTCCAGCAGCGCGGTCAGGTGGGTGTTGATCGGGTAGACCAGGCCGACCTTCTCCTGCAGGAACCGCGAGAAGGCCTCGACGTGGCGGGCCTCGTCCATGGTCTGGGTGGCCGCGTAGAACTTCGCATCCAGGTCCGGGACCACCTCGACGATCTTCGCGGCGCATACCATCGCCCCCTGCTCGCCGTGCAGGAACTGCGAGAACTGCCAGGCCTGGGAATGCAGGCGCATCTCGGCGCGGCGTGCGTCGTCGGCCGCTTCCCACATCGGGCTGCCGAACAGCGGATGGAACTCGTCGGGCAGGCCGACCGGGTTCGTCGGGTCGACGTCTTGCGCCCAGTCGATGCGCGACTGAGCATCCCACTGCTTGTCCTTTCCCTTTTGATACAGGGAAAGGAGGCGGGCGCGGCTGTCGTCGTACTCCCAGGTGAAGCGCGCGTCGCCGGCGCTGGGAACCTCCCACGAGTACGGCGCGGGCACCTCCGTGTATTTGTCCCTCGTGGTCATGAACGGCCGCCTTTCTGCCACGTGTGACCAGTGGTCATATGACCAGTATCACAGTGCACCCGAGTGCGGCGGCGCGTCAACCCCGAACCGACGAAGGCTCGGCGAGGACCGTGCTCGTCGGCCAACGCGACACGTAAATCTTTGCGAAGACGCGCCGCGTTCGCCCTCAACGGCTTCAGTTTCGAGGAAAGTCCGTCGCCATAACGATGCACCCCAGACCGGGGCCGTGCTCGCGTGCGCCCGTGGTGCCGCACCAAGGGGTAGCGTTGGTGTCGCTGAGTCCCTCAGCCGGTCGGGAAGCGAATGTGGCCGTACTCCGGTGAATTTGATGAGCGTCTGCTCGTGCGACGGATTCCCATGAGTCCGCAGAAGGAACCACAGAACTCCTTAAGCATGCGCGGCTGAAGCCCGCAGTGACTGGTCGCTGGCCAGTGGCTCGCCGCAGCGCTGCGGCGGTTCTGAGTCGCTCGTAGCCGACCGCTGCGAACCGGACATCAGCCCGACAGAGAGGACACGATGGCGATCACCGACATACCGGCCTTCGCTCACCTGACCGACGCCGACATCGCGAATCTCGCCGTCGAGCTGGATGCGATCCGGGTGGACGTCGAGGATTCCCGCGGTGAGCGCGACTCGCGCTACATCCGTCGCACCATCGCCGCGCAACGTGCCGTCGAGGTCGTGGGCCGGCTGATGCTGGCCGGCAGCTCGAAACGCTCCGCGTGGTGGGCGGGAACGCTGACCCTGGGCCTGGCCAAGATCATCGAGAACATGGAGATCGGCCACAACGTCATGCACGGCCAGTGGAACTGGATGAACGACCCCGAGATCCATTCCACTACCTGGGAATGGGACATGAGCGGGGCATCAAAGCACTGGATTTCTTCCCACAACTTTCAGCACCACAAGTACACCAACATCCTCGGCATGGATGACGATGTGGGCTACTTCATCCTGCGGGTCACACGTGACCAGCCCTGGCAGCGCTTCAACATCGGCAACCTACTGTTCAACGCCATCCTCGCGCTCGGGTTCGAGTGGGGAATCGGCTTGCAGACCGTCGATTTCGAGAAGCTCTTGAAGGCCGGCCCGGAGCGCGACCTCACCCTTGCGCGGACACGCGAGTTCTCGGTCAAGGCCGGTAGGCAGGTGCTCAAGGACTATGTCGCGTTCCCGGCGCTCACGTCGCTGTCGCCGGCGGCGACCTACAAATCGACCCTGAAGGCCAACGTGGTCGCCAACGTGATCCGCAACATCTGGGCCAACGCGGTGATCTTCTGCGGGCACTTCCCCGACGGCGCAGAGAAATTCACGAACACCGACATGATCGGCGAATCAAAGGGCGAGTGGTACCTGCGCCAAATGCTGGGCAGCGCGAACTTCGAGGCCGGCCCGGCGATGCGGTTCCTGAGCGGTAACCTGTGCCTCCAGATCGAGCACCACCTGTACCCCGATCTGCCCAGCAACCGGTTGCACGAGATCTCCGTGCGCGTGCGGGCGCTCTGCGACAAGTACGACCTGCCCTACACCACGGGTTCGTTCCTGGTGCAGTACGGCAAGACGTGGCGCACCATCGCAAAACTGTCGCTGCCGGACCGCTACCTGCGGGACACCGCCGACGACGCTCCGGAGACCCGCAGCGAGCGGATGTTCACCGAACTGGGGCCCGATTTCGCCGGGACGGACCCAACGACAGGCCGCCGCCGCGGGCTCAAGGCGGCGATCGCGGCGTCGCGACGCGTGCGTCGGCGTACTTCCCGACGGACACGCCCAATAAAACCGGCCCTGCCAGAACCCCGGATGGCCGATTAGAGGCGAATCGTTTCAGTCGGCGCGTTGTTGCGGCGGGACCGAGACCAAGCCTCACACCAGAACATCCCCGACCGTGTGGCCAAGGGACACGGAAGTGGTTGGAGTACGTACATAGGCCCCACCGTCGGGCATCAACCAATAGTGATGGTGACGGCCGTGGTCGTGTTCGTCCCCGTCGGCGGGCTCTCGACACTTGCCGCATCGGTGGCGCTCGATGTAATCGCCGGCTCGGCATATGTGCTAAGCCGTCGAAGACCGCCGCCGGCGGTCATGTCGGCCTCCGGATGCCGAGGCCCCCGCAAGAAGTGGTTTGGTCGCGCGGGTATATACCTCGTCGGTGCCCGCCGAAACGCCGCTGCTGTTCGCGCTCGACCTCACCGGCACCTTTGTCTTCGCGCTCAACGGTGCGCTGACCGCCGTGCACGCTGAACGCCTTGACCTCGTCGGGGTCATCGCGCTCGGCATGTTCACCGGTCTGGGCGGTGGGACGATCCGCGACATTCTGCTCAATGCCTTGCCGCCGGCAACGTTCCTCGACTGGCGTTACCTGGCGCTGGCAGCCGGAGGAGGCCTGATCGCGTTCCTTCTCAGTCGTCGACTGGAGAAACTAGGCATGCCGATCAACGTTCTCGACGCCGTCGGATTAAGTGTCTTCGCCGTGCTCGGTGCCGACAAGGCACTCGATATGGGATTCGGTGTGGTGCAGGCGATGATCGTGGGCACGATCACCGCCGTCGGCGGGGGAACAATTCGGGACGTGATGATCCGACGGATTCCCACCGTGCTCCGCAGCGAGCTTTACGCCATTCCGGCCTTGATCGGCGCCGGCTGCGCCGCTATAGCCAACGGGCTCGGTTTTCACGGCACGCTGGCCGCGCTGGGCGCGGCGACGGCGTGCTTCGCGATCCGGATGATCGGAGTGCGCTTCGACCTCAACGCGCCGCGGCCGCCCGGCACCGCCGACGTCGGTGAGACACCCGACTAGAACCTGGGCGGTTCGCCTACCTTCGAGGCGACGAGGGAATGTGGCTCCTAGACCGAGATTTTCAGCGCTGCGGCGGCAAAACGGTGAGCACTCGCGCCACGTGGACGCCGAATTCGGCCATGTAGTTGCGGAGGAACCGCGCGGTGTTCTCGTCGAGCACCTCGCCGTCCTCGGTGAAAACGTCCGGGTGATATTGGATGTAGGCCTCTGGTGAGTTCATTTGCGGGGAGTTGCAGAAGCCAAGCACGCTGCGCAAGCTCTGCTGGGCGACCGCGGTACCGATCTTGCCGGGAGACGCCCCGATCACCGCCGACGGCTTGTGCGTAAACGAGTTGTCTCCCCACGGCCGGCTCGCCCAGTCGATGGCATTCTTCAGAGCGCCGGGGATCGAGCGGTTGTACTCGGGCGTAACGAACAACACCGCGTCCACCGCGGCGATGGCGTCTTTCAGGGCCCGGCCTTCGGGAGGGTAGTCGGCGTCGTAGTCGTGGTTGTACAGCGGAAGGTCCTTGATAGGGACCTCGGCGAACTCCAACTCCGGGGGCGCCAGGCGGATCAGCGCCTTGGACAATATGCGATTGATCGACTTCTGCGACAGGCTGCCGACGATGTAGCCGACCCTATACGTAGTCACGATTCCTCCTCAGAGCGTCAGCACATTCCTGCAATATGTCAGGAAATCTTGCGCCTTCGAGGTTGACGATGCGCGACGATCCTGACGATAATTGGCCCAGCCCGGCCGACCCTTACAGGCCGTTTTCGACCGTCGCTTGGGACTGTGGTCGTGATATTTGTCGACCGGCCAATCACCCGATGACCCAGGCCGTGGGAGGCAGTGGTGCCGGAAGCATTGCGGGACAGGCTGATCGGTGCCTGGAAGTTGGTGTCGTACCTCGAATTCCCGGTGGACGGGTCGGACCCGTTCGAGCCGCTGGGCCATCAACCGCGCGGCATCATCATGTACACCCCGGACGGGTATATGTCCGCGCAGCTCTCCAAGATCGACCGTCCCCACTTCGCCTCTGGAGATTGGTTCGCCGGCACCCGTGAGGAATACGCGTCGGAGGCGTCGTCTTACATCGCCTACTCCGGACCTTTCCATGTAGACGAAGACAAGCAGACGCTCACCCACTCGATGTTCGTATCGCTGTTCCCCGACTGGACCGGCCAGACACAGCCGCGGCGGGTCGAGCTGGATGGCGACACTCTGAAGCTAGGGACTGCCTCACCCATCCAATCGAGCGGCAGAACCGTCAATTCCGTACTCACCTGGCGACGCGCCGAACCGAGTTGAACTGCACGACGACCATGGGGATTGGGCGGCACGGGAACCCGCATGGGCGACTAGAGGGGAAGCGGCTATGAACGGCGGACGACGGGTCGTAGTGACGGCCGCGGCCGCCGGAATCGGGCTCGCGGTCGCGAAGACCTTCGCGGCTAACGGGGACCGAGTGCACATCTGTGATGTCGACGAGCAGGCCCTCACGCGCTTTAGCCATGAAAATTCGGCGATCACCGCAACAGTCTGTGACGTGTCCGATCGCTCCGCAGTCGAGGCTTTCGTCAGCTCCGCTGTCGATGTGCTGGGTGGTATCGACGTGCTGATCAACAACGCCGGTATCTCGGGACCGACCTCGTCGGTGGAGGATATGGATCCCGAGCAGTGGGATGCAGTGCTCGCGGTCAACCTGACCGGCACCTTCAACGTCACGAGGTTGTCCATCCCGTTCCTGAGGAGGTCTGACGCCGGCGTCGTCATCATCATGTCCTCCGTCGGCGGCAGGTTCGGCTATCCCCAGCGCAGTCCCTACGCTGTCACCAAAAGGGGATTGATCGCTCTCACAGAGACGCTGGCCATCGAACTGGGAGGCCACGGGATACGCGTGAACGCCATCGCCCCGGGCGCGGTGGCGGGCGACCGCATCCAGCGCGTGCTCAAAAGCCGCGCCCAGTCCACCGGACAGAGTCTGGAAGAGGTGACCGCGGACGCCATGAGCATCCAATCCATCAAACGCTTCGTCGACCCCGACGACATTGCTGCCCTGGCGGTCTTCCTCGCCTCCGACAGCGCAAGATCCATTACCGGACAGACCATCCCCATCGACAACGGCTCCACGGCCGCCGAATGATACGGCCGCTTGAGCGACATCGTTTCAGCTCACGGCGATCCGCATCGAGCACCGCATTCCCTGGCATGGCCTCATGCCGCGCCCGACGTTCCGTGGTCACGCTGCGAGCAATGATGCGCCAGAGCCCGTTGGCGCAATGTCAACGCAGCAGCTGTTGCCAGTCGGCGGGGACACGCCCGGCTGGTCCCGGCGTCGGCTGGTCCAGCGGGTGATGTTCTGGGGGCGCAAGTCGCGGGCCGTCATAGAACTGTTGGTCCCGGTAGTCGTAAAACCAGTCTTCGCCCGGCTCATAGCTGGCGATCACGGGATGCCCGGTCGTGTTGGCGTGGGCGCTGGCGTGCTGGCCCGGCGAGTTGTCACAGCAGCCGACATGGCCGCACTCGGCGCAGCGGCGCAGATGAAACCACCAGCCGAGTTGGTGGTCGCACTCCACGCACCCCGGGCCGCTGGGCGAGACGGTGGTGTCGATGCCTACGTCGCTCACCCACCCATCGAACGCCGAGTCGTGCCGCGGGCGCAATATGCTCGGGCAATCGCCGTAGCGGAAACTCCGCCGTGCCTACAGTGAGACATGTCTTCCGATGACATCGAGGCGGACCGACCGCCGCCTGAAACGCCGGACAGCCATGAGGCTTTCCCGTGTCTGAGTGCGGACCAATTGGACGTGCTTCAGTCGTGGGGCCAGCGCCGACCCATCGCGGTCGGAGACGTTCTCTACCATCCCGGACAGCGTGTCGGCGAGGTCCTGGTGGTGCTGAGCGGACGGGTCGGCATCGTAGAGAGTGATCCCGACGACGACCGAACGATCCAGGTTCATGGACAAGGCGGGATCCTCGGCGAGTTGGGCATGCTGGAGGGACAGCCGGCCATCTTCGGTGCACGGGCGGTGCAGGCCGGGGAGATACTGGCGGTCCCTGTAGGCCGCCTCAGCGACGTCGCGTTGCAGGATTCGGTGCTCGGGGAAACGATTCTGCGGGCTTTCTTAATCCGGCGTTCGCGCCTGATCGAGCGCGGGGCCGGAATGCGTATCATCGGCTCCGGTCACGTCCCCGATACCCGCAGGCTACTGGAGTTTTCGGCTCGAAATAGATTGCCGCACAAGTGGATCGACCTTGAGAAGGATTCACGCGTCGATGCCTTCCTGCGAAGAATGAACGTGGACCCGCAAGAAACCCCGGTGGTTATTCTCGGACGCGGCAAGCTGCTGCGGAACCCCTCCAATTCCGCGGTCGCCGCTGAGCTCGGCATGTTCGCATCGCCCGGGCCCGCCGCGGTCTGTGACCTGCTCGTCGTCGGTGCGGGGCCCGCCGGGCTCGCCGCCAGCGTTTACGGCGCCTCGGACGGTCTGAGCGTCACCGCCGTCGATGCCGTCGCCGTCGGCGGTCAGGCCAGCACCACCTCACGGATTGAGAACTATCTCGGCTTTCCCGCGGGCATTTCCGGGGCAGAGCTGACCGAACGCGCCTTCGTCCAGGCGACCAGGTTCGGCGCGCAACTGCTGGTGCCGGCCACCGTGACCGCGCTGGCGTTCCATGACGGTTATTTCCGGGCGGATCTGGGCGGCGACCACGTCGTGCACGCCCGCACGGTCGTCGTCGCGTCGGGTGCACGCTATCGGCGCTTGGACGTGCCGGGTTTGGACCGGTTCGAGACCGCCAACGTGTATTACGAGGCTACGGTCAACGAGCGGCAGGCCTGCGGCGTCGAACCGGTGGCAGTCATCGGCGGGGGTAATTCGGCCGGACAGGCGGCTGTGTTTCTGGCCGATACCGCCCGGCGCGTCTACCTCCTGGTGCGCGACAGCGACCTGGGCGCCAAGATGTCGCGATATCTCGCCGACCAGATCTCCCGCGACCACCGCATCACGGTGATGACACACACCGAGGTGCGCGAGCTGCGCGGCGACGACGTTTTGACCTCAATCGTGGTGGAAGACAACGAAAATGGATCGCGCACCGAACTGGCGGTCCGGACATTGTTTGTCTTCATCGGCGCGCAGCCGCAGTCGGCGTGGCTTGCCGGTGAGGTGGCGCTCGACACGCACGGGTTCGTATTAACCGGCTCAGATCTCGACAGCGGAGAGGATCGGATGGACCGGGCGCGGCATCCGTCGATTCTGCAAACAAGTCAGCCGGGGATATTCGCGGCAGGAGACGTTCGCCGGGGGGCGACCCGACGTGTGGCCGCGGCGATGGGCGAGGGAGCCATCGCGGTGGCATCGGTCAACCAATACCTCGCGGATGTTGGGCACGCGGTCCGACACCCGTGACTAACCGGGCGGCGTGGGCACCAGTGCAGCGATTGCCTCGGATCGGTGCGCGGGTAGCCGGAGGTAACGGCTCCACCGTCGGCGTGCCCGGGAGGCACCGAGAGATCGAAGGGAAAAATGACCACCGCATCGAAGCGCGCCGCCGAAATCCTCAAGGGCCTGGCGGAAATCCGCCCCTGGCAGGAAAACCTTTATCGCGACATCCACCGGCACCCCGAACTGTCCCATCAGGAACATCGCACGGCGAACCTGGCCGCGGACAAGTTGCGCGGATTGAGCTATGAAGTGCGCGACGGAATCGGCGGCACCGGCGTCGTCGGCGTGCTGCGCAACGGCGCCGGCCCCACCGTGCTGATGCGCGCCGACATGGACGCGCTGCCCGTAGAGGAGGCCACCGGCCTTCCCTATGCCAGCACCGTGCGCGCCTCCGACGCCGCGGGCAATGAAGTCCCCGTGATGCATGCGTGCGGCCACGATGTGCACGTCACCTGTCTGCTTGGCGCTGCGGCATTGCTCGCCGGGGGCAGCGATCACTGGAACGGAACCGCGATCGCGCTGTTTCAGCCCGCCGAAGAAGTCGGCGATGGCGCCTCGGTCATGGTCGACGACGGGCTGACTACCGCCGTTCCACCGGTCGACGTGGCCCTTGCCCAGCATGTGCTTCCGGCACCAGCCGGCCATGTTGGCACCCACCGTGGGCCAGTGCTCTCGGCCGCCGACAGCATGCGCATCACGGTGTATGGCCGCGGCGCCCACGGTTCGATGCCGCAGGCCGGGGTCGACCCGGTGGTTCTCACGGCGATGATCGTGGTGCGTCTTCAAACCATCGTCTCGCGTGAGGTCGCCCCCACCGACACCGTGGTGCTCACGGTCGGCAGCATCCACGCCGGCACCAAAAGCAACGTGATCGGTGATCAGGCAGTGCTCGAACTCAATCTGCGCACCTATGACGAATCCACGCGAAGCGCGGTGCTCGCCGCGATCCGCCGCATCGTGATCGCTGAGTGCCAGGCGTCCAATTCCCCAAAGGCACCGGTCTTTGAGCTCTACGACCGCTTCCCGCTCACCGTTAACGATGCTGAGGTCACCGAGCGGGTCAGTGACGCGTTCGCCGGATTTTTCGGTGAACGCTTCCAACCGATGGCGGCGCAGTCGGCCAGTGAGGACTTCAGCGATATCCCGAAAGCACTAAAAGCCCCTTACACCTATTGGGGCATAGGAGGAATCGATAATGAGCTGTACCGCAAGGCTCTCGACGCCGGACGAGTTAGTCAAGACATCCCGGTGAACCACTCGCCGACGTTCGCCCCGGTCATTCAGCCGACCCTGGACACCGGCACGCAAGCGCTCGTCGTCGCCGCACTGGCCTGGCTGTAAAGCGACCAATCTCCCCCCGGGCACCAGTGCGGGACGGGCCTCCCCGGATGAGTGCGCGGTCAGCGCGGAGGGCCGAGAATGACCTGTCCGAACTTGTCCGCTCCCTCGGCCATCCGTGCGGGTGAGATTTCGAAACCGTCCGGGCGCGGCGTCGCCTTGTCACGGCCGGCGTAGCGGAACATACCTTCGATCCCCGCGGGGGTGTTGACCATGAGCAGATCCGCCTTCTTGGATGTGATGCGATAGGCGTGCGGAATGTTCTTGGGCAAGAAGACGATACCGCCTTCCGAGAGCTCCATCTCCTGGTCGTCGTACCAGAGCAACGCGGTCCCCTTGATCAGCATGAAGACCTCGTCCTCACGCGTGTGTTTGTGATACGGGGGTGCTTCGCCCTCGCTGACATCGAAGCGTCCGATCATCAACTGGCCATCGGTGGCCTTGCCGTCGAGCAAGATCGCCAGCGTGCCGCCGTCGAGCCATTCCAACTGCTGCTGCTGCTCCGGCTGCGCCAGGTATGCCATGCTCATGCATCGTCTCCATTCGTGATGGGCGAGAGCTACCACGTTGCTCCCGAGTGGATCCGTTGGGCGACTTCAATGTCCGTGCTCGAGAGTATGCATGCGCGCGAGCGGGGATGCATTGCTGTGCTGCTCGAGCTGCGCCCACCGGCCGCCTGTGCCTCACAGGATCAGAAACCGAAACGCCCCGGCGAATAGCCGGGGCGTTCGATAGTCCAGATGCCGACCGTGGGGCCTACGCACGAAAACCGTTGAGTTTTCCTACCGAAGGCCCACGGTCGGGCATCTGTCGCTCAGTGGTGGTGGTGATGGCCGTGGCCGTGGCCGTGGTCGTGCTCGTCCGCGTCGGCGGGTTTGTCGACGATCGCGGTCTCGGTGGTGAGCACCATTCGGGCCACCGACGCCGCGTTGACGACGGCCGAGCGGGTCACCTTGACCGGGTCGATGACGCCGGCGCCGAGCAGGTCGCCGTAAGCGAGCGTCTCGGCGTTCAACCCCTGCCCGACGGGCAGCTCGCTGACCTTGTTGACCACGACCGAGCCGTCCAGCCCGGCGTTGGTGGCGATCCAGTACAGCGGGGCCGCCAACGCCTCGAAGAACACGTCGACCCCGAGCGCCTGGTCGCCGCTCACCGTCCCACGAAGCTGCGTCAGCGCTTTGCGGGCGTGGATGAGCGCCGTTCCGCCGCCCGCGACGATGCCCTCCTCGACGGCCGCCTTGGCGGCCGAGACGGCGTCCTCGACGCTTTCCTTGCGCTCCTTGAGCGCGGTCTCGGTGGCGGCACCGACCTTGATGACGGCCACGCCGCCGGCCAGCTTGGCCAGCCGTTCCTGCAGCTTCTCGCGGTCCCAGTCCGAGTCGCTGTTCTCGATCTCGGCGCGCAGCTGCTTGATGCGGGCCTCGACCGCGTCCTTGGAGCCGCCGCCCTCGACGACGATGGTGTCATCCTTGCTGACCACCACGCGACGGGCCGAGCCCAGCACGTCGGTGTCGACCTCGCGCAGCAGCAGCCCGGCGTCGGGGTTGATCACCTGGCCGCCGGTGACCACCGCGAGGTCCTCGAGGAACGCCTTGCGGCGATCGCCGAAGAACGGCGCCTTGACCGCGACGGCCTTCAGCGTCTTGCGAATCGAGTTGACCACCAGGGTCGCCAGCGCCTCGCCCTCGATGTCCTCGGCGATGATCAGCAGCGGTTTGCCCGATTCGGCGATCTTCTCGAGCATCGGCAGCAGGTCGGGCAGAGAGCTGATCTTCTCCTGGTGCAGCAGGATCACCGGGTCGTCGAGCACGGCCTCCTGCGAGTCGAAGTCGGTCACGAAATACGCCGACAGGAAGCCCTTGTCGAAGCCGACGCCCTCGGTGAACTCCAGCTCGGTGCTCAGGGTCGAGGATTCCTCGACGCTGACCACGCCGTCGGCGCCGACCTTGGTCATGGCCTCACCGACCAGCTCGCCGATCTGCTGGTCGCGCGACGACACCGTCGCCACCTGGGCGATGCCCTCCTTGCCGGCCACCGGGGTGGCCTCCGCGAGCAGCGCCTCGGACACCGCGTCGCCGGCCTTGCCGATCCCGACGCCCAGCTCGATGGGGTTGGCGCCGGCGGCGACCATGCGCAGGCCGTCCTTGATCAGCGCCTGCGCCAGCACGGTCGCCGTGGTGGTGCCGTCGCCGGCGACGTCGTTGGTCTTGGTGGCCACCGACTTGACCAGCTGGGCGCCGAGGTTCTCGAACGGGTCGTCCAGGTCGATGTCGCGCGCGACCGTGACGCCGTCGTTGGTCACCGCCGGCCCGCCGAACGCCTTGGCCAGCACCACATGCCGGCCGCGCGGGCCCAGCGTCACGCGTACCGCGTCGGCGAGCTTGTTCACGCCCGCCTCCATGGCGCGGCGCGCGGTTTCGTCGTACTCAATGATCTTGCTCATCAGTCTCCTTCACCCGCTACGAACGCATGCCGCCCCGGAAATCACCCGCGGTGTGCGCGGGGATCGCCGGGGCGGAACACGGTCCTTACTTGGATACGACAGCCAGCACGTCGCGGGCGGACAGGATCAGGTACTCCTCGCCGTTGTACTTGATCTCGGTGCCGCCGTACTTGCTGTAGATGACGGTGTCACCCTCCGAAACGTCCAGCGGGATCCGCTTCTCGCCGTCCTCATCCCACCGGCCGGGGCCGACTGCGACGACGGTGCCTTCCTGCGGCTTCTCCTTGGCGGTGTCAGGAATGACCAGACCGGACGCGGTCGTGGTCTCGGCCTCGTTGGCCTGCACGAGAATCTTGTCCTCGAGTGGCTTGATGTTCACCTTCGCCACGATTGGAGCCCTCCACTAGTTAGTCGGGTCCGGGGCCTTCGCCCCGGACATTTGTAGATCTCGGTCCGGGGCGTTCACCCCGGCCGGAGTTGGCGGTCGGTCCGGGGCAAGCCCCGAACCGCCCGAATATCAGTTGACCCAGCATCCATCCGTTGCCCGAGCGCCGTCGTCGCGGGTGCCGGCACAGGGCTTGGCCGATTGCCACCTAGCACTCTATACATGCGAGTGCTAGCACTCAAGGCCGCCCCGGTGCTTCTGACGCATTGGCGTGTCCGCGCTGAGCGAACATCAGCCCACCTGCGCTTTTACCACCGGCAGGCCGGGGTCGCTGGGCACGTCCAGGGGCGACGGCGGCGCCCCCGCGGCAACCAGGTGCGCGGCGAAGGCGGCGATCATCGCGCCGTTGTCGGTGCACAGCCGCGGCCGGGGGATGCGCAGCGTCAGCCCCGCGGCCGCGCAGCGCTGCGTGGCGAGCTCCCGCAATCGCGAGTTCGCGGCCACTCCCCCGGCGATCAGCAGGGTCGAGACGCCCAGTTCGGTGGCCGCGCGCACCGCCTTGCGGGTGAGCACGTCGGCGACGGCCTCCTGGAAGCCGGCGGCGATGTCGGGGGTCGCCGCGTCGGGATGGCTCTCCACATACCGGGCGACCGCGGTCTTGAGCCCGGAGAAGCTGAACGCGTAGGCGTCGTCGGCCGGGCCCGTCATGCCGCGCGGGAACGCGGGGATCTCTGCGGCCTCCCGGTCGCAGGTGCGGGCCAGGTCGTCGAGCGCCTTGCCGCCCGGATAGCCCAGCCCCAGCAGCCTGGCCACCTTGTCGTAGGCCTCGCCGGCGGCGTCGTCGACGGTGCTGCCCAGCTCGACGATCGGTTCGCCGAGCGAGCGGACGTGCAACAGGTGGGTGTGCCCGCCGGACACCAGCAGCGCCACGCATTCGGGCAGCGGCCCATGCTCGTGGACGTCGGCGGCCAGGTGCCCGCCCAGGTGGTTGACGGCGTAGAACGGCACGTCCCACGCGGCCGCGTACGCCTTGGCCGCGGCGACTCCCACCAACAGGGCGCCGGCCAGCCCGGGCCCGATGGTGGCCGCGACGATGTCCGGTTTGTCATCGGGCTTGTCCAGGCCGGCGGCCGCCAGCGCGCGGCGCATGGCGGGGCCCAGCGCCTCGAGGTGGGCGCGCGAGGCGATCTCGGGGACGACGCCGCCGAAGCGGACGTGTTCGTCGACGCTGGACGCGACCTCGTCGGCGAGCAGGGTCACGCCGCCGTCATCATCGAGGCGCGCGATGCCGACTCCCGTTTCGTCGCAGGAGGTTTCGATGGCGAGGATGATCATGTGAGCGCTCCCCCGCAAGCGGGAGGTGCCCCCGCCCGCCGCATGGTGTACGCGTCGGCGCCGCTGACCCGGTAGTAGCGGCGGCGCAGGCCGATCTGCTCGAACCCGGTGCTGCGATACAGCGCGATGGCCGCCTCGTTGTCGGTGCGCACCTCCAGGTAGACCGCGCCGCCGGCGGCGAAGGCGAGCAGCTCGTCGAGCAGGCGGCGGCCGATGCCCTGGCCCTGATAGTCCGGGTCCACCCCGATGGTGTGCACCTCGTACTCGAACGGGGGGGTGCGGCCCAGCCGCGAGATGCCGGCGTAGCCGACCAGCCTGCCGGCGGCGACGCGCGCGGCCACGTAGTGATTGTGTTTGGCGTCCAGTTCCCGGTTGAACGCGACCGCGGGCCACGGGTCGTCGCCGGGGAACAGCTGGGCCTCCAGCTCGGCGCAGCGCTCGGCGTCGGCGGGCGTCAACGCGCCGAGCGTCACGGGCTCGCGGCAGGCCGTCACCGGGGGGCCGCCAGGGGCTTGGCGTCGGGGCGCCGGAGATAGAGCGCGACGAGCGGCGGCGGGGGCTCCGACCAGTCGGGCACCGCGGCGACGAGGCCGGCCGGCGGCGGGTGGACGGGCCCCCGGACCGGCAGGCCGAACAGCGCCGCGTGTTCGGGCGAGCCCGCCACCGCCCGCGCCGGTCCGGGGTCGACATCGGCGGGGGCGTTGACTGCCGGCCCGGCCGTGCGGAACCCGTCGCGGTAGCGGGCCCAGTAGACCTCGCGGCGGCGGGCGTCGGTGACCACCAGGACGTCGCCGCTGGTGCGCACCCCGATGGCGTCCAGGCTGCACACCCCGTGCACCGGGATGCCCAGCGCATGCCCGTAGGCGGCCGCCGTCGCCATCCCGGCGCGCAGCCCGGTGAACGGCCCCGGCCCGCAACCCACCACGACGGCATCGAGATCGGCCATCGTCAGCGCGGCGTCGGCGAGGGCGGCGACCACGTTGGGCGTCAATCGCTCGGCGTGCGCGCGGGCGTCGACGGTGACCCGCTCGGCCAGCACGGTGTCGACGCCGCGCTCGATCCGTACCAAGCCCGCCGTGACGGCCGGGGTCGAAGTGTCCAGGGCCAGAACGAGATTCACGGGCGGCCCCACTCCCAGGTGGCGATCCGCACGTCGGAGTGGCTGACCCGCTCCAAACGGATGTCGAGGTGTCGCTCGGCGAGGCGTTCGGC
The DNA here is from genome assembly GCF_900157385.1 of Mycobacterium terramassiliense. Taxonomy (GTDB): domain Bacteria; phylum Actinomycetota; class Actinomycetes; order Mycobacteriales; family Mycobacteriaceae; genus Mycobacterium; species Mycobacterium terramassiliense. The sequence continues at coordinate 643,031 of NZ_LT717700.1, forward strand.
GAGCCCCTCGCCCCACTCGACCACGACGACCGCGTCGTCGAGATCGGTGTCGAGGTCCAGGGAGTCGAGCTCACCCAGCAGGTCGGCGCGTCCCTGGTCGAGGAGCCGGTACATGTCGACGTGGATCATCGCCGGCGCGCCGGACCGCCGCGGCGGATGCACCCGGGCCAGCACGTACGACGGCGACGTGACGGGCCCGTCGACGTCCATCGCCGCGGCAATCCCCTTGGCCAGCACGGTTTTTCCCGCCCCGAGCGGACCGGAGAGCACCACCACGTCGCCGGCCCGCAGTTCGCGGCCCAGCCGCGAGCCCAGCGCTACGGTGTCCTCGACGCGCTCGCAGGTGGCCGTGCCGCCGCCATCGGACTCAGCCATCGCGCCGCAACCGTTGCTGGAGTCGCCGGTAGCGCAGGGCCATCTTGCCCGGGACGGCCCGGTGGACGAGCCGGACCAGCCCGTCGTTGATGGCCTCGGGCTTGTCCAGCAGCGCCAGGTGGCTCGCCCCGGCGACGATGACCAGCTCGGAGCGCGGCAGCGAGGCGGCCATCTTGCGCGAGTATTCGTCCGGGGTGAGCAGGTCGTGATCGCCGCACGCGATCAGGGTGGGCACCTTGAGCAACGTCCACAGCCCGGCGGTTTCGTCGTGCTTTTCCAGGGCGTCCAAAAAGCCCACCATGGTGGCGATCGGGGTGCCGTTCATCATCCGCTGGGAGAACGCGTCCAGGCTCCGGCTGACCTGCAGGTCACTGTAGGACGCGGCGCGCAGGATCGGCCCGATCAGCGACCGCGACACGTTGCGGCCGCGGTGCATCAGCTTGGGCGCGGAGCGGGCGGTGAACCGGAAGGCTTCCAGCGCAGGGTTTTTCAGGATCTCGCCCAGGGGGGACCGGGTAACCCCTTCGGCCGCGGAGGAAATGATCGCGGCGCCGACGATCCTGCCGCCGTAGTGCTCGGGGAACTGGCGAGCGTGCGCGAGCACCGTCATGCCGCCCATGGAATGCCCGACCAGCACGACCACCCCGCGGGGGGCGACCGCGCGCAGCACGCTTTCCAGGTCCTCTCCCAGTTGGGTGAGCGTGTACGTCTCGGGCTCGCCGGTGCCGGAGCGCCCGTGCCCGCGCTGGTCGTAGAACACCATCCGCACGGGCGCACCCAACCGGTTGGGCAGGCGGGTCCGCTGGAAGTGGAAGGCGCCCATGCGCAGGCAGAAGCCGTGGACGAAGACCATGGTCACGTGCGCGTCCACCGGCCCGGCCTCGCGGACTGCCAGCGGCACCCCGTCGGGTGTGGTCACCACGTAGGCGCGGTCACGGTCGATCCGCTCGAAATCCTCGTCGGCGTAAGGGTCTTCGACGGCGCTGGCACGCTGGGTCATCGACCGGCGGGCGGAGGCGCCGACGATGGTGGCGACGGCGGCCACCCCCGCTCCCCCCGCAAGCCAGGCCCTGCCCCTGTGGCGCCTGCGGGTCCTGTCAGCGCTCAACGGTTCCGGCCTCGCGATAGGTTCTGGTGATCCGCCCCCGAGGGCTGGTGACCACTTCGTAGTGGATGGTGCCGAGCAGGTCGGCCCAATCCTGCGCGATGGGTTCGCCGCGGGTGCCGGGCCCGAACAGGATCGCCTCGTCGCCCTCGGCCACATCGACCGGCCCGGGACCCAGGTCGACCATGAACTGGTCCATGCAAATCCGGCCGGCGCCGGGCCGGCGCCTGCCGTTGATCAGCACCTCGAGGCGCCCGCCCAGCGAGCGGAACACGCCGTCGGCGTAGCCGATCGGCAGCAGCGCCAGGGTGGTGTCCCGTTGCGCCGTCCACGTGTGCCCATAGGACACGCTCTCGCCGGCGCGAATCGACTTCACCAGCGCGACCGGGCATTTCACCGTCATCGCCGGGACCAGCCCCATGTCGCCGAGCCCGGGAACCGGGCTCAGCCCGTACACCGCGATGCCCGGCCGCACCAGGTCGAAGGCCAGGTCGGGCCGCGACATGGTGGCCGCCGAATTCGCCAGGTGGGCAACCCCGAACCGCACCCCCTTGGCGCGCGCCAGCGCCAGCATCTCGGAAAGCCGTTGGGCCTGAACGTCATTGATGGGGTTGTCGGGCTGATCGGCGTACACCATGTGCGACATCAGCCCGCGCGGCCGGATGGCGTCCTGGGCGACGGCGGCGCGCAGCGCGCTCAGCATCGCCGGATACTGCGCCGGGGCGACGCCGTTGCGGTTCAATCCCGTGTCCACCTTGACGGTCACCGTGGCCGTCCGCCCGGTCCGGCCCACCGCGTCGGCCACCTCGTCGAGCTGGCGCACCGAGGACACGGCGATCTCCACGTCGGCCAGCAGCGCCGGCCCGAAGTCGATGCCGGGCGGGTGCAGCCAGGCCAGCACCGGGGCGGTGATGCCGTCGGCGCGCAGGGCCAGGGCCTCGTCGACGGTGGCCACGCCCAGCTCCGCCGCCCCGGCGGCCAGGGCCGCGCGGGCGACGTGCGTCGCGCCGTGGCCGTAGCCGTCGGCCTTGACGACGGCCATCACCTGCGCGCCACCGGCGTGCTCGCGCAGCACCCGCACGTTGTGCGCGATGGCGCCCAGGTCCACGACGGCCTCGGCGAGCATGCCGGGCGTCAGAGATATCGGCGTAGCGGCCACGGCCGCCATTGTCCCAGAAGTGCGCGGAACGTCGCCGAGCGTCGACTCGTTGTAGCGCATTCGGCCTGATCAGCGCAGCAAGTCGACGGTCGGCGCCGAAGATCAGTGCGCGAAATGCTGGGCGTCGTAGTGCCCGCCGGGCTTGAGCTTGTCCAGCGACGCCAGCGCGCTGCGGGCGTCGTCGTGCAGCGCCCTGGCCAAGTCGGCGGACAGGCCTTCGCGCACCACGATGCGCAGCACCGAGATGTCGGTGGCGTTCTCGGGCATGGTGTAGGCGGGCACCTGCCAGCCGTAGCCGCGCAGCTCGTGGGAGACGTCGAACTCGGTGTAGCCACGGTCCTTGGCCAGCCGGAAGCTGACCACCGGGATGGCCGAACCGTCGGAGATCAGCTGGCAGTGGTCGCCGTCGCGGAGCTGCTCGCCCAGCCAGCGCGCCGTCGACGACAGCGTCCTCATGACCTGCGTGTAGCCCTCGCGGCCCAGCCGCAGGAAGTTGTAATACTGGCCGACCACCTGGTTGCCGGGGCGGGAGAAGTTCAGCGTGAAGGTCGGCATGTCGCCGCCCAGGTAGTTCACGTGGAACACCAGCTCCTCGGGCAGATACTCCTTGCTGCGCCAGACGACGAACCCGACGCCCGGGTAGGTCAGCCCGTACTTATGGCCGCTGACGTTGATCGACACCACCCGCGGCAGCCGGAAATCCCACTTGAGTTCCGGGTGCAGGAAGGGGACGACGAAGCCGCCGCTGGCGGCGTCGACGTGCACGGGGACGTCCACGCCGCCGCCGGCGGCCAGCTTGTCCAGCGCCGCGCAGATCTCGGCGATGGGTTCGAGCTCACCGGTATAGGTGGTGCCGAGGATCGCCACCACCCCGATGGTGTCCTCGTCGACGGCGTCGACCACCTGCTCGGGGGTGATGACGTAGCGGCCCTCCTCCATCGGCAGGTAGCGCGGTTCGACGTCGAAGTAGCGGCAGAACTTCTCCCACACCACCTGGACGTTGGAGCCCATCACCAGGTTGGGCTTGCGGGCCTCCCAACCCTTCCCGATCTTCGCCCGCCAGCGCCATTTCATCGCCAGCCCGCCCAGCATCACCGCCTCGCTGGAGCCGATGGTGGACACCCCGCAGGCGCTGGACGGATCGTCGTCGCGCAGGTCGTCGGCGTGGAACAGGTCGGCCACCATGCACACGCAGCGCTGCTCGATCGCGGCGGTCACCGGGTATTCGTCCTTGTCGATCATGTTCTTGTCGAACGTCTCGGCCATCAACTTCCCGGCCTCCGGATCCATCCAGGTGGTCACGAAGGTGGCCAGGTTGAGCCGGGAGCTGCCGTCGAGCATCAGCTCGTCGTGGATGAAGCGGTAGGCGGCCTCTGGGTCCATCGACTCCTCGGGCAGCCGCAACGCCGGCACCGGCGTGGTGAACAGGCGGCCGGTGTAGGCCGGGGCGATGGAGTGCGCGGGGACGGACGGGTGTTGGGGCACTGCGAATTCCTCTCTAGAGGGCGGCCAGGGCCGCCCGGATGTGCGGAACCATGCGCGACGACGACGTCGGCGCCTCACCGGGCCCCGGGTCGGCGGCCGAGCAGGCCGCCGCGCGCGCGTGCACGAGCGCCGCGGCCGCGGCCGCCTCGGCGGCCGGCAGACCGGAGGCCAGCAGCGCGCCGATCATCCCGGACAGCACGTCGCCGGACCCGGCGGTGGCCGCCCAGGACTGCCCGGCGGGGCTCAGGTACACCGGGCCGCCGGGGTCGGCGATGATGGTCACGTTCCCCTTGAGCAGCACCGTCGCGCCGAACGCGTCGGCCAGCTTGCGGCACGCGCCGACGCGGTCGTCCCCCGGCGGACTACCCGCCAGCCGGGCGAATTCACCGGCGTGCGGGGTGAGCACCGTCGGCGCGGCCCGGTTCGCCACCAGTTCGGGGTGGGCCGCCAGGATGGTCAGGCCGTCGGCGTCCACGATCACCGGCAGGTCGGTGTCGAGCGCGAACCACAGCGCCGCGGCCCCGGTCTCGTCGGTGCCCAGGCCGGGGCCCACGACCCAGGACTGCACCCGCCCGGCCGCCGCCGGGGTGGGTGAGGCGATTACCTCGGGCCACCGGGCGAGCACCTCGCGGTGGGCGCTGCCGGCGTAGCGGACCATGCCGGAGGTGGCCGCGACCGCGGCGCCGGTGCACAGCACGGCCGCGCCGGGATAGGTCGACGAGCCGGCCATCACCCCCGTCACGCCCTGGGTGTACTTGTCGTCGTGCGGGCCGGGCACCGGCCAGCGCGAGACGACGTCGGCGGCCTGGAAACCCAACACATCGGTGTGGGGTAGGTCGAGGCCGATGTCGATCAGCTTGACGCGCCCGCAATCGGCCAGCGCGTGCACGGGTTTGAGCCCGCCGAAGGTGACGGTCAGCGCGGCGCGGACCGCGGGGCCGGTGATCGCCCCGGTCGCCACGTCGATGCCGCTCGGGATGTCCACGGCGACGACGGGGATGCCCGCGTCGTCCACCGCGGCGAACACCTCGGCCGCCGCCGGCCGCAGCGGGCCCGAACCGGAGATCCCCACCACCCCGTCGATGACGAGATCGGTTGTCGGCGCGACGCTTTCGACGATTCGGCCCCCGTCCTTGCGGAACGCGGCCAGCGCCTTGCGGTGGGTGCGCTCGGGGTTGAGCAGCACCGCGTCGGCGGCCGCGCCGCGGCGGCGCACGAAGGTCGCGGCCCACAGCGCGCCCCCGCCGTTGTCCCCCGAGCCGACGACCGCGCACACCCGGCGCCCGGCGACCCCGCCCGCGCGGGCGGTCAACTCGGCGAGGATCTCGGTCGCCAGCCCGAACGCCGCGCGCCGCATCAGTGCGCCGTCGGGCAGGCTGGCCAACAGCGGAGCTTCGGCGTCGCGGATCGCGTCCACGCAGTAGTAATGCCGCATCACCGCAAGCATTCCATGCCCTAGGCGGGCCGGGCGAACGCCTCGGTCAGCCATTCGGTCATCGCCGCGGCCAGCGCCGCGTGGTTCTCGCGCTTGACGATCTCGTGGCCGTCGTCGGCGAACAGCAGGTACCGCACGTCGCGACCGGCGTGCCGCAGCGCCGCGACGATCTGCTCGGATTCGCTGACCGGCACGTTGGTGTCGCGGGCGCCGTGCACGACGAGCAGCGGCGCGGTCAGGCCGTCCACCCGCCGCAACGGCGACAGCCGCTCGAGCAGTTCGCGGTCGTAGACCGGGTGGCCGTACTCCGGGTAGGCGGCATCGGCGATCCACGGCTCGGTGTTGCGGTAGAAGGTGGTCAGGTCGCTCATCCCGCAGATGGTGACGCCCGCGGCGAACAGCTCCGGGTAAAACGTCATGGCCGCCATCGTCAGGTAGCCGCCGTAGGACCAGCCCGCGCAGGCTATCCGGCTCGGGTCGGCCACCTCGTTGTCCACCAGAAAGCGCACGCAGTCGGCAACGTCATCGATGGCCGCGAAGCGCTTCTCCTTGTTGTCGGCGTGCACGAAGGAGCGGCCCAGCCCGCCGGAGCCGCGCACGTTCGGCGTCAGCACGCTGATACCGGCGTTGAGCACCTCCGGGAAGATTTCGCTGTAGTCGGGCCTGGCCTGCCCTTCCGGGCCGCCGTGCAGGTACACCAACGCGCCTGCGCCGCAACCATTTACCGACGACCGGTACAGCCACGATGGCAGGTTCAGCCCGTCGCGCGCGGTGATCGTCTCCCGGGTGGGCCGGGCGGAAAAGCCCCGGGCCAGCGGGCCGCGGCTGGGTTCGCGGTCCACGAGCTGCCATTCACCGGTGCGCGGGTCGACCAGCTCGACGGTGCGCGGCATCGCCGGGCCCTGCACGGTCATCGCCACCATCGAGCCGCCGGCGCTCAGCGACAGCTCGCCCGCGACGTCGCCCGGCAATGCAATCGGTTCGGCCAGCGTGTAGTCGGTGTGATCGAGGATCTGTAACTCGCTGCGGCCCTGCAGGTTCCACAGCAGGGCGACGGTGGACATGTCGGCGCTGACGGCGAACTCGTCGAGATCGCAGTCGGGGCGCTCGGCCACCACGAAGTAGCTCACCCCGTCCAGCGTGGCGATCACCTCCAGCAGCCGGGCGTGTTCACAGCCGTTGTCGCTGATGAGCAGCGCGCGAAAGTATCCGTCGGCGCCCACGCCGGGGTTGTACAGCCTGGTCAGTTCGCCGGTCGGGCCGTAGCGCAGGCGGCGGGGGTGGTGATCGTCGAGGATCGCGCCGTACGCCGTCACCGAGCCGGGATCGGAAGGCAACAGGGCGATTTCGGTGTCCCCGTGCAGCATTACCATCTCGCGGTAGCCGCGCGGCCCGACCCGGATCAGCGACGCGCCCGCCCACGCGTCGACGAGCCGGGCGCCGGAGCGGCGGTCCAGCACGGTGCAAGCGCCGTCGGCCGGATCGATCAGGCACGACCGTCCCACCCCGTCCTCGCCCGTCAGGATGGCCGCGATCCGGGTGCCGTCCCAGCCGATCAGCTCGGCGGTCCCGTCCTCCTCGCGGTCGGCGCGCCACGCCATCCGGTCCTCGGGATCTGTGGTGACCACCCAGATCTGCCTGCGGGTGCCGCCCTCGGGGGCCACCTCGCAGGCCAGCCAGTGGCCGTCGGCGGAGTGGATGACCCGCGAGACCGGGCCCCGCACCGGAAGTTCGACGTTGCGCGCGGAGCTGAACTGGCGGCCACGCAGGAAGCGCTGGACCGCGTGGGGATAACCGCCGTCGTCGACCAGGTGGGCGAAGGCGGTGGCGTCGGGTGACAGCGATGCGCCGTAGAGCGCGCGGACCCCCATCGCTACCCCTCGCGCGAACCGACTCGCCGGAAAGCGGCTCGCAGGTGCGCCGGGTTCAACGCCGGACGCTTGCGTTCGCGCGCCATCGGATAGAAGCACAGGCCGATGAGGATCGCGGCGAAGTGACCGATCGCGGTGAAGTTCAGCTCGTGGCGGTTCATCGTCAGCAGCGGAAAACCGAAGATGACGAGCAGCACGCCGAGGTAGCCCCAGCGCCACGGCCGCGCGATGTGGTACGTCAGCACGGCCATGACGCCGACCAGGAAATAGCTAACCCCGATGTCGCGGGCGTGCACCAGCCGCTCGGACGCCTCGTGTTCCTCGATCGCGAAGTACAGGATGCCCTCGCTGATGTAGGTAGCGAGGATGTGGGAGGTCAATCCGATGGTGAGCCAACGCAATTGGCCGAGCCAGTGCTCGGCGGGAGCGAGAAACAGGGTGAACAGCAGCAGGTACGGTTCCAGGTCCTTGCCGTCGAGCCAGAGCAGGCTGGAAAACAGCACGTCGAGCGGATCGGTTCCCAGCGCGTGAATGTTGGTGGACCGGTGCAGCAGCACCGAGTGCAGCTGGCGCCCGGGGAGTTCGTTCTGGATGATCGTGGTGATCGTCAGCACCAGCAGCCAGCTGTAGGTCAACGGCGCGCCGGTGACGAAATGCCACACGGCGAGCCAGATCCGCCGCAGCCGTGTCCCCACCGATGCGTTTGCCACGGGTTCAACTTTGGCACGCCGGGCTGTGGGCCGTACAACTTCGCCCAATACCGCCGGCGTTTCCGCCGAGAGGACCGCAGCGGCGAGCGCCTACTCGACGGTGACGGACTTGGCCAGGTTTCGCGGCTTGTCGACGTCGTAGCCGCGGGCCTGCGCGACCGACGCGGCGAACACCTGCAGCGGGATGGTCGACAGCAGCGGCTGCAGAAGCGTTGACACGGAGGGGATTTCGATCAGGTGGTCGGCGTAGGGACGCACGGTGTCGTCGCCCTCTTCGGCGATGACGATGGTCACCGCGCCGCGGGTCTGGATCTCGCGGATGTTGGACAGCAGCTTGGCGTGCAGCGTGGCCTGCCCCTTGGGCGAGGGCATCACGACGATGACGGGCAGGTCGTCTTCGATCAGCGCGATCGGGCCGTGCTTGAGCTCGCCGGCGGCGAAGCCCTCGGCGTGCATGTAGGCCAGTTCCTTGAGCTTCAGCGCGCCTTCCAGCGCCACCGGGTAGCCGACGTGGCGACCGAGAAACAGCACGGTCGAGGACTGGGCGAACCGGTGCGCCAGCGCGGCCACCGGCTCGATCATCCCCAACACCCGGGCCACCAGGTCGGGCATCGCCTCCAGCTCGCGGTACTCGCGCTCGACCTCGTCGGGGTACTTGGTGCCGCGGGCCTGCGCCAGCGCCAGGCCGACCAGGTAATTGGCGGCGATCTGGGCCAGGAAGGTCTTGGTCGAGGCCACGCCGATCTCCGGGCCGGCGCGCGTGTAGAGCACCGCGTCGCACTCCCGCGGAATCTGCGAGCCGTTGGTGTTGCAGATCGCCAGCACCTTGGCCTTCTGCTCCTTGGCGTGCCGGACCGCTTCGAGGGTGTCCGCGGTCTCGCCGGACTGCGAGATGGCGACGACCAGCGTGCTGCGGTCCAGCACCGGGTCTCGGTAGCGGAATTCGCTGGCCAGCTCGACCTCCACCGGCAGCCGGGTCCAGTGCTCGATCGCGTACTTGGCCAGCAGCCCCGAGTGGTACGCGGTGCCGCAGGCCACCACGAACACCTTGTCGATCTCGCGCAGTTCCTGATCGGACAGGCGCTGCTCGTCGAGGACGATCCGGCCGTCGACGAAGTGCCCGAGCAGGGTGTCGGCGACCGCGGTGGGCTGCTCGGCGATCTCCTTGAGCATGAAGTACGGATAGCCGCCCTTTTCGGCGGCGGCCAGGTCCCAGTCGATGTGGAATTCGCGGTACTCGACGTCGACGTTGCCGTGGAAGTCGGTGATGCGGTAGCCGTCGGCGTTGATCACGACGGCCTGGTCCTGGCCGAGCTCCACGGCGTTGCGGGTGTGCTCGATGAACGCGGCCACGTCGGAGCCGACGAACATCTCGCCGTCCCCGACGCCGATCACCAGCGGCGTCGAGCGGCGGGCCGCCACGATCGTGCCCGGCTCGTCGGCGTTGGCGAACACCAGGGTGAAGTGACCCTCGAGCCGGCGCAGCACCGCCAGCACCGAGGCCACGAAGTCACCCGCGGTCTCGCCGTGGCGGTAGGCCTGGGCCACCAGGTGCACCGCCACCTCGGTGTCGGTGTCGCTGGCGAACTCCACGCCGGCCGCCTCCAGCTCGTGGCGCAGGGCCGGGAAGTTCTCGATGATGCCGTTGTGGACGACGGCGATCTTGCCGGCGGCGTCGCGGTGCGGATGCGCATTGCGGTCGGTGGGACGGCCGTGGGTGGCCCAGCGGGTGTGGCCGAGCCCGGTGGTGCCGACCTTGGACGCCGGGGCCATCTCGGCCACCGCCTCTTCCAGGTTGGCCAGCCGGCCGGCGCGGCGCCGGACGGTGAGTTTGCCCTGGCCGTCGACCAGCGCGAGCCCCGATGAGTCGTAGCCGCGGTACTCCATCCGGCGCAGCGCGTCCATGACGACCTCGCAGGCCGGGCGGTGCCCGACGTAGCCGACAATCCCGCACATCCTGAACAGGGTAGTGCAGCGATCGGGCCGGACCCGCCAGCACAAGCCCGACCTGCGGATACGGCCCGCCCGCGGCGCCAAGAATTCGTTGAGGATCCCTCCAGGCGCGGGCGCGAGGCTGTGGTCAGCGAAACCGGCAGGGGAAGGACCGCAGCGATGCATTCACACCGCAGTCACACACGATCGCCGTTTATTTCACCCGATGTAGTCGTGTCGTTCCCATTGACGTCCGCCGTTCAGCAACCGTCCCACTTACACTGCGAAATGTCGGGTAACAGCTGGCAACAACCCGCGGCCAGCGGAGAGAATAACGGGGGTGACGCTCGGCCTCTACCGGCGGATCCACCTGCAAAACAAGGATTTAACGCGACGATGCAGCGCCGAAAATCCGGCCGGTAATCCTTCAAGATAACTTTTCAATAGCGGCCAACGCCAATAGTTCAACTATTCGTAAACCTTACGCAAATGACCATCTAGCAAATGTTAATAACGGAAATCCGGGAGTCGGTGAACGACCCGTAAAAATCTTCAGGAGGGAATCATGACCGCTGTTCTGTTCGACGAAGTGGTGTCCGCCGCCGCCGCGCCGCGGCCGACCGTGGCGCCCGCGCCGAGGCGGGCCCCTCTCCAGCCGGTCGCCGGGGGTGACCCGATGGTCGACGCCGCCTCTCGTTTGCTGAGCATCCCGCTGCGCCACCTGTACGCGGCGCTGTGGCGGGTGGGTGTCATCGAGGTCACGGCCTAGCGGGGCCATGCGCTAACGTCGACGGGTGGCTCGGATCCGGAAGCTCGTCGCAGCCCTCAGCCGCCGTGGCCCGCACCGGGTTTTGCGCGGTGACCTGGACTTCGCCGGTTTGCCGGGCGTGGTGTACACGCCCGAAGCGGGGCTCAATCTGCCGGGCGTGGCGTTCGGCCACGACTGGCTCACCGGCGCCGCCCGCTACGCGGGCCTGCTCGAGCACCTGGCGTCGTGGGGCATCGTGGCCGGAGCGCCCGACACCCAGCGGGGCCTGGCGCCCTCGGTGCTGAACCTGGCTTTCGACCTCGGCACCGCCCTCGACATCGTCGCCGGGGTGCGGCTGGGGCCCGGCAACATCAGCGTGCATCCCGCCAAGCTCGGCGTGGTGGGCCACGGTTTCGGCGGCTCGGCGGCCGTGTTCGCCGCGGCCGGCATGCCCGACAAGCCCGCGGCCGTGGCGGCGCTCTTCCCGTCGGTCACCACGCCCCCGGCCGAGCAGCCCGCCGCGACGCTGCGGGTCCCCGGTTTGATCCTTGCCGCGCCGGGGGATCCGAAATCGCTGAACTCCAACGCCCTTGCGCTGAACGCCGCGTGGGACACCGCGACGCTGCGCGTTGTGCACAAGGCCGAATCCGGCGGGCTGGTCGAGGGCCGCCGACTGGCCAAGGTCGTCGGGCTGGCCGGCCCGGACCGGCGCACGCAGCGCTCGGTCCGGGCGCTGCTGACCGGCTACCTCCTCTACGCGCTGGGCGGGGACAAGACCTACCGCGCCTTCGCCGATCCCGACGTGAAGCTGCCACGGACCGATCCAACCGATCCCGACGCCGAACCGATCGCCCTCGAAGAAAAGGTCGTCGCGCTGCTCAAGTAGCCACGCGCCGTGAGCGCATCAGCTTCACGCATCTCCCAGGCAGTGGCCATGGTCTTTGAGGATCGTCCCGCCGTGGGCGGCGGCCAATGCCGCGGCCTCGGCTTCGTCGCTCGTCGGACCCCGGCCCCCTGGTGAGCACACGACGGTCGCTGACCCGCTTGCGACAGTCCGACATCACGAACTGCTCGGCGGCGGATTGGCTGGCCTGTCCCGCATCGACACCGGAGATGCGCCCGGTGGAATCCGACATCGTCGCCGCTACCAGGTACTTCATGCGCTTTTCCGCTCCTTTTTCTTTTGCCCGAACTGTTGCCGCGCAAGCAAAAGACAATTACTGGGCGCACATCTCGCGACGGGAGCAATTTGCCGGCGCCGGCGCGCGCACCCTGCCGATCGCGGCGTGCCGCCGCCGTCGTGGTATCTGTCGTGGATGCGAATCGGGATCGCTCTGGACTACTCGGGCGGCTTTCACGAGGGCGTGGACCGCATCGTCGAACTCGAGAAAGCCGGCATCGACGTCGCGGTGGTCGCCGAGGCCTATTCGTTCGACGCCGTCAGCCAGCTCGGGTATCTGGCCGCCAAGACCAGCACCGTCGAGCTGGCGTCGGGGGTGTTTCCGATCTACATCCGCACGCCGTCGCTGCTGGCGATGACCGCCGCCGGCCTGGATTTCGTGTCCGGCGGGCGGTTTCGGCTCGGGATCGGCACCTCCGGACCCCAGGTGATGGAGGGATTCCACGGCGTCGAGTTCGACGCCCCGCTGGGCCGCACCCGCGAGATCGTGGAGATCTGCCGGCAGGTGTGGCGCCGCGAGCGAGTGCAATACTCCGGCGAGCACTACCAGATCCCGCTGCCCGCCGACCGCGGAACGGGCCTGGGCAAGGCCCTGCAGCTCATCAATCACCCCGTGCGCGAACGCATTCCGATCTCCATCGCCGCGCTGGGCCCCAAGAACGTCGAACTCACCGCCGAGATCGCCGAGGGCTGGCAGCCCGTCTTCTACCTTCCGGAGAAGGCCCACTTGGTGTGGGGCGAGGCGCTGGCCACCGGGGCGGCCAAACGGGACCCGGCGCTGGGCCCCCTCGACGTCATGGTGCACGCATCGCTGGCCATCGGCGACAACGTCGAAGAGCGGCTGGCTTGGGTCAAGCCGCAGCTGGCGCTCTACCTGGGCGGGATGGGCGCCAAGGGCCGCAACTTCTATCACAACCTGGCCACCAGGTACGGGTTCGGCGAGGTCGCCGACCGGATCCAGGAGCTCTACCTGTCGGGCCGCAAGGCCGAGGCCATCGCCCTGGTGCCCGACGAACTGGTGCGCGGGATGTCGCTCGTCGGCCCCCGCGGGTACGTCGCCGAACGCCTCGCCGCCTTCGCCGAGGCCGGCGTGACCACGCTGTTGGTGAGCCCGCTGGCCGCCGACGCGCGCGAAGGCGTGCGCTTCGTCGAGGACGCACTCGCGCTGCGACCCGCCTGAGCCCTCATCGCCCCGCCTGCGGAAGCTGGTCGGCGGCGATCTGGCACGGCGTCGACGCCTCGGTTGCCGGGGGCGGCGGCTCGGCAACCGGGGCCGGAGACTCGGCAACGGGGGCCGGAGCCTCGGCAACCGGCGCGGGCGGATCGGCCCGTGCGCCCGGCGCATCGACCGGTAGTGCCTCGTCGGCGGGCTTGGCCGCCGCGGTGTCCGGCACCTTCTCGGCCTCTTTGACCCCTTCCGGCCCGTGGGGTTGGTCCTCGGCGTCCTCGACGTCCTCGGCGTCCTCGACGTCATGGGGCTGGAACGGGTCCCCGTCGCCGAGGGCATCGGCGGTGTCGGCCGGGGCTACCGCCGAAGCCAGCAGGGAACCCATCGCCTCGACGATCCGGTTGGCGAGCCCGCCCAGACCGCCGAGGCCGCCGCCCCCTTCGCCCGCGGGCACGGCGGAGGCGCTCCCCAGGTCGGGTAGGGGCGGCGGGATCGCCGCAGTCGGCGGCGGGATCGCCGCAGTCGGCGCCGGGATCGCCGCAGTCGGCGCCGGGATCGCCGGAGGGGGCGCCGCAACGGGGGCCGCCGGCGGCCCGGAAAACGCGGCGGGCGTGACCACCGCGGGCGGACCCGGCGGGCTTGCCTGGCGCGGCTGATAGCCGGGCCCGAGATCGCCGGGCACCTCGAAGCGCACCGGGGGCGCGGCGGCCATCCTGTCGATGACCATGTCGTAGGACGTGTCCACGCCGTCGACCGTCGACCGCATCGTCGTCAGCCAGTCGTCGCGAATCTCGTTGTCCACGTAGGGCTGTATCTGCTCGCGGACCAATCCCTCGGCGCTCGCGCGGTCCCCCACCCCGCTGGTGATCGCGGCGGCCGCGGCCAACCACGCCGGTTGCTGCGCCCGCGTGCGATCGTCGATGGCGATGGCCGCCGCGACTTTCGAATCGACCAGGTACCACAGGTTGTCGCGCAGGGACTCACATCGCTGGGCCGCCGCGCGGACTTCCGAAGCCACCGCGCTCGCGGCGTCGCAATGACGTTCCAGAAACCGAACCGCGGACTCGCCGCCCGGGCCCGCCCATGCCGCGGCCAGGTCGGCGAGCTGGGCGCGCTGCAGCCGCAGCGCTTCGGCGACCGCCGCGCCCGCCGCCCGCAGTTCGGTGCAGTCGCGATCGAGCGCGCGAAGGTCGAGGCCCTCTTCGCTGTCGTACCACTCACGAATCCGCAAGGGATGCGACGTCATCGCGGGGTACTGGTAGCCGAGCGCGTGGCAGGCCCGCACGTAGGCCTGGGTGTGCTCGACGGCGGCCTGGCCCTCGGCGAGGCGCTCGGCGACGTCCAGCCGTTCGGCCACGGTCAGGCGATCCGCGCCGCGGCGTACAGTTCGGCGTCGGCGTAGCGGTCGGCGCCGGCGCGCAGGGCGGCCGCGGTGTCGGTGGCCGCCCGCGACCACCGCGTCACCTCGGCCGTCAGTCGCTCCAGCTGGACGCGCAGGGCGTCGCCGCGAGCGGTGTGCGCCCGGCCCGCGCTGGCCCCACCGAAAGCCAACCGCGCCAAGTGATCTCCCACGACACGGTCAAGGAGTTCGGCGGCCGCGCCCAGCTGGTCGGCGACCCTGTGTACCCCCGCGCTATCGAGTCTCATGCCTAATCCGACGCCGGGCTCCGCGTCGCGGTTCCCGCACCGGTGGATCAGCGCGCGGCGCTCACCGCTTCGGCGACCGCGGTGGCCACGCGTTGCGCCGTGCCCTCCTCGGGCGCCTCCACCATGACCCGGATCATCGGCTCGGTTCCGGAGGGGCGCAACAGGATTCGGCCGGTGTCGCCCAGTTCGGCCTCGGCCTTTTCGACGGCGCTCTGCACCGAGGGCGCCGCGGCGGCGGTGGCCTTGTCGGCGACCTTGACGTTGATGAGCACCTGTGGCAGCGACCGCATCACCGAGGCGAGGTCGGCCAGCGACGCGCCGGTCTGCACCATGCGCGTCATCAGCCGCAGCCCGGTGACGATGCCGTCGCCGGTGGAGCCGACCGCGGGCATCACGATGTGGCCGGACTGCTCGCCGCCGAGGCTGTAGTCGCCGGCGCGCAGCTCCTCCAGGACGTAGCGGTCGCCGACGCCGGTGGTGCGCACCGCGATGCCGGCCGAGCGCATCGCAAGGTGCAGCCCGAGGTTGCTCATCACGGTGGTCACCAGCGTGTCGGAGGCCAGTTCGCCGGCGTCGCGCATCGCCAGCGCGAGCACCACCATGATGTGGTCGCCGTCGACGAGGTCACCGTTGGCGTCGATGGCCAGGCAGCGGTCGGCGTCGCCGTCGTGTGCCAGGCCCAGGTCGGCCCGGTGCTCGATGACCGCCGCCTTGAGCGAGTCCAGGTGGGTCGAGCCGCAGCCGTCGTTGATGTTGAGCCCGTTGGGGTCGGCGTTGATCGCGATCACCCGGGCGCCCGCGGCGCGGTAGGCGCGCGGGGCCACCGACGACGCGGCGCCGTGGGCGCAGTCGACCACGACGGTGAGGCCGTCCAGGCGCAGCGTGCAGGTCTTGGACAGGTGGCGCAGGTAGCGGTCGGCGGCGTCCTCGGCGTCGATGCGGCGACCGATCCCGGCCCCGACCGGGCGCAACCCGGGTCCGGCCGCGACCAGCTCCTCGATCTGATCCTCGGTGTCGTCGTCCAGCTTGTGGCCACCGGGGCCGAAGATCTTGATGCCGTTGTCGGGCATCGGGTTGTGCGACGCCGAGATCATCACCCCGAAGTCGGCGTCGTACGCGCCGGTCAGGTACGCCACCGCGGGGGTGGGCAGCACCCCGACCCGCAGCGCGTCGACGCCCTGGCTGGTCAGCCCGGCGATCACGGCGGCCTCCAGCATTTCGCCGCTGGCCCGCGGGTCGCGACCGATCACGGCGACCCGCCGGCCGGGCCCGTCCGAACTCGCCAGGTGCCGGGCCGCCGCGGCGCCCAGGGCCAGCGCCAGCTCGGCGGTCAACTCGCGATTGGCGACCCCGCGGACACCGTCGGTGCCGAATAGTCGACCCATGCGCTAAAACCTCTCACAATTGCCGGTCGTTCACCTAACGTGCCCGTTCTTTTCTGACCGAAAACGCACGTCTGGGTGCGCAGACACGCCGCACACCCGTGCAAAAGTTGCCAAGTTGCGGCCAGAAAGGGACGCGGATCAGCGCTTGCTGTACTGGGGCGCCTTGCGCGCCTTCTTCAGCCCGTACTTCTTGCGCTCGGTGGCACGCGGGTCACGCGTGAGGAAGCCGGCCTTCTTCAGGGCGGGCCGGTCGTCCGGCGAGGCCACGATCAGCGCCCGGGCGATGCCCAGGCGCAGCGCGCCGGCCTGACCCGACGGGCCGCCGCCGTGCAGCAGGGCGAAGACGTCGAAGCTTTCCACCCGGTCGACGGTCACCAGCGGGGCCTTGATCAGCTGCTGGTGCACCTTGTTGGGGAAGTAGTCCTCCAGGCTGCGGCCGTTGAGGTCGAACTTGCCGGTGCCGGGCACCAGGCGCACCCGCACCACGGCCTCCTTGCGGCGGCCGACGGTCTGGATGGGCCGCTCGAAGACGAACGCCTCGGCGGGCCGGGCGGGTGCAGCCTCAGTGGTGGTCTCCGCGGTCTCCGGCGCCTCCGGGGTCGCTGTGGCCTCTGTGGTCTCTGTGGTCTCTAAGGCCTCGGAGGCCTCGGTTGTTTCGGTCACTGGGCCACCTGCTTGATCTCGTACGGAACCGGCTGCTGAGCGGTGTGGGGATGCTCCGGGCCGGCGTAGACGCGGAGCTTGCGCTGGATCTGACGGCTGAGCTTGTTCTTGGGCAGCATGCCGACGATCGCCTTCTCGACGACGCGGGTCGGGTGCTTTTCCAGCAGCTCGCCGGTCGTGCGCGAGTGCAGGCCGCCGGGGTACCCCGAGTGGCGGTAGGCCAGCTTCTGCTGCAGCTTGTCGCCGGACAGGGCGACCTTCTCGGCGTTGATCACGATGACGAAATCACCGCCGTCGACATTGGGCGCGAACGTCGGCTTGTGCTTGCCGCGCAACAGGTTGGCTGCTGCGACGGCAAGGCGGCCAAGCACCACGTCCGTGGCGTCGATGACATACCACGACCGCGTGGTGTCACCCGCCTTTGGCGCGTAGGTGGGCACAGCGCTTACCACTCTTTCTCTGCGAGCCCCGTTCTCGAGGCTATGGATCCCGGGTCGAGCCGGGTGCCGGTCAGGCGTTCGCGGTGGGGGTTTGATCTCGGCGACCGACATTGACCCGAGGCCCCGGCGTACCGCACGCCAACCGAGCAGCATACCGATGCGCATCCCCGCAGGTCAAAATGACTGTGTGGTCCCGGCGGCTCTCCACCGCCGGGACCACACAGGGGCCAGAAGCAATTAGCTTGCCCAGACGCCGGCGGCCCGGCGGTCGGCGGTCGCCATCTCCTCCGCGCCGTCGCGGACCGCATTTCCCAGGTCGACCAGGATCTCGTTCAACGCCGTGGCCGCCTGGTGCCACTTCAGCTGCTCCACCTGATACGCGGCGGCCGCCTCGCGGGTCCACAGCTCTCGCAACGGGGCAATCTGCGAGCGCAACTCGTCCAGCGCGGCGTTGAAACGGGCAGCCGTCGCATGGATTTCCTGGCGGATCGAGTATTCGATTTCGCCGAAGTTGTAGGACAGGGCCTGATCCACAGTCGATCCCCCTAGAGGCTTCCGCCGGCGGCGGCGATGCGGTGGGCGTGGTTCTCGCCGGCCTCCAGCAGCACGGCCTCGTTCTGCCGGATCGTCTCCGCGATCGTGTGCAGGACGTGGAAGAGCCGCGTCGACTCGGCATTCCAGCGATCCACCACGTCTTTGAACCGCGCGGCCGCGAGACCACCCCACACAGAGTGCGGCACCGTGTTCATGCGGCCGATGAAGGCCTGCAGCATCGCCCGGATCTCGTCGTTGCGCGCGTCCGTCGTCGCCGCGACCGAGCGCATGAGGCCGAAGTCGGTGCTCAATGTGTTCGCCATATCAGATTGGACCGCACCAGACGGCATTCGGTTCCGTCCGCTTCTCGGCTCAACCGATCGCGTGGGCGGACCGCACCGCCTGTTCGCACGGCCCGCGGACGGCCCCCTCGTCCGCGGGACGGCTCTGGCATCCGACGCTGATCCGGACCGGCCCGTCCAGCAGCACGGTCCATCGCACGTGGTGTGTGGCGCGCACTTCCCGGTAGGTGACCGCCGGGCGGCCCACGCTGCTTCCCGAGGGGTTGAAGTCGACGAACACCCCGGTGGGCTCCGCGTCTATCGCGCGTTTCAAACGCTCGGCGGTGCCGCTCAGCGTTTCGCCGGGCACCGGCGACTGCGTAACGTGCAACGCCACTTCGGGATCCGACGGGGACGTGACCTGGACCCGGGCTGAGCCGGGCCCGGTGATCACCCGCTGCGTGGACCAGTCCGCGGGCACCGCGAGCGCCACGCGGCCCTCGACCAGAAACGTCGCCGGCGCCACCGGCACCGTGGCCGACGGCGATAGGCCCTGGGCACCGCGCGGCGCCCCACCCGAGATCGCCAGCGGCAAGGCCGTGAGCACCAGGGCGGCCGCCGCAAGCCCGCCGGCCGTCCGCGCGCGGGATCGAACATCACCTGCGCGGACCGCCGATTCGCGCACGTCCGGCAGCGACGCCGACTGCGCCAACCGTGCCAGCCGGGTGTCTCCGATCTCGACCGCCACGCGGCCGCTCTCGCGTACGGCGGCACCGATCGATGCCGCAAGGGCCGGCGCGCCGGTCACCGTGCCGGGCGCGTCGATCAGGATCACCGCGCCAGTCGTGCCGGCGACGACCGTGGCGACCTCCTCGGCAACCGAATGCGCTTCCGAAGCGCGCGGTACCGCGGCGACCTCGGCCCCGCTGATCGCCACGAGGCGCTCGGCGATCTCCACCACCACGGTTGCCCCAGCGTCGGTTCGGGCCTCGGGTCGCCGCGCCAGCAGCCACGACCTGGGGCGGACCAGCGCGTCCTCCCCGAAGGCCTTGGCGGCGCGGGTCACCCGGTCGACGCGCGCCGCCGGCCACCACGACGGATGCAGGACGAGCAGGCCGGCGCAGTCGGCGCATTTCACCGACCGCAGCGCGGCGCGCCACAGGGAATCGACGTCGACCGGGCGGCACTCGACCAGCGCCACCCGATCGTCTACGGCGGCCAATGCCTCCCGCACGATCTCGCCGTCATCGTCATCGGCGGACTCGCCTGTCCCACAACACAATCGGCGGATCGTGCCCGGCCCGGCCTCAATGACCGCCCGATGGCGTGTCACGGGGGCGGGCTCCAGGCCACGTGCACGAGCTGTCCGTCACCGGCGCCGGTGCTCAGAACACCACGTCCGGCCGGCATCGGCTGCGCGCGCCCGAAACCAAACGAGGCGCCGTCGTCCGGGCGCCTGCTCATCATCAGCGTCATGCAGCCGAGGTCGCGCAACCCCGCCAACAATGGCTCGAACAGCGCGCGCTCGACACCGCCGCTGCGCCGCGTCAGCACCACGTGCAATCCCAGATCCCGCGCGTACGGCAAATATTCGACGATGGCCCCGAGCGGGTTGCCCGCCGAGGTTGCCACCAGGTCGTAGTCATCCACCAGGACGTAGAGGTCCGGCCCGGACCACCACGATCCGGCGCGCAGCTGCGCCTGGCCGACGTCCGGCGGCGGCATCCGGCGCCGCAGCGTTTCGAGCAGACCCGGCAGCAGCCCGCCCAGCGCGGCCGAGGACATGGCGTAGCCGCCGAGGTGTTCCGAGTCGACGACGCCCAACAGGGTGCGGCGGAAATCGACGATCAGCAGCTGGGCTTCCGCGGCGGTCTTGGTCCGAACGATCTCGCGACACAGGGTCCGCATCGTGGCCGTCTTCCCACACCCGTTGTCCCCAATGATCAACAGGTGCGAACGTTGACCGAAATCCAATGGGACCGGGGCTAATCGGCGCTCCTGGACGCCGAGCAGGATCCGCGCCGCGAGCTGCGGACCCGCCCGCTGGACGACGACGTCGTGGTCGACATGCGGGGGGAGCAAAGGTATCGGCGGCGCGGCCTTTCCGCCGTGACAGATCCGCTCGGTGGGCAACGCGATGACCATGTGCAGGCCCTCGCGGGACAGCCCGCGGCCCGGACGGTCGAGGGGTACCTGCTGCGCCCGCCTGCGGTCGATCTCGGAATCCGCGGGATCGCCCAGCCGCAACTCGACGCGGGTGCCGATCTGATCACGGAGTGAGGGCCTGATCTCGGCCCAACGCGATGCCGACAACGCCACGTGCACACCGAACGAAAGCCCCTGTGCCGCAAGAGCGGCGATCGGCGCCTCGAGTTCCTCGAAGTCCTGCCGCAGGCTCGCCCATCCGTCGACGACGAGGAAGACGTCGGGGAAAGGATCGCTGTCCGGCGCCGCGCGGCCTTGACGGTGCTCCCGCTGGCGGACAATGGATTCCAACTCCGCGACGACGCGCCGGGCCAGCTCCGGATCGGCCCGTCCGGCGACGGCGCCCACATGCGGCCAGGCGCGCACCGAGCCCAGCGCTCCGCCACCGAAGTCCAGGCAGTAAAACCGCACCCGCCCCGGGCCGTGGGTGGCCGCCAGCGCCGTGATGAGTGTGCGCAGTGCCGTCGACTTGCCCGATCGGGGCGCCCCCACGATCGCCACGTTGCCCGCGGCTCCCGACAGCTCCACCATCAGAGGCGTGCGGCACTGCTCGAAGGGCCGGTCGACAATGCCGATCGGTGCGGTGAGGCCGCCCGTCGCCGCTGGGGCGTCGCCCAACAGGGTGTCGAGGGCCGGCGCCGCTCCCAGCGGTGGCAGCCAAACTTGGTGAGCGGGCGGCCCATGTCCGGTCAGCCGGTCCAGGACGGCTTCCAAGACGGTCCGGGTGGCCGGGTCATCCCGGCCGGACGTGCGCGCCACCGCGCCGGCCGGCCGAGTGCTGAATACCCGCACCGCCGCCGTCGGCGCGGGCGTCTGCGTGGCAGCTGGCGCCCGTCCCGAAACAAAGGAGGCCTGGAAGCGGATCGGCTCGCCGCCGCCCGCACGCAGGAACCCCGCGCCGGGCGTGTTCGGCAGTTGGTATGCGTCAAGCGTTCCCAGAAGCGCGCGTGATTCGGCGGCGGACAGGGTTTTCAGGCAGACCCGATAGGAGAGGTGGGCGTCCAGGCCGCGCAGCCGGCCCTCATCGAGGCGCTGACTGGCCAGCAGCAGGTGGATGCCCAACGACCGGCCGAGCCTGCCGATCGCTACGAACATGTCGGCGAACTCGGGGTGCCGGCTGAGCATTTCGGAGAACTCGTCGACGATGATCAGCAAAGTCGGCAGGGCGCCCAAGCGGCCGCCGGCCCGGCGCGTGTCTTCGTAGGCCGCGACGCTGGCACACCGCGCCGCTCGCAGCAGCCGTTGCCGACGGTCCATCTCGCCGGCCAGCGCATCGTGCATGCGCGCCACCAGCGGCGCCTCGTCGGCGAGATTGGTGACGACGGCGGCGACGTGCGGCGCCCGCGCCAAATCGAGAAACGTTGCGCCCCCTTTGAAGTCGATGAGCAGCAGGTTGAGCGCCGCCGGCGAGTTCCGGGCCATCATCCCCAGCGCGATGGTGCGCAGCAGCTCCGACTTGCCCGAGCCGGTGGCGCCCACACAGAGCCCGTGCGGGCCCAGGCCGTTTTCCGCCGCCTCTTTGATATCGAGTTCCACTGGCGCGCCGTCGAGCGTGATCCCGATGGGAACTCGCAGCCGATCGCGGTGATCTTGGCTGCGCCACAACGCCGCCGGATCGAAATCGGTGAGATCGCCGAGCCCCGCCGAGTCCCGCCCAAGGCCGTGCGGCGCTGACCCGATCCGATACCCCGCGAGCCGGCGGGCGCACGTCAGCGTGTCCACCATGTCCATCCGGTCCGGACAGTGCAGCGGTTCGGCCTCGTCGCCGCGTCGGATCGTCAGCGGCATGCCGTCGCCGCCAGCACCGACCTCGAGCAGGGTGGCACCCGTGATCGCGCCGGGGGTCACAGGCCCACCGAGGTCCGCGACGACGATCGCGTGGGGCCCCACGTCGGCGAGGGCGCGCCGGACCTCCGCCGGACTTCGATACACCATCCGGGCGGAACCCACCGCGTCCGTGGCGGCCGGATGTTGATTGTGCGGCAACCACTTCAGCCAGTCCCAGTGCTCTCGATTCGCGTCGCCTACCGCCCCGACGATCAGCAATTGATCCGGCGGGTGCAGGACGGCGAGCTGGCAGATCATCGCACGCAACAGTGCGCGCACCGAGGTCGCATCGCCGTCGATCGTGACCGTTCCGCCGCTGGGCAGGCCGATTGCGACGGGCGCGTCCGCCACCGTCGAATGCGCTCGGAGGAAGCGACTCAGGGCCGTGGCGGCGACGGGATCCGGGGGCTCATGGGACGTGGGCTGCGGGGCGACCAACCGGGTGGGCAGCGGCGGGCTTCCGACGCCGACGCGGGCGAGGCAGAAGTCGGGGTCGGACGCGCTGCGCTCCCACATTCGCGCGCCGCCGATCAACGTCCACAGCGTGTCGGGGTCCGGATGGCTGCGGATCAGCGACCGGCGTTGTGCCACAGCGATTTCGGTTGCGGTGAGGCGGAGCCGGCTCAGGTACCAGAGGTAGTCTAAGCGGTCGGCGTCGATGCCTCGTCCCTGCCGTTGGCGACGCCCGGCGGCCACCGACACCGCCATGGAAACGAGCGTCATGGCCGGAAATGCCGCAAGCGCCGGGTTGCGAGTGACCGTCGACCCCGAGTAGAAGGCCGCCGCCATAACGCCGAGGCCCGCCACCGACACCACCACGGGTAGCCATCCCGGTGATCGTGGCGGCGGCAGACCTGGCGGCGCGTCGATGACGATATCGACGGGCCCGACCGCC
Organism: Mycobacterium terramassiliense; assembly: GCF_900157385.1. GTDB lineage: Bacteria > Actinomycetota > Actinomycetes > Mycobacteriales > Mycobacteriaceae > Mycobacterium > Mycobacterium terramassiliense. The sequence continues at coordinate 666,076 of NZ_LT717700.1, forward strand.
GGCGCCGGCCGCCGCGCCACGGGCACGAAACACTGAGTCATCGCGGCACCTCCCCACCGTTGGGGCGACGGTATGCAGTACCCGAAATCGGCTGCAAGTCGGCTGTGGATAGCCGGATCCCGCGCGACGGGGAAACCGGTTACCGTGCCATCCGACGGAAGGAGGCATCGTTGCCGGGGACCGATCGGGGGCTGCGCCGGGTGTCGGTCCACGCCGGCACCGCCGCCGTCGACGTGGCCCTGCCCGCGGGCGTGCCGGTCGCCGTCCTCGTGCCGTCGATCATCGACCTCCTCGACGGGCGCGGCGACTCCGGTTCGGACGGGTCTGAGGCGAGGCGTTACCGATTGGCCCGGCCCGGCGCGGCCGCGCTGAGCGCATCGGCGACGTTGGCGCAGCACGGCATCCGAGACGGTGAGGTGCTGGTTCTGACCGAGTGCGCCACGCCGCCGCCCGCTCCGCGTTACGAGGACGTGGCGGAGGCGGTGGCTGCGCTGCGGGACTCAACGGCCCACCCTCAGAGCGGCTTGCGGCCCGCGCCCCGCCTGACCGGCGCGATCGCGGCGGGCGTGCTGACCGGTATCGGCGGGCTGACGCTCGTCCGAAACGCGTTCACCGCCAACGCCACCGGCGCCGCCGTCGGCGTCACGGTGTCCGCCGGTCTGGTGGCCCTCCTCTGTGCGGGGGTTGCGCACCGCACGTATGGGGATGCGTTGGCCGGGCTCACGCTGAGCCTGATCGCCACCGCTTTCAGCGCGGTCGCCGGCTACCTCGCGGTGCCCGGTGTCCCCGGTCTTCCCAACGTGGTGCTGGGGGCGATGTCGGCGGCGGTGACCTCGGTCCTGGCGCTGCGCGTATCTGGCTGCGGCGCGGTCACCTTGATCGCCCTCGGGTGCGTCGCGACGCTCGTGGCGGCCGCGGCATTTGTCGGTGTGATCACCGCCGCACCGCCGCAGGCCGTCGGCTCGGTATCCGCGCTCGTGTGCCTCGGCCTGCTCGGCGTGGCGGCGCGGTTATCGCTCGCGCTGGCAAGGCTAGCGCCGCAGCCGCCACCCGCACCGGACCTGGACGCCAGGGCGATCCGCGCCTACACATGGTTGACCAGCCTGCTCGTCGCGTTCGGGTGCGGGGCCTCGGTGGGCGCCGCCGTGACCGTGCTCGCGGGCGCGCCGGGGCCGGCCCGCATTGCTTTCGGCGCGCTCGCGGGCGCGTTGCTGATCCTGCGCGCTCGTCGCGGCGACGGCAGGGTCGGTCCGGTGTTCGCCGCGTGCGGAACCGCGATTATCGCAACGACTTTCGCCGCCTTCGCCGTCGCCGTTCCAAGCGGGGCATCGACGGCGACGATCACGGCAGCGCTGGCCGGCGCGGCGATGTGCTTGGGCTTCGCTGCGTCGGCGGCGTCGCCGTCACCTGTGCTGCGCCGCGTCGTCGACGTGCTGGAGGGTGCGGCCCTGGTCGCGTTGGCGCCCATCACGTGCTGGGTGTGCGGCCTCTACGGGGCCGCCCGCGGCTTGAACCTCACGTGAACGCGTCACGCGCCGCGCGGCTCTTGGCGGTGTCGGCACTGGCAGCGCTACCCCACCTGGGAACCCCGACCGCGCAGGCGGTTTCGCCGCCGAGCATCGACGACACGTGGCTGCCCAAGCCGGCCTCGCCCGCACCGCCGTGGCCGACCCTGCAACGCGAGAGTTGCGCGGCGATGATCACGGACCCGACAAGCGGCGGCGGTCGGCTGCCAGGTGTCGGCGACCTGCGCCGGGTCTGGCAACTCACGCGCGGCGCGGGACAACGGGTCGCGGTCATCGACACCGGTGTCTCACCGCACCCGAGGCTGCCCGACGTGTTGCCCGGCGGCGACTACGTGTCGACCGGCGACGGCACCCAGGACTGCGACGCGCACGGCACCCTGGTGGCCGGAATCATCGCCGCCGCGGCCGATCCCAAGCCCGACGGCTCCGCCGGGGTGGCTCCTGAAGCCACCGTGATCAGCATCCGCCAGTCCAGTTCGAAATTCGCCCCCAGAGGCGACCGTTCGCGCACCGGGGTCGGCGATGTGGACACCATGGCCAAGGCCGTCCGCACCGCCGCCGACCTCGGCGCGTCGGTGATCAACATCTCCTCGGTTGCCTGCGTTCCGGTCGGCTCGACGCTCGACGATCGGGCGCTGGGAGCCGCCCTGGCCTATGCGGTCGACGTCAAGAATGCCGTCGTCGTGGCCGCGGCCGGCAACAGCGGCGGCACCGCCCAGTGCCCGCGTCAGCGGTCCGACGCGACCTGGCAGACGGCCACCGTCGTGGTCAGCCCGGCCTGGTATGACGATTACGTGCTGACCGTCGGTTCCGTCAACGCCGACGGGACGCCGTCGGAGTTCACCCTTGCCGGCCCCTGGGTCGATGTCGCCGCCACCGGCGAGGCCGTGACTGCGCTGGGCGCACAACCGGTTTCGGGCACCAGCTACGCGGCGCCGGTCGTCAGCGGGCTGGCCGCGCTGATCCGGTCCCGCTTCCCCGCGTTCACCGCGCGACAGGTGATGCAGCGCATCGAGTCGACCGCGCACCACCCGCCCGCCGGGTGGGATCCGCTCGTCGGCAACGGCACCGTCGATGCGCTGGCCGCGGTGAGCACCGACTCCAGCCCGCCCGAAACCAGCGGGCCGACACCGGCGCCCGTGCCGATCGTCGCGCCGCCGTCACCGGCACCGCCAGATCGGCACGCCCGTGACATCGCACTGCGGGGCGCGGCCGGCTGCCTCGTCGCGCTGGCGGCACTCCTGGCGGCCGGACGGTTACGGGCCCCCGCCAACCGCGTCACGGGCGACTGACGCGGCCTGCCTGCTCAATTCCGGTCCGGACGGCAGGGCCGCCAACACGGGCCACGGCGCCACGAGCGGCGCCGGAAGGCCGAGAGCGCGCGCGGCGTCGTCGTCGTGGATGGCAAACCGCACCCCGGTGTCGGTGACGAGGTAACGCGTGCCGGTTCGGTTACCGCCCCGCACATAGGCGCTCCGGCCGGGCGGCAGGAACACCCCGTCCAGTGCGGGCCCGCGGCCGTCGGCCTGAGACAGGGTCACCGGCGTCCGACCGGCCGCCACCGGCAGCGCGGCACCGATCAGGAACGCGGTGTCGAAATCTCCGGCCGGCGCGGGCCGCGACGTGACGCACAAGGTGCTGCCAACGTCGAGTTCCGGTGCCCGGTCGGGGAACCCGGCCACCGGCAGCACGTTCGCTACCGCCGCGGCGCGGATGGCGTCGGGTGCCACGGTGATGGCGTTGGCGGTGCCCTGCGAATCGCTGAAGCGCAGGAGGTCGGCGGCGACGCGCCCGATGCGCTGGACCCCGGCGGGCAAGACGACGTAGTACTCGTCGGCATCGCCGCGCGCGATGCGCAACACGCTGCCGACCGAGAACCCGGGCAGCCCGATCGCGGCGGTGCCCAGCCCGCGAATCCGCGGGGCGCGTAGCGGCGGACCCTCGGGCACCGCGTTGAGCAACGCCTGCGAAACGTGTCGCGGCGCGTGGCCCTCCAGCCGGAGTGCCCGCACCACCGCGGCATCGGAAAGATCCGTCACCGCGCGCTGCCCGTCGAAGAGCAGGTAGGCCGGCGAGCCCGACGGCGGCGCGACCAGGATCGCATGGTCGAAAGCCAGGCGGTGGACCGCCGAGCCTGCGGTGGGCCCTACGACGACGGTCGTCGCGCCGCTCCCGTCGGTATCGCAGATCGTCCACGCCGATTCGTCCGCTCGCAGCGGCGCGCCGATCGACTGTGGCGCGCCCGGAATACCGAGCGACGGACCGCGCCTGGTACGCGCCAAATCGAACTCCGGAACCGGTTGCGGGTTCGCGGCGGTCGCCGCGATCAGCCGCGCCGACGCCAAGTTCAGCACCGGATGCCAGGCGTCGCCCACCCGCACATACAAGGCCCCGGATTGTTGGCCCATGACGATTCCGGCCTGTCCCAGATCCGCTTGCGGCCGCAGCACACCCAGCAACGCGCATCCCGCCACCCCGATGGCCGCCAGAACGCACCCGGCCCCGAGCGCCGCCGACTGCGCCCGCAGCGATGCGTTCGCGGCGTAGATGTCCCGGCCCAGCAACGCACACTCGAGGCGGCGCAGCAGGAATCGGTAACCGCTGACCTGTAGCCGGGTCGTTGGCCGGCGCGGCTGTGAACGGTCCAAAATACCCTCGGCAAATTTGTGGAATCCGTCTCCCCGCTCCAGTTAAGCCGCAGGTAGACGGCGGCCGCGACCGTTATCCACAGGTGACCGAATTTGGGTTCGCGCTGGTTGCGGGTAAAATTTCGGCGTGTCTTCCCACCGCATAGGTCGCTGGGTGGGCCCGGGGGTTTCCGCAGTGCTCACCGCCACCGGCCTGCTCCTGTCCCCGACGGCGACGCCGGTCGCCTCCGCCTTCGACTGCCCGGACGTCGAGGTCATCTTCGCCCGCGGCACCAACGAGCCGCCCGGCCTCGGCCGGGTTGGCGACGCGTTCGTCGACTCGCTGCGCCAGCAGACCGGCCTGAACATTCTGCCCTACGGGGTCAACTACGCGGCCAGCAAGCTGCAGCTGCACGGCGGTGACGGCGCCAACGACACCATCGACCGCGTCAAGAAGAGCGTGGAGACGTGCCCGAACACCAAGATCGTGCTGGGCGGCTACTCCCAGGGCGCCTCGGTGATGGACATCGTGGCCGGCGTTCCCATCGGCGGCATCAACTGGGGCAATTCGCTGCCGCCGCAATACGCCAGCAACATCGTGGCCGTCGCCACCTTCGGTGACATCGCCGACCGCGCCGGCGGCACGCTGCCGGCCCAGAGCGCGCTGCTCGGGTCCAAGGCCATCGACTTGTGCAATCCGCAAGACCCGATCTGCCACGCCGGTCAGGGCAACGAGTGGAGTGGCCACACCGAGGGTTACGTGCCCGCGTACACCACGCAGGCGGCGGCCTTCGTCGCGTCCAAGCTGATGGCCGGGTCCAACCCGCAGGTGCCCGGCTACGGGCCCCAATACGCTCCTCAAACACCCGATTATGGCCCGCAGGCGCCCGGATACCCGCAGACGCCGGGTTCCGGCCCGTCGGCGCCCGGCAACGTCCCGGTACCGAACGCGCCGGTCACGCCGAATCCTCAAGCGCCGCTTGTCTAAATCGTTACCGGGCCTTGACCCTGGGCCCGTAGCCTCGTCGTGTGAGGCTTATCCGCTTGGGGCTGACCGCCGCATTCCTCGCGGCGGTCGCGCTTTTCGTCGTCGGAAAGCTGTTGCCGCTGGCCTCGGCGGCGTGCCCGGACGTCGAGGTGGTGTTCGCCCGCGGCACCGACGAGCCCCCCGGCGTCGGGAAGGTGGGCCAGGCCTTCGTCAACTCGCTGCGCCAGGACACCCGCAAAAGCGTTGGCGCGTACGGGGTTAACTACCCAGCCAACAAGGACTTCCTGGCGGCCACGGACGGCGCGAACGACGCCAGCAACCACGTCCAGCAGATGGCCAACAACTGCCCGAAAACCAAGATGGTGCTCGGCGGCTACTCCCAGGGCGCCGCGGTCATCGACATCGTCACCGCCGCACCGCTTCCCGGCCTCGGATTCCACCAGCCGTTGTCCGCCGCCGCGGCGGATCATGTCGCCGCCGTCGCCCTGTTCGGGAACCCGTCGGCCCGGGCCGGCGGGCTGATGAGCGCCCTGACCCCGGACTTCGACGGCAAGACCATCGACCTGTGCAACACCGGCGACCCGATCTGCTCGAGTGGAAACAAGTGGAGCGCCCACCTGGGTTACGTGCCCGGATTGACCAACCAGGCCGCCAGTTTCGTCGCGAGCCGGGTCTAGCCCGGCGTGCGCAGATCCCGCGTGATCAGAATCCGCGCGGCCAGTTGGTCGTCGGGCGGGTAGTCGACGCCGACCAGGGTCAGCCCCTGCGCCGGCGCGGCGGCGAAGTCGCTGGATCGGTCTGTGGCCGAAAGCAATTCGCGGCACCAGGGCACGGGGCGCCGATGCTCGCCGACGGCCAGCAGCGCCCCGACCAGCGACCGCACCATCGACCAGCAGAACGCGTCGGCGGTGACGTGCGCGGTGACCCGGTCGCCGTCGCGTGACCAGTCCAGCCGCTGCAGGTCGCGGATGGTGGTGGCGTTCTCCCGCTGGCGGCAGAACGCCGCGAAGTCGTGCAGCCCCAGCAGGTCCCGCGACGCGGTGGCCATCGCGTCGACGTCCAGGTCGCGCGGCCACGCGGTGACGTAGCGGGCCAGCTGAGGCTCCGCCCCGTAAGGCGCCGTCGACAGCCGGTACACATAGTGACGTCGCAGCGCCGAGAACCGCGCGTCGAAACCCGCTGGGGCCCGGGCGATGTCGAGCACGCGGACGTCGGTGGGCAAAAACCGGCCCAGGCGGCGCACCAGCGGCAGGAACTCCGGCTCACCGGCGCGCGGGGCGCGCGGGTACGCGTGGGGCAGCGCGTCGGCAGGCACGTCGACGTGGGCCACCTGCCCGGTGGCATGGACCCCGGTGTCGGTGCGCCCGGCCGCGCGCACCCGCACTGGAGCGCGAAAGACCGTCGTCAGCGCCTCGTCGAGCACGCCGGCGACGGTCCGCTGCCCGGCCTGGGCAGCCCAGCCCGCGAATTCCGTTCCGTCGTAGGCGATGTCGAGCCGCAGACGGACCTGAAGATCCGGGTCGCTAACTCTCGTCAGCCTCGTCGTCCGCCTCGGCGGCCTCGGCCTCTGCCCGCGCGGCCACGGCCTCGTCATGCTTTTCCTCAGCGGCGGCCTCGGCCTTTGTGGCTTCGGTCTCCGTGGCCTCGGCCTTTGTGGCTTCGGTCTCCGTGGCTTCGGCCTCCGTGGCTTCGGCCTCCGTGGCTTCGGCCTCCGTGGCCTCGGTCTCGGCCGGCTCGGTGACTTCCGAGACCTCCTCGGCCGTCGGACCCTCCGCCGCCTCGGGCTCGACCGCCGCCTGCGGCGCGGCCGCCGCCGCGACGGGCGCGTCGACCTTCTTCGACGCCTTGACCCGTCGCGCCCGGTCGGCCTCCGACGTCACGGTCTTCTCGCGCACCAGCTCGATCACGGCCATCGGGGCGTTGTCGCCCTTGCGCGCCTCGACCTTGATGATGCGGGTGTAACCGCCGTTGCGGTCGGCGAAGAACGGCCCGATCTCCTCGAACAAGGCGTGCACGACGTCCTTGTCGCGGATCTTCTTGAGAACCTCTCGACGGTTGTGCAGCGTGCCCTTCTTGGCGTGCGTGATCAGCTTCTCCGCGTACGGCCGCAGCGCACGAGCCTTCGGCTCGGTCGTCTTGATCCGGCCGTGCTCGAACAGCGACGTGGCCAGGTTGGCCAGCAGGGCCTTCTGGTGCGAGGACGACCCGCCGAGGCGAGGGCCCTTGGTGGGCTTGGGCATTGCACTATCTCCTAAGTGGGGCCGACCCCCGTATCAGGTAGGGCCGGGACGGACTTCTGTTAGAGGTCTCCGGTTCCTCCGCGGCCGCTGCACGGCAGCATCGTCACCGGACGGGCGTTACAGCTGTTCGGTTTCCGCGTAGTCCTGGTCGTCGTAGGCGGCCTCGGTGGACCAGGTGCCGGTGGCGACGTCGTAGCCGGCGACCTCCGACGGGTCGAAGGTCGGCGGGCTGTCCTTGAGCGACAGGCCCAGCTGGTGCAGCTTGACCTTCACCTCGTCGATGGACTTCTGGCCGAAGTTGCGGATGTCGAGCAGGTCGGACTCGGTGCGGCTGACCAGCTCGCCGACGGTGTGCACGCCCTCGCGCTTGAGGCAGTTGTAGGACCGCACGGTCAGGTCCAGGTCGTCGATCGGCAGGGCGAACGACGCGATGTGGTCGGCCTCGGCCGGCGACGGCCCGATCTCGATGCCCTCGGCCTCGACGTTGAGTTCGCGTGCCAGGCCGAACAATTCGACCAGCGTCTTACCGGCCGACGCCAGCGCGTCGCGCGGGGTGATCGAGCTCTTGGTCTCGACGTCCAGGATCAGCTTGTCGAAGTCGGTGCGCTGCTCGACACGGGTCGCGTCCACCTTGTAGGTGACCTTGAGCACCGGCGAGTAGATGGAATCGACCGGTATGCGGCCGATTTCGGCGCCGGAGGCCCGGTTCTGCACCGCCGGGACGTAGCCGCGGCCGCGCTCGACGACGAGCTCGACCTCGAGCTTGCCCTTGTCGTTCAGCGTCGCGATGTGCATGTCGGGGTTGTGCACGGTCACGCCGGCGGGCGGCACGATGTCACCCGCGGTGACCTCGCCCGGGCCCTGCTTGCGCAGGTACATGGTGACGGGCTCGTCCTCCTCCGAGGACACGACCAGGCCCTTGAGGTTCAGGATGATGTCGGTGACGTCTTCCTTCACGCCGGGCACGGTGGTGAACTCGTGCAGCACGCCGTCGATGCGAATGCTGGTGACGGCCGCGCCGGGGATCGACGACAGCAGCGTGCGCCGCAGCGAATTGCCCAGGGTGTAACCGAATCCCGGCTCCAACGGCTCGATGACGAACTGGGACCGGGTGTCGGTGAGGACATCCTCCGACAGTGTGGGTCGCTGTGAGATCAGCATGGTGTTTCTTCTTCTCCTTCTCGGCACCCGCTATTTGATGCCGCTGTGTTGTCCCGCGGCGACCCGCTGCGCCCGGCTTCGCCGCGCTTGCGATCCCCGCAGACCTGCGCTGGGTCCAGCGCAGGGGGTCTTTACTTCGAGTAGTACTCGACGATCAGCTGCTCGGTGAGCGGCACGTCGATCTGCGTGCGCTCGGGCAGTTGGTGGATGAGGATGCGCTGGCGCTCCCCCACGACCTGCAGCCAGCTCGGGATCGGGCGGTCGCCCGCGGTCTCCCGCGCGATCTGGAACGGCACCGTGTTCAGCGAGCCGTCCCGCACGTCGATGATGTCGTACTGCGACACCCGGTAGCTGGGGACGTCCACCTTCACGCCGTTGACGCTGAAGTGGCCGTGGCTCACCAGCTGGCGGGCCATCCGCCGGGTACGCGCCAGGCCGGCGCGGTAGACGACGTTGTCCAGCCGGCTCTCAAGGATGCGCAGCAGTTCCTCACCGGTCTTGCCGGGCTGGCGCACGGCCTCTTCGTAGTAGCGGCGGAACTGCTTTTCCATCACGCCGTAGGTGAAGCGGGCCTTCTGCTTCTCCTGCAGCTGCAGCAGGTACTCGCTCTCCTTGATCCGCGCGCGGCCGTGCTGGCCGGGCGGGTAGGGGCGCTTCTCGAACGCCTGGTCGCCGCCGACGAGGTCGGTGCGCAGCCGGCGCGATTTGCGGGTGATGGGTCCGGTGTAACGAGCCATGATCTTTCTCCCTAGACCCTTCTGCGCTTCGGCGGACGGCATCCGTTGTGCGGCTGCGGGGTGACGTCGGAGATCGCGCCGACCTCCAGGCCCGCCGCCTGCAGCGACCGGATCGCGGTCTCGCGGCCCGAGCCCGGGCCCTTCACGAACACGTCGACCTTGCGCACGCCGTGCTCCTGGGCCTTGCGCGCGGCGTTCTCCGCGGCCAGCTGGGCGGCGAACGGGGTCGACTTGCGCGAGCCCTTGAAGCCGACGTGGCCCGACGACGCCCAGGCGATGACGTTGCCCTGCGGGTCGGTGATCGTCACGATCGTGTTGTTGAACGTGCTCTTGATGTGCGCGGCGCCGTGCGGAATATTCTTCTTTTCCCGCTTCCGGGTCTTGTGCTGCCCCTTCTTAGCGGAGCTTGCCTGCGCTTTCTTTGCTGGTGGCATCCGGTTTTACCTGGCCTTCTTCTTGCCCGCGATGGTGCGCTTCGGGCCCTTGCGGGTGCGCGCATTGGTCTTGGTCCGCTGGCCGCGCACCGGCAGGCCGCGGCGGTGCCGCAGGCCCTGGTAGCAGCCGATCTCGATCTTGCGGCGGATGTCGGCCTGCACCTCCCGGCGCAGGTCACCCTCCACCTTGAGGTTCGCCTCGATGTAGTCACGCAGGTGGGTCACCTGGTCATCGGTGAGGTCCCGGGTGCGCAGGTCCTTGTCGATGCCGGTGGCGGCCAGGATTTCGTTGGCGCGGGTTCGCCCGACGCCGAAGATGTACGTCAACGCGATCTCCATCCGCTTGTCGCGCGGGAGATCGACGCCTACTAGTCGAGCCATAGGTGGCGTTTCCTCTTTTTCTAGGCGGAGGTCTTATCCCAGTCCGTTCCCGCCCCAGGTTTGAGGTGGGGCCCGGCCTCCGTCCGGGCGTGGATGAACGGCGTATCCGTTCAGTGGTGCTGGGAGGTCAGCATTCAGTTGTGTTGGGGCGGCGCCTTGCTCACTACACCGCGGCGACCCGCTTCGCCCGGCTACGCCGCGCTTGCGATCGCCGCTAGCCCTGCCGCTGCTTGTGGCGCGGATCGGAGCAGATCACCATGACCCGCCCATGCCGACGGATCACCCTGCACTTGTCACAGATTGGCTTGACGCTGGGGTTCACCTTCACGGCTGGTCGATCCTGTTCTGTCTTCTCGTCGGTGGTGGTTCGGGCTTGTCACTTGTACCGGTACACGATGCGGCCCCGGGACAGGTCGTAGGGAGACAACTCCACCACCACCCGGTCCTCGGGAAGGATGCGGATGTAGTGCTGCCGCATCTTGCCGCTGATGTGGGCGAGCACCTTGTGACCGTTCTCCAGCTCAATGCGGAACATCGCATTGGGCAGGGGCTCGACCACGCGGCCCTCGACCTCGATGGCACCGTCCTTCTTGGCCATACTTGTCAGCAATCCTCGTCATTCGTTTCGTTCGCGTAAGCGCCCGGATCGGCGCGACGTATGCACCGACTTCGAACGTGAGCCGGTGACAGGAAATTCCTAGGGACTGGGCACGCAAAAAGTCGGCGCGAAACCGCACCGTTCCCTAACGATACCTGGTCATCGGCCCCGGCCAAAATCGCTGCGAGAGGAATCCGGCCGGCCTTCTCGACCCACCGCACGGCGCCTGACAAGCGCATACTTAACGCCGATGACAAATCCTCGAGACCCTGCGCAGCCGTCGGCCGCCACCGGGCAACCGCGCAAGCCCGTCCTGCTGACCGTCGACGACGATCCCTCGGTCTCGCGCGCGGTGGCCCGGGACCTGCGCCGCCAGTACGGCGACCGGCACCGCATCGTGCGCGCCGAGTCGGGCTCCGACGCCCTGGAGACGCTCAAGGAGCTCAAACTGCGGGGCGAGACCGTCGCGGTGCTCATCGCCGACTACCGAATGCCGCAGATGAGCGGGATCGAGTTCCTCGAGCAGGCGATGGACCTCTACCCGGCGGCGCGGCGCGTCCTGCTGACCGCCTACGCCGACACCCATGCGGCCATCGACGCGATCAACGTCGTCGACCTCGACCACTACCTGCTCAAGCCGTGGGACCCGCCGCAGGAAAAGTTCTACCCCGTCGTCGACGGGCTGCTGGACGCCTGGCGGGCGGCGCCGGAGCATCCCATCCCGCACACCAAGGTGATCGGGCACCGCTGGTCGGAGCGGTCCTGGCAGGTGCGCGACTTCCTGGCCCGCAACGGCCTGCACTACTCGTGGTTCATGGCCGACGACCCCGACGGCGAGCGGTTGCTGAAGGCCGCCGGCGCGGATTGCCTGCGGCTGCCCGTCGTCGTCACCGAACGCGGCGACACCCTCGTCGAACCCACCGACGCGCAGCTGGCCGACACGCTGGGCCTCACCACCACGCCGTCGCAGGCGTTCTATGACCTGATCGTCATCGGCGGCGGGCCCGCGGGCCTGGCCGCCGCCGTCTACGGTGCGTCGGAGGGGCTGCGCACGGTCCTGATCGAGCGCACCGCGACGGGCGGTCAGGCCGGCCAGAGCTCGCGGATCGAGAACTACCTCGGCTTTCCCGACGGGGTGTCGGGCGGCCAGCTGGCCGAACGCGCGCGCAGGCAGGCCGAGAAGTTCGGCGCGGAGCTGATCACCGCCCGCGCCGCCACCGCGCTGGAGGTCAACGGTTCCAAGCGCACGGTGCGGTTCGCCGACGGTGGCTCGATCGATGCGCACTCCGTCATCCTGGCCACCGGCGTCGCGTACCGGCAGCTGTCGGCCCAGGGATGCACCGAGCTGACCGGCCGGGGCGTCTACTACGGGGCGGCCGTTTCCATCGCGACGGAGTGCGCCGGCGAGGAGGTGTACGTGATCGGCGGGGCCAACTCCGCCGGGCAGGCCGCGATGTATCTGTCCCGCGAGGCGAAATCCGTGACGATCGCCGTGCGCGCCGCGTCCCTGGAGTCGTCGATGTCCTACTACCTGATCGAGCAGATCAGGCAGCGGCCCAACATCACCGTGCGCACCTGCACCGAGGTGCAGCGCGCCGTCGGCAACGACCATCTGGAAAGGCTGACCCTGGTCGACAACCGGACCGGCGACACCGAGGACGTCACCTGCGCCCGGATGTTCATCTTCATCGGCGCCGCCCCGCGCACCGAGTGGCTGGACGGGGTGGTCGCCCGCGACGACCGCGGCTTCATCCTCACCGGACCGGACCTGCGCAACGTGTGCGGCTGGACGTTGGACCGCCCGCCGCACCACCTGGAGACCAGCGTGCCGGGCGTGTTCGCCACCGGCGACGTGCGCGCCGAGTCCGCCAAACGCGTCGCGGCAGCCGTCGGCGAGGGGTCGATGGCCGTGATGCTGGTGCACCGCTACCTCGCCGAAGCATGACCGCCAAGACGCCCTGCCGGCCCGACGAACTGCGCAGCCTGTTCCTGTTCGAGGCCCTGACCGACGAACAGCTGGCGACGCTGTGCGCCGACGGGCAAATCCAGGAGTACGAACCCGGCCCGATCTGCGTCGAGGGCGAACCCGCGACGTGCTTCTACGTCCTCATCGAGGGCGAGCTGGTGATGTCGAAGCTCTCCGGCGGGCAGGACATCGAGACCAACCGCACGTCGCAGCGCGGGGTGTACTGCGGCGCCTGGCAGGCGTTCACCGGCGAGCAGCAGCAGGCCTACAGCACCTCGGTGCGGGTGACCAAGCCGTCGCGGTTCTTCGTGCTGGACGCGCCCGCGTTCGCCCGCTTCATGCAGGACCAGTTCCCGATGGCGGTCCACCTGCTCGACGGGATCGCCGTGGGCACCGAGCGGACCCGGCGGATCATCGACAACCGGGAGAAGCTGCTGGCCCTGGGCCAGTTGTCGGCCGGGTTGACCCACCAACTGAACAACCCCGCCGCGGCCACCGTCCGGGCCGCCGCCGAGCTGCGCGAGCGGGTCGCCGGAATGCGCCAGAAACTGGCGATGCTCGCCGACGGGACCGTCACGCCCGAGGCGCTGCGCGCCCTGGTGCGGCTGCAGGAGGAGGTGGCGGCCCAGGTCGCCAAGTCGGCGTCGGCGAACCTGTCGGCGATCGAGACCGCCGACCTCGAGGACGCCGTCGGCGAATGGCTCGACGAGCACGGCGTCGAGGGCGGTTGGGACATCGCCCCGACCTTCGTCGAGGGCGGCATCGACACCGCGTGGCTGGAGAGGATCGCCGCGACGACCGACGAACTCGACGCGTCGACCTCGCTGGAAAAGGCGATCCGCTGGCTCACCTACACCGTCGAGGGCGAGCTGCTGCTGAACCAGCTCCTGGAGGCGAGCAAGCGAATCTCGGCGCTGGTCGCCGACGCCAAGCAGTACTCGCAGATGGACCGGGCGCCGTTCCAGGTGGCCGACGTCCACGAACTGCTGCGCAGCACGCTGACGATGTTCGCCGACCGGCTGGGCAAGGACGCCACGAAGGACGCGCCCGCGATCACGGTGGTCAAGGACTTCGACAAGTCCCTTCCCGAACTCCCTTGCTACCCAGGCGATCTCAACCAGGTGTGGACCAACATCATCGACAACGCCCTCGCCGCGATGCGCGACGGGGGCGGCACGCTGACCATCCGCACCTGCCGGGAAGGCGAGAAGATGGCGCGGGTCGAGATCCGCGACACCGGACCGGGGATCCCCGACGACGTGCGCGAGCGGATATTCGAGCCGTTCTTCACCACCAAGCCGGTCGGCGAGGGGACGGGGCTGGGGCTGGACCTGGCGTGGAACATCGTCGTCAAGAAGCATCGCGGGGACCTGCGGGTCGAATCCGTACCCGGCGACACCCGGTTCATCGTCCTGCTGCCGCTCGAGCTCCCGCCCGCCGTCGACGTGAGTTTTCCGGAATAGCCGCCCCGCGCGGCCGGTTGGGAACAACCATGACCGCCTCTGACGCAAGCAAACCCAACCTCGGCCGGTTCGGATCGTTCGGACGCGGCGTGACGCCCCAGCAAGCCAAAGAGATCGAATCCGTGGGTTACGGGGCCGTCTGGGTGGGCGGTTCCCCGCCCGCCGAGCTGGCCTGGGTGGAGCCCCTGCTCGAGGCCACCACCACGTTGCAGGTGGCCACCGGCATCGTGAACATCTGGACCGCGGCCGCCGGGCCGGTGGCCGAGTCGTTCCACCGCATCGACAAGGCCTACCCCGGCCGCTTCCTGTTGGGCATCGGCGTCGGCCATCCGGAGGCGCACACCGAGTACCGCAAGCCCTACGACGCGCTCGTGGGATATCTGAACCAGCTCGACGAGTACGGCGTGCCGGCGAACCGGCGCGTCGTGGCGGCCCTGGGCCCCCGGGTGCTGAAGCTGTCGGCCGAACGCGCCGCCGGCGCGCACCCCTACCTGACCACTCCCGAGCACACCGCGCAGGCCCGCGAGCTGATCGGCCCGTCGGCGTTCCTGGCGCCCGAACACAAGGTGGTGCTGACCACCGACGCGGAACAGGCCCGGGCGGTGGGCCGCAAGGCGCTCGACATCTACTTCAACCTGGCCAATTACCGCAACAACTGGAAGCGGCTGGGCTACTCCGAGGAGGAGGTCGTGCGCCCGGGCAGCGACCGCCTGGTCGACTCGGTGGTGGCCTACGGCACGCCCGAGCAGATCGCCGCGCGGCTCAACGAGCACCTCGACGCGGGCGCCGACCACGTGCCCGTGCAGGTCCTCACCAAGGATGAAAACCTGGTGTCGGCGCTGGCCGAATTGGCGGGGCCGCTCGGACTGAACTGACCGACTTCGAGGGGGACACCAATGACCGAGGCAGTGGCATTGAAACCCGACCTGGGACGATTCGGGGTCTGGCTGCCCAGCCGCTCCATCACGCCCGACTTGGCCGCCCAGATCGAGGCGCTCGGCTACGGCGCGGTCTGGATCGGCTGATCGCCGGACGCGGATCTGGCCTGGGTCGACCCGGCCCTGGAGCGGACCGCGTCGCTGCAGCTGGCGACGGGGATCGTCAACATCTGGTCCGCGCCGGCGCCGGCGGTCGCCGAGTCCTACGCGCGCATCGAAAGCGCCCACCCGGGTCGGTTCCTGCTCGGCGTCGGGGTGGGCCACCGGGAGCACACCGAGGAGTACGTCAAGCCTTACGACGCCCTGGTCAGCTACCTCGACGCGCTCGACGCCGCGATGGTGCCGACCAGCCGGCGGGTGCTCGCGGCGCTCGGCCCGCGTGTGCTGGCGCTGGCCGCGCAGCGCAGCGCCGGCGCCCACCCGTACCTGACCACGCCGGAACACACGGCCAAGGCGCGCGAACAGCTGGGCAACTCGGTGTTCCTGGCGCCGGAGCACAAGGTGGTGCTGACCACCGACGCCAACGAGGCACGGGCGGTCGGCCGCCAAACAGCCGACCGCTACCTGGGCCTGAGCAATTACGTCAACAACTGGCTGCGGCTCGGGTTCACCCAGGACGACGTGCGCAAGCCCGGCAGCGACAAGCTGATCGACGCGGTGGTGGCCTACGGCACCCCGGAGGCCATCGCGCGGCGCCTCGGGGAACACCGCGACGCCGGGGCGGATCACGTGGCCGTCCAGGTGCTGGGCGCCCCGAACGACGAGGCGCTGCTGTCGGCGTTGCGCGGGCTGGCGGGGCCATTAGGACTAACCGCCCCAAACTGATCATCCGGCTCGGTTAGGGTGTGTGACCATGCGATTGCTGGTCACCGGTGGAGCCGGCTTCATCGGCGCGAATTTCGTGCACAGCACGGTGCGGGAGCACCCCGAGGATTCCGTGACGGTGCTCGACGCCTTCACCTACGCCGGGCGGCGCGAGTCGCTGGCCGACGTCGAGGACGCCATCACGGTGGTGAAGGGCGACATCTCCGATGCCGCGCTGGTCGCCGCGCTGGTCGCCGAGTCCGACGCGGTCGTGCACTTCGCCGCCGAGACCCACGTCGACAACTCCCTGGAAGACCCGTGGACGACCCTGCAGACCAACGTGGTCGGGACCTTCGCGATCCTGCAGGCGGTGCGGCGGCACGACGTCCGGCTGCACCACGTCTCCACCGACGAGGTCTACGGCGATCTCGAGCTCGACGAGCCCAGCCGGTTCACGGAATCCACTCCCTACAACCCGTCGAGCCCCTACTCCGCGACCAAGGCCGCCAGCGACCTGCTGGTCCGGGCCTGGGTGCGCTCCTACGGCGTGCGCGCGACGATCTCCAACTGCTCGAACAACTACGGGCCGTACCAGCACGTCGAAAAGTTCATCCCGCGCCAGATCACCAACGTGCTCACCGGGCGGCGCCCCAAGCTGTACGGCTCGGGCGCCAACGTTCGGGACTGGATCCACGTCGACGACCACAACAGCGCGGTCCGGCGAATCCTGGAAAAGGGCGAGAACGGCCGGACCTACCTCATCGCCGCCGAGGGCGAGCGCGACAACCTGACGGTCATGCGCGCGATCCTGCAGGCGCTCGGACACGACCCCGACGACTTCGACCACGTCACCGACCGCGCCGGCCACGACCTGCGGTACGCGATCGACCCGACGTCGTTGTACAACGAATTGGGTTGGGCGCCAAAGCATGCCAACTTCGAAGAGGGCCTGCGGGCCACCATCGACTGGTATCGCGCCAACGAGTCGTGGTGGCGGCCCCTCAAGGACGCCACCGAGGGCCGCTACGAAGAGCGGGGTCAGTGACATGGCGGCGCGCGAGCTCAAAGTCAAAGGCGCCTGGGAGATCACCCCCACCATCCACGGCGATTCCCGTGGCATGTTCTTCGAATGGCTGACCGACCGCGCGTTCACCGAGTTCGCCGGCCATCGGCTACACGTCCGGCAGGCCAACTGTTCGGTGTCCGCGGCCGGCGTGCTGCGTGGCGTGCACTTCGCACAGGTGCCCCCGAGCCAGGCGAAATACGTGACCTGCGTGTCCGGTTCGGTCTTTGACGTCGTCGTCGACACCCGGGTCGGCTCCCCGACTTTCGGCCAGTGGGACTCCGTCCTGCTCGACGACAAGGACCGCCGGACGATCTACATCTCCGAGGGCCTGGGGCACGGGTTCCTTGCGCTGCAAGATAATTCGACGATCATGTACCTGTGTTCGTCGGAATACAACCCGCAGCGCGAGCACACCATCTGCGCCACGGACCCGGAGCTGGCGATCGACTGGCCGCTGGTCGGCGGCGCCACCCCCACGCTGTCCGACCGCGACGCCGCGGCGCCCAGCTTCGAGGAGGTGCGCGCCTCCGGCCTCCTGCCCACCTGGGAGGAGACGCAGCGCTTCGTCGCCGGGCTGCGCGATACGTGAGCGATCGATGAGACGCGGGGTGCTGATCGCCATCGCGACCGCGGCCGTCGCCACGGGCCTGGGCGGCTGCGCCAAGGGCGACAACGCTTCGAGCGCAACATCTTCCAGCGCGACCCCATCCGGCACTGCCGCCGCGGCCGGGCCGGTGCGGGTCACCATCGGCGGCCAGCCCCACAACGTCAGCGGCCCGGTGGTGTGCGGCACGAACAACGGCAAGTTCTCTATCGCGGTCGGAGACATGGCCACCGGCATCATCGTCGGGCTCGAGCCCGACGCGTCGGTGGTGCACGGCGCGGGGCTCGGCACCGTCGACGGGGTGGTCATGAGCTTTACCGAGGGGGTGCCCGGCGAAAACGCCACCGCCACCAAGACGGGCAGCACCTACAAGATCACCGGCACGGCCAGCGGCACCGACAACGCCGGGGCCCAGGTGCACAAGCCTTTCGAAGTCAACGTCACCTGCCCGTAGCCGAGTATCCTTCGCCCATGGCGTCGAGCTTCTCGGGCAAGGTCGCATTCGTCACCGGCGGCGCGTCGGGCATCGGCGCCGCGCTGGCCACCAACTTGGCCGACGCGGGCGCCGAGGTGTGGATCGCCGATCGCCAGCTCGAGGCGGCGCAGGAGCTGGCGCAACGCCTGAGCAACCGCGGCGCGCAGGCGCACGCGATCGAACTCGATGTGCGCAGCTACCCCGCTTTCGAAAGCGCCGTCGCCCAGGCGGTACAGCAATCCGGGCGCATCGACTACCTGTTCAACAACGCCGGCATCGGCGTGGGCGGCGAGGTCGACTCGTACACGCTCGACGACTGGAACGACGTCTTGGACGTGAACCTGCACGGCGTGGTGCACGGCATCCAAGCGGTGTATCCGGTGATGATCCGCCAGGGTTCGGGCCACATCGTGAACACGGCCTCGATGGCCGGGCTGCTCGCCTCGCCCGGCGCCGTGAGCTACACCGCCGCCAAACACGCCGTCGTCGCGATCTCGCGGGCGCTGCGGTTGGAGGCCGGGCGCCACGGCGTGTCGGTGTCGGTGCTGTGCCCCGGCGCCATCCGCACCCCGATCCTCACCGGCGGCAGGTACGGACGGATGGCAAAGACCGGGGCGGGGGACGCGGCGCTGCTCAAGTTCTGGGAGCCGATGCGGCCGTTGGCGCCCGAAAAGTTCGCCGCGCGTGTCCTTCGTGCGGTATCACGCCGTGACGCGATCATCATCGTGCCGGGCTGGTGGAAGGCGTTTTGGTACCTCGAACGCCTCTCGCCGGCCGCTTCGGCGTGGAGCGCCAGACTCTCGCTCAAGCGCCTGCGGGCGATGGATTCCGCTACCTCCTGAGGCGCAACCGAATCACGCTTGAAAACAAGCACTTTCGCCAACCGGTGGCGCTACCATCACGCTTGTCGCTGTAGTCGGGCGGCGACCGCTTCACGTGAGCCATTGCTTGGGGGGGTCGGATGTCGTTTGTGCTTGCGGTTCCCGATGTGATGGCCGATGCGGCAACGCGTTTGGCGGGCATCGGTTCGGCGGTCAACACCGCCCAGTCGGCGGCGGCCGTACCCACAACGGGGGTGCTGGCGGCGGCCGGCGATGAGGTGTCGACGGCCGTCGCCGCGGTGTTTTCGCGGTGCGCCACGGCGTATCAGGCGCTGGGTTCTCAGGCGGCGGCTTTTCACACCCAGTTGGTGCAGACCCTCAACGCGAGCGCGGGCACCTATCTCGCCGCCGACGCCGCCAACGCGTCGCCGCTGCAGACCCTCCAGGAAGACGTGCTGGGGTTGATCAACGCGCCGACCAACGCGCTTTTCGGGCGCCCGCTGATCGGCAACGGCGCCAACGGGACGACGAACGCCCAAGGGATAGGAACGCCCGGCGGCAACGGCGGATTCCTGTCCGGCAACGGCGGCAACGGCGGCAACAGCACCGCCACCGGCGCGCCCGGTGGCGGTGCTGTTGCCGCCGGGCGGCCGGGGCGGCTTGTTGGGAGGTGTGGCCGGTGCCACCGGCGCCCCCGGCGTGGCCACGGTCCCAATCACGGTGCAAAACAACGACATCATCGCGAACCTCTCGGTGGGCGGGGGACCGACGGCGTCCGTGGTGGTCGATACCGGGTCGCGGGGTCTCATTCTCCCGCCCCAGGACGTGAACACGGCGACCCTCGGGCCGCCCACCGGGAGCGGTAGCGTCGTATACGGCGAACCCGGCGATACCTTGACCGTGAACTACACCACCTACGCGACGACGGTGAATTTCGGGAACGGAATCGTCACCCAGCCGACCACCGTCGCCGTGGCCACCTCCGCGACCCAAACCATCGACTTCTTCTTTTCAAGTCCGGTTCCAACTTCGCAAGTGCCGGCCATCCTGGGCGTGGGGGTCAATCCCGCCGGACCACTCGGCAGCAGCCCCGTGACGGCATTGCCCGGCAGTTTCGGTCAGGGTGTGCTGATCGATGAACCCAAGGGCGTAATGGAGTTCGGTACAAACCCGTTGCCCGCCATTGGCTCCGTTACCGGCGCCCCCTCCACCACCCTGGACATCCGAATCAATAGCGGGGCCCTCCAATCGACTTCCGGCGCATTCATCGATTCGGGCGGTCTGTACGGATCCGTCCCGGACAATCTCAACCCTCCCAATGCCGGCGGATACCTGCCGGCGGGAACGACCATTTCCGTCTACACCCCCGACGGGACGACGTTGCTGTACACGACGACGGTCGGTTCACAACAGACCTCCATCGTGTCGAGTTTGCTTGGCGGCAACTTCAACACCGGGATCGCTCCCTTCCTGCAAGATCCCATCTACCTCTCGTACAGCCCCAGCGGCACCGGGACCACGATTTTCGACACGTGAATTCGCTTTGAAAACACGCAATTTCGCGACACGTTGTCGCTAACATCCGCTTGTCGCTCATCGGGCCGCGACCGCACACTGACACGCATTGCTCCTGGAGGGTCGGATGTCGTTTGTGTTCGCGGTGCCCGAAACGGTGACCGATGCAGCAGCGAATCTGCAGAACCTTGGCTCGACGATCAACGCGGCCCACGCGGCGGCGGCCGCCCCCACGACGGGAGTGCTGGCGGCCGCCGAGGATGAGGTGTCGGCGGCCATTGCGACCCTGTTTTCGCGGCACGGCTCGGCATATCAGGCGCTGAGCGCGCAGGCCGCGGCGTTTCACACCCAGTTGGTGCAGACCCTCGATGCGGGTGCCGGCGCCTACGCGGGGGCCGAGGCCGCCAACGCGGCGCCGCTGCAGAGCCTGGAACAAGACGCGCTGTCCCTCATCAACGCGCCGACCAACGCGCTGCTGGGGCGCCCGCTGATCGGCAACGGCGCCAACGGCACCACCACCGCACAAGGGGTAGGCACACCCGGTGGGCCCGGTGGACTGTTGTGGGGCAACGGCGGCACGGGCGGGGACAGCATCGCCGTCGGCGCGCCCGGCGGCGCCGGCGGCCCGGCCGGTTTGATCGGCACGGGCGGCACCGGCGGCATGGGCGGCTGGGCGGCGCCCGGAGGCACCGGCGGCACCGGTGGGTGGTTGTGGGGCAACGGCGGCACGGGCGGCATCGGCGGGCCCACCGCGCCGGGAGGCATCGGCGGCGCCGCCCAGCCGCCCATGCCGCCGGTGCCGCCCGGCCAGGGCGGGGTTCTTTCCGGTACCGGCGGCCAGGGCGGCCCCGGCGGCGCGCTGTGGGGCCACGCCGGCGCCACCGGCGCCGTGGGCGGCCCGGCCACCGCCGAGCTACAGATGTTCGGCACCAAACCGCGCCTCGAAATCATGGTCGAAGGCGGAACGCCCGTCTGGGCGACCGCTGACACCGGGGCCAGCTATACCTTGGTCCCGGAGCAGTACGTCAATGTGGCGGCCCTCGGGGCTCCGATAGCGACCGATAAAACCGTCTACTTCGGCGCCGGCGGCTACACGAAAGCCGACACCTACGACTTGTATTACGGCCAGCTGAATTTCGGCAATGGCATCGTCACCAAGCCCACCGAGATCGGCGTGATCACACACGAGGCGTACTCCACGCCGACGAAGACGTACGTCATCCCGCAGAACCAATGGCGCGCCCTCATCGGCATGGGGGAAAATACAGTGGCCAAGGGGGATTTCCCGAACACCTCCTTGCAGGCGCTGCCGGATCCGCTGAATGAGGGCGTGCTGATCAACCAGCCCAGGGACTACTTCCAGTTCGGAGCCAACCCGCTCCCTGCCATCGCCGCCGTCAACGGGGCGCCGAATGCCACCGGGCTGGTGCTGTCGGTCGACGGGGGAACCAACTACATTCCGGTAACGGGCATTATCGATTCCGGCGGGTCCTACGGATTTGTACCGCAGTCCCTACTCCCCAACGTTCCGATCGACAGCCCCGTGCCGGTGGGAACGACGATTACCGTCGCCGTCGACACCGGGGCCCCCCAGCCCACTGTCCTGTACACACAGACGATCACCGACGCGACCACCACCGCATACACCCCGAAGGTTTTTTCCAGCACGCTTCCGACGAATTTCAACAGCGGAAACTTTCCCTACACCGAGATGCCGATCTATACCGACTTCAGCCCAACGGGCGTCGGCACAACGGTTTTCGATCAGCAGGTCCCGTAACGCATCTGCAAAAACGTTCAGGGCGCGGCGGCGCTCGCCTTCGTCCGGAGGCCCGCCGCGCTCGGCCGGGGCCACCGGACGAACGCGGCCGCCCACAGCGCCACGCACAGCGCTTCGGCGATCACGGAGAGCGCCGCGTGGGGCGCCGGCTCCCACCCGCGCTCGGTGAAGCCGAAGAGCCCAACGGTTCGGGACAGGACGAAGGCGACAAGCGAGCCACCGGCGAGCGCGGCGGCGGACCATTCCACCCACCAGGGACCGCCCGCGGCGACCAGCAGGGCCAGCGAGAACGAGACGCTGGCCTGGATCAGGAAGCTGGTGCCGATCATCGGAATGTGCTGGTAACCGTGGACATACAGGTACGCGTGGCTGAAGGCGCTGACGGCCAGGGCGGCAGCCAGGCCGAGCCGGAGCAAGAGTTTCATTGCAGCGTCGTCTCTTTCAGTGCCAGGGCGGTCTGCCCCTTGGTGTAGTTGACCTCGCGAACCCCCAGGGCGTCGCGCAGCTTGCCGGCCGGCAGCGTGACGGGCTTGGGCGCCGGCCCGTCGCCGGGATGCGGCAGCGGGTAGGCCGTGGTCGTGCCGCTGTAGAACGTCACGTTGCCCTCGGTCTTGGAAAATAGTTGGTGCACATGCCCGTTGAGGCAGGTGACCGACGAGAAGCGGCTCAGGTAGCTCAGCGCCTGGCCGGCGTCGTCGGTGCCCCAGCCCCAATCCGGGTACATCGCGAACAGCGGAATGTGGCTGAACACGATGATCGGCGTATCGTTCGGCAGCCCCGCGACGTCCTTTTCGACGAACGCCAGCTGGTCGGTGCCCAGATGGCCCAGCTTCTTCAGGTTCAACGTGTTCACCAGCGCGATCACGTGGACTCCGGCGATGTCGAAGCTATACCAACCGTCGCCGCGGGTTCCGGCGCCGAATGCGTTCCGGTACTTCTGTCCCGCGTCGTCGACCGAATCGTGTTCGCCGGGCACCGTGAAGATGTGCGGCGTTTTGAACTTGGTCATCATCTGCTTCACCTGGTCGAACTGCTCGGGGCTGGCCAGGTGCGTGAGGTCGCCGGTGTGGATGACGAAATCCGGTGTGTAGCCGAGGTTGTTGATCTCGTCGATCGCGTGGCCGAAGGTGCTCGTGACGTCCGGGTTCGGCGGGCCGGAGAAGCCGATGTGGCTGTCGCTTACCTGGGCGAAGCGCAGCGTGGGCCGGGCGCCGGCGTGCGAGGCCGAAGCCGCGCCGGCGACGTGCGAGATCACCTCGCCGCCGACGACGGCGAACCCGACCGCCGCGCCGAACCACGCCGAGTGCCGGATGAGCTGGCGGCGGGTCATCGTGTTCGGGTCGTTCATCCCGTCACCACCACCGTGCCGTGCATCATCGGGTGAATCGAGCAGACGTAGTCGAACTTCCCCGCCGCGCCGAAGGTGTGCGAATACGTGGCTCCCGTTCCCATTCCGGGCGAATGAAACGACCCGTCGCTCGCGGCCACGGTGTGCGGTTCCTCGTCGCGGTTGGTCCACGTGACGGTCGCGCCCGCCTTGACGGTCAAGGTGGCCGGCGCGAAGGCGAAGTTGTCGATGCTGACCTGGTCGCCCGTGGCGGCGGCCGGCGACCCGGTGGCCGACGCCGGGGCCGACGTCGGGCCCGGTGCGCTGGGCATCCCGCTCATGCCCGGCATTCCGGGCATGCCGCTGGCGCCCGAGCCGAAGCTCGCCGACGGCTGGGCGGCGGGCGGCGAGGACGAGCAGCCGGCCAGCAACAGCGCGCCGGCGGCCAGCACCGCGACCGGATGTTTTCGAAGCTTGGCGATATCCATGCCAAGAGATAGGGCGGCGGGTTACACCTCGCGGCGCGGCGGGGCGAACACCTCGATCACGCCGTTGACCTCGCGAACCATCAGCGCGGGCAAGGGCTTTGGCGAGATGGGCAGCTGGTGGGTGAGCACCTTGCCACTGGGCGAGAACGACGTCGTGTGGCACGGGCAGCGCAGCGCGCCCTCCGGCGCGTCGAACCACAGCCGGCACCCCTGGTGCGTGCAGACGCCGGATACCGCTTCGGGTTTGCCGTCGACGCGGCGGACGAATCCGGTGACCGAGCCCAGGTCGAACGGGTGCATGACGCCGTCGGGCACCTCCGAGCTGGCCGCGACGCGCTGCCAGCTTCCGTCGTAGGGCGTGAGTTCCCCGGCGACAGCCGGACCTTCGGCGGGGCTTTTCATCAGCGCCCGATCGATGGAGACCGCCGCCGCGGCGGCGGCCGCGGCCGCCGACGTGCCCACGATGACCTGGCGGCGCGTCGTGGGATGCCTGGTCGGCGCCGGCGCCGGCGCGCCGTTCATCTGCTCGGCGAGCCGGGCGTGCAGGTCGCTGAGGAACTCCTGCCGCGGCTCATCATCGCCCTGCCCGGCCGCGCGCAGCTCGATCGCGGTCCGGATCTGCGCGGCCTCGAAGTCGTCGGGCGCAAACGGCTTGGGCCGGCGGCCCCGCAACAGGTCGTCGACATAGCGGCGCAACCCTCGCGCGTTCATCGCTGACCTCCATCGTTGACCTGTGCCGCCAGCCGCAGGGCCCGGTGCTGGAGCACTTTGGCGTTGGCGACGCTGATTCCAAGTTCGGCGGCGGACTCCTTGATCGAATTGCCTTGCAAGAAACGCATTTCCAAAATCTGGCGATACCGGTCCGGCAGGCTGTCGAGAACCCGGGCGACCCGCTGGGGCGCGGTGCTGATCGCCTCCTCGCTCTCGGGTGGTTGTTCTATGTCGTCGATCGAGGTTATCTCCCGGCCCATCGTCTCCCGCCAGTGCGCGGCCAGGACCGTCCTGGCCGTGGCCCGCAGGTAGGCGCGGACCTCGCCGACGCTCGCGGTCAGGCGCAGCGGCCGCAGCGCGGCCAGGAAGACCTCGGCGGTGAGGTCCTCCGCGTCGGCGCGGTTGCCCACCCGGGCGAACAGCGTGCGGTACACCCAGGACGCGTTGTCGGAGTACACGGCCTCCCAGTCGGGATAGCCGTCATCGGGGACCGCGCGCAGCGGACGCGGGCCGGGTTCGTTGTGAGCCGCCACGTGCCTCCTTCACCGATAAGTATCAGCTCGGGTTACAGGAGAGTTCGGCGGCCATCAGCTGGTCGAGCTTGCCGGCCGTGGTCGATAGCGCCGAGCGGGCGATGCGCAGGATCCGATCCCGCACCCGGGGCTTCGCCGACGCCGGCGCCAGCAGATGGCCCATCAGATGACCGAACAGGTCCAGGCGCGCCGTGGCAAGCCAGGCGGTCAGGTCCGGGTCGTCGAGCCAGCGCAGCTGATTGCCGTAGTCGGCCCGCGCGACGCGCAACCAGTCCAGGTCGCTGTCGGGATGCGGCAGCGGCGGGCATAGCGCGTTTTTCGCGGCGTCGTCGGGGCAGGCGGTCTCGAGGTGAGCGATCAGCGCCGCGCTGAATATCTGCTGGCACCCACGCACACTCTGCAACGTGATGTGGCCCGGACCGAAGATCGGTGTGGCGGGCCGCTTCTCGGCCCCGTCGGCGGTGCAGTCGACGTACAGCGCCGGGACCTCCGTGCGGACGGCGCCGCCCTCGAGGACCATTCCGTCGCCGTCGACGCGCAGCAGGTGGCCCATGCGCACGACGTCGGTGATGCGCCGCAGCTGCTCCAGCTCGGCGTGGGTGACGGTGGCGCAGCGGTACATGGTGGGGCGGATCGCCGGGTCGATCCGCAGCAGCGTGCCGGCGTCCTCGAGGCGGGAGAACAGATCCTCGACCGAGGTCGCATCCCGGACGGCCCGCAGCTGGGCGGTGAAGGCGGCCTTGATCCGGTCGGCGAACAACGATCCCGGCTGGATCGTCGCGCGATCCAGCAGCCATGAGTCCCGCGGCATGATCCAGGTCAGCCGGTCCGCCGCGATGCCCTGCCCCAGCAGCCACAGGCAGGTGTCGATGCCGGTCTTGCCCGCCCCGACGATGACGTAGCGCTCACGGGCCGCGAGCCGCGGCAGGTCGTTGGGCGGCACGCACGTGACGCCGGGCGCGACCTCGTACGGGGGCGGGCGCATCGAGGGAACCTCGACGCGCATGTAGGTGGCGTCGACGACGCGGCGCGTGACGTCGACGGCGTAGTCGGCCCCGCCGAGCGTCGTGAAGCGGCCCCGTAATCCGTCGCTGCCGCGGTACTCGCTCATCGGGAAGTAGGAGACGCGGCCGGTGGGCAGGAAGCGCCGGCGCAGGACGTGGTCGTAGTACGCGCAGACCTCACCGGCGGTCGCCAGCTCGTAAAGCCCCTCGTTCCAGCCGACCTGGTCGATGGCGTCGCTACCCAGGGGCAGCGAGTTGACGCCGTAGAACGCCGACGGCTGGTGCAGCCGTACGAACGGGTACGCCGTGGTCCAGTGCCCACCCGGCTGGTGGTGGCGATCCACCAGCACCACGCGGGCCCGCGTCTCGGTGAGCAGCGTGTCGAGGAACGCCATGCCCATGGCGCCCGCCCCGACCACCAGGTAGTCGGCATCGATGGTGTGCATACGGGGTCAAGGCTAACCCGGCCGCCATCGTGGCGGTCGCGGTCACGCCGCCCGGGCCTCGACCACGCTGAGCGGAGCAGCGGTGTGCACCACCCGGGTGACTCGGAATCCGGCCTGGCCGAGTAGATCTCGGTACTCGGAGGCGGTGCGTTCGCGGGCCCCCAGGTTCAGCAGCATTTCCAAATCCACCCACTTTCCCGGGAAGTCACGGTCGTGCCCGGGAATGACCAGTTCGACCAGCAGCACCGTGGCGTGCGGGCCGGCCGCGGCGCGCACGTTACGCAGGATCTGCACCGCTTTGTCGTCGGGCCAGTCGTGGACGATGTTCTTGAGGATGTAGGCATCGCCGCCGCACGGAACGCTGTCGAAAAAAGAACCCGCTGCGAGGCGGACGCGGTCGGCGACGTTGCTCTCGCGCAACAGCTTTGGGGCCTCGGCGATCACGTGGGGCAGGTCGTAAAGTACGCCCCGCGACGCAGGCGCTCCCGCCAGGATGGCGGCCAGCAGCGGTCCGTGCCCGCCGCCCACGTCGACGATCGTGGGGTAGGCACCGAAGTCGTAGCCGGCGACCACCGGCCCGTCGGTCAGCGCCGAAACGCTCGTCATCGTGCGGTTGAAGAGGTTGGCGAGCTCGGGGTACCGGTCGAAGTAGTCGAAGCTCGCCTCCCCGCGCAACGCCGGGACGACCGTCCTTCCGGTGCGGATCGAGTCGACCAGCAGGGTCCAGCGTTCGCGCTGTTCGGCCGAGCCGTAGAACTGCGCCGCCCACGTCATCGAGATCGGCGCATCCGAACGCAGCGTTGCGGCAAGGGAATTCAGCTCGTAGCGCCCGTCGCGGCGATGACGGAAGATGCCCTTGCCGATCAACGCCCGCAGCAGCCGGCCCAGCGCGTCCGCGTCGGCGCCCACCCGGGCGGCCAGCTGCTCGATCGGCAGCGGGCCGTCCGCCAGGGCGTCGGCGACGCCGAGTTGGGCCGCCGCGGTGATGGCCTGCGATGTCCAGTTCGCAATGATCAGCTCCATCATCGCGGCCGGCGCGGGTGTCAGCCGTTGATGCAGCCGGTACAGGTGGTGGCGAATCCACTCCACGGCGCGGGCCAGCGTGGCGGGCGGCACCCTGGTGGTCCTGTCGGCGGCCGTGTTGGTCGAAGACGTCATGTGGCATCGACAAGACGGGGGGTCGCCGCGAGGTCACTGCTGACCTTGGCGGAGATCCGGCGGTGACTCACCGCGCACAGAAACGTCGTGAGCGCCCAGGTCATGACGCGGTCCGAGATCATCCCCGCCGGCCTCAGCGCGGACTCGCTGCGGGAGACCTGCTGCGTGGTCACCCAGGACACCGCGCCGACCTTGCGTCGCCTGGTGTTCTCGTACCAGCGCAGCGCGGCCGAGAGATCCCGGACGTTGCCGCGTGCCCCCCCGCGGCCCGTGCGGGGATGCGAAAGCGCCTGGCACAACACCATCGTGTCGAGCAGCGCCTGATTGGTTCCCTGCGCCAGGGTCGGCGGCATCGTGTGTGCGGCGTCGCCCAGCAACGTGACCGGCCCGTGCCCCGGGCCGGGAATCGGATGCCGGAAATGGGGGAACGGCGAAGGGGCCAGATCCCCGTCGGTCAACGCCGCGAGTACGCGGTCAGCCGCCTCCGACCATCCCCCGAAATGGGACCGGATCATCTCGATCGGGCGTTGTGGTCTGACGAAGTCGTGCGACCACGGCAGGTCGAACCACCACTGCAGCTGCGAACCTCCGGCCGGCCACAGTCCGAGGTTTCCGTGCTCGCCGATGATCATCTGAGCGGCGTGCCTGTCGCCGATGTCGGGCAGGCTGACCAGCCCCTGCCAGCTGCACCAGCCGGTCGATTTCGCCGGTGGCGCACCGACGACGCCGCGAACCATCGAGTGCAGGCCGTCCGCACCGATCAGCAGGTCTCCGTCGGCCGAGCAGCCGTCTTCGAACTCGATCCGAATTCCGTTGTCCGTGTTGACCACCCCGGCCGCACGGCTGTTGCAGCGGATGCGATCGAGCGGAAAGCCTTCCAACAGCCGTTCCAGCAGGACTCGACGCGGGACCATCCGAACCGGCGCTCCCAGCCGGTCGATGATCGCGGTCAGGTCGACGGTGGCGACCGAGCGGCCGCTCGGTGTGTTCACCCGCACCGTGGACAGTGGCTGACCGGCCCCATCCATCTCGACCCCCAGCTGCCGCAGAACGGTCGAGCCATTGGACCAGATGGTCACGGCGCCGCCGCCCGCAGTCACCTCCGGTCGCCGTTCGAAGACGGTGACGTCGTGTCCGTCACGCAATAATCCCCGGGCGGCGGAGATGCCGCCCACGCCGGCGCCGACGATGAGGATCCTGAGCTTGTTGGAATGGCTCACTTCGGTCCCCGGCATCCCGATCAGCCCCGCGCCCTGTCCACCGCGGCCAGCACCGCTCTCGTAGACGCGCGGCTTGCGACGGTGATCCGGGCGGCGCCGTCGGGGTAGTAGCGGGCCGTCAGCCCGGTGTCGCCGAACACCTCTCGCCATGCTCGCGCGACGGCGGGGAGGTAAACGAAGTTGGCGTGCCCGCCGGTGGTGTACACGCCCTTCGCGCGAAGGCGCCGGGACAGGAAGTCGCGCTCACCGGTGATCCGCAGGACGCGTTGCCGCAACTGGTCTTCGGCGTCGTAGCACGCCGCGACCGCGACCAGGCTGGTGATGCCCATGCCGAACGGCAGCTGCATCTCCCACAGGGTCGCGGCCAGCGCCGGTGAAGAGAACCCGTACCCGACGCGAAGCCCGGCCAGGCCATAGGCCTTCGAGAAGGTCCGCACCACAACGACGTTCGGGAATTGCCGGATCAGGTCGGGTCCGTCGATGCGGAGCCGGGGGGAGACGAACTCGATATAGGCCTCGTCGAGCAGGACGATCGTGTCGTCCGGCACCTGCCGCAGGAATCGCTGCACGTCCGCGACGGGCTCCAGGGTGCCCGTCGGGTTGTGGGGCCGGCACAACACCACCACGCGGGCGTCCGCCGCCGCTTCGGCCATGGCGCCCAGGTTGTGGTGGCCGCGAGCGTCGAGCGCAACGGTGACCGGTGTGAGGCGGGCCATCCGGGCGAAGATCGGGTACCCGTCGAAAGTCGGCTCGCTCAGCACAATCCGATCGCCGGGCCGCGTCATCGCGTGCAGGATCTGCATCACGACTCCGCTGGCGCCGGCTCCGAGCACCACTTGCTCGTCGCACACCCCGATGTGACCGGCGACCAGGCGGCGCAGCCGTTCGGGCAGGAACTCCGGGTACCGGTTGGCGACGTCGATGGAGCGGATCAGCGCCGAGCGCACCGCCGGCAGCGGCGGAAACGGGTTCTCGTTGAGCGACAAGGCGAATGGATCGCTCGCGATCGGCAGCGCATCGAGGATCTCGGCGGTGACGGGGCTCGCCGCCAGCAAGGGCAACATCAGCTTCGTCCTCCCCAGCGCAGGGCCGCCGCGCCCGCGAAGTCGCCGGCGTGGGCGAAGGCGGCCATCATCACGACGTCACCGGCGTTCAGCCGACCGTCCGATATCGCGCGATCCAGGTTGATCGGGATGCCGGCGCCAAACAGGTTGCCGCACTCGTCAAAAGTGTCGACGTGTCTCGATTCGGGAACCTCCAGCGCCTCGCGCCAATTGCGCAGGAACACCCGGTTGGGTTGGTTGGTCACCAGCAGGTCGATGTCCTTGGACGCCAAGCCGATTCGATCACAGACGGCCAGCGCCACCTCGGGGACCTGCCGATTGCCCCGCGCAAGCACCTTGGTGATCTTGGATTCGGTGAACCCGATGGAGGCTTCACCCGGCCCGGGCTGCCACCACTTGCGGGGCGGGTCGATGGCGAGCGTCATGTCACCGGCGTATTCGCCGTAGGTGCGGCACTCGACATCCAGGATCGGGGATTCATCCGAGAGCGTCACCAATCCGACGGCGGCGCCGTCACCGGGGACCGCGGCCTGCGCCTTGCGCCGCACCCCCGGCTGGTCGAAGGCCTGGCCGGCGGCGTTCTGGGCGATCGCGACCAGCGCGGTGCTCCCCTGTCCGGACGCGAGCAGTTGACGGGCCACGTTGAGCGCCAGCACGAACGCCGCGCAGCCACCGTTGTGCAGATCCAGCACCGAGCTCGGGCGCATGCCCAACCGGTGCGCGATGCTGCCCCCCCCGCCATAGAACGGCATGTCGGGCATTTGCGCGTGGG
Source organism: Mycobacterium terramassiliense (assembly GCF_900157385.1). Lineage (GTDB taxonomy): Bacteria > Actinomycetota > Actinomycetes > Mycobacteriales > Mycobacteriaceae > Mycobacterium > Mycobacterium terramassiliense. Next base: position 696,923 of record NZ_LT717700.1, read on the forward strand.
TGATCAGCACGTCGACGTTGGCAATGACGTCGTGGCCGTGCCGTTCGATCAGCCCCTGGGCCGCGCGCTCGATCATGTCGGTCGCGGTTTCGTCCGGGCCGACGTGATGGCGGAACTTGGGCGCGCGGAACATCAGGTTGGCCGCCAGGTCGTCCGAGCCAGCGAACTGCGCGTAATAATCGGCGCCGATCGGTTCGCCGGGCAGGTAGGTGGACACGTCGGCCAGGCTGACGGTGGGTCGGTTCATGAGGTGCTCATCCATTCCGGCGTGACGGGCAAGCCGTTGCGGTGCCGGTACTCGGCGATTGACTTGAGGTTGTTCAGTTCCAGCCCGTGGCCGGCTCCGAAGATGTCCCAGAAGTCGCCTACCCAGCCGGTGCGCTCCGGCGGGGCGGCCTCGGGATACGGGTTGTGGTCGTAGAAGGGGTGGCGGCAATTGGTCCACAGCACAACGGAACCGGGCTTGCCGAGCACGACCTGTGCGTCGAGCACCCGCATCAGGTAGATCATCCACAGGTGCTCGCCCTGGTCCCAGGCGCAGTGGTAGTCGACGGTGCGGGCCTGCGCGTTGGACACCGTGCGCGTGTAGATCTTGGTGTCCGGAAGCAACCGGTCGTAGGCCAACCAGAGCCCGGGCTCCCCGGTGGGGGTGAAGTCGCGAAGGGTGTAGGTCCACTCCTCGAGGCTGCGGGTGTCGGCCAGGTATTCGAACAGCTCGTCGGGTGGGCAGTCGACGTAGTCGTTGACCGTGCAGTACTGCCCGAAGACCTCGTCGTGCGGGTAGACCGATCGCATCTTCGCCATGAACATCGGGGCGGTTTCCTCGAGCGGCGAGGTCTCGATGCGGACCACTCCCTCGATCGGCCGGGTGGTGCCGCTGTGCACGGCGATATCGTCAAGCGCTGCTATGGACATGTAATCGGTTCTCCTTTTTGCGGTGTGATCTGTTGTTCGGCCACGTGATTGGCGGGCTTGCGGTTGAGGAACGCCGCGAACGGGGGGATTTCGTCGGCGGCGCACTCGACGCTGACCACGGCCGGGCCGTCGACCGCCAGTGCCCGTCGCAGTGCGGCGGCAAGCGCGTCGGGGTCGGCCACGTCGACCGCGCACAGCCCGGGGAACATCGCCGCCAGGCCGGCCGCCAGCCGGCTGGGAGCAAACCGGTTGTAGCTGTAGAGGTCGTCGTAGAACAGCTGCTCGCGGGTCACGCACATGGCGTGGGCGTTGTTGTTGAACAGCACGAAGGTCACGGGCAGCCGGTACTGCACGGCGGTGTGCACCTCCATGCCGTGCATGAAGAACGCGCCGTCCCCGGCGATCACGACGGTGCGCCCGCCGGGGCGCCCGCTGCCGGCCCGCCCGAAGGCCATCCCGATGCCGGCACCGAAGCTGTAACCCATACCCCCCATGCCGAGTGCGACCGCGAAGCGGCCGTCCCGCCGCGCCGGCAGGTAATGGATCGCGGCCGCGCCGGTGTTGCCCGCGTCGACGACGATGTCGGTCCCGCCGGGCAACGCGCTGTCCAGCGCCACCATGGCGTCCCGGTAACGCACGCCCGTGCCGGCAAAGGATGGTGGGCTGAGCTCTGTGCCCGCAACGAAATCGGGCACGCGCAGCCCCCGTGCCCGCCCCGGCCCGGACAACGCCCTGGTCAGCATCGTCAACGAACCCCGCAGATTCTCGGTGTGCACATGCGTGCACGGCAGGTAGGGCGCGGCGGAGCCGAGCGAGACCGTCCGCACCGCGGCGAGCGCGTCGTCGAGGCCGGCGCGGGCCGTCACCGACAGCCGGGTGCCGACCACCAGGCACACGGCGCTCGCGGCGACCGCGTCGGCCACACCGGGATGACCCATCACACCCGTCACGCCGAGCGCGGAAGAGGAACCGAAACCCGGCGTGCCGGCGACATCTTTGGCGTCGGGCACGCATGCCACCTGGGCACGCAGCAGGGCGCGCAACTCCTCGAGTTCGGCCCGGGCGTCGTCACGCGCGACCTGTTCGCCGGCGATGATGGTGACAGGCCCCTTCGCTCGCCGCAGGGCGCGCACGATCGGGTGCGGATCGCCGATGCTCGCCCCCGGGTGCTCCGCGCCGCGCCGATCACCACCTCCGTAGCCATCGATGTCCACCTTCGCCTGCTGAATATCCTTGGGCAGCAACAACACCGCCGGGCCGCCGGCGCGCGCCGCCGCGATGGCGCTGGGCAACGCCGAAACGATGTCGGCGGGCGTCAGGACCCGCCGGCAAAAGACCGAGACCGCAGAGAACAGCGCCTCGGCGTCCAGGGAACCGTTGCGGCCGCTGGTGTCCTGGAAACTGCCCCGACCATCCATCGTGGTAGCGGGCTGACCCACCAATGCCAACACCGGCACCCGGCTGGCCAATGACTCCCCAAGGCCCGGAATGAGATTCAGCGCGCCTCCGCCGGATGTCGCCGCCACCACGCCCAAACCGGCGCCGCTGCGGCTATACCCGTCGGCCATCGTGGCCGCGGAGAACTCGTGCTTCGCCAATACCGCGGTGATGTCCGAATTGAAATGTGCGGCGTCGTAAAGATCTTCGATATTGGCGCCGTCGACGCCGAAGATGTAATCGCTGTCGATTCTCGCGAGGTATTCGACGATGTGGTCGACCACCCTGTGTTGCCTGGGCATCTGCTCACCTAACTTGGGTATCTGCTTCTAACACGACCCCCGGGTGACTTCAGTTCACCCGGGGTCGAAAGATTCACAGCGACCGCTCCAAAAGGACCTCGCCGTCATCGACGGAAATCACTTGGACAGAAGCGATTTGATCTACACGTGTTGAAGTACTGCCGGCGGGCACCGCGGTGCGGCCCGGGTTCGCCACCCAGGTTGCCAACCGGGTGCGGCTGCCGTCGCGACCGACCACCACCATCGCCAGCGTGTCGTGATGGGCGTTCAGCGGGGCCAGGCAAACGCAGTTCATCGAGATGGACGTTCCCCACCGCTGGCCGCTCAGGGATACCGTCGAGGCCAGCTTGTCCGTTCCGACCTGGGCCATCGGCTGAACCGACTCGTTCGCCCGCGGCGCCGGTCCGGTGGTCGAGGATTGGCCGGCAAGGCCGAGGAACACGCCGATCGCCAGGACCGCGGCTGCGGCGGTCCCGGCCGCCCACGTCGCGATGCGCGACCGCCGCCGCCGCCATGCGACCTTGGCCAGCAACGACGCCAACAACTCAGCGGTCGGCAGCGATGCCGCGTCGCCGCCGTCGTCCTCGTCGATCGCGGTCAACTCGCCGCGACGCAGCTGCGACAGGAGCGCCGGAATGCCGTTGAGCTCGCCAACGCCGCCGCGGCACAACGGGCAGTAGCCCAGGTGCGCTTCGAACTCGCGCCGTTCGGCCGACGACAGCGATCCCAGCACGTATGCGGCATCCCACATCGCGTATTCGTCATGCCCGGGCAGGTGACCGACTGGCGGCGCCCCGGGCCGCCAAAGCGGCATCATCCTATTACTCCCCATTTCCTGGGATATCGTGGTATTCAAGCTATTTCAGGGATTTCAGATATTGGTCGGCCGCCGATAGGGGGCTCTGACCCTCTTTGCGGCCCTTAGCGCGCGTCCATGCTGATGAAACGAGCTAAGCGCCCGCAAGGTTCATCAGCGGGTCGTCGTCAGACGCCGCCCAGCCAGCTGTGGAATCGATTCTCCGGGTCGTAGGCCGAGCGCACCCGGTCGAGCCGCGCCATGTTCGACTCGGCGATGAATCGCGACGGACGCCGGCACAGGTTTTCGTCGGCGAGCGAGCTGCCGGTCGCCAGGTGCGACATCGCCGCCATGTTGGACGCGGCCCAGTCGCGGTACCGGTCGTCGTCGGCCGGATCCTGCCAGATGGTGTAAAGCGCCATGTAGACCTCGTCTTCGACGCCGTACACCATGTCCGCGCGCGCCGGGTCGGTCCTCCAGCCGGTGAAGATGAAGTGCGAGGGGTGCGGCGGCATGGTCTCGATGATCTTGCGGATGCCCGGCAGGAGCGCCTCGGCGGAGGCCGACGTGAACATGTTGTCGGCGATGTACCGGTGCCCCCTCGGGTAGCTGGTCATCACGGCGGTGTACCAATTGGCCAGCGTCGCCGGCGCATACGGGAGGCTGACGATCGCCTTATCGATGACCGGGCAAGTCCCGAGCGGGGCAAGGGCTTTGGCCGCCTCCTCCTCCGAGTCGGCGAACACCGGCGAGGCGATCGTGATGCCGGGCTGGTCCAGCCCGGCCCCCGGAAAGCTGCGCCCGGTGTGGATCTGCAGTTCGACGCGGTCGTCGATCTCGGGAATGAGGGAGCGTCCCCAGGCGAACACCTCGTCGGCGACCTCGATCGGATACATGTACAGGCAGGTGCCCCAGACCGCGGGACGTGGGTGAACCCGCAGTTTGAACGAGGTGACCACGCCGAAGAAGCCCGGTCCGGACCCGCGCGCCGCCCAGTACAGGTCCGGATGGTTTTCGGGGTCGCAGTGGATCAGTTCGCCGTCGGCGGTGACGACCTCCAGCCCGAGCACGCTCTCGCAGGCCGGCCCGAGCACCGGGCTGTTCCAGCCGTATCCGCCCTGCAGCAGATAGCCACCGAGGCAGATGCCCTCGCAGTGGCCGGCGGGAAAGAACAGCCCTTGCGCGTCGAGTTCGGTCGCAAACTCGCTGGCGACCTTGCCCGGGCCGACGTCAGCGGTCATCCGGTCCGGTTCGACGGCGCACTGATCGAGGCGGCTGACGTCGAGCAGCAGGCCGCCGTCGCGCAGGTGGCTGGCCGTCCAGCTGTGACCGCCCGAACGTATGCCGACCTGATATCCGTAGGCCCGCGCATAACGGATCGCCGCGACCACGTCGTCGGTCTCGTGCGCCTGCACGATGATGTCGGGAAAGCGTTCCGGCACAAGCCCGTTCCACACCGTGGCCCGACGTGCGCTTTCGTAACCGTCCGCGCCACGGGGGAAGGCCTTTGCGGTGGGAAGTGAAATCATCGTGTCCCTCTGGTTTTCTGGCCCGATGCCGCGAGATCCACCGGCACATCGGCACGCGGCTCGCGGGTGGATGAAGCGATTCGCTTCAGGTAGGCCGCGACTTCGGCGGCCAGTGGCGTCGAGTTCATGCGGATCGCCCGCAGCGGACCGTTGGGCGGAATGCCGTACCCGATCGCGAACATCCCGTCGCCGACGTGTGAGGCGAAGCCGCCGACGGGGTGACCGTGCCCGTCGAGGACGCCGAGATGCCCGACCAAGCCCTCGAGATCCGTGCCGAACCCGGTGGCGGCGATGATCACCTGCGGAGCCACGGACGTGCCGTCGGCGAGGACCACGCCGTCGGCCGAGAGCGCCGCGACGGCGCCGACGACCTCGATGCGCCCGATCCGCACCTGGCCGACCAGCTCGTCGGCCAGCGTAGGGATGCGGCCCCGCATCTGGACCGTCGCCTTCAGGCCGAGCGTCGGCCGGTCGAAGCCGTAGGCCGACAGGTCGCCGAACATCAGCCGGTTCATCCGCGCGATCACCGGATCGACCACGCGCGCGGGAACCCTCGAGAACAGCTCGAGGAAGATATCCGAGGGAAACGGCCCGATGGCCCGGCGCACCAGGTGCGGCGGCGTGCGCACCGCGAGCCAGATCCGTCGCGCACCGTCGCTGGCGAGCTGAACGGCGATGTCGGCGGCCGAATTGCCCGCGCCGACGACCAGCACGTCACGGCCGCGGTAGGGCCAGGCGTTGGTGAAGTCCCCGGAATGCACGATCTCGCCGTTGAAGCGGCCGAACCCGGGCCAGGCGGGGAGGGCGGGCGCGCCGTAGTTGCCCGTCGCGAGGACGATTGCCGCGGTTCGGATCTCACCGGACGAGGTGTCGAGTCGCCAGGCGTTCCCGACCCGGTCGACGCGGTGGACCTCGCATCCGAGCCTGACCGCGATGTTTTGCCGTTCGACGTAGCGGTCGAAATAGCGGACCATGTCCTCCTTGGTCGGCCAGCGGCCGGCGTTCAAGGGGATGCGTTGCCCGGGCAAATGCGACAGGAAGCCGGTGGTGTTGAGCCGGAAGTTGTCGTAGCGCGTGCGCCACGACATCGCCGGAGCCGCGGCGCGGTCGACGACGAGCGCTTTGATGCCGTGCTGATGGTCCAGCTGGCGCGCGACGGCCAGGCCGGCGGGCCCCGCGCCGATGACAACGGTGTCCGGGCGCTGCCGGGTCTCTGTCGTCATCCGCGATCTCCCGTCGTGCGTTTTTTGGGTGCCGGGGACCTCGGGCCCCCAGAACTAACACGTTCCGGAACCGCCGGAAGTTCAGGTGGGGGGATCGGGACGGCCGCCGCGCGGCAAGGTGGGCGGTCCGTCACCTTGCGGACGGCGGGCCACACTTACTAGGATATGCAAGTATCCGCTCAGGCGCGTCAACGACACTCGAGGGCCCCATGACCACACAGATTCCGCACTACATCGACGGGAAGCGCACCCCCGGTGAGTCCACCCGCACCGCCGATGTCTTCAACCCCAGCACCGGCGAGGTGCAGGCGAAGGTGCCGATGGCCGGCAAGGCCGACGTGGATGCGGCGGTGGCCTCGGCCGTCGAGGCCCAAAAGGATTGGGCCGCATGGAATCCGCAGCGCCGCGCGCGGGTGATGATGCGCTTCATCGAGTTGGTCAACAAGAACACCGACGAGCTGGCCGAGCTGTTGTCCCTCGAGCACGGTAAGACGGTGGCCGACTCGCGCGGCGACATCCAGCGCGGTATCGAGGTCATCGAGTTCGCCATCGGGATCCCGCACCTGCTCAAGGGCGAATACAGCGAGGGCGCCGGCCCCGGCATCGACGTCTACTCGCTGCGCCAGCCGCTGGGCGTGGTCGCCGGCATCACGCCGTTCAACTTCCCGGCGATGATCCCGCTGTGGAAGGCCGGGCCGGCGCTGGCGTGCGGAAATGCCTTCGTGCTCAAGCCCAGCGAGCGCGACCCCTCGGTCCCGGTGCGGCTGGCCGAGCTGTTCGTCGAGGCGGGCCTGCCGCCGGGGGTCTTCCAGGTGGTGCACGGCGACAAGGAGGCCGTCGACGCCATCCTGCACCACCCCGACATCAAGGCCGTGGGTTTCGTCGGCAGCGCCGACATCGCGCACTACATCTACTCCACGGCCGCGGCCACCGACAAGCGGTCACAGTGCTTCGGCGGCGCCAAGAACCACATGATCGTGATGCCCGACGCCGACCTCGACCAGGCCGTCGACGCGCTGATCGGCGCCGGGTACGGCAGCGCCGGCGAGCGCTGCATGGCGATCAGCGTCGCGGTGCCCGTCGGCGAGCAGACCGCCGACCGGTTGCGCGCCAGGCTGATCGAGCGGATCAACAACCTGCGCGTCGGCCACAGCCTCGACCCCAAGGCCGACTACGGTCCGCTGGTCACCGAGGCCGCGCTGGCGCGGGTGCGCGACTACATCGGCCAGGGCGTCGAGGCGGGCGCCGAATTGGTCATCGACGGGCGCGAGCGCACCAGCGACGACCTGACCTTCGGTGACGCCAACCTGCAGGGCGGCTTCTTCATCGGCCCCACCCTGTTCGACCACGTCACCCCCGAGATGTCGATCTACACCGACGAGATCTTCGGGCCGGTGCTGTGCATCGTGCGCGCCCACGACTACGAACAGGCCCTGCGGCTGCCCTCGGAGCACGAGTACGGCAACGGCGTGGCGGTCTTCACCCGCGACGGCGACACCGCCCGCGACTTCGTGTCCCGGGTGCAGGTGGGCATGGTGGGTGTCAACGTGCCGATCCCGGTGCCGGTGGCCTACCACACCTTCGGCGGCTGGAAGCGCTCCGGCTTCGGCGACCTCAATCAGCACGGCCCGGCGTCGATCCAGTTCTACACCAAGGTCAAGACCGTCACCTCGCGGTGGCCGTCCGGCATCAAGGACGGCGCCGAATTCGTCATCCCGACAATGAATTAGGGCCATGTTCACCCTGAACGACGACGAGCGGGTCATCACCGAGACGGCGGCCGCGTTCGCCGCCAAGCGAATCGCCCCGCACGCGCTGGATTGGGATGCCGCCAAGCACTTCCCGACCGACGTGCTGCGCGAGTCCGCCGAGCTCGGCATGGCGGCGATCTACTGCCGCGAGGACGTCGGCGGCAGCGGGCTGCGCCGGCTCGACGGCGTCCGCATCTTCGAGCAGCTGGCCATCGCCGACCCGGTCACCGCCGCGTTCCTGTCCATCCACAACATGTGCGCGTGGATGATCGACAGCTTCGGCACCGACGAGCAACGCAAGTTCTGGGTTCCGCGGCTGGCCTCGATGGACGTCATCGCCAGCTACTGCCTCACCGAGCCGGGCGCCGGGTCGGACGCCGGCGCGTTGAGCACCCGCGCCGTCAAGCAGGGTGGCGACTACGTGCTCGACGGCGTCAAGCAGTTCATCTCCGGCGCCGGTGCCTCCGACGTCTACGTGGTGATGGCCAGGACCGGCGGGGAGGGGCCGCGCGGCATCTCCGCGTTCGTCGTCGAAAAGGGCACGGACGGACTGAGTTTCGGGGCGCTCGAGGAGAAGATGGGCTGGCACGCCCAGCCCACCGCGCAGGTCATCCTGGAGGGCGTGCGGGTGCCCGCCGACGCCATGCTGGGCGGCGCGGACGGCGAGGGCGCCGGCTTCGGCATCGCGATGAACGGCCTCAACGGCGGTCGGCTCAACATCGCGGCGTGCTCGCTCGGCGGCGCGCAGTCCGCGTTCGACAAGGCGGGCGCCTACGTGCGCGAGCGGCAGGCCTTCGGCTCCCCCCTGCTCGACGAGCCGACCATCCGGTTCGCCCTGGCCGACATGGCCACCGGGCTCGAGACATCGCGGATGATGTTGTGGCGCGCCGCGAATGCGCTGGACGACGACGACCCCGACAAGGTCGAGCTGTGCGCGATGGCCAAGCGCTACGTCACCGACACCTGCTTCGAGGTCGCGGACAAGGCGCTGCAATTGCACGGCGGCTACGGCTATCTGCGCGAGTACGGTCTGGAAAAGATCGTCCGCGACCTGCGGGTGCATCGAATCCTGGAAGGCACCAACGAAATCATGCGGGTGGTCATCGGCCGGGCCGAGGCCGGCCGCCTGCGGGCGAGCGCGTAGGAGGATCCGTTGGCATCGATCGCGTTCCTGGGGTTGGGCAACATGGGCGGGCCCATGTCGGCCAATCTGGTTGCCGCCGGCCACGCGGTGCGCGGGTATGACCCGGTACCCGCGGCGGCGGCCGCCGCGACCGCCGGCGGCGTCACCGTTCTCGACAGCGCCGCCGACGCGGTGGCCGAGGCCGACGTCGTCATCACCATGCTGCCCAACGGCGACATCGTCAAACGCTGCTACGCCGAGGTACTGCCCGCCGCCCGGGACGGCGCGCTGTTCATCGACAGCTCGACGATCTCGGTCAACGACGCCCGCGAGGTGCACGCGCTGGCACAGCAGCACGGGGTCGCACAGCTGGACGCTCCGGTTTCGGGCGGGGTGAAGGGCGCCGTCGCCGGGACGCTCGCGTTCATGGTGGGCGGCGACGAGTCGGCGCTGCAGCGCGCCCGGCCGGTGCTGGAACCCATGGCGGGCAAGGTCATTCACTGCGGCGCGGCCGGGGCGGGCCAGGCGGCCAAGGTGTGCAACAACATGGTGCTGGCGGTGCAGCAGATCGTGGTCGGCGAGGCGTTCGTGCTCGCCGAGAAGCTGGGGCTGTCGGCGCAGTCGCTGTTCGACGTCATCACCGGCGCGACCGGGAATTGCTGGGCGGTGCACACCAACTGCCCGGTGCCCGGCCCGGTTCCGACGTCACCGGCCAACAACGACTTCCGGCCGGGCTTCGCGACGGCGCTGATGAACAAGGACCTCGGTCTGGCGATGGACGCGGTGACCTCCACCGGTTCGGCGGCGCCGCTGGGCACCCACGCCGCGGAGATCTACGCCAAATTCGCCGCCTCCCACGCGGACAAGGACTTCAGCGCGGTGATCGAGGCCCTGCGCGGCGGCACCGCCTGAAGGGCTTGCCTCACTGCACCTTTCGCCCCAGGAAAGCCGCCAGCTGATCGGCGGGCGCCCGCTCGGGCGAGCAGGACTGCTCGTGGCCGAAGGGCCGGCCCGGCCCGCGGAATTCGTTCCTGACGAACGCACGCGCGACGGTGAGCTGCTGGGCCGCCAGCTCCGGGTCGAGGTCGGTGGACTGGTTGGTGGCAAACGCCAGATCCCACGCGTGGGTCAGCACGTCGGAGGTGCGCATCCCGACGAAGACCTGTCCGGGGACATCCCCGAACGGCAGCTTGTACATCGCGGTCATCCCGTCCGGTCCGGCGAAGACGTCTTGGGCGGCCTGCGCGGAGGCCCGGTGGGCGGCCACCGCGTCATCGGGCCGGGCCGCCGGCTGGGTGGGGTTGGCCGCCCACAGCCCGACGCGCTCGTTGCCGCCGATGACGTGGTCGATCAGATCCCCGATCGTCCACAGGGTGCACGGCGTCGGGGCGCCGAGCTGGTCGGGGCCGACGCGGGCAAGGACGGCGGCGAACGCCTCCTGGGCGCGCTGGTGCGCAACTAATGGGTCCACTGTCTTGTCCTGCCTTTCTCTCGTTTCAGTCCGAGAAGTCACCCGCGTTGCGCCGCAAGGTTTCGATGGACGACACCAGCGCCTCCGATTCGGCGGCCTCGATTCCGATGTCGGCGAACACCCGCTCGTTGAGCGTGACGGTAGCGTCCTCGACGATAGAACGCCCGAGATCGGTGATTTGCACCAGCGTAGTGCGCCCATCGGTGGGGTGCGGCACCCGCTGCACCAGCCCGTCGGCCTCCAGCCGGCGGATGGCGTGGGTCACGCTGGTGACGTGCACCTGCAGGCGATCGGACGCCTTGGTGATCGGCAGCGCCCCGCTCCGGCTGAACGCCAGTAGCCGCAGCAACTCGAAGCGCGAGAAGCTCAAGTCGTAGGGCCGCAGCGCGTTCTCCACCCGCGCCAACAGTATCTGGTGCGCGCGCATCACCGAGGTGACCGCGACCATGCCCTGCGACACGTTTCCCCACCCGGCGCGCTCCCAGTTGGCCCGCGCCGCGGCGATCGGATCCCGCTTGGAGCTCGATGCGGCCACGCCCCTTCTTACCGCATCTGCGGCCCCACCGTCGCCTTTCCTATCGCCGAGACCACGGCCAGCGTCGACGCGCGGTTGCCCACGGTAATCCGCGCGCCGCCGTCCGCGTAGTGACGGACATGCAGGCCGCTGCCCGCGAAAACCTCATGCCACGGCCCACCCCTCGAGGGCAGGTACATGAAGTTCGCGTGGGCGTCGGTGGTGTAGACGCCCAACGCGCTCAGCCGCATCCGCAGATAGCGGCGTTCCGCGTTGATCGCCTGAACCCGTTGCAGCAGTTGGTCTTCGGCCTCATAGGAGGCGGCGACCGCCAGCAGGCTGGTGAGCGCGATCCCGAACGGCAGCTGCTGGGACCACAGGGCGGCGGCGAGCTCCGGGGACGCCAGGCCGTAGCCGATCCGCAATCCCGCCAGCCCGTACGCCTTGGAGAACGTCCGCACCACCACCACGTTGGGGAAGCGCCCGAGCAACGCGGGGACGTCGACGCGGTGCTCGGGCGCGGCGAATTCGATGTACGCCTCGTCGAGCAGCACGGCGGTGTCGCGCGGCACCCGGCACAAAAACCGCACGAGGCCGGCCGCGGGCTCCAGCGTGCCGGTCGGGTTGTGCGGGCGGCACACCACCACCACCCGGGCGTCGGCGGCGGCGTCGGCCAGCCCGTCCAGGTCGTTGTGGCCGTCCTCGTCGAGCGGAACGGTGAGCGAGTTCAGCCGGGCCATCGCAGCGATGATCGGGTAGCCGTCGAAGGTCGGCGACGCCATCGCCACCACGTCACCCGGTGCGGTCAGCGCCTGCAGGGCCTGCAGCGCCACCCCGGTCGCGCCGGCGCCCAGCACCACCTGGTCGGCGGGCAAGCCGACGTGGGCGGCGATCAGGCCGCGCAGCCGTTCGGGCAGGAACTCGGGGTAGCGGTTGACCGCATAGATGGAGCGGATCAGTGCCGACCGCACCGCCGGCAGCGGCGGGAACGGATTCTCGTTGAGCGACAAGGCAAGCGGATCGATCGCGGTGGGGAACGCGTCGTCGAGCTCGGCGGCGAACGGGCCGCGGACGGGTTGCATCAGCCTCGCCCGCCCCAGCGCACCGCCGCCGCGCCGGCGAAGTCGCCGGCGTGGGCGAAGGCCGCCATCAAGACCACATCGCCCGCCTTCGCCTGACCGTCGGAGATCGCACGGTCGAGGTTGATCGGGATCCCGGCGCCGAACAGATTGCCGCACTCCTCGAAGGTGTCCCGATGGCGCTCGGGGGGCAATTCCAGCGCGTCGCGCCAATTGCGCAGAAACACCCGATTGGGCTGGTTGGTGACGAGCAGATCGATGTCCTTGGGGGCCATCCCGATTCGGTCGCAGACCGCGAACGCCACCTCGGGCACCTGCCGGTTGCCCCGGGCCAGCACTTTGGTGATCTTGCTCTCGGTGAACCCGATGCTGCCCTCGCCCGGCCCGGCCTGCCACCACTTGCGGGGCGGGTCGTAGGACAGCGTCATCTCACCGGCGTATTCGCCGTAGGTGCGGCACTCGACGTCGAGGATGGGCGACTGGTCGGACAGCGTCACCAGCGCCACCGCCGCCCCGTCGCCGGGCACCGCCGATTGCGCCTTGCGCCGAATCGTCGGCTGGTCGAAGAACTGCCCCGCGGCGTTTTGCGCGATGGCGATCAGCGCGGTGCGCCCCTCCCCCGCCGCCAGCAGCTTGCGGGCCACGTTGAGCGCCAGCACGAACGCCGCGCACCCGCCGTTGTTCAGGTCGAGCACCCAAGAGGGCCGCATGCCCAACCGGTGCGCGATGCCGCCGCCTTGGCCGTAGAACGCCATGTCCGGCACCTGGGTGTGGGTGATCAGCACGTCGGCGCCCTCGATGGCGTCGTGGCCGTGCCGCTCGATGAGCCCGTGGGCCGCGCGTTCGATCATGTCGATCGAACCTTCCTCCGGTGCGACGTGATGGCGGAACTTGGGCGCGCGGAACATGAGATGGTCACGCAGGTCGTCACTTTCGACGAATTGCTCGTAGTACTCCGCGCCGATCGGCTCACCGGGCAGATAGGTGGAGACGTCGATCAGGCTGACGCTCGGCTTGCTCATGTCATGCCATCCAATCCGGCGTCACCGGCAGGCCGTTGCGATGGCGATACTCGGCGATGGCCTTGAGGTTCTTCAGTTCCAGCAGGTGGCCGGCGCCGAACATCTCCCAGAAGTCGCCCACCCACACCGGGCGCTGCGGCGGTGCGGTCTCCGGGTAGGGGTTGTGGTCGTAGAACGGGTGATGGCAATTGGTCCACAGCACAACCGAACCGGGCTTGTCGAGAACGACCTGCGCATCGACGACGCGCATCAGATAGACCATCCACAGGTGCTTACCCTGATCCCACGCGCAGTGGTAGTCGACGGTGCGGGCCTGCGCGTTGGCGATGGTGCGCGTATAGATCTCGGTCTCCGAGCCGAGCCGGTCGTAGGCCAGCCACAGCCCGGGCTCCTCGGTGGGGGTGAAACCCCGCAGGCTATAGGTCCACTCCTCGAGGCTGCGCGTGTCGGCCATGTAGTCGTACAGCTCGTCGGGCGGGCATTCGACATAGGCGTTGACGGTGCAGTATTCCCCGAAGACCTGATCGTGCGGATACACCGACCGCATCATGTCCATGATGATCGGGGTGGCCTTCTCCCGGGGGCTGGTCTCGATGCGGGTCACGCCGTCGATGGGCGTGGGAATGTCCTCAAGCGCTGGCAGCGGCATCGGTCCTGGCCTCCTTGGCGGTCGGAATCAAAAACGGCGCGAACGGCGGGATTTCGTCGGCGGCGCACTCGACGCTGACCACGGCCGGGCCGTCGACCGCCAGTGCCCGTCGCAGTGCGGCGGCAAGCGCGTCGGGGTCGGCCACGTCGACCGCGCACAGCCCGGGGAACATCGCCGCCAGGCCGGCCGCCAGCCGGCTGGGAGCAAACCGGTTGTAGCTGTAGAGGTCGTCGTAGAACAGCTGCTCGCGGGTCACGCACATGGCGTGGGCGTTGTTGTTGAACAGCACGAAGGTCACGGGCAGCCGGTACTGCACGGCGGTGTGCACCTCCATGCCGTGCATGAAGAACGCGCCGTCCCCGGCGATCACGACGGTGCGCCCGCCGGGGCGCCCGCTGCCGGCCCGCCCGAAGGCCATCCCGATGCCGGCACCGAAGCTGTAACCCATACCCCCCATGCCGAGTGCGACCGCGAAGCGGCCGTCCCGCCGCGCCGGCAGGTGATGGATCGCGGCCGCGCCGGTGTTGCCCGCGTCGACCGCGATGTCCGCGCCGTCGGGCACGCACCCGTTCAGCACCGCCATCGCATCGCGGTAGCGCACCCCCGGGCCCGCGAACGGCGGCGGCGACAACTCGGTGCGGCGGACCCTGTCGGGCACCCGCGCCCGCGTCGGCCGTCCCGGCCCGGACAGCGCGTGGGTCAGCATGCGCAGCGAGGCGCGCAGGTCGTCGGTGTGCACGTGCGTGCACGGGACGTAGGGCTGCGCCGACCCGATCGAGACCGTCCGCACCGTCGCCAGGGCGTCGTCCAGGCCGGTGCGTGCGGTGACTGACAGGCGCGTGCCGACCACCAAGCACACGGCGCTGTCGGCCACCGCCTCAACCACACCCGGGTGGCCCATGACGCCGGTCACCCCGAGCGCGGATGACGAGCCCAGACCCGGGGTGCCGGCGACGTCCTTGGCGTCGGGCACGGTCGCCACCCGTGCCCGCAACACCGCCCGCAGCGCCTCGAGCTCGCCGCGGGCGTCGTCGCGGGCCACCTGCTCCCCGACGATGATGGTGACCGGGCCGTCCGCGTCGCGCAGGATGCCGGCGAGCGGGTCCGGGTTCCCGATCGGCCGCAAATACTGCACGCCGTACCCGTTGCGCTCGCAGTCCAGGCAGCCTTGCTGAACGTCCTTGGGCAGCAACAACACTGCGGGACCGCCGGTGCGCGCCGCGGCGATCGCCCTCGACAGCGCCGGCCCGGCGTCGGCCGGGGTGAGCACCCGCTCGCACGACACCGACACCGCGGAGAACACCGCGCGCGCGTTCAGCGATCCGTTGTCGCCGCTGGTGTCCTGAAAGCTGCCCCGGCCATCCATGGCGGTGGGCGTCTGGCCGACAAGCGCCAGCACCGGAACGCGGCTCGTCAGCGACTCCCCAAGGGCAGCAACGAGATTGAGTGCCCCGCCACCCGAGGTTGCCGCCACGACTCCCAGCCCGGAGCCGGGGCCGGCCCCGCTGCGGCTGTAGCCGTCGGCCATGGCCGCGGCGGAAAATTCGTGCTTTGCCAGCACCGCGGTGACCTCGGAGCGGAAGTGCGCGGCGTCGTACAAGTCTTCGATGTTGGCACCGTCGACGCCGAAGATGTGGCCGACCCCGACCGAGGCGAGTCGCTCGACGATGTGGTCGACTACCCGCTGCTTCCTGGGCATGCCTGTAACACGACGCGCGGGTAACTTCAGTTCACCGCGCGCCGTGTTTTACAGCGAGCGCTGCAGCAGCACCTGACCGCTATCGGCCGAGACGACTTGCACGGCGGCGATCTGGTCGACCGGCGTGGAGATGCTGCCCGCGGGCGTCGCGGTGTGACCGGGCTCGGCCACCCATGTCGCCAGCCGGGTTTGGCTGCCGTCGCGACCGACCACCACCATCGCCAGCGTGTCGTGGTGGGCGTTCAGCGGGGCCAGGCAGACGCACTTCAGGTTGATCGACGTCCCCCAGTGCTGGCTGGCCAGCTGCACCGTGGACGCCAGCAGGGTGGTGCCGACCTGCGCCATCGGTTGCGAGGACGCGGCCACCTGCTGCGCGGGCGACGAGGTATACCCGTGCACACCGACCAGCACGCCGACCCCCAGCACCGCGGCCGCGGCGGACGAGGCAACCCAGGTCGCCACCCTGCTGCGGCGCCGGCGCCAGCGCACCGTCGCCAGCAACGACGGCAGCAACTCCGAAGACATCTCGGGTGTCGCCGCGGCGCGACCAGGTTCGTCGATCGCGGCCACCTCCGCGCGGTCCAGCTGCGACAGCAGGGCCGGCACGCCACTCAGATCGGCGACGGCCTCCCGGCATGCGGGGCAGCCGGCCATGTGAGACTCGAATTCGCGGCGATCCGAGGCGGACAGCGACCCGAGCACGTATGCGGCATCCCACATCGCGTATCGGTCGTTATCGACGGCTTTCACACCAAACACCTCGTTGTCACCGGGCGGGCCAATGCCCCGTAGCGGCGTCCTCATCGTGTCCATCTCCTGTCACCCATCAAGCATTCGGAGCCGATGACCATGCGGATGGTCATCGCGTGACTCCAAGTTCCTGCAGAGTGAGCCGCAACGCCCGTACGGCATAGTGTAGTCGCGACTTCACTGTTCCTTCGGCGATCTCGAGGTCCGCAGCAATCTGTGCGGTCGTCCATCCGCGGTAGTAGGAACGTTCGATCACGGCCCGGTGCTCGATGGACAATTGCGTCATGGCCTCGGCTATCAGCAGCCGGTCCAGCGCCGCGTTGACCTCGTCGGGCGTCGACTGCTCGGGCGCCCCCTCTTCGTCCAGCGAACCGACGACGTTGCGGTACCTCGCGCTGCGCCGGTCGTCGATGATCATGTTGCGGGCGACGGTGAACAGCCACGCCCGCGCCGAGCGCTCGGTGTCGCCGATGACCTCCGGATGTTGCCACGCCCGCAACAGCGTCTCCTGCACGACGTCCTCGGCCTGGCTCGCGTCCCCGGTCAACCGGAGCGCGTAGCGCCACAAAACCGCGGCGTGCTCGTCGTAGAGCGCCTTCATCAGGGCGGCCTCGGCAGCCCCGGAAGCCCTCCACGTGCCTGCCACACGGGCCACTCGATCACCTCCGACTACTGAAACGAGTCGAGCGGGCTTTTAGTTCAGGCGGCTAAGCGTTCAGGCGGCTAAGCAAGGGTCAGGATGCGCGGCCCGGCGTCGGTGACCGCGACGGTGTGCTCCCAGTGCGCGGCGCGCGACCCGTCGGCGGTGGTGACGGTCCAGGCGTCGTCGAGGACCAGCGTTTTGCCGGTTCCCAGCGTCAGCATCGGCTCGATGGCCAGCACCGAGCCAGGCGCCAGCAGCGGGCCCCGCCCCGGGGAGCCCTCGTTGGGCAGGAACGGGTCCATGTGCATGTGCCGGCCGATGCCGTGGCCGCCGTAGCCCTCCACGATCCCGAACGCGATCCCGTAGCGGGACTCCGCGGCGCGCGTGCCCGTTTCGATGGCGTGCGCGACGTCGGTCAGCCGGTTGCCGGGGATCATCGCCGCGATGCCGGCCTCCAGCGATTCCCTGGTCGCGGCGGAAAGCGCCTCGTCGGCCGGATCCAGCGCGCCGATCCCGAAGGTGATCGCGGCGTCGCCGTGCCAGCCGTCCAGCACCGCGCCGCAATCGATCGACACCAGATCGCCGGGGGCCAGTATTTCCGCGGCGGACGGGATGCCGTGCACCACCCGGTCGTTGACCGACGCGCAGATGGACGCCGGGTATCCGTGATAGCCCAGGAACGACGGAACGGCCCCGGCCTCGCGGATCACCGACTCGGCGATCTCGTCGAGGCTCAGGGTCGACGCGCCGGTGACGGCGGCTCCGTGGACCGCCTGCAGCGCGGAGGCCACCACCGCGCCGGCCGCGGCCATCGCGTCGAGTTCCCCGGGGCTGCGCTGCGGCACGACCCTGCGACTGCGCAGCCGTGCCAGCGCGCTCATGATTACTTGCCCAGCGCTTGCAGCGCGCGGGCGAACACCTCGTCCATGGAGCCGACCGCGTCGACCGTCTTCAATTTGTCGCCGTAGTACTCCAGCAGCGGCGCCGTCTCGTCGCGGTAGACCTTCATCCGGTTGATGATCACGTCGTCGGTGTCGTCCGCGCGGCCGCGCGCCTTGAGCCGCTGCAGCAATTCGTCCTGCGAGACGCGGAACTCGATCACCGCGTCGATGTCGCAGCCCCGGCGCTCGAGCATCTCGTGCAGCGCCTTGGCCTGCTCGAGCGAGCGCGGGTAGCCGTCCAGGATGAAGCCGTTGATGCAGTCCCGGTCGTCGAGCCGGTCGTCGACGAGCTGGTTGGTCAGGTCGGAGGGCACCAGGTCACCGGCGTCGAGGTAGCGCTTGGCCTCCAGGCCGAGTTTGGTCCCGTTCTCGATGTTGTCCCGGAACAACTCCCCGGTGGAGATTTGCGGGATCCCCAGCTTCTCGGCGAGCTTTTGGGCTTGCGTACCCTTGCCCGCCCCGGGCGGTCCCAGCAAAACCACTCTCACTTGAGGAACCCTTCGTAGTTGCGCTGCATGAGCTGGCTCTCGATTTGTTTGACCGTATCCAAACCGACACCAATCATGATCAAAACCGCAGTACCGCCGAAGGGCAAATTCTGGACCGCGCCGCCGTTGCCGATCTGCAGGAACAGGTTCGGCAGTACCGAGATCGCGCCCAGGTAGATCGAGCCCGGCAGGGTGATTCTGCTCAGCACATAACGCAGGTAATCGGCGGTGGGCTTGCCCGGCCGGATGCCGGGGATGAACCCGCCGAATTTCTTCATCTCGTCGGCACGCTCGTCGGGGTTGAACGTGATCGACACGTAGAAGTACGTGAAGAAGATGATCAGGCCGAAGTAGATGCCGATGTAGACCGGGTCGCTCGGGTCGGACAAGTAGCTGCCGACGAACTTGTCCCACCAGCTGTTGCCCACACCGCCGCTGCCGCTCCGGATCAGCTGGGTGATCAGGTGCGGGATGTAGATCAGCGACGACGCGAAGATGACCGGGATGACGCCGGCCTGGTTGACCTTCAGCGGCAGATAGGTCGAGGTGCCGCCGTACATGCGCCGGCCCACCATGCGCTTGGCGTATTGCACCGGGATGCGGCGCTGACCCTGCTCGACGAACACCACGCCGACGATGATGATCAGCGCGGCGAGGCAGACCGCGGCGAAGATGACGCCGCCGCGGCTGTCCAGGATGCTCTTGCCCTCCGCGGGAATGCGCGCCGCGATCCCGACGAAGATCAGCAGGGACATGCCGTTGCCGATGCCGCGCTCGGTGATCAGCTCACCCATCCACATCACCAACGCCGCACCGCCCGTCATCACCAGCACGATGACGACCAGGGTGAAGATGCTCTGGTCGGCGATGATGTCCAGCGAGCACCCCTGCAGCAGCCCGCCGTTGGCGGCCAGCGCCACGATGCTGGTGGCCTGCAGGATGGCCAGCGCGATGGCCAGATAACGGGTGTACTGGGTCATCTTGGCCTGACCCGACTGGCCCTCCTTGCGCAGCTCCTCGAAGCGCGGGATGACCACGGTCAGCAGCTGCACGATGATGCTGGCGGTGATGTAGGGCATCACCCCCACGGCAAACACCGTGAGCTTGAGCAGCGCGCCGCCGGAGAACAGGTTGATCAGCGAATAGATCTGTCCCGCCTCGCCGCCGCTGGCCTCCTTGATGCATTGCTGCACGTTCGGGTAGTTGACCCCCGGAGACGGCAAAGCGGCACCGACCCGATAGAGGACGACGATGCTAAGCGTGAAGAGGATCTTCCGTCTCAGATCGACTGTCCGCAGCGATGAGATGAAAGCCGAAAGCACTCTTCCTCCTGCGTCCTGCGTCACGCGCCTAACACCCGCAGGCCAGGACGTACGGCGTCGCGCGTCAAACCGTGTACGAGACTAACAGCTGGCCGGCACTGGTCCTGTCGACACCCTTTGCCGACAGCCGCGAGGCGTAGAGTTTTGGTGACTCATTGCATTGGCTAAGTAAGTGGGAGCACCAATGACGCGAAGCGATCAAGACACCTGGGATCTGGCCTCCAGCGTCGGCGCAACGGCCACGATGGTCGCCGCCGCCCGCGCGATAGCCAGCGCCGAACCGGATGCGATCATCAACGACCCGTTCGCGGCGCCACTCGTGCGCGCGGTCGGCCTCGACTTCTTCATCCGCCTGGTCGACGGCGACTTACCGAAATCGAAAGCTCCGGCGGAGGCGCTGGAGGGCGAACGCGACCTGCGGCTCGAAACGGATTCGATGGCAGTGCGCACCCGCTTCTTCGACGACTTCTTCCTCAACGCCGCCCGCGACGGCGTCACCCAGTCGGTGATCCTGGCCGCCGGCCTGGACGCGCGCGCCTACCGGCTGGCCTGGCCGCCCGGCGCCGTGGTCTACGAGGTCGATCAGCCCAAGGTCGTCGAGTTCAAGAGCGCCGCCATGGCCAACCTGGGGGCGGAGGAGACCGCCGACCGGCGCACGGTTGCCATCGACCTGCGGGAAGACTGGCCGGCGGCGTTGCGCCGCAGCGGATTCGACCCGTCGCAACCGACTTCCTGGAGCGCCGAGGGGCTGCTGATGTACCTGCCGCCCGAAGCGCAGGACCGGCTCTTCGACAACATCACCGACCTGAGCGCGCCCGGCAGCAAGCTGGCCACCGAGTACCACGGCGATTCCGGGCGCACCATGACCCAACGCGCGCAACAATTCAACGAGCGGTGGGCGAATCTGGGGTGCGACATCGACCTGTCCGGACTGTTCTTCGACGGCGAACGCAGCAATGTCGTGGAGTACCTGGGCGAGCGGGGCTGGGAAGTGACCACCCGACCGAGGCGGGAGTTCTTCGCCGATTACGGCCGCGTGTTCCCGGACGACGAGGAATCCCAGCTCCGCAACATCATCGCCGTCACGGCCGCCCTGCGCTAGGGGCACACAGGTGGCGAACGATACTCGGCGATTTGATGGCGACAGCTGGGATCTGGCGTCCAGCGTGGGCGCGACGGCCACCGCGGTGGCCGCGCGCCGGGCGATGGCCTCCAAGGGCCCGAACCCGCTGATCGACGACCCCTTCGCCGAGCCGCTGGTGAACGCCGTCGGCGTCGACGCCTTCATCCGGATGATGAACGGCGAAATCGACCTGGCGGAAGACGATCCGGCCTTCACGCCCCGCCGCCTCAGCGTAGGCATGGCGGTGCGCACCCGGTTCTTCGACTCGTTCTTCCTCGACGCCGCGGGGGCCGGGATACGCCAGGCCGTCATCCTCGCCTCGGGGCTCGACACGCGCGCCTACCGGCTGCCGTGGCCGGGGGGGACGGCCGTCTACGAGATCGACCAGCCCAAGGTGATCGAGTTCAAGACCCGCACCCTGGCCGGGCTCGGCGCGACCCCGACCGCCGACCGCAAGGCGGTGGGCGTCGACCTGCGCGACGACTGGCCGACGGCATTGCGCGACAACGGATTTGACGTCGCTTCGCGCACGGCCTGGATCGCCGAGGGGCTACTGGGGTACCTGCCGCCGGACGCGCAGGACCGCCTGTTCGACCACATCACCGCGCTGAGCGCCCCCGGCAGCAGGCTGGGCACCGGCTACGTGCCCAACATCCGCGACCGGATTGAAAAGCGGGGCCGCGAGATGAGCGAGCGGTGGCGGCGGCTGGGCCTGAACCTCAACTGGGCCGACCTGGTCTACCCGGGTGAGCGCAACGATGTGGTGGCCTACCTGGCCGGCCTCGGCTGGCAGTCGACGGTGCACAGCACGCCGGAGCTCTACGCCCAGAACGGTTTTGAGTTCCCCGACCAGCCGTCCATGGCCGCCTTCGGCGACATCAAGTACGTATCGGCGGCGCTGACCAGCCGGACCTAGGCGGGCTTGGCCGGCGGCGTCCGCACGACCAACGGCACGGCGGGGAAGCACCACGCCATCTCGGTGCGCGACTTGCGCAGCGCGGCCGTCCCGTAGCCCTTCTTGCGGTGTTCGGGGTGAATCCAGATCCGCACGTTCACCTCGCCGCGGACCAGCTCGCCGAACACCATGCCGACCTTCTCCCCCGAGTCGACGGCCACGAACCAGGCGGCCTCCTCGTCGTCGAGGCGCGCCAGCGCCGCACGGATCTCGTCGTCGAGGCTGCCGGGCGCGGCGCCCGACCCATCGCCGGCGGCGCCCATGTCCTCGGTCCGGGCACCGAAGATGTCCCGGTCCTCCTCGGCGGAGAAGGGCCGCAGCTCGAGGGTCTCCCCCGAACTGGCCGGGCGCTCGCCGAGTGTGAAGCTGAGCTGCTTGTTCAGGTCCTCCAGCTCGGCCAGGATCTTGCGGCGCGAGTCGATGGTGAGTTGAGCGAAGGACATGCTCATCACCGCTTCGGCGGCCAGGTGCGACGTGTCGAGCAGCCGGGCGATCGCTTCGACCGCGGCCACGTTGTTCTCGGACTCGACCACGACATCGGCTATCTCGTGCCGGCGTTCGAGGGCTTTCAACAGGGCGTCGGCGATCTCGCGGCGGGCGGCTTTGCGGTCCTGGTCAGTCATTGCACCAGCCTAGACGCCGCCGGGGGTAGTGCGTCAGATCGTCGGTTTCCCAGCTCGAGGAAGCGTTGGTAGCGATCCGCGGTGGCCGCCGCCCACGCGGGCTGCGGCTCGACGACGCGCTCCACCCGGGCCCACCGGGCCGCGTCGCCGATCGAGGTTTCCAGCCCGGCCGCCATGCGGCCCAGGAAGGCCGCCCCCAGCGCGGCCCCCTCGGCCACCGCGGACACCTCCACCGGACGCCCGGTGGCGTCGGCGATGGCCTGCATCCACGGCGCGACCCGGGTGCCGCCGCCCGCGGCCACGATGCGCGCCACCGGCGCCCCGCTCAGCTCGATGAGCTGACGGACGACGAAGGCCGACGCCTCGTAGGCGGCGCGCCGCAGCGCGGCGGCGTCGTGGGTCAGGTCCAGGGCGTCGAGCACGGCCCGGCGGTCGGGGTCGTGGAACGGCGTGCGCTCCCCGCGGATGTACGGCGACCAGACGGGCACCCGGCGCGGATCCGCGGCCGTCGGATCGCCCTCCGCGACAACGCGATCCACCCAGGAGAGGAACAAGCCGCCGGCGTTGCTGGCCCCGCCGATCTGGCTCTTGCCGGGTGCGGTGTGCGGGATCGTCCACAGGCCGGGCACCTGCCGGGACTCGGGGACGGTGTTCCACACGATCAGGGTGGTTCCGCACAGCACCAGCACGTCGCCCTCGCGGTCGGCGCCGGCCACGATCTGTTCGCAGAGCGCGTCGATGGCGCCGATCCCCAGCACGGCCCCGGTCCCGGGAAGCTGCCCGGCGGCCGTCCCGATCGTGGCCACCCGGGGCATCTGCTCGACGGTCGCGCCGCGCTCGGCGCATGCCGCCTCGTTCCAGCCCGTCCCGTCGAACAACGGGAAGGCGGTGGCCGCGGTGGCGAGATCCAACACCGCCTCGCCCGCCAGCGCGTGGTTGGCCACCGCCGGCGCCGGCCAGTACCCGGCGGCGCCCGGCGCCTGAGCGGCGGTCCAGCGCAGGAACTCGGCGGCCTCACCCAGCGCCGGCAGCGGCTGCACCCGGTTTTCCGCACCGCCCGAACCCCGGCCCCTGCCGTCCCCGTACAGCAGCCCCGGGGTGAGCGGCGTGCCCGCGGCGTCGACGGCGGTCAGCGAGGGCACCATCGCCGCGACGGCCACCGCCCTCGCGTCCGGGCGGTCCAGCCGCGCGAGGGCGGCCAACGGCCCCCGACGCCACGCCTCGTCGGCGTCGTGCTCGAGCCGATCGGGCGCCGGCACCCGCAGCTGGTGCGGGACGCGCGCCCGCGCCGTCACCCGGCCGTCGGCGTCGGCGGCCACCGCCTTGACGGCGGTGCTGCCGATGTCGATGCCGATTGTGACGTCATCACGTGACACGGGCGTCACCGTACGCCAGCATTGACCCTCGTGACGTCAAGACCGCGCGCCTTGGTGACCGCCCCGCTGCGGGGGCCGGGCTTCGACAAGCTCCGGCAGCTGGCCGACGTGGTCTACGACCCCTGGATCGAACAGACGCCGCTGCGGATCTACGGCCCCGAGCAACTGGCCGAGCGGATCGCCGCCGAGGCCGCCGATGTCGTTGTGGTGGAAAGCGACTCGGTGCGCGGCCCGGTGTTCGAGCTGAACCTCCGCGCGATCGCGTCCACCCGGGGGGACCCGAACAACGTCGACGTCGACGGGGCCACCGCAGCCGGCATCCCGGTCCTGAACACCCCGGGCCGCAACGCCGACGCGGTCGCCGAGATGGCCGTGGCGCTGCTGCTGGGGGCCACCCGCCACCTGCTGGCCGCCGACGCGGATGTCCGCAGCGGCAACACGTTTCGCGACGGCAGCATCCCCTATCAGCGGTTCCGCGGCTGGGAGATCGCCGGGCGCACCGCCGGGTTGGTGGGCCTGGGCGCCGTCGGCCGCGCCACCCGGTGGCGGCTGGCCGGGCTGGGCATGCGGGTGATCGCCCACGACCCCTACAACGACGAGGCGCGCCATTCCCTCGACGAACTCTTGGCCGAGGCCGACGTGGTGTCCCTGCACGCGCCGGTCACCGACGGCACCGCCGGCATGATCGGCGCGCGGGAGTTCGCGGCCATGCGCGACGGCGTGGTGTTCCTCAACACCGCCCGGGCCCAGCTGCACGACACCGACGCGCTCGTCGAGGCGCTGCGCGGCGGCAAGGTCGCCGCCGCCGGGCTGGACCATTTCGTCGGCGAGTGGCTGCCGACCGATCACCCGCTCGTGGGCATGCCCAATGTCGTCCTGACGCCGCACATCGGGGGCGCCACGTGGAACACTGAGGCTCGGCAGGCGCAGATGGTGGCCGACGACCTGGAAGCGCTGCTGGACGGCGGGACGCCGGCCCATATCGTCAACCCGGAGGTGCTGGCCTCATGAAGTTTGTCGACCACCCCGAAACCGCGGTGCTGGACGCGGCCAAGGACATGCTGCGCCGCGGACTGGTCGAGGGAACCGCGGGCAACATCTCGGCGCGGCGCTCCGACGGCAACATCGTCATCACGCCGTCGTCGGTCGACTATCGCGACATGGCGCTCGACGACCTCGTGCTCATCGACCCCGACGGCGCCGTGCTGCACGCCGCCGACGGCCGCTCGCCGTCGTCCGAGATGTACCTGCACCTGGCGTGCTACCTGGCGTTCGACGACGTCGGCAGCGTGATCCACAGCCACCCGGTGTGGGCGACCATGTTCGCCATTGCGCACCAGCCGATTCCGGCCTGCATCGACGAGTTCGCCGTCTACTGCGGCGGGGAGGTCCGCTGCACCGACTACGCCGCCTCCGGCACGCCCGAGGTCGGCGCCAACGCGGTCAAGGCGCTCGAGGGCCGGGGGGCCGCCCTGATCGCCAATCACGGCCTTGTCGCGGTGGGACCGCGACCCGACAAGGTGCTGCACCTCACCGCCCTGGTCGAACGGACAGCCCAAATCGTCTGGGGCGCAAGGGCACTCGGCGGCACAGTACCCATTCCCGAGGACGTGAACCGCAACTTCGCCGGCGTCTACACCTATCTGCGCGCCAACACCTGATGCGCCGGGTCCGGTTCGGCCACGCGAGCGTCGCGCGGGTGCTGGAACTTCGGTTCGACCTGCCGACCCGCTCCTTTCCGGGGACGGCGCCGTCGGGGTGGCGGGACAATGCCGACCTGTTGGTGCCGGACTTCTTCGACCCTGACACCGATCGGTGGCATATCGCGATCCAAAGCTGGGTCATCGAGGTCGACGGGCTGACCGTCGTCGTGGACACCGGCGTCGGCAACGACCGCGACCGCCCGCACATGCCACCGCTGGACCACCTCAACACCGGGTTCCTGGCGGCGCTGGGGTCGGCGGGCATCGACCGCAACGCGGTGGACGTGGTGGTCAACACCCATATCCACTCCGACCACGTCGGGTGGAACACCATGGGAGACAAGGACTCCCGGGGCACCTGGGTGCCGACCTTTCCCAACGCCCGGTATCTGGTACCGAACGCCGACTACCGCCACTTCGCCCCGGACGGGCCCGCGGGCCGGGAGCCCGGTGACCGGATCGTGTTCGCCGACAGCGTGCTGCCCATCGAGGAGGCCGGGCAGCTCGTCGGATGGTCCGACGACTTCCAGATCAGCCCGTCGCTGCGACTGCGGCCCGCCCCGGGGCACACGCCGGGCTCGTCGGTGCTGTGGCTGGACGCGGGCCGGCCGGCGGTCTTCGTCGGCGATCTCACCCACAGCCCCCTGCAACTGCGCCGGCCCGCCGACGCCTGCGCGTTCGACGTGGACGCCGGTGCCGCCGCCGCGACCCGCAGCCGGATCTTCACCGAGGCCGCCCGGGCCAAGGCCGCCGTGATACCCGCCCACTACCCCGGCCGTGGTGGCGCGACGATCCGCGCCGTCGACGACCAATTCGAGGTCGACGACTGGCTGGACTTCGAATCCCTATGACGGCTAGCGCATCTCGGGTTCGGTGGCCCGGAGTCCGCGAAACAGCCGCATGCGATGGATATTGATCCGGTAGAACGGGCCGGGGAAACGGCGGTACAAGTGCCAGATCAGCCGAACCACAGCCGGAAACACGATCAACGGCCGATTCCGGTCCACGCCGCGCAGGATCGCGCTCGCCGCGGCCCGGGCGCTCATCTGGGGCATCAGATAGTGAGTGCGCCGACTCAGCGCCGCCACCCGTTCGCGCGGCATGTTCACCACGACCATGTTCTCGTAGATCTTCGTTTTCATGTCGCCAGGACAAGCCGCGCTTACTTTCACGCCGAGGTCCGCCCCCTCGGCCCGCAGCGAGAGCGAAAGCCCAACGATCCCATGCTTGCTCGTGCAGTACGCGGCGTTGCCCGGTTGCGGCACCAGCCCACTGAGTGACGAAATATTGACGATGTGCCCATGACCCTGGCGCGCCATCAGCTGATAGGCGTGCACCGTCCCATGCACCACGCCCAGCAGGTCGACCTCGAGGACGCGACGCCACTGCTGCACCGAAAGGTCGCGAGAATCCCCGCCGATCGCGATGCCGGCGTTGTTGATCATGTAGTCGAGGCGTCCATGGTCGGCGAAGGTATCCGCAATCAGCCGCGCCACCGCCGTTTCGTCGGCCACGTCGACCGTCACGGCAACTGCCGCTTTGCCGGCCTGCGTCAGGCGCCCGGCGACCTGACGTGCCGCGTCGCCATCGATGTCGGCGATGACGACCGTCGCGCCCCGGCGCCCGAGCTCCTCGCACAGCGCCTCCCCCAGACCCATTCCGCCGCCGGTGACGATCGCGACTGCGTCCTCGAACCGCCGCATGGCCCATTCCTCTCCGGCGAGCTACCGCTGACTTTGCTACATTTGCTGTAATATTACATCAGATGTAATATTCGGGAAAGGAGCGATCACGCCAAACGAGATGAGCCTGCGCGAACGTAAGCGAACGCAGACCAGGCGGGAGCTCATCGGCGCGGCCATGAGCCTGTTCGAGGAAAAGGGCTACGAGGAGACCACCGTCGCTGAGATTGCCGCCGCCGCAGGAGTTTCCACCAAGACCTTCTTCAATTACTTCGCGAGCAAGGATGAGGTCCTCTTTCCCCACCTATCGCGCCGGATCGACGCCGCAGTGGCTCTCATCGAGCGGCGCGCACCGGATGATCGGATGGCCGACGTCCTCGTGGCGGCGATGCAGCACATGCTGGCCGATGCCCTCGCCGAGGAAGTCGAGGGCGGCCTGGCGGCGGTGCGGCTGCCGATGATCGTGTCGGTGCCCGCCGTTCAGGCGGCGACCCTGCACCGCTATTTCCTGGCCGAAACTCACTTGGCCCGGGCCCTGCATCGCGCGTATTCCGACGCGCTCGACCAGCCGGCCGCCGCCGCCGTCATCGGCTCGGTCATGGGGGCGGCGATCGCCGCCGCGCTGGTTTGCCTGCAAGACGAAGGCACCGCCGAGCAACTACGCGCCGCGGTCGAAGCCGCCATCGACATCGCGATCAACGGCGTGCGTGACCTGCCCACCCGGTCGCGCCGCGCCACGCGCGGGGCGAGGCGCCGTGCGCGCGGCTGAACAGCCGGCTGAAGTAGCCGGGATCGGACACCCCGACGCGGCTGGCCACCTCCGCGACCGGTAGGTCCGTTTCGGCCAGCAGCGCGCGGGCCGCGGCCATTCGGCGTTCGGTGATCCATTCGCCGACGGTGCGCCCGGTGCGGCGCCGCACGACGGTGGTCAGGTGGCCCGGCGTAATGCCGAGGTCGGCGGCCACGTCGCGTAGCGACAACGGCTCGCGGTGACGCCGGTCGATCACCTCGAACACCTCGGCCAGCAGCGGTTCCCCGCTGCGTCGCAGCTCGGCCACCACCGGGCCCGCCAGCCGCGCGAGGTCGATGAGGAGCAGCGTGAGATGCGCCAGGGCCGCCTGCCGATATCCGTCCTGCCGCTGGCGCAGCTCCGCTTCGATCGAAGTGATCGCGGCGTCCCACGCCGGCCGTCGTGGCGCGGGCACCTGTAGGCGCAGGATCCCGCCGGCGTGCCCGTGCAGGAACGGGAACAGCAGCGGGTGGGCCCGCCACGCCGGCCACGGCGATCGCCCGTCCTCGCCCAGGGCCGCGGGGTCGAAGAACACCGCGATACCGCCGTCGCGGTCGGCCAGCTGCTCAGGATCGAGCACCTCGCCCGCGGCCGCCACGTGGACCAGACCGGCCACCGGCAGGTACCACAGCGCCGGAAAGTCGTGGATGTGGCGACCGCGTCGGACGAAATCCTCGGGCCCCGACCGCGCCACCGACACCGGCGGCGTGGCGGGGTCGGTCCGGTATGCATAGACCGGCACGCCCGCGCGTTGGCGAACCATCCGGGCCGGCTGCGTCATGTCACCAAAGATAGTCCTGGTTTCACCGAGGATCGGCCAATTCCAGTTCCGGTCAGCGGTTCACCATGGATTGCGTGACGAAACATCATCCACATGACTACCTGCCCGCCGCCGGCCACGACGCGCTGCTCCCCGCTTACGACCTGATATCTCGCCTGCTGGGCATGAACAGGGTGCAGGAGGCCCTCATCGCGCAGGCGGAGCTGGACGACTGCCGCCGCATCCTGGAAATCGGCTGCGGCACGGGGAATCTCACAATCATGGCCAAGCGTGCCCATCCTCACCTCGAAGTGATCGGATGTGATCCCGACCGGCGGACACTGGACCGGGCGCGGCGAAAGACGGACGAGATCCGCTTCGACCAGGGCTACGCCGAACGGCTCCCCTACGCCGACGGCGAGTTCGACCGGGTGCTGTCATCGATGATGCTGCACCACATCGCTGACGACGCGAAACCCGCTGCGGCGGCTGAAATCTTCCGGGTCCTTCGCCCCGGCGGCAGGCTGCACCTGGCCGACATCGCCGGTGATGAGACCGACGAGCGCGGCCTGGCGGCCCGGCTCATCAGGCGCAGCCACCATGCGGCCGGCAACCTCGGCGACGCGATTCCCCGATTGCTGACCGCGGCCGGGTTCGACTGCACCGAGGTCGCATCGCAGCGACACCGCATTCTCGGGCGATTGAACTACTTCCGCGCCACCCGCCCGGCCTAGCTGTGGCTGAGGCGGACCGGTAGTGATTCGTACACGGTCATGTTGTTGCACAGGTCGGGCAGCGTCATCCTCGGCTCGCCGACTTCGATGACGCCGGATTTCAGCAAGACCTCGTCCAGGGCGGCCCGGACTTCCGCCCGGGCAAGCATGGCGCCCAAACAGTGGTGGGCGCCACCACCTCCGAAGGACTGGTGGGGGTTGGGATCGCGGCGAATGTCGAACCGGTGTGGACCCTCGAAGACGTCTTCGTCGCGATTGGCCGAGCGCAACATCGTCACCACGCGCGCACCCTCGGGGATCGTCACCCCGCCGAGGACCACGTCTCTGGTTGCTCCACGCACCCAGAACATGATCGGCGTGGAATAGCGGATCACCTCCTCGACCGCCGTGCGCCGTGCATCCGGATCGGACCGGTAGACCGCGATTTGATCCGGGTTGGCGACGAAGGCGCGAAGCCCGTCGCACAGTGCGTTTCGAGTCGTGTCCGCGCCGGCCAACCCGAGGATGAAGAAGAAGATCTCCAGCTCGTTGGCGGGCAACAGGAAACTCTGCCCCGACTCCGCCGTGATCTCCGCGGTGCACAGCGCACTCCAGATGTCGTCCACGGGATGTTCGCGTTTGTACGCGGTCAGCGCGCTGGCGTACTGGAACAACTCCATGAAGGGCAACAGGTCATCACCGTCGGGAACGGACATCTGCGCGCCGGCGGTCTTCAGCACCCGCTCGATCAAGCCGAACACATGCGGGCGGTCGGCGTCGGGAATCCCAACGATGTCGCCGATCACCGAGATCGGTAACCCCGCGGCCAGATCGACGAATTCGCCGCCGCCGGATTCACGCAGAGCGGCGGCCATCGCCCTGGCCCGATCGCGAATGCCGTCTTCCAGCTTGGCCACCGCGCGGGGCGTGAAAGCGCGAGCGATTACCTTGCGGCGAATCGTGTGATCCGGCGGATCCATGCTCACGATCGCCGGATAGGCGTCGAACAACGGCACATCCTGGATCAGCGGTCCCCGGGTCGCGGTAAACGACTCGTAATCGCGATGCACCCGGGCGACGTCGGCATGTTTGGTGCACACCCAAAACTCGCGACCGACGGTCGATTTCACGTCGTCGGTGAGTCGTTGATGAAACACCGGCGTACGGGCGCGCAACTCGGCGAACAGATCGTCCGGAAACCGCGACGCCCAGATCGCCGGCTCGGCGAGGTCGATCGTCGTGCCCGTCACTCAACGTCCTCCAGCTCTTTGCGCAGACCGGTCAGGATCAGGCGCAACCCGTATGCGAACGCCTCGTGGCTCGGCCCGTTCGCCCTGGCACCGGCGCGGCGGATGTGTTCGAGCTGAACCGAACCCAGCAGGTGGACGTACAGCGCGGCGTGCGCCGCATCGAAACGCTGTGCGCTCAAGCCAGATTCGCGCAGAATTCCGCGAGAGGCGCGGTCCATGTCGGCGGCCGCCGCGGTGTGCGCATGCTCCTGCAGCAGGACCGCGATCCCGGGCACCTCCACTAGCACCTTCCAGGCATTCATGTAGAGCGCGACCAATCGTGATTCCCAGTCGCCCTGCTGTGGCACCTCGATCTGCGCCAGCACCGACTCGATCAATAGGTCGAACAGTTCGCGCTTGTCGCGCACGTGGTAGTAGACCGATGACGCCGCCGTGCCGGCCTCGGCCGCGAGCTCCCGCATCGTTACCCGGCCGACGCCGACGCGCTTCGCCAGCCGCAACAGGTGCTTCGTCAGGTGGGCGCGGTCGAGCGCCCCGTAGCGCAGCACCGGCGCATTGGCCACACCCGTCACGAGCCATCCCCCTTTCGAACAACATTCGAATTCGAACAGGGTTCAGATTAGCGCAGTGGCCGCTTACGATGTCAAGGGTCCAGCGTCCGATGCACGACGGAGGAACACCGATGGCGCCCTACCGTGTGGTCCAGTGGTCAACCGGCAACATCGGCAAGCGAGCGCTCGGCATCCTGCTCGACCGCGACGACTTCGAGGTGGTGGGCGTGCACGCGCTGGGCGCCGATAAGGTGGGGCGCGACGCGGGCGCGCTCGCGGACCGGTCGCCGACGGGCGTCACCGCGACGAGCGACGTCGAGGCGTTGCTCGACCTGGCACCCGACTGTGTGAACTACATGCCGCGCGCGATCGACTACGAGCTGGTGGACACGATGCTGCGCCGCGGGATCAACGTGGTCACCACCGGAGACTTTCTGACCGGCACCCATCACCCGGTTGAACTCCCGGCGCTCGAGGAGGCTGCGCGGCGGGGCCAGGCCACGTTCCTGGGAACGGGATTCGAGCCGGGCTTCATCAATGTCGTCGCCGGCTTCCTCACCGGCGCCTGCCGCACCGTCCGCAGCGTCAAGCTGGTCGAAACGCTGGACTGCACAACGTATCCCATACCGGACGTGTGGAAGGTGCTCGGATTCGGCAAGATACCCCGTGAGCCGGTGACCCACCTCGACCCGGCGGCGCAACGATACGGCCTCGGCTACTTCGAGACGCTGGACATGATCGCCGCCATGCTGGGTACCGAGCTGGACTCCAAGGAGGCATTCGTCGAGCCCGCGGTGCTGACCCGGGATCTGGATCTGGGCTGGGTGGACTACGCCGCCGGCACCGCCGGGGGGCAGCGCCGCACCTATCGCGGTTATCGCGGCGGCCGCCCGGTGATCGAGCTGGCCATCTGCTGGACCATGAGCGACGACGCGCTCGACCCGAAGTGGACCGACCCCAAGGGTTTCAGCGTGGTGATCGACGGCGAGCCACGCGTCGACGCGACGATCCGGTTCGGCAACCCCGGCGAGGACGTGATGACCGTGTTGATGGACAGCACCGCCGTCGCGGCGGTCAACGCCATACCCTTCCTGTGCGACGCCGCACCGGGCGTCATCACCCCGATCGACCTGCCCGTCATCGGATCCCCGGGCGCCCTGCTCTAGCGCTGGTCGATGGCCACCTTGACCGCGCCGCTGTCGGCCTGATTGGCAATCGCCAGGAACGCGTCGCGCCACCGCTCCAGCGCGAAGGTGTGGGTCAGCATGGGGCGCAGATCCACCCGGCCGGACGCGGCCAGGTCCAGGTAATGGGCGATCGCGTGCCGCCGCCGGCCCTCGACCTCCTCGACGCCGAACGCGTTCGACCCCACGAGGGCGATCTCCTTGAAATACAACGGACTGTCCTCCCAGCGGCCCGGCGCGTGCACACCGGCCTTCACCAGCGTTCCGCGGGCGCGCAGGACCCGGACCCCGACCTCGAAGGTCTCCGGCTTGCCGATCGTGTCGTACACCACGTCGACCGCGCCGGGGTAGGCCATCGGCAGGCCGAGCAGCGGCCGGCGCAGCCGACCACCGCCCCACGCCGCCAGTTCCTCGATGACGGCCAGGCGGGGTTCGTGCTGCAGCACCAATTCGGCCCCGAACGCGCGGGCCAGCTCGCGCTGGGCGGCAAACCGCGCGACCACCGCGACGGCCACCTCGGGGTAGAGCGCCCGCAGGATCGCGACCGCGCACAACCCCAGCGAGCCGGCCCCGTACACCAGCACCCGGCCCGAGCGCGGCGGCCGGTGGCGGGTGATGGCGTGCAGGGACACCGAAAACGGGTCGGCGAACACCGCCAGCTCGTCGGGCACGGAATCCGGAACCGCGAAGAGCATGCTGTCGTGGGCCGGCATCAGTTCGGCGTAGCCACCGGTCACGTCAGCCGACACCCCGGTGTGGATGCCGGGCTTGATGTCGCCGTCGGTGAAGCTCCAGCACAGGCTGTAGTCGCCGGTTTCGCAAGCGGGACAGGGCGGCTCGATGCCGCGCGGCCCGCAGGACAGCCACGGGTTGAGCACCACCCGCTGGCCGATCTGCAGCCCCCGGGCCTTCGGCCCCAGCGCGACCACGTCGGCGACCACCTCGTGCCCCATGACTTGGGGAAAAGAGCAGAAGGCGGACATGGCGTTGTCGGCGTCGGCCTCGCCGAAATCCATCAGGATCTGCTTGGAGTCCGACCCACAGATCCCGGTCAGCCGCGGCCGGGTGATCACCCAATCCTCATGCGGCAGTACCGGATCCGGCACCTCCCGCATCGCGGTCGGGGTGCGGGCCAGGTTCTGGGTCAGCGTGTTGGCCGCATCGGGTACCGCGAAGGGCTCGGGCCGCACGCCATAGACGAGCGCCCTCATCGTGGCGACGCCTTGGTTTTGAGGCCGGCCGAGCCCGCGATGAACGCATCGATGTCGGCGTTCTTGGCGTCGACGACGGCTTTCATGTCGGGGACGTAGTGCTCGAAGGTGCCGGTGCCCAGCGCCTCGATGATCCCTTCGGCCACCTGGTCGGCGGGCACCTTGGGGCCCTGGTAGAGCGGTTCCTCGCTGCCCGGATGGTCCCAGATCTCGGTGTCGACGGGCCCCGGTTCGATGAGCTTCACCGCGACCCCGCTGCCGTGCAGGTCCACGGCCATCGCCTCGCTCCAGCCGCACAGCGCGAACTTGCTTGCACAGTAGGCGGTTTCGTGGACGATCCCGAGCCGGCCGCCGACGCTCGACACGTTGACGATCAGGCCCGACCCGCGCGCCAGCATCCGCGGCAGCAGCGCCAGCGTCAGCCGCATGGGCGCGAAGAAGTTGACCCGCATGACGTCCTCGACCTCGTCGGGCGCCAGGGCGGTGACGGGACGCCGCTTCGGGACCGCGGCGTTGTTGATCAGCACGTCGACGCCGCCGAGCGCTTCGGCTGCCCGCGCCGCGAGCCCGGGCAGCCCCGCGGTGTCGGCCAGGTCGGCCACCCACATCGCCGATCCCGGCGAGGCGCGACGGCAGTCGGCCAGCACCTCGGCCAAGCGGTCCCGCCGCCGGGCGATCAGCCCCACCACCGCCCCTCGCGCCGCCAGCTGCCGGGCCAGGGCCGCCCCCAAGCCCGACGAGGCGCCGGTGATCAACACCCGCTTGCCCGCCGCCGCGTACGTCATCCGTCAAGGTTGCCGCTAAACGCCGGAAGCGTACAGTGGGGAAGGCTTGTTATATCGGCTAAATATTAGATTAACTAGATCCGAACAGGGGCAACCATGACTTCCACCAGGTATGAGGGCGACACCTGGGACCTGGCCTCCAGCGTCGGGGTGACGGCGACCATGGTGGCCGCCGCCCGCGCCGTGGCCAGCCGCGCCGACCGTCCGCTGATCGACGACCCGTTCGCCGAGCCGCTGGTCCGGGCCGTCGGCGTGGACCTGCTCACCCGGCTGGCGACGGGCGAGGTCAATCCGGACGACCTGAACGACGTGCACGACGGGGCTGGGACTTCTGACGGCTCCACCGGGGCGATGTCCCGCATGGCCGACAACATGGCGGTGCGCACCAAGTTCTTCGACGAGTTCTTCCTGGGCGCCACGCAGGCGGGCATCAAGCAGGTCGTGATCCTGGCGTCGGGCCTGGACTCCCGCGCGTACCGGCTGGGCTGGCCCGCCGGAACCGTGGTCTACGAGGTCGACCAGCCGCAGGTCATCGAGTTCAAGACCCGCACGCTGGCCGAGCTGGGCGCGCGCCCCACCGCCGAGCGGCGGGTGGTGGCCATCGACCTGCGCGAGGACTGGCCCGCCGCGCTGCGCGCCGCCGGGTTCGACCCGGCGCAGCCCACCGCGTGGAGCGCCGAGGGCCTGCTCGGCTACCTGCCCCCGGAGGCGCAGGACCGCCTGCTGGACACCATCACCGAGCTCAGCGCGCCGGGCAGCCGGTTGGCCACCGAAAGCGCGCCCAACCCCGAGCCCGGGGACGAGGACAAGATGAAACAGCGCATGCAAGCCATCTCCGACCGCTGGCGTGCGCACGGCTTCGACCTGGACATGGCGGGGCTGGTCTACTTCGGCGACCGCAACGAGGCGGCCCCCTACCTGCGCGACCGCGGTTGGGCGATGAACGGCATCAGCATCCGAGACCTGTTCTCGGCCAACGACCTTCCGCCGCTGGCCGACGACGACACGCGCATGGGGGACGTTCTCTACGTGAGCGGCACGCATGAGTAAGGGACGCACCGACGGCGACAGCTGGGGCCCCGCGGCCAGCGTCGGGGCGACGGCCACCATGGTCGCGGCGTCCCGCGCCGTGGCGTCGCAGGGGCCCGACCCGCTGCTCGACGATCCGTTTGCCGATCCGCTGGTCCGCGCCGTCGGGCTGGAGCCCTTCATCCGCATCATCGACGGCGAGCTGGATTTCGAAGACGACGCGCTGTTCAACCGGAAAGCCCGGGCCCAGCAGATCACGGTGCGCACCCGGTTCTTCGACGACTTCTTCACCGGCGCCGCCGCGGACGGCATCCGGCAGGCGGTGATCCTGGCTTCCGGCCTGGACACCCGCGCGTACCGGTTGCGGTGGCCGGCCGGCACCGTGGTCTACGAGATCGACCAGCCGCAGGTCCTCGCGTTCAAAACCGACACACTGGCCAACCTCGGCGCCGAACCGACCGCGCGGCGCCGCGCGATCGCCATCGACCTGCGCGACGACTGGCCGGCGGCGTTGGCCGAGGGCGGTTTTGACGTCGCCCGGCCGACCGCGTGGAGCGCCGAGGGGCTGCTGCCGTACCTGCCGCCCGAGGCGCAGGACCGGCTGTTCGACAACATCACCGCGCTCAGCGCGCCGGGCAGCCGGCTGGCCACCGAGCATGTGCCGGACCCGAACGCGTTCTCCGACGAGCGCCTGGCCCGCATCTCGGAGCGGTGGCAGCGCTTCGGTTTCGACCTCGACGCGGCCGACCTGTTCTACCGCGGCGAGCGCAAGGTCGTCGTCGACTACCTGAGCAGCCACGGCTGGGAGGTGACGGCGAACCCCGCCAGGGACTTGTACGCGCGCAACGGGTTTGACTTCCCCGAGGACGAGATGGCGGCCACCTTCGGCGAGCTGAGTTATGTCGCCGCGACCCTCAAGTAGGGTTGACCCATGGCACGCGCGCATGACGACAACTGGGATCTGGCCTCCAGCGTCGGCGTGACCGCGACCATGGTCGCGGCCGGCCGTGCCATGGCCACCAAGGACCCCCGCGGCCTGATCAACGACCCGTTCGCCGAGCCGTTGGTGCGCGCCGTCGGGGTGGACCTGTTCACCAAGCTGATGGACGGCGAGATCGACTTCGACGCGATCGAGAACGCGTCGCCGGTGCGCATGCAGGCGATGAGCGACGGAATGGCCGTGCGCACCAAGTACTTCGACGACTACTTCGTCGACGCCACCGGCGCCGGCGTGCGCCAGGCGGTGATCCTGGCCTCCGGCCTGGACTCGCGCGCCTTCCGGTTGCCGTGGCCGGACGGCACGGTGGTCTATGAGCTCGACCAGCCGCAAGTGATCGAGTTCAAGACGACCACGCTGGCCGGCATCGGCGCCGAACCGACCGCCACCCGGCGCACCATCGCCATCGACCTGCGCGGCGACTGGCCCGCCGCGCTGAAGGCGGCGGGATTGGACACGACCGCGCCGACCGCGTGGTTGGCCGAGGGCCTGCTGATCTACCTGCCGCCGGAGGCCCAGGACCGGCTGTTTGACAACATCACCGCGCTGAGCGCCCCCGGCAGCGCCATCGCCACCGAATTCGTCCCCGGCATCATCGATTTCGACGCCAGCCGCGTGCAGGACATGGCCGGCGTATTCCGCGAGCACGGCGTCGACATCGACATGGCGTCGCTGGTCTACACCGGAGAGCGCAACCACGTCGTCGACTATCTGCGGTCCAAGGGATGGGACGTCGACGGCGTCACGCGGACCGAACTGTTCCAGCGCAACGACATCGAGGTACCCGCCCCCGAGCACGACGACCCGCTGGGCGAGATCATCTTCATCAGCGGCAGGCTCGCCGGCCACCCGGGCTAGGTCAAAGGCGCGAATTCCCCAGCCACAAAGCGCTGGCGCCGCTCAGCGTTTGCTCGGCGCTGTCCAGAATTCCGGCGATCGAGCGACCGAGCAGCGCGCCGAGCGCGTCCGGGAGCGACGCGGCGGCCGGTTGTGACGAGGCCCGGGGTCGCACCAGGTCCAGCAGCGACGAACTCGGATAGCCGACGAGGCGGACCTCGGTGTCCTCGTCCAGGCCCGCGAGGGCCTTGGCGCGCCGCACCGCGGCCCGGAAGCCACCGAGTTCGTCGACCAGGCCGCGCTCGGCGGCGTCGGCACCGGTCCACACCCGCCCCCGGGCGACGACATCCACCGCCCCGGTGCTCAGCTTGCGGCCCTCGGCGACCCGCTCCACGAAGTCGGTGTACATCAGGTCCGCCTCGGCCTCCCGATGCGCCCGCTGCTCCGGCGTGAACGGCGCATCGGCCGACCAGGCGTCGGCATTTGCGTTGGTGCGCACCGTATCCGACGCGACCCCCAGGCGACCCTTGAGGTCACGAACCACCAGCTTCCCGGTGATCACGCCGATCGAGCCGGTGATCGTGCCCGGATTGGCCACGATCGCGTCGGCGGCCATCGCGACGTAGTAGCCGCCGGACGCGGCGACCGCACCCATCGACGCCACCAGCGGCTTGCCGCGCTCGCGGGCCATTTTCACCTCGCGCCAGATGGTTTCGGACGCGGTGACCGAGCCTCCCGGGCTGTTTATCCTCAGCACGATCGCGGACACCGAATCGTCGGCGGCGGCCTCCCGCAGCGCCGCCGCGATGGTGTCGGCGCCGGCGGTGGGCGTGCCCAGCGGCAAAAATTGCGGGCCGCCGCGCCCGCCGACGATGTTGCCGTCGACGGTGACCACCGCGAACGTCGGCTTGGGCCGGCGCCCGGGCACCGGCGGCACGGGTGGGGTCAGTCGGGACCTGGCCGCCCCGGCGTAGCGTGCCAGGTACAGCCGGGGCGGCTCTTGGTCGCCCGAAGCGTCCTTCCCCCCAGCGAGTTCCGCCATCCGGGCATAGGCTTCGTCGCGGAATCCGATCCGGTCGACCAAGCCGGCGGCCACCGCGTCGTCGCGCAGCAGCGGGCCCCGGTCGGCCAGCGCGTCGAGCGCATCCGGCTCGACGTGGCGCGATTCGGCGACCGCCCGCCACACCTGGTCCTGCAGGCTCTGCAGCATCCGGGTGACGGCCTCCCGGTGGGCCTCGGTGAAGCCATGTTCGGTGAAAAGGTTTGCCGCCGACTTATATTCGCCCTTCGAGATGATCTGGGCTTCGATGCCCGCCTTGTCGAGCGCGTCGCGCAGGAACATCGCGTTGCTCGCGAAGCCGATCAGCCCGACGCTTCCCGCCGGCTGCATCCAGACCTCACCGAACGCGGAGGCCAGGTAGTAGGACAGCGTGCCGGGATAGGTCTCGGCCCACGCCAGGGACGGCTTGGCGGCGCTGAAGGCCTCGATCGCCGCCCGCAGCTCCTGCACCGCCGCCGGGGGGGACGCGCCCAGCTGCACGCGGGCGATCAGCCCGGCCACCCGGGGGTCCTCGGCGGCGCGGTGGATCGCGGCGACGGTGTCGCGCAGCGTCATCTGCCGGCCGGCCCCGGTGACGATCGCCAGCGGATCGAAGCCCGTCGCCTCCGGCGGCACCGAGCGCAGGTCCAACTCGAGCACGCAGCCGTTGGGCACGCCGTGATGGCGGGCGGTGTCGACCCGGCCGGCCAGCGCACGGACCTCGTCGATCCCGGGAATGGAGGGCAGAAAACCGAACATACTCTGCAGGGTACCGATCGGCGGTCGTACGGTGGTCGGGTGAGGTTTTCCATCGCCATCCCCCAATTCGACTACGACGGCTTCGACGCGCCGGGCATGCGGTCCTACCTGGCCCGCGCCGAGGAGCTCGGGTTCGAGGGCGGCTGGGTGCTCGAGCAGATCATCGGAACCGCACCCCTGCTGGCACCGTTGGAGCTGCTGGCGTATTGCGCCGCCTGCACGGAGCGGCTGCGCCTGGGGGTCGCCGTCCTGGTGACCTCGCTGCACGATCCGCTCCAGCTCGCCTCGGCCGCGACGGCCGTCGACCGGCTCAGCCACGGACGGTTGGACCTCGGCGTGGGAACCGGCGGCGGCTTCCGCCGATTCGACGCATTCGGCGTCGAGAAGTCAACGTACATTTCGTATTTCACCGAGGGCCTGGAGCTGATGAAGGCGGCCTGGTCCGACGAGCCCAGGGTGAGGTTCCACGGCCGGTTCCGCGATGTCGACGACCTACCGATTGCGCCCAAGCCGGTGCAGCGTCCCCACCCGCCGATCTGGTTCGGTGGGCTGGCACCCAAGGCCCTGGCCAGGGCGGTGCGCCTGGGAGACTCGTTTCTGGGCGCGGGCTCGTCGACCACCGAGGCCTTCGCCGGCGCCGTCGCGGTGGTGCGCCGCGAACTCGCCGAACAGCGAAAAGACCCGGCGCGCTTCACGATTGGCAAACGCGTCTATCTGATGGTCGACGACGACGCTTCCCGGGCCCGCGAGCGGGTGCTTGCCGGGCTACACCGCATCTACGGCGACATGCCCGGCGTCGACGACGTCCCGGTGTCGGGCACACCCGACGACGTGGCGCGCGGGCTGCGCGAAGTGATCGACGCGGGCGCCGAGTATGTGTTGCTCAATCCCGTCGGCGTCGACGTGCCAGAGAATCGCGAGCAGATGGAACGCCTTGCCGCGGAGGTGATTCCGCAGCTGGGCTGACTACAGCTCGGTCGCCGAGCCGCCCGCGGCGGTGATCTTCTCGCGCGCGCTGCTGCTGAACTTGTGCGCCGTGAGGTCGACCTTGACGGTCAGCTTGCCGTCCCCGAGGACCTTGACCAACGAGTTCTTGCGAACCGCGCCCTTGGCCACCAGTTCGTCCACGCCGATCGAACCGCCCTGCGGGAACAGCCGGTTGATGTCGCCGACGTTGACGATCTCGTATTCGGTGCGGAACCGGTTCCGGAACCCTTTGAGCTTGGGCAGCCGCATGTGGATCGGCATCTGGCCGCCCTCGAAGGTGGCCGGCACGTTCTTGCGGGCCTTGGTGCCCTTGGTACCCCGGCCGGCCGACTTGCCCTTGGAGCCCTCACCGCGACCGACGCGGGTGCGGGCTTTCTTCGACCCGGGCGCGGGTTTGAGGTCGTGCAGTTTGATGGTCACTTGGCCTCCTCCACCTGCACCAGGTGACGCACCACCGCGATCAGGCCGCGGGTCTGCGGGCTGTCCTCGCGGATCACCGAGTGGCGAATCCGCCGCAGCCCCAGGGTGCGCAGGCTCTCACGCTGCTTCCAGCGCGCACCGATGGTGCTGCGCACCTGGGTGATCTTGAGCTGACTCATGGTGTCGCCGCCTCTCGTGCCGCCGCACTGGCGAGCGCTTCGCTCTCCCGCCGCGCCTTCAACATCCCGGCCGGGGCGACGTCCTCGATCGGCAGCCCGCGACGAGCGGCCACCTCCTCGGGACGCTGCAGCAGCTTGAGCGCGGCCACGGTGGCGTGCACCACGTTGATCGCATTGTCGCTGCCCAACGACTTGGCCAGGATGTCGTGCACCCCAGCGCATTCCAGCACCGCGCGAGCCGCACCGCCGGCGATGACACCGGTACCCGGGCTGGCCGGGCGCAGCAGCACGACGCCGGCGGCGGCCTCACCCTGCACCGGGTGCGTGATGGTCCCGCCGATCAGTGGAACGCGGAAAAAGCCCTTGCGGGCCTCCTCGACGCCCTTGGCGATCGCGGCCGGGACCTCCTTGGCCTTGCCGTATCCGACGCCGACCATGCCGGCACCGTCACCGACGATGACCAGGGCGGTGAAGCTGAATCGCCGTCCACCCTTGACCACCTTGGAGACGCGGTTGATGGCGACGACCCGCTCCAGGTAGTTGCTCTTGTCGCCGTCGCGGTCACGACCGCCGCGGCCGCCACCATCGCGCCGGCCGCGGCTGTCACGGCTGTCACCGCGCGAGTCGCGGTTGTCGCCGCGGGCCTCGGGTCCGCCGGCTGACTGTTCCGCCATTATGCGGTCCTTCCAGTTGTCATCAGAAACTCAATCCGTTCTCGCGCGCGGCATCGGCCAGCGCCGCGATCCGTCCGCCGTAGGTGTAACCGCCACGGTCGAAAACCACGGAGTCGATGCCGGCGGCCTTGGCACGCTCGGCGATCAGCTGGCCCACCCGCACGCTGTGGGCTTTCTTGTCACCGTCCAGGCCCCGCACGTCGGCCTCGATCGACGAGGCGGCGGCCAGCGTGGTGCCGTCTTCGTCGTTGACCAGTTGCACGTGAATGTGCCGCGCCGAGCGGTGCACCACCAGCCTGGGACGCTGCGGGGTGCCCGCGATCTTCTTGCGCAGCCGCGCGTGCCTGCGCAGCCGCGAGACGCGTCGGGTCGCGGATACGCTCTGCCCCACCGGCTTCCGCGCGGCGGTCTCAGCCTTCTTTTGCGCCATGACTACTTACCTGTCTTTCCGACCTTGCGGCGGATCTGCTCGCCCTCGTAGCGCACGCCCTTGCCCTTGTACGGGTCGGGACGGCGCAGGCGGCGGATGTTCGCCGAAATCTGGCCGACCTTCTGCTTGTCGATCCCCGACACCGTGAACTTCGTCGGCGACTGGACCGCGAACGTGATGCCCTCGGGCGCCTCGATCACCACGGGGTGGCTGTAGCCCAGCGCGAACTCGAGGTTGGAGCCCTTGAGCTGCACGCGGTAGCCGACCCCGAAGATCTCCATCTTCACGGTGTAGCCCTCCGTCACGCCGGTGACGAGGTTGGACACCAGCGTGCGCGACAGCCCGTGCAGCGAACGGTTGCGCCGCTCGTCGTTGGGGCGGGTGACCACGATCGCGCCGTCGTCGTTGCGCGCCACCGTGATCGGCTCGGCGACCGTCAGGTTCAGGGAACCCTTGGGACCCTTGACCGAGACGTGCTGGCCTTCGATCGTTACGTCGACTCCGGTCGGTACCGGAACCGGCTGCTTACCAATGCGCGACATCTGTACTACCCCTCACCACACGTACGCGAGGACTTCGCCGCCCACGCCCTGTCTGGCCGCCTGACGGTCGGTGAGCAGACCCGAGGACGTGGAGATGATCGCCACGCCCAGTCCGCCGAGCACCCGCGGCAGGTTGGTGGATTTCGCGTACACACGCAAACCCGGCTTGGACACCCGGCGCAGGCCGGCGATACTGCGCTCCCGGCTCGGCCCGTACTTGAGCTGGATCACCAGCGACTTGCCGACGCGAGCGTCCTCGGTGCGGAAGTCGTTGATGTAGCCCTCGGCCTTGAGGATCTGGGCGATGTTGGCCTTGAGCTTGGAGTGCGGCAGGCTCACCTCGTCGTGGTAAGCCGAATTGGCATTGCGCAGACGCGTCAAGAAGTCCGCGATCGGGTCCGTCATCGTCATATCGTCAGTCCCCTGTCACCAGCTGCTCTTCTGCACACCGGGCAGCTCGCCCGCATGCGCCATCTCGCGCAGGCAGATTCGGCACAGCCCGAACTTGCGGAACACCGCGCGCGGACGGCCGCACTTGCTGCAGCGGGTGTAGCCGCGCACCGCGAACTTCGGCTTGCGCGCCGCCTTGTTAACCAGTGCCTTCTTCGCCATCTAGTCAGTTCTCCTTGAACGGAAAGCCGAGGGCCCGCAACAGGGCTCGTCCTTCGTCGTCGGTCGTCGCCGAGGTGACGACGTTGATGTCCATGCCCCGAACCCGGTCGATCTTGTCCACGTCGATCTCGTGGAACACCGACTGCTCGGCCAGTCCGAACGTGTAGTTGCCGACGCCGTCGAACTGCTTGGGCGACAGGCCGCGGAAGTCGCGGATACGCGGCAGCGCGATCGACGTGAGCCGGTCGAGGAACTCCCACATCCGGTCCCCGCGCAGGGTCACCCGGGCGCCGATCGGCATGCCCTCGCGCAACTTGAACTGCGCGATTGACTTGCGCGCCTTGCGGATCTCGGGCTTCTGCCCGGTGATCAGCGCCAGGTCGTTGACCGCGCCGTTGATCAGCTTGGCGTCGCGGGCGGCGTCGCCGACCCCCATGTTGACGACGACCTTGGTCACGGTCGGGATCTGCATGACGTTGGCGTAGCCGAACTGCTTGTGCAACGCGTCCCGAATCTCGTTGCGGTAGCGCTCTTTCAAGCGCGGCTGAGTCTTCTCTGCGGTGCTCATCAGATGTCCTTGCCGTTGCGCTTGGAGATGCGGACGCGCTTGCCGGTCTCCTCGTCCACCCGGTAGCCGATCCGGGTGGGCTTGCCGTCCGAGTCGACCACCATCACGTTGGAAACGTGGATCGGCGCCTCCTGCGTGACGATGCCGCCCGACCGCGCGCCGCGCTGGTTGGTCGAAATCGCGGTGTGCTTCTTGATCCGGTTGACGCCCTCGACCAGCACGCGGTTACGTTCCGGGTACGCCTGCAAGACCTTGCCCTTGGCGCCCTTGTCCTTGCCGGCGATGACGAGGACGGTGTCGCCCTTGTGGACCTTCATCTACAACACCTCCGGGGCCAGCGAGATGATCTTCATGAACCGCTTCTCGCGCAGTTCACGGCCGACCGGCCCGAAGATGCGCGTCCCGCGCGGGTCGTTGTCGGGCTTGATGATCACCGCGGCGTTCTCATCGAACTTGATGTAGCTGCCGTCGGGACGGCGGCGCTCCTTGACCGTGCGCACCACGACGGCCTTGACGACGTCGCCGCGCTTGACGTTGCCGCCGGGGATGGCGTCCTTGACGGTGGCGACGATGACGTCACCGATGCCGGCGTAGCGTCGCGCCGAACCGCCGAGCACCCGGATGCACAAGATCTCCTTGGCGCCGGTGTTGTCGGCGACCTTCAGCCGCGATTCCTGCTGAATCACTCGATCTCCTGACCTGGTTCATGTGTGCACGGCAGGGGGAACCCAAAAGCCTGACGTGCGCGGTCTTTGTCACCGAAGGGCACGCGGGGCCGATTCGCACCGGCCGAGGTCTGCCCAAGGCAACCCCTAGAGTCTAGGGGACGACCAGCTCAGAGCCAAATCTCTGGATGTCCGCGAGGTGATGGACGCCTTCGTGCATCGCCTGGCGGACCAGCCAGCGCGCGGTGCGCCGTTCGCCCGGCAATCGGGTCCCCGCGCGACCCCAGTCCTCCGTGCGCCTAACCTCCTCGCGGAATCCGGCGGTG
Source organism: Mycobacterium terramassiliense (assembly GCF_900157385.1). Taxonomy (GTDB): domain Bacteria; phylum Actinomycetota; class Actinomycetes; order Mycobacteriales; family Mycobacteriaceae; genus Mycobacterium; species Mycobacterium terramassiliense. The sequence continues at coordinate 741,347 of NZ_LT717700.1, forward strand.
CCGGCCGCCAGCTCGTTGAGCGTGGCCTCGATGTCGCAGTCGTTGTACCGGAACCAGCGGGCCCGCAGGTCGTTGAACATCGGCTCCCACGCGGGTTCGTGCTCCGTGCGGACGCGGTGCAGCCGGATGGTGAAGCTGACGTAGACGTCGCGCAGGTGGCAGAGGTACTCGGCGACCGACCACACATCGGGGGCGGGGCGCACGCGCCGGGCCTCGGGCGCGACCGCGCCGATCGCCTCCCGGACCGCGCCCGGCATGCCGGCGATGACGGCGACCGCGTCGTCGATCGGCGTTTCCAGATAAGCGACCGAGCAGGGGTCGCAGACGTGATCCTCGGCGGCAAGCGGCGGTAACGAGGCGGGCATGGGGAGATCCTGCACCTCCCGCGCCCGTCACCTCGTCGCGGGCGGCTGCGGGCAGGGGACCCTGATCGTGTTGTAGCGGCAGACCTCGTTCGGCACGTTCGGCGGCGGCGACTGCAACATCTCCATCCCCTGCTGCAGCATCTGCGACACCTCCGGCGGCAGTACGACTCCCGGCGGCAAGGGTGGCATCGGCAGCCCCGTTCCCGGCAGCTCCACCGCCCCCGGCGGCCAAACCGCCCCCGGTGGCATGAGCGACACGGCGGGAGCCGGCGACGGCGGCGGACAGGCGACCCTGACCGTGTTGAACCGGCAGACCTCGTTCGGGTCGTTCGGGTCGTTCGGCGCCGGCACGTCGGTGGCCCGGTCCACCAGGCGCACCGGCCCCGGTGGAGACGTGTTTTCACCCCCCGCAGCCAGCAGCGATCCGGCCGCGACGAGAACGCCGGTGACGGCGGCCAGCGCAACATTCTTCATGGTGGCTTTCAGGGTTGCAGCCGCAGCTCGCAGTGGCGTGGGAGACGACTGTGATCACCGTTAGAAGGGCCGGGGCTAGGAGCCGCCGTTGCCGCCGTTGCCGCCGTCGGTGAAGCCGGACACGGCAACGGTGCCGCCGCCACCCCCGCCCCCGCCGCTGCCGGCGCCGCCGCCGAAGCCGGGATTGGCGCTGCCGCCGTTGATCTGGACGGGACCCCCCGCCCTGGCCGCCATTGCCCCAAAGCCCGGCGTTACCGCCCCTACCGCCCGGCTGCCCGAGCGCCCCAGACCCGCCATTGCCGCCATTACCCCATAAAATGCCGCCCGCGCCACCGGGCTGCCCGGTCCCCGGCGACCCGTTGGTGCCGTTGCCGATCAGCGGACGCGCCAACACCAGCTCGGTGGGCGCATTGATCACGCCCAACACGTCTTGCTCGATGGTCTGCAACGGCGATGCGTTGGCCGCCTCGGCCAGCGAATACGCGCCCCCCGCACCGCCTAAGGCGCGCACAAATTCCGCATGAAACGCGGCCGCCTGCGCACCCAACGACTGATACGCCTGACCGTGGCTGGAAAACAGCGACGCCACCGCCGCCGACACTTCATCACCAGCGGCGGTCACCACCGCCGTCGTCGGGGCCGCCGCCGCCGTATTCGCGGCGGTCAGGCCCGAGCCGATTCTGGACAGATCCGACGCCGCCGAGGCCATAAATTCTGGGGCCGCCAACACATACGACATCGCAACCTCCCGCGAGGTCGCCGACACATCAACGCATCGGGTGAAGATGAAGAGCGTTTAAAGCGTACGCCGATGCCACCCCGATATTCCAGCGTCGGGTCGATCGTTCGGGCGCACCGCTTCCGGCCCTGACCTCCCCAAAGGGTTGCGCCAAGACGAGTCAAACGTTGACGTGGATGAAGCCGACTCGGTCCGGGGTTCGCTCTTTGTGAAACATCTACGGGGAAGCCGGTAGCGCACCGCAAATGGCCCATTCAGAACGGCGGTGGTTCCTCGTCGTCGGTGCGTGGTGGTAGGGCGAAGTAGTCGCGCCGGATGGGTTTTCGGGCGAGTCTGGCCTGGCGGTTGTGGCGGCGTTCGGTGGCGATGCGGGTGGCCCGTTGTTGGGCGCGGGTGCGGCGGCGTCGGGGCATCTTGGCGGTGCGTTCCCCGCAGCGCGGGGTGTCGGGGGTGTCGGGGATCGACAGGTGGGCGGTGGGCGCGCACAGGCTGGGGAAGAGCAGGGCGCTGCCGGGGGTGGTGATGTAGGTGTGCCCGTCGGGGAGCCGCCAGATCACCGTGCCGTCGGCGAGTTGTTGGTCGCGCCAGCCGCAGAAGGTTTTGAGTAGATGGTGCAGCCGGCACAGGCATTTGAGGTTTGAGGCGTGGGTGGGGCCGCCGCGGGCGTGCGGGATGGTGTGGTCGAGGTCGCACGCGATCGCGGGGCGGTCACAGCCGGGGGCGCGGCAAGTCAGGTCGCGGCAGCGCACGAAGTCGGCCAGCGCGGTGGAGGGCAAATAGCCGTTTTCCGGTGGGGCGTCGGCGGGGTTGATCAGGGGTCGCAGTGTGGCCGAGGCGGCCAACTGCTGGACGAGTTCGGCGGTGATGAGCCCGTCGGCGCCCACCGCCGAGGCCGCGGTGGTGGCGGCGCCGTCGAGGGTGGCCTGCTCGGCGATCACATGAATCACCACCGGGGCGGCGGCGGGGCGTGTGCCGGCCGCGCAGTCCGGGCGCGCGCAGCGGCACCCGAGCCGGTCGGCCCCGGCGGCCAACGCGCCCAGGGCATCAGCGCGGCGCTGTTCGCGGGTGCGCGGGTCATGGGCACACACCGTGGCCGCCAGCGCGTCCAACCGCTGGTCCAGCGCGCGGGCATCGGTGCTAAACAGCTGGCCCTGGACCTCGGCCAGGCCGTCACCGACATCGGCGATCCAGACCTCCCGGTCCACCTGGCGCTCTTTGCGCCGGCGCACCGCATCGGCGTCCGCGCGGGCCACGATCTTGTCCACCTGGGCGGCCAGCCGGCCGCGCGTCATCGACGGCCAGCGCGCCACGCCGGCGGCCAATTGGGCATCCACACTGGCCAGCACCGTCTCATCGACGATCAAATCGGTGCGATAGGCGATCGTGGTGAACAGCCGGTAGTCGATGTCGCCGGCCGCAAACACCGCGCCCACCCGCGGGAGGCGCTCACACAGCGCCCGGGCATCGCGCAACCGGCAAGCGGCCAGCCCTGGTCCGATCCGCAACGCCGCGGCGATCTCGGCGCCCACCTCCGCCATGGTGTCGATGGCCCAGTCGTCGATATCAGCACAGCGCGACAACCGATACCGAAACAACTCGTGGATGGCCACCAGCTGCGCGGCCGCCGCCCGATTCTCCGCGCGCGTAGCCGCACAAATCCGCTCCACCAGGACCGCGGGCTCCGGCGCTTGCGATGAGGCTCTATCGAACATAAGTTCGAGTATGCCATTGGGGTCCGACAGTTCAGGTCGAATGCCGGTACCAGGCGGCGATGTACAAGACCAGCGCCGTGGCCAGCGCGATCAACACCCAGATCACGACGGCCTGATCGATCCAGGCGCCCGCGGGCGGGGTGCCGGGGAGGATGTTGCGAAGCGGCACGACGGCGAACAGCATCGCGGCATACCAGGTGGAAAACGGCGGCAGGAATTGCCGTCGACCGGTGAGCATCTGAATGGCCACGAACAGCGCCAGCGTCGGCAGCGTGATGAGGACCAGGCAGATCCCGAGATCGAAGACGAGCGGCCCCTTGGCCCGCTGCAGGGTGACGACGACGTTGTCCGGGCGATCGGAATCGCGGCTGTCCCGACCGACCCGCCGCACCGAGATGTCCCACCCCTCCAGCGATCCCGTCACCTCGACGCGCGCGGGTTTGTATTGACGGCCATCGCCGGTTCCGACGAGCACGTCCGCCTGGATGGCGTCGGTTCGGTATGAGTCGAACGGCCAGTCGCCGGGCTCGCCGTGGGCCTCGATGGTGGTGGCCACCTGCGCAGGCAACTTCCCCACCGGGTACTGCAGATCGCCCAGGTCGTTCTGCGGGAAGAAGCGCACGGAGGTGTCGGTGTTCAACACGTTCAGCCGCTTGTTGATCATCGAATCGTCCGGCATCACAAGAACTTTCACGTCGAGGCGATTCTGCACGGCGTGCAGCTGCTCGAAGCGCACCAAAACCACGGTGCCCTCGGCGGTGTTCACGTCCGGCTCGGCAAGCGGGCCCGGCGCGGAGGCCAGCCAGTGGTAGCCGAACAGCGAGAACGCGTAGACCACGACGACGCCCACGATGATGGAGACATCGAGGACGAGGTGTCGCCGCCGCGGCTTACGCGGACGGCCCTGGCCGTTGGCCGGCGCGGCCAGCGATTCGGCCAGACGGGTTATCGCCTCGTCCTCTCGAATAGTCACGAAGGCTGATGCTAGCAACGCACGTGTTTGCTGGCAGCTTTTGACCATCGCCGCCACGAGCTTGTAACGCGGGCCGCTACCAGCGTTAACACATCGCGGCTAGCCAACCCCTTCGGGCGTCAGTCCCCTTGCCGGACCCAGGCGAAGATGTACAGGCTCATTGCCGTCACGAGCGCGATCAGCACCCACTGCACGATGGCCTGGTCTATCCAGGAGCCGGGCGGCGGGGCGCCGGGCAGGATGTTGCGCAACGGGACGATCGCAAAGAGGTTCGCGGCGTACCACGTCGCGAAGGGCGGCAGGAACTTCCTTCTGCCCAGCGCCATCGGGATGGCGACCAACAGGGCCAGGGTGGGCAGGCTGATGAGCACCAGGCAGATGCCCAGGTCGAAGATCAGCGGACCCTTGGCCCGCTTGAAGGTGATGACCACATTTCCGTTGTCGGTGCCCCGCTGGGTGGGGAGCGCACCAGGGTCGTGCAGCCGCTGCACGCTGACATCCCACCCGTCGAGCTCACCGGTGACCTCGACGCGGGCGGGCACCTTCTTGACGTTGTCGCCGGACCCGACGAACGCGTCGGCCGAGATCGGTTCGGTCCGGTAGGAGTCGAAGGGCCAGTTGCCCGGATCGCCGTGCGCCTCCACGGTGGTGCTGAGTTGCGCCGGCGCCTTTCCCTTCGGGTAGTGCAGGTCGCCCAGGTCGCTGGTCGGATACAGGCGCACGCCAACATCGGTGCCCAGCACGTCGAAGCGATTGTCGTAGGCCGAGATACCTGGGTAGACAAGGACATTCACGGTAAGTCGGTTCGCGACGGGCTTGAGCTCCTCAAGGCGCAGCTGCACGATGGTCGCATCACCCCCGCCCTGGCTGAGATCCAGCGGAGGAAGTGGGGCCTCCGCTTCCTGCAGCTGGTGGACGCCGAACAGGGATAGGGCGTAGGCGGAGATGACGACGAGCAGAATGCTCACGCCGATTGCGATGCGCGGCTTGCGGAACTGTTTGCCGGTCGGCGGCGGTGGCGCCGGCGGTTCGTCGGACGGCGGTGGCGGAGCCGGTGTCGTCTCAGCCTCAGCGGTCATTGCTGACCCGCGCGCGCAGTGGGGGCAACACCGATCAGATGCTAGTTAACTCGAGCCGGTCCCGCGCGGTGACGAAAGCCCCGTCATGCACCGTCCATCCGACGGTAACCCCGCGGTCGCTTTGCTGTCGGGCGGCCTAGCGCGAGGGCGAATCCGCCACGCACCGAAACCCGATGTGGGTGGTCGCGGTGTCCTGTGATTGCGGTGACCGCGCCGCCGGGCGGTAGCGGTGGCAATACTCCGGCGCGCACAGGTGCGAACCGCCCTTGAGCGTCTGGCTGACGGACGGATCCGCCGGCCCGGAGGGCGCGCAGCAGGCCTTCGGAGGTTGATCGAGCCGGTGGTGTGCGGAGAACTCGGTGGTGGTCCACTCCCAGACGTTCCCGATCATGTCGAGCAGCCCGAACCCGTTGGGCGGAAAGGTTCCCACGGGCGAGGTGCCCACCCACCCGAGCGCGCCGTCGTTGCGATACGGGAACCGCCCCTGCCACGTGTTGGCCATCAGCCGACCGTCCGGGTTCGCGTCGTCCCCCCAGGAGTAGGTCGCCGTGGTTCCGCCGCGGGCGGCATACTCCCACTCGGCCTCGGCCGGGAGGCGCCGACCAGCCCAGCGCGCGTACGCCGCCGCGTCCGGGTACGCCACCTGCAATACCGGGTGATCGGCCCTGCCCTCCAGGTCGCTACCCGGCCCGAACGGATTTCGCCAGCTGGCGCCCGGCACCCAGTCCCACCATTGCCGCCAGTCACGCAGGTCCACCGGGCCTTGTGTCGGGCGGAAGACCATGGCGCCCGGACACAGGTCCGCAGGATCCGCGCCCGGGTACTGCGCCGGATCTATCGGCTGCTCGGCGACGGTCAGATAGCCTGTGGCGGAAACGAATTCGGCGAACTGCGCGTTGGTCACCGGGTGGCGCTCCACCGCGAAGCCCGCCACGGTCACGGTGTGGATCGGCGCCTCTTCGGGGTAGAAGCTCGTCGAACCCATGCGGAATGATCCGCCCGGCAGGTCGACCAACTCCGTGAGCACCCCTTCAGGGTAGGACGGCCGTTCCCCGGGGCGTCAGTCCGATTGTCGATACCAGGTGAACATGTACAGCGCCATCGCCGCGACGAGCGCCATCAACACCCAGATCACCAGAACCTGGTCGATCCACGCACCCGGCGGTGGAGAGCCGGGCAGGAAATTGCGGATGGGGATGACAGCGAACAGCATGGCTGCGAACCACGTCACGAAGGGCGGCACGAATTTCCGCCTGCCCAGAGCGATTTGTATGGCCACGGCGAAAGCCAGGGTGGGCAAGGCGAACAGCACCAGGCAGATGCCCAGGTCGAAGATCAGCGGCCCCTTGGCCCGGTGCAACGTGATGATCACGTTGTCCGGGCGATCCGCGTCCTGGCTCGCTTCACCTACCCGCTTGACGGTGACGTCCCAACCGTCCAACGCGCCGGTCACTTCCACCCGAGCAGGTATGTACTGGCGGGCATCGCCCTGCCCGACGAGCACCTCGGCCGACAGGGTGTCGGTGCTGTAGGAGTCGAACGGCCAGTTGTTGGGGTCGCCGTGAGCCTCGATCGTCGTGGCGACCTGCGCCGGCGACTTGCCCGCCGGGTACTGCAGGTCACCCAGGTCGTTGGGGGGGTCCATCCGCACGGCGGTGTCGGTCTTCAGCACATCGAGGCGTTTGTCGAACATCGAATCCTCGGGAATCACAAGCACCTTCACCGTCAGGCGATTCGCGACGGTCTCCAGCTTTTCCAGACGCACCAAGACGATGGTGTCGTTGGTCGCGTTCAGGTCCGGAGGCTTGAGCGGTCCCGACGATTTGGACAGCATGTGGACCCCGAACAGCGACAGACCGTAGACGACGAGGAACGCCACCAGGATGCCGACCACCAACAGGGTGCGCCGTCCCCCGCGCTGGGTGGACGCCTCGGGCGGCCCCGCGGGCGACGGCTCCGGCGGCGTGGGGGGTGTCGCGGGGGACGGCGCACCATCGGTCAACACCTCCGTGCGGTGTGCGGAGCGAGGGGGCAAGCACACGAAGATTAGATCGTAGCGAACCGGTGCTGTCCATGCGCCGGCCAAATTTTTCCGGCCATCAGTAGGCAATTTCCGTCAACCGGCCGCACACCGTCTCGCCACCCAGCGAAACCCGGGCAGTGGCCCGGATGACCACTCGTTCATTCGCCGTTGGTTTGCCTGTTAATTCGGCCGCTGTAAATGTGTCGATCAGCGTCAGGGCCAGGAGGCAAGCAAGGTGAAGCACAACCGATCGACTGTTCCCCTCAGCCTGCTGGCCGCGGCCGCCTTGGTGCTCTCGGGATGCAGCAACGCCCACGCGACCCTGGCCTACGCCGCCGGGGCCAAGGTGGACTGCGGCGGCAAGCAGACCCTGATCGCCAGCGGCTCGACCGCGCAGGCGAACGCGGTGACGAAGTTCGTCGACGCGTACCAGCGCGCATGCCCGGGGCAGAACCTCGACTACACGGCGAACGGCTCGGGGGCGGGAATCAGCGAATTCCTCTCGGGTAAAACCGATTTCGGCGGGTCCGACATACCGTTAGCCGGGGACCAATACGCCGCCGCCAAGCAGCGTTGCGGCGGGGCCGACGCGTGGAACCTGCCCGTCGTCTTCGGCCCGCTGGCCATCACCTACAACCTCGGCTCCGTCGACTCCCTGGTGCTCGACGCGCCCACGCTGGCCAAGATCTTCAACGGGACCATCACGCGCTGGGACGACCCGGCCCTCACCGCGTTCAACACCTCCATGCCGGCCGAGGACATCCGCGTCGTCTACCGCAGCGACGCCTCGGGCACCACCGACAACTTCCAGTCCTACCTGCAGGCCGCGTCCGGCGGAGTCTGGAAGCAGGGCACCGGCAAGTCGTTCAAAGGCGGCGTCGGCGTCGGGGCCGCCGGCAACAAGGGCACCTCGGAGGTCGTGAAGGCCACGGAGGGGGCGATCAGCTACAACGAGTTGTCGTTCGCGCTCCAGCAGGGTCTTTTCGCCGCGGAAATCAAAACCCCGGCGAGCCGCAGGTCGCTGCGCCCGGTCCGCATCGGCACCGACACCGTCGGTAAGACGATCACCGGCGCCAAAATCATCGGCACGGGCAACAACCTGGTGCTCGACATCTCGTCGTTCTACAACCCCGCCCAGCCCGACGTGTACCCGATCGTCCTGGCCACCTACGAGATCGTCTGCTCCAAGTACCCCGTCGCGGAGGAAGCCAAGGCCGTCAAGGCGTTCCTGCAGGCGGCGATCGGCCCGGGCCAGGTCGAGCTGGCAAGGAACGGCTACATACCGCTCTCGCCCGACTTCCAGTCGAGGGTGTCCAGCGCCGTCGACGCGATCAGCTCCGCGGGAGCAGCCGTCGCGGAGTAGTCAGCCCTTGTTCGGCTGTCTTCGTTCGCGTTGCCTCCACCAGCCGACGAGGAACAGGGCCATCGCGACCACCAGGCCGATCAGCACCCACAGCACGACGGCCTGGTCGATCCACGAACCGTAGGGCGGGCTGCCCGGCAGGATGTTGCGCAGGGGGACGATGGCGAACAGCATCGCGCCGTACCACGTGGTCATCGGGGGCAGGAACGACGTCCTGCCCAGCGCAACCGGAATGGCCACCCACAGCGCCAGGACGGGCAGGGCGATGAGGACCAGGCAGATGCCGAGGTCGAAAATCAGCGGCCCTCTGGCCCGGTGCAGCGTGATGGTCACGTTGTCCTTCACGTCCGGGTTGGAATCGTCGGGGTCGTGGACCCGGGTGACAGTGGCGTCCCAGCCGTCCAGCTTTCCGGTGACCTCGACGCGGGCGGGCGCCTTCTCACGGCTTTGACCGCTACCGGTGAACACGTCGGCCGCGATCACCTGCGTCGTGTAGGAGTCGAACGGCCAGTTACCCGGATCGCCCTGCGCCTGGATGGTGGTGCTGAGCTGCGCGGGCGCCTTTCCTACCGGGTATTGCAGGTCTCCCAGGTCGTTCTCGGGGTACAGGCGCACGGCGGCGTCGGTGGTGAGGACGCCGAAGTTCTTGTCGTACAGCGAATCCTTTGGGTAGACAAGCACATTCACCGTCAGTCGATTGGCGACGGTGTCGAGCTTTTCCAGGCGCACCTGCACCACGCTGTCTTCGGCCTCGACCTTGCTCAGGTCCACCGAGGGCAGCGGGGGTGCCGATTGTGCCAGCAGGTGCACGGCAATCAGGGAGAGGACGTAGATGACGATGACGGCGACGACGATCCCGAACGCGATGGCGATGCGCGGTCCTCGCGCGGCGGGCGGGGGCGGGGGCGAAGGCTCAGTGCTCATGAGGCATCACGGGGCGTGATGCTACCGCCCACTTGCAGTGAAAACGGGTCTTTACGGGATGACGACGGCAAACTGCTGCATCGTCGTCGACTTCGCCGCGTCGAAGCCGGGGGCACCGATCGGACCCTCCAAATGGACTACCACCAGAAATGACCTCACGTTCGTCCACACGTGGGTGATGCGGTCGGCGAACTGCACCCCGCCGGGCCCCGCGACGGTGCCACTCAGCAACTGGCTGCTGTAGCCGCAGAACTGCGCCGCCGCGACGGTGACCGCGACGCCCGGCCACCGGGTGCGCAGGTCGGCGGCGTAGCGCAGGAAAGCAACTCCAGGTTCGAGGTCCGTCGGCGTGATCGTCACCCGCACCGACATGCCGGCGGGCCCGGGCGCCGTCAATGCCACGTCACCGGAGCCGCGGGAGGAGCTCCAGCCGTCCGGCAGCGGAAGCGTGATCACGGGCGCGACGGGATCCGGCACCGAGGCGACGGCCATGGTGCCGCTGGCGGGCGGACGCGGAAAGCACACCACGGCGTTGGGCGGAATGTGGTCGGGCAGCGTGGTTTCGACGCCGGGCACCGGCTCGGCGGGATCGGACGGTGTCGGCGCGGCGGACGTCGTCGACGGAGCAGCACCGCTCGTCCGGACCGCGGTTCCCCCGGTGCTCCGGTCGCAACCCACGCCCGCCCCCAGGCAGAGCAGGACGGCCACGCCGACGGCCAGATCAGTCGCGCGAAAACGCAAGCGCAAGTTCCCTTTCGACGTCCTGGTACGGCCGATCCGACAGGTCGATGGTGACCTGGGCGATGGTGCCGCCGGTGAAGGCGAACGGCGCCTTATAGCGGCTCGACACCCCCGATCCACCGTTGTGCCCGACGGTGATCCCGGCCCCCGCCAGGCCGAACGTCCCGGGATGGGTCGTCACCTCCCCCAGCGTGCCGACCACCTCGTCGTCGATGAACAGCGCGAGGTCGCCGAGCGGGGTATGGCTGTTCTCAACGGTCCCCGTCCGCGCATAGCGAACCCCGAACATGTGTCGCCCCAACGGCACCGGGCGCGACGACGAAACCAGCTGCTGGCGTTCGCCGAGGAAGTTGTAGACGTAGTGCAGCCGACCGTCCTGAATGAACAGGACGTGGCCGCCGTGGGCTCCGCCCTGCTTGAACAGCACGCCCTCGGCACCGGTGGTGTCCACGGTCACGTCGGCGAGCACAGCGAACGAGCGGCCGCGAATCTCGGCGGCGGCGCCGATGCCGACGTCCGCGCAGTGCGGATAGTACGTGTAGCTGGGCCGTTCGCCGACCAGATAGGGACGTGAGCGCATCATCGTTTCGATGATGTTCAGATCCGACAGCGGCAGCCCGTTGTATTTGGCCGCCTCGGAAAACCACAGCGCCTTAAGCTCTTCCAGCTTGTCGGGCTGCTCGGCGGCCAGGTCGTGGCACTGGCTGCGGTCGGCCTCGATGTGGAAGAGCTCCCAGCGGTCGGCGTCGAAGTGCGACCAGCCGGCCGGTGTGGCGGCGTGGACGGTGTTGGCGAACCAGCCCTCGTGCCAAATCCCGCGGGTGCCCAGCATGGTGTAGAACTGGGTCTTCTTCCCGGTGTCGGCGCTCGGATCATCAAGGGCCGCCTTGAAACTCACGCCGTCCAGTGGTTTCTGCGCGATGCCCTTGACCGTCTCCGGCGGCGTCATGCCGAGCAGGTCGAAGACGGTCGGCGTGATGTCGCAGACGTTGACGTAGGTGTCGCGGACCTCGCCGTGCGCCGCAATGCCGTTGGGCCACGAGACGATTGCCGTGTCGGCGATGCCTCCCTCATGCGAGGCGTAGCGCTTGTACAGCTTGTAGGGCGTGTTGAAGGCCATCGCCCAGCCGATCGGGTAATGGTTGTAGGTCTCCGGCCCGCCTAGGTGGTCGAAGAGCTTCATGCTCTCCTCGACGGTGTCGATGTAGCCGTTGAAGAACTTGCCCTCGTTCACCGACCCGTTGGGCCCGCCCTCACCGCTGGCGCCGTTGTCGGAGATCACCACGATGATCGTGTTGTCGAGCTGGCCGGACTCCTCGAGATAGTCCAGGATGCGGCCGATCTGGGCGTCGGTGTAGCTGAGGAACCCGGCGAACACCTCGGCCATCCGGCAGAACAGCTTCTTCTCTTCGTCGCCCAGCGAGTCCCAGGGTCGCACCGTGTCCTGCATCGGCCACGGCTCGCCCTGTGGCCCCGTCACGTCCGAATACGGGTTGACCGGCGACAGTTCGGTATCCGGCGGCACGATGCCCATCGACTTCTGCTTTTCCAGCACGATCTCGCGGTAGCGCTCGTAGCCCATGTCGAACCGGCCGGCGTAGCGGTCCGCCCACTCCTTGAAGACGTGGTGCGGGGCATGCCCGGCGCCCGGGCACACGTAGCTGAACCACGGCTTGTCCGGCGCGATCACCTTGGCGTCGCGGATGAATTCGATGGTCCTGTCGGCGATGTCCTTGGACAGGTGATAGCCGTCCTCCGGTGTGCCCGGCGGGGTGACGGGGTGGTTGTCGTAGACCAGGTCGGGATACCACTGGTCGGTCTCGCCCCCCATGAACCCGTAGAACCGCTCGAAGCCGCGCGAGGTGGGCCAGTGTCGTTTCGTCGACGCCAGATTGGACTCTTCCAGCGGCGTCAGGTGCCACTTGCCGATGCAATACGTGTTGTAACCGCGCTCGGCGAGCACCTCGGAGATCAGTGCGGTGTCGGCGGGGATCCGCCCGTTGCAGTTGGGGAACCCATCGGTGAATTCCTCGATGGTGGCCATGCCGACGGTGGTCGCGTTGCGTCCGGTTAGCAGCGACGCCCGCGTCGGCGAGCACAGCGCGGTGGTGTGAAATTGCGACAACCGCACGCCGCGCTCGGCGATCCGCGTCATGGCGGGCATCTCGACCAGGCCGCCGAAGCAGTCCCACGTCGCGATGCCGGTGTCGTCCCACACCAGATACAGGATGTTCGGCGAGTTCTCCGGCGCCGTCGGCGCCGCGTACGGCCCCCAGTCCGGCTCCGAATCGCGGATATCCAGCTCGATCTTGCCGTTGAATTCCGTTGACCCAGTCATTGACAGCCTCACTCCCGTTGATCAACGCCGCTACACGCGTGGCGTGGAGACTACACCGGGCAGGTGAGAACGGGGTGTGAATTTGCCTGGCAAACGCAAACGCCCGAGACCGCGAGGTCTCGGGCGTTTTTGCGTTGCCTGCGGGCTACTTGGCCTTCTCCAGAATTTCGACCAGCCGCCAGCGCTTGGTCGCCGACATCGGGCGCGTCTCCATCAGCGAGACGCGGTCGCCGATCCCGGCGGTGCTGTCCTCGTCGTGCGCCTTGACCTTCTTGGTGGTGCGGATGATCTTGCCGTACAGCGGGTGGCGCATGCGGTCTTCCAGCTCGACCACGATGGTCTTCTGCATCTTGTCGCTCACCACGTAGCCGATGCGCACCTTGCGCCGGCCCCGCGACTTGGGGTTGGCCGGAGTGTGCTTGGGGCCCTTGTCTTTCGACTCGGCGTCCTTCGCGGCTGCCTTCTTGGGAGCGGCCTTTGCGGCGGCCTTCTTAGCTTCTGCCATCACGAATCCTTGTCTCCGTCGGTCCCGTCGGGTCCGCTAGCGAGGCCCAGTTCTCGTTCGCGCAGCACCGTGTAGACGCGGGCGATTTCCTGACGCACCGTGCGGAGCCGCCGGTTGTTGGTGAGCTGTCCGGTCGCCATCTGGAAGCGCAGGTTGAACAGCTCTTCCTTGGATTCGCGCACGCGCTCGGCGAGTTCGGAGTCGGTGAGCTCGCGCAGTTCGCCGGGCGAAATTCCCAGTGCCATCAGAACTGATCCTCTCGGGTCACGATGCGGGCCTTGATCGGCAGCTTGTGGATTGCGCGGGTGAGCGCGGCCCGGGCGACCTGCTCGTTGGGGTAGCTGAGCTCGAACAGCACGCGACCCGGCTTGACGTTGACGACCCACCACTCCGGAGAGCCCTTACCCGAACCCATCCGGGTCTCGGCGGGCTTCTTGGTCAGCGGGCGGTCCGGGAACACGTTGATCCACACCTTGCCGCCACGCTTGATGTGCCGGTTGATCGCGATACGGGCCGACTCGATCTGCCGGTTGGTCACGTAGGCGTGCTCGAGGGCCTGGATGCCGTAGTCACCGAAGTTCACCGCCGTACCGCCGCTGGCGATGCCACGCTGGCGGGGGTGGTGCTGCTTGCGATGCTTAACCTTGCGGGGAATCAACATGATTCAGCTCTCCGTGCTCTGTGCTTCGACGGGAGGCGCAGCTTCGGCCGGGGCCGGCGGAGCGCTTTCCTCGGCACCCGCCGCGCGGCCGGCCTCTGTGCTGGTCGCCGTGGTGCCCGACGCGCCACTGCGCCGCGGGCGCGTGCCCGACGGTCGCTCGCGGCGCGGCCGCTCCGCGCCGGCCGGGGCGGCGGCGGACAACTCGCGCTTGCCGCCGACGATGTCGCCCTTGTAGATCCACACCTTCACGCCGATCCGGCCGAAGGTGGTCTTGGCCTCGTACAGGCCGTAGTCGATGTCGGCGCGCAGGGTGTGCAGGGGCACCCGGCCCTCGCGGTAGAACTCCGAGCGGCTCATCTCCGCGCCGCCGAGGCGGCCGGAGCACTGCACCCGGATGCCCTTGACGTTGGGCTGACGCATCGCCGACTGAATGGCCTTGCGCATCGCCCGGCGGAACGCCACGCGGTTGCTCAGCTGCTCGGCGACGCCCTGCGCCACCAACTGCGCTTGCGACTCTGGGTTTTTGACCTCGAGGATGTTGAGCTGGACCTGCTTGCCGGTCAGCTTCTCCAGGTCCGCGCGGATCCGGTCGGCCTCGGTGCCGCGGCGGCCGATGACGATGCCGGGACGCGCGGTGTGGATGTCGACCCGAACCCGGTCGCGGGTGCGCTCGATCTCGACGTCGGCGATGCCGGCGCGCTCCAGGCCCGTGGACAGCAGCCGGCGGATCGCGACGTCTTCCTTGACGTAGTCGGCGTACTGCTTGTCGGCGTACCAGCGCGACTTCCAGTCCGTCGTGATGCCCAGCCGGAAGCCGTGCGGATTGATCTTCTGGCCCACTAGTCTGAGCCTCCCTTCGCTTCAGAAGCCTCAGAAGCCTTGGCCGGGGCCTTCTTTGCCGGTGCCTTCTTCGCGGCCGGCGCTTTCTTGGCAGGTGCCTTCTTGGCGGGCGCCTTCTTGGCGGGCGCCTTCGCCGCGGCCTTGCTGGCCTCGGCGCGACGGGCCCGCGTCGACTTCGCCGGACCCGCGCCCTTCGCCGGCCGGCTTTCCACCACGACCGTGATGTGACTGGTGCGCCTGCGGATCCGGAAGGCGCGGCCCTGGGCGCGCGGACGGATGCGCTTGGCGGTCGGTCCTTCGTCGGCGTAGACGGTGGCGACCACCAGGGTCGCCGGGTCCAGGCCGTTGTTGTTCTGCGCGTTGGCCGCCGCGCTGGCGATCACCTTGGCGACCGGCTCGCTGGCGGCCTGGGGCGCCCAGCGCAGGATGTTCAGCGCGTCCTCCACGGACCTGCCGCGCACCAGGTCGATCACGCGGCGCGCCTTTCGCGGCGACACGCGCACGAACCGCGCCTTCGCGACCGCCGACGGAAACTCAGTTGTGGTCATCGCCGTTTGGCCTTCCGATCATCCTTGATGTGCCCCTTGAAGGTGCGCGTCGGGGCGAACTCGCCGAGCTTGTGGCCCACCATCGCCTCGGTGACGAACACGGGGACGTGCTTGCGCCCGTCGTGCACCGCAAAGGTGTGGCCGATGAAGTCCGGAATGATCGTCGACCGGCGCGACCAGGTCTTGATGACCTGCTTGGTGTTCTTCTCGTTCTGTACGTCGACCTTCTTGAGCAGATGGCCGTCGACGAACGGACCCTTCTTCAGGCTGCGTGGCATGTGCTGGCTTCTCCTGGTCCTGAGACTTCTTTACCGCGAATGCTTCTTGCCGGTGCGGCGTCGCCGGACGATGAGCTTGTTACTGGCCTTGTTCGGGTGGCGGGTGCGGCCTTCCGGCTTGCCCCACGGGCTGACCGGGTGCCGACCGCCGGAGGTCTTACCCTCACCACCGCCGTGCGGGTGGTCCACCGGGTTCATGACCACACCACGGACCGACGGGCGCTTGCCCTTCCACCGCATGCGACCGGCCTTGCCCCAGTTGATGTTCGCCTGCTCGGCGTTGCCGACCTCGCCGACGGTGGCGCGGCAGCGCACGTCGACGCGCCGGATTTCACCGCTGGGCATCCGCAGCGAGGCGTAGCTGCCCTCCTTGCCGAGCAACTGGATGCTCGACCCTGCCGACCGCGCGAGCTTCGCGCCGCCGCCCGGTCGCAACTCCACGGCGTGCACCAGGGTGCCGGCCGGGATGTTGCGCAGCGGCAGGTTGTTGCCCGGCTTGATGTCGGCGTTGGCGCCGGACTCCACCACGTCGCCCTGCGACAGGCCAAGCGGCGCAATGATGTAGCGCTTCTCGCCGTCCAGGTAGTGCAGCAACGCGATGTTGGCGGTGCGGTTGGGGTCGTACTCGATGTGCGCGACCTTGGCGTTGACGCCGTCCTTGTCATTGCGACGGAAGTCGATCACCCGGTAGGCCCGCTTGTGCCCGCCGCCCTTGTGGCGGGTGGTGATCCGGCCGTGCGCGTTGCGCCCACCGTGACCGTGCAACGGGCGCACCAGCGACTTCTCCGGCTCCGACCGGGTGATCTCCGCGAAGTCGGAGACGCTGGCGCCGCGGCGACCCGGGGTCGTCGGCTTGTACTTACGAATTGCCATGTCTGATCAAGTCTTTCTCTCGCGCTCGGCTAGCTCGGTGCGCCGAAGAGGTCGATCGGCTTGCTGCCCGGAGCCAGGGTGACGATGGCGCGCTTGGTGCTCTTGCGCTTGCCATATCCGGTGCGGGTGCGCTTGCGCTTGCCCTGTCGATTCGCGGTGTTCACCGACGCGACCTTGACGGAAAAGATCTTCTCGACAGCGATCTTGATCTGCGTCTTGTTCGAGTCGGGGTGCACCACGAAGGTGTAGACGTTGTCATCGAGGAGTCCATAGGACTTCTCGGAGATGACCGGCGCCAGGATGATGTCGCGGGGGTCAGCGATGGTCGCCATCAGGCCGAAACCTCCTCGGCAGAACTGGTGTTGGCCGCGATGTACGCGTTGAGGGCTTCGACGCTGAACACCACGTCGTCGGAGCGCAGCACGTCATAGGTGTTGAGCTGATCCGGCGCCAGCACATGCACGCCCGGCAGGTTGCGCACACTCTTCGCGCCGGTCTCGTCGGTGCGGCCGATGACGAGCAGCACCTGCTTGCGATCGGTCAGCGTGCCCAGAAATGCCTTGGCGCTCTTGGTGGACGGGGTCTGGCCCGCGACCAACTCGGTGATGGCGTGGATGCGCCCGTTGCGCGCGCGGTCGGACAGCGCCCCACGCAGCGCCGCGGCGATCATCTTCTTGGGCGTGCGCTGGCTGTAGTCACGCGGCTTGGGACCGTGCACGACGCCACCACCGGTGAACTGCGGCGCCCGCGTCGAACCCTGCCGCGCACGGCCGGTGCCCTTCTGCCGGTACGGCTTGCGCCCGCCGCCGCTGACCTCACCGCGGGTCTTGGTCGAGTGCGTGCCCTGGCGGGCGGCCGCCCGCTGGGCGGTGACCACCTGGTGCATCAGCGCGATGTTGGCTTCGGCGTCGAACAACTCGGCCGGCAGCTCGATGGAGCCGTCGACCTTGCCGTCCGGTGTCTTGACGTCAATCTTCTGCGCTGCCATTACTTCTCACCTCGTTTGATCGCGCTGCGCACCATCACGAGTCCACCGGTGCGGCCGGGGACCGCACCTTTGATGAGCAGCACGCCGTTCTCGGTATCAACCTTGTGCACCACCAGGTTCTGCACGGTCACCCGGTCGTTGCCCATCCGGCCCGCCATTCGGGTGCCCTTGAACACCCGCGCCGGCGTGGCGCAGCCGCCGATGGAGCCCGGCCGGCGGTGCACCGCCTGGGCACCGTGGCTGGCGCCCTGGCCGCGGAAGCCGTGCCGCTTCATGGTTCCGGCGAAGCCCTTGCCCTTGGAGGTGCCGGTCACGTCGACATAGGCGCCGTCGGCGAAGATCTCGGCCGTCAGCTCCTGGCCGACCTCGTATTCGGCCGCGGCGTCCGGGTTGTCCAGACGCAGCTCGGCCAGGTACCGGCGCGGGTTGACCCCCGCCGCGGTGTACTGGCCGGTCACCGGCTTGTTGACCTTGCGCGGGCTGATCTCGCCGTACGCCAGCTGCACGGCGCTGTAGCCGTCGCGCTCCGGCGTGCGGATGCGGGTCACCACGTTGGGGCCGGCCTTGACCACCGTCACCGGCACAACCCTGTTGTTCTCGTCGAACACCTGCGTCATGCCCAGCTTGGTACCCAGGATGCCTTTTCTTGCCATCGTTTCTGGATCTCCTACTGGATGTTGACGTCGACGCTGGCCGGAAGGTCGATGCGCATCAGCGCGTCGACGGTCTTCGGCGTCGGATCGAGGATGTCAATCAACCGCTTGTGCGTACGCATCTCGAAGTGCTCCCGCGAGTCCTTGTACTTGTGCGGAGAGCGGATGACGCAATACACGTTCTTCTCGGTCGGCAGCGGCACCGGACCTACGACGCTGGCACCCGTGCGGACGACGGTCTCGACGATCTTGCGCGCCGATGCGTCAATAGCCTCATGGTCGTAGGCCTTAAGCCTGATGCGGATCTTCTGTCCCGCCACGCTCTCTCCTACCCTCATTCCTCTTGAAGCCCGGTACCGGGCTCACGTCCATGTCTCAGTGCCCCCAGCGCGCCAATCGCCCGCCCAAGCTTGGGCCGGTCGAGCGTCGCGCCGGATACTGCGCCGCTGTTTACCTGTCGTGGTCCACCGGCCCCCGCGGTCGGGTGTGTCACCTGACGCAGCCTCGGCCCGGCCCAATTTCAAAGCCGAAATTGGTCGCGTTCCGAGGATGGGACCGGACGCGCCCGGTTGGGCGCTGGTCGTATGCCCAGCCAGGCAGAACCCGGCGAAAGGCAACCTGAACAGTATGCCCTAGATCGCGGCTCGGACAAAATTCCGGGGCCGGCGTCGGCGCCTCAGGCACCTGCCGATTCGGTGCTCGCCGCGTCGGCCCTGCGCTGCGCCCGCTGAACATGCAGGAAACCGTCGACGGCCGCGCGCGCACACTCGCGATAGTCGAAGTCGGGCAGGGTGGACAGGCGGCCCAGCACCAGCGGGCCGATCAGCAGCGCGATGGCCCGCGATCGGTCGACTTCACCCAGTTCGGAGGCCGCCTCGGGGCTGTCGAACACCGCGTCGAACGGCGCGGCGTACTGCTGGGCGATGCGCTCGCGCAACGAGCTGATCGAACAGCCGCTGGCCACGCGGGCATCGCCCGGTTCCGGCAACCCTTCCAGGTCCGGCCCCAGGGCCAGCCAGGACATGGCCGTCAGAAGGGCCGGCGCCTGCGCCACGGCTTCGGCTTGAGCCAACACCAACGCCACCAACCGATCGCGCAGCGAGCCCTCCGCCGGCGGCGTCGGCGACGGCGGTATCAGGCTGTTGAACGCCGCCGCCAGCAAATCATTTCCGCTCGGGAAGTGGCGGTACAGGGTCGCCCTCGCTACATTGGCGCTACGGGTGACCGCATCGACGGTCACCGCGCTAGGACCTCCGGAACGCAGAAGCGCGGCAGCGGCTTCGAGCAAGCGGGCCCGGGACCGCGCCGGCCGGGGATCGGAACTTGCGCCGCTGATTGTGAGCCACCTCTCCGTTTGCGGCCGGGATTATCGGCTATTTCACAAGACTATCGGTCTTAAAACTTCTACGCCCCCGTTAGGAGGCGCTTCCCATGGTCGAAACCCTGGTACGGCCTGATCAGCGTAATGATAGGGCGGGAGTCGGCGGAAGCCCACGCGCCCGAACCTGGACCCTGGCCGTCGCCTGCATGGGAGTGGGGCTGGTCGTCGCGTCGATGACGGCGCTCAACACGGCGCTGGGCGACCTCGCGGTGGCCACCTCCGCGACGCAGTCGCAGCTGAACTGGATCGTCGACGGGTACACGGTGGCCCTGGCGTGTCTGTTGCTGCCCGCCGGCGCGCTCGGCGACCGCTACGGCCGGCGGGGCGCCCTGCTGGCCGGTCTGGTGATCTTCGCGCTCGGCTCGGCCGCCCCGGCGATGTTGCACACCCCGCTGCAGATCATCGCGGGCCGGGCCGCGGCCGGTGTGGGCGCCGCCTTCGTGATGCCCGCGACGCTGTCGCTACTCACCGTGGCCTATCCGAAAGAAGACCGCGTCAAGGCCGTCGGCATCTGGGCGGGCACGGCCGGTTCCGGGGCGGTCCTCGGCATGCTCGGATCCGGTGTGCTGCTTGAGTTTTGGGCCTGGCATGCCATCTTCTGGTCGCTGGGCGTCGCCGGTTTGGTGATCTTCGCGCTGGCGTGCACGGTGGCCTCCTCGCGCGACAGCACCGCCCCGCCCATCGACAAGCCCGGCGCGGTCCTGATCGGGGCGGCGCTGGCGATCGGCGTCGCGGCGATCCTGGAGGCGCCCAATCGCGGGTGGAGCGATCCCCTGGTCTGGGGCGGGCTCGTCGCGGGGGCCGTGATCGCCGCGGTGTTCGGCGTCGTCGAAGTCCGGCGGCGCCAACCGCTCCTGGACATGCGGCTGTTCGCCGACCCCGGCTTCGCTACCGGGGTCGCGTCGATCGTCGTGCTGTTCGGGGCGACGTTCGGCTTCTTCTACCTGGGCATGCAGTACGTGCAGCAGATCCTGGGCTATTCGCCGCTGATGACGGCGGTCGCGTTCACGCCGTTCATGGTTCCGCTGGCCATCTGCTCGGCGTTGTCGTTCTGGTACCTGCCCAAGCTCGGCCTGCGGCTGGTGATCTTCATGGGCACGGCGTTGATGTCGGTGGGGTTCATCAGCATGCACGTACTCGACCTGCACACGTCATACCTGGAATTGGCCTGGCCCACCCTGATCCTCAGTACCGGTATCGGATTCTGCACCGCGCCGACGACGTCGGCGATCATGGGCGCGGTCCCGGACGAAAAGCAGGGCGTCGCCTCCGCGGTCAACGACGCCTCGCGGGAGATGGGCGGGGCGTTGGGGATCGCCGTCGCCGGTTCGATCCTGGCCGGGCGCTATTCGCGGGAGCTGGCGCCGCACCTGACGCAGTTCCCCGCGCCGGTCCGCGGACCGGCGACCGATTCACTCGCCAAAGCCGTCGAAGTGGCGGACAAGCTCGGGCCGCAGGGGCGGCCCCTGGCCGAGCTGAGCAAAACCGCCTTCATGACGTCGATGCACTCCTCGACGACGGTGCTGGCCGTCATCGTCGCCGTCGCCGCGGTCCTCATCGGGTTGTGGGCCCCCGGGCCTGACGGGAGGCAGCTGACCCCGGTGCGCGGGGCCGTCGCCAGGGCCAGGCGTGCCGCCGGCCGGCATCGGGCGGCGGCGCGCTGACGGCCAATGTCGCTGCCGGAGAACAGGACCGATCGACCGACGGCGTGGTGACGGGGGCCCGTTCGGCCTGATTTTTCTTCCGGCGCCCACCAAGTCGGTCTGGACGCTTGCCAAGATCCGCCCGTCGTGGTATCAGAAAATATATATCGACAGGTGCAGGTCATCTCGTAGGTTGAGGTGGGTGTGATGTTGATGGGTCTCGACCCGCTGAGCAAACAACAGGGGACGGTTGGTGCGCCGGTGTGCCCGGCGTTGATCGAGGCGGCGGCGATCGTGGAGGCCGAGTGGCTGCGCCTCAGGCCGCCGAGCGGCCCGGCTCGCCACGTCACCTGTGAGTTGCCCGCTCCTCGGCGAGGTCGGTGCCGACTCCACACCTCGGTAACCACGAAACCCACGCCGCGCGCAGGGCCGACGTGCCGCGGTGAGTTGGCGTCCCGATGGCCGGTTCCCCGGGTCTGGGCGCGGGAACGATCGCCTCCGGCCGCGGGATGATGCGCAATCGCCGGTCGAGTCCTACCGAAGGGAGGTGGTGCAGACGGGGACCTCGTACCGTCCACGAATATTGCGACGCAGAGTTCGCGCCTGACGCAAAATCAGCCGCGCGCCCGCCACTTGTCGTGGCCATCTACGTGGACAGCACGAACGTCGCCGCATTTTTCCGGGCGGGTCGCGCCCGGCTCGATCCCCCGCGGATCGCGGCCGTGGCGCGGCCCGCCCCTTTTTTCGGCAACTGCGTGAAGATCAGCTGAAAACGCCTCGGCGACCCCGTCCAGGGCGCTAGCATCCGGTGGAGCGGGGTCCGTTGTGGGGAGGCGGGCGCCGTCGAGGCTAGCCGGGGGAGCGGAATGTCCTATGTGATCGCAGCGCCGGAGTACGTGGCAGCCGCCGCAATGGATTTGGCGAATATCGGATCCATGGTCAGCGACGCCAACTCGGCCGCGCTGGGTCCGGTTTCGAGCGTGCTGCCCGCGGGCGCCGACGAGGTATCGGCCGGCATCGCGAGCCTGTTCGACGCGCACGCCCAGATCTACCAGGCGCTCAGCGCCGCCGCGCAGGCGTTCCACGCCCAGTTCGTGCAGCTGATGAGCGCCGGCGGGGAGCAGTACGCGCTTGCCGAGGCCGCGAACGCCACTCCCCTGCAAACCGCCGGCCAGAGCGTGCTGAGCGGGGGCAATGCGCCCAGCCAGGCGCTGTCGACCGCGCAACCGCTGATGGGCCCCGCCGCATCGGCGGGCTCGGCGGCGGCGAGTGTGCCGGCGGCAACGGCGGGTCTGGCGGGCGGTGCGGCCCCGGCCGCGCCCGCGGCGTCCGTTGCGCCGGCGGTCGCGCCGGCGCCGGTCGCACCCGTTGCACTGGCACCGACCGCAACGCCGTTCGCGGCGGCTCCGGCCGTGGCTCCGGCGGCCGCGCCGGTTGCCGCGATGCAGGCCGCGACGCCGGCTTACGCTCCGGCGGCCGCAGCGGTGGCCGCGCCGGCGCCGGCAAGCATGCCGGTCGAGGCGGCGCCGGTGGAAGCACCGGCATTCTCTCCCGTGTCCGCGGCGCAGGCGATGCCCATCACCACGCCGCTCAACGCGGCGCCCGCGGCGACACCTAACTATTCTCCGGCGACGCCGGCCTACTCTCCGGCGACGGCGGCAGCGACCGGATCTCACGAGGAGCAACCGATGGCGGCGGGCATGCCGATCGAGATGGAGCCCTACTCGTCCTGATTCACCGCGCGCCGTTCTTC
This sequence comes from Mycobacterium terramassiliense, assembly GCF_900157385.1. Lineage (GTDB taxonomy): Bacteria > Actinomycetota > Actinomycetes > Mycobacteriales > Mycobacteriaceae > Mycobacterium > Mycobacterium terramassiliense. Next base: position 764,201 of record NZ_LT717700.1, read on the forward strand.
CGTGGCCTCACTCACGCAACGAATTCGGCGGCCCGGTGCCCGAGCATCACGATCGTCGCGTGCGGTCCGCGGCTGGTGATGGCGGGCAGGATGGAACCGTCCATCACCCAAAGGTTTTCGACTCCCAGCACCCGGCAACGCGGGTCAACGACGGCGCCCATCGGCGCGGTGCCGCAGAGGTGTTGGGACGTCGACCACACCGGTGAGCCGACAGAGGCTGTGGCGCCGGCCAATTCGCGCGCGAGTTCGCTCCCCTCGCGCAGCGCCGCGACGTCGTCGGGCTCGCTGTCGTAGCGGTGCTCGATCCGCGGCGGCACGGCCGGATCCGGCGAGACCAACGTGATGCGCCCGCGCGCCCGCGGCCGCATCAGCGCCACCCCGATGTGCGGCCAGTCGGGGTGCCCCGCGGTCCCGTCACCGGTCATCGCCACGAATCCCCCCGTGTACGGTCTGATCTCGAGACCGTCGGCGGTCCCGAGCACCACCTCCACCACGGGCCGACCCGGCGCCACGGCCCAGTTCGTCGGCAACACCCACTCGGGGTGGTCGCTGCACGACGTGCCCACCGGCAGCGGCGTCACCACCGGGACACCGGCGGCCCGCAGCATCGCTTCGTCGCCGATGCCGGAGAGCATCAGCAGCTGAGCCGACCGTATCGCCCCGGCGCACAACACTATTCGGTCGGCGGCCAGCTCCATCGGGCCGTGCGGGCCGATGGCGTCGACGCCGACCACGGTAGCGCCGGAGAAACGCAGCCGCACCGCCCGGGTGCGCTCCAGCAGGGTAAGGTTGGGCCGCCCCAGCGCCGGGAGGAGATATGCCGCACCAGAGCCGGTGCGTACGCCATCGACGATGTTCAGCGGGACCGCGCCCAGTCCCGAAATCGGTTCCGGCCCACAGTCGTTGAGATCGCCGATCCACCGAAATCCGGCGCTCTCCGCCGCCGCGATGAAAGTTTCTGTGGTTCCCGTCATTTCGCGCGTCCGACGCACGGCGATCGGGCCGCTTTTGCCGTGGGCGGGGCCGTCGAAATCGAGGTCGGTCTCGATGGCGCGGTAGTGCTCGAGCACCTCCGGCCATGTCCAACCGGGTAGCGGGGCGCGGTCGAAGTCACTGGGCAGGGCGCGGCAGAAGTAGCCTCCGTTGATGGCGCCCGAGCCGCCGACCGTCTTACCGCGCACGATCGGAAGCTTGAGGTCGTGCCGATCGGTGAGGTGGGTCAGGTAGCGCTCGGCCACCGGGCTGCCGACCCCGATCGGCAGTTGCAGCCCATTGCTCGTCAACGCCAGCAAGTCCGGATCGGACAGCCCTGGGCCGGCCTCGAGGACGGTCACGGTGCGGTCGGGATCGCGACAAAGGCGTTCGGCAACAACCGATCCGGCGCTGCCGGCGCCGACTATCAGCACGTCGCTGCGCGGGACGGCCCCGGTCAAGGCGGCTTCAGGACCACTACGTGCGGATCTGCGGCTTGAGCGCGCGCACGTTGCGTTCGCGCGCCACACCCCACCACAGGCCGAGGCCGTAGGCCAGGTCGTCGATGCGCTTGAGCAACAGGTAGGTCAGCAGCCCGATCGGTTCGGCCTCGTCGCCGGTGGCGTCGCGGCGGCGGAGCCAGTCCACCACGCCGTCCATCACGGCCGCGACCAGCACCACGCGTCTGCAGTGGCGCGACAGGACGGCGGCGAGCAACGCCACCGGCCAGTAGTGCCGGCAGACGGCCGACGCCAGTTGCAGCGCCGCCGACCACAGGCCGCGGGTGGCGATCGTCACGACATCCCACAGCGAGGTCTCGGCGCTGCGCATGGCCTTGGCGATCCGACGGCCCGTCACCAACGCGACCACGATCGAGGCGAGCTGGCTGAGGCTGGTCCCCAGCGCCATGAGCGTCCAGGCCATCAACGCCCAGCCGGAGATCACCACCGGCGCCGTCTTGTCCGGGTGGCGCACGGACAACGGGGCGGCCGAGCCGCCATAGAATGCCTTGCGCGCAAGCCAGTCCCGCAATTCGGTGCGGTGATCGTGCGCGACCTGCGCGATCGGCTCGTAGCGCAGGCGGGCCCCCGCTTCGATGAGCCGCCAGCACAGGTCGACGTCCTCGCCGGACTGCATGGTCTCGTCGAACCCGCCCACGTCGCGCAGGGCCGAGCGGCGGCAGATGATGGCCGCGCTGGGGACGTAGGACACCGTGCTGTGGGGCAGCACCGGGGCCTCGCGCTCCCCGAGGTCCAGCGACGAGTGCACCGCCTCGTACCGCGCCACCACGTTCTCGCTGTGGGACAAACCGACGATGCGCGGCGCGACCAGGGCGACGGTGGGATCGCAGAAGTGGCCGAGCAGGGCCTCCAGCCAACCCCGGCGCGGTGTCACGTCGGAGTCCAGGAAGGCGACGAAGTCCGTCGTGCAGGCGGCCAGGCCCGTGTTGCGTGCCGCCGCCGGACCCTTGCTGTAGGAGTGGCGCAACACCTCGACGTCGCAGTGGGCGCCGATGAAGTCTTCGGCCTCGATGGGCGGGAAGGAGCCGTCGTCGACCACGACGACGCGCAGCCCGCGCAGCGAACTCACCAGGCGCCGCACGCCGGAAACGTTGTCGCGCACCGGAATTACGACGGTCACGTCGCGGTGTGAGGGGCCACCCGCGGGCCGGGGGTGGGCCACCGTGGCGTCCAGCAGGGTGCGGGCCAGCTGCGCGCTGACGTCGTCGCGGACCTTCAGCCGGCCGTCGGACAGCATGCTCTGGGCGGCCGGAGCCAACTTCAGCAGGCGCGTCGGTGAGCCGCCCAGCAGAGCCGAGCCGTCGCCGAGCACCCGCACCCGGCGATCGACCTGGACGGCGAATCCGTCCGGCAACCGCGTGGCCGTCATGTGAGCATCCCGTCGGGCCCGGGCGACCACCGGGCGACTCGACGGACGCAGTCGTCGACCATCTCGCCGAAGATGCGCTTGCCCTCGGCGGCGGTCGCGGTCGTCGGGTCCCCCAGCACCCCGACCGGGCTGACCGCCGCGACTCCCCCGCGACGCATCGCGGGAAGCAGGTCGGGCAGCGGCGCCCGGTTGCCGGCGAGCCACCGGTCGCTTCGCACCTCCGTCGGTGAGATATGGAGCAACACGGAAGTTTCGGTATGGCCGGCGTGGGCGTCCCCGCCGGGGGCCACGCAGGGGCACCAGCCGGCGTCTCGTCCTTCGGCGCGCAGCCGTCCGACGGCCGCCCGCAACGCGCCGACGTTGCCGCCGTGGCCGTTGATGAAGACCAGGCTCGGGGCCCAGCAGGCGGCTGACCTGCCGTACTCCACCAAGAGCAGCGTCAGGGCCTCGGTGCCGATGGAGATGGTGCCGGCGAAGTCCTGGTGTTCGCCGCTGGCGCCGTACGCGATGGCCGGCGCGACCAGCCACGGTTGTTCGAGGCGGGCCCGAGCCCCGCGGGCGACCGCGGCCGCGATGCGGTTGTCAGTGTCCAACGGCAGGTGCGGACCGTGTTGTTCGGTCGACCCCAGCGGGACCATTATTGACGGCGAGGTACTGAATAGCTGGCTCGACGTCGCCGCTCCTAATTCGCCGAGTACGGGCACTGGCTGATGGTAGGACGAATTCACCTGGCGTGCACCAATTGTTGACCCTCGAAAATATTTTTTTCTGGCTTGTTCACCGAGCGGTCGAATATGGTGACTCGTCCGTCACGGTTACCACGCGAACACCACAATTTTCGCGACGGCGGATTGAGATTAGATCAATTCCAGATCAAAACCTAGGAATCCCGCCCAACATTCTTAACTATGCGGGCGGCACCCCGAGCGAGCGGGTGAAGCCGTCCGGCACCAGGATGTCGTCCGGGCCGAGGTCGTGGACCGACGAGTGCCCCAGCCCCATCAGCGCCGAGTCGATGCCCCCGCGCAGGATGTCGAGGACGTTTTCCACCCCCGCCTGCCCGGCCGCGGCGAGGCCCCACAGATAGGCGCGGCCGATCATCACCGCCCGCGCCCCCAGGGCCACCGCCTTGACGACGTCGCTTCCCCGGCGGATGCCGCCGTCGAGCAGGACCTCGACCTGGTCACCGACCGCGCCGGCGACCGCGGGCAGGGCTCGAATCGACGCCGGCGTGCCGTCTAAGTTGTTGCCGCCGTGATTGGACACCGAGATCGCCGAAACACCGGCATCCACGGCCCTTTTGGCGTCATCGACGCGCATCACGCCCTTGAGCATGAAGGGCCCGCCCCACAGCTCGCGCAGCCAGGCGATGTCCTCCCACGTCGGCGGCGAGGTGCCCATCCACTCCCCGTAGGCGGCGAAGAACGCCGGGCCGGGCTCACCGCGTCGGCCCTGGTTCGGCACCCGCAGGTCCGGCGGGCGCAGCGTCTTGCCGTACTTGAACAGCCAGCGCGGCTTGAAGACGGCCTCCGGAGACTGCCGCAGGACGGTCCGCAGGTTCATGGCTTCGGGGATCTTCGGGCTACCCCAGTCGCGGCCGTGCGAGAACGACCAGTCGGTGGTGACGATCAACCCGACCGCGCCGGCCTGGCGCGCGCGTTCCACCCGCTGCGCGATCGCGTCGCGCCCGCCCAGCCAGTACACCTGGAAGAACACCTTGGGATTCGCGGCGATGACTTCCTCGATCGGCTTGCTCGCGAAAGAGGACAGGCCCATCGCCGTCCCCCGCGCCGCCGCCGCCCGCGCGACGGCGACCTCGCCGTCCGGGTCGACCGCCTGGACACCGGTGGGCGAAATCAACACGGGCATCGAAATATCTTGTCCCATAACGGTGGTCGACAGGTCGCGCTTTTCCTGGGCGCCGACGACGTGGGGAGCGAATCCGAGTTCACCAAATGCCGCGACGTTGTCGGAGACGGTGATGCCCTTTTCACTGCCCGCGAGCAGCGCCGAGTAAACGGATTTCGGTAGCCGCCGCTTCGCGCGTTGCTGGGCGATCGCCACCGTTTCGAACCATTGGTCGGCCATTGGTTACAGCGGGCTCTCGTCGCAGAGGCGGGCCGGGGGCCGCGAGAGTGTCAGCAGCACCGGCCCGGCGGCCTTGCGGGAGTGGTCGGCGCGCGGCCGCGGGGTCTGCCGCTCGCGGGCCAGCGCGGGGGCGCTGTGTCCCTGGACGCATTCGGGGTCCGGGCCGTCCAGCGGCAGGCCGGTGAAGAATTTTGCCGCCATGCAGCCGCCCCGGCAGCTGTCGTAGTGCCCGCAGCTGCCGCAGGCGCCCGCCGACTGCGGTTCGCGCAGCTCGCGAAACAGCGGCGCGTTCTTCCAGACGTTGTCAAATCCGCCGTCGGACAAGACGTTTCCCGCCAGGAATCGGTCATGGATGGCGAACGGGCAGGCGTACACGTCACCCACGGGGTCGATCAGGCACACCACCCGGCCCGCCCCGCACATGTTCAGGCCGGCCAGGGCCCCCGACGAGCCGAGCGGTGCCAGGTGAAAGAAGGAGTCACCGGTGAGCACCCGCTCCCCCTTGGCGACCAGCCAGTCGTACAGCTGGACCTGCTGGGCGGCGGTGGGATGCAGCTCCTCCCACACGTCGGCTCCGCGGCCCGAGGGACGCAGCCGGGTGATGCGCAGGGTGGCACCGTAACGGCTTGCCAGCGCGGCGAATTCGTCGAGCTGGTCGACGTTGTGCCGGGTCACGACGACGGAGATCTTCGCATCCGAGAAGCCGGCCGCCGCGAGGTTCTCCAGCGCGCGCACCGCCATCGCGAACGAGCCTTCGCCGCGCACGGCGTCGTTGACCTCGGCGGTGGCGCCATCGAGCGAGATCTGAACGTCGACGTAGTCACTGGCGGCCAACCGCTCGGCGACCTCCGGGGTGATCCGGACGCCGTTCGTGGAGAACTTCACGCCGACGTGGTGCGCCGTCGCATAGTCGACCAGCTCCCAAAAGTCCGGGCGCACCGTGGGTTCCCCGCCGCCGATGTTCACGTAGAACACCTGCATGCGTTCCAGCTCGTCGATGATGTCCATGCACTGGCGGGTGGACAACTCGCGTGGGTCGCGTTTGCCCGACGACGAAAGGCAATGCACGCAAGCCAGGTTGCATGCGTACGTCAGCTCCCAAGTCAGGCAGATGGGCGCGTCCAGCCCGCGCTCGAACTGCTCGATCAGACGCGGTACGGGGGACGTTGCAGCCGTCATTGGGCCTCCTGAAGTACCAACATCTTTGAATCGGCCAGCACGCCCAGCGCGTGCAGATAGGGACCGTGCCCGGGGTCGTCCACGCCCGCGGCGCGGCAGGCGGACCTCACGTCGGGATGGTCTGCCAGCGACCGCACCACCGTGAGGATGGTGCGGTTCTTGAGAAAGGACAGCTTGCGGGTGCCGAAATGGTAGAGCAGCGCGCCGAACGGCTCCGGCCGTACCGCCACCTGCGGGTGCAACCGCCAGCCGAGATCGGGGTCGAACACGCGGATCAGTAGACCCCGCACATCCCGTCGATCGACACCTCTTCCACCAGGGTCTCGGTGACGAGCTCGGTCGCGGTCTCGGTTTCGTGGTCCATCTGGATTTCCTCCCTTGAGGGCTCGACAACGACGGATCGTTCTGGACACAATATGGCATCGAGTGCCGCAATGGAAGGGCGGGTCCGATGATGCCGCAGCCGCGGGTGGGCCGGCGCCGCTCCACGACCCCGGGCCACATCACCGATGTCGCCCTCGAGTTGTTCGCCGCCCGAGGTTTCGCCGAGGTGAGTGTCGACGACGTCGCGCACGCGGCCGGGATCGCCCGCCGCACGGTGTTTCGCTATTACGCCTCCAAGAACGCGATCCTCTGGGGCGACTTCGACGCCCACCTCGCGCACCTGCAGCAGCTGCTCGACAAGGTCGATTCGCGGGTCCCGCTGGGCGACGCGCTGCGTGCGGCGCTGCTGGCGTTCAACACCTTTGACGAATGCGAGACCGCCCGGCACCGTCAACGCATGCGCGTCATCCTGGAAACCGCGGAGCTGCAGGCCTATTCGATGACGATGTATGCGGGATGGCGCGAGGTGATGGCGAGCTTCGTGGCCCACCGGTTGGGACTCAAGACGACCGATCCGGTGCCACAGACCGTCGCCTGGACGATGCTCGGGGTGGCACTGAGCGCTTATGAGCACTGGCTCTCCGACGAGTCCGTCCCGTTGCCCGTCGCGCTCGGCAACGCATTCGACGTCGTCGGCGCCGGGCTGGAAAGCCTGGACCGATGAACGCGGGCCCCGAGCACCTGCTGCACATGTTGCGCTCGCAGGGCCGGTTCTGCGCGGGCTCCGGCTCCCCGATGTACGGGGAGCTCTTCGAGTTGGTGGCCGCCGACGTCGAGGCGGGCGGCGTGTTCGCGGCGATTCTGTCCGGCCACGAGGACGATCCGTCGCGCCTCGCGGTGCCCCTGCGGCTGCTCGGCGGGCTGCACCGGTTGGTGCTCGACGGCCGGGCCCCGGCGTTGCGGCTCTGGTATCCCAGCGCCGGTGGCGCGTGGGACGCTCGCGACGCCTGGCCCGAAATCCTGGGCACCGCCGCCCGTCACAGCGGCTTTCTGCGCGCGGCGCTACGACAACCGCCGCAGACCAACGAGGTGGGCCGCTCCGCCGCGCTGATCGGTGGGCTGTTGCGGCTGGATCACGGATTGGGTTTGCCGGTAAGGCTTTTCGAGATCGGATCGAGCGCCGGGCTGAACATGCGGGCGGACCACTACCACTACCGGTACGACCGCGGCCGATGGGGGCCCCTCGATTCGCCGGTGACTATCGACGACGCGTGGCGCGGCGCCCTGCCGCCCGACGGCACCGTCTGGATCGTCGAGCGAAACGGTTACGACATCGCACCCATCGACGTCACCGGCGCCGACGGGGAGATGACCGTGTTGAGCTACGTCTGGCCCGACCAGGACGCCCGGCTGGACCGGCTGCGCGGTGCCATCGCGGTAGCCCGGAGCGTTCCGGCGGGGCTCGAGCGCCGGAGCGCGGCCGACGCGGTGGCCGGCCTTAGCCTCGCCGACGGCGCGCTGACCGTGCTGTGGCACTCGATCACCTGGCAGTACCTGTCCGAGGACGAGCGCGCCGGCGTCCGCGACGGCGTCGAGGCGCTGGGCGCGCAAGCCGGCGCCCGGTCACCGTTCGCCCATCTCACCCTCGAACCCGCGCGGGACGGGCCGGGCGCGCCGATCAGGTTCTTGGTGCGGGCCCGCCGCTGGCCGGGCGGCGAGCTCGCGATTCTCGGCGAATGCCATCCGCACGGCCCCCCGGTGAATTGGCAATAATTTTTTCGCCCGCCCGCGTCGGAGTTCGGCCCGCAGCGGCGACGATAGGGGTGTGAGCGCCGAAGCGGAGCACCAATGCGACGCTCGACGCGCCCTGCTCGCGCTGTACGACGAGGCGTTGCCCGTGGTGTACGGGTATTTCGTCCGCCGCTGCCGGGATCGCGCCACGGCGGAGGACCTGACGTCGGAGTCCTTTCTCGCGGCGATGGACGCCGCGCGCAAGGACGACCCGCCGCCGATCTCGATCCCGTGGCTGCTCGGCGTGGCGCGCCACAAGCTGGCCGACCACTATCGGCGCGGTCAGCACCGGCTCGCCGTGCCGGTCGCCGATCCGCCGGAACCGGTGGACGGGGCCGACGACTGGGACGCCGAGCTGGATCGCCTGGTCGCCGAGGCGGTGCTGGCGCGGCTGGCCGAGCCGCACCGCGCCGTGCTGGTGCTGCGCTACATGGACGACTGCACGGTCGGCGAATGCGCGGAGCTGCTCGGACGCTCCGTGCACGCCACGGAGGCGCTCTTGGTCCGGGCCCGCCGGGCCTTCAAACGGCAGTATCCGGAAGGGGGCACGTCATGAGTCGACAGGACCACATCGATCCGCTGGACGTGCTGCGCGCCAACGACCTTCCGGCGCAACCCGATCCGGACTTCGCCGCGCGCCTGCGCCGGCGCCTGGAATCCGCATTGTCCCTACCGAAAGGAGTCGTCATGGGCGGCACCGCCAGCGCCCTGTCCGAACTGACCGAGCCATCGGCCGCCGAGGCCGCCCCGCGCCCGGCGGCGCTGCCCTACCTCAGCGTCGGGGACGCGCGGGCGGCGATCGCCTGGTACGCCGACGCCTTCGGCGCCGAAGTGATCGGCGAACCGATTGTGATGGACGACGGCCGCATCGGGCACGCGGAGATTGCGATCGCCGGCGGCGTGCTCTATCTCGCCGACGAATACCCGGAGTTCGGCCTGAAAGCCCCTGCGCCCGGACGGGTTTCGGTGAGCCTCATGCTACGCGTCGCCGACACCGACGCCGCGCTGCGGCGGGCGAGCGAAGGCGGCGCCGCCGTCGAGCGCGAGCCCTACGAAAACTACGGAAACCGCACCGCGACCATCATCGACCCCTTCGGCCACCGGTGGATGCTGTCCGGCCCCACCGCGGCACCGCCCATCCGGCACGGCGACCTCGGGTACGTCTCGGTGTGGACGCCCGACCCTGATCGAGCGGCCGCCTTCTACGGCCACGTCCTGGGCTGGACCTACGACCCCGCATCGCACCGGGTCACCAACACCGAGCTGCCGACCGGCATTGTGGCCAGTCCCGGGCAGCCCACCCTGTTCTGCTGCTACGCGGTGGCCGATGCCGAGGCCGCCCGCGCGGCGATCGCGGAGGCCGGCGGTGTCCCGGGCGAAACCCGGGACACCGAGTACGGCGTCCTGCTCGAAGCCACCGACCCGCACGGGGTGGCGTTCGCGGTGTTCGAGCCGCCGCCCGGACGAAAGCGTCCGGAACTCAACGGTTCCGGGCCCGGCGAGCTGTCCTACGTCACCTACCTGGTGCCGGATTCCGCGGGCTTCCGCGACTTCTACGGCCGGGTGCTGGGATGGGCCTTCGAACCCGGCCAGGTGGCCGACGGCTGGCAGGTGGTGGGCACCCATCCGATGGCCGGCGCCGCCGGCGGCGGCCCCGATCCCGCCACGGTGCCGATGTGGACGGTGCCGGACCTCGAGGCGGCCGTCGCGCGCGTCCGCGAGGCCGGCGGCACCGTGCTCGCCGAGCCGGCCCGCCAGCCATACGGCGTGACCGCCGAGTGCGTCGACGACCAGGGCGGCCGCTTCTATCTCGGCGAGTTCTAGGCGTTGGCGATCCGGATGGGCGCCCCGTCCAGCCACGCGACGACGGCCTCGACGGTGTCCTCGTAGAAGGCGCCGAGCATCTCCCGGGTGACGTAGCCCAGGTGGGGAGACAGCGTGACGTTCGCCAACGCCCGCAACGGGTGGTCCGGCGGGGGCGGCTCGGTGTCATAGACGTCGAGCCCGGCCCCGGCGATGCGCCCGGTGCGCAGCGCGTCGATCAGGGCGGCCTCGTCCACGATCGGGCCGCGGGAGGTGTTGATCAGGTAGGCGTGCGGCTTCATCAGGGCCAGCTCGGGACGGCCGACCAGGCCCCGGGTGCGCTCGGAGAGCACCAGGTGAATGGACACCACGTCGGATTCGGAGAACAGCACCTCCTTCTCGACCCGGCGGGCGCCGACCGCCGCCGCGGCCTGTTCGGTGAGGTTCTGGCTCCACGCGATGACCTGCATGCCAAACACTTTCGCGTATTCGGCCATGCGGCTGCCGGTCCTGCCCAGGCCGAGCAGCCCGATCGTCTTGCCGGACAGCGCCATCCCGGTGGTCCTCTGCCAGCCCCCCGCGCGCATGCTCCGATGCTCTTCGGCCAGATTGCGCACGGTCGCGATCATCAACCCCCAGGCCAGTTCCGGGGTGGCGTCGCGGACCGAGGTGAATCGGGGATGGGCGAAGTCCGAGTGGGCGACCAGCACGCCGCGCTCGCTGGCCGCCGCCATGTCCAGGTTGGGCAGGCTCCGGCCGACGATGGTGATCAGCTTCAGGTTCGGCAGCCGCTCGATCAGCGTGCGCGGCAGGGCCATCCGCTCGCGCATGGTGCAGATCACGTCGAAGGGCCGCAGCGCCTCCACCGCTTCCGCCTCGGACAGATGCCGATCGAAAACGGTGATCTCGCAACGGTTTTGCACCTGCGACCAGTCGGCGAGGTCGAGGGCCAGGCCGGCGTAGTCGTCGAGTATCGCCACCTTGGGATTCGTCAGCCCAGCACCTCGGCGATGGGCGCGGCGGAGGCGATCTTGGCGCGGACCTTCATGACCTTGCCCGGCATCCCGCCGCCCACCACGCCGACCAGCACCCCGTCGCGCTCGTAATAGGCCAGGAACTTGCGCCCGTCGTCCTCCACGAGATGGACGGTGTCGGTGGCCTCCGGCTCCCCCAGGCACTGGATCTTGACGTCGTATTGGTCGCTCCAGAAGTAGGGGACGACGGGGTTGGTGGGAACGTCCCGCCCCAGCATCGCCGGCACCACCACCCGGGCCTGGTCGGCGACGTTGCTCCAATGTTCCACGCGCGCTTGGTGTCCCGTCGCGTCGCGCCAGGATGCGACATCCCCCAGCGCCCACACCTTCGGCGCGCTGGTGCGGCCGGCCTCGTCGCAGACGACACCGTTATCGACGTCGATGCCGCTGCCCTCGAGCCATTCGGTGGCCGGGCGCGACCCGATCCCGATGACGACCAGGTCGGCGGGCAGTTCCGTCCCGTCGGTGAGCACCACGGTGTCGACGTGGCCCTCGCCGCGCACCTCGGTCACGCCGACACCGAGGCGGACGTCGACGCCTTCGTCGCGGTGCAACCGCGCCACCAGTGCGCCGATCTGCTCGCCCAGCACGGCGGCCAGCGGCGTCGGCTGCGGCTCGACCAGCACCACGTGCACCCCGAGGGTGCGCATGCTGGCCGCCACCTCGCAGCCGATGAAACCCGCGCCGATCACGACGGCGCGCTGCGCGGCGGACGCGTGCTCGCGCAACGCCATGCTCTCGTCGAACGAGCGCAGCACCCGAATGCCGTCGAGATCCGGTAGCGCGGGAATGCGCCGCGGCACCAACCCGGTGGCGATGACGAGTTCGTCGTAGCCGAGCACCGACCCGTCGGCCAGCGTGACCGTCTGCGCGGCGGTGTCGAGACCGGTTGCCGCCGAACCGAGTCGCAGGGTGATGTCGTTGTCGTCATACCACTCGCGCGGCTTGAGGGCCACGTCGTCGACCTCTTTGCGCAGCACCTCCTTGGACAGCGGCGGGCGGTCGTACGGCAGGTGCACCTCGTCGCTGACGATCGTGATGGGACCGGTGTATTCCGACCGGCGCAATTGTTCGGCGGTCCGGGCCCCGGCGAGCCCGCCACCCACGATCACGATGCCATTTTCGGTCACGTGGTGTTCATACACGATCGCGAATCAGTACTTCAAGGCGCCCTTGTCCACCGGGATTTGGCTACCCGAGAGCGTGCCTGAGCCGTCCCCAGCCAACCAGACGACGACGTCGGAAACCTCGTCGGCCGTCATGAAGCCCTTGTACTGCATTGGCATTGGCGGGAAGCTGTGCACGTAACGCGGGTGCTTGGCAAAGATCTCCATCATCGCCTCCGGCTCGATCATCGGGGTTTCGACCGAGTAGGGGTGGATGGAGTTGACCCGGATGCCGTATTCGCCGAGTTCGATGGCCAGCGTGTTGGTCAGCGCGGTGAGCCCGAACTTGCTCGCGGCGTAGTGGCCGTTGCCCGGCGTCGCCTTCAGGCCCGCCGACGAGCTGACGACGACGATCGACCCGCCGTTGCCGGCCTCGATCATCGCCGGAATCGCGGCCCGCAGGGTGCGCCAGGTGCCGGTCAGGTTGATCCCGATCACCGTGTCCCATTGCTCGTCGGTGAGCTCCCAGACCCGGCCCCACCCCAGCACCCCGGCGTTGGCCACCAGGATGTCGAGCCGGCCGAATTGTTCGACGCCGTCGGCCACCAGCTGCCGCAGCGCGGCGTCGTCGCGGATGTCGACCTCGCGGGCCAGCACCTTGCGGCCCTCGGCCTCGACCAGTCGGACGGTCTCGTTGAGATCCTCGGGCGTGGCCGGTGTGTAGGTCAGGGTGTCGGACGCCCGCGCGCAGATGTCGAGCGCGATGATGTCGGCACCCTCCCGCGCGAGCCGCACCGCATGCGAGCGCCCCTGCGCCCGGGCCGCGCCGGTGATGAATGCCACCCGTCCCTGCAGTGATTCAGCCACGGTGCAAGGCTAGCAGCGAAACTGAAACGTGTTCTAACTAATCCTGGGTTCAGATTTCGGAGATGATCTGGGCCCGGCGGCTGTTGTACTCCTGGTCGCTCAGCGCGCCGCTGGCCTTCAGCGTCTCGAGCTCTTGGAGCCGCTGCGCGATCGACGGCTGCGGCGTGGCGACCGGCGCCGGACCGCCGGCCGCCGCCGGCTGGGGGGCCGGTGCCTGCTGTTCGGCCGCCCGCCGCACCACGGCCTGGACCTGCTGGCGCAGCGCGGGATTGGACCGGATGTCGACCATCCGATTGAGCGGGACGTTGTTCGCCTTGAGGATCTGCAGGATCTCCATCAGCGGTCCGGCCTGCCCGCTGAGGTCGTAGGTCCTGTTGTCCTCGGCCAGCGTGAACTGCGCCGGCACCAGCCCGTTGACCAAAGCGCTGCGTTCCCAGTCGATCCGGTACTCACCGGTGGTGGGGTTGACCAGGACCACGACCTTGCGGGCGTTGAGGTTGCCGAGCCGGGTCACGCTGGCGATCACCCGGTCCTCGCTGTCGAACGGCAGAAACCCGGGCCCCGCGATGTGCAGGTAGACCTTGACCACCTGTTGGTTGTTGATCCAGGTCCCGGTCTCGCTGAGCCCGGTGATCTGGGCCAGCGCCAGCACGCCGTGCTGCTCGAGCTCGGCGTTCTTGGCGGATGACTTCGCCCCGTAGTTGGCCAGCGCGAGCGCGATCACCACGTCGGCCACGGTGATCAGGAGGCCCACGTACAGCATCCACTGCAGCAGGTCGCCGAACCCGAGGGTGAAGTAGACGACCAAAAAGATCGGACCCACCAGGCCGCCGCACAGCAAAACGATCAACTGTGCCTTCAGGTAGCGCGCCAACACGTGTCTCTCCTCGTCTCGCTGGGAAGTCCGTGTCAGATTAGCGCTCGACCGGCGGTCGCGATAGCCGAGCGCGCAAACCGTTTCCGAGCCCGGGTCTACTCCTCGGAGGACTCGGCCGGGGCGGCCGCCGCCGGAGAGTAGGCCGGCGTCGCGGGACGCACCGCCGCCGAAGAGCCGGCGGGCGCCGCGGCCGGCATCGTCGCGGGCAGCGGCGTTCCGGCGTATCCGTCGAGGCCGACCTCCTCGGCGGCTGCCACACCTTCTGAGGCCCCGATGACGCCGGAGGACGCGGCCGGGCCGCCGGTGGCGGCGGCCGCGGGGACGGCGCCGAGGTTCTGACCCGCGACCAGGCTGCCGGTGAAACCGGCCCCGCCCATGCCGAACGACTCGCCGCTGCCGGCGGCCGCGGAGGCGGGACCGACGGCGCTAATCAGCTGGCCGGCCACGCCGCTGCCCCCGGCACCCAACACGCCCGGCCCGCTGGGCGCGACCGCCAGTGAGGGGCTCACGCCGTTACCGGCCGGGACGGCAGCGGCCGCCGCCTGGCTCGGCGTGCCGACCGCGCCCAGCGCCGCTTGCTCCACGGTCTGCAGCGGCGAGGCATTGGTCGCCTCGGCGAGGGCATACTGGGCCGCGCCGCCGCTCATGAGCTCGACGAACTGCTGGTGGAACATCGCCGCCTGGGCGCTGAGCGCCTGGTAGACCTCGGCGTGCGCGCCGAACAGCGCGGCGATCGTCGCCGACACCTCGTCGGCACCCGCGGCCAGCACCCCCGAGGTCGGGGTCAGCGCCGCGGCGTTGGCCGAGCTGATTGCCGACGCAATATTCGCGAGGTCGGAGGCCGCCCCGGATAGGTACTCAGGCGTCGCGAAAACGAACGACATCCGTACCTCCCGTGCGGGTCATCACGATCAAACAATCGGCCGGTCATTAGACACGGACGCAATAAGGCTAAACCTATATTAACCGCGCCGCCGACGCCCGGTTTCGCCGATTGCCGCGGCCCCGGAAACGCACGAAGCCCGGGCTGCCATGGCGGCCCGGGCTTCGCGTCGAACAGAGCTACTTGATGATCTTGACGACCCGGCCGGCGCCGACGGTGCGGCCACCTTCGCGGATCGCGAACCGCAGGCCCTCGTCCATGGCCACCGGCTGGATCAGCTTCACCGAGATGTTGGTGTTGTCACCGGGCATCACCATCTCGGTGCCCTCCGGCAGCGTCACCACACCCGTCACGTCGGTGGTGCGGAAGTAGAACTGCGGGCGGTAGTTGTTGAAGAACGGCGTGTGCCGGCCGCCCTCGTCCTTGGACAGGATGTAGACCTGGCCCTCGAACTCGGTGTGCGGCGTGGTGGTGCCGGGCTTCGTGACGACCTGGCCGCGCTCGACGTCCTCGCGCTTGATGCCGCGCAGCAGCAGCCCGACGTTGTCGCCGGCCTGGCCCTGGTCGAGCAGCTTGCGGAACATCTCCACACCGGTGACGGTCGTCTTGGTGCTGGTCGGGCGGATGCCGACGATCTCGACTTCCTCGTTCACGTTGATGACGCCGCGCTCCACACGCCCGGTGACCACCGTGCCGCGGCCGGTGATGGTGAAGACGTCCTCGACGGGCATCAGGAACGGCTTGTCGGTCTCGCGGACCGGGTCCGGGATGGACTCGTCAACCGCGTCCATCAGCTCCTCGACCGACGAGACCCACTTGGCGTCGCCCTCGAGCGCCTTGAGCGCGGATACCCGCACCACCGGGGCGTCCTCGTCGAACTCCTGGGCGGCCAGCAGCTCGCGGACCTCCAGCTCGACGAGCTCGAGCAGCTCCTCGTCGTCGACGGCGTCGGCCTTGTTCAGGGCGACCAGGATGTAGGGCACGCCGACCTGGCGGGCCAGCAGCACGTGCTCGCGGGTCTGCGGCATCGGGCCGTCGGTCGCGGCGACCACCAGGATCGCGCCGTCCATCTGCGCGGCGCCGGTGATCATGTTCTTGATGTAGTCCGCGTGACCAGGCGCGTCGACGTGGGCGTAGTGCCGCTTGTCGGTCTGGTACTCGACGTGCGCGATGTTGATGGTGATACCGCGCTGACGCTCCTCGGGGGCGTTGTCGATCTGGTCGAACGCCTTGGACTCGTTCAGGTCCGGAAACTTGTCATGCAGGACCTTGGTGATAGCCGCGGTCAGGGTGGTCTTGCCGTGGTCAACGTGACCGATGGTCCCGATGTTGACGTGGGGCTTGGTCCGCTGGAACTTCGCCTTCGCCACTGTTGTGTCCTCCGACTTGTTGGTGCTTTGTTAAGCAGTGTTGATTTCTTGTTGTGCCGCGGTGTTAACCGGGTCAGCTTACTCGTACGCCTGAACTCACTGACCCGTCGCCTTAGCGATGATCTCCTTCGACACGTTCGCCGGTACTTCGGCGTAGGAGTCGAACACCATGGAGTAGTTCGCCCGGCCTTGTGTCTTCGACCGCAGGTCGCCGACGTAGCCGAACATCTCCGACAGCGGCACGTGCGCCTTGACCACGCGTGCACCGCTCCGCTCCTCCATGGCCTGGATCTGGCCACGGCGGGAGTTCAGGTCGCCGATCACATCGCCCATGTAGTCCTCGGGCGTGGTGACCTCGACGGCCATGATCGGTTCCAGGATCACCGGTTGCGCTTGCGCGGCAGCCTTTTTCAGCACCTGGGAACCGGCGATCTTGAAGGCCATCTCGGACGAGTCGACCTCGTGGAAGGCGCCGTCGAGCAGGGTGACCTTGAGGTTCACCAGCGGGTAGCCGGCCAGCACGCCGTACTGCATGGCGTCCTGGGCGCCGGCGTCCACCGACGGGATGTACTCGCGCGGGATGCGTCCGCCGGTGACCTTGTTCTCGAATTCGTAGGTCGCGCCGTCCTCGCCGTGGAACGGCTCGAGGTTGATCAGCACCTTGGCGAACTGGCCCGAGCCACCGGTCTGCTTCTTGTGGGTGAACTCGACCTTTTCCACCACGCGGCGGATGGTCTCCTTGTAGGCCACCTGGGGCTTACCCACGTTGGCCTCGACCTTGAACTCGCGGCGCATGCGGTCGACCAGGATGTCCAGGTGCAGCTCGCCCATGCCGCCGATCACGGTCTGGCCGGTCTCGGCGTCCTGGTGGACCTTGAACGTCGGGTCCTCCTCGGCGAGCTTCTGGATCGACAGGCTCAGCTTCTCCTGGTCGCTCTTGGTCTTGGGCTCGATGGCCACCTCGATGACCGGGTCGGGGAAGGTCATCGACTCGAGCACGACCTGGTCGTTCGGGTCGCTCAGGGTGTCGCCGGTGGTGGTGTCCTTCAGACCGATCACCGCGTAGATGTGACCGGCCGACGCGGTCTCCACCGGGTTCTCCTTGTTGGAGTGCATCTGGAACAGCTTGCCCAGCCGCTCCTTCTTGCCCTTGGTGGAGTTGATGACCTGGCTGCCGGAATCGACCTTGCCCGAGTACACCCGGACGTAGGTCAGCTTGCCAAAGAACGGGTGCGTGGCGACCTTGAAGGCCAGCGCCGAGAACGGCTCGTCGGTCGACGGCTTGCGCACGACCTCGACGTCCTCCTTGCCGGGGGCGTGGCCGACGGCCGGCGGCACGTCCAGCGGCGAGGGCAGGTAGTCGATGACCGCGTCCAGCATCGGCTGCACGCCCTTGTTCTTGAACGCGCTGCCGCACAGCACCGGGTAGGCCTCCGAGCTGATCGTCAGCTTGCGGATCGCGCCCTTGATCTCCTCGACGGTGAGCTCCTCGCCGCCCAGGTACTTCTCCAGCAGCGTCTCGTCTGTCTCGGCGACGGACTCGAGCAGCTTGGTGCGGTACTCGTCGGCCTTCTCCTGCAGCTCGGCGGGGATGTCGACGACGTCGTACTTCTCGCCGAGCTTGGCCTCGGCGCTCCACACCTTGGCCTTCATCTCGACCAGATCGACGACGCCCTCGAAGTCACCCTCGGAGCCGACGGGCAGCTGGATCGGGATGACGTTGGCGCCCAGCCGCTCTTCCATGGTCTTCACCGAGAAGTAGAAGTCGGCGCCGATCTTGTCCATCTTGTTGACGAAGCAGATCCGCGGGACGTCGTATTTGTCGGCCTGGCGCCACACCTGCTCGGACTGCGGTTCGACGCCCTCCTTGCCGTCGAAGACGGCGACGGCACCGTCGAGCACGCGCAGGCTGCGCTCCACCTCGACGGTGAAATCAACATGGCCAGGCGTGTCGATGATGTTGATCTGGTTGTCGTTCCAGAAGCAGGTGGTGGCCGCGGAGGTGATGGTGATCCCCCGCTCCTGTTCCTGCTCCATCCAGTCCATGGTGGCGGCGCCGTCGTGCACCTCACCGATCTTGTAGCTGATGCCGGTGTAGTAGAGGATGCGCTCGGTCGTCGTCGTCTTGCCGGCGTCGATGTGCGCCATGATGCCGATGTTGCGGACCTTGGTCAGGTCGGTCAGCACGTCCTTCTGTGCCACAGAAGTCTTCCCACTCTTTCGATTGCTTGGTTAGCTGTCGTTACGCCTCCGGCATCATCGCCGGCGGGTCTCACCAGCGATAATGCGCGAAGGCGCGGTTTGCCTCGGCCATCTTGTGGGTGTCCTCACGCCGCTTGACGGAGGCCCCGAGGCCGTTGCTGGCGTCGAGGATCTCGTTGGCCAGCCGCTCGATCATGGTCTTCTCCCGGCGCTGCCGCGAGAAGCTGACAAGCCAACGCAGCGCCAGCGTGGTGGACCGGTCAGGACGCACCTCGACGGGCACCTGGTAGGTCGCACCACCGACGCGGCGGCTGCGCACCTCCAGGGCGGGCTTGACGTTGTCGAGAGCACGCTTGAGGGTGATCACGGGATCCGTACCAGTCTTTTCCCGCGCATTCTCGAGCGCACCATAAACAATGCGCTCGGCGAGCGATTTCTTCCCCTTGAGCAGAACCTTGTTCACCAGCTGAGTGACCAGCTGCGACCCGTACACGGGGTCGTTCACCAGCGGACGCTTGGGCGCGGGCCCCTTGCGCGGCATTAGCTCTTCTCCTTCTTGGCGCCGTAACGGCTGCGAGCCTGCTTGCGGTTCTTGACGCCCTGGGTGTCGAGCGAACCGCGGATGATCTTGTACCGGACACCGGGCAGGTCCTTGACCCGGCCACCACGCACCAGCACCATCGAGTGCTCCTGCAGGTTGTGGCCCTCGCCGGGGATGTAGGCGGTGACCTCCACCTGGCTCGTCAGCTTGACGCGCGCGACCTTCCGAAGCGCCGAGTTCGGCTTCTTCGGGGTGGTGGTGTACACGCGGGTGCATACGCCACGGCGCTGCGGGCTGCCCTTCAGAGCCGCGGTCTTGACCTTGCCGATCTTGTCCCGACGACCCTTGCGGACCAGCTGCTGAATGGTTGGCATCTACCGGCTTTCTGTGTTGTCGTTCGTGTTCTGGCTCAAGCTGTTAAGTCTGTGTACTGCAGTTTCGCCCGCCCCGGGTAAGCTCGCCTACCCCGCGGCCGGGTGTGTCGCAAGCGCTCAGCACGGCAGTCGATCCGGTGCGTCGGGGACATGCGAATTAGCCCGGCATCCGCTCCCTTACGTCAGGCGCCGTAAGCCGCCAGGCACGAGCTACCACAATACCCGCCGCCGGTCTCGCTGGTCAAAGCGGCGGCGAGGGGCCGCGGATCGCCACCATCGGACTAGTTCGGGGCTGCTTGGCGCGCGGTGCGCCTGCTCAGCGCCTCCATACCCCGAGCCAGCCGCAACACCATGTCGGAGAACAGCACGTCCGTGTCGATGTCATCCATGACCCCGGTCATCTCCAGCAACACGAAGCCGTGCAGCGCGGACCAGAATTCCAGGGCGGCGTGGAAGGCTTCCTCACCGCCGAGGCCGTAGGAGGCCAGCACGGAGATGACGGGCGCGGCCGCGCCCCTGGTGGCGGCCGCGTACTCGGGGTCGTCGCCGCCCAGCGGCATCCGGGTGAACGCGGAGTACCGCCCGGGGTGGTGATGGGCGTAGCTGCGGTAGGCGCCGGCCATGACCAGCACCGCGTCGTCGCGCGCGCGACCCTCGCCGACCCGGTTCAGCATCGTGATGATGTCGTCGATGACGCGGATCCGCACAGCGCGGCGCAGGTCCTCCAGGCTGTCCACGTGGTTGTACAGCGACGGCCCCTTGGTGCCCAGCTGGGTGGCCAGCGCGTTGATCGTCAGCGAGTCCCAGCCCTCGCGGTCCAGGAACGTCAGGGCGCCGTCGACGATGCCTTCGCGGCTCAGCTTGGCCGGCCGGGAGCCCGACTTCCCGGCGCGCTGGCGCCCCGCCGCCGGCGGCGGTTCTGGAGCTGCCATGGCGATCGCCCTTCGAGTGATGCGGGTGGGTTAACTAATGACTCTAGTTGACGATGGGCGGGAAAATGGTGAGCCGATAACCCTGCCGCCGGGCGGGCGGATACACGTAATCTCTTTCCAGGCCGACTCGACGCCGAAGGGGGCTCGCCGTGAAGTGGACAACCGCCGCGGGGCCGCTGGTCACCTGCGCCCTCGTCGTCCTCGCCCCCACGCCGGCCGCGCCGGCCAAGAACGGCGACACCCACGTCATCGGGCAGGGCCTCGAGCAGACGCTGGACTGCAACGATGCGACCCTGATCGTCAACGGCAGCTCGAACGTCGTCAACGCGAAGGGCAACTGCTGGGCTGTGACGGTCATGGGATCGGGCAACACCGTCATCGCCGACTCGGTCACCCACGACATCACGGTGTACGGCTACAACGAGACCGTGTTCTATCACGGCGGCGACCCGATCCTCTGGGACCGCGGGCGCGAACTGGGCATGACCAACCGGCTCCAGCAGGTGCCGGGCTGAGCACCGAATCGAGAGAATCGAGGATCGATGCGCGACCACATCACCGACCGCCCGTCCAGGCTCGCGGCGCTCGCCTTGGCACCGGCGGCCGCGGCGTTAGTGCTGGCTGGTTGCAGTTCCACCGCCAACCCGCCCGGTGGCTCGACCACGACGACGACGAAAAGCAGCACGACGACCACGAGCGCCGCGGCGGGGCCGACGAGCACGGGCGGGGCGAGCACCACGGCGTCCGTCGAGATCGGCAACACGCTGAACTACGGCTCGATGGGAACCACGGCCACCCTCGATTGCGCCGACGGCAAGTCGCTGAACGTGGGCGGCTCCAACAACACGCTGACCGTGACGGGCACCTGCGAGACGGTGACCATCGGCGGCGCGAACAACAAGATCACCCTCGACAAGGTCAACACGCGCATCACCGTGGTGGGACTGAGCAACACCGTCACCTATAAAGACGGTGATCCCAAGGTCGACAACCTCGGCTCGAGCAACTCGATCAGCAAGGGCTAATTCGCCGGCGTGCCATGGCGGCCGGCACCCGCGGCGAACCGCCCGGCCCCTTCCGCGGCCTCCGCGGCGACGCGCGAGATGCTGGCGAATTCGAAGTCGATGGCGTCGGATTCGGCAGTGCCCCACTGGTGCAGCGCCGAGCGCCGGTCCGATCGCAGGCACTGCTGCGGCAGCGCCGCGAGCTGGGCCGCCAGTTCCTCCGCCGCTTGGCGCGCTTGGCCTTTCGGCACGACGCGATTGGCCAGCCCCATCGCCAGCGCCTCGTCGGCCTTGACCCCGCGGCCGGTGAGGATCATGTCCATTGCGCGGCTCTGCCCGATCAGCCGGGGCAGCCGCACGGTGCCGCCGTCGATGAGCGGCACGCCCCAGCGCCGGCAGAACACCCCGAATACGGCGTCCTCCTCGGCAACCCGCAGATCACACCAAACGGCCAACTCCAGGCCCCCGGCGACGGCGTAGCCGCTGACCGCTGCGATTACGGGTTTGGACAGCACCATCCGGGTGGGCCCCATCGGGCCGGGGCCCGTGCGGTGCACGGCGTTGGCGTCGGGCGTGCCGAAGGACTTCAAATCGGCTCCGGCGCAGAACGTTCCGTTGTCGCCCCAGAGCACGGCCACCGACGCGGTGTCGTCGCGGTCGAACTCGTCGAACGCCGCGTAGAGCGCGGCGGCCGTCGGGCCGTTGACGGCATTGCGCGCGCCCGGCCGGTCGAGGATCACCGTCGTCACGGCGCCGTTGCGCTCTACGCGCACTGGATCACTCATGTCACCTCCAACAGGGATGGGTCACGCCGCCGCGCCAGCTCGGTGGCGAAGTCGTGGTAAGCCTCGCGCAGCCGGTCGCCGGGCCAATCGGCGGGCAGCAGTTCGGCGGGCAGCATGGGGTCGGTGAGCACGTGGCGCACGATGCCCGTGGCCGCCACGAAACGGCCGGGAATATCGGAAGCGCCGGCCATCTCGCCGAGCAGCCGGTGTCCGGTTCGGGCCCACCCCGGCAGGTCCCACAGCTCGCCGGCCAGCTCCGCCGGCGCGTCGTCGCGGGCCTTGAGCACGCGCACCCGCCCCGCGACATCGGGATCCAGGTCCAGCCGCAAGTTGTCGGGCCGCATCCACACCCCCTCGCGGAGTTCGCCAAAACGCTTGTCGTGCATGCCTGCTCGCAGCGCCGCCCGGGTGCGCGCATCGCCGCCCACGCTGGTCACGATCAGCACCGACCAGTCGCCCCGCCACGGGCGGGTGCGGGGGTGCATGGCGTCGTCCTGCCGGCGCTGGCGGGCCAGCAATCGATCCGAGAGCCGGTAGCCGTCGGCGGACCGGATCAGATCGCCGGCCCCGACCATCCGGGTCAGCGCCACCCGCAGCGCGGTCTCCTTGATGCCGAAATCGGCTGTCAGCCTGATCAATTCGCCGGCGCTGGCGCACGCCGGGTGCGCGCCGAGCAGCACGCTGAGCACCACCGAGCGGGCGGTCATGTGGGGCAACGGATCACACCCCCGAGGCTTTGCGGCCGTGGTCGCCGAACGGCTCGTCGCGATGCCGCACCGCCTCCCGAAAGCCGTGCTCGACCGCGTCGGCCACGAAGGCGTGCCCCTCGGGCGTGTGCCGCGCGACGCCGTCGAAGACCGTGCTGACCATCCTGCTGGTGGCCACACCCTGTTGCAGCAGGGCCGAATTGAGCGCCAGCTTGACCATGATCAGCTGGTTGACGGGCACCGCCGCGATCCGCTCCACCAGCCGCTCGGTGCGTTCGTCGAGGTCCTGCGGCTCAGGCGCCTCGACGGCCAGGCCCCACTCGGCGGCCTGCGCGCCGGTGATGCAATCGCCGGTGAGCAGCAGGCGTTTGGCGCGCTGATCGCCGAGCCGGTGTGCCCACAGGCCCGCCGCCGGGACGCCCCACACCCGGGTCGGCGGGTAGCCGATCTTGGCGTCGGCCGCGGCGATCACCTGATCGGCGTGCAGCGCGATGTCGGTGCCGCCGGCCACGCAGTAGCCGTGGATCTTCACCACCGTCGGCTTGTCGGCGTGCATCAGGCTGGAGAACCCGCGCACGAAGCGGCTCATCATCTGGTAGTCGACCATCGGGTCCCACGGCTGGTCCGGCAGGTGGTTGGCCGCCTGGGTCTTGCCGTCCAGCACGGTGCCCTGGTACGCGCCCGTCCCGCCGGCCGAGCCGGTGCGATCGGCGTAGGCGCTCAGGTCGAAGCCCGCGCAGAAGCCCTCGCCGCGACCCGACACCAGGATGACGTGCACACCGGGGTCGAGGTCGGCGCGCTCGACCAACGCCGAGAGCTCCAGCGGGGTGTCCGCGACGATCGCGTTGCCCTTCTCGGGCCGGTTGAAGGTGATGCGCGCAACCCGGTCGGTGACCTCGTAGGTCATCGTCTTCAGGTTGTCGAAGTCGACCGGCCTGATCGCGTGAGTCACGCGCGCCGCTCTCCCCCGCAAGCGGGAGGTGCCCCCACCTCATCGCTACGTCCCCCTCGGCGCTCCGCGCCTGGGGGCGCCCCCACTGCATCGTCGCTGGCGTGAGTCATGTTGCGGCTCAGCCCTTTACCAGGGCCCGCTCCAGGATCGGCGCGAGGTCCAGCCCGGTCGGCATGGTGCCGAAGGCCCCGCCCCACCGGCCGTCGAGCCGCGTGGCCAGGAAGGCCTCGGCGACGGCGGGGTGCCCATGCCGCACCAGCAGCGAACCCTGCAGCGCCAGGCAGATGTCCTCGGCGACCTTGCGGGCCCGGTAGGCGATGTTGTCCGGCTCGCCCAGATCCTGGCGCAACCGCTCCACGTGCCCGCCCAGCCGCGGGTCCTGACCGGCCGACTGGGCCAGCTCCGCGAACAGCACCTCGACGCATTCGGGGCGAGTTGCCATGGCGCGCAACGTGTCCAGCGCACCGACGTTGCCGGAGCCCTCCCAGATGCCCATCAGCGGCGCCTCACGGTAGAGGCGCGGCATCCCGGAATCCTCGACGTAGCCGTTGCCGCCCAGGCATTCCAGCGCTTCGGCGGCGTGCGGGGTGGCGCGCTTGCACACCCAGTACTTGCTGGCCGCCAGGCCGATCCGGCGCAGCAGCGCCTCCGTGGCATCACCGCGCACCGCCTTGTCGGTGGCGCCGGCCATCCGCATCGCCACGATCGTGGCCGCCTCGGCCTCCACGGCCAGGTCCGCGAGCACGTTGCGCATCAGGGGCTGATCGATCAGGTAGGCGCCGAACGCCTTTCGGTGCTGCGCGTGGTGGATGGCGCGGGTCAGGCCGGTGCGCATGCTGGTCGCGCTGCCCAGCGTGCAGTCCAGCCGGGTCAGGTTGACCATCTCGATGATGGTCGGCACGCCGCGGCCCTCCTCGCCCACCAACCAGGCGACGGCGCCGTCGTACTCGACCTCGCTGGAGGCGTTGGCGTGGTTGCCGAGCTTGTCCTTGAGCCGCTGCAGGAACATCCGGTTGCGGGTGCCGTCGGGCAGCACCCGCGGCAGCAGGAAGCAGGACAGCCCGCCGGGCGCCTGCGCCAGCACCAGGAAGAGGTCGCACATCGGCGCGGACGTGAACCACTTGTGGCCGGTCAGGCTGTACGTGCCGTCGCCGTTGGGGGTGGCCTGGGTGGTGCCGGCGCGCACGTCGGAGCCGCCCTGCTTCTCGGTCATCGACATGCCGGCGGTGACGCCGGCCTTGGTGGTCGCCAGTTTCAGCTCGGGGTCGTACACGCGACTGGTCAGCAGCGGCTCGTACACCGCGGCAAGTTCGGGGTTGAAGCGCAGCGCCGGAACGACGGCATAGGTCATCGAGATCGGACAGGTGTGTCCGGGCTCGACGTTCCAGACCGACATCTTGGCGGCGCGCACCACGTGCGCGCCCGGCCGCTCGTCGGCCCACGGGGCCGCGTGGACACCGTGGGCGATCGCCGCGCGCATCAGCTCGTGGTAGGCCGGGTCGTACTCCACCTCGTCCACGCGGTGCCCGTACTGGTCGTGGGTGTGCAGCACGGGCCGGTTGCGATCGGCGAGCTCGCCCCACCGCTGGGCTTCGCGGGTGCCGGCGAGCGCCCCGAGCTCGGTCACCTCGTCGACGCCCCACTGCCCGCCCTCGCGGATCAGGGCCTCGACGAGCACGGCGGACGTCGCGGGGTTGTGGTTGTCCAGGGTCGGGACCTGGTTGGTGACGACATGGGTGTCTGGCATGCCACTCATGTTACATTTCTTCGACAGTCGCACAAGAGCTGTAATGGTCAGCGGGCGTGGGCCGCGAAGAATTGCCACAGCGCCTGGCTGGCGAACGGCGGCCACTCGTGTCCGCCCCCGTCGACGGTGACCAGCACGACGGCGCGGCCCCCGGCGCATCCGGCCGTCGACGTCGTCACCGGGCCGCTGGCGGTGGCGGTGGGGGCGCCGCACTGATCGACGTTGCGCCAGAACGCATTCACGTCCGGCACCGACGGGCCGTTGATGACGCTGAAGCCCTGCCCGCCGCCGTACGGCACGAGCCGATCGGTGGTGCCGTGAATCTGCATGACCGACGTCGGGCGCGGGGCCCGGCACGCGTTCAGCTGCGTGCCGGCAACCGGGCCGATCGCGGCGAAAATGTCGGTGGTGCACGCCAGCGTGAAGGACATGATGGCGCCGTTGCTCATGCCGGTGGCATAGACCCTGGCGGGGTCGACGCCCAGGTTCTTGGCGATGTCGGCGACGGCCGCGCGGATGAAGCCGACGTCATCGACGCCGTCCCGTCCGGAACGGCCGCAGCAGGTTTCCCCGTCGACGTTCCACGCCCGGCCGAGGCCATCCGGGTAGGCGACGAGGAACTTGCCCCAATCGGCCAGACCGTCCCATTGGTAATCCCTTTCGACCTGCCTGCCGCTGCCGGAGTAGCCGTGCATCACGACCACCAGCGGAGCCGAGGCGGGCAGGCCGACGGGCTTGTACAACCGGTAGCTGCGGTCGAGGCCCCCGACCTTGAGGTGGTGCAGGCTGGTGCCGTTCACGAAGCCCGCCGGCGGATCGGACCACGACGAGCAACCCGCGACCAGCAGAACCACTGCGACGAGCGCCGCGAGCCGACCGAGCACGGGACGGGAGATCAGCTGCCGGTCTTTTCCCGCAGGAACGCGATGTCGTCCTTGCGGCCCTCGTCGGCGGTTTCGCAGATGACGGGGGCCCCCGCGGCCTTGACGACCGCGGCGAGTAGCTCGGGGTCGATCTGGCCGGTGCCGAAGTTGGCGTGCCGGTCGGCGCCCGAGCCCGCCGCGTCGCGCGAGTCGTTGCAGTGCACCAGGTCGATGCGGCCGGTCAGCGCCTTGATCCGGTCGACCGCGTCGATCAGCTCCTCCCCCGCGGCCCACGCGTGGCAGGTGTCCAGGCAAAAGCCAATGCCCTTGTCCCCGATGCGATCCCACAGCCTGCCGATGGTGTCGAAATAGCGGGCCATCGCGTGGTCGCCGCCGGCGGTGTTCTCCAGGTACACCTGCACATCGGTTTCTAGGTAGTCCAGCGCCTTGACCCAGCGCTCGAAGCCGGCCTCCATGTCGTTGTCGTCGGCGTGACCGCCGTGCACGATCACCGCCGTCGCGTTGATCTCCGAGGCCGCGTCGCAGGTGTCCTGCAGGATCTTGCGCGACGGGATGCGAATGCGGTTGTTCGCCGAGGCCACGTTGATGAGGTACGGCGCGTGGACGTACAGCGGGATGGTCGACGCCTTGAGCGCCTCGGCGTCGTCGCGGGGCTTGGGCTTCTTCCAGCTCTGCGGGTTGCCGAGGAAGAACTGCACCGCGTCGGCGCCGTCGGCCTGCGCGGCGGCCAGGGGGTCGTCCTGGTGGACGTGCGAACCGATGAGCACGGTGGCCATTGTAGTGAGCCGTGCCGACGGGGCCGCCCGCTAACCGAGCCCGGCGTCGACGAGCAGCTGCGGTAGCCCGTGTTGGGCGCACAGGGCGCGGACGGCCGCGATGTGGTCTCGCGCGTCGTGCGCCAGCCCGGCGGCGGTGAGGGTCTCGGCCAACAGCAGGCGCGCGTGCAGGGCCGCCAGCGGCCGGGCGGTCGGGTCGATCCCGCCGAGCAGGGCGCCGGCGCGCCGGCACGCCCGGTCGCGGTCGTCGCCGGCGCGGCTTCGCGAGAGCAGGCGGATGCCGGAGGCCTCGTCCAGCTCGGCGGTGACGGTGGCGATGCCGTTGGAACCATGAAAGACCCGACGCACGGCCCGAAGCCGATCGGCCTCCGGCGAGGTGATCGGCAGCGCCAACCGGACCCGTTCGTGGTTGATGGCGGCCGCCAGCCGCGGCAACCGCAACTTCTCGGCCACCGTCATACCGGCGTCGAGGCGACCGGCCGCCGCATCGCGATGCCCCTGGGCGGCTTTGATTCTGGCGCTGACGGCGTATTGCGCCGCCAGGTAGTCGACGGCGCCGGCTTCGGGTCCGAGCCGGTAGCTCTCCTCGAGAAGATCCGCCGCCTCGGCGAATTCGCCCATCTCGTAGAGCAATTCGCCGAGAAGCGCCCCAGCGTGCCGCGCCGCTTGCGACTCCCGCCCCGCCGCCGCGCCGATTTCGAATGCTTTCCGGAAGCTGCTCAGCGCCCGCGGGATGTCGAGCTGGTGTCGAGCGGCGATCCCCGCCCAGCAGCTGTGGTACCCGGCGGCGACCCCCTCGTCGTAGGGCGCCGCCCACTCCAGGGCCCGATGCGCCGCCTCGAAGTCGAAGCGGTAGATGCCCGCGAACGCCGCGACGGTTGCCGCCGCCTGGGGCAGCACCGGGCGCAGGGTCTTCGGCCTCGATATCACCCGGGCCACCAGATGGGCCAGGCCTTCGACCCGGTCGGCGTTCATTTGGGCCACCGCCCGCAACACGTCGGCCTCCAGGGTCAGATCCGCCCGCGTCGCCTCGGGCAGGTCTGCCGCGGATATGGCGCCGGCGACGCGGTCGAGGGCAGCCTCGATGGCGACGGGGCGCTGCAGCAGAATATTGGCCGCCACCACGGAAAGGTTCAGCCGTGGCCGCGAATTCACCAGTTGCGGGGGCAGCTTGTCGATGATGCCGAGAAAGGTCGTCATGCGCGATCGGTTGACCGATCCAATCGTCCTGTCCCGCTCGACGAGGTCGACCGCCCGCATGGCCTCCCCCGCGGCCAGTGCGTGATCGACGGCGTAACTGAGGTAGCCGTGCTCGGCGAACCAGTCCGAGGCGGTGCGGTGCAGGCGTTTCAGGCGATCGGGATCGTCTCGCTCAAGCCGGCGCCGCAGGAATTCGGCGAACATCTGGTGGTAGCGAAACCACGGTGGGTCATCGTCTATGCGCCGCAGGAACAGGCCGCGTCGCTCGACGTCCTCGAGTACGTCCTGCCCGCCGCGGACCCCGGCCAACGCCGACGCGAGCTCCCCGCAGGTCCGTTCGGTGATCGACGTCGCAAAGAGAAACTCGAGCAATTCGGGCTCCAGCGTGTTGAGGACGTTTTCGGCGAGAAGTTCACCGATCACCTCGTTGTCCCCCGACATTCGGCGCAGCAGGCCGGCGGCGTCCCCATCGCCACGCAGCGACAGCCTCGCCAACTGCAGGGCGGCGGCCCACCCGTCCGTCGAGGCGGTCAAGGCCGCCACGTCGCTATCCGCCAACTGCAGCCCGGCAATGTCCTTCAGCAGCGCTTGCGCCTCGTCGGCATCGAAACGCAGTTTCTCACAATCGATTTCGACCAGTTCGTCACGAAGTCGCAACTTACTCAACGGCAACCGGGCGCGCGACCAGCTGTTCACGATGAATTGCAGGTGATGAGAACCATGGTGGATCAGGAAACGCAGAGCCTCGGTGGTCGCGCTGTGCGATACCCGCTGCCAGTCGTCGATCACCAGCGTGACCGGGGTACCGATCTGGTCGATCTCATCGATCAGCGACGTCAAGACGTAGCGCACCGCCTCCTCCCCGCGGTCTTCAAGGGCCTGCCCCAACGACGCGGCCACGGCGGGATGGACCCGTCGGATCGCCTCGAGCACATGCGCGAGAAACCACACCACGTTGTTGTCATCGTCGTCGACGGTCAACCAGGCCACCGCCACACCGGAGCTGCTCAGTTCCCCTCGCCACTGCTCCACCAGCGTGGTCTTGCCGAACCCCGAGGGCGCATAAACCAGGACCAGGCGTCGACGCCCGGCCGCGCGCAGAACGGCCATCAACTTGTGGCGAGTGACCAACGAGCGCACCGCGACCGGGGGGCGAAATTTCGTCGCCGGTGCCGGCGGCGCCTGTGAAGACAAGTCGCCCATCGATTCTCACCGTCCTTGACGACAGTAAATTCGGTGCGCCTGGAATTGACATGCCACGATACCGCGAATGACCCTGGGCCATCGTGCGATCGGGGCAACGAAAAAGCCCCGGGCCTGCGAAGGGGCCCGGGGCTGTTTCGTGACTAGCCGACTAGCGCCGATTGTCCGACTCCTCAGCGGCGCATAACGCGCCGCATCGTCGTCGAACTAGCGCCGATTGTCCGACTCCTCAGCGGCGCATAACGCGCCGCATCGTCGTCGAACTAGCGGTAGTCGGAGTACCCGTAGTCGTCCAGCGGGACCGCGGCACCGGTGGCCTGGCCGAAGTCCGGGCTGTAGTAGTGATCCTCGTAGGACGGGATCGTGTACGCCGCGGCGCGGGCCTCCTCGGTGGGCTGCACCTGGATGTTGCGGTACCGGTTGATGCCGGTACCGGCCGGGATCAGCTTTCCGATGATCACGTTCTCCTTCAGACCGTTGAGCTTGTCGCTGCGGCAGTTGATCGCCGCATCGGTCAGCACTCGCGTGGTCTCCTGGAACGACGCCGCACTCAGCCACGAGTCGGTGGCGAGGCTCGCCTTGGTGATACCCATCAGCACCGGACGCCCGGCGGCGGGCTCGCCGCCCTCGGCCACCACCCGGCGGTTCTCCGCCTCGAACTCCGCGCGGTCGATCAGCGAGCCGGGCAGGAACTCCGTCGCGCCCGAGTCGATGATGGTGACACGGCGCAGCATCTGGCGAACGATCACCTCGATGTGCTTGTCGTGGATCGACACACCCTGGGCGCGGTAGACCTCCTGGACCTCGCGGACCAGGTGGATCTGCACCTCGCGGGGGCCCTGCACGCGCAGCACCTCGTGCGGGTCGGCCGAGCCTTCCATCAGCTGCTGGCCCACCTCGACGTGGTCGCCGTCGGACAGCACCCGCTCGGAGCCGTCCTCGTGCTTGAACACACGAAGCCGCTGCCGCTTGGAGAGCTTGTCGTAGACGACCTCCTCGCCGCCGTCGTCGGGAACGATGGTGATCTTGTAGAAGCGCTCACCGTCCTCGAGGTGCACCCGCCCGGTGACGTCGGCGATCGGCGCCTTGCCACGCGGCACGCGGGCCTCGAACAGCTCCTGAACCCGGGGCAGACCGCCGGTGATGTCCTCACCGACACCACCCTGGTGGAACGTCCGCATGGTCAGCTGCGTGCCCGGCTCACCGATGGACTGGGCCGCGACGATGCCGACGGCCTCGCCGATGTCGACCAGCTTGCCGGTGGCCATGGAGCGCCCGTAGCAGGTCGCGCACACGCCGGTCCCGGTGGTGCACGTCAGCACCGAGCGCACCTTGACCGACGTGATGCCCGCCGCGAGCAGCGCGTCGATCTCCGGGTCACCCAGGTCCTCGCCGCGCGCCACGACGACGTTGCCGGCCTCGTCGGCCGCGTCGGTGCCCAAAGTCCGCGCGTACGCCGAGGTTTCGATGTACGGGTCGCGGATCAGCGTGCCGTCCGGCTGGCGCTCGGCCAGCTCGACGACGATGCCGCGCTCGGTCTGGCAGTCGTGCTCGCGGACGATGACGTCCTGGCTCACGTCCACCAGACGGCGGGTCAGGTAACCCGAGTCGGCGGTGCGCAACGCTGTGTCCGCCAAGCCCTTTCGGGCGCCGTGGGTGTTGATGAAGTACTCCAGCACGGTCAGGCCCTCACGGAAGGACGACTTGACCGGACGCGGGATGAACTCACCCTTCGGGTTGGTCACCAGACCCTTCATGCCGGCCAGCGTTCGCGTCTGGGTGAAGTTACCCGTGGCGCCCGAGTCGACGATCGTGATGATCGGGTTGTCGGCGGGGTAGTGCTCGCGGAGCGCCTGACCCACCTCGTCGGTGGCTTCCTTCCAGATCTCGACGAGTGCCTCGTTGCGCTCGTCGTGGTTCAAAGCACCACGCTGGAACTGCTTTTCGACCTTGTCCGCGCGCTCCTCGTACTGGTCGAGGATCTCCTTCTTGCGCGGCGGGACCAACACGTCGGCCATCGAGACCGTGACGCCGCTGCGGGTCGCCCAGTAGAAACCGGCGTCCTTGAGCTTGTCGACGGTCTGCGCGACCACGATCATCGGGTAGCGCTCGGCCAGGTCGTTGATGATGGCGGCCTGCACCTTCTTGTGCATCTGCTTGTTCACGAACGGGTAGCCCACCGGCAGCAGCTCGTTGAACAGCACCCGGCCCAGCGTGGTCTCGGCCATCCAGGCATTCCCCGGCTGCCAGCCGTTGGCGCCGAACAGCTCGGCCTCGATCTCGGTCGGCGGACGCAGCTGGGTCAGCCGCACCTTGATCTTGGCGCGCACCGAGAGCAGCCCGCGGTCCGACGCCATGATCGCCTCGGCCGGCGAGGAGTACACGCCGACCTCCGGCTGGTCCTTGGCGGCCGGCGAGTATTCGCCCTTGTCGCCGTCGACCTCGGTGGTCAGGTAGTACAGGCCGGTCACCATGTCCAGTCGCGGCATGGCCAGCGGGCGGCCGGACGCCGGCGACAGGATGTTGTTGGAGGACAGCATCAGGATGCGGGCCTCGGCTTGCGCCTCGGCGCTCAACGGCAGGTGCACGGCCATCTGGTCACCGTCGAAGTCGGCGTTGAAGGCCTCACACACCAGCGGGTGCAGCTGAATCGCCTTGCCCTCCACCAGCATCGGCTCGAAGGCCTGGATGCCCAGCCGGTGCAGGGTGGGTGCGCGGTTCAGCAGCACCGGGTGCTCGGCGATGACCTCCTCGAGCACGTCCCACACCTGGGGACGCTGACGCTCGACCATCCGCTTGGCGCTCTTGATGTTCTGCGCGTGGTTGAGGTCGACGAGCCGCTTCATCACGAACGGCTTGAACAGCTCCAGCGCCATCAGCTTGGGCAGGCCGCACTGGTGCAGCTTGAGCTGCGGGCCGACCACGATGACCGAACGCCCGGAGTAGTCGACGCGCTTACCGAGCAGGTTCTGCCGGAACCGGCCCTGCTTGCCCTTGAGCAGATCCGACAGCGACTTCAGCGGACGGTTGCCCGGCCCGGTGACCGGACGCCCGCGGCGGCCGTTGTCGAACAGCGCGTCCACGGACTCCTGCAGCATCCGCTTCTCGTTGTTGACGATGATCTCGGGCGCGCCGAGGTCGATCAGCCTCTTGAGCCGGTTGTTGCGGTTGATCACGCGGCGGTACAGGTCGTTGAGGTCGCTGGTGGCGAACCGGCCACCGTCGAGCTGCACCATCGGGCGCAGCTCCGGCGGGATGACCGGGACGGCGTCGAGCACCATGCCCATCGGCGAGTTGCCCGACTGCTGGAAGGCAGCGACCACCTTGAGGCGCTTCAGCGCGCGAAGCTTCTTCTGCCCCTTGCCGCTTCGGATCACCTCGCGCAGGTTCTCGGCCTCGGCGTCGATGTCGAAGTTCTCGATCAGCTTCTGGATCGACTCCGCACCCATGGCGCCGGTGAAGTACTCGCCGTAGCGGTCGACGATCTCGCGGTACAGGTTCTCGTCGACGATCAGCTGCTTGGGGGCCAGCTTGGTGAAGGTGTTCCAGATGTCCTCCAGCCGGTCCAGCTCGCGCTGGGCGCGGTCGCGGATCTGGCGCATCTCGCGCTCGCCGCCGTCCCGAACCTTGCGCCGGGCATCGGCCTTGGCGCCCTCGGCCTCCAGCTCGGCCAGGTCGGCCTCCAGCTTCTGTGCCCGGGCCTCCAGCTCGGCGTCGCGCTGGTCCTCAACGCCCTTGCGCTCCACCATCATTTCGGCCTCGAGCGTGGACAGCTCGTTGTGCCGCATCTCGTCGTCGACCGACGTGATCACGTACGCCGCGAAGTAGATGATCTTCTCGAGATCCTTCGGGGCGAGGTCGAGCAGGTACCCCAGCCGCGACGGCACACCCTTGAAGTACCAGATGTGCGTCACCGGAGCGGCCAGCTCGATGTGTCCCATCCGCTCGCGGCGCACCTTGGCGCGGGTCACCTCGACGCCGCAGCGCTCACAGATGATGCCCTTGAAGCGGACGCGCTTGTACTTGCCGCAGTAGCACTCCCAGTCGCGAGTGGGTCCGAAGATCTTCTCGCAGAACAGGCCGTCCTTTTCCGGCTTCAGCGTGCGGTAGTTGATTGTTTCCGGCTTCTTGACCTCGCCATAAGACCATTGCCGGATGTCCTCCGCGGTGGCCAAGCCGATGCGGAGTTCATCGAAGAAGTTGACGTCGAGCACGTAACTCCCTTTCCCCTTGCGGGTTTAGTAACTAAGTTGGTTAAGCCAGGTCCTCAACGGACGCGGATTCGTTGCGGGACAAGTTGATTCCCAAGTTGGCCGCGGCCCGCTCGAGATCCTCGTCCTCGCCCTCGCGCAGCTCGATCGCCGCGCCGTCGCTCGACAGCACCTCGACGTTGAGGCACAGCGACTGCAGCTCCTTGAGCAGCACCTTGAACGACTCGGGGATGCCCGGTTCGGGGATGTTCTCGCCCTTGACGATCGCCTCGTACACCTTGACCCGGCCGACGGTGTCGTCGGACTTGATGGTCAACAGCTCCTGCAGCGTGTACGCGGCCCCGTAGGCCTGCATGGCCCAGCACTCCATCTCCCCGAACCGCTGGCCACCGAACTGCGCCTTACCGCCCAGCGGCTGCTGGGTGATCATCGAGTACGGGCCGGTGGAGCGGGCGTGGATCTTGTCGTCCACCAGGTGGTGAAGCTTCATGATGTACATGAAGCCGACGGTCACCGGGTATGGGAACGGCTCGCCGCTGCGGCCGTCGAACAGCACCGCCTTGCCGTCGCCGTTGACCAGCACCTCGCCGTCGCGGTTGGGCAACGTGGCCGACAGCAGCCCCTGCAGCTCGGCCTCCTGCGCGCCGTCGAACACCGGTGTCGACACGATGGCGTTGGGCTCCGCGTGCAGCAGGTCCTCCGGCAGGTTGGCGGCCCAGTCCGGGACCCCCTTGCCGGTGTCGACCTTCCAGCCGCTGTGCGCGCACCAGCCGAGGTGCGTTTCCAGGATCTGGCCGATGTTCATCCGTCGCGGCACACCGTGGGTGTTCAGGATGATGTCCACCGGCGTGCCGTCCGGCAGGAACGGCATGTCCTCCTGCGCGAGGATCTTGCCGATGACGCCCTTGTTGCCGTGCCGGCCCGCCAGCTTGTCGCCGTCGGAGATCTTGCGCTTCTGGGCCACGTACACCCGGACCAGCTCGTTGACGCCGGCCGGCAGTTCGTCGTCGTCCTCGCGGGAGAACACCCGGATGCCGATGACCTTGCCGGACTCGCCGTGCGGCACCTTCAGCGAGGTGTCGCGGACCTCGCGGGCCTTCTCGCCGAAGATCGCCCGCAGCAGCCGCTCCTCCGGGGTCAGCTCGGTCTCACCCTTCGGGGTGACCTTGCCGACCAGGATGTCGCCGTCGCGGACCTCGGCGCCGATCCGCACGATGCCCCGCTCGTCCAGGTCGGCCAGCACCTCGTCGGAGACGTTCGGGATGTCCCGGGTGATCTCCTCGGCGCCCAGCTTGGTGTCGCGGGCATCGATCTCGTGCTCCTCGATGTGGATCGAGGTGAGCACGTCCTCTTCGACCAGCCGGTTGGAGAGGATGATCGCGTCCTCGTAGTTGTGGCCCTCCCACGGCATGATCGCCACGAGCAGGTTCTTGCCCAACGCCATCTCGCCGTTCTCGGTGCAGGGACCGTCGGCGATGACCTGGCCGGCCTCGACGCGGTCGCCCGCGTCGACGATCGGCGACTGGTTGGCGCACGTGCCGTGGTTGGACCGGGCGAACTTGCGCATCCGGTAGGTGTGCCGGGTGCCGTCGTCGGCCATCACGGTGATGTAGTCGGCGGAGACCTCCTCGATCACCCCGGACTTCTCCGCGACGACGACGTCGCCGGCGTCGATCGCCGCGCGCAGCTCCATCCCGGTGCCCACCAGCGGCGCCTCGCTGCGCACCAGCGGAACCGCCTGGCGCTGCATGTTGGCGCCCATCAGGGCACGGTTGGCGTCGTCGTGCTCGAGGAACGGGATCATGGCCGTGGCCACCGACACCATCTGGCGCGGCGACACGTCCATGTAGTCCACCTCGGACGAGGGCACGTACTCGACCTCGCCCGCCTTGCGGCGAACCAGGACGCGGCCCTCGACGAACCGGCCGTCGGCGTCGATCGGCGAGTTGGCCTGCGCCACCACGTGGCGGTCCTCCTCGTCGGCGGTCAGGTAGACGATCTCGTCGCTGACCACACCGTCGACCACCTTGCGGTACGGCGTCTCGATGAACCCGAACGGGTTGACCCTCGCGTACACCGACAGCGAGCCGATCAGACCGATGTTCGGACCCTCCGGGGTCTCGATCGGGCACATGCGGCCGTAGTGCGACGGGTGCACGTCGCGGACCTCGAGGCCGGCGCGCTCACGGGACAGACCGCCCGGGCCCAGCGCCGACAGGCGGCGCTTGTGGGTCAGGCCCGACAGAGGGTTGTTCTGGTCCATGAACTGCGACAGCTGGCTGGTGCCGAAGAACTCCTTGATCGCGGCGACGACCGGCCGGATGTTGATCAGCGTCTGCGGCGTGATCGCCTCGACGTCCTGCGTGGTCATCCGCTCCCGGACGACGCGCTCCATCCGCGACATGCCGACCCGGATCTGGTTCTGGATCAGCTCGCCGACCGTGCGCAACCGGCGGTTGCCGAAGTGGTCGATGTCGTCGGTCTCCACCGGCACCTCGACGCCGCCGGGGACGGTCATCGTGGCCTGCCCCTCGTGGAGGCGGACCAGGTACTCGATGGTGGCGACGACGTCCTCTTCGGTCAGCGTCGTGGCCGTGATCGGGTCCTTGGTGTTCAGGCCCAGTTTCTTGTTGACCTTGTACCGGCCCACCCGCGCCAGGTCGTAGCGCTTCTCCTTGAAGAACAGGTTCTCCAGCAGGGTCTGCGCGGACTCCTTGGTCGGCGGCTCACCCGGACGCAGCTTGCGGTAGATGTCCAGCAGCGCCTCGTCGGTGCCGGCGGTGTTGTCCTTCTCCAGCGTCGACATCATGATCTCGGAGAACCCGAACCGCTCGGTGATCCGCTCGGCGGTCCAGCCCAGCGCCTTGAGCAGCACGGTGACCGGCTGGCGGCGCTTGCGGTCGATGCGTACGCCGACGGTGTCGCGCTTGTCGACGTCGAACTCCAGCCAGGCGCCCCGGCTCGGGATCACCTTGACGCTGTGCAGCGTCTTCTCGGTGGACTTGTCGATGGTCTCGTCGAAGTACACGCCGGGCGAACGCACCAGCTGGCTGACGACGACGCGCTCGGTCCCGTTGATGATGAAGGTGCCCTTCTCGGTCATCATCGGGAAGTCGCCCATGAACACCGTCTGGCTCTTGATCTCGCCGGTGTTGTTGTTGATGAACTCGGCCGTGACGAACAGCGGGGCCGCGTAGGTCATGTCCTTGTCTTTGCACTCGTCGACCGGCGCCTTGACCTCGTCAAAGCGGGGGTCGGAGAAAGACAGCGACATCGAACCCGAGAAGTCCTCGATCGGCGACAGCTCGTAGAGGACCTCTTCGAGGCCACCCACCGGGCTGGCTTCCCCGCGGCTCGCGGCGGCCTCGCGCCAGTGCGGCGAGCCGATCAACCACTCGAAGGAGTCGGTCTGCACGTCAAGAAGCCCCGGAACCTCGAGCGGTTCGCGGAGCTTGGCGAAGGAAACTCGGTTGGGCGCCCCGGGCACGGAGCCATTCGTGGAACTTTGTTGGCGACGCTTGCTCTGGCGGGAATCTGCCAAGATGCATCCTTCCAGCACCTCGTGCGACTCACGGGAACCGGGAACACCGGCTGCGTTCGCCGCATCAATTTTGTCGGTATGGCCGGCGAACGATCTGCCCAGATCTCACGCGCACAACTAAATAGCTAAGCCGCGGGTGGGGGCTCAGGCTAAGACCACAGTGTCAGGTGGCGGGTGAGGTGGGCAGGAAGTAGCCAGCGCAACGTCCAACAATAGCGCAGGCGCGCGCATTCCTCAACTACCCATGACCATCTGCCCAGGGACATCGGCGCTGGCTGGCAAATCGACT
Source organism: Mycobacterium terramassiliense (assembly GCF_900157385.1). GTDB lineage: Bacteria > Actinomycetota > Actinomycetes > Mycobacteriales > Mycobacteriaceae > Mycobacterium > Mycobacterium terramassiliense. The sequence goes on from NZ_LT717700.1 coordinate 801,733, forward strand.
TTCCCGTAGGCACATGCTGCCCAACAGACTGACCCGTTTACGTCCCGTCGTCAAGAGGGCGGAGCGGCAAGTTGCGCCAAGTTATCGCAAATTTCTCAGATGGGTACCGCCGGGTCAGGCCGCCGGGTTTGCGCGCGGCGGGCTAGCCGCCGAACTCGTTCGCCCGGTACTTGTGGGTGCCCTCCAGGTCGTCGAGGATCGCGGCCTGGGCCTTCTTGGGCAGCGTGTGCAGGATTTCGCGCACCCGGGCCTGGCGCCGAGCGACGGCCTTGCGCTCGGGCATCCCCGGCGTCGCGACGATCTGTGGCGGCACGCCCTCGATTTCCTCGACGCCGCCGTCGCGGTGGCCCGCATCGAGCAGCGCCTGCTCTTCGGCCATGGTCGCCTCGTCCTTCTCCTCGGACATGCCGATCGGCCCGATGCGCCGGCCGTTGAGGAACTGCCGCACCACCGGCTCGTCGCTGGTCAGCAGCACCTCCCGCGGGCCGAACATGACCAGCTTGCGGCGGAACAACATGCCCATGTTGTCCGGCACGGTGCGAGCGATGTTGATGTTGTGCGTCACGATCAGGACGGTGGCGTCGATCTGAGCGTTGATGTCGAGAATCAGCTGGCTCAGGTAGGCCGTGCGGACCGGGTCCAGACCCGAGTCGGGCTCGTCGCACAGGATGATCTGCGGGTCCATCACCAGCGCCCGGGCCAGGCTGGCGCGCTTGCGCATACCGCCGGAGATCTCGCCGGGAAACTTCTTCTCGTCGCCGCCCAGGCCCACCAGGGAAAGCTTCTCCATGACGATGTCACGGATCTCGCCTTCCTTCTTCTTGGTGTGCTCGCGCAACGGGAAGGCCGCGTTGTCGAACAGGTTCATCGAGCCGAACAGCGCGCCGTCCTGGAACATCACGCCGAACAGGGTGCGGATCTCGTAGAGCTCCTTGGCCGAGCACTCGAGGATGTCCGTGCCGTCGATCATGATCGAGCCGCGCTCGGGCCGCAGGAGGCCGATGAGGGACTTCAGGAAAACCGATTTGCCGGTACCCGACGGCCCCAGCAGGACGCTGACCTCGCCGCTGGGGATATCCAACGACACGTCTTCCCAAATCCTCGAGGGACCGAAGGACTTGGTCAGTCCCCTCACCTCGATAGCGACGCCCATGGGAAATCCTTCCGTCGACGCTTGTGCCCGCCACCTGCCCTTTTCTGTGGCATGAGTCACTGTAGCGCACGCTCGTGGGACCGCATCAGGGTTGGACAGCACCGCCGGCAAAAATTGGCCGACCTGATATCGGAGCCCGCGTCGCCGGTGGGCGTTATTGACGCGGGTGTTAGCCAGCCGGCGCCCAGTTGCCGTGGAAACCCATCGGCACCCGCTGGGGCAGATGCACGGTAGCCACCGATTCGAGGGTCTGCGCGTCCAGCAGCACCAGCTGGCCTTCGTCGCGGTCGCGGTGGTAGGCGTAGCCCATCAGGATGCCGTCGTCTTCGGCCCGGCCCGCCGGGTTCGGCACGAATGACATCTCGCCGAGCGAAAGGGCGGGATCGAGCGCCGCGACCTGCCGCGACCCGGTCGCGTAGTCGTGCTTGTACAGCCCCGGCTGGGCGCCCTGGAAGGACGCACCGATGGTGTAGCCGTAGCGGTGCCGCCCGCCCAGCACGGCCTCGTTGATCCGCGGGAATTCCTGGGGCCGGTCGTCGCGGCATTCGGTGGTGACGGCGCCGGTCGCCAGGTTGACGGTCCAGCGGTCCAGCATGGGCGGGGCCTCGCCGGGGCCGCGCCGGTCGCGGTCGAACATCCGCGCGTAGCGCACCACGTCGAGCACCAAAACCTCTGCGCCGTCCCGCATTTCGGAATAGGCGTTGAGCGGGTGGTAGACGTAGCAGGGTTCGATGTCGAACCAGCGGATGTCCTTGTTGTCGCCCTCGCGCGGCATCACCCCGATGCGCGCCGGGTAGTTCGGGTTCCAGGCGTACGGCATCCGGTCGGAGTGCTTCGGGTCGCGGTTCATCCTCGCGTTGATCGGGCCCGGCACCCGGACGCGTCCGACCAGCGACTGCATCACCAGCCGCGCCGGCGCCGACAGCCAGCGCGGCATGTTCACCGGCAGCGCCTGCGCGGCGTCGAACGTCACCGGCAGGTCGTAGATGACCACATATTTGTCGGTCAGCGAGAAGTCGTGCATCATCGGCGACCCGGACACCTCGATGTCGACGGTGCGGCGGGCCCGCCCCCGGGTGTCGATCACCGAGTACTGCACGGTGCGCCCGCGGGCGAACGAGTAGGACACCGCGTGCAGCTCGCCGGTGCGCGGGTCGCGGTGCGGTGAGCGGTGTAGCCACCGGCCAGGGTCCCGTCGAAGTCGCACGTTCCGACGGTGTCGAGCTCCTCGGTCAGCTCGTAGTTGGCGACGCCGCCCTCGACGAGCGCCAGGGTCCGTCCGGCGTGCGTCAGCACGTTGGTGTTGGCTCCCAGCGAGAGCATGCCCGCCCGCGGGTCGAGCCGGGCCGGGGTCGGCTCGCCGAGGCCGGCGCACACCGACAGGCTGCGCACCCAGCGATTGCGGTACCAGTTGGCCTTGCCGTCGCGCAGCGCCACCCCGTGCACCATGCCGTCGCCGCTGAACCAGTGATAGGTGGCCGGGTCGACTTCCTCGGCCGGGTTCGGTCCGTTGCGCAGATACCGCCCGTCGAGGTGCTCCGGGATGTGCCCGGTGACCTCCAGATCGGTCGCGGTCACCTCGGCGCCCACCGGCGCCAGGAAGCCCTCGAGATACGGATTCCGGGATGGGGCGGTTTGCACGGATGTCACTGCTAAGCTCCTATAACATTGTTATTTCGCTGTTATGAGAACAGTACGCCGGTGATGGGAAGATGACAAGGATGACTTCGGAGACCCAGCGCAGCGTGCGTGACGAGATGCTGCACGCCGCCGTCGGCCTGCTCGACGAGCACGGGCCGGACGCGCTGCAGACGCGCAGGGTGGCCGGCGCCGCGGGAACCTCGACGATGGCGCTGTACACCCACTTCGGCGGGATGCGGGGCCTGATCGCCGGGGTCGCCGAGGAGGGCCTGCGGCAGTTCGACGCCGCGCTGACGGTCCCCCAGACCGACGACCCGGTCGCCGACCTGTTCGCCGTCGGCGCCGCCTACCGGCGCTACGCCATCGAGCGTCCGCACATGTACCGGCTGATGTTCGGCAGCACCAGCGCGCACGGCATCAACGCGCCCGCGGGCAACGTCCTGACGCTGACGGTCGCCGAGATCGAGCAGCGCATCCCCAGCTTCGCGCACGTGGTGCGCGCGGTGCAGCGGTCCATCCGCGCGGGACGCATCACCGTCGGCTTCGCCGCCGACGGTGCGACCGACGAAGCGATAGTGGCCACAGCCGCCCAGTTCTGGGCGTTGGTGCACGGGTTCGTGATGCTCGAACTGGCCGGTTTCTACGGCGAGGACGGCGCGGCCGTCGCGCCGGTGCTTGGCTCGCTGACTTCGAATTTCCTTGTGGCTCTGGGGGATTCACTCGAGCGCGTGCGAGCCTCGCAGCGCGCGGCCTTCGGCCTCCGTTGAGCGCACGAAACCCCCGGAAGGGCGCTTCCGGGGGTTTCGCGAAGTAGTGCTACTTGACGGTGACGGTGGCGCCGGCGGCCTCGAGCTTGGCCTTGGCGTCGTCGGCCGCCTCCTTGGCAACCTTCTCCAGCAGCGGCTTGGGCGCGCCGTCGACCAGGTCCTTGGCCTCCTTGAGGCCCAGGCCGGAGACGATCTCGCGGACCACCTTGATGACGCCGATCTTCTTGTCACCGGCGGCCTCGAGAATGACGTCGAACTCCGACTGCTCCTCGGCGGCCTCGGCGGGCGCGCCACCGGCGGCCGGACCACCGGCGGCGGCGACGGCGACCGGCGCGGCCGCGGTGACCTCGAAGGTCTCCTCGAACTTCTTGACGAAGTCCGAGAGCTCCAACAGGGTCATTTCCTTGAAAGCGTCGAGCAGGTCGTCGGCAGTCATCTTTGCCATGGGTATTGGGTCCTTCCTGGTTTCGGGTTGGGGGTTATTCGGCTGAAGCCGGTGTCTGCGACGATTCCGTCGTTTCAGCCGGTGCCTCGGGGGTTTCTTCGGCGGGTGCCACCGGTGCTTCTGCGACCGGAGCGGCGGGCTCCGGCGCCGAAGCCTCGGCGGGCTTCTTCTCCTGCAGGGCGGCCAAGAGGCGGGCCATCTGCGAGGTCGGGGCGGCGAACAGGCCGGCCGCCTTGGCGAGGTTGCCCTTCATCGCGCCGGCCAGCTTGGCCAGCAGCACCTCGCGGGACTCCAGGTCCGCGATGCGCTCGACCTCGGAGACCGTCAGCGGGTGGCCATCCATGTAGCCGCCCTTGATGACCAGGGCCTTGTTGTCCTTGGCGAAGGTCTTGATGGCCTTGGCGGCGTCGACCGGCTCGCCGCTGACGAACGCGATGGCCGTCGGGCCGGCGAACAGCTCGTCGAGACCCTCGATGCCGGCGTCGGCGGCCGCCCGCTTGATCAGGGTGTTCTTGGCCACCGTGTAGGTGGCCGATCCCGCCAGCGACCGGCGCAGCTCGGCGAGGTTCGCCACCGTCAGACCTCGGTACTCGGTGATCAGGGTGGCCGTCGAGTCCTTGAACTGCTCCGCGATGTCTGCGACGGCGGTGGCCTTGTCAGCCCTGGCCATGCATACCTCCTGTCAGTGAAAGTCTTCCGCGATTCACCGGAGGAACGCCTAAGAACGAAGTACGCCCCGGCGCAGGAAGCGGCCGGGGCGTGAAAACGCGCCGGCGTGCGCCGGCGTGCGCCTCGTCCTCCTGCGTGGGCCGCCGGGATGTTCCCGGACCTTCAACCGATTGCTCGGTGACCGACGGTCTTCGGTGGATCGCCACCACAATAGCGTGACCCGCCGCGGGCAGCCAAAACGCGGCCTAGCCGAGACCCGCCAGCCGGGCCGCGCCGACCAGGCCGGCCTCGCCACCCAGCGCGGCGGGAACCACCCGCAGCGTGGCCAGGAAGTCCAGCCCGGCGTAATCGGCCAGCGCGGCGCGCAACGGGTCGAAGAGCACGCCGCCGGACTTGGCGACGCCGCCGCCGATGACGACGAGGTCGAGGTCGCACACCGCCCCGACCGACGCGATCATCGCCGCCAGCGCGGTGGCGCCGCGGCGAAAAGCCCGCACCGCCGGCGCGTCCCCGGCCGCCGCCGCGGCGGCCAGTTCCCGGGCGCCGGCGCCCGCCGGTGCCGACCAGCCGTTGTCGCGCGCCCAGCGCACCATCCACGGTCCGGACGCGACGGTCTCGACGCAGCCGCGCCCCCCGCACGCGCAGGGCCGGCCGTCCTGCTCGACCACCACGTGGCCGACGTGGCCGGCGTTGCCGGTGCGCCCGGTATACGGGACGCCGCCGAGGATCAATCCCCCGCCCACGCCGGTGGACACCACCATGCCGAGCATGAAGCGCGCGCCGCGGCCCGCGCCGAGCCAATGCTCACCCAGCGCCATGCAGACGCCGTCGCCGCCGAGCCGGACCGGCACGCCCGGCACCTCGGCCGCGACCCGGTCGCGCAGCGGGAAGCCGCGCCAGGACCGGATGTTGACGGGGCTGACGCTCCCGCCGGGCAGGTCGATCGGGCCGGCCGAAGCGATGCCCACCGCCGTGACGGGGCCGTCGGCGACGCGCACGGCGTCGGCGATGGTCGCGGCGACCGCGGCCCAGACCCCCTCCGCGTCGCCGCCGGCGGGGGTGGGCCGGATGGCGGTGTGGACCAGCCCACCGCCGGGATCGGCCAGGCCGGCGGCGATCTTGGTGCCGCCGATGTCGAGGCAGAGCGTGAGCGCGGCCATCAGTGGCGATGGGTGTTGTCGGGCTGGCGCGGGTCGCCCGGGTGTTCGTAGCCGGGCGCGAGCCGCACCAGCGCGGCCCGGCGCGCGTCCAGCCACACCCGGAAGCCGCGCCGCCGCGCGGCGCCCCGCAGGTGGTCGGCGATCGCCGGGCGCACCTGGGCCAGCGGCGGGCCGGTGCGCGGGGGCGCCCGCCAGCCGTCGGGGCCGGGGCGCGGCGCGGCGAAGCGCAGCGGGTTGCGGGCGTGGTAGTCCGCCACGTCGTCGTCGCCGATCCGCACCGCGGCGGTGACGTCGGCGAACAGCGCCCGCGCCCGCGGATCCGCCAGCACCGCGGCGGCCACGCTGCCGATCTCCAGCCGGGCGGTCGTATCGGGCAGCAGCTCGGCCTGGGCCGGCGCGTCCCGCGCGGTCAGGCCGCGCGCGGCCGCCTCGACGGCGACCACGCGCTCGGTCACGATCACCTGGGTGAGCCAGCGCCGCAGCTGCCGGCCCTCGGCGGTGCCGGCGGCCGGCAGCGCCGCCGCGCGCCGTCCGCGCCGCAGCCGCGCCTCGGCCGCGTCGACCTCGTCGACGGACACCGGGTAACCGGCCACGCTCGCCACCAGCCCCTCGCTCATGTCACGGTCACCCGGACCGCAGGCGTATAGACCAGCCGGCCCGCGCAGCCGACCCGGACCAGGGCCCACCACTGGCCGGGGTCCTGCCACGGCGGCGGCGCCAGGTCGAAGCCGAGCTCGACCGTGCCGCAGGCGGGCAGCGCCGCGCCGAGCGCGCCGGGGCCGATCCACTCCCAGGTGCCCCACGGGCTGATCAGGTGCGCCTCGAGCGCCAGCTCGGCACGGGCGTGGGTGCCCACCCTCACGGCCAGCCGGGCCGTCCCACCCGCCGCGACCTCGACGTCGGCCGGACCGTCGACGAGGTAGAGCAACTCGGAGCTACCGCACGCGCCGACCTCCACCGCGCACACGTCCTCGACCACCTGGCACCAGGCCGCCGGGACGCCGTCGCCCGCGAGGCGGAGCTGGGCGCGGACCGGGTACAGCCCGGGCCGCGCCCCCGCCGGGATCGACACCACCACCTCGGCCTCGCGGTGATCGCCGGCGCACAGGCCAAATGGCAGCTCGGCCGGTGCGGCCGACCAGCCGTCGGGACACACCACCGTCACCGCGCCGTCCAGCGCGGCATCGCTGCAATCGCTGACCACGCTGAGCCGCAACGCCACCTCGCCACCCGGCGCGGCCGGCACCCGCTGCGGGTGCAGGTGCGCGACGGCGGGCAGCCCCCCGAGCGGCGCGGGACCGCGGTTGTGCAGCCAGTAACGCGCGTATAGCGGCTGCGCGGCCTCGGCGTCCGGGGCCAGCCGCGCGGACCCCGCCAAAACCCCTGACGTGGAGGGCATTTCGAGGCGGGCCAGCACGGTGGCGACCTGATAGCCGTGCAGGTCGATCGACCCCGCGCGCCCGTGCGGCCGTTCCAGCAGGTCGGCGAACCGCAGCCCGCGCACCGCGCCGAGCCCGGACCCGATGGCGACGCGGGCGCGGTTTCCGGTGGTTTCCACCAACCGCAGCGCCACCGTGGCGGGGTCGACGGGCCGGGCGCTGCCGGCGGTCAGTGGGTTGCCGGCCGCCTTGAGCGCCGTCAGCTGCGCCGCGCCGGCGGGCTCGACGTGCAGCAGCGACCCGGAGCTGGCCAGCTCGCCGCGCCGACCCGCCGGGGCCACGGCGAGCAGCGGGTGACCGAATTGGGCTGCGCGGGTTGGGATCTCGGCCTCGCGCCAGTCGCCGTCGCCGGCGATGAGCGCGTAGTCGAAGGCGTGGGTCCAGTGCTGGAGTTGAAAGTTGGATCCGTCGGGCGCGGTGCGGCGCGGCTCGTCGATCCAGGTGCCCGACGGCCAGCCGGTGCAGGAGCGCATCAAGGCGGTGTGCAGGGTGCCGTCGGGTTCGACGGCGAAGCTGGGCACCCCGCGGTTGAGCAGCGCGACGGTGCGGGATTCGAAGCGGCCCATGCCCGACGGCGCCCGCTGCTGGACCACGATCTCGGCGTCCGCCAGCTCCTCGATCACCGACCCGATCGCCGCGGTCAGGCCGTGCTGGTCGCGGCCGTCGATCACCAGGACCGGCAGCGCCCGCGGCGCCCGCAGGTCCGCGTCGGGCACCCACGCGGCCTCCAACGGGGCCTCGGCCGGCACCCAGACGCGGGCCCGGCCGGTCTCCGCCAGCTGGCGCTCGAGTTCGGCGGTGTACTCCGGATCCGCTTGCGCCAGAACGGCTTTGGCAAAGGAGTTGCGGGCCGGCCCGCCGAGCGCGATCCGGACGTCGGGCAGGTTGGAGTCGACGCCGAGGCAGCCGTAGCGCGGCTTGTCGGCGCCGCTGCAGGTGGCCGTGACGCCGGCGCGGACCAGGGCGACCATCAGCTCGCGCGCCAACGGCCCCGACGCCGCGTCGGCCGGCGTCACCACCTCGGCCACCGACACGGCCCGCGCTGTGTTATCCGCGGCGCCACCGGCGCAAACCCGGACCGCCGACGACAGGCCGAACCAGCCATACGCCGGGTTGTCCAGCGTCCACGGGTGTTGTGCGGTGTCCACGGAGCGGGACCCGTCGTGCAGCAGCGCGAAGCCCCGCCCGACGACGGCGTCGCCGACCTCGCTGACCGGCATGGCGCCCGGCACCGGGCACGGCCAGCGCAGCCGCAACAGCCGGTCCTCCCCGGTGAATTCGTCGATGGCGGTCCGGCAGTCCAGCCGCGCCACCCCGTGCCACAGGGTCAGCGTCTGGGTGTAGCGCAGCAGGCCGCCGAGGCGCCCGTGCACGACCAGCCGCTGACCGAGCGGACCGCGATAGGCCCGCACCCGCGCCGGCGATTCCGACGAGCAGAGCACCGGCCCGCTGGGCAGCAGGTGCCACGGCCCCTCCCCCTGCTGCGGGTGCGACGGGTATTCCTCGTAGAGCGCGAGCTCGTTGCCCACCCGGCCGTCGGCGATCAGCTGCCGGTCGTCGCGCACCAGGGACGCGACTCCCCCGCCGCGTCGCGGGTCGGCCTCCAGCCGGTAGTGCTCGTTGGCGATCGCCGCGCCGGGCATCGGTTCCCAGCCGCTCGCCGCCGCAGCCTCGGCGGCCGGGACCAGCCGGTAGGCCCGCCAGCCCAGCGAGGGCACGTCGGGCGCCAGCCAGGTGACCGAGCGCCCGTCGTGCTCGACGTGCGCGGGCAGCTCGGTGCCGTCGGGATCGAGCACCCGCACCCCGGCGCCCGGCGGCGCGTCGAGGCGGGCGGTCACGATATCGGTGCGCCGGTGCGCCAGCGGATTCCACACGACCACGTCGCCCCCGATCGCGCCGGACAGCAGCGCCAGCGACGTGTCGCGGGCGGCGCGGCCCAGCTCCCACGCGTCGCGCCAGCCGGTCAGCAGGTCCAGGTAGACCTGGTCGGACTCCGAGCCGGTGATGGCGTCGTGGTGCGCGCCGTAGGCCAGCTGCACCCACGCCTTGGCGAGGGCGGCCTGCGGGTACTCGGCGCCGGTCAGCAGCGCGGCGAACACGGCGAAACGCTCGGCCTGCAGCACGGCGTTCTCGGCGGCCCGGTTGGCCTGCTTGGTGTCGATGTACGACACGTCCTTGCCGGTGTAGATCGGGTTCATGTCGCGGGTCTGCGGCGACGGCTCGCGACCGCGCTGCGCCAGTTCCGCGCGCACTGCAGCGAAAAACTCCCGCGGCAGCGCGCACACGAAGCGCGGCCAGGTGTACCGCGCGCCCCAGTCGCGGTGGATCGCGGTCACCCATTGGTTCGGCGGCGTGTAATCGGTCCCGACGGGCAGCAGCACGTTGCGGGTCAGGGCCACCTTCTTGAGCCGTTGGAAGAGCGCATAGGTGGCGCCCTCGGCCTCGGCGAGCGACGCCGAGGAGTCCATCCCCCAGCCCGCCCCGTAGTGCGCGGGCATGTAGTGGGTGAGCAGGCCGCGGCCCGACGGCGCGATCCACTCGAACTCGCTGCAGAACTGCATGCGGTCCACGTCGCCGCCCGGACCCCACTGGTGGTGCGGGCCGCGGGCCCACGAGCTCGACGTCAGGCCCGCGTCGGCGGCGAACCCCGGGAATTGCGGGTCGTGGCCGAACACGTCCAGCTGCCACGCGGTGGCCGGGTCGGCACCGAGCACGTGGCGCTGAAAGCCGTTGCCGTGCACCAGGTTTCGGATGGTCGTCTCCGGGCCGGTGAGGTTGGTGTTCGGTTCGTTGTAGGTGCCGCCCATCACCTCGACGCGGCCCTCGGCGAGGAACCGGCGCAGGTCGGCGCGGTCCTCGGGGTGGGTGTCCCAGTACGGCTTGAGGTAGTCGACCTCCGCCAGCACGAACTTGTATTCGGGCTCGCGGCGGGCCAGCTCCAGGTGGGCGTGGACCAGTTCGAAGGCGTTGGTCTGGCGCCCGGGCGGGTCCTCGGCCCACTCGCTGGTGTAGGCGCCCTGGGTGTTCCACCAGACCGGGTCGTAGTGGAAGTGACTGACCATGAACATGGTCCACCCGGGCTCGGCGATGGTGAACTCGAATTCGGTGGTGGCGCCACCGGCGTGCACCCGCGCCGCCCGGCGCTGCCCGACGGCCGGGCCGACGACCGTGACCGGCACCTCGACGGCACCCGCTCCGGGCTGGGCCGTCGCCGCGCCGCTCAGGCCGTCGCCGTCGATGCGGATCGAGGTCGGCGCGACGCAGCCCGTCAGGCCGACGCGCGCGAGCTGCAGCGGCGCGTCCGGCGGCCCGGCGAAAAGCTCGGTCGAGTCCGCCGAAATCACCTGCATCCCCGCACCTTACGGCGCGAGGCGCCGCGGTGGAGGCATCTGGACCTAGGATCTGGTCATGCCCGCCCTCGCCCCGCCCGTCGCCGACGAGCGCCACGCCCTGCGTGAATTCATGGCGTTCCACCAAAGCGCATATTTCGCCGTCTCTTACGGCCTCACCGACGAACAGGCCCGGTCGACGCCGTCGGTCAGCGCGCTGTCGGTCGGCGGGCTGATCAAGCACGCCACCGCCATGCAACGCAACTGGATGGCACGCGTCGCGGCCGCGCCGGACCTGCCCCCCAAGGACCCCCGGCCCTTCGACGAGATCGCCAAGGAGTTCGGCGACCAACACGTGATGCGGCCCGGCGAGACGTTGGCCGGCCTGCTGAAAGCCTTCGAGACCCAAAACGCCGAATCGCTGCGCTTGGTCGACACCGCCGACCTCGACGCCGCGGTGCCCGTTCCGCAGGACATCCCCTGGTTCCCCAAGAACCAGAAGGCCTGGTCGGTGCGCTGGGTCATCCTGCACGTCATCAACGAGCTGGCCCGCCACGCCGGACACGCCGACATCGTCCGGGAAACCATCGACGGCGCCACCATGTACGAGTTGATCGCCGCGCTGGAGAACTGGCAGATCGAAGGATGGGTCCAGCCCTGGAAGAAATAGCGCAGATCCGCAGCGGGATCGCGCGCCGCGAGACCCCGCACGGCCCCGTCGAGCTCTACTACGAGGACCTCGGCGACCCGGCCGCGCCGCCCGCGCTGCTCATCATGGGGCTGGGCGCCCAGCTGCCCATGTGGCCCGACGGGTTCTGCGCGCGCCTCGTCGACGCCGGGTACCGCGTCATCCGGTTCGACCACCGCGACACCGGGCTGTCGGCCAAGATGCACGGGCTGCGGGCCCGGGGCCCGGTGTATCGGCGGGTCGGGCGCTATCTGCTGGGCAGGCCCAGTCGCGTGCCCTACACCCTGGTCGACATGACCGGGGACGTGGTGGCGTTGCTGGACCGCCTGGGCATCGACCGGGCCCACGTGGTCGGCGCGTCGCTGGGCGGCATGATCGCGCAGATCCTGGCCGCCACCGCGCCGCACCGGGTGGCGTCGCTGGGCGTGATCATGTCGACCACCGGCAAGCCGTTCTCCGCGCTGCCGGCCTGGCGCGTCATCAGGCTGGCGTTCGATCCGCCGGCTTCCGACGCCTCCGCCGAGGAGAAACTGGACTTCGAGGTGCGCAACGTCGCGGTGTTCAACGGCCCGAATTTCCTGCCGCCCGACGACGAGCTGCGGGCGCGGGTGCGCCGGCTCGCGGACCGGTGCAGCTACCCGCCGGGCATGCTGCGCCAGTTCGACGCGGTGCTGGGCACCGGCAGCCTGCTCGGGTACGCCAAGGCGATCACCGCCCCGACCGTGGTGCTGCACGGTTCGGCCGACCCGATGGTCCGCCCGCGCAACGGGCGCGCCGTCGCCGCCGCCATCCCCGGCGCGCGATTCGTCGTGGTGGACGGGATGGGACACGATCTTCCGGAACCCGTCTGGCGGCCGATCGTCGAGACCCTCACCGAGCACTTCGCGCTCGCCCGGGCCCGGTGAGCGCGCTCACGGCAATTGGGACTTGACAGCCCCGATTTGGCAGACTGCTGGGATGACTACTACCAAACACCGCGAGGTGGCCAAGCTCGACCGGGTGCCGCTGCCGGTCGAAGCGGCCCGGGTAGCAGCCACCGGTTGGCAGGTCACCCGCGCCGCCGCCCGCATCATCAGCAAGCTGCCCGGCAAGGGGCCGTGGCAGCAGAAGGCGATCAAGGAGCTCCCGAACACGTTCGCCGACCTGGGCCCGACCTACGTGAAGTTCGGGCAGATCATCGCGTCCAGCCCCGGCGCGTTCGGCGAATCGCTGTCCCGCGAATTCCGCGGGCTGCTCGACCGGGTGCCGCCCGCCGACCCCAAAGAGGTGCACAAGCTCCTCGTCGAGGACCTCGGCGGCGACCCCGCCGACCTGTTCGCCGAGTGGGACGAGACGCCCTTCGCTTCGGCGTCCATCGCGCAGGTGCACTACGCCACCCTGCACACCGGCGAGGAGGTCGTCGTCAAGATCCAGCGTCCCGGCATCCGGCGCCGGGTCGCCGCCGACCTGCAGATCCTCAAGCGCTTCGCCCAGGCCGTCGAGCTGGCCAAGCTGGGCCGCCGCCTGTCGGCGCAGGACGTGGTCGCCGACTTCTCCGACAACCTGGCCGAGGAGCTGGACTTCCGCCTCGAGGCGCAGTCGATGGACGCGTGGGTCTCGCACCTGCACGCGTCCCCGCTCGGCAAGAACATCCGGGTGCCGCAGGTGCACTGGGACTTCACCTCCGAGCGCGTGCTGACCATGGAGCGGGTGCACGGCATCCGCATCGATGACGTCAAGGCCATCCGCCAGGCCGGCTTCGACGGCACCGAGCTGGTCAAGGCGCTGCTGTTCTCGCTGTTCGAGGGCGGGCTGCGGCACGGGCTGTTCCACGGCGACCTGCACGCCGGCAACCTCTACGTCGACGACGCGGGGCGCATCGTCTTCTTCGACTTCGGCATCATGGGCCGCATCGACCCGCGCACCCGCTGGCTGCTGCGCGAGCTGGTGTACGCGCTGCTGGTCAAGAAGGACCACGCCTCGGCCGGCAAGATCGTGGTCCTGATGGGCGCCGTCGGCACCATGAAGCCCGAGGCGCAGGCCGCCAAGGACCTGGAGCGCTTCGCCACCCCGCTGACCATGCAGACGCTCGGCGACATGTCCTACGCGGACATCGGGCGCCAGCTGTCGGCGCTCGCCGACGCCTACGACGTCAAGCTGCCCCGCGAGCTGGTGCTGATCGGCAAGCAGTTCCTCTATGTCGAGCGGTACATGAAGCTGCTGGCGCCGAAGTGGCAGATGATGTCCGACCCGCAGCTGACGGGGTACTTCGCCAACTTCATGGTCGAGGTCAGCCGCGAGCATCAGAGCGACGTGGAGGTCTAGGGGCGGCCCGATGGAAATCCGCACCGGCTTTGCCAACTCGAGAGCCATATCGGGCGAGGTGAAGCTGTATTACGAGGACATGGGCGAGGTAGGGCACCCGCCCGTCCTGCTGATCATGGGGCTGGGCGCCCAGCTGCTGCTGTGGCGGACGGCGTTCTGCGAGAAGCTCGTCGCCCAGGGCCTGCGCGTCATCCGCTACGACAATCGCGATGTCGGCCTGTCCAGCAAGACGCCGAGGGCGGGCGCCGGCCAACCCCTGATCCCGCGGCTGCTCCGGTTCTGGTTCGGGCTGCGCAGCGAGGCGGCCTACGCGCTGGAAGACCTGGCCGACGACGCCGCGGCCGTGCTGGATCAGCTGGGCATCGAGCGCGCCCACATCGTCGGGGCATCGATGGGCGGCATGATCGCGCAGGTCTTCGCGGCCCGATTCGCCGAGCGGACCAAGAGCCTGGCGGTCATCTTCTCCAGCAACAATCGCCCGTTCCTGCCGCCCCCCGCCCCGCGGGCCCTGCTGGCGGTCCTCAAAGGCCCGCCGCCCGGTTCTCCCCGCGAGGCGATCGTCGACAACGTGGTGCGCGTCACCAGGATCACCGGCAGCCCGCGCTACCAGCCGCCGGAGGAGCAGGTCCGGGCCGAGGCGATCGAGGGTTACGAACGCAGCTACTATCCCTGGGGTGTCGCGCGGCACTTCAGCGCGATCATGGCCAGCGGCAGCCTGCTCGGCTACAACCGGCGGACTGTCGCACCGACCGTCGTGCTGCACGGCCGGGCCGACAAACTGATGCGTCCATCGGGCGGACGCGCGGTCGCACGCGCCATCGACGGCGCTCGACTATTCTTGTTCGACGGCATGGGCCACGACCTGCCTCAGCAACTATGGGACCGGTTGATCAGCGTGCTGACTAGCAACTTCGCCGAGGCCAGCTGAGGGCAGCGTCGGACGGCTTTCGGCACTGTCCAGTGAATTTCACGGACACCATTACTGCGTTGTACGGTTGGCGTTGGGAGGATCTCGAACAATGGCGGAACTGAAACCGTATTACGAAGAGTCGCAGTCGACATACGACATCTCCGACGACTTCTTCGGCTTGTTCCTGGACCCCAACATGGTCTACACGTGCGCCTACTTCGAGCGCGACGACATGACGCTGGAAGAGGCACAACTCGCCAAGGTGGATCTGGCGCTGGACAAGCTGAACCTCCAACCGGGAATGACGGTGCTCGACGTCGGCTGCGGATGGGGCGGGGCGCTGGTGCGCGCCGTCGAGCAGTACGACGTCAACGTCATCGGAATCACCCTGAGCCGCAACCACTATGAGCGCAGCAAGGCCAGGCTTGCCGCGATCCCGACCACTCGGCAGGCCGAGGCTCGGCTGCAGGGCTGGGAAGAATTCGACGAGAAGGTGGATCGCATCGTCACCTTCGAGGCGTTCGACGCCTTCAAAAAGGAGCGCTGGCCCCTCTTCTTCGAACGCGCCTACGACATACTGCCCGCCGACGGCCGGATGCTCTTGCACAGCATATTCACCTATCCGCAGACGTACTGGCGGGACCACGGCATCACGGTGACGATGAGTGATCTGCGGTTCTTTCGCTTTCTCGGAACGGAAATCTTCCCCGGCGGCTCGATGTGCGGCGAAGCCGATATCGTCGACAATTCGAAGGCGGCCGGGTTCTCGCTCGAGAAGGTCCAATACCTGCAGCAGCATTACGTCCGCACTCTGGACATGTGGGCGGCCAACCTGCAGGCCAATCGCGACCGCGCCATCGCCATCCAATCCGAAGAGGTCTACGACCGCTACATGCGCTATCTGACCGGCTGCGCGAACCTCTTCCGGAAGGGCATCTCCAACGTCGCCCAGTACACCCTCACCAAGTGAGGTGATCCATGGCCAAGGACCTGACGCCGCACTTCGAGGACGTGCAAGCGCACTACGACCTGTCCGACGACTTCTTCCGGTTGTTCCTGGACCCCACGCAGACCTACAGCTGCGCCTACTTCGAGCGCGACGACATGACGCTGGAAGAGGCGCAGCTCGCCAAGATCGACCTGGCGCTGGGCAAGTTGGGCTTGCGGCCCGGCATGACGCTGCTCGACGTCGGCTGCGGCTGGGGTGCCACGATGCGGCGGGCGGTTGAAACCTACGACGTCAACGTCGTCGGCCTGACGCTGTCGAAGAACCAGGCCGCCCACGTGCAGAAGGCGTTCGACGAGATGGAAAGCCCGCGCGGCAAGCGGGTGCTGCTGGCCGGCTGGGAAGAGTTCGACGAGCCCGTCGACCGCATCGTCTCGATCGGCGCGTTCGAGCACTTCGGCCACGATCGCTATGACGACTTCTTCGCGCTGGCCCACCGAATACTGCCCGCTGACGGCGTGATGCTGCTGCACACGATCACCGGGCTGACGGGACCGCAGTGCATCGAGCGGGGCATCCCGCTGACATTCGAGATGGCCCGCTTCATCAAGTTCATCGTCACCGAGATCTTCCCGGGCGGCCGGTTGCCGTCGATCGAGATGGTGCAGGAACGTTCGGCGAACGCGGGTTTCAGACTGAGCCGCCGGCAGTCGCTGCAGCCGCACTACGCCCGGACCCTTGACCTGTGGGCGGAGGCCCTGCAGGCGCACCGGGACGAGGCCATCGCGATCCAATCCGACGAGGTCTACGAGCGGTACATGAAGTACCTGACCGGCTGCGCGAACGCGTTCCGGACCGGCTATATCGACGTCAATCAGTTCACCCTGGAGAAATAGCCGTGGTGCGCGTCACACTGGGAAAACGAACCGATCGAGAAACCCTGGGGCGCGCGAGTTCAAACACGGGGGATGGGGCCGGCGCGGTGTAGGGTGCCGGGCAACGGCATCGAGCCAAGGTGCTGTCCCAGCGGGGAGGACATGATGCTCGAGAACCGGGTGGGGGCCACGCTCAAGCGGTCCAACCTCGACAATGTCCAGGCGCACTACGACCTGTCGAACGAATTCTTCGCGTTGTTCGTGGACCCGACGCGCACCTACAGCTGCGCGTACTTCCCGCACGAGGGCATGACGTTGCACGAGGCGCAGCTCGCCAAGCTCGACCTGTCGCTGGACAAGCTGGGGCTGCGGCCGGGGATGACCTTGCTCGACGTGGGCTGCGGGTGGGGCTCGATGATGAGGCGCGCCGTCGAGCGCTACGACGTGAATGTCGTCGGGCTGACCCTGTCGAAGAATCAGCACGCCTACTGCCAGCAGGTGCTCGACGGGATCGACAGCGACCGCTCGCGGCGGGTGCTGCTGCGCGACTGGGCCGAGTTCGACGAGCAGGTGGACCGCATCATCGTCATCGAGGCTTTGGAGCACTTCGGTTTTCACCGCTACGACGATTTCTTCAAATTCACCTACAACGCCCTGCCTGACGACGGCGTCATGATGCTGCACTCGATCACCGGGCTGCACGTCAGCCAGGTGCTGGAGCGCGGCCTCCCGATGACGATGGAGCTGGCGAAATTCATGAGGTTCATCGTCACCGACATCTTCCCCGGCGGCCGGCTGCCGACCATCGAGACCGTCGAGGAGCAGTCGGCGAAGGTCGGTTTCAAGGTGACCCGCCGCCAGTCGCTGCAGCAGGACTTCGCCAAGACCCTGGACTTCTGGGTCGAGGCCCTCGAGGCGCGCAGGGACCAGGCCGTCGCCATCCAGTCCGAAGAGATCTACGAGATGTACATGAAGTACCTGACCGGTTGCGCGAAGGTGTTCCGCACGGGTTACGTCGACTGCAACCAGTTCACGCTGGAGAAATGACCTTCGGTATCGTTGCGCGTCAGATGACGCCACTGCGCATACCTGCGTGACCGGCGGTGAACCTCATTCCAGGAGATCAAGGCGAGAATGGCTGAGCAACCGACCGGCCCGACCAAGACGCGGACCCGCTCCGAAGACATCCAGGCCCACTACGACGTCTCGGACGACTTCTTCGCCCTGTTCCAGGACCCGACTCGCATCTACAGCTGCGCCTACTTCGAGCCGCCGGACATCACGCTCGAGGAAGCCCAGATCGCCAAGGTCGACCTGAACCTCGACAAACTGGATCTCAAGCCTGGGATGACGCTGCTGGACATCGGCTGCGGCTGGGGCTCCACCATGAAGCGCGCCGTCGAGCGCTACGACGTCAACGTCATCGGGTTGACCCTGTCCAAAAACCAGTACGCCCGCTGTGAGCAGGTCCTGGGCGAGCTCGCCACCAACCGCTGCCGTGAGGTGCGCCTGCAGGGCTGGGAGGATTTCAACGAGCCCGTCGACCGGATCGTGTCGATCGAGGCCTTCGAGCACTTCGGCCACGAGAACTACGACGACTTCTTCAAGCGGTGTTTCGACATCATGCCCGACGACGGCCGGATGACCATTCAGAGCAGCGTCAGCTATCACCCTTACAACATGGCCGCCCGCGGCAAGAAACTGACCTTCGAGACGGTCCGCTTCATCAAGTTCATCATCACCGAAATCTTCCCGGGGGGTCGCCTGCCGTCCACCGAGATGATGATCGAACACGGCGAGAAGGCGGGTTTTGTCGTGCCCGAACCGCTTTCGCTGCGGCCGCACTACATCAAGACGCTGCACATCTGGGGCGACACCCTGCAGTCCAACAAGGAGAAGGCCATCGAGGTCACCTCCGAAGAGGTCTACGAGCGGTACATGAAATACCTGCGGGGCTGCGAGCACTACTTCGCCGACGAGATGCTCGACTGCAGCCTGGTGACCTACCTCAAGCCCGGCGCCGTCTAACCGTCGGATCGGGGCTGCGCCGTTCGTCGAGTAGGTAGAGAGTGGAACACAGGGTTTCGCTCACAACCGGAGGTGACGAACATGCAGTACTTCGCGCTGTTGATCAGTCAAGAGCAAGACCGCACGCCCGATGACGCCGCCGCCGCGATGGCGGAATGGGAGAGGTTCCACGCCAAGGCCGGCTCCGCGATCAAATCCGGAGATGCGCTGGCTCCAGCCGCCGCCGCGGTGGTCATCACCGGCGGCCCGGACGCGCCGATGGTCACCGACGGGCCCTTCGCCGAGTCCGCCGAGGTGGCCTGCGGCTACTACGTGTTCGAAGCGGAAAACCTCGACGAGGCGCTGGCACTGGCCCGCGACGTCCCGCTTGCCGCGTTCGGGGCCGTGGAAGTGTGGCCCACCGTCCACTCGGTCGAGCTGTCCCGCAAGCTCACCGGTGACGACTGGCTCGCGCTGCTGCTGGAACCGGCCGACTCCGCACACACACCCGGCACACCGGAGTGGGAGGCGGTGGCGGCGAAGCACGCTGATCTCCGCGCAGCCGCGGGCGACCACATCATCGGCGGTGCTGCGTTGCACGACAGGTCCACGGCGACGACGGTGCGGGTGCGCAACGGCGAGGTGCTGATCACCGACGGGCCCTACGTCGAGGGCGCCGAAATTGCCACGGGGATCTACCTGCTCAGCGCCGCCGACCGCGACGAGGCCGTCAAGATCGCATCGATGATCCCCGCCTCGACGGTGCAGGTGCGGCAACTGGCAGGGGTCTCGGCCCGGTAGCGCATGACCAACCTGGACGGCGTCTTCCGCAGGGAATGGGGACCCGCCGTCGCCGCGCTCGCGCGATGGTCGGGTGACCTCACGATCGCGGAGGACGCCGTCCAGGAAGCCTGCGCCGAGGCGCTGCGCGCCTGGCCGCGCGACGGGGTGCCGGACAGCCCCGGCGGTTGGCTGGTCACCGTGGCGCGCAACCGCGCCCGCGATCGGCTGCGCCGCGAATCGGTGCGTCCCGGGAAGGAATTGGCGGCGGTGATGGACGACATTGTGGCGCGCACCGACGGCACCGACCCGCATCCGGTTCGCGACGACGAGCTGCGGATGATGTTCACCTGCGCGCACCCTGCGCTGGACCGGCAGTCGCAACTGGCGCTCACGCTGCGGTTGGTGTCGGGGCTGACCGTCGGCGAGATCGCCCGCGCGTTGCTGCAGAGCGAGGCGGCCATCGGTCAGCGAATCACGCGCGCCAAGAACAAGGTTCGGCACGCGAACATCCCGCTGCGGGTGCCGCCCGCGGAGTTGCTCGCCGAGCGCACGCCGCACGTGCTCGGTTGCATCTATTCGGTGTTCACCGAGGGGTATTGGTCGACGGCAGGCCCGTCGGCGATACGGGACGAACTGTGCGACGAGGGGGTCCGGTTGGCCGGGGAGTTGTGCTCGCTGATGCCGCAGGAGCGGGAGGCGCACGCGTTGGCCGCCCTTGTGCTGCTGCACGATTCGCGACGAGCGACCCGGGTCGACGCCGCCGGGGCGCTGGTGCCCCTCGACGAGCAGGACCGTCGCCGGTGGGACCGCGGGCGCATTGCCCGCGGGCTGGACCGATTGCGGCAGGCCCAGGGATCGACGGGCCCGTACCTGCCGCAGGCGGTGATCGCCGCACTGCACGCGACGGCGCAGTCCTGGGAGCAGACGGACTGGGTCAGCATCTGCGCGGCCTACGACCGGCTGCTGCAGATCACCGACTCGCCGGTGGTGCGCGCCAACCGCGCGCTTGCGGTCGGTTTCCGCGACGGGCCCGAAGCCGGTCTGGCCGCCCTGGACCGGGCCGCGGATGACCCGCGGCTGGGCCATTCGAATCTCGTCGCGACGGTGCGCGCCGATCTGCTCCGGCGCGCCGGGCGGTACGCCGAAGCCGCGCGATGGTACCGAACGGCGTTGCAGGGCAACGGCTCCGAGCCGGGCCGCGACTTCTTGCGGCGGCGCATCGCCGAGTGCGGCGGATGACGCAACGGCCGAGCGTCGACTTGTTGCGGCGATTACCCGGGATCACCAAAAGTCGACGTTCGACGTTCGACGCTCAGGCCTCGGCGAAGTTGCGGGTGACGGCCGGGTCCACCGGGATGCCGGGGCCCGTGGTCGTCGACACGGTGATCTTCTTCAGGTAGCGGCCCTTCGACGACGACGGCTTGAGCCGCAGCACCTCGTCGATCGCGGCGCCATAGTTCTCCGCCAGGCTCTTCTCGTCGAACGACGCCTTGCCAATGACGAAGTGCAGGTTGGCCTGCTTGTCCACGCGGAAGTTGATCTTGCCGCCCTTGATGTCGGACACGGCCTTGGCGACGTCGGGGGTGACGGTGCCGGTCTTGGGGTTCGGCATCAGGCCGCGCGGGCCCAGGATGCGGGCGATGCGACCGACCTTGGCCATCTGGTCGGGGGTGGCGATCGCCGCATCGAAGTCCAGGAACCCGCCCTGGATCTTCTCGATCAGGTCGTCGCTGCCGACGATGTCGGCGCCGGCGGCCTGCGCCTGCTCGGCCTTGTCACCCACGGCGAACACCGCGACCCGGGCCGTCTTACCGGTGCCGTGCGGCAGGTTGACCGTGCCGCGGACCATCTGGTCGGCCTTCCGCGGGTCGACGCCGAGCCGGATCGCCACCTCGACGGTCGCGTCCTGCTTGGACGACGACGTCTCCTTGGCGAGCTTGGCCGCCTGCAGCGGGGTGTACAGGTTGCTGCGGTCCACCTTCTCGGCGGCCGCGCGGTATACCTTGCTGTTCTTGCTCATTGATTCATCCAATCCGATGTTGGGTCGTGGTTGGCGGGCCGAAGCTGGCCCTCCCACGGCTTGACTTGCTACTCGACGGTGATGCCCATCGACCGGGCGGTCCCGGCGATGATCTTGGCGGCGGCGTCGATGTCGTTGGCGTTGAGGTCGGCCTTCTTGGTCTCGGCGATCTCCTTGACCTGATCCCAGCTGACCTTGGCGACCTTGGTCTTGTGCGGCTCCGCCGAGCCCTTGCCGACGCCGGCCGCCTTGAGGAGCAGCTTGGCGGCGGGCGGCGTCTTGAGCGCGAAGGTGAAGCTGCGGTCCTCGTAGACCGTGATCTCCACCGGGATGACGTTGCCACGCTGGTTCTCCGTGGCGGCGTTGTACGCCTTGCAGAACTCCATGATGTTGACGCCGTGCTGGCCGAGCGCCGGCCCAACCGGCGGGGCGGGGTTGGCCTGCCCGGCCTGGATCTGGAGCTTGATCAGCCCAACGACTTTCTTCTTCGGGGCCATGAGATGTTGCGGTTCCTTCCTTGCTAAATCTTGGAGACTTGGCTAAACGTCAGCTCGACGGGCGTTTCGCGGCCGAAGATCGACACCAGCACCTTGAGCTTCTGCTGTTCGGCGTTGACCTCGTTGATGGTGGCCGGCAACGTCGCGAACGGCCCATCCATGACGGTGACCGATTCGCCGACCTCGTAATCGACCTCGATGACGGGACGTTCCAGGCCGCCCGCCTCGGCGACGGCAGCGGTGCTGGCCGCGCCCTTCGCGGCCTTCTTCGCCGCGCCCCGCGGCAGCAGGAACTTCACCACGTCGTCGAGCGCCAGGGCCGAGGGGCGGGAGGTCGCGCCGACGAACCCGGTGACTCCCGGGGTGTTGCGCACCGCGGCCCACGAGTCGTCGGTGAGGTCCATGCGCACCAGGATGTAGCCGGGCAGCACCTTGCGGTTGACCTGCTTGCGCTGGCCGTTCTTGATCTCGGTGACCTCTTCGGTGGGCACCTCGACCTGGAAGATGTAGTCGCCGACGTCCAGGTTCTGCACGCGCGTTTCCAGGTTGGCTTTCACCTTGTTCTCGTATCCCGCGTACGAGTGGATGACGTACCAGTCCCCGGGCTTGCTGCGCAGCTCCGCCTTGAGCGCGGCGGCGGGGTCGACCTCCTCGGCCGGCTCGGCCGGTTCCGCCTGCTCAGGGTTCTCGTTGGCCTCTGCGGTCTCGGCGGAGGCTTCAGTGGCTTCGGTCGCGTCAGTGGCCTCAGTGTTCTCTGGGGTCTCTGGGGTCTCGGCGACCTGCACGTCGACCGCGTCACCCGCAGACGTGTCGCCGTCGAAGGTAGTCACGGTTTTCAGTCCTCTCTGTCAATCTCAGGGCTCAGCCGAACACCAGCAGCACGAGCTTGGCCAGGCCGAAATCCGCCAGGCCGACCAGCGCCACCATGAAGGCGAGAAACGCCAACACCACCGAGGTGTAGGTGAGCATTTGCTTGCGGTTCGGCCAGATCACCTTCCGCATCTCCGCAACGACCTGCTTGAGGTAGTTGTAGACGAACACGAACGGATTGGCCGAACGGTCGCCGGGCCTCCGCGGCTGCTTCGAGGCCTTCGCCTTCTTGGCCGTCCGGCGCTTCTTGGCCTTGTCTTCCTTGGAGTCCTCGACTTCGTCCGTCGACACGTCGACGTCGTCGGCGTCGGTCGCGCGCTGCCGCGACCGCTTGCCGGTCGGCCGTTGCGGCCGCGCCGCAGCCTTGGTCACCAGGGCCGTCCGACCGCCGCTGTCGCGGCTCTCCTCGGTGTCGCCGCCGTCGCGTGCGGCGTCGTTGGCAGCGTCGCCCTCGTCGCTCACCGCATGCTCCTTTGTTTGCTATATCCCGCGGGCCGTCCCACGTGATGGGGCACCTTGTTCCAGTGTCCACCATGGCACGGCCTCGCCGTCATGTCCGACTCCTCCTCAGGCCGTTCCGGCCTGCATCGTCGTCGGACGGCCGTCATGTCCGACTCCTCCTCAGGCCGTTCCGGCCTGCATCGTGGTCGGACCGGCCGTCAGCAGGGGCGACAGGACTTGAACCTGCAACCTGCGGTTTTGGAGACCGCTGCTCTGCCAGTTGAGCTACGCCCCTTCGCGGTTGGCAGGCCAACCTGCGCTTACCTGCCGGGGCTTACATGACACGCGCGCTCCCCGAATGCTCGAATCCCGGAAAGCGCGCTGATGCTGGGAAAACCCCGAGGTCCGAGTGTACATCGGTGCGGGAGCCAGATACTAATTACGCGGTTCTGACGACCTGTCCGGTTTCCTTGTCCCATCTGAGCTGGATGGAATCGTCACCCTCGTGGCCCATCAGGGTGGTGTAGGCCTCCAACAAGACCTCGCCACGCTCGTTGGTGCAGGTGTTCTTGGTGACGACGATGTCGGCGCCAAAACGCTCGTTCACAGATTCGATGTCCATACGGCCGAAGAGCTTGTCGCCGACCAGCACCGGTTTGATGTAGTGAAACTGCTGGTCGACCTGGACGATCTGCATGGTTTCCATGCCCACGTCGACATTTCGGAAGAAATCGTCCTGGATGATCTTCGCGAAGATCGACACGAACGTTAGCGGCGCAATGAGGCTGTCGTAGCCCAATTCGGCGGCGGCTAACTCGTCGAAGCAGGCCGGATCGTCGCACTTGATCGCCCGCGCGAAGGCGCGAACCTGCTCGCGGCCAACCTCGAAGTAGTCCGGGTACTTCCAGCTCATCCCGCGGACGTCGGTTTTGAGCGCCATCAGCTACGCCAGCTTGGCCGAGGCGATGGCCCGACCGAAGATCTTCTTGCCGCCGGTGGTCGCCGTAAGAGCGATCGTCACCGACTTGCTCTCCGGGTCGACCGACTTCACCCGGCCGCTGAACACCAGCTCCGCGCCCTTGCCGTCGTTGGGCACCGGCACCACGGCGGTGAATCGCACGTTGTACTCGGTCACAGCGCCCGGGTCGCCGACCCACGAGGTGACGTAGCCGCCGCCCAGCCCCATGGTCAGCATGCCGTGGGCGATCGCGGTGTCCAGCCCGACGATCTTGGCGATCTCGTCGTCCCAGTGGATCGGGTTCAAGTCGCCGGAGACCCCCGCGTAGTTCACCAGATCCTGACGGGTCAGGGGGTAGACCTTCTCCGGCAGCCTGTCTCCCACCTTGACCGAACTGAACTCACGCAGTGGCATCTGAAAATCCCTTTCCGCCATCCTCACCGGCACGGCCCGCCAGGGTCGTGTAGGTCTCCTGCACGACGTCACCGGCCTCGTCGGTGATGATGTTCTTCGTCACGATGATCTGGGTGCCGTGCGACTCGCGCATCGAATCCAGCCACACGTCGCAGTACAGCTTGTCTCCCGCGACGATCGGCTTGGTGAACTTCAGCACCTGGTCGACCTGGACGATCTTCGCGTCCTCCACGGCGATGTTGGCGTGCTTGAAGAACGCCGACTGCGCCCGGTAACCGAACACGCAGATGAACGTCAGCGGGGCCGGCAGGCCCTTGTAGCCCAGCTCGGCCGCGGCGTCCTCCTCGAAAAACCAGGTGTCGTCGTTTTGCACCGCCACCGCGTATTCGCGGATCTTCTCCCGCTCCACCTCGTAATGATCGGGATAGCGGTAGTGCATCCCGACGATATTCGCGCTCAACGACACGGCTGTAGAACCTACCTAGTCACTCTCAATAGACGCTGACCGACGGCGCCTAGCGTGTCTCGCGGTGTGGCTGGTGCTTGCCGCAGTTCGGGCAGAACTTCTTCAGCTCCATCCGGTCGGGGTCGTTGCGGCGGTTCTTCTTGGTGATGTAGTTACGGTGCTTGCACACCTCACATGCCAAGGTGATCTTTGGCCGCACGTCGGTACTGGAAGCCATGTCCGTTCTCTCTGCTCTGTAGAAAAGTCACAATGTTCTGTTGTAGCGATGGCCGGACTCGAACCGGCGACCTAACGATTATGAGTCGTTCGCTCTAACCGACTGAGCTACATCGCCTCTGGGCCACCCCGTTGAGGGTATTCCGCCGCTGCCAGCTCGGCATCCGCCGAGCCCCCTAACGGAATCGAACCGTTGACCTTTTCCTTACCATGGAAACGCTCTACCGACTGAGCTAAGGGGGCCGTTCACCCAAGCGGCAGTCGTGCCGCGGGCCTAAAAGAGGTTACAGCCTGGCGCGCAACGTCACCAAACCACGGACCGGTGCGGGGCGGCTCCTCGGCTAGCTTCCGTCGTGGCGCAGTTGCCACGCGCTGAGATCGCTGAACTCGTCGTACTCGTCGTCTTGCTCATCCCCCGGGTCCGACTCACCGAGCAACGTGCGCAACGCGAGATGGACGGCCTCGCGCGTATCAGCCAGATGGAACCGACGAATCGCCTCTTGGACCAGATCGTCGTCGATTTCGATCTCGACCCTCTTCTTCATGCGCCAACAATACCCATTAGGCAGGGGCTCAATCGCCGGCGACGAGCGCGTGCCGGCAAAGCCTCTTCGACGGGTAGCCCCCAGCGACGAGCCTCCGGCAAGCCCTAGTCTGGTCGGGTGTCAGAGGACCGGCTGTACTTCCGTCAACTCCTATCTGGTCGCGATTTCGCCGCGGGCGACATGTTCGCGACGCAGATGCGCAACTTCGCCTACCTGATCGGGGACCGGCAGACCGGGGACTGCCTGGTGGTCGACCCCGCCTACGCCGCCGGCGATCTGCTCGACGCGCTCGAGAGCGACGGCATGCACCTGTCCGGGGTCCTGGTGACCCACCACCACCCCGACCACGTGGGCGGTTCGATGATGGGCTTCCAGCTCAAGGGCCTGGCCGAGCTGCTGGAGCGGGCACCCGTTCCCGTGCACGTGAACACGCATGAGGCCCTTTGGGTTTCGCGGGTCACCGGGATCGGCCTCGGGGACCTCACCGCGCACGAGGGCCACGACAAGGTCAGCGTCGGGGACATCGAGATCGAGCTGCTGCACACCCCGGGGCACACGCCCGGCAGCCAGTGCTTCCTGCTCGGGGACCGCCTGGTCGCCGGTGACACGCTGTTTCTCGACGGCTGCGGACGCACCGACTTTCCCGGCGGCGACTCCGATGAGATGTATCGCAGCCTGCAGCGGCTCGCCACCCTGCCGGGTGACCCGACGGTGTTTCCCGGGCACTGGTATTCGGCCGAGCCCAGCGCGTCGTTGTCGGAGGTCAAGCGCTCGAACTACGTGTACCGCGCGGCAAATCTCGATCAGTGGCGAATGTTGATGGGCGGCTGAGCCGGCCATTGCGGATTGAGTGCGCCGATCGGTTCCCGGATCGGCACTGCCCGCCGGACGCCTTTACTATCGGTCCAGCGAAAGAAAGGGTGGGTCGAAATGGGGTGGATCCAGGGCGCCTGGCAGGGGGTCACCCGGGTGGGGTCCGGCACCTGGTTGGCGTGGGCGGCATGGGCGGCGATTTTGCTGGGTGTCGTCGCGCTGGTCTTCATCAGCCGGCAGCTCAAACTCAACCGCCGGTTGGCCGCCGAGCGGACGCGGCCCCAGGTGGCGATGTTCATGGAACCCCATCCCGCCGACTGGCACGTGATCGAACTCGTCGTCCGGAATTTCGGTCAGACGGCCGCGTATGACATCCGGTTCGCCTTTCCCAGCCCTCTGACCGTGGCCGAATACGAAAACGCCGCCGACGGCTATGCCGACGTCGTCGAGCTGCAGCTGCCCCGCGAATTGCCGGTGCTCGCGCCCGGCCAGGAATGGCGCATGGTGTGGGATTCGGCGCTCGACCGCGCCGAGATCGGAACGGGCATCGCGTCGCGCTTCGCCGGCTCGGTGATCTATTACGACCGGCCCGACAAGCCGCGCGGCTGGCGGTTCTGGGAGGCCGAGCGGCCGATGCTGCAGACCAGCGTGGTGCTGGACTGGGACGCGCTGCCGCCGGTTCAGCGCATCGAGTTGATGACCACCCACGACCTGGCGAAGCGGGAAAAGCAGAAGCTCGAGCTGCTGCGTGGGCTGCTGACCTACTTCCACTACGCGAGCAAGGAAACGCGTCCCGACGTGTTCCGCAGCGAGATCGAACGCATCAACGGCGCGGTGCAGGAGACGCAGGAGCGCTGGCGCACGCGACTGCTCGACCAGCCCACCGACGTCAGCCTGCGCTGGGGCAACGCGGAAGCCGATCTGGCCAAGCACCGCAGCCAGCACGTCTGACCCAGGTCTAAGGAGCAACCCATGAGCGGTCCGGTGCAGTACAGCCAGAAGGACTCCATCGCGGTCATCCGGATGGACGACGGCAAGGTCAACGCGCTAGGCCCGGCGATGCAGCAGGCCCTGGGCGAGGCGATTGACCGGGCCGACAGCGACAACGCCGGGGCGCTGGTGATCACCGGCAACGAGCGGGTGTTCAGCGGCGGGGTCGACCTGAAGATCCTGACGTCCGGCGAGGCGCAGCCGGCGATCGACATGCTCAGGGGCGGCTTCGAGCTGGCGTATCGGCTGTTGTCGCATCCCAAGCCGGTGGTGATGGCCTGCACCGGCCACGCCATCGCGATGGGCGCGTTTTTGTTGTCGTCCGGCGACCACCGGGTGGCCGCCCACGCCTACAACATTCAGGCCAACGAGGTGGCGATCGGCATGGTCATCCCGTACGCGGCCCTCGAGATCATGAAGCTGCGCCTGACGCAGTCGGCCTACCAGCAGGCCGTCGGGCTGGCCAAGACGTTCTTCGGTGAAACCGCGCTGGCCGCAGGCTTTGTCGACGAGATCGTGTTGCCCGAGATGGTGGTCGACCGCGCCGAAGAGGCCGCGCGCGAATTCGCCGGCCTGCACCGGCACGCCCACGCCGCAACCAAGCTGCGCGCCCGGGCCGACGCGCTGAAGGCCATCCGCGCCGGAATCGACGGCCTGGAGGCCGAGTTCGGGCTCTGACAGCGCGAACGCGGTGACCGGGAAAACACCTGGCCACCGCGTTGCTCGCCTCCTCGCGGCCAGTGTGGCACGGACGCGGCGCGCCGTCACTTCACCTTTGCGGGGTGATCACCCGTCTGCCGAGACCCATTGGTAGGGCAGGAACTTCCCGTCGAACGTCACCACGACCCGGTCGCCCGACGAATGCGGCTTCTTCTGCAGGTCGACGCTGAAGTTGATCGCGCTCATGATGCCGTCGCCGAACTGCTCGTGGATCACTTCCTTGATGGCACCGCCGTACACCTGCAGCGCCTCGTAGAAGCGGTAGATGGTCGGGTCGGTCGGCACCGCGGTGGGCAGGCCGCCGCGCATCGGCGGCGCCGCCAGCACGGGCACCGCCGACTCGTCGAGGCCGAGCATCCGCACGAGAACCTTGCCGAGGTCGGCGGGTATGGGGTGCTGGCCGAGCAAGGCCGACGTGGTCCACAGCACCGGCCTGTCGATCGCGTCGGCCAGCTCCTGCCAGGTCAGCCCCTTCGCCAGCCGCGCGACGACGATCCGTTCGGTGAGTTCGTTTCTCGACATGTCATCAGCATCGCACCGCTGAACGGTGGCCGCAGGGCGTGGCCGTCACCCCGGTTTCGCCGCGGTGACCAGGCGCGTCGAAATCCACGGTCCGCCGTATCACATGCGCCATCCGAGGTTGCGGCGCTTGACGTTTCGCCATCCCAACTCGCGCAGCCGCGCGGCGTGCTGACGGGTCTCCCAGAGGTCGGCGATGGCGAGCCGACCGCCCGGGCGCAACACGCGAACCGCTTCGTCCAGCGCCTGGCGGCGGCCGGCGCGGGTCGGGATGTTGTGGATCGCCAGGTTGCTGACGACGACGTCCACGCTTTCGTCGGGCAGCGGCAGGGCCGTCATGTCGGCGGTGCGCACCTCGACGCGGTCCGCGACGCCCTCCAGCGCCGCATTGGCCAACGTGGCCTCCCGCGAGTTGTCGGTCTGGTCCGCATGCCACAGGTCGACGCCCGTCGCGCGACCCCTGGGCAGCCGCTTGGCGGCCGCGAGCAACACCGCACCGCGCCCACAGCCGAGGTCGAGCACCGTTTCGTCGCCGCGCAGCCGCAGCCCGTCGAGCACCCGGTCCCACACCACGAACTTGCCCGACCGCGTCGCGTAGACGTAGGACGCCAGCGCCGCGAGCAGGGCGACGGCCCAGCCCCCGGTCACCGCCGCCGTCACCCTGCGGCCGCGCGCCCGGCTGATGCCCGCCCACACCGCCAGGCCGACGGCCTGGGCCACGACGCCGATCGCCTGCCCGCGCGCCGAGATGGTCTTGAACGAGCCGTCGATTCCGTAGTCGCCGCGGTGATCGTGCACGCCGCTCACCACCGCCCGCGGTGCACGACCTCGGCATAAGGCCGTCGATCCGGCTTGCGGATCGGCACGAGCGGACGGTCGGCGGGATAGCCGATGCCCAGCAGGAACGCCACCTGGTGATCCTCGGGCACACCGAGGATGGCGCGCGCCTTGTCCTGATCCCCCACCGACGAGTGGCCGGTGCCGATGCCCAGGTCGGTGGCGGCGATCATCATCGCCATCGTGGCCTGCCCGACGTCGTAGTTGTCGGTGACCAGCCTGCGCTCGTCCGGTGGCACCGGCACCACGATCGCGATCGCTGCGGCGGCCGTGGCGATGTGCCCGGCGCCCCGCCAGACCGTGGACAACTCCTGCAGCTGGGCCGGATCGGTGACGATCACGAAGTCCCACGGCTGCCGGTTTTTCGCCGACGGCGCCCGCCAGCCCGCCTCGGCGATGCGGTCCAGGTCGGATTCCGGCACCGGCTCCGGCTTGTATTGCCGCACATTGCGCCGCGCGCAGATCGCGTCCCAAGCTTCCATCCCGATTCCTCTCGTTCCTGCCTCATGCTGCCACCACCGACGAACGGCATGTCGGCGCACAATCATCCCGCCCGTCGGTGCGGCGTTCTATGGTGGCAGCGCAATGGCCCTCCATCTCCACCGTGCCGAACGCACCGACTCACTCGCCGACGGTCTCGGCGCCCTGTTGGCCGACCCGCCGGCCGACCCGTTGGCCGAGGAGCTGGTGCTGGTCCCGGCGCGCGGCGTGGAACGCTGGCTCAGCCAGCGGCTGTCGCACGCGCTGGGGTGCCGGCCCGGCGCCGGGGACGGGGTGTGCGCGGGGGTCGCGTTCCGCAGCCCGGCCTCGCTGATCGCCGAGATCACCGGCACCCTCGATGACGATCCGTGGTCACCCGAGGCGATGACGTGGCCGCTGTTGGAGGCCATCGACGCCAGTCTGGACGAACCGTGGTGCCGAACGCTCGCAACGCATTTGGGCCACTTCGACACGGGCGAGGAGGCGGAGCTGCGCCGGGCCCGGCGGTATGCCACCGCACGCCGGCTGGCGGGCCTGTTCGCCTCCTACGCGCGCCAGCGTCCGCAACTGCTCAGCGACTGGTTGGCCGGCGATGCCGGAGACCTCGACCCCGACCTGCGCTGGCAGCCGGAGCTGTGGCGGGCGCTCGTCGAGCGGGTCGACGCCGACCCCCCGCACGTCCGCCACGACAAGACGGTCGCGCGGTTGCGGCAGGGGCCCAGCGACCTGCCGGCGCGGCTGTCGCTGTTCGGGCACACCCGGCTGGCCTCCACCGACGTGCAGCTGCTCGGCGCGCTGGCCAGCCACCACGATCTGCACCTGTGGCTGCCGCACCCCAGCGACGAGCTCTGGCACGCGCTGGCCGGCGCCCACGGCACCATCCCCCGCCGAAGGGACGTCAGCCACCGGGACGTCTTCCACCCGTTGCTGGCGACGCTGGGAAGGGACCTTCGCGAGCTGCAGCGCAGCCTCCCCACGGATCCGCGAACCGACGAGTATCTTCCCGGCCGGACGCGCCCCGACACGCTGCTCGGCTGGCTGCAATCCGACATCGCCGCCAATGCCGTTCGGCCACAAGGGCGCAACCTCGCCGCGGATGACCGTTCCGTCCAGATACACAGCTGCCACGGCCCGGCCCGGCAGGTCGATGTGCTGCGCGAGGTGCTGCTCGGCCTCCTGCAGGACGACCCGACGCTTCAGCCGCGCGACATCCTGGTGATGTGTCCGGACATCGAGACCTATGCCCCGCTGATCGTCGCGGATTTCGGGCTCGGCGACGTGGTGCACGGCGCGCACCCCGCGCACCGGCTGAGGGTGCGCCTCGCGGACCGGTCGCCGACCCAGACCAATCCCCTGCTCGGCCTGGGCGCGCAGTTGCTGGCGCTGGCCGGCGGCAGGGTGAGGGCCAGCGAGGTGCTCAACCTCGCCGAGGCCGCGCCGGTGCGCGCCCGCTTCGGCTTCACCGACGACGACCTGGAGGCCATCACCCGTTGGGTCCGGCAGGCGAACATCCGGTGGGGTTTCGACCAGGAGCATCGGCGGCCGTACCACGTCGACTTCGTGCACAACACTTGGCGTTTCGGCATCGACCGCGTGCTGGCCGGAGTCGCGATGTCCGAGGATTCGCATGCCTGGATCGAGTCCACACTGCCGCTCGACGACGTCAGCAGCAACCGCGTCCAGTTGGCGGGCCAGTTCGCCGAATTCGTCGACCGGCTGCAGCGCGTGGTCGACTCGCTCAGCGGGGCGCGGCCGCTGCGGCGGTGGCTGGCGGCCCTGACCGACGGCATCGCCCTGCTGGCGCACGTCGACGATGCGGACCTGTGGCAAACCAGCCAGCTGCACCGCGAATGCGCGCGGGTATTGGCCGACGCCGGCCCGCGGGCCGACACCTCGCTGCAGCTGCCCGACATCCGGGCGCTGCTCGACCGGCACCTCGCCGGGCGCCCGACGCGGGCCAACTTCCGCACCGGCACGCTGACCGTGTGCACCATGGTGCCGATGCGTTCGGTGCCGCACCGGGTGGTCTGCCTCGTCGGGCTGGACGACGGCGTGTTTCCGCGCCTGGGTGTCGTGGACGGTGACGACGCGCTGGCCCGGGACCCGATGACCGGTGAACGCGATATCCGTTCCGAGGACCGGCAATTGCTGCTGGACGCCATCGGCGCGGCCACCGAGCACCTGGTGATCACCTACACCGGCGCCAACGAGTATTCCGGCCAGCCGCGCCCGCCCGCCGTGCCGCTGGCCGAACTGCTCGACACCCTCGAGATGACCGTGCCGAGCGAAAGGCGGGGCCAGATCCGCGAGCGCGTCGTCGTCCAGCATCCGTTGCAGCCGTTCGACATTCGCAACGTCATCCCCGGACGGCTGGTGCCGGAGGTTCCGTTCACCTTCGACCCCACGGCGCTGCGGGCGGCGCGGGCCGCGACGGGTAAACGCGGCGAGGCGGCCCCGTTCATCTCCGGACCGCTGCCGCCACCGCGCGCCGACGACGTGATCCTCGCCGACCTCGTCGGCTTCTTCAAGGACCCGGTGAAGGGCTTCTTCCGTGCGCTGGACTTCACGCTGCCGCGGGACGTCGACGGCGTGCAGGACGCCATGCCGGTCGACATCAACAGCCTGGAGGAGCGGACGGTCGGCGACCGCATGCTCGGCGACATCCTGCTCGGGATGACGCCGGACGACGCGCGGCAGGCCGAGTGGCGCCGGGGCACGCTGCCGCCGGGCCAACTGGGCTGGCGCAAGGCGGCCGAGGTTCGCGACCAGGCCGCGCTGCTGGCGGCCGCCGCCCAGCAGCACCGGCGGGCGGAGGCCCGGGCGTACGACGTCGACATCGATCTGGGCTCCGGTCGACGGCTCGCGGGTACGGTGTCGCCGGTGTACGGGGAGCGGCTGGTGTCGGTGACCTATTCCAAGCTGGATGGCAAGCACCTGCTCGAGTCGTGGATTCCGTTGCTGGCGTTGATCGCTCACGACCCGGCCGGCGACTGGTCGGCGGTGTGCATCGGCCGCCGCAAGCGGGGCACCGGCCCGCGGGTGGAGGGGCTGGGGCGGCCAAGCGATGACGCCGCCGGGATATTGCGCGATCTGGTGGCGATCTACGACGCGGGGCGCCGGGAGCCGATTCCGTTGCCCATCAGGACGTCCTACGCCTGGGCGGCCGCACGCCACTGCGGCGACGACCCGGAGCGCGAGGCGGAATATCGGTGGAAGTGGGAGGACGAGGAGCCGGCGCACGTGCGGGCCTGGGGCAGGAAGGCGCGACTGGCCGACCTCATGCAGCCGCTGCGACCGGGCGAGGAATGCGACGGCGAGGACCACCGGCTCGGCGCCTACGCCGCCCGGCTGTGGCTGCCGATGCTGCGCGCCGAGCGGAGGCCCTAGATGAGCCCGGTGACCGAGCGCTTCGACCTGCTGGGTGCGCTGCCCGCCCGGCGTTCCACCACCGTGCTGGAGGCCAGCGCCGGCACGGGCAAGACGTTCGCGCTCGCCGGCCTCGTGACCCGCTACCTCGCCGAGGGCGAGGCGACGCTCGACCAGATGCTGCTCATCACGTTCGGCCGGGCCGCCAGCCAGGAGCTGCGGGAGCGCGTCCGCTGCCAAATCGTCGAGGCGGTTGCCGCTTTCAATGATTTCTCGGATTCCGCGGACCCTTCGGCGGCCGGCGACAACGAGCTGGTGGCCTACCTGCTGGACGCCGACGAGCAGGAGCGCGACCTGCGCAAGCAGCGGCTCCGCGATGCGCTGGCCGGTTTCGACGCGGCGACGATCGCCACCACCCACCAGTTCTGCCAACTGGTGTTGCGCTCGCTCGGCGTGGCCGGCGACACGGCGGGCGGTGTCACGCTGCTGGAGAGCCTCGATGAGTTGGTCGTGGAGATCGTCGATGACCTGTACCTCGCCCACTTCGGACAGGAACGCGAAGACCCGGTGTTGGTGTATCGCGACGCGCTGCGGCTGGCGCGCGAGGTGGCCAACAACCCCTCCGCGCAGCTGCGCCCCCGCGACCCCGAACCCGGTTCGCGGGCCGCGGTCTGCGTCGGCTTCGCGGAAGAGGTTCTCGCCGAGCTGAATACGCGCAAGCGCCGGCTGGGCGTCCTGGGCTACGACGACCTGCTGATCCGGCTCGCCGACGCGCTGGCCACCGACGAATCCCCGGCCCGGATCCGAATGCACCGGCGCTGGCCCATCGTGATGGTCGACGAGTTCCAAGACACCGACCCGGTGCAATGGAAGGTCATCGACCGCGCGTTCAGCGGGCGCTCCACCGTCGTCCTGATCGGCGATCCGAAGCAGGCGATCTACGCGTTCCGCGGCGGCGACATCGTGACGTATCTGCAGGCGGCCCAGGCGGCGGGTGAGAAGAAGACGTTGGGCATCAACTGGCGCAGCGATTCCGCGCTCGTCGAGCGGCTGCAGGAGGTCTTGCGCGGTGCGCAGCTCGGCGACCCCACGATCGTGGTCAACGACGTCGACGCCTACCACCGGGGGCATCGGCTGGCCGGCGCGCCGCGAAACGATCCCTTCCGGTTGCGCGTGGTGCCGCGAAAGGCCTTGGGGCGCAGGGGTCTGGCGAACATGCCGATCGACGAGTTGCGCGAGCACATCGGCGCCGACCTGGCCGCCGACATCCGCGCACTGCTGGCCAGCGGCGCGACGTTCGGCGGCGAGCCGCTGCGGGCCCGCGACGTCGCCGTCATCGTGGAGAGGCACGAGGATGCCGCCGCTTGCTTCAGGGCGCTCTGCGACGCCGGCGTCCCGGCGGTCTACACCGGCAACACCGACGTGTTCGCCTCGGAGGCCGCCGCGGACTGGCTTTGTCTGCTGGAGGCGTTCGACCAACCACACCGTCCGGGCATGGTGCGCGCCGCGGCGGCGACCATGTTCTTCGGTGAGACCGCGGCATCGCTGGCCGCCGGCGGCGATACGCTGACCGACCGGGTCGCGGAAACGTTGCGGGAATGGGCGGGCCACGCGCGGGAACGGGGGGTTGCCGCCATCTTGGAGGCCGCGCAATTGCGGGGCATGGGCGACCGCCTGCTCTCCACCCAGGGCGGCGAGCGGCACATGACCGACCTGGCGCACGTCACGCAGTTGCTGCAGGACGTCGCGCACCGCGACCGGTACGGTCTGCCGGCACTTCGCGACTGGCTGCGCAGGCAACGCGACGAGCGCAGCGGCGCACCCGAACGCAACCGGCGACTGGACAGCGACGCGGCCGCCGTGCAGATCATGACGGTCTACGTGAGCAAGGGCCTGCAGTACCCGATCGTGTATCTGCCGTTCGCATTCAACCGCAGCGTCCAGAAACGCGACATCGTGCTGTTCCATGACGGCCAGGTGCGCTGCCTGCACGTCGGCGGCAACGACAGCCCCGACTTCCCCACGGTTGAAACGCTGGGCCGCAGGGAGGATGCCGGCGACGCCAGCCGGTTGACGTATGTCGCGCTGACGAGGGCGCAGACGCAGGTGGTGGCGTGGTGGTCGCCGGCCTACTACGAGCCCAACGGCGGCCTGTCCCGGTTGCTGCGCGGCCGTCGGCCCGGCGAGTCCCTGGTACCCGACGAATGCGAACCGGCCAGGATCTCCGACGAGGACGCGATGGCCCGGTTCCGCGAGTGGGAGGCGTTGGGCGGCCCGGTGATCGAGGAGTCGGTGGTGGTCGCGGCCCCCGCGCTGGGGCCGGCGCCGGTGCCGACGGGGATCGGCAGCCGCCATTTTCACCGCGGCATCGACACCGGCTGGCGGCGCACCTCCTATTCCGGTCTCATCCGGGCGGCGGAGACCTCCGCGGCCACCGGGGTGAGCAGCGAGCCCGAGGTCACCGAGCTCGACGACGAGGCCGGCGATATCGCGTTGAGCCAGGCCGCATCCGGGCCGGACGTGCCATCCCCGATGGCGGACCTGCCCATGGGCGCGAAGTTCGGCACGCTGGTGCACGCCGTGCTGGAGACCGCCGACCCCTTGGCGTCCGACCTGGCCGCCGAGCTTGCGGCACAGATCCGGAAGCACTCGGTATGGTGGCCGGTCGCCGTGGCGCCGGAGGTGCTGGCGGAGGCCATGGTGCCGCTGCACGACACCCCGCTGGGCCCGCTGGCCGACGGTTTGACGCTGCGACAGATCGGGCTGCCGGATCGGCTGCGGGAACTCGACTTTGAGTTCCCCCTGGCCGGCGGCGATCGTCGCTCCGCCGCGCCCGAGCTTCGGCTGGCGGACGTGGGGACGCTGCTGCGCCGGCACCTGCCGACCGATGACGCGCTGGCGCCGTATGCCGATCGGCTGGCGGGCCACGCGCTCGGCGGGCAGCCGTTGCGCGGATACCTCACCGGCTCGGTCGATGCCGTCCTGCGCGTCCCCGACGGTGCGGGGCGTCGCTATCTGGTGGTGGATTACAAGACCAACTGGCTCGGCGATCCCGAGCGGCCCCTGACGTCCGCCGACTACGACCGGGGGCGGCTGGCCGAGGCGATGCTGCATTCGGATTATCCGCTGCAGGCGCTGCTGTATTGCGTTGTGCTGCATCGGTTCTTGCGGTGGCGGGTCCCAGGCTACGACCCGGCCCGGCACCTCGGCGGTGTCCTCTACCTGTTCGTGCGCGGGATGTGCGGCGCCGAGACACCGGTGATCGACGGGCACCCGTCGGGGGTGTTCAGCTGGCGGCCGCCCGCGTCGCTGGTTGCGGCGTTGTCGGACCTGCTCGATGACCCGAGGGCCGTCGCGTGACGGTCGAGGCGATCGGCGCCGCGGGGAGGCTGCGGGAATTCGGCGCCGCCGGCATCTTCGAGGCGGCGGACGTCCATGTGGCGCAGCGGCTTACGGCGCTCGCCGGCGAGCCGGATGAGCGGGTGGCGCTGGCGATCGCCCTGGCGGTGCGCGCGCTGCGCGGCGGCTCGGTGTGCGTGGACCTGCGGATGGTGGGGGCTCAGATCGGCATCGCCGGCCTGCCGTGGCCCGAGGCCGAGGAATGGATGGCCGCGGTGCGGGCGAGTCGGTTGCTCGGGTCACCGCCGGTGCTGCGGCTGTTCGGTGACCTGTTGTACCTGGACCGGTACTGGCTCGAGGAAGAGCAGGTGTGCGCGGACCTGCTCGCGCTGTCCGTGCCGGCGGCGACGGGTCGGACGCCGCCGTTGCAGCGCCTTTTCCCGCCGGGCTATGAAGAACAGCGCGCTGCCGCCGAAATCGCGCTGTCGCAAGCGGTTACGGTGCTCACCGGTGGACCCGGCACCGGCAAGACCACCACGGTGGCGCGGCTGCTGGGGCTGCTGGCCGAGCGGGCCGAGCTCAGCGGCGCTCAGCGGCCGCAGATCGCCCTGGCCGCACCGACCGGCAAGGCCGCGGCGCGGCTGGCCGAGGCCGTCGCCGCCGAGGTCGGGAACCTGGACGCGGTGGACCGGGCGCGGCTGGCCGGCCTGCAAGCGACGACGCTGCACCGGCTGCTGGGCTCCAGGCCGGATACCTCCGTGCGGTTCAGACACAATCGCGGCAATCGGCTGCCGCACGACGTCATCGTCGTCGACGAGACGTCGATGGTGTCGCTGACGATGATGGCGCGGCTGCTGGAGGCGGTGCGGCCGGACACCCGGCTGATCCTGGTGGGCGACCCCGACCAGCTGGCCTCGGTGGAAGCCGGCGCCGTGCTGGCGGATTTGGTCGAAGGGTTGACCGCTCGTCACGACGTGCGGGTCGCCGCCCTGCGCACGCCGCACCGGTTCGGCGAATCGATTGGCGCACTGGCCGAAGCGATCCGCATCGGCGACGCGGACCGCGTGCTGGCCCTGCTGCGCGCCGGCGGTGAGCATATCGAGTGGGTGGACTCCGACGGACCCACCGACCGGCTGCGTGGGGTGTTGACCGGGCACGCGTTGCGGGTGCGGGAGGCCGCGGTGCTCGGCGCGGCCGAGGTGGCCTTGGCGACGCTCGACGAGCACCGCCTGCTGTGCGCGCACCGGCGCGGGCCGTACGGGGTGTCGCAGTGGAACCGGCAGGTGGAGCGCTGGCTCTCCGAGGAGACGGGTCAGCCGGTGTTCTCTGATTGGTACGTCGGTCGGCCGCTGCTGGTGACGGCCAACGACTACGGGCTCAAGGTCTACAACGGTGACACCGGGGTCGTCGTCGCCGGCCCGGACGGATCACAAGACGCCTTGCGGGCGGTGATCGCCGGCGCCACGGAAACCCTGGATTTCGCGACGAGCCGCCTCAGCGATATCGAGACGATGCACGCGATGACGATCCACAAGAGCCAGGGCAGCCAGGCGGCCGAGGTGACGGTCCTTATGCCGCCGGAGGATTCGCGGTTGCTGACCCGCGAGCTGTTCTACACCGCGGTGACCCGGGCCAAGGTGAAGGTGCGGGTGGTCGGCGCGGAGGCGTCGGTGCGCGCCGCGATCGAGCGGCGGGCGGTGCGGGCGAGCGGGCTGCGGCAGCGGTTGCAGCCCGCAGTGGCCGCAACGTGAGTGCGCAACGCCGATCGCACACCGGCCAATGCGGCCACCGGACGTCAGGTTCTCGTGGGAACGAGGATGGCGACATCGCGGTGTAGGTGCGCCAAGCCGCCTTCGAACGTAGCCAACTGCCCGTTGTGACCTCGCGCGAGCTGGGCAAGGTAGGCATCCGTCACCTGTCGGTGACCGACCACGCCATTAAGGTCCACACCGGCGAAAGACACGCTATCGGGCCAAAACTCGTGGCGGTCGGCCTCCGCGACGGCGCTGACCACCGCCCGGGCCAAGGCCGCGGATTGCCCCATCCGCACCAGAAATCGGACAAGGCTTCCCTGGGTGATCGGGCACGTCGCAAATTTGGCCTCCGATGCCGACAGCCACCCCACCGCGCAGTCATGGTGCACATGCTCGGCGACGACCAGTGCGATGAGCATGTTCGCGTCGAGCAGCGCCGTCACTCCTCATCCTCCAACGATCGGACGTCCTCCGATGTGACGACCGTCCCGACACGCACCAGCGGCAACCCGGTCCTGCGGTCTCTGGAGATCGGGGCGGTGCTACCCGCGCCAAGACCGCGTCGCATGAGGTCGGCTACCGTCTCGCTCAGCGTCCGGTGGGTGTCCCGTGCGATCGCGGACGCCTGTTTATGCAGGTCGTCGGGGAGATCGATGGTGGTGCGCACACCCCATCCTATCATCGGTGCATCATGATGCATTGATGCGCCGGCGGCGGTCACGACGGGTACGGAAGAATCGCGGTCACCATGACCGACGGCGACGGCTCGGCACCGACCTCCCGGCGGCGCCACATCGCGCGGCTCGCGGTGTTCGCCGCCTTCCTGGCCGCGATGTTCTACCTGGTGGCCGTCGCACGGGTGATCGACATCGAGGTGGTGCGGCGCGCGGTCGCGGCGACCGGTCCGGCGGCGCCGCTGACGTACGTCGTGGTGTCGGCCGTCCTGGGCGCGCTGTTCGTGCCCGGCTCGATCCTGGCCGCCGGCAGCGGAATGCTGTTCGGTCCCCTGCTGGGCGTGTTCGTGACGCTGGGTGCGACGGTCGGCACCGCTATGGTTGCCAGCCGCGTCGGGCGCCGCGCCGGCCGGGACAGCGGGCGGGCCCTGCTGGGGACGCAACGCGCCGACCGCATCGACGGGCTGGTCCAACAGCGCGGACTGTGGGCGGTCGTGGGGCAGCGGTTCGTCCCCGGCATCTCCGATGCGCTGGCCTCCTATACGTTTGGGGCATTCGGAGTCCCGTTGTGGCAGATGGCCATTGGCTCCCTCATCGGTTCGGCGCCGCGGGCGTTCGCCTACACGGCGCTCGGCGCCTCGATCGGGCATCTGTCGTCGCCGCTGGCGTATGCCGCGATCGCGGTGTGGTGCGTGAGCGCCATCGTCGGCGCGTTCGCGGCGCGGCGCGGATACCGACATTGGCGCGGGCACGCCAGCGGCAGGCGCTGAGGGTTCAGCCCGGTCGTATGCCTAGCGGTTGCGAGCTTTCAAGCCGTTTCTCGAGGCAGCCGCGCGCTCGGTGCAGACGCGGCTAGCTCCCGCTGCGCTGCGCGGCCACGAACAGGTTCCCCGGGACCTGGTCCTCGACCTCTTTCGGCGCCCCGCGGCCGTAGCCGGCCATCAGCTCGTCGGACGGCGTCACCGTCACGTCCCAGCCGTGGCGGCGAAACCAGGCGCCGACGTCCTCGCGCTCCTCGAAGTACCACAACTCGTCGGTGCGCGGGATCTCGCGGCCGGGGTCCACCTTGGCCGTCAGTGCGCGAATGCGCTCCATCCGCTCGCGCCGCCTGGCGCGAAACCCGGGGTCGAGGAACTTCGGACCCAGCGCCTCCACTGCGACCCGGCTGCCGGGCGCGGTGAGCTCCTGGACGCGTTCGAACAGTAGCTCCTGGGCCACGGCAGGCAGATAGGGCATCAGCCCCTCCGCCGACCAGACGCTGGGCGCCGACGGGTCAAATCCCGCCCGCCGCAACGCCTCCGGCCAGTCCTGCCGCAGGTCGACCGCGACCGCGACCCGGTTGCAGGCGGGCTGGGCGCCGTGCTCGGTCAGCGTCGACAGCTTGAACTCCAGCACCCTGGGCTGGTCCAGCTCGTAGACCGTGGTGCCGTCGGGCCAGGGCAGCCGCCAGGATCGCGCGTCCAGCCCCGCCGCCAGAATCACCGCCTGGCGGATGCCGGCCTTTGTCGCGTCGAGGAAGAACTGGTCGAAAAACGCCGTCCGCGAAGCCATGTAGCCGACCATCGCCCTCATCTGCAGCGGCAGCGAGGGTTCGGCCTCGATCAGCTCGGGCGGCAGCGCAGGAGCCGAGTGCCAGTTCCACACCCCGTCGCCGACCGCGTCGAGGAAGACCTGGGCGAACGGGTCGGAGATCAACGGGTTCTCGCTGCGGGTTTCGGCCGCCCGCGCCGAGGCGACGCCCAACGCCGTGGCGCCCACGCTTTCGGTGATCTCCCAAGTGTCGTTGTCGGTTCGGGCCACGGTCACTCCTTCTCGGCGGCCACGAAAAGCGTCTTGGGGGCGGCGTCCTCGACGCCCTGCGGGGGCTTGCGGTCGTAACTGGCCATCAACTCCTCGGCCGGCGTCACCGTGACGTCCCACCCGTGCCGGGCCAACCAATCCCCGACGTCCTCGCGCTCCTCGAAGTACCACAGGTCGTGGACGTCGGGGATGTCGCGATCCGGCTGGAGCTTGGCCATCAGGTCGCGCACCCGCTGCATGTCCGCACGCCGCTTTTCGATGGCGGCCTCGTCGAGGAAGTCGGGGCCGGGGGCCTCCACCGCGATCCGGCTGCCCGCGGCGCCGAGCGCATCGACGCGCTCGAACAGCAACTCCTGGGCGGCCGCCGGCAGGAACGGCAGCAGACCCTCGGCCGACCAGGCGCTCGGCAGCGAGGCGTCAAAACCGGCCTCGCGCAACGCGGCCGGCCAGTCGTGGCGCAGGTCGATCGGGACGTGCACCAGGTTGCACGTCGGCAGCGCGCCGTTGTCCCGCAGCGTCGAGGACTTGAATTCCAGCACCCGAGGTTGGTCGAGTTCGTACACCGTCGTGCCGTCGGGCCAGGGCAGCCGCCACGCCCGCGAGTCCAGGCCGGCCGCCAGGATCACCACCTGCGACGCGCCCGCGCGCGTCGCGTCGAGAAAGAACCGATCGAAAAACGACGTCCGGGCGGCCATGTAGTCGACCATTCCCTGCATCCGCGGCTTGAGGTCGGGTTCGGCCTCGGCGATCTCGGCGGGCAGGTCCGGCGCCGCGAACCAGTTCCACATGCCCTCGCCCGCGGCGTCGAGGAAGACCCGCGCGAAAGGATCGCTGATCAGCGGATTTTCGCTCTCGGTCTCCGCCGCCCGGGCCGCGGCGACGCCCAGTGCCGTGGCGCCCACGCTCTCGGTGATCTCCCAGGTGTCGTTGTCGGTTCTGGCCACCTCATGTCCTCCAATTCGCTAGCACGACTACCTACCCGACCGTACGCGCGCCGGATGTGAGGACGCTGTCCGCCGAGTTCATCCACCCTGGCCCGGAAGTATCCGGTTAAGGTCTCGACATGCGAGTTGACGGGCGCGACATCAGCGTTTCGGGCAACTTGCTGCAACCGCTGACCCGGCGGACCAACGACATCCTGCGACTCGCCGCGTCGGTGGTCTTCTTCGCGATCGTGATCGCGGGTTCGCTGATCACCCGGCCGCAGTGGCTCGCGCTGGAGCGGTCGATATCGGAGATCGTCGGCGTGTTGACCCCCACCCAGTCGGATCTCGTGTACCTGGTGTACGGCATCGCGATCCTGGCGCTGCCGTTCGCCATCCTCATCGGTCTGGTCGCCGGGCGGCAATGGAAGCTGCTCGGCGCCTATGCGGCCGCCGGTCTCATCGCGGTCCTTTCGCTCTCCATCGGCGGCAACGGCATCTCGGCACCCCGCTGGCATTTCGACCTGACGGACCGGCCGCAGACCGCGCTGGCGCAGATCCTCGACGACCCACGGTGGATCGCGATGCTCGCCGCGGTCCTGACCGTGTCGGGTCCCTGGCTGCCCGCGCGCTGGCGGCACTGGTGGTGGACGCTGCTGCTGGCCTTCGTGCCGATCCACCTCTTCGTCAGTGCGATCGTCCCGGCGCGCTCCCTGTTGGGGCTGGCGGTCGGCTGGTTCGTCGGCGCGCTGGTGGTCCTGGTGGTCGGCACTCCGGCCCTCGAGGTGCCGCTGGAAGGCACGGTGCGCGCGCTGGCCAAGCGGGGATGCGTGGTCTCGCGACTGCAAGTCGTGCAGCCCGCCGGACCCGGCCCGCTGGTCCTGTCTGCCGCGTGCGAGGACTCCGGTGCGGACCCCGAATCGGCCCTGATCGAGTTGTACGGCCCGCATCAGCGCAGCGGCGGCGCCCTGCTTCAGGTTTGGCGGAAACTGCGGCTGCGGGCCAGGGAAACCGCGCCGCTGGTGGCGTCGATGCGCCGCGCCGTCGAGCACCGGGCGCTGCTGGCCATCGCCGTCAGCGACGTGGGCCTCGCCAACACGTCGACGATCGCCGTCGCCAGCCTCGACCGGGGCTGGATGCTGTACGCGCACAAGCCCGTTCGAGGGATTCCGCTCGACCAATGCGCGAAGACGACCCCCGTTGACCGGGCCTGGAAGTCGCTGCGAGAGCTCAACGACCACCAGATCTCCCACGGTGACCTGCGTGCCCGGGAGATCACGGTCGACGGCGGCACCGTGCTGTTCGGCGGGTTCGGCAACGCCGAGTACGGGGCCACCGAAACCCAGCTCCAATCCGATATCGCCCAACTGCTGGTGACGACGTCGGCGCTGTACGACGCGAAGTCCGCGGTGGCCGCCGCGATCGACGCATTTGGCGAGGACACCGTGCTGAGCGCTTCGCGCCGGCTCACCAAATCGGCGGTGCCCAAAAACATCCGGCGGTCGGTCACCGGCTCTGGCGCCGTGATCTCCGGCGCCCGTGCTGAGGTGAAACGGCAGACCGGTGCGGACCAGATCAAAACCGAGACGATCACCCGGTTCACCCGACGGCAGGTCATTCAGTTGGTGCTGCTCGTCGCGCTGGTCTATGTCGCCTACCCGTTCATCAGCACCGTGCCGACGTTCGTTTCCCAAGTGAGCAAGGCGAACTGGTGGTGGGCGTTGCTGGGCTTGGCGGTATCGGCACTGACATACGTGGGCGCGGCGGCCGCGTTGTGGGCGAGCGCCGACGAGTCGGTGGTCTTCTGGAAGCTGTCAATCGCTCAGGTGGCCAACACCTTTGCCGCA
Source organism: Mycobacterium terramassiliense (assembly GCF_900157385.1). Lineage (GTDB taxonomy): Bacteria > Actinomycetota > Actinomycetes > Mycobacteriales > Mycobacteriaceae > Mycobacterium > Mycobacterium terramassiliense. The sequence goes on from NZ_LT717700.1 coordinate 845,338, forward strand.
ACCACGACGCCCGCCGGCGTCGGAGGACTGGCGCTCAGTACGCGGTACCTGCAGAAGGGTGGAGGGCTGTCCCCCGTGCGCGCCACCACCGCGGTGGCGCTGCAGCAGGTGGTGCAGGTGATCATGCACCTGGTGTTGCTGATCTTGTTCAGCACGGTCGCGGGTGCGTCGATGGACCTCTCGCACTACGTTCCCAGCGCCACGGTGCTGTACCTGATCGCGGGCGTGGCGCTGGGCATCGTCGGTACCTTCCTGCTGGTGCCGAGGCTGCGGCGCTGGCTGGCGACGGATCTGCGCCCGCGGCTCAAGGAGGTGATCGGCGACCTCGCCGAGGTTGCCCGCGAACCGAAACGATTGGGGCTGATCGTACTCGGTTGCGCCGGAACGACTCTCGGTGCCGCACTCGCGCTGTGGACCAGCGTGGAAGCCTTCGGCGGGGGTGCGACGTTTGTCACGTGCACCGTGGTGACGATGGTCGGCGGGACGCTGGCGTCGGCGGCCCCGACGCCCGGCGGTGTGGGCGCGGTGGAGGCGGCGCTGATCGGTGGCCTGGCCGCCTTCGGCGTACCCGCGGCCACCGGCGTGCCGTCGGTGCTGCTGTATCGCGTGCTCACCTGCTGGCTACCGGTATTCGTCGGCTGGCCGGTGATGCGATGGTTGACCGAGAACGAGATGATCTGACCGCGGTCACGGTTCCTCGGGCTCGGCCCTAACGACGACGAAAACGACTGACTTCCTGGCGGTTTCGCCGACCGTGGTGGTGAGGAACACCGCGTAATACTCCTCGGGCACCGACTGCGCCACCGTGATCGCGACGTCGACCGAGGCCGATCCGTCGGCGCCGAATTGTCCCGACGCCGGCGCCACGGTGATCCCGGGATCGGAGGAACTACCGATGATGCCGTAGCCGCCGGCGCCGTCGATCATCCGTTGCGCGTCGAATTTCACGGTTCCGGTGTGCCCCGGTTGGAGCCGCAGGATGGGTTGCGGCGCGTTGACGGTCACCGCCGAACTTCCCGCACCGAACGACGGCGGCGCGGAGGACTCGGCGGTGCCCCAGACCTTGTTGGGGTAGGCGGCGAGGGAGAACGCGACCTCGCCGCCGGCGCGGATGATCGACTCCGGCAGCCAGGTGCGATCGGTGGCCCGCCCGTCGACGCTCAGACCGCCGACGTATTTCAGGTGGCGGGGCCCCGACGCGCCCGGGGCGGACATCCGAATGAATTTCCCGCCGGGAAGGGCGATGACGATCCGATCGAACAGCGGCGCGGACACCGTCAGGATCGGCGTTGCCGGCGTGCTCGGGTACAGGCCCAGGGCGGCCCAGACGTACCAGCTGGACATCGCCCCGAGGTCGTCGTTGCCCGGCTCGCCGTCGGGCTTCGGCCCGAACAGCCCGCGCACCCGGTCGACGGTGAGCTGGGTCTTCCACGGTTGGCCGACGTAGTTGTACAGCCAGGGCACCCCGAATCCCGGCTCGTTGCCGGCCCACAGGTAGGGCGCGTCCGGGCCGACGTTGAGCTTCGTGGTGAAACGGTCGAGCCGGTCGGCCACCGCCGCGCGGCCGCCGAGCGCGGTCACCAGGCCGGCGACGTTATGCGGCACCCACCACACGTATTGCTCGGCGTTTCCCTCGTCGTATCCGTCCTGGCCGAAAAGCGAAGGGGACAAGAAGAACCCGGGTCCCTCGCGGAAGAATCCCATCGCGCCGCGGGGCGCGACGAAATCGGTGCTGGGATTGAACAGGTTCTGCCAATACTGCGCCCGGGTCTGGAATCTGGCCGCGGTCGCGGCGTCGCCGAGCGCGTCGGCGAAGCGGGAAATCGCGAAGTCGTCGACCGACCACTCCAGCGTGATGGACGCGTCGACGATCTTGTCGCCGCTTCGGAAGTCCGGCGTGTGCGGCGCGTACCCCAGCGCCAGGTAGGTGGCGATGCCGGGCCGCTCCACGTAGCCGCCCCGGCCGACCCCACCCTTGGTCGCCCCGTCGACCATGTAGCGCAGCGCGGTCTGGACGTCAAAGTCCTTGCCCCCGTAGGCGTAGAGGTTCACGATGAGCGGGACCACGCTATCGCCGCTCATCTCGCCGGTCGCCGAATTGGCCAGCGCCCAACGGGGAAACGAGCCGCTCTGCTCGGCGTCGTTCACCAGCGACTGCGCCATGTCGCCGGCCCGCTTGGGAAAGAGCAGTCCCTGCAGGGCGGCCAGGCTCCGGTAGGTGTCCCAGTCCGAGAAGTTCGCGTACTGAGTGCGCCCGTTTTCCACCCGGTGGATCACGCTGTCGAATCCGATGTAGCGCCCGTCGGCGTCGTTGAAGGTGTTGGGGTGCAACAGGGAGTGGTACAGCGACGTGTAGAAGGTATCCACGCTGCCGACGTTGCGGCCCGCCACCTCGATACACGACAACGTGGCGTTCCACTCGGCTGCCGCGGCGGCGCGCACGGCGTCGAAACTCCTCCCGCCCTCGGCCTCCAGGTTCGCGCGCGCCCCGTCGATGCCGACGTAGGAGATCGCCGTGCGCACCTCGACCGCCGAGCCGGCGGGGAACTCCACGTACCCCCCGCTGTAGGGCGACGCCGCACCGCGGGCGCCGGGGTACACCGAATAGCCGTCCCAGGAGCCGTAGGACGTGAACGGCCGGCTGAACTTCATCGCGAAGTACACCGTGTAGGTGTTCGGTTTATCGCAAAATCCTCCGCTGGTCGCCCATCCGGTGATCGTGGTGTTGTCCTCGATCTGGATGCTCGCGCGCGAATTTCCCGCCAGCGAAGCGCCGGAACGGACGTGTAGCAGGGCGGGCCGACCGTTGTGCGGGTAACGGAACCGGCCGACGCCGGTGCGCGTGGTCGCGGTCAGTTCCGCGGTCACGCCGGTGTGTGGGAACCGCACGGTGTAAAAGCCCGGCGCTCCTTGCTCGCTGTCGTCGTGCGCGATCTCTTCCCAGGCGTTCCATGGCTGCCCGCCGATCGGCGTGGTGGTCGGCAGCATCGAGATGTCACCGAACGCGGCGCAGCCCACCGAGGCGTGGGTCATGCTGAAGCCGGTCGAGCGCGGGTTGTCGTAGTTGTAGCCGGCGTAGTTGCCGACGGTGTCCGGCGAGTACTGCACCATCCCGAACGGCACCGTGGCGCCGGGGAAGTTGTTGATCTCCCCCACCGTCTCGCCGCCCGTCCCGGTCCCGATGAGCGTGTCGACGTGGGCGACGGGGTTGGTGACCAGCTGCGGCTCTCCGTCGTAGGCAATCGGCGGGGCCGCCGCGATGAAGGTCAGCAAGACGGCAGTCGCAGCGAGCAACGCGATGAGGGCCCTGCGGGGGGCACGTGATCGCATAGCTGTCTCTTACTGCATCACCGCCTCGTTGCGGTGCGTTTCGCGCGTGCCGGTAGGTCTCAATTTTGGCTAGCAACTTTTGGGCCCCGACTTCGGCTAGTCTCATTCAGCGTGGCTGGCGCTGGTGTCGGCCCAAAATTCGGGAGATTTGATCGATGAAACAGTTGACCGCAGCAACCATTACCGTCGCGCTGAGTGTCGCGCTCGTGGCATGCGGCTCCAGCAACAAGTCATCGCCGTCGACATCGACATCGACATCCACGTCGACCTCGACCACAACTTCGAAAACCTCCGCGACGCCGAGCGCGCAGGGCGGCCCGACGATCGCCGACTACGTCCGCGACAACCACATCACGGAGACTCCCATCCACCACGGCGATCCCGGCCCCAACGTCGATCTGCCGGTGCCCGCGGGTTGGCAGATCAACCAGAACTCGGGCACGTCCTACGGCGGCATAGTGCTGTCGCAGCCGGCGAACCCGTCCGATCCACCCACCGTCTCGGCGCTCTACTCGAAACTCACCGGTGACGTCGACCCGGCGAAGATCATCCAGTACGCCCCCAACGAGCTGATCGGCCTCCCCGGCTACCAGGGCAGCGGTAACGGCAAGGCCTCCACGCTCGCCGGATTCCAGGCCTGGCAGCTGGGCGGCACCTACCAACGGGACGGCAAGACGCGCGCCGTCGCCCAGAAGACGGTGGTGATTCCCAGCCAGGGTGCGGTGTACGTGCTGCAGCTCAACGCCGACTCGCTGGAAAGCGACCAGGGTCCGTTGATGGACGCCACCAACATCATCGACGACCAGACGACCATCACCCCCTGACCACTGACCGCCTTTCGGGGCGTCGCGGCCGCGAATCGTTGCGCCGCGGCGCCCCGTTGGCCTTACGGTGTTGACATGGCAGAACAGTCGCATGCGATAGACGCCGGGCACCCCCCGTCGGCACTACTGCGTCTCGTCAACCCCGTCCTGGGTTTCCTGCTGCGCACCCCGCTTGCCGGGCCCGCGCGCAAGCAGCTGATGGTGTTGAGCTTCACCGGCCGAAAGACGGGGCGGCCGTACACGATTCCCTTGAGCGCTCACCTGATCGACGGCGAGCTTTATGCGCTGACGGGCGCCTCGTGGAAGCAGAACTTCCGCAACGGCGCGCCGGCGCAGGTGGTCTACGACGGCAAGACGACGGCCATGCGCGGTGAGCTCATCCGCGACCGCGAAATCGTCTCCGGCCTGTACCACCGCTGCGCCGAGTCCTATGGACTGCAGCGCGCACAGCGGATGATCGGATTGAAATTTCGCGACCCGCGCATACCGTCCCGCGAGGAGTTCGCGGAGGCCGTCGACCGGATGCACCTTGCGGCGGTCCGGTTGACTCCGGGTGGCTAGCGCCCCGGCGCGCGCACGCGTGCGCTGAGCAACGCGCCGGCGGCCTGGGGAAATTGCCGACTCATCCGGGGCCGGCGCCGGCGGCGGCACGGGTTCGGGTGACGACCGGCCGCGGATGTCCCGCGCTCAGCAGCGTCCGTCGCAGCGTCTGCGCGACGGCGTCCGCCCGGGTGTCGGGCACGAGCGCGATGACACAGCCGCCGAATCCGCCGCCGGTCATCCGGGCGCCGAAAGCCCCCGCCCGCACCGCGGTGTCGGCGATCAGGTCGATATGTTCGGTGGTGATATCGAAGTCGTCGCGCATGGAGACATGCGAGGCGGTCAAGATGCGGCCGGCTTCAACGAAGTCCGAATCACCGATTGCCGCAACGAAATCCAAAACCCTGCCGTTCTCGTTGAGCACGTGGCGGGCACGGCGGGCATCGATCGGGTTGTGGATCGCGTCCAACTCCGCGCGCCCGCGATCCCAGACGTCACGCAACGATGACGCCCCCAGGGCGGCGGCGGCTCGCTCGCACGACGCGCGCCGGGCCGCATACTCGCCGCCGACGTGGCGGTGGGGCGCCCGGGAGTCGATCAACAGCAGCACCACACCGTGCCCGTCGGGATCGAAGGTCACCGGGGCGACGGTGAGGTCGCGAAAGTCGATCAGCAGCGCGTTCGACGGCTGCCCGAAAAGCGAGGCCAGCTGGTCAAGCAAACCCGTTGGGGCGCCGACATACTCGTTCTCGGCGCGCTGGGCCAGCCGCGCCTGCTCGATGCGGTCCATCTCGACGCCCGCGGCCGAGGCGATCGCACCCAGCACCGCGCACTGAAGCGCCGCCGAGGACGACAGCCCGGACCCCATTTCCACGTCGCTGGTGATCGACATCGCGCCGCCCGGCACCGGGTGACCCGCCTGGCGCAGCGCCCACACCACCCCGGCCACGTAGGCGGCCCAGTCGGTCACCTGCCCGGGAGCGGTGGCCAGTGGAAACCGCACCGCGCCGTCCGCGCGCAGGCTGCCCACCGTGATGGTGTCGCCCCCGTCGGGGGTGAAGGTCACCACGGTGCGCTGCGGCAGCGCGATCGGCAACGCGAACCCGAGGTTGTAGTCGGTGTGCTCACCGATCAGGTTGACCCGCCCGGGAGCGGCGTAGCGGACCGTCATCAAAGCTCCCGCAACCGCTGCGCCACGGCTTCGGGGGTGACGTCGCTGATGAACGCGTCCATCGCCGATTCGGAGGCCGCCAGGTACTTGAGCTTGGTCGCGCTGCGCCGGATCGACATCAACTCGATGTGGAAGTAGCCGTCGTCCTGGGCTGGCGTGTCGGCGAACTGGTGCAGCGCCGAAATATACGGCAGCGGGCAAGGATACATCCGGTCGAACCGCCCCAGCACGTCGAGGTAGACCCGCACCAACCCGTCGCGCTCGTCGTCGTCGAGTTCGACAAGGTTGTGCACGAACCTGTTCGGGTAGATGTGCACCTCGACCGGCCAGCGCGCCGCGAACGGCACGAACGCCGTGAACAGCTCGGTGCGCGCGACGATGCGAGCGCCGTCGGCGGCCTCGCGCGCCAGCAGGTCGGCAAAGAGGTTGGCGCCGTGGCACCTGCGGTGTTCGCGGGCCTGCGCCAGCATGGTCGCCGTGCGCGGCGTCAGGAACGGATAGCCGTAGATCTGACCGTGCGGATGGGTCAGCGTCACCCCGATCTCCTCGCCGCGGTTTTCGAAGCAGAACACCTGCTCGACGCCCGGGGTGGCCATCAGCTCGGCGGTGCGGTGCCGCCACGCCTCGACGACCAGCCGGGCATGCGCCTGTTGCAACGCCGCGAACGACCCGGTGTGGTCGCTGGAAAAACAGATCACCTCGCAGCGGCCACGCGCGGGAGCGGACACGAACCCGGCATCGGGGGGCAGCGACACCGGCTGTCCGGCGCCCGAGAGGCTGGGGAACCGGTTTTCGAACACGACGACGTCGTAGTCCGGGGCCGGCACCTCACTGGTCAGTCCGGTCGGGCCGGGACACAGCGGGCACTGGTCGGCGGGGGGCTTGTAGGTGCGGTCCTGGCGCAGCGCAGCGACGATCACCCACTGCCCCGTCGACCGGTCGAAACGCAACTGCGACCGGTCCGGGTCACGCGGCGGCAGCGGCCTGCGGTCTTCGACCGGCGCCGGGCGGTGGCCCGGCAGCGCGAAAAACAGGAGGTCACGGCCGTCGGCCAGCTTTGCCCGCGTCGGCGCTGTCACGACGTCGAACACTAGCTTGGCCGGTGCGGCGCCGTTCGGGTAACCATGGGGTGTCCCGCAGACGAGAGGTCAGGAGATCACCGTTCTCTACGAAAGAGCCCGAAACTGGTGGATCGGGTCGGATCCCGGCCTGCTGCGGCTCCGGATGGCGACGCGGACGACGGCCGCGCTGGGCTGTTCGCTGCTGATCATGTACCTGGTGACCAGGGCGGCGGGGCAGCCCCTGACGGTCGCCCTGCTCGGCGTCGTCATCACCATGGTCGCGTCGCGATCCGTCAACGAGCCCGACCTCCGCCAACAACGCATCACTATGGCGCTGCTGCCGCTGCCCGCCGCGCTGTCCATCACCGCCGCCGCGCTGCTCGCCCCGTACGCTATCCCCAGCGACGTCGTCTTCGTCGCCATCGTCTTCACCGCGGTGTACATCCGCCGCTTCGGCGCCCGCGGCAGGGCGCTGGGCATGGTCGCGTTCATGTCGTATTTCTTCACTTTGTATCTGCGAGCGCGGATTTCGGAGTTGCCCTGGTTGATCGGGGCCGTGGTGGTCGGAACGCTGTGCACGTACGTGATGAGTACCTACGTTTTGCCCGACCGGCCCGAACGCGTGCTGCGGGCCACCGTTCGGGCGCTGCGGGCCCGGATGGCCATCGTCGTCGACACCACCGCCGAGGCGGTGGGTACCGGCCGCCTCGACGAACGGCGTCGCCGCCGCATGCGCGCCCGCACCATCCGGCTCAACGAGACCGCCCTGATGGTGCAGGGTCAGATCGAGGACAAGGCCGACCCCGCCATGCTGTGGCCCGGGGTCAGCAGCGAACAGCTGGCCCCCTGGCTGTTCGACGCCGAGCTGGCCATCGAATGGGTCGCCACCGCGGGCCGGCGGGCGGCCGCGCTGTCCGCCGACTTGCCGCCGGCCACCCGCGCCGAACTGGTCGCGGCGCTCACCCAGCTCGCGCGGGCGATGCGCACGGCGGAGGCCGGCGGCCTGCGTCGGGCGGCGGACCGGGCGCAACGGATCCTCGACCGGCAGAGCCCCACGGCCGCGCGGGACGACGACCCGGGCGAGGCCGCCGTACGCCGCCTCGCCCTGGCGATCGTCAACGCCGCGTCGGCGACCGCGGAGGTCCGGGCGATCGTCGAAGGCGCCGCCGCCGGGAAAGCCGGCGCCCTGCGGGACGACGAGAGCGTGCCGCCGCCCGCGCCGGAAGCCCCGGCCCCGGACGCCGCCGAGGAGGGGCTACGGCCGACTACCCGCCAAGCCATCCAGGTGAGCGTCGCCGCATCGCTGGCCATCGTCGCCGGTGAGCTGGTGTCGCCGGCGCGCTGGTATTGGGCCGTGATTGCGGCGTTCGTGATCTTCGCGGGCACGAACTCCTGGGGCGAAACCCTGACCAAGGGTTGGCAGCGGCTGCTGGGCACCATCCTGGGCGTGCCCTGCGGCGTGCTGGTGGCCACGCTGTTCGCCGGGGACACGAGGGCCGCGCTGGTCGCGATCTTCGTGTGCCTGTTCTGCGCCTTCTACTTCATGACCGTCACCTACAGCCTGATGACGTTCTGGATCACCACGATGCTGGCGCTGCTGTACGGGCTGCTGGGCCAATTCTCGTTCGGCGTGCTGATGCTGCGCATCGAAGAAACCGCGATCGGTGCCGTCATCGGTGTGACCGTGGCAATCCTGGTGCTGCCCACCAACACTCGGACCACCATCCGGAACGACACCCGCACCTTCCTGACGGCATTGTCGGCGCTGATCGAGATCTCCACGGCCACCATGTTCGGCGAGGAGCAGACCGCGAGCCCGACCGAGCAGGCACGCCAGCTCGACCGGGCGCTGCAGCAGTTCCGGATCAGCGCCAAGCCGCTGTTGGCCGGGGTCGCCGGGTTCGCCGGGCGGCGAAGCATCCGGCGCGGCCTGCGGATATTCGCCGCGTGCGATCGTTACGGGCGAAGCTTGGCGCGCAGCGCCGAGCAGTACCAGGACGCGGCCGGCTCCTCGCCGGAGCTGGCCGACGCGTTCATGGCGGCCGCCGCGCAGACGCAGCGGAACATCGAGGCGCTGGTTGCGGCCATCGGCGGTGCACACGCGCCGACGATCGTGTCGGTGACCGACGACCTCGACACCGCCGAGACCCTGGCCCGGCAGCAGGACGGCGAGGGCGCACCGCGCCCCGACACCCGGCGGTTCCTCACCGCGGTGCACGCGCTTCGCCAGATCGAGCGGGCCATCACCACTGCGGCCACCGACCTTGGCGCCCGCGACAACCCGAACGTGCCCAGCCCGGTCGCGAGTTGAACCTCACGACGCCGCCCGCATTTTCCCGAGGATGTCGGCCAGCCTGATGACCGCCAGCGTCAGCATCCCTTGCACCTCGGGCTTTTGCTCGGGAGGAAGGTCGTTGACCTCACCTTGCACCCTGGTGGCCTGCTGCTGCAGTGCCGCTAGCCGCTCGTTTCGCTGCGCCGGGTTGAGACCGTTCCACTGGTCGTCCAGCTCGGAGGTCTGCCGTAGCAGCTCCTGCACGTCCGACTTGGCGTCGGAGGGCGGGGCGGCCGGTGGCTGCAGCGGGTGGAAGTGGCCCGGCGCGGGCTGCGCGGTCACCTCGGCGTGGGCGGGGGTCCCCGCCAGGATCGCGACGCCCAACAGGCCTGCCCCAATGATCGCCGCGATTCTCCTCGGAACGCATCGCATTTGGTGTTCTCCGTGCTAGGGCGCGAACGCGCAGATGAACCCGAGCACCCGCTCGCACTCCTCCCGGGTGCGGAAGACGGGCGGTGGCGGCGGCGGCGGGGGTCCCTCGACGATGTTGTCGGGGCAACCGCCGTAATACCCGGGCGGGCACTGCTCGTGGTAGACGTGGCACACGTTCAAGTCCCACCCCGTAGCCCTCAACCCTGGCCACACGTAATCGCCCGGGCACCAGCGCATCCCGGGGCCGTGGTAGCACCCCGTCCGTGACGAACAGTGGTCATCGTCTGCGTGGGCGGTCGCGGTGACCGGCCCCGCACCGGCCGCCGCAACCCCGCCCGCGAGCACGGCACCCGCGACAACCCACCTGAGGGCGTCGGTGGTGTACATGCACTCACGTTGCCGCACAACGCTTGGCGGATTTTCGCCGATTTCTTGCGAAATTCTTGCGTTCGCCGGATAACCGTGACGTCGGTGCGCGCGCGGCTACCATCTCCGCATGGGCACTCCGAACCTCCCGCCGGGGTTCGACTTCACCGACCCCGACATCTACGCCGACCGGCTTCCGGTGCAGGAGTTGGCCGAGCTGCGCGCGAGGGCCCCGATCTGGTGGAACGAGCAGCCGCCCGGTCAGGGCGGGTTCGGCGACGGCGGCTATTGGGTGGTGACCAAGCACCGCGACATCCGCGAGGTTTCGCTGCGCAGCGACGTCTTCTCGTCGGCCGCGAAGTCGGTCGTGCCGCGCTACCGGGAAGACGTGGCGGCCGGGCAGATCGAGGCGGGCCGCGCGTCGATGATCATGATGGACGATCCCGAACACAGCCGGCTGCGCAAGATCGTCTCGCGCGCCTTCACGCCGCGCGCGATCGAGCGGCTGCGCGCCGACCTCAGCGAGCGCGCGGGGCGCATCGCCGCCGAGGCCGCGGCGGCCGGATCGGGCGACTTCGTCCGCCAGGTGGCCTGCGAGCTGCCCCTGCAGGCCATCGCACGCCTGCTCGGGGTGCCGGAGGAGGACCACGAGAAGCTGTTCGACTGGTCCAACAAGATGATCGGCGGCGACGACCCGGAGTTCGCCGAATACGATTCCCTGACGGCCGCGGGCGAGTTGATGTGGTACGCAATGCAATTGGCGGCCCGCAAGGCCGAAGCTCCGGGGGACGACATCGTCACCACGCTCGTCCAGGCCGACGCCGACGGCCAGCGCCTGTCCGACGCCGAGTTCGGCATGTTCGTGGTCACGCTGGGCATCGCGGGCAACGAGACGACGCGCAACTCCATCACGCAGGGGATGATCGCCTTCGCCGATCACCCGGAGCAATGGGAGCTGTTCAAGGCGCGCCGACCCAAGACCGCGGCCGACGAGATCATCCGCTGGGCCACCCCGATCACCGCGTTTCAGCGCACCGCGCTGGAGGACACCGAGCTCGGCGGTGTGCGAATTCGGGAGGGCCAGCGGTTGGTGCTGTTCTACCGCTTGGCCAATTTCGACGAAGAGGTCTTCGACCTGCCGTACACGTTCGACATCTTGCGCTGCCCCAACCCGCACCTCGGTTTTGGCGGCACGGGCGCGCATTACTGCATCGGCGCCAACCTGGCGCGCATGACGATCGACCTGATGTTCAACGCGATCGCCGACCACCTGCCCGATTTGGCCGCGACCGGTGAGCCGGAGCGGCTGCGATCGTCGTTCATCAACGGCATCAAGCACTGGCAGGTCGACTACCAAGGCGGCTGCCAGGTACCGCATTAGCCCGCGCCGGCCGCGCAGGCACGCGCCCGGCCAACCCATGCCGGCCGGAGAGCCGCACATATGCATCGTGCATCTACCCAAGTGCCGAAAAGGACCGCGAAGGGCTGGACGCCGCATGGCAGTGGGTGCCAACGTAGAAGCCGCCATGAGGATTGCCATCAGCGGTGCCGGCGTGGCGGGGGCCGCGCTTGCCCACTGGCTGCATCGCACGGGCCACACTCCGACGGTGATCGAGCAGGCGCCCAGATTCCGCACCGGCGGCTACATGATCGACTTCTGGGGCGTCGGCTACCAGGTGGCCAAACGCATGGGCATCGAAGACCGGGTCCGCGCCGCCGGATACGAGATCCAGCGGCTGCACTCCGTCGGCTCCCGGGGCGAGGTCAAGGCGGAGGTGGACACCGAGGTCTTTCGCCGCATGGCCGGTGACGAGTTCACCAGCCTGCCGCGCGGCGACCTGGCCGCCGCGATCTACGCCACGATCGAGGACAAGGTCGAAACGATCTTCGGTGACAGCATCGCCGCCCTCGACGAGCACGACGACGGTGTCCGGCTCGCCTTCGACAAGGGCGCGCCGCGCGATTTCGACTTGGTCATCGGCGCCGACGGGCTGCACTCCAACGTGCGCCGGCTCGCCTTCGGGCCGGAGCGGGATTACGAGCACTACCTCGGCTGCAAGGTCGCGGCCTGCGTGGTCGACGGCTACCGGCCCCGCGACGAGTTGGTCTACGTCATGTACGCCACCCCGGGGCGCCAACTGGCACGTTGCGCCCTGCGCGACGACCGCACCATGTTCCTGTTCATCTTTCGCGCGCCGAACGACCGCACCGCCGAGTCGCCAAAGGACCAGCTGCGCAACGAGTTCCGTGACGTCGGATGGGAAGCCCGGGAGATCCTGGCCACGCTCGACGACGGCCCGTCCGGTGTCCAAGACCTGTACTTCGACGTCGTCAGCCAGATCCGCATGGAGCGCTGGTCACGTGGCCGGACGCTGCTGATCGGCGATGCGGCCGCGTGCATTTCGCTGCTGGGCGGCGAGGGCACCGGTCTGGCGATGACCGAGGCCTACGTGCTGGCCGGCGAACTGGCGCGGGCCGGCGGCGACCACCGCCGGGCCTTCGATGCCTACGAGGCGCGCCTGCGTCCCTTCATCAAGGCCAAGCAATCCGGTGCGGAGAAAAACATTCCGTTCTTCGCGACGAGGACCCGCTTGGGCCTGTGGTTCCGGATCGTGGCGCTGCGCACCATGAACTTCGGTCCCCTGGCAAGGCTTTTCGCCCGCACCGTAATCGACGACTTCGAGCTCCCCGACTACGGCATATAGCCGGGGCGCTGTTCTTTGCATCCCGGCGTCGGACAAGATTGAGGGCATGACCGAACCAGGCGCTGCCCGTGTGGCGGTCTACCTCGACTTCGACAACATCGTGATCTCGCGGTACGACCAGGTGAATGGGCGTAACTCGTTCCAGCGGGACAAGGCCATCGGACTCGAGAAGCATCCCGAACGGCGGGCCCGCGCCACCGTCGACGTCGGGGCGATCATCGACTTCGCATCCTCGTTCGGGACGCTGGTGCTCACCCGCGCCTACGCGGACTGGTCGGCGGACGTCAATGCGGGGTATCGCGGACAGCTGGTCGCCCGCGCGGTCGACCTGGTGCAACTGTTCCCGGCGGCGGCCTACGGCAAGAACGGCGCCGACATCCGCCTGGCCGTCGACGCGGTCGAGGACATGTTCCGGCTGCCCGATCTCACCCACGTGGTGGTCGTGGCGGGCGACTCCGACTACATCCCGCTGGCGCAGCGCTGTAAGCGGCTCGGCCGGTACGTGGTGGGCATCGGGGTGGCCGGCTCGTCGAGCCGGGCGCTGGCGGCCGCCTGCGACGACTTCGTCATCTACGATGCGCTGCCGGGAGTCCCGGTGCTCGAGTCCGCACCGCCGACGGCCGACGCCGACGCCGACGCCGAGCCGAGGCGGCGGGCCGGGCGCACCAAGCCGGACAAGCGCGAGGAGCCGGAGGAGGCACCCGACCCCCAGGTCACCGCGACTGCGCTGCTGACGCGCGCGCTGCAGATCGGTCTCGAGAAGGACGACGTCGACTGGCTGCACAACTCGGCGGTGAAGGCGCAGATGAAGCGGATGGACCCGTCCTTCAGCGAGAAGTCGTTGGGTTTCAAGTCATTCAGCGATTTCCTGCGGTCGCGGTCGGACGTCGTCGAATTGGACGAGAGCTCGACGACCCGGATGGTGCGGCTGCGCGCAGCGGACTGAGCGTCTCCCCTACGCTGACGACCGTGACACAGGAAGTCCTCCGGCCGGGGCGCTCGTGGCCCCCTTGGCTCACCCGCAACGTTCGGGTGCTCTCCGGGGTCTCGTTCCTGCAGGACACCGCCAGTGAGCTGTTGTATCCGCTGTTGCCGATCTACCTCACGGCCGTGCTGGGCGCGCCCGCGTCCGTGGTGGGAGCGGTCGAGGGGGTGGCCGAGGGCGCGGCCTCGCTGACCAAGCTCGCCTCGGGCCCGCTGGGTGACAGATTCCAGCGGCGCCCGCTGATCGCCGCCGGTTACGGCATGGCGGCGCTCGGCAAGGTGATCATCGCGGTGGCCGCGGCGTGGCCGGGCGTGCTGGCGGGGCGCGTCGTGGACCGGCTCGGCAAGGGCATCCGGGGCGCGCCGCGCGACGCGCTGCTGGTCGACGATGTGGACGAGGCTTTGCGCGGCCGGGCTTTCGGCTTCCACCGCGCGATGGACACGTTGGGCGCCGTCGTTGGTCCGCTGCTCGGGCTGGCGGGCTACGAGCTGCTCGACCACCGAATCCCGCCGCTGCTGTATGTCGCGATCGTGCCGGCAGTGCTGAGCGTGGCACTGGTTTTTTTGGTGCGCGAGCGCGGCCGTCACGGCCCGCGGCCGCAGCGGCAGTCCCTGTGGGCCGGCGCGCGCGCGTTGCCGCGGCCGTACTGGCGGGTGACCGCACTGCTCGTGGCCTTCAGCGTGGTGAATTTTCCCGACGCGCTGTTGCTGTTGCGGCTCAACGAGATTGGCTTCTCGGTCGCTCAGGTGATTCTCGCGTACGTCGGATACAACGCGGTGTACGCCCTGTCCAGCTACCCGGCCGGGTCGCTCGCCGACCGCGTCGGCCGACCGGCCTTGTTCGGGATCGGCCTGGCGTTCTTCGCGATCGGCTACACCGGGCTGGGGCTGACCACCGACATCGTGACGGCCTGGCTGCTGATCGGCGCGTACGGTTTGTTCACCGGGTGCACCGACGGCGTCGGGAAGGCTTGGATTTCCGGGCTGGTCGGCCGGGAGCATCAGGCCAGCGCGCAGGGCGTTTTCCAGGCCGGCACCGGCCTGGCCGTCCTGGTGGCGGGGTTGTGGGCGGGCTTCCTGTGGGGTCCGAACGGCCAACTGCCGCTGCTCATTTCGGGAATTGCGGGCGGCGTGTTCGCGGTCTTGCTGATCGGCTCACTGCTGGTCCGTGGTGCTCGACACGGCTAACCGCCCGCGGCCGCCCGGTGGCTCGTGGTCGCCGTTGCGACGTCTCGCGTCGCCGCCACGGTGATGCGCGCGCCGCGGCGCGGCACCAGGATGACGTGCTTGAGCTTCTGCCGTTCGCCGGTCGCGGTGGTGGTGCTCAGCTCGACCCGGCGCAGGATCTCGCGCAACACCACGCGCATCTCGACCATGGCGAACCCGGCCCCGAGGCAGCGTCGGTTGCCGCCGCCGAACGGAAACCACGTCGCCGGGCCCAGCGTGGCGCCCACCATCCGATCCGGGTCGAACCGGTCGGCATCGGGATACACGGCGTCGCTGCCGTGCACGAGCACCATGCCGGGCGCCACCAAGACCCCGGCCGGCAGGCGGTAGCCGGCCAACTCGACGGGCTCGGTGAGCACGCGGCCCACGTCGAACACCGGCGGCCGGACCCGCAACGTCTCCTTCGCCACCGCGTCGAGATACTCGTCGCCGGCCGGGTCGCCCGCCGCACTGGTTTCGGCCGCCCGCACCGCCTTGGCCAACACGTCCGGGTGGCGGGTCAGCCGTTCCAGCGCCCAGGACAGTCCGGTGGCGGTGGTGTCGTGCCCGGCCACCAACAGCGTGATGAGCTGATCGCGCAGTTCGCGGTCGGACATTTCGCCGTCGCGCACCAGCATCGCCAGCACGGCGGTGCTGGTGGCCAGATTTGGGTCGGCACGACGGTCGGCGATTTCCGCGTAGAGCAGGCGGTCGGCCGCCGCGATTCGACGCCGCAGTCCCCGCCACGGCCAGTGGCGCAGCAGCTTCGGGTTCACCAGCGCGGCCGTCGCCCACGGACCGACCTTGAGCAATCGCGGCATGACCTCACGCAGCGCGGCGAGCCGGGCCGGGTCCGTGGCGCCGATGACCGTCCGCAGAATCACCTCGAGCGTGATCTCGGACATCTTGGGCAGCGCCGCGAAGCGTCTGCCCACCGGCCACCCGGCGATGTTCTCCGCGGCGATCTCGGCCATCAGCCCGGCTTGGCGCGCGACCGCCTCTCGATGGAAGGGCGCCGACATCAGGCGACGCCGCTCGGCATGCGCGCGGTCGTCGATCACCAATATCGAGGTGTCGCCGAGCAACCCGCTCAATAGCGAATTCGCTTCGCCGGCATGGAAGACGCGCGGGTCACCGGCGAACACCGTCTTGATATCGGCGGGATCGGCCAAATACACCAGGGTGCCGATCGACGCGATCCGGAGCGTGAAAATGCTGCCGTAGCGGCGTGCACAGGCGGCCACAAACCGCGGACCCCCGCGCAAGCTCAACGCCGCCTGCATCCACCCGGGAAGCCGGGGCCCGGGCGGAAGCGCGGTGGGCGTGGCTGTGGCCTGCAAACGTTCGATGCCCCAATTCTACGGCCGGACGCGGTCGCGGCGAATCCCGCGCGCGTTGGTCGATGCGATCGCCGCGGCAATGAGTCGCCCGCAAGGCCGTCGCCCGAGTGGCTGAACATTTTTGCGTATATGTATGGCGAGAATGCGTAGCGAGCCCGACATCGTTGACAGTCACCGAGCCTGGCCATACGGTGTGTGAAAGTTGTCGCGAGGAGAGGTCATGACCGTCGGTGCCGCTCCCACAAGCGTTTTCGATGCCGATCTGCCGACGCTGGAGTACGCCGCCGAGGAAACCCCCGCCGCGGTCTATCCCCGGCTGCAAGCGGCGCAACGGCAGGCTCCCGTCGCGATGGGGCCGTTCGGCCCCGAGGTGCTGTCCTACCGCCTGGTGCGTTCCGTGCTGCGCGACCCCCGGTTCCAGATCCCGCCCGGACTGAACATGCTCAGCCAGGGCATCAGTTCGGGCCCGCTGTGGGACAAGGTGGTCAACAGCCTGTTGTGCATGGAGGGCGACACCCACCAGCGGGTGCGCGGCCTGGCCTCGAAGGCGTTCACGCCGCGGGCGACGCTGCGCCTGCACGACACCATGGTCGCCGTGATGAACGAACTGGTCGATCAGATCGCGGCCGCGGGCCGCTGCGACGTCGTCACCGACCTGGCCCGCCCCTACCCGGTCCCGATCATCTGCGCGTTGCTGGGCGCGCCACGCGAGGATTGGCAACGGTTTTCCGCGTGGGCGGACGACGTCTTCAAGGCCTTCAGCTTCACCGTCGACCTCCGCGACGTCGAGCCGGTCGTGATGCACGCCTGGGGCGAACTCGACGACTACGTCGACGACATGATCGCCCGGCGCCGCCACAGCCTCACCGACGACCTGCTGTCCGACCTGATTCGCGCCGAGGACGACGGCGATCGGCTCAGCGCCTCCGAACTGCGCATGATGGCGGGCGGCCTGCTGCTGGCCGGCACGGACACCACCCGCAACCAGGTGGCCGCGTCGGTGCATGTCCTCTGCGAGCACCCGGAGCAATGGGGATTGCTCAAGGAGCAGCCCGAGCTGGCGATGCGCGCCGTCGAGGAGACCATGCGCCACTCGCCGATCGCGTGCGGGACCCTTCGCCTGCTGGCCGAGGACGCCGAACTCGACGGCTACCTTTTCCCCGCCGGCACGACCGTCTTGGTGAATACCGCCGCGGCCAACCGTGATCCGTCGGTCTACGACGACCCCGACCGCGTCGACATCACGCGCGACGGGGCGCCCCCGATCCTGACCTTCGGCGGCGGCGTGCACTACTGCCTGGGCGCCAACCTCGCCCGGCGCGAGATCGCCGAAGCGCTGAACGTCATCGCGAGCCGGCTGTTGAATCCGCGCACCGCCGGACCGGTTCCGTGGAAGCCGATGGTGAGCCTGAGCGGCCCGACGAGCCTGCCCATCGAGTTCGACACGTAGCCGCCCACGCGGCGGGTGATGAAGGATGGTGCGGTGATCCTCGCCGTCGACCTCGGCAAGACGTCCTGCCGGGCCGCGGCGGGCGGCCGGCGGGCCGAGGGGCCGGGCGCGCCGGGGCTGACGACGCCCGGCGGCGTGCGCGCCGCGGAGGCGGCGATCCTGGCCGCGGCTGGCGAATTGACGCGCGAGCTGGGCCCGGTCGATGAGGTGATCGTTGGCGCCGCCGGGGCGCTGGCGGCGCCGGACGCGGCGCGCGAGCTGGGCAATGCTCTGCTGGCCGCGCTGCGCGCCGAGCGCGTCGCGGTGACCAGCGACGCCGTTACCGCGCATGCGGGCGCGCTGGGCGGGCGGCCGGGGATCGTGCTGATCGCGGGCACCGGCGTCGTCGCGCTCGCCCTCGGCGCGGACGGCGCGCTGCGGACCGCCGACGGCTGGGGCCCGTGGCTCGGCGACGAGGGCGGCGGTGCGTGGATCGGCGCCGCGGGGTTGCGTGCGGCGCTGCGCGCCCGCGACGGCCGCGGCCCGTCCACCACGCTGCTCGACGCCGCCCGCGCGCGCTTCGGCGCGCCGGCCACCTGGCCCGCGCAACTCAACTCCGCCGCCGCGCTCGCATCCTTCGCGCCCGACGTGCTCGCCGCGACCGGCGACGCCGCGGCCCGGGCGATCGTGGACGCCGCCGCCGCCGCGCTCGCCGCGACCGCTCGCGCGGCCGGGGACGGCCCGGTGGCGATGGTCGGCGGGCTGGCCGGAGTCGAGGCGCTGCGCGAGCGGCTCGACCTCGTCCCGGCCGCCGGCGATGCGCTGGACGGCGCGCTGCGGCTGGGGGCGATCCACGAGCCGCACGTGATCCGCGTGCGCGCCGGCCCGCAAGCCCTTGCCCCGCACGGCCTCGACGCGCTAGCCACCGAGGCCTCCCGACCGGACCTGGACGATCTGGACGCGCGGCCGATCGGCGAGGTGGTCGCGCTGCTCGTCGCCGCCGAGGGCGAGGCGCACCGCGCGGTGGTCGCGGCGGTTCCGCGGATCGCGGCGGCGGCCGAGGCGATCGCCGCGCGGCTCGAGCGGGGCGGCCGCCTGTTCTACGCCGGCGCCGGCACGCCCGGGCGCCTCGGCGTTCTCGACGCGGCCGAGTGTGCGCCGACGTTCGGCACCGACCGCGTGCGCGGCGTGATCGCCGGCGGCGCGGCGGCGCTGACCGAGGCCATCGAGGGGGCCGAAGACCGGTTCGACCCAACCGATCTCGCCGACCTGGCCGCCGCGGACGCGCTCGTCGGGATCACGGCGTCGGGCCGCACACCGTACGTGCTCGGCGCGCTCCAGCACGCCCGGGCGGTGGGCGCGCTGACCGTCGCGATCGTCAACAACCCGGGCAGCGAGGCGTCTGCCGACGTGGTGATCGAGTTGCTGACCGGGCCGGAGGTGCTCGCCGGCTCCACCCGGCTGACGGCCGGGACCGCCCAGAAGGTCGTGCTCAACGCGCTCTCGACGAGCGCGATGATCGCGCTCGGCCGGGCCTACGGGCCGCGCATGGTCGACGTGCGCGCGACCAACGCGAAGCTGCGCCGCCGCGCGGTGCGGATCGTCCGCGACGCGGCCGGCGTCGACGAACAGGCCGCGGCCGGCGCGCTGGCCGCCGCGGGCGGTCACGCCAAGACCGCCATCGTCGCGCTGCTCGCGGGCGTCGACGCGGCCGAGGCCGCCGTGCGGCTCGACCGGGCGCGCGGACACGTGCGGGCCGCGCTGCGGCCTCAGCGCAGCGGGGGCTGAACCGACGACCACGGATGGGCCGATTCCAGTTGCGCGGCAACGCGAATGAGCACGTCCTCGCGCCCGTACGCGGCGACGAGCTGAACCCCGATGGGCAGACCGTCGGCGCTGCGGTGCAGGGGCAGGCTGATCGCCGGCTGCCCACTCATGTTGAACGGCGGGGTGAACACGGCGAACCGCCCGGCGCGGCGCATCGGCGCGTTCGGGTCGCCGGGATCGTTCTCGAATTCCGTGAGCGGCAGCGGCGGTTCGGCCAGGGTCGGCGTGAGCAGCAAATCCCAGCCGTCGGCCCACCACCCCTGCAGCTCCCGGCGGAAGGCCCATCCCGCCGCCTGGGCCGCCGCGTAGTCGAGGGCCGCCAGCCGCTTCGCGTGCCGGACGAGCGCCCAGTTCACCGGCTCGAGGTCGTCCTCCGTCAGCTCCCGTCCGAGCGTCTCGCCGAACCCGCGGGCCGCCATCGCCGTCTGCGTCGCCCACATCGCCATGAACCTGGGGGTCAGCGACGTGTCGGCGAGGCACGCCGGCCAGGCCGGCTCGACGGCATGGCCGAGCCCCTCCAGCATCGAGGCCGCGGCGCGCGCCGCCGCGGCGCAGTCGCCGTGCAGGAAGTCGCCGCGCGGGTGCACGTCGAGCAGCCCGATGCGCAACCGGCCAGGATCGGCGCCGACCTCCTCGGTGTAGGGCCGCCGCGGCGCCGGCGCGATGACGGAGTCGCCGACACCGGGGCCGCGGACGGCGTCGAGCAGTCGTGCCGTGTCGCGCACCGTGCGGCTGACGCCCAGTTCGACCCCCAGCCCGGACTCGGAGCGGGCCGGGCCGACCGTGATCCTGCCCTGGCTGGGCTTGAGCCCCACCAGCCCGCAGCACGACGCCGGGATCCTGATGCTGCCGCCGCCGTCCGAGGCGTTGGCGAACGGGACCATGCCGGCGGCGACCGCGGCGGCGGCGCCGCCGCTGGACCCGCCCGGCGTGCGATCGAGCGCCCACGGGTTGCGGGTGGCTCCCCAGGCCACCGGTTGGGTGGTGGGCAGGGTGCCCAGCTCGGGGCTGTTGGTCCGCCCGGCGATCACCAGGCCGGCCGCCTTGAATCGAGCGACCAGCGTCGTGTCGGCGGTGTCGCGGATGGCCGCCTGTTTCAGCGCGACGTTGCCGTTGGACAGGGTCTGACCGGCGAAGCTCGTATAGAGGTCCTTGAGCAGGAACGGGACGCCGCGAAACGGGCCGTCGGGCAGGTCGGGGCCGGCCGCCACGGATCGGGCGTGGTCGAACCACTCGATGACGACCGCGTTCAGCGCCGGGTTGGACCGCTCGATCCGCTCGATCGCCGCCTCGAGCAGTTCACCGGGTGTGACCTCGCCCTTGGCCACCAGCTCCGCCTGGTCGGTGGCGTCCATCCAGCGGATCTCTTCGGCAAGGCTGCTCATGGCTGATGTGTACCACGTGTGACCAATACCCCTGGACACAAGTCGCGGTCGGCCCCGGCCCCCCCTACGCTCGTTGGTTACACGAACTTAACGGGGGTTTTGTCGATGGGTGGGTGGACGGGGCTGACTGTGTCCACACTCAGGTTTGCCCTGATCGCGCCGGCCGTCTGCGTCGTCGTCGCATCCTGTTCGGAAACCGTGGGTCCACCCGCCGCCACCCCGACAACCACGATGTCCACCGCCAGGACGACCGCCCCGTCGGCCGCCGCGCCGCCCCCGGTGACCGGGCCCCTGGAGAAGGACTGGAAAAGCTACGGCGGAACGGCGTTCTTCGGTTGTCCCGAGAAGTTCTCCCAGAGCAAATCCGTGTTGGAGGACATCCGGCCCAAGGTTTTCGATACGAAGACCGGGCAGTACGTGGCGCCCGGCGCCCCGGCGCTCCCCGCCGGCGAGGACGTCACCGGCGGCATCTGCGCGCTCGCGGGGACGGCCGACGACATGAGGGTCGTCTATGTGCTGACCACCGCCGCCAAGACCACCGCCTACCTCTTCGATCTGAAGACCAGTCAACCGCTGGTGTCCAAAGAGCTGCAGCCGCCGACCCCCGAGCTGAAGCTGACCGCGCCGAACGAATGGGGCCTGGCCGCGACGGCCTCCGGCGTGGCGTGGGTGAACGCCTTCACCGACGGCCACGGCGCCGCGTCGCCACCGCGGACCGTCATCCTTTCCGCCGCCGACCTTTCGATGATGTGGAACGACCCGCAGCCGGGCCGCGTGTGGCAGGACGTGCTGGCGTTTCAACGCAACACCGATCCCGCCAAGGCGTCGGGGGCCGAACTGCGCCGACCGAGCGGTGAACCGATCTACCAGGACAACGACATTTCGTCCGTCGACGGCGAATTGTCCGATGGGCCGGACAAATTGGTGAAGATCACGCACCAGGATTCGTCCAACCCCCCCGTGGTCTCGACGATGTTCTATGACCTGAACGCCAAGGCCCTCATCAAAGTCGGTGATATCGACCGGATTTCGGGCGGCGGGCTGGCCGCCACCCTGTCGGACGGGAAGTTGTTCGTCGATGGCCGCAACTCGGGCAATTCGCAGTTCGGGTTCGGGGTATGGAACCTGCGAACGCAGCAGTGGGACCTGCTGAAGACGCGCGAGGACGCGACGAAGATGTCGATCGCCAAATTGGCTTTCTTCGAAAACCACCTCTACATCACCAATGTCGGCAATACGTTCGCCGTCCTCGCCCTGCCCGGCACCGAACCGATCTCGACGATGTGGTCCGTCCGTCCGTTCGCGCGGATATCGGGCTGGACGCTGGTCTGCCGCGGCGAGAATGCCGCGAACTTGAACGGGGACTGTAAGGACATCGTCATGGTGCAGGACCAGGACGGCCACTTTCCCGGCCCCTGGTTCTGAACTTCGAGGCCGACGCGGGTCCCGTAAAGAAACCGGACGCACAGACCCTACGGGCGTGCGTGATCGCGCAGCACCGCCAACCGGTGGCGATATTCCGTCTCGTCGATCTCACCCCGGGCGAAGCGTGCGGCGAGCACCTGCTCCGGCGTGACGGACGGCGTTGCGGCCGGGGGAATTCGGTAACCGCGGCGATCCCCCGTCGTGTACACGACGAGCGCAACGATGCCGGCGATCAACAGCACCCAGAACAGCACCATGCCGATGCCCATCCCCCATCCCCACCAACCCATGTTGTGGCCGTACCAGAACATCATCGCGTGTACCTCCCATAGGATCCGAACGCTATTCGTTGACTGCTAATTTCACGCGTTACCGGACGCGCAGTCAGGGGCCGATCGGCACGCGCGTCGGGGACCTTCGACCCTCGATCCCAGGTTCCCAATCGCCGGCGGACCCGCGGCATCCTCAACCGCCAGACGGTTGCCGTTAGTACCCTACGGGGGTATGGTTCCATGCATGAATGATACTCACATCCGCCATTGCAAGTCCACCAGCTGTGGCTGCGGCGACTCCGGATGCATCCAAGCAGCCGGCTGCGCGTGCGGTCACCCCGATTGCACGTGCAACGACTGATCGCCCTCTCGGCCGGGGCCTCGACACGAGCGTCGAGGCCTCGGCCGATTTCATGGACTCACCGCGCCACTAAGCATTACTTCCAACAGAGGTGACGCCGCCCCGAAATGTTCAGCGTTTGAGGGCATTACGCGAAAGCCTGTACGGATGATCAGTCGATCGAACCAAAAGGCGCCATGTGTCGTCCGCCGCACTGGCCACGGATACGCTTGGGACGTAAACGATGCCGGCACACGAGATGTCGGCAACTGGATCCGGAACGGAGTGGATCACCGCGGTGAACTGGATCGCGACCCTCGGATTCGGACTCGTGGCCCTGTGCTGGGCCTGCCTTTACGTCGCCGAGCGCCGAATCAACGCCGTGCCGCAAACCGGGCAGCTCGCGCGCCTGTTACCGCTCTATCAGATGTGCACCGCCGCCGGTACGGCCGTGATGTTCGGCGCGGTGCTGTAGCGTGCGCCGCGGACCTGGCCGCGAAGTCAGCGCTCGGTGTCGCTATTGCTCTTGTCGCCGTTGGGTTGGCCGCGACCGCCGGCGCCGACCCCAACGCATTCGGTGTCCTCAGCTGTTCCTGCCGGCCGCTCCCAGGCATCAGTCCTGGCGGCCACGACCCGATCGACGAGGGAATCCGGGAGGGCGTCGGTGATGTGCTATCGCGCTCGCGTGGGCCGGACAAGTAACCTATTATCTGCGTATGCACGCAGATAAGCCAGTAGCGTCGGGATGAGTGCGGATAGCGGGCATGGTCACGTTCACGAACATCCACACGGGATTCGCGGCGTCCTGACGCACCTGCTGGTCCCGCACAGCCACGATGCCGCCGACAGCGTCGACACCGCTCTGGAATCCAACGCCATCGGCATCCGGGCGGTCAAGGTCAGCCTCGTCGGGCTGGGCGCAACCGCGGCCGTACAGGTCGTGATCGCCGTCGTCTCGGGATCGATCGCCCTGGCCGCCGACACCATCCACAACTTCTCGGACGCCCTGACCGCGGTCCCGCTGTGGATCGCGTTCGCGGTGGGCAACCGCCCGGCGACCCGGCGCTACACCTACGGCTACGGGCGCGCCGAAGACATCGCCGGCCTGTTCGTCATCGCCATGATCGCGCTGTCGGCGATCATCGCGAGCTACGAAGCCGTCGTGCGGCTGATCCACCCCGTCACCATCGAGCATGTCGGCTGGGTCGCCGGCGCCGGTGTGATCGGCTTTTTGGGCAACGAACTCGTCGCGGCCTACCGGATCCGCATCGGCCGCCGCATCGGATCGGCCGCCCTGGTCGCCGATGGTCTGCACGCCCGCACCGACGGATTCACCTCACTGGCAGTGCTTTTCGGAGCCATCGGCGTCGCTTTCGGCTATCCGTTGGCCGACCCCATCGTCGGCCTGGTCATCACGGTGGCGATCATGGCGGTGCTGGGCCGCGCCGTGCGCGACATCTTCCGCCGGCTGATGGACGCGGTGGACCCCGGACTCGTCGACGTCGCCGAAGCGGCGCTGGCCGCCAGGCCCGGCGTCCGCAGCGTGCGCAGCGTGCGGATGCGCTGGATCGGTCACCGCCTGCACGCCGACGCCGAACTCGACATCGATCCCGCCACCAGCCTCGAGGACGCCCACCGCATCGCTCACGACGCCGAACACCAACTCACTCACGCGGTGCCGAGGCTCGACAGCGCGCTCGTCCACGCCTATCCGGCGCACAGCGGTGCGCCGCCGGGAGATCCCGCCTAGGTCCAGCCGAGTGCCTGCGGCACCATGTAGAGCCCGAAGCCCATCACCACGAGGCAGAGCGCCCGGGCGACGTATTTGCGAAGTCCGCACATGCGCCACTCCTCGGGCAGCGCGCGCGCTTCCAGGGCCAGCAGCAGGCCCAGCACGATGGGCAGCAGCAGCGCGTTCATCACCTCGACGTCGACGGCGAGGTTGACCAGGTCGACGCTCGCCAGCACGAGCACGGCGCCGATCACGTGTGCTAGCCCGTAGGTGATGTAGAACTTGGCGGTGGCCCGGTTGGGCCGCTCGTTGAGGGTGTGCTTCCACCCGAAAACCTCCGAGAGTCCCCACGCCCCGGCCAGCGACGACACGATCGCGGCGACCAGCGCCGCGCCGAGCATGCCCAGCCCGAACAGGACGGTGCCGCCGACCCGGCCCAGGTACGGCGTCAGCGCGTTGGCGATGTCGCCGACGGTGTTCAGCGCGCCCTCGCCGCCGTGGGCTCCGATGGTCGAGGCCACGGTGACGACGACCGAGATCATGATCAGCTGGGTCAGCACGGCGCCGGCGGCGGTGTCGTGCCGGGCCTCGCGGATGGTGGCGACCGACAAATGCTTGTCGACGACGGCGCCCTGTTGGTAGAAGACCATCCAGGGCATGATGACCGCGCCGACGTTGGCCGCGACCAGCAACAGATACGACGAATTGCCCAGCGGCATCGACTTAAGGCCCTCCACAAGGGCTTTCGGCTCGGGACGCGCCATCAACATGGCGACCAGGAAGGCCAGTTCGGCCGAACCGATGACCAGGCCGATCCGTTCCACGCGCCGGTAGCTGCCGGTCAGCGCCAGCGCCAGCAACGCGGCCGTCGCCACCGGAATGCTCACCCACCGCGAGACGCCGAACAGGTCGCCCACCCCGGCGACGCCGGCGAACTCGGTGAGCAACGCACCGATCGCCGAGGCGAACAGTGTGAACGCCGAGATCCACGCCCAGAAGCGGCCGAACTGTTCCCGGATTAGCGCGCCGTGCCCCTTCTTGGTGACGATGCCCAGCCGCACCGTCATCTCCTGCACGACATACAGGATCGGCATCAAGATCAACTGCGGTAGCACCATCCGGTAGCCCCACTGCGCGCCGGACTGCGACGCGGTGATCAGCGAGCCCGCGTCGGTATCGGCCAACATCACCACCAGGCCGGGGCCCCACACGGTCAGCAGGCCCCACCGCAGCCACCGACCGCGACGGGACGCCGATACGGACGACTCGTCCGACGCGTCCGCGACCGGTGCGGTTGTTTCGGTCACGCTCGACAGGCTCCTTCGTGCGACAGCGGTGGACAACAAACTAAGCCTCGCCTAACTAGCGGTCGTCACCGACCCCGGCTTTCCTCGCGGGAACTCACTTGTCCCGGAGTTCCGTACTTTTTTGTAGACAACCTCCGACAACACGCCGACGGGATCAGCAAAGAGTTTTGCGGCGGGCGGCCCGGTCACTACTATGATTCGACAACCCCAGCAAAGGGACACCGAGGATGCAGATGAGCTCCACGTGACCGCACCGGTGCTCGACATCGACGGCCGCATGGTCGACCGACAGCCGGAACTCACTGAACTCCGCGCCGCGGTGGACACCGCGGGACGCACCGGCGGCGGGTGTGTCCTGCTCAGCGGGGTGCCGGGAGTTGGCAAGTCGACGCTCGTCCAGGCCTTCGGCGCCGAGGTGTCCGCGCGCGACTGCGTGTTTGCCTTCGGACGGTGCCGCGACGGCGCGCCCGCGCCCTACTCGGCGGTGGGAGATGCGCTCGGCTCGCTCGTCCGCACCATGGAGGCCACCGGGCCGGCCGAACGTGACCAGTGGCGCGCCGACATCGTCGGCGGGATGTCTTCGATCGCCGGCATCCTCGGGGAGCTCGTGCCCGACCTGGCTCGACTGCTCGGCACGTCCTCGCAGGTGCAAGAACTCGATGCGGCGGATTCTCGCCGGCGCCTGCACCGCGCCGTCGTCCGGCTGCTGTCCGATACCGCGACCTATCGGCCCGTGGTGCTGGCGATCGACGACCTGCAATGGGCCGATCGCGACACGCTGCTGCTGATGTCGGAAATCTTGACGGTGTCGCTCCGCAACGTCTTGGTACTGGGCGCTCATCGGGCGGGTGAATTCGACGCGGGCTCAGCGGGTTTCACCGCCGCGAGCCCGCGCAGCATCGAACTCAAACCGCTATCCCTGGACGATGTCGAGGAGCTCCTCGCCGCGGTAGCCGGTCAGGGTGTGGAGCTGGGCGACGTGGCCGCCGAATTCCAGCATCGGACCGGGGGCAATCCCCTCCAGGTTCGTCAGCTGCTGTACCGCGCGCAACGCGAAGGGGCGCTCACCCCGGTCGGCGCCGGCGGGCGTCCCAGTTGGGACCTGCGGGTCCTGGCGTCGATGGAGGTCACCGCCACGGCCGCCGAGTTCCTCGGCCGCTATCTCGAGCAGCTGCGCCCGAGCGATCGCGCGGTGCTGCGCTCGCTGTCGTGCATGGGCGGCGAGTTCGACCTCGACGACGCCACGGCGGCGGCCGCGCAGCCGCCCGACGTGGTGGCCCAGGCGCTCTGGGCCTGCCTTGAGCTTCGTCTGCTCGAGGCCATTGACAGCAGCGGCAGGCGGATCACGAACGCGATCAGTCGCGACGCCCGCTACCGCTTCAGCCACGACCGGGTGGTTGAGGTGGCCCGGGACGGCTTGTCCGAGGACGCCAAACGCGAGGCACACCTGCGGATCGGACGGCGGCTAATCGACCAGGGGGACGAACGGTTATTTGACGCCGCGCGCCACGTCGGCATCGGCGGACGGGGGCTCGCCGACGACGCCGAGCGCGTCCGGTTCGTCGAGGTGCTGCGGCGCGCCGCGCGAAAGGCGAAGGCGCAGGCCTCTTTCCCGTTGGCGCTCGAGTATTGCCGGAACGCTTTGGATCTGCTCGGCCCCCAGCGTTGGTCCACTCACGGTGCCATGACCCGCGAGCTTCAGCTCGACGCCGCGGAAGCCGCGCTGCTGGTCGGTGACGTGGCGGCGCTACATGCGCTGCTCGACGAGGCCGAGCAGGTGCCCCACGAGCCATCCGATCATGCCCGGCTCGCGTACCTCCGAGTCAAGGGGCGGGTCGCGGAAAACCGTCTGCAGGAGGCGCTCGAGATCGGGCTGCGGGCGCTCGACGAACTGGGTGAACCGCTGCCGGCGGACGCGGGCAAGCCTCGAATGGCAAAAGCGCTCGTCCGGATGCGGCTGACAATGCGCCGCTGGAACAACGAGCGGCTGCTTGCGCTGCCGCAGTGCGATGACCAGCGCGTCATCGCACTGCACCGGATTCTTGCCGAGCTATGCAATATGGCGGTCCGAGTCCGGCCCAACCTCTTGCCCTTGCTCGTGCGAAAGCAGCTCGATCTCACGCTGGCCCACGGCCACACACCGTCCTCGCCGCTGGTCATCGCCGGTTACGGGATCGTCCTGGTCCTGCTCGGTGACCATGAGGGCGGCCAGCGCTTCGGCGAGGTGGCCATGCTGCTTGCGGAGCGCCCGGAATTCCGCGAGGCCCGGCCACAGACGGTGTTCATGCACCTGGACTACATCCACCACTGGCGCCACCCGCTGCGCAACGGCCTGGGCGAGCTTCGCGACGCCGTCGAGGAGGCACTCGACCAAGGCGACCAGGAAAACGCCGGGCTTCTGGTCGCGGTCCTGCTTTCCCAGTCATTCTGGGCCGGCCGTCCGCTCCCTGAGATCGACGCCCTCGCCAGCTCCCTGATCCCCCACATCCGTTCCCAGCCGGTTCCCGGCGCCCTTTGCCAGGCAATGCAGCAGCTTTGCCTTAATCTGATGGGCCGCAGCGCCGATCCCTTCCTCCTCGCCGGCGAGAGCGGCTACGACGAGCGAGAAGTCCTGCCGGCGGCCCGCAGCGAGGGCGACGAGGTAGCCCTGGGCGCGGCCGCGACCATGAAGCAAGGCCTGCACTTCTGGTGCGGCGACTATGCGGGCACGGTCGCCGCCACGCCGGAGGCAATCGAGCACATCGGCGGCATGGCCGGCACCGCGGTCTCACAACTCATCTACCTGATCGGCGCTCTTAGCATGATCCGACAGGCGCCGCGAGACCGCTCGACCGTCCGGTTCGTGCGCC
This sequence comes from Mycobacterium terramassiliense, assembly GCF_900157385.1. GTDB lineage: Bacteria > Actinomycetota > Actinomycetes > Mycobacteriales > Mycobacteriaceae > Mycobacterium > Mycobacterium terramassiliense. The sequence goes on from NZ_LT717700.1 coordinate 874,138, forward strand.
AGACTCTCGCATCGCATCGCAAGTGGGCCGCCGACGCGCCGGAGAATTACGCGGCGTCGCACGCGCTGCTCCAGGGGGCATGGGCGCGAGCGCGCGGGCAGCAGGCCAAAGCGGAACGCTACCTGCACGAGGCGATCGAACTCGCCGAGCAAAGCCAGCTGCCGATGATCACCGCGTACGCCCACGAGGAGGCCGCGGCCCTGTATGGCGACACCGGGCGGGCGCGGCTCCGGGAACACATGCTGCGGTCGGCGTACCAGCGCTGGCTGACTTTGGGTTTCGCGGTACGTACCGACTGGCTCGCGCGCGAGCACCCCTGGCTGCTGAGGCGCGATCTTACGAAAGGTTCGGCAGGGATCGACCCGGTCGGCGCCCACCAACTTCTGCGCGCGCTGTCGGGGGCGCGGACCTCGGATGCCCTGGCCAACATCATTTTGGGCTCCGTCGCCGACACGACCGGTGCGGGCCGCGTCCTGTTCCTCACCGGCGACACGGAGAACCTGGCCGTCCGGGCCATCCACGATCACGGCGACATATCGATCGTGGACGGGCCATGGACCGAGGTGGCCTATGACAGGGACATCGTGCGCCGCGCCATCGACGGCGGCTCCCCGGTCATCGCCGCCGCCGACCGTCGGGCAGCGACTCCGACGCTGCTAGTCGTTCCGATCACGTTGCACGACACAGCAATCGGCGTGATTTACGCCGAGCGGGACGAGCCGGACGGCAACTTCGGCGCCGACCACGAGGATGCCGTCGCGTTCCTATGCGCCCAGGCGGCCGCGCCCCTGTGGAGCTTCCAGCTCGAGGAGCGACTGCGGGCCGCCGACGAATATCGACAGTCCCTCATGGACGTGCAATCGAGATTCGTGCCGAACGAACTGCTGCGCATCCTCGACATCGACGACCTCCGCCGCGTCCGCAGCGGCTACCGCGTCGAACGCGAGATGACCGTGCTCATCAGCGATATCCGCGGCTACACCACCATGCTCGAGGACATGAACGTCACCGAGGCGAGCAACTTGGCGATGGGCTTTCTGCGAGCCGTCGAGCTCCCGATCGTCAGCTACAACGGCATGATCCAAGACGTGCGCGGCGACGAGATCGTCGCCGTCTTCGACTCGGAGGCCGATGCGGTCCGGGCAGGGTTGGGAATGCTGCGCTCCTTGACCGAGCATAACCGGGAGCGCAGGGCGCTCGGCTCCGAGGAGCTACGGGCGGGCATCGGCATCAACACCGGCGCGGTGGGAGTCGGGCTCGTCGGCGGCGTGAACCGCATGGTGCTCACCATTATTGGCGATGCGGTGAACCTGGCCGCCCGCGTCGAAAGCACCAACAAGCGCTACGGCTCCGCTTTGCTCATCTCCGATCGCACGTATAAGCGCCTCGCCCATTCGGAGCAGTTCGACGTCCGTCGCATGGAACGCGTGATGGTGGTCAACCGCCGGCGACCGGTGACGATTTATGAGGTCTACGACGAGGATTCGGCTGAACTTCGCGCCGCGAAGCGCGCGGCGCAGCCCGCGTACGACGAGGCCTTCGCGCTGTTCGACGCGGGCGATGTCGACGGAGCGCGGACCGCCTTCGAACGATGCCGCGACTTGCTGCCCGAGGACCCCGTTGCACCGTTGCATATAGCGCACTGCGACGCAATGGCGCGCGGTGAGATGTCCCCCGGCCAGGAAATAGCCCTGCTGAATAAGTAACGCACTACTCGACTTTAAAAAACCGCATAAAAGTGCTGTTCGATTACCGGTGTTGTCTGCCATGATTTGCTCGACACAGGAGGGTCACACCCATGGTGTACTTCAGCGCTGAGCACTTGGCCCTAGCCAACCAGGCCCTTCGCGAGACATTCGGGCAGTGCAGCATTGCCTGGCAGGCCATTCCGCATTGGGACACCGGCGACCCCGGTCAGATCAATGTCGCCAATGGCCTGATGGGTGCGTCGGCAGGCTTTCTATCCCTCGCACCGCCTCCGTCTCCGCCTCCGCCGCCCACGGCCCTGCTGACCGTCGCGGAGGCGATTGCGCCGACCCCCGATGCGTTGCTAACCGGAGTGATGGCAGCGACCGAGACCCTGGCCAACAACTTTGACACCGATGTCCTCAATGCCTGCTATAAGGCCCCGACAGCCCCAAATCTCGTCCCCATCCCGGCCAGCGCCGGTACTAACCCCCAAGACCTGCAAAAGGCGCTGATCAACTCCCGGGTGCTCGTCGAAAACACCGGGTACCGGGCGCCGTCCTGTCTGATCACCAACACAGTGGGGCTCTTGTACCTCAACCAGTTAGCCAACGGCTATTACAACATCCTTCAGCAGACGCTCGCTGCGGCAAACATCAACTCGCTCTACCGATTCGATATCGACGGCGGTAGCACGCAGAAGAAGGCCCGGATGGTCCTCATCGGCCGTCGCCGGCGGATCGCTCAAGGCGCGGCGCCGGAGGCATCACCCGGTGAGGAGCCGGTAGACCTAGCATGCAGTGTCCTCCCCAGCCTGGAGGTCGACGGAGAAACCAGCTCGGGCGGGATCCAGCTCTCCCCCCGGATCCGTTACGCGACAAGGATCACCGATGCTACAGGCCTCGTCGCCCTCAAAGAGTGAGTCGCGCGACGGCGGTACGAACCCGATAGCCTGTAACCCGCTCGACGACTACCTCGCCCTGTGCAAAGACGCCTGCGACGGCGAGATAGACCGGCTGTACGGCGCGGATGCGCGCGGGTCCAACGGCCTCTACGACCTGATCCTCGACTACCCGATGCGCGGCGGGAAGGCGCTTCGGCCGGCGCTGAGCATCGCCACCTGCCTCGGTCTCGGCGGCCATCTTGAGGCGATACTGCCGACTGCCGCGACACTCGAGCTCTACCACAACGCGTTCCTCATCCACGACGACATCGAAGACGAATCCTGGTGGCGGCGCGGCAAACCCACGCTGCACATCGACCACGGCGTACCGATCGCCGTCAACGTCGGCGACGCCATGCTGTCGCTCTCGCTACAGCCGCTGCTGGACAACGTCGAGCGCGTCGGGCTCGGGCCCGCCCTGCGGATCCTGCGCGCCGTCGCCAAGATGACCCGCCTGACCGTCGACGGCCAGGCGCTGGAGCTCGAGTGGGTCCGGTCCAACACCTGGTGGCTCGGTGATGCCGACTACCTCAAGATGGTGGAACTCAAGACCAGCTGGTACTCGTTCATCACACCCCTGCAGGCCGGCGCGATCGCGGCCGGCGCCGGACCCGAACGGTTGGCGCCATTGGAGGCGCTCGGCCGGCACCTGGGAGCGGCCTTCCAGATCACCGACGACCTGCTGAACTTGCGGGCAGACCCCGAGGAGTACGGCAAGGAGATCGGTGGCGACCTCTGGGAGGGCAAGCGAACCCTGATGCTGTTGCACACCTTGCGGAGTGCCGATCCGACGGACCGCGATCGCGCCGTGCAGCTTCTCGCCAAGCGCCGCCCGAGCACGGACGGCGAGTTAGGGCTGACCCAGCTGCTGGACCGGCTTACCGCCCACGGTCAGTTGTCCCAACCCGGTAGGGCCGAGATCGAGGCTCGGCTAAAGGGACACCACCCCTCGGAATCCAAGACGCTCAACGACATTCGATGGCTCTACGAATTGATGCACCGTGTCGGCTCGCTGAAGCACGCGCGGGAGATCGCAGCGCAGCAGGCCCGCGAGGCGGCCATCGTGCTTGCCGGGCTCGACTGGCTGCCGTGCAGCCGGCACCGCGACGCGCTGGCCGCCCTCGTGGACTATGTACACGGGCGGACCCGATGAACCCCGAAAGCCTGCTCGGGATGCTGGCCGAGCTCGAGCGGATCCGCGAGCTCACTCTCGACCTCGTCGAACAACAGGCCCCGCGGTTGCAGCCGCCCCCGCCGGACGAGGCCGGCGAGATGGAGCGCACGGTGTTCGACCTGCTCCTTGGGGCGCGCCGTGCGGTCCTCGGCAATCCCGCGGCCGCCCGACGGCTGCACGATTTACTCGTCGCCGAGGGCCGCCGCTACGCAGACACACCCCGCGGGGCGCGGCTGCGCGACGCGTTGGCGGCCTCGGAAGCGGTGGAGAACCTCCGCCGCGTCTGGGAGATGGTGAGCCTCAACGTTCTCGGCGGTCCGGCCGGGCCCGACGCCGTCCCCGATGCCTGGGCGGATCTAATGGCCGACGCCGTCATCGGTCGCGGCCTCGACGATTCCATTCTGGATCGCCTACGCCCCGAGGGGTTCGCATGACGCTCACCGATCCTCGCGAAGCGCTCGCAGACCAGAGCGATTTCATCGGCTATCTGGTTGGCCTTACCGGCGTCGCCCGGGTCGTGCGCGGCCTGGCCGCAGACAGCGAGGACCGGGCTGCGCACCCCCGCGACGCAGACGACTTCGTGCATCTCCTGCTCGGGTTTGCCAGCCTCGGTGCCGCGATCGAGCGATTCGCCGGTTCGACCGTTGCCCAGCAGAATTCGACTGCCGCGCCGCCCGCGGGCCCGACCACGCGGTGGCTCCGATGAGCGCGCTCCTCGCCCGCAGCGACTTCTTCCGCGCCCCGGTGCTGGCCACCGCCCGGCCCGCGGGTTTCAAGGAGTGGCAGCACTTCGTGGTGCAGGGGCTTGGCGTGCGGCTCTTGATCAACTTCAGCCTCAACAATGAAGTGCTTGCAGGGGACGAAGTCCGGCTTGCGCCACGCGTCATCGTGATCGCTCACGACGAGAACTGGACCGGTGCCATCGAGCGGTTCGACGGGCGCGCTCTGAACGTCTCGGCCGATCTGGGCGAACTGACCATCGGCGGCAACCGGATGACCATCACGCCCGACGGCTATCGCGTAGCAATCGACCTGCCCGACAACGGCATTCGGGGCGAATTGCACTTCACCTCGGCAAGCCGGCCATTCGTGGTCCGCAACGAACCGGCGGGTGCAGGCCGCGTCAGTTGGCTGTTCGTACCGAGGCTGCGTGCCGACGGATGGCTACGCATCGGCGACCGAGAGCACCGGGTGGATAACGACCTGGCCTATCACGACCACAACTGGGGCCGGTTCCGGTGGGGCGACGACTTTGGTTGGACGTGGGGCACCATTTTGCCGACCAGACCAGGGGACCCGTGGTCGATGGTATCCGTGCACATTACCGACCGGAGGCGACTGCGCTCTCTGTCCCGATCGCTCTACGTGTGGCACCACGATGAGCCCGCCGCGATATTCCGGCATGCGGCAGTGCAGGCGCGCACGCACGGCCTGCTCGACCGCGCGGCCGACTGCACCTTGCCGCCCCCGATGCGGCTGCTGCTGGGCGGCGAGGTACCGGGGGTGCCCGAGCGGATCGAGATCACCGCGACGCGAGCGGGCGACAAGGTGCACGCCGAGTTCCGCTCGCGTTCTTATGCCCGTCTGGCCCAACCGAGCGAGGTACGCCTCGACCGATCGACCGTGCTCTGTGAAGCCGACGGTGCCGTCCGGGCGAGCGGCACGGTGAATGGCGAGGACTTCGACTTCGTCGGCACCGGTGTATTCGAGTTCCTTCATGGCTGAACGGGTTTCGTCGCTATTGCGGCGTTCGGTCGAGCACCTGGAGGACGAGGTGCCCGAAAGTTACCGATTACTGGTCGCCGAGATCGGGCCGATGGTGGCCCAACTCGACGTCGACGGCGAGGTGTTTTCGCTGCGCGGCGGTGAGCGACTCCAGGTGTCCGACGGTGCGGCGCAGACCCCCTCCGTCCGGATCGTCACCTCGCGAACCGGCATTCTCGATCTCCTCGATGCCAGGGTGGGGCTTGACGAGGCCGTGGAGGCGGGCACGGTTTCGGTTCAAGGGTCCCTCGATGACGTCCAGCGTGCGCATGACTCGCTGATGGCGTACGTGCACGCCACAGTCCGGGCGTCCACGCAGCCCGGGCTGCTGTCCGCACTGCGGGAGGGCGCATGAGCGAGCAGATCTGCGCGCCGGCATCCTGCGCACGACGTCCCACCGTGGCCGTCCTCGGGGCGGGCATCGCGGGCCTCACCGCCGCGCAGGAACTGGTGGAACGCGGTTTCGCGGTCACGGTGTACGAGGCGCGGCAGGACGAGCGCAACGGCTTGGGACCCGAGCCGGCCGGCACCTACCCGCCGGTGAAGCTCGGCGGCCTCGCCGCGTCTCAGTATTCGACGGTGGGCGCGGAGGGCGGAAGCCAAGCAGAGCTGCGCCCCTTCCCCGGCCGTCGCGGCCGGCCACTCGCCCCCGGACGAGCGGTTGCGGGCGAACATGGCTTCCGCTTCTTTCCGGCGTACTACTTACATACCTGGGACATGTTCCAGCGCATCCCGGTCTACCAACACAACGGGAAGGCCGGCTGGACACCAACTTCTCGCACCGTTTACGACAACGTCCGGCGGGTGATCACCCAGGGCATGACGGTTGCCGGCAAGCCCTCACTCGTCTTTCCCCGCGAACTCCCCCGCAGTCCTGCCGAGTTTCTCGGCATCCTCAGTCAGATAGCCGGATTGGGCTTCACCGCCGGGGATCTCGCAACCTTCCAAAGCCGGGTGCTCCGCTACCTCGTGACCAGCCCCTTGCGACGCGCTAGGGAATTGGAGAACCTGTCCGCCTACGACTTCTTCGTCGGGTACGACAGCGCGACCGGGAGCAGGCAATTCTCCTATTCGCCGGATTTCGACGCGCTCCTGCGCAAGATGCCGCGGGTCCTGGCCGCTTTCGACTCGCGTTGGGGGGACGCACGGACCAACATCACCACTTATCTTCAGCTGTACCTCAACATGGACCGCCACGACGACAAGGCCGACGGCGTGCTCAACGGTCCCACCACCGAGGCGTGGTTCGACAACTGGTACCACCACCTCGTCGCGCTTGGTGTACATTTCGTGCGCGGTGCGGCGAGTCGCCTCGATCCTTTGCCCTTCGACCCGAGCCAGCCGCCCCATCTCCGACCCCGGGTGCAGATCACGTTCGCCGACAGTACGCGCGTGACTCCGGATTACACCGTCGTCGCCGTCGACGCCCCCGCAGCCGAATACATCACCTCCCCGCTGCGCGCGGCGGGCACCGGCGGCACCGTGGGCAGGCTCGACGGATTCACTACGCTTGCTCCCCCACCTGACGGTCCGCTGCAACCCATCTCGACCCGTAGCCAGCAGCGACGGAATCCCTACGACATGGATGAGCTCGGACGGGTGCCCTGGGATCGGTTCCAAACGCTGTGCGGCATCCAGTACTACTTCGACACGGAATTCCAGCTCCTCCGAGGACACATGCTCTACGCCGGCACCGACTGGGCGCTGTCTTCGATCAATCAGCATGGATTCTGGGAGAAGCAACCGATTCTGGACCGCGACGGGCACGTCGCGGTGCTCTCCGTCGACGTCGGGGATTTCAATAATCCCTCCCGGCACCTGGGCAAGGCCGCCCGCGACTGCAGTCCTGATGAAATCGCCGCGGAAGTGTGGCGGCAGATCGTCGCCGCCCTCACGGGCAACGACGAATCCCTTGCGGCGGAAACCATGCCGTGGCCCGCGTGGTACGCGCTCGATCGCGGCCTCAAGATGGCCGCCGGACCCGGCCAGGGCCAGGGCCGCATGGTGCAAAACGAAACGCCCTACCTCGTTCCCGTCGTCGGGGACTGGACCAACAGGCCCAGCAGCGACCCGTGGAACCCGCACGGGACGTCCTGGAGTAGCGCACCACCCGAGGATTGGTGGCTCGAAGACCTCGAGCTGCGGAACGTCTGGCAAGCCCGCCACGGCGGCTACCAGGTGCATAACAATTCCGTGGTCTTCGCCGGCACCTGGAATAAGACGTTCACCCGGATGACGTCGATGGAGGCCGCGTGCGAGTCGGCCCGGCACGCCGTCAACGCCATCCTCGACCATTACATCTGGGTGGCATCAGGCGGCCTCGACCGCCGGCAGAAGACCACGCTGGACTGGGAGTTTCCTTTCGGCTTCCTCGACCAGGGGCTGTCGAGCCCGATTCGTATGCCGACGCCGGCCGGTGACTACTGCTACGTGTTCGACATCGAAAACCGCGAGCCGGCCGACACCCGTTTACTGCGTATGTTGGACTCGAAATTTTGTGAGCAGTCGCTGCCCCATCCCCTGGACGCCCCGGCCGCGCTTGCACTCGGCGCCCTCAACTCACTTGTCCCCCCACCCGCTGGAGGTAGGTAATGTTCACGCCCGCAATGGATTACAACCAGCAGTTGCTCGCCTATTTGCAGACGTTGCGACAGCTTCTGGACCAGTGGATGGCCGCGATGCCCCCGCCGCCGTTCATGGCGCCGGGAGGTCAGTTCATGCCGCCCACGCCGCCCGCGCCCCCGTCCACCGCGTCCGCGCCACCGACGCCGCCTGCGCCGGCCGGTTACGCCCAACAGCTGTTCGGCTATCTCCAGGCGTGGCGGCAGTACCTCGAGCAGATGGCGGGCACCGGGCCGCAGGCACCGCAGCCGTCGACCGGTGCGACGGACCACCGCCGCGGCAACGACGGTGGGACCGGTCCGCTCGGCAACGGCCCGGGGGGCGGCAACGGCCCGGGAAGCGGCAACGCCCCGCGGAGCGGTGCGAGCCGGGGATCCGACGCCACCCCGCCGCCACCACTGGTGCTGAACTTGCCGCCCAGCAACGCGGGCGGCACCCAGCTCACCGGCACAACGCCCGGCCAGACCATCCCATCGCTGGTCGACTTACCGCCGACCACCTATACCGTGAGCCAAATCTCAGGCCCGGGCTTCGACCGCGGGGGGACCTTCGGCCACACGCCAACCGAACCGGAGGTGCTGCATGCGCCGGGCAACTATTTCGGGACCGAAGCCGCCCTGCCCCCGCGTGCGCCGGCGCGACTACCCGCTCCGCAGCCCCCGTCCGGAGTCACCGCGGCGGGTACGGCATTTCAAAGCGCAATAGACCGCCTCGATACCACCGCCGTGCGGGAGGTCGCGCCCAAATCGCTTTTCTCCACTCCCGGCGCGGAGACGGCTCACGACCGTTGAGGGAAGTCGGTAAAACGCCGCCCGCTCAGCAGTGAGTGCCCCAGCACTGGAAGGTGGGGCAATAGGACGAATGCGCCAAGCTCACCATGGAGTGGACGTCTCCGAACGTAACGTTTCTCGGGTCCAAGGTGGCGTGGATGTTCTGGGCGATCTGGTCATACGTCCAACCCGACATGATGTCGTCGCAGATGAGGCGCCCCGTGGCGGTCAGGGCCTCGTCGTGATCCGGCGGCCAGGTGAAGCCGGCGGCGTGCAGTTGGGCAAGGAATACGTCATCGGCGGGATCGGCCGTCGCAATCGCGGCGCTCGAAACCAAGGCGGCGCCGGCCATGACGGGAATGGTGAGCATGGCCAGCCAACGAGGTGAGGGCATTCTGATGCGCTTCCTTTCTTCTTGGCGTTGATGACGCCGTCGGTCCGAACCGGGCCTAAGAAGAATAGAGAATGCCAGGGAAAAAGCAGCTTATGGAAAGCTGAACAGTCGGAATTTCGGAATCGTCGGACCGTTATGCGGCGCGCGGGCCACGCCACGTCGGGCCCGCCGAAGTCGTTTTCAGGTCGCGTTGGGCGATCGACTCCGGCCGAAGACGGGCGACCGGGGCCAGCGCCGCGTCGTGTCGCCCCAACCGGCGCTCAACCCGGTGGTAGATCCACGAGGTCGCGGCCAGGATTGCGAAGACGACGGCCAAGACCGCCAAGGCCTCCCCGAAGGCGATCACCATGATGATGCCGGCGAAGATCCAGAACGCGACGGCCTCCGCGTCGTGGATGTCGCGGTGTGCGCCGAGGGTGATGTGCCGCATGTCTGCCTCCCGAGGGAGTTGGGGTTATTGCCGCTAACAACGCCGGCGCGGCGCCAGAGCTGCCCGAATTGCGGCGATGGTGACCCATTTCACGGCGCGGAGCGCCAAAATGACGACTGATCCTTGGTGGCAGGTACAGGATTCGAACCTGTGTAGGCGTAAGCCGACGGATTTACAGTCCGCTCCCATTGGCCGCTCGGGCAACCTGCCGCCAGACAGGTTACAACGAACGGGTAGACAAGGCACAAACGGCTAGCACCGGAGGAAGGGACGGATCGGATGGCTGACTCATCGTTCGACATCGTCAGCAAGGTGGACCGCCAGGAGGTCGACAACGCGCTCAATCAGGCGGCCAAGGAGCTGTCGACGCGGTTCGACTTTCGCGGCACCGACACCAAGATCGCGTGGAAGGGCGACGAGGCCATCGAACTGACCTCGTCCACCGAGGAGCGCGTCAAGGCGGCCGTCGACGTCTTCAAGGAGAAGCTGATCCGCCGCGACATCTCGATGAAGGCCTTCGACGCGGGCGAGCCGCAACCCTCCGGCAAGACCTACAAGGTCACCGGCACCCTCAAGCAGGGCATCAGCAGCGAGAACGCCAAGAAGATCACCAAGCTCATCCGCGACGAGGGGCCCAAGAACGTCAAGACCCAGATCCAGGGCGACGAGGTCCGCGTCACCAGCAAGAAACGCGACGACCTGCAGGCCGTGATCGCGATGCTGAAGCAGGCCGACCTGGACGTGGCCCTGCAATTCGTCAATTACCGGTAGCGGGAAGCGAGGTTCTTCGATGACGGTGACTCCGCAGCAGGACGACCGCTTCGACGTCATCATCGTCGGCGCGGGCATCTCCGGCATCGACGCGGCCTACCGGATCGCCGAGCGCAACCCGGGCCTGACCTACACCATCCTGGAGCGGCGCGCGCAGATCGGCGGCACGTGGGACCTGTTCCGCTACCCCGGCGTTCGCTCCGACAGCAGCATCTTCACGCTGTCATTTCCGTTCGAGCCGTGGACCCGGAAGGAGGGAGTGGCCGACGGCGGGCACATCCGCGAGTACCTGACCGCCACCGCGCGCAAGTACGGTATCGACCGCCACATCCGCTTCAACAGCCATGTGCGGTCGGCGGATTGGGACTCGTCCACCGATACCTGGACGGTCACCGTCGAGCAAGACGGCGGCGAGAAGCGCTACCGCGGGCGGTTCCTGTTCTTCGCCAGCGGCTACTACAACTACGACGAGGGCTATACCCCCGACTTCCCCGGCATCGACCGCTTCGCGGGCGCCGTCGTGCATCCCCAGCACTGGCCCGAGGATTTGGACTACACCGGCAAGAGGATCGTCGTGATCGGCAGCGGCGCCACGGCCGTCACGCTGATCCCGTCGCTGGCGGAACGCGCCGAAAAGGTGACGATGCTGCAGCGCTCGCCGACGTATCTGATCTCGGCGTCCAAGTACGGCAAGGTCGCCGCCGTGGCCCGGATGCTGTTGCCCCGCAACGCCGCTCACCTGGTGATCCGGACGTACAGCGCGCTGACCGAGGCGGTGTTCTTCTTCCTGTCCCGCAAGGCACCGGGTTTCGTCAAGTGGCTGCTGCGGCGCAAGGCGATCAAGAAGCTGCCCGCCGGCTACGACGTCGACGTCCACTTCAAGCCGCGGTACAACCCGTGGGACCAGCGGATGTGCCTGATCCCCGATGCCGATCTCTACAACGCCGTCAGCGGCGGTCGCGCCGAGGTGGTCACCGACCGCATCGAGGGCTTCGACGCCACCGGCATCGCGCTCGAATCGGGCAAGCACCTCGACGCCGACATCATCGTCACCGCGACCGGCCTGCAGCTGCAGGCGCTGGGCGGGGCCACCATCAGCATGGACGGTGTCGCGATCGATCACCGCGACCGCTTCGTCTACAAGGCCCACATGCTCGAGGACGTGCCCAACCTGTTCTGGTGCGTCGGTTACACGAACGCGTCGTGGACGCTGCGCGCCGACATCACCGCGCGGGCGACGGCAAAACTGCTGGCGCACATGGCCGCCCACGGCTACACGCATGCCTACCCGCACCTGGGCAACGAGCCGATGGACGTCAAGCCGTCCTGGGACATCCAGGCCAACTACGTCAAGCGGTCGGTGCAAGCGCTGCCCAAGTCCGGCACCAAGCGGCCGTGGAATGTGCGGCAGAACTATCTCGCCGATGCCCTCGATTACCGGTTCGACCGGATCGAGGAGGCGATGGTGTTCGGCCGGGCGGCCGACCGCGCACCGCTGGCGGGTTAGCGGTTGGCTCCCTGAGCGGATTCGTCACCAAGTATCGCTTTGCCGCAGCTCGGACAGAACTTTTCCGCGGGGTGGTGTTCGGCTCCGCAACCCGAACAGAAATGGGGTTCCGCCGGCGCGTGTGTCGGTGCCACGCCGATGAGCCGGGCAGCACCGATTTTGATGCCCCGTGCAGAAACCCGTTTCTCGGTGCCGGGACGCTTGCCCGAAATCAGCTGCAACCCCGGCGCATTTGCCGAGGTGTCGAGGTGCCAACGGTTTCGCACCACCATGAAGGTCAGACCGGCGGCGGCGGCGAGCACCAGAGCGACGCTACCGGTGATGTACCACAGCAGGTGCGCGCCGCTGAGCACCGAGAAATCGCCGTGCTGCTGGCGCAGGTTGGCCGCGCTGGTCCGGAGATCTACCAGCCCGGGGTAGTCGGGTGACATCGACAGGGTCTGGTCGAAGTCGTCGATCGCCTCGCTGTATTGGCCGGCGTAGTAATGCTTGAGCCCTTTGCGGTAGTACAGGTCGGCGGGTCCCAACGCCGCCTTGACGCCCTTGCTCGCCAAGATCGCCGCCAGCCCGTCGGCCGGCGCCACGAAGTTGAACGGTTGCGGTTCGCCGAGGGGGGCGAAGCTGTTCACGCCGATCACCTTGCCGTCGAGCGCGACCGTCGGGCCGCCGCTCATGCCCTCGGACACCGGGGCATCGATCTCATACTCCGCGGCCGACCCCATCGTCGACTTCTTGCTGACCTTGCCGCTCTTGTTGGTCGGGTCCAGCGACGGGCCGGTGACGTTCTCGGTGCTCTGCGAAAAGCCCACCGCAAGAACCGGGGTGCCGATGCTGACGTCGGCGTCGGCGGCCAGCTCCGACGACGGCAGGTTGTGCTTGTCCACCTTGAGAAGCGCGACGTCGCCCTTGCCGAGCGGCCGGAAATCCACGACGTTGGCCGCGACCTTGCCCGCGATCGTGGTGCCGGTGCCGTACGTCAGCGCGAGGCTGACTTCCGGGCCCCGGTCGGCGGTGTTGCCCTCGACCTTCGCGTTCTTTTGCAGCCATTCCAGCGCCGCGGCCGGAGTCCGCCCTTCGGGCGCGTCGGGGAACTGCGTCATGTATTCCTTGGCCGCCCGTTTGAGTATCAGCAGCTTGGCGGTGTCCGGATCGACGCAATGACCCGCAGTGGCCACCCAACCGTCGGGATTGATGACGAACGCGGTGCAGGCCCAGACCGCGATGAACGGCATGGTGGTCCCCGGGCCGAACTGAGACAGGATCTGGCCGTCGGGCAGCCGGACCGCGCCATAACTCTGGCCGGCGAGATACATGACGGCCGGCCGTATCATCGCCGCCGCCTTTTCCTCCGGGTTGGCCTGCGGGCGACCGCCGTCGGCGGCCGCGACGCCCGGGGAACCGACCGACACCGCGAGAGCAGCCGCGGCCAGCGACGCGAATACGCGGCCCCGTCGAGCGTGTCCGGGCATGAAACCTCCCTCGTGGCAGACCTGTACTTGTGACGATCCGGCAGATCCGGCCGGGGAGGTAGGGACCGAAGTCACCTGCCCTGAGGCCGTTGGGTTGGACTGAGGTGAACTGCTTCTAAATCTCGGATGTCGGCAATACGCTGGTCGCCATGGCAGCTGACAAGCGCGAACCCCGGGTCGTTGTCCTCGGTGGAGGTTCCTGGGGAACCACCGTGGCCTCCATCTGCGCGCGGCGCGGACCGACGTTGCAATGGGTGCGCTCAGAGGCGACCGCCAAGGACATCAACGAGGACCACCGCAACAGCCGCTATCTCGGCAACGACGTCATCCTGAGCGACACCTTGCGCGCCACCACCGACTTCGCGGAAGCGGCCAACTGCGCCGACGTCGTGGTCATGGGCGTGCCCTCGCATGGCTTCCGTGGCGTGCTGACCGAGCTGGCCCGCGAGCTGCGGCCGTGGGTTCCGGTGGTGTCGCTGGTCAAGGGCCTCGAGCAGGGCACCAACATGCGGATGTCGCAGATCATCGAGGAGGTGCTGCCGGGTCACCCGGCGGGCATCCTGGCCGGCCCCAACATCGCGCGCGAGGTGGGCGAGGGCTACGCGGCCGCGGCCGTGCTGGCCATGCCCGACCAACACCTGGCGACCCGGCTGTCGGGTTTGTTCCGGACCCGGCGCTTCCGCGTGTACACCACTGACGATGTCGTCGGCGTCGAGATGGCCGGCGCGCTGAAGAACGTCTACGCCATTTCGGTCGGGATGGGCTACTCGCTGGGCATCGGGGAGAACACCCGCGCCCTGGTGATCGCGCGCGCGTTGCGGGAGATGACGAAGCTCGGCGTGGCGATGGGCGGTGATCCGGACACCTTCCCCGGGCTGGCCGGCCTCGGTGACCTGATCGTGACCTGCACCAGCCAGCGCAGCCGCAACCGGCACGTCGGGGAGCAACTGGGTGCCGGCAAGCCGATCGACGAGATCATCTCGTCGATGAACCAGGTCGCCGAGGGCGTCAAGGCCGCCAGCGTGATCATGGAGTTCGCCAATGAGTTTGGCCTGAATATGCCGATTGCCCGCGAGGTGGACGCCGTGATCAATCACGGCTCGACCGTCGAGGAGGCCTACCGCGGCCTGATGGTCGAGGTTCCCGGGCACGAGGTGCACGGCTCGGGGTTCTGAAGCAACCAAACAACTCGTAACGATAATATTTGCATTCGATATGGGGCAGGCCCGTTGGCTTGACCTGCGGTTTGACGGCCCCCTACCGTCGAACGAGGTAGCCAGGCTGTTGCCGGCCGATTGGCGCGGTCGTAATTGATTGTGCGCCAATGAGCTACGCCGACGTAGCGAAGTCCCCGCTCACACCTAACGACGGAAGCGACCGATGCAAAACATCGAACAGCTCGGCGATCAACAAATTCTTCAGGCCCGCAACGAATCACGGCGGGACTGGATCAGATCGGTTGTCCGCCACGACCTGCCGTCTTCACTCGTGGTGTTCCTGGTCGCATTGCCGTTATCGCTGGGAATCGCGATCGCGTCGAACGCGCCCGTGCTCGCGGGTCTGATCGCCGCGATTGTCGGTGGCGTCATCGCCGGAGCCATCGGCGGATCGCCGTTGCAGGTCAGTGGTCCGGCGGCCGGCCTGACCGTCGTGGTCGCCGATCTCATCTCCGACTTCGGTTGGGGGGTAACGTGTTTGATCACCGCTTTGGCGGGCGTGCTGCAAGTCTTGTTGGGACTCAGCCGTATTGCGCGGGCGGCGCTGGCGATCTCACCGGTCGTCGTGCATGCCATGCTGGCCGGCATCGGGATCACGATCGCGCTGCAACAGGCGCACGTATTGCTGGGCGGGAAATCCAAAAGCTCGGCCTGGCACAACCTCATCGGCCTGCCGGGGCAGATCATCGACTCGCACCGGCCCGGCGTGCTGCTGGGCGCGCTGGTGATCGCCATCCTGGTGGCCTGGCGCTGGGTACCGGCCCGGTTGCGCTTCGTCCCGGGTCCGCTGGTCGCCATCGTCGCGGTGACGATCATCTCGTTGGTCTTGCCGTTCCACGTGCGCCGGATCGAGATCGACTCGTCGCCGCTCAACGCGCTGCGCCTGCCCGACCTCCCGCACGGCAACTGGGGCGCGGTGGCGATCGGGGTCATCACCATCACCCTGATCGCCAGCGTCGAAAGCCTGCTGTCGGCGGTGTCGGTCGATAGGATGCACAACGGCCCGCGCACCGATTTCAACCGCGAGTTGATCGGGCAGGGCACCGCCAACATCGTGTCGGGGACCATCGGCGGGCTGCCGATCACCGGTGTAATCGTGCGCAGCTCGACCAATGTCAACGCGGGCGCCCGGTCGCGCGCCTCGTCGATCATGCACGGTTTCTGGATCCTGCTGTTCACGGTGCCCTTCGCGGAGCTGGTCGAGGAGATCCCGACCGCGGCGCTGGCCGGGCTGCTGATCGTCATCGGCATTCAGCTGCTGAAGCCGGCGCACATCGAAACGGCAACGAAGCACGGGGATCTCGCCGTCTACATCGTGACCGCGGTCAGCGTCGTCTTCCTCAACCTGCTGCACGGCGTGCTGATCGGCCTCGCCCTGGCCATCGCGTTAACCGGATGGCGGGTGATCTGGGCCAGAGTCGAGGCCAGACCGGTCGGGCAGGATTGGCAGGTGCTGATCGAGGGGCCGGCGTGTACCTTCCTGGCCCTGCCGCGGCTGACGCGCGTGCTGGCGTCCGTCCCGGCCGGAACGATTGTGACGGTTGACCTTTCGGTGAACTACCTCGATCACGCCGCGCATCAGGCGATCGGGGACTGGCAGCGCCAGTTCGAGGCCACCGGTGGCACGGTCGTGATCCGGGGCGTGCTCGAGACGGGGCACTTCGCGGCTAGGGCGCGCGGAACCGTCGACGATCGACGTGCGGCCTAATCGAAGCCGGACAGCCCGAAGGTGTCGCTCGGCGAGCGGCCGCTGAGCTTCTGAACGATCCACTGGTTCATCGAAACCCCCTGTTCGACGGCCTCCAGAGCGAGGCGGGCATGCAGCTCCGGGGATGTTCTGACGCTGAACGTTCCGCTGTAGCCGCGTTCGGAAAGCGGTGTGGGACGGAGTCTCCGCAGGCGCGCAGGCTCTCCAGATGTTCGATGAGCGCCTCCTCGACGGCGGCGACGGCCTGTGGCGCGGTCGGCGCCTCGCGCCTCAGGTAAGGCAGCTCGACGCACACACCTACGTACCCGTGGTAATGGCGCGACCATTCGGCGCGGAAGGTGTAATGACCCACGCGCGATGTGATACCGCATGCGCTATCGAATTCGCGAGTCACTCATCCCCAAGACGAGCCGGGCTCTCGAGAAGAGATGACTTGCCCCGAATTCGGTAGCACATGCGCTACCACGTTGCGCTGCGGGCAGCCGGGCCCGGTTCATCGGCCGATCAGCCGCGCGCCATCGCCTCCAGCCGGCGGATGCGGTCCTCGATCGGCGGGTGCGTGGAGAACAGCGAACCGATCCGCTCGCCCGCGCGGAACGGGTTGGCGATCATCAGGTGCGCCTGGCTGGCCAGCTGCGGCTCCGGGGGCAGCGGCGCGAGCTGAACCCCGCCGGAGATCTTTCGCAGCGCCGACGCCAGGGCCAGCGGGTCACCCGTCAGCACGGCACCCGACTCGTCCGCCTGGTACTCGCGGGACCGGGACACGGCCAGCCGGACCACCGTCGCGGCGATCGGGCCCAGCAACGAAACCAGCAGCATCGCAAAGGGGTTGCCGCCGTCTCGGTTTCCCCCGCCGAAGAACATCGCCATGTAGGACAAGGCGGTGATCACCGACGCCATCGCGCCGGCGATGCAGGAGATCAGGATGTCGCGGTTGTAGACGTGCGAAAGCTCGTGGCCCAGCACGGCGCGCAACTCGCGCTCGTCGAGGAGCCCCAAGATGCCGGTGGTGCAGCACACCGCCGCATTGCGCGGGTTGCGCCCGGTGGCGAACGCGTTGGGCGCGTTCGTGTCGCTGATGTACAGCCGCGGCATCGGCTGGTGCGCCGAGGTGGCCAGCTCGCGCACGATCCGATACATCACCGGCGCCTGCAGCTCGGAAACCGGCTGCGCGTGCATGGCCCGCAGCGCCAGCTTGTCGCTGTTGAAGTAGGTGTAGGCGTTCATGCCGATGGCGAACAGCACGGCCAGCCACATCGCCGTCCTGCCGAACAACGAGCCGACAAACACGATCAACGCGGACATACCGACCAACAGGGCGAAGGTCTTCAGCCAGTTGGCCTGCGGATGCCAGGTCATCAGTGTCCTCCTTGGAGCGTTACCTCATCGCTCATTGAACGCTTGAAACGGCGGTGGAGGTTCCGCCGGGTCCGTGGCACCGTCAACCGTGCCGGCTCACCGTGTAGTCGATCAGCGTCTCCATCGCGCGCCGGCCCGGGACCTCGGGCAATAAGGCCAGCTCCTGGCGCGCCCGCGCCGCATACTGCGCCAGGAAATCCTTGGCCTTGGCCATCCCGGGTGACGCACGCAACAGCGTCAACGCCTCGGCCACCGCCGCGTCGTCGGTGACGGGCCCGGACAGCAGCTCGCGCAGCCGCGCCGCCTCGGGCCCCGGCTCCCGCAGCGCGTAAACCATCGGCAGGGTGTGCACCCCTTCGCGGACATCGGTCCCGGGCAACTTGCCGGACTCGTGCGAGTCGCTGTCGATGTCGATGATGTCGTCGGAAATCTGGAACGCGGTGCCCACGATGCCGCCCAGGCGGCTCAGCCGCTCCACCTGCTCGCCGTCGGCGCCGGAGAACATCGCCCCGAACCGGCCCGCCGCCGAGATCAGGCACGCCGTCTTCTCGTACACCACCTTCAGGTAGTGCTCGACCGGATCCGCGCCCTCGGCCCCCTCCCTCAAGCCCCGGGTTTCGCGCATCTGGCCGGTCACCAGCTGCGCGAACGTCTCGGCGATGAGCCGCACCGCCTCCGGCCCGAGCCGCGACACCAACCGCGACGCCGTCGCGAACAGGTAGTCACCGGCGAGGATCGCGACGCTGTTGCCCCAGCGCACGTTGGCGGTGGGCGTGCCGCGGCGGACCTCCGCCTCGTCCATCACGTCGTCGTGGTAGAGCGTGGCCAGGTGCACCAACTCGATGACGGCGCCGGCGATCGTCACCTCCCCCGCGTCCGGGTCGGGCCCGATCTGCGCGGACAACACGGTGAACAGCGGCCGGAACCGCTTGCCGCCGGCCTTGAACAGATACGTCAGCGAATCGGTCATCACCTCGTCGGCGCCGCGCAGCTCGTCGTCCATGAGCTGCTCGATTCGGCCGACTCCCACGCGCACGGTCTCGGCGAAAACGGCATCCCCGAAGTCAATGCCGGCCACCACCGTCTCCGGAGTCCTCACCCGACCAAACATACTGGTGAGCATGGAGACGAGAGATATCGGCGCCGACCTGGTGGTGGTGGGCGCCGGACCCGCGGGTTCGGCGGCGGCCGCCTGGGCCGCCCGCGCCGGTCGCGACGTCCTGGTCATCGACTCCGCCGGCTTCCCCCGCGACAAACCGTGCGGGGACGGGCTGACCCCGCGCGCCGTCGCCGAGCTCGAACGGCTGGGGCTGGGCGACTGGCTCGACACGCGCATCCGGCACCGCGGGCTGCGGATGAGCGGATTCGGCGGCGAGGTCCAGATCGACTGGCCGGGCCCGTCATTCCCCTCGACCAGCAGCGCGGTGGCCCGCTTCGAGCTGGACGACCGCATCCGCAAATGCGCGGAGGACTCCGGGGCCCGGATGCTGCTCGGGACCAAAGTGGTTGGCGCGCATCACGACTCGTCGCGACGCGTGGTGTCGCTGACGTTGGCCGACGGCACCGAGGTGCGGTGTGGCCGGTTGATCGTCGCCGACGGGGCCCGCTCGTCGCTGGGCCGCAAGCTGGGCCGGCGCTGGCATCAGGAAACGGTGTACGGCGTGGCCGCGCGCGGCTATCTGACCACCCCCCGGGCCGACGACCCCTGGCTGACCTCGCACCTGGAGTTGCGCTCCCCCGACGGCGCCGTGCTGCCGGGCTACGGCTGGATCTTCCCGCTGGGCAACGGCGAGGTGAACATCGGCGTCGGGGCGTTGTCGACGTCGAAGCGGCCGGCGGACCTGGCGCTGCGACCGCTGATCTCCTACTACACGGACCTGCGCCGCGACGAGTGGGGCTTTTCCGGCGAGCCGCGGGCGGTGTCGTCGGCGCTGCTGCCGATGGGCGGCGCGGTCTCCGGGGTGGCCGGCCCCAACTGGATGCTGATCGGCGACGCCGCGGCCTGCGTCAACCCGCTCAACGGCGAGGGCATCGACTACGGCCTGGAGACCGGGCGGCTGGCCGCCGAACTGCTCGACTGCCGCGACC
Source organism: Mycobacterium terramassiliense (assembly GCF_900157385.1). GTDB lineage: Bacteria > Actinomycetota > Actinomycetes > Mycobacteriales > Mycobacteriaceae > Mycobacterium > Mycobacterium terramassiliense. Next base: position 894,040 of record NZ_LT717700.1, read on the forward strand.
TGTCGCGCGTGTGGCCCTCGCTGCTGCAGGAGCACTACGGCCGCGGCTTTTCGGTCGCGCGCCGGCTGGCCTTGCTGCTGACCTTTCAGCGGTTTCTGCCCACGACGGGCCCCGTCGCGATGCGCTCGGCGCGGCTGATGACGATCGCCGTGCGGGTGATGGCCAACCTGGTCACCGACGACGACGCCGACTGGGTGGCGCGGGCCTGGCGGGGCGGCGGGCGCTTCTCGCGGCTGATCGACCGCCGAACGCCGTTCAGCTGAGCCAAGTTTGCGCAGGCGGGTGGCGGCTTCCGCGCACTATATCAATCTTCTTGACATATATCAGAGCCGTTGATATATCTAGGGCATGACTCAACCAGTTGATTTCGAATTCGAATCCGCCTACCGCGGCGAATCCGCGCAGTTCGGCGAGGGCACGCGCCCGCCCTGGAGCATCGGCGCCCCCCAGCCGGAGCTGGCCGCCCTGATCGAGCAGGGCAAGTTCCACGGCGACGTCCTCGACGTGGGCTGCGGCGAAGCCGCGATCTCGCTGACCCTCGCCGAGCGGGGGGTCACCACGGTGGGGCTCGATCTCTCCCCCACCGCGATCGACCTGGCCCGGCGCGAGGCCGAGAAGCGGGGCCTGACCAACGCCACCTTCGAAGTGGCCGACATCAGCTCGTTCACCGGCTATGACGGCCGGTTCTCCACGATCGTCGACTCGACGCTTTTCCACTCGATCCCGGTCGAGGCTCGCGAGGGCTACCAGCAATCGATCGTGCGCGCCGCGGCGCCCGGTGCCTCCTACTACGCCCTGGTCTTCGACAAGGCCGCGGTGCCCGAGGGCCCGATCAACGCGGTCACCGCGGGCGAACTGCGCGCGGTGGTGTCCAAGTACTGGGTCGTCGACGAGATCAGGCCCGCGCGCATCTACGCCAAGCTGCCCGACAGTTTTCCCGGCTCGCCGTGGGTCGACGTCCGCGACGAGCCCAACGGCCTCAAGTCGGTCGGCGCCTGGCTGCTATCCGCGCACCTGGGCGTGTAAAACAACCGGGTGTATAGTCCGGCTAATGAAGGCTTCGAGGCTGGCTTCTCTGATCGCCATGGCGGGCGCCGCCGTCGCACTGGCGGCGCCCGCGCAGGCCGACGATTACGACTACGTGTTCAAGCAGACCGTCAACCATTTCGGCGTGTACGGCCCGCAGGACCAACTGGCGTGGCTGGGCAAGATCAGCTGTGACCGGATCGGCAGGGGCGTGGACGGCGACCCGTACAAGTCGGCGAATTTCATCCAGCACAACCTGGCGCTGGGCACCACCCAGGGCCAGGCGTTCCAGTTCCTGGGCGCCGCGATCGACCACTACTGTCCCGACCAGGTCGGTTTCATCCAACGCGCGGGCCACTAAGCCCACCTGGGCCCGACTAGGCCGGCTTGTATCCGGCGTGCAGCGCCACGATGCCCCCGGTCAGATTGCGCCAGCGCACCGCCGACCACCCGGCCGCTGAAATCCGGTGCGCCAGCGCGGGCTGGTCGGGCCAGGCCCTGATCGACTCCGCGAGGTAGACGTAGGCGTCCGGGTTGGAGGACACCGCCCGCGCCACCCGCGGCAGGGCCCGCATCAGGTATTCCTTGTAAACGGTCGCGAACAGCGCGTTGGTGGGCGTGGAAAATTCGCACACCACCAGCCGCCCGCCCGGCCGGGTGACACGGAACATCTCGCGCAGCGCCGCCCGCTGGTCGGCGACGTTGCGCAACCCGAAGCTGATCGTGACCGCGTCGAACACGGCGTCGGCAAAGGGCAGCTTGGTGGCGTCCCCGGCGACTTTCGGCACGTCCCGACCGGCGCCGGCCGCCAGCATCCCGACCGAAAAATCGGCGGCCACACACCATGCCCCGGACCTGCGCAGCTCCACGGTGGAGACCGCGGTGCCCGCGGCCAGGTCCAGCACTTTCTGACCGGGCCCGATGCGCAGCGCCGAGCGGGTGGCTCGCCGCCAATACCGGTCCTGGCCCAGCGAGAGGACGGTGTTGGTCACGTCATACCGGCGGGCGACGCCGTCGAACATCGACGCGACGTCCCGGGGATTCTTGTCCAACGCCGCGCGACTCACGACGTCGACGCTACCCGGGCGGGATCGGTCAGTATTGCCGGTAACGCCGTTGGACGTGTTCTTGGCGCACCCTGATCTGCGCTCGGCGCTCCGCGGCGGACACGACGCGGGTGGCCGCGGGGAGGTGTTCGCGCACGGCGGCAAGCGCCACCTTGGTGACCGAGGCCTTCGGCAATTCGGGCGGGGGCGTGGAGTAGGTCCACCGCAGGGCCAGGAAACCACCCGGGTGGCCGGCGGTGTCGAGCCAGTTCGGCACCCCGGGATCGCTCCCGGCGACGACGTAGCGGATGGTCCCGTCGGGATCCGATTCGGACTGAAATCCGTTGAGGCTGCTGGTGTGGTTGGCGTAGTCGAGCGACTCGCCCCACAGGTTGGACAGGTGAAAGCCCATGTAAGCGGGCGGCACCGGCACGTCGACTTCGACCAGGAGCGCTTCGTCCTCGGCGAGGTCGTAGACGCCACCCGAGTACACGTTGGTGCTCTGCCCGCCGCCCATCGCGAGGTTGGCCAATGCCGGCTCGTTCAGGTCGTTGCGCGGCATGAGGGTGAGCCCGTCGCCGTTCTTGTCGCCGTGCGCCTCGAGCACCAGGTCATAAAACTGGTTCCAGAACGTCATCTGGTTTTCGACGATGCTTCCGACGCGCCGGACGTCGCGCGCCACGGCACCGGGGTCGAGCCGCGCGGGCTGGGCGCCCTCCTTGCCGATCTGCACGATGTGCAGGTCGGGCGATGCCTCGTGCTCCCAGTCGTGAAAGAGCATGCGGGCGATCAGGTATCGCGCCGAGGCGGTCCCGTCGGCCGTCGACGTGGCGACGAAGTTTCCCGAGTGATCGGCGGGCCGCCGCGGCGCCAGCAGGATCTCGAACCGGCCGTCGTCGTCGACGAGCAGATCCGAGAGGTCCAACGACCCGGTGATGACGCGCCCACCGGGAGCGAGCTCGGCGAGGCTGCCGGTGTCGCCGGCGTAGAGGCTGTGGGCTTCAAAGATGATGTACTGCGGCGCTTTCGGAACCAGCCGGCCGCGGATCCGGTAGCTCTTGGCGCCGTCGATGGAGGCCGAGAGGTACAGCGCGTCGGCGTTGTCGATGGTGGCTTTGTCCACGGGTTGGATGGCGCGCCGGAAGTAAGGGAAATCGGGATCTTCGCACAGGCCGCGCTCGATCGCGCTGAACACGAAGCCCAACAGGTAGCGGTACCCATCCGCCAGGCTTTGGTCGGTGACCGGCGGGGCGTGCAGATCGGTGGAGTCGACGGCGTCGCGGGCCCGGGTCAGGGCGTCGAGCATGTCGGCCCAGGCGCCCCGCAGGGCGAGTTGGCTTGACTCAGTGGACATGTGCGCCCTCTCCTTCGATATCCCACCGGTATTGCTCGAACAGCTCGGCCAGTCGCGTGTGGATCTCCCGCGGGTCGAGCCCGAACTCCTCGAGGCTGTAGCGGTGGGCCGACTCGTGCCCGTTGCCGGCTCCGGCCGCCGCGAACGCCTTGGCGGCCACCGGCCCCAGCTCGAGCCCCAGTTCGCCGTAGATCCGGCGCATCGTCGCCTCGGGGTGCGCCACCAGCTCGCGATAGTCGACGACGGCCGATCGGACCTCGGGGTGGGCGGCCAGAACGTCGAGCGGGCGCAGGTACGCGTCGAACGACTGATCGGCGAGAACGCGCAGCGATTTCGCGATCAGGTGCTCGTCGCGACCGCGCAGATCCCACTCGTTCTTCAACAGCTTGAGCAGGCTCGGAATGGTCTCATCGGGATTGCGAAGGGGGACAATGAACCTCGCGTCGGGAAACGTCTCGATCAGGGCTTCGACGCGCCCGCAGAAGGTGGGGTTCTTGCTCAGGTGCGTCCCGCCGCCGTTCAGCGCGATCTGCCGCCGGACGCATTCGGAGTAGAAGGCCATCACCCGCCGGCGCTTGCGGTCCGGCCACTGATCCACGTGGTAGAAGTCCAGCTCGCCCATGAAGGGAAACATGACGATCCAGAAGCCGGAGCACAGCGACCAGGTCAGAAAGAAGTCGTCTTCCTCCGGGACGAAGAAGCCGGTCTTGTGCATGTCGTCGGTCGGCGCGAACCGCTGCTCCTCGATCGCATCGAGGCGGCGGCGCAGGCGCCCGCCGAAAACCGCGGCGTCGAGCCGAAACAGCAGGCGCAGCAGGCGTTTTTGCAGCAGCGACGGGAAGAACAGCTCATACATCAGCGCGTAGCTGAACTGCGGATCGGCGGCCATCAGCCGGTGCAGATACGTGGTGCCACTGCGCGCATGGCCGACGCAGAACGTCGGCGCCGTCACCCGGGTGCGCCGCAGCGACCCGAACAGGAGCGGGTCGAGCGCGAAGCACGCCGCATGGACGGCCGCGACGCCGGGCACGCCGACCAGGAATGCGACATAGCGAATCCACGGCTTCGACGCCGGTGGGTCGCGACGTAACAGCCGCAGCATCGTCCGATAGTTGGCCCAGTCGAAGTAGAACGACGCAGCGCGCATGACCTCTCCCTCAGTCAGGCCAGAGGGGGCCAAACTATCCACTTTTATTTGACTATGTCAAGCGAATCCGGATACCGTGCCCGTGTGACGGCGGCGCGCAAGCTGGATTCGGTGGACTCGATCAGCGCCACCCTCGCGCGAGTGGTGCGGCTGAGCGCGAGCCGCGCGGCGTTCGCGCGGCAGGCCTCGGCCGCCAATACCGAACTGTCGCAGCCGTCCTACCTTCTGCTGCGCGTCTTGATCGACCAAGGACCACTGTCGATGGGGCAGCTGGCGCGGCTGGCCCACATGGACGTCGGTATGGCCACCCGGCGCGTGCGCGCCCTCGCCGACGCCGGACTCGTCGTGCGGCGCAGCGACCCCAACGACGGAAGGGTCTCGGTCGTCGACGCCACGGCGCAGGGCCGGCACGCCGCCGGCGTGCTCCACGAGGTCCGGCGCGATCATCTGGCGCGCGCGCTTTCCGGCTGGTCGAGCGACGAGCTCCGGCAATTCGATCGGCTCTTGACCAAGTTCCTCAGCGACACGACCGGGACACCGATCGACCACACCTAAGGCGCCCGCTCACTCCCCCTGCGCGTAGCGCTTGGCGAACATTCGCCGCCGCGAAAGGGGCGACAGCACGGCCTCGTAGTGGCCGAGCAGCTCGTCGCAGATGACCGGCCAGCTGCGGCCGAGCACGCTGCGCCGGGCGGCGGGAGCGTAGCGGTGCCGCTCGGCGAGCAGGTGCGCCACCGCTTCGGGCAGCCGCGCCTCGAACTCGTTGACGTCCAACAGCAGTCCGGTGCGGTACGGGGCCACCAGGTCACGCGGGCCGCCGGCGTCGGGGGCGATCACCGGCAGCCCCGATGCCAGCGCCTCCTGCACGACTTGGCAAAACGTCTCGTGCTCACCGGGATGCACGAAGACGTCCATGCTGGCATAGGCAGCGGCGAGCTCCTCGCCGTACAGCGCTCCGGTGAAAACCGCTCTGGGCATTGCCGATTGCAGTTTGCGTTGATCGACGCCGTCGCCGACGATGACCAGCTGCACGGAATCGTCGGCGGTCAGCGCGATCAGCCGCTCGACGTGCTTCTCCGGCGCGAGCCGGCCCACGAACCCGACGATCGGCTTGCCGGCCGGCGACCACCGCCGCCTGAGCTCCTCGCTGCGGGCCGACGGCGCGAACCGCAGCACGTCGACCCCGCGCGCCCACCGATGTACCCGCGGGAACCGATGGGAGACAAGCGACTCCATCGTCACGCTGGACGGCGCCAGGGTGCGGTCGGCCAGGCTGTGCAGGTGGCGAAACCACGCCCACGCCGCGCGTGTGGTCATCGGAATGCCGTAGCTCGCCGCGAAGCCCGGGACGTCGGTTTGATACACCGCAACCGTCGGCACCCCTAGCCAGCGCGCCGCTTTCACGCCGCCGTAGCCCAGCAACGCCGGCGACGCCAGATGCACCACGTCGGGGTCGAATCCGCGCAGCACGCCCACCAGTCGGGGCATCGGGAGCCCGAGCGGCAGCGTGGTCACCTTGGGGAACATCCGCGACGGCACCCGATGCACCCGGATGCCGTCGTGAACCCGATCCGCCCGGGGCTGGCCCGGCGGGTTGTCGGGGGCGATGACGAGGGCTTCGTGCCCGGTGCGACGCAGATGCTCGAGGACGCGCAGCACGGAGTTGCTGACACCGTTGACATTGGGGAGGAAGGATTCGGCGACGATGGCTACGCGCACAACATCACCATCTCAGCGTCGGCTGTCGGAAAGGTTGCCTACGGGCATACGTCGTGCGAAATCTGCTGGTCGGGCGCCTTGGCGCGGCGGTCCAGCCACCTGTCCAGCAGCGCCAGGCCCGCCAGCGCCACCGCCGCGGCCAGCCAGGCCACCACCGCGATGGATCCCGCCGGAATGATCGCCAGCCCCGCGTTGCGGTGCTGCACCCGGACCAGGTTCGGGTCGTTCTTGTTGTATTCGACGTAAATCCGCATCCCCGTCGCCAACTCCGACGGATACAGCACGCCCAGTTCGGGGCGGTAGGTGACGCGGTCGGGCGTGACGAATTCGATGGTGGAGCGCCGCGGCCCGGCGCTGAGCACCTCGGCCTGCGCCACGCCCATGTGGTGTCGAATCGCAAGATCGTTGCGCCACGCGCCGGCCACCAGCAGCACCGACTGCAACGTGACCAGCCCCGCCAGGATCAACACCGCAATCCGCATCCACCGCAACGCAATCCGGGCCCGGGTCGATGGCGGCTCATCGCTGCGGCCATGAATCAATATGCGCAGCAACACTTTCGGTGACGTCACGGTGCTGGACGTCTCATAAGGCGGCCTTGATGGCCGCGTGCAGCTGGCGCAGCGAGGAGCGGTCCGCCTTGACCTCCAGCACGCGCATGCCGATCCCCGGTTCGTCGAACGCCGCGCCCAGCTCGTCGACCTCGATCTGCCGGCTGTCCACGTGGTACGCGCGGCACAGGGCTCCGACGTCGACGTCGTGCGGGGTGCCGAAGATCCGCGAGGACACATCGGAGAACCTCGGATCGCCCTGCTCGAGCAGTTCGAAGATGCCGCCGCCGTTGTCGTTGGACACGACGATCGTCAGCCGCTGCGGTGTCGGTTCGGTGGGGCCGATCAGCAGCCCGGAGCTGTCGTGCACGAACGTCAGGTCGCCGATCAGCGCGACGGTGCGGCCCTCGTGGGCCAGGGCGGCGCCGATGGCGGTGGACACGGTGCCGTCGATGCCGGCCACCCCGCGGTTGGAGCGGACCGTGATCTGTCCGCGATGCCTCGCGGACCCGAGACCGACCAGCGCGGCATCGCGAACGGGGTTGGAGGCCCCCAGCACCAGCTGGTCGCCCGGCCGCAGCGCGTCGGCCACGGCCGCGGCGACGTGCAGCCCGGTGGTCAGCGGGTGCACCGCCAGCTGGCCGCGCACCGCGGAGATCGCGTGGCGGTTCATTTCCGCGCAGCGGTGCAGCCACGCGGGGTGGGGCGTCCCGGTGGTGACCGCGCGCGTGCCGGTGGCCTGCGAGTTGCCCGAGACGTCGGGCCACCGGGGTCCGGTGGTCAGCGCGTACACCGGCACCTTCGGGTCGGCCAGCAGCGCCGAGACCGGCCGGTGCAGCGTCGGGCGGCCGAGCATGATCACCTGCTTGGGCCGCAGCAGCGGCAGCGCGAGGGGGTGCAGCGGGTTGGCCGGGGCGGGTGCCGTCGGCTCCGCGACGGTGGGCAGCTGCTCCAGGTTGGGCTGGGCGCCCGCGCCGTGCCCTGCGATGACGACCGTGTCGGGCGTCAGGTCGATGTCCAGCGGCTGGTCGAAGCTGACCGGCGGCGTGTAGGTCCACGGCTTGCCGCCGGGGCGGCCCGGCGGGGTCGCGGCACCGTGCGGTGCGGGATCGGGCACCAACGGTTCGCGCAGCGGGATGTCGAACTGCACGGGGCCGGCGTTGGCGGTGCGAGATCCCGTCGCGGCCGCCAGGACGCGGCAGGTGGCCGATCGCCAGGTGGCGTTGAGCGAATCCAGCCGCTCGGGTGCGTCCTCGGCCAGGCCCAGGCTGATGGTGGCGCGGACCTGGGTGCCGAAGTAGCCCAGCTGCTCCATGGTCTGATTGGCCCCGGTGCCCAGCAGCTCGTAGGGCCGGTTGGCCGACAGCACGATCAGCGGCACCCGCGCGTAGTTGGCCTCGACCACCGCCGGGCCGAGGTTGGCCACGGCGGTCCCCGAGGTCATCGCGATGCACACGGGCGCGCCGGCACTGATCGCCAGCCCGATCGCCAGGTAGCCGGCGGTGCGCTCATCGATGCGGACGTGCAGCCGGATGCGGCCGGACCGGTCGGCGTCCTGTAGCGCGAAGGCCAGCGGCGCGTTCCGTGACCCCGGGCACAACACGACGTCGCGGACGCCGCCGCGAATCAGCTCGTCGACGACGACGCGGGCCTGTGTCGTCGAGGGGTTCACCACTACAGCGTGTCACAACCCGCTGGCCGGCCGCCGAACGTGGAGTCGTTGCGGCAACTCGCCCCTTAGCTTCAAGGGATGGATGCAACACATCTGATTGAGGAGTGTTGCTGTGCCGCGTCCGCCGTTGAGGTTTGTTGTCCGTCAGTTCTGGGCTCACATCGGTAATGGCTGTAGTGCCGCGGAGGCCGGTGTCGCCGTCGGCGTGTCGGAACGTTCTGGCTATGGCTGGTTTGCTGATGCTGGCGGCGTGAAACCACGGCTATGTGAACCGAAAAGCGTTGGCCCGCGGCCGAGGCTGACCTTCGAAGACCGGGTCGAGATCGAAATTGGTGTCAGGACGAACGAATCGTTGCACTCGATCGGCAACCGGCTGGGCCGGCCGGCGTCGACGATCAAACGCGAGATCGACGCCAACGGGGTGGACAACAGCTACGACGGGCGCAAATCCGGTTATCGGCGCAAGGAAGCCTTCGGGGCGCGCCAGAGCGGCAAAACCGCGCACGTTCAGTATCGGGCCCTCAGGGCCCAAGCACGCTCCGATGAACGTGCCCGGCGTCCCAAGCAGAGCACGCTGGCGGCAAATGACCGATTGCGTCAGGAGGTGCAGACTCGGTTAGACGACTTCCATAGTCCCGGCCAGATCGCGGTGGGGCTGCGGCGGGATTTTCCTGACGATGCGGAGATGTGGGTGTCACACGAAGCCATCTATCAGGCGATTTACGTGCAAGGCCGCGGCCACTTGCGCCGCGATATCCACCGCTGCCTGCGCACCGGGCGGGCGTTGCGCAAACCGCGCAGCATCCCCGGTGAGCGCCGGGGTCGTATCCCCAACATGGTCAACATCAGCGAGCGTCCACCGGAGGTGGCCGACCGCGCGGTGCCTGGCCACTGGGAAGGCGACCTCATGTTGGGCAGCACCGAATCGGGCTCGGCGATCGGCACCCTCGTCGAGCGCAGCACCCGATTCGTCATGCTGTTGCACCTGCCCGACAACCACGGCGCGCTGGCCGTCCAGGACGCGATCGTGGCCAAGATGGCCCAGCTGCCGGCGATGCTGCGCCGCACGTTGACCTGGGACCAAGGCAAGGAAATGGCCAACCACATCGCCATCGCCGCAGCCACCGACTTGGATATCTACTTTTGTGATCCGCACTCCCCGTGGCAGCGCGGCAGCAACGAAAACACCAACGGGCTACTGCGCCAGTGGTTTGCTAAAGGCACTGACCTGTCGGTGTTTCCGGCCGACTATCTGGACTACGTCGCGGCCAAACTCAACAATCGGCCACGCCAAACACTGGACTGGAAAACCCCCGCCGAAGCCCTCGACGAACTACTGTCCAACCCGACCAAACCACCCACTGTTGCATCCATCGCCTGAAAGCGCCCCCCGATTTCGCGCAACGAGTCGACGCTGGGGGGTTCAGGCGCCGGCGAAGAACTGCAGCGCCGCGGCGTTGACGGCCTCGGGCCGCTCCAGGAAACCGAGATGTCCGGCGTCGGGTATCTGCAGGTACCGGCCGTTGGGCATCGCGTCGGCGACCTCCCGGCCCAGGTAGGGCGGCGTCACGATGTCCTCGGAGAAGCCGAGCACCAGCACCGGCGCGGCGATGCTGCGATAGGCGGCCAGCCGGTTGGTCTGCGGGGAGACATACATCTGGGCGCGCAGGCCCGGGGTCTGCTTGACCGGCCAGGTGGTGAACATCGCGATCCAGTCGGCCACGGCCGCCTCGTCGTTGATCGTCTTGCGCGAAAAGCTTTCCAGCAGCCGGTTTCTCGCGTCGAGCCCCGGCGGCAGCTGAACCCCGGAGGCGTGCAGCTCGACCTCGGCTTCGTGGAAGAACTGGCGGGCGCGGTCCAGGCGGCCGCGGGTGGCCATCAGCACCGCCGAGCGGACCAGCTCGGGCCGCGACACCATGAGCTCCTGCGCGATGAACGCGCCCATGGAGACCCCGACCAGCCGCGCCGGGCCGGCGTCCAGCGACTCGATCAGCGCGGCGGTGTCGGCAACCATCGTTTGCGTCGTGAAGCCCTCGGCGTTTTCCGTCTCGCCGACCCCGCGATTGTCGAAGGTGATGCAGCGGTACCCGGCGGCCAGGAACGCCGGGACCTGATGGGGGTGCCAGGTGCGCCCGGCGCCGCCGCGGCCGGCGATGAAAACGACGGGCTCACCGGACCCGCGGTCGTCGTATGCCAGGTTGATCACCCGGACGACGGTACAAGGAGCGGATGGCAGGCCTTGATCCGGTCGATCCACCACTGCCGCCGCTCGGGCGGCGCGGCCAGCGCCCGCAGCCGCGCCGGGTCGGGCGTCACCGGCCCGACCGCCAGGCAGCCGTCGATCGGCGCGGCGACGTCCACCACGTCGGCCGAGAACAGCCCACCGGTGCCCAGCCCGCAGGCATGGCGCAGCTGCGGCAGGGCCGCCGCGGCGGTCAGGCCATGGCTGATGCCGACCGCCGAGTCCAGCGCGCTGGAGACCACCACCGGGATGTCGATCTGGGCGGCGATCGCGAGCAGGGCGCAAACCCCGCCCAGCGGGGCGACTTTGAGCACGGCGATGTCGGCGGCGTGGGCGCGGACCACCGCGAGCGGGTCGTCGGCCTTGCGGATGCTTTCGTCGGCCGCGATCGGCACGTCGATCCGCGCGCGCAACGCGGCGAGTTCGTCGACGCTCGCGCAGGGCTGTTCGAGGTACTCCAGCGGGCCGTCGGCGGTCAGGGCGGCCGCGGCCCGCGCCGCCTGCTCGACGGTCCAGCCGCCGTTGGCGTCCACCCGCACCGTCGGCACGAGTGCGCGCACGGCGTTGACCCGCGCCACGTCGTCGGCCAGCGTCTGGCCCGGCTCGGCGACCTTCACCTTGGCCGTGCCGGCCCCCGGGAACCGCGACAGCACCTCGCTCACCCGGGCGGCGGGCACGGCCGGCACGGTCGCGTTGATGGGGACGCGCTGGCGCAGGACGGGCGGCCGCGGCCGGTAGGCACCCTCGACGGCGGCGGCGAGCCAGTGCGCGGCCTCGGGCGGCGCGTATTCCAGGAAGGCGCCGAACTCGCCCCAACCCGCGGGGCCCTCGATCAGCGCGACCTCGCGGGTGGTGATGCCGCGGAAGCGCACCCGCATCGGCAGCGCCACCACATGCAGGCGCTCCAGCAGCTCGGATAAAGGCGGCCTCACTGGCCGTGAACCTGGTGGCCCGCCAGAAACGTCGCGCGCACCTCGAGGTCGGCGATCCGCTCCGGCGGGACGGTCCGGGGATCGGCCGAGAGCACCACCAGGTCCGCATACTTGCCGACCTCCAGCGAGCCGATCACGTCGTCGGAGAACAGCTGCCAGGCGGCGTCGAGGGTCTGCGCGCGGATCGCCTGGTCTACGGTCAGCCGCTCCTCGGGCGCCAGCACCCGGCCGCTGGGCGCCGTGCGCGTGACGGCCACGCTGATGTTGCGCAGCGGCTCCTCGGGCGTGACCGGCGGGTCGTTGTGCAACGAGATCCGCATGCCGGTGGCCACCGCGGAACCCGCCGGCATCCAACGGGATCCGCGCTCGGGCCCGAACAGGCCGTCGACGAGGACGTCGCCCCAGTAGTGGATCTGGTCCACGAAGATGCTGCAGGTGACGCCGAGGTCGGCGGCCCGTTGGAGTTGCTCGGGCCGGATGGCGCCGACGTGCTCGAGGCGCAGCCGGTGGTCGGGGCGCGGATGGCGCTGGAGCGCTTCGTCGTAGACGTCCAGGATGGTGTCCACGCCGGCGTCGCCCTGCACGTGGCAGGCCATCGGCCAGCCCAGCGGGAAATAGGCGTTGACGATCTCGGCCAGCTGCTCGCGGGTGTAGTTGGCGTGGCCGCAGGAACCGGGCGGCACGCCGATGGCGCGGGTGGCCTCGGTGTCCAGATACGGGAACGACAACGCGATGTTGCCGACCCACGGTGAGCCGTCCACCCAGATCTTGATGCCGACCTGGCGCAGCATGTCATCGCCCTGACCGGGGGTGGCGTCGGTGTGCATCTGCGGGTTGGAGATCTCGTAGGTGCGCAACCGGACCGTCAGGTCGTCGCGCACTTGCTCGACCAGCGGCAAAAACGCCGGGTCGAAGGCCATCTCCGAGCAGGTGGTCAACCCCGCGCGGTTGAGCCGGGCGCACTCGGCGCGCAGCATCGCCGGGTAGTCGCCGGGCGCGATGGCCCCGGCGAGCAGCGGAAACACCGCGCCGATCTCCTCGGCCGTGCCGTCGAGGTCCCCGTCGGCGTCGCGGCCGTAGCTGGCGCCCTTGGGGTCGGGGGTGTCGCGGGTCAGCCCGTTGAGCCGTGCGGCTTGCGAGTTGAAGAAGGCCTTGTGCCCGGAGTTGTGGATGATCACCAGCGGCCCGTCCGGCGCGACGTCGTCGAGCCAGGCCAGCGTGGGGTCGGGAAGCCCGTTCTGCAGCAGCGGATCCCAGCCGTTGAGGTAGGCGCCGGCGGCTCCCCGCTTTCCGGCCTCGCGGCGGATCGCCGCGACCACGTCGTCGGGGCCGGGCAGCGTGACCGGGCGGATATCGACGATCCGGTCCGACAGTGCCATGGCCTCCATCAGCGGATGCCCGTGCGCCTCAACGAATCCCGGCATGACGCAGCCGTCGCCGACGTCGATGGACCGGGTGTTCGGGCCGATGAGGCCGGCTACGTCCGAGCGGGTGCCGACGGCGACGATGCGGCCGTCGGCCACGGCGAGCGCCTCGGCCGTGGGGCGCGCCTCGTCGACGGTCAGCACGGTCCCGGTGATGACGAGATCGGCGGCGGCCATAGGCAGCGATCGTAGTGGTAGCAGGGTCCGGCTGACCGGAATTGCAACACGTTCTAGTCTTGCCCCATGAGTGACGATCTGCTGCGCTACCCGACCCATAACGGCCACATGCTGGTGGGCGCGCTCAAGCGCCACAAGAACAAGCCGGTGCTCTTCCTGGGCGACACCACGCTGACCGGCGGTCAGATGGCCGACAAGATCAGCCAGTACATCCAGGCGTTCGAGGCGCTGGGCGCGGGCACGGGCGTGGCCGTCGGGCTGCTGTCGCTGAACCGCCCCGAGGTGCTGATGATCATCGGCGCCGGGCAGACCCAGGGCTACCGGCGCACCGCGCTGCACCCGCTCGGGTCGCTGGACGACCACGCCTATGTGCTGACCGACGCCGGCATCAGCTCGCTGATCATCGACCCCAACCCGATGTTCGTCGAACGCGCGCTGGGGCTGCTGGAGAAGGTGCCGTCGCTCAAGCAGATCCTGACCATCGGCCCGGTGCCCGAGGCGTTGAGCGGTGTGGCGGTGGATCTGTCGGCCGAGGCGGCGAAGTACGACCCGCAGCCGCTGACCGCCAAGGAGCTGCCGCCCGATCAGGTGATCGGCCTGACCTACACCGGCGGCACCACCGGCAAACCCAAGGGCGTGATGGGCACCGCGCAGTCCATCTCGACCATGACGATGATCCAGCTGGCCGAATGGGACTGGCCGGAGGAGCCACGGTTTTTGATGATCACGCCGCTGTCGCATGCCGGGGCGGCGTATTTCCTGCCCACGCTGGTCAAGGGCGGCCAGATGTACGTGCTGCCCAAGTTCGACCCCGCCGAAGTGCTGAAAACCATTGAGGAGAAGCGGATTACGGCGACGTTCCTGGTGCCGTCGATGCTGTACGCGCTGATGGACCACCCGGATTCGCACACCCGCGACCTCTCGTCGCTGGAGACCGTGTATTACGGCGCGTCGGCGATCAACCCGGTGCGGCTGGCCGAGGCGATCAGCCGATTCGGCAAGATCTTCGCCCAGAACTACGGGCAGTCCGAGGCGCCGATGGCCATCACCTACCTGTCCAAGAAGGATCACGACGAGAAGCGCCTCACCTCCTGCGGGCGCCCCACGCTGTTCGCCCGCGTGGCGCTGCTGGGCGAGGACGACAAGCCGGTGCCGCAGGGCGAGCCTGGCGAGATCTGCGTCAGCGGGCCGCTGCTGGCCGGCGGGTACTGGAACCTGCCCGACGAGACGGCCAAGACGTTCAAGGACGGCTGGCTGCGCACCGGCGACATGGCCCGCGAGGACGAGGACGGCTTCTACTACATCGTCGACCGGGTCAAGGACATGATCGTCACCGGCGGCTTCAACGTGTTCCCCCGCGAGGTCGAGGACGTCGTGGCCGAGCACGCGGCCGTCGCGCAGGTGTGCGTCGTGGGCGCCCCGGACGAGAAGTGGGGCGAGGCCGTCACCGCGGTGGTGGTGCTGCGCGCCGACGCGCCGCGCGACGGCGCCGCGATCGAGGCCATGACCGCCGAGATCCAGGCCGCGGTCAAGGAGCGCAAGGGGTCGGTGCAGTCACCCAAGCGGGTGGTGGTCGTCGACTCGTTGCCGCTGACCGGCCTCGGCAAGCCGGACAAGAAGTCGGTGCGGGCGCAGTTCTGGGAGGGCGCCGGCCGCGCGGTCGGCTAGTTGTGCCCCGAGCGTGACGTTGCGGTCACGTTCGAGGCCCAGCGTGACTGTGCTGTCACGTTCGGGCCGCGATGCCGGCCACCAAGAGGTCCAGCAGGCGGCCCGTCTGCTCCGGCGAACCGCTGACCATGAAGATGCCGATCAGGCTGGACACCACGTCGTCGGCCTGCACATCGGGGCGCAAACTGCCGTCGTCGGCGCCGGCTCGCAGCAGGCTGTCGACGGCGCCGACGATGCTGTCGCGCGTTTGGCTGGGCTGCATCGCACCGGAGTCGAAGATCGCGTGCAACGACTCGGCCATCTCGCGCTTGGCGGCCACGAAGCTTGCGTAGCGGTCCATCCAGCGCCGCAGGGCGGTCCTGGGCGGATGCCGCTCGAGCAGCTGTTCGGCCGCCGCGGCCACCTCGGCGAGCTCGGCGCGGTAGATCGCCTCGACGAGGGCCTCCCGGTTCGGGAAATGGCGGTAAAGCGTGCCGATCCCGACGCCGGCGTCCCGGGCGATCGACTCCAGCGACACCGGCCGCCCCTGCGCGCCGGCGAACGCCGCGGTGGCCACCTCGAGTAGCTTTTCGCGGTTGCGGCGCGCGTCGGACCGGCTCGGCTCGGCCAAAGCGGAGGATCCTCCGTTTCTGTTACGCTCCAGGCAAGCGGAGGGTCCTCCGCATCATTGCCAGTGTGTCAGACGGGAGCACCATGACAACCTTCCCCACCGTGGACCGCATCGGCTACGGCGCGATGCAGCTGTTCGACGCCACACCGCAGGACGCGGCCGGCGTGCTGCGGCGCGCGGTCGAGCTTGGCGTCAACCACATCGACACCGCGTCGTTCTACGGCCCCGGCGAGGTGAACCGCCGAATCCGGGCGGCGCTGGCCCCCTACCCGGACGACCTCGTCATCGTCAGCAAGGTCGGTGCGCGCTACACGGGTGGAGAACCCATCCCGCTGGCCGCCGCGCAGAAGCCCGCGGAGCTGCGCGCCGCGGTCGAAGACGACCTGCGCCAGCTCGGCCTGGACCGCGTTCCGGTGGTCAACCTGCGACGCATGGACCTCGGCCCCGGCATCGCCGCCGAGGGTGACCAGAGCGTGGACGTCGACGACCAGCTCGCCGAGATGATCGCGCTGCGCGACGAGGGCAAGATCGGCGCGATCGGCATCAGCGCCGTCCCCCTTGACGTGGTGCGGCGCGCGTTGCCCGCGGGGATCGTCTGCGTGCAGAACGCCTACAGCGTGCTGGACCGCTCGCAGGAGGCCACCCTGGACCTGTGCAGGTCCGAGGGCATCGCTTGGGTGCCCTACTTCCCGCTGGGTTCGTCGTTCCCGGGCTTTGCGAAGGTCGCCGACCAGCCGGTGGTGGCCGAGATCGCCGGCGCACTCGGCGTCACGGGCGCCCAGGTCGGCCTGGCCTGGCTGCTGGCGCACGCGCCGAACACGTTGCTGATTCCGGGCACGCGATCCGTTGGGCACCTCGAGGAAAACCTGGGCGCGGCGCACGTCACCCTGGACGCCGAAGCGCTGGAAAAGCTGGACGCCCTCGGCACGACGGAGGCCCAGCCCCATGGTGTGGAGGCGTTTGGGAGGTAACGTCGCTGCCGTGGGCAGTGACAAACGGGTCCGGCCGCCGTGGTGGCTGAAGCCGGCCAACAAGGTCTTCATCCAGATGTCGCGGCTCGGAATGAGTTTCGGCGGCGAGAGCCCCGTCGTGCTGACGGTCAAGGGGCGCAAGTCCGGACGGGACCGCTCGACGCCGGTGACCCCGATGACCGTCGACGGGAAACAGTTCGTCGTCGCCGGGTTTCCCGGTGCCGACTGGGTGGCCAACGCGCGGGCCGCCGAGCGGGCGACCCTCGCCCGCGGCCGCCACGTCCGCACGGTGCGGATGGTGGAGCTCTCACCCGACGACGCCCGGCCGATTCTGCGGGCCTTCCCGACCGAGGTGCCCACCGGTGTCGGGTTCATGAAGCGGGCGGGACTGATCACCGACGGCCGGCCCGAGGAATTCGAAGCGCTGGCGGGCCGCTGCGCGGTGTTCCGACTGGACCCGGTGTAGTGCGGCGTGTAGCGCTTGCGGTGACGCTGCTCGTGGCCGCCTGCCTGTGCGGGCCCGCGCCGCGGTCGTCGGCCACGACGGGCTGCGCGCCCGGCGGCACGCCCGCCCCGGCCGGCGCGGCCGAGCGGAAGGTCGGCGATCTGGACTGGGACGGCCAGCCGGACACGTTGTGGGTCGGGCAGTTTCGCGACGACTCGGGCCGCACCGCCCGGGTCGTCGGCGTCACGACGGCCAGCGGCGCCAATTCCGACGTGCAGGTGCCGTCGGCTAGCCCAATCCCCTTGACCGCCTTGGCAATCGATGCCCAGCAGGACGGGCAGCACCAGATCATCGTCAGCGACGGCCGCGGCGCGCACCTGTACGTGTTCGCCGACTGCCGGTTACAGACCGTCTCCGACAACCAGGGCGCACCGTTCCTGTTCGACCTGCAGGACCTGCGTGGCAACGGCACCGGAATCGGATGTGGCAACCTCGGCCCGCCGATGCCCGGCCGTCATCTCGTCGGGTTGCGGGCATCGGATCAGGACGGCCAGTGGACGGTGCGCCGCACCGAGATCGACCTCAACGGCACGCTGGCTACCATCGGACAATCCGACACCCTGACGGCCTCCTCGGCGCAGGACCCCGCCGTGGTTTCCGCGCAGACCATCAGCTGCGGCGACCTCACCATCAGCAAGGACGGAGTTCGACAGCCTTGAGTGCCAACCCCTTTGATGCGCAAGCCTGGCGGCCCGTCGACGGGTTCGGCGACCTGACCGACATCACCTATCACCGCCACGTCGACGACCCCACCGTGCGGGTGGCGTTCAACCGCCCCGAGGTGCGCAACGCGTTTCGGCCCCACACCGTCGACGAGCTGTACCGAGCGCTGGATCACGCGCGGATGTCGCCCGACGTGGGGGTGGTGCTGCTGACCGGCAACGGCCCGTCGCCCAAGGACGGCGGCTGGGCGTTTTGCTCCGGCGGCGATCAGCGCATCCGCGGGCGGGCCGGCTATCAGTACGCCAGCGGGGAAACCGCGGACACCGTCGATGCCGCGCGCGCCGGGCGGCTGCACATCCTCGAGGTGCAGCGGCTGATCCGGTTCATGCCCAAGGTGGTGATCTGTTTGGTCAACGGGTGGGCCGCCGGAGGCGGCCACAGCCTGCACGTGGTGTGCGATCTCACCCTGGCCAGCCGTGAGCATGCGCGCTTCAAGCAGACCGACGCCGACGTCGGCAGCTTCGACGGCGGTTACGGAAGCGCGTATTTGGCCCGGCAGGTGGGCCAGAAGTTCGCCCGCGAGATCTTCTTTTTGGGGCGGGAGTACACCGCCGAGCAGATGCACCGCATGGGTGCGGTCAACGAGGTCGTGGCGCACGCCGAACTCGAGCGGGCCGGCGTGCAATGGGCGGCCGGGATCAACGCGAAATCCCCTCAGGCGCAACGCATGCTGAAGTTCGCGTTCAACCTGCTCGACGACGGGCTGGTGGGCCAGCAGCTGTTCGCCGGGGAGGCCACGAGGCTGGCGTACATGACCGACGAGGCGGTGGAGGGCCGCGACGCGTTCCTCGAGAAGAGGCCGCCGGACTGGACGCCGTTCCCGCGCTACTTCTGAGTGCCCGTCGGGCGCCCGCCTAGACTCACCCCGTGAGCAAGAGTCCCCTCGGCAGGTTCCGAGACCAGCTGGTGCTGGCGACCATGCGACCGCCCGCGTCGCCGCAGATCCTGGTCAACCGGCCCGCGATGAAGCCGGTCGACCTCGACGGCAAGCGGATCCTGCTGACCGGGGCGTCGTCGGGCATCGGCGAGGCCGGGGCCCAGCAGCTGGCCCGCGAAGGCGCGACGGTGGTCGTGGTCGCCCGCCGCCAGGACCTGCTCGACTCCGTGGCGGACCGGATCACCAGGGAAGGCGGGGCCGCGATCTCGATCCCGTGCGACATCTCGGACATGGGCGCCGTCGACGCGCTGGTGGCCGATGTCCAGAAGCGCCTCGGCGGCGTCGACATCCTGATCAACAACGCCGGCCGGTCCATCCGCCGGCCGCTGGCCGACTCGCTGGAACGCTGGCACGACGTCGAGCGGACCATGGTGCTCAACTACTACGCGCCGCTGCGGCTGATCCGCGGGCTGGCGCCCGGGATGCTCGAGCGCGGCGACGGCCACATCATCAACGTCTCGACGTGGGGCGTGCTGTCGGAGGCGTCGCCGCTGTTCTCCGTCTACAACGCGTCGAAGGCCGCGCTGTCGACGGTGAGCCGGGTCGTCGAAACCGAGTGGGGCCGCAGGGGCGTGCACTCCACGACGCTGTACTACCCGCTGGTGGCCACGCCGATGATCGCGCCGACGAAGGCCTACGACGGCATGCCCGCGCTGACGTCGCAGGAGGCCGCCGAGTGGATGGTCACCGCGGCGCGCACCCGGCCGGTGCGGATCGCGCCCCGGATGGCGATCGCGGCCAAGGCGCTGGACACGTTCGGGCCCCGGTGGGTTAACACCCTCATGCAGCGGCAGAGCATCCAGCCCAACCGTGAAGCCGGTACTTGAGCCGAAACCCGCCGACGACGTGATAGACACGACGCTATGGAGATCCTCGCCAGCCGGATGCTGCTCCGGCCGGCGGACTATCAACGGTCGCTGAGCTTCTACCGCGACGAGATCGGGCTGGCGATTGCCCGCGAATACGGGGCGGGCACCGTGTTTTTTGCGGGCCAGTCTTTGCTGGAGCTGGCCGGGTACGGCTCCCCCGACCATTCCCGAGGTCCCTTTCCCGGCGCCCTGTGGCTGCAGGTCCGCGACGTCGCCGCGACCCAGGCCGAGCTGCAGGGCCGGGGGGTCCCGATCGCCCGCGAGGCGCGCCGCGAACCGTGGGGCCTGCGCGAGATGCACGTGACCGACCCGGACGGCATCACGTTGATTTTCGTCGAGGTCCCGGGGGATCACCCGCTGCGCCGCGACACCCGCGGGGATTGAGGGAACGGCAGGTTAACTAACGGCTAACATCTGACGACAAGTCAAGGTACACCTGCATTTTGGCCACCCCACCATTCGACAATTTAAGCCCCCTACTACGAGAATCAGGCGCTGTGAACATCGATTTGTTCCTCCTCATAATTGTCGTAATCACGGCACTCGCTTTCGATTTCACCAACGGCTTTCACGACACCGGCAACGCGATGGCGACGTCCATTGCCAGCGGCGCGCTCGCGCCGAAGGCGGCCGTCGCGCTGTCGGCGGTGCTGAACCTGGTGGGCGCGTTCATGTCGACGGCGGTCGCGGCCACGATCGCCAAGGGCCTCATCGACGGGCACATCGTGACGCTGGAATTGGTGTTTGCCGGCCTGGTGGGCGGGATCGTCTGGAACCTGCTGACCTGGCTCCTGGGCATCCCCTCGAGTTCGTCGCACGCGCTGATCGGCGGCATCGTCGGCGCCACGCTCGCCGCGGTGGGCGCGCACGGGGTGATCTGGAAGGGCCTGGTGTCCAAGGTCCTCATCCCGGCCGTCGTCGCGGCGATCCTGGCCATCCTGGTCGGGGCGATCGCGACCTGGCTGGTGTACCGGATCACCCGCGGCATCCCGACCAAGCGCACCGAGTCCGGGTTCCGGTACGGCCAGTGGGGCTCGGCGTCGCTGGTCTCCCTGGCGCACGGCACCGGCGACGCGCAAAAGACGATGGGCATCATCTTCCTGGGGCTGATGTCCTACGGCGCGGTCAGCAAGACCGACGCGGCGCCGCCGCTGTGGGTGATCGTTTGTTGCGCCCTGGCCATGGCGGCGGGCACCTACCTGGGCGGCTGGCGCATCATCCGCACCCTGGGCAAGGGTCTGGTCGAGATCAAGTCGCCACAAGGCATGGCCGCCGAATCGTCCTCGGCCGCAGTCATTCTGCTGTCGACCCACTTCGGCTACGCGCTGTCGACCACTCAGGTCTGCACCGGTTCGGTGCTGGGCAGCGGGCTGGGCAAGCCCGGCGGCGAGGTGCGCTGGGGCGTGGCCGGCCGGATGGCCGTCGCGTGGCTGATCACGCTGCCGTCGGCCGGCTTGGTCGGCGCGATCACCTACTGGACCGTGCACCTCATCGGCGGGTACCCCGGCGCGATCATCGGCTTCGGGCTGCTGGTCGCCGTGTCCGCGGTCATCTACATCCGGTCGCGGCGGGTCAAGGTCGACCACAAGAACGTCAACGCCGAATGGGAGGGCAGCCTCACCGCCGGCCTGGACGGCTCCGACGAACAGCCGCCCTCCGATACCAAGCCCAAGGTCGGCACCGGGGCCTCGCCCCGGTCCGGCTCGGACGACGACACGGTGATCGCGGGGAACCCCTCATGAGCCACTTCGGCGACTGGTTCAACTACCAGGCCTCCCTGAAGATCCTGCTCTTCAGCATGCTGGCCGGCGCGGCGCTGCCGGGGGTCTTCGCCCTCGGGTTGCGGTTGCACGCCATCGGCGGCGGACAGGTCAGCATCGACGGCGGCTCACCGCACAAGAATCCCGCGCTGCTGGCGATGGCGTGGGTGATCTACGCGGTGGTGGTCGCGGTGATCGCCTTCGCGCTGCTCTACATCTCCCGCGACTTCGTCGCGCACCAGATCGGGCAGCCTTTCCTCGGGGCCAAGCCGCCCCACAAGTAGCATCGAATCGTCCACCCAGCCGGGGCCCCACGGGGAGGGATTGCGAAGTGAACGGATTCCTGAGTTCGATCGTCTCGTGGCTGCGCGCTGGGTACCCGGAGGGCGTCCCGCCGACCGACACCTTCGCCGTGCTGGCGCTGCTGACCCGCCGGTTGAGCAACGACGAGGCCGTGGCCGTGGCCTGCGAGCTGATGGAGCGTGGCGAGTTCGACCACATCGACATCGGTGTGGCGATCACGCAGATCACCGACGAGTTGCCGGCGCCGGAAGACGTCGAGCGGGTGCGGGAGCGATTGGCCGCCCAGGGCTGGCCGTTTGACGAGGCCCGGGACGCCGAGGACCCCGCATAGCCCTCCTGGGTGCGCTCGGCGTCCCATCGGGTTGCGCCGCCGCGGTGCTGTTGCCCGCCCTGGAACGGGTGCTGGACGGCCGCGATCCCGCGCTGGTCGCGCTGCCGCCCGGCGACGACGGCACGCCGCGCGCCCTGCGAGTGGGCGAGCCGATCGACGACGACGTGGCCCTGGTGGTGACGACGTCGGGAACCACCGGTGCGCCCAAGGGCGCGCTGCTGACCGCCGCCGCGCTGACGGCCAGCGCCGCCGCCACTCACCACCGCCTCGGCGGTCCGGGCGCCTGGTTGCTGGCCCTGCCGCCCCACCACATCGCGGGCCTGCAGGTGCTGGTGCGCAGCGCGCTGGCCGGCTCGACACCGGTCGAGCTGGACGTCGCCGCCGGCTTCGATGTCAGCGAATTGCCCGGTGCGGTAAGGCGATTGGGCCCCGGCCGGCGCTACACCTCGCTGGTCGCCGCGCAGCTGGCCAAGGCGCTGGCCGACCCGGCGGCCGCGGCCGCGCTCGCCGAACTGGACGCCGTGCTGCTGGGCGGCGGGCCGGCGCCCCGACCGGTCCTGGACGCCGCCGCGGCGGCGGGCATCGCGGTGGTCCGCACCTACGGGATGAGCGAGACCGCGGGCGGCTGCGTCTACGACGGTGTCCCGCTGGACGGGGTGCTGGTCCGGGTTCGCGGCGACGGCCGCATCGTCATCGGCGGCCCGACGCTGGCCAAGGGCTACCGCAACCCGGTCGACCCCGACCCGTTCGCCGAGCCGGGCTGGTTCCGCACCGACGACCTGGGCGCCCTCGACGAGGGCGGGACGCTGACCGTGCTGGGCCGCGCCGACGACGCGATCAGTACGGGCGGGTTGACCGTGCTGCCGGGCCCGGTCGAGGCCGCGCTGTGCACCCACCCCGCGGTCGGCGACTGCGCGGTGTTCGGTCTGCCCGACGACCGGCTGGGGCAGCGGGTGGTCGCCGCGATCGTCGTGCGAGACGGCAGCGCCGCGCCGACGTTGCGGGCGCTGCGAACCCACCTGGCGCGCACGTTGGACGCCACCGCCGCGCCACGCGAGCTGCACGTCGTCGAGGCGCTGCCGCGCCGCGGCATCGGCAAGGTGGACCGGGCTGCGCTGGTGCGCCGGTTCGCCGGCGCGGGCGATCAATAGGCTGATCGATCGTGAGGGTCGCGCGACGGGAGTTGGCAGCCGTCGCGGTCGGGGCGCTCCTGGTGACGGCGGCGTTCGTGCTGCCGCGCCTGCACTGGGGCGTGCGGCCGCGGCTGGACGTGGGCCAGGAGCGGTTCGGCACCCACGCCGGGGCCTCGCCGATCTTCGGGGCGTGGGAGCCCCACGCCAGCTGGGGTACCGGGCCCGCGATTCTGATCGCCGTGGCCGCGGTCGTGTGGGGACCCGCTGTGGCGCAACGCCTTTCGTGGCGGGCGCTGACGCTGGGCACGTGGGGCACCGCCTGCGCGTGGGCGTTTGCGCTGGCGATGATCGACGGCTGGCAGCGTGGCTTCGCCGGGCGATTGACCACCCGCGACGAGTACCTGTCGCAGGTGCCGACGATCACCGACATCCCGGCCGCCGTCCGCTCGTTCTCGAGCCGCATCGTCGACTACCAACCGAACTCGTGGACCACCCACGTCTCGGGCCACCCGCCGGGCGCGCTCCTGACGTTCGTGTGGCTGGATCGGATCGGGCTGCACGGCGGCGCCTGGGCGGGGCTGCTGTGCCTGCTGGCGGGTTCCAGCGCGGCGGCGGCCGTGGTGGTCGCCGTACGCGCGCTCGCCGACGAACCAACGGCCCGGCTGGCCGCGCCGTTCGTCGCGGTCGCGCCGACGGCGATCTGGGTCGCCGTCTCGGCCGACGGATACTTCGCCGGGGTCGCGGCCTGGGGCCTGGCGCTGTTGGCCGTGGCGGTACACCGCCGCGTCCGGTTCCCCGCGCTCGTCGCGGCGGGGGCCGGCCTGCTGCTCGGCTGGAGTGTTTTCCTCAGCTACGGCCTGGCGCTGCTGGGCCTGCCGGCCTTGGCCGTGCTGGTTTCGGCGTCCGATTGGCGCGCGGTGCTGCGCGCGCTGGGCCCCGCGGCGCTGAGCTCGCTGGCGGTGGCGGTGGCGTTCGCCGTGGCGGGGTTCTATTGGTTCGACGGCTATACCCTTGCGCAGCAACGCTATTGGCAGGGGATCGCCAAGGACCGGCCATTCCAGTACTGGAGCTGGGCCAACCTGGCGTGCGTGGTGTGCGCGATCGGGCTGGGCACCGTCGCCGGGATCGCCCGGCTGTTCGACCGGGCCGCCGTCCGGCGCCGTTCCGGTCTGTCCCTGGTGCTGCTGGCGACGCTGGCCGCCATCGTCTTCGCCGACCTGAGCATGCTGAGCAAGGCCGAGGTCGAACGGATCTGGCTGCCGTTCACCATCTGGCTCACCGCGGCGCCGGCGCTGCTGCCGGTCCGGTCACACCGGCTGTGGCTGGCGGTCAACGCCATTGGCGCCCTGCTGGTGAACACCGTCATCGTCACCAACTGGTAGCGCGTGCACCGGCGGCT
Organism: Mycobacterium terramassiliense; assembly: GCF_900157385.1. Classification (GTDB taxonomy): domain Bacteria; phylum Actinomycetota; class Actinomycetes; order Mycobacteriales; family Mycobacteriaceae; genus Mycobacterium; species Mycobacterium terramassiliense. The sequence goes on from NZ_LT717700.1 coordinate 918,539, forward strand.
ACGAGTGTGCCGTCAGGGATTTCAGTGTGCGCTGACGGCCGGATTCGGCCCATTTCTCAGCCCTGGAAGCACACGCAAAGCCCAGGATGCACACGACAAGCTTTGGCTCAGAGCCCCGCCGCGCGGGTGACCCGCGCAAAGCGGCTCGCCGGCCGGCAGGCGTCGCGGACCACGGCGATGTCGTCGACGACGTCGACGTCGGCCAGTTGCTGCACCTCCGTCACGTCAATCCCGTTGTCGCGCAAAGCCTTCAGCGTAAGCTCGCCGGTATCGGGCCGCGACATCGGCACGGCGCGCAGGCATTCGGCCATCGCCGGCACCCCCACCCCGAGCGCCCACCAGCCGCCGTCGTCGGCCAAGCCCAGGATCGCCGGCGCGTCCAGCAGCCGGCCCGCGCAGTCGGCCAACAGCTCGGCGGTGACCTGCGGGGTGTCCATCCCGATCTGCAGGACGGGAAGCCCCCCGGAGCGCGAGCCCGAATCGGCGTGGGCGTTGGCGAGCCGGTCGGCAAAGTCGTTGCCGCGCTGCGAGATCACGGTGAAGGACTCGAGCCGTTGCCGGAGTTCGGCGGCGCGGGCCGCGGCATCCAGATCGCCGGTGAGGGCAACCACCCGCGCCACGACCGGCGCGGCGGCCACCGCGTCCAGCGTGTCCAGCAGCGCGGCGGCGGCGATGTCGGCGGCGACGCGGTCCCCGACCGTCGCCGCGAGCCGCGTCTTGGCCCGTCCGGGCTCCGGCGCCTTGGCGACCACCAGCACGGTCACCGCCAGGGCGGTCACGAAATCACCTTCCAGAAGTCCAGGATCGCGGTGACGCTGCCCCGCAGCGAACCGCTCACCTTCGACTTGCCGCCGGTGCGCGGGCCGTAGCTGACGTCGAGCTCGACCACGCGCCAGCCGGCGGCAGCCGCCCGGACCAACAGTTCCAGCGGGTAGCCCGAACGCCGATCGGCGACACCGAGATTCAGCAGCGCCTCCCGGCGAGCGACCCGCATCGGCGCGATGTCGTGCACCGGCAGCCCGTGGCGGGTGCGCAGCCGCCAACTCATCACGACGGTCCCGACCCGGGCGACCCACGGCCAGTGCAGGCCGGGCACCGGTCGGCGCCGGCCGATCACCAGGTCGGCGCCCCGGTCGAGCGCGTCCACCAGCCGCGGCAGGTCACCGGGGTCCATCGAGCCGTCGGCGTCGATGACCGCGACGATCGGGGTGGTCGCGGCGACGACGCCCGCGTGCACCGCGGCGCCATACCCCGGCCGCGGTTCGGCGACCACCCGGGCGCCGTGCCGGGCCGCCACCGCCGCGGTGCCGTCGGTGCTGTTGTTGTCCACCACCAGCGCCCGATAACCCGCCGGGATCGCCGTCAGCACCCCCGGCAGCGACTCTTCCTCGTTGAGACACGGCAGCACGACCGTGACCGCGTCCTGGGGCATCGGCTCAGGCCACGATCAGTGCTGCGCATGGGGCAGCAGCGGTTTCACCGGCTGCTGCGGGGTCACCGGCTGTTGCGTGTGCGGCTGCGTCGGAACCGTTTGCGTTTGCGTGTGCGGCGCCTGCGTCGTCGCCGGCGGCGCCTGGGTGGTGGTGTGCGGCGCCTGAGTGGTCGTCGGCTGCGTCGTCGTCACGTGCGGCTGGGTGGTCGTCGGCTGGGTGGTCGTCGGCTGGGTGGTGGTCGTCGGCTGCGTCGTGGTCGTCGGCTGCGTCGTCGTGGTCGGCTGGGTCGTGGTGGTCGGCTGGGTTGTCGTCGTGCTCGGCCCCAGCGTTGTCGTCAGCGGCGTCGTGGTCGTGATCGGCGGCGTGTAGGGCGGATAGGGGTTGTACGGGGGGCGCCAGCCCGGGTAGGGAACGATGATCGGCACCGGGATCGGCACCGCCGGATTCGGATTCGGCACGAAACCGGGCACGCCCGGCGCCGGATTGACGGGGGCGGGGCCACCGCCGCCGGGCGACGCCAGCTGCGGCGGGATGTAGCCGTTGGAGTCCGGGATGATGCCGCCCTGGAAGCCGGCATTGGGCTGATCGGGCGGCGGCGCCGGCACCGGGGCCTGCTGCTGCGTCGGCAGCAGCGGCATGAACTTGCCGGGGGCGGCGTTCTGGTGGCCCACCACGGGCTGCTGGCTCGCCGTCGGCCGAACCGCGATGGCCACGGCGGCGGCCAGCGACGCGAACCCGATGACCGCGAAGGCGATCACGGCATTGCCGAGCACCAGGGACCGCCTGCTCAACGGCACCCGGCCGGTCGCGCCTTCGTCTTCACCGAAGTCTTCGGCGTCGTCGTATTCGGGCCCGAACTCGTCCACCCCGAGCGGCTCGCCCTCGCCGGCCATCGAGTACGCCAGCTGCGGCTCCTCGGCGGCCGCCCCGGCGGCGGGCGCAAAGGCCGTCTCGTCCCCGGTGAGCCCGGCCGCTGGGGCCATCGCGGTGGCGTCGCCGGCCGGCGCCCCCGCCAGCGGCACGGCGGCCAGCGCCGCGCCGCGCGCGAGCGCGAAGGTGGGATCCTCGGGGATCTCCACCCGCACCGTCGACGCGTCGCGGAGCTGATCGGCGACCCCGGCCAGGTTCGAGGATGCGCCGACGAGATACAGCTCGGTCGGGGCGCCGGGCTGGTCGGTGAGCCGGGCCATCATCGTGTCAAGGGCGGCGGTGGTTTCCGGGCCCGACGCGCCGGCCAGGGGCTGCGTCGCCAGCATGGTCGGCGGCGCGTCGGGGTCGCCGTGCGGGTCCACGACCGAGAGCGTCGCCGTCTCGTCGCCGACCACGAGCACACCGCCGGCGCGCCCGGCCGCGCGCATCAGCGCCGTCACCGCCTGCGACTCCGAGAGCACCGCGACGTTGGGGACGCCTGAATCTTCCAGCGCCCGGCGCAGCTGGTCGGCTTGGGCGACGTCGGGCCAGCACAGCCGGGTGGCGACCAGGCGGTGGTTCTCGTCGGCCAGCAGCCGACTCGTCCCGGCCACGGTCTGGGTCAGCGTCTCGACCGGGTGGTCGGCCAGGTCGACGACGGATTGGTCGAGCACGTCGGAACCTTGCGCGCCCGACCCGACAAGCGCCAGGCGGGCAACGGGACCCGTGACCGCGACCCCCAAAACGACGTCCATCCAGGCTCTCCTTCGGCTGGCTACCCCACAACCAGCATGTCCCGGCATCATTACACTGCGATACCGTCGGCAGTAACAGTCATTCGGGCGACAAGTTCGCCTGTGAGCGCAGCGTAACCGGGTTGGCAAACCGCAAGGGTCACCGTGGAACCGCACACGTTCTCGGCACTGCCGCGTCGTCCGAACGGAGATTATGTTTCCAAGTAAGCAACGAAGTCGTCGCGGCAGGGGGTTCCCCCGCCCCGCACACCGCGTTGCGCCGCAAGTGACCGTCCTCGACCCCCGGGGGGAACCGTGAGTCAGACCGGCGACGACGCCCCGACCGGCCCCATCCGCGGGCAACTCCAGCCGCCCCCGGGGCGTCGCCCGCCCGAACCCGGCGGCGTTCGGGAGCCCACGCGGCAGCGGAACATCGCCGGCGACCTGGTCGCGGCCGCGTTGCTCGTCACCGCGCTGCTATTGCCGTGGAATTTGTATTTCGGCATGGCAATCCCGGGCAGCAGCAAGCCCCTGCTGGCGGTGCTGTTCGTCGCGACCCTGCTGGCCCTCCTTTCGATCGCCCTGGCCGGTTCCTGGAGGTCGTCGAGCGCGAAATTCAACGCCGCGCTGGCCGGGCGGCTTCGGCTGGCGCTCAACTCCCCCTACGCGCTGCTGGTCCTCGGGTTCGTCGCGTTCGACGTGTACGAGACGGTCCGCTTCGGCGGCACCGTGAACGTCCCCGGCGGCGTCGGGCCCGGGGCGTGGGTGGGCATCGCCGGGGCCCTGCTGAGCGCGCGACCGGTGGTCCGGGCCGCGGACGACGGGGGCGACAACGGCAGGTCCGTCCGCATCATCGGCTACGCGTCGATGGTGGGCGCGGCGCTGAGCTTCGCCTTCAACCTGTTCTGGCGGGTGCGCTACGCGCTGCAGAGCGCGGGCGGTTCGGATTTCGGCAAGCAGAACATCGCGGTCATCGCGACCGCGGTGGTGTACGGCGTGGTGGCGTTGATCGCCGTCGTGGTCGGGTCGCGGTGGCTGCTGCGCAGCACGAGGGCCTCGCGGCTGGCCACGGTGGCGCTCGGGGTGTCGACGCTGGTCGCCGGGATCCTCGTATGGATCCTGCCGGCGGGCCGGGACATCGACGCGTTCCACGGCATCGCGCAGAACACGTCGACGGCGGGGGTCGGGTTTGAGGGCTACCTGGCGTGGGCGGCCGCCGCGGCGATTTTCGCGCCGCCCGCCCTGTTGGCCCGGCGGAATCCCTCGGCGAAGGAGGAGAACGCGTGGCGCGCGGCGGCCCGAAATGGCTTGCTGCTCATCATCGTATGGTGCCTGGGGTCGATGGCCATGCGGATCACCGACCTCGCCGTCGGCGTGGCCCTGAACTACCCCTTCTCGCGCTACGACAGCATGGTGCTGGCCGCGTTCGACCTGACCACCGCCCTGCTGGCGGTGTGGCTGCGGATCAACCTCGGCAATGACGCGGTGTCCGCCCGGCTGATCTCGTCGCTGTGCGGGCTGGTCGCCACCCTGAGCATCACGCGCGTCGTCGTGGGCGTCGCGCTGGCGCCGCGCTTCGAGGAGTCGCCCAACGCGCCCGCGCCGAACCCGGTGTACGGCAACAACCTTGCCCAACAGATCACCAGCACCTTCGACGTCGCGCTGTGCGTGCTGGCCCTGTGCATCCTGGCCGCGGCGGTCATCACCGGGCAGCTCGGTGCGCGGCGGGTGCGACGCCGGCGGCGCCGTCCCACCCACACGCGCGGCGGCCCGGCGGGCACCCATCCGGGCCCGGCCGCGCCGACCACGCGCATCCCCGTCGGGCATGCGGCCCCGCCGTCGGCGGCGGCGACCACGCGCATTCCAACCGGCGGGGCGGCGCCGCAGCTGGCCGGTTCGCCGCGGATCTTCCGTGGGGACGACTCCGCGACGCGGCAGATCCCCGTGCAGAAGCCGCGGATCTTCCGGCCCCCGCAGGATCCGCGGTAGAGCTTCGTCGCGATCGCCAATCGCCTATCGCAAAGGCGCGTAAGCGAACTCGCGCAATCCCGCCAACGGGTCGACGGCCGCCCGGAACCCCAGCACCTCGGCGGCGCGGGCGGGATCGGCGACGATGTGGCGCACGTCCCCGCTGCGGTATTGCCCGCTGATCACGGGGGACACCGAACCGTCCCGGGCGTCGCACAGCGCGGTGGCGACCTCCAGGATCGAGATCGGCCGCCCCGAGCAGACATTGAACGCCGAGAAGCCGCCGGCGTCCGCGGACACCGACGACATTGCGGCGAGGTTGGCGGCGGCCACGTCGTCGACGTGCACGAAATCGCGCATCTGACCGCCGTCCTCGAAAACCCTTGGCGGCTCGCCCTTTTCCAGTGACGAGCGAAAGATCGCGGCCACGCCGGAATACGGTGTGTCGCGCGGCATCCCGGGGCCGTAGACGTTGTGGTAGCGCAGCGCCACCACAGAGCCGCCCGTCGCCTCCGCCCACGCCAGGGCGTAATGCTCCTGCGCGGTCTTGCTGGCCGCGTACAGGCTGCGCGGGCGCAGTGCGGCATCCTCGCTGACCAACCGCCACGTCGCGTCGAGTCCGCAAACCGGACAGCGGTTTTCGAAGATCCCGGCGTCGAGGTCGGCGCGCCGCCGCGGCGGCGGGTCGACGAGGCCGTGCTTCGGGCAGGCGTACTGGCCCGGGCCGTAGACCACCATCGACGACGCCAGCACCAAACGGCGCACCCCCGCGGCGAACATCCGCGCCAGCAACACCGTGGTCGCGAAGTCGTTGTGGCCGCCGTAGGCCGGCGCGTCGGCGGCGTCGACGCCGGCGCCCACCATCGCCGCCTGGTGACAGACGAGGTCCACGCCGTCCAACAGCGGGGCCAGCGCGTCGCCGTCGCGGACATCCACCCGCCGGCATCCCTGCGGCAGCACCGCATTCGGGCCGTGCGCGGCCGGCAGCAGGACGTCGACGGCAACCACGTCGTGACCGGCCGCCCGCAGCGCCGCGTCCACCCGCGACCCGATGAAGCCGGCCGCGCCGGTCAACAGAACCCTCATGGCACCCCTTACGGCAATTCCACCGGCAGGGTGACGCCGGTGTGCGGCTGGCAGTGGGTGCAGGTGTGCTCGACGGCGACGCGGTGGATCGCCGCGCGCACCAGCTCCTTGAAAATCCCCATGTTTCTTTCGAACTGGGCGAACACGTCGACGGCCTTCACCCCCTCGCCGGCCGCGATCCCGGCGTCCAGGTCGGTGACCAAAGCGATTGCCGCGTAGCATATTTCGAGTTCGCGCGCCAGCACCGCCTCCGGGTAGCCGGTCATGTTGACCAGGCTGAACCCGGCCGAGGCGAACCACCGGCTTTCGGCCCGGGTGGAAAAGCGCGGCCCCTGGATCACCACCATGGTGCCGCCGTCGACCACGTCGGGCAGGCCGGTGGCCGCGGCCCGCAGGGTCGGGCAGTACGGGTCGGCGAAGTCGACGTGGACGGCACCCGAGTCGAAGTAGGTGTCGGCCCGGCCGCTGGTGCGATCCACCAGCTGGTCGGGCACCACCACCGCGCCCGGGCCGTTGCCGGGGTCCAGGCTGCCGACCGCGCACGGGCCGAAGACCCGCCGGGCGCCGAGCCTGCGCAGCGCCCACATGTTCGCCCGGTACGGCACGGTGTGCGCCGAGAACTGGTGGGTCGCGCCGTGCCGGGGCAGGAAGGCGACCTCGTGGTCGCCGATGGCACCCACCGTGACCGGGGCGCTGGGCGGGCCGTAGGGCGTGTCGACGTCGATGGTGCGGACGGACGATTCGAAGAACGTGTAGAAGCCGCTGCCGCCGATGACTCCGAGCATCCGCTCATTGTGGTGCATAGGGCAGGATGCCCTGGTGGCCAGTTTCGCGCAGTGGGTCGCCGGTGCCCGGCCCCGGACGCTGCCCAACGCGGTGGCGCCCGTGGTGGCGGGCACGGGCGCCGCGGCGTGGCTGGGATCCGCGGTGTGGTGGAAGGCGCTGCTGGCGCTGGCCGTCGCGCTGGCGCTGATCGTCGGCGTCAACTACGCCAACGACTACTCCGACGGGATCCGCGGCACCGACGACGACCGGGCCGGGCCGGTGCGGCTGGTGGGCTCGCGGCTGGCGACCCCGCGCTCGGTGCTGGCCGCGGCCGTCACCAGCCTGGCGGTCGGCGCGGCGGCGGGGCTGGCCCTGGCGCTGCTGAGCGCGCCCTGGCTGATCGCGGTCGGCGCGGCCTGCATCGCCGGGGCGTGGCTGTACACCGGCGGATCAAAACCCTACGGCTACGCGGGGTTTGGCGAGATCGCGGTGTTCGTGTTCTTTGGACTGGTCGCCGTGCTGGGCACCGAATACACGCAGGCGCTGCGGGTGGACTGGGTCGGGCTGGTGCTGGCGGTGTCGATCGGGGCGCTGTCGGCGTCGGTGCTGGTGGCCAACAACCTGCGCGACATCCCCACCGACGCGCAGTCGCGGAAGATGACCCTGGCGGTGCGGCTGGGCGACGGGCGCACCCGCGTCCTCTACCAGGGGCTGCTGGCCACCGCCGGGCTGCTGACCCTGGTGCTCGTGGCGGCGACCCCGTGGTGCGCCGTGGGGCTGGTGGCCACGCCGCTGGCGCTGCGCGCGCTCGCGCCGGTGCGCTCCGGCCGCGGCGGGCGTGACCTGATTCCGGTGCTGCGGGACACCGGGCTGGCGATGGTGGTGTGGGCCGCCGCGGTGGCGGCCGCGCTGGCGCTGGCGCATTGACCCTTTGGTCAGGCGGCTTCGAGTGTGCGTTCGGGGTTTCGGGTGTGCACTGGCGGTCGGATCCGGGCGATTTTTCCGCCCTCGGCGCACCCTCAACGCCCCGAACGCACACGAGAAGCGGCGCCGCGCGGCGAGCTAGGCCTCGGGGGCGTCGGGCTCGTGGTCCGGTGCGGTTTCCCCCCGCAGCCGGGCATGCAGCTGTTCGCGTTCCCGGCGCCGGCGTTCGCCGCTGATCGCCAGCCCAGCGGTGGCGCGCCGGCGCAGCGGGGCGAACAGCCAGATGCCCAGGGGCATCGCGATGATCAGAGCGAACAGCACCGCCACCACGACGGGGAACTGGGTGACCCCCAGCCACCGCGCGACCCCGTAGATGACGCCGCTCAGCGCGGCGACGAGCAGCAGCCGCGCCGCCGCGTAGAGGAAGACGTCGACGACTGTGCTGGTCCGCGGATGCCCGCGTGTCGGCTCCCCAGTGCTGTTGTCGCTAGGCCCTTCTGACACAGCTCGAGCCTACGGCGCGGGTATATTCGCTCAAAGGAGGTGTTGAGTGCTCTACCTGCTGCTCGTCCTGATCCTGGGGACGCTGATCTACGTTGGCTGGCGCGCCGCGCGGTCACAGGCCCACCGCCCCAAGACGCGCGTCATCGGACCCGACGACGATCCGGACTTTTTGCGGCGGCTAGGTCACGGGGACAAACCCCTCTAGAACCCCCCGCTATGCGACTCCCGGGTTGCGCTGATCTCCGGGAAACCCATCGGCGACGACGGCCGCCAGCTCGGCGAGCGCCTCGCGGGTGCCCCGCCGCAACCGTTCCAGCTCGATCTCGGCGCCCTCTTCCAGGTGCGGGTCGAAGGGGATCAGCCGCACGGCGCGGCAGCGGCGCGAGAAGTGATCGATCACCTTGTTCATGTCGACCTTGCCGGTGCGTGGCCGCACGGCGTTGATGACCGCGATCGAGTTGCGGACGAGGTCCTGATGGCCGTGGGCGTCCAGCCAGTCCAGGGTCGCCGAGGCGCTGCGCGCGCCGTCGATGGACCCCGAGGCGACCACGAGCAACACGTCGGCCTTGTCCAGCACCGACGACATCACCGAGTGCAGCAGCCCGGGGCCGCAGTCGGTGAGCACCAGGCCGTAGAACCGCTCCAAAATGTCCAGCACGCGCGCGTAGTCGTCGGCGCTGAAGGCCTCGGAGACGGCCGGGTCGGTTTCCGACGCCAGCACCTCCAGCCCGCTCGGGCCCTTCGAGGTGTAGCGGCGCACGTCGCTGTAGCGCTCGATGGTCCCGGCGTCGTGCAGCAGCTGACGTACCGTCGCCGCCGTCTCCAGCGGGATCTTCTGGCTCAGGGTGCCGCGGTCGGGGTTGGCGTCGACGGCCACCACCCGGTCGCCGCGGATGGAGGCGAACGTCGACCCCAGCGTCGCGGTGATCGTGGTCTTGCCGACGCCGCCCTTCAGCGACAGCAGCGCCACCCGGTAGCAACCCCGCAGCGGCCGATTGACCTGCGCCACCAGGTTGTTGTGCCGCTGGGCGCGCGGGCTCTCGCCCAGGTTGATCAGGTGACCGGACAGGTCGTAGACCAACCGGCGCCAGCCCTCCGAGGGCGGCGGCTTGACCGGCCGCAACAGCATGCCGGTCGACAGCTCCGGGTAGGGCGTGTGCGGCAGGTGCTCGGGCCGGTACGGGGGCGCCTGGGCCTCCGGGACTTCAGAGGCTGGCGCCTGAGATGGCCCGTTGTAGTACGCGCCGTAGGCGGTCGGGTCGACGCGCGGGATGCCCGTGACCGGTGTGGAATCCCAGGGCGGCATCCCGCCGCGGGCGGGCGCGGGCCCCGCCGCGGTGGACGGCGCCGTCTCCCGCCTCTCGGCCGGGGGGACCCGCCGCTCGGTGCGGAACCCGGCGAAGGCGCGGGTCGGCGCTTCGCCCGAGTCCGCCGGCGGTTCACTGGATTGCTGCGCCGGGGGCAACTCCGTGGTCTGCGGCTCGGGCGCCCCCACGCCCGTCGTTGGATGGTCGGACACCCTGCACTCCCCCTTGTTGCGATTACTGAGGTCGGTGGCTCACTGTCACCCCACGCCCGCATACGAATGCAGGCCCACGGTCACCAGGTTAACGAAGAACAAGTTGAAGACCATGGCGACGAACCCCACGACGTTGATCCACGCCGCCTTGCGGTCCCGCCATCCCGCCGTCGACCTGGCATGCAGATAGGCGGCGTACAACACCCACGCGATGAAGGAGACCGTCTCCTTGGGATCCCAGCCCCAGTACCTGCCCCAGGCTTCCTCGGCCCAGATGGCGCCGAAGATGACCCCGAAACCGAAGACCGGGAACGCGAAGATCGTGGTGCGGTAGGCGACGCGGTCCAGGGTCTGGGCGTCGGGCAGGCGCTGCACCATCCGCGCCAGCGCGCCATCGGCCTGCGGGTCGCCGAGCCGCGACGTGCGCAGCAGGAACAGGATGCTGGAGATGCCGGCGACCATGAACACGCCGGAACCCAGGCTGACCACCGACACGTGGATGGGCAGCCAGTAGGACTGCAACGCGGGCATCACCGGCGCGGCGTTGGTGTAGAGCCAGCGTCCGGAAACCGTGAGCAGGATCAGCACCGGCACCAGCAGGAACACCCACAGCGGGCGGTACTGCGGGCGGCGCAACACGATCGCGCCGGCGATCAGGCCGCAGCAGCAGGTCAGGTTGATGAACTCGTACATGTTGCCCCACGGCACCCGCAGGGTCGCCAGGCCGCGCAGCACGATGCAGACCAGCAGTAGACCGATGCCGAGGTAGACCACCGCCAGCCCGGCCCGCCCGACGCGCTCGTCGAACGGGCGCGCCTCGGTGTCCTCCACGATGCCGGGCACGGCGCTGTCGGCGGCCACCGAGCCGGCCAGCACGCGCCGGTCCACGCGGCGGCTGCCGGCGTAGGCCAGCTCGAAAGCCAGCAGCATCATGGCGACCACCAGCGCCACCACCGCCGAGGTGAACGCCCAGTCGGAGTAACGCGCCAGCGCGATGTTGACGTGCAGGGTGTTCATGTGACGTCCACCTGAGAGCTCCTTCTGGACGCGGCGGTGTCGGGCTCGCCCAGCCCGCCCAGCACCTGCCCGGTCAACCGCTCGAACTCGTCGCCCCACCCGGAGTTGTCGGTGCGCGCCAGCCCGCCCAGTTCGACGTTCACCGTACCGGCCCCCGGAGTGAGCCTGACCCACACCCGGCGGCGGCGCAGCAGCAGCGACACCAGCAGCCCCGCCATCATCGTGGCGGCGAAGACCAGCACCCAGGTCTGGCCCGGGTCGTGGGAGACCTGCAGGTTGACGAACGGCACGGCCCCGTCGAAGCGCACGACCGTGCCGGCGGCCGGGCCCTGGTCGAGCCGGATCTCCTGGCCGGCGCGCAGGTTGACCCGCTTCTCCTTGGTCAGCCGGCCCTGTTCGATCAGCCGGGGATCCAGCGAGAACAACGACTGGGGCCGCCCGGTGTCCAGGCCGGTGTCGCCGCGGTAGATGTCGACGGCCACCGCGGGGGCGTTCAGCGCCGGGAAGCGCGACGACAGCAGCGTCCCGTCGAGTTGCTCGGTGGGCGCCAGCAGGCCCTGGATCGCGATCTCGTGCTGGCGGCGTTCGGCCGCGTTCGGATAGCTGCCGGCGGGCGGGTCGATGCGCGCCACACCGGAGCTGAGCAGGGTCTGCGGGTTGTCGGGCCGCCATTGCACGGTCGACGTGCGCGTCCGGCCGTCGGGGAAGGTCACGGTGAAGGTGGGCGCGTAGCCGTGGCCCTGCAGGTACACCCGGTCGCCGCCCACCCGCAGCGGGTGGTTGACCTCCAGCAGGTAGTGCCGCCAGCTGTTGGCCGCCAGGTCGCGGCCGCTCTGGTAGTCGATGTCGGCGGCGAACGAGGTGGCCTGTCCCGACGGCAGGTAGTGCGCCTGAAAGTCGTTGACCCGGATGCAGATCGGGTGCAGCGACGTGCCGTCGACGGTGTTGCCGGCGCGGAAGGAGTCGAACGCCGCCGGCGAGGCCGAGCAGAAGCCGGGGCCGCCGTCGGCGATGACGATGACGTTGCCCTCGTAGCCGAAGAGCTTGCCGACGGCCACGGCGACCAGCAGGCCCAGCAACGAGAAGTGGAAGACGATGTTGCCGAACTCGCGCAGGTAGCCCTTTTCCGCCGAGACCTCGACGACCTCGCCGTCATGCCGGATGGCCGTGCGCCAGCCGCGCAATCGTCCGACGATCGTGTTGGCCAGGGCGTTGAGGTCCGCGGGGTCGCCGGCGACCTGGGCGCCGGCGTGCTTGGGCAGCCGGGCCAGGTTGCGCGGGGCCGGCACCGGGGTGGCGCGCAGGCTGCGGGCGTGCTCGATCATGCGCGGGGTCAGGCAGCCGACCAGCGAGACGAACAGCAGCACGTAGATGGCGGTGAACCAGAAGCTGGAGAACACGTCGAAGGCCTGCACCCGGTTCAGCCAGGGTCCGATCACGCGATGGGTGGCCAGGTACTCGTCGACCTTGCCGGCGTTGAGGCTGCGCTGCGGCAGCAGCGCGCCGGGGATCGCGCCCAGCGCGAGCAGGAACAGCAGCACCAGCGCGGTACCCATCGAGGTCAGCGCCCGCCAGGTGTTGCGGGCCCGCGCGCCCAGTGCCGCGAGCAGCTCTACGGGTGCGCTCAAATCGGGAGCCTCACGTCGGACACGAACGCGTCGCGCAGCCAGGAGATGAAGTCGTTCCACACCCCGGTCACCAGCAGGGCGCCGACGGCGATCAGCAGCGCGCCGCCGAAGATCTGGATGGCCCGGGTGTGCCGCCGCAGCCAGCCCAGCGCCCCCACCGCCCCCGCCGAGCCGAACGCCAGCAGCACGAACGGGATGCCCAGCCCCAGGCAGTAGGCGATCACCAGCGCGACGCCGCGCGCGACGTTCGCGCCGTCGGTGGCCGAGGCCACGGTGATCACCCCGGTCAGCGTCGGCCCCAGGCACGGCGTCCAGCCGAGCGCGAACACCGCGCCGAGCACGGGCGCCCCCGCGACCGTCGTCAGCTGCCGCGGGCTGAACCGGGCCTGGCGCTGCAGGGCCGGGATCAGGCCCACGAACACCAGCCCCATCACGATGGTCAGCACGCCTCCGGCCCGTTGCAGCGCCAACTGGTTGGTGATCAGGGTGGTGGTCATGCCGAGGACGGCGACGGTGCCGAGCACGAACACCGTGGTGAACCCGGCGACGAAGAGCGCCGCCGACCCGGCGACCCGCCACCGGGCGGAACTCGCGGGGCGCCAAAAGGCGTGGTGCGCACCGGGCGGCGGCTCTTCGTCCACCCCGACGACCGCGGCCAGATAGGACAGGTAACCCGGCACCAGCGGCACCACGCACGGCGAGGCGAACGACACCAGCCCCGCCAGCAGGCACGCCCCCAGCGCCAACAGCAGCGGCCCCGCGGCGGCGACCTCGGTGAAGCCGCTCACTCTCGCGCCACCCGCTCGACGACGGGCCGCAGGTCGGCGGCGAGCAGCTCGCGCAGGAACACCGCAGCGACCCGGTGCTGACGGTCCAGCACCAGCGTGGACGGGATCACGGTGGTGGGGTACTTGCCGCCGAACGCGATCAGGGTGCGCATCGCCGGGTCGTAGAGGGACGGGTAGCTCACGTGGTGATCGTCGACGAAGTCGAGCGCGGCCTGGCGATTGTTGTCCCGGACGTCGATGCCCAAAAACGACACCCCGCTCGCCCGGGTGGCGTCATACACCTGCTGCAGCTGGCTGACCTCGGCGCGGCAGGGCCCGCACCACTGCCCCCAGACGTTGATGACGACGACCTGCCCGGCGAAGTCGTCGAGCGATCGCGTGTGCGCCGGATCGGCCAGGTCGGGACCCGACAGCGGCCCCGGGCGCCCGCGGCTGGCGGGCGGGTCGTAATAGATGTCGGTTTTGCCGCCGGGCGAGACGAACTCGAAGGTGCCGCCCTGGGCCACGGCGTCGCGGCCGGAGCAGCCGGCAAGGAGGGTCGTCACCACGACCCCGGCCACCGCCAGCCGCCACATCGTCATGGCGCGGGTTGGAAGTACTCGATGTCGACCAGCCGGTCGCCGTCATAGATCAAGGTGGTGATCGAGCACAACCCGCATTCGCGCCGCCGCGGGTCGTGCCAGAGCCGCTTGCCGCTCAGGTGCAGCCGCAGCGTCCACACCGGCAGTTGGTGGCTGACGCACACCGCCTCCTGGCCGGCGGCGCGGGCGCGGGCCTTGTCGACGGCGGTCGTCATCCGGCTCGCGATGTCGGCGTAGGGCTCGCCCCACGTGGGGGTGAACGGGTTGCGCAGCTGCCACCAGAACCGCGGGTCGCGCCACGCGCCGTCGCCGGGGCCGACGCGGCGGCCCTCGAAGAAGTTGGCCGATTCGATCAGGTCGGGGTCGGTGTCGACGGCCAGGTCGTGCTTGGCGGCGATGGGCGCGGCCGTCTCCTGGGCGCGCTGCAGCGGGGAGGCGACGACGGCGACGATGTCGCGGCCCGCGAGCGCCTCGGCGACCGCGTCCGCCTGGGCCCTGCCCTTGTCGGACAGGCGAAATCCGGGCAACCGCCCGTACAGGACGCCGCTGGGGTTGTGCACCTCGCCGTGGCGCACCACGTGGACCCTGGTTTCCTCGGCCATCAGGGCTTGTCTTCCCGGGCGGCGGCGGCGCGGCGGGCCGCATCGGGCAGCGCCCCGGCGATCCGGTCGAACGCGGTGTCGTCCAGGGCGGTCGAGACGAACCACGCCTCGAAGGCGCTGCACGGCGGGTACACGCCCGCGTCCAGCAGGGCGTGAAAGAACGGCGGGTAGCGCCACGTCTGGCTCGCGCGCGCCGAGGCGAAGTCGGTCACCGGCGTTTCGGCGAAGAACACGCTGAGCATGTTGCCGCCGCGTGGGATCCGGTGTGGCACACCGGCTTTCGTCAACGCCTCGGACAGCAGCCCGGCCAGGCGGTCGGCGTTGGCGTCCAGCGCCGCGTAGGCCGCATCGTCGGCGGCGCGCAGCGTGGCCAGCCCGGCGGCCATCGCCACCGGGTTGCCCGACAGCGTGCCGGCCTGATACACCGGCCCCAGCGGCGCCAGCCGCTCCATCACCTCGGCCCGCCCGCCGAACGCGGCGGCCGGCAGCCCACCGCTCATCACCTTGCCGAAGGTGAACAGGTCGGCGGCGACGGGATCGATCCCGTACCAACCACTCCGGCTGACGCGGAAGCCCGTCATCACCTCGTCGACGATCAGCAGCGCACCGTGCTCGGCGGTGATCGCGCGCAGCGCGGCGTTGTAGCCCGGCGCGGGCGGGACGACGCCCATGTTGCCGGGGCTGGCTTCGGTGATCACCGCGGCGATCTGGTCGCCGAAGTTCGCGAACGTCTGGCGCACGGCCTCGATGTCGTTGTAGGGCAACACGATCGTGTCCGCGGCGGCCGCACCGGTGACGCCCGGCGAGGACGGCAGGCCCAGGGTCGCCACGCCGGAGCCCGCATCGGCGAGCAACGCGTCGACGTGGCCGTGGTAGCAGCCGGAGAACTTGACGATCTTGGCCCGGCCGGTGAACCCGCGGGCCAGCCGGACGGCGCTCATGGTGGCCTCGGTGCCGGAGTTCACCAGCCGGATCCGATCGACCGGGCCCACCCGCGCGATGATCTCGGCGGCGAGCTCGCTCTCCGCCGGCGTCGGCGCCCCGAACGACAGACCGGACGCGGCGGCCGTGGCGACGGCGTCGACGACGGCCGGGTGGGCGTGGCCCAGGATCATCGGCCCCCAGGAGCAGACCAGGTCGACGTAGCGGTTGCCGTCGGCGTCGGTGAGCCAGCACCCGCGCGCCTCGGTGATGAACCGCGGCGTGCCCCCCACCGCCGTGAACGCGCGCACCGGGGAGTTCACCCCGCCCGGAATCACCGCGCAGGCGTCCTCGAACAACTTCGCCGACGCCGCGGTGACCCCGGTCGCGGCCGGGGCGGGCGCGGTCGCCTGGTCACTGCTACCCATGCCGACCAGTGTCCCAGCCTCCGCGAATCGTTCAACTACAGGGTGTAGCAGATGTGGGTGTCAGGCGTCCTGCTGGTCGGCTTGCTGGGCGGCCCGCAGGTCACGCCGCGCCGCATCGCGCTCCCTTTCGGCCGCGCGGCGGTGGGCGGCGACGTCCCCGCGGCCCTCCGCGACCGCGAGCTCGTGAATTTCGGCGGCCCGTTCGTGGGCGGCGCCGGCCGCGTAGTGCCGGTACACCGCGCGTTGATGTGCGGCCTGGTCCCGTTCGCGGGCGCGGACGGCGTGCTCGGCGGCCCGCTTGACGTCTTGCTCCGTAACGGCCTGCCGGGCGGTGAGTTCCGCGCCCCGGCGCAACAGCTCCTGCGCCCGCTGGGCGGCCTCCTCACCCGGTGAAACGGACATGAAGTGACACTACGCTTGCGCGGGTGACACGTCCGACGGCCGTCGACGCCGCCTCGGCGAGGGTCGCCGCGGTCCGCGACGACCCACCCGGCCGGCTGGCGCTGATGCGAAAGCTCTACGAAGTCCCCGCCGACGCCGACCGCGGCCATCTGCCGTATCGGCAGGCGGCTGCGGCCTTCATGCGATGGCAGCTGCGACGCGGGCTGCTCAACCCGGTCGACGGGCCGGCCCCGGGCAGCCCCTGGTGGCGCGCGGTGAACGAGCGCCTGCTTCGGGACGGGTGGGAAGCCCGCGCCCTGGCCTTCGGCCATGCCGGCGCCCCCAGCGCTCGCGGGGTCGCCGCGTCGCTCGAGTTCATCCGGCAGCCGTCCGCCCCGCGGTGGTATCGCGCGCACAACATCAGCGTCGTCAGCGCCTACCTCGACCACCACCACCTCGCGTCCGGCGAGTCCCGCGTCGAACGCTTCTTCATCAACCTGGTGCTGATGCGCGTTCTCTACGCCCACGCACTGGTCGCAGCGCCCCGGCTCGCGCTCGGCTGGCTGAGCTTCGCCGGTCGGCCGCTCGGCGACCCGCGCCTGGGCATGACCGGCATATTCCTATCGCTCTCCCGGGTCCTCCCCGACCGCTATCCGCTCGGAGACGACCTCACGCCGTACCTACGGGCCGAACACGGAATGGCGCACCTGCTCGATGTGGGGGTCATCTCGCCGCGACTCGAACTGCTCTACGACTGGTCCGCTCGCGACCTCGCGATACCGGGTCTGCGAGCGCTCCTGGACGACCAAACCCCTTGCTACGCATGGCCGGCGCAGGACCGGCAGCCGTGGCGTCCGCCCCCGTCCCGGGCGGCGCGGCTGGCGCGCAGGGTGATGCCCGCAACGCGCCCTACGCCTTGATGTCGGGCCGGGTGGGCGAGTTGGATGGAAGGCATGGAACTTCCGCAGGGGCTCGCACGGTTCAATCGGCACGTCACCAATCCCGTCCAGCGGCTGTGGGCGGGCTGGGCACCGACGTTCTGCATCCTCGAACACGTGGGACGGCGCTCCGGAAAGCCGTACCGCACACCGGTAACCGTGTTCAGCGCCGAGGTCGACGGCAAACCCGGGGTGGCGATCCTGCTGACCTACGGCCCGGACCGCGACTGGCTGAAGAACCTCACCGCGGCCGGGGGCGGGCGGATGCGCCGCTACGGCAAGACCTTCGGCGTCGCCGACCCGCGGGTGGTCAGCAAGGCCGACGCGGCGGCCCACGTCGCACGCCGATGGCGGCCAATCTTCGCGAGGCTGCCCTTCGAGCAGGCCGTGTTGCTCAGCAAGACCGACTGACGCGGCCTCGAGCCCGGGCGATGAAGTAAAGCCCGATCACCACCGCCCACGACAGCAGGCTGAGCCACAACTGGCTGCGCGCGGAGCGGTCGAACGCCATCTGCACGAGCACGGCGGAGATTCCGGCGAGGGTGAGGATCGACAGCACCGGGAAGAACCACATCTTGACCCGCAGCGTTTCCTCGGGTGTGCGCCTGCGCAGGATGATCTGCGAGAGCGCGATCAACCAGTACACGAACAAGATGACGGCGCCCGACGAGTTGAGCAGGAAGAGAAACACCGAGCCGGGCGCCAGCCACGCCATGACGACGCAACCGAACCCGACCGCCGACGAGCACAGGATGGCCAGGTGGGGTACCCCGCGCCGGCTGAGCGTGACCAGCCGGGCCGGGGCCTCGTGCCGGTCGGCGAGCACGAAGAGCATCCGCGACGCCGTGTACAGCCCCGAGTTCAGGCAGGACAGCACCGCGGTGAGCACCACGGCATTCATCACCTGATCCGCCCCGCGCAGCCCCATGTGCTTGAGCGCGGCGACGTACGGCGAGGCGCCCGGTTCGACCGAATTCCACGGCTGGATCACCACGAGCAGAAACACCGAACCCACGAAGAAGATCCCGATGCGCGCGACGACCGACCTCGTCGCGCGCTGGACGGCAAGTTCGGGATCACGGCTTTCGGCGGCGGCGACGGTGACGATCTCCGCGCCGACCATGGAGAAGATCACCACGACGATGGCCGCGAAGACCGCGCCGACGCCCTTGGGGAAGAAGCCGCCGTGTGAGGTCAGGTTGGAGAAATCCGCGTGACGGCCCGGCCACAGGCCCAGCGCGAAGAGTGAACCGACGGCGAGAAAGACGGCGATCGTGGCGACTTTGATTCCGGCGAACCAGAATTCGAATTCGCCGAACGACGACACCGAGAACAGGTTCGTCGCGGTCATCAGCACCATCAGGCACAGCGAGAGCAGCCACAGCGGCGCATGGAACCAGTAACCCAGGACCTTGCCCCCGGCGACGGCCTCGAACCCGACCACGATCACCCAGAAGTACCAATACAGCCAGGCCACCGAAAACCCCGCCCAGCCGCCGAGAGCCCGCGCCGCGTAATCGGCGAACGACCCCGTCGACGGGTTGGCGGCCGCCATCTCACCGAGCATCCGCATCACCAGGACGATCAGCAGGCCGCACAGCGCGTACGTCAGGAACGCGGCGGGCCCGGTGTCCTTGATCACGACGCCGGAGCCGACGAACAGGCCGGCGCCGATCACCCCGCCGAGGGCGATCATGCTGAGCTGCCGCTGCGACAGTCCTTGGCGCAGTTGGGTGGTGCCGGTCACTGGTGAGCCCTCCCGGCGCCGTGGCGACGCAGTCAGTCCAGGCGGGTGGCCACCACGGACCACACCGGAAGGTGCACGCGATGGTCGTCCAGCAGCGGGTCGATCACGCTCATCCGGTGCACCAGTGGCCGCATGCGGTGCAGGATCTCACCCTGTTGCTCGGACGCCATCTTCTTCATGGCTTCGAAGGTCTCCGGGAGCAGGCGGGCCTGATAGGTGGTGACGCCCAGGTAGTCGATGCGCCATCCGCTGTCACCGAGCACCTGCTGGAAGTTCTCGGCCGGCACGGCCGTCCACTGCAGGCCGTTGACGTTGTGCGGGCTGAACTCGAACATGTACAGCCGCGCCCCGGGTGTGGTCGCGCGGTGCAGTGCCTGCGCATACCGCATCTGGGTGGCCCCGTCGTTCAAGAAAACGTGATAGAACGCGCTGTCCACCACCGTGTCGAAGCGGCCCTCGAACCCTTCCAGCCTGGTGGCATCGGCCACCCGGAAGTCGACCTGCACTCCGGCCCGTTCGGCGTTCCGTTTCGCCAGCTCGATGGCGGAGGGGGAATCGTCGATCCCGGTGGCCGAATACCCTTGCGCCGCATAGTGAATCGCGTGATAGCCGGGGCCGGTGCCCGGGTCGAGCACCTGGCCCCGGATCCCGCCGTAGGCCACCAACTGCTGGACAGCCGGCTGCGGGCCGCCGATGTCCCAGGGAATCCGCCCGTCGGTGTGTTCCGCCTCGCCGTACAACGGCTCGAAACCGGCAACGTTGGCGTCAGTCATTGACTCAGCCTAACGAGGAACGCGATCGTCCACCCGAAAGTCGGCCCAAAGATACGAGTCGCTGTCGCGGACGGCTAATGCGCGGACGCGATCGCGAACGGCGTCGCCGGTGCCGGTTGGGCCTGGCGGTTGGGATGCTGCCACAGGCCTTTTCGCTCGAGCAGCGGCAGCACGCCCTCACCGAACCAGTAGGCCTCCTCCAGGTGCGGGTAGCCCGACAGGATGAAGTGGCTGATGCCCAGCCGCGAGTACTCGACCAGCCGCTCGGCCACCTCGGCGTGCGAACCGACCAGCGCGGTCCCCGCGCCGCCGCGCACCAGGCCGACCCCGGCCCACAGGTTGGGGCCGACCACGAGCCGGGCGCTGTCGCCGCCGTGCAGCTTCAGCATGCGGCGCTGGCCCTCCGATTCGCTGCGCGCCAGGCTGGCCTGCACCCGCTCCACATCGGCGGGGGCGACGGCCGCGAGCAACCGGTCGGCCTCGGCCCACGCCTGTTCGGAGGTGTCGCGGCTGATCACGTGAATCCGCAAGCCGTACTGCAGGATCCGCCCCGCATCGACGGCCAGCCCGCGGACCCAGTCGAGTTTCTTGGCGACGTCGGCCGGCGGCTCGCCCCAGGTGAGGTAGACGTCGGAGTAGTTGGCCGCCACCGGCCCGGCGGCCGCCGACGAACCGCCGAAGAACACCGCGGGCGTCGGGTCGGGCGGGTTGTTCAGCTGCGCGCCCTCGATGCGGATGTGGTCTCCGGCGAAGGTCACCGGCTCCCGCGACGTCCACAGCTGGCGCACCACATGCAGGAACTCGGCGGTGCGGGCGTACCGCGACTCCTTGTCCAGGAAATCCCCGTAGGCCCGTTGCTCGTGCGGCTCCCCGCCGGTGACGACGTTGAGCAGCAGCCGCCCGCCCGAGTGCCGCTGGAACGTTCCGGCCATCTGCGCGGCCAGGGTGGGGCTGAGCAACCCGGGCCGGAACGCGACGAGGAACTTCAGCGTCTCGGTGCCCTCGATCAGCGTCGCCGTCGTCAACCACGCGTCCTCACACCACAATCCGGTCGGTGTGAGCACGGCCTCGAAGCCGTTGTCCTCGGCGGCCGCGCAAATCTGGTGCAGGTAGCGCAGACTCGCGGGCCGGTCGCCGTGCATCGCCGTGCCGTGCCCGCCCGCGACGAGGTTCCGCGAATCCCCGTATGTCGGCAAAAACCAATGAAACGCCAGACTCATGCACCCTCCCTTGTGGGCCCCTCATCGACCAAAGCTGCATCGTCCGGGAGATCGGCGGAGCGCGCGAGGGTTGAAACCTTCGAGATTGCATCCCGGCCGTCGGCGCGAAAGTCACCTCCATGTGACCGACAGATCACGCCAGATCACACAATGCTTCCAATACGGCGTGGCTCGGCAGGTGACGCGCGCTTCGCACGGCATCATTGCGATCATGCCTGACCTGACACGCCGGGCGGTGCTCCGGATGGGTGCCGGTGCCAGCCTGGGAGCCGCTGGCGTGTTCGCCTTAGGCGCCCTGCTGGACCCGATCGCCTCGCACGCGGCCCCCGCGCCGTTCGAGCCGTCGGCGGCCGGCAGCACCCTGCCGAACAGGTTGACCGGCTCCTTCGTCTCCGCGGCCCGCGGCGGTGTCAAGACCAACTGGGTGATCGCCCTGCCGCCGGGGCAGAAGGCCGAGGCCGGGTCGCTGCGCCCGGTCATCGCGCTGCACGGCAAGGACGGCGACGCGAACATGATGCTCGACTGCGGTGTGGAAAAGGCGCTGGCCCAACTGGTCAAGGAGGGCAAGCCGCCGTTCGCGGTGGTGGGCGTCGACGGCGGCAGCAACAGCTACTGGCACCGCAGGGCCTCCGGCGAGGACCCCGGCGCGATGGTGCTCGACGAGCTGTTGCCCCTGCTGTCGTCGATGGGTTTCGACACCACCCGGGTGGGCTTTTTGGGGTGGTCGATGGGCGGCTACGGGGCGCTGCACCTGGGCGCCAAGCTGGGCCCGTCGCGCACGGCCGGGATCTGCGCGATCAGCCCGGCGCTGTACACCTCCTTCACGGCCAGCGAGGCCGGGGCGTTCGACAGCTACGACGACTGGGTGCAGAACAGCGTGGTGGGCCTGCCGGCGCTCAACGCGATCCCGCTACGCGTGGACTGCGGCACCTTCGACCGCTTCTATTTCGCCACAAGGCAATTCGTCAGCCAACTGAAGACTCCGCCGGCGGGCAGCTTCTCCCTGGGCGGACACGACATCGGCTACTGGCGAACGCAACTGCCGGGCGAGCTGGCCTGGATGGCGACCTAACCACGCAGATGACAGTCCGGCAGGAGGAACTCGCCAGCGGCCCACGTCGAGTGGAGCGGCGAACTTCCCGGAAGGGATTTCGCCCGGACATCGAGGGCCTGCGCGCGATCGCGGTCATCGCGGTCGTGCTGTACCACGCCGGCCTACCGGGCTTCGCCGGCGGCTTCATCGGTGTGGACGTCTTCTTCGTCATCTCCGGCTTCCTCATCACCGGGCTGCTGTGGCGCGAGGCCACCGCCACCAACACCGTCCGCCTGGGCCGCTTCTACGGCGCACGGGCCCGGCGCCTGCTGCCGGCCGCGACCACGGTCGGCGTCGTCACCGCCGCCGTCGCGGCCGTCGTGCTGCCCCCGCTGCAGGCGCGCAGCGTCTTCGTGGACGGCATCGCCAGCGCCCTGTATGTGGGCAATTACCGGTTCGCCACGCAGGGCACCGACTACCTGGCGGCCGACGCCCCCTCGCCGTTCCAGCACTACTGGTCGCTGGGCGTGGAGGAGCAGTTCTACCTGGTGTGGCCGCTGCTCATCATCGGTACGGCGTGGGCGCTCGGGCGGGTGCGCCCCGGGGCCACGGCGGGGGCCGGACCGTATGCGGCGGTCCTGGCGGTGGTGGCGGCCGCGTCGCTGGCCGCGGACATGGTGTGGACCCGCACGTCGCCCGCCTGGGCGTTCTTCTCGCTGCCCACCCGGGCGTGGGAACTGGCGGCCGGTGGCCTGGTGGCCCTGTCGATTCGGCACTGGCGCAGGCTGCCCCTGCTGCCCGCGGCGATCGTCGGATGGGGTGGCCTGGGTTTGATCGTTCTCACCTGCACCCAGCTGGGTCCCGCCACCCCCTACCCCGGCACCGCGGCACTGCTGCCGGTGCTGGGCACCGCGCTGGTGATCGGCGCGGGCGGGGTGACCGGCGGCCTGGGCGTCGGCCGCGTGCTGTGCCGGCCGGCGATGCGGGCGATCGGGCGCGTGTCGTACTCGTGGTACCTGTGGCACTGGCCGGTCCTGCTGCTCATGCCGCAGCTCCTGGGGGAGCCGGCGGGGCTGCCGGCCAGGCTCAGCGCCACCGCCGTGTCCGGCGGGCTCGCGGTGATCACACTGCACCTGGTGGAAAACCCCGGCCGGTTCGCGGCGGCGCTGCGCCGATCGGTGAGGGCCAGCCTGGCGGCGGCCGCCGCCGCCAGCGCGGCCGCGGCCTGCGCGTGCGTGCTGCTGCTGGCGCTGACCCCGTCGCCCGTCGGCCACGGGGTGGCGGCCCCGAAGGCCAACATCGTCGCGCTGCCACCGGCGAACGTTCCCGCCCTCAGCGCCCAGGAGGCGACGGTCCGCGCGGCCTTCGCGCAGGTGCGCGAGGCGGTCGCGGCGTCGGCCGGCCTGCGCGCCGTCCCGTCCAACCTGGACCCGCCGCTCGCCCAGGCGCCGGCCGACAAGGCGCCCGTGTTCGTCAACGGCTGCGTGCGCTCGTGGCGCGATGTCGGTCAAAGCGAGTGCGCGACGGGCGATGCCGCCTCGCCGACGACGGTGGCCCTGGTCGGCGACTCGCACGCCGCCATGTGGGAAACCGGCGTTCCGGCGGGTCGCCGAGGAGCGGCGTTGGCGGCTGGAGACGCTGGCCAAGGTGACCTGCCCGCTGCAGGAACTTCCCATCCGCAGCCCGTATCTGGGCCGCGAGTACACGGAGTGCGAACAGTGGCGCGCCCAGATCGTGGACCGGCTGAAGGCCGAGCGCCCGCGGCTGGTGGTGCTCGACATGAGCCGGCGCTACGGCGCGGATTTCGGTTTCGCCTCCTACGACCCCGCGTGGATCGACACGCTGGGCCGCACCGTGGCGGCGCTGCGGAGCAGCGGCGCCGCCGTCCTGGTCCTGGGGCCGGCGCCGGACCCACACGGATCGGTGCCCGCCTGCTTGTCGGCGCATCTCGACGACGCCACCGCGTGCGCGCCGACGCGGTCGGCGGCGCTCGACGGCGGTGGTATCGGCGCCGAGCGGGCGGCGACCGCCGGCGGCGGTGGGCAGTACGCCGACCTGACCGACCTGTTCTGCACCCCCGACCGCTGCCCGGTCATCGTCGGCAACACCCTGGTTTTTCGCGACGACAACCACGTGACGACCGAGTACGCGCAACTGCTGGCACCCGTCATGGGTGCGCTGACGGACCGCGCGCTGGCGGGTGGGTGACGCGCAATGAACTTCTCGCCGGAGACGAACGTCATATCAGTGAAAGGTGTTTGGAGGTTGTGAGATGACTCCGCTGCTGCTGATCTGCATTGCGGCCATCGCGCCCGTCGCGGGCGTTGGCCTGATGCAGTTGCAAACGCGCCTGGAGCAATGGGATTACGAGCGCCACGCGGAAGACTAGCCTAAAGCCCTTGCGCGCCTGAGGCTTCGGTTTGTCACCGAGACAACTGCATGCCGATCAACGGCGCGATCTTGTCCGCCAGATACTGATGCCCCGCGTCGTTGGGGTGCACGCCGTCCGGGCCGATCAGATCGGGCCTGTCGACGAACCAGCGGTCGCCGAGCGGATCGACGAACGCCGCCCCGGCCTCCCGGGCGGCCGCGTTGAGCACGTCGCGGATCCGCAGGATCGACTCGGGCACGTCGGCGGTCGGCCACGGCGGGCCGATCACCAAAAACCTCGCGGACGGCGCGAACCTGCGCGCCAAGTTGAAGGCGTCGCGGGCCTTTTCGCCGACCAGCGCGGGATCCACGCCCTGGTCGTTGCGTGAGCCGAAGAACACCACCAGCGCGTCGCCGGGCCTGACGGCCCTGGCGGTCAGATCCTCGAAGATGCTGCCGTGGTCGCCGGGCACACCGTAGCCCGCCCTTCCCTCGGCCGCCACGTCGGCGGCGATCCGCACGCCCCGCTGGGCGAGCGCATGCCAGGCCAGCGCGGTCCACGAGTTCGGTCCGAGGCCGCCCTCGTCGGTGCCGGTGGTGTACGAGTCGCCGACGACGGCGACGTGGTTGAGGCGCGAATCCACGGTCAGCGGTTCATAGGGCCGCGCCCGCACCGGGTGCGGCGGAGCCCCCAAGACGCCACAGACCGGGCCCAGCGCCACGGCGAGGCCGACGATGAGCGTGGTCAGACGGCTCACAAGTGCCTCCCCCGGAAACTGCATCGCTACGCGCCGCATCCAAGTCAACGGAATCGTACGGGGAAAACGGCGCGAACTGGCGTCACATCGCGGCTAGCCGCTCCGGCCATGGTATTCGACGGATCCCGGGCCCCGCACCAGCCGCTCGGCGAGGCGAACGTCACACCGCGCGGGCCGAAACCGCTTCCAGCCCACCGTCGATCGGGTGCAGCTTGGTGCCCGCCGGCTCCCCGTCCGCGGTCTTCTGGTCGGCGGGTCGGATGTTGACCATGCGGCGCATCCAGCGGCGGGCGGGCTCCTCGACGAAGTGGTACATCAGGGCCGAAAGACCGACGGCGATCGCGAGCAGCCCGATGATGTTCCATTTCCACGGGTTGTCCTGCTCCCATGGCGTGAGCTCGAACTGGGTCACGGCCCATCCCCACGACGTGTGCACCAGCTCATGAACCATGTACAGGCAGAACGAGATTTGCCCGCCGTAAACCATTGCCCGCGTGGACAGCACCCGTGGCAGGCTGCCCACGCCGATGGCCAGGGTTATCACGAGCGGAACGAACAGCGCGTCGACCACCCCGCCGCTGTCGTTCTCCACGATTCCGGATATCGGGTGCGCGTGAAACCAGTACAGGACACCCACCATGGCGGCCAACAGCAGCAGGGAGGTGTACCCCGCGACGCGGCGGCCGCGATCGGTCAACCGCAGCCTGCGCACGGCGGCGCAGGCCAGGGCGCCGGCGGTGAACTGCGTGACGATTCGCGGCAGCCAGCTCCACGGCGTGTAGAAGTGGCCACTGGTCAGCAGCATCACCACGGGCGGCAACGACGCCGCGAACGCCAGCAACATCAGGCTGCGCGCCCTGGTCGCCTGCTTCATCCGCAGGATCACCAGCACCAGGACGCCGAACAGCAGGTAGGCGAGCCATTCGGCGCTGATCGACCAGGCCGGACCGTCCCAGCTCGAGTCGTCGAAGAACGGCACGAACCACAGCTGCACCAACAGGATCTGGCGCACGTAGCTGATCGCGGTGAGCTGACCGGCGTCGGGCGACGGCACGTGGCCGACGTGCAGGGTGAAGATCACCCACAGCGCGGCCAGGTGCAGGGTGACCAGGTACACCGGCCACACCCTGGCCAGCCGCAGCCACAGGAAGTGCAGGGTGGCGCGCGTCGACCACGAGCGGCCCATCCGGTCAAGGTAGTTCCATGTCAGCACGAATCCGCTGAGGATGAAAAAGAGGTCGACGCCCTGGGCCCCGCAGTTGAGCACCGGTGCGAGGGCGTCGCGCAAGTCCGGAGAAACGTCGCTCAGCATCGGCCGGAAGTGAAACAGCACCACCCACACCGCGGCGACGATGCGGAGTCCCGTCAGGGCCTTGATCTCTCCCCGGATCTCTGCGCCGCGCACGATGCTCTTTCCGTCTGGACTCACGTTTCGTATCCGATTGGTCCGGCTGACCGGGCGATCACGAGCCCCCCGACTGGCAACCGGCAGCCCACGAAGCCTAGCAGCGAAAGGCGCGCGACGACGTGATGGGCCGTGGCGCGCCACCGGGGTAACCGGCCGCGACGTTGCTTGAACCGGCGCCAAACCCCCCGAAATTCGCTTCTTAGCAAAGAGTTAGAGGCGGCTGTCGGTCTCCTTACTTTTGGCGGGCACCTTTAGGTAACAGGTTCGAAGGGAATGGGGAGCTCATGACAGTCACCACCGTCGCGACTCGGCGCGGCTACGGCACCTTCGAATGCGATGGTGCTCAGATCCGCGCCCACTGCCGTCATCTGGCGACCGTGGTGACCATCCGGGGCGACATCAACGCCGCCAATGTCGAGCGGGTCAGCGAATACCTCTGGCGTTTCACCCTGGGGAGCAACCCGGTGGTGCTCGACCTGAGCGACGTGAACCACTTTGCTGCGGCGGGCGTCTCGCTCGTGCGGCGGCTCGACGAGGATTGCCGCGCCGCCGGCGTGGAGTGGACCTTGGTCGCCGGCCCCGCGGTGCTGGCGCTGCTGGGGGGCGACGGCGAGCTTCCGGTCGCGCGCTCGGTGCGCGAGGCGCTCCGCAACCTGGCCGAAGCCATCGTGAGCCGCCGTCAGCTCGTGTTGCCGCTGATCAAGAAGACGGCGTAACTTTCCCGGTGCCCCGGGCCCGTAACAGCCGGGCGATCCCGACCACCGCGAGCACTCCGGCGGCCGTCACCAGCACCAACGTCAGCAACAGCAGCTGAGGGTTGTACACCAGCGACGTGGTGACGGGCTGCCCGTCGGCGATCGGCGCGACACTGACCGTGTGGCGCGCGTGCACCCAGCTGACGCCCCCGCCCACCAGCGCGGCACACGCCAGGGCCAGCTCCACCAACGCCCGGTACCGTGCCATCACGAAAACGGCCCGCCGTCGAAATCCTCGTCGGCGACGTCGGAGCCGGCGGGCTCCACCCGCTCCTGGACCAGCGGGGTCAGCGCCGCCCGAAGGTGACGATGGCGACGTGCCCAGGCCTGGGCGGTGCGGTCGCCGGTGAGCTTCAGACCGATGCCTATCCGGTGGCGGGGCACGCCGGCCAGTTCTCCGAGCGCCCGCGACGACTGCCATTTCGCCAGCTCCTTGCCGGACGCCTGGTGGTGCTGAGGCTCGGGATACACCTTGAGGATTTCGCGCACTAGGATGGTTTCGGTGCCCTGGCGCAGGGCGTCTTCGGTGAGCTCGACCGAGACGTGGATCCGCGCCGCCTTCACCTGCAACGCGACGAACGCCGACACCAGGACCAGGAAGATGGCCGGGACGACGAGCGACACCGGGGCCCCGCTCCAGATCTCGATCAGGACCATGGCCACCGCCGACGCCGGGCCCAGCGCCACCCACCACCAGCTGGCGCCGGGCTCGTAGAACAACGGCTTCGGTTCGGCTGTCACGACAGCCAGCCTGCCGCATCCGCGGCCCAATAGGTGAGCACGATGTCGGCCCCGGCGCGCCGGATGCTCGTCAGCGACTCCAGCGCGGCGGCGCGCTCGTCGATCCAGTTGTTGGCGGCCGCGGCGCAAATCATCGCGTACTCCCCGGACACCTGGTACGCGGCGACCGGCACCGGCGAGACCTCCGCCGCGGCCGCCAGCACATCGAGGTAACCCAATGCGGGCTTGACCATCACGATGTCGGCGCCTTCGTCCAGGTCCAGCCGGACCTCGCGCAGCGCCTCCCGGAAGTTGCCGGGCTCCTGCTGGTAGGTGCGCCGGTCTCCGGACAGGCTCGAGCTCACCGCTTCGCGGAACGGACCGTAGAACGCCGAGGCGAACTTCGCGGCGTAGGCCAGGATCACCACGTCGGCGTAACCGGCCGCGTCCAGGCCGTCACGGATCGCGGCCACCTGGCCGTCCATCATGCCGCTCGGCCCCACCACGTGGGCGCCCGATTCCGCCTGCGCCACAGCCAGTTTGACGTAGCGGGCCAGGGTGGCGTCGTTGTCCACCCGGCCCCGGGCGTCCAGGACCCCGCAATGCCCGTGGTCGGTGAACTCGTCCAGGCAGGTGTCGGCCATCAGCACCGTGGCGTCGCCGAGATCCTTGGCCAGGTCGCGCAGCGCGACGTTGAGGATGCCGTCGGGATCGGTGCCGGCCGAGCCGGTCGAGTCCTTGTCCTGCTCGCGGGGCACGCCGAACAGCATCACCCCGCCGACCCCCGCGGCGACGGCCCCTTCGGCGGCCCGCCGCAGCGACTCCCGGCTGTGCTGAACGACGTTGGGCATGGATGGGATCGGCCGCGGTTCGTCGATTCCGTCGGCGACGAACATCGGCAGCACCAAATGCCTTGGCTCCAAAGACGTCTGCGCGACCAGGCGACGCAACGCCGGGGTGGAGCGGAGCCGGCGCGGACGCTGCCGCGGGTAACTCATGCTCGTCCGTCGCCGCGAGCGTGCGCGAAATGCCGGCCCCGACGGCGTGTCGTCGTACAGACACGCACGCCCGCAAGCGGGTGCTGCCCCCGGCTCGCCCGCGCGGCAATCACTTAGCGCCTGCGGCTCTTCTTGCGCGGCGGTGGCAGCGCCCCCTCGGCGCGCAGCCGCGCGGCGTGCTCGGCCAAGGCGTCGACCAGCGGGCCGACGGCGGCGGTGTCGGGCTGCACGTCCACCCGCAGGCCGAATTCCGCGGCGGTCTCGGCGGTCTTGGGGCCGATGCAGGCGATGATCGTGCGCGCGTGCGGCTTGCCGGCGATGCCGACCAGGTTGCGCACCGTCGAGCTGGAGGTGAAGCACACCGCGTCGAAGCCGCCCGTCTTGATCATCTCGCGGGTGGCCGCAGGCGGCGGCGCGGCGCGCACGGTCCGGTAGGCGGTGACGTCCTCGATCTCCCAGCCGCGCTCGCGCAGCCCCTCGGCCAGCGTCTCGGTGGCGATGTCGGCCCGCGGCAGCAGGACCCGGTTGACCGGGTCGAAAATGCTGTCGTAGGGCGGGAAGTCGTCGAGCAGACCCAGCGAGGACTGCTCGCCGGCCGGCACCAGCTCGGGGCTGATCCCGAAGGCGCGGACCCGGTCGGCCGTCGACTCGCCGACGCAGGCGATCTTCACCCCGGAGAACGCGCGGGCGTCCAGGCCGAACTCGCCGAACTTCTCCCACACCGCGCGCACCGCGTTGGTGGAGGTGAACACCACCCACTGGAAGCGGCCGTCGACCAGGCCCTTGACGGCCCGCTCCATCTGGGCGGGGCTGCGCGGGGGCTCGACGGCGATGGTCGGCACCTCGATCGGCAGCGCGCCGTAGGACGTCAGCCGCTCGCTCATCTCGCCCGCCTGATCCTTGGTGCGGGGCACCAACACCGTCCAGCCGTACAGCGCGCGGCTCTCCCACCAGTTCAGCTTCGCCCGGCTGGCGACCGTCTTGCCGATGGTCACCACCAGCGGCCCGGTCATGGGACCGGCCGGGTCGTTGCCGCCCAGCAGGGCCGGATCGGTCAGGCCGTGCAGCGTGGTCTCGACCGAGCGCTGCTGGCAGGTGGTGCCCTGCGCGGTCACCACGCAGGGGGTGCTCTCGGCCAGCTCGTGCTCGATCAGGGCGCGGGCCGCGTCGGCCAGGTGCGAGGCGGTGGCCTGCAGGATCAGCGGGCCGGGAGCCGCCGCCAAAGCGTCCCAATCCACCTGTGGGTCGCGGACGTCGGCGACCGTGTGCGACGAGCCCAGCGGCAACCCCGCGTAGGTCGGGACGGCGCTGGTAGCGGCCAGCCCGGGCACGATCTCGATATGCAGGTGGCTGCGCACGACGGCGGTCACCTCGGTGATCACCGCGTCCAGCGTGAGCGGGTCGCCGGCCACCAGCCGCACCACGTCGGCCCCCGAACGGGCCTCGGCGACAAGGGTTTTGGCGACCTCGGCGGGCTCGCCCAGCGCCGGGCGGACGTCGGGGCCACCGGAGATCACCGCCGGTGCGGCCTGGGCCCGATCTTCCCCGGCCCCAGGGCCATTGCCGTCGGCGTTGCCGTCCGGGCCGGCCGGCGCGGGGCCGGAGACCGGCGGCAGGTCCTTGCCGATCAGCGCGAGCACGGGTTCGGGCACGTCGGGGTCGGTGAACACCAGGGCGGCGTTGGCCAGCACCGTGGCCGCCCGTGTGGTCAACAGTCCCGGGTCCCCGGGGCCCGAGCCCACGAACGTGATGTGGCCCGGCCTCGGCTTACGCCCTCGCGTCGTCATTGTCGCTCCCAAGTGACTCTCTTCAGTTTCCTCGCGCGGGGTCTTGCCGCGCTCCCCCAATCAGCTCTCCGGCCCCCAGCTCGAGCAGCTCGGCGGCGACCGAGAGCCCCAGCTCCCGTGCCCGACCGGGCGTGCCGATGCCGGACGCGCGGATCACGTCGGACCCGTCCAGCGCCGCCACGCAGCCGCGCAGCGACAGCTCTTCGAAGACCCGCCCCTCCTCATCGATGGACTCGACCACCTCGGCGATCGCACCCACCGGTGCCGAGCAACCGGCCTCCAGTTCGGCCAGCAGAGCTCGCTCCGCGGTGACCGCCGCACGCGTGTCGGCGTCGTCCAACTCGGCCAACACCGCCGCCAACTCGGCACCGGCGCGGCACTCGACGGCGAGCGCGCCCTGAGCCGGTGCTGGCAACATTTGCACCGGCTCTAGCGTCTCGGTGACATCGTCGAGGCGGCCCAGCCGGGCGAGACCGGCCCTGGCCACCACGATCGCGTCAAGATCACCACTGCTTACCCTGTTCAACCTGGTATCTAGGTTGCCTCGTAGGGGGCGGATTTCCAAACCGAGACCCAATGCTCTAAGCTGTGCGGCCCTCCGCGGCGATGAGGTGCCCACCAGCGAACCCGCCGGCAATTCCCCCAGCACCAGCCCGTCGCGGGCGACCAGCGCGTCCCGGGGGTCGTTGCGCGGCGGTATCGCGGCGATGGTGAACCGCGGGTCGTCGGCCGTCGGCAAATCCTTGTGCGAGTGCACCGCGGCGTCGACGCGGCCATCGTCGATGGCCTCGCGCAAGGCGGTGGTGAAGGCGCCCACGCCCAGGGTCTGGATGGGCGCCGACGACCGGTCGCCGGCCGTGCTGATGGTCACCAACTCGGCCGGATGGCCGTTGGCGATCAAGGCGTCTCTGACGACACCGGCCTGGGTGGTGGCCAACAGGCTGCCCCGGGTGCCTATCCGGATCACGTGCGCCAATCGGCTACTCGCCGGACTGTTGAGGCGGGCCGCCGTCGAATCCGCTTGATACCGTGGGCAATTCGCTGGCACCGACGGCGGCTACGGAGTCTATGGCGGTCTGGTCAAGTTCGAAGAGTTCGCGCAGCGCCTCGGCGTAACTGTCGCCGCCCGGCGCGCTGGCGAGCTGCTTGATCCGCACGGTGGGCGCGTGCAGCAGCTTGTCCACCACGCGGCGCACGGTGCGCGCCACCTCCTCGCGGTGGGCGCTTTCCAGGCCGGGCAGCCGGTTGTCGAGGCGCAGCAGCTCGGCCTCGACGACGTCGGCGGCCCGCTGGCGCAGCGCCGTGACCGTCGGGGTCACCTCGGCCATCCGCTGCCCCGCCAGGTAGGTGGCGACCTCGGCCGCCACGATGTGGCGCGCGGCGTCGACGTCAGCGGCCGCCGCGTGGGCCGACGGCTCGCGTTGCACGCGGTCCACGTCGACGACCCAAACCCCGGGCAGCCCGGCGACCGCCGGGTCGACGTCGCGCGGCATGCCCAGGTCGCAGATGACCAGCGGGTGGGCGGCCTCGTCGCGGCGGGCCGCGGCCAGCGCGTGATGCACGTCGGCCAGCGAGACCACCGGGCTGACCGCGCCGGTGCAGCTGACCACGACGTCGGCGTCCGCCAGCGCGTCGGCCAGCCGATCCAGGGTGAGCGCTTCCGCCCGCACGCCGGATTCGCGGATCTTGCGGGCCAGCCGCTGCGCGCGGGACGCCGAACGGTTGACCACCGTGACGCGTTCGATGCCGGCCCGGCTCAGGTGCGCCGAGGACAGCGCGCCCATCGCCCCGGCCCCGATGACCACGGCGGTCTTGCCCGCCAGCCCGCCCAGCCTGCGCTCGGCCATGCCCAGGGCGACCGACACCACCGAGGCGCCGGCGGCGTCGATGGCGGTTTCGGAGTGCACCCGCTTGCCCACCGACAGCGCCCGCTGGGCCAGCTCGTGCAGCACCCGGCCGACGGTGCGGTTGGCCTCGGCGGCCCCGTAGGCGCGGCGGACCTGGCCCAGCACCTGCTGCTCGCCGATCACCGCCGAATCCAGGCCGCTGGCCACCGCGAACAGGTGCTCGACGGCGGCCTCGCTGTACCGCACGTAGGCGTACTTGGTCAGGTCGCCCATCGACATCCCGGAGTGTTCCGACAGCACCTGCCCGACCACCGCCAACCCGCCGTGGAACGCGTCGACGACGGCGTAGACCTCGACCCGGTTGCACGTCGAGAGCACCATCGCCTCGGTCACCAGCGGCGACTGCAACACCCGATCGACGATTTTGACCTGATCGGATTCGTCGATGCTGAGTTGTTCCAGGACGGAGACCGGCGCACTGCGGTGCGAAACCCCGAAGAGCAGGACGCTCACGGCAGCATCACCTGGCCAGCTCCCTTGCTTCCCCAGTAACTGAACTGCTGTCCACGGTAATCGTTAATCAGCTGGGCTACCAAATAACTGGTCTCCCGCTACCGGGCGAGGTCGGCGCGCAGCCGCGGCTCGTCCACCTCCCAGTAACTGTGCTCCCGGCCGTCCAGCAGCACCACCGGGAGGCGATCGCCGAACTCGGCCCGCAGTCCCGGGTCGCCCCCCGCCGCGGCGGCGTCGACGTCGGTGGTGGCCAGCTCGAAGCCCAGCTCGTCGGCCAGTTCGACCAGCCGGGCGTGCACCCGCGCGCAGATCGTGCAGCCGTCGCGGGTCAGCAGCTCCACCCGCCGTCGGCGTGGGCCCTGCGTCATGGCGACCAGTGTGGCACCGGGTGAATTGTGGGGCCACGCCGCGGCGGTTAGGTTGCCGCTGTGGCTGCCGAGGACACGGTGCAGGTCGACCCGCTGGCGATGCGGGGCTTCGCCGAGGCGCTGTCGGGTCGCGCCGAGGAGCTGCGGGGTCAGTTCGCGCAACTCAACGCCCAGGTCGCCGACATGCTGGGCGGCTGGCGCGGGGCGTCGGGAAGCGCCTACGCCTCCGCGTGGGAGCTGTGGCACCGCGGCGCCGGCGAGGTAGAGGTGGGCCTGTCGTTGTTGGCGCGGTTGGTAGGCCGGGCCGGCGGGCTCTACCAGGACAACGAGGCGGCGTCCGCACACGCCCTGCAAGGGGTGCACCGTGGCTGAGGCGTTTCGGGTGGATCCGCAGGCGCTGGCCGATGCGGTGCAACGGATGTCGGAGTTTGCGCGCTACGCCGAAGGGATGCTGGCCGAAATCGATTCTCTGGTAGGCAATGTGCACTCCACATGGACGGGAAGCGGCGCGGCGGCCCACGCCGAGGCGCATCGGCACTGGGCCCGCGGTGAGGCGATGATGCGCGAGGCCTTGGCCCAATTGCGGGCGGCCGGCGAGACGGCCCACGGCAACTACACCGGCGCCATGGCAACGAATTTGGCGATGTGGCCCTGACCTGACGCTTCAGGCGCGCAAACCGCCCCGGACATCCGCCGGATAGGGTTGATAGCGGTCATCCCACGGACTACCGGGCGGCACGGCGAGCTAGGAGGTTGGGCCTTGGTTTCATCGGCTTCCTCTGAGTCGGGCGGCGCGGACGCCACCGGCCGCGCCGACCTGGACGCGCTGGTAGACAACGCGAGCGCCGAACGTGCGCTGGAGGATCTGCAGGCCAGCGCCCCCGAAGAAGGTCGCCCGCAGCCACCGATCGACCTGACCGCGGCGGCGTTCTTCGACGTGGACAACACCCTGGTGCAGGGCTCCTCGGCGGTGCACTTCGGGCGCGGGCTGGCCGCGCGCAACTACTTCACGTATCGCGACGTGCTCGGATTCATCTACGCCCAGGCCAAGTTCCAGCTGCTGGGCACGGAGAACAGCGACGACGTCGCCGCGGGCCGGCGCAAGGCGCTCGCCTTCATCGAGGGCCGCTCGGTCGAGCAGCTGGTGGCGTTGGGCGAGGAGATCTACGACGAGATCATCGCCGACAAGATCTGGGCCGGCACTCGCGCGCTGACGCAGATGCACCTCGACGCCGGCCAGCAGGTGTGGCTGATCACCGCCACGCCGTATGAGCTCGCGGCGACGATCGCGCGGCGGCTCGGTCTGACCGGCGCGCTGGGGACGGTCGCCGAATCGGTCGACGGCGTTTTCACGGGCAGGCTGGTCGGTGAGATCCTTCACGGCCCGGGCAAGGCCCACGCCGTGCGCTCGCTGGCGATCCGCGAGGGCCTCAACCTCAAGCGCTGCACCGCCTATTCCGACAGCTACAACGACGTGCCCATGCTGTCGCTGGTCGGCACGGCGGTCGCCATCAACCCCGACGCGCGGCTGCGGGCCCTGGCCCGCGAACGAGGTTGGGAAATCCGCGACTTCCGCACCGCCCGCAAGGCCGCGCGGATCGGAGTGCCGTCAGCCCTGGCCCTGGGCGCGGCCGGTGGCGCGCTGGCGGCACTGGCGTCGCGGCGGCAATCGCGCTGATAGGCTGCGCCGCTGAGACGTATTCGAGCGGGGAGCACAGCGGCATGACAATCCCAGAATCGGCCCAAGACCTCATCGGCAGCCACTACCGGGCGCCGGATTATTTCCAGGTCGGGCGCGAAAAGATTCGGGAGTTCGCGCAGGCGATCAAAGACGAACACCCGACGCACTACAGCGAGGCCGACGCCGCCGCCGCCGGCTATCCCGGGCTCGTGGCGCCGCTGACCTTCTTGGCCATCGCCGGGCGGCGCGTGCAATTGGAGATTTTCACCAAGTTCAACATCCCGATCAACATCGCCCGGATCATGCACCGCGACCAGAAATTCCTGTATCACCGCCCGATCCTCGCCCACGATAGGCTGTACTTCGACACTTATTTAGACTCGGTGATCGAATCCCACGGCGCGGTGATCGTTGAGATCCGCAGCGAAGTCACCGACGCCGAGGGCGAGCCGGTCGTCACCAGTGTCGTTACGATGCTGGGGGAAGCCGCACACCAGGACGCAGGCGCTGAAGAAACCGTCGCCGCGGTCGCATCCATATCAGCCGGAAAGTAGGGGCGATTCCAATGTCACAGAGCGAATCGGGTGGCACCCAGCTGAAGCCGCCGGTCGAGGCAGTCCGATCCCATTACGACAAGTCGAACGAGTTTTTCAAGCTGTGGCTGGACCCGTCGATGACCTACAGCTGCGGCTACTTCGACGAAAATCCGGATCCGCAAAATCTGACTAAGACGCTGGAAGAGGCCCAGTACGCCAAGCGCAAGCTCGCCCTGGACAAGCTCAACCTCGAGCCGGGCATGACGCTGCTCGACATCGGCTCCGGCTGGGGATCGACCATGCGCCACGCCGTCGAGGAATACGACGTGAACGTCATCGGCCTGACGCTGAGCGAGAACCAGTACGCCCACTGTGTGGCCGAGTTCGACAAGATGGACAGCCCCCGCAGCAAAGAGGTGCGGATCCAGGGCTGGGAGGAATTCCCCGACGACGAGCGGATCGACCGCATCGTGTCGCTGGGCGCGTTCGAGCACTTCGCCGACGGAGCCGGCGACGCCGGCTACGAGCGGTACGGCGTCTTCTTCAAGAAGTTCTACAACTTGCTGCCCGACGACGGCCGGATGCTGTTGCACAGCATCGTGGTGCCCACCGCCGAGGAGGGCAAGGCTATGGGCCTGAAGACCACGATGAGCCTGCTGCGGTTCATCAGCTTCATCCTCAAGGAGATCTACCCGGGCGGTAGGTTGCCTCAGGTCGAGCAGGTCGACCGGTACTCCACCGAGGCCGGTTTCACGATCGAGCGCCATCACTTCATCGGCAAGAACTACGTTCCGACGCTGACGGCCTGGGCGGACGCGCTCGAGGCGCACAAGGACGAGGCGATCGCCCTCAAGGGCCAGGAGACCTACGACATCTACCTGCGCTACCTGCGGGGCTGCTCGGACCTGTTCCGCGACGGCTACACGAACGTGTGCCAGTTCACCATGGTCAAGTAGCGAAAAGCTCAGCCGAAGAAGATGTTTCGGCGGCCGGCCAGCAGGCGATACAGCGTCTGCTGGATCGTTTCGCGCACCTGATCGGTCAGCTCGAAGGTGACCATCGGGTCCTCGGCGTCGGACGCGGCGTAGTCGTTCGTGTAGATCGGCTCACCGAATGCGATGCGCCACTTCGACGGCAACGGCACCAGGCCCGCGGGCCCGGCCAGCGGGAACAGCGGGGTGACCGGGAAGTACGGCAACCCGAACAGCCGCGCCAGCAGCTTGACGTCGGTGAGCATCGGGTAGATCTCTTCGGAGCCGACGATCGAGCACGGGACGATCGGGGCCTTGGTACGCAGCGCAGCCGTGACGAAGCCGCCGCGCCCGAACCGCTGCAACCGGTAGCGGTCCTCGAACCGCTTGCCCAGCCCCTTGTAGCCCTCCGGGAACACGGCGGTGAGCTCGCCGGCGGCCAGCAGGCGATGCGCGTCCGTCGTGCAGGCCATGGTGTGGCCCGCCTTGCGGGCGGCTTCGCCGACCACGGGCAGGTCGAACACCATGTCGGCGGCCAGCAGCCGCAGGTCGCGCTGCGCCGGATGCTCGTCGTGCACCGCCACCGACAGCATCAGCCCATCGAACGGCAGCACCCCGGCGTGGTTGGCCACCACCAACGCGGCGCCGTCGCTCGGCAGGTTCTCGATGCCGCTGACCTCGACCCGGAACCACGACCGGAAAAAGAAGCGCAGCAAAGGCCGAACGATCGCGCTGTTGAAGTGCGGATCGAAGCCGAACTCGTCGACGGTGTAGTCGCCCATGAACCGCTGGCGCACGAAGCCCGCGACGGCGGCGACCTTCTGCGCGAGATCGTTGAGAGGCGCTTCGGCCGTGGATGTCGCACCGGCGGCGCGGCGGTGTTCGTCGATTTCGCGAACGACCGCGGCGATCTGTTCGGCCGACGCCCGACCGTTCGGATCCGACAGCAAGGAGGGATGTTGACGGGACGACTCAGCCCGCTGATCGGCTCTGCGCCGCGCCGCTACCCGACCCCGATTTGTATGCAGTGGAATGACGTTCGCTCTGGTTTCGCCAGCCACGATACCTACCTGCCCCCACCCCATGGAATTGCATTTCGGCTTCCCCAGCGCTGCGCTAAAGCTATGGCGCGACCCTCCAGGGAGCGTACCCGATCAGGGTGGATTATGGGAGTCAGGCCACGGCCGCGGACGTAGTCGTCGAACGCCTCCGCGGTCGTCCATTTCGGCTGGTAGCCGAGCTCCGTTCGCATCCTGGTGGTGTCCATGACGCGGCCGTAACTCAAATACTCAAACTGATCGCGAGTGATTTCGGTGTAGCGGTTAGCCCGTCTCAGCGAATCCAGCGCCCACACGCCAAAACCGGGCACCGGCACCGGGATTCGGCCCGCCCGCCGGATCGCCTGCGACAGCATGATGATGCCGTCGGCGCCGATGTTGAAGGTGCCGGCCTTGCCCGCCATCGCCGCGCGCTCCAGGGCGCCCAACGCGTCCTGCTCGTGCAACAGCTGCAATCGCGCGTCGCGGCCGAACATGGTCGGGACCAACGGCCCGGCCAGGTAGCGCGACAGCGAGGTGTCCATCGCCGGGCCGATCATGTTGGCCAGCCTCAGAATCGTCACCGCGATATCGGGGCGCCGCCGCCCCAACCCGCGCACGTAACCCTCGATGTCGAGGCTGTCCTTCGCGAAACCGTCGCGAAAGGGCCGCCGGCTGCTGCTGTCCTCGGTGAACATGACGGGATCGT
Organism: Mycobacterium terramassiliense; assembly: GCF_900157385.1. Taxonomy (GTDB): domain Bacteria; phylum Actinomycetota; class Actinomycetes; order Mycobacteriales; family Mycobacteriaceae; genus Mycobacterium; species Mycobacterium terramassiliense. The sequence goes on from NZ_LT717700.1 coordinate 956,896, forward strand.
GCGCGCTCGACCCGTACACCTCGGAGGTCGACTTGAGGATGACGCGGCGCACCGTAGGCGCCTTCTGACAGGCCGCGAAAAGTTGCATCGCGCCCATCACGTTGATTTCCTTCAACGCCGCGCTGCCACCGGATCGCGGCGCGTACGACGCCGCCGCGGCGTGCACCACCGTGTCGACTTCGCCGTTGCGAATCACCTTGGCAATGAAGGGATTCCGAATGTCGGCGCGGACGAACTCGGCGCGCCCCATGCGGCGCAGCATGTCCTTGCTGGGGGCGATCGCGTCCACCGCGATGACCCCCTTGATCAGGGGGTTCTGCGCGAGCCGGGCAGTCAGGTAGCCGCCCAGAAACCGGCACGCACCGGTGACGAGCACGACCTTGGGGTAGTGCACGGTGCCGGTTCCGGCGCCTTCCCCGCTCGACTGATCCACCCAAACAGCCTAACGGGCGGGCGAGACGGCGGCGTTACGGCGACACGGCCGTCGGCTGGGCTTACTTGGGCTTTACTTGCCAAGTTTTCTGCGCTGCACCCGGGTGCGACGCAGCAGCTTGCGGTGCTTCTTCTTCGACATGCGCTTGCGCCGCTTCTTGATTACTGAACCCATGAACTCCGCTATCTGACCGGTGACCTGCTCCTACTTGACCCGGACACTTTACCCGGCGGGCAGCGTGGAACACCAAACCGGCGGTGCGGGGAGCGGGTCAGCCCGCGTCGAAGTACGACGTCTCCAGCATGTCGTGGACGGCTTTGGCGTGCACCCGGAAGGACCGCCCAACCCGGACCGCCGGCAGCTCGCCGTTGTGCACCAACCGGTAGACCGTCATCTTGGAGACCCGCATCAGCGCTGCCACCTCCGCGACGGTCAGAAATTGTGTCCTGGCCTGCTGGCCATCGCCGGAACCGGAGTCCCGCCCCTTACCAGCGGAATCTCGTGCCGATGGCCCGTTCGTAGACGTCATCGCAACCCAATCGTGTCAGGCCCGCGCAATGCCAGCGGCTTCCCCTCCGCCGGCACCCACACGTGCATACAAAGAGGAGAATAGCGGGACTAGTGGGGTTAATGGTACTGGTGAGGGACAATCAGTCCGGAAATCATGAATTATTCCGATGTAATTCTTAGCTGCTCAGAGCGCCTTTTTGCGGCCTGAACGGCCGCGTCGACGGCCACCCGCAATCCCCCTCGCTCCAGTTCGCGCAGCGCAGCGGCGGTGGTGCCGCCGGGCGACGTGACCGTCGCGCGCAGCTGCGCCGCCGTGGCGTCCGCGCGCGCGCCCAGCGCCTCCGGCTCGGCCGATCGATCGGAATCCATGCGCTCGAGCAGCATCGCCGCCGAGCCGGCCATCGTCTGCGCCGTCAGGTCGGTGGCGACCGAGCGGCTCAGCCCGGCCGCAACGCCGGCGTCGACCAGGGCCTCGACCATCAAGAAGAAGTACGCCGGACCGGACCCCGACAGCGCGGTCACGGCGTCCATCTGGGATTCGGGCACCCTCAGCACGCCGCCGACGGAGTCGAACAGGGCCGAGACCTCTTCCAGCTGTGGTTCGGTCACGAAGCGGCCCTTGGCCAGAGCGGTCACCCCCGCGCCCACCAACGCCGCGGCGTTGGGCATCGCCCGGACCACCGGCGTGCCGGCCGGCAGCCTGGATTCGAAGTAGCCGATCGTGATGCCCGCCGCGACGGTGACGAAAACCTGCTCGGCGCTGTCGGTCTCGGCCGCGGCGGCCGCCCGGGCCAGCTCCCCCATCACGGTCTCGACGTCGGCCGGCTTCACCGCCACCACGACGAAAGTCGCGTTGTCCACCGCGTCGCTCACCGATGCCAGGCGCACCGAATAGGTCTCGGCCAGGTACTCGGCGCGCTCCCGCATCCGTTCGGCCACCACCAGGTCTTTGACCTGCCGGCCCGCGCGCAGCAGGCCCGACAGCAATGCCTCGCCGATGCTGCCGCCGCCGATGATCGCGATTCTTGCCATGGCGGAAAGCATTCCAGACAGCGCCCGCTAGCGGGCGGCGGGCACCATCGCCAGCTGCCGGGCCTGCACCACCAGGCGGCCGAGGCGGTCGACGACGATGTGGTCCTCATCGAACCAGTCGTGCCCGATCTCCATGCAGGTCGCGATGATCCGCAGCCAGCCGTCGGCGGGCAGGGCGCGCAGGAAGGCCGTCAGCTGGACGGTGGGTGCCCAGCCGGTGCGGTCCACGGCGAAGGTGACCGGCGCCGACAGGTCGCCGCACATGAGCGCGAACAGCGCGTCGGGAGCCACGCCGCGGGGGCGCGCCCACATCTGGATCATGGGCGGGTGGCCGTCGCGGGGGCGCATCGTCGACAGCAGCGGCCGCACGTCGCATCCCTCGCCCAGATGCACCAGTCCGGCCAGGGGGTGGCCGGGCCCGATGGGCTCGACGTGCTCAGGCGGTTCGGGCGCCATCAGTTCCAGCACCGGGTTCGCCGACAGCAGCGGTGCGGCCGCGGCGCCGGAGGCGGCACAAGGGGCGTAGTGCTCCGGTTGCCCGAGGTTGATCACGGCGTGCACGGCGGTGCGCTCGCCCTGCACGAGCTCGACGTCGACGACGCTGATCCGGCGGCCGCGCTTGCGAAAAGAGGTCAGTAGCCGCATCGGCCCCGGATCCGGCGCCGACAGAAAGCTGGCCGACACTGTGACCGGTTCCAAAACCGGCTCGGGTCCGCCCGGCTGCCCGCCGCCCGCGGTGCGGGCGGCGTTGGCGCACAGCGCCAGCATCGCGCCGCCGTGCACCTTCGGCCCGATGGTCCAGCGCTTGTCGAGCTCGCCCTCGAATACGCCCGGGCCGACCTCCCGCAGGGTCATTGCGGTGGTGAATAACGCCGTCAAGGTTCTCCCGAGTTCTTCTGGGTTGCGGGCAGGTCAGCGCAGCAGGTGCGTGCGGGCGAACTGCAACGACTCGGTGAGCATGCTTTCGCGCTCACTGGCGCTGCGCGCGCTCGACGTGGACACCTCCAAGATCACGTGGCCGGAGAAGCGGCCACCGGCCAGCATCTGGCACACCTCGGCGGTGGGCTGGGTGCCGCGCCCGGGCACCAGGTGCTCGTCGGCGGGCAGGCCGCTGCCGTCACACAGGTGCAGGTGGGTCAGGCCCCCGCCCATCCGCTCGGCCATGTCCAGGGCGTCGGAGCCCGCGGTCGACGTGTGGGACAGATCCAGCGTGTAGTTCGCGTGGTTGCCGTCCAGCGGGTCGTAGGACGGCGCGAACGCCGAGATCGCCGGGCCCGGTCCGCCGCCCCGCCTGCGCATGCGTTCCCGGGACTGGCCCGCGCCGAAGAACCGGTCGGCGCGGAACGGGAACATGTTCTCGACGGCGACCTTCACGTCGCTGGACGCCTCCAAGGCGGCGACCTGGTCGCTGAACCCCTCCGCATAGCGGCGTTGCCAGCGAAACGGCGGATGCACCACGACGGTCTGCGCGTCGAGCTGTTCGGCGGCCCGCACGCTGCGGTCCAGCTTGAGGATCGGGTTGGCGCCCCACACCCGCTGCGAGATCAGCAGGCAGGGCGCGTGCACGGACAGCACCGGGACGCGATAGCGGCGGGACAGCGTCTTGACGGCGCCGATGTCTTGGCTGACCGACTCGCTCCACACCATCAGCTCCACGCCGTCGTAGCCGAGCCTGTCCGCGTACTCGAACGCGGCCTCGGCCCGCAACGGGTACACCGAGGCCGTCGACAGGCCGACTTTGATTGCGGGGCGCAATGGTCTGGGTGGGTTCTGAGAGGGATCCGGCTAGCCCGACTGTAACGACAGGGCCAGCGGCCCCAGGGTGATCAACGCGCCCACCGCGACGGCGATCAGCGTGCTGGCGATGTCCTCGGTTTTGCGCACCACGCGCACCCCCACCACCAAGCCGAGGATGACCAGCACCGAGAGCACCAGTGCCACGATGCTGTTCCAGCGCCACAGCTCGTCGAACGCGACGAACAGCCCGGCCCCGAACGCGACCGCCAGGATCGACTGGAACACGATCAGGCAGCCGCGCCACAGCGCCCCGAGCCGGCCGGGGGCCTCGTGCGGCACCTCGCCGGCGCGCTCGGCCGCGACGCCGAGGTGGTCGTCGTCGATTTTTTCCTCATCCGCCGACGGCGCCGCGCCGCGCCGCCGGGCCACCTCGTCGGCGAGCGTCTGCCCGCCGAACAGCGTGGAATCCGAGTGCAGGAAGGAGCGCACGAAGGCGGAGTCCTCGGACGCGGGTTCGGCTTCGCGCACCTCGGAGTCCGTCACGTCGACCGGGATGTCGGCGTAGTGGTCCAGCGGGTCGGGGCTCATGTCCTCGGCGCCGGGCTGGGCGGCGTCGGCGGGGGCGCCGGCGTGCGGCAGGGGCCTTGGGTAGGCGCTGCGCTCCGGGCCGGACAAACGCTGGGGTTGGGGCGGTGACGTGGGCCAGCGCGGCTCGGGCTCGGCCCAGTACGCGGACGTGGGCCGGTCCTCGCGGGCCTCCTCGGGGGCCGGCTCGGCGGCCTGCACCGTCCCGTGGGCCGCCGTTTCGGTGATGCCGTGGTCGTCGTCGCGGATGACCGGAATCTCACCGGTGAGCTCGGCGACCGTGACCGCGTCGCTGTCGCCACGCCGACGGCGCCGCCGCCGGGTGACCGCCGGGGCGCCGATCGTTCCGTTCCTGGCCAGCAGTTCGGCCACCGAGATCGGCCGGGTGCCGGGGCTCTCGGTCTCGGAGTGTGGTCCGGTCATGATTTGTCGCCTCTCGATCGGTTCGCGTTCCGATCAGCTTTCTGACCTCCAGCATCGCGCACCGAGCTCCCGAAGAGCGCCGTTCCATCGGCTTCGCTGTCGAGTTTGCGCAAGATGAGACCTTCCCGTAACGCCCACGGGCAGATATCCACGGCTTCGATCGACAGCGCTCGCATGCTTGCCTCGGCCACCAGGGCACCCGCCACGATCTGCGGTGCCCGCTCGGCGCTCACTCCTTCCAGTTCGGCCCGGTCAGCGGTGGTCATCCTAGAGATGAAAGCTATGAGTTGCCTGAGCCCGTTTTCGGTCAGCGTCCTCTTGACCCGGGGTCCCGCCGCCGAGGGCGCGGCACCGGTGAGCCGTGCCAGCGACCGGAACGTCTTCGACGTGGCGACCGCGAGGTCGGGGGCGCCGGCTTCCAGGACCGCCACGGCCGATTCCGCCAGCTCGGCGTCCAGCCAGTCGCGCAGCATCGCCACCCGGCGCCGCCCGGGCGGGTCGTCCGGCAGCCATTCGCGGGTCAGCCGCCCCGCACCCAGCGGCAACGACAACGCGACCTCGGGCTCCTCGTCGACGCCGCTGGACAATTCCAGCGAGCCGCCGCCGATGTCGAGGTTGATGATGCGCCCGGCACTCCACCCGTACCACCGGCGCACCGCGAGGAAGGTCAGCCGCGACTCGTCGACCCCGGTCAGCACCTGCAGTTCGACGCCGGCCTCTTTGCGCACCCGGGACAACACGTCGTCGGAGTTCTCGGCGTCGCGGACCGCCGAGGTGGCGAAGGCCATCAGCTCCTTGCACCCGGAGCTGTCCGCGATCTTGGCGAACTCGTTGATCGTCGACACCAACTTGTCGGCGCCGCGCTTGGTGATTTTCCCGGAGCTGTCGATCGACTCGGAGAGCCGCAGTGTGGCCTTCGTCGAACTCATCGGCGTCGGGTGCCCACCGCGGTGGGCATCGACCACCAACAGGTGGACCGTGTTGCTACCCACGTCGAGCACGCCTAACCGCACAGGAAACAACCTAGCCGGGTGACGATGCGCGCCGCGCAGCGGCGAGGGGGAAAGGCCGGCAGTCGACGCGAGCCGGAGTCCTCTCGCGTCAAAGTGCCGGGCAAGCGAAATCGTGGTCTAACGTTGGCGACGTGGCGGATTCACACCCGGAACCGGGTCAGGAGGTCGAGTTGGACTTCGCCCGCGAGTGGGTGGAGTTCTACGACCCGGACAACCCCGAGCACCTGATCGCGGCCGACCTGACCTGGCTGCTCTCACGCTGGACCTGCGTCTTCGGCACTCCGGCCTGCCGCGGCACGGTCGAGGGCCGCCCGGACGACGGGTGCTGCTCGCACGGCGCGTTTCTGTCCGACGACGACGACCGCGCTCGGCTCGACGACGCGGTCAAGACGTTGACCGACGAGGACTGGCAGTTCCGGGATAAAGGCTTGGGCCGCAAGGGTTACCTGGAGCTCGACGAGCATGACGGCCAACCGCAATACCGCACACGCAAGCACAAGGACGCCTGCATCTTCCTCAACCGGCCCGGCTTTGCCGGCGGCATCGGGTGTGCGTTGCACACCAAGGCCCTCCAGCTGGGCGTACCGCCGCTGACCATGAAACCCGATGTCTGCTGGCAGCTGCCGATCCGGCGCAGCCAGGAGTGGGTGACCCGGCCCGACGGCACCGAGATACTCAAGACCTGGGTCACCGAATTCGATCGCCGCGGCTGGGGTTCCGGCGGCGCGGACCTGCACTGGTATTGCACCGGCGATCCGGCCGCGCACGTCGGCGCCAAGCAGGTCTGGGAGAGCATGGCCGACGAGCTGACCGAATTGCTCGGCGCCAAGGCCTACGCGGAGCTGGCGGCAATGTGCAAGCGGCGCAGCAAGTTAGGGCTCATCGCCGTGCACCCGGCCACCCGGGTTGCCGAGTAGCGTTCAGCCGGCTTGGGTTTTCTTGTAGGACAACACCATCCGCAAGGCGCTGGCGTTGAGGTAGTCCTCGACAGCGGCGGCGGCCGCCTCCGCGTCGCGCGCCAGCACGGCGTCGGTGATCGCCCGCAGGTCGGCCACCACCGGCGCGGCGTCGTCGTAGGCCCCGGTGAGTTCGTGCTCCCGCCCGCCGAACGCGTGCTCGACCCAGCGATACAGCAACCCCAGCGCGCGGTTGCGGGTGCCGTGAATGAGCACCCGGAAGTAGGCGAGGTCGGCGGCCTGGCGTGCCGCCGAGCCGTCGGCCTCGCCCACCGCCGCCAGCGCCGCGCGCAACGACTCGGCGTCCTCGGGCGTGCTGCGCAGGGCCGCCAGCCGGCCGATCAAGGGGCCCAGCGCCGCCCGGATCTCCAGCAGTTCGGCCAGGAAGTCGGGGCCGAGCTTGCGCACCAGCGCCTCGACGACGGCGGGATGCGTGAGCGCCTCGGGGTCGCGCACCACGTTGCCGCTGCCATGGCGGGCCTCGATGAGGCCCATCTGCTGCAGGCGGGCCAGCCCTTGGCGCAGCGACGTGCGGTTGACACCGAGATGCTCGGCCAACTCCCGCTCGGGCGGCAGCGTCGACCCGGGCGGAAAGGCGCCGTCGAGGATGGCGTCGGCGATCGACGCGGCGATCTGTTCGTCGACCCGTTGGCGGTCCGGCGGCTGCAACGCACTTGACTGGTTCATTGGCTCAACCAATATAGTGGACCGATCGGGCACGGCGCGGCCATCGCGCAGCCGTGTCCAACCGGAGGAGCACATGGACGACGAGCTGCGATCGGCCTCCGCCCCGCGCTGGCGCGGGAAGGCCGGCCGCCTGGAGGTCTGGTACGCCACCCTGTCGGATCCGCTGACCCGCGCCGGGCTGTGGATCCACTGCGAGACGGTGGCCCCCGAGCACGCCGCCGACTCCCCCTACGCGCACGGCTGGGCGACGTGGTTCGCGCCCGACGGCCCGCCCCGCACCGAGCGGTTCGGCCCCGAGCCCACCGGCCCGGCGTCGGGATCCGCCTGGTTCGATGCGGCGGGGGTGCGGGCGGCGCCGGAAAAGCTGGCCGGGCGCGCCGGATCGTTGGCGTGGGACCTGTCCTGGAAGGACGCCGGCAGGCCGCTGTGGACGTTCCCCCGGGCGGCGTGGGAGCGCGAGCTGCTGCCGGGCGCCCAGGTGGTCATCGCGCCCACCGCCGATTTCGCCGGCTCGCTGAGCGTCGCGGATGGCGCGGTTCGCATCGACGGCTGGCGCGGCGGGGTCGCTCACATCTACGGGCACGGCAACGCCAAGCGCTGGGCATGGGTCCGCGCCGACCTCGGCGACGGCGATGTCATGGAAGTCGTTGCGGCGGTCTCCAATAGGCCGGGCCTGCGCCGGCTGGCGCCGATGGCGTTCGTGCGGTTCCGCATCGACGGGAAGGATTGGCCCGCAAGCCCTTTCCCGTCGCTGCGGATGAAAACGACGCTGGGCCTGCGGCACTGGCAGCTGGAGGGCGGCATCGGCGGTCGCCGGGTGCTCATCCGGGTCGACCAGCCACCGGAGCGGTGCGTGAGCCTCGGATACACCGACCCCGACGGCGGCCGCGCGGTGTGCACCAACACCGAACAGGCCGACGTCCACGTCGACATCGACGACCGGCACTGGTCGGTGCTGGGAACCGGGCACGCCGAGGTCGGTCTGCGCGGCGCCGACGCACCCGACATCAACGAAAGGATCCTGTCGTGAGCTTCGTCCTCGACCCACCGCTGCTGTTCGCCGCCGGAGTGCTGATCGAGCGCCGGGTGCCCGCGGACCGGCGGGACCTCGCCGAGGCCGCCACGCTCGGTGTCTTCTTCGGCGGTTCGTTCGGGCTCTACAACAACGTGCCCGGCCTCGGCGTGCTGTGGCGGCCCTTCCGCGCCGCCAATGGGCGCGACTTCATGTGGAACAGCGGCGTTTTCGGTGTCGACACCGTGGCGGCGGGCCCGCGGCTGCACGCCGCGGCGGGCGCAATCCTCGCGACCTATCCGTTCTTCATCAAACTGGGACGCCGGCTCGGACGCCGCGGATGAGCCGTCTCGCCGCGTCGTTCGGCGCCGCGCTGCTGCCCGAGGAGTGCGGCGGCCCGGCGCCGGCCCAGCTCGCCGCCCGCGTCGACCGCTACCTGAAGCGGCTGCCCCCGACGTCGCGGGTGGCGATGCGGGCCGGGTTGCTCTCGGTGGCCGCGGCGAGCTACCTCACGACCGGCCGGTCACTGCCGCGGCTCGACCCCGGCGGGCGGGAGCGGGTGCTGCGGCGGGTCGCCGCGCTCGGCCCCGACGCCGCCGCGGCCGTCGAAGCCGTGAAGGCGATCGTGTTGCTGGCGAACGGGGCCGACGCCTATGCGCCGGAACTGCTTTCGCGTGCGCAACAACAGGACACGGCGCGCCCGGATGCACCCCTGACCATCACGGCATCGGCGGAGTGCGGCTCGGTCGTCACCGCCGACGCGGTCGTCGTGGGGTCCGGCGCCGGCGGGGCCATGGTGGCGCGCACGCTGGCGCGGGCCGGCCTGGACGTCGTCGTGATCGAGGAGGGCCGGCGCTGGACGGTCGGGGAATTCCGCAGCACCCACCCGATCGACCGCTACGCCGGGTTGTACCGCGGGGCCGGGGCCACCGTTGCGCTGGGGCGCCCGTCGGTGGTGCTGCCCATCGGTCGAGCGGTCGGAGGCACCACCGTGGTGAACTCCGGCACTTGCTACCGGCCGCCGCCCGCGGTGATGCGGCGCTGGCGTGACGACTTCGGCCTTCGGCTGGCCGATCCGGATCGACTGAACGAGCGCCTCGACGACGTCGAACGCACCCTGCGGGTGGCGCCGGTCCCGCTGGAGATCATGGGGCGCAACGGGCGGCTGCTGCTCGACGCCGCGGCGACGCTGGGCTGGCGGGCGGCGCCCATCCCGCGCAACGCGCCGGGCTGCGGGGGTTGCTGCCAGTGCGCGATCGGCTGCCCGCGCAACGCCAAGTTCGGCGTGCACCTCAACGCGTTGCCGCAGGCGTGCGCGGCGGGGGCGCGGATCATCTCAGAGGCCCGCGTCGAGCGCGTGCTGCACCGGCAAGGGCGCGCTCGCGGGGTGCGCGCCCGCCGGCCCGACGGCACCGCGCTCGACGTCCTTGCGGACACGGTCGTCGTCGCCGCCGGCGCCACCGAGACGCCGGGGCTGTTGCGGCGCAGCGGTTTTGGCGCGCACCCGCGCCTCGGCCGAAACCTCGCGCTGCACCCGGCGACGATGCTGGCCGGTCGGTTCGACGACGACGTGGTCGCCTGGCACGGCGTGCTGCAAAGCGCGGCCGTGCACGAGTTCCACGAGTCGGACGGCGTGCTGATCGAAGCGACCTCCACGCCGCCGGGGATGGGGTCGATGGTCTTGCCCGGCTACGGCGCCGAGCTGCTCGGGTGGCTCGACCGCGCGCACCGGGTCGCGACGTTCGGCGCCATGGTGGCCGACCGCGGCGTCGGCTCGGTGTCCTCGGTCCGCGGCGAGACGCTGGTGCGGTACAACATCGCGCGAGCCGACGTCGCCAAGCTGCGGGTCGCGATCGAGGCCATGGGCCGGCTGCTGTTCGCCGCCGGCGCCGTCGAGGTGCTCACCGGTTTACCCGACGCGACGACGGTGACGTCACAGCCCGCGCTGCGGGACGCGCTGAGCCGAAGCGACGCGAGAAGCCTGCACCTGGCCGCCTTCCACCCCTCGGGCACCGCGGCCGCCGGCGCCGACGAGCAGCTTTGTCCCGTCGACGAAACCGGGCGGCTGCGCGGCGCCGACGGCGTATGGGTCGCCGACGCGTCGATCCTGCCCAGCTGCCCGGAGGTGAACCCGCAGTTGTCGATCATGGCCATGGCGCTCGGCGTGGCCGACGAGATCGTCGGCGCCCGCGCGAGTTGAGTGTGAATCCCGGGCGTTGAGTGTGAATCCCCGCCGCGACACGCCGGTGGGGGTGACCCTCAGTGCACACTCAACGCCCGCGATTCACACTCGATGCGTGCCGATCCCCGACTTCATCGTTGAGCTTCGTCGCGCCGTTGGCACCGCGCCGTTATGGCTGCCCGGCGTCACGGCGGTCACGATCCGCGACCGAAAAGTATTGCTGGTCAGGCGCGCGGATAACGGCGCCTGGACGGCGGTGACAGGGATCGTCGAGCCTGGGGAGAACCCGGCGGATTGTGCGGCCCGCGAAGTGAGCGAAGAAACCGGAGTCTGCGCGCGGGCCACTCGCCTGGCGTGGGTGCACGTGACCCGCCCGGCCGTACACGCCAACGGCGACCAAGCCCAGTATCTGGATCATGTGTTCCGCATGCAGTGGCTCTCGGGCGAGCCCTTCGCGGCCGACGACGAGTGCACCGCGGCGGGGTGGTTCGACCTCGACCGGCTGCCGCCGATGACGGCGGACATGCGCCGGCGTATCACGTTGAGCGACACCGACGACGAGCGGACCGTCTTCGATACGAACTCTTAGCCCTCGAGCTTGTAGCCCAATCCCCGCACCGTCACCAGGTGCACCGGGTTGGCCGGGTCCGCCTCGATCTTGGACCGCAGCCGCTTGACGTGAACGTCGAGCGTCTTGGTGTCACCGACGTAATCGGCACCCCAGACCCGGTCGATCAGCTGCCCGCGGGTCAGCACCCGCCCGCTGTTGCGCATCAGGTATTCGAGCAGGTCGAATTCCTTGAGCGGCAACGTGATCGTGTCGCCGTTGACCGAGACGACGTGGCGTTCGACGTCCATCCGGACCGGCCCGGACTCCAGCACGCCGTCGCTGATCTCGGAGTCGTCGTCGCCGCCCCGGCGCAGCACCGCGCGGATGCGCGCGATCAACTCGCGCGCCGAATAGGGCTTCGTGACATAGTCGTCCGCGCCCAGCTCGAGGCCGACAACCTTGTCGATTTCGCTGTCGCGCGCGGTCACCATGATCACCGGCACGCTGGAGCGGGCGCGCAACTGCTTGCACACGTCGGTGCCCGACATGCCAGGCAGCATCAGGTCGAGTAGCACGATGTCCGCGCCGGCGCGATCGAACTCGGCAAGCGCCGCGGGGCCGTCGGTCATCACCGTGGCCTCAAAGCCTTCCTTGCGCAACAGGAATGCCAGCGGATCGGCCAGCGACTCCTCGTCCTCCACGATCAAGACACTGGTCATGCGCGCAACTCCTCCTCATCGCGATGCTCTGCATCGTCGTAAGCGCGGGTCATCTACTTAGTTCTTCCTCTCGTTGTGACCTGTTGGGCCGCACCTCACGGCCCAGCGGTTGCTCGGGTTCCTCGTCCTTGTAGGCCGGAATGGACAGGGTGAACGTCGACCCGGTGCCCGGCTTGCTCCACACGCCGATGCTGCCGTTGTGGTTGGCCGCAACGTGTTTGACGATGGCCAGGCCCAACCCGCTGCCGCCGGTGGCCCGCGAACGCGCCTTGTCGCCGCGGAAGAATCGCTCGAAGACCCGCTCCTGGTCTTCCAGGGGAATGCCGATGCCGCGGTCGGTCACGGCGATCTCGATGTTGTCACCCCGGCGGCGGCGGCTGATCGAAACCGGCGATCCCGGAGGCGAATAGGCGATCGCGTTGGACACCAGGTTGGCCAGCGCGGTCACCAGCAGCGTTTCGTCGCCCAGCACCCGCAGGCCGCTGGGCGCGTCGGTGCGGACCTCGATGTCGGCGTTGTCGGCCGCCACCTTGTGGCGCGCAATCGCCTCGGACACAACGGTGTCCACCTCGACCTCGGTCACGTTGGGCAACGGATCGGCACCCTGCAGCCGGGACAGCTCGATCAGCTCGGCGACCATGTCCCCCAGCCGGTTGGCCTCGACGAGAACCTTTTCGGCGAAGCGGCGGACGGTTTCGGAATCATCGGCCGAGGCCAGCAGCGCCTCGGCCAGCAGGGCCATGGCCCCCACCGGGGTCTTGAGCTCGTGGCTGACGTTGGCCACGAAATCGCGCCGGGTCGCCTCCATCCGGGCGTAGTCGGACTGGTCGTGGACGAAGACCACCGCGAACCGGCGGTCCTCTTCGCTGAGCAGGCGCGCCTGCCCGTGCACCGACAGCCCGGAGCGCCCCGGTCCGCGCTTCGGCGGCCGCAGATCGAACTCGACGTCGACGCCGGTGAGCGCCTGCTGCGCGGCCTGCCAGGCCTGGTTGTCGAGCTGGCGATCGCGCACCAGGCCCAATTCCTTGGCCCGCTCGTTGAGGTAGACGACGTCGCGGTGGGAGTCCACCACCGCGGCCCCCAGCGGCATCAGCGCCACGATGCGCTGCAGCATCTGCGCGACGGTGATCCCCGTCCATTCGGTGGAGGATTGCTGGCGGCGTTCGACCGCCCGCGGCGCCAGCCGGGCCCCGACCGCAACCCCTGCGGCCAGCGCCAGCACTGCCAAGACCCCGGCCAGCAACAGCGCCGAGAACACAGTCACATACAAAATCCTACAAATCTGGTGAACGCTGCCCTAGCGGAGCGAGGCCAAAATCGGACAAGTCACACCTTACGCAACAGGTGTTCCGCTCCCGTTCACTCGATGTTTGGCGAACAGGCCTTTAAACCCGCGTCCGGGCCTGCGAACCCGGTCAGGCCCTTCCCTGGCCGGCAACCGCTGCGGCGCCCGCCGCGGCCGCCTCCGGGTCGAGGTAGGTACCGCCCGGCAGCACCGGCCGCAGGTCGGCATCAAGGTCGTAGCGCAGCGGGACGCCGGTCGGGATGTTGAGCCCCACGACCTCGTCGTCGGACATCCCGTCCAGGTACTTGACCAGGGCCCGCAGCGAGTTGCCGTGCGCGACGATCAGCACCGCCTTGCCGGCCCGCAGGTCCGGGACGATGACGTCGGTGAAGTACGGCAGGAAACGCACCACCACATCGGCCAGGCATTCGGTCAGCGGGCCACCGCCGATGTTGGCGTAGCGAGGGTCGGTGTCCTGGCTGAATTCGCTGCCGCGCTCGATCGGCGGGGGCGGCGTGTCGTAGCTGCGCCGCCAAGCCATGAACTGTTCCTCGCCGTAGCGCTGCTTGGTTTCGGCCTTGTTGAGACCCTGCAGGGCGCCGTAGTGGCGTTCGTTGAGCCTCCAGCTGCGCCGCACCGGGATCCACAGCCGGTCGGCGGTGTCCAGCGCCAGGTGCGCGGTGGTGATCGCCCGCCGCAGCAACGAGGTGTAGAGCACGTCGGGCAACAGGGCGTGTTCGGTGAGCAGCTCGCCGCTGCGCACCGCCTCGGCCCGGCCCCTCTCGGTCAAGTCGACGTCCACCCACCCGGTGAACTGGTTGCTTGCGTTCCATTCGCTCTCGCCGTGGCGCAGCAGCACCAGCGTGGCCGTGTCTTCCATGTCGGCTAGCTTATTCGTCGTCTTCGTCGATCAGGTGGGCGAACGCCTGCAGGTTCTTCAGCGACTCCCCGCGAGACACCCGCCACTCCCACTCTTTCTGGATCGACGAACGAAAACCCAACTCCAGCAAGGTATTAAAGTCGGAGTCCACCGCCTCGAGCACCTGCCCGAGCACCCGGTCGATCTCGTCGGCGTCGACCGACGCCAGCGACATGCGGCCCACCAGGTAGATGTCGCCGACGTTGTCCAGCGTGTACGCCACCCCGTACAGCCGGCGATTGCGCCTGAGCAAAAACCGGTAGACGCCCTCGTGGTTCTCGTCGGGCTTGCGGCACACGAACGCCTCCACGCGCACCGAATGCTCGCCGATGGTCAGGATGGTGTTGGTCTTGAGCTTGCGCTCACCGGGCAGTTCCACCACGAGGCCCGGCAGCCCGCCGTGGGCCCCGGGGAATTCCGAATAGGTCAGCCCGCTGGCCCGCAGCGTGTGCTCGATCACGGCCTGCACGGTCGCATTCACGCGCCCACCCCGCGACGGGTGGTCCAGCGGCGCGGCTTGCGCATCGCGGCGCGGTCCGGTTTCGCGCCGTACCGGCGCTGCCGCAGGGCGGTGAAGTCGCCGATCGCGCGCCGATAGCTGGCCAGCAGCGCGTCGGTGGTGTTGTCCCAGGAGAAGGTGGCCGCGTGCGCGGCGGCCGCGCGGCTCATCGCGTCGGCCCGCGCCGCGTCGAGCCGCAGCAGCCGATCCAGGGCATCGGCCCAGTCGCCGACGTCATGCCCGGCCACCAGGGTGCCGGAGATCCCGTCGCGCACCGCCACCGGCAGACCGCCGACCGACGCGGCCACCACGGGGGTGCCGCAGGCCTGCGCCTCGATGGCGACGAGCCCGAAAGACTCCGAATAACTGGGCACCGCAACAAGATTGGCCGCCTGAAACAGGGTGGCCAGGTCCGGGCGGGACTGCGGCGGCAGGAACGTCACCCGGTCGGCGATGCCGAGATCGTCGGCCAGCCTGACCAATCCGTCCGGCGAGGCCAGGCCGCTGCCCGACGGGCCGCCGGCCACCACGACCCGCAGCCCGGGGAGTTTGGCCGCCGCGCGCAGCACGATGTCGGGGGCCTTCAGCGGCTGGATCCGCCCGACGAAGGCCACCAGGTCGCCGTCCAGCGGCAGCCCCAGCGCGGCCCGGGCCGCCCGGCGATCGCCCGGGCGGAACACGTCCAGGTCCACCCCGGGGTGGACCACATCGATCCGCCCAGGATCGGCGTGGTGGATCGAAATCAGTTGCCTGGCTTCGTCATCGGTGTTGACGATCAGCCGGTCCGCCTCGTCGACGACCTGCTGCTCCCCCACGGTGCGCAGCGGCGGCTCGGGCGCGTCCCCGTCGGCCAGGGCCGCGTTTTTCACCGCCGCGAGCGTGTGGGCGGTGTGCACCAACGGCACCGCCCAGCGGTCCCGGGCCAGCCAGCCGACCTGCCCGGACAACCAGTAGTGGGAATGCACGATGTCGTAGTGCCCCGGTTCGTGTGACGCCTCGGCGCGCAGCACCGCGGCCGCGAACGCGCACAGCTGCGTCGGCAGGTCGTATTTGTCCAGGCCCTCGAAGGGCCCCGCCACCACGTTGCGGACCAGCACGCCCGGCGCCACGTGAGCCACCGGCGGATCCGCCGACGCGGTGGCCCGGGTGAAGATCTCCACCTCGATGCCACGCCGCGCCAGGTGCAACGCCGTTTGCAGCACGTAGACGTTCATGCCCCCGGCGTCGCCGGTTCCCGGCTGGGCCAAAGGCGAGGTGTGCACCGCCAGGACCGCAACCCGGCGCGGGTCGCTGCGCCGGAGGACGTCGTCGTGCCGCACTCCTTCATCTTTACAGGACGGGCCGCGACCCGGCCGAAGGACGCCGTTCGCGCTAAGCGGACGACTCGTCGGCGGCGACCTCCCGCAGCCGGGACTGCAGCGCCCCGGCCCGCCGCATCGCGGCCAGCGGGTCCGCGTACAGGCCGCCCAGCGACACCGTCCCGGCCCCGGCCTCCTGGACCCGGTTGCCGAACGCGGTGACGCGGATATCGCGCGGGGGCAGCACCGAGCGGCCGGCGAACGCCTCCTCCACCTGGCCCATCGCCTCGGGGTACTCGGTGAAAGCCTGGCCGCCGACCACCAGCTCGTCGGGGTTGAGCATGTCGCGCAGCAACGCGACCGCCTCGCCGAGCACCCGGGCCCGCTCGGCCAGCAGGTCCTTCGCCGGCTGATTGCCCGACCGCGCCAGCCGCAGCAGGTCGGTCATCGCGGTGGTGGCCCCGGCGATGCGGGTCGCCGGTGGGACGTCGGGCAGGATCTTCAGGCGCCGCGCGGCGGCCAGCACCGCCTCGTCGCTGACGGTGGACTCCAGCTGGCCGGTGCCGCCGAGCAGCTCGGAGTGGGCGGGCAGCGCCGCGATGGTGCCCGGCCCGCTCGTGGGGCAGTGCACCCGCCCGCCGATCACCAGCGCATAGCCCACGGTCTCGCGGGCGTAGACGTACAGGCTCGTCGGCGAACTCGGCGCGAACCGCCGCAGGCCGAGCAGCAGCTCGGCGCCCGCCATCGCGTCGACGTGCGAGGCCACCGACAACGGCAGGCCCAGCGCGTCGGCCAGCACGGGGCCGACGGGCGCCTGCCGCCACCCGAGGCGGGGGGGGTCGACGAGGCCGGTGGCGCCGTCGACGGTGCCGCCGATCGCCACCCCGACCCAAAGCGGGCGGCGCCGGTGCCAGCGTTGCAGGTACTTCGAGGCGCTCTCGGCCAGCGACGCCAGCGCCGGCCCGGCGGGCGACAGCGGCGTCGGGGTCTCGACGGTGTCCAGCGTGCGGCCGAACAGGTCGGTGGCCACGATGCTGGTGGTGCGCGCGCCGACGTGGATGCCCAGCGTCACGAACGGTTCGTGGTTGATCTCCACCGGCACCCGCGGGCGCCCGATGGCCCCGGAAACGGCCAGGTCAGCGCGTTCCCGCAGCAGGCCCGCGTCCAGCAGGGCGATGACCTGGCGGTTCACCGTGGCGATGCTCAGGGAGGTGACGGCCGCGATGACGTCGCGGCCCACGGGGCCGCGCAGCCGGACGGCCCGGAAGACGGACGCCGCCGCCGAGTCCGAGATATGTAAGGCCGGCGGCAGGATCTGGCGGTGCATCCGCGGGTGGCCTTTGCGGCTAAGGGAATGGTGGCTACGGGTAAGGGTAGTGCGCATGGGTGTCCTTTTGTGCGAGTTCCTGATGGCCGGCTTCGGCCACACCTGAAAGTCAGGAGCGGCAAAGTGCGCGGCAACAACACGCACCCGCCGCGCACAGACACGCGGCGGTGTTGTTGATCAGGGCGCCAAGGAGCACCCCGAGAATTTAGCACGTTCACTAGAGTTGTTCCGTGTGAATGCAGCTCGGGGGCATCAACGGGTCGCGGTGGTTACCGGTGCCAGTTCGGGCATCGGTGAAGCGACCGCGAAAACCCTTGCGGCGCAGGGGTTCCACGTGGTCGCGGTGGCCCGCCGAGCGGACCGGCTCACGGCGCTGGCCGACGAGATCGGCGGCACCGCAATTGTGGCCGACGTCACAGACGACGGTGCGGTGGACGCGCTGGCCGCCGAATTGAGCCGGGTCGATGTATTGGTCAACAACGCCGGTGGCGCCTGGGGGCTGGAATCCGTCGCCGACGCCGACCTCGGGCACTGGCAATGGATGTGGGAGACCAACGTGCTGGGCACGCTGCGGGTCACCCGGGCACTGCTGCCCAAGCTGATCGATTCCGGTGACGGCCTCATCGTCACGGTCACCTCGGTCGCGGCCATGGAGACCTACGACGGCGGCGCCGGCTACACCGCGGCCAAGCACGCGCAGGGCGCGCTGCACCGCACGCTGCGCGGTGAGCTACTGGGAAAACCCGTGCGGCTCACCGAGATTGCGCCGGGGGCGGTCGAAACCGAGTTTTCGCTGGTGCGTTTCGACGGCGACCAACGGCGCGCGGACGCCGTCTACAGCGGGCTCACGCCGTTGGTGGCGGCAGACGTCGCCGAGGTGATCGGGTTCGTCGCCTCGCGGCCGTCCCACGTGGACCTGGACCTGATCGTCATCAAGCCGCGCGACCAGGCCAGCGCGACGCGGTTCAACCGCCGGGGCTAGGCGATGTCGTCGTCGTGGTGGTGGTGGTGGGCGTGCCCGACAGCGTGGGCGCGTTCGACGGGGTGACCGGCGCGGTGACCGGAATCTGGGTGGCCGGCGGGTGCGCCGTCGGAGGCGGCAGCGCCGACATCGCCACCCAGGTGTCCCAGTCGACGGCCCAGTCCCAGATGTCGCCGTCGGAGTAGGACAGCTGGATCGAGCTCCCGGTGACCTCGACCGGGTCGCCGTAGATCGCGGTGCGGTAGTACTGCTCGGCGTCGGACGTCGACAGGTTGATGCAGCCGTTGGTGACGTTGCTGTTGCCCTGCGCGCCGGAGCTGGCCGGGTTGGCGTGGATGAACTCCCCGTTGTTCGAGATCCGCACCGCCCAGCGCTCGTGGGCGTTGGTGTAGCCGGCTGCCGGGTTGGACATGTAGAAGTCGGCGTACTTTTCGGTGACCACGTGGACGCCGTTGCGGGTGACGTTGCGCGCCTTGTCGGCCTCCCCGTAGCTGCAGGGGAAGTCCATGATGACGCCGGCGTCGGTGACGACCTGGATGCGGTGCGAGGTGACCTCGGCCTTCACCACCTGCCGGCGACCGATCTGGATGTGCAACGAGATGTCGTCGGCACCGAAGGCGCCGTCGCCGAACGGCCGCCCGTAGAGCTTGGCGTCGACGTTCACGGTGGTACCGGCCGGGTAGTACTCGCGGGTGCGGTAGTGCACGCGCGCACCCTGCGCCTCGTCGGGCAGCCAGGCCCAGCTGCCCTCGACGGGCGGGTCGGTGGTGACGGTGAGCGCCTTCTCCACCGACGCCTTGTCGCTGATCGGGGAATCGAACTGGATGATGATCGGCGCGGCCACGCCGACGGTCTGGCCGTCGGCCAGCTGGAACGCCCCACTGATCTTCTTGCTCGGCGACACGGTGGTGAACTTGCCGCTCACCGGGACCGCCTTGCCGTTGTGGCCGACGGCCGAGCCGCTCCACGTGTAGGTGGAGTCGTAGCCCAGCGGCTCGGTGGTGGTGTAGACGGTGCGGTCCTGATTGAAGGCACCGGCGACCACCTTGCCCGACGAGTTAGTCAACGTCACCTTCTGGAACCAGCCGTCGGTCACCTGGACGCTGATCGGGGCGATCGGCACCACATCGGCGGCGGCCGGGGTATCCAGGGCCGGCGCGAACTTCAGCTGCGGCGCCGGCGGCTCCTTCTTCTCGGCCTGTTTGTTGGCCGCGGTGCCGGCGCAGGCGGCCAATACGCTGGGGGCAAACACGCCGAGTCCCAGGGCCGCCAGGGCCAAGCGCCGGTTGACCGGCGGAGGGGAACTGGATGTGCTCACGACAATTAAAGATACCGTGAGAGAAGACCCCCACCCCGCCATGACAATTCGGGCCCGGCGCCCGGATTCACGCGATTTGCGGCTACAGCCTGCAACCGACCAGGACAGGCTCCGGCTCCAGTGTGATACCAAACACAGCGCGGACTCCGTCACGTACCGCCCGGGCCAGCGCGATTACGTCCCCGGCGGTGGCGCCTCCGCGGTTGGTCAGCGCGAGCGCGTGCTTGGTCGACAGCCGGCACGGCGCTTCGGGGCCGCCCGGATCCGGCTCCGGATACCCCTTGCCGAAGCCCGCCCGCTCCACCAGCCACCCCGCCGCCAGCTTGACGCCGTCCGGCGCCGGGTAGTGCGGAACCGGTCCCTGGACACCATCGGCCAGCCGCTCGTAGGCCTCCGGGGAGACCACCGGGTTGGTGAAGAACGAACCCACGCTCCAGGTGTCGTGGTCTGAAGCGTCGAGCACCATGCCCTTGCGGCGCCGCAGCCTCAGCACCGCCTCGCGGACGGCCTTCGGCTCGGCGCGCTCGCCGCTGGTCGCGTTCAGCGCGGCGGTCAGCTCGCCGTAGCGCAACGGCGCGCTGCGGCCCGAGGGGTCCAGCGCGAACTCGACTTCCAGTACCACCCAAGGGATTTCGCGCCCCGCGTGGGAGGCCCGCTTGAAGGCGCTGGTGCGGTAACCGAAGCCCAGCTCGCCGGCCGGCACCCAGCGCGCCTCGCCGCGGTCGCGATCCAGCACCCGAACCCGGGTGATGGTGTCGGACACCTCCGCCCCGTAGGCCCCGACGTTCTGCACCGGCGTGGCCCCGGCCGACCCGGGGATGCCGGACAGGCATTCCAGCCCGCCCAACCCGCGCTCGATGGCCGTGACCACCACGTCGTCCCAGACGGCGCCCGCCTCGGCGCGGACCACGTCGCCGTCGACGGTGATGGCGGCGTTGGCGAGGCGCACCGCGGTCAGGTCGGCCACCCCGTCGCCGACCACGAGGTTGGAGCCGCCGGCAAACACCAGCACCGGCCCGCCGCCGGATTCGGTGTCCAGCTGCCGGAGCACGGCAACGACCTGTTCGGTGCTGGTGCAGGTGATCAGGCGCCGCACGACGGGCCCGAGCCGCAACGTGGTCAACGGTGCCAGCGGCGCCGCCTCATCGACGCGCGCGCCGGCGAACAGCGCACCGGCACCGCTCGATTTCATGGGCCGTAACGGTAGCCTGGCCAGCTATGCCGCATTCATTCGAGTTGTCGGCCGACTACGAGGAGAGCGTCGAAGAGGTCCATCGCGCCTTCTACGAGGAGGGGTACTGGCGGGCCAGGCTGGCCGACATTGAGGTCGACGAAGCGCGGCTGGAGTCGATGCGGGTCGGCGGCGAGTCCGGGCAGGACGGCTCCGTCGAGGTGGTCACGCTGCAGGTGGTGCGCAGCCACAACCTGCACGCCGTCGTCAAGCAGCTGCACCGGGGCGACATCTGCATCAGACGCAAGGAGACGTGGGGGCCCCTCGTCGACGGCACCGCCACGGGCTCGATCGTGGTCACGATCCTGGACACCCCGGTCCACGTGTCGGGCCCGGGAGAGCTGTCGCCGATCGCCGGCTCCGGCGGCGCCCGGCTGACTTCCCGGATCACCGTCCAGGTGCGGGTCCCCATCATCGGCGGCAAGGTGGAGAGGCTCATCGGCGCCCAGCTGGACGAGCTGGTGAGCCGGGAAAAACGCCTGACCACCGAGTGGATCGCCAACAACGCCTAGGCTGGCGCCCATGCGAATCGCCTTGGCGCAGATCCTCAGCGGCAGCGATCCGGCCGCGAACCTGCGGCTGGTGCGCGAGTACACGCGCGGGGCCGCCGACGCGGGCGCCGCGCTGGTGGTCTTCCCGGAGGCGACCATGTGCCGTTTCGGCGTCCCGCTGGCACCGGTCGCCGAGCCGGTCGACGGGCCCTGGGCGGACGGGGTGCGCGGGATCGCGACGGAGGCCGGGATCACCGTGATCGCCGGCATGTTCACCCCCGCCGGCGACGGGCGGGTGACGAACACGCTCATCGTGGCCGGCCCCGGCGCGCCCAACCGGCCGGACACCCATTACGACAAGATCCACCTCTACGACGCCTTCGGCTTCACCGAGTCGCGCACCGTCGCGCCCGGCCACGAGCCGGTGGTGGTCGACATCGACGGGGTCCGGGTGGGATTGAGCGTTTGCTACGACATCCGCTTTCCGGCGCTCTACACCGAGTTGGCCGCGCGCGGTGCGCAGCTGATGGTCGTTTGCGCGTCCTGGGGCTCGGGACCGGGCAAGCTCGAGCAGTGGACGCTCCTGGCCCGGGCCCGGGCGCTGGATTCGATGAGCTACGTCGCGGCCGTCGGCCAGGCTGACCCCGGCGAGACCCTGACAAAGTCGGGGTCCGCTTCGGGCGCACCGACGGGCGTCGGCGGCAGCCTGGTGGTCTCGCCGCTGGGCGGGGTGGTCGCCGCCGCCGGCGAAAACCCGCAGCTCATCGTGGCCGACATCGACGTCGACGAGGTGGCCAAGGCCCGCGAAACCATTGCGGTGCTGCAAAACCGCTCCGACTTTGCTCGGATGGATAGGGCAGAATCGGTTGGGTGACGAACCCACAAGGCCCCCAGGGACCACCAAACGAGGGCCCTTCGACCTGGGCCCGTCCCGGCAACCATCCATTCGGCCAGCCCCCGACCGAGCGCCCCACCGAGCGGATCAGCACGGGCGGACCGGCCCAGGCTCCGCCGCCCGTGGCTCCCAGTCAGCAGAGCGCCCAGACCGAGCAGTTGGGTGTCGCCAACCCCAACCCGCCGCGTCCTGGCTACGCCCCATCCCGCCCGCGGGACCGACGGAAAAGCTGGCCACCCCGAACGAAGAGCCGGCACCGGTGAAAAGAAAACGACGCTTCCTTCGCGACCCGCTGTCCATCCTGTTGATCTGCATCATCGTGTTCGCGCTGCTCATCGCGGGACTGGTCGGGGGCGAGCTGTACGTCCGTCACGTGGCGGACACCAAGGTGGCCCAGGCGGTGGCGTGCGAGGTGAAGGACCAGGCCACCGCCTCCTTCGGCGTGACGCCGCTGATGCTGTGGCAGCAGATGACCAAGCACTACACCAACATCTCGGTGCAGACCGCCGGCAACAACATTCGCGACGCCAAGGGCATGAAGCTCAACCTCAACATCCGCGACGTCCGGCTGCAGTCGAGCGCCAACTCGAAGGGCACCATCGGCTCGCTGGACGCCACCATCAGCTGGACCAGTGATGGCATCAAGCAGTCGGTGCAGAACGCGATCCCGGTGCTGGGTCCCTTCGTCACCAACAGCGTGACCACTCACCCGGCCGACGGCACGATCGAGTTGAAGGGCATGCTCGACAACATCACGGCCAAGCCGGTGGTGTCCGGCACCGGGCTGCAACTGCAGATCGTCAGCTTCAACGCGCTCGGCTTCACCATGCCGAAGGAGTCGGTGCAGTCGACGCTGGACGACTTCACCGCGCAGTTCACCAAGAACTATCCGCTCGGCATCCACGCCGACAGCGTGCAGGTCACCGATACCGGTGTGACAAGCCACTTTTCGACGCAGAACGCCAGCATCCCGAACGACAACAGCAACGACCCCTGCTTTGCCAACCTCTGAGCCCCTACGGGTGCTAGCGGTCCCCGCCGAGCCCGTCGAGCACGGCACGGCTT
This sequence comes from Mycobacterium terramassiliense, assembly GCF_900157385.1. Lineage (GTDB taxonomy): Bacteria > Actinomycetota > Actinomycetes > Mycobacteriales > Mycobacteriaceae > Mycobacterium > Mycobacterium terramassiliense. The sequence continues at coordinate 980,045 of NZ_LT717700.1, forward strand.
CCCGATAGTCCGAGCCGGGTCGCGCCGGCGTCCACCATCGCAAGGGCGTCGGCGGCGGTGCGGATGCCGCCGCTGGCCTTGACGCCCATCCGCCCGCCGACGGCCTCGGCCATCAGGGCGACGGCCTGAACCGACGCCCCGCCCGCGGGATGAAACCCGGTCGAGGTTTTGACGAAGTCGGCACCGGCGTCCTCGGCGGCGAGGCACACGTCGGTGAGCGTGCGCCCGCCGGCCCGGCCCAGCAGCACCGCGGACTCCACGATGACTTTGAGCACGGCCCGGGGTGCCGCGGCCCGCACCGCCTCGATGTCGGAACGCACGGCGAGGATCTCGCCGGCCAGCGCGGCGCCGACGTCGATGACCATGTCGACCTCGCCGGCACCGCACGCCACGGCCCGCGCGGCCTCGTGCGCCTTGACCTCCGACACGTGCTTGCCCGACGGGAAACCCACCACGGCCGCCACCGGCATCGCGGCGCCGGCCTCTAGCGCCTTGAGGGCGGCCGGCACCATCGACGGCGAGACGCACACCGCGTACACACCCAGCTCGGCGGCCTCGGCGACCAGCGCCGCCACGTCGGCGCGGGTGGCCTCGGGTTTGAGCAGGGTGTGGTCGATCAGGGCCGCCAGCTGGGCCCGCGTGGGTTGCCCCGCCATCAGAACGCTGCTTCGGGGCCGCCGGGGTTGCATCCGGTGGCCATCATGTCCGCGTCGTCGACCACCGGGCGCCAGGGCTCCAGGTTCCAGCTGGTCTTGCCCGGTTGCACCAGCTCGGCGAACTGCCAATGGCACACGAACTGCGCGCGCATTCCGGCGGTGTCGGCGTCCGGCGACAGCGCGAGCACCTCGGCCCAGGCCTCGTCCGCGTCCGCCGCGACGAAGGGCCGCCCGGCGGCCATCCGGCCCGATGGTGTCGGAAAGACACGCAGGCTGGGCAGGCCCCGCCAGTGCGCCCACTGGGTGTGGTCGATGAAAGGAGGCGCGGGGGTGGCGTCGGCCCGAGCGGGGCTCGCCACCGGCAGCGGGGTCAGCAGGGCGACCACCACCGCCGGCGCGGCCAGCAGGGCTCTCATGCCGCTAGCGCGACTTACCCTGTATCTCAAGCAGTTTGGGCCGCACGTCGACCAGGTAGACCCCGGCCGCGCAGGCGGCGATCGCCATCCCGAGCACGCCGAAAACGAAACTCAGCAGCGATGTCAGCAGCACGGCCAAGCCGAGAATCACCAACCACACCGGCTTGGTCAGCTTGTCTGCGGCGGTATAGGCGTCGGGTCGCTGCAGCGCCGCGTGCACAAACGCGTACACCGCCGTCAGCGCGACGGCGATCTGCAGGGCGAACATGACGATGGTCACGGCGTGGGTCACCCATCAAGGGTATGCGGGCGGCCCGTGAAACGTCGACTCCGAGTCGCCCCGGGGGGCAACTCGGAGTCGAGTGTCGTGCACCGAGCATCAGCTCGGCGCCGGATTACTTCTGGGTGACCTTCTTGGCGGACGCCTTCTTGGCCGGGGCCTTCTTGGCCGCCGCCTTCTTCACGGGCGCCTTCTTGGCCGGGGCCTTCTTGGCCGGGGCCTTCTTGGGCAGGTCGATGCCGACCAGCTTGGCCGCCCGCTCACCGACCGCGCGGGTCTGCGATGCGACGGTGCCGAGCGCCTCCTGGGTCAGCTCGACGGCCTGGTCCACGTAGCCCTCGGCGCGCGCCGACGCGTCCTCGAAGGGCCGCTGGCTGCGCAGCCGCTCCAGGGCGGACTCGCCACGCTCGACCAGCTCGTTGTACCGGCTGGTGGCGGCCTCCAGGTAGCCCTCGGCGGCCTTGCGCAGCTCGTCGGAGGTGAACCGCTCGCGCAGCTCGGTGAACTGCTCGGGCAGGTCCTCCTGAAGCTTCGACAGGCGCGCGCGGCGCTCCTCGACCCGGCTGCGGGTCTCGCTGCGGGTCTCCTCGGCACGCTCACGGATGCTGGCGATCAGGTCGTTGACGGTGGCCAGGGCCAGGTCGGCGGCGCCCAGCGCCGCCAGCAACGGGGCCCGCAGGTCCTCGACGTTCGGGTTTTCAGCCATGGTGTTTCCTTTCATGATTTGTTTTGTTATCGGGGTTACTGATTGCTATTGAGCTTTGATGTGTAAAGGAAGGGCAAGCGTCGGCGTCCTCGGTCGGAGAGGACTAGTCAAGACCCGCGTATTGACGTGGCACTCAACTTGCCGGGGGAACCTCCTGGTTGATCGGGTCGGCTGATCGAGTTCGCATCGCGGTCAGGCGCCCAAGGTCCGGTCATCAAACCCCTTCCCCTGGGTAACCGTGCGGCCCGGCAGATATACGTCAGGCGGCCACGGGCGCGATACGAAAGCCCTTAGTCGGCGGCTGGCCGGCGTAGCGGGCGATCACTCGTCGCTGTCGGATTCGCTCGGACACTCCTCGAAAATCGATTCGTTCTGCTGGGTGAACGACGCGTAGATCTCCAGCAGGATCTGCTTCTGACGCTCGGTGATCGACGTGTCGGTGATGATGGCGTCGCGCACCTGACTTTTATCGCTGGGCTCGAGGATCCCGGCCCGCACGTAGAGCACCTCGGCCGAAACCCGCAACGCCTTCGCGATCTGGCTCAGGACGTCGGCGGACGGCTTCCGCAATCCGCGCTCCACCTGGCTCAGGTAAGGGTTGCTGACACCCGACCGCTCGGCGAGTTGGCGCACCGAGACCTGCGCGTTCTCCCGCAGGTCCCGGATGAAGCTGCCGATGTCGGAAGCCGCGGTGGTCACCTTGGCGGAGAGCTTCTCCTCCGACGGCATCGCGCACTCCCTGGGTTGGGCCTCATCCTTACGCGCCCAGAGTACGGCCAAGTGCTTGCTATTGCAAGCACTTGTTAGCACCCCTAGAAAAGCAGCTGCGCGACGGCGTAGATGATCAGCCCCGCCAGGGACCCCACGACGGTGCCGTTGATCCGAATGAATTGCAGGTCGCGCCCCACGTGCAGCTCGATGCGCCGGCTGGCCTCCTCGGCGTCCCAGCGCTCGATCGTGTCGGTGATGATCGCGGTGATCTCCACCCCGTACTGAGAGACCAGGTGCTGGGCCGCCCGCACGATCCAGTTGTCGACCTTGTCGCGCAGATCGGCGTCGTCCCGCAACGACTCCCCGATCCGGACCACCGTTTCGGCGATGCGCGTGCGCAGGGTGCTCGACGGGTCGTCGACGCCCTCGAGCACCAGCCGTTTGAGCGTGCGCCACGCCGTCGCCGCGGCGTCGGCGAGCTCGTCGCGCGCCATCAGCTGTTCCTTGACCGCCTCGGCGCGCGCGATGGTCTCCGCGTCGTTCTGCAGGTCGTCGGCGAACTCGAACAGGAAGCGCGTCGCCGAACGGCGCAGCTCGTGGTCGGGGTTGCGGCGGACCTTGTCGGTGAAGTCCATCAGCTCGCGGTGGATTCGGTCCCCGACGAGATGGTCGATGAAGCGGGGCGACCAGCTCGGCGAGTCCCGCTCGACCACCCGCTGGATGACCTCTCCGGCGTTCAGCGACCACTGGAACGCCCGGTCGGCCAGGAGCTGGATGAGGGCCTCCTGGCGGTTCTCGGCCAGCAGGGTCGACAGCACGCGGCCCACCGGCGGACCCCATTGCGGTTCGGCGAGGCGGCGCACGATCATCCGGTCGATCACCTGCTGGACGTCCTCGTCACGCAGCAGCTCCACGAGCACCCGCAGCACCGTCGCCGTCTCGCTCGCCACCCGCGCGGCGTGCGCGGACTCCGAGAGCCATTTGCCGAGCCGGCTGGGCACCTGGGCGTCCCGCAGCTTCGTCTCGACGACCGGCGGCGACAGGAAGTTCTCCCGCACGAAGGTCCCCAGGCCCTCGCCGAGCTGGTCCTTCTTGCGCTTGATGATCGCGGTGTGGGGGATCGGAATGCCCAGCGGGTGCTTGAACAGCGCGGTGACCGCGAACCAGTCGGCCAGCGCACCCACCATGCCGGCCTCCGCGGCCGCCCCGACGTAACCGACCCAGGCCGCCGTGGTGGCGTGGGCCTGCGCCCACCGACAGGCGAGGAACAAACCGGTGGCGCCCACCAGGAAACTGAGCGCGACCAATTTCATCCGGCGCAGCGCCACGCGCCTTTCGGAGTCGGCCTCCGGATCGGCCCCGGCAAACGATTCGGCCAGGGACGGTCGCGCCGCCGGCGGCGGGGCTGACGCCTCGCCCGGGTCTGAGGCTCTGTGTGCCACCACACCATCATGTATTGCCGCGCGCAGTTAGTGTTACTGCCCTGCTTGCGGCCCCCGCGCTTACGCAGCCTATGCGGCAAAACCGACCCCGCACGCCGTAGTATCGGGGGCGTCTGATGAGTGGGAAGCGGCGAGAGTGGCAGAGCGGATCCCGGCTGTGACCGTGAAGACGGATGGCCGCAAGCGACGCTGGCACCAACACAAGGTGGAGCGGCGCAACGAGCTGGTCGATGGCACGATCGTGGCGATCCGCCGGCACGGCCGCTTTTTGAGCATGGACGAAATCGCCGCCGAGATCGGCGTGTCCAAAACGGTGCTGTACCGCTACTTCGTCGACAAGAACGACCTGACGACCGCGGTGCTGATGCGGTTCGCGCAGTCGACGCTGATCCCGAACATGGCGGGCGCGCTGACCTCCAACCTGGACGGCTTCGACCTGACCCGCGAGATCATCCGCGTCTATGTCGAAACCGTCGCGGACGAACCGGAGCCGTATCGCTTCGTGATGGCCAACAGCTCGCCGACCAAGAGCAAGGTGATCGCGGACTCGGAGCGAATCATCGCCCGCATGCTCGCGATGATGCTGCGCCGCCGCATGCAGGAGGCCGGGATGGACACCGGGGGGGTGGAAACGTGGTCCTACATCATGGTCGGCGGCGTGCAGCTGGCCACCCACTCCTGGATCTCCGACCCGCGAATGAGCGCCGACGAGCTGATCGACTACCTGACCATGCTGAGCTGGAGCGCGATCTGCGGGATCGTCGAGGCCGGCGGGTCACTGGAGAAGTTCCGTGGGCAGCCGCATCCCTCGCCGATCGTGCCGCCGCGAGAACCATGAGGTGGTGCCCGGATGCCTGACGTGAGCGTGGGCTCACGGCTGCGGTCGTGGGCCTACGCGCTGCGCACCACCAACCCGCCCCCCGACGGGCCGGTCGACGCCGTCACGCGTTGGCTGGTGGTCACCCGGGCGGCGGTGCTGCCGATGACCCTGGTCTCCGGCCTGGTCGCGGCCCTGCTAGCGGTCGGCAAACCCGGGCTGGACTGGCGCTGGCTGGCGCTGGCCGTGGTCGGCATCACGCTGGCGCACACCGCCAACAACCTGATGAACGACCTCTACGACACCCGGGTCGGCACCGACAGCGCCACCTACCCGCGCGCCCTGTACGCCCCCCACCCGGTGCTGTCCGGGCTCGTCAGCCGCCGCACGCTGGGGCTGGCGATCCTGCTCGTGAACCTCGCCGACCTGGCGATCCTCGTCACACTGACGTGGGCACGCGGCTGGCCCGTGGCCGGCTTCGCGCTGGCCGGCTTCGCCCTCAGCGTCGCCTATACCGCGCCGCCGCTGCGGCTGAAGAAGCGCGGCCTCGGCGAACCCGACGTCTTCGTCGTGTGGGGTCCGCTGATGGTGTGCGGCACCTACTACTCCGCGGTGGGCCGGGTGGGCTGGGACGTGGTGCTGGCCTCGCTGCCCTACGGCCTGTTGTGCACGACGGTGCTGATGGGCAAGCACATCGACAAGATCCCCTACGACGCACCGCTGGGCATCCGGACGCTGCCCGTGCTGCTCGGCGAGGCGCGCGCCCGGTCGGTCACGCTCGGAATGATGGTCGGCTTCTACGTGCTGGTGGCGGTGGCCGTCGCGGCGCGGGCGATGCCCTGGCCCGCGCTCGTCGTCGCGCTGGCCTTGCCCCGGCTGGCGAAGGTGTGGCCGTATTTCCGCCGACCAAGGCCCGACGAGCCGCCGCCGCAGTTTCCGGTGTGGCCGCTGTGGTACGCCGCGCTGGCCTGGGTGCACGTGCGCCAGGCCGGCGCGCTGCTGGTGGTGGGGCTGGCGGCGGGCGCCGTGTTGCGCGTCTTGTGACCGGGATGTGACGCAGAGCCGACCGTTGAAATGCGACTTGGACAGCCTTAACGGCTAGCATGCATGGGATGCATCGGGGGTGAACCCGGCGCTCGGGCGCAAGGAAGCCTGGACCCGAGATACAGAAAGGCCTAATTCCTCATGTCTGTGCAGCTCACGCCGCATTTCGGGAACGTGCAAGCGCACTACGATCTCTCCGACGACTTCTTCCGGCTTTTCCTGGACCCCACCCAGACCTACAGCTGCGCCTACTTCGAGCGCGACGACATGACGCTCGAGGAAGCCCAGATCGCCAAGATCGACCTGTCGCTGGGGAAGCTCGGGCTCGAGCCGGGAATGACGCTGCTCGACGTCGGCTGCGGCTGGGGCGCCACCATGCGCCGCGCCCTCGAGAAGTACGACGTCAACGTCGTCGGCCTGACGCTGTCGGAGAACCAGGCCGACCACGTGCAGAAGATGTTCGACGAGATGGACACGAAACGCTCGGCGCGGGTGCTGCTGGAGGGCTGGGAGAAGTTCGACGAGCCGGTCGACCGCATCGTCTCCATCGGCGCCTTCGAACACTTCGGCCGCCAGCGCTGGGGCCACTTCTTCAAGATGGCCTACCGGGTGCTGCCGGCCGACGGCGTCATGATGCTGCACACCATCACACGCCCGACCTTCAAAGAGGCCAGGGCGCAGGGTAACCCGCTGACCCACGAAGTCGTTCACTTCACCCAGTTCATCCTGGCCGAGATCTTCCCGGGCGGCTGGCTGCCCACGATCCCGTCGGTCGAGGAGCACGCGGAGGAGGCCGGCTTCAAGCTCACGCGCATCCAGTCGCTGCGGCTGCACTACGCGAGGACCCTGGAAACGTGGGCCACCGCGCTCGAGGCCAACAGGGACCAGGCGATCGCCATCCAGTCGGAAGAGGTCTACGACCGCTACATGAAGTACCTGACGGGATGCGCCAAGCTGTTCCGCCAGGGCTATACCGACGTCAACCAGTTCACGTGTGAGAAGTAACCGAGCAGGGGTCGCTACTTCGCCAGCGTGAACTGGCCGACGTTGCTGATGCCTTTGAGGAAGAAGTTCTCGCACCCGGTCAGATAGTGCATATAGCGGTCGTAGACCTCTTGGGACTGGATGGCGATCGCCTTTTCCCGGTTGGCCTCTAAATTGGCCGCCCAGATATTCAGCGTGCGCGCGTAGTGCTCGCGCAACAATTGCACCTTTTCGATGGTAAATCCGGCCGCCGGGGCCAACTCCGCGATGTCTTCCTCCGCCGGCAACTGCCCGCCCGGGAAAATTTCCGTATAGATGAAGCGCGTGAATCGAATGTCGCGCATGGTCAGCGAGATGCCGCGCTCATGCATCTGTTTTTGCGAGTGCCCGAGAATCGTGTGCAGCAACATTCGGCCGTCGTCGGGAAGAATGTCGTAGGCGCGTTCGAAAAATGCGGGCCAACGTTCCGCCTTGAACGCTTCGAAGGCGCCGATGGTGACGACCCGATCGACTTTGTCGTCGAACTCCTCCCAACCCTGCAGTCGAATCTCGATGTTGCGCTCGGTCGGGATCCCGGCCAACCGGGCCTTGCTGTACTCGAACTGGTTGCGGCTGAGGGTGATTCCGATGACATTGACGTCAAACTTCTCGACCGCCCGTTGTAGCGCTCCGCCCCACCCGCAGCCGATGTCGAGCAACGTCATCCCGGGTTCGAGGTTGAGTTTGCCCAGCGCGAGGTCGAATTTGGCGTTCTGCGCCTCCTCGAGGGTCATGTCGTCGCGCTCGAAGTAGGCGCACGTGTAGCCCATCGTCGAATCTAGGAAGAGTGCGAAAAATTCGTCGGAAACGTCATAAATAGATTGCGACTCTTCGTAATACGGCCTCAACGCGGTCATGGATGCCCGATATCCTCTCGTTTGTTGAACGCGAGGATAATATCGGATTAGTTCAACGCCTGCCAGTTGATCCCGTCATTTAGTACGAGTAAAAACCCTGGCCCGACTTTTTGCCCAGCCGGCCCGCTTCGACCATGCGCAGCAGCAACGGCGGCGGGCCGTATTGCGGTTCTTTGAATTCCTCGAACATTTTGTCCGCGATCAGCTTGAGCGTGTCCAGGCCGACGAGGTCGGACAGCCGCAGCGGGCCCATCGGGTGCGACAACCCGGCGACCACGGCCTTGTCGACGTCCTCGACGCTGGCAAACCCGGCCTCCACCATCCGGATCGCCGACAGCAAATAGGGCACCAGCAGCGCGTTCACCACGAAACCGGAGCGGTCGGAGCAGCGCACCACCTGCTTGCCCAGCACCGCGCCGGCGAACTCCTCGGTGCGCGCGGCGGCGGCCTCGTCGGTGACCAGGGTGCACACCAGCTCGACCAGTGGCAGCACCGGGACCGGATTGAAGAAGTGCAGGCCCAGCACGCGTTGCGGGTTCTTGGTGGCCGCGGCGATCTTCATGATCGGGATGCTCGAGGTGTTGGACGCCAGGACCGCGTCGGGATCGGTGACCACCCGGTCCAGGTCGGCGAACACCTGCGCCTTGACCGCGTCGTCCTCGATGATGGCCTCGATCACCAGCTGCCGGTCGGCCAGGTCCTTCATGTCGGTGGTGAAGGTGAGCTTGCTCAGCGCGCGGTCGCGCTCGCGTTCGGTCACCTTGCCGGCGCTGACGCCGCGCTCCAGCGACTTCACGATGCGGTTGCGTCCCGCCGTGATCAGCGGCTCGGTGGTCTCGAACACGGTCACGTCGACGCCGGCGCGGACGGCGACCTCGGCGATGCCGGAGCCCATCTGCCCGGCACCGACAACTCCCACGCGCTGGATCGCTGCGTCACTCACTGTCTTCGTCTCCCGAGTCGTATTGTCGTGCACCGCAATAGGCCCCGCCCAGGTTGGCTGGGCGGGGCCTATGCTACTTCAGCTTCTCGCCGGCACGCCGAGCGTGTAATCGGTGCACGGTCGGCGCGGCCAGGCCGCAGCGGATCAGTGGAACTGACCCTCTTCGGTCGAACCGGTCAGAGCGGTGGTCGACGAGGTGGGGTCGACCGTGGTGGCGATCCGGTCGAAGTAACCGGCGCCGACCTCGCGCTGGTGCTTGGTCGCGGTGTAGCCACGCTCCTCGGCGGCGAACTCGCGCTCCTGCAACTCGACATAGGCGCTCATCTGGTTGCGGGCGTAGCCGTAGGCCAGGTCGAACATCGAGTAGTTCAGCGCGTGGAAGCCGGCCAGCGTGATGAACTGGAACTTGAATCCCATTGCGGCAAGCTCCTTTTGGAACTTCGCGATGGTTCCGTCGTCCAGGTGCTTACGCCAGTTGAACGACGGCGAGCAGTTGTACGCCAGCATCTGGTCGGGGTACTCCGCCTTGACCGACTCGGAGAACTTGCGCGCCAGCTCGAGGTCCGGGGTGCCGGTCTCCATCCAGATCAGGTCGGCGAACGGGGCGTAGGCCTTGGCCCGCGCGATGCAGGGCTCGATGCCGTTCTTGGTCCGGTAGAAGCCTTCGCGGGTGCGCTCGCCGGTGATGAACGGCTGGTCACGCTCGTCGACGTCGGACGTGATGAGCGTGGCGGCCTCGGCGTCGGTGCGCGCGATCACCACGGTCGGGACGCCGCAGACGTCGGCGGCCAGGCGGGCCGAGGTGAGCGTGCGGATGTGCTGCTGGGTCGGGATCAGCACCTTGCCGCCCAGGTGACCGCACTTCTTCTCCGAGGCCAGCTGGTCCTCCCAGTGCGAACCCGCGACGCCGGCGGCGATCATGGCCTTCTGCAGTTCGAAGACGTTGAGCGCGCCACCGAAGCCGGCCTCGCCGTCGGCGACGATCGGCGCCAGCCAGTTCTCCACGGACCGGTCGCCCTCGACCTTGGCGATCTGGTCGGCGCGCAGCAGCGCGTTGTTGATCCGGCGGACCACCTGCGGCACCGAGTTGGCCGGGTACAGGCTCTGGTCGGGGTAGGTGTGGCCGGACAGGTTGGCGTCACCGGCGACCTGCCACCCGGACAGGTAGATGGCCTTGAGGCCGGCGCGCACCTGCTGGACGGCCTGGTTGCCGGTGAGCGCACCGAGCGCGTTGACCCACTCCAGGTCGTGCAGCTCTTCCCACAGCACCTCCGCGCCGCGGCGGGCCAGCGTGTTTTCCTCGACGACGGTGCCTTGCAGCGCGACGACGTCCTCGGCGGTGTAGGTGCGCGTGATGCCCTTCCACCGCGGGTTGGTGTCCCAGTCGTGCTGGATCTGCTCGGCGCTCTTGGGGGTGCCAACGACAGACATTGGGCTTACTCCTTAACGGTTCTTTGCTAATCGCTAAACGTCCACGCCAACCGCCGCCGGGCGGTAGCTAGGGGCTCAACTTCACTGGCGTGCTAACTCGAAGATGGCACAGCTTGTTCCCGCAGGTCCAGCCGTTTCATTTGCCAATTTCGGCCACGACTCCGCTCGATTTTGCAAATCTTGTGAAGATGAACGCAAACTTAACCGTTTCAGAAGCTACCCGTCAGTAACCCTATCCACGCAGGTCAGACGGGAAATCGACCGGTCGGAGGTTTGCCTAGAGAGCGAAGATGGCGGCGACGGCTTTCGTCTCGTCGCCGACGGCATATGTGAGCGTTGTAACAGGCCGATCGGCCAGGCCGGGACCGAACTGCTCCGTCGAGCCGGCCGGGTGGACGTGCGAGATGATCTCCAGCTTGTCGCCGAGCGCGACCGGCGCCTCGTGCTCGATCGTGGTGCGCAGCGGCCCCTGCAACAGCTCGGGGTGCGCCGCCAGGTAGTCCTCGATCACGCTCCAGTACACCGAGTTGTTCATGTGGTCGAACAGGTCGATGTCGGTCACCCGCACGGGGAACTCGTGGATCTCGGTGGCGTCGTCGCGGCTGCCGGGCTTCAGGTAGCCCTTCCACTTCAAACGATTGACGGTGGTCGTCTTGTGCAGGCCCGCCAGGAAGTCGTCGGCGATGCGCGACGGCATCTGGGTTTCCCGGTTGATGTTGATCCAGAACGCCTCGGATTCGATCAGGCCGCCCTTGCGCCCGTCGATGCGAACCCGCATCTCGCACCACCGGTTCGAGGTGCCCGAACACCAGCGCCGGCACCGCAGCATGTCCTGGAACTCGATCGGGCGGATCAGGTCCACCATCGTGCGCCGCACGATCCACAGCGGGTGGGTTTCCTCGAAGCCCATCTCCCGGAGCTGGTCCTGGCCGATGTCCTGGATGTGCCTGCACGCGGCGTCCAGGCGCAGCCGGCCGGTGCGGTCGATGTCGCCCACCCGCAACGGCCAGTCGCGTCCGAATACGTCGGGATGGCCGTCGGGCACCGGCATCATTATTTTGTCCAGGCTCACGGCTTGTCTCCCCGTTCCCTCCGTGTCGGTATCCCAGGTTAACCCCGGCCCCCGCTGCGAATGATGCCAAATCGCGTCTTCCAAACGCCAATCGTGACCGATCGCGCCGCCCTGCCAACTCTGCGAACCGCCCCTTCGCAGCGCCCGGTACCCTTCTGGGGTGGCCAAAACCTTCGTCGGCTCCCGCGTTCGCCAGCTCCGCAACGAGCGCGGTTTTTCTCAAGCGGCGCTCGCCCAGATGCTGGAGATCTCGCCGAGCTATCTCAACCAGATCGAGCACGACGTCCGCCCCCTGACGGTGGCCGTGCTGCTCCGCATCACCGAGGTGTTCGGGGTGGACGCCACCTTCTTCGCCTCGCAGGACGACACCCGGCTGGTCGCCGAGCTGCGCGAGGTGACCATGGACCGCGACCTGGACATCGACGTCGAGCCCACCGAGGTGGCCGAGATGGTCAGCGCTCATCCCGCCCTGGCCCGCGCCGTGGTCAACCTGCACCGGCGCTACCGGATCACCACCGCGCAGCTGGCCGCAGCCACCGAGGAGCGCTACTCCGACGGCAGCGGCAGCGGGTCGATCACCATGCCCCACGAAGAGGTGCGCGACTACTTCTACCAACGCCAGAACTACCTGCACGAGCTGGACACCGCCGCCGAGGACCTCACCATCAAGATGCGCCTGCACCACGGCGACCTCGCCCGCGAATTGACCCGCCGGCTCACCGAGGTGCACGGCGTGCACATCACCCGGCGCATCGACCTCGGCGACACCGTCCTGCACCGCTTCGACCCCCACAGCAAGACGCTGGAGATCAGCAACCACCTCTCCTCGGGTCAGCAGGTGTTCAAGCTGGCCGCCGAACTGGCCTACCTCGAGTTCGGCGACCTGATCGACAGCCTGGTCGCCGAGGGCAAGTTCACCAGCGACGAGTCGCACACCCTGGCCCGGCTGGGGCTGGCCAATTACTTCGCCGCGGCCGCGGTGCTGCCCTACCGCCAGTTCCACGACGTCGCCGAGAACTTCCGCTACGACGTCGAGCGGTTGTCGTCGTTCTACTCGGTCAGTTACGAGACCATCGCGCACCGGCTTTCGACGTTGCAACGGCCGACGATGCGCGGGGTGCCGTTCTCGTTCGTCCGGGTGGACCGTGCCGGCAACATGTCAAAACGCCAGTCCGCCACCGGCTTTCACTTCTCCTCCAGCGGAGGGACGTGCCCGTTGTGGAACGTGTACGAAACGTTCGCCAACCCGGGAAAGATCCTGGTGCAGATCGCCCAGATGCCCGACGGGCGCAACTACATGTGGGTGGCCCGCACCGTGGAGCGCCGCGCCGCGCGGTATGGTCAGCCCGGTAAAACCTTCGCGATCGGGCTGGGCTGCGAGCTCCGCCACGCTCATCGGCTCGTCTACTCGGAAGGACTCGACTTGTCCGGGGATATCGCCACACCGATCGGCGCGGGCTGCCGCACCTGCGAACGCGACAACTGCCCCCAGCGGGCGTTCCCGGCCCTGGGGCGCGCACTCGATCTCGACGAGCACCGCAGCACCGTGTCGCCGTACCTGGTGAAGCAAGCGTGACCGGGACTCAGGGCGGCCGCATCCCGTCGGGCCGGTTCCGCGAACTGGGGCCGATCAACTGGGTGATGGCGAAGGCCGCCGCGCGCAGGATGCGGGTTCCGGAGATGCACTTGTTCACCACCCTGGGCCAGCGCCGGGCGCTGTTCTGGACCTGGTCGATGTACAGCGGGCGGCTGCTGCGGGGCCGGCTGCCGGCCGTCGACACCGAGTTGGTGATCCTGCGGGTCGCGCACGTGCGCGGTTGCGAATACGAGCTGCAGCACCATCGCGGGATGGCGCGAAATCAGGGCCTGAACGACGATTTGCAGGCCGCGATTTTCGCCTGGCCCGAGACGCTGGACCGGGTCGAGGCGCGCCTGACCGTGCGGCAGCAGGCGCTGCTGGCGGCCACCGACGAGTTCCTGACGCAGCGCACCGTCACCGACGACACCTGGCGGCAGCTGGCGACGCACCTGGATCGGCGTCAGCTCATCGAATTCTGCTTGCTGGCAAGCCAATACGACGGCCTGGCCGCGACCATGTCGGCGCTGGCCATCCCGTTGGACAGGCCAAGCTAGAAGTAGACGTCGGCCAGCACGGCCAGCGTCAGCGTCACCGGCAGCAGGGGCAGGCCGAATCCGAAGCCCGACCAGGCGTACTTTTTGCGCCGGCGCTGCAGCGACGCCCACAGGGTGGCGCAGACCGCCAGCGCGAGCGAAAGCAGCAATACCGTCGGCGCCCACTGGCCTACCGCCGCGTTGTCGTCGGCGATCGAAAAGGCCACCAGCCACAGGACATAACCGGTGGCGATGCCGCCGATGACGCCAATTACGGTGTCGCTGCGAATCATTGACGTCAGAAGTTGATCATATGGCCGGTCAAGCCGTGGAAGCATTCCTGCAGCGCCTCCGACATGGTCGGGTGGGTGTGCACGTTGCGGGCCAGCTCGGTGGCGGTCAGGTCCCACTTCTGCGCCAGCGTCAGCTCGGGCAACAGCTCGGACACGTCGTGGCCGATCAGGTGCCCGCCCAGCAGCTCGCCATACTTGCCGTCGGCGACCAGCTTGACGAAACCGCTGGGGTCGCCCAGGCCGTGGGCCTTGCCGTTGGCGGTGAACGGGAACTTGGCCACCACGACGTCGTAGCCCTCCTCGCGGGCCTGCTCCTCGGTGAGCCCGAAGCTGGCGACCTGCGGCTGGCAGAACGTCGCGCGCGGCAGCATGCGGTAGTCGCCGAGGGCCATAGTCTCCGCGCCGGCGATGGTTTCGGCCGCCACCACGCCCATGGCCTCGGCGACATGGGCCAGCATCAGCCGCCCGGTGACGTCGCCGATCGCGTAGATGTGGTCGACGTTGGTGCGCATGTAGTCGGTGATGCCGATCGCCTTGCGCTCGGTCAGCGCTACCCCTGCCGCCTCCAGCCCGTAGCCTTCGACGTTGGGCGCAAACCCGATGGCCTGCAACACTTTCGCGGCCTTGAGCTCCTCGGCGTTACCGTCCTTGCTGACCGCCACCGTCACCTCGGCGCCGTTGTCGTTGATGGACTCGACCTTGGTTCCGGTGAGGATCTTGATGCCCAGCTTCTTGAACTGTTTCTCGATCTCCTTGGAGACCTCGGCGTCCTCGTTGGGCAGCGCTCGCGGCAGGAACTCCACGATGGTCACGTCGACCCCGTAGTTCTTCAGCACGTAGCCGAACTCCATGCCGATCGCCCCGGCCCCGGCGATGATGATCGACTCCGGCAGCTCCCGGGACAGGATCTGTTCCTCATAGGTCACCACGTTCGCCGACAGCGACGTCCCCGGAACCAGCCGGGTGCTGCTGCCGGTGGCGATGATGACGTTGTCGAACGTGACGGTATCGGTGCCCCCGTCGTTGAGATCGACGGACAGCGTGTGGGGGTCGGTGAACCTGCCGTACCCGTGGATCTCGGTGATCTTGTTCTTCTTCATCAGGAAGTGCACGCCGGCGACGCGGCCCTCGGCCACCTTGCGGCTGCGGTCGAAGGCGATGCCGTAATCGAACGTCGCCTCGCCGCCGATCCCAAAGGTCTTGGCCTCTTTGGTGAAGATGTGGGCGAGCTCGGCGTTGCGCAGCAACGCCTTGGACGGAATGCAGCCGACGTTGAGGCAGACCCCGCCCCAGTACTTCGACTCGACGATTGCGGTGTTCAGGCCCAGCTGCGCGGCGCGAATGGCCGCGACGTATCCGCCGGGGCCGGCACCGAGGACGACGACGTCATAGTGAGTCACGAGCCCTACCCTAGTGGGGCCCACCGCCCTCTGGGACGCCGAGTGTGGGCCCTGAGCATGCGAACTGCCCCGAATTCGTCCCCAGGCCCCACGCTCGCGGGCCGGGGGCCTAGTACGGGATCACGCCGATCAGGCAGTGGCCCGTGCGCTCGCAGAAGTAGTAGCCGTACAGGGGCGCGGCGGCCGCGACGGACGCGAACGGCCCCGACATCACCGCGAGCGACAGCGCCGAGAGCAGAGCCCTGCCCTGCGCCATCGCCAACATCACGCCCCCCACCGCGCACGCCACCACGTACACCAGGACCGCGAACGCCGTGGCCGTCTTGTCGACCGAGTGATACCACCAGTAGAACAGCCCGAGCCCCACCACGGCCGACACCATCCACACGCCGAGCAGCACCAGGACCAGCTGCCACCACTTCAGGTACAGGTAACGACCGGGAACGGTGACCGGCTGCACCGGCACGCCGCCCGCTTCGCCCTCGGCGGCCTCGACCGCCGCGGACGTCTCGGGCTCGGCCGGCCGCTCGGGTGCCTTCGGCGCAGGCTGCGCGCCGGTGTCGTCCTCGTCGTCGAAGTTCGGGACGAACGACTGGGTGCCGGTGTCGTCCTCGTCGTCGAAGTTCGGGACGAACGACTGCGTGCCGGTGTCCTCGTCGTCAGCCACCGGAGGCCACCTGCAGGGCGACGAGGGCACCGAACCAGCCCGGCGCGAGCGACAGGATGAACGCGCCCACCATGGTGACCCAGCGCCGCCCGGAGAACAGGACCGTCAGCAGCCCGCTCACGGTGGGGATCCCGAGCACCAGCGCGATCACGACGTCGGGGCGCACCCTGGCATGCACCAGCACGGTGAGCGCGACACCGGTCAACATCCCGACCGCGCAGCCGATCAGCATGGCGCCGGCCAGCACCCAAGGACGCGGAAGCGGGATCACGCTGACGAGGTTAGCGCGGTCATCGACCGCCGGGCCCGCACGTTTCCGGCGCGGCCGGGCCGTCGAGGGCCACCACCGGGCCGCGCTCCGACGGTCGCTCGCCGCGCTCGTAGGCGGCCCCGGTGATGACCCCCGCGCCCCGCAGCGCGGCGTTCTCGTCGTCGGTGAAGACGCGCCCGCGGCTGAGAAACCGCACGCCCTCCGGCGCCTCGAGGCTGAAGCCGCCGCCGCGTCCCGGCACCACGTCGATGACGAGCTGGGTGTGCTTCCAGGCCTCGTACTGCGGGCCCGAAATCCACACCGGCACCCCGTCCCCGACGTCGAGGACGCCGAGCAGCACGTCGCGGTCGCCGACCAGGAAGTCGCCACTCGGGTAGCACATCGGCGACGACCCGTCGCAGCAGCCGCCGGATTGGTGGAACATCAGCGCGCCGTGGCGCTCCTGCAGCCGCGCCAGCAGCTGCGCGGCGGCGGGGGTGATGACGGCACCCGCGACCCCGTGGCGCCGCCGCTCGCCGCTATGACGCCGCGCATCGTCGCCGGGGCGCATCAGAAGAACCCTTGCGCCTTCTCGGAGTAGGACACCAGCAGGTTCTTGGTCTGCTGATAGTGGTCGAGCATCATCTTGTGGTTCTCCCGGCCGATGCCGGACTGCTTGTAGCCACCGAACGCGGCGTGCGCGGGATAGGCGTGGTAGCAGTTGACCCACACCCGGCCGGCCTGGATGTCGCGCCCGGCCCGGTAGGCGGTGTTGCCGTCGCGGCTCCACACCCCCGCGCCCAGGCCGTAGAGCGTGTCGTTGGCGATCGATATCGCGTCGTCGTAGTCGGAGAACGACGTCACCGCCACCACCGGACCGAAGATCTCCTCCTGGAAGATGCGCATCTTGTTGTTGCCCGCGAAGATCGTCGGCTGCATGTAGTAGCCGCCGGACAGGTCGCCGCCCAACTCGGCGCGCTCCCCGCCGGTGATGATCTTGGCGCCCTCGCCCTTGCCGATTTCGATGTAGGACAGGATCTTTTCCAGCTGGTCGTTGGACGCTTGCGAGCCCAGCATCGTCTGGATGTCCAGCGGGTCGCCCTGCCGCACCGCCTTCGTGCGGATCGCGGCCAGCTCCAGGAACTCGTCGTAGATGTCGGCCTGGATCAGGCTGCGCGACGGGCAGGTGCACACCTCGCCCTGATTGAGGGCGAACATGGTGAAGCCCTCCAGCGCCTTGTCCTGGAAGTCGTCGGCCCGGGCCAGCACGTCGGAGAAGAACACGTTGGGGCTCTTGCCGCCGAGCTCCAGGGTCACCGGGATCAGGTTCTGCGAGGCGTACTGCATGATGAGCCGCCCGGTGGTGGTCTCCCCGGTGAACGCGATCTTGGCGATCCGGTTGCTCGACGCCAGCGGCTTGCCGGCCTCGGCGCCAAACCCGTTGACGACGTTGACAACTCCCGCCGGCACCAGATCGCCGATCAGCGACATCAGATAGAGCACCGACGCCGGGGTCTGCTCGGCGGGCTTGAGCACCACCGCGTTGCCGGCCGCCAGCGCGGGCGCCATCTTCCAGGCGGCCATCAGGATCGGGAAGTTCCACGGGATGATCTGCCCGACCACCCCGAGCGGCTCGTGGAAGTGATACGCGACGGTGTCCTCGTCGACCTGCGACAGCGAACCCTCCTGCGCGCGGATCGCCGCGGCGAAGTAGCGGAAATGGTCGGCGGCCAGCGGGATGTCGGCGGCCAGCGCCTCGCGGACCGGCTTGCCGTTGTCCCAGACCTCGGCCACCGCCAGCGCGGCCTTGTTCTCCTCGATCCGGTCGGCGATCTTGTTCAGGATGGCCGCCCGCTCGGCCGGCGCGGTCTTGCCCCACGCCGGGGCCGCCGCGTGCGCGGCGTCGAGCGCCTTGTCGACGTCGGCCTCGTCGGAGCGGGGCACCTCGCAGAACGTCTGGCCGGTCACCGGCGTCGGGTTTTCGAAATAGCGGCCGCCCACCGGCGCGACCCACTGGCCGCCGATGAAGTTCCCGTACCGGGATTCGTACGACATCAACGCCCCGGCGGACCCCGGACGTGCGAAAACAGTCATCTGCCCGTCTCCTCGTTTCGACCTTGTGTAATACACCTCACACTACCGCCGGGGCCAGAATGGCTCCCATGACGCCTGAAGACCCCTACCTGTGGCTCGAGGACATCACCGCCGACGAGGCGCTGGACTGGGTGCGGGCGCATAACGAGCCCACCCTGGCGACGTTTGGCGACGCGGAGTTCGACGGGATGCGCGCCGAGGCGCTCGAGGTGCTCGACACCGACGCCCGGATTCCGTATGTGGTGCGCCGCGGCGAGCACCTCTACAACTTCTGGCGCGATGCCGCCAACCCGCGGGGGCTGTGGCGGCGCACCACGCTGGACAGTTACCGCACGGACTCCCCGGAGTGGGATGTGCTCATCGACGTGGACGAGCTCGGTCGAACCGACAACACGAATTGGGTGTGGGCGGGCGCCGGCGTCATCGAACCCGACCACACCCGCGGCCTGATCCGCCTGTCCCGCGGAGGCTCGGACGCTTCCATCGTGCGCGAATTCGACATGGCCACACGCGAATTCGTCGCCGACGGCTTCCAGCTGCCCGAGGCGAAGTCGCAGATCGCCTGGGCCGATCCGGACACCGTCCTGGTCGGCACCGACTTCGGCGCCGACTCCCTCACCGACTCCGGCTACCCGCGCGTCATCAAGCGATGGCGCCGGGGCACCCCATTGACCGACGCCGAGCTCGTCTTCGAGGGCGCCCGCTCCGACGTCAGCGTCTCCGCGGCCGCGGACCGCACGCCCGGCTTCGAGCGAACCTTTCTGGGCCGGGCGCTCGACTTCTGGAACGAGGAGCTCTACGAGCTGCGCGGCGCGGAGCTGATCCGCATCGACGCGCCCACCGACGCGACCCTGTCGATTCACCGCGAGTGGATCCTCATCGAGCTGCGCACCGATTGGTACACCGGCAGCGCGACCTTCACCGCGGGTTCGCTGCTGGCCGCCGACTACGACGAATTCCTCGACGGCACAGCCGAACTGACCGTGGTGTTCGAGCCGGACGAGCACACGGCACTGAACCACTACGCCTGGACCAAGGACCGCCTGCTGATCGTCACGCTGGCCGACGTGGCCAGCCGCGTGGAGATCGTCACGCCGCCTGCGCGTGACGACCCGCAGCGCCCGGCTCCGCCGCGCTTGCGCTCGTCACGCGCCGGGTGGCGGCGCGAACCCGTCGCGGGCATCCCGGCCGCGACCAACACCGTCGTCGTCGCCGCCGACGACACCGGCGACGAATTCTTCCTCGATTCCAGCGGATTCGTCACGCCCTCCCGGCTGTTGCGCGGCGCCGGCGGCAAGCGGCTCGAGCCGATCAAATCCGCCCCGGCGTTCTTCGACGCCGAAAAGCTCTCGGTGGCCCAGCATTTCGTCGCATCGACCGACGGTACGGCGATCCCGTACTTCGTCGTGCGGCGCGCCGATACCGACGGCCCGGGCCCCACCCTGCTGAGCGGCTACGGCGGTTTCGAGACCGCCAACACACCGGCCTACAGCGGCGTGCTGGGCCGGCTGTGGCTGGCGCGCGGCGGCACTTACGTGCTGGCCAACATTCGCGGCGGCGGCGAGTACGGGCCCGGCTGGCACACCCAGGCGATGCGCGAGAACCGGCACAAGGTCGCCGAGGACTTCGCCGCGGTGGCAACCGATCTGGTGGACCGCGGCATCACGACCGTCGACCGGCTGGGCGCGCGGGGCGGCAGCAACGGCGGGCTGCTGATGGGCGTCATGCTCACCCAGTACCCGGAAAAGTTCGGCGCGCTGGTCTGCGACGTGCCGCTGCTGGACATGAAGCGCTACCACCTGCTGCTGGCCGGGGCGTCGTGGATGGCCGAGTACGGCGACCCGGACAACCCCGACGACTGGGCGTTCATCTCCGAATACTCGCCATACCAGAACGTTTCGGCGACGCGGCGCTACCCGCCCGTGCTGATGACCACGTCCACCCGCGACGACCGGGTCCATCCGGGCCACGCCCGCAAGATGACGGCCGCCCTGCAGGCCGCCGGCCATGAGGTCTGGTACTACGAGAACATCGAGGGCGGCCACGCCGGCGCGGCCGACAACGAACAGATCGCGTTCAAGTCGGCGCTCAGCTACTCGTTCCTCTGGCGGATGCTCGCGGGATCAAGCCGTTAAGCTCGATGGTGATGTAGCGAAAGTTGTCGAGGAAGGCGCGGATCATGAGAGCACCGAGGTTCATCGGCTTGGCGGCCTTGACGGCGATTGCCCCCATCGCGGTCCTCCTCGGAAGCCCGGCGCACGCCGATACCGATCTCGGGAAGCCATGCGCTCCGGAAGGCGCGAAGGTGTGGGGCAACCCCGGCCCCATCTACTGCGCGCGCCAGGCGGACGGGCAAACGCAATGGGTGTCGATTCCCGTCGACGCAATGTGCGTGGCGTTCTGCGTCAATCACCCCTAGGGTCTGCGGCGGTCAGGTCGGCGCGCCGTCTCGGACGACTGATCGTCCACGCGATCAGGCCCGCTCCTACCACCAGGCCCGTATAGCTCAGGGCCGAGGGCCACCACGGGGCGGCCGGTGGCGAGGGTTCCTTGAGGGCCGTCAGAGCGACCAGGAAGCTGCCATTGTCGGTCGGCCCGGCCCCCGGCAACGACTGGGTCCTGGTGACCCTGATCTGCGCGGCGCTGCTGGAATCGTTCACCTGACCCCAGGCCAGCGTGGAGTCGTCGAGCAGGAAGGTGTCCTGGCTGCCCGCGGGTTGGCTCTCGTCGTGGCCCACCACCTCCACCTGGCCGACTTCCACCGTCTGGTTGTCGGCGGCGACGAGGGCGGAGACGTGTTCGTAGACGTCCGGGGGCGTCGGCGCGGTGTACGTGGGCGGCGGCGGGCCGTCCGAGCCCGCCGGCGGGATCGAGGCCCCGCCGTAGAAGCTGCCCGACGCCACGTGGCTGTCACCGACCGCGGTGAACGGGACCAGGCCAACGGTGGCGGCATCCAGCACGATCCGGCCGCCGGCCGGCACGAACGCCTCCCGATAGGCGCCGTCGTAGAAGTAGCGGAACGTCATCGCCTCACTGAGCGGGTTGTACAGAACCGGGCGGTGGTTGTCGTCGTAGTCGACGTAGTCCCAATGGCGGGGGCGAACCAGTTCCTGGTTGTCGGCCTTGATCAGGTCAACGTTGCCGCGGTGGGCGTCGACCACGTTCTGCACTTGCTGATGGAAGTCGTACACCCGGCTGGGCGGCTCGAGCGGACTGGCGGGGTTGATCCGCGTCACCGCTGCGGCCTTGGCCTCCGCGACCGCCTGCGGTGGCGCATCGAGCCCCTTCGGCGGCGTCACCACCGCAGCGTTTCGCGTCGCCCCGTGCGCCGAGGTGAGCTTCGGGGTCTGCACCGCGATCGTGGTGGGGGGCGGCGGGCTTGGCGGAATGACCTGCGGCGTATGCACCGGCGGCGGGAGCTCCGGTGGCGCCTCCAGAGTGGGCACCGAGACCCGGCTCGGGCCGGCTCTTATACACATCTGACGCCGCCGACTGATACGCCTCCACGTAGACCAGACAGTTCTGGCAGGACACCGGGTTTGCCCCGGCGCCGGCACACGGAGCCGCCTGCGCCACACCGGATGCGGCGGCGAGCACCGAGAACGGGGCGACGGCGAGCACGGTGGCCGCCGTCGCGATAACGCTCACCCCGCTCACTGGCCGACCTTCCCACACCCCACCTGATTGGAAATGCTAGCCCCAGCCTCCGGTCGGCGGGGACCCCGACTGTCCTTGCCGGGCCTTGATCGGCCCTAAGATCGTCGACGTGTCAGCGACCGAACGTATCGAAGTCACCTTGCTGGCGACCGGTTTGATCTTCATCGTGGCCGGGGCGGCGCAGGCGCGCTTCCGCTTCATCGCCGACCGCCGTCCCGGCCGGCGGTTCTACTGGGCCACCTCGATCATCGGCATCGTCTCTTTCGCCGCCGGGGTGGGCAAATTCTGGCCCAACGCCGTCGCCGTCGCGGCCATCTTTTCGGCGGTGGTCATCTTCTCGGCGTATCTGACGACGCCCTATCTCAAAATCGGCGGACGAATCTATGCGTCGTCGCCGGAAAATCGTCAGCCCGATCCGTGAGGAAACTATGCCGACTCCCGATTTCCAGACCCTGCTCTACACGACGTCCGGCCCGGTCGCCACGATCACGCTGAACCGCCCGGAGCAGCTCAACACGATCGTCCCGCCCATGCCCGACGAGATCGAGGCGGCCATCGGGCTGGCCGAGCGGGACCACGAGATCAAGGTGATCGTGCTGCGCGGCGCCGGCCGCGCGTTCTCCGGCGGCTACGACTTCGGCGGCGGTTTCCAGCACTGGGGCGAGGCCATGATGTCCGACGGCCGATGGGACCCCGGCAAGGATTTCGCGATGGTCACCGCCCGCGAGACCGGCCCGACCCAGAAATTCATGGCCATCTGGCGCGCATCCAAACCGGTGATCGCGCAGGTGCACGGCTGGTGCGTCGGCGGGGCGAGCGATTACGCGCTCTGCGCCGACCTCGTGATCGCGAGCGAGGACGCCGTGATCGGCACCCCCTACAGCAGGATGTGGGGGGCCTACCTGACCGGCATGTGGCTCTACCGGCTGAGCCTGGCCAAGGTCAAGTGGCACTCGCTGACCGGCCGGCCCCTGACCGGCGTGCAGGCCGCCGAGGTCGAGTTGATCAACGAGGCGGTGCCGTTCGCGCGTTTGGAGGCCCGCGTCGCCGAGGTCGCCGCGGAACTGGCGAGGATCCCGTTGTCGCAGCTGCGGGCGCAGAAGCTGATCGTCAACCAGGCCTACGAGAACATGGGCCTGGCGTCCACCCAGGTGCTGGGCGGCATCCTCGACGGCCTGATGCGCAACACCCCCGACGCGCTCGATTTCATCAAGACCGCACAGACGCAGGGGGTGCGGGCGGCGGTCGAGCGGCGCGACGGCCCGTTCGGCGATTACAGCCAGGCACCGCCGGAGCTGCGGCCGGATCCCGGCCATGTCATCGTGCCTGATCGGGATGGATAGTGAGACGGACTACGAATATGCCCCCGGGCCCCCACGGGGGCCCTGAAAGTGTTACGGTAACGACTATGTCTCGGCTGAGTTCCGCCCTGCGTGCGGGCGTCCTTTTTGTTGCTTTCCTGGTAGCCCTGAGTATCGCGGCTGCGACCTTCCCCAAGACGGCTGCGGCCGATTCCACGGAGGACTTCCCGGTGCCCCGCCGGCAGATCGCCACCACCTGCGACGCCGAGCAGTACCTGGCGGCCGTCAGGGACACCAGTCCGGTGTACTACCAGCGGTACATGATCGACTTCAACAACCACCCGAACCTGCAGCAGGCGACCATCGATAAAGCGCACTGGTTCTACTCGCTGTCGCCGGAGGAGCGCAGGAACTACTCCGAAAATTTCTACAATGGCGATCCGCTGACCTTCGCCTGGGTCAACCACATGAAGATCTTCTTCAACAACAAGGGCGTTGTCGCCAAGGCCACCGACGTGTGCAACCAATACCCGCCCGGCGACATGTCGGTATGGAACTGGTCCTAGATCCACTCTGGTCTTTATTCGCGCGCGAGTTTAAACTCGGCGACTGTCGGGAATCGCTTTTTTCCCCGTAGTTCGGGGACAAATCAATAGTTCCTGACTGGCATTCCGCTCATGCGGACGCCAGTCCGTGCGACCAGAGTCAACCAGGACTTAGATCATGCTCATGCCGGGATCCTGCGCCCCAGCGAGGACGCGATGAGCGTCGTCGACCCCCAGTCCGACGCGCTCGCGGCCCTCGACTGGCTTGAGATCACCTGCCAGTCCGAGGCCGGGTGCACGAACAGGGCGACGCACATCGTGTACCGGCATGCCGTGGACCAGTGCAACCGGCCGAACCTCGACCCGTCCGGAAACGTCGTCGAGATCCTGTGCATCGGTTGCGTGCGCCGGCTCAAGGCCCAGGTGCTGCAGCAGGTCGATCGGATCAACCGCTGCCCGGGCGGCTACTGCCTGACCTGTGGGGCGCCGGTGCACAAGCTCAGCGACGTCATGCGCAAGATGGTGCAGCTGCGCACGTACGCCTGACCCCGGATCAGTAGTGCGGGGCGCTCGTCTGGAGCCGATCCGTGTCCGCCGTATCTTCCCTCGGTAGCAGCAGGGCGCGAACCAGAGGCCGGGGTCCATATGGCCGCAGCATCTGACTGGCGGGACGAGTCCGTACCTGCTGCGGCCACCAGAACCAACGTCCCAACAGGGCGGCGACGGACGGCATCATGAACGAGCGCACGATCAACGTGTCGAACAACAAACCCAGGGCGATGGTGGTGCCGACCTGCCCGGTGACCTTGAGATCGCTGAAAACGAACGACGCCATCGTGGCCGCGAACACCAGGCCCGCGGATGTCACCACCCCACCCGTGCCGGCCATCGAGCGGATGATCCCGGTCCTCAACCCGGCACCGATCTCCTCCTTGAATCGGGAGACCAGCAGCAGGTTGTAGTCGGATCCTACGGCGAGCAACAAAATGACGGACATCGCCAGCACCATCCAGTGCAGTTTGAAGCCGAGGATGTCCTGCCACATGAGCACGGAGAGCCCGAACGAGGCGCCCAACGAAATCAGCACCGTGCCAACGATTGTCACCGCTGCGACCATGCTTCGCGTGATGATCAGCATGATGATCAGAATCAGGCTGGCGGCGGCGATTCCCGCGATCATCAGGTCGTACTTGGCCCCGTCGCGCATGTCCTTGTAGACGGCGGCGGTGCCGGCGAGGGAGATCCTGGCGCCCTCGAGCGGGGTTCCCTTGATCGCTTCCTTCGCCGCGTTCCTGATCGGATCGACGTGTGAAATGCCTTCGACGCTGGCCGGATCCCCATCGTGGGAGATGATGAAGCGGGCCGCGTGACCGTCGGGTGACAGGAACATCTTCAGGCCCCGCTTGAAATCGGGATTGTCGAAGACCTCGGGCGGTATGTAGAACGAATCGTCGTTGCGGGACGCGTCGAACGCCTGGCCCATCGCCGTCGAGTTCTGGCTCATCACGTCCATCTGGTCATACAGCGACGACATCGAGCTGTGCATGGTCAGCATCATCTGCTTCATCGTCTGCATGGTCGCGATCATCGGCGGCATCTGCGCCAGCATCTGCGGCATCAGGGCGTCCAGCTGAGCTATGTCATTCGACAGATAGGTGAATTTTTCGGTGATCTGATCCAGGCCGTCGAGCGCGTCGAAGATGGAATGCAGCGCCCAGCAGACGGGAACGTCGAAGCAGTGCCTCTCCCAGTAGAAGACGCTGCGGATCGGCCGGAAGAAGTCATCGAAATTGGCGATATTGTCGCGCAATGTGTTTGTGACATCGAGCATTTCGTGGGTGAGGCCGTCCATGTGATGCGTGACGGCGGCCATCTTCGACGTGATGTCGTACATGCGCTGCATCGTGTCGATGGACTGCTGCATGGCATCGGCCTGCTTGAGCATGTCCGCCATCCGCTGGTGCATGTACTGCTGGTTCTCGACCTGCGTCGTGTTCTGCATGCTGATCTGGAACGGAATCGACGTGTGCTCGATCGGCTTTCCGAGCGGCCTGGTGATGGCCTGCACGCGCGCGATGCCCGGAATGTGGAAGATGCCCTTGGCGATTCGGTCTATCACCAACATGTCCGCTGGGTTCCGCATGTCGTGATCGGTCTCGACCATCAACAGTTCCGGGTTCATCCGCGCCGAGGGAAAGTGCCGTTCCGCGGCGTCGTATCCGACGTTCGCGGGGACGCTCGGCGGCAGATACAGCCGGTTGTCGTAGTTCGTTTGATAGCCGGGCAGGGCCAGCAGGCCGATGAGGGCGATAGCGACCGACACCGCGAGGATCGGGCCGGGCCAGCGGACGATAGCGGTGCCCACGCGCCGCCACCCCCGAGTTCGCATCTTGCGCTTGGGATCGAACAGACCGAAGCGACTGCCCACCGTCAGCACGGCCGGGCCGAGGGTGAGCGCGGCGAACACGGCGACGAGCATTCCGATCGCGCACGGCACACCGAGCGACTGGAAATACGGAAGCCGGGTGAAGCTCAGGCAATACATCGCACCGGCGATGGTCAGGCCGGAACCCAGCACCACGTGCGCGGTCCCGTGGAACATGGTGTAGAAGGCCTGGTCTCGGTCCTCGCCGAGGGACCGCGCCTCTTGATAGCGGCCGAGCACGAAGATCGCATAGTCCGTCCCCGCCGCGATGGCCAGCAGCACAAGGATGTTCACCGCGAAAGTGGACAGCCCGATGATGTTGTTATGAGCGAACAAAGCGACGAACTGGCGGGCCGCGAACAGCTCGATGATCACCATCAGCAGAGTGATGAACACGGTGACAATCGAGCGGTACACCCATAGCAGCATCAGGATGATCACCACGAAGGTGATCATCGTGACCTTTTGGACGCTCTTGTCGCCTGCCGTGGTCTGATCGGCGGTCAACGCCGCCGCGCCCGTGACATAGGCCTTGACCCCGGGTGGGGCAGGCACGCTGTTCACGATCTTGCGGACCGCCTCGATGGACTCGTTGGCGAGGCTCTCGCCCTGATTACCGGCGAGATACACCTGCACGTATGCGGCCTTGCCGTCGGTGCTTTGCGAACCAGCGGCGGTCAGCGGATCGCCCCAGAAGTCCTGAACGTGCTGGACGTGCTTCGTGTCAGCCTCGAGTTTGCGGACGATCGTGTCGTAGAAGTGGTGGGCGTCGTCGCCCAGCGGTTTGTCGCCCTCCAGCACGATCATGGCCGCGCTGTCGCTGTTGAATTCGTTGAACACCTTGCCGACGCGCTTCATCGCCTGCATGGATGCCGCGCTTTGGGGGCTCATGGACACCTGATGTTGCTTCGCCACTTTGTCCAGGGGCGGCAGGAAGACGCTGAGCACGACGACAAGTCCCACCCAGGCCAGAACGATCAGCGGCGCGAGCCTATGCACCGAACGCGCGAAGATCGGCATGTGGGGCAGGCCCGCGGCCTTGTTGTCGATCGTCATGCGGACTTCACTATGCAGAAAGTCTGCGCACGCACTCCGTTGCTGGACC
This sequence comes from Mycobacterium terramassiliense, assembly GCF_900157385.1. GTDB lineage: Bacteria > Actinomycetota > Actinomycetes > Mycobacteriales > Mycobacteriaceae > Mycobacterium > Mycobacterium terramassiliense. The sequence continues at coordinate 1,007,292 of NZ_LT717700.1, forward strand.
TTTCATCCTTGACGACGTCGTTGACGACGATGCGGCAGCCGATCTGGTCGCTGTCGCCCTGCGCGACCACGTTGACGCTCACCGAGGGAAGCGTGGTGATGACCGAAAGCGTCCAGGGCAGAGGCACATTGCTTGCTTTCTGGGGCTGGGCGTTGATGTCCAGGTAGTTGATGTTGGCCGTCGTCCCGGGAGGTCCGTAGACCTCGTACACCACGTGCTTGGGATTGAACGGCTTGATGTCGTCGGCCATCCCGCTGGTGATCGGGTGATCGCCATGGACACCGAAGATGCCGCGGAGCCGGTAGACGCAGAAGCCGGCTACGGCGACCACGGCAACGATGACCAGCACGATCCAGAATTTCTTCGCCGCGGCTGTGATCGGGATCTTCGGCATCAGCCGACGCTCCGCCGACCGGGCGTCCGGCCGGCCGCGCCGCGACTCCACCTCCGGCGAATCCGCTTGCTGCCGTTGCCCTCCCGCCCGGTAATCGGGCTGCTCACGGCGGCCCGGGCCCACCCGCACGTCTTGTTTGGCCTCGTTCTCGGCAGCTCCAGTTCGCCAAGCCATGGCGCTCACGCCTCCCTGGTTGGTCGTGGGGATTCGGAAACGAGGCCGATGCAGGTGGCCGTCAGCACCCGGGTAAGTGCCGACGCGAATTCGATGTTCCACTCCGGCGGGAGGGCATCCGGCTCCTCGGCGTAGGCGTCGGTGAGCTGCTCCGGCGGGTTGGCGATGTGCCAGAAGGCCGAGGCCAGCGAGTAGGCGGCGATCAAGGTGTCGAAGGCGCCGGACCGGCCCAGCACGGGCAGGGCGCGTTCGATCGCGTCGGCGAGCGAGATGGCCGCGACGGCGATGCTGCGCCGGATCTCGACGACCCGCTCGATCTCCACCTCGTGCTCGAGATGCAGGTGCAGGTTGGCCAGCAGGTCGCAGAACAGGGGGTCGGCCACCAGTCCGCTGGCCAGCGTCTCGGCCACCCGCGCCGGCGACATCGGGCCCGGCTCGGCAAGTTCGGCGCACACCGCGTTCGACCACCGCGCCCACCCCTCGGCGGCGAGGTGCAGCAGCACCTCCTTGTGGGAGGTGAAGTAGCGCCGCACCGCCGAGTAGTGAATTCCGGCACGACTGGCGACGGCGGTCAAGGTCACCGACGCCACGCCGGTCTCGACGGCCAGCGATCGCGCGGCCTCGACGAGCGCCGCCGCCCGCTGGCGCTTGTTCTCCTCCGTGCGGGCGCGCTGGAACGCAGGTTGCGCCATCGGCAGAGGGTAACGCACATCACGTGATTTGTATAACGCACATCACGTGATTTGCGCGCTCCCCCCGGAGCGGCCGTTTTCGGCGTTACGCACGTGATATGCGTTACACTCCAGGGCGCGAGGGGAAGGAGTCAATGGTCCCGCAAAGGCCATAACCGGCCATGCTTTACTTAGGTAAGCCTTGGCTGCGCTGGTGCCCCGGGATCGGGGTGCCGGGCGCACGGGCGCAGCGCGGCGATCCGCCCACAGAACTGCCCAACCGCTGAAAGGGATTCCAGATTTTCAAGGTGCTGTCCCGAACGTGGATCCCACTGGTCATCTTGGCGGTGCTAGTGATCGGTGGTTTCATCGTGTACCGCGTGCACGGCTACTTCGGCTCGGAAAAGCGCGAATCGTATGCCGACAGCAACCTGCAAAACCCCAAGCCGTTCAACCCGAAACGGATCGCCTACGAGGTGTTCGGCCCGCCCGGGACGACCGCGGACATCAGCTACTTCGACGTCAACGGCGACCCCCAGCGCGTCGACGGCGCGCCGTTGCCATGGTCGCTGCGCATCAGCACCGACAAGGCCGCGGTGATGGGAAACCTCACGGCGCGTGCCAGCGGAGATAGCGTCGGCTGCCGCATCACGGTGGACGACGTGGTCAAAGCCGAGCGAATCTCCAACGAGGTCCACGCCTTCACCTTCTGTGTGGTGAAGTCCGCGTGATCACCAAATTCGCCGAATTCACGGGCGACACCCATACCGGGCGGCCGGCCATCGCGCGCATGATCCACACCTTCGCGGTGCCGATCATCCTGTTCTGGGTGGGCGTCGCCATCGCCCTGAGCCTGTTCGTCCCGTCGCTGGAAGTGGTCGGGCAGGAGCGGTCGGTGTCGTTGAGCCCAAGGGACGCACCGTCATTCGTGGCGATGAAACAGATCGGCCATGCCTTCAACGAGGGCGAGACCGACAGCTCGGCGATGATCGTGCTGGAGGGTAATCAGCCCCTCGGCGACGACGCCCACAGGTACTACGACACCGTGATCCGCAAGTTGCGCGACGACAGGGCGCACGTGCTGAGCATCCAGGACTTCTGGGGCGATCCGCTCACGGCGGCGGGCGCGCAGAGCAACGACGGCAAGGCCGTAACCGTGCAGGTCAATCTCGCCGGTAATCAGGGCGAGCCGCTGGCCAACGAATCCGTCGAATCCGTCCGCAACATCGTGAACAGCGTGCCCGCGCCGCCCGGGGTCAAGGCGTACGTGACCGGGGTCTCGGCGATGGCCGCGGACCTGCACCACAGCGGCGACAAGTCCATGGTCAGGATCACGCTGACGACGGTCGCGGTGATCCTCATCGTGTTGCTGTTCGTCTACCGGTCGATCCTCACCGTGATCCTGTTGCTGATCACGGTGGGCTTCGAATTGACCGCGGCGCGCGGAGCCGTCGCCGTGATCGGCCACTTCGGGCTCATCGGGCTTTCCACCTTCGCGGTGTCCCTGCTGACGTCGCTGGCGATCGCGGCCGGGACGGACTACGGCATCTTCATCATCGGTCGCTATCAGGAGGCCCGCCACGCCGGCGAAGACAGGGAATCGGCCTTCTACACGATGTACCGCGGGACGGCCCATGTCATCCTGGGCTCCGGCCTGACGATCGCCGGGGCGATGTTCTGCCTCAGCTTCGCGCGGATGCCGTACTTCCAGACGCTCGGTATTCCGTGCGCGGTGGGGATGCTGCTCGCGGTGGTGGTCGCGCTGACGCTGGGGCCGGCGGTGCTGACCGTCGGCAGCCGGTTCGGCGTGTTCGATCCCAAGCGCAAGCTCGGGGTGCGGGGCTGGCGCCGGGTCGGTACCGCGGTGGTCCGCTGGCCGCTGCCGATTCTGGCCGTCACGTGCGCCGTCGCCCTCGTCGGTCTGCTGACCCTGCCCGGCTACCGGGCCAACTACAACGACCGCGAGTACCTGCCCGCATCCATCCCCGCCAACGCCGGCCTGACGGCCGCGGACCGCCACTTCTCCCAGGCCCGGATGAAACCGGAGATCCTGATGATCCAGACGAACCACGACATGCGTAATCCGACCGACTTCTTGGTCCTGGACAGGTTGGCCAAGGGCATCTTTCGGGTCCCGGGCATTTCGCGCGTCCAGGCGATCACCCGGCCCGACGGCACGACGATGGACCACACGTCGATTCCGTTCCAGCTGAGCATGCAGAACGCCGCTCAGACGCAGACCATGAAATACCAGCGCGACCAGATGGACAACATGGTCAAGCAGGCCGACGAGATGACCAAGACGATCGCCAACATGCAGCGGATGTATGACCTGATGACCCAGCTCGTCGCCACCACCCACCGCATGGTCGGCGACACCGAAGAGATGCAGCAGATCACCAACGAGCTACGGGACCGCATCGCTGACTTCGACGATTTCTGGCGGCCCATCCGCAGCTATTTCTATTGGGAGAAGCACTGTTTCGACATTCCGATCTGCTGGTCGATTCGCCAGATATTCGACGCACTGGACGGCGTTGATCAGATCACCGACAAGCTCAACACGCTCGTCGGCGACATCAAGGACCTCGATCGGCTGATGCCGCAGATGGTCGCCCAGTTCCCGCCGATGATCCAGACCATGGAGAACATGCGAACCATGATGCTGGACATGCACAGCACCATGTCCGGGATCTTCGCCCAGATGGACGAGATGAGCGACAACGCGACGGCCATGGGCCACGCCTTCGACGCCTCCAAGAACGACGACTCGTTCTATCTGCCGCCAGAAGTGTTCAAAAACAAAGACTTTCAGCGCGCCATGAAGAACTTCCTGTCCCCCGATGGACACGCGGCGCGCATGATCATCCTGCACCGCGGCGATCCCGCATCGGCCGAGGGCATCGCGAGCATCGACAAGATCCGCACCGCGGCCGAGGAGTCGCTCAAGGGAACCCCGTTGGAGGACGCGAAGATCTACGTGGCCGGAACGGGGGCCGTCTTCAAGGACATCTCCGAGGGAGCCAAATGGGACCTGGTGATCGCCGGGATTTCCTCGCTGTGCCTGATTTTCATCATCATGCTGATCCTGACCCGCGCGCTGGTCGCCGCCGCGGTCATCGTGGGTACGGTGGCGGTTTCTTTGGGCGCTTCGTTCGGGCTGTCGGTGCTCGTCTGGCAGCACATCCTCGGCATCGAATTGCACTGGATGGTGCTGGCGATGTCCGTCATCGTCTTGTTGGCCGTGGGGTCCGACTACAACCTGCTGTTGGTCTCCCGGTTCAAGCAGGAAATTCATGCCGGCCTGAATACGGGCATCATCCGTTCGATGGGCGGCACCGGCAAGGTGGTGACCAACGCGGGCCTGGTGTTCGCGTTCACGATGGCGTCCATGGTCGTCAGCGACGTGCGGATCGTCGGACAGGTGGGCACCACCATCGGGCTGGGCCTGCTGTTCGACACGCTGGTCGTGCGCGCGTTCATGACGCCGTCCATCGCCGCCCTGCTGGGGCGCTGGTTCTGGTGGCCGATCCGGGTGCGCTCCCGCCCGGCCAGGGTGGCGCCGCGACCGGTCGAACCCCACCGGCCGGATCGGTCCATGGCGTACAGCGATTAGTCCGTCGGCCCGTTAGCTCCGAATAGCTGCCATGGCAACGATCGCGCTCATCGGCTTCCTCGGCGGCCTTATCACCGGCATCTCGCCGTGCATCCTGCCGGTGCTGCCGGTGGTGTTCTTCTCCGGCGTGGACACCGCCCGCGCGGCCCGGCCATATTTGGTGATCGCCGGCCTGGTCTGCAGCTTCGGCGTGGTCACCCTGGCCGGTTCGGCCCTGCTCTCGGCGCTGCACCTGCCGCAGGACGCGATCCGGTGGGCCGCCCTGGTCACGCTGACCCTCATCGGCCTCGGGCTGATCTTTCCGCCCCTGCAGCATGTGATCGAACGGCCATTCGCCCGCATCCCGCAGCGTGAAATGGGTTCTCCCCGCTCGGGTTTCGGGCTCGGCCTGACGCTGGGGGCGCTGTACGTGCCTTGCGCGGGACCGGTGCTGGCCGCCATCGTCGTCGCCGGCGGGACGGCGCGCATCGGCCCGCCCATCCTGGTTTTGACCGCGACGTTCGCGGTGGGTGCCGCCCTGCCGCTGCTGGTGTTCGCCCTGGCCGGGCGGCGCATCGCCGAGCGCGTCGCGGCCTTCCGCCGGCGGCAGCGCGCGATCCAGGTCGCCGGCGGGATCACCATGATCCTGCTGGCCGTGGCGCTGGTCTTCAACCTGCCGGCCGTGCTGCAGCGCGCCGTCCCCGACTACACCGAGGCGCTCCAAAATGCCACGCAGAAAGGCATCGGCGCCAACACCATTCGGCAGAAGCTGAACGCCAGCGGCACCACCCGCGGGCAGCTGGCCGACTGCACGGGTGATTTCGGCGGCGGTGCCGCCCACCTGCAGCAGTGCGGCCCCGCGCCGGCGATCACCGGGATCACCGGGTGGCTCAACACCCCCGGCGGCGCCCCGATCGACCTGGCGTCGCTGCGGGGCAAGGTGGTCCTGGTCGACTTCTGGGCGTACTCCTGCATCAACTGCCAGCGCGCCATCCCGCACGTGGTCGATTGGTACAACCGGTATCACGACGACGGCTTCGTCGCCATCGGGGTGCACACCCCGGAGTACGCGTTCGAGCGGGTCCCCGCCAACGTCGCCAGCGGCGCCGCCGCGCTGCACATCGGCTATCCCGTCGCGCTGGACAACGACTACTCGACATGGAACAGCTACCAGAACCTGTACTGGCCCGCCGAGTACCTCATCGACGCCAACGGGACGGTGCGCCACACCAAGTTCGGCGAGGGGGACTACGACGGCACGGAAAGGCTGATCCGCGAATTGCTCACTGACGCCAACCCGGACGTCAAGCTGCCCGGCGCCGGCGGCGCGGTCGATGCCACCCCGCACACCCCGCTCACCCCCGAGACCTACCTGGGCGCGGGCAAGGCCGTCAACTACGGCGGCGGGGGCGAATACAAGTCCGGCACATCCACATTCGCCTATCCGGCGACGCTGCCCGACGACCGGTTCGCCCTGCGCGGCCGGTGGACCGTCGACGACCAGGGCGCCACGGCCGACAGCGACGACGCCGCCCTCCGGCTGAACTACACGGCCAAGGACGTCTACGTCGTCGTCGGCGGCACCGGCACCATCACCGTGACCAGGGGCGGCCGGACGACCGCGACGGCCATCGGCGGCCCCCCCACCCTGCATCAGATCGCGGGCGGCGACCCCGGGAACGCCGCGCACCGCGATCAGCTCGACATGCAGGTCGGCAAGGGCCTGCAAGTGTTTTCGTTCACATTCGGCTGACCAGTCCATGTCGTCGGCGGCTTCGAATCACTCATGGTGGACGCAATGAATCTGGTGAATCTCCTGCAGGTCTCCGCCGCCTCGGCGCTGGCGCTCGTCGTGGTCCACACGGTCACGTTCGTGATCGCCAGGCGGGTCGGGCGCTACAACGTCGTCGACGTGGCCTGGGGCGTGGGCTTCGTGGCCATCGCCGCCGTCGCAGCGGCGCTGGGCGGGGGGGACGCGACCCGGCGACGGCTGCTGCTTGCGCTCGTGGCCATCTGGGGGCTGCGGCTGGCCTGGCACATCGGGCGCAAGACGGCCGGCAAGGGCGAGGATCCCCGGTATGCCGCCCTGCTGCGCGGTGCGACGGTCGCCCAGGTGGTGCGGAAAGTCTTTGTGCTGCAGGCCTTTATCGGCTGGTTCGTGTCAATTCCGCTGCAGCTGTCGGCGGTTACCGGGCCCACGCCTGCCGCGCTGACCGCGGTCACGGTGGTGGGGCTGACCGGGTGGCTGGTGGGCTTCGCCTTCGAAGCCGTGGGCGATCGGCAGCTGCGAACCTTCAAGGCCGATCCGGCGAATCGCGGTGTCGTGCTGGACCGGGGCCTGTGGGCGTGGACGCGCCACCCCAACTACTTCGGCGACGCGGCGGTGTGGTGGGGAGTCTGGCTGATCACCCTCAACGGCTGGTGGGCCGTGGCCACGGTCGGCTCGCCATTGCTCATGACCTATTTCCTGATGTATGTCAGCGGTGCGCGACTGACCGAGAAGCTGATGGCCGGCCGTCCCGGCTTCGACGAATACCGGCAACGGACAGCGTTTTTCTTCCCCCGGCCTCCTCGATCGGCAGCGCGATGAAGCGCGATAGGCTACCGCTCGATGAGCAACGAGCTCGACGCCCTGCTGCGCCAGGTCGCGCGCGGGGACAGCGCCGCCTTCGCCACGGTCTACGACCTCACCAAAGCCCGAGTGTATGGACTGGTGACGCGGGTGGTGCGTGACCCGGGCTACAGCGAGGAAACCACCCAGGAGGTCTATCTCGAGGTGTGGCGCACGGCGGCGCAGTACGACCCGGCGAGGGGGCGGCCCTGGCCTGGCTGCTGACCATGGCGCACCGGCGGGCCGTCGACCGGGTGCGCGCCGAGCAGGCGGGCAGCAGACGCGAATCCCGCTACGGCGCGACCAGCGCCGAAACCGCCGGCACGACAGCGCACGATCCGGTAGCCGACTCGGCGATCGCCGGCGACGAGCGTCGCCGCGTGACCCAATGTCTGGAGGGGCTCAGCGCTGCGCAGCGGCAGTGCATCGAGCTGGCCTACTACCAGGGGCTGACGTACAGCGAGGTGTCGCAGCGACTGGCGGCCAACCTGTCCACGATCAAATCCCGCATCCGCGACGCGCTGCGCGGCCTGCGCAACTGCCTGGACGTGCCATGACCGAGCCGACCGATTTCGAAGTGCTCGAGCTCGCCACGCCGTATGCCCTGCATGCCTTGTCGGACGGGGAACGCGCCGAGGTCGAGCGGCGGGTCGCCGCCGCGCCGGCTCCGGTGGCGGCGGCCTTCGACGACGAGGTCCGCGCCGTCCGGGAGACGATGGCGGTCGTCTCGGCGGCGACCGCGGCCGAGCCACCGGCGCACCTGCGGGCGACCATGCTGGCCGCCGCGGCACCGGACAACGTGCGTAAAATAGCCTGGCGCAGAACGGTTTTCGCTTCCGCGGCGGCCGCCGTCGTGGTGGGTGCGGCGGCGTTCGGCGTCGGGGTGCTGATGCATTCGCCGGCGAAGCCGTCGATGGCCGAGCAGGTCCTGGCGGCCCCGGACGTCCAGACGGTCTCGCGTCCCCTGGCCAACGGGACCGCCACGGTGATGTTCTCCCGCGACCGCAACGCGGCCGTGCTGGTGATGAACAACGTGCCGCCGCCATCGCCGGGCACCGTGTATCAGATGTGGTTGATCGGGACCAACGGCCCCACCTCCGCGGGCACCATGGGCGCCGCGGCCGTGTTGCCCTCGACGAAAGACACCCTCACCAACATCGGATCCTCGACGGCGCTCGCGTTCACCGTCGAACCGGGCAACGGATCGTCGCGCCCGACCACCCCGATCCTGGCCGAGCTGCCCCTGAGTTAGGCCTTCTTCGTGAGGCCGCCCAGGATCGCGACCAGCACGCCCAGCCCCACCAGCGCGGCGCCCGCGACCAGCGTCACGTCGAGCCAGTGCCGCAGGCCTGCCTCGGCGTGGGCGACCATCACCTCGGCGACCTGGCGGATGTCCCCGGTGGTGCGGTTGAGCGCGTCGCCGACGTAGCGGCGACCCGCCTCGATGCCCGCCCATCCCGCCGCGCCGACCAGCAGCGCCGCGATCCCGAGGCTGGCCAGGGCCTTGCCGCGCCGCCGCGCGGCCGCCAGCGTCAGCAGCCCGAACAGGCCGCTCAGGGCCGCCGCGCCGGCGCTGACCCACGGGCCCCAGGCCGCCAGCCGGCTCAGCCTGCCCTCCCGCAGCGACGGTGGCATCGACACCGCGACCGGGACGGTCAGGTCCGCGGGCACCGCGACGTTGTGGCTGCTCAGCACCTGCCGGAACGAGTCGTCGTTGAGCATCGGGGCCACGTCGATGACCCACTGATCGCCGTTCTGGCCCGGCCGCGGGTCGGTGAACAACCAGGCGTGGGCGGCCCGGTTCGCCCGGGCGAACAGCGGCGGGAACTCACGCCCCGCGGTGAAGGCGTTGGCGACGTCGCGCACCCGCGCGCTGTCCACCGGGTAGCGGCCGGCGCCCTGCTCGGCGATGAGCGCCATCGCCCGCGTGGTGAGTTCGCCCGCCATCGCCGACTGCAGGGCGGGGTCGCCCGCGGCCTGCTGCGCGAGGGCGGCGTAGCCGTCCTCGCTGACGACGTTGCGCTGCGCCCAGGCCGCGGGAATCGCGACGGCCAGCGCAACCGTGGTGGCCAGCCACAAGGCAACGGTGGCCGCGAATCGCACGCCTTAGAACCTACTGAATCCCCCGCACGTACGCGGCCTGGCCGAGGTGCTGGGCGCAGTCGTCGATGATGCTCACCAGCCGCGCGCTGGCCGTCACGGGCGGGTCCCAGTTGGTGTCGACGACGCGGCCCAGCTCGTCGGCCGTCACGCTGGCGATGTATTCGAGGGTCAGCTTGTGCACCGCGTGGTAGTAGCCGGACAGCAGCTCGGCGGGGGCCTTCACCTTCGCCACCTCGTCGGGGCCGTGCCCGTACCCGGTGTCGTTGCGCGGCAGGTCCAACCCGAACCGATCCACCCACCCGTCGCGGGTCCACACCTGCTCCACACCGGCCACCTGGGCAAGCTGGATGTCCTGCACTCGCGCGCTGTGCCAGATCAGCCAGGCGATGCTGTTGGCGTTGGGGGCCGGGCGGTAGTTGGACACTTCGTCGGTCAGCCCGTCGGCGAGCTCGTCGACGTGTTCGATCAACCGGGTGAACGCGTCGCGAAGCAGTTCCTGAGTTGCAGCGTCAGCGTCGGCCATGTCACCGACATTACGGCCCCCCGTGCCACACCGCCTCGACGTTGTTGCCGTCGGGATCGCGGACGAAGGCCCCGAAATACCCGGGGTGATATTCGGGCCAGAGCCGCGGCACGTGCAACGACGCGGCGCCCAGCCGCACGGCCGTCTCGTGAAAGGCGCGCACCGCGCCTTCGTCGGCGGCCTCGAAGGCCAGGTGCACCTCGCGGGCGGGACCCATGCCCGACCCATCCGCGATCCAGAATGACGGTTTGCCGTCGCGGCCGTACCCGATGGCGCGGCCGAAATCCATTTGCCGCGAAAAACCCAGCACTCCCAGCACGTTGTCGTAAAAATTCTGCGATTTCGGATAATCGGCGCAATTGATTCCGATGTGGTCGATCACGGAAGTGATCCTGGCACGACACACCGGCGCGGTCGTAGATTATTTAGATGACCTACGACCTGATCATCCGCAATGGCACCATCGTCGACGGGCTGGGGGGTGAGCCGTACGTCGGCGACGTCGCGGTGCGAGACGGCGTGATCGAGTCGGTCGGCTCCGTCAACGGGGACGGCGCACGCCGGGAGATCGACGCCACGGGGCTGCTGGTCACGCCCGGATTCGTCGACCTGCACACCCACTACGACGGCCAGGCCATCTGGTCGGAGCGCCTGACGCCCTCGTCGGCGCATGGCGTGACCACGGTGGTGGTGGGCAACTGCGGCGTCGGCTTCGCCCCTTGCCGCCAGTCCGATCACGACGTGCTCGTGGACGTCATGGCCGGCGTCGAGGACATACCCGGCGTCGTCATGACCGACGGCCTGCCCTGGACCTGGGAAACCTTCCCGGAATACATGGACGCGCTGGAGGCGGGCAAACGCGACATCGACGTGGCGGCCTACCTGCCCCACTCGCCGCTGCGGGTGTACGTGATGGGCCAGCGCGGCGCCGACCGCGAGCCCGCCACCCCCGAGGACCTCGCCGAGATGCGGGCGCTGGCCAAGGAGGCGATCGAGGTGGGCGCGCTGGGCTTCGCGTCGTCGCGGCTGACGATCCACAAGACCGAAAGCGGGTCGCCGATACCGAGTTACGACGCCGCCCGCGAGGAGATCGAGGAGATCGCCAAAGGTGTCGTGGACGCCGGCGGCGGGCTGCTGCAATTCGTGCCGGACATTCCCGCCGGCGGCTACCAGCCGGTCCTGCAAACCGTGTTCGATGTGGCCGAGGACTTGGACCTGCCGGTCACGTTCACCCTGGTCGTCGCCAACTCCGGGGACCCGACGTGGGAGGACGCCATCACGATGATCGAGAAGGCCAACGCGGCGGGCGGCGACATCACCGCGCAGCTGCTGCCGCGCCCGATCGGGCTGATCATCGGGCTGCAGCTCAGCGCCAACCCGTTCGTGCTGTACCCCAGCTACCGCGAGATCGCGCACCTGCCACTGGAAGAGCGCGTGGCCGAGATGCGCAAGCCCGAGGTCCGCGCCCGGATCCTGGCCGACAAGCCCGGCGTCGGTCACCCGATCCTGTACGTGGCGCAGATGTGGGACTGGATCTACCCGCTGGGCGACGAGCCGAACTACGAGCCGGACCCGTCGACCAGCATCGGGGCCCGCGCCCGGGCCCGCGGGGTGAATCCGATGGAGGAGGCCTACGACCGGCTGCTCGACGACGACGGCCGCGCCATGCTGTTGGTCGCGACCAGCAATCTGCAGAACAACTCGCTGGACACCGTGGGTAAGTTGCTGCACCGCGACGACGTGGTGCTCGGGCTCGGCGATGGCGGCGCCCACTACGGGATGATCTGCGACGCCAGCTACTCGACGTACTTCCTGGCGCACTGGGCGCGGGATCGCAGGTCCGGCAGGTTCACCGTGGCCGAGGCCGTGCGCGAGCTCACCTCCGTGCCCGCGCGGGTGGCCGGGCTGGGCGACCGCGGCCGCATCGCCGCCGGATACAAGGCCGACCTCAACGTCATCGACCACGGCGCCCTGCGGCTGCACAAGCCGGTGATCCGTCACGATCTGCCCGCCGGCGGGCGCCGCCTGGATCAGACCGCCGAAGGATATGTGACAACGATCGTTTCCGGGGTAATAATTGCTGAAAATGGCGTTCCGACCGAGGCGCGTCCAGGCAAGTTGGTCCGCGGGCGAAAGCCCATGCCAGTACCTGGTCGATAACGCCACGAAGGGCGGCCCTTCCCAGTTAAGTTGGGTCAGTGACGAGCCCGCATTTTGCGTGGTTGCCGCCTGAAATCAACTCGGCACTAATTTTTGCCGGGCCGGGTGCGGCGCCGCTGCTTGCTGCGGCCGAAGCCTGGGATGGGTTGGCCGAGGATCTGGCGTCGTCAGCGTCGTCGTTCTTTTCGGTGACGTCCGATCTGGCCAACGGTTCGTGGCAGGGCGCGTCGGCGGCGGCGATGATGGCCGTCGCGACCCAGTACGTGGGCTGGCTGAGCGCGGCCGCGGCCCAGGCCGAGGCGGCATCGAGCCAGGCCGCGGCCATCGCGGCCGCCTTCGAATCCGCGGTGGCGGCCACCGTGCAGCCCGCGGTGGTGGCCGCCAACCGCGCCCTGGTGAAGGCGTTGGCATCGACGAACTGGTTCGGCTTCAACGTCCCGGCGATCATGGACACGGAGGCCGCCTACGAGGCGATGTGGGCGGCCGACGTGGCCGCGATGTTCGGTTACCACGCCGACGCGTCGGCGGCGGCCGCGCAATTGGCGCCCTGGCAACAGGTCCTGCAAAAGCTTGGATTCACCTTCAACAACGGCAAAATTGGTTTCGGTCCAATTTCGATGGGCAATTCCAACGTCGGTTTCGGAAACAGCGGCAACTTAAATGTCGGCTCCGGAAATTCGGGGAACAACAACCTGGGCTTGGGGAACCTCGGTAATAACAACTTTGGCTTTGGTAACAGTGGTAACAACGACTTCGGGATCGGGCTGACCGGCAACAATCAGATCGGCTTCGGCGGCTTCAACTCCGGCACCGGCAACATCGGGTTCTTCAACTCAGGCAGCAATAACATCGGCTTCTTCAACTCCGGCACCGGAAACTTCGGCGTCGGAAACTCGGGCGTGTCCAACACCGGCCTCTTGAACTCGGGTGCGGTCAACGCGGGCTTTTTCAACAGCGGCAACGCCAACACGGGCATTTTCATGGACGGCGCGGCCGCCCACGGCGCCCAGGATGCGGCTGTGCTCAACTCCGGCAACTACATGACGGGCGGCGTCGGGGCGGCCAACCTCAGCTCGAGCCTGCTCAACTCGGCCGCGACCACCGGCGGCCTCAACGCGAGCCTGTCGAACGCGGCGATGCTCAACCCGGCCAGCGCGGCCATGGCGGCCCCGGGCGACACGAGCGCCCTGGTCGGCGGCATTCAATCGGGCGGCGCGAACGCCGTCGCCGGTGCCGCGGCCGGCCCCACCCCCACCCCGCCGGCCCTGCGGACCACGACGGCCCCCGCGGGTTTCTTCGCCACCAGCGGCGCGGAGGAGGGCGTGCGGAACCTGGCCGCGCGGGAGTCGGGCATACCCAACTCGAACTTCTTCAACAAGGGCGACCGCCCGCCCGGCCTGCCCGAGCCGGGCATCGGCGACCCGGTCATCCCCGACTAGCCCAACGGTGGCAACCCGCTGCGCCCGGCTCCGCCGCGCTTGCGATCGCCACTGGCCCCACGGTGCCGACCCGCTGCGCCCGGCTACGCCGCGCTCGCGATCGCCACTGGCCCCACGGTGCCGACCCGCTGCGCCCGGCTGCGCCGCGCTCGCGATCGCCACTGGCCCCACGGTGGCGACCCGCTGCGCCCGGCTACGCCGCGCTTGCGATCGCCACTGGCCCCACGGTGGCAACCCGCTGCGCCCGGCTACGCCGCGCTTGCGATCGCCACTGGCCCCACGGTGGCAACCCGCTGCGCCCGGCTACGCCGCGCTTGCGATCGCCACGAGCGGCCTAGTCTGAACGCATGCGCACCAAGAAGAAGGTGGACCTTGAGCGGCTCGCCGCCGCGCTCCCGGACTTTCCGTTTGCATACCTGATCACGGTCGGCGACGACCATCGACCCCACACGGTGACCGTCGAGCCGCGAATGGACGAGGCCACTCTCGACGTCGGCCTCATCGGCGGGCGCACGCGGGAGAATCTGGCCCGGCGCGGCGAAGTCACCCTCCTGTGGCCCCCGCGCGAGCCCGGCGGCTACTCGCTGATCGTCGACGGCAGGGCCGAAGTGACAGACGCGCCCGGCGAGACCGTCCGCTTGGGCGTCGTGCCGGAGCGCGCGCTGCTGCACCGCGAAGCCGACTCCCCCAGCGCCGCCAAAGGGTGCCTGCACGACTGCGTGGTGTTCTCGCTGTGAGCCGCGTCGCGCCACTCGCCCCGCCGTGGAGCGAGGAAGACGCCACCGGCATCAACAGCTGGGGTCACCCGGACCGCACCTACGAGCCGCTGCTTCTGGTGCGTTGCCTGCAACGCCATCCGGCGCTCGCGAGCCGGCTGCGCAAGCTCGGCGAATCACTCTATGTCGCAGCGCTTTTGCCGCCGCGGACCCGCACCATCGCCATCCTGCGCACCTGCGCACTGGTCGGCTGCCGGTACGAGTGGGGCGGGCAGGCGGCGTTCTGGGGCCCGATCGCGGGCGTCAGCGACGACGAGTGCGACGCCCTGGTCACGGGCGGCGCGGACGACCCGCGGTGGAGCCCGGCCGAGCGGACGCTGATCGAGGCGGTGGACGAACTGGAACGCACCGGCTCGTGGTCGGAGCCGACCTGGGCGGCGCTCGGGCGCGACCTGGACGACGAGCAGCGGATCGAACTGCTGACCGCCGTCGGCTGGTACCGCACGATCTGCACGCTGTGCAACGCGCTCGCGCTGCCGGTGGAAGGTTGGATGCGGCGCTGGCCCTCAGCGGGCCGACCGGTCCCCGCCTAAGTCCCTTTTCAGGCCCGGATGCTGGTTCTTCAGCAGCGGCAACAGCACCCGTCGCGGCAGGAACTGGAACAGCCGCGTGGACAGCTGGCTCGGCAGCCCGGCGATCACCGTGCCGCGGTCGTGCTCCAGCGCGTCGACCCCGACGCGCGCCACGTCGCGCGACGGCATCCACAGGAACTTCGGGAACGCGTCGGCAAAGGTCCGCTCATCCATCCCCGCGTTTTTCAGGAACTCGGTGCGCACCGGGCCCGGGCACAGCAGCGCGACGGTGACGCCGGTGCCGGCCAGCTCGCCGCGCACCCCCTCGGTGTAGGTCCTCACGAACGCCTTGGTGGCGGCGTAGCCGGCTTGCCCCGGGAAGGGGTGGTAGCCCGCGGTGGATCCGAGGTTGAGGATGGCGCCGCGTCCGCGCGGCACCATCTGCTGCACGGCCCGGGTGGTGAGGTCGATGACGGCCTCGACGTTGACCCGCACCTGGGCGATCTCGTCGTCGACTCGCGTTTTCGTCACCGACCCGATGGTGCCGATGCCGGCGTTGTTGACCAGGACGTCGACGGTCAACCCGCGGCGCTCGACCTCGTCGAGGAGGCCGGCGCGGGCCGCCGCGTCGGCGACATCGCAGGCGATCACCTCGACGCGCACGACGCCGGCGAGTTCGTCGGCCAGCTCGCGCAGCCGGTCTTCGCGGCGGGCGACGAGCGTGACGCCGTGGCCGCGGCCGGCCAGCTCCCGGGCGATGTCGGCGCCGATGCCCGACGACGCCCCGGTCACGACGGCGGTACCGGTGGGTGAGGGAGTCGGGAGGGCCACGCGGTTAAACGTACAAGGCGGCCCTGCGCGCCGAACGTGAAGCCAGGGCGGAGGAATCGCCGAAATCCCGCCCTGAGCTCACGCTCGGCGCACGAAAAAGCCCGGCCTGCAACGCAGACCGGGCTTTCTCATTGACTTGCTAGAAGTCCATACCGCCCATGCCACCGGTCGGGTCGCCCGCGGGAGCGGCCGCCTTCTCCGGCTTGTCGGCGACGACGGCCTCGGTCGTCAGGAACAGCGCCGCGATGGACGCCGCGTTCTGCAGCGCCGAGCGGGTCACCTTGACCGGGTCGGCAACGCCGGCCTTGAGCAGGTCCTCGTACTCACCGGAGGCGGCGTTCAGGCCGGTTCCGGCGGGCGAGTTGCGGACCTTCTCGGCGACAACGCCGGGCTCCAGCCCGGAGTTGAAGGCGATCTGCTTCAGCGGAGCCTCCAGCGCCACCTTGACGATGTTGGCGCCGGTGGCCTCGTCGCCGGTGAGCTTCAGCTCGTCCAGCGTCGGAGCCGCTTGCAGCAGGGCCACGCCGCCACCGGCGACGATGCCCTCCTCGACGGCGGCCTTGGCGTTGCGCACCGCGTCCTCGATGCGGTGCTTGCGCTCCTTGAGCTCCACCTCGGTGGCGGCGCCGGCCTTGATCACCGCAACACCGCCGGCCAGCTTGGCCAGGCGCTCCTGCAGCTTCTCGCGGTCGTAGTCGGAGTCGCTGTTCTCGATCTCCTGGCGGATCTGGGCCACCCGCCCGGCGATGGCGTCGGTGTCACCGGCGCCCTCGACGATGGTGGTCTCGTCCTTGGTGACGACGACCTTGCGGGCCTTGCCGAGCAGCGCGACGTCGGCGCTCTCCAGCGACAGGCCGACCTCCTCGCTGATCACCTGGCCGCCGGTTAGGATCGCCATGTCCTGCAGCATCGCCTTGCGGCGGTCGCCGAAGCCGGGGGCCTTGACCGCCACCGACTTGAAGGTGCCGCGGATCTTGTTGACGACCAGGGTGCTCAGAGCCTCGCCCTCGACGTCCTCGGCGATGATCAGCAGCGGCTTGCCGGCCTGGATGACCTTCTCCAGCAGCGGCAGCAGGTCCTTGACGGTCGACACCTTGGAGCTGACCAGCAGGATGAAGGGGTCTTCCAGGACCGCTTCCTGACGCTCGGCGTCGGTGACGAAGTAGCCCGAGATGTAGCCCTTGTCGAACCGCATGCCCTCGGTGAGCTCCAGCTGCAGGCCGAAGGTGTTGGACTCCTCGACGGTGATGACGCCCTCGTTGCCGACCTTGTCCATCGCCTCGGCGATCAGGTCACCGATCGACTGGTCGCCCGCGGAGATCGCGGCGGTGGCGGCGATCTGCTCCTTGGTCTCGACGTCCTTGGCCGACTTCAGCAGGGTCTCGGTGACCTTCTCGACGGCCTTCTCGATGCCGCGCTTGAGCGCCAGCGGGTTGGCGCCCGCGGCTACGTTGCGCAGGCCCTCCTTGACCAACGCCTGGGCCAGCACCGTGGCCGTCGTGGTGCCGTCACCGGCGACGTCGTCGGTCTTCTTGGCGACTTCCTTGACCAGCTCGGCGCCGATCTTCTCGTAGGGGTCCTCCAGCTCGATCTCCTTGGCGATGGACACACCATCGTTGGTGATCGTGGGGGCACCCCACTTCTTCTCCAGGACGACGTTGCGGCCCTTGGGGCCCAACGTCACCTTTACCGCGTCGGCGAGGGCGTTCAGCCCGCGCTCGAGGCCGCGACGGGCCTCTTCGTCGTACGCAATTGTCTTGGCCATTGCGAAGTGATTCCTCCGGATTGGGGATGACACGTCCTGGCCGGGTGCAGTGCCCGCGACGGACGGCGCAGCTGACGTCGTCGGGCGACGACACAGCCGAGCCTCACCGTCCCGACCTAGCACTCGCTGGTCGCGAGTGCCAACGTCATTCTTAGCACTCGCCCATGCCGAGTGCAAGAACGGCCCCCGGTTATCGCCCAGCGCGTAAACCGTCGATGACGACGTCGGTCACCCGCTCGGCCAGCGCCGAGTCGTGGGCCTGCATCGCCTGGCATCCGACCAGGATGGTCTTCAGATCGCGCATGTCGATGTCGCGCCGGGCGGTGCCCGCTTCCTGCGCGGCGCTCAGCAGCTCGCCGAGCAAGGCCTTGAACGCGTCCTCGGCCTCGGGCGCGGCGCAGGCGATGTCGATCCCCAGCCCGGCCAGCGCGTCGACCAGGCCGCGATCCGTCGCGCCCCATTGCAGCACCATCGAGCGCAGGAAACTGAAGAGCGCCTCGCCCGGCCCGGCGGAGGCGAGCAGGGCCCGCCCGTCGTCGACGAGGTGCCTCATCCGGTCTTCGGTGACCGCCTGGAACAGCGCCTCCTTCGTCGGGAAGTGCCGATACACGGTGCCGGCGCCGACCCCGGCGCGCCGGGCGATCTCGTCGATGGGCACCGCCAGCCCCTCGGCCGCGAAGGTCTCGTAGGCGACGTCCAGCACGCGCGCGCGGTTGCGCGCCGCGTCGGCGCGCAGCGGGCGGGCGGGTTGCGCCATCTGTTCACCACCTAGGAGTTGACAAAGCGGGGCGCGCGTTCCGTATAGTGGGCAACAACCGGAGCGCTCGCCCCGTTTACTCTACTAGTTCGAGGAGCCAGCCATGGCCAAGTGGACCACCGCGGACATTCCCGACCAGACCGGTCGCGTCGCCGTCATCACCGGAGCCAACACCGGCCTCGGCTACGAGACCGCGCTGGCGCTCGCCGACCACGGCGCCCACGTGGTGCTGGCGGTGCGCAACCTGGACAAGGGCAAGGACGCCGCGGCCCGGATCACCGCGCACAGCCCCCACGCCGACGTCGCGCTGCAGGAGCTGGACCTGACGTCGCTGGAGTCCATTCGCGCCGCGGCCGAGCAGCTGCGCTCCGCGCACGACCGCATCGACCTGCTGATCAACAACGCGGGCGTGATGTGGACGCCGAAGTCCACCACCAAGGACGGCTTCGAGCTGCAATTCGGCACCAACCACCTCGGCCACTTCGCCTTCACCGGGCTGCTGCTGGACCGGCTGCTGCCGGTCGCCGGCTCCAGGGTCGTGACCGTCAGCAGCATGGGCCACCGCATCCGCGCCGACATCCACTTCGACGACCTGCAGTGGGAACGCGGCTACAGCCGCGTGGGCGCCTACGGGCAGTCCAAGCTCGCCAACCTGTTGTTCACCTACGAACTGCAGCGCCGGCTCGCGCCACACGGAACGACGATCGCCGCGGCCGCGCACCCCGGCGGTTCGCGGACCGAGCTCGTCCGCAACCTGCCCGCGCCGGTCCTGCGCTTCGCGTCCGCGCTGATGCCGCTGTTCCAGGGCCCGGACATGGGCGCCCTGCCGACGCTGCGCGCCGCGACCGACCCCGGCGTGCTCGGCGGCCAGTACTACGGCCCCGACGGGTTCGCCGAGCAGCGCGGCTACCCGAAACTCGTTGCGTCCAGCGAGAAGTCGCACGACGTCGCGACGCAGCGCCGGCTGTGGGCGGTCTCCGAGGAGCTCACCGGGGTGGCCTATCCCGTCGACTGACGGGGTAACACTAAAGGCATGTCCCTCGCCGTTCCGCCCTATCCACCGCCCCGCTACACCAAGGACGAGCCGGAGGTCAGCGCCTGGCTCAAGCGCGCCGACGAGCCGGCCGACTACGAAACCTTCGGGACCCGGTACCACTATTTGGCCAACCAGCGGGCCACCGGCGGCGACTACGGCCTGTACCGCGTCGACATCGCCCCGGCCGGCGGCGGCCCGCCGGCCCACTTCCACCGGGCCATGTCCGAGGCGTTTTTCGTCCTGTCCGGGACGATGAAGCTCTACGAGGGCAACGAGTGGGTCGACGGGCATCCCGGCGATTTCCTCTACGTGCCGCCCGGCGGGGTGCACGGCTTCCGCAACGAGGCCGACGAACCGGCGTCGGTCCTGATGCTGTTCGCCCCCGGGGCGCCGCGGGAGGCCTACTTCGAGGGCTTCGCCGCGCTGGCCGACATGACCGATGACCAACGCCGGGAGTGGTTCATCCGCCACGATAACTACTGGGTGCAGTAGTCGGTTAACGGTGCGCGAACTTTCGGTGCTGCGCACCGATACCCGGCGCGGGTGCGACGTAGTGTGTGGCCGTGCAGGTGAGGTCGAAGCGCGCGGCGGCATGGTTGCGGATGAAGGTCGAGACGGCGTACAGCGCCCCCGTCAGGACCGCCGAGCGGGTCAAGCGGCCGAGGCGGCCCAGCCTCAGGCGCGTCCCGACCGCATCCGCCAGAGTCCGCGGGCGCCGGCTCAGGCCCCCGACCAGTCACCGGTCGAAGCGGTAGTCGCCGTCGACCAGTTCGCGGGTGCGTTCGTAGAACCTCCGGCCGCTGTACGGCAACTGCGTGACGACCTTGCCGCTGGGATGCCGGAAGTAGTTGTTGCAGGCGAGCCACACCTTGCCCGCCATGGCGGCCTGAATCTCGTCGTTGTAGCGACGCTGCGCGTCCGCGGTGACCTCGATCGTGCGCGCGCCGCGGTCGCCCATCACGTCGAGGATGCGGCGGACGAACGTGGTCTGCGCCTCGTGGATGTACAGAATCGAGTTGACGCCGTTGGTGTTTGGGCCGTAGAGCGTGAAGAAGTTCGGATACCCGGCGATCAGCGTGCCGAGGTAGGCTTCGGCGCCACGGCTCCACTCGTCGCGTAGGTGGCGGCCGCCGGTCCCGTACACGTCGATGCTCGCCAGGTAGTCGGCGGCCTGGAAACCGGTGCCGTAGATGACGGTGTCGACGCGGTGTTCGACGCCGTCGGCGGTGCGCACCCCGCGCTCGGTCAGCTCGGCGATCGCGGTCGTTTCCAGGGCCACGTTCGGCAACGCGAAAGTGGGATACCACTCGCGCGACATCAACGGCCGCTTGCAGCCGGCGGGATAGTCGGGCGTCAGCTTCGCGCGCAGCTCGGGGTCGGTCACCTTGCGCCTCAGGTAGCTGCGCGCGAGCTCGGTGGCCTCGCGCGTCTGCGCGGCGTCGACGTCGAAGCTCGACGATTCGTAGGCGTCGAAGGCCTCGTCGCGCAGCTTGCGCGCCATCTCGGGGTGGCGCTCGAACTCCTCGTGCTGTTCGGGCGTGAACGGGAAGTCGAAGCGCGGGGCGATCCAGATCGGGGTCCGCTGAAACACCGTGAGGTGCGCGGTCTTTGGTGCGATCGCGGGCACGTACTGGATGGCGCTGGCGCCCGTGCCGATGGACGCGACCCGCTCTCCGGCGGTCGACTTGCTGTGATCCCAACGCGCCGAATGGAATTGGCGCCCTCGAAATCGATGTGCGCCGCGTATTTCCGGAACGTGCGGCACGTCGAGCATCCCGACGGCGCTCACCACGACGTCGAAGTCGTGCTGGGCGCCGTCGCCGGTGGTCAGCGTCCACCGCCGCCGCTCGTCCGACCACCGCACCGTGGCGATCGCGGTGTGGGGCCGCAGGTGCGGACCCAGCCCGTGGTCGGCGGCGACCTTTTCCAGATACGCCAGGATCTCGGGCTGGTTCGCGTAGGTCTTGCTCCACCGCGGATTGGGCGCAAACGAAAACGAGTACAGGTGCGACGGCACGTCGCAGGCCGCGCCCGGGAAGGTGTTGTGCCGCCAGGTCCCGCCGAACCCGTCCGCGCGGTCGAAGATGGTGAAGTCGTAGCCGCCCTGCGCCAGCTGGATGCCCATCGCGATGCCCCCGGCACCGGCGCCGATGATCCCTACCGTCGTTTTTCGGGGCATCACGCCCCGAACTGCGCGAAGTACGGTCGCTCGGGCCGGCTCTTCTCCACGAGGATGAACACCACGCCCCACGGATCGACGAACCAGGTGGTGCGGACCCGTGCGACGTCCGCGATCCCGCTGACCAAGAACCGCACTCCCTTGCTCTCCAGTTCGGCGCGGGTGGCGTCGAGGTCCTCACAGATCAGCCCGACGTGCGACAGCCCGTGATCGGTCAGGGCCCGCTCGGCGTCGCCGCTGCCGTCGACGTTGAGGTATTCGATCACCTCGAGCACCCGGTCACCGTCGTCACCGAAGCCGACGATGGCCGCCTTCATGCTCGGGTCGGACACCAGCTCGCCCATGTCCTCGCGAATGGCATTACCGCTCATGACGTAGGGCGGCGAGAGCACACGCAGGCCCAATACGTCGCGGTAGAACGCCACCGCCGCCTCGCAATCCGGAACGCACACCCCGGCGTGGGCCAACCCGGTAATCACGTTCTCAACCTTACGTCCGCGATGCGCCGATCGGGGAGGCCGATAATGGCCGGGTGCGGTCAGTCGAAGAGCATCAGCGAGTCGTAGCGGAGATGATCCGCGCCCGCCCGTCGGTCGCGGTTGCGCTGGCACAGGCCCAGGGTTTGGTGTTGGCCGACGACGTGGTCGCCCGGTTGGCGCTGCCGGTCTTCGACAACTCCGCGATGGACGGCTACGCGGTGCGCGCCGAGGACGTTGCGGACGCCACCCCGGAACGCCCGGTGGTGTTGGAAGTCGCCGAGGACATCCCGGCCGGGCGCACCGACGAGCTGACGCTGCAACCGAACACCGCGCACCGGATCATGACGGGCGCGCCGGTGCCGGCCGGGACGACGGCCGTCGTGCCGGTCGAGGACACCGACGGCGGCGCGGAATCGGTGGCGATCCACCGGCCGCGCCCGGTCGGCGCGCACATCCGCCGGGCGGGCGAGGACGTCGCCCCGGGCACCACCGTGCTGCGCAAGGGTCAGGTGGTGACTCCGGCGGTGCTCGGGCTGGCGGCGGCGCTGGGAATGCCGGAACTGCCGGTGATTCCGCGCCAACGGGTGTTGGTGATGTCCACCGGTTCGGAGCTGGTGTCGCCGGGGGAGCCGCTGCTGCCCGGGCAGATCTACGAGTCCAACTCGATCATGCTGGCCGGCGCCGTCCGTGACGCCGGCGCCGAGGTGGTCGCCGTCGCGACCGCCGAGGACGATGTCGCGCAGTTCAGTTCGATCCTCGACCGCTACGCCGCCGACGCCGACCTGATCATCACCAGCGGCGGCGTCAGCGCAGGCGCCTACGAGGTCGTCAAGGACGCGTTCGGCCGCGACGGGGACCAGGGGGTGGAGTTCGTCAAGGTGGCGATGCAGCCCGGGATGCCGCAAGGCATCGGGCGGGTGGCCGGCGCGACGATCGTCACCCTGCCCGGCAATCCGGTCAGCGCGCTGGTGTCCTTCGAGGTCTTCATCCGCCCCGCGCTGCGCCGGGCGATGGGCCTGCCGGATCCGGAGCGACCGCACCGCCCGGCGGTGCTCGCCGAATCGCTGACATCGCCGCGCGGCAAGCGCCAGTTCCGGCGCGCCCTCCTGAACCGCTCCAAAGACGGGGTCGGCACCGTCACCAGCTACGGCCCGCCGGCGTCCCACCACTTGCGGTGGCTGGCGTCGGCCAACGGGCTGCTGGACATCCCCGAAGACGTCGTCGAGGTGTCCGAAGGAACCGAGCTGCAGGTCTGGGACCTGAGCTGAGGCTGGTCGAAGGCGCGGCCGCAGCGGATCGCGATGCCGGCGGCGGCGACCATCACCCGCGTCCGCGGCGGCGTACCCGGCCGCCCTCGAGGCTCCGTAAGATGGCCGCGTGGCAAGACGCCCCCGCACCGTGGGCCCCACCGCCGAGGACCCGGCCTTCAGCCCGCAACACGCCCTCGAGTTGGTGCGCTCCGCCGTTCCACCCGTTCACCCGGCCGGCCGACCGTTCGTCGCCGCCGGCCTGGCGACCGCCCTTGTCGGACGCAACCACCGATGGGTGCGACGGGCGGGCCTGCTGGCCGCCGCCGCCTGCGCGGGGTTCTTCCGGCACCCCAAGCGGGTGCCGCCCACCCGGCCGGGCGCGATCGTGGCGCCCGCCGACGGCGAGATCTGCGTGATCGACTCGGCGGCCCCGCCCGCCGAGTTGAGCATGGGCGACACCCCGCTGCCGCGGGTCAGCATCTTCCTGTCGCTGCTGGACGCCCACGTGCAGCGGGCCCCGGTGAGCGGCGCGGTGATCGCGGTGCAGCACCGGCCGGGCCGGTTCGGGTCGGCCGACCTGGCCGCGGCCAGCACCGAGAACGAACGCACCAGCCTGCGGATCCGGACCGACACCGGCGCCGACGTCGTGGCCGTGCAGATCGCGGGACTGCTGGCGCGCCGCATCGTCTGCGACGCCCACGTCGGGGACAAGCTGACGGTCGGTGAAACCTACGGCCTGATCCGGTTCGGCTCGCGGCTGGACACCTACCTGCCGCCCGGGACGGAACCGCTGGTCAAGGTCGGCCAGCGCGCCGTCGGCGGCGAGACCGTGTTGGCCGAGCTGCCATGACCGACAAGCCCCGCGGCAGGCGCACGGTGAACCTGCAGATCCTGCCCAGCGCGATGACGGTGCTGTCCATCTGCGCCGGGCTGACCTCCATCCGGTTTGCCCTTCTGCACCAGCCGGTGCCCGCGATGGCCCTGATCGTCGCCGCCGCCATCCTGGACGGGCTCGACGGCCGGGTGGCCCGCATGCTCGACGCCCAGTCGCGGATGGGCGCGGAGATCGACTCGCTGGCCGACGCGGTGAATTTCGGGGTGACGCCCGCGCTGGTGCTCTACGTGTCGATGCTGTCGCGGTGGCCGATCGGCTGGGTGGTGGTGCTGCTGTATGCGGTGTGCGTCGTGTTGCGGCTGGCGCGCTACAACGCGCTGGCCGACGACGGTACACAGCCGGCCCATGCGCACGAATTCTTCGTCGGGATGCCGGCGCCCGCGGGCGCGGTCTCGATGATCGGCCTGATGGGGCTCAAGCTGCAGTTCGGTGAGGGCTGGTGGACCTCGGTGTGGTTCCTGTGCATCTGGGTGACCGGGACGTCGATGCTGATGGTCAGCGGGATCCCCATGAAAAAGATGCACGCCGTGCGGGTGCCGCCGAACTACGCCACCGCGGTGCTGCTGGTGCTGGTGGTCTTCGCCGCCGCCGCGGTGTTGCAACCCTTCATCACGATCTGGGTGATCATCATCGCCTACCTGTGCCACGTCCCGTTCGCCGTCCGCAACAAGCGCTGGCTGGACAGGCATCCGGAGGTGTGGGGCGACCAGCCCAAGCAGCAGCGCGCCGTGCGGCGCGCAAACCGCCGGGCGCAGCCGAGGGGCCGGTCGATGACGCGGTTGGGGCTGCGGAAGCCGAGCGGGCGCCTGCGATGATCCCGGCCTCCGGCGAGGGCCGTCAGCTCACCCTCACCGCGCGGCTGAACACCTCCGCCGTCGACTCGCGCCGCGGCGTCGTCCGGCTGCATCCGAATGCCGTTGCCGCCCTTGGCATCCGGGAATGGGACGCGGTGTCGCTCACCGGATCGCGGACGACGGCGGCGGTCGTCGGCCTGGCCGGCCCGGACACGCCGGTCGGCATCGTGCTGCTCGATGACGTGACGCTGTCCAACGCCGGGCTGCGGGAGGGCACCGCGGTGATCGTCGGCGCGGTCGTCGTCTACGGTGCGCGCTCGGTGACGCTGTCCGGCTCGTCGATGGCCGTCAACTCCATCACGCCGGTCACGCTGCGCCAGGCGCTGCTGGGCAAGGTGATGACCGTCGGCGACGCCGTGTCGCTGCTGCCCCG
The DNA here is from genome assembly GCF_900157385.1 of Mycobacterium terramassiliense. GTDB lineage: Bacteria > Actinomycetota > Actinomycetes > Mycobacteriales > Mycobacteriaceae > Mycobacterium > Mycobacterium terramassiliense. The sequence goes on from NZ_LT717700.1 coordinate 1,032,669, forward strand.
CGATCTGGGGCCGGGGACCTCGACGTCGGCCGCCACCCGAGCGCTGGCCGCCTCGGTCGGGATCAGCTGGACCTCGGAGCTGTTGACCGTCACCGGCGCCGATCCCGAGGGCCCGGTCAGCGTGCAGCCGAACTCGTTGGTCAGCTGGGGAACCGGGGCCCCGGCCGGGATTCCCGGATCGCACCAACAACTGAGCACCGGCACCCCGGAGATCCTCATCGAGGAACTCAAGGGCTCGCAGCCGCAGGCCGCCAAACTCGCCGAATGGCTCAAGCTCTCGCTCGACGAACCGCACCTGCTCAAGAGCCTGGGCGCCGGCACCAACCTCGGGGTGCTGGTGTCGGGCCCGGCCGGCGTCGGCAAGGTGACGCTGGTGCGCGCGGTGTCCGACGGGCGCAGGCTGATCGAGCTCGACGGGCCCGAGGTGGGCGCGCTGGCCGCCGACGATCGGCTGAAAGCGGTTGCCGCGGCGGTGCACAAGGTTCGCGACGGCGGCGGGGTGCTGCTGATCGCCGACGTCGACGCGCTGTTGCCCGCCACCGCCGAGCCGGTGGCCGCCCTGATCCTGGGCGAGCTGCGCACCGCGGTCGCCACCGGTGGCGTCGCGCTGATCGCCACCTCGGCACAGCCGGACCAGCTCGACGCAAGGATGCGCGCGCCCGACCTGTGCGACCGCGAGCTGGGCCTGGCGCTGCCCGACGGCGGCACCCGCAAGGCGCTGCTGGAGGCGCTGCTCAAGCCGGTGCCCACCGGCGATCTGCAGCTCGACGAGATCGCAGCGCGCACACCGGGTTTCGTCGTCGCCGACCTCGCCGCCCTGGTGCGCGAGGCCGCGCTGCGGGCAGCGTCGCGGGCCAGCGCCGACGGCCAACCGCCCAAGCTGAGCCAGGACGACCTCGTCGGCGCGCTGACCGTCATCCGGCCGCTGTCCCGTTCGGCCAGTGCGGAATTGACCGTCGGGAACGTCACGCTCGCCGACGTGGGCGACATGGCCGAGGCCAGGCAGGCGCTGACCGAAGCGGTGCTGTGGCCGCTGCAGCATCCCGACACGTTCGCCCGGCTGGGCGTCGACCCGCCGCGGGGGGTGCTGCTGTACGGCCCGCCCGGGTGCGGCAAGACGTTCGTGGTCCGCGCCCTGGCCAGCACCGGCCAACTGTCCGTGCACGCCGTCAAGGGCTCCGAGCTGATGGACAAGTGGGTGGGCAGCTCGGAAAAGGCGGTGCGCGAACTGTTTCGGCGGGCCCGGGACTCGGCGCCGTCGCTGGTTTTCCTCGACGAGGTGGACGCGCTGGCGCCCCGGCGGGGGCAAAGCTTCGACTCCGGTGTGACCGACCGGGTGGTGGCCGCGCTGCTGACCGAGCTGGACGGGATCGACCCGCTGCGCGATGTCGTGGTACTGGGCGCCACCAACCGGCCCGACCTGATCGACCCCGCCCTGCTGCGGCCCGGCCGGCTGGAGCGGCTCGTGTTCGTCGAGCCGCCCGACGCCGCGGCCCGCGGCGAAATCCTGCGCACCGCAGGCAAATCCATTCCACTGAGCGACGACGTCGACCTCGACGAGGTGGCCGCCGGCCTCGACGGCTACAGCGCCGCCGACTGCGTGGCCCTGCTGCGGGAGGCCGCCCTGGGCGCCATGCGGCGATCCATCGACGCCTCCCACGTGACGGCCGCCGACCTCGCGGCGGCCCGCAAGACCGTGCGCCCGTCGCTGGATCCCGCGCAGGTGGACGCGTTACGCGCGTTCGCGAAAACTCTCTAACACTGCCCGAACCGACGCCGCGACGTCGGCCTCCAGCCATTTCGGCATCGGCTCGTCGTGCGCATGGCGCCGCACCACCGCATACGGCAGATCGGCGACCGCCCGCGCGACGGCATCGACCGATCGTCTGTCCCCGCGCCCGTACAGCTGCCGCGCCAGGGCCGCGACGCGCGCGCTCAGCGGCGCGTTCATGGCGGCGAGCGTCTCCCGGAACGCCGCGTCCGGCTCGCCGTCGAGCAGGTCGCCCGGTCGGATCGTCAGCAACAGCCGGGCATCGTCGGGAAGGTCGCGCGCGAAACCGATGCCCGCCACGGCCATCGCCACCGCGGTGTCGGCGGGGGTAGCGCCGTCGGCGGCCAGCGCCCGCGCCTGAAAGCGTTCCAGTGCCCGCAGCCACGCCGCCGTCAGGATGCCGTCGCGATTGCCGAACCGGTGATACAGCGTGCCCGCGGGCGCGCCGCTCGCCTTGGAGATCGCCGCGACGCTCGCGGCGCGCGGCCCGCCGTCGAGCACGAGCGCGCGGGCTGCGTCGAGGATCACATCGGTTTCGTGCTTCCGCGGTGGCGCCATGATCTAGTACATTCCTTCTATATGGAACGATTACCCTATATCGATGAGCATGCCATAACCGTCGACGCGAATCGCGAAGACACGTGGTCGGCGCTGCTGCGGGTGATGTGCCGCGACCCGCACGACCCCTCGACCGTCCCGGCCGGGTTCGTGTTGGACGAGGCGACCGCTCCCGAGCGGTTCGCGCTGAAGGGCCGCCACCCGTTCGCGATCTATCGCTGGGTGTTCGAGGTGGAGGCCGAGTCGGCGCGCCGCACCCGGCTGCGCGCGCTGACGTGGGCGGCGTTCCCCGGCCTCCACGGCAAGGCCTATCGCGCCCTCGTCATCGGCACCGGCGGTCACCGCGTCGCGGTGCGGTGGACGCTGCAGCGCATCGCGGTGGCGGCGACCGGAGCCGATTACACCGACGTCTTCGAAGCGCCGATGGCTCAGGGTGATTCGCGCACCGCCGAGCAAGCCTTCCGCGACGCCGTGGGCGATCGGCCGGCCGCGGGCGGGAGGTGGGTGCTCTGGATTCACCGCCACGTCCTGAGGCTTCGGCTGGGCCCGTATTCCTCGCCCCAGCACATCATCGGTTGGCCGATCACGCGCTCGGATCGCGACGAGGTCGTGCTGACGACGGGCGGTCCGCTGCTGCGCGGCGAGCTGACGCTGCGCCGCCGGGACGGCCGGGCCACGCTCACCACCCGCGTGCGCTACGGCCACAAGATCGCCGCCCGAACGGTCTGGGCCGTGATCGGACCGCTGCATCGGGACGTGGCGCCGCAACTGGTGAAACGCATTGCGGCACACGCGTGAACCGTGTCGCTCGTTCGTTCGTGACCACGTAGCTGTAACCCGGTCGCCTACCTAACAGCATGGAGAAGAGTCCATGAACGACGAGTCGCCGCGATGATCACGGCCGCGCAGACCACGCGCGTCATGACGGTGGCGATCCTGGTGTCGACGGTCGTCTTCCTCGACGGCACGGTGGTGAATCTGGCTCTGCCGGCCACCGCGCGCGAGCTGGGCGGGGGCATGTGCTCGCAGCAATGGGTCGTCGACGGCTACCTGTTGGCCGTGGCGGCCATGGTGCTGCCGGGCGGCGCCATCTCCGATCTGTTCGGTCGCATCCCGGTGCTGCGCTTCGGCCTGGCGGCCTTTGGGGCGGGTTCGGTGCTGGCGGCCACCGCGGGCACCCCGGCGACGCTGATCGCCGGGCGCCTCGTCCAGGGGTTGGGCGGCGCGTTTTTGGTGCCCGGCTCGCTGGCACTGATCAACTCGTCGTTCGACCCCCCCGACCGGCCCGCGGCGATCGGGTCGTGGACCGCCTGGACCAGCACCGCCTTCGCGGTGGGACCGCTGCTGGGCGGGCTGGCCGTGGACTTCCTGAGCTGGCGCTGGATCTACGTCTTGTCGGCGATCCCGATGGCCATCGGTTTCGCGCTGACGTTTTCGCTGCACCGGACGCCCGCGCCCGCCGATCGCGCCCGGGTCGACGTCGCGGGCGCGGCACTGTCGGCGGTCGGACTGGCCGCCACGGTGTACGCGCTGATCGAGCAGGGCCGCCGGGGCTGGGGCGATCCCCTGGTCCGGGCGGCGCTGGCGGTGGGGATCGCGGCCCTGCTGGCGTTCGTGGCGTGGCAGCGTCGCACCCCGCACCCGATGCTGCCGCTCAGCCTGTTCGCGACCCGCAATTTCGCCGGGGCCAACATGGTCACCGCGTTCGTCTACGGCGGCATCACGATGGGCTCGTTGGCCCTCGGCCTGTACCTGCAAGAGGTCGCGGGGTATTCGGCCACCGCCGCGGGCCTGACGACCCTGCCCAGCCCGATCATGTCCTTCGTGTTCGCCCGCGGCGTCGGCGGATTGGCCGCCCGGCTCGGGCACCGGGTCTTCCTGATCGTCGGTCCGGCGCTGGCCGGGGCGGGGCTGCTGCTGATCCGCCCCACCGCGCACGGATTTCACCTCATCTCCGACGTGCTGCCGGGCAGGATGCTCTTGGCCGTCGGCATGGTCCTGGCCATCACGCCGCTGACCGCGGTCAGCTTGTCCGCCGTCAAGTCCGCGCACAGCGGCATCGCCGCCGCGATCCAGAACGCAACGGGGCGCACCTCCGCGCTGATCGCCGTGGCCTGCGTGGGACTGATCACCGCCAACCGGCTGACCGACGCCAGCTTCACCCGGCTGCTTCAGGTCAGTGCGGCATTGTTCTTCGTGGGCGCCGTCATCGGTGGCCTCGGCATCAAAAACGCGGTCGCACCGGCGCAGCCCGCTGCCGACACGATGACGTTGGAGCTCCACCCCGCGCGGTAGCGCTACTGTCATCGACCATGACGCAACGCCCCACCGCCCTGCAGGTCGTCGAGGGAATCGACCTGTCGGGCAAGACGTGTGTGATCACGGGCGCCTCCTCCGGCTTGGGCCGCGAGTCGGCGCGGGCGCTGGCCGCCGCCGGCGCGCACGTCGTTCTGACGGCACGCGACCCCGACGCCCTGGCGCACACGGCCCAGTGGATAGCGGGCGAGGCGCCCGGCGCCCGGATCTCGGCGGTGCCGCTGGACCTCACCGCGCTGGCCGGCGTTCGCGCCGCGGCGAGCGCGATCGGCGACATCGCACCGGTGATCGACGTCCTGATGAACAACGCCGGCGTCATGTTCACGCCGTTCGGCCGGACCCGCGACGGTTTCGAAACCCAGATCGGCACAAACCATTTCGGGCACTTCGAGCTCACCCGCCTGCTCGTCGCGCAACTGGCCGCCGCGGGAAGCGCGCGCATCATCGCCCTGTCGTCGGGAGGCCACGTCATGGGTGACGTCGACTTCGACGACCCCAACTGGGAAAGCAGGGAATACGACAAGTTCGTCGCATACGGCGCGTCCAAGACCGCGAACATCCTCCACATCGTCGAGGCGGACCGGCGGCTGCGGGGGTCGGGAATCCGCGCCTACGCCGTGCACCCGGGCACCGTGGCAACGTCACTGGGGCGCTACATGTCCCGCGCAGACTTCGCCCGGCTGCGCGAGCTGACCGCCGCCCGCGCCGGCGCCCTCGACCTCGTCACGCCCGAGCAAGGCGCGGCCACCCAGGTGTGGGCCGCGGTCAGCCCGGAGCTGGCAGGCAGGGGCGCCCTGTACCTGGAAGACTGCCGGATCAGCGACGCGGTCGCGCCCTACGCGCGCGACGAGCAGCGTGCGGCCGACTGGTGGATCATCTCCAAAAAGTGTTGTGACAGAGCATGATTCGAGTGCGCTCGCAGGCATTCGAGTGCGCGCGCCGGGCGGCATCATGACCGAAATCGCGCCGTGGGTTCACAGTCAAGTGCGTCAACGCACGCTCGGCAACCCGAGCGAGTCACGGCTCCGGCAGCTCCCGCCAATCCGCCGACAGCCGCGAGCTGAACCGCGGCGGCCGGCGATCCAGGAACGCGCTGACCCCCTCGCGGGCATCGGCGGTGCCCATCACGCGCTGGTGCAGCTGGGTTTCCAGCGAAGCGACCTGCCGCGGGGTGTAGTCGTTGATCGCGCTGTCCCACAGCAGCCGCTTGCACAGCGCCGCCGACATCGGGGCCACGTGGGCCGCGATGTCGCGGGCCATCTCGCGCGCGTGCTCGAGCACCCGCTCGGCCGGCAGCGCCCGATTCGCGACGCCGAGGGCCACCGCCTCGGCGCCGGTGAAGGTGCGGCCCGTGAGCAGCAGCTCGGCGGCCACCCCCAGCGTGGCCAGATGCGTCAGGGTCCAGTGCGACGCGCAGTCGGGGATCACCCCCCGGCGCACTTGCACCACACCGTATTTGGCGTCTTCGGCGACGATGCGGATGTCGGCCTGCAGCGCGATCGTCAGGCCGATGCCGATCGCGTGGCCGTTGAGGGCGGCGATCACCGGCTTGCGCAACTCGAACGCGGCCGGGTCGATCGGCGACGCCGAAAAGCCGCTGTCGTCCGCCGGGGACTCGAACGGCGAGATGTTGCCCGAGAAGTCCGCTCCCACGCAGAAGGCGCGGCCCGCCCCGGTCACCACGAGGGCGCGAACGGCGTCGTCGCCGTCGCACTCCCGGTAGGCCCGGCTCAGCAGCCGGCCCATGTCGGCGGTGTAGGCGTTGAGATGGTCGGGGCGATTCAGCGTCAGCACCGCCACGCCCTCGCTGATGTCGACAGTCACGTCGGCGCTCATCACGTTGCCCCCTATTCGGACAGCTGGAACTCCACCATGTCGGCAAGCGCGTCCACGGCATCGTCGAGCGCCGCGAATCGATCGGCGGCCGACGGCGCCGACAGCACGCTGTAGCGGTCGGCCGTGCCGATCGGGATGCGGGACGCCAACGCGAACAGCCGTTGCCCGGCATCGCCCTCAACGCGACCCAGGAGCTCTTCGCGCTCGGGCAGCCGGGCATCGCGGACCGCGGCTATCCGCTCGAACAACGCCATCACGCGGTCCTCGATCTCGACCAGCTGCGCGGCGGTCACCGGCTCCCCCGGCTCGTCGGGCCACACGGTCACCGTCGCGCGCGGATACGGATCGTCGGGCAGCCACTCGCGCACCCGGATCCGCTCGCCGGTCCGGCAGCGCAACGCGTATCGGCCCGCACCGAGGTCGGCGTGTTCGGCGATCCGGGACAGCACGCCGACGTCGCATCGCGCATCGCCGCCGCCGACCTCGCGGCCCCGCGCGATCAGCACGACGCCGAACGGTTCGCCGTCGTCCAGGCAGCGCCGCACCAGCGCCGCGTAGCGGGGCTCGAAGATGCGCAACGGCAGCTCCTCGCCGGGCAGCAGCGCCGACTCGAGCGGGAACATCGCCCGCTCAACGGGTTCGGTGCCGGCCATCAGATGTCCAGCTCCGCCACCAGCGCGTCGACGACCGCGCGCAGGTCGCCGTCGTGTTCCTCGGCCACCCGCCGCTGGCGCTGGTAAGACGCGCCGTGGGCCGCGATGTCGGCCACCGCGCGCAGCTCGTCGGCGCACTGCAGCGACTTCGCGACCGGCTCCAGCCGGGTCAGCACGTCGTCGAGGTCGTCGGTAACCAGCCGCTCGTTGCTTTCGGCGTCCAGGATGATCACCGCGTCCAGGCCGTAACGGGCGGCGCGCCACTTGTTCTCCTGCACGTGCCAGGGCGGCATGGTGGGCAGGGTCTCGCCCGCGTCGAGCCTGCGGTCGAGGTCGACGACCAGGCAATGCGTCAACGCGACCAGCGCCCCGAGCTCGCGCAGGTTGGACACGCCGTCGCAGACCCGCACCTCGAGGGTGCCCAGGTGCGGCGAAGGCCTGATGTCCCAACGAATTTCGTCCATGTGGTCGATGATGCCGGTCTTCTTCTGGTCGTGCACGAAACCCTCGAACTCCGACCACCGCTGAAAGTGAAACGGCAACCCGGCGGTCGGCAGTTGCTGAAACATCATGGCGCGGTTGCTGGCGTATCCGGTGTCCTCACCGCCCCACCACGGCGACGACGCCGACAGCGCCAGCAGGTGCGGGTAGTACTTGAGCAGTGAGGTCATGATCGGCATCACCTTGTTCGCCGAGGAGATCCCGACGTGGACGTGCACCCCCCAGATCATCATCTGGCGGCCCCACCACTGGGTGCGTTTGATCAGCTCGGCGTAGCGCGGGGCGTCGGTCAGCTTCTGGGCGGACCACCGGGCGAACGGATGGGTGCCCGCGCAGAACAGCTCCATGCCGCGGTCCCGGACCACCCGGCGGGCCGGGCGCAGCGTCTCGCCCAGGTCTTCCATCGCTTGCGCGGTGCAGTCACAGATGCCGCTGACCACCTCGACGGTGTTGCGCAGCAATTCCTTGTGCACGCGCGGGTTTTCGCCGATCTCGGCGATGACCGCGGTGGCCTCGTTGCTCAGGTCGCGGGTCTGCGCGTCGACGAGCGCGAACTCCCACTCCACCCCGATCGTCGGGCGTGGCGAGGGTGCGAAATCGATGCGGGTTCGAGACCTGCTAGCCGGCGCCGATGACACCGCACGCCACCCGCTTGCCGGCGTCACCGGTCGTCATCGTCATCTGGTCGGGGCCCGGCGTTCCGTTGGTTTGGCTGTAGCGCTCCGGCGGAATGTTGGCGAAGTTGTCGGCGCCGGCGTGAATGACAATCGCCGTCTTCTCGCCGGACGTCAGGTCCTCCATGGCGAACGCGTCCGTGGTGGTGACCAGCATGCCCACGCCGTCCTTGCGGACCTGAAGCGACGTCAGGTCGCCGCTGGCCGGCTCGGCGGAATGCCCGGGCGCCTGGAAGTGGCCGCCGGCGGACAGGAAGTCGCCGGGCGCGCCGCCGGTCGGGGCCGTCGAATTCGGCTCGCACTTGCCCACCTTGTGGATGTGCACCCCGTGAAAGCCGGGCGCGAGGTGCCCCGGGCCGGACGTCGCGATGGTGATGGTGGCGTAGCCGTTGCTGAAATCGAACTTTGCGGTCGCGACCTGGATGCCGTCGGGCGTCTTCAGCTGGGTGGTCAGGCTCTGCCCCGCCGGCTGCTGCTCGGCGCCGTCGGTGCCCGAGGTGGGCGACGGCGCGCTCGCTCCGGTCCAGATCGCCGGCGTGGTGCCGGGGACCGTCGACGCGTGCTGGGGCGACGAGCACGCACTTACCAATGCGATTGCGGACACGGCGGCGGCAGCGGCATTGCGGTGCTTGGGCATAGCGGAAGCCTAGCCCGACGGTCCGCGAAATTGGAGCAGCGCCAACGTCAGCCCGTCACGAGCACGATGACGCCGGGCGGCTGGGCGCTCAGCGCCGGAATCCGCGGCTGGACGGGCGCTCCCAGGTTTTTCCCCACCGCGTCGGCGGTGGCGTGCTCACCGTCGGCGTCGGTGTAGTAGACGGTGGTGGCCGTCACGTCCGACAGCGGCAGGTTGCCGACGTCGGTCACCTTGAAACCGGCGGCCGTGAGCTGATCCTTGGTGCGCGCGGCGACGCCCTCTTTGTTGGAGATGTTGTAGATGCGAACCTCGGCCTGGTTCGCCGGTGCGCTGCTGGTGGTCGCCGACGAGCTGACGCTGCTGGTCGCGCTGGACACGGCCGACGCCGAGTCGTCGTCGGACTTCCCCGAGGAACTCAGCGCCTGCCAGCCGAGCAGCAGGAAGATGACGCCCAGGAACAGCAGCACCATCACCATGGCCCGGAGGGGCAGCCCCGTGGAATCGGGAACGCGCTCTTTCATCGAGCCCACTGTAGCGAGTTAGGTCACCTCGAAGCCGAGGCGGCGGGCGGCCCGCGCCTTTTGCCGGCTGGCGCGCAGCCGTCGCAGCCGCTTCACCAGCATCGGGTCGGCGGCCAGCGCCTCGGGTCGATCGACTAACGCGTTGAGCACCTGGTAGTAGCGCGTCGCCGACATCGAGAACAACTCCTTGATGGCGTCTTCCTTGACCCCGGCGTACTTCCACCACTGGCGTTCGAACGCCAGGATGTCGTGTTCACGGCGGGTGAGGCCATCGGCGATGTCAGCGTCGTCCCCCGATCGATTTGCCCGCGCCATGGCGCTGTCCATATCGCTTCCCCTGGACCCTTCCGGCGATGCTCAACGGGTTTCGAATGACTCATATATAGGGGCGTGTTTCGGCGAATATTGAACCACGCCGCGAACCCTCAAGCCGTAATGCAGACCCGCGAGTCGGCCGATTGGCCGCGATTCGCCCCGGCTCCCCCGCCCCGCATCATCGACCCGATCGCCCGCCTCTCCCCCGCAAGCGGGGGGACCCCCACCTCACGCCGCCTTGCGGCGTGCATCGTCGACCCGCCTAAGCTTTCCGACCATGGCAGTCGTACCCATCCGGATCGTGGGAGATCCCATCCTGCACACCCCGACGGCGCCGGTGCCCGTCGGCGCCGACGGTTCGCTGCCGGCCGACCTGCCCGAGCTGATCGCCACCATGTACGACACCATGGACGCCGCGCACGGCGTCGGCCTGGCCGCCAACCAGATCGGACACGGGCTGCGGCTCTTCGTCTACGACTGCGCCGAAGACCGCGGCCTGACCGACCGCCAGCGCGGTGTCGTCATCAACCCGGTGCTGGAAACCTCCGACATCCCCGAGACCATGCCCGACCCGGGCACCGACGAAGAGGGCTGCCTGTCCGTCCCGGGCGAGTCGTTCCCCACCGGCCGCGCGAAGTGGGCGCGGGTCACCGGGCTCGACGCCGACGGCAACCCGGTGACCATCGAGGGCACCGGCCTGTTCGCGAGGATGCTGCAGCACGAAACCGGCCACCTGGACGGCTTCCTCTACCTGGACCGCCTCATCGGCCGCTACGCCCGCAGCGCGAAACGGGCCGTGAAGTCACACGGCTGGGGCGTTCCGGGGCTGTCGTGGCTACCGGGCGAAGGGCCGGACCCGTTCGGTCACTGATGGTTTCGTGGCCCGACCTGGGAACCCGGGTGACGGTTCGCTACCGGCGCCCCGCCGGGTCGGTCCCGCCGCTGACCGATGCCGTCGGCCACCTGCTGGCCCTCGATCCGGTGGTGCGGGTGCGGACCAAAACGGGCGCGGTGGTCGAGTTCGCGCCCGCCGACGTGGTCGCGCTGCGTGCGCTGACCGACGCGCCGGTGCGCACCTCCGCCATCCGGGCGCTCGAGCACGCGGCCGCCGCGGCGCGGCCCGGCGACGAACACGCCTGGCTGGACGGCTGGCTGCTGCGCTCCGGGCGGGGGGCCGGCCCGGCCGCCAATTCGGCCATGCCACTGGATATCTCGGCCCGGCCCGCCGCGATCCCCGAGATCGTGACCTGGTATGAGCGTCGTGGCCTGACGCCGCGGCTGGCCATCCCGGAGCGTTTGCTGGCGCTGCCGCCCGGGACGGCGGCCGAACACACGGAGCAAATCCTGGTATGCGACCTCGCGGGCGTGCCGCCCGGGCCACCCGACGGCGGCACCTGGCGCGCGGCGGTCACCGAGGCGCCCGACGGCACCCGGTGGGTGGGGCTGGCGGCGGCGCCGCGCGAGGAGGCGTTGGCCTGGGGTGCGAGCCGCGGGGCCACCCGCGCCTACGTGGAGCTCGACGACCGGGACACCGACGCGATCGCCCTCGCCGCGTCCCTCGGCTTCCGACTGCACCACCGTCGCCGCTACATCCGGGCGCGGCCACTGGATACCGTCTAGCCATGGCTGACGGAACGGTTGATGGCGGCGACACACTGCGCCCGGCTTCGCCGCGCTTGCGGTCGCCGCTTCGGCTGGCCACCTGGAACGTCAATTCGATTCGCACCCGCCTGGACCGCGTCCTGGACTGGCTGGGCCGGGCCGGCGTCGACGTCCTGGCCATGCAGGAGACCAAGTGCTCCGACAGCCAGTTCCCCACCCTGCCGTTCTTCGAACTCGGCTACGAGGTCGCACACGTCGGCTTCAATCAGTGGAACGGCGTGGCCATCGCCTCTCGCGTCGGCATCGACGACGTGCAGGTCGGCTTCGAAGGCCAGCCCACCTGGAGCGGCAAGCCCGAGGTGGCCGCCACGGCCGAGGCGCGCGCGCTGGGCGCCACCTGCGGCGGCATCCGGGTGTGGAGCCTCTACGTGCCCAACGGCCGCGCCGTGGGCGATCCGCACTACGCCTACAAGCTGAATTGGCTTGCCGCGCTGCGCGATACGGCGGCCGGCTGGCTCCGCGACGATCCCGCGGCCCCGATCGCCCTGGTCGGCGACTGGAACATCGCCCCGACGGACGAAGACGTGTGGAGCACCGAGTTCTACGCCGGCGCCACGCACGTCTCCCCGCCGGAGCGCCGCGCGTTCGAGGCCATCGTCGATGCGCAATTCACCGACGTGGTAAGGCCATTCGCCCCGGGCCCGGCGGTCTACACTTACTGGGACTACACCCAGCTGAGGTTTCCGAAGAACCGGGGCATGCGAATCGACTTCATCCTCGCCTCGCCGGCGCTGGCCGGCCGCGTCACCGGCGCGCAGATCGTCCGGGACGAACGCAAGGGCAAGGCGCCCAGCGATCATGCGCCGGTGCTGATCGATGTGAGGAGCATTTGAGCCCGGTCTGAAGTTTCTCGTTGTACGCGCGTTTGCAACGTGGCAGGCTTTCGCTATCGAGCACGAATTCGTTGTTGCTGTTAACTTTGCGTTCAACGGGTACACAGGTAGCCGCGCGGTTCCCAGCGAGAGCGACTAGATACCAAGGAGTGATCATGGGTGTCGTCGGCGGTGCAGTCCGCAACGTGGGCAAAACCGTGGGTCGCGCGGCGGACGCGACCACCGCGGCAGCGGGCGCTGTCGGCGGCGCCGCGGTCAATGGAATCGTCGGCGGCGTAACGGGAGCCGCGGAGGGGATCAAGCGCGGAATCAGCAGCGGCAGCCATTCGACGCCGGCCGCGGCGTTGGCCCTGGGCGCGATCGGCGTCGCCGGTCTGGTCGAGTGGCCGGTGTTGCTGGCCGTCGGCGGCGGCGCCCTGTTGCTGCACCGGATGCAGCGCAAGCCCGACGGCCCGGCCTCGCCGAAGGCCAACCTCAAGCCGGTGCCCTCCGAACCCGCGCCGAAGAAGGTCACGCCGGCGAAGGCCGCCGGCAAGCCCGCGGCCAAGAAGGCCGCCGGGCGGCGTGCCGGTGCCGCCGAGTTGCGCAGCACCAACTGAGAACCGTTTGAGCCGCCCTTGAGCATTGTCACGTCGTTACAGCGATCGACGCCGCTGCGGGCGCTCACCGGACTGGCTCAAGAGGTCCTGGACATCGCGGCGATTCCGCTGCGCGAGGGCGCCCGGGCGCTCACCGGCGACCTGCCCCACGAAACGCTGAGCCGGCGCTGCTGGCGGGGCGAGAGCCGCGCCTGGATCGAGGTGCGCGGCCTGGAGGAGGGGGACCCGGGTGAGCTCGGAGTCGCCGTGCTCGACGCGGTCCTGGGGCACCCCGGCGTGACCTCGGCCAGCCTGAACCACCCGTTGTCGCGCGTCGTCGTCACCCTCGACGGCGATACCTCGCTGCGCGACCTTTGCCGCGTCATCGATGACGCCGAAAAGCGTTGCCGCACAACGAACAAGGCGTCGTCGACCACCCTTCCCGGCGACGGCGTGGTGGCGGCGACCCGGGCCGTGACGCTGGCCGCCAACGCCGCGGGCCTGGGCGTCGCGTTGGCCGGCCGGGCGCTGCGCTGGCCGCGGTTGCCGATCGGCGTCCAGGCGCCCATCGTGGCGCTGGACTACCAGCCCTGGCTGCGGCGCATGCTCGAGGACCGCATCGGCGGGCCCGCGACGGACACGGCGCTGACGCTGGCCATGGCGGCGGCGGAAACCGTCACGCTGGCCCCGGCGTCGCTGTCGGTCGGCCTGCTGATGCAGTCGCTCAAGGCCGCCGAATGCCGCGCCGAGGCCGCGGCGTGGCGCAGGCACGAACCCGAGCTGGCCCGCTACGCCGACCAACCGCCCGGCGACGCGTCGCCGCCGAGGCCGCCCCGCGCCCGAATCGTGGAGCGCAACGCCGGCCGTTTCGCGCTCGTCCAGGCGCTCGGCGCCGGGCTGGTGGGCGCCACCACCCGCAACCTGAACATGGCCGCCACCGCGGTGCTGGTGACCGCCCCCAAGGCCAGCCGCACCACGCCGGAGGCGTTCGCGGCGGCGCTCGGACGCGGATTGGCCGACCACCACGCGGTGCTGTCGTTGCGGCCCGACGCGCTGCGCCGCCTGGACCGGGTCGACGCGATCGTCATCGACCCCCGCGTGTTGTGCACCACCGGGCTGCGGGTGGCGCGCATCCGCGGCGCGGGCGAGCTCGAGCTGTCCGCCGCGTGGGACCGCGCGCAGCGGGTGCTGGAGCGCAACGGGCACCGGCCGGGCTGGCACCGGGTGCCCGGGGCGTCGGCCGGCGAACCGGGCTCGGCGGTCGAGGCGCTGTTCCGCCCCGGCCACGACCCGTTGGCGTCGGCCGTGGTCGCCGAGGCGCACCGCACGGGAGCCGAGCTGGTCTCGGTCGACGTCGATTTGCTGGGCGAATTGCGGCCCGCGTTCGACGACTTGAAACCCGTGCAGGGCGGGGGCTCCATCGACGACGCCCTGGCCCGCGCGGTGGCGGAGCTACAGCGGGCGGGTCGCACCGTGGCCGTGCTGTCAGCGCTTGGCGCGCAGGCGATTTCGGCGGCCGATGTGGCCCTGGGCGTGCTGCCGCAGCCCGGCGCGGGCCCGCCGGCGTGGTGCGCCGATCTGCTGCTGCCCGATCTCGCCGCCGCGTGGCGGGTGCTGCACGCGCTTCCGGCGGCCAAGGCCGCCACCCAGCGCGGCGCCGGGATCTCGGCCGGCGCGACGGCCATGGGCTCGCTGCTGATGATCCCCGGCATCCGCGGCCTGGGCCCCGGGCCGGTGACCACCGGCGCGGCGGCGGGCGCGCTGTCCGGGTACCTGTTGGCGCGCGGGACCATGGCCGCGGACCTGCCGCGGCCGGCGTCCGCACACGAATGGCACGCGATGTCGGTCGATCAGGTGCGCAGGGCGTTGCCACCCCCCGACGCGGAGGCGGACGCCCGGCCCGCGGGCTGGGCCGACGCGCCCCCGAACGCGGTCTGGCAGCTGCTCAAGGCCGTCCGCGCCGAGCTGACCGACCCGCTGACCCCGGTGCTGGCGCTCGGCTCGGCGGCCAGCGCGGTGCTCGGTTCGCCCGTCGACGCCGTCCTGGTCTTCTCGGTGCTGACCGGCAACTCCATCCTGGCGGCCAGCCAGCGGCTGCGCGCCGAGAACCGCTTGAACCGCCTGCTCGAGCAGCAGATCCCGCCGGCCAGGAAGGTCGGGACCGGTCCCGACGGGGAGCGGGTGTACACCGACGTCATCGCGGCGCAGTTGCGCCCCGGCGACGTCATCGAGATCCGGACGCACGAGGTGGTGCCCGCCGACGCCCGGATCGTCGAGGAGGTCGACGTCGAGGTCGACGAGTCGACCCTCACCGGCGAGTCGCTGTCGGTGGAGAAGCAGGTCGACGCCACACCGGGCGCCGACCTCGCCGAGCGCCGCTGCATGCTGTACGCCGGGACCACCGTGGTGGCCGGCACCGCGGTCGCCGTGGTGACCGCGGTGGGGGCCGACACCCAGGAACGCCGGGCCGCCGAGCTGGTGTCCGGCGACCTGTCGTCGGACATCGGCCTGCAGCACCAGCTCAGCCAGCTCACGAACCGGGCCTTCCCCGTCAGCCTGGCCGGCGGCGCGCTGGTGGGCGGCCTGGGATTATTGCGCGGAACCGCCCTGCGCCAGGCGGTGGCCAGCGGCATCGCCATCGCCGTGGCGGCGGTGCCCGAGGGCATGCCGCTGGTGGCGACGCTGGCGCAGTCGGCGTCGGCGCGGCGGCTGACCAAGTTCGGCGCGCTGGTGCGCGTGCCGCGCTCGGTGGAGGCGCTCGGCCGCATCGACGTGGTCTGCTTCGACAAGACCGGAACGCTCAGCGAGAACCGCCTGCGGGTGGCGCAGGTCCGCCCTGCGCCGGGGCGCTCTCCCGAGGAGGTGCTGCGCGACGCCGCGCACGCCGCGCCGGCCGCCAACGGCAACCCGCAGGTGCACGCCACCGACGTCGCCATCGTCGAGGCGGCCAGGCGTTCGCTCAACGGCTCCACGCCGGACCCCGAATCCACTGGAATTTCAGCCCACCTGCCCTTCCGCTCCGGGCGGTCGTTCTCGGCCTCCATCACCGGCACCGAGCTGACCGTCAAGGGCGCGCCCGAGGTGGTGCTGGCCGCCTGCGACGACGTAGACAAGAGCGTCGAGGAAACGGTGTCCGAGCTGGCCACCGGCGGCCTGCGGGTGATCGCGGTGGCGCGGCGCCGGCTGACGCCGCAACAGGCCCGGGCCATTCAGGAAGATCCCGACGACATCGCGGAATTCTGCCGCGACGGGCTGACGCTGACGGGGTTCCTCGGCCTGTCCGACACCCCGCGCGCCGAGGCGGTCGGGCTGCTCGCGAACCTGCGCGACCAGGGGGTGGGCGTCAAGCTGATCACCGGCGACCACCCGATCACCGCCCTGGCCATCGCCCGGGAGCTGGGCCTGGCGGTGACCGACGAGCAGGTGATCAGCGGTGCCGAATGGGACTCGCTGTCCCGCAAGGACCAGGCGCGGGTCGTGACGGACCGGGTGATCTTCGCCCGGATGACGCCCGAGAACAAGGTGCAGGTCGTGCAGACGCTCGAGGCGGCCGGCGTGCTGTGCGCGATGGTCGGCGACGGCTCCAACGACGCCGCCGCCATCCGCGCCGCCACCGTCGGCATCGGGGTGGTGTCGGGCGGCAGCGACCCGGCCCACATGGCGGCCGACGTCGTCCTGGTCGACGCCCGGATCGAGGCGCTGGTGGAGGCGATCGCGGAGGGCCGCCAACTGTGGCAGCGGGTGCAGGCGGCCGTGTCGGTGCTGCTCGGCGGCAACGCCGGGGAGGTGCTGTTCGCCGTGATCGGCAGCGCGATCACCGGTACGTCGCCGCTGAACACCCGGCAGCTGCTGCTGGTGAACATGATGACCGACGCGCTGCCGGCCGCGGCCCTTGCGGTCAGCGAGCCGAGCGGCCCGGTCGATTCGGGTCTGCGCGGCCCGGATCAGCCCGCGCTGTGGCGCGCCGTGGCGATCCGCGGGGTCACCACGGCCGCCGCGACGACCGCGGCGTGGGCGATGGCGAGCGTCACCGGCCGCCCGCAGCGGGCGTCCACCGTGGCGCTCGTCGCGCTGGTGGGTGCCGAGCTGGGGCAGACGTTGCTGGATTCGCGGGCCCCGCTGGTGGTGCTGACGGCGGTGGGCTCGCTGGGGGCGATGGGAACGCTGATCAGCATCCCGGTGGTCAGCCAGTTGCTCGGCTGCACACCGCTGGGTCCGGTCGGCTGGGGACAGGCCCTGGGCGCCGCCGCTGGAGCGACCGTCGCGGTGGCCGTTCTGACCCGTGTTGCGGAAGGTTGGGGCACGCGGCTCCAGCCGGGCACACTGCCACCCGGACCTGACGCGCCCGCGACGAGGGGCGAACCGCCCGATCGGAATGCCGAATCTCCACGACCCCGACCCGCCAGAGCAGCGCATAAAGTTCAACCAGGGGCACCTTCAGCACCGAGGCAATCGACGAAACTAGCGGATCGCCCCCGAGGTCGGTCATCGTCGACATAGGTCCGACGTTGGCCTCGCGACCCGGCGGGGCGGCAAACCCTTAGTTACTGGAAGGCAAATGATGGCCGAAAAGAAGACGCGCAGGGGGACCTCGCAGCGCGACGCGGTCCAGAAGATCCGCGAGGGCGAAACCTTCGTGGTGAACGTGCCGGTGGTGGGGCAGGTCGAGATTCCACGCCCGGAACAATTGGCCTATTACGGCGGCCTGGCCGCGCTGGCCGCGTTCGAGCTCATCGACTGGCCCGTCGCCCTGGTCATCGCCGCCGGGCACGTCTTGGCGAGCAACCACCACAACAAGCTCCTCGAGGAGCTCGGCGAGGCGATAGAAGAGGCCTGAGCCGTTGGTGGCGACCCGCTACGCCCGGTTGTTGCGATCGCCACGGGTCGCTCAGGCCCCGGCGACCGCGCGGTCGAACCGCAGGGTTACCCGGGTGCCTCCCGGGGACCGTATGGTGTCGACGCCGTCGGCCAGCCCACCGATCAGCGTCAGCCCGCGGCCGCGGCGCCTGTTGCGCAGGCTGGCCGACGAATCACCGACCCAGCGCCCGCTGTCGCTGACGGTCACCGCGACCGTGTCCTCGTGCAGGAAGGCCTCGACGGTGACGGTCTTGCGGGGCTGGCTGTGGCTGCCGTGCTCGATCGCATTGGTCACCGCTTCCCCGGTCGCCAGCAGGATGTCCTCCTCGCGGCCCGGATCGACGGCGATGCTGTCCAACCAGCCCCGCAGTTGCCTACGCGCGATGGGGATCTGCGCCGGCGCGGCCGGCAGCACCGTGGCGAAGCTGCGCGCGGCCGCGTGGCTCGGGCGCAGCGCCAGCACCACGACGTCGTCGCGATAGCCCGTCGGCGGTGTCATCCGCGCCAGCAACTCGGTGCAGACCGAATCGACCGGCAGCCCGGCGCACCCGGCGGCCGCGGCCTTCAGCCGGGCGAAGCCGTCGTCGAGGGTCTCGCCCGCCCGCTCGATCAGCCCGTCGGTGTACAGCAGGATCATGCTGCCCGGTGTCAGCTCGGCCGTCGCGGTGGCGCCGGCCGGGTGGGCATCCTCGACCGCGACCGGGGGACGGCGGCCCGACTCGAGGAAGACCGGATCGCCGTCGGCGGGGACGAGCAACGGATAGGGATGCCCGGCGCAGCTGTAGCTGACGGTGGCGCCCCCGGAGCCGGCCCCGGTGGCCTCGGTATCGATGAGCGCGTAGGCCACCGTCGCGCAGCGGGCGCCGCTGACGCTGGCCGCGTACCTGTCCAGCGCGGCCAGCACCGCGAGCGGCTCGGCGGCGGTGAGCGCCGAGGCGGCCACCGCGGCGCGCAGCCTGCTCATCACGATCGCCGCGGCCAGGCCGTGCCCGACGACGTCGCCGACCGAGATCCCGATCAGGCCGGCGCGCCCGAGCGGGGTGACCGAGTACCAGTCGCCGCCGACCCGCATCGCTTCGCCGGCCGGCTGGTAGACCGCCGCCACCACCGCGGCGGTCGAGCTGCGATCCAGGTCGAGCAGATGCTCCTGGAAGTCGACCGCGATTCGGTGTTCTCGCGCCATGACCCGGACCCGGTCCAGCGCCGAGGCGGTCAGCTCGGCCACCCGGCCGAACGTTTCGAGCTCGCCGGAGTCGAACTGCCGCGGCGTGGGCCACAGCAGCAGCAGCGCACCGATGACGCGACCGGTGTTGTCCCGCAAGGGATGCGCGACGCAGGCGCGCACGCTGGCGGCGGTGTCGCGCACGGCGTGCTGGTAGCGCGGGGGCAGGTCGAAGGTGTCGGGGACGACCATCGGCTCGCCTCCGCTGATGACGTCGGCCCCGATCAACGGCGAGTCCAGCGCGGCCACGTGGTAGCGATCCCGCACCTCCACGGGCAGATCGCCGGCGTACTCGAAACGGATGTGGTGCTCCCCGTCGAGCGCCCCGATCGTCACCGCGGCGGGATCGCCCGCCCCCGGTGGGTGGCCGGTCAACGCGTCCAGAATGCCGGCCACCGAGTCGGTGGCCTGCAGGGCGGCGTCGAGGTGCGCCAGGTCGAGCTGCGCCTCGCGCCGCTGGCGGTCGCGCTCGCGGGCGACCGCCGCCAACCGCGACGCCACCCGGTCGACCAGCTCCTGGGAGCGGAACGGCTTGGGCAGGTAGTCGTCGGCCCCGCCCGCGAAGCCTTCGTCGATGGCCTCCGCGCCGGCCCGGGCCGACAGCATGAGGACGGGCGTGGCGGCCAGCGCCGGGTCCGCGCGGATCGCCGCGACCAGGTCGAAGCCGCTGAGGCCCGGCATCATGACGTCCGTCACGATCGCGTCCGGGTGCAGCTCTTTGGTGAGCGCCAGGGCCGACTCGCCGTCGGCGACCAGGACGGTCTCCCAGTGGGCGGACAGCACGCGGTCCAGGTGCGCGCGCATGTCCGCGTTGTCGTCGGCGATCAGCACCAATTGGCGGGCGCCGTCGGCGTCCGGGTGTGTGGCCGCCGCCAGCCACTGACCCGCCTCGACCACGTACGGATTGCTCTCGTCCGGCATGGCGGCCGGGGATTGGTCGGTCGCCGCGCCCCCGATGGACCGCGGCAGCCGGATGGTGACCGTCGTTCCGCGATCCAGTTCGCTGTCGATCTCCACCGTCCCGCGTTGCAGTTCGACGAGCCCGCGCACCAGCGCCAGCCCGATTCCGGTGCCCTCGACGCTGCGCCCGCGCATGTTCTCGGCCCGGTAGAAGCGTTCGAACAGGCGGCCCAGGTCCTCGGGCGCGATGCCGACTCCCGTGTCGCGCATCGTGATCCGGCAGTCCGCGGCTTCGGCACGCACCTCGACCGAAATGGAGCCCCTCAGGGTGTATTTGACGGCGTTGGACAGCAGGTTGAGGACGATCGTTTCCCACATGCCCGGATCGACGTCGGCCAGCGCGGGCTCGCAGTCCAGAACCAGATCCAACCCCGCCCGCTGGCACAACTCTGTGAACGAGGAGGCGATGTGCTCGGTGAGCGCGCCGACGTCGGTGCACACCAGCTTCGCGTTCGCCCGGCCCGCTTCGATGCGGGAGAAATCGAGCAGCGAGTCGACGAGGCGCAGCAGGCGGCGCGCATTGCGTCCCGCGACGCTCAGCCGATCCGCCAGCACGCTCTCCGGCGGCGCATCGGCCAGCGCGTCGTCGAGCGGCCCGAGCAAAAGCGTGAGGGGCGTGCGGAATTCGTGGCTGACGTTGGTGAGAAACGCCGTCTTGGCCCGATCCAGCTCGGCGAGCGCGTCCGCTCGCTGCCGCTGCTGCTGGTAGGAGACCGCGGACGCCAGCGCAGACGACAGCTGGTCGGCGAGCAGCTGGCAAAAGCCGCGGTACATCGAATCAAGCGGGCGCCGCGGGCTGGCCCCGATCACCAACGCCGCGGTCTTGGCGTCCTCACCCAACGGCAACACCAGGGCTTCCCGCGGGGCGTACTCGCCGAGAACGCCTGCGATGCCGGGGATCACGTCTTCCAGCCGGTCGATGAGGTGTGCGGTCGTCCGCGAACGTGGCGCCGTGCCCGGGCCCGTCAGCTCCGCCAGCGAGCGCGGCAGCAGCTCCCGGATCGAGTGCGTCGCTCCGCTCAGTGCGCCGTCGAGGTACACGGCGATGAACGGTAGGTCCAAGGGTTGCGCGCCGCACACCGAAACGGCGCCTTCTACGGCGTCGTCGATACCGTGGGATTCCATCACAGCGCTGGCCACCGCATTGACCAGGTGGAGGCGACGCTCGCTCAACACCCGCTCGGTGGTTTCCCGGACGGCGCAGAAGATTCCGTAAACGTCTCCGCCGCTGCCGATCAGCGGGCTGTAGCTGAACGTGAAGTACCGCTCCTCGAGCTGGTCGCCGGTCAGCAGCGGCAACATCAAGTCGTCGGACCAGGTCGCTACGCCGGTGTCGATGACGCTGTTGAGCATCGGCTGAATCTGTCCCCAGATCTCCCACCACACCTGTTCCGCGGGGCGCCCCAGGGCGGCCGGATGCTTGTTGCCCAGGATCTGCGCGTAGGCGTCGTTGTACATCAGGAACAGGTCCGCCGGCCCCAGCCACAGCACGATGGGAAACCGCGACGTCAAGGCGACCGCGACGGCCACCCGCGCCTCGGCCGACCATTCGTCCGGCGTCCCCAGGGGATGGTTCGCCCAGTCGAACTCGGCGAATCGGCGACCCATCTCGCCGCCTAAGGCGGCCGCGGCCGCCAGATCAGCCGGCAGGCCAGGGTTCATTGCCGGCGGTTGCGCTGCAACGCATCGGCCAGCGTCGGAGAGATGTCGAGGATGCGGTCCAGCTCGGTCACCTGGATCGGGCGGAGCACGTGGTCGTGATCGGCCACCAGACGGACCGACGTACCGGCCGCCTTGCCTTCCTCGTGGCACTCGAGCACCGCGTTCAACGCCGCGCTTCCGAAGAAATTGACCGACTGCAAATCGACGATCACCAGCCGCTCCGGGTGCGTCGCGGCGACCTGGAGGGCGGCGGTTAGGTGGGTGGCGAGCTCGCCCACGTTGCTGGAGTCGATATCACCCTTGACGCGCACGACTACCGCATCCCCATTGGCCTCGTGGCCGACCGCCAACACTTCCATGCCCTTCCCCGACTTCGTGCGTTCGCATACAGCGCTGGTTACCCAGCGGGCTCGTCGGGAATCCTTTCGTGCACCGTCAGCAGCAAATGGTCGAACTGATTTTGCGCGGCGGGCGCCGGGGCCATCAGCGTCGTCACTTCGTTCAGCAGTTGCTTCGCCAACGAGCGCAGCTTCACATTGGTCTCCTGCGAACGCCACTGCAGCACGCGAAAGGCTTGCTCGGCGCTGACCCGATAGACATACATCAGCACTCCCTTGGCCTGCTCGATGGCCGCACGATTCTCGAACAGGTCGGGCAGGGCGGCGTCGAGCACCTCTTGCCGGGCCTCGTCGAAGGTGTCGGTCAGATCGATGTAATAGCCGGAGGTGCCCACCACCGCGCCGGAGTCGTCCAGCATCCGGTCGGCCACCACGATCGCATCGTGCACGTTGCCCGCGGTGTCCAGGAACCGGTGCCGGCTGGAAAACGATTCCGCCGACTGCAGCGCGTAGTCGAGCACCTCCTGGACGTGCGCGCGGTCTTCGGGATGCTTGTGCGATAGCAGCAGTTTCGTCGTCGGCTCCACGGCCCCCGGTTCGTAGCCGTGCATCCTGGCGACCTCGTCGGACCATTCCCAACGTTGACCGACGAACCAGAACCGGAAGGCGCCGACGTTCAAATGCCGGGCGGCCGCCTCGAATGCGCTGGTCGGCTGCTCGTGGTTGCCCGCGGGTTGCACGTTTGCATCCTGCCATCCGGTGGGTATCCCGGGCTACCGCTTGAGGGGGTAACGTCGCGTGCGGACCATCCACAAGACGCGGGAGCGCACGCCGAGTGCGCTGAGAGGACGGCTGGGGCCGTCGACCGTACGAACCTGACCGGGTAATGCCGGCGTAGGGAGATGACAAACATGACCGTCACCGTCGAGCCGTCCGTCACCACCGGCCCCATCGCGGGCAGCAGCAAGGCCTACCGCGAGCTGGACGGGGTGCCCGGCGCGCGCGTCCCGTTCCGGCGGGTCAACCTGTCGACCGGAGACCACTTCGACCTGTATGACACGTCCGGGCCCTACACCGATCCCGACGCGGTGATCGACCTGGCGGCCGGCCTGCCGCCGCGGCCCGGGGTGGTGCGCGACCGCGGAACGCAGCTGCAGCGCGCCCGCGCCGGCGAGATCACCGCCGAGATGGCGTACATCGCCGCCCGCGAGGAGCTGCCCGCCGAACTGGTGCGCGACGAGGTCGCCCGCGGCCGGGCGGTGATCCCGGCCAACCACAACCATCCCGAGAGCGAGCCGATGATCATCGGCAAGGCGTTCGCGGTCAAGGTCAACGCCAACATCGGCAACTCGGCGGTGACGTCGTCGATCGCCGAGGAGGTCGACAAGATGGTGTGGGCCACCCGCTGGGGTGCCGACACCATCATGGACCTGTCCACCGGCAAGAACATCCACGAAACCCGCGAATGGATCCTGCGCAACTCCCCGGTGCCGGTCGGCACGGTGCCGATCTATCAGGCGCTGGAGAAGGTGAAGGGCGACCCGACGGAACTGACGTGGGAGATCTACCGCGACACCGTGATCGAGCAGTGCGAGCAGGGCGTGGACTACATGACCGTGCACGCCGGCGTGCTGCTGCGGTACGTGCCGCTGACCGCCAAGCGGGTCACCGGCATCGTGTCGCGCGGCGGGTCGATCATGGCCGCCTGGTGCCTGGCGCATCACCGGGAGTCGTTCCTCTACACCAACTTCGAGGAACTCTGCGACATCTTCGCACGCTACGACGTCACCTTCTCACTCGGCGACGGGCTGCGCCCCGGCTCGATCGCCGACGCCAACGACGCCGCGCAGTTCGCCGAGCTGCGCACCCTGGGCGAGCTGACCAAGATCGCGAAAGCCCATGGCGCACAGGTGATGATCGAGGGCCCCGGGCACATCCCGATGCACAAGATCGTCGAGAATGTCCGGCTGGAAGAGGAGCTGTGCGAGGAGGCCCCGTTCTACACACTGGGCCCGCTGGCCACCGACATCGCGCCGGCCTACGACCACATCACCTCGGCGATCGGCGCGGCCATCATCGCCCAGGCCGGCACCGCGATGCTGTGCTACGTCACCCCGAAGGAACACCTCGGGCTGCCGGACCGCAAGGACGTCAAGGACGGGGTGATCGCCTACAAGATCGCCGCCCACTCGGCCGACCTGGCCAAGGGGCACCCCCGCGCCCAGCAGCGCGACGACGCGTTGAGCACGGCGCGCTTCGAGTTCCGCTGGAACGACCAGTTCGCGCTGTCGCTGGATCCCGACACGGCGCGGGAATACCACGACGAGACCCTGCCGGCCGAACCCGCCAAGACCGCACACTTCTGCTCGATGTGCGGGCCGAAGTTCTGCTCGATGCGAATCACGCAGGATGTGCGCGACTTTGCCGCCAAGCACGGGCTCGAGACCGAAGAGGACATCGAGGCCATGATGAGCGAGGGTATGGCCGAGAAGTCGCGCGAGTTCGCCGAGCACGGCAACCGGGTGTACCTGCCGATCACGCAGTGAGTGACCCGCGCTTGAGCCTGCCGCTTCCGCCGCCGGGCACCGCGCCGCTGCGCGTGCTGACCATCGCCGGATCGGACTCGGGGGGCGGCGCGGGCATCCAGGCCGACATGCGCACCATGGCGCTGCTCGGCGTGCACGCCTGCGTCGCGGTCACCGCGGTCACCATCCAGAACACCCTGGGCGTCAGCGGGTTTCACGAGGTGCCCGGCGACGTGGTGGCCGCCCAGATCGAGGCCGTGGTCGCCGACATCGGCATCCACGCCGCCAAGACCGGGATGCTGGCGTCGTCGGACATCATCGCGGCGGTGGCCGCCGCCTGGCGCCGGCTGGGTCTGACGGTCCCGCTTGTCGTCGACCCGGTCTGCGCGTCCATGCACGGCGACGCCCTGCTGGCGCCGTCCGCGCTGGATTCGCTTCGCGGCCAACTGTTTCCGCTGGCGGCGCTGGTGACACCGAACCTGGACGAGGTGCGGCTGCTCGTCGATATCGACGTCGTCGACCCGGCATCGCAGCGCGCGGCGGCCAAGGCGCTGCACGCGCTCGGGCCGCGATGGGTGTTGGTCAAGGGCGGTCACCTGCGGTCGTCGGACCGCAGCTGTGACCTGCTCTATGACGGCGCGGACTTCCACGAGTTCGACTCGGAACGTTTGCCCACCGGCAACGACCACGGCGGCGGTGACACGCTCGCGAGCGCGGTCGCCTGCGCGCTGGCACACGGCTTCACGATGCCGGACGCGGTCGGCTTCGGAAAGCGTTGGGTCACCGAATGTTTGCGCGCCTCCTATCCCCTGGGCCATGGGCACGGCCCCGTCTCGCCCCTGTTCAGGCTCGCATGAGCCTGGACCAAATCGCCGGTGTGGCACACGAACCCGGGGGATCCCCCACCGGTGTCGTTGTCCTTACCCACGGCGCCGGTGGCGACCGGGATTCACTATTGCTGCGACAGGTTTGCGACGAATGGGCGCGCCGCGGCTGGCTCGCCGTGCGATACAACCTGCCGTACCGCCGGCGCCGGCCCAAGGGTCCGCCGTCCGGTTCGGCGGCCGGCGACCGCGCCGGCATCGTCGAGGCGATCACGGTGTGCCGCGGCCTGTCCGGCGGCCCGCTGATCGCCGGCGGGCATTCCTACGGCGGCCGGCAAGCCTCCATGGTGGTCGCCTCCGGGGAGATCGGGGTGGACCTGCTTGCCCTGTTCTCCTACCCGGTGCACCCGCCGGGCAAGCCCGAGCGGCCGCGCACCGAGCACCTGCCCGACATCCGCGTGCCCACCGTGTTCACCCACGGAACGTCGGATCCATTCGGCACGCCGGGAGAGCTGCGCGAGGCCGCGGCGCTGATCGCCGCGCCGACCGAGGTCGTCGAGATCACCGGCGCGCGCCACGATCTGCGCTCGAAGACCCTCGACGTGCCGGCGCTGGCGGTCGACGCGGCGCTGCGGCTGCTTGCCTGAAGGGATCGCCCATGTTGGAAAAGCTTCGCCGAGTGCTCGAGTACCGACTCAGCATCGCCCAGCTGATGGCGATCGGGATCATCCTCGGCACCCCCTACCTGCTGGTGGGCACCATCTGGTCGACGACCCACACCGAGCATCTGCACCAGATGCAGGGCGTCGACCTGGCGGTGTCCTTCCTCGGGTCGATCGTGTCGTGGCCGGTGCTGCTCTTCGCCAACGTCTGCATGACCTGATAGACAGTTAAGACTGGACAGTTTCAACTGTCTAATCTAGGCTGGGGTCATGGACGGCATCGGAGACTCCGCCGTGGTGGCCGCCCGCGATCTGCGGGTGTTGTTCAGCCGGTTGCGACGCCGGTTGCGAAGCCTCGGGGTCGACGACGACCTGACGCCGTCCCAGACCGCGGTGCTCACCCGCCTCTGGAAAGAGGGAGCGTCGTCGGCCAGCGCCCTGGCCGGTGCCGAGCGGGTGCGTCCGCAGTCGATGGCCACCATCGTGGCCGCGCTCGAGCAACGCGGGCTCATCGCGCGCGCTCCCGACCCCGAAGACGGCCGGCGCCAGGTGGTTTCGTTGACCGCCGCGGGCCGGAGGCGCGCCGAGAGCGATCGTCAAGTGCGCGAGGAGTGGCTGGCACGCGCCATCCAGGAGCGGTATTCCGAGCGGGAACGCCGCACCATTCTCGATGCGCTATCGCTGCTCGAGCGTCTGACCGAGTCATGAGAGGGGAATCGCTGCAATGGAATTGGGTGTGCACTTCATCGATTTTCTGCCGGGGAATCCGGCAAGCCTAGGCCCGACGCTGGCCGACGCGGCCAAGGCCGCCGAGCAGGGCGGCGCCGCGCTGTTCACGCTCGCCGACCACTTCTTCCAGATGGAAAACGTCGGGCGAGCGGAGGATCCGTTCCTGGAAGGCTACACGTCGCTGGGCTTTCTGGCCGGACAGACCTCGACCATCGAGCTGGCCCTGCTGGTCACCGGGGTCACCTATCGCCATCCCGGCGTGCTCGCGAAAACGGTTACCACACTGGACGTGCTGTCGCAGGGTCGGTCGATGCTGGGCCTCGGCGCGGCATGGTACGACCGCGAACACATCGCGCTCGGGATTCCGTACCCGCCGCTGCGCGAGCGGTTCGAAATGGTGGAGGAGACGCTACAGATCTGCCGGCAGATGTGGAGCGACGACGCCGGGCCGTACCACGGCAAGCACTACCAGCTGGCCGAGACGATCTGTGTGCCGCAACCGATTCGGCGGCCGCCGATCCTGATCGGGGGTGACGGCGAGAAGAAGACGCTGCGGCTGGTGGCGCAGTACGCCGACATCTGGAACAGCACGACGAGCGATGTCGACCAACTCGCGCACAAGGTCGAGGTCCTCAACCGGCACTGCGAAGCGGTGGGCAGGGATCCGCGCGAGATCCGCAAGACGGTCGGCCTTTTCGTCGATCCCTTTGCGGACACCGCAGGGTTCCTCAAGACGGTGCAACGCTGCGCCGAGTTGGGCATCGGAATGATCAACCTCGGCCCCTTTCCCGGAAACCCCGACCCTGTCGGTTTCATCCGCCGCCTCGGCGACGAGGTGGTTCCCAGGATTGCCGAAATCGCCTGAGCCTAGCCCGGGTACCGCGAATAGCAGGCGTCCATGTTGCCTGTGACGCCGCCGCGGAAGGCGTCGATCCGGGTGAACCCGGCCGGGACGCTGACGCCGTCCGCGTCGCTGGCGACCAGGTGGTTGGTGAGCAGGCCGGAGACGGCCTCGTCGAGGTCGCCGGCGGTCAGCACCAGCTGCTTCTGGGAGGGCAGTTCGATCGGTTCGGCCATCTTGCGGTGCACGACACCGGTCAGGCAGGCGGTGCGCAGTGCGGTCCAGGGGCTCTGCATGGCCAGCCCGCGATCGTGTTGCACGGCCAACGCGTACCTCGACATCACCATCGACAGGGCGGTGTCGTCGCCCTGCGGCAGCGTGCGTTCACTCTCGGCGGCCACCTGACCCGCCTTCGCCAGTCCGGGGAGGTCGACCGCGATGGTGTTGGTGGCCGGGCAGTAGGACGCCGGCGGGCTGGGCCTGGCGTCCGGGCAACCGGCGGGTTGATAGGACAGCGTCGGCGGATTCTTCGGGGAGAAGATCTTTCCCAGCAGCTCCATGAGCGTCGATAGGGTGTCTTCGTTGATGGGGACCTCTCCGGTCTCCGGGTCCCCGCTGTTGTCGAGCCGCAGGGCGGTCGGCAGGTCGCCGCGGCGCTGCTCGATCTCCTGTTTGTTGATGCGCGCGCACGCCGAGGCGCCATCGATGAAGCCCATCTGGAACGCGCTGATCCGATCCAGGGCCGACCCGTGCTCGTCGTCGTTTTGGGTGTCGGCGTCCATGACCGGGTCGCGGGTGGTGATGATGCCGGCCAGCACGTGGTCGAGCCCGTCGGCGGTGCTCAGCGTGAAGCGGGGCGATTTCCCGTCGGCCACCCAATACAGGTAGACCCCGGCGAAGCAATCGGCCTGCTGCTCGCGAACGATGGTCGGGTCTTTTCTCGTCACGAGTTTGGCCATCTGCTGCAAGGCGTGCCCGAATTCGTGCGCCAGCACGCCGTTGACGGACATGTCGCCGAAATAGCGCTGCGCGACGGCCATGAACACCTTGCGATCCCAGGCGATCAAGTTGCAGCGGGCGGTGAAGAAGGCGTTGACGAGCTTATAGGTGTCGTTAAAACAAACGATGGGGCTGCGCGGATCCTCGGAGTCGTAGGACACCATCTTCTCGACCGGAACGAAAGTCCCTTTCAGCGATTCGCTGTAGACCGACTTCCAGTACTCCTCGATGTCGTTGATCGAGAGCAACGACAGCTTGTCGATCGGCCCGTTGTCGGTGTTGAGCACCTTGCCGGTGGGGCTCGGCGCGTTCGACCGGATTCCGCTGGGCCCGTTGGTCGCCGGCAGGCCGCCCACCCGGAACGGATCGTTGAGCATCGACAGAGCGCGCCCGTCGACGAAGGTGGTGCACCCGGCCACCACCAGTACCGCCCCGGCGCAGGCGACTGCCGCCTTCAGACGTCGACTCGGCCCGCGCTTGTCCATGAACGACCTCATCCCGACCGGGCTGCACGGCAGCATCAAAGGGACCTCATTCTAAATCCCCTGGCAAACTCTGACAGCAGAAATGTAGGTTGGGTTACCCCTTGCGAAACGTCAACGGGCGGGAGGGTATTCGGGACGCGAATGCCGGTGCCTAAAAGGGCGGCGGTTCGTCCTCGTCGGGTGGTGCCGGCGGGGGCAGGGCGCCTTGGGTGGCTCGCCGCGTTTGGCGGTTGTGCCGGCGTTCGGCGGCGATACGGGTGGCACGGTCTTGGGCGCGGGTGCGGGCGCGCAGTGGCATCATCGCCGTTGGTTCGGCGCAGCGATCGGTTGTCGCCGCTGATGTCGGCGGGTCGCCGGTGGGCGCACACAGGCTCGGGAACAGCAGCGCGCTGCCCGGGGTGGTGATGTAGGTGTGCCCGTCGGGTAGGCGCCAGATGACGGTTCCATCAGGCAGCTGTTCGTCGTGCCAGCTCCAGAACGTCTTGAGCAAATGGTGAAGCCGGCACAAACATTTCAGGTTCGACGGGTGCGTGGCGCCGCCGTCGGCGTAGGGGATCGTATGGTCGAGATCGCACTGGACGGCCGGCCGCTCGCAGCCCGGGGCGCGGCAGGTCAGATCCCGGCACCGCACGAACTCGGCCAGCTTGGCCGAGGGGCGATAACCCGGCTCGGGCGCCCCGTTCGGCGCGCTCACCGGGACCAGGCGCGCCGAGCGGGCCAGGTCGGCGATCAGCTCGGCCGGGATGAGGCCCTCAACCCCGGGCAGGATGCCCGGGTTGGAGCCGCTGCCCTCGACGGCGCCTTGGTCGGCGACCACATGGATGACCACATTGCTTGCCGGCGCGGGTTCGCCCGCCATGGGGCACCGGTCCGCTCCGCAGCCACACACCAGCCGCGCGGCCCCGGCCGCCAGCGCCGCGAGCGCATCGGCGCGGCGCTGCCTTTGGGTGCGCGGATCGGCGTCGCACACGCTGCCCGCCAACTCATCAAGCCGGCGGTCCAGCGCCTGCCCGACGGGGGCAAACAACCTGCCCTCCATCCACGCCATCCCCGAAGAATCCGCGACCAGATCGACGTAACGGTCCTCTACGGCCTTGGCCGCGCGCCGCAGCGCGTCGCAATCAGCCCTGGCCACCACCCGGTCCACCGCGGCCGCCAGCCCAGCGCGGGTCAGCGACGGACGCCGCGACACCAGCACCGCCACCCGGGCATCCACCTTGGCCAACACGTCAGGGTCGGTGATCAGATCGGTGCGAAACACAATCGTCTGGAACGCCCGATAATCGATGTCGCCCGCCGCGAACGCCTTGCCCACCTGCGGCAGCCGCTCGCGCAGCGCCATCGCATAACGCAAATACCCGTGCGCCCTGGCCACGCTGCAGCTCAGCGCGGCTCCCACCTGCGCGGCCACCGCTTCCCACGCGTCGGCGGCCCAATCGGGCCGCTCGCCGGAATCGCGGCAACGCAGCACCAACAACTCACCGACGGCCGCCAACCGCTGCGCGGCCGCCCGAGCCTCGGCCCGACCCGCGTCACGCACCCGATCCAGCAACGCCGCCGACTCCGGCGTGGACTGCGACGCCAATGCGTATTCGAACATACATTCGATATTACCCGGGTGGGCCGACAACCAGCTAAGGCACTCGCGTGCGGTGCCGCTTGTCGTGCGGCGGCACGCCGTTGACGCCGCCGATCGACTCCGCGTAGGTGCCCACCGCGAACGCCACGCCAGAACCCATGATCGCCAACGCTTCCCGGTTGACAGCGTCGACGGTGTCGCGCGGGCCCTGGAAGTTGGGGTCGAACGGGACGCCGGCCTGGCCGCCCCACAGTCGCGCCTGCACGGTCGTTTTCGGCTGCGAGGCGCCGGTGGTCATGCCGCCGATCGGCACGCCCGCGACCATGAAGGGGTGGTAGTCGGTCCTGGTGCCCAGCGGCATGTCGGCGGGCCGCTTCCCGGCCAGGTTCAGGTAACCGCCAAGCGTGCGCTCGATGCCGGCGGAACCGTCGGGCACATCGCCGAAGGCGATCCCGGGCGAGGGCGGACCGGACTGGTCGCCGTCGTCGGTGAAGAAGCCGGCGTTCGGCGATCCGAGCACGGTGAAGTCCAGATACATCGCGATGTCGTTGAGTTGGCTGCCGTCCATGCCGAACACGTAGTCGGTAACGCCGTTGAGCCCGTCCTCGTCGGCTCCCCAGAACACGAACCGCACAGCGTTGTTCACGGGAGCCAACGGGCCCAGCTGCAGCGCCGTCTCCAGCACGGCGGCCACGCCGGTCCCGTTGTCGTTGATGCCCGGACCATCACGCGGGCCGTCGAGATGCGCGCCAACCACGATCGCCTCGTGCGGCGAGCCGGTTTGGGTCTGCGCCAGCACGTTTCGCGAGCTGACCTTGATGTTCTCGGCGTCCAGCACCAGGCGTATCGGCGCGGTCTCGCGCTCCAGCGCGGGGGCGCCGTAAGCACCGACGACGGCGACCGGGACGGTCAGTTGCTTGAAATGCCCGGGCACGAAGAGGCCTGGCGGAGCCCCCTGCCCGCTGGGCGCGCTGAGCACGATGAGCGCCGCCGCGCCCTTGGCCAGCGCGCTGTTCTGCTTGTCGACCACCGAGCAGCCCGAGTCGTCGACGACCGCGATCGCCCCTTTGGGCACCGCGGCCGGGTAATCGCCGACGGCGCAGCCGGACGGTCGCGTCGGGTGGACCGGCGTCCCGGTGAGTCCGCCGGGGGGCGTCCGGACCAGCAGCGACGCCTGGTCGACCTGGTAGGTGCGGCCGGCCACCGTGAGCGCGGGCTTACCGGGCGAGACGTTGTACAGCCGGTCGAACTGCGGGGTGGATACGTTGAAACCCCTGTCCCGCAATGCCTTTGCCACGTAATCAACGCTGGCGTCATAGCCGGGCGTGCCGTCCGCGCGATTTCCGCGGTTGGCGTTGGCCACGTTCTGCAGCGCGCGCAGGTGGGTGACCAGCCGGTCCGCGGTGACCTTCTGAGCCAGTCCGCGAGCGAGGTCGGGCGCCGCCGCCGGCGGTGCGGGGCGCGGCGAAGCGCATGCCGCCACCAGCCCCATCACGATGAGCGCGGCGGCCAGCGGGCGCATCATGGCTTGGCGAGCACGTGACGCGTGCGATCCGCCAGCGCCGCAACGCCGTTGCGGCCGCCGAGGTCCTGCGCGTACAGGGCCACCGCGTAGGCGACACCGGCGCCGTTGATGCCCAGCGACGTGCGGTCGATGTGGTCGAGGGTGTCGGTTTTCTGGTGATAGTTGGGATCGAACGGCTGGTCGGCGGCCCCGCCCCACAGCTTGGCCTGCTCGGCGGACTTCTTCAGCTCCGCACCCGAGAACAGGCCGCCCGCCGGGATACCGGCCAGCGTGAATCCGTCGTAATCCGAACGGCCGTCGAACGAGGTGTCCTGGGCGGTCTTGCCGGCCGACTTCAGGTAGGCGACCAGCGTGCGCTCAATGCCGGCCGAGCCCTCCGGCACCACCGGCTGGCCGCGCGCGTCCATCGGCAGCGACTGGTCCCCGTCATAGGTGAAGTAACCGGGGTTGGGCGACGCGAGCATGTCGAAGTTCAGGTACAGCGCAATGTCTTTGAGCCCGTCGAGGTTCAGCGACTCCACGTAGTTGCGCGAGCCGATCAGTCCGAGCTCCTCGGCGCCCCAGAAGCCGAACCGCACCGCGTTGTGCACCTGCGGCGAATTCCCCAGCTGCACCGCGGTTTCCAGGACGGCGGCCACGCCGGACCCGTTGTCGTTGATGCCGGGCCCCTCGGGCACGCTGTCCAGGTGCGCGCCCGCCATCACCACGTCGGTGGCGGACCCGGTCTTGGTCTGCGCAATCACGTTGCGGGCCTTGAAGGTTTGTACGCTCGCGTTGAGCGTGATCGTGGTCGGCCCCGGCTGTGCGCGCAGCTGGAACCCGATGGACTTGGTGACGCTCAGCACCGGGATCTTCACCTCGGTGTCGGCCCCGAGGGTGCCGCCCATCTGTTGCTCGTCGACGTTGTCGGCGACGATCATCGCGACGGCACCGCGCTGCGCGGCGGAGTTCTCCTTCTGGGCAAACGGGCAGGTGCCGCGGTCCACCAGCACCACGGCGCCCTGCGCCCGCAGCCCATCGAAATCGGAGGGCTTGCAGCCCGGGTCGTCGCCCGGGGGTACCGGCACCAGTGGCCCGCTCACCCCGTCGGGCGGGGTGCCGAGGCTGAACTCCAACGCGCGGGACTCGACGGCCGCCCCGCCGACCGTCAACGCCGGCTTGTCGCCGTGGAATACCCGGGCCGAGAACTCGGGCGTCTGCACGTCGAAACCGCTGTTGCGCAACGTGTTAACCACATACTCGACGCTGGCCTCGTAGCCCGGGGTGCCCACGGCGCGGGTGCCGTTGTTGGCGTTGGCGATGTCCTGGAGTTTCGACAGGTGCGCCATCATCGCGTCCGCCGTGACCTTGTCGTGCAAGGCCGTGGCGAACTGGGCCGCGGCCGGGTTGGCGCTAGCCTGCTCCGAGTCGGCGCAGCGATGCGAGCAGCCGGCCAGGGAGGCGGTCAGGGCGAGGACGCCAAGCACCGCCGGGATCGTCCGCGATTTTTTTACCATCGCGCCCAAGGTTAGACATACAGCGCGGTGAATGGCGCAAAAGGAATGTTGCGGACCACGAACCAAACCGCCACCAGGACCAGCGTCAGCATCGCGGCCCAGCGCTGGTGCTGCCAGCCCCTGACCCGCCGGCCGGTCACCCGGCCGTAGGTCCACGCCCCATACGCCCACACCAGCAGCACCAGGGCCACCAAGCCCAGCGCGTTGAACCGGGCCGCCGCCGCCACGTTGCCGTGCATCAGCGAATACAACATCCGCGCGCTGCCGCATCCCGGGCAGTCGATGCCCAGCAGGGCCTTGGTGGGACACACCGGCAGCGGTCCGCCCGGCGTGGTGGGATCGCCCACCCAGGTGGCGGCGCACACCAACGTCGCCGACGCGGCCACCAGGAGCGGCGCCCCGAGGGCGGACCGCACCGGCCGTTGGCGCGTTACCACGAGCGTCCGCGCTTAGAACATCGCGGAAATCATGGCCGCGCTGGTGTTGTCCGCGTTCGTACTGACCGCCACCGTGTAGATGATGGCGACGACAACCCAGACGACCCAGATGATGACCGACCAGATGACCCACTTGCGGGCGCTGGCGGCGGCCGCCTGCGCCTCCGCGTGCAAACCCTGCGCCCACATCCCGTTAACCTGGGCGGCCTTCACGATCGCGACGATCCCGGTGATGGGAAAGCAGAATATCGTCGCCAAAATCGCCCACACCAAGTAGTTATTCGGCGCTTGCCCGGCGGGCTGTTGCGGCGGGTATCCCGGTGGCGGTGGTGGCTGTGTCATGGATTCTCCAGTCGCGGGGAGTTAGCTGGCGTGAAGCGGTGCCTACCCTACCCGAGCAGTGCCGGGACGGCACCACCTCGGCGAAATTCGTTGTTTGCGTGAACGGCGCGCGCGGCGCGAATGCGCCGGACGGACACGAAATAGGCTGGCCGTGAACCGCTTTGCCGCGCGGGCCGGACCGGCCGGCCGTGGGCGAAAAGATGCCCAAACAGACAATTTCCAGCGGAATGTGTTGCATGGACAGGACATAGCCCTACGATCCCTTTAGCGGAAGCATTGTTTCCGGTGGGCGACGCAACCGTTAGGAGCCAAGGATGCCTCATCTCAGCAAGGCGCTGCGAGCCGCGACGGTCGCAGCGCTCGCGGGCGGCCTCGCGTTGGCCGGGGCCGCCCTGGCGGCGGCGGACCCCGCCAACACCGGCAACTCTGCGGACATCAACACGCTGGCCGCCTCGCTGTCCAAGGGCTACGGCCTGAACAACTGCACGGCCGGGAACATCAACGCCGGCGAACTGGCGGTGCTCACCTGCGGGCAAAACCCCGACCCCAGCGGCCCGGTTCAGGCAAGGTACCTGCTGCTGAACAACGCCGACAGCCTGGCCGGCTCGTTCAAGACGAGCATCAAGGACGACGTGCTGACGGCCTGCGGGGACAGCGGCCCGTCGCCCACGACCTGGCACCAGGGCAGTAACAACGCCAACTCGGGATCGGTGGCGTGCGGCACCTACCAGAATGCCGCCGAGGTCATCTGGACCACGGATTCCAAGAACGTGCTGAGCCTCATCCGCGGATCCAACTCCGACGTCGCGGCGCTCTACCAGTGGTGGCGCGCGAACGGCTGACATTAACCATTGGGCCGCAACATTTTTCGCGGGATCGGCCCGAAAGATGCTCGGGTTCCTTGATTTTCCCCCACAATGAAGGAGTTCAGAATGTCCCCTCTCACCAACGCGCTGCGGGCCGTGACGGCTTTGGCGCTCATGGGCGGTTCCGCCCTCGTCGGGGCGGTCACGGCGACCGCTGACCCCGGCACCGGCAGCTCGGCTGACATCAACACCCTGGCCGGTTCGCTGTCCAAGGGCTACGGCCTCAACAATTGCCAACCGGCGCAGTTGTCGGGTCCCGTTCTGGCCGAGCTCGATTGCGGGCAAAATCCCGATTCCAGCGGACCGGCCGCCGGGGTCTACCAACTCTTCAACAACAGCAGCGATTTGGCCGCCGCGTTCACCTCTGGCATCAACGGCGTATCGCTGAGCGCGTGCGGCGACAACGGTCAGTCGCCGGGCACGTGGCACCAGGGCAGTTCGGGTGCGACGGCGGGTCAGGTGGCGTGCGGAACCTACAAGAACGCCGCGGTCATCACCTGGACCACCGACGCCAAGAACGTGTTGAGCCACATCCGGGCGTCCAACACCGATGTCAACGCGCTGTACCAGTGGTGGCGCACCAACGGCTAAGGAGTCAGATGGTGTCTCGCCTCACCACCGCGCTGTGCCGGGCGTCGGTGGCCGCAGCGCTCGTCGGCGGCTTCGCGCTCGCCGGTGCCGCCACGTCGGCCGCGGACCCGAACACCGGCAGCGCGTCGGACGTCAACACCCTGGCCGGGTCGCTGTCCAAGGGCTACGGCCTCAACAATTGCAAATCGCAACCCCTGACGGAAAAGGGTGAAATCGCCGAGCTGCAGTGCGGGGAAAGCCCCGACTCCAGCGGACCGGCCGCCGCCCAATACGGCCTGTTCGCCAGCGGCGCCGATGCGGCCGCCACGTTCGCCAACGCCGTCAAAGACGGAACCATGACCGCATGCGGGAGCGACATCGCTCAATCGCCCGGGTCGTGGTCGCAAAACGGACAGACCGGTGGAAAGCTGGCGTGCGAAACCCACCAGAACCTCGCGGCGGTCACCTGGACCACCGACAGCAAAAACCTGGTGGGCCAAATCATCGGGCGCAACGGTGACGTCAACGCGCTCTACCAGTGGTGGCGCGCCAACGGCTGATCTACAGTTGCGCGGCAACCAAATCCGCGACCGCGCGCATCCCGGCGCCGTTGGGGTGCAGCGGGGCCGGCCGGCCCGGTAGCGGGACACCGTATCGCGCGGGCGTCGTGGTCCACGGTTCGGCCGACCACGCGTGGTGGGGTCGGCTGGCCTCCGCGGCGCCGACGATCTCGCATCCGGTCGCGGCGGCCGCGTCGGCCGTGACGCGCTCGAGCGTCGCGGCCACGTGCCGGCCCAGGTCGGCATCCGCTTGCGGCAGCGGCGGGGCCGGCGCGCCCTCGGGCGGCAGGATCGTCAGGTAGTCGACGAAGAGCACCCGGGCGCGCGGGGCGCCCCGGCGCAACGCGGTGCCCACCGCACACAGCGAATCGAAAACGTCGGCCAGCGCCCGATCGCGCGTGTCGCGGTCCAGCAGTTCGGAAATGCGCCCGCCGAGCAGCGGCAGTCCGCGGACCGCCCGTGGCAGCGCGGCGGCCATCAACAGCGGCACGTAGCCGACGTCGTTGCCGCCGATGGTCACCGTGACCACGCTCTCCGAGCCGTCCAGCGCGGCGATCTGCGGCGGCCTGCCGTGCTGGCGTTCGGAGAGCACGTGGGCGGTGGTGGCGCCGGAGAAGGTGACGTCGACCAGTTCGAGGTCCAGCCGTTCGGCGACCAGGTGCGCATAGTTGCGGGCCGATCGGCCCGACCACCGCGGCGCCCCCGCCGCACGGGGCCGGATGCCGGGGCCGGCGGCCATCGAACTGCCCAGCGCGACATAGCGCTTCATCGCTCGGGGCTGGACGCCTGCGCCCAGAACCGCTTCGGGATCCGCCCGGCGCGCCGCGCCAGATGCCCGGCGGTGACGGCGGCGGCCATCGCCGCGGCCATGGCCGGCGGGTCGGCGGCGCGGGTCACCGCGGTGGCCAAAAGAACCGCATCGCAACCCAATTCCATCGCCAGCGCGGCATCGCTGGCGGTGCCGATGCCCGCATCGAGCACCACCGGGACGCCGGCCCGCGCGACGATCATCTCGATGTTGTGCGGGTTGGTGATGCCCAGGCCGGTGCCGATCGGGGCGCCCAGCGGCATCACCGCCGCGCAGCCGACGTCTTCCAGGCGACGGGCCAGCGCCGGGTCGTCGTTGGTGTAGGGCAAGACGACGAACCCGTCGTCGACCAGTTGCTCTGCTGCCCGGACCAACTCGACCGCGTCGGGCAGCAGCGTGCGCTCGTCGGCGATCACCTCGAGCTTGACCCAGTTGGTGTTCAGCGCCTCGCGGGCCAGCTGCGCGGTGAGCACCGCCTCGGCGGCGCCGCGGCACCCCGCGGTGTTGGGCAGCGGCGTGATGCCCAGCCGGTTGAGCAGGTCCAGCAGCCCCGTCCCGCTCTCGGTGTCCACCCGCCGGATCGCGACGGTCGTCAGCTCGGTCCCCGACGCGATCAGCGCCTCCTCGAGCACGGCCAGGTTCGTCGCTCCCCCGGTCCCCATGATGAGCCGCGAGGCGAAGCTGCGATCGGCGATCGCCAGTTTGGAATCAGCCACCTTGCACCGCCGTCACCACCTCGAGTCGGGCACCGTCGAATAGCGTTGTGGCCCACTGCGAACGCGGCAACACCGTCAGGTCCATCGCCACCGCGATGCCCCGGTCGGGAAAGCCCAGCGACTCCAGCAACGCGGCGACGGTGGTCCGTTCGTCGACCTCGACCCGTTGCTCGTTGACCGTGACGATCATGCGCGGGCTCCGACCGGGAGGAGTTCGGACACAATCTGTTCGGCGGTCCACGGCGCCAGCAGGAACCCGGATCGGCCGTGGCCGGCGGCGACAAGGGTGCGCGCGTCCAGGCGTTGCACGAGGGGCAGGTTGTCGGGCGTCATCGGGCGCAGCCCGGCCGCGCACTCGGCCAGTTCGTACTCCCCCAGCGCCGGCAGCACCGCGCACGCGTCGTCGAGCAGGTCACGCACCCCCGACACCACCGGCGCGGTGTCGCGCCCGTGCTCGTATTGGGTGGCGCCGACGACCACCCCGTCCGGGCGCGGCACCAGGTATACCTGGCGTCCGTGCACGCGGGCGCGAATCACCCTGCCCAGCAACGGCATACATCCCTTTCGCCAGCGCAGCCGCAGCACCTCGCCCTTGACCGGTCGCACCGGCAGGCCGGGCCACAGCGTGGACGCGTCGATGCCGTTGGCGATCACCACCGCGTCGGCCTCCACACGCGCGAGGTCGCTCACCGGCCCGGCCCACCGCACCCCCAGGCGCTCGCATGCCGCGCTCAGCGCGTCCAGCACCGCGCGGTTGTCCACGGCCAGCTCGGTAGGCGCCCGGAAACCATGCCGGATGCCCTGGGCCAGCAGGGGTTCCACGTCGCGCGCGGCCGACTCCCAGACCACCGCGTGCCCCTGCTGCGACAACCAGTCGGCGACGGTGCGCAGGTCCGCGACGTCGGCCCGGTCCACGGCCACCACCAGCGACTCGCGGGCGGTGACCACCCCCGGCGGCAGCCCGTCCAGATAGCCGCCCTCGCGCCACAGCCGCAGCGATTCCAGGCCCAGCCGCAACAACCGCTCCTCGCCCGGCCAGCCCTCACTGTGCGGGGCGAGCATGCCGCCCGCGACCCACGACGCGCCCGCGTCGCCGGTGCGATGCACCCGCACCGACCAGCCGGCCTGCGCGGCCCGGCGCGCCACCGACAACCCGATGACCCCGTTGCCCACCACGGCGAGTGAATGTGGCATCTGCTGCTCCCTTCGCCGGCATGACCCGGATCAGGTGTGACGGTAAGGGCAGGTCCAGTTGTTCTGGCTGTGCCCACTCTCAGCCCCGCCGGTAACCCGGGGCTCCCGTGCTCTACGGGGTCCACGCTAGCGCGATACCGTCGCGCTGTGCACCAACCGGCTGCCCGTCTCGCCG
The DNA here is from genome assembly GCF_900157385.1 of Mycobacterium terramassiliense. Classification (GTDB taxonomy): domain Bacteria; phylum Actinomycetota; class Actinomycetes; order Mycobacteriales; family Mycobacteriaceae; genus Mycobacterium; species Mycobacterium terramassiliense. The sequence continues at coordinate 1,071,896 of NZ_LT717700.1, forward strand.
CGGCGAGGCTGTACCTGTGTACCGACGCCCGCCGCGAGCTGGGCGACCTGGCCGACTTCGTCGACGCCGCCCTGGCCGGCGGGGTGGACATCGTCCAGCTGCGCGACAAGGGGTCGGCCGGTGAGCGGCGGTTCGGTCCGCTCGAGGCGCGCGACGAGCTCGCCGCGTGCGAGATCCTCGCCGAGGCGGCCCGCCGCCACGGCGCCCTGTTCGCGGTCAACGACCGCGCCGACATCGCCCGCGCGTCCGGCGCCGACGTGCTGCACCTGGGCCAACGCGACCTGCCGCTGGGCGTGGCGCGCGAGATCGTCGGGCCGGACACGATCATCGGGCTGTCCAGCCACGACCCCGACCAGGCGGCGGCGGCCGCCGCGTCCGGGGCCGACTACTTCTGCGTCGGGCCGTGCTGGCCGACCCCGACGAAGCCGGGTCGCCCCGCCCCGGGCCTGGGATTGGTGCAAGCGGCCGCCGCGCTGGCCACCGACACGCCGTGGTTCGCGATCGGCGGCATCGACGCCGAGCGGCTGCCCGACGTGCTCGACGCCGGCGCGCGGCGCATCGTGGTGGTGCGGGCCATCACCGCGGCCGCCGACCCGCGTGCGGCCGCCGAACGGCTCAGGTCGGCGCTTGCAGCAGCGAGCTGACCCGGCGGCTCAGCTGCGACGGCTCCTGGTCGGCCTCACCCGGCATGCACCACACGAAGACCCCGGCCTCGATTTCGAGCGTGCGCGGCAGGTGTCGGCGCCGTTCGTCGCCGCGCTCCAGCGGCACCAACGCCGGCGCGGTGCGCAGCCGCTGCCAGCTCGCCGCGAAACCGGGATGCAGCGGCAGGTTGGCCACCTCGCTCTCGGCGACCCAGCGCATTTCGGCGCTTTCCCGGTTGGGCACGGTCTGCAGCAACTCGCCCGCATCGGCGACGACGGTGGTGTAGCTCCAGCGGGTGCCGCCGATGCCCGAAACCTCGGCGGTGACGACCGTGGCCCGGACCGAGACCAGGTCGGCCGGCAGGCCGGCCTCCTCGTGCGCCTCGCGGACCGCGGTTTGCTCGGGGGTCTCGTGGCTGTCGCGGGCGCCGCCGGGCAAACCCCACGTGCCGCCCTGGTGGCTCCACACCGCCCGATGCTGCAGCAGCACGGCGGGCGTACCGTCGGGCCCGGGGGCGCGCAACAAGAGGCCGGCCGCGCCGTAGCGGCCCCAGTAATGGGCGCCGCTGTCGGATACCACCCATCCGTCACCGTCGCCGTGCACGAGATCAGGATATGCAGGCGATCCGCCCGGTCAATCGGGTCGCCTCCCCCCATCCGGGCGAACATTCTCTTAGAATTCGCTTATTCGGGTTCGTGCGGCGAAATTTGGGGCCGAAAGATGAGGGCTGAGCAGACGTGACGGTTGAGCTGGCGCACCCGTCGACCGAGCCGAAGGGGTCGCGGTCGCCGGCCGAACCGGCCCACCCCCGCTGGTGGTTCATCTCCACCACGCCGGGGCGGATCCTGACCATCGGGATCGTGCTCGCCGCGCTCGGCGTCTCCAGCGCCTTCGCCACCTCGACGACGATCAACCACCGCCAGCAAGTGCTATCCACGGTGCTCAACCACACCGAGCCCCTGTCGTTCGCCGCCGGACGGCTCTACACGACGCTGTCGGTGGCCGACGCGGCGGCGGCAACCGCGTTCATCGCGCAGGCCGAGCCGCGGCCGGTCCGGCAACGCTACGAGCAGGCCATCACCGACGCCGCGGTGGCCGTGACCCGGGCGTCGAGCGGGCTGACCGACGAACCGCTGGTGCAGTTGCTGGGCCGGCTCAACGCCGAATTGGCGGTCTACACCGGGCTGATCGAAATCGCGCGGACCAACAACCGGGAGGGCAACCCGGTCGGGTCGTCGTACCTGTCGGAGGCCTCGGGGCTGATGCAGTCGAGGATCCTGCCGGACGCCGCGCAGCTGTACCAGGCGACGTCGGAGCGGGTGGACAGCGAGACCACGGCCTCCACGCATTTCCCGGCCCCCGTGATCCTCGTCGTCGCCAGCACGGTGGTGTTCGGCGCGTTCTCCCATCGCTGGCTGGCCCGGCGCACCAGGCGCCGGATCAACCCGGGCCTGGTGGTGGGCGCCCTGGGTATCCTCGTCATGGTGGTATGGGTCGGGACCGCGCTAACCATCTCGACGACCGCGAGTCGTAGCGCCAAGGACACCGCCGCGGAATCGCTCAGGACGGTGACCAACGTCGCCATCACCGCGCAGCAGGCGCGGGCCGACGAGACGCTGTCGCTGATCCGCCGCGGCGACGAAGAGATGCGCAAGCAGTCGTTCTACGACCGCATCGAGTCCATGCACTCCCAGCTCGAGCAGTACCTGTCGCGCAGCGACGCCGTCGACAAGCCCGACCTGCAGGGCGCCGATCAGCTGCTGCTGCGCTGGCGGCAGGCGAACGACAGGATCAACTCCTACATCTCGGTGGGCAACTACCGGGCGGCCACCCAGGTCGCGCTGGGCAGCGGCGAGGACGACTCGACCCCGGCCTTCGACAAGCTCGAGGACGAGTTGGGCAAGGCCATGGACCAGAGCCGCACCCACCTGCGCAACGACGTGCTCAACGCGCGCAGCGGGCTGTCGGGCGCCCAGGTGGGCGGCGTCGTGCTCAGCCTCGGCGCCGCGATCGCCGTCGCGCTGGGCCTGTGGCCCCGGCTGAAGGAGTATCGATGATGGCGCGCCTGCGCGCCTGTCTCGGGGCATTCGCCGCGGCCGTCACGCTGGCGGGCTGCGGCCACACCGAAACGCTGACCGTGGCCACCGTGCCGACGCTGCCGCCGCCCACGCCGGTCGGCATGGAGCAGCTGCCGCCGCAGCCGCCGGTGCCGCCCGACGACCCCAGCCAGGGCTGCAACGCGACGGCCAGCCTGCGGCCGTTCGGGACCAAGGCCGAGGCCGACGCCGCCGTCGCCGACATCCGCGCCCGCGGCAGGCTGATCGTCGGGCTCGACATCGGCAGCAACCTGTTCAGCTTCCGCGACCCGATCACCGGCGAAATCACCGGCTTCGACGTCGACATCGCCGGCGAGATCGCGCGCGACATCTTCGGCGCGCCCTCGCACGTCGAGTACCGGATCCTGTCGGCCGACGAGCGCGTCACCGCGCTGCAGCGCTCGGAGGTCGACGTCGTGGTCAAGACCATGACCATCACCTGCGATCGGCGCAAGCTGGTCAACTTCTCCACCGTCTACCTCGACGCCAACCAGCGCATCCTGGCCCCGCGGGACTCGCCGATCGCCAAGGTGGCCGACCTGTCCGGCAAGCGCGTCTGCGTGGCCCGGGGCACCACGTCGCTGCACCGGATCCAGCAGATCGACCCGCCGCCGGTCGTGGTGTCGGTGGTGAACTGGGCCGACTGCCTGGTGGCCATGCAGCAGCGGGAGATCGACGCCGTCAGCACCGACGACTCGATCCTGGCCGGGCTGGTGGAGGAGGACCCCTACCTGCACATCGTGGGGCCGAACATGGCCACCCAGCCCTACGGCATCGGCGTCAACCTGAACAACACCGGCCTGGTCCGGTTCGTCAACGGCACGCTGGAACGCATCCGCCGCGACGGCACGTGGAACACGTTGTACCGCAAGTGGTTGACGGTTCTCGGCCCCGCGCCCGCCCCGCCGGCGCCGAGGTACGTGGACTGATGGCCGAGACCCACTACGAGGATTCCGAAGACCAGCCGCCCGAGGCGCAGACCGGCTCCCAGGCGCTTTCGGAGGGGGTGTCGCGGCCGCAGGCCACCCAGGCCCTGTTCCGTCCCGACTTCGACGACGATGACGACGACTTCCTCGTCCCCGGGATCGACACCGACGTGCCGGAACGGATGACGGTGGCCACGCGGGTGCTCCCGCCGACGCGGCAGCTCGGCGGTGGCCTGGTCGAGATCCCGCGGGTGCGGGACATCGATCCGCTCGAGGCCCTGATGACCAACCCGGTGGTGCCCGAGTCCAAGCGCTTCTGCTGGAACTGCGGGAAGCCGGTCGGCCGGTCGAGCGCCGAGAGCAAGGGCGAGTCGGAGGGCTGGTGTCCGTCCTGCGGCAGCCCGTATTCGTTCCTGCCGCAACTGAATCCGGGAGACATCGTCGCCGGGCAGTACGAGGTCAAGGGCTGCATCGCGCACGGCGGGCTGGGCTGGGTCTACCTCGCGCTCGACCACAACGTCAACGACCGCCCGGTGGTGCTCAAGGGCTTGGTGCATTCCGGTGACGCCGAGGCGCAGGCCATCGCCATGGCCGAGCGCCAGTTCCTGGCCGAGGTGGTTCACCCGCAGATCGTGCAGATCTTCAACTTCGTCGAGCACACGGACGCCCACGGGGCCCCGGTCGGCTACATCGTCATGGAGTACATCGGCGGCCAGTCGCTCAAGCGGGCCCTCAAGGACGGCAAATCCGAGAAGCTGCCCGTCGCCGAGGCGATCGCCTACCTGCTGGAGATCCTGCCCGCGCTGACCTACCTGCACTCCATCGGCCTGGTCTACAACGACCTGAAGCCGGAGAACATCATGCTCACCGAGGAGCAACTCAAGCTCATCGACCTGGGCGCGGTGTCGCGGATCAATTCGTTCGGATACCTTTACGGCACACCGGGTTTCCAGGCGCCGGAGATCGTGCGGACCGGCCCGACGATCGCCACCGACATCTACACGGTGGGGCGCACGCTGGCGGCGCTGACGCTGAACCTGCGCACCCGCAACGGCCGCTATGTGGACGGCCTCCCGGACGACGATCCGGTGCTGAAGAACTACGACTCGTTCGGCCGGCTGCTGCGCCGCGCCACCGATCCGGATCCGCGCCGCCGGTTCTCCACCGCCGACGAGATGTCCGCCCAATTGATGGGCGTGCTGCGCGAGGTGGTCGCCCAGGACACCGGGATACCGAGACCCGGTCTGTCGACGGTCTTTTCGCCGAGCCGCTCGACGTTCGGGGTGGACCTGCTCGTCGCGCACACCGACGTGTACCTGGACGGGCAGGTGCACTCGGAGAGGCTGACCGCCCGGGAGATCGTGACCGCGCTGCCGGTGCCACTGGTCGACCCGGCCGACGTCGCGGCGCCCGTGCTGCAGGCGACGGTGCTGTCCCAGCCGGTGCAGACGCTGGACTCGTTGCGCGCGGCCCGCCACGGCTCGCTGGACGCCGACGGCATCGAGGTGGCCGAATCGATCGAGCTGCCGCTGATGGAGGTCCGCGCGCTGCTGGACCTCGGCGACGTGGCCAAGGCCACCCGCAAGCTCGACGACCTTGCCGAGCGGGTCGGCTGGCGATGGCGGTTGGTCTGGTACCGGGCCGTGGCCGAGCTGCTCACCGGCGACTACGACTCCGCCACAAAGCATTTCACCGAGGTGCTGGACACCTTCCCCGGCGAGCTCGCCCCCAAGCTGGCGCTGGCCGCCACGGCCGAGCTCGCCGGCAACACCGACGACCACAAGTTCTACCAAACCGTGTGGAAGACCAACGACGGGGTGATCTCCGCGGCTTTCGGCCTCGCCAGATCCCTGTCGGCCGAAGGCGATCGCGAGGCCGCGGTGAGCACCCTGGACGAAGTGCCGCCCACCTCAAGGCATTTCACCACCGCGCGGCTGACCAGCGCGGTGACGCTGATGTCCGGCCGGTCGGCGGCCGAAATCACCGAGGAGCAGATCCGCGACGCGGCCCGCCGCGTGGAGGCGCTGCCGCCGACCGAACCGCGCGTGCTGCAGATCCGCGCCCTGGTGCTCGGCGGCGCGATGGACTGGCTGCAGGACAACGAGGCCAGCACCAACCACATCCTCGGCTTCCCGTTTACCGAGCACGGCCTGCGGCTGGGTGTCGAAGCGTCGTTGCGCAGCCTGGCCCGCGTCGCGCCCACGCAACGGCACCGCTACACGCTGGTGGACATGGCGAACAGGGTGCGTCCGACGAGCACGTTCTGATGTGCGCCGCGTGTGCGTCCAGGGCTTTGCGTGTGCGTCCAGGGCTTTGCGTGTGCGTCCAGGGCGGGAAAATCGCCCAGATCCCGCCGCCAGCTCACGCCCGAAGCCCCCAGCGCACACTCGACTCCTCTAACGCGGAGCGGACCCGGTGGATGATGTTGGCGGGGCGGTCCTCGGCGACGACCCGAACGATGATCCACCCCATTTGCTCGAGCATCTGGGTGCGCCGAATGTCTTTGACGAATTGCCGTCGGTCGGTTCGATGCTGATCGCCGTCGTATTCGACCGCGACCATCTGCTCCCCCCAGCCGAGATCGAGATACGCGATGGGGATCCCGTCGACACCGAGCACCGGGACCTGGGTCTGCGGACGCGGAAGCCCTGCATCAATCAGCAGCAGGCGCAGGTAGCTCTCCCTCGGAGACGCGGCTCCGGGGTCGACCAGTTCCAGCGCGGCCTCCAGTCGCCGCAGGCCGGGCGAGTACGGGTGGCGCTTCGCGATGCCCAGCACGTCGTCGACCTTGAAACCCGTTGCCCGCGCGAGCGCGTCCAGCCGGACGACCGCCGAGCGGATGGCCCCGCGCCGGCCGATGTCGAAGGCCGTCCGCTCGGGTGTGGTCACGGTGCGCCCGTCCATGACCTGCGTCTCGCCTTCGAGCAGGGCATCGCGCCGCGTCAGCACGCCGCGAGGCGGACGGGCGTTGGCGTGATTGACCTCGATCGGAACATCGTCGGGAATCCACTGGGACTTGTGCAACGCCGCGGCGGCCGCGCCTACGATCGTCGCCCTCCGCCCCGACCACAGCCACGCGGCGAAAATCCGCCTCTCCAGTGACAGCTGGGCGTCGCGCGACACGTACACGTTCGGGAAGACGGCACGATAGCGTGTCCGCAGTTGATGGCGGCTCAACGCACCCGACGCCAATGCCTCGCTGCCGATAAACGGTTCCCCCGGTTCCATGCCGGAACGGTCGCACGCCGATCACAGTCCGCGTCCCCCGCCATCCACAGGCCAGTCGAGTGTGAACTGGCGGCGTTGCGTGTGCGCTCAGGGCGGGAAAATCGCGGAAATCCCGCCACCAGTTCACGCGCAAAGCCGTGGGTACACACACAGCGAAAACATAGGTTCGTGTCGCACAGTTATAGCCATGCCGGGGGAGTCGACACGGTGGATCAGCACCGCCCGCGGGCTGCGTCGGGCCGGGTTCGGGGTGAGCGGACCCGAGGTCGACGCGGCCGTGGCCCGGGACTGGCCGAGCCACGTCGACGCCATGCTGAGCACCAACCCCGACGCGGACCCGGGCGCGATCGCCACCCCGATGCCCTCCCTGGAGGCACCGCGAGCCCCCGGCAAGGGCGCGACGCCGGCGGCGCGCAAGCAATACAACGGTCAGCTTTCCGAGCAACAGCGCGTGCTGTTCGACTGGTGGCTGAGCCGCATGGTCAGCGTTGGCCAGCCGATCCACGAGAAGTTGACGTTGTTGTGGCACAACCACTTTGCTACCTCCGCGCAGAAGGTGCGGGTGGCGGCGTACATGGCCGCGCAGAACCAGAAGCTGCGCGCCGGAGCGCTGGGCGACTTCCGCGCGCTGGCCTACGCGATGCTGACCGACGCCGCGATGTTGCGCTGGCTGGACGGCCAGACCAATACGGCCAAGGCCCCCAACGAGAACCTCGCCCGTGAATTCATGGAGCTGTTCGCGCTCGGCCACGGCAACGGCTACACCGAGGACGACGTGCGCGCCGGCGCGCGGGCCCTGACGGGATGGGAGATCGGCGCCAACGGACAAACGGCGGTGCTCCCCAAACGCCATGACCCGGGCACCAAGACGTTGTTCGGCCGGACCCAGAACTTCGACGCCGCCGGATTTTGCGACGCGGTGCTGAGCCAGCCCAAGTCGGCGGAGTACGTCGCGGGGCGCTTGTGGCAGCAAGTGGCTTCGGACGACCCGCCCTCGGCGCAGGCGCTCGGTCGCCTGGTCGCCGCGTACGGCCCGCGACGCGACCTGCGGGCGCTGACCCGGGCGATCCTCACCGACGACGAATTCACCTCGGGCCCAGGCGCCCGAAACAGCAGAGTCAACACTCCCGTCGAATGGCTGGTCGGCGTGATGCGTGCGCTGCGCGTGCCGCCGGCGACGCCCGCGCACCGCAAACTCGCCGAGGCGACGCTGCGCGGGCTGGGGCAGCGGCCGTTCTACCCACCGAGCGTCGGCGGATGGCCGCGCGGCCAGGTGTGGCTGTCCACCGCGAGCGCGCAGACCCGGCTTCGCGCCGCGACCCGGCTGGCTCAGGTCGGCGACCTGTCGGGCGTCGAAAGCGCCGCCCCGGGCGACCGCATCGACGCCGTCGGCTACCTGATCGGGGTGGGGGCCTGGTCGGATCGCACCGCCGATGCGCTGCAGCCCCTGGTGCGCAGACCGCCCCAGTTGGTCGCCGCCGCCGTCAACTCTCCCGAATACCTGACCTCCTGAGGGACAGCCGATGCCCGAGATCAACCGCCGCAAATTCCTGATCGCCAGCGCGGGCGCCGGCGCGGCCGGCCTGCTGTCGACGGCGGTGGCGGTCGACTGGCCCGACCTCATGCGCGCCGCGCGGGACCGCCCGCTGCCCGACGGTGCCGGCGTGCTGGTGATCGCCACGCTCTACGGCGGCAACGACGGTATCAACACGCTGATCCCCTACGGCGACAACGCGTATCACGACGCGCGGCCCGAGCTCGCCTACGCGCCGGGTGAGGTTATCCACCTCGACGAGCGGCTGGGGCTCAACCCGGCGATGAAGGGTCTGGCCCAGCTGTGGAACCAGCGCCAACTCGCCATCGTCCGCGGCGTCGGCTATCCCAAGCCCGACCACAGCCACTTCCGGTCCATGGACATCTGGCAGACGGCGTCGCCCTCCGAGCCCGTCTCGACCGGCTGGATCGGCCGCTGGCTCGACGCCACCGGCGACGATCCCCTGCGCGCGGTCAACATCGGGCCCGTCCTGCCGCCGCTGGCCGTCGGCGAAAAACGCACCGCGGCGGCGCTGTCCCCCGCGCAGGTCCCGGCCGGGGACGGCCTCGACGCGATCATGGGGGCGCTCGGCGCCGACGACCCCGACGACACCCCGGCGATGGCGGCGGTCTGCGAGGCCTATCGCGCGGCGCGGACCGTCAGCAAGACATTCGATTCGGTAAAACCCGCTGTCCACCAGGCTAATTCGCTGTCCGCCCAGCTGAGCGCCGTGGCAGAGGCGGTGAAGGCCCGGGTGCCGACGCGGGTGTACACGGTGCAACTGGGCGGTTTCGACACCCACGCCGGTGAACGCAATACGCAGCAACGCCTGCTGCAGACGTTCGACCAGGCGGTCACCGCCTTCCTGCAACAGGTGGGGGGTGCGAACGTGGTCGTGATGGCGTACTCGGAGTTCGGGCGCCGGGTGCACGCCAACGCCTCGCAAGGCACCGCCGGCCCCGTCTTCGTCGCGGGCACGCGCGTAAAAGGCGGCTTTTACGGCGAACAGCCCAGCCTCACCGACCTCGACAACGGGGATCTGAAGTACACCACCGACTTTCGCGATGTCTACCACGAGCTGCTGACACGGACCGTGGGGGCCGACCCCATCCCGTCGGTGGGACCGGGACGAAACGGCCTGGGATTCCTAAGCGCCTAACGCGCCGATGCAGTCGCGGGCGATGGCCAGCTCTTCGTTGGTCGGTATCACCAGCACCACGATGGGGGATCCGTCGGCGGATATCTGCCGCGCGCCCCGGCCCCCGCTGAGGTTGCGGCGCTGGTCGAGCACGATGCCCAGCTCCTCCAGGCCGGCCACGGCGTCGCGGCGCACGGCCGGATCATTCTCACCGATCCCGGCGGTGAAGCTGATGACGTCGGTGTGCCCCAGCACCGCCAGGTAGGCGCCGATGTACTTGCGTAACCGGTGAATGAACACGCTGTAGGCCAACTGCGCTGCGCCGTCGCCCGATTCGATCATCTCCCGCAGCCTTCGGAAGTCACGCTCGCCGGACAGGCCCAGCACCCCGGACCGCTCGTTGAGCATGGTCTCGACGTCGTCAACGCCCATGTCTGCCCGGTGCCATAGGTAGCTGACGATGCTCGGGTCGATGTCACCGCTGCGGGTGCCCATGACCAGGCCCTCCAGCGGCGTCAGGCCCATGGACGTGTCGATCGGCCGGGTACCGGCGATCGCGGACGCCGAGGAGCCGTTACCCAGATGCAGCACAATCTGTTTCAGGCCGCCGGCCGGCCGGTCCAGGAAGGCGGCGGCCTGCTCGCTGACGTAACGGTGCGACGTGCCATGAAATCCGTAGCGCCGGATCTGCCAACGCTCGGCCACCTGACGGTCGATCGCGTAGGTCGCCGCCGCGGGCGGCATGTCGTGGAAGAACGCCGTGTCGAACACCGCCACGTGGGGCACATCGGGCAGCAGCGTGCGCGCCACCTCGATTCCCTTGAGCGCGGGCGGATTGTGCAGCGGCGCCAACTCGGACAGCTTCTCGAGGGCGGCTATGCGCGCGTCGTCCATCAGCGTCGGCCGATAGAACTCGTTGCCGCCGTGCACTACCCGGTGCCCGACCGCGACGAGCCCACACGTCCGCAGGTCGATGCCGTCCCGCGCCAATTCTTCGAACGCGCGGCGCAGCGCCGCGTCGTGGTCGGGTACCGACGACGCGTCCTCCCCGATCCGCTCGATGTGGCCGGAAGCCTGCGCTTCGCCCGAATCCGGCTCGACCAGTTGGTATTTCAGGGACGACGAGCCGGAGTTGATCACCAGCACGAGGCGGTTACCGGCCATGGACACCTTGCGCCTGGATCGCGGTGATGGCAACGGTGTTCACGATGTCCTCGACAGTAGCGCCGCGGGAAAGGTCGTTGACCGGTTTGCGCAGCCCTTGCAGCACCGGGCCGATCGCGATCGCCCCGGCGCTGCGCTGCACCGCCTTGTAGGTGTTGTTGCCGGTGTTGAGGTCGGGGAAGATCAGGACGGTGGCGCGCCCGGCCACCGGAGAACCGCGCAGCTTGGTGGCGGCGACGGACGGCTCGATGGCGGCGTCGTACTGAATCGGACCCTCGACCAGTAGCTTCGGATCGCGTTGCCGCACTAAATCCGTTGCTTTCCTGACCTTTTCGACGTCGGCGCCCGCACCGGAATCACCCGTAGAGTAGGACAGCATGGCCACTCGCGGGTCGATGCCGAAGTGTGCGGCGGTGCGCGCGGAACTGATCGCGATGTCGGCGAGCTGCTCGGACGTGGGATTCGGGATGATCGCGCAGTCCCCGTATACCAGCACCCGGTCGGGCAGGCACATGAAGAAGACGCTCGAGACGGTGGACACATCGGGAACGGTCTTGATGATCTCGAAGGCGGGCCGAACGGTGTGCGCCGTGGTGTGGGCGGCGCCAGAGACCATGCCGTCGACCGTGCCGTTGTGGACCAGCATGGTGCCGAAATACGTGCCGTCGCACATGATCTCGCGGGCATGCTCGACGGTGATCCCCTTCGCCTTCCGAAGCTCGGCGTACTGTTCGGCGAACTTCTCACGCAGCTCGCTGCTCAGCGGATCGATCAGCGTTGCGCCGTCCAGGTTCACGCCGAGCTCTGACGAACGGTGCCGGATCTGGGCTTCGTCGCCCAGGATGGTCAGGTCGGCGACGCCGCGCTGCAGCAGGCGACCGGCCGACTTGAGGATGCGGTCGTCGTCACCCTCGGGAAGAACGATGTGCTTGCGATCCGCGCGGGCGCGCAGCCGCAGCTGGTAGGTGAACATTTGCGGGGTGATGACAGTCGGGATCGAAATAGCAAGCTGCGTCAAAAGATCCGCGATATTGACGTGGCGGTCCATCAGCTCGAGCGCGGTGTCGATCTTGCGCTGCGACATCGCGGTGACCCGGCCGCGCGCCGAGGCGGCCGCGCTGGCGGTGTCGTAGGTGCCCAGCGCGGTGGCGATGATGGGCAGGCGCAGCCGCAGGCCGCTCACCAGGGCCGCGATCGAGGGATGCAGTTCGAACCCGCCGTTGAGCACCAGGCACGACAGCGAGGGAAACCCCTCCGCCGCATGGGCACTGGCGACGGCGAGCACCACGTCGGAGCGGTCTCCGGGTGTGATCACCGCCATGCCGTCGCTCAGCCGCTCCAGCACGTGGTCGGCGGTCATCCCGGCGACCAGCACGGCCATCACCTCGCGTTCCCGCAGCGACGCCTCACCGCTGACCGGCGTCCCTCCCACGGCCGCCTCCAGTTCGGCCACCGTGGGCGCCGACAGCAGCGGTTCCTCGGGCAGGACGTAGCTGCGCAGCGAGGACGGACGCAACGCCTCCCCCACCTTTTGTTGGATGTCGGCCAGCTTCGCCGGATCGCAGCGGTTGGCCACCACCGCCGCGGTGTGGGCGTGCTGGGCGTTCAACTCGGCCAGACACACCTCGACGACGCCGGCCACCTCCGTCGGGGCCCGGCCTTTGCCGCTGACGGCCAGCAGCACCGGCGCGCCGAGGTTCGCCGCGATCCGCGCGTTGACCGAGAGCTCGGCGGGCCGGGTGACGTCGGTGTAGTCGCTGCCGACGATCACCACCACGTCGCAGGCCTGCGCCATCGCGTGATAGGAGTCGACGATGGCGGCGATCGCGGCGTCGGTGTCGGCGTGCAGCTGCTGGTAGGTCACGCCCACGCACTGGTCGTAGGACAACCCCGCGCTGGTGTGTTCCAGCAGCAGCTCCAGGATGTAGTCGCGCCCTTTGCCGTCGGGAGCACGGGTGATCGGGCGGAACACACCGACCCTGGCGACCGTGGCGGTCAGCCGGTGCAGCAGCCCCAGCGCGATCGTGGACTTGCCGGTCTCGGGCTCGGGAGCGGCAATGTAGATCGCTGAGGGTGGTTCAGGCAAGTCGCCGCAGCCTGGGCGCCAGGTCCTTTTCGAAGAGCTCCAGGAACCGGCGCTGGTCGTGGCCGGGCGCGTGGAACACCAGGTGGTTGAGGCCCCAGTCGACGTAGGCCCTGACCTTTTCGACGGCCTCGTCGGGATCCGACGCCACGATCCAGCGCTTGGCGACCTGCTCGATCGGCAGCGCGTCGGCGGCCTTCTCCATCTCGATCGGGTCGTCGATGCTGTGCTTCTGCTCGGCGGTCAGCGACAGCGGCGCCCAGAACCGGGTGTTCTCCAGCGCCAGGTCGGGGTCCGGGTCGTAGGAGATCTTGATCTCGATCATCTTGTCGATGTCGTCGACGTTGCGCTCGGCGGCGGCCGCGCCCTCCTGCACCGCCGGCATCAGCTTGTCCTTGTAGAGCTCCTCACCCTTGCCGGAGGTGCAGATGAACCCATCACCGGCGCGTCCCGCGTACTTGGCCACCGCCGGGCCGCCGGCCGCGACGTAGATGGGCACGCCGCCCTCGGGCACGTCGTAGATCGAGGCGCCCTTGAGCCGGTAGTACTCGCCGTCGAAGTCGACGCGGTCGCCGCGCCACAGCTCGCGCATCAACCGGACCGACTCGCGCAGCCGGGCGAACCGCTCCTTGAACTCCGGCCAGTCGCCCTCGTAGCCGGTGGCGATCTCGTTCAGCGCCTCACCTGTGCCGACCCCGAGGAAGATCCGGTTCGGGTACAGGCAGGCCATGGTGGCGAAGGCCTGCGCGATGACCGCGGGGTTGTAGCGGAAGGTCGGGGTGAGCACCGAAGTGCCCAGCACGATCCGCTTGGTGCGTTCGCCCACGGCGGTCATCCAGGCCAGCGAGAACGGGGCGTGCCCGCCCTCGTGCCGCCACGGCTGGAAGTGGTCGCTGACGGTTGCGCTGTCCATGCCGTGACCTTCGGCGGCGACAGCCAGTTCGACGAGCTCGCGAGGTGCGAATTGTTCAGCGGACGCTTTGTATCCGAGTTTCAGTTCAGCCACGGCTTATTTCTACTCCTATATCGATGGTCGCGACCTGTCGCCCAGCTGCGCGGGGGTACCCCGGCGCCCGGCTTCGCCGCGCTTGCGATCGCTCCTATGCTCACTTGCGTGGCACCGGCACCGACCCTTGTTCAGGTCAGCGACAGCGTGTACCTCGCCCAGGGCCACGCCGTTAACTGGACCCTGGTCGTCGACGGCACCGGCGTGCTGCTCATCGACGCCGGCTATCCCGGCGATCGCGCGGACGTGCTGGCCTCGCTGGCCCAGCTGGGCTACGGCGCGGGCGACGTGCGCGCCATCCTGCTGACGCACGCGCACATCGACCACCTGGGCTCGGCGATCTGGTTCGCCCGCCAGCACGGCACCCCGGTGTATTGCCACGCCGACGAGGTGGGCCACGCCAAGCGGGAGTACCTGGAGCAGGTCTCGATTTTCGATGTGGCACTGCGTATTTGGCGTCCGCGGTGGGCGGTGTGGGGCACGCACGTGGTGCGCAACGGCGGGCTGATCCGCGACGGCATCCCGTCGACGCGGCCGCTGACCGCCGAGGTGGCCGCGGGCCTGCCCGGCAACCCGACGGCCATCGCCACGCCGGGACACACCGGCGGGCACTGCTCGTATGTCGTCGACGGCGTGCTGGCCAGCGGCGACGCGCTGATCACCGGCCACCCGCTGCTGCGTCGCGGCGGGCCCCAGCTGCTGCCGGCGGTGTTCAGCCACGACCAGCAGAACTGCCTGCGCAGCCTGGGCGCGCTGGCCTCGCTGGACACCGAGATCCTGCTGCCCGGTCACGGCGAGGTGTGGCGCGGCCCGATCCGCGAAGCGACGGATGCGGCGCTGCGGCGGGCGCAATGACGCAGACCCGCGTCGCCCGGCGCATCCGGGCCTCGCCGGCGGCGGTGTACCGCGCGCTGGTCGACGCGGATGCGGTTGCGGCGTGGCGGGTCCCCGACGGCATGAGCGCGGTCGTGCACGAATTCGACGCCCGCGCCGGGGGCCGGTTCCGGGTTTCGCTGACGTACGAATCGGCCGACCGACTGGGAAAGACCGCCGCGGCCACCGACACCTACCACGGTCGGTTCGTCGAGCTGGTGCCCGACGAGCGGGTGGTCGAGGAGCTGGAGTTCGAGACGGCCGATCCGGCCTTCGCCGGCGCGATGCGGGTGACTACGACGCTCGCCGGCGCCGACGGCGGCACCGATGTGGCGATGCTGCACCAAGGCGTCCCTCCGGGAGTCTCCCCGCAGGACAACGAGCTCGGCACGCGCATGGCCCTGGACAAGCTGGCGGCGCTGGTGGAGTCCCGCTCGGCATCGGCGATTACCTAGCGCTGAGCGGCGTACTCGGGCAACGCGATATCGTCTCCGAATTCACGCCCGATGACCCAATCGGCCACCTTCGGGATGTCCAGCAGCCTGGACGCCGTGTTGCGGGTCCACAATCCGAGCGCCGTTTTTGGCGCGAACATCGAGGCGAACGCGCGCGCCGACCGCTGCCTGGCCTCGACGATCGGACGCAGCCGGCGTTCATAGCGGCGAAACGCCTCGGGGTGATCGGCACCCGCGCGGCTGAGTTCGCCGGCCAGCACGTAGGCCTGCACCATCGCCAGACCCGTCCCCTCCCCCGCCAACAGCGAGACGGCGGCCGCGGCATCGCCGACGAGCGCTACCCGCCCCTGCGACCAGCGGTCCATGACGATTTGGCTCACGCGATCGAAGTAGACCTCCGGGGCGCCGTCCAGTGCGCGGAGGATCTCGGGGCATTCCCATCCGGCGTCGCCGAAGACCTCCTTCAGGGTTGTCCTGACCTCCGATAAGTCCTGCGGGTCGGGGCCGCTCAGGTGGTCGGCGGTGAAAACGAAGAGAAACAAAGTCTTTTCGCCGCGCATCGCGAACCGCGCGAGCATTCGTCCGGGTGTCGTGTACGCGAGGTAGACGCACTCGTCGCGCGGCCGATAGCCCTCGGCTTCGAAGGCGGCCACTCGGTAGCCCAGGTCGGCCTCGAATGTCGATTCCGGGCCGAACACCAAGCCACGCACGGGCGAATGGATGCCATCGGCGCCGACGACCAGGTCGAACGGGCGTGACTGGGCGCGCTCGAACGTGACCCGGACCCCCGCGTCGTCTTGCGTGATGGCCGAAACGCTTTCACCGAACAGGGTTTCGACGTGGTCGTCGATCGAGCGGTGGATCATGGCCGCCAGATCACTGCGCGGGATGGTGACGAAGCGGCCATCGAGGTTGCGCCGGAACAACTCCGCCGAAAAGCCCCCCACCTTCCGCGAATCCCGGTCCACGAGTCGCAGCTCCTGCACCGCGTATCCGGCGGCGTGCAATTGGGACGTAAGCCCCATGCGTTCGGCGACGGTGTACCCGCCACCCCAGAAATCCACGACATAGCCGCCGGTGCGCAGCCGCGGCGCCTTTTCTATCAGGGTCGGCTCGTGGCCGTAGCGCCAAAGCCAGTACCCGAGCGTCGGGCCGGCGATGCCGGCTCCGACGATGGCGATCTTCATGCGCACACCCCTTTCCACTAGGGCCCATTTAATATAAAATAGTGCAATAGTTGCTCTAGGCAATAGATTTCCCTAGTGGAGAGAGCCGTTGTGCTGAAACAACTTACGGGCATGCCCGCCGGGATTCAGGCCCTGGAAGCGGTGGGCACCGTCACGGCGGCCGATTACGACCGGGTCTTTGCGCCCCTGGTCGATCGGGCGCGACGAACGGGCAGCCGGATGCGGCTGCTCTACCAGTTCGGCCCGGGCTTCCGGCGCATCACCCCGGGGGCGCTGTGGGCCGATGCCCGGCTCGGCGTGACCTACGTGCGGTTGCTCGACGGCTGCGCCGTGGTGAGTGACCTCGGCTGGATTCGGGCGCCGTCCCGCAGCATCGGCGCGTGGATGCCCTGCCCGGTGCGGGTGTATGGGGACAACGAACGCGATCACGCAGTCGCGTGGCTGACCTCGCTGCCAGACGGCGCCGGCGCCTCTGCCCGTGACATGGCCAAGGCATACATAGGCGGAGTGGGCGCCGCGATGGGAACCCTCGCCAGGCTGGTCGTCTCCTAGCGGCCCTGGCCCGCCGCGCTGACCTCGCTGAGCCCCAGGTGATCCCGCAGCGTTTCGCCGGCGTACTCGGTGCGGAACGCGCCGCGCTCCTGCAGCAGCGGCACCACCCGGTCGACGAACTCGTCCAGCCCGTGCGGGGTCAGGTGCGGCACCAGGATGAACCCGTCGCAGGCGTCGGCCTGGACGTAGGTGTCGATCTCCTCGGCGATGTGTGCCGGGGTTCCCACGAACTGCTGCCGGCTGGTGACGGCGATGATCAGCTCGCGGATGGACAGGTTCTCGGCTGCGGCACGCTCACGGAAGCGGCGGGCGACCTCGATCGGATCGCCGTGCCGGACCCGCCCCTGGGTGATGTCGCTGTCGGTCGCCGGATCGACCTCGGGTAGGGGCCCATCCGGGTCGTAGCCCGACAGGTCGCGGCCCCAGACCTGCTCGAGCATCGCGATCGCCGTCGCGCCGCTGACCTGTTGATAGCGGATGTGGCGCGCCCGGTCCTGCGCTTCGGCATCGGTGTCACCGATGACGAACGTCGCCGCGGGAAAGACCTTGAGCCGGTTGGGATCCCGACCATACGAGGCGGCGCGGCCCTTGACGTCGGCGTAGTAGCGCTGGCCGTCCTCCAGCGATGAGTGCAGGGTGAACAAGGCGTCGGCGTTGCGGGCGCCGAACGCGCGGCCGTCGGCGGAGTCACCGGCCTGCAGCAATATCGGGTGTCCCTGCGGGCCGGCGGGCAGCGTCGCGAACCCGCGCACGTCGAACTGCGGACCGCGGTGTGCGACGCTGCGGATCCGGTCGGGATCGACGTAGACCCCGGCGTCGACGTCGGCCAGCACGGCGTCGGCCGCCCAGCTGTCCCAGAATTGGCGGGCCACGGTGAGGAATTCCTCGGCGCGCGTATACCGATCGGCGTGGTCCAGAAAGCCGCCGCGGCGGAAGTTGGCGCCGGTGAAGGCGTCCGACGAGGTCACCATGTTCCAGCCCGCGCGGCCCCCGGACAGGTGGTCGAGCGTCGCGAATTGCCGTGCCACTTCGAAGGGTTCGTTGAAGGTGGTGTTGATGGTGCCGGTCAGACCGATGCGGTCGGTGACGCCCGCGAGCGCTGCCAGCACGGTGAAGGTGTCCGGCCGGCCCACCACGTCCAGGTCGTAGATGCGGTCGCGGTGCTCCCGCAGTCGCAGCCCCTCGGCCAGGAAGAAGAAGTCGAACAATCCCCGTTCGGCGGTGCGGGCCAGGTGCACGAAAGACTCGAATTCGATCTGACTTCCGGCGGTGGGGTCGGTCCATACCGTGGTGTTGTTGACGCCCGGGAAATGCGCGGCCAAATGAATCGGTTTGCGGCTCATCCGGTTAACCCCCACCGCTTGGCGATCAGTTCGTGCGAGCGCAACCGGTCGGCGTGCCCGTAGGTGACCGAGGTGATGACGAGTTCGTCGGCGCCGGTGGCGCGCTGCAGCGTCTCCAACCGCTCGGCGACCTCATCGGGATCGCCGACGAATTGCGTTGCCACCCGGTCGATCACGACGGCCAGCTGCTCGTCGGTCAGCGGGACGCACTCGTCGGGGTCGGGATAGGGGACGGCGCCGCCGCCGGCCCGGATCGAATACACCCAATGGCCGTAGCTGGAGGCCAGGTGTTTGGCGGTGGCGGAGTCGTCGGCGACCACGATGTCGGCCGACACCACCACGTAGGGCCGCGGCAGCGCCGCCGACGGGACGAACGCGTCCCGGTAGGCGTCGATGGCGTCCAGCGCCGTCGCCGGGGTGAGGTGATAGCTGGCCACGAACGGCAGCCCCCGCGCGCCGGCGACCTGGGCACTGCGCCCCTTGCTGCTGCCGAATATCCACGGCGTCAGGGCAGCGCCTTCTCCGGGCACGGCATGCACGTCGAACCCGTCGACTTCGTAGGTTCCGGCCAGCATCGCCATGATGTCCCCGAGCTGTTCGGCGAAGTCGGGCGCGACGGCCTCGGGTTGCTGCAGGATCGCCTGGGTCGCCTGCACTCGGCCGCTGCCCAGCAACTTGCGCAGATCGAACGGCGGCGGGATGACGACGCCGTCGACCTCGCGCCATTCCCGGGACGGTTCGGGCCTGGGGGGTTTCGGGGATCGCGGCTTGGTGATCCGCCGCTGGGCCGAGCGGCCCAGGCCCAAATCGATGCGGCCCGGATAGAACGCGTCGAGCATGCCGAAGCTCTCCACCACCGCGGCGGCGGTGGTGTGACTGAGCTGCACGGCGGCCGAGCCCACCCGAATCGTGTTGGTAGCGGCCGCGATCTGCCCGATCAGAACCGCCGGTGCCGCGCTGGCGACGGCGACGAAATGATGTTCGGCGGTCCAGAACCGGCGATAG
The DNA here is from genome assembly GCF_900157385.1 of Mycobacterium terramassiliense. Taxonomy (GTDB): domain Bacteria; phylum Actinomycetota; class Actinomycetes; order Mycobacteriales; family Mycobacteriaceae; genus Mycobacterium; species Mycobacterium terramassiliense. The sequence goes on from NZ_LT717700.1 coordinate 1,091,131, forward strand.
CCCCACCGCTCGGCGTGCTGGGCGAGCTCGACGGTGTTGCGCAACGCCGTCGCCACATCGTCGCCGGAGCTGATCGGGGCGAGGTCCAGGACCGACAGCGGCACCGCCGTCATCGGTGCACCGCCGCGTAGCGGTTGGGCGCCACGGGCAGGCCCAGCCGGGCCCGTAGGGTTTCGCCGGGACGGTAGGCGGTGCGGAAGCGCCGGGCTCGCTGCAGCAGCGGCACCACCTCGTCGACGATCACCGGCAGGTCGGTGCCGTTGACGGCGGGCCGCAGCCGCGCGCCGTCGAGGCCCAGCCGCTGCCAGCCCAGGATCATGTCGACCAATTCCGTTGCGCTGCCCGCGAAGACGAGGGCATCCGACCGGAAATCGTCCTGGCCGTGGAACGAAACGACCACGTCCGCAAGCACTTTGAGGTGAGCGCCGCCCGCCGCGCGCACCTCGCCGAGGATGCTGCGCACCGAGGCGTCGTCGGTGGGCGTGATGAACACGACGTCGGCGCCGGCCGCGGCGAACTCGTAGGCGGGCCCGACGTGCGCCAGCGCGGCCACCACCGGCTGGCCCTGCGGCGGCCGCGGCGTGATCGACGGGCCCTTGACGGAGAAGAACTTTCCGGTGAAGTCGATGTAGTGCAGCTTGTCGACGTCGACGTAGCGCCCGGTGCTCACGTCACGGATGATTGCGTCGTCCTCCCAGCTGTCCCACAACCGGCGCACCACCTCGACGTACTCGACGGCCTCCTCAAAAAGGGGAATTCCGGAGACGTCGCGGCGCCCGAACAGGGCCGCCTCATGGGCGGTGGCGCTCACTCGCGGCTGCCAGCCCGCCCGGCCGTGCGACACGAAGTCCAGGGTCGCAATGGATTTGGAGACATGGAAGGGCTCGGTGTGGGTAACCGTAGCCACGGGGATCAGCCCGATGTGTCGGGTCGCGGGGGCGATGCGGGCCGCGACCAGGACGGCGTCGGCGCGGCCGGTCAGCCGATCCGGATGAATCCGGGAGCTTCGGCCGATCTGCGGCATCAAGGAGTCGTCGATGGTCAAAAAATCCAGCAGCCCGCGCTCGGCGGTGGCCGCCAACCCGGCCCAGTAACGGCCGTCCAGCACCGACGGCGCATCGGGGTCCGAGGCGAGGGTGGCTTGCCACGCCTGCGGGTGCCACCCGTATCCGTCGAGCGCGACGCCCAGATGGAACTGACCGCTCATTGCAGCCACTTCTCGAAGGCGATCGGAAGGAACGGCCCCCAGTCCGGCAGCGGATCGGGGGCGATGCGGGTGTAGCCCGTCGCGTCGTAGAGCGCCGCGGCCTCGGGTTGCCGATTGCCGGTGATCAGGTACAGCCGCCGGTACCCGCGGGCGGCGGTCTCCGCCTCCAGCGCCGCCAGCAGCGCCCGGGCGTAGCCGCGGCGCCGATGCGCGCTGTCGGTCCAGATCCGCTTGAGCTCGGCGGTGTCGGCGTCGTACCGCCGAAACGCCCCGCCGGTGACGGGGGCGCCGTTCACCACCCCGATGAGCAGGCCGCCGTCGGGCGCCGCCAGCTCGTCCGCCGGCACCGGCAACCAGGCCAGGTGCGCGTCCGGCGTCCCGCCGTATCGCTGCGCGTACTCGACGGCCAGCTCGGCCAGCAGCGGCTGCGCCAACGCGTCTTCGTGCGTGGCAGCGACGAACCGGAGCCGGGTGGTGGGCGTCACGTATTCATCTAACGTTTCCGACGCGCGCCCATTCCACCCGGCGGCGGGTCCGCTCTACTGGCCGGGGGGCATCAGCACCGTGTCGATCATGTACACCGTCGCGTTGGACGTGCGCACGCCGCCGCAGACCAGGCCCGCGTTGTTCACCCTCAGGTCATTGCCCTGACCGGCCACGGTGAGGGGCGCGCCCTGCAGGGTCGGGTGGATGCCGGCAACCACAGCCGGGCTGAGCTGCCCCTGTACGACGTGGTACGTCAGGATGCTGGACAGCAGCTGCGCGTCCGTCTTCAACTTGTCGATGGTCCCCGCCGGCAGCTTGTCGAACGCCGCGTTGGTGGGCGCGAACACCGTGTACTGGCCGTTGTTGAGGGTCGAGACCAGGTTCACGTTCGGATTCAGCTTCCCCGACAGCGCCGAGTTCAGCGTGGTCAACATCGGGTTGTTCGACGCCGCCGTCGCCACCGGGTCGCGCGACATCCCCAGCACTGACCCGGGCCCGCTCGGGTTCTGCTTGGCGTAGTCCGCGCAGCCCGCGCCGATCAGATCACCCGCGTTGTCGGCGAGCGCGGGGCCCGCCGTGGGGCACGCCACGACGGCGATCGCCGCGAGGCCCGCCGCGGCAATTGTTTTCGCACGAGTTCTCATCATTTCGACTCCTTCGTCTTCTGACGGCCGTGGGCGCCGTCTTCGCCGTGAACACAAGTCATTCGGAGCGGCCTCGGGCATGGATGGAATTTAAGTAACTGAATCTTTAATCAGCTTAATGAGCTAGCCTGGCGCGCGACGAGGGCTAACCGCGCGTGGCCGTGACGTACCCGGGGACCAGGTCCACGTCTTCCGGGCTGCCGCGCCACAATTCGGCCAACCCCAGGCCGGTGAACAGCTCGACGACGTTGCGCACCTCGGTCTCCCAGCCGTGCGCCGCCAGATAGTCGGGGACATAACGGTATTCGCCCGGGTACATCAGGCTGGCCAGGTCGACGTCCAGGCCGTGTCGGCGCCACGAGTCGACGAACGCCTGCCGCGCCGCCTGCCGCGCCGGGGTCCAGGTGGCCATGTGGTCCGCGGTGAAGCGGCTGCCGGGCGCGCTCGCCCGGGTGACGTCTTGCAACAACCGGTGCTGGGCGTCGGGCGGCAGGTAGCCGACGAGCAGCTGCTCGGCGACCCACACCGTGGGCGCGGCGGCGTCGAAGCCGGCCCGGCGCAGCGCGGCCGGCCAATCCTGGCGGAGGTCGACGCCGATCGCGCGGCGGTGCGTCGTCGGTCGGGCGTCCAACCCCCGCAGCACTTCGGATTTGAAATCGAGGACCTCGGGACGATCGATCTCGTACACCGTCGTCCCCCGCGGCCACCACAGCCGGTAGGGCCGGGTGTCCAGGCCCGACCCCAGGATCACCACCTGGCGGATGCCCGCCCTGCCCGCGTCGGCGAGAAATTCGTCAGAGAACTTGCCGTAGGCCGCCTGCACGTGGATGAGCCCGGTCGTGACCGGATTGCCGCCGCCGTCCGCGGCATACCGCTCGTCGTCGATCACCCGGATGAAGTAGTCCACCCCCGCGGCGCGCACCAATCGGTCCGCGAAGGGGTCGTCGAGGAGCCCCTTGTTGGTGGCGACGGCGCGGACGACCGCGTCGAAGGTGGTGGCCAAGCCGTCGCCGGTGGCCGGATTCCAGCTGGCGCCTGGCATGGTCTTCTCGGGTCCGCTCAGCGGTCGACGTGGCGCCGAAGGGCCAGTCCGGCGACCGCCCGCCACCCGAGCAACAGCACCGCGGTGACCGACGCGGCGACGACCACGAAACTCGCCGCCACGCCCGCCGAACTGGCTTTGCGCAACAGCATGCCGACCACGACGGTGCACAGCCAGACGATCACCCCGGTGGGGGCCACCGCGGTGGGCCGCCGCCAGGCGCGGGACACCAGCCACCCGATGACGGTTCCGGAAAGAAACGGCCAGGCCGTCGTCGCGACGCCGCCGAGGTTGAGCCCTTCGTCGTGGCTGCGGCGGCCGACGGCGCAGAACACCAGCACCGCGATGACGTCTCCGGCAAGGGAAGCGAGCCAGGCCAGCGACTGGAGCCGAAGCATGCCGCGAGACTACCGGGCGAGCTGGGCATCCTTGACCCCGCGGCCGCGGTGAACCTACATTCGGCACCGATGAATACCCGGGGCAGGCTCGCGGTCGTGACCGGCGCAGGGTCGGGCATCGGCAGGGCGGTGGCCCTGGCTTTCGCCGCGCAGGGCGACCGGGTCGTCGCCGCCGACATCGACGAGGCGGCCGCGGGAGCCACCGCCGAGGAACAGCCCGAGCTGATCACCGCGCTGCCGGTCGATGTCGCCGACCCGGCCCGGGTCGAGGTGTTGCGGAATAGGACCCATGCCGAGGTGGGCGTGCCCACCATCGTGGTCAACGCCGCCGGGTGGGACCGAACCGACCAATTCCTCAACGCCACACCGGAATTCGCGGCCAAGGTGGTGGCGATCAACTACCTCGGCCCGGTGCACGTCTGCGGCGCGTTCCTGCCGGGGATGATCGATGCGCGGGCGGGCGGCCGCGTCGTCAACCTGGCCAGCGACGCCGGCCGGGTCGGCAGCGCGGGCGAGAGCATCTACGCCGGCGCCAAGGGCGGCGTCATCGCGCTCACCAAGTCGCTGGCCCGCGAAATGGCCCGCCACCAGATCACGGTGAACTGCGTGTGCCCGGGACCGACTGACACACCGCTGTTCCACGCGCAACCGGAAAAACTGAAAGAAGCGCTGGTCAAGGCGATCCCGTTTCGCCGGCTGGCCCGGCCGGAGGAGGTCGCCGCGCCGGTGCTGTTCTTCGCGTCCGACGCCGCATCATTCATCACCGGACAGGTGATCAGTGTCAGCGGCGGCCTGACGATGGCAGGCTGACTCCTATGAGCACCGATGCACCCCCCGCCTTCGACCGCGACGACCCCCTGGGCCTGGACGCCTCCCTGTCCGGCGACGAGCTCGCGGTGCGCGACACCGTGCGGAAGTTCTGCGCCGAGCACGTCACCCCCTACGTCGGAGAGTGGTTCGAGATCGGCGACCTGCCGGTGCGCCAGCTCGCCAAGCAGTTCGGCGCGCTCGGCCTGCTCGGCATGCATCTGCACGGTTACGGCTGCGGCGGGGCCTCCGCGGTGCACTACGGCCTGGCCTGCACGGAGCTCGAGGCCGCCGACTCCGGCATTCGCTCGATGGTGTCCGTGCAGGGGTCGCTGGCGATGTTCGCGATCTGGAAGTTCGGATCGGAGGAACAGAAGCAGCAGTGGCTGCCCGGCATGGCCGCCGGCGAACTGCTCGGCTGCTTCGGGCTGACCGAGCCCGACGTGGGCTCGGATCCCGCCGCGATGAAAACGCGGGCGCGACAGGATGGTTCGGATTGGGTGATCAACGGCCGCAAGCTGTGGATCACCAATGGCTCGGTCGCCGACGTGGCGATCGTGTGGGCCGCCACCGACGACGGGATTCGAGGCTTTTTGGTGCCCACCAAAACTCCCGGCTTCACCGCCAACACGATTCACCACAAGCTGTCGCTGCGGGCCTCGATCACCAGCGAGCTGGTGCTCGACGACGTGCGGGTGCCCGCCGACGCGATGCTGCCCGAGGCCAGGGGATTGCGCGGGCCCCTGTCGTGCCTGTCGGAGGCGCGCTACGGGATCATCTGGGGGTCGATGGGCGCGGCGCGCTCGGCGTGGCAGGCCGCGCTCGATTACGCCACGCAGCGCACCCAGTTCGGCCGGCCGATCGCCGGATTCCAGCTGACCCAGGCCAAACTCGTCGACATGGCCGTCGAGCTGCATAAGGGGCAGCTGCTGTCGCTGCACCTCGGTCGCCTCAAGGACGGCGTCGGGCTGCGCCCCGAACAGGTCAGCTTCGGCAAGCTCAACAACACCCGCGAGGCGATCAAGATCTGCCGGACCGCCCGAACCATCTTGGGCGGCAACGGGATATCGCTGGAATACCCGGTGATCCGGCACATGGTCAACCTGGAATCGGTGCTGACCTACGAGGGCACGCCGGAGATGCACCAGCTCGTCCTCGGCCAGGCCTTCACCGGCAGCGACGCCTTCCGCTGATGGCGGCCTCTACACACTCGGGGAGTCAGCGCATGAAATCTGTGGCCTATCGGATCGGTGTCCTGGCCGCCGCGTGCGGGCTTTGGTGTGCACCCGCCGCGAGCGCCGACCCGGTCACCCTGCCGCCGATGACGTCGGGCGGCGGCGGGCCGATCATCGGCGGCGGCAACAACTCCGGGATCGCGCAGCAGCTGATCGGCCTCGGCAATCCGAACGTCCAAGAGGTCGACGGCACGGACGCGGCCCAGTTCATCAACGCCGCGGCGGCGGTCAGCAACCCGCAACTGGCGGCCCCCTTCGGGCTGCTCAAGCGCGCGCTGGCATGCCAGACCAACAACGCGGGGTTCGGCGCGCGCGCCTACCGGCGAAACGACGGGCAATGGGGAGGCGCGATGCTGGTCGCCGCCAAGAGCGCCACCCCGGACATCGACGCGCTGAGCGCGTGCGCCAAGACCAACTGGCGCCGACCCACCCTCGGCAGCGACACGGCGATGTGCAACAGCAGCTGGACGACGCCCAATTCGTTCGACAGCCGCCGCAGCAATGCCGAGGCCTATTACGTCTTCCTCGCTGGCACGGCCGACGACTTCTGCACCGCGCTCAACGCCAAGTACAAGACCAACGCCGCCGCGTGGCCGTTCTAAACCGGTTGCAACTGAGCGACTCTCACCACGGCCGGCGCACCCGAATCCGTGCTCGGGGAGTGTGGCAACAGGGCCGCGACGGTCCATAGCGCGATGCCGCCGACGAGCACGATGGCGCCGATGACTATGCCGGCGATCGCCATGCCACGGCCCTTCTGGCCGGTTCTCTTGATCTGGGACAGCGCGACGAAGCCGAAGATGATGCCCAGGAAGGCCCCGATGAACATGCAGACCCAGCCGAACAGTGAGCACACCAACGACGCGACGGCGAAACCGTTCGTGCCGACCATCTGTGGGGGCGGGTAGCCGGGCGGCGGCGGGTAGCCGACCGGCGGCGGGTAACCGTAACCGCCCGCGGGGGGCGGCGGATAGCCATAACCCCCCGGCGGCGGGGGTGGGTAGCCAGGCGGTTGGTCCGTCACAGGGCCTCCTACATCGAGAGGCAACACTCTACTCCGCGTTTTGCCTGCTAGAAGCGCGCTGGATGGGGCCCCCGTCGGGCGCGTTCCGGCTCAGCCGTCGATGTGTGTCGGCGGGTCGGCGAAGCCGAGATCCGGCGGGCGCTGATCGGGGCCCATCACATCGCAGCGCCTTTCGGGCACCAGGTAGGAACTGGCGCCGTGCGGAACCAACTGGGGAGCCGCCACGCAGCGTTGCCAGGTCCCGTCGGGCTGGATGGGTCCATCACACTTGCTCAGCACCGGCCCCCCGTACAGGCAGCCGGCGCCGGCCGGCGGCGCTGCGGCGATCAGCCCCCCGGCCGTCAGCAGGGCCGCCAACCCTCCGACGATGCCGCGCTTCATGGTTGCCTCCCGTCACATGGGGCGTCGCACTGACGCTACCGCCTGCGCGGCCCTGCGATCCAGGTCACCGCCGGGCTAGCATGGATCCGTTATGAGGGCTGTCGTCATCGCGGTCTGCGCCGCGATCGTGTCGGTGTTTCTCAGCGCCCCGGCGGTGGCGCACGCGGACCCGTGCGTCAACGGCACCGTCCGGCCCGGCCCGGGTGCCGCCACCCTCCTGTGTCAGGACCGCGGGTGGTTGCTGGTCATCCCGAAGGGGGCCGGCGGTTATGGCCCGGATCAGCCGCTGCCACCCACATGTGCGACGTTCCCTGACAAGTACATGTGCCCGACCGAACAGTGAGGCGCTCGCCGCTCGAGTCTCGCTGCCCCTGACAACATAGGCTGGACGGGCGCTGCGGAGACTACGAACGCAAAGGGGTAGGTATGTCGCGCCATCGCGTGGTGATCATCGGTAGCGGGTTCGGGGGTCTGAACGCGGCCCGGTCACTCAAGCGGGCCGATGTCGACATCACCCTGATCTCGAAGACGACCACTCACCTGTTCCAGCCGTTGCTGTACCAGGTGGCCACCGGGATCTTGTCCGAAGGCGACGTCGCCCCGACCACCCGACTCATCCTGCGCAAGCAGAAGAACGTCCGCGTGCTGTGGGGTGAGGTCAGCGCGATCGACCTGAAGGCGAAGACGGTCACCTCGCACCTGATGGGCATGCAGACGGTGACGCCCTACGACAGCCTCATCGTGGCCGCCGGGGCCCAGCAGTCCTATTTCGGCCACGACGAGTACGCCGCCTTCGCGCCCGGCATGAAGAGCATCGACGACGCCCTGGAGCTGCGGGGCCGCATCCTGGGCGCGTTCGAGGCCGCCGAGGTCGCCACCGATCCCGCCGAACGCAAACGCCGGCTCACCTTCGTGGTGGTCGGGGCGGGCCCGACGGGTGTCGAGCTGGCCGGCGAGATCGTCCAGCTGGCCGAGCGCACCCTGGCCGGGGCGTTCCGGACCATCACGCCCAGCGAGTGCCGCGTCATCCTGCTCGACGCGGCGTCGGCGGTGCTGCCGCCGATGGGCGAAAAGCTCGGCCTCAAAGCCCAACGGCGGCTGGAAAAGATGGATGTCGAGATCCAGCTCAACGCGATGGTGACCGCCGTGGACTACATGGGCATCACGGTCAAGGACAACGACGGCACCGAACGCCGCATCGAGTGCGCATGCAAGGTCTGGGCCGCGGGCGTGGCCGCCAGCCCGCTCGGCGCGATGATCGCCGCGCAGTCCGACGGGACCGAAACTGACCGCGCCGGACGGGTGATCGTCGAGCCCGACCTCACCGTCAAGGGTCACCCGTACGTCTTCGTCGTCGGCGATCTGATGTCCGTGCCCGGCGTGCCGGGGATGGCCCAGGGCGCGATCCAGGGGGCGCACTACGCCACCACGCTGATCAAGCAGGCGGTGAAGGGCCACGACGATCCGGCCAACCGCAAGCCGTTCGCGTACTTCGACAAGGGCAGCATGGCGCTGATCTCGCGGTACAGCGCCGTCGCCAAGGTCGGCAAGCTGGAGTTCGGCGGCTTCATCGCCTGGCTGGCCTGGCTGCTTCTGCACCTGCTGTACCTGGTCGGCTTCCGCAACCGCATCGCCGCCATGTTTTCCTGGGGGATCTCCTTCCTGGGCCGCACCCGCGGCCAGATGGCCATCACCAGCCAGATGATGTACGCCCGGCCGGTGGTGGACTGGGTGGAGCGGCAGGCGCAAGAGGGGACGCTGGCGGCGGCCGAACGCATCGAAGCGGCCGAGAAGCAAGCAGGCTAACTCAGGGCCTGGTCGATATCGGCGATCAGGTCGTCGGTGCCCTCCAGCCCGACTGAGATGCGGACCACGTTGTCGCCCAGCCCGATCGCGGCGCGACCCTCCGGCCCCATCGCGCGGTGGGTGGTGGTCGCCGGATGAGTCACCAGCGATTTGGCGTCGCCGAGGTTGTTGGAGATGTCGATCAGCCGCATCTTGTCCAGCACCTCGAAAGCCCGCTTTTTGGCGGCACTTTCGGGGCAGTCGAGCGCGAAGGTGATCACCGTGCCGCCGCCGGCCATCTGGCGCTTGGCCAGGTCGTACTGCGGATGCGACGGCAGGAACGGGTAGCGCACCCAGCTCACCGCCGGGTGGGTTTCCAGGAATTCGGCGATCCGGTGCGCCGAGGAATTGCCGTGCTCGATCCGAACGGCCAGGGTCTCAAGACCTTTCAGCAGCACCCAGGCGTTGAACGCGCTCATCGCCGGCCCGGTGTGGCGCATCAGCTTCTGCACCGGGCCGTCGATGTACTCCTTGTCGCCGAGGATGGCGCCGCCCAACACGCGACCCTGACCGTCGATGTGTTTGGTGGCCGAATACACCACCACGTCGACGCCCAGCGGAAAGCCCTGCTGCAGCAGCGGCGTGGCAAAGACGTTGTCCAGCACCACCTTTGCGCCCGCGGCGTGGGCGAGCTCGGTCACCGCGGCGATGTCGACCAGGGACTGCATCGGGTTCGACGGTGTCTCGAAGAACACCGCCGCGGTGGGAACCGACAGCGCCTCCTCCCACTGCGCGAGGTCGTCGCCGTCGACGAAAACCGTTTCCACACCCCAGCGCGGCAGGATCTCGTTGCACACCACGAAGCACGAGCCGAACAGGCTGCGCGCCGCGACCAGCCGGTCGCCGGCGGCCAGCAGCGCGCCCAGCGAGGTGAACACCGCGGCCATGCCGCTCGCGGTGGCGAACGCCGCGGGCGCCCCCTCGATCAGGCGCAACCGCTCCTCGAACATCGTCACCGTGGGATTGCCATAGCGGGAGTACACGAAATGGTCCAGCTCGCCGGTGAACGACTGCTCCGCGACCGCCGCCGAGGAGTAGACATAGCCGGACGTCAGGAACATCGCCTCGGCGGTCTCCTCGAAGCCGGATCTCAGGAGGCCGCCGCGCACGCCGAGGGTGGCCTGGCTGACGCCGTCGGGCAACGCCTTGGGCGTGCGGACCGAATCGCTCATCCCTGCTTCCAGGGCAATCCCACCGCGCGCCAACCGCTTTCACCGCGATGGCCGTCGGCGCCGAGTTGGCCTTCGAAACCGTCCAGCACGTTGTAGGCCGGCGTGATACCCAGCTGCGTGGACACCTCGGCCGCGCCGATGGAGCGATTGCCCGAGCGGCACAAGAAGATCACCGGCCGCTCCTGATCGGCCGATGCCGGCGGGACGTGTTGGTTCAGCTCGTCGGCGAAGTTCGCATTGGGCGTCCCGTCGCCCGTCACCCACTCGATGTACACCACGTCGCGGCCCAGGCTGGACAGGTCGGGCACCCCGACGAAGCGCCATTCGGCGTCGGTGCGGACGTCGACCAGCACGGCGTTGGGGTTGTCGCTGAGTAGCTTCCACGCCTGAAGGGGCGTGATGTCTCCTGCGTAGCTCATCCGCGTGAGTCTCGCACAGTCAGCGCGTTCGCCACCTGTCGGGCACGCTCGCGCGCGGCCGACACGTCCGGCGCGGTGGCCAGTGCCACGCCGAGCGCGGCGGACCGCCGTTGCGGGGCGAACATGCGGAGATCGCTTTCCGGCACCCGGAGTGCTCCGTTCAGTGCGTCGACGGTCGGAGACCCGCCGTCGTGGCCCGCCTCGATCAGATGGGCGGCGGCCGGCGACATCATCATGGTGTCCACCGGCAGGCCCAGGATGGCCCGGGCGTGCAGTTCGAACGCCGAAAGCCGCTGGCTGCGCAGGGTCACCCAGACGCTCTGGGGCGGGTGCGCGGTGACGTCGGCGAAGTACACCTCATCGCCCTTGATCATCAACTCGACACCGAAGACGCCGCGCCCGCCCAGCGACTTGATGATTCGCGCGGCGATCGACTTGGCCGCGTCCACCGCGGCGTCGCTCATCTGCTGGGGCTGCCACGATTCCAGGACGGCGCCGTCGGCGTCCCGATGGCCGATCGGTGAGCAGAATTCGAGCACCGGACCGTTCGGGCCCTCTTTGCGCACCGCGAGCAGGGTGACGTCGAAGTCGACGTCGACGACCCTCTCGGCCATCACCCGCCCCGCCGGGCCGCCCACCGCACGCTGCCAGGCCGGCTCGATGTCGTCGGGCCCGGAGACCACCGAGTGCCCCCGCCCGGACACCGGCTTGACCAACAACGGATACCCGGCGTGCGCGGCCACGGCCTGCAGTTCGCTGACCGATCCGACGAACCAGAACGGCGCGGTGGGCAGCCCCAACTCGTCGGCCGCCAGCCGGCGCAGGGCCTCGCGATCGGCGGTGAGCCGCACGGCGCGGGCGTTCGGCACCAGCTCGGTGCGGTCGTGATCGGGACCGGCGGACAGCGCCTCGAGGGCGGCGACGGCGACCGCGTCGGTGGCCGACACCACGAACTCCGGCTGGTGCTGTTGAATCGCCCTCGACAGCTCGCCGGCGTCGGTCAGCGCGATGCGATCATCCTCCGCCGCGATCACCCGCGCGCCGAGGTGCCGCAGCGCGATCGCCAGTTCACGGCTGAGCTCACCGGTACCGAGCAGCATCACCTTCGGCCTGCCGTCGGCCTGGGCCTGCGGGGGCACCGCGAGGGCCGTCGTCTTGTCGTCTCGTCCGTCGGTGAAGCCGTCAGTCACCGCTCAAGGATAGGTCGGTTGCGCAGAAGCTATGGCTGACCGGGGAGCAGCCGCACCATCAGGCCGTTGGCCTCGGCCAACACCGTGTCGTCGCCGTCGACCAATTCCGCCGCCACGAACGCCTTGCGGCCCTCGGCCGTGGTGACGCGCCCGCGCACCGCCAGCGGCGCGTCGATCGGGGTGACCTTCCGGTAGTCGACATGCAGGAAGGCCGTGCGGCTGATCGGCCGCCCCGCGGCGTGGGAAATCATGCCGAACATGTGGTCAAACAGCAGCGGCAGCACCCCGCCGTGCACGGCGTGATTGCCGCCGACGTGAAACCGGCCGAAGTACCCGGTCATTTCGACGCCGTCCGGGGAGTACCGCGTCAACGTCCAGGGCGGCAGCAGCAGGCTGCCCATGCCGGGCAGGTCGGGCGTTCGCCCGGCCGGCGCCTGGCCCTCCTCGGCCTGGAACGGGCGCAGGACCTCGACCAGGGCCGCGGCGCGGTCGGCCGCGTCGTCCCAGACGTCTTCGGCGGGGTTCGCCGACACGGCCAGGTCCTGCAGGGCCCGCATCGCCGCGACGAACCGGCCGAACCCCGGGCCGGGGCTGGCCGGGCCGTATTCGGGAAAGCCGCCGTGGTGTTCGTATTCGGGGTCGAGTTCTTTGGGGTCCGGCTCGGTCACGGGCGGGCCGCCAGGACGTCGCGGCGCACGATCGTCTGATCGCGCCCGGGACCGACGCCGATGCACGAAACATGAGCTCCGGCAAGTTCTTCCAGCCGCAACACGTAGTCACGCGCCTTGGCCGGCAGGTCGCCGAACTCCCGGGCGTCCGAGATGTCCTCCCACCAGCCGGGCAATTCCTCGAAGATGGGTTCGGCGCGGTGCAGGTCGCTCTGGGTCATCGGCATGTCGTGCGTGCGCTCCCCGTCGATCCGGTAGCCCACGCACACCGGCACCGTCTCCAGGCTGGAGAGCACGTCGAGCTTGGTCAGGAAGAAGTCGGTGATGCCGTTGACCCGGGTGGCGTAGCGGGCGACGACGGCGTCGAACCAGCCGCAGCGGCGGCGCCGCCCGGTGGTGACACCGAATTCACCGCCCGTCTTGGACAGGTATTCGCCGTTCTCGTCGAACAACTCGGTGGGGAACGGCCCCGAGCCCACCCGGGTGGTGTAGGCCTTGAGGATTCCCAACACGGCGGTGATCCGGTTCGGGCCGATCCCCGACCCCACGCACGCGCCGCCCGCCGTCGGGTTCGACGACGTCACGTAGGGATAGGTGCCGTGGTCGACGTCGAGCAGCGTGCCCTGGGAGCCCTCCAGCAACACCGTCTCCCCACCCTCCAGCGCGGTGTTGAGCAGCCGCCGGGTGTCGCGGATGCGGTGGCGGAAGCCCTCCGCCTGTTCCAGCAGGGCCTCGACGATCTGGTGCGGGTCCAGCGCCTTGCGGTTGTAGATCTTGACCAGGATCTGGTTCTTCAGTTCCAGCGCGGCCTCGACCTTGTGGGTCAGCAGCTCCGGGTCGAGCACGTCGGCGACCCGGATCCCCATGCGGGCGATCTTGTCCTGATAGCACGGGCCGATGCCGCGGCCGGTGGTGCCGATCTTCTTGCTGCCCATGTAGCGCTCGGTGACCTTGTCGATGGCGACGTGGTAGGGCAACAGCAGGTGCGCGTCGGCGGAGATCAGCAGCTTGGTGGTGTCGACGCCGCGGTCCTCGAGGCCCTTGAGCTCGTCGAGCAGCACCCCGGGATCCACCACCACGCCGTTGCCGATCACGTTGGTGACGCCGGGCGTCAGCACCCCCGACGGGATCAGGTGCAGCGCGAAATTCTCGCCGCTGGGCAGGACGACCGTGTGCCCGGCGTTGTTGCCGCCCTGATAGCGCACCACCCACTGCACGCGCCCGCCGAGCAGGTCGGTGGCCTTACCTTTGCCCTCGTCGCCCCACTGGGCGCCGATGAGGACGATTGCCGGCATGCCTTGCTCCCGCCTAATCCCACGCGTTTACGCCTGCTTATTGTGGTCCAGCCGGTGACCCACCCTAGCCTGGCGACGATGCGGGCCGCCTGCGGCCAGCTGAGGAGCCGGGCAAATCAGCTTAAGCCAGGAGCTTGCGAGGAACGCATGAATAACGTGGGGGTGTTGGTGTTCGGCGATCGGCGGGTGCCCGGGCCGCTGACCGGCCTGCCGCTGCACCCGGCCGATATCGACGCCGCGATCGGGCCCTACCGGCGGCTGGCGGTCGTCGGCGCCGACGCCGACCTGGCCGCGGTGCTGACCGGGTTGCTGCGCGCCGACCGGCTCGACGTCGAGGTGGCCTACGTGCCGCCACATCGCACCCGGGCCACCCGGATCCACGGCCTGCCGGCCGGACGGCGCGCGGCGCGTCGCGCCCGGGCCGGCTCGGCGCACCGGGTGACCCTGATCCGCGACGAGACCGGATCGGTGGTCGTCGGCCGGGCCGGCTGGGTCCCCGCCGACGGCGCGCGGGTGCTCCGCGGCGAGGCGGTCGTCGACGACGCCAGGCTGTTCGACGGCGAGGTCGCCGCCGTGCGCATCGAGCCGACGCCGGGCATGCCGGGCCTGCGGGCCTCGATACGCAGGGGCCGGTGGGTGGCGGGCCGCGCGGCCCAGCTGGGCAGCACCGGCGTCACGGTCGTGCGCGACGGGGTCGCGGCGCCGCGCGTGGTGCGCCGGTCGACGTTCTACCGCAACGTCGAAGGCTGGCTTGTGGTCCGGTAATTTTTCAGCGTGAGCTTCCCCGCGCGGCAACACGAATCCGTGCGGCCCAGCCCGATCTTTTTGGGCCTGGTCGCGTTGACGGCGACCGGCGGCGTGCTGGCCTGGCTGGCCGGATCGAGCGTGCGACCGCTGTCCTACGCCGGGGTCTTCATCTTCGTGATCGCGGGCTGGTTGGTGTCGCTGTGCCTGCACGAATTCGGGCACGCGGTGACCGCCTGGCGCTTCGGCGATCACGACGTCGCGGTCCGCGGCTATCTGACGCTGGATCCGCGCCGGTACAGCCACCCCGCGCTCTCGCTCGTGCTGCCGATGGTGGTGATCCTGCTGGGCGGCATCGGGCTGCCGGGCGCCGCGGTCTACGTGCGGACCTGGTTCATGACCCCGGCTCGACGCACCCTGGTCAGCCTGGCGGGCCCGGCGGCCAACCTGGTGCTGGCGGTCCTGCTGCTGGCGCTGACCCGGCTGCTTTACGACCCGGCCCACGCGGTGCTGTGGGCGGGGGTGGCGTTCCTGGGATTCCTTCAGCTGACCGCGGTGCTGCTGAACCTGCTGCCCGTTCCGGGCCTAGACGGCTACGACGCGCTGGAACCGCACCTGAGCCCGGAGACACAGCGCGCGCTGGCCCCCGCCAAACAGTGGGGCTTTTTCGTCCTGATTTTCCTGCTGCTGGCGGGCAGCTCGTGGTTCTTCGCGCTGGTGCTCTGGCTGTTCGACTTCTCCGGCGTGCCGCACTGGCTGGTGTCGGCCGGCAACCAGCTGACCCGGTTCTGGAGCCGCTGGGTCTAACGGTTGCCATATATGCGTCTTCGCGCATATATTGCTGGGCTATGGGCGCCGGCCACGATCACACCCCCGCCGAGGGCGACTCGTCGCGGATGATCCCGCGCATGATCGCCGCCGCGGCGATCCTGGCGGCGTTCTTCCTCGTCGAGTTGACCACCTCGCTGCTGATCAACTCGATCGCGCTGCTGGCCGACGCCGGGCACATGCTGACCGACGTCGTCGCGGTGTTCATGGGGCTGGCCGCGGTGACCCTGGCCCGCCGCGGCAGCTCGTCGCCCGCGCGCACCTATGGGTGGCATCGGGCGGAGGTGTTCACCGCGGTCGCCAACGCCGGGCTGCTGGTCGGGGTCTCGCTGTTCATCCTCTGGGAGGCGATCCAGCGGCTTCAGGACACCCCGGCGGTCCCGGGCGTGCCGATGATCGTGGTCGCGCTGGCCGGCCTGCTGGCCAACCTGGTGGTCGCGCTGCTGCTGCGGTCGCATTCGGCGCAGAGCCTGGCGGTCAAGGGCGCCTACATGGAGGTGGTCGCCGACAGCGTCGGCAGCCTGGGTGTGCTGATCGCCGGCGTGGTCACCGTGACGACGCGCTGGCCGTACGCCGACGTGGTGGTCGCGGTGTTGGTGGCGCTGTGGGTGCTGCCCCGGGCCATCTCGCTGGCCCGCGACGCGCTGCGGATCCTCTCCGAGGCGTCGCCGACCCACATCGACGTGGAGGAACTGCGCGGCGCGCTCGGTGCGGTCGACGGCGTGACCGAGGTGCACGACCTGCACGTGTGGACGCTCTCGCCCGGCAAGGACATGTGCACCGCGCACCTGACCAGCGACGGCGACTCGGCCCGGGTGCTGCGCGACGCGCGCGCGGTGCTGTCGCAGCGCGGGCTGGACCACGCGACCGTCCAGATCGAGTGCCCGGGCGGCGCCGACTGCTCCGAGAGTTACTGAAGCCCCAGCGCCGCGCGGGCCGCCGGGTCGCAGTCGTCGAGCAGGTCCAGGCAGCGCTGGTATTCGTCGGTCTCGCCGATGGCGTCGGCGGCCTTCGCCAGCGCCGCCACGCAACGCAGGAAGCCCCGGTTGGGCTCGTGCGCATACGGCACCGGCCCGAAGCCCTTCCAGCCGTTGCGCCGCAGCTGGTCCAGGCCGCGGTGATAACCGGTGCGGGCGTAGGCGTAGGCGGTGACGGCCTTGTCTTCCGCCAGCGCCTCCTCCGCGAGCGCCGCCCAGGCCACCGACGCCGACGGGTGCGCGGCGGCGACGGAGCTGGGATTTTCGTTGGCGAGCAGCTCCGCCTCGGCATCGCTGTCGCCGGGCAGCAGGATCGGATCGGGTCCGAGAAGATCTCCCATCGACGTCATGGTGTCTATTTTGCCGTCCCACCGGTGCGGGTCGCTAAGCTCCTTGCATGCCCAATCCACCCGAACCCGACCGCGGCGGCACGCCGAGGCGGCCCGGGTTCGATCCACGCGAATCGCGCAACGAGCCGGGCGCCGAGGCGCCCGGCGGCGAGGGGGCCGAGGGCCAGCCGATGGTGCCCAACGACCCCGAGACCGAGACCGTGGTCATCAACAAACCCGATCAGGGCGACGATCCCGACGCGGATCCGGACGGGGCGCAACGCGAACGCCGTTTCACCGCACCGGGATTCGATGCGAAAGAAACCCAGGTCATCGCCACTTCGGCCGAGCCCGCCACGGAGGTGTTCGCGTCGTCGCCGGCGCCCGAGGGCCCGCCGCCGCAGCCCGGCGCTCCCCCGAAGGCCGCTGTGCCGCAATCCATTCCGCCCCGCTTGGGGGCCAAGCTGCGGACGACGCGGCAATTCAACTGGGGCTGGGTGCTGGCGTTGGTGGTGGTCGTGCTGGCGCTGGCGGCGATCGCGATCCTGGGCACGGTGCTGCTCACCCGTAGCAAGCACTCGAAAGTCTCGGAGGAAGACCAGGTTCGGCACACCATCCAGCAGTACGACGTCGCGGTGCAACGCGGCGACCTGACCGCGCTGCGCACCATCACGTGCGGGAACGCCCGCGACGGGTATGTCGATTACGACGAACACGCCTGGCAGGAGACCTACCAGCGGGTGTCGGCGGCCAAGCAGTATCCCGTGATCGCCAGCATCGACCAGGTCGTCGTCAACGGCCAGCACGCCGAGGCGAACATCACCACGTTCATGGCCTACGACCCATCGCTGCGTTCGACGCGCAGCCTCGACCTGCAATACCGCGACGACCACTGGAAGATCTGCCAATCTCCCAGCGGCTAGCGTCTGCTCAGCCCAGCGACTTCCCGGCGCAGTGCAGGTCGTTGCAGGCCTCCACGACCCGCTGGGTCATGCCGGTCTCGGCCGTCTTGAGGTACGTGCGCGGGTCGTAGGCCTTCTTGACGCCCACCTCGCCGTCGACCTTGAGCACGCCGTCGTAGTTGGTGAACATGTGACCGGCGATCGGGCGGGTGAACGCGTACTGGGTGTCGGTGTCGACGTTCATCTTCACCACCCCGTAGCGCAGCGCCTCCTCGATCTCGGACTTCAGCGAGCCCGAGCCGCCGTGGAACACGAAGTCGAACGGCTTGGATCCGTCCGGCAGGCCCAATTTGGCCGACGCCACCTGCTGCCCCTGGGCCAGGATGTCGGGGCGCAGCTTGACGTTGCCGGGCTTGTAGACGCCGTGCACGTTGCCGAACGTCGCCGCCAGCAGGTACTTGCCATGCTCGCCGTGGCCCAGCGCGTCGACCGTCTTCTCGAAGTCTTCGGGTGTGGTGTAGAGCTTGTCGTTGATCTCGTTGGCGACGCCGTCCTCCTCGCCGCCCACCACACCGATCTCGATCTCCAGGACGATCTTGGCCGACGCCGCCTCCTTGAGCAGCTCCTGCGCGATGACCAGGTTCTCGTCGATCGGCACCGCAGAGCCGTCCCACATGTGGGACTGGAACAGGGGATCGCCGCCCGCGCTCACCCGTTGCGCCGAGATCGCGAGCAACGGGCGCACGTAGCTGTCGAGTTTGTCCTTGGGGCAGTGGTCGGTGTGCAGCGCGACGTTGATCGGGTATTTCGCCGCGACGACGCGGGTGAATTCGGCCAGCGCGACGGCGCCGGTGACCATGTCCTTGACCCCGAGGCCGGACGCGAACTCCGCACCGCCGGTGGAGAATTGGATGATGCCGTCACTGCCGGCGTCGGCGAAGCCTTTGATCGCGGCGTTGACGGTTTCCGAGGACGTGCAGTTGATGGCCGGGAAGGCGTAGGAGTTCTCCTTTGCCCGGCCCAGCATCTCGGCGTAGATCTCGGGGCTTGCGATGGGCATGGGCTCCTCCTGGCGACTGGGCCCATCCAGTATCGCAACAAAGGTATGTTGAAGCATCGTGAGCACCACCGTGACGGCCTTGCCGGACATCCTGGACCCGATGTACTGGCTGGGCGCCAATGGCGTCTTCGGATCGGCGGTGCTGCCCGGCATCCTGGTCATCGTCTTTATCGAGACCGGGCTGCTGTTTCCGCTGCTCCCGGGCGAATCGCTGCTGTTCACCGGCGGGCTGCTGGCCGCGCACCCCAACCCGCCCGCGAGCATCTGGGTGCTGGCACCGTCCGTCGCGCTGGTCGCGATCCTGGGCGATCAGACGGGGTACTTCATCGGGCGGCGGATCGGTCCGGCGCTGTTCAAGAAGGAGGACTCCCGCTTCTTCAAGAAGCACTACGTGACGGAATCCCACGCGTTCTTCGAGAAGTACGGGCCCTGGGCGGTCATCCTGGCCCGGTTCGCCCCGTTCGTGCGGACGTTTGTCCCGCCGGTGGCCGGGGTGTCGTACATGCGCTACCCGGTGTTCCTCGGGTTCGACATCGTCGGCGGCATCCTCTGGGGCGGCGGTGTGACGCTGGCGGGCTACTTCCTGGGCACCGTGCCGTTCGTGCACCAGAACCTGGAAAAGATCATCCTGGGCATCCTGTTCGTGTCGCTGATCCCGGCGTTCATCGCCGCCTGGCGCGCCTATCGGGGCCGCCGCCGCGCGGCCGGCGAAGAGACCGACTCAGGACACCCGACTTCTGCGGTACGCAACGAAAGCGCCTAGCAGGTCCGGCCTGTCGATCGAACTCTGCTGCACGGCCTCGTCCGGCGCGGCCCCGAGCAGGATGCGCTTGATCGGGATCTCCAGCCGCTTGCCGGTCAGCGTCCGCGGTATGCCCGGGACGTCCAGGATGTCGTCGGGCACGTGTCGCGGCGAGGCATGCTGGCGGATCTCGGCGACGATGTTGGACCGCAGCGCGTCGTCGAACTCCACGCCGTCCGCCAGGTGCACGAAAAGCGGCATCCAGTAGCCGCCGTCGTCCAGCTCGACGCCGACCACCAGGCAGTCCTGCACCTCCGGCATGCGTTCGACCGCCGTGTAGATCTCCGCGCTGCCCATCCGAACGCCCATGCGATTCAGGGTGGCGTCCGAACGGCCGTGTACGACAACCGATCCGCGGTCGCTGATGGTGATCCAGTCCCCGTGGCACCACACGCCCGGGTACTTGTCGAAGTAGGCGGCGCGATAGCGGCTGCCGTCGTCGTCGTTCCAGAAGGACACGGGCATGGACGGCATCGGCTTGGTCACCACCAGCTCGCCCTCTTCCCCGATGACGGGGTGGCCCTCGCCCTTCCAGGCCTCGATGGCCGCGCCGAGGCACAGGCACGACAGCTCGCCGGCGACCACGGGCAGGATCGAGCAACCGCCGATGAAGGCCGTGCACACGTCGGTGCCGCCGCTCATCGAGATCACCGGAACACCGCGGCCGAGTCCCTGTTGGACCCAACGAAATCCGGACGCCGGCAGCGGTGACCCGGTAGATCCCACCGCGCGCAGGCCATCGAGGGGGTACGACGCACCCGGCGTCAATTCCTTTTTGGCACAGGCCAATAGGTAGCCCGCCCCGGCGCCGAGCACCGTGACGCCGGCGTCGGCGGCGACGCGCCACAGGCCGTCGGTGCCCGGATGCGTTGGGCTGCCGTCGTACAGCACGATCGTGGCGTCGACCAGCAGGCCGGACACCAGCAGGTTCCACATCATCCAGCTGGTCGACGAGTACCACAGGAAGCGGTCGCCGGGGTACAGCTCGAATTGCAGCGTCAGGTACTTCAGGTGCTCCAGCACGACGCCGCCGTGACCGTGCACGATGCCCTTCGGCTTCCCGGTGGTTCCCGACGAGAACATCACCCACAGCGGGTGGGCGAACGGGACCGGCGTGATGTCAAGGGCGGCGTGCGCCTGCACGGCCGTGGCCCACGCCACGGTGTCGCCGTCGATGTCGAGCCCGAGCCGCGGCACCACCACGGTGGCCTTCAGCGTCGGCATCGCGTGCCGGATCGTGGCCAGCTCCGCGCGCCGATCGATCCGCTTGCCCGCGTACACCGAGCCGTCGGTGGCCACCAGCACGGCCGGCTCCACCTGACCCAGCCGGGCGATCACGCCGTCGACCGACACGTCCTGGTTGCACACCGCCCAGATCGCGCCCACGCTGGCCGCGGCTAGCGCCGCGACGACGGCCTCGGCGACGTTGGGCAGGTAACCGACGACGGCGTCGCCGGGCGCGACGCCGAGGTTGCGCAGGTAGGTCGCGAACGCCGCCGTCTCGCGCTGCAGCCTCGCCCAGGACCACTCGGTGGATCCGTCCTCGCCGACGGCGATCAGCGCCGGGCGCTCGTCGGTGGCGTGGCGGAAGATCTCGGTGGCGTAGTTGAGCGTGGCGCCCGGGAACCACTCGGCGCCGGGCATGGAACGCTCGCCCAGCACCGCGCGGGGCGGGCTGTCCGCCTTGATGTCGAAGTAGGTCCAGACGGCGTCCCAGAACCAGTCGATGTCGTCCACCGACTTTGCCCACAGGCCTTGGTAGTCGGCATATTCGCCGCGGCCGGTCTCGGCCAGCCAGGTGATGAAGCGGGTGAGGTTGGCGCCGGCAAGCGTGGCCTCGTCGGGGATCCAGCCGCCGCTGAGTTCGCTCATGTCTCGCTCACGGCGGTGACGTTACAGGCGGCCTCCATCAGCATCCAGCCCGATAGCTGAACCGACAGATCGCGCTCGGCGATCTCGGAGGCCTCGACCGCGCCCTCGACGAATTGCGCCTCTTCGCCACCCGCCTTGGGCAGCTCGGCGTCGCGGTCCCAGAACGCGCCGAACAGCGGCAGACCGTCCAGCGTTTGCCGGTAGTCCCAGGCCGATTTCGCCGACGACAGCACGATGGTGCGGGCGGTGTCGCGGGCCACCGCGTCGTCGGCGGAGTCGCCCGGCAGGGCGGTGGCGACCAGCGCGAGGTAGCGGGCGGTGATGCCGCCGAAGAGGCCGCCGTCCCCGCCGCCGGCGCCGCGCAGCACGCCCGACGGCGCCATCTGCTCGCTGACCGCCGCCACCAGCCGATGCACCCGGGCCTGATGCCGGGCCCTGGCTTCGGCGCCGGTGCGCGCGGCCAGCTCGGTCTCCAGGCCCAGCACGACGCCCTGGCAGTAGGTGTACTGCGCGCGCACCAGCGAGCCGTCCTTGATGCCGTCGAACACCAGGTGCGTGTCGGGATCGATCAGGGTGCGGTCGATCCAGTCGCTGATCTGGTCGGCCCGCTGCAGGTGCTCGCCGTAGCGGGCGAGGAAGGTTCCCGCGGGCCCATTGGCCGGGGCGTTGAAGAACTTGTCCTGCTTGCGCCACGGGATGCCGCCGCCGTCGGCGGGTGCCCACGCCTTGACGAATTGGTCGGCCAGCTTGGGCAGCGCGCGATGGCGCTCGACGCCGGCCAGCCGGGCCGCGCGTTCCAGCGCCAGCGCCAGCCACGCCATGTCGTCGTAGTAGCTGTTGGTCCAGCGCAGGTTGTTGCGCAGCCGGTGTGAGCGGACCTGGCGGTTGATCATCGTGTGCCGGTGCGGTTGCGGATCGCGCAGCTGCGCGTCGACCAGGCAATCCAGCAGGTGCGCCTGCCACCAGTAGTGCCAGGTGCCGAACAGCCGGTCGCGCCGCGTCGCCGGCCAGGCCACGACCCCCAGCTGGGTTCCCGGCAGCGCCCACAGCCGCTTCAGGTGTCGCTGCGCGACAGCGGCTTCGGAGCTGGCCGCCCGGTTGGCCCATCGCTGATCCATACCGCTCGATCCTGCCCTAGCGCGGTGTCGGTCGAGCGTGCGGTCTCGGCGTCGCGGGTGCGCCCAGGGCGGGAAAATCGCCGACATCCCGCCGTCCCGGCACACCCGACGCCGCAGGCGCACACTCGCCGCCGGAGGATGCTGGAGCCCATGGGAGATCTGACCGTTAACGGGCGACACCACAAGGTCGACGCCGAGGACGACACACCGCTGCTGTACGTGCTGCGCAACCACCTGGGCTTGAAGGGGACCCGGTTCGGTTGCGGGGTGGGGTTGTGCGGGGCGTGTTTCGTGCTGGCCGACGGCCGTCCGGTGTACTCCTGCGACACCCCGTTGTGGTCGGTGGCCGGCAAGTCGATCCGCACCGTCGAGGGCCTGGGCGACGACGGGCGGCCGCACCCGGTGGCGCGCGCCCTGGTGGCCGGGCAGGCGGCGCAATGCGGGTACTGCATGTCCGGGATCGTGGTGGCCGCGGCGGCCCTGCTGGCCGACAATCCCGACCCGACGGACGCGGAGGTGCGCGCCGCCCTGGACCCCAACCTGTGTCGGTGCGGCTCGCACAATCGGGTGGTCGCCGCGGTGCTGAGCGCCGGCGCCGAAATGCGGGGTTCCGCCGATGCCTGACCTGCCGGAGTCGCTGGCCTCCAATCCCGTTCTGGGCGAATGGGTTCGGATCGGCTCGGACGGCGTCGTCGAGGTGCGCTCGGGCAAGGTGGAGCTGGGTCAGGGCGTGTTGACGGCGCTGGCGCAGATCGCCGCCGAGGAGCTCGACGTGGACGTCGCGCGCGTGCGGATGATCGCCGCGGCGACCGACCGCAGCCCCGACGAGGGCTTCACCGCCGGCAGCCGGTCGATCCAGCAGTCGGGGGCGGCGCTGCGTCAGGTGTGCGCCGAGGCACGGGCGATCTATCTCGACGCGGCGGCGGCCAAGCTGTCCGTCGCGCCCGAGGAGTTGGACGTCGTCGACGGCGAGTTCGGTGGCCCGCACGGCTTGGCCACCAGCTATTGGGAACTCGCGGACGATTCGCTGTTGGACCGCGCGGCGACCGGCGAAGCGACGCCCAAGCCCGAGGCGGACTACGCGGTCGTCGGCACCGACGTCGCCCGGCTGGACCTGCCCGACAAGCTGACCGGGCGGCCGCGCTACCTGCACGACCTCGTTTTGGACGGGCAGCTGTACGGCCGCGTCGTTCGCCCGCGGTCGCGCGGGGCGCACCTGCGCGGCCTCGACACCGCCCCGACCCTGGCGCTGCCGGGCGTGGTCACCGTCGTGCGCGACGGCGAGTTCCTGGGCGTAATCGCCGAACGGGAGGAGGTCGCGGTGCGCGCGGCCGAGCGGCTGCGCGGCGACGCCACCTGGGACCGGCGGCCGACCCTGCCCGACGAGGACGACCTGCCGGGATTTCTCCTGTCGGCGGCGGCCGAGACGTCGGAGCTGGCGTCCAAAGGGACTGGGGCCGTGGGCGGTTCGACGCGGTCGCATTCGGCCCGCTACCACCGCCCGTACCTGGCGCACGCCTCGATCGGCCCGTCGGCCGCGGTGGCGCTCGCCCACCCCGACGGCCGACTGGAAATCTGGTCACACAGCCAGGGCGTCCACGTGTTGCGGCGCGAACTGGCCGCGGCGCTGGGCCTGCCGGTCGATTCGGTGGTGGCGCGCCACGTCGAGGGGGCCGGGTGCTATGGGCACAACGGCGCCGATGACGCCGCCATGGACGCCGCGGTGCTGGCGCGGGCGGTACCGGGGCGGCCGGTCCACCTGGTCTGGTCGCGCGGCGACGAATTGGCTTGGGCGCCTTTCGGTCCCGCCGCGGTCGTCGAGGTCGCCGCCGACTGCGGCGACGACGGCGCCGTCGTCGACTGGCGCCACGAGATCTGGAGCGGCAGCTACATGGGCCGCCCGGGC
This sequence comes from Mycobacterium terramassiliense, assembly GCF_900157385.1. Classification (GTDB taxonomy): domain Bacteria; phylum Actinomycetota; class Actinomycetes; order Mycobacteriales; family Mycobacteriaceae; genus Mycobacterium; species Mycobacterium terramassiliense. The sequence continues at coordinate 1,115,482 of NZ_LT717700.1, forward strand.
ACGACGCCGACCTCGGCGTTTCTGGCGGCCAGCGAGCGCGCCGGTGGCGAGCCGATCCGCGCCGGCGGCGAGCCGCCGGTCGAATGGGGCGGCGGCACCGGCCGCAACGCCGTACCCGGCTACGACTTTCCGTCCTATCGGGTGATCAACCACCTGCTGACCGAGATGCCGCTGCGCACCTCGGCGCTGCGTTCGCTGGGGGCGTTCATCAATGTCTTTGCGGCGGAGTCGTTCATGGACGAGTTGGCGGTGGCCGCGGGCCGCGATCCTGTCGAGTTCCGGTTGGCGCACCTGTCCGACCAGCGCGGGCGCGCGGTGTTGCGGGCGGCGGCGGAGCGCGCCGGCTGGGGGAAACGGGCGCGAGCGGAGTCCGTCGGTCACGGCATCGGGTATGCGCGCTACAAGAATTCGGCGGCCTACTGCGCGGTCATCGCGGAGATCGAGGCGGTTGACGGGGTGCGGGTGCGCCGGCTGGTCATCGCGGTGGATGCCGGGCTGGTCATCAATCCCGACGGCGCGGCCAACCAGATCGAGGGCGGCGCCGTGCAGGCCACCAGCTGGACCGTCAAGGAGCGAGTCCGCTTCGACGACTTCAACGTCACCAGCGAAACCTGGGAGACGTACCCGATCCTGCGGTTCTCCGAGGTGCCGACGGTCGACGTCGAATTCCTTGCGGGACAGGGTAATCCACCGTTGGGCATCGGCGAGTGCGCCCAGGGTCCGACGGCCGCCGCGATCGCCAATGCCGTGTACGACGCGCTCGGCGTCCGGGTGCGCTCGTTACCGCTGACGCCCGAGCAACTCATCGCCGCGATGGATTAGCCAGCGCGTCCAGCAGTTCGCGCAGGCCGGTCAGCGAGTGCGCGGGCAAAAACAGGTCACAATACGGCAGGGCGGCTGCCATGGCACCGGCCAGCGGTTCGAAATCCCCCCGCGCCGCACGGGGATTGAGCCACACGAGGGTTGCGGCGCGGCGACGCAGCCGTTCCATGGCGTTCGCGAGCACATCAGGCGGATCGGCGTCCCAGCCGTCAGAGGCGATGATCACCACCGCCCCGCGCAGCCCGTTGCCGTGGGGTGGGGCCAGCAAGGCGCCCAGGCTGCGGCCGATGAACGTGCCGCCGTAGCGGTCCGTGACCTTCGCGTTGGCTTTCTGCAACGCCACCTCGGCCGAGCGGTGCGACAGCACCGACGTGAGCCGGGTCAGCGACGTCGAGAACGCGAAGACCTCCGGTCGCAGGCCGTGTCGGCGCAGCGCGGCGGCCCGCATCAGATGCAGATAGACCGCCGCGTACGGCTGCATCGAGCGGCTCACGTCGCAAGCCAGGACCACCCGGCGGGGCCGGCGGCGGGGCCGCGTGCGCGCCAATTGCATTGATTCCCAGCCGGTTTCGCGTGCGGCGCGCATTGTGGCGCGCAGGTCGATGCGCTCGCCGCCCGCGCTGGGCTCAAACCGCATGCTGCGCCGCCGCGGCCAGCGCGCGACGGTGGCCTCCAGCCAGGAGCCGAGCAGGCGGAGGTCTTGCGCGTCGAAGCGGTCGAACGGCTCGTCGGCGCGCGCGGCGATCCGGCTGGGCAGCAGATCGGGCAGCAGGACGCTCGTGTCCTCGAAAGCGTCGCGGACGGTGGACGCGCGGGTGGCCCAGGGCAGTCGTTGCGCGCCCGCGTTCGACGGGCCCCCGGTGGGGCGCAGTGTGCCGGCCGCGGGCGTCTTCGGGCCGGGCAGGGGCAGGGCGGGCTCGGTGCGCATCGCGCCGTCGGGCCGAGCGGCGCCGAACGCCGCCTCGAAGACCGCGTCGAAGGCGCCGAGGTCTTCCACCCGGTTGACCAAGGTCAGCCGCGCCGCCCAATACAGCGCCGACGTGGTGTCCGGCACCAGCCGTCGCAGCGCCTGCACGAAGCCGGCCTGGCCGTTGGCGGACACCTGCACCCCCGCGCCGCGCAGGCGCGCCACCAGGGCGGCCGCGAACGCCGCCAGGTCGACGCCGCGCAACAGCAGTGGGGTGCCCACGGACGCTAGCGCCTCCGGCGCAGCACCCAGATCAGCACCAGCACGGCGAGCACCGCGGCCGCGGCCGCGCCGTACTTCTTGAGCTGGTCGCCGCCGGCCAGGTCGAGCAGGTCAATGGGTTCGGGCTCGGCGGCCGCGTGGCGCGGTCCGGCGGCGGATTCGGTCGTTGTCGGGGCCGGGCCCGCCGCGGCGCCTGACGTCTGCCCGTTCTTGGCGGCCAGCTCGGCCTCCAGCGATTCGACGAACTGGCCCAGCAGCTTCTCCGAAACCTGTTGCAGCATGCCGCTGCCGAACTGGGCCAGCTTGCCGACGATCTTCAGATCGGTGTCGACGGTGACGCTGGTCCGGCCGCCGTCCTCGTGCAGCTGGGCGGTGACCGTGGCGGCCGCGTTGCCGGTGCCCCGCGATTCCTTGCCGTTGCCGTCGATGACCGCCCGGTGCTGGTCGCGGTCCAGCTCCACGAAGCGCACCTTGCCGCTGAACTCGCTGGTCACCGGTCCGACCTTGACCTTGACCTTGCCGAGGTAGTCGTCGCCCTCGTGACCGGTCAGCTGCGCTCCGGGCATCAGCGGGATCACCTGCTCCAGGTCGCACAACACGTCCCAGGCCTGCTCGATGGGCGCGCTGACGGTGAACTGGTTGGCGATCTTCATGCGGTGAGTCCTCTCAGGTACGGCTGTATTCGGTAAACGCGTCGCGAATCAGAGTACGGTCGTCCGGCGTCTTGGCCAGCGCCCCCAGGCTGGTCAGTGCCGACGCATCGGTATGTTCGGAGACCAGGTCGGCGACGCCGAGCGACACCAGCGCCGCGACCCAGTCGATCGTCTCGGCGACGCCGGGCGGCTTGTCCAGGTCGAGATCGCGGACGCGACCGACGAACTGCGTGGCGTGCTCGATCAGCGGCGCCGTCGCGCCGGGCACCGTCCGGCGGACGATCGCGGCGGCCCGGGCGGGCTCGGGGTAGTCGATCCAGTGATACAGGCAGCGGCGGCGGAGCGCGTCGTGCAGGTCGCGGCTGCGGTTGGAAGTCAGCACCGCGATCGGCGGCCGCTCGGCGACGAAGGTACCGAGCTCGGGCACGGTGACCGCGGATTCCCCCAGGAATTCGAGCAGCAACGCCTCGAATTCGTCGTCCGCGCGGTCGATTTCGTCGATGAGCAGCACCGGTGGGGCCGGGCCGCGATGCCGCACACACCGCAGGATGGGCCGATCGACCAGATACGTCTCGGTGTAGAGGTCCCCTTCTTCGATCCCGGTACCGCGGGCCTCGGCCAGCCTGATGGACAGCAGCTGGCGTTGGTAGTTCCAGTCGTACAGCGCCTCGCTGGCGGTCAGCCCCTCGTAGCACTGCAGCCGCACCAGCTCGGTGTCCAGCACCGCGGCGAGGGTCTTCGCCGCCGCGGTCTTGCCGACCCCCGGCTCGCCTTCCAGCAGCAGCGGGCGGCCGAGCGTGACCGCCAGGTAGATCGCCGACGCCGTTCCCGTGTCGAGCAGGTAGTCGTGTGCGTCGAAGCGGGCGACGACGTCGTCGACGTGGCTGAACGTCATGACGTCACCAGCCGGCGGTAGTCCTCCCACGTGTCGACGTCGAGCGGGATCCGACCGTCGACCGCGAGCTCGCGCACCTGGCGCCGGCCCGATTCCACGATCTTCCACACCGCCTTGTCGCCGTGCAGTTCGCGCAACTCCCCGAACACGCTGCGGCCCAACCAGAACGGGTGCCCGATGCCGTCGTCGTAGCGACACACCGCGATGTCGGCGCCCGGCCCCTCGTCGATCATTCGCCGGAGCGTGGCCGGCTGTACGCCGGGCTGATCGCCCAGCATGAGCACGATCCCGTCCGCCCGCGGATCCACCCGGTCCAGTGCGGCGCGTAGCGAGGCCGCGCATCCGGTGCCGGCATCGGAGGCCGTCACGACGTCGATTCCGCCCAGCGGCACCGTGTCACGCACCGCGTGCGCCGCGCCGCCGAGGGTGACGATGAGCTGGTCGAACCCAGCGCCGCGGGCGGTCGCCAGGGTGGCGCCCAGCAGGGTCGTATCCCGGTACGGCAGAAGCTGTTTGGGGGTGCCGAGCCTGCGCGAGCTGCCGGCCGCCAGCACGACGCCGGTGACCCTCATGCGCCAGCTTTCGCGGCGGCGAACGCCGCGCGGCAGCCCGGGCCGCAGAACCAGTAATCCGCGCCGGCCACCCGCAGGTGCTCGGTGCCGGGCCCGATGGTCACCGTCATGCCGCACACCGGATCGACCGCCCCGGCGGGGGGCTGCGGCGCGGCGGAGCGGCGCAGGTCGCCGTCGCGGATGCCGGCGACCAGCTCGGCGGCGATGGAGACCGCGATCTCCGCGGGGGTCTTGGCCCCGATGGCAAGCCCGACCGGGGTGTGCACCCGCGCCCGCTCGGCGTCGGAAAGGTCGAGTTGACCGAGGATGGCCGCGCCGCGGACCTTGCTGGCCACCAGGCCGACGTAACCGGCGCCGTGATCCAGCGCCGCACGGATCATTTCGGCTTCGGGTCCGCCGTGGCTGGCGATCACCACCGCCGTGGCACTTCCCACGGAGCCGACGTCGGCACCGCGGCGGACGTCGTAGCCGAGCACCCCGCACAGCTGGGCAAGGGCCTCGGCGATCGGGGTGGCGCCGTGGATCTCGATCAGGGGCGCCGGCAGTTGCGGGGTCAAGAAAATCTCCAGCGACCCGCCGGACAGGCACGGGTTGACGACGACGCAGGCGCCGGGCGCCTCGGGAAAGTGCACGTCGCCGTCGGGAAGCACCCGCAGCAACACGCTTTCGCCCGCCTGCAGCGCGCCCAGCGCCGCCTTGCGGACGGAGTTCTGCGCGCACTGGCCGCCGACAAAGCCCTCGATGGTGCCGTCCGCCAACAGGATTGCCTCGTCGCCCGCGTAGGACGAGGTGGGCGGCTGGGCACGCACCACCGTCGCGTGCACGAACGGCGTCCGTGCCGCCAACAGCTGCTGGGCCCGCTCACTGATCGTCGTCTGCCTGATCGCGCTCAAATCGGTGGCCTCGCCCTCCCCTGCATCGCCTCCCAGACCCGCGACGGCGTCAGCGGCATGTCGGCGTGCCGAACCCCGAACGGCGCCAACGCATCCACGACCGCGTTCACCACGGCGGGTGGCGACCCGACCGTGGCCGATTCGCCGATGCCCTTCGCGCCGATCGGGTGGTGCGGCGACGGCGTCACGGTGAAACCGGTTTCCAGGTGGGGCACCTCCATGGCGGTCGGGATCAGGTAGTCCATCAGCGACCCGCCCAGGCAGTTGCCCTCTTCGTCGAACGCGATCATCTCCATCAACGCCATCCCGATCCCGTCGACGATGCCGCCGTGCACCTGGCCCTCGATGATCATCGGATTGATCCGCGTGCCGCAGTCGTCGACGGCCAGGAAGCGCCGCACCTTGACCACCGCGGTGCCCGGGTCCACGTCCACCACACAGAAGTAGGCGCCGTAGGGATAGGTGAGATTCGATGGGTTGTAGCAGACCTCGGCGTCCAACCCGCCCTCGATGCCCTCGGGCAGATCGCCGGCGCCGTGCGCGCGCATCGCGATGTCCTGGATCGTCACCGACGCCGACGGGTCGCCCTTGACGTGGAAGGAGCCCTTCTCCCACTCGAGGTCGGCGACCGAAACCTCGAGCATGCCCGAGGCGATGATCTTCGCCTTGTCGCGCACCTTGCGGGCCACCAGCGCCGCCGCCCCGCCCGACACCGGGGTGGACCGGCTGCCGTAGGTGCCCAGCCCGAACGGCGTCTGATCGGTGTCGCCGTGCACCACCTCGATGTCGTCGGGCGGGATGCCCAGCTCCTCGGCGACGATCTGCGCGAACGTCGTCTCGTGGCCCTGGCCCTGGCTCTGAACCGACAGGCGCACAACGGCTTTGCCGGTCGGGTGCACGCGCAGCTCGCAGCCGTCGGCCATGCCGAGGCCGAGGATGTCCATGTCCTTGCGCGGGCCGGCGCCGACGGCCTCGGTGAAGAACGCCATCCCGATGCCCATCAGCTCCCCGCGCTCGCGCCTGGCTTTCTGCTCGGCGCGCAGCGCGTCGTAGCCGATCATGTCCATGGCCTTGCGCATGGTGGCCTCGTAGTCACCCGAGTCGTACGTCCAGCCGGTCTTGCTCTGGTACGGGAATTGCTCGGGCCGCAACAGGTTTCGCAGCCGCAGCTCGGCCGGGTCCATCTTGAGCTCGAAGGCCAGGCAGTCCACCAGCCGCTCGACGAAGTACACCGCCTCGGTGATCCGGAACGAGCACGCGTAGGCCACCCCGCCGGGCGCCTTGTTGGTGTACACGGCGGTCATGTGGCAGTAGGCGGCCTCGAGGTCGTAGCTGCCGGTGAACACCCCGAAGAAGCCGGCCGGGTATTTCGTCGGGGCGGCCTGGCCGTTGAACGCGCCGTGGTCGGCCAGCACGTTGGACCGGATCGCCAGGATCTTGCCGTCGCCCCGGGCGGCGATCTCGCCGACCATGATGTAGTCGCGGGCGAAGCTGGTGGACGTCAGGTTCTCGCTGCGGTCCTCCATCCATTTCACCGGCTTGCCCAGCAGCAGCGAGCCGACGATCGCGCAGACGTAGCCGGGGTAGATCGGCACCTTGTTGCCGAAGCCGCCGCCGATGTCGGGCGAGATCACCCGGATCTTGTGCTCGGGCAGGCCGGCGACCAACGCGTACAGGGTGCGGTGCGCGTGCGGCGCCTGCGAGGTGGTCCACAGCGTCAACTTGCCGGTGACCGGGTCCAAATCGGCCACCGCGCCACAGGTTTCCATCGGCGCGGGGTGCACCCGGGGGTACACGATCTCCTGCTTGACGACGACGTCGGCGCGCGCGAACGCCGCCTCGGTGGCGGCGGCGTCGCCGGTCTCCCAGTCGAAGATGTGGTTGTCGGTCTTGCCGTCGAGGTCGGTGCGGATCACCGGCGCCGCAGATTCGAGCGCCTTGCGCACGTCGACGACGGGGTCCAGCGGGTCGTAGTCGACGTCGATCAGCTCCAGCGCGTCGCGGGCCGAATACCGGTCCTCGGCGACGACGAACGCCACCTCCTGGCCCTGGAAGCGCACCTTGTCGGTGGCCAGCACGGCCTGCACGTCGTTGGACAGCGTCGGCATCCACGCCAGGCCCTTCTCGGCCAGGTCGGCGCCCGTCACCACCGCCTTGACCTTCGGATGTGCAAGGGCCGCAGTCACATCGATGCTCGCGATGCGGGCGTGCGCGTACGGCGAACGCAGGATCGCCAGGTGCAGCATGCCCGGCAGCGCGACGTCGTCGACGTAGGTGCCGCGCCCGCGAATGAAACGCGGGTCCTCCTTGCGCAGCATCCGGCCGTGACCGCACGGCTTTTGGTCGTTGTCCGCCGTGTCTTCGGGTGAGGGCGGCCGCGACTCGATGGTGGTCATGATCCGGCCTCCACGGGAGCCGCGTGGGACGCCGCCCACTGGATGGAACGCACGATCGTGGTGTATCCGGTGCACCGGCAGATCTGCCCGGAGATCGCCTCCCGGATCGTTTCCTCGTCGGGATTGGGGTCGCGGTCCAGCAGCGCGCGGGCGGTGATCATCATGCCCGGTGTGCAGAAGCCGCATTGCAGCCCGTGGCAGCGCATGAACCCTTCCTGAACGGGGTCGAGCTGGCCGTCGACCGCGAGCCCTTCGACGGTCCGGACGCTGTGGCCCGACGCCATCACGGCCAGCATCGTGCACGACTTCACCGGTACGCCGTCCACGTCGACCACGCACGTCCCGCAGTTGCTGGTGTCGCAGCCCCAGTGGGTTCCGGTGAGCCGCAACTGATCCCGCAGGAAATGCACGAGCAGCGTCCGGGGTTCGACCTCGGCGGTCACCTGCTCGCCGTTGACGGTCATGTTCACCTGCATCGGCTTGTTCCTTTCCCGGCTCACGCCGTTCTGCCCACCCGCTGCGCTGCGGTGCGCAGCGTGCGGATGGTCAGTTCGGAGGCGAGGTGCCGCTTGTAGTCCGCGGTGCCGCGCACGTCGGTCACCGGATCGCAGGCCGCCGCCGCGCGCCGGCCCGCCTCGGCGAAGGTCTCCTCGGTGGCCGGCCGGCCGGCCAGCGCCGCCGCCAGCTCGGCCAGCGCGCGCGGGTCCGGGTTGACCGCCGTCAGGCCCACGCGCGCGGCCACGATTTCGGTGCCGTCCAGCGTGATGGCCGCCCCGGCCGCCGTGACCGCCCAGTCCCCCACGCGCCGCTCCACCTTGGCGTAGGCGCTGGAGGTGTTGATCCGCACCGGGATTCGGGCCTCGACCAGGATCTCGTTGTGCGCCAGGGTGGTCTCGTAGGGCCCGGCGACGAACTCGTCGATCGGTATTTCGCGTTCACCCGAGGGCCCGCGGGCCAGGCACACCGCGTTCAGCACGCTGCACACCGTCACCAGGTCCTCGGCCGGATCCGCCTGGCACAGCGAACCGCCCAGGGTGCCGCGGTTGCGGACCACCGGGTCGGCGATCACCCGCTCGGCGTCCCGGAAGATCGGGCACACGGCGGCCAGGGTGTCGGACTCCAGGATCTCGCGGTGGCGGGTCATGGCGCCGACGCGCACCAGGGTCGGATCGGTGATCACGTAGCCGAGCTCGGGTGCCAGGTCGTTGATGTCGACGAGGTACTCCGGGTTGGCGATGCGCAGCTTCATCATGGGCAGCAGGCTGTGCCCGCCCGCGATCACCCGCGCCCCCTCCCCCAGCCGATCCAGCAGCCCGACGGCGTGGTCGACGCTGGTTGCGCGTTCGTATTCGAAGGGTCCCGGTACTTGCATTGCTGCAGTGTCAGCCGCGCTGACATGGGCGTCAATAGCGAGTTAAGTAATCCCTGAACTCGCCCTCTACCTGCGGGTCGGGCGCGTCGTGGTGGATGCGACCGGTGGTCTCGGTCAGCGGGCGACCCCCACCGCCCCAGCGCTTGGCGATGATGTCGGCGGCGATCGACACCGCGGTCTCCTCCGGCGTGCGGGCGCCGAGATCCAGCCCGATGGGGCTGGACAGCCGGTCCAGCTCGGCGTCGGTCAGCCCCGCGGCGCGCAGCCGGCTCATCCGGTCGTCGTGGGTGCGGCGCGATCCCATCGCGCCGACGTAGCCGACGCGGGGCAGCCCCAGCGCCACCTGCAGCACGGGCACGTCGAACTTCGGGTCGTGGGTGAGCACGCAGATCACCGTGTTCTCGTCGATGGTGCCCGCCTGCGCCTGGGCGGCGAGGTAGCGGTGGGGCCAGTCGACGACGACCTGTTCGGCGGTCGGGAAGCGCACCGGCGTGGCGAAGACCTCGCGGGCGTCGCAGACGGTGACCCGGTAGCCCAGGAACGAGCCCTGTTGCGCCAGGGCGGCCGCGAAGTCGATGGCGCCGAACACCAGCATCCGCGGGCGCGGCGCGAAGCTGGACACGAACACCTCCATGCCGTCGCCGAGTCGCTGCCCGTCGGGCCCGTACTTGAGGACCTCGCTGCGGCCCACCGCCAGCAGCCCGCGCGCGTCGTCGGCGACCGCCGCGTCGGCGCGCGCCGAGCCCAGCGATCCCGCGACCGCCTCGGGCCGGACCACAACCCGGCGCCCCACCCATCGCGCGTCCGGGTGGCCGATGACGGTCGCGATCGCGACGGGACGGTTCTCGCCGATGTCGTCGGCGACGGCGCCGAACTCGGGGAACGTCGCCCGCGAGATCGGCTCGACGAACACGTCGATGACGCCGCCGCACGTCAGCCCGACGGCGAACGCGTCGCCATCGCTGACCCCATAGCGCTCCAGCCGCGGGATGCCCGTCTTCGCCACCTCGGTCGCGGCGTCATACACCGCGCCCTCCACGCAGCCACCCGACACCGAGCCGGCCACCGTGCCGTCGGGCGCCACCACCATCGAGGCCCCCGACGGCCGCGGCGCCGACCGAAAGGTCCGGACCACCGTCCCGAGCCCAGCTGTGTCGCCGGCACGCCAGATCGACACCAGCTGGGCAAGCACGTCACGCACTCTCTCAAAGTAGGCTCATGGCGTGACTCCGGCTCAACTTAGGGCCTATTCGGCGGTGGTCCGCCTGGGTTCGGTGCGGGCCGCCGCGGCGGAGCTGGGTGTTTCCGACGCGGGCATCTCGATGCTGGTGGCCTCCCTGCGCAAGGAGCTCGACGACCCCCTGTTCACCAGGACGGGCGCGGGGCTGGCGTTCACGCCCGGTGGGCTGCGCCTGGCCAGCCGCGCGGTCGAAATCCTCGGGCTGCAGCAACAAACCGCGATCGAGGTCACCGAGGCCGCCCACGGGCGCCGGCTGCTGCGCATCGCCGCGTCCACGGCGTTCGCCGAACACGCCGCGCCCGGCCTTATCGAGCTGTTCTCGTCGCGGGCCAACGACCTGTCGGTGGAGCTGAGCGTGCACCCGATCAGCCGGTTCCGCGACCTGATCTGCTCGCGCGCCGTCGACATCGCGATCGGTCCGGTGAGCGAGGGTTCGATCGCGCCCGACGACACGATCTTCGTACGCCCCTTCCTCAAATATCAGATCATCGCCGTCGTGGCGCCGAACAGCCCACTGGCGGTGGGGATTCCGGCACCGGCGCTGCTGCGTCAGCAACAATGGATGCTCGGCCCGTCGGCGGGCAGCGTCGATGGTGAGATCGCAAACATGTTGCGCGCCTTGGCCATTCCGGAGTCTCAGCAGCGGATCTTCCAAAGCGACGCCGCCGCGCTCGAGGAGGTGCAGCGGGTCGGCGGCGTCAGCTTGACGATCGGTTTCGCCGTCGCGAAGGATCTGGCGGCGGGGCGGTTGGCCCACGTGTCCGGGCCCGGCCTGGACCGGTCCGGCGAGTGGGGCGCGGCGACGCTGGCGCCCTCGGTGCGCCAGCCGGCCGTGTCGGAGCTGGTCCGCTTCATCACCACCCCGAGGTGCACCCAGGCGATGATCCGCGGCTCCGGCGTGGGGGTCACGCGGTTCCGCCCGAAAGTGCATGTGACGTGGAGTTGAGGGCCCTGTTGAGTGTGAAACGTGGGTGACGACGCGCCGACGAGGTTCGCCGCTGGTTCACACTTGAGGTCAGGGATTCACACTCGACTCGGCGAGAGGCAGCCATGACGCTTCCCGACGACCCCGCGAGCTGGCGCGAGGTCGCCGACCAGCTCACCCCGGAGCAGGCCGCGGGGTTTGAACTCCAGGAGCGGTCCGGCGACGACCCGGCCACCCTGCGGGCGATGGCCGACACGCTGGCGAACGCGAACGCGGGCGAGGTCACGTCGGGACAGATCCCCGCACCGCCCGACGCGACGCGCATCTACGGCTGGCAGGCCAACGGCGACCGGACGTGGCGCGAATTCGACGGCCGCACAACGCGTGTCGGCGAGGCCGTCATCCGCGTGGTCGGCCGTCAGTTCGGCGACGGCACCTGCGAGCGATGGATCAGTCTGTCGGCCACCCATGACGAAGAATTTCAGGCGGAGCAGGCCCGCGAGCTGGCGGCCGCGCTGGAGGCGGTGGCCGAGGAGGCCGAGCGGTTGGGCTAGCCGCCGGAACACCCACGGCCGCTCACCAGGCCTGCGACAGATCGGCGTGCTGGCGGATCCAGGCGTGCATCGCGATCCCGGCGGCCACCCCGGCGTTGATGCTGCGCGTGGAGCCGAACTGCGCGATCGACACCGTGAGCGCCGCGCCGGCCCGGATGTCGTCGGTGATGCCCGGGCCCTCCTGACCGAACACCAGCAGGCAGTCCCGCGGCAGCGCCGTCTCCTCGAGCCGCTGGGCGCCGGGGACGTTGTCCACGGCGACCACGGTCAGGCCGGCGGTCGCGGCGAAGTCCAGCAGCTCGGCGGTGCTGTCGTGGTGGCACAGCCGTTGATAGCGGTCGGTCACCATGGCGCCGCGGCGATTCCAGCGCCGCCGCCCGACGATGTGCACGGTGTGCACCGCGAAGGCGTTGGCGGTGCGCACCACCGAGCCGATGTTGGCGTCGTGGCCGAAGTTCTCGATCGCCACGTGCAGCGGGTGGCGGCGCCGGTCGATGTCGGCGATGACCGCTTCCCGGGTCCAGTACCGGTAGGCGTCGACGACGTTGCGGGTGTCGCCGTCGCGCAACAGGTTCGGGTCGTAGCGCGGGTCGTCGGGGGGTCGCCCGGCCAGGGCCCGACGCCGCCTGGCGTCGTTCCCCATTCGGTGGGCCCGGGTCCGCTCATCGCTGCGTCCACACCCCGGCGTGCGTGCCGTCGACCGCCACCGTCGCGTACAGCAGCGCCTCGTTGATCTCGCCCTGGGTGCACAGCGACGCGTTGACATGGACCGAATCCAGCGACGCGTCGGGCAGGATCAGCACCGACGACCCGTACGTCGCGCAGGCCGGGTTCAAGCCGCGGCCGGGCAGCGTCGGCGAGGCGAGCAGCATCAGCGGTCCGCCGCGCTTCGCGGAGTCGTCGCGATACCGGTCCGCGACGGCGTCGGCCTCGAGGCCCAGCAGCATGAAGCCGTTGCCGTTGAACGCGGCCGGGTCGCCGAGCTGAGCCTTGGTCACCGGGGCGCCGTCGGCGCGCCACGCCGACAGGCTGACGGTCTTGACCACCAGCCCGGTGTCGTTGCGGTTCGTCGGCGGCAGGCCGACCGGAAACGCCGCCGGGTAGGCCGCCGAGCTGTTCGGGATGCGGTCGCGCGGCGAATAGCCGTACACGCCCCGCACCTGGCTCCGATCCTTCAGCGGCCCAAGGCAAACCGTGCCGGTGAGCCGGTCCGGCGGCGCCGAGAGCACGTGCTGGATGTCGTGCACGGTGGCCATGGCGTCGTCGCAGCTGCCCAAACCGGTGGCCTCCATCGGGTGCGCCAGCGCGCCGTAGAGCCCGAAGCGGATATCCTCGGGTTTGGCGTGCGGTGCCTTCGGATCCGTCGGCGCGGCGTCCACGTCGACCAGCACGTAGTCGCCGTCCCAGCGCAGGTTCGACACCGCCATGTTCCAGCCCAGCAGCGCCAGCGACTCGCCGAGCCGCGTGCCCTGCGCGCCGTAGGGCCGCACGGGCCGATTGGAGCCCGAACACCCCACCAGGCAGGCGGCGATGACGAGCAACGCGATGAAACTGCGCATACCGCCCGGGGCCTAGCCCAGCCCCAGATCCGCCAGGCCCAGCAGGCTGCGGTACGAACAACCCTCGGCCTCGATGGCCTCGGCCGCGCCGGTGGCCCGGTCCACCACGGTGGCCACGCCGATCACCTCGCCGCCGGCTTCCTGAACCGCGCGCACGGCCGTCAGCGCCGAGTTGCCCGTCGTGCTGGTGTCCTCCACCACCAGGGCCCGTCGCCCGGTGACCTCGGAGCCCTCGATCAGGCGTTGCAGCCCATGGGTTTTCGCCGACTTGCGCACCACGAACGCGTCGATCGGACGCCCGGGCGCGTGCATGATGGCCGTCGCGACGGGATCGGCGCCCAGGGTCAGGCCGCCGACGACGGCGTAGTCCCAGTCGGCGGTGAGGTCGCGCATCAGCGCGCCGATCAGCGCGGAGGCCCGGTGGTGCAGGGTGGCGCGGCGCAGGTCGACGTAGTAGTCGGCCTCCTTCCCCGACGACAGCGTCACCCGGCCGTGCACCACCGACAGCCGTCGCACCAGCTCGGCCAGCTCCGCGCGCGGGTCAGGTTCGCCCACGGCCGCCCCCTACTCGCCGGGTCGCGGCCCGGGCCAGCCCGCGCGGGATCATCCGCCCGGCGGTGACGATCGCCTTGTACTGCAGGCCCGGAACGCTGATCACCTTGCCGCCGGCAATGTCGGCCAGGCTCTTGGTGACGACGTCGTCGACCTCGAGCCACAGGAACGACGGCAGCTTGGCCATCTCGATGCCAGCCCTGGTGTGGAACTCGGTGCGCACGTATCCCGGGCACACGGCGTGCACCCCGACGCCGGTGCCCTGCAGGCCGACGGCCAGGCCCTCGCTGAACGAGATCACCCACGCCTTGGATGCCGAATAGGTCGACCCGCGGCCCGGCACCAGCCCGGCAACGCTGGCGATGTTGATGACGGTGCCGGCGCCGGCGTCGAGCATGGGCGGCAGCGCGGCGCGGGTGAGGTGCATGACCGCGGTGACGTTGACGTCGAGCTGCGACTGCAACAGCGCGGGGTCGATGGTCCAGAAGTCGCCCGAGGTGCCGAAGCCGGCGTTGTTCACCAACACCTGGACCCCGGCGGCCAGGCGGTCGCAGACCTTGCCCCGGTCGGCGGGATCGGCCAGGTCCGCGGGCAGGATCTCGACGCCGCCGGCCTCGCCCTCGAGCTCGCCCGCCAGCCGGGTCAGCCGGTCGACGTCCCGGGCCACCAGGACCAGGTCGTAGCCGTCGCGTGCGTAGCGTCGCGCGTAGCCGGCGCCGATCCCGGACGTAGGCCCGGTGATCAGGGCTACGGGGCGAGGCATGAGCGACAGTGTAATGACGGGGAGCTAGCGATTATGGGGGCGTCCCCGGACCGCCCCGCGCGCTGTCAGCGCTGGTAGTTGGAGGCCTGATGGCCGTTGCGGCCGGCGGGCGGCGGGCGGCGGAGGGATTCCGTGCGAGCCTCCTCCCGCCGCAGCGGCTCGGGGTCGCGGCGGGCCGCGTCACCGAGCAGCCCGGACACGTCCTGCCCGGCGCGCCGGGCCGGCAACTCCGCGCGAGCCGCGGGCGCCAGGGGGCGGCCGGGCGCCGCATTGCGAAGTCCCGCAGGCGGTCCCGCCTCGGCCGGGGCCTCCTGGGGCACCGGCGGCAGCACCCGCAGCAGGTCGTTGAACTGGCGTACCGTGCGCAGCCCCTCGTCCCATTGGGTGCGCGTGCTGGCGATCGGCATCGCGACCAGCGTCCAGTTCTGCTCGTTCCACATGATCTCGGCGCAGTCGGGAGCGGTGTGCGCGAACGTGACCATGCGGCGGTCACAGGCCCGCCGGGCGGCGTCGAGGTTGGTGGAGTACACCATCCGCGGGCCGATGGCGCCCAGCAGCCAAATGTCGCTCTCCCGAGGCTCTTTGAGCCCTTTGAGCCGCAGGTCCACCACGACGTTGGTGCCCACCTTGCGGTGCAGCGCGATCACGGTGGCGACTTCCTCGAGGTCGAAGATGTACACCGCCTCGCCGCGGATCTGGCCCAGCACGACGTTGTGGGCGGGGACGTCGCCGACCGTAGAGATCACGCCGCGCTTCCAGCGCTTGAGGATGTCGGATGATTCCCGCTCGTAGTCGAAGCCGTGCGAGCGCGCCCACGACTTGCGGCGCCTGCTACGGCCGCGGCGTCGATCGATGTCGACGTACAGCAGCACGCCCGCACCGACAAAGCACAGTGCGGACAGCGTGAACCAAAGGGGGACCATCCCACACAGGGTATCTGCTGTTTGGCCGGAACACAGAATCCGGCCAGGTCACAACCCCATCACAGCTCGTGGCGATCGCGAGGGCGGCGAAGCCGGCCGAAGCGGGTCGCCACCATCGGCCTCGTGGCGATCGCAAGGGCGGCGAAGCCGGCCGAAGCGGGTCGCCACCATCGGCCTCGTGGCGATCGCGCGGGCGGCGAAGCCGGCCGAAGCGGGTCGCCACCATCGGGCTCGTGGCGAGGCCGAGTGTGCGCTGACGGCTTTGAGTGTGAGCGTGCGGCGGGTTTTCAGCGCTTAGCTTCAAGGGATGGATGCAACACATCTGATTGAGGAGTGTTGCTGTGCCGCGTCCGCCGTTGAGGTTTGTTGTCCGTCAGTTCTGGGCTCACATCGGTAATGGCTGTAGTGCCGCGGAGGCCGGTGTCGCCGTCGGCGTGTCGGAACGTTCTGGCTATGGCTGGTTTGCTGATGCTGGCGGCGTGAAACCACGGCTATGTGAACCGAAAAGCGTTGGCCCGCGGCCGAGGCTGACCTTCGAAGACCGGGTCGAGATCGAAATTGGTGTCAGGACGAACGAATCGTTGCACTCGATCGGCAACCGGCTGGGCCGGCCGGCGTCGACGATCAAACGCGAGATCGACGCCAACGGGGTGGACAACAGCTACGACGGGCGCAAATCCGGTTATCGGCGCAAGGAAGCCTTCGGGGCGCGCCAGAGCGGCAAAACCGCGCACGTTCAGTATCGGGCCCTCAGGGCCCAAGCACGCTCCGATGAACGTGCCCGGCGTCCCAAGCAGAGCACGCTGGCGGCAAATGACCGATTGCGTCAGGAGGTGCAGACTCGGTTAGACGACTTCCATAGTCCCGGCCAGATCGCGGTGGGGCTGCGGCGGGATTTTCCTGACGATGCGGAGATGTGGGTGTCACACGAAGCCATCTATCAGGCGATTTACGTGCAAGGCCGCGGCCACTTGCGCCGCGATATCCACCGCTGCCTGCGCACCGGGCGGGCGTTGCGCAAACCGCGCAGCATCCCCGGTGAGCGCCGGGGTCGTATCCCCAACATGGTCAACATCAGCGAGCGTCCACCGGAGGTGGCCGACCGCGCGGTGCCTGGCCACTGGGAAGGCGACCTCATGTTGGGCAGCACCGAATCGGGCTCGGCGATCGGCACCCTCGTCGAGCGCAGCACCCGATTCGTCATGCTGTTGCACCTGCCCGACAACCACGGCGCGCTGGCCGTCCAGGACGCGATCGTGGCCAAGATGGCCCAGCTGCCGGCGATGCTGCGCCGCACGTTGACCTGGGACCAAGGCAAGGAAATGGCCAACCACATCGCCATCGCCGCAGCCACCGACTTGGATATCTACTTTTGTGATCCGCACTCCCCGTGGCAGCGCGGCAGCAACGAAAACACCAACGGGCTACTGCGCCAGTGGTTTGCTAAAGGCACTGACCTGTCGGTGTTTCCGGCCGACTATCTGGACTACGTCGCGGCCAAACTCAACAATCGGCCACGCCAAACACTGGACTGGAAAACCCCCGCCGAAGCCCTCGACGAACTACTGTCCAACCCGACCAAACCACCCACTGTTGCATCCATCGCCTGAAAGCGCCGCGGATTTCCCGCCCTGCACGCACACTCAAAGCCCAGGCTTCACACTCGAACCGGCAAATTAGCCCAGAACCAGCGAGTCGCCGTCCGGGCTGACGTTGACGGGCACCACGTCCCCGTCGTGCACGTCGCCGGCCAGCAGCATCTTGGCGAGCTGGTCGCCGATGGCCTGCTGGACGAGCCGGCGCAGCGGCCGGGCCCCGTAGACCGGGTCGAAGCCGCGCTGCGCCAGCCAGCGCTTGGCCGGCAGCGACACCTCGAGCTGCAGCCGCCGCTGCGCCAGCCGCTTGGCCAGCTGCTCGAGCTGGATGTCGACGATCTCCACCAACTCCTCGGGATTGAGGCCCTCGAAGATCAGCACGTCGTCGAGGCGGTTGATGAACTCCGGCTTGAACGCCGAGCGCACCGCCGCCATCACCTGCTCCTCGTTGCCGCCCGACCCGAGGTTGGACGTCAGGATGAGGATGGTGTTGCGGAAGTCGACCGTGCGGCCCTGCCCGTCGGTGAGCCGGCCCTCGTCGAGCACCTGCAGCAGCACGTCGAAGACGTCCGGGTGCGCCTTTTCGATCTCGTCGAACAGCACCACGGTGTAGGGGCGCCGGCGCACTGCCTCGGTCAGCTGACCGCCCTGGTCGTAACCGATGTAGCCGGGCGGCGCGCCCACCAGCCGGGCGACCGAGTGCTTCTCGCCGTACTCGCTCATGTCGATGCGCACCATGGCGCGGTCGTCGTCGAACAGGAAGTCGGCCAGCGCCTTGGCCAGCTCGGTCTTGCCGACGCCGGTGGGACCCAGGAACATGAACGAACCCGTGGGCCGGTTGGGGTCGGCGACCCCGGCGCGGCTGCGGCGCACGGCGTCGGACACCGCCTGCACGGCCTTGCGCTGGCCGACGACGCGCTTGCCCAGCTCGTCTTCCATCCGCAGCAACTTGGCGGTCTCGCCCTCGAGCATCCGCCCGGCCGGGATGCCGGTCCACGCCGACACCACCTCGGCGATGTCGTCGGGCCCGACCTCCTCCTTGAGCATCACGTTGTCGCGGGCCTCGGCCTGCGGCAGCGCGGCGTCGAGCTTCTTTTCCACCTCGGGGATGCGCCCGTAGCGCAGCTCGGCGGCTTTGGCCAGGTCACCGTCACGCTCGGCGCGCTCGGACTCCCCGCGCAGCGTCTCCAGCTGCTCCTTCAGCTCGCGGACGACGTCGATCGCGCTCTTCTCGTTATGCCACCGGGTGGTCAGCTCGGCCAGCTTCTCCTTCTGGTCGGCCAGCTCGGCGCGCAACTTCTCCAGGCGCTCCTTGGACGCCTCGTCCTCTTCCTTCTCCAGCGCCATCTCCTCGATCTCGAGGCGGCGCACCAGGCGCTCGACCTCGTCGATCTCGACGGGCCGCGAGTCGATCTCCATCTTCAGCCGGCTGGCGGCCTCGTCGACGAGGTCGATGGCCTTGTCCGGCAGGAACCGCGCGGTGATGTAGCGGTCGGAGAGGGTGGCCGCGGCCACCAGCGCGGAGTCGGTGATGCGCACGCCGTGGTGCACCTCGTAGCGGTCCTTCAGGCCGCGCAGGATGCCGACGGTGTCCTCCACCGACGGCTCGCCGACGAACACCTGCTGGAAGCGGCGCTCCAGCGCGGCGTCCTTCTCGATGTACTTGCGGTACTCGTCGAGCGTGGTGGCGCCGACCAGGCGCAGCTCGCCGCGGGCCAGCATCGGCTTGATCATGTTGCCGGCGTCCATCGCGCCCTCACCGGTCGCGCCGGCGCCGACGATGGTGTGCAGCTCGTCGATGAACGTGATGATCTGCCCCGCGGAGTTCTTGATGTCGTCGAGCACGGCCTTGAGCCGTTCCTCGAATTCGCCGCGGTACTTGGCGCCGGCCACCATCGACCCGAGGTCCAGCGCGACGACGGTCTTGTCGCGCAGGCTCTCCGGGACGTCGCCGGCCACGATGCGCTGGGCCAGGCCCTCGACGATCGCGGTCTTGCCGACGCCGGGCTCACCGATGAGCACCGGGTTGTTCTTGGTGCGACGGGACAGCACCTGCACGACGCGGCGAATCTCGTTGTCGCGGCCGATGACCGGGTCGAGTTTGCCCTCGCGGGCCCGACCGGTCAGGTCGGTGGAGTACTTTTCCAGCGCCTGGTAGGTGGCCTCCGGGTCGGCGCTGGTGACCCGCGCGCTGCCGCGGACCTTGACGAATGCCTCCCGCAGTGCCTGCGGCGACGCGCCATGGCCGGTCAGCAGCTTGGCGACATCGGAGTCGCCCGTGGCCAGACCGACCATCAGGTGCTCGGTCGAGACGAACTCGTCATCCATCTCGGTGGCCAACTGCTGGGCGGTGGTGATGGCGGCCAGCGATTCGCGTGACAGCTGGGGTTGCGAGCTGGCGCCGCTGGCCTGGGGCAGCTGATCCAAAATCCGCTGCGCTTCGGTGCGGATGGTGGCGGGCTCGACGCCGACGGCCTCCAGCAGCGGCGCGGCGATCCCGTCGTTCTGCGTCAGCAGCGCCAACAGCAGGTGGGCGGGCCTGATCTCAGGGTTGCCCGCGGCCGAGGCCGCCTGCAGGGCCGACGTCAGGGCCGCCTGCGTTTTGGTAGTCGGGTTGAAAGAGTCCACGAACTGTCTCCCTTCGAGGTCCAGAAAGGGGGTAGGTAAAAATGCTTGTCCGGTTGTTCAACGCCGTCAAGGTTGAGTCTGTTCCGCTCAACTCTAGTGGATCTGCGCAGCCCCTGGATAGAGGCTTTAGTCGCCGTCCCGCCCGTCCCGGGCGAGGGCCCGGCCCTTCTCGTGCTTTAGCTGCAGCTACGCGGCGAGCTTAGAATCGGGGCCCGTGAGCCTCGAGGACCGGGATGCGTTGCGGCTGCTGCGCGACGCCTTCGCGCCGCAGGACCCGGGCCCCCCGGAAACCAATGAACTGGTCCACCGGTTTTATACCCACTGGTTCGCCCTCGACGTGTCGGTGCGCGATCTGTTCCCGCCCGAAATGGACGCGCAGCGAGCCGCCTTCGCGCACGCGTTGCACTGGGTCTACGGGGAACTGGTCGAGCAGCGCGCCGCCGAGCCGGTGGCGTTTCTCGCCCAGCTCGGCCGTGATCACCGCAAATTCGGGGTGCTGCCCAGCCACTACGACTCGCTGCGGCGTGCGCTGTACGCCACGCTGCGGACCCACCTCGGCGAGGCATGGACCGACGCCGTCGAGGAGGCCGCCAACCAGTCGCTCAACCTGATCACCGGGGTGATGAGCGGCGCCGCCGACGCCGACGAGGGACCCGCGTGGTGGGACGGCACGGTCATCGAGCACATGCGGGTCTCCCGCGACCTGGCGGTTGTTCGGCTGCAACTCGACCGCCCGATGGACTATTACCCGGGCCAGTACGTCAACGCCCACGTTCCGCAGTGCCCGCGGCGGTGGCGCTATCTGTCCCCGACGATCCCGGCCGACCCGGGCGGCGGGATCGAGTTTCACGTCCGCCAGGTGCCCGGCGGCCTGGTCAGCACCGCGGTCGTCAACGAAACGCGGCCCGGCGATCGGTGGCGGCTGTCCAGTCCGCACGGCGGCCTGCGGGTCGACCGCGACGGCGGCGACGTGCTGATGGTCGCCGGCAGCACCGGCCTGGCGCCGCTGCGGGCGCTCATCATGGACCTGAGCCGCTACGCGGTGAACCCCCGGGTGCACCTTTTCTTCGGCGCCCGCTACCGCTGCGAGCTCTACGACCTGCCCACGCTGTGGCAGGTCGCGCAGCACAATCCGTGGCTGTCGGTCACGCCGGTCTCGGAATACGGCCGCGACCCGTCGTGGGCCGCCGATTACCCCGACCCCACGCCGCCACGCGGGCTGCACGTACACCAGAGGGGCCGCCTGCCCGACCTCGTGACCAAGTACGGCGGCTGGGGCGACCGGCAGATCCTGATCTGCGGCGGACCCGACATGGTCCGCGCCACCAAGGCCGCCCTGATCGCCAAAGGCGCACCGCCCGAACGTATCCAGCACGATCCCCTGTCCAGGTGAGCCGAGGTAAGCCATGCAGATCGTCACCCTGACCGACCCGCGCTCGCCGGTGGCCGCGCAGTTCGTGCCCGAGGCGGGCATGATCGGCACCTCGTTGACCGACTCCGGCACCGAACTCCTCGGCCAGCGGCGCGGCCTGGAAGGCTATCTGGCGGCGGGCAAGACGATGGGAATCCCGATCCTGTATCCCTGGGCGAATCGGTTGGGCGGCAACACCTATACCGCGGAGAGCGCGACGGTGACGCTCGCGCCCGGCGAAAACGGCGTGCGCGCCGACCCCAACGGGTTGCCCATCCACGGCACCCTGGCCGCCTATCCCGGCTGGCGGGTCACGGCGCAGTCCGAGAACGAGTTGAGCGCCGAGGTCGATTTCGGCGCCGACCCGAAGTTGCTGGCCAGCTTTCCCTATCCACACGTGCTCGCGGTGACGGTGCGGCTGGCCGAACGGGCGCTGACCGTCGGGACCACGATCACCGCGACCGGCGACACTTCGGTTCCGCTGTGCTTCGGTTTTCATCCCTACCTGCGCCTGCCCGGCGTGCCGCGCGGCGAGTGGGTCATCGAGACGCCGCCGTTGCGGCACGTGTTGCTGGACGACAGGGGGCTGCCCACCGGCGAATCGGAACCACGGCCCGCAAGGGAAGAAGCGTTGGGCGACAAGGCCTTTGACGATGCCTACGACGAGGTCGCCGACGGCGTGGTGTTCGCGGTGTCCGGCGGCGGCCGCCGCCTGGAGGTGCACTTCGAGCGGGGCTATCCGGCGGCGCAGATCTTCGCGCCGCTCGCCGAAGAGGTGGTGTGCTTCGAGCCGATGACCGCGCCTACCGACGCGCTGCGTCGCGGCGGCTACCGGTGCGCGCGCCCGGGCGAGCCGGCGTTCGCGGTGTTCTCGATCCGCGTCTGATCAGGCGCGGCTTCCGCCCTTACGCGGCTGCCACACCACCACGGCGGTGCTCTTGGGCGCCACGACGAGGTCGCGGCGCTGGCCGGCGCGCACCTGCGCCAGCTCCTCGGTCAGCTCCTTCACGCGCGCCTGCAGGGCCTCCACGTGGTTGGTCAGCTCGATGATGCGCTTGATGCCGGCCAGGTTGACGCCCTCGTCCTGCGACAGCCGCTGCACCTCGCGCAGCAGGTTGACGTCGTGTTCCGAATAGCGGCGCCCCCCACCGGAAGTCCGCCTCGGGCTGACCAGCCCGAGGCGGTCATAGGTGCGCAGCGTCTGCGCGTGCATGCCGGCCAGTTCGGCTGCCACCGAGATCAGGAAGGTACGTGCCTCCTCCTTGCGGTTCCTCGAGCCTCTGGCCATCAGCGGTTACCCGCCCATCCGGCGCGCGGATTGAAACCACTGGACCGCTCGGCCGCCGCGTAGGCCTCCAGCGCCTCCTGCGCGGCGCCCTCCACGTTCGGCGGCACGGCCACCTTGACGGTGACGAGTAGATCGCCGTTGCCCCCGCCACGCTTGGGCACGCCGCGTCCGCGCACCCGCAGGATGCGGCCGTCGGCGGTGCCCTTGGGCACCCGGACGCCGACCTTGCCGTCCAGTGTGGGAACCGAAAGCGTTGAGCCCAAAGCCAACTCGGAGAAACTCACGGGCACGGTCACGGTGAGGTCGTCGCCGTCGCGGCCGAACACCTTGTCCGGTCGCACGTGCACCGTCACGTACAGGTCACCCGACGGCGCCCCGCGCAACCCGGCCTCGCCCTGCCCGGGCAACCGGATCCGCTGACCGTCCTCGACGCCGGGCGGGATCCGCACGTTGATGGTGCGGGTCCGGGTGGTCACCCCGGTGCCTTTGCACTCGTCGCAGGGGTGCTCGATGATCGAGCCACTGCCCCGGCAATCGGTGCAGGGTTCGGAGAACCCGAACGCCCCCTGGTTGCGGTTGATCACCCCGGAGCCGTTGCAGCTGGGGCACACCTTCGGGCTGGTGCCCGGGCGCGCGCCGCTGCCGTGGCAGTTGGTGCACGGCGCCGGGCTGGTCAGCCGCAGCGGCATCGCCACGCCCTTGGCGGCCTCGACGAAGTCGAGTTCGGTCTCGGTTTCCAGGTCGTTGCCGCGTCGCGGCCGGCTGGGGCGGGGACCGGCGCCGCGGCCGAACAGGCCGCCGAACAGGTCACCGATGTTGGCGCCGCCGCTTCGGCCGGCGGCGTCGAACAGATCGCTGAGGTTGAACTCGGCGCCATCGCCGCCGACGTTGAAGCTAAAGCCGCTGCCACCGTCGAACCGGCGCCCGCCGAACCCGCCGCCGGCGAACAGGCGGCGGGTTTCGTCGTACTCCTTGCGCTTGGCCGGATCCGACAGGACGTTGTGCGCCTCCGACACCGCCTTGAATCGCTCACCGGCGGCGGGGTTGTCGGGATTCGCGTCGGGATGCAGGTCGCGCGCTAGCTTGCGGTAGGCGCGCTTGATCTCTTCCGGGCTGGCGTCAGAGGAGACGCCCAGCTCCTTATAGAAGTCCTTTTCGACCCACTCGCGCTGGGCCATACCGCGTCACCCCCTTTCACCTTTCTCTATGGATTTGTCGTATGTGATTTTTATGCCTAGTCACCCGCGGTGTCGGCGTTATCGCCCGTGTCGGGTTGTCGGGTTTCGGCCGGATCGCCGGCGGGCGCCTCGCCGCCGTCGCCCGCGACCGTGTCCACGACCCCCACCAGCGCGTGCCGCAGCACCTGGTCGCCCAGCTTGTAGCCCTGGCGCATGACGGTGCCGATCACCGGCTTGGAGCCGTCGGCGCCGTCGCCCTCGTGCTGGACGGCCTCGTGCAGCACCGGGTCGAAGTCCTCGCCCTCCTCGCCGAACGCCGTCAGGCCGAGACCGGTCAGCGCGCTGTCCAGCTTGTCGGCCACCGACTTCAGCGGGCCGGATTCCAGGTCGCCGTGCTTGCGCGCCCGATCGAGATCGTCGAGCACGCCCAGCAATTGGCTGACGACGGCGGCCTTGGCCCGGTCCGCGGCGGCCTGCTGGTCGCGCAGCGCCCTTTTGCGGTAGTTGGTGAAGTCGGCCTGCACCCGTTGCAGATCGGCCGTCAGCTCGGCGATCTTGTCGGCGCTCTCACCCTTGCCGGCCGGCGCCGTCCCTCCCGGCGCCCCGCTTGGTTCGGGGCCGGGAGGGACGTGCCGTACTTCGCCGGTCTCGGGATCGATCCGCCGCTTGTCGGTGACCGTCACCTGTTCCGGGTTGCCCTCGCTCACTTGGCCTCCCGGTCGTCGTCGACCACCTCCGCGTCCACGACGTCATCGGCCGAGCCGCCCTGGTGACCGCCAGCTTCGGCACCGCCGGCATCGCCGCCGGCGGCCTGGGTGGCCTCGTAGATCGCCTGGCCGAGCGCCTGGGACTCCTGGCCCAGCTTTTCCATCGCCGCCTTGATCGCGGAGATGTCGGTGCCGCCCAGCGCCGACTTGGCCTCGGCCACCGCGGCGTCCACCTTGTTCAGCGTGTCCTCGGGGACCTTCGAACCGCCCTCGGCCTCCCGCTGTTCGGCGACGAACTTCTCCGTCTGGTAGACCAGCGTCTCGGCCTGGTTGCGGATGTCGGCCTCCTCGCGGCGCTGGCGGTCCTCCTCGGCGTGCGCCTCCGCGTCCTTGATCATCCGGTCGATCTCCTCCTTGGACAGGCCGGAGCCCTCCTGGATCTTGATCGTGTTTTCCTTGCCGGTGCCCTTGTCCTTGGCCGTGACGTGCACGATGCCGTTGGCGTCGATGTCGAAGGTGACCTCGATCTGGGGCACGCCGCGCGGAGCCGGCGGGATGCCGGTCAGCTCGAAGGAGCCGAGCAGCTTGTTGTGCGAGGCGATCTCGCGCTCACCCTGGTAGACCTGGATCTGCACCGACGGCTGGTTGTCGTCGGCCGTGGTGAAGGTCTCCGACCGCTTGGTCGGGATCGTGGTGTTGCGCTCGATAAGCTTGGTCATCACGCCACCCTTGGTCTCGATACCGAGACTCAGCGGCGTAACATCAAGCAGCAGAACGTCTTTCACCTCACCCTTGAGCACGCCGGCCTGCAGAGCCGCGCCCACCGCGACCACCTCGTCGGGGTTGACGCCCTTGTTGGGCTCCTTGCCGCCGGTGAGTTCCTTGACCAGCTCGGTCACCGCGGGCATCCGGGTGGAACCACCCACGAGCACCACGTGGTCGATGTCGGACACCGAAATGCCGGCGTCCGAGATGACCGACTTGAACGGCTGACGGGTGCGGTCCAGCAGATCCTGTGTGATGCGCTGGAATTCGGCGCGGGTCAGCTGCTCGTCGAGGAACAGCGGGTTCTTGTCCGCGTCGACGGTGATGTAGGGCAGGTTGATCGAGGTGCTCTGCGAACTCGAGAGCTCGATCTTGGCCTTCTCGGCCGCCTCACGCAGCCGCTGCATGGCCATCTTGTCCTTGGTCAGGTCGATGCCGCTGGTGCCCTTGAACTTGTCGACCAGCCACTCGACCACCCGGTCGTCCCAGTCGTCGCCACCGAGGTGGTTGTCACCGCTGGTGGCGCGGACCTCGACGACGCCCTCGCCGATCTCGAGCAGCGACACGTCGAACGTGCCGCCGCCCAGGTCGAAGACCAGGATGGTCTGTTCCTTCTCGCCCTTGTCCAGGCCGTAGGCCAACGCCGCGGCGGTCGGCTCGTTGACGATCCGCAGCACGTTGAGGCCGGCGATCTGGCCGGCTTCCTTGGTCGCCTGACGCTGGGCGTCGTTGAAGTAGGCGGGCACCGTGATGACCGCGTCGGTGATGTCCTCACCGAGGTACGCCTCCGCGTCGCGCTTCAGCTTCATCAACACGCGGGCGCTGATCTCCTGCGCGGTGTACTTCTTGCCGTCGATCTCGATGGACCAATCGGTGCCCATGTGCCGCTTGACCGACCGCACCGTGCGGTCGACGTTGGTCACCGCCTGGTTCTTGGCGGGCTGGCCTACCAGCACTTCACCGTTGCGTGCGAACGCGACGATGGACGGAGTCGTCCGCGAGCCCTCGGAGTTGGCGACGACAACGGGGTCACCGCCCTCGAGAACTGCGACGACGGAGTTGGTGGTCCCGAGGTCGATGCCGACCGCACGAGCCATAGTGATTCCTCCTGATTGTGTAGAGCATTTCTGGTGCCACTATGCTGAGTGAACCCGGCTCAAGACTGCCCTTCCGGGCTCCCTGGTGTCAACCCAGGATTGAGCCTGATTCACTCAACTTGTCGATGATGCTAACGGCGGGCTGCGGCGTCTTGTTCCCGGGGGTGTCCACCAATTGCGCGCTGGGTGTGCGGTGTGGGCTTCGGGTGTGCGCTGAGGGCGGAAAAACGCGCCGAATCGCGCCCTACGCTCACACGCACCGCCGTCACGGCACAGGCGGCGCCTCTTCCTCCGGGATCATCTCCTCGATCAGTGAAAACACCGCGCGGGTGGCCGCGCTGGCCGGGCGGAGCGCCGACATCGCGACGTACAGGCGCCAGCAGATGTCGTGGTCGGAGATCCGGACCGTCGCCAGACCGGAATCGCCGATCTCGTCGAGGATGAACCGGCTGAGAAATCCGATCCCCAGGCCGTTGCGGATGTGGCTCGCGGTGGTGCCGATATCGGCGACCTCGAGCGCGACCATGCGCGGCACCCCCGCGGTGGCGAAGGCGCGGTCGACCACCGCCCGGTTGCCGTATCCCGGCGGCCCGTCGACGAACGACATCCCGGCCAGCTCGGCCAGGGGCACCGATTCCCGCCCCGCCAGCGGGTGACTCACCGGGACGACCAACAGCAGCTCGAACGCGGCGACAAGGCGGGTGTGCAGGTCGGCCGGCGGCCCGTCGGGCAAGACGAGCAGGGCAACGTCGAGGTTGCCGTCGCGCAGTTGCTGCGCCAGGCCCGCGGAGCCGGCCCGGGCGAAGCGGACCTGGACCAACACGTCGGGATGCCGGGCGTACAGGTCCGCCAGCAGCGACGGCAGGTCGATGTTGTTGATCGACATCAGCGTCCCGAGCCGGACGGTGCCGCGGACGGCCCCGACCGTGGCGACGACGGCCTCCTTGGCCGCGCGGGCTGCCTCGATGGTCGCGCGGGCGTGGGGTGCCAGCTCCCGTCCCGCCGGGGTGAGCGTCACCCCCGCCGAGCCGCGAACGAACAGTTCCGCGCCGAGCTCCCGTTCGAGCGCCTTGATGGTCGCCGACACCCCGGATTGGACAACGTGCAGCCTCTTGGCGGCGCGGGTGAAGCTGAGCGTGTCCGCGACGGCCAGAAAATAGTCCAACTGGCGAAGCTCCACCCAGCAATTATCACCGCCGATGATGGCCACCATCAGAAATTTTCGTTGGCGCCCGACGGTTGGGGCAATTTAGCGTTCGCAATTGGCTCGCGTCGATCCAATCCCCCCAACCGGACGGTGCGCTTTATGAATGTGCAAGCTCCCAGTCTCAGAAGGACTCGGACCCGCTGGTCCTCGGCGTCCACCGACGACCAATTCGTCGTGGAGAACCCGGCAACGGGCCAGACGGTCGCCGTCGTCCAGGGGGCCGGGCCCGAAGAGGTGGACCAGGCCGTCCGCCGCGCCCACGCCGCCCACCTGAACTGGAAACAGCGCCCGGCCCGCGAACGCGGCCGCTACCTGCGGCAGGTCGCCGACGTCCTCCGCGCCCACGCCGACGAGATCGCCGCCCTGGAGACCCTGGAGATGGGCAAGCCGATCACCCAGGCGCGCAATTTCGACGTGCAGGCCGCGATCGCGATCTTCGAGTACTTCGGCGGCTTGGTGGAGGCGCTGCCCAGCCAGGCCCGCGACTACGGCCCGGTGCTGGACGTGACCACCCTGGAGCCGTACGGGGTGATCGCATGCATCGTGCCGTTCAACTGGCCGCCCATCCACACCGCCGGGAAGGTCGCGCCGGCACTGGCCGTCGGCAACGCCGTCGTGCTCAAGCCACCGGAGCAGACGCCGTCGGTGGTGTTGCGCATGGTTGAACTGATCCAGTCGGTCCTGCCGGACGGTGTCGTGCAGGCCGTCCCCGGCAAGGGTGAGGTGGGCGCCGCGCTGGCCGGGCACCGGATGGTGGGCAAGGTTTCCTTCACCGGGTCGCCGCGCACGGGCGCGGCGGTGCTGCGGACCGCGGCGGGCAACCTGACCCCGGCGCTGATGGAACTCGGCGGCAAGAACCCGCTGGTGGTCTTCGACGACGCCGACCAGCACGAGGCGCTGCTGGCCGCCGTCGACGGCGGCTTTTTCAACCAGGGCGAGGCCTGCACCGCGGCATCGCGAATCCTGGTGCAGGAGAGCGTGTATGCGGAGTTCGAGGCCAAGTTGTGCGCCGCGGTGAGCCGGCTGAGGGTGGGCGACGGCGCCGACCCCAACACCGACGTCGGGCCGCTGGTCACCCGCAAACAGCAAAAGCAGGTCCTGGACTACCTGCGGATCGGCGTGGCCGAAGGCGCCCGCATCGCGGCCCAGGCGCCGCTGCCCGACGATCCCCGGCTGGCCGACGGCTTCTACGTTCCGCCGACCGTGCTGACCGACGTGACCCCCGCCATGCGGGTCGCCCGCGACGAGATCTTCGGCCCGGTGGTCACCCTGATGCCGTTCACCGACGAGGACGAGGCGGTGCGCATCGCCAACGCCACGCCCTTCGGCCTCGTTGCGGCGGTGTTCACCCGGGACGGCGACCGCGCGCTGCGGGTGAGCCGGCGGATCCGGGCCGGCGCCGTCTTCGTCAACAACTATCACCGCATTGCGATCGGCACCGGGTTCGGCGGGGTCGGCCACAGCGGCTTCGGGCGCGAGCACGCCCGGGAGACGCTGGCCGAGTACGGCTACACCAAGACGATTCGGCTGGCCGCCAATCGCGACGAGCTGTCCTACTGGAGCGCCGCGGCCAGGGTGCTGGCGGGCTGATGCGGACGATAGCCCTCGAAGAGCACTACGCCACAACCGAATTCCTGGCCGGGCCGGGCCGCTGGCTCGCGTCGCGCGCCGGCATCGTCGAACCGATCAGCGATCTCGGCGACGGCCGCATCGCGGCGATGGACGATGCGGGCGTCGACGTGGCGGTGCTGTCGCTGGCCGCACCGGGCGTCGAACAGCTGGAGGGCCCGGAGGCCGTGCGGCTCGCCCGCGAGTGCAACGACGAGCTCGTCGCGGCGTGCGGGCGGTACCCGGATCGGCTGGCCGGCTTCGCCGCGCTGCCCATCAGCGCGCCCGAGGCGGCCGCCGAGGAACTGGAGCGGGTGGTGCGCCAGCACGGCTTCGTCGGCGCCGCGATCAACGGGCACAGCCGGGGGCGCTACCTGGACGACCGGTTCTTCGATCCGGTCCTGTCGCGGGCGGCCGACCTGCGCGTCCCGATCTATTTGCACCCGACCATCCCGCCGCCGGCCGTCATCGAATCGAGCTACGCGGGGTTTTCGACGGAGGTCACGTTCGCGCTCGCCACGGTGGGCTGGGGGTGGCACATCAACACCGCCACGCACGTGCTGCGCCTGATCCTCGGTGGCGTGTTCGACCGCTACCCCGACCTGCAATTGATCATCGGGCACATGGGGGAAGCGACGTCGTTCATGTTGCCGCGGTTCGACGCGACGCTGAAACCGGACCTGACCGGACTGCGTCACCCGGTCAGCACCTATCTGCGGCACAACGTGAACTACACCTTCGCCAACTTCAACGACGAGGCGACCTACGCCAACCTGGTCGCGCACGTCGGCCTTGAGCGAGTGTGCTTTTCGGCCGATTACCCATTCGGGTCGATGCAGGCCGCCCGCGAGTTCCTCGACGGCCTGGCGCTCGCCGACGACGATCGGGCGCTCATCAGCCACGGCAACGCCGAACGGTTGCTGCGCCTGTAGATCCCGGTTTCCTACCGGCGAGCGGGTGCTGCATCCATGGGATAGCCTGAGCTGTCCCGCAGCCACCACGGCAGGAGCTCGATGGCAGAGCCAGACACCGCCGCCACGCGGCTCGCGCGCGAAGACGAGGGCTACCACAAGAGCCTCAAAAACCGCCAGATCCAGATGATCGCCCTGGGCGGCGCCATCGGAACCGGCCTCTTCCTCGGTGCCGGCGGGCGGCTCGCCTCGGCTGGACCGGGGCTGTTTGTGGTCTACGGAGTCTGCGGCATCTTCGTGTTCCTGATCCTGCGCGCGCTCGGCGAGCTGGTGCTGCACCGCCCGTCGACGGGATCGTTCGTGTCGTACTCCCGCGAATTCTTCGGCGAGAAGCTGGCTTTCGTCGCCGGCTGGATGTACGTCCTGAACTGGTCGATGACGGGGATCGTGGACACCACCGCGATCGCGCACTACTGCCACTACTGGAACGCCTTCCACGCCATCCCGCAGTGGACCATCGCGTTGTTCGCGCTGCTGCTGGTGCTCTCGATGAACCTGATCTCGGTCAAGGCCTTCGGTGAGCTGGAGTTCTGGGCCTCGTTGATCAAGGTGCTGGCGCTGGTGACCTTCCTCGTCGTCGGCGCGGTCTTTCTGATCGGGCGCTTCAAGATCGACGGTCACGACACCGGCACGGGGCTGTGGAGCACCCACGGCGGGCTGGTGCCGACCGGTGTGCTGCCGCTGGTGCTCGTCACCTCCGGCGTGGTGTTCGCCTACGCCGCCATCGAACTCGTCGGCATCGCGGCCGGGGAAACCGCCGACCCGGAGAAGGTCATGCCGCGCGCGATCAACTCGGTGGTGTTCCGCATCGCGGTCTTCTACATCGGGTCCACCATCCTGCTGGGCCTGCTGCTGCCCTATACCGCCTATAAGGCCAACGTCAGCCCGTTCGTGACGTTCTTCTCCAAGGCCGGCGTCAGCGGGGCGGGCAGCGTGATGAACGTGGTGGTGCTGACCGCCGCGCTGTCGAGCCTGAACGCGGGCCTTTACTCCACGGGCCGCATCCTGCGGTCGATGGCGATCAACGGCAGCGGCCCGAAGTTCACCGCGCCGATGTCGAAGCGGGGCGTGCCGTACCGCGGGATCTTGCTCACCAGCGCGGTGGGGTTGTTGGGCATCGTGCTCAACGCCGTCAAGCCGAGCCAGGCGTTCGAAATCGTGCTGCACATCGCGGCCATCGGCATCGTGTTCGCCTGGGGGACGATCGTGGCGAGCCAGCTGCAGTTCTACCGGCTGGCAAAGGCCGGGAGGGTGCAACGCCCGAAGTTCCGGATGCCGCTGTCGCCGTACAGCGGCTATCTCACCCTGGCCTTCCTGGCCGGCGTCGTGATCCTGATGTTCTTCGACAAGGTGCAGGGCCCGTACCTGATCGGGGCGACGGTTTTCGGCGTCCCCGCGCTCGTCGGGGGCTGGTTCCTGGTCCGCCATCGGGTCAGCGCCGCCGCCCAAGACGACGTGCCGGCCGCACCGGCTCAGGATTCGTCGATGTCCTGACCGCCGGCGAGGTGACCGCACTCGACGTTCTCCACGTCCGACCTGCCGCCCAGGTAGGCCCCCGCGCCGCGATCCCCCTTCAGCCGCTCCAGCACCGCCGGCCAGTGCCGGCGCGCGATGACCACCGGGTGTCCGGGCCGCCCGCCGAAGTACGCGCGCGCCAGGCCGCTGGGGGACGACGCCGCGCGGGCCAGGACCCGTGCCACCACGGCGGGCCCGACGTCCGGGGTGTCGATGACGTGCAGCACCGCGTAGTCCGCCTGCGTGCGGTCGGCCTCCGCGAGCCCGGCGCGCACCGACGCACTCAGCCCGTCGCTCCAGTCCGGCGCGACGACCGCGGTGACCCCGGGCGGGGCCGTAACGTCCGCCGCCCCCAGGACCAGCACGACGCCGGCGCACCCGCCGCCTTGCAGTGCCCGAATCGCGGCGTCCAGCCAGCCCTCGACCAGCACCTTCGGCTTTCCGTAGCGCCGTCCCGCGCCCGCGGCGAGCAAGACACCGACGGCTATCGACTGTGATAACGCCACTCTCCTATGATGGCATCGTGGTTCTCATCAGGCGACAACCGGATGGAGCGCAATGACTCAGGACGTGCAGGGGGCGACGACCACGACCCCGGCTCCTCGCTACGCCGGCACCCGCGTCCAACGGGTGGAAGACGGGCGGCTGCTGACCGGCCGTGGCGGCTTCGTCGACGACGTCGTGCGGCCCGGCATGCTGCACGCCTGCTTCGTGCGCAGCCCGTTCGCGCGGGCAACGATCAACGGCATCGACGCCTCGGCGGCGCTGGCGCTGCCTGGGGTGCGCGCGGTGTTCACCGCGGCCGACCTCAACCCCGATGTGAAGGAGGCGTGGCACGCCGTCGCGGGCAAGGACGTCCCGGACACCCCGCGCCCGCCGTTGGCCGAGGGCGAGGCGAAGTTTGTCGGTGACCCGGTCGCCCTGATCGTCGCCGAGAGCCGTTACGTCGCCGAGGACGCGCTGGAGCTGGTCGACGTCGACTACGAGCCGCTGCCCGCGATCACCGACTTCACCCGGGCGCAGTCCTCCGAGGTGCTGGTGCACGAGGCCTACCCGAACAACGTCGCGGGCGGGATGGGCGGCGCGCCGCCCGACGAAGAGACGTTCGCGTCGGCGGCATGCGTCGTGAACGAGAACGTCTACCAACAGATTTACGCGCCGGTGCCGATCGAGACCCGGGGGCTGGTCGTCGAGTGGTCCGCGGCCTCCGAGGAGCTCACCCTGTGGGCGTCCACGCAGACCCCGCACGAGCTGCGGGCCTTTTGCGCGCGGTTGTTAGGCATTGCGGCGCAACGGGTTCGGGTCATCATGCGCGACACCGGCGGCGGTTTCGGTCAGAAGGTCGTCCCGATGCGCGAGGACATGTGCATCATGCTGGCCGCCCGCAAGGTGCCCGCGGCGCTCAAGTGGATCGAGGACCGGCGCGAGAATTTGATGTCCGCCGGCCAGGCACGCCACGTCGACGGCACCGGCCGGATGGCATTCGACGACGGCGGCAACATCCTGGCCGCCGACATCGACTTCGTCCAGGACATCGGCGCCTATCCGACGCCCTACCCGGTGCTGACCACGGCGGCCATCGGCATGTTCTTCCCGGGCCCCTACCGGGTTCCCAAGGCCAGCTTCAACTACAAGACGGTCTTCACCAACACCAGCGGCCTGGCCGCCTACCGCGGGCCGTGGCAGTACGAGACGCTGGCGCGCGAAATCCTGCTCGACATCGCCGCGCGCAAGATGAACCTCGACCCGGTCGAGCTGCGCCGTCGCAACCTGTTGCGCCGCGACGAGATGCCGTACTTCAATCCCAACGGCATGCCGTATGACCACGTCGCCCCGAGCGAGACGTTCGAGCAGGCGGTGAAAATCCTTGACCACGAAGGGTTTCGCAAGGAGCAGCGCGAGGCGCTGGCGCAGGGCCGCTATCTGGGCCTGGGATTCTCGGCCTACATCGAGCCGACCGGGGCGGCGACGGGCCACCTGGCCACCGAGGGTTGCACCATGCGGATGGAGCCGACCGGCAAGATCAACGTCTACGTAAACGGCGGCTCGAGCGGAAACAGCCTGGAAACCACCGTGATTCAGCTGACCGCCGACGCGCTGGGCGCCGACATCGACGACGTCGCCACCATCCAGGGCGACACCGCGATCACGCCGTACGGCGCGGGGACGCAGGGCAGCCGCAGCGGCCCGATGACCGCCGGGGCCGTCGCGGAGGCCGGAGCGATCCTGCGCAACAAGCTCGTGGCGCTGGCGGCCCACCACCTGAAGGTGGCCGAAACCGAAGTGGTGCTGGCGCATTCGGCCGCGTCGGTGCGCGACGACCCGTCCAAGCAGGTGAGCTTCGGCGAGCTGGCCTACGTCGCGTATTACTCGCCGCAGGCGCTGCCGCCCGGGATGTCGCCGGAACTGGAGGCCAGCGCCCGCTACGTCGCCAAGGCGCCCATCCTGTGGTCCAACGCCACCCACGCCTGCACCTGCGAGGTGGACGTGGCCACCGGCAAGGTCACGCTGCTGCGCTACATCGTCAGCGAGGACGTCGGGCCGATGATCAACCCGGCGATCGTGGAGGGCCAGATCGCCGGCGGCACGGTGCAGGGCATCGGCGGCGCGCTCATGGAGGACCTCGCCTACGACGACGACGGCAACCCGCTGGCAACGACTTTCGTCGACTACCTGCTGCCGACGGCCACCGAGGTCCCGCCGATCGAATTCGGCCACGTCGAGATCCCCGGGCCCGGGCCCGGCGGCTACAAGGGCGCCGGCGAGGGCGGGGCCATCGGATCGGTGCCCGCGGTGATCAACGCCATCAACGACGCCCTCGCCCCGCTGGGCGTGACGATCACCCGGTTGCCCGCCAGCCCGGCCTCGATCGCGGCGCTGCTGAGCGAGGCGGCCCGATGAAACCCGCCTCGTTCGATTACCACCGCCCCGACACCATCGACGACGCCGTTGCCCTGCTGTCCGAGCTGGGCGACGACGCGAAGATCATCGCCGGCGGCCAGAGCCTGGTTCCCATGCTGGCGATGCGGCTGGCCTACTTCGACCACCTCATCGACATCTCCCGGCTGGGCGAGCTGCGGGGCATCGAACGCAGGGGCCACGAGCTGTGGATCGGCGCGGGCACCACGGAGGCCACGGTGGGCGCCGACGACCAAGTGCGCCAAGCGGTTCCGTTGCTCACCCGGGCCACGCCGTTCGTCGGGCACTTCCAGATCCGCAACCGCGGCACCCTGGGCGGGTCGATCGCCCACGCCGACGCCGCGGGCGAATACCCGGCGGCCGCGCTGGCGCTGGACGCGGTGATGGAGGTGCTGTCGCCGCGCGGGCGGCGGGAGATCGCCGCCGCCGACTTCTTCGCCGGCCTGTGGGAAACCACGATGGAGCCCGACGAGGTGCTGACCGGTGTGAGATTCCCGGTGTGGAACGGCCGGTCGGGCTTCTCGGTGCGCGAATTCGCCCGCCGGCACGGCGATTTCGCGATCGCCGGCGCGCTGGTCGCCGTCCAGCTCGACGACGCCGACCGGGTGTCCCGCTGCGGGATCGGGCTGCTGGGTCTGGGCTCCACGGTCAGGCGCGCGCCGGCGGCCGAGGCCGCGGTCGTCGGGATGCCGGTCGGCGAGCTGGTCGCCGAGGAGATCGGCCGGGCGGCGATGACGGGCCTCGACGATGTCCCGACCGACCTGCAGGGGTCGGCGTCGTACCGCACCCAGGTGGGCGCCACCATGGTCGCGCGCGCGTGGCGCGAGGGCGTTCATGAAGCCATCGACGAAGCACCCGCGGGAGCAGCCAATGCATGAGCAACCGATCCGGTTGTCGGTGAACGGGACTGACCTCACCGACAGCGTCGAACCTCGCATGACGCTGGCGGACTTCCTGCGCGACAAGTGCGGGCTTACCGGCACCCACCTCGGCTGCGAGCACGGGGCGTGCGGCGCCTGCACGGTCCTCGTGGACGGCGATGCGGTCCGGTCGTGCCTGATGTTCGCCGTCCAGGCCGACGGCCTGGAGGTGACGACCGTCGAGGGCATCGCGTCGCCGGACGGCACCCTGTCCCCCGTGCAGTCGGCGCTGCGTGAGTGCCACGGGCTGCAATGCGGCTTCTGCACGCCGGGTTTCGTCACGTCACTGACGGCGTTGCTGCGTGATAACCCGAATCCCACCGACGACGAGATCCGCGAGGGCCTGTCCGGCAACTTCTGCCGCTGCACGGGTTACCAGGGCATCGTCGCGGCCGCGCATCGGGCCGCCGAGCTCGGCTCGGTCACGCACCGATAAACCTGCGCCATCGGCTCTGCATCGATAGGGCCCGCCTTGCAGTAACTTTCGCCGGTTCTTGCGTACTCTGAGCGCTGAATCTGAGAATCTTCGGGAGCGGCGGGTGCAGTTATCGCAGAAAGCGCGGCGGAGTCTGGCCGGGGGCTCGCTGCTGCTGGTCCCCCTGCTGGCCGGTCCCACATTGATTAACGGCTGCACCTCCACCATCGAGGGCAAGCCGGTGGCCGCGCCGGGAGCCGGGCCCGTCGAACCCACCTTCCCCACCCCGCGACCGAGCGTCACGACGCCGGCCCCCAGCGCCACCGCGGCCCCACCGCCGGGCCCGACCGGTCCGGCGGCCCCGACCACGCCTCCGGTGGGCGCCATCCCGCTCCCGCCGGACCACAACGGCTACGTCTTCATCGAGACCAAGTCCGGCGTCACGCGCTGCCAGATCAACAAGGACACCGTCGGCTGCGAGGCGCCGTTCACCAACTCCCCGCTGCAGGACGGCGAGCACGCCAACGGCGTGAGCATCAGCTCCGGCGGCAACGTTCAGTGGGTGCTGGGCAACCTGGGCGCCATCCCGACGGTCACCATCGACTACAAGACCTACGCTGCGCAGGGCTGGACGATCAACGCGACCGAAGAAGGCACCCGCTTCACCAACGACCACACCGGCCACGGCATGTTCGTCAGCGTCGAAAAGGTCAACACGTTCTGAGCGGCTGAAAGCTGTGGTCAGCGGGTCACATGGCCGCGTCGAGGCGGGCGTGGACCTCAAGGACCAGCGAAGTCACCGACTGCGGTCATCTTGTTGCCATCCGAGGCGGTGGCGAAACCGGCTGCGGTGAATGCGCAGTTCAAGATGATCGCTCGGTGCGGAGGACTTTCCATCCACTGGTCGACCGCTACGCTCGGCGTCGCAGCGGGTCCTGTGCCCCAGTACACGATCTCACCGGTGTAGTTGGCGCTGGTGTAGCCCGCCTCCGCGATACGCGCCTGCGGTGAAGAGCCGTCCGAGCCGACATGGCCGCCCACACCGTTCTTCAGCATGTCGTTGGCGTGCCGTTGCGCTGCCGCCGTCAACCGCGGGTCGTCGCGGATCGCCCCGCATGTCTGGCGAATCCGGTTGACGCCGCTGTAGACCGCGGTCCCCGAATCGTCCGCGCGCGCAGCACAATCAGTAGTTGAGCAGAGAGCCGTGATGAAGACAGGGCACATCGAGAAGGCGGCGACGATCTTGATCTTTTTCGCCATGTTGCCTCTGCCCACGCGCTCGATCCTGCTGTTCAGCAAACAAAGGCTACCCGCTTTCGACCATAAAAAATCAGGAAAGATGTGGTTTGTTAAGTGGACACGTCGAGACGACAGTTGCGGCCGTGTCGGGTCCACACACGCCGCCGGAAAGCGGGTGCGCTGCCGACACGTGCGGGCGATGTCACGAGGACATGCCGCTCTGAGCGCCTGAAAGCGCAGGACTGGATTTGGTCAGCGGTGGGTATCCCATCGCCACCCGCGGGTTCCTGACCGCGAGCGGAATTCGGACTGTACGTTGCTGCAGTGGGGTTTGATCAACGGTGATCGAGGGGAGCAATGATGAACTTTTCGGTGTTTCCGCCCGAGCTCAATTCGCTGCTGCTGCTCGATGGACCGGGCCCGGGGCCGATGCTGGAGGCGGCGGCGGCCTGGGACGGAATTCGCAGTGAGCTGAGCGCGGCCGCCAACGCATTCAGCTCCGTCACCTCGGATCTGGCCGGCCAGGCCTGGCAGGGCCCCTCGTCGGCCTCCATGACCAACGCGGCCGCCGGATATGTGGACTGGCTGGGCGGGGCGGCGGCGCAGGCCGAAGAGTCGGCGGCCCAAGCGCGGGCGGCGGCCAGTGCCTACGAGGCCGCGCTCGCGACGATCGTGGATCCGGGATCGATCACGGCCAACCGCGGCCAGCTGGTGTCGCTGGTGATCTCGAACCTGTTCGGACAAAACGCCCCCGCCATCGCGGCCGCCGAGGCCGAATACGAGCGGATGTGGGCGCAGGATGTCGCCGCGATGGGCGGGTATCACGCCAGCGCGTCGGCGACGGTTGCGCAGCTGGGCAACTGGGAACTGGCGCTGGAAAATCTGCCCGGCGAATTCGCCCAAGCCCTCGAGGGCGGCTTCAACAACCTGGCCAACACGGTCGTCGGCACGATCTTCGGCGCGCCGGCCGCGCCGCCCTTCTCGGCAACGCAGACGGGGACTTTCACCGGCGGGCCCTCGCTGATAACCAGATTCGAGGAAGCCGCGCTGTACCCGGTCAAACCGTTCCTGGCCTTCTCCGGACTGCAGAACTACATCGAGTCGCCGAGTTCCCCCCTCCTGCAGCTGTTTACCGGCAACAATCCGCTCCTGGGGATAGGTCTCAGCAACACCCCGCCAAAGTTGTTGCCGTTGTTGCTCGGAGAGTCGGTGCAGCACACCACGTACAACGGGATGCCCGTCGTGCAGATCACGCCGGCTCATCCCAACGGCGACTACGTGGTCGCCATCCACGGCGGCGCGTTCATTTTCGCGCCGTCGATCTTCCACTGGCTCGACTACACCGTGATGGCCTACCAGACCGGCGCGACCATCGAGGTGCCGATCTACCCGTTGCTGCAGCAGGGCGGCACCGCCGGCACGGTGGTGCCCAATATGGCCGGCTTCATCAACTCGCAGATCACCGCGCACGGGGCGCCGCACGTCAGCGTGATCGGTGACTCCGCGGGCGGCAACCTCGCGCTGGCGGCCGAGGAGTACACCCTGACGCAGAACCCGCTTGCCCCCGTGCCGTCGTCGATGGTCCTGCTGTCCCCGTGGCTGGACGTCACGTTCAGCAACCCGAACATCGCGTTCGTCCAGGATCCGCTGCTTCCGGTGGGGCCCGGCCAAGTGATCGGCAGGGAGTGGGCGGCCGGCCTTTCCGTGACCGATCCGAGGGTGAGCCCGCTGTATGCGTCGCCGTCTGTTCTCAGCAAACTTCCACCGACGTACGTCTACTCGGGCAACCTCGATTCACTCTCGCCCGACGTGCTCGTCCTCCAGCAGGAGGCCGCTACGGCGGGCGCCCCCTTCAGCTTCGTGTTGGCCAACGGCCAGATCCACGACTGGATCATCCTCACCGTGGACGGTCCGCAGTACTGGCCGCAGATCGACCAGGAGCTCGGGCTGACCGCCTAGCCCGTCCTGCGGCGCTTGCGCCGACCGGCGAGCAACTCGGACCAGGAGCCCACCTCGGGATGCTGCTTGAGCAACGCCCGTCGCTGGCGCTCGGTCATGCCGCCCCACACGCCGAATTCCATCTGGTTGTCGAGCGCGTCGGCGAGACACTCGGCGACGACCGGGCAGTGCCGGCAAATGGCGGCGGCTTTCCGCTGCGCGGCTCCGCGGACGAAGAGCTCTTCGGGATCGGTGGTGCGACACAGCGCCTTGGACACCCATTCGAGGCGGGCCTCGGGCACCCTGACGACGGAAACGGTGGTTACATCCCTGATGTTGGACACGTCGATCCTTCTGCCGGGTTCCACCCCCGGGCAATGACTATCCCGGGGCGGCCCACCGCTGTCTGTCCGCCGACCGGTCGGAGCGGGGGATGAATCGCGCGTCCCCCGATTGGGGGAAACCGCGGCAACCTCTGTGTGACACTGAGCGGCATGGTCGGCCGGGCAACGACCGAGAAAGTGCGGGTGGTCGTCGGCGACGATCACCCGCTGTTCCGCGATGGGGTGGTGCGCGCGTTGACGTCCAGCGGCGAAGTGGACGTCGTCGCCGAAGCCGACGACGGCATCGCCGCCCTGGCGCTGATCAAGACCCACCTGCCGCACGTCGCCCTGCTCGATTACCGGATGCCCGGAATGGACGGTGCCAAGGTCGCCGCCGCGGTGCGGTCTGATGACCTGCCGACGCGGGTGTTGCTGCTATCGGCGCACGACGAGTCGGAGATCGTCTTTCACGCCCTGGCGGAGGGCGCCGCCGGGTTCCTGCCCAAGGAATCGACGAAAGCCGAGATCGTGCGGGGCGTGCTGGACTGCGCTCAGGGTCGAGACGTCGTCCCGCCGGCCCTTGCCGCCGGCCTCGCGGGCGAGATCCGCCGCCGCGGCGAGGCCCCGGCACCGGCGCTCAGCACCCGCGAGCGCGAGGTGCTGAACCTGATCGCCCAGGGTTACACCATCCCCGCGATCGCCGCGGAACTGTACCTGGCGCCGTCCACGATCAAGACCCACGCGCAACGGCTGTACGAGAAACTCGGCGTCAACGATCGCGCCGCGGCCGTCGCGGCCGCGATGCGGCGCGGGCTGCTCGAATAGCATGGCCCGCCCGCTGGCTCGAATGGTCGACTTCGTGGCGGCCGAGCCCGTCCGCTTGTCGGCGTTCCTGCGCCTGCCGCTGATCGGCCTGATCGTCTTGTTGGTCTCGGTGTGGGAGGTCGAGCACTGGCTGCCGTTGGCCTACGCGGTGATCCTCGGGACCTATAGCGTCGCCGCGCTGGTGTGGGTGGTGGTGGTGCTGCGCGGCCCGGTGCCGACGTGGGCCGGCTGGGCGTCGACGGGTATCGACGTGCTAACTGTGGTGGCGCTGTGCGTGGTGTCGGGCGGCGCCACCGTGGCGTTGCTGCCGGTGTTCTTCCTGCTGCCCATTTCGGTGGCGTTCCAGGATCGTCCGGCGCTGGCCGCCGCCGTGGGGATCTGCACCGCCGTCGGGTATCTCGGAGTGTGGATCGTCTACTCCAAGCGCGACGACACGGTCGAGCTGCCGAGCGTGGTGTACACCCATTTCGGTTTGCTGCTGTGGCTGGCGGCCGCGATGACGGCCCTGTGTTATTTCCTGACCCGCGCCGCGGCGCGCGTGGCGGCACTGCTCGAGATGCGCCGCACGCTCGTGTCGGAGGCGATGCGCGCCGACGAGCGCAACGCCCGCGCACTGGCCGAGCACCTGCACGACGGGCCGCTGCAGGATCTGCTGGCGGCGAAGCTCGAACTCGACGAAGTCCGCGAACGGCATGCCGACCCCGGACTCGACGCGGCGTACCAAGCGATACAGGAGACGGCGACCCGGCTGCGCAGCACCGTCACCTCGCTACATCCCCAGGTGCTCACCGAAGTCGGTCTCACCGCCGCGCTGCGCGAGCTGATACGGGCCTACGAGCTCCGCGGGAGCTTCGCCGTCGAGGCCGATCTCGAAGAGGTCGACCGGCCGCGGTCGCAGTCCCTGTTGTACCGGGCGGCCCGCGAACTGCTCGCCAACGCCTACAAGCACGCGCAGGCCGGCACCGTGCGGGTGCGCCTCGCCCGGGCCGGCGACGCCATCACGCTCAGCGTCGTCGACGACGGAGTGGGTCTCGATCCGGCCCTGCTGGATCGATGCGTGGCCGACGGGCACATCGGACTGGCGTCGCTGGCGGTTCGCGTCGAGGCGATGGGCGGATCGATGAAGCTCACGTCGGCGGTCGGTGGTGGGACGCGGGCCTCGGTGACCGCCCCGGCCGGCGCCGACTGAACACGCCGCGCCGGTGCTGAGCTGGCCGGAGAGGCGGGGTCAGTACCATCGGTGCCGTGGCACCCAACGGCCCACCGGACGACTTCCACAATCAGCGGACGCAGTTTGCGAACTATGGCGGCCCGGGCGGCCCCCCGAGGCCGGGCGGATCACCGCCGCCCACGGACCTCCCGCCGGATCAGCCGGAGGCACCCGACGCACCCGACGCACCCGAGGCGCTCGATGCGTTCGATCAGGAACCCGAGCCCACGCCTTGGTATCGGCGGCCGCTGGGGGTCATCGCGTGGGTGATCGCGGTCGCGGTCCTGCTCGCGCTGATCGTCTACGGGCTCATGCAGCTGATTCAGGGCGACCAGGGCACCAGCCACACCCCGAGCACCACGAGCAGCACCACCCCGACGACCGCGACGACCACCGAGTCGTCCGCGCCGCCCACCACCACCGAGTCGTCCGCCCCACCGCCCACCAGCAGCGCGGTCGAGCCGCCGGCCCAGCAGCCCACCCAGCAGCAGACGCGCCAGCCGAACCAACCGCAGCCGACGCATCGGCACCATCTGCCGTCGCTGCCGTCCGTGATCACCATTCCCGAGGTCCCGACGGTGATCACGCTGCCGCCCGGCATCGGCTGATTGCCTGTCCGGCTCGGGTCGTCGAGCCCGTAATTCTGGCGGGCTGCACTCGCACTTTGTCTGCAGATTTACCTGATCGACGCTTTCCCGCGGCGGCCGTCGCCGCCCCGCGATCGCGCCGCGCTCATAGACTCGCTGCCATGGGGTGTGCGATATGAGCGAGTCGCTCGGGTTGTCGATAGGGGCAGCCAACCTGGTTGCGGCCCGCGAGGGCGGTGCCCCGGTGGTCCGCAGTGCCGTGTTGACGCTGTTCGAGCACCGGCCGACCGAAATCGGCCTGCCGGAAGAAAACCCGAACCTGACCGAATCCGGGCTGGTGCTGCGCGGGTTCGTCGAGCGGGTCGGCGACCGGGCGCCGTTGGTGGCGGCGGACGGGACGAAGTACCTCGGTGAGGTGCTGACGGTCGAAGCGATCGAAGCCATGGCGCGCACGGTCGGCTACGGAACACCGGTCACCATCGCGGTCCCGGCCTATTGGTCCGAGGCGCAGACCACCGCGCTGCGCGAGGAATTCTTCGCCCAGCGGGATCTGACGCGCGGCGGGGTGGCGCCGGCCCTGGTTTCCGACGCCACGGCCGCCCTGGCGGCGCTGCGCGCCAGGCCGGGGTTTCCGGCCCAGGGCGTCGTCGCCCTGTGCGACTTCGGCGCCAGCGGCACCAGCGTCACTCTGATCGATGCCGGAGCGAACCTTCAGCAGATCGGTCCGTCGGTGCGCAACACCGACTTCTCCGGCGACGCAGTCGATCAACTCATCCTCGATTACGTGCGCGCGGGCGCCTCCGACGCCACCAGCGCCGACCTGGCCAGCACCGCGCGGATCGGCTCGCAGTCCCGGCTGCTCGCCGCGTGCCGTCGCGCCAAGGAGCAGCTGTCGACTGCCACCGCGGCCACGGTCGGGGCGGGTTCCGGCGGCGAGGTCCGGCTTTCCCGCGCCGAGTTCGAGCAACTCATCTCGCCACCGCTGGACCGATTCGTCAGCACCCTGGAAGACACCCTGCAGCGCAACGGGATTCAGCGATCCAGCCTGGCGGCCGTGGCGGCCGTCGGCGGGGGAGCGGCCATCCCGCTGATCGGCACTCGCCTCTCCGAGCGCCTGCAGGCGCCGGTCCACACCGCGCCGCAGCCCGCGTTCAGCGCCGCCATCGGCGCGGCGTCGCTCGGCGCCCTGCAGGCGGGGGCGGGCACAGCGACCGCGGCGAGCCGCGTCGTCGAGAATCCGACCGAATTGGTGGAGACCGCCCGGGTCGCCGAGGGCGCCAGTCCCGTGGCGTGGTCGCAGGACGACGACGGCGCCGAGCCTGTCCCGTATGCGGGACCCGACATGACTGGCGAATATGGCAGGGAATCAACGGGATCCGGCGATGCCGACAGCGCCCGTTACGCCACCGTGCCCGCTTCGCTGCCGTGGTACAAGCGCACGGCGCTGGTATTGAGCGTCGTCGGCGCGGCCGCGGCCGTGCTTCTTGCGGTCGTGTTGGCGCTGACCCTGGGCCGCGACAAGACGAGCCCCGTCAACACCACCCCGCCCAACCAACCGGCGCCGCCGCTGACGTCGCAAACAGAGACGATCACGGCGCCGAACGGCACCACCACCGTCACGGTGATCCCGCCCCCACCGCAGCCGTCCGACACGACGACAAGCCAGGCGCCCACTACGACGACGCCGGCGCCCACCACCACCAGCGCCGCGCCCACCACCACCAGCGCCGCGCCCACCACCACGTCGTCGGCGCCGACGACCACCGCGGCGCCGACGACCACCCGGGAAAGACCGACTCACCCCGGGCTGCCCTTTCCCCCGCGCTAGCCGGGCCGGACGTCGGACGCGTCGAATCCGCGCGCGGCGAAATCCGCCACCATCGCCTCGGCGCTGCGCACCGCGGCGCGACAGGCCCTGGTGGTGAACGGATCATTCAGGGGATGCTCGGCCCGGCGGCGCCACCGCTGGGCCGCGGCGAAGGCGGCACGCGGGCCCTCGTGCCCGTACACATCGCCGGGGCTCAGGCCCAGCCTGCTGGCGGGGTCGGTGCCCGACCCGCCGATCACGCGGCGCAGCGAAACGATTTCGTCCTCGTTCAATGTCGTTGGACGGCAAGATAATTGGCTGAGCAACCGAAGTTCCTCGAAGGCGTGGGTGTCGGCCAGCAGCGGGTCGATGTCGGCGATGATGTACGGCGTGGCCACGATGGGAAACACCTCGACGAATCGGCGCAACGACACCAGCGCGGTGTGCGCCTTGAGCATGTCGGAGCGTTGCGCGAATTGCTGATCGATGACCCGCCGCAGCGCCACCAGCCCGCTGCGTTCCAGAAGTTCGTCGGCCAAACCCGCCGCGTTGGTCACCCCGGCCGCCAGCACCGCGATCGATATCCGGATGCCGAACATGCCGAACCGGTCGAGCAATTGCGCGCGCGTGCCGGCGTCCACCGGCAGTGGGCTGTCGACCCGCACGAAGCGATCGACGCTGAGCATGGCCTTGTTGAGCGTGGCGCTGTCGACGCCGGCGAGCTTTTGCAGCGCGACGAACTCGCTCTGGCGCAGCGTGCGCGCGGTCAGCGCGAGCAGCCCAGACACCGGCACCACCGCTTGGCAGATGCCGGTCTGATTCATCTCACGGGTGAACCGCTGCGCGACGTCGGCCGCCGAAAGCATCGCGTCGATGCGGCCCGCGCCGATCTCGTCGGCGCGCGACGCCACACCGATGATGCCCAGGGCTCCCGCCGAACCACCCACGAGGTGACCGATCTGCT
This sequence comes from Mycobacterium terramassiliense, assembly GCF_900157385.1. Lineage (GTDB taxonomy): Bacteria > Actinomycetota > Actinomycetes > Mycobacteriales > Mycobacteriaceae > Mycobacterium > Mycobacterium terramassiliense. The sequence goes on from NZ_LT717700.1 coordinate 1,159,907, forward strand.
TGAGCAGCGCCACATCTGCGGCGTTGAGGGTGCGCAACAGGAACACCACCGCATCGACCCGCGGCACCCCGTCCGGGGGGATCAGCAGCTGCAGCGTGCGCTCCGAGGCATCGCGCGTGAGCGACGACGTCCCCGGGGTGTCGATGATGGTCGCGCTGGCCAGCTCTTCCGCGGGCCATTCGACGTCCAGGTCGGCCACATCGGCGGGGTTGAGCGCGCGGAAGTCGAACGTCAGGCCGGCGCTGCGGTTGATCGGGACATTCGAGCGCCGTCCTCTCCAATGATTGGCGGTGACCTTCGGCGTCGGGCCGTGCCGAAACCACGTCACGATCCGGGTGGCTTCGGTGGCGTCCGTCGGTGCGATGTCCTCCCCCACCAAAGCGTTGACGAGAGTGGACTTTCCGGCCTTCAGCGTTCCGGCCAGCGCGATGCGGATGGGTTCGTTCAGGCGCCCGCCGATGCGCTCCAGTTCGTAGAAGACCTCCGGACGATGCCGATACGCGGGCTCGCCCCGGTAGGCCTGGATTGTTCCGCCGAGAATCGCGCGGACTTGATCGCTCGTGCTCACGACCGTCCCGCGGTCACCGGGGGGGTCAACTTGTCCACGTTGTCGAGGACCTGCTCCAGGATGTTCAACTGCCGCTCCAGCTCACGAACATTATTGTCGCGCTCGGCTTCCTCGAGGTGCGCCGCGGTGATGGTGGCTTGCAGCGATTCGTTGAGCGAACGGGTGACCTCGTCGCCGATGTCACGGTAGTGGTCGCGCAGCGTGCGGTGGATCGCTTTGAGCCGGTCGCGGGATTCCTTGCCGACCACGAACGACACGTCATCGACGAAGCGCCGGACGTTGGTCTTCGCCTCGGCGCGCGCCCGCAACAGCCGGTGCTCCCGGTCCTCCTTGTAGGCCATCCGGCCCAACAGCAGACCCGCACCCAGCGACAGCGGGTTGAACAGGCCCAGGCCGGCCACCGACGACAGCATGCCGATCATCACCACGCCGCCATAGGAACCCCGCAGGCCGGTGACGACCTTCTGCCCCTTACCGGCGGGCTTGGACTCCAGTTCCGCCAGCGACTTGAGCCGGCCGAAATCGCCACCCATCAGCCGCCCGGTCAGTTCCGGGGACAGCACCGAGTCCAGCCCCGCATCGGCGAACGAGCGCGCCACCTCGTCGGCCAGGGCCTCGGCTCGTCGATAGGCCCACACGAAGTTGTCCCCGACGGCGGTGGCGACCGCATTCTCGGTGTCGGTGCCGATCTCGGCCCAGTGCCGGGTCGGGTCGCACGAATCTATCTGGCGCTCAATGTCTTCGGTGAGGGCCCGGAAGCGGGCCCGCATGTCATGGTCGACGTCGGCATACAGGTCGGTGAATCCGTCGTTGAGCACCTGCTGCCACAGCGCCGATTGGTTGAGCGCATCCTGCGCTTGCCGCTTGCGGCGCTCCAAGTCGTCGGCGAGCCGGTCGCGGAGGTCCGGATCGTCGACCACCGCCAGCTCGGATCCCACCGACATCGCCAAATGCTGCGCAGCAGAACGGATCTCGTAGAGGACCTGATCCCGCACCCGGTCCGTCTGGCGGGAAAGCACCTTTTCGCTGAGAAATTTGATGATCGATGGGAAATTGGACTCGTCGTTGAGTTCTTTGTCGTTGAGTGCCACAGCGTGGCTGCGCAACAGCGACGAGACCGGCAGGATCGGGATCGCCACGCCCGCGCGCTGCAGGTGCCCGGCGTTGGCGTTGACGATGTCGCGCCAATGCGGGTACAGGTCGGTCTTGGTCGCCGCCAATACCGCGACGGGGCAGATCTGATGCGCCTGGCTGATGAACCGCATCTCCGGCTCGGTCAACTCCTGGCTGGTGTCGCTGACCATCAACAGGGCGTCGGCATCGGGCAGCAACCCGAGCGTCGCCGACAGGTGCCGCTGCCCGTGGCCGCCCACGCCGGGGGTGTCGACGAACACCAGGCCGCCCTGCAGCAGCGGGCTGGGCGCGCCGATCTCCACGCGCAGCACCTCGCGGTTGCCGGCTTGCGGCGCGTGGCGCAGGTCGGTGTTGAGGTCATCCACGGGAATCTCGATGGACGCGGGTTCGCCGTTGGGCCCCGCAGCCACGACCAGGCGGGCCGACGGCGGGTCGCCATAGCCGACGACGGTGATCACCACGGTGGCCTCGTCGTCGCCGACCCGCGCCACGGGCAGATTCAGCAGCGAGTTGAGCAGCTGGCTCTTGCCCTGTTTGAGCTGCCCGGCGATGACCACGCGGATTCGCGGGTCGAGAATGCGCTCGCGGGCCCGGGTCAGCCGCTGCGCGAGGTCGCCGCGGTCGTTGAGTTCGGCAATGGCGATGGTGTGGTCGATCAATTCGACGATGACGTTGACCCGCCGGGGGTCGTCGGGTTGTGTCACCGTGCTGCCCCACTTTCTCGCTGATGCACTGAGATCACGGTATGCGTGAGGCGGCGGAGACCCAACAAGGTCCCCGCCGCCGTGACGCGTCCGGGATCACTAGCCGTGCGGCCCGACCGGATGGGCGCTTGGTGCCGGGTGCGGGGCAGGCGCCGGAGCGTGTACCGGTGCCGGCTCGTGCGGTGTGCCCTCGAACACCGACGGGCTGTGCGGCGCCGGGGCCGGCGAGTGTTCCACCGGGGCCGGCGTGTGCTGCACCGGAGCCGGCGTGTGCTGCACCGGGGCGGGCGAGTGGTCGACCGGAGCCGGCGAATGTGCCGGCTGCTGGATCACCGGGGTGCCGGTGCCGCCTTGGCTGACCGGGCCACCGCCGCCCGGGCTTTGGATCACCGAGCCGGGGTTCGACGGGGGCGTCGCGTGGCCTCCGGCGGCGCCGCCAGCACCGCCGCCGCCCTGAATGACCGGGCCCTGGCCACCCGGTGCGACCGGGCTGTGTTGGGCCGGAACTCCACCTGAGGTGACCGGGCCACCACCGGCGTTGACGGGGGCGCCGGCGCCGAGCGAGGCACCTTCCTGGCCGAGGATCTGCCCGTGGGCACCAGCGCCAGGGCCACCGGCCACGCCGCCGCCGGCCCCGCCCGTCGTGACACCGCCGACCCCACCGCCGGGGTGGTCGCCGCCGGGCACGCCGCCTCCGGTCATGCCGCCTTCGGCGCCACCGGTGATGCCGCCTCCGACCGCACCTCCAGGGTGGCTGCCTGCGATTCCGGCCGCGGCAGTGCCGCCGGCGCCGGCCTGGCCGCCCACACCCGCCCCGCCGGAGACGGACGGCGTCGCCATTTGGGGCGTCGCGTGGCCGCCCAGGGACGCGCTGTCGCCGCTCAAAACAGCGCCGCCGCGTTCCCCTCCGATGCCCAGGCCCGCTCCGCCCGCGGCGCTGGCACCGGCCTGACCGCCTACGCCGACGCCGCCCAATGGGCCGGAAACATGGGGCGTGGCAGCGCCGTTCAGCGCGGCGCCTTCGCTGGCGATCAACCCGGCTTGACCGCTCGCGCCGCCGACGAGGGCCGTGTTGGCAGCGCCGCCGGCCAGGCCGCCACCACCGCCGGCACCGGCCAGACCACCGCCTGCCGCGAGGCCGCCGCCGGCGCCCAAGCTTGCCTGGCTGGCAAGTCCGGCTTGCGCTCCCAAACCCGCCTGGCCGCCAAGCCCGCCGGCAACCGCACCACCAAAGCCGCCAGCAGCCTGGCCACCCGCACCAAATCCACCGCCCGAGGCAAGGCCGCCTTGGCCGGCGAGTCCGGCTTGGGCGCCCACACCCGCCTCGGCGCCCAAACCAGCCTGACCTCCAGCGCCCAGGCCAAATCCACCGCCACCGCCGACCCCGGCTTGACCGCCGGCACCGAATCCGCCGCCGACCTGGCCGGCAACACCGCCACCGGCTTGGCCACCGACACCGCCGCTCAATCCACCGCCCGCTTGGCCGGTGAAGCCGCCACCTGCTCGGGCGCCCAAGCCCGCCACGCCGCCTACTCCTGCCCCAGCGCCAAGGCCGGCACCCCCGGAGGCCGCGGCACCGCCAGCCACTCCGGCGCCACCGCCGAAGCCGGCGTCGCCAGCCAGACCCACACCCCCGCGAAGACCGGCACCGCCGGCAAGACCCGCACCACCGGCAAGACCCGCACCCCCAGCAAGACCCGCACCACCGCCGAAGCCGGCACCACCAGCCAGACCCGCACCCCCGCGAAGACCGGCACCACCGGCAAGACCCGCACCACCGGCGAGACCCGCACCACCAGCCAGACCCGCACCACCGGCAAGACCCGCACCACCAGCCAGACCCGCACCACCAGCCAGACCCGCACCACCGGCAAGACCCGCACCACCAGCCAGACCCGCACCACCGGCGAGACCCGCACCACCGCCGAAGCCGGCGTCGCCAGCCAGACCCACACCGCCGCGAAGACCGGCACCACCGGCAAGACCCGCACCACCACCGAAGCCGGCTTCACCGGCCAGACCCGCGCGAGCGCCGAGTCCGGCCTCGCCGCCCAGGCCAGCCTCGCCGGCAAGTCCCACGCCCCCGCCAAATCCGGCGCGAGCGCCCGCAGCCGCACCAAGTCCGAGGCCCAAGCCACCACCGAAACCCGCCTGGCCGCCCAGACCAAGACCAGCTTGGGCGCCGACTCCAGCCCCCAACCCTAGGCCCAAGCCGGCACCGACCTCTGCGCCGAGGCCGGCCTGGCCGCCTGCGGCGAAACCCGTCTGGCCCCCCAGACCGGCCCCGAACCCGAGGCTCAAGCCGGCATTGATCTCAGCACCCAAACCAGCTCCACCCCCGACGCCAAGGCCCAAGCCCGCGCCAATATCGGCACCGACGCCAGCGCCGAGCCCGCCGCCGATAAGGCCCCCGGGACCGAAGCCACCCGCGCCTGGACCAACTCCGGCCCAGCCAGGAGCGCAACCGGTCCCGAAACCGGGCCGGAACTCACCCCATCGAGGCCCGACGTCACCCCATCGAGGCCCGTCACCCCAACCAGGCCGGGGGTCGCCCCAACGAGGTCCGCCGTCGCCCCAACGGGGCCCGTCGCCCCAACCAGGCCGGGGGTCACCCCAACCAGGTCCACCGTCGCCCCAGCCGGGCCGGAAGCCGCCCCAACCGGGTCCGAACTCACCCGTGCCAGGCCCGAAAGCACCCCAACCGGGCTGCCAACCGAACCCGGCACCGCCATACCCGCCGTCGACGCCATTCCACAGCCCGGCGTCGACCGAATTGACCAACCCCGCGCCGAGGCCGCCCACGATCGCGCCGCCGTCGCCGAGGACGGCATCCGCGCCATACAGCGCAGGCGCAACGGCGTCGCCGACCAACGCGGCGCCGTCCTCGGCAACAGTCGGCACAAGGCCCGCATATCCCCCGTAGCCGGGGTCGTAGCCCGCATAGCCGGGGTCATAACCCGAATAGGCGGGGGCGTAGCCGTACTGGTCGGTCAGGACTTGCTGCACGCCGCCGACCGGGTCGGCACCGAGGTCCACCCCGGGCAAAGCGTTGGCCGCCGCCAGTGCGAACTGTTCGGGCGACGCGTTGACCCCGGCGAGGGTCATCGCCTGCTCGGGACCATTGAGGAAGGCTTGCGCCGCGTCGGGACTGGTGAACAGGCCCATGATGTATCGGATCAGCGCGTCCATGATCGGTTCCCTTCACGTTCTTCTGAAGCCGCTCGCCGGGGGCGACCGGCATTTCGATATACACGCTATGGATTTCTCCCTGGTCTGGAATCGGGGTCTGAGCCCCCGGCTGCACCAGCACCCATAGGGATCGACCGAGCCAGCCCGTTAGGGGATTAGGGGGACGTGCCGCGGTTTCGGCATCACGGCGAAGCTGCCCATTTCAGCGCAGCATTTGGGCAGCTCAACGGCATAAACTGCCGGTTAGTCGGCGAAGGAAAGTCAGCCGTGGATCCCGAAGCCGTGGTGATCATCCACGGTGGGGTGCGGGTGAGCGTCGGGGTGGTCCCAGGCGCCCAGATCGTCTGCTGGGAAGACACCGTGATCGACCGCGCCATCGGGTGCATCAAAGCCCGCGAGCAGCACCGATGGCTCATGCGGATCGATCCCGGCAGGAGGCGTATCGGCGGGCGCGACGACGGGGGCGGGGGCTGCCGGTTGGCTGATCACCCCGGGTGCCGGGCCATGCTGCTCCACCACCCCGATTGGGGCGTGCGGCGTGAAAGCGTCGAGGGCGGCCGCCGCTGCGCCGCTCGCCCAAACGTTGCCGGGTTCGACGACAGGCGTTCCCGCAGCGGAAGCGGCAGGATGGCCCATCGACAGCGAGTCGGACACCATTGGAATCAAGTTATTCACGTCCGCGCTGGTCACGCCCGTAAGGTGGGCATCCGCGATCGCGTGCGCGGGATCGGCGGCGTAGCGTGCGGCGGCGTCTGGATCGCGCACCAGCGAGATCACAAAATCCAGTAACGAGTTTGCCAACACACACCTCCTCGTCACCCAGGACCGACGCCACAGGACAGGCCCCGCCGGATACGACGATCGTATCGGCCGGAACACCGAGCGTGATCGGTGCGAAACCCGCCTCTCGTACGGCACTATTAGGGGATGCCCCATTAGGGGAAATTACTGCGGTTGCGGGCCGCCTGGCGGGAAAGGGGTAGCGCGATGGGCGACGCCCCTGGGGACATGCCGGCGAAGGCGCGCGATGCGATTGAGGCCCTGGTCGACGATCCCTCGGCGCCGGCCAGGCTGCTGATCAGCGGCGGGATCGGTACCGGAAAGAGCACCGCTCTCGCGGCCGCACGGGAGAATCTGCGCAATGCCGGCCTGACGGTGCTGGCACGCCCGCCCCGCGCCACCGACCCGCCGGACACGGCACTGGTCGTCGACGATGCGCACTTGCTGACCGACGACGCGCTGGCGGCCCTCACGCAACGCTTGGCAGACGGCGCGACGGTGGTGGTGGCCGCCGAACCCCAGGAACGCCTGCAGGACCTGACGCTGGCCATCGAGCGGGACGGCCGACGCGTGTCCCTCGGTCCGCTGCCGGTCGCCGAAGAGCTGCTCGAGTCCACCGCGGGAATTCCGTTCCTGTTGCGCGCGGTGGCCGACGGGGCCAAGCCGGCGGCGCGGGCGGCCAAGTTCGCGCTGATCGACCGGTTGCGCCAAGTCGACGAGCTCACCCTGGACACCCTCCTCATCATGTCGCTGGCCCAGGAAGTGGGGGCCACGGATGTGGCCGCAGCGCTGGGCATTTCGGCGACACAGGCGCGCCAGCTCGTCGATCGGGCGCGCGCCGGCGGCCTCGTCGAGCCGTCGCACACGCCAGGATTCCTGCGGCTGGTTCATGGCGCGGTCGCCCATCTCATCGGCAATGCGCACCACCAAGAGGTCGAGACCGCGCTCGCGCGCTCGCAGCTCGACCTGGCGACGGTGTCGACGGACTTCGCGCTCCGACTCGCCGAGCACGGCCTCAAAGACGATCGACTGGCGGCCCTGCTGGGTCGGCGGGCCGCCGCGTCGCGGGGTGATTTCGTTCACGCGGCGAGGCTGTACCGCGCGGCGGTCGACGCCGGCGCCGACGGGTTGGCGTCCCGGGCCGTCGACGCGCTGGCGCGCGCCGGGGATTGCACCGCCGCGGCGGCCTTGGCCGACGGCCTGCTGGGTTCGCCAGATTCCGCCGAACGCGCGGCGGCGGTTCGCGTCGCCGCCAGCGTCGCGGTCCTCGACGGCAACGCGGGCCAGGCGGCCGAACTGTTCCGCTGGCTCGGGCCCCACCCCGACGCCGTCGTCGGCGCCGCCGCGGCGATCGCGCTCACCGCGACGGGCGATCTCGCCGCGGCGCGCGTAGCGCTATGCCCCCAAGACGCCGGTCCGCCGACCATGGCCGCACGCGGCGCGCGCAGCCTCGCAGAGGGGTTGCTGCTGACCATCGACCATCCGTATCCGGCGGCGATGGCGAAGCTGGGCCAGGCCATCGGGGCCGAACCGTCGATGACCGAAGTCCTGCCGGACAGCCCCGCCGCGCTGGTCGCCTTGGCGGCGATCCATGGCGGCGATCCGGTCCGCGCGCGCAGCGTCATCGGCCGCGCGACCGGCGCCGCGGTCGGCCCGATGTTCCAGCGGCGGCACGCGTTGCTGTCGGGCTGGATCAAGATGCAGGAGGGGCAGCTGACCGCGGCCGGCGCGGACGTCTCGGCCGTCGGTTCGGCCGGGCTGCACCGCCGCGACGCGTTGTGGGTGGGCGCACTGCAGACGGCCATCGCGCGGCGCAGCGGCGACGCGGGTGCCCTGCACCAGCATTGGTACGCCGCCATCGAGGTGCTCGCGGAGTGCTCCGTCGACCTGTTCAACCTGCTGCCATTGGGCGAATTGTGGGTGGCCGCCGCCCGGCTGCGCCGGGTTGACCGGCTGCGGCACTCGCTGGACCAAGCTTTCGGGCTACTGGAATCGCTGGGCAACCCGCCGTTGTGGTCGGCGCCGATGCATTGGGCCGGGGTCCACGCGGGAATCCTGGCCAACTCGCCGGAGTCGGTCGCGCCGCACGCGCAGGCCCTCGGCGCGGCAGCCGGCGACAGCACCTTCGCGCGTGCGCTTTCCGGCGCCGGCCGAACGTGGCTGCGAGTCCTGGCCGATCAGGTCGACACCGACGAGGTCACCGTGGCCGCGCGGGCCTTGTCGAACGCCGGGCTGACCTCCGACGCCACCCGGCTCGCCGGTCAGGCCGCGCTGCAAGCACCCGACGGGCGGGTGTCCGGGGCGATGCTGCAACTGGCCCGGGACCTCAAGCTGGGCGCCGGTGAGGGCGAGCTGCCGCCCACCGAGCCGGCAGCGGCCGCCCGCTCCGCGCCGCATCACCCCGCGGCGGGCTCGGCGCTGTCCGATCGCGAACGCGAAGTCGCCGAGCTTCTGCTGCTGGGAATGCCCTACCGCGACATCGGTGGCCGGCTGTTCATCTCGGCGAAGACGGTCGAGCACCACGTCGCACGGATCCGGCGTCGGCTCGGCGCAGGCTCCCGTTCGGAGATGCTGTCGATGCTGCGCGCCATGCTGGCCCCGGAGGACCCAATCGCAGGCCAACGCGACCCGCGAGCGGCAAGTTAGGGCAGCCTTTCTCGCATCGAAAGCCGCGTAGATGCAACTATGAGCAGGGCCAATCGGGAAACGGACCAGGCTAAGTAACTATGCATCGGGGAGAGTTTTTGTGACCACGCAGATGCTCATCAGACTGATCGTGGGCATGGGCATGACGTTGCTCGTGCTCGCCTTCGCCGCGCGGCGGGTCCTTTTCTTATTCAGGCTGGTTACTTCCGGCAAACCGGCCCCGGGGCACACCGACCACGTCGGCAGGCGGCTCTGGACCGAGATCGCCGAGGTCTTCGGGCAGCGCCGGCTGCTGAAGTGGTCCATTCCCGGGCTGGCGCACTTCTTCACCATGTGGGGCTTCTTTATCCTGCTGACGGTCTACATCGAGGCCTACGGGCTGCTGTTCCAGGACAACTTCCACATTCCGATCATCGGGCGCTGGGACGCGCTGGGCTTCCTGCAGGACTTCTTCGCCACCGCCGTCTTCCTCGGCATCACCACATTCGCGATCATCCGGTTGACGCGCAGCCCGCGTGAGATCGGCCGCTCGTCGAGGTTTTACGGCTCGCACACCGGCGGCGCCTGGCTGGTGCTGTTGATGATCTTCAACGTCATCTGGACGTACGTCCTGGTCCGCGGGTCCGCGGTCAACAACGGCACGCTCCCCTACGGCAAGGGGGCCTTCCTGTCGCAGCTGTTCGGTGCCATCCTGCGCCCGCTCGGCCAGCCGGCCAACGAGATCATCGAGACGACGGCCCTGCTGCTGCACATCGCGGTCATGCTGGCGTTTTTGATCATCGTGCTGCACTCCAAGCACCTGCACATCTTCACGGCGCCCATCAACGTCATCTTCAAGCGGCTGCCCGACGGGCTGGGCCCGCTGCTGCCGATCGAGGCCGACGGCAAGCCGATCGACTTCGAAAACCCGCCCGACGACGCGGAATTCGGGCGCGGCAAGATCGAGGACTTCAGCTGGAAGGGGATGCTCGACTTCGCCACCTGCACCGAATGCGGGCGTTGCCAGTCGCAGTGTCCGGCCTGGAACACCGGAAAGCCGTTGTCGCCCAAGCTCGTCATCATGGACCTGCGCGACCACTGGATGGCCAAGGCCCCCTACATCCTCGGCGCCAAGGAGACACCCGCCGAGAACACGCCGGAGGGCGGGATCGGCGAGGAACTGTCCGGCGAGAAGCACGCCGAGGAGCACCACGTCCCCGAATCGGGCTTCGGCCGCGTGATGGGCTCGGGACCGGCGCAGGCCACCCGCCCGCTGGTCGGCACCGAAGAGCAGGGCGGCGTCATCGACCCCGACGTGTTGTGGTCCTGTGTGACCTGCGGGGCCTGCGTCGAGCAGTGCCCGGTGGACATCGAACACATCGATCACATCGTCGACATGCGCCGCTACCAGGTGATGATGGAGTCGGAGTTCCCCTCCGAGCTGTCGGTGCTGTTCAAAAACCTCGAGACCAAAGGCAACCCGTGGGGGCAGAACGCCTCCGACCGGACCAACTGGATCGACGAGGTCGACTTCGACGTCCCGGTGTACGGCGAGGACGTCGACAGCTTCGACGGCTTCGAGTACCTGTTCTGGGTGGGCTGTGCGGGCGCCTACGACGACAAGGCGAAGAAGACCACCAAGGCCGTCGCCGAGTTGCTCGCCGTCGCCGGCGTGAAGTACCTGGTGCTGGGCACCGGCGAGTCCTGCAACGGCGACTCCGCGCGCCGGTCGGGCAACGAGTTCCTGTTCCAGCAGCTGGCCGCCCAGGCCGTCGAAACCCTGGACGGGGTCTTCGAGGGCGTGGAGACAGTCGACCGCAAGATCGTGGTGACCTGCCCGCACTGCTTCAACACCCTCGGTAAGGAATACCGGCAGCTGGGCTCCAACTACACCGTGCTGCACCACACCCAGCTGCTCAACCGCCTGGTGCGCGACAAGAAGCTGGTGCCGGTCACGCCCGTCTCGCAGGACATCACCTATCACGACCCCTGCTACCTGGGCCGGCACAACAAGGTGTACGAGGCGCCCCGGGAGTTGATCGGCGCCGCGGGGGCCAACCTCACCGAGATGCCGCGCCACGCCGAGCGCAGCTTCTGCTGCGGCGCCGGGGGGGCCCGCATGTGGATGGAAGAGCACATCGGCAAGCGGATCAACCACGAACGCGTCGACGAAGCGCTGGCCACCAACGCCGCCACGATCGCCACCGGCTGCCCGTTCTGCCGGGTGATGGTCACCGACGGCGTCAACGACCGGCAGGAGGAAGCCGGCCGGAGCGGTGTCGAGGTGCTCGACGTGGCCCAGATCCTGCTGGGGTCGCTCGAGTACGACAAGGCGACCCTGCCCGAAAAGGGCACGGCCGCAAAGGAAGCCGAGAAGCGGGCGTCCGAAAAGCCCAAGGCCGAGGCCGCGACCGCGACCGCGCCTGCCGAAGCGCCGGCCAAGGCCGAGGAGCCGGAGCCCGAGCCCGAGCCCGCCAAGGCCGCCGAGCCGGCGAAGTCCACGGAGCCGGCGAAGGCCGCCCCTGCCAAGGGGTTGGGTATCGCCGGCGGCGCCAAGCGACCCGGCGCCAAGAAGGCGGCGCCCGCGGCGGCACCGGCCACCGAGGCCAAAGCCGCCACGCCCGAGGCCCCCGCCGCCCCCGCCGCACCTGTCAAGGGGCTGGGTATCGCCGGCGGCGCCAAGCGACCCGGCGCCAAGAAGGCCGCGCCCGCGGCCGCCGCCAAGGCGACCGAAGCGCCCGCCGAGGCCCAAGCCGCAGAGGCCGCCGCAGCTGAGGAACCCAAAGCACCGGCCGCGCCGGTCAAGGGACTGGGCATCGCCGCCGGCGCCAAGCGACCCGGCGCCAAGAAGGCGGCACCGGCAGCCCCCGCGGCTGCGGAAAAGCCGGAACCAAGCGAGGCGCAGGCCGCCGAGCAACCCGAGGCGAAAGCCGAGCCCAAGCCGGAGCCTTCCGCGGAGTCCGACGGGGACGCAGCAAAGCCCGCGGCGCCGGTGAAGGGGCTGGGCATCGCGCGCGGCGCTCGCCCGCCGGGGAAACGTTGATCACAAATTGATGCTGTCAGCAAATTTCGCTGGACATCGATGGCACCATAGGTGACGTGACTACCCACCAGCTGCCCGTGCACGCCGTCGGCCATCACCGGCAGCGGACCTTCGCGCAGTCGTCCAAGCTCCAGGACGTCCTGTACGAGATCCGCGGCCCGGTGCACCAGCACGCCGCGCGGCTGGAGGCCGAGGGACACCGCATCCTCAAGCTCAACATCGGCAACCCGGCGCCGTTCGGCTTCGAGGCACCCGACGTGATCATGCGCGACATGATCCAGGCCCTGCCGTACGCCCAGGGCTACTCGGATTCGCAGGGCATCCTGCCCGCCCGGCGCGCGGTGGTCACCCGCTACGAGTTGGTCGAGGGCTTCCCCCGGTTCGACGTCGACGACGTGTACCTGGGCAACGGGTGCTCCGAGCTGATCACGATGACACTGCAGGCCCTGCTCGACAACGGCGATCAGGTGCTGATCCCGGCGCCGGACTACCCGCTGTGGACGGCGTCGACGTCGCTGGCCGGGGGCACCCCCGTGCATTACCTGTGCGACGAGACGCAGGGCTGGCAGCCCAACATCGCCGACCTGGAATCCAAGATCACCGAACGCACCAAGGCGCTGGTCGTGATCAATCCCAACAACCCGACCGGCGCGGTCTACAGTCGCGAAATCCTCACCCAGATGGTCGAATTGGCGCGCAAGCATCAACTGCTCCTGCTCGCCGACGAGATCTACGACAAGATCCTCTACGACGACGCCAAGCACATCAACGTGGCCTCGCTCGCACCCGACATGCTGTGCCTGACCTTCAACGGCCTGTCGAAGGCCTACCGGGTCGCCGGCTACCGCGCCGGCTGGCTGGCCATCACCGGCCCCAAGGACCACGCCAGCAGCTTCATCGAGGGAATCAGCCTGCTGGCCAACATGCGATTGTGCCCGAACGTCCCGGCGCAGCACGCCATCCAGGTCGCCCTCGGCGGCCATCAGAGCATCGAGGACCTGGTCCTTCCCGGCGGCCGGCTGCTCGAGCAGCGCGACGTCGCCTGGACCAAACTCAACGAGATCCCGGGCGTGTCCTGCGTCAAGCCCGAGGGCGCGCTCTACGCGTTTCCCCGATTGGACCCCGAGGTCTACGACGTCGCCGACGACGAGCAACTGGTCCTCGAGCTGCTGTTGTCCGAGAAGATCCTGGTGACCCAGGGCACCGGATTCAATTGGCCGGAGCCCGATCACCTGCGCATCGTGACGCTGCCGTGGTCCCGCGACCTCGCGGCGGCGATCGAGCGGCTGGGCAACTTCCTGACGAGTTATCGGCAGTAAGCAAGCTCGCAGCGGGGACCTCTACCCTCGACCGGGTGACCCACTCGCACTCGCACAGCTTGTCCGGGGGCCCGTCTCCGCTGGGCCCGGCGCCCGCCAAGATCGTCGTTGGGCTGCTGGTCGCCATCGGTGTGGCCGTGATCGCGGGTGCGGTGTTGCTCTGGCCGAGTCGCCAGCACGTCGACATCCCGATGCCCTTTCAGAACGCCGCCGGCGGCGCCGTGAGCACTCAGCGAGGGCACGTCCTGTCCAGCGCCCTGGCCGACTGCGGCAGCGCGTCCGCGGGTCAGGTGCTCACCACGGCGCCGGAACCGGCGGCCCCCGGCGCGGGGCGGTGCACGCAGACGCTGATGGCCATCGATTCCGGGCCCAACGCCGGCGCGAAGACGCTGCTGGAGTCGTCGCCGGGGCCGGGGCAGCCGCACTTCGCGCCGGGTGATCGCGTCCGGCTCGTCCGGCAGGTCGACGAACAGGGCACGACCAGCTACGCCTTCTACGACTTCGAGCGCGGCTGGCAGCTGGTTGCCCTTGCCGTCGCGTTTGCGGTGGTGATCGTCGCGGTGGCCCGCTGGCGCGGGCTGCTCGCGCTGGTCGGCATCGTGGTCGCATTTCTGGTGCTGGTGGCGTTCCTGCTGCCCGCGCTGCGCGACGGCGCACCGGCCGTCCCGGTCGCGCTGGTGGCGTCCGCGGCCATCCTTTACGCGGTGATCTACCTTGCCCACGGGGTCAACCTGCGCACCAGCGCCGCGCTGCTGGGCACCCTGTCCGCGTTGCTGCTGGCAGCCGGATTATCTTGGGCCGCAGTCGATCTGGCGCATCTCACCGGCCTGTCGGACGATCAGAACGGCCAGGTTTCGGCATATCTGGGCAACGTGTCGATCAGCGGACTGCTCCTCGTCGGGTTCATCATCGGGTCGCTGGGTGTGCTCAACGACGTCACCGTGACCCAGGCGTCGACGGTGTTCGAGCTCGCCCACCTCGGGGGCTCGCGGCGGGCGGTTTTCTTGGGCGCCATCCGGGTGGGCCGCGACCACATCGCCAGCACGGTCTACACGCTGGTGCTGGCCTACGCCGGCACGTCGCTGCCGTTGCTGCTGTTGTTCAGCGTCTCCAACCGCTCCCTGACTGACGTGCTGACCAGCGAGAGCGTGGCCATCGAGCTCGCCCGCTCCGCGGTGGGCGGCATCGCGCTGGCGCTGTCGGTGCCGTTGACGACGGGGATCGCCGCGGTGCTGGCCAAACCCGCTTCGGGGCCCGACCAGGTCAGCGCCGCTGCTCCAACAGCCCCAGCAGGTAGTCGCCGTAACCCGACTTGACCAGGGTCCGGGCCCGTTCGGCCAGCTCCTCGTCGGTGATCCAGCCCTGCAGCCACGCGATTTCCTCGGGAACGCTGACCTTGAGTCCCTGGCGACGTTCCAGCGTGCGGACGTAGTCGCTGGCGTCCAATAGCGAGTCGAAGGTGCCCGTGTCCAGCCACGCCGTCCCACGGGCCATCACCTCGACCGACAGCCGGCCCCGGTTGAGGTAGATCTGGTTGACCTCGGTGATCTCGTATTCACCGCGCGGCGACTTCTTCAAGTTCTTGGCGATCTCGATCACGTCGTTGTCGTAGAAGTACAGGCCCGGCACCGCGTATTGCGACTTCGGCGTGGCTGGCTTCTCCTCCAGCGACAGCGCCATGCCGTCCTCGGAGAACTCGACGACGCCGTAGGCCGACGGGTTGGCCACCCAGTAAGCGAAAATTGCTCCGCCGCTTATGCTTTGGAAGCGGCTCAGGCTGGTGCCCAGGCCCGGGCCGTAGAAGATGTTGTCGCCCAACACCAGAGCCGCCGAATCGTTGCCCAGGTGGTTTTCACCGAGCACGAAAGCCTGTGCCAGGCCTTCGGGTTGGGCCTGCTGGATGTAGCTGAGGTTGATGCCGAATTGCGAACCGTCACCGAGGAGTCGCTGAAAGCCGGCCGCGTCGTGGGGCGTCGTGATGATCAGGATGTCGCGTATGCCGGCCATCATCAGCGTGGACAGCGGGTAGTACACCATCGGTTTGTCATAGACCGGCAGCAACTGCTTGCTGATGCCGATGGTGATCGGGTGCAGGCGGGTGCCCGATCCGCCGGCCAGGATGATCCCGCGCATGAGTGCCTCTCCTATTCGGCCGCTAGTTGACGAGGTCGGCCTCGGTGACTTCGGTGGCCGCCAGCGCGGCGGCCAGACTGTCGTGCCGGAACACCGCGGTGACGTGATCGCGGACCACCCGGAACGCCGACGCGGCATTGGTGACGCCCCCGTCCGGGGTGCTGACCTTCTGTTCGACGACCACGACGCCGTCGTGCACGTACATCCGGCCGAGCTCTGCCGTCCCTCGCTGGGAATCGGCCCACCTGCGCAGCGCCTCGTGGCCCTGGGCGGCCCCGTGGGGGTCGCCAATTTCGATGTCTTCGCTGGAAAGCGCCTCCAACGTCTCCATATCGAAGGCGTTGAGGGCGTCGTGCCACGCCAGAACGGTGGCGATCTCCGATGTGGTCATGGTCAGCAAGGTACCGTGTCCACCCGAGTTATAAGGGCGTACGGTCCAGCCATTTTTGCCACACGGCGTCATCGCCGAACAGTTGGATACCGGTGTCGGCCACCGGGACCCGGCGAACGATCGCCAGCAGCAACTCGGTGGCGCCGCCGCGCAGCGCCGCGCTGCCCTTGCCATGGTCGTGCGACCAGGTGATGCCGCCGTCGTCCACGCGCATCGTCCATTCGCCGGCGTCACCCAGTCCGGGATCGGTGGCGTGCAGGTGCAGGGTGTCGCCGTCCTCGAGGGGCAGCGCCGCCCCCTCGCTTCCGGCCTGAATCGCAACCCGCTCAAGCCATTCCGTGATCGCGTCGGCCGCGATTTCCGCGTCGAGCGTGAACTCGCGGCCGGTCGCGAGGGCGGCGTCGGCGCGGTGCACCGCCGTCTCGTGCAGCCGCCGCCGGACCCACCAGTTCGCCGGGCGTGTCCCGAGGAACGTCCACACCGGCGTTTCCACGCCCGACAATTCGACGGCGTCGACCAGCCGCTGCGCGCCGCCCTGCAGCCAGGAGATCGCGTCGGCGGGATCCGGTGGCGGCTTGCCGCCTGCCACGGTCCGCGGGTCGAGGTACTGGTCGAGCCGGTCGTGCACGATCTGCGCCGCCCAGCGGTCGCCGCGCCCGACATGGCGTAGCAGCTGGGTGAGCGTCCAGCCCGGGCACGTCGGCACCGGCGCCGACTCGTCGACGTCGCGGAAAAGCTCGGCAAACGCGCGGTTCTCGTCGAGGAACGCGGCGGCATAGTCCCCCCGGTCAGGCTACCCGCCGGTCCGGAGCCGTTGATCCACTGCGCCGACCCCGCGGTAGCGATAACGTCCGTCCTAGGACCTGACGAAAGGTGTGGGGGAATGTCATTCGTGCTCACGGCACCCGAGGCGCTGGGGGCGGCGGCTTCGGACTTGGCCGGCATCGGTTCCACGCTCAGCGCCGCCCAGGCGGCCGCGGCGGCCTCGACGACACGGGTGCTGGCCGCGGGCGCCGACGATGTGTCGGTGGCGGTCGCCTCGCTGTTTTCCAGCCACGCGCTGGACTTTCACGCGCTGGGCGCCCGGGCCGCGGCGTTGCACGACCACTTCGTGCAGACCTTGAGCGCGGGCGGGGCCTCGTACGCCACCGCGGAGACCGCCAACGTCCAGCAAACCCTGGTGAACGCGATGAACGCGCCGACGGAGGCGCTGTTCGGGCGCCCGCTGATCGGCAACGGCGCCAACGGGGCCCCGGGCACCGGGGCCAACGGCGGGGACGCCGGCATCCTGATCGGCAACGGCGGGGCCGGTGGTTCAGGCGGCGCCGGCCACCCCAACGGCGGCAACGGCGGGGCCGCCGGCTTGCTCGGCGCCGCCGGCGCGGGCGGCGCCGGCTGGTCGGGTGCCACTCCCGGCCACGGCGGTAACGGCGGGGCCGGCGCGCTCTTCGGAGCCGGCGGTGCCGGCGGCGCGGGTGGGTTCTCTACTACCGCCGCCCCCGGCGGGAACGGCGGCGCCGGCGGCAACGGCGGGATCTTCGGCGCCGGGGGAGCCGGCGGCGCGGGCGGGCTGTCGACGAGCGGCTCCGGCGGCAACGGCGGAGCCGGCGGCAACGGCGGGCTGTTCAGCATCGCCAGCAACGGCGGGATCGGCGGACCCACGCAGCCCACCGGCGGCGCCGGCGGCGCCGGTGGCACGGGCGCCATCGACGGCGGCAACGGCGGCGTCGGCGGCAACGGCGGGCTCCTCGGCGCCGGCGGGGTCGGCGGCGCCGGCGCCGACGGCCTCGGCGGCAGCGGCGGTTTTGGCGGCGACGGCGGCAACGGCACGGTGTGGGGGAACGGCGGCGCCGGCGGCCACGGCGGCACCGGCTCCACGGGTAACGGCGGCGCCGGCGGCCACGGGGGCGCCGGCGGCAGGTTCGAAGGGTCCGCGGGAGCCGGCGGTGACGGCGGAACCGGCGCTATCAACGGCGGCGCCGGCGGAGCCGGCGGCACCACCAGGGGCATCTCCGGCAACGGCGGCGCCGGGGGCGACGGCGGCACCGGCGTCACGGGAAGCGGAGGGGCCGGCGGCCACGGCGGCAACTCCGGCCCCCTTCAGGGCACCGCCGGGCGCGGCGGCAACGGCGGCACCGGTGGCGGCGGCTCCGGCGGGGACGGCGGCAGCGGCGGCAACGCCGGCGGGCTGTCCGGCAGCGGCGGCGCCGGAGGGGCCGGCGGAGCGGGCGCTACC
>NZ_LT717700.1:1178215-1348111 GCF_900157385.1 Mycobacterium terramassiliense
GGCGGGCAGGGCGTCACGGGGCGGGGTGGCGACGGCGGGAACGGCGGCGGCGCCGCGCTGTTCGGCAACGGCGGTACCGGCGGCAACGCCGGGATCGGCACGCCCGAGGGCGGCGTCGGTACCGGCGGCACGGGCGGGCTCATCGGCTCGCGCGGGAACGACGGGCTGGCCTAGACGCGGATGGCGGATGGCGCCGACTCGGCCGCTTACGGCGCCGGGTGTGGGGGTTATGCACGTTTCTAGCTAACTTTTGGGCGTATCACCGACGGTCGGCGGATGATGCCATCGCAAACGAATCTGCGGTCTCTCCGCTAGGCCGCGGGCGGCGACCCGCAGCGCCCGGCTCCGCCGCGCTCGCGATCTCCGCTAGGCCGCGGCGCCCCGAGGCGGAGCGCCCGGCTCCGCCGCGCTCGCGATCTCCGCTAGGCCGCGGCGCCCCGAGGCGGAACACCCGCCACCCCGCCCGCTGCCAGCGGGCGAACTCCAGGCAATTGCGCCCGTCGACGATGACACGCGCCCGCACCCGGTCGGCCAGGCCGTCGGGGTCGAGGTCGACGAATTGCCGCCACTCGGTGAGCACCAGCACCGCATCCGCGCGCTCACAAGCCTCTTCGACCGACACCGCGTAGTTCAGCGTCGGGAACAGCCGCTGTGCGTTGTCGAGCGCCTTGGGGTCGTACACGTTGACCGCGGCACCGTTGAGCTGCAGCTGCCCTGCGACGTTGAGCGCGGGTGAGTCACGCACATCGTCGGATTCGGGTTTGAACGCCGCACCCAGCACGGCAATGTTGGCGCCCAGCAGCGAACCGCCGCACGCCGCGGTGGCCAGTTCGACCATCCGGGTGCGCCTGCGCATGTTGATGCTGTCGACCTCGCGCAGGAAGGTCAGCGCCTGGTCTGCCCCCAGCTCACCCGCGCGAGCCATGAACGCGCGGATGTCCTTGGGCAGGCAGCCGCCGCCGAAACCCAATCCGGCGTTGAGGAATTGGCGACCGATGCGAGAGTCGTACCCGAGCGCGTCGGCCAGCAGGCTGACGTCGGCGCCCGCGGCCTCGCACACCTCGGAAATGGCGTTGATGAACGAGATCTTGGTCGCCAGAAAGGCGTTGGCGGAGACCTTCACCAACTCCGCGGTCTGCAGGTCGGTCACCAGGAACGGGACCCCCGCCTCGAGCAGCGGACCGTACAGCTCGCGGACGGCGCCCTCCGCCCGCGTCGAATCCTGTTGTATGCCCAGCACGATGCGATCCGGGTGCAGGGTGTCGTGTACCGCGTAGCCCTCGCGCAAAAACTCCGGGTTCCAGGCGATTTCGACGTCGACCCCGGGCGGCGCCAGCGCGGCGGCGCGCTGGTTCAGCTCGGCCGCAGTGCCCACCGGGACCGTCGACTTGCCGATGAGCACCGACGGCCTGGTCAACCGTGGCACCAGCGCGTCGATGACGGCGTGCACGTGGCACAGGTCGGCGCCGTATTCGCCCTTCTTTTGCGGCGTGCCCACGCCCAGGAAGTGGACGTCGGCGAAATCGGCCGCCAGGTCGTAGTCGGTGGTGAACTGCAGCCGCCCGGCGGCCAGGTTGTCCCTCAACAACTTTCGCAGTCCGGGCTCGTAGAAGGGGATGTCACCGCCGGCCAGCTTGGCGATCTTGCCCGCGTCGATGTCGACGCCGACGACGTCATGTCCCAGTTCCGCCATCCCTGCCGCGTGCGTGGCGCCCAGGTAACCGGTGCCAAAGACGGTGCATCGCATACCACCGGTGTAGGTGGCCGCGATGAGCTAACTGCATCGCGCCGCTGAGCGGGAGGCAAACGGCAGATGACACCTGCTCGCAGAACGCCTAGTGGTGACCGCCGAACCCGCCGTGACCGCCGCCGAAGCCGCCGCCACCGTGGCCGCCCCCGCCCCCGGGGAACCCGGGGAACCCGCCGCCGCCGTGCGGGCCGCCGAACCCGCCGCCGGGACCGCCGAACCCGCCACCGGGCGGGCCGCCGGGGCGACGACGTTCTTGCTGATATCCGGTCGCTGGTCCGCATGCGGCCGAATGCCGATGGCGAGCGCAAGCGCCGCGGCACCGACGACGAGAATTGCGGTCGCGCCGAGGACTGCCAACAGTTTTCGGCTGCGTCGCTCGCCGGAATGCCGGTCGTCCTCGGGCGACGGATCGGCCTCGGCGCTGTAGGCCAGCACGGGCGCGGGGTCCTCGACATAGGGCATGGCAACCGTGCTCGGCGCGCCCAATTGCTGGTTGGCTGACGCCAACGCGGCGCCCCGCGCCAGGGCCATCTCCGGTTCCTCGGGCGCCGTCACCGACAGCGAAGTCGCCGCGTCCAACGCCGGCTTGATCGACGGGACGTCCACGCCGGATCCGACGAGGAATACCCCGTCGGGGCGGGCGGGCATCGATTCGGCGCCGGCGACCATCGCGGCCAGCTCCGCGAGCGCGGCATCCTCGCGGTGGGGCAGCGGTTTTTGTTGCACGTCGGCGATCGACCCGTCGGCCGTGTCGACGACGGCCAGCGTCGCGACTGCCGGCTGCACGAACAGCAGTGCGGTGCGGGCGCAATTGGTTGCGCTGCCGACCGCCTGAGCCAGCGCCGCTGCGGCCACGAACGCCGAGACGAGCATGACGTTTTCGATCTTGCGTTCCGCCAGGGCATTTCGCAGCGCCGTCGCGGCGCTTTGGTCCGTCCACGTCACCCCGGCGGATTTCACCTGATAGCCGCCTTCGGCCGCGCTTTCGGTGGTCCCGAGGATGGCCTCGATCGCCTGATCGGCCGCGGTGACGCCCGGGACATGAAAGTCGGCCTGGTCGACGGTGACGCCGCCGGCACCTTCACCCTCGACGAGCACCATGCGGACCGTCTCGGGTGTCAGAGACACCCCAAGGACGATGTCCACCGCTCCCCCATTTCGAAACTTGTTCGCTGACAACCTGATTGCCCCACGCATCGCGCCGAGAGTTTCGGTCGCGACCAGACCCTATCCGCCACCCTAGCTCGTGGGCCGGCAAACGCCTGGCAACGCCGAACGGTTACCTGTGCCCGAAGCCGCCGAATCCGTGGCCGCCGCCGAAGCCGCCGAACCCGTGCCCACCGCCGAAGCCGCCGTGACCTCCGCCGAAAAGACCATGCCCGCCGAACGGGCCGCGGCCGCCACCGAAGGGGCCGCGCGGGGCCGGCCCGCCGCCGAAGGGGCCGCGGATCGGCGGGCCAGCCAGGGGGCCGCGGACCGGCGGTCCGACGAACGGCACGCGCGGCACGGGAACGAACACGGGCGGCGGAATGACCGGAACCGGGGCGGGCGGCGCCGCGGGGACCGGCGCGGCCGCGGGGGGCGCGATGGGATGCCCCGGTCGCGGCGCCGCGGGGACCGGCGCGGCCGCGGGGGGCGCGATGGGATGCGGCGCCGCGACCGGGGCGGGCGCTGGGATCTTCGGCTGAGCCTGCGGCACCGGCGCGGGCGCGGGCGGCTGCGCCGGAGCGATGATGTTTTCGTTGGGGCTGGGCCGTAAGGCCACCGTCGGGCGGATGCCGATCGCCAGCGCAATCTCCAGCGCCACCACCGCGCTGATGAAAATCACCGCGAGCGTGCTGCCCACCAGCAGCACCGACTTGCGCCGCTGGGTGTCCTCCAGGCCGATGACCGTGTGGGCATCAGCGTCCTCGTCGGGCACGGCACTGTAGGCAACGTCGGAATCGGATTGCTGCGAAACGGAGCGGTATTCGGGTTGGTACGCGGGCAACAGTCCGGGAACCTGGCCGGCGAGCGCCAACGGGTCGACCTCGCCCGTGCCGGGGTCCAGCGCGTAGGCCAGCGCCGCCGTGGACGACGCGAACAACGGCGCGTTCGCCGAGGCCAGCGCCGCGCCGTGGGCGAGCGCCATCTCCGGCTCGTCGGGAGCCGACAGCGCAAGGGAAGTCGCGGCCTCCAGGGCCGGCTTGATCAGCGGGATGTCTACGCCCGAGCCGACGACCACCACACCCTCCGGGCGCGTTTCCAACGCTTCGGCGCCCGAGACCATATCGACGAGCTCGGCGACCGCCTCGTCTTCGTCGTCGGCCAGAGCCCTCCGATGGACCTCCGAGATGGATCCGTCCGCGGTGTCGACCACCGCCAACGTCGCGGTGTAGGGCTCGACGAAGAGCAGCGCGGTGCGCGCATAGTTGGTGGCGTCTCCCACCGCCTGGGCCAGGGCGGCGGCGGCCATGAAGGCCGAGACCAGCATGACGTTTTCGATCTTGTGGGCGATGAGAGCGTCACGCAGCAGCGCCGCCTCGACGTGATCGGTCCACGTCACTCCCGTGGACAGCAGCCGGTAACCGCCCTGGTGGGCGCCTTCGCGCGTGCCCAGGATGGCGGAGACCACCTGGTTGGGCGCGGCGGAAGGCGCCGTCGGCGACCGATCCGCATCGACATCGAAGTTGTCCTGGTCGACGGTGGCCCCGTCGGCGCATTCGCCTTCCACCAACACCATGCGGACCTTCGTCGGCGTCATCGAGACACCAAGCACGATGCCCACCACCGCTGAAAACTCCCCCTTGGTAGTTTGCTGCGCCGCGGCGACAGACGCGGCGGCGACGCATTCCTTCAGACTCTCTGCCACAGCAGCGCGGGCTCCGAGAATCCGTAATTAGCTGGGCGTTATGAAGTTCTGGTTGTGAGGAGACAGGGCGGCGCGGGTTTTCGGCCAGCCCAACGGTTCGAGCCTACCCGCGCCGTCGCGGGGGTGTTAAGCGCAAAGCCGGCCTGCGTTAGCCGTGTCGCAACGCCGGAGATCGGGCCCTGCGTCTGGGCTAGTGGTGCCCGCCGCCGCTGTGGCCGCCGCCGAACCCGCCACCACCGCCGCCGAAGCCGCCACCGCCGCCGAAGCCGCCGTGACCGCCACCGCCGAAGGGCCCGCCGCCGCCGCCGAACGGACCACCACCGCCGCCGCCAAACGGACCACCACCACCGCCGCCGAACGGACCGCCCCCGGGAGCGCCGCCGCCGAACGGTCCGTGACCGCCGAACGGACCGGAACCACCACCGAACGGACCGGAACCACCACCGAACGGACCGGGACTGGCGGGCTCGCCGCCGCCGGGAGCGCCGCCGCCGAAGGGTCCGTGACCGCCAAACGGACCGGGACCACCACCGAAAGGCCCGTTTCCGCCGAAGGGACCGTGACCGCCGAACGGACCGGGACCGGCCGGCTCGCCGCCGCCGGGACCACCGGGGCCCTCACCGGGGATGTGGATGGGACCGCCGCCGGGCCCTTCGCCCGGGATGGGTAGCGGGCCTTCGCCCGGAGTTTGGTGCGGCGGCGAGTGCGGAACCGTGATGCCGCCCTGCGGCGGCACCGGCTGCGGAACATGCACCGGCAGTTGGGGCACCACGGGGCGCGGGGCCTGAATGATCGGCGGGCTCACCACCGGGTTCGGGATGGGCACGCGGATCGGTGGCACCAGAATCGGCGCCACGGGCGGAACGACGACCGGAACCGGCACCACCGGAGCCGCCGGAATGGGCGGCGCGGGCGGAGCGGCTGGAATGGGGGCCGCCGCCGGCGGGGTCACCGGCCTGGGCGCCATCATCGGCTGCGGCACGGTGAAGTTTGGCTTCGGCGCGGCCGCCTGAACCGGCGCGGGCGCGGGAGCCTGTTGCGTTGGGACGATGAGACTTTGGCCGGGGGTGGGCCGCAGCGCGACGGTCCCGGTCGTGCGGATGCCGATCGCCAGCGCGATTTCCAGCGCCAGCACCGCGCTGATGCCAACGACCGCCAAGCCGCTGCCCACCAGCAGGACCGGCCTGCGACGCGGTTGCTCCGGCGCTTGAGTGAACAGCTTCTCGATGACGACCGTCTGGGCGTCGGCGTCGTCGTCCGCGACGGCGCTGTAGGCGAGGTCGTCGCCGGGTTCGTCCCCGACCCTGAGGTAGTCGGGTATCGCGTACTGGTCGACGGCTCCGGTGCCGGGATCCTGGGCGTAGGCCAGCGCCGCGGTCGACGAGGCGAACAGCGGGGCGTTCGCCGACGCCAGAGCCGCGCCCCGCGCCAGCGCGGTCTCCGGCTCCTCCGGCGCGCTCACATCAAGGGACGTCACCGACTCCAGCGCCGGCTTGATCGGGGCGATGTCGACGCCCGAACCGACCACGAACAGACCGTCGGGAACCAGTTCCGTCTTCTCCAGGCCGGCGACCATCCCGGCGAGTTGTGTGACGGCGTCGTCGTAGGACTCGGCGTAGATCGGTTGTTTGTAGACGTCGGCGATGGAACCGTCGGACGTCTCGACGATGGCCAGCGTTGCGGTATCGGGCTCCACATAGAGCACCGCGGTGCGCTCGTACCCCACTGCGCCACCGACACTTTGGGCTAACGCCGCCGCGGCCAGGAACGCCGACACCAGCATGACGTTCTCGATCTTGTGCGCCGCCAGCGCGTCGCGCAACGCGGCCGCCTCGAGTTGGTCGGTCCACGTCACGCCGATTGCCGCCAGCTCCAGGCCGGCGTCGGCGGCACCCTCGCGGGTCCCCAGAATGGCGGAGACTACTTGGTCAGGCGCGCTCGCGGTGGCCGCGTCGTTGGCCGCAGTGACGTCAAAGTCGTCCTCTTCGACCGTTGCGCCGTCGGCGTTTTCCCCCTCTAGCACCACCATCTGAATCGATGCCGGTGCCATCGACACCCCGAGCACGATATCCAATACAACCCCCTCCAAAAGTCTCGCTAGACGAAGCCATGGTCGAGTGGGCAGTTACCAAGGCCCCTACATCATCGCGCAAAATCGCCGTGGCGGCGCGGTGTCGAACCTATGTAGACCTTATGAAGTTCTGGTACGACCGCGACGGTGTCGGCCCCCGCTGACCCTGATATTTCGACCCTACGCGCGAGCTGCCATAGGGGTGTTCGGCCGGGCTCGTCAACCGCAGGATGCACAGCTGACCGATCTTCATGCCCGGCCACAGGGTGATGGGCAGGTTTGCGACGTTGGACAGCTCGAGCGTGATGTGCCCGCTGAAGCCGGGGTCGATGAAGCCCGCGGTCGAATGCGTCAGCAGACCCAGACGTCCGAGGGATGACTTGCCCTCCAAGCGTCCGGCGAGGTCCTCGGGCAGGGTGAACAACTCCAGCGTCGAGCCGAGCACGAACTCGCCGGGATGCAGCACGAACGGTTCGCCATCAACGGGTTCCACCAGGGTCGTCAGTTCGTCCTGCTGCTGCGCGGGGTCGATGTGGGTGTAGCGAGTGTTGTTGAAGACGCGGAACATGCAGTCGAGGCGAACGTCAATGCTCGACGGCTGCACCAACGTGTCGTCGTAGGGGTCGATGCCCAACCGGCCGGAGCTGATTTCGGCCCTGAGGTCTCGATCGGAGAGCAGCACGCGATGAGCCTATCTGCTGCCGGCCGCGGGCCGCCGTGACTCAGCGGAGGTACATCTCCCCGCCCTTGGGGTATCCGCCTCCGGTCGTCGTGACGTGGACGTGGTCATAGTGGCCGAGCCTGCTGACCTGCGCGCCGGTGGGCGTGTAGTAGACCCCGCGCCAGATCGCGTCCTGGATCCCGAACCGATCCGCGTTGCGCAGCACGTACGCGACGATCTGGTTGCCGAGCGCGATGCCTTCGGAACTGCCGGGATCGGGGATCATCACATCGATCGCCAGGCCGAGCGGATGCCAGGGCAGCGGATCTGGCCGCACGCCCCCGATTTGGTGGATCTGGGGGAACGTCGCGCTGATGCTGCGGGCCACCAGGATGGTCCGGACCTGGAGGCCCTGTTCCGGCGCGACGCCGACGGGCAAGAAACGCGAGCGCGCGTGGTATCTCGATGCGGCCAGCTCGCCGTCGGCGAAACCGGCGCCTTTACGGGACATATTCACCGGTGCCGCGACGATTTCTAGGCAGCACGGCGCAATGTCGTCGATAACGGGCTTGGCCACCGTGTGGGTGGCGGCCGGGCGGATATCTCCGGCTGCCGCGAAGAAGATGGCCGCGGGAACGAGCATGCCTGCCAGCACTGCTGGTGACTTACGTCGCTTCTTGGCTAATCGGTGGCGACCCACTCAGAGCACATTACGGGCAGATCACGAAATAATAAACATCGAATGCCTAAGAGCCGTGGAAACGGCGCGAAGCCCATTTGACTTCCGTGCCGGGAGCGCGTGGTTCGCGACGACGCTGCCCGAGCTCCGCCGGAGCCGCCCACCGGCGCTGACCGCGGATGCTAGCCTTTTCGGGGCAACCGCGCCGATGTAGTTCAATGGCAGAACATCAGCTTCCCAAGCTGAATACGCGGGTTCGATTCCCGTCATCGGCTCCACTGTTGAGCAGCGCGCCCACCCACCACATCGCGGTGGGAGTTGATCCACGCCGACCACTGGATCAACGGCGAGGGCGGCCACCATGAGGACGCTTCCTCATTGCAGAAAAGGCGGCGGCGGCGGGAGCTGCGGGACCAGCGGCTTGCTGCCATCGGGCGGCAAACCTGGCACCGTGGGCCCGACAGCGCCCGACATGAAAAGCGATCCCAACCCGCCCAGCCAGCCCACGATCTCGGCCTCCGCTTGCTGGTAGGCAGCCGCCGATGCTTGCATGGCAAGCACGAATCGCTGATACAGCTCTTGCGCCGCTGCCGACACCTGCTGCCACTGCTGCCCCTGGGCGCTGAACGCCTGGGCGATGGCACCGGAGATCTCGTCTGCTGCGGCCGGGGCGATGGCCGCGGTGGATACCGCCGCCGCGGCGTTGGCCTCGCTGGTCGTCGCACCGATGCTGGACAGGTCGCCCGCCGCCGTGGTGAGTGCTTCTGTGATGACCCTCATGACGATCGTCCTCTGAACCCAATCCCCGATTCGCCCGAGTCTCCTCACGGGGGGAGCGTGTGCATTGGCTTTTCGACAATGGTTTTCCACCCTCTTGCCTATAACCAAGCGACATGAATTCCCTAGTGCCCGAACTTGTTTAGCCTCGCCGTCACAACTGACTTCTTGTCACGCGACCCTCTGGTCTTTGTCAATTGGTCGCGAAGGCGGATTGGGGAAATACCGCTCATACGTCGGCGCTGTGCAGCGCTCGCTTTCCCGGAATTCGTCGGAGGCCCGTCCGGGAGGCATCAGCGGGGCCCGCGGATCGGTTCAATAGCGCCCCACCTGTCGTCGCGCATGTCCCGGCACGCTCGAAGAATCCGCCTCGGCATCTCGCGCACCGTGACGAGAGACATATGATTTCGTCTTCCCAATCCCACGCATCCCTGGAAATGGTCCACCCCTTAACCGTCAACCTAGGTCAGGCGATTGATATGGGACGTGTCACGCGCGTGTGCCTCGTTATTCTCGGCGGGGCTGTTGGCCTCGGCCTCGCCTATACATTGCCTCGGGTTGCGGGGCAGGGTGGCTAACGGCCGGTCTTCTATTCATGCTTACCGTGGGATATTTCAGCGCACGCCGGAGACGCAATGCCCGTTAAACCTCAAGAACGATGACCACTCAGAAAGGGTCCCACGCGGGTGGGTCAACGGGCTAACGACACCCCTCCAACGGCCCGTCGCCCGGCGCGAATTACCGTGATACATCCCCGGCTGTTGACCCCGGGGGGTGTGCGGGAGGCTCACGATGGTCACACGGCGATGGAACCAGTCGGACGAGGCCAAGAGCAGCTACGTCCAGGAGCTGTTCTCGGCGCTGGCGTCGCGCTACAACGTGATGACCGACCTTTGGACGCTTGGGCTACATCGCCTGTGGAAGCGACAAGCCATGCAGTTGTGCGCCTTTCGGACCGGCGAACGAGTGCTCGACGTCGCCACCGGGACGGGTGATCTGGCGTTCCTGGAGGCGGCCGCGGTCGGACCGGAAGGCCAGGTGGTCGGTGTCGACTCCTGCGCGGCGATGCTTGAGGTCGCTCGGGGCCGGGAGCGCGGGGCCGTCGACTTCCAGGAGGGCGACGCCACGGACCTGCGGTTCCCGGACGCGTGCTTCGACGCGGTCACGATCGGCTTCGGGCTGCGCAACGTTGCCGACCGGGGCCAGGCGCTGCGCGAGTTCCACCGCGTGCTGCGGCCGGGCGGCCGCCTGATGGTGCTCGATTTCAGCACCCCGGACTCGAAGACGCTGAAATCCGTGCATAACCTGCTCTACTTCCGCGTGATGCCGGCGGTGGGCTGGGCCGTGGCCTGGCACCGGGACGCCCACCATTACACCGCCGATTCGATCCGCAGCTGGATGTCGCGCGACGGGCTGCGCGACGCGATGCGAGAAGCGGGCCTCGTTGACGCCCGCTACGTGTCGCTGAGCACGGGGTTCGCCACGGTACATCTCGGTATGCGCGCGGCCAGCGACGCCTAGCGTACGAGATATCTTGGCTGGCAACGATATTCGTCAGAATCAGCGCGGCGGACTCAGCCCCGAACCCGGCCGAGTCGACATGGTGGAGGGTTCTGGTCGTGGTAAGTGAAAGCCCAACGGCACCGGCGAAAGACGCTGGCGTTACCACGATGTCGCGGGGTTCGGCTGCATTCATGGTGGCCGCGCTGTCGTTGTCGGTGACGTCGTTCACGCTCAACGCCACCATGCTCGGCCCGGCGATCCGGGACATCAACACCCATCTCGGACCTCACGCGTACGCATCGATGTCCGCCTACTTCTACCTCGCCGGGGCGATCGCCAACGTGGTACTGATTCGGTGGAGCGACTTCGTCGGCCGCAAGCGCGTGCTCGTCGGAATCCTGTTCTTGGTCTGCGTCGGAACGCTGTTGTGCATCCTGGGGACGTCGCTGCCCGTCGTGATGGTGGGCCGGGTCCTGCAGGGAAGCGCCAACATCGCCTACGGTCTGGCCTTCCTGATCATGCGCGAACACCTCGGCGGCGCGGCATTCGGCGTCTGCTGCGGTGTCATCTCGGCGATCAGTGCCGGGGTGGCCGGTGTCGACGCGCTGCTAGCCGGCTTCATGGTCGACCATTTCGGCTATCGCTCTATCTTCGTTTTGACGCTGGTGTTCGGCATTGTCGCAGCGGCACTCTGCTGCCTGGCGATTCCGGCGGACGAGCGGGATCGCGCGAACCCGGGCCGGATGGACTGGGCGGGAGCGGTCCTTATCGCGTTGACCGTCGCCGGGCTCGACCTCTACGTCTCCAACGGCGACCAGATGGGCTGGGCCTCACCGCTTCTGCTCGTGTCGATCGGCACGGCTGGCGCCGCCTTCGTGGGGCTCGTCATGGTCGAGAAGCGAGTGGCCCAACCCCTGATCCACATCGACCAGATGGCCTCGCGCCACGCCTGGCCGTTGATCGCCGTGACCATCCTGTGCTTCGCGTCGTTCATGGTGGTGTTCAACTACATCGTCCCGTCGATCGCCGAGAACGACCGCATCGGCTTCGCCGCCAGCGGGCAGCTGACCGCGTTGCTGTTCATCACTCCCGGCGCGCTCTCCCAATTGGTGGTGGCGCCACTGATCGGACGGCTCTCCGCCAAGATCGGCTTCGTGACGGTGTTGCGGGCGGGGCTGGTTGCCGCCGTGGCCGTCACCGCGCTGGTCGCGGTGTTCGCGCTCGACAAGACGATGGTCATCGTGCTCATGGTGGCGGTCGGGGCATCGCTGGCGGTCGCGCTCACCCCGCTGAGCGCGCTGGGCGTCCTTCAGGCCCCGCCCGACGAGCCGGGCTCGCTGCCCGGGATCGCCAACGCCTCCTACGGCATCGGCAGCTCGCTCGGGTTCGCTTGGGCCGTAACGGTTGTCGGCGCGGGCACCGAGGCGGGTTATCACTCCGCGTTGTGGATCTGCGTCGGCATCGGCATCCTCGCCGTCATCGCCAGCCTGATCCTCAAACCGCGTCAGTACCTTCAGGATGGCCGGTAGCGGCCGTGTTCGGTGACGACCGCGGTGATCAGATCGGCCGGGGTCACGTCGAAGGCGGGGTTGAAGGTATCCGCGTCCGGCGGGGTGATCGTGGCGCCGGCGAACGTCCTGAGTTCGTCGCGCGCGCGTTCCTCGATGGCGATCTCGGCGCCGGTGGCCAGCGACGCGTCGATCGTGGACGAGGGCGCGACCACGACAAGCGGCACGTCGTGATGACGCGCCGCGATGGCCAGGCCGTAGGTGCCGATCTTGTTGGCGACGTCGCCGTTGGCTGCGATCCGGTCGGCGCCGACGAGCACACAATCCACCAGGCCGCGTGCCATCGCCGCCGCGGCGGCGCCGTCCGGCTGCACCCGGTAGGGCACCCCCGCCTGCGCCAGCTCCCACGCGGTGAGCCGGGCGCCCTGCAGCAGCGGGCGGGTCTCGTCGACGAGCACCGACTCGACCAGTCCGCGCGCGTGCAGGTGCCAGACGACGCCGAGGGCGCTACCCCAGGCGACGGTGGCCAGGTGGCCAGCGTTGCAGTGGCTGAGCAGCCGCAGCGGGCGGCGATCGCATAGTTCCAGGACGATCTCGGTGGCGTGGGCGGACGCGGCGCGGTTGAGGCGTTCGTCCTCGTCGAGGATTTCCAGCGCCTCGGCGAGCACGGCGTTGGCGCCCTCGTCGAGCCTTTGCAGCGCGCGTCCGACTCCCCAGCTGAGGTTGACGGCCGTGGGCCGCGCCTGCGCAACGCGCGCGGCCGAGGCGCGGACATCGCCCCCCTCGCGCGCCGCGAGCACGACGCCAAGGGCGCCCGCCGCGCCCAGCGCCGGGGCGCCGCGCACGGCGAGGCGGGCGATCGCGTCGATCAACTCGTCGACGGTGCGCAGGGTCAGGACGCGATAGTCGGCGGGCAGCGCGGTCTGGTCGATGATCGTGACCGCGTCGCCGTCCCAGTCGATGGTCCTGCGCACGAGCCGACCCTAGACCTCGGGTGGCCGACGGGCTCGGGCGTGTGCGGGACAGGTTTCTTAGGGCCTACATAACCTCGGCACCATCCCGATACAGCTTCCCGAGCGACGATCGGTTAGCGGGTCAAAGTGTTGGGAGGCGTGGGCGTGCATATCGTGCTCGGAGTCTCATTGACCCCGGATTCGGTTCAGCTGGTGCTGCTGCAAGGCGAAAACGCCGACGGCGCAACGGTAGACGAGAAAGAATTCATCGTCACCGCCGCCGACGATGTGCCCACCGTCAGCGCGTCCGACCGAGCGATCGCCGCCATCCTGGGTACCCGCGAAGACGCGGCGAGCGCGGGCCTCGAACTATCCGGGGTCGGGGTGGCATGCACCGACCCGCTCGACGCGAAAGCGGTGGGTGACGCGCTGGCCGCCCACAAGCTGGAGAACGTGATGCTGGTGTCGGCGTTTCTGGCGGCGACCTCGCTGGCTCAATCTTTCGGTGACGCAATGGGTTACGAGCGTACCGCGGTGCTTTTCGTGCAGCCCGACACCGCAACTTTGGCCGTGGTCGAGACCGCCGACGGTTCCGTCGCCGATGTCACGTCCGGGGAGCCAGCGGCCGCGGAGCTGGCGCAGATGGTCGCCGCGCTCGACGAATCGCCTACCCGCCCGGGCGGCCTGCTTGTAATCGGCTCGGGCGTCGACGTCGCCCCGCTCAAGGCGCGTCTGGAGGCGGCCACGTCGCTGAGCGTGAGCGCTCCGGAAGAGCCGGAGACGGCACTGGCCCGCGGCGCGGCGCTGGCGTCGGCCAATGCGCCATTGTTCGCCTCGTCGACCGCCGCGCTGGCCTACGCGCAAGACCCGGGCACGGGCGCGCTCGACGCGAGTGCCCTGCCTGAATATTTGGGCATCGCCGAGGTGGGCGACGGCGAACTCGCCTACAGCGCTGTGGCGGACGACGACGCCGGTGCCCCGACCGTCGTCATCGACGCCGGCGCGGTGGGCGCGGGCGAGCCCCGGCCCAGACCGGGTCTGTTGGTCGGAAGCGCGGTGGCGGTGGCGGGCTTCGGCGCGGCGTTGGCGCTGGAGATAGCCCTCGTGATCGGCGTCCACACGACGGTTGGCTTGCTGCCCGCTCCGGTGCAGAATTTCATCGCCCCCGCCGAGCAGGTGCTCGCGCCCCCCGTGCCCGGGGCGGTGGCGGCCACGAAGGCGGCCGCGCCCAAGCCCTTGAGCCCACCCCCGAGCGCAGTACCGCCGGCCGCTCCGCTGTCCGCCGCTCCGGCCCCGGCGGCTCCCGTTGCCCCGGCTCCGGTTCCGGCGGCTCCCGTCACCCCGGCTCCGGTTCCGGCGGCTCCCGTTCCGGTGGCTCCGGTCGTGCCGGTTCCCGTCCAGTCCGGTGGGGGCAGCCACGGCGGCGATGTCGGCGGCGGCGGTGGTGTCTCCGGCGGCGGCGGTGTCTCCAGCGGTGGCGGCGGCGCCGAGACTGGTGGCGGCAGCTCTGGTGGCGGCGGTGTCTCCAGCGGTGGCGGCGCCGAGACCGGTGGCGGCGGCGGCAGCTCCGGTGGTGGCGCCGAAACCGGCGGCGGCCACCACTAGCCAATCTCGCGAAGCGGCTCCGACTTCCGGTCGCGTTGTCGGGTTAACGCTTTTCAAACGCCGCAAATTTTCCGCGCGCCGCGGTTACGGAACTGCTTTCATATATGGGCGGGGGCGGCAAACAGTCAGCGAAGAAGGAGTTATGGCAGCACAGAGGCTCTATGGCAAGTTCATCGGCGCAGCTTTTGCAGTCGGCCCCCTCCTGACCGCCGGCATCGTGTGCGCCGGCCCGGCACACGCAGATGAGACCACCTACCTCAACCGCCTGCACGCCGTCGGTATCCAGGACCTCGACGGTGGCGACCCGGCGCTGGTGCAGACCGGCTGGAAGATCTGCCAACAGATCGCGTGGGGCGCACCTCCGTCGCAACTGCAGTCGCTGGCGCTGCAAAAGTCCACCATGGACCTCGGACCCCGGGGGCTCACGCCGCGACAGGCGGACGCCCTGATCGACTACGCCATCGTCGACCTGTGCCCGCGCGCGTAGCGTCCGCCTGAGCCGGCCTAGCTCGGCGCAAGCGGCCGAAAGACCGGCAGGACACGGTATTTCGCGCTGAAGCTGGCGTGGTCGTACTCGTCGCCCACCTCGCCGTCGTGGGCGATGACCGTGGGGCCGTCGACGGCGGAGAAGCTGAACTCCGGCACTTGCAGTTCGTGATACAGCGGGCTGCGCAGCAGGCGCCCCAGCGCCAGCGCGGTCAGGATCCTGGTCCGCGCCCACGGCCGCCCGGTCTCCAGGATGCGCACGTCGATCAAGCCGTCGTCCATGCGAGTGCGCCGCGACGGTGCGAATCCCGTCGGCAGATACAGCGAGTTGCCGAGGAAGAACAACGACGTCTGCAGGGTCTTGTTGTCGTAGCGAATCCTGACGGGCTCACCCTTGCGCAGGGTCTGCAGCATCGCGTAGAAGCCGGCCACCGGCTTGCCGACGCGCTTCTCGAGCTTTTCGCGATACCGGACGAACATCGGGTACGCGCCGATGCTCGCCGTGTTGAGCACCATCCGACTTTCGTTGAGGCACACCAGATCGACGCGGACCACGCTGCCCGACCGGATGGCTTCCACCGTCTTGGCCACGGTGTCGCAGCCGATGTCCTTGGCGAAGTGGTTGAACGTCCCGGCGGGAAAGACCGCCAACGGCAGGTCCGCCTCGATCGCGACCGACGCGGCCGCCGCCACGGTGCCGTCGCCGCCGCCGACGGCCAGCACCTCGGCGCGCTCGGCGGCGCGGCGCAACGCCACCTCGGGGTCGTCGTCGGGACCCAGTTCGACGATCTCGAGCTGGGGCAGCTCGGCGCGGACCTCGTCGACGACGCGCGAGCCCGTGCCGCTTCCCGACGACGGGTTGATGACCAGGACCACGCCGGCGCCGTCGGGCCGTGGGGGCGTGTCGACGACGAACGGTTCGGTCTTGGGCAGGGTGGTTTCGACGATCGGGGGGACGACCCGGCCGCCCAGCACGGCGAGCCCGGCGCCGATGCCGAAACCGGCGAGGACGTCCCCGGGGTAGTGCGCGCCGGTAGCCACCCGCGACAGCCCGACCATGCCCGCCAGCAACGCCAGCACGAACCCCAGCGGGGGATTCTCCAGTCCCACGCCGACGGCGAACGCGGCGGCGCTGGCGGAGTGGCCCGACGGCAGGGAGTTGGACACGGGGCGGCGGCGGACCCGCCTGATCAGGGGCACCGAGTCGTAGACGGGCCGCGCGCGCGGTCGGATTCGCTTGGCGACCTGGTTGGTGACCAGGCTGGTGGCGCCGAGCGTCGCGACGCCGCGGGTCGCACCGCGCTGCGCGGAGGGCTTGCCCGACGCCAGCAGCGCCGCGGCGATGGCCAACCACAGCTTCGAGTGGTCGGCCGCCCGGGTCAGCGGCGGCATGACCGAATCGAGCAGCGGGGTGGGCGTCTCGGCGATCGTCTCGAAGAGTTCCCGATCCAGCGTGCCCAGCCCGCGGGTGATCTGCGTGATGCCACGCGCGCGTCGCCGGGGCCACCTGTCCATTGCCTACACCTTAAGTTGACAAGCGTGCGCGCAAACGACTACTCGGCGGCGTGGCTGCAAAACGCCCGACGCCGCGGCGTGCCCGCCGACGTCGTCGCCGAGGTCGCCCGGCGCCACGCCATCGCACCGGACAGCTTCGACGTCTTGGAGGGGCTCGAGAAGATCGAGGACCCACAGGGTAAGTCCTACTTTCTGCTGCCCCGGAGCATCGGCGGGGACGAGGCGCGCACGGCGACGCTGATGACCTACGTCCTCAACGCGGGGACGGACTACGGCAAGGAGGGCCGGCGGTGTGCCGACTTTCCCGAGACGCCCTACAGCGCGGCCGAGATCGCGCGAATCATCGACCGGCAGAACGCAAACCGCTGGAGTTACTCTCGCGACGTCGGGTTCGTCCATCGCAACGGGGGCCGGCTGGTCACGACCCCGAACGGCATCCTCATGGGTGCCGGCGGCAACTGGATCCAGCGGCAGTTCAGCCGGCGGGGCGGCACCACGTGGGGCGACATCTTCATGGTCAACGCGGGCAAGCTCGCCGACCCCGCGGTGCCGCTTCGCCGGATCATCCGGGCCGGGCACGCCTGGCACCTGGACTTGAACCGGGTGCTGCACCACGAGGAGCGGCACTGCCGGCAATGGGCGGCCAAAGGCTACGGGGGCATGCTCAGGGATTACAGCTGGGAGCTGTTGCGCGAGTTGGTCTTTGGCGAGACGAACCGGCTCGAGACCGACGCGGGCCTGTCCGACGGCGGCTACAGGTGATACAGCGCGCGGATGCCGTGGTACAGAACCATCGCACCGATCACGACCAGGATGCCCGCCAGCAGGGCGGCGTTGTTCTTGTCCATCCAATCCTTGACCCGCGCCAGCGTCGGGTCGAGGCGCTCACCGGCGGCCGCGTAGGCCAATATTGGGATCGCGACGCTGGACGCCGCGACGGCGACGAAGAACGCCGCGGCCAACCAGTCACCGCCGAGGCCGAGCCCGCTGGTGCCGATGCCCAGGCCGGCCGGCACGCAGATGAGCGCCACGTCCGGTCGCACGACCGCCAGCGCGGCCCCGGTGAGCGCCGCACGGCCTGGCTTGATGGTGCCGAACGAACGCATCCAGGCCGGCGATTCGGAGTGGCCGTGCCGAGTCAGCCAGCGGTAGACGCCGTAGACGATCAGCGCCGCGCCGAAGACCACGCGCAGCCAGGACGACCACCTCGGCGGTGACTTGTCCAGACCGCCGAGCAGGCCGGAGGCCGCGACGGACAGCGCCGTCAGCGCGGCGATGCCCAGCACCCAGCCGGCGAGGAAGGCCAGGCCGCTCGGCCGGGGGCGAGGCGCCTGCAGCACCAGCACCGCGGGAATGACCGTGATCGGTGAGAGCGCGATGACCAGCCCGAGCGGAATCAGCCCGGTCGCCACGGTCGCCCAGCTTCCTGCCATGGGCAGCAATCTAACCTGTCGAGCGACTACAACGCGTGAATTCCGTTGTAAAGCACCAACAAACCGATCAGCACCAGGATGACCGCGAGCATGGCGGCGTGGTTTTCCTCCATCCACGCCTTGAGCCGCTCGAGCGCGTCATCCAGGCGGCCGCCGGCGCCGACGTAGGCCAGGATCGGTACGGCGACCGTCGACGAGGACACGGCCACGAAGATGGCGCCGGATACCCAGCCGGCCGCCGGGCCGAGCCCGCCGGTGCCGATGGCCAGGCCGGCGACCGCGCACAGGATCAGCACCTCGAGTCGGACCGCCGTCAACACCGCCCCGGTCACCCCCGCGCGCAGCGGGGTCAGGTTGGAAAACGACCGCATCCACGCCGGAGTCTTGCCCTGGCGATGCCGGGTCAGCCAGCGGACCACACCGAACGCGATGAGCGCCAGGCCCATCACCACACGCACCCAGGACGCCCAGGTCGGCGGGGTCTGGTGCAGATCGCCCAGCAAATCGGAGGCCGCGACGAACGCCCCGGTGAGCGCGGCCATGCCCAGCAGCCAGCCGCCGAGGAAGGAGAGGCTGGCCCGCCGCGGGCGGGGCGCGTGGAGCACCAGCACCGCCGGGATCACCGTGATCGGTGAGAGCGCGATGACCAGCCCGAGCGGAATGAGCTTGGTCAGCACGGAAACCAAGTTGCCTGCCACGGGCAGCCATCATCGCATTGCCGCCCTTCCGCCGCAGCGTCCAGGCCGGAAGAAGCCGCCGTGCCGAAGGTGCGCGTGGCGCGAAAACCGGCCGACATTTCGCGTGAGCGCCCGTTGGTGGCGGATCGATGACTCGCGACGAGCTAGCCCTTCCGGCGCAAGGTCCAGGCCGGGACCCAATGGGTCACGGTCTTGCGCTTGGAGCCGTACGCGACGGGGTAGGTCACCAGCCCCCACCAGTCGCCCTGCTCGCAGATGCCCCAGCAGCTGAGCCGGCCCTCGACGACCTTGTGCAGCTGCAGGCCGTTGGGCTGATACCGGCCCGACCGGTGCGGCTCTCGGGGGAAAAGCACCGTCAGGTCGACGAGCACCGCGATCGGCGGGCGCACCACCCGGAACGGGCTGCGGACCGGCTGACCGTTGTATCCGATCGACGCGAGCTCGCCCATTTATCGATCATACGTTCGAACGAGGGCCGGCTTGAGTCCTTTCGTTTTCAGGTGGCGCACCCGGCCGGGTCGCTACAGTCGCGGCACCGATACCGAGGGGAAGATCCGGATGAAGACGCTGGTTGCTGCCGGGATCCTGGCGCTGACGGGGGTGCTGACCGTTGCGGTCGGCGTGGCCAACGCCGATGAGGTCGAAGTCGAGGGCAATTATTCGAGTGAGGGCGGTTGTCTGGCGGACGGCCCGCACGTGGAGATCACGCACAACGACAACATCTACACCCACTGGGACTGCCGCTTCGGCCCCGACGGGTTTTGGCACGTCTGGCTGAGTAACTGACGCAAGCCTCCCGCCCGCTTCTGGCAACATAGCGGGCGGTGAGCGTCTCCGATACCGCCGAGTCACGGCATCTCCGTGGCGGCCCGCTGGCACTGCCGCGGGTCGCGCTGGACCCGCTCATCGTTGGATTGTTAGGCGCCGCAATCAGTCTCGCCGGCGCCGCCCGGCCGTCGTTCTGGTACGACGAGGCCGCCACCATTTCGGCGTCCTACAGCCGTTCGCTCGGCCAGCTCTGGCGCATGCTGGGCAACGTCGACGCGGTCCACGGCCTGTACTACGCGCTCATGCACGGCTGGTTCCAGCTCTTCCCCCCCACCGAATTCTGGTCCCGCGCCCCGAGCGGTCTGGCGGTCGGCGGCGCGGCCGCCGGAGTGGTCGTGCTGGGCAGACAGTTCTCCTCTCGCACCGTCGCGGTGGCCTGCGGAGCGTTGTGCGGCATCCTGCCCCGGACGACGTGGGCGGGTATCGAGGCCCGCCCGTATGCACTGTCGATGATGGCGGCGGTATGGCTGACAGTGCTGCTCGTCGCCGCGGCGCGCCGTAACACCGCCTGGGCCTGGGTGTCGTACGGCGCCGCCCTGGCCCTGTCGATCCTGATCGACGCCTACCTTGTCCTGGTGGTACTCGCGCACCTTACCTTCGTGTGGTCCTGCTGCGGCGCGCGAAAAGTATTGGTGCGCTTCGCCATTACCTCGGGGGCCGTCGTGTGCGCCCTGGCGCCGTTTCTGGTCGCCGTCGCGGGACAGTCGCATCAGATCCGTTGGGTCCCGCCGATCGGACACCGGACGATCGAGGACGTGGTGGTTCAGCAGTATTTCGAACGCAGCCCGCCGTTCGCCGTCTTGTCGGCGCTGGTGGTGGCCGCCGCGATCGTGTTGTGGCTCAGCGGATCTGCGCGGCTCGCGCGGGGGGATCGGCAACTGCTGATCATTGCGGTGGCGTGGCTGGCGATACCGACCGCCCTGATCGTCACCTGGTCGGCGCTGCTGCACCCGATCTACACGCCGCGCTACTTGGCCTTCACGGCACCGGCGATGGCCCTGATCCTGGGGGTCTGCACGGCCGCCGTAGCCGCCAAGCCATGGACGACCGCGGCCCTGGTCGGCCTGTTCGCCGTCGCGGCCGCACCGAATTATGTTCGCGCGCAACGCAACCCGTACGCCAAATACGGGATGGATTACAGCCAGGTGGCCGATCTCATCACCGCGAAGGCGGCCCCCGGTGACTGCCTGCTGGTGAACGACACGGTGACGTTCATGCCCGCTCCGATGCGCCCGTTGCTGGCGGCGCGCCCGGACGCCTATCGCAAGCTGATCGACCTCACCCTGTGGCAGCGGGCGACCGACCGCAACGACGTCTTCGACACCAACCTCATCCCCGAGGTCGTCGCCGAGCCGTTAAGCCATTGCGGCGTCGTATGGATCATCACCCAAGCCGACGCGTCGATGCCCGCTCACGAGCAGGGCCCGGCGCTGCCACCGGGCCCCGTCTACGGCCCGACACCGGCCTTCGCGGTGCCGCGCGAGCTGGGGTTCCGGCTCGTCGAGCGCTGGCAGTTCAACCTGGTTCAGGTGATCAAGGCGCAGCGCTAGTCACCAGATGCGGATGTAGTCGACGAGCATGTCAGCCGGGTAGGTTGCCGCGGCGGGATCGCCGGCGCCGACGCCACCGACGGCAAGGGTGAACATGGGGGTCATCCAGTAGCCGGGGTTGTTGAACGGCCACCGGAAGTCGTCGGGCGCGCCGCCGTGGACGTGAATGGGTTTGTTCGGAACGGTGAAGTACTGCGCCCCGTCGCGCGCGAACTGGAACCCGTCCTCACCCCAGTGCATTCGCCACGTGTGCCAGCCGCCGTCCACCAACCCCGGAATCGACTTCCCCTCCCAGGTTTTGCCGTTGGACGCCGCGTGAACCGTGGTCCCCGGCGGCCACGAGCCGTTGCCGTACCACTCGAAGACGTCGACCTCGCCGTCGGGCAGCGGGTCCTCGTTGACGCCCCAGAACGCGGACCACAGGCCGGGTTCCAGGCAGTCCAGCTTGATCCGCGCTTCCCAGGTCTGATTGATCATGCTGCGGAAGTTGCCGCGCAATTTGGCGCCGTAATAGGTGTCACCCTCCTGGGTGGCCCGCAGGACGAGATTGGAGTTGCCGTCCTGGAAGACGTTGCGGCGGTCGTCGCGGTAGATGCCCGCGACCGGCGGAAACACGTCGTCCTGCCAGGTCTGCACTGTCCACTTCCCCGGATCCGGGGCCGAGCCCGCCGGGCCGTCGAACTCGTCGGAGAAGATGTAGCCGCCGGGGCCGGCCGACGGCGCCTCGGGCGGCGCCGGACGCGGCGGGTTGGCCAGTGCCTTGGGGACGGGAAGCGCGGCCACGGCCGCCAGCATGCCGAGCCCCGTAGTCAGCAACATGCTGCGACGATCCATCTGCACTCCCCAATCGTTGATGGGCCGGGACCTGCGACCCGGAACGAATTCCCCTAGGCAACTCTCGCAAACGGTGTTATGAAACCACGTGCCGGGGGCCGTGCGCATCTCGCCTGACCGTGCGCACCCCATCCAATTTGACCGGTGAACTGCAGTTAGCGGGCCGGATCCGAGCCCGCGGCATAGAGCAGTCGCTTCAGGTGCAGCTGTTCCTCGGCGCTCAGCCGGGCCAGGATCCGTTGGTCGGCCATCCGCACGGCGGCGTCCGCGCGCTTGAGCAGCGCCTTGCCCTCACGGGTGAGCCGGGCCGGCATCGCCCGGCCCGCCGGGGCCGACGCCGGACGGGCCAGCGCGCCGCGGTCCTCCAGCGAGCGCAGCAGCTGGTTGGCCGCCTG
The DNA here is from genome assembly GCF_900157385.1 of Mycobacterium terramassiliense. Classification (GTDB taxonomy): domain Bacteria; phylum Actinomycetota; class Actinomycetes; order Mycobacteriales; family Mycobacteriaceae; genus Mycobacterium; species Mycobacterium terramassiliense. The sequence goes on from NZ_LT717700.1 coordinate 1,200,313, forward strand.
CGCCGAGACGTTGGTGCCGCGCGCGAGCTCGGCGCTGGTGAGCCCGGGATGCTTGGACAGAATCCGCAAGCACACGAATTCCGCCAGCCCGATGCCCAGCGGCTTGAGCTCCGCGGCAACCTGGGGCCGCAGCGCCGCCATCACCCGGTACAGCAAAAATCCCAGCGGCTCCTGGTGGGCTTTGCTCATGTCCCCATGCTGGCACGCGCCCAGCGGCTCGCGGCGCGCAACCATCAACTTTCTTGACAATACCGGCGCCGGTGGTATCAAGGAGCTTGATAGTCCTGATGTGGAAAGGAATGACAGAGATGTCTGGTGGATTCTTCGGCGGTTTTGGTGGCCCCGGTTTTGGCGGCCCCGGTTTCGGCGGGCCCGGCCCCGCTGGGGGCTGGGCCGAAAAGGGCTGGGGGCAAGGCGGATTCGGCGGCGGCCCCGGTTTCAAGGGCGGGTTCGGCCACGGCCGGCGGCCCTTCCTCAAGCGTGCCGCGTTCGTGACCGCGGCGCTGCTGCTCGACGGGCCGGCCGACGCCGCGCAGATCGTGCAGCGGGTGTCCGATGCGACCGAGGGCGCATTTACGCCGCCGCAGGACGTGGCGGAGCTCGCCATCGGCCTGCTGGCCGGCCGGGGTGTGGTCACGGTCGACAACGGCGTCGCGACGCTGACCGAGCTGGGCCGGAACCTGCTGGCCTGGCGGGGCGTCAGCAGCGAGACCGCGCACGCCTTTTTGGGGCGGGCGGCCAAGTTCGGCGACGCCTTCAAGATCCGCAGGGAGCTGTTCGAACTCGCCGGGCTGGCCCGCACGATCACCTGGACCGGCACCGATGAGCAGAAGCAGCAGCTCGCCGAGACCCGGACCAAGGTGCTCGAAGCCCTGACCGAGGCCAAGAAGGCGCTGCACCGCGTCCTCGGCGAGGGCTAATCGCGAGCGCGGCGTAGCCGGACGCGGCGGGTCGCCACCCTCGGCTCAGGGCTGACCTGAGGCGGGCTCGCTGAGCTTGACCAACATCTTGCCGATGTTGGCCCCGGTGAAGAGGCCGTTGAGGGCGTCGACGCACGACTCGACGCCCTCAAACACGGTCTGGCGCGCCCTGATTCGGCCCTCGCTCTCCCATTGGCGAAGCGCGGCGAACGCTTCGTCGAAGCGGCCCCAGTCGTCGAGCGCGTTGAATCCCTGCATCGACGCGGTCCTGGAGAGCAGGTTGACGTAGTTGGCCGGGCCCGGGTGCTGGCCGGTGAGGTAGCTGGAGATGACGCCGCACAGCACCACCCGCGCCTTGGTGGCCAGCCGGCCCAGCACCGCGTCGAGGATCGGCCCGCCGACGTTGTCGAAATAGACATTGACCCGACGCGGGCAGTGCTCTTTGAGCGCCGACGCCAGGTCGTCGTTCTTGTAGTCGATGCACGCGTCGAATCCGAAGTCCTCGACCACCGCCCGGCACTTCTCCGGGCCCCCGGCGATGCCCACCACTCGCGCGCCGGCGATCTTGGCGATCTGCCCGGCCACCGACCCGGTGGCGCCCGCGGCGGCCGACACCACCACCGTCTCCCCGGGCTGGGGCCGGCCGATGTCCATCATCCCGATGTAGGCGGTGGCCCCGGTGGGGCCGTACACCGACATGACCGCCAGCTGATCCACCGCGCCCTGGCCGGGAACCGGGGTGCTGAAGACGTCGTCGCGGATGATCACGTACTCCTGGAAGCCCGACAGCGTGGTGACGACGTCGCCGATCTCGAAGGCGTCGCAGCGCGTCGCCACCACCTCACCGATCCCGGCCGCCCGGATCACCTCGCCCAGCTGCACCGGCGGCAGGTAGCCCGGCTGGTCGTTCAGCCAGGTGCGCACCGCCGCGTCTAGGCCCACATAGGTGGTCCGCAGCAGCGCCTCACCCTCAGCGGGTTCGGGCGCCGGCCGGGTGACGAGCTCGGTGTCCTCGGGCCGGACCAGACCAGTCGGGCGGCGACGCAACAGGATTTGGCGATTCGGCAAGTCGGGCACGGTGCTGAAACTACCCATTCGACACGTCCGAGTGGGAGCATCTGTCCATGAACTCGCAGGACGACCCGGAAGAGCGCATCCGGGAACTCGAGCGCCCCCTGGCCGACGCGGCGCGCGCGTCCGAGCCCGGACAAGCGCCACCGCCCGGGGGCTACCCCTATCCGTCCGCTCCCCCCGGCCCGCCGCCACCGCCGCCGCCGGCCGCCCCATGGACCTACGGCGGGGGGCCGTTGTACGGATCGCCGCCGAAGTCCCCGTCGGGCAACCGCACGTGGTGGATCCTGGGCACCTGCATCGTCATCGGCTTTCTCGCCCTCGCGGGCGGCATCGCCGCCTTCGCCGCGCACCAGCTCTCGGGTGTCCGGTCGATCATCAGCTCCCCGCCGAGCATCTCCGCGACGTTTGGTCCGCCGTCGAGCGCCACCAGCACCCCACGCAGCCCCGGCCCGTCGAGCACCCGGACCCCGACGACGACGCCGTCGACGTCACCCGCCCCGTCGCCCGGCGCCCGGGTCAGCGTCTCGGGCATCAACGAGAATCGAACGATCGCCTGCAACAACAACATCGTCAGCGTCAGCGGGGTTTCCAACACGGTCGTGATCACCGGCCACTGCACGAGCCTGACGGTGTCGGGCGTTCAGAACGCCATCACCGTCGACTCCGTCGACAGCATCGACGCCTCCGGCTTCAGCAACAAGATCACCTACCACTCGGGCAATCCCAAGATCAGCAACGCCGGCGGATCCAACGAGGTGGAGCAGGGCTGACTTCCGCGGCGCTAGTCCGTCGGGCCGGATTCGCCGGATTCGCCGGGCTCTTCAGCGTCGTCGTCGAGGACGCCGACCGCGATGCCGTAGGGCAGGAAACGCACCTTGCGCTTGGGATCCACGTTGTTCTTGTTGGCCCGCAGCGCGTCGAGTTCGGTCGCGTAAACCTGTTCGACGTGAGCGCCGCCGTCGGCGTCCACGGTGTAGATGGCCCACACCCCGTCGCCGGCCTCGCCGGCGGTCTCCGGTGCCGGGCGCGGCCGCCGCGAGAGGTCGTCGAACAACGCCGACCAGCCCATCCGGCCACCCGGCCCACCGACAAACCTGCTGACCCGCTCGAACACGTCGCGCAGGCCCTCGCTGCCCTCCCTGATCACGCGATCAAACTCTTCGGGATCGAACCCGAACGCACCGTAGTCGCCCACACGGACCTCCTCGCAGTGACAGCGCTACTGACCAGTGTGCGCTCAGTTGTCGCAGGCCGCCACGGGCCGGTCTAGGGGGCCGGTGGCGGCCTGCGACAACTGAGCGCACACTGGTCAGTAGCAGCGCGCTGCCGACCAGCATGGGCAACCCGCGGCGCAGCGGATGGTCCTGGGCATCGTCGGCCAGGTCGTCCACCGCGCTGTAGGCGAGGGCGCCCGGGCGGGCAGCGCCGGAAACCTCCAGGTAGGTGGGGCTGAGCGCCCGGGGATTCACCTCGCCGGTGCCTGGGTCCAGCGAGTAGGCCAGGGCGGCCGTCGACACCGCGAACAGCGGCGCGTTCGCCGAGGCCAGCGCCGCGCCCCGGGCCAGCGCCATGTCCGGTTCCTCGGGCACGCTCACGGCCAGGGTGGTCGCCGCCTCGAGCGCCGCCTTGATCGCGGCCACGTCGCTCCCGCGCCCTGCCCCGCAGCCGACGACGAACACGCCGTCGGCCTCCGACCCTGGCGCGTCCAGCCCGGCCACCATGCCCGACAGCTCGGCCGCGGTGTCCCCCACCAGTAGCCGCCGGTGCAGATCGATGATGGAACCGTCGGTGACGTCGACCACGGCCGGCGTCGCGCTGTCGGGCTCGACGAACAGCATCGCGATGTGGTGGTAGCCGATCGACTGACCGACCGTCTGCGCCAGCGCGGCCGCGGCCAGCAGCGGGGAAACCAGCATGACGCTGCCGACGTCGTGGGAGGCGATCGCCTCGCGCAGCGCGCCCACCTCGGCGGGATCGGTCCACGTCACGCCGGTCGAGGTCAGCTGGGAGCCGCCCTCCGTCGCGCCTTCCCGGGTGCCGACGATCGCATCGATCACCTGCGCGGGCGCGGCCGAAGCGGCGACCTCGAACTCGTCTTCTTCGACTGTGACACCGTCGGCATCCTGGCCCTCGACGAGCACCAGGCGGACGGTGGTCGGAGCCATTGACACCCCGAGCACGATGTCCACTTTGCGCCTCCCAGGTCTTGACGGCCCTCCCCGAGGGCACCAAAAAACAGACCCTCCCGAACTGGGTGATACCACGCTACCCGCGTGCGGGCGGCGGCGCTTGTCTAGCCTGACGCAGGTTGGCCAAGCTCACAGCATGCGCGGGGACTCAGTACCCCGGGCCCAAGAACGGGTTCTGCGAGTTGCCCGGATACTGCGGATACGGCGGAGCCTGGGGCGCCTGGGGGGCCTGGCTGGCCGGAACGGGGACCGGTATCGGCACCGGCAGCAGCGGAACGTGGATCCACTGCGTCGTCATCGGCACCGTCGTCGTCGGAGTGGTCGACGGCGCCTGGGCCGTCGGCGGCGGCGTGGTGGTCGGCGGCGGCGGAGGCGCGGTGGTCATCGCCGTCGTGACGGGTGGCGGCGGGGGCTGCGTGGTGACCGGCGGGGTGGGCGCGGGTGGGTTTTGGTGGTTTTCGATGCCCGTGAGGGTGTAGGCCACGCCGCCGATCGCGGTCATCGCGACCACGGCGCACATCCCGACGACCAACTGCGAGAGCCGGAGTCGTCGCCACGCGCTCGGTCGGGGCGGTTCCATCACATTGAGACGCATCGACCAGCCGGCCGGGCCGTCTTCGTCGAAGGCCGCGGGGCTGTAGGGCACCCGCACGTCGGCGCCGAATTCGGTTTGCGACCAGGCCAACTCGCGGTCGGTGAGCGCGTCGTGGTCGATCACCAGCACATCGCCGGCCGGCAGGTCGACGACGTCGTTGGCGGCGGACGCGGTGAGCAGGCCGATCGAGGTGCGCGTACGCAGATCCAGCTCCTCGCCGCGCGACGCCAGCTGCAACGCGCCGACGGCGGCGGCCAGGGCTGGCTGCGACGGGCTCACCACCGCCCGGCGACCGTGCACCGAAAGGCGTTCGGTGACAAGCGGAATGCTGGCCCCGCCGCCGACGGTGACCACGGCCGACAGGTCTGCCCAACCCCGCTTGTGGCGGGCCAGCATGTCGTCGAACGCGTAGATGAACCCCGACAGCCGGTCCTGGATGAGATCGCCCAGCTCGTCTCGCGTCAGCTTCATGGTGCACCTGCGCCCGCCGAGCTCGGCGGCGAATTCGACCGCCGTTTCCGTGGACAGCCGCTCCTTGGCCTCCCGGCACTGCTCGCGCAGCAGGCCCAGCTGGCCGACGCCGGCGGTGCTGGCCGGGTCGATGCCGCTGCCGTGTCCGAGCTCCTCGAAAACCTTGAGCAGCACCGCCTGGTCGATCTCGTCGCCGGAGAAGGCCGCGTAACGCATTGTGGGACTCACCAGTTCGAAATCCCCCGCGAGGCTGACCAGGGTGGCGGACGTGCCGCCGCCACCGAAGTCGAGCAGCCCGACGACGCCCGTCGCCGCCAGGCACAGGTCCGCGTTCGCCGCCGTCAGCGCCGCGATGGCGTCCGAGACCAGGCGCGGGGCCATGCCGCTGCGCACGAAGCCCAAATGTGTTCGCAAACCGTTACGCAGCGCCTGCACGTTTGCCGGTTTCCAGTACGCCGGAACGGCGATGGAGATCTCCGAAGCGGCCGAGTCCGCGCCGGCGGCCACCATCATGGCGTCCAGGGCCTCAACCATGAGCAGGTCGGGGTCGTGGGCGGAGCCGTCGGGCGACACCAACGCGACCGAATCCCCGATGCGCTCCACGAAGCCGCGCATCAGCACGCCCGGCTCGTTGAGGGGCGGAGTTTCCGTGTTGTGCGGCGGTAGACCGACTTTCGGCGCGCAGTGCGGATACAGGGTCAGCACAGCGCGGCGTGAAAGCGGTGGACTTCCGTTACACGCGGCGACCAGGTTCGTGGTCCCGATCGACAACCCCACTGGGTCGTACATAGAGCGAATACTTTCGTCTATAGGGGTCGGTGGCCAGCGTTAACCATAGCCGCGGACACGCGGAAAGCCGATGGCTTGCAATGCCATTGGTATCCGCTCGATGTGAGAGCGTCACCGAATCGGAATCCGAAACCTATTGACAAACCAGTCAAGTCACGCCAAAGTGGCGCGGCGCTACACCACGGTCAGCGGCAGCGAACGCCTGGGCTGGAACTGAAAGGACGATCCGCCACTGAATTTCGCCACCGCGACCTCGGGCAGTTCGGCTGCGGGGTCATCGGTTTCGACCAGCTCCGCGGTCCAGTCGGTGGCCGTGCCGCTGACCCGAACCGCGAGGCGGGGATCGATGGCCGTGGCGATCGCCTGCAGCGGCTGCACGGATTCCGGCGAGCACAGCGAGATCCAGGCGCCGTCGTCGTGCGCCGGCGAGCGGTGCACGCTCAGCCGGTTGTCCGCGGTTTCGGCGACGACGTAGCCCGCCGGGTTGAGCAGCGGGTGCAACTCGAACACCTGCCGCGCTCCTTCGATTCCACCGGGGAATTCGAGTGCGCGGTGGATCCGCTCGGCCCCCAGCCCCGCCAGTCCGATCAGGCCGCGGGTGCCGACCGAGACCGCCTGGGCGTCGTCGGCGGCGCGCGCCCGCACCGCGATGGCGAACGACAGGTACAGCAGATGCATCTGCAGGCAGACCTCGTCGGCCATGCGGACCAGCGCCGAATGCGAGAAAGCGCCGAAGTCGAAGTCGGACAGCAAGGGCCCCGAGTAGTCCGCCTGTCCCTGGTCGGACCGATCGACGGGATCCAATTCCCAAGTGGCGGCGCGGGTTTGGCGAACGATGTCCAGTGCGGGAATGCTCTGCGCCTCGGGATGGGACTCGTCGATGACGACGGTCCAGGCGCAGTGCGGCTGCCGGTCGGCGGGCACCCGCGGCGGCCGGTGAATCGGACGCATCTGCGCGCGGGGGTTAGTCGCGACCGCGGTGGCGTCGAACGTCGGGTCCTCGATGGTGTGGCACATGCCGAAGACGTACTCGTCGCCCATCGGCTCCACGTCAAGCAGCGCCCCGCAGTGGTCGAGCTGGAATTCGCCATGCCAGCGGTCGTGAATGGTGTAGCGGAAATCCATGAATTGCGGCGGGGCGCCGATGTCGAGCTGCAGGCCCTTGAAGATGGTCGGCACGTCGACACCCTCGTAGTTCAGCGCCCGCTGCATGCGCTTGGTGTAGACCGGACTGGCGCCGGCCCACTCCTCGATGGCGATCTGCACCATCTCCTCGCGACCGAACTCGGTGATGCACCACGCCATGCCGGAGCGGTCGATCATGTGACCGATCAACAGCAGTTCGGGGACCAGGACGGAAAGCTCCTGACGGGACAACCGCGCGTAACGGGATGGGCTCACCGCCCAAAAATAGTCAGCTTTATGTTATAAAGTCAACAATGTCCATTGCCCCCACCCGGCGCACCAGCGCGCCGCGCAAGCGCGGCGATGACACGCGCACCAAGATCATCGACGAGACGGTGCGCTGCATCGTGGAGGAAGGGTTCGCCGCCGCGACCGCCAAGCACGTGGCCGAGCGGGCGGGCGTGACATGGGGGGTCATCCAATACCACTTCGGCGACCGCAACGGCATGCTCATGGCCGTCGTCGACGACGGAGTGGCCCGGCTGGTCGACAGCCTCTCGTCGGCCAACGTCAGCGAGCTTGCGCTGCGGGAACGCATCGAGGTCGTCGTCGACACCGCCTGGGGCTGTTACAGCAGCCCGACGTCGATGGCGGCATTCGAGATTCTGCGCGCCACCCGCGGCGGCCTGGGCGCGTCATCCCGGCGCCACCTGCTGGAAATGAACGACGCGATCGGCCAGCTCGGCCGGCTGATCACCGACGACCCGGCTAATGCCGGTGTCGCCGAGGTGATTTGGGCCGCCCTGCGGGGTGTGGTGCTGGCCCAGATGATCACCGGGACCGCGGTCGACTGGAGCCTGGAACGACGCGCCCTGATCGACATGGTCACCCGTGTGCTGCAATACCCGGATGACCCCTCATGATGCGGCAGCCGACGTCGAAGCGATCAAACGGCTCAAGTACCGCTACCTACGCGCGCTGGACACCAAGCACTGGGACGACTTCGCCGACACGCTGGCCGAGGACATCAAGGCCGACTACGGGCCGTCGATCGGCAACGAGTTGCACTTCACCAACCGCGCCGACCTGGTGGAGTACATGCGCTCATCGCTCGGACCCAACGTCCTCACCGAGCACCGGGTGACGCACCCGGAAATCGACGTGACCGGTGACACCGCCACGGGCAGCTGGTATTTGCAGGACCGCGTCATCGTGGCGGACTTCAACTTCATGCTGATCGGCGCGGCCTTCTACCGCGACTCCTACCGGCGTACCGAAGCCGGCTGGAAAATCAGCGGAACCGGCTACGACAGGACCTACGACGCGACAATGTCGTTGGCGGGCTTGGACTTCAAGGTCAAGCCCGGCCGCGCTTTGGCGTAGGCGTAGACCTAGGCCACCCGTCGCCGAGCGTGAAGTCAGTGCGAAAAAATCCCCCTTAGCTTCAAGGGATGGATGCAACACATCTGATTGAGGAGTGTTGCTGTGCCGCGTCCGCCGTTGAGGTTTGTTGTCCGTCAGTTCTGGGCTCACATCGGTAATGGCTGTAGTGCCGCGGAGGCCGGTGTCGCCGTCGGCGTGTCGGAACGTTCTGGCTATGGCTGGTTTGCTGATGCTGGCGGCGTGAAACCACGGCTATGTGAACCGAAAAGCGTTGGCCCGCGGCCGAGGCTGACCTTCGAAGACCGGGTCGAGATCGAAATTGGTGTCAGGACGAACGAATCGTTGCACTCGATCGGCAACCGGCTGGGCCGGCCGGCGTCGACGATCAAACGCGAGATCGACGCCAACGGGGTGGACAACAGCTACGACGGGCGCAAATCCGGTTATCGGCGCAAGGAAGCCTTCGGGGCGCGCCAGAGCGGCAAAACCGCGCACGTTCAGTATCGGGCCCTCAGGGCCCAAGCACGCTCCGATGAACGTGCCCGGCGTCCCAAGCAGAGCACGCTGGCGGCAAATGACCGATTGCGTCAGGAGGTGCAGACTCGGTTAGACGACTTCCATAGTCCCGGCCAGATCGCGGTGGGGCTGCGGCGGGATTTTCCTGACGATGCGGAGATGTGGGTGTCACACGAAGCCATCTATCAGGCGATTTACGTGCAAGGCCGCGGCCACTTGCGCCGCGATATCCACCGCTGCCTGCGCACCGGGCGGGCGTTGCGCAAACCGCGCAGCATCCCCGGTGAGCGCCGGGGTCGTATCCCCAACATGGTCAACATCAGCGAGCGTCCACCGGAGGTGGCCGACCGCGCGGTGCCTGGCCACTGGGAAGGCGACCTCATGTTGGGCAGCACCGAATCGGGCTCGGCGATCGGCACCCTCGTCGAGCGCAGCACCCGATTCGTCATGCTGTTGCACCTGCCCGACAACCACGGCGCGCTGGCCGTCCAGGACGCGATCGTGGCCAAGATGGCCCAGCTGCCGGCGATGCTGCGCCGCACGTTGACCTGGGACCAAGGCAAGGAAATGGCCAACCACATCGCCATCGCCGCAGCCACCGACTTGGATATCTACTTTTGTGATCCGCACTCCCCGTGGCAGCGCGGCAGCAACGAAAACACCAACGGGCTACTGCGCCAGTGGTTTGCTAAAGGCACTGACCTGTCGGTGTTTCCGGCCGACTATCTGGACTACGTCGCGGCCAAACTCAACAATCGGCCACGCCAAACACTGGACTGGAAAACCCCCGCCGAAGCCCTCGACGAACTACTGTCCAACCCGACCAAACCACCCACTGTTGCATCCATCGCCTGAAAGCGCCCCCCGAAAACGTCACCATGGCTTCACGTTCGGCGAACCCGGCTCGGTTCAGTACCTGCCGAAGACCATGGCGACGTTGTGGCCGCCGAAGCCGAACGAGTTGTTGATCGCGTACTTGTAGTCACCCGGCCGCGGCTTGCCCGCCACCACGTCCAGATCGATCTCCGGATCGAGGTTTTCCAGGTTCAGCGTGGGCGGAACGATCTGGTCCCGCAGCGCCAGCACGGTCAGGATCGACTCCACCGCGCCGACCGCACCCACCGAGTGACCCAGCGCGGCCTTGGGCGCGTACACCGCCGCGTTTCCGCCGTGCGGTCCCAGCGCGTTGTTGATGGCCTTGCCCTCGGCCAGATCGCCCACCGAGGTGCCCGTGGCATGCGCGTTCACATGGTCGATGTCGCCCGGCGTCAGGCCCGCCAGCTGAATCGCCCTCGACATCGCGTGCCCGGCGCGTTCCCCGTTGGGGTCCGGGGCCACCATGTGGTAGCCGTCGGAGGTGATGCTGGCCCCCATCAGCCGCGCCAGGATCGGCGCGCCGCGGGCCTTGGCGTGCTCCTCGGTCTCGATCACCATCAGCGCGCCGGCCTCGCCGAACACGAAGCCGGTCCGGTCCCGGTCGAACGGGCGGCAGGCGCCCGCCGGGTCGTCGTTCTTGGTGGACATCACGATGCGCATCTGGGCGAACGCGGCGATCGCCACCGCCTCGATCTTGACCTCGACCCCGCCGCAGATGGCGATGTCGGCCTCGCCGAACACGATGTTGCGCCACGCCTGGGCGATGCCCTCGGAACCCGACGCACACGCCGACACCGTCGTGATCACCCCGGCCCTGGCGTGCCGCTCCAGCCCGACGGCCGCGGCGGCGCCGTTGGGCATGTACTTCTGCACCGCGAGCGGCGACACGGCCTTGAGCCCGCGGGCGCGCATGTCGTCGTAGCTGAAGACGATTTGCTCGGCCGATCCGAGGCCGGTGCCGATGGAGACCATCAGCCGGTCGGGATCGACCTCGGGCGAGCCGGCGTTCTCCCACACCCGGCGGCTCAGCTGGGCGGACATCCGCTGCAGGTAGCCCATCCGGTGGCGCTCGGCGCGGGTCAATCCGTCGTCGAACTCCTCCAGCAGGTGTCCGCCGATGCGCACGGGCAGGTCATAGTGTTCGACGAACGAGTCATCAAGGGTTCGGATGCCGCTTTGGCGGTCCAGCAACAGCTTCCAGGTGTTCTCGGCGTCGGTCGCCAGAGCGGTGCTCATGGCGACGCCGGTGACGACGACATTCGGCAGGGTTTTCCCGGTAACCAGCTCTGTCATCGCAAGGCGCCTTCCGTGCTCGAGTAACACCCAAGCGTCGTCCACGTCGCCGAATCATGCAAACACCGCAGGCCCAGGCGGGTCGCCGGGCTATTTCGTAATCGCGATCACCGCGCCGGGGCGCAGCCAGCGGATGATCTGGACCAGCGTCGGGTCGTCGATCGCCACGCAGCCCTCGGTGGGGGCGCCGTCGGTGGTGTGGAAGAAGAATGCCGAACCGCCGCCCGGGACCTTGTTCTTGTTGACGCCCATGACGACCGCGTGTTTGTACTGCGGGATCTGCAGGTTCTCGCTGGCGGCGGTGCTGAACGGGCACTGCGCCTTCTGGCAGATCTGCATGCTGTTGAAGGTGGGGCTGTGGTCGTCGCCGCTCCACCAGTGGTTGGGCCCGACCTGCGTATAGGGCAGTCCCCCACCGGGATTCGGCGCGGTGCCGAAGGCGGAGTCGAGGGTGTAAACCCCCATCGGGGTGGCCGGAACCCCGCTGCGGGCCTGCGGCGCCATGCCCGCGGAACCGACGTGGGTGGGGATGCCCGTCACCAGCGCCTGCCAACCGGCGGCGGTGCGCTGGTAGATGTCCATCGTCGCGTTGGAGCCGCCGGTGCTGACGACCGAAACCACCTGCGTGGCGTTGCCGACGGAGTTCGCGAACCAGGGAGCGGCCGCATTACCCGCGGGTGCCGACAGGACCGACGCGGCGATCAGGCACGCCCCGGCGCACAGCGAAGCGAGCAGTCGGCGCATGGATTCAATGGTCGGGCGGCGCGAACCCGCTGGTCAAGTAAAGGTTTAGACCCGGTTACGTAACTGCGCCGTGATCACCGGCGCGGGATCGGCCGGCGCGCTGGCAAAGGGCCGAAACACCAACAGGCAGAGCAGGAAATAGAGGTATCCCAGCGACCACCCGGCCAGCACATCGGTCGGGTAGTGCACGTTCAACGCCACCCGGGCGATCCCGACCAGCACCAGGCTCAGCGCGGTCACCGCGATCGCGACGCGGCCGAGCGCGCGGCTCAGCATCGGGAGCAGGAACACCAGCAGGGCCAGCAACGCGGACGTCGCCTCCAGCGCGTGCCCCGAGGGAAACGACCAGGAGGGCACTGCCACCAGCATGGTCGACGGTCTCGGGCGGTCCACCAGGCCCTTGGCCGCCCACGTCACCAACCCGTTCAGCGGCGCACAGGCGAACAGCACGAGCGCCGCCCGCACGTCGCGCCGCACCAGCGCGGCCACCGTCGCCGCCATCCCTACCAGCCGCAACGTCACCGGCCCCAGCGCGAACGACACCCCGTCCCAGAAACTCACCCACGCCGGGTGTTTGATGCCGAGGTCGTGGGCGGGGTTCAACAACGACGAGTCGAGGCGCTGGGGCCAACTCCAGTGCCGGCAGTAGCCCACCCACATGACCGCGTACACGAGCGCGGCGGCCAGGGCGACGCCCACGGCCCAGCCGGTGCGGGGGCGGGTCATGAGTCAACGGATACCAGGCCGGTCATACTGGGCGACATGGCGGTCTTCGTCCGCAGGTTGTTCGGCATCGGCAAGCTTCCCGCCGACCTGCACGCCCAGGTCGAGGCGGAGGGCCTGATCTACCTCGCCGACTATGTCGCGGTGACCCGGCGCTTCAGCGGCACCATCCCCGGCGTGCGATCGCCGCACAGCGTCGCCAGTTACGCCGGCTCGCTGGTCTTCACCTCGGAGCGGGTGCTGGCGACGCTGTCCATGCTGCCCAAGCTGGCCGGGCCCACCGTCGACGCGCGCTGGGACGGACCGCAGACGGGCGCGGCCAAGGTCGAGATCTCGTCGACCGGTGTGCAGGTCGACGTCGACGTCGCCGAGGTAGACCCGAAGTTCAGCGGGGAGCTGTCGCTGCACTACAAGGCGGCGGTCCCGGACGAGGTGCTCGCCGAGCTGCCGCGGCGATCGCTGGCCTTCGACATGCCGCCCGAATACGTCTTCCGCGCGGTCGGCGTCACCTATTCGCCGTGATCGTCACCGCGCCGATCGCTTTTCTACGATGACTGGTGTGACCGATCCGGCCTTCAGCCCCGAGGAGCGGCGGGCCGTCTATCGGGTGATCTCCGAACGACGCGACATGCGCCGGTTCTCGCCCGGCGGCGTGGTCGCCGAGGACGTGCTGGCGCGATTGTTGCAGGCCGCGCACGCCGCGCCCAGCGTCGGCCTGATGCAGCCATGGCGCTTCATCCGGATCACCGACGACACGCTGCGTCGACGCATTCACGCGCTGGTCGACGAGGAACGTCCGCTCACGGCCGCGGCGCTGGGAGAGCGGGCCGAGGAGTTTTTGGCGCTCAAGGTCGAGGGCATCCTCGAGTGCGCCGAGCTGTTCGTGGTGGCGCTGTGCGACAACCGCGAGAGGCACGTGTTCGGCCGGCGGACGCTGCCGCAGATGGATCTGGCGTCGGTGTCGTGCGCCATCCAGAACCTCTGGCTGGCCGCGCGCTCCGAAGGCCTTGGCATGGGCTGGGTTTCCCTGTTCGACCCGCGGCGGTTGGCGGCCTTGCTGGCGATGCCCGCCGACGCCGAGCCGGTGGCCATCCTGTGTCTGGGGCCGGTGCCCGAGTTTCCCGACCGGCCGGCCCTGGAGCTCGACGGCTGGGCTCTCGGGCGGCCGCTGCCGGAGTTCGTGTCCGAGAACGAATGGGGATCGCGCGGAGCATAACGCCCGCAGGCCGCAGACGCCCTGCTGTATCGTCGCCGGTCGAGGTGACGGTATGACGGCTCAACACGCCAAAGACAACCTGCTGATCGTGCACTGGCACGACCTGGGGCGATATCTCGGCGCCTACGGCCACCCGGACGTGGCCAGCCCGCGGCTGGACCGGCTTGCCGCCGAGGGCATCCTGTTCACCAGGGCCCATGCCACCGCGCCGCTGTGCTCGCCGTCGCGCGGATCGCTGTTCACCGGGCGCTACCCGCAAAGCAACGGGCTCGTCGGCCTGGCGCACCACGGCTGGGAATATCGCAGCGGCGTGCGGACTCTACCCCAGGTGTTGTCCGAATCGGGTTGGTATTCCGCCCTTTTCGGGATGCAACACGAGACGTCCTACCCCAAGCGGCTTGGCTTCGACGAGTTCGACGTGTCCAACTCCTACTGCGACTACGTGGTGGACCGAACGGAGGAATGGCTGCAGGACAGCGCCGAGAACCTTGCGGGCCAGCCGTTTCTGCTGACCGCGGGCTTCTTCGAGACGCACCGGCCCTACCCGCGCGAACGCTACGAGCCCGCCGACGCCGCGGAGGTCGATCCCCCCGACTACCTGCCCGACACCCCCGACGTTCGTGGCGACCTCGCCGACTTCTACGGGGCGATCGCCACGGCCGACGCAGCCGTCGGCCGGCTGCTGGACGCGCTGGCTCATACGGGGCTCGACGCCAACACGTGGGTGGTGTTCTTCACCGATCACGGGCCGGCGTTTCCGCGCGCGAAATCCACGCTGTACGACGCCGGAACCGGCATCGGCATGATCATCCGCCCTCCCACCAAACGCGCGGTGGCGCCGCGAGTTTACGACGAGCTGTTCAGCGGCGTCGATCTGGTGCCGACCCTGCTCGGGCTCCTGGGCGTGCACGTGCCGGCCGACGTGGAAGGAATGTCACACGCCGACGCGCTGCTGGCGCCCCGGCCGCACGCCGACCCGGTCCGGCAGCACGTGTACACCATGAAGACCTACCACGACTCGTTCGACCCCATCCGCGCGATTCGCACCAAGGAATACAGCTACATCGAGAATTACGCGGCCCGTCCGCTGCTCGACCTGCCGTTGGACATTCAGGAGAGCCCGTCGGGGCTGGCGGTCGCACCGTTGATTTCGGGCCCGCGCCCCGAGCGCGAACTTTACGACCTGCGAACCGATCCCAGCGAAACCACCAACCTGCTGGCGGGTGCCGAGGGCGACGACGCGGACGCGGAAGCGATCGCCGCCGATCTGGCTGTGCGCCTGCATGATTGGCGCCAGCACACCGGCGACGTCATACCGTCGGAGTTTGCCGGCTACCGCATCGCCCTGCGCTATACCGAGACGTATCTGCAGATTCACCGCACGAAACCGACCAGCCGCTCGGCGATCGCCGTCGACCGCGGCATCGAGGAATAGATTCAGCTCCCGGAGCGCTGGGCGCCGCCGACCTCGGCGACGATAAACACCCGCCGGAACGGGAAGATCGTCGTGCCGTCGGCGCGGGGCGGGTACGCGTCGTCCAGCAGCGGGATGAGCTCGCGACGAAACTGCTCCCAGCCCTCGTCGTCGAGCCGCTCGCGCACCGGCACCAGCGCGGTGCCGGTGATCCACTCCAACACCGGATTCTCACCGGTCAGCTGATGCAGATAGGTGCTCTCCCACACGTCGATCTTGCAGCCGGCGTCCAGCAGCAGGTTGGCGTAGTTGATCGGCGGCTGGACCACCGCGCCCACCCGAAACGGTATGTCGCGCATCAGTTTTGCGTACGGCTCGCGGCGGGCCAGCGCCCGCACGGTGGCGTGCGAAGGGGTTTCGAAGTTGCCCGGGATCTGCACGCCGATCCACGAGCCGGGCGCCAGCTCGCCGGCCCACCGCACCAGCAGATCGGCGTGCTCGGGCACCCAATGCAGGGCGGCGTTGCAGATCACCACGTCGGTGTCGGGTTTGGGCTTCCAGTCCCGCAAGTCGCCGATGACGGCGTCGATGCCGCGCTCCTTGGCCGCGGCGACCATCTCCGGCGAGCTGTCCACCGCCTCGATCGCCGCCTCCGGCCAGCGCCGGGCCAGGTACTTGGTCAGGTGGCCCGGGCCGCAGCCCAGGTCGACCACTCGACGCGCCTGCTTGGCACCCACTCGCGAGACCAGGTCATAGAACGGGCGGCTGCGATGGTCGGCAAAGGCCAGGTAGACGTCGGGATCCCACATGTCGGTCCTCCTGATCAACACCAGCACCGGTCGAGCTGATAGATAAACCGTATTACCGCATGCGGCCCCGCCCCCGACCGAGTGGGCGATAGCATCGCGTTTGTGACACCGCCCGACCCGGATCCGGTCAATCCCCCGGTTCCCGTTCCGGATGTTCCCGGCGCCGACGTTCCCGCCGGTGCCGCGGGATTGCCGCCGCGCTCCGCGCTGTCGCCCCGTCAGCGAATGGTCGTGGAGGCGGCGGCCATCTCCGACCTCGCGCTGCGCACCGCGGTCGCGTCGGTACTGACCACCACCGTCACGCCGGCCGTGCTGGCCACGTCGGTGCGCTCCGGCAGCGAACGCGACAGCCTGCGCTTCTACGCCGAGCTCGGCGCCGAACGCGACCCGGGCAAGTCGTTTCCGGCGCCCACCGAGCCGCCCACGGTGACGTCGCGGCCGGCCAATCGGCTCGCGGAGTGGATCGCCCACGGCACCGTGGACAACATCTCGTTTCCCAGCAGCTTCCGGGCGATCAATCCCGCGCTGCGCACGCGCTGGAGCGCGTTGTCCGCCAACAACATCGTGCACGCGCAGCACTGGCGTCATGGCGACGGACCGCACCCCACGCTGTGCGTCATCCACGGCTTCATGGGGTCGTCGTATCTGGCCAACGGACGGTTCTTCACGCTGCCCTGGTACTACCGTTCCGGCTATGACGTCCTGATGTACACGCTGCCGTTTCACGGCCCGCGGGCCGAAAAGTATTCGCCGTTCAGCGGTTTCGGGTATTTCGCCGGCGGGCTGTGCGGTTTCGCCGAGGCGATGGCCCAGGCCGTGCACGACTTCCGGTCCATCATCGACTACCTGCGCCACACGGGCGTCGAGCGCATCGCGCTGACCGGCATATCGCTGGGCGGCTACACCTCCGCGCTGGTGGCTTCCGTCGACGATCGGCTCGAGGCCGTCATCCCCAACTGCCCGGTCGTGACGCCGTCAACCATGTTCGACGAATGGTTCCCGGCCAACAAGCTCATGGGCCTTGGGCTGCGGATGTCCAAGATCAGCCGTGACGAGCTCGCCGCCGGATTGTCCTATCACTCGCCGCTGAACTACCGGCCCCTGATCGGAAAGGACCGCCGGATGATCATCACCGGCCTCGGCGATCGGATGGCCCCGCCGGGACAGGCCGTCACGCTGTGGGAGCACTGGAATCGCTGTGCGCTGCACTGGTTTCCGGGAAGCCATGTGCTGCATGTGAGCCAGCTGGACTATCTGCGCCGGATGACCCGGTTTCTGCGCGGGGTCATGTTCTAGCGGTTTGCGCCGGCGGCGCCCGGTGGGCTCCGGCCTCCGGAGTCGGCCAGGCCAGTCCCGCCAGGACGCCGGGGGGCTCGTCGGCGTGTCCGTCGAGGCGTTGCGCCGACGACAGATCCAGCGCGGCCAGCGCGGGCCGGTGGTTACCGCGCTGCGGGGTCAGCCCTGCCAGCGGCGCCGCACCGGCGGGGGGCGTATCGGTCAAGAACGCGCAGGCGGCCGCGAGGGTGCGGTGGTTTCGGTCGCCGGCGATCTCTAGCGCCGTGCACGTCTCGCGCACCGGGTACGACCGGATCGCGTCCAGCGTTTCGGCCAATCCACCGTCGACGCGGACCCGATAGGCCGCAATGTAATCCGAGTCGCCGCGCTGCACACCCCGCCAGGTCTCGCGGGCGTTGGGCGCCAGTAGCCGCGGGACGTCGCCGGGTGCGACGGTGGCGGCGTCCCAGCCGATTTCACGCAGGTGGTCAGCCAGCCGGCGCGCGGCCACCTGGGCGGTCTCGGTCAGCGGTATCCGCGACGAGCGGGCCTGCAGCGCCGCCAGGTTGTCGGCCGCAGACACCGTGAGCCCGACCCAGGTCTGGCGCCTCGAGGAGTCGGATGTGTTGTCGCGACTGGTGATTCGGATCTTGTCGGCGCGGACGCCGTAGCGGTCCAGGTAGTCCGCGATGAGCTGCAGCGGGAGCACGTCCGAGTCGCCGAGCGGCGGACCGAGTTGCAGCAACGCGGTTGCGCTTGTGGCAGAGCCCGATTCGGGCACGAACCCCCGGGCGCGCCGCGCCATCGCCAGGCGCCGGCGCAGGATCGTGGTGAGGTGCAGGCCGTGCCACCAGCCGAACAGCACGATCACCACGGCGACCGCGATGCCGAGCACCCAGTAGTCCCGCGGGGACCGCCAGGGGTATGCCATCGCCGCGGGCACCACGGCCAGCAGCGCCAGCGTGATTCGGCCGGTTCCTGGAGCGGGTATCGAGCGGCTCACGGGGTGGTCTCCTTCTTTCTCACGATCGCGGCGACGGCGGCGACGACCGCGACGACGACGGCCAGCGCGGCGGTCCCGACGAACGCGACGGTCCGCGGGGTGGTGTCCTTGGGCGCCGGCGCCGGCGGAACGGTGACCGGCCTGGCCGCCGCCGCGCCGGATGGGTTGCCGGCCGGCAGTTCCCACGTCAGCGCCGCCACGGGGTCCACCGCGCCGGCGCCGACGACGTTGGAGGGCGCCCGGGCCCCGTTGTGGGCGGTGGCGGTGATGCGGTGCACCACCTGCGTCGCGGTCAGTTGCGGATACTTGCTGCGCACCAGCGCCGCGACGCCCGACACATAGCCGGCCGCATAGCTGGTGCCGCTCAACGCGATCAACTGCTGGTGGTCATCGGGCAGGCCGTTGGCGAGGCCGCCGCCGTCGCGGTTGCTGACCGACACGATGTTTTCACCGGGCGCCGCGATGCCCACCCACGGCCCGGCCATGGTGAATTTCGACGGCTCCGCGTCCGGCGTGAGGGAGGCCGCCGACAGCACGTAGGGCTGCCACCACGACGGGATGGAGACCGACGTGACACCGGCCCAGTTGCGCGGGTCGTCGGGGCGGCCGAGGTCGGTGAGCGGGTTGGAGTCACAGGACGTGCCGCCGGCGACCGATCCGGTGGGGCCGTTGTTGCCCGCGGCGGCGACGATCACCGCGTCCTTGTCCACCGCGGCGTAGCGGAGCGCCGCGCCCAGCGCGGCCTGGTCGACCGTGCGGTCGGCGGGCAGACAGGTGATCGCCGAGATGTTGATCACCCGGGCGCCGAGGTCGGCGGCGTGCACGATCGCCCGCGCCAGCGTCGCGACGTCCTGGGATGCCCTGGCCAGCAACGGATCGCCGCCCGGCGTGCGCGGCGAGAATTTCGCGGACGTCATCCTGATCGAGAGCACCCGCGCGGCGGGCGCCACCCCCGAGAACCCGTCGTCGCCGGGCTGGCCGGCGATGATGCCCGCCACCAGGGTGCCGTGCCCGTCGCAGTCGGTCAGGCCGTCGGTGGTCTCGACGAAATCGCCGCCGGGATCGACGTTAGGCAGCCGCGGGCCGGGCCGCACGCCGGTGTCGATGACCGCCACCACTTGGCCCTCCCCCCGGGAAAACCGCCATGCCGCCGGAAGATTCAGCATCGACTGGCTGGGCGTCGCCACGGCCGGATCGCTGCCCGGGATGACACCGGAGGCGCTGCAGGGGCCGCGCTGCTCCATCGGCTGCCCGGGCCCCGGGGTGCCGCTCGGCGGCGGCACGCCGGGGTCCACCTTCGGCTGGTCGACGGCCAGCGCCGACGGACAGGTCCACATCATGGCCGCCAAAGCGGCCGTGACGCAGGCCAATCCGGCTCGGGGCCGCATCATCGATTGAGCACCCAGGCGAACAGACCGACCAGGTAGGCCATCACGGGGATCAGCGAGGCGTCGAGTCCGGCGGCGACAAAGCCCACCAGCCGACGCAGCGGCAGCGAGTAGCTTTCCGGCGCGGCGATGCGCGGATTCAGCGCCACCACCACCCACACCAGCGCGAGCGCGACGAGCACCAGGGCGGCGCAGAGCGCGGCGGCGTACCGCCCCGTCGCGGTGTAGAGCACCAACAGGACACCGGCGACCAGGTACGGCTGGGCGAGCAGCCAGGCCTTGCAGGCGGCCGAGTCCCACACGCGGGCGCGCAGCACGGACGTCACCGCGGTCGCGCCGACCACATACCAGCCGAAGCCCCCCACCGATTCCGGGCGCAGCGCGATCGCTACCGAGCCCAGCGCGCTGAGCAACACCGCGGCGGCGATGAACCCGCTTTGATGGGCGTCGCCGATCCGCACCCGCCGCGGCAGGTCCTCGAGCACGCGCAACGACGGCGCCGACGGGGTGGGATCGCCGGGCGCCGGAATCACGGGCAGCGGGAAGCGCGCCCACAGCGCCGACAGCGGAGCGGCCTCGACGGTGACCAGCAGGGCCGCCACGATAAGCCCGCAGCCGAGGGTCAGTATCGGTAAATGCCAGAGCAATTCGGCGCCGGCGGCCAGCGACACCCCGGCGCCGACGGTCGCGGTCGTGGTGAAGAAGCCCACGACCCGCTCGCGCTCCGGGCCGGGGACCATCAGGGCGATCAGCGACCACGCGGTGACGCCGGCCGCTGCCAGCATCAGCTGCGCCGGGGAGAACCCGCCGGGCACCGCCAACACCAGCGCGGCGCCGACGGGCACGAGGGCCGCGATCGACAGCGCCATTCCGGCGCGCGGGGAACGCGCCGTGCTCAGCAGGCCGATCACCCCGGTCAGCGCCGCGATCGCGGCGACCGCGACCAGCCCGGACAGCGCGCCGGTGGCCACCCGGTAGGTGACGCCCAGACCGGTCCCCAGGAAGGCCACGGCGATCGCGCCGGCCAACGCCGCACGCTGGATATGCGCTGTGCCCCAGGGCCGCAACCGGGAGGCCGAGAAGATCATGGCGGCATCGGCGATGTCCTCGACGATGCCCGGCGCGGCCGGCCCGGCGGGCACCGGCTGCAGCGCCAGCAGGTCGCCGTCGACGACTCCGACGGTGTCCAGGCTGGCGTCCAGGCTGAACGGCGCGCCGCCGATCGGTGCCAGGCTCAGGTGGGTGGCCGCGAGGCCGTCTAGGGCGTCCTCGGTGTCACCGTTGCTGGCCGCCGGGGCCGCCAAACGCTTGACCGCCGGCAGGATTTCGCGCAGCGGGAGCTCGGCCGGCAGGGCCATCTCCGTCAGCCTGCTGTCCGCGAGGATGGCGACGCGCACGATCGGCATCACGGCGCCGGACGTCACTGACATGGTTCTCTCTTCTCTATTTCGTTGCTGTATCTGAACGTTGGGCGTTTATGAACTCTGTGGGGAAAAGTCTCGGGACAGCCGCCGGCCGGGGAACCACTGGCCCTCCGGCAGCAGGCCGACCAGCTGTTCGACCGCGACGGCGATGGCAAACGGCGTGCCCGGGGCGAAAGTGGAGACCCACTCGCCGTCAAAGGCGCGCGACGGGCTGACCAGCACCCGGCCCGCGGCGGTGTCGACGATGCTCATCCCGACCTCGGTGGTCGAGTGCTGCCCGTCGCAGTGGGAGCCGGCGACGATCTCGACGTAGCTGCGCGGGCCGGAGAACACCGACTCCACGACCGGTCGCGCCGACGCCGGAATGCCCAGATAGTCAACGACTTCCGCCAGCGAAGCGCCGGACCGCAGCCGTTCGTCGGCCCGGGCCCCCACCCGCATCGGCATGCTGAACTCGTCGAACCGGGCCGGCGGCCGCTGCGCCAGCCCGACGCCGAGGACCGGGACCAGCCCCCGCGCGTCGTCGATCTCCATGGCGGTGAAGGTGACCAGCTGGGCGCTGCGCAGCGCCACGACGGTTTGCAGCGCCGTGCCGCTCCCACCGGTGCAGCGCTGCGCGACCACGCCACGCAGCAACTCGCCGGCGCCGGTGGCCGCCCCGGATCCCACGTACCGGAGGTCGAGCCACCGGTCCGGGAAGCACACCGTCTTGATCCAGCCGGCGACCGCCGCGTTGACGAGCCCGTCCCCCGACACCAGACCCATCCGGGTCAGCTCGGCGCGCTGCCGCTCGAAGAACTCGGCGCGCTGCGCGGCGTCGCGATAGGGCGTGGTGATCGCGAGAACCCACGGGAAGCTGCCCGCCCCAGTGGTTTCCGCGATATACCACGCGTGGTCAACCGTCAGCTCGACGGCGTTTGGTGCTGCGTTCATCAGGCGGGGGTTAACCGCCCCATTTGGCGGCCTCGGCCTGGTCGCGGGCGAGCATCGCGGTGGTGTTGGCATCGTGGGTGCCGGCCATCGACTGGTAGGCCCGGACCAGGCTGTCCATCGCCTGGTTCCACTGCGCCTGCCACACCTGGTACGTCATCCCGGTGTCGCCCTGCCAGGCGTTGGACAGGGTGGCCTGCTCGCTGGCGATGTCCGAGCCGAGCGCCTGCAACGTGCCGGCGTAGCCCGACATGTCCGCGGCGTGGCCCAGCATCGCGGGGTAGTTGTACATGATTTGCGACATCGCAAGTCCTTTCGCGGTTTAGGGGTCTGATCAGAACGCGGTGTAGCCGGAAGCGGCCGCGGCGTCGGCGGCCACGTAGGTGCCGGCGGCGTCCCCGAGGTTGGCCTGGGCGATGTCGAGCAGGGTGTTGATCCGCGCCGCGACCTCCACGAAGCGGGCGT
The DNA here is from genome assembly GCF_900157385.1 of Mycobacterium terramassiliense. Taxonomy (GTDB): domain Bacteria; phylum Actinomycetota; class Actinomycetes; order Mycobacteriales; family Mycobacteriaceae; genus Mycobacterium; species Mycobacterium terramassiliense. Next base: position 1,222,935 of record NZ_LT717700.1, read on the forward strand.
GGGCGGCCTGAAACGCCGCCGAGGACTCGCCCTGGTGGAACGCCTGCGCCGAGACCGCTTCCTGCTCGGCCTGGCTGATCGTGCTGCGCATCAGCGCCGCCTTGGCGCTGAACGCCGACTGCGCGGCCACCAACTGCGGAATATGAGCGTCCAACATACTCATGGTGATTGGTTTCCTTTCGCTCTCTTCGGATTTCGGTTGCTGACTGCCACGTTAGGTGCCGTCGTCTCCCCCTCTCCCCGGCTCGTGATCCCACGTTCCCGGCACCATCGGCACCCGCGGACCGCCGCCGAATTCGTCGCCGGCCAGCTTGGTCAATCCGGCCGCGCTCACGGCGGATTCTTTGTGTGCGGTCCCCGCGAATCCCAGGCTCCCGGCCCCGTTTCCAGAGGCCACCGCCGACACCAACTCCTCGGCGGCAAAGTCGGGCAGAAGGCCGATGTCGGCATCCATGTCCAGGAACTCGTCGCCGTACTCGCGCATCGCCGCCCGCCGGCGCCGCCGGGCCCGCGCCTCCGCCCGGCTCGGCGCCACCGCGCCCGCCGCCGGTATGGTCGCCGCCGGCGCCTTGGCGCCGCCGCGGCCACCGAGCGTCGGACCGGACTCGGTTCCGGGGCCGCCGCCGAAACCCACGATGTAGGCGAAGGTTCCGGCTGTTGTCGCCGGGGCCGGCGCGGCCGGAGCACCGGCGCCCGCAGCGCCCGCCGACGCCGGTGCCGCCGCAGGAGCCGCGGCCGTCGGGGCCACGCCGGCGACCGGCCACACCGCGGAAACGGGGGCGGCGCTCGCGGCGATGCCTCCCGCCACGGGTGCCGCCAGCGCGGGAGCCGCCGCGGCCGCGAGCGCCAGCGCCGGTTGCAGGGTCACCGGGAGGATGAGTCCAAGGAAAGGACTGAGCAGCAGCGACGGGTAAGTGATCGACGCACCGACCCAGGAGAACGCCTGGTAGGCGATCGCGAACAGCAGCGGGCCGTAAAGCACCAGCGCCTCAGACGGATTCGTCATGAACGCCTGGATGATCTTCACCGAGTTTCCGAAGGGATCCTGGAAGAACGTGGCCAGCTCCTGGAACATGTTTCCGTAGAAATTGGTGTACTGCGACAGCAACTGGGAAAACAGTCCGGAGACATTGAGCGATGAACCCGACTGGGCGGCCGGGGTGGCCGCGCCGCTCTGGTTCACGATGGGCGGAGCCGGGGTGGTGCGCGGCGCCGAGGCCAGCGCCGCGCCGGAGACCGCCTGGTAGGTGCTCATCGTGGTGGCCGCCTGGACCCACATGCGCACGTAGTCGGCTTCATTCAGCGCGATCGGAATCGTATTGATACCAAAGAAATTCGTGGCCAGCAGGATGCCGTGGATGACGTGGTTGGCGGCCAGCTCCACCAGGGTCGGCATCGCGGCCAGCGCGCCGGTGTACGCCGACGCGGCGACCTCGTGCTGGGCGGCCACGCCGGCGCTGTCGGCGCTGGCCTGTTGCAGCCACGCCAGGTACGGCAGGTGGGCCGCCGCATACTGCTCCGCGCTCGGGCCCTGCCACGCCCCGGCCTGCGCCGACCCGAGGATCCCGCTGAGTTCGGCCGCCGCCGAGGCGTATTCGGCGCTCAGCGAGGACCAGGCACCGGAGGCCGCCAGCAGCGACTCCGGCCCCGGACCGGCGCTCAGCAACGCCGAGTGCACCTCCGGCGGCGACGCCATCCAAACGGGGGCCGTCATTGTCAGCCGGCCGCCATCCCATAGCTCGCGGCCGCCGCCGTGTCACCGGCGAGGTAGCTGGCGCCGGACTCACCCACGCCGAGGCCGGCGCGGCCCAACTCCTCGACACCCTGGGCGGCGACGGCGGCGTGCTCCTGGCCCTGGGCGCTGAATCCCGCGGCCGTCTGCAGCGACACGGGATCCGCCGCCGGCGGCACCACCGCGGTAATCGCCGGGGCCGCGGCCGCGTGCGCGGCCGCCAGCCGCGCCGTCAGCGCCTCCACGGCCGCGCTGGTCGCGGCCAGCCCCTCGGGAACCACTCGCAACGTCATGACTAACTCCCCTTCTGTTGCGTCTCACCGGACATCACGGCCTCACCGGCTAGCGGGTTGACCAACTGCACGTACGTCGGAATGTCGCTGTCACCCAGCAGGATTGCCCGGCCGGCGGGCAATCGGGCAAACCGCTGGCCGCGGATCTTGCCGCTGTCCTGCGGGTTGCCCGAAAGCATCAACGTGGTCGCCTGCAGGTCGTTGAAGCGGCGCAGCAACGGGCTGGTCATCAACGCGTGGGCCGACCCGGTGGCGCGCGCCGTGATGATCACCCGCAGGCCCAGGTCGCCGGCCTGCGACAGCTGGGCGATCAGCGGGGTCCACGGCCGCTGCCCCACATACGGACCGCTCATCGCCGGCGCATCCGGGATCTGGTCGACGTCGTCGATGATGAGGTAGTGCGTGTGGCCCTGGTAGCGCCAGCCGGACAGCTCCGCCGGCGACAGGCCCGCCGGCGGCCGCCGAGACTCGATCAGGTTGGCGAGCCCGAGCATCGCCGGGGCGACCCGGTCGATGTTGGCCGTGTACTCGTTGTCGGGGAACAACGGCTCGTCGACCAGATGCAGCCGGCGGTCCAGCACGGTGAACGCCACCTGGTCGGCGGTGGAGTGCTCGCGGATGGTGCGGATGATGTGGCGCAGCAGTGTGGTCTTCCCCGACCTGCTGTCGCCGAACACCATCAGCAGCGGGTTCTCGGCGAAGTCGACGGCGACGGGCGCGAGGTCCTCTTCGCGCTGACCGATGACCACCGACTCCGCGCCGCGGTAGAGCGGCTCCAGCGCGTCGGGCGCGAGATTGGTGGGCAGCAGGCGCACTGGCGGTGCGAAGACCCCGGGGTAGCGGGCGTTGATCGCGGCCACCTCGTCGAGCTCGGGAAGCGCGAACAGGAAATGCTCGGCGGCCATGGTCAATCCGCGGCCCGGCTGGTCGTGTGGGACGCTGTCGGCCGGGCGGCGCAGCGCGCCGACCACCCGCACGTTGCTGTCCCGCGCGTCGTGCAACTTGAGCTCGAGCCGCAGCCCGAGGCCGTCGCGCATGGCCAGCGGCACCTCCAGCCAGCTCGGGGTGGTGATGACCACGTGGATGCCGTAGGCCAGGCCGATGTTGACCAGCTCGGTCACCTTGGCCAGCAACGGATTACGGGTGTTGAACTGGTCGGTGTTGTCCCGGCCGAACGCGTACAGGTTGTCGATGACCAGGAACACCTCGCCGTAGCCGTCGTCCGGCGCGGATCCGTGGCGGTCGCGGAAGGCCTCGCGCTGCTGCCGCGAGAGCAGCAGCTGCTCCAGCTCGCCGAAGGTGCGGCGGATGCGTTCGGGTTGCAGCGCCGAGGCGACGCTGCCCACGTGCACGAGGTCCTCCAGCCCGCGCAGCTGCCCGCCGCCGTAGTCCAGGCAGTAGAACGTGACCTCGCGCGGCGAATGCAGGTTGGCCGCCGACATGATGAACGTCTGCAGCGCGGTCGATTTCCCGGACTTGGGACCGCCATGGATCACCATGTTTCCCGCGGACGACAAGGCATCGAAGACCAGCGCGTCGCGGCGCATCTCGAAGGGCTTGTCGATCTCCCCGAGCGGCCAGCGGCGCTGCCCCGGCGCCACGCCGGCGCGAGCCAGCACGGCGGTCAGCGGGATCGGTTCGTCCAGCGGCGGCAGCCACAGCTGCGGGGCCCGCGGCCCGTAGCCCGCCAGCTGCTCGCCGATGGTCGCGATAAGCTTGCGCGGCGGTCCGGCGACATCCTCCTCCTCGCCCGTGGATATCACGGTGCCGGGGTCGGGCTCCACCATCCCGGCCGTGAACAGCTTGGGCTCCGGGTTCGAATGCACCACAAGGGCTTTGGCCGCCTGCGGTGGCTCGTAGATGCCGTCGACGTAGGTGCTGCGGAATTTGATCGGGGTCGCGCCGGGCGCCGGCACCAAAAAGCCCACGCCCTTGTGCTCCTTGCCGGATTCGATGTGGTACGCATCCTCGACGCCGATGATCTGGCGCGACACGCTGGGGCTGGCCACCTTCAAACCGATGCGGTACGAGGTGTTCTTGTCGATGTCCTTGATCTTGCCCACGTCCAGCGTCTGGGACGCGAACAGGATGTGGATGCGGAACGAGCGCCCCTTGCGGGCCACGTAGTCGAACAGCTCCGCGTATTCCGGATGGTCGGCCAGCATCAGGGTGAATTCGTCGGCGACCACGAACAGGGTGGGGATCGGCGGCAGGTCGTGCCCGCCCGCTACCGCGTTCTCGTATTCGGTCACCGAGTTGAACGCGCTGCCCTGCACCCGGCGGCCCGCCTCCCGCAGCAGCGTCTCGCGGCGGGCCACCTCGCCCCGCAGCGTGTCGGCGAAGCGGTCGGCCAGCGACTTCTTCTCGGCCATGTTCGAGATCACCGCGACCACCTGCGGGAAATTCCGGAAGCTGTCGGCGCCGGCCTCCCCCTTGAAGTCGGCGTAGATGACGATCAGCCGGTCCGCCGAATGGGTTGTCAACAGCGACAACAGGATCGACATCAGGGTCTGCGACTTCCCCGACCCCGTCATGCCGATCATCAGGCCGTGCGGCCCCATCCCGCCCTCGGCCTCGTCCTTGAGGTCGAACATCAGCGGCTCGCCGGTCGCGGTGACGCCGATCGGGACGCGCAACTCGTCGTCGCGGCGGCGCGGCGCCCATAGCGTCGGCACGTCCAGCCGCGACGCGTCCGGGATGCCCAGCAGCGTGGTGAACGCCGCGCCGCGGGTGGCCGCGGAGCGCAGGCCGGCATGCGTGGGGTTGGAGTCCCACCGCGACAGCTGCCGGGCCAGGTGTGCGGCGTCGTCCGCGCCGAGTCGATCCGCGCTGTCGACGTAGGGCTGCCAGCCGCCGGTCTGCCAGCGTTCGACGGCGCCGCCGGCAACCCGCAGGATCGGCTTTTCCGGATCCGAATACTGCTCCCGGTGCGGTGGCGTGGCGGAGCAGTGCACGACGGTCACCCCCGCCCGGCCCACCGCCAGCGCCGAGGCGTTGAGGTCATAGTCCGGGTCGTCGACGACGATCAGCAAGTGCCGCAACGCATCCGCGGGCGCACCGGTGAACGCGGGGCGGTCGACGAGCGACGGCCCCAGCATGGCGATCAGGTCGTCGGGGTCCGTCGACAAGAAGCGGGCCGGGCCCACCCCGTCGAGCTCGCCCGGAATGTCGGCGTGCGGCAACCACTTCAGCCAGGACCAGTCCGGGCTCTCCAGATCCCGGGAGGCCAGCGCCACGCCGAGCACCGTGGGGTCGTGCCACGTCACCGCCTGTGCGATCCAGGCGCGCAGCGCCGCCCGCACCTCGTCTTCGCCGCCGAGCACACTGATCCGGGAGACCTTGGCCAAGTCGATGCCGGTCGGGACGTCGCGGACCGTGCGCTGGGTGTCCAGCAGGCTACGTAATGCGCTGTGCGACACCGGTTCCAGGTCGATCTCGTCGGCGGTGTCGTTGACCCGCAGCGGGGTGGCCAGCGGCGCGTGGTGGCGACCGGCCCGCAGCACCAGGAAGTCGGGGTCGTGCGGGTCGCGCTCCCACTGGCGTCGCGAGCCGGGCACCGCCGCGAGCGCCGTCGGATCCGGGTGCGACCACTCCGCGGCCGCGCGCTGCTGGGCGGCCTGGGTGCGGATGTTGTCGCGCACCACCGACAGGTAACGCAGGTAGTCGGCGCGTTCGGCGTCGACCTCCTCGGTGCGGGTCTTGTTGTCGTTGCCGCGGTAGAGCGCGGTCGCGGCCAGCAGCAACACGAACGGGAAGAACAGTGTCTGCGGGGAGATCACCCGCATGCCGGTGGCCACCAGCGCCACCACCATGCCGACGATCAAGATCACCAGCACATAGGGCATGGCGCGCCGCAGGAACGACGGGGGAACCACCCGCGGCAGCTCCGGGGGCGCCTCGATGGTGATGGTGCCCTTGCGCGTCGCCGGCGGCGCGAGCCGGCGGCGGGCCTCGAAGATCAGTCGACTCATCGTCCCTCTCCCTGGGCCGCAACCGGGCGACCGGGCTTGGCGTCGGGCGCCAGGCCGTCGTGGGCAAGCAGCGCGTCGGCGCGCGACAGCGTCGGGCCGGGCGCAAACAGCGACAGCACCGACCACGGGACCGGCACCGCCGGCGCGTTCAGGCCAAGCGCCTCAACCGTTTTCCCGTGTCCGGCGGCCCCGGGTCCGCTTTCCGCCTCGTTGTCGATGCCGTAGCGCACCCCGGTGTCGGATATCCAGAACAACGAACCGGCCGCCGGTGCCGCCGACCCGCCACCCACCGTCTGGGCGAAGTAGCCGGTTCCCGGCGCCAGGGCGACGCGGGTGGCGGTGCCCTGGGAGCCGGCGGCGACCAGGTCCACGGTGCGCACCGCATCCGGTACCGGCAACACCGACCCGGACAGCAGGCTCAGCGAACTCGTTGCGGCGCCGGACGGCTTGCTCCAGTACGCGCAGGCGATGGGGCTCGTCGCCGCGTCGATCAGGGCAACCTGCTGATCGGGGTAGCGGCCCGTGTCCAGCATCCGCGACACCGGCAGCCTGGCCACCTCGTCGGCGCCGAGCCGGGGCGGTTGGTCCAGCCCATAGGAATTGGAGTTGCGCAGGATCGCGGCGAGCACCGGCGAAATCGGCTGCAGGCCGTCGGGCAACACCGCGTAGTAATGCAGGGTGCCCGACGAGTTCTGCTCCAGACCGTAGGAGACGACGACCGCGCCGATCGGTGCCGGCACCGAAAAGCCCGCGGGGCCACCGGCATTCGGGATTGACGGCGCCGTCAGCGCCGGGGACTCGGGTATCGCGTTGAACAGCCCTTGTGCGATCGGCCGCGGCGCGGGTACGTCGGAATTGCCGGCGCCGAGGCCGAGCGCGTTGGTGACGGCGTGGTTGGCCAGGTCGATCTGGCTGCGCTTGCCGTCCCAGAGCAGCCAGGTGGCGGTGCCGTTGTCCACCAGGATCCCCTGATTGGCGTGAATCCCGCTCGCCCGCGCGCCATTGCCGTCGGGCGGGCCGGCGATCACCGTGACGCCCGTGCTGTGGGCGCCCCGCGTGGGGCCCCCGCGGAGCTGGGGAGTCCCGCTGACGGAGTCGCACACCGTCCAGTTGGCGTCGTGCGAGGCGTTCTGCACCATGCGCTCCGGTGCGCCCGGGATGCCGATCAGGTTGCCGCGCGGGAACCGGTCCAGCTCACTGCTTTTCACCGTGGTGGGGTTGACCGGCTTGCCGACGATCAGCCGGGCCGAGGTCAGGTTGAGCACCGGGTGCAGGTCCTCCCCGACCCGCACATACAACGCGGCGGTGGATCGGTCGGCGAGCACCGCGTTGTTGCCGGCCGTCCCGTTGGGCCGGATCAGCGAGAACACAAAGCAGCCCGCGAGGCCGGTGATCAGGATGAGCGCGCCCATCAGCACCGCGCGCGACTGGGTGCGCAGCGGGTCGACCAGCATCCGGGTGTCGTGCAGGGCGATACCCGAGGCGATGCGGCGCATCACGAAGCGCCAGCCGCTCACCTGATGGCGGGTGACGAAACCGCGGCGGTATTCGACCCTGTCGGGGTTGTCGTTGACCGGGGTCCGCGAGGTGAACGAGCGCCGTTCCCCCGCCCATTCGCCGTCGGGCACATGGTTATTGGTCGTCATGCCGGCACCTCGAGGCCCAGGCCTCGCAGCAGCGGCTCAACCGAATATTGCACGTCCTGGTCGGTGATCGTTATCAGCTCCTCGTCGGTGAACTCGCCGGTTTCGGCGTGCGCGGAGTGATCCAGCCGGAATTCGCGTTCCTCTTCGGCCTTTTCGACCACGTTGCGGACGAACCGGCCGTTACCCGCGATATCCAGGCCGCGGCGTTCGATCCCATTGAAGTCGGGCTTCGACGTTTCGGCCAGGTGCGTGAACAACGCCTCGAGATGCTCGAGCGCGGGCTGATCGAAAGCGCTGTCGCGCTTGTGGGCCATGAAGTTCGCGATCTCGATGAGCTCGGCCGGCTTGTAAGACGGGAAGTCGATGCTGCGGGTGAACCGCGACCGCAGGCCTTGGTTGGTGTCGAGGAACTTGTCCAGATCGGCCCGGTACCCGGCGATGATCACCACCAGCCGATCCCGGTCGTTCTCCATCCGGGCCAGCAGGGTGTCGATGGCCACCAGGCCGAAGTCGTTCTTGGCGCCGGTGGCCACCAGCGCGTAGGCCTCGTCGAGGAACAGCACCCCGTCCAGTGCGCTGTCGATGACCGCGTTGGTCTTGGCTTCGGTCTCGCCGATGTGCTGGCCGATCAGGTCGGCGCGGTGTACCTCGCGGATGTTCTCCTTCTTCAAAAGCCCTAGGCCGCAATAGATTTTGGCGATGACGCGAGCGATGGTGGTCTTGCCGGTGCCCGGCGGCCCGGTGAACACCAGGTGGTGGGTGCGCTGCGCCACCTCCAGCCCGCGCGCCTTGCGCACGAGCTCCATGGCCACCGCACTCTTCAGCCGGGCCACCTGGTCTTTGACCTGCTCCAAGCCGATGAACTCATCGAGCTCGCGTTCGGCCTCCGCGAGCAGCACGTGCTTGCGCTCCTGGGCTCCGGGGTCGACGAAGTCACCCGGACTCGGCTCGGTGTTGGGGTCCCACGGGTCGGCGCGTGCCGCGATGCGATCCGCCGTGGTGGTCACAAACCCGAAACTGGTGTCGGACAGGGCGTGTTCGACCTGCTCGTTCTCGGGATGGGCCGCGTACAGGTCCTGCAGCACCTCGCTCGCCGACTCCTCGTCGACGTGCGCCCGCAGCACCAGGCCCTTGGCCAGCGCGCCGTCGACCGCGGCCACCTCGACCGGGCCGTCGGGCTCCTCGAGATACGACAGCGCCGGGGCAAACATGCCCAGCCGGGCCAGCGCGATGCCCAAGGTCACCCTCGCCGCGTGGGAAAACGTCTCGTCTAGATCGGGGTCGTTGACGATCGGGGTGAGCAGCTTGACGACGTCCGACCAACGCTCGGCGCGGTAGTTGATGACGACCGCGACCCAGCGGGCCTCGCGCCAGCTTGGGCGGCGTTTGCTGAGACCGGCGACGATCTCGTGCGCTTCGGCGAACCGCCCTTCGGTTGCCAGCGCCGCGGCATAGGCGAGGTGGAACTCATCCGGGGTGGCCGCGCGGAACTGCAAGTACAGACCGGTGTCGTAGCGGAAGCCCAGGGCCCCGGGGGCCAACTCCACCTGGCGCTGCAACCTGCCCGCAGTGGACGCGGTGCGCGATACGGCCTCCAGCACGCGCGGCGAGACGTCGCCCGCGGCGGCCAGCCCGGTCCACGCGTCGCATTGGTCGTGGGCGATGCGCGTCAGCGCGGTGAAACCGGAGCGCGCCGCGTCGAGGTCGGCGGGACGCTGGCGGTCGTAGACCGAGATGCCGAGCGCGCGACAACAGGTGGCGAACCGGCTGACGACGTCGCCGTCCACCCTGCCGTCCGAGCGAGAATTGAGGGGCTGAGCTGCGAGCACGCCGCTGTCACCACGTTCCACGGCCGCTTCTTCCCATCTATGTAGCCTCCCCTAACCTAACCTGCCTGAAGTTAGCATTGCATAAGCTAAGTGTCGAGGTCTCCGAGCCCGCTCACCTCACGATTCCAAGCCACGCTTGGCAACGCTGAGCTGCGCGTTCGCTACGGACGGCGGAGGCCGGCGACCAGCGAAGCTTACTGAAAATCATTTTCATTATCAACTCGGTCGTGCTCCCAGGTGCCCGGCACCATCGGGATCGTTGGGCCGCCACCGAACTCGTCGCCGGGGAGTGTGGCCAACCCCGCCGCCGCGGCGGCCTCCTGGCGCGCCGTTCCGGCAAAACCCAGCGCGCCCGCGCCCAGGTTCGATGCGATCGACTGCGCCGCGTCGAGGGTCGGCTCTTCGTCCACGTCCCACTCCGGATCCACGAATTCGTAGCGATAGCCGCGGTGGTGGTCGTGCATCTCCGCCCGCCGGCGTCGGCGCGCCCGTTCCGCTTGGCGCGCCGATGCCGCCGCCGGGGCCGCGGCGCTATCGGGCTCCGGCGCTTTCCGACGTGCGCTGCTGCTCACCCCGGTGCTGGACCCGACGGTCGGACCGCCGACCAGATAGGGGAAGGCGCCACCCGCGACGCCCGGGCCCGCCGGCGGTGGGGCTCCCGCCGCCGCCGACGCTGCCGCGGGCGCCGGGGCCCGAGACGCCCGGTGTGCCAGTGGCGAGCGGCCCCACGGTCGCGAGCGCAACGGTAGCTGGGGCCGACGACAGGGTCGGGCCGGGGGCCGTTGCGCTCGCGACCGTGGGGCCGCTCGCCACTGGCACACCGGGCGTCTCGGGCACCGGCGCCGCGACCGCAACCGCCGGTGGCTGAATCCCGGCCAATCCGCTCAGACCGGCCAACCCGGCAAAGCCTCCAAGCCCGACGCCTGCGCTGGTCGAGGCGAGCGCGAGCGGTACCAGTGTCTGCAGTTGCGGGAAGGTGGACAAAACTTCGCCGACGTGGGTGGTCTCGTCGGCGATGAGCGCCGGGATGTCGGCTTGCCCCTGCTCCAGCGCCAGCGATGGATTCTGTGGGAACTCAAGCGCGTCGCGCCACAGGGTCTGCGGAACCTCGAGGAATCGGTTTATCCACCAGCTCAATTGCGTTGGGTCGCCGGCGTCGTTGTCGACGATGTCTTGCAGACCGTTGTCGCTACTGTCGGAGCTGGCGGCAGAATTCATGATTTGCGGGGCGGCCGTTGTCTGTGGCGCCGAGGCCACGGCGGTAGTGGAGGCCGCCTGGTAGGCGGTCATCGTGGTGGCCGCCTGGATCCACATTCGCGCGTAGTCGGCCTCGTTGAGCGCGATCGGGATGGTGTTGATCCCAAAGAAGTTTGTCGCGAGCAATACCCCATGGATCGCGTGATTGGCGGCGAGCTCCAGCAAGGTCGGCATCGCCGCCAATGCCGCGGCATATGCGGTCGCGGCGGTTTCGTGCTGGGCAGCCACCGCCGCGCTGTTGGCGCTGGCCTGCATCAGCCACGCCAGGTAGGGCACATGCGCCGCCACGTACCTGTCGGCGCTCGGCCCCTCCCATGCGCTGGCCTGCACTCCCGCCAAGATGGCACTTAGCTCGTCAGCGACCGACGCGTATGCCTCGCTCAATGAAGTCCACGACCCCGAGGCCGCTAACAGGCCGCCGGGCCCGGGACCGCTGCTCAGCAGCGCGGAATGGACCTCGGGCGGTGACGCCATCCAAACCGGTGCGGTCATCCTCGGCCGTCCCCGGCCGAACCCAACGAGGCGGCCCCGGCGACCCCTCCAGGGGGGCTAACCCATCGCGCCATGCCAAATACTCCTCGCGGGGGTGAAATCTTCGACCGCCTCGGCTGTTAGACGGCGCACGTGCACTCGACTAGTAGTCGGCGGGGAGGTCGGGAAAGTTCCCGCCGGGGGCCAACTCATGGGAAATTCGGACGATACGGTTGAAACTCAGTCAGCCATACTGGGTTGCTTGCAACCGGCACGACGCTTGGGGAGGTGGCCATCGACCCGTCGTTAGCGTGGTTGCTTCAACCCCTGACCGTGGAGATGTTCCTCGACGAGATCTGGGCGGCGACGCACTACCACGTCAAACGTCAATCCGCCTGCTATTTCGATGACCTCCTCCCGGGGGATGAGGCTGTTGACGACCTTCTGCAGCGCTTCCGTCGAGACGCATCGGCGGTGCGCCTGATGCGGGGCAAAGACAGGAAGGGAGCCGAGAGCTTCCGACTCGCCGACGGCGGCCTCGATATTGACCTGATCCGCAACGACTTTGACGACGGTTACACGATCGTTTTGGACGGCGTCGAGCGCCGACTGCCCGCGGTCGCATCGTTGGCCCGCTCCATCGAGGTTGAGCTGAGCTTCCCGACCCAGGTGAACGCCTACATCACGCCGCCGGGATCCCAGGGGCTGGTCCCCCATTACGACGACCACGACGTGGTGGTCCTGCAGATTCAGGGATCCAAGATCTGGCACTTGTACGACACGGACGTACCGGCCCATGAGCTTCGACGCGACAACAAGACCGTCGCTGTCGCCGACCTCCCGCCGTCGGCAGACTTTTGCCTGGAAGTCGGCGACGTGCTGTACCTGCCCCGCGGGACCGTCCATGAGGCCGAAACGAACTCAGCGGGATCCGTCCATCTCACCGTCGGAATTCACGCACCCACGGTACTTACGCTCGCAATTGGGGCGCTGCATTCGCTGAGCTTCCGCGATGACCGCCTGAGCGTCCGCCTGCCGCCCCGGCACCTCGATGACCCGAATGCACAAGAGGCGCTGGGGATCCTCCTGCGTGACGCCGCGGCAGCCCTGGAGGATTCCAGCGCCACCGCCGGGGGACTGGACGCACTGGCCGACGTTTTGGTCCGTCGTGGCCAATGTCCACCGATCGGACCGGTAGCCAACGCCCGCGGTATTGACGAACAAACGCTGGTGCGGAAACACCAGCCCCTTTATTCGCGGGTGAAAACCGCGACCGATGGGGTTGCCCTGGAATTCGCGAGCCTCACGATAAACGCCTGCCCCGACCACCAAGCCGCGATGCTATTCCTGTCGAGGAGCACCGCGCCGTTTCGGATTCGGGATCTGCCTGGGCTGCGCCCCGAGCAGCAAATTGAGCTGGCCAGATCGCTGATCGTGAGCGGATTTCTCGTCCGCGTTTTCGACGACTGATCCAACACGCTGGCCTCCCAATGGAACTCACCGATCTTGCGCGCTGGACGCCGGTCCGGCTCGACTTTTCCGGGTCCGTGCCCGCGGTCTACTGGGCGGATCTTTCGGCGGAGCGCTTCGCCGAACCGTTCTTCGACCAGACCGTCGCCCGCTGGGCATCAAAGCCGGACGCCCGACCGCTCGTGAAGACCGGGCTCCAGGCGTTGGTCGCCCTCGATCGCGGACCATCACTCGAGCCCTCGGGCACGATTTTTCACCTGTCGCGGTGCGGGTCCACGCTCGTGTCGCGGCTGCTCGGCACGCTCCCCGGCGTCGTCGTCCTCGCCGAGCCCAGCCCGCTGAACGCGCTACTCGGGCTGGATTCACGTCGCGTCGACGAGACCACACTTGTCACCCTGGTGCGACTGGTGGTGCGCGCGCTCGGCCGGTGCCGGCACGGCGACGAAAGGCGGCTGATCGTCAAGTGCACGAGCTGGAACGTCCGGCGTCGGGGGGTCCTGGCGGCAGCCTTCCCCGACACACCCTGGATCTGGGTGCAGCGGGATCCGGCGCAAGTATTGGCCTCGCTGCTCGCCAAGCCTCCGGGCTGGCTCGGCCTCCAAGCCGAGCCTCACAGCGCCGCGCGGCGTTTCGGCCTCGATCCGACCGCGATACCGACCATGGCGCGTCCCGAATTCGCGGCCCGCGCGCTCGGCGCAATGCTCGAAGCGGCCGCGACCGATCCGGCTCGTCGCCTCTGCATAGACCATGCCGACCTGCCCAATGCGGTTTGGGAGCGGGTGCTCCCGCATCTCGGGCTCGCCGCCGATCCAGTGGCGGTTGAGCGAATGATCGAAGAGTCTCGGTTTTATTCGAAAGATCCTGCACGCCTGGTGTTTACGACCGATCAGCACCCCCCGATGACCGACGCGATACATGAGGCGGCCCAGCGTTTTGCCGAGCCCGGGTATCGTGCGCTCAGGTTTTGACCGCGCTGACCAGCGTGTTGCGGGCGATCATCGGCCCCGCCTCGGTGTCCGGACCGGGCACCGGCCGGCCGACCTGCCGGAGGTAATCGGCCAGCGGAGTGCCCACGGCGGTCCAGCCGCGCTGCCCGAACCACTCGGTGGCCGGCGCGTGGCGCTCGTTGTAGACCAACCGAAAGAACAGGCGCTGGTCGCCCTCGGCGGCGGCCGCGCGTTCCTCCTCGACCGCGGCCTCGAACTCGTCCGGCTCCAGGGGGGCGCCGTCTTCGATCGCGACGTGGCTACCGTGCCCGGCCAGGCCATCGATGCCGGTGAACAGCTGCTCCTGGGCGGCGGCCGGCAAATAGATCAGCAGGCCCTCGGCGATCCAGGCGGACGGCCTGGCCGGGTCAAAGCCATTGTCGCGCAGGGCTTGTGGCCAGTCCTCCCGGAGGTCGACGGCGATCTCGCGGCGCTCGGCACGCGGTTGGGCGCCGTGGCCGGCCAGCACCTCGCGCTTGAATTCCAGGACCTGCGGGCGGTCCAGTTCGAAGATCGTGGTCCCCGCCGGCCAGTCCAGCCGGTAGGCGCGCGAGTCCAGACCCGCCGCCAGGATGACCACCTGCCGTACGCCCGCGTCGGCGGCCCGGCGAAAGTATTCGTCGAAGTACCGGGTGCGGGCGCCCTGGAAGTTGACGAAGTGCTCGCCGAAATCAGGGCTCTTCAGCGGATGGTCGGGGTCCTTGCCGTCGAGGACGTCGGCCGAATGACCGCCGACGGCGCGGCAGAACAGCTCCGCATACTCATCGACGGCCAGCGGGTCGGGCTTCTGCGCCTCCAGCGCTCGTGCGGTGGCCACGAACAGCGCGGTCGAACCGACACTCGTTGTGATGTCCCAAGTATCACCTTCACTACGCACCCAACCGACATTACGCGGCCAACAAATCCGCCCAGCCCCTCGCGAAGCCATAATGAAAACGGTTATCGTTTCCCCGTGAGTGTCTTTCCGCTCCCGCCTCTCCGCCCATGGGTCGCCGCCGCCGCGCTGACACTCGCCGTGGCGGGCTGTTCGACCAACCAAGCAGAACCCTCTTCGCCGTCCGGGGCTAGCACGCCCGCAACCATTCGCGGCGCCGCCGGGCCGTCCTGCCCGACTGCCCCGGTCGCTGTAGTGGTCAGCGTGGATCAGTGGGGAGATATCGTCTCGGAGCTGGCCGGCGCATGCGGGATGGTCAAAACGGTGCTCGCCAGCTCATCTGTGGACCCGCACGACTACGAACCGTCGCCGGCGGATGCCGAATCCTTCACGGGCGCCAAACTCGTCGTCGTCAATGGCGACGGGTACGACTCGTGGGCCTCCAGGCTGGCCGCCAGCTCCGCGCCCGGCGCACACGTCGTGAGTGCCGCTGAAGTCACGAGGACTCCGGATGGCGCCAACCCGCATTTGTGGTATCTGCCTTCGGCGGTGACCGCCGTCGCCGATGCCGTGAGCGCCGAGTTGCGCAAGATCGACCCGCAAGCCAGTGACTACTTCAACCAGCGCCGCTCGGAATTTATCGCGGCGATTGCGCCCTACACCGGCCTGATCGGCAAGATCAAGGCCGCCGCGGCGGGCAAGTCGTACGCGGCCACCGAGACGATCTTCGATTACCAAGCGCAGGCCCTGGGCCTCGTCGACAAGACCCCGGAGGGTTACCGGCGCGCGTCGGCCAACGATACGGATCCGTCACCGGCAGACATCGACGCATTTCGCACCGCGCTGGCCGGGCGACGCGTCGACGTCCTGATCTACAACACCCAGACAGAAGGGTCGATCCCGCAGCAGATCCGTTCGACTGCCGATCAAGCCGGGGTACCCGTCGTCAACGTCACCGAGACCGTGCCGCCCGGGCAAACGTCCTTTGAGAGCTGGCAATATGCCCAGCTGGTCGCGCTGGGAAAGGCGCTCGGTGTCTCGATCTGAGCCCCTCGCGACTACCACCGCGCTCGCATTCACCGACGTCAGCGCGGTACGCGGCGGACGGGTTATCTGGTCGCACGCCACCTTTGACGTGCCCACCGGCGGCCTCGTCGCCGTCATCGGGCCCAACGGGTCCGGCAAAACCACCCTGCTCCATGTGGTCCTCGGGCTGATTTCGCCCGCGAGCGGTCACCTCGAGGTATTTGGCCGCCGCCCCGGCCAGGCCAACGACTGCGTCGGCTACGTGCCGCAACACTATGCCGACGGCTCGGGGGAGGCCGTGCGCGCCGCCGATGTTGTGCTGCTCGGGCTCACCGGGCGCCGGTGGGCTTTTGCGCGCAGCACCGCAGCGCAACGCCGCCAGGTCGATTGGGCACTGGCCGCCGTCGAAGCCACCGGCATCGCGGATCGGCGGCTGTCGACGCTTTCCGGGGGGCAGCGCCAGCGCATCGCGATCGCCGCCGCTCTGGTGGCACGCCCCCACATGCTGATCCTCGACGAACCCCTGGCGTCACTGGATCTCCGCAGCCAACGTGACATCGTCGCACTGCTGGCCCGGCTGCACGCCGAGTTGGGCGTGACGATCCTGGTGGTTTCTCATGACCTCAACCCGCTGCTGCCCATCCTCGACAGCGCGATCTATCTCCTCGACGGGCACCCCCACTACGCACCCATCGACGATGTGGTGGACGATGCGCTGCTCACCCGGCTATACGGCATCCCGATCCACGTCGCGCACACGCCGCAAGGGGACCGCTACATGAGGAGCGCACTGTGACCTCACACACCATAGCGCTTGGCTACCAACATAATTGGTGGCCGATTCTGACATCGGCGTTCATGGGCAACGCTCTGATCGGCGGCACCATCGTCGCCCTGGCCGCGGGGCTGATCGGATACTTTGTCGTCGTGCGACGCACCGCCTTCGCGGCCCACGCGCTGGCGCACATCGGATTTCCCGGCGCCACCGGCGCGGTCCTACTGGGCGTGCCGGTCGGCGTCGGGCTCGCGGTGTTCTGTGTCGGCGGGGCACTGGTCATCGGCGTGCTGGGCAAACGTGCCTCCGATCGCGAGGTGGTCACGGGGACAGTCCTGGCCATGGCGACCGGTGTAGGCCTGTTCTTCAGCTCGTTGGCCACCAAAAGCTCCAGCACGGTCACCAACGTGTTGTTCGGCAACCTGCTGGCCATCTCGCACGATCAATTGGTGAGCTTCGCGGCCCTGCTCGTGGTGCTGGGCCTCAGCGTCGCCATCATCTACCGACCGCTGCTGTTCAGTTCGGTAAACGCCCTCGTCGCCGAGGCGAAAGGCGTGCCCGTGCGCGCGCTGTCGATGGTGTTCATGGCGCTGCTGGGCGTCACCGTGACCATGGCCGTGCAAGCCGTCGGCACGCTGCTGTTGTTCGCGCTGGTCGTCACTCCCGCTGCTACCGCGATCCTGCTGACCCCCCGCCCGGTGGTGGCCATGTGCGCCTCGGCGGCCATCAGCTTGAGCGCGGTGTGGCTCGGGCTCGGCGCGTCAGCGATGTTCAACCTGCCGCCAAGTTTCCCCATCGTCACGATCGCCTGCGCCGTCTGGTTAACCGTCTGGGCGGGCGACCGCCGCCGACGGTCTTCCGGCCGAGGAGTGGGTGAATCGGGCAGCGTCCCACCCGCAGTGACCGAGGCAACGACAAGGCCGAGCTCCGCGACCTCCGGCATTTGACGGCCATCCGGCGCGCCGAAAGGAGTTGTGTTTTCCGGTGTCTTCGCCTTCTGAACGCCCGCGGCGACGCTCCACGGCCAAGCAGCGGGCCGTGTTGGAGGTCTTGCGGGAGCAGGAGAACTTCCGCAGCGCCCAGCAGCTTTATCTGGACGTTCGCCAGAAGCGGCAGCTGCGGATCGGTCTGACCAGCGTCTACCGCATCCTGCGCACGCTGGCCGACGACCGCGTCGCCGAAACGCAGCGCGCCGAGGACGGCGAGATCCTCTACCGCCTGCGAACCGGGACGGGTCACCGTCACTACCTGGTCTGTAGGACGTGCGGCGCGGCCGTGGGATTCACCCCCGTCGAGGTCGAAGAGCACACCCGCCTCCTGAGCCGCCAACACCACTACACCGACGTCACTCACTACGTCGATCTCTACGGCATATGTCCGCTATGCCGGGCCGCCCCGGGATCCGAACGCTCAGCGGGTCGACCGCATCCCGCCGCGCTTCATTCAGACGAGCGTCGGACGCCGTAGCGGCGCCGGAATTTCTCCACTTGCCCGGCGGTGTCGACGATGCGGCGCCCGCCGGTCCAGAACGGGTGTGAATCGGAGGTGACTTCGACGACGACCAGCGGGTACGTTTCCGTCCCGTGCGGCGTCCGCCACTCGATGGTGCGTGAGCTGGTGAGGGTCGATCGGGTCAAAAACATCGCACCGGTGGTGGCGTCTTGGAAGACGACAGGGTGGTAGTCGGGGTGGATGCCGGGCTTCATCAGCGGTCTCCGTCCTGGGTGTGCCTGGCGGGCGTGTCCTGAGCGGCTTCCGTCGGCGCGGCACAGGGGTCTTCGTGCCAGTCGCCGAAGGGGTCGTCGTAGTGCATCCAGTCCTGCGGGGACCGGTACTCCTCGTCGGTGAGCAGCGCGCCGTGCAGGCCGTCGAGAATGTCGGAAAGCTGGGCGCCGCAGAGCAGTACGGTCATCGCGGTGTGCCGATCGCCGTGCCTGTCGTCCCATCTCAGCTCGGCGAACGCGCGTCGTTCGGCGTCGACACCGCTCAGCTCGGCGGCGGTCAGGGCGGCGAGCCACTTGCCGGCGGAGCTCACCCGCAATCCGCCGCCGGCCGATTCCAACCACATCGCGTGCTCGGGTTGGCTGGCCAGCCAGAGCCGTCCCCGGGTTCGAATCACGCCGTCGAGCAGCAGGTCCACACAGGCGTGCAGACGCTGCGGATGAAAGGGGCGTCGGGAATTGAACTCCACCAACGTAATCGGGCCACGGGAATCCAGGGGTGGCTGTCCGGCCAGCAGGGGACCGTGCGGATCATCGCTTCGGCCCCGCCGCGCGTCGGACGGCAGATTGTCCAACGTCTGCTCGATGTCGTCCGGGCCTACCTGGATGCGCGCGCGGGGTGACAGGCGGCGCAGCACGCCGGCCACGTGCGGGTCGGGTCGGTTGAGCACGACCACGTCGGCGAATTCGGCCTGACCGACCACCACCTGGGCCCGGGTGCGCCCGTCGTCGAGTTCGGCGTCGCCGAGCGCCTCGCCCAGCCATGCCGACGAATCGATGCAGGTCACCACGGCGGCGATCGACACGTCCGTCGCCGCCGGCCCGTCGACGTACCCCGGCGCCACCCGGATCCGGACATGGTTGATGGCCAGGCAGATTGGTTCGGGTTCCAGCCACGGCGCCAGGTGCACCACGACGCGGTCGACGTCGTCGCGGCGGTGTAGCTGTCGCAGCAGCACTAGCAGGTCGTTGCGGATGGTGCACGACACGCACCCGTGCGCGAGCTCGATCCCAGCCTCGGCCGTCGTCAGCACCCGATGCTGCAACATTGCCGTCGTCCGGCGCACCACATGCCCGTCGAAACGATGCTCCACCACCAGCGTCCCGGGAGTGCGTAGCAGCGCCCCCACGACCGGATCGGTGCCGGCCTGGCCGGCGACGAGGATGACGGGCGTCCGCATCGCTCCCCCTTTTGAAAATCATTTTCATTAGCGCTCCCGGTACGGTACCGTGTCCGGCGGGGCTTGTCGAAAATGATTTTCAATAGCAACGGGCCCGGAAGGGGAAGCGTGTCTGCTCATTGCCAAGTGACCGGCCGCGCGCCGGGTTTCGGCAACGCGGTGTCGCATTCGCATCGCCGCACCCGCCGGCGCTGGTCACCCAACATCCAACTCAAGACGTACTACCTGCCGTCGGAGGGCCGCCGGATCCGGCTGCAGGTCAGTGCCAAGGGGATCAAGGTCATCGACCGTGACGGCATCGAGGCCGTCGTGGCCAGGCTGCGTCGGCAGGGGCAGCGAATCTGATGGCGCGCAACGAGTTACGCCCGATCGTCAAACTGCGCTCCACCGCGGGCACCGGATACACCTACATGACCCGCAAGAACCGGCGCAACGATCCCGACCGGCTGGTGCTGCGCAAATACGACCCCGTGATCCGCCGCCACGTCGACTTCCGCGAGGAGCGCTGAGCATGGCCAAGAAATCCAAGGTCGTCAAGAACGACCAGCGGCGCGCGATCGTGGCGCGTTACGCCCAACGCCGGGCCGAACTCAAAGAGGTTATTCGCTCACCGTCGAGCACGGCGGAGCAGCGGGAGGCCGCGCAGCGCGAGCTGGCGCGGCAGCCGCGCGACGCCAGCCCCGTGCGGCTGCGCAACCGCGACGCCGTCGACGGGCGACCGCGCGGGCACCTGCGCAAGTTCGGGCTGTCGCGGGTGCGGGTGCGTCAATTGGCCCACAACGGGCAGTTGCCCGGCGTGCGGAAGGCGAGCTGGTGATGGCCAAGAAACCTCAGCGCGGCCGGCGAGCCGCGGAACTCCTCGTGAAGCCCAAGAAGAACCTCCTCCTGAGCATGGGGCTCAGCGTGGTCGACTACAAGGACACCGCCTCGCTTCGCGTGTTCATTTCGGAGCGCGGCAAGATCCGCTCCCGGCGCGTCACCGGGCTGACCGTCCAACAACAACGTCAGGTCGCCACCGCGATCAAGAACGCGCGCGAAATGGCGCTGCTGCCCTACCCGGGACCGACCGCGGGCCACTGAAACGTGCGGGGCGTCAAGACATCCGGGCGATACGAAGGGAATGGCCGTTGACTTCGCCGCACGGCGGTACCGACCGCCCGTTTACCGTCGTTGTCTGTACCGCGTGTGCGGCCGACGACGCGCTCTCGGTCATCGAAGAACTTCGCCCCACCATCCGACGCTGTCCACGCGCCATGCTGGTCTCCGCCACGTGCATGCTCGGGCCACTCACCTGCGCATCCCGCCCAACCGGATGCGGCGTCATGGCTCTCGTTCAGCCCTGCACGAACGACCGGACAGCTTGCGGACCACCCCATTGGATAGGCCCCATCACCGATTACGGCGAGGCCGCGGCCCTGTGCAGTTGGCTCGAGCTCGGCCAGTGGGAAAACACCCCCGCCCCAAGACATCTCTGCCGACATCAGCTCTGGGCTCGCAACGCCGGTCGAAGCAATTGAGGCTCCGGCGAGTCATCAATGCGGATAATCGTAGGGGTTGGCCGGCGCATCGATGCGGGTGACCGCGGTCGCCTGCAGCGTCGGAATCTTGGGCGAATTCGGTTGCCTGGGCGGAACTTCGCCCTCGACCCGGATCCATGTGTTGTCGGGTAGCCCCGTGGCCTGGGCGGCGGCCGGGCCGCCCAGGTGGATGCGGGCCAGTTGGGCGTCGGCCGCGCAACAGATGATGACGACGCGGCCGAGGTCAACGCCCTGCGCCTCGTTCAGCACAAAGCCGGTCACGGTGATCGGCCGACCCTTCAGCGAGCCGGTGGTGTCCTGAGCCTCCCGCATCAGCACCTCCGGCAGCGACAGCTCGGGTGCCCGGCCGGGGGGGATCGGCGGAAACGCCCGATTCAGAACGTCATTGGACACCGATGTCACCGATGGCGCGGCGGCCGACGGCCTGAGCGCCGGTGGCGTGATGAAACACAGGGCCATGATGGGTAAGACGAGTAGCCACACGATGCCGCGCCGATGGGAGTGCGGGTGGCCGTGATCGTCGACCTCATCACTGATGCGTGGACCACCGCGGCGGATATCGCGGAGCATCGCCAACAGCGCTAAGCCGATGAGCAGGACCGCCGAAGCGATTAGCCACGGCAGCAGTCCCGGCTTGACGTAGCGGGTGAACTCGCCCGTGATCGTGATCATGATGATGCTGATGCCCACCACCAGCAGCACGGTGTTCTCTGTTTCGCGGGTCATTACCTACCGCCCAGGACGAACAGTCCGACGCCGCAGGCGCTGACGATCGCGACGAGGAACGTGCAGGGCGCGAAGCGGGCCGCGAAGGCCCGGCCGAACATGCCCGCCTGCATCGCGAACAGCTTGACGTCGACCGCCGGGCCCACAACCAGAAACACGAGCCGGGGCAGCAGCGGCACCATGATCATGCTGGCCGCCACGAACGCATCGGCCTCCGAACACAATGCCAGAACCACCGCCAGGGTGGCCATCACCGCGACGCCCAGGATCAGGTTCGACGCCAGATGGGTGAACACCCAACGCGGCACCACGACATGCAGCGCGGCCGCCGCGGCGGCGCCCACCACCAAATACGATGCGGCCTGAAGGAAGTCGTGTCTTGCCGCCTCGGTGAAGACCGTCCACCGCGACTCGGTCCGGGTTCCCGACGCGGGCAACCGACGGGTGATCCACTCCGCGCGGCCCCAACGTGACCACGCCCAGCCCATGATCACCGCGGTCAGCAGCGACGCGGCCATGCGCGCGACGACCATCGTGGGCGCACCGGGAAACGCGACCGCGGTGGCCACCAGCACGACCGGGTTGATCGCCGGCGCGGCCAGCATGAACGTCAAAGCCGCCGCCCCCGTGGCCCCGCCTTCGCCGAACAGCCGCCGCGCCACCGGAACCGAACCGCATTCACAGCCTGGCAACGCCGCCCCGCCCACGCCGGCGGCCAACACCGCAACGGCCGGACGGCGCGGCAGCCACCGGGCCAATCGTTCCGGCGACACGAACACCGCGATCAACCCGCTGACCACCACGCCGAGCGCCAGAAAGGGGACCGCCTGCACGAACACCCCACAGAACACCGTGCCGGCGGTCGATAACGCCGGACTGAGGGCGACCGCGTTTCGCAGCCTCGTCGCCGCGAAAGCGCCGACGAGCAAAATGCCCACCAGCACTTCCATCGACCCGACGCGCAGCCTCGGCCGGGTCCTCAGCGTCGCCATCGTCCCAGTATGTCAGCGCGCGGGGCGCATCATCGGGACCTGCGGCGAAGCCGGCGAGGGCGTTGGCGAGTTTACGAAATTCATGGGTGCAGATTCTCACCCAGGCCAAGCGGTTTATGCGCAACGCGCACAACGTCTTTCAGCCCTGGGGTCTGGCTTGCGCTGCTGTCCCTACGCCTTTTCGCCGGCTTCGTCCCCACCGTCCTGCTCCCAGGTGGCAGGCATCATCGGCATCTTCGGGCCGCCGCCGAAGCCGTCGCCGGCGAGCGTCGTCAATCCCGCCGCCTCGGCGACCGCCTCGTTGCGTGCGGTGCCGGCGAAGCCGAGAGTCCCGGCGCCCCGCTCCGAGGCCATCGACTCCCCTCCTGACGACTCACCCCAGTCCGGGTCGACGTCGATATTCATGTCCATGTACTCGTCGCCGTAGCCGCGCTGCTTCGCCCGCTGGCGCCGCCGCGCCCGCGTCGCCTCGCGCGCGGCCGCCGCTGCCGCCGCCGCGGCGGTGTCCGGTTCCGGCGCTTTTCTTTTCGCGCTCGAGCTCGCGTGGGCGCCCATCCCGGAGCCGGACGAGATGCCGGGAGGCCCGACCACGTAGGGAGGGAAGAAACCCGGCGCACCCGCGGCCGCGGGCGGCGGCGGGGCCGGGGGGAGGGAAGAAACCCGGCGCGCCCGCGGCCGCGGGGCCGGGCTGGCGGGCGCGGGAGGGCTAGGCGGCGTCGGCGCGGGCGCCGGCGCCGAGGCTGGGGCCGCCGCCGGCGCGGCGAAAGTCGGGCCCATTGCGACCGGCAAGACCGGGGGCGCGGCCGCGACGGGTGCGAGCACCGGCCCGACAACCGGTGGGGGCACCGGGGCCGGGACGGCAATCCCTCCCAAGCCGCCCAGTGCTGCGGGAGCGACGGCCGGGAGCGCTGCGACGGCCACGGCCGGGTTGGAAACCGCGTAGGCAAGGACTTCGTTTATGTGCACCGGGAAATCGAACAATTGCCAGCTGATCAGCCATTGAAAGGCCTGCACCGGATTTTGCGTCAGGTCTACCCCGAAATTTTGAAAGTCCTCAAAAAGTTCGAGGCTTCGCGCGACCCAAAACGATGCCTGGCCCGGGTCCGTGAATGTGTCGTAGGTGGCTCCGTTGATCGTGCCCCCCGCCGGATCCCAACTGATGCCGAAGTGCTGCAGGATGCTCGCAACGAAGTTATCGATCGGAAGATCGACCGTCGGGTCGTGTGCAAGTTGACTATTTCCTATACCCAAGCTGTTTTGCAAAAAATTCACGAGCCCCGGCGGAAGCCCGTACGGGTTGTCCGATTGAGTATTGTTAAGAAGGATGGTTGCAATCTGCTGTTGCAGTCCCAGCGGGTTTTGCAGGAACTGCTCGAATACCTGTGTGTACGCCTGCACGTACGTCTGCAGCAGGTTCGAGGCGTCCTGCACATAGTTGGAGACCGCTGACGCCGGGGTATTGGCCTCGGCTTGCGCGTCGGACTTGAGAATTTGCGGCGCGGGGGTGGTCGGCGGCGTCGACGCCACCGCCGTGGTGGACACAGCTTGATAGACGCCCATCGTGGTGGCGGCCTGAATCCACATCCGCACGTAGTCGGCCTCGTTGAGCGCGATCGGAATGGTGTTGATTCCAAAGAAATTGGTCGCCACCAAGGCTCCGTGGATGACGTGGTTGGCGGCCAGTTCGGGGAGCGTCGGCATGGCGCTCAGCGCGGCGGTGTAAGCGGTGGCCGCAGTCTCGTGCTGGGCGGCCGCCGCCGCACTGTTCGCCCCGGCCTGCAGCAACCACGCCAGGTACGGGGCATGCGCGGCAACATACGACTCGGCGCTCGGCCCCTCCCATGCGCCGCCCTGCACGGATGCCAGCACCGTGGTGAGTTCGTCTGCGGCCGAAGCGTATTCGGCACTCAGCGCATCCCACGCGCCCGCCGCCGCCAGCAGGGAACCCGGTCCCGGGCCGCTGCTCAGCAGCGCCGAGTGCACCTCCGGCGGTGCAGCCATCCAAATCGGCGCGGTCATCGCGGCACTCCTCGGGCTGGAAGGGTTACCAGACCGGAAGTCTATTGAAAATGATTGTCGTTATCAACCCGCGGGTGTAACTGCCGCTACACCAATGCCCGCCCCGTCCTGATCCGCCGGTCGACGTCCCACAGCAGGACGTTGAACGGGAACTGCCGAACAACCCGCGGCAGAAGCCGGTTGACCGTGCGCAACACGGCCATCAGCCGGTCGAAGCGCCGTTGTCGGGCGGCGTCCCACGGCAGCCGCATCTCGTCGCGGAACCGCTGCGGCAAAAAGCCGGTGGTGATCAGCAACGAGAAGTTCTCCGACGCGCGCTGCAGCCGGCGCGGCAGCCTCACGCCCCGAATGCGGCCCGCGGCGATGGGATACAGGTAGTCCCGGACGGCATCGTCGATGTGCACCTTGGCCAGCGAGTCCTGCCAGTACCGGTCGAAGGCCGCACGGTCGGGCGGCCACATCTCCTCCGGGACCTGCAACGTGGTGGCCAGTGCCATGCCCTCGCGGTAATGCCGGTCGGCGTCCGCGCCGTCC
The DNA here is from genome assembly GCF_900157385.1 of Mycobacterium terramassiliense. Lineage (GTDB taxonomy): Bacteria > Actinomycetota > Actinomycetes > Mycobacteriales > Mycobacteriaceae > Mycobacterium > Mycobacterium terramassiliense. The sequence continues at coordinate 1,247,976 of NZ_LT717700.1, forward strand.
AGTTCGCCGATGAAGGTGCGGTAGATGTCCACCCCGCCCTTGTAGAGGCAGGCCCCCACCCAGAGCTGCAAGTCGACGTCGAACGCGTTGTACTGCACCGGGCTGTCGGGGGTCGAGTACACCTGGGCGTGCGCCCGGTTGACCGCGCGGCGGAAGGCGTCCTTCTGGGCGTCGCTGCCGGCGGTGGCCACCGCGAGGTAGGTGAAGGTGGTGCGGGCCCTCTTGATCGGATGCAGGTCCACCCGACCGCTTTCGACGCGGCTCTCCAGCACCCCGTAGCCGACACCCGGCCGCGCCAATTGCATGATCACGTTCGCGGGGCCGGCGAGGAGCGCCACGCCCATCAGGCCCTCGTCGATACCCAGGGCGCGCCTGGCGCGGGCGTTCCGCTGACGCGGCGGGTCCGCGACGGGGCGTTCGACCTGCCGAATCGGCTCGTGAATGGCCATAGTGAGTCCTCCCCGCGGCACCGACCCGCTAAATGTGCGAACGCCTGTTTCCCGATGTTGTCCTGTCATCGGCGCCGGTGTCAAGATGGTGGCTATGGCTGAGGGTTCCAGCGCGCGGCCGTACCGCGGCGTCGAGGCCGCCGAGCGGCTCGCCGGCCGCCGGCGCCGGCTGCTGACCGCGGGCCTGGAACTACTCGGCGCGGAACAACGGGACATCTCCGAGCTGACCGTTCGTGGCATCTGCGGCCAGGCCGGCCTGGCGGCGCGCTACTTCTACGAGAGCTTCACCGACAAGGACCAGTTCGTCGGGCGGGTGTTCGACTGGGTGGTCGCCGAGCTGGCGGCCACCACCCAGGCCGCGGTGGCGGCGGTCCCGGCGCACGAGAAGACCCGCACCGGGATGGCCAACATCGTGCGGACCATCGCCGACGACCCCCGGATCGGGCGGCTGCTGTTCAGCACCCAGCTGGCCAACGCGGTCATCGTGCGCAAGCGCGCCGAATCCAGCGCGCTGTTCGCCATGCTGTCCGGCCAGCATGCCGTCGACACGCTGCGGGCACCGGCCAACGAGCGCGTCAAGGCGGCCGCGCACTTCGCGGTCGGCGGCGTCGGACAGACCATCAGCGCCTGGCTGGCCGGCGACGTCCAACTCGCGCCCGACCAGCTCGTCGATCACCTGGCGGCGCTGCTCGAGGAACTCACCAACCCCGACCTGTACCGCGTCACGGAAACAGCGGCAGGTGCCACAGCCGCATCCCGGGATTGATCAACCACAACCGCATCAGCGTGAGTCGCAGCAGCCGCTGCGCACTGAAGATCATGAAGACCGCCACCGGCACCTCGATGAGCAACGCGGTGGTGACCGACAGCCAGACATCCTTGGGCCCCGCGGTCATCAGGTCGAACCACGCGTCGCAGATCAGCAACACCCCGGTGGTGAACGCGGCTGGGACCAGCAGCTGACGGCGTAAATAGCCGAGCAGGGCGGTGGCCATCATGAAGCCGACCAGCAGCACGTCGAAACCGATCCAGGTGAGGGTCCAATTGTGGGCGACGTAGTTCTGCGGCAGCGTCATCGACAGATACCCGAGCCAGGGGATCATCGCGATCGAGCCCCCGGTCATCAGGCTCAACCGGATGCGCCGCACCCGACTGAGGAACGCCGGGTCGATCACGTCGCTCAGCGGTTGCTCCAGCCGGCTGATCAGGTCGCGCCGCTGCTCGGGCGTCAGCGCCGCGATCTGGGCGTCGGACAGTATGCCGTGGGTCATCTCCGCTTCAGCGTACGGCCTCCACCGGGGGCCGGCGGTCGGCCGCGGTCTTGGGCACGGCCTGGGTGTCGCTATTGCCGAAATCCCTGACCCAGCAGGCGAACTCCAGCGTGATGCCGTCGGGATCCTGAAAGTAGAACGAGCGCACGTAGACGCCGGGATGGACCGTCGCGGAGACCTGGCGTTCACTCTCGTCGTGGTTGAGCACCGGGCCGACCCGCACGCCCTTGTCCTTGAGTCGCTGCCGGTAGTCGTCGAACTTCTCGGCCGGCACGTGGAACGCCAGGTGGTTCATGGTGCTCACCGCGCTGGTGATGTCTCCGATGCCGGGGATCGCACCCGGCGACGAGAGGCCGGGCACGCGGTCGGGAGCGTCGGCGAACCAGAAGAACGCGACGCAATCGCCGTTGCCGGCGTCGAAGAAGAAGTGCTGCCCCGCGCCGTCGGGCAAATCGAGCGATTTGATCAACGGCATCCCGAGGACCCCGGAGTAGAAGTCCACCGTCCGCGCCATGTCCGAGCAGACCAGCGCGACATGGTTGATCCCGCCGAGCTCGAATTCCGTGTTGGCGTTGTGCGGCTTGATCATCATGTGGCTCCCGTCCGCGGAGTCATGGCCAAGATGCGAATCTGAATCTAACATCAGGTTCAGTTTTGCTCTAGGGAGGTGCGCCCGGGTGTCGACCGCAGCGGAACCTCGTGGGCAGGCCGGCCCCCTCCGGGCGTTTCCGACGCGGCGCGGCAGGCGGACGCAGGCCGCGATCGACATGGCCGCACGGACCGTCATCGCGCGCAAGGGCATTCTGGCGACGACGATCGCCGACATCGCCGCGGAGGCGGGCCGATCCTCGGCCTCGTTTTACAACTACTACGACTCCAAGGAGGCGATGGTTCGCGAATGGGCCCTGCGGTTCCGCGAGGAAATCACCCAGCGGGCGCGCGCGGTGACCGAACATGGCCTGTCTAATCGCGAGCGCGCATACGAGGCCGCCGCCGCGCAGTGGCACACCTACCGCAACCGGCTCGCCGAGATCGTCAGCATTTATCAGCTGGCTATGGTCAACGATGACTTCGCGCAGTACTGGGCCGAGATCTGTTCCACGCCAATCGCTTTCATCAGCGACTCGGTTCGGCGCGCCCAGGCCGACGGCCACTGCACCGACGACGATCCGCGGCTGATCGCCGAGGCGATTTTGGCCATGTTCTACCAGTTCTGTTACGTGCAGCTCGCCGGACCCGGCGAGCCCGATGACGCCGCGTGCATCCGGACGCTGGCCAACATCTATTACCGGGCCATCTACGCCGAGGGAGGTGAGCCGAGTTGACCCGCCGCAACGTCGCCGCCGGGGTGCTCCGCGAGTTCGTCGGGCTGCCGTCGCCCACAGCCGGGCGGGCCGGCGCCGGCGGGCATCCCTGCCAGGGGCTCTACCACCGTGCGGTGGGACGCAAGCCGAAGGTGGCGGTGATCGCCGCGCACTACCAAATCGACTTCTCCGAGCACTACCTCGCGGACTACATGGCCACCCGCGGCGTCGGATTTCTGGGCTGGAACACCAGATTCCGCGGTTTTGAAAGCAGCTTCCTGCTCGACCACGCGCTGGTCGACATCGGTGTCGGGGTGCGCTGGCTGCGGGAGGTGCAGAGCATAGATACCATTGTGCTGCTGGGTAATTCGGGTGGCGGATCGTTGATGGCCGCCTATCAGTCACAGGCAGTCGAACCCAACGTGACCCCGCTCGAGGGCATGCGCCCCGCGGCCGGGCTGACCGAGTTGATCCCCGCCGACGGCTATGTGGCCACCGCGGCCCATCCCGGCCGCCCCGACGTCCTGACGGCCTGGATGGACGCCGCCGTCGTCGACGAGAACGACCCGGTGGCCACCGCCGCCGACCTCGACCTGTTCAACGAGGAAAACGGCCCCCCGTACTCGGCGGAGTTCATCGCCCGCTACCGCGAGACGCAGACCGCGCGCAACCACGCCATCACCGACTGGGCCGAGACGGAATTGAAACGTGTTCGCGCCGCCGGTTTTTCGGACCGCCCGTTCACGGTGATGCGCACCTGGGCCGATCCCCGCATGGTCGACCCCAGCATCGAGCCCACCAAGCGTCAGCCGAACCTGTGCTACGCGGGCCTCCCGGTCAAGGCGAACCGGTCGGCGCACGGCATCGCCGCGGCGTGCACCCTGCGCAACTGGCTGGGCATGTGGAGCTTGCGGGTGGCGCAGACCCGGGCGGAGCCGCACCTGGCCCGCATCGACTGCCCGGCGCTGGTGATGAATGCCGAGGCCGACACCGGCGTGTTCCCGTCCGACGCCGCGCGCATCTACGACGCACTCGCCAGCACGGACAAGACGCGGGCTTCGATCGACACCGACCACTACTTCACCACCCCGGGCGCACGCAGCGAGCTGGCCGATACCATCGCCAGGTGGATCACCAAGCGGTGGCGCTGAGGGTTCTCGCCCATTTCGTTCCCGGCGACAAGGTGCTCGACTTCGTTGCGCCAGAATCGGATTGGCTCGACATCCGATGGTGCGCCGAGGACGACGACGCGGGATTTTATCGCGAGCTGCCGCAGGCGGACGTGATCTGGCATGTGCTTCGGCCGCTGTCGGACGCCGACCTGCGGCTCGGGGCCCGGCTGCGCCTGGTGCACAAGCTGGGGGCCGGGGTCAACACGATCGACGTGCCGACCGCCACCGACCGCGGCATCGCCGTCGCCAACATGCCCGGCGCCAACGCCCCGTCGGTGGCCGAGGGCACAGTACTGCTGATGCTGGCCGCGCTGCGCCGGCTACCGGGCCTGGACCGCGCGATCCGCCAAGGGCGGGGCTGGCCGTCGGACCCGGGGCTGGGCGAGGCAGTGCGCGACATCGGTGGCTGCACCGTGGGCCTGGTGGGCTACGGCAACATCGCCAAGCGGGTCAGCGAGATCGTCGCCGCGATGGGGGCCGCGGTGCTGCATACCAGCACCCGCGACGACGGCCGGCCCGGGTGGCGGCCGCTGGCCGAATTGCTGGCCGCCAGCGACATCGTCTCGCTGCACCTGCCCCTGACGGCGCAGACCCGTCATCTGCTCGGCCGCGACGCGCTGGCCCGGATGAAACCGGATGCGGTGCTGGTCAACACGTCCCGGGGCGCCGTCGTCGACGAGGCGGCCCTCGTCGATGCGCTGCGCACGGGCGGGCTCGCCGCGGCGGGGCTGGATGTCTTCGAGGTCGAGCCGGTATTGCCGGACAATCCGCTGCTCGCCCTGGACAACGTGGTGCTGACGCCGCATGTCACCTGGTACACCGCGGACACCATGCGCCGGTACCTGACCGAGGCGGTGGCCAACTGCCGCCGGCTGCGCGACGGCCAGCCGCTGGCCCATGTAGTCAACCAACCGACTGGTTGTTAGCTTGGAGGCTGCTGGGCCGAAGCGCGAGCCATGGGAAGGCGACCAATGCCGATCGCAATAACTCCTGAGCATCAAGACCTGGCCGACTCGGTGCGGTCCCTGGTGGCGCGGGTTGCGCCGTCCGAGGTGCTGCACCAGGCCATGGAGACACCGATCGAGAACCCGCCGCCGTACTGGCGGGCCGCGGCCGAACAGGGCCTGCAGGGCGTGCATTTGGCGGAATCGGTCGGCGGACAGGGCTTCGGCGTCCTCGAATTGGCCATCGTGCTGGCCGAGTTCGGCTACGGGGCGATGCCCGGCCCGTTCGTGCCCTCGGCCATCGCGAGCGCGCTGATCTCCGCGCACGACCCGCACGCGAAGGTCCTCTCCGAGCTGGCGTCCGGCGCGGCGATCGGCGCCTACGCGCTGGATTGCAGCGGGCTGACCGCCACCCGTCAGGGTGACGCGCTGGTGATCCGCGGCGAGGTCCGCGCGGTCCCGGCCGCCGCGCAGGCGTCGCTGCTGGTGCTTCCGGTCGCGATCGACAGCGGCGAGGAATGGGTGGTGCTGCGGGCCGAACAGCTCGAGATCGTGCCGGTGAAAAGCCTTGACCCGCTGCGGCCCATCGCGCATGTGCGGGCCAACGCCGTCGAGGTCGGCGACGACGCCGTGTTGGGAAACCTGAACATGGCGACCGCGCACGCGCTGATGACTACGCTGCTGTCGGCCGAGGCCATCGGTGTGGCGCGCTGGGCGACCGACACAGCGTCGCAATACGCGAAGATCCGGGAGCAGTTCGGCAGGCCGATCGGGCAGTTCCAGGCCATCAAGCACAAGTGCGCGGAGATGATCGCCGACACCGAGCGCGCCACCGCGGCCGTCTGGGATGCGGCCCGCGCGATCGACGAGGCCGGCCAAAACGATTGGGACATCGTCGCTCCCGGGGTCGAGTTCGCTGCCGCGGTGGCCGCGACGCTGGCGCCGGCGGCCGCCCAGCGCTGCGCGCAGGACTGCATTCAGGTGCACGGCGGCATCGGGTTCACCTGGGAGCACGACACGAACGTCTACTACCGCCGGGCGGTGATGCTGGCCGCCTCCTTCGGCCGCGCTTCGGAGTACCCGCAGAAGGTGGTGGACACCGCGACCACCACCGGGATGCGCGCGGTCAACATCGACCTCGATCCGGACACCGAGAAGCTGAGGGGCGAGATCCGGGCGGAGGTGGAGGCGCTCAAGGCGATGGAGCGCGACGCCCGCAGGGTCGCGATCGCCGAGGGCGGCTGGGTCCTGCCGTACCTGCCCAAGCCGTGGGGCCGGGCCTCCAGTCCGGTGGAACAGATCATCATCGCCCAGGAGTTCAGCACCGGGCGGGTCAAGCGGCCGCAGGTCGGGATCGCGGCATGGATCATCCCGTCGATCGTCGCGTTCGGCACCGAGGAGCAAAAGCAGCGGTTCCTGCCGCCCACCTTCCGCGGCGAGATGATCTGGTGCCAGCTGTTCTCCGAGCCGGGCGCCGGGTCCGATCTGGCCGGACTGAGCACCAAGGCGACCAAGACGGAGGGCGGCTGGCGCATCACCGGGCAGAAGATCTGGACCACCGCCGCGCAGTTCTCGCAGTGGGGCGCGCTGCTGGCGCGTACCGACCCGAGCGCTCCGAAACACAACGGCATCACGTACTTCCTGCTGGACATGAAAAGCGAGGGCGTCACCGTCAAGCCGCTGCGTGAGCTAACGGGCCAGGAGTTTTTCAACACCGTCTACATCGACGACGTGTTCGTGCCCGACGAGTGCGTGCTCGGCGAGGTCAACCGGGGCTGGGAGGTCAGCCGCAACACGCTGACGGCCGAGCGGGTTTCGATCGGCGGCAGCGACGCGAATTTCCTTGCGACGCTTCCCGAGTTCGTGGAGTTCGTCCGCGATGGGCAGTTCGATCAGGTCGCGCAGCACCGGGCCGGGCAGCTGATCGCCGAGGGCCACGCCGCCAAGGTGCTGAACCTGCGCTCGACGCTGTTGACGCTGGCCGGCGGAGACGCCATGCCGTCGGCGGCGATCTCGAAGCTGCTGTCGATGCGGACCGGCCAGGGCTACGCGGAATTCGCGGTGTCGTCCTTCGGCACCGACGCCGCGATCGGCGACACCGCCGAACTGCCCGGCAAGTGGGGCGAGTACCTGCTGGCCAGCCGGGCCACCACCATCTACGGGGGCACCTCGGAGGTGCAGCTCAACATCATCGCCGAACGGCTGCTGGGACTCCCCCGCGATCCGTAACCGCCCCAAAAAAGGGACATGCCGACCCGTCGCACGTCTGTCAGGTCGGCATGGCCCGGTCTTTGGCCGCTAGGCGGGCGGCGCGAGCTCACCACCACCAGTTCCACCAGGGCCGGTAGCCCAGTCCCGGGGGACCCCAACCACCATTGCCCCAGCCGGGGTGGCCCCAACCGGGGTGACCGCCCCAGCCGCCGTGGCCACCGCCACCATGGCCGCCGCCGCCGGGCCGTAGCGGGATGCCCGGGGCCCCGTGGGGGCCGGCCATGTCGAAGCTGGTGCCGGGTGCGGGTGGCGGAGCGGCATGCGCCGCCGGGCTGCCCGCGAACAGCAGCGCTCCCAGCAGCAAGCCGGCCGCGGCCGCGCCGACCGCGGCCCTGCGAAGCGAATGCAATGAGATCAACATTTTGCGACTCCTTCGACGGATCGGAAGGTTCAGTGCCAACGATCGCTAGTGCGTCACCGGAACCATACCCATTTTTCCGAAAACTACACAAATTCAGCAACGATCTAACAATTGCAAGAAGGCGCCGTTTTTTCGTCGTTCAGAATCACGCTGTGAGCCGGGCAATTTCCGGAATTACTGATTTCAGTGCTGGATTACACACGATCAGTCCAGTTCAGGGAGATTTACTGAGATACGTACCCACGCGCTTCCGCGAATAGGAATCGGAGCAAATATGCACTTTTGCCCTCCCGTTAAATGCTCTTGTTGTCGCAACTGGCAAAGTAGCGATGGGGCGCTTAACCGGGCGTTCTCTGCGCCGCGGGTTCGGTTCACCGCGGCCCGCGCCGGCCCGCCGGCGCGCCGCCGGCGGGCCTCGACGCGCATACTGAAGAGCGGATCTACTGACGTGCACCCGCCCAGAGAAAGTCACGCGATGACGATCAACTCAGGCCCCGACCGGTTCGCCCGGTACACCGCCAAGCCACCCCTGCCCGGGCAGACTGGGCCGACGCAGCGCCTCAGCGCGCTTGGCGAGGCACCCGCCCGGCCGTCGCGCGATCGACGCACGCGTCGGACCGTCGATCTGCCGCTGGCCACCCACCGCGCGCTCGACGTCTGGCAGCGCGACGCCGCCGACCGCATCGGTGTCGCCCGGGTAACCGGGCAAGAGGTGCTCAGCGCGCTCATCGATCAGTTGCTGATCGATCCCAAGCTCTCCGCCCAGATCACCCGCGCCATTCAGGCGCGCCGGTGACCCCGGACCCCGCCGGGCGCCGGTCGGCGTAGGTCAGTCGATCTCCATCTCGCGTAGCTCGCGCTTCAGGACCTTGCCCGTGGGGTTGCGTGGCAGCTCGTCGAGGAAGATCACTTCCCGCGGCACCTTGTAGCGCGCCAGGTGGTCGCGCACGTAGTGCTTGATGGTGTCCTCGTCGACGCTGGCGTCGTCCTTCTTGACGACGAACGCGCGCAACCGGTGGCCCCACTCCTTGTCCTCGACGCCGATCGCGGTGGCCTCCACGACATCCGGGTGTCCGTTGATGAGGTCCTCGACCTCGGCCGGGAAGACGTTTTCGCCGCCGGAAACGATCATCTCGTCGTCACGCCCGCTGATGTAGAGCAGGCCGTTCTCGTCGAAGTAGCCGACGTCGCCGGAGGACAACATCCCGTCGATGATCTGCTTCTTGCCCCCGCCGGTGTATCCCTCGAACGGGAACGCGTTGCCGACGAAGATCCGCCCGACCTCTCCCTGTGGCAACTCCTTGCCGTTGTCGTCGAAGATCTTGACCTTGACGCCCTTGACGACCGGGCCGACGGTCGAGGAATTGAATTCCAGGTGCTTGGGCTCGGCGATCGTGGCGAAGGCGATTTCCGTCGAGCCGTACATGTTGTAGACCACCGGCCCCAGGTCCTTGAGCGCCCGTTCCGCCAGGTCGGCGCCGAGTGCCGAACCGGACACGAAGACGATCTTCAGCGAGGACAGGTCGGGCTTGGAGTCCATCTTCTCGATCGCATCGAGGATGCGCGACAGCATCACCGGGACGACGACCATCGCGGTCACCTTGTGCTTCTCGATGTCTTCGAGCACCAGCGGCGGCTTGAACTTCCGGCGCAGCACCAGCGTCGAGCCCAGGAACATCGCGATGGTGCCGTGCAGGAATCCCAGCGCATGGAACATCGGCGCGGGAAGCGAGGTCACCTCGCCGGCCTTGAACGGCACGTGCGACAGGATGCCCCCGATCGGCGCCAGCGTCGGGGGGGTGCTGCGGTTCGCGCCCTTGGGCGTGCCGGTGGTGCCGCTGGTCAGGATGATGATCGACGAGTGCTTGCTCGCCTTCGGGGCGGGAGACTTGTCGCTGCGCTCGATCAGGTCGGCCAGCGTCTCGTCCTCGCTGCCCGACGGCTCGTCCGCGTCGGGATTGGATCCCAGCGCCCGCAGCTTGCCCAGCTCCGGCTCGGCTTTGCTGACGGCCTTGGTGTACTCGTCGTCGTAGATGATCAGCTTGGCGCCCTCGCGCTCCGACACCTCCTTGATCTGCGGGCCGGAGAACTCGCTGTTGAGCAGGATGATGCGGGCGCCAACGCGTGCGGCACCGAAGTAGGCGATGAGGAACCAGCGTGTGTTGCGGGCGAGGACGGCGACGCCGTCGCCGCCCTTGACCCCCTTCTCCAGCAACCCGTTGGCCACCGCGTGGGCGGCGTCATCGAGCTCGCGGTAGGTGAATTCGCCCTCCTCGTCGATGCAGGCGGCCTTGTCCGGATGGCGCCGTGCGTTGAGCGACGGCAGCATGCCGAACTCGCCCCACTTGTAGATGTCGGCGGCCATCGCGGCGTAGTTCTGCGGCGGCTCGATCCGGAACGCACCCGATTCGAAGATCTTGCGCACGTAGTGCAATTCGGCGGCGCCGCGGTCGAGGTACTGCTGAACTTTGGCGACAGCCTGCCCCGGCAGGCCGATGAGGTTTGGCATGGAATCCACCCTATGTGACGTCCGTCTCAGTGCCACTAGTTAATACCCCCCGACTTACGATGATGAACATGACCGGTCCGGCGTCATTGGAGGTGGCCGGGCACCGGGTCACGGTCACCCACCCCGACAAAGTGGTCTTCGAACGCCACGGTGACGCGGGCCCGTACACCAAGCTCGACCTGGTCCGCTATTACCTGTCCGTCGCCGAAGGGGCGCTGCGCGGCGTCGCCGGGCGCCCGATGATCCTCAAGCGGTTCGTCAAGGGCATCGGGCAGGAGGCCGTCTTCCAGAAGCGGGCGCCGGCCAACCGGCCGGACTACGTCGACGTTGCCGAACTGCACTACGCGCGCGGCACTTCCGCCGCCGAAGCCGTCATCCACGACGCCGCCGGGCTGGCGTGGGTGATCAACCTCGGCTGCGTCGACCTCAACCCGCACCCGGTGCTCGCCGGCGACCTCGATCACCCCGACGAACTGCGCGTCGACCTGGACCCGATGCCCGGCGTCGCGTGGCCCCGCATCGTCGAGGTCGCGATGGTGGCCCGCGAAGTGCTGGAGGACTACGGCCTGGTCGCGTGGCCGAAGACGTCCGGGTCACGCGGGTTTCACATCTACGCCCGGATCGCCCCGCGCTGGGGGTTCCGCCAGGTGCGACTGGCGGCCCAGACCGTCGCCCGCGAGGTCGAGCGGCGGGCGCCCGAGGCCGCGACGAGCCGCTGGTGGAAGGAGGAGCGGGAGGGCGTCTTCGTCGACTTCAACCAGAACGCCAAGGACCGGACCGTCGCGTCGGCCTACTCCGTGCGGGCGACCCCGGACGCGCGGGTCTCGACGCCGCTGCGCTGGGACGAGGTGGCAGGCTGCCGGCCGGAGGCGTTCACCATCGAAACGGTGCCCGACCGGTTCGCCGAACTGGGCGACCCGTGGGCCGGGATGGACGACGCGGTCGGCGAGCTCGACCGGCTGCTGATGCTGGCCGAGGAAATGGGGCCACCGGAGCGAGCGCCTAAGGGTTCCGGCACCCGCACCGAGGGCGGGCGCGTCTCGTCGAAGCCACTCATCGAGATCGCCCGCACCAAGACCAAGGACGAGGCGATGGCCGCGCTGGACACCTGGCGGGACCGCTATCCCGCCGCGGCGGCCCTGCTGCAGCCGGCCGACGTGCTGGTCGACGGGATGCGCGGGCCGAGTTCCATCTGGTATCGGATCCGGATCAACCTGCAGCACGTGCCGGGCGACCAGCGCCCGCCGCAGGAGGCGCTGATCGCCGACTACAGTCCGTGGGAACGATATGGGCCGCGCGACCAGAACGGCTAGACGCCCAGGCGCCCCGTCCGGGTCTTGCGCAGGTACGCGAACCAGGTGACCACCAGCAGCGCGATGAAGAACGCGACGTAGAAGCGCAGCGCGGGCTCGATGCTGCCGAAGTGCGACTTGGACCAGGCGTAGGCCAGCGGCACCACGAACCCGCCGAAGGCGCCGATCGACGAGATGACGCCCAGCGCCCCCGCGGCCTGGCGTCGCATGTGCACCATGGTGTCCGGGTCGCCGCCGGCCAGCTCACCCTTGATCATGAAGATCCGCGAGATCATCCGGTAGGTCGAACCGTTGCCGATGCCGGTGGCGACGAACAGGAACATGAAGCTGGCGAAGAACACCGGCAGGTTTTTGGCGTTGACCGACCACAGCGAGGCCGCGGCACCGACGGCGAGCATCACGAAACTCATCGCGGTGATGCGCGCCCCGCCGATCCGGTCGGCCAGCTTGCCGCCCAGGGGCCGAATGACCGATCCGATCCCGGCGCCCAGGAACGCCCAGGTCAGCGCGATATCCCCGCGTCCGAACACGGTCTTCAGCAAGGTCGGGAAGGCCGCCGAGTAGCCGATGAAAGACCCGAACGTCCCGATGTACAGCAGCGACATGATCCAGGTGTCGGCATGCCGCAGCGACTGCAGCACCGGCTTCACGTCGGCCTTGGCCTCCGAGAGGTTGTCCATGAACGCGAACGCGCACGCCGCGGCCGCCACGGCCAGCGGCACGTAGAACAGCCCGGCGCGCGCCAGCGCCACGCCGCCGCCGGCGACCACGATCGGCGGGATGATCTTCTGCACGACGGCCACGCCGAGGTTGCCCCCGGCCGCGTTCAGGCCCAGCGCCCAGCCCTTGTCCTTCTCCGGGTAGAAGAACGAGATGTTGGCCATCGATGACGCGAAGTTGCCGCCACCGAAGCCGGCGGTCGCGGCGATCGCGACCAGCACCGCGAACGAGGTGTGCGGATGGCCAACTACCCAGGCCAGCAGCAGGCACGGGATCAGCAACAGCGACGCCGACACGATCGTCCAATTGCGGCCACCGAAGATCGGGACGGCGAAGGTGTACGGCAGCCGCAGGAAGGCGCCCACGCCGCTCGGCACGGCGACCAGGCACAACGCCTGGCTGGCGGTCAGCGCCCAGCCGGACGCGGCGGGGTGCCCGTGCGGGCCGGCCATCATCTGGACGACCACGATGCTCCAGAGCATCCACACGCTGAACCCGATGTGCTCGGCGAAGATGGAGAAGATCAGGTTGCGCCGCGCGATCGGCTTGCCGGTCGTCTGCCAGAACGTGGGGTCTTCGGGGCGCCAGTCGTCGATCCAGCGCCGCCCCTGGTGACGCCCGCGCGCCGGCGCCGGGGCCAGGAGTCCAGTCCGGGTCTCGGGATCGGTCGTCTCGGGAGTGGTCGTCTCGGGAGTGGTCGTGGTCACGGACCCGACGCTAGGGACGGACTGTTACCGGTCGTGGTGTGCGCAGTTACGTCGGAGATACGTGGATCTCGCAACGGCCGATGGTGGCCTGTCAGAACTTTTTGCCGCCCGAATGCGGGAGAATCGAGCCCATGCAGGCGACCGACCAGCCCCTGGGACTGCGGGAACGCAAGAAGATCAAGACGCGCCAGGCCATCCGGCGTGAGGCGTTTCGCCTGTTCGACGCCCACGGCTACGCCGCCACCACCGTCGAACAGATCGCCGACGCCGCCGAGGTGTCACCGAGCACGTTCTTCCGGTATTTCCCGTCCAAGGAGTCGCTGCTGCTGGCCGACGACCTGGACCCGCTGATCTTGGCCGCGTTCAGGGCCCAGCCGCCCGAGCTGTCGCCGAGCCAGGCCATCCGCCGGGCCTACCAGTCGACGATGGCGGGCCTGTCCGACGAGCAGTCGGAGTTCGAGAGCACCCGGCAGCGGCTGATCTTCTCGATACCCGAACTCAAGGCCGCGCTCTACGACGAGTACTACCGGACCGTCACCGTGATGGCCGAGGCCATCGGGGACCGAATCGGCCGTCCCGCAGACGATTTCGAGGTCCGCGTGTTCGTCGGTGCGATGGTGGGCGCGATGATGGCGGCCTACGACAGCGCGCCGAAAACGGCCGAGACGATCTATCGGGCCCTGGACTTTCTCGACGCCGGCATGCCGCTGGGCCGGCCCGGGCCCAGGACGCGATAATCTCACGCGATGAGCGGTTGGAATCGACGGGGATTCTTGCAGCTCGCGGGGGCTATGGGGGTGGCCGCGGTCGCCGGCGCGCCGGCGGCATGCTCGCCGCGCAAACAGGCGCCCGGCGCCGCGCCCGGCGGGTCGGTGACGATCACCCACCTGTTCGGTCAGACCGTCATCAAGGAACCGCCCAAGCGCGTCGTCAGCGCCGGCTACACCGAGCAGGACGACCTGCTGGCGGTGGGCGTGGTGCCCGTCGCGGTGACCAATTGGTTCGGTGACCAGCCGTTCGCGGTGTGGCCCTGGGCCCAGCCCAAGCTCGGCTCGGCCCAGCCGGTGGTGTTGAACCTGGACAACGGGATCCCGGTCGACCAGATCGCCGGGCTCAAACCCGACCTGATCGTGGCCATCAACGCCGGGGTGGACGCCGATACCTATCAGAAGCTGTCGGCGATCGCCCCGACCGTCGCGCAATCCGACGGCGACGCCTTCTTCGAGCCCTGGAAGGAGCAGGCCACCACCGTCGGTCAGGCGGTGTTTCAGCCCGACCAGATGAAGTCACTGATCGACTCCGTCGACAAGCAGTTCACCGATGTCGCCCAGAGGAATCCGCAGTGGAAGGGCAAGAAGGCGTTGCTCATGCAGGGCACGTTTTTTCAGGGGACGGTGGTCGCGACCCTGGCGGGCTGGCGCACCGACTTCCTCAACCAGATGGGCCTCGTCATCTCCGACGGCATCAAGCCCTTCGGCGGCGATCACCGCGCCGTCATCCCGCGCGATCAGATCAAGTCGGTGCTCGATTCGGCGGACGTGGTGATCTGGACGACCGAAAGCCCCGACGAGCAAAAGGCGCTCCTGGCCGACCCGGAGGTGGCGGGCACCCTCGCGACCGCCCAGAACCGCCACATCTTCACCACCAAGGACCAGGCGGGCGCGATTGCGTTCGCGTCGCCGCTGAGCTACCCGGTCATCGCCGACCAACTGCCGCCGCTGCTCGGCAAGATCCTGGGTTAGAGCCGGCCTGTTTGAGCGTTCGCTAAGGCACCTCTGGCAGTGCTCGAAAATCCGTCCGCATCCCCTCCCGCCTGCCCCGATCGCGGAGTTACCGTCGAGTAATGAGCGTGACGGACATGAGCGGCGGCGTGCCGACGGAGCTGTCGAGCGACCTGGTCGGCAACACCGTCTACGACTACGGCGACCAAGCGCTGATGCTCCAATGTGGCAGCACCGCCGAGGTATTGGCGTGGGTGGACGCGTTGCGCGCGGCGGCATTGCCGGGCGTGCTCGACATCGTCCCCGCGGCCCGCACCGTGCTGGTCAAGCTCGCCGACCCCCGCCTACAGGGGGTGACCCGCCAGCGGCTGCGCAGGATGCGGGTGACCGCCTCCGCGGAGGCCGCGCCGGGCCGCGGCGCCGACGTGGTGATCGACGTCGTCTACGACGGTCCGGACCTCGGCGAGGTCGCCGAGCTCACCGGGCTGACCGCGGCGCAGGTGATCGACGCCCACACGTCCAGCCTCTGGCGGGTCGGATTCAGCGGATTCGCACCGGGTTTCGCGTATTTGGTCGACGGCGACGCGCGGCTGCGGGTGCCGCGCCGCGCGGAGCCCCGGACCTCCGTGCCGGCGGGCTCCGTCGCGCTCGCCGGAGAGTTCAGCGCGGTGTACCCGCGGCAGTCGCCGGGCGGCTGGCAGCTCATCGGACGCACCGACGCCGTCCTGTGGGATCTCGACCGTCCCAGCCCGGCGCTGCTGACGCAGGGCATGTGGATTCAGTTCCGGGCGGTCTGAGGAGGTAGCCATGGCGACCCTGGAAATCCTGCGAACCGGCCCGTTCGCCGTCGTCGAGGATCTCGGCCGACCGGGGCTGGCCCACCTCGGCGTCAGCCGCTCGGGGGCCGCCGACCGCAGCGCCCACCGGCTGGCCAACCGGTTGGTCGCCAACCCCGACGACCGCGCGACGGTCGAGGTGACCTTCGGCGGCTTGTGCGCCCGGGTCCGCGGCGGCGACGTCGACATCGCGGTGACGGGCGCCGACACGGACCCCACCGTGGACGGAATCGAGTTCGGCACCAACAGCATTCACCATGTCCGCGACGGGCAGGTGATCACCCTGGGCGCCCCGCGTGCGGGCCTGCGGACCTACCTGGCGGTGCGCGGCGGCATCTGCGCGGAGCCGGTGCTGGGATCGCGCAGCTACGACGTGATGTCGGCGATCGGGCCGCCGCCGCTGCGCGCCGGCGACCGGCTGGTGATCGGCGCGCACACCGAAGACTACCCCGAACTGGACCAGGCCCCGGTGGCGGGCATCGCCGAGCATCTGGTGGAGCTGCGGGCGGTGCCCGGGCCGCGCGACGACTGGTTGGTCGATCCCGACGCGCTCGTGCACACGATCTGGATGGCCTCCGACCGCAGCGACCGGGTCGGGATGCGGCTGGAGGGCCGCCCGCTGCAGCACCGTTACCCCGACCGCCAGCTGCCCAGCGAGGGCACGACGCGAGGCGCGATCCAGGTGCCGCCCAACGGTTTACCGGTGATCCTGGGACCCGATCACCCGGTGACCGGCGGCTACCCGGTGGTGGGCGTGGTCACCGACGAGGACATCGACAAGGTCGCCCAGGTGCGACCCGGCCAATACGTGCGGCTGCACTGGGCGCGACCCCGGCGCGCGGCAGGGCGGCCGGCGTCGGGAGCCGCGGGGTGGCCCTTCTCCTAGCGCGGGCCGCTGGACAGGGCTGGTAGACAAGGAGTGTGCAAGCCCAGGTCCACACGGCACGCCTGGTCCACACCTCCGACCTGGACGGCGAAACCCGGCAGCGAGTCTGCCAGATGGTCACCGCCGCGTTCGCGGGAGATTTCACCGACCACGACTGGGAGCACACGCTGGGCGGCATGCACGCCCTGATCTGGCAACACGGCGCGATCATCGCGCACGCCGCCGTGATCCAGCGGCGACTGTTCTACGGCGAGGATGCGCTGCGTTGCGGTTACGTCGAGGGGGTAGCGGTGCGGGAGGACTGCCGGGGGCAGGGCCTGGCGCACGCCCTGCTCGATGGAGTCGAGCAGGTGATCCGCGGCGCCTACGACGTGGGCGCGGCCAGCTCGTCCGCCGCGGCCCGCGGGGTGTACACGGCGCGCGGGTGGCTGCCCTGGCGCGGGCCGACGTCGGTGCTGGCCCCCACCGGTGCGGTCCGCACACCCGACGACGACGGCAGTGTGTACGTCCTGCCCGTCGGCATCAGCCTGGACACCGCCGCCGCCCTCGCGTGTGATTGGCGCGCCGGCGACGTCTGGTAGCAAGGCGAATTTGTGCAGCGGCGTTGCACCCCGGGAATTCCGCTGACACGAAATGTATTCCAGCTCACACCGAATCCGGCAACCGCGCGAAATCACTTGACGCGGCGCCTATTACCGTTGCCGAATTGTTGCTCAGCTATTTACCAGATAACTGGGATTCAACTTACAGGCGATATGGGCCGGATCGAGTTGACGGACTTCTGTCCTTAATGTGAGCATCGAAACATACGGCGGGGCAAGTCTCTTCGTTCGCGCGACCTCGCGCGATCCGATCGGCACGCCCGCGGTTGGCGGCAGTCAGTCATTAACGCGCCCAGGCGATTTCGCCGTGATGAGCGCGCGCGATATTCCGGCGACATCGTCGTCGCCGGCCGGGACAAACCCGCTGGAAGAGTTGGCAGAAAGGTGCAGACCCCATGGGCCGCAACCACGGCATCACGAACTGGGATCCGGAAGACGCGGCCGCCTGGGAGGCCGGCAACAACAAGATCGCCCGGCGCAACCTGCTCTGGATCATCGCCTGTGACCACATCGCCTTCGGCGTCTGGACCCTGTTTCCGGTGATGGCGCTGTTCATGCCCCAGAACGTGTACGGCCTTTCGGCCGCCGACAAATTCCTGCTCGGCGCCACCGCCACTTTCGTGGCGGCATGCCTGCGGATCCCCTATTCGCTGGGCATCGCCACCTTCGGGGGCCGCAACTGGACCGTGTTCTCCATCGTGGTGTTGCTGGTGCCCACCGCCGGCACGATCTGGCTGCTGGCCCACCCCGGCCTGCCACTGTGGCCGTATCTGGTATGCGCGGCGCTGACCGGAATGGGTGGGGCCAACTACGCGGCGTCGATGACCAACACCAACTTCTTCTACCCGCACCGGCGCAAAGGCTTTGCGCTCGGGTTCAACGCCGGGGCCGGCAACCTAGGGGTGCCGATGATCCAGCTGGTCGGGCTGCTGGTGATCGCCATCGCCGGCCACCGCCAGCCGTACTGGGTGTGCGGCCTTTACCTGCTCCTGCTGACCGCAGTGGCCCTGGGTGCGACCCGCTACATGGACAACCTGGCGCACGCCACCTACGACGTCAGCCACCTGCGCTCGATCCTGTCCGAGCGCGACACGTGGGTGCTCGCGATGCTCTACCTCGGCACCTTCGGCTCCTGGATCGGTTTCTCCTTCGCGTTCGGCCAGGTTCTGCAAATCAACTTCGTCGGGACCGGGCAAAGCCACGCCGACGCCGCGCTGCACGCCGCCGAATTCGCCTTCATCGGCCCGGCGCTGGGGTCGGTGGCGAGAATTTACGGCGGTAGGCTGGCCGACCGCATCGGTGGCAGCCGCGTCACCCTGGCGGTGCTCGCGACGATGGGGATCGCCACCGCGTTCCTGCTCGCCCTGAGTACTCACGACGATCGCACGCCCGGCCTCACCACGACGGCCACCATGGTCGGCTACGTCTGCGGCTTCATGGCCCTGTTCATCCTGGCCGGATTGGGCAACGGCTCGGTGTACAAGATGATCCCCTCTGTCTTCGAGGCGCGCAGCCACCGGCTCGGCCTGACTGACACCGACCGCCGCCGTTGGTCGCAAGCCACGTCGGGGGCGGTGATCGGGTTCGTCGCTGCCTTCGGCGCGCTCGGCGGCGTGGGGATCAATCTCGCGCTGCGCCAGTCCTACCTGAGCACCGGCACCGACACGTTGGCGTTTTGGATCTTTCTGTTTTTCTACGTCGGCGCAGCGGTTTTGACGTGGGCGCGTTACGTGCGCCGGCCGGTGTCGGCGGTCCCGGAAGCGGCGGATTCGCAGGCCAACACGGAGTTCGCCCGGGTGTGAGTGCCGTCGCAACAGGAGCAATGCGTCAGCAATTCGGCGGTAACGCGTCGGAAACGTCGCAGGCATACACAGGTCATATGGCCCAGCCAAAATCCGCGCCGCTCACCGGCTACCGGGTTGCGGTCACCTCGTCGCGGCGCGCCGAGGAGCTGTGCGCGCTATTGAGCCGGCAGGGCGCCGAGGTGTGCAGCGCGCCCGCGATCAACATGATCGCGCTGCCCGATGACGACGAATTGCACCGTCACACAATGGCTTTGATCGCGGACCCGCCCGACATCCTGGTGGTGCACACCGGCATCGGATTCCGCGGCTGGCTCGCGGCCGCGGAGGGATGGGGCTTGGCCAGCCAGCTCGTCACGGCGCTGTCGTCGGCGCGGATCGTCTCGCGCGGGCCGAAGGGCACCGGAGCCGTGCGCGCCGCCGGCCTGCACGAGGAGTGGTCCCCTGAGTCCGAATCCTCACAGGAGGTGCTCGAGTATCTGCTCGAGTCGGGCGTATCCGGGATGCGCGTCGCGATCCAGTTGCACGGCGCCGCCGACGCCTGGGACCCGTTCCCGGAGTTCCTCGGCGGGCTGCGTTTCGCGGGGGCCGAAGTGATCCCGATCCGGGTCTACCGGTGGAAGCCAACGCCATTGGGCGGCGATTTCGACCAGCTGGTCACCGGGATCGCGCGCCGGCAATTCGACGCGGTCACCTTCACCTCGGCGCCCGCGGCCGCCGCGGTGCTGGAACGCAGCCGCGAACTCAGCATCGAGGACCAGGTGCTGGGGGCCCTGCGCAGCGATGTGCACGCGATGTGCGTCGGACCGGTGACGTCCAAACCGCTGATCCGCAAAGGCGTGCCGACATCGGCGCCCGAGCGAATGAGGTTGGGCGCCTTGGCCCGGCATATCGCCGAGGAGTTGCCGCTGCTGGGATCGTGCACCGTCGAGGTGGCCGGCCACGCGCTCGACATCCGCGGCACCTGCGTGCTGGTGGACGGTTCGATCAAGCTGCTGTCGCCGTCGGGGATGTCGGTGCTGCGCGCACTGGCGCAACGCCCGGGCGACGTCGTCGCGCGTACGGACCTGTTGCGGGTGCTGCCCGGCAACAGCAACGACCCGCACGCGGTGGACACGGCCGTGCTCCGGCTGCGAACTGCCTTGGGCGACAAGAACATCATCGCAACAGTGGTCAAGCGCGGCTACCGGCTTGCCGTCGACGAGCCCCAGGGCCACCCGTGGACCTGATCCTGGCCGCGCACGGCACCCGCCGGCCGGGCGGTGTCGCGATGATCGGCGACCTTGCGGCGCGGGTGAGCGCACTGCTCGACCGCCCGGTGCAGGTCGCGTTCGTCGACGTGTTGGGTCCCAGTCCCAGCGAGGTGCTTTCGCAGGTGGCGGCCGGCGGCCGCCCCGCGGTCGTGGTGCCGGCGTTCTTGTCGCGGGGCTATCACGTGCGCACCGACCTGCCCGCCCATGTCGCGGCCAGCGGCCACCCGCACATCACCGTCGCCCCCGCCCTGGGACCGAGCGGCGAGATCGCGCGGATAGTCGCCGATCAGTTGACGAAATCCGGTTGGCGGCTGGGTGATTCGGTGATCCTCGCGGCGGCGGGCACCACCGATGGGCAGGCGCGTGCCGACTTGCACGTCACCGCGACGACCTTGTCGGCCATGGTCGGGACGCGGGTGCAGCTGGGATTCGCGGCCACCGGCGATCCGTCCGTGGACGCCGCGGTGGCCGCCGCCCGCCGCGGCGGTGCGCGGCGCGTGGTGGTCGCCTCCTACCTCTTGGCGGACGGCCTGTTTCAGCAACGCCTGCTGGCCAGTGGTGCCGACCTAGTGAGCCAACCGCTGGGCACCCACCCCGGGCTGGCCCGCCTGGTCGCGAACCGATTCCGTCGGGCCGCGCCCGGGCTCGTCCCCGTCGCGGCGCGGCACGCATCCCGCCGAACCAGCCTGCTGCTGGCTCAAGGGCCCCATCCCAAGGGGCGCGCCGAGGCGCGCGACGCTTGATCTTTGCCGGCATACCGGCGATTCTGGCTTCATGCCTCGCCGCGAAGAGCCGTCGCGCGGGCTCCTTGACCCGGTGGCGAAGATGCTGCGGTTGCCCTTTGGCACACCGGAGTTCATCGATCGGATCGTCACCGGCGGGGTCAACCAGGTGGGCCGCCGCACGTTGCACATGCTCATCACCACCTGGGATGCCGCCGGCGGCGGCCCGTTCGCGGCCAGTGCGGTGGCCTCCACCGGGATGGCCAAGACCGCCGAGATCGTCGAGGCCATGTTCATCGGCCCGGTTTTCGGGCCGATCCTGAAGATGCTGGGCGCCGACAAGGCGGCCATGCGGGCCTCGTTGTGCGCTTCCCAGCTGGTCGGCCTCGGCATCATGCGCTACGGCATACGCTCCGAGCCACTGCATTCGATGTCGGTCGAGACGCTGGTCGACGCGATCGGCCCGACGATGCAGCGCTACCTGGTCGGCGACATCACCCGCTGAGCCTCAGGCGGCGATCTGGATCTCGCCCTCGGGCGTCACCCGCACCTGATACACCGGCACCGAGACCCGTGGGTCGTCCAGGCAGGAACCGTCGTCGAGCGCGAAAGCCTGCTTCAGCAATGGGGATTGGACCGTGGCGCGTCCGCCGCGGTCCCCGACGATCCCGCGCGAGAGCACCGCCGCCCCGGAAAAGGGATCGATGTTGCCGACCGCGTGCACCGACCCGTCGTCCAGCCGGAACAGCGCCGCCTGCGTGCCGTCATCGAGAAGCACTCCGACGCCACGGCCCGGAATGAGGCGGTCGTAGGCGCAGGCCGTCGTCCACACCTGGACGTCGTTGAGAACTGTCATGATTCCTCTCCCACACGGACCCGTGGCATGCCGATGGGCACGGGTACTTTGCGTCCGGCACGCTCGGTGAACGCCACCGTCGAGTCGACGGCGTCCGGGGCGTTGACGAAGGAGACGAACCGCGACAGCTTGTCCGGGTCCTCCAGCACGCCCTTCCATTCGCACTTGTAGTTCTGCACATGCCGCGCCATTGCGGCCTCGAATTCGCCGGCCAGGCCAAGCGAGTCGTCACACACGACCTCGCGCACGTGATCCAGGCCGCCGTCCAGCGATTCCACCCACGGGGCGGTGCGCTGCAGCCGGTCGGCCGTCCGGATGTAGTACATCAGGAACCGGTCGACGTAACGGACCAGGGTCTCGGTGTCCAGGTCGCTGGCCAGCAGCTGCGCGTGCTTGGGCGTCATGCCGCCGTTGCCACCGACATAGAGGTTCCAACCCTTTTCCGTGGCGATGACGCCCACGTCCTTGCTGCGCGCCTCGGCGCACTCGCGCGCGCAGCCCGAGACACCGAGCTTGATCTTGTGCGGGGCCCGCAGGCCGCGGTAACGCAGCTCCAGGTCGATGGCCAGCTGTACCGAATCCTGTTGGCCGTAGCGGCACCAGTCGCTGCCCACACAACTCTTCACGGTGCGCAGCGCCTTGCCGTAGGCGTGGCCGGATTCCATGCCGCCGTCGACCAGCCGCTGCCAAATCTGCGGCAACTGGTCCACGCGGGCGCCGAACAGATCGATCCGCTGACCGCCGGTGATCTTGGTGTAAAGCCCGAAATCCTGCGCGATCTGGCCGATCAGGATCAGGTGCTCCGGCTTGATGTCACCGCCGGGGACCCGCGGGACCACCGAGTAGCTGCCGTTCTTTTGGATGTTGGCCAAAAAGTGGTCGTTGGAATCCTGCAGCGAGGCCTGCTCGCCGTCGAGGATGTGGTCGGAGCCGGTGGACGCCAGGATGGAGGCGACCACGGGTTTGCAGATGTCGCAACCCTTTCCGCTGCCAAAGCGCTCCAGCAACCCCGAGAATGTCCGGATTTCGGTGGCGGAGATGATCTCGAAGAGCTCGGCCCGCGACTGGCTGAAGTGCTCGCACAGCGCCTTGGACTGCTCCACGCCCTCGGCTTCCAGCAGCTGCTTGAGCAGCGGCACGCACGATCCGCACGACGTGCCCGCAGCCGTGCACGACTTGAGGGCCGGAACGTCGGCGCAGCCGCCGGCGATCGCGCCCTTCAGAGCGCCCTTGGTGACGTTGTTGCACGAGCAGATCTGCGCCGAATCCGGCAGCGCCCCAACGCCCAGAGCCGCCCCGCCGCCGGAGGAGGCCGGCGCGATCAACGCGAGCGGATCCCCCGGCAACTCGCTGCCGACCATGGGCCGCAGCACCCCGTACGACGAGGCGTCGCCCACCAGCACCCCGCCGAGAAGGGTTTTGGCGTCGTCGGAGAGCACCAGTTTGGCGTAGGTCCGGTTCACCGCGTCGTTGATGGCAACCTCGAGGCAGTTCTCGGTAGCGCCCATGGCGTCGCCGAAGCTGGCGACGTCGACGCCCAGCAGTTTGAGCTTCGTCGACAGGTCCGCTTCCGGAAATTCCGCGGCGCCGTCCAGCAAGCGGTCGGCCACCACCTCGGCGGAGGTATAGCCCGGCCCGACCAGGCCGTAGCAGCGCCCCTCGATCGCGGCGACCTCCCCGATCGCGTAGATGTCGGGATCGCTGGTCTGGCAGGACAAGTCGGTGAGCACGCCGCCCCGCTCGGCGCGCGTCAACCCCGCGGCATCCGCCAGCTCATCACGCGGCCGAACCCCGGCCGCGAAGATCACCACGCCGGCGTCGATGACTTCCCCGTCGGTCAGCCGCACCCGCACCGACGTCGAGCCGTCGGCGTGGTCGACGGATTCGATCGATTCGGTGCCCGTGCCGACGTGCACCTCGATGCCGAGCTCGGTGATCATCCTGGCCAGCAGGGCACCGCCGGCCTCATCGATCTGCTGGGCCATCAGCCGCGGCATCATCTCGATGACGTGCGTCTGCAACCCGAACTGGCGCAGCGCATTAGCGGCTTCCAGCCCCAGCAACCCGCCGCCGATGACCACCCCCGAAGTGCGGCCGGCCGCCGCCGTGCGCTGGGCGTCGGCGCGGATGGCATCGAGGTCGTCGAGCGTGCGGTAGACGTGGCACAGGGGCAGGTCATGGCCGGGCACCGGCGGTACGAACGCGTAGGAGCCGGTGGCCAGCACCAGGGCGTCGTAGCTGTGCCGTTGACCGTCGGCGGTGACGACCGACTTTGTCGCCCGGTCGATCTCGGTGACGCGCGCATTCAGCAGCAGCCGGACCCGCTCGTCACCGGCGTAGTCGTTGCCGGGCAGTGCCAGCAGCGCCCGGTCCCAGCTTTCGGTGTAGGAGGTCAGGCCAACGCGGTCATAGGCCGCGTCGGCCTCCTCCGCCAAAACCGTGATACGCCAATACCCCTCGCTGTCGCGGGCACGGAGCGCCTCGACCAGGCGGTGGCCAACCATGCCGTGCCCGACCACAATGACGTGACGCGCGGCACAGTGCTCGCGCGCGGTTTCGGATTGGGCCATGCCACGAGGGTAGGGGCCCCAAATTAAGGAGAAGGCGCGGAATGTGACACCCACATGACGGCGCCCTCACACCTCACAACGACCGCTGTGAAGGTGTTCGCTACCGGCGAACGCGCGGGTGGAACTTTAGCGTGATCGACTCAAGTTTCTACAAATAGCCGTCCGGCAGCCCGCCGGTCACAGCAAACTCACAAGGAAGCACAAGGAAGCAGGAGGAGAAACCCCATGAGCAACCTCGCATTGTGGTCACGACCGGCCTGGGACACCGACCGGTGGCTGCGCGACTTTTTCGGTCCCGCGGCGGCGGCAGACTGGTTCAAGCCGGTCACCAGCGGATTTACCCCGGCCGCCGAGATCGTCAGGGATGGCGACGACGCCGTCGTCCGCCTCGAACTGCCCGGCGTGGACGTTGAGAAGGACGTCAACGTCGAGGTCGACAAGGGCCGCCTGGTGATCCACGGCGAACACCGCGACGAGCACGCGGAGGAGGGGAACGGCCGGACCCTGCGGGAGATTCGTTACGGGTCGTTCCGCCGGACGTTCCAACTGCCCGCGCACGTCACCAGCGAGGCCATCGCGGCTTCCTACGACGCCGGCGTCCTGACGGTGCGCGTCGCCGGGGCCTACGCGGGAAGCCAGGCGCAGCGCATCGCGATCACGAAGTAGTTCGCGGTCAATCGCGACGAATCCGGCGGGGCAGCGGCTCCGCCGGATTCGTCGCGTCTAGCATCCGAAGGCGGCCCCGGCGTCGATTCCGATGACCCGCAACAGGTTTGCCACCTTGCGGTCAAGCTCCTCACCCACCCCGGTCACCGCGGCGATGCCCAGGCTGCCGAACGCCGCGCTGGGCTGGTCCATCGAGAAGACGGCATCGCCGTCGGCGTCGGCGTAGACGAGCACCCGTAGGGGCGCATACAACAGCGCCCTGGGGTCGTGGCGGAACATGGTCTCCGCGATCGTGTGGTTGCCGAGCAGGTATTCCACCGCCTTGGTCGTGTGGCCGGCGAGGCAAAACAAGGGCAGGGCGTCGATGGTGGCGTAGACCATCAGCTCGTGCGGAGCATTGAGCGCGGCGGCCGCACGGACGTCGTCCCAGCTGCCTCCGCGCGCGACGATCCGCTCCACGGACTCCCGGTCGAACGGTGGCGCGGCTTTCTCGAAAGCGGTTCGGAATTCGTCGAATTCCACGCCGGTGGCCACGTCGATGCGATTCATCGCGTGCGGTACCACGGTGAATTCGGCCGGTTGAACGCTAGTGGTCATGGTCTTTCCTCACGCCTCGAAGCCGCTTTGGTTCGGTGAATGAACTCGACGCCCGCAAGTATATGGTTCATTCAACGAACCCACAAGGCGTAGCATCGGCGCCGTGGCCCTTCCCCGCGAATATCCCGCCGAGAGCTGCCCCATCGCGCGGTCCTTGGAGATCGTCGGCGAGCGGTGGACACTGCTGATCCTGCGCGACGCCTTCTACGGGGCGCGGCGCTTCAGCGACTTGCAGCGCCATCTCGGCATCCCGAAAGCGGTGCTGTCGGACCGGCTGGGCCTCCTGGTGGAACAGGGCGTGCTGGCCAAGGATTCGGGCGACTACCGAGTGACCGCCAAGGGCAGGCAGCTGTGGCCGCTGATCTGGTCGATGATCACCTGGGGCAACGACAACTACGTCGACAAGCCCAACCGGAGGACGTACCGGCACGCGGGCTGCGGGGGCGTGATCGGTCCGGATCGCGCGTGCCGGCGATGCGCGCAGGTTCCCGACGTCGCCGACCTCGTCGCGCACCCGCCGCCGCGACCGCGCCACCCGAGCCGCGACGATCCCGTCAGCCGGGCGCTGCGGCGGCCGCACCGGATGCTGGAGCCGATCTAAGGCCGGTTTAACTCAGGCCCAGCGCGCCAGCAGCTCCTTGGCCCGGCCCGCCAGCGCGGCCTGCAAAAACGGGCCGAAGCTGATCCGCCCGACGCCCAGCGGGCCGAACGATGCCGGGTCGTCCTGGTCGGGCAGCGCGATCGCGTTGATCGGCAGAGGCAACTCGGCGGCCAAGCGCCGCAACGTGTCCGGGTCGTGTCGGCCCACCGGGTACAGGACGTCCGCGCCCGCGTCGGCGGCCTCGGTCAGCCGCGCGATCGCCCGTTCGACTCGGTCGGAATTGTCTCCGTCCTGCCGGATAAACAGATCGGTGCGGGCGTTGATCACGACGTGCACCCCGGCCGCGTCGGCGGCCGAGCGCAGCGCCGCGACGAGTTCGGCGTGCTCGCCGGCCGACCGCAGCCGCTTGCCCTCGGCGTGCACGGTGTCCTCGATGTTCAGGCCGACGGCGCCCACGCCCAGCAGGCCCTCGATCAGGCGCGCCGGGGGTTGTCCGTAGCCGGATTCGATGTCCACCGACACCGGGACCTCGACGGCGGCGGTGATCTGCGCCACGCGCGTGAGCACGTCGTCGAACGACATGCCCTCGCCGTCCGGCTTGCCGAGCGAATCCGCCAGCGGATGGCTGCCGACGGTCAGGGCGACAAATCCCGCGTCGGCGGCCAGGCGGGCCGACCATGCGTCCCACACGGTCGGCAGGATCACCGGGTTGCCCGGCTGGTGCAGCTCGAGCAGCGCCGTCGCGCGCCGGGCGGTGGTCGGGCCGGTCATGGTGTCCGACATTAGGCGCACGCGGTGGTTACTATCGAGGGCGTACTGTGATCCGTGACACCGTCCAGCGCGGGGAGATCCGAGGAGATCTGTTGACAAGCCCTACTGGCACTGCTGAACTCGCCGAACTGCACGACCTCATCGGCGGCTTACGGCGGTGCGTGCACTCCCTGCGGGCGCGCTACGGCGACAGCCCGGCGATGCGCCGCATCGTCATCGACGCCGACCGGATCCTGTCCGACGTCGAATTGCTCGATTCCGACGTCTCCGAATTGGATCTGGCCCGCGCCACCGTGCAGCAGTCGGGCGAGAAGATCGTCATTCCCGACACCCAATACGACAGCGATTTTTGGCGCGATGTCGACGACGAGGGTGTCGGGGGTCACAACAGGTCCTGACAACCCAAGCCCCCCGCAAATGAGGGGGTGCTCTCTGTGTACCCTTCGACCAACAGCCCGTTCGAAGAGGAACACTAGATGAGCGCACCCACGGCGAACCGTCCTGCGTCAGGTGTCTTTTCACCGACCCGCGCCAAGATCCCGCAACGGACCCTACGCACCGACCGGTGGTGGATGTCGCCGCTGCGGATCGACCTGGGCTTCGCCGCATTCGTCATCTACGCGACGGCGCGTGCGTTCCAGCAGAATTACTTCTTCGTCCCGAAGTACCACTACCTGACGCCGTTCTACTCGCCGTGCGTCAGCAAGGCCTGCGGGGAGGCCGGCGACATCTGGCCGCAATTCCTGCCCGACGTGTGGTGGCTGCCGTACGCGGCGCTTTCGCTGCCGTTCCTGCTGCTGTTCCGGCTGACCTGCTACTACTACCGCGGGGCCTATTACCGCACGGTCTGGCAATCGCCCACCGCCTGCGCGGTGGCCGAACCCCGCGTGCACTACACCGGTGAGACCCGCCTCCCCCTGATCATTCAGAACACCCACCGGTACTTCTTCTACATCGCGGGCATCATCTCGGTGATCAACAGCTACGACGCGATCGTCGCGTTCCACTCCGACAGCGGACCGGGTGGATTCGGTTTCGGTCTGGGCAACGTGATCCTGGTCGGCAACGTCGTCATGCTGTGGATCTACACGCTGTCCTGCCATTCGTGCCGGCACATCACCGGCGGGCGGCTCAAGCACTTCTCCAAGCACCCTGTGCGGTACTGGGTTTGGACGCAGGTCAGCCGCATCAACACCCGCCACAAGATGTACGCCTGGATCACGCTGGGCACGCTGATGCTCACCGATTTCTACATCGCGCTGGTGGCCAGCGGCACCATCCCTGACCTGAGATTTGTTGGCTGAAAAGCCTTTTGAAAAAGAAATCGGAACTTAGCGAGGGTTTCATGGTTGAGGTCGAACGGCACTCCTACGACGTAGTCGTCATCGGTGCCGGCGGCGCGGGGCTCCGCGCGGTCATCGAGGCGCGGGAACGCGGCCTCAAGGTCGCGGTGGTGTGTAAATCCCTGTTCGGCAAGGCCCACACGGTCATGGCCGAGGGCGGCTGCGCCGCGTCGATGGGAAACACCAACCCGAAAGACAACTGGAAGACCCACTTCGGCGACACCATGCGAGGCGGCAAGTTCCTCAACAACTGGCGGATGGCGGAGCTGCACGCCAAGGAGGCTCCGGATCGGGTCTGGGAGCTGGAGACCTACGGCGCGCTGTTCGACCGCCTCAAGGACGGCAAGATCAGCCAGCGCAACTTCGGCGGGCACACCTACCCGCGGCTGGCACACGTCGGCGACCGCACCGGCCTGGAGCTGATCCGCACCATGCAGCAGAAGATCGTCTCGCTGCAGCAGGAGGACTTCGCGGAGCTCGGCGACTACGAGGCGCGGATCCGGGTCTTCGCCGAGTGCACGATCACCGAGCTGCTCAAGGACGGCGACGCGATCGCCGGGGCCTTCGGCTACTGGCGCGAGAGCGGCAACTTCGTCCTGTTCGAGGCCCCCGCCGTGGTGCTGGCCACCGGCGGCATCGGCAAGTCGTTCAAGGTGACGTCGAACTCCTGGGAGTACACCGGCGACGGGCACGCGCTGGCCCTGCGGGCGGGCGCGTCGCTGATCAACATGGAGTTCGTCCAGTTCCACCCGACGGGCATGGTGTGGCCGCCCAGCGTGAAGGGGATCCTGGTCACCGAGGGCGTCCGCGGCGACGGCGGCGTGCTGAAGAACTCGGACACCAAGCGATTCATGTTCGACTATATCCCGCCGGTGTTCAAAGGCCAGTACGCGGAGACCGAGCAAGAGGCCGACCAGTGGCTCAAGGACAACGACTCGGCCCGCCGCACCCCGGACCTGCTGCCGCGCGACGAGGTCGCGCGCGCGATCAACTCGGAGGTCAAGGCCGGCCGGGGCTCCCCGCACGGCGGGGTGTACCTCGACATCGCCTCCCGGCTGACGCCCGAGGAAATCAAGCGGCGCCTGCCGTCGATGTACCACCAGTTCAAGGAGCTCGCGGGCGTCGACATCACCAAGGAGCCAATGGAAGTCGGGCCCACCTGCCACTACGTGATGGGTGGCGTCGAGGTCGACGCCGACACCGGCGCGGCCACGGTGCCCGGGCTATTCGCCGCCGGTGAGTGCTCCGGCGGCATGCACGGCTCCAACCGGTTGGGCGGCAACTCGCTGTCGGACCTGCTGGTGTTCGGCCGGCGCGCCGGCCTGGGGGCGGCCGACTACGTGCGCGCGCTGAGCAGCCGCCCGGCCGTCGCGCAGGACGCCGTCGACGCGGCGGCCCAGCGGGCGCTGGCGCCCTTCGAGGGACCCGCCAACGGCGCCGCCGAGAACCCCTACACCTTGCAGCTGGAACTCCAGCAGTCGATGAACGACCTGGTGGGCATCATCCGCAAGTCGGAGGAGATCTCCGAGGCCCTCGGCCGGCTCGACAAACTGCGCGAGCGGTTCAAGAACATCCACGTGGAGGGCGGTCGCCGGTACAACCCCGGCTGGAACCTGGCCATCGACCTGCGCAACATGCTGCTGGTCAGCGAGTGCGTGGCCAAGGCCGCCCTGGAGCGCACCGAGAGCCGCGGCGGCCACACCCGCGACGATCACCCGTCGATGGATTCGTCGTGGCGCAAGGTGCTGCTGGTGTGCCGCGCGGCCGGCGGCGACGCCGTGATCCCCGACATCGCCATCACGCGTAAAGACCAGACGCCGATGCGGCCGGATCTGCTGGAGCTCTTCGAGATCTCCGAGCTGGAGAAGTATTACACCGGCGAAGAGCTGGCCGACCACCCAGGACGGAGAGGCTAATGAGCTACAACGCCACCATGCGGGTGTGGCGCGGCGACGACACCAGCGGCGCGCTGCAGGACTTCACGGTCGAGGTCAACGAGGGTGAGGTGGTGCTCGACATCATCCATCGCCTGCAGCAGACCCAGACCCCCGACCTCGCGGTGCGGTGGAACTGCAAGGCGGGAAAGTGCGGATCGTGCTCGGCGGAGATCAACGGCTACCCCCGGTTGCTGTGCATGACCCGGATGTCGACGTTCGCCGAGGATGAGGTGGTCACCGTCACGCCGCTGCGGACGTTCCCGGTGATCCGCGACCTGGTCACCGACGTCTCGTTCAACTACGAAAAGGCTAGGGAGATACCGTCTTTCGCGCCGCCCAAGGACCTGCAGCCCGGGGAATACCGGATGGCGCAGGCGGACGTGCAGCGCTCGCAGGAGTTCCGCAAGTGCATCGAGTGCTTCCTGTGCCAGAATGTCTGCCACGTGGTCCGCGACCACGAGGAGAACAAGAAGGCGTTCGCCGGCCCGCGCTTTTTGATGCGCATCGCCGAGCTGGAAATGCACCCGCTGGACACGCTGGACCGGCGCAACCAGGCGCAGGACGAGCACGGCCTGGGCTATTGCAACATCACCAAGTGCTGCACCGAGGTGTGCCCGGAAAACATCAAGATCACCGACAACGCGCTGATCCCCATGAAAGAACGGGTCGCGGATCGCAAATACGATCCCGTGGTGTGGCTGGGCAACAAGCTGTTCCGCCGTTAAGGCCCGCCCGCATCGGGTACCCGAGACCCATGCGAGGAACCACCAGCGTCAACGAGATCCGCACCGCGATCCGCGAGCTGTCGGTCCGCGCCGAACTCGCGCGCAAAGAAGGCCGGCAGGATGACGCGGCCGAAATCGAGCGGCGCAGCGACAGCTACCGGGAAGAACTCAGCCACCGCCCCTAACGGGTGAGTCCCGTCCAGCCGCCTAGACGCCCAGCCGACGGAACGTGCTGCGATGAAACACGATGGGCGCTACCTCGGCGTCCACCGCCACCTCGTTGACGCGCAGCACCACGATCGTGTGATCGCCTGCCGGAATCATTTGCTCGATGGCGCTTTCCAGCCACAACCCGGTGCCCTTGATGAAAACCGCGCCGCTGGTGTAGGACACCGTCTCCAGGCCGGCGAATCGGTCCCCGGTCTTGGCGGCCAGCGTGCGCGCGGCCGCGTCATGGGACTCGCCGAGCACGCTGATGCCCAGCATCGGCACGGCCTTGAGCTTGGGCCACGTCGTCGAGGTGTTCTGCACGCAGAACGACACCAGCGGCGGTTCGAGCGAAACGGGAACAAAGGTGCTGGCCGCCAGGCCTTCTCGGATCCCGTCCACCTCGGCGGCGATGGCCACGACTCCCGACGGAAAGTGGCCGAAGGCCTCACGGAGGGAGGACGGTGTCAGCTTGTTCGATGAGTTCACCGGACCTCGTTCGCCCCTTCGAATCGGAGACGGATTTCGCCAGGCCCGACCCTACCCGGCGAACGCCGAGCCGTCCCCATCACCCGGCGCGTATCCGTGCGCGGCCGCCACATCCGGATGCGCCCGCAGCCTGCTCTTCCAGGCGTTGCGGCCGTAGACCGAGAAGATGGGGTCGGCCGGGTCGTGCCGTGCGGCGGCGAGTGCCGCAAATTCCTCGGGCAGCGACAGCACCGGCAGCTGCGCGTCCAGCCGCGGGTTGAAGAAGTACGGCACCGAGATCCGCTCCGTCGCCGGCCCGTCCAGGTTCACCCGGTGCTCGGTGGCCCTCAGGTACCCGCCCGTCGCCACCTCGAGCAGCTCGCCGATGTTGACGATGAACGCCCCCGCCACGGGCGGCACGTCGATCCAGCCGCTGGAGCCGCCCCTCGCGCGTCGCACCTGCAGCCCGCGGCTGCCCGGCTCGGCCAGCAACAGCGTCAGCGCGCCGGCGTCGCGGTGCGCGCCCACGCCCTGCGAGCTGGCCGCGCGGGCGGGATAGCGGATGACCTTGATCAGCGTGGCGGGTGCGTCGGCGAAGGCGGCGTCGAAGACGTCGGGCGCGCTGCCCAGCGAGGCCGCCCAATGTCCGAGCAGGCTCCGGGACACCGCGGACAGCGCGGCGTCCCACTCGGCGATGATCCCGGGCAGCTCGGGCAGCGCCGTCGGCCACTGGTTAGGGCCCTGCAGCCACAGGTAGTCCGGCTTGCCGGGTCCGCCGATCGGGGGACGTTCGGGCCCCAGGTCGATCTGCTCGCGCCAGTCCACCCGGCCCTGGGTCAGCTCGCCGCCCAGCCGCGTGTAGCCGCGGAAATGCGGGCTGCGCACCATCGCGATGGCGTCCTTATCGGCGGCCGGCAGCTCGAACAGCCGCCGGGCCGCGTCGAGCATCCTTCCCACCAGCGTGTCGGGCACGCCGTGGCCGATCAGGTAGCAGAATCCGACCTCGTGGGCGGCCTCCCGGAGGCGCTCCCGCAACGGCCCCGGGTCGACCCGCAGGTCCAGCACGGGCAACGCAGTGACGCGACTCACGTCGGTCACCGTCGATCGTTTCCGCAGGTCAACGGGCCGATGACCGACTGCCCAACCGGTTGGTTAGTTAGACGCTGCAATGTAGCTCACACTCGCTTGCGTTGACGCAAATAACGGATATATTTTAGGGCAGTTACTGGTGGGTAACTTAGACCTAGTACCCAACCACAAGTGGCATTCTCAACGAGGAGGAACGTAGTGAGCCACTACAAGAGCAACGTCCGTGACCAGGTGTTCAACCTGTTCGAAGTCTTCGGCGTTGACCAGGCTTTAGGCCAAGGCGAGTACAGCGACCTTGACGTCGACACCGCCCAGGAAATGCTGTCCGAGATCAGCCGGCTGGCCGAGGGGCCGGTCGCCGAGTCGTTCGTCGAGGGCGACCGCAACCCGCCCGTCTTCGACCCCCAAACCCACTCGGTGACGCTCCCGGAATCCTTCAAGGACTCCGTGCGCGCGGTCACCGAGGCCGGTTGGGACAAGGCCGGGATCGACGAGGCCCTCGGCGGCATGCCGATGCCCAAGGCGCTGCTGTGGGCTCTGCACGAGCACATCCTCGGCGCCAACCCCGCCGTGTGGATGTACGGCGGCGGTGCCGGATTCGCCAACATCCTCTACCACCTCGGCACCGAGGAGCAGAAGAAGTGGGCCATGCTGGCCGCCGAGCGCGGCTGGGGTTCGACGATGGTGCTGACCGAGCCGGACGCCGGTTCGGACGTCGGCGCCGGGCGCACCAAGGCGGTCCAGCAGGACGACGGCTCCTGGCACATCGACGGCGTGAAGCGCTTCATCACCTCGGGTGACTCGGGCGACCTGTTCGAGAACATCTTCCACCTGGTGCTGGCCCGCCCCGAGGGCGCGGGCCCGGGCACCAAGGGGTTGTCGCTGTTCTTCGTGCCCAAGTTCCTGTTCGACTTCGAGACCGGCGAGCTGGGCGAGCGCAACGGCGTGTTCGTCACCAACGTCGAGCACAAGATGGGCCTGAAGGTCTCGGCGACCTGTGAGCTCTCGCTCGGCCAGCACGGCGTGCCCGCTAAGGGCTGGCTGGTCGGCGAGGTGCACAACGGCATCGCGCAGATGTTCGACGTCATCGAGCAGGCCCGCATGATGGTCGGCACCAAGGCGATCGCGACCCTGTCCACCGGCTACCTGAACGCGCTGGAGTACGCCAAGTCCCGGGTGCAGGGCGCCGACATGACACAGATGACCGACAAGACCGCGCCGCGGGTGACCATCACGCACCACCCCGACGTGCGCCGGTCGCTGATGACCCAGAAGGCCTACGCCGAGGGTCTGCGCGCGTTGTACCTGTTCACCGCGACCTACCAGGACGCGGCGGTCGCCGAGGCGCTGCACGGCGTGGACGCCGAGCTGGCCGTCAAGGTCAACGACCTGATGCTGCCGGTGGTCAAGGGTGTGGGCTCCGAGCAGGCCTACGCCAAGCTGACCGAGAGCCTGCAAACCTTCGGTGGGTCCGGCTTCCTGCAGGACTACCCGATCGAGCAGTACATCCGGGACGCCAAGATCGACTCGCTCTACGAGGGCACCACGGCCATCCAGGCGCAGGACTTCTTCTTCCGCAAGATCGTCCGCGACAAGGGTGTGGCGCTGGCCCACGTGTCGGGTGAGATCCAGAAGTTCGTCGACAGCGAGGTCGGCAACGGCCGGCTGAAGACCGAGCGTGAGCAGCTGGGCAAGGCGCTGGCCGACGTCCAGGCCATGGCGGCAACCCTGACCGGCTACCTGATCGCCGCTCAGGAGGATGTCACCAGCCTGTACAAGGTCGGCCTGGGTTCCGTGCGCTTCCTGATGAGCGTCGGCGACCTGGTCATCGGCTGGTTGCTGCAGCGTCAGGCGGCGGTGGCCGTCGCGGCGCTGGACGCCGGCGCCAGCGGTTCCGAGCGGTCCTTCTACGAGGGCAAGGTCGCGGTGGCGTCGTTCTTTGCGAAGAACTTCCTCCCGCTGCTGGCCGGCACCCGCGAGGTCATCGAAACGCTGGACAACGACATCATGGAGCTCGACGAGGCCGCGTTCTAAGTCGCCTCCGACAACGACAAAGGTCCCCCGCTTCCTCGTTGAAGCGGGGGACCTTCTCATTGCGCGCCGGTTTCCCGAGCGAGCGAAAAAGACCGCCGCTGGATCCCCTCACTCCAGCGGCGGCCCTTTTCGGACGCCCCGCGCGTTGTTCCGCGACCGGGCGGCTGACTAAAGGGATTGCCCCGTATTGCCGTCGGGGTCGGGGGGTCAGACCACAACACGGGGCTATCCGGACGAGGGAATACCCCGCGTTCCGGTTTCATAACCGACTGTGACGGATTTCATTCGGGCCGGGCGCCGGACGCCCGGATGTCAGGCCTGCAGGATCGCGGCGACACCCTGGCCACCGGCAGCGCAGATCGAAATCAGCGCCCGGACGGTCCCGCCGCCCTTCTGCCCGGCCTTCTTCTCGGCCAGCTGCTTGGCGGCCTGCGCGAGGATCCGCCCGCCGGTGGCAGCGAAGGGGTGCCCGGCCGCCAGCGACGAGCCGTTCACGTTGAGCTTGGAGCGGTCGATCGAGCCGAGCGCGGCATCGAGCCCCAGTCGCTCCTTGCAGTACTCCTCGGATTCCCACGCCTGCAGGTGCGCCAGCACCACCGATGCGAACGCCTCGTGGATCTCGTAGAAGTCGAAGTCCTGCAGGCTCAGCCCGTTGCGGGCCAGCAGCCGGGGCACCGCGTAGGTGGGCGCCATCAGCAGCCCGTCGCGCCCGTTGACGTAGTCGACCGCGGCGGTCTCCGCATCCACCAGGAAGGCCAGCGGCTCCAGCGAGTGGGCGGCCGCCCAGTCCTCGCTGGCCAGCAACGCGACCGAGGCGCCGTCGGTCAACGGGGTCGAGTTGCCGGCCGTCATCGTCGCGTCACCGTTCTTCACCCCGAAGACCGGGCGCAGCGTCGCCAGCTTCTCGGTGCTGGCGTTGGGCCGCAAGTTGTCGTCCCGGTAGAGCCCCAGGAACGGCGTGACCAGGTCGTCGAAGAAGCCACGGTCGTAGGCCGCGGACATGTTGCGATGGCTGGCCACGGCCAGCTCGTCCTGGTCGACCCGCTTGATGCCCATCTGTTTGGCGGTGATGGCGGCGTGCTCGCCCATCGACAGCCCGGTGCGTGGCTCGCTGTTGGCCGGGATCTCGAGTCCGAGGGTGGCCGGTAGCGTGCCCACCAGCCGGAGCCGTTCCAGGTTGGACTTGGACCGGCGCAGCTTGAGCAGCTGGCGACGAAGGTTGTCGCCCAACCCGATCGGGGGGTCGGAGGTCGTGTCCACCCCGCCGGCGGCGGCGACCTCGTAGCGGCCGGACGCCACCCCGTCGGCCGCGGCGATCGCCGCCTGCAGCCCGGTCCCGCACGCCTGCTGGATGTCGAACGCCGGCGTGTATGACGACAGCTCGGAGCCGAGCACGCATTCGCGGGTCAGGTTGAAGTCGCGGCTGTGCTTGAGCACCGCGCCGCCGACGACCGCGCCCAGCCGCTCGCCGGCCAGCCCGAACCTGTCCACCAGCCCATCCAGGGCCGCGGTGAACATGTCCTGGTTGGACGCCTCGGCGTAGGCGCCGTCGGACCTCGCGAACGGAATGCGATTGCCGCCCAGCACCGCGACGGGTCGCCTGCTCTTACTCTCAGGGGCCACTTTTCTCTCCGTGTATCTCCGGGTACACCAGTCTTGAACCGGCCGTCACAGGCCATACTACCCACTGTTCTTACTCTGAAGTAAGTTCGTCCTCGATACGGTTGGCCGATAACGGGCACCCCACAGCCCGAACGAACCCGAACGAAAATGGAAGGCAGCTCAGTGGCTCCCAAGCGCTCGTCCGATCTGTTCTCGCAGGTCGTCAACTCCGGGCCCGGATCGTTTCTGGCAAAGCAACTTGGCGTCCCGCAACCCGAGAACCTGCGCCGCTACTCCCCCGGCGATCCGCCGCTGGCCGGGTCCCTGCTGATCGGCGGTGAGGGCAGGGTGGTCGAGCCGCTGCGCGCGGCGCTGGCCAAGGACTACGACGTGGTGGGCGCCAACCTGGGCGGCCGCTGGGCCGATCAGTTCGCCGGCCTGGTCTTCGACGCCACCGGGATCACCACCCCGACCGGGCTGAGGGCGCTGTACGAGTTCTTCACCCCGGTGCTGCGCAACCTGGGCCACAGCGCGCGCGTCGTCGTGGCCGGCACCACGCCGGACGCCACCGCCAGCACCGACGAGCGGATCGCCCAGCGCGCGCTGGAGGGTTTCACCCGCTCGCTGGGCAAGGAACTGCGCAACGGTGCCACCGTGCAGCTGGTGTACCTGTCGCCGGCCGCCAAACCCGCGGCCACGGGCCTGGAATCGACGATGCGCTTCATCCTGTCCGGCAAGTCGGCGTACGTCGACGGCCAGGTCTTCTATGTCGGGGAGGCCGATTCCACGCCGCCGGCCGACTGGGACCGGCCGCTGGACGGCAAGGTCGCGATCGTCACCGGCGCCGCCCGCGGCATCGGCGCCTGCATCGCCGAGGTGTTCGCCCGCGACGGGGCACGCGTCGTCGCGATCGACGTCGAGTCGGCCGCCGAGACCCTGGCCGAAACCGCCAGCCGGGTCGGGGGCACCGCCCTGTGGCTCGACGTCACCGCCGACGACGCCGTCGACAAGATCGCCGAGCACCTGCGGGACCACTACGCCGGGCACGCCGACGTCTTGGTCAACAACGCCGGCATCACCCGCGACAAGCTGTTGGCCAACATGGACGACGCCCGCTGGGACGCTGTGCTGGCCGTCAATCTCCTTGCCCCGCTACGGCTTACCGAAGGACTCGTCGGCAACGGCTGCATCGGTGAAGGCGGCCGGGTGATCGGCCTGTCGTCGATGGCCGGCATCGCGGGCAACCGCGGACAGACCAACTACGCCACCACCAAGGCCGGCATGATCGGCCTCACCCAAGCGCTGGCGCCGGGGCTGTACGAGAAGGGCATCACGATCAACGCCGTCGCCCCGGGATTCATCGAAACCCAGATGACCGCCGCCATCCCGCTGGCCACGCGCGAGGTGGGCCGCCGGATGAACTCGCTGCTGCAGGGTGGGCAACCCGTCGACGTCGCCGAGGCGATCGCGTACTTCGCCAGCCCGGCCTCGAACGCGGTGACCGGCAACGTCATTCGGGTCTGCGGCCAGGCGATGCTGGGCGCATAGGGCTTTCGAGGAGAACCTGATGAACCAGCCAAGCGGCCTGAAGAACATGCTGCGCGCGGCGGCCGGGGCGCTGCCGTTGGTGCCTCGCTCGGACCAGCTGCCCACCCGCACGGTGACCGTCGACGAGCTACCCATCGACCACACCCATGTGGCGGAGTACGCGGGGGTCACCGGCCTGCGCTACGGCAACCACGTGCCGCTGACCTACCCGTTCGCGCTGACCTTTCCCGCGATGATGTCGCTGGTGACCGGCTTCGACTT
Organism: Mycobacterium terramassiliense; assembly: GCF_900157385.1. Taxonomy (GTDB): domain Bacteria; phylum Actinomycetota; class Actinomycetes; order Mycobacteriales; family Mycobacteriaceae; genus Mycobacterium; species Mycobacterium terramassiliense. The sequence goes on from NZ_LT717700.1 coordinate 1,286,094, forward strand.
CCCTTTCGCGGCAATGGGATCCGTGCACACCGAGAACCACATCACGCAGTACCGCCCGATCGCGGTGACCGATACGGTCGGCGTGCGCGTGCACGCGGAGAACCTGCGCGAACACCGCAAGGGCCTGTTGGTGGACCTGGTGACAGACGTCAGCGTCGGCAACGAGGATGCGTGGCACCAAGTGACCACCTTCCTGCACCAGCAACGCACCAGCCTGTCGGACGAGCCCAAGCCGCCCCCGCAGAAGCAGCCCAAGCTCCCGCCGCCCAGCACCGTGCTGCGGGTCAGCCCCGGCCAGATCCGCCGCTACGCCGTCGTCGGCGGCGACCACAACCCGATCCACACCAACCCGATCGCCGCCAAGCTGTTCGGCTTCCCGACGGTCATCGCGCATGGGATGTTCAGTGCCGCAGCGGTATTGGCCAACATAGAGGCCCGACTGCCCGACCAGGTGCAGTACTCGGTGCGGTTCGGCAAGCCGCTGGTGCTGCCCGGCACCGCCGGGCTGTACATCGACCAGGGCGATGACGGCGGCTGGGACCTGTCGCTGCGCAACGTCGCCAAGGGGTACCCCTACCTGACCGGCAGCGTCCGGGCCTGCTAGCCCTTGCGCGCCGGCGCGGCGGGCCGGCGACCGAGCGCGAGCACCTTCAATCCATATGCGGCGCAGGCGGTCAGCAGGAACAGCAGGAACAGCCAGAGCGGCGGGGGGGCGAGTTCCCAGACGAAGATCGCGGCCCAGATCGGTGAGTCCTGGGTGACCGCGAGCACCCCGGCGGCCCCTGCCAGCGAGACCGCCGGCGTGTGCAGGTTGGTGCCCGCCATCCAGTTGATCGCCAGCACCAGCGCCGAGCCCGCCGCCGCCCCGGTGGCCAATGACGGCGTCAGCATGCCGCCGGCCCCGCCGGCGCGCAGGAACAGGGCCGTCAGCAGCGGCTTCAACACCAGGATGATGGCGGCCGCCGACAGCGTCATGCCGCTGGCGAGGCTGACGGTCAGGATGCTGCGGCCGTTGCCGGGCAACTCCGGCCACCAATGCGAGCACACCCCCATCACCAGACCCGCCGCGGCCAGCGCCGGGATCAGCAGCCACGTCCGCATCACCCGGGCCGGGCGCGCCGCGGCCATGAGGCGGTTGAACGCCAGACCCACCGCGAGGGTCAGCGGCGCCAGCATCAGACCGTGGGCGGTCAGCACGTACGACGATTCCGCGCTGGGCCAGTTCAGGGTGGGCTGATCGTGGGTGGCGGCCGAGCAGATCGCGACGGCCAGGCTCGACGTCAGGCACGCCGCGCCCAGCGCCCGCGGATGCCAGGTGTTGAGCAGGATCCGCACGGCGAACAGCGCGCCGGCCAGCGGAACGGCGTAGACCGCGCCGAGCCCGGCCCCGGCGGCGCACGCCAGCAAGACCTGGCGGTCATGTGCGGACAGCCGCTTCAACCACGCGGTGCCGAAATCTCCTAGGGCCGAGGCGAATTGGCGCGGGGCGCCCTCCCGGCCCAGCGACGCCCCGGACCCGACCAGCAGCACCTGCAACACGGCGTCGACGCTCCACGCCAGCCGCGGGATCGGCTCCCGGCGGGCGATGGTCTGCGCGAGCGGCGGCACCTCGGCGCGGCGGCGCAGGATCCACCAGCCGAATCCCGCCAGCGCGCCACCGACCATCGGTCCCACGACGCGGCGGCCGGGGCTGCTGCCCGCGATCCCGGCGAGCAACGTGCCGAAACTGTAGTGGTACGTGGCGTGCTCGACGAAGCGCAGCACCGCCGTCGTCGCCAGCCCGGCGACGCCGGCCAGCAGGCCGACGATCACCACCGCGCAAAAAAATTCGAGGTTGCGGCGGGACGCCCGGGAGGCCACCCCACGAATGTAGGGGTCCAGTTCGATGGTGGCGACCCGCAGCGCCCGGCTACGCCGCGCTCGCGATCGCCACTAGCCGGCCGCGGCGGCTTCCCGGTCCTCCGGTGTGCCCCTCAGGCCGTGCCAGAACAGGTCGATCATCAGCTCGGCCGCCTCGTCGACGCCGATGTCCCCGGTGGACAGCCGGTTGGCCATCGCCTCGCCCGCGCCCACCAGCGCCACCGCCATCATCTGGTACTCGGTGTCCGACCGCGGGGTGCGGCTGCCGGCCCGCATCAACTCGGCGACCAGTTCGATGATCTGCTCGCGCCCCTCGCGGACGGTGTGCGCGAACGCCTGCGAGCTGATGGCCTGGGTGTACATCACGATCCAGGACGCGCGGTTGGAGTCGATGTAGCGCATGAACGACCCGATAGCGTTGCCCAGCAAGTCCTTTGGGCTTTGAGCGAAGTTGATGTCGGCGCGCACCGCATCGACGAACCGCCCCAGCTCGCGATCCAGGCAGGCGCCGAACAGGTCCTCCTTGGAGCCGTAGTACAGATACAGCATCGGCTTGGAGATCTCCGCCTCGGCGGCGATGGCGTCCATCGAGGTCTCGTGGTAGCCGTTGACGGAGAACATCTGGACGGCGGCGTCGAGCATCTGCTGTTCGCGGACAGCACGGGGTAACCGCTTGGTACCACCCGCCATCGCTGCACCTCTCTGGCCTGCCTATCTGGCTACAGGGTAACGAGGATGCGTCGCGTTAGTGGCTACATGTTCGGTTGGCGCCCTTCATCGCCGCCACCCGCACCAGCGAGTCGTTGACAGCCGGCATCGGCAGCTCGCCCGAATCGACCGCCTTTTGCAGGCGGTCGAGGACCGCGGGCACCTCGTCGGTGGTGACCCACAGCGCGATGTCGGTGCCGGCCCGCAGGGTGCGCAGCACCGCCTCGGGTACGCCGTAGCGATCGGAAATCGCGGCCATGCTGGACACATCGTCGCTGAACACCGGCCCGTTGAAGGGCGGCGCCTGGTAGCCGGTGCCGGTGCGCAGCAGGTCGACGGCGGCACGGCTCAGGCTGGCCGGGTCGTCGCCGGTCAGCCCGGGCACCTGCAGGTGACCCACCATCACGGCGACCGGCGTCGCCGTCACCAGCGTGCGGTACGGCACCAGGTCGACGTTTTGCAGGTCGCTCAGCGGAGGGGTGACTACGCCGCCGGTGTGCGAGTCGCCGGAACCGTGCCCGTGGCCGGGGAAATGCTTGAGGACCGGCAGCACACCCGCGTCTCGCAGGCCCTGTGCGAAGGCCCCGGCGTAGGCGGTGACGGTAGCCGGGTCTGCACTGAACGACCGGTCCCCGATCACGGCGTCGTCGGGCTCGTCGCTGACGTCGACATCCGGCGCAAAGTCGACGGTGATGCCCAGGTCGCGCATCTTCTTGCCGCGATCCGCCGCCAGGTCGTGGACCTGTTGGACCGTTTGCTGCCGCGCCAGCTGCCGCGCCGACGGGGCCGTCCCGATCAGCGACTTCAACCGCGACACCCGGCCGCCCTCCTCGTCGACGCTGACCGCCAGCGGCAGTGGACCCGCGTTGCGCGTGATGTCGGCCAGCGGGCCCTTGAAGATCGACAGGTCCGTCCAGCCGCCGATGAAGATGCCGCCGACGTGATAGCCGTTGACCACGGACCGCGCGTCGTCGGCGTCCTTCACACCGACCATCAGCAGCTGCGCCAGCTTGTCGCGGGTCGACAAGGCCGCCGGGACGGCCGTCGGGTCGGCGCACACCGGTGGCGCGGGGGCCGCGGCCGGCCTGCTGGTCGCGGCGCCCGGCGGCCGCGCGCCGTGGTGACCGCAGCCCGCGACCAGCGCTGCTGCGGCGACGAGCACGGCCAGGATCCGGGGGAATGCCATCGGGCCATGTTGTCACGCTTGGCGTTTCGTCCCCGTCTCCAGGGGGCATCAGCGGTAGGTTGGCCAGAAGCCCATTTGACTGGCAGGGAGGAGCCAGCGATGGCAGGGTTTTCGTTGGCGGCTGCGGCCAGCATCGCGGTGGGACTGTCGCTCGGTGCCGCCGCGACCGTCGGCGTGACGCTCGCGATCGACGACCACCGACAGGTGCCGTCACAGACCGCACCGGCCGTGCGGATCCCCGCCGGGCCTTACCTGGTCGACTACGGCTCCCGCTGCTGGCATGGTCATTGCGTGCCGTGGCCGTGATTTGCCGGCCCGGCCGCCGGAAGCCGTTCTGCTAGGTTTGGCCCTAGGTCGGAAGTCACCCCGAAGGAGCCATCTTGAACCGGATCATTGCGCCCGCCGCCGCGAGCGTGGTGGTTGGTCTGTTGCTGGGCGCGGCCGCGATCTTCGGGATCACGTTGATGGTGCAGCAGGACACGAAGCCGCCACTCCCCGGGGGCGATCCGCAGTCGTCAGTGCTCAACCGGGTCGAGTACGGCAGCCGTAGCTAGCGGCGACCGCCAGCGCGGCGAAGCCGGGCGCAGCGGGTCGCCGCCATCAGACACCGGCGACCGCCAGCGCGGCGAAGCCGGGCGCAGCGGGTCGCCGCCATCAGACACCGGCGACCGCCAGCGCGGCGAAGCCGGGCGCAGCGGGTCGCCGCCATCAGACACCGGTGACCGCCAGCGCGGCGAAGCCGGGCGCAGCGGGTCGCCGCCATCAGACACCGGTGACCGCCAGCGCGGCGAAGCCGGGCGCAGCGGGTCGCCGCCATCAGACACCGGCGACCGCCAGCGCGGCGAAGCCGGGCGCAGCGGGTCGCCGCCGCCGGATAGCCGGCCGGCGGGGGCGACGCGGGCCGGGGCCGCGACAGAAGCCCCGGCCACGCCGCTGTCCCGCCGGTGGTTGCTGGTGGTCGGCGCCGTCTCGCTGGCATTGACGCTCGCGCAGTCGCCCGGGCAGATCTCCCCCGACACCAAGCTCGACCTCACCGCCAACCCGCTGCGCTTCCTGGCCCGCGCGACCAACCTCTGGAACAGCGAACTGCCCTTCGGCCAGTCGCAGAATCAGGCCTACGGCTACCTGTTTCCGCACGGCACGTTCTTTCTGGCCGGCCATCTGCTGGGGGTGCCGGGGTGGATGACCCAGCGGCTGTGGTGGGCGTTGCTGCTCACCGTCGGGTTCTGGGGGCTGCTGCGGGTGGCCGAAACGCTCGGGATCGGCAGCCCGGCGTCGCGGGTGTTGGGCGCGGCGGCGTTCGCGCTGGCGCCGCGGGTGCTGACCACGCTCGGGTCGATCTCGTCGGAGACCCTGCCGATGATGCTGGCGCCGTGGGTGTTGCTGCCGACGATCCTGGCCCTGCGGGCATCGACCGAGAAATCGGTGCGGGCGCTGGCCGCGCAGGCCGGGCTGGCCGTCGCGCTGATGGGCGCGGTCAACGCGATCGCCACGCTCGCCGGGTGCCTGCCCGCGGTGATCTGGTGGGCGTGCCACCGGCCGAACCGGCGGTGGTGGCGCTACACGGCGTGGTGGCTGCTGGCCGTGTGCCTGGCCATGCTCTGGTGGGTCGTGGCGCTGGTATGTCTGCGCCACGTCAGTCCGCCGTTCCTGGACTTCATCGAATCCTCCGGCGTGACGACGCAGTGGTCGTCGCTGACCGAGATCCTGCGCGGCACCGACAGCTGGACCCCGTACGTGGCGCCCCCCGCCACCGCCGGCGCACCGCTGGTCACCGGGTCGGCCGCCGTCCTGGGGACCTGCCTGGTCGCGGCGGCCGGGCTGGCCGGGCTGGCCAGTCCCGGGATGCCCGCGCGGGGCCGACTGGTGACGATGCTGCTGGTCGGCGTGGTGTTGATGGCGGTCGGCTACAGCGGCGGGCTGGGCTCGCCGCTGGCCCACGAGGTCCAGACCTTCCTGGACGCCGCCGGCGCGCCGCTGCGCAACGTGCACAAGCTGGGGTCGGTGGTCCGGATTCCGCTGGTGCTGGGCCTTGCGCAGCTGCTGGGCCGGGTCGCGCTGCCCGGCAGCGCGCCGAGGTCGGTCTGGCTGCCGGCGTTCGCCCACCCGGAGCGCGACAAACGGGTGGCGGTGACGGTCGTGGTCCTCACGGCGCTGGCGGTCAGCACCTCGCTGGCGTGGACCGGGCGGCTCACCCCGCCGGGCGCGTTCCGCGCGATACCGCCCTACTGGCACGAGGCCGCCGACTGGCTGACCGAGCACAACACGGGCTCCCCCACCGCCGGGCGCGTGCTGGTGGTTCCCGGCGCGCCGTTCGCCACCCAGGTCTGGGGCACCAGCCACGACGAGCCGCTGCAGGTGCTCGGCAGCGGCCCGTGGGGGGTGCGTGACTCCATCCCGTTGACGCCGCCCCAGACCATCCGGGCGCTGGATTCGGTGCAACGCCTGTTCGCCGCCGGGCAGCCGTCGGCCGGACTGGCCGATACCCTTGCCCGCCAAGGTATTTCGTACGTCGTGCTGCGCAACGACCTGGACCCGGAGACGTCGCGCTCGGCGCGACCGATCCTGGTACACCGCGCCGTGGAGGGCTCGCCGCGACTGCAGAAGGTGGCGCAGTTCGGCGCGCCGGTGGGCCCGGGCACGCTGGCGGGCTTCGTCGCCGACAGCGGGCTGCGCCCGCCCTACCCCGCGGTGGAGATCTACCGCGTCGACGTTGCCGGCGATCCGGGCGCGCCATACTTCGTCGACGCCGACCGGATGGCCCGGGTCGACGGGGGGCCGGAGGTGCTGCTGCGCCTCGACGAGCGGCGACGGCTGCTGGGCCGGGCTGCGTTGGGTCCGGTGCTGATGACGAGCGACGCGCGCCCCGCCGGGTTGGCGGCACCCCTGGTCACCGTGACCGACACCCCGGCGGACCGCGAGACCGACTACGGCCGCGTCGACCACCACTCGTCGGCGATCCGGGCGCCCGGCGACGCGCGGCACACCTTCAACCGCGTCCCCGACTACCCGGTGCCGGGCGCCGAGCCGGTGTCCGGCGCCTGGAACGGCGGCCGGGTCACGGTGTCGAGCTCGTCGTCGGATTCCACCGCGATGCCCGACGTCGCACCGGCGACCTCCCCGGCCGCCGCGATCGACGGGGACTCCGCAACCGCGTGGGTGTCCAACGCGCTGCAGTCCGCCGTCGGGCAGTGGCTGCAGGTGGACTTCGACCACCCGATCAGCAACGGCGCCATCACCATCACACCCAGCGCGACCGCCGTCGGCGCCCAGGTCCGCCGCATCCTGATCGAGACCGCCAACGGCAGCACCACCCTGCGTTTCGACGAGCCCGGCAAGCCGCTCGCGGCCGCGCTGCCGTACGGCGAAACCCCGTGGGTGCGGTTCACCGCCGCCGGCACCGACGACGGCTCCCCCGGTGTGCAGTTCGGCATCACCGACCTGTCGGTCACCCAATACGACGCGTCCGGATTCGCCCACCCCGTCAACCTGCGCCACACCGTGGGCGTGCCGGGACCGCCGCCGGGCTCGGCGGTCGCGGGCTGGGACCTGGGTTCGGAGCTGCTCGGCAGGCCCGGCTGCGCCCGGGCGCCCGACAGCGTGCGCTGCGCGGCCTCGATGGCGCTCGCGCCGGAGGAGCCCGTGAACTTCAGCCGCACCCTGACCGTGGCGGCTCCGGTGTCGGTGACGCCGATGGTGTGGGTGCGGCCACGGCAGGGACCCAAGCTGACCGACCTGGTTGCCGAGCCCAATACGACTCGCGCACAAGGTGATTCCGACGTAGTCGACATCCTCGGCTCGGCGTACGCGGCCACCGACGGCGACCCGGCCACCGCGTGGACCGCGCCGCAGCGGGTGGTGCAGCACAAGTCGCCGCCGACGCTGACCGTCACCCTGCCGCGGCCCACCGAGGTCGCCGGGCTGCGCGTGGCACCCAGCCGGTGGGCGTTGCCGGCCCACCCGACGCTGCTGGCCGTCAACCTGGGCGACGGCCCGCAGGTCCGGGAGCTGAAGGCGGGCGAGCCGCAGACCCTGTCGCTCGCGCCGCGGGTGACCGACACCGTCAGCATCAGCCTGCTCGGCTGGGAAGACATCATCGACCGCAACGCCCTGGGCTTCGATCAGCTCAAGCCGCCGGGGCTGGCCGAGGTGGCGGTTCTGGGCGCCGACGGCCAGCCGATCGCGCCCGCCGACGCCGCCCGCAACCGCTCGCGCGAGATCACCGTCGGCTGCGACCGGGGCCCGGTGATCGCGGTCGCGGGCCGCTTCGTGCACACCTCGATCCGCACCACTGTGGGCGCGCTGCTGGACGGTGAACCGATCGCGGCGCTGCCCTGCGAACCGGACCCGATCGCGCTGCCGGCGGGCCAGCAGGAGCTGCTGATCAGCCCGGGCGCCCAGTTCGTCGTGGACGGGGCACGGCTGTCGACCCCGGCCGCCGACGACCTGAGAACCGCCGCGCAGGCCCGCGCCCAGACCGGGGCGTGGGGGCCGGCCCGCCGCGAGGTGCGGGCCCCGGCGTCGCCGAGCGCCCGGGTGCTGGTGATCCCCGAAAGCATCAACCCCGGCTGGGTGGCGCGCACCGGCAACGGCGCCCGGTTGACGCCCGTCGCCGTCAACGGATGGCAGCAGGGCTGGGTGGTGCCCGCCGGGGACCCCGGCACCATCACGCTGACCTTCGCGTCCAACTCGCTGTACCGGGCCGGCCTGGCGATCGGGCTGGCGTTGCTGCCGCTGTTGGCCGCGCTCGCGTTGTGGCGCACCCGGCGGGGCCGCGCCGACGGGGAGCCGGCACGGCCCTGGGCGTCGGGGCGCTGGGCGGCGGTCGCCGTGCTGGCGGCCGGCGCGGCGGTCGCCGGCGCGGTAGGGGCGATCGCGGTCGGCGCCGCCCTGGGCCTGCGATACGCGCTGCGCCGCCGGCAGGGCTGGCGCGACGACGTGACCGTCGCGCTCAGCGCCGGCGGGCTGATCGTGGCCGGGGCGGCGCTGTCGCGGCATCCCTGGCGCTCGGTCGACGGTTACGCCGGGCATTCGGCGAGCGTGCAACTGCTGGCACTGATTTCGCTTGCCGTGCTTGCCGCTTCGGTCGTGACCGTGCCGGGCCGCCGGACGCATCCGCGCGACGAATGACGCCTCAGGTGTTGGCTACCGGTTTTTCTGCTGCTTGACTGGATATACGGTTCGGTGTGATCGCCGCCGCCCGAGGAGTGACGACCATGGGATGGTTTTCGGCACCCGAATATTGGCTGGGCAGGCTCGTGTTGGAGCGCGGCGTCGCAGCCGTCTACCTGATCGCGTTCCTCGCGGCCGCGCTCCAGTTCCGGGCGCTCATCGGGGAGCACGGAATGCTGCCGATACCAAGGTTTTTGGCCAGGCAGTCGTTCTGGCGGGCGCCGAGCCTTTTTCAGCTCCGCTATTCCGATCGGCTGTTCGCGGGCGTGTCCTGGCTGGGTGCGGCGCTGGCGGCGGCCATCGTGGCCGGTGCGGCCGACTTGGCACCGCTGTGGGCGGCGATGCTGGGGTGGCTGGCGCTGTGGGTCCTTTACCTTTCGATCGTCAACGTCGGCCAGACCTGGTACGGCTTCGGGTGGGAGTCGTTGCTGCTGGAGGCCGGATTCTTGATGGTCTTCCTCGGCAACGACCGGGTCGCGCCGCCGGTGCTGACGCTGTGGCTGGCGCGGTTGCTGCTGTTTCGGGTCGAGTTCGGCGCCGGGCTGATCAAGCTGCGCGGCGACCCGTGCTGGCGCGACCTGACGTGCCTGTACTACCACCACGAGACCCAGCCGATGCCGGGGCCGTTGAGCTGGTTCTTCCATCGCCTGCCCCGGCCGCTACACCGAGTCGAGGTGGCGGGCAACCACTTCGCGCAGCTGATCGTGCCGTTCGGGTTGTTCGCGCCGCAGCCGATCGCCAGCGTGGCCGCGGCGATCGTCGTGATCACCCAGCTGTGGCTGGTGGCATCCGGCAACTTCGCCTGGCTCAACTGGGTGACGATCTTTTTGGCGTTCAGCGCGATTGACGATTCATCGCTGGCGAGGCTGTTCGGGACGCCCGGGCACCCCAACTGGTCCGCGCCGCCGGTGTGGTTCGCCGGCCCGGTGATCGCGTTCACCGGCGCCGTGCTGCTCTTGACGTACTGGCCGGTGCGCAACATGCTCTCCTCGCGTCAGCGAATGAACATGTCCTTCAACCCCTTTCACCTGGTGAACACGTACGGCGCGTTTGGCAGCATCGGCCGGGTCCGGCGCGAGGTGGTGATCGAGGGCACCGACGAGGAGCGGCTGACCAAGCACACCGTGTGGCGGGAATACGGGTTCAAGGGCAAGCCCGGTGCCGTGGGTCGGCTGCCCCGGCAGTGGGCGCCGTATCACCTGCGCCTGGACTGGCTGATGTGGTTCGCCGCCATCTCGCCGGGCTACGCCCAGCCGTGGCTGGTTCCGCTGCTGCAGCGGCTGCTGCGCAACGACCGGCCGACGCTGCGCCTATTGCGGCACAACCCCTTCCCGGAAACCCCGCCGCGGTATGTGCGCGCGCAGCTGTACGAATACCGGTTCACGACGTGGCGGGAACTGCGGGATGACCACGCCTGGTGGCATCGCGCGTTGATTGGTCAGTACGTCCGGCCCATGGCCCTGCCGACGGCGGCGTCGCAGCACCACCGCTGAGCGATCGGTACCACCACTCGTTGCGCTATTCGTGTGGTGGACTTCATCTTTCGCGCCGTGGCCGCAGGCCTCGCGGTGCTGAAAACTCAGAGCAAAAGCCTTAGCTAGCTGAGCTATTCACCCGCATCGGATACCGGCAGCGCGCCACGCACGGGAGAGCCGCAGCATGGTTCTCGCGGTTTCGTGGTCGGGGGCGGGCGGGAATCGAGTAGCGGCTGCTCGCGCCATCGCGCTGACGGTCGCTATGCTCGCCAGCATCAGCAACTAACACCGCCACCGGCGGAGGAGTTGGGCCAGGAGACATGGCTGAGTACTTGTTGTTCTTCGGCGAAAATGGCTCGGGAGAGCGAACGATTTGGGTGTCCGACGGCACCACGGGCGGCACCAATGCAATCAACGACTCCGTGTTGGTTAACGGCACCGCTGGCAGCGGCGATGCACTCGGCGCGCCGGGGCCACTTCTTTTTTATGGCTACGACAAGATCTACACGCAGGCCGGGCAGCAGCCCAACAATAATGAGCAGTTGCTGGTCTGGGACACCCACGGTGAGAGCGACCCCGGGGACTGGACCTCCGGGGTCATAAATCCGTACGGCGGCACTAGTTTCCTGCCACAAGGGTTCGCGGCCTACGACGGGCTGGTCTATTTCAACGGACAAAGCCAGGCGATCACTAATGAGCTTTATTCGACCGACGGTGGTTCGGTGACGCAGATCACCCGGTCGGCCCTCAACCCGTCCTCACTGGCCGTCGCCTTCGGCCGACTGTTCTTCTCCGGCAATAACGGCTCCGACAACGTGCTCTACGCCTATGACCGGAGCGGCGAGCTCAACCAGGTGCCCGACCCGAACAACCCGAACAATCCGCTGGTGTACAACCCGGCATACCTGACGACCTGGCCCATCGGCACATACGTCGAGCTGATCCGCCCGATCGGCGAACTTGTCCAGCTGTTCATGAGCGGGCAGGATTCACCGGACGCGACAACGACATGGCTCTACCGCTATGACGGCACGAACCTGCACAAGATCGCCCCCGCATCGGCCCCGGCCGCTACTGGGCTGCGGCCGTACGATCTCTGCGGCCTCAATTGGCTGACAGGGCGGAGGCTGGGCGGCATGCCCGGCATAGAAACACTCTCGCACTTCGCTGTGTGCTTCTCTGGACTTCATCACAGCGGCGGGCGCGGTCTGTGGATATCGGGGGGCACCAGCGAGACGACCACGCAGATCGACTTCGGACTCCCAATCCGGCATCGGCGACTTGTACCCGTTCAATCTCACCGCTTTCAACGGCATGCTCTATTTCACGGGCCAAGACAAGAACACAAACCACAATTCCCCCACATATGGATCCGCCGGGTTCGGCCTTCACGTCTACGACCCGCTGAGTGGCGACATTCGCGAGGTCATCAACAGCGGTACGGCCGACCTCACCTTCAACCCCAATTTCGGGGGCCTTAACCAGACCACGATGACGCTGTTCAACAACGATCTCTATTTCAGCGCCGAGAAGGGGACCGGCGCGGAGAGCGTCCCTAGTCTGTTTCGGGCCAACCTCGATTCCCAGGGGAATGCGAGTCCTTCGCCGGTGTACGTCTCACCAGGCTACGCGCTTGACCCGTACTCGCTGACGACGACAGACGATTTGTGAGCCGCCACACGTGATCCAGGAAACTACAACGTCTCGTCCAGCTCACCGAGCCGGTCGGTGAGCCGCAGGTTCTCGGAATAGTCGACCGGGCAGCAGATCAGCGACACCCCGTCGTCGTCGAGGGCGGCCCGCAGGGTCGGCAGCAGCTCGTCGGCGCTGTTGATCCGATATCCCTTGGCGCCGAAGCTTTCCGCGTACTTCACGATGTCGGGGTTGCCGAACTTGACGTAGTAGTGCTCGCCGAGTTCGAGGTCCATCTTCCACTCGATGAGGCCGTAACCGCCGTCCTCCCAGATCAGCACCACCAGCGGAATTCGCTCCCGGACGGCGGTCTCGATTTCCTGGGAGTTCATCAGGAAAGCGCCGTCGCCGGCGACGGCAAGCACCTTGGCCTCGGGGCGTGCCAGCTTCACACCGAGGGCCCCGGGAAGCGCAAAGCTCATGGTGGACAAGCCGTTTGAGATCAGGCAGGTGTTGCGCTCGTAGGTCGGATAAAGCCGCGCCATCCACATCTTGGTGGCGCCGGTGTCGACCAGGACCACGTCGCTGCGGCCCAGCGCCGCGCGGGTGTCGGCGACCACCCGCGCCGGCGCCAGCGGATAGCGCGAATCCTGCTGCCCGCGAGCGAATTCGTCGGCGAGCAGGCCCGAGCCGGGCACATCCGCGGCGTGGGTGAAGCTGTGGCCGGCCAGCGCGTCCGTCAGCGCGTTGAGCGAATCGCTGATGTCGCCGATGATCCCGACGTCGACCGAGTAGTGCGCATCGACCTCGGCCGGGAAGCGATGCACATGGATGATCCTCTTGTCGGCCTGCGGATTGATCCGAACGGGGTCGAACTCCTGCAGCTCGTAGCCGACGGCGATGACGGCGTCGGCGTTGTCGAACCCGAAGTTGACGTAGTCGTGCCGCATGAACCCCAGCGTGCCGATGCTGTTGGGGTGGTCGTCGGGCATCACGCCCTTGCCGTGGAAGGTGTTGGCCACGTGGATGCCGAACTCCTCGGAGAAGCGGACCAGCGCCGTGGTCGCGTCGGCGCGCGCGGCGCCGTGCCCGGCCAGCACCACCGGCCGCTTCGCCCGGCGCAGGATCTCGGCGGCCCGTTCGACCTGCCGGGGCGCCGGCGCGTCGGGGCGAACGACGTTGCGGGGCAACGGGGTCAGGTCGTAGTCGGTTTCGTCGGCGTCGATGTGCTCGGGCACCGCCAGGTAGACCGCGGCCGGGCGTTCGGTCTCGGCGACCTTGAACGCCTTGCGGACCATCTCGGGTATGGCGCGCGGGGTCGGGATGCCCGCGGCCCACCGCGTGATCGGGGCGAACATCGACACCAGGTCGACGTACTGGTGCGACTCCTTGTACTCGCGGTCCTGGCCCACCTGGGCGGAGATCGCCACCATCGGGGTGCTGTTGGTGGTGGCGTCGGCGACGCCGAGTTGCATGTTGATGGCGCCCGGGCCCAGGGTCGCCGACACCACCGCCGCCCGGCCGGTGACGCGGCCGTACATCTCCGCCATGAACGACGCCGCCTGTTCGTGCCGGGTGAGCACGTAGCGGATGCTCGAGGAGGCCAGCGCCTGCACGAACCGGATGTTCTCCTCGCCCGGCACCCCGAAGACGACGGAGACGCCCTCGTTCTCCAGGCACTTCACCATCAGCTGAGCGGCTTTACTCATCCGGCACCTCCCTCGGGGGAACGATAGTGGCAGGCTGGGTGTTGGACCTGTTACCAACCTCGAAGCGAAGGATCTCAGCGTGCCCATCGCCACGATCAACCCGGCTACCGGCGAGACAGTAAAAACCTTCACCCCGGCCACCGACGCGGACGTCGACGCCGCCATCGCGCGCGCATACGCCCGGTTCCAGGACTACCGCCATAACACCACCTTTGCCCAGCGCGCGGGATGGGCAAACGCCACCGCGGACCTCTTGGAGAAAGAGGCCGACGACGTCGCCGCGATGATGACCCTGGAGATGGGCAAGACGCTGGCGTCGGCCAAGGCCGAAGTGCTCAAGTGCGCCAAGGGTTTTCGCTACTATGCCGAGAACGCCGAACAGCTGCTGGCCGACGAGCCGGCCGACGCGGCCAAAGTGGGCGCCGCCAAGGCCTACACCCGCTACCAACCGCTGGGCGTGGTGCTGGCCGTGATGCCGTGGAACTTCCCGCTGTGGCAGGCCGTGCGGTTCGCCGCGCCGGCGCTGATGGCCGGCAACGTCGGCATCCTCAAGCACGCATCGAACGTGCCGCAGACGGCCCTGTACCTGGCCGACGTCATCGCCCGCGGCGGCTTCCCGGACGGCTGTTTCCAGACGCTGCTGGTGCCGTCGAGCGCCGTCGAGACCATCCTGCGCGACCCCCGCGTGGCGGCGGTCACCCTCACCGGCAGCGAGCCGGCCGGCCAGTCCGTCGGCGCCATCGCCGGCGACGAGATCAAGCCCTCGGTGCTCGAGCTCGGCGGCAGCGACCCGTTCATCGTGATGCCCTCGGCCGACCTCGACGAGGCCGTCAAGACCGCGGTCACGGCCAGGGTGCAAAACAACGGCCAGTCCTGCATCGCGGCCAAACGGTTCATCGCCCACGCCGACGTCTACGACGAGTTCGTGGAGAAGTTCGTCGAGCGGGCACAGGCGTTGCGGGTCGGGGATCCGACCGACCCGGACACCGACGTCGGCCCGCTGGCCACCGAGTCGGGCCGCGACGAGGTCGCCAAGCAGGTCGACGACGCGGCCGCCGCCGGCGCGGTGATCCGCTGCGGCGGCAAGCCTTTGGACCGGCCGGGCTGGTTTTACCCGCCGACAGTCGTCACCGACATCACCAAGGACATGGCGCTCTACACCGAGGAGGTGTTCGGGCCGGTGGCTTCGATCTATCGGGCCGCCGACATCGACGAGGCCATCGAGATCGCCAACGCCACGACCTTCGGCCTGGGCTCCAACGCCTGGACCCGCGACGAGGCCGAGCAGCAACGCTTCATCGACGAAATCGAGGCCGGCCAGGTCTTCATCAACGGGATGACGGTGTCCTACCCCGAGCTGCCGTTCGGCGGCGTCAAGCGCTCCGGTTACGGCCGCGAGCTTGCGGGTCTCGGGATTCGCGAGTTCTGCAACGCCAAGACGGTGTGGGTGGGCTCGGCCGAGACCGGTGACGCCGGCGGCGGCACGAAGGTGGAATGACGGGGCTTTTGCGTCTGCTCGCCTAGGCCGACGCGGCCGCCAGCGCCTTCTCGTCCTCGTCGGCGAAGGTGTCCTCGAGTTGCAGCGGGGAGTAGTCGAGGTCGATCTCCCCGACCGGCCGCCCGCGGGCGCTGCCGATGGTGCCGAACCGTCGCATCCCCTTGTCGGCGGCGTACTGCATGGACTCGTCCACCGACAGGCCGAAGGGCATCGGGTCGTACAGCGCGAAGCCCTCTTCGACGACGCGCAGTCCGAGCGGCATCAGCTCGTTCATCCGCGCCTCGAAGACACCCCAGTTGGCGTCGTCGGCGGCGACGTGGCGCCGGCAGGTGAAGGTGCCCCAGGCCATGTGGCGCCGCTCGTCGTCACCGATGCGGCGGACCAGCTCCTGCATGCCGGGAAGGATGCCGCGTTCCACGCAGATCTTGTGCCAGAGGTAGTAGCCGGTCAGCGCCAGCATGCCCTCGACCATGTGGTTGTAGGTCACCGACGCCCGGACCTGGGCGGCCGGAGACGGATCGGTGGCCAAGGCGTTGAGGCTGTCCGGCAGCTCCTCGTAGAAGATCGTCCGGTAGGTGGGGACGTCCTCGAGATAGGCGTGCAGGTCGCCGGTGATGCCGACGGCGTCGAGCCACATCCGGAACACCTGGACGTGCTTGGCTTCCTCGAAGGCGAACTGCGTCAGATACATCTCGTCGCCCAGCCGGCCCTCCGCGCGCATCGCGGCCATGAATGGCTGGATGTCCTCGGTCACCGCCTCCTCACCGGCGATGAACTCGGCGCACAGCCGCGTGGCGTAATGACGTTCGTCGTCGGTCAGCGCCTCCCAGTCCGCGCGGTCGCGGGAGAAGTCGATGTCGGCGGGGTTCCAGAACTTCGCGTTGCCGCCGGCAAATAGGCGCAGCGGCACGCTGTCCCAGTTGAGCCCGCCCGCCACCATCGAGCCCGAATGTGTGCGTGTCATGTGACCTCCTCGGAGAGTTTCGGGTCTGGGCTGGCAACGGCCTCCGCCGCATTCGCGGCGAAGGCCGCGGCCAGGACCGCGACGATCCGGCGCACGGCCAGCGCCGGCTGCTCCGGCGTGGGGTCGTCGAGCCCGAGGACCGGGTCCAGCCCGCGCATGTAGGGAGCCAGCGCCAGGTGCGGGAAGATCATCAGCAGCAGCGAGAGCAGGACGCCGGTGTCGGCGTCCGCGCGCAGGTCCCCGCGGGTTTTGGCGGCGTGCACCAGGGGCCGCAACACCTCCAGGTAGTGACGGTGGATCACGTTGCGCACACTGACACGGGCCTCGGTGTCGACCTCGAGGGTGGCCGCGGCGTGCAGCGCCCGTTCGTGCGGGTGCTCGGCGTAGTAGGCCACCCAGCCGTCCAGCAGGTCGGTGAGGTGCTCGAAGAACGGCCGGCTCGGGTCGAGCCGGATGATCAGGTCCTCCATGTACGCCCGCACCCGCTGGCTGCCGATGTCGGCGATGAACGCGTACAGGTCGCGCTTGTCCGCGAAGTACTGGAACAGGCTGCCCTTGGCGACCCCGGCTTTGCGGGCGATGACGTTGAGGCTGCCCCGCGAGAAGCCGTGCGCCCCGAACTCGGCCTCCGCAGCCTCTATCACCGCCGCGCGACGAGCGGGGTCGACGCGCGCCCATGTCACCGTCGGCAATTCGGCCTCCTAGCGTCGATGACCACCGGTCATTCTACGGTGAGCCACGTCACAGTCAAGGGCTCGTGACGCCGGCGTGCGTCCTGCCGCACCGTCGGCCCCGAATGTGCGGCTGCCCGCACGCTCGGCAAGGTCTCGGATTCACGGCCGCATCCGGTAGGCCCCGTTGATCGGCAGCACGTGCTCCTTCCAGATCTGGTCATAGCGCGTGGGGTCGTGGACCGGGCGGCGGATCATCCGCATCGCCAGCCGGGCCTGTTCGTCCGTCACCGCGGGCTTGTCGCCGAGTTCGACGGCGTAGCCGTTGAAGTCCCGCACCAGCACGGCGAAGATCTCGTCGATCAAGGCATCCTCCACCCCCGACAGCGGGGCCTCCTCCAGGATGAGCTGTGCATACGGCACGGTCGCGAACAGCTGGCCCACGGCGAAGGCGAAGTCGATGTCCTTCTGCTGTGCGGCATCCGGCGTGGCGCTGGCGAGCATCTCGGTGAGCACGTCGACCTGCTCGCGCAGCCGCGCGACGTTGGGCAGGTGGGCGAAGCTGTCGAACGGCGCGCGCCAGTCCGCGAACCGCACCTTGCCCAGGCCGCCGGTCGGCCCCTGGGCGAACAGGAACGTGTCGTCGGCGGCGTCGTCGCGGCGCGCGATCACGGGCAGTTCGGCGTTGGGGGCGAACAGGAAGTTGGGCATGAACTTGCCGAGCAGCCCGATGTTGATGTGGACGGTGCCTTCCAGCCGGGGCAGCAGGCCGATCTCGCGGGTGACGGCCTCGAAGAAGGTGTCCTTCTCGACTCCCTTGGCGGCGATGACATCCCACAACGCGGTGATGACCCGCTCGCCCTCGCTGGTGATCTTGGCCTTGGTCAGCGGGCTGTAGAGCAGGTAGCGGCGGTCGGCCGCCGAGGCGCTGCGCATGTAGTCGCAGGCGCGGGTGGCGACCAGCTTCATGGCGATCAGGCGCACGTAGGCGTCGGTGAGCAGCCGCCGCACATGGGAGAAGTCGGTGACGACGGTCCCGTACAGGTAGCGGTTGGCCGCGTGGGTGACCGCCTCGTACATGGCGTGGGTGCACATGCCGATGGCGCCCCAGCCCAGGTTGTACTTGCACACGTTGACGGTGTTGAGGGCGGCGTGGAAGGCGTCGGGGCCGCGGTGCAGCATGTCGGCCTCGGTGACCGGGTAGTCGCGCAGCGCGTAGTTGGCGACGAAATTCTGCGAGTTGACGACGTTCTTGATCAGCTCGTACCGGTCGTGCTGGGAGTCGGCGGCGAAGAAGACGTATTCGTCTTCTTTATTTGAGGTGCCACCGATCTTGCCGAAGGTCGAGACCATCCGGGCCACGTTGGCGTTGCCGATGTAGTACTTCTCGCCGCTGGCGGTCCAGCCGTGTTCCGACGGCGTCAGGATCATGTCGGTCTGGTAGACGTCGGCGCCATGGGTCTGCTCCGACAGCCCGAAAGCGAACACCTCGCCGGCCTCCAGCTGGGCGGCGGCCTTGCGCTTGGCGTCCTCGTTGGCGCTCATCCAGATCGGGCCCAGGCCCAGCGCGGTGACCTGGAAGGGGTACCAGTAGCTCAGCCCGTAGAAGCCCACGATCTCGGCGAACTCGCTGATTCGGTAGGTGTCCCACCGGCAGTCGCTCGCGCCGTATTCGGCCGGGGTCAGCAGGGACGCGAAGATGCGCTCCCGCCCGATGTGGTCCAGAAAGTCGGAGTACCAGACCCGGTCGTGGTCGTCGGCCTTCAACCGCGCCTTGCCCCGGGACTCGAAGAAGTCCACCGTCGCGGCCATGATCTCCCCCGAGCGGCGATCCGGGTACCGGCGTTGCAGATGGTTGGGATTGAGCAACATGGCGTGGACGGTACTGCAACCGCGCCGCCGCCGGAACGCACCGGACAAAACTGTCGGGCCCTGTTGTTCGGACGCCGAATCGACCTAGCATCAGTCCCGTGTCAGAACTCAATACCGCCCGCGGCCCCATCGACACCGCCGACCTCGGCGTGACGCTCATGCACGAGCACGTGTTCATCATGACCACCGAGATCGCCCTGAACTATCCCGAGGCCTGGGGCGACGAGGAGCGGCGGGTGGCCGACGCCATCGACCGGCTCAACGAGCTGAAGGCGCGCGGGGTGGACACCATCGTCGACCTCACCGTAATCGGGCTGGGCCGCTACATCCCGCGCATCGCGCGCGTCGCGGCGGCCACCGAGCTGAATATCGTTGTGGCGACCGGGCTTTACACCTATAACGACGTGCCGTTCCGGTTCCACTACCTGGGGCCGGGCACGCCGATGGACGGCCCGGAGATCATGACCGACATGTTCGTCCGCGACATCGAGGAGGGCATCGCCGACACGGGCGTCAGGGCCGGGATCCTCAAGTGCGCCACCGACGAGCCCGGCGTGACCCCCGGTGTCGAGCGGGTGCTGCGGGCGGTCGCGCAGGCGCACAAGCGCACCGGGGTGCCGATCTCCACGCACACCCATGCGGGGCTGCGGCGCGGGCTCGAGCAACAACGCATCTTCGAGGAGGAGGGCGTCGACCTCAGCCGGGTGGTGATCGGGCACTCCGGCGACACCACCGACCTCGGCTACCTCGAGGAGCTCATCGCGGCCGGCTCCTTCATCGGGATGGACCGGTTCGGCATCGACGTGTATCTGCCCTTCGAGGACCGGGTGAACACCGTGGCGCAGATGTGCGAGCGCGGGCACGCCGACAAGATGGTGCTCTCGCACGACGCGAACTGCTACTTCGACGCGCTGCCCGAGGACCTGCTCGCGGTGGCCGCACCGAATTGGCATTACCTGCACATCCACAACGACGTCATCCCCGCCCTGAAGGAACGCGGCGTCACCGACGAGCAGTTGCACACCATGCTGGTCGACAACCCGCGCCGCATCTTCGAGCGGCAGGGCGCTTATGAGTGAGCCGGTTGCACCGATCGGTTCACAGATCTCGGCGCTGGCCGCCCTCGCTCCCGACGAGCCCGCGGTTACCTGCGACGGGCTGACCCTGACCCGCGCCGAACTCGACCGCTCGACGAACCGGCTGGCCCGGGCCTACGCCGAGCGCGGCGTCGGCGTCGGCGACTACGTGACGATGGTGCTGCCCAACTCGGTCGAGTGGATCCAGGCCGCGGTGGCGTGCTGGAAGCTGGGCGCGGTGCCCCAGCCGCTGTCGGCGCGGCTGCCGGACGCGGAGCTGCAGGGCCTGCTGGCGTTGCGGCCGCCCGCGCTGCTGGTCGGCCGCGACGGCGATCGCGAGCTCGGCGAAGCCGGGCGAAGCGGGTCGCCGACCGGACAGTACAGCCATCCGGAAATACCCAGTGTTCCAGCGGGATTCACGCCGGACCCGGCGCTGTCCGATGCCGCGTTGCCCGAAGCGGTTTCGCCGGTGTGGAAGGCGATGGGTTCGGGCGGCAGCACCGGGCGGCCCAAGCTCATCGAATCCGGCGGCGACAGCCGGATACCGGCCGCCATCGGCTACCCGCTGGGCGCGCAGGAGGGCGACACCACCCTGGTCCCGATTCCGCTGTCGCACAACACCGGCTTCACCACCGCGACGCTCGCATTGCTGATGCGCCACCACCTCGTGCTGATGAGCCGGTTCGAGCCGCGGCAGTTCCTGCGGCTGATCACCGAGCACCGCGTCACGTTCCTGACGACCGTGCCGACGATCATGCAGCGCGCGCTGCCCGTCTATCACGCCGAGCCGGGGTCCTACGACCTGTCCTCGCTCCGGCGGTTCTGGCACATGGGCGCGCCCTGCCCGCCGGCCGTCAAGGAGGCGTGGATCGACCTGCTGGGGCCCCAGGTCGTCTGGGAACTCTACGGCGGCACCGAATTACAGGCGCTCACCTTCATCTCCGGCGACCAGTGGCTGACCCACCGCGGCTCCGTCGGCGTGGTGGTCGCCGGCCAGATGAGGGTGCTCGACGACGACGGCAATCCCTGCCCGCCCGGGGTGGTCGGCGAGATCTACATGCGCCCCGCCCCCGGCAGCGCGCCGACCTACCGCTACGTCGGCGTCGAGGCCAAGAGCCGCGACGGCTGGGACTCGCTGGGGGACCTCGGCTATTTCGACGAGGACGGGTTTCTCTACCTGTCGGATCGCCGCGTCGACATGTTCACCGTCGGCGGCCGCAACGTCTACCCGGCCGAGATCGAGAACGCGCTGTCGGCGCACCCGGACGTGCTGTCCTGCCTCGTCGTCGGCGTGCCCGACCCGAATTCCGGTGACCTGGGGCAGGTGCCCTACGTCCTGGTGCACGCGGCCGACGGATCCACGCTGGACCCCGAAGGTGTGAAAGACTTTCTGCGCGAACGCATTTCGTCCTACAAGGTGCCGCCCACCGCCGACTTCATCGAGTTCGTCGACACCCCGTTGCGCGACGACGCCGGCAAGGCGCGGCGATCGGCGGTGCGCGACGAGATCATGGCGCGATTGCGTCCGCCTCAGCGTCTGTGACCTGCGGGGCTCGCGTCGAGCGGTGCCGCTTCTCCCAGCGACGCAGCGCCTCCCGGCACGGCGACTCGACCAGACCGTAGCTGACCGCGGCGATCGCCCAGCCGAAGATCAGCGTCAGCACCAGCACCGAGGGCATCCGCCCGGTGAAGGCGAAGGTCCCCAGGACGGGGAACACCATGTCCAGCGCGGCCAGGTGCCAGATGAACAGGCCGTAGGACCAGCGGCCCAACGTCACCATGGTCGTGCTCCCCAGTAACCGGTGTGGGGTGTCGGGCCGGTCCAGCACCAGCGGGGCGACGAGCGCGAAGGCCACCACGGCACCCATCGCCGTCTTCACCGCGAACTGGGCGGGGCTGCCGACGGCCAGGCCCGCCGGCCCCGCCAGCGGGGACGCCGCCACCAGGTAGGCCGCCACCGCGATCACGGCCATCGGGACGCGCCGGCGTGCTAAGCGCACTGGGAAGCCGACCCCACTGTGGACCCATTCCGCCAGCAACATGCCCGCGGCGAACCAGGAGAAAAACGCCGGGGGCCAGTCCAGCGGGTTGTTCCAAGTTCTGCTGTCCAGCAGGAACACCGGCACCCAGGCCCAGGCGAAGCTGAGCACCGCCACCGACGCGATCGCCGGCACCCGGGCGCCGGTCGGGAGCCGACGGGCCAACAACGCCAGCACGGGCAGGGCCAGGTAAAAGCCGACCTCGACCGACAGGCTCCACATCTGGGTCAGGCCACCGGTCAGCGTGAGCGGCACATAGATCTGGGTGAGCGTCAGGTTGGCCAACCAGACCGTCGGGCTGGCGTGATTCGAGTCGGGCAGCAGGGTCAGGATCACGACGACGGCCACCACGTAGGCCGGCATGATGCGGATCGCCCTGGACCGCAGGTAGTGGCCGGTGCGCGGCCGCGGCGCCAAACCCCGTGCGGCGGCGGCGTGCCCGCGCCACAACAGGAACCCCGACAACGCGAAGAACACCGCGACGGCAAGGTCGAAGCGGCCGAAGAGGCGGCCGTCGACGCCGGTGGAGTGCCCCGTCTGGAAGGCGACGTGCGTGACGACGACGCCCATCGCCGCGCACGCGCGCATCCCCTCCACGGCGGGCAGGAAGCTGCGGATCCCTCCCACCTGCTGGCCCTCGGTCACGCCCACAAGTGTGCCCTTGTGTGTTGGTCGCCTCATCGGGTACACCCGAACCACCCGGCGCCTGGCGCGCGGTGGGCGGTGGACGGGGAAGGGCTGCTAAACCGGGGCCTTAAATTCTGCTGTTAGGGTCGAACGGGTTTGCCACGCGGGGATCCATGAGGAGGGCACCGCAACTTGAACCGCGCCGGCGACGATGCGGTGGGGGCACCACCCGCTTGCGGGGGACGAAGCGATGAGGAGGAGCGGCGCACATGAACCGAGCAGTCATGTTGCGTTACGCCGCATGCGCGATCATCGGACTCGGGGCCGCCCTGCTGATCGCCGCGCTGCTGTTGTCGACATACACCAGCCACCGGATCACCAAGATCCCGCTGGACATCAACGCCACGTTGATCAGCGACGGCAACGGGACCGCGCTCGACTCCGCCTCGCTGTCCACCGACCACCTCGTCGTCAACCAAAACGTGCCGCTGGTGTCCCAGCAGCAGGTCAGCGTCGAATCCCCGGCCAACGCCGACGTCGTCACGCTGCAGGCCGGCACGTCGGTGCGCCGCACCGACAAGCAAAAAGACAGCGGGCTGTTGCTGGCGATCATCGACACCGTCACGCTCAACCGCAAGACCGCGATGGCCGTCTCCGACGACACCCACCCCGGCGGCTCCGTGCAGAAGCCGCGCGCCGCCAACGACGAGAGCCCGCCCACCGCGATGCCGCTCCGCCACGAGGGGCTGTCCTACCGGTTCCCGTTTCACACCGAGAAGAAGACGTATCCCTACTTCGATCCGATCGCGCAGAAGCCGTTCGACGTCAACTACGACACCCAGGAAGACGTCAACGGGCTGACCACCTACCGGTTCACGCAGAACGTCGGCTACAACGCCGACGGCAAGCTGGTGGCTCCGGTGGCGTATCCGACGCTGTACGCCGACCAGACGACGGACTCCAAGTTCACCGCCTCGGCGGCGATGTGGGGCGTGCAGGGCGGCGATCCCAACGAACAGATCACCATGACCCGCTATTACGCGGCGCAGCGAACCTTCTGGGTGGATCCGGTGTCCGGGACCATCGTCAAGGAGACCGAGCACGCCAACCACTACTTCGCCCGCGACCCCCTCAAGCCGGAGCTGACGCTGGTCGACTACAAGGTCACCTCGAACGAGGACACCGTCGAGGCCCAGGTCAACGCGGCGCGCGATGAGCGGGACCGGCTGGCGCTGTGGTCGCGGGTGCTGCCGATCACGTTCACCGCGGTGGGCCTGATCGCGCTGATCGGTGGCGGCGTGTTCGCCGCCTTCAGCCTGCGCACCGAGAGCGCGCTGACCGACCCGGGCCTGGACCGGACCGATCAGGAGTTCTTCGGCCGCGACGGGCTCGAGGAACCGGTGCCCGGCGCCGAGGCCGAGACCGAGAAGCTGCCCACGCAGCGCCCGGCCGGGGATCCCGAGTCACCCGGCGCCGACCCGCCGACCCTCGAGTCGGACGAGCCGGCCGAGCCGCCGCCCGACGCCGGACCGCCCGAAGCCCCCGGCCCGCCCGAACGGGCCTAGATTCCGCGGATGCGCTGGACCCGGCCGGGGTACGCGCTGGTGGTGGCGCTCCTGGTGGTCGGGCCGCTGCTGGCGCCCGGATACCTGCTCCTGCGCGACGCGGTGTCGACGCCGCGGTCGTACGTGTCCGACGCCGCCCTGGGGCTCACGTCGGCGCCGCGCGCGACGCCCCAAGATTTCGCGGTGGCGCTGGCCTCGCATGTGGTCGACGGCGGCGTCGTGGTGAAGGCGCTGCTCGTGGCGGGCCTGTGGCTCGCGGGATGGGGTGCGGCCCGGCTGGTCGCCGCGGCGCTGCCCGACGCGGGGACGCCCGGCGAATTCGTCGCCAGCACCCTGGCGATCTGGAATCCCTATGTCGCAGAACGGCTTCTGCAGGGCCACTGGAGCCTGCTGGTCGGTTACGGCTGCCTGCCCTGGGTCGCGGCGGCGATGCTCCGGATGCGGACGGCGGGGGACTCCGGCTGGGCCGGGGTGTTCGCCCTGGTGTTCTGGGTGGCGCTGGCCGGGCTGACCCCGACCGGCCTGTTGCTCGCGGCGACGGTGGCGCTGGTCTGCGTCGCCGCTCCGGGGGCGGGGCGTTCGCGCCGGCCCTGCGCCGCGTTGGCCTCGGGTGCCGCGCTCTTGGCCGCGGCGCCCTGGCTGACCGCGGCGGCGGTGGGCTCGTCGTTGACCGCGCACGCGGCGGCCAACGCGCTCGGGGTCCCCGCGTTCGCGCCGCGGGCCGAGCCCGGGCTGGGCACGCTGGCCAGCCTGGCCGGCCTCGGCGGCATCTGGAACGGCGAGGCCGTACCGGCTTCGCGGACAACGCTTTTCGCGGTGGCCTCGGCCGTGGTGCTGCTCGCGGTGGTGGCGGCCGGGCTGCCGGTGGTGGTGCGCCGCCGCGCGGCGGTGCCGCTGCTGGCGCTGGCGGCGGTGTCCGTGGTGGTGCCGGCCGCGTTGGCGACCGGACCCGGTCTGCACGCGCTGCGGGCGCTGGTCGACACCGCACCGGGGTTCGGCGTGCTGCGCGACGGGCAGAAGTGGGTGGCGCTGGCGCTGCCGGGGTACGCGCTGGCCGGCGCCGGCGCCGTGGTGACGTTGCGGCGGTGGTTGCGGCCGTCGGTGGCGGCGGTGGTCTGCTGCCTTGCGCTGATCCTGACGCTGCCCGACCTGGCGTGGGGCGGGTGGGGCAAGGTCGCCGCGGTGCGCTACCCGCGGGGGTGGGCCGCGGTGGCGGCGGCGATCAACTCCGATCCGCGGACGGTCGCGGTGCTGCCGGCCGGCACCATGCGGCGATTCTCCTGGGCGGGCCCGGCGCCGGTCCTGGATCCGCTGCCCCGCTGGCTGCGCGCCGACGTGCTGACCACCGGCGACCTGGCCATCTCGGGGGTCGTCGTGCCCGGGGAGGGCGATCGCGCCCGGGCCGTGCAGGACCTGCTGCTGAGCGGGCCGGATCCCGGTGCGCTGGCCCCGGCCGGCGTCGGGTGGCTGGTCGTCGAGTCGGACAGCGCCGGCGACATGGGCGCGGCCGCGCGCACCCTCGGCGCGCTGACGCCGGTCTACCGCGACGACGAGTTGGCTCTCTATCGGATCGGCGGCAACACCGCCGGTGTCTCCCCGGACCGGCGCACCGCGACGCTGATCGCCCACCTGGCCTGGCTGGCGATGCTGCTCGGCGGCGCCGCCGGTTCGGTGCTGTGCGCGGTTAGACGACGCCGCTGACGAACTCGCCGGCCCGCACGGCTTCGAGCACGCTGCGCATCGCGTCGGCGCTTTGCATCCAGGAGAACTCGCCGCTGCGCGCCTGGGCCTTGGCGCCGAGCTGATCGCGCAGCACCGGGTCGGACAGCAGCTGCTCGAGTCGATCCACCAGCTCGGCCTGGCTGTCCACCAGCATTCCCGTCACCCCGTCGACGATCGAGTCGGACAGGCCGCCGGAGGACCGGTAGCCGATGGTGGGCACCGCGTGCTGGGCCGCCTCGATCACCGCCAAACCCCAGCCCTCCTTGCGGGAGGGCAGCACGTGCACCCAGGAGCTTTGCAGCACATGGTGTTTGGTGAGGTCGTCGACGTGGCCGTGGAAGGTCACCGCGCCGGACATGCCGAGCCGTCGCGCGTGGTCGACGAGCCGCTGCCGCCACCAGCCGCCGCCGACGATGTCGAGGTGCAGGTTCGGCAGGCGCCCTCGCAGCGCCGCGACGGCTTCCAGCGCGTCCTCGATCTGCTTGTGCGGCACCAGCCGCGACAGCACCACCACCCTCGGCGCCGCCGAGCGCGGGCCGGACAACGATTGCGCCGGCGCCTCGTCGAGGCCGTTGCGCACCACCGCGATCTGGTCGTGGGCAACGCCGAGCGCGACGAGGTCGCGGGCCGACGGGAGCGACACCGTCACGTACTGGTTGCGCCGGTTCAGCCGCGGCGACAACCACGATTCGACAAACCAGCCGATCCGGCCGAGCACCGGCCCGGCCACCGGCCACTGCTCGCGATGGCAGTGGTGCACGAGCACCATCGCCCGGCGGCCGTACACCAGCCGGGCCAGGAACGGCAGGCCGTTCTGGGTGTCGACGACCACGTCGGGCCGCGCTCGCCGCAGCGGCCCGAGCCCGATGCGCGACGCCGCCATCGCCAGCAGCGCCCAGACGTACACCGAGTACCGGCCGCCAGCGCGGTCGATGCGCACCCCGTCGACCACTTCGCGCCGCGGCGCGCCCGGATAACGCGCGGTGCGCAGCGTGACGGCGATACCCGAGTCGGCCAGCTGCGCGCCGACGCGCTGCAGATAGGCTTCGCTGCCGCCGCCCTGCGGGTGCCCGGTGTCACGCCAGCACAGCAGCAGGACGGAGCGAAGAGCAGACATTACCGGTCAGCCTAGCCGTCGCGAACAGGGCGCTGGCGTCACGCTCGGCGCCCACCGTGACGCTGGCGTCAGGCTCGGGCGGGTTTGATGCCCGGCCGTAGGGTTGGCCGGTGGCCGTGACCGACGTTTTCGCCCGGCGCGCAACGCTGCGCCGGTCGGTGCGGCTGCTGTCGGAATTCCGCCACGAACGATCCGACCCGGCGCGTTTCTATCGCGCGCTGGCGGCCGACACCGCGGCGATGGTCGCCGACCTGTGGCGCGGTGTCCATGGCGCACCACCCGCCGGCCGCACCCTGCTCGACGTGGGTGGCGGCCCCGGGTATTTCGCGACGGCGTTCGCCGACGCCGGTGTCCGCTATCTCGGCGTGGAACCCGACCCCGGCGAGATGCACGCGGCCGGGCCGGCTTTGGCGCGCGCGGCGGGCACCTTCGTGCGCGCCTCGGGCATGGCGCTGCCGTTCGCCGACGACTCCGTCGACATC
The DNA here is from genome assembly GCF_900157385.1 of Mycobacterium terramassiliense. Lineage (GTDB taxonomy): Bacteria > Actinomycetota > Actinomycetes > Mycobacteriales > Mycobacteriaceae > Mycobacterium > Mycobacterium terramassiliense. The sequence continues at coordinate 1,313,469 of NZ_LT717700.1, forward strand.
TGCCTGTCGTCCAACGTCGCCGAGCACGTGCCGCGGCCGTGGCAGCTCGGCAACGAGATGCTGCGGGTGACCCGGCCGGGCGGGCTGGCCGTGCTGTCCTACACGGTGTGGCTCGGCCCGTTCGGCGGCCACGAGATGGGCCTGACCCACTACCTCGGCGGGGCCCGCGCCGCCGCGCGGTACGCCCGCAAGCACGGCCACCCGGCCAAAAACAACTACGGGTCGTCGTTGTTCGCGGTGTCGGCCGCCGACGGCCTGAGCTGGGCCGCCAGCACCGGCGCCGCGATGGCCGCATTTCCCCGCTACCACCCGCGATGGGCGTGGCGGCTGACGTCGGTGCCGGTGCTGCGCGAGTTCCTCGTCAGCAATCTCGTGCTGGTGCTGGTGCCTCGAGAATGAAACATGTTCTCGTTTTGCGTCGGCTTGGGTAGGGTGGCGCACATGACCGACGTGAAGACCGAATACGACAAGCTTTTCATCGGCGGCAAGTGGACCGAGCCGTCGACCTCGGAAGTCATCGAGGTGCACTGTCCGGCCACCGGTGAGTACGTCGGGAAGGTGCCGCTCGCGACGGCCGCCGACGTCGACGCGGCGGTCGCCGCGGCTCGCGCCGCCTTCGACAGCGGCCCCTGGCCGACGACACCCCCGAAGGAGCGCGCGGCCGTCATCGCCAAGGCGCTGCAGCTGCTCGAGGAGCGCAAGGACCAGTTCGCCAAGCTGCTCGCCGACGAAACGGGTCAGCCGCCGATGACCATCGAGACGATGCACTGGATGGGGTCGATGGGGGCGATGCAATTCTTCGCCGGGCCCGCCGTCGACCAGGTCAAGTGGCGGGAGATCCGCAACGGCTCCTACGGGCAGACCATCGTGCACCGCGAGCCGATCGGCGTCGTGGGCGCGATCGTCGCCTGGAACGTGCCGCTGTTCCTGGCGGTCAACAAGCTGGGCCCGGCGCTGCTGGCCGGCTGCACGGTCGTGCTCAAGCCGGCAGCCGAAACACCGCTGACCGCAAACGCTTTGGCCGAGGTGTTCGCCGACGCCGGCCTGCCCGAGGGCGTGCTGTCGGTGGTGCCCGGCGGCATCGAGACCGGCCAGGCGCTGACGTCCAACCGGGACGTCGACCTGTTCACGTTCACCGGCAGCTCGGGCGTCGGCAAGGAGATCGGCCGCCGCGCCGCCGAGATGCTCAAGCCATGCACGCTGGAGCTCGGCGGAAAATCGGCGGCCATCGTCCTCGAGGACGTCGACCTGGCCTCCGCGGTCCCGATGATGGTGTTCTCCGGGATCATGAACACCGGGCAGGCCTGCGTGGGCCAGACCCGCATCCTGGCGCCGCGCTCGCGCTACGACGAAATCGTCGACGCGGTAAGCGCTTTCGTCCAGGCGCTGCCGGTCGGGCTGCCGTCGGACCCGGGCGCCCAGATCGGTTCGCTGATCTCGGAGAAGCAGCGCGCCCGCGTCGAGGGCTACATCTCCAAGGGCATCGAGGAGGGCGCGCGGCTGGTGTGCGGCGGCGGCCGTCCGGAGGGTCTGGACAGCGGATTCTTCGTGCAGCCAACCGTTTTCGCCGACGTCGATAACAAGATGACGATCGCCCAGGAGGAAGTCTTCGGGCCGGTGCTGAGCATCATCCCCTACGACACCGAAGAGGACGCGATCAAGATCGCCAACGACTCGGAGTACGGCCTGGCCGGCAGCGTGTGGACCACCAACGTGCCGCGGGGCATCGAGATCTCCGAGAAGATCCGCACCGGAACCTACGCGATCAACTGGTACGCGTTCGATCCCTGCTGCCCGTTCGGCGGTTACAAGAACTCGGGCATCGGCCGCGAGAACGGCCCCGAGGGCGTCGAGCATTTCACGCAGCAGAAGAGCGTGCTGATGCCGATGGGTTACACGGTCGACGCCTAGCGACCACTGAACCGGGCGTCGCGGCGCTCGATGAAGGACCGCACGCCCTCGGCGGCGTCCGCGCTGGCGAACAGCTCCGCCACCGCGGGACGCAGCCGCTCGACGGCGGCCGCCTCGCCGTGTTCGCGGGCCAGGTGCGCCGACGCCAAAGTCGCCCGCGCACCCAGCGGCGCGGCGCGCTCGGCGATTGTGTGCGCGATCTCGCGCCCCCGCGCCAGCGCCGTGCCCGCGTCGTCGGCCACCTCTTGGACCAGCCCGATGCGGTGCGCCTCGGCGGCGTCGAACTCGTCGCCGGTCAACAGCCAGCGCATGGCATTGCCCCACCCGGCGTCGCGGGTGAGCCGGATCGTCGCGCCCCCGAACGGGTAGATGCCGCGCCGCACCTCCAGCTGGGTGAAGCGGGTCCCCGTCGTCGCGATCCGGATGTCGGCGGCCAGCAGCAGCTCGATGCCCAACGTCATGCACCAGCCGTGCGCGACGGCGACCATCGGCGTGGTCCAGGGGCCGTCCAGCCGCCAGGGGTCGCGCCCGTCGTCCGGAAACGCGAATTGCCCGGCCGCGATGCCGGGGCCGACGTCGACCAGATCCAGGCCGGCGGTGAAATGGTCACCGTGCGCGAACAGCAGGCCGGCGCGCAGCGAGTCGTCGGACTCGAGCAGCGCATACGCACGCGACAGGTCGGCGAGCATGGCCCGGTCGAATGCGTTGCGCTTGTGCGGCCGGTTCAGGCCGATCAGCAGGACGTGTCCGTCGCGTTCCAGCGAGACGGTGGGGAGGTTCGGCAGGGCCATCCGCCCAGTGAAACGCACTGCTAGGTATTATGCAATAGACCATAATGAGACGGGGGTCACGCCGCGGCTGTTGACCGCCCGGGGAACGCGTCTAGACCATTTCATGAGCTGTACGGCTTACTTAGGGAATAAAATTGCTTACTGGACCGATGTCTTATATGCTTCTCAGCATAATCTAGGGCCGCACTCAGGCCGGGAGAAAACAATGTGGATCATCGAACTCAACGTCGCCGGCTACCAGTTCACGCGCGCGATGCCCGACATCAAGCGGCGGCCCTTCCGGTTCAGCCCTCGTAATATGCACTGGCCGGTGCCGCGCCACTCGCACGCTGCATGACGCCCGCGATGGGAGGTACGACAGTGCCGACTAGCACCGACGCCAAGGCGGGACAGACGCCGACCAAGCGCTGCGATACGCGCAAGAAGATGCTGCTCAGCGCCGCCCAGGTGATGCGCGAACGCGGCGCCGCCGGAGTGACCATCGACGAGGTGCTGGCCCGCAGTGGCGCGCCGCGCGGCTCGGTCTACTACCACTTCCCCGAGGGGCGCAATCAGATCCTGACCGAGGCCCTGCAGTACTCGGGCGATTCCATCACCGCCATGATCGACGACGCCGCCGGCTGGGGCGCCAAGGCCCTCCTGCGCGAGTTCGTCGAGTTCTGGGAGCGCCTCCTGACCGAGGGCGGCTTCAGCGCGGGCTGCCCCGTGGTCGCCGCGGCGATCGGTTCGGACGACGCCGAACCCAAGCTCTCCGCCGATGCGGGAGCCATCCTCGGGCGGTGGTGTAACGCGTTGACGCGGGCGTTTGCCAACGACGGCTTCGACGACGCCGATGCGGCGTCGCTGGCGGTGATGTCGATCGCTGCCCTGGAAGGCGCCGTGGTGCTGTCGCGCTCGACGCGCAGCACCGATCCGCTGCGCCAGGTGGGCGAGCAGCTCGAATTCTTAATCAAAGCAAGGGAATTCGTCGTACGCAACGGAATCCCCGGCTAGCGCAGCCGCCGTCTGCCAGGCACCGGGTGCGGTGCGAGCGGGCTCGACGTTAACCCACGGACATTTGCTGGGAATTCCCGCCCGCGCCTACGTGGGTCACGTTACGATTTGCTCCTCAACCCCGGCTCGACGCCGCCTCATCGGGGGCGGCGCCGAGCCGCACTGTGCCGGAGGTGCGGAATGTCATTCGTGATGGCGCAACCCGACCTGGTGGCGTCGGCCGCCACGGATTTGGCGGGCATCAGGTCGGCGCTCGGCCAGGCCAGCTCGGCGGCGGCGGCCCACACCACGGAGGTGGTGGCTGCCGGTGCCGATGAGGTATCGGCAGCCGTCGCGGAATTCTTTGGCGCTCATGGCCAGGAGTATCAGGCGCTCAGCGCCCAGGCGACGGCGTTTCACGACCAGTTCGTCCAGGCCTTGAACGCGGGCGCGGGCGCGTATGCGAGCGCCGAGGCGGCCAACGCCGCCTCGACGGCGAACCCGTGGCAGGCGCTGCAACAAGACGTGCTGGGCGCGATCAACACTCCCACCGAACTGCTATTGGGCCGCCCGCTGATCGGCAACGGTACCGACGGCGCGCCCGGGACCGGCCAGAACGGCGGGGCCGGCGGGCTGTTGTGGGGCAACGGCGGCAACGGTGGGTCCGGCAAGCCCGCGACCGGCGGCTCCGGTCAGCTCGGTGATCTTCAGAACAGCATTGCCGGTGCCGGCGGCCAGGGCGGCCATGGCGGCCTGTTGAACGGCAACGGCGGTCACGGCGGCAACGCCGGATTCGCCACACGAGGAGCCGCCGGTGGCGACGGTGGCGCCGGCGGCATGTTCGGTGGCGACGGGGGCGCCGGTGGCAACGGCTCGGGTGGCAAGGTCGGCGGAAACGGTGGTGCCGCCGGCCTCATCGGCAACGGCGGCGCCGGCGGAACGGGCGGAACCGCCGACAATTCGATCGCCCTGGAGGCCGGGGGTGCCGGCGGCAACGGCGGCACCGGCGGCACCCTGTTCGGCCACGGCGGTCACGGTGGTGCGGGTGGGCAATCCGCGTACAGCGCCGGCGGCGCGGGCGGCGCGGGCGGTAATGCCGTCGGGCTCTACGGCAATGGCGGTGCGGGTGGGTCCGGCGGTCAAGGTTATGGCAACGGCGGTGACGGCGGCCGGGGTGGCAACGCCGGCATCACCGGCGGCGGCGGTCGGGGCGGCGACGCCGGGTTCGGCAGCAACCCGTTCACCGGGTCGGTGGGCGGCGACGGCGGCAACGCGCAGCTGATCGGCAACGGCGGAGACGGCGGCACCGGCTACTACGGCGGGATCGGCGGCGCCGGCGGCCTGCTACTGGGCGTGCCGGGGACCGACGGGCCGTAGCGCACCCGGCCGCACCGTGCGTTTCCGATGAGCGCGCTACGATCTTCTCCGTTGGCGGGGGCCTGTGCTTGGAGGTTGCGCAATGTCTTTCGTCATCGCGGTGCCCGACGTGGTCTCTGCGGCCGCCACGGATCTGGCGGGCGTCGGTTCGACGCTCAGCCAGGCGAACTCGGCGGCGGCGGCCCAGACCACTCAGCTGGTGGCGGCCGGCGCCGATGAGGTGTCGGCGGCGGTGGCCGCGTTCTTCGGCGCGCACGCCCAGGAATACCAGGCCGTCAGCGCCGGGGCGGCGACCTTCCATCAGCAATTCGTCCAGGCCCTGAACGCCGGCGCGGGCGCCTATGCCAGCGCAGAAGCAGCCAACGCTGCGGCCACGGCCAACCCGTGGCAGGTCATCCAGCAAGACCTCCTCAACGCGATCAACACGCCCACCGAGCTCCTGCTCCAGCGCCCGCTGATCGGCAACGGCACCAACGGCTTGCCGGGGACCGGCCAGAATGGCGGCGCCGGCGGCATCCTATGGGGCAACGGGGGCAACGGCGGATCGGGCGCGGCCGCCGTCGGGTCCACCAACGGCGGGACGGGCGGAAATGGCGGGGCCGCCGGGCTATTCGGCCACGGCGGCGCCGGCGGGGCCGGCGGCGTGAGCAACGTCAACGCCAGCGCCGGCAGTGGCGGCGCCGGTGGCGCCGGTGGGCTGTTGTGGGGCAACGGCGGCCCGGGCGGCGCGGGTGGCGCCTACAACGGCGCCATCGTCCGTGGCGCTGGTTCCGGGGGCGCGGGCGGCGACGCGGTCGGGTTGTTCGGCCACGGGGGAGCAGGTGGCGCCGGCGGCCTCGCGACTGCGAATGTGTTTGGCGACGGCGCCGGGTCCGGCGGTCACGGCGGGCACGGCGGCCTGTTGAACGGCAACGGCGGCGCCGGTGGCGCCGCGGGCGCCCAAGGCTCCGTGCCCGGCATCGGCGGTGACGGCGGTGCCGGCGGGCTGCTCAGCGGCAACGGCGGCGACGGCGGCGGCGGCTTCGGCGGAAGATCGGGCCACGGCGGCAATGCCGGCCTGATCGGCAACGGCGGGGCCGGCGGGGCCGGCGGGTTCGGCGCGGTCGGCGGCACCGGCGGGAACGGCGGCACGCTGTTGGGCAACGGCGGGCACGGCGGCAACGGGGGACAGTCGGACGTCAGCGACGGCGGCCCCGGCGGTGCCGGCGGCAGTGCCCTCGGGCTGTTCGGACACGGCGGGGACGGCGGGAACGGAGGCCAGAGTGCCGCCGCGGCATCCAATGGCGGTCAGGGCGGCCACGGCGGGAACGGCGCCGTGTTCGGCGGCGGCGGAAGCGGCGGCAACGGCGGGGCCAGCGTGGGCGGCAAGGCGAGTGGGGGCGACGGCGGAAACGCCCAATTCGTCGGCAACGGCGGCGCCGGCGGCAACAGCGCCGGTGCCGGGGCGAGCCTGGGACAGGGCGGCAACGGCGGGTTGCTGCTCGGGATTCCGGGCCCCAACGGGCACGCCGGGCCGTAGCCGACGCTCAGTCGCTGGCGGGCAGCGGCTTGACCTCTTTGAGCTGCAGCGCGGTCTGCCCGATGCTCAGGCTGCCGGCGCCGGGCTTGGTGACCAGCACCTCGGCGCCGGTCTCGTCGACGTAGCGCTTGCCCATCACGGTGCCGTCGGCGAACGCGGGGTCGGGCTCGCCGGAGCGCTCGCCGCCGATCGGCACCATCGGCGCGCCCCCACAGCGCAGGTCGTCGAGGCTGTCGGCGCTGCGGACCACGATGACCTGGGTGTCACAGACCTGGCTGGCGAGGCGGGTTCCGTTCTTGATCATTTTGGCGTTCCTAATGTTCGGAGATCTTCGACGATTTCGCGACGCAGGACCTTGCCCGTGGGTGTGGTCGGCAGCTCGCCGCGAAACACTACCCGGTCGGGCGTGCGCGACCCGCGCAAACTCTTGCGGACATGCTCGCGCAGCTCCTCGGGGTCGGGATCGATGCCCGCGACCGGCACCACCACGGCCACGATCGCCTGGCCCCACTGCGGGTCCTCGACGCCGACCACCGCGACGTCGTGGACGTGGGCGTGCTCGATGAGCACCTCCTCGAGCTCGGCGGGCGCGATGTTCTCCCCGCCGCGGATGATGGTGTCGTCGCTGCGCCCGCTGATAAAGAGGTAGCCGTCCTCGTCGAGCAGGGCGACGTCGCGGGTCGGAAACCAACCGTCCTCGTCGAGCACCGACCCGATCCCGGTGTAGCGCCCCGACACCTGCTCGCCGCGCACGAACAGCTCGCCGCTTTCGCCCGGCGGAAGCACCGCGCCGTCCTCGCCGCGGATCTGCAGCTCGATGCCGGGCACCGGGCGGCCCACCGAGCCCAGCCGCCGGGCGACGTGGTCGGCCGACGCCGAGTGCGCCTCGCGGTGGTCGTCGGGACCCAGCACCGCGATCGTCGAGCTCGTCTCGGTCAGCCCGTAGGCGTTGACGAAGCCCACGTGCGGCAACAGCTCCAGCGCCCGGCGCACCAGCGGCAGGCCCACCTTGGATCCGCCGTAGGCCAGGCTGCGCAGCGACGGCAGCTCGTGCCCGCCGCCCTCCAGGACGGTGACGATGCGGTCCAGCATGGTGGGCACCACCGTCGCCGTGCTCACCCGCTCGGCGTCGACCAGCCGCACCCATTCGTCGGCGTCAAAGTTGGTCAGGTAGACCATCTTTCGGCCGGCGTAGAGGTTCGACAGCGCGGCGCTGACCCCGGCGATGTGATAGGGCGGCACGCAGATCAGCGCGGCGTCGGCGGGTTCGGCCGACTCGAACTCGACGGTCCCGGTGACGTAGCTGGTCAAGTTGTTGTGCGAGAGCTCGACGGCCTTGGGCTGTGACGTGGTGCCCGACGTGAACAGGACGATCGCGACGGACTCCGGGTCGGGAAACTCTGCGGCGGGCTCGCTTTCATGCGCCGCCGCGAGGAACTCCTCGGACGACATCACCCGCTCGGATGAGTCCCCGATCATGTCGCGGTAGCGGTCGTCGACGATCACCAGCGGTTCGGGCAGCCGCGCGATCAGCGCCTGGATGCCATCGGCGGACAAGCGGTAATTCAGCGGCGTGAAGGCCAGCCCGGCGCGCGCGGCGGCGAAGATCAGCACCGGCAGCATCGCGCCGCCGGTGCCCACGTAGGCCACGTGCTTGGCGCCGGAAGCCGCGACGACACCGGCGCCGCCGTCGGCGAGATCGCTGAGCTGCTGCGTCGTCAGCCGCAGCTGTCCCGAAACAACCGCCGTGCGCTCGGGGTTGCTCGACGCGGCCATCTCCAGCAGCAGCGAAATGCTCATCCTCGGTCTTCCCGGATCCCCACGCCTTTACAAAATTTAGTCACAGTGTAACCCGTCGGACCGACCGTCAGGTGCCCGTCCAGCGCGCCGGTCGCTTCTCCGCGAACGCGATCGCGCCCTCCTTGGCGTCGTTGGACACGAACACCGGGGCCAGGATCTTGTTCTGCTCGGCCCACATCGTCTCCGGGGTCCAGCCGCGGGACTCGACGATGATCCGCTTGGTGGCGGCGACCGCGAGCGGGCCGTTGGCGGCGATCTTCTCGGCCAGCTCGATGGCCGCGTCCAGCGCCTTGCCCGGTTCGGCCAGCACGTTGACCATCCCCAGCTCGTGGGCGCGCTCGGCGGACAGGCTGTCGCCGGTCAGCGCCAGCTGCATCGCGATGGCGGACGGGATGCGCTCGGGCAGCCGCAGCAGCCCGCCGCCGCCGGCGACCAGACCCCGCTTGACCTCCGGGATGCCGAACGCGGAGTCCCGCGCGGCCACGATCAGGTCGGTGGCCAATGCCAGCTCGGTGCCCCCGGCCAGCGCGAAACCTTCCACCGCGGCGATGAGCGGCTTGACCGGCGGCCGCTCGGTGAAGCCCATGCCGCGGCCCTCGACGATGGGCACCTCGCCGCGGGCGAACGCCTTGAGGTCCATGCCCGCGCAGAACGAGCCGCCGGCGCCGGTCACGATTCCGACCGACAGGCCGGTGTCGCCGTCGAGCCGGTCGACGGCGTCGGCCAGGGCCCGGGCGACCGCGGCGTTGACCGCGTTCTTGGCCTTCGGCCGGTTGATGGTGATGATCAGGATCCGATCCCGCTGTTCGACCAGGACTTCGGGTTCCTCGGTGCTGGCCTCTTCGCTCCCAGTGCTCACGGTGCCGCACAGCTCCTTCGGGTATGGGGTGGCTGCCTATCCGACCGATGGTAACGGTCGACGGAAATGGCATTGGCACCAGTCGAGAGTCCCGTTTCCAGAGCCGGCCCTCAGGCCGGCGCCATCGCCGCCTCGACGACCGTCAGCTCTTCGGAAAGCCCTGCGGCCCTGCGTATCTCGATGAAGTCGGCGACCATGGCCTCGGTCACCTCGTGCGGGTCCTTCAGCGTGGCCCCATCGGACAGCACCGAGATGTTGATCTGGTCGACATAGCTCCACACGGTGATGTTCAGGCCGCTGCCGGCGGTTAGCGGTCCGACCGAATAGATCTCGGTGACCAGCGCCCCGCCGACCCGGCCGCGCTCGCGCGGCCCGGGAACGTTCGAGATGTTCAGGTTGAGGATTTTGTTGTTGCCGTCGCGGCCGGACGCCCAGCGAAAGAACGCCTGGGTGGGAGCGGGCGGCATGTAGGCCGCCCACCTGCTGACCAGCTCCGGTCCCATCAGCTGGTTGCTTTCCTTGGCGGCGATGGCGTTCTCGTGGCTGCACTGCACCCGCTCCAGCGGGTCGTCGGAGTCGGTCGGCAACCCCACCAGCACGCCGGTGAAGCGATTGCCGGAGATCCGTTCGGGCGAGAAGTCGAAACTCATCGGCACCGACGCCAGCAGGGGCTCGGCCTTGCCGTCGTACCGCAGGAGCAGCGTGCGCAGCGCGCCGCTCGCCATGGCGAGCACCATGTCGTTGATCGTCGCGCCCAGCCGCTTGCCGGTTTCCTTGACGTCGGCCAGCGCCAGCGTGGCGGTGGCGAATCGGCGCTCCGCGGTGATCTTGTGGTTCATGAAGGTGGGCGGCGGCTCGAACGGCCGGGTCAGCTCCGGGGACAGCTTGCGCGAGCTGCGGCGGACGCGGCCCAAGCCCTGCGCCGTATAGCGGATCGTCGCGGGGATGCGCCCGACGTGGCGCAGGTGATCCGCGAACGCCGAAGCCATCAGCTGCCGCGCGCTGGGGGCGGGGTCGCACTGATAGGGCCCGTCCGCCGGCCCCGGCTGCAGGTCCATCCCCCGGGCCATCAGGTTCGCCGACGCCACCCCGTCCGCGAGCGCGTGGTGGATCTTGCCGACCACCGCGATGCGGTGATTGGCGAGCCCTTCGATGAAGTACATCTCCCATAGGGGGCGTTCGCGGTCCAGCGGGGTGCTGGCGATCCGCCCGATCGCCTCGTCCAGTTCCCGGCGGCCGCCCGGCGCGGGGAGCCGCCACGGCCGGATGTGGTACTCGAGGTCGACCTCGCAGTGCTCCCGCCACATCGGGTGGTGGAATTGGTAAGGGATCTCGACGAGCTGGTAGCAGAACGGCTCGAGCTTGTTCAGCCGGCCGCCGATCACCTGGCGGAAGGCGTCGATGTCGAAGTCACGCCGATCCGGCGCCAGCTCGATCACGGCGGCTTTGATCGTGTGCATGTGGACGTTCGGCGTCTCGCTGTACAGCAGTACCGCGTCCCAGCCGCTGAGCCTTTTCACCGCTGCCCCTTACCCATAGGGGGACATTACCCAGCGGCGGGAGCTCAGATAACCTCTTTCGCGGCGATCTGCGATTTGGTGCGGTAGACCTGGTTGAGGAAAAGCGACGCGGCGTGCGCTGCCGCACCCGCGCGCTGCGCGTCGACGAGGTCGTACCCGTGCCCCGCGCCCGGCAGCTCCAGGTAGCCCACCAGTGAGTGCGAGGCGGCGCGCAGCCGCTCGACGAAGCTGCGGGCCTGCTCGACCGGGATCACGCTGTCCTTGCTGCCGTGAATCACCAAGAACGGCGGGGCATTTCGATGCACGCGCGCGATCGGTGACGCGTCACGGAACACCTCGGGGTGCCGCGTGATCGACTTCCTGACCACCACCCGCTCCAAAAAATCGACGAACCGGTCGCGCTCGGGGGTGGAGCGATCCTCCCAGTCGTAGCGGCCGTAGATGCCGACCACGGCGTCCACCGAACTGTCGGCGCCCTCGGGCAACTCGGCCCGGTGCGCGGGGTCGTCGGGAGTCAGCCCGGCCAGCGCGGACAGGTGACCGCCCGCCGAACAACCTGCCACCGCAACGAAATTGCGGTCGCCGCCGAACTTGTCGACGTTGGCGCGCGCCCAGGCGATGGCGGTCTTGACGTCGGTGATGTGGCGGGGCCAGCGGTGGTGGGGCGCCACACGGTAGTCGATCGCGAGGCACACCCAGCCCTGCTCGGCCAGCCGCGACATCAGCGCGGACCCCTGCCCCATGCACCTGCCGTGCACCCAGGCGCCGCCGGGAACGAAGATCAGGACGGGCGCCGGTTGCGCGGGCAGGTCCTTGCGGCGCCAGACGTCGAGCACCTGCGCCGGGCTGTTCCCGTAGTGGACCGCCCGTCGGTACAGGTAGCGGCGCTGGCGCATCGCGTCCCAGATCGGTGGCGTGCGCTCCGCGGTGGGCCATTCGGCGTCGAGGTCCGCGGCCGACACGACACCGCGCAGCGCGGCGAGGGAAACCTCCTGGGTGCTCTCCCTGTCCCGGCGGCGATCGTCGCCGGTGCCGGGCTTCAGCAAGTTTGTCGTCATCGTGGACAGGGCTTGCGGTGCGTGCCGCGCGCCCCACACACTCATGGCGGTCAGGGCGCCCAGCGGTTCCAGCCGTTTGCCGACGACCGGCAGCGAAGCGCCGGCCTCGCTCAAGGCCAGCATGTAGTCGGCGGGGCCGGCCCGCAGCAACCACTTCACGCAGGGTGTCATGCGGGATGCCCTCGCAGTCATGTACGGACTGTACCCCCGCGCGCACGGCTGAAACTGACGTTTGCGTTAGCGGGTGCCTACCCGGCGGCCGCGGGGTTTGCTATGCGCGGCGTTTACCGTCTAATACGCGATTTTCTCAATTTGCCGGCCGCGCGCCGGCGGGCCCCGGCGAGCCGCGCGGCGTAGCAGAGCGCGCTCACCGCGAACATCACCGACGCGAGCAGCAGCCACCTGCCCAGAAACGGCTGCTGGGTCTGCCCGGTGGCCGCCTGGTAGGTGGTGGCGCCCTGCTGGATGATGCCCGGCAGGAAGATCAGCAGCGTCAGCCCCGCGCCCAGGGCGGGAACCCGAATGTAGTTGCGGGCGACCACTTTTGGCTGCACCGACCGGGCGATGCGCCACGACAGCAGCCTGTCGGCCAGCGCGTAGAGCGGAAACAGCAGCAGGTCGTGGGCGATCACCGCGGCCGCCAGCCAGACGACGATGGACTGCCACCAGGTGCCGGAGTTCCACAGCGTCGCCGGTCTGAAGGTGGCCAGAACGTAGCCCACCAGCGCGAAGCCGGAAAGCATGGTCAGCAGGTGCAGCGGGCGGGCCCCGTAGAAAGCCGCGAAACGCGTTGGTAATCCAGGCATGTCAGCTCGGCTCGAAATCGATGGAGGTCACCCATTTGGTGTTGTGCACGCCGGGCAGCGCGGGAACGATGATCCGGGCCGGGTAGCCGTGATCCAGCGACAGTTCTTCGCCGTTGACCCCCAGCGCCAGCAGGGCGTCCGGATCCCCAATCTGGTTGGCCTGCAACGTCGCCGCGCCGAACGCGCCGCCGCGCTGCAACGAGGCCACGCGGGCCGTGCGGGGCGCGGGCACCCCGGCCAGCCGGGCCAGCTCGGCCAGCCGGACCCCGCTCCAGGTCTGCACGGTCGACCACCCCTCGACGCACGCGATCGGCAGTCGCGCCCGGTGTTGCGGCATGCCGGCCAGCGCGGCGCGGTCCAGCACCACCTCGGTCGGTCCCCCCCGCAGGACCAACCGCCAACTCGCGCCGACGCTTTCGCGCGCGATCCCCGCGGCGACGGCCGTCTTGTTCACCGGGAAGTCGCCGCCCCCGCGCCCGCGCGGCAGCAGCAGGGCGGCGCCGCGGGACACACCGCCGAGCGTCTGTCCCGCGGTGAGCACGCCCACGAGCAGCGCGCCGGAGCCGACCAGCGCCAGGGCACCGCGCCGGCTCATCGTCGGTTCGGCCGGGTCGGCCGCAACCAGCCCGTCGGGGTCGGGCGGTTCAGGGCGGGTGTCACTTCGATTGGTGCGCAACACTTCTCGCAGTGGCATCGACCGCAGCCCGGTGACCATGCGCGGAATCTTGAGTGCGATGTGCATCAGGAATCCGGCGATCATGACCCACGCCCCGAAATAGTGCGCGTCATAGAAGCTGAACCCGAAGATGTAGTCGTACTGGATGTTCAGCACCCCGGTGACGATTTCGAACAGCACGCCGCCGACCAGCATCAACAACGACAATCGCTCCAGCAACTGGGCGATGGAGCGGGCCGGCGGCCACACGAACAGCTTCGGGATCACCGACCACAGCTTGGCCAGCACGACCGGGATGATCACCAGCCCCAGCCCCACGTGCAGGCCCTGGGTCAGCCGGTACAACCACGACGGGCGGGTCGGCCAGGCGAACGCCGGCAGGCGCAGCCACCCGACGTCGGCGGGGATGGCCTGTCCCAACTGCGGCCCGTAGGCGATGTAGGACAGCAGCCCGGTGAGGATCACGATCGGCAGCGCAACCAGCAGCACCAGCCCGAACACCGACGTCAGCCATGGGCCGCGCAGGGGGCTCCGGAAACGGTTCAGCCGCCGCGTGCCCGGCGGGGGATGCCCCTCGAGCGCGCGCCACAGCTTGGCGGGAAACCCGTAGTCGCTCACAGGGCGGTCAGACCCGCGACGACCCGACTGCCGATGAGCCGGACGCTGGTCAGCGTCAGACCCACCTGCGCGGCCAGCGTGGCGGCGCTGTCCACGCCGACCGATGCCCAGCGGAACCAGGGACCCACGTCACCGGCCGTTTCGAGGCGCACCCAGCGCGGACGGATGCCGATCGCCTCGGTCTCGAACTCGACGACACAACGCCCGCCGCGGCCCAGCAGCTCGGCGGCGCGGGCCAGGATCCGGCGCGGGTCGCCACCGAGGCCGACATTGCCGTCGACCAGCAAGACCGTCTGCCAGCAGCCCATTCCGGGCAGCGGCTCGAACACGTCGCCCAATATCGCCGGTGCGCCGCCGCGGCCGGCCAACCGGATCGCCGTCGCCGACCGATCGATGCCCAGCGCGGGTACGCCGCGGCGGATCAGCTTGGCGACCAATCGTCCCGGCCCACAGCCCAACTCGATCGTCGGGCCGGTGCACATCCGCGTGACGGCTTCGTCGAACGCGTCGTCGGAAGCGTCGCGCGACGCGCTGTCGGGACATCGATCGCCCAGCCAGCGATGCGCCGGCAGGGGGCGGACCTCGCCGTCCTCGTGCCGGACCCAACACTTCTCGCCACCGAGCGCCCGATCGTAGAGATGCCCCAGCATGTCACGCCTCTCGCATCGTGCACGGCCGGGCGGCCCGGACGCGCCCCTGCCCCGGTGGGGGGTCGTTACGCGAACCCGCATCGCCGGCACGCGGATAGACACGTGTTGCGCCGGCGTTTCGATCAACCCGATTCCTACCCCGATCTCCGATCGGCTAACCCAGCGGTTCACGGCAGTGATTCGGTGCCGCGGTGGGCCCGGATGGATACTGAACCGATGTCGAACGACGACGTTCACCCCGACCTGCGCAGGATCGCCCGCCTCGCCCCCCGGCACATCATCGGTCCCCGCAGCCTGCCGATCGTGCGGTCCCTGAGCGCCGTGACGGGACGCCGGCGCAAACCCGCCCCAGCCGATGTCGAGGTGATCACCCTCGGCTCCGGAGCCGGCGTCCGGCTCTTCCGGCCCGCCGGCGTGACCCAACCGGGACCGGCGCTGCTGTGGATCCACGGCGGCGGCTACGTGATCGGGAGGGCCCAACAGGACGACCGGCTGTGCCGCCGGTTCAGCTCGAGGCTGGGCATGACCGTCGCGTCGGTGGAATACCGCCTGGCGCCCGAACATCCTTACCCCGCGCCGCTGGAGGACTGCTATTCGGCCTTGATCTGGCTGGCCGACCTGCCGGCGGTGGACCGCGACCGGGTGGCGATCGCCGGCGCCAGCGCCGGCGGCGGGCTCGCGGCGGCGCTGGCGCTGTTGGCGCGGGACCGCGGGGAGGTGCGGCCCGTGTTCCAGGTGCTGGCGTACCCGATGCTGGACGACCGGAGTTCGGCCGCCGCCGCCAGCCCGAACCACCGGCTGTGGAGCACCCGCAGCAACCACTTCGGCTGGACGGCCTATCTGGGCGACGCCGACCCGCAGGTTGCGGTGCCGGCGCGCCGCGACGACCTGGCCGGGTTGCCACCGGCGTGGATCGGCGTCGGCACCCACGACCTGTTCCACGACGAGGACCTGGCCTACGCCCAGCGCCTGGTCGACGCGGGAGTGCCGTGCCACGTCGAGGTGGTACCGGGCGCCTTCCACGGCTTCGACGCGGTGGCCGCGAAGGCCCCGGTGTCGAGGCGGTTCTTCGAGAGCCAGTGCGACAGTCTGCGGGCCGCGATCGAGCCGGTCTCCTGAGCGCGGGTCACATCGCGAAGTAGACGAGCTCGCCGCCGATGATCGTGGCCGCCACCATGCCGGCGTCCAGTTCGGCCAGCGCCGTCGCCGGCGGCTCGGTCAGCACGCAAAGGTCCCCCGGCTGCCCGGCTTCAACGGTCCGCGGCCGGCCCGGCCGATCGGCGCGGCCCAGAAACATCGTCAAAGCCGTTAGGGCAGGCACACATTCGTCGGCGTTGAGGACGGCGCCGCTGGGGGTAGTGCGGTACACCGCGGCGCGCATCGCCGTCCATGGGTCGCCGTGGCCGAACGGCATGTCGGTCGAGAGGGCCACCGGAATCGCCGCGTCGAGCAGCGAGGCGACGCGCCACAGCTCGCCGTGCTCGGCGGCGGGCACGTCGGCGAGGTAGTGGTCGCCGCGCTCGGCGACGAAGTTGGGCTGTGTCACCACCGTGACCCCGAGATCCGCGAGGTCGCACAGGTTGTCGTCGGGCACCACGGCGGCGTGTTCGATGCGATCCAGCGGGTGGCTGCCGGCCGCGCGTAGGGCCGCGATGGTGACCACCAGCTGGGCGGCGGTCACGCAGTGGACGGCGACCGGTCGGCCGTCGGCGTGCTGGCCGTCGATCCAGGCCGTGAGGGAGTCCAGGTCCAGGCGGTCGTCCTGCAGGATCTTCTTGCCCGGCGACAGGAAGCTCGGCCGCGGCCGGAACTCGCCGCGCCGGTGCGCCACCACCAGCGACACCATCTCGTCCGCGGCGAGATCAGGGGTGGCGTCGGTGACGCCGGTGACACCGGACGCGGTGATGCGGCGGCTGAGTTCCGCGAGGTCGGATTCGCGCTGCTGCAGCGCGTCCGACCAGCCGCGGTCGGCGCTGCGCAGCCGCCCGTCGGGGTGTTCGGGCAGGCCGACGCGGCCCAGCGCCTCGGAGTTGAGGATCCACAGCGCGCCGCTGCGGTGCTGGATGCGCACCGGGGCGTTGCGGACGAGGGCATCAAGGGCCGTCCGGTCCAGCTCGCCGGCGACCGATTCGTGGTAGCCGACGGCGCGAATCCACCCGTCGGGACCGGGGGTGGCGTTCGAGAGCAGCTGCGTCAGCTGCTCTTTGGTGGTGACTCCAGGCGGCCCGACCAAAAAGGAGTCCAGGGCCGACGCCGCCGCCCGCACGTGCACATGGTGGTCGTGCAAACCTGGCAGGACGGTCCCGCCGCCGGCATACAACACCCCCTCCCCGCGGCCGGCGACCAAACCGTCCCCCACCTCGTCGATCTGCGCACCGACCCGGATGTCGACCGTTCTGCCGTCCAGCAAAGTGGCCCGGTGAATCAGCATGACAGGCAACGCCTTTCGGCCACCAGCCTGCGCACGGCGTCGTTGTCGGCGCCGAGTCCGGGCGCCGGTGCCGACGGCGGCGGGGCCTGCGGCGGCGGGGCCGGGTACGGTCCGACCGACGCTTCGGTCGGTAACGCCGCGTAGGTCGCGGCGACCGCGGACATGGAAACGTGGATCAACTCACCGCCGCCCCGGCCCAGCGATTCAAGCACCGCCAGGGCCGCCTCCAGCCCGGTCAGCGGATCGGCGATGGCGTCCCCGCAGAACACCGGTCCGTCGGCGGCGGTGCCCACCAGGCCGCCGGCGACGGCGGCGTCATCACCGAACGCCGGCCTGAGGTCGTCATAGCCGCTGATGCGCAACCAGATTCGGCCCGCCCGAGGCGCGATGGCGTCCGGCCCCAGCCCGCGCCGCTGAAGCGCCGCGGGCCGCGAGCCCTCGATCACGATGTCGGCGACCGCCAGCAACTCGCGCAGCTCGTCGGCACCGCCGTCGAAATCCACGCAATAGGAAAGCTTTTCGCCGTTCATCCAGTCGTAAAAGGCGGGGTTGCCATCTCGGGTGCCGTCCGGGCGGCGCGGGCTTTCCACCTTGACGACGGTCGCCCCGGCGCGCGCCAGCAGCTGCCCGCACAGCGGACCGGCCCACATCGAGGACAGATCGGCCACCAGCAGGCCGGCCGGCTCACGCGGGTGCACCCGGAAGCCCAGGTGCCGCACCTGCGGCGACGCGGCGGCGACCTCGTCCAGGGCGGCCGCGGGAATGTCGAGAAGGGCCGCCCGGGCGGTGACCGCGGATACCGGTCGCGTTGCCGCCCAGCGCCCCAGTTGCGGCCACGGGTCGGCGGCCGCCTCGTCGGCCTCCAGCAGCGCGGGCACGGCGGCGACGTCGTCGGCTCGCGACAGCGTGATGGCGCACCAGCCATCCAGGGCCGGCAGCAACCGGGTGGCGCCGCCCGCCGACACCCGGCCGCGGCGCGTCAGCCCGAGCAGCCCGGCCCGCCCGGCCAGCAGGCCGGCGGGGCTGACGGGGATACCGGTTCGACGACGGACGGCCGTGGCCACCTCCTCCGCGCGGGCCAGCACGTGCGCGCGGGAGAAGTCGGGCGGCCCGTCGGGCAGGCCGGTCAGGCTGGCCAGCCCGCTGCTACCCCAGCTGGCCTCCCACCGTGAC
The DNA here is from genome assembly GCF_900157385.1 of Mycobacterium terramassiliense. Taxonomy (GTDB): domain Bacteria; phylum Actinomycetota; class Actinomycetes; order Mycobacteriales; family Mycobacteriaceae; genus Mycobacterium; species Mycobacterium terramassiliense. The sequence continues at coordinate 1,331,630 of NZ_LT717700.1, forward strand.
GAAGCCGAACTCACGCCCACCATTGTGCGCGCGGCGTCCCGGCGCGACTCAGAAATGCAGCGCGCTGAACCGCCAGTCCAGCACCGCCCGGTCGGGGTCGCCCACCGCATAGACCAGCGACCGCAGCCCCAGCACCCCGCCGTGGGCGGTCGGCCGGGCGGTCTCGACATGCAGCTCGCTGTACAGGGTGTCGCCCTCGTGGACCGGGCCGGTGTGCTCGCAGGACTCCCAGCCCAGCACCGTCGTCAGATTGGGCAGCAGCCTGCCGGCCTGCGCGAGCGCCAGCCCAATGGTGTGTCCGCCGTACACCAGCCGGCGCCCGGCGGCACGCGAATCATGGTGTGTGGCTGCGATGTTCAGGGTCAGCCGGGCGAGCTCGGGCGCGCCGCTGACCACGTCGCCGGTGCTGCGCAGCACCGTGCCCGCCAGGCCGACGTCGAAATGCGGACCGGGCACCTTGGTCCGGAACACGTCGGCGTCCCAGTGCGCGGTCGGATCGTGCGGGGGGCCGGGCACGTCGGCGCCGACGGCCGAGAGGTCGTCGCCGGGCGCCCGGTCGGGATCGAAGTCCGGGCTGGCCGGCAGCATGGCGCAGCGGTAGAAGTCGAGGACCAGCCGGTCGGCCTGGTCGATGGTGATCATCCGCAGCGCGGCCATTCCCGTCGGCGCCCGGCCCGGCTTGGGCGAATTTCCCCGCAGCCCAACCACTTCCGTGCGGGTGTAGATGGTGTCGCCGACGACGGGAAAGCGGTGGAACACCAGGCCGCGGTAGAACAGGTTGGCTTTCACACGCTGGGTGGCCAGCGTCGACTGCCCGATCGCCACGTCACAGACGAGCCCCGGGTGGGCCAGCGGCCCTTGCACGCCGGTGACCGCGGTGCACAGCACGGCGTCCAGCGCCAGGCGCAGCCGGTCCCCGAGGATCGCCTGGTGGGCCGCGGCCAGACCCGGCGACAGCGTCATCGCCGGCGCCCAGTCGAACACCTGGCCCACCGAGAGATCGTCGAAGTAGGGGCCGCCCTCGCGGATTCCCGCGTACCCGTGACTAGTCACAACGCCACATGCTGGCAGGCTGTCGAATCGAGGGTCAACTGCGTGGCGATCGCGAGCGCGGCGAAGCCGGGCGAAGCGGGTCGCCACCTCAACAGTGGCGATCGCGAGCGCGGCGAAGCCGGGCGAAGCGGGTCGCCACCTCAACAGTGGCGATCGCGAGCGCGGCGAAGCCGGGCGAAGCGGGTCGCCATCTCGACAGTGGGAGGTGCGCGCAGGTGAACGACGAAGAGGACATGCTGGTCGCCACGGTGCGGGCGTTCGTCGACCGCGACGTCAAGCCCGGCGTCCGCGAGCTCGAGCACGCCAACACCTACCCCGAGGCGTGGATCGAGCAGATGAAGCGGATCGGCATCTACGGCCTGGCCATCCCCGAGGAGTACGGCGGGTCGCCGGTGTCGATGCCGTGTTATGTGCGCGTCACCGAGGAGCTGGCCCGCGGCTGGATGAGCCTGGCCGGCGCCATGGGCGGGCACACCGTGGTGGCGAAGCTGCTGACGCTGTTCGGCACCGAGGAGCAGAAGCGCGCGTACCTCCCGCCGATGGCCGGCGGCGAGCTGCGGGCCACCATGGCCCTGACGGAGCCGGGCGGCGGCTCGGACCTGCAGAACATGACGACGACCGCGCTGCCGGACGGCTCCGGTCGGTTGCGGATCAACGGTGCCAAGACCTGGATCAGCAACGCGCGCCGGGCCGGCCTGATCGCGCTGCTGTGCAAGACCGATCCCAACGCGGCGCCACGCCACAAGGGCATCTCCATCGTGCTGGTCGAACACGGGCCGGGCCTGACGGTGTCGCGGGATCTGCCCAAGCTGGGCTACAAGGGCGTGGAATCCTGCGAGCTGTCCTTCGACGATTTCACCGCACCCGAATCCGCGGTGCTGGGCGGCGCGATGGGTGAGGGCTTTTCGCAAATGATGAAGGGGCTGGAGACGGGCCGCATTCAGGTGGCGGCCCGGGCGCTGGGCGTGGCGGCCGCGGCGCTCGAGGACGCGCTGGCCTACGCGCAGCAGCGGGAGAGCTTCGGGCGCCCGATCTGGAAGCACCAGGCAATAGGTAATTACCTGGCGGACATGGCGACCAAGCTCACCGCCGCCCGTCAGCTCACCCGTCATGCCGCCGAGCGCTACGACAGCGGCGAACGCTGCGACATGGAGGCGGGGATGGCCAAACTGTTCGCCTCCGAGGCCGCGATGGAGATCGCGCTGAACGCCGTCCGCATCCACGGGGGCTACGGCTACTCCACCGAATACGACGTCGAACGCTACTTCCGCGACGCGCCGCTGATGATCGTCGGGGAGGGCACCAACGAGATCCAGCGCAACGTGATCGCGGCGCAGCTGGTCGCCCGGGGCGGGATCTGAGGCAAATCCGCCGGGTCGGCGTCCGCCCGTGCTGTATATTTGCGGGACTTCTCACACCAGCAAGGCCAAAGAGAGGCAGCTGCCATGAGTTATCCCCCTGGGCCCTACGAGGGTTCGCCGGAATGGCAGGGCCAACCGCAGCCGCCTTGGCCGGGTCAGCCGCCCCCCGGTTACCCGGCCCCGCAGCCGGGTTGGCCGGGGCAACGCGAGCCGGACAACTACCTCGTCTGGGCGATCCTGGTCACGGTCTTGTGCTGCCTCCCGTTCGGAATCGTCTCGCTTGTCTACTCCACCAGGGTCTCCGGACAGTGGGCCCAGGGGCGGTATGCCGAGGCGCAGGCCTCGGCCGACAACGCCAAGAAGTGGGCCATCATCGGCGCGGTGGTCGGTGTGGCCGCCTATGTCATCGGCGTCATCCTGTGGTTCGCCATGTTCGCCGCGATCGTCTCGTCCATCCCGTCGACGACCAGCACCACCTACTCCGGCTTCTGAGCTAGGTAAGCCCCTGGGCGCCAACATAAATCGCGTCCACCAGGCCCCACGCTCGGGCGGTATCGGCGTCGATAGCGCGCCCGGACAACACCAAATAGGCTGTGCGCCAGCGCCCGATCCGGCGGGTGACGCTCACGGTTCCGCCGGCGCCGGGGATCAGGCCGAGGCCCAGTTCGGGCAGCCCGAACACCGAATCCCCGCGCGCCTCAACCCATCCGCAGAACGCCGCCATCTCCAATCCGCTGCCCACCACCTGGCCGTGCACCTCGGCCCGGCACGCCCGGCCGAGCCGGGCGGTCAGCGCGTCGAGCGCCAGCGCGGGGCTGTGCCGGGTGCGGGCCAGGTGCGCGCTCGCGGGGTCGGCGAAGGTGCCGAATTCCGCGAGGTCTCCGCCGCTGCAGAACGATGGGCCGTTGCCGCGCAACACGATCCCGGTCACCGACGGGTCCAGCTGCGCGACGGTCAGCGCCTCGAGCAGCGCGGCGCGCGCGTCGGTGGAGAACGCGTTGTGCCGCTGCGGCCGGTTGAACGTGATGCGCAACGTGTTGTCGTCACGCCGCGCCAGCACCGGGTCGGCGAGCTCGGGCACCCCCGCCGGGCCGCGCTCGGCGAGCCAGCGCGCGAACTCCGGGCCGGCCTGCAGGGTCGAGTAGGCCAACGACTCGGTGATCACCCCGCCCAGCGCCGGGCCGCCGGGGTCGACCGAGCGCAAGACGTCGTCGCACACGGCACTGGCGTGCGGCCACCGTTCGCAGCGCCGCGTCAGCTCGGCCAGGACGTCGGCCACCGAGCCGACCGTGACGACCCGACGATCCGCACACGGTTCCTCGGTCAGCGTGAAAGTCGCTGTGTCCAGCCAATACCCGGCCACCGCGATGTCATCGGCGGCGCCGACGGCGACGATCACTCCGGGCGGGGATGAGACGCCCGTGTCGGCCTCGCTACAGACGTCGACGACCCGCATGGGTCACACCGAATACTTCTCGATCAGCCCGTTCTTGTAGAGCTTTCCGGTGTCGGTGCGCGGCAGCTGCACCTCGAAGGCGATCGACCGCGGGCATTTGTAGTGCGCCAGGCGGTCGCGCAGCCATGCGGTCAGCTCCTCGGAGAACTCATCGGTGGCGTCGGCCGGGTCGACGGTCTGCACGGCCGCCACGACGCGCTGGCCCATCTCGTCGTCGGGAACGCCGAACACGGCCGCATCCAACACCTTCGGGTGGGTGACCAGAAGGTTCTCGGTTTCCTGCGGGTAGATGTTCACGCCGCCGGAGATGATCATGTGGTGGCGCCGGTCCGTCAGGTACAGGTAGCCCTCCTCGTCGACGTAGCCGACGTCGCCGACCGTCACCCAGCCGTGCCGGTCGCGCGACGCCGCCGTTTTCGTCGGGTCGTTGAGGTATTCGAAGGAATACCCGCCCTCGAAATAGATCTCGCCGGGCTGGCCGGGTGGCAGCTCGGTTCCGTCCTCGCCGAGAATGTGGATCTGGCAGGCCATCGGCTTGCCCACCGAACCCGGGTGCGCCAGCCAGTCTTCGGCGCTGATCAGTGTCGAGCCGATCGCCTCGGAGGACGCGTAATACTCGTCGATGATCGGCCCCCACCAGTCGATCATCTGCTTCTTGATCTCCACCGGACACGGCGCGGCGGCGTGCATCACCCGCTGCAGGCTGGACAGGTCGTACGAGTCACGAACGGCAGCAGGCAATTTCAGCATGCGAGTGAACATCGCCGGCACGAACTGCCCGTGGGTGACCCGGTGCCGCTGGATGGCGTCCAGCGTGCCCTCAGGGTCGAACTTCTCCAGCACGACCGTCGTGATGCCGCCGGCCTGCGCGCTCATCGACCACACCGACGGCGCGGTGTGGTACAGCGGGGCCGGGCTCAGGTAGACCGACTCCGGGGTCATCCAGAACTCGACCAGGGCCGACATCATCCCGGGCGCCTCGGCGGGCGGTACATGCGGCAGTTCGCGTTTGATGCCCTTGGGCCGGCCGGTGGTGCCCGACGAGTACTGCAGCAGGTCCCCCTCGAGTTCGTCGTCGATGGGAGTGTCCGGTTGGCGGGCAACGCATTCGGGGTAGCGCTCCCAGCCGGGCAGGTCGCCGTCGGCGATCATCAGCAACTCGGGCAGCCCGTTCGGGAGGTGCTCGGGCAGCTGCGTGAGAGTGTCGCGCAGTGCGCCCGATCCGATGATGGCTTTGGCGTTGCTGTTGTCGACGATGTAGGCGGCCTCGGCCGCGGTCAGGTGGGTGTTGATCGGCACGTAGTACAAGCCGCTGCGGCGAGCCGCCCACATCACCGCGTGGATGTGCTCGTTGTTTTCCATCAGGATCGCGACGGTGTCCCCCTCCCGCAGGCCGGCCTGGCGGAACCGATGCGCGAGGCGATTGGCGCGGGCTTCCAGTTCGTCGAAGGTGACGACGGTGCCGGACGGGTACAGGATGACGGCCGGTTTGTCGGCGCCGACGTGGGGACGAATCTGCATGCGAGGACTGTACCGCCGCGAAAGTTGACGGGTGTTAAGTGTCCGGTCGGGGCGGAGCCACACCCGTCACAGAACCTTGGAATCTCGGCGCTCCGGCAACAGCAGCGCGCTGTCGCCGAATTCGTGCCACAGGTAGCCGTGGGTGACGGCCTCGCGGTAGGCCAGTGCGACCAGGTCCGCGCCCGCGACGGCCTCCAGCAGCAGGAGGTGCGAGGCGCCGGCGTCGTGCCACCCGGTGATCAGGCCGTCGACCACCCGGCACGGGCGGTCCGGGCCGAGCACCAGGTCGGTGCGGCCGACCGCCCGGCGCACCACGCCGGCCGGGCCGGCGGCCGACTCCAGCGCGCGGGTCACCGTGGTGCCGACGGCGATCACCCTGGCGCCGGCCGCGCGCGCCGAGTTGACCATCCGCGCGGTGGCCGCCGGCACCTCGAACAGCTCGGGGGCCGGCGGCTCGCCGGCTTCGGCCGACGACACCCCGGCGTGCAGTGTGACCGGCGCGATGCCGATGCCGACCGAGACCAGAGCGGCGACCAGTTCGGCGCTGAATGGCCTTGCCGCGCTGGGCATTTCGGCGCTGCCGGGGCGCCGGGCAAACACCGTCTGGTAATAGCGCAGCGGCCATGGCCGCGGCACGTACGCGTAGCGGATCGGCCGTCCGTGCCGGGCAAGGTAGGTGACCACCTCCCCTTCCAGGATCACCCGCGCCGCCCACAACCGCGCGCCGTCGACCTCGGGCTCGGGGTAGGACGAGACGATGACGAGCGCGGCGCCGCCCGGCAGCTCGATGCGTTCACCGGCCCGGACGTCGGTGAGGTGGCCGGCCGCGTCGCCCGCGGGCCGCAACTCCACCACCCAGGACTTTTCGGCGTGTGCCGTCGAGAAGTGCACCGCGATCGGCCGCCCGGCGCGGCGACCGTCGACCGCGGCGGGCAGGGTGGCCGAGTTGTTCACCACGAGCAGGTCACCCGGTCGCAGGTGATCTCCGAGGTCGGCAAAGCGCGCGTGGGCGACCCGGCCCGGGCGGGCGACCAGCAGCCGAACCGCGTCGCGGGCCACGCCGTGCGCCTCGGGCGGCTCGACCGCGTCGGAGCCCGGGGGGCGGCGAAAGTGCGTCCGCGGGCGCACCGCGGCGGTCATGAGCGCGCCCCGGACACCACCGAATCGGCGGCGCGGTAGCGGCCCGCGGGCGGCCGGGTATCCAGCAGGTGCAGCAGCGCCGGGACTTTCGCTTCCGGCTCGGCGCGGTCGGAGATGTCCTCTCCGGGGAAGGCGGCCTGGTGCATTTCGGTGCGCATGTCGCCCGGATCGAAGGCGTACACCGCCACCGCTGGGACCTCCGCGGCCAGGATGGCCGACAGCTGATCCAGCGCGGCCTTCGACGAGCCGTACCCACCCCAGCCCGGGTACGGCTCGAGGGCGGCGTCGGAGGTGACGTTGACGATCGTCCCCGCGTTCGCGGTGAGCGCGGGCAGCGCCGCGCGGATCAACGCCAGCGGGGCGAACACGTTGGCCTCGTACACCGCCCGCAACTCGTCGGGCGGGTAGTCGGCGAGCGCCGGCTGCGGGCTGGGCCCCAGCCTGCTGGCGTTGTTCACCAGCAGCCGAAGCGGTCCGGCGCCGGTCGCGGCGGAAACCAGCGCGCCGCGATGCGACGCGTCGGTGACGTCACCGGGCAACGGGATCAGCCGGCCCGAATTCAGTTCGGCGACAGTGGATTTGAGGTCTGAGCCACGGCGGGCGTCGACGACGACGGTCCACCCCCGGTCGAGCAGCGCGGCGGTCAACGCCTTCCCGAACCCGCGGGAGGCGCCGGTGACGATGGCGACGTGAGATTGAGTCATACGCCCATACTGATAGTTAAAGTAAACTTCAAGTCAAGTACTCGATTCGAATCCGGAGATGGCCAGATGGACAAGCGGGATCTGTTCTCCGTCAGCGAGATCGCGCGGCGCAGCGGTTTTGCCGCCTCGGCGATCCGGTTCTACGAGGGCCAAGGCCTGATCACGGCGACTCGGAGTTCGGGCGGTCAGCGCCGATTCGAACGCCAGATGCTGCGGCGGCTGGCCTTCATCAAGGCCGCCCGAAACGTGGGCCTGAGCCTGGACGAGATCGCTGCCGCACTCGCCGCACTCCCGGACGGCCGCACCCCCACCCGGGCCGACTGGGCCCGGCTGTCCCGGGCGTGGCGCGCGCGACTCGATGACCAGATCGCCGGGCTGATCGCGTTGCGGGACAACCTCGACTCGTGCATCGGCTGCGGCTGCCTGTCACTGAAGCGCTGCGCCATCTCCAACCCGGGCGACGTGGCGGCGGGCGCCGGGGCGGGCGCGGTGTACCTGCCGAAGTCGTTGCGGCGGCAGGCGATCGGCGGCTAGCTCGACTCGGCGAGCCGCTGCTTGAGCGCCTCGAACTCGTCCCTGACGCCGGTAGGCAGCTTGTCACCGACGAACTCGAACCACTCCTCGATCAGCGGCAGTTCCTGGCGCCACTCGTCGGCGTTGACCGCCAGAGCCCGCTCGACGTCGGCGCCGTCCACGTCGAGGCCGTCGAGGTCCAGGTCCTTGGCGGTAGGCACGATGCCGATCGGCGTCTCCTGCCCGCCGGCCCGGTGCTCGATGCGGTCGACGATCCACTTCAGCACCCGGCTGTTCTCGCCGAAGCCCGGCCACAGGAATTGACCCTCGTCGCCGCGGCGGAACCAGTTGACGAAGAACACCTTCGGCAGCTTGGACTCGTCGGAATTCTTGCCCAGGTCGAGCCAGTGCTGGAAGTAGTCGCCCACGTGGTAGCCCAGGAAAGGCAGCATGGCCATCGGGTCGCGGCGCACCGTGCCGACCTTGCCCTCGGCGGCGGCCGTCTGCTCACTGCCCATGGTGGCCCCCATGAACACGCCGTGCTGCCAGTCGCGCGCCTCGGTCACCAGCGGCACCGTGGTCTTGCGGCGGGCGCCGAACAGGATGCCCGAGATCGGCACGCCCTGCGGGTCGTCCCACTCCGGGGCCAGGATCGGGCACTGCGACATCGGGGTGCAGTAGCGCGAGTTCGGGTGCGCCGCCTTGGTTTCCGTTTCGCGGATGTACCAGTCGTTGCCCTTCCAGTCGATCAGGTGATCCGGCTCGCCCTCGAGGCCCTCCCACCACACCTCGTCGTCGTCGGTGAGCGCGACGTTGGTGAACACGGTGTTGCCCGCGGCGATCGTGCGCATGGCGTTGGGGTTGGACTTCCAGTTGGTGCCCGGCGCCACGCCGAAGAAGCCGAACTCCGGGTTGACCGCGTAGAGCCGGCCGTCCTTGCCGAAACGCATCCAGGCGATGTCGTCGCCGAGGGTCTCGGCGCGCCAGCCTTCGATGGTGGGCTGCAGCATGGCCAGGTTGGTCTTGCCGCACGCCGACGGGAACGCCGCGGCGAAGTAGTACGCCTTGTTCTCCGGCGAGATCAGCTTGAGGATCAGCATGTGCTCGGCGAGCCAGCCCTCGTCGTGGGCCATGGCCGACGCGATGCGCAGCGAGTAGCACTTCTTGCCCAGCAGGGCGTTGCCGCCGTAGCCGGAGCCGTAGCTCATGATCTCGCGGGTTTCCGGGAAGTGCGTGATGTATTTGGTCTCGTTGCAGGGCCACGGCACGTCCTTCTGGCCCGGCTCGAGCGGCGCCCCCACCGAGTGCAGCGCCTTGACGAAGAACCCGTCGTCGCCGATCTTGTCCAGGGCGGCCTTGCCCATCCGGGTCATCACCTTCATGGAGACGACGACGTACTCGGAGTCGGTGATCTCCACGCCCAGCTTGGGGTCCTCGGCGCCGAGCGGGCCCATGCAGAACGGGACCACATACATGGTGCGGCCGCGCATGCAGCCGCGGTACAGGTCGCTCAGGGTGGAGCGCATCTTGGCGGGGTCCATCCAGTTGTTGGTCGGCCCGGCGTCGATCTCGCGCTCCGAGCAGATGAAGGTCCGCGACTCCACCCGCGCCACGTCGGACGGATCCGACAGCGCCAGGAAGGAGTTCGGGTACTCCTTGGGGTTGAGCCGCTTGAATGTGCCCGCCTCGACGAGCTGATCAGTCAGCCGCTTCCACTCCTCGTCGGAGCCGTCAGCGAACACCACCCGGTCGGGCTGGGTGAGCTCGGCAACCTCCTCCACCCAGGCCAGCAGGCCGGGGTGATTGGTGGGTGCGCTGTCCAGACCGGGAATGGTCGCTGAAGTCATCGAACTCTCCTGAATTCTTCTGCCTGCTAACCGGCATCTCTCGCTTGCGTACGCATTGCATATGTCGGCGCCCACACAACTGTTTACATGGTGGCGTTAACTACAGGTTATCGTGATCCACTTGTCGGGGAGGTCTCGGGCGGGTATAAGCCTTCTCACTACAACGATTCAGAAACAGGGTCCAACGTCACCCGGGATCGCCACTTTCGCTCCTTGAAACTGATTGGTCGGTATTGCCCTCGGGTTGGGATGTACCCGGTTCGGCCAGTTCTGCACGCACGGCGTCCAGCGCGGCCTGCACGGTGGGCATCTCCCGGTCCCGCGCCGCCGCGGCCCGCGCCGCCGCGATGGCGTGCTCACGCAGCTCGCTGTCGATGGCGCTGACCTGCTCGGCCACGTGCGCGTTCTCGGCCTCGTCGCGCGCGACCAGCGCGGTGCTCAGTAGCGATTCGGCGACCAGCACGCGGGTGGCGACCAGCTCCTCCACCGCCGACTGCAGCGACGCCGTGATCTCGCCCGCCCAGCGGTCCAGCAACGCCCGGTCCCGCAGCAGGCCGCGGATGTGGACGACCACGAACGTGACCGCCAGCCCGACGGCGACGCACCCCGCAGCCCCCGCGGCGGCCAGGGCGGGGCTCAGCCGGGAAGTCAGCCCGCCCACCAGCCGGCCGAGCGTGAGCGCCACGCCGAGGCCGAACGCGGCGCCGAGCAGCATCAGCAGCCACGTCTCCTGCCGCCGGGATTTCAACGGTGGCGGCGGGGCCTCGACCGCCGGCAGTTTCTCCTCGGCGTCGCCGAAGGCGGGCAGCGCCGCCGACACGCCCAGCACCTGCGCGACGTCGGCCAGCTGGGTGGCGGTTCCCTGGCTCACCTCGGCCACCACCTCGCCGACCCGCCCGCGCGCGTACGCCTCGAAGCCCGGCATCTCCCGCCGGGACAACCCCGCCGCGTCTTCCTGCAACTCGCCGCGCACCGACGAACAGCGGTTGCGTGCGAAGTAGGACAACTGCACCCGGGCCTGCTGAATCTGGCCGCGCAGCGTGATGGTGCGCTCCGTTTTGGACTGCCGCCGCTGCCGCAGGGCCGTGCCGCGCTCCTCGCGCAGCGCGTCCACCCGGGCCCGCCGGCCGGCGCCCTCGGCGTCGCGGTCGAACCGCCGGATCACCGTCTGCAGCCGGGATTCCCAGGCGCGCAACCTGTTTCGCCGTGGAATGTCGGCGTCGGCGAGTTGCGCCGCGACGGTCTGCGCCAAGTCATCGACGTCCGGGTCGCCGAGGTCGGGCAGGGCGGCCGCACCGACCCACGGCACCCGGCCGTAGCGCGGCGCATGCGCGGCCAGGATGTCGCGGTTGGCGGCCACCACGTCGCGCCAGTTGCGGTGGACGTCGATCTTGGACACCACGCCGACGACGACGTCGGTGTGCTCGGCGGCGGCATCGAGCAGCGCGCAGTCGGAGGCGGTCAGCTGCGCCGCCGCGGACACCACGAACACCACCGCGGTCGGCGCGTCACCGGGTCCCAGGTCGCTCGACTCGACGAACTTGTGGTGAGACAGCCGTTCGCGCAGCGCCCCGACCACCGCGGTGACGCCGGCCAGCCAGGGGCCCGTCACCAACACGACGTCGCGGCGGTTGACGGCCGGCGGATCCAGCCGGGGACCGATCGTCGTCACCAGCGCGTCGACCTGGGCGGCCGGGTCCTCGCCGCTCAATAGGACCCCCCGGACAGCGAGCCACCGGCGCGTGACCACAGCCGGAGCGATCCGCGGGCGATGTCCGCGGCACACGCGCGCTGCAACTCGCTCACCGGGCCCCGGCCGTAGCGCTGCCAGCGCACCGCGCGCGACAGATGCGCGGTCCGATCAGCGCCGGGCTCCAGCCCGGCGGCGGCGACGTCGACGGCGGCCGCCATGCGCGCGAGCACCGTGTCGTCGCAGGTGAGGAAGCCACTGATCGCCGCGCCGGTGCGGCCTCGGGCCACCGCCAGGGCCTCCAGCTCGGTGACGGCCCGCAGCACCCGCCGATAGCGCACCCCGGCCCCGAGGACCGAGAGCCTCGTCAGGACGGCGTCGACGCCGCTGACGCGGCGCAACAGGGCGCGGACCTGCGCGGGTGTCGCGTCCCGCCGGGCCGCCGCGATCCCGAGCGCGGTGCCGAGCAGGTCCAGCGTGTCCAGCAGGCGCAGCCGCAGCGCGGACGGCACCGCCACCTCCGCGGCCAGGAAGCCGGCGAACGAGCCGTCGAGGCAGGTGGCGCCGCCCGGATCGGCGGCCAGCGCCCGCAGCGCCGCCCACAGCGCGCCATCCAGGTCCCGCGCGGCGGCCAGCGCGAGCAATCCGCTCATCGGCTCCACCGGCGCCCCCGCGAGCGCGGACAGCTCGGCGCAGCGTGAACGCGCCGCCGCCAGGGGGCCGGCACCGGACCGGCCGGACAGCGAACCGGTCAGGTCGGCCTTGTTGAGCACCGCCAACACCGGGCGCGCGGCGGCGGCGATCGCCTCGGTGTCCTCGGGCTTGATCACCTCGGCGGTGACGTAGACGTCAAGGTCGGCGGTGTCGGTCACCCCCGTCGCCGCGGTGATGCCGTGCGCGCCCCCGGCGAGGTCGAGGGCGCGCGCCACCGAGCGGCGACCGACCCCGCGGCGCCCGCGGACGGCCACGCGCAGCGGCGCGGCGCACCGTTCGGCGGCCGCCGTCAGGCGCGGGTCGGCGTGGCCGACGGCGAAGCGCCGCAGCTCGTCGACGAATATGTGGTATCCCCGTCCCGTCATTCCTGCCCGTTCCATCCGATGGGCGTCCGTTTGCCGAGCGGCCAATTTGGTCCCACCGAATGGTGGCATCTACGTCACCGAGATGCGAGCCACCGGGCTGCTACCAGCCGAAGGCAACTGTTGGGTATCAATCTGGATCAGGGGCGGCTACATCGGCGGTTCATGGGCCACGATGGACAAATGCATGCGCAACCCGGGGTCGGGACGTGTCCCGGCGCGCCGGTGGGAGTGGAGGCTGTCCTGGAGGCAGGAGGGGGAGCGGTCCCGGAACCGCCCGATTCGGACCGCACCGACCGGCGCCACCTTCCGGCCACCAGCTTTCGCTCGCGGCGTTCCGCGCTGTCGGGGGGCCAGCGCGAGACGTGGGAGCGGCTGTGGCCGCAATTGGGCATCGCTGTCGGCGCCGACCCGTCGGCGGCGCCCCGGCCCACGGAGCCGCTGGACACCCACGCGTGGTTCGGGCGTGAGGCGCCCTTGGTGCTCGAAATCGGTTGCGGTAGTGGCACATCCACCCTAGCGATGGCCAAGGAAGAGCCCCACATCGACGTGATCGCCGTGGAGATCTACCGGCGGGGCCTGGCCCAGCTGCTGTGCGCGATCGACCGCGAGCAGGTTGACAACGTCAGGTTGATCCGGGGCAACGCGATCGAGGTGCTGGACCGCCTGATCGCGCCGGGCTCGCTGACCGGGGTGCGCGTCTTCTTTCCCGACCCGTGGCCCAAGGCCCGGCACCACAAGCGCCGGTTTCTGCAGCCGGGCACGATTGGTCTGATCGCCGACCGGTTACTCCCCGGTGGTGTCCTGCACGCCGCGACGGACCACCCGGGTTACGCCGAGCAGATCGCCGAGGTCGGCGATGCCGAACCCCGGCTGCGACGCGTCGGGCCGGGCAGCCCGTTGCCGATCTCGGTCGTGCGCCCCACCACCAAGTACGAAACCAAGGCCCAAGAAGCGGGCAGCGTCGTGAACGAATTCATCTGGATAAAGGCTGAACAAGGCCGGACAAGGCCGGAAAAGACGACGACATGAGCCTGACAGAAGAGACCACAGCGGCCGAACAAGCGCCCCTGGACGCACCGGCGGTTCTGTCCGCGGAGGGCCTGAGCAGCTTCCAACCACCGGCGGGACGGGTCCTGCTGGTCTGGGACGCTCCCAACCTCGACATGGGCCTGGGCTCCATCTTGGGCCGCCGCCCGACGGCCCTGGAGCGCCCGCGTTTCGACGCCCTCGGCCGCTGGCTGCTGGCGCGCACCGCGGAGGTCAGCGCCGGTCGCCCCGGCGTCGTGATCGAACCCGAGGCCACCGTGTTCACCAACATCGCGCCGGGCAGCGCCGACGTCGTCCGGCCGTGGGTGGACGCGCTGCGCAACGTGGGCTTCGCCGTCTTCGCCAAGCCGAAGATCGACGAGGACAGCGACGTTGACCACGACATGCTCGCCCACATCGCGCAGCGGCACCAGGAGGGGCTGGCGGCGCTGGTGGTGGCCTCGGCCGACGGCCAGGCCTTCCGGCAACCGCTGGAGGAAATCTCGCAAACCGGGGTATCCGTCCAAGTGATCGGATTTCGCGAACACGCGAGTTGGGCGCTAGCGTCGGATACCTTGGACTTCGTCGACCTGGAAGACATCGCCGGTGTTTTCCGGGAACCGTTGCCACGGATCGGTCTAGATTCGCTGCCTGATCAGGGGGCTTGGCTGCAGCCGTTCCGGCCGCTGTCCGCCCTGTTGACCACGCGTGTGTGAGACTGGAAAACAATGCGCGGGTCGCTAGCGATCCAGTAAGGAGCTTACGTGTTCGCCTGGTGGGGTCGAACCGTGTACCGCTACCGGTACATAGTGATCGGGGTCATGGTGGCCCTGTGCCTCGGCGGCGGCGTCTTCGGCATGAGCCTGGGCAAGCACGTCACGCAGAGCGGTTACTACGACGAGGGCAGCCAGTCCGTGAAGGCCTCGGTGCTGGGCGACCAGACCTACGGCCGCGACCGAACCAGCCACATCGTCGCCACGTTCACCGCTCCAGACGGCAAGACCGTCGACGACCCGGCGTGGCGCGACAAAGTCGTCGCCGAGCTCAACAAGTTCAAGAACGACCATCCCGACCAGGTCGTCGGGTGGGCCGGCTGGCTGGCCCTGTCGGACCCCGCCGACGCGCCGCCGCTGATCAAGGGGATGGCCACCGAGGACAAGAAGCACACCTTCGTCAGCATCCCCCTGAAGGGCAATGACGACGACACCATCCTCAACAACTACAAGGCGATCGCGCCCGATCTGCAGAAGCTCGACGGCGGCACCGTAGAGCTCGCCGGCCTGGAGCCGATCGCCAACGCATTGACCGGCACCATCGCCACCGACCAGCGCCGCATGGAGGTGCTCGCGCTGCCACTGGTGACGGTGGTGCTGTTCCTGGTGTTCGGCGGCGCGGTCGCCGCGGGCCTACCGGCCATCGTGGGCGGGCTCAGCATCGCAGGCGCGTTGGGCATCCTGCGGTTCGCCGCCATGTTCGGGCCGGTGCACTTCTTCGCCCAGCCGGTGGTCTCGCTGATCGGTCTGGGTATCGCCATCGACTACGGGCTGTTCGTGGTGAGCCGGTTCCGGGAAGAGATCGCCGAGGGCTACGACACCGAGGCCGCCGTGCGGCGTACCGTCATGACGGCCGGTCGCACCGTCACCTTCTCGGCGGTGCTGATCATCGCCTCGAGCGCCAGCCTGCTGGTGCTGCCGCAGGGTTTCGTGCATTCGCTGGTCTACGCGATCTTCGCCGCGGTGGGCCTCGCGGCGCTGCTGTCCATCACGTTGCTGCCGGCCTGCCTGGGCATCCTCGGCCGCCACGTCGACGCCTTGGGCGTGCGGACCGCGTTCCGCGTTCCGTTCCTGCGGAACTGGAAGGTGTCGCGCGCCTACCTCAACTGGCTCGCGGACCGGCTGCAGAAGACCAAGACCCGGGAAGAGGTCGAGGCCGGGTTCTGGGGCAAGCTGGTCAACTTCGTGATGAAGCGGCCGCTGGCGTTCGCCATCCCGATCGCCGTCGGCATGATCCTGCTGGTCATCCCGCTGGGCAACCTGTCGTTCGGTGGCATGAGCGAGAAGTACCTGCCGCCCAACAACCCCGTCCGCCTGGCGCAGGAGCACTTCGACAAGCTCTTCCCCGGTTACCGGACCGAGCAACTGACCGTGGTGATCAAGAGTGACAACGGCAGCAAGGTCACCGACCAGCAGGTTGCCGATATCCGCAACAGAATCGCGCCGATCACCGGATTCACCGACAAGGTCTGGCAGGAGCGGGCGTGCCCCACCATCGCCGGCAACCCCTGCGTCAACGGCCCGAACGGGACGACACAGCCCAAAGACGACTCCGTGCGGGTGATCCAGAACGGCCTGTCCAATCGCAATGACGCCGCCAAGAAGATCGGCGAACTGCGGGCGATAAGCCCCCCGAAGGGGCTCAGCCTCCTGGTCGGCGGCACGCCGGCCCTCGAGCAGGACAGCATCCAAAGCTTGTTCGACAGGGCTCCCCTGATGCTGGTCCTGTTGCTGAGCGCCACCATGCTGTTGATGTTCCTCGCGTTCGGGTCGGTGGTGTTGCCGATCAAGGCGACGGTGATGAGTGCTCTGACGCTCGGGTCCACGCTGGGCATTCTCACGTGGATATTCGTCGACGGGCACTTCTCCACGTGGCTGAACTTCACACCGACACCGCTCATGGTGGTGCTGATCGCGCTGGTCGTCGCCGTGGGTTTCGGCCTCGCCACCGATTACGAGGTGTTCCTGGTGTCCCGGATGGTCGAGGCCCGCGAACGCGGCATGTCCACCGCCGAGGCCATCCGGATCGGCACCGCCACCACCGGGCGCCTGATCACGGCAGCCGCGCTGGTCCTCGCCGTGGTGGCCGGTTCATTCGTGTTCTCCGACCTCGTGCTGATGAAGTACCTGGCCTTCGGGTTGATGGCCGCGCTGCTGCTGGACGCGACCGTGGTGCGCATGTTCCTGGTGCCCTCGGTGATGAAGCTGCTCGGCGACGACTGCTGGTGGGCCCCCCGCTGGGCCCGGCGCCTGCAGGACCGGCTCGGGCTGGGCGAGATCGACCTCCCCGACGAGCGCAAGCGGCCCACCCTCAACGGG
>NZ_LT717701.1:0-443992 GCF_900157385.1 Mycobacterium terramassiliense
CCGCCGCCGGCACCCGACCCGCTGGCCGCGCCCCCGCCTCCGTTTGCGCCGCCGCCGTTTACCTTCCCGGGTGCGTCGCCGGTGGCGGCGGGTCCCGCCGCCGGGCAGAACCCGACGCCGTTCACGGGCACGCCGCCGTTCGGGCCGCCGTCGTTCGTCCCGAAAAACGGCTCGACGGTGGGCGTGGGCCAACCGATCATCATCAACTTCCCCGGCCGGGTTGACGACGCGGGCGCGGCCATCGACGCGGTCCACGTGTCATCGGTCCCGCCGGTGCCGGGCAAGTTCTACTGGATGACCCCGACCCAGCTGCGCTGGCGCCCGCTGAGCTTCTGGCCCGCTCACACCGACGTGACGGTCGACGCGGGCGGCACCGTGTCCACCTTCCACACCGGCGACACCCTGATCGCCACGGCCGACGATTCGACCCACCAGCTGACCGTGACGCGCAATGGCACCGTGGAGAAGACCATCCCCATGTCGATGGGCATGACGTCCGGCAACCACCAGACCCCCAACGGCACCTACTACGTGCAGGAGAAGATGCCGTCGGTGGTGATGGACTCCTCGACCTACGGCGTCCCGGTCAACTCGACGTACGGCTACAAGGTGACCGTCGAGCTGGCCGTCCGCTTCGACAACGTTGGGGACTTCGTGCACAGCGCCCCGTGGTCGGTGGACGACCAGGGCAAGCGCGACGTCAGCCACGGCTGCATCAACATCAGCCCGTCCAACGCGAGGTGGTTCTTCGACAACTTCGGGCCGGGGGATCCGATCATCGTGAAGAACTCCACCGGCGGCGACTACAAGAAGAACGACGGCTCGAGCGACTGGATGTCGTAACGGCGTAGCCGAGCAGTCCCAAGAGCCCCCTTTTCGTCACGAACCGGGGGCTTTTGCGGCCGCTGGGCCCCTTTCGCGGGCCGGCCTGTTATGTATAGCATCATACATATGCGTAGCCCCCGCGAGCGGATGGTGGTGTCCGCCGCGCTGCTGATCAGGGAGCGCGGCGCGCACGCCACGGCCATCTCGGACGTCCTCGAGCACAGCGGCGCGCCGCGCGGGTCGGCCTATCACTACTTCCCGGGCGGGCGGACCCAACTGCTCTGCGAGGCCGTCGACTACGCGGGCGAACACGTCGCCGCCGTCATCGCAGGGGCCGCCGGCTGCCGCGAACTGTTGGACACGCTGATCGACAAGTACCGCCGACAGCTCCTCGAGACCGACTTCCGCGCCGGCTGCCCCGTGGTCGCGGTCTCCGTCGAAGCCGGCGAGCAGTCCGACCGCGACCGGATGGCACCGGTGGTCGAGCGTGCCGCGGCGGTGTTCGACCGCTGGTCCGGCCTGATCGCCCAGCGCCTCATCGCCGACGGCATCGCGGCCGATCGTGCCCGCGAGTTCGCGGTGCTGGCGACCTCGGCGCTCGAGGGGGCGATCGTCCTGGCCAGGGTGCGGCGCGACCTCGCCCCGCTCGATGTCGTCCGCCGCCAGCTACACCGACT
The DNA here is from genome assembly GCF_900157385.1 of Mycobacterium terramassiliense. Lineage (GTDB taxonomy): Bacteria > Actinomycetota > Actinomycetes > Mycobacteriales > Mycobacteriaceae > Mycobacterium > Mycobacterium terramassiliense. Next base: position 1,503 of record NZ_LT717701.1, read on the forward strand.
GCTCGTGGCCGAACTCTCCGAAGGGGTTTCGCAATGACCACCACTGAATGGGCGCCGACGGCCTGCATCCTGTGCGAATGCAACTGCGGCATCGTCGTGCAAGTCGAGGACGGCCACCTGGCCCGCATCCGGGGCGATAAGGCGCACCCGGGGTCGCAGGGGTACACATGCAACAAGGCGCTGCGGCTCGACCACTACCAGAACAACCGCGCCCGCCTGACCTCGCCGATGCGCCGCCGCGCTGACGGCACGTTCGAGGAGATCGACTGGGACACGGCGATTGTCGAGATCGCCGAGGGGTTCAAGCACATCCGCGACGCCTACGGCGGGGACAAGATCTTCTACTACGGCGGGGGCGGGCAGGGCAACCATCTGGGCGGCGCCTACAGCGGCGCGTTCCTGAAGGCGCTCGGTTCGCGGTATCGGTCGAACGCGTTGGCGCAGGAGAAGACCGGGGAGGCCTGGGTCGACGCGCAACTCTATGGCGGTCATACGCGGGGCGAGTTCGAGCACGCCGAGGTGTCGGTGTTCGTGGGCAAGAACCCGTGGATGTCGCAGAGCTTTCCGCGGGCCCGGGTGGTGCTCAACGAGATCGCCAAGGATCCGGCCCGGTCGATGATCGTCATCGATCCCGTCGTCACCGACACCGCGAAGATGTCCGACTTCCACCTGCGGGTGCGCCCGGGAACCGACGCCTGGTGCCTGGCCGCCCTGGCGGGCGTGCTCGTCCAGGAAAACCTTTGCGACGAAGCCTTTCTCGCCGAGCACGTGCGCGGCTCCGACGCCGTGCGCGCGGCGCTGCGCGAGGTTCCGGTCGCCGACTACGCGTCGCGCTGCGGGGTCGACGAGGAACTGTTGCGCGCGGCCGCGCGGCGCGTCGGCGCCGCCGCGAGCGTGGCGGTGTTCGAGGACCTCGGGGTTCAGCAGGCGCCCAACAGCACCCTGTGCTCCTACCTGAACAAGCTGCTGTGGATCCTCACCGGCAACTTCGCGAAAAGGGGCGGCCAGCACCTGCATTCGTCGTTCGCGCCGTTGTTCAGCCAGGTCACCGGGCGCACGCCCGTCACCGGTGCGCCCGTCATCGCCGGGCTGATACCGAGCAACGCGGTGCCCGAGGAAATCCTGACCGACCACCCCGACCGCTTCCGGGCCATGATCGTCGAGAGCAGCAATCCCGCCCACTCGCTGGCCAACTCGGCCGCCTGCCGCGAGGCCTTCGGCGCGCTGGAACTGATGGTGGTAGTGGACGTCGCGATGACCGAGACCGCACGGCTCGCCCATTACGTGCTACCCGCGGCGTCGCAGTTCGAGAAGCCCGAGGCGACCTTCTTCAACTTCGAGTTCCCCGCCAACACTTTTCAGTTGCGCCGGCCGTTGCTGCCGCCCCTGCCGGGCACGCTGCCCGAACCCGAGATCTGGGCGCGGCTGGTGCGCGCGCTCGGCGTACTCGACGACGCCGAGCTGCGCCCGCTGCACGAGGCCGCACGCCGCGGCCGGCAAGCCTACGCCGAGGCGTTCCTTTCCGCCGTGGCCGCCAATCCGACCGTGGCGAAGCTGGTTCCGTACGTGCTCTACGAGACACTGGGGCCGACACTGCCCGACGGGTTGGCCGGCGCGGCCGCCGCGTGGGGGCTGGCCCAGAAGACCGCGATGGCCTACCCCGAGGCCGTCCGGCGGGCCGGCCACGCCGATGGCAACGCGCTGTTCGATGCCATCCTGGCCAGCCCATCGGGCGTCACGTTCACCCGGCACGAATACGAGGATGACTTCGCGCTGATCAGCCACGCGGACCGCAAGATCGCGCTGGAAATCCCCGAAATGCTGAAGGACCTAAGGGCTTTGGCCGCGGCGCCGCCCCGCCTGACCACCGCGGAGTTCCCGATCGTCCTGTCCGTCGGTGAGCGGCGCGCCTACACCGCCAACGACATCTTCCGCGACCCGTCCTGGCGCAAGCGCGACGCCGACGGCGCGTTGCGGGTCAGCGTCGAGGACGCCCAGGCCCTGGGGCTCGCCGACGGGCAACGGGCCCGGGTCAGCACCGCTGCCGGCAGCGCCGAGGTGGCCGTCGAGATCACCGAGACCATGCTGGCCGGGCATGCGGCCCTGCCCAACGGTTTTGGCCTCGACTACGTCGACGACGCAGGCGATACCGTTGTTCCGGGCGTCGCCCCGAACGCGCTCACCTCGACGGAGTGGCGCGACCCGTACGCCGGCACGCCGTGGCACAAGCACGTGCCCGCGCGCATCGAAGCGTGCGGGGTGGCCTAGTTCCAGATCCTGACCCGCCGCTGCGGCGCGAGGTACAGGGCGTCGCCCTCGGTCACGTCGAAGGCGTCGTAGAAGGCATCCATGTTGCGGATGACACCGTTGCAGCGGAACTCCGGCGGCGAATGCGGGTCCACCGCCAATCGCCGGATCGCTTCGGCATCACGGGATTTGGTGCGCCACACCTGCGCCCAGCCGTAGAATACTCGCTGCACTCCGGTCAGGCCATCGATGACCGGGGCGGGTTCGCCGTTCAGTGACAGCTGGTAGGCCAGCAGCGCGATGGACAGCCCGCCGAGGTCGCCGATGTTCTCGCCGACGGTGAACGCGCCGTTGACGTGATACCGGCCGTCGAGCGCCCGGGGCGTGTACGCGTCGTACTGCTCGATCAGCGCCTTGGTGCGGGCACCGAACTCGGTGCGGTCGTCGTCGGTCCACCAGTCGACCAGGTTGCCGTCGCCGTCGTATTTGGCGCCCTGGTCGTCGAAACCGTGCCCGATCTCGTGACCGATCACCGACCCGATCCCGCCGTAGTTGGCGGCGTCGTCGGCCTCGGCGTCGAAGAAGGGCGGCTGCAAAATGGCTGCGGGGAAGACGATTTCGTTCATCCCCGGGTTGTAGTACGCGTTGACGGTCTGGGGCGTCATGAACCACTCGTCGCGGTCCACCGGCCCGCCGAGCTTGGCCAGCTCGCGGTCGTGATTGACCGCGTATCCGCGTTGGTAATTGCCGTACAGGTCGTTGCGGTCGATCACCAGCGCCGAGTAATCCCGCCACTTCGCCGGGTAGCCGACCTTGGCGGTGAACTTCTCCAGCTTGGTCAGCGCCCGCTCGCGGGTCTGCGGCGTCATCCAGTCCAGTTCGCTGATGGACAACCGGTACGCCGCCTTCAGGTTGTCCACCAGGGCGTCGATGCGGGCCTTGGCGCTCGGCGGGAAATGCTGCTGCACGTAAAGCTTTCCGACGGCATCGCCCAGCAGGCCCTCCACCAGCGACACCGCCCTCTTCCAGCGCTCGCGGATCTGCTCGGCGCCGGTCAGCAGGCGACCGTAGAAATCGAAGTCCGCGGCGACGAGGTCGTCGGTCAACCACGCGGCGCGGGCGCGGATCACGCGCCAACGCGCCCAGCGCTTCCAGTCCTCGATGTCTTCGCTGTCCCACAGCGCGGCGAACGCGGTCAGGTAGTCCGGTTGGCGCACAACCACTTCCGCGAGGGCGTCGGGGGAGCCGCCCAGCGCGGCCGCCCAGCCGGCCCAGTCGAAGCCCGCCGCCTCGTCCCGCAGCCCGGCGAAGGTGCGCAGGTTGTAGGTGAGGTCGGCGTCGCGGCGCTTGACCACGTCCCAGTGCGCGGCCGCGAGTTTGCTCTCCAGCGCCACGATCCGGGCCGCGGTGTCGGCGTGATCGCCGCCGTACACGAGGCCGAACATCCGCGCGATGTGTCCCGGGTAGGCGGCCAGCACGGCGGCGTGCTGCTCCTCGCGGAAGTACGACTCGTCGGGCAGGCCGATGCCCGACTGCGAGAAGTGCACCAGGTAGCGGGCCGAGTTCTTGGCGTCGGTGTCCACATAGAACGCGACGCCGCCGCCTACGCCCGTGCGCTGCAGGGCGCCGATCGCGCCGGCCAGGGCGGCGCGGTCCGCGCAGGCGTCGATCGAGGCCAGCTCGTCGAGCAGCGGGGCCAGGCCCCGGCGTGCGACGGCGTGTACGTCGAGGAAGCTGCCGTAGAGGTCACCGATGCGTTGCTCGTCGGTGTTCGCCGGGGCGCCCCGCCGGCTGGCCTCCTCGATCAGGTCGCGGACCTGCTCCTCGGCCCGGTCGTACAGCGCGCGGAACGCGCCGTCGGTCGCGCGGTCGGGGGGAATCTCGTAGTCGGCCAGCCAGCGGCCGTTGACATGGCCGAACAGGTCGTCTTGGGGGCGGGCGGTCGCGTCGACAAAGCTCAGGTCGACGCCCGATCGGATGGCCTCTACAGTCACCCCGCCATCCTTCCATCTTCTTTTGGATGCAACGATCGGCCCATGTCAGACGACGCCGAACTGGTCGAAGCCGAAGACGACGTCGATCCCGACGACGACGTCGACCCCGCAACCGCCGACTCCGAGCCCGAACCGGCGGCCCCCCGGATCTTTTCGCCGTACGGCATCGCGTCCACCGTGCTCGGCGTGCTGGCGGTGGCCGCCGTGGTGTTCGGCTACTTCATCTATTCCGCCCACCGCGACGAGCTGGGCGAGCGCAGCTACCTGACGCGCGTCATGCAGACCGCCGCGGAGTGGACCGGCGTGCTGATCAACATGAACAGCGGCAACATCGACGCCAGCTTGCAGAAGCTGCACGACGGCACGGTCGGCGAACTCAACACCGACTTCGACGCGGCCGTGCAGCCCTACCGGCAGGTGGTGCAGAAGCTGCAGTCGCAGAGCGCAGGCCGGATCGAGGCGGTGGCGATCGAAACGGTGCACCACGACCTGGACACCCAGCCCGGTGTCTCGCGGCCGGTGGTCACCACCAAGCTGCCGCCGTTTGCCACCCGGACGGATTCGGTGATGCTGGTTGCCACGTCGGTCAGCGAGAACGTCGGGGCCAAGCCGCAGGTGGTGCATTGGAACCTGCGGCTCGACGTCTCCGACGTCGACGGCAAGCTGATGATCTCCGGGCTGGGATCCATCCGATGAGAAACATCTGGCGGCTGCTGGCCTTCGACGTCGTGGCGCCGCTGGCCGCCATCGCCGCCCTGCTGGCCATCGGGATGGTCCTCGGCTGGCCGCTGTGGTGGGTGTCGGGATGCACGGCGCTGCTGGTGCTGATCGCCGAGGGCGTGGCCGTGAACTTCTGGCTGCTGCGCCGTGATTCGGTCAGCGTCGGCACCGACGACGACGCGCCCGGTCTGCGGCTGGCCGTGGTGTTGCTGAGCGCGGCCGCCCTGGGCGCGGCGGTGCTGACCGGCTACACGCACTGGACGCGGCCGGATCGCGAGTTCAGGAAGGATTCCCGCGACGTGGTTCAGGTCGCCACGGGGATGGCCGAGGCGATGGCGTCGTTCACGCCGAGCGCCCCCACCAGCTCCATCGACCGGGCCGCGGCCATGATGCTGCCCGAGCAGGCGGGCGCGTTCCGTGACCAATACAAGCAGTCCAGCGCCGATCTGGCCCAGCACAATGTGACGGCACAGGCCGCCACGCTGGCGGCCGGGGTCGAGGCCTTGGGGCCGACGGCGGCCAGCGTGGCCGTGATCCTGCGGGTGACCCAGAACGCGCCCGGCCAGCCCCCCAGTCAGGCGTCGCCGGCGCTGCGGGTGACCCTGGCCAAGAAGGGCGGCACCTGGCTGGTGGCGGACGTGCGGCCGATCAATTCCCGGTGATCAGTCGGCTTCGGTCGGCCGCGCGGACTTCACCTTGACGAACCGATCCGACAGCCGGCGCATCCGGATCATCAGCGCGGACGTCGGGCTGATGCTGCCGTCGAGGTAGGTGCCCAGCTCCTCGGGCGACACCCCGATGCGCGACGCGAATTCCTGTTCGCCCAGTCCCGACCGGTCGATCAGCAGCCGCACGTGGCGGGCGACCTCGGCGCGTTCGTTGGCCTCCAGGTGGGTGCGGGCGCGCTCCAGCACCTCCCAGAGGGCCTTGGAGATGCCCGACGGACGCGTGCCCTCGAGGACCTCCTCGACCTGGCGGGCGGTCCGCCCGTACGGGTCGCGCTTCAGCGCGGCGGCGATGCGCTTCCAGGTGGCGATGTCGCCGCCTTGGAGGGCCGACCGGATGGCGGCCGTCGGCCAGAACTCCACCGGCTGGTCGGGATCCGGAAGGGGGCCGGCGGGTCCGCCGTTGGGCCTGCGCTGGTCGCCGGCGGACCGCTGGGGTGGCGGCGCCGGACGTCGCTCGGATGCCAACGTCACCTCGCCTCCTCCAGCATCGCTACGGCCACCGAGAGGCAGCGCTGCTTGACATCTTCCCAGTCTGCCTTGGCGTCGGGTTCCGACCACTGGTCGTCGCCGAAATCGGAAGGATGCGGATCCGCGAGCCGGCGGACTAGCTGCGTTGCCATCCATTCCCGCCTGGACGTCTGACAACAGTAATAGCTATCCATGCCGGCCAGCACCACAGCGGCGGTCTCCGGCTCCACGCTGTCCACCATGTCAGCAAAGTCGGCGTAATCGCGGCTGCTGTTACGGCACATGATCAAGTAGCCCTTGAGCCGCAGCGCCTCCGCGCCGGTCGGGACGAGCAGGCGGTCGCCGGTGGGCAGCTGCACGTTGGTGGTCTCCACCGGGCTGCGCCGCTCGAACCTCGGCGGCTCGCAGTCGTCGACATCGGTCTCCAGCGCGTCGATCGCCACCGACAGCCGCCCCCGCCACAGCGTGACCGGGTGAACCGGGCGGTCCCCCGCGATCGCGCGGGCGATGCCGTTGCGCGACGCGAGGCCGCCGACGAGCTTCTTGGCGGCCGAGTGGCCGTTGCCGCCGTTCTTGGCGGCCGCCGGGCCCACCCCGTTCCCCGCTTCGTCGTCGATGCTCACCTGGTGGGGGATCTGTCCGGGGCCGAGCCCCCGGCTGCCCTCGGGGCCTTGGGAAAAGCCGGGCTGCGCCGCCTTGCCATTGCGCCCACACCCGGTGAAGGCCAGCGGGTCGGCGACGCAAATGGCATCGGGTGCAAGGGTTTTGAGCTTCGCGGCCGACTTCAGCACCATGCGCAGGTCGGCGCTGGGTGGCGTGAGCGCGGAGATGTCGTCGGGGATGACCACGACGTCACCGAGGTCGACCTCGGGCAGCGGGCGGTCGAAGTCGACCGACGGCAGCACGCGACGCAGCCACCGGGGCATCCACCAGTTCCACTGGGTGAACATCGCCATCAGCGCCGGGACCAGGACCAGCCGCACCACGGTGGCGTCCACGGCGATCGCGACGGCGCACGCCACGCCGATCTCCGCGACCAGCGGCATGCCGGCGAACGCGAAGCCGATGAACACCGCGATCATGATCAGCGCGGCGCTGGTGATGGTGCGGGCGCTGGTGCTCACGCCGTAGGCGACCGCGTCCCGGGTGTTCCCCGAGTGGAGGAACCGCTCCCGGATGCGGGTGAGCAGGAAGATCTCGTAGTCCATCGACAACCCGAACGTCATCGCCAGCACCAGCGGGGGCACGGTGCTGTCGATCGAACTGATCTGGGTGAATCCGAGGCCCTGCAGCCAGCCCCACTGGAAAACCATCACCAGGCTGCCGTACGCGGCGGCGACCGACAGCAGCGTCATCAGCACGCCCTTGAACGCCAGGAACACCGAGTGGATGGAGATCAGCAGCATCACGAACGCGATCGCCGCCACGAACAGCAGCACGAACGGCTCGGTCTGCGACACCCGGTCGTCGAAGTCCTTGATCAACGCGGTCGGGCCGCCCACGTCGACCCGCGCCGTCCCCGGGTCGGGGATCTTGGAGAGCTGCGTGCGCATCCAGCCAACGGTGTCGCGGGCCCTCATGTCCTCGGGATCCACCGACAACACCGCGGACACCAGGGCGCTGCCGTTGTCCTCGGCGAATTGCGGGGGCGACACCGAGACGATGTTGGGCGCCTGCGTCATCTTCTGGCGGATGGCGGCCACCGTCTGGCTGTGCTCGGGTGAGGCCGCGCCGCCGTCGGGAAAGCTGATCAGCACCCGGATGGGACCCAGCGCGCCCGGCCCGAGCGCCTGGGCCGCCGCGCCGACGCCGGCGCGGATCTCGTGGGACGAGTCGAACTGGCGCAACAGGCTGTTGCCCAGCACCATCGACCCCGCCGGCACGGCCATGATGAGCAGCACCACCGACGCCGCCACCGCCGACGCCCACGGCCGGCGCATCACCCAGCCGATCCACCGATTCCAGAACCGGGACTGGGCGCCCTCGGGCTGACGCGACCAGTGCAACAGGCGCGACCTCTTGGCGGCCGCCCGCCCGAACGTCGCCAGCACCGCCGGCGTCAGGGTGGCCGCCGACAGCATCGCGACCGCGACGGCCATGATCGCGCCGGTGGCCATCGACTTCAGCGCCGGGGTGTTGATGATGTAGATGCCGGTCAGGGAGGCGACGACGGTCATCCCCGACAACACCACCGCCAGCCCGGAAGTGGCCATGGCGGCGTCCACGGCCTCGTTCGGCTGGCGGCCGGCGCGCAGTTCCTCGCGGAAACGCATCAGGATGAACAAGGAATAGTCGACGGCGAGCGCGATGCCGAACATCGACACCGTCGAGGTCACGAACACCGACATGGTGGTGTACGCCGACAGTAGATAGACCAGGCCCATGGTGACGACGACGGTGCAGGCGCCGAGGGCGAGCGGGATCGTCGCGGCGGCCAGCGAGCCGAACACCGCCAGCAAGACGATCAGGATGATCGGCAGGTTCCATTTTTCGGCGGCGGCGATGTCGTGCTTGGTGTTCGCCGCCGCGGCGGCGCTGAGCGCGCCCTGCCCGATGACGTAGAGCCGGACCCTGCCGTTGGCGGTCTGGCCCGGCTGATCACCCTTGACGCCGACCCTCTGTTGGAGTTGTTTGGCGAGGTCGCTGGTGCCGGCGTTGCGCGCGTCCAGCCGCAGCGACACGACGTAGGGACGGTCGGGCTGCGGCGGCCGCTGGGTGGGGTTGGGCACCTCGGTGACGCCCGGGAACTCGCCGGCGACCTGCCGCAGCATCGCGACCGCGTCGTTGATGTCGGAGTAGCTGGCGTCCGGGCGGGGAGCCGCCACCAGCGCCAACGAGGATGCGCCCTGATCGTGGTAGAGATCCTCGAGCTGGTCGTGAACCGCCAGCGACTGGGAGCCGGCCACTTCGAAACCGCCACCGGTCAGGTTTCCCGACTGCGACATGGCCAGATACACCGCCGGCACCAATGCCAGCAACCAGCCTGTGAAGACCAACCAGCGGTACTTACGCAGGCTGCGGCTGATGCGCATCATGAACTGCTGGATTTCTTCACTCCCCGGGCTCTCGCGCAATGCGTGCAGGCGAGAATACCGCAGCAGGCTGTGGATTATGTCGGCTTATCTAGTTCCTGAGCTGCAACGACACGGATGTTGCCAAGCCGCCGCCCAGTTGTTGTGAACCGGTGACCAAGCGGGATTTCCGTCACACGCGCTAGCAGCGGCGATGGGGGCGATGGCAGGATGTCGGGTGGCCGCGCGGGGGATGGGAAGTCCGCCGATCAAACACCGTCTAATGCAGCCGTTCGCAACGCGTTTGGCACCCGCGCGCACCTCGCAAACTCCGAAGGGGTTGACCATGACAACAGGCACCGCGACCAGGCGCCGCAGACTTATCGCCGGGCTGATCGCCGCCGCCGCGCCCGGCGCCGCCCTTGCCGTCCTCGCCGGGCCGCCCGCCACGGGCGCCAACGACCCGTGCGCGGCCAGTGAGGTCGCCCGCACGATCGGTTCGGTCTCGAAGTCCATGGGCGACTACCTTGACTCGCATCCCGAGACCAACCAGGCGATGACGACCATCCTGCAGCAGCAGGCCGGACCGCAATCGTTCACCGGGCTGAAGTCCTACTTCGAGGCCAACCCCAAGGTTGCCGGCGACATGACGTCGATCGCGCAGCCGCTGACCAACATCTCGACGCAGTGCAAGCTGCCGATCACCATCCCACAGGCGATGGGCATGATGCAGCAGGCGCAGGGCGCGGCCGGCGGCCTTCCGGGTGGGCTGCCCGCGCTGCCCGGCAACGCCGCCGGTGCCCCGCCCGCCGGCGGTCTTCCGGGCGGCACGCTTCCCGGCGTCACGGTCGGCGGCGCACCGCGCCCGAACAGCGTCGGCTAACCGCCGCGTTCCGGCTGCTGCTCGTGGGGCGGCAGCGGACCCTGCAGGGCGGTCTCGGTCGGGTCGGCGGACGGGTCGACGCGGATCACCGGTAGCGGCCCCGTGATGGGGTCGTCGCCCTCGGCGACGCCGGTGTTCTCGGTGCGGAACACGAAGAAGAACACCACCCAGCCGACGGCGGAGATGAGTAGCCAGCTGATCAGCCGGTAGATCAGCATGGCGGAGATGGCGTTCGGCAACGACATCCCGCTGGAGACGAGGCCGGGCACCAGCACCGCCTCCACGACCAGCAGCCCGCCCGGCATCAGCGGTATCGTGCCGACGGCGCGGGCGGCCGCGTAGGCAACCGTCAGCCCGGCCACCGACGCGTGGTCGCCGGCGGCGTACGCGGCGAAGCCCAGGCAGGCCACGTCGGCGATCCAGTTGAACATCGACCAGCTGAACGCGACGCCCAGGTCGCGGCGGCCCAGGCTCACCGATTCGAGCTGGGTGAGGGTCTCGCGCCACCGGTCCAGGCCGGTGTCGGCCGGCTTGCCCCGGAGGGAGTTGAACCACGACAAAACCCGGCTGCCGATGCCCTCGATCAGCTCCGGCCGCGACGCCACCGCCTGGGCCAGCAGCAACAGCGCGACGAACCCGCCCAGCGTGAACAGCAGCGAGAACGGGTTGTTCTTGGCGCCCAGGAAGAACGCACCGCCCAGCCCGAGCAGCGCCAGCCCCACCGCCTGCAGCACGCCGGACATCACCAACTGCCACGAGGCCACCACCGTCGAGGCACCCCAGATCCGCTGCTGGCGCAGCAGGAACGTCGCCGACAGGACGGGGCCGCCCGGCAGCGTGGTGCTCAGCGAATTGGCCGCATAGAACGCGGCCTCCGACCGCAATTGCCTGACGTGCACGCCGGCCGATCCCAGCAGGGTGCGCTGGATCTGCGCGAAGCTGTGCATCGACGCGGCCGCGGCCAGCACCGACGCGATCAGCCACCACCAATTGGCCTCGTACAGGCTCATCCAGGCCTTGGCCAGCTGATTCCAGCCGAGTGAAATCTCGACAGCAAGCACGATCGCGACGACGGCCAGGATGGCCCAGCGCACCCACCAGTACTTGCCGCGCGGCGGTGCTTCGCGCGTCAGGTCCAGCTTGCGGGTGGCGTCGTGCGACACGTGCTTTAGGGTAACCGCGCAGGTGGCGCGGCCAGCGAGGCGAAGCTCCGACCGTGTCTTGCTCGTTCCGGGGCCGTAACCGGATCGTGCCGGGCCCGGTGAGCGGGGGACCCCGCAACGGCCGGTCGCGGCGCCGCGCCGCCAGATAGGCTGGCCTGATGCCGGCAAATCCCGAGGCCGCCTTCGAGGCTGGGTCCGTCGAACCCCTTGTCCGAAAGGCCGCCGCCTGGGCGTGGCGTTTGCTGGTCATTTTGGCCGCGGTGCTCGCGCTGCTCTGGGTGGTCTCGAAGCTGGAGATCATCGTCGTCCCGGTGTTGCTGGCGCTGATTATCAGCGCGTTGCTGGTTCCCGCGGTCGACTGGATAGACAAACGGGGCCTGCCGCGCGGGGCGGCGGTGGCGCTGGTCATGCTGGGCGGGTTCGCGATTCTGGGCGGCATCCTGGCGTTCGTCATCGCCCAGTTCGTCTACGGCCTGCCCGACCTGACGGAGCAGATCAGCCGCAGCATCGACTCCACCCGCCGCTGGCTGATCGAGGGTCCGTTGCATCTGCGGGGCGAGCAGATCTCCAACGCGGGCAACGCCGCGATCCAGGCGCTGCACAACAATCAGTCGAAGCTGACCAGCGGTGCGCTGTCCACCGCGGCGACGATCACCGAGCTGGTGACGGCCGCGGTGTTGGTGCTGTTCACGCTGATTTTCTTCCTCTACGGCGGGCGCAACATCTGGCAGTACGTCACCAAGATCTTCCCGGAGGACGCCCGTGCGCGGGTGCGTGAGGCGGGCATCGCCGGATACGGGTCGCTGATCAGCTACGTGCGCGCCACCTTCCTGGTCGCCCTGACCGATGCGGCGGGCGTCGGCACCGGGTTGGCGATCATGGGCATCCCGCTGGCGCTGCCGCTGGCCTCGCTGGTGTTCCTCGGTGCCTTCATCCCGCTGGTGGGTGCGGTGGTCGCCGGCTTCCTGGCCGTCGTGGTGGCCCTGCTGGCGAAAGGCTTCGTCTACGCGCTGATCACGCTGGGTTTGCTAATAGCGGTGAACCAGCTCGAGGCGCATTTGCTGCAGCCGCTGGTGATGGGTCGCGCCGTCTCGATCCACCCGCTCGGGGTGGTGCTGGCCATCTCCACCGGCGGCGTCCTCGGCGGGATCGTGGGGGCCCTGCTCGCCGTTCCGACGGTCGCGTTCCTCAACAACGCGATCCAGGTGCTGCTCGCCCCGGATCCGTCCGCGGAGGCCGAAATGCAGGCCGAGGCGGCCGACCAGGCGGAACTCGTTCAGGCCGAACCGGACCGGCCCGGCGATAAACCCGACTGAGCCGCCAAGCCCTTACAGTCGCCCCTCGCGGCGCAACAGATCCTGGGCGCTGACGCCCGCGCCGCCCCCGCCGCCGCGGCGGCGGGGGCGGCGCGGGCGTCAGCGCCCAGGATCTGTTGCGCCGCGAGGGGCGACTGTAAGGGCTTGGCGGCTCAGTCGGGTTTATCGCCGGGCCGGTCCGGTTCGGCCTGAACGAGTTCCGCCTGGTCGGCCGCCTCGGCCTGCATTTCGGCCTCCGCGGACGGATCCGGGGCGAGCAGCACCTGGATCGCGTTGTTGAGGAACGCGACCGTCGGAACGGCGAGCAGGGCCCCCACGATCCCGCCGAGGACGCCGCCGGTGGAGATGGCCAGCACCACCCCGAGCGGGTGGATCGAGACGGCGCGACCCATCACCAGCGGCTGCAGCAAATGCGCCTCGAGCTGGTTCACCGCTATTAGCAAACCCAGCGTGATCAGCGCGTAGACGAAGCCTTTCGCCAGCAGGGCCACCACGACGGCCAGGAAGCCGGCGACCACCGCACCCACCAGCGGGATGAAGGCACCGAGGAACACCAGCGAGGCCAGCGGCAGCGCCAGCGGGATGCCCATGATCGCCAACCCGGTGCCGACGCCCGCCGCATCGGTCAGGGCGACCAGGAAGGTGGCGCGCACGTAGCTGATCAGCGACCCGTATCCGGCGATGCCCGCCTCACGCACCCGCGCACGGGCGTCCTCCGGGAAGATCTTGGTGACGTACTGCCAGATGTTGCGCCCGCCGTAGAGGAAGAAAATCAGCGTGAACAGCACCAACACCGCGGCCGTCACCAGCTCGGTGATCGTCGCCGCGGTGGACAGCGCACCGCTGGTCAGCTTCGACTGATTGTTGTGCAGCGCCTGGATCGCGGCGTTGCCCGCGTTGGAGATCTGCTCGCCCCGCAGATGCAACGGACCCTCGATCAGCCAGCGGCGGGTGGAGTCGATGCTGCGGCTGATCTGCTCCGTCAGGTCGGGCAGGCCGTAGACGAACTGGGCGATGACGAACGCCAGGATGCCGCCCAGAATCGCGAACCCGCCCAGCATGACCAGCGCCACCGCCGCCCCGCGCGGCAGGCCCCGTTTGTCTATCCAGTCGACCGCGGGAACCAGCAACGCGCTGATAATCAGCGCCAGCAACACCGGGACGACGATGATCTCCAGCTTCGAGACCACCCAGAGCAGCGCGAGCACCGCGGCCAAAATGACCAGCAAACGCCACGCCCAGGCGGCGGCCTTTCGGACAAGGGGTTCGACGGACCCAGCCTCGAAGGCGGCCTCGGGATTTGCCGGCATCAGGCCAGCCTATCTGGCGGCGCGGCGCCGCGACCGGCCGTTGCGGGGTCCCCCGCTCACCGGGCCCGGCACGATCCGGTTACGGCCCCGGAACGAGCAAGACACGGTCGGAGCTTCGCCTCGCTGGCCGCGCCACCTGCGCGGTTACCCTAAAGCACGTGTCGCACGACGCCACCCGCAAGCTGGACCTGACGCGCGAAGCACCGCCGCGCGGCAAGTACTGGTGGGTGCGCTGGGCCATCCTGGCCGTCGTCGCGATCGTGCTTGCTGTCGAGATTTCACTCGGCTGGAATCAGCTGGCCAAGGCCTGGATGAGCCTGTACGAGGCCAATTGGTGGTGGCTGATCGCGTCGGTGCTGGCCGCGGCCGCGTCGATGCACAGCTTCGCGCAGATCCAGCGCACCCTGCTGGGATCGGCCGGCGTGCACGTCAGGCAATTGCGGTCGGAGGCCGCGTTCTATGCGGCCAATTCGCTGAGCACCACGCTGCCGGGCGGCCCCGTCCTGTCGGCGACGTTCCTGCTGCGCCAGCAGCGGATCTGGGGTGCCTCGACGGTGGTGGCCTCGTGGCAGTTGGTGATGTCCGGCGTGCTGCAGGCGGTGGGGCTGGCGCTGCTCGGGCTGGGCGGTGCGTTCTTCCTGGGCGCCAAGAACAACCCGTTCTCGCTGCTGTTCACGCTGGGCGGGTTCGTCGCGCTGTTGCTGCTGGCCCAGGCGGTGGCGTCGCGGCCGGAGCTGATCGAGGGCATCGGCAGCCGGGTTTTGTCGTGGTTCAACTCCCTCCGGGGCAAGCCGGCCGACACCGGCCTGGACCGGTGGCGCGAGACCCTCACCCAGCTCGAATCGGTGAGCCTGGGCCGCCGCGACCTGGGCGTCGCGTTCAGCTGGTCGATGTTCAACTGGATCGCCGACGTGGCCTGCCTGGGCTTCGCCGCGTACGCCGCCGGCGACCACGCGTCGGTGGCCGGGCTGACGGTTGCCTACGCGGCCGCCCGCGCCGTCGGCACGATACCGCTGATGCCGGGCGGGCTGCTGGTCGTGGAGGCGGTGCTGGTGCCCGGCCTCGTCTCCAGCGGGATGTCGTTGCCGAACGCCATCTCCGCCATGCTGATCTACCGGCTGATCAGCTGGCTACTCATCTCCGCCGTCGGCTGGGTGGTGTTCTTCTTCGTGTTCCGCACCGAGAACACCGGCGTCGCCGAGGGCGACGACCCCATCACGGGGCCGCTACCGGTGATCCGCGTCGACCCGTCCGCCGACCCGACCGAGACCGCCCTGCAGGGTCCGCTGCCGCCCCACGAGCAGCAGCCGGAACGCGGCGGTTAGCCGACGCTGTTCGGGCGCGGTGCGCCGCCGACCGTGACGCCGGGAAGCGTGCCGCCCGGAAGACCGCCGGCGGGCGGGGCACCGGCGGCGTTGCCGGGCAGCGCGGGCAGCCCACCCGGAAGGCCGCCGGCCGCGCCCTGCGCCTGCTGCATCATGCCCATCGCCTGTGGGATGGTGATCGGCAGCTTGCACTGCGTCGAGATGTTGGTCAGCGGCTGCGCGATCGACGTCATGTCGCCGGCAACCTTGGGGTTGGCCTCGAAGTAGGACTTCAGCCCGGTGAACGATTGCGGTCCGGCCTGCTGCTGCAGGATGGTCGTCATCGCCTGGTTGGTCTCGGGATGCGAGTCAAGGTAGTCGCCCATGGACTTCGAGACCGAACCGATCGTGCGGGCGACCTCACTGGCCGCGCACGGGTCGTTGGCGCCCGTGGCGGGCGGCCCGGCGAGGACGGCAAGGGCGGCGCCGGGCGCGGCGGCGGCGATCAGCCCGGCGATAAGTCTGCGGCGCCTGGTCGCGGTGCCTGTTGTCATGGTCAACCCCTTCGGAGTTTGCGAGGTGCGCGCGGGTGCCAAACGCGTTGCGAACGGCTGCATTAGACGGTGTTTGATCGGCGGACTTCCCATCCCCCGCGCGGCCACCCGACATCCTGCCATCGCCCCCATCGCCGCTGCTAGCGCGTGTGACGGAAATCCCGCTTGGTCACCGGTTCACAACAACTGGGCGGCGGCTTGGCAACATCCGTGTCGTTGCAGCTCAGGAACTAGATAAGCCGACATAATCCACAGCCTGCTGCGGTATTCTCGCCTGCACGCATTGCGCGAGAGCCCGGGGAGTGAAGAAATCCAGCAGTTCATGATGCGCATCAGCCGCAGCCTGCGTAAGTACCGCTGGTTGGTCTTCACAGGCTGGTTGCTGGCATTGGTGCCGGCGGTGTATCTGGCCATGTCGCAGTCGGGAAACCTGACCGGTGGCGGTTTCGAAGTGGCCGGCTCCCAGTCGCTGGCGGTTCACGACCAGCTCGAGGATCTCTACCACGATCAGGGCGCATCCTCGTTGGCGCTGGTGGCGGCTCCCCGCCCGGACGCCAGCTACTCCGACATCAACGACGCGGTCGCGATGCTGCGGCAGGTCGCCGGCGAGTTCCCGGGCGTCACCGAGGTGCCCAACCCCACCCAGCGGCCGCCGCAGCCCGACCGTCCCTACGTCGTGTCGCTGCGGCTGGACGCGCGCAACGCCGGCACCAGCGACCTCGCCAAACAACTCCAACAGAGGGTCGGCGTCAAGGGTGATCAGCCGGGCCAGACCGCCAACGGCAGGGTCCGGCTCTACGTCATCGGGCAGGGCGCGCTCAGCGCCGCCGCGGCGGCGAACACCAAGCACGACATCGCCGCCGCCGAAAAATGGAACCTGCCGATCATCCTGATCGTCTTGCTGGCGGTGTTCGGCTCGCTGGCCGCCGCGACGATCCCGCTCGCCCTCGGCGCCTGCACCGTCGTCGTCACCATGGGCCTGGTCTATCTACTGTCGGCGTACACCACCATGTCGGTGTTCGTGACCTCGACGGTGTCGATGTTCGGCATCGCGCTCGCCGTCGACTATTCCTTGTTCATCCTGATGCGTTTCCGCGAGGAACTGCGCGCCGGCCGCCAGCCGAACGAGGCCGTGGACGCCGCCATGGCCACTTCCGGGCTGGCGGTGGTGTTGTCGGGGATGACCGTCGTCGCCTCCCTGACCGGCATCTACATCATCAACACCCCGGCGCTGAAGTCGATGGCCACCGGCGCGATCATGGCCGTCGCGGTCGCGATGCTGTCGGCGGCCACCCTGACGCCGGCGGTGCTGGCGACGTTCGGGCGGGCGGCCGCCAAGAGGTCGCGCCTGTTGCACTGGTCGCGTCAGCCCGAGGGCGCCCAGTCCCGGTTCTGGAATCGGTGGATCGGCTGGGTGATGCGCCGGCCGTGGGCGTCGGCGGTGGCGGCGTCGGTGGTGCTGCTCATCATGGCCGTGCCGGCGGGGTCGATGGTGCTGGGCAACAGCCTGTTGCGCCAGTTCGACTCGTCCCACGAGATCCGCGCCGGCGTCGGCGCGGCGGCCCAGGCGCTCGGGCCGGGCGCGCTGGGTCCCATCCGGGTGCTGATCAGCTTTCCCGACGGCGGCGCGGCCTCACCCGAGCACAGCCAGACGGTGGCCGCCATCCGCCAGAAGATGACGCAGGCGCCCAACATCGTCTCGGTGTCGCCCCCGCAATTCGCCGAGGACAACGGCAGCGCCCTGGTGTCCGCGGTGTTGTCGGTGGATCCCGAGGACATGAGGGCCCGCGACACCGTTGGCTGGATGCGCACGCAGCTCTCCAAGATCCCCGACCCGGGGACGGCGCGGGTCGACGTGGGCGGCCCGACCGCGTTGATCAAGGACTTCGACGACCGGGTGTCGCAGACCGAGCCGTTCGTGCTGCTGTTCGTGGCGGCGATCGCGTTCGTGATGCTGCTGATCTCCATCCACTCGGTGTTCCTGGCGTTCAAGGGCGTGCTGATGACGCTGCTGTCGGTCGCCGCCGCGTACGGCAGCCTGGTGATGGTTTTCCAGTGGGGCTGGCTGCAGGGCCTCGGATTCACCCAGATCAGTTCGATCGACAGCACCGTGCCCCCGCTGGTGCTGGCGATGACGTTCGGGTTGTCGATGGACTACGAGATCTTCCTGCTCACCCGCATCCGGGAGCGGTTCCTCCACTCGGGGAACACCCGGGACGCGGTCGCCTACGGCGTGAGCACCAGCGCCCGCACCATCACCAGCGCCGCGCTGATCATGATCGCGGTGTTCATCGGCTTCGCGTTCGCCGGCATGCCGCTGGTCGCGGAGATCGGCGTGGCGTGCGCCGTCGCGATCGCCGTGGACGCCACCGTGGTGCGGCTGGTCCTGGTCCCGGCGCTGATGGCGATGTTCACCCAGTGGAACTGGTGGATGCCCCGGTGGCTGCGTCGCGTGCTGCCGTCGGTCGACTTCGACCGCCCGCTGCCCGAGGTCGACCTCGGTGACGTCGTGGTCATCCCCGACGACATCTCCGCGCTCACGCCACCCAGCGCCGACCTGCGCATGGTGCTGAAGTCGGCCGCGAAGCTCAAAACCCTTGCACCCGATGCCATTTGCGTCGCCGACCCGCTGGCCTTCACCGGGTGTGGGCGCAATGGCAAGGCGGCGCAGCCCGGCTTTTCCCAAGGCCCCGAGGGCAGCCGGGGGCTCGGCCCCGGACAGATCCCCCACCAGGTGAGCATCGACGACGAAGCGGGGAACGGGGTGGGCCCGGCGGCCGCCAAGAACGGCGGCAACGGCCACTCGGCCGCCAAGAAGCTCGTCGGCGGCCTCGCGTCGCGCAACGGCATCGCCCGCGCGATCGCGGGGGACCGCCCGGTTCACCCGGTCACGCTGTGGCGGGGGCGGCTGTCGGTGGCGATCGACGCGCTGGAGACCGATGTCGACGACTGCGAGCCGCCGAGGTTCGAGCGGCGCAGCCCGGTGGAGACCACCAACGTGCAGCTGCCCACCGGCGACCGCCTGCTCGTCCCGACCGGCGCGGAGGCGCTGCGGCTCAAGGGCTACTTGATCATGTGCCGTAACAGCAGCCGCGATTACGCCGACTTTGCTGACATGGTGGACAGCGTGGAGCCGGAGACCGCCGCTGTGGTGCTGGCCGGCATGGATAGCTATTACTGTTGTCAGACGTCCAGGCGGGAATGGATGGCAACGCAGCTAGTCCGCCGGCTCGCGGATCCGCATCCTTCCGATTTCGGCGACGACCAGTGGTCGGAACCCGACGCCAAGGCAGACTGGGAAGATGTCAAGCAGCGCTGCCTCTCGGTGGCCGTAGCGATGCTGGAGGAGGCGAGGTGACGTTGGCATCCGAGCGACGTCCGGCGCCGCCACCCCAGCGGTCCGCCGGCGACCAGCGCAGGCCCAACGGCGGACCCGCCGGCCCCCTTCCGGATCCCGACCAGCCGGTGGAGTTCTGGCCGACGGCCGCCATCCGGTCGGCCCTCCAAGGCGGCGACATCGCCACCTGGAAGCGCATCGCCGCCGCGCTGAAGCGCGACCCGTACGGGCGGACCGCCCGCCAGGTCGAGGAGGTCCTCGAGGGCACGCGTCCGTCGGGCATCTCCAAGGCCCTCTGGGAGGTGCTGGAGCGCGCCCGCACCCACCTGGAGGCCAACGAACGCGCCGAGGTCGCCCGCCACGTGCGGCTGCTGATCGACCGGTCGGGACTGGGCGAACAGGAATTCGCGTCGCGCATCGGGGTGTCGCCCGAGGAGCTGGGCACCTACCTCGACGGCAGCATCAGCCCGACGTCCGCGCTGATGATCCGGATGCGCCGGCTGTCGGATCGGTTCGTCAAGGTGAAGTCCGCGCGGCCGACCGAAGCCGACTGATCACCGGGAATTGATCGGCCGCACGTCCGCCACCAGCCAGGTGCCGCCCTTCTTGGCCAGGGTCACCCGCAGCGCCGGCGACGCCTGACTGGGGGGCTGGCCGGGCGCGTTCTGGGTCACCCGCAGGATCACGGCCACGCTGGCCGCCGTCGGCCCCAAGGCCTCGACCCCGGCCGCCAGCGTGGCGGCCTGTGCCGTCACATTGTGCTGGGCCAGATCGGCGCTGGACTGCTTGTATTGGTCACGGAACGCGCCCGCCTGCTCGGGCAGCATCATGGCCGCGGCCCGGTCGATGGAGCTGGTGGGGGCGCTCGGCGTGAACGACGCCATCGCCTCGGCCATCCCCGTGGCGACCTGAACCACGTCGCGGGAATCCTTCCTGAACTCGCGATCCGGCCGCGTCCAGTGCGTGTAGCCGGTCAGCACCGCCGCGCCCAGGGCGGCCGCGCTCAGCAACACCACGGCCAGCCGCAGACCGGGCGCGTCGTCGTCGGTGCCGACGCTGACCGAATCACGGCGCAGCAGCCAGAAGTTCACGGCCACGCCCTCGGCGATCAGCACCAGCAGCGCCGTGCATCCCGACACCCACCACAGCGGCCAGCCGAGGACCATCCCGATGGCCAGCAGGGCGGCGATGGCGGCCAGCGGCGCCACGACGTCGAAGGCCAGCAGCCGCCAGATGTTTCTCATCGGATGGATCCCAGCCCGGAGATCATCAGCTTGCCGTCGACGTCGGAGACGTCGAGCCGCAGGTTCCAATGCACCACCTGCGGCTTGGCCCCGACGTTCTCGCTGACCGACGTGGCAACCAGCATCACCGAATCCGTCCGGGTGGCAAACGGCGGCAGCTTGGTGGTGACCACCGGCCGCGAGACACCGGGCTGGGTGTCCAGGTCGTGGTGCACCGTTTCGATCGCCACCGCCTCGATCCGGCCTGCGCTCTGCGACTGCAGCTTCTGCACCACCTGCCGGTAGGGCTGCACGGCCGCGTCGAAGTCGGTGTTGAGTTCGCCGACCGTGCCGTCGTGCAGCTTCTGCAAGCTGGCGTCGATGTTGCCGCTGTTCATGTTGATCAGCACGCCGGTCCACTCCGCGGCGGTCTGCATGACGCGCGTCAGGTAGCTGCGCTCGCCCAGCTCGTCGCGGTGGGCGGAATAGATGAAGTAGCCGAACACCACGGCGGCCACCGCCAGCACGCCGAGCACGGTGGACGCGATGCCGTACGGCGAAAAGATCCGGGGGGCCGCCGGTTCGGGCTCGGAGTCGGCGGTTGCGGGGTCGACGTCGTCGTCGGGATCGACGTCGTCTTCGGCTTCGACCAGTTCGGCGTCGTCTGACATGGGCCGATCGTTGCATCCAAAAGAAGATGGAAGGATGGCGGGGTGACTGTAGAGGCCATCCGATCGGGCGTCGACCTGAGCTTTGTCGACGCGACCGCCCGCCCCCAAGACGACCTGTTCGGCCATGTCAACGGCCGCTGGCTGGCCGACTACGAGATTCCCCCCGACCGCGCGACCGACGGCGCGTTCCGCGCGCTGTACGACCGGGCCGAGGAGCAGGTCCGCGACCTGATCGAGGAGGCCAGCCGGCGGGGCGCCCCGGCGAACACCGACGAGCAACGCATCGGTGACCTCTACGGCAGCTTCCTCGACGTACACGCCGTCGCACGCCGGGGCCTGGCCCCGCTGCTCGACGAGCTGGCCTCGATCGACGCCTGCGCGGACCGCGCCGCCCTGGCCGGCGCGATCGGCGCCCTGCAGCGCACGGGCGTAGGCGGCGGCGTCGCGTTCTATGTGGACACCGACGCCAAGAACTCGGCCCGCTACCTGGTGCACTTCTCGCAGTCGGGCATCGGCCTGCCCGACGAGTCGTACTTCCGCGAGGAGCAGCACGCCGCCGTGCTGGCCGCCTACCCGGGACACATCGCGCGGATGTTCGGCCTCGTGTACGGCGGCGATCACGCCGACACCGCGGCCCGGATCGTGGCGCTGGAGAGCAAACTCGCGGCCGCGCACTGGGACGTGGTCAAGCGCCGCGACGCCGACCTCACCTACAACCTGCGCACCTTCGCCGGGCTGCGGGACGAGGCGGCGGGCTTCGACTGGGCCGGCTGGGCGGCCGCGCTGGGCGGCTCCCCCGACGCCCTCGCGGAAGTGGTTGTGCGCCAACCGGACTACCTGACCGCGTTCGCCGCGCTGTGGGACAGCGAAGACATCGAGGACTGGAAGCGCTGGGCGCGTTGGCGCGTGATCCGCGCCCGCGCCGCGTGGTTGACCGACGACCTCGTCGCCGCGGACTTCGATTTCTACGGTCGCCTGCTGACCGGCGCCGAGCAGATCCGCGAGCGCTGGAAGAGGGCGGTGTCGCTGGTGGAGGGCCTGCTGGGCGATGCCGTCGGAAAGCTTTACGTGCAGCAGCATTTCCCGCCGAGCGCCAAGGCCCGCATCGACGCCCTGGTGGACAACCTGAAGGCGGCGTACCGGTTGTCCATCAGCGAACTGGACTGGATGACGCCGCAGACCCGCGAGCGGGCGCTGACCAAGCTGGAGAAGTTCACCGCCAAGGTCGGCTACCCGGCGAAGTGGCGGGATTACTCGGCGCTGGTGATCGACCGCAACGACCTGTACGGCAATTACCAACGCGGATACGCGGTCAATCACGACCGCGAGCTGGCCAAGCTCGGCGGGCCGGTGGACCGCGACGAGTGGTTCATGACGCCCCAGACCGTCAACGCGTACTACAACCCGGGGATGAACGAAATCGTCTTCCCCGCAGCCATTTTGCAGCCGCCCTTCTTCGACGCCGAGGCCGACGACGCCGCCAACTACGGCGGGATCGGGTCGGTGATCGGTCACGAGATCGGGCACGGTTTCGACGACCAGGGCGCCAAATACGACGGCGACGGCAACCTGGTCGACTGGTGGACCGACGACGACCGCACCGAGTTCGGTGCCCGCACCAAGGCGCTGATCGAGCAGTACGACGCGTACACGCCCCGGGCGCTCGACGGCCGGTATCACGTCAACGGCGCGTTCACCGTCGGCGAGAACATCGGCGACCTCGGCGGGCTGTCCATCGCGCTGCTGGCCTACCAGCTGTCACTGAACGGCGAACCCGCCCCGGTCATCGATGGCCTGACCGGAGTGCAGCGAGTATTCTACGGCTGGGCGCAGGTGTGGCGCACCAAATCCCGTGATGCCGAAGCGATCCGGCGATTGGCGGTGGACCCGCATTCGCCGCCGGAGTTCCGCTGCAACGGTGTCATCCGCAACATGGATGCCTTCTACGACGCCTTCGACGTGACCGAGGGCGACGCCCTGTACCTCGCGCCGCAGCGGCGGGTCAGGATCTGGAACTAGGCCACCCCGCACGCTTCGATGCGCGCGGGCACGTGCTTGTGCCACGGCGTGCCGGCGTACGGGTCGCGCCACTCCGTCGAGGTGAGCGCGTTCGGGGCGACGCCCGGAACAACGGTATCGCCTGCGTCGTCGACGTAGTCGAGGCCAAAACCGTTGGGCAGGGCCGCATGCCCGGCCAGCATGGTCTCGGTGATCTCGACGGCCACCTCGGCGCTGCCGGCAGCGGTGCTGACCCGGGCCCGTTGCCCGTCGGCGAGCCCCAGGGCCTGGGCGTCCTCGACGCTGACCCGCAACGCGCCGTCGGCGTCGCGCTTGCGCCAGGACGGGTCGCGGAAGATGTCGTTGGCGGTGTAGGCGCGCCGCTCACCGACGGACAGGACGATCGGGAACTCCGCGGTGGTCAGGCGGGGCGGCGCCGCGGCCAAAGCCCTTAGGTCCTTCAGCATTTCGGGGATTTCCAGCGCGATCTTGCGGTCCGCGTGGCTGATCAGCGCGAAGTCATCCTCGTATTCGTGCCGGGTGAACGTGACGCCCGATGGGCTGGCCAGGATGGCATCGAACAGCGCGTTGCCATCGGCGTGGCCGGCCCGCCGGACGGCCTCGGGGTAGGCCATCGCGGTCTTCTGGGCCAGCCCCCACGCGGCGGCCGCGCCGGCCAACCCGTCGGGCAGTGTCGGCCCCAGTGTCTCGTAGAGCACGTACGGAACCAGCTTCGCCACGGTCGGATTGGCGGCCACGGCGGAAAGGAACGCCTCGGCGTAGGCTTGCCGGCCGCGGCGTGCGGCCTCGTGCAGCGGGCGCAGCTCGGCGTCGTCGAGTACGCCGAGCGCGCGCACCAGCCGCGCCCAGATCTCGGGTTCGGGCAGCGTGCCCGGCAGGGGCGGCAGCAACGGCCGGCGCAACTGAAAAGTGTTGGCGGGGAACTCGAAGTTGAAGAAGGTCGCCTCGGGCTTCTCGAACTGCGACGCCGCGGGTAGCACGTAATGGGCGAGCCGTGCGGTCTCGGTCATCGCGACGTCCACTACCACCATCAGTTCCAGCGCGCCGAAGGCCTCGCGGCAGGCGGCCGAGTTGGCCAGCGAGTGGGCGGGATTGCTGCTCTCGACGATCATGGCCCGGAAGCGGTCGGGGTGGTCGGTCAGGATTTCCTCGGGCACCGCGTTGCTCGGTATCAGCCCGGCGATGACGGGCGCACCGGTGACGGGCGTGCGCCCGGTGACCTGGCTGAACAACGGCGCGAACGACGAATGCAGGTGCTGGCCGCCCCTTTTCGCGAAGTTGCCGGTGAGGATCCACAGCAGCTTGTTCAGGTAGGAGCACAGGGTGCTGTTGGGCGCCTGCTGAACCCCGAGGTCCTCGAACACCGCCACGCTCGCGGCGGCGCCGACGCGCCGCGCGGCCGCGCGCAACAGTTCCTCGTCGACCCCGCAGCGCGACGCGTAGTCGGCGACCGGAACCTCGCGCAGCGCCGCGCGCACGGCGTCGGAGCCGCGCACGTGCTCGGCGAGAAAGGCTTCGTCGCAAAGGTTTTCCTGGACGAGCACGCCCGCCAGGGCGGCCAGGCACCAGGCGTCGGTTCCCGGGCGCACCCGCAGGTGGAAGTCGGACATCTTCGCGGTGTCGGTGACGACGGGATCGATGACGATCATCGACCGGGCCGGATCCTTGGCGATCTCGTTGAGCACCACCCGGGCCCGCGGAAAGCTCTGCGACATCCACGGGTTCTTGCCCACGAACACCGACACCTCGGCGTGCTCGAACTCGCCCCGCGTATGACCGCCATAGAGTTGCGCGTCGACCCAGGCCTCCCCGGTCTTCTCCTGCGCCAACGCGTTCGACCGATACCGCGAACCGAGCGCCTTCAGGAACGCGCCGCTGTAGGCGCCGCCCAGATGGTTGCCCTGCCCGCCCCCGCCGTAGTAGAAGATCTTGTCCCCGCCGTAGGCGTCGCGGATGTGCTTGAACCCCTCGGCGATCTCGACAATCGCCGTGTCCCAGTCGATCTCCTCGAACGTGCCGTCAGCGCGGCGGCGCATCGGCGAGGTCAGGCGGGCGCGGTTGTTCTGGTAGTGGTCGAGCCGCAGCGCCTTGTTGCATGTGTACCCCTGCGACCCCGGGTGCGCCTTATCGCCCCGGATGCGGGCCAGGTGGCCGTCCTCGACTTGCACGACGATGCCGCAGTTGCATTCGCACAGGATGCAGGCCGTCGGCGCCCATTCAGTGGTGGTCATTGCGAAACCCCTTCGGAGAGTTCGGCCACGAGCAGTCGGTGTAGCTGGCGGCGGACGACATCGAGCGGGGCGAGGTCGCGCCGCACCCTGGCCAGGACGATCGCCCCCTCGAGCGCCGAGGTCGCCAGCACCGCGAACTCGCGGGCACGATCGGCCGCGATGCCGTCGGCGATGAGGCGCTGGGCGATCAGGCCGGACCAGCGGTCGAACACCGCCGCGGCACGCTCGACCACCGGTGCCATCCGGTCGCGGTCGGACTGCTCGCCGGCTTCGACGGAGACCGCGACCACGGGGCAGCCGGCGCGGAAGTCGGTCTCGAGGAGCTGTCGGCGGTACTTGTCGATCAGCGTGTCCAACAGTTCGCGGCAGCCGGCGGCCCCTGCGATGACGGCGGCGACGTGTTCGCCCGCGTAGTCGACGGCCTCGCAGAGCAGTTGGGTCCGCCCGCCCGGGAAGTAGTGATAGGCCGACCCGCGCGGCGCGCCGCTGTGCTCGAGGACGTCCGAGATGGCCGTGGCGTGCGCGCCGCGCTCCCTGATCAGCAGCGCGGCGGACACCACCATCCGCTCGCGGGGGCTACGCATATGTATGATGCTATACATAACAGGCCGGCCCGCGAAAGGGGCCCAGCGGCCGCAAAAGCCCCCGGTTCGTGACGAAAAGGGGGCTCTTGGGACTGCTCGGCTACGCCGTTACGACATCCAGTCGCTCGAGCCGTCGTTCTTCTTGTAGTCGCCGCCGGTGGAGTTCTTCACGATGATCGGATCCCCCGGCCCGAAGTTGTCGAAGAACCACCTCGCGTTGGACGGGCTGATGTTGATGCAGCCGTGGCTGACGTCGCGCTTGCCCTGGTCGTCCACCGACCACGGGGCGCTGTGCACGAAGTCCCCAACGTTGTCGAAGCGGACGGCCAGCTCGACGGTCACCTTGTAGCCGTACGTCGAGTTGACCGGGACGCCGTAGGTCGAGGAGTCCATCACCACCGACGGCATCTTCTCCTGCACGTAGTAGGTGCCGTTGGGGGTCTGGTGGTTGCCGGACGTCATGCCCATCGACATGGGGATGGTCTTCTCCACGGTGCCATTGCGCGTCACGGTCAGCTGGTGGGTCGAATCGTCGGCCGTGGCGATCAGGGTGTCGCCGGTGTGGAAGGTGGACACGGTGCCGCCCGCGTCGACCGTCACGTCGGTGTGAGCGGGCCAGAAGCTCAGCGGGCGCCAGCGCAGCTGGGTCGGGGTCATCCAGTAGAACTTGCCCGGCACCGGCGGGACCGATGACACGTGGACCGCGTCGATGGCCGCGCCCGCGTCGTCAACCCGGCCGGGGAAGTTGATGATGATCGGTTGGCCCACGCCCACCGTCGAGCCGTTTTTCGGGACGAACGACGGCGGCCCGAACGGCGGCGTGCCCGTGAACGGCGTCGGGTTCTGCCCGGCGGCGGGACCCGCCGCCACCGGCGACGCACCCGGGAAGGTAAACGGCGGCGGCGCAAACGGAGGCGGGGGCGCGGGCAGCGGGGCGGGGGCCGGCGGCGGCGCGGGCGGACCGGGCGGGGCGACGACCCCGGGGTCGCCGGGGTCCGGGTCCGCCAGCGCGGGGCCGGCGCTCAGCACCAGCACACCGAACATCGACGCCACTCCGGCCGCCTTCAGCGCCGCGAAGAGGCCCTTGGAAGTCCAGGCTCTCGTCCAGCCCGACATACGCATCCCTCCAGTCGCTATCTGGGAAATAGTGTGGCACAGCGGCCGGGCCAGCTATCTCTTCCGCCGCCGGCGGCCGGCCGATGTGCGGGGCGATTGGGGACGCTGACCTGCGCAGCTATGAATTGCGTGAGCTTGCCGGGGCAACGTCCAGCGTCTGCCGATTGGCGGCCATGGCGACCAGGGCGGCGGCCATCAGGCCCGCCGACGCGGTCAGCATCAGCGCGACGTTGCGCTCATACAACAGGCCACCCGCCAGCGAGCCGGCCATGATGCCCACCTGGAAGGCCGTCACGTAGAGCCCCGATGCCCCGTCCGGGTCGTCGGCCCCGTTACGCATCGCGGCGGCTTGCAACATCGGCGACACGGCGGTGGCCATCGCGCCCCACAACACGATCGCGGCGGTTCCGATGAGGGCCGTCGCCGCGGCGGGTGCGCCGCCGAACGCGAGCGCGGTGAGCACCACGAACGCGAAGGTCAATCCGGCCATGCACAGGATGACGGCGCTCTTGGGCCGCCGGTCCAGGGACCGCGCCACCACGCCCACCGCGATCACGCCGGCGGCGCCGTAGGCGGCCAGCAGCCAGGCGAGATTGGGTCCGTGCACGCCGACCACGTCGCGGATGATCACCACGATGTAGGTGTACGACACGAAATGGCCCGTGACCCCCACCATGGTGATGAGGCTGACGATGATCAGCCGGGGATTGCGGTGGTGGCGCGCCCGCGGACCCACGCACTTGAGCTGGTCGTCGGTGAGCGCCAGCTCCGGCAGCAACAGCCAGGCCGCCAGGGTGACGACGGCCGCCGCGACGGTGACGCAGGCCGCGGCCAGCCGCCAGCCCCACATCAGGCTCATGGCGGCCGTGAGCGGGCTGCCGATCACCAGCGCCAGGCTGGTGCCGACGTAGATCGACATCGTGGCGCGCCCGGCGTGGCTCGGGGGCACCAGCCGCGTGGCAAGCGGGGCGATGATCGACCACAACAGGCCGTGGGTGACCGCGCACAGCACCCGCCCGACGGCCAGCACCGCAAAGCTGGGCGCCAGCGCCGAGATCAGCTGCGAGACGGTCAGGCAGGCCAGGCTGAACACCAACGCGCGCCGGCGCGGCCAGTGCGCAGTCCACCGCACCAGCGGGAACGTCGACAGCGCCGCCACCAGCGCGTACCAGGACAGCAGCGTGCCGACCAGGACCACGCTGACGTGCAGGTTGCGCGCGATCGCCGACAGGGCGCCGACCGGCAGGATTTCGGCGGTGACGTAGGTGAACGCCGCGGCGGCCAGCACAGCCAGCTGTGCGGCGATCCGTGGCGTCCACGTTCGCCCAGCAGAGGTGGTGGCGGCAGTCATGGCGGTCATCGGTTGGGTACGCAATCGGCCGGGCAAGGCTGCTGGCGCAATCACGCTGCACCTACCGTACGCACCGCAACAATAGGTTCCCGCAAGTTAGCGGTTCAACACGCCTACCAACCGGCGGTCAGGACCGCACCAGACGCGCGATGGCGGCCGAGGCCTCGGCCAGCTTGTCGTCGGCCTCGCTCCCGCCCTCGGCCACGGCGCCGGTGACACAGTGGCTCAGGTGCTCGTCAAGCAAGTTCAGCGCCACCGAACGCAGGGCGCTGCTGACGGCGCTGATCTGGGTGAGGACGTCGATGCAGTATTTGTCTTCCTCGATCATGCGCGCGATGCCGCGCACCTGGCCCTCGATGCGCCGCAGCCGCTTGGCGTAATTGTCCTTCTGCTGCGAATATCCGTGTGCACTCGTCACCGCTCGAGTCTACCCCATACCCCGACGGGGTATGACCCGCGCGTTTGCGGACGCGGTGTGCCCGGCATACTTGCACGATGAGTTCAGGGCAGGCCACACCCACCGATGCGGCGCCGGTCGCCGACATCAAACCGCGTAGTCGCGACGTCACCGACGGCCTGGAGAAGGCCGCCGCCCGTGGCATGCTGCGCGCCGTAGGCATGGGCGACGAAGACTTCGCCAAGCCCCAGATCGGGGTCGCCTCGTCCTGGAACGAAATCACGCCGTGCAACCTCTCGCTGGACCGGCTCGCCAAGGCGGTCAAGGAGGGCGTGTTCTCGGCCGGGGGCTACCCGCTCGAGTTCGGCACCATCTCGGTTTCCGACGGCATCTCGATGGGGCACGAGGGGATGCATTTCTCCCTGGTGTCGCGCGAGGTGATCGCCGACAGCGTGGAAACCGTGATGCAGGCCGAGCGCCTCGACGGGTCGGTGCTGTTGGCCGGCTGCGACAAGTCGCTGCCCGGGATGCTGATGGCGGCCGCGCGGCTGGACCTCGCGGCCGTGTTCCTCTACGCCGGCTCCATTTTGCCGGGGGTGGCCAAGTTGTCCGACGGCAGCGAACGCGAGGTCACGATCATCGATGCGTTCGAGGCGGTGGGGGCGTGCGCGCGCGGGCTGATGCCGCGCGAGGACGTCGACGCCATCGAGCGCGCGATCTGCCCCGGCGAGGGCGCCTGCGGCGGCATGTACACCGCCAACACCATGGCCAGCGCCGCCGAGGCGCTCGGCATGTCGTTGCCGGGCAGCGCGGCCCCGCCCGCGACCGACCGCCGCCGCGACGGGTTCGCGCGCCGCAGCGGCGAGGCCGTCGTCGAGCTGCTGCGGCGCGGCATCACCGCCCGCGACATCCTCACCAAGGAGGCCTTCGAGAACGCGATCGCGGTGGTGATGGCGTTCGGCGGCTCGACCAACGCGGTGCTGCACCTGCTGGCCATCGCGCACGAGGCCGAGGTCGCGCTCACCCTCGACGACTTCAGCCGGATCGGGTCGAAGGTGCCGCACCTGGCCGACGTCAAGCCGTTCGGCCGGCACGTCATGTCCCATGTCGACCACATCGGCGGCGTGCCGGTGATCATGAAGGCGCTGCTGGACGCGGGCCTGCTGCACGGCGACTGCCTGACGGTGACCGGCCAGACCCTCGCCGAAAACCTGGCCGCCATCGCCCCACCGGACCCGGACGGCAAGGTGCTGCGGGCCATGGACAACCCGATCCACCCGACCGGCGGCATCACCATCCTGCACGGATCGCTCGCGCCGGAGGGCGCGGTGGTCAAGACGGCCGGTTTCGACTCCGACGTGTTCGAAGGCACCGCAAGGGTTTTCGACGGCGAGCGGGCGGCGCTGGACGCGCTCGAGGACGGCACCATCACACATGGCGACGCCGTGGTGATCCGTTACGAGGGACCGAAGGGCGGGCCCGGGATGCGCGAGATGCTCGCCATCACCGGCGCAATCAAGGGCGCCGGCCTCGGCAAAGACGTTCTGCTGCTGACCGATGGCCGGTTCTCCGGCGGCACGACCGGCCTGTGCGTGGGGCACGTCGCTCCCGAGGCGGTCGACGGCGGACCGATCGCCCTGCTGCGCGACGGCGACCGGATCCGCCTCGACGTGGCCGCCCGCCCCCTCGACGTGTTGCCCGCCCCCGCCGAATTCGAGGCGCGGCGAACAGATTTCACGCCTCCCCCGCCCCGCTACAAGACCGGGGTGTTGGCCAAGTACGTCAAGTTGGTCAGCTCGGCCGCGATCGGCGCGGTCTGCGGTTAGCCGCCTTGTCGCCTAACCGAATTCGCGACTACGCGTGCGCGGCCGCCCGGGTGCGCACGCCGAAGTAGGTGGCGTTGAGGCCCAGGACGGTCAGCAACGCGCCCGCGACGACATTCGACCAGAGCATGCCGGCCGTGAGCGCGACGCCCGGCAGGATCCACGGCGACACGATGACCCAGACACCGAGCACCGGCAGCGTCCAGGTCATACCGTGCGCGCGGTCCAGCGCCGTGGCAAACCCGTACGCCAAGAACGCCACCGCGATCCCGACGATCAGGTCGGACGTGGCAAGCGATGCCGTCGCGCTGAACCCGACGATCCACGGCGAGGCGGCCACGTACAGGCCCGTCAGCAGGGCCAGGCCGAAGGTGACATGCGCACTCGTCGACTCGGCGACGCGCTCGTAGTTCGCGCGCAGAGCCAACAAATCGGGGTGGTGATCGATTGATGAATGGACCGTACTCATTTTGTGACCTTTCTGTTACGCAGCAAGCCTTTTGGGCCACACTGCACCCATCCATCTGTGGTCAAGATTACGCCCGATCACGAGCCAATTCGAGGGGCCGCGTAACGTCGTGAGCAATGGACATCGCCGACCGATTGCGGCTCGATGTTCCGGTGGGCCAGGCTGGAATGGGCGGCGGCCTGGCGGGCGCGCCGCTGGCGGCCGCGGTCGCCAACGCGGGCGGCCTGGGAACCCTGGGCATCGCCACCCCGCGCCAGCTGCGGGCGTCGATCGAGCAGGTGCGCGAACGGGCGCCGGGGCGCGCCGTCGCGGTAAACCTGTTGATGCCCTTCGTTCATCGCCGCCACGTCGCGGTCTGCGTCGAGTGCCGCGTGGACGCCGTCGTGCTGGCGTTCGGCGAGAAGTGGGGGCTCGTCGAGCACCTGCGCGGCGCCGGAGCCTTCGTGTTCGTGATGGTCGGCACCGAGAAGCAGGCGCGCGCCGCGGTCGCCTGGGGCGCCGACGGTTTGATCGCGCAGGGACGGCAGGCCGGCGGGCACCTGGTGGGAACCATGGCGGCCCTGGACTTCCTGCCCCACGCGCTCGCGGTGCCCGGCAACCGGCCCGTCTTTCTGGCCGGCGGCATCGCCACCGCCGCCGACACCAGCGCCGCCCGGGATGCCGGTGCCAGCGGCGTGATCGCCGGCACACGATTCCTGCTGACCCACGAGGCCAACGCGAGCCGGGAGTATCAGCGGCGAATCCTGCAGGCGGACAAGACGATTGAGACCGACCTGTTCGGCCTGAGCTGGCCGCTGCGCCATCGCGTCATCCCGAACGCGGCGACGCGGCGCTGGTGTGGCAACGACGGGAAGGCCAAGGCCTTCCCCGCCGCCCTCAACGCCGCCAGCCGTCCGCTGTCGGTGCTGGGCTATTTCGACGCGGGCGCGCTGATGCGCCTACAGTCGCCCGCCCGTCCGTTCTTCACCCCACTGGCGCCGGTGGCCGGGGTCCCCGACGCGTGGTTGGACAGCGCCGCGCTGTACGCGGGCGAAACCGCTTTGCGGATCGGCGAACTCACGTCCGCCAGCGAGGCCGTCAAAACCCTCACCCCGCGCTGACGCCCTCAGCGCACCACCGCGAGCGCAAAACCGTCCCACTGCTTGGCCCCGACGGTCTGGATCACGGCCGTGTCCAGCCGCGGGTGCTCGCCCATCGCCAGCAACGTCCGGCGCGTCGCCTGCACTTTGGCATCGTCGGTTTCCGTGTCGATAATCCGGCCTTCGCGAATGACGTTGTCCACCACGATGACCGAGCCGGGACGAGCCAGCCGAATCGCCCACTCGAGATAGGCCGCGTTGTTCTCCTTGTCGGCGTCGATGAACACCAGGTCGAAAGGGCCACCGTTCAGCGTCGGCAAGGTGTCCAGCGCGGCGCCGACGATCACCTCGACGCGGTCGCCCACGCCGGCGCGCTGCAGGTTGGACCGAGCGACCTCGGCGTGTTTGGGCTCGTATTCGAGCGTCACCACGCGACCTTCGGGTCCCGCCCCGCGTGCCAGCCAGATGGTGCTGAAGCCCCCCAGCGTGCCGACCTCGAGGATGCGGCGCGCCCCTATCGCACCGGCCAGCAGCGACAGGAACTTGCCTTGCTGCGCGGAGACCGCGATCTGCGGCAGCCCGGCCGCGTCGCTGGCCCGCAGCGCCGCGGCCAGGACCGGGTCGTCGCCCACCACGGTGCTGTCCAAGAATGCGTCGACGTCTTGCGGGGTCGGGTCTGCCGTCATGCCGCCCACGCTACCCGGGGCGCGCGCAACCAATCCACCTATTTACGATATACCCCTGCGGGGTATATCATGAGATCTGCGAGTCCACGGCGACAAAGAAGGGTGGTTGACATGGCAACCTATGAAGCGGGAGCCCTGCTGAGTTGTGGCCACGAGGGCTGCGGATGCCGCGTTCGCATCGAAGTTCCCTGCCACTGCTCGGGCGCGGGCGAGCCGTACCGCTGCACCTGCGGCGACGAGCTGACGCCGGTCGAGTAGCCGTCCGGCCGGTCGTACGCCCGGCCCGCGGATCACCTCGAATCAGCGCCCGAACGCGCGGCCGGCCAGCTCCACCCCGCCCGCCAGGCGGAGCGCGACCGCGGACGCGCCCACCGCCACGGTGTAGCCGCCCGGCGCGATGCGCCAGGTCCCCGCGCCCCCGTCGTAATGGGCGAGCAGGCGCGCATCGGCCTCGATGCTCACCCGGCGGGTCGCGCCCGGCTCGAGCTCCACCCGTTCGAATCCCAGCAGACGCGAGCATCGCTCGCCGGGGGCCGAGGTCAGGTACAGCTGCGGGACGTCGGCCCCGGCACGGTCGCCGACGTTGGCGACGCTGAAACTGGCGCTGATCGTGTCCCCGGCGCCGAGCACCAGGTCGCGATACTCAAACCTGGTGTAGGACAAGCCGTGACCGAACGCGAACATCGGTGCCAGGCCGCGCTTGGCGAACCAGCGGTAGCCGACATCGGCCCCTTCGAAGTAGTCGATGGTGGTCGGCGTCCCCCACGGGGTGGCGGGATCGGGCAGCTCCGGGCGCGGTGTCTGGCCGAGGTCGACCGGGAACGTGATCGGCAGCCGGCCCGACGGATTCACCACGCCGGCAAGGACTTCCGCGATCGCCCGGCCACCGTTTTGGCCCGGGTACCAGGCCTGCAGGATGGCGTTCACCGAGTTGCGCCAGGGCATCGTCACCGGGTTGCCGGTCTCCAGCACCACCACCGTGTTCGGGTTCGCGGCCGCCACCGCGGCGATCACCGCGTCCTGGCCCCACGGCAGCGACAGGTCGGCGCCGTCGAAGCCCTCGCCTTCGGCGCGGACGGCGAACACGATCGCGACATCGGCCCGCCGCGCCGCCATCGCCGCCTCCGCGGGGCCCAGGCCGGGATCGAATTCGATCTGCGCCCGGGGAAGCCGCTCTCGCAGTTCGCTCAGCGGGCTCGACGGCAGCAGGTACAGGTTGCGCATGCCGGCCTCCAGGCCCTGCCCGCCGATCGGGACCACCGCGGCGTACCCGCCGGGCGGGACGACGGCGGCCGAGCCGTAGCCGGCCGCGACACCGGCGTGCGCGTAGCCACCGATGACCGCGATGCGTGGGCTCGACTCCGGCGCCAGCGGCAGCGCGCCGCGATTGGCCAGCAGCACGATCCCCGCGCGCGCGATCCGCAACGCAATCTCGTTGTGCGCGTCCATGTCCGGTGCCGGCCCGACGTGGGCACGATCGACGCCGACCGCGAACATCGACCGCAAGATCCGGCGGACCATGTCCGACAGGCGCTCGCTGGCCAGCCCGCCCTCGGCATGCGCGGCGCGCAGGGGGTCCCCGAACGCCTCCGATCCCCACAGCAGCGCGTCGATCTGCGCGCCGCACTCCTGGTCCAGGCCCGCCAGCGCGCATTCCCAGCCCGGCGTGGCGCCCCAGTCGGACATGACCCAGCCGCGGTACCCCCACGCGCCCTTGAGCACGCCATTGATCAGGACGTCGTTGGCGGCCGCGTAGTCGCCGTTGATCTTGTTATAGGCGGCCATCACCGCGCCGGGCGCGCCGCGCTCGATGGCCATCTCGAAGGCCAGCAGGTCGGATTCGCGGTGCGCGTCGGGATCGATCACCGCGTCCAGCCAGTGCCGGTTGGTCTCGTTGCCGTTCAGCGAGTAGTGCTTGACCGTCGAGATGACGCCCTCGTGCTGGATCCCCTTGACCGATTCGGCGGCAATCGTCGCCGTCAAAAGCGGGTCCTCGGAGACGTATTCGAAATTGCGGCCGTTGCGCGGATCGCGTGCGAGGTTCATGGCCCCGGCAAGCTGCACGTTGAAGCCGCGGCTGCGGGCCTCCCGGCCGATCAGGCCGCCGGCTTCGCGCGCCAGCGCGGGATCGAAACTGGCGGCCAGCGCCAGCCCGGCGGGCAGGGCGGTGGCCGTATCACCCGGGCGATAGCCGGGGTTGGTGACCCCGAGCCCGGCGTCGCTCATCAACAGCGCGGGGACTCCGAGCCGCGGTATCCCGGGCACATACGCCGCGCTCATCGGGACCCCCGGCGGGATGCGTTCGTCCGGCACGGGCCACAGTTCGCCGGCGCCCATCACCCCGACCAGGAGCGAGAACCGCTCGTCGTCGGTCATCTGGGCCTCGACCTCGCGGGCCCGGGTGTCCGGATCGCCGGCAGAGCCCGATTGTCCGGCTCCTCCTCGGGCCGCTGCACGGCCCGCATTGTCGCCGAACGAGCTCACCGCACACCCTCTTTGGCGTACACCACGCGCAGCACGTGCCCGAGTTCCGGTCCCATCACCAGACCCGTCAATTCGCAGATCGTCGCGACGAACTCCGGGCCGTGCGGCGGATCGGCCCGGCACAGGTGATGCGCCACCTCGTGCAGCACCACCAGCTCGCGCAGCGCCCAGTCGGCGGTGTCGCGATCGGGAACCGCGATAGTGCCTGCGCCGTCCCGGCTTTCGTAGTGCGCCGCGGTGGCGGCGCGGCGCGCCCGCACCCGCAGCGGCGGGACGTCCGGCCAGCGGCGCCGCACCGACGGCAGGGCGAGGACGTCGTCGACGTAGCGCTGGACGGAGGCGACCGACCCGAATCGCCCCTCCGGCGGCAGCGTCAACCGGGTGCCAAAGAACTCGACGGCGGGCGATCCGTGCTCGGCGGCGCGATCGAACAGCGTGCGGACGAAGTCCTCGGCCGCATAAACCTTGGCGCGCTGCGAATCGCGGGTCGCCGTCACTGGCGCAGCGCGCTCCGCGCCCCGGGCAGTTCGGGGCTGTTCCCGAGCCGCGCCCGCCGGCCCGCCCGGTCCCCCGCGCGGCGCGCCGCCGACGAATAACCTGCCGTCGCGCGACTGACTTGGTAGGTGCCGCGCGCCTTCGACGCGCCACGGTAGAAGTCGCGCAGCTCAAGTTCCTTGTCTCGCAGGGCGATAGCCGTGCCGGGCGGGCGGCGGCGGTCCTTGGTGGCCTCGCGGGTGGCCTCCTCGCGGGCCTCGGCCAGCCGCTGACCCACCCGCGCCCCGAACGCGAGCTGAAAGTTGAGGCGCGCGGTGATCGTCGGCGTGGGCCGGTGGGCGCCGGAGGTCAGGTAGGCGTCTGACGCCCGCACCATCTGGACGACGAGGCTGGCGTAGAGGGCGTGCGTGGCGTCGATGTCCTCGGCGAACCCGTACGCGTAGACGAACGTCGAGTTCGACGCCACGTCACAACGCACGTCGTTGGCGGCCGCGATCACCACGAAGAGCTGCACGTACGTCCGCAACCCCCGGGTGCCGGCCGCGCCGATGGTGATGGTCCGCTGCGTCGGGGCCTGCACCGGCGAGCGCTTGGCCGCGTGCGACCGCGCCACCGCCAGGTCGATGGACGCCGCCGTCGCCAACCGCTGCGCGGCGCTCATGAAGGCGTCCGCCTCGTGCGAGTTGTCGGTGCCCTCGGCCTGACGCAACAGCGCGGCGATGCGAGCCAGCATTTTGTCGTCGCTCATGTGCGCCACTCCTCCTCATCGCTCCGTCCCCCGCGAGCGGGCGGTACTCCGCTCTGCATCGTCGCGGCGCGGCTCATGTGCGCCAAACTAACGCAACGAGACGACACTTTGCCGACGGCCGCTCAGAGCCGGGCGGTGATCCAGGAGACGACGTCGCCGAGCACCTGCTCGCGCTCCGGCTCGTTGAAGACCTCGTGGTACAGCCCCGGGTACACCTTCAGGTCGACGTCGGTGGATCCCACGCATTCGACCAGCCGGCGGCTCCCGTCGACCGGGATGAGCCGGTCATCGGAGCCGTGCACCACCAGCAGCGGCGCGGTCAGCGCCGGCGCCCGCTGCGGCATGGTCTCGCCGACCTGCAGCAGCGCGCGCCCGACGCCGGCCGGGACTTTCCCGTGATACACCAGGGGATCGTCGTTATAGGCCGCCACCACCGCCGGGTCCCGCGAGATGGCGTCGACGTCGAGTTCCTGCACCGGAAGGCCGGGCACGACGACACCGAGCACCTTGGCCGCGAGCACCATCAGCGGGGACACCAGCTCCTGGGCCGCCACCGCCGGCGCCGACAGCACCATCATGTCGTAGTTGTCCGGGCGTTCGACCCCGTAGGCGAACACGATCCCGCCGCCCATGCTGTGCCCGAGCACGATGCATTTGAGGCCGTGGTGTTCCCGGGTGGCGATGCGGACCAGCGTGTCGAAATCCGTCGTGTACTCGGAGATGTCCCGCACCAGCATCCGCTTGCCGCCGGAGCGGCCGTGCCCGCGGTGGTCCAGCGCGTAGGTGACCAGGCCCGCGCCGCCGAAGCACTGCGCGACGTGGTCGTAGCGGCGGGCATATTCGCCGAGCCCGTGCGACAGCACGACCACCGCCCGCGGCGTGGTGTCGGGCGTCCAGACGTCATAGACGATGCGCACGCCGCCGACGCCCTCGAAGGTCCGTTCAGTGCGCGTAGTCATCATGGGCAGCGTAGTGGCTCGGGGGGCGGGCCTTAACAAAGACTCTGTCGGGGACACTGCGTAGGCTCATTCGGGTGAGGCTGCTCACCGAAAACGCCGGAAACTCTGACGCTGACTCGGCCGTCGGCGCGGACTTCTCGACCGACGCGGAGCCGTACCGTCGCGAGTTGCTCGCCCACTGCTATCGGATGACCGGGTCGCTGCACGACGCCGAGGACCTGGTGCAGGAGACGCTGCTGCGGGCCTGGAAGGCCTACGACCGTTTCGAGGGCAGGTCCTCGATGCGGACCTGGCTGCACCGCATCGCCACCAACACCTGCCTGACGGCGCTGGAGGGGCGCGAGCGGCGCCCCTTGCCGACCGGCTTGGGAGCCCCCAGCTCGGACCCGACGGCGGAGCTGGTGGAGCGTCGCGAGGTGCCCTGGCTGGAGCCGCTGCCCGAGCTCACCGAGGACCCGGCGGACCCGTCGGTCATCGTCGGGTCCCGGGAGTCGGTGCGGCTGGCCTTTGTCGCCGCGCTGCAACACCTTTCGCCCCGGCAGCGGGCGGTACTCCTGCTGCGCGACGTGCTGCAGTGGAAGGCGGCCGAAGTGGCCGCGGCGATCGGCACCACCACCGCCGCCGTCAACAGCCTGCTGCAGCGGGCCCGCACCCAGCTGGAAGCCGTGCAGCCCAGCGCGAGCGACCGCTTGACGCCGCCGGAATCGGCCGAGGCGCAGGACCTGCTCGACCGCTACATCGCCGCGTTCGAGGCTTACGACATCGACCGGCTGGTCGAGCTGTTCACCGCCGAGGCGATCTGGGAGATGCCGCCGTACGTCGGATGGTACCGGGGCGCCCGGGACATCGTGACGCTCATTCACCAGCAGTGCCCCGCCGAGCACCCCGGGGACATGCGCCTGCTTCCCGTGATCGCCAACGGCCAGCCCGGCGCGGCCATGTACATGCGCGCAGGCGACGTGCACGTGCCGTTCCAGCTGCACGTGCTCGATGTGCGGGACGGTCGGGTCGCGCACGTGGTGGCGTTCCTCGACGACACGCTGTTCGCCAAATTCGGGCTGCCCGGTTCCCTGTGACGACACGGAAGCCCCCGCTCGTCGCGCCCGCGCCCGGCAAACCGCTGCTGTTGCTGGGCGCCTTTGACATCGCCGCCGTCGGTTACGTCGCCGAGGAGTTCTTCGTCTCCGGCACGGCCTCGTCCTACTCGCCCACGGCCGAGTTGGGCGCCGACGGGCAGTGGAGCGTAACGCCCAGCGGCACCGCCGAATACACGACGCGGATCGTGGCGCTGACCCCTGCACGGCGCTCCGATTTCAACGGCACAGTGCTCGTCGAATGGCTCAATGTCAGCGGCGGCATCGACGCCCCGGCCGTGTGGATGATGGCCCATCGCGAGATCCTTCGTGCGGGCTACGCCTACGTCGCGGTCTCGGCTCAGCGGGTGGGGGTGGAGGGCGGCGGCACCAGCATGCTCGGCTTCGACATGTCGCTGAAGAGCCAGGACCCGGCGCGGTATGCGGCCCTGCATCACCCCGGCGACGAGTTCTCCTACGACATCTTTTCCCAGACGGGCGAGCTGGTCCGCAACGGCGCGCTGGGCGATCTCGCCGTGCGCCACGTGCTCGCCGTGGGCGAGTCGCAATCCGCGATGTTCCTGACCACCTACGTCAATGCCGTCGCTCCACTCGCCCGAAGCTACGACGGCTTTTTGGTGCATTCCCGCTTCGCGTCGGCGGCACCGCTGGACGGCGCTTCCATCTTCGACGAGTCGCAGGCCGCCTCGCCGGACGCGGTCGCATTCCGCACCGACCTGCGCGTCCCGCTCGTCACGATCATCACCGAGACCGACCTGTTGGGCGGACCCCGGCACGGCTACTACCTCGCGAGGCAACCCGACGACCAATGGCTGCGGGTCTGGGAGATCGCCGGCGCCGCGCACGCCGACAACTACACGGTCCAGGTGGCGCCGATCGACGACGGCTCGGCGCCGCTGGACGCCGTCGTGTCGGCCTACGCCCCGACCAACATGCTGATGGGCCAGGAGCTGGGGCATTACATCAACTTCGCGCCGCAGCACCATTACGTGGTGCAGGCGGCGATCGCCGCCCTGCACACCTGGGTGCGAACCGGGCAGCCGGCGCCGGCGGCCCCGCCGATCGAGGTCCGCGACGGCGATCCGCCGCGGGCCGTTCTGGATCCCAACGGCGTTGCCCGGGGCGGCGTGCGGACCCCGTGGGTGGACGTGCCCATCGCCCGGACCTGCGGCCTGCCCAGCTCGGGAGCCGGCGAACAGAGCCTGATGGCCGCGATCTTCGGGTCCGGCGAGCCGTTCGACGCCGCAACGTTGCACCGGCTCTATCCGGGTGGGGCCGAGCAGTACCTCGACGGGTTCACCGCGGCGCTGGACACCGCGATCGGATCGGGATTCATCCTGCCGGCCGATCGCGCCGAGATCCTCGAGCTCGCCGCGGCGACGTATCCCCTCGGCAGCGCTCAGGCGTAGTGCGGCCGCAGGTTGAGGCGCAGCATGCGGTCCAGCAGTCGGTCGGACGCCAGGCGGGCCACCCGTACCAGGACAGCGGCATCGCGCCCGATGGTGTAACGGGTGCGGGGCCGAGATGCCGTGGCCGCCTTGGCGATCACCGTGGCCGCGCGCTCGGCCGTGACACCGCCCGCGGTGAACGATCGGGCTTGCGCCTTGACCGCCTCAGCAAGATCGCCGTAGCGGTGCAATTGGTCGGCGGTCATTGCGGCGCTGAGGCGATCGGCGGTGGCGATCCCGCGCTCGGTGATCTCCGTCTTCACCCCGCCCGGTTCGACGACGACGACCTTGACCCCGAACTCCGCGACCTCGCGGCGCATCGCATCGCTGACGGCCTCCAGGGCGAACTTCGAACCCGCGTAGGCGCCATAGGTCGACAACGCCACCCTGCCACCTACGGAACTGATGTTGACGACGGTGCCGCAGCTTTGCAGCAGGGCCGGCAACAGCGCCTGGGTCATCGCGATGTGACCGAACAGGTTGACCTCGAATTGACGGCGCCATTCGTCCAGCGGCAACGTCTCGACCGGCGCGTTGACGGCGATCCCGGCGTTGTTGATCAGCGCGCGCAGGGGCCGGTGCATCGGATCGCGGGCGACCCGGTCGGCGATGGCCGTGACGTCGGATTCCACGGTGATGTCGAGGGCGTGGGGCTCGATCCCCTCGGCGCGCAACGCATCCGCGTCCACCTGACGGCGGACCCCGGCCAGCACGTGGAAGCCCCGGCGCGCCAGTTCCCGCGCGGTGGCCGCCCCCATGCCGGTCGAGGCGCCGGTGACGACGATCAGTTCCCGCCGTTCGGGGTCAGTCGAAGCAGTCATAACCGTCTCCATCGTGGGGCCGACACGTTGAGTTGACAACGTCAACAATCTAACAGCTTTGTTGACGATGTCAACTCAAGTGCAGGACGCTTATGCTTCTCCGGATGGCGACACGATCAGAGGCGGCCGCGGCGACGCGCCGCTCCCTCCTCGACGCCGCACAGGTGTTGCTGGATATCGGCGGACCCGAAGCGGTTACGCTGCGCGAAGTGGGCGCGCGCACCGGTGTTTCGCGCTCGGCGCCCTACCGTCACTTCGCCGACAAGGAAGGCCTGCTCACCGCCCTCGCCACGAATGCGTGGAGCGAACTGGGTGACGCGCTGGAACTTCTGGTCGCCAGCGGTAACCCGCCCGAGCAGTCATTGCGCGCCGCCTTGCTGTCGCTGATCGCCGTGGGCCGGACCCGGCCGCACCTGTACCGCTTGATGTTCACCACGCCCGCGGGTGATCCCACCGCGCTGGCCCGGGCGGCCGAGCGCACGCAGGACCTCTTTCTCGACCTGGTGGGCCGCATCGTCGGTGCCAAACGGGCGCGCCGCTACGGGGCGCTCCTGCTGACCAGTGCGCACGGCATCACGGGCCTGGAACTGAGCGGCCACCTGGTGTGGGACAAATGGCAAACCGACGCCGAGCAGCTCATCGATACGCTCATCGCCCTGCTGCCCGCCGCGAAGTAGTCACCTGGGGAACAGCCGGCTGTCCGGTGACGGTCCCTCCACCGAGCGGACCAGCCCCGCACCGGTGATCAGCGGCAGGTCCAGCGCCGACAGCAGGCCGGGCCGGGCCGCGCACACCGCGGGGATGGCGTTGACCATCCGCGACGCGCCGGCGATCCGCGCGCCTAGGTCGTGGTCGTGGTCCTCGGCCATCTCGAATTCGCAACGCATGCTTGGGGATCCCTCGATCTCGACGCGATACAGGCCGCGCCCCGACGCCGTGCCGTAGCCGAGATCCTTGGGCGGGATACAGATGTGGGGCTGGGGCCAGTCCGGGGCGATGTCGTCGCGCATCCGCGTCACATGATCGAGGACGAAAGTCGGCTTCCCGCCGACGTATCCGGTCAGTGTGGAGCGCATGGCCGCGATCGTTCCGGCCTCGATGTGGCCGGTGGGCGTGTCGAAGGCCTCGGCGGCGGGGACGCGGTCGTTGGCTTCCTCGATGTTGTCGATCTTGACGCCCAACCCGGCGGCGAGCTGGTGCAGCACCGGCCCCCAGCCGAACGTGAATATTCCCGGCTGGGCCGCGAAGGCCTGGTATTCCGGCGGCTTGCCGAAACCGAGGATCTCATAGACCGCGGTGCGGTCCGGGTAGGTGGCGTAGTTGAACATCTCGGTCACCCGCACCGACTCGATGACGCGGGATACCCCCGAGAGCACGAGCGGCAGCACGTCATTGGCGAAGCCGGAGTCGATGCCGGTGGTGAAGAACGACACTCCGCCGTCCAGCGCGGCCCGGCGCAGCGGATCGGTGAACGCCGCGTCGACGGCGTCGGGAAACACCAGCGGTACTACCGAACACGACACCACGTTCTTGCCTGACCGCAGGATCGACGCCATGTCCTCGACGGCGTCGAGCGGACGCAGGTTGGCGCCGGCCGCGTACACCACCGCGTCGGCGTCGCCGGCGAGCATCGGCGCCGGGTCCCGCGTGGCGGTCACCCCGACCGGCGCGATCCCACACAGCTCTCCGGCGTCGCGGCCCGCCTTGGCATCGCTGTGCACGACGAGGTC
Source organism: Mycobacterium terramassiliense (assembly GCF_900157385.1). GTDB lineage: Bacteria > Actinomycetota > Actinomycetes > Mycobacteriales > Mycobacteriaceae > Mycobacterium > Mycobacterium terramassiliense. Next base: position 43,966 of record NZ_LT717701.1, read on the forward strand.
GACCAGCTCCAGCTCCGGATGGTCGATTACGCCGCGCAGGGCGATCACGCCCATCGAACCCGGCCCCCAAACTCCCACCTTGAACACGATATTCTCCTAATATTAGGACGGCTATTCGTAGATTTTGGACGGATCGTAAGGAGCCACGCGTGGGTGAGTCAACCGCCAAGTCGCCGCCCACCGCCCGCGTCGTGGATGTGCTTGAAGCGCTGGCGGATTCACCCGGGGGTCGCACCTCGGCGGAGGTGGCGAAGGCCTGCCGGATCAGCACCTCGACCTGCGCCCTGGTGCTGGCCGAACTGGAGCGGCGCGCGTGGGTCGCGCGCCGTGATGACCGCCGCTATGTGCTGGGCAGTGGGTTGTTCGGTCTGGTTCACGGGCTGCGCGCGCAGTTCCCCCTCCTGGACCGCGGTCGCGACGCGCTGCGCTTCCTGCATGACGCGCTCGGCGCCGGCTGCTCGATGTCGAGGATCGGCGATCGCCACCTGACCACCGTCGACGCGGTCGGCCACGGCACCGACGGCGAACACGCCGTCGGTCAGCGCTTCCCCATCGACCCGCCGTTCGGACTGGTCGCCATGGCTTGGCGCGACGACGTATTCGTCGAGAGCTGGCTGCGGCACGTCACGCCGCGGCTGACGCGCGCCGAAGTCGCCCAGCATCAGCGGGTGCTCGCCGACATCCGGGCCCGCGGCTACGGAGCGTGGCGGTTCGACGACACCCACCAGTCGCTACACCACCGCCTGGCGGACGTGCTGGCGTCGCTGGAGCCGACCGCCCAGGTGGCGCGCCGGCTCACCACCCTGATGACCATGGTGACGCTGCAATCGATCACCGATGTGCTCGAAACCGAGCTGGCGTCAACGGAATTCGTCGTCCTGCCGATCTTCGGCATGGACGGCCAGCCCGAGTACCAAATCGAGATCCACCTGGGGGGCGCGGCCGGGCTGACCCTGTCCGCGCTCGACACCGCGCTGCGGCGCGCGCAGACAATGTTGGCCTAGGCTGGAGCCCATGCCCGCAACCGTCGAGATTCGGCGTGCGGCCGACCGTGCCGTCACCATGACGTCCTGGCTGACGTCCCGGCATTCCTTCTCGTTCGGCGACCACTACGACCCCGACAACACCCACCACGGGTTGCTCCTGGTCAACAACGACGACATCGTCGCGCCCGGAACCGGATTCGATACCCATCCACACCGCGACATGGAGATCGTGACCTGGGTGCTGCGCGGCGAGCTGACCCACCGGGACTCCGCCGGCAACCGCGGGGTCATCTATCCCGGTCTGGCCCAACGCATGTCGGCCGGCAGCGGCATCCTGCACTCGGAGAAGAACGACTCCGCCACGGAACCAGTCCATTTCGTGCAGATGTGGGTGGTCCCCGACGAGACGGCCATCACACCGAGCTACCAGCAACACGAGATCGGCGACGCGGAGCTGTCGGGCGGACTTGTGACCATCGCCTCAGGCATCCCCGGAGTTGAGGCGGCCATCACGCTGCACAACCGCAACGCCGCGCTGCACGCCACGCGGCTACGACCCGGCGACTCGGTGGACCTCCCGCAGGCGCCCTACCTGCACGTATTCGTCGCACGGGGTCGGATTGACGCGGCCGACATCGGCGAGCTCGCCGACGGCGACGCGGTCCGGTTCACCGGCGCCGACGGCGCGCGGGTGACGGCGGCCGAGCCCGCGGAGCTGCTGATCTGGGAGATGCATGCAAAGTTGGGCGCCTGACACCACATAGAGTGGGCACGACAGACAGGAGCCCGCATGTCTCAATCGCAGCCGCGGCACGCGGCGCCCAACCCCAAGCGGAATATCAAGGCAGTTCGGACCGTGCGGTTCTGGACGCTGCCGATCGTCGTCACGCTGGCGCTGATGTCGGCGCTGTGCGCGCTGTACCTCGGCGGCATCCTGAACCCGATGACCAACCTGCGGCACTTTCCCGTCGCCGTCGTGAACGAGGACGCCGGGCCGTTCGGGGGACAGATCACCGACGGCCTCGTGGCCGGGCTGGACAAGGACAAGTTCGACGTCCGCGTCGTGTCCCACGACGCCGCCCAACGCCTGCTGGACACCGCCCAGGTGTACGGGGAGCTGGTCATTCCGCCGACCTTCTCGTCCAACCTGCGCGAATACGGAGCCAGCGCCGTCACGCCCGGCCGCGCGACCCGGCCGTCGGTCACCATCTCTACGAACCCGCGAGCGGGCACACTCGGCTCCAGCATCGCCGGACAAACCCTCACCCAGGCGATCGCCGTAGCCAACGGGAAAGTGGGGCAACGGCTTACGGCCGACGTCGCAGCGCAGACCGGGGGCGCGCCGCTGACCGGCGCGTCGGCGCTGGGCCTCGCCAACCCCATCGAGGTCAAGGCGAACGTGTACAACCCGCTGCCGAACGGCACCGGAAATGGGTTGTCGGCCTTCTATTTCGCGCTGCTGCTGCTGCTCGCGGGGTTCACCGGCAGCGTCGTGGTCAGCACGCTGGTGGACGCGCTCCTCGGCTATGTGCCCGCGGAATGGGGGCCGGTGTACCGATTCGCCGAGCAGGTCAGGATCTCGAGATTCCAGACCCTGCTGCTCAAATGGGCCATCATGGTGGTGCTGGCGCTGCTGACGTCGGCGGTTTACCTGGCCATCGCCCACGGGCTCGGCATGCCCATTCCGCTCGGCTGGCAATTGTGGGCGTTCGGGGTGTTCGCGATCATCGCGGTCGGCATCACGTCGAGTTCCATCTTGTCGGTGCTGGGCTCGATGGGCCTGCTGGTCAGCATGCTGATCTTCGTGATCCTTGGGCTGCCGTCCGCGGGCGCCACCGTCCCGCTGGAGGCCACGCCGACGTTCTTTCGCTGGCTGGCCGAATTCGAGCCGATGCACCAGGTCTTCCTGGGCGTGCGCTCGCTGGTCTATCTCGATGGCCGCGCCGATTCCGGTCTGTCCCAGGCGCTGTGGTTGACAACGATCGGCCTGGTGATCGGGCTGTTGTTAGGTGGCATCATCACGCAGCTCTACGACCGCCAGGGCTTCCACCGCATCCAGGGGGCGGTCGAGCTGGCGATCGCCGCGCAACACCAGGCGGAGCACCAGGCCCGCGTGAGCAAGCGGGAGAACGCCGCGGTGGGCCAGGCCGACGCCGAGAGCGAAAGTTCAAGCGAGCAAGCGTAATTCGAGTGCGGCCCAAGCGTCATGCGTTCGTTATCGAAATTGACAGTGTGACTGGTGTGACTAATGCTATTCATGTTGCATAGCTACACGCGCCGAAAGGTCCACCGTGCTGACGCCCCTTGCCAGCCTGCGCCGGCTGGCGGCCTGCTGCACCGCCGTGGCCGCGTGCGCGGTCCTGGCGTGCACTTCCGGACAACCCGTCGCGCGCGCCGCGGACGGGCGCGACCTGCTGGCCAACGCCATCGAGACCACCCGGGGCTCCTACCTCGTCTATAACTTCGGCCCCGGTCGCCCGACGCCGATGCTCAACGCCGGTGGCAGCTGGTACGAGATGAACAACGGCGGCCACCTGATGGTCATCAAGAACGCGGCGGGGCGGCTCGCGCCGCACCTGCTGGTGGACAGCCACCAGGGCGATCAAGCGCGCTGCGAGAACAATCCCGGTGCCCGCACCGGCGAGGGACTGTGGCAGGCATCGGAGGTCTCCCCGCCGCTGCAGGCGTGGCAGCGGCTGGGGCAGCCGACGATCGCGATCAACGCCAACTTCTTCGACATCCGGCCGCAGAAGGCCGGCTCCTGGCGGCAGACCGGCTGCAGTTCCCCGCTGGGCGCCTTCGTCGACAACACCCACGGCCAGGGCCGGGCGAACCAGGCCGTCACCGGCACGGTCGCGTATCCGGGCAAGCAGGGCCTCTCCGGCGGCGGCGAGAGCTGGAGTGCCTTGTCGACGATGATCCTGCCGGCCGGCGGTGCGCCGTATGTGTTGCGCCCCAAGAGTCCTCAGGATTACGACGTCGCCACCCCGGTGGTCGCGGACCTGCTGAACCGCAACGAGCGGTTCGTCGCGGTATCGGGAATCGGCCTGTTGTCCCCCGGCAAGACCGGGCAGCTCAACGACGGCGGTCCCAGCGCGGCGCGAACGGCCCTCGCCTACGTGAAGCAACGCGACGAAATGTACGTCTTCGAGGGCGGCAGCTACACGCCGGACAACATCCAGGACCTGTTCCGCGGCCTGGGCAGCGACACCGCGGTCCTGCTCGACGGCGGCGGGTCGTCGGCGATCGTGCTGCGGCGCGACACCGGCGGCATGTGGGCCGGCGCCGGGTCGCCACGGGGATCGTGCGACACCCGCCAGGTGCTGTGCGACTCCCACGAACGGGCGCTGCCCAGCTGGCTTGCCTTCAACTAGCGCTCGATGGCGGCGACCCGCTTCGCCCGGCTTCGCCGCGCTCGCGATCGCCGCCGGCCGGCCCGAAGCGGAAGATCAGCAGGCTGGCCGCGACGACCGCCGCCGTGACCGCGAACACCGGCGCGACGACGAACCGTGACATCGTCGCGCCGACCAGGGCGCCCGCGCACATCGTGAAAACGACGCTGAAACGCAGCTTCTCGCGGGCGCCCGTCCCGCCGGCCAGGTGGCTGTCCAGGCCAAGGCTGACGATCGTCGACGTCAGCACCGTGGTGGACAGCTCCTGGATCCCGAACTGGCGCGCGCTCGAGTGCTGCAGGCCGAACGTCACCGCGAGCAGGCCGATCATGATCAGCTTGGTGTCGTCGTGGTAGTGCAGCACGCCGCTGCCCGCCAGGATCGACAGCGTCACCAACAACACGATTTCGGTTGCCAGCACGGTGGTTATCCAAGGCCGCACCCGTTCACCGAAATGCCGGGCCAACCGGCCGCTGACGATCGTGGTGCAGACGAACGTCGGCAGGGCCACCACGACGGCCGTCAGGTCGATGTTGGTCCTGGGGGCCAGCCAGAAGCCGAGGAAGATCACGTTGCCGGTCATGTTCGCCACGAAGACGTGGCCGAGCACCAGGATGCTGATCGCGTCGGCCAAGCCGGTGGCAAAGGTCAGCAACAGCAGCGCCGCAACGGTCGAGCGCTCGGAGACCGGCGACGCAAGGGGCATGTGCGGGTTGGGATCCGGCGCGTCAGACCTGCGGGGTCAGGTCCAGCGAGGTGATCGTCGTCATTCTCGTCACCAGCCAGCGGCCGTTGGTGCGCTTCATGAACAGCCGGTAGGACAGGTATTTCAGCGACGGGATGTTCTTGGTCAGCGGGCTGGTGGACGTGGTGTTGGTGTACACGATGACGACGGCATTCGGATCGTCCAGCGACTCGACGGCCGCGCCGGTGACTTCGGTGTGGTTGCTGACCTTCGCCTGCTTGTTGGGGGCCACGATCGCGTCGACGAATTTGCGGTACTGGGCCTCGAAGTCGCCGCTGAGGTAGGCCGCCGCGCGATCGGCGAGGCCATCCATGTTCTCCGGTGTGTACGTCCAGAGCGTGGTGATCGCGTTGGCCGCGGTCTGCGCCACTTTCAGCTTCGTTGCGGCGCTGGCGCGATCGGTCAGATACGGCTGGACCATCGCTCCCGCGAACGCCGCGGAACCGACGAACAGCATCGCGGCGAGCGTGACGACGATGGCCAGCCACTTGCCGGCCAGCAGCTTGCGGCGGGGGCGCTTTTCTTTGGCATCCGTCGCCGCCTCTTCGCCGTCCGCCGTGGCAGCGTCGGCGACGTCGGCGGATTCGGTTGCCCCATCGGCGCTTTCGCTGGCCTCCGCGGTGTCCTGGCCGGAGGATTCTTCGGTCTTTTCCGCGTCGGCGGTCAGGTCACCTGCAGCAGGTTGCTGATCTTCCACTGATTCCCTTCCTGCGTGACGGTTGCCGTCCAACGATTGGTGTTCTCGAACACCTGCTTTTCGTCCGGCGACTTGGAGGTCACGTCGGTGGCCACCATCACGGTGGCGCTGCCGTCGTCGTTCCACCGTTCCAGCCCGGAGCCCAGGACGGTGCCGGTCGCGGGTTCGGCCCGGGCGACCTGCAGCAGGATCTCGTTCGCCTTGTCGTGGTATTGCTTGGCGAAATCGCCTGTCGCCTGGGCCAATATTCGGTTCACATAGTCGTTGGCGTGATAGGGGTCGATGGAGGTGAACTGCGTCATGAACCCGCCCACGTAGCTGAGCACCTCGCGCTCCTTCGACGCGACGCGCGTCCGACGATCGTGAGAAATCAGCATCAGCGTGCATGCCGCGATCGACATGACCATCAGCACCGCGGCGCCCGCGACGGCCGCCGGCATCCACCGCGGTCGCGACGGCGGCACCGGGCGCGCCACGAGCAGCGGCTCCTCGCCGGGCCCAAACTTGCGGCGGGGGCTCATTTTCCGTTCCCCGGCGGTTTCGGTCTGGTCAGCACGGCGAGGTCGTCAACGCGCCAATGCGCGTCCGCGCCCTTGGCAAATTCCACCCGAACGCTCGCGCTGATGTAGCGCTCCTCGGGTCCCACGCCGCGCCGCCCCTGCAGGAACAGCAGCATCGTCGCGCGATCCGGCGTGACCGATTGCACCGACCAGTCGGTGGGCCAGTACTCGTTGATGACGGGATTGCCCCTCTGGACCACGTCCTGCTGCGCCGCCAGCTGGCTTCGGTACTTGTCGGTCGCCAGCGACCGGGCGCGAGCGAAGTCGTCGCGCAACGATTTCGGGTCGTACGTCAGCATCTGCGCGACCATCTTGGGTCCCTGCGCCTCGATCTCCGCCCTGCTTCGATCGCTCGCCTGATCGCGGGAGTAAACCACCAGGTAGCTCAAGGCGATCCCGGCGAGGCACACCGCCGTCGCGATCAGCACCGCCAGCGTGGTCCAGCGCCGCGACTTTCCCAGCGCCTCGTCGTCGGGTTCGACGCGGCGCGCTTCGGTGCCCAGCAACATGTCGGCAAAGGTGCGGCGCCGCGAATCCCAAAGCGGCCAAAGCCATCCCACCACCGATGCGGTGTCGAGCAGGTGGGCCAGGTCGCGCAGCAGCAGCCCCCACGGCCCGATGGTCGTGCCGTCGCGGCGCACCACCGCGATTCCGAACAGGCCGCGTCCCAGGCTCCAGCCGGTAAGGGTTGGCAGCAGCAACCGGTCGGCCAACATCAGCAGGATGGCCAGGCCGACGACCGAGACACACACCCACCACCAAACGGGGTGCGCGGCCACGGTCCAGGCGACCAACGCCATCGTCGTCGCCACGGCGGCACACGGCAGGACGTCGACGGCAAACGCGGCCGCTCGAATGCGCCAGGGGGCCAAGGCATCCCGCGGTGACTCCGGTACGGTCGCCGTGGTTTCAGTCCGAGCCTGAATCTCCTCGACCACCACCGTCACTTCGTCACCTGGTCGAGCTTGGAAATCCGGTACTGTCCTTCGGCGAATGCCATCTTCACCCGCAGGCGGTAGCCGGTTTCCTTTTGCGACTGGTCGCTTGTCACCTTGACGCGCATCGCGACGAGCACGTCGACCGTGCCGTCGTCGTTGTTACGCTCCACCGCCGCGCGCGCATCGGACACCTGAACATGGATGTTGGCCGCCTGGTATGCCTGAACGATCATGTTGGTGTACAGCAGCGCCTGAGAGCGGAACGCGTCGGTGCCGCACTCGATGATCTTCTGTTCGCTCTGGACCATCGCGTTGGTGTCGGGGGCCTGAGTCGCCGACACACAATCCACCGCCGCCTTCAGCGCCGCGGCGTCGTTGCGCGCGATCACTTGGCTTTGGTGGTGGTAGCGCAGGGCGAAGTAGCCACCCGCCCCGAGGGCGCCGGCCAACAGCACCAGCGCCGCGGCGATGCCGGAGAGCCACCCCCGGCCCAGTCGCGACGGCCGGCGTTCGGCTGTCGCGGTGCCGCCCTCGGCCTCGTCCCCGGACTCCGGCGTCTCCTCCGCCGTGGTCTCCTTGGATGCCGGCGCCTCGTCGGATGCCGGCGCCTCGTCGGATGCCGGCGCCTCGTCGGATGCCGGCGCCTCGTCGGCCGCCTCCTCGGACTCCAGCGTCTGCTCGGTCCCGTCCTGGACCGTCACCGCCGGGCTGGTCTGCGCGCCGTCCTCGGATGCGTTCGAGTCCTCGGGCGTCGGCTGCGGGGTGGTCTCCTCGGCAGCAGCCGCCGGCTCCTGATGGATCTTCGGACTGGACTTCTGGGAGTGCCTACGCAGTCGACGAAACCTCGGCATGGGTGGGGGGTTCAGCCGGCCGGTGCCAGCATCTCCTTCCATCCGTCGTCTCCTGTTTTGGTCGAGTTCTCGACGGAGTATTTCACCCCGTCGGGCCCCACCAGTTCACCGCTCTGCGGACTGTAGACGGCGGCGGGGGGCCCGCTCGGAGTGTAGACACACGGATTGGGCTGCTGGCCGTTGCACTGCACCGTGCCGCTCCCCGGCCGCGACAACGGGTCGCTGGTCGGCGGCGGCGTGCCCGGGACGCGGTCCGACGGAGCCGGGTTGAGGCCATTGTTAATGGACGGTGCCGGAATCACCATGCCGGGCCGCACCGACTGATCGCAGCGCGCCGCGGGGGCGGGGCAGGTCAGGATCTGGTTCGGGTCCCCGTACCAGGGGTTGGTGCCCGCCGGAACGTACGGGTTGGGGTCGCGGCACTCCCGCGGCGTGGCCGCCCGCTTGCCGGGCGCGTCCGTGCACGGGATGTTGCGCGAGCCGCGCACGCTGTTGGCCGGGGTCTCCATCGGAATCTTGCAGTAGGTGCCCGACGGCAACGGCGCCAGGTTGGTGTCCGCCGGGGACCGCCACTCCGCCGCCGGAATGAAGCCGGTCAGGCAGGGCGGGGGCTGGTTGATCGACAACGCCAGGTCGAGCGCGGCCTGGTTCGGGAACGGCGCGGCCACCGTCTGCGCGATGGAGGCACCCTGGGGCAAGAAGACCAGCACCTGCTCAACACCGGTGTGGTAGCGCTTGAGCAGGTCGAACACGACCTCGAGGTTGGCCAGCGTCTGCGGCAGCGAGTCGCGGACGTCGTTGAAGACCGAGTTGACCTGGTCGGCCGTCGGCGCCGCCTGGCGCAGCACGCTGCGCACGTGGGTGTCCTCCCGGGCGGCCTGCGCGGACAGGTTGTTCAGGTTGCGCGCCCAACGCTCGATCGCGGCATTGGAATTGACCTGACTGTCCAGGATCGGCCCGGAGTTCTGAATGATGTCGTTGACGTCGGTGATCTGGGTTTTGAAATCACCGACGATCGCCTGGGTGGAGTCGACCAGCCGCTGCAGGGCGGGCCCCAACCCGCCGACGGACTGCGCCGTCTCGTCGAGCAGTTGACCGATCTTCTCCTTGGGCAGCACGGCAAGCCCGCGGTTGGCGGTGTCCAGCGCCGGGCCGATCTCGGCGGGCACCGTGCCCTTGGTGATGGTCTGGCCGTCCGCGAGGTCCTTGCCCGGGTGCCCGGTCGACACCAGGTCGAGGTACTGCTCGCCGACCGCCGACACCGAGTGCACGTTGGCCACGGCATCGACCGGGATCTTGTAGCGGCTGTCGATGCTCATCGTCGCCTGCGCGCCCGTCTCGGTCGGCTCGACGTCGGTGACCTTGCCGATGGTGATGCCGCGATAGGTCACGTTCGCCGTCGGGTACAGCCCACCTGACGCGGGCAGGTCGGCCTTGAGCGTGTACCGGCCGACCCCCACCAGGCTCGGGATCTGCAGGTAGTACACGCCCAGCACCAAGATCGAGATCACGGTCAAGATGCCGAACGCGATCAGCTGGCGTCTGATGAAGGGAGTCAGCAATTCCTATCCGCCCTTTCCACCAGGGGACCGCCGGGCGCGTCGTTCGGGTTCGGCGTGTAGCGGACGTCGGGGATCATCGTCTCCGGGTCGCGCCCGTACGACTGCTCGAGCGCGCGCAGGGCACCCGACAACCCGGTGCCGGTGAGGAACGCATTGTCGATCGAGCTGTAAGTGACGTCCAGGGTGATCGAAATGTTCTGGTAGTCGCCGCGCATGAGCTTCGGAATCGTGTCGATGTCGTAGGGCTGCGTCAGGATCAGCTTCAGCGCCCCGATCAGGTACGGCGACGCCCGGCCGAGTTCCTTGAGCGGGCATTGCAGCGCCTGCAGATCCTGGTGCAGCGGGCCGCGCGCCTCCGACAGGTACTGGTCGGCGGCCTGGCTCAGCCGGCCGACGGAGTCGACGGCGTTGATCAGCAGCTGCTTGGTGTCGGCGAAATGCTTGATCAGCGGCGGGAGGTCGGTCAGCGCCCGATCCAACACATCGGCCCGGCCACCCACGTACGTCAGCAGTCGGTTGGTGGAGTCGATGGCGTGGGTGATGTCATCGCGCTGCTGGTTGAGCTGGTCGGTGAAAGTGTCCAGCTTGCCCAGGAACGCCCGGATCTGGTTGCCCCGCCCGTTGAAGATGTTGAAGACCTCGTTCTGCAGCACCTCCAGGTTCGGGATGCCGCCGCCGCGCAGGATCAGCGACAGGCTGGCCAGGGTCTGTTCGGTGGTGGGAAACGCCGACGAGTTCTTTAGGGGAATGGTGTCGCCATCCTTGAGCTGCCCCACCGGGTTGGGCGGTGCCGCCAGCTCCACGTGCTGCGAACCCAGCAGCGAGGTCTGGCCGATCTTGGCCGTCGCGTTCTTCGGCAGCTTGACGTTCTTGTCGATCCCCAGCTTCAGCGTGGCCACCCAGTTCTTCAGCTGAATGTCCTTGATGGAGCCCACGAACACGTCGGCGACCATCACCTTGCTGTTCCCGTTGATCGCGAGCGTGTCCGGCATCTGCACGTAGATGGTCATCGCGCCTGAGCCGCTGCCCGGGCCGCCGGGAATCGCCACGTTGGAAATCCCTTTCCAACCGCACGAGCTGAGCACCAGCGCGGCCGCCCCCAACACCAGCCCCTGCCAGGCGCGGTGCCGAACGATCCTCGTCACGCCCCTCACTGGCCGATTGTTCGGCTTGCTCCTCGCGCGTACCGCGCTCCTCGCGCCCCTCACTGGCCACCCCCTAGGTCAGCCGCGGCGGGCGCCGCCGGCCCACCGGCGTTGGGCGCCGGCGCCGCTACGGGTGCGGGCGTCGGAGCGACCGGGCCGGGGAGCACCTCCGGCCCCGGCGGCGGCGGGGGTATCGGCACCTGCGGGGGGTTTTGACCGATCACCGGCGAGGGGCCCTCGTCGTAGGCGTTCGGCGGTCCGGGCGGGGTGTGGAGAGTCGACTGCACGGGCGGAATGTTGGGCCCGCCCATCAGTTCGGCAAGCGACTCAGGCGTCATCAGGCCTTGCGTGATCGGTCCCACCTGCTGCCCCTGCATGCCGGGGGCCACGATCCACCCGTGTTCGGTGTTGCGGTGCGACGTCGGCGTATCCGGTGACCAGATGCCCGGGACGGTGGTGTCCTTATATCCGTCCGGTGGATGCAGGCGAGGCTCGGAGTAGGCGACCTCCTTGGGCAGCGTCTCGGCCGTGCTGGCTACGTTGAGGCCGAACGGCAAGTAGTTGAACTTGATCGCGTCGAGGATCGGCGCCAGGTATTGCGCGCACAGCTCAGCGGAGTCCTGGTAACCCAGCCGGCTGCCGGCCTGAATCGAGCTGCAGATGAACTGCATCGGGTTGGCGAAGTTGGTGATCGCCGGGACGGCCACCACCGACCCGTGCGTCGGGTGGTAGATCTGGTTGATGTTCGCCGCGGCCGTCGGGAGGACGTGCAGGGCGGTCTCCAGACCGTTCAGCGGGTCCGGCTGAAGCAGCGTGTTCGTCGCCGTCGCCAGGTTGTTGACGTCGTGGGTCAGCACCTCGCGGTTCTGGTCGAGCCAGGGCCGCACGGTCTTGAGCAGGCCGTCGAACTGCGTGATCGCGTCGGCCAAGGCGCCGTCGGAGCTGGCGAGCCGGCCGGTGACGTCGGCCAGGTTCTGGTTCAGCGCGACGAACTGCTGATCGTCGGCGTGCAGGGCGTTGACGAACAGCGCCAGGCTGCGCACCACCGCAAAGAAGTCGCCACGCCCCTCGTTCAGCGCGGTCAACGCCTGCGACAGGCTGTTCAGCGTGGTGTTGATCTGCTTGCCCTTGCCGGCCAAGCCGTTCGCGTAGGACTCGATGACCTCACCGAACGGGCCCTTGGGCTGCTCGGGCGTCGGACCCAGCTTTGAGATGATGTTGGTGATGCTGTTGCGCAGGGTGTCCCACTCCACCGGCACCTGTGTGCGCTCTTCCGGGATCACCGCGTCGTCGCCAAGCACGGGCCCGCCCTTGTAGGCCGGCTCCAGCTGGATCGCGCGCGAGGCCACCAGGGTGGGGTTGAGGATCACCGCCGACGCGTTGGCGGGCACCTTGTACTTGTTCTGGTAGTGGAAGGTGACCTTCATCTTGTCGCCGGCCGGCTCGATCTTGTCGATCGTGCCCACCCGCAGCCCCATGATCTGGACCTTGTCGCCCGGATACAGCGCGTTGGCCGCCGGGAAGTAGGCGACGACGGTGTTGTTCGTCAGCTTCTGGTAGAGCCGCCAGCCGACGAACGCCAGCACCAACGCCAGCACAATCACCAGCGAGCCGATGATCACCGACGTCCGGGACAGCTTCGGCAGCCGGATGTTGCGGACATCAAAGATGGTGCTCAATTCTGGCTACCTCCCGTGATGCCGCTGCCTCCCGTGCCGCCGGGGTTGATGAACGGTGCCGGCAGCTGGATCCCCGGCCCGGGCGGTGCCGGTGGTCCGGGCGGCAGGGCGGGCGCGAACGTCGACGGGGGCGGTGTCGGACCAGCCGGCCCCAGGTTCTCGGTGCGCGCGCCTGGGGGTGCCTGAGTCGGCAGCGGCACCGGCGTGCCCGGAACGTTCGGCGGCGGGTCACCCGGCCGGCCGGCGATGTTGATGCCAGGGGTGGGCGGCAGCCCGTCGGGGTTCGGCGGAGACGTCGCGACGTCGACGGGCGCCGGGAAACCCACTCCACCGAACGGGCCGATGGACGCGCCCGCGCACGGCAGCGGGTTCCACGGCCGCGGCAGGCCCTCGTCGCCGACGGTGACGTTGCCACCGGGGTTGGCCGGCGTGTACGAGCACGGCGACCCGGGCGGGACTGCCGGACCGGGGTGCTCGGGCGTGCCCTCCAGCGCCGGCGGCGCCGGCGGCGGCGCGCCGTTGGGCTGCCGGGTGCCGTTCGGGTCGGGCCACCGGAATTCCGGCAGACCCGCGCTGCGCCAGAAGTTCTCGGGGTCAATGCCGCGCTTCTTGAACGCGGCGTCGATGAAGGGCTGCACGATCTGACCGGGAAACAGGTTGTGCAGCACCACCTTGAAGAACGGTCCGGACGCGATGGCCTCGTTCAACGACGGCAGGAATTTGCCGACCTCGGTGAAACCGGCGGCGAGGTCGTCCTTGCGCTGGACCAGGATGTCGCTGACCGTGCGCAACTGCTCGAGCACGTGGTTGAGGTTGGGGTTGTCGTTGATGAAGCCCTTGATCTGTTCGGAGAAGGCGGCGATGTTGCCTAGCAGCGCGTTGATCGCCTGGCCGCGCTCGTTGAACGCGGCCAGCAACACCTTCGCGTTCACCAGCAGCCGGTCGATCTGCTCGCTGCGATCCCCCAGGATGCCGGCCACCTGATTGGCCTGCGCGAGCAGGTGCTTGACCTCCTCGTCGCGCTTGCCGATGGTGTCAGAGAACTTGGCCACCCCATCGAGCGCGGAACTCAGGTGCGGGTAGGTCTGATCGATCGTCTCCGAGAGCACGTGCAGCGACTGCTTGACCGTGTCGATGTCCCAACCCTGCGCGGCCTTGGTCACGTCGAAGAACGCGTCGTAGATCTGGTAGGGCGTGGTGCTCTGCCCGATCGGCAACGACGCCCCGGGCCGCAGCTCCTGGCTGCCCCGGTTCTCGATCTCGAGGACCTTCTTGCCCAAGATGGTGTCGGTCTTGATCGCCAGCCGGCTCTCGGTGCCGATCCGTTGGGTGCCGAGATTGAATTTGATCAGGATGTGGTCGCCGTCGATCTTGAGGCTTTCGATCTTCCCGACGTCCATGCCGGCGATGCGCACCTTGTCGCCGGTGCTGATGCCGCCGGTGTCGGTGAACTGCCCGTAGTAGTGCGGTCGGGCCATCAGCATCGGCACGCTGGTGAAGCTCTGACCGACGCCGATGACGAGCAGCGTCACGATGATGCCCATCAGGCCGATGCGCATCCGGTTGGGGGGTTCCAGCGTCCTCATTGCGGCGTGCACCTACCCGTCGGCTGCGAGAAGAGCTTGACCGTGCGCACCGGCCCACCGGCCTGCAACCCGTTGATCTTGAGGGTGATGTCGCAGGCGTAGAAGTTGACGAAGTCGCCGTAGGAACCGATGGTGCGCCCGATCATGTTCAGCGCGGTCGGCACCTTGTGGATGAAGTCGTTCAGCTGCTCGCGCTGATCGATGAGCGGCTGCTGGACGGCGTCGAGGTAGTTCAGGGTGCTGTGCAGCAACCCGCGGTCCTCGGCCAGCAGGTCGGCCACCGTCCCGGCGGCGTTGCTGATATGCGCGGTTCCGCCGGCCAGCTGGTCACTGTGGTTCTTCAGCCCGGTGATCAAGCCCTCGAGGTTGTTGACGGTCTGATCGAATTGCTGGCGATGCCGGACCGTGGTGTCCAGAACGACGTTCAGGTTCTTGATCACCTCACCGATGGCCTGGTCGCGCTGCCCGAGCTGAGAGGTCAGCTGCGCGGTGTTGTCGAGGATGTCGTTGATGGTGCCGCCCTGCCCCTGGAACACCGTGATCAGCGCGGTCGCGATGGTGTTGACCTTCTGCGGGTCCAGCGCCCGAAACAGCGGCTTGAAACCGCCGATCAGCGCGTCGAGGTCGAGCGCCGGCGAGGTCCGCGACGCGGGGATGAAGCCCCCCGGGGGCATCACCTTCTCGGAACCCTCGCCCTCGCCGCGCTTGAGCTCCAGGTAGCGGTTGCCGATCAGGTCGAGGTAACGGATCTGCGCGGTCGTCGACTGGTACAGCGGAATCGAACGGTCCACGCTGAAGTCCACCCGGGCGCGCCTACCGCCGTCGACCAGCTTGATCGAACTGACCTTGCCGATCTCCACGCCCGAGGCCCGGACGAACTGGCCCTGCCGCAGCCCGCTGACGTTGGTGAATTCCGCGGAGTACCCGTAGGTGCGGTCGAAGCGCATCTGACCGAACACCACGATGATCATCACAGTGAAGATCAGCAGCACCAGCGAGAAGATGCTGAGTCGGACGATGGTTCCGGAGATTTTCATGGGTTGATCGTGTTATCCCCTACTTGGCGGCCCCAGACGTACTCGATCGCGTACGGGGAACCGGTGTCGAGGTGGTTGTACGGCGCGATGCTGTTGCCGGAGTCCATCACCAACTCGGGCGCGGGCCACAGGTCGTGGGTGATGTGCTGCCAGCAACCCGGCGCGCCGCCGGGCCCGCCGCGTGCGTTCACGCGCGGCAGGTTCTCGGGCCACACGTACGGGTTCGGCGCCCCGCCGATCAGAGTGGCGATGTTGCCCAAGGCCGAAAGTCCTTGGGTGGGCAGCGCGAAGATTCCGATCAGGCCGACGAGGGTCACCGCCGACACCGGATTGAGCAATAAGCCCAGCCCGGACAGCAGCTTCGTGTCGGCGTTGAGCGAATAGCCGTTGCCGCCGAGGAAGCTCCGGGCCGTGGGCTCGATGTCGTGGTAGTTGCGGACGGTGCAGAACAGCTCGGGACTGTAGGTGTCCAGCAGCTGGGCCGTGGGCACCAGGTCCTTGGCACCCCGCGCCAGGTAGGGCCCGCCCTTCTCGAAGATGTCGGCGCCGGTGTTGCCGAAGCCGGCCGCCGACAGCAACGCCTGGTCGAGGTCCTTCTGCTGCGCGTTGATCGTGCGCGACGTGACGACGGCGTTGTTGAGGAAGTCGAACAGGTCCGGCGCGGCGTTGGCGTAGGTGTCGCCGAGACCCGCGAGCTGGCGGATGTCGTGACGGGCCTGGGGCATCTGCGGGTTGACGTCGTCGAGGATCGCGTTGGCGTTGACGACCGACTGACCGAACCGATCACCCAACCCGGTCAGCGCCTGCGCGGCGGCGCTCAGCGTCAGGTTCAGCTTGACCGGATCCACCTGCTGCGCGATCTCGGTGATGGTCTGGAACAGCGTGTTGATCTCCGTCGTCACCGACCTGGCGTCGATCACGGTCTGCGGCGTGATCCGTTGCGGGGACGGGTTTTTCGGCGTCGTCAACGACACATACTTGCCGCCGAACACCGTGGTCGCCTTGATGTCGGCGTTCACGTTCGACGGGATCAGCTGGAGGTATCTCGGATATACGTCGAGGCTGAACTTGGCCGCCGGCTTTCCGTCCTTGACGACCTCCGAGATGTTGGCGACCCGGCCGATCTCCACCCCGTTGTAGGTGACCTTGGAGCCGGGATCCATGACCAGCCCGGCCCGGGAGGCCACCATCGTCAGGTGTTCCTTCTTGGTGAAGTCCCCCCGGAACTGCCCGTAGACCAAAACAAGAGCCACCGCCGCGGCGACCAGCATCGCGACCCCGGCCAGCTTGTACGGCGGGTTGCGCGCGGGATTGATCTTTCCGGGTTGCCCTGTCGTGGTGGTCATGGCTACACCGTTAAAGCGAAGTTCGGGTTGACGCCGTAAAGCGCCAACGCTGCGGCCAAAACGACAACCTGCACCGATACCAGCGAGAAGCGCATCGATCGGCCGACGGCCTCGCCGACGCCGACGGGCCCGCCGCCGGCGTTGTATCCGTAGAAGCAATGGGTGATCATCACCACCGCCGTGATGATGATGGCCTCGACGAACGACCAGAACACGTCGTCGGGGCGCAGGAACGTCCGGAAGTAGTGCTCGTAGGTGCCGTGCGACTGCCCGTAGATCACGGTCGTGGTGATCTGCGGTGACAGGAACGACATGATCATGGCCAGCGAGTACAGCGGGATGATCACCACCAGGCCCGCCATGATCCGGGTGGTCGCCAGGAACGAGATCGACTTGATGCCCATCACCTCGAGGGCGTCGATCTCTTCGCTGATCCGCATGGCCCCCAGCTCCGCGGTGGCGCCGGCCCCGACCGTGGCGGCCATCGAGATGCCGGTCACGACGGGTGCGGCGATGCGCACGTTGATCAGCGCGGCGAAGAAGCCGGTGAACGCCTCGACGCCGATGTTGCCCAGGGACGCGAACCCCTGGATGGCGACCAGGGAGCTACCGGACAGCGTCACGAAACCGACGATGGCGACGGTGCCGCCGACGACGGCCATCGCGCCGGTGCCCATGCCGATCTGGGCGATCAGCCGCAGGGTCTCCTTGCGGTAATTGCGCAGGGCGTGCGGGATGTGCCCGAGGGCGACCACGCCGAACCAGCCCATCTGCCCGATGTCGTCGAGCCCGCGACCGAAGGCACCGCCGTAGCGGTTCAAATTTTCGGCCGCGCGCGGGAAGCGCGAGCGCAGAACCGTACCGGTCGACATGTCAGCGCCCCGTTCCGAAACGCACACCGATGGTGGTCAGGACCACGTTGACCGCGTAGAGCGCGACCACGCAGAGCACCACGGTTTCGTTGACGGCGGTGCCCAGTCCCTTGGAGCCGCCGCGCACGGTCAGCCCGCGGAAGCAGCCGACCAGCCCGGCGATCAGGCCGAAGATCGCGGCCTTGACCGTGGCGATGATGACCTCGGGCAGGCCGGTGATGGTGGTCAGGGTGGCGAGGTAGGCCCCGCCCGACACGTTCTGCAGGTACACGCCGAAGAGGTAGCCGCCCACCAGGCCGACGGTGATCACGAGCCCGTTGAGCAGGGTGGCGACCAGGGTCGCGGCGATCACCCGGGGCACCACCAGCCGGTGGATCGGGTCGATGCCGAGCACCTCCATCGCGTCGATCTCTTCGCGGATGGTGCGGGCGCCGAGGTCCGCGCAGATGGCCGTCGAGCCGGCGCCGGCCACCACGAGCACCGTGGTCAACGGGCCCAGCTGGGTGACCGCGCCGATGGCGGCGCCCGCGCCGGACAGGTCGGCCGCGCCGAACTGCGCCAGCAGAACGTTGAGGGTGAAGATCAGCAACACCGTCAGCGGGATCGACACCATGATCGTCGGCAGGAACGCCACCCGCATGATGAACCAGCACTGCAGGATGAACTCGCGCCATTGGAAAGGCCAGCGGAACAGCGCTTTTCCGGCCAGGACGCACATCCGGAAGAATCCGCCGATGAGAGTCAGCGGCGTTTCCAGCTGGTCGCGCAGGTAGCCGACCAGGTAGGGGCCCCGCCGACTCTCCGTCGTCGAAGTCACCGCTGCCCCCTCCCTTTTGCACCGCCGGCCCGGCGGATTCGCGGCGGATCGAATCGCACGCTCTGCCCCTCGCCTCTACGTGGCTGGGGGTGCCCCCACCCCCTCGCCGCTACTGGGCTGGGGGTGCCCCCGCCTGACCCTACGTCTGTGACCATCGGCTCCCTACCCGCAAGTAGTAACGGAGACCACAGGAATGTACCCGATGGCCGTGAGCGTGTGAACTGCATCCGCACAATTAACCCTTCGTCAACAGCGGGCAAACGTTACAGTTTCTGTCAATCTCCCTCTCCGCTCGTTGAATCACTTGCCGCAGAAGCGTTTTCGGTCATGGTGATGACGCCGTAGCGCACCCGCAGCTCAGTCTTGAGCACCTTTCCGGCCGGGTTGCGGGGCAGCGCATCGACGATCTCGAGCGCTTTCGGATGCTTGTAGCGCGCCAGGCGCTCGGCCAGGTACTCGTGCAGGTCGTCGAGCCGCAAGTCCTCGCCGGCGACGGCCGCGACCGCGATCGGCACCTCGCCCCACTTCTCGTGGGGCCGGCCGATGACGGCGACCTCGACGATCTGGGGATGACCGGCGAGAACGTTTTCGACCTCGGCGCAGTAGATGTTCTCGCCGCCGGAGATGATCATGTCCTTCTTGCGGTCGACCACCCAGACGTAGCCGTCCTCGTCCATCCGGACCAGGTCGCCGGAATGGAACCACCCGCCGGCGAACGCCTCCGCCGTGGCCTCCGGATTGTTCCAGTAGCCGCTCATCAATGTGGGTGCGCGGTAGACGATCTCGCCCACCTCGCCGACCGGCACGTCGTTCATGTTTTCGTCCACCACGCGAGCCGCGACCGTGGGGATCACCTTGCCGACCGAGCCGCGCTTACGGATCGCGTCCTCGCCGAGCAGCATGCAGGTGACCGGCGACATCTCGGTCTGCCCGAACGCGGCCAGGATCTGGGTTCCGGGGAAGGTTGCCGACATCTCCCGCAGCAACGCGTCCGGCGCCGGGGCCGCCCCCCACGACATCACCCGCAGCCTCAGCTCGCGGGGCCGCGCCTGCTGCTCGGCGCACACCGCCTGCCATTGCGCGGGGACCAGGAACAGGCCGGTGACCTTCTCCGCCGCCAGCACGTCCAGCAGCTGCCCCGGGTCGAACGCCCCCAGCGGGTAGATCACCGTGGGGATGCCCAGCAGCATGCTAGTGAGCATGTTGCCGATCCCGGCGATGTGGAAGAACGGGACACCGATGAAACCGACGTCGCTATTTATATCGGCGCCGTTGGTGTACAGACCCGTCATCGTCTGGCCGGTCAGGTTGGCGTGGGTCAGCACCGCGCCCTTGGGGCGGCCGGTGGTGCCGGAGGTGTACATGATCAGCGCCGGCGAATCGTTCGGGATGTCGACGGACCCGTGCGATTCACCGGTCTCGTTAATGAGGTCTTCGTAGCCGAAGACGCGGTCGTCGGTGGCCGCGCCGGCCACGACGATGGTGTCGAGCATCGGCTGCATGTCGCGCACGCCGGTGGCCACCGGGGCCAGCACCGTTTCGGTGATCAGCACGCGGGCTTCGCAGTCCTCGACCAGGAAGACGATCTCGGCCGAGGTGAGCCGGAAGTTCAGCGGGACCGCGATGGCGCCGAGCGCGTTGGCGGCCAGCACCGCCTCGACGAACTCGGTGCGGTTGAGCATCAGGATCATGACCCGGTCGCCGAAGCCGACGCCGCGGCGGCTCAACGCGTCGGCGAGCGCCGAGACCCGGTGGTGCAGCGCGCCCCAGGTGATCGTGTTCCCCAGGAACCGCAGCGCCGTCGCGTTCGGTTGCATCAGCGCGTGCCGCTCCAGTTGGTTGCACCAGTTCTGCCGCCGAGCCAGGTATGGCTGCTCGGTGGCCGCTGTCAGGTGGCTGGCCAATTGCGCGGTCAACTACCGCCTCCCCTTCACCTCTCGCACCGCTTGCGCCAGGTTGATATTTGATAAAACATAGTGTTGTGTGGGTCACATTATGGCTTTAGTGCCACAAAGACAAGACCCGCCCAGCCCGCGAAACCCCTGGCAGCCCGCGTGAACGCACCAATGAAGACGCAGCCGAAGACCCGTCGGCCGCTGCGCCGGGCGCAGCTGTCCGACGAGGTCGCGGCCCACCTGCGCGCGGCGATCATGTCCGGTGCGCTGCGCCCGGGGACGTTCATCCGCCTCGACGAGACCGCGGCCGAGCTCGGGGTCAGCATCACTCCGGTGCGCGAGGCGCTGCTGAAGCTGCGCGGCGAGGGCATGGTCCAGCTCGAGCCGCACCGCGGTCACGTCGTGCTGCCCCTGAGCCGGCAGGACATCCAGGACATCTTTTGGCTGCAGGCGACGATCGCCAAGGAGCTGGCGGCCGCGGCCACCGATCACATCACCGACGCCGAGATCGACGAGCTGGACCGTATCAACGACGCGCTCGAGGCGGCCGTCGGCTCCAGCGAGCCGACCACCATCGCGGGCATCGAGTTCGCCTTTCACCGGGTCTTCAACCAGGCCAGCGGCCGGATCAAGCTGGCGTGGTTCCTGCTGAACGCCGCGCGCTACATGCCGGCCGAGGTGTACGCGGCGGACCCCGAGTGGGGCGCGGCCACCGTCGCCCACCACCGGGAATTGATCGCTGCGCTGCGCCGGCGCGACGCGGATGCGGTGATCGAGCACACGGTCTGGCAGTTCACCGACGCGGCGGCCCGGCTGACCGTGATGCTGAACCGGGCCGGGATCTTCGACTAACCCTGCTCACGTGGCGATCGCGAGGGCGGCGCAGCCGCGCGAAGCGGGTCGCCACCATCTGCTCACGTGGCGATCGCGAGGGCGGCGCAGCCGCGCGAAGCGGGTCGCCACCATCTGCTCACGTGGCGATCGCGAGGGCGGCGCAGCCGCGCGAAGCGGGTCGCCACCATCTGCTGACGTGGCGATCGCGAGGGCGGCGCAGCCGCGCGAAGCGGGTCGCCACCATCTGCTCACGTGGCGAGTTGCTCCGCGCGCTGCTTCAGGTTTTCCGCAAGATGGTCGAGCACGTTCCCGGCGAGCGATTTCACCATCGGCGCGGGGACCGGCAGGGTGGTCTCGACGTCCATGTCCACGGTCAGCAGGCTCGCCGCCCCGGTTTCTACGACGCTGAACAGCTGCTCCTGTTTGGAGAACAGGTCGCCTTGCTGCAGTACCGTCTGGATCTGATTTTCCCCGGGGTAGTAGACCGCCTGGATGAACGTGGCCTGCATGCCTTGGTAATCGGCGTCGAGCCGCACCTGGCTGGGGCGCCCGTCGTCGTAGCGGGCGAGCACCCACAGTCCCTTGATCTCCTCGTTCCACTCCGGGTAGCGCTCGAAGTCGGCGACGATCCCCATGATCGACGCGGCGTTGGCGCTGACCTCGACGGTCTTGCTCAGAACTGGCATTGGCGAAGCATAGCGGGGCGCGCGCGTGCCGAAACCGGCCGCCCCGGCGGCCTTTTCAGGCTCAGCCGTTAGGCTCAGCGTCCACGCAGGCCGTCGCCAGCAGCGCGCGGATGGCCTCTGGGATCGGCACCGGTTTGCGGCTGACCCGATCGACGTAGACGTGCACCCAGTGGCCGAGCGCGGTGGTCGGTTGCGGTTCGCCGCCGTCGTCGGCGCGGAACACCCCGAGCCGGTAGGTGACGCTGCTGCGGCCCAGGCGCGTGACCGCGAGACCCACCGCGAGGCGTTCCGGGAAATGCAGCTCGGAGAAGTAGCGGCAGCCCGATTCGGCGACGATGCCGAGCGCGGGCGTGCTGAGCGGGTCGAGCCCTGTGGTCGTGTTGATCCACCCGTTGATGGCGGTGTCGAACAGTTGGTAGTACACCGCGTTGTTGAGGTGGCCGAACATGTCGTTGTCGGCCCACCGAGTTCCTACCGGCCACAGCACCGGGAAGTCGGCGCTGGTCAGGTTGTCCGACGGAGTTGAACTCATGCTCTACCAGTACCGCATGGCTTGTCGAAACAGGTCCGCCAGAACCGGTTTGCTCATCTCGCGGGGAGCGTTCTGCAGGAGGCGCTGCTGCGGGTAGGCCCCCTCCGTCAGGGCCGCCACGTCGTCGTCGGTGTAGCCCACGCCACCCAGCCCGTTGGGCATGCCCACCGCTCGCATGATCCGGATGAGTTCGCCTGCGAGCACCTCCCCCGCGTCGGACGCGCCGGCGCCCTGCGTGTCGGCGCCGAGCAGCCGAGCGCCCTCCAGGTGCCGCTCGGGGCTGACCTCCGCCGTGAAGCGGAACGAAGACGGCGCGTTCAGGATGACGGCCATGCCATGCGGCACGAGCGGCTCGTCGACCGGGTAGCCCGAGGGGCGGAAGTCACGGACCAGCCCGGCCACCGCGTAGGCCATGCCATGCGGTGCGTGAACGCCCGCGTTGCCGAACGCGATGCCCGCCAGCGTGGCCGCCCACATCATCTCCTCGCGGGCCTGGGTATCGGAGGCGTCGTTCACCGCGCGCTCCAGGAACTGACCCAGGACGCGCAGCGCCTCGCGGCAGCCCAGGTCGCTCCACGGATTGGCGCCTTGGCTCATGGGTCGCAGGCTGGGCCGTGCGGCGGCGCGCCGCCGCACGTAGGGCCGCGCGGTGTACGACTCCAATGCGTGCGACAGCACATCGAGCCCCGCCGCGGCGACGACCTCGCGGGGCAGGCTCGCGGTGCAGTCGGGGTCGACGAGCGCCTCGGTCGGACGCAACGCAGGCGCAGCGATGCCGGTCTTGGCCGACATCGACACGAGGTCGAAGATCGCGATGCCGGTCACCTCGCTGCCGGTGCCCGCCGTGGTGGGGCACGCGATGTGCGGCTTGAGCGGGCCGGGCACGGGCTTGCCCTCGCCGATCGGCGCATTGACGTAGGTCAGCAGGTCGGCGGGGTGGGTGGCGTAGAGGTTGGCGGCTTTGCACGTGTCGATGACCGACCCGCCGCCCAGCGATACGTAGCCGTCGGGGTTGCACTCCCGCGCGAACCGCGCCGCGTCCCGGAACGACGCGTCGGTGGGCTCGACGTGGACGTCGGTATAGGCGACGACGTCCAGCCCCGCCGCCACCAGCGAGTCGCGCGCCTTGGCAAAGATGGGCAGTCCGGCCACGACGGCGTCGGAGAACAACGCCACCCGCCGCAGCCCCAGGGCGCCGGCCCGGTCACCGACCTCCGCGAGGCAACCCCGCCCGAAGGTCAGCCGCGACGCGTCGACGGTGAAGGCGCCGTCGCAATCCGCCGCGGCAATGGGGTAGTCGCAGCAAGCCATGCCGCCATTATCTCGGGTGCAGCGGCGCGACCGGTTCCGCGGTGCCGGCGGGCAGGCGGTGAGCCTCGATGTAGTCCCACCGGATCAGGTAGCCGAGCCCCGGCGCCCGCGGCAGCTCGACGAATCCGTCCGCGCCGAGCGGATCGCAGGGAGCGTCGAGATAGGGCGGGGCGGCGTCGTATCGAACCCCCGGCCCGAGCAGGCCGCGCTCGTAGTATTCGCACACGTCTTCGCTCGTGGCGCCCAGCACTTGCAGGTTGCCGAAGCCGCTCATGTGGAGCTCACAGCGCATGCCGACCGCCTCACACATGCCGGTCAGCTTCATGACGCCGGTGATGCCTCCGCGCAGGACGTCGATGCGGCTGATGTCGGACGCATTGCGCAGGATCCAATCCGCGCGGGTATAGATGCCGCCCTCGGCGATCTCCGGTGAGCAGAGCGGGATTTCGAGTGCGGCGGCCAGCTTCACGTAGGAGGTGACCCGGTGCTCGGGCATCGGGTGCTCGTACCAGTAGAAGCCCAGCCGCTCGAGCTCCCGGCCGACGCGCAGCGCGTCCTCGTAGCTGTGGTAGGTGCCCCACGGGTCGAACATCAGCACCATCTCGTCGCCGACCGCCGCCCGAACCTCGCGGCACGCCCGGATATCCCACTCCACATACGATGGCCGGGGCAGCGCCGGTTGCCGGGTCGCGGGGTTCCAGTAGTGGTACGGGTGGATCTTGTAGGCGCGGTAACCCAGGCGCTGGCATTCGACGGCATGGGCGGCGTACTCATCGGGCGACCCGAGGTTGTTGAAGCTGCTCGCGTAGGCCTTGACCCGCTCGCGGGCTCCGCCCAGCAGCTTGTGTACCGGCAACCCGGAGACTCGGCCGGCCAGGTCCCAAAGGGCCAGATCAATGACGCTGCAGACGTTTTCGGGGAGCTTCGCCGCCCATAGCTGCCGCCAGATCTCCGCGCGGTCGAACGGGTCCTGGCCGGCGAGCAGGGGGCTCAGAAATTGGGTGATCAACGCCTGGTCCCCGGGAAGCAGGCCGTCCTGGTCGCCGTGGAAGTGACCACCGAAGTAGTAGCCCTCGACCCCCTCGTCGGTGAGCACCTTCGTGACCGTCTGCACCACGCGGTAATCGGTATTCAACTGGCCGAACGAGATTCGGTCGACGAACGTCTCGAACGGCACGACCTCGAGCCCGGTGATCTTCATGGCAGCAGATTGTTCCGGGCGGATCGGGGGTTCAAGTAGAGCCGAAGGTCCTCGCCAGGGCCTGACCCTGCAGGGTGAACAGACGCTGGGAGTCGGAAAAGTCCGGCAGCAGCGAATCGAACCCGTGGCAGGCGCGCGGAAACACGTGCAGCTCGGCGGAGACTCCGGCGCGCAGCAGCTGCAGCGCATAGTCGACCGCCTCGTCGCGAAAGGGATCGATTTCCGCGCAGGTGATCAACGCCGGTGGCAGACCGGCGAATTCGCCGCGCCGGGCGGGCACGGCCGCGGATGCGCCCCCGCTCTCGGGGCCCAGGTAATAGCGCCACATCTGCTCTGCCGCCTCGCTGTCGAAGGCCGGGCTGGCGCAAAACTCGGCTTTTGACGCGGTCTCGCGATCGTCCAGTACCGGCTGGTGCAGCAGCTGGAACGCGACCGGCGGCAGCGACCCGTCGGCGGCGCCGTGCGCCAAGCACGCGGCCAGGGCCGCCCCGGCGCTGCTGCCCCCGACGGCCACGCGCGCCGGGTCGACGCCCAGTTCTGCCGCGCTGGCCGCCACCCAGCGCAACACGGCGGTCGCGTCGTCGAGGGCGGCCGGAAAGGGGTGCTCGGGCGCAAGCCGGTAGTCGACCGAGACGACCGTGCAGCCGCCCCGGCGCGCGAGTTCCACGCACTGCCGGTGATCGGTGTCGAGGTTGCCCAGCGCGAACCCCCCGGCGTGGCAGTACACGACCGCGGGGGCCGGAGTGGCCTCGGCGCCATGGTAGATCCGCACGGCGACGCCGCCGGCTGCGGCCGCCACGGTGTCGTCCACGATCTTCACGCCCTGGGAGTCGGTCTGTTCGGCCGACTCCCGGCGGCGCTCGTTGAACGGTTCGCGCATGAGCCGGATCGCGTCCAGCGAGAAGTCGGTCCGCGTCGTCGCGACGGCACGCAGCGCAGGATGCAGCCGTCCGAAACCGTCCAACTCGGTCATCGGCTGGGCTTGTCCGGAGCCCGGAAGCTGAAGTCGGCGGGTTTGAATCTGCGCGTCATTCCCCAGAACGTACGCGCGCTGCGCGGCCACTGGGTCACCACGCGCCCGTTGGCGGCGCGGAAGTAGTTGCTGCACTGCGTGGTCCACACCGTGCCGACCATCCACCGGTCGACCTTGGCGACGAACTCGCCCAGCGCGGCCGGCCCCACCGCGATGTACCTTTTGTTCTTGCGCCGCAGGTATTTCAGCGCCCGCACGATGTAGCGAGCCTGGGCCTCGAGCATGAAGATCACGCTGTTGGAGCCGACGTTGGTGTTCGGCCCGTACAGCATGAAGAAGTTCGGGAACCCCGGGACGGCCATGCCGAGATACGCGTGCGCCCCGTCGCGCCACACCTCCCGCAGCGTCGCCCCGCCCTCGCCACACACGTCCAGCTCGCCCAGGTAGTCGGCCGCGGCGTAGCCGGTGGCACACACCACGACGTCGACGTCGCGCTCGGTGCCGTCCTCGGTGACCAGGCTGCGCGCGCGCAGGCATCGCGCCGGGCTGTCCAGCACCTCGACGTTGGGGCGGGTCAGGGCGGGCAGGTAGTCCGAGGAGAAGACCAGCCGCTTGCAGCCCATCGGGTGATCCGGGGTCAGCTTGCGGCGCAACTCCTCGTCGGCGACGCTCTGCTCGAGCAGGCCGAGCGCGATCGCGGTGAAATCCTGCGTCTTTTCGCTGCCGTGTTCGATCACCGCGATGTTGGCTTCGCTGCGCAACCACAGGCGGGGGCGGGACAGCTTCTTCGCGAGCGGAACGTGGGCGAAGACCCAGCGCTCCCGCCGCGTGTAATGCCGGTCGGGCTTGGGCAGTATCCAGGTGGGCGACCGTTGCACGGAGTACACCTTGGCGGCCACCTTGGTCAGTTCCGGCAGCAGCTGCGACGCCGTCGATCCGGTGCCCAGCACGGCAATGCGCGCGCCCTCGAGCGGGATTGAGTGATCCCATCGCGACGAGTGCATCACCGTTCCGGTGAACGGCTCCTCTTCCACCAGGTCCGGGAGCAGCGGGCGGGTGAACAGGCCGACGGCGGACACCACGACGTTGAAGCGGTGCCGTTGACCGTCCGCGGCGGTCAGGCACCACCGCTGGGTGTCCTCCTCCCACCGCGCGGAACGGATCTCGGTGCGCAGCTTCAGGTGTGGCCGCAGGCCGTGCTTGTCGGCGCATCTCTCGAAGTACTCGAGGATCTCGGGCTGCGCGGACCACAGCCGCGACCAGTGCGCGTTCAGGTCGAACGAATACGAGTACAGGTGCGACTTGACGTCGCAGGCCAGCCCCGGATAGGTGTTGATCCGCCAGGTGCCGCCGACGTCGTCCTCGCGGTCGAAGATGGTGAAGTCACGAAAGCCGGCCCGCGCGAGCAGGATCCCCAGAGCCAGGCCGCCCGGCCCGGCACCGATGATGCCGACGGACAGGTCAGCGCTCATCGGATCTGCAGGCATTGGCCACCGTCGACGACCAGTTCCGAGCCGGTGATGAACGAGGCCGCATCGGAGACGAGAAAGGCGACCGCATCGGCGATTTCGCCCGGCCGCCCGATCCGCCCGAACACCGACGAGGCGGCGAGCCTGCGCTGGGTGGCGTCGTCGAGCATCGGGGTCGCGATGGGCCCGGGGAACACCGCGTTGACGCGGATGCCGAGCGAGGCAAGTTCGGCGGCCGCGTTTTGGGTCAGGCCCCGCAGCGCCCACTTCGCCGAACCGTAGGCGCTGTGCCGGGGGAAGGGGCGGATCGCACCGGTACTGCAGATGTTGACGACGGCCGCGTTCGAGGCTGCCTGCAGCTGCGGGAGCGCCGACTGAATCCCGAGGAACGCACCGAAACAGTTGACGCGCCATGAGTTTTCGAAGCCCTCGGCGGTTTCGTCGGTCAGCGATGCGCGGTGCAGCACGCCGGCGTTGTTGACCAGCGCGCTCAGCGAGCCGAAGCGCTCGACCACCGTGTGGACGGCCGCTTCCCACTGCTCCCGCGAGGTGACGTCGAGCTCGATGCCGACCACCCCGTCGTCACCCAATTCGTCTACCACGGCGGCGAGTTCGTCGGCGCGCCGGTCGCAGGCCGCCACCCAGTGGCCTTCGGCGCGCAGCCGTGTGGCGATCGCCCAGCCCTGTCCACCGGCGGCGCCGGTCACCAGGGTGACGCGCTGATTCATGATGACGTGACCTCGGAGCTGTCGGACAGGCCGCGGCTGGTGACGAATTGGCAGCGCCGGCGCCGAAAGCGCCAGCGCCCGTCCGTGAGAACCAGCTCGTCGTCGTAGAGGGCGGGCCGCAGGTGCAGGTCGCCGGCCCTGACGAACAGCACCTGCGACCGGGCCGTTGCGGTGTCGCCGGCGACGTCGATCCGCGAGACACCGGTGTGGTGCAACCCGCGCGGCGCGTCCCGGAACATCCGACCGATGCCGTCGCGGCCCGCGAAAGTCCTTCCGTAGACCGAAAATTGGGCGTCCGGGACGAAGAGAGCCACGCACTGCTCGATGTCGCCGGCATCGAGGGCCAGCGCGTAAGCTGCGATCACCTCGCGGATGGCGGTGTGGTTGTCGGTCATTGGCCGGTCGCCTCGCGGAGGTGCTCCGCGGCCCCGCGGCGCAGGGCCTGGGATTCGGCCGCCAGGGTGATCATCCGGAATCCCAGCTTCGCCATGGTGCGACCGGCCTTGCCGTCCCCCGCGTGGATGCCGGTGACCAGCCCCGCGGTGGTGGCGGCGGCGTGGATGCGCGCGATGGCGTCGATGATCGCCGGATGCTGGGTTGCGCCAACGACATCCACTCCCATCGAGAGGGCCAGATCGGCGGGCCCGACATACAGCCCGGCCAGGCCCTCGACGGCGCAGATCTCGCTCAGACCCGACAGCGCCGCCGCCGTCTCGATCATCGCGAACACGCTGACGCGGGATTCCAGGGCGATGGGGTCGTGGCCGAGGCTGGCGCGCAGCGGGCCGAAGCTGCGGATTCCCCTGGGCTGGTGGCGGGTGGCGGCCACCGCCGCGGCGGCCTGATCCGCCGACTCGACCATCGCGATGACGACGGCGTCGGCGCCGGCGTCCAGCACCCGCCCGATCGGCGCCGCGTCGGCGTTGGGCAGCCGCACCACCGTGCCGATGGGGACGTGCTCGATGCGCCGCAACATGCGCGCGATGCCGGCGTCGTCGAGGTAGCCGTGCTGGGCGTCGAAACCCACGTAGTCGTAACCGGTCCGGGCGAATTCCTCCGGCCCGAGCACCGTCGGCCCGGTGATCCAGCCGCCCCATAGCGGGCCCGCCCGCTGCAGCGCCCGCTGCAGAGCGCTCTGCGAATCGTCGGCCACCGTCACTGCCCGATCGCGATCTTGATGCGCTCGGGGTCGGGCCGGCAGGCCAGATCGAATGCGCCCTGGACATCGTCGACGCCGAAGGTGTGCGTGAGGTAGGTGCGGAGCAGCTCCGGGTGCTCGCCCGCGAACTTGGCCGCCAGGTCCAGGACGCGTCGCCGGTCCAGGGTCACACCGGATTTCAGGGTCAGGTTGTTGCGCAGCATCAGGCGCATGTTGATCGGGTAGGTCTCGTCGTCGGCGACGCCGAAATAGAAGACGGTGGCTCCGGGCGCGGCGGCTTCGATGGCGTGCCCCAGGGTGGCCACCTGGTGCCCGACGGCCTCGATGACGACGTCGGCGCGGTCGTCGGGCGCCAGCTGGCTCACCCACCGGTCGCTGGTGGCCCGCACCGGGTCGTCGACCCCGAAAGCCGTTGCGTGACCGCTGCGGTCGACGGGATCGACGCCGGTGACGCGCCGGGCGCCGGTTGCCTTGGCGACGTAGGAGAACAGCAGCCCGATCGAGCCCTGGCCGATGATCGCGACGTGCCGACCGGACAGGTCGGGGAGCTGTTCGCACGCGTACAGGACGCACGCCAGCGGTTGCAGGCCTACCGCCTCCGCCGGACTCAGCGCTGGGTCGTACGGCGCGAGCATGTTCCCATCGCTGATCACGCGTTCCATCAGGCCGTCGAACCGGGATGCCCAGCCCACCACCCGGTCGCCGGCCCGGTGATCGGGGTGCCGGCTGGCGATGACTTCACCGGCCACCTCGTGGATCGGGAAGCCGTCCTTCTCGGCGGCGCTTTTTCCGTCGTCGCCCGGAAGCCGGCCCCGGTTGCCGCGGAAGGGGGGCAGGTCACTGCCGCACACGCCGGCGGCCGAAAACTGCAGCAGCACTTGGCCGTCGGCCAGGTGCTCGACCGTGTTGTCGGGGATCGACGTGCGCTCGAACAGGTACGGGGCGATGATCCGGTAAGACCACACGTCAGACCTCCACCGGGATCTTGTTGTATCCCCACTGGAAGCTGGAGGGCAGACGGGCGGCGGCCTCGCCGTGGATCGCGTAGTCAGGGACCCGGCGCAGCCATTCCTGCAGTAGCACAGCGATTTCCAGCCGCGCGAGGTGGTAGCCGATGCAGAAGTGCTGGCCGCGGCCGAAGGCCAGCGAGCGACGGATCGGCCGGTTCCAGACGAACTCGTCGGGCTCGGGGTACTCCCGTTCGTCACGATTGGCCGAGGCCAGCAGCGTGATGACGCGCTGGCCCGGCCGGATCGTCGCGTCGTGAATGGTGAAGGGCTTGCGCGCGGTTCGGGCGAACCACTGCGCCGGGGCACAGAACCGGATCATCTCCTCACGCGCGATCGGCACGTTGTTGTCGGGGTCGGCGCGCACCGCCGCCAGCTGCTCGGGGCGCTGGGTCAGCTCCCACAGGCCGTGGGCGACGATTTTCGGTACCGTTTCCGTGCCGCCGATGAAGATGCAGAGCATCTGCACGGCGACTTCGACGTCGTCGAGCGCGCTGCCGTCGGGCAGGCGGTAGCCGAGCAGCCCGTCGACAACGCCGAGCGGACCACCGGACGCGTCGGCGCGGCGGCGCTGGACCGCCGGCACGAGGAACTCCATGTAGTTGGGCCGCGCCTCGGCGGTGTCCACGCCCACCCCGGGCTCGGCGAGGCTGCCGGCGTTCACCGAGGCCAGCACCTGCGGCGCGAGATCAGTTGGAATACCGAGCAATTCGCAGACGACCGACGCCACCACGATGCCGCCGTAGTCCTGGGTGAGGTCGAACGAGCCGCACGGCAGCAGAGCATCGAGGCGTTCGTTGGCCAGCGCGCGGATCCGGTCCTCCAGCCCGGCGACGGCCCGGGGGCGCAGCGGAGCCGAATGCGCGCGACGGATCTGGCCGTACAAGTCCGCGTCGAACACCGCGTGGAACGGCAGCGGATGCAGCGGTGGGTCGTCGACCGGCCCGGTGTTGTGCTGGGCCAGCACGGCCGCCGCGGGCAGGGTCCCCTCCGACGCCACGAAGGTGCCGTCGTTGACCTCCAGGACCCCCCAGATGTCGTCGAAGCGGGAGAGCGCGAAGGTGTCCCACTGTGGCATGTAGTACGCCGGATGCCGATCGCGCAGGATCCGGTAGTACGGCAACGGGTTTGCCATCACCTGCGCGTCGAACGGGTCGTAGGCGAAATCCACGTGACTGCTCACTGCAGTGGCGATGGCGGTAAGGCCTGCAGGATGGAGTCCTCCCAGCCGTCGCGCAGGGCCGGCGCCACGCTCATCCACGTGACGATCTCGGCGGGCGGGCTCTCCTTCCAGGACGGGTAGTGATTGGCGAAGCATTCCCAGCCGCCGTCCAGCGCCCAGTAGTGGATGACCTCGTTGTAGCGGAACGTCGTGGTGAAAGAACCCAGCCACCGCTTGCCGGTGCGCTCCGACCACGGGACATACAGGCGCTCGAGCTCGCGGATGTAGTCGTCCTGGCGCCCGGGCTTGGTCTGCATGACCTCTTGGATCACCAGGGGCGCAGCGAAATTCGCCTCACGCAGCTGTGCCAGCGTCTTGTTGCTGGGCCCGGGATACATGATCCGCCCCTCCCCGGAGGCGCCGATGTCGGACAGGTATGCCGCCCACTTGACCGCCGCGGCCTCATGGCTGCCGCCGCGCGCCTGGGCGGCCCCGATGCGGGCGTAGTCGGCGAACCCGTCGATCTCCCAGATGATCGTGGCTTGCGGCCAGTGACCGTTGTAGGGGGTGGTCTCCCAGATCGCGAAGAGCCGGGCGCCGAGATCGTCCATCATCGGGCGGTAGGTGTCGGTGAACGCCTCGGTGAAGCCGTCGCCCCGCGCGGATCCCAACGAGATCGTCTCGTGCAGGTAGAGCAGGGTATGGCCGTAGTACCTCTTCATCAGTCGAGCCGGGTCGCCCTGTCGCACAGCAGCGTTTCGGTGGGATCGACGGTGTCGCAACTTATTCCGGCCGCGGCCAGGGCATAGCCCTTGAATCTGCGCGCCGCGGTGGTCAGCACGTGCTGCGCTTGGGTCATCCCGCGGTCGACCGCCAGCGGCCACCCGTCACCCCACAACGCGACCTCGGTCAACCGGTCACCGATTGCCTCGAGCACCTTCTCCCGCACGCGCGGGTCGGCGGCGAACGCCTCGGCGCTGACCGCCAGGCTGTGGCTCCTTGCGCCCGCCGGGTCCGGCTGCCCGTCGGAGGCCAGTGGGCGCACACCGAGGATCCGCAGCGCGCGGGTGTCGCAGCCGTGCGGCAGCAGCACGTTCACCTCCCAACCGGCCATCACCCGGTCGTAGAGCCAACCCCCGGCGGACTGCACCACGTCGGCGGCGCTGGCCGCGACGACATCCAACCGGTATCGCAGACACTCACCGTCGGCGCGGGCCGATCGCGCAGACCTCGCCCGGCTCTTGTGGCCGATGTTGAACGTTGGAGTGACCATCAATCCGTTCCTCACCGCCGCACCTCACGGTGCGAGGACGCTACCTGCAGCGCTCGTCATGGGCTTGTTGTCACCGGACAGCGTGACACTTCTGGCCAAATTTGTAAAGGTCCCGGGGGCCGGTCAGGAGCCGCGCCGGGCCTTGAGTTCGGCGAGAACCTCGTCGGTGTGCTGCCCCAGTTGCGGCGCCGCGGACCGCGGCGCCCACGGCGTGCCGTGGAAATCCGCCGGTGTGGCCACCATCGCGACGGAGGCCTGCCCGTCGGGCACGTCGATGATGCCGCCCGCGGCGTGGAACTGCTCGTCGGCCACGACGTCCTCGAGCGCGTTGACCGGCGACCAGAAGAGGTCGGGTTCGCCGGCGAAGATCCGCGCCCATTCGTCGAGCGGGCGGGTGGCGAAGATCTGGTCGAGCTCGGCGATCAGCTGCACCGCATTGACGGCACGGGCCCGGGCGTCGGCGAACCGGGGATCGTCGGCCCACTCGGGGCGGCCCACGGCGCGGCACATCGGCGGCCAGTGCCGATCGGCCTCCAGCCCGACGATCCAGAACCGGCGCCCATCGGCGGCGGCGTAGTTGTTCATGCACGGGTTGCCCATCGATTCCCGCTGGCCGATCGCGATCGGCTGGCCGGTCAGCAGGTAGGTGTTGAGGTCGAAGCTGATCGTGTAGGCGCCCTGGCGGTACAGCGAGGTGGTCACCAGCTGGCCCGAACCGGTGCGTTCGCGGGCGAGCAGCGCCGCGCACACCGCCGCGGCCAGGGTCATCCCGGCCGAGTGGTCACCCATGCCGCCGCGCTGAAACGGGGGCGTGTCCCCGGGCCGGGTGAGCAGGTGGGCCACCCCCGCCCGCGACCAGAACGCGGCGACGTCGTAGGCGGCGCGATCGGCGTCGGGCCCGGTTTCGCCGTAGCCGGTGATGAGGCCGTAGACCAGGCGGGGATTGCGGGCCGACACCGACTCGAAGTCCAGCCCGAGGCGTTCCAGCGCGCCGGGCCGCACGTTCGTCACGAAAACGTCAGCGTCGCTGAGCAATTCGAGGGCGGTGTCGCGGCCCGCCTCGGTGGTGAGGTCCAGGACGACGCTGCGCTTGGAACGGTTGTCCATTTCGAATGGCGGGTTGACCCCGAGGTCGCACCCCAGCATCCGGCCGAACAGGCGGCCCGGGTCACCGGTCGGCGGTTCGATCTTGACCACGTCGGCGCCCCAGTCGGCCAGGATGCCGCCGGCGGCCGGTCCGGCCACCCAGACCCCGAGCTCGACGACCTTGACGCCTTCCACCGGTCCCGCCATGGCTTGGACAATAGCCAGCCGTTCCGCGCGCCAATCATCGACTGGGGTCGGTTGGCCCACCCCGTCGCTGCGGCTTGGCCTACAGGAACCCGTTGGCCCCAGCGTTGCCCACATGACCCGCGGCCCCGAGGGGCAGCGGTCCGAAAAGGACGGTACCGCTGGTATGGCCGGTCGCGAATGTGACCGTCACTGGGATCGTGCCGCCGGTAGCCAGGTTCGCACCCGCTGGGCTGATGGATGTGACATCCGCACCGATCAGGAAGGCGACGGTAGCACTTCCGGAGGCGTTGTTGAGGAGCGTGAAGCTCGAACCGACGGTGAGGCTCACCGTTGAGGGACTCTGACCGCTGCCCGTCCCCCCTTGCCCGGCAGCCCCGCCCAGACCGTGTAGCCAGTGCCCGATTGCGAATAGCCGTTGCCGCCGTTGCCGAACAGCAACCCACCCGCCCCGCCGTTCGGGTTGGTTGCCGTCCCATTGGCACCGTTCCCGATCAGCGGGCGCCCCAACAACAGGTTGGTGGGCGCGTTGATCGCCGCCAAAACGTCTTGCTCCACGGTCTGCAACGACGAGGCGTTGGCCGCCTCGGCGGCCGCATACGAGGCGCCCGCGCCGCTCAACGCCTGCGCGAACTGGGCCTGAAACGCCGCGGCCTGGCCGCTGAGCGCCTGGAAGGCCCGTCCGTGACCGGCGAACAGCGACGAGATGGCCGCTGATATCTCATCGGCGGCGGCAGGCGCCATTGCGGTTATCGGAGTCGTCGCCGCCACATTCGCCGCGGTCAGCTGCGAGCCGATGTCAGTCAGATCCGTTGCCGCCCGAGCCAGGAATTCCGGAGCCGCCGCCAGATACGACATCGTTTCCTCTCACCGGGCCGTCGTCGCATCAAAATCGAGATATACAGGTGAATGGTAAGAACGTTCAGGCTACGCGGATTCCCAACCGTTCTTTCCGCTTTCCGTCAAACGCGCACCTGTCGAAAGAAGTCCGTTAGCAGAAGCCCGCATTTCTCCATTTACACTATGTGGATCATTTGTAACGCAAAGGGGAACAGTGTCGGAGCAAGCGTCATGAGTCTGGTGGCCGGACGCGGTCCGCTCAGCGGCGATCCGGCCGGGTGGTTCTCTCCACCGATACCGCCCGACGTCGTATACCTCGAGCCGCACCCGCGGCGCGTCCAGGCCTTCCGCGACCGCCGCTTGATGATCGACACCGAGCGGGCGCTCCTGGTGCACCGCCGGGGCCGACCGCTGAGCTACGTGTTCCCGGCCGAGGACGTGGGCGACCTGCCGACCGAACCGGAGCCCGAGGCCCCCGGCTTCGTCCACGTGCCGTGGGAAGCCGTCGACACCTGGCTGGAGGAAGGCCGCGAACTCGTGCACTATCCGCCGAACCCCTACCACCGCATCGACTGCCGCCCGACTAAACGCCGCCTGCGGGTCTCGGCCGCCGGCACGCCCCTGGTCGACACCGACGACACGCTGATCCTGTTCGAAACGTCGCTCGAGCCCCGCCTTTACGTCGACCCGAAACACGCGCGCACCGACCTGCTGCGGCGATCGGAGACGTCGAGCTACTGCAACTACAAGGGCTTTGCGACGTATTGGTCAGCTGTGCTTGACGACCTGGTCGTCGATGACGTCGCGTGGAGCTACGAAGACCCGCCGCCGGAAAGCCTGCCCATCAAGGGGTTTCTGAGCTTCGACGCCGCACGCGCCGACGTCGTCGCCGAGCTACCGCTCACCTAAGCCGCGAAAGTGCAACTGGCGACGCATTTCCCGAGTACCGCCGCCGGTGGTCGCACTTTCGCGGGAAAGCTAGCCGTAATGAGGGCGTCCGAGGCCCAGCGCGTGCTGGGCGATCATGTTGCGGAACACCTCGAGAGTTCCGCCGTAGATCCCGAGCGGTAACGACAGCCGGTAAAGGTGTTCTGCCGCACCGTCGCTCGCGGCTCCCTGGGTGCCGGTGGGCAGCGTCGACGCCGCTCCCAGGATGTCCATCAGGTCCGGGGTGATGTCGCGCATCGTCTGCGCGATCGCCACGCGTCCGAACATCCCCGGCGTGGACAGCGCCGCCTCCATCCGCGCGACGGCGCGCCCGAGCCGGTACTTCACCGACTCGTCGTCCACGCAAGAAACGAGCGCCGCGACGGCGTCGACCACTTCGGCCATGATGTCGCCGTGGCCCGCCATCGCCGCAACGTACTGCAGGCCATGGTCTTCCGGGTCGGTGATGCCGTGCTCGGAGTCCAGCGCCGCGCGCATCACCGTCCAGCCGCCGTTCACCTCGCCGATGCGCTGGAGGTCATCGACGCGCACATCGCTGTAGTAGACGATGTTGGTGCGGTCGCCGTCCAGGGTGCGGATGCCCTGGATCTCGATGCCCGGCGCCAGGGGGACCAGAAACATGGTCAGGTTCTTGTGTTTCGGGCCCTGCGGGTCGGTGTTGGTGAGCAAAAAAACGTACCGGGCGTTCTGCGCGTTAGAGGTGAACATCTTGGAGCCGTTGATAATCCAGCTGGATCCATCCGCCTCCCGCACCGCCCGGGTCTGGCAGGTCGCGACGTCGGAGCCCCCCTCCGGCTCGGTGTACCCCAGGCAACAGCCGGATTTCGCCGGAGAGCACACCAGGCAAGACCTTGTCGGTCAGTTCCGGGGCGCCGAATTGCTGCACCAACCGCGCGACGACGGACGTGGTGCCCCAGTGGTACCACGGGGTGTGGGCCCGGGCGATCTCGAGCTGAAAGATACGCCGCCGAACCGGGCTGAACCCGCCGTCGGCTTCCGCCTTCCAATCCGAGGCCAGATAGCCGGCCTCCCCGAGCGCCAAATGCACCTGCTCGTCGAAGTTTTCGCCGAATTCAAGCTGGCGAGCCAGCACCTCGTCGGTGACGTGCTTGCCGATGAAGGCCCGGGTATCCTCAAGAAATTCCTGGTCCTGAGGAGAGAGTTCGACGTGCGAGAAGTCCATTTACATCGCATCGATGACTAGGGTTCGGAACCGGTCGAGGGTGTCGAGTGCATGCGCCACGCTGTCGCCGGGCAGACCGACGCTCACCCACGTCACGCCCACTGCCGCAAGCTTTTCCAATCCATCGAGGTATGCGTCGGCGTTGAACTCATCCGACGCGGGGCTGCCGCCTTCGAAGTTGGTGAAGGTGACGTCGATCGCCGACCAGTCGCGGCCGGCCGCGTCGCAGCGCCGCCGCAGATCGTCGATGCCTTCGGTGAGGCGCTGCACCGAGTCGATCACCGCGGTGCCCGCGGTCTGGGCGAGCTGCGGCGGGGCGGGAAAGGGGCACCAGCCGTCGCCGTGCTCGGCGACGCGCTGGCGAGCGGTCGTGGTGTTGCCACCGATCCAGATCGGTGGGCAGCTGGCCGGCCGTGGGTGCGCCGTGATACCCCGTGCGGTGAAATGCTTTCCCTCGAAGGCGATGTCATCACCGGTCCAGATCGCGCGGATCACCTGCAACGCTTCGTCGAACAGCGCGGCGCGCTCGTCGTAATTCACGCCCAGCGCCGCGAATTCACGCTTGAGGTAACCCACCCCGACCGCGAGCGTGAAGCGGCCGCCCGAAAGCAGGTCCAACGAAGCCCCGGACTTGGCCACCACGAACGGGTTTCGATACGGCAGCACCACGATGTTGGGAATCAAGCGCAGCGTCGTCGTCCTCGCCGCCGCATATCCCAACGCGACGAAGGGATCCAGGGCGTCGTGCCCGCCGGCCTCGAGCCACCGCTGCGACGGAGCCGGGTGATCGGTGAAGCCGAACCCGTGAATCCCGGCCGCCTCGGTGGCCGCCGCCACCGTGGCGATGCCGTTGCCGCTCACCAACTCCGGGTTGTACGGATGGCTGTGCATCGGGTGGGTGATGGTGAAGCGCATGAGGTTGACCCGACGTTAGAACCGCGCGCGGGAATCGATCGCGGTGTCGCTCGTGCGCAGCGGACGGATCAGCGCCTCCTGGGCAAACGAACACAGCAGCTCGCCGTCCTCGGAGTGCACGGTGCCCCGCACGTACGACATTCCCGCGCCGACCTGGGTGCTCTCGTGGGTGTAGAGCAGCCAGCCCTCCCAGCGCACCGGTTCGTGGAACGCGACGGAGATGCTCATCGGCGCGGTGGACACGGTCAGGTGCGCCTGGGCGGTGCCGATGCCCGGATGCGCGCGCATGGTGGTCGAAATCCCAAGGTGGCCGGTGAAGTACGCCAGCAGGGCCTTGGCCAGGTCGTCCCGGGTGGGGATCGGTTCGTAGTGCAGCCAGGCATACAACTCCGGCGGCCCGACCTCGTCGGGACTGTTGACGTCGACGACGTCGACCAGGCGCAGTTCGCGTCCGACCATCGGCATCGGCGAGGGGTTCGCCTCCGCCGGCCCGGCCACGTCGGGACGCAGCAGCTGGTGACGGATGACGTCGGCCGTCGGAACGTCGGCCAGCACGGTGATGCTCAGACAGCGCCGACCGTTCTGGTGTACGGCCACCACGGCGGTCGCGGTGGACCGGCCCTCGGCCACCACGTCGAGGACGAATTCGATCGGCGGGCCGACGGTGACGGCGCGGGAGAACACCGCGTGCGCCGAGCGCACCGATTTGTCCGGGAATCGTTTGGCCACTGCGACGATCGCCTGGGCGAGCACCTGGGTGCCCTCGACCACCTGCCGTTCGTCGCCGGCGGCGATACCGGTCTCTCCGGTGAACCGATCTTGCCCGTCGGGCCGCACGTCGAAGAGATCCAGCAGGCCCTGCACCGTCCACTCGGTCTGCTGGGATTCCTCGGAAGCTTTGGTCAAGTCCGCTCCATCTCTCGGGCTAGCAGCTCACGGCTCAGCGTGACACTTTGAGTAGGATTTGTAAAGCTTGGCTAACGGACTCAGGGAGGCAACGCAATTGGGCATCGTGACGAGCACCTCGGAAATCGCCTATGCCCATCCCGCCGAAGCGGTCTACGACTATGTCACCAATCCGGCGAATTGGACGAAGACCTACCCCGGCAGCGCGCACGTCGGCAAGCTGCCGGAGCTGCCGCTCACGGTCGGCGACACCTGGGAGGAGGCGGGTCCGGACGGCGAGCGGATCTTCAGCTGGCAACTAGCGATCGCCGACCGGCCCTCGCTGTTCGTGTTCAATTCGGTCGGCCGCCTCGGCCACGACCGCGATGGGAAGGGCGGGCTCGAGGGCCGGATCACCGTCGCCTACCGGTTCACCAGGCCGGGCCGGGAGATCACCCTGTTCTCCCGGACCATGACGATCGAGGCATACAAGCACGCCCCGCTGCCCGATCAGCTCTTCCAGCAGGCCAACCCGGCGCGCATCGACGCCTACCACGAGGCCGTGGCGCGCGAACTGGGCGAGATTGACACCGGCGCACGTCCTGCATGACACTTCTGCGATGTTTTGTAATGCGGAACGGTTGTCAGAGGGGGCGGGCGGATGATCCCCGAGCCCCTGGCCAACGGATTCTGCTTCGGTGAAGGCCCGCGCTGGTTCGAGGGACTGCTGTGGTTCTCCGACATGCTCGGCGAGGCCGTCCACACCGCGGACATGCGCGGCTCGCTGACCACCTTGCCCCTGCCCGGACGCTCCCCGTCCGGCCTGGGGTTCCGCCCCGACGGGTCACTGCTGATCGCCTCGACCGAAGACCGGCAGGTGCTGCGCTACGACGGCGAAACGGTCCTCCCCATCGCCGATCTCGCCCCTCTGACGCCGGCCAATCTGGGTGACATGGTTGTCGATGACGCCGGGCGGGCCTACATCGGATGCCAGGCCTTCGCCGGCGGCGCGATCATCCGCCTCGATGCCGACGACACCGCCACCGTCGTCGCCGAAGACCTGGCCTTTCCGAACGGCATGGTGATCACCCCGGACCGGAAGACGTTGATCGTCGCCGAGTCGACCGCCCGCCGGCTGACCGCGTTCACCATCGACGCCAACGGCGGGCTCGCCGACCGCCGGGTCTTCGCCGACGGCCTCGACGGGCCGCCCGACGGGATCGCGCTCGACGCCGAGGGCGGGGTGTGGACGTCGATGACGCTGGCCCACCAGTTCGAGCGGATCACCGAAGGCGGCGCGGTGACCGACCGCATCGACATGGGCGAGCGGGTCGCCATCGCATGCGCGCTGGGCGGCCCCTCGCGACGCACGCTGTTCCTGCTGTCCAGCACCGACGCGTATCCCCGGCGCCTGATCGGCACCAAGCTGTCCCGGCTGGACGCCGTGACGGTCGAGACGCCCGGCGCGGGCCTACCCTGACACCCCGAGAGGCGCACGAGTGACGGATTCCTATTACGAGCTGATCGAGGACGCCGGGGCGCCGGGCGAGAAGTTCCGGGCGACCGACCTGGCGCGCGGCACCTGGTCGGCGGCGATCCAGCACGGCGGGCCGGTGTCGGCGCTGCTGGTCCGGGCGCTGGAACGGTGCGACCAGCGCGACGACACCCGGCTGTCGCGGGTCGTGATCGACCTGCTGGGCGGGGTGCCGGCCGAGGGTGACCTATGGGTGAGCTCTCACGTGCAGCGCGGTGGCAAGCAGATCGAACTGGTCGGCGCCGAGATGCTCGCCCCGGGTCCCGACGGTGAACCCCGGCCCGTGGCCCGCGCCAGCGGATGGCGCTTGCAACAGCAGGACACCCAGGCGATTGCCCACGCGGCGGCCACGCTGCCGCGCCCGCGGACCGAGGCCCGCAACCGCAACCTCAAGGCGCGGGACTGGGATCGCAATTACGTGCACAGCCTCGAGTGGCTCTGGCTCACCGAACCGCTGAGCGACGGTCCGGGCGAATCCTGGATCAACCCGACCGTGGACCTCGTCAACGGCGAGACCATGACGCCGCTGGAGCGGCTGTTCGCCGTGGCCGACTGCGCCAACGGCATCGGCAGCAAGCTGGACATCACCAAGTGGACGTTTCTCAACACCGACCTCGCCGTGCACGTGTTCCGGATCCCCGACGGCGAGTGGATCGGCATTCGCGCGGAGACCAGCTACGGGCCGGACGGGATCGGGACGACCGTCGGCACCCTGTTCGACGAGCGCGGCGCCGTCGGCGCCATCCAGCAGTCGGTGCTGGTGCGCGCGCGACCTGCCCGGGAAAAGAAAAGCCGTGACACCTAGGCGATACTTCGTAAAGTTTCTTTTATGAGCCAACCGGCCCAAGCGGCAGAGATCGACACCTCGACGCGTCAGCGCATCCTCGACGCCACCGCCGAAGTACTCGGCCGCAACGGCCAGACCAAGCTCAGCCTGTCCGAAGTGGCGGCCCAGGCGGGGGTGTCGCGCCCCACGCTCTACCGATGGTTCGCGTCCAAAGAGGAACTGCTGTCGGCCTTTTCGCAATACGAACGGCAGGCCTTCGAGAGCGGTTTGGTGAGGGCCACCGCCGGACTGAAGGGAGTCGACAAGCTCGACGCCGTGCTGCGGTTCATCGTCGAGTTCCAGCATTCGTACTCCGGTGTGCGCATGGTCGACGTCGAACCCGAGCACACCGTGGCGCAGTTCGGCCGCGTCATCCCGGAGATGCGCGCCGGCCTGCAACGTCACCTCTCCGGACCCAACGCCGCGGTGAAGGCGGCGACGGTCATCAGGATCGCGATCTCGCACTACATCGTCCGCAGCGACGACGCCGACCAGTTCCTGGAGCAATTGCGCCACGCCGTCGGGATCAAGGGCAGCCCCTGATCACATTCCCGCGAGCGCGCGCGTTTGTACGGCGACACGCCGTATTACGCGTACAACTGCGCACCCTCGCGCACGAGCTGATCAGTCGAGCTGCACCGCGACCTTGACCCGGCCCTTCTCGTCGCGGGCGGCGATCGCGTGTCCGGTGCGGTCGGCGCCGTCGAAGTTGAGCAGCGTGATCGGCCCGCCCGCGCCGAGGAAGTTTCGCCACCATGTCTTGCTATCGGGCGACATGACGTTGATGACGATGCCGTCACCGGAGCGGCGGTACCCGACCGGGGTCTGGATCGTCTTACCCGAACGCCTGCCGACGTAGCGAATCTTGATCATCCCGCGTCGTACCAGTGGCCCGACGATGGGCGCGTCGATCAGTCCGCCGAATAAGTTGTTGACGATCCCGACAATGGGCGTGTCGAAGATTCCGGATGCCATGAATCCCAGCGTATGTCAGGCGGCACAACAATGATCAGTCGAACAGCACCGCGGCGTTGAGGTAGCCGGTCGGGTCCAGAGCCGCCTTGACCGTCCGCATCGCGGCGATGTCGGCGGGCTCCCGCGACATGTCCAGATACGGGCGCTTGCGGGTGCCGACGCCATGCTCGGAGCTGACGTTGCCCCCGCACCGCGCGATGAGGTCCATCATCGGCTCGTACAAATCCCGCTCGCGCTCGGGCGGGCAGCGCAGCACGTTGAGGTGCAGGTTGCCCTCGCCGACGTGGCCGAACAGCACGGGCAACGCCTCGGGAGCACGCTTGCCGATCAAATCCGCTGCCCGCATTGCGAATTCGGCTATGGACGACAACGGCAACGACACGTCGAACTTCAGCGGCGGCCCGTACACACCGAGCACGTCGGCGAGGCCTTCCCTGACACGCCACAACCGTTGCTGCGCCGCGGCATCCACGCCGACGGCGGGTTCGCCGCACAGCCGCACGCCATCCAGCAGGTCGGCGAGGCGATCTGTTTGGTCGTGGTCGGCGGCCAGCTCCACCAACAGAAGCCAATCGCCGGCGACCGGTGCGCCGAACCCCAGATGTTCGGCGGTCAGCGCCGCGGCCCGGCCGTCGATCAGCTCCAGCGCCGCAATCCCGTCGACGTCCCGAAAGGAGCGGCCGGCCTCGACCAGCACCTCGAGGTCGGCGAACCCGCAGACCGCCGTCACCCGGTGCGACGGCGTGGGGTGCAACCGCAGGTCCAGCGCGGTGATCACGCCGAGGGTGCCCTCGGCGCCCACGAACAGTGCCGGCAGGTCGTAGCCGGTGTTGTCGCTGCGCACCCGGCTGTGGCGGCGCATCAGCGAACCGTCGGGCAGCGCCACCTGCAACCCGACGACCTGCTCACCCATGTTGCCGTAGCGGACCGTCCGCAGGCCCCCGGCGTTGGTCGAGGCCATGCCGCCGACGGTCGCCGTGTCGCGGGCGGCCAGGTCCACACCGAACACCAAACCCGCTGCGGTGGCGGCACTTTGAACGGCGGCCAGCACCGCGCCGGCGCCGGCCTCGATGCGGCGCTCGACGATGTCGACGTCGCCGACGGCGCAGAGCCGTTCGGTGGACAGCAACACGTCGTCGTGCTCGGGGACGGTGCCGGCCACCAGCGAGGTGCGTCCGCCCTGCACCGTCACGTGCGTCCCGGCGTCGCGGCACACCCTCAGCACCGCGGCGAGCTCCTCGGCGGACCCCGGCCGCACCAGCGCGCTGGCCCGCCCGCGATAGCGGCCGGTGTGGTCGACGCTGCGGCCGGCCAGCACGTCGGCATCGGTGATGACGTGCTTGGAACCGACGATCCCCTTCAGGTCCCCGAGGCTGCCTGGCATGCTCGCGGTTATAGCACCGCCCGACTAGAGCCAGAAGGGCGACATGTCTTCCGCGCCGGACGCCACGGCCGGACGTCCGCCGACCCGCAACATTCGGCGCAATTCATCCGACTCCACTGTGCGCAGGAAGTTCGACCAGGACGCCACCTCTGGGTGCCGCTGGAGCAGGGCCCGCCGCTGGCGCTCCGTCATGCCGCCCCACACACCGAATTCCACATTGTTGTCCAACGCTTCCGCCGCGCACTGCCGCATGACGGGGCAGTGCCGGCAGAACGCCGCGGCCTTGCGCTGCTCGGCGCCCGTGACGAAGAGGCCGTCGCCATCGGTGGCGGTGCACAGGGCCCTCGACACCCACCGGGCCGGGTCGTCCGCGTCCGCGCTGCGGACCACCCCCCGGACGCCCGCGCCGTAGGGTCTGCGACCGGCAAGGGTTGACACTGACATGAGCTGATCCCTTCATCCGGCCCGAGGACCCCCCGCAGGTCAATGCGTAATTCCCCGCGATCCCAGGGTCTAAACACACGTCCAATAAGGAGGGGCGAGGAAGGTTCAGAACTCCTTGTGCGGCACGTCGGTGACCAGTCCGCCATCCATGACGAATTCGCTGCCGGTCGTGTAGGACGACTCGTCGCTGGCGAGGAACAGCACGAAGGTCGACACTTCCCGCGCCTCGCCC
This sequence comes from Mycobacterium terramassiliense, assembly GCF_900157385.1. Lineage (GTDB taxonomy): Bacteria > Actinomycetota > Actinomycetes > Mycobacteriales > Mycobacteriaceae > Mycobacterium > Mycobacterium terramassiliense. The sequence goes on from NZ_LT717701.1 coordinate 87,865, forward strand.
GGGCGGCCCAACGGGATGGTGACCATATCCTCGGGCAGCTTCTCGGTCATCGGGGTGCGGATGAAACCGGGGTGTATCGAGTTGACCCGGATGTTGAACGGCGCGAGTTCCAGCGCCGCCGACTTGGCCAGGCCGCGCACCCCCCATTTCGAGGCGACATAGGGGTGCACCGCGGGCGCGCCCCGCAGTCCCTCGATCGACGACACGTTGATGATCGAGCCGCCGCCGGCCTCGGTCATGGGATCGACGGCCACCCGCATGCCCAGGAAGGTGCCGGTCAGGTTGACGTCAATCACCTTCTGCCACTTGCCCAGATCGAAGTTCCTCAGCTGCCCCAGCGCCACGATGCCGGCGTTGTTGACCAACACGTTGAGCTTGCCGAATTCGCCGGTCGCCGTGGCCACCGCGGCGTCCCACTGGTCGGGCTGGGTGACGTCGAGGTGGACGTAGCGCGCAGCCTCGCCGATCTCGTCGGCCAGCGCCTTGCCCTCGTCATCGAGGATGTCGCCGATCACCACCTTGGCGCCCTCTTCCGCGAGCATCCGGGCGTGCGAGGCGCCCATCCCCCGGGCGCCACCGCTGATGAGCGCAACTTTGCCGTCTACCCGTCCCACCGGGACTCCTTTCGATTACGTGACTAGCAGGTCGTTCGGTGCATAGAGACCTTTGCCGGTGACCAGCGGAAGGTCGAACGTGGTGCGGATGCCGGGCGGGGCCGCGATCACCGACGGGATGGCGTTGACGATGCGCCCCGCCGCGCCGACGATCGCGGCGTGGTTGTGGTCGCCCTTGCGGCTGCTCGGGACGATGTCGACGGCGTAGGACGGCTCCCCGGTGATTTCGACCCGATAGGAGCCGCCGCCGGAAGCCGGCTGCGGCCAGTCGGGCCGGAGGTCGGGGCGCAACCGGGTGATGTGCTCGACGACGATGGCCGGGCGGCCGCCGGACATGCCGCGGATCTCGAACTGCAGCGCGGCCATGGTGCCCTCGGCCACGGGCCCGACCGCGATCTCGAAGTCCTCGGGCGCCGGTTCGCGCTGGCACGAGTCGGTGATCTCGTCGATCTCGATGCCGAGCCCGGCCGCCAGCTGACGGATCGCCGTCCCCCAGGCGATGCTGAGCACTCCGGGCTGCAGCAGCATCGGCATCTCGTCCAACGGCCTGCCGAATCCCATGTAGTGCATGACCTCGGCGCCGTCGTAGGTGGCGTAATCGGCGATCTCCATGCAGCGCACCTGCTCGATGCTCTGACAGGTGCCGGCCAGCGCGAACGGGATGAGGTCGTTGATGAACCCGGGATCGACGCCGGTGATGAAAACGCTCGAATTTCCTTGCCGCGCAGCGTCTTCGACGCGATCGATGTACTTGCCGGGCATCACGCCCCACGGGTATTGCAGCAACCCCGGCGACGATCCGACGACGTTGATCCCGGCGGCCAGGATGCGCATCACGTCCGCCATCGCATCGGGCAGGCGGGTGTCGCCCATCGCGCAGTAGACGACGCACTCGGGCTTGGTGGCCAGAATCGCGTCGAGGTCTCCGACGGCGGCGACGCCCGTCACGGTCGCGGCGTCCAGGCCGGCGCCGCACAGCTCCCCGGCGTCCTTGCCCACCTTCTCCGGGGTGGAGACGCACACGCCCGTCAGGTCGAACTGCGGGTTGGTGATCAGTTCGGCCAGGGCCAGCCCCCCGACATTTCCGGTGCCGACGTGCGCGACGCGGATGGCCATCAGAGTCTCCGTCCCTCGAACGCTCGAAACGTTTCTAGACAGTAGTCCACTATTTCTCAGGCGCCTATCGGGCCCAACAGGGCACGGGGCAGAATTGAAAAGCTGTGGCACAACGCGAGGACGTCCAATTCGCATCCGGCGACGACCGGGTCAGCGCGTGGCTGTACCGGCCCGCGGGCGCTGACCCGGCGCCGCTGCTGGTGATGGCGCACGGCCTGGGCGCGGTGCGCACCATGCGACTGGACGCCTACGCCGAGCGATTCAGCGCCGCCGGCTACGCCTGCCTGGTGTTCGACTACCGCAACTTCGGCGACAGCGGGGGCCGGCCGCGCCAACTGCTCGACATCAAGATGCAGCTCGCGGACTGGGCGGCCGCGGTCGCTTACGGGCGCACCCTTGAGGGCATCGATCACGATCGAATCGGCTTGTGGGGCACCTCGTTTGGCGGCGGCCACGTCATCGCGACGGCGGCGCGCCTGCCGGGCATCAAGGCCGTCGTGGCGCAGTGCCCGTTCACCGACGGTGTCGCGTCCGCGCGCACGCTCGACCCGGTGATCTTCGCCCGCATCGGCGCCCTGGCGGCGCGAGACCTCATCGCGGCCCGGTTGGGCCGGTCACCGGTGATGGTAGCCGCGGCGGGTAAGCCGGGCGAGGTCGCGTTGATGAACGCCCCCGACGCGTACCCCGGCTACCTGCGGCTGATCCCCGAGGGCGAAACGGTGCCGAACGAGGTCGCCGCGCGGTTGGCGTTGAAGGTGATCTTCTACCGGCCGGGGCGCGCCGCCGCGAAGGTCGGCTGCCCCGTCCTGTTCTGCGTCTGCGAGGCCGACTCGGTGGCTCCCGCGGTCCCCACCCTGCGCTACGCGGCCAAGGCTCCGCGCGGCGAGGTCAGGATGTACCCCGAGGGCCACTTTGCGATCTATGTCGACGACGCGTTCGAGCGCGTGGTGGAAGACCAACTCGCTTTCCTTGGCAGGCATTTGAAAAACGCGCAAATGTAGCCCGGGCAAACTTCCGCAAAACGCCAGATTTCCCGGCGGGACGGCTCTAGTCTCGGTCAGTACCTAATACCCACGGTCGCGGGTAAGGGTACGTCCCGTGTGACCGTTGGGGTCCCAGTCTGTGGGGAAGGACGGGGCGATGTCGCAGTTAATAAGCACCCCTGAGACGCTGGCCTCCGCGGCTGCCGACGTGCAAAACATCGGGTCGACGATCAACGCCGCCCGCGCCGGCGCGGCGGGACAGACAACCGGTTTGGTCGCAGCGGCCGAAGACGAGGTGTCGGCGGCCATCGCGAATCTGTTCGGCGCCTACGGCCAGCAATATCAAACGACCCTTTCCCAAGCCGCAAATTTCCATACCGAATTCACCCGGACACTGGAGGCCGCGGCGAGCACCTACGCCCAAGCCGAGGCCACCAACGCGGCGCTGGTCGCGGGGATCTCCAATGAGCTCACCGCGCCGCTGCGGGCGCTGCTCGGTCCGGCGGGAGTCACCGGCGGCGCATCGACGGGCCCCAGCGTGCTGACCTCGCTGGTCAGTTCGCCCGCCGGGGACCCGCTGTACGCGCTGATCATGGGCGGCACCAACAACCCCCAACCGGACCCCTTCTACGCAAACAGCGTCTACAACTCCTACATCAAACCGGTTTTCGGCTCAGCGATCGTCCAGGGCGTGTTCACGCCCGAGCAGTTCTGGCCGGTGACGCCGGGGCTCGGCAATCTGACGTTCGGTCAGTCCGTCGCCAAGGGCGTCACGCTGCTGGACAGCGCGATCAACTCGACGCTCTTCAACCAATCGAACAACCACGCCGTCGTGTTCGGCTACTCGCAGAGCGCCACGATCGCCACGAATGAAATACGGAACCTCATGGCCGCGGGCTCGCCCTATCAGGGTCAGTTGAACTTCACGCTGATCGGCGATCCCAACAACCCCGTCGGCGGGATCCTCGAACGCTTCCCCGGCTTCTACATCCCGTTCCTGGACGTGGCGTTCAACGGCGCGACCCCGCCGAATTCCCCGTATCCGACGTCGATTTACACGCTCCAATACGACGGCATCGCCGACCTGCCCCAGTACCCGCTCAACCTCGTCTCCGATCTCAACGCCTTCATGGGCTACTTCTTTGTCCATGGCAGCTACCCAGACCTGTCGGCCACCTCGGTCGGCACCGCTGTCCAGTTGCCGACCTCGCCCGACTACACCGGCAGCACGAAGTACTACATGCTCATGTCCCAGAACCTGCCGCTGCTGGAGCCGATCCGCGCCATCCCCTACGCCGGTCCGCCGATCGCCGACATCTTCCAGCCGGACCTGCGGGTGCTCGTCGACCTGGGCTACGCCGACTACGGACCCGGCGCCAACTATGCGAACATTCCGACGCCGGCCGGACTGTTCGACCTGCCGAATCCGTTCACGGTCATCCCCGACCTCGCCCTGGGCGCGGTGCAGGGCCCCTACGGCGCCGCGGTCGAAATCGGGGTGGAGTCGGGGCTGCTGTCCCCGTCGTACTTCCCGGACACCTACCCGTGGGTTCCGTCGATCAATCCGGGCCTGAATATCTCCTTCGGCCAGTCCAGCACGACGCTGCTGTCGGTGCTCAGCGGCGCGGCCGGGAACGTGCTGCACCTGATTCCGCCGCCGAACTTCTGACGCTTGGTCGAACTACGGTCCGAGCGGGCAACTGTTGCGGATCGACTCGTCGCGGATCAGCCCCCGCAACAGCGCGGTGCTGAACTCGGCGGCGATCTCCTTGGCGGTGCGCCGCCCGCTGGGCCGCAACCAGCGGTAGCTGCCCAGCGTCATCCCGATGTAGCCCAGGGCCACCACGTGCGAGTCGCACTCGAAGAACTCCCCGCTGGCGATGCCGCGGTCGATGAGCCCGTGCACGTGCTCATAGACCTGCGCCTCCTTCTCGCGGACCTCGGCGACCTGCTCGCTGGTGAACCATTCGGTGATGTAGGGCTGCTCCTGGAAGTAGACGGCGGCCCGCTCCGGATTGGCCGCGATCCCGGTGAGCAGGCGGACGGTGTACTGGTAGAGCGCTTCGCGGGCCGTCCACGACGGATCGTCATGCACGGCGGCCAGCGTGCCCTCGGCCGCCTGGCGGTAGATGTCGAACAGGATCAGCGACTTGCTGGCGTAGTAGTGGTAGACGGTCGCCTTGTTCAGCCCGATCACATCGGCGACGTCGTCCATCCGGGTCCCGTGATAGCCGCGCGCGGCGAACAGCTTGGTGGCGACAGCCAGCAACTCCTCACGGCGGGTCAGCCCGTTCTCGGATGGCATTCGCACTCTCTATCGTCGCTGCCTTGGGCCGCGGTGGGGCCCGGATAAGGCAAAGTATCAATCAACTGGTTGGACAGTTTAAGGCCACCGCCGCCTGTCGCACCGACGCCTCTGCGACTAGGATGGGGTGTCGAACTGGTCGCGAGTCGAGAGGTGGGGACATGGATCCGAGTCCGGACTATGACATGAGCGACGAGATCGAGTTCTTCTTCAAGTACGTGCCGTGGGGTCTGCGCGGTGTCGTCGACGGTAACGGGTACCCGCCGCCGGCCTACCCGCCCGTCTGACCACCCGTCGGACCGACCGTTTGGCGGCGACCCGCAGCGCCCAGCTCCGCTGCGCTCGCGATCACCGCTAAAACGTCCGGCGCTGACCCGCAGCGCCCAGCTCCGCTGCGCTCGCGATCACCGCTAAAGCGCCTTCAGTTCCTCGGCGACCTCGCTCACCGACTTCTTCGCGTCCCCGAACAACATCGTCGTGCCGTCGGCGTAGAACAGCGGGTTGTCGATTCCCGCGAACCCCGAATTCATCGAGCGCTTGAGGACGATCACCGATTTCGCCTTGTCCACGTTGAGGATCGGCATGCCATAGATAGGGCTGGACGTCTCGTTGCGCGCCGCCGGGTTGGTGACGTCGTTGGCGCCGATGACGATCGCGACGTCGGTGCGCGCGAATTCGTCGTTGATGTCGTCCATGTCCTTCATGGCGTCGTAGTCGACCTCGGCCTCGGCCAACAGCACGTTCATGTGCCCGGGCATGCGACCGGCGACCGGGTGGATGGCGTACTTCACCGGCACCCCCTTGTCCTCTAGCAGCGACGCCATGTCCTTGACCGCGTGCTGGGCCTGCGCGACGGCCAGGCCGTACCCCGGAACCACGATCACCTGGTTTGCATAGGCCATCTGGATCGCGGCGTCGGCGGCCGAGGTCGACCTGACATGCTTACCGCCGCCTTGAGCATCCGGGCCGCCGCTGGGCGCCACGCCGCCGCCGCCGAATCCGCCCGCAACGATCGCCGGGATAGAGCGGTTCATCGCCTTTGCCATCAGGTTGGTCAGGATGGAACCGGAGGCGCCGACGATCATCCCCGCCACGATCATCGCGGTGTTGTTGAGCGCCAGACCGGCCGCGGCGGCCGACAGCCCGGTCATCGCGTTCAGCAGGGAGATGACCACCGGCATGTCGGCGCCACCGATGGGCAGTACCACCATCAGGCCGAGCACACCAGCGGCGGCCAGCAGGGCGATCATCCACCACAGCGACACCCCACCGGTGCCGGGATGCGCGCCCAGGCCGATGACCACCGCCGCGGCGACCGCGCCGGCCAACAGCAGCAGGTTGATCGGTTGCTGGGCCTTCCCGAAGCCGATCGGCGACCCCGAGATGATCTCCTGCAGCTTGCCGAACGCGATGATCGAGCCCCAGAACGAGATCGACCCGATGATCGCGGCGAACAATGACGCCACCACGATGTGCACGGTCGGCGACTCGCCATGCTGAAAGGCCGAAAAACCTTTCGTCTCAATGAATTCCGACAACGCGATCAGCGCGACCGTGCCGCCGCCGACGCCGTTGAAGAACGCCACCAGCTGCGGCATGGCGGTCATCTTGGTGTAGCGGGCCGGCGGGACACCGAGCACGACACCCACGACCAGCCCGAGGATGATCAGCACCCACGACTCGGTGTGCCGGATCTTGATCAGTGTCGCGGCGACCGCGATGGCCATGCCCACCGCGGCGATCAGGTTGCCCCGCACCGCGGTCTTGGGCCCGGTCAGGCCCATCAGGCCGTAGATGAAGAGCGCGAACGAGACGATGTAGAGAACGGTGACGAGGTAGTTCATTTCGCCGCCAGGTCCTCTATATTTTCGGGCTTCGCGGGCACTGGCTTTTTCTTGCCCTTGAACATGCCCAGCATCCGGTCGGTGACGATGAAACCGCCGATGACGTTCAGCGTGCCGAACACCACCGCAACGAACAGGATGATCTGCACGGCGAGCGACGGGTGCTCGACCTCCCCAAAGACCACGAGCGCGCCCAGCACCACGATGCCGTGAATGGCGTTCGTACCCGACATCAGCGGCGTGTGCAGGGTATTGGGCACCTTGGAAATCACCGCGAACCCGACGAATCCGGACAGGACCAGGATCGCCAGGTTGGCCAACAGCTCGTCGTACATGTAGTCCTCTCTAACCGGCCGCGGGGGTCCGGGTGACACAGGCCGCCGCGACGACCTCGTCGTCGAAGTCGGGCGCGAGCTTGCCGTCGGTGATCAACAGGTCCAGCAGCGCGGTGATGTTCTTGCTGTAGAGCTCGCTCGCGTGCTCGGGCATCGTCGCCGGCAGGTTCAGCGGCGCGGCGATCGTCACGTCGTGCTTGACCACCGTCTGCCCGGGCTCGGTGAGCTCACAGTTGCCGCCGGCCTCCCCGGCCAGGTCCACCACCACGCTGCCCGGCTTCATCGCCTCCACGGCGGCGGCGGTCACCAGCCGCGGGGCGGGCTTGCCGGGTACCAGCGCCGTGGTGATCACCACGTCGAAACCGCTGATCGCCTTCTCCAGCGCCTGCTGCTGCTGGGCACGTTCGTCTTCGGTGAGCTCGCGGGCGTACCCGCCCTCGCCGGCCGCTGTGATTTTTGAGATGCCCACGTCCAGCCATTGCGCACCCACCGACCGCACCTGATCGGCCACCTCCGGACGCACGTCGTAGCCGGAGGTTCGCGCGCCCAGTCGTTTGGCCGTGGCGAGCGCCTGCAGCCCGGCGACCCCGACACCGAGCACCAGCACCGAGGCCGGCTTCACGGTGCCCGCCGCCGTCGTCAGCATCGGGAAAAACCGGGTCGACTCCGAGGCCGCCAGCAGCACCGCCTTGTAGCCGGCCACGTTGGCCTGCGACGACAGCGCGTCCATCACCTGGGCCCGCGAGATCCGCGGGATGGCCTCCAGCGCGAACGCCTGGACGCCGGCGTCGGTGAGCGCGCCGATCAGGTTGTCGGGATTCCGCGGCGCCAGGAAGCCGATCAGCGTCTGCCCGCTGCGCAACCTGCCGACCTCGTCCGCCGTCGGCGGTGCGACTTTGACGACCACGTCGGCGGCCCAGGCGTCGCCGAGACTGGCCCCCGCTTCGGTGTAAAGCTCGTCGGGAAGCAGCGCGCCTTCGCCCGCACCCGCCTCGACCACCACCGCCACACCGCTGTCGACCAGCGACGCGACCGCCTTGGGGACCAACGCGACGCGCCGCTCGTCGGTCCCGGACTCGGCGACCACCCCCACCGTCGTCTGCGCATCTGTCATGGCGCCTACATCCACTTCCTTATGTCTTTGGCTTGCCGCAGACACCCTAACCGCCGCTACCAGAGCGGGATATCTTGCCCGTGCTCCGAGGCCGGGCGGGGGCCGAAGTACCGGCGCTCGGACTCCTCGATCGGCACATCGTTGATGCTGGCTTCGCGGCGCGCCATCAACCCCGACGGGCTGAACTCCCACAGTTCGTTGCCGTAACTGCGGTACCACTGGCCGCCGTGATCGTGGCACTCGTACTGGAACCGCACGGCGATGCGGTTGTCGTGGAAATCCCACAGGCTCTTGCGCAGCGAATAGTCGAGTTCGCGCTCCCACTTGCGGGTCAGGAACGCGACGATCTCGTCGCGGCCGACGACGTGTTCGCCCCGGTTCCGCCAGACGGAGTCGGGCGTGTAGGCGAGGCTGACCCGCTGTGGATCGCGGGTGTTCCACGCGTCCTCGGCTGCCTGGACCTTCTGCATCGCCGTTTCGTGGGTGAACGGCGGGAACGGGGGGCGGGATTCGGTCATGACGTCCATCGTGCTCGACCGGAATCGCGACACATAAACATCTGCGACGACACGCCGCCGCCAGTCGCAACCGTTTATATCTGGCGCCCTGGCGACCTGAAACGACGCGTCGCGGCGCGTGTCCTATCGTGACGGTCATGGACTTCGCGATGTCGGCCAAAGCCAGCGACTACCACAAGCGACTGTCCGACTTCATGATCGAGAACGTGTTCCCGGCCGAGGCCGCATACGACAAATACCGTCACGAGGCCGGCCCGAACGACCACACCGTTCCGCCGGTCATCGAGGAACTCAAACGCAAGGCCAAACAGCAAGGACTGTGGAACCTGTTCCTGCCGGCCGAGTCGGGCCTGACCAACCTCGAATACGCCCCGCTGGCCGAACTGACGGGCTGGAGCCTCGAGATCGCGCCCGAGGCGCTCAACTGCGCCGCGCCGGACACCGGCAACATGGAAACGCTGCACCTGTTCGCCACCGAGGAGCAGCGCAAGCAGTGGCTGGAGCCGCTGCTTGCCGGCGAGATTCGCAGCGCCTTCTCGATGACGGAGCCGGCGGTCGCCAGCAGCGACGCCCGCAACATCGAGACCTCCATCCAGCGCGACGGCGCCGACTACGTCATCAACGGCCGCAAGTGGTGGACGTCCGGGGCGGCCGACCCGCGCTGCAAGATCCTCATCGTGATGGGCCGCACCAACCCGGAGGCGGCCAGCCACCAGCAGCAGTCGATGGTCTTGGTGCCCATCGACACCCCCGGCGTGACCGTCGTGCGCTCGACCACCGTCTTCGGTTACCAGGACCAGCCCGGGCACTGCGAGATCATCTACGACAACGTCCGCGTTCCGGTCACCAACCTGCTCGGCGAGGAGGGTGGGGGCTTCGCGATCGCCCAGGCGCGGCTGGGTCCGGGCCGCATCCACCACTGCATGCGCGCGCTCGGTGGCGCCGAACGCGCGCTGGCCCTCATGGTGGACCGGGCGAACAACCGGGTGGCGTTCGGCCGCCCGCTGGCTGAGCAGGGCGTGGTGCGCGAGGCAATCGCCAAGTCCCGCAACGAAATCGACCAAGCGCGGCTGTTGTGCCATAAGGCGGCGTGGACGATCGACCAGCACGGCAACAAGGCTGCCCACACGTTGGTCTCGCAGATCAAGGCGGTGGCTCCGCAGGTGGCCTGCGATGTGATCGACCGCGCCATCCAGGTGCACGGCGCCGCCGGCGTCAGCGAGGACACGGTGCTGGCCCGGTCGTACGGCTGGCACCGAGCCATGCGATTGTTCGACGGTCCCGACGAGGTGCACATGCGGACCATCGCGCGCGCCGAGATCGGCCGGGAGAAATCCGGGCTCGCCGCGGCGGTTACCGCGCATGGCTGAAGCCGTCCAAGAACTGTCCGGCGCGTGGAACTTTCGTGATGTCGCCGACGGTGTTGCCGCGCTGCGGCCCGGACGGCTGTTCCGTTCCGGCGAGCTGAGCCGTCTCGACGACGAGGGCCGGGCAACGCTGCGGCGGCTCGGGATCACCGACGTCGCCGACCTGCGCGCGTCGCGCGAGGTTGCCCGGCGCGGCCCGGGGCTGGTGCCCGACGGCGTCGAGATCCACCTGCTGCCGGTTCCCGATTTGTCCGATCAACCCGACGAGGAGCAGGCCGACGGGGCCGCGCCCCACGAAGAGGCGTTCCAGCGGCTGTTGCGCGGTGAATCGGATGGTTCCGAGGAGTCGGTGAACGAGACCGCCGTCCGCTTCATGACCGACGAGTACCGCCAATTCCCGACGCGCAACGGGGCGCAGCGCGCGCTGCATCGTGTCGTCACGCTGCTGGCCGCCGGGCGCCCGGTGCTCACGCATTGCTTCGCGGGCAAGGACCGCACCGGCTTCGTCATCGCGACGGTGCTGGAGGCCGTCGGCGTCGACCGCGACGCCATCGTCGCCGACTTCCTGCGCAGCAACGACGCCGTACCCGAACTGCGGACGCATATCTACGAAATGATCCAGCAGCGCGGCGACACCGAGCTGACTCCCGAGGTGGTGACCTTCACCGAGGCTCGGTTGTCCGATGGGGTGCTCGGCGTCCGGCCGGATTACCTTGCGGCAGCCCGCCAAACGATCGACGACGAATTCGGTTCGCTGGGCGCCTATCTCAAGGATGCCGGCATCACCGAGGCCGACCTCGACCGCCTGCGCGGCGCGCTACTCGGCTGAGCCGTCCGCGGCCGACCACGGACGGAATGCTGGCTCGCGAAATCCGTTCGCGCTCAAGGTCGCTCACGACGAGCGAAAGGGTTTGACGCAAACGCGGGACAGGACTGCAGGCGCACCTTACGCTGACGTGGTCCGTCGTTGTCGGGAAAGGCTGGGGACCATGTCGTATGTGATTGCTGAGCCGCTCGCGCTGGCGTCGGTCGCGACGGAGATCGAGGGGATTGGTTCGGCATTCAGTGCCGCGACCGCGGCCGCGGCCGCCCCGACGTCGGGCGTTGCGGCAGCGGCCGGCGACGAGGTGTCGGCGGCCATCGCGGACGTCTTCGGCGCCGTCGGCAAGGAATATCAGGCCGTCGTCGCGCAGTTCGAGGCGTTTCACGCTCAGTTCCAGCAGGCGCTGGCGTCCGCGGGACTCGCGTACGCGGAAACCGAGTCCGCCATCGCCGACACTCTGGGCCTGGGCGGGGCCGCGCCCGCCGCGCCGCTGCCCGCCGCCACGATTCCGCCGTTCCCGGCCAACCAGGTCTCGTATTTCATCGGCGGCACCGGTGTCCCCATCCCGTCGCAGTCGTTCGTCACCCGGGCCAACAACCTCTACGTCCGGTCGGTCAGCACCCTGGAAGCGCTCTACACGCCGGAGCAGTTGTACCCGCTGACCGGCGTGAAAAGCTTGCCCCTGAATCAGTCGGTGGCCGAGGGCGTGACGATTCTCGACAACACGCTGTACAACACGATCCACGGACAGGGTCAATCGGTCACCGTCTTCGGCATTTCCCAGAGTGCCATCATCTCCTCGCTGGAAATGCAGAACCTCGCCAACGGCACGTCCCTGTTCGGTGCGAACCCTCCCAACGTCAACCAGCTCAACTTCGTGCTGACCGGCAACGAGGTAAACCCCAACGGCGGCCTGCTGTCGCGGTTCCCGAACCTGTCCCTGCCCGCCCTGGGCCTGGACTTCTATCCCGCGATGAACGCCAACACGCCGTACCACGTGGCCAACTACACGCTGGAATACGACGGGTTCGCCGACTTCCCGCGCTATCCGATCAATGTGCTTTCCGACCTCAACGCGGTCGCGGGCATCGTGTTCGTCCACACCACCTATCTGGATCTCACGCCCACCCAGGTCAACAACGCGATCCAGTTGCCGACGTCTCCGGGTTACACCGGTAACACCACCTACTACATGATTCCCACCGCGGACCTGCCGCTGCTGAAGCCGCTCGATGCCATACCGGTCATCGGCAAGCCCCTGGTCGATCTGCTGCAACCGGACCTGAAGGTGTTGGTCAATCTGGGCTACGGCCCCGACCCCACCCTCGGGTACTCGACGAGCTACGCCGACGTTCCGACGCCGTTCGGCCTGTTTCCGAATGCCAATCCGGGCACCGTCTTCAACGCGCTGGCCGCCGGCACCCAGCAGGGAATCCACGACTTCTCGCTCGACATGCAGCAGATCGCGTCGCAGCCCCCGGCCCTGCCGCAGTTCACCCTGCCGACCGCACCGGGGCCGACAACGACGCCGACCAACTTCCCGTCACCGCAGCAGGTCTTCGACACGGTCAACAAGATCGTCTCGACCGACTACGCGGTCGTGCTTCCGACAGCCGACATCGGTTACTCCCTCGCCACGGAGTTGCCCTTCTACGACTCCGAGCTTTTCCTGAGCCAGCTCGGGCAGGGCAACCTCATCAACGCCATCGGCTATCCGATCGCCGCCGACGTCGGGTTGGGGACGGTGGCGGGCGGCGTCGAATTCCTGACGATCGTTTCGGCGCTCTCGAGCAACGTCACCGACATCCAAAGCCTCATTCCCTAACGCGCCCCCGCGCCAGGCGGATTGCCCCAAAGACAACGGCGCAAAATGCCCACAACAAGGCGTGATCGCTCCTAAGCTGACTGCGTGCCGGTTACGGCGGTGCCCCTGGTCATCGGGTTGGCGGCGTCGGCAGGACCAACACGCGTGCCCCTCTGTTCGGAAGGGAAGAAGCGATGACGAATTTGGTTGCGCAGCCCGAAATCTTTGCGACGGCCGCACAGGATGCTTCCACAATCGGTTCGGCGATCAACGACGCCCGGGCGGCCGCCGCCGGCTCCACCACAACCGTGATGGCCGCGGCCGAAGACGAGGTGTCGGCGATCACCGCGCAGCTCTTCGGCTCGTTCGGTCAGGAATACCAGGCGCTGCTCCAGCAGGCGGCCGCGTTCCACGGACAGTTCGTTGCGACACTGGCCGCCGCCGGAAACGCTTACGCCCAGGCCGAGGCCCAGATCGCCGGCACGCTCGGGCTCACCGGCGCGGCGGGCGGCGTGCCATTCACGGCGCTCACACAGGCGGCGGACCCGGCCGTCGATGCCATTTTGATCATGACGGGCAGCGGCACCGCCAATCCCCCACCGAGCTACATCACCAACGTCACCAACCTCTACCTGCAGAACTTCACCAGTGGCCTCACGATCCCGGTGACCACCGCCGAAGGGTTGTACCCCTTCACCGGTGTCAAAGACCTGACGTTGGATATCTCCCTTGCCCGCGGCGTCACGTCGCTGAACAACGCGATCACTGGCGTGCTCGGCCCCGCACCCAGCGCAAAAGTCGTTTCCGTTCTCGGCTATTCGCAGAGCTCGATCATCGCCTCAATGGAAATGCCGAAGCTCCTCGCCCAGGGTTACAACTCGTCCAACGCCTACTTCACCCTGCTGGGTGATCCGGCCAACCCCAACGGCGGCCTGCTTTCGCGCTTCCCCGGCCTGAGCTTCCCGAGCCTGGGGGTCACCTTCGGCACCTCGACACCCAGCAACGACTTCCCGACCACCATTTGGTCGCTCGAATACGATGGCTTCGCCGACTTCCCGCGCTATCCGATCGACATCTTCTCGGACCTCAACGCCCTTGCCGGCATCGTGTTCGTCCACGGCACCTACCCGCATCTGACGCAGGCGACGCTCAATACCGCCGTCACGCTGGGACAGTCCACGAACCCCTCGATGACGACGTACAACATGATCCCCACCGAGAACCTGCCGCTGCTGGCGCCGCTGCGTTTACTCCCGGTCATCGGCAACCCGCTCGCGGACCTGATCCAGCCGGACCTGAAGCTCCTCGTCAACTGGGGCTACGGCGACCCCAACTTCGGCTGGTCGACCAGCCCGGCCGACATCCAGACTCCGTTCGGATTCCTGCCGCCGCTCAGCGCAACGACCGAATTGGTGTCGCTCTTCCCCGGCGCCACCGCCCAGGGAGTCAGCGCCTTCAGCAACGACCTGTCGAGCCTGGCGGCCTCGCTTCCCGGAGCCGCCACATCGGGCTTCGCTCAGCTGGCGTTGCCACCGTCCGCGTCGCTGCCGACCACGCCCACGGGCTTTATCCAGGCCATCGAGTCGGCGAACACCAACATCGTCGGCACGTTGACAAGCGATGTCTCGACCGCCTACGCGACCCTGCTCCCGACGGCGGACATCGCGACCGCCGTGGTGGTGACTCTCCCGTCCTACGACGTCAACCTGTTCCTCGACGGCATCACGCAAGCGATCAACGGCGATCCGGTTGGGGGGCTGATCAACGCGTTCGGCCGTCCGATCGCCGCCGATGTCGGATTGGTCACCCTCGCAGGCGGTTTCGAGCTCATCAACTTTGTCAACGCGGGTGAGACGATCTTCACCGGGGTACCGAACCCCGGCCCTCAGTGATCGAACGCTAGGGCTCCAGAACCACCTTGCCGAGCACCCCGCCGTCGGCCAGGCTCTGCAACGCGACCGCGCCCTCAGACAGCGGATAGCGCTGCGGCGGAGGCGGTTTCAGCCCGAGGAACACCAACTGGCTCAGCCCCCAGGAAAACAAGGCGGCCGAACCTGGAACCTTGTTCAGGTACTCGCCCCAGGCGACGCCCACCACGCTGACGTTGCGCAGCAGCAGTCGGTTGACCTTCACCGTCGGAATGCCGCCGGCGGCAAAGCCGATCACCAGCAGCTTGCCGTCGATCGCCAGCACACGAACCGCGTCGTCGAAGGCCGGGCCGCCGATGGGGTCGACCACGATGTCGACCCCACGGCCCTGGGTGTAGTCACGCACCCGGTCGGCCCAGCCGTCGACCAGCGGCACCACCAGGTCGGCGCCCAGGGAAGCGACATAGTCCGCCGCGGCCTCGCGGTGCACCACGGCCAGCACCTTGCTCGCCCCCATCGCCTGCGCGACCTGGATCGCCGCCGTGCCCACCCCGCCGGCGGCGCCCAGCACCAGCACCGTGTCACCCGGCCGCATCGCGGCGCGGCGGGCCAGCGCGAAGTACATGGTGTTGTAGTTGACCAACAGCGAAACCGCTTCGGCGTCATCGAGTTCCGCCGGGCTGCGCATCACGTTCGGCACCGGTACGGCCACCTGTTCGGCGTAGGCGCCCAGGATGCCGAACGCCGAAACCCGCTCGCCCACCCGATAACCCGACCCCTCCGGCGCCGAACGCACCACACCCGCGGCTTCCATGCCGGGCACGAACGGCGGGGGCAGCTTCAGCTGGTACTCGCCCTTGGCCAGCAGCAGGTCGGGAAAACACACGCCGGCGGCGCGGACGTCGATGACGACGTGGTTTCCATCCTCGGGGACGTCTTCGATATCGGTGAAGACCAGGCCGTCCGGACCGGACAGCTCTTGCACCACACAGGCTTTCATGGCCCTACAGCTTGAAGCCGGCCTTTTGCGCTGAGGACAGATCCGTGATCTCGCTCCAGTGCGAGGCGATGTCGTCCACTGACGGAGGCTGGTCGAAGTTGATGCCCTGGTTCTCGAACAGCGCGACCCGCTGCACCTTGCCGCCGCCGACGACGAAAACCGATGCGCTGTCGGGGCATTCCTCGGTGCACAGGTAGGCCACCACCGGTGCGACGTACTCGGGGGTGAGCTTTTCGAGCACCTCCTTCGGAAGGATGTCCTCGGTCATCCGGGTCGCCGCGATCGGGGCGACCGCGTTCGCCTTGATGTTGTACTTGGCACCTTCCAGCGCCAGCGTGTTGATCAGGCCGACCAGGCCAAGCTTGGCCGCCCCGTAGTTGGTCTGCCCGAAGTTGCCGAACAGACCGCTGGTGGAGGTGGCGACGACGACGCGGCCGTAGCTCTGCTCCCGGAAATGCGGCCAGGCGGCGCGGATCACGTTGTACCCGCCGTAGAGGTGCACCTTCAGCACGGCGTCCCAGTTCTCGGACGTCATCTTGTGAAAGGTGCCGTCGCGCAGGATCCCGGCGTTGCTCACCACGCCGTGCACGGCGCCGAACTCGTCGATGGCGGTCTTGATCATGTTCTCGGCGCCCTCGGGGTCCGCGACGCTGTCGTAGTTGGCGGCCGCCCGGCCCCCCGCGTCCTTGATCTCCTTGACCACCTGGTCGGCCATGTTGTGGCCGGCGCCGGTGCCGTCGCGGGACCCGCCGAGGTCATTGACGACGACGCTGGCACCCTCACGGGCAAGGGTAAGGGCGTATTCACGGCCCAAGCCCCCACCGGCTCCGGTGACGACGATGACGCGATCCTGCACTCCAGGCATCAGGTTCCTCTCTCCTGTTCAAAGGACTTGGGTGGTAAGGGAATTGGGGTTGTGTCAGAACATTCTGCGAGCCATCTTGAAGGCTCGCGCGGTGTAAGGCGGGTAGATGAACTTCGACAGGTCCGGCCGGGTCGGCTTGGTCAACACCGATTTGCGGTGACTGAACTCCTCGAAGCCATAGCGGCCGTGGTAGGCGCCCATGCCCGACGCGCCGACGCCGCCGAAGGGCAGCTTGGCCGTCGACACCTGGAAGGCCAGGTGGTTGACCAGCATGCCGCCGGCCGGCACCTGCTTGATCACCCGCTCGCGGGTCTCGCGAGTCTTGGTGAACAGATAGGCGGACAGCGGCTTGGGCCGCGAGTTGACGAAACGTATTGCGTCGTCCAGGGATTGGACCGTGATCACGGGCAGCACGGGCCCGAAGATCTCGTTCTGCATCAGCGGGCCGTCCGGATCGGGGTCGACGACAACCGCAGGCTGGATCCGCAGGCTCGACGGGTCACATTTGCCACCGACGACGACCTTGCCGTCGCCGCCGGCGAGGTAGCCGCTGATCCGGTCGAACTGCCGCTGGTTGACGATCCGCATTCCGTCGGGCTTGTCCGACGTGAACTTCGTGATGGCGGCCCCGATCTTGCTGACCAGCTCGTCGCGAATCTTTGCGTCCGCCAACACGTAATCTGGTGCGACGCACGTCTGCCCCGCGTTGAGCAGCTTCATCCAGGCGATCCGCTTGGCAGCGACTTCGACGTCGGCGTCCTCCGCCACGATCACTGGGCTTTTGCCGCCGAGCTCCAGCGTGCATGGGGTCAGGTGGGGTGCGGCGCCTTCGTACACCTTGCGGCCGATCTCGGTGCCGCCGGTGAACAACACGCGGTCCAGCCCCTGCGCGATGAGCTCCTGGCTCACCGAACCGTCGCCCTCGACCACGGCGATCGCGTCGTTGTCGAGATAGCGCGGCACCAAGTCGGCCATCAAGTGTGCGGACGCCGCGGCGATCTCCGACGGTTTGAGGATGACGGCGTTTCCCGCGGCGATCGCGCCGACCGCGGGACCCAGCGTCAGGTAGAACGGGTAATTCCACGCGCCGATGATCAGCACGGTGCCGTAGGGCTCGTATTCGATCCAGCCGCGGCCGGGTAGCTGCGGCATTTCGAGCAGCTGGTACTTGCGGCGCGTCCACCTGCGCACACGCTTGGCCGCGAACTTCGCCTCCCCGGCCGTCGTCGCGACGTCGGCGATGAACGACTCGAACGGGCTGCGGTCCAGGTCCTCGGCGAGCGCGGCGCCGATGGCCGCCTCGTTCTCATCCATCAACTTCGCCAGCTGCAGCAACTGCCGCCTGCGCCACTCGATGTCGCGGGTGCGGCCGGTGGCGAAGGTCTTGCGCAGTCGAGCGACCGTGGCCGGGACGTCGACGGGCCGAGCCGCGGATCGCGAGGGGGCGCCGTTCGTGGATTCCGATGTCTTCGGTGCAACCGATTCGGTGGTCATCGTTGTCCTTCCCGAGCAGAGTCGCCCGCTGCAACGCGGGTGGCCGCTCATCGGTGTTAACCGCGATCCTAACCATCCGGTTGGGAGAGCAATAGAAAGGATCCGCCCCGGCCGGATCCACTCGATCCTGCGGCGGCGTTTCCGGTCAGGGTTTTGCGGCCGTCACAAAACTGTTCGTGAACGGCCTCTCCTCCGACTGTGGCGCGCGGCCCAGCCGCAGCCCCTCGTCGAGCGCGGTCGTCACGCGAGTCGTCCAACCGTGAGCGGCGAACCAGTCCGCGCAGTCGGGGCGGCCCTCGTCGTCAAACCATAGGTCGAAGGGGTTGAACGAGGTGTCCTGGCCGCGCGCTTCGCGCTTGGCCCGCAGTTCCTGCCACTTCTGCTCCGCCTCCCGACGCTTTTCCTGGTCGACCCCGAAGATTTCGACCGCAACCCGGCTGCCGGATCCGCTCAGGTTGTCGATGGAGGCGAACATGGCCGCCTGCGCCGCCGCCGGCAGGAAAGGCAGCAAGCCTTCGGCCAGCCAGGCGGTCGGACTCGTGGCGTCGAAACCGGCGTCGCGCACCGCCTGCGGCCAATCGTGGCGAAGGTCCACCGGCACCGGCCGCCGGTCGACGACCGGGGCGGCCCCGTGGGCGGCCAGCGTCTCGGCCTTGTACTCCAGCACCTTGGGCAGATCGATCTCGTAGACGACGGTGCCGTCCGGCCAGTCCAGCCGGTAGGCGCGCGAGTCGAGGCCGGCGGCGAGGATCACCACTTGGCGGATGCCGGCGTCTTGCGTCGCCTCGGCGAAGTACGCGTCGAAGAAATGGGTGCGCACCGCCTGGTAATTGATCATGTGCCGGGAGTCGACGGTGGAATCGGCTGCCTCGTCGTCGGGCTCCGGCGTCCACCAGGCGGCGACCTGCTCCCGAACCCCCTCGAGTTCGGGAGTAGACACCAGCACTTCGGCGAACCGGTCGCGGATCAGCGGTTCGGCGCTGGCCGTCTCGGCGGCACGGGCCAGTGCCACCATCACCGCGGTCGCCCCAACGCTGGTGGCGATGTCCCAGGAATCGTCCGCGGTGCGCGGCATTTACAAACGTTCCGCGACGACGAAGTCGGAGAACGCGTCCTTGTCGTCGGCCAGCGGGACGTTCTCGATGAAGCGGCCCAGCCGGCGCATCGCGTCGATCGAGTGCTCCGCCGTCGCGCGCCAGCCGTGTTCGTTGAGCCACTCGGTGACGTCCGCGCGGTCCTCGTCGCGGTACATCAATTCGCCGACGTCGACGGTCTCCTCGAGCCCGATCTCGTCGGCGACCTTCTTGAAGCGTTCCCGCATCTGCTGTCGCCGCTCTTCGGCGTGGTTGGGTGCGGTCTCGGCCGAGACCCGGCTGCCGGGCGGGCTCAGCTCGCCGATCAGGGTGAACAACCGGTCCTGGGCGTCGGCGGGCAGATACATCAACAGCCCCTCGGCCAGCCACGCGGTGCGCTGGGTCGGGTCGAAGCCCGCGGCACGCAGCGCCGCCGGCCAGTCCTGGCGCAAGTCGATGGCCACCTCGCGGCGATCGGCGGAAGGCTGCACGCCGTTGTCGGCCAACGTGGTGGATTTGTAGGCCAACACCTCGGGCTGGTCGAGCTCGTAGACCGTGGTGCCGGCCGGCCAGTCCAGCCGGTACGCGCGGGAATCCAGCCCCGATGCGAGGATCACGATCTGGCGGATCCCGGCGGCGACGGCGTCGGTGAAGAAGGTGTCGAAAAAGTGCGTCCGCACGGCCTGGTAACCGCGCATGTGGTGTAGGTGGGCCGCGGAATCCTCGTCGAGCGCTTCGACCTTGGCCGCGATCTCGGGGTCAAGCATGGCCTCCCACAAGACGCCGGCGCCGGCGTTGCTGACCAGTAGCCTCGCGTACGGGTCGCGAATCAGCGGGTCGGGCCGCTCGGTTTCGACGGCACGGGCGGCGGCCACCATGACCGCGGTGCTGCCGACGCTGGTCTTGATGTCCCAGGTGTCGTCGTGGGTGCGCAGTGAGCTCATCGGGTTGCTCCTCTATCGGGTGTTCGGCTGGTCGAGACGCGCTCGCAGCAAGGTGCTGCGCACGGCCTCGTCGGCCAGGTCGTCGGGAACCGGTCGGCCCAATCGGGCCATCTCCTCGCGGTTGTCCACGGCGTTCACCTGCCAGCCGTGGTCGGACAGCCACTGGATGGCGTCCGTGCGATCGGGTTCGTGGTAGGTCAGCGCTTGGACGTTGACGTCCAGGCCGAGCCGCTCCCGCACGCGCAGCCAGCGCTGCGAGTTGCTGCGCGAATTCATGCCGAACACCTCGACGGCCACCTCGCTGCCCGGGGCGCTGAGCGCGGTGAACATCTCGAACAGCCGGTCCTGGGCGTCGCTCGGCAGGTAGGGCAGCAGGCCCTCCGCCAGCCACGCGGTCGGTTGGGTGCGGTCGAACCCGGCGCCGGTCAGGGCCGCCGGCCAGTCGTCACGCAGATCGATCGGAACGGGGCGCCTGCTCGCGGTGGGGGCAGCGCCCTGCTGCTCGAGAATCCCGGTCTTGTACTCCAGCACCTTGGGCTGGTCGATCTCATACACCGCGGTGCCCGGCGGCCAATTCAACCGGTAGGCCCGCGAGTCGAGCCCGGCGGCCAAGATCACCACCTGGCGAATCCCCCCGCGGACGGCGTTCTCGAAGTACTCGTCGAAGAAGTGCGTGCGCACCGCCTGGTAGTCGATGCCGAGCCGATGCGCGCGCTGGCCGTGCGGATCGCCGTCCAGCCAGGCCAACTCGGCGTCGGCCAGCCGCGCCCACGCCGGACCGGCCGAAGACACCAACGGGCGAGCGAATTCGTCGCGGATCAGCGGATCGGCCCCGGCCGTCTCGACCGCGCGCGCCGCGGCGACGCCCAATGCGGTGGCGCCGACCAGTTCGGTGATGGCCCAGCTGTCGCCGGCCGTGCGTAATGAGGGAGGTAACGACGCATCGAGATCAGTCATGACCCGAACCATGCTACCGAATAAGTTAGTTAGCCTATACGCTTTGTGCGCAACTTCACTGCGCCCGGGCCGGCGCCAAGCGGTCAGGCCTCAGGGCGCCAGAGGGCGCCTTCCAAAAGCTGCCGCAGCATTCCCGTGACGGCCAACATCGCCTGGTAGCTGCGGACGTAGCCGGAGTAGAGCCCCACGCCGCAGATCACCACGAGCAGCGTTTCGACCAGGGCCGACGGATCCGTACCGGGGATGACCTCGCCGCGCTCGATCGCGTCGTTGACGACGCGCATCAGGAATTCACGACTGAGCAGGACGGAATCGTTCTCGGTTCTGCGCAATTCCGGGTGCCGTTGAAATTCCAGCACGGCGGTGATCAAGAACGCCGATCCGGCGGGATTCTCCGAATTGGCCCGCACCGCGGCCGAGATGAACGCCGTCAGCCGCCCGATGAGAGTGGTCTCGTGCTCCGCCTGTTTGATGCCGGCCCCGATGACGAATTTGTTCGTTTCGTCCAGCACCTCGCGAAACAACACCCGTTTGCTGGAGAAGTAGTGGTTGATCGCGGGCCGGGTCAGGTCCGCCTGGGCCGCGATCGCCTGGAACGTCGCGCCGTCGTAACCGCGTTCGCTGAACACCAGACGAGCGGCCTGGATAATCCGTTGACGCGTCTCGTCCGCCTTGGCGGCGGGCGGGCGCCCCGGCCTGCGACGCGCCGTTGCCGACATTGCTAAATTGTGCCACCGCCATGGTGCGGCATTAACGCGTTTGGCGGAATGGTGCCGAACTTTCCGGCCTGGTAGTCCTGCAGCGCCTCGACCAATTCCGCGCGACTGTTCATCACGAAAGGCCCATAGTGGAATACCGGCTCGCGAATCGGCCTCCCGCCGAGCAGCAGCACATCAATTGCCTCCCGAGGGGCCCCCACGGTAATCCGATCGCCCGGCCCGAGCACGGCCAGTTGCCCCGAGCGAACCGGGTGGGCGACGGGACCGACGTATCCGCTCCCGGACAGCACGTAGACCAGCGCATTGAAGTCACGCCGCCACGGGACGTCGAGCCGAGCGCCGTGTGCGATCGTCACATGCGCCAACGTGATTGGCGTGTGGGTGATGCCCGGTCCACGGTGGCCGTCGATCTCGCCGGCAATGATGCGGACCAGGGCCCCGCCGTCGCTTGAGGCGAGCAGCGCGGCGTCGTCCCCGTCGATCGCCTGATACCGCGGCGGAGCGAATTTGTCGCTCTTCGGCAAATTCACCCAGAGCTGGATGCCGTGGAAGACGCCACCGCTTTCCACCAGTTCGGCCGGCGGGGTTTCGATGTGCAGGATGCCCGACCCGGCCGTCATCCACTGCGTCGCGCCGTCGGTGATCAGGCCGCCGCCGCCGTGCGAATCCTGGTGCGCGAATTTGCCGTCGATCATGTAGGTGACGGTCTCGAAGCCGCGGTGCGGATGCCAATCGGTGCCCCTCGGCTCGCCCGGCTGGTACTCGACCTCCCCCATCTGGTCCATGTGCACAAAGGGATCCAGGTCGGCGGCGCTGACCCCGGCGAACGCGCGTACCACCGGGAAGCCCTCACCCTCGTAGCCTCGCGGGCCCGTGGTGATCGATCGGACCGGCCGTTCGGTGTCGCCGGGGCCGGCGGCGCCGATGCGTGGCAGCGTGAGGGTGTCTGCGGTGACTGCTGGCATGTCTGTCTCCTTCGATGAGTGCTGGCCGATATAACCGGACTCTGGTCCGTTTATTCCGAACGGCATGCGTAGTCCGGCAATCCGACGGCGCTCGGCGGCCGTCGCCCCGACCCCCTAAATGTTTAAAGTTCGCCAATCGTTGTATAAAGCAATATTTGCTGAGGTGTGGGGTCGCCGTGCATGCCCAACCCTGAGATGGTGCAAAGCGAGAAGGTCGAAGGCGGGAAGGGTGACGCGAATGCTGTCCAACACACTCGGGCGGGGAGCCGGCTGGCTGCGGGCAAACCGCCTGGGCTTGTTCTGTCTGGCGATCGTGGTGGGAATTGGCGCCGGGCTTGGTGCGGCGGCATTCCGCTACTTGATCTACGGCTTCACCTGGCTGGCGACCGGGCACGATGAGTTCGGCCAGCAGGGCTGGGTGGCCAGCGACCACCTGCCCTGGTTGGGAATCGGATTCTTTGTGGTCAGCCCGGTCATCGGCGGGTTGCTGTACGGGCCGTTGATATCGCGGTTCGCCCGCGAGGCCCGGGGCCACGGCGTGCCGGAGGTCATGATCGCCGTGGCCGAAAATGGCGGCCGTATCCGACCCCAGGTCACGGTAGTCAAGGCGCTCGCGTCGGCGCTGTGCATCGGCACCGGCGGATCGGTCGGCCGCGAGGGGCCGATCGTGCAGATCGGCGCGGCGCTGGCGTCCAGTTTCGGCCAGTGGGTGCGGATGCCGGAGAACCGGCTACGGGTGCTGGTGGCGTGCGGCGCTGCCGGCGGCATCTCGGCGACGTTCAACGCGCCCATCACCGGTGTCTTCTTTGCGGTGGAGCTGATCCTTCGGGAACTCTCGGTGGAAGCGATCTTCACCATCATGCTGTCGGCGATGGTCGCCGACGTGATCTCGCGGGTGTTTTTCGGCTCGGCCCCTTTCCTCACGCAGCTGCCCACCGGCATTGCGCTGGACCACATCGCCAATTACGTCTTGGTGGCCCTGCTGGCGGCGATCGCCGGCGCGATCGGGGTCTTGTTCAAAAGCGTGCTGTACAAGACCGAGGATCTCTGCGACCGCGTCTGGGGCCAGCGCCCGGACTGGGCGCGCCCGGCGGTGGGCGGAATCGTGCTGGGCCTGCTGCTGCTCGCGGTGCCGCAGCTGTACGGGGTCGGCTATCCGGTGATGTATGCCGCCTTCGCCGGTCACTACGCGCTGTGGTTTCTGGTGATACTCGCCGCCGGCAAGATGCTGGCGTGCAGTCTGACCATCGGCATCGGCGGCTCAGGCGGTGTGTTCGCCCCCTCATTGTTCGTCGGCGCCACGTCGGGCATGGCCTTCGGCCTCATCGTCCATCAGATCATCGGCCCCGGGGCCGGAGACCCCGCGCTCTACGCAATCGTCGGAATGGGCGCCGTGTTCGCGTCGGCGGCAAGAGCCCCGCTCACCGCACTGGCGAGCACGGTGGAGATGACCGGGGACTTCACCCTCACGCTGCCGGTCATGCTGGCCGTCGCGGTGGGCACGACCGTTTCCCGCGCACTCTCCTACGGCACCATCTACACCACCAAGCTGCTGCGCCGCGGCATCGACATCGAGCGCCCCACTCCCACCCATGCGTTTGCCAACCTGACCGCGGCGGATGCCATGCACCCGTTCAGCGTTCCGCTCGACCTCGCGGGCCACCGCGGCGACGCCGACCGGGACTGGACGACCCTGCTCGGCCCGGTTACGCGAGTTCGCCAGCCGCAGGCGCTCTTCGCCAACGACAGCTTGGCCCAGGCGCTCCGGCAGCTCGTCCTCTACGGTCGCGACGGGCTTCCGGTCATCGACACCGATGCCCGACACGTCCAAGGCTGGCTCACCAACCAGAATGTGCTGCGCGCCGTCGACGCCTACCTCGCCGACGTACAACCCGACATCGCCGCCAGCCACCGAGCCGCTGGATGGGCCGACCCGCGTGCGAATACGGCCGAACATGACCCCCACAGCCAGCTCGCCGGGTACCAGATCGTCGAACACACCCTTACCCCTGCTTCCGGCGCCGTCGGCCGGCTCGTCGGCGAGCTGGACTGGCCGCCCGGCCACTTTCCGGTGTCGGTGCTCCACAAGCGGCAACTAGTCGACGCCGACGCCACCGTCCGGCTGTCCGCGGGTGATCGGCTCAGCGTCCTCGTGCCGAGAAACGGCACAGACACCAAGGAATCCGACGGATCGTCGTCCCGCTAGGAAGCGCTGCGCGCGCTGCTCGCGGCGTCCCGTTCGGTGGACGAGCCCTCGTGCGTCAGCTTCCCGCCCGCGCTCTCCAGGTGGGCCCGGACAAACCACTGGAACTTCTCCAGGTGCCCGGCCTGATCGATCAGAAGATCCTGGGTGACCGGGTCGAGTTCCTCGGTCTCCTCGATGTATTTGCGGATGTCTTCGATGACTCCGGTGTAGACCAGGTCCAGCGCGGCCAGGTGCGCCTGGACGCAGTCGCGGCCCACCGAGTAGTCGTCCCAGGTGCGGTCCTTGAGGATCGCTCCCGGCGTGCCCTGCGGTGACGCCCCCAGGGCGGCGATGCGCTCGGCTACGTCGTCGGCAAACCCGCGGACCGCGTCGACCTGCGGGTCGATCATCTCGTGCACGCCAATGAAATTGGGGCCCACCACGTTCCAGTGGACGTGCTTCAACGTCAGGTGAAGGTCGTTGTATGTGCTCAGTTGCTTTTGCAGCAATTCGGTCAGCCGCGCTGCCTGTTTGTCGGTCAGTCCCGGAATGGTGAACTGCGTCATCGATCCCTCCCTGCTTTGCACATGGTCACGTCTCCCAGGTGGGTTACCCGATGGCAGTGGCCGGAAACCCGGTCTAGAGCTCGCTGATGTGCTGCACCGGCAGGCGAGCGCCCCGCCGGGGTTCGTATGCCAGCCCACTGGCTTCGAGTAGCCGAACCACGCGGTGGCGGTGCGGCCGCATGGGTTCCAGCAGTTCGAGCATCGCCGCGTCATCGACGGGGCGGCCCAGCAGGGTCCAGCCGATCATCTTCGGGACGTGATAATCACCCACCGAGACGGCATCGGGGTCACCGAACGCGCGTTGCGCGGTCTCGGCGGCGGTCCACTCGCCGACTCCCGGCAGGGACATCAGCGCCTGGCGGGCCTGCTCCGCCGGCCGCGACGCCAGGCGTTCCAGGGAGGACGCCCGGCGCGCGCAGCCCACCACGGCGTGCGCTCGCCTGGGATCCACGTTGGCGCGATGAAACTCCCACGACGGGATGTGCCGCCACGCCTCGGCCGACGGCGGCACCCGCATCCCGTCCGGGGCCGGCCCGGGCGCCGGCGTGCCGTACTTGGACACCAGCAGACGCCACGACCGGAACGCGTCTGCGCCGGGCACCCGCTGCTCGATGATCGCCGGGATCAGGGCTTCCAGCACGAGTCCGGTTCGGCCCAGCCGCAGGTGGGGGACGCGCTGGTGCGCGGCGGCGACCGTCGGATCGCGCGGCACGAAGTTCGAGGCGTCGTCGTCGGCGCCCAGCAGCGCCGGCAGCATCTCGACGAATTGCTCAGCACCGCCGCCCCACGCCACGCAATGGGCGGCGTTGGCGGCCGCGCGGGTGATCCGTGCGGTGACCGGGCCGGTGGGCAGCAGGCTGGTTCGCCAGATGGCGCCGTCACCGGGCATTCGAAAGCACGGATCTCGGGGCCCCCGGCGCAGGGGTGCCAGGGTGTGCCCGAAGCTGGCAGCTCCGGGGAACGTGACCGTGCGCGCGCTCTGCACCCGATAACCCTGCAATCTGTCGTCCCAGCGGCTTTACGGGCCGGGCTGTTTGACCGTTGACGATTCCCCAAGACAATATTGCGATGTGATGACGCCCTTCGACGCCCCGCACACCGAACTGGCGTGGATGTTCCTGCAGAGCACGAGCGAGGGCGGCGACCTGGACGAGGGCTTCACCTTGTTGAGCGACGACTTCACCTACTGGAGCATCTACACCCGGGTGTCCTTCGACAAGGACACGCTGCGGCAAGCGATCGACTGGCGCAAGCGGACCCTGGAGATCACCATCGATCTGCTTCGCTGCGTCTGCGAGGGGGACACGGTGGTGGTCGAGGCGCACGCATTCGGGAGAACGACCGCGGGCGTCGAGTACGACAGCCCCTTCGTGGGCATCTTCGAGATGCGCGACGGGATGATCGTGTCGATGCGCGAATACGGCGACACCCGCGCGGCGGCTCAGGCGCTGCCCGGGTCGTCCCCTCGCGGCGTCTGAGCGCTACTGAGCCGAGACGCTGATCTCCGCCTTGTTGGGGTAGAAGGCGACGTGGCCGGCGATGGCCGCCACGGCGGGGTAGGGCTGCTCGTACGTCCAGATCACGTCGGCGACGGTGTCGCCGGCCGAGGTGGTCACGCTGTAGTAGCTGGCGTCCCCCTTGAAGGGGCAATGGGTGCTGGTGTCGGTGCGGGTCAGCCGGTCGCCCTTCACGTCGGACATCGGAATGTATTGCACCGCAGGTAAAGTCGCCTCACGCAACTCCAACGCCGCGGTGGTGTCGGCCACGAGTTCGCCGTTGACGCGCACCTGGACGCGGCCCTTCGTCGGCTCGATGGTGATCGGATGCCCGGCGCTGGGCTCTTTGATTTCGGGGTGGGCCATGGTTCCTCCTCAGACGCGGATAGAGGGTGCAACAACGGGCTGCGCCCAACGCTTCCCGACCGGACGCGCGGGCTATTCGGCCCGCGCGGCCTTGTCTTTTCGAGGGCTCTGCGCGCCCTTGAGCGCGGCCCAGAACCGGGCCGCCTCGCGGATGGATTCCTCCACGGGGCGCGGCTGCCAGCCCAACTCGCGGACCGCCTTGCTGTGGTCGACGGGGGCCTCCGCGCGCATCATGCGCACCGATTCGAGGCTGAGCTCGGCATCCTTGCCGGTGATCCGCGCCCGAAGGCTGCCGAACGCGCCCAGGGCATACAGCACCGGCACCGAAATGGAGCGCCGGGGCGGCGGCACGCCGGCCTCGTCTGCCGCGATCCGCACGACCTCGCTCAGCGGGATCATCCGCTCGGAGATCAGGTAGCGCTCCCCGATGCGCCCGCGCTCGGCGGCGATGATCATGGCCCTGGCGGCGTCGTCGACGCCGACGACCTCCAGGGCGATGCCGTCCATCAGGAAGGGCAGCTTGCCAAAGACCGCGCCGGCGATGAACGCGCCGTGCGGGGTGCGGCCCCAGTCGCCGCTACCGTAGGTCGTTGAGACGCACATCGCGACGGCCGGCAGTCCGGCCTCGGCCACGTATCGCATCACCAAGTCTTCGGCCTGAACCCGGGATTGGACGTAGGCGGACAGCCCGCGCGAGCCGACCCTGTCCTCTTCGGTGGCCACGTGCCCGTGCCGCCGGCCCACCGTCGCGTAGGTGCTGGTGAAGATGAACCTGCGCAGGCCGGGTTGCTTGACGGCGACGTCGAGCACGTTGCGCAGGCCCTCGACGTTGGTGCGGAACAGCGGTGCCGGGTCGCGCAGCCAGGCGCGGGTGTCGACGACGCAGTAGTACACGTCGTCGACGCCGTCCATCGCGTCGCGCAACGTGTCGGTGTCGAACACGTCGCCATGAAAGCGGGTGAGCTCGAGGTCGTCGATGGCGCGGGTGTTGGCGGTCGGGCGCACCATCACCCGCACCTCGAAGTTGTCGGCTGCGCCTTTGGCGACGAGCTGGCGGGTCACATGCGAACCCAGAAAGCCGTTGGCGCCGATGACCAGCTTGGGTTTGGTGCTCACTTAAGCTCCTCCGTATTGCTGCATCCAGCGCGCGGCGTCCTCGTCGAGCGTGCCCAGCGCCTGGGCCTTGCGGCACCATTTCATTCCCGCGCGCAGGAACCGCAGCGGGTTGTAGATGTCCTCTTCACGGCTCCACTGGCCGTCGCCGGCATACGTGATGATCGTGATGTTGGTCGCGCTGATGACGCTGCCGTCGCCGGGGTCGCGCATGGGGTTGTCCAGTTCGAGGATGACCCGCCCCGTGGACTCGTCGATGACCGACCACAACGTCGGGAACGCGACCATATGGCTGCCCGGGAAAGTCGTCATCGTTTGCTTGATCCACTCGCGCACCTCGTCGCGGCCGCGCATGGTGCCCGCCGCGTGCTCGATGTACTCGACGTCGGGGGTGTACTGCTCGACCCAGGCGTCCCAGTCCCGGGTTTCGGCGGCCTGGGCCACCGTCGCCTCGAACTTCTCGAACGCGGAAGCCAGTTCGCCACGGGAGAACGCTGGCTCTGTCATTTTGCGGCACCGTTGCAGCTCATCGGCGGAGTGTAGCCTGGGCTCCATCTGGGCGCGGCTATGGCCGATCAGGAAGGCAGACAATGAGAGATCCTCAAAAGGCGCTTCTCGCCGGCGGCTGTTTCTGGGGCATGCAGGATTTGATCCGCAAGCAGCCCGGCGTGATATCGACGCGGGTCGGATACAGCGGCGGTGACGTCCCGAACGCGACCTACCGCAATCACGGCACCCATGCCGAGGCCGTCGAAATCGTCTACGACCCGTCCGTCACCGACTACCGCACGCTGCTGGAGTTCTTCTTCCAAATCCACGATCCGACAACGAAAGACCGCCAGGGCAACGACAGGGGCGCCAGCTACCGCTCCGCCATCTTCTATCTGAACGACGAGCAAAAGCGGATCGCCCTGGACACCATCGCCGACGTCGAGGCGTCGGGTCTATGGCCCGGCAAGGTCGTGACCGAGGTCAGCCCGGCCGGCGATTTCTGGGAGGCCGAGCCCGAGCACCAGGACTACCTGCAGCGCTACCCCGACGGATACACCTGCCACTTCGTGCGTCCCGGTTGGAAGTTGCCGCGCCGCGCCACCGCCGGCCACTAGTGGCGATCGCGAGCGCGGCGGAGCCGGGCGAAGCGGATCGCCACCGCCGGCCAATCGTGGCGATCGCGAGCGCGGCGGAGCCGGGCGAAGCGGGTCGCCACCGCCGGCCAATCGCGGCGATCGCGAGCGCGGCGGAGCCGGGCGAAGCGGGTCGCCACCGCCGGCCAATCGCGGCGATCGCGAGCGCGGCGGAGCCGGGCGAAGCGGGTCGCCACGGCCGGATAGTCAACGGGTAACGCCGTTTCCGCGGGCGGTCCGCCCCAAGAGTGTCGACAACCACTGTCGTCGGTGCCAGATGCTGTCGGTCGCAACATCGACAACGCGTGTCCATGACGCCGACAATTTAAGGCACAGGGATCGAGCGCCCGCACAGGCGGGCGCTCGCTCTATTCGGGAAAGTGCACCGCGAAGGGATTTTGGGCTCATGCCGTCTCGCAGGACCGTCTGGGATGTTACGTACGATCTGCTGCGCACCTTGGATTTGACGACGGTGTTCGGCAATCCGGGCTCGACCGAGCAGACGTTCTTGAAGAACTTCCCCGACGACTTTACGTACGTGCTCGGCCTGCAGGAGGCGTCGGTGCTGGCCATGGCGGACGGCTTCGCGCAGGCGACCGGCAAACCGTCGCTGGTGAACCTGCATACCGCGGCGGGCACCGGAAACGCGATGGGCAGCCTGATCGCGGCGTACAAGAGCAACACACCGATGATCGTCACCGCCGGACAGCAGACCCGCGAAATGGTGTTGTGCGAGCCATATTTGACCAACACCAGCGAAACGCTGCTTCCCCTTCCATGGGTGAAGTGGGCGTACCAGCCCGCCCGCGCCGAGGACGTACCCGCGGCGTTCATGCGGGCCTACACCATCGCCGTGCAGCCGCCCGCCGGCCCGGTGTACCTGTCCATCCCCCTCGACGATTGGGACAAGCCGGCGCTCGGGCCGGCGGTGGTCCGAACGGCCAGCCGCCGCGGCGCGCCCGACGCCGCGCGACTTGGCGATTTCGCCGAGCGCATCAACCAGGCCCGGCGGCCGCTGCTGGTCGTGGGTCCCGAAGTCGATCGGGCCGGCGGGTGGGACGCCGCCGTCGCGTTCGCCGAGCGGGTGCACGCACCGGTGTTTGCCAGTCCACTGCCCGACCGCCTGTCTTTCCCCGAAGACCATCCGCTGTATCAAGGCATGCTGCCGATGACGATCGCCGAAGTGAACGCGGTGCTGCGCGGCCATGATCTGGTCGTGGTCATCGGCGCTCAGGTCTTCCGCTACTACCCGTACGTGGCCGGCGACTTCTTGCCCGAGGGCACCGATCTGCTGCACATCACCGCGGACCCGTGGCTGGCCGGTGCGGCACCGGTGGGCGACAGCCTGCTCAGCGACACGTTGCTGGCGCTGCAGCAACTCACCCCGCTGGTCGCGGCCAAGGCGGACCGGCCGACGCCCACGCCGCTGGAACGCACCCCGGGCACGGTGGAACCCGCCGGCGCCCCCCTGACCCCGGCGCAAGTGTACTCCGCGCTGAACACGGTGAAGCCGCCGGAGGCGGCGTTGGTCAACGAGTCGACGTCGACGATGGCCGAGCAGGCCCGCTGGCTCCCCACCCTGCGTTCGCATTCCTTCTTCGCCACCGGCAGCGGCGGCATCGGCTGGGGAGTCCCCGGCGCGGTCGGCGTCGCGCTCGGTGACCGCGCGGCCGGTCGCAAGCGCGCTGTCGTGGCGACCATTGGTGACGGCTCGTTCCAGTATTCGATCCAGGCGATCTGGACCGCCGCGCAGCACAAACTGCCGATCGTGTTCGTCGTGATGCGCAACGGCGAGTATGCGGTCCTGAAATCGTTTGCGCTGCTCGAGAAGACGCCGGGCGTGCCGGGTCTGGATCTGCCCGGGCTCGATATCCACGCGCTGGCAACGGGATTCGGGTGCCGCGCCGTCACGGTTGCGGACACCGAGCAGCTCGTCAAGGAATTCGAGGCCGCGCTCGGGGCTGAGGGGCCCACGGTGATCGTGGTCCCGACCAAACCCCAGCTCGCGCACCTGGGCTGATGCGGCGATGCGGGCCATAGAGATCACCACGACCGGTGGTCCCGAGGTACTTGACTGCGTCGAGCGGCCGGTGCCCACCCCCGGGCCGGGACAGGTGCTGATCAAGTCCGAGGCGATCGGTGTCAACTTCATCGACACCTACTTCCGGACCGGACTCTATCCGCGCCCGTTGCCGTTCATTCCGGGGAGCGAGGTCTGCGGCACCGTGACCGCGGTCGGCGAACGGGTGGCCAGGATCGGCGTCGGCGATCGGGTGGCGACCTCCGACGGCCTCGGCGCGTATGCCGAATACTGCTTGGCGCCCGCGGATCTGGTAACCCCTGTACCGGACGGGATTGCCCCGGACGTGGCGGCCTCAGCCCTGCTCAAGGGGCACACCGCCCACCTGCTGATCAAATCGGTCTACCCGGTGCGGGCCGGTGACACCGTGCTGCTGCACGCCGGGGCCGGCGGGGTCGGGCTGATCCTGACCCAGTGGGCAACGAGTCTGGGCACACGGGTGATCACGACCGTGTCCACGCCTCAGAAGGCCGCGCTGTCGCGCGCGGTCGGAGCGGTCGAAGTGCTCGAATATCCCGACGAGCCTTCGTCGTTCGGGGTGAAGATACGTTCGCTCACCGGCGGCGAGGGCGTCGCCGCGGTCTACGACGGAGTCGGTAGATCCACCTTCGACGCCAGCCTGGCCAGTTTGGCGATCCGCGGCACGCTGGCGCTGTACGGAGCGGCGAGCGGTCCCGTTCCACCCGTCGACCCGCAACGGCTCAACGCCGCGGGCTCGGTGTATCTGACCCGGCCGATGCGCACCCATTTCAACCGCACCTACGACGAATTCTCCTGGCGCTCGGCCGAATTGTTCGATGCCATCGAGTCCGGGACGATCACCGTGACCACCGGCGAGCGATACCGGCTCCGAGACGCCGCCCGGGCCCACCGCGACTTGGAGAGCCGCAAGACCCACGGCTCAACGGTGCTGATCCCCTGATTCCGATTAGGCTGCGGCTATGGCAGCCGATTCCGCGGACGCGCAACTGGCCGAGCTCGGTGCCGCCCTGCTGTCACGCGCCGACGAACTGGCCGACACCATGCTGGGACTCATGCGCCGCGACGTCGGCTTTCACCGGACGGTCGCGTTGGTGACCGACGACCAACTGCGCAGCACGGTACTGAACCATCTCGACTTCATCCTGGGAGCGCTCGGTGGGCCCGAACGCGCCTATGACACGGCCGCGGCCGCGGCCACGGGGCGTAACCGGGCGGCCGCCGGCGTGCCGCTGCCCGCGGTCATGGACTCCTACCGAAAGTGCGCACGCTTCCTATGGGACGAACTGTGCGCCGAAGCGGGACGGTCCGCAACGGTGAGCGACAGCGGATTGGTGCGTGCCGCCTCTGCGATGTGGATGGTGCTCGACGAGTTCACCACGGCCATGGTGAGCGGGTACCAGGAAGAAATCGCCCGCCAGGTGGTCGGCCGGCAACGGGAGCGATCGGCGATGGTGCAGGCGCTCATCGACGGCCGACTGCCCGAAAACCTCGATATCTGGAATGCCGCTGATACACTGAGGATTTCGCTGCGCGGGCCCTATGTCGTCGTGTGCGCGGAACTGTCAAGCATCGGACGCTCCGTGTTACCGGACATCGAGAGTCGATTGTCCGCAAAGGGAATCGCTTCTGCCTGGCGGTTGCAGCCGGACATCGAGATCGGCATCCTGCAGCTTGGTCCGCGGCCGATGCTGGACCTCGCGGTCAAGGAATTAAGCGCGTATCCGGCGACTCGAATCGGCATCAGTCCCCTGATCGGTGACCTCGCGGAAACCGCGGGCGCGTTGCGATACGCGCGAATCGCCATGACGGGATGCCGTCGCGACCGCGCTCGCGTCACCGTGTTCGACCGCGATGTGATGGCGGTGACGGCCGTGGCCGAACCCGACGTGATGGGCCGCATTTCGGAGACGGTGCTCGGCCCCCTGGGCGATTTGGCCGACCATGAGCGGGAAGCGCTGCTCGACACGCTCGAGGCGTGGCTCGACAACGGGGGTTCCGCCGAACGTGCGGCGCGCGCGCTTTTCGTGCACCCCAACACCGTGCGCCAAAGGCTGCGCAAACTCGAACAGCGGACAGGCCGTGTGCTTTCCGATCCCCGGGCCGCGGCGGAGCTGTGCATCGCGTTGGAAACCGCCCGTCGCGCCCCAACGCCGGCGCCGGAACGGCGCGGCGAAGCCTGAATCAGGGCGCGCTCAGCGCCGGTGGACGACGATGCGTCCGCCGTCCTTCGGGGTGAACGCGACGCCGCGGCTGTGCCACCGTTCTCCGGGTTCTGTGGTGGTCTCGATGGTGAAGTTGCGCAACACTGTTCGCAGCACCACGTCCATCTCCATGTTTGCGAACGCCGCACCCACGCAGCGACGGGTCCCGCCGCCGAACGGAATCCACGCGAACGAGGACGGCTTGCCGTCGATGTAGCGCCGCGGGTCGAAGCGCTCGGGCTCGGCAAAAACGCTGGCGTCGTTGTGGATCTGCGCGATGCTGATGATGATCGAATCCCCGCGGGGGATGACCCACTCACCGAGTTGAAAGACCGGCGGGTATACGCGGCGGGCGGCGAAATCGATGACCGTCCGCGCCCGCTGGACCTCCAGGATCGTCGCCTGGCGCAGCTCGGAGCCGTCGTTGTCGGCCTCTTCGACCAAGGCGTCCAGGATATCGGGGTGGCGGCTCAACCGTTCGAAAGCCCAGCCCAGGGTGGAGGCGGTGGTTTCGTGCCCGGCGGCCAGCAACGTGAGCAGCTCGTCGCCAATGTCCTTGCGGGACATCGCCGAACCGTCCTCATAGGTGCTGCGCAGCATCAGCGCCAGCACGTCGGTTCGCTCGTCGAAATGGGGATCGGCCCGCTCGGCGTCGATCAGCTTGTCGACGACGACATCGTACTGGCGGCGCCACTCATCCAACCGGCCCCACGGGCTGAACCGGCCGTAGTTCCGTTCGGGTTTCGGTAGCGCCGCCATGCGCGAACCGAGGGTGACCCACGGCGGGATCAGCCGGCGCAGTTCGTCGAGCTCCGCGCCCTCGGCCCCGAACACCGCGCGCAGGATGGCGTTGAGCGTGATGTGCATCATCGACGGCAGCGTGGCGAAGGGCGTGCCTTCCGGCCAGCCGGTCGCCTCTCGCAGGGTCTCCTCTTCGATGATCCGCTCGTAGTTCTTCATGCTCTTGCCGTGAAACGGCGGCGCCAACAGGCGGCGACGCCGGCGGTGATCGTCGCCGTCGAGCGCGAATACCGAGCCGGAGCCGAACAGCCGGCTCAGGTTGGGCTGAATGTTCCCGAGTTCTTCCGGGCTCGTGGTGAACACCTGCTTCGCCAGCCGCCAGTCGCCGACCACCACCACGCGGCCATAGATCGGGATGTTGACCGTGAATACGTTGCCGAGTCGGCGCGCCAGCCGCTGGATCATCCACCGGCGCGAGACCGCAAAGAAAATGCCCTGCAGCAGTTTCGGCATCTGGGTGGCCGGCGGCAATCGGACGGCCGGCGGGGCGGTGACGACGTCGCTCATGGCGGTGATGCTCCCCATTTCTCCCCGAACCGGGGCTGGTACTGCGATGTACCAAAACCTTTCCCGATACGGTACTCTGTGGTACCAAACCTGACAAGGTGCCGTGTGCACGAAGGGGGCGCCGCCTGTGACGTCAACGGTCGACACCGCGGTCCCCGACAATCCCCTGGACGAGTCCGATCCCTTTCGACTCCGGCTACTCGACGGCCTCGCCGCCGCGATCGGCGAGCGCGGCTACCGCGCCAGCACCGTCGCCGACGTGGTCCGCCATGCCCGCACGTCGAAGCGCACCTTTTACGACCAGTTCGCCAGCAAGGAGGAGTGCTTCCTCGAGTTGCTGCGCGCCGACATCGAGAAGCTCGGCGAGAGCATCGCCTCCGCCGTCGATCCCGAGGCGGACTGGCACCGGCAGATTCGTCAGGCCGTCGAGGCCTATGTCGGACACATGGAGGCCCGCCCGGCCATCACCTTGAGCTTGATTCGCGAGCTCCCGTCGCTGGGCCACGTCGCCCGCCCGGTTCAGCGCCGCGGCGTGCAGTTGTTGTCCAACCTGCTGATCGACCTCAGCGCGAGCCCGGGGTTTCGCCACGCGGAGCTGCCGCCGTTGACCGCGCCACTGGCCGTGATCCTGCTGGGCGGTCTGCGGGAGCTGACCGCGCTGTCGGTGGAAGACGGTCGACCCGTCCGCGACATCGTTGAACCGGCCGTCGACGCCTCCATAGCCCTACTGGGCCCGCGAAGTTAGGCTCGTCGCGGACCCCAACCGACTTGGAGGATTGCGATGCGGCTGTCGACGCGGAACCAGCTCAAGGGAACCATCACCGAAGTCGATCTCGGCAGCGTGATGGCGATCGTCAAGGTGAAGCTTGACGGTGGCGACCAGATCGTCACGTCCTCGGTCACCAAGGACGCGGCGACCGACCTCGGCCTGGCGGTCGGTCAGCCGGCCACGGTGTTCATCAAGTCCACCGAGGTCACCATCGGCGTCGAGTGACACCGAAAACGGCCCAGCACTTCAACTTTCGGCGCGCAGGAAGGCCCTCAGGCGGTCGAGGACCAGCTCGGGGCGCTCCTCGACGATCCAGTGGCCGGCGCCCTCGACGATCTCGACCTCGAAATCGCTGATGCGGTCGGCGTATCCGTCCAGCAGGTCCACCGTGAGCACGGGATCCTTCGTCCCACTCAGCCAGCGGACCGGCACCTCGACGCGGGCGTCGTTGTATTCGCCGCGCAGCCAGCGCAGCAGCTCCGTGCTCAGGAAGGTGCGATACCACCGCGAGCCCGCCAACGCATGCCCGGGCTGGCGCATGCACTCGATGTAGAAGCGGACGTCGGCCTCGGGCACCAGGTAGTCCCCGCCGACCCACGAGGCCAGCATCCGATAGAACCGGGCCTTCGGATCGCCGACCACGCGCGGGCCGATCACCGGCAGCGCTATCGGGATTTGGTACCAGAACCGCCAGACGTTGCGCAGCAGCTTGAGGTTGGGCTTGGTCCATGGTGCGGAGGTGTTCATCCCGAAAAATCCGCTGACCTTCTCCGGATGACGCAGCATCATCGTGAACGCGACCGGGCCGCCCCAGTCATGGGCGGCCAGTTTGACGGTCGCGACGCCCAAACGGTCCAGGACCGCGGCCAAGTCGTCGGCCATGTCGTTCTTGAGGTATCGGGACGGCGGTGCCGAACTCCACCCCGCCCCCCGGAGGTCGGGGCACAGCACGCGATACCCGTCGGCGGCGAGCGGACCGATCAGTTCGTGCCATTCCCACCAGTTCTGGGGAAAGCCGTGTACGAGCATCACCGCGGGCCCGTGGGCCGGACCGGCGTCCGCGACGTGGATGGTGACACCGTCGCCTAGCTCGATGTACCTGTGTTCGACACCGTCCAGCGCGGGCATAGCGACCATGTGTTGAGAAGGTACTCGACGCCGCGAAACGCGCGTGCGAACGGGGTTAGCCCAGGAACCGTTCCAGATAGGACGCGAAGCGCGCCCGCAGGCTGTCCTCCGCGAGCCCGAACATCTCGTAAG
This sequence comes from Mycobacterium terramassiliense, assembly GCF_900157385.1. Taxonomy (GTDB): domain Bacteria; phylum Actinomycetota; class Actinomycetes; order Mycobacteriales; family Mycobacteriaceae; genus Mycobacterium; species Mycobacterium terramassiliense. Next base: position 125,023 of record NZ_LT717701.1, read on the forward strand.
AGGTTTCGACGTTTCCGAGCCGGCCGCGCTGGTGGTCCGAAAGGTAGTCGGCGACCGCCCCGCGCACCGGTTCCGTGAACGGCTCGCCGGCCAGCGCGTACACCCGCTCAGCGACGCCGAGTTCATCGGCCATGAAATCGTCGAAGCGAACGTCGATCGAGCGTTCCGGACCGATCGTGTCGCGGTCGCGGACGAGTGCCGCCAGCATCTGGTCGAGCCGGTCGACCCAGTATCGGGCGATCTGCGGCACCGGCACGGGCGAGCGGTGCATGCGCGCCGAGTAGGTGATCATCGCGATCATCGACAGCGCCACGGGGACCGGGTCTCGGTGGGTGAACACCACGATGCTGTCGGGGAAAACGCGGTCCAACACCGGCACCTGCTCGAGGTGCTGGGGCGACTTGAGCAGCCAGCGCCGCCCGCCGCGCAGAAACTGCATGGCCTTGAGTTGCCGGGCGAGGTATGCGTAGTGCCGCGTCTGATCGTGGGCCTGGTAGTAGTCGCGCCAGCGCGGCACGTCGGCCAGCGTTTCGAAGAGCATCGTCGAAAAGTCGTTGGCCAGCAGCTGAATTTCTTCGTGGACGTGATCGGTGGTCATCTCGTGCATGAGCGGGAAATACGGCATCACGGTGTTGATCACCCCGACCCCGACGTCCATCCGGACCCGCCGCGGGTCGGGCTCGAGGCCCGCCTCCTGCGGCAGCGGAAACGGTTCGACACTTTCCCAGTACGGCATGGTGCGGAAGGTGGGCGCCGCCGCGAGCAGGTTGTGCAGATGGGTGGTTCCGGTGCGGGGCAGGCCGGCGATCACGATCGGCGGCACCAGCTCGATGTCGTCGATGTCGGGATGCCGGCTCAGCAGGTCGCTGAACAGGAGCCGGTTCTTGAGCAGCTGCAGCAGCTGCGCGTAGAAGTTGACCGCGCCCGCCGCGTGCAACCCGTCGATCTCGCGCAGCGCGGCGAGGTACACGTCGAGCCGTTCTCGATAGTCCTCCGGACCGAAATCGGTCAGGCCGGTATCGGCGGCGGCCCGGGCATGCAGCGCGTCGGCGTCCAGCGGACAGTCCGGCGCCAGCGTCGCCATCATGTCGAGAATTTGCTGCGCCTCGACACTGAAGCGGGGCTGGGCGAGGTCGTCGAGGCGTACGGCGTCGGTCACGGCGACTTATGTTACTCTCGGTTTCGTAATGGTAGTGGATTTTGGCCGACCCCGCGACCCACGCATCGACGGCGCGGTGCTGAGCGCGACCGTCGAACTGCTCGCCGAGACGGGTTATGCCGGACTGTTGGTCTCCGCGATCGCCGAACGGGCCGGCACCAGCAAGCCCGCGATCTATCGCCGGTGGCCGAGCAAGGCGCACCTCGTCCACGAGGCGGTGTTTCCGATCGGCGCGGCAACCGAGCTGCCCGATACCGGAACGTTGCCCGAGGACCTGCGCGAAATGGTCCGTCGCTCAATGGCTTTCCTGACGACACCGCCTGCCAGGGCGGCCCTACCCGGCCTGGTCGCCGAAATGGCCGCGGACCCAACCCTGCACTCGGCGCTGTTGGAACGATTCGCCGGAGTCATCGGCGGCGGCCTCGCCGAGTTGCTGCGGCGGGCCGCGGGCCGCGGCGAGGTTCGGCCCGACGTGACCGCCGCCGAATTGACCGAGGCCATCGCCGGCATCACTCTGATGGGCCTTTTGACCCGCGTCGGTGAGCTCGACGACGCGTGGGTCGACCGCACGACGATGTTGCTCCTGAAGGGAATCAGCGCATGACGCACGAATCGACCACCGCGTGGAGAGAGCTACTGGCCACCCTCGGGGATCTTGACCGCGGCTTCCTCGAGGGCGACCGGGCGGTGACCGATGACCGTCACATCGCCGACGGCTACCGCACCCTGGCCACCACGCTGGGCGTCGCCCTGGACGCCTACCTGTTCCCCGAGCCCGGCCGGCCGCAGTTCGTCGCGGTGAACACGCCGTTCCGCCGCGACCGCCGCTGGGGCGGCGACAACACCGACGCCTACTACTACCTGTGCCCGGTCGATCCGGAGCGGCGCTACCGCATCAGTGGCAATCGCGGTGACAGCGCGTACTTTTCGGTGACGGCCTACAACGAGCCGTCGCCCGGCGCCTGGTCGGACCGGGTCGTGTCGATAGTCCGCGACACTGACCTTGACGTCGACGCCGACGGCAACTTCAGCTTCGACTTCCCCCCGACACCCGACGCGGCCGTGCTGATGACCCGCGACTACCAGGCCGATCCGCTGACCGGGCGCCCGGTCGTCTGGCAGATCGAGGCGCTCGACGAGCCGGACCCGATTCGGCACGGCGACGCCGAGACGGCCGCGAGCCTGCGCGCGGCCGCCACCTGGCTGCGCACGATGTTCGCCATCGTCCCGCTGGCCGTCGGGACGCGGGTGGATGATCAACATGGGTTGGGACACGAGACCGCCCATGCCGCCAACGAATTCGCCGATCCCTACCAGGTGCCCGACGCCAACTTCGGCTGGTCGGCGCGCGATGCCTGTTACTCCTACGGCAGCTTCGTGCTCGACGACGACGAGGCGCTGGTGATCACCCACCGACCACCCGCATGCAGGTTCTGGAACCTGGTCGTGTGGAACCAGTTCATGGCCACCTTCGGCGCGTCGGATGCGCGCTGCTCGGTCAACGGGCACAGCGCCGCGCTCAACAGCGACGGGTCGGTGACCGTCGTCTTGTCGCGCGCGATGACGGCGCACCCGAATTCGCTGACCACGCTGGACTATCCACGCGGCAACCTCGCCTTCCGCTGGTTCCTGGCCGATGGGGTGCCGAAGCGCCCGGAGGTGAAACTCGTGAAGGCGGCCGAGGCCCCGACCGCCACCACCTAGCCCGCCGCAGGTGGGCCCTGGGTACGGAAAGCGGCGGGCGAATTCGTGCCTAAGCCCCACGCTCAGCGCTCAGACTTCGCCGACCAACTCGATGGCGCGGCCGAGCGTGCGCAGTTTGGCTTCTAGCGTGTCCCCGGCGGGATACAGCCGCACGGTGTTCACGCCGGCGTCTCGCCACACCGCAAGCCGCGCGCGGACCATCTCCTCCGTACCGATGAGCGTGGTGGCCAGCACCATTTCGTCGGTCACCAACCCCGCCGCGCCGTCTCGGTCGCCGCGCTGCCAGCGATCGCGTACCTCTGCGGCGATCTCGGCCCAGCCCTGCCGGCTGTAGGCCTGGTTGTAGTAGTTGGTGCTCGACGACCCCATGCCGCCCAGGCTGAAGGCGAGCTCCTTCTTGCGGCCCGCGATCATCCCGCGCAGCTCGTCCTCGTCCGCGGCGAAGGCGACCTCGGCGCCCTGGCAGATGTCGATGTCGGCGCGGCCGCGGCCGGCGGCGGCCAAGCCCTCGTCCAGGTGGGCAAAGTAGGCGTCCCCGGCGCCCTCCGGCACGAAGCTGGTGCCCAGCCACCCATCGGCGATCCGCCCGGTCAGCCGCAGCATCGCGGGTGACAGCGCCGCCAGGTAGATCGGGACCGCGTGCTCGGGCCGGGTCGACAACCGCATCGGCACCGCTTCACCGCCGGGCCGCGGGATCTGGAATTCCTTGCCGGAGTAGGAGATCTTGCCTCCGCCGAACGCCTGCCGCACGACGTCGACGGTTTCGGCGATACGCGCCAGCGGCCGCTCGAACGCGACGCCGTGCAGGCCCTCGATCACCTGCGGGCCCGACGCCCCCAGCCCCAGCAGGAACCGCCCGTTCGACAGGTTGGCCAGTGTGATCGCGGTCTGCGCTACCAGCACGGGCGAGCGGGTGCCGACCTGCAGGATGCCGGAGCCGAGCAACATCCGGTCGGTTCGCGCCGCGAGGTAGCCTAGGGCCGACGGCGCGTCCGCACCCCACGCCTCGGCCACCCAACACACGTCCAGACCCAGCTTTTCCGCCTCGACGGCGAAGGTGACGACTTCGGTTGCGGCGCTGGATAACTCAACCGTCGTCGCGGTCCGCATCAACGCACTCCGCGTTCGGCCAGCCTCTTGATGGCGGCCAGCGTCTTGCCGATCGCGGCCTCGAACTCCCGCATCCGCACGAAGACGATCTTTTCCTCTTTGTCGGGCATCGATTCGATGGCCGACGACAACCCCGACCGGCCCGGGCCCATCTGCATCCAAAAGCTCAGGCTGGTCCCGCCGTCACGCGGCGCCAGCCTAAACCGCCAGGTCGCCGAAGGGTTTTTGATTTCGCCTACCGCCCAAGCGAATTCGCGCGGGTGATCGCAGGCGACAATCTGCGAGGTGGTGGTCCACTGGCCGAACGCCTCGTGCTCGTTGTGTCCGAGGAAGCGGGCGCCGACGCGAGGCCGGTCCGATCCATCGGCCCATTCCACGGCCTTCAACTCGTTGCTGAACGTGGGCATCAGCTCGATGTCGGAAATCAGGTCCCACACCCGCTCCGGGTCGGCGTCGATCCACGTCGAGGCCTCCACCGTCGGGGTGTCCGCGTAGCGCGCGCCGGTCCATTCCACGGACCTCATTGTCCCCCTCGCCCGGCGCGAGGCAATGCCCCCCGACGGATATCGGGGGGCGCTGGCCTCGGCGCAGCCTCAGGCTCAGGCGGCGACGGCGACCCGATCGGCGGGCTGGTCGGGGCTGGGCTTCCGCGTCCACGAGTCCGGGAAGGTCAGCTTGACGATCTTGCGGACGACGGTGCCGAACTGCCTCATCAGCGGGCCGCGGTTGTAGGGGATGCCGTATCGCTGGCAGATCTCCTGCACTTCCGGCGCGATGTCGGCGTACCGGCGCGCCGGCATGTCGGGGAACAGGTGGTGCTCGATCTGGTGCGAGAGGTTTCCGGACAACAGGTGAAAAAGCTTGCCCCCGGTCAGGTTTGCCGACCCCAGGACCTGGCGGAAGTACCACATGCCGCGGGACTCGTCCTGGGTCTCCTCGACGGTGAACTCCTGGGTGCCGTCCGGGAAGTGGCCGCAGAAGATGATCATGTACGACCACACGTTGCGCATCAGGTTGGCCGACATGTTGCCGGCAAAGACGAACGGGGCGAACGGCCCGGCAAGCAGCGGGAAGGCGACATAGTCCTTGAGCGTCTGCCGGCGGGTCTTCTGCCAGATCTCGCGCAGCACCTCGCGCTTGTCGCGCAGCCGGATCTCCCCGGAGCGGATGCGCTCGGTCTCCAGCTCGTGCAGCGCGACGCCGTACTGGAACAGCACCATGAGCAGGAAGGCGTACACCGGGTTGCCGATGAAGTATGGCGTCCAGCGCTGGTCCTCGCTCATGCGCAGGATGCCGTAGCCGATGTCGCGGTCCATCCCCACGATGTTGGTGTGCGTGTGGTGCATGTAGTTGTGCGAATGCCGCCACTGATCGGCGGGGCAGGCCGTGTCCCACTCGAAGGAGCGGCCGGAGATCGCCGGGTCGCGCATCCAGTCGTACTGCCCATGCATGATGTTGTGGCCGATCTCCATATTGTCCAGGATCTTGGACACGCCCAGCATCGCGGTGCCCAGCGGCCACGCCGGCGGCAGGAATAGCAGTGCCCGGCCGCCGACTTCCAGCGCGCGCTGCGCTTTGATGACGCGGCGGATGTAGTCGGCGTCCTCTTCGCCCAGGTCCGCCATCACGCGTTCCTTGATGGCGTCGAGCTCGCGGCCGAACGCCTCGGCCTGCTCGGGGATCAGGGTAATTTTGTTGTCTGACATGGCATTTCTCCTCTCCTTGGTGAGAGTTAGAGGGATAGGTCGACGTCGCCGACCGGGACGGACACGCAGATCTGCACATCCTCGTCGGGTTGGGTCGACACCGCGCCGGTGACCAAGTTGCGCACGGTTCCGGCGGTCTTGAGCCGCGTGCACGTGTGGCAGATGCCCATCCGGCACCCACTCTGCGGCGTCAGCCCGGCCGACTCGGCCTGCTCCAGCAGCGACCGGCCGTCGTCGACGACGTCGATCCCGCTGTCGGCGAACGTGATTCGCCCGCCCGTCGGGTCGGCCGGTGCGTCGAGCACCGGCGGCACGAAGCTTTCGGTGTAGACGTTGCCGCAGTGTTTCCGCACCGCCTCGACCAAAGCCGGCGGCCCGCAGACGAATACCGCGTCCGGGTTGGGCAGGGCGGCGGCCAGGTGCTCCGGCCCGAAGCGGCCGACGAGGTCGCCAGCGCCGGAGCGGGTGTAACCGTGCAGGACGCGGATGCCGGACCGATCGTGGTGGGCGGCCAGCTCGTCGCGGTAGCACGCCTCGGCGGGCGTGCGGGCGTAGTGCACGAAGGCGACCTCGCCCCGGTGGCGCTCGGCGATCAGCGTGCGCAGCATCGCCATGACCGGCGTGATGCCGCTTCCGCCGGAGACGAGCAGGATCCGGCGCGGCCGTACCGCGGGCAATACGAAGTCGCCGCCGACGCCGGCCAGGCCGACCACCATGCCGCGGTGGGCCCGCTCGTACAGGTAGCTCGAGACCAGCCCACCGTCGTGGTGGCCGATCGTCAGCTCGAGGGTGGCGCCGCCTTCGGCATTGGCCGGCGAGTAGCAGCGGCTGTGCCGGCGACCGTCGATGTCGACGGTGAGGTTGACGTACTGGCCGGCTTGGACGGTGTACTTGGACGTGAAGGTCTCATTGGGGGCGAGCGTGAGCGTGACGCTGCGCGGCGTGGTGCGGCGCACGTCGATGACCTTGGCGCGGGCCTCGCCCAGCGTCCAGGTCGGCGCCACCAGCTCGGTGTACCGGTCCACGCCGTGCGGACCGGTGAGCAGGTCCAGCAGGTCCGAACCCAGCACTCGCTTCCGCAATGTTTGCGCGAGATTCCGAGTCGCTGTTTGAGTGAACATATGTACACCGTGCGACCAGACCGCCCTGGTAGTCAAGGGTTTTGTGCCTGTTTGTGGTAGGGTTCACATAGTGAACAGCCGTGCTCCTAGCTCACGGTCGCATCGGTCGGGCCGCGAGCGCTCACGCGAGAACCTGTCACGCGAGGAGCGCAAGGAGGTCACCCGTCGCGCGATCATCGCCGCTGCGTTGAAGCTGCTGCAGGATCGCAGCTTTTCCAGCCTGAGCCTGCGCGAGGTGACCCGGGAGGTCGGGATTGTTCCGGCGGGCTTCTACCGGCACTTCGAGTCGATGGAGGCGCTTGGGCTGGTCCTGATCGACGAATCATTTCGCACCCTGCGGGACACCCTGCGGGGGGCGCGCGCCGGCAAACTGGACCCCAACCGGGTGATCGAATCGTCGGTCGAGATCGTCGTCGCCAGCATCACCGAACGCCGCGAGCACTGGCGGTTCATCTACCGGGAACGCTCGGGCGGGGTGACCGTCCTGCGCTACGCGATCCGCACCGAGCTGCGCCTGATCACCTCCGAGCTGGCCACCGACCTCGCCCGCTTCACCGGCCTGAATGCGTGGAGCACCGAGGACCTGAACATACTGGCGACCCTGTTCGTCAATTCGATGATCGTCATCGCCGAGGCGATCGAGGACGCGCAGACTACGGAGGCCCTGGAAGACATCCGGCGGGCGGCGGTCAAGCAGCTGCGGATGATCACCATCGGGATCGCCGGCTGGCGGAGCAGTCCATGAGCACGGCCACCCCGTCAGGGCAGTGAACAACCGAACACTAACTTGCGGCCTACTCGTCGACGACCTCGTACAACGAGTCGCCGTCTTCGGGGGTGCCGTCGATCTGGCCGCGGTGGGCGCGCCCGGGACCACCGTCGTCGCTCGCGCCGGCCCCCAAGGTCGCGTCGGCCGAAACGTCCGGTTCTTCCTCGGCAAGTCGATCGTCGAGGGATTCGCCTTCGCGCTCCTCGCGGGCGGTCATCCCGAAGCGATTCGCTTCGCTCCAGTCCTCGGGTGGGTCGACGACGATGTCGCCGTCGTCGTTGCGCAGCTCGTCGGAGTCGGTGCCTTCGCTCGCGCTCAGGGTGTCGCCCGGGCCGCCCTCCTCGGGAAAGTCGGCGGGGTCGACCAAGTCTCCTGTGTTGCTAGCCATACTCCACGGTTGCCCCGGGGCCCCGTGATTAAACGCGGCGTACCGCTCACTGCGGCGTGCGCCACATCGTCCAGAGCGGTGGGCCGCCGTGGGGCAACCGGGTCTCCTGGGTGACGGTGAAGCCGAAACGTTCGTAGTACGGGACGTTCTCGGGTTTGCTCGACTCGAGATAGGCCGGGCAGTACTCGGCGTCGCAGCGGTCCAGCCGCGACCGCATCAGGGCCTGGCCGAAGCCCTGGCCGCGGACCGCAGGGTCGCTGCCGATGACGGCCAGATACCAGTGGGGTTCTTCGGGGTGGATGCCCTTCATGAGTTCCTGGACTTCGCGCGCCTTCGCCGAACGCGACCCGAACACCCTGATGAAGCTCGGCATCATCGCGAACTCCTCGCGACGCGAATGCCGCCAGCGATCGGGTGGGTCCCACAGCCCCGCCGCGCCGATACCCGGGCCGTCGCAGGCCACCTCGACGCCGCCACCGGCCAGATGATGGTGGCGGGTGATCGCCGCGAATAACCGGCGCGCTTGCGCGGAGCGCCCGCGCTCGTCGGGAAGGATCCACATGATGACCGGATCGTCGTAGAAGGCCCGCGCCAAGGTGCGCGACAGATCGCGAATGTCGGCTTTGCGCGCGGGGCGCACTTCCGGGGTCGCGACGTCAGGCTAGTGGGTGTGATGCGCGCCGGGACGGGTATGCCGATCCGGTGACCGGGATCTCGCGGCGAGCGTTCGGGCGAGTGGCCGCGGGCGCGGGCGTGCTGGGCAGCGTCGGATTCCCCGAAGGCTGCGCCACACCGGGATCCGGGCACGGCAGGCCCACCGGCGCACCGGCGGCAGCCAAGGGCGTGGGAGTCGTGCTCTCCCATGAGCAATTCCGCACCGACCAACTAATCGCGCAGGCACAGGCCGCCGAGCAAGGCGGCTTCCAGTACGTGTGGGCCAGCGACCACATCCAGCCGTGGCAGGACGACGAGGGGCACTCGATGTTCCCGTGGCTGACGCTGGCCCTGGTCGGCAACGCCACCAGCCGCCTCACGTTCGGCACCGGGGTGACCTGCCCGACCTACCGCTACCACCCCGCCACCGTGGCCCAGGCGTTCGCGTCCCTGGCCCTCCTCAGCCCGGGCAGGGTGTTTTTGGGGTTGGGCACCGGCGAGCGACTCAACGAACAGGCCACCACCAACACCTACGGCAACTACCGCGAGCGCCACGACCGGCTGATCGAGGCGATCGAAATGATCCGGCAACTGTGGAGCGGTTCGCGAATCTCTTTCGCGGGCCGCTACTTTCAGACCAATTCGTTGAAGCTTTACGACGTCCCGGCCAATCCGCCGCCAATCTTCGTGGCTGCCAGCGGCCCCAAGAGCGCAAAGCTGGCAGGCCAATACGGCGACGGCTGGATCACCCAGGCTCGCGACGTCACCAATGCGAAGTTGTTGGCCGCTTTCGGCGCCGGCGCCCAGGCCGTCGGGCGCGATCCCGCCAACCTGGTCAAGCGCGCCGAGTTGTTCGCCGTCGTCGGCGACAACATCCAGGCCACCCGCGCCGCCACCCTGTGGCGCTTCACCGCCGGAGCCGTCGATCAACCCAATCCCGTGGAGATCCAACGCGCCGCGGAGTCGAATCCGATCGGCAAGGTCTTGGACAACTGGGCGGTCGGGACCGATCCCGCGCCCCACATCGATGCCGTACAGAAGGTTCTCGACGCCGGAGCCGTACCGTTTCTGCACTTCCCGCAAGACGATCCCATCACCGCCATCGACTTCTACCGCACCAACGTCTTGCCCAAACTGCACTAAAGGTCGTCGAGGCTTTTCGCCTGCCGTTTCTTGCGTTTCAACGCATCTCACCCGGGTATTCGCGGATCAATCTCATGGAAGGCAAGGCATGGACGCAATCACTTTTCTTCGCCACGACCACAAGAGCGTGCTCGGTTTGTTCGAGTCGCTCGACGGTGCGCCGTCGAACGAGGGCGCCGCAAGCAGCGGCCTGGAGACGATGGTCAACAACCTCATCATCGCCGAGTCACAGCACGAAGCGATCGAAGAACAGTTCTTCTGGCCCGCGGTGCGGCGCGCGATCGAGAACGGAGACGCCCTCGCGGACAAGGCGATTGAGCAGGAGCAGGCCGGCAAGAAGCTGCTACAGCGGCTGGAGGACGGCACGCCGGGCGACCCGGATTACCACGAGGCCCTGCGGGAGTTCATCAAAGCCGGTCGCGAACACATCGCCTACGAACAAGACGTCGTATGGCCTCAGGTCGAAGCCGTGTTGAGCCGCGACGAACTCGAGAAGATCGGCGAAAAACTGGAAACCGCAAAGAAAGTGGCACCCACCCGTCCGCATCCCAACACCCCGCCCAATCCGGCCGTGCTCAAGACCGTCGGCATGGGCGCCGCGGTCGTGGACCACGTGCGCGACGCGGTCACCGGTCGAGCGGCGGACAACCCGCCGGACCCGCAGATCAAGTGAGCAGTCACGAACGTCGGGCGTCGATTCGATCGACGCCCGACGTTCGTCTACTCCCAGTTATCCTGTGGGCGTGTGCTGTTCGTGAGTGAATGGCTTTTCGGCCTCGACGGCCGGTGAGCCGTGCGGGTTCTGTTCTGCGCCCTTGTTCTGGCGCTTCGTTCCGCCCAGCCATTGCTGTTCGGGCTTTTCCACGTATTCCCATTCCATCCCCTTGGGCCACGGCCCCTGGCCTTCGTTCCACGGGCCGCGAATGGACTCGCCACCACCGTTGGACATGTTGAATGCCGTGTTCTGGAAGCGCGGATCACCCGGCAGCTGGCCGGGCGGGAAGTTCACGGGAAGCTCGTTGAGCGCGGCGGTGAACTGCTGATAATGCGCCACCTCGCGCGTCATCAGAAAGCTCAGGGTGTCCTGCACGCCGGGATCGTCGGTGAACTGTTTGAGGTACTCGTAGACGACTTTCGCCCGGGACTCCGCGGCCACGTTGTTGCGGAGGTCCACCGAAGGGTCGCCGTTGGCGTCGATGAACGCGCCGGTCCAGTTGTTTCCCGCGGAGTCCTTGACGTCCGGGCCGCCGCCGCTGAGCACCAGAAACAGCGGGTTGATCGCGACCTGGTGGATGATCGAGTCCCGACCATCCGTGCTGGCCACCGCCGGCATCCAGTCACACTGCTCATTGGCGATCTTCAGGTTGTCGTTGAGACCGTCGAGCAGCATCGTGATCATCGATCCGACCATTTCGAGGTGGCTGAGCTCCTCGGTCGCGATGTCCATGAACAGGTCGTACATCTTCGGGTTCTTCTGCCGCAAAACGAAAGCCTGCGTGAAGTACTGCAGCGCCGCGGTGAGCTCCCCATTGGCACCGCCGAATTGCTCCATCAGCAGCGACGCGAACCGTGGATCGGGTCGGTCCACGCGGACCTCGAACTGGAGATCTTTGTTGTGCACAAACATATTGCCTGCCTAAAAGTTCTGAGTTCATGAAAGTTCTGAGATGTCCCGTTAACGGCGGATACCCGGGGCTTTTGGGGCCAAACTGTCGGTCGGCCAATCCGGGGAGCGCCCGGCGATCACGCCGCGGCCAGGGCCGCCGCGGAGTGACGCGCGGCGCGAGATCGTGGACAATCCGTACACATGGTGTCTTCAGACCCTGAATCCAGGCACGAGCTGGCCGTCCGCATGGCCGAACTCGCGCGCCACATCGCCGCGCCCCGCAGCGTCGACGACGTTCTCTCCGACGTCACTGCGGCGGCGGTGCAGCTGATACCGGGGGCTGACGTCGCGGGAGTGCTGCTCGTAAAACAGGGCGGGGAGTTCGAATCCGTTGCGGATACGGACAGCTTGGCCGCGCAGCTCGACAAGCTGCAGCACGATTTCGGCGAAGGGCCCTGTGCTGACGCCGCACTCAAACAGACCATTGTGCGGTCGGACGACATGCGCGATGAGCCTCGCTGGCCCCGATATGCGCCCGCGGCCGTTGAACACGGCGTTCTCAGTAGCCTGTCGTTCAAGCTGTACACCGCGGACCGCACCGCCGGCGCGCTCAACCTGTTCAGCTTCAAAGTCGGTGCGTGGGACGCCGACGCCGAGACGATCGGATCGGTGTTCGCCGCGCACGCCGCCGCCGCGATCTTGGCCGGGCGCCACGGTGAGCAAATGCAAGCGGCGCTGACCACACGCGACCGCATCGGTCAGGCCAAGGGCATCATCATGGAACGCTACGGCGTGGACGACGTGCGCGCTTTCGAGATGTTGCGGGCGCTTTCCCAGGAGAGTCAGACCAAGCTCGCCGAGATCGCCCAGCGCGTCATCGAGACCCGCGGCGACGACTGACCCGCTGCCGCCGCCATCTAGGATGAGATGGCCTTATCAACGAGTCCGGCGCGGCGCTGCGCCGGGGAACGGTGGGCCACGGTGTGGGACTTCGAAACGGACCCGGAATACCAGGCGAAGCTGGACTGGGTCGAAAAATTCATGACGGACGAACTCGAACCGCTCGATCTCGTCGCGCTCGATCCATATGACAAGAAGAACGCCGAGATGATGGCCATCCTGCGGCCGCTGCAGCAGCAGGTGAAGGACCAAGGGTTGTGGGCCGCGCACCTGCGGCCCGACCTCGGCGGCCAGGGCTTCGGTCAGGTCAAGCTCGCGCTGCTCAACGAGATCCTCGGGCGCTCCCGCTGGGCGCCGTCGGTCTTCGGCTGCCAGGCCCCGGACTCCGGCAACGCCGAGATCCTCGCGCTGTTCGGCACCGACGAGCAAAAGGAGCGCTACCTGCAACCGCTGCTTGACGGCGAAATCACCTCCTGCTACTCGATGACCGAACCGCAAGGTGGTTCGGACCCCGGACAGTTCGTCACCGCCGCGACCCGCGACGGCGACTACTGGGTGATCAACGGCGAGAAGTGGTTTTCCACCAACGCCAAGCACGCGTCGTTTTTCATCGTCATGGCCGTCACCAACCCCGAGTCGCGCACCTACGACAAGATGTCTCTGTTCATCGTTCCGGCCGAGACGCCGGGCATCGAGATCGTGCGCAACGTGGGTGTGGGCGCCGAGTCCTCGAAGCGTGCCAGCCACGGCTACGTCCGCTACACCGATGTCCGCGTGCCCGCCGACCACGTGCTGGGTGGCGAGGGTCAGGCGTTCATGATCGCGCAGACCCGGCTTGGGGGTGGCCGGATCCACCACGCGATGCGCACAATCGCGTTGGCGCGCAGCGCCTTTGACATGATGTGTGAGCGTGCGGTGTCGCGCAAGACCAGACATGGTCGGCTGTCCGATTTCCAGATGACCCAGGAGAAGGTCGCCGACAGCTGGATCCAGATCGAGCAGTTCCGGCTGCTGGTGTTGCGCACCGCGTGGCTCATCGACAAGCACCACGACTACCAGAAGGTGCGCCGTGACATCGCCGCGGTGAAGGTCGCGATGCCCCAGGTGCTGCACGACGTCGTGCAGCGGGCCATGCACCTGCACGGCGCGCTCGGCGTCTCCGACGAGATGCCCTTCGTCAAGATGATGGTCGCCGCCGAGTCGCTGGGCATCGCGGACGGAGCCACCGAGCTGCACAAGATGACGGTGGCGCGCCGCACGTTGCGCGAATACCAGCCCGTGGCAACGCCTTTCCCGTCTCAGCACATACCGGCACGGCGCGCCGAGGCCCAGGCCCGCCTGGCCGAGCGTCTCGAACACTCGATCGCCGAGTTTTAATCTCCGCGTCCGCGCCCTGCATTCGCGACACATAACCCTGTGCGACGACACGCCGTAAACCATCGCAACAGTTTATGTTTCGCGGTCGCCGACGATCTCGATCAGGAGATGTAGCGGACGATGCTTTCGGCCACACACGCCGGCTTGGCGGCACCCTCGATCTCGACGGTGGTCGACACCGTCGCCTGTACGGCGCCGTCGCCGAGATCGTCGACCTTGACCAGCGAGCTTTGCGCGCGCACCCGCGAGCCCACCGGCACCGGCGCGGGAAAGCGAACCTTGTTCAGGCCGTAATTGATTGCCAATTTGATGCCGTTGACGGTGTACATCTCGTGCTGCAACCGCGGCAGCAGTGCCAGCGTCATGAAACCGTGGGCGATGGTGGTGCCGAACGGGCCGGCGGCCGCCCGTTCCGGGTCAACGTGGATCCATTGGTGATCGCCGGTCGCGTCGGCGAACAGGTTGACGTCCTCCTGGGTGATGGTGACCCAGTCGCTCTGCCCGATCTGTTCGCCCGTGGCGGCGGCGAGGTCGGCCACTGAATCGAAGGTGCGCATTGGTCCTCCTCGGGGTGCTGACGATGCCCGCAATGCACCCTATCGGAGCCGGATCCTGGCCGTTTCGGGCGCCGCCGCGCGGGAAACCTAAATCCCATGCCGGAAAACAAGGGCCACAGAGCCGAGGAAGACGTAGAACCCGAAGCGCACCAGGCTCGATCGCGCGCCGCCGCGGGCGGCGACGGCTCGTACGTCGGAGCTAGTGGTCCCGACGACGCCATCGATGCCGGCGAGACGGGTGCTGAAGCCCGCAGTCAAGACGGCCAGCGGTAGCGCAAGATGGCCGTGTGAGGCTGCTGCTGATCGCCGACACCCACGTTCCCCTGCGCGCCCGCGACCTGCCCGCGCGGGTGTGGGACGAGGTTGCCGCCGCCGACGCCGTCGTGCACGCCGGTGACTGGGTATCGCCCGAATTGCTCGACGACCTGGAATCCAGGGCCGCGCGGCTGATCGCGTGCTGGGGAAACAACGACGGGCCGGCATTGCGGGCGCGGCTGCCGGAAAGGGCCGACGCCACCCTGGACGGACTGCGCCTCACCGTGGTCCACGAGACCGGGGTGGCGGCCGGGCGGGACGCGCGGATGTCGCGGCGCTACCCGGACAGCGACGTGCTGGTGTTCGGCCACAGCCACATCCCATGGGACACGACGACCGAAACGGGTCTGCGCCTGCTCAATCCGGGGTCGCCCACGGACCGTCGCCGGCAACCGCATTGCAGCTACATGACCGCCCAGGTGGTCAACGGCCAGCTGGCGGACGTCGTCCTGCATTTCCTCGACAAGTAGCTGGGAGCTAGCCCCTACACAGGCTGCGCACATATTTAGCTCGTAAACAGAGGTATATGGCTGCAGTGACAATGGGCACCGATCTGGTCGCCGAGGTTTTCGGCGTCGTCGGCAGGTTTCGCCGGCAACTTCGCCGGTCGGCCGGCCGCGGACTGGATTCCGCCCGCCTCAGCGAGGCGCAGGCGGAGCTGCTGTGGCTCGTAGGCCGGCGACCGGGGATCTCGGTCAGCGTCGCCGCCGCGGAGCTCGGCCTGGTGCCCAACACCGCGTCGACCCTGGTTTCCAAGCTGGTCGGCAACGGCTTGCTGATCCGGACCGTCGGCGAGACGGATCGCCGCGTCGGCCAGCTGCGGCTCGCCGAGCCAACCCAGCAACTCGTCGACGCGTCTCGGGCCGCGCGGCGGGCGTTGCTTTCCGACGTGCTCGGTGAACTAGATGACGACCAAATCGACTCCCTGACAAAGGGATTGGAGGTCCTTGACACGATGACACGACGACTACGGGAGCGGCGATCATGAGCGAACGACTGCCGATGGCGATCGACTGCCAAAACCTGACCTACCGCTACGGCCAGTTCACCGCGGTCGACGAGGTGACCCTGCAGGTCCGGCCGGGCGAGACCATGGGCCTGCTGGGGCCCAACGGCGCGGGAAAGACGACGCTGGTCCGCATGCTCACCACCCTGACGCCGGTGCAGCAGGGCGAACTACGCATTTTTGGCATGGACGCCCGCGATCAGACCGTGGACATCCGCAGCAATATCGGTTATGTCCCGCAACAACTTTCGATCGAACCGTCGTTGACCGGGCGGCAGAACGTGCAATGGTTCGCCCGGCTGTACGGTGTGCCGCGCGCGTGCCGGGCCGAGCGGGTGGCGCAGGCGCTGGATGCCATGGAGCTTCTCGACGTGGCCGACCGGCGCGCTGGAGCCTATTCCGGCGGCATGGTGCGCCGCCTCGAGGTGGCCCAGGCGCTGGTGAACCGCCCGTCGCTGCTGGTGCTCGACGAACCGACCGTCGGACTGGACCCGATCGCCCGCGACGGGGTCTGGCGGCAGGTGCAGAGCATGCAGGCCCAGTTCGGCATGACCGTGCTGCTCACCACCCATTACATGGAAGAGGCCGACGCGCTGTGCGATCGGGTCGCATTGATGCACCGAGGCCGGTTGCGCGCGGTGGGCACGCCCGCCGAGCTGAAATCGCGGGTGTCACCGGGCGCCACGCTCGAGGACGTCTTCCGCCACTACGCGGCGTCCGACCTCTCCGAGGAGTCGGAAGCTGCCGCGTCTTTCCGTGAAATCCGTTCCAGTAGAAAGGTTGCCAGCCGTGCCAGTTGACAGCGCCCGCAAGGCCCCCGCGGCCACCCTGGTTCGCGCCCCGCGCGGATGGCAACGCGTCCAGGCAACCCTGGCGCGCGTCGGCGCGTTCGCCATCGTCGAACTGCAGAAGCTGCAACACGATCGGACCGAACTCGTCACCAGGATGGTGCAGCCCGCGCTGTGGCTGCTGATCTTCGGTACGACCTTCAGCAAGCTGCACGTCATCCACACGGGGCCGGTGTCCTATCTCGCCTTCCTGGCACCGGGGATCATCGCCCAGTCGGCGTTGTTCATCTCGATCTTCTATGGGATACAGATCATTTGGGATCGCGACGCCGGGGTGCTCGCCAAGCTCATGGTGACGCCGGCGCCGGCATCCGCGCTGATCACCGGGAAGGCGTTCGCGGCCGGGGTGCGATCGGTCGCCCAGGTCGTCGGCGTGATGGCGCTGGCCTACCTGATGAACGTCGGCCTGACCGTCAACCCGCTGCGGATCCTGGCGGCGATGGCCGTGGTCATGCTCGGTGCCGGGTTCTTCGCCTGCCTGTCGATGACCCTGGCCGGCCTGGTCCTCAGTCGCGATCGCCTGATGGGCATCGGGCAAGCCATCACCATGCCGTTGTTCTTCGCGTCCAACGCGCTGTACCCCGTCGACGTGATGCCCTCCTGGCTGCACGCACTGAGCAAGGTCAACCCGCTCAGCTACGAGGTGGACGCGCTACGGGCCCTGTTGATCGGCACCCCCTTCAACCCGGTCGACGTCGTGGTGCTGGTGGTGGCCGCGGTGGTCGGAATCGCCACGGCGTCAACGCTTTTGCGACGCCTGGTCGCCTAGTTCCCGAGCGCCGATCGTGACCTGAACGTGACGATTCCCGGCCGAGGCCCAATCGTTAGGTAACCGCGATCTAGTCTCGCGGCCGCGACACACGAATTACGCCCTTCCCCTGTGTTTCACTGCGCTGGCGAACAGAATCGCCCGCATCAAGCGGCAGATGAAAGTTGGGATGGGTAGAGAGCTATGTCGTTCTTCGAAGAGGTGCGGAAGTTGCGTGGCGCAGCAGCGAGTGCGCCGCGCCGGCTGGCTATCGCGGCTGTTGGGGCTGCCCTGTTGTCCGGCCTGATCGCCGCCGGCGGCGGCTCGGCCACCGCGGGGGCGTTCTCGAAGCCCGGTCTGCCGGTGGAATATTTGCAGGTGCCGTCGCCGTCGATGGGCCGCAACATCAAGGTCCAATTCCAGGGGGGCGGACCGCACTCGGTCTACCTGCTCGACGGCCTGCGGGCGCAAGACGATTACAACGGCTGGGACATCAACACCCCGGCCTTCGAGGAGTTCTACCAGTCCGGCCTGTCGGTCATCATGCCGGTCGGTGGCCAGTCGAGCTTCTACAGCAACTGGTACCAGCCATCCTCCGGCAACGGCCAGAACTACACCTACAAGTGGGAGACGTTCCTGACCCAGGAGATGCCCGCGTGGCTGCAGGCCAACAAACAGTTGTCGCCGTTCGGCAACGCCGTGGTGGGCCTGTCGATGTCGGGCGGCTCCTCGCTGATCCTGGCGTCGTACTACCCGCAGCAATTCCCTTACGCCGCTTCGCTTTCGGGGTTCCTCAACCCGTCCGAGGGCTGGTGGCCGACCCTGATCGGCCTGGCGATGAATGACGCGGGTGGGTACAACGCCAACAGCATGTGGGGCCCGTCCTCCGACCCCGCGTGGAAGCGCAATGACCCGATGGTCCAGATTCCGCGACTGGTCGCCAACAACACTCGGATCTGGGTGTACTGCGGTAACGGCACGCCCAGCGATCTCGGGGGCGACAACATGCCGGCGAAGTTCCTGGAGGGCATGACGCTGCGCACCAACCAGCAGTTCCAGAACAACTACGTGGCCGCGGGCGGTCGCAACGGGACGTTCAACTTCCCGGCCAATGGGACCCACTCGTGGCCCTACTGGAACCAGCAGCTGGTCGCCATGAAGCCCGACATCATCCAGGTGCTCAACGCCACCAACGCCGCCGCCCAGCCGGCACAACCGGCGCAACCAGCTCAACCGGCGGCCTGACACCCTCCAAGCCAGCATCGGCAGTAGCGCACCGGTCAGCGCTACTGCCGATGCTTTTTCTCCGTCCGGTCATTCAACAGCGCCCGCCGGTCCTGGTGGAAGTACGTGAAGCCCGTCGTCAGCGCGGACACCGCCGTGGCGACCACCAGCATCCAGGTGCCGTTGACGACCAGGCTGATGCAGCCACCGACGGTGGCGCCCAGGACGAAGCTGGTGAACAGCAGGAAGTAGCCGAGCCAGTCCGCCACCGTTCCCCCGGCGATGTGGCGTTCGATGCCCTGGCCCATCTTGACCAGGGTGCCGGTCACGTAGCTCAATGGCACCGACACCTCGCCATCCTTGACGAATGAGGTATTCAAGGCTCCAATCGCGAACGCCACCAACATAATCGGTGCAAAGTCGAGGAGATTTTCTTCCCACCCCTCATCGAGGACGTCCACGACTGTCGCGGCCAGCAGGCTGAAGGTCGTGAGAACGGTCGGGCCGTGCGGATGCGCCACCCAGAAATGGCGCCGACACACCGATGCGATCACCACGCCCGCGACGAAGCACACCAGCAACAGGGCCGCGGTCATCGACAGCAGCACGTCGCCGCGGAAATAGCCCAACGCGGCCCGCTGGGCATTTCCCGTCATGAACGTGACGAAGTATCCGGCGGAATGGGTGAACGCCGTCGCTCCCAGCACGCCGGCCAGCCCGGCCAGCACCCACGACAACCTCGACTCGCTGTTGAAGATCCGACTCCCCACGCGGGACATGTTGTCAGACATGGCCCGCCCGCGCCTAGGCGGCGGTCAGCCGCGCGATGGAGCGCAGTGGGATGGGTAGCCAGCCGGGCCGGTGCCTCGCCTCGTAGCCGGCCTCGTAAACCGCCTTGTCGAGCTCGTAGGCGGCCAAAAGCTGCGCCGAGTCCCGCGGGTCGATCCCCGACACGGCCGCGTAGCCGTCGCAGAACGCCGCGCAGTTGCGCTCGATCCATTCCCGCGCTCGGGCGGCGAGTTGCTTGTCGCCACCCTGATCGAGCAGAGGGCCGTACGCGGCGTACTCGAAGGAGCGCAAGACACCGGCGACATCGCGCAACGGCGAGTCCGGCGCCCTTCGCTCGTCGAGCGGCTGCCCGGGCTCCCCTTCGAAGTCGATCAGGAGCCAGCTCTCCGGGGTCCGCAGCACCTGCCCCAGGTGCAGGTCGCCGTGCACGCGCTGCACGGTGACCGTCTCGCCGGCGAGCTTGCCGAATCGCTCTTCGATCGTTGCCGCGTACTCCTCGAGTTCCGGAACCTTGGCGACGGTCGACGCCAGCCGTGCCAGCACGGTGTCCACCGGGAACGTGGTCTCGGCCGTCCCCAGGGACTCGGCGAGTGTGGTGTGCACGGACGCCACGGCTTCGCCCAGCCGGTTGGACTCGGCGGCGAAGTCGCCGCCGACTTCGTGGGCGTACAGGTCGCCCTCCGCGAACAGGTCCCGGACGCTGGCGCTGGCCATCGCCCAGCCTTCGGCGGCATTCGACGCAAACTCGGTCACCATGCCCAGGGGCCAGGCGTCATCGTCCGGCCCGCCGCCCCGCGGTGCCATCTCGTAGGTGCCGAGCAACCGGGCCACGTGCGGGTTGCCCGCGCGCGCGAGCACCCGGTTCAGCTCGATGTCGGGGTTGATGCCGCTGCTGACGCGGCGGAACAGCTTGAAGATGGCGCGCCGATCGAAGATCACGCTGGTGTTGCTCTGTTCCGCGTCGGAAACGTGCGGCATCGCGTCCAGCGGCAGCTCGACGCCAGGTTCCTTGGCGAACGACACCTCGATGCCGGACGCATCGCGGGCGGCATCGGAGTCGAGCAGCGAGAGCAGGAACCGCGGGGCGTCGACGTCGTACAGGGCGTCGAAGCCGGTCCGATCGTCCGCGGCGCCGATGGTCGCCACGGTGCTGTACTCCGAGACCGGCGCGGAATCCCACCCGACGATCACCTGATAGCGCTCCGCCGAGCCATCGGCATAGTCCACGTCAACCAGCACCAGGTCGAGGTCATCGCGCAGTGGGACGACGACGCCGGCCTCAGCACTCGATAGCTCCCGGTTGCGGCCGGCGTACCAACGCTGTTGTGGCAGCCATTCGGACCAGGGCAGCCTGGCGGGGCCCCCAGAAGGGACAGTCATGCGTTCTCCTCACAAGCGGGGGACAACTGGAACCAGTAGAACCCGTGTCCCGGCAGCGTCAGCAGGTAGGGCAGGTGACCGACGCGGGGAAACTCGACGTGGCCGGTCAGCTCCATCGGCGTGCAGCCGCTCCAGTTCTGCAGGTTCAGCTCGATCGGCTGGGGGAACCGCGACAGGTTGTTCACGCACAGCACGACGTCGCCGTTGTCACCGGCCTGACGCACGAACGCCAGCACGGACGGGTTCGACCCGCCCAGCTCCTCGAAGTTTCCGATCGCAAAGGCTTTGTGGCGCCCCCGCACCGACAGCATCATCCGGGTGAAGTTGAGCAGGGACGTCGAGGTGTCGCGCTGGGCCTCCACGTTGACGGCCTGGTAGCCGTAGACCGGGTCCTGGCTGGGTGGCAGGTACAGCCGGCCCGGGTTGGCGGTGGAAAACCCGGCGTTGCGGTCAGGCGTCCACTGCATCGGCGTGCGCACCCCGTCGCGGTCGCCGAGCCAGATCACGTCGCCCATGCCGATCTCGTCGCCGTAGTAGAGGACCGGCGAGCCCGGCAGCGACAGCAGCAGCGCGGTGAACAGCTCGATCTGGTTGCGGTCGTTGTCCAGCAGGGGCGCCAGGCGGCGGCGGATGCCGACGTTCGCCTTCATCCGAGGATCCTTGGCGTACTCGGCGTACATGTAGTCGCGCTCTTCGTCGCTGACCATCTCCAGCGTCAACTCGTCGTGGTTGCGCAGGAAGATCCCCCACTGAGCCATGTCGGGGATCGGTGGCGTCTGCGCCATGATCTCCGAGATCGGGAACCGCGACTCCCGGCGAACCGCCATGAAGATGCGCGGCATCAGCGGGAAATGGAACGCCATGTGGCATTCGTCGCCACCGGTGCTGGCGTCACCGAAATACTCGACCACGTCGCCGGGCCACTGATTGGCCTCGGCCAGCAACACCCTGCCGGGGAACTCGTCGTCGACGACCTTGCGCACCCGCTTGAGGAACGCGTGGGTCTCGGGCAGGTTCTCGCAGTTGGTCCCCTCGCGTTCGAACAGGTAAGGCACCGCGTCCAGCCGGAACCCGTCGATGCCGAGTCCGAGCCAGAAGCGGATGACGTCGATCATTGCCTCCTGAACCGCCGGATTGTCGTAGTTCAGGTCGGGCTGGTGGGAAAAGAACCGGTGCCAGTAGAACTGGCGGCGCACCGGATCGAAGGTCCAGTTCGATTCTTCGGTGTCGACGAAGATGATGCGGGCGTCGGTGTACTTCTCACTGGTGTCGCTCCACACGTAGTAGTCGCCATAGGGCCCGTCGGGGTCGCGCCGCGACTCCTGAAACCAGGGATGCGACTCCGAGGTGTGGTTCATCACCAGGTCGGTGATCACCCGGATCCCCCGCTCGTGAGCCGCGTCAAGCAGCGCGACGAAGTCCTCGACGGTCCCGAATTCGGGCAGCACCTTGTAGAAGTCCCGGATGTCGTAGCCGCCGTCGCGCAGCGGTGAGTCGTAGAACGGGGGCAGCCAAATGCAGTCGATTCCGAGCCATTGCAGGTAGTCCAGGCGGTCCAGCAGGCCGCGCAGGTCGCCCTGCCCGTCGGCGTTGGCGTCACTGAACGCGCGCACCAGGACTTCGTAGAAAACCGCGTGCTTGAACCACGTCGGGTCTGCGGGCAGCGCGGCGGCGTTCTCGAAGTCCTCGGCGTCCGGGTGCTCGACCACGCCGCCTTCGACATGACTTCCCGCGGCTGGATCGCGCTCGACAGCGTCTCGTGCGTCGTTCATCAATTCCACGATGCCACGTGTACCCGACGCGGCACATCGGGAATCACCGCCGCTGCCGGGCGACGAATCACGCTGTGGCGCAGCCGGACTGGATGGAAGGCGGGCATTATCCGCGCGGATATCAGGCCGGCGGCCCGTCGACCAACGTCACCGGTCCGCTGCGATCGCCGCCCGCCTTGGCGCGCCACTGCACGATGATGGTGTCGCCGGGGTGGTGCGGGACCAGGACATCCGTCATCGAGGTGGCCCCGGTGATCGGCGTGTTGTCGACCCCGGTGATGACGTCGCCGGCCGAGATTCCGGCCGCCGCCGCCGGACCGCTGCCGACCACGCGTTCGACCCGCGCGCCGTTGCCGCCGTTGTCCGTGACGCCCAGGCCGAGGAAGGCCGTCGGGCCGATGTGCACCGCGTTCGAGCCGGCACCTGCCCGGATCTGCCCGGCTACCCCCATCGCGGTGCCGATCGGAATGGCGAAGCCCTGACCGCCGGACATCTTGTAGCTGTCGGTGGCGGCGGTGTTCATGCCGATCACCTGCCCGGCCTGGTTGACCATGGGCCCGCCCGAGTCACCAGGGCGGATGGCGGCATCGGCCTGGATCAACCCGCCCAGGTTCTCCTCGGCGCCGGTCAGCGTGTCGGTGGCCGAGACGGTCTGGTTGAGCGCGACGACTTTGCCGGCCACCGCGCTGGGCGTTCCGCCCTGACCCCCGGCGTTGCCCAACGCCACGACCGGATCGCCGACCGAAACACCGCCACCGATGTTGGCGCTGGGCAGGCCGCCCCCACCGCGAAGCTGCAGGACGGCGACGTCCGCGGTCCGGTTGTAACCGATCACGTCGACGGCGTAGGTCTGGCCGTTGCCGACGGCGAAGGCGCTGATATCCGTGGCGCCCGAGATGACGTGATTGTTGGTGAGCACGACGCCGCCCGGATCGATGATGATGCCGGTTCCCGCGCCGATCGCGTTGTTGTAGCCGAACTTGGTGCTGATGTCGACGACCTGCGGCCCGACCTGGCCGACGATGCCCGACGGGTCGAGCGGCGCCATCGGCCGGTCGTGCGACGGCCCGGGAGGTGCGGCCGATGCCGGCGCCGTGGCCAGGCCCAGGCCCAGTGCGACCACGGCCAGCACCCTGACCAACCATGAACACCAGACTGAGCGGTGGTGCCCTTTGCCCATCCCCGTCACCTCCTGCTTCGCGATCAGAACCAGAATCCGCCCAGCCTCCGCGTCTGGGCGACACAACTCAATCTGTATAACCGTAATGCAGGTAGCTATGCGGGACGGTGGTCAGTCCCTGTTTGGCCCGCTGCCCCGCGGCCGCGCTCAGCCCCACGGACCGGTGTGATCGGGGTGCGCGTGAGGTCGCGGGTCTGCGCCGGCCTGCGGCCACACGTCACGCCCCGCTCCGGCCCTTAAGCTGGTGCAGTGGGCGAATTCGACCCGAAGGTCAGATTCACACAATCCCCGATTGCCCGCCTGGCCACGGCCACGCCCGAGGGCACGCCGCACCTGGTGCCGGTGGTATTCGCCGTCGACGCTTCGCACGGCGACCCCGACGTCGTGTACACCGCCGTCGACGCCAAGCCCAAGGCCACGCGGCGGCTGCGGCGGCTGGCCAACATCGAGCGCAATCCCCAGGTCAGCCTGCTGGTCGACCACTACGACGACGACTGGGCCCAGCTGTGGTGGGTCCGGGCCGACGGTGTCGCGGCGATCCACTCCGCCGGCGAGCCGATGGCGATCGGATTTCGATTGCTGCGCGCCAAATACCCTCAGTACCACTCCGTTTCGTTGGACGGCCCGGTGATCGCGGTCACGGTGCGCCGCTGGTCCAGCTGGCACGCCTGACGCGGGCGCCGCCGACAGCCCCGATTGTGGCCTGCCGGTGGCCTTGTGTTGGGCGGCAGTTGGGGGAAAAGTTGCTTACAGCGTCCTGTGGCCCAGACCACACCGCGCCACAGCACGCCGCAGCGCTGCAGAACTGGAGGAAAGTCATGGCGGACAAGGCGAACGCTTCGCAGGGCGCGGGGGCCGCTCCCACCGCGAACGGTCCGGGCGATGTTCGCAACGTGGTCCTGGTGGGTCCCTCGGGCGGCGGCAAGACCACCCTGGTCGAGGCCCTGCTGGTCGCCGGCGGCGTGCTGTCCCGCCCGGGCTCGGTCACCGAGGGCAACACGATCTGCGACTACGACGAGGCCGAGATCCGGCAACAGCGCTCCGTGGGCGTCGCCGTCGCGTCCCTTGCGCACGACGGCATCAAGATCAACCTGGTGGACACTCCCGGGTACGCCGATTTCGTGGGCGAATTGCGCGCCGGGTTGCGCGCCGCCGATTGCGCGCTGTTCGTGATCGCTGCCAACGAGGGCGTCGACGAGCCGACCAAGTCGCTCTGGCAGGAATGCAGCCAAGTCGGGATGCCCCGCGCCGTCGTGATCACCAAGCTCGACCACGCGCGCGCGAACTATCAGGAGGCGCTGGCCGCCGCGCAAAACGCGTTCGGCGACAAGGTCTTACCGCTGTACCTGCCGACCTCGGACGGGCTGATCGGCCTGCTGTCGCAGCAGCGTTACCTGTATTCCGGCGGCAAGCGGACCATTCAGCCGCCGGACGAGGCCGACGCCGACCGGATCGAGGAAGCGCGGGGCACCCTGATCGAGGGGATTATCGAGGAGTCCGAGGACGAGTCCCTGATGGAGCGCTACCTGGGCGGGGAGTCGATCGACGAATCGGTGCTCATCGCCGACCTGGAAAAGGCCGTCGCCCGCGCCTCCTTTTTCCCGGTCATCCCCGTGTGCAGCGGCACCGGCGTCGGCACGCTGGAATTGCTGGAGGTCGCTACGCGGGGATTCCCGTCTCCGATGGAGCACCCGCTACCGGAAGTCTTCACGCCGAACGGTGCCACGCACGCGACGCTGGCCTGCGACGCCGGCGCGCCGTTGCTCGCGGAGGTGGTGAAGACCACGTCGGACCCCTACGTCGGCAGGGTGAGTCTGGTCCGGGTCTTTTCCGGGACCATCAGGCCCGACACGACGGTTCATGTGTCGGGCCATTTTGCGTCGTTCTTCGGCGGGACCAACGGGAACGGGAATTCGCATCCCGATCACGACGAGGACGAACGCGTCGGCGTGCTGTCCTTTCCCCTCGGCAAGCAGCAGCGCCCCGCGGCCGCCGTGGTGGCGGGGGACATCTGCGCCATCGGCAAGCTGAGCCGCGCCGAAACCGGCGACACCCTGTCGGACAAGTCCGAGCCGCTGGTTCTCAGGCCCTGGACGATGCCGGAGCCGCTGCTGCCGGTGGCGATTCAGGCGCACGCCAAGACCGACGAAGACAAGCTGTCGGTCGGTCTGGGGCGGCTCGCCGCCGAGGACCCCACGCTGCGGATCGAGCAGAACCAGGAAACGCACCAGATCGTGCTGTGGTGCATGGGTGAGGCCCATGCCGGCGTCGTCCTCGACGCGCTGGCCAATCGGTACGGCGTCACCGTGGACACGGTCGACCTCCGCGTCCCGCTGCGAGAAACGTTCAGCGGCAAGGCGAAAGGGCACGGCCGCCACATCAAGCAGTCGGGCGGGCATGGCCAGTACGCGGTGTGCGACATCGAGGTGGAGCCACTGCCGGAGGGCTCGGGATTCGAGTTCGTCGACAAGGTGGTCGGCGGGGCGGTGCCCCGGCAGTTCATCCCGAGCGTGGAAAAGGGTGTGCGCGCCCAGATGGAAAAGGGCGTGCACGCCGGTTACCCCGTCGTCGACATCCGGGTCACGCTGTTCGACGGCAAGGCGCACAGCGTGGACTCGTCGGACTTCGCGTTCCAGGCCGCGGGCGCGCTGGCGCTGCGGGAGGCCGCGGCGGCGACCCGGGTGGCCCTGCTCGAGCCCATCGATGAGATCTCGGTGCTGGTGCCCGACGATTACGTCGGCCCGGTGATGGGCGATCTGTCGGGGCGTCGCGGCCGGGTGCTCGGCAGCGACACCGCCGGCCACGAACGCACGGTGGTCAAGGCGGAGGTGCCCCAGGTCGAGCTCACCCGCTACGCGATCGACCTGCGTTCGCTCTCGCACGGGGCCGCCTCGTTCACCCGCTCCTTCGCCCGCTACGAACCCATGCCGGAGACCGCGGCCGCCCGCGTGAAAACCACGGCGTGAGAATCGATCGGCGCGCGTAGGCGCCTGACGGGCCTAGCTCCCACCCCCGAATCGACCGGCCACGGCGCGGCGGTCCAGCGAGCCTTTCGCGGTGTGCGGCAGCGCGTCGGCCTCCCGGAAGGTGGCGGGGACCTCGAAGGCCGCGAGGCGCTCGCGGCAAAACACGGCGAGCTCGGCCGGTGTGGGCGCCGGCGACTCCCGCGGAACGATCACCGCGGCCACCGTCTCCCCGTACATCTTGTCCGGCAGCCCGAACACGGCCACCTCCAGGACGTTGGGGTGGGTGGCCAGCACGCCCTCGACGCGTTCCGGCGAGATCTTCTCACCGCCCCGATTGATCAATTCCTTGATCCGGCCCCGGATGATCAGGTCCCCGGCCGCCGACAGCGAGCCCAAATCGCCTGTGCGCAGCCACCCGTCGGTGAAGTTGGCGGCGGTGATCGACGGGTCGCCGAGGTAGCCGCGCACCACGGTGGGCCCGCGTAACCAGACCTCGCCGACGGCTTCCGTCGGCAGGGGCTGACCGTCGGGCCCCGCGATCCGGATCTCCGGCCCGGTCGACGCGCCGACGAGACCAGCCGTGGCGGCGGGATTTTCGGTCTGGCCGATGCCCGTCGTCGCCACCTGATGGGTCGCCTCGGTCATGCCGAACGCGCACACCACCGGCGCCGAGAACGTCTCGTGTAGCGACCGAGCCGTTTCCGGGGTGAGGGGGGCGCTGCAGCTGCGGATGAACCGAAGCGCCGCACGCTCGCTTCCCGGCCGCTCAGTCCTGCTGCGCTCCAACAGGATTTGGTGGATCGTAGACACGGCGGTGTACCAGGTCGCCCCGACGGCGTCGATGTCGTCCCAGAAAGTGTGCGCCGAGAAGCGCCCGCGAGCCGGGAGCAGCACGGTGCCCCCGGACGCCAGGGTGGACAGCAAGGCGGCGATCAACCCATGACCGTGGTAGAGCGGCATCACCGCCACCGTCGCATCCTGGGGGCCCAGTCCGTAGCCGGCGACGATCGCCCGCACCGAGTTGGCGATGTTGTCGTGCGTCCACGGGACCATCTTCGGCACCCCTGTGGTTCCGCCGGTGAACATGATCATGGCGTCGTCGTCGCGCAGACCCTCGGGCGTCGAAACGTCGCGCTCCGGCGTCGTCGCGGCGTCAAGGCGTACCGCCGCCACGCCCGCAGCGCCAACGGTCACCGCGAACGGCCACCGGCGCAGGGCCGTCTCGCGCTCATCGCCGGGCCCGTCACCGTCGACCAGCACCGCCCGCGCACCCACCGCCTCGCTCCGGGTGCGCTGATCAGCGACCGGCAAGGCCGGGTCCAAGGGGACCACGATCAGCTCGGCCCGCAGCGAGGCCAGCAGGCCGACGACGAACTCGGCGTTGCTGCCCGCGCGCAGCGCGACGCGATCACCGGGCCGCAGTCCATTCCGCTTCAGCTGCCCGGACAGGTCGTCGACCAGTCGAACCAGGTCTTGGTAACTGACCGGCAGGCGATCGGGCGTGACGACGAGCGCCGGCGCGCCCGGGCGCCGGCGTGCCGCCACCTCGACCAGATCGACGACAACGTGATTGCTGGTCCTCATCGCCCAACCCCTTTCGTAGCTTGTGAAACCTCCTGTTGGCACCATGCCGTGACACCCGGGTGCCCGTCCAATACCGATCCGCTCACTATCGATAAGCGGGGGCTATCGATAGACGCCGTGAATCGCTGCATAGCGGCTTAGTCTTGGACAGCCACGCGCACCGGCACAACAGTGATGGCTGAGGCAGTTACGGGCAGATCCGGCATCACGCTCACAAGGAGGCCGCCACCATGTCCACCGTTTCGGCATCTCCCGGCGACGCGGCTCGCTTGACCGACGGCTTCCACCTCGTCGTCGACGCGCTGAAGGCCAACGACGTCGACACCATCTACGGCATCGTCGGCATCCCGATCACCGACCTCGCCCGCACCGCGCAGGCGTCGGGCATCCGCTACATCGGCTTTCGGCAGGAGGGCTCGGCCGGCAACGCGGCCGCCGCCGCCGGGTTCCTCACCCGCCGCCCCGGCGTGTGCCTCACCACGTCCGGGCCCGGCTTCCTCAACGGGCTGCCCGCCCTGGCGAACGCCACCGCGAACTGCTTCCCGATGATCCAGGTTTCGGGCTCGAGCAACCGGGCGATGGTGGATTTGCAGCGCGGCGACTACCAGGACCTCGATCAGCTCACGGCCGCAAAGCCTTTCGCGAAGGCCGCATATCGGATTGGTCGGATCGAGGACATCGGCAGGGGCGTGGCCCGCGCCATTCGCACGGCGACCTCCGGGCGGCCGGGCGGGGTTTATCTCGACATCCCCGCCGAAATTCTCGGCCAGGCGATGGACGCCTCCGCCGCGGCCGACACGATCTGGCGCGTCGTCGACCCCGCGCCCCGGCAGCTGCCGGCGCCAGAAGCCGTCGATCGCGCGCTGGAAGTTCTACGGCACGCGCGGCGGCCGCTGATCGTGCTCGGCAAGGGCGCCGCCTACGCGCAGGCCGACGACGTGATCCGGAACTTCGTGGAGAACACCGGAATTCCGTTCCTGCCGATGTCGATGGCCAAGGGGCTGCTACCCGATTCACACCCACAGTCGGCAGGGGCCGCGCGCTCACTGGCGATCGCCCGTGCGGACGCGGTGTTGCTGGTGGGCGCGCGGCTCAATTGGCTGCTCGGCCACGGGGAGTCGCCGCAATGGGCCGCCGACGCCAAGTTCGTGCAGATCGACATCGCGGCGGCGGAATTCGACAGCAACCGGCCGATCGCGGCGCCCCTGTGCGGCGATGTCGGCTCGGTGCTGTCGGCGCTGTGCGGCGCGGTAGCCGCACATCCGATCGTCGCACCGATCGAATGGGTCCACGAGCTGGCCGAGCGCCGGACGCACAACGAGGCCAAGATGCGCGAGCGGCTGGCCGAGGATCCATACCCCATGCGGTTTTACAACGCGCTCGGCGCGATTCGGGCCGTGCTGCGGGAAAACCCGGAAGTCTACGTCGTCAACGAAGGCGCCAATGCGCTGGATTTGGCCCGCAACGTCATCGACATGGAGCTGCCGCGACGTCGGCTCGACACGGGCACCTGGGGCGTGATGGGCATCGGCATGGGATATGCCATCGCCGCCGCGGTGGAGACCGGCCAGCCGGTCGTCGCGATCGAGGGCGACAGCGCGTTTGGCTTCTCCGGCATGGAGGTCGAAACGATCTGCCGCTACCGGCTGCCGGTGACCGTCGTCATCCTCAACAACGGCGGGGTGTACCGCGGCGACGAAGCGGCGACGGGGGACGATCCCGCGCCGACCGTGCTGAACGCTCAGGCACGTCACGGGCTGATCGCGGAAGCGTTCGGCGGCAAGGGATATCACGTCACCACACCGGCGGAGCTGCGCACGGCGCTGGCCGAGGCGATCGCCTCCGGCGGGCCGTCGGTCGTCGACTGCCGGCTCGACCCGGCGGCCGGCGTGGAAAGCGGCCACCTGGCCGGCCTCAACCCGACCAGCGCCGCCGCACCCGCGATCAGCGCCGGCGCGTGATCCCCAGCAACTGCGCGTCGAAGAACTCGCCGAGTGCCAGCTGCTGAGCGGATGCGGTGAGCGCACGCGCGACGGGCGAGCCGGGGCCGGAAGAATTGGTGGCCAACGCGATCTCGGCCTTGAGCACCGGTTCGACCATCTCGACCGCGCGGATTTCCGCGCTCAGCGGCGAGGTCCAGAGCCAGGTGTGCGGCACGATGCACGCCCAGTTGCCCGTGGCCACCTGCGCCAACAACGAAGCGACCGAATCGGTTTCGACCTGCGGGGTGACGGTGATCGCGTGGCCGGCGAAGGCTTCGTCGATGATCTGGCGGTCGCGCATGTCGGCGGTGAGCAGCGCCAGGGGCAGTTGCGCGGCCTCCGGCCACGTCAGCGTCGATGCCCCCGCGGGCAGCATGGTCGCCGTCGACAGCAGCACATAGTGTTCCTCGTAGAGCGGCACCAGCTTGACGTCGTGAGCGTCGTCGGTGGCGGTGTGCACGATGGCGGCGTCCAGGTCGAACTCGCGCACGCGCCGGTACAGCTCGGTGGCGGCCAGCCGGGAAAGGATCTGCACCTTCGCCAGCGGATGCGCCGAACAGAACGCGGAGAGCACCAGGGAAGCCGTCGTCGAGGCGGTCGGCACCGTGCCCAGCCGAAGCGTCCCCGCGACGCCGGACCGCACGGCGTGCACCTCGGCCTTGAAGGCATCGTGTTCGGCGAGAATCCGTTTGGCCCACACGACCAATCGCTCCCCCTCGGGCGTGAGGCCCTCGAAGCTGTGTCCGCGATTGATCAGCGTGACGTTCAGCTCCCGTTCGAGCTTGGCGATGGCGGCGGACAGCGCGGGTTGCGAGACATAGCACTTCTCGGCCGCCCGGGCGAAGTGGCGCTCCTGGGCGACCGCCACGAAGTACTCCAGCTGACGGAAAAGCACCGCACTCCTCTTTGTTCGGGCTCGGCCTTCGGGCACCGACTCCGCTGAGGCTAACGCGCGCCTGGCACCGCCAGCCAATCGAGTGTCTCCGCCAAGCCCAGCACGTCCACCCCGATGGCCCGGCACTCCGCGACGCCGCGCTCATAGAGGCCGGAGATCGCGTCGGACGCCAGGACAAGCCGGAAGTCCCGTTCGGACGCCTCGTAGATCGAGGTGCGAGGGCAGTTGGGAAAATTGCATCCTGCGAAGACCAATGTGTCGCTGCCACTTTCGCGCAGATGTTGCTCGAGGGGGGTGCCGTAGAAGGCGCCCCACCGCGGCTTGTACATCACGTGCTCGGCGGCGCCCACCCGCTGGAAGCCGCCGGCCAAGAGCAACTCGTGGTCCAGCTCAACAGATTTGGGCAATAGCTCGGCGACGATCTGCGAACCGGCGCTGCCGGGCAAGGCAATTCGAACGCCCCCCTCTATCGATCCGCGCCGCACCAGGTCAACGTTCGACCCATCCGCCAGATACAGCCGGACGACGTGCACGATGGGCAGTCCCCGTTGCCGGAACGCCGCCGCCAACTGCGCCATCGCCGGGATCGCGGCACGCGTGCCCGCGACCGGCATCGGGGCGTCATCGCCGGGCGTGTCGGGGGTATCGATGAAGTCCCGCTGCACGTCGATGAGGAGCAGGGCGGCCGTATCCGCCCTCGGACGCGTGTAGCGATCGTTAGCGATCATGCCCGCCCCTTGCCGCGCCTGCCCTCGCTCCGCCCGCGCTTGTCCGGCGCGATCTCAGCGTTATCGTGGCGACCCAGCGAAGCCACCCGTGTTTGCTGAAAACCGTAATGAGCCGACACCCAGTAGAATATCGTTGTGTCAGTTGAACCATCGCAAAGGGTAAGCGCCATGCACCGAGCGTTTCGTTATCTGTTCGTTATGGTAGCGATTGCCGGCATGGGCGCCTTGGGGAGCGCCGCACGCGGCGCGGCGTCCGTCCCCCTGCCCGAGCCGGTCCCTGGAGTTGCCTCGGTTTCGCCCGCTAACGGAGCGGTGGTGGGCGTGGCCCACCCGCTGGTCGTCACGTTCACCGCACCGGTCACCGATCGCGTTGCCGCCGAACGGACCATCCACGTCTCTTCGCCGAGCGGTACACCGGGACACTTCGAGTGGGTCCACAACGACGTCGTTCAGTGGGTTCCGAACCACTACTGGCCCGCCCACACCCACGTCTCGGCGGGTGTGCAGGCACTGACGACGGGCTTCGACACCGGTGACGAATTACTCGGTGTGGCCAGCCTGTCCGGGCACACCTTCACCGTCAGCCGCAACGGCGAAGTGCTGCGCACGATGCCGGCGTCGATGGGTAAGCCCAGCCGCCCGACGCCGATCGGCAACTTCACCGCTCTGGAGAAGGAGCGCTCCGTGGTGATGGACTCGCGGACGATCGGCATCCCGCTGAGTTCCCCGGAGGGATACAAGATCACGGCGCAGTACGCGGTCCGGGTCACCTGGAGCGGCGTGTATGTGCACTCGGCCCCATGGTCGGTCGACTCGCAGGGCCACGCCAACGTCAGCCACGGATGCATCAACCTGAGCCCGGACAACGCCGCATGGTATTTCAACCAGGTCAACGTCGGCGACCCCATCCAGGTCGTGGCCTGATCGCGGACCTGCAGCCGTAGGGGTTCGCCCAAACCTAGCCGGGCAGCCCGCTTTTGATCGCGGCGTCCTGCTTGCGCCCCACATCGATCGCAATGGCCGGATCGATCGGATCGTTGGGCGCGCTGTCGAATTCGATATTGACGACCGCCTTGCCCTCGCTGAACAGCAACACCGTCACCGCTTGGGAGTTGTCCGGCGAGTTACCGGAAATCATGAAGCCGTTGGAGCCGACGTCGACCGGCTGCCACGTGCCGGTGACCTTCCCCGCATAGTTGGTCTTGGTGTTCTCGATGCCCGTCTTCGCCACGGCGGGGTCGGCGACGATCAGGATG
The DNA here is from genome assembly GCF_900157385.1 of Mycobacterium terramassiliense. Lineage (GTDB taxonomy): Bacteria > Actinomycetota > Actinomycetes > Mycobacteriales > Mycobacteriaceae > Mycobacterium > Mycobacterium terramassiliense. The sequence continues at coordinate 157,890 of NZ_LT717701.1, forward strand.
GTGTCGCCGATCCGGCGGCTGTTGTCGGGATTGGCGAACAGCTGTGCGACACCGGTCGCGTTGTTGGGGTTCAGGACGGGGGGCTGGGGGGATTTGAAGTCTCCGCCGATGTCGCTGGGCTTGATCAGCAGCGAGCTGTAATCGGTCGGCTGGCCTGGCGAAGGAGCCGTGACCGTGCTCGCACCGCTCGATGAAGTGGCGGCACCCGATGTCGTCGACGATGTGGGCGCCGACGTCGTCTGATCGTTGCCACACCCGGATACGACGGTGCCGACCGCTACGGTGGCGACCACCCAGCCGGCGGCGGCAATCCTGGCGAGCTCCATGACGTTCCTCCCGCGTCAATCCACAGTTCGGCCGACTGACGCTACTGCGAAATGCCGGCGGGAACAAGGGCGGGACAGCAAGGGGCTGGCGCTCATCCCCGCCGGTCGGCTCCGGTTCGCACCTATGCTGGCCGGGGGGCGCGGGGAGTGCGGGATAGGAGGAACAATGACATCTGCGGTGGCGCGTGCCGTACGGTTCGATCGTTACGGGGGCCGTGACGTCCTGTACGTGGCGGACGTGGAGATGCCGACGCCGGGCCCGGGCGAAGTGGTCGTCGAGGTTCGCGCCGCCGGGATCAATCCCGGAGAAGCCGCCATCCGAACCGGCGCGCTGCACGACATGTTCCCCGCTACCTTTCCCTCCGGCGAGGGCAGTGACCTCGCGGGGGTCGTGACCGCCGTCGGGCCAGCAGTGACGGAGTTTTCAGTCGGCGACGAGGTACTGGGGTTCAGCTTCCGCCGATCCAGCCACGCCACCCACACCGCCGTCCCGGTCGATCAGCTGATTCGCAAACCCTCCCAGATGAGCTGGGAGACCGCGGGTTCGCTCTACGTGGCCGGTGTGACGGCCTACGCCGCCGTCCGCGCGGTCGACCCACAGCCGGGCGAGACCGTAGCCGTTTCGGCCGCCGCGGGCGGGGTCGGCGGCCTGGTCGTGCAATTGCTGGTCCTGCGCGAGGCCCGGGTGCTCGGCATCGCGGGGCCCGCCAACTTCGACTGGCTACGTGCCCACGGCGTCACCCCGGTCGCGTACGGGGACGGACTGGCCGATCGGCTGCGCGAGGCGGCACCGAACGGAGTAGACGCGTTCATCGACCTGTTCGGCCCCGAGTACGTCCAGCTCGCGGTGGATCTCGGTGTGGCGCCCGCGCGCATCGACACGATCATCGCGTTCCAGAAGGCCGGTGAGGTCGGTGCCAAGACCGAAGGCAGCGCCGACGCGTCGACAACGGAGGTGCTCACCGAGATGGCCGGCCTGATCGTCAGCGGGGCGATCGATTTCGAGGTCGCCGCGACCTACCCGCTGGACCGGGTCGCCGACGCCTACGAAGAACTCGAGAAGCGGCACACCCGCGGCAAAATCGTTCTGCTGCCGAACGGTTCGCCTTAATCGCCGGACGTCAGGCCATCCCGGCCTGCACGATCTTGACGATCACGAACGCGACCGCCATCACCAGATAGCCGCGCAGGGTGAGCAATCCCGCCCGACGGGCCGGCGAAAGGTGCGGCCGGGGAAGCGTGGCAAGGTTGGGGGTCTGCCACCTCGACCGGTCCTGTCGGCGGACGGCGCGCCGTTCGCCGGAGGTCAGTGACGGGGTGTCGTCGAGTTCGTCGACCTCCTCGGGGTCCAGGCCACCGCCGAGTGTCCCCACGATCGCCTCGGCGTCGCGCCGGTCCCGGTTGCGCCGGCCGGCAACGATCGTGGCCGCGCCGCCGACGATGCCGATCGCCGCGCCAACGGCCAGGCCGGCCTCGATGGTGGTGGTGGAAAGGCCAGGAAAGAAGGTCGTCGCCGTCAGCGCCAGCGACAACAGCACCAGACACCACACGACGGTCCACGCGATGATGTTCTGCCGCACCGTGTTTACCCACGGGCCGAGCACCGCGCGGTCGTTGCACAGCAACACCAGGAACACGGTCGCCGACGGCAGCAGGACGCCGGCGAGGGCCTGCACGCCCTGGGTTATAAGGCCGAGGATGTGGTCGGGGCTGAACGCGACCGCGGCGGACACGGCGAGCAGTACCGCATAGCCACCGTAAAACAGTGGGGCCTGGCTGATCTTCCAGTGCAGCGAGTGCCGCCTGCCCAGAGAATCGCCGATGGCGTAGGTGGTGGCCAGCCCGATGGCGTTGGCCCCGATCAGCGACGCGTCCAGCAGGATGATCGCGAAGAGCACCCCGACCCCGCTACCGAGGTGCCTGGCCAGCCCCGAGGCGACCGCACCGGCGTCGGTGAAGGCGCCGACCCCGGTGGTGCCGGCGAACCCGAACGCCGTCACCACCATCAACGCCGTCGCCCCGACCATCACGACGACGATGCCGATCACCAAATCGGCTCGCGCATAGCCGATCCAGCGAGCCGTGATGCGCTTGTCCACAACATTGGACTGCTGGAAGAACAGTTGCCACGGCGCGACGGTGGTCCCCACGATCGCGACGACCAACAGCAGGACGGTGGAATTGAGCCCACCCGGGAACCGCGGCACCAGCCCGCCCGCCGTTTCCTTCAACGCGGGATGCACCATCACCACCATCGGGATGATCAGCACGTTCACCGAGATCAGCAGGAACATCAGCCCTTCCCAGCGGCGGAACGAGCCCCCGGCCACCACGGCGAACAACAACACCGCGGCGGCCGGGATCGCGACCGCCTTGGGGCAGCCCAGGAAGCCGAGTGCCATTGACACGCCGATGAATTCGGTGACGATGGTCAGGGCGTTGAGGATCAGCAGATCGCCGACGCTGAAGGCACCCCAGAACTTGCCGAAGCGCTCGAAGATCAACCGGGCGTGACCGACCCGGGCCACCGCGCCCAGCCGCAGCACCATTTCCTGGTTCACGTACAACACCGGGATCAGCGCCGCCAGTGTCCACAAGAGGCCCATCCCGTAGTTCTGCCCCGCCTGGGCGTAGGTTGCCACGCCACCGGCGTCGTTGTCGCCGACCATGACGATCAGGCCGGGACCGGTGATGACGAGCAGCGTCCGCAGGCGCGCCCAGCGCCCAGCGGCCCCATAGGCGCCGGTGCCGTCACGCCGGATGCGGCCGAACGCACCGACGATGTCGCCCGCGTGCGCGGAATCCAGCACCGCGTGGTCGCGGGGACCGTCGCGGGTCGGGATCGAGCTGGTCACCGGTTTCCGGCCGGCCGGTCCGACGGATGTCCCCCGAGCGAGGCGGTGACCACCGCGATCGGCATCCGCGAGACGTACAGGTTCGCGCGCTCCTGCGGAGTCAGGGCGGCACGCGCGCCCAGCTTGGCCGCAAACTGCCGACCCGCACGCAGCATCGAACCGCCGCGCAGCCGGGAAACGTTGCAAAGGCGCTGTGTAACAACAAAAGCCATGATCTTCTCCTGACGCAGGTCCGATCGGCTCGTGGCATCCGCGGCCAACCAAGCGTTCTCACGCGCAGGGTGGCACGGGCAGAAGTCAGGCGGCAGAAGGAATGCCGGAACCGGATCGGGACAAGACGGATTTCGGATAGGGACTATCGCCGGGACTCATCTCGCCCTCACCTCCTCCGGCCGGGACACACGCGGGTGTCGTCGCGTTCACCTGAACGGGAGAGGCACGAATCACCGGCGGCAGACCGCCGGCCGCACCCCTCTCGTCGGAGCTTCGGCACTGCACGGCGTATCCGGAACATCATCCATAGTCGCGACCCACTTCGCCCGGCTTCGCCGCGCTTGCGATCGCTCCTAGTTCCAGAAGCCACTTGGGCTCAACCCTTGGGTCCGGGAAGAGCTGTCCTGACCCGGGGCGTCTCTCGACGTTCGGGGTCAGTGGCCTGTATCCATGCAGACGCCTCACCTACCGAGGTGCTTGCCTGTCCATCTTGCATGTCAGCCCTCGTGCTCGTCAAACGCGTTTACACAACCTTGACGTGGGTTTGCGTTAACCCACGCCCGCCAGGACTCTCCGTCGGCCCGTCGACTGGGGCCTACCCTCGACGGCATGGCCAACACTTTGCAGGCACCCACCGTCGCGGCGGTGCTCGACCGGATGTACGCCGAAACGCAAGATCAGATGTCGCGGTTGCGGGAGCGGGTCGGCGATTTCGACCGCCCGATGAGCGCGCAGGAGCGCGCCGACGCCATGAGCGAGTTCTACATCCCCGTCACGCCGGAAGCGGGCCGCCTGCTGTATGCGCTGGTGCGTGCCACCCGGCCGGCGACGGTCGTCGAATTCGGAATGTCCTTTGGAATCTCCGCCGTGCACCTGGCGTCAGCGGTGCGCGACAACGGCGCCGGCCGGGTGGTGACCACCGAACTCAGCGCCCCCAAGATCGCCGCGGCCAGAAGGACGTTCGCCGAGACCGGTTTGGACGGCGTCATCACCATCCTCGAGGGCGACGCGCTGACCACGCTGGACAACCTCGACGGACCCGTCGAGTTCGTCCTGCTCGATGGGTGGAAGGACCTCTACCTGCCGGTGCTCGAGTTGCTCGAACCGCGCCTCGCGACGGGCGCACTGATCGTTGCCGACAACGCCAGTGCCGCGGACATGCGGCCCTACCTCGACCGGGTTCGCAACCCGGACAACGGGTATGTGAGCTTCAACTTTTCCGTTCGGGAGAGCGACAGCATGGAAATCAGTTGCCGCACGGGCGATTGAGGGCTACCGCAGGGATTCCTCGAGCCATGGCGTCAGCCATCTCACCCCCTCCGGGGTGAGATGCACGCCGTCGCTGCGTACCTTGATGCCGTCGACCTTGGCGGTGTAAACCCCGTCGGGGCACAGCTTTTTGTTCAGGTCGAGGATCTGGACTCCGGGGTGGTGAGCAACGGTTTTGCGCAGCATGGTGTTCCACAGGTTGACGCGATCGGGTTGATCCTCGGGATACAGTCGACCGTCCGGCTTTTCGCCGCCCCGGCTGTAGGGCACGGTGGCTACGACGACGCGGACACCCGTGGAACCCACGATGTTCAATGCGCGCTCGAGTTCGCCGTTGAGGTACGCGTCGAACGTCGGATCGCCGATGTGCGTCCACTGACCCTCGTTGACGCGATCGACCGTCTCCCAGCGCCCGATGATCAGCAGCGCGACATCCGGCTGGTCCTGACCCAGCTGCGCCGACCATCGGATGGGCCAGCCGTCGCATTCTGGTCTCTGCTCCAGTGTTTGGCCGATATACCGGTACGGGGTGCCGCGCACCAGGCTGCAGCCGATGACGGTGTGGTCGAGGAAGGCGAACCCGGGTGTGGGCGGGAGGTAGTGCATCCAGGTCCACCCGATCGAATCGCCGAACACCGAAACCGTGAACGGCCGGTGCGGATCGCGGGGCGCGGGGCGGCTGCCGGCGGGCGGCGAGGGAGAGACCGCGGCGACGGCCGACACACCCGGCGGCAGCCCCTCGCGCAGGCCGGGCCCGGTGCCCACCGGGATCACCAGCAGCGTCATCGCGGCGGCGCTGGCCACGGTGGCCGCGGCAAGCGGCAACAGCGGCACCCGCGCCGGCCGCCAGCGCCGGATCGGTTGTTCGATCAGCCACCATGACGCGGCGGCGACTGCCACGGTGGCCCCGCACCGGGCGCCGAACAGCGGCAGCCCCGACCATCCGGTGCGTTCCCCGTTGAGCGCCAAAAAGATTGGCCAGTGCCACAGGTAGACGCCGTAGGAGATGGTGCCCAGCCACACCAGGGGCCGCAGGGCAAGGATGCGGGCGATCGCTCCGCGCTGCTCCATGGCCACCGGGGCGACCACGAGGACGGACGCGACGGCAACCCCGATCAGCAGGCCGTGCCGGAACTCGCCGGCCCCACCGGTCGCGTAGTGGGTCGCCGCCGCCAGGCCGGCCAGTCCGAGCAGCGGCAAAATGCGTGCCACCCGCCGCCCCCACCGGGTGCGGACCAGGCACCAGCCGCGGTTCATCGACGGCCAATCCCGCACCAGTAGAGCCGCCGCCGCGGAGCCGGTCAACAGCGCCTGCGCGCGGGTGTCGGTGCCGAAATAGATTCGGTCCCGCGTTCCGTCGGAGGCAAGGACGACGGCGACCGCCGCGGAAACCACCGCGCCCAGCGTCGCGATCACAAAGGTGGCGAACCGCACCCCGCCCACGGTGGCCCGCCTGAAGTAGCGCTTCGCGCGCGCGGCCAGCACCAGGGTCACCGCGATCAGCAGCACCGGCCAAACAAAGTAATACTGCTCCTCCACCCCCAGCGACCAGGTGTGCTGCAGCGGCGACGGCGGGGCGCCCTGGGTGAAATAGTCCGTCTTCTGGGCCACGAACCGCCAGTTCGCCACCCAGAGGAACGCCGCGATCGCGTCGTCCCGTAACCCCGTGAGCGACTGGCTGGGAAGCAACTCGCGGGCCGCACCCACGCTGAGCACCATCAGGAGCAACGCCGGCAGCAGCCGCCGCGCCCGCCTGATCCAAAAGCCGGTCAGCTCAACGCGACCGGTGCGCCGGAGCTCGTCCAGCAGCAGCGAGGTGATGAGGAACCCGCTGAGGACGAAGAAGATGTCGACGCCGATGAAGCCGCCGCCCACGCCCGGGATGCCGCCGTGCCCGACCAGCACCAGGGCGACCGCGATCGCGCGCAGCCCGTCCAGCGCCGGAATCCCGCTGCGCCGGTCGGGTTGATCCCAGATCGCGAGCCGGCCCGCTCGGCGCACCGGGGCTACCCAGCGTGGCCGCGGAGCAGGACGCGCCGGCGCGGGTTGCCTCCCGCCCGGCTCAGTGTCCGCTGCTAACGCGCCCTGACCGACCTGTCGTCCGGCGCCAATGTTGATGCCGATACGTCGCTGCCCCTCCTCGTAATCGGAGCAAGCCTAATTGCGACGCAGCCGGATTCAGCACAAGACACGCGAGGACGGCCGCCGTTAAGCCGCAGCCTTTTACGGCGCGTAGCCCAGGGTGCTCTTGACCTCCAAATATTCGTGGAAGCCGAACTCGCTCCACTCCCGACCGTTGCCACTTTGCTTGTAGCCGCCGAACGCCGAGTTCATGTCGAAGGCATGGTTGATCGTCACCCAACCCGCGCGGATCTTGCGGGCCACCTCCCGGGCTTTGTCGAGGTCCGCGCCCGACACATAGCCGGCCAGACCGTACTCGGTGTCGTTGGCGATCTGCACGGCCTGATCCATGTCGTCATAGCCGAGGATGCACAGCACCGGACCGAAGATCTCCTCGCGCGCGATCGTCATGTCGTTGGTGACATTGGCGAAGACGGTCGGCTTGACGTAGTACCCCGTGTCCAGCCCCTCCGGGCGGCCCAGTCCGCCGGCGACGACGGTCGCGCCCTCCTCGACGCCCTGCTGGATCAGGCGCTGCACCTTCTCGAATTGCGCCCTCGACGCCACCGGCCCGAGCGCGGTCTTGTCGCCCGGGCTGCCCACCTTGACCTGTTCGGCAACCCCACGCGCGATGTCGATGGCCTCGGCCATCCGCGCATTCGGGACCAGCATGCGCGACGGCGCGTTACAACTCTGCCCGGAGTTCGGCATCATGTTGAGCACGCCGGCGCGAACGCTGTCGGCAAAGCCCGCGTCGTCGAGCACGATGTTGGGGCTCTTGCCGCCCAGTTCCTGCGTCACCCGCTTGACCGTCGGGGCGGCGTTCTTGGCCACCTCGACCCCCGCCCGGGTCGATCCGGTGAAAGACACCATGTCGACGTCGGGATGGCTAGCCAGGGCGGCGCCGACTCCGGGCCCGTCGCCGTTGACCAGGTTGTAGACACCGGCCGGCACGCCCGCGGCGTCCAGAATCTCGGTGAAGATGTAGGCCGAATACGGCGCGACCTCAGACGGTTTCAAGACCATCGTGCAGCCCGTGGCCAGCGCGGGGTATACCTTGACCGCGATCTGGTTCAGCGGCCAGTTCCACGGCGTGATCAGCCCGCAGACGCCGATCGGCTCCTTGGAGATCAGGGTCGCCCCGTGTTGTTCGGAGAACGGGAAGTTCTTCAGCACATCGATCGCGGTCACCAGGTGACCGAGCCCGAGTTGGACCTGCGGGCCCGCGGCCAGCGAGGGCGGCGCGCCCATTTCCTCGGTGACCGCGTCGGCGAGATCGCCTGCACGCTTGCCGTATTCGGCGAGGATGGCCTCCAGCAGTTCGAGGCGCTGTTCGCGGCTGCTCTGTGACCAGCCGGTGAAGGCGCGCCGGGCGGCGTTGACCGCCACGTCGACGTCTGCGGCCGAGCCGAGCGAGATCTTTCCGGAGACCTGCTCGGTGGTCGGGTTCTCGACGTCGAAGGGGTTCGGCCGCACCGGGTCCACCCAGCGCCCATCGATGTAGAACTTGAGGCATTCGCGCATGACCACTCCTTATTGCTTACTGGGTGCCTTCGGCGTACCAGGTGCGGAATTCGTCGTACTTGGGCATCTCCTCGGAGTTGGCCTTCGGGTCGATGCACACGTGCACGACGGCCGTCCTGCCGCTAGCGTAGGCCCGCTGGATCGCCGGGCCGATCTCGTCCTCCTTCTCGACGTACTCGCCGTGACAGCCGAAGCCCTCGGCGACCTTGTCGAGCCGGACGTCCTTGCCCCAGTGCACACCGGGCTGCGGCGACGGCTGAGGGAAGGTGCGCTTGTAGACGCCGACCTCGAGGCCCCACTGGTGGTCGACGCCCACCACGCACACCAGCGGAAGTTTCTGCCGGGCTGCGGTTTCCAACTCGGCGATATGGAAGAGAAACGCCGAATCGCTGGTCAGCAGCATCACCGGGCGCTTACCGCCCTCGGCGACCGATGCGCCAACCGCATACGGCAGGCCGGTGCCGAGGTGGCCGAAGTTCTGGTTCCAGATGACGTCGCGCGGTTTGGCCTGGGAGTAGGTCCACTGGAAGATGACGGTCGCGCCGCCGTCGCGGACCAGGATGCCGTCCTTCGGGAAGGCTTTGGTGGCCTCGACGACGAAGCGTGCGGGGTGTACGGGCGTCCGGCCCGCCGGCGCGTTCTCGGCGAGCTGCGCCAGCTCCGCCGCGTCCTGCTTGATCCAGCGGTCCAGGTCGGCCTTGGAAGCGGCCGACGCCTGTCGCGGGGTGTCACGCAACGCTTCCACCAGCTGGGGCACCACACCCCGCAGGTCACCGACCAGGGGGACGTCAATGGGGCGATTGACGCCGATGGCCACCGGATCTTGCTCGACCAGAACCCATTTGCGCTTCGCGTCGTTCGCCGCCCAGTGGCGGGTCCGGCCGTAGTGGCTCGGTTCGCCGAGCTCGGTGCCGAGCGCGACGCACAGATCGGACTGCACCACCGCCTCGACTGCCGCCGGCGAGAATCCGTAGGCGAAGGTGCGGTCCTCGAGGCCCTCGATGAACGAGGTGCCGCCGGAGGTCTGAATCACCGGGCAAGCCATGAGGTCGGCCAGCTCTCTGACCGCCGCGCCGGTGCGCGAGGTGTGGACCGCGTGCCCGACCAAGAGGATCGGGCTCTCGGCCGCGCGGATCAGCTTCGCCGCTTCGGCCACCTCGCGCCCGCCCGCGGTCTGGTTGACGAGCCGGTACCGGTGGGGCGGCAGCGGATCCGGCACGTCGAGCTCGGAGAGGATGACGTGTGACGGGTACTCGATGTAGGCCGGGCCGGGTGTGCCGGACATGGCCCGGCGGATCGCCTCGTGGATGATCTCATCGGTCTGGTCGGCGTACTCGATCGACGCGCTGTACTTGACGGACTGCGCGAAAAGAGGCTCCTGGCGGACGAATTGGATGCGGCCACGCCGGACCCGGCGTTCGGTGATGCGGGCGCGCTGGCCGCCGAGGAAGATCACCGGCGAGTTCTCCACCAGCGCGCACTGGATCGCTCCGGCGATGTTGGCCATGCCCGGGCCGAGCGTGCCGATGCACAGGCCGGGCTTGCCCGTCATGCGCGACGCCGCCTCGGCCATGAATCCCGCGCTCAGTTCGTGATGCGGTGCGACCACCGACCACCCGCGAGCGTCGGCCTCGGTGAACATGTGCACGAAGTTCGGGTCCGGAATGCCGAACAACGTGTTCACACCCTCGACCTCGAACAGGTCCAGGATGCGCTTGTAGACGGGCACGGCCATGGTCAAAATTCCTTTCCATCGCGAGCGGGGGGCACCACGCTCGCGCCGAGTTCTTCGAGCACTTGTGCGGTGTCGGCGCCGAGTTCGGGCGCCGGCCCGGCAACGCGACCGGGGGTCCGGGAGAACCAGGTCGGCACGCCGGGGAAGCGCACCGGCCCGTGTGGGGTGTCCACGGTCTGGAACATGCCGACGGCGTTCAGATGTGGATCGTCGAACAGCGCGCCGGGCGTGTTCAGCGGCGCGGCCGGGATCTCGAGTTCGCCGAACAGCTCCAGCCACTCGCGCGTCGAGCGCTGCTTCATCGTCTCGGCGACCAGGCCGTAGATGGTGTCGATCTGGTGGGCGCGCCGTTCCAGCGTCGAATACAGCTCGCTGGCCCACGGTGGCCGCACGGCGTTCATGAAGGCGTCCCAGTGCTTGTCGTTGTAAATCAGCGCGGCGATGTAGCCGTCACTGGTGCGATAGGGACGGCGGTTGGGCGCCACGGTTCGCGGATAGACGGCCGGCCCCAGGGGCGGGTCGAACAGGGCGCCGTTGGCGTGTTCGACGAGGATGAACGATGCCATGGTCTCGAACATGGCGACCTCGACCTCTTGCCCCTCGCCGGTGCGCTCGCGGTGATACAACGCCATGGTCGTCGCGTAGAGCGCCGTCAACCCGGCGACCTTGTCGGCCATGATCGTTCCGACGTAGTCGGCCTCGCCGGTCAGTTGCTGTTGCACCGCGGGCAGGCCGCACTCGGCCTGGATGGTGTCGTCATAGGCGGGCCGGTCCCGTTCGGGTCCGCGGCGCCCGTACCCGTAGCAATTGGTGTAGATGATCGCCGGGTTGATCGCGGCGACGTCGTCGTAGGCGAAGCCGAGCTTGGCGATAGCCTTGGCGCGCATCGAGTGGATGAACACGTCCGCGGTCTCGATAAGCGCGCACAGCGCCTGCGTTCCGGCGTCGGTGTGCAGGTCCAGCACGACGCTGCGCTTGCCGCGGTTGACGTTGACGAACACCCCGCTCATGCCGGGCGCGGGGCCGACCGAGATGTAGCGGGTGTTGTCGCCCTGGGGCGGTTCGACCTTGATCACGTCGGCGCCCATGTCGGCCATGATCTGCGTGCAGTATGGCCCCATCACCATCGCGGTGAGGTCGACGACCCGCAAACCGGTCAGCGGTCCCGCGCCCGCCCCGCTAGCCATGCAGCACACCCCGCTCGCTGGAGCGCTGCGCGAGCCCGAAACTGTAGCGGATGTGCTGGTGGTGACCGTCGGGGACGGCCGGAAATACCAACGGCGCCTCGATGTTTCGGATCGCATCGAGGTGTTCGCCGACGTCCTCGACCGTCCAGGCCGGCCGGTGCACGCCAGGGCTCTCGGCGATCACCGCCCGCGCCACCCGACCCGCCAGCGCGATGAACACCTCCCCGGTCACCGAACAGCTTTCGTGTGCGAGCCAACCCACCACGGGCGCGACGAGCTCCGGGCCCATCGGCGGGTAGGCCGAGGTGTCGATGCCGGTGGCCATCCTTGTCACCGCGGCCGGCACGATCACGTTGCTGCGCACGCCCTCGGCCGCGCCTTCCAGGGCCGCGACGTTGGACAGGCCGATCACGCCGGCCTTCGCGGCGGCGTAGTTGGCCACGTCCTGGTTTCCGTAGAGGCCGCCGATGGAGGAGGTCAGCACGATGCGCCCGTAGCCCGCGTCGCACATCACCGGAAACGCCGACCGCACCACGTGGAACGCGCCGCGCAAGTGGACGTCGAGCACGGCGTCGAAATCCTCGTAGCTCAGTTCCTTCAGCGAGCCGCGGCGCACGTTGCCGGCGTTGTGGATGAGGACGTCGATGCGACCGTACGTGTCGAGCGCCGCGTCGATGACCGCCTTTCCGCCGGCCGCGGTGGCCACCGAATCGGTGCTCGCGACGGCTTGACCGCCGGCAGCGACGATCTCACGCACCACATCGTCGGCCGGGCCGGCATCGGTGCCGTCCCCGGAGAGGCCGCCCCCGGGATCGTTGACGACGACCTTTGCCCCGCGGGAGGCGAGCAGCATGGCGTAGGACCGGCCGAGCCCCCGGCCGGCGCCGGTGACCACAGCTACCCTGCCGTCGAACCTCAAGTCAGCCATCGAAGTTCTCCAGCACCAGACCGTCGAGGTCGCCTTTGGCCCGCCATTGTTTGAGCAGGTCGTCGAACACGTAGAAGCCGGGCATGAAGGGATCGCCGATGGCCGAGCGGATGCCCTCGCCGCCTCCGCCGCCCTCGTTGTTGTAATAGCCGGGGGTGCAGGAAACCGCGAATTCCGTGGCATCTATCGAGGTTTCGCGGATCGTCCTGACCCAATCGTCTTGAGCTTGCTGGCTCGGCTCGACGGTGACCGCGCGGCGCGCGATGGCCTCGGAAACGATGTAGGCGATGTGCTCGGCCTGCTGTTCGAGCATCGCGGTGGTATTCCCGGCCACGCCGCCCTGGATGAATCCGGTGAAGAACTGGTTGGGGAAGCCTCGGCTGGTCATCCCGTGCAGCGACTTGTAGCTGTCGCGCCAGTGATCGAAGAGCGACAGCCCGTCGCGGCCCTCGATCACATCGATCGCGTACCGGCGGCTGATGTCCGTGGTGATCTCGAAACCGCTGGCGAAGATGACGCAGTCGACCTCGTACTCGACGCCGCCCGCAACGATCCCCTTCTCGGTGAGCCGTTCCACGCCTTTTGATTCCGACACGTCGACCAGCGTGACGTTCGGGCGGTTGAACGTCGGCAGGTATTCGTCGTTGCTGCAGGGCCGCTTGCACATGAACCGGTAGTACGGTTTGAGCGCCTCGGCGGTCTCGGGGTCGTCGACGAGTTCATCGACGCGCCGCCGCAAGCGCTCCATGACCTTGTAATCCTCTTCCTCGCGGATCGCCATGATCTGCTCGACGGTCAGGGATGCGGGGTCCTCGGCGGCCGCGATCCGCGCGGTCAGGTTGCGCCCGAGTTCGGTCCAGAAGTCGCACACCAGGTCTGGCTCGTCGAACACCGCTCCCTCCCCCAACGGTGACCAGCGGTGGAAGTTGCGTTTGCGTTGCTCCTGCCAGCCCGGGCGCAGCGACGCCGCCCACTGCGGGTCCGTCGGCTCGTTGCCGCGCACGTCCACCGACGACGGCGTCCGCTGAAACACGAAGAGATGCCGGGCGTCTCGGCCCAGGTGTGGAACCAGCTGAACGCCGGTCGCACCGGTACCGACGAGTGCCACCCGCTTGTCATGCAGCTTGTGCAGTCCGCCGTTGGCGTCCCCTCCCGTGTAGTCGTAATCCCAGCGAGCCGAATGGAACATGTGCCCGGTGAAGTCCTTGAGCCCGGGGATGCCCGGCAGCTTCGGCCTATTGAACGAGCCCTGTGCCATCACCACGAACCGGGCACGAATGTCGTCAGCGCGATTGGTGGTCAGCCGCCAGCGCTTGATCGTCTCATCCCAGCGCGCCGTGCGGACCTGGGTGGACAGGATGGCACCGTCGTAGAGTCCGAAATGCTTTGCGATACGGCGGCAGTGCTCGTAGATCTCGGCGCCGTCGGCGAACTTCTTCGACGGCAGGTAGCCGAGTTCCTCCAGCATCGGAATGTAGCAGTAGGCGTCGTTGTCGCACTGGATCCCCGGGAAGCGATTCCAGTACCAGACCCCGCCGAAGTCCCCGCCCATCTCGATGATGTGCACGTCATCGACGCCGGCCTTCTTCAGGTACGCGCCGGCCAGCAGACCGGTGATGCCGCCACCGAGCACCGCCACGTCGATGTCCTCGTCGATCGGCGTGCGCGGCGTGACCGGCGTGTGGGGATCGACCTCGGCGAATTCGGCGAAGTCGTCCTTGAGTTCCAAGTACTGCTTCGAGCCCTCCGGACGCAGCCGCTTATCGCGCTCGTGCAAATACTTTTCGCGCAGCGCGTCGATATCGATGTCGTCCGGCGTCTGCGTAGGCCCGCAGGTATCGAACATTGGCATGTGTCTCCTAAACCTGGCGGTACCAACCTGCGGCGCGCGGCGCCAGCGCCGCGCTTGCGGTCGGCACTAAAGCTCCTGCGGTTCGCCGGTACCCATGTACTTCGACAGTTGGTAGTGAAGGTTGACGGTGCTTCGCTCTCGATAGGGATTGGGCTTGGTGCCCGGGAAGCCTAGCGATTTCATGCCCTGCTGGACCGCCGCCATGTTGGAGAAGTCCTGCGGCAAGACCGACCGCCACCGCGGGTCGCCGACCGGTGTGTACTCCCACTCCGTCTGGGGTTCTTGACCTTTCGGGTATAGCTCGAACACCGATACCTCGAAAATGCACCTGTCGGGGTTGTAGCTGGGGTGCGGTCGCGCGCCGTAACACAGCGCGCTGGTGAGGCCCTGCCCGATCTGGAAGTTCGGGAAGATCTGCCACGCCGTGCCGGCCTGACCGAGGATGTCGGGCGGAATCGTCGGCCAGATCACGCCGCGGGCTTCGTCGTCCCGGCGCGCGGAGGCCAGCCAGTGCTCGAGGACCTTGTCGGCCGGTGTCCCCTCGGGCAATTCGTCGACCAGCCGCTTGGCGGCGTTCACCAGCGTCTGGGTGGTGGTGGCGTTGGTCTCCTCCATGGTGTAGACCTGCATCTCCGCGGTCGACACGCGCGGATCGGCGCCGATGCCGAGCCGGATCTTGGACTTGGTGGCCTCCATGTCCTCCGGTGCGTCGTAGCCGATGTTGCTGTGCTTGCCCTGCGCCTTGGCCCAGCCCTTGAATTCGCCGAACTTGTTGAACTCCGGATGGGTTGTGTAGACGTGGTAGGTCTCGTTGAACGCCTCCAGCGCGACCTTCCAGTTGCAGTCGAAGGACAACCACTTGCGCCATTTGCAGCGCATGTTCTCCAGCCCGAACGGGTCGAGGATCTTCGCCGCGGGAAACAGGTAGTCGGCCAGCGGCTCGCAGTCGGGGTCCATGTTGATCCACAACCAACCGCCCCACGTGTCGACCTTGACCGGTCGCAGGTGGGTGTTGTCGGGAGTCAGCGCCTCCTGCCAGTCCTGCTGTTCGCGGACGTGCGTGCAGGCCCCGTCCAGGCCGTATGTCCAGCCGTGGAAACCGCAGACGAACGATTTGCGGGCGCGCCCGCGGGCGTTCTTCGCGCCCTCGGGTGTGTCGATGAGCCGGCGCCCGCGGTGCATGCAGACGTTGTGGTGCGCGCGAAATTCGTTCTCGGCGCTGCGCACGACGATGATCGAGTCGTCGAGAATGTCGTAGGTCAGGTAACTGCCCACCTCGGGCAGCTCTTCGACCCGGCCGGCCTGTTGCCAGACTTTCCGCCACAGCTTGTCGCGCTCGGCGCGGGCGTAGTCCTCACTGATGTACGCCTCGACGCCGATCGTCATCGGCTTCGAAAGTTCCTCGGCCGCCGGTGATTTCACATCCTTGGCCAGATCGGTCATCACATCCTCCTCATGGCCGCGCGGAAGGACTCGTCTTTGAGGAACAGGGAGGTGTTGTCGGCGGCGAGGTGGCTCCATCTCAGGTCGAGCCCACCGTCGACCAGCAGCGTCTGTCCGGTGACGTAGCTCGACATCTCCGAGAGCAGGAACAGGATCGCGCCGGCCTGTTCCTCGGGGCGCCCGCGCCGGCCCATCGCGATCGCCCGCGTGTCCCGATCCGGGTCCTCGTCGACGTAGGTGCGCGAGGCCGCGGTCTCGGTGACTCCGGGCGCCACGGCGTTCACCCGAATCCGCGCCAGCGCCAGCTCGAGTGCCATGGTGCGCGTCATCGCAACGATGGCGGCCTTGGCGGTCCCGTAGGCGATGTGAAAGGGCGCGGTGTTCATGCCGCTGATCGAGGAGATCGAGACGATCGATCCCGGAAGCTGTTGTTCGACCAGTTCCGCGGCGACGGCCTGGCTCATGAAAAACGCGGTCTCGAGGTTGTCGGTGAAGATCTTGCGCCAGTCGCTTCGCGGCACCCGGGTCGACGGCATCCACGTCGACGGCTCGGCGCCGCCCGCGACGTTGACCAGGCCGTACAAGCTGCCTTCGGCCCGCCGTGCCCGGTCGATGACCGCGGCGATGCCTTCGTCGGTCGACGCGTCCGCCGCGACGGGCACGACCGCCAGGCCCTCCTGCGCCAACGGGGCGACGTGCTCGTCGAGATTTTCCTTCGACCGGCTCACCGCGATCACGGTGGCGCCCGCCCGGGCCGCCAGGGCCGTGACCGTCGTGCCGATACCGCCCCCACCGGCGCCGGACACCACCACGATGCGACCGCGCAGCCCCAGAAAGTCCTCGCGATCGTCCATGCCCTGCTTCCCTGCCTCAGACAACGCCGGCCGCCGGCACCTGCTAGTTTGTCTGGACAAAATACTACGTTCTATCCTTTGGAGAACACTATTCCCATCGGTCGAGCTGGCTGTCAAGGCCGAGCGAAGAAGAGTTAGCAGCTATTGTCTGGACTAGAAGGAGTTGATAACGTCCAGCTCAATCGGCTGACGGAAGGACCTCGGCAGGGCATGTCCATTTCACGGGCCAGCTCAACGCTCCCGTCGCGCTATGGGGCGGTTCAGCCACTCGACGTGACCGAGGGCTGGGAGATCGAGCGGGTCACCGCGCCCAGCCGGCTGTTCGGCGCCAATGGCTTGCGGACCGGCCCGGACGGTCGCATTTACATCGCCCAGGTGACCGGCAGTCAGATCAGCGCGCTGGATCACTGCACCGGGCAGCTGATGACGGCCAGCCCCAAGGGCGGCGACATCGTCGCGCCCGACGACGTCGCGTTCGACGCCGTCGGCAACCTCTACGCGACGGAGGTGATGGACGGCCGGGTCAGCGTGCGAGACACCGGCGGTCGAACGCGGGTGCTGCGCGACGACGTGCCGTCGGCCAACGGCATCACCTTCCATCGGGGCCGGTTGTTCGTCGGTGAATGCCGCGAGGGCGGGCGGCTGCTGGAATTCGACTTGGCGGGTGGACCGCCACGCGTGCTCCTGGAGAACGTACCGTCACCGAACGCGATGGAAGTCGGGCCGGACGGCCTGCTGTACTTCCCGGTGATGGGCGCCAACGAGATCTGGCGCGTGGACCCCGACGGTGGCGAGCCGCACTGTGTCGCACGCGATCTCGGCGTGCCCGACTCGGTCAAGTTCGATGCGCAGGGGCGCATCGTCTCGACCCAGGTGGCAAGCGGGCAGGTGCTGCGCATCGATCCTCGCAGCGGGGAGCAACGTCTGCTCGCCCAGCTGAATCCCGGGCTGGACAACTGCACCTTCGTCGGCGACCGGCTGTTCGTGTCCAACTTCACCGGCGAGATCACCGAGGTATCACCCGACGGCACAACGCGATCCGTGCTGCCGGGCGGGCTCAACTGGCCCTTGGACCTGGCGGTGAGCCATGACGGCCGGTTGCACGTCGCCGACGGCACGTATTTTTATGCCGTCCTGCCCGACGGCTCCCTGCACACCGTGGGAATGTTGTTCAGCCCCGGGTATCCCGGGTTCCTGCGCGGGCTCGCATCGAGCGGACCCGGCGAGTTTGTCGTCACGACATCGGGTGGCCAGGTCGCACGCTACCGGCCGCAGGCGAGTGAAAGCGCCGTGCTGGCCGACGGTTTCGACCAGCTCTACGGTGTCGCCCTGAGCCCGGGCGGTGTGGTCTTCGCGGAGTTGGGCACAGGACGGGTGCTGTCGCTGCGCTCGGGTGGCATCGACGAGCTGGCGACCGGTCTGCGCGAGCCGGTCGGTGTCGCGGTCGACTCGGACGGGGCCTGCCTGGTGGCGGAGGCCGCCGCCGGACGGGTGGCCAGGGTGGCCGGGTCGCGGGTCGACACCGTGGTCGCCGACCTGGAACGTCCGCAGGGCATTTGTGTGTGCGACGGCGTGCTCTATGTCGTCGACGCCGGCGCGAAGGAGTTGATCGCGTTCGATATGAACACCGGGATCCGGCAGACCGTTGCGTCGGGGCTACCGGTTGGCCCACCGCCGGGCGTGGTGCCCAAGCCGCTGAAAGGCATGCCGCCGTTTTCCGGTCCGCAGGGCCCGTTCGCCGGTGTCACCGCCGCCGTCGACGGGACTCTCTATGTCTCGGCCGATGGTGACGGCAGCGTCCTGGCATTGCACCGATCCCGGGACGGCCGCTGATGCCGCCGGCCCTCTCCAGCGAGCACCGCTATCTACAGATCGCGCGCACGCTGCGCAAGGAGATCGTCGACGGCGTGTATCCGGTCGGCTCGCAGCTACCGACCGAACACCAATTGTGTGAGCGATTCGCGGTCAGCCGCTACACGGTCCGCGAAGCGCTGCGCCGGCTGCGCGAGGACAACCTCGTCGCGTCGCGGCCGCGGGCGGGCACCCGGGTGGTTCCCCGGCCGGCGTCCAGTTCCTATGCGCAGGAGACGATGTCGATCGACGATCTGCTTGCGTTCGCCGCCGGGGCGCAGTTGACCATCGAATCCAACGAGATGGTGATGATCGATGAAGAACTCGCCGCTCGGACCGGGCTGCAGGTCGGCACGCAGTGGCTCTCGGTGCGTGGCTACCGGCGGGCCGACGGCGCCTCGGTGCCGCTGTGCCGCACGGAGTACTACATCAACCGCACCTTCGCCGCGGTCGGCAGGCTGCTGCAACGCCACACCGGGCCGATTTTTCCGTTGATCGAGGACCTGTTCGGCGTGAGCATCGCCGAGTTGCGTCAGGAAATCGCCGCGGTGCTGCTCCCACCCGAGCTGGCCGACGGTCTCGGGGTCGAGACGGGCACGGCGGCGCTGGAGATGCGTCGCACGTACAAGACCTCCGACAGCGAGGTCGCTCAGGTGACGATCAACACCCACCTGTCGTCGAGCTTTCGGTATGCGATGACCATGCGCCGCGTGAACGATCAGGCGGACTGAGGTGAGGCGGCGGTGATCACCCGGGCCCACCACGACGCGGCGCTTGCCGCCGAGGCGTATCGGCGCGGATGGTGGGTGCACACCACGCTGGCCGATTCACTGCGCGCGGCAGCGGAGACCTCGCCCCAGCGAACGGTGTTGGTGGAGGGCGACATTCGGCTGGATTGCGCGACGCTCCATCACCAGGCCACCGGGTTGGCGAACGCTCTGCTGGCCCGGATGCCCGCCGGGAGCGTCGTGTCGTTCGTGCTGCCGAATTGGCACGAGGCCGCCGTCATCTATCTGGCCGCCACGCTGGCCGGGATGGTGGTGAACCCGATCCTGCCGTCGCTGCGCGACCATGACCTACGTTTGATCCTCGAAGACGCCGAAACCGCAATGATCTTCGTCCCGCACCGGTTCGGCGGACACGACTACTCGGCGATGCTGACCCGCGTCACCGCCACGATGAGCCCCGCCCCCGAGGTGGTGGTGCTGCGCGGCGAGGCCGGTCCGCACACCCCCTACCCTGCGCTGGTGGGGCCCCCGGGGTCGGATCCGCCAACGCTGCCGGCCCTGGATCCGGACGCAGTGCGGATGGTCCTCTACACGTCCGGCACCACCGGCCGCGCCAAAGGCGTGCTGCACAGCCACAATTCGCTGCATGCGCTGATCTGTCAGATCCGTGACAGCTGGAGCATCGCGCCGGGCGACGCGTTCCTGGTCCCCTCGCCGATCGCCCACATCGGCGGCTCGATCTATGCGTTCGAGTGCCCGCTGCTGCTGGGCACCACCGCGGTGCTGATGGACCGCTGGGATCCCGCGGCGGCCGTGGCGCTGATGGATGCCGAACGGTGCACCCACATGGCCGGGGCGACACCGTTTCTGCAGCAGCTGTTGTCGGCCGCCGAGCGCACCGGCACCCGGCTGCCCGACTTGAAGGTGTTCGTCTGCGGCGGCGCCTCCGTGGCGCCCTCGCTGATTCGCCACGCCGCGGAGTATTTCAGTCACGCCGTGGTCACCCGGGTGTACGGCTGCACGGAGGTGCCCGTGGCGACGGTCGGCGCACCCCGCAGCGACGAAGCCGGTTGGGCCGCGGCCACCGACGGAAGGCCTGGCATCGCCGAGATCAAGCTCGCCGCGCACGAAGCCGCGCCGCGCGGCGACGGCGAAATCTGTGTGCGGGGCCCGCAGATGCTGCTGGGCTACCGCCACCCCGAGGACGACGCCGACTCGTTCGACGCGGCGGGGTTCTTCCGCACCGGGGATCTCGGGCGCTGGATCGACGACCAATACCTGGTGGTGACCGGGCGGGCCAAGGACGTCATCATTCGCAACGGCGAGAACATTTCCGCGAAGGAAGTCGAGGACCTGCTCGCCACGCACCCTGACATCGCAGAGATTGCGGTCGTCGGGCTGCCCGACGAGCGCACCGGGGAAAGGGCCTGCGCGGTGATCGTGCCCGCGGGCGCGGCGAGGCCGGACGTCGCGAGCCTGGGTTCGCTCCTGGCGAGCAAGGGTGTCGCGAAATTCAAAGCGCCGGAGCAGGTGGTCATCTGGGAGGCGCTTCCGAAAAACGATGCCGGGAAGATACTCAAGCATCAGATCCGAGCGGCGCTGACTTCCGCGGTGATCGCAAGCGCGGCGAAGCCGGGCGCGGCGGGTCACCGCGCGGACATTGAGGACGGGTGAGATGCAGGTTGCAATCGTCACGGGAGCCAGCAGCGGCATCGGCCTGGGGTGCGCGACGAAGCTCGCCGAGCTGGGTATGGCGATCGTGGGCACGGGCCGCGACGAAGGCCGCTTGGCCGAGCTGGAGGAGTCCGTCGGCGATCCGGATCGCGTCGCGACGCTCGCGGTCGACCTGACCCGCGACGACGCGCCGCAACGGATCGTGGATCTCGCAGTGACGCGGTGGGGCCACGTCGACTTCCTGGTCAACAACGCCGGGGTCGGCAGCCCTAAGCCGCTACACGAAACCGACGACGAAACCCTGGACTATTTCCTGGGTTTGATGCTGCGGGCGCCGTTTCGGCTCGCGCGTGACGTCTTGCCCCACATGCGGCCCGGATCGGGAATCGTCAACATCACGTCCACCTTCGCCGTCATCGGCGGGCTTCGCGGCGGCGCCTATTCCGCTGCCAAAGGCGGGCTGACCGCATTGACCACGCACATCGCCTGCCAGTACGGGGCGTCGGGCATCCGCTGCAACGCCGTCGCCCCCGGTGTGACGAGGACGCCGATGGTCGAGAAACGCCTGGAGGACGGGCGATTCCGCAAGATCAACACCGAGATGACCCCGCACCAGCGGTTGGGCACCATCGACGACATTGCCAGCACCGTCGCGTTCCTGTGCTCGCCGGGCGGAAGTTTCATCAATGGGCAAACGATCGTCGTCGACGGCGGTTGGAGTTCGACGAAGTATCTGTCGGAATTCGCGTTGACGTCGGAGTGGATCGCGCCATGAGCCCGTCGAGGAGGTCGCAATGAAGTGTCGTGCCGCGGTGATCCGCGGGGTCGGCAGGGACTGGGAGATCCACGACGTCGAACTCGACCCGCCCCGCAGCGGTGAAGTCCTGGTGCGGATGGCCGTGGCCGGAGTCTGTCACTCCGACGATCACCTGTTCACCGGCGATGTGGTGCCGACGCCGGAGGCGCTGGCCGCGAGCGGTCAGCCGGCGCCGGACTGGTTTCCGCTGCTCGGCGGCCACGAGGGCGCGGGTGTCGTCGAAGAAGTCGGGCCGGGCGTGACGACGGTGCGACCGGGCGACCGTGTGGCGCTTTCGTTCATTCCCGCGTGCGGCAATTGCCGGTTTTGCGTGAACGGTCAGAGCTACATCTGCGATATCGGCGCGAGCCTGTTCACCAAGGAGATGCCCACCGATGGCACGTGCCGCCGGCACCTCGGCGACGAAAACCTGTTGGCCTATGGGCAACTCGGTACGTTCGCCGAATATGCCGTGCTGTCGGAGCGGTCCGTCATCAGGATCGACGACGCGATCCCCTTCCACGCCGCCTCGCTCGTATCGTGCGGTGTGAGCACCGGCTGGGGCTCGGCGACGATATCGGCGGGCACCGAACCCGGCGACACAGTCGTCGTGATCGGCACCGGTGGTGTCGGGATGAACGCCCTGCAGGGCGCGCGCGCCGTCGGCGCTCAAAATGTCGTCGCGGTGGATCCCGTTGAATCCAAGCGGGATTCGGCCAAGTTCTTCGGCGCCACGCATACCGTCGCCTCGGCGGAGGGGGCGCTGCCTTTGGTCAGAGAGATCACCGCCGGGGTCATGGCCGACCGCGTCGTCGTCTGCCCCGGTGTCGTGCGCGCGGACCTGATCCCGTCGGCGATGTCGCTGCTTCGCAAGGGCGGCGTATGCGTGCTCACCGGCATCACCCCGTTCACCGAGCCGCCGGTTCCGCTTGTCCTGCAGGAAATGACGCTGTCGGCCAAACAGCTCAGGGGAGCGCTGTATGGCGGGATGAATCCCCGCACGAGCGTGCCGATGCTGCTGTCGTTGTACGAGGCCGGCGCGTTGAAGCTCGATGAGCTGGTCACCCGCCACTACCGGCTCGACGAGATCAACCAGGCGTTCGCGGACCTGCGGGACGGTCGCAACATCCGCGGAATCATCGAGTTCCCCGGCGCATGATCGCGAGCGCGGCGCAGCCGGGCGCTGGGGGCACCCCGCGGAGCTGGGGGACGGGTCGCCACCATCGGGGCCAGTGGCGGGTCAGGACCAGCCGCAATCAGCGGGATTCGAAGTGGCGCCGGATGCCCGCCAGCATTTCGACGTGCGCCTTGACAGCCTCACGATTGGTGACCGGGGCCAGCGGCCGCGGTGCGGCTATCCGTATCCGCTCGGTGATCCGGGTGCCGCCGTCGCGCGGCGAGAAGCTCACCGTTCCGCGCAGTCGCACCCCCGGTGACTGGTCGGCCTCCGTCGTCACGTCGCCCTCGGCTCGGACGTGCAGCCGCGCCGAGTAGGTGATCCGCATAGTGAACGGCCCCAACGGGATCCGGTCCACCACGCGGTACCCTTGCAGGTAACCGTCCGGCGTTTCGGTGCGCGACGTGACCTGCACGGACACGATCAGCGGGTGCACGAGCTTGATGTTGTCCAGGTCCACGTAGAAATCGCGGACCTCGTCCGGCGGCGCGGGCACATCTTCGCTCAGCGTGTGTTCGGTGTGCGCGACCCACCAGCTCATCGGTACCACTCCGCAACGAGAACGCCTGTGCGCCACCAGACCAACGCGACCAGCACGCCGAGCACCAGCGCGCTCGCCGCAGCCTGGACCAGGTTGCGGGCTTCCTTCGGCGGGTAGACGTAGGCCGCGGCCACCACCACACCGGTAACGAGTCCGCCCAGGTGCCCCTGCCAGCTGATCGCGGGGGCGACGAACGTGAACACCAGGTTGATCGCAATGACCGCGACGACCCAGCGGACGTCGAGGGCCAGCCGCTTTCCCACCACGAACGTGGCACCGAAGAGGCCGAAGATCGCGCCCGACGCGCCCGCCGTCGCGACGTTCGTCGTCAGCAGGTACACCAGGACCGAGCCGCCCAACCCGCTCAGCGCGTACAGCGCCCCGAATCGCAGTCGGCCCAGCCAGCTTTCGAGCGGCGGCCCCACGACGTACAGCGCCCACATGTTCAGCAGCAGATGGGTCGCGCCGTAGTGCAAGAACGCCGAGGTCACCAGGCGGTATAACTGGCCGTCCGCGACGGCCGGCGGCCACAGGGAGAGTTGCTTCTCCAAGTTCCCCGCCGCCATCTGCACGATGAACACCAGCACGTTGACGGCGATGAGCGCATAGGTGACCACCGGCGTGCCCGATCGCTCCCGCCCGCCGAAGCGGGTCCGCGGTTGCCGAATCGTTCGGGCGCCCTGCTGCACGCACTCCACACACTGGTGACCGACCGCGGCGCTGCGCATGCAGTCCGCGCAGATGTAACGCTCGCAGCGGTTGCAGCGGAGGTAGGTCCGGCGTTCGGGATGCCGGTAGCAACTCGGGGCCTCGGCCGGCGACTCCGGCGCGCTGGGTGCGCTCATCGCACAATTCTCACCCGCGTCGCCGTATTTCGCGGGGCCCCGCCGTGCCTTACTGTGTTTTTCGTGGAGCGACCCACGTGACCGGAGTCGGTGCCGGCGTTGTCGAGCGCTACCTGGACTGCCTGGCCGGGCACGATTGGGACGGTCTGGCCGCAACGATCGCGGACGAAGGGTTGGTCCGTGAGGGCCCGTTCTGCGACGTCGTCGAGGGAAAGCAGCACTACGTCGCCTACCTGCGCAAGGTATGCACCACTCTGCAGGGCCACCGGCTGGAGGTGCAGCGCGTCTCGCACGTCGACTCCCGGGTGTCATTCGCCGAGTTGACGGAGGCGTTCGAGATCGACGGGGTCGCCGCGACGTGGCCCGAATGCATCCTCTTCGAGCAGGGCGATGACGGCCTGATCTCGCACGTCAGCGTGTTCTTCAAGCAGCCAGGGGCCGACACCAGGTAGAGGTCTATTCCCTCGATCATCGAATTGACCTAACGTGTCATGGCATGGAGGCGGACGGAACCCCGGAGTCGGTGCCGGTCGAGAAATTGCACTCGGGCGACCCGATCACCGATTGTGGTCAGCGCTACATAGTCCTCGAATCGAAAACCATCAGCGACGGCTGCGTGGTTCTCGAGCTCGAGTCCAGGGTGGACCACCGATTGCAGGTCATCGAGAAGTCTTTCCCGGCGGGCTACCAGGTAGGCCGGGCGAACCACCGAATCCTGTAGCGGAATTTCCGCACCCGCTCATGCGCGCGTAGCCGGTCGACGGCTACCGCGCATTCGTGTTTTCCGGCGTCCGGGAACGCCAATTGCGAGGCGTCTCAAACGAGGTAGTAGTACCGCTGCCGATCCCCGTTGCCCGACACGGCGGCGGGAAGCGGCTCGCGCGGTTCGTCGACTCCGAGTTCGGCGTGGGCGTAGCGGACGGCCTTCAGCGTTGCCGAGAATTCCTCGTCCTCTTCGGGGAAGACGTGCTCGACCGGGAACCATTTCTCGAGGCCGACGTTCTTGAGCACGGTCCACATGTCGGGTTGCACGCCGGCCAGCAGAACCGTTACGCCGCGCGCGGTTTCCTCGCGCAGGAACTGCTCGATCCGCTCGACCACGACGGCGTCGGGATGGCGCACCCGCTTGAGCCGAAGCACCACGAAGCCGACGCCGTCTCGCTTGACGCGGTCGCGCAGCGCATCCAGGTAGCGGTCGAGTTCCGGTGCGGCGCCGAAGAATAGCTCGCCTTCGAGATCGTAGATGATCGTCGAGGGATCGACCGGGTCACCGGCCACGCGCTCGCGGACCACCCGTTCGGGCGTCACGATCAGCTCCTTGGCCTTCAGCTTCGCCGCGCGCGGCACGAACAGCAGAATCGACAACGCGACACCGAGCAGCACGGCCGTGTCCAAATCGATTAGCACTCCGGTGAGCGCCGTGACGATCACCAGCCCCGCGTCGTAGCGCGACGCCTTCAGCATGTAGAACAGCCGCTTGTAGTCGATGAGTCGTGCGGCGGTGATGAGCAGGAGACCCGCCAGCGCGGCCTTCGGCATGTAATGCAGGAGCGGTGCGAACAGCAGCACCACGACGGCGACGCCGGCGGAAGCGACCACCCCGGAGAAGCGTGACGCCGCACCGGCCTGGAAGTTGATCGGCGAGCGCGACATCGAACCCGACCCCGGCACGCATTGGAAGAAGCCGCCGGTCAGGTTCGCCAGGCCCTCGGCGAGGATCTGCCGGTTGTAGTCGATCCTCTGCCCGCTCTGGTGGGCGATGGCCTTCGCGATCGACAGCGCCTCGATCAGGCCGATGAAGGCGATGGCCAGCGCGCCTTCGGACAGCTGGCCTAGCACCCCGATTTGCACATCCGGAATGTGCGGCGCGGGCAGGCTCTGCGGAATTTTCGCGGTGAGGGCGACCGCCGCGTTACCGCCGTGAGTGGCGGTCGACCACCCGGCCGCGTAGGCGATCAAGGCCGCAACGACGAGGACCGCCAGCAGGTCGAGCTGCGGGAGCCCGTAGCGCTTGACCAGCCAGCGCAGGCCCACCGCCAAGGCCACGGTCGTGACGGTGAGGACCAGCGCACGGTAGTTGACGGCGTCGCCCTGGAACAGGGTGAGGTAGGTGCGCTTCAATACCGGCATCCGCCCGGTGCCCTTGTCCTTGACGCCGAGCGCGTTGCCCAGCTGTCCGAGCGCGATCAGCAGCGCCGCGGCCACCAGGAATCCGATGATCACCGATTCCGAGATGTACCGGGTCAGGTCACCGAGCTTGAACACGGCGATGAGGATCTGGAATGCGCCGACGAGCACCCCGAGCACAAACAACGCCTCGAAAAGGACGGTGCGATTCTCGGGATCCAGAAACGCCAGCGAGCTGAACACCAGAAGCGATATCGCGCTCGTCGGTCCGTTGATGAGATGCGAAGACGATCCGAAGATCGCGGCGACGAAGGTCACCACGATCGCGGAGTACACGCCGAATTTGGGATCGACGCCGGCGACCAGTGCGTAGGTGATGCTCTGTGGCAGCGAGACGGCCGCGACGGTCAGTCCGGCGACGAGATCGCGGCGCGCCTTGGTCGTGTCGTAGTTGAGCCTCTTCAGACCCGCCGGAATGCTCATGGCCGCTTGACCTTTCGTCGCGGGTGCGCCGACACGGCCCTGGCTTGACCGGGTGACGAGACCGCGTCGTAGATTCCGTTGTCGCCGAAGAACTTTTGGCGGGCGTCATTCCAGTCGCTCGCGATCGCGCCGATCGGGAAGAGTTTGATGTCGGGCAATTTGTCGGCGTGCCTGGCCAAGATCTCCGGTTTCACCGGTCGGTAGCCCAGCTGGGCGATGGTTTCCTGCGCCGCATCGCTGTAGAGGTACTCCAGGTAAGCCTTGGCATATGAGGCGGTCTTCTTGTCCGTGACGTTCGCGTCGACCCAGGCGACGGCCGGTTCGGCGCGGATGCTGATCGGCGGGTAGACGATCTCGAGTTCGTCCCGGTTTTCGGCGACCTCGCGCAGAGCTTCGTTCTCCCAGGTCAGGTGCACGTCGCCGATTCTCTCGACCGCAAAGCTGATGGCGGCGCCGCGCGCCCCGGAGTCCGCGACGGCGACATGGCGCACCAGAGCCCTGACGAAGTCCGACGCCTGCGCCTCGGTGCCGCCGCGCGTGGTCACCGAACCCCAGGCCGCCAGGATGCTCAATTTTCCGTTGCCCGAGGTGCGCGGGTTCGGCGACACGATCGCGACGCCATCCTTGACCAGGTCGGGCCAATCGTGGATCGCCTTCGGGTTGCCGCGGTGGACGACAAAGACGATGGTCGAGGTGTAGGGGATCGAATTGTTCGGCAGGCGTTTCTGCCAGTCAGGGGCGATCAGTCCGCGCTTGCGCAGCGCGTCGACGTCACTCACCAACGCAAGCGAGACCACGCTGGCCTTCTGCTTGCCCTCGATGACGTCGCCGGCCTGCCGCCCCGAACCGCCGTGCGATTGCTTGATTTCCAGCGTGACGCCCGTCTGCCGGCGGAACTGCTCGACGAAGGATTTGTCGAGCGTTGCGTAGAGCTCCCGGGTGGGGTCATAGGAGACGTTGAGGATCTGGTTCGGCGACGTGTGGCCCTGCAGGTTCTTCATCGTGATCAGGCTGGCCGCGAGGACGATGGCGAGGATGCCGACGATGTTGAGCCAGGAAACGGGCAATCGAAGGTTGCGGCGCCCCGCCGACGCCTGCTGGGGCTGTGTCATTGCCGCCTCCATATCCATCACCGGGCTCGTAGAAGTTGCCAATCACCGCTGACTAACGTGCTTTCGCAGTCGGGTTAGCTGGAGGCAGACTTTCGACGGTTGGATGGTATCGACCGGCCAGGCGTAAGACAGCGGTGTGAATCAGCCTGATCGCAATGACTGCCACCGCGGGCACGCGCGAAGTGATTCCGCCCCAACGCAGCTCGGCCAGCCGCCCAGGGTGCCGTATGCGCAGGCGCGAAATACGATATTTGCCAGCAGGATTCAGCCGCGGACATTCCCGCACGACACCGGCGACGCCGCGATCGGGGCAATTGCGGCAAGCGCAACCCGTCGTTGCTGGGAACCGGCGCGATGCCCACCCGCCGTGGCGCCGCCACGGTGCCCTGTGGCGCGCGAGTGTTCTCCCAGGTTTGGCGACGCTTCGAGCCGGTAACCTTTCTCCAGGGAAGCGATTTGCACCCCTGGCAAGCGAGCGAATCCCGACGCGCCGCACTCGTCGGCGTCATCGTGTGCCGTCCACGCAGCCCAGCTGTGGACAGGCCCGTGACGCGCCAGGATCATTAGGCGCGGTAGACGTAGGTGAAGGGTGACGGAATGAAGATTCCGGGCGTGGCCAGCGTCGTCGCTGGCGTGACCGGCGGGGCCGCGCAGGTGGTGCGGGCCGGCGTCTCCACCGCGGCCGGTGCCGCGGGGGCGGTGCAGACGCTCGCCAGCCCGGTGGTGGAACTGGCCGGCCCGGTGCTTCAGTCGATGGCTCACACGACGAGCCGGGCGATCGGCGTGGGCCCTGAATCCGACGGTTCGCGCGGCGACGCCAGCCCGCCGGTGCGCTGGCAGAGCGGGCGGCGGGTGCATTTCGACCTCGACCCGTTGCTGCCTTTCCCGCGCTGGAACGAGCATGCGGCGGTGGTGGAGGAGCCGGTCCGCCGCATTCCCGGAGTGGCCAGCGCCCACGTCGAGGGCGCACTTGGCCGGCTCGTGGTCGAACTCGAGAGCGAGGCCGACAGCGGCGCAGTGCTCGACGAGGTGCGAGACACGGTGTGCCATGTCGCCGCCGATCTGAATTTGACGGCACCGAGGTCGGCACCCCGGACCGCGCCGTTCGCCGACCCGGGCAATCCGCTGGCGATCCTGGTCCCGATGACCGCGGCGGCGATGGACGTCGCGGCGATCGGTGCGGCGGTCACCGGCTGGCTGGGTCGATTGCCCGTCGCGCCGCGCAGCGCGCGCGCCGCCGCCGCCCTGCTCAATCATCAGCCAAGGGTGGTAGCCGTGCTGGAGTCGCGGCTGGGTCGCGTCGGCACCGACATCGCCCTCAGCGCCTCGACGGCGCTCGCCAACGGGCTGACCCATGCCGTGGGCACGCCCCTGATCGATCTGGCGCAACGCAGCCTGCAGATCTCCGAAGCGTCGGCTCACCGGCAGCGATGGCGAGAGCGCGAGCCCGAGCTGGCCTCCCCCAAGCGGCCGCAAGCCCCGGTGGTTCCGGTCATCTCCTCGGCGGGGCCCAAAACGCAGGCGCCCCGGCACAATTGGGCCGCCGCCGCGGCGGGTGAGGTTTCCCACGTGGTTGTCGGCGGGGCCATCGACGCGGCCATCGACACCGCGAAGGGATCGATGGCCGGGCCGGTGGAGGAATACGTCGATCAGGCGGCGAACGCCTCGTTGATCGCCGCGGCCGGCGCGCTGCTGGCCGGCGGCGGCACCGAAGACGCGGCCGGCGCGCTACTGGCCGGCGTGCCGCGGGCGGCGCACGCGGGCCGGCAGGCGTTCGCCGCCGTGCTGGGCCGCGGGCTGGCCAACGCCGGACAGCTGGTCCTCGACCCCGGCGCGTTGCGTCGGATGGATCGCGTGAAGGTGGTCGTCATCGACGGAGCGGCGCTGCGGGGCGACAACCGCGCGGTGTTGCGGGCTCAGGGCGACATCCCGGGCTGGGACGAGGACCGGGTTTACGAGGTCGCCGACGCGCTGCTCCACGGCGAGGAGGCACCCGAGCCGGACCCGGATGAGTTGCCGGCCACCGGCGCACGACTGCACTGGATCCGTGCGCAGGGCCCCTCGGCGATGCCCGCCCAGGGGCTCGAGCATGCCGACCTGGTGGTCGATGGCGAACGCGTCGGCAGCGTCGACGTGGGATGGGAGGTCGACCCGTTCGCCATCCCGCTGCTACAGACCGCCGCCCGGACCGGGGCGCGGGTGGTGCTGCGTCACGTGGCCGGCACCGAAGACCTGACCGCCAGCGTCGCGGTGAGTCACCCGCCGGGCACCCCGTTGCTGCAGCTGGTTCGCGACCTGCGGACGGATCGCGGGCCGGTGTTGCTGATCACCGCGCTGCACCGTGACTTCGCGTCGACGGACACGTTGGCGGCGCTGGCCATCGCCGACGTCGGTGTGGCCCTCGACGATCCGCAGGCGGCGACGCCGTGGACCGCGGACATCATCACCGGCACCGACCTGGCGGCGGCGGTTCGCATCCTGTCGGCGCTGCCGGTGGCCCGGGAGGCGACCGAATCCGCGGTGCGCCTTGCCAAGGGCGGCAGCACCCTGGCCGGCCTGCTGCTGGTCACCGGTGATCCCGGCTCGGCCAATCCGCTGGCCCTGCAGCGCTGGCTCAACCCGGTCAACGCGGCGGCCGCGGCCGCCTTGATACAGGGAACCTTCTCGGCCAGCAGGGTGTTACGGCTGCCCGATCCCACGCCGCAGCCGCTGACCGCGTGGCATGCCCTGGACCCCGAGATCGTCTACTCCCGCCTGACCAGCCGCACGCGACCGCTCGCCGTCGAGCCCGGAATCGCGCCCTGGCGACAGGTTCTCGACGACCTGTCCTACAACCCGGTAGTCGCGCCGCTGCGGGGCCCGGCGGCCCGGATGGGCCGCCTGCTGTCGGCGACGCGGGCCGAGCTCGCCGATCCGCTGACGCCGATCCTGGCCGTGGGAGCGGCGGCGTCGGCGATCGTCGGCAGCAATGTCGACGCCCTGCTGGTGGCCGGCGTGATGACCGCCAACGCCATCGCCGGCGGGGTGCAACGGTTGCGCGCCGAGGCGGCGGTCGCCGAACTGTTCGCCGAGCAGGAAAAGCACGCGCGCCGCGTCGTGCTCCCCACCGTGGCGACGGCGCACCGCCGGCTCGAGGCGGCTCGCACGACCGAGCGAACGGTCACGGTGAGCGCGAAATCGCTGCGCCCGGGCGAAATCATCGACCTCGCCGCGCCGGAGGTGGTACCGGCGGACGCACGACTGCTGGTGGCCGAGGACCTGGAGGTCGACGAGTCCTTCCTCACCGGCGAGTCGCTGCCGGTCGACAAGCAGGTCGAGCCCGTCGCCGCCGCCGAATCCGACCGGGCCAGCATGCTGTTCGAGGGCAGCACCATCGTCGCGGGGCGAGCGCGGGCGATCGTCGTCGCCACCGGCGCCGGCACCGCCGCGCAGCGCGCGCTGATGGCGATCGCCGATGTCGAGTCGGCCGCGGGCGTGCAGGCCCGGTTGCGGGAATTGACCAGCAAGGTGCTTCCGCTGACCCTGGCCGGCGGTGCGGCGGTGACGGGTCTGGCGCTGGCGCACCGGGGCTCGCTGCGGCAGGCGGTCGCCGACGGCGTCGCCATCGCCGTCGCCGCCGTTCCCGAGGGCCTGCCGCTGGTGGCCACCCTTGCCCAGCTCGCCGCCGCCCAGCGGTTGTCACGGCGGGGGGCGCTGGTCCGCACGCCGCGCGCCATCGAAGCGCTCGGCCGGGTCGAGACGGTGTGTTTCGACAAGACCGGCACCCTCACCGAGAACCACCTGCGCGTCGTTTCCGCGGTGCCGCATGCGACCAGCGCGCAGGGCCCGCTTCCCGAAGCCGGCGACCCGCAGGCCGCCGAGGTGCTGCGCGTCGCCGCGCGGGCGTGCACCCAGCCGCACAACGGGCAGGGCCACGCGCACGCCACCGACGAGGCCATCCTGACGGCCGCCAATTCCCTTGATGGCCATGGCGATTCGGAATGGACGGTGCTCGCGGAGGTGCCGTTCGAATCCAGTCGCGGCTACTCCGCCTCGATCGGCAGCGCCAACTCGGCGGGGCCGATGCTGATGGTCAAGGGTGCACCCGAGCAGATTCTGCCGCGCTGCCGGTTCGCCGATGTGGACGCCGATCAGGACCATGCGGAGTCGTTGGTGATGCGCCTCGCCGAACAAGGCCTGCGGGTGCTGGCGGTGGCGCAGCGCCGCTGGGACGGCGGGACCACCGAGGAGGACACCGACGCCGACAGCGTCGACGCCGCCGCGCACGACTTGGAATTGATCGGCTACGTCGGTTTGGCCGACACGGCACGGGCGTCGGCGCGCCCGCTGATCGAGACGCTGGTGGAGGCCGGTCGCAGGGTGGTGCTGATCACGGGGGACCACCCGGTGACGGCCCGCGCGATCGCCCGCCAACTCGGCCTGCCCTCGGACGCGCGCGAAATCACCGGTGCCGAGCTCACCGCGCTCGACGAGGACGCCCGGGCCAAGCTCGCCGCCGACGTCCAGGTTTTCGCGCGCGTCAGCCCGGAGCAGAAGGTGCAGATCGTCGCGGCGTTGCAGCACAGCGGGCAGGCGGTCGCGATGGTCGGCGACGGGGCCAACGATGCCGCCGCGATCCGGATGGCCGACGTGGGCATCGGGGTGAGCGGTCGCGGTTCGTCGGCCGCGCGCGGCGCCGCCGATATCGTCTTGACCGACAACGACCTTGGCGTGCTGATCGACGCGTTGGTCGAAGGCCGCGGGATGTGGGGCGGCGTGAAAGATGCGGTCAGCATTCTGGTC
Organism: Mycobacterium terramassiliense; assembly: GCF_900157385.1. Classification (GTDB taxonomy): domain Bacteria; phylum Actinomycetota; class Actinomycetes; order Mycobacteriales; family Mycobacteriaceae; genus Mycobacterium; species Mycobacterium terramassiliense. The sequence goes on from NZ_LT717701.1 coordinate 190,313, forward strand.
GGCGGCAACGTGGGAGAGGTGCTCTTCACCATCATCGGCACCGCGCTGGGGACCGGTCGCGCGCCGGTGGGCACGCGTCAGCTGCTGTTGGTGAACCTGCTGACCGACATGTTTCCCGCCCTCGCGGTTGCCGTCACCCCGCAGTACCCGCAGCCCGAAGAGGACGAGGACGGCGCGGACCGCGACGCCGAGGAAATGCAGCGCGCCTTCGAGCTCGCCGCGCTGTCCGAACCCTCGCCGTCGCTCGACGCGCCGCTCATGCGCCAGATCGTCACCCGCGGCGCCATCACCGCCGCCGGCGCCACGGCAGCCTGGGCCATCGGCCGCTGGACACCGGGCACCGAACGCCGTACGGCGACAATGGGTCTCACCGCATTGGTCACCACGCAGCTCGCGCAGACCCTGCTGACGCGCCGCCACAGCCCGCTGGTGATCGCCACCGCGCTGGGCAGCGCCGGCGTCCTGGTCGCCATCGTCCAGACCCCCGGCGTCAGCCAGTTCTTCGGCTGCACGCCGCTGGGGCCCGTCGCGTGGTCCGGCGTCATCGGCGCGACGGCCGGCACCACCGCCGTGTCGGTGCTGGCGCCCAATTGGCTGGCCAGGAGGGTCGCCGCGCTCGAACCCAAGCAGCTCGAGGCCTGGGCGGGCTCAGGTCGATAACTCCTTGCGCACCACCTTGCCCGCGGGGTTGCGCGGAATGCTGCCGACGATGTTGATGTCCCGCGGTTGTTCGAAGCGGGACACCCTGTCCTTCAGGTAATCCCGCAATGCCGACGGGTCGATGCTGCGACCCGGCCGCGCGACCACGAAGGCGGCCAGTCGATGACCGAACCGCTCGTCGGGAACGCCGATGACCGCGTTGTCGGCGACGTCGGGGTGCTCGGCGAGCGCGTTCTCCACCGCGCGCGGGTAGACGTTCTCGCCCCCCGAGATGATCATGTCGTCCTCGCGGCCGACGATGAAAAGCCGCCCGGCATTGTCGAAATAGCCCATGTCCCCGGTGCTCGTCATGTTCTCGACGACGGCCTTGGCCTCCCCCGAGCCCTCCGTGTAGCCCTCGCTCGCCAGCTCGCCGCCGACGAAGATGCGCCCGGTGACGCGCGGCCCGACGGGTCGGTCGTTCTTGTCGAAGATGCGCACCGGGCAGCCGGCGACCGGCTTTCCGACGGTCTCGGGGGCCTCGCGCAGGTCCGCCGGCGTTGCCAACGCGCCGATGCCGACTTCGGTGGAGCCGTAGCCGTTGTAGAGGATGTCGCCGTAGGCATCCATGAACCGCTGGCCCAGGGTGGGATCCAAGCGGTCCCCGCTGGACAGCGCCACGCGCAAATAGGGCAAGGGGTTTCGCGCGCGCACCCGCTGCGGCAGGTCCAGGATGCGCGCAAGCACCACCGGCACCGCGGTGAACGCGTCGGCGCGGTGCAGCGACGCCTGCGCCAGCGCGGCCTCGGCGTCGAAGTGGCGATGCGTCAGCACGGTTCCGCCCAGGGCCACCGTCAGCATCAGCATGCCGAGGCCCAGCCCGTGAAACATGGGCATCGCCACCGAAATTCGCGAACCGGTTCGCAGCCCGGTGCGATCGAGGATCGTCACCCAGACGCCCACCGCCGAACGCAGCTGCGGGGTGCGGGGCACGCCCTTGGGCTTGCCGGTCGTGCCCGACGTCAGCAGCACGATCCGTCCCGGTGCGGCCACCCGGGGCCTCGGGGGCCGCGGCCCGTCGTCGCGCGCATCGAACCCGGCCGGATCGACGACGGCGACCGATGCGCCGGCCGCAGAGGCGGCGCGCGCCCGCTCGGCGAACTCGTCGTCGGCCACGATCGTGGTGATCCGGTGCGCGCTCAGCGCGGCGGCCAGCGCGTCGGTGCGGAAATCCGTATTGACGAGCACGACGTCGGCGCCGACCAGGGCCACGGCGAAGAAAGCCTTGACGAACCCCCGCCCGTTGCGACACATGACGCCGACCGCGCGGCCGGGTCCCTCCCCGCGGTCGGACAGCTCGCGGGCGAGCGCTTCGGCTTCCGACCGCAGCTCCCGGTAGGTGAGGGCGCCGTCGTCGTCGACGATGGCCGCCCGGTCCGGCCACCGGGCCGCCGTGACGCCCAGCAGCGTGTAGGGATTCGTTCCGCCGCGCCGCGCCTCGCGAATCACCCGCACCACCGCGGGCGGGGAGGGCGGCCCCAGCAGCCCGGACCGCAGCAGCGCCCGCGCGGCCGTCGCGACCACGCCGTCCCGTGAGGCGAACGCGGTCACGAGCGGGCCTCGCGCGCTTCGGAATCGGCGAAGAATCGACGGTGCCACAACCGGGCCGCGCGTTCGGCGGGCCCGGCCAGCAGCACCGACGCCAGCTCGGCCGGCCACACCCAGGGCGGTTCGTTGGTGCGGGGCCGCTCGATGACCGCCTTGGCGATGGCGTCGGCGGCTTCGTCCGGAGACATGCCGGGCAGCCGGCCCAGGATCGGCGTGGGTGCGATCATCCGGGTGCGCACCAGCGCGAAGTAAACCGACGTGACATCCACGCCGTCGACGTGCAATTCCGGCGCCACACTGCGCAGCCAGCGGTCGAACGCGCCCTTGGACGCCTGGTAGGCGCCCCACTGCGGGCCGGGAACGACGCGCACGCCGACGCTCGAGACGTTCACGATGTGCCCGGCGCCGCGCTCGCGCATGGCCGGTAGCAACCCCAGCAGCAGCCAGATCGGTCCCAGGTAGTTGATGTCGATGGTGCGCTGAAAGTCGTGCGGCCGGTCGTACTGGTCATGCAGCGAGCGGCGCAACGACTTGCCGGCGTTGCTCACCACGATGTCGAGCGGGCCGTAGTCCTCGGTGATCTGCTTGGTCAGCGTGCCGACGGCGGCCTCGTCGGTGAGGTCGGTCGGGTAGGCGACGGCCCGGCCGCCGCCCGCGTTGATCGCGGCCGCAAGGTCCTCCAATTTCTCCGCCGACCGGGCGACGACGAGCACCGTCGCTCCGGCGGCGGCCATCGTGCGGGCCGTCGCTTCGCCGATCCCGTAGGACGCGCCTGTCACCAATACCGTCTTGCCCGAGACGCTCTCGCGCAGCTTGTCGGGGTCGGAGACCCGCGCCGGATTGGCCACTCGGTCGGTGGCCGCCGCAAGGACTCGCTGGATGGGCTGTGCTATCACGTTCACGTTCGCTGCCGCATTCACTCAGAATTGCGCGCCGAGGGTGCGGCTCTGGCTTGACCGTGCGCCTCGACTCGAGCTACAGCTAGCAGACCACACCGGGGTCCGGCGCCGCGCCCGGGCCCGGCGTTTCCCGTCCGGCACCGGCCGTCGCGAGGCGCGCCGCCGGGGCTTTTTTACGACTCTGAAACAATTGCCAGAAAAATCTCTGTTTAGGCAACGGTTTGCATGGGCACAATTGCGGCATGATCGCACGTCAACTCCCTCGTCTCCTTGGTTCCGCGGCAGTCGCGGCGGCCGGCCTCAGCGCCTCGGTTCTCGCACCTGCCATCCCGTTAGCCTCCGCCCAATGCCCGGACGTCCAGGTGGTGTTCGCCCGGGGCACCGGTGAACCCCCGGGGGTCGGGCCGACCGGACAGGCGTTCGTCGATGACCTGCGTTCGCGCGTCGGCGGAAAGTCGCTCGACGTGTATCCGGTCAACTACCCCGCCAGCAACGAGTGGGACACCGGCCTCGACGGCATCCGCGACGCCGGCGCGCACGTCGTGTCCATGGCACACGATTGCCCCAACACCAAGATGGTGCTCAGCGGCTACTCCCAGGGCGCGGCCGTGATGGGCTTCGTCACCTCGGCCGCCGTACCCGACGGCGTGGATCCCAACACGGTGCCCAAGCCGCTGGACCCGTCCGTGGCCGACCACGTCTCGTCGGTCGTGCTGTTCGGCATGCCCAACGTCCGGGCGATGAACTTCCTCAACGAGCCTCCGGTCGCCATCGGCCCGCTCTATCAGCCCAAGACCATCAAGGTGTGCGCCCCGGAGGACCCGGTCTGCTCCGACGGCATGAACTTCGCCGCGCACGACACGTACGCGTCCGACGGGCAGATCATCGACAAGGGCGCCGCGTTCGCTGCCAGTCACCTCGGCGGCAACGGCGCCACCCCGGCCGGGGCTCCCGGTGGAGGATTTGGCACCTAGGCCCGGCTGGTCCCGATGAAGCCCTTGTTGCGCATCAGGTGATCCGCCAGGAATCCGTTGTGGGGGATTTCGGGCGCCGCATAGAACGTCGGGTGCGGGTCGCGGTAGACGTTGGCGATCGTCGGCTCGTCGAGCAGCTCGTCGAGCAGCCGGTCGTCGCCGGTGATAGCCGTGACGACCAACGAGTGCCGTAGCGGCTCGACGCCGGCGGCGCGCGACCACGGCGCCACCCACACGCACGGAAACGGCAGCTCGACGTTGAGGCTGTCCGTGAGCCGGCCGGAGCCGGGTTCGGCCAGCAGGTGCACGGCCGGGCGCAGCGCGGCGTACCCGTCCCCGACCGCGGCGACCACCTGATCGGCGCCGAGCAGCGGCGTCGTTCCGGCGGCCTTGGCCGCCAGGTAGTCCGCCACCGCGCGCGCCTGCTCGAGGGGCTGGGTGGGCAAGAGCGCGCGCTCGTCGTCGCTGGGCAGCGGCCGGATCGCCGCGAGCCGCTCGGCGATCGCGCGGGCCAACGGCGCGGGGTCGCCCTCGTAGAGCACCGCGCTGGCGTTGACGCACGCCATGCCGCCCAGCTCGGCGATCGAGTCGACGACGAGGTCGAGGTGGTCGCGCCAATCCCGGTCGGCGGTGATCAGGATCTTGGCGCGCCCGGGTCCGTTCACCACCACCGCGGGGTCGCCGGCGTACTTGTCCACCACGTCCTGGCCGCCGTAGACCATGGCCACGTCCGCCGACCGCACGACCTCGTCGGCTCCGCCGTGGTCGGTGGGCAAATACGCCGCGTCTTCGGGACGAAACCCCGACTGCCGCAGGGCGTTCACCAGCCGGTGCGCGGTCAGCGGCTCGCGGCGCGACGGCCGGACCGCCACGCGGTAGCCCAATGCCAGCGCCTGTGGCCACAGGCCGTGCACGCCCGGGCCGTTCCCGGCCGCGTGCACGGCGAACACCTCGCCGCGGCGGGCCCACACCGCGCCGCCGCGGGTGGGGTCCTCGCGCCAGTCGAGCGCGGCGCCCGCCGGGCGCGCCGCTCGCACGGCATCGAAGGCCGTGGCGACGGCGTGACCCACGCCGCGGGCCCCGGCGCGGGTCACCGCGACGGGCAGCCCGGATATGCCGCTGGCCAGGCGAACGTAGCCGTCGAAATCGAGCCCGCCGATGATGGCGGTGGCGAAGAGCTCGGCCGCTTTGCCGAGCGCGGCTTCGCGCTTCGCGACGGGCAGCGGCCGGCTTTTGCGCTGCGCCCCGATGGTGCGCGAAACATACAGCGGCGGAACGATGCTCAGCTCCACGACAGCAGCGCCCGCGGTGCTCGTGATGATTTCGCGGTTGCGGGTGCGGTAATCACCACCCGGACCGAGCGCGTCGACTCGCACCAAATCGGTTGCGGGAAAGGCTTGTTCGGATCCCATCGTTCAGTACACGCCCTCGATGACAGCCTCACCCTCGAAGGTGGTGACCGGCCGCACCGCGCTGACGGAGTCGCTGAGTTGTCCCGCCGGGCCGGGCATCCGCACGGCCAGATCGCGTTCCAGGTTGTTCGGGATGAACATTCCCTTGCTGATGTGGTTCATCACCACCTGGCCCGGCTGCCCATAGGGCACGCGTTCTCCGGTGTCGGGATCGACCACCCAGAACACGACATACGGTGTGCGCGGGTCGAACACGAACGAGCCGTCGTCGGCGGTTCGGGTGACCGCTTGCGAGAGCACCATGGTGCTGCCGAAGGCCATGGTGATCGTCGTGTCCGGGAAGATCTCGCGAAGCAAGTCGAGCGTGTCGGCGTCCACATGCGCGCCGCTGAGCAGCAGATAGCGGATCTTGTCGTTCACCAAGTCCACCACGCGATCGTTGCGGGCGATGGCCTCCAGCAGCGGCGGAGTCGTATGCAGGTTGGCGACGTTTTGCGTCTGGAGCACGAACACGGCTTGCTCGATGACATGGTCGACATAGGCGGCCACTTCGGCGGCCGCGTTGCGCGCGGCGAGTTTTTTCACCCAGCGGGGGTCGAGGTCGATCGCGTGGAAGGCAGCGCCCAGCCGTCCGGAGACCAAGCGGGAGAAGTAACCGACGCCGTGCGGGCCGCCGGGCATCAGGCACAGGAAGCCGTGGCCGCGGACGAACCCGCCCGTGGCGAAGTCCTCGGTTTGCCACTGCACCACCTGTGCGATCCAGTCCGGCATCTGCACGGTCCGTTTCGGGGCGCCGGTGGTGCCGCCGGATTCGAATATCTGGGGCACCGGCGGGGATGACCCATAGCCGCGCGGAACGAGGTCCTCAAACGGCACTTCACGCAATTCGTTGACCAGGTTGGGGAACCGGCGGAGATCCGCGAAGCTTTTGACCTCGGTCAGCGGGTCGAAGTCCAGCGTCCGGGCGGTCCGCAGCCAAAACGACGAACCGGTGTCCCCGCCGAAGTGCCAGGCCATCGCGGCGGCCAGATAGGCCTCGGGGTCTTGAATCGGAACCGATCGGGGAACCTCCAGCAGCGAAAAATCGCCCATGCCGACGATCCTGTCACAGCACCGGCCCGGCAACCGGGTTCGCCGGGCAGCGGGCACACGGGCGGTGAACGTCGCCCCACACCGCGGGAAACGCTTTGTGGCCAACCGGTTTCAGCCGCCGCGCGCCTGCCGGAGGGCTTCGGTGATGGCCTCGTTGAACACGGGGAAGACCTCGTCGTAACGGCCCTCGCGTTCGGCGAACCGCAAGGGCTTGACCCGCTCCACGACGATCTCGTCGGCGTCGGGTTCCGCCTGCAACAGGTTTATCGTCTCGGCGATGTACTCGTCCAACGGCATCGCCCTGGGGTCGCTGGAGTCGAATCCCCGCCCACGCTGCAGGCCCGTCTGCAGGTGCGGGGGGATGATTTCGATCACCTGGACCGCGGTCCCGCGGAGCTGGAAACGCAGCGACTCGGTGTAGGAATGCAGCGCCGCTTTGGTCGCGCAATACGTCGGCGTGACGGCGCTGGGCATGAAGGCCAGGCCCGAGGTGACGTTGAGGATGGCCGCCCGCGGCTTCTTCAGCAGCGACGGCAGCAATGCCGCCGTGAGCCGGATCGGGCCCAGCAGATTGATCGCGACCGTCAGCTCCGCGACGCTGGGGCCGGTCGTGGTGAGGTCCTCGAAGCGCTGCACGCCCGCGTTGTTGATGACGACGTTGAGGTCCGGGTAGAGGTCGGTCACCTCGGTGCCGAACCGGCGGATGTCGGCGGGGTCGCCTTGATCCAGCGACAGCGTCCGGATGCCCGGGTTGGCGTCGGCGACGGCCCGCAGCGGCTCCCGCCGCCGGCCCGCGATGACCACCGTGTTGCCGAGCCGGTGCAGCGCCTCGGCGAGGCCGCGGCCGATTCCGCTGCCGCCCCCGGTCACCAACACCGTATTGCCCGTCATCTGCATTGCCGCTCCCCTCCGTCCAATCAGTACTGTCTCACTTTCGTCGTTTCGGGGACCGCTGGGTAGAGCCGACGACGGTGCCGACGACCTGGCGAAGCCAGCGGTGCGACGGATCTTCGTCGACACGCGGGTGCCAGACCGCGTAGAACTGCACGTCACCCAGCTCGCGGGGCGCGCCGAGCACGCGAACGGGCTCCGAGCCGGCAAATTGCTCGACCTGTCGAGCCGGGACGGTCAGCACCAGCTGGGTGCCGGGCAGTACGGCGGCGCCCACGACGTGGTACGGCACGACGACGGCGACGCGACGGCGTGCGTCGCGCGCCTCCAAGGCCTGGTCGAGGCTGGGCTGGCCGAGGTCGATGCTCACATGCGGCCACCGCAGGTATTGCGCCAGTGACACCGAAGCCCGCACGGCAAGCGGGTGGTCGGCGGCCACGACGCAGACGAACCGGTCGGTGAAAAGGTGCCGGCTGCTGTACCCGTCGGGTGCCGCGCGGCCGCGGATCACCAGGTCGGTCGTCCCGGCGTCCAGCCTGTCGAACACCCGAGCGTCGAGGGGCTCACAGCTCACCGTCGCGTTGGGCGATCCGGTCAGGATCCGCCGGATCAGCTCGGGGCCGAACGCCGAGGCCGTGTAGTCGCTGGCCGCCAGCCGAAACGACGGGGCCGCGGTGGCCGGGTCGAAGGTCTCTGCGGCGAAGAGCTGGTCGAGCTCGGTGACCACGGTCGCCAACTGTGCCCGGAGGCGCTGGGCGCGCGGCGTCAGCGAGTACCCATCGGGCCCGCGGACCAGCAGCTCGTCGCCGAAGTGCCGTCGCAACCGCTGCAGGGCCCGGCTCATCGCGGGCTGGCTGATCGCCACCCGGTCGGCCGCGCGCGAGACATGGCGCTCCTCAAGGAGCGCTACCAGGGGCGGCAGCAGATTCAGGTCGACGCGCTCCATATGCGCCTGGTGCATGGCATCGATACTAACTATTCATTTCACAAATAGCCGGTCGCGGCGCAGTGTTGAGGAGAAACATCCGTTACGACAGTGAGGAAGGCCGATGCGCTACATCGCCTTGGAGGAAGCGTTTTTCATACCGGAGTTGGCCGACCTCGGGCCGGCCCACCGGCAACTGATGCAGCTGTTGCGGCCCAAATTGGGCGAGCGGTATGAGCGCCGGCTGTCCGACTTCACCGAATACCGCCTGTCGGAGATGGACGAGGCCGGCATCGACATCCAGGTGCTCTCGCTGACCTCGCCGGGCCTGCAAGTCGAGCTCGACGCCGAGCGGGCGCGCGACAACGCGCGGTTCGCCAACGACTACCTGGCGAAAGTGATTGCCCAACAACCGGATCGGTTCCGTGGGTTCGCCGCGCTGCCACTGCAGGACCCCGCCGCTGCGGCCAGGGAACTCGAGCGCGCCGTCAACCAGGACGGGCTGTGCGGGGCGCTGGTCAACGACTGCATCAGCGGCCCGGGCGGGCGCTATCTGGACGCGCCCGCATACGACGAACTCTGGTCCGCGGTGGAATCCCTTGGCGTGCCGCTCTATTTGCACCCCGGCTCGCCCCCGGCCGATCGCTGGCGCGTCATTGAGGGCCGTCCGGAACTCTACGGCGCGACCTGGAGTTGGGCGGCCGAGGTGAGTGGGCACGCGTTGCGGCTGCTGTTCGGCGGCGTGTTCGACCGGCATCCGGGAGCGACGCTGATCTTGGGCCACATGGGTGAGTTCTTGCCGTTTCAGCGCAGCCGGTTGGACTCCCGCTACGCCACCATCGCCACGACCGCTCCGCTGCAGCGCGCGCCCTCGGCGTATCTGGGTACCAACATCGTCTTCACCAACAGCGGGGTGTTCTCCCCGGCTGTCATGCTGGGAGCGGTGCTGGAGGTCGGCGCCGACGCCGTGATGTTCTCCGTCGACTATCCCTACGAGTCCTCGCGCGAGGCCGTCGAGGGTTTCGAGCGGACGACGCTGTCCGCGGTCGATCGGGAGAAGATCGCGCACGGCAACGCCGAACGGCTACTGCGCCTCGGCTAAGCCACGTGGTTGTGGAGGCGGCGCGGGTCGACACCCGCGCGGCGCCACGCCTTGGCCGCCCAGGGCAGGTAGATGAACGCGACAGGAAGGCGGTTGATGAGCGGATTGAGCGCGCGGACAACGGCGGCGAAACGCTGGAATCGCTTCTCTTTCGTCGCGTCCCATTCCAGCTGGCACACCTCGCGCATCTGCTGCGGCAGCGTTCCCACCAATACCAGGCGGGTGTAGGCGTTCAGCGGCGCGGACAGGATCTTCCAGAGCGGCTTGGGAACCCAGCGCGGGCCCGGTATGCCTTTGCGGATGTATCCGGTGCCGTACAGGACGGTCTTGTGCGGGACGAACCTCTCGAGCATCCCGTCCCAGTAGGCGACGAAGTCGTCGTAGGTCTGCGGCTGCCCGCGGTCGCTGACGCCGTAGAGGCCGTACCAGACCTTGCCCTCGTTGAAGATCCGTTCCTTCTCCGCGCGCGACAGCCGGCGGATGAACGTGTCGGTCGTGTAGATGACCTGGTCGACGAACGTGGCGTGCGCCCAATAGAACAACTCCGGGTTGAGCGCGTGATACCGGGAGCCGTCGCTGACGGTGCCCTTGATCGGCTTGTGGAAATCCCGGACCTTGCGGCCCCACTCCTGCGGGTCGTCGGAGTAAACCGTCTTCATCAGCGGCGGTGCGGTGCGCTTGGCGCGGCCCAGCGTGTCGCTGAAAATCACCGAGTGATCCAACACGCCCTGGGCGAGCTGCTCGATGCAATTCTCCACGCCGGCCGTGCGCTGGAACCCGAAGAATTGGGTGCGGTGGTCGCCGTAGAACTTCCAGATCAACGATTCGGGCCCCAGGCGAGGCGCGGCCTGCGCCAGCGCGTCGTCAACGGGCATGGGCACGGCCTCGCGCACGCCAGTGTCGAAATCCCGCTGTGCCGTCATCCCGTCCCCTCACCGCCCGCGCGTACGGATGTTGTGAATCAGAGAAACAAATGCGTATCTTTGTGTCAAATGGTCGTGCGCAGCCGGTCGCGAAGGTCCTGATCCATGCCCAGTCACAGCGTTGCCGGCGAGGTCGACGGAATGACCGATCTCGAGCGCACCATCCTGGATACCGCGCGGGTGGTCTTCGAGACCTACGGCGTGCGCCGGGCGAACATCGAGGACGTCGCCGCGCGGGCCGGGGTCAGCCGCAGCACCATCTATCGGCGTTTTCCGACCAAGGACGACCTGTTCGAGCAGGTGGTGCGCCGCGAAGCCGAAATCTTCTTCAGAACGCTCGACCAGGCGACCGCGGGCTGTGACCCACAACAGGCCGTGATCGAGGCCTTCGCGCTCGGGGTGCGCCTCGTCCAGGACTCGCCCCTGTACTCCCGGATCGCCGAAAGCGAGCCCGAGCTGTTGGGGATGTTTTCTCGATCGCGGGCCTTCCCGATAGGCCGGTTCGCCGACGGGATCGCCCACACCCTGCGGCGCTGCGGGGCAGAGGTTGCAGAACCCGACCTGGCCAACATCGCCGACATCCTGCTGCGCGTCGCCCTGGGCATCATCGTGTTCCCCACCGACCGACTCGACACCTCGAATCAAGCGGCCGTGCGGGACTACGCGGCGCGCTACCTCGTCCCGATCATCGGCCGCTAGCGGGGTCGGCGTTGCCGGGTTGTCGGGGTCCTGAATTAGCCTGATAGCCGTGGCTGGGTTTTCTGGCACACCCCGCACCCGCTACGCCAGTTGCGGCGACACGGACATCGCCTATCAGGTGTTCGGCGATGGGCCGATCGACCTGGTGCTGCTGCCCGGGCCGTCGATTCCGATCGACTCGGTCGACGCCGAGCCGTCGATGTACCGCTTTCACCGGCGGCTGGCGTCGTTCGCCCGGGTGATCCGGCTGGACCAGCGCGGCATCGGGCTGTCGTCCCGCGTCCCCTCGATCGACGTGATCGGGCCGAAGTTCTGGGCGAAGGACGTCGTCTCGGTCATGAATGCGGTGGGAAGCGAGCGTGCCACGATCGTGGCGCCGAGCTTCACCTCGATGACCGGGCTCACGCTGGCGGCCGACTACCCCGAACGGGTGAGCAGCCTGGTGATCATCAACGGCGCGGCCCGCACCCTGTACGCCCCCGACTATCCGATGGGCGCCACGATCGAGACCCTCGATCCGTATACGACCCTCGCGATCGACCCGGACGCCGTCGACCAGGGCTTCGACATGCTCGGCATGATCGCTCCCAGCGTCGCCCGCGACGATGCCTTCCGTGCCTGGTGGGACGCCGCCGGCAACCGCGCCGCCTCGCCCAGCATGGCGCGCGCGATGATCCAGAGCATCCGGCGTGCTGACGTCCGCGACACGCTGCCGAGGATCGCCGCACCCACGCTGATCCTGCACCGCGCCGACTCCGACTTCACGCCGATCGCGCACGGCCGGTACCTCGCCGAGAACATCGCCGGGTCGCGCTTCGTGGAACTGCCGGGAGCGGACACCCTCTACTGGGTCGGCAACACCGGGCCGATGCTCGACGAGATCGAAGAGTTCATCACCGGCATGCGGGGCGGTTCCGACGCCGAGCGCCTGCTGACCACGATCGTGTTCACCGACATCGTCGGCTCGACCGAACGGGCGGCCGAACTCGGCGACGGCCGGTGGCGCGACCTGCTGGACAACCACGACACCATCATTCGCCATGAACTGCAGCGGTTCGGGGGCCATGAGGTCAACACCGCGGGCGACGGATTCGTCGCCACGTTCTCCAGCCCCAGCGCCGCGCTCGCCTGCGCTGACGACATCGTCGACGCGGTGCGGGTGTTGGGCATCGAGGTGCGGGTGGGCATTCACGCCGGCGAAGTCGAGGTGCGTGGCGCCTTGAAGAAAGACATCGCCGGCATGGCCGTGCATATCGGCGCGCGGGTGGCGGCGCTCGCCGAAGCCAGCGAGGTGCTGGTCTCCTCGACGGTGCGCGACATCGTCACCGGCTCACATCACCGGTTCGCCGACCGCGGCGAGAGCGCGCTCAGAGGCGTCCCGGGTCACTGGCGCCTCCATGCCCTGCAGCGCGAGCGCGCCGCCGCCAGGCGGTAACCATCCCGACATCTTGAGACGGTCGACGCGCCCGCCGGCTCGGCTAGGCTGGGTTTCGACTCGTGCAACCCGACTGTTGTTCTACAGCTTCGCTTTTGATCCGAAGGAGTACGCGTGACCGACGTGCACATCTCGCTGCCGCCCGCGTTGCGCCGAGCGCTGGATCTGCTTGCCGATCCGCCGGCGGATCCGGACGTCAGCAAGGGCTACCTGGATCTGCTCGGCGCCGGATCGGCCGAACGGGACGCCGTCCCGAAGAACACCGGTCCGATCCAGGCGGCATGGGCCTCACCGATCGGGTCGATGCTGTACGACAACGCCCAGGCCCTGTCGCGCAGGCTGATCAGCGCGTGGCAATTGCCGCTCGACTGGCTGAACATCCCGCCGGGCGGCGTCGCGCTCGACGTCGGGTCGGGTCCCGGCAACGTCACCGCGTCACTGGCGCGCGTGGCCGGCCCCGAGGGGCTGGCCCTGGGGGTCGACATCTCCGAGCCCATGCTCGCCCGCGCGGTGCGCAGCGAGGCAGGCCCGCAAGTCGGCTTCATCAAGGCCGACGCGCAGCGACTTCCGCTGCGCGACAACACCGTTGACGCGGTGGTCTCGACCGCCGTGCTGCAGCTGGTTCCGGAACCGGCGGCCGCCCTGGCCGAGATGGCGCGGGTGCTGCGCCCCGGGGGCCGGCTGGCCATCATGGTTCCGACCGTCGGGCGGGCCGCGCGATTTTGGCAAAAGCTGCCGAACGTCGGGGCGCACGTGTTCGACGACGACGAAATCGGCGACATCCTGGAAAGCAACGGGTTCGCCAGCGTGCGAGTGACCAACTACGGCACGTTTCAGTGGGTGCGCGGCAAGAACGGCTGAGTCTCAGTCGCGCTTCATGGCCGGGTGGCCGCGGGCCAGCACCGGCAGCAGCCACTCCGGCGGCGCCACCCGGAAGAAGCCCGCCGCGATGCGGTTGACCCGACCGGGCACGACGACGGCCTTGCCGGCCGCGAGCCCGTCGATGCCGGCCAACGCGACCTTGTCGGAGGGAACCCACATCACCCGCGGCAGGGCCGATTCGGCTTCCTCCTTCGAAAAACCCGCAGCCTCCCCGAACCCCGTATCCACCGGTCCCGGGCACAGGGCTGTCGCGCTGACCCCGGTCCCGCGTAGCTCGCCGCGCAGGCTGTGGGTGTAGGACAACACGAACGCCTTGGCGGCGCCGTACGCCGCCTGGCCCGGCAGCGGACCGAACCCGGCGACCGACGCCACATTCAGCACGGCCCCGCGACGGCGCTCGACCATGCCCGGCAGGAACCGGCTGCACAGGTCCACCACGGCGGCCACGTCGACCTCGACAAGGTTGACCTCTTGCTCCGGAACGGATTTCGCGACGAGTCCGAGCGTCGAGAAGCCGGCGTTGTTGATCAGGATGTCCGGAACCAGTCCGAGGGCGGCGACGCGGTCCGGCAGGGCCGCCCGCGCGGCGCGCTCCGACAGGTCGGCGGGCAGGGGATGCGCGTGCTGGCCCAGCCGGCCGGCGAGCGCTTCGAGGCGGTCGGCGCTGCGGGCCACCAGCACCACCTGATAGCCGCGCCGGGCGAGGATTTCGGCGAACCGCTCGCCGATGCCCGATGATGCGCCGGTGACGATGGCGGCGCGGTCGTTGCCCGGAGGTGGCAGGGCCATGTCAGCCCTCGCTCGCCTGGGCGAGCGCTGCGAGCCGGTCGATCGACTCACGCAGCATCTCGGGTGTGGTCGAACTGGCCCTCTCGATGCGGGTGCTGTCGGTCAGCGCCGTCCAGTCGTAGGTGTGGGTCACGCTGGTGAGGGTGGCGTTGATCGGGTGGAGTTCCCAACGCCAGAGGTGGCCGGGCGGCAGCTTTTTCGGTTCCGCCGGGCGCCACGCGATCGTGCTGCCCTCGATGAACTCCACCACGTGGTTCTCCCGAACAGCGCCGTTCGTCAGCGTCGTCTTGAAGACGTCACCCACGTGCCGGACGCGCTGCCCCGGGGCCGACGAGGCGAGGTTGTTGTTGCCGTCCCAGCTCGGCTGCTGAGCGGGATCGGCGATCAGTTCGAAGATCCGCTCGGCGCTGGCCGAGATCACGCGGGTGGCGCTCACGATGCGTTCCGGTTCCATGCCGCTATCCAAACACGCCCGCCGGGGCGGTGCGGATGTGACTTTCGGCGCTGGCGTTGGGGACCTTCGGCCGTTGAAGCGCCCCTTGGCCGGCTGCGATGGTGGTCGTGCCGGGTTCGCCCGGTGGCCTGTCCGAAGTGCAGCAAGCCCATTTTTGGGTGAGGCCCCCACGGCCTGCTTGACCCACCGTCACAAGACGGGGATCTGCCTTCGGACAGGCCATTTAACGTCGGCCGGTCCGTTAACCCACGCGGAGCGCCTCGACCGGTCCGGACAGTGCCGACTTCATGTAGCGGGTGTCGTCATCGGCCAGCACCTCGACGTCGCCGCGCTCGATGCCGTCGGCGATCTGCCGCGCCACCTGCCGCGGGTCGTTTTTGGGCACGTCGAAACCGGAGGCCATCTCGGTCTCGGTGAAGCTCAGGTGGACGCCGGTGACCAGGGTGCCCTGCTTTTCCAGCTCGATGCGCAACGAGTTGGTCGCCGACCACAACGCCGCCTTCGAGTCACCGTAGCCGCCGAAGCCGGCCACCCAGGACAGGATCGAGGCGATGTCGACCAGCGCCCCGCCGCCGTGGTCGGCCAGGATCGGCGCGAACGCCTTGGCGATCCGAAGCGCGCCGAAGTAATTCGTCTCAAACACCGCCCGCACTTCCTCGATGTCGCTGCTGAGCAGACTGGACGCACCGATGATGCCGGCATTGTTGATGACGATATCCGCGTCGGACGCCGTAACAGCCAGCGCGGCAACCGAATCCGGCTTCGTGACGTCCAGCGCGACGCTGACCACCCGCGGATCCTCGCTGGGCTTGGGCGACCGCGCCGTGGCGTAGACCTTGGCCGCGCCCCGGCGCAACAACTCGTCCACGATGGCCTTGCCGAGCCCGCGCTGTCCGCCGGTGACGACGACCGTCGACCCCTTGATGTTGACCATGACATGACTCCTTGACGTAGGTAAATCTGCTTTGCATCTGTCACCGTAGTTGACGTCGCCGACATATGCAAGTATGTTTTGACTATGTCTTCACAATGGTATGCGTCACAGCGGTACCAGCTCGTCCCCGCCCCCGGCGGTCTCGCCCTGGTTCAGGACTTCCTCAACACCGCGGGCATCGAGGGATACGGGCCGGACCTATTGGCCGACAGTGCCCTCGCGGACGACTGGGTGGCCGCCGCGGTGCGGGCGTGGTCAGCCGCGCGCGGGCTGGATGCGCAGCCGCCGCCGTTGGGCGGCGCGGACCTGTCCAAGCTTCGGGCACTGCGCGAGACGATCGCCCAGCTCGTCGCCGGGGAACCGCCGACGGGGCGCGGCGCGGGCCCGGTCGCGGCTTCCCTGACGCTGTCGAAAACGGGCGAGGTGCGGCTCGAACCCGCCGGCGCGGGGTGGCGCTGGCTGGCGTCGGCGCTGTGGGGAGAGGTTTTGCTCAGCCAGCAGGACGGCACCTGGCGGCGGATCAAGCGATGCCACAACCCGCAATGCGCGTCGACGTTCTACGACCGCTCGAAGAACAACAGCGGGGTGTGGCACGACGTGAAGACGTGCGGTAACGCCGCCAACCTGCGGGCTTCCCGGGCCCGGCGACGCGAACGCGCCAGCGGGGCCCAGCGCCCGGCGCGCGGGTAGCAACCCCGGCCCGCGCGTGGGCCGTCAGCAGCGCTCGGCGCCCCTGGCCATGATGCGGGGGCCGGAAGCCCCTTGGCGTCGAGCGCTTTTCAGCACGGCCTGTAGGGCCCCGCACGCGCGTGCCGCGATCGGGGCGACCACGTCGCGGTTGATGGGGCGCGGACCCATCCGGTCCTGCAGTGTTGGCACGGTTGTAATCCCTTGTCCGTTCGGCCGGTTCGCCGATTCATTGAATTGCACCCCGGGCGTTTTACGGGCGCGCCGCGCCGCGGTAAACGTCACGAAAAGGCATCTTGTGGCATCACCCACATTTGTGGTGCGATGCCCTGCTCGTCACACCTTGTTCTTGAACCGGCGAAGATAGCCGAACAGCCGGCGCGTCGGCACCGGCTTCGGCCAGTCGTCGGCGCGAAAGTATGCGTCAGTCCCGCCATCGACGAACAACACGCTGCCGCAAAGGAAGTCGGCGGAATCCGACAGCATGAAACACATCCAGTCGGCCAGTTGCCGGGCATCGCCGAAGCCGCCGACCGGTACCGGGAACGACCGGACCGCCTTGGCCTGTCTGGGGTCGGCCAGCTGCTCCTCGAGCAAAGGGGTCATGATGGCGCCCGGCGCGATGGCGTTGAGGCGCACACCCGACCCGGCCCACTCGGGCAGCACCGCATGGCGACGCACCCAGCGGGCCACGGCGATCTTCGAGGCCGCGTACATCATCGTCGGCGCGGCCGGGCCGAAGAGCCGCACGGACCGCAGCGCCTTGTCGGCGTCGTGCGCGAGCAGCGCCCGCACCGTCCGCCGCGGCACCGCAGGCACCGTCGTCGTGGAATTGCTGGAGACGACGACGGCCTTGGCGCGGTCGGCCGCGGCCAGTGCGGGGCGCAAGGCCGAGAGCAGCTCGACCACGCCGAAGTAGTTGACCTGGGCGAGTTGGCGGGGCCGATCGCGGCCCGGGCTCGGCCCCAGACCGGCCGCGAGCACGGCGCCCTCGAGCCTGCCGCCGCAGGCCGCCAGGACGCCCTCGGCTGCCGCCGCGCGGCCCCGCGGTGTCGACAAGTCGGCGACGACCTCGGCGTCTTTGACGTCGACGCCGACCACGGTGTGCCCCTCGGCCCGCAGCCGCTGCGCGGTTTCGCGGCCCATCCCGGACGCGCATCCGCTGATCGCATAGGTGCCCATCGACGACCTCCGTTCCTCGTGGCGCAGTATGCCCGTCAGGTGGCGGCGGCGGCCCGCTCGACGTCGAGGAGCTGCTCACCCCGGCGCTCCTCGTCGTAGGCTTCGCGGCCGCCCCGCAGGCCGAACAGCCGTTTGGACACCAGCAGGTAGATCACGGCGGCCACGTTGATCGTGAAGGTGACCACCCGGGTCATCGTGATGCCCTTGGCCAAATCATGGATCTCCAACGGCAGGAAGACCGAGGTCGCGATCACCGCGAAATACTCGCCCCAGCGCTTCAGCAGCCAGAGGCCGACGCCCTCGATGACCTCGATCAGCGCGTACACGATCAGCATCGCGGTCAGCAGGGCCAGCGTGGAAGGCTTGGTGGTGAGCGCCTTCTCCAGCTCGTGCACGATCGTCATCTGATCGACCTTGAACCCCGCCGCGCGAAAGATCGGCAGGTCTCGGTCCAGGGTGGCCTGGATAGCTCCCCGCGCGCCACGGAATTTCCATACGGCGTACGCGGCCAGCGCGATCACCAGCGCGCGAAACAGCCGTTCGACCGCGAGCGCTCGGATGATGATGGCCTGGCGTAAGGCCTTGCCGCGCATGATCATCGGCGCGTCCTCGGCGCGGCCGCGCCCGTGTGGCTCGCCGACGGTGAATTCAGCGCACCGCAGGCAGCGCCAGACCTCGCCCAGCCCGGTGGTGCCGCTGAGCCGCTCGGCGAGCGCTTCGTCGTCCGGCGCGTACGTGACGTGGCCCGCCACGGCGCAGGTGACCAGTTCCCATCGGTTCTTGTCGCGATCTTTGACCATGGCCGATCATCGAATGCCGACAGCGACGATGCAAGGGGGCGCGCACAGCCCGCCGTTAGAACCGCGGCATACGGCGCGGGCGCTGGGCGGTGGAGCTCACGGCGCCGAGCAGGGCGGCCAGCTCGGCGACGGGTATCTCGTCCAGGTGGTCGACCGCGGCGACGATGTCGTTGCACAGCGCGTCCGTGCAGAACGGTTCGGCAAGCCATCGGAACTTGTCGACGACGCGCTCCCAGGACATGGGCCGCGTGGGCGATCCCTCGTAATCGCTTTGTTCTCTGCTGAATTCGCGTCCGTCGCGGGTCACCAGGTGCACGCGGGCCGCCGTGCGTTGCGGGTAGTCCGCGGTCAGGTCGGCGGCGGCGCTGACGTCGACCCGAGCCAGCAGATCCTGAACGTCGCCGCGTAACACGCGTGCGGTCTCGAGTTGCTCGGGACCGACCCCACCGTCGAGCAGCGCCACCGCGCTGAGGTATTTCAGGTTGTAGTCCGCCTGCTCCTTGGTCAGCGGATGATCCTTGCCGCCGTAGGCTCCCCCACCGGCGAAGTCGAACGCGCCCTGGAAGACCTCGAGGATGACCCGCCCGACGTCCTCGCCACGCAGGTCGTTGTCGGCGCGAAGCGCCAGGATGGCGTCGATGATGACCTGGCCGTGGATGAGCGAGCAGTATTGCTTGAGGTAGGTCTGCTCGACGCAGGCGAGCGCGCGGTCGGCGGTGCGGAAGTCGATGGGCTGATCGAAGAGCTGCACCAGCCCCTGTGGGCCGTCGAACAACGCCTTGGGCCCGGTGATGCCGCGACCGGCCAACATCGTTGTGTAGACCGCACGCATGCCGGTGATGGCGGGCGAAATGCCCTTCCAGTTCGACACCGGCTCGGCGTGCACGGCCGCCACGGAAACGTTGTCGGCGGCGGCCGCGGCGATGGCGCTGGCGGTCTGTTCGGCGTCGAGCCCCAGCAGCTTCGCCGATCCGGCCGCGACCGACATCGCCAGTTGCAGCGCGTGATTGAGGCCCCGCGCCATGACCGGAACCTGGGCGCTGAACCGGCATTGGACCTCGTAGGCCACCGCGAGGGCGAGCAGAAAATCCGCTCCGGCGGCGTCGACGTACTCGGCGACGGCCAGGACCGCGCCGAAGTTGTCGGCGGGATGGCACAATCCGCCCACCGTCAGGTAGGTGTCCAGCAGATCGGGGTAGCGCACCAGCACCGCGTTGAAGAACGCGGCTTGATCGACCGACGCCCGCCCCCCGCCAACCAGTGTGGCGGTGGGGACGCCGCTGAAGTGGTCGGCGTGCGCGCGTATCGTGCCGATGAGCTCACCGTCCAGCGAACCGACGGCGCAGGCGACGCTGTCCAACACGTTGCGTTTCAGCAATGCACGCGGTGAACCGCTCAGGTCCGCCGGCCGGGCGCCGACGACGAACCCGGCAAGATCGTCCACAACGTAGTCATTCGCCACCGCGTTTCGTCCTTCCGTCGATGTCTCCCACTGAAGCGCCACGACGGCATCGAAGTCCAGGATCGATCTGTTACCAGTGCTCGATTCCGCTTCCTACCGCAGCTCGGCGCCCGACGCGAGGGCGCTGCGGTGGGGGTCGTCGGGTGGGGCCCACCACTGGCCGGAGGGAGGGGCGAGCCAACCGCGGCTGCGCGCAACCGCCAGCAGTCCGTCCACGACGCCACGCACACCGATCCGGTCATCGCCTTGCCGCTGCAACAACGACCATGTCCACACGGGTGTCGGCTCGGCGACTGGGCGCTGGCCCAGGCTGGGCGGAATGACGGCGGTGTGACGCTTCGGCGACGCGAGCACGGCGGCGCCGATCCTGCGCACGTGCGCGTAGAAGGCGTCACCGGTGATGCCGCCGTCGTCGATCCGGACAATCCGCGCACCGGTGTGGGCCGCGAATTCCTCGGCGAACCGATTCCACGACGACCATGCGGACTCGTCGGCGTCGGTGAGGACCTTGACGCGTTGCGCGGCAATCGGTTCCGACGAGCTGATGCCGGGATGCACCGCATGCAAGGGTTCGGCGCGCAGCAGGTGCGCCGTCAGGCCGCGCTGTTCGACGTGTTCGGCGGTAACCCACGCCAGCGCGACATCGAGCGCGCCCTCCGCAACGCGGTCGGCCTGCGCGTGCGACGGCAGCACCCACTCGTCGACTCGCAGCGCCACCTCCGGCCCGACCAGGCTGCTGACGTCGTCGGGCAGCCAGCTGACGTAGCCCAACCGCACCGGCGTGCTTTCGGCGGCCGCCCGTTGCAGTCGCTGCTTGGCGTCCTCGGCCAGGGCCAATATCCTTCGCGCGTCCGGCAGCAGGGTGCGTCCGGCTTCGGTCAGCCGGACGGTGCGCCGGTCTCGTGTGAACAGGTCGGCCCCCAGCTCGCGTTCCAGAGCGATGATCTGTTGCGAGAGAGCCGGCCCCGAAATGTGTTTCCGTTTGGCCGCCCGGCCGAAGTGCAACTCCTCGGCAACGGCAACGAAGTAGCCCAGCTGCCGTAGTTCCATGGGACGAGCTTAAGCGGCTCTACCTGCGGTAGAAAGCGCCACTTACCACTGATCGAAAGCCGGTCGTGGACGCGCCGACGTTCTGGAGATTGGCTGGGCTATGCCCAACCGAGATCACGTGAGGAGGGGCCGGTGCGACTTCCGTTGCTGCCACCGAGTGGGTTGACCGCCGCGCAGCGGGCCCTGTACGGCGACATGCGGGCCGTAATCGACCGCGGCTTCGGCGAACTCGTTGCATACCGCGGCGACGGCGCGCTGGTCGGGCCGTTCAACGGATGGCTGCATTTTCCCCAATTCGGTTCGCCGGCTTGGGCGTTCAACAGGTCGCTATGGGAGCACGCCCAGCTACCCGCTGGCGTCCATCAGCTGGTCATCCTGGTCACGGCCGCCAAATTCGGGGCGCGCTACGAGATCTACGGGCATGAGTACTTCGCGCGCCGCGTCGGGCTGTCCGATGACAAGATTGCCACCCTCGCGGCCGGTGAACGTCCCGCGGATCTGACCGACGACGAACGCGTCGCCTACGACATGGCGGCCGCGCTCAACCGCGGCGGCGTCCTCGCGGAGACCACCTATCGGGCTGTGATCGCGCGGTTCGGGGAGTACGGGGCTGCCGAGATCGTTTTTCTCGTGGGCTGCTTCTCCATGGTTGCCGTGACACTCAACGCATTCGACGCCGGAGTCCCCGGCCGCGAGGAGGCATAGCGCCCCTTCAGGCGCCGCGAGGCGGGATCACGTGACGGTTCCGTCGAGAGCACTTTCAGCGCGGTCTGGCGCGGCAAGATCGGGTCGGCCGCCAGGTACACCGTGCCATGCCGCCCGTGCCCAGCACCCGCTCGATGCGGTACCCGCACACCACCGCGCCGCTTGTCAGCACCTCAACACCCTGCGGTCACCCCCGTTTCCGTACGGCCAACCTATACGGCGCGATCCGTGGTGGGCTGCTGTGATTTCGCGATGGCCGCGGTTTCGTTGGTGAGCTTGTCTCCGATGAACCGGATCTGCCGCGCGCTGAGCGGACACAGCGGATGCACCGCCAGCATCAGGGCGGCTTGCCCATGGTGGTCGAAAACCGGTGCGGCGATGGTGACCACGGGTTGTTTGCGACGACCCGGATTGTCGTCCGACAGGAAGCCGATGGTGCTGAACTCGACGAGTAGTTGATCCAGGATGTGCCGAACCGGGGTGGGCATCTCGTGGCTATCCAGCGTGCCGACGACTTGGACGGCCTGCGCGAGCGCGGGCGTCGTCCAGTCCACGTCGTATCCACGCTGCCGCGTGTGCTCCAAGACGCGTTCGAGACGCCGGATCCGGTCGCCGTTGTCGCCCGCGCCGCGGCGGACCCACGCCCGCTGTTCCTCGTCGGTGTCCCATGCGGCGAGCGCGACGCCGAACGGCGGGGCATAGGGGATCCGATCGCCCGGAATCCCCGCCGGCTGGGTCGCGGGGTCGCCCTCGAAGGCCGTGACCACCAACGAATCACCGAACCGCTCGACCACTGAGCCGGCGTAACCGACCTCATGGGAGAGTCGCAGCGCCGCCGAGCGTGCGGCGTGCGCGAGCGGGCGCGCGGTGTCCGTCCGCGCGGCCACCACGGCGAGCGCCGGACCCAGGGTGAACGTTTTTGCGACGGGATCGCGGCTGGCCCACCCGCGATCGCAGAGCGTCTTCAGGATCGCGTGTGCGGTCGCCTGAGTGAGGCCGAGCTCGCGCACGATGTCAGAAAACCGCAGCCGGGCGTGCGCGGACCGCGCCAGCAGCTCGACCACGTCGAGCACGCGGGCGGTCGGCGCCGACGACGATCCGCGGATGGCTTGACTCCTTCGCGACGACATTCATACAGTTACAGCGAACATTCGAAATCATATATCGGTTATTCGAGAAATAAACGAGGATTCCTTGCGCGCGGTGGTGTTGAGGGACGGCACGTTACAGGTCCGCGAGACGCCGGACCCGACGCCCGGGCCGGGTGAATTGCTGCTGCGGACGCTGAGCACCGCGATCTGCGCGTCCGATGTGCACTTCATGGACCATCCCGAACTGGCCGTCGACGACCCGACGGGCCGTTCGCTGTACGACCCGGACCGCGACATCGTGCTCGGCCACGAGTTCGTCGGCGAGGTCGTCGGGCACGGCCCCGGCTGCACCGATCAGTTCGCGCTGGGCTCACGGGTCACGGCCATGCCCGTGCGTCTCGTCGACGGCGGCGCCGGAGGCATGCGCATCATCGGGCAGCACCCGGAGGCGCAGGGGAGCTTCGGTGAGCTGCTGGTGGTTTCGGAGGTGGCGACCAAACCGGTCTCGGGCGACGTCGCCAGCGACGCGGTGGCGCTGACCGATGCGTTCGCGGTCGGCGAGTTCTATGTGAGGTCGGCGCGCGTCCAACCCGGCGAGATTCCGATAGTCATCGGGGCGGGCGCGATTGGTCTCTCCGCGGTCGCCGCCCTGGCCGGCCGCTCCACCGAACCGATCGTGGTGGCCGACTACAAGATCGACCGCCTCTCGCTGGCACGGGAATTCGGCGCTCACGTCGCGGTGGATGCCGCCGAGAAGTCGGTGTTCGACGCGTTCCGGGAAGTTCGAGCGGAACGCGGATTGCCCGGGCCGGCGGTGGTTTTCGAGTGTGTGGGCGCCGCCGGGCTCATCCAGAACATCGTCGAGTCCGCCGAGATGTCCACCAGGATCTATTGCGCAGGCGGCTGGTACACCGGTGACACGCTGGACGTCACCACCGCGACCCGCCAGGGCGTCACCATCCAATTCGGCGGCGGCCCACACCCGCAGGACTGGTATGGGACCCTTGACGCCATCGCGGCGGGGCGGCTGGACCCGCTGCCGAGCGTCGGCAGAGTCATCGGCCTCGACGAAGTCCCCGACGCGCTCGAGCTGGCCCGCAGATCCGACGGTCCGCCGCGCATCGTGGTGCACCCGAACGGCGAGGTCGCATGAGCGAGCGAGACGACCGTCAAGACATCGCGGACCTGCTGGTGCGCTACGCCACCGGGATCGACAGGCGCGATTGGGCGCTGTTCCGGACCGTGTTCACCGACGACTGCGAGTTGGACTACGGCGTGATCGGCGCGTGGCGGGGCGTCGACGCCGTCACCGACTTCATGGAACAGGTGCACGCGCTGGCGGGCCACACCATGCACCGCCTGAGCAACCTGGCCATCACGCTCGACGGCGACAAGGCCGCCGCCCGCACCTACATCGACGGCCTGATCATGGCGGCCGACAACACCTCTGGCGTCAACGCGATCGGCTTCTACGACGACGAGATCGTGCGCACCGAGGACGGATGGCGCATTGCGCGCCGCCGGTACACCCAGGTTCGACTGACCACCGTTGGGAGCCCTTAGGTGACGTTTGCAGCCAAATACGGACCGTGGGCGCTCGTCGCCGGCGCGTCCGACGGCCTGGGCGCGGCGTTCGCCACGGGAATCGCCGCGCGAGGCGTCAACGTCGTGCTGTTGAGCCGGCGCCAGTCCGTCCTGGATCACGTTGCGGCGGAGATCAAGTCGCAGCACGCTGTCGAAACCCGCACCCTGGCTATCGATCTCGCGGAGCCCGGCGTGGCGTCGGCGATCGCCATGGCGACAGGCGACCTCGAGATCGGGTTCCTGGTGTATTGCGCCGGTGCCGACCCGAACTTCAAGCCCTTCCTCGCCAACCCGATCGAGGCGGCCGAAGCGATGGTGCAACGCAACTGCATGGTGCCGATGCAGTTGTGCCACCACTTCGCCGCCCCCATGGTCGAGCGGGGCCGCGGCGGAATCGTCATCTTCGGGTCCGGCGCCGGATTGGCCGGCGGCCCCAACATGGTCGCCTACGGTGCCTCCAAAGCGTTCGACATGGTCTTCGCCGAGGCGCTGTGGGCCGAGCTGCACGACAAGGGCGTCGACGTCCTGGGCCTGATCCTGGGCAAGACCAATACGCCGGCGCTGCGGCAACTCGAATACAGTCGCGGGCAGATCAGCTCGCCCGACGACGTGCCGCCCGGGACGGCCGCCGTGGACGATGTCATCGGCGAGGCATTCGAGAACCTGGCCAACGGTCCGACATGGATGGTGGGCGAAGACATGCGCGCCGCGGTACAGATGATGGGGTCGCTGACGCGTAACCAGATCGTCGAACTGATGAAGCACGCCAGCGCCGCGGCCATGGGTCCCGCGGGCTAACCCGGCGCGCGCACCGGAAGGGCGTCGGTCAGCCCATACACGACGGATTTGTACAAGCCGGAACGATCCGGTTCGGTGCACGCTGGTGGTTGGCGACGGGTCGAACGCAGAGCGCGTCGTGACCGAGGAGGCCGAATGGCAGACGACGCACCCCACGAGCGACTCGCCGGCTATGCGCATGATCGCGTGGTCAGTGTTGACGGCAGCGATATCCACGTCGTCGAGAACGGACCACATAGCGAGCCGGCACTGCTGCTGATCCATGGCTACGCAGGATCGGCGGCCTGGTGGGATCGTCTGGTCCCGCGGCTGGCGGAGAATCAGCGCGTCATCCGCGTCGACCTCCTTGGGCACGGGGGATCGGCCAAGCCGGCCGACGGCTATACCGTTGCGGCACAAGCGAACATGATCGCCTCGGTTCTACCGGAGCTGGGTGTGCGCACGGTGATCGCCGTCGGTCACTCCACCGGCGGCGCGATCGCGACGGCTCTCGCGGAGCATGCCCGCGGCGCAGTCGTAGCGCTTGCGCTCATCGATAGTGGACCGAGCGCCCACGCTTATCTTCAGCCGGGCGGCCTTGGTCGGCTGATATCGATTCCGGTGATCGGGCGGATGCTATGGGCCTTGCGAAGCGAGTCCACGATCCGCAAGGGATTGGGTTCGGCGTTCACCCGAGAGGTCGAGATCGCACCACAGATCGTCGCCGATGTCCGGGGCATGAATCATCGTGCGTTCACGGCGACGCCGAAAGAGACCATGAAATACCTCGCCCAACGCAGTCTGCCGGACCGGATAGGTGGGTTAGCGCTGCCGGTGTTGGTGATTTTCGGGGTCGAGGACCGGCGATGGCGATCGTCGTCAACCGCTGAATATGCCTCGGTGCCGAATGTGGCCGTCGAGTTGCTGCCCGGTGTCGGCCACACGCCGATGCTGGAAGAGCCCGGCGTGACCACAGATTTGGTGGCAGGCTTCGTCGCGAAGCATTGCACGGGGGCACACGGTGTCCGCCACTGATACCCGCGTCGAGGAGCATCGTGACGAGGCGTTGCGATTGCTGGCCACCGCGCTCGAATTGGACCCGTCCGCATCGAGCACCCAGCAGCGCAATCTGATCGCAGCCGCTCAGGTGCACGCGGCACTCGCCCAAGCCGTCGCACAGGATCTCACGCGTAGCGCGATCGACGACCGAGCCACAGACCATGCATCCGTTCGCTGAAGCACTTGCGAGCCAGGACCTCGACAACCTGCTTGCCTGTCTGTCGGTGGACGTGACGTACCACTCTCCGGTGATGCGCGACCCGGTACGCGGAGCGGTGGTGGCAGACATCCTGGCGATCTTGCTGGATGCCGTCGACGATCTCACCGTTTACGAGCAATTCGGTGACTCCGGCACCACGGTGCTGATCTGCGGATTCGCAGTGCAAGGTGTACGCGGCGAAGCGGCCTGGGTGCTGCGGCTGGACGAGACCGGAAAGGTCCGCTCCCTGGCGTGGCAAGCGCGACCATTTGCGGTGGCGGTCAGGTTGTCGGACGCCTTCGGTCATGGGCTCGCGCGGCGGCGCGGCGGCGTCTTTCCGGCGATCGTATCGGTCGGCCGTCCGCTCGCGCGTCTCGTCGCGGGAATGGTCGATCAGCTCGCGCCGCACCTCGTGCACTAGCAACTGCGCTTGTCGACGTGTTCTGCGCTAATGGCGACGGCGTTGTGAGGGCTTCATCGCACGGTCGGCTGCGACGTACATGAGGGCGAGAAGGAGAACTGCGAATTTGACCACAGCCGCAACCCGCGCGCGCCGAGCGTGGACTGCGATGTCTGCGCGCTTGAGCACCTTAAGCAACGAGACTCCCTCGACCGCATCGGCTGCAACGGCCACGATCACCGCGGCGGGCAGGACGGGGGGATGGTCACGACGTCGGCGTGCATGGTCGACGAGCAGCGCGGTGAACGTGCCGTAGGTCGCCATGTATCCGAAGTCCAGCCACAGGGACATGCGCGCGGCCCGTTGACCGTCCGGGCCCCAGCGGGTCATGATGCGCTCGGCTTGGCCGCTGCCCGCCAGCTCAAATGGAATGATCCCCGGTCCCCCGGTTGCGCGCAAACGTCGCTCCTGCAACAGCATTAGCGCCGTGTAACCAACGAAAGCGCCGCCCGCTGCCGCGAGTCGTCGGCTGCTGAAGCGAAATGCCAAGCGGCTCATCATCATTAGGACACCGTCTGGTGTGTGGTGTTCGCACGCGGGGTGATCACCACAAGGTCTCCTGGCTCTTCGACGGTAAGCCGATGCCAGTGGCCGGCCGGCACTACCCAGCACGTTCCGGCACGTAACGCCCCCGTCACTGCCTCTTCGGCGACCTGACCTCGCAGATGAACCGTGATCGCGCCGGAAAGCAGACACAGCACCTCGTCACCGGCCGGATGCCTCTCCCACACGTCGGAATGTACCGAGCCGTTGTCCGTGACGTGGAACGCGGCCATGGTCCAGAGGCCCCAAGCACCGCGCGCACACCGCGACCGCCCTTGGGCGGCGCCGCCCTCACGAAACTCGAGCCAGCAGGAGAAGATGTCGAATGGCGGGGTCAGAAAATTCGGATCCACGAGGGCGAGTATGAAGTGATCAAAGCGCGATCGCTTGGACAGATCCGTCGTCTTAGCTACTGCGATGCTTCTCCTGCCGGAGGTACCCTTCGGTATGAACGTGTGGAACCTGGGGCGGGATCGACTCATGGTGTCCGGCACGTTCAGCGGCCTCGCAGTTCACCACCATCCAGCGGTTCAGGTTACGGTCGGCGCCAAAGGCCCGTTGACCGTCGTCGACACCGACGGCGACCGCGCCGAGTGCCGCCTGGTCGTAGTGGCAAGTGGCACGCGACATTCGGTGCGGTCGGATGCGGGATCGGCGGCGTTGTCGATCTACCTTGGATCCGCGACGCGCGACGGCATCGCCCTGAATGCGTTGGCCCGCAATGCAACCCGAGACGGCGGTATCTGGGCTGTCGCAGCCGGTGAACGCCTGGCCGACGCACTGGCCGAAGCGATGAAGACCAGTGGTCCGCGGGTTGCGGCCGATCTCCTCGTCAATGAACTGTGCAACTTGTCGGACGCCCGCCACGAACGCGAACCTTCCGTACACCCGCAGGTGCATCAGGCAATCGACCTGATTTCCAGCACCGTACCGGCCACCATCGATCTTGCATCAATCGCCGGCGCCGTGGCAATCTCGCCCGATTACCTCGGTCGACTCTTCAAACGGCATACCGGGGCGTCCTTCTCGGCCACGACGCGGTGGGCGCGGCTGTTGACCGCGATGCGCTATCTCATCGACGGCGTGCCAGTCACCCACGCCGCCCACCTCGCCGGATTCGCCGACGGGTCGCACGCGAACCGGGTGTGCTGGGAGATGGTCGGGGCCGCTCCGAGCGACCTGCTGCCCGCAATCGCACCTTCCCCGGGGCAGTGCCGTCGTGGAACAGCAGACCGGCCCAATGGGGCTTGCGGCCGTGACAAATAAGCGTCGCAGCTGAGCGGTCACCGACTTTCGCGATCGTCTGCTCACCGTCCGAGGCTCTGCACCCACCGGACCTGCGCCGCCCGCCGGCTCAGGCGGGCGGCGGTGGGAACGTTGGACTCCACCAATGCGTCGTACTGGTGTTGACGTTCCACGGTGCTCTGGCGCAGGATCGCTCGAGGTTTGCCAAAGTTTTGGATCAGGCCACCCTAACTTTGCGAATTGGCCGCGCTAGCCAGCAAAGATGGGCATCGGTGTGCACACTCTTCGCCTAGGCGCCACGTTGCTGGCTTCCCGTCGCGCGGGTAGGTTTGAGCGCGCGGGTCAAACCACGGCCGCGACTCCATGCCCTTCACGACCGGCACCCCTCTCGAATTCAAGGATGACGATGCTGGCCACAGACAGGCCCGCTGGCACGGTCTCGAGGCCGGCACGCGCGCGGCTGACCCTGGTCCGCTCGGCCCTGATCACGGCGGCGTTCATCGCCCCGGCGGTAGTGGTCAGGTCCGCCGGCCTGCACTTGGACCCGGTCGCCGCGCTGCTGACCTATGGGGCGGCCGTGGTGGCGGCCAGTTTCCTGCTGGCGTGGGCCGCCGAAGCGGCGCAGATCGACGTCTCCGGCGGCCTGGCGATCGCGGTTCTCGCCCTGGTGGCGGTGCTACCCGAGTATGCCGTCGACCTCTATTACGCCTATGTGTCCGGGCACAACCCGGATTACACCCAGTATGCCGCCGCCAACATGACCGGTTCCAACCGGTTACTGATGGGACTCGGCTGGCCCGTCGTGGTGCTGGTCAGCATCATCGTGGCCCGCAAGGCGGGCTCCCGGGGCTCCGCCCCGAAATCCGCTGCCGTGGCGCTCGAGCCCGCCAATCGCGTCGAACTCGGGTTTCTGCTCGTTGCCGGCGTGGTCGCATTTGTCATGCCGGCGACCGGGCAGATCCACCTGGCACTCGGGTTGGTGCTGCTGGCCTGGTTCGGCTTCTACCTTTACAAGATCGGTCACGGCGACGTGGAAGAGCCCGAGCTCATCGGCACCGCAGCCGCGCTCGGGGAGCTGCCCGATCGCGTGCGCCGCATCGCCGTCGTCGGTCTGTTCTTGGCGTCGGGCGCGGTGATCGTGCTCTGCGCCAAGCCGTTTGCGGACAATCTCGTCGCGGCCGGTACGGAGCTGGGCATCGACCGCTTCCTGCTCGTCCAGTGGCTCGCCCCGCTGGCCTCCGAAGCCCCCGAGTTCATCATTGCGGTCATTTTCGCCAGTCGCGGCAAAGGCACGGCGGCGATCGCCACCCTGATCTCCTCCAAGGTCAACCAGTGGACCCTGCTGATCGGGTCGCTGCCCGTCGCCCACATCCTCGGCGGGGGCGGGCCCTCCCTCGTCCTCGATTCGCGCCAGGTCGAGGAGGTGCTGCTGACCGCCACGCAGACCCTGATGGGCGTCGCCCTGATCCTGGGGCTGCGTTTCCACCGGGCGTCGGCCTGCGCGCTACTGGCGTTGTTCGTCGTCCAGTTCCCGATCATTTCGACGCCGGGGCGACTGGTGCTCTGTGGTGTCTACACCGCGGTGGCCATCGTCGGGTTGATCGTCAACCGCCGCCACTTGGTGAGCACCGTCCAGGCACCGTTCGTCGGGAGGGCCATCCGCCACAGCGGGCACCCCCATCCCGCCGAGGACGGTCACGGCCTCTAACATCGCGGGATTGGCAAAACTACGTTTGGAGCAGCGTGGCTCGCGAAGTGTTGACCGTCATCGGTGTGGGCGGCATGGGTCAGGCGATCGCCCGGCGGCTCGGCGCCGGCAAGACGGTCCTGCTGGCCGACTACAACGAACAGACTCTGGCATCGGTCAGCGAATCGTTGTCCGCGGACGGCCATCACGTCGAAAGCCGTCGCGTCGACGTCGCGTCGCCCGAATCGGTGCGCACGCTCGCCGAGCACGCCGCTTCCCTGGGTGCGGTCACGCAGGTGGCACACACCGCGGGGCTGTCCCCGTCGCAGGCACCGGCTGAAGCGATCCTGGCCGTGGACCTGCTGGGCACCGCGCTGGTGCTGCAGGAATTCGGCGACGTCGTCGCGCCGGGCGGAGCGGGTGTCGTCATCGCCAGCATGGCGGGCCACATGTTTCCGCCGCTTCCCGCCGACCAGGAGCGGGCGCTGGCGCACAACCCGCCCGGCGAACTGCTGCAGCTGGATTTCATCAGCAGCGTCACCGACCCGAACTTTGCCTATCCAATCGCCAAGCAGGCCAACCACATCCGTGTGCGTGCCGCCAGCGCGCATTGGGGCCGGCGGGGGGCGCGCATCAACTCCATCAGCCCGGGCGTGATCTCCACGCCGATGGGCCAACAGGAACTCGCCTCCCCCGTCGGCGAGGGCATGCGCGCGATGGTCGCCATGTCCGCGACGGGGCGCCTGGGAACCCCGGACGACATCGCCGCGGCCACCGCGTTCCTGCTCGGCCCCGACGCGTCGTTCATCACCGGTACCGACCTGCTCGTCGACGGCGGCGTCATCGCGGCCATCAAGGCCGGAAGCCCGGCAAGCTGAAAACAGGCCTCGCGGATTCTCTCGCCGGGAATATGCTGATCGAATGCCGCAACGGGTGTTGCGTGACCGCCTCATCGAACTCGAGGTCCCCGGCGAGGATGTGGCGCGCGGTCGAGCGCTGCGAAAGACCGTTCCACGGCGCGCGCTCGCACAGCTTGTCCCCGCCAACCGATCCGCTGTCGAGATTCTCGTTGCCCAAAACGCGGGCCGGCTAAGCGAACTCGTTCCGCTGCGGTTCGCCCGGATGCTCGCCGACCCATTCTCGTTCTACCGGGGCTCGGCGGCGGTCATGGCCGCCGACCTTGCCGCCAGCCCCTCGAGCGGCATCGAGATCATGTGCTGCGGTGACGCTCACGTGTCAAACTTCGGCCTGTACGCCGCACCGCACCGATCAATCGTCTTCGACCTGAACGACTTCGACGAAGCCGCCGTGGCACCCGCGGAGTGGGACGTCAAGCGTCTGGTTACCAGCGCGATCATCGGGGGCCGCCATGCCGGATACCCCGCCAAGGCGATCCGCCGGTGTGTCGAACAGGCTTTGGCGGGCTACCAGACCAGCCTGGAGGCGATGCTCGAGGAGATGAACGTTCTGGATCGCTATTACCTGCGGGTGGAGCCCGAGCACTACACCGGGAAGGTATCCAAGAGCCTGCAGGGCGTCATTCGGAAAGCGACATCCCGGGCGCGGACCCGGACGTCGGCACGAGTCTTCAAGCAAATCACCGAGATTGGCCCGGACGGAACACCACGGTTGAGGGAGGCACCCCCGCTGCTTGCGCACGTCGACGAGGAGACCGAGGCGCCGTTGGTGGAGGCGGTTCAGGAGTATCTGGCCGCCGTCCCGGCCGACGTGGCGCTGCTGCTGTCACACTTTCGCATCACGGATGTCGCGCTGCGGGTGGTCGGCGTCGGCAGCGTCGGCACCCGGTGTTACCTGATCATCCTGGTGGGTCCCAACGGCACGCCGCTCATCCTGCAGATCAAAGAGGCCACCCGATCCGTGCTCGACGAATACGGCGGATGGGCTCAGCCGGAAAGCCTCAACGCCGCCGTCGCGGCCAAGGGACAGGGCGTGCGCGTCATCGATGGCCAGCAGATCCTGCAGGCGATGTCGGACGTGTTCCTCGGGACGACGCGCAAGGACGGCCGCGACTACTACGTCCGCCAGTTCCACGACATGAAGGGCAGCGTCGACATCGGCGCAATGTCGGCCGCCACGTTCGGCGAATACGTCGTTGCCTGTGCGGTGCTGCTGGCGCGGGCACACTCGCAGAGCGCTAATGCGTCAATCCTGCGTGGGTACGTGGGCACCAACGCCACGGTGCACCAGGCGGTCGCGGAATGGTCATACGCGTATGCCGACAAGTCGCTGGAAGACTTTCATCGCCTGCGCGCGGCGGCCGCGGCCGGCGATATCGAGGTTGCCGAAAACCCAGCCCGGTGAGAAGCCGTGCGGCCCTGGCCGATTCCGTCGTCAGCGCCTGCGAAATCTCACGCCGGAGTCAGTCTGACCGCGAGGCGCGTCGGTCCCCGCAGCAAGCTGTTGGTGGACCACCGAGGCGCACCCACTACGGATATCCGCAGGACTCGCGCAACGAGCTCACGCAGCACCGCCTGGGCCTCCATGCGGGTCAGTTGCGCTCCGATGCACAAGTGCGCGCCGAATCCGAAAGTCATGTGCTGGCTAGGATTTCGATCGGCCCGGAACGCGTCGGGTTCGTCGAACGCCAGCGGATCACGATTGGCGGCGCCAATCGACAGCATGATCCGTGCACGCGCTGGAATGGTGGTGTCACCGACCCGGTAGTCGCTCAGTGCGGTGCGATACACGTTCTGCGCGGGTGAGAGATAACGCAGCAATTCCTCGACCGCCATGGGTACCAGGTCAGGATTGGCGCGTAGGAGATCATACTGCTCCGGGTGGGTGGCCAGTGTGTCGAACATGCCGCCAAGGAGATTGGTGGTGGTCTCATTGCCGGCCAGCAGCAGCAGCATCGCGAAATAGAACAGCTCGCGGTCGGGCAGGGAGCCGGCCGCGTTCTCGGCCAACAGCCTGCCCAGGATCGTGTCGGAGCCCTTCAATCCGCCGACGGCGAACTGCCTCGTGAAATAGCGGTGCATCGCCCAGGAACCGCGCAACGAGCCGGCGAGTTTGCGGGCACCGCGCGCCGTGAGGTCGAGATCGGTGATCTGTACCGCCGCTTCCGACCATCGCCGGAAATCCTCGACGTCGGTGCCGGGAACACCCAGCAACTGAGCAATCAGCCGCACCGGCATCGGTATCGCCAGCCGCTGCACCACATCGCAACCCGGGTTGGCCAAGACTTCGTTGACCGTCTCCGCGGCCAACCGGTCGATGATCGGACGCCAGCTGTCAAGCGCGGCCTTGGTGAAAGCCGGCAGCACCTGACGCCGCTGCCGGGCGTGTTGTTCGCCGTCGAGCGAGACCAGGATGGGCGTGCGTATGCGGGTCAGCATCGGCCCTTCAGCACTGGACAGGTTGGCATCGTCGCGAGCGGCGGCGCGGACGTCGTCCAACCGGCTCAGGACGAACACTCTGCGCTTCGGGTTGTACTGCACCCGAGGGCCGCCGTGCAATCGTCGGTAGGCCGCGTGGGGTTGGGCCGCGGTCGCCGCGTCCAGCGGGTCGTATGCCGTGACGGCCGCGTCGATCGGCGAGCGCCGGCGGGCACCCGCGGCATTGGCCAATACGGCGCCGGCCAGCGTGCGCGCCGCCGAACCGGTGAAGCGAACCCCGTCAGTGAGCGTCATCGGTCACCCGTCCTATATACTGTTACGTACGGGACCGTAACGTAAATCTCCGTAATCGACAATGGTGATCGCGATGGACATGACAATCGACGAGCTCGCGCGCCGCGTCGAGATGACGGCGCGAAACATTCGCGAGTGGCAAACCAACGGCCTGATACCACCGCCGCAGCGCCGCGGTCGGATCGGGATTTACAACGACGCCCACATCTCACACATTGAACGCATCAAATCGCTTCGCTCGCAGGGTTTTCCGCTCGACGTCATCCGGCGGATCCTGGAGCAGTCGGGCGACTCGGCGCCGGAGGTACGCCGGCTCGCCTCGGAAGTGCTCAGCCCCGCCAACCTCACCGGATCGATGGAGATGAAACGGGCCGACCTGGCCGAACAGTTCGGCGCCGACGCGGAACGAAACTTGGCGGACTGCGGGCTGATCGACCTCGTCGACGACGAACTGCTGATCATCACCGACACCAGAACGTTCGACTACGTCGAGAAGCTGGCCGCGATCGGCCTGCCCTTGGACAAGATCGCTCGGGCCCTCACCCATATGGCCGATCACCAGATCGCGAGCATGCAGGCGCTCGTCGACCTCTATCGCGACGAAATCTGGGAGCCCTTCCTGCACGCCGGGCTACCCATCGACGACTGGCCCGCGATCGCCGACAAGACCATTCAGTTACGTTCCCTGGGGATCGGTCTCGGCATGCAGGCGTTCCGCAGGGCGATCGACAACGTGGCGGGCAGGATCGCTACCGAGGAAGCCACGAAGATGGACGTCCCGAGGTCCGCCCGAAAGCGGCGCAGCGCCCCTTGAGTGGTGCAACCAATCTCGTGGCCGCAGGCGCCAGGTGCGGCGGGCGTATTCCAGTTCGGTGTAGGGCCACTGGGTAACGATCCGGCCGGTGGGCGAGCGGAAGTAGCTGTCGCACTGGGTCCAGATGGTGCGCTCGAGGTCGGCGGAAAGCTGTTCGTTGTAGCGCTTTTCGGCTTCCGGGCGCACGTCGACGTATCCACCTCGGCGTGCCACCCGACTCACCGCGCTGGCCACCAGGCGCGCGCCGGCCTCGAGGATGTAGACGATCGAGTTGCCGCCTTGGTTGGTGTTGGGGCCGTAAAGCATGAAGAAGTTGGGGAATCCACTCACCGCGACGCCCAGGTAGGCGCTGGGATCGGGTCCCCAGCGCTCGTGCAGGCGCTGTCCCCCGGTCCCGATGACGTCAATGCCCGACAGGTAGCGTGACGTCTCAAATCCGGTGGCCAGCACGATCGCATCGACGTCGACGCGCTGGCCGGCCTTGGTGACAACCGACGTCTCGGTGACGTGATCGATGGGCGCGGTGACAAGGTCGACATGGTCTTGCTGCAGGGCCCGGTAGTAGTCGTCACCGAGCAGCACCCGCTTACAGCGGAACGGATAGTCCGGTGTCAGTGCCCGCCGGAGCCGCTCGTCGGCCACTGTGCGCTCCAGGAACGACGTTGCGATCTGGGTGCGCGCGGTGACGACGGGGTCGTCGGCGAAGGTCGCGGTATTGTCGTGCTGGAATTTCCAGATCTGCCAGCGCGTGCGGCGGCTAGCCAGCGGGTTGCGCCGGAATTGCGCCAATTCGGTTGGGGTGTAGGGACGGTCGTCTTTCGGGACCATCCACGGCGGGGTGCGCTGGAACACCGTCACGCGGTCGGCGATTCTGGCCAGCTCGGGCACGGCTTGCACGCCGCTGGCCCCCGTGCCGATCACCGCCACTTTCTTGCCGGCCAGGTCGATGGTGTGATCCCACTGCGCCGTGTGCATGAGCGCGCCGCCGAAGGCGTTGAGGCCGGTGATATCGGGCAGCCTGAGCGACCCGAACAGACCCACGGCGCACACGACGACGTCGGCGGACAGGTTGACGGTGTGCCCGGAGCGGTCCAGCGCACAGTCCCACTGCCACGTATCGGCGTTCCAGCGGATCGTGTTGACCCGGGTGTCGAGCATGAGGTGGCGACGCAGGTCGAAGTCGTCGGCCACCGACTCCAGGTAGGCCAGGATCTCGGGCTGCCGCGCGTAGGTGCGCGTCCAGGACTTGTTGGGCGCGAACGAAAACGAATACAGGTGGCTCTGGATGTCACAGGCGGCGCCGGGATAGGTGTTGCGCCGCCAGGTGCCCCCGACCCCGCCGTCGGCCTCGATGATCGTCAGGTCGTCGATGCCTGCGCGGCGCAGCGCCACGGCAGTTCCCAGGCCGCCGAACCCGGCTCCGATGATCACCACCGTCGGTGCAGGTCGACGCCGGGTCGCGGCCCGGGCTCGCCCGAGGACGTACTTCACGGACCGGCCCCGCGAATCTCGAGCCCCTCCATTTCCCCGGCAGCCCGCCATGCCGTCAAGATGTCGTCGTATTCGGTCGGCGCACCGATGAAGAAGCTGCCCTGCCGAGTCTTGGCGTCCGCCTTACCTTCCCGGTTGTAGTAGCCCGGGGTGCAGGTCTTCGCCCGCTCGGCGGTCGCGGACGAGCGGGCCACCACCATGTCGACCCAGGCGGCTTCGGCGGCGGGTGACGCCTCGATCTCGCTGACCCCGCGAGCCAGCGCCCAGGCGATGATCCACGCGGCGTGGCTGGCCTGTACGTCCAGCAGGTAAGGGAAGTTCACCGTGAGCCCCGCCTGGGCGATGCTCTCGATGAAGCAATTCGGAAAGCCGTTGGCGCACAGCCCCTGAAATGTTCGCACGCCGTCGCGCCACCGGTCCGTCAGCGTCACGCCGTCGCGGCCGATCAGCTCGAACCCCGTGCGCCGGCAATAGTCGGTGCCCACCTCGAAACCCGTTGCGAAAATCAGGCAATCGAGTTCGTAGGTCACCCCGTCGACCACGACACCGTCCTCGGTGATGCGCTCCACCCCGCGGCCCCGGGTGTCGACCAAGATGACATTGTCGCGGTTGAAGGTCTGCAGGTAGTCGTCGTGAAAGCAGGGCCGCTTGCAGAAGTATCCGTACCAGGGTTTGAGCGCCTCGGCGGTGTCGGGATCGGCCACGACCTCGTCGACTCGCCTCCGGATCTCCTCCATCTTCGCGAAGTCGGCCAGTTCGATGTTGAGCGCCGGCGCGCCGTCGCCGTCCTGGCGCATGACCGGAAGTTTCCGGGTGATGCTTGTCCACGCGTCGGCCACCAGGTCTTCCTCGGCCCGCCCGCCGGCCGTCAGGACCTGGAAGTTCCGGATGCGTTCACGCTGCCAGCCGGGCCGTAATGTGTTGGCCCAGTTGGCATCCGTCGGTCGATTGGCGCGCACGTCGACCGAGGACGGCGTGCGCTGGAAGACGAACAGCCGCTGCGCCGCCGCGGCGAGGTGCGGGACGCACTGGACGGCCGTCGCGCCCGTGCCGATGATGCCGACGCGCTTGCCGGCGAGGTTCTCCAGTCTTTCGCCCGTGTAGCCGTAATCCCACCGGCTGGTGTGGAAGGCCTTGCCGCGGAAACGGCCCAGACCCTCGATCCCCGGCAGCTTGGGCTTGGCCTGATAGCCGTTGGCCATGGAGACGAACTTGGCGCGCATCTCGTCACCGTGATTGGTCCGGATGATCCAGCGCGAAGTCTCCGCATTCCAACGTATCTCGTGTACCTCGGTGCGCAGGCAGGCGTCGCGGTAGAGGTCGTAGCGCTCGGCGATGCGCTGGCAGTGCGCAAAGATCTCCGAGCCCCTGGCGTACTTGTCCGAGGGAAGATAGCCGAGCTCCTCCAACAGCGGCATGTACACGTAGGACTCGACATCGCAGGCGATCCCCGGATACCGGTTCCAGTACCAGGTGCCGCCCACGTCCGCCGCTCGGTCGATCAACCGCACGCTCCCGACGCCGTGCTCCCGCAACCGCGCGCCCGTCAGGAGCCCGCCGAAGCCGGCGCCGATGACCGCGACGTCCACCTCATCGGTGAGCGGCTCACGGGTGAACGTTCCATCCACCCACGGGTCCTCGGCGAATCGGGCGAAGGCGCCCGCCGTCTCGACGTACTGCGCGATCCCGTCGGGGCGCAGGCGGCGCGCCCGCTCCTCGGCGTAGCGCCGCCGCAGCGCTTCGACGTCGAACGTCACGCCCACGGTATCGGTCAAGGCATCGACTTCCTCATCGTGACCCCGACTATATAATCAATCAATTGATCATATCAATGGCCGGCGCGCCGCGCCCGCGATGCCGAGCGGTCCGGCTCCTCTGAACTTCGGCCGCTCGGACCTAACAGCGTCCCCCTGATCAGCTTCTTCGCCGAGCGCAGCGCCGCCTGGTACTCCTCGGAAGGAAGCGAGGCCCCCAGTTCGGTGAGGCCGTAGACCAGTGAATAGACCACCTCGGAGGCGCCCTCCGGGGCGTCCTCCAGGATGCCTTCGATGATGTCGCGAAACGCCGTAAACCCGCCGTTGCCGGCCTGTTCGGCGTCGAGCGCAACGGCGCCCTCGGCCCGGATCGCCCACTCGAAAGCCGCGAGGTCCGGGAACTCCCGCATCAACCGGCCCGATTCGTCGAGCACCGCCTCGATCCGGTCGATGGCGCCCCCGGGACGGGCCGCGGCCCGGCGCAGCCGTGGCAGCGCGACATCGGTTCTGGCCGCGATGGCCGCGTTGATCAACTCGGACTTGTTGGGAAAGTAGTTGTACAGGCTGGCGCTGGTCACCTCCGCGGTGCGGGCGATCTCGCGGATGGTCGCCTTGGAATAGCCCACCGTCGCCACGCAGCGCATGGTGGCGACGATGATCCGCCGGCGGGTCTTTTCCCCGCTGGCACCGACCGGGCGGCCCAGCTGCGCCCGCGTCATCATGTCCTCAGTCCTGCGTCCCGTCGGCCGACACCGTCGAATATAATCGTGCGATCAATTATGGCCCGGCTGCGGCGCGGAGGTGCGCGGTGACTGACCGCAAGACCGTCACGTCGCCGCCGCTCGGCCGGCCGGTGGGCGCCAGCGGCGAACAGACCCGGGCCCGAATCATCGTCGCGGCCATGCGCTGCGTCGCGACGGTGGGCTATTCCAAGGCGACCATTCGCGAGATCGCCAAGGCCGCCGAGATGACCAGCGGCAGCCTGTATCACTATTTCCCGAACAAGTCCGCGTTGCTCGCGGCGACCGCTCAGGACATCGACGAGATCGCATCCGCCCGGTTGCGGGCCGCCGCCGCCCTCCCCGGGGACACCGTCGAGCGCCTCGAGGCGGTGCTGGACGAGATGCACCGGCTGCTGCGCGAGTACCCACACCTGGCCGCGTTCGATCGGGCGATGCGGGCCGAAGGTGCCGCCCACCCCCGCCGCGGCCGAGTACGCCACCCCGGGTTAAAAGCGTTGCGCGACATCATCGATGAAATCCTCGACGAGGCCCGGGCGCGGAAAGCGCTGCCACCGGGCACCGAACCCGCCGCCGCGGTCGACGCCATCTATGCGCTGGCACGCGGTCTGATGGAGCGCGCGACCCACCTGACACCGGATGCTTACGCGGCCACGCTGGATTCCGCCAAGGAACTGATCAGGGGAACGCTTTTCGCGCCGCAAGCGAGTCGCCGAGAGTCCACAGCGCAACGCCGATCAAGACGAGATCCTTGAGCAGGAATTGGCCCGGCATCCCCGACAACACGGGAAGGCCGGCGGCGTGGGTGGCGACCACTCCGGGCGTGGTGAACAGGAAGCTCAGCGTTCCCATGAAGAGCACCACCGCCAGAGCGCTGCCGATCGCCGATGCGCGGGGCCATACCGGGCGCAGCGCAATAAGAAGCGCCGCAACGATTTCCATGGTCCCCAGGGCGCGCGCCACCTCGGTGACGATGAGCACGCGGTAGATCCAGCTCATCAGCGGGCTGTGCTCGATGAGCACCCGGGACTCCATCTTCACGTATTTGCCGAACCCGATCCAGGCGAGCACGACCACCAGCCCGTAACGGCTGATCAGTTGCCCCGACCGGGTCAGCGACCGCGCGAGACGAGGTGGAGTCGTGGCGGTGGCCAGGCCGTGGTCGATCATGGGCGGTGGGTCCTTCCTGCCGTTGGGCGGCGACGGGATGTCGCCCCATACGGACCCACGATCCGCACCGCGATTGGGTTCAACCACCCAATCGAGTGCTGCGACCGACCGAGTGACTACTGCGCCGCGTAGCGGTCGCGCAGCTTGGCCAGCGTCGCCTCGATGCCGGCGGCATTGCCCTTGCGAAAACCCATCCGTTCGTAGTACTTCAGCCCGTTCTTGACCGCGCCGGCCTGGCTGTAGTCGAAAGTCTCGGTGACCCGCGTCCGGGTCGGTGAGAGCGACTCGAACTGCCACCGCCATCGGTGCCCCACCGGATGGCGCCATTCGATCAGCTCGTTCGGCTTGAGGGCCGTCACCCTGCTGGTGATGCGGTAGGGCACGCCATACATCTTCATCTTCGTCGAGAACTTCGAGCCCACAGCCATTTGCGAAGGAACACTGATGTTGTTGCCCACGGTGCCAGATCCGTCCAATTCGTGGTGGCGCCGGGGATCGGCGGCCATCGCGTACAACTCCGCGGCGGGCGCGTCCACGTCAACCGACCGACTTACCTGCCGAGGCCCCGCATCGACAACGTTGACGGTCATGACGGTCTCCTTCCGGGCGTTCGGTTGCGCGAGGTCGACGCTACGCTTCGCCGAGTTGAACTTTTACGACACTGTTCGAACAACGACGTTGCGCATGGAGGGGTTCGGTGAGCCAGTCGATTTCGGGAAGGGTGGCGCTGATTACCGGCGCCGCGCGGGGACAGGGGCGGTCGCACGCGGTGCGGCTCAGCGCCGAGGGCGCCGACATCATCGCGGTCGACATCGCCGGACCGCTGCCCCCCAGCGTTCCCTACGATTCACCGACCGCCGACGACCTCGCCGAGACCGCGCGACTGGTCAGAGCCAACGGCAGGAAGGTCATCGCGTCGGCGGTCGACGTCCGCGACCTCGACGCGCTGACGGCCGCCGTCGACGCGGGCGTCGGCGACCTCGGTCGCCTGGACATCATCGTCGCCAATGCCGGCATCTGCAGTCCCGCGCCCTGGGACCAAATCACCGCGCAAGCGTTTCGCGACACCATCGACACGAACGTGATCGGCACCTGGAACACGGTGATGGCCGGCGCTCAGCACATCATCAACGGTGGCCGGGGCGGTTCCATCATCCTCATCGGGTCCGCCGCCGGCATCAACATGCAGTCGTTCATGATCCACTACACGGCCAGCAAACATGCCGTGGTCGGGATGGCGCGCGCATTCGCCGCCGAGCTCGGCCGGTACAACATCCGCGTCAACAGTTTGAACCCGGGAGCGGTCTCGACGCCGATGGGCACCGGTCGCATGCGCGACGCCCTTCGATCGGCCGCCGACTCCTACCCCCACCTCAGGGGCCTGCACAAACCGCTGTTGCCCGATGGCACCGCCCAGCCCGAAGACATCTCCGACGCGGTCGCGTGGCTGGCATCGGACCAATCCAGGCTGGTGACCGCCAGCCAGGTCTCGGTCGACAGCGGCGTCGGCTACGTCTGATCGCCAGCCCGGAGCTGCCTTCGCTCACCGCCCGGGCAGAATGGTGCTGCCTGCGTTCAACCCGCCGATCCGGGAATACCCAAGGGACGGAAACGTTGGGTACAGACGTACCCCTAGGGGGTATCACCGAAAGGAGCGGCATGGCGACCAGCGAGTTCCGGGTGACCGGGATGACCTGCGGGCACTGCGAGGCCGCCGTCCGGGCCGAGGTCGCCCAGATCCCGGGCGTCGACGGCATCGACGTCAACGCCCGCAGCGGCCGGCTCGTGGTGGTCAGTTCCGTGCCCATCGACGCGAATGCCGTGCTGGGCGCCGTCGACGAAGCCGGATACGAGGCGGTCCTGGTCGCGTGAAGCCCGGCCCGCCGACCGCACTGACCAGTGTCGAGCTGGAAATCGCGGGGATGAGCTGCGCGTCGTGCGCGATGCGCATCGAGAAGAAGCTGAACAAGCTCGACGGGGTCGACGCGCAGGTCAACTACGCGACCGAGACGGCCGCCGTTACGGTCCCGGCCGGATACGACACGCAAGCGCTGATCGCCGAAGTCGAGAAGGCCGGCTACGCCGCGGCACTGCCGCGGCGGGAACCCGCGCCCGAGACGCCGGAGACCACCGAACTCGCGGCCCTGCGCGCCCGGCTGATCGCTGCGATCGCGCTCGGCGTCCCGGTGATCGCGATGGCGATGATCCCGGCGCTGCAATTCCGCGACTGGCAATGGGTGTCGCTGGCCCTGGCCACGCCGGTGGTCGGGTGGGCGGGCCGCCCGTTCCACGCCGCGGCATGGGTGAACCTCAAACACGGCGCCGCGACCATGGACACGCTCGTCTCGGTGGGGACGCTGTCGGCGTTCGTCTGGTCGCTGTATGCCCTGATTTTCGGGACGGCCGGCCGGGCGGGCATGCGCCACGGCTTCGAACTCACCGCGGCGCGCGGCAACGGCGCGGGCAACATCTACTTCGAGGTGGCCGCGGGCGTGACCCTGTTCGTCCTGGCCGGCCGCTACTTCGAGAAACGCTCGAAGCGGCGTGCGGGCGCCGCGTTGCGCGCCCTGCTGCAGCTCGGCGCCAAGGACGTCGCGGTGCTGCGGGGTGGCACCGAGACGCGCGTCCCCGTCGACCAGCTGCAGATCGGCGACGAGTTCGTGGTGCGCCCGGGGGAGAAGATCGCCACGGACGGGACCGTCGTCTCGGGATCCTCGGCGGTGGACGCCTCGATGCTCACCGGCGAGTCCGTGCCCGTCGAGGTGGGTCAGGGCGATCCCGTCATCGGCGCCACCGTGAACGCGGGCGGCCGGCTGGTCGTGCGCGCCACGCGCGTCGGCGAAGACACCCAGCTGGCGCAAATGGCCAGGCTCGTCGAGGCCGCGCAGTCCGGCCGGGCCCAGGTGCAGCGGCTCGCCGACCGCATCGCCGCCGTGTTCGTGCCGGTCGTCATCGTGATCGCCGCGGCCACCCTCGCGATATGGGTGGCGGCCGGCGCCCCCGGCACCGCGGCGCTGACGGCCGCGGTGGCGGTGCTGATCATCGCGTGCCCGTGCGCGCTCGGGCTGGCCACGCCGACCGCTTTGTTGGTCGGCAGCGGGCGAGCGGCCCAACTCGGCGCGCTCATCAAGGGGCCCGAGGTCCTGGAGTCGACGCGCAAGGTCGACACGATCGTCCTCGACAAGACCGGCACCGTCACCACCGGCAAGATGACGCTCGTCGACGTGATCACCGGCCCGCACGCCGACCGCGAAACGCTGCTGCGCTATGCCGGAGCCGTGGAAGACGCCTCCGAGCATCCCCTCGCGCGGGCGATCGCCGACGCCGCCGCCGCCGAACTGGGCGGCCTGCCGACGGCCCGGGTGTTCGCAAACGTCGAAGGCCAGGGCGTGCACGGGGTGGTCGACGGGCGCGCCGTCGCCGTGGGGCGGGAGAGCCTGTTGGCCGATCGGGGCCAGCACCTCGACGCCGAATTGTCGGCCGCCAAGGCTCGCGCCGAGGGCGACGGCAAGACCGCCGTGGCCGTCGGGTGGGACGGCCGCGCGCGCGGGATTCTGGTGGTGGCCGACACCGTCAGACCCACCAGCGCCGAGGCAATCCGGCAGCTGGAAAGCCTGGGATTGACCCCGGTGCTGCTGACCGGCGACAACAAGGCCGTCGCCCGGCACATCGCCGACGAGGTCGGCATCGCGCAGGTCATCGCCGATGTCCTGCCGGCCGACAAAGTCGCCGCCGTCAAGCGTCTGCAAGCCGCGGGCAGGGTCGTCGCCATGGTCGGCGACGGGGTCAACGACGCCGCGGCCCTGGTGTCGGCCGATCTGGGGCTCGCGATGGGGACGGGCACCGACGTGGCGATCAACGCCGCCGACCTGACCTTGATGCGCGGCGACCTGCGCGCCGCGGCGGACGCGATCCGGCTCTCCAGGCGGACGTTGCGCACGATCAAGACGAACCTGTTCTGGGCCTTCGGCTACAACGTCGCGGCCATCCCGTTGGCCGCCCTCGGCCTGCTCAACCCGATGCTGGCGGGCGCCGCGATGGCGCTTTCCAGCGTGTTCGTCGTCGGCAACAGCCTGCGGCTGCGCTCCTTTGCAAGCTCGATGCGTGACGAACCTGTGGGATAGTTGATCGGGCCCGCCGCGTTCCCCAAGCGACGGCCGGCGGGTCATTCGCAGAACGATCGGATTGAGCGAAGGTCACGACCGTTGCCCCATTTCGTCGAACAGTGGTCCTTGCTGCACGGCTGGCTGCCGGTGGCGGTGCAAGGCCTGGCGCTGCTTGCGATCCTCGGCGCGGTCGGGTGGCGCAGGCGGCGGTGGCGCGGCTGGCCGCTCCTGGCGGCGCTGGGGACGGCCGCGGCGGTCACGGCGCTGTCGTATTGGTACATCACGTCGATCGGAGTGGCCGGGGACCCGGCCCCGGTGTCGCTGTGGCTGTGGATAGCGCTGAGCGGGCTCGCGGCCGCGGTGCTGCTGCTGGGATGGCCGGGTGCCCGCTGGTGGCGACGGGGCCTGGCGGTGATTTCGGTTCCGCTGTGCGCGGTGTGCGCGGCCCTGGCCCTCAACGGCTGGGTCGGCTATTTCCCGACCGTGGCGGCCGCATGGGATCAGCTGACGTCGCGGCCCCTGCCCGATCAGATCGATCGGCTGCGGGTCACCGCGATGCAGCTCGAGGGCACCAAGCCGGCCAAGGGCGTCGTGGTGCCCGTGACCATCAGCGCCGACGCGTCGCACTTCCCCCACCGACAGGAGCTGG
Organism: Mycobacterium terramassiliense; assembly: GCF_900157385.1. Lineage (GTDB taxonomy): Bacteria > Actinomycetota > Actinomycetes > Mycobacteriales > Mycobacteriaceae > Mycobacterium > Mycobacterium terramassiliense. The sequence goes on from NZ_LT717701.1 coordinate 234,876, forward strand.
TGTATCTGCCCCCCGCGTGGTTCAACAGCAACCCGCCGCCTCGGCTCCCGACGGTCATGATGATCAGCTCCGCATTCAACACCCCCGCCGACTGGCTGCGCCCCGGGGGCGCGTTCACTGCAATCGACGAGTTCGCGGCCGGCCATCACGGGTTCGCCCCGGTGCTGGTGTTCGTCGATCCCACCGGTTCGTTCGACAACGACACCGAGTGCGTCAACGGCAGCCGCGGTAACGCCGCCGACCACCTGACGAGGGATGTCGTGCCATTCGTGGTGTCGAACTTCGGCGTGAGCGCCGACCGGGCCAATTGGGGCGTCGCCGGTTGGTCGATGGGCGGCACCTGCGCCGTCGACCTGGCCGTCATGCATCCGGAGTTGTTCAGCGCCTTCGTCGACATCGCCGGCGACCGCAGCCCCAGCATCGGCACGAAGGACCAAACCGTTGCCCGGTTGTTCGGCGGCAACGTCGACGCCTGGGCGGCGTTCGACCCGGCCACCGTCATCGCCCGCCACGGTCGCTACAACGGGCTGTCGGGATGGTTCGACGTGCCCGCGGCGTCGGGCCCGCGCACCGTCGCCCAGGAAGCCAATCCCGACCTCGCCGTTCCCAGCGCCGACCCGGTCGCCAACCCGGAGGGCCAGGATGCCGCGGCCAATTCGCTGTGCGCCGTCGCGACGGCCAACGGGATCAGCTGCGCGGTGGTTACCCAACCCGGCAGGCACGACTGGCCCTTCGCCGCCCAGGCGTTCGCCGCGTCGCTGCCGTGGCTCGCGGGGACGCTGGGCACCCCGGGCGTCGAGCCCGTCCCGTTGCCGCAGCGCGGCGGCGGCGCTCCCCATTGATCACAGCTACGCAAGATCGTTACCTTTTCGAGGCTGAATTCACAGCTGACCCTCCTGTAACGAACCCGACATGTTCGAACGGGCACTGGTACCGTTCGCTGCTGTGGCGGCGGAGTTGGGCAGCGAAGGCATCCGGGGTACCGGATCGCGCGTGCCGACATCGCACCGCAAAAGACCTGCAAGGAACCGCGCCTTCGCCATCACCGCCTTCCGCGGGGCCTCGGATCGGGACCTCGGCGCGCCGGAGCTGAACCGGCGCCGTTTCCTCGGGGCGCTGGCCGCGGCCACCGTCGCCGGTGTGGGGGCGGCCCGTTTGGTGGTCGACCCGCAACCCCGAACCTTCGCCCAGGCGCCCCCGGCGAACATGGCAGCAACCTCGGGTCCGACCGCGCCGGCGGCGCTGCTACCGCCCCCTCCGCTCAGCGCGCGCATCCCGCTGCCCGGTGGCGGCGCGCTGACCAAGATTCCCGGCGAGGGCGACTTGCTGGCGCTGACCGTGGACGACGGCGTCAACAGCGAGGTGGTGCGCGCCTACACGCAGTTCGCCAAAGACACCGGTGTGCGCCTGACGTTCTTCGTCAACGGGGTCTACGAGTCCTGGACCGAAAACCAGCAGATGCTGCGGCCGCTGGTCGACTCCGGGCAGATCCAGCTGGGCAACCACACCTGGTCGCACCCGGATCTGACCACTCTCCCCAAAGACCAGATCGCCCAGCAGATCACCCGCAACGACGATTTCCTGAAGAAGACCTACGGCATCGGCGCTAAACCCTACTGGCGACCGCCGTACGCGAAACGCAACGCCGCCGTCGACGCGGTGGCCGCCGACCTCGGCTACACCATCCCCACCCTATGGTCGGGCTCGCTGTCGGATTCCACCCTGATCCATGAGGACTACATCGTGAAGATGGCCGATCAGTACTTCACGCCGCAGTCCATCGTCATCGGCCACCTCAATCACCTACCGGTCACCCACGTCTACCCGGAACTCGTCGAGATCATCCGCGACCGAAACCTGCGGACGGTCACCCTCAACGACATCTTCCTCAAAACGCCGTAGCGGCGCAGCGCTCGCTCGACAGGGAGTCCCATGGACGCACCCGATCCGCAGCGGCTCGGCGGTCTAGCCTGGGTCCGTCGAACCGGCGGTCGGCTGTCGCGCGCCGAGCGCCGCCGGCTCTTCATCGCAATTGCGGTGGGCCAGTGGGAAAACGCGGTGGGCAGGGCCAAGCTCGCACTGGGCCGACTCCCGGCCGCGGCCGAGCAGGTTGATCTGGACGCGTTCCGGGTGCCCGATTCGAGGTTCGCTCGCGAGGCCGAAGCGGCGTGCGCGGAGTTGCCGCCAACCCTCGAGGGCCACTCCTACCGCACGTGGTTATTCGGCCGTGCGCTTGCGACCGTCGATGGGCAGACGATGGACGACGAGCTCTTCTACTGCGGATCGCTCCTGCACGACTATGGCATCGTCAGCCCCACGGCGCACCGTGATTTCACGCTCGGCAGCGTCGAACGCATGCTTTCGTGCGCCGGCGCCGCCGGACTCGACGACGAACGTGCGAATGTGCTCGCGGACGGCATCTGCGTTCATACGACGCCGGGGGTCGCGGTCGACACCGACGGCGTCATCGGCTGCTACCTGCAGTGGGGGGCGATGGTCGACGGCGCCGGTCTGCGCATGTGGGACATCGCTCCCCGTAACGCCGAAGAGGTGTTGCGCCGGTACCCACGAGGCGATTTCAAAAGGGAGCTCGCTCACATGATGCGGGCCGAGGCCAGGGCGGTCCCGAAGGGACGCTTCGGGCTCCTCGTTCGGTGTGGATTGCCGTTGGCCGTGCGGATGGCGCCGTTCGACTCGTGAAATCAGGCGGTGGCCAAACGAGCCAGGCGCTCGTCGAGGGTGGCGTGGAAATGCCCGATCGCGCTCTCGTGCCGGCCGAACTCCACGAATTCGTTGGCACCCGAATGCAATCCGCGTTGCACGCCCGCCGACATCTCGTTGTCCTCCACGAGGCCCCGCTCGATAAAGCTGCCTGTGCCCACCAGTTTCGCGGAGGGGTCGGAAGAAGCTCGTCCGGCGACTTCGGGTTTCACCATCGAGTAGGTGCTCACCGTGGTGTGGCACACGTCCACCGGGTCGATCGCCACCACGGAGACCACGTCGGGGAAGGTCGCCACCATGACGTTGGGGAACAACTGGTAGACGTAGGTGACCCGTGCGTCGACGTTCCAGCTCGATTCTGGACGGTCGCGGAGCCGTTCGATATTGCGGTACGGGAACGTGAGCCGGCTGTTCGGCCCGAACATTTCGACGACGTTGAGGTCGTCGTATTGCACCGGGAAGAAGGTGTCTCGATGCGTTGAGCGGAGGTGATAGCCCTCCAGGAACTGTTCGACGAGCACCTTCCAGTTCATCGCCCGCACGGTCGAATCCGTATACACGAGCCGCTGCGCGGGCAGCAGTTTGTCGCGCCACGGGCTCCCATCGGTCAGCGCCGCCATCGAATCGTCGTCGTCGAGGGCCGGCGGGTCGAGCGGATCGATCACGATCAACCCGTCCACCTCGCGGCTGGGGACCTCGACCAGGCCCCGGGCCGCCGCGTCCAGGCCGGGAAATGCCTCGGCGTGCGGGACGTGCGCGAGCGAACCGTCCAGTCGGTACGTCCAGCCGTGGTAGCGGCACACCAACGCGTGCGAGCAGCCGGGCTTCTCGACCAGGGCGAAACCGCGATGACGGCAGGCGTTGCGGAACACCCGCGCCCGTTGATCGTGTCCGCGCACCGCGAACAGGGGCACGCCGAAGGCGACCCGCCCGACGTGGTCCCCCGGTGCGGGGATCGCCGCCGAGGGGACGAAGACACTCGGCATCGCCCGAAGTAGCCGGAGTTCGTCGGCGAATCGGATTGCGCTCAAATAGTTTTCGACGGGCTCACGCCAGCCCGCACCCTCGTCGGTGGTACCGGCGTCGATGTGGGCGAGCACGCGCCGGACGATCTGCACATCGTCGGCGAGCACCGACTTCGTCGGCAAGCTCATGCGGGTCAGTATCACACCGTAGTTGTCACGCGTCAATGATTTAGTGATATCGTTGCGTTCCGTGCCCGCCCTGCGCCAGTCGCGTGTGAGCGACCTGATCGACACCCGGCCCCTCAGCGCGCGCTCGGTGCTGGCGTCGGCCTTGCTCGGATCCGACGAGGGGCGCCTGACGGTGGGGGAACTGGTCGCGGTGGCCTCGCTGTTCGGCATCAGCGCTGGCGCGGCCCGCACGTGCCTGTGGCGGATGGTGTCCAACGGCGAACTGGCCGCCGACGGCGGCAGTTACGCGCTAGCTGGGCGATTGGCGGAACGCCGAGAGCGCGTCGACGAGGCGTCCCGGATCGACGACGTAGCCGCGCACCGATGGGACGGAACATGGGAACTGGCGATCGTCGCCCTGGAGCGCCGATCGGCCGCCGATCGCCTCGAATTGCGGAAGGCCGCTACGGCGCTACACCTGGCCGAACTTCGCGAAGGTGTGTGGATTAGGCCCGACAACCTTGACCCGCAACGGTTTCCGACGCTTCGCGCGGTGGTTGACCAGCAGTGCACGCACTTTCTGGGCGCCGCCACGGACATCGGCGCCCAGAAAGTGCGAACGCTGTTCTCCCTGGACGAATGGGCGGAAAGTGCCAAGTTGCTCGTCGACGCCATGGACGCCGCGCTCGACACGGGCGAGCGCGATGATTCGACGGAAAGCTTCACCTACGAGTTCGCGCTCTCGATCGCCGTGGTCCGGCATCTCCAGCTCGACCCGCTCCTGCCGGCCGAGCTGACCGGGGAGCGTTGGCCGGCGCAGAGGCTGCGCGGCACTTATCGCCGTTTCGATCGGGCCTTCAAACGTCGGATGAGCAGCGCCTTCCGGCGGCGTTGACGTCGATCGCTTCACAGCGAATCGACAACCTCTTTGGCTTCCCGCAACCCGGCACCGGTGAGCTCGCGAAACAGCTTGATGGCGGCGATGGCGTTCCCGGCGCGGGCCAGCGCGACGACTTCCGAGGGCACACCGCCCTCGAGTACGCCCGACGCTGTCGCGCCGACGTCGCTGCCGAACGTCGGGCACGGGACCCCCAGCCGGTCGGAGAGCAGGCGCACCTGATGTTCGAGCAGTGCGATCCGCCGGTAAAGGTGGGCATCTTCTATCACGCATCGATTATGCGCGAAAGCGGGCCGCCGGAGCGCCTATGCGGCGTCGGGAGATCCCGCCGGCACGATGTTCTGGTTGATGTGGAACACGTTGCCCGGATCGTATTGCGCCTTGATCTCGCTGAGCCGCTGGTAATTCGGCCCGTAGGTCGCGCGGACCCGATCTTGCCCTTCGTCCATCATGAAGTTGACGTAGGCACCGCCGGCCGAATGCGGGTGGATGGCGTTCCAGTAGTCCGCCGTCCACCGCTTCAGCGCCGCCGCGTTGGCCGGCTCCGGATCGACCCCCGCAATGACCTGTGAGAAGTTCACGTCCCGGTAGGCCCACGCGGTGTCGGTCTGGCCGACCCGATGGACCGCGCCGTCGATCGGGTAAAGGTGCATCGTGGAGTGCATCGTGGGCAGTTCTTCGGTGAACCGGGCATGGGCTTCCACCGCGGCGTCGGGCACGGACCGGATGAAGTCGCCGCGCCAATACCATTGCAGGCCTTTGGGATACAGGGCATCAAAGGTGGACTGCAGCGCGGGATAGGGGGCCGCGGCGAGGCCCTCGAAGGCCGGCTGCATCTGCCGGACGGGCGCGAACGCCTCGTCGGCACGGGCGGGATCGCCGCTGTAGCACCAGACCACGGCGCATGCCTTCTGCCGGTGGAACGCCTCGGGGAACGGCGGGACCGGTGGGACGGTCATGCTCGCGAAGAAACCGTACAGATCTTCGTCCTGCGCGGGCAGGAAGTCGCGGTACCACCTGAGGATGTCGGCGGTGGCCGATGACGGCCAGGCCGTCGGGCCGCAGATCACGGTGTGCACCGGATGCAGCCGGAACGTGAACGAGGTGACGACGCCGAAGTTGCCACCGCCGCCGCGCAGAGCCCAGAACAGATCGGGGTGCTCCGATTCGGACGCGGTCACCACGCGACCCTCGGCAAGGACGACCTCGGCCTCCAGCAGGTTGTCGATGGTCAGCCCGTACTTGCGGGTCAGGTAGCCGTGGCCACCGCCCAGGGTCAGTCCGCCCACGCCGGTGCTGGAGATGATGCCGGACGGCGTCGCCAGCCCGTGCGCATGGGTCGCGGCGTCCACGTGTGCCCACGTCGCCCCGCCCTGCACGCGGACGACGCGCCGGTCGGCGTCCACGTCGACGCGCTTCATCGGCGAGAGGTCGATGACCAGCCCGCCGTCGACGCAACCGAAACCGGGGCCGTTGTGGCCGCCGCCGCGGACGGCGACCGCCAGGCGCGACGTGCGGGCGAACTCGAGGGCGCCCGCGACGTCGGCCGCGGACGCGCAACGCACGATCACCGCGGGCCGCTTGTCGATCATGGCGTTGTGCAGCGCCCGGGCGGCGTCGTAGCCGGGATCGTCGGGGAGGATGACCTCTGCTCCGAATCGGCCGCGTAGTTCGTCGGTGGCGGTGGTCAGGCTCATGGCCGCATCTCCTTGTTTGCTCGCAGGTCGTGATGCCGCGACGTTACGAGGGGAGGGGGCCGCGCGTCATGACCACAACGGAGCATTTCCGAGGCACTCCACGATAGTCACATCTGACTATCGACCGACCGACATCGGCGCGGTTACGTTGTTTGCATGGCGCAGTGGGTGCCGCCACCGCTTCCGGCAGAACTGGTGGCACGCCGTCGCGGCCCGTTGGTGGGTCGCGACGCGGAACTGGCGGCCTTCGAACGGGCCTGGGAGCGCGTCGAGGGCGGCGACCGCCAGGCGGTGTTCATCGGCGGTGAACCCGGGGCCGGTAAGACGCGCCTGGCCGCCGAGGTGGCCGGAACGCTGGCCGATCACGACGTCGCGGTGTTGGTCGGTCGGTCGACCGCCGACGAGGACGTCCCGTACGCGCCGTTCGCCGAGGCGCTGGATCGGCTGCTGTCGGCCGTCCCACCCGGTTCGATGGCGGACCTTCTCGCCGACGCCGGACCGCAGCTGCGGCGAATGTCGACGCAGGTGGACCGGCACCTGCCCGCTGGCGAGCCGGCGATGGAGGTCGGGTCCCCCCGCCAGGCGCTCTTCGACGCGATGACCCTCTTCCTGCGCCGCCTGGCCGTCGACCGCCCGATCGCGCTGATCCTCGACGACCTGCACTGGGCTCAGCTGCCCACCTTGGCGATGCTCGAACGCGTCCTGATCGGCTGCGCCGATATCCGCTTGCTGGTGGTATCGACGTTTCGCAACACCGAGCCCGACCGCTCCGACGAACTGACCACCCGGCTGGCCGAACTGCACCGGTTCGACGGCGTCCGGCGCCTCGATCTGGCCGGGCTGGACACCGAGGCGATCGCCGAGTTCGTCAGCCGAACCCAGCACCTGACCCCCGCCTCGGCGCGCACGGCGGCCGCCTTGCTCCGCGACAAGACCGGCGGCAATCCGTTTTTCCTGACCGAACTGGTCAACGACTTGGAGGTGCGCGGCGGGCTGGCCACGTTGGGCGCACAGCACACCGTGCCGGCGTCGATCGGGGACGCCATTGCCCGCCGCCTTACCGGACTGGGGGCCGGCGTCCGCGGCGTCATCGAACAGGCGGCGGTGCTGGGCGAAACGTTCGACCTGCCCGCGCTGATCGCCGCCAGCGATACCGATCTGTCCGCGACGCTGGCGGCGGTCGATTCGGCCGAAGCCGTCGGCTTGATCCGCCCGGTTCGCGACTCCGACGGCGAATTCTCGTTCGTACACGCGCTCACCCGCGAGGCCGTAGCCGGCGGGATGGCGGCGTCGCGGCTGCGGATCATGCACGCGAGGGCCGCCGAGGCGCTCGAGGGCCGCGCCGACCCCTCCGTTGTTCCCCGCCTGGCCAACCACTACCTGCGGGCGCACGTGCTCGGCTACCACGAGCAGGCGTTGCGGTACGCGCACCAGGCGGCCCGGATGGCCGAACAGAGCCTGGCCTATGAGGATGCGGCGAGGTGGTTCGAGCGGGCGGCTTCGCTGCCCGAGCTGAGCCGCGCGGATCGGGCGCGGCTGGACCTGGATGCGGCCGCAAATCACGTGCGCGCCGGTGACTTCGCCCGCTCGCGGGCGATCTATGAACGGCTCAGCGCGATGGACGACCCGCTGATCCGTCTGGGGGCGGCGGTCGGGTACGAGGAAGCGAATTGGCGTCGCGGGCAATCCCATTCGACGGCCGCCGACCTGCTGGCGGCGGCGCTGGAGTCCTGCGGGTTGACCACCGACGACCTGCGCTACATCCAGGCACTCGGCAGCTTCGGGAGGGCGCTGGCCTTCGCCGGCGAGGCGGGGCGCGCGCGCGAGGTCGGCAGCAACGCCATCGACCGCGCGCGGGCCGCCGGGGACCCGGCGGTGTTGATGCACACCCTCAAAGCCAGCCTGTGGCACGGGCTCACCCCGGAACTGTGCGAAATCCAGGCGGAGCGTTCGGCCGAGGTGTCCCGGATGGCATCGGAGCGCCGCAATTACGAGGTGCTGGGGGCGTCTTCACACTTTCGCGCGATGGTCAGCTATCTGGCCGGCAGCCCCGATGACTTGGCCGCGTCGACCGCGGACATGCGGCGAGCGGGCGAAGCCATCGGACAACCGGTCTTCGGCTTCGTCGGCGCGTGTGTCGAGCAAGCGCTCGCCTATCTGCGCGGCGACTTCACCGGGGCCCAACGGTGGGCCGACATCGCTCTGCGCACCGGAGACTTGTTCGACGCGGAGGACACCAAGGGCTCGCACGGGGTCCAGATGTTCATGATCCAACGCGAAACGGGAGAGCTGAAGAATTTCGCCGAGTTCATCGATGGCAGCGAGACTTTCGCCGGACGCTGGGTGCCCGGCCTGCTCGCGCTTTACACCGAGCTCGGCTGCGAAGCGGGCATGACCCGCGCGCTCAATCATCTGATCAACCGCAAACTCGGCGACCGCACCAACGAGGCACAGTGGCCGATGGAGCTGGTGTTCATGGTCGAGGCGGCGCTGGAGCTGGGCAATCGCGAAGCGCTGCACGCGCTGCGCCCCTACGTGTCCCGTTATGCCGGCAAGAACCTGGTCGCCGGCCAGTTCGTCGCCCTATTCGGCAGCGCCGACCGGTATCTGGCCCGGATGGCGGCCCTCGACGGCGATCACGCCACGGCCGAGCGGCATTTCACTGCGGCCCTCGAGATGGACCGGCGGATGGGTTCGGCGGTTCACATCAGCGAGACGCTGGGCCGGTACGCGATGTTCAAGGCGGCGGGCGGGGACACCGAGGAGGCCCGCCGCCTGGCCGACGAGGCGCGCGTCCTCGCCACCCAGATCGGCCAACGCCGGGTCGTCGAGTTGGTGGATTCGCTGCTGGCCGTGGGGCCGGACGGCCTGACCGACCGGGAGGTCGAAGTGCTGCGGCTGCTCGCCGAGGGGTTGAGCAATCGGGCGATCGGCGAGCGCCTCTACATCAGCACCAACACGGCCGCCAACCACGTGCGCAACATCCTGATCAAAACCGGCGCCGCGAACCGCACCCAGGCGGCGATGTATGCCGCCGACCACGAGCTGCTCGGGTAGCGACCTCAGATATCGGACAACGCCCCGTCGGGCATCACGCGGTCACGCACCTCGACAATGACGTCGGCGGGAAGGCCGGCCCGCTCGGCCGCGGTTCGGATGGCCTCGGGCGACGGCGCCTCGTACAGGCAGTACGTCTTCCGCTTGTCCGCCGACAGGAATGAGTACATCCAGCGAACGCCCTCGTGGTCGTTGATCCGGTTGATGCCGTCGGCGATCTCGAAGCTGGGTTCCAATTCCTCGGCAAAGTTGCGCTCGACCATGAAGATGGGCACGACGGACTCCTGTCATTGTCTTGGGTCGAACCTACGCCCCGCGTGACGCTCGGCACCAGCAAATTTCTGGACGGCGTCAGTCGTCCACCGTGTTCGCCTCGCTCGACAACAACATCTGCAAACTCTCCCGCAATTCCCCCAGCCGCCGGGGCCCGAGCACCTCCACCCAGCGGCTCTCCAAAGCGACTGCATTGGAACGCATCACGCGCAGCGCCTGCCGGCCCCGCGGCGTCAGCTCGATGATGCGGGCCCGGGCGTCGCCGGGATCGGTCACCCGCGTCACATACCCGTGCCGCTCCAAGCTGGCTACCCCCTGGGCCACCGCCTGACGGCTCACCTTGAGCCGGTCGGCCAGATCGGATGCGTGCAGGCCGCCGCCCGCCAGCGGCACCAGCGCAACGGCTTGAGCCGGTCGAATCCCGTCGAGACCGGCCGCCGCGAAGGCCGCTCTCAAACGGGGCGCCCCCGAGGCGGCCACCAAATTCACCAGCGCCGGAACGGTGGGATTCCACTCGGCATCGGCTACACGTCGCATGCAAACGAGTGTGCCACTCCGCTCACATTTGACAAGATACTTGTCAAATCTTGGCGCCGATGCCACGATGGCTTCATGCGATCCCTACGCGCTCGGGTGTTCGGCGTTTGTCTCGGCTCGGCCCTGGCGGTAACACTCGGCGGCTGTGTCGGCGGCGGGCACGCGGTGGGAGCGCCCGGTTCCCAATCGATTCCGATCGGGCAGTCCACCCAGACGATCGATTCGGGTGGGGTCAGCAGGACATTCCACCTGTACCGGCCGCAGGGATTGCCCGACGCGGCGCCGCTGGTGGTGATGCTGCACGGCGGCTTCGGCAACGGTGCTCAGGCCGAGCGGTCCTACAACTGGGACGCCGAGGCGGACAACGGGCACTTTCTGGTCGCCTACCCCGACGGCCTCAATCGCGCCTGGAACGCCGGAACCTGTTGCGGCCAACCGCAGCGCGACAACGTCGACGACGTCGGATTCATCACCGCGATGGTCGGAGCCATCGAGCAGGAGATCCCGATCGATCGTGCGCGCGTCTACGCCACCGGCATGTCGAATGGGGCCATGATGGCGCTCCGGCTCGGATGCCAGACGGACACCTTCACCGGGATCGCGCCCGTTGCGGGAACCCTGCTGACCGACTGCTCACAGGCCCGACCCACGTCGGTGCTCCAAATCCACGGCACCGCCGACGACCGGGTCCCCTACAACGGTGGCCCCGGAAAGGCCTTCGCCATCAACGGGAATCCGCGCGTCGACGGGCCCGCGGTGGAGTCGGTCAACGCCACCTGGCGCTCCGTCGACGCGTGCGGACCGCCGACCTCGACCAGCACCGGCAGCGTGACGACCCAGACGGCCGGGTGCCCCGACGGACGCACGGTGGAGCTGATCTCGGTGGCTGGCGCCGGCCATCAATGGCCCGGCGGCCAACCCAGCCCGCTCGCCGAGCTCGCGGGGATCCCCGAGCCGTCCACGGCGCTCAACGCGACTGACACAATCTGGCAGTTCTTCAGCCAGAGCCGCCGCTGAGATTGCCGGCGCTTCGAGCGTCGAGTTGTTTGCGCGATCGTCGCGTTTTGCCTCAACAACTCCACGCTCGCCAGGTTTACTTTTTCTGGTGGAGCGCTTGCTGGAGCGTGAGGCCGTCCTCGCCAAGCTGGCCGCGTTGACGCGCGCCGCGCGGCGGGGCAGGGGCCAGGCGGTGTTGCTGCGCGGAGAAGCCGGCGTCGGCAAGACGGCGGCGATCGCGCGGTTCACCGCCGGACTCGATGCCGAGTTGCGCGTGCTGCGCGGGTGGTGTGACCCGCTGGCGGCGCCGCGGCCGTTGGGGCCGCTACTCGACGCGTTGGCAGGGGTGGGTCTCGCGGCGGCCCGGGCGCTGGACGAGGCCATCGAATCGGGTGACACCGGCGCGCTGTACCGGCGGCTGCTCACGGTGCTGCGCGACGGACATCGCTGGGTCTGGGTGATCGAGGACGCCCACTGGGCCGACGGGGCGACCCTCGATCTCCTGCGTTTCCTGGCCCGGCGCATCGACTCGCTGCCGCTGCTGCTCCTGGTCTCCTATCGCGACGATCAGCTCGACCGACAGCACCCGCTTTCGGTCGCACTGGGTGATATAGCGACCTGTGCCGCGGTCAGCCGCCTCGCGTTGGAACCCCTGAGCCGGGACGCCGTCGCCGTCCTGGCCGCCGGCAGCGGTGTGAATGCGGACCAGTTGTATCAACTCACCGGCGGTAACCCGTTTTACGCCACCGAGGTCCTGGCGGCCGGCCCCCAAGCGCTGCAACACAATGCGTTGCCGCGCAGCATTACCGAGGCCGTCTGCGGTCGCCTCGGTCGGCTGTCGGCGGCCGCTCGCGAAACCGCGCACGCCGTGGCGATCTGTGGCCCGCGGGTACACGCGGAACTGCTGCATAAGGTCTGCCCCGCGGCAGGCGCGGGGCTGGCCGAATGTCTGGACGCCGGGGTGTTGCTGACCGATTGTGATGTGATCGGATTCCGGCACGAACTGGCCCGGCTTGCGACGCTCGACCAGGTCCCGAACCACGAGCGGACGGCCCTGCACACCCGTGCGCTGGCCGCTCTGGCCGAACCGCCGATCGACCCGAATACGTTCGCGGCGCTGGCATTTCATGCCCACGAAGTCGGTGACGGCACCGCCGTGATCCGCTATGGGGTGGCCGGTGCCCAACGGGCCGCGGCGCTGGGAGCCCATCGGCAGGCCGCTGACTTGTATGAGCTGGCGCTGCACCGAGCCGATACCGACCCCGACGAGCAGAGGGTGCTCTGGCTCGAGCAACACGCCGTGGCCTGCTACCTGTGCGGGCGGGGCGAAGCCGCGGTTTCGTCTTGGCGTCAGGCGATTTCGCTGCGCCACGCGATGGGCGACCGCCTGGGCGAGGGCGACGACTTGCGTTGGCTGTCGCACGGGTTGTGGGGGTTGGGCCGCGTCGCCGAATCCGGCGAGGCGGGACGGGCCTCCCTGCGGCTGCTGCAGGATGCGTGCACGCGGGCGTGCCCGCAACTCGCGTGGTCGTTGGTGAACATGGCCGAGCAAGGCCTGTGGAACTTCGATCCGGCGTGCGCCGACTACGCGGCTCGGGCCATCTCGGTGGGCACCGAGCTCGGTGATGATGCGGTAGTTGCCCGCGCGCGCGGCTATACGGCGTTGGCCAACGTGGTGCGCACCGACACGGGGTGGGAGGAACTGGAAGCGGTCTGCCACCAAGCGAGGGCCGCGGACGCCCGCGGCGAGACCGCCGCCTTCTTCGGGGCGGTAACCGGCTTCATCGCAGCGATGCACTATGACCCCGATCGCGCGGTTCGCTACACCGCTGACACCGTCGCGTATTGCCGCGACCACGGGATTTATCTCTTCGAGGGTATTGCCGGCGGGGCCGACTTGTTGGTCGGTTTGCATCGCGGCGAGTGGGATCGTGCCCGCGCCCGCGCCGAGGATCTGCTCAGCCGTCCCGGGCTGACATTGGTGAATCTGATCGCGCCGCGCCTCGTCCTGGCCCTTATCCACGCCCGCCGTGGTGAGCAACCGGTCGCCTCGCTGCTCGACGACATCGAAGCCAGTTCGGAGTCGGACCAGCAGCGGTTCTTCCCCGTCTGGGCCGCGCGCGCCGAGGCCGCATGGCTGGCCGGCGACGACGACACCGCCCGGAACGTCGCGCGCAGCGCGCTGATCAAGATGGGCGACTGGAATCCCTGGCTGATCTGGCAGCTGCGCCGGTGGGCCCGACTTCCCGGTGGTCCGCCAGAGCCCGTCCACGTCACCGACGCGGCCACCCCGTTCCACTTGGAGATCAGCGGTGACTGGCGGGCCGCCGCGGCGGCGTGGACCCGTCGCGGCTGCCCCTACGACACGGCCATCGCCCAGCTCGGCGGCGACATCACCGCGGTGGAATCGGCGTTGACCACCTTTCGCCGGCTCGGTGCCCCGGCGGCGGCCCGCCGTGCGCAACAGCGCCTAACAGCGCTGCGCGGCGATGCTCGTCGCGGCATGGGCGCGCGCACGGTTTCCGACCCGGATGGGCTGACCCCGCGGCAACGCGAAGTGCTCACGTTGATCGCCGCCGGGCACAGCGACGCCGAGGTGGCTACCAAACTGTCCATCAGCCCGAAGACCGTCGGCCACCACGTCGCCGCGATCCTGGCCAAACTCGGGGTCGATAACCGCACTCAAGCCGCGGCCCGCATCCGGCAACCGCGAGCCACCGCGTCAGGGCAAATATAGGGAAAATTCCCGATCCGCCCGGTTTCCGGGCCGGCGCACACTACGACGACGATGCATTCGCGACCTCTCTGAGCTGGGGGAATACTTGTCGTACGTGATCGCGGCGCCCGAGTACGTGACGGCGGCCGCCGATGACCTCGCCGTCCTCGGATCGATGATCAGCCAGGCCAATTCGGCCGCGGCGGGTCCCACGTCGACGGTGGTGGCCGCGGCGAGGGACGAGGTGTCGGCAACCATCGCCGCCCTGTTCAGCGGCCACGGGCAGGCCTTCCGGGCGCTCAGCGCCCAGGCGGAGTCGTTCCACCAACAGTTCGTGCACCTGCTCACCGCGGGCGCCTCGCAGTACGCGGCGGCCGAGGCGGCCAACACCAACCCGCTGCAGGCCGCGGAGCAGGACGTCCTGGGCGTGATCAACGCGCCGACCGAGCTGGTCCTGGGCCGTCCGCTGATCGGCGACGGCACCAACGGCACCCCAGGAACCGGGCAGGCCGGCGGGCCGGGCGGCATCTTGTGGGGCAACGGCGGCACCGGCGGCTCCGGGGCGCCGGGGCAGGCCGGCGGCAGGGGCGGCGACGCCGGGCTCTTTGGCAACGGCGGCCAGGGCGGGGCCGGCGGGATCGGCACCACCGGCACCACTGGTTCAGCGGCCAACGGCGCCAGCGGCACCACCGGCGGCATTGGGGGTGACGGCGGCCCGGGTGGGAACGGCGGCAACGGCGGCAACGGCGGCAACGGTTACACCGGCGGTAACGGCGGCAACGGCGGCAACGGTGGTGACAGCGTTATCACCGCCGGGACCTCTGCCGGCGCCGGAGGTGGTGGCGGTGGTGCCGGCGGCCACGGCGGAAACAGTATCGGCGGTGGCCCCGGTGGCACCGGCGGCACCGGCGGCACCGGCGGGTTCGCCCAGGCGGACGACAGCAACATTGGAACTCTCGCGGTGATCGGCGGCGAGGGCGGCCACGGCGGCGGCGCGTTCGGCGGCGCCGGCGGTACGGGTGGTGGCGGCGGTGGCGGCGCCGCCGCCGCCGTCGGCGCATCCGTCCATGCCTTCGGCTACCTCGGCGCCCAGGGCCCCTTCGGCGGCGGCGAGGGGGGCGTCTCCGGCTCGGCC
Organism: Mycobacterium terramassiliense; assembly: GCF_900157385.1. GTDB lineage: Bacteria > Actinomycetota > Actinomycetes > Mycobacteriales > Mycobacteriaceae > Mycobacterium > Mycobacterium terramassiliense. Next base: position 250,039 of record NZ_LT717701.1, read on the forward strand.
AGCACAAGCGCGCTCGGCGGGGTTGCAGAGGCCGGCGGAGGCGGCGGTGGCGGCGGGTACCCCGGTGCCACCGGTGGCACTGGCGGCGCCGGCGGCGACGCCGGCGGCGGTGGCGGCGGTGGGGGTGCCGCCCAACAGTCAGGCGGAACTGCCCTGGGCGGCAAAGGCGGTGACGGCGGCTAGCACCCGTCCGCGTTGCACCCCGACGCTCCTTGTTTCTCGGGCGCCGACAACTCCACGCCCGGTCGGCCACAACAATCCGTACGCTGGTTTGCAGGCTGGGCGACGGACGATTGGGTTGAGGTGGCACGGCGTTGGGTGGTGCTGCGGACAGCGGCGGTTGTCGCGGTTGCCGTGTGCAGCGCATGCGCCGGGCCGCCGCCCGTCGGCACCAATTCCCATGCAGCGCCAGGAAATCCGCTCGCACGTAGCGGGTGCAGTCCACCCATCAGATATCAGGTGTTCGAGCAGGACGCATCCGGGGCCAATTGGTCGAAGCCGAACGATCTGATTGCGTTCAACGCCAAGGCAAGTGACAACCTCTATCACCTGTATACGGTCAAGCCCGATGGCAGCAACCGTCACCAACTCGGAGCGGAATCTTCCAGCTTCCCCCGCCGTACGACCGGCACGCCCGCATGGAGCCCGTCGGGTCGATTCATTGCTTTTGTCGCCGAAAAATCGAACCATCCGGGCAACTCGGTCGGCGCCACCCCCGGCTGGGGTAGTTATTCGGACCTGTGGGTGGCCGCCGCCGACGGCTCACGCGCGTGGCAACTCACCGACGTCCCCACCGACATCGACCATGGCACGATCATTCCCGAATTCTCGCCCGACGGCCGGCTGCTGGAGTGGACCGAACGCACAGCCGCCGGCAAGCCCGTCATCCCGGAGCGATTCGCCGGCTTCTGGGTGGTCAAGGTCGCGAACTTCAACGTCGCCCCGGACGGCACCCCGTCCCTATCCGACATTCGGACGGTCTCGCCGGCGGGTGACGCGTTCAACGAGACCGGGGGATTCTCGGCGGATTCACAGTCGCTGGTGATGACGAGCAGCTTCGAGACGCGCAACTTCTGGAAGAGCCAGATTTATCGCGTCGACCTGGTGTCCGGTGCGACCATTCGCTTGACACGGGGCGACAGCTATAACGAGCACCCTCGTTATACGCCCGGCGGCCAGATCATCTGGATGACCAACGCAGACAACCTATCTCGGGGGACGGACTGGTGGACGATGAATGCGGACGGCTCCAACGTGCAGCGCCTCAGCGATTTCAACAGCAACGCCGAGGCGAGGGGTTTCGGCGGCAAGCGGGTCTGGGCAACCGTCGTTCAGACTTCCAACTGGAGCCCGGACGATCGCTACTTCTACGGCGACGTGGAAACGAATCTGCTGAACTCCGACAGCGTCATCGTGCGCGCTTCGCTCACGTGCCGGGGATCGTGACCCGTCAATGCTCGTCGAGCATCGCGTCAATGAGCCGGTGCAGCACCTCCCCGGTCTCCCGGCGGGCGCGCTTCGGGTCGTCGGCGGTGGCGATGACCATGGCCGCCTCGTCGAGCGCGCCGATGAGTATGTGCGCCAGCGGTCGCATCGGTTGCTCGGCCAGCTGGCCCGCCCGGACGGCCTCGGTGAGCAGTTGTTCGGTCATGCCCAGGCTGTAGCGCTGGGCGACGTCGCGGAAGGCGGGCCAGCCGAGCACACTGGGGGCGTCCAGCAGGATGAGCTGGCGCACCTCCGGGTCCCCGGAGACGTCGAGCCAGGCATCGACGGCGGCGCGGATCGCCTCGGCGGGCGTCGTCGCCCCCGACTCGGCGACCAGCGTCGCCATCCGAGCCATCACGTCCTGCTCGACGGCCTCCACCACCTCGGCGAAAAGCGTTGCCTTGTCGGCGAATTGATGGTACATCGCGCCGCGTGTAACGCCCGCGGTGCTGGCGATCTCCGGCGTGCCGACCTCGGCGTAGCCGCGCTGGCCCCACAGCTTGCGGGCAGCCGAGATCAGCGCGTCGCGGGTCGCCGCGGAGCGCTCCTCCTGGGTCCGTCTCTTGATTTCCATACAGCCTGTTGGTAACTTACGAACAGACAGCCTGTTTGTAAGTGTATCTCGAAGGTGGGAGTTAGGTATGTCGACGATCGACATTAATGCCGGAACCATTCATTACGAAGCAACCGGACCCGAGGACGGCAGGCCCGTCGTCTTCGTGCACGGGTACATGATGGGAGGCCAACTCTGGCGTGAGGTCGGCGAGCGCCTCGGGCGGCAAGGCCTGCGCTGCGTCGCCCCCACCTGGCCGCTGGGGGCCCACCCGCAGCCGATGCGCCCCGGTGCCGATCGCACCATCACCGGCGTGGCAGGCATCGTCGCCGACGTGCTTGCGGCGCTTGAGCTGGAGGACGTGGTGCTGGTCGGCAACGACACCGGCGGTGTCGTCACGCAACTCGTCGCGGTGCATCGGCCCGACCGGCTCGGCGCGCTGGTGCTCACGAGTTGCGATGCGTTCGAACACTTTCCGCCGCCGATCCTCAAGCCGGTGATCATGGCGGCCAAGTCCAAGACGATGTTCAAGGCCGTCGCCCAGGCCATGCGCGCGCCGGCCGCGCGCAAGCGCGCGTTCGACGGCCTGGCGCATCGCAACATCGATGCACTCACCCAAGAGTGGGTGCGCCCCGGGCTGGCCGATCCGGCCGTCGCCGAAGACCTGCGCCAGTTCACCCTGTCGCTGCGCACCGAGGTGACCACCGGCGTGGCCGCCCGGCTGCCCGAGATCGAGCTACCCACCCTGATCGCCTGGTCGGCCGACGACGTCTTCTTCGAACTCGGCGACGGCGAACGGCTGGCCGCGACCATCCCGAACGCCCGCCTCGAGGTCATCGAGGGGGCGCGCACCTTCTCGATGGTGGATCAGCCGCAACGGCTCGCGGATCTGCTGTCGTCGATCGCGGTGCGCACCTAGCGCGGGCCGCCGTTTGGCGGACGTTACGCTCGCGGGCATGCAAAACGTGCTGCAAGGACGGCGGATCCTGGTGACCGGCGGGGCAACCGGTATCGGCGCGGCCGCCATCGGAGTCCTCACCGACGCCGGGGCCAAGGTCGTCGGCACCTATCACCAGACCCCGCCGCCGGATGGGCTGGCGGCCACCTGGCTGCAGTGCGACGCCCGCGACGCCGACGCCGTTTCCGCGATGGTGCAGCAGGCCGCGGGCCACCTCGGCGGGCTGGACGTCCTGGTGAATGCCGCGGGGCTGTGGCAGGCCGGAATCCCGGGCTACATCGGCGCCGACGACATCTCGTTCCTGCTGGACACCAACGTGAAGTCGACCATCCTGACCAATCAGGCCGCCTATGCGGTGATGAAGGGCCAAGATCCCAAGGGCGGCAGGATCATCAACTTCGGGTCGTCCGAAGCCGTGCAGGGCAGCGCCATCTCCGCGGTCTACGCCGCGACGAAGGGCGCGGTGCAGGCCTGGACGCGATCGGCCGCGAAGGCCTGGGGCGCCGACAATGTCACGGTCAACGCTCTGGCGCCGGCGGTGCAGACGCCGGGCTCCGACCGTTTCCGAAATTTCCTCGGTCCCGACGCGAGCGCCCTCATCGACCAGCAGATGCAGTTGATGATTCCGATCGGCGGGAAACTCGGAGAGCCCGCGCGAGACGTCGGGCCGGTGCTGGTTTTCCTGGCGGGCCCCGGCTCGGGGTTCATCACCGGACAATTGATCGCCGTCGACGGCGGCCTGATGATGGTCGGCGGCTAGGCACTCCGCCGCGTCGGCCGGGGAATCGGACCGATCGGGATTGTGAGTATTCGCGGCGAAATTCGCGCGCACGATTCCGTAACACGACCAGCGACCTGTGCAGCTCGAACAGCATGGGGCAATGATGGCCCTTCGAGGCGAACGGACCGGTTATGTACACGGTCTTCGGTGGGGAATCCCGGGCGAAATGGGCATGAAAACTTGTACAACACAAGGTGTTGTCGCGACCGCAGTCCGGCATCACCGCGAGCGGAGCCACCCGCTATCATAAGACGGACCGTCTCGTCTCGCAATGGAGGTGGATCGAGCCGATGGCCGACGACACGATTCAGGCGTTGCTGCGCAAGCGCCTGGCCGAGCCGGCCGTCGCCGTCAAACACGGCCACCTGCAATGGACTTGGACTCAATACCTGGCGGAATCGAGCGCGCGCGCCGCGGCCCTCATCGGCGCCGCCGACCCACAACGGCCGCTGCACGTCGGTGCCCTGCTGGGCAACACGCCCGAGATGCTGGCCCAGATGGCGGCGGCCGGTCTCGGCGGCTACGTGCTGTGCGGGCTGAACATCACGCGGCGCGGCGAGGCGCTGGCCGCGGACGTGCGTCGGGCGCACTGTCAATTCCTGGTGACCGACGCCGAACACCGCCCACTGCTGGACGGTTTGGACCTCGAGGGGACGCAGATCCTCGACGCCTCCACGCCGCAATGGGCCCAGTTCATCGGCGGCGCGGGCGAACTGGTCCCCCATCGCGAGGTCACCGCGATGGACCCGTTCATGATGATCTTCACCTCGGGAACCAGCGGAAATCCCAAGGCGGTCCAGGTATCCCACCTGATGGCGACGTTCGCCGGTATCAACCTGGTCCAGCGCTTCGCGCTTTCCGAACGAGACACCTGCTACGTATCCATGCCGCTGTTTCACTCCAACGCCGTGGTGGCGGGATGGGCGCCCGCCGTGGTTTCCGGCGCCGCGATCGTGCCGGCGAAATTCTCGGCGCGCAACTTCCTCGACGACATCCGCCGCTACGGCGCCACGTACATGAACTACGTCGGCAAACCGCTGGCCTACATTCTCGCCACCGCAGAGCGCGACGATGACGACGACAACCCCCTGCGGGTGGCGTTCGGTAATGAGGCCAACGACAAGGACATCGAGGAGTTCGCCCGCCGATTCGGGGTCCAGGTCGAGGACGGCTTCGGCTCGACGGAGAACGCGGTCATCGTGATCCGCGAACCCGGCACGCCGACGGGTTCGATCGGTCGGGGGGTCGACGGGGTCGCGGTGTACAACAGCGAGACCATTACCGAATGCGCCGTCGCGCGCTTCGATGCCAACGGCGCGCTGGCCAATGCCGACGAGGCGGTCGGCGAGTTGGTCAACACGACCGGGTCGGGGTTCTTCACCGGCTACTACAACGATCCCGAAGCCAACGCCGAACGGATGCGCCACGGCATGTACTGGTCCGGCGACCTCGCCTACCGCGACGCCGAGGGCTGGATCTACCTGGCCGGCCGCACCGCCGACTGGATGCGTGTCGACGGCGAGAACCTCGCGGCGGCGCCCATCGAGCGGATCCTGTTGCGGCACAGCCTCATCAATCGCGTCGCGGTGTACGCCGTTCCCGACGAGCGGGTCGGCGACCAGGTGATCGCCGCGATCGTCCTCAACGACGGCGCCGAGCTGTCGCCCGATGCGCTCGAAGCGTTCCTCCGGGCGCAGCCCGACCTGTCCCCGAAGGCCTGGCCGCGCTACGTCCGCATCGCGGCCGAACTGCCCAGCACCGCGACCCACAAGGTGCTCAAGCGCCAGCTGATCGCCCAGGGAACGACAGTGGGCGAGGGCGAAGTCCTGTGGGAACGCGAAGCGCGCGGCACCGCGTATCGGCGCGCGGCGCCCAGTGGCGATCGCGAGCGCGGCGTAGCCGGGCGCTGCGGGTCGCCACCATCGAGCTAGTGGCGATCGCGAGCGCGGCGTAGCCGGGCGCTGCGGGTCGCCACCATCGAGCTAGTGGCGATCGCGAGCGCGGCGTAGCCGGGCGCTGCGGATCGCCACCATCGAGCTAGTGGCGATCGCGAGCGCGGCGTAGCCGGGCGCTGCGGATCGCCACCATCGAGCTAGCCCGGCGCCCGGCGTTCGCGGCGGCGGATCTGCCCCTTCGCCCGTCGCACCCGTTTGACCGGATCCCGGCTTGTCCCGCTGGCGATCTCGTCGCGCAGCTGGGAGATGTTGGAGATCTCGGCGTACAGTCCGCGGATGGCGTAGTCGAGCACCGCGAACGAGAAGCGCTGGTCCGGATCATCGATGATGCCGAGGTCGCGCGAGCGCTGCCGCGACCACAGGGCTTCGTCCAGGCGAGCCCGGGTCGATTCGAGATGCCGGTCCAGCGTATCGATCACGCGCTCCGGATCCTCGCCGCGGGCGAGCCAGGTCCGCAGGATTACGGGGTGTTTGATGACCACCTGGTCGTGACCCGGAAAATGCTGGACCCACCGGCGCAGCGCGTCCAGGCCGGCGTCGGTGGTCTCGTACAGCGTGATGGCGCGCTTGCCCGATTGCGCCGCGGTCTCGCTGACCATCCCCCGCTCCAGCAGCCGGTTCAGTTCGCGCCGAACGTGACTCACCGACGGCGACCAATAGAAGTGCCCCACCGACAGTTCGGCGCGCATCTTGACCTCGCCGGCGGTGAGTTGTTCGTCGTTGGCCGCCAGCACGCCGAGAACCAGGTAGGCGGTCACCGGCAGGCCGTTGCTGGTGCGCGCGGGACTCATGGCGATTGCTGGCCGGTGAAGTACGGCAGGGTCAGGTCGGCTCCGACGGCGTGGAATTCGACCCGCACCCGCAGGCCGATCGCCAGATCGGCGGGGGCCATGCCGACGATGTTGGTCAGCATTTGGTAGCCCTCATCCAGCGTCACGATCGCCGGCGCGTAAGGCGGTGCGAACTCCGCGGTGACCGGGCGATGCACCACGGTCCAGCTGTAGATCTCGCCGAGGCCACCGCTGCGTTCCCACCGCAGATCGGCCGAAAGGCATTGGCGGCAATGCTCGCTCGGCGGGAAGTTCGCCGCACCGCAGGCCTCGCAGCGTTGGTAGCGCAACTCCCCGACGCCGCAGCCCTGCCAGAACGGAAGGCTGAGGTGGCTGGCGGCATGCGGCACCGGGCCGCGCTGGGGTCGCAACGCGTCGGCGGTCATCTCGGTTCGTCTCCCAGGATCAGCACCGTAGTGAACAGGGCTCCCGCTCCCCCGTTGCTGCACAACGCGATATGCGCGCCGGGCACCTGGAGGTCGCCCGCCTGACCGCGCAGCTGCTGGACGGCGCGGATGGCCCGCTGCATCATCTGCGGGTTGGAGCCCGCGTGGCTGAAGGACATGGTTCCGCCGTCGGTGGTCACGGGATGGCTGCCGTCGACGGCGATGTGGCCGTCGGCGACGAACGGTCCGCCCTCGCCGTCGGCGCAGAAGCCGAAGGCCTCCAACTGGCGGATGATTTCGAAGGAGAACGGGTCGTAGAGCTCCAACACATCGACGTCGTCACGCCGTAGCCCGGCGTGGCTGAACGCGCGCTCGGCCGCGTGCCTGCCGACCACGCCGTTCACGTGGTCGCCGCGCCGACCGGCGAGGTCCCACGCGGGCGGATGCTGATACGACGGACCGTGAAAGTCCGCGCCGCTGCCCCACACGTAGACCGGCCCGCCGGCGACATCGACTTTGTCCACGTTCGCGACCACCAACGCGCAGCCGCCCTCGGAAGTCGTGGCGCAGTCGAGGAGGTGAAACGGGTCGGCGATGGGCCGGGACGCGGTGATGTCCTCCGGCGTGAACGGACCGCGTTGGTAGTAAACGGCTTCGGGGTTTCGCGATCCGTTGTTGCGGATCGTCGCCGCGACGATGGACAGTTGTTCGCGCGTCGTGCCATAGGCGTGCATGTGGCGCCGGGCGATGAGCGCGAACTCGGCGGTGGTGAACATCCCCCAGGGCGCAACGAATTCGTTCTCGGGCCTGGTCCACGGCGCCGTGGCCTCGTGGTCGCGGTATTCGCCCGCCTGGGCGGCGACCAGGACGACGACGTCGGCCATGCCATGCTCGATCGCGGTCACCGCTTCGGTGATCATGCCGACCCCGAAAGCCAGGCCCTGCCACGCCGGGCCGATGCGCAGGTCGTAGATCAACGACGTGGAATGGGGGCTCGCGCTGATGCCGTCGACGTCGTCGAGGGTCAGGCCGGCGTCGTCGAGTGCGCCGCGAATGGCCTTGAGCGCCAAGCCTCGTGAGGTTTCACCATCCAGCCGACGGCCCTGCCGGGTGTTGTGCACGCCGACGATCGCGGCGGTCCGCCCGGTGCGGCTAGTTTTCATCCGCGACAACTCCCAGGTAGGCGCCGACGACGTCGTATTGTCGCCCGTCGCGCGTGATGGTTCCGATCTTCGTGGCCCGCGCCCGCCCGGCCGACGCGCCCGCCTCGACCACGTCGATTCGCACGTCGATGGGCCTGGAGGTTTGCGGATCGGTGATCTCGACGAGCATGGCCACGGCGCGTTCGCTCGCGTCCCACTCGACACCGGTGATCCGGTGCCGGGCGGTCAGCTCCATCACCAAGGAGTCCTGCCGCACCAGGAACCGGACCGGTGCGCACAGCTCGCCGGCGCGCGGCGGCACGCACAGCGTCACCGCCATGTCACAGTCCCGCCGGTCGCACGCTGGTGGCGCCCGCGGCGCGCAATTCGAGCAGATCCTGTTGGCTGCGCCCGAGAATGCCCGTCAGCACTTCGTCGGTGTGCTGGCCATACAACGGCGGCACCCGCCGAATCCAGCGCCGGGGCCGCCCGACGAATGCGAAGGGCATGCCCGTGCACAAGAAGGAGCCGGCGACCGGGTGGTCGACCGTTTCCCAGAAGCCGCGTGCGAGCAGCTGCGGGTCGCTCAGCAGGGCCGCCGGCGCGGTGACGCGCGCGGCGGGCACCCCGGCACCGCGCAGCGCCGCCACCGCCTCGGCCACCGGGTGCCGCGCGGTCCAATCGGCGATCAGCTTGTCGATCTCGTCGGCGCGTTCCCGCCACGCACCCTCGTGCGGATCGAGCTCCGGGCGCTCGATGAGCCTCGCCAACGACGCCCGCGCGGCGTCGTCCGTCGCTGCCAGCGCGACCCATTCGTCGTCACCCGGGCACGGGTACACGCCCTGGGGAGTTGCGCCGGGACCCCGGTTTCCCTCCCGGCGCAGCTCGACTCCGTTGCGCGAGTACTCCACCAGCATCTCGGCGGCCACGTTCAGTGCCGCCTCGACCATGGTGGATTCGACGTGCATCCCGGCCCCATCCCGGTCGCGGATCGCCAGCGCCGCGATCGCGGCGAACGCGGCGTGCAGCCCCGCGATGGGGTCGCACACCCCGCGCGGAATCACCGGCGGGCCGTCGGCGTGTCCGGTCATCCACGCCATGCCCGTCGCCTGCTCCATCGTCTGCGCGAACCCGACGCGGTCGCGCCAGGGGCCGTCAAGCCCGAACGCGGGCATCCGGACCATGACGGCGCGGGGATTGGCCGCCGCGACGGCATCCCAAGTCAATCCGAAGTTGCCCATCACCCGCGGCGAGAAGTTCTCGATGACGAGATCGCTTGCCGCCATGAGCTCTAACGCGATGGCGCGTCCGGCGTCGGTGCTGAGCTCGACGCTGATGCCGCGCTTGTTGTTGTTGCTGCACAAGAACACCGGGCCCCATTCCCACCATTGGTCCCAGTCCGGCGGGCGTCCCGCGGAGAACCTCATGCCGTCGGGTCGGCGGACACCCTCGAGTTTGATCACGTCGGCGCCGAGGGCACCGAGCAACTGGGTGGCGACGGGCCCGGCCCAGAACGCGGTGAGGTCGGTGATTCGTATGTCGCACAACGGAAGCGCGTCGGCGTCGGCCCCGGGTCCATCGGGCCGCCGCGGACGGGCCGGCCAGTGCAGGCGGCCGTTGTCGGCACCGAGCCGCGGCGGCTGCCCGGGTGGTCTGGTGATCATCGCCTCGCTGCGATACGGCACGCGTGGCTGCAGGACCCCGAGCGCTGATTCGACGAAGACGCCGCGCTGCACGAAGTGGTCGACGGTGGGCAACGACGCCGGGGTGGCGATGGGGGCCACCGGGATCCGGAACGCCACCGCGACGTCGATGATCTCTTGCGTGGTGCGGGACTCGGTCCAGCGAGTGACCATGGCGAGGAACTCGTCGCGGCGCTGCACGCGCCCGGCGAACGAGGCCAGTTCGGCGTCGTCGACCAGATCGGCGCGATCGATCATGATCAGAAAGTCCTGGAACTGCTGGGCGGTGATCGTGCAGAACCCGACCATGCCGTCGGCGGTGGCAACGATCGACGGCAGCTCCAGGCTGCGTTGGTAGAGCAGGGAATCCGCGCCCAGGACGCTGGCCGACATGGTCGACAACCCGCCCATCGCGATGACCATCGCCTCGTAGGTGGAGACGTCGATGACCTCGCCGCGCCCGCTGCGGGCGGCGTGGCGGGCGGTCGCCGCGGCGACCGCCGCGGCGAAGGTGCCCGCGAGCCACTCGCCCAGCCGACCGCCGGCCTGCACCGGCTCGTCACCCGGCCACCCTCGGCTCGCGATCGAGCCGCACAACGCCTGCAGAATGAACTCGTTGGCGACCACCTGATCCTCGACGTAGGGGCCCGTCATGCCGAACGGCGTCACGGCCACGACGACGGCCGCGGCGCCGGTGTGCGCCGTGATGGAGTCGAGGGTCCAGCCGTCGGTCAGGTCGGTGATGACGAGGTCGGCGCCGGCCAGCAGCGCCGCGGTCTGCGCGTCGTCGTTCACCGACTTCTTGCCCGCGGCCAGGTAGCCGAACAGCGCCCCGGCGGGCCCGCCGGGCCGGGCCGACCAGCGCCGCACCGAATCACCGTGCGGGGACTCGATTTTCACGACTTCGGCTCCCGCGTCGACGAACATCTTGCCGCAGTACGAAGCCGCGATGCCGTTGGAGAGCTCCAGCACCCGCCAGTCGGCGAACGGTGCCCGGGCCGCCACGCTCAGTTGCCCAGGGTGGTGGCGCGTCCCGCGATACCGGAAGCCTCCGCCGTCACCGGTGCCGCCGCTTGGGCCTGCAGGGCGAACTGCGTCATCCGGGTCCACGCGTCGCGGTCACGCTGGCTGGCTCGGCGGCCGACATGGGTGACGACGTCGACGTCGGTGGCCTGCGCCCGCAGGGAGCCGGCGCGGGCGTGTTCCTTCGGGATGTAGCGGAACGGATCGAACGAGTAGGCGGCCATGGCGTTTTCGTGGGTGATCTTGTTGATGACCGAGTCGTCGAGGTGGCCCATCGTCTCCATGACGTCCTCGGGAGCGAACGGCCAATTGCTGTCCGAATGCGGGAAGTCGGACTCCCAGCACAGCATGTCCTCGTTGAACCAGTCCATGTTGCGCACGCCGACCTTGTCGCTGATGAAGCAGGTATAGAAGTGGCGCTTGAACACGTCGGTCGGTCCGGTGTAGCCGGGCGGGAACTTCGCGAGCGTCCAGCCCGAGTGCCGGTTGTAGACGTGCTCGGCGCGCCACAGGAAGTACGGGATCCAGCCGACGTCGCCCTCGGTGAGGGAGAATTTCAGCTGCGGGAAGTCGGCCCAGAATTCGGCCCAGATCAGCTCGGTGAAGGTGAACATGCTCATCATCGACGACGCCGTCATCTGCACGCTGGGCGGCGCGTCGCTTGACACCTGCGGCGATCGCGACGCCGACCCGACGTGGGTGCACAGCACCGTCTTGTTCTCGCACACCGCCTCGAACAACGGATACCAATACTTGGTGTGAATGCTGGGCATTTGCAACGCTTCCGGATTCTCCGAGAACGTCACCGCGTGGCAGCCCTTGCCGGCCAGTCGCTGGACTTCCTTGGCCGCCTCGGCCACGTCGAACAGCGGCAGGATGCCGCAGGGGATGAACCGGCCCGGGTAGGAGGCGCACCACTCGTCGACGTGCCAGTCGTTGTAGGCCTTGATCATCACCAGGTTGACGTCACGATCGGGCCCCTGGTTGAGGACCTGGCCCGAAAACCCGGTGAAGTTCGGGAAGTTCAGACCCGCCAGCTGCCCGCCGGCGTTCATGTCGCGTACCCGCTCGTCGACGTTGAAGCAGCCCGGCCGCATCTCGTCGTAGCGCGAGGCGTCGATGTTGTACATCTCGCGGGGCTTTCCGGCGACGGCATTGAGGCCCATGTTCCGTCCGCGGACGTCGCCGTAGTACCACTGCTGGACCCCGTCGGGCTCGAGGACCACCCGGGGCGCGAGGTCGCGGTACTTGGCGGGGACATGCGCGTCGAACATGTCGGCGGGCTCGGCGATATGGTCGTCCACGCTGATCAGGATCAGGTCGTCCTTGTGCATGCCGCGCTCCTCGCCCGCCGATATGGGACTAGTAGACAATGATGCCGGTCACAGTGTCAACGGCAACGCTCGCCGCCACCTGGCGGCAAAGCCCCGTGGCAGCGCCGCAAAGCAGGTACCGGCGGGGGCGGCCACCGCCGCCGGATCGTGCCGGATATCAGCGACTATTAGTCCACTGGAGTTGGGCTACGCGATCGCGACCGCGGCCAGGCCCTGGCGCACCCGCTCGGGTAGCGATCCCCCGTCGCTCAACCAGTCGTCCAGGGCGATGCGCACCGCCGCCATCGCCAGCGCACCGATCAGCCGGGGCCGGGGATCCTGGGCCGCCAACCCAGGTATCCGCGGCGCGATGAGCTCGGCGATCGCCGATTCGTACCGGACATAGATGCGCAGCGTCCAGGCGTCGAGCGTCTCGGATGACCTTGTCAGCGTGGCCAATTCACGGACCTGGTCCTCGATTTCGGTGAACCCGAGGGCGAGCTCACCGAAGGCGCCGGCGACGGCCGCGGTGGCGGTCAGGGCCGCCGGCTGGGCGGCCAGCGCGCCGGTGATGCGGTTGAGCCAATGGGCGTTCATGCCCTCGGCCACGGCGTCCTCTTTCGAGTTGAAGTAGCGGAAGAAGGTCGCCCGCCCGATCGCTGCGGCGTCGGCGATCCGGTCCACCGTCGCGCCCGCCAGACCAACGCTGCCGACCAGCTGCGCTGCCGCGTCCGCGATGCGCTGCCGCGTCGCGGTGCGCCGCCGTTCGGCGAGCGAGATTCGCTCGCCGTCTCCGCGCGACGCTGTTGCCAAGGGGTGAGACATAGTCTAAGCATAAGACTATGTCTCAAACCATGGCGTCGGGGCCGGCCGGCGAGGTCGCCCCGAAGGCGCGCGCCGCGTGGCAGTTCTTCCAGCAGATGATGGCCGACGTCACCAAGATCGTGATGGAGGACGCCGAATCCGAGCGCGAACTCCTGGAGGGGTTGCGCGTCATCGCGCGCGTCTCGTCGTTGTGCTCGCAACTGTCGGTCGAGGCCGACCCCGACCGGCCGTCGTTCTTCGACATGTGTTCTCCGACAAGGATGATCGGCGGACCCAATCCCGACGGCAACTACTACCTGGCGATGATTCGCGGCGACCGGCGCTACCGGATCACCGGCACCCGGGGCACGAGTGCCTACCTTGGATTCCAGATCCTCGCCGGCACCGGCCTGACCCCGCGCCGGATGGCGAACTACGTCAGCGACACCGAGCTGAGCGGCGACGAATTTGCGCTGGTGCTCGCGTCGGAGGAGCCCGCCGATCTCGGCGGCGCCCGATGGGTGCAGATTCCCGACGACGCATCCTCGGTCGTCGTCCGCGAATACATCGGCGACCCCGCCGCGGAGACGCTGGCGACCTTACGCATCGAAGCGCTGGACCCGGACCCCGTGGCGCCACTGACCGACGACGAGCTCGCCGACCAGTTCACCGCGATGGCGTGGTCGCTGATGAAGCTCACCACGATGCACCGCACCATCAAGCCCCAGCTCTTGCAACAACCCAATACGCTGCTGACCGCCGAGGCCGCCGATCTGGGCGCCGCCGACACCACGCCGGACAACCTGTACATGATGGGGACCTTCCGGCTCGATCCCGGCCAGGCCCTGGTGCTCGACATCGAGCCGCCCGACACCCGCTACTGGAACGTCACGCTGGAAAGCGTCTGGCACGAGTGCCTGGAGCCGCGCCGCCGGCACAGCTCGGTGACCAATCGCGCGGTGCAACCCGACGCGGACGGGCGGGTGCGGATCGCGATCTCCGCGGACGACTTCGGCTTCGGCCACTGGCTCGACACCGGCGGCCGCCATCGCGGATTCATCGTCGTGCGCTGGCTGGACAACCCCGGCCCACCCGACGTCTGCGTGTCGGTCCGCGAAGGAGCGGACCGGCGGTGACGCTGCGGCAGCGGTTCGCGCCGGAGCGGCTCATCACCACCGCCTGCGAGGAGGCCGAATGCGACGACTTCGGCGCGGACGGGTGGCAACCCGGGCTGCAGCGGCTCACCGACGGACTGGTCGACGAGGCGCGACTCTCGCCGATCGGTGTGGAGATCGCCTACCTGGACGTCATGCGGGCGCTGAAAAACCGGCTCGGCGTGATCGCGTGGCGCAAAAGGCATCCCGAAGTCGCCGACAAGCCGATCACCGCGCCGATCTTCATCGTCGGCCAGCCGCGCACCGGCACCACGATCCTCTACGACCTGCTCGCCCAGGACCCCGACCTGCGGGCGCCGCTGACCTGGGAGGTCGACGCGCCCTGCCCGGTCCCGCAGCCGGAGACCTATCACAGCGATCCGCGGATCGCGCAGGCCCAGGCCAGCATCGAGATGTCCGAACAGATCATCCCCGGCTTCCTGGCGTTTCACCCGATGGGCGCGCTCGTCGGGCAGGAGTGCGTGCGCATCACCGCCAGCGAGTTCACCAGCATGATCTTCTCGGTGCAGTACCGCCTGCCGAGCTACTACCGCTGGCTGCTGTACGAGGCCGACCATGCCGGCGCCTACCGCTTTCACCGAATCTTCCTGCAGCACCTGCAGTCCGGGGTTGCCGGGCAGTGGCTGCTGAAATCGCCTGCGCACCTGTGGCACCTCGACGACCTGCTCGCGGAGTACCCCGACGCGTTGATCGTCCAGACCCACCGCGATCCGCTCAACGTCATCTCGTCCATCGCCGCGCTGACCCACCACCTCCGGCGGATGGGCAGCGATGAGTCGGACATCGCCGAGTGCGCGGCCCAGTCCTACGAGGAGATCGTCGTCGGACTGGAACGCGAAATGGCGCTGCGCGAGGCCGGCGCCATTCCCACCGGCCGCGTGATCGACGTGCTGTTCACCGATTTCGTGAACGACCCGTGGACGACGATCGACGACATCTACCGCAAGCTGGGCCGCGAGCTGAAACCCGAGACCGCACAAAAGATGCGGGATTTCCTGGCCGCCCATCCCGGCGACGGCGGGGGCACCCGCTACACGTGGTCGGACACCGGCCTGGACGCCGCCGAGGTCCGCGACCGGGTGAGCGCCTACCAGGACCGCTACGGGGTGCCGGCGGAGCCGTTGCGCTGAGTCACTCGGCGCGTCGACTCTTGTCCGGGGAACTGCCGTTCGCGGGATCCGTTTCCGCCGTGAGGATTTCGCTGGCACGCTGGTCGACGTAGCGGGTGACGGCATGCTGACCCGCCCCGAATGCGGTCGCGAGGAGCAGACTACCGATCAACGTGTTCGACGATCCGACATGCAGCACGTCGGCGCCCAATGTCAACAGCCCGACGACGGCGACCAGCGGGCCGAGGACAAGTTTCAATAAGCCCTGCTGGAGCGGCAGATTGAAGGGACTGTGGCCCAGCGGCACCTTGGACATGGCCGGGATCGCGGTGAACAACGCGCCGACGGACCCGAAGAACATGACCAGGAAGAGGTACTGCCAGGGCGCATCCTTGAAGCTGTCGTCGGGCAAGGTGAGGAAGTGATCGTCTCGGAACAGCCGTTGGGTCAACAAGGTCAGAGCGGTGAAAAAGAGGCAGACACCGGACGCGAGGATCAACCGGTTCCTGAGATACCGCGCCTCTTGGTTGCTGCGATCGGAGTTGTCGTGCGCCGTGCGCAAAACACCGACGATGGACGGGCGCAGCTCCGCGGTATTGGTATGGGACGGGTCCGCCAGCAACGCTTCCAGGTCCTTTTGCCTCTTGTCATCCTTTAGATGGAAGCTTGCATATCCCAAGGCTTCGCTGGCGCGGGCACGCAGTTCCGAGTCGGGCAGCAGATCGACGGTGCGCTCCTCGACCTCATGGAGGCGCGCCCAGGCACGCTCGATCTCGGTGCCCCACCACCACTTTCGGATAGAGACTTTGGATTCCGCCGCGATACCGGCGTCGGACAGGAGGCTGTTGATGAGAAAGGCGCGTTGCTCCTGATCGGGACGATTCTTCAGCTCGAGGCGGGCCAGGTCGTCCAGCAGCATGATGCGACGGCGTTGGACCGTTTGCCGCCAGGGCGAGGTCGACCGCCACGTGTTCGGCAGTCCCGACTGGAAGCCGTTCCACGTGTCGCCACGGAAGTTGGGGGCTGGCGGCGTCGAGCCGGCGTTCGGCGGTATGGACATGGATTCCTCCCAGGGTGAACAGGTGGGCCCAAAAATCGCGTCGAGTGTCACTCCCGCCGGCGCGGCCGAAGTAGCGTAGTCGGCTACTTGCCTGCGCGGCGCCCAGCGGCCTTCGGACGATCGCGAACTCCTCCGTACGCGATGGCGTAGTCAACTACTCATGCGCCGGATGGAGGGGAGGTGGCACATTCTCTCCCACATCCACGACGACAGGAGCTGGACATGCTCATCGCGATTATCAACCAGTCGAAGTTGGTGTCCAACGCGGATGCCGCGGCCATGACCCAGGCGATCGCCACGCAAGTCCGAATGGACGTTGCGCCACTGTGGGATCGGGCCGCCGCGGCGGTGATCTTCTACGCCAACGCCAAGGACGTGCCCCCGGCGGCGCACGGCATCGCGCTCGTCGACACCATCCAGGATCAGCCCGCCGGCGTGCTCGGCTACCACACCGAGGACCGGGGCGGGAAGCTCTGGGGCGTGGTCGCGGCCAAGCCCGAGCTCGACAACGGCGGGACGGCGACGAAGGGGGACTGGAGCGTCTCCAGCGTCCTGTCACACGAAGTGCTCGAGATGTTCATCGACCCGAACTGCAACCTGTGGGCCAACGACGGACGGGGCAAGGCCTACAGCTTCGAGGTGTGCGACCCGGTGGAGGCCCCGACGTACGCCGTCGACGGCGTGTCGGTGTCGAACTTCGTGACGCCGGCATGGTTCGACCCGCTGTCCAATCAGGCCACCGCCCAATACGACAAGCTGGGTAAGCTGCACGCCCCGTTCAGCATTCTCAAGGGCGGCTACGTCGTTTTCGAGGCCGCCGGGGCCGAGCACCAAAAATTCGGCGACGAGTTTCCCGACTGGCGCAAGGAAATGAAGGCGGGAAAGTTTGCCCGCACCCGCCGTCGGCTCGAGCAGACCGACGCGATGTTCGCTCAGGCAACCGCCTGAAACCCTGACCGCCGTCCGCAAGCGCGCCCGCGCGCATGCGCGCCGCAACAACACATACACAGACTAAGGAGGGCCGACGAATGCCGGTGCCACGCAAGACCATTTCCTTCGGACAACAGATCGCCATCGACCGCGCGGGCAACCCGTACGACTACGGCGGCAACTGGGACCCCTTTGACCGCAAGAAGGGCACCGACTGCTCCGGCTGCGTCGTGGACGAACTGGACGGCGGCATCAACGGCACCGCGATGGAGTGGTCGCGCCACGGCCTCTGCACGGAGAGCTGGCGAGCGCCGTCGCACGGCGGCCAGGCCAACCCGCTCGACGGCCCGTTTCACACCGTCCAGGTAGCCAACCCCAGCGTGTTTCCCGCCGACGCCGCGATCAAGATTGCCCTGCACCACGGGCCCGGCGGCGGAATGAACTCCCACATGTGGTGCCAGATCGGCGATTTGCGCGTGGAAACCAATGGCGACAACGGGACCGTGCTGCGCGACCAGGCGATGGCCGTGGACAACCCCTACGCCAACGACTGGTGGTTCCTACCCGGCCCGATCGTCGAGGACGGCACACCGATCCCCCACCAGCCCAGCGGAAGCGCTCCGGCGCCCCAAGGCGAGCCGCGGGACACGTTGTTCGCCGACGTCTCCGAGCACCAGGTGCCGGTGACCGACGCCTACACCGACGCCACCTACAGCCAGGACGGCATCGACTGGCCCTATCGCTGGCTGTCCATCAGAGCCAACGACGGAACGCACCGCGACAACAACTTCGCCCAGAACTACGGCTGGTGCAAGCAAGCCGCCGACGACGGCAGGCTCAAGGGCTTCATCGTCTATGCCTACTGGCGTCCCGACTGGCAGGCAACGCTGGCGACCTTCCAAGATCAGGTCAACGCCAACGGCGGCCCCCACCCCAAGATGGTCGCCATGATCGACGTGGAATGCGGAGATGGGAATCCGGGCTGCGACCAAAGCGCCGCGGTCAACGGCATGTACTACGGGCTGGCCAAGTGGCTCGGCGACGCGCGCCGCGTCATCGGGTATTGCAACCTCAATGACATGCGCCAGATGTGGCAGACCAGGCCGGAGCACGTGCCGATGATCATCGCGGGGTACGGCTCAAATCCCAACGACCCGGCCGTGTTCAAGGTCGCGCACCAATACACCGACGGCCAAGGGTACGGAGGCGGCCTGCCCGAAGGAGCGCCACCCTTCGGCAACTGCGACATGAACAGTGCCGACGGCCTGTCGCCATCCCAGTTGGCCTCGGTGCTCGGAGTGGGCGACGCGTCACCGGTGGCTCCCTCGCCGCTGGTGATACCCAGCGTGCCGGCGGACTACCAGCGGCTCATCTACGAGCAGCTGGCGGGGCCGGTCGGCTCGGACGGCTACGGACACGGCTGGCCGCAGCTCGGAAACCTGACGATCGTGGACTATTTGGCCAAGTACAAGCCGGCCCTGGACGTGCTGCTCACCCCGGCTGCCCGGTCGGCCAACAAGAAGGCGGCTCCCCGCATCGTGATCCCTGCGGCCGGCAACGGCGCGGCGTCGAGGCCGGTCGCGCCCGCCAACAAGGCGACGGCGCGAAAGGCCCCCGCAAAGAAGCGGTGAGACCGCCGCCCGCAAATCACCCGCCCTCAAGGAGATTCATCGAAATGCCGCTCCCCTACAAACCCGGGTCCCATGGCCCGGAAATCGAATACTGGCAGGCGTGGTTCCGGCGCGAGTACCGGGCCTACGCGCCGCCGGAAGACGGCTACTACGGCAAGGACGAAGTCGCCGCGGTCAAGGAAATGCAGCGCCGCCTTGGCCTGTCGCAATCAGGAGAATTCGACGCCACCACGGCAAGCCGCGTCGGTTACGTGCCGCCGGCTCCTGGCCTGCGGCCCATCATGTTCACTGTCGAAGGGCATAGTTCGAACATGTTCGCCGGTCCCGTCGCCGACACCGCCGCGCAACTCGAGGCCGAAGGCCTCTGTCACCACCAGCCGATCGGTTACAACAACGGCCCGATCCCGTTCGACAACGCCAGCGGTGTCAACGAGTTGGCCCGGCTGATCGGCTCCGAGGTCATGGACAACCTCGTGCCCTTCCCGAAAGGCACACCCTGGGCACTCGGCGGGTTCTCCCAAGGCGGCATCGTCATCTGCGACTTCTACTTCGACTACCTGGCGCCCGGTAAGCCGCTCGAATGGCGAACGCCGGATCTCGAAGGCGTTCTGGCCTACGGTAATCCAGGACGCCAGGCCGACAGCATCGCGGACTGGGCGCGGTCGTGGATCACCCAAGCCGGCAGCCATGGGCTCGACCCGATCCGCCGGTTCGGGCTACCCGGCTTCCCGGCCAAGCCGGATTTCTGGGTTGACGTGTACCGCGAGGGCGACATCTTCGCCGAGAACACCGACGACAAATCGAGCGAGGTGAAGGCCGCCGTGTACCAGGCCGTGGCGCGCTCGGACTTCTTCTCCAACCCGTTCTCCGTCGCCGCACAGATCGCCATCCTGTTCGGGCAGCCGGTCGAGGAGGTCTTGGCGATTGTCACGGCCATCGTGAGCGGCGTGGCGTTCCTGGGCGACCAGCCCAATCCGCACTACTCCCCGTACGACATCAGCGGCGGAGTCGCTTGGATGCGCGATCGACTGCGTAGCTGAACCGCCGTCAGCCCCGTTCGGCCGGCTCGTACCGCAGCATCGTGACGTCGTGCTCGGGGTAGTCGCAGAACACCGGCCGCACCCGCATCCCCACCCGCAGGGCTTCCGGCTCGACGTTCACCATCTCGGTGGAGAACCGTGGCCCCTCATCCCATTCGACGATGGCGAGCAGCTGCGGAACGGCGTCGGCGAAGTGCGGGCCGACAGGGCGGCGGGCCACGGTGAACGAGTACAGCGTTCCCATGCCGGATATCTGCCGCCACTCCAGGTCGTCGGCCAGCGTGCGCGGCGCGCGCACCCGCGGATAGAACACAAAGCTCTGCGACGACGGCGAGTACTGGATGACGATGCGGTGTTGCGCCAGCGCATCCCAAAACGGCGCGGTGGTAGGCGTTTTGACGGGCATGGGGCGCTCGAAGCCCATGGTCAGTCCCCCTGCAGGATCAGCGTCGTCTGCTCGGACAGGATGCCGCCGTTGCCGGACACGAAGGCGCGGTGGCAGTCGGCGACCTGGGCCGCCCCGGCGCGCCCCATGATCTGGCGGGTGGCATCGCACACGTGGTGCATCCCGCCCGCCAGTCCGGCCTGACCGAACCCCAGCTGCCCGCCCGCGGTGTTCAGCGGGAAGTCGCCGCGGAAGGTCAGGTCGTGGTCGGCGACGAAGTCCATGCCCTTGCCTTTCTCGCAGAAACCGGCGTCCTCCAGCGACAGCAGCACGGTGATGGTGTAGCAGTCATAGATCGACACCATGTCCATGTCGTCGCGGGTCAGATCGGTCATCGCGAAAGCGGTGTCGGCGGCCTCGGCGATCGGGGTGTGCAGCAGATCCTTGGCGTAGGTCGGCGTCTTGAACGGCACGTGCTCGCCGAATCCCTTGATCCACACCGGGCGATTGCGCGACCGGCGCGCCAGGTCGGCGTTGGCCACGACGACCGCCGCGCCCCCGACGCAGGGCATGACGATCTCCAGCATGTGCAGCGGGTCGGCGATCACCGGGCTGGCCAGCACGTCCTCGACGGTGAGCGGCTTGTCCTTCCAGATCGCGCCGTCGGTGTGGTTGGCGTTGACCCGGGTGTCGACGACGAGCTTGGCCATGGCCCGCTCGTCGTAGCCGTAGACCGCCGCGTAGCGCTGGGCCACTTGGCCGTAGGGTCCGTTCTGTCCCAGGTTTCCGTACGGGATCTCGAATTCGGCCTGCGGGGAACCGTATTGGTTGCTCGACGAGCCGAAATACAATGCGTCGCCCAGCGATCTGGGCTTCTTGGCAGACGTGGGGGTGATGTACCGGGCGGGCAGTGCGCACAGCACCGCCTCGCAGATGCCCAGTTCGACGGCGGCGGCGGCCCGCCATACCATGGCCGCGGCGCTGGCCCCACCGAGGTCGACGTGTTCGGCGAACCGCGCTCCCACTCCGAGGTATTCGGCGATCGTCGAGGGCACGAAGATCTCCGACTCGGCCAGGTGCGAAGCCACGATGCCGTCGACGACCTCGAACGGCAGTCCCGCGTCGCCGAGCGCGGCGGCGCCGAGTTCCGCCCATTGTTCGATGGCGAACGGGGCGGGCGACGCCTTGGTCATTCGTTCCGGCGGCAGCTCGACGTAGCCGACGATCGCGGCCTCTCCACGTAATCCCATGCCGTGTCCTTATTTCCGGGGTAGCCCGAGGATCATCTGCGCGATGATGTTGAGCTGGATCTCCCTCGTTCCACCGCCGATCAGCTCGGCCGGGAGATGCAGGTAGGGTTCCACGACCGCGGCGTCGGGGTCATCGACCATCGCCACCCGGCCGGTCAGCTGCAGCGTGGCCTCGAAGGTACGGCGCAGCAAGACGTTCATCGCGACCTTGGCGATGCTCGACGCCGGGCCGGACGCCTGGCCGTCGAGCAGCCGGATGGTTTCCCGCACGCCGAGCGCCCGGATGGCGTTGGCGTAGGCGTCGAGTTCGCCGAGCTCACGCAGCGCGTCTTCACGATCCGGGCCGGGCCGCGCGGCGAGCCGGCGGAGCGCGACGGCCCGGTCGAACTTGACGTATCCACTGATGGCCGAGCGCTCTTCGGCCATCGTGGCGATCGCAAGACTCCAGCCGTCGGTGGGACCGCCCAGCAGCATCTCGTCGGGGACGAAGACGTCGTTGAGAAACACCTCGTTGAAGTGCGCCTGACCGGTCGCCGTCTTGATGGGCTGGATTTCGATGCCGGGCGATTTCATGTCGATGATGAAGTAACCGATGCCGCGGTGCTTGCTGGCTTCGGGGTCGGTACGCGCCAGCAGCGCGCCCAGGTCGGCGTACTGCGCCAACGACGTCCAGATCTTGTGGCCGTTAATCCGCCAGCCGCCGTCGACCTTGGTCGCCCTGGTGGCCAGCGACGCGAGGTCGGAGCCGGCTCCCGGCTCACTGAAGAGCTGGCACCAATGAATGTCGCCGCGTTGGGTCGGCGGAATCAGCCTTTCCTGCAGGTCTTTTGGCGCGGCGGCCAGCACCGAGGGCAGGATCCACTCCGCGATGTTGAGCGACGGCCGAACCAGCCCGGGTCGTTTGGCGAACTCCTCGTCGATGATGAGCTGTTTGAGCGGACCCGCATCGACGCCCCACGGTGCCGGCCAGTGCGGCGCCATCAGACCGGCGTCGGCGATCAACGTGCGCTGCGGCCCGGAGGCCTGGTCGGGGTAATCGCCGTGCGGAGCCGGCGTGTCGTTGCGCAACTGCATTGCCGCGTCCAGCGTCTCGGAGACCCAGGACCGGAAGTCCGACTCGGCGTCGCCCAGATTGACCGACATGTCGCGCTGCTGGGTGCGGGTCAGTTCGCCCAGCCGTCGGGCCCAGCGATTGGCCGGCCCGATCGATCCTGCCAGGCTGATGGCGCGCCGCCAGTAGAGATGCACGTCGTGTTCCCAGGTGAAACCGATGGCGCCGAGCATCGTCAGGGCATCGAGCACCAGGTCCGGGATCGGCGAGACCGCGAGCACCGCGGCCCCGGCCGCGGCGAGGCGGTGCTGGTCGGGTGGCTCGCCGGCGGCGCGCACCGCATCCCAGGCCGCCGCGGTCGCCAACTCGCTGTTGACCAAGAGCATCGCCGCGTTGTGCTGCAGCGCCTGGAAGGTCCCGATCACCTTGCCGAACTGTTCCCGCGTGCGCAGGTGCGCGGTGACCGCTTCCACGCACCACTGCGCGATGCCGGCCGTCATGCTGGCCACCAGGCCCACGGCGACGCACTGCGCGCGGTCGGCGTCGATCCCCGTCAGCGCCGGTGACTCGGGGCGATAGTCGTTCAGCCGCAGGATGCCGACGTCGGTGACCAGGTCGGTTCCGTGGACGGATTCGACTGCCGCCGCGGTCTTTTCGGTGTCCACCAAGACCCATGCGAGGTCGCCGTCCTCGGTCCGGGCTGCCACCAGGATCGCCCGCGCCGAACACACGCCCGCGGTGA
Source organism: Mycobacterium terramassiliense (assembly GCF_900157385.1). Classification (GTDB taxonomy): domain Bacteria; phylum Actinomycetota; class Actinomycetes; order Mycobacteriales; family Mycobacteriaceae; genus Mycobacterium; species Mycobacterium terramassiliense. Next base: position 273,324 of record NZ_LT717701.1, read on the forward strand.
CGTCCGACTCGCCGCTGAGCAGCCATCCCTGGCCGTCGGCTCGGGCCCGGAAGTCGCCGCCGTCGGGAAGGACGACCGCCGCGGGCAACCCGGCTGCGAGGTCGCGCAGCAGTGATTCGGCGGCCGGCGTCGGATCGGCCAGCAACGCGACGGCTCCCGCGGTCACCGTGGGCAGCAGCGGGCCGGGCAGCAACGTCTTGCCCGCCGATTCGAGGACACATGCCGCGTCGATCAGCCGTCCACCCTGGCCACCGAGGCGCTCCGGCAGGTGTACCGCGTGAAAGCCACTGGCGGCCAGGGCGTCCCACCATTCCGGCAGTCGTCCCGACGCCAGTGCGTCGAAGCTCTCGCGGGTCGAGGCGATCGGGGCGTGCCGGGTGGCGAACTGGACGACGGCATCGTTGAGGGCCTGCTGCTCGGGGCTCAGTCCTAGCGTCATCGCGGTGAGCCCGTGCGGCTGAGACGACACGCCATCGAAGACCGGTGCCCTTTCCTTACAAGACGAACCGTCTCGTCTTGTGGCAGACTACCGGGGGTAGTCGGGATATGCAAAGCGGGTCAATGCAGCAGTGAGGATCTCCAAATGCCAAGCGATCTCACCCGGGCGAGCCCGCCACGGCGCCGCAGTGAAAAGTCGCGCACGGCCATCGTCACCGCGACGCGAGAATTACTCCTCGAGCGCGGGTTCGACGGGCTGACTATCGAGGCCGTCGCCGCCCGGGCGGGCGTGGGAAAGCAGACCATCTATCGCTGGTGGCCCAGCCGTCCCGCCCTGGTCGCCGACGTCATGCTCGAGGACGCCGACAAGATCCTGGCGTCGGTCGACCACACCGACGACGTGTCCGCCGACCTGGTGCGGTGGGTGGGCAGGCTCGTGGCGAGCCTGACGACGGCCCGCGGCATGGCCATGCTGCGGATTTTGACCGTCGCCGGCATGGAGCACGAGGACACCGCCGTCAAGCTGCGGGCCGGGTTCAGCGCGCCGCTGCATGAGAGCGTCCGGGCTCGGCTCATCGCCGACGGCGTCGACGCGGCCGCCGCTGAGTCGGCGGCGGACGCCATCGTCGGCGGCGTGGTGTACCCGATATTGTCCGAGCCGCACCAATACTCACGGCGACGGGCCGAACGCACCACCCGAATCATCGTCGGGGCGCTCGGGCCGCGCCCCCGACCATGACCGCAGCGGGCGCAACAACGCGTTCTTCTTGTAGTAGTGCTCCGCCATGCGCCGCATGATGTTGTCGAGCAGGGTTACCGCGTCGTTGAGGTAGGGGCCCTTGTTCAGCATCACGCACTCGGCCCGCTCGCTCATCGCCGCGTCGCTGATCTCGGCCCGCGACGGGAGTCCGGTCTTGGCGAGCTGCTCGAGCACCTGGGTCGCCCAGATCACCGGCAGGTGGGCGGCCTCCGACAGCCACAGGATTTCCTCCTGCAGCTCGGCCATTCGCTCGTAGCCGCACTCGACGGCAAGGTCGCCCCGCGCGATCATCACCCCGACCCGTGGCCGGCGCATCGCGGTCAACAGGAGCTTGGGCAGCTGTTCGAACGCGCGCCGGTTTTCGATCTTGAGCACGATGCCCAAGTGGTCACCGCCAAGCCGATCGAGTTCACCCAGCAGCCGGCCGACATCGGCCGGAGTGCGAACGAACGACATGTCGACCAGGTCCGCCAGTTCCACCACGGCGGAGAGATCCGCGACGTCGCGGTCGGTGATCGCCGATATCGGCAAATCGGTGTCGGGCATGTTGACGCCCTTGCCCGCCTTCAGGTGGGCCTGGCCCTGCGCCGGGTGATCGATGCGCACGGTGAGGACGTCGCAATCGACCGACAGCACCCGCCCGCCGATCTTGCCGTCGTCGAAGTGGATCGCGTCGCCCGGCTGGGCGTGATCGAACGCCTCGGGCAACGTGCAGCCGATCCGCGGAATGGTGTGCGGACCCTGGACCGGGGCCGGGGAACAGTCGCGGGTCAGCTGCAAGAGATCCCCAGCGCGCAACACCAAGCTCCGCTCCGTCTCGGGAAGCGGGCCGACTTCGGTCGGTTCCCCGCCGCCGTCGGCGCGCAACACAGTTCCGGTTTCCAGGTAGGTGGTCTGGGGCGCGGTGATCACGAATCCGCCCCAAGCGGGATCGTCGACGGCCTCGAGCGTGAGTCGGCGCCTGGATCCGCGGGCGTCCCGCAAGACCAGGACATCCCCGGCGGCGCGGCTGGCCAGCCAGGGCCGCGGCACCGTAATCACCACCATGCCGGCTTCGGGTGGATGCATCGGGTCCTCGGTGGACGTCAGCCAGGCGCGCGCCGGGCTGACGAGCTGACCGAGCGTGTTTCGCCGCGGGCGCAGTTTAGTGACCCGCGGTCCCGGTTCCAGCGGTCCCGTCCGTAGCTTTGGTCCGGCCAGATCCATTGCCACCAAGCATGTTTCGCCCGCAGCCGCGGCGCCCTCCCGAACGTGGTGGGCCATCGCACGCCATGCCTGTGGGTCGTCATGCGCGCAGTTGATCCGCGCGATGTTCATGCCGCGGCGCACGAATTCGCGGACCAAGTCGGCATCGGTCGCGGCTTCCGACGGCAGCGTGACCATGATGCGAGTGCCGCGATGCGGCGGTTCGGGGCCCAGCAGCTCCACGGTGTGACGCCGCAAAATCTCGGCCCCCTGCTCGATCGGCACCGCCGCCGGTGTGGGCGGCCGCCACCTTCCGTCCACGATGGCTGCGAGGGCCGAGCGGACCGCCGAAAGCGTGGCCTGGACGTGTGATTCACTGCGACCCAACGATGAAAGCCCGAAGACGGTCAGGCCAGTCTGGAGTTCCCGCAAGTCGAACTGGCGAATCGCCCAGTAATGCACCAGGTTCCGTGCGCTCGGCCGGTTTTCGGACGCTACGGCGGATATCCATTCCGCCCATGCGAGCTCGGCCTCCGCCAATCGGCTCAACAGGCCGTCAACCGTGCCGAGCAAACCGGTCAGTCGCCGGTTGGTCGCCGTCTCGGCCGGGCGCTCCGCGTCGTCCTGGGTCCCCCTCAGCCGGCCGGCCATGTGCTCGATGGGCACGAAAACTCCTCGTTTGGTGGCCTCGCGGCCACATGGCGTTAACGTTGGTGTAACCGTCCTCGACGCGAATGATCAAGGCAGACATGAGATTACCGACGTTTCACGGGGTTACTGCAGAGGAATTGGTCCCCAATCCGCGCCGGCGCGCTCGCCACCCGGACGGGATCGACAGGCACACGTCGCCGTTCGCCGCCGGGCTCCCGCTAAGCTTTCGCGCGGCGCCAGAAATCTTCAGCGATGGCTGGTTTTGCGCCTGAGGAGCGGCCGTGGACGAAGATTGCCTGAAGCTCACCACCTATTTGGCGGAGCGACGACGCACCGACCAAGGCTTCGTGTCCGATGTGCTGCTCGGGCTGTACGGACGCCACCGAATCGCCACCAGCATCGTGCTGCGCGGCATCGGTGGGTTCGGTACGGGGCGCAACCTTCGAACCGACGAGTCGTTGACGCTGTCCGAGGATCCGCCCGTGGCGATCGTCGCGGTCGACACCAAATCGAAGATCGAGGCGCTGCTCGATCCGGTGCTCGCGATCAAACAGCGCGGCCTGCTCACTTTGGAACGCGCGCGTCTGCTGCGCGACGGCGGAACGCTCCAAGGACCGCTGGAGCTGCCCGACGAATTGCGCGAAGCCGTCAAGTTGAGCATCTACGTCGGCCGCAAGGAGCGCGTCGACGGTGTGCCGGCCTACATCGCTCTCTGCGACCTGATGCACCGTCGCCGCATTGCCGGCGCATCGGTGTTCCTGGGCGTGGACGGCGTCACCGTCGGGCACCGGCAACGCGCGCGATTCTTCGGGCGCAATGCCAACGTTCCGATGATGGTCGTTGCCGTCGGGTCCGGCGACCGCATCGGCCGGGTGCTGCCGGAGCTGGGCGAGCTGCTCCGGCAACCCATGTTCACGCTCGAGCGCGTGCGGGTGTGCAAGCGCGACGGCGAATTACTGGAGCGGCCGCACGCCTTGCCCGGGGTTGACGAACACGGCCTGCCGCTGTGGCAGAAGTTGATGGTCTACACGTCCGAATCGGCGCTGCATGGCGGTCTGCCGATCCACCGCGCGCTGGTCCAACGGCTTCGTCAGCGGGAAATCCCCGACGGGGCCACGGTGATCCGGGGCATCTGGGGTTACCACGGGGACCACCAACCCCACGGCGACAAGCTGCTCTCGCTGCGCCGTCGCGTCCCGGTGGTCACCATCGTCATCGACACGCCCGCCAACATCGCCGAATGTTTCGACGTGGTCGACGAACTCACCCGCTACGAGGGATTGGTGACGAGCGAAATGGTCCCCGCTCTGGTGTCGGACGAGGGCGGCGCCGGCCGCGGCGGGCCGCCGATGGCGAACCACCGCTACTAACCGTGGGCGTCAGCCGGCGACGGAGGCGTCGTAGATCGACTGGATCGACTTGTCGAGCGTGGCGTTGAACTGCTCGTCGGACTGATCGACCGAAAGGCCCTCGGTGAGCGCGCGGCTGAAGCTGGCGATCAACCCCGAGTTCTTCGCCAGCAGTTCGTTGGCCTCCTCGCGGGAGTAGCCGCCGGACAGCGCGACCATCCGCATCACCTTCGGGTGTTCGATCAGGGGACGGTAGAAGTTGACCTCGGTGGGCAGGCTCACCTTGATCATCACGCGCTGCCCGTCGGGCACGGAGTCCAGCTGCTTGGTGATCTCGTCGCGAAGGATGCCCTCGGCCTCGGCTTTGTCCGGTATCGAGATGGTGACCTCGGGCTCGAGGATGGGCACCAGGCCGTGCGAGAGCACCTGATGGCCGACCTCGAACTGCTGGGCGACAATCGCGGCGATGCCGTCCGGGTTCGCCCCGCCGATCACCGACCGCTCCTTGGTGCCGAAGACACCCTTGCCCACCGCCCGCGCCAGCAGCTCGTCCAGTCCCGGCATCGGCTTCATCAGCTGCACGTCGTCGGACGCCTCCGCCAGGCCCTTGTCGATCTTGAGGATCGGCACCACGCCTTTGGTCTCCCAGAGGTAGGTGGTCGACGGCACACCCTCGATGTCGCGGTCCATGGTCTGCTCGAACAGGATGGCCGCCAGCACCCGGTCGCCGGTGAACGCGGGGGAGGTGATGATCCGCGAGCGCATCTCGTGGATGAGATCGAACATCTCCTCCTCGGACGAATACGCGTCCTCCTCGATGCCGTAGAGACGCAGGGCCTTGGGCGTCGAGCCCCCGCTCTGGTCGAGCGCCGCAATGAACCCCTTGCCCGACGTCATCCGTTCGGCTTGCTGCTGGTTAGGCATGAACTTCCCCACTCCCTCGTGGCACTGTCGGGTGCCGATCATATTCGTCTCATCAGGGCGCAAGCAGGCAGGTCGTCACTGCGTCCCGGCGAGCTCGTGTCGTCCGATCACTCCGCTGATACCCGTTGCACCGAGCCGCTCGCGGAACGCCTGCGCCGTGTAGCCGACGGCCTTCGCATCGGTGCGGGCGCGCACCGTCGCCGAACGCGGCATGTGGAACAGCACGCCCATTTCGCCGAAGTAGTCCCCGGGCCCGGCGACCTTGACCAGCTCCTCGCCTCCATCGGCCAATTCCCGCACGATGTCGAGCTCGCCCTCGGAGACCACGTAGATCAGGTCGCCCATCGTGCACTGTTCGAACAGCACCTCGCCGGCCTCGAGCTGGACGGTTTCGGGGAGCCGATTTGCCGACGCGTGCGTGGGCGCCATTTCAACGACGTGATCGGCCATGGGCAGGATCCGGCTGTCGTGGGTCGCGACCACCACCACGCGCTCGCCCTCCGCGAGCGAGCGAATCAACCGCAAGACCTCCTCCACCTGGATGAAGTCGAGGTGCGCAGTCGGCTCGTCCGCGAGGATCAACGGCGGCTCCAATGCGATAGCTCGGGCGACCGCGACGCGTTGCTGCTGCCCGCCGCTGAGGTCCCCCGGCCGGTGCTTCATCCGGTCGGCGAGATTGACGCGGTCGAGCAGGGCCGCGGCGCGCCGACGCGAGGCCGCGCGCGACCACCCGGCGGAGCGCAGCGGAACCATCACGTTCTCGAGGGCGGTGAGGCTGGGCACCAGGTTGAAGGCCTGGAAGACGATGCCCACCGTGTCGCGCCGGTACGCGGCCAGCTCGCGGCCCGCGAGCGCCGTGACGTCGACACCACCGAACTTGATTGCGCCACTCTTCGGCCGCAAGATGCCGCCGAGGCAAGAGAGCAACGTCGTCTTTCCGCACCCGCTGGGTCCGAGCAGGATCACGAGTGATCCGGCCGCCACGTCGAGGTTCAGGCCATTGATCGGGCGCAGGGCATAACCGGCGCTGGAGTACTCGACGACGAGGTCTTGAATGCTCAGATCGCCCATGGGTCAGGGACCTCCGAACGCCAGGGCCGGATCGACCGCCACCGCGCGCCTTAGCCCGGCGACGCTGGCCAGCAGACCGATCGCAATCGCGATCACCGGCAGCGCGAGGTAGGCACTCACGGGTACCACGACGATCATCGGGAAAAGCGGCGCCAGCAGCTGCGCGAGGACGACGCCGACCGCCGCCGCGACCAGCGCGACGACGACCGCCTGCAGCGCGAGGCCCGCGAGAATCGATCGCGTCGGCACCCCGATCGCCTTGAAGACCGCGAAGTCGCGCAGGCGCTCGAGCGCCGACAGGTAGACCAGTGAGCCGACAATCAGCACCGCCACGATCCACAGCAGGAAAGCCACGATCGTGATCGCGGACACCGCGACGTTCAACGGGCGCATCAGGTCGGTCACACCCGTCGCGCGATCGACCGTCTGGTAGCCGTCCGGCAGTTGTCGCGGGCTGCCGACGATCCCAATCGAGGTGATCATCGGCTGCCCGTTGTATGCCAGTTGCTGCAGGCCCTCAGTCGTCAGAAAGATGCACGGCGTCTTCGCCAGCGCGGTGGCGTTCGGCACGATGCCGACAATCCGCAGCGTGCGCGCACCGACCTGCAGATCCTCGCCGATGTGCTTGCCGAGCGTGCTCGACACCTCCACCTCGTCGGGCGTCGTCGGAGTCTGACCCTCCGAAACCCGCGGCATCCCCGGGCCGTGCGCCGGTGCGCCGAAGGCCGTGGCGTTTCGCGCCGAGGTGCCTTCCCTGATCGTCGAGGCCGCGGTGGCCAACGGGGCGGCGGCCACCACTCCGGGCGCGGCGGCCACCCGCGGCACGTCCACTTGCGCGAATGGGGTGGCACCGAGGAACGGTCCAGCGGCGCCCGCTTTCACCACGAACGCGTCGACTCCCATCGCGTCGACGGTTCGCTGGGCTTCGACGCGGAAGCCGTTCGCGAGCCCCGTCAGCACGAGCGTCATCGCGAAGACCAGCCCCGTGCTGATGATCGCGATGACGAGGCGCCGTCGTCGCCATTGCATATCGCGTAAAGCCGCGAACAGCATGTTCAGACGCTACCGCCGTCGGGCTGTCCCGGACAGGGTGTTTTTGCGCTCCTCACTTCAGCGCGGCGACGACCTCGTCCGCGGTGAGGATGGCGCCAGCGTAGTTCGGGATATTGACCTCGAGAGCGGCGCGCATTTCGCGGTCCGAATAACTCGCGGTCGCGTCCTTGACCACCGTGACGTCATAGCCGAGCTCGGCGCCGTACCGAACGGTCGCCTCCAGGCAGGTGTGCGCGATGAGCCCCATCACGATGAGCCGATGGATGCCGTGCTTCTGGAGTAGCAAATCCAAGTCGGTGTTGGCGAAACCGCTGGAACACCAGTGCTCTTGGGCGACGAGGTCACCCGGCTGAGGCTCGAACCCGGGATGCAGCTCAGCGCCCCAGGTTCCGTATTCGAACGTCCTGCGCGACCACGCGGCTTTCTGAATCGGCGCGATGTACTTCCAGGTCTCGTAGTCGCCGGGCCGGTACCGGTGGTGCAGCGCGTAGCAGATGCGGATGCCCCCGGCTCGTGCGGCGTCGAGGACTTGGCGCATGTGCGGAACGCACCCGTTGGCTTCGGCAACGCCCTTGAGGCGATCCCACACTTTGCCGCCCTCGGAGATGAAGTCGTTGTACGGGTCGATCACCACGAGGCCGGTGAGTTCCTTGTCGTACGTCACGCAGGTCATATTCGCACGACACGGCCATCACACCGCGGTCTCGTCCTCTCCCCGTGCGGCCCGCTTGGTGGGCCAGACCGCCATGCGGTCCAGCAGCCCGTCCCGCAGCACCAGCGTGTGAAACAGCACCGCGCAGACGTGGGCGGTGAACGTCAGGAACAGCAGGAACGCCCCCACGTCGTGGGCCTGGCGGAGCACCGCGTACAGGTCGAGGTTGTGCGGCGCGATGCCCGGGAGCTGAAGCGGCCCAGCCAGGGTGACCGGGAATCGCGCCGCCGAGAGCATGGCCCATCCGATCAGGGGCTGCAGCAGCAACAGCGCATACAGGAGGTATTCCGACCATGACGCGATGCGGCGTTCGGCGCGGCTCATGGTGGCCAGGAAGGGTGGCAGCCGGTGGGTGAGCCGGTTCACCAGCCGCACCACGGCGAACGCGAGGATCACCACGCCCAACGGGCGATGGATGGCCAGCAGCAACGGGTAGTAGCTCAACGAGGCGATCATGATCACGCCGATGAGCAGCTGCGCGATGACCATCGGCGCCATCAGCCAGTGCAGAATCCGGGAGGGGAGGGCGAAACGCCTTGGGGCGATGGTGGTTTCGTTCGCCGGGGCGGTCATGCGAGCACCTGGGCGACGTTGACCTCGCTGGGCGACTTGGGCTCCTCGGCGCGGCGCGTGAAGGAGCGCGCGTACACGGCCGATCTCGCCGGGGGCAGCGGATCGTCGGACGCGGCGATGCCGTCCGGCAGTACCAGCGGGTCGAAGTTGATATCGCGCGCGTTGCCGGCCTGCTCGGTCTGCACCGCGGCGATGGTGATGGTGCCGGCGTCGATCGACCGGCGCGATTGCGGCCAAGGCCTGGTGGCGTCGTTGGTCGGATCGCCCGGCTCACCGATGGTGAGCAACAGCCGCCACTTCAGCGGCCCCTGTGCCAGCGCGCGGATGAGGTCGTCGAAGAGGTAGTCCTTGCCGCGCGGTGGCTGCGGGCCGCCGGGCCCGACGGCATTCTGCGGAACAACCGACCACCGCACCGGAACCGTCGCGCCGGCGCTGTTGGTGAACCAGAAAGCGTTCAGCCCGTAGAACGTGCTGTCCGCGAATCCCGCACTGGGCGGCGACTGCTTGATGATCTTCATTGCCGCGACGGTCTCGGGATGGCGATCCAGGAAGGCGGCCATCTTCTGCGGGTCGGGCTTGCCGGTGCCGGCCAGCGGTTTGGATGCGAGCAAGCGCTCATAGAAGCCCTCGGGGGTGCGGTCGGTGAAGACGGGCAGGTTGATCATCGCGGTGCGCCACTGCTGGCCGCCCGCCTGTAGCAGCAGCCCAAGACCGCGCACCGTGTCGGGCTTGTCCGCCTGGTCCGGCAGGCCGCCGCCCAGCGAAAACCGCCCGAGGAGCGGAACGGTGCCCGCCCGGAAGACCGCCGCCCGGCAGATGGCCGCGCCCGCCCCGTTGCTCGCAAAAGTGCCGGTGGCCGCCAACCCTTTGGCGTGATTTCGCCGGAAACCGTCATGACGGCCGGAAACCTGCTCGAAGCGATCGGCGAACCGCGCAGGGGTGAGCGGTGTCGGCGTGCCCGGCCGCAGCCAGCCGCCGGCATAGGCGAACCCGCCCACATCCACGGCCGCGAAGCCCGCGACCGCGCCCAGGCCGAGCAGCGCGCTTCGTCGGGTCAGCGCGAGGCGGCGCGCGGGCTCGGTCTCACCGGTTTCGTCGTCGGGCGTGCCATCGTGATCACCGGGCTCCATGGCCACCGTCCTTCTCCCCACTTTCCGGGCCACGCCGCGCAGCCTGGGAACGAACTCGGTGGACGCATTCACCCACGGGAGGCTGCCGTGCGCAACGGCTGCGGCGATCGCGCACATTCGGACTACGGCAGGGCCACCGGATTCGTTCAGTTGGGTGGGGCACAAACCGACGGCTGCAAGCGTCGTTTTCGCCATGACCTAAAATCGTCTAAACACGTGCGGCTGCGCCTCCGCCTAGCGGCGCAGAAGAAATGGAGTGTTGCTCCCCCGATAAGGCGTGTTACGCGGGTTGAGTCGACAGCCCAGACTTGGCAAAGGCTGTGTGATTTCTCGGTGTCCCGCACGGAGCGAATGTGAGTGACGAAGCATGATCGAACAATCCGGCAATTCAGTCGATCCGACGACCTTCGACGTTGGAAAACACCAGGTGGACGACGCGGTTGTGCTCACCGTCTCGGGTGAAGTGGACATGCTCAGCGCCCCGCAGCTCGCCGAGGCGGTACGCGCCGCGCTGGCCGAGACGCCACCGGCGCTGGTCATCGACCTGACCAAAGTGGATTTTTTGGCCTCGGCGGGGATGACCGTCCTGGTCACGGCGCAGGCCGAGGTCGCGCCGCCCACGCGATTCGCTGTCGTCGCGAACGGGCCGGCCACCAGCAGGCCGATCAAGCTGATGGGCTTGGACAATGTCTTGGCGCTCTACAGCACGCTCGACAGCGCGCTGAGCCGCATCGCCGAGGGGTAAACCCTGACCGAGTGAGGATGCAGCAGGGCGATGGGACGCTCCAAACACGGCCCGGATGAGGGGTCCGACATCGATGACCGATCCCGCTTCGTACGGAGGCGGGTGGCCGCCGATGCGCGAAGCGCCGCCCAGGCCCGGGCCGAGTTCGGGATGTGGCTCGACAGGCACTTCAGCCTCGGCGCCGAACGCAGCAGCGACCTGCTCCTTGCGGTGAACGAAGCGCTGGCCAACGCCGCCGAATTCGCGTACGTCGACGCGCCGCGGCACGGGACCATGGACCTCAGCGCAGCCTACGACGACGCTGCTGACACGCTCGCCGTCACCGTCAATGACCGCGGCCGATGGCGCGAGAAGCTGGCCGAGCCGGCCACCGTGCCGCGCGGGCCGCAGGTCCGGGCGCGCGGCATTCCGCTGATGCGGGCGCTCGCCGATCGGGTGACCATTGACCGGACGCCCCGAGGTACGCACGTCACCTTGGTCTGGACCGATGTGTCACGACGGGCCCAGCGGTCCAACGCCTGAGCCAACGAGTTCAGGTCGCCGGTGCGAGGACCTGCTGGATGCGCTCGTCGCGCGGCAGGACGGGACCGTCCTCGACGGGTTGCTCGACGCCCAGCTCGGTGAGGCCCGCTTTCGTCATGAGCGAGGTGCCGTAGGCGGCGAGCACCAGCTTTTGGTCGTCGCTGTGGCCGTCGTCGATCAGCATCGCGCCGATGAGGCAGATGACGGCCATCTTGTAGGCATTGAACGCGCGGTACCACGGGCGGTTCTGGATCGCGATCCCGCTGGCCGACTGGTAATGGGCGAGCAGGGCGTCGATGCGGGGCGCCGCGGGGTGGGTGCTGAGGCCGACGGGCTGCATCCACAGCATCTCGAGCCAGCCGATGTCGGTCAGCGGATCACCCACCGTCGTCATCTCCCAGTCGAAGACCGCGCTGACCTCGCCGCCGGCGAACGCGAAGTTGCCGGGTTTGGCGTCGCCGTGCACCAGGGTGACGTGCGGGCACGGCTCCGGCTTGCCGGCCCGCAGCTCCTGCCGCAGCCGTTCGAGGGCGGGCAGCCGGGCGCGCTTGACCCGGTCCAGCTCCGCCGCCCAGTGGTCGAGTTCGCGCTCCAAGTGGTCGCCGCCGCTGTCGAGCGCCTCGAGCCCGGTGCGTGCGAGGTCGACGGTGTGGATGGCCGCGAGTTGTTCGACCAGGCTCTGGCACATCCGCACCACCACCGAGTCGGCGACGTCGGTCGGCGGCTCCATCTCGTAGACCTGGCCGGCGGCCCGCTCCATCACGAAGAAGGGTCTCCCGAGCACCTCGCCGGTTTCCTCGAGCCACAGCGCCCGGGGAACACGCACCGCGGTGTTCGCCAGCGCACGCAGGATGGTGAACTGGCGCACCAGGTCGTAGGGCTCGAGCAACGCCGGCGGTGTGGGCCGCAGCCGCAGTACCGCGTCTTGGTGGTGATCCCGATCGCCGCGCCGACTGACGATGCTCAGTGTCATCATTTCGGCCGAATGCCCGAAGTTCACCCGGTCCAGGCCTTCGACGCGCACGTCCTCGGCATCGGGCAACTGCGCGCGCAGCCATGCCACCAGGCGCTGAGTCGCGTTGCCGTCCAGCATCATTGACGCACCCCTTCGCCGTCTGCCGGCAGGCGTTCTACCGGCGTCTTGTCCTGGGTGAACGCCGACATGTCCATCGCCGCCCAGTTGGGGTAACGACGGTAGCCCTGACCGCCAACCAGCAATTCGAAGATGCCCCAACCGGTGTCGCCGTCCTGCTCGAAGCGCATCAGCTGATCGAGCGCCATCGACTTGCCTTCGGTCTCGCCGAGCTGTCCGTAATCGGCACTGTCCCAGCGGAAATGGATGAAGTAGCCGCCGCCGCCCAGGTCTTCGTAGTCGCAGTGCGCCATCGGCAGCCCGTAGTAGGCGTTGACGTGCTGGTGCGGGGCGTCGGCGAAGACGCGGTAGGCCTTGCCGTCCTCGTCGGTGAACAGCAGCGACGCGCGGGCCGGGCGCTTGCGGTCGCCGTCGAACTCAACGTCGTGTTCGATCTTGACGAATCGTTTCGACAGCGTACCGTCCGCGTGGGTGACCCCACCATCCACGTAATTGATTGTGCCATCCGATGATTCGATGACCCAGGCCTCGATGGCGTAGTCATCGAACCCGGCGTCGAGCCAGAGCCAGAAGTCGATCTGGTCCGAGACGCGCACCCCGAAGGTGCGGTCGCGGCCACCGTGGAACCCGTCGACGCTGATCCGCTCGCCGTCGATCTTCACCCAGCCGCTCCATCGCCCGGGCTCCTTCATGTGATACATGTCGGCCAGCGTCCGGCCGTCCTTCGCGCGCACCTTCATGGGCAGCAGCTCCCACATCGGGGCGGTGGGCTGGTAGTACATTTCCCACTCGATTCCCGAGTTGTTCGGTTCGACGTCGAGCCGCCACTTCTTCAGCGGCTCGACGCAGGTCCAGCGCATCGGCCCGGCACTGAGGTCCGCGCGGCCGCCGCCGGTCACCGGCCGGCCGGCCAACAGGTCCCAGTGCCGGCCGTCGGCCAGGCTGACCTTGACGTAGCCCAGCCCGCCGGCGGTGTTCGGGTTGTTGCCGTAGCCGCTCGCCAGCAACATCGTGCCGTCTGGCGAGGCGGCGAAGAAGTAGCACCGATCCGACCAGGTCGGGTCGGGATCGTGCACCTGGTCGAAGGTCGTCGGAAGCTGGTGGGTGAACGACTCGTCGGCGGCGGAGTACCCCATCATTGCCCTCTCTGTCGTGCTGAGCTCCTGCGCCGCAACATGATTCGACGGCGCGCGGTCGGACCGCGGCGGCGGGACGCATCAGATACCGAAGTAGCACAACGCATCCCGTAGCATCGGCGCCATGGAGCCGAGCCGGTGGTGGGGTGACGACCGCGCGATCCATGACGACGAGGAGGCCCGCAGACTGATCCTGGACGCCGCGGGCCGCTGCATCGTCCGCCGCGGCAACACCCAGTTCCGGATGGGTGAGGTTGCCGACGAGGCCGGGGTGTCGCGGTCGACGGTGTACCGCTACTTCCCCGCCCGCGACGACGTGCTGCTGGGCCTGATGCTGATGCGGGTGGACAAGGCGCTCGGTGATCTGGTGGGATCGCTGCCCGCGCCCGACGACCCGGCGCGCTCGGTTCCCGAGATGGTCCTGGCGCGGGTCGAGTCGGTGGACGGCAACCCGCTGAACGAGGCGCTGTTCGCCGCGGAGAGCACCGCGGTGGCCAGTGCCCTCGAGAAGGGCTCGGAACCCATCGTGGAGCTGCTGCTGCGGCACTACGAGCCGTTGCTGAACCGGTGGAAGGCGGCGGGGCGTCTGTACGACGATCTCGACCCCCGGTCGATCGTCCAGTGGTTGCACACCACGACGTTGTTCCTGCTGGCGCCCTCCTGGCGGCGCCGCCCGGCGGCCGACAAACGCCAGTTCGTCGAGCAATTCGTGGTGCGGGCGCTGGTTCCACAAATCAGACAATAATCTGGTATTGTCTGAAGTCCAGACATTCGGCTAGTTTTGTCTGACCGGGCGCTGTGGCGATTGCGGCCCGCTCCCGCCGGTGACGGGCATACCGAACCAGGACGGTTACATATGAAAAACCTTGCGGGACAAGCTTTGTCCATCGCCGGCTTGGCCGCTCACCTGGGCCATGGCGTCCGCCGCGTGACCACCGACGCCGTGGTGGGCGGGCGACTGGGGTTGCCGCGCACCGTCGAGGACGTCGACGCGGGGGTCCTGTCGAAGGTCCTGGGGACCACCGTCAGGTCGGTCCGCGTGCTGGACCGAGACGCGGGGACGTCGTCGCGGGCCCGGCTGGTGCTGACCGGAAAAGACGTGCCCGAATCGGTGTTCGTCAAGGTCGCCGCCAAGACCGCCGCCACCCGGTTGATGGGCGAACTCGGCCGGCTGGGGCAGACCGAGGTGCGCTTCTACAACCAACTCGCGCCGCAGCTCACCGGCCTGCCGTATGCCTACGGCGCCGCGTTCGACAGCTGGACGGGCCGGTACCTGCTGGTGCTGGAAGACCTGCCCACCGAGTCCTGCGAGTTTCCCGACACCCTGCACCCGATCTCCCCCGACCAGGCCGGCCTCATCGTGGAGTTGCTGGCCGACCTGCACGCCGCCTTCTGGGACCGGCTGCCGCGCGACGGTCGCGGCCCGCTCGGCTGGCTCTACACCCCGTCCGGAGACGTCACGTCGATGCTGACCGGGTCGCTGATGCACGCGTCGATGAAGCGCCTCGCCGAGCGCAGCCCGTTCCCCGTCGACAACGGGCGCTTCATCGCCGACAACTATCGCGCCGTCGCCGCGCTGATCGACACCCCCCCGCACACGGTCATGCACGGCGACGCCCACCCCGGCAACATGTACTTCCACGGGGGCAAGGCGGGCCTTTTGGACTGGCAGGCGGTGCGGCGGGGACACCCCTCACGCGAACTGGCGTACACGCTGATCACCAGCTTGACGCCGGAAGACCGGCGGGCGACGCAACGCGACCTGCTCGACGACTACCGGCGCGCGCTCGCGGCCGCCGGCGGCCCCGACCTGGACCGCGATGACCTGTGGCTCCGGTACCGCCAGAGCGCGCTGTACGGATACGTCGCTCCGCTCATCACCGCGGGGATGGGCGGAATGCAGGTCGAAGGCATCGCAATGGAGGGTCTGCGGCGCGGCGTGGCGGCGCTCGACGACCTGGAAACCGTTGCGGCGCTGCAGAGTTCTCTCTAGCGCGGCGGGGCGATCGCGCGCTCGGGGCGGTCGGCCGCGAAGTTCCGACGATTCATTGACTCGATCTATCCGGAGGAATATCGTCAGTAGTTACGCTACGCCGCGTAGCGTAATGCCGCGTGTCTGACGTCGACAACGCATGGCGACAAGGAGAGGCCCTCATGTTCGACCTGAAGATCACCGGCGGCACAGTCGCCGACGGCACGGGCGCGGAGCGCTACCGGGCCGACATCGGCATCAAGGACGGCGTGATCGTCGACGTCGTCCGCCGCGGCGCCGACGACCCCGCGATGGCCGGCGAAGCGGCCGAAACAATCGATGCGACAGGGCATGTGGTGGCCCCGGGGTTCGTCGACATCCACACCCACTACGACGGTCAGGTGAGCTGGGACGGGCTGCTCGAGCCGTCCAGCGGCCACGGCGTCACGACGATCGTGACCGGCAACTGCGGCGTCGGTTTTGCGCCGGTGCGGCCGGGCACCGAGCAGTGGCTGATCGAGTTGATGGAGGGTGTGGAAGACATCCCCGGCACTGCGCTGACCGAGGGCATCGAATGGGGCTGGGAGACCTATCCCGAGTACCTCGACGCGATCGGCAAGCACAAGTTCGCGATCGACGTGGGCAGCCAGGTCGCCCACGGCGCGATTCGCGCCTACGCGATGGGCGAGCGGGGTGCACGGAACGAGCCCGCGACACCTGACGACATCGAGGCGATGGGCCGGCTGGTCCGGGAGGCGATCGAAGCCGGCGCTCTCGGCTTTTCGACATCGCGCACGATGGGCCACCGCGCGATGGACGGCGAACCGGTTCCCGGCACTTACGCGGCCGAGGACGAACTGTTCGGCCTCGGGCGGGCCATGGCCGCCGGCGGCCAGGCCGTGTTCGAGCTCGCCCCACAGGGATCCGCGGGCGAGGACATCGTCGCACCGAAGAAGGAACTGGACTGGATGCGCCGGCTGAGCGGTGAGATCGACCGGCCGGTGTCGTTCGCCCTCATCCAGGTGGACGCCGACCCGAACCTGTGGCGCGAGATGCTGGACCTGTCGGCGGACGCGCACGCGGCGGGCGCCCGGCTGTACCCGCAGGTCGCCGCGCGTCCGTTCGGCATGATGATCGGATTCCAGGGCCATCACGGTTTCAGCCACCGGCCCACCTACCGCCGGCTCAAGGCCGAATACGGCCGCGACGAGCTCGCCCAGCGCCTGGCCGACCCCGCGGTGAAGGCCGCCATCCTGGCCGAGGACGACCTGCCCGCCGACCCGACGCTGTTGTTCGACGGCATGTTCGCCCTGGTGCAGCACTCGCTGGGCCGGCTCTTCGCGCTCGGCGATCCGCCCGACTACGAGCCCACGCCCGACCGCACCGTCGCGGCCATCGCGAAGGCGCGCGGCGAGGACCCGCTGTCGACGCTGTACGACCTGATGCTGGAGCGGGACGCGACCGCGATGCTGATGCTGCCGCTGTTCAACTACGCCGAGGGCAACCACGACGCGATCCGCGAGATGCTGTTGCACCCCGCCGGCGTGCTCGGGCTGTCCGACGGCGGCGCCCACTGCGGGATGATCTGCGACGCCTCCTATCCCACCTTCCTGCTGACGCACTGGGCGCGCGACCGCCACCGGGGCGACAAGCTCGCGCTGGAGTACGTGATCCGTAAGCAATCCCGCGACACGGCGCACCTGTTCGGTCTGACCGACCGCGGCACGATCGAGCCGGGCAAGAAGGCCGACATCAACGTCATCGACATGGACGCCCTGACGCTGCATCCCGCGGCGATGGCGTTCGACTTGCCCGCCGGCGGAAACCGGATCCTGCAGGGAGCCAGCGGCTACGCGGCCACCATCGTCAGCGGGACCGTGACCCGGCGCAACGACGTCGACACCGGGGCACGCCCGGGCCGGTTGGTGCGCGGGGCGCGTTAGGCCTCCGGGTGAACGCGCCCACCGGCAATCCGGCCCGCGCCCGGGACCAGGACGCGATCGGCACCCCGCCGGAGTGCCCGACCCTGGTGCCGGCGCAGCGCTACTACTCTCCGGAGTTCGCGGCGCTCGAGATCGAGCGGATGTGGCCGAAGGTGTGGCAGCTCGCCTGCATGGTCGAGCACGTCGCCGAGCCGGGCGACTATTTCGAGTACCGCTGCGGCCCGTACGGGGTGCTGATCGTGCGCGGCGACGACGGGGAACTCCGCGCGTTCCAGAACGCCTGTCGCCATCGCGGCAACACCCTGTGCGCGGGCTCGGGCTCGGGTCTGCGCGAACTCAAGTGCGGCTACCACGGCTGGACGTGGGACCTGGCGGGCACGCTCAAGCGGGTGCCCAACCGCAAGGGCTTCGGCTCGCTGCGGATGTCCGACTTTCCGCTGGTTGCGGCCCGGGTCGACACCTGGGAGGGGCTGGTCTTCGTCAACCTCGACGTCGGCGCGATGCCGTTGGCCGAGTACTTGGAGGCGGTGCCCGACGACATCGCCTGGTGCCACTTGAGCGACTTCCGCTGCTACGCGACGCTCACCATCGACGTCGACGCCAACTGGAAGACGATCGCCGACGGCTACAGCGAGACCTACCACATCCAGACGCTGCATCCCGAGCTGCTGCGCTGTGTCGACGACATCCATGCGCCACAACAGATCTGGGGGCACACCGGCAAGTCCGACCAGCCCTACGGGGTGCAGAGCCCGCGCTTTGAGGGCGCGCTGAGCGATGAGGAGGTCTGGGACGCCTACGTCTACACGCAGGGTGCGCTGATGGGCGTCGCGGAGGGCACGCCGTTCCCCGCCGACGACCGCCGGCCGGGCGAGACGGTTGCCGACGTGATCGCGGCCCGGACGCGGGCCTTTGCGGCCAGCCGCGGGGTGGACCTCGACTGGGCCGACACCGACCGGATCACCCGGCTGCACCAGTACAACGTGTTCCCCAACATGACGCTGCTGGCCAACGCCGACCACCTGACGGTCATGTGCTCGCGCCCCGGCCCGGACCCCGATCGCGGCGAGCTGGTCATGTTCCTGATGACCCGGATGGCCCCGGGCGCGCCGCGCACCAAACCGGCGGATGTCCGCTCGACCGCCGGCGAGGCCGAACCCGGGCTGGTGCTCACCCAGGACATCCGCCTGCTTGCCGGCCTGCAGCGCGGGCTGCACCAGCCCGGCTTCACGCACCTGGTGCTCTCCAGCGAGGAACGGCGGGTGATCAACATGCACCGCAACCTCGAGCGCTACCTCGACCTGCCCGACGCCGAGCGGATGAGCGGCGGTGAAAAGGTCTGGAAGTAATTGGCGCAGACCTCCCGAAAACGGGCCTAAGCGAATTAGAATCCCGGCTTGTGACGAGTCCGTCCGACGCCTGGGGCTACGAACGGCGGCAGCTCTTGCATCAGGTACAGATGCGATGTCAAGCACTCGGCCGGCGGCGGGCGCGACGGCTGTGTCACCACTTCGAGCGCGTCGGCGTGCACACCGCTCCCGAGCGGCTGCGGCAGATGGTCGCGGGCGCGCCCGTCGCGGACGACGAGGTCACGGACGTCAACTTCGCCCTGATCGCGATGCAGCTGAACCGCGAGGCGCGCGGCGCGCGCGTCAAGCGCCTGAAGCGCCAGGGCACGCGGTCGCTGATGTTCGCCGGCCTGGTTCTGGTCGTCCTGAACTTTCTCTTTTGCGTCGCCTACGTCCTGCTGAACCTGGCCCAGCAGGCCACCCCGATGTGAATAAGCGAGCGGCGGACTTCCGCCGTCGCGGCGCCCCTACAGCGGTTTGTCGCCGGATTGCGCGTTGCTCACCGGCGCGGCGTCGAGCCTGAACACCGCGCACCGACCCGCGAGGGCCTCGAACTCGTCGGCCGTTCCCCGCTGCACCAACCCCGAACGCTTGAAGAAGCCGACGCCCCGGGGAACCTTCGCGGGGAACGCCCGCAGCACCGGGCGCGCCTGCTCGGCCGAGAGCTCGACGAAGGCGACGCGCTGGGACGCGCGGCCCCGCGTGACCGTTCCCGCGCCGGCCGCGCGCGCGTTGAGCACCCAATCCGCGCGGGGATGGCCGCCGACGACGTAGACGGCGCCACCCAGCGTGAACGGAGTCGCCGGCGTGCTGCGCGGCCGTCCCGATTTGCGGCCCGGCACCGTGAGCACCCGCACCGGCCCCGTGGTGATTCCCAGCTTTTGCACGACCACGACGGCCTTGTTGATCGGCTTCAGCCAGGCCGGCGGTTTGGCATCGGACATTCGCCCATTGATATCAACCGGACTGATACATGTCAAGGCACCTGATACCGGGGCGTCAGGCCGGACCGCGGCCGTCGCCGGCCAGCTTGAGCAGCAAACGCGTGCCGCCCAGCGGACTGGCGTGCAGTGAGGCCGAGCCGCCGTGCAATTCGGCCTGCTGGGCGACGAGCGCCAGCCCCAGCCCGGAGCCCGCCCGTGACGCGGTCGACCCGCGGGAGAAGCGCGCGAAGACCGCGGTGCGTTCGTCTTCGGGAACGCCGGTGCCGTTGTCGTCGACCGCGATCTGCACGCCCTCGCCGGAACTGCTGACGTTGAGCTGGATTTCGGTGGCCCCGCCGTGTTTGACGGCATTCGCGATGGCGTTGTCGATCACCAGCCGCAGGCCGGTGGGCAGCCCCACCATCAGCACCGTGGGCGAGGGCACCAGCGACACGTGCACACCGGGGTAGATGCGAAGCGCGTCGTGTGCGGCGCGATCCAGCAGCTCGGTGATGTCGAAGGGGACAAAGTCATCGACGGTGGTCAGCTCCCCCTGAGCCAGCCGCTCGAGCGCCGTCAGCGTGGCCTCGATCCGGCTCTGGGTGCGGATGACGTCACCGATCACCTCGTGGCGCTGCTCGGCGGGTAATTCCAAGGTGGACAACACTTCCAGGTTGGTACGCATGGCGGTCAGCGGGGTGCGCAGCTCGTGTGAGGCGACGGCGGCGAAGTCGCGGGCCGACTCGAGCGCGGCCTTGGTGCGCTCCTGTTCGTTGCCGATGCGGGCCAGCATGCCCTCGACCGCTTCGGCGATCTCCACGGCCTCGCGGACGCCACGGACCTGCACCTCGTCGGGACTCGACTGAGCGCTGATGGCACGGGCCTGCTGCGCCAGCATCAGGAACGGATTGACCATGATCAAGGAGATCACCCAGCCGACCAGCACCGTGCCGCCGATGACGCTGCCGCAGATGAGCAACACCCGCAGGTGCAACTCGTTGATTCGATGCTGGGCCTCGGCCAACGGCGCGGCGAGCGCGATCGAGGCGGGTCCGGCGGTGAAGGTGCGCACCCGGTACTGCACCCCGTTGATGGTGGTGTTGGCGTACCCGTTGGGAAGTTGGGGCAGCACGATGTTGCCGGGAACGGACACCGTCACGTCCCCGATGCGGGCGGTGCGCACCAGGTTGCCGTCCGGGAGCGGATGATCGGGGGCGGTGAGCTGCCCACTGTTGATCAACGTGTTGATGTCACCCAAACTGCTCACGGAATCCAGTCGGCGATCGAGCTGGCTGTACTGATCGTTGGTGACGCCGATCCATACCCATGCCCCCAACAGGACGACGAGAGTGATCACCGACAGCGCGGCGACGATCACGATGGTGCGCAGCGACAGCACGCGCATGGGCAGGCGAACTTGGCCGAACAGAGGGGCACCGGAGGTCATCGCTCACCCCACCCGTGGCGGCCGCCGACGCATCCGACCGGCGCCGTCGGTGAGCCGGCACCCGGCAGCGATTTCCTGTGGCATCGCGCCGTGCGTGTTCGCCCCGGGGTTGGACATCGACCTCAGGATATAGGCGCGGCGCTTGCCGCCCGGGTTGGCACACGGGCGTGCGCCCCTGTCGCGGCGAGCGACGCCGTGACGATCAGCTCATTTGGTGGCCGGCGGCGCCGCCTCCACCAACGTCAGCTGGCCGCGCCGCTCGGCGTTCGACGGCTGCGGCGCGGAATTCTCGGGTTCGAAGAGGTCTTCGACGGGGCGGTGGGCGAGCCGGCCCCGCTCGATGGTGCCCTGGAACCGGATTGCGCCGCCCCGGGCCAGATGCAGTCGGTGCCAATCGGTCATCGCTTGGTACGCAGCGTGGTCAAGGTAGTCGACCGCGATATCGACCGTGACGGTGGCACCTTCCGGTACCGATGCCAGCACGCGGGTCAGGCGGGGTAGCGCGAGAAAGGTGCAGGCGCCCCCGACGTCGACGCGCCACCCGCCAGCCACGGGGCGCGCCTCCACCTTGGCCCGCAGCACCCGCCACCCCGTCAGCGCGATGGCCAGCACCAGCCCGATCATGACGCCCTGCAAGAGGTTCAGGAACACCACCGCCGCGACGGTGACGACGTAGACGATGAGATCCCCGCTGCGCATCGCGGTTTCGATGTGGGCGGGCTCGAGCAGCTCCACCCCGATGACGATCAGCAGCCCCGCGAGGGCGGCAGTGGGGACCTGTTCGACCAATTCGGCAAAGGGAAGGGTGAACAGCAAGATCCACACGCCGTGCATGATCGACGAGGCGCGGGACTTGGCTCCTGCGTTGACATTTGCCGCGCTGCGGACTATGACGCCGGCGATAGGCAGGCCGCCGATCGCGCCCGAGGCGATGTTGGCGGCGCCCTGCCCGATCAGCTCGCGGTCGAAGTCAGTGCGCGCCCCGTGATGCATCCGGTCGACGGAAACCGCCGTCAGCAGGCTTTGCACGCTGGTGATGAGCGTCACGGTGATGACGGCGATCACGAAGGCGGTCCAGTCGCCGTGGGGCAGCGCGGGCAAGCGCAGCGCGTCCAGCACCGATCCGTCCAGTTCGATGCGTGGCACGTCGAACGGGAAGACCACCGAGATGACCGTCGCCCAGCGACAGCGGCAGGGCGACCAGGAAGACCACCAGGGACGCGGGCAGGTCGTATCGAATGATGGAGCGCAGGTGGTCGTTTCGTGGCGAGTGAGCACCTCGATTGCCGGGTTCATTGACGTGGCGCATCGTTCGCTTCCTCGCTAGGTCTTAGGGGGGCCGTTTCGCCATCCGCTCCGCACCGCGGTGGTGTGGTTCACGCAATCGCTTGGAGCACAGATCATTACAAGCACGACAGCCGTTGTCGCTCGGCCGGGAACGCCAGGCTCCCGCGTTCGAAGGTATGTGGGCTCCCCGGCCGCGGGCAACCTGACAAGCCGCCTGCATACCGAACGCAAATCTTTGCCGCGGCGCGCGCCGCGCTGTGAGGTGCGCTACACGGGCTTTCGTGAGCACGGGGTGAGTGAGTACTCTCTCACCATGCAGACGTCGGGACGTGATCGGCTGCTGGCCGCCGCGATGAGCCTGTTCGCCGCCAAGGGGTACGCGGCGACGTCGGTGGCCGACATCCAGCGGGCGTCCGGGCTGGCGCCCGGCTCCGGCGCACTGTACAAGCACTTCGGCTCCAAGCGTGAGCTGCTGGAGGCCGCGGTGGCGCACCGGATCGACAGCATCGTGGCGGCGCGGGAGCAGTACGACGCCGGGGCGCCGGGCAGCGTCGAGCAGGCGGTGCGCACGGCCGGCCGGCTGATCTGGGACAACCTGAAACAGAGCGAGGAACTGCTCAGGGTCATGCTGCGCGAGCCCGCCGAGCTGGGGGATCTCGACGAGAAGACGTGGCAGGTCATCACGGACAATGCGTATCAGCGCTTCGCCGACGAGCTGGTCGCGTCCAATAACTCCGGCCGCACGCGCATCCCCGATCCCGAGGCGACCGCCGCCGCGGCGATCGGATCGTTGTCCTATGCCGCGACCCTGCAGGCCCTGACCGGGCGATTGCCCGGCAACATCGATGAGGACCGTTACTTCGAGGCGTGGGTCAACCAGACGGTGAGCGTCCTCGCCCAATACCGGAACCGTTAATTACCAACATATTTCAGGAGTGAAGCTGTGACATTCTCACTGCAACTGAGCGACGACGTGATCGAGGTGCGCGACTGGGTGCACAAATTTGCGGCCGACGTGATCCGTCCCGCCGCGTCGGAATGGGATGAGCGGGAGGAGACCCCGTGGCCGGTGATCCAGGAGGCCGCCAAGGTGGGTCTGTACTCCCCCGATTTCTTCGCGCAACAAGCGGCCGAGCCGACGGGCCTGGGCTTTCTCACCACGTTCGAGGAGATGTTTTGGGGTGATGCCGGCATCGCGCTGTCCATCCTGGGCACCGGGCTGGCCGCAGCGGCGCTGGCCGGCAACGGAACTCCCGAACAGCTGGGCCGCTGGCTTCCCGAGATGTTCGGCACGCCCGACGAACCCAAACTCGGGGCCTTCTGTTCGTCGGAGCCCGACGCGGGTTCCGACGTCGGCGCCATCCGCACCCGCGCGCGGTTCGACGAGGCGGCCGGCGAATGGGTCCTCAACGGCACCAAGACGTGGGCGACCAACGGGGGCATCGCCAACGTGCACATCGTGGTGGCATCCGTCTATCCCGAGCTCGGCACCCGCGGCCAGGCCACCTTCGTCATCCCTCCCGAGACCCACGGGCTGTCGCAGGGCCAGAAGTTCAAGAAGCACGGCATCCGCGCATCGCACACCGCCGAGGTGGTGCTCGACAACGTCCGGCTCCCCGAGGACACCATCCTGGGCGGCCGGGAGAAGTTCGAGGAGCGCATCGCCCGGGTCAAGTCCGGCTCCTCGTCGCGCGGACAGGCCGCGATGAAGACCTTCGAGCGCACCCGGCCCACGGTCGGTGCGATGGCCGTCGGCGTGGCACGGGCCGCCTACGAATACGCCCTCGACTACGCCTGCCAGCGTGAGCAATTCGGCCGCAAGATCGGTGAATTCCAGGCGATCGCGTTCAAGCTGGCCGACATGAAGAGCCGCATCGACGCGGCGCGCATGCTGGTGTGGCGCGCCGGATGGATGGCGCGCAACAACCAAAGCTTCGACTCTGCGGAGGGCTCGATGGCCAAGCTGGTGGCCAGCGAGACCGCGGTCTACGTCACCGACGAGGCCATCCAGATCCTGGGCGGCAATGGGTACACCCGCGACTACCCCGTGGAGCGGATGCACCGCGACGCAAAGATCTTCACCATCTTCGAGGGCACCAGCGAGATTCAGCGCCTGGTTATTTCGCGCGCGCTGACGGGCCTGCAAATCCGTTAGGCACCGCGCCGCAACCGTCGGCCAGGGCACGCGCCATGATGGCGGCATGACCTCCGACATTCGCGTCCTCGACAGCGAGGACGACCTGATCGCCGCGGCCAACGTGTTCCGCGCCGCGATGGTCGGGTTTCCCCCGCTGTCAAACCTGGCGCCCGGCCACATCACCAAGCTGCTCGAACCGGGCCGCACGGTGGGTGCCTTCGCTGGCGGCCAGTTGGTCGGCACCGCCGACGCCGTGACGAGCGGACTCACCCTCCCCGGCGGAGCGATCGTCGGCCATGCCGCCGTGACGCACATCGGGGTGCTGCCGTCGTTCACCCGCAAGGGGATCGCCACCGAGCTGATCCGCCATCAGCTGGACGACTTCGCCGCACGAGGCGAGGCGGTCGCGACGCTGCGCGCCTCGGAGGCGACGATCTATGAGCGGTTCGGCTACGGGGTGGCGAGTTCGTCGCAGACGATGGAGGTCCAGACGGCACGGGCGGCCTTGCGTCCCGAGGTGGGGACCGGGGGTCGGGTGCGACTGCTGGACATGGGTGAGGCGTGGGACGTCCTGCCCCGGATCTATGCCGCGAATCGACCCCCACGCCCGGGAACCATCGATCGCCCGGACGTGTGGTGGCACAGCGTTCGGATGCGCACCGAATCCTTCCGGGGCCCTTCGTATATCGCGGTGCATGGGGACCCGGGGCATGAGACCGGTTTCGCCCGCTACCGTCCTGTCGACACCGAAACGTGGTTCGTCAGCGACCAGCGCACCATCGCCGTCGAGGACTTCTTCGCGCCCACGCCCGACGCGTATCTGGGCCTGTCGCGCTTCCTGCTCGGGCTCGATCTCATCGATCGCGTGGTGTTCTGGATGATGCCCGTCGACGATCCGCTGCCCTGGCTGCTCATGGATCGGCGAGCCGTGCGGGTCACCGCGGTGCGTGATGAGACGTGGCTACGCGTCGTCGACGCGCAAGCTGCGCTGGCGGCGCGCCGATACTGCGGCGACGAGTCGGTCACCATCGCGGTCGATGACCCTCTGCTGCCGCACAATTCGGGCCGCTTCGCCGTCACGGGCGACGGCGCCGAACCGACCGAGCGGGCCGCCCGGCTCCACGTCGGCGCCGAAGGCCTCGCCGCGGTTCTACTCGGGGGCACGACCTGGCGCAGCCTCGCCGCCGCGGGGCTCGTCCGGACCGACGATCCGGAGGCGCCGGCCATCGCCGATCGATTGTTCGCGGTGGCCGACGCGCCGCACGCGGGCTTCTTCTTCTGACGCCGCCGGGGGGCGAACGTGATTGTCATCGTGGGGGCGGGGATATGCGGGCTCGCGGCCGCCAACGCGCTGACGCGGCGATGAAGCCCTCCGCGCCCAGCAGGCGCCGCCGTTCGCCGAGCAATCCGCCGGCCCGGCAAGGATTTTCCGCGTCGCACATAGGAGCGCGGCATTGTGCGGCCTCGCGATGCGGGCTCGTGCCGGCTGGCAGCGTTGGGAGTCCGAGTTGGGCGCCGGGCGCCTGCTGGGCGCGGAGGGCTTCATCGCCGCGGGCGCCCCCGGCAACACCGACGCGCTCGAGGCCACCACCGCGGCAATGGCAGACGCCGGTGCCGCCTTCTCCTGGCTGGACGGGTCCGAGATCAACGCGCGCATCCCGTTCGTGGCGGCACCGTGGGACGCCGGGGTGTTCGACCCGCTGGGTGGCAGCCTGCGCATCCGCGGCGCGCTCGACGCCCTCGCGCGGCGCGCCGTGGTCAGGCGCTGCGAGGTGGTGGCGGTCGCCGACGACGGCGCGACGACGCTGGCGGACGGCACCGTGGTGCGCGCGGACGGCGTGCTCATCTGCGCGGGCGTGCGGACCTCGGCGCTGTTCGGCCCGCTCGGCGAGCGATTCGCACCCCATACCCGCTTTACGTACGAGGGCGCCGAGGCGACCGGTGCCGCATGCCTTTCCGCGCCCGAGGGCTACGGGCTGCCGCTGGGCGGCACGGGCCGTTGGGCATTCGGGCAGGAGGTGCCCGACCCCGCCGTCGTGCGCGCGCTGTTCCCCTCGCTGGTGCCCGTGAGCCGGATCGACTGCGTCACCGTTCGCGCACCCTGGCTGGATTCCGGGGGCGACGGCTGGACGGTGGCGCGCCGTGGCCACGTCGTCGGGTTCGTCGGGAGCAACCTGATGAAGTTCGGGCCCCTGCTGGGTGAGCTGCTCGCCGAAGCCATGCTCAGCGACACGCTGCCGAGCGATCTCGTCCTAAATTAGCTGCGCCGCAGCGTATCCCGCGTCAGCCGTGGGGAGCCTCGGAGATCTTGGAGTCCGGTTTGCCCAGCGTCTGGCACCACGTCGTGGCCGACAAACGCGTGGCGGATATCTCCATACTGGTCGGGTCGGCGCCGCTCTTGTCCTTGAGCATCTTGCTGACCTCGTCGCTCTGCTTCTTCTCGTCCTGCGTGGTGAAGTCCTTGCACTTGGTGTCGCCTCCGGTGTTGATCACCTGTGAGGCCGAACACGCTCCGGACAGCAGCGCGGCCACCGCAACCGTTGCCGCAGCGATTTGCTTCATCATTTGCCCTCCTGGGTTCGCAGTGAGCTATCTGTACACCACATCGGCAGATTTCAAACCTTACTCGCGCTTTGCGCCGGATCGGCGCGCGTTTGCAGGACCCGGGGGCGGGTCCGCGCGCGGAGCCGTGCAGTGGGCGGGCTCGGCGGGAATAACTCCGTGGGCGGCATTGTCCACTACCTTTCGTCGGCCGCCCACGCTGTTCAGACCCGGGGAGGGAAATCGGTGCTCTCGTCGAACGAGTCGACCGAGCTGACAAGCGGTCCAGCGCCGGCACCGGTCACGCTGGAAGAGCGCGCCGACCCGCGTGCGGCGCGAGCGACGTTCGCCAGCGTCTTGGCCCTGTTGTTGGCGACGGGCTGGGTCGCCAACCACTTCGTCGCGCTGATGCCCATGATCAGTGAACGCCAACACCTCGACGCGACCAGGCTCGACGGCATCTTCGCGATCTACGCGCTGGGGTTACTGCCCGGACTTCTCGTGGGCGGGCGGCTGTCCGATGCGCTCGGGCGTCAGGCGGTGGCGCTGGCGGGCGCGACGGCCACGGTGGTGGGCACGGTGGCGATGCTCCTGTCGCAGCAACCCGACGTGCTGCTGGCGGGGCGTTTGGTCGTCGGTATCGGCGTTGGTCTCTTGATGAGCTCCTGCACCGCATGGGCCTCCGACCTGAAAGGTCCCGCCGGGGCGGGCACCGCCGGAGCGGTGTTGCTCGGCGGCTTCGCGGTCGGGCCGTTCGCGGCGGGTCTGATCGCACGGTCCGGGCAACCCGGCATCCGGTGGTCGTTCGGGCTGGCCGCCGCCCTCGTCGTGGCGGCGATGGTTTTCTCGGTCGCGGCGGTGCGCCGCGGAACCGCGACCGCGGCGGCCGCGGCACACGACTGGGAGCCGCCGCCGGCGGCTCGGCAGGGGACCGCGTGGGCGCTGAGTTGGGCCATGCCGCTGGCCCCCTGGGTGTTCGCCTCGGCGACGCTGGGGTTCATCACGATTCCCGGCCGAGTGCACACGGGGCTCGCGGCACCCTTGGCCGCGGGCACCGCCACGCTGATCGTCAACGGCGTCAGCGGATTCATTCAGGTACTTGCCCGCGCGCTTCGTTGGGGGCCGCATGCCGGTACCGCGGGCGCAGTGCTGGCCGCGCTCGGGTACGCGGTCACCGCGGTGGCCCCGCCGACCATGTCGCTGGCCCTGGGCTTGTCGGTGTTCTTGATCCTCGGGTGCGCGTCGGGTCTTTGCCTACGCGACGGCCTGATCGACCTCGAAGCCGCGGCGCCGCGGCGCCTGCGGGGCGCGCTGGTGGGGGTGTTCTACGTGGTGACCTACGTCGGCTTCGGCCTGCCGCTGATATTGACCACGGTCGGACCCGCGATCTCGACGATGATTCTGGGCGCGATGTCGCTGCTCGCGTTGGCAACGGCGGTGAGTCGCGCGATGCGGCTGCGACGGGATCGCCACCGCCAGAATTGATTCCGTCGTCGCCTTTCCTATGCCGCCACGGCGTCCCATTTTGTCCCGACGACGCTCAACCCGGCTAACCGCCGCCACGAGCGAATGGCGTTGCGCGTTATCTCCACGACGCGGGCGGCCCCAGCGTCCGCGTTCGCCAGTCGATGCGCTTTGAGGGCATTGCCGGTTACGGCATCGAGCGTGTCCCAGTCGTCGGTCTCGACGAGTGCGGTCGATTGACAGGCGGCCCGGACCGCGTACCGTTCGGCGGTCACCGGCGTGGTGCCGACCGCGCGCGCCGCGCGGGCAGCGCCATCCCATTCGGCGATCGCCGGCGTCTCGCCGGGGGCGAGCAGGCGATGCAGTTCGGCGATCGCGGTGATTGCCTCGGCCGCAGCGTTCTCGGCGTACTGCACAACCCCCCACGGAGGGCTCACCAACAGCTTGGCCACCCAGGGGTGCACGACAGTGTCGGCGACGTCGGCCGTGCCCACCGTTAGCCACCCCAACTCGAGTACCAGCAGGCTGTCCTCCGGTGAAAGGTAGCCGTCGGGCCCGGCAAGCAGGTCGTTGCACAACTGGACGAAGGAGGCGAGCGGGCGGGCGGAAGTCGCCGGGAAGTCGGTGATGTGCTCGTCACCGTTGATGTATGAAATCGCATTCATTGCACACCCTTTGCCCGATCCGGGCTGATGCGATCCCCTGGCCAGCCTCAGCGGGTGGGTTATCCGGTCCAGTTCCATGTCAGTTGCTTCCTGCGGTTCGCCTCGGTGGCACGAGTCGGCCTCGGCGCGACAAAACACATGCTATGGCAAGCGATGCCTCGGCGGGTCGCGACACGATGACCGGGTTTCCGGGGGCAGTTCGACGGGCGCACACGGCGCCCGCGAGCCTTGGCGGTCAGAGCAGTTCGCGTAGCGTCTCGATCAGCTTGATCCGTTCGGCGGGCGTACCGGCGATGGGTGCCACGTTCAAGGTGGTCACTCCCGCCTCCCGAAACGCCGCCACGCGCTCCTTGACGAACTCGCGCGAACCGATCAGGTTGACGTCACGGACGAGTTCGTCCGGCACCACCTTGGCCGCGCCGTCCTTGTCGCCCGCCAGGTAGAGCTCCTGGATCCGGTCGGCTTGGGGGCCGTAGCCGTACTTGGTAGCCAGGGCGTGATAGAAGTTCTTACCCTTGGCGCCCATTCCGCCGATGTACAGCGCGAGGTGCGGCTTGACGAATTGACGTAGTGGCTCGACGTTTTCGCCGATTGCCAAGACCGGTCCCGCGTAGATGTCGAGGTCCCCCAGCGCTGGGTCACGCTTGGCCTGGCCGGCCGCCAAGGCGTCACCCCAGACGTCGCGCGCTTTCTCCGGCAGGAAGAAGATCGGTTGCCAACCCTCGGCAATCTCGGCGGCCAGCTCGACGTTCTTGGGCCCCAGCGCCGCCACCAGTATCGGGATGCGCTCTCGGACAGGGCGATTGATGAGTTTCAGCGGCTTGCCCAGACCGGTGCCCTGGCCGGCCGGCAGCGGGATCACGTAATGCTTGCCCTGATGTTGAAGGGTCTCGCGCCGCCATACCTGCCGGCAGATGTCGATCACCTCTCGGGTGCGCGCGATCGGGGCGTCATAGGCCACCCCGTGGAACCCCTCGATGACCTGAGGGCCGGAGGCGCCCACACCAAGCGTGAACCGGCCGTCGGAGACGTAGTCGAGGCCGGCCGCCGTCATCGCGGTCAGCGTCGGGGTTCGGGTGTAGAGCTGCAGGATGCCCGAGGCCAGCTGAACCCGTTCCGTGCTGGCCGCCAGGTAGCCCAGCGCGCTTACCGCGTCGAACGAATACGCTTCGGGGACAAAGACAATGTCCAACCCGGCGCGTTCCAGGTCGGCCACTTCGGCGGCGACGTCCTTGAATCCGCCCGCGTAGTTGATCCCCAATCCGATCCGCATGTTCAGGATCCCTTCGCGACGGCGAACTGGTCGGCGAGTTCGACGGCCTCCCGCTGGATCCGCCCGAACTGGGCGCCCATCGCATCGGACAGCGCCGTCGCGCCCGACAGCGGTCGCACCATCACCATGAACTCGTCGATGCGCCCGTCGTCGTCGAAGTGCAGGAAGTCGCAACCGGTGACCCTCACCCCCGGCGCCCCCGCTATCGACGTCTCGAACACAAACGCGTGGTCGCGGCCGTTGGCGCCGGCGATCTCGCGGATGTAGTGGAAGTCCTCGAAAACCCGCAGCACGCCGCGCAGGATCGCCGCGGTTATCGGCTTGCCCACGTAGGGCTTGAACGCGACCGGGCTGATGAACACCACGTCGTCGGCCAGCATCGCCTGAATGGCGCCTTCATCCCGTCCCTCAACCGCCGCGCGAAAGGGGTGGGTAGCAACCACGGGGCACCTGCCTTAGGCAACTTATTGAATAGGTGGTGTTGACGCTAGGGGTCGTTCGCCGTGGTGTCGATGTGCGTTTAGTCACTTTTTTGACTATTCGTATTGTTAAACTTGTCGCCGTGTCGCTGCGCGACGCGGTGCTGGCCGCGCTCCTCGATGGTGAGGCCTCCGGATACGACCTGGCCAAGAGGTTCGACGCCTCGGTCGCCAACTTCTGGATGGCCACCCCGCAGCAGCTCTACCGCGAACTCGACCGCCTTGCCGAGCAAGGGCTGATCCGGGCGCGCGTCGTCCAGCAGGAACGCCGACCCAACAAGCGCATGTTCGCCCTGACCGCGTCGGGCCACGACGCGATCCGCGAGTTCACTGCCCGGGCGCCCAAGCCATCGGTGATCCGCGATGATCTCGCCGTCAAGCTGCTGGCCTCCGATGCCGGTGACGCGCGGGCCGTCCGTGACTTCATGGCCGAGCGACTGCAAAAAGCGAGGACCAAGCTTCAACGCTACGAGCGGATGCGCGCCCGGATGCTCGACGGCCGCGGTGAGCAGGAATACCTGGCTCACAACGAACGGGTGGGCCCCTACCTGACGCTGCTGCGCGGAATATCGTTCGAGGAAGAGAACGTTCGATGGGCCGAGCGCGCGCTGACCATCCTCGACGGCCGCCTCTCGCGCGGTTGAGGCAACAGGGCCCACCGGTCGCACTAAATCGCGGTGCCCACCGCGTCACCCGGGTACTGCCGGCCGATCAACTCGTCCTGCCCCACCTCCGGGACGTTCCCGTCGCCATCCGCCCCTGCGCGCTTGCTCGGCTTCTTCTTCGGCGGCTTCTGCGGCGCCGGCCCGTCCGTGCTCCCCGCGGGGCGATGACCGTTGTGCGTCGCCAACCCGATCGACGCGCTGACCGTCTCGATGGCCTTCTCCGTGTACACGCGATAGCCGAAATTCGGCAGGTAGCCATGGATTTCGGGCGTATCGAGATCACGCATGAACTGCAGGATTTCCCGGCTGAACACCTGACCCGGCACCAACACCGGAAATCCCGGCGGGTAGGGCGTCACGTACGTCGCCGAGACGATGTCGGCTCCGGCGTCCAGCCGTTCGAGAATCTGCTCGCCCATGAGGTATTCGCAATTGGTGTCGTCGTAGGAGAGGTAGAACGCTCGTCGGACGTCGCCTTCGGGCGTCGCCTCGCTGCCGCCGTGATCCAGGAATGCCGGGTGGAAGCCGCTGAAATCGGGCAGAGGCAAAGACATTTCGGTCAGCCGATAGACCGCCTGGGCGAAGTGCTCGCGCTCACCGAGACTCATCTCGGAGATGTTCTGGTCCAACTCACGGGCGATGTTGACGAGGACTTCGACCAGGAACGCGACCGAGCTGCGCGTGGTGCCGATGTTGGTCATGAAAAGCACGCTGTTGCGTGACGTCTTATTGATCTGGATTCCGTAGCGGTCCATCAGTTGCTGGCGTTTGAACGTGTCCCCGTCGTAGCCGGTGGGTCCGATGAACAACGTGATTCGCGACGGATCGAGCACGAACTCGTCCTGGTCCCACGCGGCCATCATGTTGCGCAGGCCCGAGCGCAGCGGCTGCGCGATGGCCGAGGGCCGGAAGTCCTCCGGGATCAGATCGGAGGTCCGCAGGCACCGCATGTACTTGCTGAGCAAGGGGTGGTTGTCGATCGCGTCGCGCAGCTGCATCGCGTTTTCGATCTGCCGCTGCACCAACTCCACGCCTTCCAGCGCCACCTGGCGGCGGCCGAGGTCCAGCGACGCCAGGATCTGGTAGTTGGGCGAGGTCGAGGTGTGCGCCATGTAGGCCTCGTGGAACGGTTCGGCCACCTTTTGGTCGAAGTCCTGATCGAAGACATGGATCATCGAGCCCTGCCGCAACGCCGTCAGGGTCTTGTGGGTCGACTGCGTGGCATACACCCGCACCCGGGCAAGCGCCGGGTCGGGGATGAGGCGGCGGTCCAGCAGGTCGTCGTCGCCGGCCGGGCCGGCTGCCAGCTGCTCCTCGAAGCGCTGCTTGTAGTCGGGATCGGCGAGCCGCTCGCGCAGCGCCCGCGCCGAGGCCATGGCGGTGCGCGTCCGATAGACGGGATGGAAGCGGGCGAACGCGAACCAGGCCTCGTCCCACAGGAACACCAGGTCGCCCTTGATGGCCAGGCACTCCTCCATGACCCGCTCGACGTCGTAGACGATGCCGTCGAAGGTGCAGTTGGTCAGCGACATCATCTTGACGCGGTCGAGCTTGCCGGCGCGCTTGAGCCCCAACAACTTCGACTTGATCTCGCGCAACGGCACCGCACCGTACATCGAGTAGTCGTTGAGCGGATAGGCCTCGAGGTAGACCACATTCGCGCCGGCGAGCATCATCCCGTAGTGGTGGGACTGGTGGCAGTTGCGGTCCAGCAGCACGATGTCACCCGGGGCCACCAACGCCTGCGTGACGATCTTGTTGGCCGTCGACGTGCCGTTGGTGACGAAGTAGGTGTGGCGGGAACCGTACGCCTCGGCCGCAAGCTGCTGGGATTCCCGCAGTGGTCCGGTCGGTTCGAGCAGCGAGTCGAGCCCGCCGCACGTCGCCGACGTCTCGGCCATGAACACGTCCAGGCCGTAAAAGCCGACCATGTCCCTGATCCAGTGCGAGTTGACGATCGACTTGCCCTGCGAAATCGGCAGGGCGTGAAAGACGCCCGTGGGCCGGTGGCTGTATTGCTTGAGCGCGCTGAAAAACGGCGTGCGGTAGCGCGCCGCCACCCCCTGCAGGATCGACAGGTGCAGCTCCAGCATGCCTTCGCGGGCGTGAAACACCCGGCGGAAGTACTGGCCGAGCCGCCCGGCGATGTCCTCCACCTCGATCTCGGTCATCAGATACAGGTCGAGTTCGGGCCGCAGCTTCGCCAGCGACACCGCGAGGATCTGCGCGCGTTCCTCGGGCGACTGGTGATCCGCCAGCTCGTGCGAGACGCCGGTATCGACGAACTCCGCCAGCGCCGACAGATCCCGGGTCGATTGGTGCGAAAAGCGCCGCCGGATCACCACCGCCTGCAGGTTCACGTTGAGCCGCGCCGCGATGAGCGCCTCGTCGCCGCTGGACACCACCACCAGCTCGTAGACGAATTCGTCGTCGGGTCGGCGCCACTTGCGGACCTCGTTGCGCAGCGCCCGTTCCTGGTCTTCGGTCATCTTCTCGACGACGAGCACCTCGAAATAGGGGCGGTCGCGCTGAGTGGCCGGTTGGTGCTCGGCGAGCTGACGCGGATCGGACGGGAACATGTCGAGGTCGTCGGCTCCGGCGTTCTCCACGTCGCCCGAGCGGTACGACTCGGTGGTCAGCGCGCGGTTGATCTGCACCAGCGCCTGGGCGAACTTGTCGTAGCTGCCCGCGGCGAAAAGCCGTTGGACTCGCGCGAATTGCGGCGATCCGGGGTAGGCCCAATAGGGTTCGAGGGCGCTCAGGCGAGTGAGCAGTTCCTGGCAGGTGTTGATGCACTTCGCCTTCAACGCGCCCTCGGTGGTCGGGCGGGTCAGCCGGTCGGCGGCCTCCTCCAGCCGGCACCAAGAGTCGCTGCGAACCTGCCACAGGCTGTTGTAAGCGCGCAAGTGTTCCGTCATGGCCGCCCTTCCTCGATTCGCGGCGACTCCTGGTCGCGCGGCGTCGGTCAAGGTTCGCAGACCCAATGCGCCCGCCGGTTGCCCGCGGGCAAACAATGCGCGTCCGTCGGGTGACAGCCCGGCCAGACGGCGGTAACGGGACCCTGCCGGACCGAGCGGCATCGGTATAGCGGGCCCGGCCACGGGTAGGCCCCTCAGACGCACGGTTCGGGCGACCGAACGAGGATCACCGTGGTGATGGCCGAGGATTCCAAGCGCGCGCAGCGCTGCCATGAGCTGGCGGTCCAGCTGACCAAGTAGCACAACAAGATTGGCCGCCGGCCCCGGCCGGGCCGCAACCCACTCGCCGCCCATCGGCTACCGTCGATGGCATGACCGAAGTTTCCGCAAACGACCGAATCGACGACGTCGCTGCGGGCGACATCATCACCGTCGACCGCGGCGCCGGCGAGCAGCCGTACAAGGTGGTCTTCAAGGATTTCACCGACGGCCGATACGTCGTCACCCTCGAGGGCGGCGGCGAGACCTTCCAGCTCGACATGGCGTCCGGCACCACCGTCAGGAGGTCGCTGGCATCGAAATGGGAATCGGCGCAGAGCCCCACACCCCGCCCAGAGAGCTAAGCCAACGTCACGCTGTCGCGGGTTGACGGGTTCTGCCAGCATGGAGACCGTGGCCGCGGATCCGCAGCGGCCGGGTAGCGCTCGGAAACGCGGGAGTTGGAATGGCTGACATCACCACCTTGATCCGCGCCGACCACGACTGGTTCCGCCAACAGTTCGCCAGGCTGGATTCGCTGCGCGGGCAGGAACCCGCCAACCATTCCACTCTCGAGCGGGTGTGGCGTCCGCTCGCCGACAAGCTCGACGTCCACGCCTATATCGAGGAGAAGATCTTCTACCCGCAGCTGCTGAAGCGCGGGACCGACGATCCCGAGGGCGAGACGCTCGATGCCATCGGCGATCACAACGACATTCGCGACGGAGTGCGCGACGCCGACGCAGCACAGGTCGGCACCGAGGAGTGGTGGGCTGCCGTCGCGCGCACCCGATCGGCCAATGACGACCACATGCGCGAGGAGGAAAGGGACGGATTGCCGGACTTCCGTCGCAGCGCCCCGATCGGCCTTCGCGAGGCGCTCGGGCGGCAATACAGCGAGTTCATGGCCGAGCATCCGACCACCGAGGGATTGTCGATCGTCGACCGCGATCCCCAGCGCTATGTCGAGGAGATCGAGGGAAAGCCGTCATCGCACCGCGCGGACTTTTCGCTTCGGATCGGCAGCCTGAAAGGTCAATGAGCCATGGCAAGCACCGACACCGACGTCGTGGCGATCACGCAGTTGCTCAACCTTTACGGGTTCGCGGTGGACAGCCAGCGGTGGCAGCTGTTCGACTCGATCTTCACCACCGACGTGGTGGCGGACTACGGGGCGTCGTCGCGGTGGAGCGATCTGGTGCGGTTCAAGGCGGACTTCGCCGCCTATCACGATCCGTTCGATGCCACCCAGCACACCATCTCAACCCACGTGGTCCGCGCGGAGGGGGACGTCGCGCACAGCTTTTGCAATGGCGGCTGGCGACTGGTGCGCAAGGCCGCCGACGCCGGTCCCCTCTGGGAGGGGACGGGCTGGTATGACGACTCCTGGCGGCGCACGCCCGCCGGGTGGCGCATCACTAGGCGGACGTGCCGCATCGCCTGGTGGACCGGCAACCCGCTCGTCAACGAGACGACCCCCGGGGTGACGTTCGACCTGACGACCACCGCCTTGCGAGCCGAAGCGGCCGCCGGGCGGGTCGGCGTCCTCGGCCCCGCGCCGGGTGGTTAACTGCCAGCGTGCGCAGAGAACCGGGATTGGCGCGACGCTTCTTCGATCGATTCGAGCCGGTGCATGCGGTGACGTACTTCGCGCCGGAGGCGCGGGCGGCCTTGGACGGGCTGGGTTACCGGGGCTTCTGGATGGGCTATTTCGCCGCACGATCGGCGCCGCTGGGCATGGTGCCGCGCGAGGTCGTGGCCGCGGTCTTCTACAACTTCGCACCGGCACGGGTTGCCAAGGCCCTGCCGGCCGCGTGGGAGATCGCCGGTCCGGAGGCCGCGCTGCGCGCCCGACGGGATTCCGCCGTCGCGGCGCTGCGCCGCTACGGCGTCGTGGCGGATGAAAGTGTCGCTGTGGCAGCGGAATTGGCGGGCCGGGCGGCGCGCGAGGCGCCGCTTGACGGGCGCCCACTGTTCGCCGCGAACCTGGCGTTGCCCTGGCCGGAGGATCCGCTCGCCGCGCTGTGGCATGCGACGACGCTGTTGCGCGAGCAGCGCGGCGATGGGCACGTGGCGGTGCTGGCCGCCGCCGGCATCTCGGGCCGCGAATCCAACGTATTGCATGCCGCGGCGGGCCGGGTCCAGCGCGACTACATCGCCCGCACCCGCGACTATGACGAGGCGGCGTGGCGTCGTTACGAGCAGCGGCTGGCCGAGCGCGGTCTGCTCAACGACGACGGCTCGCTGACGGCAGCCGGTCGCCAATTGAAGGATCACATCGAATCCAGCACCGATGCGCTTGGCCTGTCCGCGCTCGGCGCGCTCAGCGACGACGAGGTGGAGACGCTGTTTCAAGCGCTCACCCCGATCACCCGGGTGGTGATCGCCGGCGGCGATATCCCCGCCAAAACTCCGATGAGCTTGCACCGCAACGACTTGGACGACGGCAGCGCGCACGTGGCCAGCAGCTAACGCGGCAATCGGGAATGCCGGGTGGCACCGTCGAGCTGGCACGCCCAACCCGACGGGGACGGCTATCGGCCGCTGACCGGTTGCGCCACAACGTGATCCATCGGCAATCCGTTGCCGTTTGTCATGTCGCGGTCGGCCACGGCGGTAGCCAGCGCCGTGCCGTTCCTGATCGTCCCGATGATGTCGACGTGGTCGTTGATCTCGAAATGTGAAGCGGCAATTGCGGATCGGCTGCCGTTGGTGATGAAAGCGGTGTTCGGGGTGACGAGATAGGTCTGGGTGTATCCGTCGACGCTGCGAGCGGTCACCGAGTCCGCCGAGACCGCGATCACGGTTCCCTGCTGGCGCACTGGTTGGGACACCGGGGCCGGCCCCAAGGTCGCCTCTACCGTTGGCTTTTCGGGCTCGGCCGTGTTGGTCACCAACGCCGTCAGGCTCACGGCGCACAGCACCGCACCGGTGACGATCTCGCAACCGGTAGCAATGGCCCGCGCTTTGCGCGGCAGCTTCCGATGCCCCGACGTTCTTTGCTCGGACGGCTCGATCATGCGGTGCTTGGCGCCCACGGTCAATCCTTCCTTCGGTTTTGCGCCGACAAACGTCGGCGCCCACCGAATCAGGTTGTTGCTCGTGGTGTTACCCGCAGCGCTGCGCTGATAAACCGCGCCGGCCCGTCAGCCCTTGGCGAGGGTGAATTGCGCGACGTCGGTATAGCCCTCGCGGAACAACTCGGCGCACCCCGTGAGGTACTTCATGTACCGGTCGTACACCTCTTGGGACTGAATCGCGATGGCGTCGTCGCGGCGGGCCTCCAGCGCCGCCGCCCAGGTGTCGAGTGTGCGTGCGTAGTGCGGGCGCAACTGCTGGACTCGCTTGACCGCGAAGCCGGCATTCTCGGCTTGCCGCTCGACCGCCGCGGCGTTGGGCAGGTCTCCGCCCGGGAAGATCTCGTCCATGATGAATTTCATGAACCGCAGCTTGGTCATGGTGATGGGCAGTCCGCGTTCGGCGAACTCGTCGTCGCTGGGCTTGATGATGGTGTGCAGCAGCATCACGCCGTCGGCGGGCAGCGCCTGGTAGGCCATCTTGAAGAAGTCGGGGTAGCGGTCGCGCCCGAAGTGTTCGAACGCACCGATCGACACGATGCGATCCACCTTGTCGTCGAACTGCTCCCAGCCCCGCAGCAGCACGCGCTTGGTCCGCGGGCTCGGATGCCGGTCCAGGCGTTGCTGCACGTGCGCCTGCTGATTGCGGCTCAGCGTCAGTCCCACGACGTTGACGTCGTAGCGTTCGAGCGCGCGAACGATCGTCGTGCCCCAGCCGCACCCGATGTCCAGCAGCGTCATGCCCGGCTGGAGACCGAGCTTGCCCAGCGAGAGGTCCACCTTGGCGAGCTGTGCCTCTTCGAGCGTCATGTCGTCGCGCTCGAAATAGGCGCAGCTGTAGGTCCGCGTCGGGTCCAGGAAAAGCGCAAAGAAGTCGTCGGACAGGTCGTAGTGCGCCTGCACGTCCTCGAAGTGCGGCTCCAAGCTGACGGCTTCGGTCTTATCTTCGGGCACGGCACAACCCCTGACGTGGACTTTTTTGGTCTCAGCGGCGTGTGATCTCAACCGCGCGAGCTACTGGCCCATCAGTCTATCCGCCCGGATGACCGCGCCACGAATCGTCGGCTTGGCATGCGGGAGACGGCGCCGTCGAATTTTTCAGGTGTGGGCGACGCTCGACGTGGCTAATTGAAGTGGGGAGCCGTGTCGACGGGCGGTGCGGCCGGACGGCATGGGACTGAATGGGAGGCCGGCCATGGAACCGATATCGCCGACGGACGCGCTGTTTCTCATCGGAGAGTCGCGCGAACATCCGATGCACGTGGGTTCGTTGCAGCTCTTCGAGCCGCCCGAGGACGCCGGGCCGCACTTCGTCCGCGAGTCCTATCAGGCGATGCTCGAGTGCACCGATATCCAGCCGACGTTCCGCAAGCACCCGGCCTTCTTCGGCGGCCTCACCAACGTCGCGTGGTCGCTCGACAGGGATGTGGAGCTCGATTACCACCTCCGCCGCTCGGCCCTGCCGGAGCCTGGGCGGGTGCGCGACCTGCTCGAACTGGCCTCCCGGTTGCACGGCAGCCTGCTCGACCGGCACCGCCCACTGTGGGAAGCCCACCTCGTCGAGGGACTCCAGGACGGGCGGTACGCGGTCTACACGAAGTACCACCACTCCCTGATGGACGGCGTATCGGCGCTGCGGTTGGTGCAGCGCGCGTTTACCTCCGATCCCGACGACGACGAGGTACGGGTCCCGTGGAACCTGCCGCCGCGACACCGCGCGGGCCGCGGGAAACGGGCGTCGCTGCTCGAACGGGTCGGGCGGACCGCGGGGTCCGCGTTCGCGTTGGCCCCGTCAACGGTG
This sequence comes from Mycobacterium terramassiliense, assembly GCF_900157385.1. Taxonomy (GTDB): domain Bacteria; phylum Actinomycetota; class Actinomycetes; order Mycobacteriales; family Mycobacteriaceae; genus Mycobacterium; species Mycobacterium terramassiliense. The sequence continues at coordinate 312,865 of NZ_LT717701.1, forward strand.
CGGCTCGCGCGGGCCGCGCTGCTCGAACAACAACTGACCCTCCCCTTCCGGGCGCCGCGCAGCATGTTCAACGTCCGGATCGGCGGCGCCAGGCGGGTTGCCGCACAGTCCTGGTCGCTGGACCGCATCAAGGCGGTCAAGTCGGCCGCCGGCGTCACCGTCAACGACGTGGTGCTCGCCATGTCCGCCGGAGCGCTGCGCGCCTACCTGATCGAGCAGAACGCCCTCCCGGACGCCCCGCTGACCGCGATGGTTCCGGTCAACCTCCGCAAGGACGACGACGATCGTGGCGGCAACATGGTCGGCACCTTCCTGTGCAACCTGGCGACTGACCTCGACGACCCGGCGCAGCGGCTGGAGACCATCAGCTCGTCGATCCGCGACACCAAAGAGGTGTTCCAGCAACTGCCCCCGATGCAACAGCTGGCCCTGTCGGCGTTCAACATCGGTGGGCTGTTCTTCGGGCTGATTCCGGGGTATCTCTCGACGGCCTCGCCGCCGTTCAACATCGTCATCTCGAACGTCTCGGCCGGGCCGGCCGAGCCGCTGTATTGGCGTGGCGCCCGCCTCGATGGGAACTATCCGCTGTCGATCCCGCTCGACGGCCAGGCGGTCAACATCACCGTGACCAACAACGCCGACAACCTCGACTTCGGCCTCGTCGGCTGCCGCCGGAGCGTCCCGCACCTGCAGCGGCTGCTCGGCCACTTGGAGACGTCGCTGAAGGAGCTGGAGCGCGCCTTCGGCGCGTGAGGCACGCGCGGCTCGACGCCGTTAACCGTCAAACGTCGTTGTCCGGCAACGTAATCGGGTGGGTGGCGTAGTTCAGGCACACCGTTGTGCCGCCGGGCCGCGCGTTGATGGTGCAGTGATCGGCCAGCGCGTGCATCAGCATGATGCCGCGCGAAGCACGAGGATCGTCGGGTTTCTTCGGCGACGGCCGATGCCAGGTTCCGCGGTCGCTGACGCGCACGCTGATCGATCGTGCGGCGGGATCGTAGCCGACCTGCAGCTCCATGGTGCCGGCGCGGTGATGCGTGCGATACGCGTGCTCAACGCAATTCGCGAGCGCCTCGCCGGCGCCCAAGAGAATGTTGTCGCGAACATCGGCACACACGTCGGTCGCCTCGCGCAACCAGACTCGCAACGCGCGACGCAACTCGCTTGCCGTAACGGCGTCGGCGGCGCCGGCGCGGGTGAATCGCACCGGCGCGGCGGACGTCAGCGAATCGGCAGTCATGAAATATGCATACCCAGTTGTCGTCCGGACGATAACCCGCCTACGTATCGCTTGGGCCACAGCTTGCGCTCAGCCGGGATTGCGAATGCGGCACCATGATTGGCGCGGGCCGGGCCGTTCATGCGGCATCCACGGCTGCGCGCTCCTCCTGCAGCCGGTCCTTGCTGCGCACCAGCCGCAGCAGCGTCACCAGACCCAGCCCGCCCACGACATTGCCGGCCGCGGTGTAGGTGAACCAGCCCATCCAGTCGAGGTACCCGAACGGCGCGCGACCGGCCACGAGCGCGCCGAAAATCAGCAGCGAATCCAGGATCGAGTGAAAGATCTGCAGGCCAGCCAGGAGGAACGCCACCGCGACGGCCGCGGCGATCTTGCCGGGCACCGACTCGGTGCCGTGTTGCATCCGGGTCATCAACGTGATCGTCATGCCTCCGACGACGGAGAGCGCTACGGTTTGGGCCGATATCGGCGCCGTGGCGAAGTGGGTGCCCGATTCGATCGTCTGCTCGTGCAGCCGCGGGAACGCGGTCATGAGCAGCCACATGATCAACCAGCCGCCGACGAGGTTGGCCAACAGCGTGCCGCCCCACAACCTGAGCAACTGCCAGACGCTGGCGCGCTTGGCGGCCACGGTGACCACGGGCACCAGGAACCCCTCGGTGAACAACTCGCTGTGGCCGAGCAGCAGCGCCAGGAAGCCGATGGAGAACGCCAAACCCGCCAGCAGAGGTTGGTGGGTGGCGGACAGCACGGAAAGGTAGGCAAGCACGCCCAGCGCGACGTCGGTACCGCCGAAGAACCCGGTGACCAGCAGACCCCGCCAGGTGCGGTGCATGCGCTGGGTGCCCTCGCTCAGCATTCTGCTGAAGGCGTCCTCGAGGCGGTCCTCGATCGGGCTGTTGTATTCGCCGAGCCGGCGTTGAATCGTCTCACTCATCCTGGGTTCCTCACGGCCAGCCGTGAATACCCGCTCATCGCGACGGGCAACGCCGTTGCCGAGTGTGACGTTCGTTATAGGCGTGGCGCGGCGACGGTTATTCGAGCACGAAAACCGGGATCTGCCGGGCCGTCTTGGTCTGGTAGTCGCCGTACGGCGGAAAGGCTTCGACGGCCAGCCGCCACCACTGCTCCCGCTCGGTGCCTTCCACCTCACGCGCTGTCAGAGAGAGGACCTTGTCGCCGTCCTGCACCGTCACCGCCGGGTTGGCCTTGACATTGAAGTACCAGGAGGGGTGGGCGGGAGCGCCGCCCTTCGACGCCACCATGGCGTAACGGCCGTCCTTCTCGACGCGCATCAACGGCACGTATCGCCGCTTCCCGGACTTTGCCCCCGTCGTCGTCACCAGGATGACCGGCCGGTCGAGAATCTGGACCCCGTCGGTCGAACCTTGCTTCAGTATTTGTTCGGTCTGTTGGCGCACCCATTCGGTGGGGCTCAGCTCAATCCCGTCGGTCATGGCCTTCGCAACACCGCCGGATGGCCCATCCATTCCCGGGCCGATGTCACCGGCTATCCGGCGGCCCGGCGAACGAACGCCGGATAGTGGCAAACCTGGTTCCCGCCGGCGCGCTTGGCCTCGTACATTGCGGCGTCGGACGTGCTGATGAGATCCTCGATGAGCTGCGCGTCGGCCAGCGAGGCGTCCAATGCGATGCCGGAGGTCCCGATGCTGGCCGTGATCGGGAAGGGAACCTCGGCGATCGCCTGGCGAAGCCGCTCGGCCATCGTCGTCGGGTTCGGTGTGGTGTCGGTGTCGACGACCACGAATTCCTCGCCGCCCACCCGACCGATCACCGCGGACGGTCCGCAGTTCTCTTCGAGCGCCGCGCCCACCGCGACCAGGGCCTGGTCTCCAGCGGCGTGACCCTGGGTGTCGTTGACCTTCTTGAAGTTGTCCAGGTCGATCACCGTCGTCACCAGATACTTGCCCGCGGACCGGCCGTGCAGCGTCAGCAGTTCGTGCACCGCTTCGTAGAAGGAACGCCGGTTGCGCAGGCCCGTGAGCGCGTCGCGGTCGGACGTCCGGAGGTCGCTTCGCAGCGTCTGCACCACAGACTCGATCCCGAATGGCACGCCGATGTTGAGCGCCATCACGATTATCAGACCGGCCGTTATGGCCGCGACGTCACCGGTAATCACGATGAATCGGTGCGCCAGGGTTAACGCGCACGCCGTCGCCACGGCGAAATTCGCCAGCACGTAATAGCCGGCGTGGAAGTACGCGATGAAGCCACCGAGCATCGCGAACATCGTGCAGCCCATCAAACCCGTGTACGGGTTCGACAACCCCAAACACATCGCGGCGATGGCGGCCGTCGCGCCCAGCGAAAAGAGGATCGACTGCCGCCGGGTGGGCCAGTGGACCAGCCACAGGGTTGCGCCGGCGAATCCCAGCACCGCTATCGCGATGGACGCCGCCCGGGAGGCCGCGTTGTTCGGCCCGGTGGGGCTCCACAGCATCAGCAGCGGTAGAGCCGCCTGCGATGCTGTGAACGCGAATGTCGCCCTTTGCCAGATGGTCTGCAGACCCCGGCCCTTCAGATAGGCACTGACCCAGTCATAGTGATCGGTTTCCTTCACCATCGACGGCCCAGTTTTGTCACGTGAAGAATTAAAGACCAACTGCGATAAAGTGCAAACTCGAGCGAAATCGGGGCGTCATCGACGCGGGCGCAATACCGGGGTCAGCAATTCTCGGTTGGCGAGGTAGTTGTCGAGGTTGTGGATCGCGAGCAACGCCATCGCCCGGCGAGTCCGCGCGGTCGCGCTGCCGATGTGGGGGAACAACACCACGTTGTCCAGACCCAACAGCTCGGCGGGCACGTGAGGTTCGTCGGCGAAGACGTCCAGCCCCGCTCCCGCCAGCGCGCCGCCGACGAGCAATTCCACCAAGGCTTCCTGGTCGACGACGCTGCCACGCGCGATGTTGATCAGGTAACCGTCGGGGCCCAACGCCTCGAGGACGGTGCGATCCACCAGCTTGCGCGTCCCGCGGTCGCCGGTGGTGGCGACGACCAGAACATCGACCGACCGCGCCAGCTCCACCGGTGACGGCGCGTAGCGGTACGGGCAGCCCTCGATCCGGTGGCGGTTGTGGTAGGCGATGGCACAGTCGAACCCGAGCAGCCTGGTCGCGATGGCCGACCCGATCCGGCCCAGCCCGAGGATCCCGACCTGCAGGCCGCTGACGTCCCTCGCATACGGGAACGGCGCGTCGCGCGTCCATCGACCCGCCCGCACGTAGCGGTCGGCGGCGGCAAAACGGCGCAACGTCATCAGGATCAGGCCCAGGGCCGTGTCGGCGACGGTGTCCGACAGGACGTCCGGGGTGTTGCTCACGCCGATACCGCGGCGCTTGGCCGCATCCAGGTCGATGGCATCCACCCCGGCCCCGTTGTTGACGATCGCCTCCAGGCTGGGCAGTGCCGCGATGGTCTCCGCGTCGACGCCGGGGTGGCCCGAGGTCACCACCACGCGGATCTCGCTCGCGTGCTCGGCCAGGAACCTGGAGCGCTCCCGACCGTCGGGAAGCGAGGGCGTTTCGTACCGCAGGGCCAGCTCATGGGCGAAGGTCGGCTCGAAGTCGCCGATCCGCAGCACCGCGTTGGTCTTGTTCACGGTCACGCGTCCATCATCGCGGGGCGGCTCGCGACGCCACCGAGCGAGCCTGCGCTCAGCGCCTAAAACGCGGCAAAGCTACGGTCTGGATGTGGTTTCGACGACGTTGCCGGGCAAGCGCACGTGCGCCATCAGTCCGGCCGCTTGGGCGGAAACTCGGCGCGCTCGGCGATGGCGTCGCGGTAGGCGTACACCCGATTCGGGATGGTGCCCAGCACCGCGATGGTGCGGCCACCCCGGCCGTAAGCGGCGAGAAACTCCCACGCGTCGGGATCGCCTTCGACGATATCGACCGCATCGTAATCGGTTGGCACCCCGAGCATTTGCACCTTGACGTCGTACTGATCGGACCAGAAGTAGGGCAACTCGTCGAATGTGTCGGCGCGGTCCGGGCCCGCCAACAGCGTCCTGGCCGCCGCCTCGCCCTGACGCCCGGCGTCCTCCCAGTGCTCGGTGCGCAGGTGCCGCTCGTAGAGCGGGTGCCACCAGCGCGCGACGTCGCCGGCGGCGACGACGGCCGCGCCGCCGGTGTCGCCCTCCGCCGCGCCCGTGCCATCGCAGACCACCCCGTCGTCCACGCGCAAGCCCGACCCGTCCAGCCAGTCGGTCACCGGAGTGACACCCAGGCCGACGATGACGACGTCGGCGGGAACCCGCGACCCATCGGTCAGGCGAACCGCCTCCACCCGACCGTCACCGAGGAACGAGTCGACTCCCACCCCGACCCGCACGTCCACGCCGTGCTGACGGTGCAACTCGGCCCACCGGGGAGACAGCTCCTTGCCCAAAGCGGCCAGCAGCGGGCTGGTCGCCTTCTCGACGAGCACGACCTCCAGCCCGATCGATCGGCAGCTCGCCGCCACCTCGGCGCCGATGAATCCGCCGCCGACCACGACGACTCGCGGCCGCGACCCAAGTCGTTCCCGGATGGCCAGGCAGTCGTCGACGGTGCGGAGCGTCAGCACCCCATCCGGGACCGGCGCACCCGGCCAGCGGCGCGGCGTCGCGCCGCTGGCGATCACCAGCCCGTCGAATTGCAGTGACAGATCCTGGTTCTCGTCGCGCAGGTGGACCGTGCGCGAGGACAGGTCCAGCTTGATCGCCGACGCGCCGCGCAACACCCGCGCCTCCAGCTCGAATTGCGGCGCAAGGTCGACGCCCGCGCGGTGCACCTGGCCGGTGAGCAGTTTCTTGGACAGCGGCGGCCGGTGGTAGGGGGCGTGCCGCTCGGCGCCCACGATGGTCAGGGCCCCGTCGTAGCCATCCTGGCGCAGGGCCTCGGCCGCGCGCGTCCCCGCCACGCCGGCGCCGACTACGACGACCTCCCTCAGCTGATGGCTCGGCATCGGATCACTCCTTCACCGTGATCGCCTGGGTGGGGCAGGACACCTCGGCGCCGATCAACTGCTGGCGCAACTCCTCCGGAGGCTCCGCCTGGAGCACGTGAAGTCCGTCTTCGCGCACGTCGAACACCTCGTGGCAAATGCTCATGCACACGCCGTTGCCGTCGCAGGTGTCAAGATCCACCGAAACCTTCATCGAACCTCGGCCTTTCGTGCGCCGTTGCGGGAAGTCTCGAACCCCTGGGATTGATCCGGTGACTTTTCGTGAGACCCCGCTCGCTCGCGAGCGGCTTTCGCCACCGGGGAGTAGTTCAGGTAGTCGACCGCCATCTGTGTGGACGCCTCGTCGTTCGGATGATGGCTGGGCCGCAGGTACCGGACGGGCGTCGTCACGAGCAGCTTCCACGGGCCCGGTATCCGGTACTCGCGGGCGGCCGCCAGCCAGTCCCGCCAGCGCCACTTTTGATCGATGGTCGGGTCTTGGGCCATCAGGTAACGCGCCCCCGCGACCCACCAGCCGATGAACAGCGGCGAGACGAACAGCATCGAGAACGCCCGGATCCAGTAGTTCCCGGACACGTGCTGGTAGACGTCGTACACCAGGGAGCGGTGCTCGACCTCCTCGGCGCCGTGCCAGCGCAGCAGATCGAGCATCATCGGGTCGGCCTTGGCGTAGTCCAGACCCCGGTTCGTCAGCACCCACTGGCCCAGCATCGCGGTGTAATGCTCCAGCGCGGCCACATCGGCCAGCCGCCGATACAGCCACCACCGCTTCATGGCCGGCGGAAACCACTTGGGCGGATCCCCCAGCGTGATCGACAACAGCCTGCCGAGCCGATCGGTGTACGGCTTGGTGTCGATGCCCTGCTCGGCGAGATGGTCGAGTACCACCTGGTGCGCCCAGGCGTGCCAGGACTCCTGCTGGATGAACGGCTTGATCGCCGCCTCCAGCTCTGGGTCATCGACCAGCGACGACGCTTCGAGCACCGCCTTGATGAAATGCCGCTCCCCCTCGGGCAGCAGCAAGTGCAGGACGTTGATCATGTGGGTCGAGAACGGGTCGCCGGGCACCCAATGCAGCGGCGTTTCCGACCAGTCGAACCGGACCATCCGGCGGTATTTCGGATGTCCCTCGTGGTGAAGTTGGACCTCGGGCATCAGATGCTCCTCCCGCCGACGGGCCGTGCGCCGTCGGCCTCCCTTTTCGAATTGCGGGAGCGGTCGATCCAAGGGCGGAACGCAGGCCGCCGACTTCGCGACCGTCCACTCGGCCGGGTACCCACACCCTCGCCCAGTCATGCGTACCGGCGGTACCGGGTTCCCTGGCAGTTCCCTGTGAACGTGTGTTTACTGGATTGGTCGCGGAGCGCGGAAGCAATCGGGGCGGGACTCGGTTGAACGCTCCGTGCGCATAGGAGTCGTGTTCCCGCAGACCGAGCTTGGTGGAGACCCCGCGGCGGTGCGTGCCTACGGGCAGCGCGTCGAGGAGCTGGGCTTCACCCACATCCTGGCCTACGACCATGTCGTAGGCGCCGACCCGGCGGTGCACCGGGGCTGGCAGGGCCCCTACGACATCGACTCGACGTTTCACGAGCCGTTCGTGATGTTCGGGCTACCTGGCCGCGGTCACCTCGCTCGAACTCGTCACCGGCGTGATCATCCTGCCGCAGCGGCAGTCGGTGTTGGTGGCCAAGCAGGCGGCCGAGGTCGATCTGCTCACCAACGGGCGGTTTCGCCTCGGCATCGGGTTGGGATGGAACGCCGTTGAATACGAGGCGCTCGGCGAGGACTTCCGCAACCGGGGCAAACGCTCCGAGGAGCAGGTGCAGGTGATGCGCAGGCTATGGACCGAACGCTCGGTCACCTTTGCGGGCGAGTACCACACCGTGACCGCAGCCGGCCTGGCCCCGATGCCGACCCAGCGTCCGATCCCGGTGTGGTTCGGCGCCGCTTCGGACCGCGCCTACGAACGCGCGGGACGGCTCGGCGACGGCTGGTTCCCGATGATGGAGCCCGGGCCCGGCCTCGACTACGCGCGTACGCAGGTGGAGCGCGCGGCGGCGGCCGCGGGCCGCGACGTCGGCGGCCTCGGGATGGAAGGCCGGGTCAGCTGGACCGGCGACCCCGACAAGGCCGCCGCCGACATCGCCGCCTGGCGGGCCGCCGGGGCCACCCACCTCTCGGTGAACACCATGAACGCCGGTTTGGCGACCGTCGACGACCACCTCGCGGCGTTGGAGCGGGTCGCTGCCGACCTGAAGTAGCGCGGGTTTCGGTCCGTCAGCCGGTGCGGTCGGACCACCCCGGGGGCAGGTCCTGGGGAGCGGTGTCGACGACGGTCTCGTCGTCGACACCGACGTATTCGAACAGGGTGATGTAGGCGAATTCGGGGACTTCGTAGATGGGGTAGGTGGGCCCCTCGTCACGGTAGGCCCGCATCTCGTCGAGGTGCTCGTTTTGGAAGCAGACGGTGCGCTCACCGTGCATGCGGATCCACTGCGGGAAGAAGATCACGCCGTGTAGGCGACGCTTGGCGGGCAGGATGTTGACGGCCACGCAGGTCCCCGTCGGCTCGGTCCAGGAGACCTTGAAGCTGTCTTCGTCGAGCTGGACCAGGTGGACCCGCTGGCCCTTGACCCAACGGCCCCCGACATGTCCGGAGTGGATGCGGTAGTCGATGGTGGTGGCGTTCTTGACATACATCTCGTACTGCCACCCGTTGGCATACGTGTAGATGAAGCGGTGTCCGACGATTCCCGAAAGGTCTTGTGGCGGAATCGGGTTGGTGACGCTGGTCATTGCCATCCGACCAGCTTATCGGCGAGCGGATTGGTTCTAGAAGACGACGAACCAGATGGCGATGTATTGGCAGACGGCCGCGAGCGCCGTGCACGCGTGAAAGAACTCGTGGTAGCCGAACGTCGTCGGCCAAGGGTCGGGCCAGCGCAGCCCGTAAAACAGCGCACCGATGCTGTACAGCGCGCCGCCCGCGGCCAGCAACACCGTCGCGGCCAGCCCGGCGTTGTGCAGGATCAATCCGGTGTACCAGACCGCCACCCAGCCCAGCAGCAGGTAGAGCGCCACACCCGCCCAGCGCGGAGCCGTCGGCCAGAACAGCGTCAGCGCGATTCCGGCCAGCGCCCCGCCCCAGACGATCGCGAGCACCACGTATCCGGTCCCCCGGGGCATCGCCAACCTGGCGAAAGGCGTATAGGTCCCGGCGATCAGCACGAAGATCATCGAGTGGTCGAGCCGCCTCATCCACGTCCGCAACGCCGCGGACTCCCAGTGGACACGGTGATAAATCGCACTGACGCCAAACATCGCCACGATCGCCAGGGCGTATGTCAGCGTCGAGTGCCCTGCCCGCTTGGAGGCCTCCGCCCACGACACCACCACCAACGGCGCCCCCGCTACGACGGCGGCGACGGCGCAGTATTGATGGATCCAGCCCCGCATGCGTGGCTTGCCCAGGACCATGTCGGCAACGGCGGCCGGTGCGCTCAATGTCCCTCCCGCTCCAGGCAATCCGCGTTAAGTGCTGCCATCAAGGCGAAGCAGCGCCCGCCCACATCATTTCGCCGCACCCTGTGGAAGCGCTTTGTGCCATCTGTGAGCAGCGTGTACCGGGGAGTTAGCGGTCGCCGGCGACCGTGCGTTCCGCCACGTTCCGTTTCGAATGGTGCGATTCGGGAGATCCTGTGTGAAAAGCAGGGTTGAAGCTCTCAAGGAGATGTCGCGTGGATCAGCAAGTCAACATCGACCCGCCGCCCGCGCCCGAAGACGCGAGGAAGGCGACCGCGGAGCAACGCGAACTGCAGGAAAAGCTGGAGCACCAAAACGACGACCCGCGGGGACCCGGATTGCATCAGACCCGGCACGACCTCCCCGACGAGAGCACGCGATAACGCCGCGGCCCGGGTCGGGTCCGCTGGCCGGCTTGATATGCAAGACGATTCCGTGCTGATCGCCGGTCGGACATGCTGGCGTGTCGAGTGCGCTGATCAGGCGGGCTTGATCGTCGACGCCGCCGACTATTTCCGGCACGTGAAGGCGGCGATGCTGCGCGCCAGGCGGCGAATCATGCTGGTCGGGTGGGACTTCGACACCAGGACGACATTCGAACGGGGCGGCAAGAAACTCGCCGGCCCCAACCAGCTGGGCGCCTTTCTCTACTGGCTGCTCTGGCGAAAGCCGGACCTCGAGATCCACGTGCTGAAGTCCAATCTGCGCCTGCTGCCGGTGTTCGACGGCATCTGGTACGGCGTTACCCCGGTGTCGGTGGTGAATCGGCTCAGCAGCAAGCGGTTACGCCTTGCCATTGACGGGGCCCGGCCGACCGGCTCCGTCCACCACCAGAAGCTGGTGGTCGTCGACGACGTCTTGGCGTTCTGCGGGGGCATCGACCTGACGCTGGATCGCTGGGACACCCCGGAACACAAGCACCACAACCGGTTTCGCCGCGCGCTTGGCCGCAGCTACGGTCCGCGACACGAGGTCGCGGCCGCGGTGGACGGTGCCGCGGCGACCGCGCTCGCCGACGTCGCCCGGGATAGGTGGCGAACCGCGACCGGCCAGTCGCTGGACCCGATTGACGGCGCCCATGCCATTTGGCCGTCCGGCCTGCAGCCGCTCCTGCGCGAGGTCGACGTCGGCATCGCGCGCACGTTGCCCACGCTGCACGATCGTCACGAGGTTCGCGAGGTGGAGGCCCTCAACCTTGCGGCGATCGCCGCGGCACGCCACACCATCTACTTGGAGAACCAGTATCTGGCGTCCCGGCAGGTGGTCGAGGCGCTGGCCGACCGGCTCGGCGAACGCGATGGTCCGGAGGTCGTCATCGTCCTTCCTCGCAGGGGGTTGAACCGCCTGGAGCGGGAGACGATGGATGGCGCGCGCCACCGGCTGATCCAACGGCTCTGGGCCGCCGATGCTCATCGTCGATTGGGCGTTTACTGGCCAGAGACCGACGGCGGGTCAGCCATCTACGTTCACTCGAAGGTTCTGATCGTCGACGACAGGCTGTTGCGCGTCGGTTCCTCGAATTTCAACAACAGGTCGCTGGGCTTCGACAGCGAATGCGACGTCGCCATCGAAGCCGAGCCGAACGCCGAAGCGCATCAACATATCCGGCGGGCCATCACGGCGGTGCGGCACCAACTGGTGTGCGAACATCTGGGCGCGCCGACGGACGAGTTCGAGCGGACGATGCATCGTCAAGGCAACTCCTTCTTGCAGGCCGTGGAGGCGCTGCGCGGACAGGGCAAGACGCTGCGGCGGTTCACCAGCCGGGCCGTGGCCAACGAGGGCAGCCCGCTGGCCGAGAACGACCTGATGGATCCCGACCACGTCCCGGAATCGCTGGCCCGCAGCATGCGGAGGTTGGTGACGCGACTGTCGCGGTGATGGCCGACCGTCTATATGCCTGACCAATGATTATCATGTATCGTGACAATCATCGATCAGAGGCATGGGCTCGAGGAGGCGGTCTGCGATGGAAGTTACGGTGTTCGGAGCCACCGGCGGTGTCGGCAAGGAGCTCGTCAAGCAATGCCTGCAACGCGGTTACGTCGTCTCCGCGGTCGTCCGCGACGCCCGGCGCCTACCGCTGACGGATCCCGGGCTGCGGGTCGTGACGGTTGCCGCGCTCGACGACCCCGGCACGCTGATTCCCGTGATCCGCGGCAGCGACGCCGTGCTGTCGGCCTTGGGCCCGCACGGGCGAAAGGACGGACCCGTCGTCTCGTCCAGCACCCGCGCCATCCTGTCCGCCATGGACGCGTGCTCGACACGGCGCTTCGTCGGCGTCAGCGCTACCCCCGTCGGCCCGGTGGCCGAGGGCGAGGGCCTGCTTAACCGTTGGCTCCTACTGCCCGTCGTGAAATCCGTGTTCCGAAACGTCTACGCCGACCTCGCGGAGATGGAAGCGATATTGGAGCGCAGCGACGTCGATTGGACGGTCGTGCGCCCGCCCCGGCTCGTGGACAAGCCCATCACCGGGCGCTATCGAACCGCTCTGGGCGCCAACGTCGCCCGTGGTTCGGCGATTTCGCGGTCCGACGTCGCCCACGCCATGCTCGAGGCCCTGGCGGCACCGCAGACATTCCGACAAGCGGTCGGCGTCGCCTATTGACCCGGGTTCCGGGCCCCGCATAGGCACCACACGCGACTATCCAAGCTTGTGACAATCCCCGCCGATGTAGCCTTGGCCGATGAGTGAGCAGCGCGCCGGTATCGCCGAACTCGACGAACGCATCCCGTTTCTGCTGGCGCAGCTGGGCTCCCACATCAGCAGCGACTTCCAGCGCCGACTGGCGCCGATCGGGGCCGACCCGCGCACCTACGCGGTGTTGGTGGCACTGGCCAGCGACGACGGTCAGTCGCAGCGCCAGCTCTCCGAACGCCTCGGCATTCACCGCAACGCCATGGTCACCGTGATCGACAACCTCGAACAGCGGGGGCTGGCCAAGCGGCTGCCCCATCCGGAAGACCGGCGCGCGGTCGCGGTAACCCTGACGGCCAAGGCCCGCCGCCTGCTGCCGGCCCTGCACGAGCAGGGCCGCAGCATCGAGGACCAGATCACTGCACCGCTGTCACCCAAAGAACGCGCCACGCTGCGCCGGCTCCTGCAACGCGTCGCCGCCGGAGCGGGGCTTATCCCGGGAGTGCACCCGCAGCTGGCGTGATCGCCTGCGGCTTGCCATCCACGCACGAAAGATCGCCGGCCCTGGCGATTTGGCTCGGTGATTGCATCCGCCAGCCCTCTTGGCACGGCCCATGATTGTCATATATCGTGATAATCATCCGTTGTGATTGGAGGCGCCGTGCACACTACATACCTCGTCGTGACGTACATCGCGATCGCGTTCGACGGATTCTCCGGTATCGCGGCGCTGGTTCACTTCGCGCCGATCCTGCCCGGGATGGCCAGCGCGGGCGTGCCGGTGTCTTGGCTGAGGTTCCCCATCGGAACCCTGAAGACGCTCGGCACCGCGGGACTCATCGTCGGCCTGTGGGTGCCGCCCATCGGGATCGCCGCTGCCGCAGGCCTGGTCGTCTTCTTCGTGTGCGCCGTGTACACCCACGTGCTCGCCAACGACATAACGGGCCAAATGATGTTCGGCGGATTCCTACTGGCGCTCAACTGCGCCGCGCTGGCGGTCGCGATCGCAGCCCATCCGGCGGTCCTGTGAGGAACTGACATGGGTAACGCAGCGAGCACCGCCGCCCGTCCGCCCCTGCTGCTGGCGCGCGGCAGCACCGCGCTGTTGGCCCTGCTGGCGGTGACGCAGGCGATCTTGGCCGGCAACTTCCTCGGCGGGCAGTATGACGCGCTGATGTGGCACGCGATCGGGGCCCGGGCGATCACCATCGCCTCCGCGGCCCAGATCGCGGTCCTGGCATGGGTCTGGCGCGCCGGCGGCCCGCGCGGACCCTTCTTCGCGGGCGTGGTCCAAACGTTGCTGCTGGTCGCCGAATTCGCCACCGGCGAACTGCATTCCGCCGCGGTGCACGTGCCCCTCGGTGTCCTGCTGGTCGCCGGCATCGTACAGCTCACGGCGACGGTGTGGCGTACCCCGCTGCCGGCGCGCCCGGTCGCTGCCGACGTCGCGGTGACGCCGTGAAGCGCCGCACCATGCTGCGCATGGGCCTGGCCACGGCGGGCGTCGGCATCCTCGGCGCCGGATGGCCGGCGGTGCAGACGGCGCTGGGGCCGGCCGAGCCAGGCAGGCTGCTGCGCAGCCGGGCGCCGCTGCCGCCGCCCTACCAGGTGCCGCTGCCGATACCGAAACAGCTCACACCGGTCGCCAGCGACGCCACGACCGACTACTACATGATCACGCAGCAGGTAGCCGACCTCGCCATACTCCCCGGACTCGCCACACCTGCCTGGACCTATGGCGGCACGTTCCCCGGCCCCACGATCGTGTCGCGCTCGGGCCGGACGACCGTGGTCCGCCACGACAACGCGCTGCCCGTGCCGGTCGTCGTGCACCTGCATGGGGGCCACACGCCGCCGGACAGCGACGGTTATCCGCTCGACCTCATCGCGCCGCGATCCACCGAGGAGACCCACGGCGGCATGCCCGCCGACATGGGGCGCAACGTCGTAGTGGGACAACGGGAATACGTCTACCCGATGCGACAGCGGGCGGCGACGCTGTGGTATCACGACCATCGCATGGGCTCCACAGGGCCGGCGGTGTGGCGGGGGCTCGCCGGTTTCCACCTCGTCCGCGACGACGAGGAGGACGGACTCCCCCTCCCGAAAGGTCCCCGTGACATCCCCTTGATGATTGCCGACCGGTCGTTTGCCGCCGACGGCTCGTTCCAGTACCCCGCCACCGACGGCGCCGCCGTGGCCGCGCCCTACATGAACGGCGTCCTGGGGGACGTCGTTCTGGTCAACGGGGCTCCATGGCCGGTACTCGAAACCGACCCGGCGCGGTATCGATTCCGTATACTCAACGCGTCCAACGCCCGTCGCTACCGGCTGCAGCTTGATCCGCAACCGGCCGGCGGATCGGGGTTCATCCAAATCGGCAGTGACGGTGGCCTTCTCCCGAGCCCGGTGAGCCACGACGCCGTCGACATCGCACCGGCGGAGCGCTTCGACGTCATCGTCGATTTCTCGCGGTATCGGCCCGGCACCCGGGTACGCCTCGTGAACGCGCTCGGAACAGGGTCCGCCGCAGAGGTACTGCGCTTCGATGTCGTCGGCACGGATCGATCCGACGAATCGGCCGTTCCCTCGCGCCTCAGCGACAGCTTCCGGCCACTGGACCGCCGCGGCGCGACCGCCACCCGCACATTCCTCTTCGGGCAAGGCCGCGACGGCATGTGGACAATCAACCACAAGCCCTATAAGCCCGGCGATCCGCTCGCGACGCCTCGGCTCGGCGACGTGGAGATCTGGCGCTTCATCACCGATATTCGGCACCCGGTCCACGTACACCTCAACCACTTTCAAGTCCTGTCACGCGACAACAAGCCACCCGGTCCATACGATCGCGGATGGAAAGACACCGTGGACGTCGCCCCCTCGGAGGCGGTCGAGGTCATCGTTCGATTCAATGACTATCGCGGCACCTATCTCGTTCATTGCCACAACCTCGAGCACGAGGACATGGCCATGATGGCCGATTTCGTCACCGTCTGACGGATCCGGCGCATTCAGCGCCGGAAGACAACCCACCGCAGCGCGCTGTACATGTACGCGGCCTCGCACATGCCGGCCACCAGTCGCGACAACTGGTATTGCAGGCCGAGGGCCGTCAACGCCGTGGACACCCCGAGGATGAACGCCAGGTAATTGACGACGACGACCACGGCGTAGACCACAACCTGTGGTCCGACCGGTGCGTGGGATCGAAAGTTGAAGGTGCGGTTGAGTGCGTAGCTCAGGGTGAAGGCCGTCGCGTACGCGATGGTGACGGCGACCGGAACCGGAAAACCCAGACCACTGCGCAGACCCGTGAGGATCGCCAGATCGACGCCGAAGGTGACGCCGTTGATGATGCAGAAGCCCAGGAATGTCGGCGCGACGACCGATCCGAGCCCCCACGGAAGCCGCTCGACGACTGCCTCGCAGAACCGATGGAATCGCTCGACCGGCCGTGACCGACTGGCACGCAATTCGGCTCGCATACGGGTACGGTCCCACGGCCAGGTATCCACCGTGTGATCGGTAAGCCAACTCTCCGCCGAACATGACGCGGGCCCGGGCTGAAAATTCGAAGGGCCCCTCGTTTTCGAGGAGCTCACTAGCATGCGACGACGGTTTGTCGTCCGCGCCGTTGAATTGTGCGGTCGAGGAGAGGGCCACGGGCGTCGAAATATGCACTGGATCGTCGTGTGGTGGCGTCAACCCGGGACGGCCAGGATGCCCGCACTCCGCACCAACCACGTGGCCGCCGCCATCGACGCGTCACCCGCCGCGGCGATGCGGGCGGCGCACAACCCCGCGGTACGGCGAGCTTGGGCGTCAGCACCATCCGGCTGTTGCCGGAACGGGAAACCCCCGACCGGCAACTCGTCGAACGCCTCGTGGAGGCCGCAGACTGCGCGATGTACGAGGCGAAACGCGCTGGGGGCAAACAGGTTCGGCACGCCGACATCCCGGTGCCGCCCGGCCGCTGACGTTTAGTCGTGGTTGCGGGCCTCGCCCACGAGATTGATGGCGTGGTAGCTCTTGCCCCGGCCGCTCGCGGCCGGACCGGCGATGATCATCGCCGCGTCAACCGGTGTCGACCATGCGGTGTCGGCGCCGGTGAAACAGACGCTGGGAACCAGCAGAGTCGCGGTGACCGCCTTCGCACCCGCCCCCTTGAGCTTGACCATCACACAGCGGCCGTCAAGATCGGGCACATCGCCGGTACGGACGTCGGTGTGGTAGAAGTCCAGTGAACGATCCCCGTCGGAATACCACAGGATCCGCTCGTTCTTGAGGTCACCGAACGTGAAGTACGCGAGCGTTATGCCCCCTCCGGTGAGGTCGTATCGCAAGGCTTCCATCGCCGCCTTCGAGTTGCTCGCCGGCTCTATCACCGCGAACTTGGCTCCCGACAGTTCGAGCAGCCCGATCAGATCGGCGAGCTTTTGTTGGTATGCCTCTTCTGACAGGTCGTTCGAGTAGACGATATGCGTGCGAGCGCCGACGGCGATGGTCGTCTTGTACTCGACGACGTCGGCTCCGCCAGGCTTGGTGATGGTGGCCGGCAAGCCGTAGAAGCCCATTTCGGAGACGACGGCACGCATCCGGCGGGCGGAGCCTTGCGGCACTCCCGCTATGTCGACGGGCCCGAGCCTCTCGGCTCGCCCTATCCAACCCCCGCACCGTTCGATCGTGACTTCCATCGCCGCCCTTCCGCCGCGGTACCGGACGCGAACAGCGTGTCAGCTGCGAGGGCCCCACCGCATGCGTAGTCGACTACTCGATCAACTCGTCTTCCGTTGCCGCGCCGTTCCCACCCGCATCAGACGCTCCCAGAAATCGTCCAGCTCGACCTGGACCGGCTGACGTGGCCTACGGGGGTGAAACCGGGCCTTCGCATAGGTCTCGGGGCAGGAAAATTTATGCAACCGTAAACAACTCGAGGGCCAACGCTTTTCGCGGGTGCAATCGAGGTCGACGACGACGAGCGTGCGACGATCGATCGCAAAGCGATTGCCCTCGTAGCTTTCTGCTGTGGGGAACATCTCGGCATCGAACAATCCCCAACCGCCATAGGCCGTCTGCAGCCACACCGTCTCTGCACCACAATGGCCGCACGGCGCGATCGCTGACGGTTGTTCCCAGGTCACAGCCCGAAGTGTAAAGAGCTATACCGACGGCGACCGTCTGACACGCGCGGCCGCGACGGTCGCGGCGAAACGGGCCCGCGAAGCGCATCGGCGTGTTTTGCTCCGGTTTCCGCACGTTAGTGTGCTTGGGTCGGCCTCATCGAAACAAGCCGATAGAAAAGTTGAGCAAATTGATGACCGCAGCTACAGAAGCGTCGGCACTCGAATCGCGGGTCGGCCATTACTACCAGATGGACGGCACCTACGTGGTCGGCCGCGAGAAGGTTCGCGAATACGCCCGCGCGGTGCAGGACTATCACCCCGCGCACTGGGATGTCGCCGCCGCCGCTGAACTGGGCTACTCCGGCCTGGTGGCGCCGCTGACGTTTACGTCAGTTCCCGGCATGATGTGCAATCGCCGGATGTTCGAATCGGTGGTCGTGGGCTACGACACCTACCTGCAGACCGAGGAAGTTTTCGAGCAGCACCGCCCGATCGTGGCCGGCGACGAATTGCGCATCGACGTCGAGCTGTCGTCGGTACGCAGGACCGCCGGGAGAGATTTCATCACTGTCACCAACACCTTCACCGACACCGAAGGCGAGCGGGTACACACCCTGCACACCACCGTCGTCGGCATCACGGCCGAAGACATCGATCCGGCGATCAAGTCGGCCGTCCCGAAAATCATGATGCACGACGTGGACCTCCTCGCCATCGCCGAATCGGACGCCGTGTATGAGAAGGCCGTGCGCCCCGATGGTGAGGTGCGGATCGCCCAAGGAGGCACCACCCGAACCCCGGGGACGCGCTCCTTCGAGGACGTCTCGGTCGGCGACCAGCTGCCGGCGCACCATGCCCGACTGTCGCGCGGCGACCTGGTGAACTACGCGGGCGTAGCCGGCGACGCCAATCCGATCCACTGGGACGAGGGCATCGCCAAGCTGGCCGGGCTGCCCGACGTGATCGCCCACGGGATGCTCACCATGGGGTTGGGCGCCGGGTTCGCCTCCGCGTGGTCAGGCGACCCCGGTGCCGTAACCCGCTACACGGTGCGGCTGTCCCAGCCGGCGATCGTGTCGGCCGCCGAGGGCGCGGACATCGAGTACAGCGGCCGGGTCAAGTCGCTGGACCCGGCGACCCGCAGCGGTGTCATCATCGTCGGCGCCAAGGCCGGTGACCAGAAAATCTTCGGCATGGCGACGCTGAACATTCGCTTCCGCTGACCTGACGGCGCTCGGCGCGTTGCCGTTCCGCTGAAACACGGCGTCCTTCGGATCGTGTTCACGAAGCACTTTCGATAATGGTCCTCAGTGTCATGCCGATGGCACGCATCCCCGACAGCGCCCCGTCTCGGAGGTCAGGGCCCGAGGCATCCCAATTGGCGATCACCGCGTAGTCGAACCGGACGGATTCTCGCCCGAGCGTCCCAACGTCTGCTCGGACCCCCGCGTCGGCACCAGTCTTGTTGCGAACAAAGAAGTCTCGATCCGACGGCGCATGGGCCAGCGGATCGAACCCGAATGCGCCCGAGACCATGGATAGGTCTACGCACGTTGCCAGCCAGTGGTTCACCTGTTGCGAAACCGCGGGAGATAGCAGCTCGTTGCGGGCCAGCCGACCCATCAGACCCGACAACTCGGATGCCGAGCCGGTAGACAGTGTCGCGGGGTCAGCTGGGCCCCGGTGATCCCTGACGTAGTCGAGCAACGCGGTGTGGACCAAGCCGAGGGATTCGGCGAGGTGGCGAACCTTGCGCAAGCCCACGCGCTTCAGCAGGACATTTGTCGCCAAGTTGTCGCTGACGCTGGAAACCAGAACGCAGAGATCCCGGACAGACAACCCCTCGACGTCGAGGTGCTGCCAGATGCCCGAATCGGCGACCAAGAGCCCCGGATCCCGGCCGAGCACGGTGGCGCCGCTGAGCTCGCCCTCTGCGCACTGCCGTGCGACCTCGACGAGTAGCAGCAGCTTGCCGATGCTCGCCGTCTTCATCGGACGATCGGCGTTACCGCGGCCTACTTCGTGACCCGTGGCATTCCGGATGCAAACCGACCAATCGATGTTGGCGCTCGTACCAACGACATCGTCGATCGTTTGCTGGAGCACCTCTCGCCTTTGAGGTGATGGCGTGGGAATTTCTGTGGACATCGTTGTCCTGACTAAGACGTCTTATCGACGAGGGCAATCCCGCTTATCAAGCTTGGTTACATCTCGACAGCAGTTATCCGTCACCTCGCCATGTTGGCGAAGCGCGACAGGTGCAGCTGGTGCGCAACGGTCACCGTCTTGGTCGGGCCGTTGCGGTGTTTGGCGAGAATGAAATCCGCCTCTCCGCCTCGCGGATCGTCACGTTCGAACGCGTCCGGCCGGTGCAGCAGGATGACGACGTCGGCATCTTGTTCTAAACTATTATGCAGATTAATCCCGTTTGCGACGAAATTATGTGTCCCACTTACAGTTCCGTCATAAACGTCCTGTTCACCCATGCTGGTGATTTCGACGATTCGATCCCAAAAGACGTCGCTGGTCGCTAATGCATGGATTTCGGTGTCGTCAAGCGTCGCCGCCAGCCTATGGAGCAGTGACCGGCCTGGCGGATGTCGCAGCCGGGAGTCGCAGAATTGGGTCTTCATAGCGACTCTGAGCTCCCCGCCCGAAAAAGTCTTCCGCGCTACAACTTCCCGGACTTTGCCCCAAACCTCAACGGGTACCGTGTCTGCACCGGGGCGCCGGATGCGCGACTGCAGCTGTTGCAGGACATATTCCGCAGACTTGCCACGCGCGCCGTGGACACCGATCTTGGTCAAGAACGCCGTTTGGTTCCCCGCCCTGTCAATCCACAAGTGCCAGCATGCTCGGTAATTCGCCTTGCGCACCTGCGTGACCCTGCTTTGAACACCGAGACGTAAGAGCAATTGGGCAACATCGTCGATGAGGCGTCGGCTCGTTGACGCGTAATAGATCCGCCCGAGACCAACCTTGGCATCCCACCGCACCGATCCGTCGGTGGCCCACAGGTGACGCAGGAACAGTGCCACCTGGTCGTTGGGTGCACGAAAGACGGCTTCTGGCACGAACTTCTCGTAACTGCGCTTCCCAAATAAGCCAAGCCCGTCGAGCCAGGCGGCAATCGGGTTGCGCCGGCCACGCGCCAGCCGATCCGGCGAGGGCAACCGAAGCGTAGTCACGCGCGCCGCCGGATACTCGTCGCGAACCGCGGTCACACCGAAGTGCGCGGCCGAGACCGTCACCTCGACGAGGTTGGCCTCGTCGACTGACGCATAGCGGATCGGCTGGCGCTTCACGCACGATCCGTCGCCGATCATGTGGGCGAGCAGAATGACCTCCGACTCGTCCATCCGTTGCGTGTCGACCGGCTCGGGAACGCGGCGCGGTGCCGCGATGCGATCGCCAACCTCGAGCTGCTCCAGCGGAGTCCAGCCGTCGAGTTTCCTAAAGGGATGGTTGCCGGTCGCCTCAACCTCGCGGCCCGAGGCCAACCGAAGACGGAACACTTCCTTGCGGCCGCTCGGGAACACGTTCGTCATCGGCCGCGCGACCATCCGCAGCCGCTCGTCGAGTGACCACACCAGGGGACGTTCGCCGGTCCGCATGAGCTCACCAAACGTGACCTCGGCGCCGCTGTCGGCGCGCAAGATCCGCGTCGCCGCCGTGAGGCACCCCGACTCGCGAAGGTCGGCCAGCATTGGCTTCTTGTCGGTGCGCTGCTCGGGGCCACGGTTGAGCTGGCTGATCGCGACCACCGGAACCTCGAGCTCCTTAGCCAAAAGCTTGAGGTGCCTTGAGAATTCGGATACTTCCACCTGGCGCGACTCGTGCTTCTTGCCCGATGTCATCAACTGCATGTAGTCGATCACAATGAGCCGCAGGTCGGCCTTCTGCCGCAGCCGGCGCGCCTTGGCGCGGATTTCCATCATGGTCAGGTTGGGCGAGTCGTCGATATACAGTGGGGCTTCGCTGATTTCGCTCATCCGCCGCGCCAGCCGGGTCCAGTCATCGTCGCTCATCCGCCCCGACCGCATGTCGGCAAGCTTGATCTTCGCCTCGGCGGACAGCAGCCGCATCACGATCTCTGACTTGCTCATCTCCAGCGAGAAGATGACGCTGGCCAGGCGGTTCTTGATCGAACACGAGCGCATGAAGTCCAGGCCCAGGGTCGAGTTGTGGGTCGGCACCATTCCTGGACCTGCCAGGTACAGGCGTGCGGCATTGTCCACCTCGACACAGCGCACGGGAACGCTATCCACACGTCGCACGGATTCGACCTGCAGTACTGGAGCCAACAGGGCCGTGGTGATCCCGCGCTCGGCAGATCGCATCGCTGATCCGGCCGCTGCGATGGTGTCCCAACCGCGCCGCAACCGTGACGACGTCCGGATGCCGCGCGTGGTAGGCCATTGGTGCTGGGCATCGGCGACAATGACCGTGCCGTCTGAGAATTCGATCTCATAGCACGGGTGGCCCAACATGACCTCGGTCGCGGCCACCACTCGCGTCGGCACTCCGTCCGCATCGAGCAACTCGTCACCGACGGCGACGTCGCCCATCGTCGTCCAGCCAGCCGGCGTCGGCAGGGGAGTATTCAACGCGAGCGCCTTGCCCACGCCAGGCCGTGCCGCCACGATGATCATCTGCCCGGGATGCAGGCCGTTGGTCACCTCGTCGAGTTCGGTGAAGCCGGTCGGCACGCCGCGTGAGACACCGCCGCTGGAGGCGATGGCATCGATCTCGTCCATCGTCGGCTGCAGCAGGTCCTCGAGCGGGACGAAGTCCTCGGAGAGCCGGCGGTCGGCGACATCGTAGATCTCGGCCTGCGCGCGGTCGACGATCTCGGCCACGTCGGCGCCCTCGGCACCCGCGTAGCCGTACTGCACCACCCGGGTCCCGGCCTCCACCAGCCGGCGCAGCAGCGCCTTCTCCGCGACGATGCCCGCGTAGTAGCCCGCGTTGGCGGCCGTGGGCACCGTCGAGATCAGGGTGTGCAGGTACGGTGCCCCGCCGATGCGGCGCAGCAGGCTGCGGCGGTCCAGTTCGGCGGCCACCGTCACCGCGTCGGCCGGCTCGCCGCGCCCGTAGAGATCGAGGATCGCGTCGTAGATGTTCTGGTGCGCGGGGCGGTAGAAGTCGCCCGGCCGCAGCCGTTCCAGCACGTCGGCGATGGCGTCCTTGCTCAACAGCATTCCGCCCAGCACCGACTGCTCCGCGGCGAGATCCTGCGGGGGCTGCCGACCGAACTCCTCGCTCGGCGGCGACGAATCCATGCCAGACGTCACGTCATCGACGACCGCCACGGACTCCCACCTCCCCTAGCACGAGTACCCGAACATACATTCGATAGCCGACATTCCGAGCTTAAGCCAAGGCGCCGACACCTGACGACCACATGCCACCGTTGTCGGACCGCGCCGGGACGACGGTAAACGTTGCTGGCCAGTACTTAAAGGGGCGGCTGTTCATAACGCTGTGCATCGTGTGTGCATATCCTTCGACACCTGTGTTGAGCGGGGTGTGGAGAACCTGTGGATTAATTCGTGGCGCTGTGACATCTCTGCTGATAAGGGTCGTACAACTCGCCCCGTTTCGTGTGGACAAGAATCTCTACGGCGTGTCGGCGCAGGTTACTGCGTCGGGCGTGTTGGCTTTCGGCCATATTTTCGCCGCGTTACGAGGTGGTTAATGGCCACCCTGGGCCGGGGCGTGGAAATAGTTCGCCAGCCGAGGTGCCCGGACTGACTTTGAAGTCAGGAGGAAGCGCGGGTCACGCGCGCGAAACCGGGCGGCGGCCGCACTGCGGCCGCCGCCTCAAGAGAGCAAACGCTACTTAGTTAGCTGTCCGCGACGACGTCAACGGAAACCTCGACGTCGACCTCCGGGTGCAGGTGCACCGACACGCGATGCTGGCCGAGGGCCTTGATGTGGGACTTGGGCAACCGGACGGTCCGCTTGTCGAGGTTGGGCCCGCCGGCCTTTTTGATGGCCGTCACGATGTCGCCGGCGGTCACCGAGCCGAACAGCTTGCCGGAGTCGCCGGCAGCCTTCACGGGCAGCGCAACCGGACCCAGCGCGTCGATCGCCGACTTGATCTCGTTGGCGTGCTCGAGGTCGCGCACCATCTTGGTCTCGCGGGCCCGCCGGATCTCGTCCGCCTGCTTCTGCGCGCCGCGGGAGGCGAGGATCGCCAGGCCGCGCGGCAGCAGGAAGTTGCGGCCGTACCCGTCCTTCACTTCGACCGCGTCGCCGACCGTCCCGAGGTGGTCGACGTCGGCCGTCAGAATCAGCTTCATCGTTGGTACTTTCCGTTGGTCGTTCGGCGGCTAACGCGCCGAAGAGGTGAAGGGCAGCAGGGCCACCTCGCGGGCGTTCTTCACCGCGGTCGCGATGTCACGCTGGTGCTGCACGCAGTTGCCGGTGACACGACGCGCCCGGATCTTGCCGCGCTCACTGATGTAAGTGCGCAGCAACGCGGTGTCCTTGTAGTCGATGGATTGCTCTTTTTTCGCGCAGAAGACGCACTTGCGCGCCTTGACCGGCTTTTCGGGAGCCGGGCGCCGCTTGTTGGACTTGGCCATGTCTGTCTTTCTTTCCGTTTACTACTGGTCTGAAGTTTGGGGTTAGAAGGGGGGCTCGTCGTCGCCGCCACCGAATGACCCCGATGCCGGGGCGCTACCCCACGGGTCATCGCCGGACGCGGCGGCCGGTTGCGCCGGGGCCGGCGCCGGGCGAGAGCCCCCGCCGCCGCCGAAGCCGCCGCCCCCGCCGCCGCTGCGGCTGGCCTTGTTGACCTTGGCGGTGGCGTACCGAAGCGAGGGGCCGATCTCGTCGACCTCGACCTCGACGACGGTGCGCTTTTCGCCCTCACGCGTCTCGAAGGAACGCTGCTTGAGCCGACCGGTGACGATCACCCGAGCACCGCGAGTGAGGCTTTCCGCGACGTTCTCGGCGGCCTCCCGCCAGATGTTGCAGCGCAGGAAGAGGGCCTCGCCGTCCTTCCATTCCCCGCTCTGCCGGTCGTAGATCCGCGGCGTCGACGCCACGGTGAAGTTCGCCACGGCAGCACCCGAGGGAGTGAACCGCAGTTCGGGGTCCGCAGTCAGGTTGCCGACAACGGTGATAGTGGTGTCACCAGCCACAATTTCCTCCTCGGTCCGCCATCTCGGGGTGCAGCGCACGCGCGATCGTCATGAGCGTAGTCTCGCCGAGCCTACGCAGCGCCGACGACAATCGGCA
Organism: Mycobacterium terramassiliense; assembly: GCF_900157385.1. Classification (GTDB taxonomy): domain Bacteria; phylum Actinomycetota; class Actinomycetes; order Mycobacteriales; family Mycobacteriaceae; genus Mycobacterium; species Mycobacterium terramassiliense. Next base: position 337,601 of record NZ_LT717701.1, read on the forward strand.
CTCAGTGCTTGTCGGTGCGCATCACCTTGGTGCGCAGCACCGACTCGTTGAGGCTCAGCTGCCGGTCGAGCTCGGATACCGTCGCCGGCTCGGCCTTCAGGTCGACGACGACGTAGATGCCCTCGGCGTGCTTGGCGATCTCGTAGGCCAACCGGCGTTTCCCCCAGATGTCGACCTTGTCGACGCTTCCGCCGTCCTTGCGGACGACGTTGAGGAACGTCTCCAAGGACGGAGCAACGGTGCGTTCGTCGAGCGTGGGGTCAAGAATGACCATGATTTCGTATGGACGCATGGAAACCTCACCACCTCCTCTGGTCTCAAGCGGCCACGGTCGGTCCGTGGCAGGAGGGTCGCCTGCGTCGGCAACCGCCCCAGGGTACCGGACGCGGGGCCGGCCCAGGAAATCCGCTTACCGGCGGGCTCTGAGGTACTCGTTCGCCCTTGCCACGGTGGCGTGGTCGGCCTTGCCGAGCGCGCCGGCGTCGAACGGCGGCTGCGGGTCGTATTCGATAAGCAGCTGGGCGGCCTGCGCGGCCTCGCGGTCGACCAGGAGCTCGACCAGTCGCAGGGCCATGTCGATGCCACTGGACACACCCGCGGCGGTGATGAGGCGCTGGGGTAAGTGCTCGACGACGCGCGTCGGGACGTAGCGCGCGCCCAACTCGTTGAGCAGGTCCGCGGCCCGCCAGTGGGTCGTCGCGGTGAGCCCGTCGAGCAGGCCGGCGGCGGCCAGCAACAGCGCGCCGGTGCACACCGAGGTGGTGAACGTGGTGTTGGGGTGCACCGATTGCAGCCACCCGCGGATGGCCTCTCCCGTCGCGTCGCGGATCAGCTTGCGGGTTCCGATGCCGCCGGGAACCACCACCACGTCGGGGGCCCCGATCTCGTCGAAGGTGGCGTCGCAGGCGAGGCCGAGCCTGCCGTTCTCGGTGCGCACCTCCCCTCGGCGGTGCCCCACGAACACGACGTCGATCGACGGAATCTGTTGCAGCACTTCGTAGGGGCCCACGGCGTCGAGCGCCGTGAACCGATCGAACAGCGGGATCGCGACGAGGGTCATGGTTGCCGCACCGCCGCCGCTTCGCTGTCGGTTTCGGGCGCCGGCACGTCCGCGCGCCGCAGCCCGGGTGGCCGGAGCCGCTCCGGCAACCAACCGGGCGGCGCGTCGGAGGCGCGGTCGAACGGGCCGCCCGCCGGATCGTCCACGCGGCCGCCCCAGCGCACCAGGTCCTCCTCGGGCCGATAGATCTGCCGGAGCACCAGCGCACACAGCGCCACCACCGCGGCGTCGCGCAGCATTACCGTCGTGGTGAAGACCTGCTCCGGCAGCCCGCGGTTCGGGTTGCCGTACAAGTAATACATCCGCGGCACCCACACCAGTGCGTCAATCGTCATCCAGGCCAACAGGATTCGGCGATGCGGCAACGCCAGCACGGCGAGCGGCACCAGCCATAGCGAAAACTGGGGGCTCCAGACCTTGTTGGTCAACAGGAAGGCGGCCACCACCAAAAATGCCAGCTGCGTCAGCCGCGGGCGCCGCGGCGCGGTGAGCGCGACGTATGCGATCGCCACGCAGCACCCGACGAACGTCACCGCGACCACCGTGTTCAATACTGTCGGCGGCTGCCAGAAGCCCAGCTTGGGATCGAAACCCCGCCAGCCGGTGAACGATTTCACCACGTTGTACAGCGAGTCGATGTCGTCGCCGCGTCGGGTGTTGAGCCGGAAGAACTCGGACCAACCGCGCGGGAAGAGCACCAACACGGGAAGATTCACCAACAGCCAGGTCGCCGCGGCCGTCCCCGCGGTGCGCGCGAGGGCGCGGAGGCGACCGGTACGCACGCCCAGCACCAACATCGGCCCCAAAAACAGCAATGGATACAGCTTGGCGGCGGCGCCCAATCCGATCAGCACACCGGCGAGCACGGGTTTACGCCGAGCCCAGGCCAGCAGACCGCCCATCGCGAAAGCCGTTGCCAGGGCATCGAAATTGGTGAAAATCTGAAAGATCACCAGCGGCGAGGCGGCCACCAGGGCCGCGTCCCAGATGCGCCGGCCCGACAGGCCCGCGGTCGCCCACACGGTGCCCAGCCAGGCCAACGCCAACCCGAATGCCGCGACGTTGAAAAACATCACCACCTCGGCGACCACCGGCAGCGGGACGAGCTTGCTCAGCGCGGTGTAGGTCTTGGCCAGCGCCATCGACGCGTACTGGTACCCACCGGTCAGCACCGGATATTCCATGTAGCGCACCGCGGGCCGACCGTCGTAGCGGGTCTGGGGAGCGCCGCTGGCGTCGGTTTCGATCCAACTCGACTTGTACGGAAACTTGCCCTGGCTCAACAACTCCGCGCCGTAGAGGGGCACGGTGTCGGAGTAGCACAACTCGTAGTAGGCGCGTTGGTTCTCCCAGTTGGCGACGCGTTGATCGCCCGTCCCGGTGCCGGTGCTCTGCAGACATGCCGCCTTGGTCGACCAGCCGAGCGCCAGGAACACCAACGCGATCAGGAACATCACCCGCACCGGGGTCATTACCCGGGTTCGGCCGATCAGCGCGTGCCGGCCCACCGGGCCGCCGCCGGCCTCCGCGAGCGCCGCGCCCAGAAAATCGGTGCGGCTTGGGCAATCGCGGTTGTCGACGCTGCGCAGATCGCCCGCCAACGGCTGCGGTGAGATGGTGGCGCTCTGCTGGCGAGCGCCGGTCACGGCGGCGGCGGGGGCGCTTGCGGGCCGCCCGGTGGGACGCCGGGGGATTGCGGCCCGCCCGGCTGTTCGCCGCCCGGCGCATTGCCGCCGGGCGGCGGCGGCGGCGCGTTGGTGATCGTCGTCGGCGGACCGACCGGGATGGTGATGCCCGGCGCCACCTCGATCGTGGGCTGTATAACGGTCACCTGTGGCGGCGCGGCCGGCGGGGGCGGCGCCGCGGGCACGCCCGCGTACCCACCGATCTCGCTCGGCTTGGGGAAGCTCTCGTTGGAGCTGCCCTTCAGGGCGCCGTCCATGGTCGACTTCCAAATGTCCGATGGCAGCCCCGAACCGTAAACCTCTGCGCCCGAGGCGGTTACGAGCGGCACATTGTCTTGGACAGTGCCCACCCACACCGCTGTCGACAGCGACGGCGTGTATCCGACCATCCAGGCGTCCTTGTTGGCCTGGGTGTCGCCCAACTGCACCGTCCCCGTTTTGGCCGCCGACGGACGCCCGCCTGCCAGGCTGTGGCCGCGCGAGTACGCGGCGATCGGCTGCATCGCCGCGGTGACGTTGTCCGCGACGCCCTTGTCGATGCGGTTCTCGCCGCTGTTGTCGGAGTTGCCGGCGTCGAAAAGCACCTGGCCCTCCGCATTGACGACCTTTTGCACGAGATGCGGCCGGTGATAGACGCCGGACGCGGCCAGCGTGGCATACGCCGAGGCCATGTCGATCGGCCGGGTTTGGTACTGCCCCAGCACAATTCCGTTGTTGGGCGGGCCGCCCTTGCCGTCCTCGGACAGCGTGTGCGCGACGCCGGGGAAGCTCGTCGCAATCCCGGCCTGGTGCGCGGCATCCGCGACGGCCTGCGGTCCGCCCTTCAGCTTGAGCATCAGCCGGTAGTAGGCGGTGTTGAGTGAAAGCTTCAGCGCCTCGGCGATATTGCAGGTCCCGCAGTTCTCGCCGTCGACGTTGGTGATCTTGATCCCGTCGACGGTGAGCGGTGAGCTGTCAACCTGATAGCCCAGGCCGATGCCTTGTTCCAGCGCCGCCACCAAGGCGAACACCTTGAACGACGACCCGGTCTGCAGCCCGGCCTGGGCGAAGTCGAAACCGTTGGCGTCGGAGCCGCCGTAGTAGGCACGTATCGCGCCGTTATGCGGATCGATGGAAACAACGGCGGACCGCATGTCGGGGTCCTGCCCGTCGAGGTATTTCGATACCGACTTCTCGGTGGCCTGCTGGGCCTTCGGGTCGATCGTCGTGGTGACCTGCAGACCTTGGGTGTTCAGCGTCTGCTCATCGATGTTGAAGAGCTCCATCAGCTCTTTGGCCACCTGCCGCTCGATCAGCCCGTTGGGGCCGGTGGTCTGGTTCTGCGCGCGGGCCTGGTCGGGTGGCAGGGTCACCGGGAATACTTGCGCCGCACGGTCGCCCGGGGACAGCGCCTTGGTTTCCACCATGCCGTCGAGCACCCAGTTCCACCGCTCCGCGGCCCCCTTCGGGTCGACGGCCGGGTCCAGCGAGGACGGCCGCCGGATCAGCGCAGCCAGCAGCGCCCCCTCCGAGACGGTGAGCTGCTCGACGGGCTTGTCGAAGTAGGCCTTGGCGGCGGCCGAGATGCCGTAGGCGCCCCGGCCGAAGTAGATGATGTTCAGATAGGCCTGCAAGACATCGTCTTTGGACCACTCCCCCGCCATCTTGGTGGCGATGACCAATTCCTTGGCCTTGCGCATCAGACCGCTGAACCCGTGCTGCGCCGAACCGACGAGCGCGTTCTTCACGTATTGCTGGGTGATCGTCGATCCGCCCTGCAGGTCACCGCCGCCGAACAGGTCGTTGTTCACCGCACGCGCGAAACCGCTGAACGAGATACCGGGGTTCGAATAGAAGTTGCGGTCCTCCGCGGCGATCACCGCTTGGCGCACATGCACGGGCACCTGGCTGATGTTGACGTCAACCCGATTGCCTTCGGGGGGAACGATCTTCGCGATCTGGGAGCCGTCGCTGGCCAGGATCGTCGACACCTGGTTGGTGCGGATGTTGCCCGGCTTGGGGACGTCGACGATGAAGTACGCCATCGCGAAGGTGACGATCGGCAACAGGACCAGGGCCGCCAGCGTGAGGTAGGCCGCGCGGCGCACCCACAGCCAGTTGATCTGGTCGACCCAGCTCCAGTCGATTCCCGGCCGGGGAGCTCGGTCACCGGGTCCGCCGGATCCGGCGGGCGGTTGCGGTGGCGGCGGTGGCGGCCCGTCGGGTGGGCGGCGCCCGAGCATCGGCGCGTCGCGCCGCGCGGACGCAGAAGTCGCCCGCCCGTCCAGCGCCGCCTTCACCTCGTCGAGCGGGTCGCGCTCCGGCGGCGCCGACGCGGGACTGCCCAGTGCCGCCTTGACCTCCTGGATGGGGTCGGGCCCGCGGGGCGCGCGGTCATCGACGACGGGCGGCAGGATCGTGGTCAACCGGTCGTCGGGGGGCACCGGGCGGCGGCGGCCCGGCCCTGGTGGCGCGTCGCGCCTGTCGGGCCCCGGACGGGCGGGATCGCCGGTCCGGTCGGTGCTCGCGTGCTTGCCCACGCGCTCAGTCGCTGATTCGTTCAGGTCACTGGGCGACTGGTCGTGGCGCCCTTCGTTACTCAATGGCCGTTCGGGCGCCGTTGCGCGCCGTCCGCGTGCGGGTGCCCTTGGGTGGGCGGATCGCACCCATCACGTACGACTTCACGAGATGGTTCCAGCTGCAGGTCCGACACACCTCCACCACGTGCACGGAGAACTCCTCGAAGCGGGTCGCCAACATCACCAACTCTTCGGCGGTGCGAGCCGAGCCCGACACCGCACCCAGGTGGTCACCGAATACCCACGAGACAAGGGTCAGCTGTTCCTTTCGGCAGATCGGGCACATCACCTGGCTCTGTTTGCCGTGAAACTTCGCGGCGCGCAGCAAATATGGGTTGGCGTCACAGACCTCGGACACACCGGTGCGGCCCGAGTACACCTCGGCAAGCAGGGAACGCCGCCGAAGCGCGTAGTCCACCACTTGTCGCTGCAGTCGCACGCTGACCAGAGTACGTGGCCGCCCGCCCCACCGACACGCAACCGAGGCTGTTGCCGGCTCGAGCCGTGGCGATCGACCGTCGCATCCTGTGCCGAACCAGGGCCGCACTTCTACGATCATCGGCGTGGCGAAATTGCCGGCGACCCCGCTCGCGGGTCGAGCGACGAGGACGACCCGTGCCAAAGACACCGACCGCCAGGACACCTGCGCGATTCTCGATATCGCCCTGGGCGACGGCGAGCTGTCCGAGCAAGAGCACCGAGAGCGCGTGAGAGCGGCGACTCAAGCGATCACGCTCGGCGACTTGCAGGACTTGGTGGACGACCTGCAGGGCGGCGGCGCCGCGCTGCCGGCGTGGGCTGCCGGGTCGCGCCCGAAGCTGCCCAAGTCCGGCGGTCGGGGCCTCCTGGCCGCGGCCTTCATCGCTTCGGTATTGCTCGGTGTGCTCATCGGCTGGGGGCTCTACGGCAACACCCGGACGCCGCTGGATCTCACCACCGATCCGGGAGCCAAACCCGACGGGGTCGGCCCGGTGGTCCTGACCCCGCCCACCCAGCTGCATTCCGTGGGCGGCCTGACGGGCTTGCTCGAGCAAACACGCAAAAGGTTCGGAAACGCCATCGGGTTCCGGCTGGTGATCTACCCGACCTATGCGGTGCTCGACCGCCCGGATCCCTCCGACGACCGCCGCGTGCTGGCCTACGATTACCGCGGCGGATGGGCCGATCCGACCAGCTCGGCGAAAAGCTCCGCCGACGGCCCGGTCGCGGTCGACCTGGGCAACTTCGACATCGCCGTGACGGTCGGCATCCTGCGTGGGGCCCCGGAGAGCCTCCACATGAAGCAGTCCGACGTCAAGACCACGTATCTGGTGATCGAACCCGCCACGGACCCGACCACCCCGGGGGCGCTGTCGCTCTCGGTGTACGTCTCGGGCGACTACGGTGGCGGCGATATCGTCTTCGCCGGTGACGGCAGGATCAAGCGGATCAGTCCGCCCTCATAGCCGCTGGTAACGGGACCTATCCCGGACGCGGCGCTGTGACTGATAGCGCACCAACACCAGGTAGTGTTGTGGCGAATATATCGAGGCGATACGATGACGCGAGGCGTCGGACCGTTAAGTCCTCAAGTCACTAGCCATCACAAAAGGGGGTGAATCGATGCTTGAGCTCGCCATCCTGGGCCTTCTGATCGAATCGCCCATGCACGGCTATGAATTGCGGAAGCGGCTGACCGGCCTGCTGGGCGCGTTCCGGGCGTTCTCGTACGGTTCGCTGTACCCGGCGCTGCGGCGCATGCAGGCCGAGGGCCTGATCGCCGAAAATGCGGCGCCGGCCGGCACCCCGGTGCGGCGGGCGCGGCGGGTCTACCAGCTCACCGAGGAGGGCCGCCGGCGCTTCGGGGAACTGGTGGCCGACACCGGACCGCACAACTACACCGACGACGGCTTCGGGGTGCACCTGGCGTTCTTCAACCGGACGCCGGCCGAGGCGCGGATGCGCATCCTGGAAGGTCGCCGTCGCCAGGTTGAAGAGCGGCGGGAGGGCCTGCGCGAAGCAGTGGCGCGGGCCAGTAGCTCGTTCGACCGCTACACCCGGCAGCTTCACCAACTGGGCCTCGAGTCCAGCGAGCGCGAAGTGAAGTGGCTCAACGAGCTCATCGCTGCGGAGCGGGCAATGCCCGGCCTCTCCGAGCAGACGTAAAACCCCCTGCACGAAATCCGATCAGCTGAGACACAAGGTTATGGAGTGAGGAGAACGCCCTATGAGTGACCACAAGCCGTTGGGCGCGCCGGAGGCGCAGACGGACGTACGAGTCGCCATCGTCGGCGTCGGGAACTGCGCGTCTTCGCTGGTTCAGGGCGTGCAGTACTACCTCGACGCCGACGAGAACAGCACCGTGCCCGGCCTGATGCACGTGAAGTTCGGTCAGTACCACGTGCGCGACGTCAAGTTCGTCGCCGCCTTCGACGTGGACGCCAAGAAGGTCGGGTTCGACCTGTCGGAGGCCATCTTCGCGTCGGAGAACAACACCATCAAGATCGCCGACGTGCCGCCCACCAACGTGACGGTGCAGCGCGGCCCGACGCTCGACGGCATCGGCAAGTACTACGCCGACACCATCGAGCTGTCCGACGCCGAGCCCGTGGACGTGGTCAAGGTCCTCCGGGAGAACGAGGTCGACGTGCTGGTGTCCTACCTGCCGGTGGGCTCGGAAGAGGCCGACAAGTTCTACGCCCAGTGCGCGATCGACGCCGGCGTGGCGTTCGTCAACGCACTGCCGGTATTCATCGCCTCGGACCCGGTGTGGGCCAAGAAGTTCGCCGACGCCGGCGTCCCGATCGTCGGTGACGACATCAAGAGCCAGGTCGGGGCCACCATCACCCACCGCGTGATGGCCAAGCTGTTCGAGGACCGCGGCGTGCAGCTCGACCGCACCATGCAGCTCAACGTGGGCGGCAACATGGACTTCCTCAACATGCTCGAGCGCGAGCGGCTGGAGTCCAAGAAGATCTCCAAGACCCAGGCCGTGACGAGCAACCTGCAGCGCGAGTTCAAGACCAAGGACGTGCACATCGGGCCGTCCGACCATGTGGGTTGGCTCGACGACCGCAAGTGGGCCTACGTGCGGCTGGAGGGCCGCGCGTTCGGCGACGTGCCGCTGAACCTGGAGTACAAGCTCGAGGTGTGGGACTCGCCGAACTCCGCCGGCGTCATCATCGACGCGGTGCGCGCGGCCAAGATCGCCAAGGACCGCGGGATCGGCGGCCCGGTGGTCCCGGCGTCGGCCTATTTGATGAAGAGCCCGCCGCAGCAGCTGCCCGACGACGTCGCGCGGACGCAGCTCGAAGAGTTCATCATCGAGGGGTAACTCTCCGATTTCACCGACCGTGGGGTGAGGGACGCGCCAGGCGACCTCGCCCCACGGTCGTCTTCGGAGCCCAATCGTCGACACGACGCTGTGCGGGTGCTTAGCATCAGTTCTCGATGAGAGTCCAACCCGCCGCATTCCTACGCACGACGCTCCCGCTCGATTTGTCGCGCCTCGCCGAGCTGGACGGCGGGCGGTACCACTCGATCTGGCTTCCCGACCACATGGTCAGCTTCTGGCCCGACTCGATCTGGACTCCCGAATTCACCGACCTGGCCGAGGCCTCGCCATCGCCGCACCGCCACCTCGATGGCCTGGCCGTGGCCGCCGCGGCCGCGGTGCTGACCGAGACGGTTCCGCTCGTCAGCGCCGTGGTGGACACCGTGCGCCGGCACCCTTCCCTGCTGGCCCAGACCGCGCTGACCATCGATCACCTCGCCAAGGGGCGCTTCGTCCTCGGTCTGGGCAGCGGCGAGAGCGAGAACACGTTGCCCTACGGCTTCGACTTCGCGCGGCCGGTCAGCCGATTCGAGGAGGCGCTGACCGTGATCCGCCGGCTCTGGGAAAGCGACGGCCCAATCGATTTTCACGGACAGTTCTACTCACTGCGGCACGCCCGGCTGGACACCGAACCCTACGAAGGCCGGCTGCCACCGATCTGGATCGGCGGTAGCGGGCCACGGATGCTCGACATCGCGGGCCGCCATGCCGACGGGTGGTGGCCCGCCGGCGCCTGGACGCCGGAGCAGTACGCCGAGATGCTCTGCGCGGTAAGGGCTTCCGCCGACCGCGCGGGCCGCGACCCGCTGGCGATCACGCCCTGCTTCATCCAGGTGTGTCTGATCGGACGGTACGAGGACGCCCTTGCCGAGATCTTGCGGGCGCCCCTGGTCAAGTCGTTTCTGCTGCAGGTGTCGGCAAAGACGTTGCGCGGCTTCGGCTTCGAGCACCCGATGGGAGAAACCTGGCGCGGATTTCAGGACATCGACCCGGCCGTGCTCACTCGCGAACGGATCATCGATTTCCTGGACGGCGTGGAGCCCGAGATGGTCCTGGCCGTGGTACCGCACGGAACGCCGAAAGAGGTCGCGAAAATCATCAAGTCGTATGTGGATGCGGGTTTGCGCGTGCCGAAGATCCTCGACTACGGCGCCATGGCCGGCCAGACGTACGCGGCGAGTTCGGCGCTGAACGTTCGGGCCGCCGAGGACGAGCTCATCCGGCTGTGCGGGGACATGTCGTGACCGCCCCGTTGAGCGCCGCCGAGATGCTGGCCTCCGCCGAGGCGGAGACGGGATTGCGCGACTACGGCGACCCCACGCTGCCGGAGCGCTTCGCCGTCGCCGTCGACCACCTGAACAGCCTCGGCATGGACGCCGACGGCAAATGGGAGGCGGCACAGGTGTGTCGATGGCTGCTGACCTCGCGCCTGGAATTCATCGAAGACCGCAACCGCTACCCGATCGGGGACGAAGTGGTCGAGGCGCCGATGTTCGTCACCGGCGAGCCGCGTTCGGGGACCACGCTGATGCACGCGTTGATGTCGATCGATCCCGGGGCCCGGGCGCTGCGCTTCTGGGAAGTCATGTACCCCTCGCCACCGCCGGGCCTCGCCGGTCCCGACGACGCCAGACGCCAGCGGGCCGACGCCGACTGGCGCGAGATCAACGCCAAGCTGCCCAAGTGGCTGCACAGCCACCCGTACAACGACATGCTCGGCGACGGCCTGCCCGAGGACGAACGCACCTGGGCGTTCGATTTCCGGGTGATGACACCGACGGCATGGTGGCGGGTGCCGATGCAGTCGTTGGTCGGCGGCCTGGCCACCGATGCGGCGGCCCAATATCGCCTGCACAAGGCCATGCTGCAACAGCTGCAATACCGTCGACCGCGTAAGTACTGGGTTCTGAAGGGTTTTCACGGGTTCCGGCTCAGGGAGCTCTTCGACACCTATCCCGACGCGAGAATGGTCTGGCTGCACCGCGATCCCGTACAGGTGGCCGCGTCGCGCACCATGATGATGGCCGACATCGCCGAAGGCATCGTCGGTCCGGTCGACCTGCACGCCGAGGCGAAAAAGCACCTCGAGATGACCCGGGCCAGCATCGCCAACACGATGAGCAACCCGCTCGTCGACGATCCGCGCATCCTGCACATCCGCTACACCGACTTCATCGCCGATCCCGTCGCCACGGTGGGGCGCTACTACGCGTTCTGCGGTCGCGAGCTGACGACCGAAGCAGTGTCGCCGATGCGCGCGTATCTGGCCGACAACCGCGGCGACCGCTATGGCAAATTCACCTACTCCACCCAGCTGTTGGTGGACATCGGCGAAAACCTCGACGCCCTGCACGCCGAATTCCGGCCATTCCGTGAGCGATTCGGCGTCGCGATCGAGAACCGGTCCTGACATGGCAGCTTCCGCCACACCAGCCCACCCCCGTCTGTCCGTACACGACGTCACCTTCTACGGCGCGCCGCTGGCCGACCTCGAGGCGTGTTGGGCGACGCTCGGCGTGTGCCGCCTGAGCATCCTGGATACCGAACTGTTCGATCCGCTGTTTCCAACGCTGTTGCAGCGCGATCGCTACGCCGTCGAGGCGGTGTATCACTTATTCGCCGGCGGCAGTCTTTCCGGCGACCCGCAGGCCGCGCAGGATGGGTTGTGCCGCGTGATCGACGCCGCGGCCGGGGTGCGGGCGAGCACCGTCTACCTGCTCACCGGCGGCCGCGGTGAGCTGTCCTGGGGGCAGGCCGCCGAACGGTTTTGCGCCATGGTCACCCCCTGCGCCGCGCACGCGCAGGCCGCCGGTGTGGCGCTGGCCGTCGAGAACGCCTCCAGCCTGTACGCCGACATCCACCTCGCCCACACCCTGCGGGACACCGTCGCACTGGCCGAGATGGCCGACCTGAGCGTGTGCATCGATGTGTTTCACTGCTGGGCCGAGGGCGATTTCGAGGCGATGGTGCAGCGGGCGCTGCCGCGGACGGCGCTCATCCAATTGAGCGACTACGTGCTCGGCGATCGGGCGCTACCGGGCCGGGCGGTTCCGGGCGACGGCGCGATTCCCCTCGAAAGATTCGTCGCCCAAGCGCTCGCCGGCGGCTACCGCCACGGTTTCGACCTGGAATTGATCGGCCCCCGCATCGACCGGGAGGGCCGCCTGGAATCCGCCCGGCGCGCATGCGATGTCGTCGGTGCGATGCTCGACGGACTGGGTGTGTGAGGATGGCTTTCGGTGATGGTCCCGACGACGCGGCGCTGCAATCGGCGTGGAGCGAATTCTGCGCGCAGCTGAAGCGCGCGGGCGGGCAGGTCTTCAAGGACGCCAACCCGGCTTCGGGCGCCCACCGCGTCGATGCATTCCGCTTCCTGACCCAGAACCTGGGCCAGGCATTCGATTTGGCACTCGAGACGCGCGACACCCGCTACCCGGTGCTGCACACCTTCTGCGGGCCGACCCGAAAACTCGGCGGCGACTGCGCCGACTTCACCTACCAGCAAGCCTGGATCGACGGGCGGTCGGCCTACCGGCTGACCGGCAATCGCGGCACCTCGCGGTTCTTCAACGTCACCGTCCATGGCCCGCGCATACCCGGGCCGGGCGTGCTGCACGAGCCCTTCGGCGACACACCGGAGGCCAACCTGCTCGGCCATCAACTCAGCGTCGCCGCCGACGGACAGTTCGAGCTCTACATCGGCGGGCCCGAGCGCGGGCCCAACTGGCTGCCCACCACGCCGGGCTCCCGAAAACTGTTCATCCGCCAGGGATTCGATCGCTGGGACGAGCTGCCGGCGCACATGCGGATCGAGCGGATCGACATGGCATCCCCCAAGCCGCTGCCGGCACCCGACGCGATGATCGAGGCGATGGGCTGGGCGGGTGACTTCGTGACCGGCCTCATGGCGGACTGGCCGGACTTTCCGTTCACCTATGGCGGCGTCGACGCCGACAGCCCGAACGCCTTTCCCGACGTCGGCGCCACCGACGCCGACCGCAAGCGCGGCCGCGCCGCCGCCAACATGTACTGGGAGCTTGCACCCGACGAGGCCCTGATCGTCGAATTCGACGCCCACGACGGCCTGTGGATGCTCACCAACATGGGGGTGTTCTTCAACAGCATGGACTACCTGTACCGCCCGGTCAGCTACACGCCCGGCCGCACCAAGGTCGACCGGGACGGCAGGATTCGACTGGTCATGGCGCACCGCGACCCGAAAGTGCACAACTGGTTGGACACCCAGGGCTTCGAACGCGGCAACCTCACCTATCGGCACATGCTCGAAGGCGAGCCCGTCGCGCTGGGCACCCGCACCGTCAAATTCGACGAACTGATGGGCGCGCTCCCCGCGGACACCGCCATGCTCACTGCGGCGGAGCGCACCGCCGCGATGTGGGAACGGTTCCACGGCATCCGCCGGCGCTATCTACTCTAGTCCTATGGTGGCGACCCGCCGCGCCCGGCGAGCCGCGCTTGCGATCGCCACGAGTCCTATGGTGGGACCCGCCGCGCCCGGCGAGCCGCGCTTGCGATCGCCACGAGTCCTATGGTGGATGCGTGAGTGCGATCCCCGAAGACGAACTGGTCGGGTTGTCCGAGTTCTCGCTGCTGTCCGAAAACGCCGAACAGGCAGGCGTTGCGGGGCCGCCGCCCGACGTCGAGCGGGTGGAGTCGGGCCCGCCGGACACCAGGGTCAGCGCGCTGCGCTGGGGCTCCACTCCCCCGCGGATCGTCTTCCTGCACGGCGGCGGCCAAAACGCGCACACCTGGGACACCGTCATCGTCGGCCTCGGGGAGCCGGCACTGGCGGTGGACCTGCCCGGGCACGGACATTCGGCATGGCGCGAGGACGGCGACTACTCGCCGCAGCTCAACGCCGACGCCCTGCTGCCCGCGCTGCGCGAGCACGCGTCAAGTGCCCAACTCGTGGTCGGCATGTCGCTGGGCGGGTTGACCGCGATCCGGCTGGGGGCGATCGCCCCCGAGCTGGTCAATGAGCTCGTCCTCATCGACGTCACCCCGTCGGCGCTGCAACGACACTCCGAGATGACCAAGGAGCAACAAGGCACGGTGGCGCTGATGCACGGCGAGCGGGAGTTTGAAAGCTTTCAGGCCATGCTCGACCTGACCACCGCCGCAGCACCGCATCGCGAGGTGAAGGCGCTGCGGCGCGGCGTCTTCCACAATTCCCGCCGGCTCGACAACGGCAAGTGGACGTGGCGCTACGACGCCATCCGCAAATTCCCCGACTTCGACGGCCTGTGGGACGATGTCGACAACCTGTCCGCGCCCATCACCCTCATCCGCGGCGGCTCGTCGGGCTTCGTCACCGACGACGATGCGGCCGAATTAGGCAGGCGCGCAACCAATTTTCGCACCGCGCACGTTGTCGAGAATTCGGGCCACTCCGTGCAAAGCGACCAACCGCGCGCCCTGATCGACCTCCTGCGCGGAGTGCTCGACTCGCGCTGAGCCTACGGTGGTCTGATGAACCCTGACCGCCCCATTCGTATCGGCGTGCAATTGCAGCCGCAACACGCCCCGCACTATTCCCAGATCCGCGACGCCGTGCGCCGCTGCGAAGACATCGGCGTCGACATCGCCTTCAACTGGGACCACTTCTTTCCGCTCTACGGCGATCCGGACGGCCCCCACTTCGAATGCTGGACCATGCTCGGGGCCTGGGCCGAACAGACGTCGCGCATCCAGATCGGCGCGCTGGTGACGTGCAACTCCTACCGCAACCCGGAACTGCTGGCCGACATGGCGCGCACCGTCGACCACATCGCCGACGGCCGGCTCGTCCTGGGCATCGGTTCCGGCTGGAAGCAAAAGGATTACGACGAATACGGCTACGAATTCGGGACCGCCGGCAGCCGGCTGGACGACCTGGCGGCCGCGATGCCACGGATCAAGGCGCGGCTGGCCAAGCTGAACCCGGCGCCGACCCGCGACATCCCGGTCCTCATCGGCGGCGGGGGTGAACGCAAGACCCTGCGGCTGGTGGCGGAGCACGCCGATCTGTGGCACAGCTTCACTTCCGCCGACGAGTTCCCGGCGAAGTCGGCCGTGCTGGAACGGCACTGCGCCGACGTCGGCCGAGACCCGGCAAGCATCGAACGATCGGCCGCGGTCAACGGGGCGGTGGCGGGCGGCGGTCTGATCGCCAACGCCGAAAATCTCGTGAGCCTGGGCGTCACGCTGCTGACCGTGGGCTGCGATGGTCCGGACTACGACCTGGCCGCCGCCGAGGCGCTGTGCAAGTGGCGCGATAGTCGCTGACAAGGGGCCGGGCCACGTTTGTCTCCAATTCATCCGCCAAACATCTGTAGTTGCGCGCCAAGACATGAGAAACTCTCTGCGCTAGATGGCCGAAGCGGTTTGACGGTATTGAAAGGCACTCAAGAAACGAATGCCAAAGAAATACGGGGTCAAAGAAAAGGACCAGGTTGTTGCGCACATCCTCAACCTGGTGCTGACGGGGAAACTGCGCAGCGGCGACCGCGTCGACCGCAACGAGATCGCCGTCGGGCTCGGGGTCAGTCGCGTCCCGATCCAAGAGGCGTTGGTTCAACTCGAACACGACGGCATCGTGTCCACCCGCTATCACCGAGGCGCGTTCGTCGAACGGTTCGACGAGGCCACCGTCCTCGAGCACCACGAACTCGACGGCCTGCTCAACGGGATCGCCTCGGCGCGCGCGGCCACCAATCCCACGCCGCGGATCCTGGGACAACTCGATGCGCTCCTGCGATCGTTGCGCTCCGCGAAGGAGTCCCGGGCCTTCTCGGAGATCGCCGGCGAATATCGGCGCACGATCAACGAGGAGTACGCGGGACCGCGGCTGCATGCCACAATCCGCGCGTCGCAAAACCTCATCCCCCGGGTGTTCTGGATGACATACCAATGCAGCCGCGACGACATGCTGCCGTTCTACGAGGACGAGACGTCCGCAATCCACCGGCGTGACCCCGAGGCCGCGCGGGCCGCGTGCGTCGGGCGGTCCAACCTGATGGCCCAAACCATGCTGGCGGAACTGTTTCGGCGCAGGGTGTTCGCCGCGCCCGATGACATCGGCCAGGTTGCTCCCGAGGTCTTCAGCGGCGCCGAAGCCCCCCTCGGCGCGCCGTCGATCGCCCTCTGACAGCCGCTTCGACGCGCCGGGTTTCCCGACTGCCGATACGGTAGCCGTGATGAGTTCGCGCCTGGACCGGCGTCCCAAGCGCCGAAAGCTCTTCGCACTGGCCACGACGATGCTGATGGTCTGCGGCCTCACCCTGGCTGCCCCCGCGGCCGCCGACTGGAACCAATGCGCGCCCGGGGGCCTGGACAGCGCGCGGGTCCTGCCCAAGGATCTGACCGAGGCCCCCGCCGCGGGTCACGACTACGTGGACAGCACCGCCTCCGTCGAACCGCTCGGCTCGATCAACGTCGGCGCGTTGGGCCTGGGCACGCCGGGCGTCCTGACGGTCGGCACCCTGTCGGACGCCCCGCCGAACATCTGCATCAACCCCACCGGGGAATTCAGCGGCTTCGACAACCAGCTCTTGCGCGCCATCGCCGCCAAGCTCGGCCTGCAAGTCCGCTTCGTCAGCACGGACTTCTCCGCGCTGCTCGCCCAGGTGGCGTCCCGGCGCTTCGACGTCGGCTCCGCGTCGGTGAAAGCCACCGAGGCGCGTCGCCGCACGGTGTCGTTTACCAACGGCTACGACTTCGGCTTCTACTCGCTGGTGGTGCCGCCCGGCTCGGCGATCCACCGGTTCAGCGATCTCGCCGCCGACCAGCGCATCGGGGTGGTCCAGGGCACCGTCGAGGAGTCGTACGTCGTCGACTCCTTGCACCTGCAACCGGTGAAATATCCCGGCTTCGCGACGCTGTACGCCGCCCTCAAAACGCGCCAGATCGACGCGTGGGTGGCGCCCGGGACGCTGGCGTCGACCGTGATACGGCCCGGCGATCCGGCGGTGGTGGTCGCGAACGCTTTCAGCCCAGGCAATTTCGTGGCCTTCGCGGTCGCCAAAGACAACCAGCCGCTGGTCGATGCCCTGAATTCCGGGCTCGACGCCGTCATCGCCGACGGCACCTGGGCCAACCTGTACTGCCAGTGGGTGCCGCGGCCCCTGCCGCCCGGCTGGAAACCCGGGTCCAAGGCCGCGCCCAGCCCCCATCTCCCGGATTTCGCCGCGATCGCCGCGCGCCACCACCGTGATTCGGCCGGCCCGGGCGCGCCGATGTCGACGCTGGCGCAGCTGCGCGAGTCCTTCTTCGACTGGGAGCTCTACCGACAGGCCATCCCCGTCCTGCTCACCACGGGGCTGCCCAACACGCTGATCCTGACCAACAGCGCGCTCGTGATCGGCCTGGCGCTGGGGATGGTGCTGGCGATGGCCGGGCTTTCGCGTTCGCGCTGGCTCCGCTGGCCGGCGCGGATGTACACCGACGTCTTCCGCGGCCTCCCCGAAGTGGTGATCATCCTGCTCATCGGCATGGGCGTCGGCCCGTTGGTGGGCGGGCTGACCAACAAGAATCCCTATCCGTTGGGCATCGCCGCCCTGGGACTGATGGCCGCCGCCTACATCGGCGAGATCCTGCGCTCGGGCATCCAGAGCGTCGATCCGGGCCAACTCGAAGCCTCCCGCGCGCTGGGCTTCAGCTACACGGCCGCGATGCGTCTGGTGGTGGTGCCGCAGGGAATCCGGCGGGTGCTGCCGGCACTCGTCAACCAGGCCATCGGATTGTTGAAGGCCTCCGCGCTGGTGTACTTCCTGGGCCTGGTCGCCCAGCAGCGCGAGCTGTTCCAGGTCGGCCGTGACCTCAACGCGCAGACCGGCAGCCTGTCGCCGTTGGTGGCTGCGGGCCTTTTCTATCTGATCCTGACCATTCCCCTCACCCATCTGGTCAACCACATCGACACCCGGCTTCGCCGCGGCCGCGGCGCCGCCGAACCGGACGACCACGCCGCCATGCTGGCGACGAAGTTCGGCCAGGAGATCACGTGACCGCCGGAGCCCTGAGGCGCGCGCCGGTATCGCTGGTGGCCAAGGACATTCATCAAACCCTCGGCGGCAACCCGGTGCTGCGCGGGGTGAATATCGAGGCCCTCGCAGGCAGCACGGTCGCCATCATCGGACCGTCCGGCTCGGGTAAATCGACGCTGCTGCGCACCCTGAACCGACTGCACGAGCCGGATGGCGGCGACATCTTGCTGGACGGCCGGTCGGTGTTGCGTGATGATCCCAACGAGCTGCGTCAGCGCATCGGCATGGTGTTCCAGCAGTTCAATCTCTTCCCGCATCTGTCCGTGCTGAAAAACGTTGCGTTGGCGCCGTCCAAGCTGCACCGGCTGCCCTCCGACGCGGCCCGCGAGCTGGCGCTGACCCAGCTGGACCGAGTTGGCCTGAAACACAAGGCCGATGCCCGCCCCGGAACGCTGTCCGGCGGTCAACAACAGAGGGTCGCCATCGCACGCGCGCTGGCGATGGCCCCCCAGGTGATGTTCTTCGACGAGGCGACCTCGGCGCTGGATCCCGAAATGGTCAAGGGGATTCTGCAACTGATCGCCGACCTCGGCGCCGATGGGATGACCATGGTGGTCGTGACGCACGAAATGGGTTTCGCCCGGTCGGCATCCGACACCGTCGTATTCATGGATCGCGGCAAGGACGTGGAATCCGGGCCTCCCGAGCAGATATTCGAAGCCGCAAAAACCGAGCGGCTGCAGCGATTCCTTTCCCAAGTGCTATGACGGTTCCGATTTAGTCGGCGTTCGTCCGGTATAGCTACCTTGTAGGTCACGCATATCGGGCTAGACTGCCGACTTATGGCGGACAGCGAATCCACCGCGCCCGAGGTAAAGGAGCTCGCGGAAGGGTTGCACCGTGCGCTGTCCAAATTGTTTTCGATCCTTCGCCGCGGGGACCCGAGCGGCGTCGTGGCCGGCGAGCTGACCCTGGCGCAGCTGTCCATCCTGGTTACCCTGCTCGATCAGGGCCCCATCCGGATGACCGACCTGGCCGCGCACGAACGGGTACGGACGCCGACCACGACCGTGGCGATCCGCCGACTGGAGAAGATCGGGCTGGTGAAACGCTCGCGCGACCCGTCCGACCTCCGTGCGGTGCTGGTCGACATCACGCCGCGAGGACGGGCCGTGCACGCCGAATCCCTGGCCAACCGGCACGCCGCGCTGGCCGCGATGCTCAGTCAGCTCCCCGAGTCCGACCTGAACACGCTGATGAAGGCGCTGGCGCCGCTGGAACGCCTGGCCTGCGGCGAGTCGGGCCCGGCGGGAGAGCCGCCGGAACGCAAGCAGGCGTGAAAGCGACAGGCCCGCAACACAATTGGTTAGCCTCCGTAGGCTTCCCGTAGGCTGGGGTCATGCCCACCGCACTCATCACCGGCGCGAGCGGCGGTATCGGATCCGCCATCGCCACCGCGCTCTCGGAAACGCACACCCTGCTGCTGGCGGGCAGGCCGTCCGATCGGCTCGACGCCGTCGCGGAACGCCTCGGCGCCACCACTTTTCCGCTGGACCTGACCAACACCGACGAGATCGGGGCCAGCTGCGAAGTCGTCGACGAACTCGACGTATTGGTGCACAACGCGGGGGTATTCATCCCGGGGCGCGTCGCAGATTCCCACGTGGACGAGTGGCGCGCCACCTTCGCGGTGAACGTCTTCGGGGTCGTGGAACTGACGCTGGCGTTGCTGCCGGCGCTGCGACAGGCCCGCGGCCAGGTCGTGTTCATCAATTCCGGTGCGGGGCGCGCGGTTTCGCCGGGCATGGCCTCCTATTCGGCGAGCAAGTTCGCGGTGCGGGCCTTCGCGGACTCGCTGCGCGAAGACGAACCGGACCTGCGCGTGACCACGATCTACCCCGGCCGTACCGACACCGAGATGCAGCGCGAGCTCGTCGCGTTCGAAGGTGGACAGTACGACGCGGCCGACTTCCTGCGTCCCGAAACGGTCGCGGCGGCGGTCGCCAACGCGATCGCCACACCGCCGGACGGTCACGTCCACGAGGTGGTGCTTCGGCCGGCCGAGCGATGATCTAGACGACCAGGTTGACCAGCCGGCCGGGGACCACGATCACCTTGCGCGGAGTGGCGCCGGCCAGGAACGCCTGCACCTTGTCGTCGCCCAGGGCCGCGGCTTTCAGCGCGTCCTCATCCGCGTTGGCGGCCACCACCACCCGCCCGCGCACCTTCCCGTTCACCTGCACCGGATATTCCACGGTGTCTTCGACGAGATAAGCGGGGTCCGCCTCCGGGAATGGCCCGTGCGCCAGCGGGGTGCTGTGGCCCAGCCGTGCCCACAGCTCCTCGGCCATGTGCGGGGCCAGCGGTGCCAGCATGAGCACCAGCGGCTCGACCGCTGCGCGCGGCGCCGCGTCCCGGTGCTCTTTGGTGAGGTGGTTCGTGTACTCGATCAGCTTGGCCACGGCAGTGTTATTGCGCAGTGCCGCATAGTCTTCGGAGACCCCGGCGATGGTGCGGTGCAGCGCGCGGAGTGTGCCGGTGTCCAGCGGCTGCCGGCTTGCGTCGTCGGCCACCCGCGTTTCGCCGGTCTGCTCGTCGATCACCAGCCGCCACACCCGCTGCAGGAAGCGGTGCGCGCCGACGACGTCCTTGGTCGCCCACGGCCGAGACGCCTCCAGGGGACCCATCGACATCTCGTACACCCGCAGCGTGTCCGCGCCGTACTCGTCGCAGATCTCGTCGGGCGAGATCGAATTCTTCAGGCTCTTACCGATTTTCCCGAACTCCTGGGACACCGCGATCTCCCCGTCGGGACCCGGGTAGAAGTACCTGCCGTCGCGTTCGATCACCTCGTCCGCCGGCACGTATGACCCGCGCGGGTCGGTGTAGGCGAACGCCTGGATGTAGCCCTGGTTGATGAGCCGGCGAAACGGCTCGCGCGAACTGACGTGGCCCAGGTCGTAGAGCACCTTGTGCCAAAAGCGCGCATACAGCAGGTGCAGCACCGCGTGTTCGGCGCCTCCGACATACAGGTCGACCCCGCCGGGGTCTTGCGGGCCGTACTGGGCCGGCCGCGGACCCATCCAGTAAGCCTCGTTTTCCTTGGCGCAGAACCGCTCTGAATTGTGCGGGTCGGTGTAGCGCAGTTCGTACCACGAGCTCGCGGCCCACTGCGGCATCACGTTGGTGTCGCGGGTGTAGGGCTTCAGACCGTCGCCCAGATCCAGCTCCACGTGGACCCACTCGGTCGCCTTGGCCAACGGCGGCGAGGGTTCGCTGTCGGCGTCGTCCGGGTCGAACAGCACCGGTGAGTAGTCGCGGACATCGGGCAGTTCGACCGGCAGCGCGGCCTCGTCGAGCGCGTGTGGGCGCCCATCACCGTCGTAGACGATCGGAAACGGCTCACCCCAATACCTCTGCCGCGCGAAAAGCCAGTCCCGCAGCTTGAATTCGATGCGCGCGCGGCCGCGTCCGTCGGACTCGAGCCGGCGGGTGATCGCTTGCTTGGCGGCCGCCACGTCCATCCCGTCGAGGTAGCCGGAGTTGACCAGCACACCGTCGCCCACGTGGGCGCCCTGCGTAACATCGCCGCCGGCAATGACTTCCACGATTGGCAGGCCCAACTCCCGGGCGAAGTCCCAGTCACGCTGGTCATGGCCGGGGACCGCCATGATCGCCCCGGTGCCGTAGCCGGCCAGCACGTAATCGGCGATGAAGATGGGCACCGGCTTTCCGTTGGCCGGGTTGGTGGCGTAGCCGCCGAGGAAGACGCCCGTCTTCTCCCGGCTTTCCTGGCGTTCCAGGTCGGACTTCGCGCCGATCGCACGGCGGTAGGCGGCCACGGCCTCGGCCGGCGTGGCGGCACCGTACGTCCAGCGCGGGTCGGTGCCGTCTGGCCAGGCGGTGCCGACGAGTTCGTCGACCAGGTCGTGCTCGGGGGCCAGCACCAGGTACGTCGCACCGAAGAGCGTGTCGGGCCGAGTGGTGAACACCTCGATATCGACCTTTGAGCCACGTCGTTCGCCATTGGAGATAGCCGTCGAGAACAGCGCCTGCGCGCCCGTCGAGCGACCAATCCAGTTGCGCTGCATGGTCTTTACCTGCTCGGGCCAATCCAGCAGCTCCAGGTCGTCCAGCAGCCTGTCGGCGTAGGCGGTGATGCGCATCATCCATTGCCGCAGCCGTTTGCGAAACACCGGGAAGTTGCCTCGGTCGCTGCGGCCGTCGGCGGTCACCTCTTCGTTGGCCAGCACGGTGCCCAGTCCGGGGCACCAATTCACCATCGAGTCGGCCCGGTAGACCAGCCGGTGGCCGTCGATCACGTCGGCCCGCTCCCGCGCCGACAGCCCGGCCCAGTCCCGTCCGTCGTCGAGACGACGCGCGCCGGAATCGAACTCGGCGATCAACTCGGCGATTGGGCGTGCCTTGTTGGCGGCGGCGTCGAACCAGGCGTTGTAGATCTGCAGGAAGATCCACTGGGTCCACTTGTAGTACTCGACGTCGGTGGTGGAGAAGCTGCGCCGGCTGTCGTGACCGAGGCCCAGCCGACCCAGCTGGCGCCTGAAGTTGACGATATTGGCCTCGGTCCTGATGCGCGGATGCGTGCCGGTTTGCACCGCATACTGCTCGGCCGGCAGCCCGAAAGAGTCAAAGCCCAACGCGTGCAGGACATTATGGCCGGTCATCCGGAAGTAGCGGGCGTAGACGTCGGTGGCGATGTATCCCAACGGGTGGCCGACGTGCAATCCGTCGCCCGACGGGTAGGGAAACATGTCCTGCACAAACAGCTTGTCGGCGGGCAGGGGCGTCCCGTCGGCCGGAGCCAGGTCCCCGACCGGGTTGGCCACGTTGAACGTCCCGCGCTTTGCCCAGTTCTCCTGCCACGCGCTTTCAATCCGGGCCGCCAGCGCCGCGGTGTAGCGGTGCGGCGGCGCATCGGACTCCGACGCGGCGGCGCCGGAAACGGTGGTCGGGGATTCGGTCACCTGAACAGGGTATAAGGACCGCCTCGGCGGCCCCGCCGGCCACAGGTTGGTCTCGGTTGCATTGCGCACCGATCAGAGCTTCATCCCAGGTCGGTTTCGGCCCTGTTCAGCGCCTTTGACCTCTGGTTACAGTCGGCCTCTAACCACGTGGCCGAGCCGTTGGGAAGGATCACGCAGATGATTCAGATCACCCGTACGTTGCGGGTACTCGCAGGGGGTCTGGCCGCCGGCGGTCCCCGCGCAGACCCCCGCCGTAACGGGCACGCTGCGCGACTACCTGCAGTCGAAGGGCGTCAAGCTCGAGGCGCAGAAGCCGCAGGGATTCAAGGCGCTCGACATCACGCTGCCGGTTCCCCCTCGCTGGACCCAGGTGCCCGACCCGAATGTGCCCGACGCGTTCGCGGTGATCGCCGACCGGCGCGGGGCCAGCATCTACTCGTCGAACGCGCAGGTGGTGGTGTACAAGCTGGTCGGGAACTTCGACCCGAAAGAGGCCATCAGCCACGGCTTCGTCGACAGCCAGCAACTGCTCGCGTGGCAGACCACTAACGCCTCGATGGCCGACTTCGGCGGCTTCCCGTCGTCGGTGATCGAGGGCACCTACCGCGACGGCGACATGCTGCTCAACACGTCGCGGCGCCACGTCATCGCGACATCCGGGCGCGACAAGTACCTGGTGTCGCTGGCGGTGACCACCGATCGCGCGGTGGCGGTCGCGGATGCGCCGGCCACCGACGCCATCGTCAACGGCTTCCGCGTGACCGCGCCCGGCACCGCCTCGCCCGCCCCCGCCCAGGGGCCCGGCGCGTCCCCGGTCGGGCTTCCGGCGCAAGCGGCGGCGCCGGTCGCGCTTCCCCCGCAGCCGGCGGCGGTTGCGCCGGTCGGCGTTCCCGCGCAGACGGCGGCGGCGGCGCCGGTCGGGCTTCCCGCCCAGCCGGCCGCGCCCTACCCGGCGGCCGCCGGGAGGCCGACGCCCAACCTCCTGACGATGGTGCCCGGGCTGCCGCCGCTGCCGAACTTCTCGTTCCTGCAGCAATAACAGGCCCCCTCGAGCCCGCCGCGCGGACGCGTGGCCGGACTCGTATTGTGAGGCCATGTTGATCGCGGGGTTGGTGTGCATGTGTGCGGCGGTGGCCTCCGCCGGGTTCGGGACCTGGTCGCTCGCCCACAATCAGACGGCTGACGGGGCCACCGCCCAGCTCGCGCTGCGGGCCATGGCGCCCACCCAGCTGGCGGCCGCGGTGATGCTGGCCGCCGGCGGGACGGTCGCCCTGGCCGCCTCCCCCCACACCGCTCTGGTCGTGCTGATCGTCTGTGTCGCCGGCGCGTTCGGGACGCTGGCCACCGGGTCGTGGCAAAGCGCGCGCTTCGCACTGAGCCGGGAAGCGGCGGCGACCGCTTGCGCGGGCAGCTGCGCCGTCTGCACGCAGTCCTGCCACTGATCCGATGGTGCCGACCCGCCCGTAACTGGCCACCGCACGAGCCGTCATGGTGAAGCGGCTGCCGCCCGCGATCCCGATCGACTCGTTTCTGCTGGCGCTGGCCGCGACCGTGGCCCTCGCCGCGCTTGTCCCCGCCCACGGCCGGGCCGCGGACGTGGTGTCCGTCGCCGCGAAAGCGGCGATCGCGCTGCTGTTCTTCCTGTACGGCACCCGGCTGTCGCCCCAGCAGGCCTGGCACGGTGTGCGTCAATGGCGGCTGCATCTGCTCGTGCTGGCCACGACATTCGCGATATTTCCACTGCTGGGCTTGGCCGCCCGGGCGCTGGTGCCGTCGGTTCTGACCGTCGATCTCTACAACGGCCTGTTGTTTCTGTGCCTGGTGCCGTCGACCGTGCAGTCGTCCATCGCTTTCACCTCGATCGCGCGGGGCCACGTGTCGGCCGCCATCGTCAGCGCGTCGCTGTCGAACATCCTCGGTGTAGTGCTCACCCCGCTGCTCGTCGTGCTGTTGATGACGACCAGCGGTGCGCCGCGCGTGGACGGCACCGCCATTCGCGACATCATGCTGCAGCTGTTGCTGCCGTTCGCGGCGGGTCAGCTGGCGCGGCCGTGGCTCGGTGGGACGATCGCCCGGCACGCGGCACTGCTGAAGGTGGTCGATCGCGGCTCCATCCTGCTGGTGGTGTACACCGCGTTCGCGATGGGAGTGGTCAAGGGAATCTGGGTCAGCGTCGACGTGTGGCGCTTGATCGCGGTGGCCATCGTCGCCACGGTCTTGCTCGCGGCGGTGCTGGCCGCGACCACGCTCATCGGCCGGCTGGCCCGGCTCGACCGTGGCGATGCGATCGTCTTGCTGTTCTGTGGTTCGAAAAAGAGCCTGGCGTCAGGACTTCCGATGGCGCTGGTGCTATTTCCGGCGGCCACAGTCGGTTTGACCATGTTGCCGCTGATGATCTTTCATCAGATCCAGTTGGTGGTCTGCGCGGTGATCGCCAGCGGGCTCGCGCGGCGTGCCGACGAGTCGGCGCGTACGGTTGGCATCCCGCGAGCGGGGGAGGGGCCCTAGTTTCGGCTCACGTCGATCGGGTGGGTCGCGAGCAAGGAAAGCGGCAGCGGCTGGCGACGCAGCACCTGCCCCCACAGGTCGGCTCTCGGCCCGATCAGAACGTCGGATGGCAACGCGGACAATACGATCCAGTCGTCGCGCTCGATCTCGCCCTCGAGCTGGCCGATAGTCCAGCCGGAGTACCCGGCGAAGATGCGCACCCCCTCCACCAGCGGGGCGATCAGGTCGGGCTCGGCGTCCAGATCGACCATCACTATCCGGCCGTCCACATGCCGCAGGCCCGGCACTCCCTGCGGATCGGCGCCGGTGCGCAGCGCCGCCAGGCAAAGGGCCGCGTCGCGCTTGACCGGCCCACCGATGAACATGGTCTTGGGCTTGGCCGACAGTTTGGCCCACTGCGGCAACACGTTGTAGACCGCGGTCTCGCTGGACCGGTTGAGCACGACGCCCAGTGTGCCGCCGTCATTGTGCTCGACGATGTAGATCACGCTGCGCCGGAACGTGGGTTCGAGGAGATCGGTATTGGCAAGCAGCAGAGTGCCCGCGCGAACCCGCTGCGCGGCGGGTGCGACGTAGTCCTCGGGGTCTTCGGGCGGCATCACACCATCATCGCACCTTCGCTTGGCGGCCTGGGTTAATCAAGCGTGGCTGCCAAATATTTGTACTGTTGGTGCAGCGGCTCGACCACCGCGGTCGTGGCAGCCCCCTCGTGGAAGTCGGTTCTGTGATTGCACTCCGGACGCACTCGCGCGCATCCGCCGAACTATGGCGCTCGGTGCGCGGCTTGCCGGACTTCTGGCGGCTGCTGCAGGTCCGCATGGCGAGTCAGTTCGGCGATGGGCTGTTTCAGGCGGGGCTGGCCGGAGCGCTGCTGTTCAACCCGGATCGCGCCGCCGACCCGATGGCCATTGCACGCGCGTTCACGGTGCTGTTCTTGCCCTACTCGTTGCTGGGACCCTTCGCGGGCGCGCTGATGGACCGCTGGGATCGCCGGCTGGTGTTGGTGGGCGCGACCACGGCGCGCCTGATCCTCATCGCGGTCATCGGCACCATTCTGGCCGTGCGCGCCGGCGACATGCCGCTTCTGATCGCGGCGCTGTTCGCCAACGGCCTGGCCCGGTTCGTCGCGTCCGGGCTGTCGGCATCCCTGCCCCACGTCGTCCCGCGCGAGCAGGTGGTGACGATGAACTCCGTTGCCACCGCATCCGGTGCCGTCGCGGCCTTCCTGGGCGCCAACTTCATGCTGGTGCCGCGGTTCTTCGCCGGTGCCGGTGACGACGGCGCCTCGGTGATCATCTTCATCACCGCCATTCCCGTGTCGATCGCGTTGCTCTTGTCATTGCGGTTCGGCTCCCGCGTGCTGGGCCCGGACGACACCAAGCGGGCGATCCACGGATCGGCCGTGTACGCGGTGATCACCGGCTGGCTGCACGGCGCCCGCACGGTGGTGCAGAGCCCGACCGTCGCCGCCACCTTGTCGGGCCTGGCTTCCCATCGGATGGTGGTCGGGATCAACTCGCTGGTGATGCTGCTGCTGGTGCATCACCTGCCCGGTCCGACGACCGGGGGCCTGGGCATCGCGTTGGTGTTCTTCGCCGCTTCCGGTCTCGGCGCCTTCTTGGCCAACGTGTTGACGCCGTCGGCGATTCGCCGCTGGGGCCGCTACGCCACGGCCAATGGCGCGCTGGTCGCCGCCGCGCTCATCCAGATCCCCGGCGCCCTGCTCCGTCTCCCGGTGATGGTGGTGTGCGGCTTTTGCCTCGGCGTGGCCGGTCAGGTGGTCAAGCTGTGCGCCGACTCCGCGATGCAGATGGATGTCGACGACGCGCTGCGCGGACACGTGTTCGCGGTGCAGGATGCGCTGTTCTGGGTGGCGTTCATCGTCGCGATCGCGGTGTCCGCCACCTTGATTCCTGACGACGGGCGCGCGCCGCTGTTTGTGCTCTTCGGGTCCGTGCTGTACCTGATCGGGCTCGCGATGCACAGCGTCCTCGGGCGCCGCGGGCAGCCGGCCGCCAATCGCTAAGGTACATAGCGTGACCGCTGCCGAGCCGATGGTGGCCGACCTGCGTGCCGAAAGCGACGACCTCGACGCGCTGGTGGCGCCACTGCGGGCCGACCGCTGGGCGGATCCGACGCCGGCGCCGGGCTGGACGATCGCCCACCAGATCGGGCACCTGCTGTGGACCGACCGGGTCGCGCTCACCGCCGTCACCGACGAGGCCCGATTCGCCGAGCTGTTGGCGGCGGCTCAGGCCGACCCGAGCGGCTTCGTCGACGCGGGCGCCGAGGAACTGGCGGTCGTGGCGCCGGCCGAACTGCTCGCCGATTGGCGGGCCACCCGCGCGCGGCTGCACGAGGCCCTGCTGGCGGTGCCCGACGGCCGCAAGCTGCCCTGGTTCGGGCCGCCCATGAGCGCGCCGTCGATGGCGACGGCCCGGCTGATGGAGACGTGGGCGCACGGCCTCGACGTCGCCGACGCCGTCGGCGTCAAACGGCGGGCCACCGAGCGCCTCCGGTCGATCGCGCACATCGGGGTGCGCACCCGCGATTACGCGTTCGTCATCAACAACCTGACTCCGCCGCCCGACCCGTTCCGCATCGCACTGCGCGGACCCGGCGGCGACACCTGGTCCTGGGGCCCGCCGGACGCCGCCCAGCGGGTCACGGGCTCCGCCGAGGACTTCTGCTTTCTGGTGACGCAGCGGCGGCCGCTCGGCGCTTTGGACATCACGGCGCAGGGTCCCGACGCGCAGCGATGGCTGGAGATCGCCCAAGCCTTCGCGGGGCCACCCGGCCCCGGCCGATGAGCCGCCTACAGCACACCCGCCGGCTCGTTGAGCTTGTGAAACCACGCAAGGTGGTAGTTCGCCGACACCAAGTCTCCGGTCACGGCGCCTTCGGTGGCAGCCAGCAGCAGGCAGTTCAGGAAGAGCGCGGGGTCGATGTTCGGATATTGGATCAAGAGCTGATAGCGCGCCGTATCGAGATGCACCCGGAGCAAATCGATCTCTTCTTCCGCGACACCGGTTCCGGCGGCCGCGGCCCGGGCCAGCGTATGCACCATCCGCGGCAACCCGTCCCGCCAGTGCGTGGCCTGGCTCAACTCCCAGCCGAGGTCGTCCACCGCGGGCAGCTCCCGGGGCTGCGCCGAGGCCCGCGTCTCGGCGAAGTCATCCAGCCAACCCAGCGAATCACCGGGGGCGTAGGTGCGGAGCCGCCGGGTCTCGCCGATCAGGGCCGAAACCTTGCCGGTGCGTCGCTCCGGTTCCACTAACCGCACGCCCTCGGGAAGCGCGATGCCCGGCGGTATCCAGCCATGGGCGAAGTCGGTAACCAACACGGTGCTGCCGTCGGGGCGATCGCCGATCGCCCAATTCAGGCGCGGCTCTTGATGGACCACGAACGCGAGGAGGCGCTGCAACCGCTCGTCGTCGGATTCGCTTGCCCTCGCGGGGACGGGGATTTCCTCCGTCGGCTCGGGTCGCGGGGCGTTGCTCGCCTCGTCGGAGGCCCGGTGCCGACCCTCCGAAGCGTCGGGCTCCTCCTCGTCGGCGGCCGCGTCACCGAGCACCGGAGGGTCGAGCTCGCCCACGACGTCTTCGTCAGGCGCGGGCGCAGCGTCGGTGACCCGCGGGATGATCTGCGTCGCCTCGAGATCGGCGCCGTCAAAGGGCGGGCCGGGCTTCACGGCGTGCACATGGCGAATCGCCGAGTCGACCCGCCGCACCGCACGCGCCCGGGCATCCTCGACGACCCTG
Organism: Mycobacterium terramassiliense; assembly: GCF_900157385.1. Taxonomy (GTDB): domain Bacteria; phylum Actinomycetota; class Actinomycetes; order Mycobacteriales; family Mycobacteriaceae; genus Mycobacterium; species Mycobacterium terramassiliense. Next base: position 366,452 of record NZ_LT717701.1, read on the forward strand.
GCTTCCTCTGCCCGTCGGACGAATTCGGGCATGTCCGCCAGCCGGATCTTGCGGAGCTCGTCGTTGGCGCTTCGGGTGATGCGCTGCAGGTCGTCCCGCAAATACTCTGCGAGAGTGGCGGTTTCGGCGGTGGTGGTGGACAATTCGGCAGGCCAAAGCCCGCCCGTCACCCAGGGGGTGCAGTCGACGGGAGAGCTGAAGGCTGGAATCGTCAGCGATTCCCGGGTAGCTCTCCGGAGGCGCTGGCGCGCCGTTATTCGACCGAAGATCGCCACTGGCTAAGCCTACCGGGATCCGCCGGGTCGTCTATTCGGTCGGTGAATTGTGCTGCTGCCACGGCCTGGGTAGCGTGGGGACATGGCTGATTCTGCGCTGCAGCAGCAACTCGACGAGGTGCGCGCCCTGCTGGCCCGCGCGCGAGAGTTGTTCGGCCCCAATCCCGTCGAGCCGCCGACTAACATCGCCCCCGACCCCGACAGCGCCAAGACCTGGCTGGTTTAGGGGCGGCGCCGCAACTTATGCGCCAGCAGCTTTTCGATCGCCGCGTCGAGGTCGTGCGGGCTGGGCACCTCCATCGACGGGGTATGGCCGGCCGCCACGATCTCGTTGCGGACTTCCAGCAGCGCTTTGAGGCAGGATACGTCGGCGGTCAACAGGATTCCCTGCGCCAAGGTTTCGGCGTCGGTTTCCATCGCCTCTTCGCTCAGCGCGACGCTGTGCATGTACCCGCCGCGGCAGGAGCGGACGAGGATGTGCCCGCTCGGGTGGACGGTGTCGAAGGCGGGATTGGCGTCCGTCAGTGACCCCCGTCAGCGATGCCGCCGAAGTTTCGTGCCGCGTCGTGCTCGTGCTCTTCCCACATCGCCGCCGACGCGCTGAGTTTCTCCGCCATGTCGGCGTGGTCGTCGGCCTGCTGTTCGTAGCACTGGCGTCGCAGCTCGAGCAGTTCGCGTCCGGCATCGCGCAGTTCGCCGAAGATGGGCCCCAGCGAGTCCAGGCTTTCCTGGATCGCCGCGTGCGAAGACGGAATGGTGCGCAGGTAGTCGGAGGTCTCCTGGTGATGCGCAGCGGCTTCGCGTAAGTGCGCGGGCACCACACGGATTGGTTCTGCCATCTGCTCTGTCTCCTACTCGGTGCACCGCCGGGGGAGGGCGGGATCATCAAATCATTGTCAGGTGGTCGACGTGGCCGCCGGCCCTGTGGGTGTCGGTGTGTGCGGCTCGACCGGCGGGCTCGCGGGCGCGCTCACCGCCGGTGGATGCTCCCAGCCTAGAAAGTTCGGCCCGCTCACGGTGGCGATGCGCTGAATCTGGCCATCGAGAAGGGCCTTTTCATGGCCGAGGGCAAGCGCATGCCGATCGGTGAGGATGCCGATGTCGCCGGGCGTCGCTTGCAGCGGGTCGATGGGATGGGGGACCGGCGTTCCCGGTGGGGGGATCGTAATTCCCTGCTGATGGAACGCATCTGGTATCGAGGCGCCACCGACGGCGGCTTGGATCGCCGCGGCCAGCTGTGGGCTGGCGGCGGTCACCGTGTCGCCGTCGGGCAGGGTGACTGCCGTCGGGCCCACCGCCGGGGATTCGGATTGATCCGTCGCGACCTCCTCCGCGTGGCGCTTGTCCTCGTCAGAGTCGTCCGGTTCGTCGGGACCGGCGTTGTCGGCGGGGTCGGGGTCATGGGATCCGAACGGCCGCTCCGCGCCGAGGTCGTGCAGGCCGGGTAGCTGGAGGCCGCCCGTACCGCCCGGTATCGGCGCCCCGCCGAAGCCGGGGATGGCCGGCACCGTAGGCGGAGCCGCGGGCATAGCCGGCGCCGCAGGGCCGGTGGCGCTCCCCACCGGCGACGGTCCGGGAAGATCACCGGTGGGCGGCCCGGGATCGGCGGCGGGCATCGAATCCAGCAGCGGGTCCACGTCGGGATCGTCGACGGGTTCGCCGGTGGTGCCGTCGGCGGGCACCGCAACGGGAACGGCCGCCGCGGCCGGACGCTCGTCGGGGCCGTGCCGGGAAGCGTCGTACAGCGACGTCCAGGCGGCCATCAGCGCCGATTTCGAGGTGTCGTCCAGGCTGGCGTTCAGGACAACCGCGCGAATGTCCTTGAGCTTGCCGATCAGGAACCGCTGGAAATCGCGCGCCCCGGCCGGGGTGTCGAGGTCCGATCGCGTCAGGACCGCGACTTCGGTTTCGCGCTGCAACTTGGTCAGCGCTTCTCTGCCCTCGACGGCGTTCAGGTGGGCGTTCAGGATGGCGTTGATCACCTGCATGTCGAGCTGAGAGCTGGCCGAATTCTGATGTGCCAGAGCGGCTTCGGCATCCGTCATGGCCTCGGCGGCCTGGCCCTGCCCGCGGTCGGGCTCGGGCGCGCCCGGTGCCGGACCGGCGGGCGGACCGCCCGGCGCCGCGGCGCCGAACAGGCTCGCGTGATGTTGGCGGATCTTGCGGACGATCGCATCGAGTGTTTCCGGCCGGGTGGTCGGGGTCATGACCGCAGCCACCTCGTCCGGCGCCAAACCCACCTGCCACCCGTTCGGATCACCGGTGCGGTCCCGGACGGATGTGATCGCGTTGATCAGCTCGTCATACGTCGACATCGATGTCGCGGCCCCTCCATGCCGGGCGACGGTACCCAGGCACGTTCCTGCCGACAATTCACCCCGGGAGCTCCTGTGGACCGGTGGGCCGACGGGGTCGCGTCTAGCCCGCCGGGCCGGGGTACTGGGCGCGCAGCCCTTCCAGAACAGCCTTTTTCGCGCGGCCGAGCTCGCGGGCATCGGACACGACCCGCGCGATCTCGCGTTGCTTGTCCACCAGAAACCTGTGCAGTTCGCGCGCCCCCATCGGGGTGTCGGCCGCAAGGTCCCCACGCTGAAGGGCGGCCCGGTCGATCTCCTCGGCGATCGCGTCGAGTCGCCTGAGGCTTTCACGCGTCGCGGCGTGGGCGCTGGCGAGCACCTCGGCCAGCGCGCGGTCGGCGTCGGAGGCGGTGCTGTGCCTCCCGGCCAGCGCGGACTGCCGCTCCTTTATGGCGCCCAGCGAGGGTCCGGCTTGTTCCGGGAGGGATTGGTTTGTCATAGCGGCCGCCGAATCGCAATGTTGCTGCCCAACCGACTGATTCGCACTGTCGCGCCCGAGTAGGGCGCTTCGACGACGAGGTTGTTGCCGATCGCCATCTGCACGTGTCCGGCGTGGGGGAAGACCAGGTCGCCCGGTCGGACCAGCGAACGGGGCACCGGGATCCCATCGTTGATCTGTTGGTACGTGGTGCGGCCTAGGTGAATGCCCGCCTGCGCGTAGGACCACTGGACCAACCCCGAACAGTCGAACTGCTCGGGTCCGGCCGCACCCCACACGTAGGGGCGTCCCAGTCGCGACAACGCCGCGCGCACCGCGACCGCGGCGGGCCCGTTCAGCGACGGCAGGCCCGGAAAGCGATGGTGCGCCAGGCGGTAACGCAGCGCCCGCAGCGCCGTGGAGTGCCGCCGCGCCTTCAGGCGTGCGGACAGGACGTGCGCCCGCTGCGCTCGGAGCCGCGCGACGCGGCGGCGCATCGCCTCGCGCTGGGCCATCGGTGTCGGGGGAATCGGCGGCGCGGCGGTGTCGGCGCGGGCCTCGTCGAGGACGGATTTGGTGCGGTCGCGGGCCTCGACGCGATCCTGGTGCGCGCGGGCGATGACCCGGGCGGCTTCGGCGTCCGTGCCCGCCGCCGACCGCAGGCGCTGCTCACTTCGGTCCGCCGCCAGCCGGTAAACACTTTGTGCCACACCGCCATTCAGGCCGCCCGCCAGTTGCGGCAGTCCGCGGTGAGTCGCGGTGCCCGCGTCCAGCGGCGGTGGGCTCGTGCTGCCGGCAAAGAGTCGATGGGCGCGGGTCAGCACCTCGATTTCGCTGTCGGTCACCGCGCCTCCTCGCCGGGGTCGCGATCCGGGCTGGCCCGGCCGGACGACTCGACCGCCTCGGCGAACGCGCGGACGCGGGGGAGCGCCCCCGGCGGAATCACGCCCCTGTTGCGGATGTCCCACATGTCGTCGGTGCCGACACCGACGAGGGCCGCGATGATCGTCTCCGGCAACGACGACCGCACGCACGCGCGATCGAAACGCGCGCTCAGGCTGGTCGGCATCCGCTCCAGCAGGGCCGTGCGCGTGGCCTCGAGCGCCTGCAAATGCTCCATGAGACGGCCCGTCGAGTCGGCGCCGGCGTTGACGGCCACCCGCCAGGAGCTGGCTGCGAGCATCTCCGCCTTCACGCACTGAGCGATCACAGACAGAATATACGTCTCATATTCGTTTGATGTCGTCGCCGGCAGCCGATCGATGACGGATTTGAGCGCATCGAGCTGGGCTTCGGCGTAGCCTTCCAGGACTTCCGTGTCGCTGTGCCGGTCGACCACCACCGCGCCGGCGGTCCTTGCGGGCGTCGTGTCGACGGGCTGCGCGGCCATCAGCCGGGCCAGTTCGGCGTCCGGGTCGGCCGCCACCAGCAGCCGAGAGTAGGTGCCCGGCGGTAGGCCGAGCCCGTTCTCGACCTTCTGAACTGTGCTTTTGTGCGGCTTGCGCGCGCCGCGCTCCAGGAAGCTCAGCCCCATGATGCTGACGCCCGTCGCCGCGGCCAGCTCCGCCAGCGACCAGTCGCGTGACTCGCGCAACGCGCGGATGGCCGCGCCGGCCGATTCACGGCTCACCGCACGCTCCGGCCATAGGCCGGATAGTACACACGGCGCGCCCCTATCCAGCTTATATACGTTTTTGTCACGTTTCTCTTGCGCCGGCGCTCCTATACGTTATACGCTTTTGCCTACGTTTCACCGCTGGAGAAGGAGACCGACATGGGACACCCCTGCGTAGCCAACCCGGAACTGTGGTTCGGCTATCCCGACGACGACGGTGGTGACGGCGCGGCGAAAGCGCGCGCCTACGAGCGGTCCGCGACCGAAGCCCGGATCCAGTGCCTGCGCCGCTGCCCCCTGGCACAGCAGCGCCGGTGCGCCCAGCACGCCATCGCGCACCGCGAGGAGTACGGCGTCTGGGCCGGCGTCAAACTCCCCGGCGGTCAGTACCGCAAGCGCGAACAACTCGCCCGCGCCCATGACGTGCTGCGCCGGATCGCCGCCGGCGAGATCAATTCACGGCAGCTGCCCGAGAACGCGGCGCTGTTGGCGCGGCACGAGCACGACGCGGTCCCCGTCGCCGCGGTGGTTTTGCACCTGCCGACCGCACAAGTCGGGCCCCGCTCCGCCGCATGACAGTTTGCTGACCCCGCCGACGGGGTAGACCGGCTTGGCACGACCGAGTCTGTCCACCCCGAGGCGGATCTATGACGTTCGACCTGACACCCACGGCGGCACAACACGACCTGGCCCGGCGCACGCACGAGTTCGCCGAAGAAGTGATCCGCCCCGTGGCGCTCCATTACGACCAGCGCCAGGAATTTCCCTGGCCGGTGCTGGAGGAGGCCGCCCAGCGCGGCTTCTACAGTCCGCTGTTCTACCGCGACCTGATTGGCGACCCGACCGGAATTTCGCTACCCATGTTCATGGAGGAGCTCTTCTGGGGCTGCGCGGGAATCGGATTGGCGATCGTCATGCCCGCGCTGGCGCTGTCGGCGATCGGCCAGGCAGCCTCGCCCGAGCAAATGCTCGAGTGGGCGCCCGAATGTTTCGGAACCCCAGGCGATATCAAGCTCGCCGCCCTGGCGATCTCCGAGCCCGAGGGCGGCAGCGACGTCCGGAATCTGCGCACTCGCGCGCGTCGCGACGGTGACGACTGGATCATCGATGGCCACAAGATGTGGATCGGCATCGGCGGCATCGCCAATGTGCACGTGGTCAACGCGGTCGTCGACGAGGAGCTCGGGCACCGCGGTCAAGCTCTGTTCGTCGTGCCCGGCGGCACGCCGGGGCTGAAACTGGTCCGAAAACTCGACAAACTGGGTTGCCGAGCGTCTCACACCGCCGAATTGCTGTTCGAGGGGGTGCGCGTTCCGGGAGCCAATCTGCTTGGCGGCGAAGAGAAGCTCGAGCACAAGCTCGCCAAGGCCCGCGAGGTGGTGGCCGGTGGAAGGCGATCCGGCTCGGCCACGTTGGGCACCTTCGAGCAGACCCGCCCGATGGTCGCCGCGCAGGCGATCGGGATCGCCCGCGCCGCATTGGAGTACGCGACGTGGTACGCCACGGAACGAGAGGCCTTCGGGGGCCCGATCATCGACAACCAGGGCATCGCGTTCCCGCTGGCCGAGCTGGCCACCGAGATCGACGCCGCGCGGCTCTTGACCTGGCGCGCCTCCTGGATGGCGGCCAACAACGTCCCGTTCGAGCGGGGCGAGGGCTCGATGTCGAAATTCGCCGCCAGCGAGGTCGCGGTGAAGGCGACCGAACGGGCCATCCAGACGATGGGCGGCTGGGGCTACATCACCGACCACCCGGTGGAGAAATGGTATCGGGATGCCAAGCTGTACACCATCTTTGAGGGCACCAGCGAGATTCAGCGAATGGTCATCTCCAACGCGCTGGGCGCCGCGGTGGGCACCCCGCCGCTGCACGTGGTGATCGAGCCGACCGGCGGCCCGCTGAACCGGATCTTCGGTCGCGGCACCCCGCTGCGATCCCGCGCCGCCGACGCCGCGCTGTCGATGCAGGACCGCGTCCCCGACCCGGTCATGCGGCTGGCGATGAAGGTGCTGCGGCCGCCAGGCCGCTGAGGCTCCCCCCAGGCGTAGCGTCGGGCGGGTGAGCAACCTCGAGACCGCACCGGTCGAAGTCGCGTGCCGCGCGTCAGGCGCCGCCGGTGTCGAGGTGTTACATCCGCGCGAGGTTCCGCTGGGCGGACCGAGGGCGATCCCGGTACAACGCACGCTTCCGCAACGGCAACGATCGCTGGTCGGCGCCTGGTGCTTCATCGACCACTATGGCCTCGCCGGCGGCCCCGGCGGCGCGCGCATGGACGTCCCGCCTCACCCACACACCGGATTGCAAACCGTGAGTTGGTTGTTCGGCGGGGCAGTGGAGCACCGCGACAGCGCCGGAGTCCATGCGTTGGTCCGGCCCGGCGAGCTGAACCTGATGACCGCGGGCGCGGGTATTTCTCACTCGGAGGTGTCGATCGGGTCGGACGCCGCGCTGCACGGGGTGCAGTTGTGGGTCGCGCTGCCCGATTCCGACCGCGACACCGGCCGCAACTTCGCCCACTATGTGCCGCCGGCGACTCCGCTGCCGGGGGCGGTGGCGCGCGTGTTTCTCGGGGAGCTGGCGGGCAGCCGCTCGCCGGTGCGCACGTTCACGCCGCTGCTCGGCGCGCAGCTCGACGTGGAGCCGAACGCCGCGGTGGATATCGCGGTGGATCCGGCGTTCGAACACGGCCTGCTCTGCGACGCGGGGCAGGTCGCGATGGGCGGGACTAACCTGGCGGTCGCGGACCTCGGCTACCAAGCACCGGGCAATCCGATTGTGCACTTGCGCAACCTCTGTGACCGGCCTGCGCGGGTGCTGGTGCTGGGCGGGACGCCGTTTGCGGAACAGTTGGTGATGTGGTGGAACTTCGTCGGGCGCAGTCACGACGACATCGTCGGCTACCGCCGACTGTGGGAGGCCGGCGACGACCGCTTCGGCGCTGTCCCGGGCTACCGGGGTTCGGTCACGCGACTGCCCGCCCCGCCGCTGCCGACCACCCGACTGCGGCCTCGACCGATACCGGAAAACAAGGAGCAGGCATGACCGCAGACAAGACCGGCGCCCCGACCACCGTCACCGCGGAGGAGGGTCGGTACACCATCGCCGTCGAGGGCAAGCCCGTCGGGCTCGCCGACTTCGCCGACCGGGGCGATCAGCGCGTCTTCTACCACACCGAGATCGACCCCGCGTATGGCGGACGGGGCCTGGCCACCATCCTCATCGAGGAGGCGCTCAGCGCGGCGCGCGACGACGGCAAGCGCGTCGTTCCCGTCTGCTCCATGGTGGTCACGGTGCTCAAGAAGCACCCCGAGTTCGACGACATCACCGACCCCGTGACCCCCGACGTCCACCGCTGGCTGCGGTCCTAGCCGGCCCGCTTACTTGCCGGTGCGCTCACGGTGCTTGCATCCGGGCCAGCAGCACGGCCGGCGCTTGCCTTCCTCCAGCTCCTCCTGCGTTCGGCGAATGCGCCGCTTTCTGGTCGCGTCTTGTTTGGCGTCCTCGACCCAGCAGATGAATTCGTTGCGCGCCAAGGGCGTGATGTCCTGCCAGGCCGCCAACGCCGTCGAGTTGGCGCTCAGCGCCTCGCGCAGGTCTGCCGGCAATCGGTGGACGACTCCGCCGGGGACTCGGTTGCTGCTCACCGGGCTAGGGTAAGGCGACCCAGCCCGAGGAGGCAGCAGTGAGCGAGCACGAGGTCCGGATGATTGTGTTGTCGACCGACGACCTGGACGAGTCGATCCGCTTCTACGGCGAGACCCTGGGAATGCCGCTGAAGTTCCGCGACGGGGCCCACTTCGCCGCCCTCGACGGCGGGGCGGTCACCCTCGCGCTGGCGACCGCGGTGGACCACCCCATCCCGGGGCACGTAGTCGTCGGGATCAAGACCGCTGACGTCGACGCCGCCGCCAAGGCCGTCGAGGCCAGTGGTGGCGGCATCGTGAAAGGCCCGTACGACGACGCGCACGAGCGGCGTGCCGTGGTCTACGACAGCAAGGGCAATGGCCTGGTCTTCTACAGCCCGCTGACCCGGTGAGCCAAGTGTTAGCGTCATCGGCGTGACCCTCAAAGACATCGCCCTCACCACACTCGACGGCAAGCCGACGACGCTGGCCGAATTGTCCGGCGGCGCAACGCTGATCGTGAATGTGGCCTCCAAGTGTGGCCTGACTCCGCAGTACACCGCGCTGGAGAAACTGGCCAGGGACTACCGCGACCGCGGCCTGACGGTCGTCGGCGTTCCGTGCAACCAGTTCATGGGCCAGGAGCCGGGCACGCCCGAGGAGATCCAGGAGTTCTGCTCGACGACTTACGGGGTGACGTTTCCGTTGCTGGCCAAGGCCGACGTCAACGGCGAAGACCGTCACCCGCTGTACGCCGAGCTGACCAAAGCCGCCGATTCCGACGGTGCGGCGGGCGACATCCAGTGGAACTTCGAGAAGTTCCTGATCAGCCCCGACGGTGCGGTGGTCAACCGGTTTCGTCCCCGGACGGAGCCCGACGCGCCCGAGCTCATCGGCGCCGTCGAGGCCGTGCTGCCCCGGTGAATCTCGGGGTGATCATCACCCGCACTTAGTCCCGCAGCTGCACGGAAAACGTAAAGGCCACGAACCCTTTCGAGTTCGTGGCCTTTAGGCCGGCAGTTCGTGGAACCGCTCACCGGTGGGCGAAGGGGGACTTGAACCCCCACGTCCCGAAGGACACTGGCACCTGAAGCCAGCGCGTCTGCCATTCCGCCACTCGCCCGGAAAAACAACCGATGGACCATACCACTCTAAAGGCCGTCTGCCCCAATCGCCTTGGCGGGACCGGGCGGCCGGTCGCGACGTCCGGCGGCCGCTACCACGGCGCGTTGAGCTGCACGTATGCGATTCTCAGAATTCCCACGGTGCCGCACCGTCGCGCTGGCCCGATACCATGCTGGGGTGAACCAACACGCGGGCGGTTCGTTTGCCTCGCGCCCGCGACACACCATGGCAACTGCGGGCGAGCGCTGAAAGATGAGTAGCCAAAAGGGGCTCGTTCAGCGCATCGAGCGCAAGCTCGAGGCGACGGTGGACAACGCCTTCGCCCGGGTGTTCGGCGGATCGATCGTGCCGCAAGAGGTTGAAGGGCTATTGCGCAGGGAAGCCGAGGACGGGGTGCGCGCGCTGCAGGGAAATCGTCTTTTGGCCCCCAACGAATACATCATTACCCTCGGTATGCACGACTTTGCGAAGGTGGGAGCCGACACGGATCTCACGTCGAACGCTTTCGCGAGGTACTTGGCCGACTATATCTATGAACAGGGGTGGCAAACGTATGGTGATGTGGTCGTCCGGTTCGAGCAGTCGTCGAGCCTGCATACCGGCCAGTACCGCGCCCGCGGTGCTGTCAATCCCGATGTCGAGCCCCGCCCGACCGTCATCCACCCTCTCCGGCCACAATCAAATCACGCGTTCGGCGCAGAGCGAGGAGTAGCAGCAATGACTGACAATTCGAGCTACCACGGGGGTCAGGGGCAGGGCCGCCCTGCCGACGAGTACTACGACGACCGTTACGGGCGCCCGCAAGACGAGCCGCGCGGACCGGAGCCACAGGGCGGACCGGAGCCCCGGGCCGGTTACCCGCCCGAGCAAGGCGGCGGCTACCCGCCGCCCGGTGGCTACCCGCCACCTCGCCAGCCCGAGCAGGGCGGCTACCCGCAGCAGGGCGGCTACCCCGACCAGGCCGGCTACCAAGAACAGCGCGGCGGCTACCCGCAACAAGGCGGCGGCTACCCCGAGCAGGGCGGCTACCAAGAACAGCGCGGCGGCTACCCCGAACAGGGCGGCTACGACCAGCGCGGTTACCAAGCGCCGGGCGGCTACCCCGACCAGGGACAGGGCGGCTACCCGCCGCCGTCCTACGAGCAGCGCCCCCCTGCGCCCGGCGGCTACGGCGGGCAAGGCTACGGCCCTGGAGACCAGGGCTACCGCCCGGGCGGTGGCTACGCACCGCCCGGCGGCGGTCAGCCCGGCGCCACCCAGCAGGCGTACGGGTACGGCGAGTACGGGCGCGGGCCGGCTCGCCAAGAGGAGAGCGGCTACGCTCCGCCCGCCCCGCAGGGAGCGCCCGAGCAACAACGTCCGGCGTACCCCGAGCAGGGCGGCGGATACGACCAGGGCTATCAGCAGGGTGGTGGATACGGCCAGCAGGACTATGGCCCGGGCGACTACACCCAGTACGCCGAAAGCGTTCCGGGCGGCGGATATCCCCCGCAAGGCGGATACGGCGAGACCGCCCATCGCGACTACGAGTACGGCCAGCCCGCCGACTACGGCCAGCCCGCGGACTACGGCCAGCCCGCCGACTACGGCCAGCAGCCGGGTGGCGGCTACGGCGGTTACGGCCAGGGTGGCTACGGCGCCGCCGGAACCTCGGTGACACTGCAGCTCGACGACGGCAGCGGGCGGACCTACCAGCTGCGCGAGGGTGCCAACATCATCGGCCGCGGCCAGGACGCCCAATTCCGGTTGCCCGACACCGGCGTTTCGCGGCGGCACCTGGAAATCCGCTGGGACGGGCAGGTCGCGCTCCTTTCCGACCTCAACTCCACTAACGGCACCACCGTGAACAACGCGCCGGTACAGGAGTGGCAGTTGGCCGACGGCGACGTCATCCGTCTGGGCCACTCGGAGATCATCGTTCGCATCCACTAGACGCACCGGGGGAAAAGCTGCCGTGCTTCGCCCCGCGTCGACAACCGTCCAAGTATCGTGACGGTGCTGATGTGCTCGGTGTCACGGGTGCGACGAGGGGTGCGGCGCCAGGACGGAAAGGACGCCAGATGCAGGGACTAGTACTGCAGCTGACGCGTGCCGGATTTTTAATGTTGTTATGGGTATTCATCTGGTCCGTGTTGCGGATCCTGCGGACCGACATCTACGCGCCCACCGGGGCTGTCATGGTGCGCCGCGGCCTGGCGCTGCGCGGCACGCTGCTGCCCTCCCGCCAGCGCCGCCATGCCGCGCGCTATCTCGTGGTGACCGAGGGCGCGCTGACCGGTGCCCGCATCACGCTCAGCGGGCAGCCGGTGTTGATCGGGCGCGCTGACGACTCGACCCTGGTGCTTACCGACGACTACGCCTCGACACGGCACGCCCGGCTGTCGCAGCGCGGCTCGGAATGGTACGTCGAGGATCTAGGATCGACCAACGGCACTTACCTTGACAGGGCGAAGGTGACGACTGCGGTACGGGTTCCCATCGGAACGCCGATTCGAATCGGCAAAACGGCGATCGAGTTGCGCCCGTGACCCTGGTCCTGCGATATGCGGCCCGCAGCGACCGCGGCCTGGTACGCACCAACAACGAAGACTCCGTTTACGCCGGCGCGCGGCTGCTGGCCTTGGCCGACGGCATGGGCGGCCACGCGGCCGGCGAGGTGGCGTCCCAGTTGGTGATCGCCGCGCTCGCCCATCTCGACGACGACGAGCCCGGTGGGGACCTGCTCGCCAAGCTCGACGCGGCGGTGCGCTCCGGCAACGCGGCGATCGCCGCGCAGGTCGAGATGGAGCCCGACCTCGAGGGAATGGGCACCACACTGACTGCAATCCTGTTCGACGGCAACAGGATTGGGCTGGTGCACATCGGCGATTCGCGTGGCTATCTGTTGCGCGACGGTGAGCTCACCCAGATCACCAAGGACGATACCTTCGTCCAAACTTTGGTGGACGAAGGGCGGATCACTCGGGAAGAGGCGCACAGCCACCCACAGCGTTCGTTGATCATGCGGGCCCTGACGGGCCACGAGGTCGAGCCCACCCTGACCATGCGCGAGGCGCGGGCGGGCGATCGCTACCTGCTCTGCTCCGACGGATTGTCCGACCCCGTCAGCGACGAGACCATCCTCGAGGCGCTGCAGATCCCCGACGTGGCCGAGAGCGCTTACCGCCTCATCGAATTGGCGCTGCGCGGCGGCGGTCCCGACAACGTGACGGTCGTCGTCGCCGACGTCGTCGACTACGACTACGGTCAGACGCAGCCGATTCTGGCCGGTGCGGTCTCGGGCGAAGAAGACCAACTGACGCTGCCGAACACCTCCGCTGGGCGCGCCTCGGCCATCAGGCCCCGCGAGGAGGTCGCCAAACGCGTTCCGGCACAGGAGGAAATGCCTCGGCGGTCCCGGTGGTCGCGGCGCCGGACGGCGATCGTCGTCACGCTGGTCGTGCTGCTGGTGCTCGCCGGCCTGGGCATCGGCCGAGCCATCATCCGGAGCAACTACTACGTCGCCGAATACAACGGCATGGTGTCGATCCTGCGGGGAATCCAGGGGTCGCTGCTCGGCATGTCGCTGCACGAGCCGTACCTGATCGGCTGCCTCAACGCCCGCAACGAGCTGTCACTGATCAGTTCCGGCCAAACCGGCGGTCATCTCGACTGCCGCCTGATGCAACTGCAGGACCTGCGCCCTCCCGAGCGCGCACAGGTTCAGGCCGGGCTGCCGGCCGGCACCCTCGATGACGCCATCGGCCAGTTGCGCGAATTGTCGGCCACCTCCCTGCTGCCGCCGTGTCCGCCGCCGCGCGCCACCTCGCCGCCCGCCACCGAACCGAATGTCACTGCGCCCCCTGCCTCTTCGAGTGCCACCCCGTCCAGCAGCGCCAGTCCGACCAGCACCCCCGCGAGCACCGCGCCTACAGCGCCCGCGACAACGTCGCCCACGACCACTCAGACGCTGACCGCGCTCCCGCCCCCACCACCAAAGCCGGGCATCGATTGCCGGGCGGTGGCATGACCACACAAGTCCAGCCGCCGGTCGCAGTCACTCCTCCGCTGCCTACTCGGCGCAACGCCGAACTGCTGTTGTTGTGCTTCGCCGCACTGATCACCGTCGCCGCGCTGCTGATCGTGCAGGCCAACCAGGACCGCGGGCTGCGCTGGAACCTGGTCAGTTACGGGCTGATCTTTCTGGTCATGTTCGGCAGCGCGCACCTGGCGATCCGGCGATTCGCCCCCTACACGGACCCCCTGCTGCTGCCAATTGTGGCTCTACTCAACGGGCTTGGCCTGGTGATGATCCACCGGCTCGACCTCGTCAACAACGAGTTGAGCGGCCGTCGCCATCCCAGCGCGACGCAGCAGATGCTGTGGACCGTGGTGGGGGTCGCCGCGTTCGCGTTGGTGGTCACCTTCTTGAAAGACCACCGGCAACTGGCCCGCTACGGCTACATCTGCGGGGTCGCGGGGCTGATCTTCTTGGCCATCCCGGCGGTGCTGCCGGCATCGATGTCCGAGCAGAACGGCGCAAAGATCTGGATTCGCTTCCCGGGCTTCTCAATTCAGCCGGCGGAGTTCTCCAAAATCCTGCTGCTGATCTTTTTCTCCGCGGTGCTGATCGCCAAACGCGGCCTGTTCACCAGCGTCGGAAAGCACTTCATGGGCATGACCCTGCCCCGCCCCCGCGATCTCGCGCCGCTGTTGGCGGCGTGGGTGATCTCGATCGGCGTGATGGTCTTCGAGAAGGACCTGGGCACTTCGCTGTTGCTGTACGCGTCGTTTCTGGTGGTGCTCTACCTCGCCACCCAGCGCTTCAGCTGGGTCGTCATCGGGCTGGTGCTGTTCGTCGCGGGAAGCGTTGCGGCGTACTTCCTTTTCGAGCACGTGCGGGTTCGGGTGCAGATGTGGTGGGACCCGTTCTCCGATCCCGACGGCAGCGGCTATCAGCTCGTGCAGTCGATGTTCAGCTTTGCGACCGGCGGCATTTTCGGCACCGGTCTGGGTAACGGTCAGCCCGACACCGTGCCGGCGGCCTCGACCGATTTCATCATCGCCGCGTTCGGTGAAGAACTTGGCTTAGTGGGCTTGGCGGCCCTGCTGATGCTCTACACGATCGTCATCGTGCGCGGGCTGCGCACGGCGATCGCGACGCGGGAAAGCTTCGGCAAGCTGCTGGCGGCGGGTCTCGCCTCGACCCTGGCCCTGCAGCTGTTCATCGTCGTCGGCGGCGTGACGCGCCTGATCCCGCTGACCGGGCTGACCACCCCCTGGATGTCGTACGGTGGGTCGTCATTGCTGGCGAACTACATCCTGTTGGCGATCCTGGCGCGCATCTCGCACAGCGCCCGGCGTCCGCTGCGCACCCGCGCGCGTAACAAGTCGCCGATCGCGGCGGCCAGCACCGAGGTGATCGAGCGGGTATGAACGCCTCTCTCCGCCGGATCTCGGTGACCGTGATGGCGTTGGTGGTGCTGCTGTTGCTCAACGCCACGATGACGCAGGTGTTCGCCGCCGACGGGCTGCGCGCCGACCCGCGCAACCAGCGGGTGCTGCTCGACGAGTATTCACGCCAGCGCGGTCAAATCGTCGCCGGCGGCCAGCTGCTGGCCTATTCGGTGGCCACCGACAGTCGCTTCCGGTTCCTGCGGGTCTACCCGAACCCGGCGGTGTACGCGCCGATCACCGGCTTCTACTCGCTGCGCTATTCGAGCACCGGCCTGGAGCGGGCCGAGGACCCGCTGTTGAACGGGTCCGACGAGCGCCTGTTCGGGCGCCGGCTGGCCGACTTCTTCACCGGCCGCGACCCGCGCGGCGGCAACGTCGACACCACGATCATCCCGCGCGTCCAGCAGGCCGGGTGGGACGCGATGCAGCAGGGCTGCGGCGGACCACCGTGCAAGGGAGCCGTCGTCGCCCTGGAGCCGTCCACCGGCAAGATCCTGGCCATGGTGTCGTCGCCGTCCTACGACCCCAACCAGCTGGCGTCGCACGACCCCGAGGTGCAGGCCCGGGCCTGGCAGCGGCTGCGCGACGACCCGGACAACCCGCTGACCAACCGCGCCATCTCGGAGACCTATCCGCCGGGTTCGACATTCAAGGTGATCACTACCGCGGCGGCGCTGCAGGCCGGCGCGACCGAAACCGAGCAGTTGACGGCTGCGCCCACCATTCCGCTGCCCAACAGCACCGCCACGCTGGAGAACTACGGCGGCACGCCGTGCGGCAACGAGCCGACGGTATCCCTCAGCCAGGCGTTCGCGCTGTCCTGTAACACCGCCTTCGTCCAGCTGGGCATCCTCACCGGGGCCGACGCGCTGCGCAGCATGGCGCGCTCGTTCGGGCTGGACAGCACGCCCAGCGTCATTCCGCTGCAGGTCGCCGAGTCCACCGTCGGGATCATCCCGGACGCCGCCGCGCTGGGCATGTCCAGCATCGGCCAAAAGGATGTGGCGCTGACGCCGCTGGAGAACGCCCAGATCGCCGCGACCATCGCCAACGCCGGGATGACGATGCAGCCCTACCTGATCGATAGCCTGAAGGGACCGGACCTTTCCAACATCAGCAACACGGCGCCCTACCAACAGCGCCGCGCTGTGTCGCCGCAGGTCGCCGCTAAGCTAACAGAGCTGATGGTCGGCGCCGAGAAGGTCGCACAGCAGAAAGGGGCGATTCCCGGCGTGCAGATTGCATCCAAGACGGGTACCGCAGAGCATGGCACCGACCCGCGTCACACTCCGCCGCACGCGTGGTACATCGCGTTCGCGCCCGCGCAGGCGCCGAAGGTTGCCGTGGCGGTGCTGGTGGAGAACGGGGCCGACCGACTGTCCGCGACCGGCGGGGCGCTCGCCGCGCCGATCGGACGGGCGGTGATCGCGGCCGCGCTACAGGGAGGACCATGAGCCCGCGAGTTGGTGTGACGCTGTCAGGCAGATACCGCCTGCAGCGCCTGATCGCCACCGGTGGCATGGGCCAGGTATGGGAGGCCGTGGACAGCCGGCTGGGCCGGCGCGTCGCGGTCAAGGTGCTGAAGCAGGAATTCTCCCAGGACCCCGAGTTCATCGAGCGGTTCCGCGCGGAGGCGCGGACCACCGCGATGCTCAACCATCCCGGCATCGCCGCCGTCCACGACTACGGCGAAAGCCAGCTGGACGGCGAGGGCCGGACGGCGTACCTGGTGATGGAGCTGGTCAACGGCGAACCGCTGAATTCGGTGCTCAAGCGCACCGGGCGGCTGTCGCTGCGGCACGCGCTGGACATGCTGGAGCAGACCGGTCGGGCCCTTCAGGTCGCGCATGCTGCCGGCCTGGTCCACCGCGACGTCAAACCGGGCAACATCCTGATCACCCCCACCGGCCAGGTGAAGATCACCGACTTCGGTATCGCCAAGGCGGTCGACGCCGCGCCGGTGACCCAGACCGGAATGGTGATGGGCACCGCCCAATACATCGCCCCCGAACAGGCATTGGGTCACGACGCGACCCCGGCCAGCGATGTCTATTCGCTGGGAGTCGTTGGGTACGAGGTGGTTTCGGGTAAGCGCCCGTTCAGCGGTGATGGCGCCTTGACCGTGGCGATGAAGCACATCAAGGAACCGCCGCCGCCGCTGCCCGCCGAGCTGCCGCCCAACGTGCGGGAGCTCATCGAGATCACGCTCGTCAAGAATCCCCAGATGCGCTACCGCAGCGGGGGGCCGTTCGCCGACGCCGTCGCGGCGGTGCGCGCCGGGCGCCGGCCCCCGCGGCCGAGCCAGTCACCGCCGCCGGGGCGCGCCTCGCCGGCGGCCATTCCGTCCAGCCCGCACACCCGGGCGCCGGTCACCGCCAGCCGCAGCACCCCGGTCCGCCGGTCGGGGCCGTCCACCGGCCGTTCGCGGCCCCCGGCGCGGCGCACCTTCTCGTCGGGCCAGCGCGCGCTGCTGTGGGCCGCGGGCGTGCTGGGCGCGCTGGCGATCCTGATCGCGGTCATCATCGTCATCAATTCCCGCGCGGATCAGCAGCAGCAGCCGCCCACGGTCACCGATACCGGGACCCCGCCGGCCACGGCGCCGCCCCCGGCGAGCAACACGCCCAGCGGGTCCGGACCGCGCCTGCGACTGGATTGGCCGGAACGCGGCAGCGTGGGCAATTCCGGACTCCACAGCAGGCCGCCGGCCGGACACGAAACACCGCGATGACCACGTCCGAGCCACTGTCCGGCCGCTACGAACTCGGCGAGATCCTCGGCTTCGGGGGCATGTCCGAGGTGCACCTGGCCCGCGACCTGCGCCTGCACCGCGACGTCGCGGTGAAGGTGCTGCGCGCCGACCTTGCCCGCGACCCCAGCTTCTATCTGCGGTTCCGGCGCGAGGCGCAAAACGCGGCGGCGCTGAACCACCCGTCCATCGTGGCGGTCTACGACACCGGCGAGGCGGACACACCGACCGGCCCGCTGCCCTACATCGTCATGGAGTACGTCGACGGCGTCACGCTGCGCGACATCGTGCACACCGACGGCCCGCTGCCACCCCGGCGGGCCATCGAGATCATCGCCGATGCCTGCCAGGCCCTGAACTTCAGCCATCAAAACGGCATCATCCACCGGGACGTCAAGCCGGCGAACATCATGATCAGCGCCACCAATGCGGTCAAGGTGATGGACTTCGGCATCGCGCGTGCGATCGCCGACAGCGGCAACAGCGTCACCCAGACCGCGGCCGTGATCGGCACAGCCCAGTATCTGTCACCCGAACAGGCGCGCGGCGATCCCGTCGACGCCCGATCCGATGTGTATTCGCTGGGCTGCGTCCTTTACGAAATCCTCACGGGCGAACCGCCTTTCACCGGCGACTCGCCCGTCGCGGTGGCCTACCAGCACGTCCGCGAGGACCCGGTGCCGCCGTCGAAGCGGCACGAGGGCGTCTCCGCCGACCTGGACGCCGTCGTGCTCAAGGCGCTGGCCAAGAATCCGGAGAACCGCTATCAGACGGCGGCGGAGATGCGCGCGGACCTGGTGCGGGTGCACAACGGCGAGCCGCCCGAGGCGCCCAAGGTGCTGACCGACGCTGAACGCAGCTCATTTCTGTCGTCCGCGACGGGCCACGGGCCGCGCACCGACCCGCTGCCACGCCAGGATCTCGACAACACCGAACGCGACGGCGTCCCCGGGGGTTCCATCGGCCGCTGGGTCGTCGCGGTCGCCGCGCTGGCGGTGCTGACGATCGTGGTCGTCATCGCGTTCAACACGTTCGGTGGCAGCACCCGCGACGTCACGGTCCCCGACATGCGCGGGCAGGTGTCGGCCGATGCCATTGCGGCCCTGCAGAACCGCGGCTTCAAGACTCGGACGCTGCAGAAGCCGGACTCCGCGGTTCCGCCGGATCACGTCATCAGCACCGACCCGGGCGCCAACGCGTCGGTGAGCGCCGGCGACGAGATCACCATCAACGTCTCCACCGGACCGGAGCAACGCGAACTGCCCGACGTCTCCTCCCTGAGCTACACCGACGCGGTCAGCAAGCTCAAAGCCGCCGGATTCAGCAAATTCAAGCAGGCGAACTCACCGTCGAGCCCGGAGCTGCTGGGCAAGGTCATCGGGACCAACCCGCCGGCCAACCAGACGTCGGCGATCACCAACGTGATCACGATCATCGTCGGCTCCGGCCCGGAGACCAAGCAGGTCCCCGACGTCGCGGGCCAGACCGTCGACGTCGCGCAAAAGAACCTGACCGTCTACGGATTCACCAAGTTCAGCCAGACCCCGGTCGACAGCCCCCGGCCCGCCGGCGAGGTGATCGGCACGAATCCGCCCAAGGGACAGATGGTTCCGGTGGACTCGGTGATCGAGATCCAGGTATCCAAGGGCAACCAATTCCTGATGCCCGACCTCACCGGCATGTTCTGGACCGACGCCGAACCGCGGTTGCGCGCGCTGGGCTGGACCGGGGGGCTGGACAAGGGTCCCGACGTCGACGCCGGCGGCGCCCAGTCGCACCGGGTGGTCTATCAGAACCCGCCGGCCGGGGCCGGTTGCAACCGGGACGGGATCATCACGCTGAAGTTCGGCCAGTAGCCGCGGCGTCCTCCGGGAAATGGGGCCGCACCGCGGCGCGCACCTCGTTCTCCAGCCGGCGCACCAGCGTGTCGTCGCGCGTCCAGCCGCAATAGGCGAGCCAGTTCGCCAGCATTCGGTGCCCGCCCTCGGTGAGGATCGATTCCGGGTGGAACTGGACGCCGTGAATCGGCAACTCGGTGTGCCGCACGCCCATGATCACGCCGCTGCGGGTGCGGGCCGTGACTTCCAGCACCGCCGGCATCGACTCCGGCAGGATCGTCAGCGAGTGGTATCGCGTCGCCGTGAAAGGGTCCGGAAGCCCTTGCAGCACACCGACATTGGTGTGAAACACGCTGCTGGTCTTGCCGTGCAGCAGCTCCGGCGCGCGGTCCACGGTGGCGCCGAACGCCACGCCGATCGCCTGGTGGCCCAGGCACACCCCCAGCAGCGGGGTGCGCCGCTCGGCGCACGCGCGGACAAGGGCGATCGAGGCGCCCGCGCGTTCCGGGGTACCCGGGCCCGGGCTGAGCAGGACGCCGGCGAACTGCGCGGCGACGGCGTTCTCGTCGGAGAGCCGGGCGTCGTCGTTGCGCCACACCTCGGCCTCGACGCCGAGCTGGCCCAGGTATTGCACCAGGTTGAACACGAAGCTGTCGTAGTTGTCGACAACCAGGATCCGCATCGTGTCAGGGTACCGTCCGGCTCAGTAGCCCACCGGGCCCGCCGGCTGCGCGAAGTGCATGCGGACCGGTTCGGCATGACCGGCGACCTGCACGTCGGGCTTGACCTCCTCGCGGTAGCCGAGCCCGAAGCGGACCACGTACTGCTTGTAGAGGATGACGAGGGGAGCGGCGGCCAGGGCGGCCTGCATGGCCGCCGCGTTGCCGATCGCTGTGATCGTGTAGGGCGGGCTGTAGGTGCGCCCGTTGAGCAACAGCGTGTTGCCGACGCAGCGCGGCACCGACGTCGCGATGATCCGCTGGTCCTGCATCTGGATCGCCTCCGCGCCGGCGCTCCACAGCGCGTTGAGGACGGCCTGGATGTCCTGCTGGTGCACCACCAGGTCGTCCGGCGAGGCGTCTCGGGGGAAGCGGCCGTTGGCGTCGCGCTGCGCGTCCTGGAGGGTCACCACCAGGCCCGGCCCGTGGACCGGATCCATGTCCGCCTCGGCCGCCAGTTCGGCGGCGCGGCGCAGCATCGCCGCGAGCGCGGCGTCCGAAGATCGGCCGTGCGCCGAATCGAGCTTGTTGGTCAGCTCGTCGCGCTCGGCGCTGAGGCGGGCGACCGACGACTGCGCCTCGCGGACAAGATCGACCAGGCGCGGCGCGTCGCTGCGGCGGATCTCGGCGCCGCCGGACACCCCGTGGGTGGCGGCGAGCAGCAACCCCGCCAGCAGGCACACCAGCGGGACGCCGAAGCGCCATGGTGAGCGGCGCCTGTCAATCATCGACTCTCCGTTTCCTGGTCACGGTGCCAGGTGAGTTAGTCTCGTAGCCGAGCCATACGTGCAGCTGCCATCGTTATCGTCGCACCCCGTCCCGTTCAACGTGTTGTTCAGGTAATGCCGAGGTACTGAAATGCCCAAATCGAAGGTCCGCAAGAAGAACGATTTCACCGTCAGCGCGGTCAGCCGCACACCGGTGAAAGTGAAGGTCGGACCCTCCAGCGTGTGGTTCGTCTGCCTGTTCGTCGGCCTCATGTTGATCGGGCTCGTCTGGCTGATGGTGTTCCAATTGGCCGCGGTCGGAAGCCAGGCGCCGGCCGCCCTGAACTGGATGGCGCAACTCGGCCCGTGGAACTACGCCATCGCGTTCGCCTTCATGATCACCGGGTTGTTGCTCACGATGCGCTGGCACTGACCGACGCCGCCCCGATAATGAATTCATCTTGGGGTCCGCCTGTAACTGGTTCAGCAACGTTGTGACCACCCAATCACACGCATGTGATTTATCCCCACTGTTGATAGCGCTTGTGGATAACCGCATAGCCAGTGGTGGGAGGGGTTAGGCGACCCGTGCAGCAAACAGAATGGGCGCCCGGCGCTGCCGGAATCGCTGGTTGTGGGGCCGTGGGCGTTCTGATGGCTATCGCCAGTGTGACCATAGTCACAGACCCGCCCGGCCGCATTTTGACGGGGATTGCCGCGGCGGGGCTGATCTTGTTTGCGGGCTTGACGTGGCGCGCGCGTCCTAAGCTGGCAATTACCCCCGATGGCCTGGCGCTGCGCGGGTGGTTCCGAACGCAGTTATTCCGGCGTTCCGACCTCAAGATCATCCGGATCACCGAGTTCCGCCGGCACGGCCGCACGGTTCGATTGCTCGAGGTCGAGACGGCCGACGGAGGGCTGGTCATCTTGTCCCGTTGGGACCTCGGGACCAACCCGCTGGAGGTCCTCGACGCGCTGACCGACGCCGGCTACGCGGGGGGCGACCGGCGCTGAGGCGAGGCCGGTTTAGGAGATCGTGATCGACTCGATGACGACCGGCTCGGCGGGACGGTCGTTGCCGTCGGTGGCCGTCGTCGCGATCGCGTCGACCACCTTTTGCGAGTCGGGGTCGGTCACTTCGCCGAAGATCGTGTGGCGCCGGTTCAGGTGCGGCGTCTGGGCCACGGTGATGAAGAACTGGGAGCCGTTGGTGCCCGGACCGGCGTTCGCCATCGCGAGCAGGTAGGGCCGGTCGAACTGAAGCTCGGGGTGGAACTCGTCGGCGAACTTGTAACCCGGGCCCCCGCGGCCGGTGCCGGTCGGATCGCCGCCCTGGATCATGAAGCCCTTGATCACCCGGTGAAAAACCGCGCCGTCGTAGAAGGGACCCGACGGGCCGCCCGATGCGTTCTGGGTCGAGTACTCCTTGGTGCCCTGGGCCAGGCCGACGAAGTTGGCGACGGTCTTGGGCGCGTGGTTTCCGAACAGGGCGACCTTGATGTCTCCGCGGTTGGTGTGCAGCGTTGCGGTGGCAGTCTGAATGGGGCTGTTAGTCACGGGGTTAGAGTCTGCCATTGCGGGCGGGCAAGCCCGCAGCCGGTACCGGGCCTGCCGGATTGATGGCAGGCTGATGAGGCACCGGGGGAGTGGCACAGAAGGGCGGCAGATGAGCGCGAACGCGGAAGCCCCGTTGACCCCACGGGAGCGACTGGCCCGGGGCCTGACCTACACGGCGGTGGGACCGGTCGACGTCACGCGGGGCGTCGTCGGACTCAGCGTCAACGGCGCGCAGTCGGCCGCATCGGAGCTCCGCCGCCGCTACCGGGAAGGCCGGCTCGCCCGCGATATCGCCGCGGCCCAAGAAACCCTCGCCCTGGAGCTCGCCGCCGCTCAAGAGGTGGTCTCCGGGCTGCCCCAGGCGTTGCAGGACGCGCGCCGGGCCCAGCGCCGCAGGCCGCGCCCCTGGGTGCTCGCCGGCGCGGCCGTCGTGGTCCTGGCCGGCGGCGCCGTCGCCTTCAGCATCGTGCGGCGGTCGATGCGCGCGGGCCGCGAGGAGCCCTCGACCCTGCCGCCCAGCGTCGACGTGCAGCCTCGGCCGTAACGGTTATCGGACGGCCAGCCGCAGCCATTTCCGGCGCCGGACCAGGATGCTCGGCAGCCATTCGCCGACGTCGATCGCCTCGATCCAGGTGGTGCGCTCCAGTAGCTTGCGCAACACGACGTGGGCTTCGAGGCGCGCCAGCGCGGCGCCGACGCAGAAGTGCACCCCCTTGCCGAAGGTCAGGTGGTCCTTGGCGGAAGTGCGGTCGAGGCGGAATTCGTTCGGCTCATCGAAGTGCGCCGGGTCCCGGTTGGCGGCGCCCCACATCAGCAGCAGATGCGAGTCGGCGGGCAAATCGACCCCGGCCAGCGCGGTGTCGCGCCGCACGTGCCGGTAGTGGCCGCGAAACGGCGCCTCGCAGCGCAGCGTCTCTTCGATGAAAGCGCTTAGCAATTCCGGGTTCTCGCGCAGCCGGCGTTGAACCTCGGGGCGCGCGGCCAGGATCCACCCAGCGCTGCCCAGCAACGATGCCGTCGATTCGCCGGCGGCGCTGAAGAGGGTGAGCATGATGCCCAGCGCCGGCAGTTGGTCCAGTTCCCCCGAGGCGCAGCGGGCTGCCAGGTCGGCGATCAGACCGTATTCGGTTTCGGCGCTTGCCTTTTCGAAATGCTCCGTGACATAGCCGGACAGTTCCAGGGCGGCCGCGAAGGCGGCTTCGAGCTGGTCGGGTGTGACGATCCCGTCGAGCAATGTAGTGGTGGCGTAGCCGAGCCGGATGAGTTTGTCGACGTCGTCGTCGGGCAGGCCGAGCAGCCGGGCGACCACCATCATGGGCAGCCGGTTGGCGATCGCGCTCATCCACTCGATCTGCCCGTCGTGCAGGTTTTGCTCCCACAACCGGTCGGCGGTCTGCGCGGCGAACTCCTCGATGATCCGGACGTGCCTGGCCGACAGGTGCGGCAGCAGGATCTTGCGGTGCAGCGCGTGAACCGGATCGTCCGCGGTGGCCAACGCGTGAGCGGCGCCGCCCGCGGGCGCCATGTCGAACGGGGTGACGGTGCCGTCGGCCTGGAGGACCATGGTCGCGGTGAGGTTGGACGAGAAGTCGTCGACGCGATCGACGGCCTCCTGCACCGCGTCCCAGCCACACACGGCGTAGAACACGGAGTCGCCGATGCGCTGCACCGGCGCCTCGGCGCGCATGCGGTCGTATACCGGATACGGATCTTGCAGCGCCTCGGCGCCGAGGAGCTCGATCGGTCGGTCCAGGACGGGCATGCGTTCAGGTTCGGTGCGCCGCCCCGCGCCGTCAATGGGCCAACGCGATGTTGAGGGGCGCTTCCACCCGGGACCGCACGAGGCCGCCGGCGGCCACCTGTCGCCAGCAGCGCATTGGTCTGAGAAGAGCCGTCTGGAAATTCTCACCGTGAGAGAAGTATTTCGGAGCGCTGCGATGTAGTGGAGCATGGGTGGATGCCGCGCGACGACTGGTTGGTGGGGCGTGATCGCCGCAGCGAGGCCACGGAACGGATCCACGCCGCGGCCGCGGATCTCATCTCCCGCAAGGGCTACGAGGGGTTCACGATCGAGGATTTGGCGGCCCGGGTGCACTGCTCGCCCGCGACGGTCTACCGGCACGCCGGCGGCAAGGCGGCCATCCGCGATGCCGTTGTCGCCATCCACGCGGCTCGCATCGTTGACGCCACCCGGGAGGCCATCGAGGACCTGAGGGGCCCGGATCGCGTCGTGGCCGCCACCCTCATCGCACTGCAACGACTGCGGTCGGATCCACTGGTTCAGCTCATGCAGCCCACGCATGCGACTCCCGTGAGCGAGTGGGTCATCAGCTCGCCCACGGTGACCGGCTTGGCCGCCGAAATGCTCGGCCCGGACAACGACGATCCCCTGGCCGCGCAGTGGCTGATCCGCGTATTCCTGGCGCTGTGGTGCTGGCCGCTCAAAGACCCGGCCGCCGAACGCGCCCTGGCGCAACGCTTCCTCGGCTCCGGAGAGGATGTAGGGCGTGACTTGG
Source organism: Mycobacterium terramassiliense (assembly GCF_900157385.1). Taxonomy (GTDB): domain Bacteria; phylum Actinomycetota; class Actinomycetes; order Mycobacteriales; family Mycobacteriaceae; genus Mycobacterium; species Mycobacterium terramassiliense. The sequence continues at coordinate 391,384 of NZ_LT717701.1, forward strand.
ACGAGGTATGAGGCCAGGGTGCTCGCGGATGGCGCCCTCACCGGTGGCGCACTGGAGGCGGCGCTCGAAGACCAGGTTCGCGTCCAGAACCCGCATCTGACGGATGTCCGCCTGGAGTCGGTGGTCGCGACCGACAGCTACGAGACAGGGGTAGCGCCGACGAGGCGTTGGTACAGTGTCACCTACTTGGCCGAAGGCGCCGACCTCTAGGGTTCCGATGGTTTTGTGGAGCCTAGGGGAATCGAACCCCTGACACCCGCCTTGCAAAGGCGGTGCTCTACCAACTGAGCTAAGGCCCCTCGTCGTGGCTCGGCGGGTGATCGGTCGGGTCAGCCACCGCCACGTGCCAGACCTCGACCCCGCGTCGTGACCGCACCACCGCCGCCGCTACGGCGACCAGCGCCAGTGGCAATGCAAGCCTCACGCAACGTCTGGACGGACACATGGTTGTGGGCCTGGGAGGACTCGAACCTCCGACCTCTTCGTTATCAGCGAAGCGCTCTAACCGCCTGAGCTACAGGCCCTTACTCGCGTAGGGCCGAGCGACGAGATTACCGCAATCGTCGCCGGACCCCCAAAACCGCGTGATCGGCACTAGTCCCGATCCGCCAGCGTGACTTCGATGCCGCCGATCAGATCGGTGGCCAGGTTGTAGACGAACGCCGCGATGGTCGCCATCGCGGTCAGCAGGACGATGTTCACCAGGCCGATCAGCACGGCGCCGCCGAAGATCGTGCCGCTGGATACCAATTCGCCGCTGCTGCCGCTGGTGTTGTTCAGCAAGTCGCCGACGTTGCTGTTCAGCTTCGCCCACACGCCCATGCCGCCGAGCACGAGGTACATGAACGCCACCGCGATCATCCAGACGAAGAACAACGCCACCGAGAGCAGCAGCGACACCTTCAACGTGCTCCACGGATCGATCCGGCGGATCTGCATGCTGGCCCGAACCGGGCCGCGGGTGCGCCGCGACACCTGGACGCGGTTCTCGCGGCCCTCACGATTGTCCCGGCTTTCGGCGGTCGCCGAGCGGGCCGACGGCGCCGACGGGCCCGGCGTCTCGGCGCCGCGGTCCGGGGCGGGTTTGCGCTGCGGGGGCCGCGGAAGCGGGCCGGACAGATCCGGCAACTCGCTGGCGTAGGCCTCGGCGGGTGGGCTGTCGCCTCGCGCCGGCGCCGCGTCGAACTCGTACGGCGGGTGCTTCGGGCGCGCGGGAGCACCGCCACCCGGTGCGGCGGTGCCGAAGACGACGCGGTTCGTCCGCGCATCGGCGCCGGCGGGGGAGCCCGGCCGCGGCGCGCCCTGGGATTCGGGCTCGCGCGGCGCCGCGTGGGACGGCCGCGTGGCGCCTGCCTGCGCGGGCGACGCGCGGTGGGCGCCGGCGCGCTCGACCGAACCGTCGCCATTGAGGCCGTCGCCCTGGTTGGGGGCGCCCGGCTCGTTCGGTGAGGTCACCCCGACTCCTTAGATCTTCTGCATGAACGCCTGCGCGGTGGCAGTTGGATGATGTCTGGTCGGACCGAGTTTAAGCCTTACGACTCCTCGGTGCCCTCGGCCTCCTCGACGGCTTCGTCCGCGGCTTCCTCGGCGTTGCGCGCGATGGCCAACAGCGTGTTGTCCTCGCCCAGGTTCATCAACCGCACGCCCTTGGTCTGCCGTCCCGCCTTGCGGACCTGACGTGCCGCCGTGCGGATGACGCCCCCGCCGGAGGTGATCGCGTACAGCTCGCTGTCGTCGTCGACGATCAGCGCGCCCACCAGCCTGCCACGGCGTCGGTCGTACTGAACGGTCAGCACGCCCTTGCCGCCGCGGCCCTGCACCGGGTACTCCTCGATCGCGGTGCGCTTGGCGTACCCGCCCGAGGTGGCGACCAGCAGATACGTGCCCTCGCGGACCACGTTCAACGACAACAGGTAATCGTCGGCGTTGAACCGCATGCCCTGCACCCCGGAGGTCGCCCGGCCCATCGGCCGCAGCGCCTCGTCGGTGGCCGAGAACCGGATGGACTGCCCGTTGGCGGAGACCAGCAGCAGGTCCTCCTCGGAGGAGCACAGCACCGCGCCGACCAGCTCGTCGCTGTCACGCAGGTTGATCGCCACGATCCCGCCCGAGCGGTTGGAGTCGAAGTCGGTCAGCTTGGTCTTCTTGACCAGGCCGTTGCGCGTCGCCAACACCAAGTAGGGGGCGTCCTCGTAGCTGCGGATCTGAATGACCTGGGCGATGCGCTCCTCGGGTTGGAAGGCCAGCAGGTTGGCCACATGCTGACCCCGCGCGGTCCGGGAAGCCTCCGGCAGCTCGTAGGCCTTGGCCCGGTACACCCGGCCCTGGGTGGTGAAGAACAGGATCCAGTCGTGCGTGGACGACACGAAGAAGTGCGCGACGATGTCGTCCTGCTTGAGGCCGGCACCCTGCACGCCCTTGCCGCCGCGCTTCTGGCTGCGGTACAGGTCGGTCTTGGTGCGCTTGGCGTAGCCGGTCTCGGTGATGGTGACGACGACGTCTTCGCGCGCGATGAGGTCCTCGTCGCTCACATCGCCGTCGGCGGCCACGATCCGGGTGCGACGGTCGTCGCCGTGCTTGTCGACGATCTCGGTGAGCTCGTCGCGCACGATCGCGCGCTGGCGCTCCGGCTTGGCCAGGATGTCCTCCAGGTCGGCGATCTCGGCCTCGATCTTGGCCAGGTCGTCGATGATGCGCTGGCGCTCCAGCGCCGCCAGCCGGCGCAGTTGCATGTCCAGGATCGCCTGGGCCTGGATCTCGTCGATGTCGAGGAGCTCGATCAGGCCGGCGCGGGCGATGTCGACGGTTTCCGACGCCCGGATCAAGGCGATGACCTCGTCCAGCGCGTCGAGCGCCTTGACCAGACCGCGCAGGATGTGGGCCCGTTCGTTGGCCTTGCGCAGCCGATAGGTGGTGCGGCGGACGATGACGTCGAGCTGGTGCGCGACGTAGTGGCGGATCATCTGGTCCAGCCGCAGGGTGCGCGGCACCCCGTCGACGATGGCCAGCATGTTGGCGCCGAAGCTGGTCTGCAGCTGGGTGTGCTTGTAGAGGTTGTTGAGCACCACCTTGGCCACCGCGTCGCGCTTGAGCTCGATGACGATGCGCAGGCCCACGCGATCGCTGGATTGGTCTTCGATGTTGGCGATCCCGGCCAGCCTGCCGTCGCGGACCTGCTCGGCGATCGAGGTGATGAAGTTGTCGTGGTTGACCTGATACGGCAACTCGGTGATCACCAAAGACGTTCGGCCCCTGGCCTCTTCGACCTCCACCACACCGCGCATCCGGATGGACCCGCGGCCCGTCTTGTACGCGTCGTTGATGCCCTGCGAGCCGACGATCAGCCCGGAGGTCGGGAAGTCGGGGCCTTTGACCCGCTCCATGACGGCGGCCAGGGTCGCTTCCTCGTCGGCCTCGTGGTTTTCCAGGCACCAGAAGACCGCCTCGGCCAGCTCACGCAGATTGTGCGGCGGGATGTTGGTCGCCATGCCGACCGCGATGCCACCCGAACCGTTGGCGAGCAGGTTGGGGAACCGGCTGGGCAGCACCGTCGGTTCTTGCACCCGGCCGTCGTAGTTCGGGATGAAATCGACTGTCTCCTCGTCGATTTCGCGCAACATCTCCATCGCCAGCGGGGTCAGCCGGGCTTCGGTGTTGTGGCTGACGAAGCCGTTTGTCAGGAATGCGTGATCATCGGTGTCGACGCGCAGGCTGTACACGGGTTGAACGCCGGCCTCGGTTACCGAAGCCACGCGCGCGTAATAGAACCGGCCGTCGGTGAGGTCGGTCGCGATGGCTGCGGCGTCCGGGTCATCCCCGTAGAACTGGAGGAATTCCGCGAGCCCGGGTACCTCGTCGACCGTGGGCGCCACGCACGCCGTTGTCCGGGTGTCGCCGGCATAAGCCACACAGTTGGCATTCACGACGGCCCAGTCGCCCGTCCGGATCTCTTCGATCAGCTTCCAGAGGAGCGTGGGAACACCGGCGACGTTGACGAGGCAAAGTAACGGGTGGTTTCCAGTGCCCGTGACTTCGTAGCCCTCGACCGTCCGCACGGTGTAGGTTTCGTGCTCTCCCGAATGGAACAATCGATCGGCCCGCACCGGATTGCCGTGCCGGTCAAGAACTTTCATGTCGATGACGTTGTCGGTATTTGGTAGCGCACCGGGCACGATGTCCGCGATCCGAATCGGTTCCCCCGAAGCCAGCGCCACCGACGCATCCGCGCTGACGCAGTAGCGCATCGCCGCCGGTGGATCGTTGCCCGGCGAACCGAAGTTGCCCTGCCCGTCGACGAGCGGATACCGCAGCGACCAGGGCTGGGCCATGCGCACCAACGTGTCGTAGATCGACGCGTCGCCGTGCGGGTGGTAGTTACCCATCGTCTCGGCCACCGACCGCGCCGACTTGGCGTGGCTGCGGTCCGGTCGGAACCCGGAGTCGTACATGGCGTACAGCACCCGGCGGTGCACCGGCTTGAGGCCGTCGCGCACCTCCGGCAGGGCGCGGCCCACGATCACGCTCATCGCGTAGTCGATGTAGCTGCGCTGCATCTCCTGCTGGATGTCAACCGGTTCGATGCGGTCGCCGGCCTCGTCGCCGGGTGGCAGCGTGGTGTCAGTCATCTATTCCTCGTTTGGTTCGGAGCGCCTGACTCATCAGACATCCAGGAAGCGAACGTCCTTGGCGTTGCGGGTGATAAAGCTGCGGCGCGCGTCGACGTCCTCGCCCATCAAAATGGAGAACAGCTCGTCGGCGGCCGCCGCGTCGTCCAGGGTGACTTGGCGCAACACCCGCACCGACGGGTCCATCGTGGTCTCCCACAACTCCTTGGCGTCCATCTCACCCAGACCCTTGTAGCGCTGGATGCCGTCTTCCTTGTTGATCTTCTTGCCGGCCTTCTGCCCGGCCTCCAGCAGGCCGTCGCGCTCGCGGTCGGAGTAGGCGAACTCGGGATCGCTGCGCTGCCACTTCAACTTGTACAGCGGGGGCTGCGCCAAGAACACGTGCCCGTTCTCGATCAGCGGGCGCATGAAGCGGAACAACAACGTCAACAGCAGCGTCGAAATGTGTTGGCCGTCGACGTCGGCGTCGGCCATCAGCACGATCTTGTGGTACCGCAGCTTGCTGAGGTCGAACTCGTCGTGGATCCCCGTGCCGAGTGCGGTGATGATCGCCTGGACCTCAGTGTTCTTCAGCACTCGGTCGATGCGCGCCTTTTCGACGTTGATGATCTTGCCGCGCAGCGGAAGGATGGCCTGGAACATCGAGTCGCGGCCGCTCTTGGCCGAGCCGCCGGCCGAATCGCCCTCGACCACATACAGTTCGGACTTTCGCGGGTCGGTGGAGCGGCAATCGGCGAGCTTGCCCGGCAACCCGCCCAGGTCGGTGGCGCTCTTGCGGCGCACCAGCTCGCGGGCCTTGCGGGCGGCGATCCTCGCTTGGGCCGACGACACCGCCTTGTTCACAACGGTTTTCGCCTCCGACGGGTTGGCCTCGAACCAGTGCGTCAGCTGTTCGTTGCACACCTTCTGCACGAAGGACTTGACCTCGGTGTTGCCCAGCTTGGTCTTGGTCTGCCCCTCGAACTGCGGCTCGCTGACCTTGACGGAGATGACCGCGGCCAGGCCTTCGCGGATGTCGTCGCCGGTGAGGTTGGCGTCCTTTTCCTTCAGCAGCTTCTTGTCTTTGGCGTATTTGTTCACCACCGAGGTCAGCGCGCTGCGGAAGCCCTCCTCGTGCGTGCCGCCCTCGTGGGTGTTGATGGTGTTGGCGAAGGTGTGCACCGACTCCGAGTAGCCACCGTTCCACTGCATGGCGATTTCGACCTCGTGGCCGGTGCCTTTTCCGTCGAAGTCGATGACGCTCTGTTGGATCGGGCTCTTGGTGCGGTTGATGTGCTTGACGAAGTCCACCAGGCCGCCGGGGTAGTGGAAGGTGCGGTGCTTGACCTTGTGCGGTGCGCGCGACTCGGCCGCCTTTTCTTCGGCGGTCTTGGGGGCCTCGGCCGTGTCGCTGACGACCTCGTCGACAACCTCGTCCTGCTCCACCCGCTCGTCGGTGAGGTTGATCGTCAAACCCTTGTTGAGGAATGCCATCTCCTGAAGGCGGCGCGCCACGGTCTCGAAGTCGTACTGGGTGGTTTCGAAGATGTCGGGGTCGGCCCAGAACCGGATCGTGGTTCCCGTCTTCTTGGTGGCCTCGCCCTGTTTGAGGGTGCCCGGGACGGCGTGGTCGTAGAACTGTGACCACTCGTAGCCGTCGCGCTTGATGTCCACCTCGAGCCGGGTGGACAGCGCGTTGACCACCGACACACCGACGCCGTGCAAACCGCCGCTGACGTTGTAGCCGCTGTTCTCACCGCCGAACTTGCCGCCGGCGTGCAGCTGGGTCATCACCACGTCGACGGTCGGGGCGCCCGTGGAGTGCATCGCCACGGGAATGCCGCGGCCGTTGTCGGCGACCTCCACGCTGCCGTCGTCGAGTAGCCGCACGTCGACCTGGGTGGCGTAACCGGCCATCGCCTCGTCCACCGAGTTGTCGACCACCTCCCAGATGAGGTGGTGTAAACCACGCTCACCGGTGGAGCCGATATACATGCCCGGGCGTTTGCGGACGGCCTCCAGCCCTTCGAGCACGGTGATGGATGAAGCGCCGTATCCTTCTTGAGGCTTCTTCTTCTGGGCAGCCACGGTCGGAATGCTCTCCTCGGGGTTTCATGCGGGCGGATCGGTCACCGCGACAGTCGCACCCCACCACTCTACCGTGAAGGACCCCCAGCACCGATTCTCTGGGCGCGTTTCTACCCAGCTAACTGCGCCGTGCACACGATTTCCGCGTTACGGGCGCGTCCCGACGTGCGTTATGTAAGTCCGTTCCGTTCTGGCGGCTCTGAGGCGTCTGTTGATAGAGGCGCCACTGGGGATAAATTGCGCTTCGGATCCCTCAGCCGTAAGTGTCCCGGGGCCCCCGCCCGGCGATGTGACGTGGGCCCTTACGCCACGACGGCGCGGTGGGCCCGGTGATCTTGAGCGAGGTCACGACGCCGTTGCCCACCGCCGCGGCGATCTTGGCCAGGAGCTGCGCCTGCATCATCCGCAGCTGGGTCGCCCAGGCCGTCGATTCCGCCGTCACGCTGAGCACACCCTCGCTGAGCGCAGTGGGAGTCGCATGGTCGGCGATCTGGTGTCCCACCACCGAGGACCAGTGGCCCAACACCATGCCCTCGGCGACGTGCGTCGACCAGCCGCGCTTTTTCGCGAGGTCACGCGCCAGCCGGCCGAGCGGTTGCGGATCCCGCCCGTCGGGTCCCGGGCCCGACCAGCTCCGGCGCTGCCCCGCGACGCGCCGCGGCAGCGCCGGAGCCGACCGGCCACGGCCGGCGTCCTTACCCTGGGCGCGCGCTGCCGCGCGGGCCTCCTCGAGAGTGCGTCGCACCAAATCGATCCCGGTCAACCCGCCCAGGCGGTCGACGCCTTCCCCATCATCGGCGCCACTCATGGTCGCACCTCCGACATCCGGCCTGAATCGTCGTCACGCATATCGATGTGTACCCGCCTGGCGTCCCAGTCCGCCGGAATGTCTTCCAGCACTGCGGCGGTCACCAAAACCTGCTCGGCCGATTCGGCCACCGCCGCCAGGGCGCGGCGCCGCGCGGCGTCCAGTTCGGCGAACACGTCGTCGAGCAACAACACCGGCTCGGTGCCCTCGGCACGCAACAACTCATACGCCGCCAACCGCAGCGCCACCGCGAACGACCACGACTCCCCGTGACTGGCAAAGCCTTTGGCGGGTTGGTCACCGAGCCGCAATTCGAGGTCGTCGCGATGCGGCCCCACCAGACACATCCCGCGTTCCAGTTCGGCGTCCCGGCGCGCCGACAGCGCGGCCAACAAGGCCGCCTCCAGAAACTCGCGACCGTTACCGTCGAAGTCCTGCGGACTGTGCTCGCCGAGGCTTGCGCGATAGGCGACGGACGCGGACCGCGATCCCGGCGCCACCAACTGATACGCCTTCTCCACCTCTGGCGCCAGTTCGTTCACCAGATCGATCCGCGCGGCCATCAATTCCGCGCCATGCTCGGCCAGCCTGCTATCCCACACGTCGAGGGTGTCCAGCGCACCCCGGTCGCCCCGGTACCGGGCGCCGGAAAGGGACTTCAACAGGGCCGTGCGTTGCCTCAAGACTTTGTCGTAGTCGGCGCGCACACCGGCGATGGCGGGCCGGCGCACCGTCGCCAAATCATCGAGGTAGCGGCGCCGATCCGACGGGTCGCCGCGCACCAGGGCCAGGTCCTCGGGGGCGAAAAGCACCGCGCGCAGCACACCGACCACCTCGCGGGTGCTGCGCACCGGCGACCGGTTCAGCCGCGCCTTGTTCGCCCGGCCCGCCGCGATCTCCAGGTCGACCGCGCATTCCCTGCCCTCGTTGACGACGATCGTCGAAACCACCGCGCGCTCGGCGCCGGCCCGGATCAGCGGCGCGTCCGTGCCGACCCGATGGGAACCCAAGGTGGTCGAATACCACAGCGCTTCAATGAGATTCGTCTTGCCAAAGCCATTGGGCCCGACGAACACCGTCCGGCCCGGCTGTAATTCGAGGTCGGTGTGCGCCCAGGACCGGAAATCACGCAGTCCCAACTGCCGGACGTACACCTAGCCGGGCAACCGAACTGGCATCAACAAGTACACGTAGTCAGTTGGCAACGCGCTGAACGGCCCGCTGCCGGTGCGGGAGCTGTCGTCGTTCGAAGCCGGCCGCAGCAACGCGGGCTTGCCGGGGGTGGTGAAACCGAACGACACCCGCTCGGAATGCACCGACGCCAGCCCGTCGGTCAGATACGTCGGATTGAAGGCGATCGTCAGCGGTTCGCCAACGAAATCCACCTGAAGGTCCTCTTCGGCCCGACCCACGTCGTCGGCCCCCGCGGAAAGCCGCAGCGATCCCTCGGAGAACTCCATCCGCACCTGCGCGCCCCGGTCGGCCACCAGGGCGACCAGCTTGATGGCCTCGGTGAGCTCCGCGACGTCGATGGTGGCGACGGCGGTGTGTTCGGCCGGCAACAGCTGGCGAAACTTCGGGAACTCGGCGTCCAGCAACCGCGTGGTGCTGCGCTTGCCATTACCGCTGATGCCCAATAACCCGTCTTTGCCGACTCCCGCGCCGGCGCCCAGCGACAGTTGAACCTCAGATCCGTCCGCTCCGGCTTTGGCCGCTTCCGCCAGCGTCTTGGCCGGCACCAGCACCGCGGCTTCGATGTCGGGCGACAACGCCGACCACGTCAGCTCGCGAACCGCCAACCTGAACCTGTCGGTCGCCGCCAAAACCACCGTGTCGCCCGAAATCTCAACCCGGATTCCCGTCAGCATGGGCAGCGTGTCATCCCGGCCGGCGGCAACGGCGACCTGACCGATCGCCTCGGCGAACAATTCCGCAGGCAGGGTTCCGGTCCCTTCCGGCAGCGCGGGCAACGTCGGGTAGTCCTCAACGGGCATCGTCGGCAAGGAGAATCTCGCGCTTCCGCACGTCAGCGCGACCCGATTGCCTTCCACATAGAAGTCGACCGGCTTGTTCGGCAACGCCCGGGTGATGTCCGACAACAATCTTCCGGACACCAAAACGCTTCCCGGAGAAGCTATTTCGGCCGCAACCTGGGCCTCCGCGGAGACCTCATAGTCGAACCCGGAAATCGTCAGTCCCTCGTCGGAACCGGACAACAGCACCCCGGACAGCACCGGCACCGCCGGCCTGGTCGGGAGGTTCTTCGCCACCCACGACACCGCCTCAGCGAAAGACTCTCGCACCAGACGAAACTTCAAGTCGGTGAGGCCAGCTGTTGTCGTCGCCGCGTCCATAGCGTCCCTTTACCTGCCGAGTGTCCGAAAAATCAAAGTGGCTAGCCGCCCGTCGCTAGCAGTCGCTGAACAACCGTAGATCTTCTGCGGCCATCTTGAAAGCTAATCGCAAAGGCCGACAAGCCGCGTCGTCAACGGCATGCCGGGCGCGCCGGCAACGCGCGTCCCCAACGCTGTATTTCAAAGAAGAAACTACGGAGAGATCTCAGTACTAGTAGTAAGTGCTGTGCATTCTGGGGACAGCGGATCTTGTCGCAGCTAGGGCAGTGGTCCGGTTGTGGATGAGTCGGTGGACAACTGTGTGGGCGGTCGGCGGGCGCTGGGGATGGCGGGGCCGTGTGTATGCAACGGCGAGTGCTCCACCGGTTTTTGGACGGTTTGTGCACACCGGTGCGCACAGCAGCGGGCTGTGACAGGTGTGACGGGGGAGTGAGAAGTTTTTTGGAAAAAGTTTGTGCGGATCGCCGGAATCAGCGCTTGGAGCGTTGCCGGATGCGGGTGGTGAGTTCCTTGACGTGATCGAAGACCTCACGGCGCTCGGCCATCTCGGACAAGATCTTTCGCTGCGCGTACATCACGGTGGTGTGGTCGCGGCCGAACGCCTGGCCGATCTTGGGCAGTGACAAGTCGGTCAGCTCACGGCATAGGTACATCGCGATTTGGCGCGACTGGGCCAGCGCCCGCGTCTTGCCCGGGCCGCGCAACTCCTCGACGGTGGTGTCGAAGTACTCGGCGGTCGCGGCCATGATCGTCGCGGCGCTGATCTGCATGGTGCTGGCGTCGGCGATCAGGTCGCGAAGGACAATCTCCGCCAGAGACTTGTCGATCGGGGTCTTGTTCAACGACGCGAAGGCGGTCACACGGATCAGCGCGCCCTCGAGTTCGCGGATGTTGCGTTCGATGCTGCTGGCGATCAGCTCGAGGACGTCGTCGGGCACGGCCAGCCGTTCCATCTGTGCTTTCTTGCGCAGAATGGCGATGCGGGTTTCCAGTTCCGGAGGCTGCACGTCGGTGATCAGGCCCCACTCGAACCGGGTCCGCAGCCGGTCTTCGAGTGTGGCGAGTTGCTTGGGCGGCCGGTCGGAGGAGATGACGATCTGCTTGTTGGCGTTATGAAGTGTGTTGAAGGTGTGGAAGAACTCTTCCTGAATACCTTCCTTGCCCTCGATGAACTGGATGTCGTCCACCAGCAGCACGTCGACGTCGCGGTAGCTCCGTTTGAACGCGACCTTGCGGTCATCGCGTAGCGAGTTGATGAAGTCGTTGGTGAATTCCTCGGTCGAGACGTACTTCACGCGCATGCCGGGGAACAGCCGCTGCGCGTAATTGCCCGCGGCGTGCAGCAGGTGGGTCTTGCCGAGGCCGGATTCTCCCCAGATGAACAAGGGGTTGTAGGCGCGGGCCGGGGCCTCCGCGATGGCCAGGGCCGCGGCGTGCGCGAACCGGTTGGACGCACCGATGACGAACGTGTCGAAGGTGTATCGGCGGTTGAGGCTGGTCCCGCCGGCGATGGCCGGATCGGCCGCATGCGGGCGTTCGGTGAAGTAGTTCGGCCAGCTTTGCTCGGCGGCGACCATCTCACCGTTTTCGTCACCCTCGTCGATGTCGATGTCGATGACCGAATCGTCGGCCTGGGTCGGGGGTTGGCCTTCCAGGCCGGGCGGGAAGGGCTCCGCTGCGGTGAAGGCAGCGTCGTCGGCGTCGTCCGCCGGCGGGGCGATCCGCACCCCGAGCTGGATCTGCTGACCGAGCCGGCGACTGAGCGCGTCGGTGATGGGGGCGCGCAGGTGGCGTTCGATCTCGTTCTGCACGAAACTGCTCGGCACCGACAACAAGGCGAATCCCTCGACGATGGTGAGCGGCTGGACGAGGTTCAGCCACGCCCTCTGCTGCGGGGTCAGCGGGGTGGCGAGGGCGGTGCGATTGGTGGCCATTCCCTCCGAGGCCGACTCGCCGTTGAGTTCGGAGACGACCGCGTTCCAAACTGTTGTGAATCCTGAACCGGGGTCATCGGTCAACGACGTAATCTCCCTGGTTCTCGCAGATCCCGGGTCGAGGGGCAGCCACGCTTGGTGACGAAACAACTGTCCACATAGTTATACACAGGTGTGGACAGGATGATCGTAAACGAGCCGCAGCCTACCGGCGACGGCCCGTGATCTCCGCGCTGATGACAACCCGTGCAGGCCGTCTAGACAGCTAGTCGATCCGCCATCCTCGCTTCGTCGTCGAGCGCCGCTCCACTCTGAAACGGCATTGCCCGAAGCTAACAGTTTTCCGTTCGGCTGCCAACAGTTCTGCTGCATTCCAATCGGCCTCTTTAGGGTTATCCGGGCCCTGCTTGTCGTGTGTTGTTCTATGGTGCAGCACGGTCCTGTTCGAGAACTTGTGTTTTCGCGGATGTGTGAGTTGGGTCCGTTGCGGGAGACCAAGTTTGACCCAGCGAATCCGCGTCAGTACCCTCAAACAGTCGCCCGAAAGTCGGCGATACGGCTGCGACCCGGAGAAAGCTCGGGGACCGCGCCGGCCAGCAGCAAGACTTACCTCCGACCGCCTCGCGGACGAACGCGGCCGGATGGTTCGAAGACGAGGAGAACGCCGTGGCCAAGGGCAAGCGGACCTTCCAGCCGAATAACCGGCGCCGAGCCCGCGTGCATGGCTTCCGCTTGCGGATGCGCACCCGCGCCGGGCGATCGATCGTCTCCAGCCGGCGCCGTAAAGGTCGCCGCGCGTTAACTGCCTGATCGCAACGTCGGGTTCTTCAGCGGTGCTTCCCGCACGCAACCGCATGAGGCGGTCAACGGAGTTTGACGCCGCGGTGAAGTATGGCGCGCGCGCGGTGCAGCCCGATGTCGTTGTGCATGTGCGCCGCGACCCCGGAGACGACACGGGTCCCCGCGTCGGCCTGATCATCGCCAAGACCGTCGGGTCGGCCGTGGACCGTCACCGGGTGGCGCGCCGGCTCCGTCACGTCACGCGAACCATGTTGGGAGATCTCGATCGTTCCGATCGGGTGGTGATCCGCGCGCTGCCGAGCAGTCGCCAGGTGTCATCCGCGCGGTTGGAGCAGCAGCTGCGGCGCGGCTTGCGGCGCGCCGTCGAGTCGGCGGGAACGGGCCGGTGAACCGGGCGGCGCGGGGACTGATCTTTCTGATCCAGCTGTATCGGCACATGGTGTCACCGCTGCGCCCAGCGACATGTCGCTTCGTGCCGACCTGCAGCCAGTACGCCGTCGATGCGCTGACCGAATACGGTTTGATCCGCGGTAGCTGGTTGGCCGCCGCCAGGCTCGCCAAATGCGGACCGTGGCATCGGGGAGGATGGGATCCGATACCGGATCGACACGCATGCCGGGCGAGCTTCGAAGGCGCCGGCGCCGCGGGGTCCCCCGCGCCGGAGCAACGGGAGAGTGAATCTTTTGTTTGATTTCTTCAGCCTCGACATCATCTACTACCCCGTGTCGTGGATCATGTGGGCCTGGTACAAGCTGTTCGCGGCGTTGCTCGGGCCGTCGAACTTCTTCGCCTGGGCCCTGTCGGTGATGTTCCTGGTGTTCAGCTTGCGGGCTCTGCTGTACAAGCCGTTCGTGCGCCAGATTCGTACCACCCGGCAGATGCAGGAGTTGCAGCCACAGATCAAGGCGCTGCAAAAGAAGTACTCCAAAGACCGCCAGCGCATGGCGCTCGAGATGCAGAAGCTGCAACGTGAGCACGGATTCAACCCGATCCTCGGCTGCCTGCCGATGCTGGCGCAGATCCCGGTGTTCCTTGGGCTCTATCACGTCTTGCGGTCGTTCAACCGCACGACCGGTGGCTTCGGCCAGCCGCATTTGTCGGTGGCCCAGAACCGGGCGACGGGCAACTATTTCTTCAGCCCAACCGACGTGGCGCACTTCCTGGACGCCAACCTTTTCGGCGCGCCGATCGGCGCGTTCATGACGCAACATGCCGGACTGGACGCCTTCACCCACTTCAGCCGCCCCGCGGTGATCGCGGTGGGCGCCCCGGTGATGATCCTGGCGGGCGTCGCGACGTACTTCAACAGCCGCGCGTCGGTGGCACGCCAGAGCCCGGAGGCCGCGGCCAACCCGCAGACGGCGATGATGAACAAGCTGGCGCTGTATGTGTTTCCGCTCGGCGTCGTCGTCGGCGGCCCGTTCCTTCCGCTCGCGATCATCCTGTACTGGTTCGCGAACAACATCTGGACGTTCGCGCAGCAGCACTACGTGTTCGGCATGATCGAAAAAGAGGACGAGGCCAAGAGGCAGGAAGTCGTTCAGCGGCGAGCGGCCAACGCGCCCGCTCCGGGCGCCAAGCCGAAGCGCAACCCCAAGACCTTGGCATCGAGCGGCAACGGCTCCCCGACGGGCACCGACGACGGCGCGGACTCCGATTCCGGCGGATCCGGCGGGGGTGTCGCCGACGCGGGAACGGCCGCCGCGGAGCCGGACACGCCGGCGGGGCGCAACGATGGACCGACCAACCGCACCCCGCGACCCGGGGCGCGACCGAAGAAGCGGAAACGCTGAAGCGACGCGACAGCTTAAGGGGACGCCCCGGGCGAGTGACCCGACTGGACGGGAGCCCCTGGATGAGGGAGAGAAAACGAGATGACAGACGCCGAGACGACCGAACGCGACGTTGACGCAGAGCCCGACACGCAAGCCCCGGCCCCGGAGGAGGAGGCAGCGGCAGAAGGCGGCGGTGACCAAGGCGACGATCTGGAGGACCGACTGGTCGCCGAGGGGGAGATCGCCGGCGACTATCTCGAGGAGCTGCTGGACCTTTTGGACTTCGACGGCGACATCGACCTCGACGTCGAGGGCGACCGTGCCATCGTCAGCATCGATGGCAGCAGCGACCTGAACAAGTTGGTCGGCCGCGGCGGTGAGGTGCTGGACGCGCTGCAGGAGCTGACCCGGCTGGCGGTGCACCAGAAGACGGGGGTGCGGAGCCGGCTGATGCTCGACATCGCGAGCTGGCGGCGCCGGCGGCGCGAGGAGCTGGCGGCGTTGGGTGACAAGGTGGCGCGCCGGGTGCTCAACACCGGCGAACGCGAGGAGCTTTCCCCGATGACGCCGTTCGAGCGCAAGATCGTTCACGACGCCGTCGCTGCGGTACCGGGGGTGCACAGCGAGAGCGAGGGCCAGGAACCCTCCCGGCGCGTTGTCGTCCTGATCGACTAGCACGCCGAGTCACAGCCGTGTAATTCAGAAACGACCCGGACGGCCCCCAGGGATCGAGGATGTTTCACGTGAAACAAGAAGACGCGATGTTTCACGTGAAACATGGCGGCGGGGAAGCGGCCGCGGAAGTGTCCGCGCCCGCGGCGGATCCGGGATCCCTGGGCGCCGCTGCCGCGACCGTGTTCGGTCCGCGGCTGGGTATCGTCCGAAGGTATGCCGAACTGCTCGCCGGTCCCGGGGTGGAGCGCGGGCTCCTCGGGCCGCGGGAGGTCGGCCGGCTGTGGGAGCGCCACCTATTAAACAGCGCCGCTGTCGGCGAACTCATTCAGCCGGGCGAGCGGGTGATCGACATCGGCAGCGGGGCCGGCCTGCCGGGCATACCGCTGGCCATCGCGCGGCCGGACCTCGAGGTGGTGCTCCTCGAGCCGATGCTGCGGCGGAGCGAGTTTCTCATCTGGGCGGTGGCCGAACTAGGGTTGGCGGTCGAGGTGGTGCGCGGCCGTGCGGAGGAGCCGTGGGTGCGCGAGCAGTTTGGGGCCCGGGACGTCGCGGTGTCGCGGGCGGTCGCGGCGCTGGACAAGTTGACGAGGTGGAGCATGCCGTTGCTACGGCTCGAGGGGCGGATGGTCGCGATCAAGGGGGAGCGCGCTCCAGAGGAAGTGGAAACCCACCGGCGTGTGATGGCGGCATTGGGCGCCGTCGATGTCAGGGTGGTCACATGTGGCGCGAACTATTTGCGTCCGCCCTCAACCGTGGTGTTAGCACGACGCGGGAAGCGGCCGCACCAAAAAGCCGGGCGTATGGCAGGCAGGGGGACACGGTGAGTTCTCCGATCAATTCGTCCGGCGGCCCGCCACCGGCACCGAGCGCGGCCGCCGCCGCGGAGCCGAGCCATGTTTCACGTGAAACATCGGACGAATACGACACCCCGATCGGCGCCGCCGCCGAGCGCGCGATGCGCGTTCTCCACACGGCCTACCCGCCGTTGCGCCGCCCGGCTCACCGACGGCTGTTCACCATCGCCAACCAGAAGGGTGGCGTCGGCAAGACCACGACCGCCGTCAACCTCGCGGCCGCGCTGGCCGTGCAGGGGCTCAAGACGCTCGTCATCGACCTCGACCCCCAGGGCAACGCGAGCACGGCCCTCGGCATCCACGACCGGCAGGCGGGCACCCCATCGTCGTACGAAGTCCTCATCGGCGAGGTGTCGCTGCGGGAGGCGTTGCGGCCCAGCCCCCACAGCTCGCGGCTGTTCTGCGTGCCGGCGACCATTGATCTGGCCGGCGCCGAAATCGAATTGGTCAGCATGGTCGCGCGGGAGAACCGCCTGCGCACGGCCCTGGCCGAGCTCGATCAGTTCGACTTCGACTACGTCTTCATCGACTGCCCGCCATCGCTCGGACTGCTGACGATCAACGCGCTGGTGGCCGCACCCGAGGTGATGATCCCGATCCAGTGTGAGTACTACGCACTGGAGGGCGTGTCACAGCTGATGCGCAACATCGAGATGGTGAAGGCCCACCTGAATCCGCAGCTGGACGTGACGACCGTGATCCTGACGATGTACGACGGGCGGACCAAGCTGGCCGACCAGGTGGCCGAAGAGGTGCGCCGGTACTTCGGAACCAAGGTGCTGCGTACGGTGATCCCGCGCAGCGTGAAGGTGTCGGAGGCGCCCGGCTACAGCATGACGATCATCGATTACGACCCCGGTTCCCGGGGAGCGATGAGCTATCTCGACGCCAGTCGCGAACTCGCCGAACGCGATCGATCACCATCCGTGAAGGGACGACCATGACGCAGCCGTTACGCAAGAAGGGTGGCCTCGGCCGGGGCCTTGCTTCACTGATCCCCACCGGCCCGGCGGAAGGCGACCCCGGCCCGGCCACGCTGGGCCCGCGGATGGGCGAGGCCGCCGCCGATGTGCTGATCGGTGGACCAGCCCAGGATGCCGCGTCGGTGGGCGCGGTCTACCGGGAGATCGCGCCGGCCGATATCGAGCGCAACCCGCGCCAGCCCCGGCAGGTCTTCGACGAGGAGGCGCTGTCCGAACTGGTGCACTCCATCCGCGAGTTCGGGCTGCTGCAGCCGATCGTCGTGCGGGCGGTGAGCGGAACCCCGGGCGGCGCGCGGTACCAAATCGTGATGGGGGAGCGGCGGTGGCGCGCCGCCCAGGAGGCGGGCCTGGCCACCATCCCGGCCATCGTGCGCGAAACCGGCGACGACAACCTGCTGCGCGACGCCCTGCTCGAAAACATCCATCGGGTTCAGCTCAACCCCCTGGAGGAGGCGGCGGCCTACCAGCAGCTGCTCGACGAATTCGACGTCACGCACGACGAGCTGGCGTCCCGCATCGGCCGGTCCCGACCGCTGATCACCAACATGATCCGGCTGCTGAAGCTTCCGATCCCGGTGCAGCGTCGGGTCGCGGCCGGCGTCCTGTCCGCGGGCCACGCCCGAGCGTTGCTCTCCCTGGAGGGCGGCCCGGAGGCGCAGGAGGAGCTGGCCAGCCGGATCGTCGCCGAGGGCCTGTCGGTGCGGGCCACCGAGGAGGCGGTCACCCTCGCCAACCGCGGGGACGTGACCACCCCGGCGCCCCCACGCCGCAAGCCGATTCAGATGCCCGGCCTCCAGGACGTTGCCGATCGGCTGTCCAACACCTTTGATACCCGGGTGACGGTCAGCCTGGGCAAACGGAAGGGACGGATCGTGGTCGAGTTCGGCTCGGTGGAGGATCTCCAGCGGATCGTCGACGTGATGACCCCGCCCAAGGCCTGACCGTCGACCCGGTGTAATTACGTCACTGTGACGCCGCGGGGGTTTCGCCGCCCAAATGAGACCCAAATGAGCCGTTCTTGACATCGCCTCCACACAGAATTCGTATGCGCCGCAACGCCTTTCGCTACGTCACCGGCGTTGCGGTGCCGCGCGGGAATGTTCGCCCGCCCGCCGCAAGTGGCGGAGCAAACACTGGTCCGAAGTCGACAAACTCTCCTATCCTGGAGAGGTTGCTGATGGCCCCAAAATGTGGCGGCCGCAGTACCGGACGGAAGCCAGGAGGCTAGTGTCTGCTCGAATCACGCCGCTGCGGCTCGAGGCTTTCGAGCAGCTTCCCAAGCACGCGCGCCGCTGCGTGTTCTGGGAGGTCGATCCCGCGACGCTGGGTAACCAGGACCACCTCGCTGACCCCGAATTCGAGAAAGAAGCCTGGCTGTCGATGGTGATGCTGGAGTGGGGCTCATGCGGTCAGGTCGCGACGGCGGTTCCGGACGAGCGCAGCCACGCCGAACCGCCGTGCCTGGGGTACGTCCTTTATGCGCCGCCGCGCGCGGTGCCACGGGCGCAGCGCTTTCCCACGGCGCCGGTCTCCGCCGATGCCGTGCTGCTGACGTCGATGAACATCGAAGCGGGGCAGGCCTCCGACGATCTGCCGCACGGACTGATCGCCCGCGTCATCGATGAGTTGGTGCGGCGCGGCGTGCGGGCGCTGGAGGCTTTCGGACGCACACCGGCGGCCTCCGAGTTGCACGATCCGCGAACGGTCGACGCCGATGTGCGGCCGGTGCTCGAGGCCCTGGGCGACTGCTCGGTCGAGCACTGCATCATCGACGCGGAGTTCCTCAAGGACGTGGGATTCGTTGTGGTGGCGCCGCATCCGTACTTTCCGCGGCTGCGGCTGGAGTTGGATAAGGGCCTGGGCTGGAAGGCCGAAGTCGAAGCGGCGCTGGAGCGCCTGCTGTCCAGTGCCCAGCTACAGGAACCGGTCGGGGCGGGCTCCGCTAGCGCATCAAATACGTTGCAGATCAACGAGGGCGGCTAAGAGCCGCCCAGCCGGGAGGCCCGCTCCACCGACAACTCGTGAGCCAGCAGTTCGGCGAAGGTAAAGGTGCCCGTGGGCCGGTCGTTCTTGCCGAGCAGGTAGAGCCGCTTGACCGCGGCGAGGATGCCCTCAGCGATGGCGTCTCGGGTCTGCGTCGAGATCAGCATCGCCTGGTCGCGGGGGTTGGTGATGTAGCCGACGTCGACTTGAACGGTCGGCATCCGGGTCAGCCGTAGCAGGTCCCACGTCCGGCCATGCGTGCGGCAATCGCGTAATCCGGTGCGAGCCACCACTTCCCGCTGAATGAAGTCGGCGAGGTTGCGGCCGATGGTCGAGACCGAACCGTGCGCGTTGCCGAAGTGGAAGGAGGCTACGCCGTTGGCCGACGGGCTGCGCTGGGATTCGCAGCGCAGGCTGATCATGAGGTCCGCGCCGACGTTGTTCGCCGTGGCGGCCCGTTCGGCGTCCGACGGGCTGCGATTGGTCGGCCGGGACAGGAAGGTTTCCATGCCGATAGCGGTCATCCGACCCTCGAGCCGGCTCGCCAAGTCCCACAACACATCTGCTTCGCTGACCGGCCCGGTCGGCCCCTGCATGATCAGGCCGTGGTCGGCGCCGCCGCGGCCCGGATCGATGATGATCCGCTTGCCCGACAGTTTGGGCCCGGACCGGCGGACCAGCTCTTCCTCGCGGATGGCGTGCGGTGAGCCGCCGGTGACGCGCGAGCTCAGAAAGTACAAGGAGCGCAAGGTTTCTGGGCCGCAGATGCCGTCGGCGGCGAGCCCGTACTCGCGCTGGTATGACATCAAAGCGTTGTGGGTCTGCAGGCCGAAGTGGCCGTCGACCAGGCCGGTGTAGAAGCCGAGGTCCTGCAGCCGCGCCTGCAGGGTGGCGACGTCGTCACCGTAGAGGGGAGCACCGAATTGGTGATACAGCGTGCGCGCCCCCAGCCGGTACGAGGCCTCCTTCAACGCGCGGTAGGTGGCGTCGCCGACGATGCCGTCCACCAGCAACCCGCGATTCTGCTGGAAAGCGCGCACCGCCTGATCGAGCTCGGCATCGAAGACCTCGAGGGCCACATGCCGGCCGGTCGTCATGTCTTCGTCGGGGTTGTCCAGCATTCCCAGCGCGGCCAGCGTCGCCCGGATCTCGGTCACGGCAGCGTTGCGGTCACCACAACGCAGCGCGTCGCCGTCTTCGCGGCGCGGACTCGACATACCAAGGGCCCTCCGGGACAAGGCTGAACACAGGCAACAGCTAGCCGTTATTGTCGCAGACGCTTCTCAATTTTCGGAAAACCCCAGGCTAAGCGCGGGGCACGGCGTGGCGAGGCCGATAACGCCTCAGGTGAGGTTCGGAACCGCGTCGGAGAGCTCGCGCAGCAGCGCCGCCTTGCCCTTGGCACCGACGATTCGCTTCACGGGTTGGCCGTCTTTGAAGAGGATCATCGTGGGGATCGAAACCACCTGGAAGTCGCGGGCGGTCTCCGGGTTGGCATCCACGTCCAACTTTGCGACGGTCAGCTGCCCGGCGCGCTCGCTGGCGATTTCTTCGAGAACCGGCGCGACCATCTTGCACGGTCCGCACCACGTCGCCCAAAAGTCAACCAGCACAGGCCTATCGCTCGACAACACCTCGGTGGAAAAAGAGGCGTCGGAGACTTCTATTGTGGCGTGGGCCTTTTCGGCGTCGGTCATCGCTGTGCTCCAATCAATGTGTCGGTACCCTCGGCGTTTCCGGCTGGCGCGCCGTGCTGGGTCGTGTCTTCGTGCTCGGCCAGCCAACGCTCGGCGTCGATGGCCGCCGCGCAGCCGCTGCCGGCGGCGGTGATGGCCTGCCGGTAGGTGCGGTCCACCAGGTCTCCGGCGGCGAACACGCCGTCCAGCGAGGTGCTCGTGGTGCGTCCCTGCACCAGTACGTAGCCGTCGGGATCCACGTCGACGACGTCGCGAACCAGGCCCGAGCGCGGCTCGTGGCCGATCGCCACGAAGACGCCGGTGACCGGGAGCGTCGACTCTTCGCCGGTTACGTTGTCGCGCAGGCGCAATCCGGTCACCGTCGTGTCGCCCTCGACAGAGACCACGGCGGCGTTGGTGACGAACTTGATCTTTTCGTTGTTGCGGGCGCGGTTGAGCATGATCTTGGATGCCCGGAACTCGTCGCGACGGTGCACGAGCGTCACGCTGCTGGCGAAGCGCGTCAGAAAGAGGGCCTCTTCCATCGCCGAGTCGCC
The DNA here is from genome assembly GCF_900157385.1 of Mycobacterium terramassiliense. Taxonomy (GTDB): domain Bacteria; phylum Actinomycetota; class Actinomycetes; order Mycobacteriales; family Mycobacteriaceae; genus Mycobacterium; species Mycobacterium terramassiliense. Next base: position 412,476 of record NZ_LT717701.1, read on the forward strand.
GCCGCCGATGACGGCGATGTCCTGGTCGCGGAAAAAGAACCCGTCGCAGGTGGCACACGAACTCACCCCGCGGCCCAGCAACTCCTGTTCGCCGGGGACCTGCAGATAGCGCGCCGCCGCGCCCATGGCCAGGATGACGGCCCGGGCTCGATGGGTTTCGCCGTCGGCGGTGACCACCGACTTGACCGGACCTGTCAGCGAGACCGATTCGATGTCTTCCATCCGCAGGTCCGCGCCGAAGCGCAGCGCCTGCTCACGCATCTCGTCCATCAGCTCCGGGCCCGTGATGCCGTCGCGAAAGCCGGGGTAGTTTTCCACCTCGGTGGTGGTCATCAGCGCCCCGCCGAACGCGATGCCCTCGAAGACTAGGGGCTTCAGCTGCGCGCGGGCCGTGTAGAGGGCCGCGGTGTACCCGGCGGGACCGGAACCGATGACGATGACGTCGTGGACGGTGTCGTGGGTGTCGGGAGCGGGGGTATCGGCGGTCATTCGGGCCTTTCGGGTGCGGAAGCTACGTCTACGAACGCCAGCGTAGGCGCGGGTGTTCCCGGTGCTGGGCACCAGACTAAGTCCGGAGGCGACCGCCGCTGGGTATTGATCGGCGCTAGGGCCGCGGTACCTGCGTGTTGGCCAGCAACCCGGTGTCGGCGGCGCTGCAATTGAGCGCCACCGCGAAGACCGCGAGGTCGTCGGGCGTGTCGCCGGGCAGCACCAGCAACACGCCGGGGCGGGCGTTGATGTCGACCGGCCGCGCGCCGAGCACCCGGGTGGAGGCGGGATAGCCGAGCCCGCTGAGGCAGGACGCACGCAGCGAGGGGTCGCCGAGCGGGCCGTAATCGGGACTCTTCGTCAGCAGCCCCAGGATCTCGGCCTGCGACAGCGGAATGACCATGGGCGGCGTCGACACCGTGATGTGTTGCGCGGTGGCCGGGGTGCTGGGGGCGGGCTCGGGCGTGTCGAGCAGCGCCGCGGTGCCGACCCCGATGGCCGCGAGCACCGCCCCCACGCCGGCCACGCCGGCGGCCAGTCGGGCGGGGCGGATCTGCGGCCGGGCCGAGTGGGCGACACCGACGCGGTCGTGGCCTTCCTCCGACCTCAGCGACGCCGAGATCCGGGCCGTCAGCTCCGGCGGCACGTCGGGCGCTCCGGTCGTGTCGGCACCGAGCGTGGCCACGTCACAGCGCACCTGGTTCAGGGCATGCAGGATGCTCTGCGCCTCCGGATCTTCGCGGACCCGTTTGCGCACGCGGGCCGCCGAATCGTCGTCGAGCAGACCGGCCTGCAGGTCGGCCAGCAGCTCGACTGTCAGGGGCGGCTCGGCGGCGTCCTGGTCGGGTTCACCCATCCGCCCCAGTGTCCGTCATGCGCGGGTTGACGGCCATGGGTGGGGCGAGGCCGGGACCGGCGTTGAGGTAGCCGAGCAGCTCGGCGAGGCGGACCCGGGCGCGGGAGCAGCGGCTCTTGACGGTGCCCTCGGCGACGCCCAGCAGCGCGGCGGTGTCGGCGACCGAGTACCCCTGCATGTCGACGGCCACCACCGCCGCCCGTTGCTCGACGGGCAGGCGCATCAAGGCCCGGTGCACCACGATCGCCGTCTCGACCTGTGCCGTGCGATCGGCGACCGGATAGACGTCCTCCAGCGGCGCGGTGGGGTGGGCCTTGGTGCGGCGCAGCCGGTCGAGGCAGGCGTTGACCACGATGCGGTGCAGCCAGCTGCCGACCGCCGCGTCGTGCCGGAATGATCCGGCGCCGCGGTGCGCCGAGAGCATCGCGTCCTGCAGCGCGTCCTCGGCGTCCTCGCGCGTGCGGGTGGTGAGCCGGGCCAGGCGGTGCAGCTGGCGCCGGTGGCGGTGGAACAACTCGTCGAAGGCGCGGCGGTCGCCGGCGACGTGGGCGGCCAGCAGCTCGGCGTCAGTGCGTTCGCCGCGGCTCTTGCCCTCGAATTCCCCGCCCCCGAAACCCACGGGCGGACAGTAACCAATCGGGGGTCGTGCGGCACTTCACCAATACGGGAGCTGTGAGTGCGTCAGGAGGCGGCCTGAACGGTGATCTCCTGAATGCTGGCCTGGCTCTTGCCATTGGTGGTGCCCAGGGTCGAGATCCACACCAGCAGGTTCGACGTCGGCGCGCCGGACCTGACCGGGATGACGTTGTGGCCGGGCTTGAGCGCGAAGGCCGGGGCCAGCACCGTGGTGTCCTCCAGCCGCGCCGGCGACCCCGTCGACGCCGAGCGAATTTCGACCTTGGTGCCGGTGCTGGGGGTGTCGATGGAGACCTGGCCGACCACAGTCGGATTCGGCAACTGCAGCAGGAGCCCCTCGCCCTGCTTGAAGCTGGGGAACGGGACGGCGTCGGTGTAGACCTCGCTCGACCAGGCGGTGGAGGGGTCGCCGTCGATCGCCTGCCCGGCCTGCCCGGGGTTGTCGGCGTCGCCGTCGGGCGAGTAGACCGACACCTTGCTGGGTTTGACGACGCTCCCGGCAGCCGCGGAACCCGGGGCCGACGACGACGCCGACGAGGGCCCGTTCAGCCCCAGCTCGTCCTTGTTGAGGCCCCCGACGTTGCCGAAGATCTTGCTCACCACCGACGCCAGGACCAGCAGGGCCACCACGATGACGGCGAGGGCGGCGCCGACGCCGATCAACACGTTGCGGCGGCGGCGCGCGAAGGCCGCATACTCGCGGCCGGTCGATGCCCGGGCGACGGGTGGTGGCGGCGAATCGTCGATCGGTCCGAGCACCTCGGTGCGGTCGGCCACCGCCGTTGCCTGCTGGAGCAGATTCAAAAGCGTTGAGGCGCTGCGTATTCCGCCATCTTCCTGAACCGCGCGAACGGCAACCGCGGAAATCTGGAACGGGATGTCGCGGTCGATGGCCATGGGCTCGACGGGATTGCCCGCCGCATCCCGCTCGGCCGGGGCGAGGCCGCTTCGCACCCCGGACTCCGGCAACGGCCACCGGTTGACCAGCAGGGCATACAGCGCGGCGCCGATGCCGCGGATGTCGTCTTGCGGGTTGGCGTCGGGCATGGTCGCGGGGTAGGCCAGCACTACGTCGCCGTCGATGCTGACGCGCACCCGGTTGGGGTGGTCGACCGACAGGGCGACGCCGGCGCGGTGGGCCGCGTCGGCGGCGGCGGCCAGCGACTGCATTGCCCGCACGGCGCCGATGGGCGACGGCGAGGTGTCGGCGACCTCCTGCAGCGAACCGCCGCGGATCCATTCCGAGACCACCAGGCCGCCGGACCCGGTGTGCACCACGTCGAGCACCCGGGCGATGCCGGGCTTGTCGATCCGGCTGAGCCGCAGGGTGCGCGACAGGATGTCTTGCAGCACCTCGTCGGGCAGCGCCCCGTCCGGGTCGACGAAAGTCAGCGCCACCTGCCGGTCCAGCGCGGTGTCGAGCGCCTGCCAGAACTGGAGGGGAGGCGCGCCGCCGTGGAAGACCAGCAGCCGGTACCGGCCGCTGGCGATGCGGGCGCCGGGAACAAGGTGGACATCCTCCGACGGTTCGCCTGCCCGGTCGCGGGGCGGGTCGAACGGCGTTGCGCCACGGGTGTTTTCGGTCGAGACGTCGCCGTTGAGTCGGTCGGCGGCACGCGGCGTCGACCGTGGCTCCGGCCCGCGCGGAATGTCGGGCTGGAAGTCGTCGGCGACGGGCCTTGGCCGGTCGGGGGTTTTCTCGGCGCCTGACCCCAAGCCGGATCCAGCGCTGGGTGCGCTATCCACTGGGCGGTCGGTCACCTCCGGTCCTTTCGCTACGCGGGCGCTGGCGACCCGCTCCGGAGGCCTGCGCCGGATCGGCTCCTGGACCGCACTTACCCCCGGCGGGGACGAATTCCTCTGCTCAGGGTACGTGACGTGGCCATGCCGAGACGATCCCTCCGGGGCAGCGGGTTTGCGGGCCGGCGGCTGCGCGATCCGGTTGCCGCCGAGGCCCGGGATTCGGCGCCGGACGACGGCCAGCGCGGCGTCGGCCTCGGGCACGTGCGCGCTGAGCAGCACGGTCGCCATGATCGGCAGCATGATGATCGCCAGCACCAGCAGGCGCAGCAGCGAGCCCGCGCCGCCGTGTGCCGTGAGCCTGCTCAATCCCAGCAGCCGATCGGCCACGTGGGCGACCAGACCGGCCAGCATCGACGCAACGATCGTCACCAGGATCGTGCGCACCGCGCTCACCTCGATCAGGTGTCCGCCGTCGGGCACCAGCGTGCGGCGTAACAGGTAGTAGCCCACGATCGCGCCGGCCAGGAAGCCGACCCCGTTGGCCAGTCCCAGGAAGCCGGCCACCAGCTTCGGATCGCCGGTGAGGTGGGGCGCCAGCACCGAGCCGGCGATCTTGACGGCGGTGATCACCAGGATGATCACGATCGGCATCCAGGGCTGCTCTCGCGCGTAGAAGACGCGCAGCTGCAAGAGCACCAGCCCGTACGGGATCAGGGTGAACGCCGACATCGCGATCGCGGCGCCCAGGTAGCCGGCGTCGACCCCGCCGAAATGCCCGTAGGCGAACAGCGCGCTGCCGATCGCGGGCCCGCCGACGGTCATGAACGCCACGATCGGGATCAGCGTGATCAACGTCAGCCGGGTGGCCAGGGACAGGTCGGCGAGCACGGCGTTGGTGTCGTCGGCCGCGGCGTTGCGGCTCAGCCGCGGCATCACCACGGTGAGTACCGTCACGCCGATCATGCCGAACGGCAGCTGCAGCACCAGCCAGGTGTAGTTGTAGATCGCCGGGCCCGAGGCCGCCGCGGTGCTGGCGATCTGGTTGCCGATCACCAGGCCGAGCTGGCTGATCAGCACGTAGAGCACCATCGCGGCGGCCATCGTGCCGAAACGCTTGAGGCGGTCGTCGATTCCCCACAGCGGGCGCAGGCTCACGCGCTGACGCTTGAGCGCCACCAGCAGCACGGCCGTCTGCGCGAACACGCCCAGGGTGGTGCCGATGCCCAGTACCAGCAGCTTGGCGTTGCCCATCCGCACCGGGTCGACGGACAGTTCGCCGGGCACTGCCAGATACACGCCCAGGGTGGCCAGCGCGACGACGTTGTTGACCACCGGCGCCCACGCCGTCGGCCCGAACACGTTGCGGGTGTTCAGGATCGCCATGAACACCGACGTCAGGCCGTACGCCAGGACCTGCGGGAGCAGCAGATAGGCGAACGCGGTGGTCAGCGGTTCGTTGACCTGCGGGGCGCGGCCCAGCATCAGCCGCACCAACAGCGGGGCGGCCAGCACCGACAGCGCTGTGGCGAGCACCAGCAGCGCGGTGGTCAGCGTGACCAGGCGCCGCACGAACGCCGCGCCGCCGTCGGGGTCGCTTTGCTCGGCGCGGGCCAGCACCGGCACGAAGATCGCGGTGAACGTGGCCTCCAGCACGAGCGCCGCGACCAGGTTCGGCAGCTGGTTGGCCACCGAGAAGGCGCTGGACAGCGCGGCACCCAGGATCGCTGCCAGCACGACGATCCGCGCGAAGCCGGTGATGCGGCTGACCAGCGTGGCGAACGCCATCGCCCACGACCGCGAGACCAGGGCCGCGTCGGAGAGTTCGGGTCGTCGCCGCGACAGCTCCGGCACCGGCGGCAGCGGACCCGTGGGCGGACCCGGGCGGATCCGGCGCGCCGACGGTGGCACGCGGTGCGGCTGCCGCGGTGCCTGGGACTGCGCGTGCCGGGGGGCGCGGCTCATACTCTGTGCTGCTGATCGACGCGATCGTCGATCTCGTCGCGCAGGTCGGCGGGGCTGGCGTGGGGCGGGTCCGGGCGGTCCAGGTCGGCGCGGTCGGGCTGGCCGCGGAACCGGTGCCACAGCCGGCGCCCGGCCAGCAGCACCAGCACCGCCGCGGCGCTGAGCGTGATGGCGAACAGCACCTTGCCGTAGGCGTTGGAGTGGACCGACAACCGCACCGGGTCGCCCAGCCGCATCCCGTCCGGGGTGCGCAGCGTCACGTCGACGGCGACGCGCTGGGTGAAGTTGACCTCGATCGGCACCCGCAGCGGCAGGTATCCGGGCGGCAACTCGATCTGGCCGACGTCGGTCACCCGCATCCCGGGCGGGGCGTCGACCTGCAGCCGCACCCGGATCGGGACGGCCAGGCCGTTGTGCAGCGCCAGCGGCAGCGGGCTGTGCTCGGTGGCCAGGGTGTAGGAGCCGCCCGGGTTGACGATCGTGACGGCGCCGAACAGGTCGTTGATCGTCTTGCCGACCACCGCGAGGCGCTCCTGGGCCAGTCCGTTGCGCGTGTCGGGCGGCTCGGATTGGCTCAAGGCGCGCAGCATGTCCTCGCGCAGCGGCGCGGTGTACTGGACGCCGGTCAGCCCGGTGCGCTCGTCGGTGCTCAGCGCCGAGGTCAGCCCCCACAGCCGGCCGACCTGGCCCGCGATGACGCCGGTCACGTCGTCGCTGATCCGGCCGCGCCCGGATCCGTCGAAGCCCGCCTGCTGCGCCGGCTCGGTGCCGGCTTTTCCGGGCTGGTTGGCGTCTGCGATGACCGCCGGCAGCGGCCGCGGCACCGCCAAACCGGAACGGATGGTGGTGGCCAGCGCGGTGAGGATGACCTGCGCGTCATCGGCCTGCAGGCTCCACGTCGCCGGGGGGACCAGGAGCTCGGTGCGCGGCGCGGCGTCGCCCTGCAGGGCGTGCCAGAACAGGGAGCCCAGCGCGTCCTGGCGCCGGGCGGTGCCCGAGTCGTGCGAGAGCGGAACGGCCAGCGAGGAGTCCAGGTAGGTGGGGACGACGGGATTGTTGCCCGCACCGGCCAGCGCGGCCCCGACGGCCGGGTCGAACGGCGCGAGCACCACCTGCGGCGAGAGCCGCCTGGGGGCGGTGTCGGCGGCGGTGTCGTTGGTCTGGTCCCGGGCGGAGAGGTTGCCGGCGGCGATCGCGACCGTGCTGTCGTCGGCGCTGAGCAGGTTCACGGCGCGACCGGTCAGGGGGCCGTCGGGCAGCAGCGTGGCCCCGCGGGTGGAGGGCACGTCGAGGATGCGGTCGACGATGCCGCCGATGGTGTTGGTGGCGGTGGCGCTCAGCCCGGGGTCGTTGACGCGCTGCAGGGCGTCCAGGTCGGCCTGGGCGTAGGGCAGCGGCGCTACGCAGGTGTGGTGGGCCAGCGTGCGCAGGCGGTTCAACCAGTCGGCCGCGGCGGCCTGGCCGGTGCCCGGATGCGTCGGGGTGCCCGGAAGCTGGGCGGGGCCGTCGGGCGAATTGGACACCACGTAGCCGCCGGTCATCGCGTTGACGGTGACCAGCAGGTCGGGATCCACGGCCAGGCACAGCGCGTGGCTGACGGCGCCGTCCGGGTCGACGTCGTGGCTGGTGGCGACCTCGGCCGCGGCCAGCAGGATGTCGAGGCGGCCGCCGGGGGCCAGCGAGGTGGCCAGATCGTCGTCGACCAACCGGACTGGGATGGTGCCGCCCGGGACGCCGGGGGACAGGCGCGGCCGGTCGGCCAGCGGCCACAGCATGGTGATCCACACGGGTTTGGAGGTGTCGGGCGCGACGGCGGAGTTCACGTCGTCGGCGTGATCCGGCGGCACGCCGACCACCGGCAGCAGGAACCGCGCGTTGTCGAGGCGGGCGGGGGCGCCGTAGTCGGGGGTGCCGTTGACGTTGACCAGGACCGGATAGATCCCCGGCTTCTCCATGTCCAGTGACGGCTTGGTGACGGCGCGCAGCGGGGCCGACAGGGTGAAGCCGGCCTGCTGGCCGCGCTGCAGTTCGGGGGCGACGGTGAGAAAGTCGGCCGCCGGCTGGTACTGGTCGGTGTTGCCGTCCAGCGAGGTGCGCAGCGCCGCCGAGTTGGCGACCGCCGGCGCGTGTTCGAGCCGGACCATGACGTCGCGGACGGGGCGGTCGCCGATGTTGGTGACCATGCCGCTGACGGTGACGAGGGGCGGGCTCGTCGTGGTGACCACGTCGGGGGTCACCTGGTCGATGCGGACCCGGAGGAACGGGGTATCGCCGGGCTCACCCGCGGCCGCGCGCGGGGCGGGCCCGGCGAGCGCGGCAGAACCGGCCACGAGGGCAACCGCTGCGGCGAGGCGCAACAAGCCGGCCCAGCAGAGTCGCGGCGGCGTCACGGCCCCGGCCCGTGACCGTTCTTCCGGCCCCCTAAGCGCTTGTCCGAGTGGCGGGTACGCGAATGTGTCTGCGGGTGCCGCCGGGGCGCGCTGGGTGGCAGCGACGGAAGCGCGTCGAGGCCGTCGTTCTGCAGCTTGTCGATCAGCTCGTCGGCCACCTGGGCCAGCCGGCGCTCGTCGGCGTAGGCCAGCCGCGACGGCAGTTCGTGGATCGGCACCCAGGCCACCTCGGCCACCTCGAGGTCCTCGTCGGACAGCTCGCCGCCCGAGAAGCGCATCAAATAATGATGCACCGTCTTGTGCACGCGGCGGCCGTCGGTGACGAACCAGTAGTCGATGCGCCCCAGCGCGGCCAGCACGCTGCCGCGGATCCCGGTCTCCTCGGCGACCTCACGGATGGCGGTCTGCTCGGCGGTCTCGCCGACCTCGATGTGGCCTTTGGGCAGCGACCACAGCATTCGCCCGCGCCGGTCGACGCGACCGATCAGCGCGGCGACCTGTCCGTCGCGCGGGCCGTCGATACCGTCGATGACCAGGCCCCCGGCGGAGGTTTCGTGGACGGTCTTCAGTCGTTCCGGAACGCGGCGGGACGGGCGCGGTCGCCTTGGTTTGGCCGCGGGGGCGTCGCCGTTCGGCGGGGTGTCGGTGGGGTTCTCCGCCGCGGCGCCGCCAGCGCGACGCCGGCGCCGCCCCCGGCGTCGACGTGGTCTGGCTTGTTCGGCGTCCGACACCCAAGCGATAGTAGCTGGCGGGGGTCGCTCTTCAGGACATACTCGCCGCTGGGCCGCCGTGCGACGGGGGTGCGCGGTGGAGATATACTTCGTCCACGGAACGTATATATTCGGCGCTGGAGAGCTATGCCCAAAAGACTGATCGATCTAGACGACGACCTTCTTGCCGCGGCACAGCGTGAATTGAAGACCACGGGTATTTCCGACACAGTGCGGATGGCGCTGCAGCAGGCGGCTGCCACCTCGGCGCGGGCACGCCAGGTCGAATGGCTCGAACAAGGGGGCTTGGAGGGGATGGCGGACGCGGGCGAGCGTGGCGAAGTGTGGCGCTGATCGCGCGCTATCTCGTCGACACCAGCGCCGCCGCGAGGATGCGCCATCCCGACGTGTCGCGGCGTCTTCGGCCGCTGATAGAGAGCGGTGTGGTGGCCACGACGGCGACGCTGGACGCCGAGGCGCTTTACAGTGCCCGCGGGCCGGCCGAATACGAGGAATTGTGGGCCGACCGCCGCGCCGCCTACGAGTATCTGCCGACCAATGACGAGCACTGGCAGACCGCATTGGGCGCGCAGCGGGCGCTGGCGAGAACCGGCCGGCATCGATCCGTGGGTGTGGCTGACCTGCTCACCGCGACGATTGCCGCCGCGCACCAACTCACCGTTGTCCACTACGACGCCGACTTCGAAACCGCGGCAACGGTTCTAGCGTTCAAGCACCGATGGGTGCTGCCACGGGGAAGTGTCTAGCCGCGCCTTTGTCCGGCGCCCAGCGTGGTCGCCGGGCCGCCCGACTACGCTGATCGAACGTGCCTGACGCCGCCCAGGATGCCGAGCTGCTGACCGCCGCCGCGGTCGCCCTGAACAAGCACGCCCCCGTGCTGCGCGAGCTGGGCTCCCTCTTCGACGCCGCCGGCCACGAGCTGTACCTCGTCGGCGGTTCGGTGCGCGACGCGTTGCTGGGCCGGCTCAGCCCCGACCTGGACTTCACCACCGACGCCCGCCCCGAACAGGTCCAAGAGATGGTGAGCCGGTGGGCCGACGCGGTGTGGGAGACCGGGATCCGGTTCGGCACCGTCGGCGTCGGCAAGGGTGACTATCGCCTGGAGATCACCACGTTCCGCGCCGACGCCTACGACCAGGTGTCGCGCCATCCCGAGGTGCGGTTCGGCGAGCGCCTCGAGGACGATCTGGTGCGACGCGATTTCACGGTCAACGCGATGGCGGTGCGCGTCACGGCCGCGGGCCCGGGCGACTTCCTGGATCCGCTGGGCGGTTTGGCGTCGCTGGCGGCGCGGGTGCTCGACACCCCGGCGGCGCCGCAGGTGTCGTTCGGGGACGACCCGCTGCGGATGCTGCGCGCGGCGCGGTTCGTCTCCCAGCTCCGCTTCGCCGTCGCCCCGCGGGTGTACGAGGCGATCGAGGAGATGGCCCCGCAGCTGGAGCGGATCAGCGCCGAGCGGGTGGCCGCCGAACTGGACAAGATGCTGCTCGGCGACGAGCCGGTGGCCGGCATCGACCTGCTGGTGGAGACCGGCATGGGTGAGGTGGTGCTGCCCGAGGTCGGCGGCATGCGGATGGCCATCGACGAACACCACCAGCACAAGGACGTCTACCAGCATTCGCTGACGGTGCTGCGCCAGGCCATCGCGCTGGAGGACGACGGGCCCGATCTGGTGCTGCGCTGGGCCGCCCTGCTGCACGACATCGGCAAGCCCGCGACCCGCCGGCACGAGGCCAACGGCGGCGTGAGTTTTCACCACCACGAGGTGGTCGGCGCCAAGATGGTCCGCAAGCGGCTGCGGGCGCTGAAGTACTCCAAGCAGATGGTCGACGACATCTCGCAGCTGGTGTTCCTGCACCTGCGGTTCCACGGCTACGGCGAGGGCAAGTGGACCGACTCCGCGGTGCGCCGCTACGTCACCGACGCCGGGCCGCTTTTGCCCCGGCTGCACAAGCTGGTGCGCGCCGACTGCACGACCCGCAACAAGCGTCGCGCCGCGCGGCTGCAAGCCAGCTACGACCGGCTGGAGGAGCGGATCGCCGAGCTGGCCGCCCAGGAGGACCTGGCGCGGGTGCGCCCCGACCTGGACGGCAACCAGATCATGGAGCTGCTCGGCATCCCGGCGGGCCCGCAGGTCGGGGAGGCGTGGCGGCACCTCAAGGAGCTGCGGCTGGAGCGCGGGCCGATGACGAACGAGGAGGCGACCGCCGAGCTGCTGTCCTGGTGGCGGTCACGCGGGAACCAGTAGCGGCGGCCCCGCGTCCGAGTAGGCGTGGACTATTGCCTGGCGAATGATGATGGCGCAGCGGGCATCTGGAACGGCCAGCCCAACCTCGACCTGGACGGGGATGGCCGGCTCGACGCGATCGGCCTGGATCTCGACGGCGACGGAATGCAGGACGACGCGCTGGCGGATTTCGACGGCGACGGCATGGCCGACCACGCCGCTCTCGACCTCGATAATGACGGCAGGCCCGAGGCATGGTTCACCGACGAAGGCTCGGGCACGTGGGGAGTGGCCGTTGACCGGGGTGGACAGCTGCGGTGGTTCGGGCTCGACGGTGTCGAGCACACCGGCGGTCCGCTCGTCGACTTCGACGGCCAGGGGCGGCCCGACGACCGGCTGCTCGACACCGACGGCGACGGGGTGGCCGACCGGGTGCTGTGCACCGCCGACGACGGCGTGACGGGGTTCGTCGACACCGACGGCGACGGCAAGTGGAACGTCAGGCTGACCGACGCCGACGGCGACGGATTGGCCGACGGGGCCAGCAACTTGTGACCGCGCGCCCGGAAGTGAATTGACCTGCAACGGCGGCGTTAATAGCTTTACGACCAGACGAGCCAGGGGGTAGCGATGTTTGTCGACACTGACCTGCTTCACTCGGGGGCCGACCAGTCTCACCGCGCCGGCGGGCACGCCCAGGAGGGGGCCGACCAGCTGTTACGTGGGCCGCTCGCGTCGGGCATGTTCGGCGGCTTTCCCGCCGCCGAGGCGTTCCATGAGGCGGTGACCGTCGCCCACCGGCAGCACGTCAAGAATCTGCAGGCTCACCACGAGACGCTGACCGGGCTCGGCCACAATGCGCACTACGCCGCCAACGGTTTCACCAACATGGACGGCCGCAACGCTGCACAGGAGCGAGCGGTGCGATGGACTTCCGACACATCAGCAGTCGGGACCTGATCGCCGAAGCCGGCGGCGACCCCTGGGCGCTCAACGCGACCTTGCAGGAGGGGCGGCCGGCGCAGATCGTCGCTCTGGCGCAGGCATTTCACGACGCCGGCCGGTGCACCGCGGAATCCGCCGCGGCCTTCGAGGAAGGGCGCCGTCGCTTCGAAGCGTCTTGGAATCGGGCGAACGGTGAGCATCCGATCAACGACCTCGCCGAAGTGCGGCGCACGATGCAGTCTCTTGGCGCCCAGTCCCTGCACCTGCCCAAGATCGGCGCGGACCTGGAAAACGTCGGGGCCGCCCTGGCCGAGGCGCAACGCACAGCCGCACTGGCGATTTCGGCGTTGGAGGCTCGGCTGCGGCAGGTCGACGACCTACTGGGCCAAGCGCTTGGCCTCGAGGGCAACATCGGGCTCACGGCGGAGGACCGATCCGCGCTCGATGCGCTGATCCGCGCTCTGGAGCAGGAAGCCATTGAAGACACCGCGGCGGCGCTGGGCCGGCTGCGGTCAGAACGCAGCAGTTACTCGCGGTCCTTGGACGCGTCGCTGACCACCTTGCGAACCGACGGCTATGACCCGGCGGTTCTGTACGCGGTGGACGCTTCGGGACCGGGGGACCCCGACGCGTCCGGGCAGATTCCGCCGCCGGGCTCGAGCGCCGAGGAGGTCAATCGGTGGTGGCGAACGCTCGACCCTGAGCAGCGAAGCCGCTTGATTGCCGACCATCCGACAAAGCTGGGAAACCTCAACGGCGTTCCGGTCGCCGCCCGCAGTGCGGTCAACCAGGCGGTGATGGGCGATGACCTTCGACGCGTGCAGGACGTTGCCGCGCGCAACGGCGTATCCGTGGACACGGTCATCGGTGACCCCGGCACCTACGGGCTGACGCCCCTCGCGATCACCCGCTACACCAACGCTTGGCGCACCCAACAAGGCCTGAACGCCTCGGAGGCCGCGTTGGGCCAGCGGACGCAGCCGGGGGTTTTCCTGTTGAAGTATCAGCCCGAAGCTTTCGGGGGCCAAGGTGCGGCGGCCATCGCCGTGGGAAACCCCGACACGGCGGCCAACACCGCGGTTTTGGTGAAGGGCGCAGGCGCCGGTGTCCGCGAAGGAACGCTCGCCAGGACGGAGGGCGTGCGGTTGTACCAGGAGGCCGTCCGCGCCGATGGGAGCAAGCCGACCGCGGTGGTGACGTGGGTCGGCTACGACGCCCCCGACAACTGGTACGACGCCGGCCTTCGGGAACCGGACATGGCTCGCGCCGGCGCCCGGGCGTTGACCGGCGATATGAACGCTTTGGCCGTCACCCATGAGAGTGTGCCGACGCACCTGACCGTGGTCGGCCACTCGTATGGATCCACCGTCGTTGCCGATGCGGCCACCTATGGGATGCATGCCGACGACGCGGTACTTGTCGGCTCCCCGGGCACCGATCTCGCACATTCGGCGACCGACTTTCATCTGGCGCCCGGTGGCCACCTGTATGTCGGTGCGGCTTCGGGCGACGCGGTCACCTGGTCGCCGGGCCGCGTGACGGGGCCCGGGCTGATCGGCCTGGACTTCGGCGGGCTGGGTGACGATCCCGCCATGGACGGCTACGGCTCGACGAGGTTCAAGGCCGAGGTGCCGGGCAACTCCGCGAATCCGTTCTATGACCATTCGCACTACTTCGACGACGGGTCGGAGTCGCTGTTCAGCATTGCCGACATCGTTTCCGGACACGGTGATGCGCTGCAGCACGACGGCATGACCGCGCATCACCGCGGCGAGTCCGGGGTGGGCGGATGGGCCGACCCGGAAGTCGCGCGACCCGCGACGACTGGGCACCGTCATGGCGCGCCCACGGGCTAGGTCTCAGCCTGATCTGAAGTGACATCGTCGGGGTGGCGATTAGCCTTGATCAGGTGATGAATCCCCAGCCGCCTCCTGCGGCGCCGTGGACACAACCCGTGGAAAGTCGAAGGCCGTCTGGGGGCCGCGCCGCCATGGTCGTAGCGACAACCGGTGCACTGATCGCCGCCGCCGCACTCGCGATAGCGGTCATAGACCTTAATCGGCGGCCTTCATCAACGGCCGTGCAAGCGCCGGCGTCGACCACGGCAGTCGCCTCGCCGAGCTTTACGCCCGCTGATGAAGCGGCGGCCAAGAGCCATGTGTGTTCGACCTTCGACAAAGTTAGTAAAGCGGTCAAAGTAGCGACTTCGGCCCCAAATGGAGCTGAACCGGTGGCGGCTTCCGCGAACGCTCGCGCTGCGCTAGTTGGCGGAGCGCTTGCGTTGTCGAGGTCAGTGGTGCCCGCGACCCCAAAAGAAATCGCCAAACTAACTGGGGGGCTGGTCGACGCCTACTTGGATTACGTTGTGACGGCATTCGCAGAAGAAAGGAGCGACAGTACCACTGTGGAAAATGCGACCGACGCGCTCCGCCAAGCGTGTGCGTAGTGCAGGCAAGCGGCGTCTCGAGGCCATGGAGAGAAGGCAGGGGCAAACTCGTTTGGCGCGTCCTGCGCTATCTCAACGGCATTAGTGAAAGTGAATCAGAGAAACAGGCGCGGCCTTGAATAAAATCGCATGTGTAAGGAGGGGGTATGGGGTCAGACTTGCCCACAGGGAAGTACACGCCGCCCCTCATCGGCGCTTGGTGGCCGGAACCGCCAACGGCGCTGAGAACTGGTGCTGCACATTGGAGAGCCCAACAGCAGCAGCAGGAGCATTACGGGCAGGATCTGCATAGCGAGTGGACCAACCTAGCGGCCCGTAATCAGGGACATACCGTGGATGATCTTGTCTCGCGCTTCCAGCAGGGCGAAAAGTACCATTTCGATTTGGCCGAGAAGTACAAAGCCAAAGCCGACGCCTTTGAAAAGGGTGCAGACGCAATTGATAGTTTGCGCGAGGGCCTTCGAGGGATTGCTGACGATTACAATCAGCGGATCGCCAATGTTGAAAACTCAAAGGAACCTGCGCCGACAAAGGCAGCCGAAATCGAAAAGCTAATCGCCGAGGCCAACGGGTTCGCCGCGTACAAGTCAGCCGCCGCTGTTGCGGCCATCACGGACGCCATGCAGAAGATACTTGCATCCGAGGGGCTGTCGATGTCCCCACAGGAATTCCTCAAGAGCCAAGGCGTCGGTCCCGCAACAAATGCACCGAATCCGAAGGGGGCAACTGATGGTGGTTCTGCGCTTGGAAGCCAGGGAAATGGGGCCGGCGCTAGCACAGGGTCGACGGGTAGCGGGGGGACAGGAAACGCATTGGGTGGCCGCGGCAAAGGGTCCGTCGCCGGGGTTGGTAGCACTGGAACCGGCGGGCATGTAGGCGGATCGAACCTCGGCGGCCAAGGTGAGGGATCTGGGCTCGGCGGCAGCAGTACTCCTACAGCAGCGCCTACCGGCGTCGGTGGACATATCCCCGCTAGTCCTGGAATAGGTGCGCCATCACCCGCCGGACTATCACCAGCCGCCGGCTTGGGTGGGCTTTCACCGAACCAACTGGGGAACTCGTTCGCCCAAGGAATGATGACCAGTCAGCCAGCGGCTGCCGGCGCTCATGACTTGTCCCAGGGACTGGCGAACGCGGCGGGGTCGGCAGCGGCGCCGCCGCCGCAAGCGCCGGTGGCTCCATCGGTGTCTGCACCAGCTATGGGCGCTACTGGTGTCGAATCCGCTGCCGTCGAACACGCGTCGGGCGCGGAGGCCTCCGCCGGCTCCGGTGCGCCGGTTGCGTCGACGGGTGGGGCGATGCCGGTCGCAGCAGCCATGCCGGTCTCATCCCCGATGGCACCGCCAACCGGCGCCCCAGCCAGCCCCGCGGGCCCGTTGCCCGCGTACGGATCCGATCTGCGTCCCCCGGTAGTCGCCCCACCGTCGGTGTCCGCGCCGACCGCGCCAGTGTCCGGTGCACCGGTCGCACCGTCGCCGTCAACGTCGCCCTCCGCGGGCAGCCCGATGATGTCGACGGTCCAGCGGGGCGCAGCAGCCAGCCAGGCTGGCGCAAGCGCCGCGTCCCCCGCCGGCGCATCGGCGTTGGCGGCGACTACCGGTGCCGTGGCGGGCGATGTCTCAAGTCGTGCTGCTGAACAGCAGCGACTCCAGCGCCTCGTCGATGCGGTAGCCCGGCAGGCCCCGGGCCTGTCATGGGCCGCCGGCCTGCGTGACGACGGCACCACGTTATTGGTCAGCAATATCGGCTGCGGCTGGATACCGCCGAACGTGAAAATCCCCATCGGGGTGAATCGGCTACTCGAGCCGGCTCTTCGGAGAGCAGACGCGAGCGTGGTCGATCTGCTGGGTGTCGTCACGGCAGCGGCGGTGCATAAACAAAACGGCTTCATCGCCAAGCCGGGACCCGACGACCCAGCTCTTACCGGCGACCGCGTAGCACGCGCAGGACCAGAAGTTGACGAGCTGGGCCCCGCGCTCGTGGAGGCTGTGCGGCGACGCGACGGCTTGCCGCGGATCGCCCAGACCCTGGCGCAGGCCGCGACCCGTGGAACCGGAGTTACCGACAACGAAATCGACGTGCTGCACCATGAGCAGCAGGTTGCCTACCAGAAAGCGCAGGAGGATCCACTTGACTTGTCAGTGGCGGCTGACTGGATGCTGCTGGCAGCTATCGACGCCCTCATCGCAGGCCATGAATCGCTCGCGCATTACCACGTGGCGTGGTACGAAGCCGTTTCGGCAAAAACGCGGTGACTACAAATCGCGCAGCTCACGCTCTACCATTCGAACACGAGGCCATGCCGCACGCGAGGGTTGAGGTGCACTCATGACTACGGGGGGACGCCCGATATTCATCGATGGCCCGACCCTGCCCACGGCACCTCGCCTTCCTCCGACGGTAGGGCCGAACCCGATGCCCGGCGGCGGCGGAACCGAGGTTGACTCGGCGGCGGCGGGATTAGCGCAGCTGGGCAACCTCGGCGTGTCCGGCGATCAGGCTGCCAGCCTTGCAGGCGAGGCCGACCGTCGGGCACACGCGCTCGATGCTGCTCAAAAGTTTCCGGCCAACGAGGCCGAATCGAGTCAGCAATTCCAGCAGCTGGCACAAATGATTCCGCAAATGGCGTCGGGCATCGCGGGCGCCATCACCGGTGCGCTCGGCGGCATCATGCAGCCGCTCACCCAGGTTCCGCAGCAGGCAATGCAGGCCGCGGAGAGCGCCATCCAGCCGTTGATGGGAGCGGCGAAGGGCGGCGGAGCCGCGGAGGCCGCCCTGACCGGCATGTCGGGTGACCAGGCCGTACTGGACAACGCCACCCAGGGCGGCGGCGGCTCCGGCGGCGGCATCGGCGGCGGTGGTGGCACCACGCCGACCGGCTTTATGGGCCCGCCGCCCGTGCCGTCGTCGTCGCCTCCCACCACGCCCGCGGGGGCGTCGGCCAAGCCGGTGACGGTGACGCAGACCGGTGGGACGCCGACGCAGTCGGGACCGATGGGCATGACGGGCATGCCGATGATGCCCGGTGCGATGGGCGCCCGCGGTGAGGGCGGCAGCAAGGACAAGCCCGCCGAAAAGCGGTTGACCGTCCCGGGCATCCCCAACGGCCAGCCAGTCAAGGGCCGCCTGACCGCACCGCCAAGCGTTCCGGTCGCCAAGTCGGAGGGCAAACCACCTGTCGTCACCCGGCCCAACCGGCGGATCGTGATCGTGCCGACGGACGAAGAGGCGCAACAGGATTAGCCGACGCCCGCCCCGAGGTCACTGAAAATATCGATTTCAGCCCGTTGGTCGTCAAATTGTATTCGGGAACTAACTCGGTCAATCGGCCACCAGTGATGGCCACTAATAGTGCTTTCGGAACTGAGTGGTCGGGCGGTGCCGGACGCAGTAATGTCATTGCGTGTGGCCATTATCGAAACGCCGCCGGTTTAGATTCCCCGAGGTCGGTGCGGGCTACACAGATGCTGCCGAAAACCCTTGCGGCACAGCGGGCCGCCGGACCAGCCGACCGGTAACCGGGGCGTGGGCCAGAAGTTATGGGAGTTGCGGCTGAGATGTCCGATACGGATGCGGCGGGGGATAAGGCATTAGTCGATCAGGTGCTGGCCGACCTTAAGGCGAATTTTGAGAAGTGGGAGGCGGTTCTGGCCGCCCAAGAGTCGGTGACTTTCACCGCCGACGTGGGCGATGTCTATGCGGTGTGCAATTCTGACGGCCGGCTCACCGGGTTGTCCTTGGCCCCGCACGTGATGACGTCCTACACCTGTCGAGAGTTGATGGATCGGCTCAATATGGTGTTCGAGGCATTGCGTGAAGAAGCGCAGGCCGATTTCGATCGGAATTACGGTGGGGGAGTCGTTGAGTGATCTCGCGATGACGCAGGCGGTGGCGGCCCTGGCGCGAGGCCACAGCCTTTTCGTCGGCGCCAACGCCGGCCGTGGTGTCGGCGAGGTCCCGAGGCGGCTGCACGCGCACGCCGACGGGATACGACGGACGGTCCACGCAAGCGGGTGGCCGACGCGGGCGGCGATGCGGGCGGGGGCCTCGGAGCAGGCGCTGCGCCGGCTGGCCGACGCCGACGGGCGGCTGGAGGCCGTCCGGGCGAGGGCGTGTGCCGATCGCGCGGCCGCGAGCGCCGCGACGAGGATGAATCTGGACGCCGCGATGACCGATGCCATGCCGGCGGCCGATACGCCGATAGGTCGACGCGAGACGATGGCTCGAATGGCTGCGCGGCTGCGCGCCCAGCACGGCCACATCGCACGGTCGCATGCCCGCGCGCGGCTGATGGCGCTGCAGCTGCGACGGTTGCGATACCCGCGCTCTCGCGCATTCGCCGTCCGCGCCGCAATCCGTAAAGCCCTCGATATCAAGGGTATCCATGACCACGCCGCGCGGGCCCGGTGGGAGCGCGGCATGGACCTGGTGGCGCGACGTGAGTCCAACTACGACGCGTACGCCGAAAACAAGTCGGATTCCAACGCCGCCAGGGGCACACCGAGCAGAGGAGCCTGGCAGTTCATCGCTCCGACGTTTGCCGCCTATCACGAGCCGGGCACGTCGGGCAGCATCCATGACTTGGTAGCGCAGGCATGCGCGTTCATCAACTATGCGCGGGGCCGCTACCGCGTCGCGGCCGACGCGTCTGATCTGGCGGACCGGATCGCACAGGCCGATCCTCGCCGCGGGCCGAGGGGTTATTGACCAATGCCGTTGAGTCTGTCCAACCGTGACCAGAATTCGGGCCACCTATTTTACAACCGGCGGCTCCGGGCCGCGACGACCCGCTTCTCGGTGCGCATGAAGCACGATGACCGCAAGCAGACCGCGGCGTTGGCCCTGTCGGTGGTATTAGTAGCCATCGCCTCGGGCTGGATGGTGCTGCTGAACGTGCTGAAACCCAGTGGGGTGGTGGGGGATTCCCCAATTATCGGAGATCGCGAGTCCGGCGCGATCTATGCGCGCATCGACGGCCGCCTGTATCCGGCGCTGAATCTGACTTCCGCGCGGCTGGCAACGGGCACCGCCGGCCAGCCAACGTGGGTCAAGCCGCCCGAGATCGCCAAATATCCGACCGGGCCGCTGGTCGGCATTCCGGGCGCGCCCGCGGCGATGCCGGTCAACCGTGGTGCCGCGTCGGCATGGGCCGTGTGCGACACGGCGGGCAGGCCGCGCACGGCCGACAAGCCGGTGGTGACCTCGATTGCGGGCCAACTCATGGGTGGCCGGGCGATGCCAATGGCCAAGGACGCCGGACTCCTCGTGTCGTTCGAGGGCGCGACCTACGTGATCTGGGGTGGCAAGCGCTCACAGGTCGATCCCACCGACCGGGCGGTGACGCTCAGCCTAGGACTCGACCCGGGAGTCACTGTGCCAGTGGAAATTTCGCGCGCGCTGTTCGACGGGCTGCCCGCGACTGAGCCGCTCCGCGTGCCCCCGGTGCCCGAGGCCGGAACGCCGT
The DNA here is from genome assembly GCF_900157385.1 of Mycobacterium terramassiliense. Taxonomy (GTDB): domain Bacteria; phylum Actinomycetota; class Actinomycetes; order Mycobacteriales; family Mycobacteriaceae; genus Mycobacterium; species Mycobacterium terramassiliense. Next base: position 432,365 of record NZ_LT717701.1, read on the forward strand.
CGAAGTTGCTGCCTGGGTCTCAGGTGGGTGCGGTGCTGCAGAACCAGACGGCCGGCGGGGGCAGCCAGTTCTACGTGCTGCTGGCCGACGGTGTGCAGAAGGTCGGGGGCTTCGTCGCCGATCTGCTACGCAGCGCGAACTCCTACGGTTCGGCGACGCCGCGGACGGTGACTCCGGACGTGTTGGTCAACATTCCCGAGGTGAACTCGCTGGCGGTGGACTACTACCCGACCGGCCGGCTGAATTTCATTGACTCCGAGGCTAATCCAACGACCTGCGTGGGGTGGGAGAAAGCGTCGACCGATCCGCAGGCTCGCGTCGCCATCTACAACGGGCGCGGGCTACCGGTTCCCTCGTCGATGGACAACCGGATCGTGCGGCTGGTCCGCGACGACCGCGACCCCGCGTCGGTCGTGGCCAATCAGGTGCTGGTCTTGCCGGGTGCAGCGAACTTCGTGACGTCGACGAGCGGGGTGGTCACCAGCGACTCGCGCGAATCGCTGTTCTGGGTGGCCGACAATGGCGTGCGGTTCGGCATCGCGTCCGACGATTCGACGCTACGTGCGCTGGGCCTGGATCCGGCGATGGCGGTGCAGGCGCCCTGGCCGCTGTTGCGGACTTTTGCTGCGGGACCGGCGTTGTCGCAACAAGCTGCGCTGGTGGCGCGCGACACGGTGCCCGCGCTCGGACAGGCGACCGTGCTGACGACATCGGCAAGGGCGGGAGGCTAAAGGTGTCGAAGAGGGCGTTTCCGATCAACCGCGTCAAGATCCAGCCGCCGAAACCCGTTCGGGTAGCGCCGAATGCGCCAATTGCTCTACCCGAACGCGAGCCGCGCAACATCTGGGTGATGATCGGCGTGCCGGCGTTGATCGTCGCGCTGATCGGCACGATCGTCATGCTGTACGTGTCGGGGGTGCGCAGCCTGTCGACGGGGTTCTTCCCCCTGATGGGGATCGGTGCGTTCAGCATGCTGGCGTTCTCCGGCCGGCTGGGGCGGGCGCGCAAAATCACCTGGGGGGAGCTGGAAAAGGGCCGGCGCCGTTACTTGCGCGACCTCGATAGCAACCGCGACGAGATCCAGAACGCGGTGTGCGCACAGCGTAACTGGCAGCAGGCGGTGCATTCCGATCCGCGCGGGCTCGGCGCCATCATCGGTGGTCCGCGGATGTGGGAGCGCGGCCGCGCCGATGTGGACTTCCTGGAGGTGCGGCTGGGCACGGGTGTTCAGCACGCTCCGGATTCGGTCTTGTCGGTGACCTGGCCCGACATCGCCTCGGACGAGGAGCTGGAGCCCGTCACCGGCCAGGCTTTGCGCGATTTCATCCTGGAACAGCGCAAGATTCGCGATATCGCCAAGGTGGTGAACCTGCGTTCGGCCCCGGGGTTCAGCTTCGTCGGTGAGGACCTCAACCGGGTGCGGTCGCTGATGCGCTCGGTGCTGTGCTCGCTGGCGGTGTTCCACAACCCGCGCGATGTCAAGCTGATGGTGGTGACGCGCAATCCCGAGTTGTGGTCGTGGATGGTGTGGCTGCCGCACAACCTGCACGACGAGCTTTTCGACGCGTGCGGGTGGCGGAGGCTGATCTTCGCCACGCCCGAGGAGCTGGAGGGCGCGCTGGGGGCAGAACTGCACATGAAGGGCCGGCGCGGCCAGTGGACACCGCTGGCGGCGGCCAGCCCGACGACGATCGGCTCGGCCCTGGAGACCGGCCAGCCGAGCAGCGGGCCCGATCTGGGGCCGCACTGGGTGATCGTGGACGACAACACCGGCAGCCCCGAGGCGTGGGAGAGCGTGGTCGGCCAGGTCGGCAAGGCCGGAATCACGGTGCTGCGCATCGCTTCCCGCGCCGGCATCGGCGTCGGGTTCGATCGAGACCAGCTGTACGAGATGAGTGAGCGGCACACGGGGGCCGACGGCTCAGCCGATGGTTCCGCGAAGGCGGCGCTGAACGGCGACGCCGTCGAGGACGACGACGGCCGTCCCGCACCGCTGTTGCGCGCGGGCGGCAAGTTCTTTGCCCACGCCGATCAGCTCTCGATCCCACGCGCCTACCGGTATGCGCGCGCGATGGCGCGGTGGTCTCCGACAAGCAGCAGCGAAATCGCCGATTCCGCCAGTGGAGCGGCGGAGCTGTTGCGCGCGCTGGGAATCAGCGATCCGCGTGACCTGGATGTCGATCGGCTGTGGTCCGAACGACGCGGCCGCGGCGACGAGCGTTGGTGCGAGATCCCCGTGGGCGCCAAGCCCAACGGCGAGTTGCAGAACGTGATCATCCGCGCGAAGGACTTCGGCGGCTTCGGTTTTCACTCGGTGGTGATCGGAACCAGTGGCTCGGGCAAGTCGGAGTTCTTCCTGTCGCTGGTATATGGCATCGCGTTGACGCATTCACCGGAGACATTCAACGTCATCTTCGTCGACATGAAATTCGAATCGGCGGCCCAGGACATTCTGGGCATCCCGCATGTGGTGGCCGCGTTGTCGAACCTCGGCAAGGACGAACGGCACCTGGCCGAACGGATGCGCAGGGTCATCGACGGCGAAATCAAGCAGCGCTACGAGCTTTTCACGTCGGTGGGCGCCCGCGACGCCAATGACTACGAGGAGATCCGCCTAGCCGGCCGGGACCTCCCGCCGGTCCCGGTGCTGCTGGTCATCGTCGACGAGTACCTCGAGCTGTTCGCCAACCACGACAAGTGGATCAACCTCATCATCCACATCGGACAGGAGGGCCGCGGCGCCAACGTCTTTTTTATGTTGGGCGGCCAACGGCTGGACCTATCCTCTCTGCAAAAGGTCAAGTCCAACATCGCATTTCGGATCGCGCTTCGCGCCGAATCCGGCGATGACAGCCGAGAGGTGATCGGCACCGACGCCGCCTACCACCTGCCATCGAAAGAAAACGGTTTCGCGCTGCTGAAGGTGGGTCCGCGCGACCTGGAGCCGTTCCGCTGCTTCTACCTGTCGGCGCCGTTCATCGTGCCCAAGAAGGCGGAAGTGGTCAGGACCGTCGACATGACGCTGACCCAGCCCCGGCTCTACAACTGGCAATACCAGCCGTTGGACGCCGCGGACGCCGCGGCCTTGGAGGCCGCTTCGGCGGCCGACGAGGAGCCTGACGAATTCCTTCTGCACGAGGACGGTTTCAAGAAGAAGAAGATCGTCGACGTGCTGCGTGAGTCGCTGCACACGGTCCCGCACCGGGCGCCGCGCCGGCCGTGGCTGGAGCCGCTGGAGAACCCCGAGCCCGTCGATGCGGTGGTGGCCGGTTGGCGGGGCAAGCCGTGGCATGTCGACTACGGGCGCAACCCGGGGCTGGTGTTCCCGGTGGGCATCATGGACATCCCCGAGGAATCTAAACAGGTCGTGCATTCCATCGACGCGCTACGCAGCAACATCATCGTGGTGGGGGCCAAGCAGCGCGGCAAGACGACGACGCTGATGACGCTGATGTGCGCGGCGTCGATGATGTACACCCCGTCCCGCGTGACGTTCTTCTGCGTCGGCGGAGCGACCATGGCTCAGATTGGGTCGCTGCCGCACATCGCCGACATCGTGTCGCCCAAGGACACCGAAGGCATCGAGCGGATCTTGAGCAGCATGGACGCGTTGATCGACGCTCGTGAGAACGCTTTCCGTCGCGCCAACATCGATCTCGACGGGTTCCGCGAGCGGCGGTTCGGCCCCGGCAGCGACGGCCTGGGCGGCACCGATCCCAACGACCCATTCGGCGACGTCTTCGTGGTGGTCGACGACTACGACGACCTGTACACCAAAGACATGGTGCTGGGCGACCGCATCATCTCGCTCAGCAGCCGCGGTCCCGAATACGGGGTGCACGTGATGTGCAGCGCCGGGGGCTGGATACACGGGCAGCGACAGAAGCTGTTGCAGAACGCGACCGCGCGAATACAGTTGCGGCTGGCCGAGCCCGGGGAGAGCCAGATGGGGCACTCGGCGATCGAGTCACGCGAGGCGGCCCGTCGAACGTTGGACCGCCCCGGTTTCGGTCTGACGGATTCGCTGCACGAATTGTTGGTCGGCCTTCCCGCGATGGTCGATCCGGCGACGCGCACGCTGGTGGACACGCCGGGCGTCGGTGCCCGCGTCGCCGAAGTCGCCGGGGTCACCAAACACGCCGTCCTGCAGCGGCTACCGGAACGCGTTGAGCTCAGCGCCATCTTGGCGGCCCACGCCGCAGCGGACGATCTGTCGATCGCGTTCGCGATCGGCGAGCGCCACCAGCTCGGTCCGGTTCCCCTGAGGCTGGCGGAGAGCCCGGGGCTGATGATCCTGGGCCGGCAAGGCTGCGGCAAGAGCACGTCACTGGTCGCCATCGGTGAAGCGGTGATGAGCCGGTTCAGCCCCGAGGAGGCCCAACTCACGCTGATCGACCCCAAGGCCGCCCCCCACGGGTTGCGTGACTTGCACGCCCCCGGTTACGTGCGTGCCTACGCCTACGACCAAGACGAAATCGACCGCGTCATCACCGAACTCGCCCAGGAGATCCTGCTGCCGCGGCTGCCACCCAAGGGTTTGAGCCAGGAGGAGCTGCGTGCGCTCAAGCCGTGGGAAGGGACCCGGCATTTCGTGCTCATCGACGACGTCCAGGACCTGCGTCCGGCGCAGGCGCAGAGCTACCCGGCGACGGCGCCGGTGGGTGCGGCGCTGTGGATGCTGATGGAACGCGCGCGGCAGGTCGGTCTGCACGTGTTCACAACGCGGAACAGCACCAACTGGGCAACACTGCAAATGGACCCATGGTGGCGCTATCAGACGTCGGCGAAGGTGGCGCAGCTTTATATGGACAACGATCCGCAAAATAAGATCAATCGGCTTCTTCGGGCCCAAGCGTTGCCGCCAGGACGTGGATTGTTGGTAAGCGACGAATCCGATGTCGAGGGGATTTTGGTCGGCCTCCCGTCCGCGGTCGCCGGTGAATAGAACTCCCATTTCTGAAAATGCCAATTTCAACTTAGGCCACGCGAAAGTGGCAGCCTCCCAGCAGTTGTCGGCGCCCCGCGCAATCGAACGTGACAGCCGTTGCAGAAGTGGCATCAGCGATAGTTGAGGTAGAAGTGGCATTAATTCGACGCAAGTACAATTGCCGTCGAACCCCCCATCCACCGCGAATTGATGGCGGCCAGATCGGCAGATAAGAATTGTGAATACGCGATCTGCGATTAGGCACTAGACTGGCCGACATTCGCAGAGATCGGCTGCGAGACGTTCGGAGGGAATTATGTTTGTCGTACCGCCCGAAGCCGTTTTGAGCTCAGCGGGGGCTGAATCGGCGATCAGCGCAGAAGTCGCGGGCGCGGCCGCGGCGGCCGCACCGGCACTGCTTGGCGCCCTGCCGATGGGCAACGACCCCGACTCGGCGCTGTTCGCCACGGCACTGAATGCGTGCGGCGGTGCCTACCTGGGGGTGGTCCAGGAGCACGCCGTGCAGCGCGGATTGTTCGCCGGAACGCAGAACATCGCGGCGTGCGTCTACACCGCCACCGAGGCCGCACGCGCCTTGACGCTCGGGCTGTAAGCGCCGCTTATGCCCGACCCGGGGTGGGCGGCGCGTCCACCCGAAGCAAACGACCTTCTGCTCAAGACCGGAACCGGGGTGGCCACGATGTTGGCCAACCAAGCGGCCTGGACCGCCTTGGGTGCGAGTCACCACGCTTCGGCCAGCGCGTCGATTACCAACACCGTCGTGACCTCCGCAAGCTGGTCGGGGCTGGGGTCGGCGGGTTCCGCCGCGGGCGCCACCGCGCTCAACGCGTCGCTGCACGGGTTGGCCGGCTGGGTCGACGTCAAGCCCGCGGTGGTCGCGGCCGCGGTTTCGGCCTACCAGATGGCGAACTCCGCCATGCGCCCGGCGCCCGAGTGCAACGCCAACCGTGACGAGGAGGCGGCCGACAACATCGCCAATCCCAGTGTGTTGTGGACGTTGACGCCGCGGATCATCTCGCTCGACACCGAGTACTTCGGCGTGATGTGGCCCAACAACTCCGCCGTCGGCGCGAGTTACGGCGCCATCCTCGCCGGGCTGGCCGAGAGCCTGGCGATCCCGCCCCCATTGGCGACCATGGGCGCCTCGCCGGCCGCCCCGGCGGAGGCCGCCGCAACGATCGGTCAGGCGGCCGGTGACGCCGCGGCCGGCGACGGCATGCGCGCCGCCTTCCAGGGAGTCCAGTCGGGTACCCAGGGCGCGGGTCAGGCGGCGTCGGGCGGCCAGGACATCGGCGGCCAGCTGGGTACGTTCATGCAGCCGGTGCAGTCGCTGATGGGCGCGATCCCGCAGGCCCTGCAGGCTCCCTCGCAGCTGATGCAGGCGCCGATGAGCGCGATGCAGCCGCTGCAGTCGATGATGGGCATGTTCGCCAACCCCGGCGCACTGGGCGCCGGCGCACCGGCCTCAGCGGTCAGTGCGGTCTCCGCGGCGCCGAGCGCGGCGGCCGGCGTCGGCGGCGGCGGAGCCTCGCTCGGCGGGGCCGGGATGCCCGCGACCACCTTCACTCGCCCGGTCAGCGCGTTCGAACCCGGCAGCGGTGGCCGCCCGGTTGGGCTACGCCCCAGCGGCGCGCTGGGCGTCGACGCGGTGCGGTCGCCGACCACGACAACGACGGCGGGCGGCACCGGCGTCGGCGGCATGCCGGTGGGTCATGCGGCCGGCGGCCACGGCGGGTCCCACAGGAAATCCGAACAACCAGCCACGGTGCACGTGGTCGACGAAAGAGTCTGAAAAGGCCAGCTCAGCGGGTGAACTGACACGTCGCAACCGCCGCCATACACTTCGACGCATCCCCCCGAGAAACCAACGGGGACAAAACAAAACAGAGAAACGCCCAACCGGATAAGGAGATATCAACCGTGTCAATTGTTGTCGACGCAAACGTGCTGCGAAGCACGAGTGATGCGATTCAAGCGCACATGGAACATGCGATTGCGATCGCCCAGGGCTACCTGGCCAACCAAGAAAACGTCATGAACCCGTCGACCTGGTCGGGCGACGCGGTCGTCGCCTCGCATATGACGGCGTCCGAAGTTTCGAATGACCTCAACAAGGTCTTGACGGGCGGCACCCGGCTGGCCGAGGGCCTCAAGCAGGCCGCGGCGCTGATGGAAGGGCACGAGGCGGACTCCCAGCACGCGTTCCGCGCGCTGTTCGGCGGCACCGCGCAAAACCTCACTTAATCGCGACCTCATTTCGCTTCAGAAAGGAAAAACCATGACAGGTCCCATCGCTTACAACCCGGGCCCCGTGGCCGATTTCGCGGCCGATGTCGGATCCCGGGCCGGTCAGCTCGACGCCATCCACGCCGACGTGGCGAACAAGACCAACTCCCTTCAGGAGTTCTTCGCGGGGCACGGCGCGACGGGGTTCTTCGACGCGCAATACCAAATGCTGTCGGGCCTGCAGGGCCTCATCGACACGGTGCGCCAGCACGGCCAGACGACCGGCCACGTGCTCGAGGCAGCGATCCAGACCGATACCAACATCAGCCACCTTTTCTGAATTCGCCTGCCCCAGCGGCACTGTCGTGTCTACGGGGCGAGGACCAAGGTGGGGTCGACGCCATGCATGTGCCGCACCTTCGGTAAGTCCGGCGAACCGCCTGAGGTGAAAGTGGCGTGCTGACAACGACGATCGATGGCCTGTGGGTGTTGCAGGCGGTGACCGGGGTGGAGCAGCTGTGCCCCGAGCTGGGGCTGCGGCCGTTGCTGCCACGGCTGGAAACCCCTGAGCTGGCGCTGCGCCATCCGGTGGTCGCGGAACTCAAGGCCTGCGGTGCCCTCGACGAGGCCGGCAACGCCGATCCGATGATCCGGGAATGGTTGACCGTGCTTTTGCGGCGCGACCTCGGCTTGCTGCTGAATATCAGTGTGCCGGGCCGGGATCCGACCCGGGCGGCCATCTGCCGGTTCGCCACCTGGTGGGTGGTCTTGGAACGCCACGGTAACCTTGTGCGTCTGTATCCGGCCGGTACCGCCAGCGAGTCGGCCACTGCCACGGAGCTGGTGGTGGGTCAAGTCGAGCGGCTGTGCGGGGTCGCCGAAGCCGCGCCGCTGCGGCCGGTCACCGTGGACACCAAGGAGCTGCTGGAGTCGGTGCACGACGCCGGCAGCCTGAAATCGTTTCTGCTCAAGCAGCGCCTGGACGTCGACCAGCTGCACATCGTCACCATGGCCGCCGACCCGGGGCGGTCGGCGTCCGCGGCCATCGTGGCGGTGCAAGCCGGTGTCGGTCCGGACAGAACGGCCCGCCTCGCGATCGGGGAGTCTGCGGTCGCCATCGTCGACACCGCGGCCGGTCGGGTGTGCGTGGAAGGGGTGACGTCGGGCGGGCGGCGCTACCAGGTCCTCTCACCGGGGTCGCGCAGCGACATCGCCGCGGCCGTGCGGCGGCTCATCCAAAACCTGCCCGCCGGCGAGGAGTGGTACTCCTACCGCCGCGTCGTCTGACGCGGCAAAAGTGACCGTTACACCATGGGAATGGTAAAGCCGAACCCGGTTCTAATGCACTTCGAGGTTTAGTGATCGCGGAAACGGCGTATCCCGAATCGTGTTAGCATCGACGGTCGTGACGACACCTTGGAATGAGCCCAATATGTTTGACGAAGAGAGGCTTGGGCGGGGGGATCCGCCAGCGGTGCGCCACCGGGATTCGGTATCGGACACCATGCGTATTACCGATTTAGCCGCGCCCCGAAAAATTCCTCCGGGCTCCGGTTGGCGGAAATTCATATACAACCTTTCTTTCCACAAAATAAACCTTGGGGAATCGCCCGGCGAACGCCATTATCGCGAATTAAAAGAACGCATCCGACGGCACATTCGTCGACAATTCGTGATCACGTTGGTCTCCGGCAAGGGCGGGGTCGGGGTCTCGACGATGGCCGCGTGCATCGGCGGTGTCTTCCGCGAATGCCGGCCGACCAACGTGATCGCGATCGATGCGGTTCCGGGCTTCGGCACCCTGGCGGACCGGATCGACGAGTCACCGCCCGGCGACTACACCGCCATCATCAACGACACCGACGTCCAGGGCTACGCGGACATCCGCGAACACCTCGGGCAAAACGTGGTCGGGCTCGACGTGCTGGCCGGTAACCGGACATCCGACCAACCCAGGCCGCTGGTGCCGGCGATGTTCGCCGGCGTGCTGGCGCGGCTGCGACGGACCCACAACGTCATGGTGGTCGATACCGCCCCGGACCTGGAACACCCCGTCATGAAAACAGTCCTGGACAACACCGACACCCTGGTGTTCGTCTCGGGTATCACCGCCGACCGTTCGCGGCCGGTGCTGCGGGCCATCGACTTCCTCAGCGCCCAGGGCTATCACGAGCTGGTGTCGCACAGCACCGTGATCATCAACCACACCGACAGCGCCGTCGACAAGGACGCCCTGGCCTACCTGACCGAGCGGTTCACCAAGGTCGGCGCGACCGTGGAAGTGATGCCCTTCGATCCGCACCTCGCCAAGGGCGGGATCATCGACACGGTCCACGAGCTGAAGAAGAAGTCGCGGCTGCGACTGTTCGAGATCACTGCCGGGCTGGCCGACAAATACGTGCCGGAGGCCGGTGCCGAGAGGGCCCAGCAGTGACATCGCCCCACAAGGTCGCCTTCCCGGCCCGGTGCGCGGTCAACATTTCCTATGACAAGCACCTGTGCTCTCAGGTGTTCCCCGCGGGAACGCCGGTGGAAGGCTTCTTCGAGGGCATGGTCGAGCTGCTCAGCGACGACCTGAAGCGCAAGGGTTTCGACGGTGTGGCGCTGCCGCCGGGCAGCTACGAGCTGCACAAGGTCAACGGGGTTCGCCTGGACATCAACAAGAGCCTGGACGAGCTCGGCGTCCAAGACGGAGACACGCTTGTCTTGGTGCCTCGCGTCGAGGGCGAATCCTTTGAGCCGCAATACGAATCGCTGTCGACGGCGTTGGCGGCCATGGGCAAGTGGCTGGGGCGCGACGGCGGGGACCGGATGTTCGCCCCGGTGACGGCGCTGACCGCCGCGCACACGGCGATCGCGATCGCGGCCATGGCGATCGGTGTGGTGGTGGGCCTGACGTTGCGGGAACGCGCCTTCAGCGACAGCCTGATCCCGTCCGCCGTGGCGGGCGGGGTCGGCGTGCTCCTGGCGATCGCGGCCGTCGTGGTGTTCGCGGGATGGCCGCAGCGACGCGACATGTTCAGCGGATTCGCCTGGCTCACGGTGCTTTTGATCGCGGTCGCCGGGTGTTGCGCACCGCCCGGGAGGCTGGGCGCACCCCACGCCCTGATCGGGCTCGTGGTGGTGATCCTGGGCGCCATCGCGATCAGCGTGGCCACCCGGAAGCGCTGGCAGACCGCGGCGGCGACCGCCGTGGTGACCGTCTGCGGCATCCTGGCCGCGGTGGCCGGCGCCCGGATGTTTCGGCCGGTGTCGGTGCAGGTGCTGTCGATCTGCGTGCTGTTCGGTGTGCTCGTGCTGGTGCGAATGGCGCCGACGATCGCGCTGTGGGTGGCTCGCGTGCGGCCACCACACTTCGGATCCATCACGGGACGCGACCTGTTCGCGCGGCGCGAGGGCATGCCGGTGGACACCGTCTCGCCGGTGAGCGCGAACGAAACCGAGGACGAGGACGACGAACTCACCGACATCACCGCGCGCGGCGCGGCGATCGCCGCGTCGGCCCGCTTGGTCAATGCGGTTCAGGTGGGCCTGTGCGTCGGCGTCTCGGCCATACTGCCGGTCGCGGTGTGGGGCGTACTCGCGCCGGGTCGGCGTTGGGCGTGGCTGGCGTTGCTGGTGGCCGGCCTGGTGGTAGGCATCTTCATCACGCAGGGCCGCGGATTCGCGGCGAAGTACCAGGCGGTTGCCCTGGTCTGCGGCGCCTGCGCGGCGGTGTGCGCCGGTGTCGTGAAGTACGCGCTGGCCGGCCCGAGGAGTCTCGAGAACGGGCTGATCTGGCCGGTTGCGCTGGTGGTCGCCTTCGCCGCATTGGGTTTGGCCGCGGCGCTTTTGGTGCCCGCGACGCGGTTCAGGCCGTTGATCCGGTTGACCGTCGAATGGCTCGAGGTGCTGGCCATGATCGTGTTGTTGCCGGCCGCCGCGGCGCTGGGAGGGCTGTTCACGTGGCTTCGCCACTGAAAGTAGTGTGCACCCGGACCGCCGCGATCATCGCAGCCCTGATCCTGACCGCCGTCATTGGAAACATCCCCGCGGCCCACGCCATTTCACCGCCTAAGGTCGATCCGGCGATGGCGCCACCGGACGGGCCGCCGCGGCCGGACCAACCGATGCGCCGCGCCAACAGCTGTTCGGTGCCGATCACCGTCAAAACGCCGGACGTCTCGCAGATGGCGCCCGGTTTCGACCTGCTCAACATCAGCCGTGCGTGGCAATACAGCACCGGCAACGGCGTGTCCGTGGCCGTCATCGATACCGGCATTTCTCCCAATCCGCGATTGCCGGTGGTCCCCGGCGGTGACTACATCATGGGTGAGGACGGCCTGTCGGATTGCGACGCGCACGGAACGGTCGTGGGCGCGATCATCGGCGCCGCGCCGCAAGGACTTATCCCGATGCCGCGACCCATTCCGCCGACTCCGGCATTCCCCCCGCCCGCGGCTCCGCCACCGGCC
>NZ_LT717701.1:444179-474426 GCF_900157385.1 Mycobacterium terramassiliense
AGGCCGGCGCGATGGCCCCCTCGAACGGGCCACCGGATCCGCAGACCGAAGACGAGCCCGCGGTGCCGCCGCCCCCACCGGGGGCTCCGGACGGGGTGGTGGGCGTGGCCCCCCATGCGACCATCATTTCGATACGGCAGTCTTCGCGCGCCTTCGAGCCGGTCAACCCGCCTCCCGCTGACCCGAACTCGGACGAGAAGGTTAAAGCCGGCACGCTGAACACGTTGGCACGGGCCGTCGTTCACGCGGCGAATATGGGCGCGAAGGTGATCAACATTTCGGTGACGTCCTGCCTGCCGGCCGCGTCCTCCACCGATCAGCGGGCGCTGGGTGCGGCGCTGTGGTACGCGGCGACCGTCAAGGACGCCGTGGTCGTCGCCGCGGCCGGCAACGACGGCGAAGGCGGCTGCGACAACAATCCGATGTACGACCCGCTGGACCCGTCGGATCCCCGGGACTGGCACCAGGTCAAGGTGATCTCCTCGCCCTCGTGGTTTTCCGACTACGTGTTGTCCGTGGGCGGCGTCGATGTCAGCGGCGCGCCGATCGACAAGAGCATGTCGGGTCCCTGGGTCGGCGTGGCGGGGCCTGCGACCCACATCATGGGCCTCTCGCCGCAGGGCGGCGGTCCGGTCAACGCCTACCCGCCGTCGCGGCCGGGCGAGAAGAACATGCCGTTCTGGGGTACCAGCTTCTCGGCGGCATACGTCAGCGGTGTCGCGGCGCTGGTGCGCGCGAAATACCCTCAGCTGACGGCACATCAGGTCATCAACCGGATCGTGCAGTCGGCGCACAATCCACCGGCCGGCGTGGATAACAGGGTGGGCTATGGCCTGGTGGACCCGGTCGCCGCGCTGACGTTCAACATCCCGCCCGGGGACAAGATGCCCCCGGGTGCGCAAAGCCGGGTGATCACGCCTCCGCCGCCCCCACCCGCCCCGGATCACCGGGCGCGCAACATTGCCATCGGATTCCTGGGCGCCGTGCTCGCCGGCGTGCTGGTGGTGGCCACCGCCGTGCGGTTGCGGAGGGCGCGATGAGGTCGCGGCTGACGGGGTTTAACCCGGCCAGCAATCGGCGGGTCGTCGGGATCCTGCTGGTGTTCCTCCTCGCGGTGGCGGTGGGCGTCGCGGTGGTATTCGTGCGCTGGTGGGGCCAGCCGGCGTGGTCGTGGGCCGTGCTGGCGCTTCGGGGCCGGCGCCCGATCAGCTGGAGCGAACCAATCACCGTGGCCAGCAACCGATCCGGCGGCGGGGTGCGCGTCCAGGACGGCGTGGCGGTAGTGGCGGTGCAGCTGCTCGGCAGGGCGCACCGGGCCACCACGGTGACCGGCTCGGTCAGCGCCGAAACCGAGAACGTCGTCGACATCGTCGAACTGGTGCCGATGCTGCAGCACCCGCTGGGCCTGGAACTAGACTCGATCAGCGTCGTGTCATTCGGGTCGAGGTGCGGCAGCGTCGGCGACTACCCGCGGGTGTACGACGCCGAGATCGGCACCCCGCCTTACGCCGGCCGCCGCGAAACCTGGTTGATCCTGCGACTGCCGGTCATCGAGAACACCCGTGCGCTTCGGTGGCGCACCACCCTTGGCACGACCGGGATTTCGGCGGCGCAGCGGATCGCCGGGCTGCTGCGCTGCCGGGGGCTGCGCGCGAAGGTGGCCACCGCCACCGATCTGGTGGAGCTCGATCGCCGGCTCGGCTGGGACGCGGTGTCGGGCTCGATGCAAAAGTGGAAGGCCATCCGCGGTGAGGGCGGGTGGATGACGACGTATGCCTACCCGCCGCAGGCGATCAACTCCCACGTACTGGCCCAGGCCTGGACGCTGCGCGTCGATGAGGTCATCCAGAACGTCACCGTCTATCCGGACCGGACGTGCACCGCGACGGTTACCGTCCGCACACCCACCCAGGCGCCCAGCCCGCCGAGCGTCGTCCTGCGCCGACTCAACGGCGAGCAGGCTGCGGCGGCGGCGGCCAACATGTGCGGTCCGCGTCCTTATCTGCGCGGCCTGCACCCAAGCCCGTTGCCGGACAGCCTGATCGTCGAGATCGGTCCGTCGGGGGTGTTGGTGGGCAAGCTCAGCAACGGCGACCGGCTGATGATCCCGGTTACCGACGCCGGGGAGCTGTCCCGGGTGTTCGTGGCCGCCGACGATGCGATCGCCAAACGGATCGTGATCCGCACCGCCGGCGCCGGCGAGCGGGTCAGCGTGCACACCCGCGACCTGAAACGCTGGGCCAGCGTGCGGATGCCGTTGGTCAGCGTCGTCAACGCCTCGCGCCCCGCGCCGCGCACGAGCGTGAGCGTGGTCGAGCACACGACCCAACCCCAAGGCGGCGACATCGCGATCTCGCCCGCGCCGCGACCCGCGACCGTGATCACCATCGCCCCGGCCGGGACGCCGCTGCCCGACGGACACGGGCACGCCTTCGAGGTGGCCATCCAGCAGGTCAGCGGCGCGACGGTGAAAGTGACCGCGGCAGGCCAGACTTGGCTGGCCGACATGGACCTGTTCCGCGCGGAGAACCGCTATGTCAACCTGGAGTCTGTCGCGATGTCGTTCGCCACTTAGCGTCGAGGATGGTGCAGACGATGGGGGATTTGCTCACGGCGCGTAGGCATTTCGACCGCGCAATGGCAACGATGGACCGGCAGGGGCGCGCCGCGGCTTTGCCGGAGTTCGTCGCCGCCACCGAGGCGGATCCGTCGATGGCCGACGCCTGGCTGGGCCGCATCGCCTGCGGCGACCACGACCTGACCTCCCTGAAGCGTCTCAATCATCACCGCGAGTGGCTGCACCGCGAGACCACCCGGATCGGCCGGAGCCTGGCCGCGGAGATGCAGCTGGGCCCCTACATCGGCATCACGGTCACCGACGCGTCGCAGGTGGGGCTGGCGTTGGCGTCGGCGCTGACGATCGCCGGCGAGTACGCCGAGGCCGATCGGCTGCTCGCCGGCCGCGAGCTGCTCGATTCCTGGAGCAATTACCAGTGGCATCAGTTGGCCCGGGCGTTTCTGATGTACGCCACACAGCGCTGGCCGGACCTGTTGCTGACGGCCGCGGAGGAGTTGCCGCCGCAGGCGATCATCATGTCCGCGGTGACCGCGTCGATCTGCGCGCTGGCCGCCCATGCCGCCGCGCATCTCGGCCAGGGTCGGGTGGCGCTGGACTGGCTGGACCGCGTCGACGTAATCGGACAGAACACGTCGTCGAGCCGGTTCGGCGCCGAGGTGCTGACGGCCTCGATCGGCCCGGCGGATATTCCGTTGCTCGTCGCGGACCTGGCGTACGTGCGGGGGATGGTGCACCGCCAGCTGCACGAGGAGGACCGAGCCCAGATCTGGTTGTCGAAGGCCACCATCAACGGGGTGCTTACCGACGCCGCCAAAGCCGCCCTGGCCGACCGCAACCTGCGGCTGGTCGTGACCGACGAGCCCACCATCGCCAGCCGCACCGACAAGTGGGACGTCTCGACCGCAAAGAGCCGCGAGCAGTTGGAGGACGACGACGCGGCCGGCCGGCGCGCCGAGCTCCTGGAGGAGGGGCGGCGGCTGCTGGCCAAGCAGGTCGGGCTGGCGGCGGTCAAGCAGGCGGTGTCGGCGCTGGAAGACCAGCTCGAGGTGCGCGTGATGCGCCTCGAGCATGGGCTGCCGGTGGAGGGCCAGACCAACCACATGCTGTTGGTGGGGCCGCCCGGCACCGGCAAGACGACCACCGCCGAGGCGCTGGGCAAGATCTATGCCGGTATGGGGATCGTGCGGCATCCGGAGATCCGCGAGGTCCGTCGCTCGGATTTCTGTGGCCACTACATCGGCGAGTCCGGGCCCAAGACCAACGAGCTGATCGAAAAGTCGCTCGGCCGAATCATTTTCATGGACGAGTTCTATTCGCTGATCGAACGCCACCAGGATGGCACGCCGGACATGATCGGCATGGAGGCGGTCACCCAGCTCCTGGTTGCCTTGGAAACCCACCGGTTCGACTTCTGCTTCATCGGGGCGGGCTACGAGGACCAGGTGGACGAATTCCTCACGGTGAACCCGGGTTTGGCCGGCCGATTCAACCGCAAGCTGCGTTTCGAATCCTATTCGCCGGCCGAGATCGTCGAGATCGGGCACCGCTATGCCACACCGCGGGCGAGCCTGCTCGACGACGGCGCCCGCGAGGCGTTTCTGGATGCGGCCACCACCATCCGCAACTACACCACGCCCGGTGGCCAGCACGGTATCGACGCCATGCAGAACGGGCGGTTCGCGCGCAACGTCATCGAACGTGCCGAGGGGTTCCGCGACACCCGGGTGGTCGCCCAAAAGCGTTCGGGGCAACCGGTGACGGTCGAGGATCTGCAGATCATCACCGCCGCCGACATCGAGGCCGCCGTTCGCAGCGTGTGTTCGGACAACCGCGACATGGCCGCCATCGTCTGGTGACGGAGTGCCCGTCAGGCGGCCGGGCCCGAGCCGCCGGGGAACGCGCCGGTGGCCTGGAAGATGACGCGCCGCGCGATTTCGACGGCGTGGTCGGCGAAGCGTTCGTAGAACCTGCCCAGCAGGGTCACGTCGACCGCGGCGGCCACGCCGTGGTCCCATTCGCGATCCATGAGCTCGGTGAACAGCTGGCGGTGCAGGTCGTCCATGGTGTCGTCTTCGTCATTGAGAAGGCGGGCCTTGTCGGGGTCGCCGGTGCGCAGCACCTCCTCGGCGGCGTTGCTCAATTCGACGGCGACGCGGCCCATTTCGGCGAAGTACCCGTTGGCCCCTTCGGGTAGGACGCGTTCGGGGTGGCGGCGGCGCACGATTTTGGCGACGTGCACGGCCAGGCCGCCCATGCGTTCGACATCGGCGCACACCCGAATCGCCGACACCACGGCGCGCAGGTCGCCGGCCACCGGGGCCTGCAGTGCCAGCAGGACGAATGCCGCGTCCTCGGCGGCGGCGCTCATTTCCGCCAGCCCGCCCTGTTCGTCGATGACCTGTTCGGCCAGCGCGAGGTCGGCGTGCAGGAGGGCTTGTGTGGCGTTCTGCATCGACCACCCGGCCCGTCCACACATGTCGGCCAGCTGCTCGTTGAGAGCATCCAGCTGCTCGTGAAAGGCCGTGCGCATGGCCCCACGTTACGTCTGGCCAGGTGAAAGCGGCTACTTCGGGTCGAATCGGAAAACGGCGAGCCGGCCGGCCAGCGCCTCGAATTCGTCGGGCGTCCCGTCGCGCACCATCCCCGAGCGCTTCGCGAACGCCACACCGACGGGGACCTGGGCGGGGAACGCGCGCAGCACCGGCCGCGCCTCCTCGGCGTCCAGCTCAACGATCTTGACGCTGCGCGCCCGTCGGCCCCGGCTCAGCGTGCCGACGCCGGCGGCGCGGGCGTTCGCCGCCCAGTCGGCGCCCGGGTAGCCGGCGACGACGTAGAGGCCGCCCCGGAATTCGAACGGCGTCATCGGGGTGCTGCGCGGCCGGCCCGACTTGCGACCGGGCACCGTCAGCACCATCGCGGGGCCGGTCGGTATCCCGAGCCGCTGGACGGCCATCATCACCTTGTTCATCGGCTTGAGGTAGCGCGGCGGCCGTGGTTCGGACATGTCAGCTCTCCTTCGCGAACAGCTCGCGGTGCTCGGACACCCACTGCGCGAACGGGGTCGCCGGGCGGCCCAGGACCTTCTCCACGTCGTGGGTGACCAGCGCGGGCTTGTCGAGGGTCTCGGCCTGCATGGCGATATAGGCATCGGCGAACTCGGCGCCCAAGCCCAAACCGATGAACCGTTGCCGCACCATTTCCGCCGGCACTTCGAAGTATTGCAGCTGGCGGCCGAGGACCTCGCCGATGACCGCGGCCAGCTCCGCGTTGGTGAACGCCTGCGGACCCGTCATCGGGATCCGTTGCCCCACAAGGTCGTCGGTGAGCAGCGCCCGCGCCGCCACCGCCGAGATGTCGCTCTCGACGATCGGCGCCGACGACGCCGCGGCGTAAGGCCCGCCCACCACGTCGCCGGCGCGCAGCTGCGCGCCCCACATGCCGGCGAAGTTGGTGGCGAAGACCGAGGGCCGCAGGCTCACCCAGGCCAGGCCGGAATCCACGGCGAGCTGCTCGACCTCCTTGTTGCGGTCGCCGCGGAAGCGCGACGGCTGCCGTGAGAAGTCGTCGTCGGCGTTGATCGCCGATAAGGCGACCAGCTTGGTCACCCCCGCGCGACGGCATTGGGCGACGGTCTCGGCGAGCTGCCCGCCCAGGGCCCGCGAGTTGAGGAACACGGCCGACGCACCCGGCAGCGCCTCCGCCGCCGAGCCGACCACCTCGACTTCCGCGGGAAACCCCGCGGCGTCGGGCGTACGCGTCACGGCGCGCACCCGCGCACCCGCGGCGACGAGTTCGGCGACGAGCGGGCGGCCGACGTTGCCGGTCGCTCCAGTTACGACGATTGTCATGGGGGTGGTTCCTTCCGTGAATTTTCCTGACTGCGCATACGACGGCGCCGGGGCCGGGAAAGTTACCGCGCCAACGCGTAACTTTTTGCGGCCCCACCTCGTCGAAGGTTCATGAGCTCATCGCCATCACCCGGCGACCAGGTCGCCGAGGCCTGGCGCCTGCACCGCCCGTACCTGATCAACCTCGCGTATCAGATGCTCGGTGACGTCGGCGACGCCGAAGACGTTGCGCAAGAAGCCTTTCTAAGGCTCTCCCGAACCGAACCCAATGAGATCGACGACGTCCGCGGCTGGCTCACGGTGGTGGCGAGCCGCCTGTGCCTCGATCAGGTGCGCTCGGCGCGCGCCCGCCACGAGCGGCCCGGCGAGGTCGACGACCAGCCGGGGACGCCGCGCTCGGACCCCGCCGAGCGGGTCACCCTCGACGACGAGGTGCGCACCGCATTGCTGGAAGTGTTACGCCGGCTCAGCCCCGGTGAGCGGGTCGCCTTCGTGCTGCACGACGTCTTCGGGATGCCGTTCGACACGATCGCCGAGACCGTGGGACGCCCGGTGGGCACCTGCCGTCAGCTGGCCCGGCGCGCCCGAACGAAATTCACTGCGGCGCAACCGAAATTGAACGAGGTCGCCCCGGCCGAGCACCAGCTCGTCACCGAAAAGTTCATCACCGCGTGCGCCAACGGCGACATCGCGGGACTGACCGCCGTGCTGGATCCGGCGGTCTGGGGCGTGGGCACCATCCTGGCTGACCCGGCCCCGCCGCCCCAGATCAACCACGGGCCGCACGCGGTAGCCACCAACCTGATGCGCTATCTGGGGCCGGAAGTGACCCTGGTCAGCGGTCCCGCCGGGGGACCGGCGGTGCTGGCGTTCGCCGAACGCCGGCTCTTCGCCGCGATCGTGCTGACGGTGCGCGGTCACCTCGTGACCAAGATCGAGGCCGTCGCCGACCCTATGGCGCGGGCGGCCGCTGGGTCGCCGGGCGCTCCGGCCGGGCCGCGAAATGGCCCGCGATCGTCGCCGTGATCTGGAGGAATTTGCGCCGCGTCGCCGGGGCCATTTCGCCGTTCACATCGATCACGCCGCCGGGCCGCAGATGGGGATCGTAGGGCACCTCGATCACCGGCTGCCCGTGCCCGGCGAACTCGCGGGCCAGCAACTCCCGGGTGCGTTTGTCGGCGTGGCCGTCCGAATCGTTGAGCACCACGATGGTGCGGTGCAGCAGGCCGGTCTGGCCCCGGTCCGAAAGCCATTCCATGGTCCGGGCCGCCGCCGAGGCGCCGTCGGCCCACGGCGAGGAGACCACGATCAGCGCGTCCAGATCGCGCAACACCTCCTGGGTCACCGGAGAATCCATCGTGGAGCCACAGTCGATGACCGAGATCGCGAAATGGCGATCCAGCCGGCGCGTGGCCTCCCGGTAGATCGCGGGATCGAGGACCCGGCGCGGGCCGGACGCCGGCTCGCCGCCGAGCACGTGCAGGCCGGCGGGATTGCGGCCCAAGCGCCCGACCACATCGGCGTACGACGCCAGATTCTTGTCGGAGGTCAACGCCCAGAACGAGCTGCTCGACCGCGGGTCGATCCGGTAGCCCAACCGCCCGAACGCGGTGTCGGCGTCGATCGCCACGACGTGGTCCTGCGGGCGCAGTTCGGCGAAAAGCGATCCGACGCTCGCGGCCACCGACGTCTTCCCGACGCCGCCCTTGCCCAGCACGCCGACCTTGTAGTTGCCATGCAGGACGGTGCGGATGGCCGCTTCGTACTGAGCGTCCTGACGCTGGGCGGCCGAGGGGCCCAGCTTGATCAGACCAAAAGTGGCCTGCCGCACGACGCGTCGCCAACCCCGGTCCGGCAGCTCGGGGGGTTCGGCCGCCCAGCGTCAGGACGCTCAGTACCGGGCCGCAGACGGTCGCGCAGGAATTCGTCGCGCTCGTTCATGGGCTCCTCGCGTGGACCGGTATCAACCCAGTATCGGTCACGCCGCGGCGTGCAAACTCCGCCGGGGCCGACGGCGCCCCCGCCCCGGCGCGTCCCGCCGTCCGCTGAGCACGCCCGTGGCCGAGGCCGGTCCGGAGACCGCGCCACGTGTGCGCGATCACAGCAAACTTGCAAAATTGGCAGATGCGCCGAGCGGTTGGGTAGAATCGCCGCCGGGGTCGGGAAAATATCAACAGAAAACACCCATGTCGGCGACGTTGCCGATCGCCCGCTGCAGCGAATTTACGCCGCCGCCAGCTGGCGGTTAGACTTAACGAAGTTGGCATGTCAGGCGGGTATTGTCATATCGTTTTACGACTTGTCGAACCAGTTCCAGGCCACCGTTCAGCGCTGCACGGACGAATCCCTGACGGATCGTCTCCACCTGGGGCACAGCCGATCGACAAGACCGAAGGGGCTTGAGCCCGCAACCTCCGGGTGCGGCCCCGTCGGAGCCGCTCGTAACGGCAGCGAAGAACGTTCTGGTTGAAGGGTCAGGTGCATATGACGCCCAAGCGCGTCGGGTTATATAACCCCGCGTTCGAGCACGATTCGTGCGGGGTAGCCATGGTCGTCGATATGCACGGCCGCCGCAGCCGGGACATCGTCGACAAGGCGATCACCGCGCTGCTGAACCTCGAACACCGCGGCGCCCAGGGCGCCGAGCCGCGCAGCGGTGACGGCGCCGGCATCCTGATTCAGGTGCCGGACGCGTTCCTGCGCGAGGTCGTGGATTTCGAACTGCCCGCTGCGGGCAGCTACGCCACCGGTATCGCGTTCTTGCCGCAGTCGTCGAAGGACGCCGCGACCGCGTGCGCCGCGGTGGAGAAGATCGCCGAGTCCGAGGGCCTGCAGGTCATCGGCTGGCGCAACGTGCCCACGGACGACTCGTCGCTGGGTGCGCTGTCCCGCGACGCGATGCCCACGTTCCGGCAGGTGTTCATGACGGGCGCCTCCGGGATGGCGCTGGAGCGACGCGCCTACGTGGTGCGCAAGCGCGCCGAGCACGAGCTGGGCACCAAGGGCCCGGGCCAGGATGGCCCGGGTCGCGAAACCGTTTACTTCCCAAGCCTTTCCGGTCAGACCTTCATCTACAAGGGCATGCTGACCACCCCGCAGCTCAAGGCGTTTTACCTTGACCTGCAAGACGATCGGCTGACCAGCGCGCTGGGCATCGTGCACTCCCGCTTCTCCACGAACACCTTCCCGTCGTGGCCGCTCGCGCACCCCTTCCGGCGCATCGCGCACAACGGTGAGATCAACACCGTCACCGGCAACGAGAACTGGATGCGGGCGCGCGAGGCGCTGATCAAGACCGACCTGTTCGGCGACGACGTCGAAAAGCTGTTCCCCATCTGCACCCCCGGCGCGTCGGACACCGCGCGCTTCGACGAGGCGCTCGAATTGCTTCACCTCGGCGGGCGCAGCCTGGCCCACGCGGTGTTGATGATGATCCCCGAGGCGTGGGAACGCCACGAGTCGATGGACCCGGCGCGGCGGGCGTTCTATCAGTACCACGCCTCGTTGATGGAGCCGTGGGACGGCCCGGCGTCGATGACGTTCACCGACGGCACCATCATCGGCGCGGTTTTGGACCGAAATGGCTTGCGCCCCTCGCGGATCTGGGTTACCAACGACGGTCTGGTGGTGATGGCTTCCGAGGCCGGCGTGCTCGACCTGGACCCCGCCACGGTGGTGCGCCGGATGCGGCTGCAGCCAGGCCGGATGTTCCTGGTGGACACCGCGCAGGGCCGCATCGTCGCCGACGAGGAGATCAAGGCGGAGCTGGCCGCCGAGCACCCCTATCAGGAGTGGCTCGACAACGGCCTGGTTCCCCTCGACGACCTGCCGGCGGGCGAGTACGCCCGGATGCCCCACGACCGACTGGTCAAGCGGCAGTTGACTTTCGGCTACACCTACGAGGAGCTCAACCTGTTGGTGGCGCCGATGGTGCGCTCCGGCGCCGAGCCGATCGGCTCGATGGGCACCGACACCCCGGTTGCCGTGCTGTCGCAGCGTCCGCGGATGCTCTATGACTACTTCCAGCAGCTGTTCGCCCAGGTGACCAACCCGCCGCTGGACGCCATCCGCGAGGAGGTGGTCACCAGCCTGCAGGGCACCACCGGCGGCGAGCGCGACCTGCTCAACCCGGACGAGTACTCCTGTCACCAGATTCTCCTGCAACAGCCGATCCTGCGGAACTACGAACTGGCCAAGCTGGTCAACCTCAACCCCGACGACGAGATCAACGGGCGCCCACACGGCATGCGGTCCAAGGTGATTCGCTGCCTGTACCCGGTCGCCGAGGGCGGCTCCGGGCTGGCCGCCGCACTCGAGGAGGTGCGCGCGCAGGCGTCGGCGGCGATCGCCGAGGGCGCCCGGGTCATTATTCTGTCCGACCGCGAGTCCGACGAGCGGCTGGCCCCGATTCCGTCGCTGCTCGCGGTGTCGGCGGTGCACCACCACCTGGTGCGCGACCGGACCCGCACCCACGTCGGCCTGGTGGTTGAAACCGGCGATGCCCGCGAGGTGCACCACATGGCGGCCCTGATCGGCTTCGGCGCGGCCGCGATCAACCCGTACCTGGCGTTCGAGTCGATCGAGGACATGCTCGACCGGGGCGCATTCAACGGGATCGACCGCAACAAGGCGCTGAACAACTACGTCAAGGCGGCCGGCAAGGGCGTGCTGAAAGTCATGTCCAAGATGGGCATTTCGACGCTGGCCTCCTACACCGGCGCGCAACTGTTCCAGGCGGTCGGCATCTCCGAGGACGTGCTCAACGAGTACTTCACCGGGCTGAGCTGCCCGACCTCCGGGATCACCCTGGAAGACATCGCCGCCGACGTCGCCTCGCGCCACACGCTGGCCTACCTCGACCGGCCCGACGAACGCGCCCACCGCGAACTCGAGGTGGGCGGCGAATACCAGTGGCGCCGCGAGGGCGAGTACCACCTGTTCAACCCGGAGACCGTGTTCAAGCTGCAGCACTCGACCCGCACCGGGCAATACAAGATCTTCAAGGAATACACCCGCCTCGTCGACGACCAGAGCGAGCGGCTGGCATCGCTGCGCGGGCTGCTGAAATTCCGCGGCGACGTGCGGCCCCCCGTTCCGCTGGAGGAGGTCGAGCCCGCCAGCGAGATCGTCAAGCGCTTCTCCACGGGCGCGATGAGCTACGGCTCTATCTCCGCCGAGGCGCACGAGACGCTGGCCATCGCGATGAACCGCCTGGGCGGGCGGTCCAACAGCGGCGAGGGCGGGGAAGACGTCAAGCGATTCGACCGCGACCCCAACGGGGACTGGCGCCGCAGCGCGATCAAGCAGGTCGCCTCGGCCCGTTTCGGGGTCACGTCGCACTACCTGACCAACTGCACCGACATCCAGATCAAGATGGCCCAGGGCGCCAAACCCGGTGAGGGCGGCCAGCTTCCGGGCCACAAGGTGTACCCGTGGGTCGCCGAAGTCCGGCACTCCACGCCCGGCGTCGGGTTGATCTCGCCGCCGCCGCACCACGACATCTACTCCATCGAGGACCTGGCGCAGCTGATCCACGACCTGAAGAACGCCAACCCGGCCGCGCGTGTGCACGTGAAGCTGGTGTCCGAGAACGGGGTGGGCACGGTCGCGGCCGGGGTTTCCAAGGCGCACGCCGACGTGGTGCTGATCTCGGGGCACGACGGCGGCACCGGCGCGACACCGTTGACCTCGCAGAAGCACGCCGGCGCCCCCTGGGAGCTGGGGCTGGCCGAGACGCAGCAGACCTTGCTGCTCAACGGGTTACGCGACCGGATCGTGGTCCAGGTGGATGGGCAGCTCAAGACCGGGCGCGACGTGATGATCGCCGCGCTGCTGGGCGCCGAGGAGTTCGGCTTCGCCACCGCCCCGCTGGTGGTGGCCGGCTGCATCATGATGCGGGTGTGCCACCTGGACACCTGCCCGGTCGGCGTCGCCACCCAGAACCCGGTGCTGCGGGAGCGGTTCACCGGCAAGCCCGAGTTCGTCGAGAACTTCTTCATGTTCATCGCCGAAGAGGTGCGGGAGTACATGGCGCAGTTGGGCTTCCGGACCTTCAACGAGGCCGTGGGCCAGGTCGGAGCGCTGGACACGACGCTGGCGCGGGCGCACTGGAAGGCGCACAAGCTGGACCTGGCGCCGGTGCTGCACGAGCCGGAGTCGGCGTTCATGAACCAGGACCTGTACTGCAGCTCGCGCCAGGATCACGGCCTGGACAAGGCGCTTGATCAGCAGTTGATCGTGATGAGCCGCGAGGCGCTGGACTCCGGCAAGCCGGTCCGGTTCTCCACCACGATCAGCAACGTCAACCGCACGGTGGGCACCATGCTCGGCCACGAACTCACGAAAGCCTATGGCGGCCAGGGCTTGCCGGACGGCACGATCGACATCACCTTCGACGGCTCCGCCGGCAACAGCTTCGGTGCATTCGTGCCCCGGGGGATCACATTGCGTGTCTACGGCGACGCCAACGACTACGTCGGCAAGGGCCTGTCCGGCGGGCGGATCGTGGTGCGCCCGTCGGACAACGCGCCGGCCGACTACGTCGCCGAGGACAACATCATCGGCGGCAACGTGATCCTGTTCGGCGCCACCAGCGGCGAGGCCTACCTGCGCGGTGTGGTCGGCGAACGGTTCGCGGTCCGCAACTCCGGCGCCCACGCCGTGGTCGAGGGCGTCGGCGATCACGGCTGCGAGTACATGACCGGAGGCAAGGTCGTCGTTCTGGGCCGCACCGGGCGCAACTTCGCGGCGGGCATGTCCGGCGGCCTGGCCTACGTGTACGACCCCGACGGCGAATTGCCCAACAACCTCAACGGCGAAATGGTGGAGCTCGAGACGCTGGACGAGGACGACACCGAGTACCTGCACGGCGCCATCCAGGCGCACGTCGACGCCACCGATTCCGCTGTCGGCCAGCGGATCCTGGCCGACTGGCCCCGCCAGTGCCGGCACTTCGTCAAGGTGATGCCGCGCGACTACAAGAAGGTGCTGCAGGCGATCGCCGAGGCGGAGCGCGACGGCATCGACGTGGACAAGGCGATCATGGCGGCCGCGCATGGCTGACCCGAGCGGCTTCCTGAAATACACGCATCGGGAATTGCCGAAGCGCCGGCCTGTCCCGCTGCGACTGCGCGACTGGAACGAGGTCTACGAGGACTTCGATGAGGAGACCCTGCGCGAGCAGGCGACCCGCTGCATGGACTGCGGTATTCCCTTCTGCCACAACGGGTGTCCGCTGGGCAACCTGATCCCGGAATGGAACGACCTGGTGCGCCGGGGCCACTGGCGCGACGCGATCGAACGGCTGCACGCCACCAACAACTTCCCGGACTTCACCGGGCGGCTGTGCCCGGCGCCGTGCGAGCCGGCGTGCGTGCTGGGCATCAACCAGGATCCGGTGACGATCAAGCAGATCGAGCTGGAGATCATCGACCGGGCCTTCGAGGAAGGCTTCGTGGTGCCGCTGCCGCCGGACAAGCTGACCGGCAAGAAAGTCGCCGTGGTCGGTTCGGGGCCCGCCGGTCTGGCCGCCGCCCAGCAGCTGACCCGGGCCGGTCACAGCGTGACCGTCTTCGAACGCGACGACCGCATCGGCGGCCTGCTGCGGTACGGCATCCCGGAATTCAAGATGGAAAAGCGCGTCCTGAACCGGCGGCTGGAGCAGATGCGCGCCGAGGGCACCGAGTTCCGGGCGAGCGTCAACGTCGGGGTCGACATCACCGCCGAACAGCTGCGCGCCGACTTCGACGCGGTGGTGTTGGCCGGCGGGGCCACCGCCTGGCGCGATCTGCCCATCCCCGGCCGCGACCTGGACGGCATCCACCAGGCCATGGAGTTCCTGCCGTGGGGCAACAGGGTCCAGGAAGGCGACGACGTCCTCGGGGAAGACGGCGAACCGCCGATCACCGCCAAGGGCAAGAAGGTCATCATCATCGGCGGCGGTGACACCGGGGCCGACTGCCTGGGCACCGTGCACCGGCAAGGTGCGATCGCGGTGCACCAGTTCGAGATCATGCCGCGCCCGCCGGACGCACGCGCCGAATCCACGCCGTGGCCGACCTACCCGCTGATGTACCGGGTGTCCTCGGCGCACGAAGAGGGCGGCGAGCGGGTGTTCTCGGTGAACACCGAGGAGTTCCTCGGCGAGGACGGGCACGTGACCGGCCTGAAGGCCCACGAGGTGACCATGCAGGACGGCAAGTTCGTCAAGGTCGAGGGCTCCGACTTCGAACTCGAGGCCGATCTGGTGTTGCTGGCGATGGGATTCGTCGGCCCCGAGAAGCCGGGCCTGCTCACCGAGCTCGACGTGAAGCTCACCGACCGCGGCAACGTCGCGCGCGGCGCCGACTTCGACACCTCGGTCCCCGGTGTTTTCGTTGCCGGCGACATGGGTCGCGGCCAGTCACTGATCGTTTGGGCGATAGCTGAGGGCCGGGCCGCCGCGGCCGGCGTGGACCGTTTTCTGATGGGTTCGACGGCGCTGCCGGCGCCCATCAAGCCGACGGCGGCGCCGCTCACTTAGTCACATCCGTCACACCAGAAACACAAGAATTCAATTCGGCGTTTCTGCCCACGTTTGCCAGACGGTTGTTGTCTAATGGTTCGTTGTGGGCTCTGTCACAGGGTAGTCACGGGGGAGTCCCGCCAGAACGGACCGATTGCAGGAAGTGGTCACTGTGCATGTCAACCCGTTACCTCGGTCGCGGATGGGGCGAATCGCCTGGTCGTGGTTACGTCACCCGGTAAAGAGCCGCGAATTTCCCGCTAAGCAAGAGCGACTGATCACCGCCGAAGAGCTGATGCTGTTCGGGGTGTAGCCGCCACCCCCGCAACCCCGGCCGGGTTTGCTCCGGCCGGCGCCGGCTTAGCCACGATCAGCCATCCGCTAGCCCGGATTCCCGGATCGCCTCGGCCAAAGGCTCCAGCACGGCGGCGTCATGCGGCGGGGGAAGGTAGACGATGCCCAGGTCGAGTCCCTCGGCGCCCAGCGCCGCCGCGTCCTCGATGACCTTCCCGTAGTTGAGGTCCGGCTCCAGCCGAAGGTGGGCCGACATCGTGATCTCCTTGGGGTCCCGGCCGATGTCCGCGCACCGCGCGGCCAGGACGTCGCGCTTCTGCGCGAACAGTTCCGGTGGCCCGCCGGCGAAGTTCCAGTGCTGGGCGTAACGCGCGGTGATCGGGAGGGTGCGCTTCTCGCCGCTGCCGCCGATGCAGATCGGCGGGTGCGGGCGCTGCACGCCCTTGGGCTCGTTGCGGGCGCCCTTGAGCTGGTAGAACTGGCCGGCGAAGTCGGTGGTCTCCTCGCTCAGCAGGCTGATCAGCACCTGGCAGGCTTCCTCGAAGCGGTCGAAGCGTTCCCTGATGGAGCCCAGCTCGATGCCGTAGGCGCCGGACTCCTCCTCGTTCCAGCCGGCACCGATCCCGAGTTCGAGCCGACCGTTCGAGATGATGTCCAGCGCCGCAACCATATTCGCCAACACGGCGGGGTGGCGGTAGTGGATACCGGTGACGAGGGTGCCCAGCCGCAGCCGCTTGGTGGCCTGGGCCAGCGCGGTCAGCGTCGTCCAGCCCTCGAGGCAGGGCCCGGTGCTGTCGGAGAAGATCGGATAGAAGTGGTCGAAGGTCCACCCGGACTCGAAGACCTCGATGTCGTCGGCGGCCTGCCAGACGGCGAGCATGTCGGCCCAGGTGGTGTTTTGGGGTGAGGTTTTGAACGCGAATCGCATCCACCCGACGGTAGTCGGGGTTTATTAAGGGAAACTAAACTCGTCACGCGATGACATACACCCCCGGCCTCGACACCAAGATCACCCTGCTGGCGGCAGGGCTGATCTTCCTGCTCGCCCTGGTTCTCGGCGTCTGGAAATACCGCCAGATCATGACCGCCGAGGACCACCGCGCCCACCCGTACGTCGACATCGCCCACCGGGCGGCGTTGCTCTACTCGTTCGCCACCCTGCTGCTGGCCGTCTTCGTCGAACTCAGCGCCTGGCCCACGTGGATCAACCTGACCGCCGCGGGCGTCGTCGTCTTCTTTTTCGTCGCCGCCATCCTCGGCTACATCGCCCACGGCGCGCGGCGCGACACCGTCAACCAATTCGAAAACCCTGGCCGCTCCCTGGAAGTGGCGATGGTGCTGCTGATCGCCGGCGAAATCGGCGGGTTCGCCGTGCTGCTCGCGGGGTTCGTCGCCGGCCAACTGCTGTGATCCGGCCAGGCACACTGGAGCCATGGACCCGGTAACCGCCCTGTGGCAGATCGCCTATTACAAGGACCGGAGCCGCCACGATCCCAGGCGGGTGATGGCCTACCGCAACGCCGCCGACATCATCGAGGGCCTGGACGACGCCGCGCGGGAGCGGCACGGTCAGGCCAACAGCTGGCAGACCTTGCCGGGCATCGGTCCGAAAACCGCGAAGGTCATCGACCAGGCCTGGTCCGGCCGCGAACCCGACCTGCTGATCGAATTGCGTTCCGCCGCCCAAGATCTCGGGGGTGGCGACCTGCGTGCCGCGCTGCGTGGCGACCTGCACCTGCACTCCAACTGGTCCGACGGGTCGGCACCGATCGACGAGATGATGACCACCGCGGCGGCGCTGGGTCACGAGTACTGCGCGCTGACCGATCACTCGCCGCGGTTGACCATCGCCAACGGGTTGTCGCCGGAGCGGCTGCGCGCGCAGCTCGACGTCATCGACCGGTTGCGCGACGATTTCGCACCGATGCGGATCCTGACCGGCATCGAGGTCGACATCCTCGAAGACGGGAGCCTGGACCAGGAGCCCGAACTGCTCGAGCGCCTCGACGTCGTCGTCGCCAGCGTGCACTCGAAGCTGTCCATGGATGCGCCGGCGATGACACGGCGCATGGTGCGCGCGGTCTCCAACCCGCACGCCGACGTCCTCGGCCACTGCACCGGCCGGCTGGTCTCCGGCAACCGCGGCATCCGGCCGGAATCCAAGTTCGACGCCGAGACGGTGTTCGCCGCCTGCCGCGATCACGGGACGGCCGTGGAGATCAACTCGCGTCCCGAGCGCCGCGACCCGCCGACCCGGCTGCTGAAGCTCGCCCTGGAGATCGGCTGCGTGTTCAGCATCGACACCGATGCACACGCGCCGGGTCAGCTCGACTTCCTCGGCTACGGGGCCCAGCGCGCGCTGGACGCGGGCGTGCCGACCGAGCGCATCGTCAACACCTGGCCCGCCGACGACCTGCTCGAGTGGACGCGCTCGAATTAGTCGGGTAAGTGCGGCATCTCGAAGCCCGGGTCGCGGCCGACCAGCACCGCGGGCGTGAGCGCGGACTTGCCGTACCGCCGACGCACCCGGTCGATCGCCTCGTCGACGGCGAGGCGGCCGGCGTCGGTTCCGAACGGAAGCATCAGCTGCTGGGCGCCACTGCGGTCGATGCCCGACACCGCGAACCCGACCAGCGTCAGCCCGCGCTCCGCGATCAGGGGCGCGGCGGAGGCGACCAGTCGGCGTGCGGCGGCCAGGATCGGCTGCGTCGACGACGTGGCCCACGGCAGTGTGTGCGAACGGGTCGCGCGGCTGAAGTCGTCGAAACGTAGCCGCAGCACCACCGTTCGACCGGTGCGTCCGGCGGCGCGCATCCGGGCGGTGATGCGATCGATCAGGTTCACCACCACCGCGTCGACCTCCGCGGCCGACATGCGGTTGCCCGAACGGCCCAGCGCCCGTTGCGCACCCACGGACCGCCGACGCACGCCGGTGGTCACCCGGCGGCGGTCGATGTTGCGGGACAGCGCATACAGTTGGCGGCCCATGGCCCCGCCCAGCATGGAGGACAGCGTCGATTCGCTGAGCTCGGCGACATCGGCGACCGTCGCGATGCCGTGCGCGTGCAGCCGCTCGGCGGTCTTGGCGCCGACGCCCCACAACCGGCGCACCGGCAGCGGGCGCAAAAACGCCAGCTCCCCGTCGGGCGGCACCAGCAGCAGCCCGTCGGGCTTGGCTTCCTGGCTGGCCACCTTGGCGAGGAATTTGGTCCGGGCGATGCCGACGGTGATGGGCAGGCCGACGCGGTCGCGGACGTCGGCGCGCAACTTTTCCGCGATCTGAACCGGGGTGCCGGCGACCCGGAACAGCCCGCCGACATCGAGGAAGGCCTCGTCGACCGACAGCGCCTCCACGATCGGTGTGCAGTCGCGAAACACCTCGAACACGGCGTCGCTGGCGCGGGAGTATGCCGTCATCCGGGGTGGCACCACCACGGCGTGCGGGCACAGGCGCCGGGCCTGCGCGCCGCCCATCGCCGTGCGCACGCCGTAGGCCTTGGCCTCATAGCTGGCCGCCAGCACGACCCCGCCGCCGACGATCACCGGACGGCCGCGCAGCGTAGGGTCGTCGCGCTGTTCGACGGACGCATAGAACGAGTCGAGGTCCGCGTGCAGGATGGACGCGTCGCACCGCACGAACATATGTTCGCACGGGGCGACGACAGCGTCCGATGGCGGCGACCCGCATCGCCCGGCTACGCCGCGCTTGCGATCGCCGAAATGTCCGAGGGCGGCGACCCGCATCGCCCGGCTACGCCGCGCTTGCGATCGCCGAAATGTCCGAGGGCGGCGACCCGCATCGCCCGGCTACGCCGCGGGTGCGATCGCCGCCTAGCCAGATTCCCCGTAGATGCTGGTGACCCAGATGTGGGTGAGGGTGTCGACGACCCGGTCCTCGTCGACGGCCGGCGTCTCGGCCGCGAAGGCGGCCATCATCGTGCGCTCGTTCATCTGGTTCAGCGACGTCGCCAGGTCGGTGGCCGGAATCGTCTCCGGGGCGGCGCCGCGCGCGCGTTCGGCGGTGATGAGGGCCGCGGTCTGGTCGATCCACTTCTGCATGAATCCCAGCCACACCGAGCGCAGCTCCGCGCTGCTGGCCAGCGCCTCGGTTGCCGCGCGCGCCAGCGCGCGGTGCGAGCCGAACGCGTCGAAGAACGCCTTGATGCCGTTGCGCCAGACGCGGCGCGGGTCCTCCGGGAGGCGCTGCACCGCTCCGTCGAACTCGGAGTCGGCGCGCGCGATGACCGGCTCGAGCAGCGACAGCAGCACCGCCTCCTTGGACTTGAAATAGAAGTAGAACGTCGGCCGCGACAGGCCGGCGCCCTTCGCCAGGTCGTCGACCGAGATGCCGGCGAAACCGCGCTCTTCCAGCAGGCGTTCGGCGGTGGCGAGGATCGCCTGCTCGCGGTCGTCCCCGGAGGGGCGCAGAGCGCGGCGGCCGCGCAGGGCGCGGGTCGGGCCGACGGTAGTCACGAGACGCTACTTTACACGCAGTCGAAAGTTTCGACAGGCCGTTGACTAGTTCGACACAGTGTTGATAGCGTGGGCCCATGACTGAGCACCTTGACGTCGTCATCGTGGGCGCCGGCATCTCCGGCGTGAGCGCGGCCTGGCACCTGCAGGACCGCTGCCCGACCAAGACCTACGCCATCCTGGAGAAGCGTGCGGCCATGGGGGGCACCTGGGACTTGTTCCGTTACCCGGGCATCCGTTCCGACTCGGACATGTACACACTGGGGTTCCGGTTCCGCCCATGGACCGAGCGCCAGGCCATCGCCGACGGCGGCCCGATCCTCGAATACGTCAAGAGCACCGCGTCCATGTACGGCATCGACAAGCACATCCGGCTCAACCAGAAGGTCGTCAGCGCCGACTGGTCCAACGCGGACAACCGCTGGACCCTGCAGATCGAAAACGACGGTGCGCCAACCACACTCACCTGTTCGTTCCTGTTCCTGTGCAGCGGCTACTACAACTACGAGCAGGGCTTTGCGCCCAAATTCGCCGGCTCGGAGGACTTCACCGGCCCGATCATCCACCCGCAGCACTGGCCCGAGGACCTCGACTACGAAGGCAAGAACGTCGTCGTGATCGGCAGCGGCGCCACCGCGGTCACGCTGATCCCGGCGATGGCGGAGTCGGGTGCCAAGCACGTCACGATGCTGCAGCGTTCACCGACGTATATCGTCTCGCAGCCGAAGCGGGACAAGCTCGCCGAGCGGCTCAACCGCTTGCTTCCCGACAAGCAGGCCTACACCGCGATCCGCTGGCGCAACGTCCTGCGCCAGGCGGCGCTGTATGGGGCCTGCCAGAAGTGGCCGCGGAGGATGCGCAAGATCCTGCTCGGCTTCGTGCAGCGCCAGCTCCCGGAGGGCTACGACGTGCAGAAGCACTTCGGCCCGCGCTACAACCCGTGGGACCAGCGCCTGTGCCTCGTGCCCAGCGGCGACCTGTTCCGCGTCATCCGCAAGGGCAAGGCCGACGTGGTGACCGACACCATCGACCGGTTCACCCCGACCGGGATCCGGCTCAACTCGGGCGAGGAGCTGCCAGCCGACATCATCATCACCGCAACGGGTTTGAACCTGCAGCTGTTCGGTGGCGCGACCGTGACCGTGGACGGGCAGCCGGTGGACCTGACCAAGACGATGGCCTACAAGGGCATGATGCTGTCCGGGCTGCCGAACATGATCTACACCGTCGGATACACCAACGCATCGTGGACGCTGAAGGCCGATCTGGTCTCGGAGTTCGCCTGCCGGCTGCTGAACTACATGGACGACAACGGTTTTGACACCGTGGTCGTGGAGCAACCGGGCTCCGACGTCGAGGAGCGCCCGTTCATGGAGTTCACCCCGGGCTACGTGCTGCGCTCGCTCGACGAGTTGCCCAAGCAGGGTTCGCGCACGCCGTGGCGGCTGAACCAGAACTACGTGCGCGACATCCAGCTGATCCGGCGCGGCAAAATCGCCGACGAGGGCCTGCGGTTCGCCAAAAAGCGCGCGGCGGTCGCGGTTTAGGACTACACGACCACGACGCCGTCGTCGTCGCTGTAGGCGATGTCGCCGGGCACGAAAGTCACTCCGCCCAGGGTGATTTCGACGCCGCGCTCCCCGGCGCCGGTCTTGGTGCTCTTGCGGGGATTGGTGCCCAGCGCCTTGATGCCGATGTCGATGCCGCGCAGCGCGGCGGCATCACGCACCGCGCCATGGATGATCAGCCCCGCCCAGCCGTTGGACCGGGCCAATTCGGCGATGACGTCTCCGACCAGCGCGGTGTGCAGGGAGCCGGCGCCGTCGATCACCAGGACGCCACCCTCCCCGGGTTCGGACAGCACGGACTTCAGCAGCGCGTTGTCTTCGAAGCAGCGCACGGTGCTGATCGGCCCGGCGAATTCGGACCGGCCGCCGAACTGGCGGAACTGGAGGTCGCAGCTGCGTACGTCGGCCCCGATGTCGTCGACGAGGTCGGCGGTCGGCCGGAACGGCGCGGGCACGTCAGCGGCGCCGCAGCTGCCGGATCAGCAGGATCGCCAGCAGGCTGAGCGCCACGGCGACGATCAACGGCACCGGCGACTGGCCGGATCTGGTCGGCGCAACCTCCGGCGAGACGGGGTTGGGCGCCGCTTCGACGGTCGATTTGGCTTGCGCCGCGGCGTCTTTGGCCGCGGCGGCGAGCTGACCGTTCGTTTCGATGCGCTGCTGCGTGGCCAGCTCGGCGGGCCTGGGGGGAGCGGGTTCGGGGGCTTCGGCGCCCGCCCGGCGCCTCATGCGCGTCGGCGCAACAGCACCAGCGCGATACCGAGGGCGGCCACCACGAGGGCCGCCCCGCCCAGGACGCGGGCGGTGGTGTCCGGTGCTGTCGGCGACGAGGGCGCCGCGGCGGGTGGATGGTGCTGGTGTGGCGTCCCGCCGCCCGGGCCGAGGCTGAGCGTGGGCGCGGGGTGTTCCGGCTCACCGCCGCCGGGCAGCGGCGGCTGGTCCCACTTCACCACCGTCCCATCGGCATAGGTCTGCGTGGCCGGGAAGCTGACGGTGTCGGCGTCGGGCAGCTGGACCGATATCCGGAACAGCCCGAATTGGTCCACGCCGATCCCGCCGTTGGGAGCGGCCGTCCACGTCACCGAGCGGACGGTGCCCGACGCCGAATCGCGCTCGAGCTTGGCCGTCCAGCCGGGCATGGCTTCGGTGCTGGCGGCCGCCACGTCGGGCAGGCTGACGGTCAGCGCGGTGGTCGCCGCCCCGGTGTTGGATTCGTTGGGCACCTGGAAGGTGACGATCGCCATGGCGCCGCGCGCGGGGTTGTCGCTGCTGGCGTGGACGTGCGCCCATGCCACCGGGATGCCCACCGCCGAGCCGAGATAGAGCGCCGCGGCCGCGATCAGGACGCGTGCGGCGGTCACGTCAGCCCAAGGCGGGCCATCAGGTCCGCCTCGATGCCGTCGAGCTGCGACGAGATCGCGGCGTGCGCCGCCCGGCGCCGCGCGGCCGGCATGTTCTCCGCGGCGGTGACGGCGGCCGCCAGGTCGCTGAGCCGTTCGGTGATAGCGGCGACGAACTGTTTGGTCTCGGCGTCCTTGGGCTTGCGTTCCAGCACAATCCGCGACGACTTCTCCGACCCGGCAATCCGTGCCGACAGCTGGGCGCCATGCCCGGAGAACTGGCCGATCTGAGCCAATGGGATGCCGAGCTGATCCGCGCGCCGCTGGTCGATCGCCGCGCGCGCGGCCATCGCGCCCCGATAGATCACCGGCATCAGGATGGGCGCGAGCAACCGAGACACCGTCAGCATCCGGCGAATCCGTGTCGGCGACAGCAACTTGCCCTCCTTCGCCGCCTTGAGTTCGGCCTCGGCCACCTTCAGGGCCGTCCGGTCGCTGTCTCGCTGCGATTTGATCTGGGCACTGAGGGCCTTCTCGGCGGCGCGCCGGTCGGCCTTGAGCCGGCGAGCGTCGTTCTTGGCGGCCAGCTTGGCCTCGAGTTTGGCGCGGGCCTTGATCGCGCGGGCTTCGGCGCGACGCGTCGCGCGACTCTTTCGCTTGCGGAACAGGCCCATTCCCGGCCGCCTCCCGGTATCTCGTGACTGTCGGCGTCGCGCGTGCGCGATCCGAGAGCCAACCCTAATCGGAATGCGCCGACGGCAGCCGGTCAGGTCGGGCTGCGCAGCTAGGCGTCGAGGCGTTCGACGCGGCGCAGCTCGTTGACCCGCTCCACCACGTCCTGCTGGGCCTGAGGAGACAACCCGACGGCGGCCAGGGCGATGCGGCGGACCCCGTCATCGCGCATCGTGGCCAGCCACGACAGCTCCTTGTCGAGCTTTTCGTAGTACTCGTCGTCGGTGAAGTACGCCGGCTTGATGCGGAAGAAGTTGGCCAGCGCGGCCATGGTCGCCGACGACGGGTTGGTGCGGTTGCCCGAACGTAGCTGGGACAGGTAGGGAGCCGACATCGTGATGCCCTCCGCCTTGAGCGCCGCGATCACCTCCGCCGAGGTGTGCGGCCCGCGTCCCGGTGGATACACCGTGTCGAACAAGCGGTTGAGGCGGGCGGCGAACGTCGTGCTCATCG
Organism: Mycobacterium terramassiliense; assembly: GCF_900157385.1. Taxonomy (GTDB): domain Bacteria; phylum Actinomycetota; class Actinomycetes; order Mycobacteriales; family Mycobacteriaceae; genus Mycobacterium; species Mycobacterium terramassiliense. The sequence goes on from NZ_LT717701.1 coordinate 467,969, forward strand.
ATATGACCTCCACTGGGCTGTAGAAGTGAACTATTGCCTAGGTGTATTTGCTGACAATGGTAGCGACGGATTGGGTCCGCAACCAGGTGCAAACCCGCGGTACTTCGACACCGGCGTTGCTGACGGCTGCCGAATACCCACTCGACGAGCGTCTAACTAATTCGCTGGGGTGTCCACTAAATCAGACAACTTCACAGGTTATCCGCAGAATTCGGTGTCCCGGCGACGGTGGCGGGCCGCCGGGCGCGCGGGTGGCGAGGCGATTCGGGAGAGGATGCTGGGCAGTCGCACCGCAACCGGCAGGCAACCTGCGGCCGGCGGCGACATCATTTGCTGTCAGGTCGGCGACACGCCCAAGAAACGGGCTCCGGGTGCAACTAATGGCCCTCGGAGATACCTCGGGGGCGACTGCGGGGCGGGGTGGCGCGAAGGAGACGGGTGCCGACGGCACTCTAGCCGATGTCGGTTAACTCCCCGGCGGTCGAAGATCCCTGCCGGCGCCGGCGCCGAGTTTGCGCGGCCGCCACGGTCGCCGCGGTCAGCACCACCGCTACCGTCACGGCGATCGCGAGCGAGCGCAACCCCAGCGCGCCGTCGAACAGCATCCACAGCCCGAAGATCAGGAAAAGCAGGCTGGCCAGCGTGTGCAGCAGCTTCTGCGGAAGGCGCCGATGCAGCAGCGTGCCCGCCGCTATCGCCAATCCGTCGGCCAGCACCATGCCCACGGTGGAGCCGATCCACACCCCGGACCAGTCGTGATTGCTGGCCAGCGTGACGGTCGCCAGCGATGTCTTGTCGCTGGCCTCGGCCAGCACGAACGTCGACACGATCGTCAGCAGCGCGAACCGCGGTTCCCGACCGGCCGGCACCGTTTCGTCGCCGTTGCCGCCCTCGCGCCAGGCCCACGCCGCAAAGATCAGGAAGGCGACCGCCGACGCGAACGCCATCGGGCGCGACGGCAAGGTAGCGCCCAGGAAGTGCCCGATCGACACCGTGACCCCGTGCACCAGGCACGCGGCAATCGCCACCCCGACCAGCACTACCCACCATCGGTAGCGCAGCGCATAGGTCATGGTGACCAGCTGGGACCTGTCGCCGAGTTCGGCGAGGAAAACCACCCCGAGGGTGAGCAATGTGGCGGAGAGCATGGGAGGCGACCTTTCGACACGTCGTCGACGACCCAGTCGCCGAACATCGGTCGAAGGTCTCGCCCACCGGCCCCATGGGACCGGTCCGCCGGCCGGGCTGTGCGCCAGTATGTCGACTCGACGATTCGGGGCTACTCCCCTTCGCTAACGGTGCCAAGGCTAACGGTCAGGCCGGCCGGGCGCCAGACAGACGCCCGAGTTCGGGCGCCCGTATTTCCCGATTCGACGCCCGAATCAAGGGATTTGAATTCCCTTACGCGGCAAGGAGCATCGCCAGTATCGCCGTATCGGGGTGGCTGATCGGGTCGACGCCCACGCGGCTGACCATCGAGGTGATCGTCCCGTCGGCCTCCGCCTCGACCCAGGCGGCCCGGTGCTCCAATCCCAGGTACGGCAACCCCGGCAACAGGACGCACCCGGACGCCGCGCCGGTGCACTCCGGCAACGACGGCATGGTTTCCGAGGGTGGATGCAGCATCAGCAGCGCCGGAGGCTGGTGATCGGCGAAATACCCTGGCTGAATGGCCGATTCACCGAATACCGTGCCCTCGGCCAGTACCAGGCCGACGGTTCCGGGCTCGGGCTCGTCGGGCAACTCCTCCCGCGCGCCGAACACCGTTGTGGTGGACAGCAATCCGGGCAATGACGCGACCCTGACCGCCACCATCAGCAGCTGGGCCCATTCTTTCGTCGAATCCGGCCAGCGGCCGGAGATCACAAACCCTTTCAGGGCACCACGGGCATGGAAGGGAGAAACCCCGATGGGACGGTCAGACCCAGCTTCCATCTCGACCTCCGTGTGACGCCTGCTTCCGCCTAACCACACTGGTAGCTCGAATGATTAAGCATGCCTGCGGGTTAGGCACCGTGCAACCCGACACGGCTACTGACGCAGATGTTCTCAAGATGCCCCGTTTCAATGCCCCGCAAACGGCTGGGGCGCCACGCGAAACGCGTGACGCCCCAGCCTGAGAAAGACGGCCTCAGCCGAAAATCAGTCCATGCGTTTTCGACGTCGCGGCCGCGTAGCGGTCCTGGACGTCCGCCCAGTTGACGACATTCCAGAAAGCCTTGGCGAAGTCGACCTTGACGTTCTTGTACTGCAGGTAGAACGCGTGCTCCCACATGTCGAGCAGCAGCAGCGGCACGATTCCGAGCGGAAAATTCGACTGGTGGTCGTACACCTGGAAAATCAGCAGCTTCTGCGCGAGCGTGTCCCAGCCGAGCGCCGCCCAGCCCGAACCCTGCACGGTGGTGGCGGCCGCGTGGAACTGCGCGCGGAACTTGTCGAACGACCCGAAGCCGTCGTCGATGGCCGCGGCCAGCTCGCCGGTCGGCTTGTCGCCGCCGTTGGGGGAGAGGTTCTTCCACCAGATGCTGTGGTTGACGTGGCCGGCCAGATTGAACGCCAGGTTCTTCTCGTTCAGCAGGACCGCCGAGTGGTCCTCCTTGGCGCGCGCCTCTTCCAGCTTCTCCAGGGCGTCGTTGGCGCCCTTGACGTAGGTGGCGTGGTGCTTGTCGTGGTGCAGCTCGTTGATTTGGCCGGAGATGTGCGGTTCCAGCGCTCCAAAGTCCCAGTCCAAGTCGGGCAGGGTGTATACAGCCACAGCATTCCTTTCTTCGGTGCATCGTTGGTGATGATCGGACGCTCATCGCGCGGGGCTGCCACGCGGCGGCCAGCCATAATCAACCCTGCTCCATGCGCGCGCCCGCCGCAAGGATGACCGCTGGGAACGAATACCCCTCGGGGCGTGACGTCAGTACAAGACGATGATGGCAAGAACCGCGAGCAACGCCAGCGCGATCAGGGCGGCGCGCAGGGCGGCGACGCTATAGCTGTGGTTACAGGCGGGCGAGCCGGAATACGAGTTCGACGCGGCCGGCGAACCCGGACCGAACGAATGCGTGGCCATCAAGCGCCTTTCACCTGCAAGTCCACCTCGCTTGAGTGAGGTGTGTCACAACGATTTTTCGTGACGGTGATCATAACCCCTTGCAACGAAGTTGGGAAACGCGCTGCGTAACGGCGCGCCGGGCGGTCTCCTCCAGACGTCGCCCGGCCCCACGGACGAGATCGCGCTCCGGCGGGCGCCAGCGAGCCCGGCGGGCTCAACTGCGGGTGATTAGCGAGGCAATCCATTTCGCTCGGGCGCCGGGTCGGGTTGTTTATGGTACAGCCGTACCACCCGGCGATTATCCACAGTTGCGGCCCGGGTAGCTCCAAAAGGCTGTGTTGGTGGGTCCAATACCCGTCTGCCGACTGTGCATAAACCTGTGGAAACTGTGGATAGCCCTGGGCAATTGTTGCGTTGCCGGGCGGGTCGCTTCCGCGGGGCTCGAATTGTCGCAGGGTTAGGCTGGTCCGGTGATCCAGGTGTGCTCCCAGTGCGGCACTCGGTGGAACGTGCGCGAGCGGCGACGCGACTGGTGTCCCCGCTGCCGCGGGGCATTGATGGCGCCTCTACCGGACGTGCCCGCGGCCGACCCGCGGTGGAGCCCGCAGTCCGGTCCGGCGCCGGCCGGACCGCTCGCGGCGCCCGCCTGGCAGCGCACCCCGCCGCGGCTGCCGCCGGGCTTCCGGTGGATTGCGGTGCGCCCCGGCGCCGCGCCGCCGCCGCGCCACGGCCGTCGGCGCCTGGGGCCCACCCCGCGCTACGCCGTGATACCGCGCTGGGGCTTGGCGGATCACATCGACCAGGCCCCGGCCGAGGCCGAAAAGCCTTCTCGGACAGGGCCTTCCGCGTCGGCGGTGCGCACCACGCTGTTTTTGAGCGTCCTGTTCCTGGCCATGGCCGCACTGGTGTATGTCGCGCGGTATGTGCTGTTGGTCATCAACCGGAACACCCTGCTGAATTCGATTGTGGCGATCGCCGCGGACTGGATCGGCGTGCTGGCCAGCGTGGGGGCGATCGCGGCGCTGATCGCCTCCGGCGTGATGTTGATCCGGTGGCTGGTCGCGCGCAGGGCCGCCGTGTTCGCCCATCATGGCCTGCCGGAGTCGCGTTCGGTTCGCGCCTTATGGGCCGGGTGCGTGCTGCCGCTGGTGAACCTGCTGTGGGCCCCCGTCTACGTGATCGAGCTGGCGACCGTCGAGGAGAACTACGCCCGGCTTCGGCGGCCGATCCTCGAGTGGTGGGTCGCGTGGGTTTTCAGCTACCTGGCCTCGAGCTTCGCGATTTTCACCAGCTTCGCAACGGACGCCCAGGGCATCGCCAACAACACCGTGCTGATGGTGTTCGCCTATCTGCTCGCGGCGGTCACCGTGGCCGCGGCGGCCCGGGTCTTCGAGGGGTTCGCGCGCAAACCGGTGCAGCGGCCCGCGCATCGGTGGGTCATGGTCGAACGGGAGCCCACCGACCGGCGCGCCGGGCGCGCATCCGGGGTTCCGGTTGAGTTGGAGGGGCAGGAACCGGCAGCATAGGGGTATGACCTGGGCCGAGGAGGTGCTCGCCGGGCACCCCTTTGTCGTCGCCCATCGAGGAGCCTCGGCCGCGCGGCCCGAACACACGCTGGCCGCCTACGATCTGGCCCTCAAACAGGGCGCCGACGGTGTGGAATGCGACGTGCGGCTGACCCGCGACGGCCACCTGGTCTGCGTGCACGACCGCCGCCTTGACCGGACCTCGACCGGGGCCGGTTTGGTCAGCACCATGACGCTCGCCGAGTTGCGCGAACTCGAATACGGTGCGTGGCACGACAGCTGGCGCGCCGACGGCACGCACGGCGACACCAGCCTGCTGACGCTGGACGCGCTGGTGTCGCTGGTGCTGGACTGGCACCGGCCGGTGAAGCTCTTCATCGAGACCAAGCACCCGGTCCGCTACGGCTCTCTGGTGGAAAGCAAGCTCCTCGCGGCGTTGCACCGCTTCGGGATCGCCGCGCCCGCCTCGGCCGACCGCTCCCGCGCCGTGGTGATGTCGTTCTCGGCGGCCGCCGTCTGGCGGGTCCGGCGCGCCGCGCCGCTGCTGCCCACGGTGCTGCTCGGCAAGACGGCTCGCTATCTGGCCAGCAGCGCGGCGACCGCGGTCGGCGCCACCGCCGTCGGACCCTCGCTGGCGACGTTGAAGGACTATCCGCAGCTGGTGGACCGCGCCGTCGCGCAGGGCCGGGCGGTCTACTGCTGGAACGTCGACGAGTACGACGACATCGACTTTTGCCGGGATGTCGGCGTGGCCTGGCTGGCCACCCACCACCCGGGTCGCACCAAGGCGTGGTTGCAGAACGCGCGCGCCGGCGACGGCAGCGGGTAGTGGCGGGTCGCCACCATCGAACTAGTTCTGCCCCTGCAGGGCGTCGGCGGGCACGGGTGCGTCGGCGGCGAGCGCCTCGAACAGCTGGCCGGCGACCTCGTGGTTCCACACCACCACCGACCCGACGTCGCCGTTGGTGAACTCACCGATCGGCACCGTGAGCGCGGTGGTGGTTGCGTGCAGCGCCCAGCCGAGTCGCGCCAAGTCCCAGACATGGTCGCCCCGGTCCACGGTCATGGCGTCGGCGGCCGCGCGCGGCACCGAGTACCAGCGCAGCGGATTGAGCCAGACCGCCGGGCTGCCGACCCGGTGCAGCAGCGCCGACAGGAACTGGCGCTGGTTGGCCATCCGATCCAGGTCCGCGCGCGGCGTATCGCGCGTCCGCACGTAGCCGAGGGCGTCGCGGCCGGCAAGTTTCTGGCAGCCGGCCGGCAGGTCGATGCCGGCCAACGGGTCGTTGATCGGCGCGGCCGGGCACACGGTGATCCCTCCCAGCGCGTCCACCAGCCCCGCGAAGCCGCCGAATCCGATCTCGACGTAGTGGTCGAGGCGCAGCCCGGTGGCCTGCTCCACCGTCTGGGTCAGCAGCGGCGCGCCACCCATCGCGAACGCGGCGTTGATCTTGTCCTTGCCATGGCGGGGGATCGGCACGTACGAGTCGCGGGGGATCGACACCACCGTCGCCGGGGTGCTCGACCGCAGCTCGGGCACGTGCACCAGCAGGATGGTGTCGGTGCGGCCGGTGCCGACGTCGCCGCCGGTAGCCAGGTCCTGCTGCTGCTCGGCGGTGAGGCCCCGGCGGCTGTCGGAGCCGACGATCAGCCAGTTCGTGCCGCGGCCGGGTGCGGGTCGGTCGGGATAGTCGGCCAGAGCCTGCTCGCGGTGCAGCCTGGTGTCGAACCACAAGGCCCCGCCCACGACGCCGGCGGCGGCGAGCAGCGCGCCGGTCAGCACCGCGACCACCACCGCGCGCATCCAGCGGCGCTTGCGGCGCGCCCTCGGCCCGACGGGTCGCGGCGGGGCGGCCGGCGGGGTGGGCCGGCGCAGCGGTGTCGTCGGC
>NZ_LT717701.1:474692-1938017 GCF_900157385.1 Mycobacterium terramassiliense
GTGGGCCGGCGCAGCGGTGTCGTCGGCGGGTCGACGGGCGGTGGCGCGGGGCCGGCCGAGCGGGGGATCAGCTGCGGCGGCTCCGGCCCGCGCGGCGGCCGGGGGCCGCGCCGTCCCGGTGATCGGTCGCCGTTCACCCGGATAACCTACGTGCCGGGTGGGGACCGGGGTTACCAGCGGTTACCTCCGGGCCCGCAGCCCGTTGAGGAACGGGCAGCCCATCAGCAGCCGGATGGCCTGGCTCAACCCGGTCATGTCGTCCACCGGTTTGTGAAACGGGAGCCGGACGTCGTGGTCGCCGTCCTTGCCCTCGACGCGGAACCGCATGCCGTATCGGTCGAGCCCGAGCGGGCGAACCTGCCCGCGGCGCAGTGGCGGCGGCAGCCTCGACACCAGGCGCGCGACCACGTCGTTGTGGGCGGTGTCCAGGTGCCACAGGAGGCCGGCCTCGACTTCGCAGAAGGGATCTGGCCGGGCGGCGAGCAGGTCCGCGACGCCGACGGGTTCGGCGCCGGTGGCATCGGTGACGACCACGGACGCGATCTCCAGCCGGAACAGCGCGTACCGCGGGTCCCCGTGGGACGGCGCCGATCGCGGCGTCTCGACCTGGAGCAAAGCCGGGTTCGGGTGCTCGGCGGCGATCAGGTCGAGCGTGTCGGTCACGTCGTCGGCTGGGACCCGCTGCAGGCGCCCGCGCACCCACACCAGCGAACGAACCGGCTCCCGCAGCGGCAGCGGGGCGTAGTCCGTCAGCTCCAGCAGCGCCTGCGATCCGGACGCGCTGCCGTCCGCACGGCCGGCGCAGTCGACCGGCAGCGCGATGGCGAAGGAGCCGTCGGCCAGCAGGTGACGCACCGGTGCGGCGACCGGGCCCCCACCCTCGACTGCCACCAGCGCGGCACCGGCCCGCGCGCAGGCGCTGCGAATACGTTCCGGAGTCGTCGGTGCCGGGCCGACCGTCGATGCCATCGTGCTCCTCAATCGATTAGGTAAGCCTAAGTTAACTTACGACCCATCGCGCCGCAAGGACCGTTTGACGTGGACCGCCGTTAGGGTTGGGGCGTGGTCCGCATCGCTTACCTCGGTCCGGAAGGGACGTTCACCGAGGCGGCGCTGCGGCAGATCACCGCCGCCGGCCTGGTTCCGCAGGAGGAGCCGGGCCCCATCCGGCAGATGCCGCTGGAAAGCACGCCCTCGGCGCTCGACGCGGTGCGCGACGGCGATGCCGACTACGCGTGCGTGCCGATCGAGAACTCGATCGACGGTTCGGTGGTCCCCACCCTGGACAGCCTGGCCATCGGTTCGCCCCTGCAGGTGTTCGCCGAGACCACGCTGGATGTGGCGTTCAGCATCGTCGCCAAACACGGCCTGGGCGCCGCCGACGTGCGCACGTTGGCCGCCTTCCCGGTCGCGGTCGCGCAGGTGCGCCAGTGGCTGGACGCCCAGCTGCCCGGTGTCGAGTTGCGGCCGGCGTACTCCAACGCCGACGCGGCGCGCCAGGTGGCCGAGGGCCAGGCCGACGCCGCGGTGACCTCGCCGCTGGCCGCCGCCCATTGGGGACTGGGCGTCATCGCCGACGGCGTCGTCGACGAGCCCAACGCCCGCACCCGCTTTGTCCTGATCGGCCTGCCCGGCCCGCCGCCGGGCCGCACCGGGGCCGATCGAACGTCGGTGGTGTTGCGCATCGACAACGTGCCGGGCGCGCTGTTGTCCGCACTGGCCGAATTCGGCATCCGCGGCATCGACCTGACCCGGATCGAATCCCGGCCGACCCGAACCGAACTCGGGACCTACCTGTTCTTCGCCGATTGCGTCGGCCACATCGACGACGGCGCCGTCGCCGAGGCACTCAAAGCGTTGCACCGTCGTTGTGCCGATGTGAGGTATCTGGGTTCGTGGCCGACGGGGTCGGCCGTCGGGGTGCCGCCACCGCCGGCGGACGAGGCCTCGCGCTGGTTGGCGCGACTGCGGGACCCCAAACCCGGGCAGACGTTCGGGGCCGGGGGGTAGGAACGATGGGCGGTCGTTTGGTGCTGTTGCGGCACGGACAGTCCTACAGCAACGTCGAGCGCCGGCTGGACACCCGGCCGCCCGGCGCGGAGCTGACGCCGTTGGGCCGTGACCAGGCCCGGGCCTTTGCCCGGGGTTCGGGGCGGCCGGCGCTGCTGGCGCACTCGGTCGCGACGCGGGCGTCGCAGACGGCCGAGGTGATCGGCGGGGAGGTCGAACTGCGTGGCATGGAAGTGGCCGACATCCACGAGGTGCAGGTGGGGCGCTTGGAGAACCGCAGTGACGACGACGCGGTCGCCGAATTCAACGCGGTCTACGAACGCTGGCATCGGGGTGAGTTGGACCTGCCGCTGCCCGGCGGGGAGTCCGGCAACGACGTCCTGGACCGCTACGTGCCGGTGCTGACCGGGCTACGGATGCGCTACCTGGACGACGACGAGTTCAACGGCGACATCGTCGTGGTCAGCCATGGCGCGGCGATCCGGCTGGCGTCGGCGGTGCTGGCCGGGGTGGACGGCGACTTCGCGCTCGACAACCATCTCGACAACGCCGAATCGGTGGTGCTGGCCCCGATCACCGACGGGCGGTGGAGCTGCCTTCGCTGGGGACAGCTGACGCCGCCGTTCTGTCCCCAGGCCGACGAGGCGACCCCGGTGGCGGACGCGGTGCGCTCAGGCACCGATCCGATGGGCTAGCGACTCGTCCGCGCATGCGCAGCCGACGGCGTCGCAATCGATGACGAACGTGTGCACCACCAGCTCGGGGCTGTCGCAGTCCGGCTCGGTGCATTCCCACCGGTGCAACGAATGGCGAATGATGGTGCCGTGGCAGTGATCTAAGCCCGCCCGGCACTCGCGGCACTCAGCGCTCATAAGCCGTTCATAGCACCCGGGCCGGACAATGTCGGGTTGCCGCGCCCGGAAATCGGCGGCGCGTCTCAGGCCCAGCCCAGCTCCTCCAGCCGGTCGTCATCGATCCCGAAGTGGTGGGCGATTTCGTGGATGACCGTGATCGCCACCTCCTCGACAACGTCGTCGTCCGAGTCGCAGGCGTCGAGCAGCGCCTCGCGGTAGATGGTGATGGCGTCCGGCAGCGACCCGGCGTAGTCGGAGTCGCGTTCGGTGAGCGCCACCCCTTCGTAGAGCCCGAGCAGCTCGGCGTCCTCGGGATGGCGGTCCTCGACGAGGATCACGACGTTGTCCATCGCGGCCGCGAGCTCGGCAGGGATCAGGTCGAGCGCATCGGAGACCAGCTCGTCGAACCGCTGCGGATCCATCCGCACGGGCACCCGGCTAGCCTCCCGGGGCGGGCGGCGGTGGGGGTGCCTCCGGTGCCGGTGGTGCCCGTGCGGATGGATCCGCAGCGGTTCGACCTGCGCGGGCGGCGCCTGAGTGGCCGGCGCTTGAGTGGCCGGCGCCTGCGGCTGCGTCACCACAGGCTGTTGCCCGGGCAGGTGCTGGTTGTTCGGCGGGATGGCGTCCGGCGCGGTGCTGGCCTGGGTCGGCTGGCTCGGCGCCTGAACCGGAATTGGCGGCATCGTCAGCCGCTCCTCGGGGATGTCCGGCGGCGGGACCGGCGCCTGGCCGTTGATGAGCAGCTGGCCCTTGGCGCTGTTGACCAGCGTGGCCCAGCCCCCGTTGCCCAGCGTCGCGCCGATGCTGCACGCGACCTGGCGGCTGCCCGCCGACCAACTGGGCAGCGACACGGTCGGGTAGATCAAAGTCAGGGTGGTGGTCCGCAGCTTGGTCGGCGCGAGGTAGGCGTCCGTCATCTTCGTGCACGAATCCTTGATGAACCCGTCCTGGTCGGGCTCGGCGGGCAAGGCGCCCGGAAACTTCTCGGCCAGGTTCACCGTGCCGGTGACCTCCATCGCGTGCGGAGCAGCGCAGTCGACTGGGACGTCGGTCGGCTGGTTGGTCGCCGAGTCGATGCCCAGGCAGGTGCCGGCGGGCCAGACCTTGGACTGGTCGACGTCGGCGACCTTGCCCTTGAAGACCTCCTGCTGGTTGTTGGCGCCCGGCAGCTGCAGGCCGCACAGCATGCGGCGGTCGCCGGACTGGCGCCAGGCCCGGTCACCGGCCCACAGCAGGCTGACCATGAACTTGCTGGCCGGGTCGAATTTGGGTCCCAGGTAGTTGTGGACGGCGGGCTCGCACTGCTCCTGCGTCATCTGCTGGATCCGCGCCGGCGACGGGGGGGAGGCGCCCGGCCCGTACTCGGCGCCCGGGAAAGTCCGCATGTCGACGGACTCGGCGACTTCGAACTTGTGGTCGTCGGCGCAGTTGACGATGCTGGCCGACTCCGGGGTGGCATCCGGCCACGTCAGGCAATCGCCGCCCTTGGCGCGGTTGAAGGCGGCGTCGCTCTTGGTGCCGGTGCTGGGCACCGGCTCGCTGTTGATGTAGCCGGCCAGCCGTCCCGGGCCGCTGCCGGCCGGGATCGCGGTGACCAGTCCCGCGATCAACAGTCCGCCCAACGCGGTGAGCAACAGCGCTCGCCGGGTCGCCGTCGCCTGCAACCCGCGCGGCCAGGCGAAGCCGGGCGGTGGCCGTTTGGCGGGGTCGCCGGGGGAGCCGGCGGCGGTCCCGGCTTCCGGGGCTTCCTTCTCGGGCGCTTGCGACATCGGCTCCATTCTGACAGGGCCGGCTAAGTGGCGTGACAAAAGTTACGGATGTGAAACTCCCGGGATGGGCCTGGTGGGGTGCTCTGCCGGCGCGGCGGCGCGGCAAAAGTAGTCTCAGGCGCGTGATCGACCTGAAGCTGCTCCGGGAAGACCCCGACGCCGTGCGCCGCTCCCAAGTCAGCCGGGGCGAGGACCCGACACTGGTGGACGCGCTGGTGACCGCCGACGCCCACCGCCGCTCGGCGATTTCGGCCGCCGACGATCTGCGCGCCGAACAGAAGGCCGCCAGCAAGAGCGTCGGCGCGGCGTCGCCCGACGAACGCCCGGCCAGGCTGGCGCGCGCCAAGGAGCTGGCCGAGCAGGTGAAGGCGGCCGAAGCCGCCCAGGCCGAGGCCGAGGCGGCGTTCACCGCGGCGCACATGGCGATCTCGAACGTCATCATCGACGGGGTGCCCGCCGGCGGGGAGGACGACTACCGGGTCCTCGACACGGTCGGCGAGCCCGCGGCGATCGAAAACCCCAGGGACCACTTGGAACTGGGCGAGTCGTTGGGGCTGATCGACATGCAGCGCGGCGCCAAGGTGTCCGGATCGCGGTTCTACTTCCTGACCGGGCGGGGCGCGCTGTTGCAGCTGGGCCTGCTGCAGCTGGCCCTGCGGCTGGCCGTCGAGAATGGCTTCATCCCGATGATTCCGCCCGTGTTGGTGCGCCCGGAGGTGATGGCCGGCACCGGGTTTCTGGGCGCCCACGCCGACGAGGTGTACCGGGTCGAGGCCGACGACCTCTACCTGGTGGGCACGTCCGAGGTGCCGCTGGCCGGCTACCACGCCGACGAGATCCTCGACCTGTCCGGCGGCCCGCTGCGCTACGCGGGCTGGTCGTCGTGCTTCCGGCGGGAGGCCGGCAGCTACGGCAAGGACACGCGCGGCATCATCCGGGTGCACCAGTTCGACAAGGTGGAGGGTTTCGTCTACTGCCAGCCGGCCGACGCCGAGGCCGAACACCAACGGCTGCTGGGCTGGCAGCGCGAGATGCTGGCCCGCATCGAGGTGCCGTACCGGGTGATCGACGTCGCCGCGGGCGACCTCGGCTCGTCGGCCGCGCGCAAATTCGACTGCGAGGCATGGGTTCCCACGCAGGGCGCTTACCGCGAGCTGACGTCGACGTCGAATTGCACCACGTTTCAGGCGCGCCGGCTGGCCACGCGCTACCGGGATGCGAATGGCAAGCCGCAGGTGGCCGCCACGCTCAACGGCACGCTGGCCACCACCCGGTGGCTGGTGGCGATCCTGGAGAACCATCAGCGGCCCGACGGCAGCGTGCGCGTGCCCGCCGCGCTGGCGCCGTTCGTGGGTACCGAGCTGTTGGAGCCGGCCGGCTAGAGGCGCCGTGCGCCCGGGGTGTGGCCGAAGGCGCGCCGGTAGGTGTCGATGAAGGCGCTGGGCGTGGCCCAGCCACACGCCTGCGCCACCGCGGTGACGCCGCGATCCTCTGCGAGCAGCATCAACGCGTGCTGCAGGCGGACCTGGGTGCGCCACCGCGGGTAGGTCATGCCCAGCTCGTCGGCGAACAAGCGGCTCAGGGTGCGCTGGCTGACGCCGACCCGGCCGCCGAGTTGCCGCAACGTCAACGGGTTCGTCAGGTCGTCGGTGATGAGCGCGCACGCTCGCCGCAGACGGATGTCGGTGGGCGTCGGAATCCAAAGCGGCTCATGAATACTCGTGGTCTGCAGCTGGTCGTGAACCACCGCCAGCATGCGCTGGTGTTGCTCGCTGTCGAGCGCATCGGATTGCGAGCAAGCGATGATCAGTTCTCTCAGCAGGGGATTGATGGCGAGCACCGCCGGTGTCGTGGGACCTCGACGGTAGCGGTGCGGGTCGAGCGCGACGCCGTGAAAATGGGTGTGGCCGTGGAACCTGTGTTCGTGCCAGATGCCCGCCGGTATCCAGATGGCGCGGTTCGTCGGGGTGATCCACGTGCCGGCGGGGGTGGTCACCGAGACAGCACCGGAGGAGGGGTAGACGATCTGGTGCAGGTGATGCCGGTGCCGCGGGATCCGCGCGCCCGGCGGCAGCGACTGGGATGACGTCACCAGCCCGTGCTGGCCGATTTCCGACATATCACGGCAGAATATCGGAAGTCCGCATGCGGAGGAACGCCTAGCGTTGGCGATATGGCGATGAACCTTGTGCACCGGTGGCGGTGCAGCTCGACGGGCTGGCAGGACACGGTCACCGACCGGCTGCTGCCCTGGGTGCTGCGCGATGTCGAATTAGGCTCTCGGACACTGGAAATCGGCCCGGGGTACGGTGCGACGACGCGTGCCCTGCTGGATCGGGCCGAATCGCTCACCGCCGTCGAGGTCGATGCCTCGCTGGCCGATCGACTGGATCGGCGCTACGGCGATCGGGCGCGCGTCATTCACGGGGATGGCACCGAGACCGGGCTGCCCGAGGGTCACTTCAGCTCGGTGGTGTGCTTCACGATGCTGCACCACGTCCCCACCGCGGACTTGCAGGACCGGCTGTTCGCGGAAGCATTCCGGGTGTTGCGGCCCGGCGGCGTCTTCGCCGGCAGCGACGGCGTGCCGTCGCTGACCTTCCGGCTGCTCCACATCGCCGACACGTACAACCCGGTGCCACCGGCGGATCTGCGCAGGCGGCTGACGGCCGCCGGATTCGCCGACGTCCGGATCGACGTGTCGGGTGGCCGGCAGCGCTGGCGCGCCACCAAACCGGCCTGAGGGCCGGGCTTTTCGCTCAGGCGTCCACGGTCGCGGGCGCGGGCGACGATTTCTCGTGCCGGCGCTGCCGCTCCATGGTGGCGAAGTAGAAGGCGAACGCGAACGCGAAGCTGGTGAACAGGCTGGACACGAAGTACAGCCACGGGCGGCGCAGCCCGCGACGGTAGCCGTCGACGATGGTGAACAGCGGCAGCAGGATCACGTTCGCGATCGTGTAGTCCTGACTGGCCGAGCTCGCGGCCGGGTTGGTGAACATCAGCTGGATGTATTCGGCCCAACTGCCGTGGCCCCAGATCGGGTTGGTCGACCCCTTTGCGTACTCCTGCACGAAGTGGATGTTGAAATACCAGCCCAGCGCGACCGACGCGATGCCTACGACGTAGTACACGGCTTCCAGGGGTGAGAACAAGGGGCCGTCGGCCGGCCGGGCGAAAACCTTGGAATTGGACGCGACGATCCAGCCGATGACACTAAGCCCGAGAACCGCATGCACGAGAAGCGAGACCATGGCCGAAGTGTCGCTCGCGGGCGGAAGTTTTGTCAATAATGACAGAAGGCGAAGGGGGTACGTTACTGGGATGGTCCGACCCGCGCAGACGGCGCGCAGCGAGCGCACCCGCGAGGCGCTGATCCAGGCCGCGCTGGTGCGCTTCTTGGCCCAGGGCGTCGAGGACACGTCGGCCGAGGAGATCGCCTCGGACGCGGGGGTCTCGCTGCGGCCCTTCTACCGCCACTTCCGCTCCAAGCACGACCTGTTGTTCGCCGACTACACCGGGCTGAACTGGTTTCGTGCCGCGCTGGACGCCCGGCCCGCCGACGAGCCGATCATCGATTCGGTGCAGTCGGCCGTCTTCTCGTTCCCCTATGACGTTGAGGCCGTGACGAAGATCGCGGCATTGCGGGGCGGCGAGCTCGACCCCGGCCGCATCGTGCGCCATATCCAGGAAGTCCAGGCCGACTTCGCCGACGCCATCCAGGAGCAGCTGCAACGGCGTCGCTGTGCGGCGCTGCCCACGCCCGACGCGCGGTTGCGCGCGGCGGTCACCGCGCGCTGCATCGCGGCGGCGGTTTTCGGCGCGATGGAACTCTGGATGCTCGGTGAGGATCGCTCGCTGGGCGAGCTGGCCCGGATGTGCCACACCGCGCTCGAGTCGCTGCGGGCCGGCATCACCGACGCCTGGGCGGTCGGCGGCTGAGTCCAGTTTCGTCATAATTGACAAAACATGGCGGGCGTGCCAGCCTCCATTCCTGGAGGGCAGGACATGACTGAATACGACGCGATCGTCATCGGCGCGGGACACAACGGGTTGGCCGCGGCGGTGCTGCTACAAAAGGCCGGGCTGCGGACGTTGTGCCTGGACGCCAAGCTCTATGCCGGCGGGATGGCTTCCACGGTCGAGCTTTTCGACGGCTACCAATTCGAGATCGCCGGCTCGGTGCAGTTCCCGACCGCGTCGGTGGTGGTCGAGGAATTGGGCCTGGACACCCTCGAGACCATCGATCTGGAGGTGATGTCGGTCGCGGTGCGCGGCGTCGGCGACGATCCGCTGATCCAGTACAGCGACCCCATCAAGCTGTTCACCCACCTCAATGAGGTGCACGGGGCGGACGCCGTCAACGGGATGGCGGGGCTGATGGCCTGGAGCCAGGCGCCGACGAGGGCACTGGGCCGGTTCGAGGCGGGGACCCCTCCCAAAACCTTCGACGAGATGTATGCCTGCGCCACCAACGAATTCGAACGTTCGGCCATCGACGACATGCTGTTCGGTTCGGTCACCGACGTGCTGGACCGCTACCTGCCGGACCGCGAGAAGCACGGGGCGCTGCGCGGCTCGATGACCGTGCTGGCCGTCAACACGCTGTACCGCGGGCCCGCCACGCCGGGCAGCGCCGCGGCGCTGGCGTTCGGGCTGGGCGTGCCCGACGGGGACACCATGCAGATGAAGAAGCTGCGCGGCGGAATCGGCGCGCTGACCGCCCACCTGGCGCGGCTGTTGGAAAGCCTGGGCGGAGAAGTGCGGCTGCGCACCAAGGTCACCGACATCCTGGTCGACAATGCCCAGTCCGGAGGCCGGGTCACCGGAGTGCGCACGGAGGCGGGGGAGACGCTGGCCGCGCCGATCGTCGTCTCCAACCTGGCGCCCGACGTCACGCTCAACGAGCTGATCGATCCCGCCGCACTGCCCGCCGACATCCGCCAGCGGTACGCGGGGATCGACCACCGCGGCAGCTACCTGCAGATGCACTTCGCGTTGGCAGAGGCCCCGAAATTCGCCGCGCCCTACGAGGCGCTCAACGAGCCGGCCATGCAGGCGTCCATCGGCTTGTTCTGCACGCCGGAGGAAGTGCAGCAGCAGTGGGAGGACGCCCGGCGCGGGATCGTGCCGGCCGACCCGACGCTGGTGCTGCAGATCCCGTCGCAGAACGACCCGGACCTGGCGCCCGAGGGCAAGCACGCCGCGTCGGCGTTCGCGCTGTGGTTCCCGATCGAGGGCGGCGCGGACTACGGCCAAACGAAGGTCGAGATGGGCCAGCGGGTGATCGACAAGATCACCCGGTTGGCGCCGAACTTCGAGGGCAGCATCATCCGGCACACGACCTTCACGCCCAGGCACATGGGGGTGATGTTCGGCGCGCCCGGCGGCGACTACTGCCACGGTCTGTTGAGCTCTGACCAGATCGGGCCGAATCGCCCCGGCCCGAAAGGCTTTCTCGGCCAGCCGATCCCGATCAAGGGGCTGTACCTCGGCGGCGCCGGGTGCCATGGCGGCCCGGGGATCACCTTCATTCCCGGCTACAACGCCGCCCGCGCGGCGCTGGAGGAGCTGGGCCGCTAGCCGCGCTCGCCCAGCAGTTCGTCCAGCAACGCGGTGAACTCCTCCGGACGCTCCGGCGTCAGCGCGGGGCTGGGCCAGGTCCCCGGTACGTCGAGGGTGATCAGCGTCGACTTGAAGGGCCGCTGGATGTCCAGGGGCAGCCAGCGACGGAAGTCGGAGCTGCCCCAGATGCGGAACCGCTGCATGAACATGCCCAACGACTCGACCTTGTACCCGCGGATGCTGTCCAGCGCGATGACCTTGGACGTGCCAGAAGGAAAGTGGTAGCGGCGCAACGTGATCGCCGCGCGATCCAGCTGGACCAGCCCGTCGTCGTAATTGGCGTTCATTTCTTGGCGCTCCGCAGTTGGTGGCCCCGGGCGGTCAGGCAGTGGCCGTCGTCCAAGCGCCACTGCCAGCCGTGCAGGTTACAGGTCAAGGTGTTGCCCTCTACCACACCGAATTTCGACAGGTCGGCCTTGAGGTGGGGACAGCGACGCTGAATTTCCCAGCCGTCCACGGTGATCGATGCGGAGTCGTCGTGGGTCTCGGCGAACCATCCGTCGGCGTAGGCGATCCGCTCGTCGGTCAGGCACTTGAAGAACGTGTACAGGTATTCGTTGTAGCCGCCCACCCGCCATGCCGTGAAACGGGTGGACAGGAAGATGGTGTTGACCCAGTCCGGTTCGTGGTCGCGCAGCACGGTGCGCACCAGCTCCGGCGCGATGCCGAAACCGTACCGGACCTTTTCGTCCGGAATGCGTTCGCGCACGGTCCTTTTGGGGAAGTCCAGAATTACCGTCTCGGGACCGATGACGAGCTCGACGGGGTAGCCGATGCCGTCGCAGATCTCGTCGCTTTGCAGCATGATCGGCTCGAACAGCGCGCGCAGTTGGTCCAGCAACGGCTCGCCGGTGGCGGGGGCCCAACCCGCGCGCTCCGCGGCCAACACGGGCGCCATCCGGTCGGCGTAGTCGGCGATGTAGGCCGACTTGCCGGTGGTGAAGATGGCCTCGACTCCCCCGCAAGCGGGTGGTGCCCCCACGTCGGCCGGCGGCGGATGACGCAGTGAATTCAGCGTCGCGCCGGTGAAGTCCGCCCTCGACCCGGGAATCATCAGCAGGCCACCGTCGTGCCCGTGCGCGCGCATCTGCTCCAGGAAGACGATTTGGTCGGGGAAGATGTTGGCCGGGTCGCCGTGGTCGTCGTTGAGGTGGCGCAACTCGGGGTCCAAAAAGCACGGCGGCCCCGCCGACGGCACCACCCACCTCGCACCCACCTGGGCGATGTACTGGCGGGCGCGGTCCATCTGCCGCTGCCTCTTCTGGATGCCGAACGACTCCTTGGCGCGGGCCGGCATGTCGTAAACCATCGGATACCAGATCGCGCCGGAGTACTGCAGCAGGTGCACGTCCACACCGCCGAATTCGGTTTCCAGCGCATCCAGGTCCACCGGCCGGGCGTCGTTCATGTCGAAAACCGTTGTGGTGCCGTCGGAAACCACCAGCGCCGAGTCGCCGATCGGGCCGTCGGCCGGGGCGCGCAGGGCGATGATCATGATGTCGAGGTCGCCCTTTGGGCCGCTGATCCGGTGCTTGGTCGAGTCGCTGGTCTCGTAGAAGCGATGAAACCCGAGTTTTTGCAACTCGTTTCGCAGGTCGGGCACGGGGAAGTCGGGCAGCAGCACCACGGCGTCCTTGTTGACATGGTCGCTGAGATTCTTGGCGTCGAAGTGATCCTTGTGCAGGTGGGAGACGTACAGGTAGTCGCAGTCGCCCAACCCGTCCCAGTCCAGCGCGCTGTTGTCGGGGAACGGAAACCACGACGCGAAGTAGGCGGGATTGACCCAGGGGTCACAAAGGATGGTGCCCGCGCGGGTCTCGATCAGGAATCCGGCGTGGCCGACGCTGGTGACCTGCACTGATACCTTTCGGGGGACTGGGGGGACGTGCCGACGGTTGACGGCCGCGTCAGCCCCCGAGCTTAGCGCGATCCCGCGGCCGCCCTTCGGGCACTTCAGGCGGCTCATAGCCGGGCGCACTAGGCTGAAGTGCTGTGGAACCGGTATACGGGACGATCATTCAGCTGACCCGCTTGATCTGGCGCCTTCAGGGCCTGAAGATCACTGTCTCGGGGGTCGAGAACTTGCCCAAGAGCGGTGGCGCGGTGATCGCGATCAACCACACCGGCTACCTGGACTTCACCTTCGCGGGGTTGCCCGCCTACAAGCAGGGCCTTGGACGCAAGGTCCGGTTCATGGCCAAACAAGAGGTCTTCGACGACAGGATCACGGGGCCGATCATGCGCAGCCTGCGGCACATCTCCGTGGACCGGCAGGACGGGGCCGCGTCCTACGAGGCCGCCGTCCGCAACCTCAAGGACGGCGAGCTGGTCGGCGTCTACCCCGAAGCCACGATCAGCCGCAGCTTCGAAATCAAGGAGTTCAAGTCCGGGGCCGCCCGGATGGCCGTCGATGCCGGGGTGCCCATCGTGCCGCACATCGTCTGGGGCGCGCAGCGAATCTGGACCAAGGGCCACCCCAAGAAGCTGCTGCGTCCCAAGGTGCCGATCGTCGTTTTGGTGGGCGAGCCGATCGAACCGACGCTGGCGATCGAGGAGTTGAAGGGCCTCCTGCATTCGCGGATGCAACATTTGCTGGAACGGGCGCAGGAACTCTATGGCCCCCATCCGGCCGGCGAGTTCTGGGTGCCGCGCCGGCTCGGCGGCGGCGCGCCGTCGCTCGCGGAGGCGGCCCGGATGGACGCCGAGGATGCCGCCGCGCGGGCGGCCCGCCGCACCCGAGCCGCCGGGCCGCCGGAGCAGTAGCCGATGGCGGAGCCGACCTTTCGCGCCCTCGAGATCCTGGCCCGGCTCGTGGTGCTGGCCACCGGCACACGCATCACCTATCGGGGTGAGGAGAACGTCCCCGATACCGGCGGAGCGGTGATCGCGATCAACCACACCAGCTATGTCGATTTTTTACCTGCCGCGTTAGCTGTGCATCGGCGGCGCCGTCGGCTTAGATTCATGATCAAAGCCGAGATGCAGCAGGTGAAGGTCGTCAATTTCTTGATCAAGCACACTCGCACCATTCCGGTGGACCGCGGCGCCGGGGCAGACGCCTACGCGGTCGCCGTGCAGCGGCTGCGTGAGGGCGAGCTGGTCGGTGTCTATCCGGAGGCCACGATCAGCCGGAGTTTCGAGCTCAAGGAATTCAAGACCGGCGCGGCGCGGATGGCCGTCGAGGCGGACGTGCCGATCGTCCCGGTGATCGTCTGGGGGGCTCATCGCATTTGGACCAAGGACCATCCCCGGCAGATCGGCCGCAAGAAGCTGCCGGTCGCCGTGCAGGTGGGTGGGCCGCTGCGCGCGGCCGGGGACGTCGCGTCCACCACGGCCGCCCTGCGAGAATCGATGACCGCACTGTTGCACCGGGCGCAGCACCGGTATCCGCACCCCGCCGGCGCCTACTGGGTGCCGCACCGGCTGGGCGGCGGCGCGCCGACTCCGGCGGAGGCGGCGCAGATAGAGGCCGACGAGGCGGCGGCGAGGTCGGCCGGCAGGGACGCCCACCGTACGCCGCATCGGTCGCGTTAGGGGGAAGGAGAGAAACATGGCAGAGCCATTTTTCCGCTTCGCGGAGATGGTTGTCCCGGCGGTCGTCGCGATGAACGGAACCAAGCTCACGTTCGAAGGCCTCGAGAACATTCCCACGCGGGGCGGTGCCTTGATCGCCCTCAACCACACCAGCTACCTGGACTGGATGCCCGCGTCGATCGCCGCCCACGAACGCAAGCGACGGCTGCGCTTCATGATCAAAGCCGAGATGGCGGACGTGAAGGCCGTCAACTTCGTGATCAAGCACTGCCAGCTCATTCCGGTGGACCGTCGGATGGGGCAGGACGCCTACGCGGTGGCCGTGCAGAAGCTGCGGGAGGGAGAACTCGTCGGTCTGCATCCCGAGGCCACCATCAGCCGCAGCTTCGAGCTGCGGGAGTTCAAGTCGGGAGCGGCTCGCATGGCGCTGGAGGCGCGGGTGCCGATCATTCCGATGATCGTCTGGGGCGCGCATCGGATCTGGCCCAAGGATCATCCAAAGAAGGTGTTCCGCAACAAGGTTCCGATCACCGTGGCCGCCGGCCGCCCGGTACCGCCGGAGGGCAACGCCGAGCAGCTCATCGCCGCAGTGCGCCAGGCGATGAATACGATGCTGTACCGGGTGCAGGAGGAGTATCCCCACCCCGAGGGCGAGTTCTGGGTGCCGCGGCGCCTGGGTGGCGCGGCACCGACCCAGGACGATTCCCGGGCGATCCGGTTGGCCGAATTGCAGGAGCGGATTCAGCGATCCGGTAGCGATGGCGTGACGCGACCGGGACAGACGCAAAGCGGAATCCACTGAGAGGCGAAGGCGGACCCTCTCAATGACCTTGCCGGCGCTGATCGCCTGCGACGTCGACGGCACCCTGTTCGACGAAAACGAGACGATTTCCCCGCGCACCCGTGACGCGGTGCGTGCCGCCGTCGCCGCCGGAGCGCAGTTCGTCGTCGCGACCGGCCGGCCGCCGCGCTGGATACGCCCCGTCGTGGAGGCGCTCGGCTTCGCGCCGATCGCGGTGTGCGCCAACGGCGCCGTCGTTTACGACCCCGCGAACGACCGGGTGCTGTCGTCGCGGACGCTGGCGGTCGACACGCTGGCCGAATTGGCCGAGCTCGCGGCGCGTGTCATCCCCGGCGCGGGGCTGGCCGTCGAGCGGATCGGCGAACGCGCCCACGACACGGCGACCCCGCAATTCATCAGCTCGCCCGGCTACGAGCACGCGTGGCTCAATCCGGACAACACCGAGGTGTCGATCGATGACCTGCTGAGCGCCCCGGCGATCAAGCTGCTGATCCGTAAGGCCGGCGCCCGCAGCGCGGACATGGCCGCCGCGTTGGCCAAACATGTTGGCATCGAGGGCGATATCACCTATTCCACCAACAACGGGTTGGTGGAAATCGTGCCGCTGGGGATCAGTAAGGCCAGCGGCGTCGAGGAGATCGCCAAACCGCAGGGGATCACCCGCGACGAGGTGGTCGCGTTCGGCGACATGCCCAACGACATCCCGATGCTGCTGTGGGCCGGCCACGGAGTGGCCATGGGCAACGCGCACCCCGACGTCGTGGCCGCGGCCGACGAGGTCACCGCGCCCAACACCGACGACGGGGTGGGGCGGGTGCTGGAGCGCTGGTGGTTGTAGGGCAATCGAGCTTGAGGGGCTAACCCGCGGGTGCGATCGCCGCGGCGAGCTGCTGCGGTATGTAATTGACGAATAGCGGCACGAGCCCCATGAACGGCGTGCCGAAGATGGTCACCGGATAGGGGTCCGTAGCGAATGGGCTGCTGAGGGCGATCGTCCCTGTGAGGGGATGGGGCGGAACGAGAAGGCCGTCGAACGGCAGGTGTAGAACGATCTGCGCGGTGAAGGCGATGGGCGGAAGAGGGGGCGGCAGTGGGTAATTCACCGGCACCGGGATCGCCATATCCACGATCGTTTCGCCATTGAGGAAGCCGTTGGCGACGACGGCCGGCGCGTTCGCGAGCGCGCCGAGCGCGCCCACCGGGTTGCCGGCCAATAAGGCCTGCTGAACCGCCGTCGCGGAGGTGGCGAGGCCCTCCAGGCCCGCGAGCGGGGCGCCGGCCGCGGCGTAGGTGATCTGCAGCGGCAAGCCGAAGAAGGCGCTGAGCGATCCGCTCGTCGGACTCGTCAGCGGCAAGGTGGCGGTGGCCGAAATGCTTGGAATCGTAAGCGCGTTGAGCACATTGGTGAGATTCTGCGACATCTGCCGAGGGATCGAGGGGGGCATCAGGTTGGTCAAGTACTGCGCCTCTTGGCCGGGGATGTTGGCGAGGGCGAACAGATTGCCGAGCGGGCCGAGCAGCGTGGGATTGACCGTGGCGTTAACCGTCGGATTGAAGGGGATGATCGTCCCCGTCAGGGTGACCACCGGGGTGCCCGGATTGACGCCCGTGACAAGGAGATTCGCGAAGGCCTGCGCGACGTCCTGCACCGCGCCGAAGTAATCACCGGCCAGGACGGCCTGCAGTGCCACCTGGAGCTGCGCGCCAAAAGCCGGGAGGCCGGCCCAGATTCCGGTCGCCGCGGCGTAGAGGTTGGTGGCAAATTCCTGGGCGAAGCCGATCTGCGTGGTGATGAACTGCTGCGCGTAAAACGCGGCGGGGAAGGTCAGGAGTTGCTGGATGCCGGCCTGGATGGCCGCCGGCAGGCCGGCCAGGAAGGCGGGGAAGTTCTCGATGGTGTTGGTGAGCGCCGTGGCGATCTGCTGCCAATAGCCGATCTGATTGACCAGGACCTGGCGCAGAAACGGGAACGGGTCGGCGGACCAGGTGTTGAAGAGGTTCTGCAGGTTCGCCGAGGTATTGACGACGAGTTGCCCATACGCGCCGCCCGGGGCGGCAGCGGCCAGGCCCGACGCGGCCCCGGTGGACAAGCCGGTCGACAGCAGGCTCCGCTCGGCGTTGGCGATCTCGGTGCCGAGGTAGGCCGCCGCGCCGCCGTTGAGCAGGCTGACGAACTCGTCCTGAAACGCGACCGCTCGGGCGCCGAGGACCTGGAATTCGCGGCCGAACCTGCCGAACACCTCCGAGACCGCGATCGACACCTCGTCGGATGCCGCCGCGGCGACCCCGGTGGTGGGGGCCGCGGCGGCGGCGGTCGCCTCTCCCAGGCTCGAACCGATGCCCGACAGGCGCTCGGCGGCGGCCGTCACCAGCTCCGGTTCTGTGATCACGAACGACACGGCCGTCTCCCCTCGCCTCGGTCCAACCCCGTGCTTGCCGGGCATTTCGAGCGTACTGTGACCGAGCCCACACCGGACCCGAAACGATCCGATCGGCCCTAGGTGGCGGCGGGGTGGCTGGGCAGCGAGAAGTGTTCGGGCGGCACGTCGGGGCCGCTCGGCGATTGCGTCGACAGCGGCGTCGTGATGCCGTCGACAACGGAGGTGACGTTCCCGGTGAGCCGCTCGTAGTTGAGGGTCCCGTGCTGGAAATTCTGCGTAATCTGCAGGGGCTCTTGTATTTCCGCGCTGTTCGGCAGCCCGAGCGGACCGCGCTCGTAGCTCAGCGAGGCCCACGCGTCGTAGATGGCGCCGGTCACCGGCTGCGGGCCGATCTCGGGTGACCAGTACATCGCACCCTTGGCGAATTCGGCGAAGCGGGCGTTGCCCTCCGCGTTGTCTTCCGGGGAGGTGGGTGCGCCCAGGACGCTGTTCATCCCGCCCATCGCCAGCCAATGGTCGTAGATGGCGCCGCCCTTCAGCGCGTTGATCAGCTCCTCGGGCGGGTCGTTGAAATGCGATGCGATGTCGCGGATTTCGTCCATCAGGGCGTAGGCGGCGTTGCCCGGGCAGTCGGTATTGCCGACGTCGCGGTGGGTGAAGATGGTGGGCAGGTTGGCGATCGTGCCGGCCGCGTACGTGGTGTAGTGGCTGCCGGCCGACTCCAGCGCCACCGTGCCCTTGGGGTCGACGCCGTCCATGCCCAGCCGCCACCCGAGCAGCCGGCCCACGGTCCGCAGCTGGATGGGCGTCGGCGGCACGTCGTCGAAGTTCCCGATCATCGCCACGCCCCAGGTGTTGCGGTTGAATCCGCCGGTGTGAAAGGCCTCGACGGCTTTGGTGAGGCCGCCGGCGCTGCCCTCGAACACCTGGCCGTACTTGTCGACCAGCGCGTTGTAAGCGATGTCGCACCAGCCCAGCGTCTTGCTGTGGTAGGTGTAGATCGCCTTGACGATCCCGGCCGATTCGAGCGGGGAGTAGTCGTTGCTGCCCGCGGTGTGGTGGACGACCGCGGCGCGAATCCCGTTGTCGTACTGCGGACTACCGCATCGTAGCGATTCGTCGGCGCCCCACTCCGCCCGGCTGATGATCGCGGGCGGCTGCCCCGGCATCATCACCCCGGTCGGCGGCGTCCAGTGCGTCCTGGCCGGCGCTTGCGGCGGGGAGATGAGGATCGCGGAGATGTTCTGCCCGAAGGGTTGTTCCCTGCTGACCGGCTTGTACCCCAGGCCGTCGGGGGGCGCCACGGCGCCGGGTCCCGCGCCAGCGGGTGGTGCCCCCAGGGTCACCGCAGCATCCATGGGGCGGGTGACCGCGATCTGGACCGTCGTGGTGGTCCCCACGAACACCGGGTCGGTGCTGCGTGGACCCTCGCTCGGGTCGACCGGGCGGCCCGTTGGGGCCGCCGCGTCGTCGCCCACCGGCGCGGCGTCGGGAGCCGCGGTTTCGTACTCGGTCTGATACCACGGCCCCCACGAACCGTCGGGGCGCTTCGCGCGCACCCGGGTGGACGTGCCCGCGAGGTCGCCCGTGAGCGCGACCAACGAAAACGGCTTGCCCTGGGTGAGTTCGCGAACCGTGACCCCGCCCCCGAGCCCGATCAGCGGCTGCTCGACGAGCTGGGTGTCCTGGGTCCGCGGCGGCTCCGGCGCGCCGCGGTCGTGTGTCGCGTGGCCCACCCAGGCGACGATGACGACGGTCGCCGCCATGGCGGTGAGCAACATCGTTGGCGCGCGACTGCGGGACGACACCAGCTGATGTTACGTGTGTTTCTGATGTTATTTATGAGGCGACACGACGCCGGCGCCGAAAAGTCCCCGAAAACCTGTTCGACGGCACCGCAGAGGGGCTCTGCGGTGCCGTCGGGGGACAGGTTCCTCCCGGGTTCTCGTGGGGCTCTAGTGGGGCAGGACCGGCGCGGCGGCACCGGTCAGGGCGCCGGTGGCGCCCGGCACGGCGCCCGCGGCGGCGGGCAGCGCACCCGCGGCGGCCGGCAGCGCACCGGCGGCGGCGCCCGGCAGGGCACCCGCGGCACCCGGCAGGGCGCCCGCGGCACCCGCGGCGGCCGGGAGCGCACCGGCGGCGGCGCCCGGCAGGGCCTTGGCGGCGCCCGGCAGCGCACCCGCGGCGGCCGGCAACGCGGCACCCGGCGCACCACCCGCGGCGCCCTGCTGGACACCTTGCATGATGGCCGGCATCACCAGGCCCTTGAGCAGGTCGATGGCCTGGCCGGCGCCCAACTGGTTGGCGGCTTGCATCAGGTCGTTGACCAGGCCACCACCGCCCGAGCTGCCCCCGGTGCCCCCGGACGCGATCGGCGAGGCGCCGCCCAGCGTGGACGGGTCACCGAGGATCGGGTAGGTGCCGCCGGCGCCCGGGTCCAACCCGGTCGTCGAGTCGATCGGCACCTCACTGGGCGACAGGGTGGGACTCCCGATGCCCGGCGTGACTCCGGCCGGGCTGGTCAGCGCCGGGTTGAGTCCGGCGGCCGGTGTCGTGGGCACCGCGCCGGGCGTGGTGACCCCGGGCGTGGTGGGCGGCAATCCCGGGTTCGCGAGTGCCGGGCTCGTCAGGCCAGGGCTGGTCAGCCCCGGGCTGGCGAGGCTCGGGCTGGTCAAACCAGGGCTGGTCAAGCCCGGGCTGGTGAGGCCCGAGGTGCCCAAGCCGGGACTGGCCAGGCCCGGGGTGCTGGCCCCGGCCCCGCTCAACGCCGGCACGGGCGGCAAGTTGATCCCGAACTGCGACAGGCCCTGCGACAGCGCACCCATCAGTTCACCGGGCAGGTCGGTCATCACCGCGGCCTTCTTGAACTCGTGGTGTTCGGCCGGCTTGCTGTCGGCGGTCGATTCGTAGACAAGGAAGTATGCGCAAGGACTCGCCACTGCCACGGCGGCGACCGCGCTCATGGCTGTCGAAAGCTTGCGTCGGCGTCGGTTCGGCACGGAAGTCTCCTCAAATCTGGACAACTAGTGGAACTGTGTTGTGTCGGCGTGCCCCGCCCGTCCTATCCGGTATGGAGCACACAGATCCGATGGTACGAGTGGGATTGCTGTGACTAGAGTGCTGATATTGAATCGTGAGGTAATTGGGACTCCGACTGTGACCGGCGCGGCGGGCCCCCAAAGTCGCTGTCATTTGGCTTAACCCGGACTCCCTGGCCTCGCCAAATGGGTTAGGCCCGCGCGGTCGGATACCCTAAGCAACCGATGACCGCTCGTTTCGATCTTTTTGTCGTCGGTTCCGGATTCTTCGGCCTGACCATCGCCGAGCGCGTGGCTACCCAGCTCGGAAAGCGCGTGCTCGTCGTCGAACGGCGCCCGCACATCGGGGGCAACGCGTACTCCGAGGCCGAGCCCCAGACCGGCATCGAAGTGCACAAGTACGGCGCGCACCTGTTCCACACCTCTAATAAGAGGGTCTGGGATTACGTGCGCCAGTTCACCGAGTTCACCGACTACCGCCACCGGGTGTTCGCGATGCATAACGGCCAGGCCTACCAATTCCCGATGGGCCTGGGCCTGGTGTCGCAGTTCTTCGGCAGGTACTTCACCCCGGACGAGGCGCGGCGGCTCATCGCCGAGCAGGCCGCCGAGATCAACACCGCCGACGCGCAAAACCTGGAGGAGAAGGCGATCTCGCTGATCGGCCGGCCACTCTACGAGGCGTTCGTCAAGGGCTACACCGCCAAGCAGTGGCAGACCGATCCCAAGGAATTGCCGGCCTCCAACATCACCCGGCTCCCGGTGCGCTACACGTTCGACAACCGGTACTTCAGCGACACCTACGAGGGCCTGCCGGTCGACGGCTACACCGCCTGGCTGGAGAGGATGGCCGCCGACGACCGCATCGAGGTCAGGCTGGACACCGATTGGTTCGACGTGCGCGATCGACTGCGCGCGGACAGCCCCGACGCGCCCGTCGTGTACACCGGCCCGCTGGACCGTTACTTCGACTACGCCGACGGCCGGCTCGGCTGGCGCACCCTGGACTTCGAGGTGGAAGTGTTGCCCATCGGCGATTTCCAGGGCACACCGGTGATGAACTACAACGATCCCGAGGTGCCCTTCACCCGGATCCACGAGTTCCGGCACTTCCACACCGAGCGGGACTATCCGACCGACAAGACCGTGATCATGCGCGAGTACTCCCGGTTCGCCGAGGACGACGACGAGCCCTATTACCCGATCAACACCGAGGCCGATCGCGCCCTGGTGGCCGCGTACCGGGCCCGCGCGAAGTCCGAGACCGCTTCGTCGAACGTGCTGTTCGGCGGGCGGCTCGGCACCTACCAATATCTGGATATGCACATGGCCATCGCCAGCGCACTGAACATGTACGACAACGTCCTCGCGCCGCACCTGCGCGAGGGCAAAGACCTAGTGGAGGAAGGTGCGGGGGGATGACCGCAGTGAGCCTGCTTTCCCGAATCATCTTGCCGCGTCCGGGTGAACCGCTCGACGTGCGCAAGCTGTACCTGGAGGAGTCGACGACCAACGCGCGGCGCGCGCACGCGACCTCGCGGACGTCGCTGCAGATCGGCGCGGAGTCCGAGGTGTCGTTCGCCACGTACTTCAACGCGTTCCCCGCCAGCTACTGGCGCCGGTGGTCGATCTGCCAGTCGGTGGTGCTCCGCGTCGAGGTGACCGGGTCGGGCCGCGTCGACGTCTACCGGACCAAGGCCACCGGGGCCCGCATCTTCGTCGAGGGCCGCGAGTTTGCCGGCACCGAGGACCAGCCCGTCGTGGTCGAGATCGAGGTGGCGCTGAAGCCGTTCGAGGACGGCGGCTGGATCTGGTTCGACATCACCACCGACAGCAAGGTCACCCTCGTCGGCGGCGGCTGGTATGCGACCCAGGCCGCCCCGGGCACGGCCAACATCGCCGTGGGGATTCCCACGTTCAACCGCCCCGCCGACTGTGTCAACGCGCTGAGCACGCTCACCGCAGATCCGTTGGTGGACGAGGTGATTGGGGCGGTCATCGTCCCCGACCAAGGCGTCCGCAAGGTGCGCGATCACCCCGACTTTCCCGCCGCGGCCGCCCGCCTGGGTAATCGGCTGTCCATCCACGACCAGCCCAACCTCGGCGGTTCCGGCGGCTACAGCCGGGTGATGTACGAGGCGCTGAAAAACACCGATTGCCAACAGATCCTGTTCATGGACGACGACATCCGCATCGAACCGGACTCCATCCTGCGGGTGCTGGCGATGCACCGCTTCGCCAAGAGCCCGATGCTGGTGGGCGGTCAGATGCTCAACCTGCAGGAGCCGTCACACCTGCACATCATGGGCGAGATCGTGGACCGGTCGAACTTCATGTGGACCTCCGCCCCGCACGCCGAGTACGACCACGACTTCGCCGAATATCCGTTGAACGACAAGAACGATCGAAGCAAGCTGCTGCACCGCCGCATCGACGTCGACTACAACGGCTGGTGGACGTGCATGATCCCGCGGCAGGTCGCCGAGGAGCTCGGGCAGCCGCTGCCGCTGTTCATCAAATGGGACGACGCCGACTACGGCCTGCGGGCCGCCGAACACGGGTACCCGACCGTCACGCTGCCCGGCGCGGCGATCTGGCACATGGCCTGGAGCGACAAGGACGATGCCATCGACTGGCAGGCCTACTTCCACCTGCGCAACCGGCTGGTGGTCGCGGCGATGCACTGGGACGGCCCCAAAACGCAAGTGACCGGGCTGGTCCGCAGCCACCTCAAGGCGACGCTGAAACACCTTGCCTGCCTTGAATATTCGACCGTGGCGATCCAGAACAAGGCGATCGACGACTTTCTGGCCGGTCCCGAACACATCTTCTCCATCCTGGAAAGCGCGCTGCCGGAAGTGCACCGTCTGCGCAAGGAGTACCCGGACGCCGTGGTGCTGCCGGCGGCGAGCGAGCTGCCGCAGCCGATGCACCGAAGCAAGGCGATGAAGCCGCCGGTGAACCCTTTGTCCATCGGATACCGGTTGTCCCGTGGGGTCTTTCACAACATGACCAAGGCCGACCCGTCGGCCCACCTGCGCCCGGAGTACAACGTGCCCACGCAGGATGCGCGCTGGTTCCGGCTGTGCACCGTCGACGGCGTGACCGTGACGACCGCGGATGGCTGCGGTGTGGTCTACCGGCAGCGCGACCGCGGCAAGATGATCTCGCTGCTGCTCAAGTCGCTGCGGCGGCAGCGCCTGCTGCTGAGCCGGTTCGACGAGATGCGGCGGGTGTACCGGGAGGCGCTGCCCGTGCTGTCGAGCAAGCAGAAGTGGGAAGCGGCGTTGTTGCCCGCGGCCGGCCACGAGCCCGACAAAAGACCGGCGCATGGCTGAAACGGCCGCTCCGCGCGGTGAAGTGGCCGCGCTGGTGGCCGTCCAGTCGGCACTGGCCGACCGCCCCGGCGTGCTGACCGTGGCGCGCGGGCTGTCGCATTTCGGGGAGCACAGCATCGGCTGGGTGGCCGCCGCGGCGCTCGGCGCGGTGCTGATGCCGGGGCGCCGCCGCGATTGGCTGATGGTGGGGGCCGGCGCGTTCGCCGCGCACGCCGCCGCCGTGGTGGTCAAGCGGTTGGTGCGGCGCCAACGGCCGCATGATCCGGCGGTGGCGGTCAACGTCGGCACACCCAGCCAGCTGAGCTTCCCCTCCGCGCACGCCACCTCCACCACCGCCGCCGCCATCCTGATGGGCCGGGTCACGGGCCTGCCGCTGCCGGCGGTCCTGGTGCCGCCGATGGCGCTGTCGCGGATACTGCTGGGCGTGCACTACCCCAGCGACGTGGCTTTCGGCGTCGCCCTGGGTGCAGCCGTCGCGGGGATCGCGGGCCGAGCGCGAGAGGTGTGTGCCGAATGAGCGAAGACGTGATGATCGGGCCCCCGTCGAACCTGATCGTCGGGGTGATCAAGGCGATCCGCCCCCGGCAATGGGTGAAGAACGTGCTGGTCCTCGCCGCGCCGTTGAGCGCGGCGGGCCGGGGCCATCGCTACGACTACGGCCAACTGGGAATTCAGGTGGCGATGGCCTTCGTGGTGTTCAGCCTGGCCGCCTCCGCGGTGTACCTGATCAACGACGTTCGCGACGTCGAGGCCGACCGGGAGCATCCCACCAAGCGGTTCCGCCCGATCGCCGCCGGCGTGGTGCCCGAATGGCTGGCCTACGGCCTGGCCGTTGTGCTCGCGGTGGTGTCGCTCGGGCTGGCCTGGTGGCTGACGCCGAACCTGGCGCTGGTGATGGCGGTCTACATCGCCATGCAACTCGCGTACTGCTTCGGCCTCAAGCACCAGGCGGTGATGGACATCTGCATCGTGTCGTCGGCGTATCTGCTGCGGGCCATCGCCGGGGGTGCGGCCACCGATACCCATCTGTCGCAGTGGTTCCTGTTGATGGCGGCGTTCGCGTCGCTGTTCATGGTGGCCGGCAAGCGGTACGCCGAGCTGCAGCTCGCCGAGCGCACCGGCGCGGCCATCCGCAAGTCGCTGGAGAGTTACACGAGCACCTACCTGCGGTTCGTCTGGACGATGTCGGCCACCGCGGTGGTGCTGTGCTACGGGCTGTGGGCGTTCGAGCGCGAACACGGCGAGGCGGGCTGGTTCGTGGTGTCGATGGTCCCGTTCACCATCGCGATCCTGCGCTACGCGGTCGACGTCGACGGCGGGCTGGCCGGGGAGCCCGAGGACATCGCGTTGCGTGACCGGGTGCTGCAGCTGTTGGCGCTGGCCTGGATCGCGACAGTTGGGGCCGCCGTTGCCTTCGGCTAGCCCCCACCTAGAAGGTCTGAAGGCGCTGAAGGGCACTGTGCTGCGCCGTCGCCCGGTGATCAGGCGGGCAGGTCGGCCGCTGTTCCCCTACGTCACCATGGTGCGGGTCAGCCTGTGGATCAGCGTGGTGGTGGTCGCCGTCCTGTTCGCATGGGGCGCCTGGCAGCGACGCTGGATCGCCGACGACGGGCTCATCGTGCTGCGCACCGTGCGCAATTTGCTGGCCGGCAACGGACCGGTCTTCAACGCCGGCGAACGGGTCGAGGCGAACACCTCCACCGCGTGGACCTACCTGATGTATGTCGGCAGCTGGGTGGGCGGGCCGATGCGCATGGAGTACGTGGCGCTGGCGCTGGCCCTGACCCTTTCGGTGCTGGGCGTGGCGTTGTTGATGCTGGGCGCCGGCCGCTTGTACGCCCCCAGCCTGCGGGGCCGCAGGGCGATCATGCTGCCCGCCGGGGCCCTGGTCTACATCGCGTTGCCGCCGGCGCGTGACTTTGCCACCTCCGGCCTGGAGAGCGGCCTGACGCTGGCCTATCTCGGGTTGCTGTGGTGGATGATGGTGTGCTGGGCGCAACCGGTGCGGGGGCGTCCGGGCGGCGGAGTGTTCATCGGAGCGCTGGCCTTCGTCGCGGGGTTCAGCGTTCTGGTCCGGCCCGACCTGGCCTTGATGGGTGGGCTGGCGCTGATCATGCTGATCGTCGCCGCGCGCAACTGGCGGCGCCGCGTGCTGATCGTGGTGGCCGGCGGATTCCTTCCGGTGGCCTACGAGATCTTCCGGATGGGCTATTACGGGCTGCTGGTCCCCGGGACGGCCCTGGCCAAGGACGCGGCCGGCGACAAGTGGTCGCAGGGGATGATCTACCTGTCGAACTTCAACTCGCCCTATGCGGTGTGGGTGCCGGTGGTGCTGCTGGTGGCGCTCGGGGCGCTGTTGGTGGTCGCGCGCCGCCGCCCCTCGTTCCTTCGCCCCGTGCTCGCGCCCGATTACGGCCGCGCGGCGCGGGCGGTGCAGAGCCCGCCGGCGGTCGTCGCCTTCGTCGTCGTCAGCGGCCTGCTGCAGGGCTTCTACTGGATCCGGCAGGGCGGCGATTTCATGCACGCGAGGGTGCTTTTGGCGCCCCTGTTTTGTTTGCTGGCGCCGGTGGCGGTCATTCCGGTGCCGATCCCCGACGGCGCGGACTATTCGCGGGAGACCGGCAATTGGGTGGCCGGCGCCGCCGCCGCGTTGTGGCTCGGAATCGCCGGCTGGTCGCTGTGGGCAGCAAACTCCCCGGGGATGGGCGACGACGCCACCCACGTCACCTACACGGGAATCGTCGACGAGCGCCGCTTCTACGCGCAGGCCACCGGGCACGCGCACCCGCTGACCGCGGCGGACTACCTGGACTACCCGCGGATGGCCGCCGTTCTGACGGCCCTTGACAACACCCCGGACGGGGCGTTGTTGCTGCCTTCCGGCAATTACATCCAGTGGGACCTGGTCCCGATGGCGCAGCCCGCTCCCGGGGATGCCAAGGCGCCGCAAAAGCCCCAGCACGCGGTGTTTTTCACCAACCTGGGCATGCTCGGCATGAACGTCGGCCTCGACGTCAGGGTGATCGACCAGATCGGTCTGGCAAACCCCCTGGCCCAGCACACCGAACGGCTGAAGCACGGCCGGATCGGGCACGACAAGAACCTTTTCCCGGACTGGGTGATCGCCGACGGCCCCTGGGTCAAGGTGTATCCGGGCATTCCGGGGTATCTGGATGTGAATTGGGTTGCCCAGGCCGTGGCGGCCCTGAAATGTCCGGAGACCCAGGCGGTGCTCGCCTCGGTGCGCGCCCCAATGACCTTGCACCGCTTCGTGTCCAACGTCGTGCACTCCTTCGAGTTCACCACGTACCGAATCGATCGTGTTCCGCTCTACGAGCTCGCGCGGTGCGGGCTGCCGGTGCCGGAGGCAATCCCCCCGCCTCCGCGCGAGTAGAGGCGGGCGACCGAAAATTTTTTTCCGCGGGTGTCGAATTGGGCCCGCCGGCGAGTCGCCGGATATTGCCAGCAATCTCACATCTGTGCCCTCACCAGTGCGCCCCCGGGGCCAAGCACATGCGGAAACGCAATTCTCGATGCCGGTGTTTGGCCCGAAAATCATTAGGTAGGAGCGCCAAATCGCGGTTTGCCCGATCGGCTCGATGAGAGGGGATGCCCCGACGTGTGGTTGACTACACGAGCACTGCTGCGCCCGACGCGTATGCAGTCGGACCCAATTCGGGGATGCGTCCAATCGGAGAAATGCGCCGAAAGGCCGAAAGAAGGATGAGGAAGCAAGGATGACGCTTGTCAACAGGTTTCGCGGCGCCGTGGCTCGGATGCCACGACGGCTCGTGGTGGGGGCCGTTGGCGCGGCCCTGCTCTCGGGTCTGATTGGCGCCGTGGGGGGCTCGGCGACCGCCGGGGCGTTCTCGCGCCCGGGTCTGCCGGTGGAGTACCTGCAGGTTCCCTCGGCCGCAATGGGCCGCGACATCAAGGTTCAGTTCCAGAGCGGCGGCGCCAACGCGCCCGCGCTCTACCTGCTCGACGGCATGCGCGCGCAGGACGACTTCAACGGCTGGGACATCAACACCCCGGCGTTCGAGTGGTACAACCAGTCGGGCATCGCCGTCGTCATGCCGGTCGGCGGGCAGTCCAGCTTCTACTCGGACTGGTACAAGCCAGCCTGCGGTAAGGCCGGCTGCACCACCTACAAGTGGGAGACCTTCCTGACCAGCGAGCTGCCGTCTTACCTGCAGGCCAACAAGCAGGTCAAGCCGACGGGCAGCGCCGCCGTCGGTCTGTCGATGGCCGGTTCGTCGGCGCTGATCCTGGCCGCCTACCACCCCAACCAGTTCGTCTACGCCGGCTCGCTGTCGGCGCTGCTGGACCCGTCGCAGGGCATGGGGCCGTCGCTGATCGGCCTGGCCATGGGCGACGCCGGCGGCTACAAGAAGGACGACATGTGGGGGCCGTCGAGCGACCCGGCCTGGCAGCGCAACGACCCGTCGCTGCAGGTGGGCAAGCTCGTCGCCAACAACACCCGCATCTGGATCTACTGCGGTAACGGCAAGCCGTCCGACCTCGGTGGCGACAACCTGCCCGCCAAGTTCCTCGAGGGCTTCGTGCGGACCAGCAACCTGAAGTTCCAGGACGCCTACAACCAGGCCGGTGGCCACAACGCGGTGTTCAACTTCGACGCCAACGGCACCCACGACTGGCCGTACTGGGGCGCGCAGCTGCAGGCGATGAAGCCTGACCTGCAGTCCACGCTGGGCGCCACGCCCGGCGCGGGTCCGGCTACCGCCGCGGCCGCCGGCAACCAGGGCACCGGCACCTAAACACCACAGCGATGCGACTGGCGGCGGGCACCCTTCGGGGTTCCCGCCGCTAGTTGTTCGCAGCCTGTGTGACCTGTTTCACTACCCGCGGGACGGGCGACTTCCGTCGCTGGCTAATGTGCAGACAGCGACTAGACGATGGAGGGTGGACATGAGGGTCGTGCGGGGTCTGTCAACGTTGCTGCTGGCCGTGGTTCTGGCCCTGGGGGTGGGGGGTCCCCTCGGGAAGGCGCGCGCGGCGGGTTTCGACACCCTGATGGTGCCGTCCGCCGCGATGGGCCGTGACATCCCGGTGGCCTTCCTGGCGGGCGGTCCGCACATGGTCGTGCTGCTGGATGCGTTCGACGCCGCACCGGACGTCAGCAACTGGGTTACCGCCGGCAACGCGATGAACACGCTGGCGGGCAAGGGCATTTCGGTCGCGGCGCCCGCGGGCGGCGCGTACAGCATGTACACCAACTGGGAGAACGACGGCAGCAAGCAGTGGGACACCTTCCTGTCCAGCGAGCTGCCCGACTGGCTGGCCGCCAACAAGGGCCTGGCGCCCGGCGGCCACGCCGCCGTCGGGGCCTCCCAGGGCGGCTATGCCGCCATGGCGCTGGCCGCCTTCCACCCCGACCGCTACGGCTTCGCCGGTTCGCTGTCCGGGTTCCTGTACCCGTCGAACACCACCACGAACGGTTCGATCCTGGCCGGCCTGCAGCAATTCGGCGGGGTCGACGGCAACGGCATGTGGGGAGCCCCGCAGCTGGGCCGGTGGAAGTGGCACGACCCGTACGTGCACGCCTCCCTGCTGGCGCAGAACAACACCCGCGTCTGGGTCTTCAGCCCGACCACCGACGCGGCCAGCGATCCCGCCGCCATGATCGGCCAGGCCGGCGAGGCGATGGGCAACAGCCGGATGTTCTACCAGCAGTACCGCAGCAACGGCGGGCACAACGGCCACTTCGACTTCCCGGGCGGCGGTGACAACGGCTGGGGCACGTGGTCGGGGCAGCTGGGCGCCATGTCGGGCGACATCGTGGGGGCGATCCGCTAGTCCAGACGCCGGTACCGTGTAGGGAGCGCAGCAGCGGGCGGGACGGCCGTTTTCCCGGTATCGAGCTGCGCTCGACCGACACTGCCAGCAGGAGAACATGACCACGAGCGCGCGGCGTAAACGCCACCGGACCCTCGCCTGGATCGCCGCCCTTGCGGTGGCCGGCGTCGTGTTGCTGGTCATCGTGGCCGTGGTGATGCTGCTGCGCGGCCCCAAAACACCGCCCAGCGCGGTGCCGCCCGGTGTCCTGCCGCCGCCCTCCACGACCACGCACCCGCACAAGCCCCGGCCCGCTTCCCAGGACGCGTCGTGCCCCGACGTGCAGCTGATCAACGTGCCGGGCACGTGGGAGTCCGCGCCGCAGGACGACCCGCTCAACCCGGCGCAGTTCCCGAATGCGTTGCTGCACAAGGTGACCGCGGACATCTCCCAGCAGTTCCCCTCCTCGCGGGTGCAGACCTACACCACTCCTTACACCGCGCAGTTCCACAACCCGCTGAGCGGTGACACGCAGATGTCGTACAACGAGAGCCGGGCCGAAGGCACCCGCGCGACCGTGCAGGCGCTGACCGACATGAACAACAAGTGCCCGCTGACCAGCTACGTGCTGATGGGGTTCTCCCAGGGGGCGGTCATCATCGGTGACATCGCCAGCGACATCGGCAACGGGCGCGGCCCCGTCGACGACGACCTGGTGCTCGGTGTGACGTTGATCGCCGACGGTCGCCGCCAGGACGGGGTCGGCAACGACATCGGGCCCAACCCGCCCGGCGAGGGCGCCGAGATCACCCTGCACGAGGTGCCGGTGCTGTCCGGCCTCGGACTGACCATGACCGGTGCCCGGCCGGGCGGTTTCGGCGCGCTGAACAGCAAGACCAACGAGATCTGCGCGCCCGGCGACCTCATCTGCGCCGCGCCGAACGAGGCGTTCAGCGTGGCCAAGCTGCCCGACACCTTGAACACCCTCGCCGGTGGCGCCGGCCAACCGGTCCACGCGCTGTACGCCACGACCGAGTTCTGGAACTCCGACGGGGCGCCGGCGACCGATTGGACGCTGAATTGGGCCCGCGGGCTGATCGAAAACGCGCCGCACCCCAAGCACGGGTGACATGCCGCGACGTAGGCGAATCCGTGACGCGATCGGCGGTACCTTGTGATTTGGTCTGCCGCGAGGCGGCCCTTAACATTAAGAGAAAATTAAGAGCAACTAGAGCTTCGTTGGCCGCAGGGACCGGCGCTCCCGGGCGCGGGCCGTTCAAAGCCGGCTCGTGTATAGAGGGACCCGTCGGCGCGGCCGGCACCAGAGCGGTCGGCCACGCCGACCGACAAGGTTGTAACAGGAGAGGGCGGCATGGCGTACCACAACCCGTTCATCGTGAATGGAAAAATCAGGTTCCCTGACAACACGGACCTGGTTCGTCACGTTGAGAAATGGGCGAAGGTCCGCGGCGACAAGCTGGCCTATCGATTCGTCGACTTCTCCACCGAGCGGGACGGTGAATACCGCGACATCTCGTGGGCCGAGTTCAGCGCCCGCAACCGCGCCGTCGGCGCCCGCCTGCAACAGGTCACCCAGCCCGGCGATCGCATTGCCATCCTGTGCCCGCAGAACCTCAACTACCTGATCGCGTTCTTCGGGGCGCTGTATTCCGGCAGGATCGCCGTGCCGCTGTTCGACCCGAGCGAGCCGGGTCACGTCGGCCGACTGCACGCCGTGCTGGACGACTGCACGCCCTCGACGATCCTGACCACCACGGAGGCCGCCGAAGGCGTCCGCAAGTTCATCCGCGCCCGCTCGGCCAAGGAGCGGCCCCGCGTCATCGCCGTCGACGCGGTGCCCAACGAGGTCGCCTCGACCTGGCAGGCGCCCGAGGCCGACGAGAACACCATCGCTTACCTGCAGTACACCTCCGGCTCCACCCGCACCCCCACGGGCGTGCAGATCACCCACCTGAACTTGCCCACCAACGTGCTCCAGGTGCTCAACGGGCTGGAGGGCAAGGAGGGC
Source organism: Mycobacterium terramassiliense (assembly GCF_900157385.1). Classification (GTDB taxonomy): domain Bacteria; phylum Actinomycetota; class Actinomycetes; order Mycobacteriales; family Mycobacteriaceae; genus Mycobacterium; species Mycobacterium terramassiliense. Next base: position 505,866 of record NZ_LT717701.1, read on the forward strand.
GACCGCGGACTGTCCTGGCTGCCGTTCTTCCACGACATGGGCCTGATCACCGCGCTGCTGTCGCCGGTGCTCGGCCACAACTTCACCTTCATGACCCCGGCCGCGTTCGTGCGCCGCCCCGGCCGCTGGATCCGGGAGATGGCGCGCAAGCCCGACGACGACCCGGACTGCGAGGTCTTCACCGTCGCGCCGAACTTCGCCTTCGAGCATGCTGCCGTGCGCGGCGTGCCCAAGGAGGGCGAGCCGCCGCTGGACCTGAGCAACGTCAAGGGCATCCTCAACGGCAGCGAGCCGGTGTCACCGGCGTCGATGCGCAAGTTCTACGAGGCGTTCGCGCCCTACGGCCTGCGCGAGACGGCCATCAAGCCGTCCTACGGTTTGGCCGAGGCGACGCTGTTCGTGTCCACCACCCCGATGGACGAGGCGCCCCGGGTCATCTATGTCGACCGCGACGAGATGAATAACCAGCGCTTCGTGGAGGTCCCCGCCGATGCGCCGAACGCCGTCGCCCAGGTGTCCGCGGGCGTCATCGGCGTCGACGAGTGGGCGGTGATCGTCGACCCCGACACGGCCAGCGAGCTGCCCGACGGGCACGTCGGCGAGATCTGGCTGCACGGCAACAACCTGGGGATCGGCTACTGGGGCAAACCGGAAGAGACCAACCACACCTTCCGCAACATCCTGAAGTCCCGCATCAGCGAGTCACACGCCGAGGGCGCGGCCGACGACGGGTTGTGGGTACGCACCGGCGACTACGGCACCTACCACGACGGCCACCTCTATATCGTCGGCCGCATCAAGGACCTGGTCATCATCGATGGCCGCAACCACTACCCGCAGGACCTCGAGTACTCGGCGCAGGAAGCCAGCCGGGCGCTGCGGACCGGCTACGTGGCCGCCTTCTCCGTCCCGGCCAACCAGCTGCCCCAGGAGGTATTCGACAACCCGCACGCCGGCCTCAAGCACGACCCCGAGGACGGCTCCGAGCAGCTGGTGATCGTCGCCGAGCGCGCCGCCGGCACGCACAAGCTCGACTACCAGCCCATCGCCGACGACATCCGCGCGGCCATCGCCGTGCGGCACGGCGTCACCGTGCGCGACCTGCTGCTGGTGCAGGCCGGCACCATTCCGCGTACCTCCAGCGGCAAGATCGGGCGCCGCGCCTGCCGCGCCGCCTACCTCGACGGAAGCTTGCGCAGCGGCATCGGTTCGCCGACCGCCTTCGCCGGCGCTAACGACTGAACCCAGGAACCATGGCTGATACAGACGACCTCCAGGACCAGCAGGAGAACCTGCCCGCCAAGAAGACCGCAGACATGACGGTCCCCGAGATGCGCGAGTGGCTGCGCAACTACGTGGCCAAGGCGACCGGGCAGTCGCCCGATTCGATCGACGAGTCGGTGCCGATGGTCGAGCTGGGCCTGTCGTCGCGCGACGCCGTGGCGATGGCCGCCGACATCGAGGACATGACCGGGGTCACCCTGTCGGTCGCGGTGGCGTTCCAGCATCCGACCATCGAATCGCTGGCGACCCGGATCATCGAGGGCGAACCCGAACGGCCCGACGACGACGTCGACATCGTCGACTGGTCGCGCAACGGGCCCGCGGAGCGCGTCGACATCGCGGTCGTGGGCCTGGCCACCCGGCTGCCCGGCGACATGAACAGCCCCGACGAAACCTGGCAGGCGCTGATCGAGGGCCGCGACGCCATCACCGACCTGCCCGAGGGCCGCTGGGAGGAATTCCTGGAAGAGCCGCGGCTGGCCGAACGGGTCGCCAAGGCCCGCACCCGCGGCGGCTACCTGAAGGACATCAAGGGCTTCGACTCCGAGTTCTTCGCGATCGCCAAGACCGAGGCCGACAACATCGACCCGCAGCAGCGGATGGCGCTGGAGCTGACCTGGGAGGCGCTCGAGCACGCGCGCATCCCGGCGTCGAGCCTGCGCGGCGAGGCGGTCGGCGTGTACGTCGGCGTCTCCAACCATGACTACGGCTTCCTGGCCATCTCCGACCCGACCGTCGCGCACCCGTACGCGATCACCGGTAACTCGCCGTCGATCATCGCGAACCGGGTGTCCTACTTCTACGACTTCCGCGGGCCTTCGGTCGCGGTCGACACCGCGTGCTCGAGCTCGCTGGTGGCGATCCACCAGGCCGTGCAGGCGCTGCGCAACGGCGAGGCCGACGTCGCGGTGGCCGGCGGCGTCAACGCGCTGATCACGCCCGCGGTGACGCTGGGCTTCGACGAGATCGGCGCGGTGCTGGCCCCCGACGGCCGGATCAAGTCGTTCTCTTCCGACGCCGACGGCTACACCCGCTCGGAGGGCGCCGGCATGCTGGTGCTCAAGCGGGTCGACGACGCGCGCCGCGACGGCGACCAGATCCTGGCCGTGATCGCCGGCACCGCGGTCAACCACGACGGCCGGTCCAACGGCCTGATCGCACCGAACCAGGACGCGCAGGCCGACGTGCTGCGCCGGGCCTACAAGGACGCCGGCATCGATCCGCGGAACGTCGACTACATCGAGGCGCACGGCACGGGTACCGTCCTCGGTGACCCGATCGAGGCCGAGGCGCTGGGCCGGGTCATCGGCAGGGGCCGTCCGGCCGACCGTCCGGCGCTGCTGGGCGCGGTGAAAACCAATGTGGGGCACATGGAGTCGGCCGCCGGCGCGGCCAGCATGGCCAAGGTTGTGCTGGCGCTGCAGCACGACAAGCTGCCGCCGTCCCTCAACTTCGCGGGTCCCAGCCCCTACATCGACTTCGACGCGATGCGCCTGAAAGTCATTGACACGGCGACCGATTGGCCGCGCTACGGCGGCTACGCGCTGGCCGGGGTGTCGAGCTTCGGCTTCGGTGGCGCCAACGCGCACGTGGTGGTGCGCGAGGTTCTGCCGCGCGACGTCGTCGAAAAGGAGCCGGAGCCCCAGGCCGAGGCCAAGGCGGCCACCGAAGCGGCCGAAGCGCCCACGTTTGAGGCGCATTCGCTGCGGTTCGACGACTTCGGCAACATCATCCCCGACGCCTCCGCGGCGGCCGAGGAGGAAGAGCCCGACCTCCCGGAGATCACCGAAGAGGCGCTGAGCCTCAAGGAGGCGGCGCTGGAAGAGCTTGCGGCGCAAGAGCTTCCGCCGCCGGTTATCCCGCTCGTCGTCTCGGCGTTCCTGACGTCGCGGAAGAAGGCCGCGGCCGCCGAGCTTGCCGACTGGATGGAAAGCCCCGAGGGCCAGGCGTCGTCGCTCGAATCGATCGGGCGGTCGCTGTCTCGCCGCAACCATGGTCGCTCGCGCGCGGTGGTGCTGGCACACGACCACGAGGAGGCCATCAAGGGCCTGCGCGCGATCGCCGAGGGCAAGCAACGGCCGAACGTGTACAGCGTCGACGGGCCGGTGAGCAACGGCCCGGTGTGGGTGCTGGCCGGTTTCGGTGCGCAGCACCGCAAGATGGGCAAGAGCCTGTATCTGCGCAACGACGTCTTCGCGCAGTGGATCGAGAAGGTCGACGCGCTGGTCCAGGACGAGCTGGGCTACTCGGTGCTCGAGCTGATCCTGGACGACTCGCAGGACTACGGCATCGAGACCACCCAGGTCACCATCTTCGCGATCCAGATCGCCCTGGGCGAGCTGCTCAAGCATCACGGCGCCAAGCCCGCCGCGGTGGTCGGCCAGTCGCTGGGCGAGGCCGCGTCGGCGTACTTCGCCGGCGGCCTGTCGCTGCGCGACGCCACCCGGGCCATCTGCTCCCGCTCCCATCTGATGGGCGAGGGCGAGGCGATGCTGTTCGGCGAGTACATCCGGCTGATGGCGCTGGTGGAGTACTCCGCCGAGGAGATCAAGACGGTGTTCTCCGACTTCCCCGACCTGGAGGTGTGCGTCTACGCCGCGCCCACCCAGACCGTCATCGGCGGCCCGCCCGAGCAGGTGGACGCGATCATCGCCCGCGCGGAATCCGAGGGCAAGTTCGCCCGCAAGTTCCAGACCAAGGGCGCCAGCCACACCTCGCAGATGGACCCGCTGCTGGGCGAGCTCGCCGCGGAACTGCAGGGAATCAAGCCGATGAGCCCGAAGTGCGGGATCTACTCGACCGTGCACGAGGGCAGCTACATCAAGCCCGGGGCCGAGCCCATCCACGACGTCGACTACTGGAAGAAGGGGCTGCGCCACAGCGTCTACTTCACCCACGGCATCCGCAACGCCGTCGACAGCGGACACACCACCTTCGTCGAGCTGGCCCCCAACCCGGTGGCGCTGATGCAGGTGGGCCTGACGACGGCCGACGCCGGCCTGCACGACGCCCAGTTGATCCCGACGCTGGCCCGCAAGCAGGACGAGGTCGAGTCGATCGTCTCGACCCTGGCGCAGCTGTACGTCTATGGGCATGACCTGGATCCTCGGACGCTGTTCACCCGCGCGGCGGGGCCCCAGGACTACGCGAACATCCCGCCGACCCGGTTCAAGCGCAAGGAGCACTGGCTGGACGTGCACGTCGCCACCAGCAGCGGCTCGGTGCTCATGCCCGGCAACCATGTCGCGCTGCCGGACGGCCGCCACGTCTGGGAGTACGCGCCCAAGGGCTTGACGGACCTGGCGGCGCTGGTGAAATCCGCTGCGGCCGAAGTCCTTCCGGGCGCGCAGCTGACCGCCGCGGAGGAGCGGGCCAAGCCGGGGGAGGGCTCCCGGCTGGTGACCACGCTGACCCGGCATCCCGGCGGCGCGTCGGTCCAGGTGCACGCCCGCATCGACGAGTCATTCACGCTGGTGTACGACGCGCTGGTGACCCGGGGCGGCGCCGAGTCGGTGCTGCCGGCGGCGGTGGGCGCCAGCACCGCGATCGCGGCTCCCAGCAATGGGGCCGTCGCGGAGGCTCCCTCCGACCGCCCGGAGGAGGAGGCGCTCGGCGACAGCCTGACCAACCGGTACATGCCGGCCGGCTTCACCAAGTGGTCACCGGACTCCGGCGAGACCATCGCCGACCGGCTGGGCGCGATCGTCGGCGCCGCAATGGGTTACGAGCCCGAGGACCTGCCGTGGGAGGTGCCGCTGATCGAGCTGGGCCTGGACTCGCTGATGGCGGTGCGGATCAAGAACCGGGTCGAATACGACTTCGACCTGCCGCCGATTCAGTTGACGGCCGTGCGCGACGCGAACCTCTACGCCGTCGAGAAGCTGATCGAGTACGCGGTCGAGCACCGCGACGAGGTCGAGCAGCTGCACGAGCACCAGAAGACCCAAACGGCCGAGGAAATCGCCCGGGCGCAGGCGGAGTTGATCAGCGGCGCCACGCCGGCCTCGGTGGTGGCTCCGGCCCCCGACCCGCAAGCCGAGCCGGAGACACAGCCGCCGCCGGCCTCCGACGTCCCGATCCCGCCGCCGCCGACCGACCCCTCTGGCCCGTCGGGGCCCGGTGTCAACGGGGGACAGCCGAAGGTGTCCGGTGTGGCCGAAGCGCTCAACCAGGAGCCGGTCGCCAAGGCGCTGAACTCCGACGTGCCGCCGCGCGACGCCGCCGAGCGGGTCACCTTCGCCACGTGGGCGATCGTGACCGGCAAGTCGCCGGGCGGCATCTTCAACCCGCTGCCCAAGCTGGACGCCGACGCCGCCGCCAAGATGGCGGAACGGTTGTCGGAGCGGGCCGAAGGTGCGATAACGGCCGAGGACGTGCTGACGTCGCAGAACATCGAGGCGCTGGCCGAGAAGGTGCGCGAGTACCTGGAGGCAGGGGTGGTCGACGGGTTCGTCCGTACGCTGCGGGCCCGGCCGGAGGGCAGCGCGAAACCGCCGATTTTCGTGTTTCACCCGGCCGGCGGCTCGACGGTGGTCTACGAGCCGCTGCTCAACCGGTTGCCGCCCGACACCCCGATGTACGGCCTCGAGCGGGTCGAGGGGACGATCGAAGAGCGTGCGGCGCAATACGTTCCGAAGCTGATCGAGATGCAGGGCGACGGGCCGTACATTCTGGCCGGCTGGTCGCTGGGCGGCGCGCTGGCCTACGCCTGCGCGATCGGCCTCAAGCGGATGGGCAAGGACGTCGAATTCGTCGGCCTCATCGACGCGGTGCGGCCGGGCGAGGAGATCCCGCAGACCAAGGAGGAGATCCGCAAGCGCTGGGATCGCTACGCCCGGTTCGCCGAGAAGACCTTCAACGTCACCATCGACGAGATCCCCTACGAACAGCTCGAGGAGCTCGACGACGCGGGGCAGGTCCAGCTGGTGCTCGAGGCGGTCAAGGCGAGCGGGGTGCAGATCCCGGGCGGGATCATCGAACACCAACGCACGTCGTACCTGGACCAACGGGCCATCGACACCGCGGAGATCCAGCCGTACGACGGGCACGTCACGCTTTACATGGCCGATCGCTACCATGACGACGCGATCATGTTCGAACCGCGCTACGCCACCCGCAAGCCGGACGGCGGGTGGGGCGAGCACGTGACCGACCTCGAGGTCGTGCCCGTCGGTGGCGAGCACATCCAGGTCATCGACGAGCCGATCATCGCCAAGGTGGGGGCGCACATGACCCAGGCGCTGAACGCGATCGCGGCAAAGCACGCGCCGGACGCGACCGAAAAAGTTAGGTAGGCAAGCAGTGACGGAGACCCTCCCCGCCTCAGGGCAAGCTCCCGTTCAGCACACCACCGCCGAAAAGCTGGCCGAGCTGCACGCCCGCCTCGAGCTGGCCAAGGAGCCCGGCGGGGAGAAGGCCGCCGCCAAGCGCGACAAGAAGGGCATCCCGAGCGCCCGCGCCCGCGTGCACGCGCTGGTCGATCCGGGCACCTTCTTCGAGATCGGCGCGCTGGCCAAGACGCCGAACGACCCGAACGCGCTCTACGGCGACGGGTGCGTCACGGGTCACGCCATGATCGACGGCCGGCCGGTCGGGGTGTTCTCGCACGACCAGACGGTGTTCCAGGGCACCGTCGGTGAGATGTTCGGCCGCAAGGTCGCACGGCTGATGGAGTGGTGCGCAATGGTCGGCTGCCCGATCATCGGCATCCAGGACTCCGGCGGTGCCCGGATCCAGGACGCGGTCACCTCGCTGGCGTGGTACGCCGAGCTGGGCCGCCGGCACGAGGCGCTGTCCGGCCTGGTGCCCCAGATCTCCCTCATCTTCGGCAAATGCGCTGGGGGAGCAGTGTATTCGCCGATCCAGGACGATCTGCTCGTCTCCGTGCGCGACCAGGGCTACTTCTTCGTCACCGGGCCCGACGTGATTCGGGAAGTCACCGGCGAGGAGGTCACCCTCGACGAGCTCGGCGGCTCCGACGCCCAGGCCCGCTACGGCAACATTCACCAGGTGGTCGACTCGGAGGCGGAGGCCTTCCAGTATGTCCGCGACTACCTGTCGTTCCTGCCGTCGAACTGCTTCGACAAGCCGCCGATCGTCAACCCCGGGCTGGAGCCCGAGATCACCCCGACCGACCTGGAGCTGGACGCGATCGTGCCGGACTCCGACAACGCGGCCTACGACATGCACGAGATCCTGCTGCGCATCTTCGACGACGGCGACTTCCTCGACGTCGCCGCGCAGCACGGTCCCGCGATCATCACCGGATACGCGCGCGTCGACGGCCACCCCGTCGGAGTGATCGCCAACCAGCCGATGCACATGTCGGGGGCGATCGACAACGAGGCGTCCGACAAGGCCGCGCGGTTCATCCGATTCTGCGACGCGTTCAACATCCCGCTGGTCTTCGTCGTGGACACGCCCGGGTTCCTGCCGGGTGCCGAGGAGGAGAAGAGGGGCATCATCAAGCGCGGCGGACGGTTCCTCTACGCGGTGGTCGAGGCCGACGTGCCGAAGGTGACGATCACGATCCGCAAGTCCTACGGCGGCGCGTACGCCGTGATGGGCTCCCGGCAGCTGACCGCCGACTTCAACTTTGCCTGGCCGACCGCCCGCATCGCGGTGATCGGCGCCGAGGGCGCCGCCCAGCTGCTGATGAAGCGGTTCCCGGACCCGACAACGCCCGAGGCGCAGCAGATCAAGAAGGACTTCATCGAGGGCTACAACCTCAACATGGCGATCCCGTGGACCGCCGCCGAGCGCGGCTTCATCGACGCGGTGATCGACCCGCACCAGACCCGGCTGCTGCTGCGCAAGTCGATGCACCTGTTGCGGGACAAGCAGCTGTGGTTCCGCGTCGCCCGCAAGCACGGGCTGATCCCGGTCTAATCGCTCGCGACGGACTAGAGCCGCAACGCCCCGTCCGCCAGCTCGTCGAACCGGTCCAGCGCCTCGTCGGAGTCGGCGTCGATGCCGCGCAGCGGGCCCCGATCGGCGAGGTAGCGCTGCGCGTACAGCCGCGCGACGAGCGCCTTGCGCTCCCCGCCGCGGGTCTCCCGCTCCCACGCGGCCTGCTCGGTGAGCAGCGCACCCGCGTAGACGTCGCCCATGAACTGGGCCAGCGGGAACAGCCGCGCCTCGGCGACCTCCCGATCGAGCTTGCCCCACGCGGTGATCGCCGCGTCGAGGTCCTCGACGCGGCGCGCCACCAGGCGGGTGGTCTCGTCGTCGTCGGACACCGAGACGGCGTCATGCAGCCTCGCCAGCAGCGCCTCGTGCGCGGCGGCCCGCTCGATGCCGCGCCGCACATCGAGGCACAGGATGTTGTCCGGGCCCTCCCAGATGGTGTTGACCTGCGCGTCGCGCAGCAGCCGGGCCACCGGCCACGTCTCGATATAGCCGTTGCCGCCGTGGATTTCGATCGCGTCGGACGCCGCGGTGATCCCGAGCCGGCACACCTTCAGCTTGGTGACGGGGACCGCGATGCGCTGCCGCACGCCGCGGGGCTGGCGGTGGTTGGCGGCGCCCGTGCCGTCGAAGACCAGCGCAAGGGCCGCCTCCACGTCGACGATCATCTCGGCGAGCTTGCGCCGCATCAACGGCTTGTCGATGAGCGCCCCGCCGAACGCGTGCCGCTGCCGGGCGTAGCACAGCGACTCCACCAGGGCGCGGCGGGCGTTGGCGAGCCCGAACTGGGCGATGCCAAGCCGAGCGGCGTTGGTCAGCTCCATCATGCGACCGAGTCCCTTGCCGTCACCCGGCCCCGCGTCCGCGCCGGGTTCGCCGGACAGCAGGAAGGCCTCGGCGTCGACGAACTCGACCTCGCCGGAGGCGACCGAGCGGGTGCCGAGCTTGTCCTTGAGCCGGCGCACCCGCACCCCGTTGCGCGACCCGTCGCGCCGGTCGCGCAGCACGAGGAAGTTGGCGACGCCGCGGGACGAGTCCGGGGCCCCTTCGGGCTTGGCCAGGACGACGAACGCCTCACCCGCGCAGTTGGAGGCGAACCACTTGAACCCGTTGAGCAGCCACGCGTCCCCGGACCGGGTTGCCGTCGTCTCGAGCGCGCCCAGGTCGGAGCCGCCGGTGCGTTCCGTCAGCAACTGGGCCGTCTCGCCGGCCCACTCGCCGGAGGCGAACTTGGCCAGCACGTGCTCGGCCACGTCGGGCGGCGCGTACGCGGACACCAGCGACTGCACCATCCCGCCGCCCGTGCCCAGTGCGCAGCCCATCCCGATGTCGGCCTGGTTGAGCAGATAGTTCGACGCGAACAGCGCCAGGCCCGAGCTCACGGCGGCGCCCCGCGCCGCGTCGCGCAGGGCCTGCTGCGCGTCGAGCACCGCGCGCTTGGACTGCGTGAACGACGCCGGCATGACGACGCGGCTGACGTCGTGTCCCCACCGGTCGTACCGTTCCAGCCGGGGCGGGTTGCGGTCGGTCTCCTCGGCCCAGCGCGCCACCGGGCCGCCCATCAGGTCGCCGATGCGGGCCAGATGGGGCTCTAGGACGGCCAATTCGTCGGGTCGCAGGTAATAGGCCATGGTGAACTGCAGGGTGGGATCGGTCAGGTACCAGTTGAGACCCACGGCTCCGCGGTAGTTGTCCGTCCGGTAGCGCCGCGACTTTTCTTCCGTGGAGAACGGCAGCCGGTCCACCGCTTCTGAGGTGTAGTCGCTCATGTCGCGACGGTATTACAGGCGCGACGCCGAGTGAAGGAAGCTGCGGCCAATTCTCATGCGGTGGCGCGCAGCGGCCGCCTCCGATAGACGCCCAAGGCGGCCCCCGCCGCCGCCCGGCGGGCGAGCGCATCGACGTCGGTTATCAGAACGCTCTTGCCCTGCAACGTGATCCAGCCACCGGAAGCGAAATCGCGCAGTGCTTTATTGACCGACACGCGGTCGGCCCCGACAAGTTGAGCCATCTCGTCCTGGCTCAGCTCGTGCGTGACCCGCAGCCCATCGCGCTCGTGGGTTCCAAAGCGCCGCGCCAACACCAACAGCTGGTGCGCCACGCGGGTGGCCACGTCGCTGGAGATCAGCTCGATGAGTTGGTCCTCGGTATGTTGTAGCCGCTGGTTCAGCGCCTGCAGCAGTTGCTCGGCGATCACCGGCCGGCGGGCTATCCAGGCGCGCAACGTGGCACGATCCACCCACACCGCGCGAACGTCGGTGATCGCCGTCGCGGTGCAGGATCGGGGACCGGGATCGAACACCGCCAGCTCGCCGAAGACGTCCGTCGGCCCCATGATCGCCCGGAGATTCTCGCGGCCGCCGGGGCCCCGCAGGCTGATTTTGACCTTGCCCGTGACGATGATGTACACGCGGTCGCCCGGGTCCCCCTGGGAGAAAAGTGTCTGCCCCGCCGTGAACTCGGCCGTGTGCAGCTGCTTGATCATCGCCGACGCGGTCTCGGGTTCGACGTGGCGCAATATTCCGGCCTCGCCGAGCAGCTGCCTCAGGATCCGGTCCACCTCGCCTCGGTCGAGGCCGGGTGCAGCGCTCACGAAGGCCTCCTCATCGGTGTCAACCGGTCGCCGGTCCGATGAGAAAAACCAGACGGAAGTTGCCGATCTGGATCTCGTCGCCGTTGGCCAGCACCGCCGAATCTACGGCTTCGCGGTTGAGATAGGTGCTGTTCAGGCTGCCGAGGTCAACGACGCGGAATTGGCCGTTCTCCCTTCGGAATTCGGCGTGCCTGCGGCTGACCGTGATGTCGTCGAGAAAAATGTCGCTGCCCGGATGCCTTCCCGCCGACATGATGGGCTGCCGCAACGGAAACTGCGACCCGGCATTGGGACCCCGCTTCACGATGAGCATGCCCGAGCCCCTTCCCATTGTCGCCATGTCCTCGACCGCCGCGTCGGCGACGGCCGCCGACGTGTCGAACTCGTCGCGCAGGTTTGCGCGCAGAGCGGGGCCGATATCGGCGGTGCTTTCTTCGGGCGCTGGCGTTGACACCGTCGTGGTCACGCCGCCCGGGGAAGATCGGGGACCGCGGTCGCCGGGTGCGATGCCGGCCGGCGGGACGCCGGAGCCCACCCGACGTAGGTCAGATACAGCCCGACGAGGGCGAAGACGATGCAGAGCGAAACCCACCAGCCCTGCGCGCCGATCATGCTGTTGGCCACCGCGACGAAAGCCCTGGGAAAGGCCACCAGGAGCAGCCCGCGCAGCACGATGAGCCAGCCCAGCGACGAAACGATGATCGCCGGGGCGCCGGTCCAGTACTGGTGAGCGGCGACCATGATCAGTCCGAACAGCAGAATGAAGGCGCCGCTGACAAACGCCCACATCGAATTTGCTTCAAACTGCGACAGCAGCGCCTGCATGTCCGAAGCGCGCGCCACCGCCGTGACGTCGACAATGACGAGGAAAGGACCGAGGGCGCGCGCGAAAAAGCGCGTCCTTGCCTGAGACTCTGCTGAAGCATTCATCGGCGTGCCCTCCATCCGGCATCGTTAGTCGACACTTGTATAGGACCACTTGACCCAGGGTGGAGATAGGGACCGAAGTCCCGTTCGTCCGGGGCGTTCGTCCTCGCGCGCCAACGGTGACCTATGGCCCTCCCTCGCCGGCCGCGCTTCGGCGCATGATCGGCATATCAGTCAACGAGGGAGTCGATGATGAAGGCCGACGTAGGTGACTGGCTCGTGATCAAGGGGACGACGACCGAGCTACCGGATCAGCGTGGGGTGATCACCGAGGTGCGCGGCGCCGACGGCGCGCCGCCATACGTGGTGCGCTGGCTCGCCAGCGGTCACGTCGCCACGGTGTTTCCGGGATCGGACGCGCTCGTCGTCCCCGCGGCCGCGCAGTGATCTTCGCCCTGGCGGGCTATGCCGGGACGAGGAATTCGGACGTGTAGTACTCGGCGGGGTTTTGGGAGTTGGGGTTTGCGCGCTCGACAATCACCCAGACACCCGTCGTGCCTTGGCGAACGCTGTCTTGAACGGTCACCGTTGCGTTGCCGGCCCCGTCGGTGTCCATTCCGGTGAAGGCGGTGCCGGGTGCCCCGGGGCCACATGTCGCCGATGACGGACGAGGTTCCTCGACGAGGCCGACGTCGTAATGAGTCCCCGGTTCGTTGGGGATCGCCATGTGCACCTGCGCGACGGCCCTCGATCCCGAGACGCTGATCAGCGCCGAACCGGTCCCCTCGGGCGGCCGGGGAATCCACGCCGCCTCGTTCACCCTGCTGAAATCGCAGCGCCGCTCGTCACTGTCCAGCACGACGGTGGTGCCTCCTTGGGCGGCCGCGGCGGCGATTTGGAGGGTCGCCGCCGGGGAGATCACCACGGCGATGGCCGCGGCGGAGGTACCTAAACGTGTCAGCATGTGCATTGGGCCACCTTTTAACGCGTGTGTTAGTTACCCCACAGGGGAATAGGTAATGACCCGCAATTCGAGAAATTAAACATTCGGCGCGCAATTACCCGAACGTTAATTTCCGCTGTTATTTGACGAATGACGAATTAATCGCCCGAATTCAAACCCCGTCGCAATAGAAGTGTTTCCGCGTTAGCTACGGCTTGATGCGAATCTCGCCGGGTGACCACAATCCGCTGCGGGTCGCGGTGCCCAGATCGAGCTGCGCGGGTTGGGCATCGGCGATCGTCTCGAATTTGCGCAGTGAGCCCCAGTCGCGGCCCCAGTCGCGGGACAGGTAGGTGGACATCACGTGGGCGCGCAGCAACAGGTCGGTGATGCCCAGCAGGCCGCCGTTGACGCCGTCCTCCCAGGTATCGGTGTCTTGCTTCTTGGCGTTGTAGTCCGGCGTGATGCGGAACTTCGGGATCTCGGTGACGCCGTTGGCGTGCAGCATCGGCTTCTGGCACGGAAACGCCAGCCCGACCGCCCAATCCAGCAACACCGGCTGCGACGAGCCGACGTACTCCTGCAGCGAGCGCAGTTCCGGCACCCGCGGCGGGGTCACGGCGATCCAGTCGTCCGGCGTCAGGGACAGGTCCTCGGCCACCACCCGGACCGCGACGGCGTCCGCGGGCATCTGCGAGCGGGCGAAGCGCAGGTTGCGCCACGCCTTCGGCTGTTCGCCATTCAGGTCGTAAGGCACCAACCGGCCGGCGGGCAGCACCTCGCCACCGGGACCGGGCCGGCCGTACTCGAGCACGACGGTCTGTCCGCTGGTGTGCCCGTGCAGCACGCTGTTGCCGGCGATGGTGCCCGCGGCGGTGACCACCAGCAGGGGATGCCCGTCGTCGGGCTTCGGCAACTGGTACCAGGCCGAGGTGAGCCGGCTCTGCTGCTGGGCGCCGGTGGTGTAGCTGCCGGCCAGCGGGACCTGGTCGGGGTTCAGGCCGTAGGGCAGCGGCACCAGTGATCCGTTGACGCCCGGCGCCTTGAGCTTGGTGGGTGCGCGCCAGTCGTACGCGTACCAGTCGTAGTCGGTGCCGGGCTGTGGCACCGACGTCTCCTGAACCGCCTCGGCGACGGTGTGATCCGGCACGCCGTTGGGGGTGAACCCGACCGGGTTGGCGCCCCCCAACGGGCCCAGCGGACCGTAGTCGCCGGGCAGGGGCGCCATGAATCCGGCGTTGCTGTCGGGTTCGACGAGCACGTCGTCGGCCAGGGCGCAGCCCCCGGTGAATTCGCGCAGGTTGTCCCAGCCGTTGGAGTAGGTGGGGTACTGACGCACGACTCCCGCAACCATCGACGCGACGAACACCAGCGCCATGAAGCCGGCGGCGATCGGTACCGGCGCGGCGGTGACCGCGCGCGCCAGGCGGCCCTCGCCGTGGGTTCGCGACGCGAAATGCAACCAGAACGCCCAGACCGCCGCGATGGCGAACAGCACGAAAAACACTGTGCTGACGCTGATTCCGGCGAATCGCGGCATGACGTTGTTGAACGGGACGCCGTAACTGGAGACGTACCACCAGCCGTTGGTGGTGGCGAAGCACAGCGCCAACACGAACAACACCGCCGCCGCGAACGCCATCCGGTTGCGCGACCAGCGCAGCACCTCATGCGACACCAGCACCGTGGTGAGCGCGGCCATCGCCGCGCCCACCGCGGCGAACAGCCCGAAGTGGTGCACCCACTTGGTGGGGGTGAACATCAAAAAGAACATGGTGCCGAAGATGACGCCCATCAGCCGCCACGCCGGGCCGCGGGCCACGCCGGGAATTCGCTTGCGCCGCAACATGATGAACACGGCGGTGAACAGGCACAGGGCGGTGATCAGGAAGCCGAAGCGGCGCGACAGCGAACCGTCGACGGTGGGCAAGATGAGGTAGTAGTAGCGCAAGTTCTCGGTGTACCAGGCCTGGCTGGGGCCGATAGCGGTGCGAATCCTGGTGGCCTCCAACACCGTTGACAGGGTCTGGTCGGCGAACACCACCGTGAGGATGACGGTCCCGGCCGCCAGCATGGGGGCCACCAGCGGCCAGGTGCCGACCAGGCGATGCCTGCGCACCAGGATCCGCAGGATCGGGCGGCCACCGGCGACCAGGGCGGCCACCGCGATCAGGCCGGTGGGCTGCACCCCCAGCGTGAAGGCCGCGGTGACCACCGCCAGCGCCGCCGGCGTCAGCCGCGAGGCGCACATAGAGCGCTCGATCAGCACGTAGGTGATCAGCGCGCCCGCCGCGATGATCGGCTCGGGGCGCAGGCCGTTGTTGAACGGCATCCACGCGGTGAGCAGCACCATGCCGGCCGCCCAGTTGGCGGCCGTGCTGCCGGTCACCGCCGGGCCCAGCCGCGGCAACACCTCACGCGACAGCAGCAGCCAGCAGAGCAGCCCGGCGACCAGGTCGGGCAGTCGCATCCACAGGCTGCCGTCGCTGACGTGGGTCATCAGCGCCAGCAGGTTGTAATACCAGCCGAACGGGTCCTCGGGGCTGCCGAACCAGCGGAAGTAATTGGACATGTAGCCGGCGTGATCGGCGACGCGGGCCATGCCGAGGATGTAGCCGTCGTCGGAGGAATTCGCGCCGATCAGATGCCACAGCAGGAAGCCGAATATCACGGTGGCGTCGACGAGCGTGAACTTGCGCCAGCGAGTCGGAATCAGCCGGTGCATCCGGCGGCCGTCCAGCTGGTCGAGGCGCCACAGGGCGACCAGCGCCACGGTGGTGGACACGATCGCCAGCACCATCGCGGCCAGTTTCAGCGTCGTGGGGGTGGTGGAGAACCGGGTGTCGATGGTCGCCGAAAGGCGCAGGCCGTCCGGCGCCGGGCCCGTCAGGTCCGTGAAGACCCCGACGATCTGCGGGCGCAGGTTGGGATCGGGGAAACCGCCGCGCTGGAGCTTGCCCGCGGGATCGGTCAATCCGACGAAGGTCGCGAAGGTCCCAGCGCTCGTGGAAGTGATCTCGATGCGCTGACATTGCGGCGAAAGAGCCTGATCCCGGGGCACGCTGGCGATGACTACGTTGCGGTCGGTGACGTCGACGCGCTGGCTGCTGGCGACGACGAACAACGCGTTGAGCGCGGCGTCCTTGCCCTTCTTGGGCGCGGTGCTCAGCACCACCCCGCCGTCGGGCGGCAGCGCGCGCACCACCGAGCACGGCACCGTCGCCGTCACGTCGACGGGCGTCAGCGAAATCAACGGCGCCGTAACGCTGTTCAACTGTCCGTTCTGTGGCCAGTTCAGCGTTGCGGTGGTCTGCACGACCGGCAGCAGCGGCGTGGCGACCGACAGGACGAAACCGATCAGCCCGGCGATCGTCGCGACCCAGCGCGTGACCCGCACGTCGCGACGGGCTTCGATGACGCTCATGGCAGGGCCCTGATCGGTCCCGGCCGCGCCCAGCCGCGCACCGTGGTCACACCTTGCACGACGCCGGCCTCCGGCGCCTGATCCGCCGGCACCAACGGGTAGTACTGCTCGACCGATCCCCAGTCCCGGTACCAGTCACCGCTCAGGTAGGTCGAGACCGTCGAGGTGCGCAGCATCGCCTGGGTGATCAGGAACGGCCCCCCGGTCTCGCTGGCCTCCCACCCGTTCGACGACGACGCGGTCTGTTTGTGATCGGGCAGGATGCGGTAATGCGGAAGTTCGGCAACGCCAAGGTGTTCGGCGAACGGCCGCTGGCAGGGGAAGTTCGCGGCGGTCGCGATGTCCATCAGCACCGGGGCCTGCGACCCGATCAGCGCCTGCAGCGTCCGTAGCACCGGCACCCGCGGCGGCGTGAACGCGAACCACTGCTCGGAGCTCAGGTTCGGGTCGTAGGCGACGATGCGTGCCACGTTAGCCTCCGGCGGCGCCCAGGCCAGCGGGAAGCGCAGGTTGCGCCACGCCGGCTCCGGACCGATGTCGATCGGCTGCACCTCCGCGAGCGGCTGGGTGGTGCCGTCGGGGCGCGCGACCCCCCACTGCAGTTTCAGCGACTGCCCGTAGGTGAAGGTGCCGTCCTCTTTGTACGACCAGATCGCGCCGGCGGCGGAGACGACCACGAGCGGTCGGTCACCGGTGCGAGGCGGCAACTGGTACCAGGCCGAGGTGGCGGTGGCGGCCAGGGAGTTCTCGCCGTAGCTGCCCATCACCGGCGTGCGCGCGGGATCGAGGCCGAACGGCAGCGCCGCGTGTGACCCGTTCACGCCGGCGGGGCCCTTCCCGCCGGCGGTGCCCGCGGAGTCACTCATGGCGGCGTTGGGTTTGTTCGGCGACGCATCGGAGTTCACCACCCCCGGCTTGGTGACCACCGGGTTGGACCTCAGGTCGTCGCCCACCCCCTCGGGTTTGAAGCCGACGGGATTGATCCCCCCGAGCGGGCCCGCGGGTCCGAACGGCTGCCCCGGAACGGGTTGCAGCAGACCGGCATTGGGGTCGGGCTCGGCCAGCACGTCGTCGGCCATGGCGCAGCTGGTGGGCGACAGTCCCGATTCGAGCGTGGCGAGGTTGGCCTTGGCCGTCGTGTACAGCGGATAGCGGACGACGGCGGCCTTGGCCAACGAGCCGACCTCGCCGAGCACCATGATCGTCGCGACCACCAGCAACGGGGTGGACGCCAGCACGCGGTTACGCCGGTTGTCCTTGACCTCGGTGTGCCCGGCGTAGTCCATCCGGAAGTGCTGCCAGGCGGCCAGCAGCCCGGTCAGGATCGACAACGTCAGGAACATCGACGTCACCGGATGGCTCGCGATCACGGGCTGGATATCCCACCAGGGGACCCCGTAGTTGCCGACGTAGAACCAGCCGTTGACCCCCGAGGTCGCCCACGCCAGCACGAACAGCAGCGCGGTCACATACAGCGTCAGGTTGCGGCGGCTGTGCAGGCCGATCCGGGCGAAGGCGAACGCGGTGACCGCACCCAGGGCGCCGGCCAGCCCGGCGAACGCGCCGAACTGCACGGCCCACTTCGTCGGGGTGAACGTCAGCAGCAGCAGGCCGACCGCGGTGGTGCCGATCAACCGCCACGCCGGCCCGCTGGCCAGCCCCGGCACCCCGCCGCGCCGCAGCAGCACCACCAGCATGCCGAACATGCACAGGAACAGCACCAGCACCGCGAACCGCCGGGACATGGACCCGTCCGGGTTGGACTCCACCGTGAGGAAGTAGTAGCGCAGCCAATCCTGGTACCACGCGATCGTCGGCCCGACCTTGTACTTGATGCGGGCCGACTCGGCGACGGTGGCCAGCGTTTCGCTGCGGAACACCACCACGGTGATCAGCGACAGGGCCGCGCCCAGCACCAGCAGCGGGGCGAGCAGCCCGTCGGTGTCCCGGCGCCGCCGGATCACCCGCGCGATGGCCCGCGAGCCCGTCAGCAGCGCGGCGACGGCGATCAGCCCCTGCGGCGCCAGCGTGGCCGTCAGCGTCGCGACGATGATCGCGACCGCCGCGGGGGCCAGCCGCCCCAGCGCGATGGCGCGTTCCACCAGCACCCAGGTCACCATCACGCCCAGCGCGATCAGCGGCTCGGGCCGCAGCCCGTTGTTGAACGGCAGCCACGCGGCCAGGAACACCGCGCCCGCGGTGAGCACCGCCACCCGGTTGGCCGCCAGGCCGCCCCGCCCCGGTCCCAACCGCCGCAGCACCCAATGGCCGATGATCAGCCAACACGCGATTCCGGCGAGCGTCGCCGGCAGCCGCATCCACACGCCGGCGGTGCTGATCGCGGCCAGCTTGGCCAGCACCGCGAGATACCAGTCGAACGGCGCGTCGGTCGTCCCGAAGTAGCGGTAGTAGTTGGCCACGTATCCGGCCTTGGGGGCGACGCGGGCGATGGTCAGGTTGTAGCCGTCGTCCGACGAGGTGGCGCCGATGACGTGCCAGAGCAGCAGCGTTGCGATGACTCCGACATCGGCGAGCCACGTCGCGGCGCCGACGCGCCGCAGCCGGGTGAGCAGGGAACGCCAGTCGATCCGCAGGTTGCCGCCGCGGCTGCGCCGATCCAGCGCCGCCATCGCGGCGATGGCCGCCAGGACCGCCAGGGTGCCCACGGCCATCACCACCGTCTTCAGGGCGGTGGGCGACGTGATGAACCTGGTGTCGACGTCGACGCGCGCCGAAAGTCCCGGCTGCGCAGGCACTTTCAGGTCGGTGAAGATCCCGCCGACCTGGGGCTTTTTCTCCGACGGCAGGGTGCCCGAGGCGCCGGGGATGCCGACGAAGTCCGCGCCGGCGGCACCGGCGTCGGCCCAGATGTGCAGGACGCTGCAGGCGCCCGCCGCGACCGCCGCGCGCTTCGCGACCGTGGCCACGGTGTCGCGGAACGCAACGACGATCACGTCCTTGTCGGCGCGCACGAACAGCCCGTTCTTGCCGGTGTCCACCCCGCCCGCGGGCAGGGTCGATACGACGAGGCCGCCGGCCGCGGGCAAGGTGGCCATCGCGGCGCAGGGGATGGAGATGTCCAGCGCGCGCGGCGCGCCCGACACCAGCGGGGCGGTGATCTGGGTGACGTGCCCGTCCGTGCTGCCCTGCGGCCACAGCACGGTCGCGGTCGTCTGCTTCACCGGAAGCAAGGGAACGGTGACGCACAACAGCAGGCCCACGAGTCCCGCGACGACGGCGATCGACCGCGGGACGCGCAGCGATCGCTCATTACGGTCGTGGGGCACGAGGCTCGATGGTAAGGGACGCGGCTTAGCGCGGTGAGGACGCAGGGCCGCGCCGGCGGCCCGAGGACGAACCGGACAATCGGCCCAGCGCGGTAAGCACGCGGGGCCGCCGCCGCGGCCCGGTTATTTGCCGCGGCCCTCCGGCGAAATAAACTCTCGTGTCAAGAACGGCCCCGATGACCCAGAAGGCTGGCGGCGCGATGACGAATGCAGGTCTCGGGTTCGGTGTCTTGGGACCGTTGCTGATGACCAGCCACGGGGTCCGGGTCCCGGTCGGCGCGCCGAAGCAGCGGGCGGTGCTGGCCATGCTGTTGATCAACCGCAATCGGCCGGTGTCCGTCGACTCGTTGATCAACGCGGTGTGGGACGAGGACCCGGTGCCCGCCGCGCGCACCAGCATCCAGGCCCACGTGTCCAACCTGCGCCGGTTGCTGCGCAGCGCCGGCGTCGACCCGTACCAGGTGCTGGCGAGCGCGCCGCCCGGGTATCAACTCAGCGTCGCCGACGCCGACTGCGACCTGGGGCGCTTCACCGCCGCGAAGGTCGCGGGAAACCAGGCCGCCGCCGCGGGACGCTTCGACGAGGCCAGCCGGCACTTCTCGTTGGCGCTGGGCGAATGGCGCGGGCCGGTGCTGGACGACCTGCGCGACTACGCCTTCGTCGACGCCTTCGCCACCGCGCTGATGGAGGAAAAGGTGGCCGCCCACACCGCGCGCGCCGAAGCCGAGATCGCGTGCGGCCGCGCCGGGGAGGTGATCGGCGAGCTCGAGGCGCTCACCGCCGAGCATCCGTACCGCGAACCTCTGTGGGCGCAACTGATCACCGCCTATTACGTCACCGAGCGCCAGTCCGACGCGCTCGGCGCCTTTCGGCGGCTCAAGACGGCCCTGGCCGAGGGGCTCGGCATCGACCCGGGCCGCACCGTCAGCGCCCTGCACGAGCGGATCCTGCGGCAGGAACCGTTGGGCCTGAAACGGGCCGATCTGACCACGCACAAGCGCGGCGTCTACCGGCAGGAGTCCACGACCGCGGGGATCCAGCTGGCCGAGTCGGCGGTCGCCGGGCTGCGCGACCAGACGGGACGGCTCCACCCGCTCACGGGAGCGATCACCCGCATCGGGCGCTTCACCGACAACGACGTCGTCCTGGACGACACCGACGTCAGCCGCCACCACGCCGTCATCACCGACACCGGAACCGGCTTCATGATGACCGACCTGCGGTCCACCAACGGCGTCGAGGTGCAGGGCCAGCGCATCCGCGCCAGCGCCGCCCTGGCCGACGGCGACCGCATCCGCATCGGCGGCCACGAGTTCACCTTCGAAGTCCGCCGGGGCTGAGGCTATTTCGCCAGCCGCTTGGCCAGGGTGGGCAGGCCCGGCCCGTCGAGGTCCGCCAGCGCCGCCGGCCGGCCCGTCATGGCCATCAGCAGCGCCTCGCCCGGGCCGGTGACCTCGCGCCCGCTGCCGTGCTCCCAGTCGATGTCGTTGGCGCGCAGGCGAAGTCCCCTGATCCGGCGCCCGGCGCCGAGCCTGGGGTTGCCGGGCACCAGGTCCAGCACCCGCTTCAGCCGGTCCTCGGGAACGGCGCGCGGCCGGCCGAGCGAGCGCCGGATGTCCTGATGGTGGATGGTGCCGTCGACGAGCGCGATCATGCCGCCGAAGCCCGCGGTCAGCCCCTTGGGCGTGAGGTGCTCGCGCAGAAATTCCAGCAGCTGCTGCGGGCTCAGCGCGGCGAACTCGTCGACGCCCACCTGATTGGCCCGCACCACCCAGCCCTTGGCGAACCGCCTCAGCAGCCCCGCGACGCCCAGCTCCTCGTAGCTGACCACATGCGCCACAACGTCTTTGACCGTCCACTTCGAGCACAGGGTGGGCGCCGCCCAGTCCTGCGGCGCGCACGTGGCCAGGAAGTCGGCGAGGTCGGCCCGCTCGGTGTGCGCCATCGTCATCAGGGTGGCGGTCATGGGTGCGCCTCGACGCTGAGCAGGCGCGCGTAGCGATCGAGATACAGCGGCCAGCCGGCGTCCCCGTCGACGCCGTCGGCGACCGACTCCCAGCCCGGGCCGTGCCGGTCCAGATTGCGGTGTTGCAGCTCGACGCGGGTGCGGTCGCCGGACTCGGCGGTGAAGCGGACCTCGACCTCGCTGGTCTTGGACGGATCGGCTTCCACCTGCCAGGTCGGGCCGATGTCCCACGTGAACACCACGCGGTGCGGCGGCTCGTAGACCAAGACCCGCGCCCAACGGCATTCGCTGCCGTCGACGCCGCGGTCGTAGATGCGACCGCCCACCCGCGGCTCGAACACCGTCGCGGCGATGGGAACGGCGAGCAGGTTGTGCTCGCGCGGCTTGAAGTCGCCGAAGCGCTCGGTGAAGACGGCGAACGCGCGCTCGATCGGGGCGTTGACGACGACGTGGTGCGCGACGTCCGGTGTTCGCGTCATGACGGTTCTCCCTCCATCTCCTCGACGGTTTTCGCATAGGCGGCCAGCGCCTGGGCCCAGAACCGGTCGAGCTCGGCGCGCAACGCCTCGAGGCCGGTCGGGTCGAGCTGATAGACGCGCCGCGTGCCGGCGGCGCGGTCGCGGACCAGCCGGGCGGACTTGAGGACCTTGAGGTGCTGCGACACGGCCGGCCTGCTGACGGGCAGGTCGCGGGCCAGCTCACCCACGGCCGCCGGGCCCCGCGCCAGACGCTCCACGATCGAGCGCCGGGTCCCGTCCGCCAGCGCCAGCCATGCGTCGCCGACCGGTTGGTAAGTGGTCACGAACCGTAAGTTTACGCTTACCGAATCGCCTGGATCAAGGCTGCTCGCACGGGACGCGTCAGGCTATCCTGACACCGTGAGCCTTTCTGACGCGTGGGAGCAGGCGCAACGGGCGTGGCGCCGACTCGCAGCGCGCAGCGGGCGTCCCAGCGACGACGGGCTGGAGGCGCTGTCCGACATCGGCGTGGTGCGCCGGATGCTGGACCAGGCGGAGTTGGCTGCCGTGCGGACCGCCCGGCGGCACGGAAAGTCCTGGGCCGAGATCGCCACGGAATTGGGCGTCACGCGCCAATCGGCGTGGGAACGCTGGCGGGACCTTGACGACTCCGCGCGTGGTGCCGAGTCGACGCCGGTCGGCGACATCGCCGCGGATCTGGTGGAGGTCCGTGTCCGGGAGGCGTCCTGGAGTGCGAAGGTGACCGTGCCGAATGTCGTCGGGCTCGAGTGGGCCGCGGCCCGCGAGGCGCTCAACGACGAGGGGCTGATCGCGATGAACGCCGAAGGGGACTTCCCTTCCGCACCCGGAGACCGGGACTGGATCGTCACGGACCAGAGCCCCGAGTCCGGCGCGCGGGTCAAATCCGGATCCGCGGTCCGGCTGTGGCTCACCGGTGACGGGGGCGCGGGCGTTCGCGAACCGCGCCGCCCGCGACCCACGCCCATATCGGCCCGGGAGATGCGGCCCGAACCCCGCGACCAAGCGGTCGGATAGGCCCGCGGCGCAAGAATTCCGCAATCGACGCGCGTCACACTTCCCCTGTCCTCAACCGCCGAGGCAGAGGAGGAAACGGATGAGCGCCCCTCGCTCCCCGAGGCTGGTCGTGGCCGGGGTCCTGCTTTCGGGCATCCTCGCGGCGGCCGGATTCGGCCTGGCCACCGGCACCGCGCAGGCCAAGCCGCGAGGCCCGTACCAATGGTGTCCCGGCCAGCACCTGCCGGAGACCGACGTCGTGTGGGACATGAACGTCTGCCACACCTGGTACTGGGTCGACTATGGGTTCCAGGCCAACCGCGGTCACTTCGTCTACGAGGGCGACACCCCCCCGCCGGACCTGGGCTGCATCCCGGGGCTGTGCCTGCCCGGGCTGTAGGGCTAGGTACGGCGCAGCGGGCCCGGGTTCCACAGGCCGCTGCGCGTCGCGATCCCCAGCTGCAGATCGGCGGGTTTTGCGTTGGGGTAGTACGGCGTCAACCTTTGCAGCGAGCCCCAATCGCGCGACCAGTCGTCCTTAAGGTAGGTGGCCAGGGTGGTCGCCTTCACCAAGAGCTCCGTGACGCCCAACGGGCCGCCCCCGTTGTTGTCCATCACCGGCGAGTTCGCCTCGGCGCCGAATCGGTCCGGCAGGATGCGCCACTTCGGTGTCTCGTCGACGCCGTTTTGATGGCCGAAGGGTCGCTGGCAGGGGAAGGCCAGTCCGACGAGCCAGTCCAGGAACACCGGGTCCCGGGACCCCACCACGTCCTGCAGCGTGCGCAGCTGCGGAATCCGCGGCGGCGTCAGCGCGATCCAGTGCTGTGGCGCCAGGTCTTCGTCGTCGGCGACCAGGCGGATCTGGGTGGCGGTGCTGGGGATGGCGGATAGCGCCAGTCGCAGGTTGCGCCAGGCGGGGGACGCGCCGACGTCGGCCAGTTGGAACGACCCGCCGGGGTGGCCGCCGGCCGCCTGGTCGTCGGTGGCCCACTGCACCTGGACCTCCCGGGGGTCGAAGCGGCCGGCCGCGCTGACCACCAGCAGCGGGCCCGCCTTGTCGCGCGCGGGCAGCCGATACCAGCCCGACCGCAGATGCGCGGGCAACTGGATTCCCGGGCGCCAGCTGCCGAGCACCGGCGTGCGCGCCGGGTCGAGGTTGTAGGGCAACTGCGCCGCCGAGCCGTTGATTCCCGGTGCGGGGGTGGTGCCGCCCTCGGTGCCGGCCTCCGCGCCGGTGATCAGCTTGTCTTCGCCGACGAAGCTGCGGTCGCCGGGACGTTCCATCACCGGGTCGGCGCGGACGTCGGCGGGAATGCCGTTGGGGGTGAACGCTTCCGACAGGCCCGCGCCCAGGGCGTCGGCGACCGTGGCGCTCACCGGCGCCAGCATGCCGGCGTTGGGGTCCTGCTCTACCAGCACGTCCTCGGCCAGGCCGCAGGACTTGCCGGTCAGCGCCTCGAGGTTCGAGCGGCCCACCGTCCACGCCGGGTACTGGTCGGTCATCGCCAGCGTCAACGACGCGACCTCGAAAACCACCAGGATCCACGTCGCAATTGCCAACGGGGACTGGACAAGTCCGGCGACTCGCGCGCCCAGACGAGTTTTGGGTGCGCCGTTGTCCGGATCGACGAAGTGGAACCACGCCGCCAGCAGTAGCACCAGCAGGGTCAGCCCGAGCAGCGCGGTGGCGAAGGCGTAATGCCAGGCTGGGAACGAATTCGACCAGGGCACACCGAAATTGGAGACGTACCACCACCCGTTGACGCTGGCGAACGACAACGCCACCAAGAACAGCACCACGGCGGCGAACACGGTGCGGTTGCGCCGCGACCGCATCGCCACGGCCGTCACCGCGACGGCGGCGAGCGCACCCAGCGGCCCCGCCAGGCCGGCGAACACCCCGAAGTGGTGGGTCCATTTGGTCGGCGTGAACATCATCGCGACGAACGAAATGATGGTGATCCCCACGATGCGACGGCTCGGTCCGGCGGCGGTACCCGGAATCTTCCCCTTGCGCAAGGACATTGCGACGGTTATCCCGAGCGCCAGCACCAGCGCCAGCACCGCGAAGCGGCGGGCGACGGATCCGTCGGGGCTGGCCATGAACAGCCGCTCGTAGCGGAGGTGTTCGTCGAACCAGCTCAGGCTGGGCCCGACGGCGCGCTTGAGAGCGGTGGCCTGGATCTCGCCGGCCAGCGTCTGGTCGCGGAAGATCAGGATCACGGTGACGGTGACCGCGGCCAGCAGGGGCGCTATGAGGGGCAGCGCGCCGAACAGTTTGGATCTGCGGTGCAGGATCGTCCGCAGCGGCCCGATCGCGACCAGCAGCGCGCCGATCGAGGCGATGCCCGTCGGCCCGGAGAACAGGGTCAGCGCGCCGATGATGCAGGCGATGGCCACCGGCAGCAGCCGGCTGGTGGCCACCGCGCGTTCGACCGAGCACCAGGTCAGCAGGATGCCCAGGGCGATGATCGGCTCGGGGCGCAGGCCGTTGTCGAGCGGCAGCCAGACCGCGAGGAACATGCCCGCCGCCGTCCACGCCGCGGCCCGGTTCCGCTTGACCGCGTCGCCCAGCCGGGGCATCACCTCGCGGCTGATCACCCACCAGCACGTCAGCGCCATCGCCAGGGTGGGCAGCCGCATCCAGATGCTGGTGGTGCTGACGTGGGCCCACACCGCCAGCAGGTCGTAGTACCAGCCGAACGGGGCCTCGGGGGTGCCGAACCAGCGGTAGTAGTTGGCCATGTAGCCGGCGTGCTCGGAGACCCGCGCCATGGTCAGGATGTAGCCGTCGTCGGACGTGTTGGCGCCGACGAAGTGCCACCACGCCAGCACGGCGATGACGAGCGCGTCCAGGCCGCCGACGGACCACCAGCGCGCGGGCAGGAAACGGCGGTGCCGGGTCCCGTCCGCGGTGTCGAGGACGTGCAGGGCGAGCAGCGCGGCGGCCGTCAGCACCACCCCGAGGATCATCGCCGCCATCTTCAGTGTGGTGGGGCTGCTGCTGTAGCGGGTGTCGACGGTCGCCGAAAAGCTCAGGCCCGGCGGCGCCGGCCCGCTCAGGTCGGTGAAGACGCCGACGATCTGCGGCCGGAAGTCGTAGCCGCTTTTCTCACCGCGCAGCGGCGCGCCGGGATGCTCGGCGTTGGGGCCCTGCGTCAGGCCGACGAATTCGGCGGTGACCTTCTCGGCGTGTGCGGTGAAGGTCAACCGCTGGCAGGCCGGGCTGAGCACCTCGCTCAACGGGGCGGTGACCACGGCGACGTTGCGCACCACGACCACCAGGTAGTCGTTGGCGCGCTGGATGAGCAGGCCGCGGTCGACGGCCTTGGGGGCCTGCTTGGGCACCGTGGACAACAGCACCGTCTTGCCCGGGTTCTGCGGTCCCGCCAGCCCGGCGGCGGCCTGACATGGCACGGTGACGTTCAGATCGGTGGCGACGTAACCGATCAGCGGGGCGTCGACGCTGCCGAACGCGCCGTTCTGCGGCCAGTTCAGTTGGGCGGTGGTTTGGTTGACCGGCAGCAGCGGCGTGGCGATCGCCAGCAGGGTGCCGAGCAGACCGGCGACGATAGCAACCACCCGAGCGATCCGGTAGTTACCTCCCGCGTCGTCCACGGGGGTAGATGCTAGTTCTAGCCACTACGACGTCGGCTTGCGGATCGCCAGCACGAACGGCCCGACGCCGTCGACGACGAAGCGGGGATCGGCGAAAAGGGCCGCCGGCAGATCGACGGTGTACCGACGAACGTTGGGCTGGTTGGGATACACGTCCTGCGCCAGCCGCAACGTGTAGGTGCTGTTCGCCCCGCGGCGCATCAGGAAAACCGTCGGCGGGGGCCACGGCGACGTATCCAGCGCGTGGATGAACTCGTCGGCGGTCTTGAGCTTGGACCACTTCTCGATCTGGGTGGCTCGCAGGTCGAATTGCGCCAGCGGGTTGGCGTAGTGCGACGTCAGCCCCTGGAAGCCCCAGTACGGGTAGTAGGACAGGAAGCTGTAGTCGGCCGTCATCACGACGATCTGGTCGCGCGGCCTGCCGGTCATCTTGAGGATTGCGGCGTCGATGACCGGGTAGAACTTCTCGGAACTCGGCGGTCGCCGGTCGCCGCGCTGGCCGTGGCCGTCGGTGTCCGTATAGGCGATGGTCAGATCCGGGCGCAGCACGTCGGGGATGTCCTGGCTGAACGCGATGGCCCCGGCCAGCCCGATCGCGGCGGCAACCGGCACGACGGCGCGGCCGCGCGGGGCGAGGGCCGTGACGGCCTCGACGAAGCCGAACACCCCGGCGGCCACCAGCAGCACGCTCAACGTCGGCTGCAGCCGGAACGACAGCAGCGTGGTGCGCGCCAGTGTGGTCAGCATCGACAGCAGCGACCACAGGTACACGGCGAGCACGCCGATGGCCAGGGCGCCCGCCCGCACCGAGGTGCCCGCCCGCACCACCAGCCACAGCGTGCCCAGCATGCAGATCGCCCCCAGCAGCGAGAACTGCAGCATCGGGAAGGTCAGTTCGGCGCCGTCGGCCGGCAGGTAGTGCAGGGCGCTGCCGCTGTTGCTCACCGGGCTGCGGGCCACACGCAGAATGAACGGCAGCCAGGTGATGCTCGCGATGGCCGCCGCGATGACGGCGATGAGGGCGAACCGGCGCAGCGGGTCCAGCGCGGGCCGGAAGCCGTCGCGCCGCCAGCGCGCACCGGCCAGCAGCAGCGCCATCAGCCCCATCGTGAACGCGGTCAAGCCGAACAGCAGCGTGTACCAGGTGGCCGTCCAACCGAGGAACAGCCCGGCGCCGACCACAGCGGCCCTGGGGGCACCTCCCGCTTGCGGGGGTCCGCCGCGCTCGCCGGCCCGCAGTCCCGACCACGTCAGCACCAGCACCGGCGGCAACATCACCGTGATCATCGCGGAGTAAGGCTCCGGCGAGCTGTAGGCAAGCGTCACCGCCGCGGTCGCGGTGGTGACGATCAGCGCGTATTCGAAGCGAATCAGCCGCCACCACAGCACCAGCGCGACGGCGACCGCGATGGTGATCGAGGTGATCGCCCACGGCTTGTACATCTCCCAGGCCGGCGTGCCCGTCAGCGCCGCGACGCGGCCGCCGATCCAGAACCAGCCCGGCGGGTAGAAGGTCGGCAGCCCGAGGTAGGTCATGTCGTGCAGGGCGGGGCTGTCCGCGAGGCGGGTCAGGTATTCGGTGCGGAACTGCTGGTCGACGGAGATGCCGAACAGGTACAGCTTCGTGGCACCCAGCGGCATGCCCAGCGTCACGACGGTGAACGCGGACAGGAACACCAGCCCGCCCAGGCGCGCCACGACGCGACGCCCGCGGCGCCACAGCCAGCCGACCGCGACGAGCCCGGCCAGGCAGCCGACCTGCCCCACGGTGGTCAGCGCGTGCAGCTGGTTCGACGACGGAAACGCCGGCCATTGCACGCCGGCGATCGCGATCAGCGACGGCACCGCCACGATCACCGCGACCGCCAACCCCGCGGCCATCTGGCCCAGGGTGGCCAGCGCGTTGCGCACGCTCAGATTGGCAGCTTGCGGAAGATGCTCCGCGGAATGTGTCGCAACACCATCATCACGTAACGGAATGCCGCTGGCGCCCAAACCAATTCCTTACCTTGTGCCGCCGCGGTCACCGCGAGGTTGGCGACGTACTCCTTGTCGACGGTGAGCGGGGCCTCCTTGACGTGCGCGCTCATCCGGGTGCGAACCTGGCCCGGCCGGATCACCAGGACACGAACCCCGAACTCGCGCAACGCCTCTGCCAATCCGAGGTAGAAACCGTCCAGCCCGGCCTTGGTGGAGCCGTAGACGAAGTTGGACCGACGCACCCGCTCGCCGGCGGCCGAACTCATCGCGATGATCTGGCCGAAGCCCTGGGCGCGCATTTTCTGGCCCAGCAGGACGCCCACGGAAACCGCTGCGGTGTAATTGATCTCGGCGGCCAGCACGGCCTTGTGCTGGTTCTGCCACAGCTCCTCGGCGTCGCCGAGGATGCCGAACGCGACGATCGCGACGTCGACATCGCCGTCGGCGAAGGCCGCCTCGATCATCTTCGGGTGGCTGTCGGGGTCGGTGGCCTCGAAGTCGATCAGCTCCACCGAGCGCGCGCCCGCGGCCTTCATCTGGGCCACCGCTTCGTCGCGGCCCGGGTCATTTGGCATGGCCGCCAGGATGATTCGGGCGTGCGCGTTTTGCAGGTAGCGCTCGCAGATGGCCAGTCCGATCTCGGAGGTGCCCCCGAGCAACAGGATGGTCTGCGGATTTCCCACGGCGTCAAGCACCATCTACAGCAGCTCCAAGCGTCGGGCCATGTCGGAGGCGAACACCCGCAAGGGATCGACCTTGCGGCGCACGGCGATCCACTCGTCGATGCGCGGGTACATGGCGTGGAAGGTTTCGGCGTTGGTGCGCGAATCCTTGGCGGTGTAGACCCGGCCACCGAATTCCAGCACGCGGCGGTCGAGTTCGTTGAGGAACTCGTTGAGCCCCGGCTTGATGGGGAAGTCGACGCACACGTTCCAGCCCGGAATCGGGAAGCTCAGCGGGGCCTGGTTGCCCGGGCCGAACAGCTTGAACACGTTGAGAAACGAGTAGAAACCGGACTTTTGGATGTCGCGGATGATGCCCTTGAACTGCTCCACCGCGGTGGTGGGCACGACGAACTGGTACTGGCCGAAACCGGCTGGGCCGTAGGCGCGGTTCCATTCGCCGAACATGTCCAGGGGGTGGTAGAACTGCGTCAGGTTTTGAACCTTGCCCCGGTAGGTGCCGGACTTGCGGTACCACAACTCGCCGATGGACCCGAAGGTGTACTTGTTGGCCAACCCGTTGGGGAAGACATCGGGCACCGTAAGCAGTTGCGGCGCATCGAATTTCAGCGGATTGCGCCGTAGCTTCGGCGGCAACTGATCGAGCTTGGCGAGTGAGCCGCGCGATATCGCAGCGCGGCCGAGTTTCGGCGGCGCGCTGATCGCGTCGAACCACGCGCTGGAATAGGTGTAGTCGGCCTCGCTGCCGTCACTGTGAAATGCGATGGTTTCGTCCAGGCTGGCGGTGACGTCGCCGTCGGCGATGAAATAGGCCGTCTCCGTCGGCGTCATCTCAACGGTGGCCCGCAGGATGATCCCGGTGAGGCCGTTGCCCCCGACCGTGGCCCAGAACAGCTCGGAGTCCGCACCGATCGGCGTGAGGTGGCGGACCTGGCCGTCGGCGGTCAGCAGGTCCATGCTGCGCACGTGGTTGCCGAAGCTGCCCGCGCTGTGATGGTTCTTGCCGTGGATGTCGCACGCGATCGCCCCGCCGATGGTGACCTGCCGGGTGCCGGGCAGGACCGGCACCCACAGGCCGAACGGCAGCGCGGCCTTCATCAGTTGATCGAGGTTGACCCCGGCATCGAGGTCGGCCAGCTTGGTGTCGGCGCTGATGGAGTGAATGGTGTTCAGCTCGGTCATGTCGATCACCAGGCCGCCGCCGTTTTGCGCGTTGTCACCGTAGGAACGGCCCAGCCCGCGGGCGATCACGCCGCGCCCGCCCGAGTCGGCCGTGTTGGCCACGGCCTTGGCGATTTCTTCCGGGTCCGGCGTGGAAAGCACCGTCGCCGCCGACGGCGCGGTACGCCCCCAGCCCGCGAGCCGCTTGGTGGTGGACATCGTCAAAGAGGGTACCGCCTGGTTCGGCGACGATGCGGGACGCGTGCATCCCGCTGTGGGGGCACCTCCCGCTTGCGGGGGAGAGGCGGACAGTCCGATCGGGCCAGGTCGGTCAGCGGATGCGGAAGATAACGGCTCGCTGCACGATGAAGTTGATCACCGTCGCGGTGCCCTGCGCGATCACGAACGCGACGACGGGCGCCCACCCCCGATAGTGCAGAAGCACGAGGCAGAGGTGGTTGAGCCCGACCTGCACCGAGAAGGTGATGGCGTAGAGCACCATGACCGCGACGAACCGGGCGGTACTGGCCGCCGCCTGAAACGTCCATCGGCGATTGATCAGGTAGGCGGTGATGGTGCCGACGATGAAGCTGGTGGCCTTGGACAGGTCAACCTGCAGGCCCACCACCTTCCAGAGCACCAGGTAGAGGCTGAAATCGACGATCCCGGCCAGACCACCGGTGACGACGAAACGCGTCACCTGTGTCGTCAGACCCAGGTGTGGGCGCGCGGGAGCGGCGCCAGGTTCTGGGGGGATCATGGCGGGGAGTCTATCGGGGCCGGCGCCGACGACGGTGAGTTAGCGGGGCAGCTTCACCGAGATGAGCTCGACCTGGTTTTCGCCCTGCGGGGTCGTGTACGTCACCGTGTCGCCCGCCTTGCGCCCGGCCAGGGCCTGGCCCAGCGGGCTGCGGGCGGTCAGCGTCTCGGCCTCGCGGCCGATGGGGGTCTCCTCGACGATGGAGATCACGTGCATGGTGACGACCTCCCCGTCGGGGAATCGCAGCGTCACCTCGGTCCCGCCGGGCAACGTTTCCGAGTCGTCCGAGGCTGACGGCCCGCTGCGCAGTCGCCGGTCCAGCTCGTTGATCCGGTCGGCGAGGACGACGAGCTCGTCCGCGCGTTGTATCGCCTCGGCCGCGTCGCCATGGTCACCGACCATGCCGCGGTCATTTTTGACCTCGACCTCGAGGCGATCGTGCCGCTGCTTGAGCCGGTCCAGCTCCGCGGCGAGGTTTTCCCGCGCCACGTCCACCGCCGACTTGGCCTTTTTGCTCACGTCAGTCGACCCGATCCAATCTGCCGTCACTGCTGACCTGTAGCGCTACAGTGTCGCACCACCACCAGGCAGCCGCCACCTTACGCGAACGCAAACTTTGGTGTTCTACACATACCCAGTAGGACGGCGGCGAATCTACCCCCGGTAGCTACGCCCAGCCGCCGGCCGTCACCGGTCCCGCGGTGAGGGTGACCACGTTGTTGCGGCTTTCCCGCGCCTCGATGCGAGAGACCCACACCCGGCCGCCGGTCGCCAGCGCGACGATGCGCTCGGCGGTCTCGAACGCCCAGGCCGCCGAGCCCTCCATGCCGGTGTTCTCCATGATCCGCAGGTCGACGACGCCGCGCTCGGCCAGCAGTTCGAACAGGTCGCGCTGCGGGTCGTCCGCGGCGATCAGCGTGGTGTGGTCGAACTGATAGCGCAGTGCCGAGCGGATTTCGCCGACGGCGCTGCCGTCGACCACCAGGCCGGTGCCGAGTTCGGTTTCGGCGCAGGCGAACTCGACCTCGAACGCGCGCTCGCAGCCGTGCAGGAAGAACCGCTTCCCCAGATTGGCCCACGAGCGATGGCAGCACGGGAGTTCGTCGAAGAGCTTGCGCATGTGGAATCGCGCGGTGCGGCCGCTCGGTGCGTCGGCGCGGTGCATGGTTGCGACGTACACGTCGTCGTCGAAAGCAATGTGACTCATGAGTGCAGCGTCGGGTCGGCGCCTTGACGGATCCTTGAAACATCCTTGGCACCGCTAGAAGGGCGGCGGCTCGTAGCTGGCGGCGATACGCTCGGCGCGTCGCGCCGCCTCTGCGGCGATGCGCGCTTCGTTCATGCCGCGCTCCCACCTGATTCGCGCCGCTCGCTCCTGTGCCCGGGTTCGCCGACGGGCCGGCATCATCAGTCCACGGCTTTCATGCGGCTGGGGCGCGTCAGTGGGCAGCACCAGCGCTCCGGTCGGAACGGCCAACGCTGGAAAGAGCAGGCTCCCACCGGGTTTGGTGGCGTACTGATGCCCCGTCGGCGAGGTCCACACCACAGTGCCGTCGGGCTCCTGCCGATCCCGCCATTGGACGTAGAAGGTCTTGAGCAGGTGGTGGTAGCGGCAGAGCAGTTTGAGATTGGACGGGTGGGTGGGCCCCAGCGGAAACGGCACCGTGTGGTCGATGTCGCAGATTTCAGCCGGCGCGTCGCAACCCGGGAAGCGGCAGGTCAAATCGCGAAACCGGACGAACTCGGCCAGCGCCGCCGACGGTCGATAGCCCGACTCCGCCTTGGCCGGCGGGAGCCAGAGGGGCTTGATCTTGGCGTTTCCGGCCACCTCCCGTAGCAGCTCCGCCGGCAGCGGACCATGACCGGACAGATAGCCCGGAGCCTGCGACTCGCCATCGACCGCACCCTGCTCGGCGAGCACGTGAATGACGACGTTCGTGCCAGCGCGTTGCGGCGCGGCGCAATCCGGTCCACCGCACAGGCAGCCCAGTACCTCGGCCCCGGCGGCTAAGGCCCCCAGCGCGTCGGCTCGGCGCTGGGCTTTGGTGCGCGGATCCTCGCGGCAGACCGTGGCGGCGAGCGCGTCGAGCTTCTGCTCGAGGGTGGCCCCGTCGGTGGCGTGCAGCTGCGCCCACACCCCGGCCAGCCCCGCGTCGGTGGACGCGATATCGACGTAGCGATTGTCGTTGCGGGGCCCGGGCACCCGCACCCCGGCGGGGTCGAAGCGGGCCACCCACATGTCGATGCGCTCGGCGACGCTGGGCCCGGACAACCGCATCCACTTCGTGGCGTGGCGGGCCACCGCGGCGTCGATCTTGGCGATCAACTCCGCATCGTCGACCACCTCGGTGCGCGTCACCAGCGCCGCTACCAGCCGGAAGTCGATATCGCCCCGCGCAAACACCTCGGCTACCCGGGGCAACCGCTCACGAAGGGCGATCGCGTGCCGCAGCCGCCCCCGGGCGCGGCCACGGCTGATCCGCAACGCCGCGGCGACCTCGGCGACCACGTTCTCGTGCCCGTCGACGGCCCAGCTGAACCGCTCGCAATCGTCGTCGGGCGCCCGTCGCGCGTACAACTCACCTATCGCCGCCAACTCCCGGGCGCACGCCACGTTCTGTGCGCGACCCGCATCGGAGATGGCATCCACCACCCCGGCATCGCCCACGGTATCGAACATACGTTCGAATATACACCGGTCCATTGACTTAAACTTTTGGCAGGGTCGCCGCTTGTGCATAACCGCGGCTGCGGGGTCGCCCCCACCAGATATAGCTGCGACAGTTGCAGACCGCCCTCGACGAGGCGAATCGTTTGCTACCGCCCACCGGCGGCCCGGCTAGAGCCAGCTAGACCCAGTACGGCACCCGGGCGCGGTATTGCCGCATCGCGAACGCGGCCAGCAGCCAGCCGACGCCGGTGAGGACCAAGACCACCACCCAGTGCCGCAGTTCCTGGTGGCCGCCCAACAACGGCGTCCGAACGATGTCGAGGTAGTGCAGCAGCGGGTTGAGCTCGATGATGCTCGCCCAGCGCCCGGCACCCTGCGCCCGCAGCGTCTCGTCGTTCCAGATGATCGGCGTCATGTAGAACAGCAACTGCACAACCGAGAACAGCAGGGGACCGATGTCGCGGTAGCGGGTCGCCAGGATGCCGAAACACAGTGACACCCAGATGGAATTCAGCACGATCAACCCCAGCGCCGGGATGACCGACAGGTCGGCCCACGACCACGGTTTGGGGAAGATGATGGCGACGACGACGTAGATGGCGATGTTGTGTGCGAACAGGATCATCTGCCGCCACACCAGCCGGTAGACGTGCACGCTCAGCGGCGTCGGCAGCTGCTTGATCAGCCCCTCGTTCGCGACGAACACCTCGGAGCCCTCCAGGATGGCGGCGTTGATCATGTTCCAGATGATCAGCCCGAGGGTGACGTAGGGCAGGTGCACCGCCAGATCGAGGTGGAACAGCTTGGAATACAACGCGCCCAGCGCGACGGCGGTGGTGCCGGTGGCGATGGTGATCCAGAACGGCCCCAGGACGGAGCGGCGGTAGCGCTGCTTGATGTCCTGCCAGCCCAGGTGCAGCCACAGCTCGTGCCGGCGGAAGCCGTCGAGCAGGTCGCCGCGGGCGCGCCCGAACGTCCGCGACTGCGCCGCCGCGTCGATGAATGTCATGCCGACCCTCCCGGTTTCCCGAAGCGCTCGCGACGCCCCAAGCGGCGCAACCGGATCCACTCGACCAGGCCCTTGGGGTCGTGGCGGGTCACCAGGAAGTACCAGCCAAAGCGGACCCACTCCTGGAACAGGAGCCTGCGCAGGCCGGGCTGCGCCATCAGGTAGCCGCGGTTGCGGTAGGTGAAGAACCGCTTGGCGGCGTCGTCGGGGTACTGGGTGTGCATCCGGCCGCCCAGGATCGGCTTGAACTCGTCGGATCCGCACGGGTGCAGGTAGACCGCGTCCAGGCAGGTGCCGAACGGCAGGCCGGACCGAACCAGCCGGCGGTGCATCTCCACCTCGTCGCCGCGAATGAACAGCCGCAGGTCCGGAACGCCGATCGATTCCAGCGTCGACGCCCGGAACAGCGCGCCGTTGAACAACGACGCGATGCCGCGCAGCAGCTCCTGGCCCGCTTCGGTGCGCAATTCGCTTGCGCGCCTGCGCCATACGAGGCCGCGGCGCAGCGGAAACGCCAGCCGCTGCGGGTCGTCGGAGTTGCACACCATCGGCGACACCTCGGCCAGGCCGTACTTCTCGGCGCAGGCCAGCAGCGTCGCCAGCACGCGAGAGTCCTGCGGGCGCCCGTCGTCGTCGGCGAGCCAGACCCAGTCGGCCCCCTGTGCCAGCGCGTGCAGCATGCCGAGCGCGAAACCCCCTGCGCCGCCGAGGTTTCGGCGCGAACCGAGGTAGGTCGTCGGAACCGGTTGGCCGGCAACCAGATCCCGGACCCGGTCGTCACCGTCGTTGTCGACCACGATCAGGTGATCGGGCAGCCGGGTCTGCGTGCTGAGCACGTCCAGCGACTTGGCCAGCTCGTCGGGGCGACGGTGGGTGACCACCACGGCGCAGACGGTGTCGCTCACGGCTGTCCGGCGGTCTCGGCCAGCACCTCGCGCACGTGCCGTGCCGCGTCCTCGCCCTCGTAGGCGCGCACCACGTCCTCGATGCCGCCGGACATGCGGATGACGCCGTGGTCGATCCACATCGCGGTCTTGCACAGCCGGGCGAGAAATTCGTTGGAATGGCTGGCGAACACCAGGATTCCGGAGCGCTCCACCAGTTTCTGCAATCGGGTCTGGGCCTTCTTCAGGAAGTCGGCATCGACCGCGCCGATGCCCTCGTCGAGCAGCAGGATCTCGGGGTCGATGCTGGTGACCACGCCCATCGCCAGCCGGACCCGCATCCCGGTGGAGTAGGTGCGCAGCGGCATCGACAGGTAGTCGCCCAGCTCGGTGAACTCGGCGATCTCGTCGACCTTGGACATCATCTGCTTTCGCGTCTGCCCCAGGAACAGCCCGCGGATGATGATGTTCTCGTAGCCGGAGATCTCGGGGTCCATGCCGACCCCGAGGTCGAAGACCGGCGCGACCCGTCCGGTGACCTTCGCCCACCCGCGGGTGGGCTCGTAGATGCCCGAAAGGAGGCGCAGCAGAGTCGATTTCCCGGCCCCGTTGTGGCCGACGAGCCCGACCCGGTCGCCCAGCTCGAGCTTCATGGTGATGTCGCGCAACGCCTCGACCACGACGACGTTGGAGCTGTTACGACCGATCGTGCCGCCCGCCTTGCCCAGGAAAGCCTTCTTCAACGATCGCGACTTGGCGTCGAAGATGGGAAATTCCACCCACGCGTCGCGCGTCTCGATGTGAGGCCCCGGCACCGTTGGCTACTAGAGGTATTGACCGTGTCCGGAGCCGCCGCCCTGCTTGCCGAGGCCCGGCGGCAATGCGCCCTGGCGCATCTGCTCAAGCTGCGCGCGGGCGGCCATCTGCTGGGCGAACAACGCGGTCTGAATGCCGTGGAACAGCCCTTCCAGCCAGCCGACCAGCTGCGCCTGCGCGATGCGCAATTCGGCGTCCGACGGCGCGACGTCCTCACTGAACGGCAGGGTGAGCCGATCGAGCTCCTCACGCAGTTCCGGTGCCAGGCCCTCCTCGAGCTCACGGATGCTCGTGGCGTGGATGTCGCGCAGCCGGTTGCGGCTGGCCTCGTCCAGCGGCGCGGCGCGCACCTCCTCGAGCAGTTGCTTGATCATGGTGCCGATCCGCATCACCTTGGCCGGCTGCTCGACCAGGTCGGTCAGGGAGCGTTCGTCGGAGTCGTCCTCCGCGTCGCGGATCGCCATGATTCGCGGGTCGACGCCGCCGATGACCTCGATGCCGTCGGCGTCCGGTCCGTCGTTGCCGTTCGTCAATCCATTCACCATCCTCTTTGGGGACTTTAAGGGTGCGGGGCCGCCACGTCCGGGCGCCACTCGTAGATCCGAGCCCCACCGTTGTCGTAGATCATCGTCCACGACGTCGATTTATCCAGAGAGACTAGCCCTTCGGGAGTGGCAAACCCTCTGACGTTGGGCGTGCTGGTCAAGATGTACCTGATATTGAGCGCTTTAATCGCCTCGACCACCTTCGGATCCGCTTCACCTTTGCGCGCCGAGGTCCAGAAGATGTAGCGGTAGTAGCCGGGGCCGGTCTGCTGCGGGAAGTCGTAATGCGTCCATAGCGGGTGCAGGTCGGCCACCGCGTACATCCACGTGGTGCCGTCGACGTTGGAGTCGCCGATCAGCGTGTCGTGAGCGCCGGGCAGCGTGGCCAGGTAGGCCATCGCCATGAGGTCGCGCTGGTCGACGATCACCGAGTCGTACTTGTCGCCGAACAGCACGAGGTGCCGGTACAGGTAGTGCCGGGCGGTCAGCACGGTGGCCAGCAGAAGAAGGACCGCCGTGGCGGCGGTCCAGACCGGGGAACGTATCTGTTTGAACCGGCCGGTGACATACCTGGCCGCCCCCACCACCACCGCGACGATCGCGCACAGCGCGATGGCCGCCATCGGCGTCACCAGCATCGTCACCACCGCCGCCAGGCGCCGCGGATCGTTGTAGAAGAACTGGCTGAACTCCTCGATGGCGCGGCCGACGGGATTGCGAAACGGCGCCCCCGAGTAGATCGTCGCCACGGTCAGCACCAGCCAGACGGCCGGTGGCCACCAGATCCGCTTGTACAGCAGGATCGCCATGCCGAGGTAGATCAGCACCAGCAAGCCGTATTGGGTGGGGAAGTCGTTGAGGTGGCGGGTGTGCAGGAGCAGCGCGTCGATGACGCCCTGCTTGGCGCTCTTGAAGCTGGGGAACGCGTGCCCGGCGATGATGTCGGCCTGCCGGAGCACCCCGAGGAACTGCGGGGCCAGCACCAGGCCCGTCGGCACGGCCACGGCGGCCAGGGTGAGCGCGTCGGCGAGGCGGCCCCGCACCGGATGCCACACGGCGTCCAGCAGCCACCAGGCCAACAGGAACAGGATGACGATGAACCCGCCGGTCAGGTGCATCGACAGCACGCCCACCAGCGCCAGCGCCGCCGCCGGAACGCGATCGCGGTGCCGCAACGTCGACGCGATCAGGACAAACGTCGGGATCGCGACCCCGTAGGCGGCCAGGTTGGGCATCGCGGCGACGCCGAACTCGACGTAGGGGACCGAGGTGAACGACGCCGACAGCGCCGCGGCGGTCGCCGAGACGGCGGCCGTGCGCCATTGGGTGCTGATCGGGCGCAGCAGGAACCAGGTGAGCGTGGCGGCGCTGGAGGGAAACAGCCACACGGACGCGGCCAGCGACGTCAGGGTGTAGCCGGTGGTCGGAGCCGCACCGGTGAGCTGGCAGTAAATCGCGGTCAGGGCGTGAAAGACCGAAGGGTAGTACAGCGGCTGGTGGGTCTCGACGTTGCGCAGCTCGCCCATGTGGGTGGAGGACGCCTGGCCGGTGTCGAGGATGTAGCGCACCTCGTTGGCGTGCCAGGCCGCGTCCCAGGTGCTGGGGATCGACTGCCAGTGCGTGAGCCCGCGGTAGCCCGCCCACATGATCAGCGCGGCGCCCAGCAGCACGCCCGCGGCCACCAGCGCCGCCGGCCAGCCGCCGATTCCGCGGGCCCCTCCTTCCCCGGCGTCGCCGCGGTGGTAGCGGGCCATCAGCAGCTGCAAACCCGTCGCCGCCAGGCACACCGCCGCGAGCGTGGCCAGCGCAGTCCAACCGTTCCAAGGGATTCCGAGCGCACCGAAGGGGATAATCGCCAGCGCCACAACGCCATAGGTCAGCGCCGGGCCAACCGCGATGGCGGCCGGCCACGTTTGCTGGGCGATGCGCGCGACTATCACACCCGGTGCGATCAGCAAGAACAGCGCGATCAGCGTTCCGGTCCATAGGCCCACTCGACTAGTATGGCTGCCCGGGTGACCCGGCTTGCCAATGCCTAAGGGGCACCCGCTACCGTCACAATTTTCGCGGAATTGCGAAGCTCTAAGGTGGCTGGCATGGCTTACGACGTCGCCCGGGTGCGCGGACTGCATCCGTCGCTGGGTGACGGATGGGTGCACTTCGACGCGCCGGCCGGCATGCTCATCCCGGATTCCGTTGCGACCACGGTGTCCACCGCGTTTCGCCGGTCCAGCGCCACCACCTCCGGCGCCCACCCGTCGGCCCGGCGCAGCGCCGCGGTGCTCGACGCGGCGCGGGCCGCGGTGGCGGACTTGTTCAACGCCGACCCGGCGGGCGTCGTGCTGGGCGCCGACCGCGCCATCCTGTTGTCGTCGCTGGCCGAGGCGTCGTCCTCGCGCGCCGGCCTCGGCTACGAGGTGGTCGTCAGCCGGCTCGACGACGAGGCCAACATCGCCCCGTGGCTGCGGGCCGCCCACCGCTACGGCGCCAAGGTGAAGTGGGCCGAGATCGACATCGAGACCGGCGAGCTGCCGACATGGCAGTGGGAAAGCCTGATCGGGAAGTCGACCCGGCTGGTCGCCGTCACGACGGCGTCGGCGACGCTGGGCACGGTCACCGACCTGCGGGCGATGACCAAGCTGGTGCACGACGTCGGCGGCCTGGTGGTGGTGGACCACTCCGCCGCCGCCCCGTACCGGCTGCTCGACGTCAGGGAGACCGACGCCGACGTGGTGGCGGTGAACG
This sequence comes from Mycobacterium terramassiliense, assembly GCF_900157385.1. Taxonomy (GTDB): domain Bacteria; phylum Actinomycetota; class Actinomycetes; order Mycobacteriales; family Mycobacteriaceae; genus Mycobacterium; species Mycobacterium terramassiliense. The sequence goes on from NZ_LT717701.1 coordinate 545,501, forward strand.
CCCTCGCCTGGGGCGGCCCGCCGGTCGGGGCGCTGGTGTTCCGCGACCCGGGCATGATCGGCACGTTCGGCACCGTCTCGACCGACCCCAACGCGTCCGGCCCGTCACGCCTGGAGCTCGGCGCCCACCAATTCGGCCTGCTGGCCGGGGTGGTCGCCAGCATCGAGTACCTGGCGACGCTCGACGAGTCGGCCCGCGGCGGCCGCCGCGAACGCCTGTCGGTCTCGACGCAGTCCGCCACCGCGTACCTGAACCGGGTGTTCGACTACCTGATGGTCGCGCTGCGGTCCCTGCCGCTGGTGATGGTCATCGGCCGTCCCGAGGCGCGGATACCGGTCGTCAGCTTCGCCCTGCAGGACGTCCCGGCCGAACGCGTCGTGCAGCGCTTGGCGGACAACGGAATCCTGGCCGTCACCAACGAGAGCTCGCGCGCGCTCGACGTGCTGGGCGTCAACGACGTGGGCGGCGCCGTCACCGTCGGGCTGGCGCATTACTCGACGACGGCCGAGGTCGACCAGCTGGTGCGCGCGCTGGCGTCGCTGGGCTGAGCGCGCCGCTAGACGGTCAGCACGATCTTTCCGGTCACCTTGCTGCCCACCAGCTGTTGGTGCGCCTCACCGGCCTGCTGGATGGGCAGGCGCGCGCCGATGATCGGCCGCACCCGGCCCTCGGCGATCATCGGCCACACCGAGGTCCGCACCGCCTGCACGATCTCGGTCTTGCTGTTCGGCCCGGTCACCGGGCGCGCCCGCAGCGTGGTGCCGATGACCCGCGCCCGCTTGGCCAGCAGCTTGCCGATGTTCAGCTCGCCCTTCAGGCCGCCCTGCATGCCGATGATGACGAGCTGCCCGTCGGTGGCCAGGGCGTCGATGTTGCGGTCAAGGTAGGCGGCGCCCATGATGTCGAGGATCACGTCGGCGCCGCCCTGTTCGCGTAGCCGCGCGACGAAGTCCTCGTCGCGGTAGTTGATGGTGATCTCGGCGCCCAGCTCGCGGCAGAATTCGAGCTTCTCCGCCGACCCGGCGGTGACGGCCACCCGCGCGCCGAGCGCCCGCGCGACCTGGATCGCGTGGCTGCCGATGCCGCTGCCCCCACCGTGCACCAGCAGCACCTGGCCCTTACCCAGGTGGGCGACCATCACCAGGTTCGACCACACCGTGCACGCCACCTCCGGCAACCCGGCGGCGTCGACGAGGTCCACGCCGTCGGGAACCGGCAGCACCTGGCCGGCGGGCACGGCCACGTATTCGGCGTAGCCACCGCCGGCCAGCAAGGCGCAAACCTCTTGTCCCGCAGACCAATCCGTGACGCCCTCGCCCGCATCGGCGACAACCCCCGACACCTCCATGCCGATGATGTCGCTGACGCCCGGCGGGGGCGGGTACTTGCCGGCGGCCTGCAGCACGTCGGCGCGGTTCACGCCGGCCGCGGCGACCTTGATCAATATCTCGCCGGGCCCCGCCGCGGCATCGGGCACTTCTCGCCAGGACAGCTGGTCGGAGGATTCGGCGACGATGGCGCGCATGGGGGCAACGCTACCCAGCCCCGTTACCCTTATCAGCGGTGGCGTGGCAGAGCGGCCTAATGCACTCGCCTTGAAAGCGAGAGACGGCTAAAACCGTCCGGGGGTTCAAATCCCTCCGCCACCGCGGCACGTTGGTTGCCCCGCCAGTCGGGAGACAAACACTAGTAGCTTCGATCGCCCTCGCTGTCGTCGAAGAAATGCCATTCGCCGTCCTGCTCGACTTCCATGCGCCAGCCCAGTTCGTTGCCCTCGACCGCGTCGTCGGCGAACCACGCGTGGGCCTTGTCGGCGCTGTCGATCTCCTTTGTCGCGACGACGTCGCCCTTGGGGTTGAGCACTCGGTAGGTAGCCATGTCGGCAGTGTTCCCACCGCCGGCAGAGCTCAACCGGTCGGAATCTCGGCGGCGATCGTGTCCATCAGGGCGGTGTAGCGGCCGATTTCGGGATCGCGGCCCGGCTTGCCGCTGCTGATCACGCCGGCGGCCAGGCTGCGCTCGGGGTCGGCCCAGATCGCGATGTTGGCCAGGCCGAGGTTGCCGAACGCCTTAGACGCGTTGCGGCCGAACGGTCCGAAGCGCTTCGTGCCCAGCATGTACCCGGTGCCCCAGCGGGCCGGCTGCAGGCCGACGGCGAAATCTGGCCGCAGCCGCCGGCACTCCTGCACCGCGCCGTACATCCGCTCCGGGCTGATGATCCGCACCCCGTCGAGTTCGCCACCGCGCCGCCACATTTCGGCGAATCGCGACAGTTCGTTGGCGGTCGAGATGGTGTTGGACGAGGGCACCACGGTGGACAGGAACGCCGGGGTGTTGGTGTACGGGATGATCTCGTGCACGGTTCCGCCGATCGCCTTGCGGAAGATCGCCGCGATCACGGGCGGCAGGGGCTTTCCGGTGGCGTGGCTGGGCGCCACCAACGGGATGTCCTCCTTGGCGACGCCGAAGTTGGTCCAGCGGAAGCCCAGCGGGTCGAGGATCTCGGTGGCCAGGATTTCGCGGATGTCCTTTCCGGTGGCGGCGTAAACGATTTCGCGCATCAGCGGGCCCCAGGTGAGCGCGTGGTAGATGTGCACCAGCCCCGGCCGGTACAGCGGCCGCAGCTTGCCGAGCTGTTCCTGCGCGTACTCGTGGTCGTCGGCCCGGCGCAGGTCCGGCTTGGGCCCGGTGGGGAACGGGACACCCGCGCTGTGGGTCAACACGTGCCGGATCGTGGTGCGGTGCTTGCCGTGGCTGGTGTAGGTGGGGATGTACTCGCAGACCCGGTCGTCGAGCGAGAAGTGCCCCTGTTCGACGAGCATGTGGACGACGGTTGCGGTGATGCCCTTGGCCGCCGAGTACACGCAGAACGGTGTGTCGGTGGTGACGGGCTTCTTCTCGGCGTCGGGCGGATCGGTGGGCGCGTTGCCCCAGCCGTGGCCGATGGCGCGGTTCAGCACGACGCGCCCGCGGTGCCGGATGGCCACCTGGATGGCGGGGTGGAAGCCGGCCCGGTACCAGTGCCGGGCGGCCTGCCAGACGCGCTCGACGGCCGCGCTGTCGATTCCGGAGTGGTCCTCGTCGCCGATCGCCGTCACGGCGTCCAGGTCGGCCGGGACGCGGATTCTGCCGTCGGGAGTCACTTCAGCGAGAGTAGCCGAGGGGCTCGTCACTCCCCGGTGAACTGCGGCGGGCGCTTGGCGAACGTCGCCGAGATGCCCTCGGTCAGGTCCTTCGACGGCAGGAACGCCGCGTTCCAGGCGGCGACGTAGCGCAGGCTCTCCGAGACCGCCGCGATGCGCTGCTGGTCGAGGACGTCCTTGATGCCGTTGACCGTCAGCGGCGGATTGGCCGCGATCTCGGCGGCGGTGGCGTGGGCGGCGGCCAGCGTGGCGTCGGGGTCGGCGTAGACGTCGTTGACCAGGCCGATCTTCTCGGCGCGGGCCGCGTCGATGTCCTTGCCGGTCAGCGCCAACTCCCGCAGGTGTCCGTCGTTCAGGATCAGCGGCAGGCGGGCGAGGCTGCCGACGTCGGCGACGATGGCGAGCTTGACCTCCCGCACCGAAAACTTGGCGTCGGCGCTGGCGTAGCGGATGTCCACCGCGGAGATCAGGTCGACGCCGCCGCCGATGCACCAGCCGTGCACCGACGCGATGGTCGGTGTCCGGCAGTCGGCGATGGCCGTGATCGCGGCCTGCATGCGCTTGACCTCGCGGTGGAAATCCGCGCGCGGGCCGGCCAGCGCGTCACCGGACAGGAGCGGGGTGAACGACCCGCCCATCGCGGGCACGTCGAGGCCGTAGCTGAAGTTCTTGCCCGACCCGGTGATGACGATCGCCCGCACGTCGCGGTCGGCGTCCAGCGCCGCGAACACCTCCGGCATCTCCGACCAGAACGCGGGCCCCATCGCGTTGCCCTTGCCCGGCCCGATCAGCGTCACCTGCGCAACCTGGTCCTTGGTTTCGATGGTGACGGATTCGTATGTTTCGCCCATCAGCAGACCGTAGCGTGGCAAACATGGCTCCCGATCTGCGACCCGGACCTCATTCCCCGCCCACCGACGAGCTGCACAGCGCCGAGGACACCCTGGCGGTGTTGCAGCGCGTCCTGCACCCGATCGCCGCCGACGACCTGACCCGCCAGACGCCGTGCAGAGAGTTCGATGTCACGCAGCTGACCGCGCACCTGCTGGAGTCGATCGCCGGCGTCGGCGGCATGGTGGGCGCGGAAATGCCGGAGCGTGACGAGGGCGATTCGGTGGAGCGGCAGGTCATCGCCGCGGCCCGGCCGGCCCTGGACGCCTGGCACCGCCGCGGTCTGGACGGCACCGTGCCGTTCGGCAAGGGCGAGATGCCGGCCAGGAGCGCGTGCGGCATCTTCTCGATCGAATTCCTGGTCCACGCTTGGGATTACGCCGCCGCGGTGGGACACGAGGTGCACGCCCCCGAACCGCTGTGCGAGTACGTGCTGGGGTTGGCGCACCAGATCATCAGGCCGGAACTGCGGGGCAGCGCCGGGTTCGACGAGCCGGTCGACGTGGCCGCCGACGCCGGCGCCCTCGAGCAGCTGATCGCGTTCACCGGCCGCAGACCGGCCCGCTAGCTGCCTGCGCCGAGCGTGCTCTCAGGGCGAGATCCCGCACGGATTTTCGCCGTCACGACACGCTCGGCGCCGGCGACGGGCCCTACGCGCGCTCGAGGTAGAAGTAGTAGTACCGGCCGTCGTCCAGGACGCCCTTGCCGTTCATGATGCCCATCACGGCGTCGTCGTCGATCTTCTTGAAGTGGTCGTGCACGGGCTGGCCGTCATAGACCATCGTCGCGGTGACCTCGCCGCGGAATTCCTCCAGCCACAGGCTGGCCTCACCCTTGCCCATCGCCTTGTTGGAGAACTTGTTCCCGTCGGCGTCCAGGCAGACCAACGGCTGCACGTCGGCGGCCGAGGTGAAGGTCTTGCCGAACCAGCCCGCCTTTTCCAGCTGGCCGTTCATCTTGTGGCCGGTGCGGAACTCACCGCCCTTCCACTCGCCCATCATGCCGTCGATGGTCGCGGGCGCCAGCGTCGCCCAGAAGTCGTCCAACTCGGCGTCGGCGATGGCGTCGCCTCGCTCCTTGAACTCGGTGAACTTCTTGCGGGCCAGGCTCATTGGTTCTCCTTGTTCCAGTCGCGGGCAAACCGCAGCAGGGCGTCGTTCTCCTCGGGCGCCCCGACGGTGATCCGGACGCCGTCGGGCGCGAAGGGACGGACCACGATGCGCGCGTCGGCGGCCCGCGTCACGAAGTCCAGCGTTTGAGCGCCCAGCGGTAGCCAGACGAAGTTGGCCTGCGAAGGCGGCAGCGCGTACCCGGCCTCCCGCAAACCGTCGGCGACCCGGCGGCGCTCGGCGACCACGGCGTCGGTGCGCGCCAACAGCTCGTCGGCGGCATCCAGTGAGGCGATGGCGGCGGCCTGCGAGATGCTCGTCACCGCGAACGGAACGTAGACCTGGTCCAGCGCCGTGATCACGTCGGGATGGCCGACGGCATACCCGACGCGCAGGCCCGCCAGCCCATACGCCTTCGAAAAGGTGCGCAGCACAACGACATTGCTGCGGGCGCGGGCCAGCCCCAAGCTGTCGGGCAACATGCCGTCGCGGATGTACTCGACGTAGGCCTCGTCGATGGCGATCAGGATGTGCGGGGGCACGGCCTCGACGAACCGGGCCAGGGCGTCGGGGTCGACGACCGTCGACGTCGGATTGTTGGGGTTGCAGACGAAGATCAATCGCGTGCGGTCGGTGATCGCGGCCAGCATCGCGTAAAGGTCGAATGCGTGGTCGGCCAAGGGCACCTTGACCGCGGTGGCTCCGGCGACCTGCACCATGGGCGGATACAGCTCGAAGCTGTGCCACCCCATCACCACCTCGTCGCCCGCCGAGGCGGTGATCTGGATCAGCTGCTGGCACAAACTCACCGAACCGCAACTCACCGCGACGTGCTCGGGCGCGAAGTCCGAACCGAGGTGCTTCGCCAGCGCCTCCTTGAGTTGCACGTTGGCGCTGTCGGGGTAGCGGTGCACCGTGTCGGTGGCCCGCTCGATCGCCGCGCGGACACTGGGCAACGGACCGTGCACCGTTTCGTTGCTGGCCAGCTTGATCGAACCCGGCACCGTTTTACCGGGGACGTAGACCGGCAGACCTGCCAACTCGGGTCGCAGGCGGGCGGTCACTTCGACAGCATATGTCGGCGCTGTGTACGCTATGCCTCCGGCGGTTCGGGGACACCCGAAAGGGTTCGGGTACCCTCAGGAAGTCCAATGGAGGCGTGCCAGAGCGGCCGAATGGGGCTCACTGCTAATGAGTTGTCCCCCTCAAAGGGGACCGGAGGTTCAAATCCTCTCGCCTCCGCCACGCGAGACAACTGAAGACAGGCGCCCGTAGCTCAACGGATAGAGCATCTGACTACGGATCAGAAGGTTGGGGGTTCGAATCCCTTCGGGCGCGCTCACTACCAGGAAAAACGGCTCCGGTTGGCCACGCGACACGCCGAAAATCTGACACTTTCCTGATACTTTCAGACGCTGCTCGTCCGCCACTGTCACCGGTCAGGAGTAGGGTGTTGCCCGCACACTTTGCGCGAAATGCGCGAAATGACGGCGTTTAGTGACATACTGGTGGTTGCTGGCTGAGCCGGTCGCATGGCCGGGGTAGGTCAGCCGTCAAGGGAGGTGCCGAGAGGCGCCTCCCCTTCACTTTGCTACGGCCACTTGTAGATTCCGTCGCCGCGCGTGCTGACAGCTTTCATCTGAATCTGATCCAGACGCTCCCACATCGTCCTGTCGCAGATACGAGTTGTCTTGCCAGACGCGGGAACTGCATGGCGCGACGCGGCGTACGAGACAAGATCCGCGAGCTGGATGAAGTACGAATGCTGAGAGTTGCGGGGTACCGGATCTTCAACAAGGAGCCTCGCCGAACCGAACTGAGCACCTTGCCAATTGGCGCCGGAACCGTCTTAGGTGCTTACGCACCCGATCTTCATCCCCCTGATCGTGGATGAGCAGGATTGGTTGCTGCCGATCTTCGGTCCGCTTCCGAAGTCGGGTGAGCAAGTACTCCCAGGCCGTCGCAAAGACGTCGATGTCTGGCCTCTTGATTTCCGATTTATGCACCACGATGGCCCCGACACCGCTGCAGGATTGCACGCAAGCGTCTATGTGCCGCCGGTAAATGTCTCGGACCTGGCCGTCGCCAAGTCCAAGGTCGCGGTACACACTCTTCACGCCGACCAGGTGGTTGGCCTTGACCTCTTGCGACATCTTCAGGCCGTAGGTCGATTTCAGGTTGCGCCGAAGGTTCACGAAGTAGTCCAGCGAATCGGTCCACCGAAGCATCGGGATCAACACGCAGCCCAACGTGTAGGTCTGCGACCCGCCGTTCGAAACGCTCCCGATGTCCCCAGTTTCGTCGACGTAGGCAAATTCAGGACCTACAGGCCGCTCTTGCACCGCGGTCACCGGCGTCCGGGCCTTCCACTGCCCTGATTGGCGAATTGGTCCAGCACTCCTCGTACATCCGGCCCATGGGTCCGCCGCTGCAGGTAATGGGCCTCCGTGGTCGCCAGCTTGGCGTGGGAAAGCTGCTGCTGCGCCAACTCCGCCCCCATCGCGTCCCTGACGACACTGGCGACCGTGCGCCGGAACGCGTGCGGGGTCACCCAGGAAAGGTCGTCGGGGAGCGCAGCCCGCAGCGCGCGCCGCATATTCGCCAATGACATCCAACCGCCCTCGCGGTTTGCGAACACGGGCCCGTCCATTCCCGATTCACCGACCACCGATGCCAACGCGTCGACACCGAACCGAGGGAGAACCACCGTGTGCGGCGGGGCATCGCCCTTGCGAGAATCCTGCCGATGCAGAGGTTTACCAGCGATACGCCCATGGTCGACCAGGGTCCCGGTGATCGTCACCGTGGGTGGCTCGCCAAGGAGGTCCACATCTGCCCACTGCAACGCCAAGAGCTCGTTCGGCCGGGCGCCGGTCGCCGCCAGCAGGTCCACGAATGCGGGCAGCAGCCGCGCCGGCCGCGGACCTGGACCTTGCTTCTCGACGTAGGCCCGCGCCGCCGCGCGGACCCGCGCAAACTCGGCCGGCGTCGCAGCCCTAGCCGCCTTTCGTACTGTCTTGACAGTGCGAGCCTCGCGAATCGGGTTCACCGACAACACGTCGTAGCGCACCGCCAACCCACACATTCCCGACAAAATCATCCGAAGGCGCTTCGCCTGAGTCGTCGACCCCATCGCCTGCAGACGGGCATTTGCGCGGCTGGCCGGCAACTCAGTTATGCGCAGCGCACCCAGCTGCGCCGCCCCGTGAACCTTCCAAACCGCCCGATAGGCATCTGCCGTCTGCCGGCTGACTCCGTCCTCGGCCACCTTCGCCTCAATCCACAGATCGAACAACTCGGCCAGCGTCGTCCGATCGGTCACGACCTGACTCGTCAACGGCGACCGGCGCTGCACCAGGTGCCGCTGCAGCAACCGGCGCGCGTCCTCGACAGACCTGGCGCTGGACCGCTCCACACGACGCCGCCTACCATCCGCATCACGCACATACGTCGAAGCGAAAAACCTTCCACCACTAGCCTTCTCGGTAATTCGACCATGCTCCCCAGGTCGCATACGCTGCCTAGGCATCGTTGATGACACCGCCCGCCTCGTGGATCTCGGCGTTGAGCCGGCTAATCCGGGCAGCGACCTCGGTCCGGCGGCTTTCCAACGATGCCTTGAGCGCAGCGTCATAGCCGTACAGGCCAGCATTCACGTGCAAATGGGCCAGCTCCGCCATCAGGTCCGAGCGCTCGCGTACAGCGGCAATCAAACGCTCGCCGGCGGTCGGCGCGGCAGCAGGACTCGTTAGTGACGGGCCGATGCCGGTTGCCCACAAGTAGGCCACCCAGCTTGTACCGATGCGGCCAGGGATGATCTCAACCTGACCGGCTGGCAAATCCGGGTAGAGCAACACCATCGGCGGAACATCAAGCGCCGCAGCAAGAATCAGCAACTCGGCGATGTCCAAATTCTTCTTCCGGCCGCTTTCATAGTTTGCAATTTGCGCCCGACTGATCGGATAGCCGAGTTCCGCAGTCTTGTCCGCGAGCCATTGGGCGGAACGGCCGGCGCCCCGATGTTTCTTGATTGCGGCAGCGATCCGCGCATGCAGGTCCGCATCCCATTGGCTCATAACGACACAGATTATCAGGTACTTGTGCGGATTCAACACGACGTGTAAGAATCTCTCATTAGGACACAAAACTGTCCCAATCGAGTGTCAAATCTACACAGGAGGGTTCCTGATGACCGAGATCCAAACCAGAACGCCGCCGACGCTGCACCCGGTCGAGTCTGTTATGGCCCGGCTGCACTTGGGCCGCTCGAAGGTTTTCGAATTGCTTGCCAGCGGGGAGCTTCGAAGCGTCAAAGTTGGTCGGCGACGGCTTGTTTCGGAGTCTGCGCTGTGCGAATTCATCGACAAGCTGGACGGCACAATCGGCGGGGATGCAGCCTGATGACCACTCCGCAAAAGACAGCGGCCCCCGCATGTCCAGGTGTTGGAGCACCTGGCGGAGGCCGCTGCAACCCATCCACTTACACCAGACAGGAAACCAACATCATGCCACACGTCAACGACGTCCCGCTCCCCGAAGGCGCATCGCCAGGCAACGAAGGCTGTGCAGCGTGGGACGGCGCGTTCCGGGTGATCTACGGCATCGAGCGCAAGATCATCGATAGCGACTCCTGGGTGCAGACATCAGCCGTCCAGCTGCCAGACGGCACCCTCGACAGCGCGGAGGGGCCATCACGCTCCGATCCCGGCATCAGCGTCAACTCATCCTGGGAGAACTACCTCACCGGCTCGCAGGCCCGTCAACTCGCAGCCGCGATCATCGCCTCAGCCGACGAACTTGATACCTGGACGCGTGAGCGCCACGGGTGCCCGTTTTCCTGGTGCACCACCAGGCCGCGCCACACCGATGACCAGGATCACTGGTCGGGAATCACCTACACGACTGCATCACTTCGCCACGGCGACCCTTACCACCTGGAGGGGGACAGGTCGCCGCTGACGGTTGGAGCAGGCGTCGCATATGTCGAGGGCCAAATGCCCGCGGTGGTAGTGCATCTCGACGGCGGCCAGTACGACTACGACCACGACGCTTTCCTCCGCCTCGACGAGGCCTACGAACTCCGGCGCGCACTCGACCAAGCAATCGACCACGCCACCGAGGCGTTCAGCCACATGTGCGACGAAATCGTCTCCGGCGCGCACACCCTGGGCGGTGACAAGTGAGCAGCCGGTCGCGCCAGCGCCGCCCGCGGCTGCGTCCTTGTGACCGCTGTGGTCGCCGGGGCCGCAGCCTCGCGGCAATGGCCGACTGGAATGTCATCGTCGAGTACGGGCTCATCACAGGCCTGCTGTGCCCGGCCTGCCAAACCCCAGAAGAAAACGTCGAGGCCGCGGTCAACGAAGCCACCCTCGACTACACGATGATCGGCGACCGGCTGGCCGGCAGACCCAAGGGGCTCTGCTAATGGCGCAGTACGACATCGAATCCCGGTCGGTCGACTGGTACTCGGTCCACCTATTCGTGATTCCGGTGCTCGACGAGGCGGGGAGCTGGCCACTGGCCGGCTCCCCAGCCTGGCGCCAGCTCCCCGATGGCCATCCAGCCAAGCTCGCTGCCGTGCTCGACGGCGGCCGGCACTGGGCCCTACACGTCGATGTCGCTCAGGAGGCATTAGCCCAAGCCTCCCGAGCCATTTCAGCGGCCGCGGACTGGGCCGAGATCTCGCGCGACATCCGCCGCCGCAACGCGATCTACATTCCGAGGAGGTCGGCGTGACCGGCATTGAGTTCGAAGAGTTCTGGACGGCCTGGCCAATCCTGGCGCATATCCGTCAGTTCGCTCAGTCCCGGCGCCGCTGTCCGTGGGCGGTCCTCGGCGTGTCCATGGTCCGCGCCGCCGGCCTCATTCCGCCGGGGACCGCGCTGCCACCCCACGCCGGCGGCCGCGCCAGCCTCAACCTCTTCGTGGCGTTAACCGGCCCGAGCGGTGCGGGCAAAGGCACCAGCGAGGCTGCAGCGCGAGACGCGATCGCGTTGCGCTGGCACCACGGCGCAGTAGTCGACCTGCCCGAATTCCCAATCGGCTCCGGCGAGGGCATCGCCCGGACGTTCATGCCGCCCCCCATGGACAAAGACGGCCTGCCCGAGCGCGAACAGATCACCACCGCCATCTTCTCGGTGCCCGAAATCGACACCGCCGCGGGCCTCTTCTCCCGCTCGGGCAGCACGTTGGAGTCCGAGCTGCGCAAGGTCTTCAGCGGAGAGCAGCTGGGATTCACCAACGCCCAGGCCCACACCCGAACACGGGTGCCGGCACACACGTACCGCTGCGGACTCGTCGTCGGTGTGCAGCCTGGCCGGGCCGGCGCGCTGCTTGACGGCGCGGACGGTGGGACACCTCAGCGGTTCGTCTGGCTGCCCGTGCTGGATGCCGACATGCCCGACGAGCGTCCCGCCGAGCCCGCCCCCGTCGTGATCACTCAGCCGCGCTTCGCCGGCGACCTCACGGTGCCGAAGGTCGCGCGCGACGCCATCGACGCCCACCAACTCGCAATGCACCGCGGCACCGTCGACCCCCTCGACGGCCACAAGCTGCTGGTGCGGCTCAAGGTGGCGGCGGCGCTGATGGTCCTCGACGGCCGCGACGAGAAACCGGCCATCAACGATGAGGACTGGAACCTGGCCGGGGTGGTGATGGCGGTCTCCGATCACACCCGCGCGTGGGTCCAGCACGAGCGCACCAAGGCCGCCCAGCAAAACAACCGAGGCCGCGCGCTCGCCACGGCCGAACGCGACGAGGTGATCTCAGATCGCAAACTCCAGCGGGCCAAGGAAGCCGTGCTGCGGTGGCTGGCAAGACAAGCCTCTGGTGAGACATTCGGCGCGGACCTTCGTAGGAAGCTGAAGGCCGACCTGCGCGACAACTTCTCAGCAGCCGTATCAGAGTTAGCTGATGAGGGCCGCATCATCGTTATCGAGACCGACAAGGGAAGCCGCTACCGTCTGGCGGCTGAAAGTACACCGTGTACCGAAAGTACACCCCTATATCCGCAGGTCAATGGCGGTGTACCCAAAGTACACGGTGTACCCCCTGTTGCCGCCACAGCCGCCGATTCTCCCAGCTCGCCGCGATCCGACGCCTCAGCCCAGTCCGACAGCCCGACCGGCGAGCCCACCCTCACAACCGCGGAGGAACCAATGAATCAACCCCGCCCAAAGGTTTGCCAGCGCTGCAACGTCGAGCTGCCGTTGGCCGCGGCCGGACCGTTCTGCGACGACTGCGACGGCCCACCGGCCCGGCCACCAGCCGCCCGGAAAGCACCAGAAACCACCCTCCGGGTCGTGCATAACGGCACCAACGATCGCGGCCTCCCGCGCGCACCGAGCAAAAGACCAGACGCTACCCGGGACGTGGGAACGTGACCCTCGACAACCTGCTCTCGGTCATCGGCGGCGCACCCGCACTACCCGGCGCACGCTGCCGCGGCCGGCATCACCTCTTCGATGACGCCGGGCCCGGTGAGGACCCCGAAGCCGTCGAGCAGCGCCACAATCAGGCGCTGGGGCTGTGCTCCCGGTGTCCGGCCGCTGACCGCTGCCGCGCCTGGTTCAGCACGCTGCCGGCGCGGCAACGCCCCCTCGGCGTCGTCGCCGGCCGCGTCAACACGCCGCGACCCGTCGGCCGGCCTCGTCAGACCCAGGCCGCGGCGGAGGTGACTTCGTGAGGACGCCGCGACCCGTGCGCACCGCCTACGAAACCGCGCTCGACGTCGCCTGCAGTAACTGTCGCGCCGAGCCCGGCCAGTGGTGCACCCGCGACGACGGGATGCCCAAGCGGATCCCCTGCGTCGCGCGCCTCGCCGCGGCCGGCGCGACAGACCAGGGCCACCCACATAACTTCGACGAACCCCGAACCACGGAAGGAACGCCATGACCACGATGCCACCAACGACTCTCGGCCTCGCTGATCAGGCCCGCGCTGCGCGCCTCGCCTTGGCGGTGCTCGACGGCGACGGAGACAGATACGACGCTGCCGTGGCCGACGCGCTCGGCCGGGGCCCTGAGCTGATCTATGCACTGGTCCGCAACTGGATCATGGCGCTGATCGAACACCAAGGGAAAGCCCGAGCTCGAGACCGCGTCGTGCAGATCCTCGCTGGCATCGTCGAGCACTACGAAGAGCTTGGGGAGCCCCGATCATGACCAAGCCGAGGCGCCGACTGCGCAACAGGTCAGGCCCACCCCCAGCCGAACCGGCTGAGGCACAGCAATTGTCGGCCCTCCGGGCGGCCGCGCTCGGGCTGCTGCTTGCCGGCCTCACCGGTGACGGCGCGCGCGTCGGTGTCGAAACCGGGCGGATCATCGCGGCCGGCGAGAAGGTGACAGCGGCCGTGATCGGGTTCTTGACCGCGCATGCCGCCGAGGCCTACACCAACAAGTACGGGAGCCAGGAGGCCGCGATCGACGCGGTCAGCACCGAGCTGGACGCCGCCGTGCTCGCAGCTAGCGAGAGACAGCTATGAGCAGCCACCGGAAGCTCCCAATCACCGAGTCGCCGCTACCCGAATCACAAACCATCGGAATCGACGCGCCGCGACCAGTCATCGTGCGCAACTGTCCAGACTGCGGCCGGACAATCGGGCCCATGCCGCCGTCCGACGTGGTGTGTCCCCGGTCTGACGGGCTGACGTCATGAAGCTGAGCTGTCATCAATGCGGTCGTGAGCTCGACGCCGACGACCGCGCGGGCTGGGCGGCGTGGCCCTTCAGGGGTCATGTCCGGATTCGACTGGGCACCATACGGATCACCGCCACACCGGACGAGGCTTTCCAGCTGGCCAGCGAGCTCGTCGACGCGATCGACACACTCCGCGGCGCCCGCGAGGTGCCTAGTGGCCGCTGACATCCGCTACGGCGACGGCATCACGATCAGCGTCGCCGCAGCAGCCGTCATGGTCGAAGTGATCGGCCTGGCCGAGAAACTGCTGGCCCGGCAGAACGGTCAGCCCCTTTCACCGAGATTGCAGGCGATGCGAAACGACTTGACGGACTGCGTTGCTCGCGCCGCCGCTAACGCCGACGTCAGCACCAACGAGGTGACGGCCCGAGCTGTCCTAGCCTTCGAGAAGGACACCACCGCTGCAGCTGAGGCCCTCGGGATCAGCCCTAGTGGTGTCCGCTGGGCCTGCCGGGCAGGTCGGCTCGGCAGGAAAGTCGGCGACCGCTGGCTGATCAGCGATCAGGAGATTGCAATGTACAAGCAGCAGACTCAGGGAGTGTCCTGAAATGCCGAAAATGACTGATACGCAACGACAACTCCAAGAAGACCTCGACGTGCGGCTGGTCGCAGCCGCGATAGAGGACGGCCGCATCAGCGCCGCCAACGCACCGAACTGGGTGCTAGCCATGAGGGCCGACCGCGTCCAGGCGCGCGGGATGCTGGCCGCCTTGACACCGATTCCGGGCAAGGACTTGGTGCATGAGATGGCTGAGGAACGTCGCTCTGGCACCGACGCTTCAGCAGGCGGTGTCGGCGTTACCGATGCGCACAACGCGGTCATGGGCTTCCTACGCGGCACCCCGCCGCCAACACGGCGCACACCGCGACCAGCAGTGCAGGCTTCCGCCACTCAAGCACCCGCCGCCCCGGCGCCCGTCGACGACCTCGGTCTGCCGATCCCGCAGGCATCGCAGCCGGTGCGCATCCGGCAGGGCACCCCGGTCGAGCAGTGGACACCGCAGCAGCAGGCCGACTGGTTCCAACGGCAACTCGGGCCGGCGTTCCACCCGGGCACCCAACCGCCGCCGCCGGCCGACGGCTGGTACCACCCCAGCCCCAACGATCACTGCGAGTTTGTCCAAAACGCCGACGGCACCGGCGGTTGGCGTGAAAAACCCGACTACCGCCCGCACAACTGGGACTAGGAGGAGCACAGTCGATGCTCGCAAATGCGCCGACAAACGAGCCGATGGGCATCACCGGAGACTGGAAGCCAAGATTCCGGGTCACCGCGGCACTCGTCATCGCCCACGATCAGCAAGGGCGCCTTCGCCACTGCTACCGCGATTCGCTGCTCGGCTGGCTCAGCGACGAGCAGGCCGCGCACTTCGTGACCCACAACCTCGTCGAGCGAATCGAGGAAAGCCCTGACGTGCCGACAATGCCGGCCGCCGAAACGGTCGCGAATTGCGTTGTGGCGCTCGACAATCTGGGAATCAGAGTCGCGGCCGGCGACCCGACCGCGCGCCAGGCCCTCCGCGACGCCGGCCACCGGTTCGCCAACGACGTCGTCGCCGCCGCCGTCAAACAACGCAAAGCCTCCAAACCCGACCTGGACGAAGAATTCGACGAAATCACCATGTGAACTGCCCCAGACATCCCGCACAGGCAGCTGAAAAGAACTGCCCTACCCGATATTCGGCGCCGCCGGAGAAACAGACTCCGACGCGACCGGCCGGGACTCTAACCAGACAAGAAAGAGGAGCAAGCCAATGAACGCAACCACCGTCACCATCGGCACCACCCCCACGCTCATCTGCGCGATCAGCTACGGAACCTGCGGCGCAATCGTCCAAAACTCCGGCGACGTACCAGTGTTCCTCGGGAACCAGTCAGTAGCCCCCGACAACAGCCTGTCCTTAGCCCCCGGCCAGGTCATCACGATCCCCGGAGGCACCGACCGCGGCTTCACCCTCTACGGCGTCGCCGCCACCGACACCGGCGCCGTGACATTCCTCGACCTCTGACGCGCGCAGGAGGTAGACGATGGCACACAGCGACGCTGCACAGAAGCGCTGGACAGAAGCCACAGCAGCTCAGCGGCTGATGATCGGCATGAGCGATCGCCCCGGACAGTTCCGCCAAGACCCGATGATGGCGCTGATCAACCAGGCCCACCGCGCCACACAGAGCAGCCACGACGGCATCGACTACATGTCCACGCCTTTCTAGGCGTGCAGAACACGGCCACCGAGCGCGGCCTCGGGCCGCAGGTAATCCCGCTGGCCCCTACCCGCGGCACCAAGCGATGGTGGCCGGACAAAGGGGCCCCACCCCCCGGCCGAAAAAATCAAGGGGAGGGGGGCACCAGGCGACCGCCTGTCCGTCGCCGATTTTTACGTACAGGCCCAAAAAATCGGGGAACTAGCCCTCTGACGTGGGATTTTGGCCTATTGTTGCGGTGTTGCGGTGTTGCGGTGTTGCGGCGCGCGTGCCGCCGATAGTTCAGATGCCGGCGAAGTATTTCGAGACGGCTACGGTGCCGTCGAAGTAGTTCGCGTGGGTGATCTTCACGGTTTCCAGCGAATCCGAGCCGATCAGGACGATCTCGATCGAGTCTGACTCTTTCATGTGTGCACGTTCTAGCCGGGCGTATTCGGCCATCGCACTCTTGGCGTCCGTGCCGAACTCTTTCAGGCCGATCAGCTGGGCGCGGTTGTGGTCGAATACGAGCAAGAAGTGCTTGAGCTGCGATGCAGTCATCGACGAACTCCTTGCAAGTAGGGTTGGGCTGTCTCTCTCAGTTTATATACCCGGTGCAGAAGCTCTGGGCCCACCGGTTGGTCGTGTTCCTCGAGTGCCATCGCCTCTGACACTGCCGCGAACCAGTCTCGCACGGGCGGCGGCCCGCCGCCAGCTTTGATATCCAACCCGAACCGAGATGTGACGCTCTCGACCGTGTAGGCCCATTCATGCTGGACCTGCGTTCGAAGCTGGACTTCGATCAGCCGCCCCTGATAGCGGACGATCACGTGCACTGCGCGATAGCCGTCCGGTTTTGGCTGGGCAACGTAGTCCTTGGTTCTGGCAGTGACCGGATCGCCGGAATATCTCGATTGGACGCGTTGGACCTCGTCCAGGCTCTGCAGGACAGCGCGACATCCGCCGATGTCGTGCATCCGGCCCAGGTTCATGCCAGGCTCGCGTCTGAGTTTGTCGATGATCGTTGGAATGCGCTTCAACCGCTGCGAGACCTCGATATGAGCGCAGCCCATTGTGGCGACACGTGACCGCAGTCCCATCGTTGCGGCCCCGAGAGGACGAGCGTGCGCGGCGCGCCACGCCTCCAGTGTGTCCAGTGCGGCGAAGATCTGTTCGGCCGTGATCTCCACCGCGGCGGGCACCTTGACCCGATTCCCGGTTACTCGCAGATTGCGCAAGACATTCCCGGCCCGGTTCACTGCGGACACGCTCGGCACAGACGCAGCCATGATAGGGAACGCTACCGCTCGCACGGCGCAGGCCTGCGCAGGCTTGCTCGCGCCGGCGCGAGCAAGCGAAGCGTTTAGGGCTCTTGGTCTCTAGCGTTTGAGCTATGAGTTACCTGCGCGGCGCCGGCCTGGGCTTGGTGGTTCACCCGCCGTCGGGCGAGCGGCTTCGGCGATAGAGGGGGTCCACCATTCCTGTCTTCCTCGACGTTGAGAGCCGCCTGGATCGCTCCGCCCTTACGGCGACCGCCCGCGAGATTCGGCAAGCGTTCGACGCCTTGGGCAAGGACATCTCCCACGGGCTGGGCGGCTCGCTCTCTCAGGCGTTCAGGGCGTTTGATGCCGGCAGTGCGCGTCAGCATGTGTTGGCGATGCAGCAGGATCTGGCGCGGCTGCGTGATGCTGAGATTGAGACTGCGCGGGTGGCGCAGCGTTCGGCTGCTGAGGTGGAAGTCGCGACGCGTCGTGCGGCTGAGATGACCGCCCGGTGGGGGGATGCGAGTAGTCAGGCGGCGCGGGGGCAGATGCTGTTGGCCGATGCCCAGGCCCGCCAGGCGCGGGATATGCGGGCGAATGTGGATGCGCTGGCGGCGAGTGAGGCGGCGCACCGGAAACTGGGCAGCGCAGCTGAAGATAGCGCAGCGGCCGCCACTGTGGCGGGGCGGGCGTGGAATGCGGTCGGTGTCGGGTCTTTGGCGGTGCTGGGGACGTCGTTGGTTTCGGCGACCGAGGCTGCGGGCAATTTTCAGGCCTCGCAGACGCGGCTGGTTGCCTCTGCGGGTGAAACGACCGCCAATCTGCGGGCGGTGCACGATGGCATCTTGCAGTTGTCCGGCCAGGTGGGCTATTCGGCGCAGGACTTGATGAACGCGATGTACGGCGTTGAGAAGGCCGGCTATCGGGGTGCTGACGGCGTGAATGTGCTCAGAGCCGCATCCCAGGGTGCGAAGTCGGAGAACTCCGAGCTGAAGGAGGTTCTCAATGGTCTGACGACGTCGATGAATGACTTTGGCTACAAATCGGATGATGCCGCCGATGTGATGTCGAAGATGGTCACGGCAACGTCGTTGGCGAAGAGCAACTTTCAGGATTTCTCGGGAGCGCTTCATTCTGCTGAGCCGCTGATCGCGAACATCGGTAAGAGCCAGGGTCTCAGCGCGACTCAGATGCATTATCTGATGGCCGACCTCTATGGGCTGGGCGCGCAGATGACGCAGACGGGTGACTCGGCGCAGCACGCGTTTGAGCTGATCGGTCACGCGACGTCGAAGATGCTCGGCCCCACGGCGTCGATGCGGGCCATGATGGGTTCGCTGGGCCTGGACGCGCAAGATGTGACGGACCATCTTGGCGAGCGCGGTGTGACAGGGACGCTGCAGCTGCTGCAGCAGGCACTGCAGGCGCACACCAAAGACGGCATGGTCGACGTCGGTGTGCACTACCAAAGCGCCCAGGCTTCCCGCGCCGAGGCTGAAGCGTTCAACGCGCTCACCGGGCCGGCGAAAGCTGTTGCCGAGCAGATCAAAAACGGATCGCTCACCTACCAGGAGTGGCGCAAGTCCAGGGGCGGCGTAAGTAAGCAGCTGACCAGCGAGCTCGGCCAGTGGGACGCGCTCTACAGCAAGCTGACCGGTTACAACGATTTAATCAAGAGCGGTATCGGCGATCACATCAGCTACGACCAGGCGCTGAAGATCCTGACCGGCGACCAGGAAACCCTGCAGGTCGCGTTGCAGGCAGCCGGTGAGAATGCCGGCGCGGTGAACGACAAGATCAAGCAGATCGATGGGTCGGTTCGTGAGGCCGATGGAACGGTCAAGGGCTACACCGAGACCACCGCCACGTTCAACGCCAAGATGGACCAGTTCAAGCATTCGATGGGCGCGGCGCGGATCGAGATGGGTGAGGCGTTCCTGCCGGTCATGACGGACGTGGCTGGGGCACTGCGGACCACGGGCCAATTCCTGGCAGAGCACAAGGGTCTCGCGGAGGGGTTGACGATCGCGGTCGGCGCCCTGGGCGTGACGTGGACCGCCACCAAACTCGCCACCCTGGCCTACAAGGATGTGCTGAAACCTCTTGGCACTGCGGCGGCCTGGGCGTTCAACAAGATCGGCGCGTCGGCAGGTACCGCGAACACGGCGATCGCGGCGGGGGGCCCGGCCGCGGCCACCGCTGCGGCCCAGGTGGACGCCGCGGCCGCGGAGGAAGTGGCCGCCGAGGGCCGAGTGCGGGACGCTGCCTTGCAGGCCGACGCCGCCATGGACGCCGGCCACGGCCCAGCCGGCGGCGCGGGTGGCGGGGGTGGTGGCCGGTTCTCTGCTGCGTGGGGGCCGCTGGGGTTGGCGTTCGCCGGCGCAGGTCTGGCCAGTGAGGCGATGGACCACATCAAGGAAAAGTTCCCGTCGCTGGGGCCGACGCTGGACACGTTGTGGCTGCATAACCCGGCGTCGGGGGTGGGGGCCTATAACTTCCTGTTCGGCGACGGCCACGCTGGCGGCGGCCCGATCCACGGCCGCGGTCCCAAAGGTGTTGATTCGGTGCCGATCTGGGCTGCGCCGGGCGAGCACATGCTGACCGCCGACGATGTGGATGCGATGGGCGGCCACGGCGCGGTTCACGCCTTCCGGAACGCTTTGCACCGCCAGTACGGCGGCCCGATCGGTGATGATGACGGCGGCCCGGTGTCGCGGCTGTATCAGGAAGCCCAAGCGCTCAACGGCGGCCCGTATGTGTGGGGCAGCACGGACTGCTCGGGCGCGGTGTCGGATTTGGTGAACGCGGCGCTGGGCACCAGCGGGCGGATGTCGACGGCGACCGCGCAGAACTGGTTGGCGGAGAAAGGTTTCCAGCCAGGCATGGGCGGCCCGGGTTCGCTGAACATCGGCTGGTACAACGGCGGACCCGGCGGCGGCCACATGGCGGCGACACTGCCGGATGGTACGCATTTCGAGTCCGGTGGCTCCCACGGCGGCATCATGCTCGGCGGCGGCGCTGCCGGCGCGGAGTCGAGCGAGTTCACCAACCACATGCATCTGCCGTTGCAGGGCTTCTATCCGGACGGCCCCGCTGGCGCCGCCGGCGGAATGGGCATGTTCGGTGGTGGCGGCTTGGGCGGCTTCGGTGGTGGCGGCTTTGGCGGTGGGATTCCGCCGGGCGCGACGGCGGGCACCGGTCCGGGCGGGATGCCCGGCTATTACACGCCGAATCCGCAGCGGGTGGCATCCGCTCAGGAGCAGCTGCGTCACATCGACGCGGAGATAGCGGCCGCCGAGAAACGCCGCAGTGAGCTCAAGAGCGACGCGAAGCAGTCGGAGAAGGACCGCCTCGATGAGGAGATCCGCCACCTCAGGGCCGAGCGCGTCCAGGAGGAGCAGCGGCTACAGCAGGCTGAGCGCGGCACATTCCACGCCGGACACGGCCGCGGCGGTATGGGCGGTATCGGGTTGCCGGTGCCGCTGGCTGACCGGTTCGGGCTCGGGAAGGGCCTTCCCGGCCTGGCGGAGTGGGCTGTCGGGTTCCTCGAGGACCTGGTGCTGGGCCCGATGGAGACCGCGGTGATGGCCGGGCTCGGCGGCAGCGCGGGCGGTTTCGGCAATGTCGGGTTGGCGCAGGCACTGGGCCCGCTGACCAACGGCCCGCTCGGCGGCGTTGATCTGGCCAGCGCAGTAGGTCCAGCCAGCGGCGGCGGGGGTGGCGGCGGAGGGGCGCCCATTTCTGGGCCATCCGGCGGGGCGCCGGCGACTCCGGGCTGGTACAACGACCCCTGGTTCAAGAGCGGCGCGGCGCCCGGCGGTTCAGCGCCCGGCGGTTCGGCCCCCGACTGGTCGCGCCAGGATCTGGTCCGCAAGTACTTTCCGGCGCCGGGCTCGCGATACAACCCCAAGACAGGCGAATGGGAGGCGCCCCCGCCGGGCGCCCCGGCTGCAGCTCCTGTAGCGCCGCGAAACCCTATCCCCGGCGTCGACTACCCAGGGCTGGCCGAACTTCCGCCCGAGATCAGGCAGTGGGCGTTGCAGCGCGGCTACATCGACGCGTACGGCAACTACACAGGTCCGCCGATCCCATCCGGACCCGTCGGGACGCCCCCAACGGCCAGCGTGCCAAGAGGCCCCTACCCGGGCGATCTGGACCAGCTTCCCAACGAGGGCAAACCAGGCCGGAATTGGCGCCAGGGCCTTCCCGTGCCGCCGCCCGGCGGCTACCTTCCCGGCGTCAACCCCGGCGCGGTGCAACACCACGCCGCCGGCGGCCCGTCTGGGTCGGACACGATTCCGTCATGGCTCTCGCCAGGGGAGTTCGTCGAGCAGCCCTCGGCGGTGCAGCGCTACGGCGCCCCGTTCATGGATGCCCTGAACCAGGGCCGGGTCGATCCGTCGTCGGTGCGTTACTTCGGTGGGGGCGGCCCGACAGATTTTGCGTTGACCCCTCCGCCGGCGCCGGCGCCGCAGCCCGGACCGAAGACGGCCAACCCGGCGCCCGGCGGCCAGCCCAAACCCCCGCAGCCCGGCCCCACCCTCACCGGCGCCCGGCGGCCAGCCCAAACCCCCGCAGCCCGGCCCCACCCTCACCGCCGCCGTGACCCCCGGCGTTCCCGGCGGCGCCAACACCCACCAAGGGCTGCAGCAGCCCGGCGCGTCAAAAGAGGTCTTCGGCCAGGAACTCCCCGCCTCCCCAGGCCTCGGCCTCGGCGGCGGCTTCCTCGGGGCAGCCGAGAGCGCAGCCTCCCAGGCCGCCGGCATGGCCGCCAGCATGGGCAGCTTCGGCGGCGCGGGCGGCGCGGCGAGCTCGGCGACGCAGATGGCTTTCCAGCTGCTCAACCGGACCGCCGCCTACGGCGCCCAGGACGCGGGGATCCTCGCCGAGGGGATCATCGAAACCCTCTCACTGTCCGACAGCCCGTTGTCGAACTTCGCCAACACCCTCCCCGGCAAGCTGCTGGCCGGCGTCGCCGGTGTGCGGCCGGCGGAAAACAACACCGCGGGCCAGACCAAAGCGCCGCTCACCTCAGACCAAGCCGGCGCCCAGGGCGGCGCAGGCGGCCAGGGCGGCGGGGGTCAGTCCTTCCACGTCTCCGGCGACGTCAACGTGCACCCACGCAACTTCGACGACATGGTCAACCAGATCGCCGACCGCGCCCAACGGATGTCCTACGCCAGCGCCGTCGCCCAACACGGCGACACCCGCGGATAACGACAAGTTGCTAATCCGCAGGTCAGATACTCCGGGTTCAAACCCGGGTATCTAGGAGACGTGTTGGGCTACTTCGGTGGGCAAACGACATTCGGCAGGAATGCCTCGCCGGCGTACACCCTCCTCCAGTCGCGGCGTAACCGCTGACGCTGTTTACGGCGCTCGCGTCGCCGGCGTTGCGCCTCGGTGCGGTCGGGATACTCGGCTGCATGGCACATCGGACAGCAGCACACCCTGATGTCCGTTGCGAAGAACTCCCTACGGCAACGCGTCCCCAGCCGGCTAAACGCCAAGGCATCCAACCGGTCCGGCAGATCACAGCAACCGTCACGATGATCGTGACGCTCAACAACCGCCAAATCACCATGAGCGAGCTTCACCCAAAACGGCTTGGTCTTATCGGTGCGGCTCAACAGCACGCCCCCTCGGGACTCCGCCCCACAAGCGAAGTCCGCCAGCGTACACGCAAGCGGGCGACCCTCAAAAGGGGCCTACCGCGTCGGAGTCGGAAACGGCACCTGTGACGGCCCGGGAGCGGTCGGGAACGTCGTAAACGGCCGCTCGGGCAGCGGCGAACTCGACCATGGCGCCAACGACGTCGGGGTGCCGGTGTCGGTGACCATCGGAACCGGAATCCGATCGGCGCGCGAGCTGACCACGATCAGCAACGCCACCACACCCAGCAGAGCGCAGACGACCAGCACGACGATTCCGGTGAGCATTGCGCCTGTCACTCCAACAGCCACCGATCCCACCGTCTTCGCCGTGCTGCCCTGACCTGGCGGCGGAAACGGCGCGGGCATCTGCCACGCCCGGCCGTCCCAGTACAACATCCCGGGCGCACCCGACGGGTTCGGATACCAACCCGGCGGACTCGGCGTCATCATGCGCTCCCGGAGGGCTTGAAATTGGTCGTCGGCACGATCCACAATCACACCCACTTCTGGACCCGGGCTTGCCTCGTTTCCCGGGCGCACGGCACGGCGGCAACTCCTGCTCGACGACGATCGGCTCGTCGGCAGGCGTTTCCACGTCGGGTTCGGCAGGTGGTGTACTTTCCACCACCTGAGCGAGGTCCTTGATTACGGTCTTGCGGCTGACTCCGGTCGCCGCACGCCAAGGGCGGCCCATCAGGTCAGCCTCTGCAACCGGCGGCGCGACCGTGGAGATAATCCGTCGAGGAAACTAGCCGGACTCTCATCGGCTGGATCGGCGGTCGCCAGCTTCGGTTGATTCACGGTGTTGCTGTAGCGGGCGATCAGCGCTTCGACGTCGGCGGCTGTCATCCGCCACACCCGGCCGACCTTGTATCCGTGGATCTCGCCGGCGTTGAGTCGACGTGTAAGCCAACGCTTGCCATCACGCCACTCAGGCGGCAGAACCATCGCCGAGACCTCATCGAGACTGTACGTCTGAACAGGACCAGGGGCTGAGGATGGCTGGGGCTCCGTCAAGTCTCCACTTTCCTGATACAAACGCCGGCGGTCGCGCCCGGATTACGCAATTCTGCTACGAACGCAAGATTCCATATCCTGTTGCGGCATAATACTTTAGCGGACCATAGCGTACTGTCCGCGCTGGCCCGAATACGCCAGAAGGTTGGGGGTTCGAATCCCTTCGGGCGCGCAACAGCTCGGCGTGGTTCAAATCGTTAAGACGGAGTTTGTTGTGGCCGCGGATATTCGGCTATAACGTCCGGCCCATGATGACGATCAGCAGTGTGGAAACGATGGGTATCGGCGGCGGTGCGGGCGGTGGCCGCTTCGGCGGTGGCGCCGGCGGTGGCCGCTTCGGCGGCGGTGCCGGCGGTGGCCGCTTCGGTGGCGGCGCCGGCGGCGGGCGCTAGCCTCTTACAACCTTTCGGCTCGGGACGGGCGCACCCAAGGCGTTGCCCGTCCCGGGTTGAAGCCTGTCTGCCCGCTAGGTGATCGGGCCCGCCGGCGCGCCCCGATCGGCATCGCCGAGCAGATCGAGTTGCATCCACGCGACGTCGTGCCAGCTGCCGAGCTTCCATTCGACCCGCCGGTACAGCCCGGCTTCGGTGAACCCGAAGGATCGATGAAAACCGTTGCTGGCGGCGTTGGGCTGGGTGATGCCGGCGACGGCCCGCCGGTAGCCGCGCTCCGCCAGCCGGCGCAGCAGTTGCGTGTACAGCTCGCGGCCGCCGCCGGTTCGGTGGTGGTCGGCGTCGACGTAGATGCCGGTCTGAGCCGACCACTGGTAGGAAGCCACCCGATAAAGGGCGTGCCCGTATGCGTAGCCGATGACCCGGTCGTCATGTTCGAGGACGAGCCATTCGTGGGTCTGGCGCGCCGCGGTGATGCGCGCGGCCATCTCGTCCACGGTCGGGACTTCGAGTTCCCAGCTGATCGCCGTGTCCAGGACGTAGGGGCGGTAGATCGCCGCGCAGGCGGGCGCGTCCTCCGGGCCGGCCGGCCGGACCCGACCGATGCTCGCGTGCATGCCGGCGGTCTCAGCCGTTGACCGGTGTCCAGTCGTCCCAGAACTCCGAGAAGTCGAGCGTCGTCTGGGGGATCGGGGCGGTGCGGATGATGTCGCGGAAGTGATCCTGCCACCCCCACCACAGGCAGATGATGAAGACATACTGATACCAGCTCAGCTGGTAACCGTCCGGAATGGCTTGCCCCTTGTTCTCCGGTGCAAACACGGCGATCGCCAACAGACCGATCGCGGCCGCCGCGGGAAGCTGGATCCTCCCGGTTTTCCAGAGTTGGATTCCCAGCGGGCGGGGCCCGTGGGGAGTCAGTTCGAATCCCGCGGGCAGCTCGTCGTCGTGGCCGTGGCTCCAGCGGTGAACGCCGTAGAGGACATCGGCGATGTCGGGACGGCCGTCCGGCAGGTCCGACTTCACCGCAATGGGAAACCGGGTCTGCTCCAAGTCGATATCCGGTGCCGCCATCACCCGGAAGATGTCCATCGAATCGCGGATCGTCCGCTTGAAGCGGGTCGCCACCCCCAGCTGCGGGTAGCGCTTTTTCGCGGTTTCATCGAGGCCGTTGCCGGCGTGCACCATGGCCGCGTCCCACTCACCGCGTTCCCAATGGTCGAGTGAGTGCCTGACGGAGTCCCCGACTTCCACCCATCGGATGCTATCCGCCCGGCTGCAGCGATGTCTGCACTATGGGCGCGGCTGGAACGGTCGCCGCGGGGGGACGGTCACGGTCTGGGTGACCGTACTGGTTTCGGTGCTCGGCGAAACCGTGACCGTGCTCGGCGGGACGGTCGTCGTGGGCGTGTCCGTGGGGGTGGCGGTAGGCGTGTCGGTGCTCGGCGGCGGCGCCGTCTCGGTGACGGTCTGCGTCGGCGCGCCCCCGCCGCCTCCGTGGTGCCGCGGTGGCTCCGCCGTCGTGCTCGGCACCGTCGTGCTGGGGATGGGCGTCGTGGTCGTGGTGGTGCTCGGGGCCTTCGGCGCGGGCGGGCCGGCCACGAGCTTGACCACCGCGTACGCCGCGAGACCGAGCACGATCACCGCGAGGGCGCCGGCCGCGACCAGGGCCGCCGGACGGCGGTACCAGGGCGTCGGCGGCTCGGGCGGCGGCGGCCCGGGCTCGTCGTAGTAGCCACCGTATCCAGCAGCCTGCGTCGGCTCGGAGTAGAAGTCGGGGTTCTCGGGGTAGGACGGCACGGGGGGAGATGTTAGTGCGTCAGGGTTGCGTGTCGATAAGTGTCAGCGCCCGCTCGAACAGGTGCACCGTGGCGGCGTGGAGCTGGTCGCCGACCTCCTTCTCGGCCTTGCCCGCGCAGGCCCGCGCCAGCGTGCCCTCGATCACGATGCCGAGCTTGAAGCAGGCCAGCACCGTGTACCAGGCGATGTTCGACAGGTCACGGGTGGTGTTGGCCGCGTACCGCCGGAACACGTCGTCGGTGCTGGCCAGCCCGTCCTGGCCGCCGAGGGCGTGGCTGAACACGCTGGACCCGTCGGGCTGGCGCCAGGTGGCCAGCAGCCAGCCCAGGTCCAGCAGGGGGTCACCGATCGTGCACATTTCCCAGTCGACGATCGCGACGACCTCCGGCCCGGTGCGGGAGAACATGACGTTGGCGGCGTGGTAGTCACCGTGCATGATCCCCGGCGTCCACGTCGTTGGCCGGCGCCGCTCCAGCCAGGACGACACCTCCTCGATCCCAGGGATCTGCGGCCCGGGGTAGCCGTCGTACTCGCGGTAGGAGTCCAGCTCCGAAAGCCAGCGCGGCACCTGGCGCTCCAAAAAGCCCTCCGGCTTGCCGAAATCCGCGAGCCCCACCGCGACGTGGTCGACGGCACCCAGCTTCGCCAGCGCGTCGGCCATCGACAGCCCCATCCCGAACCGCACGTCCGGGTCGCCCGCGTGCAACGGCGGCAACCCCTCGCCGGCGTTGAACCCGTCGACGGGTTCCATCAGGTAGAAGACGGCGTCGCCGAGCACGGCGGGGTCGTCACAGGTGGCGATCAGGTGCGGATGCGGTACGTCGGAGCCGGCCAACGCCGCAAGGACCCTGGTTTCCCGCAGGATCACGCTGTTGCTGCGCGGCCGCAGGTGCCGGGGCCCGCGCCGCAGCACGTAGGGCCGGCCGGCCCGGGTGAAGCGCAGCATGACGTTCTGCGTTCCGCCGGTGACGGTGGCGACATCCTCGAGCGGTCCCTCGCCGAGCCCCTGGGCGGACATCCATCCCGCTACGGCCTCCAGGTCGACGGTCATGGGAAGAAGCCTAGGTCACGGGGGACGAGCGGCGGGTCGCGCGGGAGGCTGGAACAATAGTGTGCGGAACTAACGGACTTTGGGCCTGAAGGGGTTGGCGATGCCGCGTACCGACAACGATTCCTGGGACATCACTCAAAGCGTGGGGGCCACCGCGCTGGGTGTCGCCGCGGCGCGGGCCGCCGAGACCGAGAGCGCGAACCCGCTCATCAGCGACCCGTTCGCGCGCGTGTTCGTGGATGCGGCGGGCGAGGGGATGTGGAGCATCTACGCGGACCCCAAGCTGCTGGCCAAGGCGGTCGAGCTGGAGCCGGACGTGCGGGCGCGGATCCAACTGATGATCGACTTCATGGCAACGCGCACAGCATTTTTCGACGAATTCTTCCTCGGTGCGGCCGACGCCGGTGTCCGGCAGGTGGTGATCCTGGCCGCAGGCCTGGACGCACGCACCTGGCGGCTGCCGTGGCCGGACGGCACGGTGGTGTACGAGCTGGACCAGCCCAAGGTGCTGGAATTCAAATCCAACACGCTGCGCGAGCACGGCGCGGACCCGAAGGCGCGGCTGGTGAACGTGCCCATCGATCTGCGCCAGGATTGGCCGAAAGCGCTGCGGGACGCGGGTTTTGACTCCTCACGCCCGGCGGTCTGGTCGGCGGAGGGGCTGGTCCGCTACCTCCCGGCCCAAGCCCAGGACCTCCTGTTCGAACGCGTCCACTCGCTGAGCGTCCCGGGCAGTTGGCTGGCGTCAAACGTGCCCGGCGCCGGCTTCACCGACCCCGACCTCGTCCGGCGCCAGCGCGAGGACATGCAGCGGATGCGGGCCGCGGCCGCCAGGCTGGTCGACACCGAGATCACCGACTTCGACGACCTCTGGTACCCCGAGGAACGCACACCCGTCGACGGTTGGCTGCGCGAGCACGGCTGGGACGTGTCGACGGCGACCTTCGCCGAGCTGATGGCTCGGTATGGCCGCAGCATTCCGGAGGGCACCGGGCACGTGATGCCGCCGACGCTGTACGTGTCGGCGCAGCGGCGAGCGTGAATTGCCTAGCGGCGCAAGCTAGCCCGCCGCGCTCGCCCGCATCCCCTCCACGTCCTGCTTGATCGCCGCGATCGCGTCGACGGGCGTGAGGTCCTGGCCTTCGCTGTTCTGGCCGAGCTGCGGCCAGCCCGCGCCGTCCGGCCCGCGCAGCTGGTCCCAGATGTCGCGGACCTTGCTCAACAGCTCGGCTTGTTCGGCGTCGGTGAGTGCCATCAACCATCCTCCGTTCGCGCTGATGCCGCACGCGGCGGCAAACTCTTGCGGTGTCAGCCCGTCGGCCGAGTTCATGTCGCAGTTTCCGAAGGGCGGACACCCCTGCGGCAGGTTCGGGCTGAAGCCGGTGCCGTCGGTGTACTGGTGGGCGACTTGGCCCGGAAGGTCCGGGTTGGTTCCGTAACCGGCCGCGATGACCCGTAGGCCATCGGGCCGCGTCCGCCACATGTTGAAGAAGTCATAGGCGTTGGCATAACCGATGATTCGCGCGGGATCACCGGCGTAGTCGGCCAGGTTCCAGTACAAACCGTTGATCCAGCTCGAACCGTCGCCGGGCGGGTTCCCGCCCGATTCGACGTCGAGCATCAGGGCGACCCGCGGATGCAGGCCGCCGCCGGCATCGACCATCGAGCGCACCGTGTTGGCGTTGTCCAACCAATTCGGGCGGACGTAGGTGTAGACGATTCCGAACGTCAGGCGTCCGCTGTCCAGGGCTGCCCGCATCCACGCATAGTTGGCCGCGAAATTGTGATCTCTATAGGTGCCATCACAGGCGCGGACCGAGAGCACCCGGTACGGATACGAATCATTCACGGGGACTTGAAATTCGGAGACGTCAGCGAACAGGGTGTCAGTCACCGCACATCAATCCCCCTTCACCGCAACGCCACTCGCCATGCTACAGATCCGGGCGGTAGTGTCGCGGCCATGGGTGATCGGCCCGCCCGGGTGGGCGACGTGCATCGGATCGCCGCGTCGATGCCCCACGTCAGGCGGTTGGAGGGCCCGAAGGGCAATCCGATCTATCAGGTGGGCGGAAAGTCATTCGTCTTCTTTCGCACGCCCCAGCCCGACGCGGCCGATCCGGACACGGGCGAGCGCTACGGGGACGTGATCATGCTCTGGGTGGAGTCGGAAAGCGACAAGCTCGCGCTCACCCAGGATCCCGCGTCACCGTTCTTCACCACGGGCCATTTCGACGGGCACCCCTCGGTGCTGGTGCGGGCCAGCCGACTGTCCGAGATTACGACGACAGAACTGGCCGAGCTGATTCAGGACGCGTGGCTGTCGCGCGCCTCGAAGCGGCGGGCCGCGGCCTGGCTGGCCGAGCATTCCTAGCGTCTCGCTTTAGCGGTTGACGCGGGAGGAATGGGAATCGGCAAGGTTTAGACATAAGTCGAACGGGTAACGCTAGGCGCACGGGAATTTCTCGAACACAATGGAGGTCACCATGCGTGGACGCGGAGTGATCGGCGCGATTGTCCTGGTGTGGCTGCTCATCGGAGTCTTCGCGGCGTTCCAGCGCGACTACTTCAAGGGTGATTCAACAAACTGTGTCACTGCGGGAAATATCGCGTTGACAGTAATTGCCGGGCCGTTGAACTACGCGGGTGTCAATCCGAAAGTCAAGGATTGCAAAGTCCCGCAGCCCAGCTCGATGTCCAGCAGCCTACTACCCCTCATGTAAAGGAAATTTGTCATGATCATCCTCGGCATCGTCTTGCTTGTTCTGGGATTCATCTTCGGCATCCATTTGTTATGGGTGCTGGGCGTGGTCTTGCTCGTCATCGGCGCGGTCCTGTGGATATTGGGATCCGTCGGCCGGCCGGTCGCCGGCAGGCGGTATTGGTATTAGCCAGCGCCCGGATACCGGATCGCGTGACCGCCCGGCGGTCACGCGATCTTTTCACAGGACACCCATAGGAATGGCATAGCGTCGACTCAGTCCGCTGCGGATACTGGACCCTGTGACACAGTCGCGAGCGTCGGTAGAGCGGGTTGTCATGTGCCGTGCCGACGGCAACCCGATCAATGTCCTCGTCGTCGACGACGAAGCGGTCCTGGCCGAAATGGTGTCCATGGCACTGCGGTACGAGGGCTGGAACATCTCCACCGCCGGCGACGGGTCGTCGGCCATCGCCTCCGCCAGGGCGCAACGGCCCGATGTGGTCGTCCTCGACGTCATGCTCCCCGACATGAGCGGGCTCGACGTGCTGCACAAGCTCCGCGAGGAGAACCCGCAGCTGCCGGTGCTGCTGCTGACGGCCAAGGATGCGGTGGAAGACCGCATCGCCGGGCTGACCGCGGGCGGAGACGACTATGTGACCAAACCGTTCAGCATCGAAGAGGTAGTGCTGCGATTGCGCGCCCTGCTCCGGCGTACCGGGGTCACGACGGTGGACAGCGGGGCGCAGCTGGTGGTCGGCGACCTGGTGTTGGACGAGGACAGTCACGAGGTGACCCGCGCCGGCGAGCCAATCTCGTTGACCTCTACCGAGTTCGAGCTGTTGCGCTTCATGATGCGCAACTCCAAGCGGGTGCTGAGCAAGGCCCAGATCCTGGACCGGGTGTGGAGCTATGACTTCGGCGGCCGATCCAACATCGTCGAGCTCTACATTTCCTACCTGCGCAAGAAGATCGACAACGGTCGCGAACCCATGATCCATACGCTGCGTGGCGCGGGCTATGTCCTCAAGCCAGCCCGCTAGGACACGGCGGGTCTGGTCGCTTCGGCTCCGGCTGTTGGTCGGGCAGATCGTCGTTCTGGCCGTCGTCTGCGTCGGCATCACCGCGGCCACCGAACTGGCGTTGCTGCACCATCTGGTGGCGCAGCTGGACGGGCAACTCGCCGGGGCTTCCTATCGGTCGGCACTGATGTACCCCGAGCCAAAACGTCCCGGCTGGCGCCATGAATCGCACTTCTACTATCCGCGGCCGGGTCCCGGTCCGCGGTTCCTCGATGCCCCGGGCCAGCCCGCCGGCATGGTCGCCGCGGTGATCAGCAACGGCAAGACCGTCGACGCGGGATACCTGACCAGCGCCGGGTCGCGGGCCGCGCTGACCCCCGCCGCGCAGGCACAACTCGAACACATCGCCGACAGCCGCAAGGCGATGACGCTCGACCTCGACGGGCTCGGGCGCTACCGCGTCGTCGCCGCCCCGAGCCGCAGCGGCGGCGACATCATCGTCACCGGCCTGTCCATGTCCAACGTAGACGCCACCATGATCCGGATGCTGGTCATCCTCGGAATCGTGACGGTGATCGCGCTGGTCGCCGCGACCACGGCGGGCGTCGTCATCATCAGGCGGGCGCTGGCGCCGCTGCGCCGCGTCGCGCAAACCGCGAGCAAGGTGGCGGACCTGCCGTTGGACCGCGGCGAGGTCGAGCTGCCGGTGCGGGTGGCCGAGTCCGACGCGAACCCGGCCACCGAGGTGGGTCAGCTCGGGTTCGCGCTGAACCGGATGCTCGACCACATCGCCGCCGCGCTGTCGGCGCGGCAGGCCAGCGAGACGCGGGTTCGGCAGTTCGTCGCGGACGCCAGTCACGAATTGCGCACGCCGCTCGCCGCGATCCGCGGCTACACCGAGCTCACCCAGCGCATGGGTGATGACCGCGAGGCGGTGGCGCACGCGATGAGCCGGGTGGCATCCGAGACGGAGCGGATCACGCGCCTCGTCGAGGACCTGCTGCTGCTCGCCCGCCTGGACTCCGGCCGGCCGCTGGAACGCGAACCGGTGGACCTGACGCGCTTGGCGGTCGACGCGGTCAGCGACGCGCACGTCGCCGGGCCGGATCATCAGTGGGAGCTCGACCTGCCCGAGGAACCCGTCGTCGTCACAGGCGATGCGGCGCGGCTGCACCAGGTCTTGACGAACTTGCTCGCCAACGCCCGCGTCCACACCGCCGCCGGCACCGTCGTGACGACGAGGCTGACCACCGAGTCGGCGCACACCCTGCTGCAGGTCATCGACAACGGCCCCGGCATCCCGGCGGCGCTTCAATCCGAGGTCTTCGAGCGATTCGCGCGCGGCGATTCCTCGCGCTCCCGAAAGGGGGGCAGCACCGGGCTGGGCCTGGCGATCGTCTCGGCCGTCGTCAAGGCGCACAACGGGACGATCACGGTCAACAGCGCACCGGGCCACACCGAGTTCACGGTGCGGTTGCCACTCAACGGGTGGCAACCGCCCGCAGAGTCACCGAGTTAAGAGCAAGTCGCGTCGATTTCGAACGGCTTGTTCACCGGTTGCATCGGGTTGGCCATGTCCACGCCCGTGGCGGTGCCGGTGATCTTGTAGGTGTTGCCGTCCTTGGTCGCCGAGGCGTTGCCCTGACCGCCCTGCGCGTACTGCAGGGTCACACCGTTGACGTTGCCGAGCTGGACTGCCTTGACACCGGGCGGGTTGGCATCGGTAAGCACCACGCTGATCCCGGTGTTGCTGCCGCCGACCGCGATGTTCACGTTGCCGGCGGCC
Organism: Mycobacterium terramassiliense; assembly: GCF_900157385.1. Lineage (GTDB taxonomy): Bacteria > Actinomycetota > Actinomycetes > Mycobacteriales > Mycobacteriaceae > Mycobacterium > Mycobacterium terramassiliense. The sequence goes on from NZ_LT717701.1 coordinate 578,209, forward strand.
TTGGTGCACACGGTGCTGCCCTGGACGTTCTGGTCCTTGCCGTCGATGATGACCTTCGTCGTGCCGCCGGTGCTCGCCGTGACGCCGCCGCCACTGACCGTAGTTCCCTTGTTGCTCGAACAACCCGCAATACCTGCTGCCAGAATTGCGGCTCCGGCCGCCGCGATTGTCAGTCCACGCTTCACCTGTTCTCCTTCGCCCGATCGTTGCGGTCCTCGCCATCGAGAGCCGTCAAGGCAGTATGCGGGTTTGCCCCGCCGCATAGAAGAGGTTCAAGGAAAATTCTTTTGACCGGCCAGCTGTCTTTTTTGCGTTCGTTCCCGGGACGGCGCGTTAGTGGCAATGTATTGCCGGTGGAACATAAGCCCCCGACCGCCATTATCGAGTCGGCCCATGGTGGACACGCCTTGCCGGTCGATGACACAAGGGACTTCGACGACGCCGATCGCGGCTTCATCGCGGCCCTGTCGCCCTGCGTCATCAAGGCGGCCGACGGCCGCGTGGTGTGGGACAACGACGCCTACTCTTTCCTCGGCGGGGCCGCGCCGACGTCCGTGCACCCCAGCCTCTGGCGTCAGTCGACCCTGGCCGCCAAGCAAGGTCTCTACGAGGTGGTGCCGGGCATCTATCAGGTCCGCGGCTTCGACATCTCGAACGTCACCTTCGTCGAGGGCGACACCGGTGTCATCGTCATCGATCCGCTGATCTCCACGGAGGTGGCCGCGGCGGCGCTGGCGCTGTATCGCACCCACCGCGGTGGCGACCGCCCCGTCGTCGCGGTCATCTACACCCACAGCCACGTCGACCATTTCGGCGGCGTTCTCGGCGTCACCGCGCAGGCCGACGTGGACAGCGGAGCGGTCGCGGTGCTGGCCCCCGACGGCTTCGTCGAGCATGCCGTGCAAGAGAACGTCTATGCGGGCCCGGCGATGACGCGCAGGGCGACCTACATGTACGGCACCCTGCTGGCGCGCGGGCCGATGGGTCAGGTGGGCTGCGGGCTCGGCCAGGCCCCGTCCACCGGCGAGGTGGCCGTCATCGTGCCGACCATCGACATCCGGGAGACCGGCGAGAAGCACACCATCGACGGCGTGGACATCGAATTCCAGATGGCACCCGGCACCGAGGCGCCCGCCGAAATGCATTTCTACTTCCCGCGTTTCCGCGCATTGTGCATGGCCGAGAACGCCACCCACAACCTGCACAACCTGCTGACGCTGCGCGGCGCGCTGGTGCGCGATCCGCACGCCTGGTCCGGCTACCTTACCGAGGCGATCGACACCTTTGCCGACCGCGCCGACGTGGTGTTCGCCTCCCACCACTGGCCGACCTGGGGACGCGACCGCATCGTCGAATTCCTTTCGCTGCAACGGGATATGTACGCCTATCTGCACGACCAGACTCTGCGGCTGCTCAACAAGGGCTACACCGGCGTCGAGATCGCCGAGATGTTCCGGATGCCGCCCGCGCTGGAGCGGGCCTGGCACACCCACGGGTACTACGGGTCGGTCAGCCACAACGTCAAGGCCGTCTACCAGCGCTACATGGGCTGGTTCGACGGCAATCCGGGGCGGCTGTGGCCCCATCCACCCGAGGCCCTCGCCCCGCGATACGTCGATGCGATGGGCGGCATCGACCGGGTCGTGGACCTCGCCCGCTCGGCCTTCGGCGCCGGTGACTTCCGTTGGGCGGCAACGCTGCTCGATCACGCGATCTTCACCGACAGCGATCACGCCGCGGCCCGTGCGTTGTACGCCGACACGCTGGAGCAGCTGGCCTACGGTGCCGAGAACGCCACGTGGCGCAACTTCTTCATGAGTGGCGCAACCGAACTACGGGAGGGCAATTTCGGCACCGCCGTGACCGCGGCGTCGGCCTCGATGCTCAACCAGCTGACACCCGAGCAGATCTTCGACAGCTTCGCCCTGCGGGTCGACGGGCCGCGCAGCTGGGACCTCGACATCGCGCTGGACATCTCGTTCGCCGACCTGGCCGCCAACTATCGACTCACCCTGCGTAACGGGGTGCTGGTCTATCGAAAGGCGGCCGCCGACGCGGCGACAGCTGCCGTTACGGTCAAGCTGGACAAGAAGTTTCGATTGCTGACGGCGGCTATGGGTGACTTCGCCTCGCCCGGGCTCGAAATTTCCGGCGACCAGTCGGCGCTGCAGGCGTTTTTGGGTGTGCTCGACGAGCCGGACCAGAACTTCAACATCGTCACGCCGTAGCGCCTGCGCGGGGAACTACCGCGCCACGTCGATGACGACCTTGCCCAGCACCTTGCGCTCGGAAACATGCCGCAGCGCGGCCGCGGTTTCGGATAGCGGGAACCGTGCGGCGATGTAGGGCCGGACGGTGCCGGCGGCGAACATCCGCGACAGCTCGGCCATGTCGCGCGCTGCGTCGTCCGGCCGGTCGCCCATGAAGGTGCGAATCTCCATGCCGCGGATAATGATTCCCTTGAGCAAGACAAGGTTCAGCGGTATGGACGGGATGCTGCCCGAGGCGTAGCCGAGGGTGACGAACGTGCCGCCACGGGCCAGACCCCGCAGCGCGGGCTCCGCGTAGGACCCGCCCACGGGGTCGAGGACCACGCGGGCGGCGTCGCCGGTGAGCTCGCGGATCCGTGTTTTCAGGTCTTCGCTGTCGTAGTCGACGGTTGCCTCCGCCCCACGCCGCCGGCACAGCTCGAGCTTCTCCGGGGTGGACGCCGCCGCCAGCACCCGGGCCTTCATCGCCACCGCCAGATCGACGGCGGCCAGCCCCACGCCACCGGCGGCGCCCAGGACTACCACCCAATCGCCTTGCGCCACTTCGGCGATCGATCGCAGCGCGTGATAGGCGGTTCGATACGTGACGCCGAACGCCGCGGCGGAGGCGAAGTCGGCGCCGTCCGGAATGGGCGCCACCGAGCCCGCATCGAGCAGCGCCTGCTCCGCGAACGCCCCGGTCGGCGTGGTCGCGAACACCCGTTGGCCGCGCCGGTACGGCGTGCCGTCACCGACGGCCACCACTTCCCCGGCCAGCTCGCTGCCCGGGATGAACGGCACCGGGATCTTGACCTGATACTTCCCGGCTATCAGCAGCACGTCGGGAAAGTTGACGGCCGCGGCGTGCACGCGAACCACGAGCTGGCCGGGGCCGGGTACGGGGTCGGGAACGTCGTCGACGACCAGGTCCTCCGGCGTGCCGTAGGCGCGGCAGACGGCGGCGCGCATCATCCGACCCCCAGGCCGCGCAGGCAGAACCCCACCAGGTGTGCGATGTCGTCCGGCTCGGGCCGGTCGGTGGAACCGACATATCGCCGCATGGCCGCGGCGGTGCAGCAGAACACCGCTTCGACGTCGCGGTCGACATCGGTGCTACCCAGCGCCGCAACGGGTTCGGAAAGAAGCTCCCGCAGCGGTCGCAACATCTCCTGGTCGGCCATCCGCCGATTGGCGCCGGCCGACATCTGCCCGGCCGCCGCGCGGCTCATGCTGATCAGGTGGGGGTCGGCGACCTGCGCCAGCGTGCCCTCGATCCAGCGCGCCACCTTGTCCTGCGGCCGGGTCTCCTTGGCCATCTGGTGCTGCAGGTAGGACACGACGATGGCCACACCGCGTTCCATCACCGCGAGGATGAGGTCGTCCTTGCCGGCGAAATACCGGTAGAACGCCTTGTTCGACGAGCCGGCCTCCGCGACGATGTCGCTGACCCGGGGCGCCTCGGGCGCGACCCGTTCCATGACGCGCACCGCGGCCGCCAGGATGCGCTCGACCTCCTCGGTTGCCTCCCGCTGGCGCTCGTCGAGGGCCCGCTCGACCGCCGCGACCACCCGGCTATTGGGCTTGCTAGTTGTCAATGAGCTCACCGTATTTGGCGCGGGCCGCCTCGCGCCGGACGTCCAGCATCTCACTGGGCCAGTCCCCGCCCTCGGCCTCGTAGCCCTTGAGCAGCATCCGCGCCAGGTTGACCTTGTGCGCCTCCGTCGGCCCGTCGGCCAGCCCGAGCGCGATGCCGCCGAGCAGCACGTTGACCAACGGCAGTTGATCCGTGAGCCCCAGCGCGCCGTGGACCTGAATCGCCCGCAGCGCAATCGACTTCAGCACCTGCGACGCCAGGATCTTGCAGGCGGCGATCTCGGCGCGGGCGGCGCGCTCGTCGCCGTTGTCAATGAGCCAGGCGGCGTGCAGCACGGTCAGCCGGAACGGCAACAGCTCGGTGTAAGAGTCGGCGACGAACTCCTGCACCAACTGCTTGTCGGCCAGCGAGCTACCCTGGGTGAAGCGGCTTTTCGCGCGCCGGGACATCATCTCGACGGCGCGTTGCGCCATGCCGATCGAGCGCATCGCGTGATGCAGCCGCCCGCCGGCGAGGCGGGTCTGCAAGATCAGGAAGCCCTGGCCCGGTTCGCCGAGCAATGCGTCGGACGGCACCCGCACCGCGTCGTAGCGAACCAGGGAATGCCCGGGCTCGTGTGGGTCGGCGCCGACGAGGTGGTGGGTGGCCGCCACGTTCAGACCGGGGGTTCCGGCCGGGACGAGGAACGTGGAGGCGCCCTGATGTACGGGGACGTCCGGATCGGTGATCGCCACCACGATGAAGAACGAGGCGACGGAGGCGTTGGACGAGAAGTACTTTCGGCCCGTGATGACCCAGTCGTCACCGTCCCGTTCGGCCCGGGTGGTGAAGACCCGGGGATCCGACCCGCCCTGCGGCTCGGTCATCGAGAAACACGAAAAGATCTCCCCGGACAGCAGCCCCGCCAGGTAGCGGTCCTTCTGCTCTTGGGTTCCGAAGCGCGCGATGATCTCCGCGTTGCCCGTGTCGGGCGCCTGCGTGCCGAACACGATCGGCGCCCACGGGCTGCGGCCCAGGATCTCGTTGATCAACGTCAGCTTGACCGCCCCGAAGCCCTGCCCGCCCAGCTCGGGGCCCAAATGCGGGGCCCACAAGCCGTTGTCGCGTACCTGCTGCTTCAGCGGATCGACGATCCGGCGCCGCTCGTCGTTGAGCGGCAGGAACTCAGCGCCCGGAAACAGCACCTCGAGGGGTTCCACCTCCTCGCGCACGAATTCGCGGACCCAGTCCAGCTTCTTCTCGAACTCCGGTTCGGTGGAAAAGTCCCACGGCATTGCGAATACTCCTCGTTGTCAGGGGATCCCGCCGTCGGCGCGCAGGATCGAGCCGGTGGTGAAGCTGGACGCGTCGGAAGCCAGGAACAGCGCGGCGCCGACGATTTCACGCGGGTCGCCGGCGCGCCGCAACGCCAGGTGGGCGAACGGTTTGCCCTCGGCTTGGTCGAGATTCCAGGCCTTGCTGACGTCGGTGAGAAACGGCCCCGCCATCAACGTGTTCACCCGGACGGCCGGTCCGAACGCCTTCGCCAGGGCTTCGGTCATGGCGTTGAGGCCGGCCTTGGCCGCGGCATACGGGACGATGTCGGGGGCCGGGCGCAGCGATCCGGCGGTACTCACGTTGATGATGGATCCGCGACCCGCCGCCACCATCCGCTCACCGACCAACGCCGACAACCGGAACGGCCCCTTGAGGTTCAGGTTGAGCACCGCGTCGAACAGCTTCTCGGTGACGTCGGTCAGCTTGTCGTACAACGGTGACATGCCAGCGTTGTTGATCAACGTGTCCACCTTGCCGAACCGCTCGTAGGTCGCATCGACCAGGCCGTCGAGCTGTTCCCAGCGCCCGACGTGCACCTGGTAGGGCATCGCGGAACGGCCCGTCTCGGCCTCGATCTCCTTCGCGGTGGCCACGCAGTTGTCCATGTTGCGGCTGGCGATCACCACGTCGGCGCCGCAGTGCGCGACGCCGAACGCCATCTCGCGCCCCAGGCCACGGCTGCCGCCGGTGATCAGCACCACTCGGTCCGTGAGGTCGAAAAGCCGCTCGGCATAAGCCATTTCAGCGTCTCCGCGAAGGCAGGGACCGGGCGAGCTCCGCTGCGGTGGCGATCAGGCGGGGGATCATCGTCCCGAAGGTGTCTTGGATCTGGGGGTCCACCTTCCCGGTGCGCACGCCGGCCGCATAGGTCTTCTCCAGCACGATCCCCAGCTTCCAGTTGGCCAGCACCAGGTAGTAGTCGATGTTCTCGGTGGACAGCCCGCTGACTTTCTCGTAGTGCGTGAGCAATTCGCTGCGCGTCGGCATGCCCCGCATGTCCAGATAGAACCCGTCGGTGCTGGGCTCCTCGCCGTCGTAGCCCAGCAGCGCCCACGCGAGATCGAGCAGCGGATCACCGACCGTCGTCATCTCCCAGTCCACGATCGCGGCCAGCCGCGCCGGCTCCCCGTGCGCGAACATCACGTTGGCGAACTGGTAGTCGCCGTGCATGATGCCCGGCCGGTAGCTCGCGGGCCGGTTGTTGCGCAGCCAGTCGGCGGCCTCGTCCAGCCCGGGCAGCTCGCGCACCCGGTAGGCGTCGAGGAACTTCAGCCAGCGGTCGACCTGGCGCTCGTGGAATCCGTCCGGGCGGCCAAAGCCCTCGAGCCCCTGCGCGCGCCAATCCACCCGGCCGAGCTTGGCGGCGCCCTCGACGAGTTGGAACGCGAGGCCGCGACGGGCGCGCAGGTCGGTGTCGAAGGGCGCCTGCCACCCGCCGTCCATCGGGCTCCAGCCGTCGATCGCCTGCATCACGTAGAACGGCATGCCCAGCACGGCGCCGGTGTCGTCGGCGGCGACCAGCGCCGCGTGCGGGACGTCGGTGCCCGACAGCGCGCGGACCAGGCGGATTTCCCGCAGCAAGCCATCGATGCGGGCCGCGTCGGCGCGGGCGCCGGGCATCCGCAGGACCATCCGCTGCCCGCCCCGCTCGACCAGGTAGAGGGTGTTCTGGGAACCGCCCTTCAGCGGTTGAAGCACCGGTTGCTCGCCGCCGCCCGGTGCGTCGTTCGCATCGAGCCAGCGGGCAAGAACGCCCGCGTCCAGTTGGGATTCGCTGACACTCGTCATAGGCTGCACACCCCGCTCTCCACAGGGAGAATAGCATTCTCCGCGGTGGGCGGGAACCCTCGGCTATCCGCCGATGCCGTTGTCGAGGCCGAGATGGGTGATGAAGTACCACGGGATGCCGATCCATTGGACGAGCGCGACGAGGGCCAGGGCGACCACGGCGGCGAGCGATCCGATGGCGCGGGCCCGTGTGCCGATCGGCGCGAAGGCGAGGGTCAGAAAGGCGAGAACGAAAGCCACCTCCACCCATATGAGGATCCGTTTGGGCGTGTCGGCCGCTTTGTCGTAGTCAGTGAAGTGGGAGTCGGGAAAGCCGGTGAGGTAGAGATCCGCGGACGCCACGGACACCAGGCCCAGCGCCGCGACGGCGCAGACTACGCACGCGGCCGTCAGCGGGGCTCTCCAACTCCGCGAACGCGTCATCGCTCCGGCTTGTGCGCGCTGAGCAGGAAGCCGGGAGCCAGAAAGTGGCCTTCGTCGTCACGTCCGACGCGCGGCGACAGGCCCGGGGCGGACGCGAGTGCGGAGGCGTTGCCGTACAGCGTTGCGGGGCGGATGTCCTCGACCCGCCACCACTGCCCGACGGCCTCGCGCAACTCCGCCTCGGTGAAGCCGCGCGGGCCGGGCCCGTCGCTGTCGCCCAGCGCGCCTGCGGCGAACGCCAGGATGTACAGCGCGGCGCCCGGCGCGGCGGCCCGAGAGATCGACTGCAGGTAGTCCTGGCGTCGCTCGGGCGGCAGCGCGTGGAACAGCCCGCTGTCCAGGATCGTCGAGAAGCGCCCTTCGGAACCGCGGGGGTAGCCCCGGAAGCTGGTGACGTCGGCCTGCGCGAAGGTCGCCGTCGTCAATCCACGTTCGGCCGCCGCCGCCGTCGCCGCCGCGACCGCGGTCGCGCTGGCGTCCAGGCCGACCACCGTGTAGCCGCGCGCCGCGAGCGCCAGCGACAGCTCGGCGTGGCCGCAGCCGGCGTCCAGGACATCGCTGCAGACCTTGCCTTGGTCGATCAGAACCGCCAGCTCGGGTTGCGGCCGGCCGATGCTCCACGGCGGCGGTGACTCCTGACGGTAGGCGGCGTCCCAATCCATGCCCGGCTGGGTCATCTCTCCTCCTGTGAGGCGCGATGAGAAACTGGCGCTGCCCACAATCCGACGACGGGAACGAACATGCAAGTGCTGCTGGTCCGCCACGCGTTACCGCTGCGCAGCGAACACGGCGAGGGCTCCGATCCGAACCTGTCGGAGGACGGGTTGGCTCAGGTCAAACGGCTGCCCGACGCGCTCGCCAGGTTTCCGATAGCGCGCGTGGTGAGCAGCCCGCAGCGGCGCGCCATCCAGACCGCCGAACCCGTCGCGGCGGCCCGCGGGCTCAGCGTCGAAATCGACCCCCGCTTCGCCGAATACGACCGCGACCTTCCGGTCTACATCCCCGTCGAGCAGATCAAGGCGGAACGGCCGGAGGAGTGGAAGCGCCTGGCCCAGGGGCAGCTACCCAGCGCGGTCGACGAGGACGCGTTTCGGGCGCGCGTCCGCGCGGCGGTCGACGACCTGGTCACCGCCGCCGATCCGGAGGACACGGTTGCGGTGTTCAGCCACGGCGGCGTGATCAACGTGCTGCTGCACCAGATCCTCGGCACTGCCCGGTTGTTGTCCTTTCCCGTCGATTACGCGTCGGTGAGCAGGCTGTTGTTCTCGCGGTCCGGCGAGGCGACGGTGGCGGGGGTCAACACCATCGAGCACGTGTGGGACCTGTTGCCCCGAAACCAGCGGTGGTGAACTTGGCCGGCACCGGCGGTGGTAAACAATCTCGAGTGACTTCAACTGACCGACTCGAAGGGCTGGACCTGGTCGCGCTGGACAGGTACCTGCGCTCCCTCGGGATTGGCCGCGACGGCAAGCTGCGGGGCGAGTTCATCTCCGGTGGTCGCTCGAACCTGACGTTCCGGGTGTACGACGACGCGACGAGCTGGCTGGTGCGCCGCCCCCCGCTGCACGGGCTGACACCGTCGGCACACGACATGGCCCGCGAATACAAGGTCGTCGCCGCGCTGCAGGACACCCCCGTCCCGGTGGCACGCACGATCGCGCTGTGCGAGGACGACTCGGTGCTGGGTGCGCCGTTCCAGATCGTCGAATTCGTTGCCGGGCAGGTGGTGCGCCGCCGCGCGCAACTCGAAGCGTTCAGCCACACCGTCATCGACGGTTGCGTCGATTCCCTGATCCGGGTGCTCGTCGATCTGCACAGCGTCGACCCGAACGCCGTGGGGCTGGCCGACTTTGGCAAGCCCAGCGGTTACCTGGAGCGGCAGGTGCGGCGGTGGGGTTCGCAGTGGGAGCTGGTGCGGCTGCCCGACGACCACCGCGACACCGACGTCGAGCGATTGCATTCGGGCCTGCGGCAATCAATTCCGCAGCAGAGCCGGACCTCGATCGTGCACGGTGACTACCGGATCGACAACACCATCCTGGACGCCGACGATCCGACGACGGTGCGCGCCGTCGTGGACTGGGAGCTGTCCACGCTGGGCGACCCGCTGTCCGACGCCGCCCTGATGTGCGTCTACCGCGACCCGGCGCTGGATCTGATCGTCAACGCGCAAGCCGCCTGGACATCGCCGCTGCTGCCGACGGCCGACGAGCTGGCGGACCGCTATTCGCTGGCGGCGGGGCTGCCGCTGGCGCATTGGGAGTTCTACATGGCGCTGGCCTACTTCAAGCTCGCCATCATCGCCGCGGGCATCGACTTCCGCCGTCGGATGTCGGACCTGGCCAGCGGAACGGAGCCCGAACACACCCCCGAGGTCGTCGCGCCCCTGATTTCGCGCGGATTGGCGGAGCTCGCCAAGCTGCCCGGCTAGGCTAGGCGGCCGGCACACTCAGGGATTCGAGTGTGCCGCCGAGTGATGCTTCTTGGCTGCGCGACGCAGCTGAAGGATCCGCGCGGTGCCGGCCGCGACGGTGATCAGCCCGCCCACCACCGCCGCCAGCAGGATCGCCACGCCCAGCGGCAGGCTCCAGCGCCAGCCGAAGAACGCAAACGACGCCGAACTCGTGTTCTGGGCTATGAAGATGAGCAACAGGATCAGGGTCAGGAAGCCGACGGTCAGGGACGTCCACAGGGCGCCGGCGCGGGTGAACCCGACGGCCGGCTCCATGGGGGTCGCGCCACCATGGGCAGGCGGGGGTCCGCTCATACTGTCATCTTTGTCCCATCCTGGGCAGATTCAAACAAATACACGCAAAACACCACCCGCGACCTGCCCTCGGGACGGGCGCGTAGCGGCGGTTCTGCCGTTAGTGTCGGCGTTATGAGTCAGCTGCCGCGCGTCCGCCGCACGACCTTGCGCGCGGCACTGTGGCTGGCCACGGTATGCCTGATCGCGGGCTGCAGCAATTCCGATCCGCTGGGGGCGGAGACCCGCAGCCCGAAATCCATCGTGGTCGGCTCCGGTGATTTCCCGGAATCGCAAATCGTTGCCGAGATCTACGCACAAGCGCTGCAGGCCAACGGTTTTGAGGTCGGGCGGCGAATGGGCATCGGCAGCAGAGAGACTTATATCCCTGCGCTGAAGGATCATTCCATCGATCTGGTGCCCGAGTACATCGGGAACCTGCTGTTGTACTTCGCGCCCACCTCCACGGCCACCATGCTCGACGACGTCGAGTTGGAGTTGTACAAGCAACTTCCCGGTGACCTGTCGATTCTCACGCCGTCACCGGCTTCCGACACCGACACGGTCACCGTCACCGCCGGCACCGCCCGCAACTGGAACCTGAAGACGATCGGTGATTTGGCCGCCCACTCGCCCGAGGTGCGGTTCGGGGCGCCCTCGGCGTTCGAGAACCGGCCGTCCGGCCTGCCGGGCCTGCGCCAGAAGTACGGCCTGGCCATCAGCCCGGGTAACTTCGTCGCCATCAACGACGGCGGCGGCGCCGTGACCGTGCGCGCGTTGCTGGAGGGCAGGGTTACGGCCGCCAACATCTTCAGCACCTCACCGGCCATCCTGCAGGAACACCTGGTGGCGCTGGAGGATCCCGAGCACAACTTTTTGGCCGGCAACATTGTGCCGCTGGTGAATTCGCAGAAGAAGTCGGATCTGCTCAAAAGCGTGCTCGACGCGGTCTCGGCCAAGCTCAGCACCACCGGCGTGGCCGGCCTCAACGCCGCGGTGTCGGGCAACTCGGGGGTAGACCCGGACCAGGCGGCCCGAAACTGGGTGCAATTCAACGGCTTCGCCCACCCGATCGGCCAACGGCGTTGATCGTCTTCGACAACGTCAGCAAGGTATTCGCCGACGGGACCGCCGCCGTGGACCGGCTGAGCCTGGTGGTCCCCAACGGCAAATTGACCGTCTTCGTCGGGTCCTCGGGCAGCGGAAAGACCACCGCGCTGCGGATGATCAACCGGATGATCGAGCCGACCTCCGGCACCATCACCGTCGACGGCAAGGACGTCAGGGCCGTCAACCCGGTCCGGCTGCGGCTCGGGATCGGCTACGTGATCCAGCACGCCGGCCTGATGCCCCACCAGCGCGTCATCGACAACGTCGCAACAGTTCCCGTCCTGAAGGGCCAACCTCGTCGGGCCGCCCGCAAAGCCGCCTACGAGGTTCTCGAACGCGTCGGCCTGGACGCCAAGATCGCCACCCGCTACCCGGCCCAGCTGTCCGGCGGTGAACAACAACGCGTCGGCGTGGCACGCGCGCTTGCCGCCGACCCGCCCATCTTGCTGATGGACGAGCCGTTCTCAGCCGTCGACCCCGTGGTGCGCCACGAGCTGCAAGACGAAATGCTGCGGCTGCAAAGCGAATTGCACAAGACCATCGTCTTCGTCACGCACGACATCGACGAGGCGCTCAGACTGGGCGAGCGGGTGGCCGTGTTCAAGAGCGGCGTACTGCAGCAGTACGACGAAGCGGCGCAGCTACTTTCGCGGCCCGCCAACGAATTCGTGGCCAGGTTCATCGGGCTGGGCCGCGGCTACCGATGGCTGCAGCTCATCGACGCGTCCGACGTTCCCCTTCGGGACATCGAGCGCGTCGCCGCGGCCGGCCTGCGCGAGGCCGGCCCGCCCGACGGATGGGCGGTGGTGGTCGACGATGCGGGAGCCCCGGTGGGGTGGATCGACGCCGAGGGCCTGCGCAAGCACCGCGCGGGTGCGTCGTTGGCCGACAGCGTGAGTGGCGTCGGCTCGCTGTTCCGCCCGGACGGCAACCTCAGCCACGCCCTCGACGCGGCGCTGTCGTCGCCGTCGGGCATCGGCGTCGCCGTGGACGACGGGGGCAAGGTCATCGGCGGCGTGCTGGCCTCCGACGTGCTGGCCGTGGTCGACGCGCGGCGACGGGCCTGAAGGAGGGGGTCGATGCACTACCTGCTCACCCACCTCGACGACGCCTGGGCCCTGACCGTGGTGCATCTGCGGCTCTCGTTGGTGCCGGTAGTGATCGGGTTGGCGATCGCGGTCCCGCTGGGGGTCGCGGTCCAGCGCACGCCCGTCGCCCGGCGACTGACGACGGCCACCGCGGCGGTCGTGTTCACCGTTCCGTCGCTGGCGCTGTTCGTGGTCTTGCCGATGATCATCGGGACGCGGATCCTCGACGAGGCCAACGTCATAGTCGCGCTGACCGCCTACACCGCTGCGTTGCTGGTGCGGGCGGTGCTCGAGGCGCTGGATGCGGTGCCGGCCCAGGTGCGTGACGCCGCGACCGCCGTCGGCTACCCGGCGCTCAGGCGGATGCTGAAAGTCGAACTGCCGCTGTCCATCCCGGTGTTGGTCGCCGGGTTGCGCGTGGTGGTGGTGACCAACATCGCGATGGTCTCGGTCGGCTCGGTGATCGGCATCGGCGGCCTGGGCACCTGGTTCACCGAGGGCTACCAGACCGACAAGAGCGACCAGATCGTCGCGGGCATCGTCGCGCTGTTCGTGCTGGCGACCGTCATCGACGCGCTCATCGTCGTGGCGGGGCGGCTGGCGACGCCGTGGGAGCGCGCCGGGCGCAGGCCCGGGCGCCGCCCGGTGGTGGCCCCGGTCGTGGGCGGCGCGCGATGAACTTCGTGCATCAGGCGCTCTCCTACCTGCTGACCGCCGACAACTGGACGGGTCCGGTCGGGCTGGCGGCGCGCATCGCGGAGCACCTGGAGTACACCCTCGTCGCGGTGGCCGCCTCCGCGGTGATCGCCGTCCCGATCGGGCTGATCATCGGGCATACGGGTCGCGGCACGCTCCTGGTGGTGGGGGCGGTCAACGGCCTGCGGGCGCTGCCGACGCTGGGCGTGCTGCTACTGGGGGTGTTGCTGTTCGGGCTGGGCATCGGGCCGCCGCTGGTCGCCCTGATGCTGCTCGGCGTGCCCTCGCTGCTGGCGGGCACCTACGCGGGCATCGCCAATGTCGAGCCGACGGTCGTCGACGCCGCCCGTGCCATGGGGATGACGGAGACGCGGGTATTGCTGCGCGTGGAGATACCCATCGCGCTGCCGCTGATCCTGGGTGGGCTGCGCAACGCGACGCTGCAGGTGGTTGCCACCGCGACGGTGGCCGCCTACGCCAGCCTGGGTGGGCTGGGCCGATACCTGATCGACGGGATCAAGGAGCGCCAATTCCAGCTCGCGCTGGTCGGCGCGCTGATGGTGGCCGCGCTCGCGCTGATCCTCGACGGCCTGCTCGCGGTGGCGGTGTGGGCGTCGGCGCCGGGCACCGGGCGGTTGCGGGGCCGCCCGGGCGGGGGCCGCCCGGGCGCCAGCCACGTGACGCCCACCGCAGTTCGGGGCAAACCCGCCGCCGCGGATGGACAAGTCCTACGGTAGAAGCGTGAACGCAGCCCCCTCTGATCCAGCCAAGCGCGTATGGCAGGCGATGTTGACCTGGCGCGCCCAGGACGTATCCCGCATGGAATCGGTGCGAATCCAGGTGTCCGGCAAGCGGATCCGGGCCAATGGGCGCATCGTGGCCGCCGCCACCGCGACCAACCCGGCGTTCGGCGCCTACTACGACGTGCAGACCGACGAGTCCGGCGCCACCAAGCGGCTCGGCCTGACCGTGACGCTGGCCGAGCGGGAACGCGTGCTCTCCATCGCCCGCGACGAGGAAAACATGTGGTTGGTGACCGACCACCAGGGCGAGCGGCGCGCCGGGTACAACGGCGCGCTCGACGTCGACGTGGTGTTCAGCCCGTTTTTCAATGCGCTGCCCATCCGGCGCCTCGGGCTGCACGAACGGGCGGACATGGTCACGCTGCCGATGGTCTATGTGAACGTGCCCGACATGTCCGTCACCGCGGCGACGGTGAGCTACACCAGCGAAGGAAGCCCCAACGGGATCAAGCTGCGCTCCCCGGTCGCCGACACCGCGGTGAGCGCCGACGAAGAGGGATTCATCGTCGACTATCCCGGCTTGGCAGAGCGGATCTGATCACCCCACCCGCCCGGCCCGCGGCGGCCAGTTCTTCCCGCCAGTTCTCCGCGCCGATGACGACGGTGAAGATGTCGGAGCGCGGGAAGCTGTCGTAACGGGTCCGCGCGGCGTGGCCGGCGTCGATGAGCTCGGCCACCGAGTTGTGGGAGGCCAGCGACTCGCGGGCGCGGGTGAGTAGCTCGATCACCTGGTCGAGCTCCGGCAGTAGCTGAGCGGAATTGGACTCGCACATCGCCCGCACCAGTTCCGGGGCGGTGCCGGCCACCCTGGTGCCGTCGCGGAAGGAGCCGGCCGCCAGGGCGAAGGCGAGCGGGACCTCGCCGGCGGTGACGGCCAGCGCCTCGGCGAGCAGGTGCGGGAGATGGGAGATGGCGGCCGCCGCGGCGTCGTGCTCGTCCGATTTGGCCGGCACCACCAGCGCGCCGCAGTCCAGCGCGAGCTGCATCACCATCGACCAGATCCGGGGGTCCACGTGGTCGTCCACGCTGACCACCCACGGCGCCCTGGTGAACAACCCGGCGTAGCCGGCGGCCCAGCCCGAATCCGCGGTGCCCGTCATGGGGTGACCGCCGACGAAGCGCTCCAGCAGGCCCGCCGCGGCCACCGCGTCGAGCACCGCGCTTTTGACGCTGGTGACGTCGGTCAGCGGGCAGTCGGGGGCCACTTCGCTGATGTGGGCGAGCATGCCCGTCAACGCCGGCATCGGCACGGCCAGGACGATCAGCGCGCCGGTGTCGGCGGCCCGGGTCAGGGTCTGGGTGAGATCGGTGCTGGCGTCGAAGCCGTCGGCGCTGGCGGCGTGCGCGCCCTCCACCGACCGGTTGTAGCCGAACACCTCGCGCCCGGCCGCCTTGGTGGCCCGCATGATCGAGCCGCCGATCAAGCCCAGCCCGAGCACGCAAACGGGTGCCTGGGACCGAGGATGAGCCACGGTCCAAGGTTGGCACAGTCAGCGCTGCGTCTGGTCAGAGGGCCTGGTCAGCGACTAGCGTAGGCGCCCATGGGAGCACAGCGGGCCTCGGCGCAAGGCCCGTCCGCGGACACGCCGGACGGCTTCGGCGTCGCGGTGGTGCGCGAAGAGGGCAAATGGCGCTGTTATGCCATGTCTCCCAAGGCTCTGACGAGCCTCAAGGCCGCCGAGACCGAGCTGCGTGAGCTGCGCAGCTCCGGCGCGGTCTTTGGGCTCCTCGACGTGGACGACGAATTCTTCGTCATCGTTCGCCCGGGACCTTCGGGGACCCGGCTGCTGCTCTCGGATGCCACCGCCGCACTGGACTACGACATCGCCGCCGAAGCGCTGGACAACCTGGACGCCGACATCGATCCCGAGGACCTCGAGGATGCGGACCCGTTCGAGGAGGGCGACCTGGGGCTGCTGTCCGATGTCGGGCTGCCCGAGGCGGTGCTGGGCGTCATCCTCGACGAGAGCGACCTGTACGCCGACGAGCAATTGGGCCGCATCGCGCGCGAGATGGGCTTCGCCGACGAGCTGTCGGCGGTGATCGACCGCCTCGGTCGGTGATCACCGATCACCGACGAAGATCTGATCCGCACCGCGCTGACGGTCGCCGCGACGGCGGGCCCCCGCGACGTGCCGATCGGCGCGGTGGTGGTCGGCGCCGACGGGACCGAGCTGGCACGTGCGGTGAATGCCCGTGAGGCCCTTGGTGATCCGACCGCGCACGCCGAAATCCTGGCGATGCGCGCGGCGGCGCAAGTGCTCGGTGACGGGTGGCGGCTGGAGGGCGCCACGCTCGCGGTGACCGTCGAACCGTGCACCATGTGCGCGGGCGCGTTGGTCCTGGCCCGCATCGCCCGGCTGGTGTTCGGGGCGTGGGAACCCAAGACGGGAGCGGTCGGATCGTTGTGGGACGTGGTCCGCGACCGTCGGCTCAACCACCGCCCGCAGGTGCGCGGCGGCGTTCTCGCGCGGCAATGCGCCGCGCCGCTGGAGGACTTCTTCGCCCGCCAGCGATTGGGGTGAGCGGCCAGCGGTTGGGTAAGCTGCCTGGCGGTGGCGTGTCCGAGCGGCCTAAGGAGCACGCCTCGAAAGCGTGTGACGGCTAAAACCGTCCGAGGGTTCAAATCCCTCCGCCACCGCCAAAGCCAGTCGAGCCGACGGCGTTCTTCACGCCGGGGTTAACGGCGTTTATCGTGCGCCGATATCCGCCGGTGTCGCCTCGTGATGCCTCCCTCTCGGTCTGTTCGGCCGCGTGCCGGGCGGTGCCCGATGGGTGCCTGCACACCCACACGTCTACGGAGTCGCGGGCTGCTTCTGCGCCAATTTGCGAGGAAAGGTACGTCTGTACCAGAAAGCCGTTGCGCAATCGATATCGAACCGCTACCTTGGGCGATGGGGGGATCCAGGTCACAGCAACGGGCTCATGTGGCGCGAATCCCAGCATCGGGGAGGCGGTCGCAGACTCGCGGCCGAGACGAAGGGACGGCTCGTTGCCAGGAACAGGACCGGCCTTGCGGCCGCTAGATCTTGTGCCAGACGCCCGCGCTTCGCGCGCGGTGGACCCGGGCGATCGCGCGTGGGTCACGAAGGCGCTATGTCGGGAAACAGATCCCGAAGAACTGTTTGTGCGGGGAGCCGCCCAGCGAAGGGCTGCGGTTATCTGCCGTCACTGCCCGGTGATGCAGGAATGCGGGGCCGAGGCGCTCGACAACAAGGTCGAGTTCGGGATCTGGGGTGGGATGACCGAGCGGCAGCGCAGGGCCCTGCTCAAGCAGCACCCCGAGGTCGTTTCGTGGGCGGATTTCTTCGACAGGCGCAAGGCCCGCTCGGTCGGATAGGAGCCCGTGGGTGCGAACCCCGGCGGGGCCTCGAGTTCCTCATTACGATCTTGTTACGGCTTCCCGCGCCCGCCGCGCTCAGGTAGGCCCGCCGCTGGTCAGGCCCCGAGCCACCTGCAATTCGCTATCCCGGAAGGGCCGGCCATCGGGTTGCAGAAGGTCATGGAACCACACCTTCGGGGGCGCCGCATACGGATGGTCCCAGGAGTCCCACGGGAAATAGGTCTGGGTCTTGCCGGCGACCAAACCCCAGTTGAAGGCGCCGACGTTGCGCCGCTTTGCGATGGGCAGGATCGCCTCGATGGTGCTGCCCTGCGGCCGGGCCATGTACTCCGTGCAGATGATCGGTCGCCCCAGCGGCGCAAGCTCGGCGATCCGCGACTCGAAGCCGGCGGGCTCGGCATACGAGTGAAAGGTGATCACGTCAGCGTTGTTGAGTTGGATGTCGCTGATCGGGCTGTGGCCCCCTTGCTCGCCCTGATCGGCTCCGCGCCACACGCCGCTCGTCAGAGGTTGGCTGGGGTCGACCGCGCGGGCCCACCGGAACACCTGGGGGAGCAGGTCGGCGACGAGCTCCAGCTTGTCTTTTCTCTCCACCTTTTGGTACACGCGCGCCGGGTTGTCGGGCTCGTTCCACATGTCCCAGCCCAAAATCCGGTTGTCACTGCGGAATTGGGTCAACACGCTCGTCACGTAGTCATGCAGGACGCGGGTATAGCTGGGATCGCCGAGGCGTTCGGCGCCGGGGCTCTGCACCCAGCCCGAGTTGTGCACGCCGGGCCTCGGCGCCCGTTGCGGACCCATTTTGGGGAACGGGTCCCAGCACGAGTCGAAGAAGACGAACAGCGGCCTGATGCCATGGCTGGCCGCGACGCTGACGAACTGCGCGAGGCGATTGTGGAAGCCGCGGGCGTCCTGGGCCCAGAGCTGATCGTGCAGAAAGACCCGCACGCTGTTGAAGCCGTAGGCACGGGCCCAGCCCAGCTCGGTGTTGATGCGTCGCAGGTCGTAGGTGCCCGGCTGGAACATCTCGAGCTGGTTGATGGCGGTGGACGGGATGTAGTTTGCGCCGACGAGCCATCCCTGCGCTTGGTACCAGCGATTGGCGCGGTCGGGTGACCACCGGATCACCTCACCGGAGGAGCGGGGTGCCGGTTCCGCCGAGGCGCGGGGGGCGTGGGCCAGCGCCGTGCCCGCCGCCAGCAGCAAGGGGATCTTGAGGGCCGTTCGACGGTGCACGATCTGACGATAAATTTCGCGGGGCCGCCTCCCCGGTATTTGGCCAGCGAGTCGCCGAGGAGCTTATCGGCCCTTCGGCAATTGTTATCTTGTTGTGACCTAGCGGCATTCACGCGCGGGGTCCGGTGGTGCGTTGTGGCCCTTGGGGTGCGACCGCGACGGGCGCCAAGACCGTTGTGCGCCTAGTGAAAACGGGCACACTCAGATGCCGAATGACTGCGGCGACCACTCATCTACGACAAGGGGTAAAGAGACCACCGAATCGCCGCACGAAACGTCGATCACCCAGCGGCCGTCAAACGGCAGCCGCGTCTCGATCGGAAAGAAGGCAAAACCGGGAAATTCCCCGACGGCGGCTTGTGGCGCTTCGAACGACGTGTGTTGAGTGGCGTCAAGCGTCGGAGGCTTCATTTCCACGTCGATCCGGCGTTCCGAATCCTCGCCATCGGGCAGCGTCAGCACGACGAGGACAACCCGGGCTACCCGGTCGGGCCCCACCGTGAATTTGGACAGCACGCCGCCCTGCACGTTGAGTTTGTTGTCGACCGTCGCGGCCGCTTCCGCCAGGAAAGCACCGGTAAGCATCACACGCAGAAGGTACCGCTTAGCAGGGCCGATTGGGTACCGGATGGCATTGCCCGTAACGGATGCCAAAAGATCCTTCAAACTTCGCGCCGGGGAGCGCGATACTAATCGCGTGCCTGATCGCAATGTGCTCGGCGGTCCGCTGGAACCGTGCGGCACGGAACCTCTTACCGGTTACTACCGCGACGGCTGTTGCTCGACCGGTTCGGAGGACCTCGGCCGGCACACGATCTGCGCGGTGATGACCGCCGAATTCCTGGAACACCAGCGTTCCATCGGCAACGACTTGCTGACGCCGGTTCCCGAGCTTCGGTTCCCCGGGCTGTTGCCCGGCGATCGCTGGTGTGTCACCGCGCTGAACTGGCTCCGAGCGCATCACGACGGGTGCGCCGCGCCCGTGGTGCTGGCCTCCACCCACGAGCGCACGCTCGAGGTGGTCCCGCTGGAGGCGCTGCAGGAGCACAAGGTCGACGTTCCCGACGACCTGGCCAACCTGTAGAACTCCCGGCTTGCTGCGGTAACTTCGACGCAGTCGAAGTCGAGGAGGCGGGCGCGTGGGTCATGCGGTCGGCGACGTGGACGACATCGACTTCGACGATCTGACGTCGCCCCGGCTGACCGATGTCCAGCGTCAGATTCTGGAATTCACCGAAGCCAGGCGCGTCGACTTCGACATCGACCGGATGCTGGCCGAAGCGGTCGAGCAGGCCGGCGCAGACGACCTCGACGACGGCGACGGGTTCGGTGAGCGACTGGCCGCGCACGTGGCGGCGATCGAGGCGGACGAAGGGCTGACCCAGCTCACCCGCACGTCACTGCGGCAGCGAGTGGTTCGCCTGCTGCGCAACCGGCTGTCGCTGGTCGAGCTCATCAGGCGCTATCCCGAAATCGAGTCGATCGCGATCGAAAAGCCCTTCATCGTGGTCGGGATGCCGCGATCCGGTACCACGCACCTGGTGAACCTCATCGCCGCCGATCCGCGCCGGCGCGCGCTGCCCTACTGGGAGAGCCAGGAACCGATTCCCGCCCGCGGCCAGGGCCCCGACATCTTCGGGGTCGACCCCCGCTACGCGCGGGCGAAGTCCGAGCACGACGCGCTCATGGCCAGCGCGCCGGTGGTGGCCGCCATGCACGACCGGTTTCCCGAGGCGATCGAGGAGGAGGTCGAACTGCTCGACCTTGACCTGGCCGCCTATGTCCTGGAATGGCATGCGCGCGTGCCCGATTGGCGCGACTACTATCTCGCGCTCGACCAGAACCGGCACTACCAGTACCTGAAGAAAGTCCTGCAGGCGCTGACCTTCCTGCGCGGTCCGCGGACCTGGGTCCTGAAAAGCCCGCAGCACTGCGAGCAGCTCGGCCCACTGATGGTGACCTTCCCCGACGCGACGGTGGCCTTCACCCATCGCGACCCCGTCGCGGTGGTGCAGTCGGCGATCACGATGATGGCCTATTCCGATCGGCTGCGCCGCACCAGCATCGACCCGGGCTGGCTGCTGGACTACTGGAGCGACCGGGTGCAGCGGTTGCTCGGCGCATGCGTGCGCGACCGGGACCTCGTTCCCGCCGAGCGCAGCATCGACATCGGCTTCCACCACCTGGGCGGCAACGAGATGCCGTTGCTGGAGCAGCTATACCAGCGCGGCGGTGTCGAGCTGACACCGAAGGTGCGGGGGCGCCTGCAGCAGTACCTGCAGGGCAACCCGCGGGGCAAGCACGGTCGCATCCGCTACGACCTGCGGCGGCACTTCGGCATCTCGCCCGACGAACTGCGCGGGCGCTTCGGCTTCTACTTCGACAGGTTCGACGTCCGCCCCGAATGAAGGAGACATCAGCGATGGAACCCCTCTATCGCAGCAGACCCGGCGCCGACGCCCTGCGCCCGGCGGCCGCCGAGAAGGCCGACCAGATAGCGCCGGGACTGTGGTGCTCGCCGGGCCTGTCGAACGCCTACCTGCTGACCACCGCCGATGGCCGTGTCGTCGTCAACACCGGGATGGGGTTCGAGGGACCGGTGCATCGCGCCAACTTCGACGCCGTCGACCCCTCCCCGGTGCGCTACATCATCTTCACCCAGGGCCACGTCGACCACGTCGGCGGCCTGGACAGCGTGCGCGATCCCGATACAACCGTTGTCGCGCAAGCGAACTGGACCACGTGGCGCGACGACAACGAACGGCTTATCCCGTACCGCGCCGCCCGCAGCGCGTTCGCCTTCAAGGACAAGCTGGCGACGGGAATCCAAGCCATCCAGCGCCGTCTCGGTACGACGCGGCTGGCCGGCCAGAGCGTCCCCGTCGTCGACGTCGAATTCGAGGATACGTTGACCCTGCAGGTCGGTGGCCGGCGGATCGAGCTGATCTCGGTGCCCGGCGGGGAGACCACCGACTCGCTGGTGGTGTGGCTTCCCGACGAACGGATATGCCTGTGTGGAAACACCTTTGGCCCGGTGTTCGGGCATATCCCCAACCTCGTGACGATGCGCGGTGACCGGTACCGGGACGCCCTGACGGCGATCGCATCGGTCGAGCGGGTGCGCCAGCTGGAACCCGAACTCCTGGTGACCGGCCACTTCGACCCGATCGCCGGCAAGGAGCGCATCAACGCCGAATTGACCCGGCTGCGCGACGCGGTCCAATACATCCACGACCAGACCGTCGCCGGGATGAACGCGGGCAAGGACGTCCGGACCCTGATGCGCGAGATCACCTTGCCCCCGGAATACGAAGTGGGCCAGGGCTATGGCAAGGTCGCGTGGGACGTGCGCGCCGTCTGGGAGAACTATTCGGGCTGGTTTCATCACCGGTCGACCACAGAGCTGTACCCCATTGGGTTCGACGCCGTCGCCGCCGACGTGGTGGAGCTGGCCGGCGCCGACGCGCTGGTGGACAAGGCGCGCACGCACCTCGAGGCGGGTCGGGCGCTGCACGCCATCCACCTCGCCGAGCTCGTGCCCGCCGAGCACGCGGGCGCGCGCGAAGTGTTGCACAGGGCGCATGAAACGCTGCTGGCCGACAGCACCAACTTCTGGGAAAGCGCCTGGCTCACAAACCAATTAGCGAGGAACTCATGACGGCGCGTGTCACCTTCGACTTCACCGGGACGGCGGTGCTGATCACCGGCGGCACCAGCGGTATCGGGCACGCCACCGCGACGCTGTTCCGCGACGCCGGCGCCTCGGTCGCCATCACCGGGACCAAACCGACCACCGCGGACTACGAGGCCGATCTGTCCGGGATGGCCTATCACCAATTGCAGATCACCGAGGAGAAGTCGATAGACGCACTCGCGCAGAAGTTCACCCGCCTCGACGTGCTCGTCAACAACGCCGGCGCGAATTTCCCCGGCGGCCTTGACGAGTCGAAGCCCGAGGGGTTCGACGCGTCGGTGGCGCTCAACCTGACCGGTCCGTACCGGCTCACGGTCGCCCTGTACGCGGCGTTGAAGTCGTCGGCCGCGGCCGGGGGCGCCAGCGTGGTCAACCTGGCCTCGATGTCCGCGCTGCGGGCCGTGCCGCTGGTTCCCGGCTACGGTGCCGCGAAGGCGGGGATCGTCTGCATCACCCGCAATCTCGCGGTCAAGTGGGCGCGCAAGGGTATCCGCGTGAACGCGGTGGCGCCGGGCACGATCGACACCCCGATGACCGCTCCCATGCACGGGGCGAGCGAATTGGTGGAATCCGAATTGGCGCACATTCCGTTGCGCCGCTTCGGCTCCGTCGGGGAGATCGCGCCCACGATCGCGTTTCTGTGCACCGAGCAGAGCAGCTACACCAGCGGCGCGCTGTTCGTCGTCGACGGCGCGTCCGACTGCGTCTGAAAGCAAAGGACTCACAATGACATTCGCTTTGCGGCCGGAGGACTTCTACCATACCGGCATCGTCGTGCCCGACCTCGACGCGGCGATGGCCAGGCTGAGCGCGCTGGCCGGCTACCGGTGGATCACT
The DNA here is from genome assembly GCF_900157385.1 of Mycobacterium terramassiliense. Lineage (GTDB taxonomy): Bacteria > Actinomycetota > Actinomycetes > Mycobacteriales > Mycobacteriaceae > Mycobacterium > Mycobacterium terramassiliense. Next base: position 601,133 of record NZ_LT717701.1, read on the forward strand.
CCGATGAGCTACACGCTGCCCTTTCGCACCGCCGCCGGCGTCCGCGAACTGACCTCGACCATCGTCTACTCCCTGCAAAGCCCCCACGTCGAACTCGTGCAAGAGGTGCCCGGCAGTCCGTGGACTGCCGCGCCCGGCAACGCCGTCCATCACCTCGGTTACTTCAGCGACAACCTGGCCGAGAGCGCCGGGGCGCTGGAGGCCAACGGCTTTACCTTGGAGATGACCGCCGATACGCCCGGCTCCGATCTCGCGCTGTTCGCCTACTACACGGACGCTTGCGGCACCCGCATCGAGATCGTCGACCGCGGGCTTTTTCCCGACTTCCCCGCATTCCTGCAGTCGATGGCCGGCTGACCGGAGGTTTGACGTGCTATTGACCGTGCTGCGCTTCAATTTTGCTTCCCCGCAGGGCGACCCGCGCGTGCAGAGCGAACTGCTCGCGGCCGCGCTGGAACTGGCGCAGTGGGGCGAATCCCACGGGATCACCTCGATCAGCGTGGACGAGCATCACGCGACCGGGCACGGGTGGAGCTGCAACCCGATCATGGCGGCGTCGATGTTCCTGGCGCGCACCTCGACGCTGATCGCCAGCGTCGACTGCGCGCTGGGGCCGCTGTGGAATCCCGTCCGGCTGGCGGAGGACATCGCGCTCGTCGACAACATGAGCCGCGGCCGGCTGCACACCACCGTGGGCCTGGGCTACCGCACGGTCGAATATGACTCGCTCGGGGTCGATTTCGCCCGCCGCGGCGCACTGATGGACGCCCTGGTCGAGCGGATGCTGTCCGTCTGGTCCGGTGCCGACGCCGACGCGGGAGTATGCACCGGTACCTGGACGCGGCCGCATCCGCCGCTGTACGTCGGTGGCGGTTCGCGCGCCACCGCGCGGCGGGCGGCGCGTTTTCGGCTGCCGCTCAGCCTGGCCGACCACCTGCCCGAGATCGCCGCCTACTACCGCGAGCTGTGTTCGGGGGCCGGCATCAAACCCCTCATCCTCATGCCCGGCCCGGTCAATCGCGGGATGATCTACCTGCACGAGGATCCGGACCGGGCCTGGGCGGAACTCGGTGAGCACATCCTCTGGGAGGCAGTCACTTACGGCGGATGGTCGGCCGAGGAGCGTTCGCTCATGCACCTGCCCGGCGTGCGGACCCTGGACGAGGTCAAAGCCTCGGGACGGTACCGGTTCCTGACTCCCGACCAGCTCGTCGCCGAAGTGCGAGAGTCCCGGCAGTACGGGCCGCTCGTCCTGCATCCGCTGGTCGGTGGGATGCCGGTCGACGAGGCGTGGAAGTCGGTTCAGCTGCTCACCGACAAGGTCCTGCCCGCGCTCGTCTGATCGCCCCCGCGCACAGCGGGCGCGGCGAGGTGTCGCCGTGTGGTTCGATCAGCACGAGCGACGGCCGACAATGGAGGCAGGACAAACGTGACACGACGATTCGGCGGGATCCTCGCGGTCCCGTTCCTCGCGGCGCTGGCGATGCTGCTCGCGCCGTCTGCTTGGGCCGACGGCTACACCGACCAGGTGGTGGGCCGGTTCAACGCGCAGACCCACGTGGTGGCGGACGCCGCGGGCCGGCCGCCGCTGGAAAACGCCGACAAGCTGAACCAGCAGATCCTCACCAGCAGGTGGGCGTGGAGCCCCGCCCCGCCGGTGTGGGTGGCCGCGGTGGCGCCCGACCAGACCGGTGTGACGACGCCGGACGCCATCCACAACATCATCGTGGGCCGCGATCCGGGGTTCAGCGGCGTCATCCTGGTCATCGACGCCAAGGGCTATCACGTGCGCGCCTACAACGTGCCGAGGGTGATCGCGGACAGCGTGGACCCGTTCCTGGGACAGTCGGCCAGGGAGCACCGCAACGACCCCTACGGCGCGACCAGTGACTTCGTCAGCAAGCTCTCCGGTGTGACCGCCGCGTCCGGTAGCACGGTGACGACTTCGCCCGTCGGCAGCGCCAGGCACACCGGCTTGGCTCCGCTGTGGACGGCGCTGATCGTCATCGGCGTCGCCCTGGCGGTAGTCGGCCTGATCTGGTTCGCCGTGAGCCGAAGCCGCAAGCGCCGCAAGGACAACGAGGCGCGCGAGTGGATCAAGGGACAGCTGATCGCCGCCGAATCCGAGGTCGCCGATCTCGACAACGCGGTGATCGCCAACGCCGACATCGACGTCAGCGCGGAGTCGCTGAAGGCGAACGCGGGTCTGGGCGACGCCCGAAAGGCCTACCAGGCGGGCGATTACACCGCTGCGCGGGCTCACCTGCGGGCCGTGCAGGCCACCGTGAACAAAGCGAACCGCAAGCTGAACCCGGGGCCCAACGTTTCCGCCGTGACGTCGGTGCCGGAGCAGGACCGCAAGCAGGCCACGGTGCGGGCGAAGGACCCGGACACCGGGCAGTACGTGACGATCAACAACAACAACTACAGCACCACCCCGCAGCCCGGCTATGCGAACTACTACCCCGGTGGCATGTACAACGGGATGTTTTTCTACCCCGGTTACTACCCGTACGCGTTCTGGGGGCCGGGCTGGGGTTGGGCCCTCGCCGATGTCCTGTTGATCGACGCCATGCTCGACGACCATTGGGGCGGCAGTTACGACCGCGGCTTCGACGCCGGATGGGATTCGGCGACGGCGAATCAGAGCTTTGACTACGCCCCGAGCGGCGGCTACGACAGCCAGCAGGGCGACGCCGGCTTCGACGGGGGCTACCAGTCTTCAGGCGGCGGCGACACCGGTTTCGGCGGCTACGACTCGGGCGGCGGCTACGACTTCGGCGGATCGGACTTCGGCGGCGGGTTCGACTCGGGCGGGTCGGACTTCGGCGGCGGGTTCGACTCCGGCGGGGGAAACGACGGTTTCTGAGGCCCTCAGAAGGCCGAGATCCCGTCGCGACGCGGGTGCAGCGCCCCGACCGGTGAGGTCAGCGGGAGATGCAGTGCGTCAACGATTCCCGGCTCGGCCTCGCAGACCCTGGGGATGGCGTTGACCGCGCGCATGCCGGTTGCCAGCAGGCCGTGATCGTTGTGGCTGTCGCCGGGCCGATGCCCGACTTCGAATTCGGCATCGAAGCTCGGCTCACCGTCGATGACGACGCGCCAGATGCCATCGGTTCCGCCGGTGCGTCCCTTGGGCCAGTCGGGGGCGAGGTCGTCGGCGATGCGGTCGACGTGCTCGATGGTGATGACGTCGACGCCGTCGACGACCCCGATGCAGCGCGCCCGGGTGGCGCCGACTGTCCCCGCTTCGACAAGCCCGAACGCGGTGGGAATGTCACGCGGCGTGGCCTGAAACTCGCACGTTTCGCGAATGTCGTCGAGTCGCGCCCCCAGCGCGTCGGCCACCATCGTGACCGCGGCGCCCCAGCCCCAGCGGAGGACGCCCGGCCTCATCAGGCCGCCTTGGTAGTCCAGCGGCTGGCCGAATCCGAACAGCTCGCGCATGTCGTATTCCGCCGGGTACTCGGAGTAGTTCGTGATTTCGATGCCCCGCACCGAATAAACCTTGTGCGACATCGACATCAGCGCGATCGGGAACAGGTCGGCGCCGAACCCGGGCTCGATGCCGCTGGAGAACAACGAGCTGCCGCCGGTGTCGGCCGCGCCGCGGATCGCATCGATCACCTTCTCGGGCAGCGAGCCGCGCGGGTACACCAGCCCCGGTATCGCGGTCGTCACCACGTTCTTGCCGGCGGCAAGAATTCGGCACAGGTCGCCGATCGCCTCCTTCATCCGGGGTGGGGCAGGCGCCGCGTAGACGACGCAGTCCGCATCGCCGCCGAGGATCGTCGACTCGTCTTGGGTGGCGAGAACGCCGACGGGAGCTATGCCGGCGAGTTCGCCGGCGTCCTTGCCGTTCTTGCTGTCCGAGTGCACCCACACCCCGACGAGATCGAGGTTGGGACGGTCGGTGACGGTTCGGATCGCGTACTTCCCGACGCCGCCGGTGGCCCATACCGCGACTTTGTACCTGTCCTTCACGAGATCGACTTCCTTTTCCAGTGGTTGCCCTTGACCGCTTCGAGGGCCTCGGTGACGTAGAGATCCAGCGTTCGCGGCGCCCCGGATTGCCGCACCCATTGCTGGAAGGCGAAATCGGCTGCCGCGAAGGCAAGTTGGACCAGCAGGCCGGGCCGGAGGTCGTCCCCGGGGTTGGCGCCCATCCGTTCGCCCACCAGCTTGGCGGCGCGTTCTTTGTCGGCGGGCGTGTGGATCGTGGCCTTGTCGAGCAAGCCGGGGGCGACCAGCAGGGCTTCTCGCCACTCCTCGACGTCGGCTTGGTCGAACGAGCGGATCCGCGCGACGATGGCGTTGATCAGCGCGACATCGGGCGACTCCCGGGGTGGCCGCTGTTCGAGCAGGTTGACGATCGCGGCGCCGCCGTGCCGCACGGGAGCCAGCAGCAAGTCCTCCTTCGTCGGCACGTGGCGGAAAAAAGTGCGCGGGGAAACGCCTGCGGCCGAGGCGATTTCCTCGGTGGTCACCGCGTCGTAGCCGCGCTCGATGAACAGCCGGAACGCCGCGCGCCGGATCTCGGCGCGGATCTGAGCGCGCTGTCGATCCCGCAGGGACCCCTCGGTCATCGGAAACAGCCGATGCCACCGTCGACGTGAATGGTCTGTCCCGTGATGAACGTCGCATCGGTGCCCAGCAGGAACGCCACCAGCGCTCCGACGTCGGTGCGGACGTCGCCGATCCGCTTCATCGGCACGCGTCGAACCGCCTTGGCGTAATCGTTGGGCGCGAACTGCTTCCACAGCTTGACACCGTCGGACTCGGCGAACGGGCAGATGACGTTGACGCGGATGTTGTCGCGGCCCCACTCCAGCGCGGCGACCTTCGACAACCCGCGGATGGCCTCCTTGGCGGCGGCGTAACCGCCCCACCTCGGTTCACCGCCGGTGCCCGTACCCGAGCCGAGGTTGACGACCGACCCACCACCGGCCGCGACCATCACCGGGTGGGCGGCCTGCATGAGCAGGAATGTCGCGCGGGGGCCAACGTCGTAACCGAGTGCCAGGTCTTCGGTGGTGACATCGACGAACGGCTTGGGCTCATTGGTGGCGATGGCGTTGTTGACCAGCCCGTGCACGGTGCCGAAGGCGTCGACGGCGGCGGCCACGATCCGCGGGGCGTTGCCGGGGTCGCGCAGGTCGGCGACCAACTTCTCCACCGGGCCCGCGGCACTCAGTTCGTCGGTGGTGGCGCTCAGGGCGTCGGACTGAATGTCGACCAGCAGCACCGACGCACCGCGCTCGAGCAGCGCCGCCGCTATGCCCTTGCCGACGCCCTGCGCGGCGCCGGTGACGATGGCGACGTGCCCGCGCATCGAGGCCGGGTGCGTATACGTCATCGCGCGGGCCCGATGTGCAACGGCACGCCCCGGTGCATCTCGTAGGTGCTGCGCACCCCGTTGGGCAGCTCGATGAACTCGACCGGCGTCCCGTCGGGGTCCTTGACGAAAAACATTCGCACACCGCCTATTTCGAAGGGATCCTGGTCGGGCGTGTAGCCCGCCGCGTGCAGCCGGCGGTGGGTGTCATCGAGGTCGCGGACGGACAGCGAGACGTTGTGGATCCCGGTGCCGGCCCGGCGTGCCGGTGGGTCGGCGGTGGGCTTGGCGCCCAGCGAGAGCAACTCGACCATCAGCCCGCCCAGCAGGCCGCCGACCACCCGGCCCTCCTGATTTCTTTTCGCGTGCAACACCGCGTCGAAGGGCTCGCCGGAGATCAGCGTTTCGAAGACGATGTCCATGCCGAGCGCGTCGCGGTAGAACGCCAGCGCGCGGTCCATGTCGGTGACGCCGATGACGAGGTGGCAGAACGACACGTCGCCCACGACGGTCATGGGGTCGCCGCCGCAAGATCGGGGGCCGGGCGGCCCGCGAACAACGGCAGCTGGAGGTAGGTCTTGATGCCGGGCGCGGCGGCGCACACGTCGGGGATGGCGTTCACGCAGTGGTTGGCCGTGGCGACCACGCCCGGATTCTTCACCAGCCCTTCGGCGATCGTCTCGGGTTGCAGACCTTTGAAGGTGAGGCTCACGGTCGGGTCGCCGGTGATCTCGACCTCGAAGCGTTCGCCCCGCCCGCCGAAATTCCAGGCCGGCTCCAGGTCTTGTTCGCCCATCAACCAGTTCACCGCGGCGGTGATGACCGGTTCGCCATCCACCAGGGCCTGCCAGCGGAAGCGGCGCGCGGCCACCGTTCCCGTGGTGATCGGGAAAGGGGCGTAGTCGATGTCGGCGGTCGCCACCGCGACGTCTTGGATGGTCCGTATGTTCGGTTCGATGCGAAATCCCATGTGGTCGGCGATCATTCGGACCGATTGCTTGAAGCCCGCCTCGAGCAGGCTGGCCATGGGGCCTTGCATCGCTTCCTCGGGCGTGCCGCCGAATCCCATGATGTGGCGCACGACGTCCGGGGCGTTGTAGGTGCGGATGTCGGAGAACTCCTCGGCGCGCACGTGCGTGACCGCCGACGACAGCGACGACACCATGAGCGGGAACCGTTCGGTGATGCCCCCGGGGTGGATCCCCGAACCGTGCAGGGTGACCCCGCCCTCGAGCGCCGCGTCGGCAACCGCCTGGTGGCGGGGATTGCCCGGGTCCGGGTACACCCAGCCGACCGGGGTGACCACGTTCTTGCCGGACCGCAAGATCGCGATGACCTCGTCGTCGTTGGGGACCAAGGGGCTATAGACGACGCAGTCCGCCTCCAGGGCCAGCAGCTCGTCGACGTTGGTGGTGGCGGCGACGCCGAGCGGCGCCGTGCCGATGATGTCGCCGACGTCCACGCCGTCCTTGCTCGCACTGTGCACCCAGCAGCCGACCAGGTCCAGCTGCGGATGATTGAGCACGCACGCGATGGCGGCCTTGCCGACACCTCCTGTCGCCCATTGGATGACGCGGATGTTCATGTGGCCTCCCAGGTGCCCCGCCTTTACACGCCGACGGCTGAAATGGCACAGTATGACCCGCTGACAGTCACTGTCAATGACGCACAGGAAGGCCTGACGATGGGCGCCCTCGACGGCAAAATCGCGATCGTCACCGGAACCAGCCGCGGTGTGGGCGTCGGCATCGCCCACGAATTGCTACGCGCGGGCGCCACGGTCATCGGCTGCTCGCGCTCGCCGCTGGCGGCCATCCCGGGTGTCGACGCGGAACCCGACTGGGCGGCCCGAGCCCACCAAAAGGTTTGCGACCAAGGCGATTACCGCTCGATCGACTCATTCGTCGCCGATGTCGTGGCCGCGCACGGGCGCATCGACATCCTGGTGAACAACGCCGGCGGCACGGTGCCGGCGCCGCACGCCGAAAGCATTCCCGAACTCGTGCAACGCATCCAGGGCGCGCCGCCGAGCGACGACGACTATGAGCGCACGGCGCTGTTTCACGCGTACGCGATCCAGATGAACCTCATCAGCCCGCTGTGGTTCGCGATCCGCGCGTACCGGCAGATGAGCACCCAGGACGGCGTGGGCTGCATCATCAACATCTCCAGCGGCGCCGGGCACCCCGCCGGGTCGCCCACGCTGGTCTCCTATGGCGCGGCCAAGAGCGGGCTCAACCAGCTGACCCGGTCGCTGGCCGAGGAATGGGGGCCCAACGTCCGGGTCAACTGCGTCGCGCTGGGCCCGACCATGACCGAGAATTTCCGGTCGTTCGTCCTGCCGAAGGACGACCCGACCGGCGAGAAGTACTTCGCCGCCGTCCCGCTGCGCCGGGCGGGCGAGCCGGCGGAGGTGGGCCGGGTCTGTGTGTTCCTGGCGAGCGGAGACGCGGACTTCGTCAACGGCACCACCATCGAATGCGACGGCGGCATGCTGCCCGGCGTGCTGTACGACGCGGGCCTGAAGACCATCACGGACCTGCTGTAGCGCCGTCTTCGCTCGTCCACCGAAACTGCCCACGTTGATCAACGGCGGTGCTAACTTCCCGGTTAGTCAATGGTTCGGGGAGGCACCATGCATCGGATAGTCGCTGCGGCAACGTGGGCCGCGCCAGTGATCGTCGCAGTTGGCTGCTGCATGGGAACGCAGCGGGCCGCCGCGGACAATCCGGTCTGCATACAGACGTGGTGTTCGTTCTTGTCCCCGTCCGGCAACATCGGCTGCGAGATGGATTACCAGCGCAACGGCGTTCCCGACGAAACCTATTGCCAGTCCACCTCGCCGCCGCAGTCCGCGCGGCTGTCCACCGACGGAACCTTCAAGAGCTGCGCGGGGGAGTCCTGCCTCGGCAACGCGGGGGAGGGCACGCCCACCCTGCCCTACGGCCAAACCGCTTGGATGGGTCCCTTCAGCTGCCGGTCGGAAGAAAGTGGCATCACCTGCAAGGTCACGTCCGGCCGCGGATTCACCATTTCCAACGCGGGGATCGAGCCGCTCCGGTAACGGTCAGATCGCCACGCCGGAGTGGCCGCTCGCTTAGCCAAGGATCGGGAGACGGCGCTCGCGGCCCAGCGCGTCGAGGGCGGCCTGCATGACCGAGCGCACGTAGGCGTCGACCTCATCGACGTCGGGATCCTCACCGAACCTCGCGGCGACATCGATCGGCTCCAGCACCCGATAGACGATCTTGGCCGGCAACGGCATGTTGGCGGGGAAGAAGACTGTCATACCGAAGGGGAAACCGATAGTCACCGGGAGGATCTCAATCCGAAAGCGCTTGAATCGCAGCCGCTTCGCGAGCCAATTGCCCCGGGTGAGGAATAGCTGCGTCTCCTGACCACCGATTGACACGGCGGGCACGATCGGCACGCCCGCTTCGATTGCGGTCCGCACATATCCGGTACGGCCGCCGAAGTCGATGACGTTCTGGCTCAGCGTCGGTCGGAACGCGTCATAGTCGCCGCCCGGAAATGCCAGCACGACTCCGCCCGAGCGCAACACCTCGCCGGCGTTTTTCCGGCTGGCATGAATGACGCCGAGGCGGCCCAAGGCCGCGCGAAACGGCGTGAAGAACACGCCATAGTGGGCGAGGGTGTACAGCGGGCGGTCGTAGCCGAATCTGCCGTAGAGCGCTGGGGCCAAGACGTTCCAGTCGGGTGTCAGCACGCCACCGGAATGGTTGGACACCAACAAGGCGCCGCCGGCCGAGGGGAAGGTTTCCAAGCCCCGCACCTCCGGCCGGAACCATCGGTTGATCACGGGCGTCACCGCATTGATCAGAAGCTCGGTGAAGGTGGGGTCCCACTTGGCCACCTCGTGCGGGGCCACTTCGTCGCCGGCCATGTTCACTCCTGCGCTGCAGTCCAATGCGGTCATGCTCGCGCGCCCATGGGGCGCCGCGGCAGAGCCACAATTCCCCGCAGCCGGGGACCAATGGCGGCCATGGTGGGTCAAAAGACTCGTTCGAACCACCGCGGTCATCGATACCGTCAGCCCTCGAGTGAGTTAGAGGTGCGCCCATGACTGTATTGATGACCGGATTTCCCGGCTTTCTCGGCAGCGCACTGCTGCCGGGAATCCTCAAACGCGTTGACAGCTCAGCAATCTGCTTGGTGCAGCCCAAGTTCGCGCCGCTCGCGGAGCGGCGCGTGGCTGAACTGAGCGGTGCCGATCCGTTCCTGGAGGGCCGGATCGCGGTGGTCGAGGGTGACATCACGCAGCCTGGTCTGGGCCTCGCGGCGGATGCGCTCACCGGGGTCACCGAGGCGTGGCACCTGGCCGCCGCCTACGACCTGGCCGTGCGCCGCGACGTGGCGGTCCGGGTCAACGTCGACGGCACGCGGAACGTCCTGGATACGCTCGAACGCTGCCCCATGTTGACGCGACTGCACTACTTCAGCACGTGCTACGTCAGCGGCCGCTACGCCGGCCCGTTCGGCGAGGAAGACCTCGAAGTCGGCGCTCCGTTCAACAACTACTACGAGGAGACCAAGAACCTCGCCGAGGCGGAGGTCCGCCGGCACATGGCCGCCGGCATGCCGGCCACGGTCTATCGCCCCGCAATCGTCGTCGGTGACAGCCGCACCGGTGAGACGCAGAAGTTCGACGGACCCTACTTCGTCATGCAGTGGCTGTTGCGGCAGCCACGCCGCGCGCTCCTACCGCTGGCCGGCGACCCGACGGCGACGCGGGTGAACGTGGTGCCGCGCGACTTCGTCGTCGATGCGGTCGGGTACTTGAGCGGCCTTCCCGCCTCCGAGGGCCGAACCTATCAATTGGCGGATCCGCGCCCGCTCACCGTCGAGGAGATCGCGGAGGCGCTCGCCGAGGCGACGGGCCGGCAACTCATCAAGGTGCCGTTGCCGCGCAAGCTGGCCAGGGCGTCCCTGGCGCACGTGCCGGGGCTCTACCGCCTGATGCGGATCCCGCCCGAGGCGGTCGACTACTTCGCCCACCCCACCACCTATTTGACCGACCATTGCCGCGCCGACCTCGCCGGCAGCGGCATCGAGGCGCCGCCGTTCCGCAGCTACGTCGATCGGCTCGTCGAGTTCATGCGCGGCCATCCCGAGGTCGGGTCGGCGGCGATGTTCTGAGAGCGCTTCGCGTCGCGAGCCGTTCGGGGTCTAATTGGTGGATGGAACTGATGATGCCCACCGACGCGGTCTTCCTGCTGGGGGAATCCCGTGAACACCCTATGCACGTCGGCGGCTTGCAGTTATACGAGCCACCCCCGGGCGCCGGTCCCGACTTCGTCCGGGAGTTCACGGACGCGCTGATCTCCAGCGACGAATTCCAGCCCACATTTCGCAAGCACCCCGCGACGATCATGGGCGGGATAACCCCAATGGCGTGGGCCTATGACGACGAGGTCGACGTCGACTACCACGTTCGGCGCTCGGCGCTGGCCTCACCGGGCCGGGTGCGCGAACTGCTGGAGCTGACCTCCCGGCTGCACACCAGCCTCCTCGATCGCCACCGCCCGCTGTGGGAGCTCTATGTAGTGGAGGGGCTGAAGGACGGCCGGTTCGCCATGTACTGCAAGATGCATCACGCGCTGATCGACGGCGTCTCGGCGCAGAAGCTGATGCAGCGCGCACTGTCGAACGATCCCGATGACCCCGAGATTCGCGCGCCGTGGAGCCTGGCGAAACCCAAGCGCAAGTCCAGCCCCACCTCCCGGGTGGGCTCACTGCTCCGGACGGCGGGATCGGTTGCGGCGCTTGGTCCTTCGACGGTGTCGCTGGCCCGCGCCGCCCTGTTTGAACAGCAGGTGACGTTGCCGTTCGGCGCCCCGCGCACCATGCTGAACGTCAAGATCGGGGGCGCCCGCCGCTGTGCCGCCCAGTCCTGGTCGGTGGACCGCATCAAGAGCGTCAAGCGGGCCGCGGGGGTGACTCTCAACGACGTCGTCCTGGCCATGTGCTCGGGTGCGCTGCGCTACTACCTGCTCGAGCAGAACGCGCTGCCGGACACGCCCCTGGTCGCGATGGTCCCGGTGAGTCTGCGTCGCGAGGACGAGGCCGACGCCGGCGGCAACCTCGTCGGCGCGATCCTGTGCAACCTGGCCACCGACGCCGACGACCCCGCGGAGCGGCTCCAGGCCGTCAGCGAGTCGATGCGCAGCAACAAGAAGGTGTTTTCCGAATTGCCCCGGATCCAGGCGCTGGCGCTGTCGGCGATGAACATGGGCTCGCTGGCCCTGGCCGCGGTCCCGGGTTGGGTGAACTCCACGTCGCCGCCGTTCAACCTCGTCATATCGAACGTGCCGGGTCCCCAGGAGCAGCTGTACTGCGGGGGTGCGCGGCTCGACGGCAACTACCCGCTGTCGGCCATCCTGGACGGACAGGCGCTGAACATCACCCTGGTCAGCAACGCCGGCAATCTCGATTTCGGTCTGGTCGGGTGCCGTCGCAGCGTTCCGCACCTGCAGCGCCTGCTCGCGCACTTGGAGTCGTCGCTCAAGGATCTGGAACGCGCCGTCGGGGTCTGACGGTCGATGCCGACGCTCAGCGCGGGCGTGCTGGTGTACCGGATCGTCGACGGCGTCGTCGAGGTCCTGATCGCACACCCGGGTGGCCCGTTCTGGGCACGCAAAGACGATGGCGCCTGGTCGATTCCCAAGGGCGAGTATGCCGACGGCGAGGATCCCTGGGCCGTCGCGCAGCGCGAGTTCCATGAGGAACTCGGGATGCCGGTGCCGGCCGGGCCGCGCGTCGACCTCGGCGCGCTGAAACAACCGAGCGGCAAGGTGATCACCGCGTTCGCCGTCGCGGCCGATCTCGACGTCACCGACGCGCGCAGCAACACCTTCGACATGGAGTGGCCCAGGGGCTCGGGCCGGATGCGGGAGTTTCCCGAGGTCGACCGGGTTGGCTGGTTTACGGTGGCGCGGGCACGCGCGAAGCTGCTCAAGGGTCAGCGCCCTTTCCTCGATCGGTTGCTGGCCGATCCGGCGCTGGCGGGATTGGACGAAGGGACTTGAAATATGCAGACGCTCCGCACCCCCGACGACCGATTCGACGACGTGCCCGACTTCCCTTATGCGCCAAGGTATTGCGAGATACCGGACGGCGAGGGCGGTGCGCTGCGGGTCGCCTGGGTGGAGGACGGGCCGCGGGATGCCGACCCGGTTCTGATGCTGCACGGCGAGCCGTCCTGGTCGTACCTGTACCGCAAGATGATTCCGATACTGGTGTCCGCCGGGCACCGCGTCATCTGCCCCGACCTCGTCGGCTTCGGTCGCTCGGACAAGCCGACCCGCCGCGAAGACCACAGCTATGCGCGCCACGTCGAGTGGATGCGCGCCGTCGCCTTCGACGTCCTGGGCCTTCGCGACGTGACCCTGGTGGGCCAGGACTGGGGCGGGCTGATCGGATTGCGGTTGGCGGCCGAGCATCCGGAGCGGTTCGCCCGGCTGGTCGTCGCCAACACCGGTCTGCCGAACGGCGAGCAGCCGATGGCCGAGGACTGGTGGCATTTCCGTAAGGCCATCGACATCATGCCGGACCTCAACATCGGGTGGTTCGTGCAGGGCGGATGTATCCAGCAGCTGAGCCACGGGGTGTGCGCGGCGTATAACGCGCCGTTTCCCGATGACGAGTACTGCGCGGGGCCACGGGCGATGCCCGGGCTGGTGCCCACCACACCGGACGACCCCGCCGCGGCGGCCAACAAGGCGGCGTGGGCCAAGCTGTCCGTGAGCCCGACGCCCATGCTGGTGGCGTTCAGCGACAGCGACCCCATCACCGGGCCAATGGCCGCGATTTTTCGGCGCGAGATGCGCGGCGCCCAGGGTGTCGACCACCCGACGATCCGCGGCGCCGGGCACTTTCTGCAGGAGGATGCCGGCGAGGAACTGGCCAACCACATCGTGGAGTTTCTGCGGCGCTGAGCCGACCGCCGGTGCGGGCAGAATGTGAGCATGACGACCGCCCAAGCCGAATCGCAGGGGCTGTTGCTGCAGCTGATCGACCCGGCCAACCGCGCCGACCCGTATCCGCTGCTGGCACAGTTTCGTGACCGCGGTCCGCTGCGACTGCCGCAGACCAACCTCACGGTTTTCTCGGCGTACCGAGACTGCGACGAGGTGTTGCGGCATCCGTCGTCGAGCAGCAGCAACATGAAGTCCACGGTCGCGAAGCGCCAGCTCGAGGCGGGATTGTTGCAGCCCCGGCCGTTCCCGCCGGGGTTTTTGTTCCTCGATCCACCCGATCACACCCGGCTACGCAAGCTGGTCGCCAAGGCGTTTTCGCCGAAAGTGGTGAACGCGCTGCAACCCGAAATCGTTGCGCTGGTGGACGGACTGCTTGATCGGATCGCCGAGAAGGGCGAGTTCGACGTCGTCGAGGATTTCGCCTATCCGCTGCCCGTGGCGGTGATCTGCCGGCTGCTCGGCGTGCCGCTCGACGACGAGCCGCAATTCAGCCAGGCGTCGGCGGTGCTGGCGCAGGCGCTGGACCCGTTCTCGACGATCACCGGTGTCCCGCCGGACGTTGTGAATGAGCGAATGCAGGCGGTGCGGGGGCTGCGCGGCTATCTCCACGACTTGATCGAGCGGCGGCGGTCAGAGCCGGGCGACGACCTGTTATCGGGCCTGGTCGCGGTGGAGGAGTCCGGCGATCAGCTGACCGAGGAGGAGATCGTCTCCACCTGCAATCTGCTTTTGATCGCCGGACATGAGACCACGGTGAACCTGATCGGCAATGCGATCTTTGCCATGCTGCGCCACCCCGAGCACTGGATGGCCCTGGGCGCCGACCCGGCCCGGGCTCCGGCGATCGTGGAGGAGACGCTGCGCTACGACCCACCCGTGCAACTGGCCGGGCGGGTCGCGGCGGCGGACATGACGATCGGTGACGTCGACATGCCCGCGGGCGACATCATGATGGTCCTGCTCGCCGCGGCCCAGCGTGATCCCGCCGAGTTCGACCGGCCCGACAGCTTCGACCCGGACCGGGGGACCCTGCGGCACTTGGGATTTGGCCGCGGAATTCACTATTGCCTGGGCGCACCGCTGGCGCGGCTGGAGGCCGGCGCGGCCCTGTCGGCGGTCACGGCACGCTTCCCCCGTGCGCGGCTGGCCGGTGAACCGCACTACAAGGCCAACGTCACGCTGCGCGGCCTATCGGAGCTGATGGTCGCGGTCTGATCAGCCGCGCTCCCACGGCGCGCTTTCGCCCATCTTCTTGTAGTACTTCGCCAGGTGGCTTTTGACGCGGGCGACGTCTGCCCTGGGCAAATCGATACCGCCGCGAGCGCCGTCCATGATCGCGCCCGCAATCATCACCCCCCGCGGCACCGCTTTGAGTTCGCCGCCGATCACGTCGGCGAACAGCAGCTTGTATGCCGTGAAGTTGTCCTTTTTGCCGCTGTCGTACCAGATGTGGGCGTCCCGGTATTTCTGGTTCGGTTTGTCCCGGGCACCGGCCCACTTGCGCACCCGCTTTTCGGCGGCGGCGCCGTCCCACGGGCGGTCGCGGTCGGCCAGCGGCAGATCCTTGAACGCTGTTACGGACATGGTTTTCCGCGTGCCCGCTGAAAGGCCCGGATAAACGCCGACTAACCGTCCGCTTCGGCGGCCTCGGGGACCTCGCCGGCTCGGCCGGCCGCGGCCAACGCGATCGAAACCGGTACGGGCGTGGCCATCTCGATTTTTCCGTGCGGATCGTAATAGGCGCCGATGGTGTACTCGCCTTCGGCCTCGACCGGGAAGCTCAGGTTTTCGGTGAAGCACCGGTACTTGGACGGTCGGTCGCCATCGTCCGGCCAGTGCCACGACGCCTCGAGGCTGCCGCATGGCTCCCACGCGGGATCTTTGCACACGACGTGCAGTTCCGCGTCGTAGTCACCACCGGACCGCGCGTGCACCACGAGGACGATCGGAACAATTGCCAGCAAGGGGATTTGGTCGACCCGATACCACGTCGTGGGTATGCCGGTGGCATAGATCGCGCCGTTGTCGTCCAGCGCGGCACTGCCGGCCACGAACAGCGCGGCGATATTCAGCATCACGACAGCTTAATTCGCAAGAAATTCGCAAGTGATCGGCGGTAGCTTTCGGCTCGGCGAACTGAAGTTGGGACCGGTAGCAACGCGGGCGATGTCGAATTGCACAGCAACCCGGCCCACCAGGGCCCCCACCATCGGAAAGGACAACGATGAGCAACGTTCGTTCCATGACACGACGAATCGCGCGGGCCGCGACGACGGCGTTGGTGGCCGGCGGTATCGGCGTGGCCGGCCTTGGCCCGACCGCAGCAACCGCCCACGCGCACCCCGGCCCCGTGCCGCTGAACGCCTGGCCCGGCTGCCCGAACGATCACCCGCAGGGGCCCTGCCACTGGTGCCCCGGGGATCCCCCCGTGCAGACGGGCAACCTTCGGGTCGACCCCGTACGTTGGGACGCGAATGTCTGCCACACCTACTGGTACGTGTATCCGGGGCAGGGCAACGTTGCCAACATGATTTTCGAGGGCGACAGTCCGCCCCCGCCACCCCCGCCGGCGGGGCCGGGCCTGATCAACAGAGACAACTGCCAGCAGATCCTCGGGATCTTCTGCCCTCACGCCTGATCGGACGCGTGGCGATCGCAAGCGCGGCGCAGCCGGGCGCGGCGGGTCGCCACCATCTAGGCCGGCCCGAGGCCGGGCACGATGTCGCCGAGGCGGAACGTCACCGGCTGCTCGAGCTGCGCGTAGGTGCACGAGCGGGGGTCACGGTCGGGTCGCCACCGGCTGAACTGGGCGGTGTGCCGGAACCGCGGGCCTTCCATGTGGTCGTAGCGGACCTCGACCACCCGCTCGGGTCGTAGCGGCACGAACGAGAGATCCTTGCCGGCGTTCCAGCGCGAGAATTCGTTCTTGCGCGGCGTGCGTTCGCCGGCCTCGTGCGCGGCCCAGTTCCACGGGTGCCCCTCGAAACCGGTTACCAGCGCCTGCAATTCGGCGAACAGCCGTCGCCGTTCGGCCATCGCCAAGGCGCCGATCACGCCGACCGAGGCGAGCTGCCCGTCGTCGGTGTAAAGCCCGAGCAGCAGCGAGCCGATCGCTTCGCCGCCCGACTTGTGTACCCGATAGCCGGCGACGACGCAGTCGGCGGTCCGCTCGTGCTTGATCTTGAACATGACGCGCTTGTCCGGCTGATACGTGACGGTCAACGGCTTGGCGATGACGCCGTCGAGCCCGGCGCCCTCGAACTCCTCAAACCATCGTTGCGCGGTATCCGGGTCGGTGGTCGCCGGCGTGAGATGAATCGACGGCCCGGAGCCCGCCAAGGCGTCGACGAGGGCGGCGCGCCGCTCGTGGAACGGGCGCCCGGTGTAGTCGTCATCGCCGAGTGCGAGCAGGTCGAACGCGATGAACGCGGCCGGCGTCTTCTCGGCCAGCATCCGCACCCGCGAATCGGCCGGATGGATCCGCTGCTGCAGCGCCTCGAAGTCCAGGCCGTGGTCGCTCGCGACGACGATCTCGCCGTCGATCACGCAGCGTTGCGGTAGTTCGGCTCGCACCGCCGCGACCAGCTCGGGGAAATAGCGCGTCATCGGGCGCTCGTTGCGGCTGCCCAGCTCGACCTCGTCGCCGTCGCGAAAGCAGATCGACCTGAAGCCGTCCCACTTGGGTTCGTACGACGCGTCCGCGGGGATCGATCGCACCGGCTTGGCCAGCATCGGCGACACCGGCGGCATGACGGGCAAGTGCATGAGGTCATTGTGCTGGAATCATCGGGTGGCTGTTGCAGCGGAGGAAATCGACGTCGACGGCATCGCCGTGCGGCTGACCAACCCCGACAAGGTTTATTTCCCCGCGCTGGGGTCGGAAGGGACCAAGCGGCGGCTCGTCGAGTACTACCGGGCCGTGGCGGGCGGGCCGATGCTGACCGCGCTGCGCGACCGGCCCACCCATCTGCAGCGTTTCCCGGACGGCATCGACGGCGAGGAGATCTACCAGAAGCGGGTACCGCAGCACCATCCCGACTACCTGGAGACCTGCCGGGTGACGTTCCCGTCGGGACGCTCCGCCGACGCGCTGAAGGTGACCCACCCGTCGGCGATCGTGTGGGCGGCGCAGATGGGCACCATCACGCTGCATCCGTGGCAGGTGCGCTGCCCGGACGTCGACCATCCCGACGAGTTGCGCATCGACCTGGATCCGCAGCCCGGCACCGGTTTTCAGCAGGCGCGCGCGGTCGCCGTCGATGTGCTGCGGCCGCTGCTCGACGAACTCGGCCTGGTCGGCTACCCGAAGACCTCGGGCGGGCGTGGGGTGCACGTGTTCCTGCGCGTCGCGACCGACTGGGACTTCGTCGAGGTGCGCCGGGCGGGCATCGCGCTGGCCCGCGAGGTGGAGCGCCGTGCGCCCGACGCCGTGACCACCTCGTGGTGGAAGGAGGAGCGCGGCGAGCGGATCTTCATCGACTTCAACCAGAACGCCCGGGACCGCACCATGGCCTCGCCGTATTCGGTGCGGCGCACGCCGATCGCGACGGTGTCGACGCCGCTGACGTGGGACGAGCTGGCCGGCGCCGATCCCGACGACTACACCATGGCGACCGTGCCCGACCTGGTGCGGCGCCGGTCCGATCCGTGGGCCGGCATCGACGACGTGGCCCAGTCGATCGCGCCGTTGCTGGAGATGGCCGACGCCGACGAGAAGCGCGGACTGGGCGACATGCCCTATCCGCCGAACTACCCGAAGATGCCGGGCGAGCCGAAGCGGGTGCAGCCCAGCAAGGACACGGACCGCAAGCGGACCTGAGCCGGAAGAAGTCCGCGTGCGCAGCGGCTAGACGTACGCGTTTTCGCTGATGTTTTATTGCGCCTGTGGGCCGCATGCTGGCTAGCATGAGCGAGATTGATCCACGCGCGGATGCACCGCTGGTGGAGTGGAGCGATCTTGGTGTGAGCGGGCTTTTGCCGACGGGCACAGTAACGCTGCTGTTGGCTGATGTGGAGAACTCGACCGGGTTGTGGGAGTCCCAGCCCGAGCAGATGACCGCGGCGTTCGCGCGGCTGGATGAGGTGTTGTCGCAGCTGCTGGCCGCCCATGGTGGGATGCGCCCGGTGGAGCAGGGTGAGGGCGACAGCTTTGTGGTGGCCTTCGCGCGGGCCAGTGATGCGGTGGCGTGCGCGCTGGGTTTGCAGCGGGCGCCGTTGGCTCCGATCGGTTTGCGGATTGGGGTGCATACCGGCGAGGTGGTGTTGCGTGGCGAGGGCAACTACATCGGTCCGGCCATGAATCGCACGGCGCGGCTGCGTGATTTGGCCCGTGGCGGGCAGACGGTGTTGTCGGGTGTGACCGAGGCGCTCGTGGTCGACACGCTGCCGCCCGATGCGTGGCTGATCGATCTGGGCACCCACGAGCTGCGCGGTATGGCCCGCCCCGAACGCGTGGTGCAGCTGTGCCATCCCGACCTGCGCACCGAGTTTCCGACCTTGCGCACGCCAAAAAGCATTGCCGCGCACAATCTTCCGTCGCAGTTCACCCGGTTTGTGGGCCGCCGCCTACAGGTGACCGAGGTCCGCAAGCTGTCGTCGGAGGACCGGCTCGTCACCCTGACCGGGGCGGGCGGGGTAGGCAAGACGCGCCTGGCCGTGGAAGTCGCGAGCCAGTCGGTGGCCGAGTACGGCGATGGTGTTTGGTATGTGGATCTGGCGCCGATCACCGACCCCGAGCTGGTGCCGGTGACGGTGGCCCGCGCGCTGGGGCTGCCCGACCAGCCCGGCCGATCGACGATGGACACAGTGCTGCACTTCGTTCGCGATCGCCAGCTGCTGATGGTGCTGGACAATTGCGAGCACCTGCTGGACGCGTGCGCGGAAATGGTTGTCGCTCTCTTGAGTGCGACACCGGGGCTGAGCCTGCTGGCCACCAGTCGTGAACCGCTCGGCGTGGGTGGCGAGGCGACGTGGCGAGTGCCGTCGTTATCGGTGGCCGACGAAGCCATCGAGTTGTTCGCCGACCGTGCGCGTCTGGGCCACACCGGTTTCGCCCTCACCGACGACAGTGCCGCCGTTGTTGCCGAGATCTGTCAGCGTC
The DNA here is from genome assembly GCF_900157385.1 of Mycobacterium terramassiliense. Lineage (GTDB taxonomy): Bacteria > Actinomycetota > Actinomycetes > Mycobacteriales > Mycobacteriaceae > Mycobacterium > Mycobacterium terramassiliense. The sequence continues at coordinate 620,565 of NZ_LT717701.1, forward strand.
TCGACGGGATGCCGCTGGCAATTGAGCTGGCGGCGGCACGTGTACGGGCGTTGTCGCTGCCCGAGATCCTCGGCAGCTTGCACGACCGCTTCAGGCTGCTGACCGGCGGGTCGCGCACCGCGGTGCGCCGCCAGCAGACGCTGCGCGCGTCGGTGGATTGGTCGCACGCGTTGCTCACCGAGCCGGAGCGGGTCCTATTCCGCCGGCTGGCGGCATTCTCGGGTGGCTTCGACCTCGACTCCGCCCAGGCAGTCGCCGCCGGCGGCGAGATCCAGCGCTACCAAGTGCTCGATCAACTCAGCCTGTTGGTGGACAAGTCTCTGGTGGTGGCGGACGAGAGCGGCAGCCGAACGCGCTATCAGCTCTTGGAGACGGTGCGCCAGTACGCGCAGGAAAAGCTCGGGGAGTCCGGCGAGGCCGATGCCGTGCGGACGCGCCACCGCGATCACTACACGGCGATGGCGGCTCTGCTCGACGCGCCAGCGGGCAGTGATTACGAGCAGCATCTCGAGCAGGCCGAAACCGAGATCGACAACCTGCGCGCCGCGTTCGGGTGGAGTCGCGAAAAGTTCGATCTCGAGCCGGCGTTGGCGCTGGCGTCGTCACTCCAGCCGCTGTGGCAGGGACGTGGCCGCCTCCGGGAAGGGCTGGCCTGGTTCAACGCCGCCCTCACCGGCGACAACGCGCCGTGTCCGGAGGTGGCGGGCGCGGTGCGGGCGAGCGCGCTCGCCGACCGAGCCTTGCTCGCCACCTGGATGGGCGAGCCCGACACTTTGGATCAGGCTCAGCAGGCTCTGGCGCTCGCGCTCGAGGTCGACGACCCCTCGCTGCTGGCGCGGTCGCTGAGCGCCTGCGGGTACGTAGCCGCCTACACCAATCCAGAGGCGGCCCGGAGATACTTCGCGGAAGCGATCGGCCCGGCCCGGGCGTCGGGCGATCGGTGGAGTCTTAGCCAGATCCTGGCCTCGCAGGCGGCCGGGGCAATCGTGGCGGGTGACCCGATCGCGGGGCGCGCGGCCGCCGAAGAAGGACTCGACCTTGCCGATGCGATCGGTGACCGGTGGACCTCGCGCCGGTGCCGCTGCGGCCGCGGAATCACGCAGCTTTGGCAGGGCGATCTGGCTGGAGCCGTAGCGCAGTTTCGCGAGGTCGCTGCCGAGGCTGAGGCTGCCCACGACCATGTCTTCAGGGGGGACAGCCTCGCATACCTGGGCGTTGCACTCGCGCATAAGGGCGACGCGGATGCGGCCCGCGCCGCCGCCGACGCCGCCGTCGAAGCCGCTGTCGAGCTGGGTCGGCTCAAAGCGGGCGTCGCCTACGTCACGTTGGCTGTCGCGGCCTTGGCTGTCGGCGATGCTGCGACAGCGCGGGACGCAACCGAGGCCGCGCCTGAGCTGAGTGTTCATTTGGAGGGGCGCCGCGCCATGGGTGCGGAAACCGCGCTGGCGGCCGGGGATTTGATCGCTGCGCGCCGTCGGGCCGACGACACGATCGCGACGGCTTCCGGCTTTTGGTTGATGTCGGCCCTGACCACACGCAGCCGCGTAGCGATCGCGCAAGGCGAGCCGGAGCTGGCCGAACGCGACGCCCACGACGCGCTCGCAATCGCCGCCGAGATCGAGGCATACCTCTTGGTCCCCGACATTTTGGAGTGCCTCGGTGTGCTGGCCGGCGACACCGGCAGCCACCGCGGGGCCACCCGCCTCTTCGGCGCGGCGCGCGCCAGCCGTCAGCGCATGGGCACCGTGCGCTTCAAGGTCTTCGACGCCGGCTACGAGGACTCTGTGGCGGCGCTGCGAGCAGCGTTGGGGGAGAAGGACTTTGACTCCGCCTGGGCCGAGGGCGCCGCGCTGTCCACCGGGGAGGCGATCGCCTACGCGCGGCGCGGGCGCGGCGAACGCAAACGGCCCGCCAGCGGCTGGGCGTCGCTCACGCCAGCCGAGCGCGACGTCGTAAGACTCGTCAGCGAGGGGCTCGGCAACAACGACATCGCCACAAGGCTGTTTGTTTCACCGCGCACCGTTCAGTCCCACCTCACCCACGTCTACGCCAAACTCGGCCTGACGTCGCGGGTGCAGCTCGCGGCGGAGGCGGCCCGCCAGGCCTGAGCGGCCTCGCGTCCGCTGTCGGACTTCAATCAGGGAATCTCCAGCTCACGGGTTTTTCGCGGCGGTCAACCGGTTATTCCGTCTCAAAAACCATCGACCGCAGAATTGCACGATCAACTGGAGGTCGCACATGGGCATCGGAATTTCGGTCCGGGGGTTGACCAAGTCGTTCGGGGCCGCCCGAGTGTGGGAAGACGTCACGCTGGACATCCCGGCTGGGGAGGTGAGCGGGCTGATCGGCCCGTCGGGAACCGGCAAATCGGTGTTTTTGAAGTCGCTGATCGGGCTGCTGCGCCCGGAGCGCGGCTCGATCGTCGTCGACGGTGTCGACATCATGCAGAGCACGGCCAGGGAGCTGTACGAGATCCGCAGGCTGTTCGGCGTCATGTTCCAGGACGGCGCGCTGTTCGGCTCGATGAACTTGTACGACAACACCGCATTCCCGTTGCGGGAGCACACCAACAAGACCGAACGCGAGATCCGCGACATCGTCATGGAGAAGCTCGAGCTGGTGGGGCTGCAAGGCGACGAAAACAAGTACCCCGGCGAGATCTCCGGCGGTATGAAAAAGCGCGCCGGACTGGCCCGCTCGCTGGTCCTCGACCCGGAGATCATCCTCTGTGACGAGCCCGACTCCGGACTGGACCCCGTCCGCACCGCCTACCTGTGCCAGCTGCTCATCGACATCAACGCGCAGACCGACGCCACGATCCTGATCGTGACCCACAACATCAACGTGGCTCGCACCGTGCCCGACAACATCGGCATGCTGTTCCGGCACAAGCTGGTGATGTTCGGTCCGCGCGAGATGCTGCTGACCAGCGACGAACCGGTGGTGGGACAGTTCCTCAACGGCCGCCGCATCGGACCGATCGGCATGTCCGAGGAGAAGGACGAGGCGACCATGGCCGAGGAGCAGGCGATGGTCGACGCCGGCCAACACGCGGGCGGCGTGGATGACGTCGAGGGGGTGCCGCCGCAGGTGGTTGCCACTCCCGGCATGCCGGTGCGCAAGGCCGTCGAGCGTCGCCGCGCTCGTGTGCGCGAGATGTTGCACACCCTTCCACCCAAGGCGCAGCAGGCCATCCTGGACGACTTGGAGGGCGATACCGCATCGGTTGGCGCACAGCGGCGCTGAGCACCCGGTGCGGAAAGCGATCCTAGCCCGGCGGCTACGCCGGCGAGGGCTGCGGCCGCGATGCGCGGCCGGCAAGTAGCCCGATGAGGGCCGCCGCCAGGCCGGTAGCGGTCGCCTCCACCGACGACCCCGACAGCACGAAATACCCGAAAGCGCAGCCGCCGCACAGCAAAACGATGCGCGACGGCGTCCACGCGGCCGCGGAGGGCAGCCGGTAGGACAAACCGATGCCGAGCAGCAGGGCCAGGACATGGCCGACGGCGGTGAAGTCCGCTCCCAGCGCCACCGTCACTGCGATCCCGAGCCACCACCCGGCCCACGCCGCTCGCCAGCGCGACGGTACGGACGCCGTCAGCGCCCCGAGCACGCACACTGCGCCGTAACTGACCCCCACGTCGCTCGCTCGCGCAATAGAGGACGGCAGCCAGCCCGCCTCGAGCGCGACGACCAGCCCCAGCGCGACCAGCAACGTGGCGCCGATATGGCCGACCGCGAAGGTGACGACCAATCCCTTGCCACGCCAAAGCAATTCGCCCAAGGCTAACAAGCACACCAGCCATGGCAGCCAGAGGTAGACCTCGCCACCGTCGTCGACGAACGCGCTGCCGACCAACGTGGTGAGGCGCCCGTGGGCGAGGTTGTGCAGGTTGGTGCTCATCCGGCTGACGACGACGTCGCGCGCGTGCGGACCGAGCGCCTTCAGCATGACCGAGATCGCGGCCAGCGCGACGGCGTAGGCCGCCGTGACGCGCACCGATGCCGCGCGGGACAACGCCCGCGCGGCCCAGCTCGCCGTGGTCTCGCGAACAGCTATGGCGGCCATCGTCATTCGGTCGCCTCCGACCGGCCCGACCAGCCGCGGTCTCGGGCGAGCAGGTCGGCGATGGTCTCGCGGCGGACCAGTTCACGGGCCCTGCCCGCGGCGGCGGCGACCAGCGGCGGGCGGCCCACCTGGCTGCAGGTGGATCCCATCGAGTAGTGGTAGGCGCCGGTGCAGGCCACCGCCAGCAAGTCGCCGGGATGGATGTCGGCGGACAGCTCGACATCGCTGGCGATCTCGTCACCGGCCTCGCAATGACGGCCCACCACCGTAACCAGCGTGGTGTCGGCGCACGAATGCCGATTGGCCAGCGCCACCGTGTATTTCGCGTCGGCGCCGGCCACGCGCGGATTGTCGCTCATCCCGCCGTCCACCGCGACGAAGGTGCGTCCGTCGCTCTGGCGCTTGACGGCCACCACCCGGTACAGCGTTATCCCGGCGCGGGCGGCGATCGCGCGGCCCGGCTGGATCACGATGCGCGGTTGCGGATAACCGTATTTCCTGCAAGCGGATTGGAGTGTGGCGTCGATGACCGCGCCCAATGCCCGCGGGTCGAGCTGGGGATCCCCGGACCGATAGGGGACGGCGTGGCCGCCGCCGAGGTTGAGCTCGCCCAGCGCGATCCCGTGGCGGTCACGGACCTGGGCCATCGAGGCGATCACCTGCCTGATCGCCTCGCCGTACAGCGCGACGTCGGCGAGCTGCGAGCCCAACTGGCAGTGCAGCCCGACCAGGTCGAGCCACGGCTGATCCAAGACGCGCTTGACCGCGCCGTAAGCCTGGCCGCCCGCCAACGCGAAGCCGAACTTCTGGTCGAGCACCCCGCCGCTCACCGCGCCGGCGTCGATGTCGGGGATCACCCGGATCAGCACGCGCTGGCGGCGGCGCACCCGGCCGGCCAGCAGCGCGATCTCGTGGGGCGTGTCGATCACGATCCGCCCCACCCCGGCGGCCACCGCATCGTCCAGCTCGCCGGCGGTCTTGGCGTTGCCGTTGAGGATGATCTTCGCCGGCGGCACCTCGCCGGTGAGGGCGGTGGCCAGTTCGCCGCCGGAACAGACGTCCACGCCCGCGCCTTCGTCGGCGGCCCACCCCGCCACGGCCGCGCTCAGCAGCGCCCGACCGGCGTAGATCACTTCGGCGCCGGGAAGCGCCGCACGATAATCGCGGATGCGCGTCCGGAAATCGTCCTCATCGACGACGTAGGCGGGGGTGCCGAACGAGGCGGCCAGCTCGGTGGCGGCGACCCCGCCGACGCACAACCGGCCCCTCCCGTCGACGTAGCTGCTCAGCGGCCAGATCGCCCGGTCGAGGTGCGAATCCACCTCGTGCCGCGGCGAGGAAACCAGCTCGAACAGCGTCATACGTCCACGGTGCAGGTGCGCGGCGGGCTCCGCCTCGCTCTTAACGAAGCTTTCACACCCGTGTGATCAATCTTCACAGAATCTGCACGGCCGCCAGGCTCGTCCGCGCCTTGACGCGCTCGTCCCGGTGCTGCTACACATGGCGTGCGGCAGAAATTGGGCGATCGCCCAAAAATGGATAGAGGTGACTATGGCGGGCCGGATGGACGGCAAGGTCGCGTTCGTGACCGGCGCGGCGCGCGGGCAGGGCAGAAGTCACGCGGTGCGGCTCGCGCAGGAGGGTGCCGACATCATCGCCGTCGACATCTGCCGCAAGTTCGAGGCCTCGCCGGCGGACGGCGCGACGCCCGAGGACCTCGATGAGACCGCGGGCCTGGTGAAGGACGCCGGCGGTCGGGTCGTCACTGCCAAGGTCGACGTGCGCGATTTCGACGCCTTGCGGGCCGCCGTCGGCGGCGGGGTCGAACAACTGGGGCGCCTGGACGTGATCGTCGCGAACGCCGGCATCGGGACGACGGCGGGAAAGCTCCACAAGACCGACGAGGCGCTGTGGCAGGAGATGATCGACGTCAACCTGAGCGGGGTATGGAAGACGGTGAAGGCCGGCGTTCCGCACATCCTGGCAGGCAATCGCGGCGGCTCCGTCGTCCTCACGTCCTCGGTGGCCGGGTTCAAGGCCTACCCCCACGTGGGCCACTACGTGGCGGCCAAGCACGGCGTGATCGGGCTGATGCGTTCGTTCGCGGTCGAATTGGGCCAGCGCATGATCAGGGTCAACGCCGTCCTGCCGACGCACGTGAACTCACCGCTGCTGATGAACGAGTCCACCTACCGCGCCTTCCGGCCGGAGCTGGAGAATCCCGGCCCCGACGACCTCGCGCCGGTGTGCCGAAGCTTCCACTACCTGCCGATCCCCTGGGTGACCCCGGAAGACATCACCAACGCCGTGCTGTTCCTGGCCTCCGACGAAGCGCGCTTCATCACCGGCGTCGCGCTGCCCGTGGACGCCGGCAGCTGCCTGAAGTAAGGAAGCATCGATGACCGTCACCCATGACACCGACGTCTACTACGACCCCTACGATACCGGCATCATCGCCGACCCGTACCCGACCTATGCGCGGCTGCGCGAAGAGGCGCCGATCTACTACAACGAGCGGTACGACTTCTGGGCGATATCAAGGCATTCCGACGTCGAACGCGCGCTGGCCAACTGGGAGGTGTTCTCCAACCGCCGCAGCGACATCCTCGAGTTAATTCAGTCGAAATTCGACATGCCCGGCGGCGTCATGATGTTCCAGGATCCGCCCGAACACACCAGGCTGCGCGGCCTGATGTCGCGGGTGTTCACGCCGCGCCGGATGGCCGAGCTCGAAGACCAGATCAGGCGGTACTGCGTGCGGTGCCTTGATCCGCTCGTCGGGTCGGACGGATTCGACATCATCGCCGAACTCGCATCGATGATGCCGATGCGAGTGATCGGGATGCTGCTGGGAATTCCTGAGTCCGAACAGGTTACGGTCCGTGACGCCAACGACGCCAACCTGCGCACCAAGCCGGGCACGCCGATGAAGGTCGCCGACGCCGACTCCATCGCCGACGGGCGCATCTACGCCGACTACGTCGAATGGCGTTCCAAGAACCCGTCGGACGACCTCATGACGACTTTGCTCAACGTCGAGTTCGACGACGAGCACGGGGTGCACCGAAAGCTGACGCGCAAAGAGGTGCTGCATTACACCCAGGTGGTGGCGGGCGCCGGAAACGAGACGACGGGCCGGCTGATCGGCTGGCTGGCCAAGGTCCTCGCCGAGCGCCCGGACCAGCGGCGCGAGGTCTACCAAGACCGGTCGCTGCTGACCCGGACGGTTGACGAGACGCTTCGATTCGAGCCCACCGGTCCCCACGTAGCCCGTTGGATGGCAAAGGATTTCGAGTGTTACGGCAAGACTGTTCCGGCCGGCAGCGCCATGCTGCTGCTGTTCGGCGCGGCCAATCGCGATCACCGCCGCTATACCGATCCGGACACGTTCAACATCCGTCGCGACAACATCTCGCACATCACTTTCGGCAAGGGCGTGCATTACTGCCTCGGGGCGAACCTGGCGCGACTCGAGGGCCGCGTCGCGCTCGACGAGATCCTCAACCGGTGGCCGGAATGGGACATCGATTACGACACGGCGCAATTGGCGTCGACGTCGACCGTACGCGGCTGGGAGCGCCTGCGGGTCGTGCTGCCCTAGGTCACCTCAATCGCGCCGCTTGCTCGGCATCTCGAACCGGTCCAGGAATCGGGTGACCAGCGCGACGGCCTCGTCGTGGCCGCCCTTGGTCCCGAGCGTCTGCTCGAGGATCAGGGTGCGTCCGACCGCGGCGATGACGACCGCGAGACCCGCCGGCGGGAATTCGCTTGTGTCGAGGCCATGTTCGCGGACGATGAAGTTCAGCGCGGTGATCTGCATCTCGCGCCACCGGTCCTGCCAGGCGGAGATTTCCGCACGGATCTCCTTGCGGTGGTTGGCAAGCCCCATGAACTCCAGCAGCAGCCGGGCGTCCTTGGGTTCGATGAGCGTCTCCCAGAAGGCGTGCAGGGGCCGGTCGGAGGCGAGCGCCTCGCGTTGCCGTTCCAGGTAGGCCGCGGCGCCCCGCCGGAACACGTCCAGATACAGCTCGTCCATCGTCGGGAAGTAGTAGTGCACCAGGGCCGGTTTGACCCCGGCCGCGGCGGCCACACGCCGCGAGGTGGCCGCGGCGTACCCCTCGTCGACCATGATTCGACTCGTCGCGTCGATCAGCATGTCCCGAGTGGTGGAGTCCCTGGCCATCAACGGACCCTAGATTGGGCGATCGCCAAAAATCAACCGTCCGGCGTGGCGCGCGGCTTGACCCTCGTCGCACGCGGGTGGTAGGCAGTGTCAAGCCCCATGCTGGGCGGTCGCTCAGGAAGGTGGGTGCGCGTGAAGACTGCGGTGGTGACCGGCGGGGCGTCCGGGATTGGCCGAGCGGTGGCGGAGCGATTGCGCAGCGACGGATTTCGGGTGGCGGTCATCGACCTGTCGCCCACCGGCGACGGGTTCGGCTACGTCGCGGACGTGACCGATCGTGCGCAGGTCGACGCCGCGATGTCGGCGATCCGGGATGCGCTCGGTCCGATCCTGGTGCTGGTCAACGCGGCCGGCGTGGAGGGCTTCAAGAAATTCCTGGGCATGTCGTTCGAGGAATGGTCGAAAGTGGTCGACGTCAACCTCAACGGTGTGTTCCACACGATTCAGGCGGCGCTCCCGGACATGGTCGAGGCGGGCTGGGGGCGCATCGTCAACATTTCGTCGTCCAGCACGCACTCCGGTCAGCCGTTCATGGCCCACTACGTCGCCGCCAAGTCCGCGGTGAACGGCCTGACCAAGTCGCTGGCCCTCGAGTACGGGCCGAGCGGGGTCACCGTCAACGCGGTCCCGCCGGGGTTCATCGACACCCCGATGCTGCGCAGCGCCGAGCGCCGGCAGCTGCTGGGCGGCACCGTGGAGGACCACATCGCGCGCACGCCGGTGCGCCGGGTGGGCAGGCCGGAGGACATCGCCGCCGCGTGCGCGTTCTTCGCCTCCGAGGAGGCCGGCTACATCACGGGCCAGATACTCGGCGTCAACGGTGGACGCAACACCTGAGGGTTAGGAAATCGCGTCAATGGGGAACTGTTCAGCCGTGCCTCCGCGCTTTCAGGACGTCATCGCGTCCAAGTACCTGCTCCTGACCACCTTCACCAAGGACGGTCGTCCCAAGCCGACACCGATCTGGGGCGTGCGGGACGGCGACAAGCTGTTGGTCATCACCGACGACGGGTCGTGGAAGGTGAGGCGGATCAAGAACACGCCCCGGGTGACGATCGCCCGCAGCGCGGCGCTGGGCAAGCCGAAGAGCGAACCGGTCGAAGCGGTCGCCCGGGTGCTGCCGAAATCCGAGACGCGGCGGGTCTATAACGCCGTGCTCAAGCGGTATTGGTATCACGCGTGGTGGTTCTACGCGCACTCGATCGTGCGGGGCGGCATCGACAAGGTGCACGTGGGGCTGGAGATCACGCCGGCTGCGTAGCGTCGCTGCGGGGGTCGATGAGGATTTTCGCGTGCGCCTCGGGGTCGCCGAGGGCGTCGAACGCGGCCTCGACGCCGGCCAGCCCGACCGTCCCGGTGATCAGCGGCGTGACGTTGACCTTGCCGTCGGCGATCATGTGCAGCGTGTCGCGGAACTCCAGCGGGGTGTAGCCGAGCACGAAGCGAAGGTCGATCTCCTTGTTGATCGCCATCGCCGGCCGGAGGCGGTCCGAGCCCATGCAGACGCCGACCACGACGACGCGCGAGAACACCGGCGCGCTGGCGATGATCCCGTCGATAATGCCTGGGACGCCGACGCATTCGAAGATGACGGGGTGCTTGGGCGTTGCCGCGCCGGCGGCCTCGGCGGCGCGCCACACGTGCCACCAGGGCAGCCGTAGCCTTTGCAGCTTCTCGATCGTGCCGACCGCCAGATCGAACGCCTCGAGGATCCCGTGCAGGTGTTTGCGGCTCGCGTCCGTCGCGTAGGGCGAATCCTGCGCGGGATCGACGACGACGTCGGCGCCGCAGGCGGTCGCCAGCGCGCGCCGGCCCGGTGCGAAGTCGCTGGCGATCACGGTGCGCACCCCGTGCGCCTTGAGCATGAGGATCACCGCGAGACCAATTGGCCCGCAGCCGATCACGATCGCCACGTCGCCCTTGCCCACCTCGCCGCGACGGACCGCGTGCCAGCCGACGGCCATCGGCTCGGTGAGGGCCGCCATCGTGGGGGACAACCCGTTCGGGACGGCGAGCGTCAGCGACTGCTCGACGAGCAGCTGCTCGGCATAGGCTCCCGGCGCCATCGTGGACAACCCGATCCCGTGCACCTCCTTGCCGCGGCGCAGCAGCGGCAGGGCGACGACCGTGCTGCCGGGCCGCGGTGCCTTGCGCGTGCCCGGGCCGTAATCGAGCACCTCGCCGCAGAATTCGTGACCGAAGACGACCGACTGATGCGATCGCATGAACGCGTCGTACCCGGATTCGACCATCACGTCGGCGAGCTCGTCGCAGTGGTGGCGCGCATGCAGGTCCGATCCGCAGATGCCGCACCGCAGGACCTCGATCAGCAACTGACCCTTCGCCGGGGCCGGGGCCGCGGTGTCGACCACCTCGAGCTTCGCATTGGTGCACGTGACGGATTTCATGTGCCGATCCTCCTACACCGCCGCGGGTTGCAGGCCCGCCGCCTCCCTCAACTCCTCGTAGGCTCGCCTCGTGCAGCGGGCGAGTTGCGGAAGGCCGTCGAGCGCGGCGCTGTTGCCGACGAACCCGAAGTCCATGCTGTCGTGGTAGGACGCCAACGTGGCGTTGAGCCCGATCGAGGCGGCGAGGGCCGAAACCGGGTAGATGCCAACGAGGCGCGCACCGTTGAGGTATCGAGTTTCCTTGGCTCCCGCCACATTTGAAATGACGAGGTTGCACGCCGGGCGCGCCACCCGGTCCAGGTGTGTCGATGCCCCGAGGCCGGCGAGCGCGACGAGCCCCACCGCATAGGTCATCGCCGCCTCGCTGGACATGCGGCCGAGTTCCTTCTTGCACGACGCGACCGAGTCGGCCACTTGGCGGATTCGTTCCGCCGCGCCGGCGCCGGGGTCGCCGAGACGCGGGAATATCGCCGACACGCGCGTGCCGATCGCGGTGTCCCCGTCGGCCCGCATCGACACCGGGCACATCGCGATGAAGGGATGCGCGACGGCTCGGCCCGTCTCCCTTAGGTAGGCGTGCAGCCCCGCGTCGATGACGCTGACCGCCACGTCGTTCAGGGTCGCCCCGAAGTGGCGGCCGACCCGGCGCATCTCGTCGAGCGGCAGCGACAGCGTCGCGAAGCTCCGCCCGATGTGGAGCGGGGCGTTGGTGGGGCCGTGCTGCGCCACGAACGGCAGGCTGCCCTCAAGACGCGATCGCAGTGCGCCCGCGAGCACCTTGCGCAGCGCGCCGACGGAAACCTGGTTCAGCGCCTCGACCTGCATGAGCGCGCCGCGAACCGAATCGGCGATGCGCGCTGCCAGCGACGTCGCGGAGTGCGCCGGGGGCTCCGGTGTGCCCAACGCAAAGGCGGGGGGTGGGACGGTGCGCCGGTCGGTCGTGCTCAGCCCGGCGTAGAGCCGCCGCAGGCCCGATTCTCCGTCGATGATCGAGTGGTGGGTCTTGGTGTAGATCGCGAACATTCCGTCCGGCACACCATCGATGACCCAGCAGCGAAAGAGCGGCCGATCACGGTCGAGTTGTGGCTCGTGCAGATCGGCGACGAGCCGCAACAGGTCGTCATAGGACGCTCCGGCGGGCAGCGCCAGGTGCCCGACGTGGTAATAGGGGTCCCAGTCCGTCACCTCCCGGAAATGGGGCGCACTTCGGCCCAGCAGCTCGGGGACGTAGTTGAACGGCGGCACCGGCGTGCACGCCCGATAGGCGTCCACGATCTCCCGCACGATGGGCGCGCGGCCGGCCGGCTTCTCGAACAGCAGCATCGCGCCGACGTGCGTCGTGCCGGCCGGTGATTCGATCAACAGCCACGAAAGGTCCAGCGGCGGAATCGGTTTGGTCATGCCGTACCTCCTGGCCGATGTCCGCGGCGCTTGCCGGAGCGCGCAGGAACGAAAACCCCACGGTGATGATCTCTCCGGGGACCGGCGCCCACGAGGGCACTAGGGCACCCGTTAGGGCGGTCGTAAGTCCCTCAGCGCTTAGGGTTGATCCATGCCGCGCGACCGCACCCGGACAGCGCCACCGATCTTGGCACTGGTGGCAGCGGCGCGCGTCGGGGTGGGCGCGACCATGCTCCTCGCGCCGGACCGGTTCTTCTCACCCGAATCGGGAACGGAGACCCTGCTGATGCAGACGATCGGGATTCGCGACCTCGTCCTGGGGTCGGGCGGGTGCGCGGCCTGGCTCCGCGGCGTCGACAACGAGTTCCGGGGCTGGGCGACGATCGGTTTGATCAGCGACAGCGCCGATCTGCTGCTGGGGCTGCGCAGCAAGCCCCTCGTCGGTACCAGGGGCGCGCTGGTCGCCACGCTGGCGCCCGTGCCATTCGTCGGCGCGGGCTTGTTCGGCTTGGCACGCCGGCTCCGCACGGCCTGACATCGCGGCTAAGCGCCCGCGGCGCGCAGGGCCTCGAAGGTGTCCGCGATGGTTTCCTTGGGGTCCCGATAGGTGATGCCGAGTTCCCGCTCGCTGGGCGAATCGTCTGACGCCGGCATCTGCGTGTAGTACTGCATCCCCGCCGACGTGAAGGGCGTGTCGAAGGGCAGGAACCGGCCCGCCCGATCCATCACCGCGCCGGCAACGCGCAGGGCGCTGTCCGGGATGGGAACCGCCACCATCGGGGTCCCGGCGACCTCGCCGAGCATGGTCGCGAGCTCGGCCGCGGGGACGCGGTGACCGCCGGCGGTGTAGCGGCGCGGCCCGCGCCCGGGTTCGAGGAGCGCCGCGTGCAACGCGGCCAGGTCCCTGGCGTCGACGACCAACCATGCCGCGCTGCGCCCCGGGATCGCGTGCATCTGCACCGCCGCCCTGACACCCTCGCCGGCCTCACCGAACTGGTTGCCGACCGGCGGGCCCAGCACCATGCCGGGATAGGTGATGTTCACCGGTGCGCCGGCGTCCTGCAGCCCGCGAGCATAGATTTCGACCTGCGCCTTGGACGTCCCGTAGCCGTCCGCCCCGCCGACGACCGGGAGGTCCGAAGTCAGCGTCTCCAGGCCGGGACGGAACAGTGCGGTGAAGCTCGACACGTGAATGATCGGGTCCAGGCCCAGCTCGACGGACTGCCCGAGGACGTTTTGCGCGCCCTGCATGTTCGTGGTCAGCATCTCGTTGGTCTGCCGGGGGTCGACGGCCACCAGGGCGGCGCTGTGCACCACGGCGTCGCAGCCGCGCAGGGCATCCCGCACCGAAACGCGATCGGTGATGTCCCCGACGGCGAAGTCCGAGACGTCGACGCCCAGTTTGGCCACCGAGGTGTGCAGCCGATCGGGATTGCGCACCAGGAACCGGATGGAGTGCCCGGCGTCGGCGATCGCCTTGGCGGTCCACCCGCCGACGAATCCCGTCCCGCCCGTGACCAGAACGTGCATGGTGCGATTCTGCACGGGCCTACAAATGGCTCGCGGCGTAGGTCGCGGCTTGGCCCGTCATGCCGTTCATCGGATAGGACATATGCGCGAAGGCGTCGTTGCCGTCACCGCAAATCCCGTCGCCCGGCGCGCACAACTCGAGCGTCTTGGGCTGATACAGCGGGCCGATGACGATCACCGGTGCGCCGTACTTCTGCAGCCACGGACCCGACGGCGTCCCGAACAGCGTGACCGCCGCGACGTGGTTCGCGATCTCCGGTGGCATCGGCGGGGGCACCGCGGAAGCCGGGACGCCCGCCGGCACGGCGGCCGAGGTGGTGAAACCCGCCACCGCGGCGCCCTGGGAATACCCGCCGAGCACCTCTTTGGTGTTCGGGCAATTTTTCGCCATCGACTCGATGTGGGTGCCGGCGTCACGGATGCCGTCGATGACGGTCGCCGGGAAATCGGGGTTGGAAAAGTCAGTGCTCGCAGGGTAATTGACCGGGTACACCCCGAGCGAGCGGGCGCCGAGCTGACCGCGCAGCGCATCGATGAACGATCCGCCGACGCCGCCGACACCGGGCGGCTCGCCGGATCCGCGCGCGAAGACGACCTCGACGTCCGGGCACGGATCGCCGGACGCCGGGGTGGGGGCGCCCAACAGCGCGAAGGCGGCCAGCATCGCCGCAACTCCGGCGGATGTCGTGAATCGGCGCATGCTCGTCAACCTTCGCATCATCGATGTCCTTACCTGATATTCGGCGCCACACGCGCTGCGGATTGCCACAGCGAACGACCAGCGGGCCGGCAGCCGTCTGGGCGGGCCCGCTGGTCGTTCGATCGGTTACTTCTTGAAGGCGTCCTTCACCTTCTCGCCGGCATCCTTCAGGCTGGACTTCGCCTGATCGGCGCGGCCTTCGTTCTTGGTGTCGTGATCGCCGGTGGCCTTGCCGATGGCTTCCTTGGCCCGGCCGCCCAGATCCTCGATCTTGTTCTTCGCCTTGTCTGTGCCGCTCATGTGTACTCGCTCCCTCGTCATCGATGCGTTATTCGTGCTCTTGTGGCTACCCAGCGGCGGGTGATATTGAAACCGCAGCTCGTCCGGGCTGTCATCATGGACTGCGTGGGCACCGCAATAGTGGTGGCGATCGTTGCGACGCTGATGCTGCTGGGCATCGGCATGGTGGTCAATCAGCTTCTTCGGCTCAGGAAGTGGCTGAACGCCCAGCCCCCCGAGCCACCGCCGGGCGAACAGGCCCACCCCACCCCCCGGAGTGATTTGTGTCCGGGCCTTTTCCCGGCTGATAGCTTGATTTCCGTGATGGCCTCGCGGCGCGGATCGGCCCTGTTGGTGACCGACGACGGCTTGCCACGCGGCGTGTCCGGGGCCGCCGACCCGCACTTCGCCAACGTCATCGGGATCTTTGCGCGGCTGTTCCCCGGCCGCCGGTTCGGCGGGGGAGCGCTGACCGTCTACATCGACGGCGTGCCCGTCGTCGACGTCTGGACGGGCTGGTCGGACCGCGCCGGCACCGAGCCCTGGACCGCCGACACCGGCGCGATGGTGTTCTCGGCGACCAAGGGCGTCGCATCGACGGTGATTCACCGCCTGGCCGACCGGGGTCTGCTGTCCTACGACGATCCCGTCGCCGACTACTGGCCCGAATTCGCGGCCAACGGGAAGGCCGACATCACGGTCCGCGACGTCCTGCGGCACCGGTCCGGGTTGTCGCACCTGCGGGGCGTCACCAAGGCGGAGCTGATGGACCACGTCCTCATGGAGGAGCGCCTCGCCGCCGCGCCCGTCGATCACCTGCGCGGCGTGCAGGCGTATCACGCGCTGACCTACGGATGGCTGCTGTCCGGTCTGGCCAGGGCCGTGACGGGCAAGGGCATGCGAGAGCTGATCCGGCAGGAGATCGCGCGCCCGCTCAACACCGACGGCCTGCACCTGGGCCGCCCGCCCCGGGGCGCGTCGACCCGGGCGGCTCAGATCCTGATACCGCAGGGGAAGCTGCGCGCCCCGGTGTTCAATTTCATCGCACCGAAATTGGCCGGCCTGCCGTTCTCGGGCGCGCTGGGGGCGATGTACTTCCCCGGCGTCATATCCCTGATCAAGGGGGAGACCGAGTTTTTGGACGGCGAGGTCCCGGCGGCCAACGGCGTGGTGACCGGACGCGGGTTGGCCAAGATGTACGCGGTGCTGGCCAACGACGGCCGCATCGACGGCAAGAAGTATTTGTCGAAGGAGTTGGTGCGCGGCCTGACGGGCCAGCCGCAACGCAAGTGGCCTGACGCAAACATGGTGGTGCCCATGCCGTTTCATTTGGGCTACCACGAGTCGCCGGTCCCCGGCCTGCTCAAGGGATTCGGTCACGTGGGGCTGGGTGGAACGCTCGGCTGGGCCGACCCGGAATCCGGCAGCGCGTTCGGGTTCGTCCACAACAGGCTGTTGACGCCGTTGCTGTTCGACATGGGATCGTTCGCGGGCTTGGCCGGCCCGCTGCGCAACGCCATCGAGGCCGCCCGTCACCAGGGCCCGCTTCCGGTGCCGCAGCTGGGCGCGCCCTACGCCAGGCCCGCCCGGAGGAAGGCCGTGCAGGCGACGGCGGCGTCGGGCGGGGGTTAGACCTTTGCGAAGCCCCTGGGAAGCGTGAGCGGCAGGTCGGTGTACGTCACGATGCCCGGCGGCGCGGCGACGACGGCCGGGATCGCGTTGATGACCGGCAGCGCCGTCATGATGTGCCCGAGCGCCATGAAGTCGGCGATGGTCTCGGCCTGGAAGTAGGGGGGTGGCAGGAACCCGACCTTGGTGGTCACGGTCGGCTGCCCGTCGATCTGGATGACCCAGCCGTCCTGGTCGATCTTCCAGTCGGGCTCCAGCGTCTGCCCCTTGCGCCACCGGACGTTGAGGTCGATCAGTGTTTTGTCGCCGACGATGCCCTGCCAGCTGATGTATACACCCGCGACGCATCCCGCGGCGATCGTCCAGGATGCCATCTCGAGATCGGCTGTGGTCTGGGCGAATTCGGCCACGCAACGCACCTCGTCGAGTTCGACACCGAGCGCGTCGGCCACCAGCCGCACGGCCTCGCCGAAAATGGCCGTCCCCTTGCGGGCCATCTCCGAAAGGTCCGGATGGTCGATCGGCTGACCGAAGCCCACCGGCTTCTCGGTCTCCGGCGAGTCGTAGAACGTGGTGTCGGCCGCCTCGATCACGCTCACCTTGTCGATCCTGTTGCACACCATCGCCGAGACGATGGCCAACAGCTCGGCGAAGCCCGGGCTGACGCCGGAGCCGAACATCGTCGACCCGCCCTTCTGGCAGGCTTCGACGATTCGGTCGCGGCCATCGCCGAGGTTGGCCCCGGTGATGAAGGACGCCGTCGTCACCACGTTGACGCCCGCGGACAGGATGCGGACCAACTCGTCGACGTCGATCCACATCGGGTTGTACACGACGCAGTCGGGTTTCAGGGCGAGCAGTTCGTCGACGTCGTTGGTGGCGGCCACGCCCAGCGGCGCGATGCCGACCAGCTCGCCGGCGTCGCGGCCTACCTTCGACTCTGACCAGGCATAACAGCCCACAAGCTCGAGCGTGGGGTTGTCGGCGATCGATTGCAGCGAGCTCTTGCCGACGTTCCCGGTGTTCCACTGGACGACCCGATAGGTGTTTGGCACTCGCTCAGCATAGGGAATGACGCCGGGCCGGGCGAGAAAGATCAGTAATCCGATTCGGCGGCCAGGATCTCGGCCAGGAAGGCGTCGTGCGGCGGCCGGTCCAGCCGCGCCCGCGCCCAGCGGCGGACCCTGTCCCGAGTGTCGCGGGTCTCGATCCCGCCCGACACGTCCGCGCCGACGATCACCGAGGTCGCCGACCAATCGTGGGCCCAGGCAGCCGATTCCGTCACCGGCCGCCGCTCGCGGTCGACCAGGGCGAGGGTGGCGTCGCCGTCGGCGTCCAGGGCGCCGCTGCCGCTGATGGCCCCGGACCGCAGGTGCACGGCTATCCCGGTGGCCGGGCCGGGCCCGATCACGCCCGCCCGCACGACGGCGACCACCTCGGCGCCGGCCACCTCGACGCTCCAGTCGACGGTGTTCTCGCCCGCGTCGAAGATCCCGGGCGGCACCGCACTCCAGCTGACGGACGCGACACCGCGGGCGATCGGGGCCGCGTCCCGGGGGCCGGCCCCGGTGCCGGCGGCCAGCGCGTAGTCGTCGCGACGCCCGCCCGGCCGCATCGGCTCACCGGCCGGCGCCAGGTCCGGATCGTCGAGCAGCGCCAGCAGTTGCGCCCATCCCGCGCCGTCGACCCCCACCTCGTCGGCCAGCCCGGCGCCCGCTCGCACCATGTCGACGACTCGCGGATCGCCGCCCCGCGCGTGGGCGATGAGGGCCAGGGCGTGCGGCGCCAGCAGCTCCTCCACATCCGAATCCAGGGTGTCGTCGGTGAAGAAACCCTCTGCGCCGGAGGTCAACAGCGCGACCTCCACGTCGAGCAGAGCTCGGTCGAGTCCGGCGATGCCGTCCACGCGGCTGACGGGCCACCACCGCCGCAGCCAGTGGCCCACGGCCAGCCGCCGGAGCGGGGCAACCGAGCCGGGCACGATCTCGACGCCGGCGAGCTCGATGCCGTGCGGTCGATCGGCCGCACCGTCGACCGCCGACACCAGCGCGACGTGCCCGGACTCGCCGAGGACGCGCCAAAGCCAGTCGGCGCGTGCCAAATCGGTGAAGGCGATTCGGGTGCCCGCATCGCCGGGGGGATCGTCGATCGTCCAGGACAGCACCGCGCCACTGACTTCCAGCACCACGGCCAGCGGGGTCTCGACGGGGGCCGCGCCCGTCGTCCACAGGCCGGAATCGGCAACCAGTCTCATCCGGCCACCTGCAATTCCAGCATCGCCTTGATCCGCTGGCGGTGGTCCAGGCTCACCGACCGCGCGACTCCCTCCAGCAGGGACCGCACCTCGTCGACGTCATCGCAGGGCTCCTGCCAGACGTCGCGTCCGTGCAGTCGCGCCCACAGCCGGCTCAGGTAGGGCCTGGTGTATGCCGCCAGGTCGTCAACGACCTGCCGTTGGCGGGGATGGATCGGACCGCCCTCGGCGAGGTAGCGCCGGGCGTGCAGCACGTAGGCCTCCTTGCGCAGCCGGGCCTGGATCTGCGCCGCCAACGCGTAGCGGCTGGCGACGGACGGGTCCAGCGGCGCCAGCTCGACGGCCACCTCGATGCCCGCCACCAGCGTGGCCTGCTTGTCCTCGGACAACAGCCCCCAGGGCGCCGACGCCCGGTCCACTTCCTCCTCGCACAGCAGCGGGATGTCGGGCAGCGCGTCGCGGTCCAGGGCGCGCCGCAGCGTCGCGCGTACCCGATCCACCACGCTGCGATCCAGCGGACGATCGCTGTCGGATTCGCCCGCGATTCGGGGTTGTCGTTGGGGCTCAGCCGAACTCAACCCCAGCCCGACGATCGACCACGGCAGCTCGGCGCCCTCCAAGCGGGCCGACGCCCCCAGGTTGTACGGGGTCGCGTCGGCGATCACGGCCGACCAGACACGCTGCCGGCCCGCCGCGGCGCGATGGCCGTTGACGGCTCCGAGCACCGTCCCGAGTTCGGCCAGGAACGGGCCGGTGGCCGTGGGTGCGGCCCGCACGTCGCGCCAGCTGCGGTCGAGCTGCTCGGCCAGCCTGCCCACGACATCGGGGCTTGCCACGTATTGGCGCAGCACCTCGATAGCGGTGCGGTCGCGGCCCTGGTGGATGTCGGTGAGCACGGCGGCAGCGGTCTCTCGATCTTGCGGCGCCGGTGGGCCTTTCGTCACCGCGAGCTCGAAGCACACCGGGAAATACAGTTCCTGGGCGTTGCCGGTGCGGATTCGCTGCCTGCGGCGCTCGAGCTTGAGTGTGTCGAACCATGATGCCGCGTAACGCAATTCGCGTGCGCTCCCGACGATCAGGTCGTGCATCGCGGCAGCGGTTTCCGGAGGGACGACGGGTGCGGAATACTGGGGATTGGCGCGTAGCCGAAGCACCAAGGGGTCGAGGATGCGTTTGACGGTCCGGCTCAGGGGCCCGCCGTCGTCGCTGCTGAGCACCTCGACGCCCGGGCCGATCGCGCGCCACGCAGCCTCGATCACCGACCGGCGCGGCTGGCCCACGGCGACGTCGGTCGCGATCTGCGAATCCGCGCTCATCTGCACAGGATAGGGGCATTAGGAAAATATCGGCAGCCGAAAAGTTGGGTTCGGTAGCCGCCCGGCGGTTGGAGCCTGGTGGCATGACGAAGCTCATCATGTTGCTGGACCGGTTCCCGTTCGCTCGCCGTCGGATCCCGGCGGGCCCCGCCGTCGCGGTCGGCACCGTGCGCAACGTCGGTGACGAGCGCCAGGTTTTCATCGAGGTGGTGGCCGTGTCCGGCGAGACCTTCATCGGGAAATTGGCGGGCGGCGCGGGTGATCCGGCCGTGTCAATGCTGCGGCCCGGGCTGGTCGTGCTGGTGGCGTTCGATCCCGCTGCCCGCGAGGAGCTTTCGTTGCCGGATGACGTGCTGGCCGTCCACGCCGCCTGGCCGGCGTCGGTCTGAGCGCTATCGCGCGCCGTCCACCGCGAAAGTGACCAGGGCGCCCCAGTACAGCGGGCTGGCGGTGCCGTCGCCGTCCCGCCAGCGCCGCATCTGCGCACGCTGCCAACGATTCACCGCGCACCCCGCGTCGGCGCCGTCGTGCGCGTCGTCCACGGCGGCAACGACATCGGCCATCGGGTCGGCCGCTTCGTCTGCGGTGAACCGTCGATATGCCGCGGAGGTGGGCAGCGACCACAACGTGGCGGTCACCAGCTCGGCGCCGCCGAGGATCATGGCCGCGACCAGACCGGTCGCCTCGTCGAATTGATAGTCGCCGCCCGATCCGCACGCGAGCAGGGCGACCCGCGGCGGGATCGGCAGTTGCAGCGACATCAGGTCCGAGGCGGTCAGCGGGCGATGATCGCCGATCGCCTCGGCATCGCCGGGGATCCCGGCCCCGCAGGCCAGGTGCAGCGCGGCCTGGTCGGCCCTGCCGTGCGCCGAACTGGCGTGGCCGACGTACACGAGCCGACCCGGGGCCTGCGCCAGCTGCTTGGCCAGCCAGAGGCGGTCGGCGTCCTGGCGGCGGAACAGCTCGACCGGGTCGCCGACCTCCGGCAGCACCGGGCGGCGTTTCATCAGCCCGGCGAAGTGTTGCGCCAGCGGCGTTTCCGGCGACGGCCTGCCGAGCACCGAGCCGAGCGCGGAGTCGGGGCGCTGCCCGGGTACCCGGGGGTCGAGCAGCAACACCGGCGGAGCGCCCCGCCTGGCGTCCCAGCCGGCCGGTGACCGCGGCGAGTGAACGATGTTGGGCGGCACCGCCATCAGGACGTCGACCAGCTCCATCAGCCGGTGGCCGTCGGTTTGGGCGCCGACGTCGGCCAGCTGCCAGGGGATTCGGGCGGCTACCCGCCCGCTGCGTGTGATAGCGTCCTGGCGCGCGCGCACCAGCTCTTCCTTGCTCGGGCCCGATTTCGGCACCGCCAGCAGCCCCCAGGGAATGCGTGCCAATCGCGCGCTGGGCGAGACGAACAACACCGCCCGCGGCGATGCCGCGCACTGCAGCAACAGCTCCCACCCCGCCGACCCGATCAGCAGCACCCCGAGGATGTAGGCCACCGTGAGTTCGGCTTCCGGCGCCGCGAACGGACCACTGGTCAGTGCCCGCTCGATGGCTTCGGCCCGGCTCTCGGCGCCGTGTGGCTCGGGGAGGGCGTCGGTCAGCTCCTGCAACGCCGCGAGCAGAATCGGTTCCTCCACCACCCAATTGACGGTCTTGGCGGGCTGCCCCACGACCCGCAAACTGCCGTAGGTGGCGATCCCGACGTCGGCGAAGCGCAGTACCAGAGTCAGCCGGTCCGGATCGCTCATGGCCAGGTCGACCACGCCGGCTCGGCGGCGGTGACATCGCGGCCGTAGCGCTGCCGCGCCAGGTCGCGATAGTGGCTCATGATCGGCGGACTGCCGGGCTGCATCTGCAGCGGTGGCAACGGGCCGAGCCGCGTCAGCGAGCCGCCGGCGCGCGCCGCGGCCGGGCCGGCCGCGGCCAGCGCCAACTCCGCGTCGGTGTCGATGACGACGGTCGCGGTGGCCGTCGAGGCCCATTCCCCGATCTTCGGCCGCTGCAGGTCCGTGTCGAAAGTGCCTCGTGCACTGTGGTATTCGACCAGCTCACTGATCAGTTGGGTGTTTTCCCACTCCCACGCGACGGCGAAGGCGCCGGCCAGGATGGGCGCTGAAATGCTGGCCGCCCAGCGCGCTCTCGCGTCGGCGTCGGCGATCGAATAGCGCACCGAGTCGACCGCCAGCGCGGCCGGGACTTTGAGCTCCGCGGCCTGTTCGAGTTTGGTCATCGCGCGCCAGTACTGGGGGGTGCCGACCTCGCCGTGCAGGATGCCGAGCCCCTCGGCCTGCCGCGCCTCGGTTTCCTGCAGCGTCTCGTCGGGGTCGCCCGAACTGTCGAAACCGAGGTCGGCCAAGGCGTCCGCGCGCCACACGGTGCCGAGATGGCTGTCGAGCTGGGCGTACTGCAACCAACTGCTGCGCGGCGAGGCGTCGAGTAGCTCCCGGGCCTGCGCGATGAGCTCGACCGCATCGGCGAAGCGGCTCCAAAAGATGGCAATCCAGCTGCGCTGCAACAAGATACGATGCAGATGCAGGGGCTTCCCCAATTCACGCCAGAGCCGCTCGGCATGCTCCCAGCACTCGTCGGCGGCCTCCAGCGCTCCGGATCCCAGCCGGGTGAGCCCCATGTACAGCCAGCAACGCGCGACGTCGTGCGTCCGGCCGTATCGGGCGACGACGGGCTGGACCTCGGATGCCAGCTGCTCGGTCGTCGCGTGGTCACCGACCAACCAGCGGGCCGCGGCCCGCTCTAATTTCGTTCTGGCGCTTGCCAGTTCCCATTTTCGCGCCTCCGCCCTGGCCCCGGCGCGACGCAACCAGGGTTCGGCCTCGGGCAACCGGCCCGTTTCCACGCAGAACCGGCCGAAGGCGGTGCCCGCGGCGATCAGGAGATGGTCGGCCAGCTCGCTGCCGTCGCGGAGCTGGTCCACGCCGTCAAGAACCTGCTCCCACAACGGAACTGATCGCACATGCAGGTCGTCGTCGCAGAGCGCCGCGGCGCACAAGACTTGCGCGTGGGTGCGCAGGTAGGTGTGTTCGTCAACCAGGTCGTCGAAGCCGGACTCGGTGTCGCTCAACGCGCTCAGCGCCGACGCGGCGCCCTCATGGTCGCCGACGGCCGCGGCCAGGCCCGCCTCCAGGAACAGCGCCCGCCGTGAGTACCGGCAGATGAGGTGCGCCATCTCGGCGTCGGACATGCTTACCCGCGCCGCGGCGTCCGGCAGCGTCCCGGCGGCGATACCCGAATAGATGCCCAGGCAGTCGCGGATGCGCCGGATGGACTCGCGCACCCCCTCGTGCGTTCCGCGCGCCAGGTAGATCTCCCCAAGCTGCGCAAAGACTTCCAGCATCAGGTCGTCACGGTCTTCTCGCTCGATCTGCGGCATCAGCGACAGCAGCAGATCCCGGGCGCGTGTCTCGTCGGCGGCATACGCCAACCGGCGGGCGTTCGCCAACTCGACGGGGATCGACACGGCTGCATCATAAGTCCGCCGTCGCCGGCGTGGCGAGGATCCGGAGTGGCGGGCGTGTGAGTGAGGGCACGCCCGCCACCCCGGAGTTCCATCGATCAACCGCAAGTCACCTTGATGTTGAAGTCCTTGGTGATCATTCCGGCCATCGGGTTCTTCATGTCGGCGCCCTGCGCCTGTCCGGTGATGGTGTAGGTCTTGCCGTCCACCGCCACGTTGGCCGAACCAACCTTGGCGCCCATGCCGTTGCTGACGGACAGGGCGTTGCCGTCGACGAAGAGGGCCAGCGACTCGACCTTGGGGGTGGTCTCGTCGGTCATCACGACGGCCAGCGCTTGCTGGGCACCCGTGTTGCCGCTGCCGATGTCGATCTTGCCGCCGGTCCGGACGCAGGTCACCGAGGACGGGTTCAGGCCGGCGAGGTCGGTTCCGCCCACCTTGACCTGCGCGTTGGTACCGGTGGCGGCGCTGGTCGGCGCCGCGCTCGACGCGGGGCTGGCCGTGTGGCCGCCACTCGAGCAGCCCACCAGCGCCGACGCGACGCCAAGGGTTCCGATCGCTCCCGCGATAAGACGTTTCACTGGGTTTCCTTCCTTCATGCGCCGCCCGATTGGCGTCGCCATGAGCGCAAGTACAGCCCCGCCTCGCCGCTACCGATCCCAATTTCCGGCCCGGCCCGGTAGGCTGCCTCGACACGGCCGATGAAGGGAGACGCGCGATGGCGAGCGTGAAATGGCTGGAAAAGCCTGAGGCGCATGACTTCCCGGCGGCAGCCGACTACCTCGCCCTGCTCGCGGAGCCGGGGACCGCCAATCAGTTGGCGGAAAAGCTGAAGGCCGGAATCGTCAGCCACAAGAAGGCAAAGGACATCCTCCGGGCGGCGCGGCTGCGGCTGCTGCCAGACGACAATCCCCACGTCGCCGCCGATCTTTCCAAGATCAAGAAGGGGCAGGCGTTGTCCCCGATCCTGCTGGTGCGGGGCGATTTCACGACGGGCGTCCCGCTGCAGATCGCCGACGGCTACCACCGGGTGTGCGCGAGTTACCACACCGACGAGAACACCGACATCCCCGTCGTTATCGTCTCATCGTGATCGAGATCGAAGCCGCCGGCGCGGTCCAGGTGCTGACCCTTTCCTCCGGGCGCGTCAACGCCCAAGACGTCGAGCTGCTCAAAGAGCTGGCGGACGCGCTGGGCGAGCTGCAGCACTCCGGCGCGAAAGCGCTCGTGATCACCGGCGCAGGCCGCGCGTTCAGCGCGGGGGTCGACCTCAACCGCGTGGTCGACGGCAGTGCCGACTACACCGACCGGCTGATCCCGGCGCTGTCCGAGGCGTTCGAGGCGATGTTCTGCTATCCCGGCCCGACGGTGGCCGCGATCAACGGCGCCGCCATCGCGGGCGGATGCGTGCTGGCGTGCGCCTGCGACCGCAGGCTGATCGGCCCCGAGGCGCAGATCGGGGCATCCGAGGTCCGCGTCGGGGTGGCGTTTCCGGTCGCCGCGCTCGAGGTGATGCGCTACGCGTGCGGGGACCGCGCCGAGGACGTGTTGCTGGGCGGGCGCGTCTATCGGGGTGACGAGGCGATCGCCAACGGGCTCGCCCATCGCGTCGTCGCCGACGACCTCATCGGGGCGGCGGTGGCCGAGGCCGCCGACCTCGGCGGCATCCCGGCCGACGCCTATCGACACACCAAAGTGCAGCTGCGAGCCCCCGCCCTGGCGCGGATGCGCGAGGGCGCCCTCATCGACAGCGAGGTCCGTCAGCTGTGGGGCGCCGAGCAGACGCAGCGGCGCATCGCCGCCTACGTGGACAGCCTCAAGCGCCGCTGACGGCGCTGGCGGCGGTCATTCGTCGACCGCGACGCCGCCTCGGGTGCGCCGGCGCCGCATCCAGTGGGAACCCTTGCCCGTCGGGCGGCGGTTCTGCAGCCCACCCTTGGTCTCTCCGGTTTCCTGCGCCGCCGGCGTTTCCTCGGTGGCTTCGTCCGTTTCGACCGGTTCTTCGGGTTCTTTGGCCGGCTCCTCCGCCGCGGTTTCTCCGCTCGCCTCGGTCTCCGGGGCCTCTTCGGTCTCTTCGGCCTCGGGCTCAGCACCCTCGTCGGCGACTTCTTCGGTCACCTCTTCGGCCTCGTTGCCCTTCTTGCCGCGCAGGCCCCGCTTCTTGCGCTTTTCCTTCTTCGGCTTGATCGGCTTCGGCGGTGGCGGCGGCAACTCGGCGATGAACGACAGATAGAACGCGAAGACGCCGAGCACCCCGATCGCCGCGGCGGCGCCGTAAACGCCGAACAGCCAGCGCCCGGCGGCGTCGATGCTGAGCCAGATCTCGCTGATCGCGGTGCCGATGATCAGCGCGCCGGCCAGCACGTGGGCCACGATCGACCACAGCCGGATGGTCAGCGCCAGCTGCGGCGTGCCCAACTCCGGCTTGCGGGTCCGCAGCTGGGTGAAAACCACCGGCAGCGCGGCCAGGGCGACCAGCGCGCCGGTCACGATCCGCAGCGTCGTCCCCACCGAATGCGAGGTGTCGCCCATCAGTTCAGGCCAGCGGGGCAGGACGAAAAAGAAGTAGAGGACGCCGGCAGCGATCGAAAACGTCGCGTGCCACGGTATGGCGACCTTGCGCCCCATACGCCTCCTCATGCTGCCGGTGAGCCTTGTCGGCCGGTAAGCCAGCCTAAAGGCCGGTCAGAGCGATTCCAAACAACCCCCGTGCGTGGTCGCGCCCTATCGGGTGCGACCGGTGGCGGAGGATGCGGGATTTGAACCCGCGAGGGCTGTTAACCCAACCCGCGTTCCAGGCGAGCGCCATAGGCCACTAGGCGAATCCTCCGTGGGCCATGGTAACCGAGTGGCACGCGGTCGCCGCCGGTTGTTCGGATCCCAGGGACTACACTCACCATGGACCCCGCGCGGCGTCTATCCTGTGAACTCCCCCAGGGCCGGAAGGCAGCAAGGGTCAATGGGCTCTGTCGGGTGCGCGGGGTCCCCTATGTCAGACGGTGGCGACCCGCCTCGCCCGGCTCCGCCGCGCTCGCGATCGCCACTAGGGTGAAACGGTGGCGACCCGCCTCGCCCGGCTCCGCCGCGCTCGCGATCGCCACTAGGGTGAAACGGTGGCGACCCGCTTCGCCCGGCTCCGCCGCGCTCGCGATCGCCACTAGTGTCCAGCCTTCGACAGCGAAAGGGCCCCTGGTGTCTTTCGATTCCCTCAGCCCTGACGAGCTGACCGTGGTGCACGCGCGCAACCAGCAGGATTACGCGGAGCTGCAGGGCAAGAAGCTGGCCCTGGATCTGACCCGCGGCAAGCCCTCGCCCGAGCAGCTTGACCTGTCCAACCAACTGCTGAGCCTGCCCGGCGACGATTTCCGCGATTCCGAGGGCACGGACACCCGCAACTACGGCGGCCTGCACGGGCTGCCGGAACTGCGGGCCATCTTCGGGGAGCTGCTCGGGATCCCGGTGCAGAACCTGATCGCGGGCAACAACTCCAGCCTCGAGCTGATGCACGATCTGGTCGCCTTCTCGATGCTGTACGGCGGGGTCGACTCGCCGCGGCCCTGGATGAGGGAGCAGGACGGCATTAAATTCCTGTGCCCGGTCCCCGGCTACGACCGCCACTTCGCCATCACCGAGACGATGGGCATCGAGATGATCCCCGTCCCGATGATGCAGGACGGGCCTGATGTCGACCTCATCGAGGAATTGGTCGCGGTCGACCCGGCGATCAAGGGGATGTGGGCGGTGCCGGTGTTCGGCAACCCCACCGGCATCACCTACTCGTGGGAGGCGGTTCGCCGGCTGGTGCAGATGCGGACGGCGGCGCCCGACTTCCGCCTGTTCTGGGATAACGCGTACGCGGTGCACACGCTGACGCACGACTTCGTCCGCCAGGTCGACGTGCTCGGGCTCGCGGCCACGGCCGGCAACCCCAACCGCCCCTACGTCTTCGCGTCCACCTCGAAGATCACCTTCGCCGGCGCCGGGGTCAGCTTCCTGGGCGGGTCGCTGGGCAACATCGCCTGGTATCTGCAATACGCGGGGAAGAAGTCGATCGGCCCGGACAAGGTCAACCAGCTGCGGCACCTGCGCTTCTTCGGCGACGCCGACGGGGTGCGCCTGCAGATGCTGCGCCACCAGCAGATCCTGGCGCCGAAGTTCGCGCTGGCGCTCGAGATTCTGGACAACCGGCTGAGCGACTCCAAGATCGCCTCGTGGACCGAACCCAAGGGCGGCTACTTCATCAGCCTCGACGTGTTGCCCGGCACCGCGCGGCGGACCGTCGCTCTGGCCAAGGACGCCGGTATCGCGGTGACCGAGGCGGGCGCGTCGTTCCCGTACCGGAAAGACCCCGACGACAAGAACATCCGGATCGCGCCCACCTTCCCGTCGCTTCCGGACCTGCGCGACGCGGTCGAGGGGCTGGCGACGTGCGCGCTGCTGGCGGCTACGGAGTCGATGCTGGTCTCCTCCGCATCGAGTGTGAGCTGACGGCGACGACACGCCGGGCGGTTGACCGCAGGTTCGCACACAAAAGCCGGCGATGCACACCCGACGCCCGCCCGGCTGTAGTCAGCGCGCGCCGGTAGCCTGCTGACCGTGGCCCTCTACCGCAAATACCGACCGGCAACCTTCGCCGAAGTAGTAGGGCAGGAGCACGTCACCGAGCCGCTGTCGATCGCCCTGGAGGCCGGCCGGATCAACCACGCCTACCTGTTTTCCGGGCCGCGCGGCTGCGGCAAGACGTCGTCGGCGCGCATCCTGGCCCGGTCGCTGAACTGCGCGCAGGGGCCGACGGCCAACCCGTGCGGCGTGTGCGACTCCTGCGTCGCGCTGGCGCCCAACGCGCCGGGCAGCATCGACGTGGTGGAGCTCGACGCCGCCAGCCACGGCGGCGTGGACGACACGCGCGAGCTACGCGACCGCGCGTTCTACGCCCCCGCGCAGTCGCGCTACCGGGTGTTCATCGTCGACGAGGCGCACATGGTGACCACCGCCGGGTTCAACGCGCTGCTCAAGATCGTCGAGGAACCGCCCGAGCATCTCATCTTCATCTTCGCCACCACCGAACCGGAGAAGGTGTTGCCGACGATCCGGTCGCGCACCCACCACTACCCGTTCCGGCTGCTGCCACCCAAGACCATGCGGGCGTTGATCGGGCGGATCTGCGAGCAGGAGGACGTCGTCGTCGACGACGCCGTGTACCCGCTGGTGATCCGGGCCGGCGGGGGTTCGCCGCGCGACACGCTCTCGGTCCTGGATCAGCTGCTGGCCGGCGCGGAGGGCAACCACGTGACCTACCAGCGCGCGCTGGGGCTGCTCGGCGCCACCGACGTCGCACTGATCGACGACGCCGTGGACGCGCTGGCGGCGTCGGATGCCGCGGCCTTGTTCGGCGCGGTCGAATCGGTGATCGACGCCGGCCACGACCCGCGGCGCTTCGCCACCGATCTGCTGGAGCGGTTCCGGGATCTCATTGTCCTGCAATCGGTTCCGGATGCCGTGAGCCGCGGCGTGGTGGACGCGCCCGAGGACGTGCTGGACCGGATGCGCGAGCAGGCGGCGCGGATCGGCCCGGCGACCCTGACCCGGTACGCCGAGGTCGTGCAGGCCGGGCTGGGGGAGATGCGCGGTGCGACGGCGCCGCGCCTGCTGCTCGAGGTGGTGTGCGCGCGGCTGCTGTTGCCGTCGGCCAGCGACGCCGAGTCGGCGCTGCTGCAGCGCGTCGAGCGGATCGAGGCCCGCCTGGGTGTGTCCCTCCCCGCCTCGGAGAGCGCCGCGGCGCCGTCCCCGCAGCCCGAATCGGCCGCTGCCCCAGGCGAACTCAACGCGGCCGCGCTGCGGTCGATGTGGCCGACGGTGCGCGACAAGGTGCGCCAGCGCAGCCGCACCACCGAAGTGATGCTGGCGGGCGCCACGGTCCGGGCGGTGGAGGACAACACGCTGGTGCTGACCCACGCGTCGGCTCCGCTGGCCAAGCGGCTGTCCGAGCAGCGCAACGCCGACGTCATCGCCGAAGCGCTCAAAGACGCGCTGGGGGTGAACTGGCGGGTGCGCTGCGAGGTCGGCGCGGGCGACCCGGCCGCGAGCGCCCCGGCGCCCGCCAGGCAGGTGGCGCCCGTCGACGAGCCGGCCGAGGCGGAATCGGCGCAGCGAGACGAAGAGGAGCACATGCTCGCCGAGGCCGGGCGCACCGAGCCGTCCGCGCCGCGTCGCGACCCCGAGGAGGCCGCGCTGGAGCTGCTGCAGAACGAGCTGGGCGCCCGCCGGATCGACGGGAGCTAGCGGCGGCCTAGGGCGTCCACCACGGCCGCAGCGGCAGGCCGTCGTCGCCGCGGGCGGCGACATTGGCCGCCAGCACGTGGTGCAGCTGAAGGTTGTTCTGCTCGAAGGCCACCCGTGAGGCCGCCATGTACAGGCCCCACACCTTGGCCGTCGCCAGGCCGACCTCGTCGACCGCTTCGTCCCAGTGCTCGACGAGGTTGTGGCACCAGTCGCGCAGCGTCATCGCGTAGTGATGCCGGAAGTTCTCCGCGTGCAGCACCTCCAGGCCGGCGTCCTGGGCCTCGGTGATGATGCGGCCCGAGCCGGTGAGCTCGCCGTCGGGGAACACGTAGCGGTCGGTGAACCCGCCGGCGAACGAGGTCGACTTGTTGTCGTGGCGGGTGATGCAGTGGTTGAGCAGCAGGCCGCCGGTGCGCAGCTTGGACTTCAGGAAACCGAAGTACGCAGGGTAATTCTTGACGCCGATGTGCTCGGTCAGGCCGATGGAGGAGACGGCGTCGAAGTCCGCCTCGGCGACGTCGCGGTAATCGGAGTGACGCAGCTCGGCCAGGTCGGCAAGACCCTCGTCTTCGATGGCCCGTTGCGCCCATTTCGCCTGCTCGGCCGACAGGGTGGCGCCGATCGCGCGGACACCGTGCCGCGCCGCGTAGCGCACCATGCCACCCCAGCCGCAGCCGACGTCGAGCAGCCGGTCCCCAGGCTGCAGGCCCAGCTTGTCGAAAATCAGCCGGTACTTGTTGTCCTGGGCCTCTTCCAGCGTCGCGTCGGCGTGCGGGTAGACGGCGCAGGTGTAGGTCATCGACGGACCCAGCACCCATTCGTAGAAGGTGTTGGAGACGTCGTAGTGGTGGTGGATGGCCTCGGCGTCCCGGGTCTTGCTGTGCATGACACCGGCCGCAACCCGCCGCCACCGCGGCGGCGCCTCCTCCGGCGGCGGGGCGACGGGCAGCAGGTGCTCGACGCCCATGGAACGGACGACGTTGGCGAGCGTCCGCGCCGACGGCCGCTTGAAGTTGACCCGGTCGGTCAGCGTCTTGAGCAACTGATACGGATCGCCGGGATGCACGCCGTATGCCCGCAGGTCACCCGACACGTAGGCGCGGGCCAGGCCGAGTTCGCCGGGGGCGGTGGCCAAATAGGTGGCCCCGCGCGGCGAGCACAGGTCCAGGCCCAGCTCCGCGTCCTCGCTGCCCGCGATGCTGCCGTCGTACGCGGTGAACTTCAGCGGGTGCCGTCCGGTCGCGGCGAAAAGCTCCAGGATCTCCGCCATGCTGAGCTTCCCGGTCGTGGTGTGGTGGGGTTCTCGGGTGGTCGTCATCGCCGTTGCACCGCCTTTGCGTACAGGTCCAGAAGACGCGAATCGGGGTCGTAGATTTTCTTGACCGTCTTGTAAGCCTCCCCGCCGTAGAGCTCGTCAAACTCCTCGCGGGTGTAGTAGGAGTCGGAATACAACGACTTGTGCCCGTCCAGCTCGCTGACCTTCGCCTCGATCGCCCGGTTGGTGACGCCTTCGGTCGAGCCGGCCGGTACTGACGACCAAAACCCGATGTTGACGTAGGTGTGGTCCGGGCGGATCGGGTACAGCGGCCAGCCGTCTTGATCGCGCAGTCGCAGCGGGCACAACCAGATCGGGGTGATCGGCACGTTGCTAGCGAACCACTCCAAAAACTCGCAGGTCCGTTCGACCGGCACCTCGACGTCCTGCACCACCCGCTCGCGCGGCGGACGGCCGTTGCGCTTCTCGATACGGTCGGCGACGCCGAAACGCTGGTCCAGGGCGACTAGCTTCCAATAGAAGCTGCTGCGCCGGTATCGGCGCGGCCACCAGCGCCGCAGCCGCGGGTTCTGGGCGCCGAAGGCGCGCGAGCACCAGAACCAGTCGGTGTCCCAGCGCCAGAAATAGTCGTGAATCGTCAGCCGGTCGTCCTTGGTGGCCTCCACGCCGGGGGAATCGTGCCGAATCGATTGGTAGTAAATGTTTTTCCCGGTGTAGTCGCTGACCGGGCCCGGGGTGGCGGTCCGACGGCCCACGCACAGGTAGCTTTCGTCGGGGCTGAAAACCACGCCGTCCAGATAGTCCACCGGGGTGCCGCCCTGGCCGCCGGTGTCGATGATGCGTTCCATCGCCGCGATCATGTCGGGCAGCGCGCGGAATCGGATATGCCGCAGCGCCACAAACGGCGCGACGGGTTCCAGCTCGATGCGCAGCCTGGTCGAATACCCCAGGGTGCCATAGGAATTGGGAAAGGCGCGAAACAGGTCAGGGTGTCGGCTGCGCGATGCGGTCAGCAATTCACCGGCGCCGGTGAGGATGTCCATTTCCAGCACCGATTCATGCGGCAGGCCATTGCGAAACGACGCCGACTCGATGCCCAGGCCGCTGACCGCACCGCCCAGGGTGATGGTCTTCAGCTGCGGAACCACCAGTGGCGAAAGGCCATACGGCAGGGTCGCGGCCACCAGGTCCTCGTAGGTGCACATGCCGGCCACGTCGGCGGTGCGGGCGTCGGGATCGACCGACAGGACACCGGTCAGGCCGGAGGTGTCCAGGCCGCGCGCATCGCGTTTGGCGCGGGCGCGGAACAGGTTTGAGGTGGGCTTGGCTAGCCGGACGGCGGACGTCGCGGGGATGGATCGATAACTCGCCATCAACCGGTCGACGCCCGCTGCGTGAGCGGAGAGTGCAGATCCAGGGACAGGCACCACATATACCCTAGTCTTCGGAGTCAGCCCGTGCACCGCGTGCGGGGGATTACCAGGCATCACAATGTCATCGAAAAAGTGTCGTCGAAAAGAGGAGTCGCGCCTGATGGGCCAGGTGAGCGCAGCCAGCACGATCTTGATCAACGTCGAGCCCGGGGCAACCCTGGCCGCGGTCGCGGACTATCAGAAGATGCGCCCGAAGATCCTGTCCCCGCAGTACAGCGAGTACCAGGTGCTGCAGGGCGGGCAGGGGGCGGGCACCGTCGCCAAGTGGAAGCTGCAGGCCACCAAATCACGGGTTCGCGACGTGCAGGTGAACGTCGACGTGGCCGGCCACACCGTCATCGAGAAGGATGCGAACTCGTCCATGATCACCAACTGGACGGTGGCCCCCGCCGGGCCGGGATCGTCCGTCACGGTGAAGACCAGCTGGACCGGCGCCGGCGGCGTCAAGGGCTTCTTTGAGAAGACCTTTGCGCCCTTGGGGCTGAAGAGGATTCAGGGCGAGGTGCTGGCCAACCTGAAGAAAGAACTGGAAGGCTAGCGCGCTCAGCGCGCCTGGCCCTGGGTGGCCAGGAAGCCCGCGACGCCGCGGACGAGCGCATCGGCGTACTTCTGCCGGCCCTCGGGCGACTCCATCAACGCCGAGTCCACGGGATTCTTCATGTTGCCGCACTCCACCAGGATCGACGGATACTGCGCCAGGTTCAGACCGGCGAGGTCCGAGCGCCCGTACAACCCGTCCTGGCCGATGTAGTTTGCGGGCGGAATGCCCGACGCCTGCATCTGGTCGCGCATGATTCGGGCGTACTGCACCGAGGGCCCGGCCTGCGCCGGGTTGAGCGGCGGCGCCGAGTAGTTGACGTGGAACCCCCGCCCCGACGGCGGGCCGCCGTCGGCGTGGATGCTCAGGACCGCGTTGGGGTGCAATGAGTTGGCCGCGGCGGCGCGCGCGTCTACGCACGGCCCCAGCCCGGTGTCGTCGCCGCGCGACATGGCGGTCCGCACACCCAGGGCGCTCAGCTCGGCGCGCACCCGCAGCGCGGTGTCCCAGGTGAAGGTGTGCTCCATGTAGCCGCTGTTCGTCGACGTTCCGCTGGTCTGGCAGTCCTTGGTGCCGCCGCGGCCGGTGGGCACCTGGCGGCCGATGGATGCGTCGTTGGACCCGTTGTGGCCGGGGTCGATGAAAACGACCATGCCGGCGATATTGGACGGCACCCCCCAGGCGGCCGGGACGGCCGTCGGCAGGATCGCCGCCGAGGCGGCGACCAGCACACCGACCAGCGATTTGATTCCGACACGCCTGCTCACTCGTAGGTCCACGGCGCAAAGGTAACCTCGCGCGGTCTACGCTGGGTGTTTCGAATCGCCCGGCACCCACAGGCGAAACCAACTCGAGACCAAGATGCGAGGGGATTGTCATGCAACCCGGAGGCGATATGTCGGCGCTGCTCGCTCAGGCGCAGCAGATGCAGCAGAAGCTACTGGAGGCCCAGCACCAGCTCGCCAACGCCGAGATACACGGTGAAGCCGGCGGGGGCTTGGTCAAGGTCGTCGTCAAGGGGAGCGGCGAGGTGACCGGGGTCGAGATCGACCCCAAGGTCGTGGACCCCGGCGACATCGAGACTCTGCAGGACCTGATCGTCGGCGCCATGCGCGACGCGTCGGCGCAGGTCACCAAGATGGCGCAGGAGAGGCTCGGGGCGCTGGCCGGCGGCATGGGCGCCCCACCGGCTCAGTCGCCGGCGCCGCCACCGACTCAGATGCCGGGGCTCTGACGCTGCACCGACATGTTTGAGGGACCTGTCCAGGATTTGATCGACGAGCTCGGCAAGTTGCCGGGCATCGGGCCCAAGAGCGCGCAGCGCATCGCGTTTCACCTGTTGTCGGTCGAACCGCCGGAGATCGACCGACTGACGGCGGTGCTGGGGAAGGTCCGCGAGGGCGTGCGCTTCTGCGCGGTGTGCGGCAACGTGTCCGACGACGAGCGCTGCCGCATCTGCTCCGACCCTCGCCGGGACGGCTCGCAGGTCTGTGTGGTCGAGGAGCCGAAGGACATCCAGGCCGTCGAGCGCACCCGCGAATTCCGCGGCCGCTACCACGTGCTGGGCGGCGCGCTCGACCCGCTGTCCGGCGTGGGCCCCGAGCAACTGCGCATCCGCGAGCTGCTGACCCGCATCGGTGAGCGGGTCGACGACGTCGACATCACCGAGGTGATCATCGCCACCGACCCCAACACCGAGGGGGAGGCGACGGCCACCTACCTCGTCCGGATGCTGCGCGACATCCCCGGCCTGACCGTGACGCGGATCGCGTCCGGGCTGCCGATGGGCGGTGACTTGGAGTTCGCCGACGAGCTGACCCTGGGCCGCGCGCTCACCGGCCGCCGGGCCATGGTCTGAGCCGTCAGTTGGTGACGACGGCGAAGTTGTCGCTGGTCTGCCACGCCGCTTCGAAGGTGGCAACGGAAACTTGTTCGTCGCGGCCGGCCGCGCTGCCGCTGTCGTTCAGGTGCACCACGTGGGCTGAGGTGTCGACGCCGATGACGACGACGAAGTGGTTTTCCTGGCTGCGGTCGCCCGACTTGTTCCAGAGGATCCTGTCGTTGAGCCCGACGATCACCTTGCGCCCCTGATCCAGGTCGTGGGCGAGGGCGTCGAGGTTGGGGTGGACCGCGGTGGCCGGGACGCCGTAGTGCGCCAGCAGCACGGGCAGGTCGGAGTTCTTGGTGTTGGCCCCTGGCCGGTAGATGGGTCCGGGATGGCTGACGCTCGGGATGTTCCCGGCCGCGGCGGTGATCTCGTTCTCGCTGGGTTCCTGGCCGGTGACCTGGCCGACGACGTCGGCCACCGCCATCTCCCCGCAATCGCGGTCCTGCTGCTGGTAGCGCCAGTAGGGCGCCGCGGCGGCCGGATTGCCGTGCATCCCGTCATGGCCGGCGACGGGAGCGCCCGGGGCAGCGTCGGCCGTCGCGGCGAACGCAACCATCGAGCCGGTGGCCGCGCTCAAGACGGCCGCGAGCCCGACGATGCGGGCAGCCTGGGCGACGATAGTTCTGGCATTGCTCATTCGAGTCCTTTTCTCGGTCGGTGCGTCGAGAAAAGGCTGGGGGGCGCCGCTAGACGGATCCTTGAAGAAAACTTGGAGCCCAAGTCAGGCGGCGTCAGCCCGAGATGTAAACCCTTGCGACGGGCCTCGGCGTGTCGTCGCAGAGATTTATGTGTCGCGGACGCAGGGCGGCGCTCAGCGAGCCGCCAGTCGCTCGCGGCGCAGCAGGTCCACCTCGGGCAGTTGCAGTGGCGCGAGGTCGCCCACCACCTTGCCGAGCAACAGGTCGGCCAGCTCGGGGTTGCGGGCCAGGCACGGCCCGTGCATGTAGGTCGCGACCACGCTGCCCTGCACCGCGCCGTCGAAGCCGTCACCGGCCCGGTTTCCCGCGCCCTTGACCACCGCGCCCAACGGCGCCGCGGCCGGCCCCAAAACGGTGCCGCCCCGGTGGTTCTCGAAGCCGGTGAGCCGTTGCGTGAGGCCGGCCAGCAGCGGCTTGCTGACCAGCTCGCCGATGGTGCGCCTGTCTTGCGGTGTGGTCGTCAGATCCAGCAGGCTCACGCCGTCGACCCGTTCCCCGGCCGACGTCTCATACCAGTGCCCGAGCACCTGGATGGCCGCGCAGATCGCCAGCACCGGTGTGCCGCGGTCCGCGGCGCGCTGCAGGCCCGGGTAGCGAAGTAGGTGCCGGGTGGCGAGCCGCTGCGCGTAGTCCTCGGCCCCGCCCAGCGTGTACAGGTCCAGCGACTCGGGCACCGGATCGGTCAGCGTGATCTCGACGATCTCGGCCGCGATGCCCCGCAACCGCAGCCGCTGGCGCAGCACCAGGGCGTTGCCGCCGTCGCCGTACGTGCCCATCACGTCGGGCAGCACCAGCCCGATCCGCACCGTCGAGTCAGCCATGGCGCGCCAATGCCCGCTGCAGCTGCAGGAAGGCGGTGTAGTTGGCCACGACCTCCACCCGCCCGGGCGGGCACGACGCGATGGCGGCCACGGTGTCGTGCACCAACGTGTGCTCGACGCCCGCGTATCCCAGACGCACCGCGAGGTCGGTGCCGCGTTCCCCGGCGGCCACGACGGCGGTGTGCTCGAAGTGTTCGAATCGCACGTCCCACAGCCAGGACAGGTCCTCGCCGTCGGGCACCTGCCCGTTGACCGAGATGACCACCCCCGCCGCGTGCTTGTCGACCATCGACAGCGCCTCCTGCCAG
Organism: Mycobacterium terramassiliense; assembly: GCF_900157385.1. Lineage (GTDB taxonomy): Bacteria > Actinomycetota > Actinomycetes > Mycobacteriales > Mycobacteriaceae > Mycobacterium > Mycobacterium terramassiliense. The sequence goes on from NZ_LT717701.1 coordinate 657,041, forward strand.
CCGGCCGGGTTCTTGGCCAGCAGGATCCGCGCCTCGTGGTCGCCGACGCGCACGCTGCGGTAGCGCCCGGCAACCTCGTCGACTCGGGCAACCGCCGCCACCGCTTGCGCTGGGTCGGCGCCCAGCGCGACCGCGGCGGCCACGGCCTGGGCGGCGTTGCCCCGGTTCACCGCGCCCGGCAGCGCCAATCGCATCGGCAGGGCCAGGCCGTCGGGCCCATGCAGCGTCTCGTCGTCGAACCACCACTGCGGCCTGGGCCGCTTGAAATCGGCGCCGGTGGAATACCAGTGTTCGTTCTCGCGGACGATGACCTCGCCGCTGCGCGGGCAGCTGACCGAGTCGTTGGCCCACGCGCCGCCCGCGGCCACCCACACCACGTTGGGGCTGTCGTACGCCGCTGAGGTCATCAGCACGTCGTCGCAGTTGGCGACGATGACCGCCTTGGGGTGACGCGCCAGGCCGGCCCGCAGCGTGCGTTCGATGACGTTGATCTCCCCGACCCGGTCCAGCTGGTCGCGCGACAGGTTGAGCAGCACGATGACGCTGGGCTCGACGGCGTCGGCGACGTGCGGCACGTGCATCTCGTCGACCTCCAGGGCGGCCAGCGCGGCCTCGCGTTCGGCGGCCAGCGCGGCGACCAGGCCGGCGTCCATGTTGGCGCCCTCGGCGTTGGTGGCCACCGGGCCCAGCGTCGCGAGCGCGGCCGCCGTCATCCGCGTGGTCGTCGACTTGCCGTTGGTGCCGGTGACGATGACGATGCGCCGCCCGGCCCCGAGCTGGCGCAGCACCGAGCGGTCCAGCGTCATCGCGACCAGGCCGCCGATCATGGCCCCGGCCCCGCGCCCGGTGACGCGCGACGCCCAGCGCGCACTTGCGCCCGCGGCGAGGGCCAGGCGTGCGCGGGTGGTGATCACCCGGGAGAGTTTAAGGGCGATCACTAGCGCGGCGCTTTGCGCCGGGCGCAGTGGGTCGCCCCCGTTGTTTAAGGGCGATCACTAGCGCGGCGCTTTGCGCCGGGCGCAGTGGGTCGCCCCGTCGATTTTGTTCACGACACGACTCGCAGCGAACCGGTGATGTCGGTCCGGCATGCCATCCTCGGTTCATGAACCGGGTGTCCTGGGGGCGGCCGGCCAGCGAGCCGGGCGGGGGTTGGGCAGTCATCGACGTCGAGACCTCGGGCTTTCGGCCGGGTCAGGCGCGGATCATCAGCGTCGCCGCGCTCGGGCTCGACGCCGACGGCCGCGTCGAGCAGTCGGTGGTCAGCCTGCTCAATCCCGGGGTGGACCCGGGGCCGACCCACGTGCACGGCCTGACCTCCGCGATGCTCGAGGACCAGCCGCAGTTCGCCGACATCGTCGGTGACCTGGTCGAGGTGCTGCGCGGGCGCACGCTGGTGGCGCACAACGTCGCCTTCGACTACGCGTTCCTGGCCGCGGAGGCCGAGCTCGCCGAGGCCGAGCTGCCCGTCGACGACGTCATGTGCACCGTCGAGCTGGCGCGGCGGCTGGACCTCGGGGTGGAGAACCTGCGGCTGGAGACGCTCGCGGCGCACTGGGGCGTGGTGCAGGAGCGCCCGCACGACGCCTTTGACGACGCCCTGGTGTTGACCGGCGTGCTGGAGTCGGCGCTGCAGCGGGCGCGTGAACGCGACGTCTGGCTGCCGGTGCACCCGGTGACCCGGCGGCAGTGGCCGAACGGCCGGGTGACCCACGACGAGCTGCGCCCGCTGAAGGTGCTGGCGTCGCGGATGCCGTGCGCCTACCTCAACCCGGGGCCCTTCGTGCGGGGCCGGCCACTGGTCCAGGGCATGCGGGTCGCGCTGGCGGCCGAGGTGAGACGCACGCACGAGGAGCTCGTCGAGCGGATCCTGCACGCCGGGCTCGCCTACAGCGACGTGGTGGACGGGGAGACCTCGCTGGTGGTCTGTAACGACGCCGCTCCCGTACAGGGCAAGGGCTTTCACGCCCGACAGCTGGGGGTGCCGGTGGTGTCCGACGCGCAGTTCATGGAGGGCGTCGGTGCCGTCGCGCGCGGCACCAACATGGAGGAATTCACCGACGTCACCGTGACCGACGCGCAGCTAGCGCTGTTCTGAGTCCACACCTTGTAATCACTACACCTGTAGTAGTACTGTCGTGCGCATGGGGACCACTACAGATGTAGTACAGAGGGCTTGGTGGGCCGCATACCGCCGCCACCACTACTTTTTCCGCGCGGCGGGCCTGCTGACCATTTCGCTCGGTGTGCTGATCCACCTGTACCGGGTGATCTTCGGCGACGAGCTCACGCTGAAATACGCGATGACGCTGACGACCGACCGGATCCTGCTTGTCCCGATGACGTATGCGGCCGTCACCGGCATCCTGGTGTACCGGCGCGTGCGGTTCGCCAACAAGCCGCATCGGGCGTTCTTCACGGCGTCGCTGATCTACATCGCCGCCAGCGTGCCGCTGCACATCTACTGCTCGTATGTGACCAAGGATCTTTCGCTGTACATGTGGTTTCCGATGTGGTTCAGCTACCTGCTGCTGATCGCCGTGTATCCGGCTTTCCTGACGATGTTCTGGCGGCTGCGCTACAAAGACTGATGCCGCCTAATCCGGAGCGCCGCGCGCAGCTGCTGGACGCCGCGATCGGCATCCTCGCCGACACCGGCGTCGGTGGTCTGACGCATCGCCAGGTCGACGAGCGGGCGGGCCTGCCGGCGGGCACCACCTCGAACTACTTCCGCACCCGGCAAGCGCTGCTCGAAGCCACCGCGTCGCGGACCGTCGATCTGCATTGGGAGCGCGTCGAGGCCCTGCGGGCCTCGATCGGCTCGCTGACGCGGGACGGCGTCAAAGCGCTGATGACGCGGCTGATCTCCGACCCCGACGAGCGGGCCCGGCGTTACACGCTGGCCCGGTTCGAGTTGTTCATGGAGGGCACACGGCGGCCCGAGCTTCGCCCGCTTCTGACGGAGCTGCAGGCCGCGGCGGTGAAGTCCGCCACGCTCATCTTCGAGGCGGCGGGCCTTGCCCCGGAACCGCAACAGCTGGAGGAGCTAAGCCGCCTGCTCAACGGCTACGTGTTCAGCAAGCTCACGATGCCCACCGATGATGACCCGGCGGGGCTGGTCGATCGGCTGCTGCAAGCGTTCTTCGACGCCTAGCGAGAGGCGCGGTTGACCGCCGAGACCACGGCCCGCAGCGACGCGGTGGTGATCGACGGCGCGATGCCGACGCCCCACACCGTGCGTCCGTCGACCGACGCCTCCACATATGCGGCGGCCTGCGCGTCGTCACCCGAGCTCATCGCGTGCTCGGAGTAATCCAGCACGGCCACGTCGAAGCCGACGGTCCCCAGCGCGTGGACGAATGCCGCGAGCGGGCCGTTGCCGGCGCCGCTGATCTCGGTCTCCACGCCGTCGATCTTGACGGTGGCTTCGATCGTCGTCACGCCGCCGTCTTCGTCGGAGGCGTCGACGCGCTGCTTGATTCGCTCCAGCGGCCGCACCGGGGCCAGGTACTCCTCGGAGAACGCGTCCCACATCTCCTTGGGCGAGACCTCGCCGCCCTCGCCGTCGGTGATCTTCTGGATTACCTGGGAGAACTCGATCTGCAACCGCCGCGGCAGCGCCAAGCCGTGGTCGGCCTTCATGATGTAGGCCACCCCGCCCTTGCCGGACTGCGAGTTGACCCGGATCACTGCCTCGTAGGTGCGGCCGACGTCCTTGGGATCGATCGGCAGATAGGGGACTTGCCAGAGCATGTCGTCGACGTCGGTGTCGGCCTCGTCCGCCGCGATCTTCATCTGGTCCAGGCCCTTGTTGATGGCGTCCTGGTGGCTGCCGGAGAACGCCGTGTAGACCAGGTCCCCGCCGTAGGGGTGGCGCTCGGGCACCGGCAGCTGGTTGCAGTACTCGACGGTCCGGCGGATCTCGTCGATGTTGGAGAAGTCGATCTGCGGGTCCACGCCGCGCGAGAACAGGTTGAGCCCCAGCGTCACCAGGCACACGTTGCCGGTGCGCTCCCCGTTGCCGAACAGGCAGCCTTCGATGCGGTCCGCCCCGGCCTGATAGCCCAATTCGGCCGCGGCGACGGCGGTTCCGCGGTCGTTGTGCGGATGCAGGCTCAGGATCACCGATTCCCGGTTGGCCAGGTTGCGGCTCATCCACTCGATCGAATCGGCGTAGACGTTCGGGGTGGCCATCTCCACGGTGGCGGGCAGGTTGAAGATGATCGGGTTGTCCGGCGTCGGCGCGATGATGTCGCCGACGGCGTCGCACACCTGCTTGGCGTACTCGAGTTCCGTGCCCGTGTAGGACTCCGGCGAGTACTCGAAGCGCCACTGCGTGCCGGGATGTTTGGCGGCCTCCTCGACGCACTTGCGCGCGCCGTCGGTGGCGATCGCCTGAACCGCGGCCCGGTCGGCCCGGAACACCACCCGGCGCTGCAGGATCGACGTCGAGTTGTAGAAGTGCACGATGGCCCGGGGCGCGCCCGCACACGCCTCGAAGGTGCGCTCGATCAGCTCCGGCCGGCACTGGGTCAGCACCTGGATCGTGACGTCGTCGGGGATGGCGCCCTCGGTGATGATCGCGCGGACGAAGTCGAAGTCGGTCTGGCTGGCCGACGGGAAGCCGACCTCGATTTCCTTGTAGCCCATGCGCACCAACAGGTCGAACATGCGGCGCTTGCGGGCCGGGCTCATCGGGTCGATCAGCGCCTGGTTGCCGTCGCGCAGGTCCACGGCGCACCACAGCGGGGCGCGGGTGAGGACCCGGTCGGGCCAGGTGCGGTCGGCCAGGCGGATGGGCTCGACCTCTTCGGCGAAGGGTCGATACCGGTTGATCGGCATCGACGACCCGCGCTGGAGATTCCACGCGGGCTGGCCGGGCCCCCGCGGGCCGGCGGGTTTGACGATGGTGCGTGCCGACTTGTAGGCGTCGGGCGAATCAGGATTGGTCACGGTAGTCGCTCCGGGGTTTGGAAGGAACCTCAGACCGGCGCATCGCGAACCCCCGCGACGGGAAGCCGGTCTGGATCAGACCCCGTCGCGGCGTCCGAGGAGGAGCACCCGCTGCACGGTGTGCACTCTACCGCGATCGGCGCCGCGAGGGAAAACCGGCGTCGAGCGTGCGGTGACGGCTTTGCGCGTGCGTTCAGGGCGAGAAAATCGTGAAAGTCCCGCCCTGAGCTCACACGCAAAGCCCAGATCGCACTAGCAACGGCCGAAAAACCGAGATGCGCCCCCACGTATTCTGTTGTGGACTTAAGACCAGCCGGGAAGGGAAACAGTGGCGCTCGTCGTACAGAAGTACGGCGGATCATCCGTGGCAGATGCCGACCGGATCCGCCGCGTCGCCGAGCGCATCGTCGCGACCAAGAAGCAGGGCAATGACGTCGTGGTGGTCGTATCCGCGATGGGCGACACCACCGACGACCTGATGGACCTGGCCCAGCAGGTCTGCCCGGCCCCCCCGCCGCGGGAACTCGACATGCTGCTGACCGCCGGTGAACGCATCTCCAACGCGTTGGTCGCCATGGCGATCGAATCGCTTGGCGCGCAGGCGCGGTCGTTCACCGGTTCGCAGGCCGGCGTGATCACGACCGGCACGCACGGCAACGCGAAGATCATCGAGGTCACGCCCGGCCGGCTGCGGACCGCGCTCGACGAAGGCCGCATCGTGTTGGTCGCCGGGTTCCAGGGGGTCAGCCAGGACACCCGGGACGTCACCACGCTTGGCCGTGGCGGCTCGGACACCACCGCGGTGGCCCTGGCCGCGGCGCTCGAGGCCGACGTCTGCGAGATCTACACCGACGTGGACGGCATCTTCAGCGCCGACCCCAGGATCGTGCACAACGCCCGCAGGCTGGACACCGTCACGTTCGAGGAGATGCTCGAGATGGCGGCGTGCGGCGCCAAGGTGCTGATGCTGCGCTGCGTCGAATACGCTCGCCGCTACAACATTCCGGTGCACGTCCGGTCGTCATACTCGGACAAGCCGGGCACCGTCGTTAAGGGATCGATCAAGGACATTGCCATGGAAGACCCCATCCTGACCGGAGTCGCGCACGACCGCAGCGAGGCCAAGGTGACCATCGTCGGGATACCCGACATCCCGGGTTACGCCGCCAGGGTGTTCCGGGCCGTCGCCGACGCCGACGTCAACATCGACATGGTGCTGCAGAACGTCTCCAAGGTCGAGGACGGCAAGACCGACATCACCTTCACCTGCTCGCGCGACAGCGGGCCCACCGCGGTGGAGAAGCTCGACGCGCTGCGCGACGAGATCGGGTTCACCCAGCTGCTCTACGACGACCACATCGGCAAGGTGTCGCTGATCGGGGCGGGCATGCGCAGCCATCCGGGCGTCACCGCGACCTTCTGTGAGGCGCTGGCCACCGTGGGCGTCAACATCGAGCTGATCTCCACCTCCGAGATCCGGATCTCGGTGCTGTGCCGCGACACCGAACTAGACAAGGCCGTCGTGGCGTTGCATGAGGCGTTCGGGCTCGGCGGCGAGGAGTCGGCGACGGTATATGCGGGGACGGGCAGATAGATGGTTGCGATAGGCGTAGTGGGCGCCACCGGTCAGGTGGGCCAGGTGATGCGCACGCTCCTCGAAGAGCGTGACTTTCCCGCGACGACGGTGCGGTTCTTCGCCTCCGCCCGCTCGCAGGGCCGCAAGCTGGCCTTCCGCGGCCAGGAGATCGAGGTCGAAGACGCCGCGACCGCGGACCCGACGGGGCTGGACCTGGCGGTGTTCTCGGCGGGCAAGACGATGTCGCTGGTGCAGGCACCGCGGTTCGCCGCCGCCGGCGTGACGGTGATCGACAACTCGTCGGCGTGGCGCAAGGACCCCGACGTCCCGCTGGTGGTGTCGGAGGTGAACTTCGCGCGGGACGCCGCCAACCGCCCCAAGGGCATCATCGCCAACCCGAACTGCACGACGATGGCCGCGATGCCCGTGCTCAAGGTGCTGCACGACGAGGCGCAGTTGCAGCGCCTGGTGGTGTCCAGCTATCAGGCGGTCTCCGGTAGCGGTCTGGCCGGCGTCGAGGAATTGGCCACCCAGGCGCGCGCCGTCATCGACGGCGCCGAGCAGCTGGTGTACGACGGCGGCGCGTGCGACTTTCCGGCGCCGAAGACCTACGTGGCGCCCATCGCGTTCAACGTCCTGCCGCTCGCCGGATCGCTGCTCGACGACGGTTCCGGCGAGACCGACGAGGACGCCAAGTTGCGCTTCGAGAGCCGCAAGATCCTGGGCATCCCCGACCTGTTGGTGAGCGGCACCTGCGTGCGGGTGCCGGTGTTCACCGGCCACTCGTTGTCGATCAACGCCGAATTCGCGCGGCCGCTGTCCCCGGAGCGGGCCCGCGAACTGCTCGACGGGGCACCGGGCGTCAAGGTGGTCGACGTGCCGACGCCGCTGGCCGCCGCCGGTGTGGACGAATCGCTGGTCGGGCGCATCCGGCGCGACCCGGGCGTGCCCGACGGGCGCGGCCTGGCGCTGTTCGTCTCGGGGGACAACCTGCGCAAGGGTGCGGCGCTCAACACCATCCAGATCGCCGAGTTACTCGCCGCCCAGTTGTGAATCCGCGGGTGAGTTCCGCGACGCGGTTCTCGCTAGTTGTGGCCGCTTTGATTGTGCCGCAGTGCTTTTGGGCAGCGCACGCCGATCCCCCGGCGCCGGCGCCGGAGCCGATCCTGCAGCCGCTGGCGCCCGGGCAGGTGCTGCGAATCGGACCGACGGCCGGCACCGGCACCCCCACGGGGGACTACGGCATCGGCGCGACGGACCTATGTGAGTTCGTCGAGTTCCCCACCGAGCTGCTGCAGGTCTGCGGCGACAGCTTCGCCGGCCAGGGCGTCGGCTTCGGCGGCTGGTACTCGCCGATCGCGCTGCGGGTGGATACCGCGTCGGTCGACGACCCCGCCGGGGTGCGCTACACCGGCGTCACCGGGATCAACAAGCCGCTGCTGGCCGACCCCACGCCGGCCGGGGATTCCCAGCTGCCCGCCGGGGTGGTGCAGATCAACCGGCGCAACTACCTGATGGTCACCACGACGAAAAACCTGGAGCCGCAGAGCTCCCGGCTGGTGACGCCCGAGCCGGCACACGGCAGCTGGCAGACCGTCGCGGGATCCTGGCGCGACGGCTCGTATCAGGGTGGTTCGCAGTCGCAGATCAGCGGCTACTACGACCCCATTCCCGCGCCCGATTCGCCGAGCGGGTGGGTGTACATCGTGGCCAACAGCTTCACGCGTCGTAATCCGGTGTTGCTGTACCGGGCCACCCCCCAGACGTTCACCGACCGGTCCCGCTGGCAGGGCTGGGCGTCGGGCGCCGGTGGCGGCTGGAACAAGGCGCCGACGCCCCTGTGGCCGGATCAGGTGGGTGAGATGTCCATCCGGCAGATCGACGGCAAGGCGGTGCTGTCCTATTTCAACGCCAGCACGGGCAACATGGAGGTCCGGGTCGCCGACGACCCGACCTCACTGGGCACCGCGCCCGTGACCACGGTGGTGCAGCACGACGAGTGGCCCGATCCGGCGGAGAGCCTGCCGCCCCCGTACGACAATCGGTTGGCACAGCCGTATGGCGGCTACATCTCGCCGGGGTCCACCCTGGACGAGCTGCGGATCTTCGTCAGCCAGTGGAATAACGTCGATCCGCGTGCCCGGTCGCCGTACCGGGTGATCCAGTTCGCGGTCAACCCGTTCAAGCCCGATTAGCCGTCGCTGGGGTGGTTTGGGCAGGTCAACGCCGCTTTCAGCTCATAGCTGGTACTTAAGTAGCGCATAGCCGTCACTACTGTTAACGCCCGCATCATGAGTCTCATGAGTGAAACATCTGACACCCCAACTGTGCGGACCTCAACCGCAACTGCGCCCGCGCCGGCGGCCGAGCCGGCGCTCTTCCGGACCCCTCGGGTCTTCATTGCCGCGGCATGGGTGGCCATCGTCGCCGGCGTCGTGTTCATCGTCTCGGTGATCTTCTTCACCGGGATGGCCCTCGGGCACCACGGTCACGGCGGCATGCACCACCACAAGCACCACGCGGCCTTCATGCACCCGCACCGCTTCGGCGGCCCGGGTGGTCCCGGCGGGCCGGGTGGCCCGGCGGCGGTCCAGGGCGGCGGGCCCGCGTCGGCGACACCGGGCGCGCCCGGACCCAGCCAGATCCCGTCGTCGGTCGCGCCGTCTCGCACGCCGTAGGCGGGCATTTAAACCTCCACCGATAGCCCGGCGCTCGAACGAGCGCCGGGCTACACAATTCACAGCAACTTTTTGTCCGCGTGACCTGTTAGCGGGGTCGACGAGACGGGCACTATTCAAGGCGTCCGCGTGACCTGTTAGCGGGGTCGACGAGACGGGCACTATTCAAGGCATGACCCAAGCACCCGAACCGTCAGCGCCACCGACTGCCGCCGCCGCCCCGCCGCCGCCCGCCTACGAGCGGGTCAAGCCGCCCAGGCTCTACGTCGCCGCCGCGTGGGTGGTGATCGTGGCCGGCATCGTCTTCATTCTGTCGACCGTCTTTTTCGCCGGCGCCATGGTCGTCGGGTTCAACCATCACTGCCACCACAAACATCATCACGGCATGATGTACGGCCCCGGCGGCCCCGGCGGGCCGGGCGGCGGCCCGTGGCAGTTCGGCGGGCCCGGCGGTCCGGGCATGGTCGTCGGCCCGTGGGGCCCGCCGGGCTTCGCTCCAGGTGGGCCGGGCGGCCCGTTCGGTCCGCCGCCGGGTGCCGGTCCGGGTGGTCCCAGCCAGTCGCCGACGCCCAGCGCGCCCGCACCGGCGCCGAACACCCCGGGCAATCCGCGCCCGTAGCCACACCGTTGGTGCCGCGCGCATCGAAAGCTGTTGGGCTCGTTCAAGATAACGAAGAGGTAGATAAGAATGACTGACCGCCATACCACCACCGACGCCGGCATTCCCGCACCCAGTGACGACCAATCGTTGACGATCGGCCCCGACGGGCCGATCCTGCTGCAGGATCACTACCTGATCGAACAGATGGCGATGTTCAACCGGGAGCGCATCCCGGAACGCCAGCCGCACGCCAAGGGCGGCGGCGCCTTTGGCCACTTCGAGGTGACCAACGACGTCAGCCGGTACACCAGGGCGGCGGTGTTCCAGCCGGGCACCAAAACCGAGACGCTGATCAGGTTTTCGACCGTCGCGGGCGAGCGCGGCAGCCCGGACACCTGGCGGGATCCACGCGGCTTCGCGCTGAAGTTCTACACGACCGAGGGCAACTTCGACATGGTCGGCAACAACACGCCGGTCTTCTTCATGCGCGACCCGATGAAGTTCCAGCACTTCATCCGGTCCCAAAAGCGCATGCAGGCAACGAATTTGCGCGACCACAACATGCAGTGGGATTTCTGGACGCTGTCGCCGGAGTCCGCACACCAGGTCACCTGGCTGATGGGCGATCGCGGGATCCCCAAGAGCTGGCGGCAGATGAATGGCTACAGCAGCCACACCTACAGCTGGATCAACGCCGGCGGCGAGATCTTCTGGGTGAAGTACCACTTCATCACCGATCAGGGCGTCGAGTTTTTGACCCAGGAAGACGCCGACCGGCTGGCCGGGGAGGACGGCGACTACCACCAGCGGGACCTGTACGACGCGATCGAGCGCGGCGATCACCCGAGCTGGACGCTGAAGATGCAGGTCATGCCGTACGAGGAGGCCAGGAACTACCGGTTCAACCCGTTCGACCTGACCAAGGTGTGGCCGCACGGCGACTACCCGCTGATCGACGTCGGCAGGCTGACGCTGGATCGCAACGTCACCGACTACCACACCGAAATCGAGCAGGCGGCCTTCGAGCCCAACAACACCGTGCCCGGCACCGGATTGAGCCCCGACAAGATGTTGCAGGCTCGTGGGTTCTCCTACTCCGACGCGCACCGCGCCCGGCTGGGGACCAACTACCGGCAGATCCCCGTCAACACGCCGAAGGTCGAGGTGAACAGCTACTCCAAGGACGGCGCGATGCGGATGAACAACGTCTCCGATCCGGTGTATGCGCCCAATTCCTACGGCGGCCCGCAGGCGGACCCCGCCCGCGCCGCCGAGGTGCGCTGGCACGCCGACGGCGACATGGTCCGCGCCGCGTATACGCTGCACGCCGAGGACGACGACTGGGGCCAGGCCGGCACCATGGTCCGCGAGGTGCTCGACGATGCGGCCCGGGAACGCTTGGCGCACAACATCATCGGGCACGTTTCCAAGGGCGTCAAAGAGCCGGTGCTATCGCGGGTGTTCGAGTACTGGCGCAACGTCGACCCCGACCTCGGTAAGAAGGTGGAGGAGGGGGTGCGGGCGCAATAATCCGGCGTTCGCTATCGCGCACCCGCCCCTGGCATGATCGAAACCCATGACCATGCGGATCTGTGCCGCGGTGGTGGCCGTCGGCGTTGCGGCCGGAACGGGGATGGGCGTTCCCGTGGCGGCCGCTCATCCGTCAGAGCCCGGGGTGGTCAATTACGCGGTCCTGGGCAAGGGGTCGGTCGGCAACATCGTCGGCGGGCCGATGGGCTGGGAGTCGACGTTCACCCAGCCCTTCCAGGGCTTCTCCGTCGACGTGCCGGTGTGCAACAACTGGGCGGACATCGGGCTGCCCGAGGTGTTCGACGATCCGGACCTGGCGTCGTTCAACGGGGCGACCACCCAGACTTCGGCCAACGACCAGACCCATTTCGTCAAGCAGGCGGTCGGGGTGTTCGCCAGTGACGACGCCGCGGGCCGGGCGTTCCATCGCGTCGTGGACCGGACCGTGGGTTGCGCGGGGCAGACCACCGCGATGCATTTGGACAACGGGAGCACGCAGGTGTGGGCGTTCGACGGCGGCCCGGCGACGGGTACCGATGCCGGTTGGACCAAGCAGGAGGCGGGCACCGACCGGCGCTGTTTCGATCAAACCAGGCTGCGCGAAAACGTGTTGCTGCAGGCCAAGGTCTGCCAGTCTGGCAACGCGGGTCCCGCGGTCGACGTCCTGGCCGGGGCGATGCAGAACGCGCTGGGCCAGTAGCGTGGACGCGCGAACCCGGGCGGGCGGATGGTTTTTGACTGGGAAGTCCCGGCGGGACGGGAATATGTCGGTGCGATCTGCAAGATGAAGTAGTGGCGATATTTCTCCGTTCGTTGCGCAACCAGCGGTCCGCGTCGTCAGCCCGGGCCTCGAAGGGATCGTGATATGACGTCCGCCGCCGTCAGCGCCGCCCAGGCGGAAATGGTCGACTCCGCCGCCGCCGCGAAATACATCGCCGAGGCCTGCCTGATCGATGGACCGCTGCGGCGTATCGGCCTGGAGCTGGAAGGGCATTGCCACGACCCGACCGACCCGCACCGCCGGCCCGGCTGGGACGAAATCAGCGACGTGCTCGAGCGGCTGCCCGCCCTGCCCGGCGGCAGCGCCGTCACGGTCGAACCCGGCGGGGCCGTCGAGTTGTCCGGCCCGCCCGCCGACGGGGCGCTGGCCGCCATCGACGCGATGAATCGGGATCAGGCCGTGCTGCGGTCGGCCCTCGCCGACGCCGGGCTGGGCCTGGTTTTCCTCGGGGCCGATCCGCTGCGGCCGCCGAAGCGCATCAACCCGGGCCCGCGCTACCGCGCCATGGAGCAGTTCTTCGGCGCCAGCCGCTCCGGGGAGGCGGGTGCGGCGATGATGACGTCCACCGCGTCGATTCAGATCAATGTCGACGCCGGGCCGCGGGACGGCTGGGCGGCGCGGGTCCGGCTGGCGCACGCGCTGGGCCCGACGATGATCGCGATCTCCGCGAACTCCCCGATGCTGGGCGGCGAGTTCACCGGCTGGGTGTCGACCCGGCAGCGGGTGTGGGGAGACATGGACTCGGCACGCTGCGGGCCGATCCTGGGCGCCAGCGGCGACGACCCGGGCACCGACTGGGCGCGCTATGCGCTCAAGGCCCCGGTGATGCTGGTGCGCGACCCCGAAGCGGTGGCCGTCACCCGGTGGGTGCCCTTCGCGGACTGGGTGGACGGCCGCGTATTGCTCGGCGCGCGGCGCCCGACGATCGCCGACCTGGAATACCACCTGACCACGCTGTTCCCGCCGGTGCGCCCGAGGCAGTGGCTGGAGATCCGCTACCTCGACAGCGTCCCCGACGCGTTGTGGCCGGCGGTGGTGTTCACGCTGGTGGCGCTGCTCGATGACCCGGTCGCCGCCGACCTGGCGGCCGAGGCCGTCGAACCGGTGGCCACCGCCTGGGACACGGCGGCCCGGCTGGGCCTGCGCGACCGGCGGCTCTACGAGGCGGCCAACAAGTGCATGGCGATCGCGGCCGAGCGGGCGCCCGCGGAGCTGACCGAGTCGATGCAGCTCCTGGTCGGCGGCGTCGAGCAGGGCCGATGTCCGGGCGACGAGTTTTCCGACCGGGTCATCGAGCATGGCATCGCGCCGGTGGTGGCGCGGTTGGCGCAAGGGGGCCTGTGAGGTCCCGACAGAGGCTTGCCGACGACATGGCGCGGGCGCGGGCGCGCACGCTGCGACTGGTCGATTTCGACGACGACGAGCTGTGGCGGCAGTACGACCCGTTGATGAGCCCGCTGGTGTGGGATCTGGCGCACATCGGTCAGCAGGAGGAGTTTTGGCTGCTGCGGGGCGGCGACCCGGCCCGGCCGGGGATGTTGCCGCCGGCCGTCGAGGGTCTCTACGACGCGTTCGAACACTCCCGGGCCAGCCGCGTGGAGTTGCCGCTGCTGCCCCCCGAGCGGGCGCGGTCCTATTGCCGCACCGTGCGGTCGGCCGCGCTGGACGCTTTGGACGCGCTGCCCGACGACCCCGCCGGCGACCGAGCGGCGTTCGTCTTCGGGCTGGTGGTCAGCCACGAAAACCAGCACGACGAGACCATGCTGCAGGCGCTGAACCTGCGCACCGGCGCGCCGCTGCTGACCGGCGGTTCCGCCCCGCCCGAGGGCCGGCCGGGCCTGGCCGGGACGTCGGTGCTGATCCCGGGCGGCCCCTTCGTGCTGGGCGTCGACGCCGCGAGCGAACCGTACTCGCTCGACAACGAACGCCCCGCCCACGTCGTGGACGTGCCGGCGTTCCGGATCGGCCGGGTTCCGGTCACCAACGGCGAGTGGCGCCAGTTCATCGACGACGGGGGCTACCACCAGCCGCGGTGGTGGTCCGAGCGTGGCTGGCAGCACCGTCAGGCCGCTGGCCTGAGCGCGCCGCAGTTTTGGAGTCGCGACGGCAAGACCCGCGCCCGGTTCGGCTACATCGAGGACATCCCCGCCAATGAGCCGGTGCAGCACGTCACCTACTTCGAGGCCGAGGCCTACGCCGCCTGGGCGGGCGCGCGGCTGCCCACGGAAGTGGAATGGGAGAAGGCCTGCGCGTGGGACCCGGCGAGCGGCACCCGCCGGCGCTATCCGTGGGGTGAGCAGGAGCCGTCCGAGGCCCTGGCCAACCTGGGCGGCACCGCGCTGCGTCCCGCGCCCGTCGGCGCGTACCCGGACGGCGCCTCGGCCTACGGGGTCGAGCAGATGCTCGGTGACGTCTGGGAGTGGACCGCCTCGGCGTTGCGGCCGTGGCCGGGCTTCGTCCCGATGATCTACGAGCGCTACTCCCAGCCGTTCTTCGACGGCGACTACCGGGTGCTGCGCGGCGGCTCGTGGGCGGTGGAGGCGGGGATTCTGCGGCCCAGCTTCCGCAACTGGGACCATCCGGTGCGCCGGCAGATCTTCTCCGGCGTGCGGCTGGCCTGGGACGTGCTGGAGGAATCGGCCTGATGTGTCGCCACCTGGGCTGGCTCGGCGCCGACGTGACCGTCTCCTCGCTGGTGCTGGACCCGCCGTGCGGGCTTCGGGTGCAGTCGTATGCCCCGCGTCGTCAGAAGCATGGCCTGATGAATGCCGACGGTTGGGGCGTCGGGTTTTTCGATCGCGAGGTGCCCCGCCGCTGGCGCAGCCCGGCACCGCTGTGGGGCGACGTGTCGTTCGACTCGATCGCGCCGGCGCTGCGCAGCCACTGCGTGGTGGCCGCGGTGCGCTCGGCGACCGTGGGGATGCCGATCGAGGCCAGCGCGACCGCGCCGTTCACCGACGGCCGCTGGCTGTTGTCGCACAACGGGGTCGTCGATCGCGCGGTGCTGCCGCCCACTTCGTCTGCCGAATCTTCTTGCGACAGCGCGATACTCGCGGCCACCATCTTCGAGCGCGGGCTTGACGCACTAGGCGACACCGTCGCAGAGATCGGGGCCGCCGACCCGCTCGCCCGGCTCAACATCCTGGCCGCCGACGGCTCCCGGCTGCTGGCGACCGCCTGGGGAGACACCCTGTTCATCCTGCGGCGCGACGACGGGGTGGTGTTGGCCAGCGAGCCCTACGACGACGCGCCCGGCTGGGACGACGTGCCCGACCGGCACCTCGTCGAGGTCACCCCGGCGGGCGTCACGATCACCCCGCTGAGCCACCCGCATTCGAAAGGATCTCGATGACGCTGACGCTGTCCAACCACCTCGCCGCCGACTCCGCGTATCACGCGCTGCGACGCGACGTGCTCGACGGCCTGCAGCAGACGCCGAAAACCTTGCCGCCCAAGTGGTTTTACGATTCGGTGGGCAGCGACCTGTTCGACCAGATCACCCGGCTGCCCGAGTACTACCCGACCCGCGCCGAGGCCGAGATCCTGCGCGACCGGTCCGGCGAGATTGCGTCGGCCAGCGAGGCCGACACCCTGGTCGAGCTGGGCGCCGGAACGTCGGAGAAGACGCGGCGGCTGCTGGACGCGCTGCGCGACCGCGGCTCGCTGCGCGGGTTCGTGCCGTTCGACGTCGACGCCAGCGTGCTGTCGGCCACCGCCACCGCCGTCCAGCGCGAATACCCGGGCGTCGAAATCAACGCCGTCTGTGGGGATTTCGAGGAACACCTGACCGAGATCCCCGACGCGGGCCGGCGGCTGTTCGTTTTCCTGGGATCGACGATCGGCAACCTCACGCCCGAGCCGCGCGCGGAATTCCTCAGCACCCTCGCGGGGGTGATGCGGCCGGGCGACAGCCTGCTGCTGGGTACAGACCTGGTCAAAAACGCCGAACGGCTGGTGCGCGCCTACGACGACGCCGCAGGGGTGACGGCCCGGTTCAACCGCAACGTGCTCGCGGTGATCAACCGCCAACTCGACGCCGATTTCGACGTCGAGGCCTACCAGCACGTGGCGCGCTGGAACACCGACGACGAACGCATCGAAATGTGGCTGCGGGCCGGCCGGCGCCAGCGGGTGCGGGTCGGGGCGCTCGACCTGACGGTCGATTTCGCGGACGGCGAGGAAATGCTCACCGAAGTGTCGTGCAAGTTCCGCCCGGACGGGGTCAGCGCCGAATTGGCCGAGGCCGGCCTCCGTCGCGTCCGGTGGTGGACCGACGGCGCGGGCGACTTCGGCCTGTCGCTGGCGGTGAAGTGACGGCGGATTCGCTGGCCGACCGGTGGCGGGCGGCGCGTCCGCCGGCGGCAGGGCTGCACCTCGACAGCGCCGCCTGCTCGCGCCAGAGTTTCGCGGCGCTCGACGCCGCCGCCCAGCACGCGCTGCACGAGGCCGAGGTCGGCGCCTATGTCGCGGCCGAGGCGGCGGCCCCGGTGCTTGACGCCGGACGGGCCGCGGTCGCGAGGCTGTGCGGCATGCCCGACGCCGAGGTCGTGTTCACCACCGGCTCGCTGCACGCACTGGATCTGCTGCTGGGCGCCTGGCCGACCGACCAGCGCACGCTGGCCTGCCTGCCCGGCGAGTACGGGCCCAACCTGGCCGTGATGGCCGCCCACGGCTTCGAGGTGCGCACCTTGCCGACCCTGGGCGACGGCAGGCTGGCGCTCGACGACGCGGCATTCCAGCTTGGCGAGGACCGGCCGGACTTGGTGCACCTCACGCCGCTGGCCAGCCACCGCGGCGTGGTGCAGCCCCTTGCCATGGTGGCCAGGCTCTGCGGTGAACTGGGCGTGCCGCTGGTGGTCGACGCCGCACAGGCGCTGGGGCACGTCGACTGCGCCGTCGGCGCCGACGCCATGTACTCGTCGTCGCGCAAATGGATCGCCGGGCCGCGCGGCGTCGGCGCCCTGGCCGTGCGACCCGGGTTGATGGATCGGCTGACGCCGCGACTGCCGGCACCGCAGTGGGCCG
Source organism: Mycobacterium terramassiliense (assembly GCF_900157385.1). GTDB lineage: Bacteria > Actinomycetota > Actinomycetes > Mycobacteriales > Mycobacteriaceae > Mycobacterium > Mycobacterium terramassiliense. The sequence continues at coordinate 674,182 of NZ_LT717701.1, forward strand.
CGGGCCTGTCGGTGGCGCAGCAACTCGGCTTCGGGGAAGCCAACGACGCTGCGCGCGTGGGCTTTTCGGTCGCCGTCGGCGAACACCTGGCCTACGGGCCGGAATTGATCCGCGCCCGGTTGGCCGAGCTCGGCGACATCGCCCGCGGCCTGCTGGCCGACGTCGACGGCTGGCTGGTGATCGAGGAGACCGAGGAGCCGAGCGCCATCACCACGCTGGCCCCCGTCGACGGCGCCGACCCCGAGGCGGTGCGGGCATGGTTGCTCGCCGAGCGGCGCATTGTGACCACCTACGCGGGGGTGGCGCGGGCGCCGCAAGAGCTGTCCGCGCCGGTGCTGCGGATCTCGCCCCACGTCGACACCACGGCCGACGACCTGGAGAGCTTCGCCGAGGCGCTGATCGCGGCCACCGCGGCCACCGGCACCTAGCGGTCCGGCCGCGGCGCCGCCCGAAGAAACCGATTCGGGAAATCCGGTGGGAAATTTTGACCGAAAGTATGAAAAGCCCTGGGCTTATTAAGCACGTGTGCGGTAGGTTTTTTCTAGCGCGCCCGGGTTAAGGGTCGGCCCGCGACTGCACGCCGCTCGACGACGAGCAGGTGAGAAAGGGGTGCCGGATGAGATCCGCTCCGATGCTTCAGGCGGCGGCCCGGGACCTGCGGAGCGGCGAATTGGGCGCGGCCGCAGCGTCATTCAGCTCGGTGACCCCGGGCCTGGCGGGTGCGGCACGGCAGGGTTGGGCGGTGCAGGCGATGACGGCCGCTGCCGCCCGGCCCCTCTCTTTGCGGCGTGCGTGAAAGGAGATGGCGATGTCGTATGTGATCACCGTGCCCGACGTGGTGCAGGGTGCAGCTCAGGACCTGGCGGGTATTCGTGCCTCGCTGAGCCAGGCCGCCGCGGCCGCGGGCCCCACTACCACCGGGATAGCGGCGTCCGCGGCAGACGAGGTATCGATCGCGATCGCCTCGCTGTTCGGCAGCGCCGGCCGGCAATTTCAAGCTCTGAACGCCCAAGCGCAGGCGTTCCACGCCGAGTTCGAAAGCTTGCTGAGCGCTGGTGCGGCGGCATATGTCAGCGCCGAGGCCGCTAACGCGGGGCAGGTTCTGAGCAACGCGGTGACCGGTGGCGGCCCAGCGGCCGCCGCGGCGGTACCCGCCGCGACCTACCGCACCTTCAACCTTTTCAACAACGCACTCGACATCAACATCGGGACGGGTGGCATCCAATTCACGATCAGCACTCCGGGGGTCATCCTGCCGGCGGTGCACGTGCCTCCGATCAGCGTCGCCCCCTTCAACCTGCCTCAGCTCACCATTCCGCCCATCAACATTCCGGCGGGTTCCACGGTCGCCAACGTCACGGTGAGTGCGTTCAGCTTGCCGCAACTGTTGATACCGTCAATCGAGATCCCGGCCGGCACCACCCCTGCCAACATCACCGTCGGCGCATTTGACCTGCCGTCGATAACGACCCCCGCCATCACCGTGCCGCCGATCAACCTGCCGGCGGTGACCATACCGGCGTTCCAGACGCCCCTGATCCAGGTGACGGGCTGGAGCCTGCCTTCGATAACCGTCCCGCAAATCACCCTTCCGCAGATCCAGTTCCCGGATATCAATGTTCCGGGTGGTGGCCAGACAGTGGTCCACTTGCACACCAGTAACGTCCTCTTCCCGGACTATGACATCAACCTCGAGTCGTTCGATCTCGCGCCATCGCTTGGCTTAAACACACTGGGCTATATCACTCAAATCAGCATCCCCAGCATCCAAATCGGGGCTTTCACCCTGCCGTACCTGAACATCAGCAACCCGAGCGGCGGCAGTTACGTGTTCCCGTCCATCGGCCTCGCCGGCTTCTCCATCCCGTCGGTCACCGTTCCGCCCATCGCCGTCAGCGGTTTCACGCTGCCGCAGGTGAGCTGGCCGGCGGTCACCACGGCACCGCTGACCGTCCCGCCGATCGGCGTCGGTGGTTTCACGCTGCCGCAGGTCAGTTGGCCGGGGTTCGCCACGGCACCGTTGACCGTCCCGCCGATCGGCGTCGGCGGCTTCAGCCTGCCCGACGTCAACATCCCCAACATCACCCTGGCCCCCGTTCAGCAGGAGCAGTTCACGATCCCGCCAATACCCACCTGGCTGAACGGAGCGACCGTCATAGCAAACGACTTTGTTTCGATCGTGGATGACGTCGCGGCCAGCCTGCTGGGCGTGAGCCCCTGACCCGCGCGTGGCGCGGTTACATCCTCAGCCGGACTTGTGCGCGGTCAGCAGGTAGGCCGGCAACTTCGTCCGGCCCTTCTCGTCGTGGTCGTGCGGCGGAAACTCGAACGGCGCGTTGGAGATTGGGGGAATGTTCGCGTGGATGTAGGCGGGCCGGATCTCGTCGATGTCCCAATACTTGCCCACCGCGGCGCGCAGCTCGTCCGCGTCGACCTCGTTCGGCTTCGGTTCCATCTCCGCGGGGAAGGCGCCCTTGGCGAACACCAGCACGAAATAGGCGGCCCCCGGGGCGGCCGCGCGGTGGATCGAGCTCAGGTAGCCGTCGCGGCCCTCCACCGGTAGCGAATGGAACAACGTGCTGTCGACAACCGTCGAGAAGCGTCCGTCGTATCCCGTGAACGACGTGATGTCGGCCTGCACGAAGCTGGCGGTGCTCAGGCCGCGTTCTTGCGCCGCCCTGGTGGCCGCCGCGACGGCGGTCGGCGTGAGGTCGATGCCGACCACGGTGTAGCCCTGCGCGGCCAGCGCCAGCGACAGCTCGGCGAAGCCGCATCCGGCGTCAAGCACGTCGCTACGGAACTGTCCGGCCTCGATCAGCGCCGCCAATTCCGGCTGCGGCTCGCCGATGTTCCACGGCGGTGGCCCCTCGAATTCGCCGTCCTCGCGATAGGCGCCGTCCCAATCCATGATGTCGGATGACATGGTTACCCCTTTGCGCAGCTATGGATCCCAGGTGTGCACCGGCTCGTTGGCGTGCATGTGTTCGCAGTACCTGCGCAGCATCTCGGCGAGTGCCGCAGGCCGGCTCACACCAGCGTTCTCCAGGGTACGCACGGTGGACACCTGCCAGGTCGCCCCGTTGCGGCCGGCACGGGCGCGGCCCTCGATGACGCCGAGGAAGCGGTCGCGCACCTCAGCGTCGACGCCCCAGCGGCGCAGGCCGTCGTCGGCGATCGGCAGCAACGTGTCGAGGACCAATTCGCGGGCCGTCACTTCGCCGACGCCGGGCCAGTGCAGCCGGGCGTCGATGCCGTGGCGGGCCGCCTCGAGGAAGTTTGCCTGTGCCACAACGAAACCCATCTTGTTCCACAGCGGGTCCTGGGCTTCGGACAGGCTGCGCAGCACGCCGTAGTAGAAGGCGGCGTTGCCGAGCATGTCGATGACGGTCGGCCCGGCCGGCAGCACCCGGTTCTCCAGCCGCAGATGCGCGCGCTCGTCGACGACGTCGTACACCGGCCGGTTCCAGCGGTACACGGTGCCGTTGTGCAGGCGCAATTCGGCGAGCTGCGGGGTGCGCCCGGCGGCCAACTCGGCGACCGGGTCTTCGTCGGAGATTTCGGGCAGCAGGGACGGGAAGTATTGGATGTTCTCTCCGAACAGGTCGAGCACGGAGGCGATCCAGCGTTCGCCGAACCACACCCGTGGTCGCACTCCCTGGGCCTTGAGTTCCTCGGGCCGGGTGTCGGTGGATTGCGCGAACAACTCGATGCGGGTTTCCGACCACAGCTGATGGCCGAAGAAATAGGGGGAGTTGGCCGCCAGGGCCAGTTGGGGGGCCGCGAGCACCTGGGCCGCGTTCCAGTTGGCCGCGAATTCCTCGGGGGCCAGCTGCAGGTGCAATTGCATGCTGGTGCAGGCGGATTCGGGCGCGATGGTCGCGGCCCGCCAGCTCAGCGGTTCCGGGCCGGAGATGTTGATCGGGATGTCCTCGCCGCGGGCGGAAAAGATCGAATCGTTGAGGGCCGCATACCGCTTCGATTCGCTCATCCAGTTGTCGTCGAGATGCTCGGGCATCAGCGTGGGCAGGATCCCGATCATCACGATGTGGGCACCCCAGGAGTTTGCCTTCAGTTCGGCGTCGTTGAGGCTGGTCCTCACCTCGGCCTCCAGGTCCAAGCCGGTGTGCCCGGGCAACGGCCGGGGCGGAACGTTGAATTCGATGTTGTAGGCACCCAATTCGGTCTGATAGGCCGGATCTGCGATGGCGTCCAGCACGACACGGTTCGACATGGCGGGCTGATAGTCGGAGTCGACGAGATTGCACTCGATCTCCATGCCGGTGAGCGGCCGGTCGGCGTCGAAGCGCGACCGTGCCAGCATCGTCTCAAAGACGTCCAGGCACAGCCGCACCTTGCGCCGGTATTCCTCCCGCTGCGCGCGGTCGTACGTGGTGCGCTTGACCTCTTCGCCCACAACGCCGATGGAACAGGTTTACCGGCCGCAACGCAAGGCCGCGGGGCTGACCTGTGCGGACGGGCGCCGAGCGGGTAGACCATCATGGACGTGCACGTCTCACATGGGTGGAGGAGAGCTCGTTGGCCGAGTCCGCGGAATTCGTAGCCGCCATCGATCAGGGCACCACCAGCACCCGGTGCATGATCTTCGATCACGACGGGGCCGAAGTGGCCCGCCATCAGCTCGAGCACGAGCAGATACTGCCCCGCGCCGGGTGGGTCGAGCACGACCCGGTGGAGATTTGGGAGCGCACGTCGTCGGTGCTCATGTCGGTGCTGAACCGAGCCAACCTGTCGTCGAAGGAGCTTTTGGCCCTGGGCATTACGAACCAGCGGGAAACGACGCTGGTGTGGAACAAACGGACCGGACGGCCGTATTACAACGCGATCGTCTGGCAAGACACCCGCACCGACCGGATCGCGTCGGCGCTGGACCGGGACGGCCGCGGGGACGTGATTCGGCGCAAGGCCGGCTTGCCGCCGGCGACCTATTTCTCCGGCGGCAAGCTGCAGTGGATCCTGGAAAACGTGGACGGTGTGCGCGAGGCCGCCGAAAGCGGTGACGCCCTGTTCGGCACCGCCGACACCTGGGTGTTGTGGAATCTGACCGGCGGCCCGCGGGGCGGCGCGCACGTCACCGACGTGACCAACGCCAGCCGCACGATGCTGATGAACCTGGAGACGCTGGACTGGGACGACGAGCTGTTGTCGTTCTTCGCGGTTCCGCGCGCGATGCTGCCGGCGATCGCGCCGTCGTCGCCGCTGCAGCCCTACGGCGTGACGCTGGAGTCCGGGCCCTTAGGCGGCGAGGTGCCGATCACCGGCGTCCTCGGCGACCAGCACGCGGCGATGGTCGGCCAGGTGTGCCTGGCCGAGGGGGAGGCCAAAAACACCTACGGCACCGGGAATTTCCTGCTGCTCAACACCGGCGAGACGATCGTGCGGTCGGACAACGGCCTGCTGACCACCGTCTGCTACCAGTTCGGCGACGCCAAACCCGTTTACGCGCTTGAGGGTTCGATAGCGGTCACAGGCTCGGCGGTGCAGTGGTTGCGCGATCAGCTGGGCATCATCAGCGGCGCCGCGCAGAGCGAGTCGCTGGCGCGTCAGGTTCCCGACAACGGTGGCGTGTATTTCGTTCCGGCGTTTTCCGGTTTGTTCGCCCCGTATTGGCGATCCGACGCCCGTGGCGCGATCGTGGGGCTGTCGCGGTTCAACACCAATGCGCACCTGGCCCGCGCGACGCTGGAGGCGATCTGCTACCAGAGCCGCGATGTGGTGGACGCGATGCAGGCGGATTCCGGTGTGCGCCTTGAGGTGCTGAAGGTCGACGGCGGCATCACGGGCAACGACCTGTGCATGCAGATCCAGGCCGACGTGCTGGGCGTGGACGTGGTGCGGCCGGTGGTCGCCGAGACCACCGCGCTCGGCGCCGCCTACGCGGCGGGACTGGCCGTCGGGTTCTGGGCGGACCCGTCCGACCTGCGGGCCAACTGGCAAGAGGACAAGCGCTGGACGCCGACGTGGGACGACGACCGGCGCGCCGCGGGGTATGCGGGCTGGCAAAAGGCCGTGCAGCGGACCCTGGACTGGGTCGATGTGACCTGATCCAGGGCCCACCGCCGCGAGCGTGCGTGTTTGTACGCCGACACGCCGGTGTGGCCGTACATTTGCGCACGCTCGCGACGAACAGGTTCAGTCCTCGCCGAGGATGCCGTAGACCTCGCGGCGGGCATTGTTGAGGATTTCGACGATGCGCTGCTGCTGCTCGGCGGTGGCGGTATGCGCGGATTGCGCGACCGCGCCGAACAGCTGGCCGATCGCGGCCCGCAGGTTAACCTGGCCGGGATCGGCGCCCTCGGCGATCTCGTCCCACGGCGGGGTCTCGATCTTCTCGGCCGCCGCGCGGCCCTCGTCGGTCAGTGTGAAAAGCTTTTTGCTGCTGTCGGTTTCGGTGGCGCTGACGAGGCCCTCGTCGTCCAGCAGCTGCAGCGTCGGGTACACCGACCCCGGGCTGGGCCGCCAGATTCCGTTGCTGCGCTCGGCGATCTGCTGAATCATTTCGTAGCCGTGCATCGGCCGCTCGGCCAGCAGGGCCAGGATGGCCGCTCGCACGTCACCGCGGCGTCCGCGGCCGCGGCCGCCACGACGCGACCCGCGCCGGCCGCCGGGGCCGAAGCCGAATCCCGGGCCGAATCCGGGCCCGAATCCGGGGCCGAATCCAGGTCCGAAGCCGGGGCCGAAGCGGTCGCCACTGTGGTCGCGGAGGTGTTCGCGGAATTCGCGGCGGGCCTGGCGCCTGGCGTCGTGCAGGGCGCGCCGGTCCACCGGGCCGGGGCCGAAGCCGAATCCGAAACCGGGCCGGCCGGCGAATGGTCCCTCGGGGGGAGTAAAGGGGTTGCTCATGTTGGTGGTCCTTACGTAGTGGGGAACGCACACGTCGTGCGCTTCGGAGTATCACGATATATCGGAAACTAACGCGATGCAACAAGATATTCCGGAATAACGGGAAGCGCTGCCCGCCGCGGCCCTCTGAGCTGCGGGAAATGGAACCGAGGACCGCGGGACCCGCGGTTTGCCTCCCACGGACCGGGGGTAGGAACTGGAGGATGGACGCTCACAACGACCTGACCGTCGGCGGCGGCACCGGCAGCGTGGCCGAGGTCGCGCCGCGCGAGGGCAGCCGCGGCCGCAACGCGTGGCCCTGGGTCAACTGGGGGTTGGCGCTGGCCACGGTGCCCGCCGCGGCCATTGTGATGCTCTTCGCGCTCGGCGCGGTGATGAGCACCGACGGGTGCGGCGAGCGGACCTGTCCCAACCTGGGCCGGGGCGGCATCGATTTCGGTGTCGCGTTCTACGGCGCACCCGTCGTGGCCTTCGTCGTCATCGTCATCTCGTTCTTCACCGCTAAGCGCCGGGGCGGCATCGCGGTTCCGCTGGCCGGCTGGGCGCTCCTGGTCCTGGACGTGGCCCTGATGGCGGCGGCCGTATCTGGCTAGCCGCGTCGCCCGGTCGCGACGGTCCAGCTGCTAGACCGGCGGCGCGAACCCACCCGGTGGCGGCCCCGGCGTAGCGGGCTCCGGCCCCGGGTTGGTCGACCCCGGTTGCGGCCAGGGCGCCGGCGTCGGTGGCGCGGGCGGCCAGCGGGGCGGGCCCGGTTGCGCCCAGGTCCCCGCGGGGGGCATCGCGGGGCGAAGCCGCGCCAGTTCCCGGCGGTGTCGCTCGGCGAGCACCGCGGCCAGCGCCAGCTCCGGCGGCGCGCCGGGCGGCGGTGGCGGGGCGATGCGCGACACGACGTCACCGGCGATTCGGTACGCCATCTGCTGGCGTAACTGGCGGTCGAGTTGCGGTGCGCGGGAAAGGAACTGGCGTGCGACCTCGGCCTGGCCGGCGTCCAGGCCGGACAACTGCAGCGAGGCCGCCCACCACGCCAGCGACGGTGGCATCACGGGCGGAGGGTCGGACCGCGGCCCGCGTTCACTGATCACGACCGTGCCGGCAAAGACGTCGCCGATGCGTTTGGCCTTCGCCGACAACAAGCTGCAGATGACGGCGGGACTTCCCGCGAGCATCCAAATTTCGACCACGGACGCCAGCGCGCGAAACAGCGCTTGCCGGAAGCGTTCTGGGCCGCCGTCGTCGGACACCACGCGCAGGCCCATCACGATCTTGCCGACCGATCGCCCACGGGTGGCGGTTTCGAACAGCACCGGATACCCGACGATCACCAGGACTGTGAAAATGAGCAGGATGGCGGCGCTCAGCGCGCTGTCGAATTGGGTGAGGGTGGCCGCCCACAACATCAAGCCGAGCACGTAGCCGACGAAGATCACCGCAATGTCGATCAGTGCGCCCACCGCCCGCACCGGCAACTGCGCGATCTGCACATCGAGCACCACGGCGTCCCCGGTGACCACCTCCGACATAACACCGAACGGTACAGGGCGATTAGGCTGCGCAGGGTGGACGTCGACGCATTCGTGCTGACCCATCGCGCAACGTGGGACCGGCTCGACCAATTGGTCAGAAGGCGCCGATCCCTGACCGGCGCCGAGGTCGACGAACTCGTCGAGCTCTACCAGCGGGTCTCCACCCATCTCTCGATGCTGCGGTCGGCGTCCTCGGACTCGCTGCTGATCGGCCGGCTCTCGAGCCTCATCGCGCGGGCCCGCTCGGTGGTGACCGGCGCGCATGCGCCGCTGAGCAGTACGTTCGCCCGGTTCTGGACGGTGTCGTTTCCGGTCGTCGCGTACCGCACGTGGCGCTGGTGGGTGGGCACGGCGGTCGCGTTCTTCGCCGTCGTGGTGGTCATCGCGATCTGGGTGGCCGTCAATCCGGAGGTCCAGTCCGCGCTGGGAACGCCAAGTGACATAGACGAATTGGTCAATCACGATGTGGCGTCGTATTACAGCGAACACCCCGCCGCGGCATTCGCCCTGCAGGTATGGATCAACAACTCCTGGGTGTCCGCCCAGTGCATCGCCATGTCGGTCGTGTTGGGCCTGCCGATCCCGATCATCCTGTTCAACAATGCCGCCAACCTGGGGCTCATCGCGGGGCTGATGTTCCAGGCCGGCAAGGGTGGCATCCTGCTGGGGCTGCTGGCCCCACACGGGCTGCTGGAGCTGACGGCGGTATTCCTGGCCGGGGCGACGGGGATGCGACTGGGGTGGTCGGTGATTTCGCCCGGGGACCGGCCGCGCGGACAGGTGCTCGCCGAGCAGGGCCGCGGCGTCGTCTCGATCGCCGTCGGATTGGTGGCGGTGCTGCTGGTGTCGGGATTGATCGAAGCTCTCGTGACGCCGTCCCCGCTGCCGACGTTCGTCCGGGTGGGCATCGGAGTTCTCGCCGAGGCGGCGTTCTTGTCCTACATCGTCTACTTCGGGCGCCGCGCGATGAAGGCCGGCGAGACCGGCGATGTCGAGGACGCGCCCGACTTCGTCCCGACCGCGTAGGCCGCTTGCCCGAAAGCTAAAGCCGGCCAGTCGCTTTCATCGCCAGGTAGTGGTCGGCGAGGGCGGGCGCGATCTCGGCGGGTGGCGCGTCGACGACTTCCACTCCGCTGTGGCGTAGCCGGGTGGCGATCGCGCGCCGGTCGTTGCGGGAGCGTTCGGCGGCGGCCGCGTCGTAGACCGCCGCCGCGTCCGAGCGCCCCGCCGCCATCTCGTCGACGCGGGGGTCGCCGACGGCGGCGATCATCACGTGGTGTTTGGCCGACAGTTGGGGGAGCACCGGCATCAACCCCTCGTCCAGCGCGGTCGCGTTCAGATCGGTCAGCAGCACCACCAGCGAACGCCGCCGGGTGCGCCGCAGCACGGCGGCGACCATTGCGCGCCAATCGGGTTCGATCAGGGCCGGTTGGAGCGGTGCCATCGCCTCGACCAGCTGGGCGAGCAGCTCGGTGCGTGACGCGCCGAACACGGCGGCGCGGCTCACCCGGTCGTGGGCGAGGAAGTCGACGTGGTCGCCGGCCCGGGATGCGAGCGCGGCCAGCAGCAGCGCGGCGTCCATCGACCAGTCCAGCCGGGGCCAGCCCGCCGGATCGGCCGCCGTCGGGTCGACACCGACGCGACCCGCCGCCGTGCGCCCGGTGTCGAGCACGATCACCACCCGCCGGTCGCGTTCGGGCCGCCACGTGCGGACCACCACGTCGGCGCGCCGCGCGGTCGCGCGCCAGTCGATCGAGCGCACGTCGTCCCCGACGACATACTCACGCAGCGAGTCGAATTCGGTGCCCTGCCCGCGTATCAGCGTCGGCAGGAGGCCGTCGATCTCGCGCAGCTTGGCCAGCCGCGACGGCAGGTGCTTGCGCGACAAGAACGGCGGCAGCACCCGGACCTGGCCCGGCACCGAGCGCGAACCCTGCCGTCCGGCCAGCCCCAGCGGCCCGACCGACCGGGCGGTGATCAGCGCCGCGCGCTGATCGCCCCGGCGAACCGGTCGCAGCCGTGTCTGCACGCGCAGCTGCTCGCCGGCGCCGATGCCGACGGCATGACTGCGCGGTTCGGCGCGCGCGCTGGGCGGCCAGGCGTCGCGGACCTGCCCGCGGAACCGGCGGCCGCCGTCGTTGTGGATCACCAGCTCGACGTCCACCTGCTGCGCCAGGCGCGCCGAGCAGTCCGGCGACCGGACATAGCGCAGTGCGCGGGGGCTGGCCGCCAGCGCCGCATCGACGATCACGAGTGCGATAAGGATGAGCAGCAGGACGACGAAAGCCCTTGCGGGCCAGGGTGATGCCGCAATGGGCAGGACGCAGATCAACGCCACCAGCCCGGTGCGCCCGGTCAGGATCACTAGCGGGGCACCGGCACCGACGCCAGGATTCCGTCGAGCACGCCGTCGGGCGTGGCCCCTTCGAGCTCGGCCTCCGGACGCAGCATCACCCGGTGCCGCAGCGTCGGGCGGGCCATGGCCTTCACGTCGTCGGGGGTGACGTAGTTGCGGCCGGACAGCCACGCCCAGGAGCGGGCGGTGGCCAGCAGCGCCGTCGCCCCGCGAGGCGACACTCCCAGCTGTAGTGCGGGGGAGGAGCGGGTGGCGCCGACGATGTCGACGATGTAGCCCAGCACCTCGTCGGCGACCAGGACCTGTTGCACCGCTTGGCGTCCTGCGGCGAGTTCGGACGGTCCGGCCACCGGCTTGATCGCCGACAGGTCGCGGGGGTCGAATCCGTGCGCATGCCGGGACAGGATGGCGATCTCCGCGTCGCGAGCCGGCAACGCCACATTCAGCTTGAGCAAAAAGCGGTCCAGTTGGGCTTCGGGCAGCTGGTAGGTGCCCTCGTATTCGATCGGATTCTGCGTCGCGGCGACGATGAACGGGTCGGGCAGCGGCTTGGCTTCGCCTTCCACGCTGACCTGGCGCTCCTCCATGGCCTCCAGCAGGGCGGCCTGGGTTTTGGGCGGGGTGCGGTTGATCTCATCGGCCAGCAGCAGGTTGGTGAACACCGGACCCCGCCGGAATTCGAACGCGGCGGTGCGCGTGTCGTACACCAGCGAGCCCGTCACGTCGCCCGGCATCAGGTCGGGGGTGAACTGCACCCGCTTGAACTCCAGCTGCAGCGCGGCCGCCAGCGACCGCACCAGCAGCGTCTTCGCCACTCCCGGAACGCCTTCCAGCAGCACGTGGCCGCGGCACAGCAGCGCGATCACCAGGCCGCTGACCACTCCCTCCTGCCCGACGACGGCCTTGGCGAGCTCCGCTCGCAACGCGAGCAGCGCCTCGCGCGCCGAATCGGTAGCGGGCGTCTGGGTGGCGGATGGTTGCGTCACGTGTGTGTGACCTGCCTTTCGATGTCGTCGAGCGCACGGGCGAGGTGTAACAGGTCCTGGTCGGTGGCCGGGGGCGGCCCGAACAAGTGATAGGAGACGAATCCCGAGTCGGCGCCGGTGCGCTGGGCCACGGTCGCCACCACCGCCGGTGGCGGTGCGCCCGGGCCGAGGCCGAGCCTGGGCAGCAGCCGCTGCACGGTGGCGGTACGCAACGCCGCGGCGGCGCGATCGCGGGCCCGGCGCGAGCGGTAGAGCCGGCCGCGACCCTCGACGGTCTCCGAAGCCCGCACCACGACGGGCAATTCCTCGGCCACCAGCGGTCCGGGGCGGCGGCCCTTCCACAGGGCGACCAGCAGTACGACCAGGCACAGCTGCCACACGATCCAGGTGACGTTCTGGGGAATCAGATCCAAAACCGATGAGGGCGTGGATGTTTCGCCCTCGACGCGGTGCGGTGCGTACCAGACGAGGCGGGGCCGATCGCCGGCGAGGTTCATCGCCAGCGCGGCATTTCCCGCCTGCAGCAGGCCGCCGTTGGTCATGAAGTCGGTGTTGCCGACGGCGGTGATGGTCCGTCCGTCGTCCCGATAGCGGATCAGCACCCCGTCGTAGCAGCTGGTCATGGTCCGGGAGTCGGTGGCCTGGTAGGTGTCGCTCGGTCCGAAGCGGGCGGTCCCGGCGCGATTGGCCTCGCGCAGGGTGCAATTGGGGTTGCTGTCAAAGGCAATGCTCCCGACCGACTTCCGCACGCCCGGCATCAGCGCATCCCGGGTGCGCGCCGTGGGTTCCACCAGCAGCAGGTCGGCGGGGACCTTCGCCAACCGGTCCAGCAGCGCGGTGTCGGTGAGGAATTGGCTCTGTGCCACCAGGATCTGCGTGCCGGGCCTGGTCGCGCGTTCGACATCGGCGATGGTGTCGGCGACCACGACCTCGACGCCGCCGTCGCGCAACAGCGTCACCAGCGCGCGCGCCCCGTCGGGCAGCGTCGATTCCGGGTCCATCCGGTCGCCGGGCCGCGGTGCGGTCAGGTAGGCGCCGATGCCGGCGATGGCGGCGAGCGCCACGATGGTGGCGACCGCCCAGGCCCATGGCCTCCAGCGCCGCGCGGCCCCGGCTGGCGGACGCGCCGCGACGGTCGCCATCACCGGACCTGCGCCCATGCTTCGGTTGCCGCCGGCTGGCCCGCCATCGCCGGTGGGCTCGGTGCGCGCGACCGCAGATGATCGTCGAGGGCGACGATCGTCCGGTAGGCTGCCTCGGTCCCGGGCCGCTCGCCGTACGTCACGTCGTTGAATGCCGTTGCCGCCTGGGACAATTCGTCGGCCAGGTGGGGGAGTGCTGCGGCGGCGTCTCGGGCCAGCTCGTTGGCGGTGCGGCCCGGAGCCGGTTCCAGGACGCCGGTCTCCTCGAGCTGGCGCGCGACGGCGCGCAGCCGGTGCCGGATCGCCGCCGACCAATTTCCCTCTGCGGCATAGCTTTCGGCGGTGGCGCGATGCTGGGCCGCGGTGAGCAGGCCGGCCTCGAACAGCAGGTAATCACCGCCCCGGTTGGTGCGCATGGTGCGTCGTGCGATGTGGATGCCGACCACCACCGCGACAGCCAGCAGGACGAGGAGCACGGTGGTGGTGAACCATCCGCCCGGTATCTTCGCGGTCTTTTCCAGCAGCCGGTACAACAGTTCGTTGACCCAGTCGGCGAATTGCCGGGCCGCGGAACCCTTGGAGTAGATCGGTTTGTTCAGCTCGATCTGTGCGGCCTGATGGGCGGCATCGCGGTCGATGTCGATGGAAGGCACGGTCAGTGGGTCCTCAAGCCGGCCGGGTCAGCCATAGGTTGTCGGTGGATTCGACCGCGTAGGGCCCGCCGGCGGCGCCGCTCTGCAGCACCAGGTCGAACGCCTCGGCCCGCATCCGGCGGTCGGTGTAGAGCAGCACGATGACACCGGCGTTGAACGGCGCGATGATGATCTGGCCGATCGCCGTGCCGACCGCCGCGATCGCGGTGCTCAGCAGCAGCCCCCCCGTGGACGGGGTCAGGACGGCGAGCAGGATCTGCCCGCCGATGGCGAAGGGCGCCGCGACGGCGTTGCCGATGAACGACGCCACGATGAAGGTCAGCGTCCGGATCCCCAACACCCGCCAGAAGCCGTTGCGGACCAGCGCGAACGATCTGGCGACCGCGTCGAAGACCGGCAGCCGCTCGAGGACGATCAGCACCGGCGCGAACAGCACCACGGTGTACAGGTAGACGAGCAACGCGATCACCGCGAACACCAAGGGCAGGCCCAGCAGCACAGCGAGCGCCGCGCCGCCGGCGACGGCAAATAGCGCGATAGCAACCGCCACCAGCCCGAAAAGAACCGCCACCACGGCGGCTTCCAGCAGCGCCAGCCCGAGCAATGGCACCAGGCGCCCCCGGATCTTGATCCAGGTTTCCCCGATGGTGATCGGCGATCCGAACACCGCCCGGCCCACGATGACGGTCAGCATGCCGGACAGCAGCATGCCGCCGAGCCAGGTGACCAGCATCCCGGCGCCCATCGACGCCATCCAGGCGCCCACGATGCCGCCGCTCAGCTCGTTGGAGCGCGCGATGGTGATCCTGCCGTAGGCGGCCAACGGGCCGAACGTCGCCACCAGCGAGATCAGCTGCATGAGCACCACGACCGTCGCGGTCAGTCCCAGCGTCGCCCGGGGGTTGGCCCGGACGTAGCCGACCGCGCCGTTGAAGATGTCGCTCAGCGTCAAGGGGCGCAGCGGGATGATTCCGGGTTTGATCGCTCCGGGAACCAACTGCGGCGGGCCGTAGGGCGTCCCGTAGCCGGGCGGCGGGCCGTATCCGGGTGGTGGTCCATATCCCGGTGGGGGCCCGTAGCCGGGCGGTGAGCCGTAGCCGGGCGAGGCGCCGTACCCGGGTGGCGGTCCATATCCCGGTGGCGGGCCGTAGCCGGGCGGCGGTCCGTAGCCCGGTGGCGGTCCGTAGCCCGGTGGGGGGCCGTAGCCCGGTGGCGGGCCGTACGCCCGCGGCGCATAACCGCCCGGCGCATACTCACCGGGCGGGGGCACAACCGGATAACCGGGCGGCGGCGCGGTCACTGTGTTCCGCGACCTGTAAAGCCGGGCCCGTCGTTCGTCATGGGCTCCATCCTGTCGGCGGTCCGGGCATTTCACAATCTCGACCGGCGCCCCGGCGCGTAGCGTCTCAGGCATGGCGGAACTCAAATCCCGGCTTCGGGCCGACCTCACCCAGGCGATGAAGGCCCAGGACAAGTTGCGAACCGCGACCCTGCGCATGCTGCTGGCCGCGATCCAGACGGAGGAGGTCTCCGGCAAGCAGGCTCGCGAGCTTTCCGACGACGACGTCATCAAGGTGCTGGCCCGGGAATCCCGGAAGCGTGGTGAGGCCGCCGAGATCTACACCCAAAACGGTCGCGGTGAGCTGGCGGCCAACGAGCACGCCGAGGCGCGGATCATCGACGAGTACCTGCCGACGCCGCTCACCGAGGCCGAGCTGGCCGACGTCGCCGACACCGCGATCGCGCAGGTCGCCGAGGAGATCGGGGAGCGGCCGGGCATGAAGCAGATGGGACTGGTGATGAAGGCGGCCACCGCGATCGCGGCCGGCAAGGCCGACGGCGCGCGGCTCTCGGCGGCGGTGAAAGAGCGCCTGTAGGGCCAATTGCCCTGTGCCGCTGGGGAATCCGGCGGCCGAGCGCGCGGGGCGGCGGTCTCGACGCGACCGCCGCCGGGTAACGGCCCTATCATCCACTCATGCTGACCCGGGTCTCGCCGATCCGGCGCGCGATGCAGGTGGTTCGTGACACGGATCCGGAGCGCGACGGGCTGCGCCGCGCCGTCCGCGCGGCGATCATGGTGCCAGCGACGGCCGGGTTCGCCTTCGGCGTCGTGGGCGGCAAGGCGGTACCGCTGTACGCGTTGCTCGGGGCTTTTTGGCTGTTGGTGGTCACCGAATTCCCGGGCAACCGCCAGCAGCGCGCGGTGGCCTACCTCGGCTTGGCCGTCAACGGTTTCGTCCTGATCACCCTGGGCACGCTGGTGGCTCCCATCGCACCGCTGGCGGTGACACTGATGTTTTTCCTCGGTGTGGCGGTGGTGCTGGCCGGCATGCTCAGCGCGACGATGTCGGCCGGCCTGCGCGCGACCCTGTTGTGCTACGTCTGGCCGGTCTGCACACCGGTCGGGCCCGTCGGCGAGCGGTTGCTGGGCTGGCTGATCGCCGTCGCGATATGCGTCCCGGCTGCGCTGTATTTGCTCCCGCCACGGCACTACGGCGCCCTGCGCCGTCACGTCGCACTCGTGTGCGGCGCGCTGGCCGACCGGATCGAGGGTGTCGGCTCGGCCGAAGACGTGGCGGCGGCCATGGACGAGCTGCGCGCCAATTTCCTGGCCGCCAGTTTTCGACCGGTCGGCCTGAGCGCCGGCAGCCGGGCCCTGGTCCGCGTCGTCGACGTTCTCGAACTGGTCGCCGACCTGGTTGACGACGACACCGGGGTGACACTGGGGGCCGTGGCACCGGCGGCTGTCGACGTCCTGCGCAGCTGCGCCCGGTTGCTCGACGCCTCGCAACTGCCCGATCGCGCCGCGAATCGCGCCGTTCTCGATGAGGCGCTGCCCCGATTGCGGTCGTCGGCACGTCACAATTACCGCGAGGACGTGGCACTGATTCTCGGCGCCAAAGACGACGCGTCGGCCATCGAGACCGGTCGGCTGCTGCTTGGATGCCGAATCATCACGACAACCATCGCGTTGACGGGCAGGGTCATCGCCGCGGCCGCGGCGGCCGACGCCCGGCCGGTGTGGGCACGGGCCCTCGGCCTACAACTGCCACCCACCGGATTCGCCGACCGGCTGTCATCGGAGACCGCCGCCGGCGCCACGATCGTGACCGGGTTTCTGGCCGCCCGTTCCGTTGCGGCACACAATGGCCTCCGCATGGGGGTGGGGCTGGCCCTGGCCGTCGCCGTCACGCATCTGCATCTGGTGGAGCACGGCTTCTGGGTCGTGGTGGGAACGATGGTGGTGCTCAGCAGCAGCGCCCTGAGCACCCGAACCAAAGTGTTTCAAGCGGTTGCGGGTACCACGCTGGGAATCGCCCTCGGCGGTGTGCTCGTCGGGGCCGTCGGTTCAGTACCGGCGGTGCTGTGGCTGCTGGTGCCGGTCACCGTTTTCGGGTCGACCTACCTGCCGCGGTTCCTTTCCTTTACCGCCGCTCAAGCCATGAGCGCGTTGAGCTTGCTGGTGATCCTCAACCTCACTGCGCCCGCCGGCTGGCACGTCGGCCTGTTGCGCATCGAAGACATCGCGATGGGCGCGGCCGTCGGCATGGCCGTGTCGCTGCTGCTGTGGCCCAGAGGAGCCACGGCCGCGGTGGCCTCGTTGATCGGCGCCGCGGTCGACGTCAACGTGCGCTATCTCCAGGTGGCCGTGCTGCGCGTCGTCCGGGACCGCCCGCAGCATCCCCCGCAGGGAACGGAGGGAGCGGAGGGGGCTGACGGCCACCTCGCGGCCCTGAGTCACGACGCGCTCGTGGGCGGTCGAAGAGTCGATGACGCTGTGCGCCACTACCTTTCGGAGACGGGAAGCGGGGCCGACCTCCGGACCCCGGTGGTGCGGGCCGCCAACCGGGCCACTTGGCTGCGCCTCGCGGCCGACATGGTCGCCGACGTCAGGACGCTGCCGCCGAGCGGGGCCTACCCAGCCGCCCGGGCCGTATTGAAGGAGCACCTGCAATTCGTCACCCAGCAGGCCTCGGGGCGCAGCGACGCGGCAAGTCGGCCCATGGCCGGGGAAGTCGCCCGGGCACTGCGCGCCGAGGCGATCGATCAAGTCGAACCGGTCGAGGCGGCGCAGCCGTTCGTCACGGTGGCGGCCACCCTCTCCCAACTCGAGTTGATCCTGCAACACGAAACCGACTCCGCCACAACAAGTTCCATATCCGAGTAGATACGCTTGATCAGACGACCATCCGGGTGCCGTCGCCGCCCCGGCTGGTGACACGCCGGGCGTCGAGCTGCTCCAGCAACGGCACGGCGACGCGCCGGGTGGTCCCCAGCGCCCGGCGCGCCTCGCTCACGGTGAACGGTTGGGGCAGCGTGGCGAGGACCCCGGCCGCTCGGTCCAGCGCGTCGGGTCCCAGCACGACACCGTCGGCGATCCGGGTCAGTCGGCCGGCGCGCACCGCCGCGGCCAGCTCGCGGGGCCCGAGCTTCAGGTCGGCCAGTTCGTCGGCCTCCGGCGCGCGGAAGGGCTCGGCGGCCAGCCACTCCTCGACCGCGCGCACGGCCTTGTCGACGCGGGGCGGCAGGCCCGCCCCGGGCGGGCGCACCAACCCGTCGACCACCTCGAGGCCGGTGCCGGCGAGCAGCGGCGCCACGAGTTCGGCCGCGGGGAGCCCGACGCGCTGGCGCAGCGCCTCCAGCGGCATTCCCGCCGCGATGTCGTGCTCGTTGGCCCAGCGCCGCGCGGCCGCGGTCGCGCAGTCGCGGCGTTCGGCCCACCACCGGGGGTCCACCACCCAGTCGCCCACCCGCTGCCCATGCGCCGGCAGGCCCATGGCCCGCAGTTCGGCCGCCCGGGCGCAGTCGGGCGGGCGGGCGCGGCCCGTTGCCAGGTCGGCGGCGCGGTCGCGGGCCGCACCCCGGCGGCGCAGCCCCGGCGGGTCCGAGACCCGCAACGGCAGCGGCCTGCCCAGGCGCAGCCGCGCCGCCGTCGCACCGAGCCGGCGCACCTGAACCGGCACCGCGGCGGACCCGATGTGCAGCACGAGCTGCCGGTGCAAGGCGCCCGGTGATCGCAGGCCGACGTCGATCTCCGCGGTGTCCAGCCATACTCCCGGCGTCCGAACGGCATCCCCGCGGCCGACGTCGCGGCGATCCACGCCGCGCAGGTTGAGCGCCACCCTGGAAACCGGGCCCACCGCGTCGGCGCCGCGGCCCAGCGACTGCAGCCCGCGGACGGTGACGCGGCGCCCGGCGAGCTCCAGCTCGTCGCCCGCCCGCACCGTGCCCGCCGCCAGCGTGCCGGTCACGACCGTGCCCGCGCCCCGGACGGTGAAGCACCGGTCGACCCACAACCGCACGTCGGCGCCGGGGTCCGGCGCTGGCAGCCGGTCGGTCAGCGCCAGCAGTTCGGCCCGCAGCCGGTCCAGGTCGGTGCCGATCACGACGGGGGCGTCGCCCAGCGACGTGGCGGCGAACCGCTCGGACACCTGCGCGACCGCCGGACCGGGGTCGGCGAGGTCGGCCTTGCTGATCACCACCAGCCCGTGGCGCACCCCGAGGGCGTCCAGCGCCGCCAGGTGCTCTTCGGACTGCGGCATCCAGCCCTCGGTGGCCGCCACCACGAACACGACGGCCGGGACGGCTCCCACCCCGGCCAGCATGTTGGCCACGAACCGCTCGTGGCCCGGCACGTCGACGAACGCCAGCTGACGTCCGCCGATCTCGGTCCAGGCGAAGCCCAGGTCGATGGTCAGGCCCCGGCGTTGCTCCTCGGCCAGCCGGTCGGGCCACATGCCGGTGAGCCGGTGCAGCAGGGTCGACTTGCCGTGGTCGACGTGCCCCGCGGTGGCTAGGACGAACACGCCAGCACCGCCGCCGCCAGCGGCGCGTCGTCCTCCGGTGCCACGGTGCGCAGGTCCAGCAGGCACCGGCCGGCCTCGATGCGACCGACGACCGGCGGGCTGCCCGCGCGCAGCGCGGCGGCGTAGGACTCGGGCAGGCTCACGGCGGCGCTGGGCAGCTCGACGCCCGGCGCCCCGCCGCCGCCGACGGCGGCCACGCAATCGACCGCCAGTGCGCCCGGCAACTGAGCGGCAAGCGATTCGGCGCGCGCCCGCAGCCGCAGCACGTCCGCGGCCAGCGCCTCGTGCACCGGCGGCGGCGGGCCCGTCAGGGTCGCTTCCAGCGCGGCGAGGGTGAGCTTGTCGACGCGCAGGGCGCGCGCCGACGGGTGGCGGCGCAGCCGCTCGATGAGCCCGGCGTCGCCGAACAGCAGGCCGGCCTGCGGCCCGCCCAGCAGCTTGTCGCCGCTCGCGGTGACCAGGTTCGTGCCGGCGGCCAGCATCGACGCCGCGTCCGGCTCGTCGGGCAGCGCGGGATGCGGGGCCAGCAGCCCGGAGCCGATGTCGACCACCAGCGGAACGTGGCGTTCGCCCAACAGCTCGGCCAGCTCCGCCACGCTCACCGCCGAGGTGAACCCGGTGACGTGGAAGTTCGACGGATGCACCTTCAGTACGAAACCGGTGTCCGGCCCGATCGCGTCGGCGTAATCGCGCGCGCTGGTGCGGTTGGTGGTGCCGACCTCGCGCAGCCGCGATCCGGTGGACGCCAGCAGCTCGGGGATGCGGAAGCCGTCGCCGATTTCGACGAGCTCGCCGCGGCTGAGCACGATCTCCTTGTCCGGGGCCAGCGTGACGGCGGCCAGCAGCAGCGCGGCGGCGTTGTTGTTGACGACGTGCACGCCGCCCGCGGCGGGCACCGCCCGGGCCAGGGCGCCGAGCGCCCCGCGGCCCCGCCGCGCGCGCCGGCCCGTCGCGAGGTCGAACTCGACGTCCGTGGTGCCCGCCGCCGCGACCACCGCGTCCACCGCGGCCCGAGACAGCGGCGCCCGGCCCAGGTTGGTGTGCACCACCACCCCGGTGGCGTTGATGACGGGCCGCAGGCTCGACGCGGTGGGCGGCAGCGCGGCGACCGCGCATTCGGCGACGCGCTCGGGCTCGATCTCCCCGGCCCGCGCCCGCTGCTGCGCGTCGGCGATCACCGACTTGACCAGCGCCCGGCCCAACACCCGCTCGGCCTGGGCGAGGCGCGGATCGGCGAGCAGTGTGTCGGTACCCGGCACCCGCCGGCGCGGGTCGCTCATGTCGGGACCGACGGAGTATGGCGGAGGCGGACGGGAATCGAACCCGCCAGCGGCAGCGTCTGCCGTTCGACGGTTTTGAAGACCGCGCCGGTCACCAGACCGGACACGCCTCCTCGGACCATGGCGACAATTATGTATCCGTGAGCTATCGACTGACCCAGTACGCCCATGGCGGCGGCTGCGCGTGCAAGATCCCGCCCGGGGAGCTGGAGGACGTGGTCCGCGGGTTGGGGGCGGGCGCGCCGCGGGATCCGCTCGGCGAATTGCTGGTCGGGCTGGACCACGGCGACGACGCGGCCGCGGTGCGCCTGGCGAACGGCATGGCGCTGATCGCGACGACGGACTTCTTCACCCCGGTGGTGGACGACGCCTACGACTGGGGTCGCATCGCCGCGGCGAACGCGCTGTCCGACGTGTACGCGATGGGCGGGCGACCGGTGGTGGCGGTGAACCTGCTGGGTTGGCCGCGCGAGGTGCTCCCCTTCGAGCTGGCGGCGGAGACGCTGCGCGGCGGGCTGGACGTGTGTGGCCTGGCCGGCTGCCACCTCGCCGGCGGGCACAGCGTCGACGATCCGGAGCCCAAATACGGGCTTGCCGTCACCGGGATCGCGGACCCGGACCGGTTGTTGCGCAACAACTCCGGCAGGCCCGGCGTCCCGTTGTCGCTGACCAAGCCGCTGGGCATCGGTGTGCTCAACAGTCGGCACAAGGCCACCGGTGAGCGCTTCGAGCAGGCGATCGAGGCCATGACCACGCTCAACGCCGCCGCGGCCACCGCGGCGCTGGCCGCCGGCGTCGAATGCGCCACCGACGTCACCGGATTCGGCCTGCTCGGGCACCTGCACAAGCTGGCGCGCGCCAGCGGCGTCACCGCGATCCTCGACGCCGCGGCGGTGCCCTACCTGGACGGCGCGCGGGACGCCCTGGCGGCCGGCTACGTCAGCGGTGGCACGCGGCGCAACCTCGACTGGGTGGCGCCGCACGCCGACCTGTCGGGGGTCGGCGAGGACGAGGCCCTGTTGCTGGCCGACGCGCAAACCTCGGGCGGCCTGCTGATCGCCGGCGAGATCCCCGGCGCCCCGGTCATCGGGGAGCTGGTGCCGCGGGGCGAGCACACCATCGTGGTGCGCTGAGCGAGCGACGTTTCGGCGCCACGCACTAGGGTAAGAGTCATGCCCATGCGGAGGATTTTCCTGGAGTGGCCCGTCCTGCGTCAGCTGCGGTCGGGGGACAAGCTCGGCCGCGGGTCGGCCGTAACCTCCAAGCGCACCCGCGCGATCACGCCGCGCACGACGACGGCCGACCGGGTGGTGCAGAGCGTGTGCCCGTACTGCGCGGTCGGTTGCGGGCAGCGGGTGTTCGTCAAGGACGAGCGGGTGGTCCAGATCGAGGGCGACCCTGACTCGCCGATCTCGCGAGGCCGCTTGTGCCCCAAGGGATCCGCCAGCGAGCAGCTGGTCAACTCGCCGGGCCGGCAACTGCACGTGCTGTACCGTGCGCCGCGGGCGACCGACTGGCAGCCGCTCGAGCTGGACACCGCGATCGACATGATCGCCGACCGCTTCATCGAGTCGCGCCGGCACACCTGGCAGGACATCGACAAGAAGGGCAACCTGCTGCGGCGCACCATGGGCATCGCCGCGCTCGGCGGTGCCACGCTCGACAACGAGGAGAACTACCTCATCAAGAAGCTCTTCACCGCTGCGGGCGCCATACAGATCGAGAATCAAGCTCGTATTTGACACTCCGCCACGGTTCCCGGTCTGGGAGCCTCCTTCGGGCGCGGTGGCGCCACCCAAACACTGCAAGACATGGCCAACGCCGACTGCATCGTCATCCAGGGCTCCAACATGGCCGAGTGCCACCCGGTCGGCTTCCAGTGGGTCGAGGAGGCCCGGGCCCGCGGCGCCCGGGTGATCCACGTCGACCCGCGCTTCACCCGGACCTCGGCCGTGTCGGACAAACACATCCCGATCCGGGCCGGCTCCGACGTCGTCCTGCTCGGCGCGCTGATCAATTACGTCCTCAGCAACGACCTGTGGTTCTCCGAATACGTCGTCGCCTACACCAACGCCGCCACGCTGATCAACGAAAAGTTCAGGGACACCGAGGATCTGAACGGCTTATTCTCCGGCTTCGACCCCGAAACCGGGCAGTACGACACCTCGACGTGGGCGTACGACGAGCCCGAAAACGGCCAGATCGAGTCCCCGGCCGGCGGTCACACGCACGGCGCCACCGCCGCGCAGAGCGCGGCGGGTGACGAGCATGGCAGCGGCGGTCCGCCCCTCGCGCACGCCCGGGTGAAGCGCGACGAAACCCTGCAACACCCGCGGACCGTCTTCCAGATCCTCAAGCGCCACTACGCCCGCTACACCCCGGAGATGGTCACCGACGTCTGCGGCATCAGCCGCGCGGATTTCGATTACCTGGCCCGCTCCATCGTGGAGAACTCCGGGCGCGAGCGCACCACCTGCTTCGCCTACGCGGTCGGTTGGACGCAGCACACCCTCGGGGCCCAATTCATCCGCACCGCAACCATTTTGCAGCTCCTGTTGGGCAACGTGGGCCGCCCGGGCAGCGGCATCATGGCGCTGCGCGGCCACGCCAGCATCCAGGGCTCCACCGACATTCCCACCTTGTTCAATCTGCTGCCCGGTTACCTGCCGATGCCCAAGGCGGGCACGCACGACACCCTGCAGGCCTACCTCGACGCGGTGGGATCCAAGCGGCAGAAGGGCTTCTGGGCCAACGCCGACAGCTATGCGATCAGCCTGCTCAAGGCGTGGTGGGGCGACGCGGCCAGCAAGGACAACGACTGGGCCTACGGCTACCTGCCGCGGCTGACCGGACCGCACGGCACCTACCAGACCGTCACCGGGATGCTGGCCGACGAGGTGGAGGGTTACTTCCTGCTCGGCCAGAACCCCGCGGTCGGTTCGGCACACGGCCGCATGCAGCGCCTCGGCATGGCCCACCTCAAGTGGCTGGTGGTCCGCGACCTCAACCTCATCGAGTCGGCCACCTGGTGGAAGGACGGTCCCGAGATCGCGTCCGGCGAATTGAAGACCGAGGACATCGAGACCGAGGTGTTCTTCCTGCCGGCGGCCTCGCACGTGGAAAAGGCGGGATCGTTCACGCAGACGCAGCGGCTGCTGCAGTGGCGCCACAAGGCCGTCGAACCGCCCGGCGACTGCCAAAGCGAATTGGCCTTCTTCTACGAGTTGGGCAAGCGCATCCGGCAGCGGCTGGCCGGCTCGACCGACGACCGCGACTGGCCCCTGCTGAACCTCACGTGGGACTACCCCACCGACGAGCACGGCGACCCGGATGGGGAAGCGGTCCTGGCCGAAATCAACGGATATCATGTCGAGCAGGGCAATCCCCTGTCGTCGTACACCGAGCTGCGCGCCGACGGGTCGACCGCCGCCGGCTGCTGGATCTACACCGGGGTCTACGCGGACGGGGCCAACCAGGCCGCCCGCCGCGTCCCGCACGGCGGCGCGTCGCCCAGCCAGCAGGAGTGGGGCTGGGCGTGGCCCGCCGACCGCCGGATCCTGTACAACCGCGCCTCGGCCGACCCGGACGGCAGGCCGTGGAGCGAGCGCAAGCGATACGTGTGGTGGGACTCCGACCGGCAGCGGTGGGTCGGCTATGACGTGCCCGACTTCGTGGCCGACCGGGCACCGGGCAGCCGGCCCGATCCCGACCTCGGCGGTCCCGACGCGCTGGCCGGCGACGACCCGTTCATCATGCAGGCCGACGGCAAGGGTTGGCTGTTCGCACCGAAGGGCGTCGTCGACGGGCCGCTGCCCACGCACTACGAACCGCAGGAGTCACCCGTCGCCAATCCGCTGTATCCCCAACAGCGCAACCCGGCGCGAATCACCTTCCCGCGCAAGGACAATCTGAGCGCCCCCAGCGCCGGTGAGCCGGGAGCCGATGTGTATCCGTACGTGTTCACCACCTACCGGCTCACCGAGCATCACACCGCCGGCGGGATGAGCCGGTGGCTGCCGTACCTGTCGGAGCTGCAACCGGAGATGTTCTGTGAGGTCTCCCCGGAGCTGGCCGCCGAACGCGGTCTCGAGCCCTACGGGTGGGCCACCATCGTCTCGCCCCGCGCGGCGATCGAAGCCCGGGTCCTGGTCACCAAACGCGTTGCGCCGCTGGTCATCAACGGCCACACGGTGCATCAGATCGGGTTGCCGTATCACTGGGGCGTCGGGAGTGACGCGGTGGTCAGCGGCGATGCGGCCAACGACCTGCTCGGCGTGACGCTGGATCCCAACGTACAGATCCAGGAGTCCAAGGTCGGCTCCTGCGACATCCGCCCCGGGCGCCGGCCGCACGGCGAGGAACTGCTGCGCCTGATCGCCGAGTACCAATCCCGCTCCGGCGCCACCACCGAAACCGGCAACGCACCAATCAGCGACGGCGTATGGGAAGGGGGAGCCGATGGGTCAGCTGAGCGGCCCGACCGACCCGACGAGTGACGCGGGTTGGTCACATGCCAAGACTCGCAAGGGATTCTTCACCGACACCTCGATCTGCATCGGCTGCAAGGCCTGCGAGGTGGCGTGCAAGGAATGGAACCGCAACCCGCAGGACGGTGACCTCGAACTGCTGGGCTCGTCCTACGACAACACCGGCTCGCTGGGCGCGAGCACCTGGCGGCACGTGGCGTTCATCGAGCAGGACCGCGACCGCATCGAGGAGGCGCGCGAATCCGGGCGCGCCCTCATCGATTTGGGGATGCCCCCGGTTCCCGGGGTCGCGAGCCACCCCGACATAACGCCGCCGGACACCCCGGAGTTCCGCTGGCTGATGTCGTCGGACGTCTGCAAGCACTGCACGCACGCGGGCTGCCTGGACGTCTGCCCGACGGGGGCGTTGTTCCGCACCGAGTTCGGCACCGTCGTCGTGCAGGACGATGTCTGCAACGGCTGCGGGACCTGCGTGGCCGGGTGCCCGTTCGGGGTGGTCGAGCGCCGCAACGACGGCACGTACACCACCCCGGCGCAGCGCCCCGGCCGCCCGGCCGAAAAGCCCGTCACCGGGGTCGCCCAGAAGTGCACCCTGTGCTACGACCGCCTGGTCGAGGACCAGATACCGGCGTGCGCCCAGACCTGCCCCACGACCTCGATCAAGTTCGGCGACCACGACGAGCTGGTGGTCAAGGCCCGCGAGCGGGTCGCACAGCTGCACGCGCAGGGTCTCACCGAGGCCCGGCTCTATGGCGCCAACGAGCGCGACGGTGTCGGCGGCACCGGGTCGATCTTTTTGCTGCTCGACGAGCCGGAGGTCTATGGCCTGCCGCCCGATCCGCGGGTGTGCACGGCTGACCTGATGACCATGTTCAAGCGCGCCGGCGTGGCCGCGGCCGGCATGGTCGGCGCGGCCGCCTGGGCTTTCTGGAGGGGCCGGTGAGTACGTCCGAGTTCGACAGCTTCCGTCCGCCGGAGCCTGAGGGCGGCAGGCGCAAGAAGGGTAGGCGCGCGGGCCGTCGCGGTGGCGGGGACGGTTCCCGCGAGATGCCGATGGTTCCCGAAGCCGAGTTCACCTCGTATTACGGACGACCGGTCGTCAAACCCGCGCCGTGGGGACACGAGGTCGCGGCGTATCTGTTCCTGGGCGGCGTCGCCGGTGGGTCCGGTCTGCTGGCGGCCGGCGCCCAGCTCACCGGGCGAAACACGTTGCGCCGCAACACACGGCTGTCCGCTCTGGTTGCGGTGATGCTGGGCGCCGCCGCGCTGGTGAAGGACCTGGGCCGGCCCGAGCGTTTCGTGAACATGCTGCGGACGGTCAAATTGACCTCGCCGATGAGCATCGGCTCCTGGATCCTCAGCTTCTTTTCCGCCGGCATCGGGATTGCCTCGGTCGCCGAGGTCGACCGGATGACCGGCGGACGAATCCCGTTGGGCCGATTGCGGCCCGTGCTGCGCGCCGTGGAAGGGCCGGCGGGATTGGAAGCCGCCGTGTTCGCGGCGCCGCTGGCGGTCTACACCGCGGTGCTGCTCACCGACACCGCCACCCCGACCTGGAACGCCGCCTATCGAGACCTGCCGTTCGTCTTCGTCAGCTCGGCGAGCCTGGCCGGATCGGGGCTGGCGATGATCACCACCCCGGCCGCCGAGGCCGGCCCCGCCCGCAGGCTGGCGGTCATCGGAGCGATCGGTGACCTGATCTCCGCCCGGTTCACCGAGTACCGGATGGACCCGGTGACCCGGGAGCCGCTGCACCGGGGCAGGCCGGGCCGGCTGCTGGCCTGGAGCGAACGGCTCGCGGCCGCGGGCGGTCTGGGCGCGTTGCTCGGCGGCCACCACCGCGGCGTCGCCGCCTTGTCCGGTGTCACGTTGCTGGCGGCGTCGGCACTGCTGAGGTTCGGTTTCTTCGAGGCCGGCCTGGAATCGGCCAAAGACCCCCGCTACACGATCGAGCCGCAAAAACGCAGGCTCGCCGCCCGCCGGGCGGCCGGGGATACCGGGGACTCCATCACCACCGCGGACTGATCCTCGCGCGGTCTGCGCCGCCGTTCGCGCGGTTTGCGCCCCGCGGACCGGGGTACGCATAGCGCATGACGAATTTTGGCTACACCCTCATGACCGAGCAGAGTGGACCCAAAGAGCTTGTGCGCCACGCTGTCTCGGCGGAGGAGCGGGGCTTCGACTTCGAGGTGTGCAGCGACCACTTCTCGCCCTGGCTGACGTCGCAGGGCCACGCGCCCAACGCCTGGGCGGTGCTGGGGGCGGTGGCGCACGCCACCGAGCGGGTCGACCTGTACACCTACGTGACCTGCCCGACGATGCGCTATCACCCCGCGATCGTCGCGCAGCAGGCCGCCACCGTGCAGATCCTGTCCGACGGCCGGTTCACCCTCGGGTTGGGCAGCGGTGAGAACCTCAACGAACACGTGGTCGGCAGGGGTTGGCCGACGGTCGAGCGTCGGCAGGACATGCTGCGCGAGGCCATCAAGATCATCCGAGAGCTGCTCGGCGGCCAGCTGGTGAATTGGCGGGGCGAGTACTTCCAGGTGGATTCGGCGCGGCTGTGGGACACCCCGGACGTTCCGGTCGCCATCGGGGTGGCGATGTCGGGGGCGAAGGGCGTCGAGAAGTTCGCCAAGCTGGCCGAACACCTGATCGCCGTGGAACCCGACGGCGAACTCGTCCGCGAGTGGCACGCCGCACGGCAGGCCGCCAACCTCGCCGGGGGCGGACGGGCGGTCGGCCAAATCCCGGTGTCCTGGGATCCCGACCGTGATGCCGCCGTCAAGCGCGCCCACGACCAGTTCCGCTGGTTCGGCGGCGGCTGGAAGGTCAACGCCGACCTGCCGACACCGGCCGGTTTCGCCGGTGCGACCCAATTCGTGCGACCCGAGGACGTCGCCGATGCCATCCCCTGCGGCCCTGACCTGGACGCGATCGTCGACGCCGTCCGGCCCTATTGGGAGGCGGGGTTCACCGACATCGCGCTCGTCCAGATCGGGGGTGAGACGCAGGACCGTTTCCTCTCCGAAGCCGCCCGCCCTTTGCTCGAGGCGCTGCGCGACGCGTCGGGGTGATGGCAAGTTTGGGCCGTTCCTGCACGGGTACCCGATTGCAATCGTGGGCATCGGGCCACCACCGGCAGTTTGACCTACCACCAACGGCCTAGGGCCGGGCGAGCGGACGGCCGGCAAACAAGCTGTCCAGCAGTTGTTTTGCGCCATCGCATGTTCGGCCTGACAGGGAGTCGACGATGAATGATCAATCCGGCAACACCACCGCGCCGCTGGTGCGGGCGCTCGCCGGTGCCAGCTTCGGGCTGGGTTTCGCCGAGCTGATGGCGCCCCGGAAAGTTGCTGCGGTTGCGGGGGTGGACGACACGCGCCTGTCCCGCCGGGTCATCCGCGCGTTGGGTGCGCGCGAATGCGGCCACGGCACGGCGCTGTTGGCCGGTTCCGACAAGCTGGTCTGGACGCGGGTGGCCGGCGACGTCTTGGACGTGACGCTGCTGTTGGCCGGCGTGGCGGCCCGCGGCCGCGGCCGGCGGCGCCGGGGCGCGTTATCGGCCGCCGTCCTCGGCGGCATCGGCGCGGTCGACCTCTACGTGGCGCTGGGTGCCACCCGCGATGGCGGCGCCCGACACGCCAGCGGTGCCCCGCGCCGCACCCTGCGCGCCGCGGTCACCGTGCGCCGCCCACCCGAGGACGTCTACCGCTTCTGGCGCGACCTGGAGAACCTGCCCAGCTTCATGCACCACCTGCGGTCGGTCACCGTCGGCCCCGACGGCCGGTCCCATTGGGTCGCCAGCGCGCCCGTCGGCCAGCCGGTGCAGTGGGACGCCCAGATCACCGAAGACCAGCCCAACGAGCGGGTCGCCTGGCAGTCGCTGCCCGGCTCGGCGATCGACAACGGGGGCAGCGTCGAATTCACGCCCGCGAGCAACGGCGCCGGGACCGAGGTCCGGGTCCGGATGGGCTACCAGATGCCGGGCGGCGTCATCGGCAAGGCCGCCGCGAGCCTGTTCGGCGAGTCGCCCGACCAACAGGTCAACGACGATCTCCGCCGGTTCAAGCAGATCCTCGAGACCGGCCAGGTGCTGCGGTCGGACGGCTCCCCGGAGGGCACCGTCGCGGCCCGACAGTTGCGTCAGCAGCCCGCTCAGCCCAACGGTGACAAGGGCACCAGCAAAGGAGCCACCGCATGAGAGCCACCGTCTGGGCGGGACGCAACAGCGTTGAGGTGCAATCGGTTCCGGACCCGAAGATCCTCAACGATCGCGACGCCATCGTGCGGGTCAGCTCGACGGCGATCTGCGGATCGGACCTGCACCTCTACGACGGCTACATCCCGACGGTGAAGCGCGGGGACGTGCTGGGCCACGAGTTCATGGGCGAGGTCGTCGAGGTCGGCAAGGCGGTGAACAACCTCGCCGTCGGCGATCGGGTGGTGGTGCCGTTCCCGATCGCATGCGGGTCGTGCTCGGCCTGTGAACGCGACCTGTACTCGCTGTGCGAGAACTCCAACCCGAACGCCGGCATCGCGGAGAAGTTCATGGGCCATTCGCCGGCGGGATTGTTCGGCTATTCGCACATGCTTGGTGGATTCGCCGGCGGCCAAGCCGAATACGCCCGCGTGCCCTTCGCCGACGTGGGGCCGCTCAAGGTCGACGACGACCTCACCGACGATCAGGTGTTGTTCCTGTCGGACATCTTGCCAACCGGCTATATGGGTGCGGAGATGTGC
This sequence comes from Mycobacterium terramassiliense, assembly GCF_900157385.1. Classification (GTDB taxonomy): domain Bacteria; phylum Actinomycetota; class Actinomycetes; order Mycobacteriales; family Mycobacteriaceae; genus Mycobacterium; species Mycobacterium terramassiliense. The sequence continues at coordinate 704,020 of NZ_LT717701.1, forward strand.
GACATCCAGCCGGGCCAGGTCGTCGCGGTCTGGGGTGCCGGACCCGTCGGCCTGTTCGCGATGATGAGCGCTTTCTTACTCGGTGCATCCAACGTCATTGCCATCGACCGGGTACCGTATCGCCTGGCGTTGGCCGAGAAGATCGGCGCCACACCGGTCAACTTCTCCGAAACGTCGGTGCTCGGGGAGCTTCAGGACATCACCGCCGGACGGGGACCGGACCACTGCATCGACGCGGTCGGCATGGAAGCCCGTAACGGGTCTGCCCCGGTGGACGCCTACGACCGCGTCAAGCAGGCGATGCGCCTGGAAACCGAACGCCCGCATGCACTTCGGGAAGCGGCGATGAGTTGCCGAAACGGCGGCACCATTTCGATCGTCGGTGTCTACGGCGGGCTGATGGACAAGTTTCCCATCGGCGCGGTCATGAATCGGTCGCTGACCATCAAGACCGGGCAGTGCCACGTGCAGCGTTACATGCGCCCGCTGCTGGAGCGGATCCGCCGCGGAGACATCGACCCGACCATGATCATCACCCACCATTTGGGACTCGATGAGGCGCCGCACGGCTACGAGATCTTCAAGCACAAGCAGGACGGCTGCACGAAAGTCGTCCTCCACCCATGAAGGAGGTACCGCGATGTCAAATGAGTTGCGAGGGGTGAAGGTTGCCATCCTGGCGGCCGACGGCGTTGAGAAGGTCGAACTCGAGCAGCCGCGCTCGGCCGTCGAAGAGGCCGGCGGCCAGGTCGAGGTGTTGTCGCTGAAGCCAGGCGAAATCCAGGCGCGCAACCACGATCTCGAGCCGGCCGGGACCTTCGCGGTCGACCGCGCCGTGTCGGACGCGTCGGTGGGCGAGTTCGACGGCCTCGTGCTGCCGGGCGGCACGGTGAATCCGGACAAGCTGCGCATCGACGAGGCCGCGGTCTCGTTCGTCCGCGACTTCGTCACATCCGGAAAGCCGGTCGCCGCGATCTGTCACGGACCGTGGACGCTCGTGGAGGCGGGTGTGGCCGTGGGTCGGACGCTGACGTCGTACCCCAGCATCCGCACCGACCTGCGGAATGCGGGAGCGCATGTGGTGGACGAAGAGGTTGCTGTCGACGGCAATCTGATCACCAGTCGCTCACCGTCGGACCTTCCGGCGTTTTGCGAGACGATCATCAAGCAATTCGCGCGCGCGTCGACGGGATAGCCGAACCGAAATCGTTCCGCACCGTTTTAACCACCGCTGTTGGGGGAATCACACAGGTCAAGGCCGTGATCGGAACGGCGCTCTTTTCCAGGCTGACCGAAAGGCCCACTTTGACAACCACCTATCCCGAGCCCGCCATTTCGGTTGCGCACAACGTGTATCAGCCGCAAGAAGATTCCCGATTGCTGGTCGACGCGATGCACCATTCCGCGCTGATTCCGGGGCGGCGGGTGCTCGATCTCTGCACGGGCAGCGGGTTCGTCGCGATCGCCGCGGCCGAAATGGGCTGTGCCAGCGTTACTGCGTTCGACATCTGCCCGCACGCGGTGCGGTGCTGCGGGGACAATGCTGCGCTAGCGGGCGCCGCGGTGGATGTCCGTGAGGGATCGTGGCTGGACGCCGTCGACCTCGCGCCGTTCGACGTGGTGGTGGCCAACCCGCCGTACGTACCGACGCCTCCCGGCGACGACTCCGGATCGATCGGCGCCGGCCCGTCAGTGGCCTGGAACGCGGGGTCCGATGGGCGGCTGATCCTGGATCCCTTGTGCGAGGCGGCGCCGAAGCTGCTGTGCGACGGGGGATCGCTGCTGCTCGTGCATTCCGCGATCGCCGGGGTCCAGCAATCGCTGGACCGGTTGAAGTGGGCCGGGATGGAGGGTGAAGTGATTGCCTCCAAGTGGATCCCGTTCGGCCCCGTCATGTCGGCGCGGGCGAAGTGGTTGGAGGACACGGGCCGGATCCCGCGCGGCCGCCGTGAGGAGGAGCTCGTCGTGATCCGGGCGGAGAAGCCGTGACGACGACGCGCGTACAGGTGGTCAAGGGAGGACCCGTGCTGGTCTCCGGACCGGTGCGCATCGAGATGCCCGACGGCGGCGTGGTCGAGTCCGACCGGTTCATGGTGGCGATCTGCACCTGCCGGCGCAGCGAGGCATATCCGTTGTGTGACACCAGCCATCGGCGTTGCCGTCGCACCGGGAAACGGGCGGGCGCGGAAGGCTCCCGAAAGGCTATGGCCAATCCAGCGGCCGCCGCAACGACGTCTGACCCCGCTGCCACGACTCCATAAGCCTGTCCGCCAAGCGGTTTTCGACCGCTGCGTGTGCCCGCATCCCGAATACGACATCGGGGTCCAGGTGCGGCTCCCGGGCGACGAGATCGCCGACGACGTCGATGCGCACCACCTGCTCGTGTACCGCGTCGGCTTCGACATGCTCGCTGTAGAAACCGATGCACGCCGACGGCGCCCCCATCCGCTGCAGGGCCTGCACCATCCGTCGGGATCCCGGCGGGGAGGTGATCTCCGTCGAGGCGAAGTGCCCCACCGCGGCGCCCCGGCGCGAGCGGTGCAGCCCGAACAGTGACATGAGATTGACCACCGCCAACGACTCGGCGGGCACGGCGTCGAGGTAACCGAGATACGTCGAATCCAGCTCGGCGGCCACCAACAGATCGGCGAAGAGTTGCTGGTGCAGGCGCGGCCCCCGACCGGCGCCGTATTCGTCGAACTCGACGGCCACGAACGCCGCCTTGGCGGTCCCCATCAGCCGCGGGATCGCGAAGGCGTGCGGATCGCCCTCCTTCAGGTGATACAGCGACCGGTGCGCGAAGTACTCGCGCATCTGCTCCCAGCTCCCCGAGTCGCGCAGGTAGTACGACGGACCGGTCCCGTCGGTGGGCTCGATGGAGATCGCCTCCATCTCGGCGGCCGCCGTGTGCCCGGGTTCGATGGGGCCGACGTCGCGTCGCACGCCGGCCAAAAAGACGCGTTCGAGTTGGGCGCGCAAGTGCAGCAACCCAGGGTTCCACTCCCAGGCGGGGTCGACGCCCGCGAATCCCCGATAGTGCAGTTCGTAGCACATGCACAGCGCCAGCTGCAGATCCAGGCCGTAGGGATCGGAGTCCCGGACGGACGCACCGATGCGTGTGAGGTGATCGTGCGAGGGCGGCCCGACCAGCGCATGCCGGACGGCGGTCGACAGCGGCCCGTGGACCGCGGGCAGGGCGGGTTCCACCGGGATTGATGTGCGGGTCACGCCGATGACTACCCGTCAACGGGCCGGGGCAAACGGTGGTGCGTCACTGCCCCACTTCGGGAACGCGGAAGGTGATCTCGACGGCGGTGCCCGTCGGGGCGCTTTGCAGGTCCATCGCCTCACTGAGCGCGCGCATCAACACCAGCCCGCGTCCGCTGTTGCCTGGGTCGGCGGCCGGTGGTTTCCACGAACCCGTGTCGGAGATCCTGGTTCGGACCCGGCCGGCGGTGACTTCGGCTTCGAGCAGCATGGTCCCGATGCGGTGTCCGCGGTAAGCATGCTCGACGCAGTTGGTGCACGCCTCGTTGACGACCAGCACGATGTCGGCCGCCACCGCCTCCGGGACATTGGCGGTGCGCAGCCAGGCCGCCAGCCGATGCCGGATGTCGACCAGCTGCCCGGCGAAGGCCTCGCTTTCGATGCGGAGCTGCGTCGGGAGATGCCGGTACATCACCATCGCGACGTCATCGTCATACCCCGACGCCGGGGCGAGCGCGCCGACTACCGCCTCCGGGGCCCGTTCCAGGGGAAGCTGGGCCGTCTCGAGCAAAACGTCCGCGGCACGGGCGATTCCGATGTCAATCGACTCGTGTTTGCGCTCGACCAGGCCGTCGGTGTAGAGCATCAAAGTCGAGCCCGGTGGCAGCACCCGGGACGCCTGGGGTCGCGGTTCGTCCCGCCGGACCGCCAGTGGCACCGACGCGGCATCGGTCAGCACGCTGGTGTTCGCCGGTGCAGGGCCCGCGACCATTGCGGGCATGTGCCCGGCATTGCTGTATTCCAGCACTCCGGTTTCGGTGTCCAGGATCGCCAGAAAGACCGTGGTGCAGTACGCATTCGGGATGAGCGACGCCGCCAAGTCAAGCTGCTCGAGCAGCAGCGCCGGTTGAGCGCCGTTAATCAACAGCGCCCGCGCCGAGCTGCGCAGCTGGCCCATGGTCGCGGCCGCCTGCAGGCCACGGCCGACGCAGTCGCCGACGACGATGCCGATGCGGTTGTCGCCGATGGGCAGCACGTCATACCAGTCGCCCCCGATCTCCAGGGGCGGCACCGCGGGTTCGTAGCACACCGCGAAGCCGGGAGGCGTCTGCACCGTGGGCAGCATCGCGCGCTGCAGCGTCAGCGAGGTTTCGCGGGCACTCTCGAACTGACGCACGTGCTGCATGGCCAGGCTGAGGTGGCCGATGAGCACCGTGATCAGGAGCCGATCTTCGGCGCTGACCCAGCGGGGGGAACGAAGCTCCAACCACAACGCCAAGTCCCCGGCATTGGACAGCACTGCCACCAATCCCTGTGCCTTGCCGGGATTGTCGGGCCTGTCGACGGTCTTCGCGGTCAGCGGCAGCTGGTTGCGGGCGTCCTGGAAAGTGCTACGCAACCAGGGATCCATTCCGCGCCAGGATGTTTCGGGCGGCCCGCCCGCCACCTGGACGTCCGGTTCGCCGCCGCCGCTGGGCCACGACACGGCGATCACGCGTTGGACGTCGATCGCCGCCCGGCACTCGTCCAGGGTGATCGCCAGCAGCTCGGCGACGCTCTTGGCCACCGCCACCGCCGTCGCCAGTCGCAGGACCGCGCTCTCCCGCGCGGCGAATGCCCGCTCCGCCGTGATGTCGCGAATCGTTCCCACGTAGACGTCTCGATCGCTGCCGGCCTCATTGACCGCGTTGATGCTCACCATCACCCAAGCCAGATGGCCGTCCCGGTGCCGGATCGGGGTTTCGTACTCGGCGCTGCCGTTGCTGCGGACCAGGGATTGTTGTTCCCGGGCGGTCTTCTTGTCGACCAGCCAGGGGTGGGGCCAGCGGTAGGGCAGGCCCGAGGCGGGATAACCCAGGATCTCGATGAAGGCCTTGTTCATCTCGATCACCGAGCCTTCGTGGTCGGCGACGAAGAAGCCCTCCTGTAGCGAATTCACCAGGGCGGTGCGGAATTTGTCGCGATCGGCCAGACCCTCGGCGCGGGCCCGCTCGCGCGATAAGAGCTTGGTGCCGTCGAGGAATCCCCGGGTCGCCACGTCCAGCGGCGCCAACGTCTGCAACAGAAATTCCAAAGCGACGGGCGCGGCGATTCGCGCGTCGTCGAATAGATCGAAGACCAGTTGCACATGGTGCTCGATGATTTCGAGCATGCTGATTTGCTCTTGCAGGGCGCGGCGTCCGAGCTCATGCCCCACGCTCAGGCTGTCCTCGTCCCGGGTGTCGAGGTAGGCGCGCAGGGCGGCCGCATATGCGGCGAGAAATTCCTGGTTGGTGCTCATGTCGACACCCCCCGATGACGCGCGGCGAGCACCATGGCATCGTCGGTTTCCTTGGCGTGCTTGCTGAGCAGATCTTCGGCGATTGTCACGGAGTGAGCCGCAAAGTCGATGTGCTCCAAGTAATCCTCGCCGATGCCGTCGGTGCTGATCACCAGCAGGTCACCGGGCCGGATCGAAAGCGTCTGGGCGGGCCTGATTTCCGGTATGCGGTAGCCGACGATTCCGGCGCTGAGGCGGGCGCTGGATCGGACCTCGACGCCGGTCGGGGCCTTGGCCACCAGATCGGCGGTGACGTTGCCCACGCCCGTCCACGCCAGCGTATTCGTGGCAAAATCGATCCGCGCCAACGTCATTGCGACTCCGCGGCTGCCGGTCAGCACGCGATGGCACAGCTGGATCAGCACCTCGAGCCGCTCGGAGCTTGCGCGCTTGACCGCATCGACGGCGCGCAGCGCGGCGGTCGCGGCGTCCGGACCATGGCCGAGCCCGTCCACCACGCCGAACAGCGCGGCGGCGCCGTCCAGATCCACCGCGATGCCCCGGTCGCCGGACGTGAACTCGCTGGGCATCGGGCGACCCGCCCTTGCCCACTCGATCGGCCCGAAGCGACCGTCCTCATGCACGCGCGGGAACCCACTTCCACATCTCGATGACGGTCCCGTGGCCCAGTGTCGAGTCGATGATCAACCGGTCCATCAGCCGCCGCGCTCCGGGCAGGCCCAGCCCCAATCCGCGACCGGTCGAATAGCCGTCCTCCAGCGCGCGCTCGATGTCGGCGATGCCGGGTCCGTCGTCCTCGGCGCGCACCACCAGCGCCTTGCGGCCGTCCCGGTCGGCCACCCAGAGATGAACCGTGCCCCGACCCGCGTAGCTGGTGATGTTGCGGGCGACTTCGGAGATGGCCGTTGCGACCATGGTGACGTCGGTCAGCGAGAATCCGAGATTGAGGGCGAGCTCATGTCCGGCTCTGCGGGCGGCGACGATGTCGTCGGAATTGTTGATGTCGACGACAACGTCAGCCGCCACCATCGCGCCCGATCGTCGATTTCCCCAGCCCCAGTTGCCGGTTCAATAGGGCGAGGCCCTCTTCCAAATCCAGCGCGGTGTTCATGTCGTCGAACGCCAACCCGAGTTGGACCATCGCGAACGCGACCTCTGGCTGCAGGCCCACGATGACGGTGTCCGCGCCCCGCAATCGGGTCATGTGCGCGATGGTTCGCAGCGATCGGGCGGCGAACGAGTCCATTACGTCGATGGCGGTGACGTCGACGATGATGCCCTGCGCGCGAAACCTGCTGACCCGCTCCATGAGGTCGAGCCGCAGCCGCTCGGTCTCGGAATCGGTCAGGGCGGACTGCACCGTGGCGATCAGGATCGCGCCCTGTTTCAGGATGGGGACTGGCATGGGGTGCTCGTGCTAATGGTGTCTACCCGGTGGTCTCGCCGGTGCGGGTGACCTCGTAGCCCAGCAGGCGTTCGGCCTCTTCGATACCGCCCTGCAGGTCGCCGACGGCGTTCATCTTGGACAGGTCCAGCCCGATCGTCACCAGGGTCAGGGCGATTTCCGAGGACAGGCCGGTGATGATCACGCTCGCACCCATCAGGCCCGACGCGTCGACCGTCTGCACCAGGTGGTTGGCCACCGTGGAGTCGATCGTGGGCACACCGGTGATGTCGATGACGACGACCTTCGCGCGGTTGGCGCGGATGGCTCTCAGCAGCTGTTCGGTGACCTGGCGGGCGCGCTGACTGTCCAGCACGCCGATGATCGGCAGAATCAGCAACTGCTCGCGCACCTGCAGCACCGGTGTCGACAGCTCGCGGATCGCTTCCTGCTGCTGCCGGATGATGCGCTCGCGCTCCTGCACGAAGCTGACGCCCACGGTGTTGGCGATGCGGTTGGCCGCCGGCTCGTAAGCGTCGAGCACCCGGTTGAGCATCTCGAAATCGGTCTGGTACTTCTCGAACAGCGAGCGCGCGAGCACGTCGCGCAGCAGCAGGACGATTCCCAGCACCTCGTCGGTCTCCACGCCGCGGGGGATGATGCGTTCCGACAGGTCGCGCGCGTAGGCCTGCAGGGCCTCGACGCTGCCGGTCTCGAGCACCTCGACGTAGTTGTCGTAAACGGCGGTGGCCTCGGAGAAGAGCTCCTCGGGGGTCATCGCGGTGAGCAGCTGCGCCTCGGTGATCCTGCGGGCCCACTCCTCGCGCAACACGGTGCGGTTCTGGCGCAGGTGCTGGACCAGCTGGGGCAGCAGGCCTTCGCTGACTGTCTGCGCGGCGGTGGTGGTGCTTCCGAACTCCGACGACGAATCTGACATCTAGCCTCCCGTTGCCGCGTCGCGCTCAGCAGTGCCTATGGGGAGACTAGTCTGGGTTATCGCGTCGCAAGTGTCGAGGGCATATTCTTCTCGCAGTTCGCCCCGCAGGTTACGCTTGCACCACACTTACGCCCGGGACAAAGGATCGCCATTGTCAGCTCCTGATTCGATTACCACGCTGGTCACCGACCACGACGGTGTGTCAGTGGTCAGCGTCAGCGGCGAAATCGATCTGGTCACCGCCCCGGCGCTCGAACAGGCCATCGGCGCGGTGGTCGCCGACGCCCCGACGGCACTGGTCATCGACCTTTCCGCGGTGGAGTTTCTCGGCTCGGTGGGTTTGAAGATCCTCGCCGCGACCTACGAAAAGCTGGGCAAATCCACCGAGTTCGGTGTGGTGGCCCGGGGGCCGGCGACCAGGCGGCCGATACACCTGACCGGCCTGGACAAAACCTTCCCGTTGTACCCGACGCTGGACGACGCGTTGACCGCCGTCCGGGACGGCAACCTCAACCGCTGAAGATAGGCCACCGCGAGCCTTTCTTACTTCGCGGCCGTCGGTGCGAGGATCACCACCATGGACGTCGATCACCCCGAGGACGACCAGCAGTGGGACCGCAACGAGCGCGGCGAGACCGAAATTGAACGGCTGGACCGCAATTGGAACAGCCTGCTGCAGGAGCTGCGCGTGGTGCAGACCGGGGTGCAGCTGCTCACCGGCTTCCTGTTGACGCTGCCATTCCAGCAGCGCTTCGACGTCCTCAGCGACCAGATGCGGTTGGTGTACCTGGGGACGGTCGCGTGTTCGGTCGGCGCAACGGTGCTGCTGGTCGCCCCGGTCGGCATTCACCGGCTGCTGTTCCGGCGGCACCGCCTCCAAGTCCTGGTGTCGGCCGCGCACCGTTGCGCCTATGCGGGGTTGGCGCTGCTCGGCTTGGCGCTGACGGGGGTGACCGTGATCGTTTTTGCCTCGGTGGCCGGAAACCGGACGGCGTTGATAGCGGGAGCCTGTGCGCTGGCGCTGTTTACGTGCTTTTGGTGGGTATTGCCGCTACTGCTGCGAACCCGCGGTATGTAACTCGGCGATGCGGGTGGACCCCCAGTGATCGAGGAGGTCCTGCGGATCCGCGAAAATCGGCGACGCGCCGGCGGCCTCCAATTCGGCTGAGGAGATGCCGCCGCTCAGCACCCCGATGCACGGCACTCCCGCGGCCGCGGCGGCGTGCGCGTCCCACACGGCGTCGCCGACGAACACCGCGTGGTCGGCGCCCACCCCGGCCCGGTCCAGCGCGACCTGCACGATGCCGGGTTCGGGTTTGGCCGTGTCGACATCGCCCGACGACGTCGTCTCGGCGATGACGTCGTCGCAGTCGAGCGCCTTGAGCAGCGCCTCGAGTTCGTCGTCGGGCGCCGAGCTGGCGAGCACCACTTGCAGTCCGAGGCCGGCGACGTGCCGCAGCAACTCGCGGGCGCCGGGCAGCGGTGCCAACAGCGGTAGGAGGTCGCGGTAGTACCGGCTGTGGCCGTCGCTGAGCCGTTCCCGAACGTCGTCCGGCGCGTCATCGGACAGGGTGCGGACCAACTTGTCGCCGTCCATGCCGATGCAACGGTGCATCTTCCACGCGGCGACCGGCAGTTTTTCGTCATCGAAGGCGCGCTGCCAGGCATAGACGTGCAGATAGTTGGAATCGACGAGGGTTCCGTCGACGTCGAACAGGACGGCGGGGGTGCCCTGAAGGCGCCCCGCCGGCTTCGCGGTTGTCATGTGCGCGGCATACCCGCGCCGAGGCGTGCCGACACGTCGCTCGGGGCCGTCGCGTCGCGGGTACCCTTCGAGCGATCCCGTCGCGGCGGCGCGCCGTACGAAAGACGTTGGCGGACAGCATGTCTCCGGTTGGCCAGCGGGCACGCCGCTCCGAGCTGCGTTGGCACGTCACGAATTCGGGCCGGCTCGCGCCCCCAGCCGAGGTACCCAGAGGTTTAAATTTCGGCCTGACCGGGTAAAACCTCAGCATGCTCGACACGTCCGACAGGCTGCACGCCGGAATCGATTTCGGCGTTCCCGGCCGGGTGGCCGCGGCGCTCTGGGCGCTGGGTGTGCTGGCCGGCGTGCTGGCGCTGCTGACGGGGCACGCCGGGTTGGCCATCGCGGGGCTGGTATTGGCCGTCGCGTCGCCATGGTTCGGGCTGGCCTATGTGTCGCACAACCACCGTCGGCCCGACGAATCCGCTTGGGCCGCCAGTTCAGCGCCGGTCGTCAGCGGGCCGATAAGCCTACGCAGCTGAACTTATCGACGCCGAGACGCGTCTATTGTCATGCCCGCAAAATTTTTGGGCCCGATTAGGTGTGGCGCAGGCCCGATCGGGGTATCGACTCAGCCACGGGTGAGTACAGGCAAGTGCGGGAACCCGTCATCCAGCAGGAAGGAACGCCCATGGCGACCGCAAGCGATTACGACGCACGCCGTGTAGCCGATGTCGAGACCCAGGACCCGTCCCCGCTCCGCGAGCTGGCCACCACTCTGCCCGCCTCGTCCACCGCGGTTGTCGACGAGGATCCCAACGACGTTCTCTTCTTCGAGCTGCCGGGCGCGGACCTGTCGAGCGAAGAGCTGTCGGTGACGGTGATTCCCCAGCGGGCCGACGAGTTCACTTGCTCGAGCTGCTTTCTAGTGCAACACCGCAGCCGGATGCGTACCTCGGGTTCGGGGCTTCCCGTCTGTGCCGACTGCGCCTGACGCCCGGGCCTGCCACGCACCTTGACCCGAGCCGAGGCGCCGTGTTTGTGTCGTCAACGTGGCAGCCTCCGCGATTCGTCCGGACGGTAAGCCGGACGCCTTGAGCCCCCCGCCGGGCCTGCCCGCTCCGCGTGCGCTTCGCTCGGCTTTCGCCGCCGCGTACGCGGTCGCGTACCTCGTGGGCGGCGAGCGCCGGATGCTGAGGGTCATCCGCCGCTACGGGCCCATCATGACCATGCCCATTCTCAGCCTGGGCAACGTCGCGATCGTGTCCGACCCGGATCTGGTCAAGCAGGTGTTCACCGCGCCGGCGGACGTGCTGCTCGGCGGCGAGGGCGTGGGTCCCGCGTCCGCCATCTACGGGTCGGGATCGATGTTCGTGCAGGAGGAGCCGGAGCATCTGCGGCGCCGCAAACTGCTGACACCCCCGCTGCACGGTGCCGCGCTGAGCAGCTACGTGCCGATCATGGAGAACTGCGCACGAACGGCGATGCACGGCTGGCCCGTGGACCGTCCGTTCGAGATGCTCAAGGCGGCGCGGGCGCTGACGCTGGACGTGATCGTCAGGGTCATCTTCGGCGTCGACGATCCCGACGAGGTTCGGTGCCTGGGCCGGCCCTTCGAGGGCCTGCTGAACCTCGGTGTCTCAGAGCAATTGACGCTGCGCTATGCGCTGCGCCATCTCGGCGCGTTGCGGGTGTGGCCGCAGCGCGCCCGCGCCCACCGGGAGATCGACGACGTCGTCATGCCCCTCATCGCGCGGCGCCGCAACGACCCCCACCTCAGCGAGCAGCTCGACATTCTCGCGTTGCTGATGTGCGCCCGCGGCGAAGACGGAGAAAGGCTGTCCGACAGCGAGATTCGTGACGATCTGATCACCCTGATGCTGGCCGGGCACGAAACCACCGCTACCACGCTGGCGTGGGCCTTCGACCTGCTGTTGCATCACCCCGAGGCGCTACGACGCGTGCAAGCCGAAGCGCTGAGTGGGGAGGAGGCTTTCACCACCGCGGTGATCCACGAGACACTGCGGGTACGGCCGCCCGCGCCGTTCACGGCTCGCGTTGCGGCACAACCATTTCCGATCGGCGGCTACCTCGTCGACGCCGGCACGCGTATCGTCGTTCACATCATCGCGATAAACCGCAACCCGGTCACCTACGAGCACCCGAACGAGTTCCGGCCGGAGAGGTTCTTGGGCAGCCGGCCCGAGACGTACGCGTGGGTGCCGTTCGGGGGCGGGGTGAAACGCTGCCTGGGGGCGGCGTTCTCGCTGCGGGAGTTGATCACCGTGCTGCACACGCTGCTGCGCGAGGGCGAGTTCAGCGCCGTCGACGACGAGCCCGAAAGGATCGTGCGGCGCTCCATCATGCTGGCGCCGCGCCACGGCACCCGGGTGCGGATGCGCCCGATCCAGGCGGGTGCGCGATAGCCGGACCGGTCGTCCCGCACCCGCGCCTGCGCCTGCGCCGAAATGTCGCACCCATCCGCTAGGTTCGTCGGCGAGTGCATGCCGTCACCGTGAGGAGTCATGGAGAAGATACTCGGGTCCTTCCTGCTGGTGGGGTTGGCTCTGCCTTGGTTTTTCACTCAGCGCGCGACCGGCAGTGTGGTCGCGGGATTCTCGGCGGGACTGGGCGGCCTCGTCTTCACGGTGGTCGCCCTGCTGTGGCTCGGTGTGCAGCGCGACCGCTATCGGACCGGGCGGCAGCGCCGGCGTGACCTGCGGTACGCGATGTCGGACCTCGCGGCCGTCGATGACATGTCGGGGGTCGAGTTCGAAGAGTTTGTCGCGGCGCAGCTTCGGACCGTGGGGTGGGGCGTCACCCACACCGCCAGCACCGGAGACTACGGCGTGGACCTGGTCGCCCAGAAGGACGGCACCCGCATGGCGGTCCAGTGCAAACGGCAGGCGAAGGCGGTCGGTGTGGCCGCCGTCCAACAGGTCGTCTCCGGCGCTCGCCAGCATGGCTGCAACCGGGCGGTCGTGGTGACCAATCGGGCGTTCACCAAAGCGGCCCGCCAGCTGGCGGCCACCCATCGATGCGGCCTCGTCGGGCGCGAGCAACTGCACATCTGGGCGCGGGCCGAAATCGACGCCGGCGCGAAGAAGTACGAGTAGGCGCGGCCACGGCACGTTCGACAGCGCGCGTCCTCGGAAGCGTCGGCAGCAGCGATCGGCCCAATTCCTCGGCGTCAGTGTCGTGCGGGCCGCCGAGACCACCGCCGCCATCGCGGAGATACTCGACTGAGTCGGGGTGGCGGGATTCGAACCCACGGCCTCTTCGTCCCGAACGAAGCGCGCTACCAAGCTGCGCCACACCCCGCTTGAAGCCACGACAGCCTATCGCACCGGCCCGCCGACTGACCAAACCGCAGGCCGCCGCGCTAGCTCCACGCGCAGGTGCGCTCGAATTCGACCAGCGCCTCCGCCGGGCCGCTCGGGTCGAGCCCCTGCGCGGCGACCCACTCGTCGCTGAAATAGGTGTCGGCGTAGCGGTCGCCGCTGTCGGCGAGCAGGGTGACCACCGACCCGCTGCGGCCCTGCGCGACCATCTCGGCGATCAGCCCGAAACAGCCCCACAGGTTGGTGCCCGTCGACGGCCCCACCCGGCGGCCGAGCACGGCGCTGACGTGGCGGGCCGCGGCGATCGACGCCGCGTCGGGCACCGCGACCATGCGGTCGACCACGCCGGGCAGAAATGACGGCTCGACCCGCGGCCGGCCGATGCCCTCGATCCGCGAGGACGTCGGCATCACGACGTCGTCGCGCTCCTCGGCGTAGGCGGGAAAGAACGCGGAGTTCTCCGGGTCCACGACGCACAGCCGGGTCGCGTGCCGTCGGTAGCGGATATAGCGGCCGATCGTCGCACTGGTCCCGCCGGTGCCCGCGCCGACCACGATCCACTCCGGGACGGGGTATCGCTCCTCGCCCATCTGCTCGAAGATCGACTCCGCGATGTTGTTGTTCCCGCGCCAGTCGGTGGCGCGCTCGGCGTTGGTGAACTGGTCGAGGTAGTGCCCGCCGGTGTCGTGGGCGACCCGCTCGGCCTCGGCGTACACCTGACTCGAATCCGTCACGAAATGGCAACGGCCGCCCTGTGATTCGATCAGCGCCACCTTTGCAGCGCTGGTCGATGCCGGCATCACGGCGACGAACGGCAGCCCCAGCAGGGCCGCGAAATAGGCCTCCGACACCGCCGTCGACCCCGACGACGCCTCGACAACCGTGGTGCCCTCGCCGATCCACCCGTTGCACACCGCATACAGGAACAGCGAGCGCGCCAGCCGGTGCTTGAGGCTGCCGGTGATATGCGTGCTCTCGTCCTTGAGGTACAGCGCGATGTCGACGCCCGTGTCCCAGGCCGAGGGTAGCGGGTAGCGGAGCAGGTGGGTATCGGCGCTACGCCGGGCGTCGGCCTGGATCAGCCGGATCGCGTTGTCCGTCCAGTCTCGTGGCAGGGAGCGAACCGCGATCCGCGCCCGATCGCTCAACGCACCGAAGCTGTTGGCTGCGAACGGCTCAGGTCACTGGTGGCATCGCGGTCGCCCATCGCCGTGGCGATCAGCGTCAGCAGCATCGCCTCGGGCCTGCAGCAGAATCGCACCGGCGCGAACGGGGAGGTGCCGATGCCGGCGGACACGTGCAATTGCATGTTGGCGCCCCACCGGGACGGTCCCTTCGCGCGGGAGCGGTCCAGGCCACTGTTGGTCACCAGGGCGCCGTAGAACGGCAGGCAGAGCTGCCCGCCGTGGGTATGCCCCGCCATCACCAACTGGTAGCCGTCGGCGGCGAAGCGGTCCAGCACCCGCGGCTCGGGGGAATGGGTCAGCCCCAGTCGGAGGTTCGCGGCCGGGCTGGCAGGGCCGGCGATCGTGTCGTAGCGGTCCCGGTCAATGTGCGGGTCGTCGACGCCGGCGGCGGCGATGTGCAGGCCGGCCACCTCGAACTCGCGACGGGTGTGGGTGAGGTCGAGCCAGCCGCGCTCGGTGAACGCCGCCCGCAGGTCCTGCCAGGGCAACGGCTCGCCACGGACCCGATGCGACGGGTTGGTGAGGTAGTTCAACGGGTTCTTCAGGCGCGGCCCGAAGTAGTCGTTGCTGCCGAAGACGAAGACGCCGGGCCGCGACAGCAGGTCGCCGAGGGTCTGCACCACCGCGGGCACCGCCTTGGGGTGCGCCAGGTTGTCGCCGGTGTTGACCACCAGGTCGGGCTCCCAGGCGGCCAGCTCGCGGAGCCAGGCCTGTTTGCGGCGCTGGTTGGGCAGCATGTGGAGGTCGCTGATGTGCAGCACTCGCAGCGGCGTGGATCCCGGCGACAGGACGGGCATGGTGATCTCGCGCAGCACGAATGCATTGCGCTCGACGAACGCGGCATAGCCGATGCCGGCCACGGTCGAGCCGAGCGCGACCGCGCCGGTGCGCATCAGGACGGGCATAACTGAAGCCATGCAGGCAGCCTACTGCCGGTTGGCTTCTGGTCGCGTGTAGCTTGCGCCAACGGGGGCCGCGCGCCTAGGGGGGCGGCCCCCGTTGGCGCAAGCTACACCGGGATCGTGATGGGCGGCAGACCGGGGATCTCGACGACCTGCGATCCGATCGGCACCGGCGCACCCTCGGGCGGCGGAGGCGGCGCCGGAGGGATGCCGTTGCTGACCTGGATCGTGACGATCGAGCCCGGAATCGTTTGGCCGCTCGGCGTCGTTCCGACCACCTCGCCCGCCTTCGCGCTGCTGTTGACCGAGTTCGTTTGGTCGGCGACCTGGAAGCCGGCGTCCTTGAGGCGCTGGCGGGCCATGTCGACCTCCAGGCCGGTGACGGCCGGCACCCGGGAACCGGGGGAGCCGTCGACGTAGCGCGGGTCGGTCGGCGGCAACGCCACCGGCCCGAAGTTGGTGGCGATCGGCTTCATCGCCGTGAACCAGGTACGCGCCGGCTCGTTACCGCCGTACAGGTCACCCTCGCTGCAGTGGCGCAGCGGGGAGGAGCACAGGTCGGTCGGGTTGGGAGAGTCGTCATAGATGTAGTTCGCCGCCGCGTAGTGGCTCGTGAAACCCACGAAGCCGGACGACCTGTGGGCCTCGGTGGTCCCCGTCTTACCCGACACCGGCAGGTCCCAGCCCGCCGCCCCGGCCGAACCGGCCGCCGTGCCGCTGCCCACCGCGTCCTTGCTCATCGCGTTGGCCATGGTGTTGGCCAGACCCTCGGGCACCACCTGATCGCAGGTCTCGGTGGTCACCGAGACCTCGTTGCCGTTGCGGTCGATCAGCTTGTCGATCGGGTTCGGCGGGCACCACACCCCGCCGGACGCCAACGTCGCGGCGACATTGGACAACTCCAGCGCGTTCACCTCGATCGGGCCGAGGGTGAACGAGCCGATGTTCTGCCGCTTGACGAAATCCGCCAAGCTCTCGTTGCTGTCCCGGTTGTAGTCGCGGGCCGTGCCGGGGTCTGCGTAGGAGCGCAGCCCGAGCTTGATCGCCATGTCGACCGTGCGGGTGACGCCGACCTGCTGGATCAGCTTGGCGAACGCGGTGTTGGGCGAGGTGGCCAGGGCATCGGTGACGTTCATCGAGCCCCGGTAGTTGCCCGCATTGACCACGCACCAGGTGTCCTTGGGGCAGCCCTTGGCCCCGCCGCTGCCCATGCCCTTGGCCTGGAACCTGCCCGGAACCTCGAGGGTGGCGTTGATGCCCATGCCCATGTCCAGCGCGGCGGCGGTCGTGAAGATCTTGAAGACCGACCCCGCGCCGTCTCCGACGAGGGAGAAGGGCTGCGGTCGCATCGTTTCGCCGGCCTCGGTGTCCAGCCCGTACTTGCGGTTACTCGCCATGGCCATGACGTGGTGGGAGGTCTTGCCGGGCTCGATCACGCTCATCACGCTTGAGATGCCCTGCAGGTTGGGGCTGGCGAACTTGTCGATGGCCGCCTTGACCGGGATCTGCACGTCCGGGTCCAGCGTGGTGCGGATCAGGTAGCCGCCCCGAGCCACCTGTTCCTTACTAATCCCCGCGCGCGAGAGGTACTCCTGGACGTAGTCGCAGAAAAAGGCGCGGTCGCCGGCCGCGATGCAGCCGCGGGGCAGCTCATTGGGTTGCGGCAGTACGCCCAGCGGCGTGGCCTTGGCGGCGCGCAGGGCGTCGGCCTCCTGCGGCAGGTTCTCGATCATCGTGTCCAAGACCAGGTTCCGCCTGGCCAGCGCGCCGTCGGGGTTGGTGTACGGGTTCAGCGCGCTGGTGGACTGCACCATGCCCGCCAGCAGCGCCGCCTGCTGCCAGTTCAGGTCCGACGCGTTGATGCCGAAGTAGGTCTGCGCCGCGTCCTGCACGCCGAACGAGCCGTTTCCGAACGAGACCAGATTGAGGTACCGGGTCAAGATCTCGGGCTTGGTGAACGTCTTGTCCAGCGTCAGCGCCATCCGGATTTCGCGCAGCTTGCGCGCCGGGGTGGTCTCGACGGCCGCGCGCTTCTCGGCGTCGGTCTGAGCGGTCACCAGCAGTTGGTAGTTCTTCACGTACTGCTGCTCGATGGTCGAGCCGCCGCGGGTGTCGACGTCGCCGGACGCGTAGCCCGCAAGCCCGGTCAGGGTGCCCTTCCAGTCCACCCCGTTGTGGTCGGCGAACCGCTTGTCCTCGATCGAGACGATCGCCAGCTTCATGGTGTTGGCGATCTTGTCGGTGGGCACCTCGAACCGGCGCTGCGAATACAGCCAGGCGATGACGTTGCCCTTCTTGTCGACCATCGTCGATACCGCCGGCACCTCGCCCTGTAGCAGCTGCGCCGAGCCGTTGGCGACCACCTCGGAGGCCCGGTTGGACATCAGCCCGACGCCGCCGACGAGCGGAAACATCAGCGCGGTGGCGACGACGCTGGCCAACAAGCAGCACCCCGCGAGCTTGACAATCGTGAGCGCGGCCGGGGGGCGGTCTGACATGCGTTCCAGGGTAGCGGCCCCTGATCAGCCGGCCACGCCACGAGGTGACCAAGGCCTCTCCCGCACGGTGACCAGCGAACTTACGCTCGGGTTTGGCAGAAAATTTGCGCCGCCGTCACAGCTCATCCACCGGCACGAAGTGCGCGGTCGGTTTGGCGGGCTTATCCTTTCCGACAAGACTGCACGCGCGTCCCAAAAAAACCGTTATCAGACTGTTGCGCAATTGCCACCTGACCACCTAACTTAGACACACGGTGAGATTCAGATAACACCGAACTGCATGGTGTGGCGTAGATCGCAAGCAGGGTCTGCACCTGAGGAGGGCGGCCGCGACGAGCGGTCGGAAGGAAGGGAACAGCTCGTGTCAGGTTCACGGCCGGCCGCGCGTAGAACAAACAATGCGGCTGCACAGGGGGTTCTGCGCAGTGTCGATGCCGAAGACCGGATCGCCTGGGTCTCAAGAGCGTTGTGTCGGACCACTGACCCCGATGAACTGTTTGTCCGGGGCGCCGCCCAGCGTAAGGCGGCGGTGATCTGCCGGCATTGCCCGGTAATGCAGGAGTGCGGGGCGGACGCGTTGGACAACAAGGTCGAGTTCGGAGTCTGGGGCGGCATGACCGAGCGCCAGCGGAGGGCTCTGCTCAAGCAGCACCCGGAGGTCATCTCCTGGTCGGACTTCTTCGAAAAGCGCCGCGGCCGCTCCGCCGGCTGACTCGATCGATTATTACGGCGCCGTTTCGCCACCGGCGGGGGAACCCGTCCAATGGTTTTGAAAATATCGGTTTTCATAATTACGTCATTGTTACGTCTCTAGTCGGCCGACCCGGCTGCACCATGTCTAATAGCGGGCTGACGTGTGTTGAATACGAGCTGGCTTGTGCCCAATAGGAATTCGACAGCAACGAAAGCGGGCTTTCCGGATAAGACTGGCTCGTGTCAAATAATGCGCAACGGGCACTTACTGGCGTGTGATAAATAGGATCAGCCACTCAGCGGATCGTCGCCGCCAATTGCCGAGCGTGAAGTGTGCGTAGCATTTTCGGCGTGTTCCGGCGTGAATTCACGCTCGGCAGCACGGGCCGTCCGGTTCTCCCCCGCAAGCGGGTGGTGACCCCACAGCGCCCGGCGGGGCGGGCCGCCTCGTCGCCGGCGGGGTTCGGATTCGCCGCTCCTCAGCGCCCCGCGGGGCGGGCCGCCTCGTCGCCGGCGGCGGTGATCTGGTCGGCGAGAGCGCGCAGCGCATCCAGGTCCGAAACGTCGAAGGGCAGCGACGGGACCCCGATGACCGGCACGTGCGGGTGGGCCCCGGTGAACCGGGAAAGCAGCCTGACCTCGCGTTTGGCGGTTTGCGCGCGGTCGGAGTGAATCCGCAGGACCGCGGCCGCCAGCGCGGCGGCCTCGGAGTCCAAGGCGTCCAACGTCTCGGTTCCGTCGATCGCCCGTTCGGCCGGCAGGGAACACAGTGTCGGGTGAGTGCGGTTCAAGACCAGCCCGGCCAGCGGCATGGCTTCCTGCGACAGTCGGTCGACGAAGAAGGCGGCCTCGCGCAGCGCGTCCGGCTCGGCGGCGGACACCACCACAAACTGAGTGCCGCGCCTTTTCAGCAGCGCGTAGGTGCGGTCGGCTTTCTCACGGAAGCCGCCGAAGGTGCCATCTAGCGACTGCACGAATGCGGCGGCGTCGCCCAGCATCTGCGAGCCGAGCACCGTCGACAGCGCCTTCATCGCCAAACCCATTGCGCCGGTGACCAATCGGCCGATGCCTCGTCCGGGCGCGAGCAGCAGCCGCCACAATCGGCTGTCCATGAAGCTGCCCAGTCGCTTGGGCGCATCCAAGAAGTCGAGCGCGTTGCGCGACGGGGGAGTGTCCACCACCACCAGGTCCCAGCGGTCCTGGCCCAACAGTTGGCCGAGCTTTTCCATCGCCATGTACTCTTGCGTGCCGGCCAGCGAGGTCGCGACGGTCTGATAGAACTGGTTGTCCAAGATCGCTTGTGCGCGACCGGATCCCGAGTACTGGACCACCATTTCGTCGAACGTGCGGCGCATGTCGAGCATCATTGCGTGCAGCTCGCCGGACACCTCGGGCGCCAGCGGCACCCGCTGCGGTGTGTTGCCGAGGTCGTTGACCCCGAGCGCTTGCGCCAGCCGCTTGGCCGGGTCGATCGTCAAAACGCAGACGGTGCGACCGTATTCGGCCGCGCGCAGCGCCATGGCCGCCGCGGTGGTGGTCTTGCCGACGCCGCCGGCCCCGCAGCACACGACCACCCGGTTGGCCCTGTCGGCCAGGATTGCTGCCATATCAAGGGCTGTCGGTGCGGTACTCATCGAACTCCCTGCTGCGCAAGCGATTCGGAAAGCTCATACAGGCTGCCGAGGTCGACTCCGTCGGAGATGGCCGGCAGTTCCAGCCGCGGCACCTTCAAGGCGTCGAGCTGCTGTGCGGTCTCGGCCCGCGCGGTGATCCGGGTCGCGTGCTCGATGGTTTCGGTCAGCAGGCCGGCGAAGTCGGTGTCGTTGAGCTTGATTCCGGCCATCTCCAGGCCGGCCCGCACCGAGTCCGCGTCCACGTCCCCTTCGGCCGCCTTGGCCAGGTCGCGCGGCTCCAGGAAGGAAGGGATGTTGCGGTTCACGATCACACTGCCGATCGGCAGCTCCATCTCGGCAAGCTCCTCGATGGCTTCCAGCGTCTCCTGCACGGGCAGCGCTTCGAGCAGTGTGACCAGATGGATGGCCGTCGCCTCCGAATGCAGCAGCTTCACCACGCCCTCGGCCTGCGAGAAAACGGGCCCGCCCTTGGCCAGGTCCTTCACCGCCTTGGTGACATCGAGGAAGCGGGCGATCCGGCCCGTCGGCGGCGCGTCGACGACGACCGCGTCGTAGACAGGGGTCTTGGACCCCTTGTTGAGGCGCACCACCGACTCCTTGATCTTGCCGGTGAGCAGCACGTCGCGCAGGCCCGGCGCGATCGTCGTCGCGAACTCGATGGCGCCGATGCGGCGCATCGCGCGGCCCGCGATGCCCAGGTTGTAGAACATGTCCAGGTATTCCAGGAACGCGGCCTCGATGTCGATCGCCAGCGCGTTGACCTCGCCGCCCCGCTCGGCTGTGGCGATCTTGAGTTCCTGATAGGGCAGGGGCGGCACGTCGAAAAGTTGCGCAATCCCTTGGCGCCCTTCGACTTCGACGAGCAGGACCTTGCGGCCTCCCGCCGCCAGCGTCAGTGCCAGCGCGGCCGCTACCGTCGACTTACCCGTCCCGCCTTTGCCGGTCACGAAATGCAAGCGGGCCTTCGACAGGCGCGATGGCCAGCCGACCGAACTGCCGCCGCTAGGAATGGATGCCACCATCGCATGCTAGCCCGACCGCCGCACGGCGCTTGGGCAGGCCAGAGCCGTTGAACGCCGACCGATAAGCTCGCGTCATGAGCCAACCCACCGCATGGGAATACGTCACGGTCCCACTGCTCACGCACGCGACCAAACAGATCCTCGACCAGTGGGGGGCCGACGGCTGGGAGCTGGTGTCCGTACTGCCCGGGCCCACCGGCGAGCAGCACGTCGCGTATTTGAAGCGCCCCAAATAGAGATGAGTGCTTCCGCCCGGCTGGAGCGGCTCGGGGTCGCGCTCCCGGAGGTGGCTGCGCCGCTGGCCTCGTACGTACCCGCGGTACGAACCGGCAACCTGGTCTACACCTCGGGTCAGCTGCCGATTCAGTCCGGACAGCTGGCGGGGACCGGCAAGGTCGGCGCCGAGGTCAGCCCCGAACAGGGCAGGGCGATGGCGCGGATCTGCGCCTTGAACGCGCTCGCGGCTGTGAATTCGCTGGTGGGCGTCGACGCCGTCGCCCGGGTGGTCAAGGTGGTCGGGTTCGTCGCCTCGGCTCCGGGTTTCAACGGCCAGCCAGGAGTCGTCAACGGCGCATCGGAGCTGCTCGCCGAGGTGTTCGGCGACGCGGGGGCGCACGCGCGTTCGGCGGTCGGCGTATCCGAGCTGCCGCTGGACGCGCCGGTGGAGGTGGAGCTGATCGTGGAGGTTGGCTGAGGCCGTGACCGAGGTTGCCGAGTCACTGACCCACCCCGCATACGGCAGGTTGCGGGCGGTCACCGACACCGTCTCGGTCCTGTTGGCCGACAACCCCGGCCTGCTGACGCTGGAGGGCACCAACACCTGGGTGCTGCGCGGCCCCGGCAGCGACGAGATGGTCGTCGTGGATCCCGGGCCGGAGGACGACGAGCACATCGAACGGGTCGCCGCCGCCGGTCGCATCTCCCTGGTGCTGATCAGTCACCGGCACGGCGACCACACCGACGGCATCGACAAGCTGGTCGAACGCACCGGTGCCACCGTCCGGTCGGCGGGCAGCGGGTTTCTGCGCGGCCTCGGCGGTGAGCTCGTCGATGGGGAAGTGATCGATGCGGCCGGCCTGAAGATCAAGGTGATGGCGACGCCCGGCCACACCGCCGACTCGCTGTCGTTCGTCCTGGACGACGCCGTGCTCACCGCGGACACCGTGCTGGGCCGCGGCACCACCGTCATCGACAAGGAGGACGGGAGTCTCGCCGACTACCTGGAATCGCTGCGGAGGCTACGCGGCCTGGGCCCGCGCACCGTGTTGCCCGGGCACGGGCCGGATTTGCCGAATCTGGAAGCCGTCGCGGCCGGATACCTGATGCACCGGCACGAACGTCTGGAGCAGGTGCGCGCGGCGTTGCGGCAACTCGGCGAGGATGCCAGCGCGCGCCAGGTCGTCGAACACGTCTACGTCGACGTCGACGAGAAGCTCTGGGACGCGGCCGAGTGGTCGGTTCAGGCGCAACTGGCCTACCTGCGTCGAGACTGAATTTCTGCAAGAAAGGTGCGAGTAGGGGCCTGCAAAATCACAGGCTCGGCGCGGGCCGCGGCTAACGAGCGCGCCTGGCCAGCCGTTCGGAGTCCGAAATCAGCACGCTCTTGCCCTCCAGCCGGATCCAGCCGCGGTGGGCGAAATCGGCCAGGGCTTTGTTCACAGTCTCCCGGGACGCGCCCACCAGCTGGGCGATCTCCTCCTGCGTCAGGTCGTGGGTGACCCGCATCGCGCCGCCCTCCTGGGTGCCGAAGCGCTGGGCCAGCTGCAGCAGCTGCTTGGCCACCCGGCCGGGCACGTCGGTGAAGATGAGGTCGGCGAGGTTGTTGTTGGTCCGGCGCAGGCGCCGGGCCAACACCCGCAGCAGCTGTTCCGCGATCTCCGGCCGGTCGGCGATCCAGGCCCGGAGCGCGTCGCGGTCCATCGACACCGCCCGCACCTCGGTAATGGTGGTGGCGCTGGAAGTCCGCGGGCCGGGGTCAAAGATCGACAACTCACCGAACATGTCCGACGGGCCCATGATCGTCAGCAGATTTTCCCGGCCATCGGGCGAACGCCGCCCGATTTTGACCTTCCCCGAGACGATGATGTACAGGCGATCCCCGGGCTCCCCTTCGGCGAAAACCGTGTGCCCGCGCGGGAAGTCGACGGGTTGCAATTGCTTGGTCAGCGCGGTGACCGCGCTGGGCTCAACCCCTTGGAAGATTCCTGCTCTTGCCAGGATCTCGTCCACGTTGCCTCTTCAGCTTTCCGATTATGTGTACGGGCAGGCCAACCCTGCTCGTGTGACGTAAGTCTAGAGGTAAGCGAATTGTGTCCAACGTGCCACGCTACACACGATTGACGTGTCGAGCCCCCCTAAATTGCGGATTGACATGCGAATGGGCTCCCACCCGCGTCGGCAATCCGGGCTCGTCGGGGGCGCCGAAGGCGATGGCAAACTCCGGCGCGGCGTGGCGGGGGCCGGCCGATTCCGGCCCGGCCGGCCGCAGCGCCTGGCGCCGATGCAGGTATTCCAGCGCCTCGGGCATGCCCTCACGGGCCAGCGTGTGCACATCGACGGCGTCCGCATGGTCGAGGAAGTCCTCGACGTCGCTCGTCGTGACGGTGTCGTGGGCGAGGTCGGACTCCAGCCGCCCCAGACCGAGCGCCACGAGCATGAGCAGCCCGGGAACGCACGCCACCAGCAACCATGACACAAGGAGAGTAAACATGGCTTAGGTCTCAGCCAGATCACGAAATCAGTACTCTGTCGTAGGTGACAGCGGCGAAGGCATCCGGGCGTTCGAAGCCCAAGCCGACCACGCAAGACGGTGCCGTCAACGGGCGGCGCAGGGCGCCGGAGACCCCGGAGACCCGGGTTGGCCTGGTCCGCCGGGCGCGGCGGATGAATCGCGCACTGGCGCAAGCGTTTCCCGACGCGCACTGCGAATTGGATTTCACGACGCCGCTGGAGCTGACGGTGGCCACCATCTTGTCGGCGCAGAGCACCGACAAGCGGGTCAACCTGACGACGCCCGCGCTGTTCAAGCGGTACCGCTCGGCGCTGGATTATGCGCAAGCCGACCGCGGCGAGCTGGAGAATCTCATCCGCCCCACCGGGTTTTTCCGCAATAAGGCGGCCTCTCTCATGGGCCTGGGGCAGGCCCTGGTCGAACGGTTCGACGGCGAGGTGCCGTCGACCATGGCCGACCTGGTCACCCTGCCCGGCGTGGGGCGCAAGACCGCCAACGTCATCCTCGGCAACGCCTTCGGCATCCCGGGAATCACCGTCGACACCCATTTCTCGCGACTGGTGCAGCGGTGGCGCTGGACGGCCGAGAAGGACCCGGTGAAGATCGAGCACGCGGTCGGGGCACTGATCGAACGCCGGGAGTGGACCATGTTGAGCCACCGGGTGATCTTCCACGGCCGCCGGGTGTGCCACGCCCGCAAACCCGCATGCGGCGCCTGCATCCTGGCCAAGGACTGCCCCTCGTTCGGTCTGGGGCCGACGGAACCGCTGCTCGCCGCGCCGCTGGTCCAGGGGCCGGAAACCGAGCACCTGCTGGCCCTGGTGGGGCTCTAATACCGGGGCCGGAGACCTTGACCCGGACGACCCGCTGGACCATCGCGATCCTGGCGGTGGTGGCGGCGTTGGTGGTGGCCCTGGTGGCCCAGTTGCACGACGGGTCCGCGCCGACCGCGCCGAACCAATCGCGGGCCCCCCGGGAACACCGCGACGCCGACACCCCCGCCGCGCTGGCGGGTCCCCGGCAGCGCGCGAACCTGCCGCCGTGTCCGGCCGACGGCCCCGGCCCCGGCCCCGAGGCGCTGCGCGGCATCACCGTGGACTGCGCCGCCGACGGCTCGGCCGTCGACGTCGCCCGCGCGTTGGCCGGACGCCGAGTGGTGCTCAACCTGTGGGCCTATTGGTGCGGGCCATGCGCCGCCGAGCTTCCGGCGATGGCCGAGTACCAACGGCGGGTCGGGGCGAACGTGATGGTGGTGACGGTGCACCAGGACGAAAACGAGACGGCCGCATTACTGCGGTTGGCGGAGTTGGGCGTTCGCCTCCCGACCCTGCAGGACGGTCGTCGTCGGGTCGCGGCTGCGCTGCGTGTGGTAAATGTGATGCCTGCGACGGTCGTCCTCCGGCCGGACGGTAGCGTTGCCCAAGTGCTGCCGCGGCCTTTTGCCAACGCCGACGAGATCGCGGCTGCCGTCGGAAACGACGCGAGTTGAGGCCGAGGGAGGTGCCGGTGAGCGCTGGGGGTACGCCCCCGCCTAACGGGGACCCAACCCACGGGCGGGCACCGGTTCCGCTCAGGCCCGACGTGTCACCGTCCTGGCTGCGCCCGCTGGTCGACAACGTGGGTCAGATTCCCGAGGCGTACCGGCATCGGCTGCCGGCCGGCGTGCTGGCGATGGTGACCGCGGCCAAGGCCGCATCGTCGATGGCGTCATTGGTCGGCGACGACCGCGAGGCCGCCGTTCTGGTGTTGTTCTCGGGCCCCGAGTCCGGGCCGCCCGGCGGCGGCCTGCCCGACGACGCCGATCTGCTGCTGACCGTGCGGGCCTCGACGCTGCGCCACCACGCCGGCCAGGCGGCCTTTCCCGGCGGCGCTTCCGATCCCACCGACGAAGGTCCGATCGCCACCGCCCTGCGCGAAGCGCGCGAGGAAACCGGGATCGACGTGAGCCGGCTGCATCCGCTGGCCACCATGGAGCGCACGTTCATCGCCCCGTCGCGGTTCCACGTCGTCCCGGTGCTCGCCTATTCGCCCGATCCGGGGCCGGTGGCCGTCGTCGACGAGACCGAAACGGCCATCGTATCGCGAGTTCCGTTGCGCGCCTTCATAAATCCGGACAACCGGCTGATGGTGTACCGCGGCAACCTCGGCCGCCGATGGGCCGGGCCGGCGTTTCTGTTGAACCAGATGTTGGTGTGGGGTTTCACCGGCCAGGTGATCTCCGCGATGCTCGACGTCGCCGGCTGGGCTCAGCCCTGGGACACGACCGACATCCGCGAGTTGGACGAGGCGATGGTGCTGGTCGGCAACGAGGGCGGGTCCCGCCGATGAACATGAACTCGATGACCCCGTCGCAGTGGCTGGACATCGCCGTCCTGTCGGTCGCGTTCATCGCGGCCATCTCGGGCTGGCGTTCGGGGGCGCTGGGCTCCCTGCTGTCGTTCGTCGGTGTGCTGCTGGGCGCCATCGCGGGCGTGCTGCTGGCGCCCCACATCGTCAGCCACATCGCCGCGCCCCGCGCGAAACTCTTCACCGCGCTGTTTTTGATCCTCGCGCTGGTCGTCGTCGGTGAGGTCGCCGGCGTGGTGCTGGGCCGTGCCGTGCGGGGCGCAATCCGCAGCCGCACAATACGATTGGTCGACTCCGTCATCGGGGTGGGCGTGCAGCTCGTCGTGGTGCTGACCGCGGCGTGGCTGTTGGCGACGCCGCTGACCCAGTCCAAGGACCAGCCCGAGCTGGCCTCCGCGGTCAAGGGCTCCCGGGTCCTCGCCCAGGTCAACGAGGTGGCGCCACCCTGGCTGAAGACGGTGCCCAAGCGGCTCTCGGCGCTGCTGAACACCTCCGGGCTGCCCGCGGTGCTCGAGCCGTTCAGCCGCACCCCGGTGATTCCGGTCGCCTCACCGGATCCCGCCCTGGCCAACAACCCGGTGGTGACCAGCACCGCACCCAGCGTCGTCAAGGTGCGCAGCCTGGCGCCGAGCTGCCAAAAAGTGTTGGAGGGCAGCGGATTCGTGATAGCCCCCGACCGGGTGATGACCAATGCGCACGTGGTGGCGGGGTCCAACAGCGTCCAGATCTACGCCAGCGGCAACCCCCTCGACGCCACCGTGGTGTCCTATGACCCGTCGGTCGACATCGCGATCCTGGCGGTCCCCAACCTGCCGCCCCAGCCGTTGGCCTTCGCCCAGGGCGAGGCGAAGAGCGGGGAAAGCGTTGTGGTGCTCGGTTATCCGGGCGGCGGCAACTTCACCGCGACCCCGGCCCGGATTCGCGAGGCCATCAGGCTCAGCGGCCCCGACATCTACCGGGATCCGGCGCCGGTCGCCCGCGACGTGTACACCATCAGAGCCAGTGTGGAGCAGGGCAATTCGGGTGGACCGCTGATCGATCTCAACGGTCACGTGCTCGGGGTCGTGTTCGGCGCCGCCGTCGACGACCCCGACACGGGGTTCGTGTTGACGGCCGACGAGGTGGCCTCTCAGCTTTCCAAGATCGGTGCCACCCAGCAGGTGGGCACCGGCTCGTGCGTCAGCTGATCCGGGTTCCGTGCACCTGCTCGAAAAACTTCATCAGGTGCCGGTTGGTTTCCTCGGGCGCCTCCTCGTGGCTGAAATGCCCTGCGCCGGTAATGGATAGATAGCGGCCCTGGGGCGCGTAGCGCTGGGTGTGATCGACCGGGTCGGCCAGCACGTAGGGGTCGGCGTCACCGCGCAGGTGCAACAACGGCATGCCGAGCTGTTGGCTCATCGACCGCATGAATCGCCGGCCTTCGCCGCGCAGCTGGCTGCGTACCGCCCACCGCTGATACTCCAGCGCGCAGTGCGCCGCGCCGGGAATCTGGATCGCCGTCCGCAGGTAGCGGATGGATTGCGAAAAGTCCTCGGAAGCAACCCATTTGGCGCAGCTGCGGCTTCTGACCAGGCGCTCGATCTCCGCCGCGTTGTCCCGGGTCAGCACGCGTTCCGGCCACAGCGGCACCTGGTAGGCCAGCAACGTCGGCAGCAGCGCGTAACCCTGGTCGCGGCGCATCAGCGTGGATCGCCGCAGCGCCGCCGGGTGCGGCGAGCTGATCAGCGCGATGGCGCGCACCAGCCGCGAATGCAGCAGCGCGGTCGCCCAGCAGGCCAGGCCGCCGTCCGCGTGGCCGACCAGGGTCGCCGACGAGTGTCCGAGCGCGCGGATGAGCCCGGCCGTGTCGCCGGCGAGCGTCCAGCCGTCGTAACCGCGGGGCGGCTTGTCGCTGCCCCCGTAGCCCCGTAGGTCGACCGCGACCACGCGCGCCCCGGTCAGCCCGCGCAGCTGATGGCGCCAGGACCACCAGAACGATCCGAAACCGTGCAGCAGCATCACCAGCGGCCGCGCCGTGGCCGGTTCCATGGGCGGAACCGCCGGATCCTGTCCGTCCGGCAGGGCTTCGACGACGTGGAATCGGATGCCGTTGGCGTGCACGTCCAGGTGGCGCCACGGCCCGTCGATGCGGGTGACCGACGGATCTGGTGACGGCATCTACCAACCCGAGGGATCCGTGGGTTTTTCGTGCCGGCCGCCGGGGGATTCGGGAAGCTGCTTGGCCTCGGTGGCCGCCTTGTCGTGGCCGGGCGTGAGCGCCGTGCGGGTCTCCTTGACCGATTCGATCGTGTCCCGCGGCCCCCGGATGCGCCGGACCTTCAGGTAGCCCAGCAGCCCCAGCAGCGCCCCGACCACCACCATGATTCCGAACACGATCAGGTAAGCCACCCAGCGCCACAGCCAGGTATCGAGGAGTTCGGCGACGAAAAAGAAGAAAAAGAACGTGGAGTAGAACAGCACCACCAGCGCGGCGATGAAATAGACGCTGCCGGTCAGGCCCTTCTTGACGTCCCGGGTGATCTCCGAGCGCGCCAGTTCGACCTCGGCGCGCACCAGCGTGGAGACCTGGGCCGAGGCGTCTTTGATCAGGTCACCGATCGACGGCTCGGCGGCTCTGGCGTGCGGGTCGGCCAACGGAATCGTGGTCAGGGTGCTGGGCACACCGTTGTTGCGATCGTCTTTGCTCACAGACCCGTCCTCTCGGTTCTCTCGTCGCGGTTTATGTTGCCATGTGGTGCCGGGCCAGACGAGGGCAGCTGAAGGCCACGGGTGGGGCTTGCCGACAGCGAATCCGGCGCCGGGGCGGTAAAGTGGGCGATCCCCTTGAGCGGGAAAGGAATAAGGGAAGCGGCGTCGCTACCGCATCGACCCCGGCGAACCGCATACCTTGGCCGACTAGACTGACCGGGCCACTGGGGATGCCCCACCGCTCGATGGGAGTGTTGCGTTGCAGACGGTTCACCGTTGCTACAGGGCGGCGATGGTGGCCGTGCTGGTGTCATTCCTGGCGATGCCCGCCCCCGCGGGAGCCGATGACAGGGTCCCGATGGGCGGTGGGGCCGGCATCGTCATCAACGGGGACACGATGTGCACCCTGACCACGATCGGCACCGATGCGGCCGGTGACATGATCGGCTTCACCTCTGCGCACTGCGGCGGTCCGGGCGCGCAGGTCGCCGCCGAGGCCGCGCAGAACAGGGGCCCGCTGGGCGTCATGGTCGCGGGTAACGACGTCCTTGACTACGCGGTGATCAAATTCGATCCGGCCAAGGTGGCGCCGGTGGCCAACTACAACGGGTTCGTGATCAGCGGCATCGGTCCAGATCCGGCCTTCGGCCAGATCGCCTGCAAGCAGGGCCGGACCACCGGCAACTCGTGCGGTGTCACCTGGGGGCCGGGCCAGGACCCGGGCACCATCGTCATGCAGGTGTGTGGCCAGCCGGGTGACTCCGGCGCGCCGGTAACCGTCAACAACCTGCTGGTCGGAATGATCCATGGGGCGTTCAGCGACAACCTGCCGACGTGCATCATCAAATACATCCCGCTGCACACCCCGGCGGTTGTGATGTCGATCAACGCCGACCTCGCCGACATCAACGCCAAGCACCGGCCCGGCGCGGGATTCGTGCCGCTGCCGGCCTGACGGGCCCTACTTCCCGGACTTGATCGCGTCGAACACGCCGGGATCCAGCAGCGTCGACGTGTCACCCAACTCCCGGTTCTCGGCGACGTCGCGCAACAGCCTGCGCATGATCTTGCCGCTGCGGGTCTTGGGTAGTTCCGGCACGACGTGGACCTCGCGCGGCTTGGCGATGGGCGAGATCTCCCGCGCCACCTCCACGCGCAGCTCGTCGACGATCCCGTCGTGCACCTCGAAGTCGGCGCACAGCACGACGAACGCGCAGATCGCCTGGCCGGTGGTTTCGTCCGTCATGCCGACCACGGCCGCCTCGGCCACCGCGACGTGGCCGACCAGCGCGGATTCCACCTCGGCGGTCGAGAGGCGATGCCCCGACACATTCATGACGTCGTCGATGCGACCGACCACCCAGATGGCGCCGTCGGAGTCGTAATAGGCGCTGTCGCCGGCGAAATACCAGCCCTGCTCGGCGAACCGGGACCAGTAGGTCTCGACGTAGCGGTCCGGATCGCCCCAGATGCCGCGCAGCATCGACGGCCACGGCTGGTCCAGGACCAGATATCCGCTGGCGTGCTCGCCCTTCGCGTCGGCCGGCGGGATCTCATCGCCGTGGTCGTCGACGATCTTGGCCGAGATGCCCGGCAGCGGCCGCATCGCCGAACCCGGTTTGGCCGCCGCCACCCCGGGCAGCGGGGTGATCATGGCCGAACCCGTTTCGGTCTGCCACCACGTGTCGACGATCGGGAGGCGCTCGGCGCCGATCACCTTGCGGTACCAGCGCCACGCCTCCGGGTTGATCGGCTCACCGACCGACCCGAGCAACCGCAGGCTGGACAGGTCGTGCGCGTCGGGGATCTCGCGTCCCCACTTCATGAACGTGCGAATGAGCGTGGGCGCGGTGTAATAGATTGTCACGCCGTACTTTTCGATGATCTCGAAATGCCGGTGCTGGGTGGGGGAATCGGGTGTGCCCTCGTAGAGGACCTCGGTGACGCCGTTGGACAGCGGACCGTAGACACCATAGGTGTGTCCGGTGACCCAGCCGATGTCGGCGGTGCACCAGAAGACGTCGGTTTCGGGCTTGATATCGAAGACGTAGTAGTGCGTGTAGGAGCACTGAACCAGGTAGCCGCCGCTGGTGTGGACGATGCCCTTCGGCTTGCCGGTGGTGCCGGAGGTGTACAGCAGGAACAACGGCTGCTCGGCGTCGAACGGCTGCGGCGTGTGTTCGGGCGACGCTGTGTCGACGACGTCATGCCACCACAGGTCGCGATCTTCGTTGAAGGACACGTCAATTCCGGTGCGCCGCACCACCAGAACGCGCTCGACCGGACTGTCGGATTCGGCGACGGCCTCGTCGGCCGCGTCCTTCAGCGGCGCCGGCTTGCCACGGCGGAACTGGCCGTCGCTGGTGATGAGCAGCTTGGCCTGGGCGTCGGCGATGCGGGCGCGCAGCGCCTTGGCGGTGAACCCGGCAAACACGACGCTGTGCATGAGGCCCAGGCGCGCGCAGGCCAGCATCGCTATCACGGCCTCGGGGATCAACGGCATGTAGATCGCCACGCGGTCGCCCGCGACCAGACCGAGGTCGGTCAGCGCGTTGGCCGCCTTGCACACCTCGGCCTGCAGATCGGAATAGGTGAGGCTGCGGCTGTCGCCGGGTTCGCCCTCCCAGTGGATGGCGACCCGATCGCCGCGCCCGGCCTCCACGTGGCGGTCGACGCAGTTGTAGGCGACGTTGAGCTTGCCGTCGGCGAACCACTTGGCGAACGGCGCCTGCGACCAGTCCAGCACCTCGGTGAACGGCGTCGACCAGGTGAGCCGGTTGGCCTGCTTGGCCCAGAACGCCAGGCGGTCCTCCTCGGCTTCGCGGTACAGCTCCTCACCGGCGTTGGCCTGCTCGACGAACTGCGCCGGCGGCGGATACGACGACGGGCCCTCGGTGTGGGTGGCGGTCACTGGTTTCCTCCTAATGTCGAGGCGCGTCAACCGTCAGTGAGCCTAGACCTTCGAGGTGAAAAGCCGCTCGCCGATCCTGGGTCAAATGCGCCCCCCTGGCGGATAATCACCGGTGTGCCGGGACCGCACGGGCGACTCCTCCGCCGCCGACTCCTTGGCGAACCGCCACGCCCGGCGAGGCCGCGCCTGCGATCGCCAAGAGTCACCAGCTTGGCCGTGGCCGCAACGGGTTACGCGGCCACCACCCTGCTGGGGTCACCCGCGTGGGCCGAACCGGCCGACGTCGTCGACCAGCCGGCGCCATGCTGGTCGGACCAGGTCGCCGTCAGCGCGTCCCCGACGCAGGGCGCCGCGGGCCACCGCGGGCTGTCGCTGATGTTCACCCTCGCCGGCGGCGCGGACCCCTGCACGCTCACCGGATACCCGGGGGTCGACTCGGGCGCCGGGGGCCCGCCCATCCATGCTCAGCCCACGCCGCGCGGCTACATGGGCGGCCTGCCGGCCGGAGTCGAGGCGCCGCCGAGCGTCACCCTGTCGCTATCCACGCAGGAGCACGCGATCGTCGAGGGGTTGGGCTCCGACGCCGACGGCAACGCGTGCCCGACCTACACCGATCTGGCCGTCAGCCCGCCCGACATCATTCAGGTGTTCACCGTGGCCGCCACCATCGACGCGTGCCGACTGGAGGTCCACCCCGTCATCGCGGGCTGATGGTGTCAGGAACCGGTCGGTGCCAGGCAGTAGACGCGCGGCGGAGCGGGGTAAGCGATGGATCTGTCCTCTGGCCGGCATCGCGTTGTGTCCGTGCTGCCGTCGATGCGCTGCACGACTTTGGCCTGCATGGGCTGAGGTTTGCCGCAGTCGCCCAGTGTCATCGTCAAGGTCTCGGCGCCGTTGGCCAGCTGGTAGCACCGGCCCTGCTTGAGGTTGAGCGCAAAGCACATGATCGTGTAGTTATCGGTGTACCGGTTGTAAATGGAGCGATCCCGTTTGCCGTCCGGACAGGTCGCCGAGGGAGCGCCCCTGAAGGCCAGTTCATAGGTATTCACCGGGTTGGCGCAGGAGTTTCCCGGGTATGAACCGAAACGCGTTGCGAGAAAGGTATTTTGGTCGACGCACTGACCGACCCGCATGGACTTGTCGGTGTCGAACGGGCTCAGGTAGTACGCCTTCACGAGACTTCCGGCGATTCCCAGCCCACCCAAGTTCAGCATGACGACACCGACGATGATCAGCGGTGTGGCCGACACTACCCTCCGGCGCCGCCGAGCCCGACTGCGCGCGCGCAGTCCGGTGATCAGACAGACCAATCCAACAGCGCCAACGCCGAACAGCGCCACCAGATACCCGAACTGAGCAGCGAGTTCGCGCGACGTCACGGCGCCATCCTAGCCGCGGCGACAAGTTGCGGCTCTCGCCATCGCCTAGGGTCGCTGTCATGCGTCCGATGCGGGCCGCGCTGGCCGTCCTTGCCGCCGGGACACTGGCGGTCGGGTCGCTGTCGGGCTGCGGCGGCGGCGCGTTGAGCCCCGACCTCGTACTGGTCAACGGCGGGGAACCGCCCTACCCGCTCGTCCCGACCAGCACCAACGACAGCAACGGCGGGCGGATCATCGACCGGCTCTTCGCCGGCCTGGTGTCCTACGACGCCGCCGGACACCCCGCAAACGAGGTGGCCCAGTCGGTCGAGACCACCGACAACGTCAACTACCGCGTCGTCCTCAAACCCGGCTGGCGGTTCACCGACGGCTCGCCCGTGACGGCCCATTCGTTCGTCGACGCGTGGAACTACGGGGCCCTGAGCTCCAATGCCCAACTGCAGCAGAGCTTTTTCAGCCCGATCGACGGGTTCGACGACGTCGCCGGCGGCGAGACCAAGAGAAGCACCATGTCCGGGTTGCGGGTCGTCAACGATCTCGAGTTCACTGTGCGCCTCAAGGCGCCGACCATCGACTTCGTGTTGCGGTTGGGCCACAGCGCGTTCTATCCGTTGCCCGACGCCGCGTTTCGCGACATGGCCGCGTTCGGCCGCAACCCTTTTGGTGACGGACCGTACCGGCTCGCCGACAGCGCCGACGGTCCGGCGTGGGAGCACAACGTCAAAATCGACTTGCGTCCCAACCCCGATTATCACGGCAACCGCAAACCGCACAACAAGGGCTTGCGGTTCGAGTTCTACGCCAACCTCGACACCGCCTACGCCGACCTGCTCTCGGGCAATCTCGATGTGCTGGACACGATTCCGCCGAGCGCGCTGCCGGTCTACCAGCGCGACCTGGGCGCCGGCAACGTCGCCAGCGGGCCGGTGGCGGTCAAGCACAGCCTGGACACCCCGTTGCGGCTGCCGCACTTCGGCGGCGAGGAAGGCCGCCTGCGCAGGCTGGCGCTGTCGGCCGCAGTCAACCGTGAGCAGATCTGCCAGCGGATCTTCATGGGCACCCGCACCCCGTCGCGCGATTTCACCGCGCGGTCGTTGCCGGGTTTCGAGCCGAACCTGCCGGGCAACGACGTCCTGAATTTCGATCCCGATCGCGCACGGCAACTCTGGGCGCAAGCCAACGCCATCTCGCCGTGGGGCGGCCAATACGCCGTCGCCTACAACGCCGACGCCGGAAACCAGGAATGGGTGGACGCGGTTGCCAACAGCATCAAGAACGTGCTGGGCATTGACGCCGTCGGCGCTCCGCAGCCGACCTTCGCCGGGTTTCGCACCCAGATCACCAACCACACCATCGCGACCGCCTTTCGCGCCGCGTGGCAGGGGGACTACCCGTCCATGATCGAGTTTCTCGCCCCGTTGTTCGCCACGGGCGCGGGCTCCAACGACGTCGGCTACGCCAACCCCGAATTCGACGCGGCGCTGGCGGCCGCCGAGGCCGCGCCCACGATCGAGCGATCGAATGCCCTGGCCAACGCCGCGCAGCGAATCCTGTTCCACGACATGCCCGTTGTCCCGCTGTGGGACAACATCGGTGTGGTGGGCTGGTCGACGGAGGTCAAGAATGTCACGGTCACCTGGAACGGCCTGCCCGACTACGAGAACATCGTGAAGGGCTGAGATGGGCTGGTACATCGCGCGGCGGGTCGCCATCATGGTGCCGGTGTTCCTCGGCGCCACGCTGCTGATCTACGGCATGGTCTTCCTGCTGCCCGGCGATCCGGTCGCGGCGATGGCCGGGGACCGGCCGCTGACCCCAGCGGTAGCCGCGGCGCTGCGCGCCCGCTACCACCTCGACGATCCGTTCATCGTGCAGTACCTGCGTTATCTGGGTGGCATCCTGCACGGCGACCTGGGCCGGTCCTACTCCGGGCTGCCGGTCAGTGCCGTTCTGGCCCATGCCTTTCCGGTCACCATCCGGCTGGCGCTGATCGCCGTGGCGGTGGAAACGGTGTTCGGGATAGGCTTCGGCGTGGTCGCAGGCCTGCGTGAGGGCGGCCTGTTCGATTCCACCGTGCTGATCGCCGGCCTCGTCATCATCGCCATCCCGATTTTCGTCCTGGGCTTCGTCGCGCAATTCGTGTTCGGTGTCCGGCTGGGAATCGCGCCCGTCACCGTGGGGGAAAGGGCGAGCTTCGCGCGGTTGCTGCTGCCCGGGATCGTCCTGGGCGCAGTGTCATTCGCGTACGTGGTCCGGCTCACCCGGTCCGCGGTGGCCGCCAACGCGCACGCCGACTACGTCCGGACCGCGACCGCCAAGGGCCTGTCACGGCGACGAGTGGTGACCGTGCACATCCTGCGGAACTCGCTGATCCCGGTGGTGACGTTCCTCGGCGCCGACCTCGGGTCGCTGATGGGCGGGGCCATCGTGACCGAG
The DNA here is from genome assembly GCF_900157385.1 of Mycobacterium terramassiliense. Classification (GTDB taxonomy): domain Bacteria; phylum Actinomycetota; class Actinomycetes; order Mycobacteriales; family Mycobacteriaceae; genus Mycobacterium; species Mycobacterium terramassiliense. The sequence goes on from NZ_LT717701.1 coordinate 739,341, forward strand.
GGGATCTTCAACATCCACGGCGTCGGCGGCGTCTTGTATCAGGCGGTCACCCGGCAGGAGGCGCCGACCGTCGTCTCGATAGTCACGGTGCTGGTGGTCGTCTACCTGGTCGCGAACCTCGCGGTGGACCTGCTGTACGCCGCTCTCGATCCCCGGATCCGCTATGGCTGAGCGCCTCACCGTTCGCCACGGCTTCTGGCGCGACACCTGGCGCACGCTGCGCCGGCGTCCGAAGTTCGTCGTCGCCGCCGCGCTGATCGCGCTGGTCGTCGTCGTAGCGTTGTTCCCCGCGCTGTTCACCGGGATCGATCCCAGCTACGCCGACCCGAGCCAGAGCTTGCTTCCGCCGTCGGCCGCGCACTGGTTCGGCACCGATCTGCAGGGTCACGACATCTACGCGCGAACCGTGTACGGGGCGCGGGCCTCGCTGACGGTCGGGCTCGGGGCCACCCTGCTCGTGTTCGTCGTCGGTGGAGCCCTGGGCGCGCTGGCCGGCTTCTACGGGGGCTGGGTCGACGCCTTCGTCTCGCGCATCACGGACGTGTTTTTCGGCCTGCCGCTGCTGCTGGCGGCCATCGTGATCATGGGTGTCATGCACCACCGCCGGGTGTGGACCGTCGTCGCCATCCTCGCGCTGTTCGGCTGGCCGCAGGTGGCCAGGGTGGCCCGCGGCACGGTACTCGAGGTCCGGTCCGGCGATTATGTGGTGGCGGCGAAAGCCCTGGGGCTGACCAACTTCCAGACCCTGATTCGGCATGTGCTGCCCAACGCGGCGGGTCCGGTCTTCGCGGTGTGCACCCTGGCCTTCGGCGTGTTCATCGTCACCGAGGCGTCGCTGTCCTACCTCGGCGTCGGCCTGCCGGCGTCGGTGGTGTCGTGGGGCGGCGATATCAACCTGGCGCAGAGCAGGCTGCGGTCCGGCTCGCCCATCCTGTTCTATCCGGCGGGTGCGCTGGCGATTACGGTGCTCGCGTTCATGATGATGGGCGACGCCCTGCGCGACGCCCTGGACCCCGGCTCGCGGGCGAGCCGCGCATGAGCACCCCCGAGGCGCCGCTGCTGTCGGTCGAGGGCCTGGAGGTCAGGTTCGGCGGCCGTGCGCCCGCAGTCTGCGGCATGGACCTGACCGTGCGCCGCGGCCAGACCGTCGCGGTGGTCGGCGAATCGGGATCGGGAAAGTCCACGACGGCCGCCGCCATCCTCGGGCTGCTGCCGCCCGGCGGGCGAATCTCCGCCGGCCGCATCGTTTTCGACGGGCGCGACATCACCGGCGCCGACCGCCGACTGCTGCGGTCGGTCAGGGGCCGCGGCATCGGCTACGTCCCCCAGGATCCGATGACCAACCTCAACCCGGTCTGGAAAGTCGGGTTTCAGATCCGGGAAGCGTTGCGGGCCAACACCGATACTCGCGACGCGCGACGACGCGCACTCGAGCTGCTCGCCGAGGCGGGCATGCCGGATCCGGTCCAGCAGGCCGCCCGTTATCCCCATCAGCTGTCGGGCGGCATGTGCCAACGCGCGCTGATCGCCATCGGCCTGGCCGGTCGGCCTAAGCTGCTCATCGCCGACGAGCCGACCTCCGCGCTCGACGTCACCGTGCAACGGCAGGTGCTGGACCATCTTCAGGGGCTCACGGCCGATCTCGGCACCGCGCTGCTGCTGATCACCCACGACCTGGCGTTGGCGGCCGAACGGGCCGAGTCGGTGGTCGTCGTCCATCGCGGGCAGGTGGTGGAATCCGGTGCGGCAAAGGCCATTCTGCGACAGCCGCGACACGAATACACCCGGCGATTGGTGGCCGCCGCCCCGTCGCTGACGCCAAGTCCGGTCCGGCCCCGGGCGCGCACCCCGAACGAGCCGTCCGGCGACATCCTCGTCGCCGCCGGGCTGACCAAGGTCTACGGCGAGTCGCGCGGTGCGCCGTGGTGGCCGGGAAAGCGCCGCGCCGCATTCCGCGCCGTCGACGCCGTGTCGTTTCGGCTGCGCCGGGCGAGCACGTTGGCGATCGTGGGCGAGTCGGGGTCGGGAAAATCGACGTTGGCGCGGATGGTGCTGGGTCTGCTGTCACCCACCGCGGGCACCGTGGTCTTCGATGGGACCCCGATCGACGACACCCTGGACCGCGAGCGGGCGTTGGCGTTTCGCCGGCGGGTGCAGCCGGTGCTCCAGAACCCTTACAGCAGTTTGGATCCCAGGTATTCGGTTTTCCGGGCTGTTGAGGAGCCGTTGCGGATCCATCGGCTGGGCGGCCGCAAGGAGCGCGAGCGCGCCGTGCGCGAGCTCGTCGACCACGTGGCGCTGCCGTCGTCGGTGCTGGGACGGCTGCCCCGCGAACTGTCGGGCGGCCAGCGGCAGCGGGTTGCGATCGCGCGGGCACTGGCTCTGCGGCCCGACGTCCTGGTGTGCGACGAGGCCGTCTCGGCGCTCGACGTGCTGGTGCAGGCGCAGATACTGGCCCTGCTGGCCGACCTGCAGGCCGAACTCGGCCTGACGTACCTGTTCATCTCTCACGACCTGGCGGTGATCCGGCAGATCGCCGACGACGTGCTGGTGATGTGCGCCGGCCGGGTGGTGGAACACGCGCCCACCGAGGAGCTGTTCACCCGGCCTACCCACGATTACACGCGCCGGTTGCTGGATTCCATTCCCAGGCCGTCATGAGGCGGTCGGCGTCACCCCGATAGGTTGGCAAGCTGTGACGGCTGACCCGCTGGCCCCGCTGCTGGAACTCCCGGGCGTCGCCGAGGCCAGTGACCGGGCCCGCGACGCGCTGGGTCGCGCCCACCGGCACCCGGCCAACCTGCGGCGCTGGCCCGTGACCGCCGCCGAAGCGGCGCTGCGGGCGGCGCGCGCCTCGTCGGTGCTCGACGGCGGTCCCGTGCGGCTGGACGATCTGGCGGACGCCGCGCAGGTGAGCGAGCCGGTGTTCGGCGGCGCGCTGCGAGTGGCCCAGGAACTCGAGGGCGGGGGAGGGCCCCTGATCGGCATCTGGCAGCGGGCGCCGCTGCAGGCGCTGGCTCGTTTGCACGTGCTCGCGGCGGCTGGCCAAGTCGATGACGATCGGCTGGGCCGCCCGCGGCCCGATGCCGACGTGGGACCGCGGCTGGAGTTGCTCGCGGGGCTGGTGACCGGCCGCACGTCGGCGCCGGCGCCGGTGGTGGCCGCGGTCGCCCACGGAGAGTTGCTGACGCTCAAGCCCTTTGGCAGCGCGGACGGCGTGGTGGCCCGGGCGGTTTCGCGGCTGGTGACGATCGCCAGCGGGCTCGACCCCCACGGATTGGGTGTGCCCGAGGTGAGTTGGATGCGGCAGCCGGCGGACTACCGGGACGCCGCATGCGGCTTCGCCGATGGCACCGCGGAGGGTGTCGGCGCATGGCTGGTGCTGTGTTGCCGGGCGCTGCAGGCCGGGGCGCAGGAGGCTTTGTCGATCGCCGAAGCGCTGCCGAATCGGTAGCCGGCGCGCCTCAAAACCGGCGACGGGGAATTTGTTTCACAAATGTAAAGCGGGCGACGTCCCGAATTATTCGGTCCGCCGCCCGCTAGCACGGAACTCGGTTACCAAGCGTGCATTTCTGGGTTGCGTGGGTTGGCCTCGGCGATCTTGCGACGCTTCCGGCTGCAGCCCAACCCAAAGGGCCGTCGACGCCTTTCACTTTTCGCAATTACGCAGGCCCGCAACACTTCTGCCATTATCGCGGCTATGACTCCGCGTGGGTGCCGGGTTCCGTGCTGGGCGCCAGGTTCGGGAGAACGATCCTTCTCTTCCGGATCGACCTTGGCCTCACCGGGCTTCCGTGGTTCCTTTGTACTACTAGACCCGAACCACATCAAGGCCAAATTGCGAAGCAAAAATATATTGCGCGAATGGCATGTTTGCTGTCACGCCTAAAAGGCGTAGCGGCGCAGCAATGAGTAGGTGACCGCGCCGGCGGCGAGCGCGGTGACGCCTACCGCGGCGGTGGTCGCGATCGCGGCACCCGACGGTGCCGGAAGCCGGTCGCGCAGCGACACCGGGCGGGAAAACATCAACACGGGCCAACCCCGCTCGACCGCCTCTTTGCGCAAACCGCGGTCCGGATTGACCACGCTCGGGTGGCCGACGATCTCGAGCATCGGCAGGTCGGTGATCGAGTCGGAATAGGCGTAGCAGTGCTCGAGCGGGTAGCCCTCGCGGGCGGCCAGCTCGCGGATCGCTTGCACTTTGCCTTCGCCGTAGCAGTAGAACGCGATCTCCCCGGTGTACTTGCCGTCCTCGACGACCATCCGGGTCGCCATCGCGTGCGTGGCGCCGAGCGCCCGGGCGATGGGCGCCACGATTTCCTCGCCGGACGCCGAGACCACGACGACGTCGCGGCCGCACAGTTTGTGGGCGGCGATGAGGTCCGCGGCTTCCGCGAACACCAGCGGGGTGACGATGTCGTGCAGCGTCTCGTTGACGATCGACTTGACCTGTTCCACATCCCAACCGGCGACCATGTTCGTCATGTGAATGCGCATCCGGTCCATCTGGTCATGATCAGCGCCGGAGAGCAGATAGATGAACTGGGCGTAGCTGGACTTGAGCACGGCGCGGCGGTTGAGCAGTCCCTGGTTGAAGAAGGGTTTGCTGAAAGCCAGCGTGCTGGACTTGGCGATGATGGTCTTGTCCAGGTCGAAGAAGGCGGCAGTACGGGCGTGGGGACCGGTAGTTGCAGCTGTTTCCGGTGAGGTTTGCTGCCGCGCGGCCGAGTCGAATACGGTCACCGACCCAGCATAGGTCGGGCGTCCGGCGGCGCCGCGGAGTTAGGCCGAAAACGGCCGCTCATCGCCCCCCACAGAACATACCGTCGGTATTTTTGCGGCTCAACGCACCTTTCGCCGTAACAACTACTTGCGTTAGTGCGGACTGTCATGTGTATAGTAAGCATTACTCGGCCTGAGCCGAGGGTGCATCAGCCCGACCCCCCGGGGCTGATACACGACGACCCTCGCCTCCTCCCCCCCTGGCGGGGGTCGTCCCTTTTCTGGGGTAAGTTTTCCGGCCCGGCCCAGCGTCACCCCGCGGGCTGCAGCGCGTTGCGGGAAACGCGCCCCCACGCTCGCTGGCGGGCTGCGCGGCGACGCCTTTGTACACACTCGCGTCTCTATCCACAAATCCGGCTTTGGGACTGGTGTGCCAAGGTCACGGCCCCGCAGGGTGGGTGGATGACCGGCAGCGCGGGCACAAAAGCGGCGGGGTCCTCGGCCGTGTTGGCGATGGTGTCCGACCCGAAACTGCGCGACGAGACGGACCGGGTGGCCGCGGCGGTCGGCGTACGGGTGGTTCATGGCGGCGCCGCCGCGGTCAGCCGCAAGACGTGGTCGGCCGCCGCGGCGGTGATGCTGGACGAGGCGGCGGCCCGACGATGCGGGCAGGCGCCGCTGCCGCGGCGCGACCACGTCTGCGTCGTGACCCTCGCGCACCCCGCGACGGCGACCTGGGCGGCGGCCGTCGCCGTCGGCGCCCGATGCGTGCTGACGCTGCCCGACCAAGAGCGCGAATTGATCCACGAGCTTGCCGAGGCCGGTGAAGCGGCGCGCGACGACGGGTCGCGCGGCGAGGTCGTCGCCGTGGTCGGGGGTTGCGGCGGGGCCGGTGCCTCGTCGCTCGCGGTCGCCGTGGCGCAGTCCGCCCGCGACGCGCTCCTGGTGGACCTCGACCCATGGGGCGGCGGCATCGATTTGCTGGTGGGCGGCGAGAGCGCACCTGGCCTGCGGTGGCCCGATCTGGCGTTAGAGGGCGGCCGGCTGAACTGGTCGGCGGTGCGTGAGGCGCTGCCGCGGCACCGGGGGATCAGCTTGCTGTCCGGGACCCGCCGCGGGTACGAGCTGGGCGACGCACCGGTGAACGCCGTCGTCGATGCCGCGCGGCGCGGCGGGGTCGCCGTCGTGTGCGACCTTCCGCGCCGTCTCACCGATGCGACGCAGGCCGCGTTGGACGCCGCCGACCTCGTCGTGGTGGTCAGCCGCTGCGACGTGCGGGCGTGCGCGGCGACCGCGGCCATGGTCCCCGTGCTCTCCGCGGCCAATCCCAATCTCGGGCTCGTCGTGCGTGGGCCGTCGCCCGGGGGACTGCGGGCCACCGAGGTCGCCGACATCGCTGGGGTGCCGCTTCTCGCGTCCATCAGGGCCCAGCCGCAACTCGCCCGGCAGTCGGAACACGGCGGCCTGCGGCTGGGGCGGCGCAGTCCCCTCGCCGCGGCGGCCCGGCGGGTGCTGGCCGTGCTGCCGTCGGCCGGGTCGGCGCGGAACGGCCGGGCGGCGTGAGCGGCTCACTGATCGAACGGGTGCGCGAGAGGCTGGCATCCGAAGCCGCCCCGCTGCGTCCCGGCGTGGTGGCCGCCGCGATTCGCGCCGAGTCCGGCGGGATGCTCGGCGATACCGAGGTCCTCGCGAACCTTCGGGTGCTGGAAACCGAGCTCACCGGCGCCGGCATCCTGGAACCGTTGTTGTGCGCGGACGGCACCACCGACGTCTTGGTCACCGCCCCCGACGCGGTGTGGGTCGACGACGGATACGGACTGCGGCGCAGCAACATTCGATTCCCCGACGAGGCTGCGGTGCGCCGGTTGGCGCAGCGGCTGGCGTTGGCTGCCGGTCGCCGTCTCGATGACGCGCAGCCCTGGGTCGACGGCCAGCTGACCGGCATCGGTTCCGGGGGCTTCGCGGTGCGGCTGCACGCGGTGCTGCCGCCGATCGCGGCCGGCGGCACCTGCCTGTCGCTGCGGGTGTTGCGCCCGGCTACCCAGGGCTTGGCGGCCCTCACCGCCGCCGGCGCAATCGACCCGGTGGCCGGCGCACTGGTCGCCGACATCATCGCCGCACGGTTGGCCTTCCTCGTGTGCGGCGGCACCGGGGCGGGCAAGACCACCTTGCTGGCGGCGATGCTCGGCGCCGTCGCACCCACCGAACGGATCGTGTGCGTCGAGGATGCCGCCGAACTGGCGCCCCGGCACCCGCACCTGGTCAAGCTGGTCGCGCGGTGCGCCAACGTCGAAGGCGTCGGGGAGGTTCCGCTGCGCGAACTCGTCCGGCAGGCGTTGCGGATGCGGCCCGACCGCATCGTGGTCGGCGAGGTCAGGGGCGCCGAGGTGGTCGATCTGCTGGCGGCGCTGAACACCGGCCACGACGGCGGCGCGGGCACCGTGCACGCCAACTGTCCGGCCGAGGTTCCGGCCCGACTGGAGGCGCTCGGCGCCCTCGGCGGTCTAGGCCGGGCGGCGCTGCACAGCCAGCTCGCCGCGGCGGTTCAGGCGCTGCTGCATGTCGCGCGGGACGGCGCGGGCCGGCGCCGGCTCGCCGAGATAGCCGTGCTGCGCCGCGTCGACGGGCAGGTCCGCGCGGTCACCGTGTGGCGCGCGGGCCGCGGCCTGACCGACGACGCGGGCGATCTTCATCGCCTGCTGCGAAGCCGGGCCACGGCATGAACGCCCTCACAATCTCCGCCCTGCTGTTATCCCTTGCGCTGCTGGCCCTTCCGCCGCCGGCGCGGCACCGGCTGGCGGGCCCGGCGCGGGTGCGCCGACCGCGCGCCGGCAGCCGTGGGCTGCTCTACGTCGCCGCGTGCGCCTTGGTGACCGTCGCCGTCTTGCTGCCGGCGACGGCGGTGCTCGCGATCGTGATCGTGGGCGCGACCGCGAGCCTGCGCCACCGCCGGCGCCGCCGCGCCCGGCGCGCCGCGGCAGAGGGCGCGAATCTGGAAGCGGCCCTCGATGTGCTGGTCGGCGAGTTGCGCGTGGGTTCCCATCCGGTGCGCGCGTTCCACGTCGCCGCCGGGGAAAGCGTTGGGGCGGTTGCGGCGTCGTTGCGCGCGGTCGGGGCGCGGGCCAGGTTGGGTGCCGACGTCACGGCGGGCCTGCGCGCCGCGGGGCGCTCGTCGGCCTTGCCCGCGCAGTGGGATCGACTGGCGGTGTGCTGGCAACTGGCCAGCGACCAGGGGCTGGCGATAGCCACGCTGATGCGTGCCGCACAGCGCGATATCGCCGAGCAGCAACGCTTTTCGGGGCGCGTCACGTCGAGCATGGCCGGGGCGCGCGCCACCGCCACGATACTGGCCGGCCTGCCCCTGCTCGGCGTTTTGCTGGGGCAGCTGATCGGCGCTCGGCCGCTCAGCTTTTTGCTGGGCGGGCACGCCGGCGGCGGGCTGCTGGTCGCCGGGACGACGCTGGCCTGCGGCGGGCTGCTGTGGTCGGACCGCATCACCGATCGGCTCGGGGCATGAATACGGCGGCGGCGCTGCTGGCCGCCGCCCTGTGGGTCGGCCCCGGCCCGTCGGCGGTGCGGTCGCGCGCGGGCCTACCGCTTCGCGCCCACCGCGGACGGGAGGCGGCCGCGGGGAGGCCGCGCCGCGGTGAGGGCCCCCTCGCGGTCGCCGCCACCCTCGATGTGTTCGCCGTGTGCCTGCAGGCCGGCATGGCGGTATCGACGGCCGCGGCGGCGACCGCACCGTCCGCACCGCCGCAGCTGGCCGCGGTGCTGCGCCGCGCCGCCGACCTGCTGGCGCTGGGCGCGGATCCCGCTGTGGCATGGTCGATTCCGCCGGACCACTCGGCAGGCGCGCCCGGCGTTCACATCGATGCGCTGCTGCGCCTGGCGCGGCGGTCCGCGTCCTCCGGCTCGGCCCTGGCGCGCGGCGTCGCCGAGCTGGCCGACCAATCCCGCCAGGACGCCGCGCATGCCGCCACGGCGGCCGCCGAACGAGCCGGGGTCCTGATCGCCGGGCCGCTCGGTCTCTGCTTTCTTCCGGCGTTCGTGTGCCTGGGCATCGTTCCGGTGGTGGCGGGGCTGGCCGGTGATGTCTTGCAATCGGGCCTGCTGTGAAACGAAAGGAAGGCATTGATGCTCAACATGTTCCGCGCCTTGCTGGGACGCCTCGCCGTGCTGGCGACCGACGAGTCGGGGATGTCCACCGTCGAGTACGCGATCGGCACGATAGCCGCCGCCGCGTTCGGCGCGATCCTCTACACCGTCGTGACGGGCGATTCCATCGTCTCGGCGCTGACCAACATCATCGGTCGTGCGCTCAACACCAAGGTTTAGCGGGTTGTGCCGGGGCGAGCACCGTCGAGGCGGCGCTGGCGATCGCATCGCTGGTCGTGGTGCTGGTTTTGTGCCTGGCCGGTGTCACGGCGGTCTCCATGCAGGTGCGCTGCGTCGACGCCGCCCGCGAGGCGGCCCGGCTGGCCGCCCGCGGTGACGAACGGTCGGCGCTCGACACGGCACGCCGCGTCGCGCCGGCCGGGGCGCGGGTGCAAGTGCGCCGGGACGGCGATTTCCTCGTCGCCACGGTCATCGCCCGGTCAAAGCTGTTGCCCTCGTTGGACATTAGGGCCAGGGCGGTCGCGGCCGCCGAACCTACCCGGTGAGCGGGGATCCGCGACGGTGGTCGCCGCGGCGATGGTGGTCGTATTGCTGTCGGTCACCGGCGCGGGCGCCTACGTCGGCTCGGCGGTGCTGGCGCGGCACCGCGCGCAGGCCGCGGCCGACCTGGCCGCGCTGGCCGGCGCCGCACGGCTGCCGGCCGGTGCCGCGGCGGCCTGCGCCCGCGCGACGGCGGTGGCGCGCGCGATGCGGGTCAACGACGCGCGATGCGAGGTGGACGAGCTCGACGTCGTCGTCGCGGTCCAAGTGGCCGTGGCGTTCGGCGGTGCGGCGCGGGCCGCCGCGCGGGCCGGGCCGGTCGGCAACGACGGCTAAGAAGCGTTGTCTGCGCCGTTCGGCAAACCGGCGGCGGCGACTTCCTCGTCGGTCGGCAGGCGCAGCGAAACCAGCCCGGCGAAGGTGTCCGGCTCCAGTTCCACCTTGCTGACCGTGACGTGCACCGGAACCCAATCGCCGTCGTGGCCCCGCATGCGCAGTACCCGACTGGTCGGGCCGTCAACGAATTCCGTTGTCATAGCGGCCTTCAGGTGTTCGTCGTCGGGATGGACCTTGGGCCTGTCCGTCTTGTGGCCGCGCCAGTCGTAGAAGGTGCAGGGGTCGTCGAGCCATTTCAGCAGGGTCCAGCTGTCGAGGTCGACGAGCGCCCGGTGGACACCGGCCTGGGCCAATCCGTTCAGGATGCGTTGCGCCAGATCGTCGGTGGACACCACCGGGCCCCTGAGCACCGACCGCCAGTTCATCGCCCGGGCGATCAGGTGGTCGCGGCCGTCCGGCCCCGGTTCCACGGCGGTGCGCGCGACGAAACCGATCCGGATGGGTTTGCCCTGCCAGTCGGTGACATCCCAAGTGCTGCAGATCGTTTGGTCGGGCTTGGCCCTGACCGCCATGGCGAGCACCTTGGTTTCGTTCGGGTTGAGCTCGCGCGACGGCAGGTCTTCCGCGAATGCCCTGCCCAAGGTCACTTCGACGTCGGGATTCTTGCCGCTGTTGGCCAGCGATTGCCTGGTATCGGTGGCCACGCCCAGGGTCAGGTCCCACTTCAGCGGCCCCGGGATGGGCCGTTGGGACGGTTCGGCGTCGGCGGGTCCGGTCCAGACGTGGACGCCGTGCACGTGGCCGTCGGACATCACCACCGGCTCGGTGCGGATGACGCGGTCGCGCTTGGTGGTGATGCTGGTCAGGCTCTGGCCGGTCTGGACGGACTCGGCGATCGCGGTCCGGACGGCCGCGAGATGGGGGCTGCGGCGCAAAAACGTGGTGATCGGGACGAGGTTTTTGAGCTGCCGTCCCTGCGCCACTACGGCGGGCTCGCCCCCTAACGTCTCCACGAGCAACCAGTCGTGGGCCATGGGGCCGATTTTACGGCTGCCGGCGGGTGCCACGGGGCCCGGGTGCGGTAGGACGCGGAGTGTCATTTGCCCACGTCTTCGCGGTGTGTGGTGGTATGTTGCATTTCGTCAGAGTGAGGAAACACGCGTTCTGGCGGCGCGCGACGCTGACTTGTGGGGTCGACCGTTGAGGGGTCGGTCGCCATCCCATCCGGGGTAGTCAACGCATGTCGCGACCCAGTTCCGCGAGCACCAACCGCAGCACCCTCACCGCGCCCGACTTGTCCAGGGGATCGTTGCCGTTGCCGCATTTGGGCGACTGCACGCACGACGGGCATCCGTTCGGGCATTCGCACGCTTCGATCGCCGCCGCCGTGGCGCCCAGCCAGGTGCGGGCCCGGCGGAAGCCCCGTTCAGCGAAACCCGCCCCGCCCGGATAACCGTCGTAGACGAAGACGGTGGGCAGCCCCTCGGGACCGATCGCGGTGGACAGCCCGCCGATGTCGCCGCGGTCGCAGCTGGCCACCAGGGGCAACAGCCCGATGGCGGCATGCTCGGCCGCGTGGAGTGAGCCCGGAACGCGCGGCGCTTCAATACCGATGTGCAGCAGGGCATCCGGGTCGATCGTGTACATGGCGGCGGTGGTGGGCAATACGTGCTCGGGCATATCCAGCTCGATGAAGTCGATGACCTCCCCGGACAGCCGGCGCCGCAGGTAGCCCACCACCCGGTGCGTGACCCGAACCGGCACCAAACCCAAACTGACGGAGCCGAACTCGAAGCGCTCACCGGTCCCGGTCACGACGATGTCGGTGAGCTCGCGCGCGAACGTCGCGTAGCCGGGATCCTCGGCGTGGACGAACGCGATCCCGTCCTCGGTGTCCAGGGAATCAACGACGTAGGTCTCCCCCTGATGCAAATAGACCGCTCCGGGGTGAACCGAGGCCGGGGCCTGATCCACGCCGGCGCTGCCGAGCAGCCGCCCGGTGTCGGCCTCGACGATGACGATCTGGCCGCCGGACGAGCCCCGAATGTCCACCGCGCCGTGCGGTTGGACGCCGGCCGCCGGGAAGTACTTGTCGTTGCGGCGCCGCAGCAGCCCATCATCGATCAGGCCTTGGGCCACGTCGGCGGCGCCGAAACTGCGGACCTCGGCCTCGTCGAGCGGCATCTCGGTCGCCGCGCAGAGCAGCTGTGGACCGAGGATGTAGGGGTTGGCGGGATCGATCACGACCCGCTCGACCGGCTTGCCCAGCAGCGCGTCGGGGTGGTGCACCAGGTAGGTGTCCAGCGGATCGTCGCGGGCGATCAGTACGACCAGCGCCCCCTGGCCCCGCCGACCCGAGCGGCCGGCCTGCTGCCAGAACGAGGCGACCGTCCCGGGGAATCCGGCGAGCACCACCGCGTCGAGGCCGGCGATGTCGACACCGAGCTCCAGCGCGTTGGTGGTCGCCAGGCCGCGCAGCCGGCCCTCGGCCAAAGCGCGCTCCAGCGCGCTGCGGTCCTCGGCGAGGTAGCCGGCCCGGTAGGACGCCACCTTCGAGGACAGCTCCGGGGCGATGTCGTCGAGCCGCGCCCGCGTCCCCAGCGCGGTCAATTCCGCCGCGCGCCGCGATCGGACGAACGTCAGCGTTTGCGCCCCCTCGGCGATCAGGTCGGCCATCACGCGCGCCGCCTCGGCGCCGGCGGAGCGGCGCACCGGCGCTCCGTTCTCGCCGGTCAGGTCGGCCCGCAACGCGGGCTCCCACAACGCCACGGTCCGCGCCCCCTGGGGCGAGCCGTCCTCGGTGACCTCCTGCACCGGCCGGCCGATGAGTTCGGCCGCCGTCGCACCCGGCGAATCGGTGGTCGCGCTGGCGAAAACGAAAGTGGGCGCCGACGAATAGCGCTCGCACAGCCTCAACAACCGGCGCAGCACCATCGCCACGTTCGACCCGAAAACCCCACGGTAGTAGTGGCATTCGTCGACGATGACGAAGCGAAGGCCGCGCAACAGGACCGCCCAGCGGGCGTGGTTGCGCAAGATCGACAGGTGGATCATGTCGGGGTTGGAGAACAACCAGCGGGAGCGCTCGCGGGCGAAGCGGCGCACCTCGGCCGGGCTGTCGCCGTCGTAAGCGGTGGGCGCGACGTCATGCAGCCGCGGAACGGCCGCGGTCAGCGCGTGCGCGGCGCGCAACTGGTCGTGGCCCAGCGCCTTCGTCGGCGACAGGTACAACACCCGGGCGCGCGGGTCCGTCGCGAGCGCGTTGAGGACGGGCAGCTGATAGGCCAGTGACTTGCCCGACGCGGTGCCGGTGCTGATCACCACGTGACGGCCGGCGTGGGCCAGCTCCGCGGCCGCCGCCTGATGTGACCACGGGTCACTGATGCCGCGTTCGGCGAACGCCCGGACCACGTCGGGCTCGGCCCACTCGGGCCAGCGATGCGCCCGCCCGCTGCGCGCGGGCAACTCGGCGACGTGACGCAGCGGACGCTCGTCCGGCGCGGTGCCGGAGAGCGCGACGGCGAGCAGGTCGGCGCCGAAACTGCCCACCTCACGCCCTCCAAGAATCAGTCCTGGACACAAGTCTGTCGCCGACGCCATGAACATGGTTGACTATTTGCGGTCGCAGCTTCTGTGTTCGTGTCAAACTTTCGCAGGAACAACGTTGCGGCCGCGGTTCCTGCGAGGTTAATCGGTCGGGTGAAGTTCCGGCGACTCAGCGAGGTATGGCGGTCGTACTCGGCCCGGGGCACCGAAAGGCGGTGCCCCGCATCCAAAAGAAAAGGAAAGATCGAGAGATGCCACAGGGAACTGTGAAGTGGTTCAACGCGGAGAAGGGCTTCGGGTTCATTGCGCCCGAAGACGGTTCCGCAGATGTTTTTGTCCACTACACGGAGATCCAGGGTTCGGGCTTCCGCACCCTCGAAGAAAACCAGAAGGTCGAGTTTGAGATCGGCCACAGCCCTAAGGGCCCCCAGGCCACCGGAGTCCGCTCCGTCTGAGACGAGCAGATTCTCCACGAGAGCCCCCCGCGCGACCCGCCTAGCGGTCCCGTCGGGGGGTTTTCATTATGTCTGGAGTCTGTCCGGAGGCTGCCCAACCCGCCGCGCCGAATACCTGAAGACGCGGACGGACGACCTGGCCTACTGTCGGTGGCGTGAGCCAGCTTTCCTTCTTCACAGCGGAGTCGGTGCCGCCCGCGGTCGCCGATCTCTCCGGGGTGCTGGCGGCTTCAGGGCAGATCGTGCTGGTAGGCGCTCCCGCGGAAAATCGCGCACCGGGCGCTCGGCTTTCGGTGGTCGTCGACCGCATGTGGCGGGCCTCGGCGCTGGCCGAGATGATCCGTGAGGCGGGCCTGGTGCCCGAGATCGGCCGCACCGACGAGGACACGCCGTTGGTGCGGACGGAGGTGACACCCTCCTTGGTGACGCTCGCCGCCGAATGGACCCGCGGCGCGGTCAAGACGGTGCCCCCGCGGTGGCTCCCCGGGCCGCGCGAGCTGCGGGCGTGGACGCTGGCGGCCGGCAACCCGGAGGGCGACCACTATCTGTTGGGTCTCGACCCGCACGCACCCGACACCCATTCCCCGCTCGCGTCGGCGTTGATGCGGGTCGGAATTGCGCCCACGCTGATCGGCACCCGCGGCGGGCGCCCGGCGCTGCGGATCAGCGGCCGTCGCCGGCTATCGCGCCTGGTAGAGAACGTGGGGGAACCCCCGGACGGCGACGAGGCGTTGTCGCTGTGGCCCCGCGTCTAGCCGGGCTCGAGCGCCACAGATTTCGGCGGCCGGTTTGCGCAGGCCCGCCCGAGGGTGCGAAATTGTCAGATGCCCTGAAGGGCGAAGGAACGCTGGCGTATCTGATTTCACCGGAATTTCGGACGCTGGCCTGTCATTCTTCCTGCAGGGCGGTCTCACAGGGGGCCGAGATAAGAGATGGAGCGTAAGCGCAGTTGGCTGACCCGAAGCTAAAAGACCGCGTCGGCGGCGAAAACGGCAGCCGTCGGCGGCTCGTGATTGTCGAGTCGCCGACGAAGGCGCGCAAACTGGCCGGCTACCTGGGCTCCAGCTACATCGTCGAGTCCTCGCGCGGCCACATCCGTGACCTGCCCCGCGCCGCGGCCGACGTGCCCGCGAAGTTCAAGTCCGAGCCGTGGGCCAGGCTGGGGGTCAACGTCGACGCCGACTTCGAGCCGCTCTACATCATCAGCCCGGAGAAGAAGCATACCGTCAGCGAACTGAAGGGCCTGCTCAAGGACGTCGACGAGCTCTATCTGGCCACGGATGGTGACCGCGAGGGCGAAGCCATCGCCTGGCACCTGCTGGAAACCCTCAAGCCCAACATCCCGGTGAAGCGGATGGTGTTCCACGAGATCACCGAACCGGCGATCCTGGAAGCCGCCGAAAATCCCCGCGACCTCGACATCGACCTGGTCGACGCGCAGGAGACCCGGCGCATCCTGGACCGGTTGTATGGCTACGAGGTCAGCCCGGTGCTGTGGAAGAAGGTCGCGCCCAAGCTGTCGGCGGGCCGGGTCCAGTCGGTGGCCACCCGCATCATCGTGCAGCGCGAGCGCGACCGCATGGCCTTCCGCAGCGCGTCGTACTGGGACATCGTCGCTCAACTGGACGCCAGCGTGTCCGACCCGCAGGCCCAGCCGCCCACCTTCACGGCCCGGCTGACCAATGTCGACGGCCTGCGCGTGGCCACTGGCCGCGACTTCGACTCGCTGGGTCAGCTGCGCAAGGCGGACGAGGTGGTGATCCTGGACGAGGCTGGCGCCACCCAGCTGGCGGCGGGATTGCGGGGCGCCCAGCTGTCGGTGGCGTCGGTGGAGGAGAAGCCCTACACCCGGCGCCCGTACGCGCCGTTCATGACGTCGACGCTGCAGCAGGAGGCCGGGCGCAAGTTGCGGTTCTCCTCCGAGCGCACGATGAGCATCGCGCAGCGCCTTTACGAGAACGGCTACATCACTTATATGCGCACCGATTCCACGACGCTGTCGGAGTCGGCGATCAACGCGGCGCGCACCCAGGCGCGGCAGCTGTACGGCGCGGAGTACGTGTCGCCCTCGCCGCGTCAGTACACCCGCAAGGTGAAGAACGCCCAGGAGGCGCACGAGGCGATCCGGCCGGCCGGCGAGACGTTCGCGACCCCGGACGCGGTGCGCCGCGAGCTCGACGGCGACGAATTCCGGTTGTACGAACTGATTTGGCAGCGCACGGTGGCCTCGCAGATGGCCGACGCGCGCGGCACCACGCTGAGCCTGCGGATCGCCGGCACGGCCGGCGAAACGCCGGTGGTGTTCTCCGCGACCGGGCGCACCATCACGTTTGCCGGCTTCCTCAAGGCGTACGTGGAAACGGTGGACGAGCTGGCCGGCGGGGAGGCCGACGACGCCGAGCGCCGGCTGCCCCACCTGAGCGAGGGGCAGCGGCTGGAGGCCCTCGAGCTCACCCCGGACGGCCACGCCACCAACCCGCCGGCGCGCTACACCGAGGCCTCGCTGGTCAAGGCGCTCGAGGAGCTGGGCATCGGCCGTCCGTCGACGTACTCCTCGATCATCAAGACCATCCAGGACCGCGGCTACGTGTACAAGAAGGGCAGCGCGCTGGTGCCCTCGTGGGTCGCGTTCGCCGTCACCGGGTTGCTGGAACAGCATTTCGGTCGCCTCGTCGACTACGGCTTCACCGCGGCGATGGAAGACGAGCTCGACGCGATCGCGTCGGGCACGGAGCGACGCACCAACTGGCTCAACAACTTCTACTTCGGCGGCGACCACGGCGTGCCCGACTCGGTGGCCCGCTCCGGTGGTCTGAAGAAGCTCGTCGGCGTCAACCTCGAAGGCATCGACGCGCGAGAAGTGAACTCCATCAGGGTGTTTGACGACGCGCAGGGCCGGCCCGTCTACGTCCGGGTGGGCAAGAACGGGCCCTACCTGGAACGCACCGTCACCAACGACGAGGGCGAGCCGACCCCGCAGCGGGCCAACCTCAATGACTCACTGACCCCCGACGAGCTGACCCTTGAGGTGGCCGAAGAACTCTTCGCCACACCGCAAGAGGGGCGCGTCTTGGGCGTCGATCCGCAAACCGGGCACGAGATCGTCGCCAAGGACGGTCGGTACGGGCCGTACGTGACCGAGGTCCTGCCCCCGCAGCCCGACTCGGGCGACGGCGGTCCCGACAGCGGAGCGCCGGCGAAGAAGGGAAAGAAGCCCACCGGGCCCAAACCCCGCACCGGCTCCCTGCTGCGCAGCATGGACCTGCAGACCGTGACGCTCGAGGATGCGCTCAAGCTGCTGTCGCTGCCCCGCATCGTCGGCGTGGACCCCGAATCCGGCGATGAAATTACCGCGCAGAATGGCCGCTACGGCCCATACCTGAAGCGGGGCAACGATTCTCGTTCCCTAGCGACCGAGGACCAGATCTTTGACATCACCCTCGAAGAGGCGCTGAAGATCTACGCCGAGCCCAAGCGCCGCGGCAGGCAGAGCGCTGCGGCGCCGCCGCTGCGCGAGTTGGGCGCCGCCCCGGCGTCGGGCAAGCCGATGGTGATCAAGGACGGCCGATTCGGGCCGTACGTCACCGACGGCGAGACCAACGCCAGCCTGCGCAAGGGCGACGACGTGATGTCGATTACCGACGAGCGCGCCGCCGAGCTGCTGGCCGACCGGCGAGCCCGGGGCCCCGCCAAGCGGCCCGCGAAGAAATCGACCCGCAGGGCGCCGGCCAAGAAGGCCACCAAGCGCGCCTAGCCGCTGATCTCGCTCGAAACCTGTTCGTTGGCAGCAACTTCGGGGGTGGCCAGTTTCACCGGACGGGCCAGCTGAGTTGGTGCCGCGCGCCCGCGGAGGTACACCACCTCACCGACGTCCCAGCACAGCGCCTCGGCGTCCAGCGCGCCGCTGACCGCGATAGCGGAGGCGAGCACGTGCCCGGCCTCGAGCTTGGCCAGCTCGGTGAGCCGTGCGGCCTCGTTGACCGGGTCGCCGATGACCGTGTACTCGAAGCGGGCCTGCGCGCCGATGTGGCCGGCGATGGCCCGGCCGGCCGACACCCCGATGCCGAACTCGGCCGACCCGATCACGGGAAGGATTTCGTCGTGCAGCTCGCGGGCGGCCGCCAGCGCGCCGCCCGACGCGTCGGGGTGCTCGATCGGCGCACCGAAGATGGCCAGCGCCGCGTCGCCCTGGAACTTGTTGACGAACCCGCCGTGCTTGCCGACGGTGTCCACCACGACGCGGAAGAACTCGTTGAGCAGGTGGACCACCTCGGCGGGCGGTCGCGTCGCGGCCAGCTGGGTGGAGCCGACCAGGTCCACGAACAGCACCGCGACGTCGCGCTCCTGCCCGCCCAGCTCGGTGCCGCGCTCCAGGGCGCGGCGGGCCACGTCCTCGCCGACGTAGCGGCCGAACAGGTCGCGCAACCGCTGCCGCTCGGAAAGGTCGCGGACCATGTCGTTGAAGCCCGCCTGCAGCAGGCCCAGTTCGCTGGCGTCGTAGATCTGCATGTGCGCGTTGTAGTTTCCGCGCTGCACCTCGGACAGCGCCCAGCGCAGCTGCCGCAGCGGGTCGGCGATGGACATCGCCACCAGCAGCGTGCTGACCAGCCCGACGCCGAGCGCCGCCAGCGCCAGCAGCAGGATGGGGTTGAACAACTTCTCGGGCGTGGCGTGCAGCAGCGAGATCTTGTCGGCCACCACGGCCAGCACGATCGCCAGCAGCGGCACCGCGGTGGACAGCATCCAGCTCAGCATCTGGCGCAGGATGACGCCGGGCGCCTTGACGTTCTCCGGCACGCCGCTGCGCAGCGCCGCGACCGCCACCGGGCGCAGCACCCGCTCGGACTGCAGGTAACCGATGATCGCCGTCGCCGCGGCGCCCAGCGCGACCGCGACCGCCACGACGGGCGCGGTGTACTTGGCCACCGACCAGCTGGCGACGATGAACACCACACCGCCGATACACCAGGCCACCCCACTGGTCATGGTCCGGTAGTAGGGCATCCGCAGCGCGCGGCTGCGGGCCAGTTCGGTGCCGGCCGGATCGGTTTCGGCGAGCAGATTGTCGCGGCGCTGCCAGCGGAAAACCGGCAACATCAGCCTGAGGTTGAACACGATCCCGGCCAGGAACAGGCTGATCACGACGATGATGAAGACGGCCAGGTTGACCGGGGGCAGGTCCTGCAGCTGGATGCGGTCCTGGGGCGGCAGCGCGTAGCGCAGGAAGCCCAGCACGAAAAGTCCGCCGATGATGTCGGCCTGCAGCATGCTCAGCGCGAACAGCGGCCACGGGGTGCGCACCACCCACCGGACGAACGCGCCGATTCGCCCGGGCAGTGCTGCCTCGGTTGCCACCAATCCACCGTATCGGGCAGGGCGGACTTGGCGGAAAACATTAACTATCTCGGCAAGTTGCCGCACCTGCCGAAACGCGCGCCAGGTAACGGAATTGTCGCGATACGGTGGCCGATCGGTATCCGTCTGCAGGTGTCACTACTGTTGCCGGTGATGTCCGGAGTGTTTACGCGGCTGGTAGGCCAGGAGGCCGTGGTGGCCGGGCTGCTCGCCGCCGCCCGCGCGGCCCGCGGTGATCCGGCTCACAGCGATGCGGGCGACGGGACTATGACACATGCGTGGCTGATCACCGGGCCGCCGGGTTCCGGCCGCTCGGTGGCGGCCCTGTGCTTCGCGGCCGCGCTGCAATGCACCGCCGACGGGGAGCCGGGGTGCGGGAGCTGCCGGGCGTGCACGACGACCATGGCCGGAACCCACGCCGACGTGCGACGCGTGATCCCGGAAGGCCTGTCCATCGGCGTGGACGAGATGCGCGCCATCGTGCAGATCGCGTCGCGCCGCCCCACCACCGGGCATCGGCAGATCGTGGTGATCGAGGACGCCGACCGGCTGACCGAGGGTGCGGCGAACGCGTTGCTGAAGGTCGTCGAGGAACCGCCGCCGTCGACGGTGTTCCTGCTGTGCGCGCCGTCGGTGGATCCCGAGGACATCGCGGTCACGCTGCGGTCGCGATGCCGGCACGTCGCGCTGGTCACCCCGCCCACCGAGGCGATCGCGCGTGTCCTCGTCGACAGCGACGGCCTGGACGCCGACACGGCGAACTGGGCGGCGTCGGTCAGCGGCGGGCACGTCGGGCGGGCGCGCCGGCTGGCCACCGACCCCGAGGCCCGCCAGCGACGCGAGCGGGCGCTGGGCCTGGTGCGCGACGCCGCGACGCCGTCAAAGGCCTACGCCGCCGCGGAGGAACTGGTGGCCGCCGCCGAGTCCGAGGCCGTGGTCCTGACGGCGGACCGCGCCGAGGCCGAGACCGAGGAGCTGCGGACGGCGCTGGGCGCCGGTGGGACCGGCAAGGGCACCGCGGGTGCGCTGCGGGGCGCCACCGGCGCGATGAAGGACCTGGAGCGACGGCAGAAGTCGCGCCAGACGCGGGCGTCGCGCGATGCGCTGGACCGCGCGCTGATCGACCTGGCCACCTACTTCCGCGACGCGCTGGTGGTGTCGGCGAACGCCGCCGGCGTCCAGGCGAATCATCCCGACATGGCCGATCGGGTGGCCGCGCTCGCGGACCACGCCTCACCCGAGCGGCTGCTGCGCTGCATCGAGGCGGTGCTTCAGTGTCGTGAGGCGCTGGCGATCAACGTCAAACCCAAGTTCGCCGTCGACGCGATGGTCGCAACGATCGGCCAGGAACTTGGGTGACTCCGTTCCTCTGCCGTAGACTCGTGCCGCCCGGCAGGGCACGCCACCTTAGCTCAGTCGGTAGAGCGGCTCACTCGTAATGAGCAGGTCAGGAGTTCGATTCTCCTAGGTGGCTCGCTGCTTTCACGCGCCGAATGTGACGCCAGCGTCACGCTCGGCGCCGAACGTGACCATAGCGGCACGTTCGGCGAGCACCTCGCTGCGCTTCCAACATCAGGCCGGCGCGACGAAGCCGACCGGCCCCGACGCCAGGCACAACGCCAGCGCGGTCGTGTTGGCCCGTACGGTGATCGCGTCCCCGGCGCCGGGCAGTCGCACGAAGACGCGGTTCAGACCCGGATGCACCAGAACCTTCACATCGGGGCCCTCGGCCAGGGCGAGCGTCATCGAGCCATCGCTGTTGGCAAGGTAATTGAGCTCGACGGTCCAATCGGCGGGCAGCAGCGGACCGTCGAGAACCAGCCGCGCCGGCTTGTCCGGCTGGGCGAAATAGCCGCACTGCGGCATGGGTCCCGGCACGATGGTGCGGATCCAGGTCACGCGCGCGTTGATCAGCCGGCCGGAGCTGTCGATCATGCGCAATTGTGTTGTTGCCGAGTCGAATTCGGGCCTATCGCGCAGCAGCGCGAACATGTGGCTGGCCAGGTTCTGCGGTGCGGCCACCCGTTGCAGGACCAGTGGGTCGACCTCCTGATCCAGCAGCGGAGCGTCCGAGGCCGCGTGCGCGGCGGCCAGGCCGGCGCGGGCGTTCTGCAGGTAGGGCTGGGCGGGGTTGTCCCGCCAGCTGGTCAGGAAGGTCTCCGTCGAGTACAGGCTGCTGGCCACGAACGCCGCCGCCAACCCGGCCGTCGCCAGCGTGCGTGTCGGCGTCGCGTCGAGCCACCGCGCCGTGGCCGGCCGGTTGGGGGCGCACAACGCGACCGCGGCCAGCAGCGCCAGCACGACGACGAGGTCAGGCAGGTAGCGCAGCGTCTGCGCCAGCTCCAGCGCGGTCTGCTTCGACGATCGCATCAGATAGATCGGCACCTGACACGCGACGGCATAGCCGGCCGCGGCCAGCCACACCGGCCCGATGCGGCGCTTGCGCAACAACGACAGGGCCACTGCCCCGATCAGCACCAGCCAGCCGAGCGCCATCACCGATGGCGGCGGCGTGGCCCACGGCGAGGCCGGCGCCCACCGGTCCCAGTGCCACGGCCCGCCGGCCAGACCCGGGACGATGCCATGGGTCACCGATCGCCACAGCAGATCCCCGGTCATCGCAAGGTCGGTGCTCCACCGCCGCTGGTCGACCACGGCCAGGTACAGCGCGACCCAGGCGACGGTCAGCGCCAGCGACGCAATCCACAACCGCCGGCCGGCCCGCCACACCGTCCGCACCGCGGAGCGGTCACCGGACACGTGGACCAGCAGGGCGGCCACGGTGAACGCGACGAACGGTATGACGGCGGCCTTCTCGAAGAACAGCAGCCCGCCGAGGTAAACCAGCACTCCGGTCAGGGCGTGGCGATGGATTCCGGTGCGCACCAGCAGGATCGCGTCGCCGCACACCCACGCCAGCGCGGCCAGCATGGGCAGCGAATTCAGCGCCGCCGCCCACCACGCGAAGCCCGGCACCCCCAGCGGGGTGAACAGCGCGAACGTCAACGGCATCAGCAGCACCCACCGCCAGCCGAGGATGACGTACAGCGCGCGCAGCAGGGTCAGCGAGGCCACCAGCTGCAGCACCAGCAGGCTGACCGCCGGCAGCGTCCAATCCAGCGGTGCCAGCCGGGTGATGGCGCCGGCGACCAGGAACGCGGCCGGCATCACGTGCCCGTCGTGGTCGTCGAACAGGTACGACGGCGACAGCAGGCCCTCGGTGCCGGCCTTGCCGACCAGAATCAGGTCGTCCCAGTAGAAGTAGCCCCGGAAGGCCAGCACCGCGCGGACTCCCAGCTGCACGACGATGAGTGCGGCGGCTGCCGCGATGACCCCCCGCTTGTATGGTGGGCCGGTGCGCGCACTGGTCACCGGGGGAGCCGGATTCATCGGGTCGACGCTAGTCGACCGTCTGCTGGCCGACGGCCACGCGGTGGTGGCGCTGGACAATTTCGCGACCGGTCGCGCGACCAACCTCGAGCATCTGGCCGACAGCCCGGCGCACGTCTTCGTCGAGGCCGACATCGTCACCGCCGACCTGCACGCCATCCTGGACGAGCACCGCCCGGAGGTGGTGTTCCACCTTGCGGCGCAGATCGACGTGCGGCAGTCGGTGGCGGACCCCGAGTTCGACGCGTCGGTCAACGTCATCGGCACCATCCGCCTGGCCGAAGCGGCTCGCCTGACCGGGGTGCGCAAGATCGTGCACACCTCGTCGGGCGGATCGATCTACGGCACGCCGCCGGTGTACCCGACCCCCGAGACGGTGCCCCCGGACCCGGCGTCGCCGTACGCCGCGGGCAAGGTGGCCGGCGAGGTCTACCTGAACACGTTCCGCCACCTGTACGGCCTGGACTGCTCGCACATCGCGCCTGCCAACGTGTATGGCCCCCGCCAGGACCCCCACGGCGAGGCGGGCGTGGTGGCGATCTTCGCCCAGGCGCTGCTGTCGGGGAAGCCCACCAAGGTGTTCGGCGACGGCGGCAAGACCCGCGACTACGTATACGTCGACGACGTGGTGGACGCCTTCGTCAAGGCCTCCGGCGACGCGGGCGGCGGGCAGCGCTTCAACGTCGGCACCGGAATAGAAACCTCGGACCGCCGACTGCATTCGGCGGTGGCCGCGGCCGTCGGGGGGCCCGACGATCCGGAGTTTCATCCCGATCGCCTGGGTGACCTGCAGCGCTCG
This sequence comes from Mycobacterium terramassiliense, assembly GCF_900157385.1. Lineage (GTDB taxonomy): Bacteria > Actinomycetota > Actinomycetes > Mycobacteriales > Mycobacteriaceae > Mycobacterium > Mycobacterium terramassiliense. Next base: position 762,600 of record NZ_LT717701.1, read on the forward strand.
TGCCTCGACATCGGCTTGGCGGCGGAGGTTTTGGGCTGGCGCCCGCAAATTCAGCTCGACGAGGGCGTGCGCCGCACGGTCGAATACTTCCGCAACAGCCACACGGCCTAGCGCGGTTCGGGTTCCTGCGCGCCCTCCAGCGCGACCGCCCGGGCCAGTCGGGCGTAGCGCAGCTCCAGGTCCTTGAACCGCATGTAGGTGCTGAGCGTGGTGAAACAGAAGGCCATGACCAGCGCGTAGAGCATCAGGTCGGTGCCGCGGCGCACCCCGAACCAGTGCGCCACCACCGTCGTGTCGTCCGGCCGGAGCACGGCGTAGATGCCGCCGAGCACGAACACGACATACCCGACCTTGACCCACGCCTTCGACCGTGAGTTCCGCCGGGACCGCAGCAGGTACACCAGCAGCGCTACGATCGACCCGATCAGCAGCACCTGGATCCAGTTCATGGGGTCCTCCTTCGCAGAAGCCCGTCGAAGATGATGTTGACGCCGTTGAGCAGGGGCTGGCCCTTGGACTTCGAGTAGTCGGTGTAAAGCACCTCGACGGGTTGTTCGACGACGCGCCAATGGTTTTCGGCGATCAACGAAATGAACTCGTTGGCGTGGCTCATGCCGCTCATCGTGATGTTGAGCCCGTCGGCGACCTTCTTGTTGAACACGCGCAGCCCATTGTTGGTGTCGGTCAAGCCAAGTCGGCGACCGCGCCGGCTGAGCCGCGCCGCGGTCTGTAGCACGATCCGCTTGAAGAACGGCGGCCGGCTACCCTCGCGCGTGCCGAACCGGGTGCCGATGACGATGTCGGCGTCGGTCGCTCCGAGCCGGTCGATCATCGCGGCCACGTCCTTGACGCGGTGCTGGCCGTCTGCGTCGAAGGTAGCGAACACCTGCGCCCCCGGCTGCTTGCGCGCGTATTCGACACCGGTCTGGATCGCCGCGCCCTGGCCGAGGTTGACGGGATGGCGCACCAAATGGGCCCCGGCCCGCCGGGCGATTTCACCGGTGCCGTCGGTGCTCCCGTCGTCCACGCAGACGACGTGATCGAAGACCGAGCGCACATCGGCGACCACCTCGCCGATGACCGCGGCTTCGTTGAAGGCGGGAATGACGATCCAGACGCCGGAGTATTGGGATTCAGTAGCCATCTAAGCCCATAGGTTAGCCAGGATCAGCCGGTTGAGCGCCCGGCGCGCGCCAGCGCCACCAGGTGGACAGCGATTCCCACCAGTGGGCCGCACAACAGGCCGACGACGGTGCGCGTCTGCAGCGGCAGCGGCAACAACAGCAACAGCCCCGACGCCACCGTGGCCCCGACCCACCCCAGCGCATAGGCCCGATGCAGCGCGGCGGCGACGGTGGCGGCGCCCGTCAGCGTCAGCACGGCGATCGCCACGGCGGCCGCGGTCAGCCAGGCCAGCAGCGCGCTGCTGGCCTGGTACTGCGGCCCGAAGAAGACGCGCAACAACCACGGGCCGACCACCCCCGCCGCCAGCACGCCGACCGCGCCGATGGCTCCGATGATCCCCGCCGGGCGCACCAGCGCCCGGAGCCGGTCGCTGCGCTCGTCGACGAAGTGAGCGATGAGGTTGCCCTGCATGGCGGTGAGCGGCACCAGCAGCGGCGCGCGGGTCAACGTCACCGCGAGGATGATCACGCCCCCCTCCGCGCCCAGGTCGGTGCTGGTCAGCTTCAGCAGGACCGGAAACCCCATGACCAGGATCGCGCTGGCACCGGCCGCGGTGATCGAGTGGGCCGCCCCGCGCAGGAAGGTCGCGGTGTCGCCCGGCGTCAGCAGCCGGGCCGCGGCGCGCGCCGTGGGCGAGACCCCCAGCGTGATCAGCCACGCCGTCGCGCCCGCCACGGTGGCCCACAGGAACCCGGCCAGGCCCCAGCCGATCACGAACGTCGCCGCGGCCACCGCCACCCGGATGACCGCGTCGGTCACCATCAGCGCCCCGTACGAGGTCCAGTGATTGGTGCCGGCCAGCATGCCCAGCAGGGTGGCGTGCAGGCAGAACCCGGCCAGCCCGACGCTGAGCAGCGCCACCGACAGCCAGCGGTCCTCGACGAACACCCGTGCGCTCCACAGCGGCGAGCTGCCGGCGATCACGACGGCGGCGGCCACGCCGACCATCGCGGCGACGCGCAGCGGATGGGTGCGCCCGAGCGGGGCCGCCCCGATGTCCCCCAGGTAGCTCGCCGAGCGGACCTCCCGGGTGGTCTCCTGCAGCAGCCCGTTGGCGGCGCCGGTCACCAGGCCGAACGCCCCCCAAAACACCCCGAAGACCGAGAAGCCGCGCGGCGCCAGGTCACGGGCGGCCAGATAGATCACCGCGTACCCGCACAGCGCGGTCAGCGCGGTGGCGGTGCCGACCCGGGCCACGCTGCCACGCGCGACCGGCCCCCTCGAGGCCCCGACTTCGGTCACCGGGGCAGCGCCTGTATCCCCACAATTTGAAAATAGTAAGTGCCGAGCACCGATGGACCGCGCCGGCGAGGCGGTTCGCTATCGTGGGCGGCTGTCGGGGAAGGATCCATGGCCGCGTTCCGCATCTTCGGGATCTCGCTGTTAGTCACCGTGGCGGCGCTCGCGGCCGGGTACGCCCACGGCGGCGCGAATGCCCTGTTTGTGCTGCTGGTGCTGGCCGTTCTCGAGGTGTCGCTGTCGTTCGACAACGCGATCATCAACGCGGCGATCCTCAAGCGAATGAGCCCGTTCTGGCGGCAGATGTTCCTGACTATCGGGATCTTGATCGCCGTGTTCGGCATGCGGTTGGTGTTCCCGCTGCTGATCGTGTGGGCGACCGCGGGCCTGGCACCGGTGCGCGCGTTCGAGTTGGCGCTCAACCCGCCGCCGCACGGTGCGCAGGAATTCCCCGACGGGTCACCGAGCTACGAAAAGCTGATCCTCGCCGCCCACCCCCAAATCGCGGCGTTCGGCGGAATCTTTCTGTTGATGCTGTTTTTGGATTTCGTCTTCCACGATCGGGATATCAAGTGGCTCAAGTGGATTGAGATCCCGTTCGCGCGCATCGGGCGCCTGGGCCAGGTGTCGGTGGTGGTGGCCGGGGTCGCGCTGGTCCTCGCCGGGACGCGGCTGACGCACTCCAGCGACGAACGCGCGACCGTCTTGATCGCCGGGCTGCTGGGCCTGATCGCCTACCTCGTCGTCAACGGTGTGAGCCGGGCGTTTCGGCCCTCCGACGTCGAGGCTGTGACGGCCGGCACGACCGCTGGCGCGGCGGTCGGCAAGGCCGGGCTGACGCTGTTCCTCTATCTCGAGATGCTCGACGCCGCCTTCTCGTTCGACGGGGTCACCGGCGCCTTCGCGATCACCTCGGACCCGATCCTCATCGCGCTGGGCCTGGGGTTGGTGGGCTCGATGTTCGTCCGGTCGATCACCATTTATCTCGTCCAACAGGACACCCTGGACCGCTACGTGTACCTGGAACACGGCGCGCACTGGGCGATCGGGGTGCTGGCCGCGATCATGTTGTTCTCCATCGAGCCGCGTTTTGCGGTGCCAGAGCCGGTCACCGCTTCGGTGGGCGTGGTCTTCATCGCGGCGGCGCTGGGCTGGAGTGTGCTGCGCAATCGGCGCAATGCCGCGGCGAACGCGGGCTAGTTCGGGCTAGGCCTCGATCTGGCCGGCGATGCGCCGTTCGATGGCGGCGCGGGCCGGCGCCGGCAGCACGATGAGCCCGTCGAGTTCCGTGCGCGCCCGCAGATAGGCGTTCTGTCGCTCGTCGCGGGTCGCCGCCTCGTCTTGCGCCAGGCGCAGCAGGTTCTGCGCGCGCACCAATCGTTGTTGGTCGTCCCGCGAGAAGTCGCTGCGGCGCCGGCGGATCGCCTCGGCCTCGGCGATCTCGAACGCGCTGATGTAGTCGTGGACGGCGTCGCGATATTCCCGCTGGGCGGTCCGGTCGCCGGCGAGGTCCTCGGCGCGCTCCGGGCGCAGCAGGTCGGCGCGCCGCTTCGCCTTGTGAAAAGCGATGGTCAGCGGATCGCGCATGTCGGTCATCATCGGGAAGTCCAGCAATTTGGCGATGTCGAGTTCGTACTCGAACCAGCGCGCGTCGGTACGGTCATGCGCTGCAACGAGTTTGGCGAGCTCCCGTCGTGATCCTTCCTGGTCGTCGCGCTCGCGCCCGGCCGCCTCGGCCGCCGCGATCTTGGCTTGCTGCTTGAGCCGGTAGCGCTCGAGGCGCCGTTCGGCCCGGCGTTCGTTGGCCGCCGCGACCGCCCTGATGCCCGCGCCGATCGAGCCGCCCAGCGGGAAGATCAGCCACCAGAAGTTGCCGGCGAAATGCAGCAGCGGGGTCACATCGCCAGGATGCCACCGCGCCGCGGCGCGCGGTTACGCCGAACGCGAGAGCGCGTCAGTGCCCGTGGGCCTTGAACCGCTCCACCGAACGCTGCACCTCCGCTTCGGCTTCGGCGCGGTCGACCCAGTCGGCCGCCTTGACGAACTTGCCCGGCTCCAGCGCCTTGTATTGCGAGAAGAAGTGCTTGATGACGTCCAGCTCGAATTCCGGCACGTCGCCGATGTCTTGGATGTGGTCCCAGCGATGGTCGCCGGCCGGAACGCACAGCACCTTGTCGTCGCCGCCCGCCTCGTCGACCATTCGGAACATGCCCACCGGGCGCGCCTCCACGATCACGCCGGGAAACACCGACTGCGGCAGGAGCACCAGCGCGTCCAGCGGGTCGCCGTCCTCACCCAGGGTGTCCTCGATGAAGCCGTAATCCGTGGGATAAGCCATCGAGGTGTAGAGGTAGCGGTCCAGACGCACCCGGCCCGTCTCGTGATCGACCTCGTACTTGTTGCGTTGGCCTTTCGGAATCTCGATGGTCACGTCGAATTGCACCGCGCCGGCTCCTTCACGAGGGGGTGGGTCTTGGTAGGTCAGTACGCCGGGCATCACCCTAGTCGAGCGCCATTCGGCCGATTCGGCAGAATGGGTTCAAACAGTCAGGAGAGTGATGGGTCCTACTCGCTGGCGGAAATCCACCCAAGTGTTCATCGGGCTGGCCGTGCTGGCGTTCGTCGCCGCGGTGGTGGCGGCGGCGACGTTTTTCACCACGGGCGGGCACGGCGCCGGCGCCGCGCACGTCCCGGTGCCGCCTCCGCGCCCGCCCACGGTCAAGCCGGGGATGGTCGCGGTGCCCGACAGCGCCGAGACGCCCAGCGCCGGCGGTGTGGCCGCCGCGCTCGCCGCCCCGGCGGCCGATCCCAACCTGGGCAAGCTGGGTGGCCGGATCACCGACGCCCTCACCGGGAAAGAGCTCTGGCAGGTGGCCCCCGACCTGCCGCTGGTGCCGGCGTCGACCAATAAGGTCCTGACCGCTGCCGCGGCGTTGCTGACGCTGGATCGGCAGGCCCGGATCAGCACCCGGGTGGTCGCCGGCAGCCCCAATGCCCAGGGCCCTGTCGTGCTGGTCGGCGCCGGGGATCCGGCGCTCTCGGCGGCGCCGCCCGGTGTGGACACCTGGTACCGGGGTTCGGCGCGCATCAGCGACCTGGTCGAGCAGGTCAAGCGCAGCGGCGTGACCCCGACCGCGGTGCAGGTGGACACCTCCGCGTTCAGCGGACCGACGATGGCCCAGGGGTGGGACCCGGCCGACGTCGACAACGGCGACATCGCGCCGATCGAGTCGGTGATGATCGACGCGGGCCGCATCCAGCCGACCACGGTCAACTCGCGGCGGTCCAAGACGCCCGCGCTGGACGCCGGCCGGGAGCTGGCCAAGGGCCTCGGGCTGGATCCGGGCGCGGTGACGATCGGCGCGGCGCCGTCGGGCGCGCGCCAGCTGGCCGTGGTCCAGTCGGCGCCGTTGATCCAGCGGCTGTCCGAGATGATGGACCACTCCGACAACGTCCTGGCCGAGTGCATCGCCCGGGAGGTGGCGGCCGCGATCAACCGGCCACAGAGCTTCGCCGGGGCGGTCGACGCGGTGACCAACCGGTTGAGCGCCGCCCACGTCGACACGGCCGGTGCCCGGCTGGTGGATTCCAGCGGGCTGTCCGTCGATGACCGGCTGACCGCCAAGACGCTGGACGGTGTGGTGCAGGCGGCGGCCGGGCCCGACCAGCCGGCGCTGCGGGCGTTGCTGGACCTGCTCCCGATCGCCGGCGGCAGCGGGACGCTGGGCGACCGGTTCCTCGACGCGGCCACCGATCGAGGTCCCGCCGGCTGGCTGCGCGCCAAGACCGGCTCGTTGACCGCCGTCAACTCGTTGGTCGGGGTGCTCACCGATCGCAGCGGGCGGGTGCTCACGTTCGCGTTCCTGTCCAACGACGCGGGCCCGAACGGCCGCAACGCGATGGATGCGCTGGCCACCAAGCTCTGGTTCTGTGGGTGCGCATGACGCCCTCGTCGAGCCTGACCCTCGGCACTGCCGTCGACTGGCGATTCGCTGCGACGGTCGGCCAGCGGCTGGCCCGCCCGGGCCCGGCCTCCAGCGACTACACCCGCCGACAGGCGATCGAGGAGCTGACGAGCGCGGCGGCCAAAGCCGAACCGCCGGTGCGCGAGGTCACGGGCCTGGTCACCGACGGTGCGGTGCCGCCCGCCCGAATCGTTGACCGCTCGCAGTGGATCGGTGCCGCGGCCGAGTCGATGCGGGTGATGACCAACGGCAGCGAGACGCCGCGGGGTTTCCTGACGGGCCGCATCACCGGTGCGCAGACGGGCGCCGTGCTGGCGTTCGTGTCATCGGGGATCCTCGGCCAGTACGACCCGTTCGCCAGGAGCCAAGAGGCCACAAAAGACGGAAGCCTGCTGCTGGTGTATCCGAACGTCATCGCGGTCGAGCGCCAGCTTCGGGTCGAGCCCTCCGATTTCCGGTTGTGGGTGTGCCTGCACGAGGTGACCCACCGGGTCCAGTTCACCGCCAACCCGTGGCTATCCGATTACATGTCCGAGGCGTTGGGGCTGCTGACGCAGGACGTGGGGGAGGACGTCGGCCAGGTGGCGGCCCGTCTCGCCGAGTTCGTGCGCAACCGCGGCGCCGCCGAATCCGACGGCGGCGCGTCCGGGATCATCGGGCTCGTGCGCGCCGTGCAGTCCGAGCCGCAGCGCGAGGCCCTGGATCAGCTGCTGGTGCTCGGGACCCTGCTCGAAGGCCACGCCGACCACGTGATGGACGCCGTCGGGCCGGTCGTCGTGCCGTCGGTGGCCATCATTCGCCGCCGATTCGACGAGCGTCGCCACCGCAAGCAACCCCCGCTGCAGCGCGTGCTGCGCGCGCTGCTCGGGCTCGACGCCAAGCTCAGCCAATACACGCGCGGCAAGGCGTTCGTGGACCACGTGGTTGGCAGGGTGGGAATGCAGCGGTTCAACACCGTCTGGTCGGGCCCCGATACGCTGCCGCTGCCCTCCGAAATCGAAAACCCCCAGCGATGGATCGACAGGGTGCTGTAGGGCAGCTGCGCACGGCTGTCGAGGCGTTCGCCCACACTTATCTCGCCACCGAGGAGCCGTGGTGCGTTGCGCTGTCCGGCGGCCCGGATTCCCTGGCGCTCACCGCCGTCGCGGCGCCGCTTCGGCCCACCACCGCGCTGATCGTCGATCACGGCCTGCAGGACGGTTCGGCCGCCGTCGCCGAGACCGCGCGCCGGCAGGCCATCGCCCTGGGATGCATTGACGCGCAAGTGCTTTGCGTCCAGGTGGGCAAGCACGGCGGCCCGGAGGCGGCGGCGCGCTCCGCCCGCTACGCCGCCTTGCGCGAGTCCTCCGCCGGCCCGGTGCTGTTGGCCCACACGCTCGACGATCAGGCGGAGACGGTGCTGCTGGGGCTGGGCCGCGGCTCGGGGGTGCGCTCGATCGCCGGGATGCGCCCGCACGACCCGCCGTGGTGTCGGCCGCTGTTGGGAGTGCGGCGCTCGGCGACGCACGCCGCGTGCGCGGAACTGGGTCTGGCGATCTGGCAGGACCCGCACAACAGCGACCGCCGCTTCACCCGGACCCGCCTGCGCCTGGAGGTGCTGCCCCTGCTGGAGGACGTGCTCGGTGGCGGCGTGGCCGAGGCGTTGGCGCGCACCGCGACCGCGTTGCGTGAGGACACCGAGCTGATCGACGCGCTCGCGGCGCAGGCGCTGCCCGGGGTGCGGGCGGGCCCGGGGCTGCAGCCCGGGGCCCTCGGTAAATTGTCCGGCCCCGTGCGCCGGCGGGTGATCCGCGGCTGGCTGCTGGCCGGGGGCGCAACCGGGTTGACCGACAAACAGATCCGCGGCGTGGACGCGCTGATCACCGACTGGCGCGGACAAGGCGGGGTGGCGGTGGGTTCGGCGCTGCGGGGCGAGCGTTTGATCGCGGGGCGGCGCGACGGCGTGCTCACCCTGTGGCGCGAGCCTGTGTAAGTCGGGCCTGCCGTTGGTTATTCGGCCGCTGGCGTGGCACTCTGTGGTCGTGGCCCAGACGTCGCCGCCGATCACCCCGGCGCAGCCCGCGGAGCTGTATCCCGGGGATATCAAGTCGGTGCTGCTCACCGCCGAGCAAATTCAGGCCCGCATCGCCGAACTCGGCGAGGAAATCGGCAACCACTACCGCGGGCCAGCCGCCGAGACGGGTCAGGATTTGCTGCTGATCACCGTGCTCAAGGGGGCGGTGATCTTCGTCACCGACCTGGCCCGTGCGATTCCGGTGCCGACCCAGTTCGAATTCATGGCCGTCAGCTCCTACGGGTCCTCGACGTCATCGTCCGGCGTGGTGCGGATCCTCAAGGATCTGGACCGCGACATCAACGACCGCGATGTGCTCATCGTCGAGGACGTCGTCGACTCGGGATTGACCTTGTCCTGGTTGCTGCGCAACCTCAAGAGCCGGCGTCCGCGCTCGCTGCGGGTCTGCACGTTGCTTCGCAAGCCCGACGCGGTGCGCGCCAAGGTCGAGATCGCTTACGTGGGCTTCGACATTCCGAACGACTTCGTCGTGGGCTACGGCCTGGACTACGACGAGCGCTACCGCGACCTGTCCTACATCGGGACTCTGGATCCGCGGGTCTACGAGGAGTAGGGGCTAATCCAGCTCCCACACGGCGGTCACCGAGAAGCTCACCGTCTGCTGCCCCGGCTCCAGCGGGACCGCGGCCACGCTGCGGGGCGGCGCCGGCGGGCCGCCGGGCGTCGGCGCGTTCCCGGAGGTTTCCGAAATCGAGAGCACCCTGCCCAGGCGCAGGCCGGATAACTGCGCGTACTGATCGGCACGGGCCTTGGCGTCGTTGAAGGCCCGCGCGCGGGCATCCCTGACCAGCTGCGAGTCGTCGGCGATGGAGTACCTGACCGAGCTGATCCGGGTGGCGTCGCCGCCGGTGCCGACGACGAGAGCCAGCATTCGGGACGCGGCATCGGTCGGATGGATCTTCACCTGTATCGCGTTGGTGGCGCGGTAGCCGGTGATCGTGGTGGCGCCGTTGCCGTACTGCGGTTACAGGGTGACCGTCGTGGTGCTGATGTCTTTGCGGTCCAGTCCCGCCCCGACCAGAGCGTTGATCACCGCTTGCTGGCGATCGTTCGTCTGGTTCATCGCGGTGGTGACGTCGGGTGCGGTGAACTCGATGCCGGCGTCGGCGGTCAGGGTGTCGGGGACGCCTTGGACCTGCCCCGAGCCGACGACGGTCACCTGGCGGGGGTTCGCGCCCGGTGGCGTCGCGTTGTGCTTGTCGCACGACGGCAGCGCGGCGACGGTCAAGGCGGCGGCGGTCGAGGTAATCCATTTGCGGGCCAACCCCGGGGCGTTCGATGCGATCGGCATGTGTGGACACTAGCGCCAGTGCCCCCGCCGGATCAGCGGTTCGGGCGAAGGCGGCTCGGACGGCAAAGCCTAGTCGACATTGCGACGATCGCACCAAAGTTCATGTCGAACTCTAATCATATTGATTCACAACATCTTTGAGTTCATCCACCCAAGTTGCAGCGTATGGCCCGGCTAAATGAACAGTTTTCGACTCGCCAATGAATACGCGCGGCGAAGGGTCGTGGTGCCCGGATCGCTCCGGCCTAACCTCTGATCTGCTCCGGCGACGCCCGCTGTCGCCGACAACCATTCATCGGAAGCGCTTTTGAGAAGAATCCATGTCGGTCGTGATCGGACGACCCGAGGTGCTCGTGTACAGGAGATCCGTCGCCGCAACGGCTTGGCGCACAAGGAATTTGGGAACTGCGACGCTGCGGCGGCGGGATAAATTAACGTTCAAGAAGATTAGTCTCGACGGATTGGCGGTTTAATCCGCGCGCGCCTGGGTACAGCTTCTTATGTCCCCCAAGCAATTACACACACGCCAGTATTCTCCCGTCGCTGCACGCGCGAAGCGAATCAAGGCCACCGGCCGGCACTCCATCAGGCTCGTAGCGACCACGGCGACGGTCGGCGTGGCCGTCTGGTGTGGCTCCGGCATCGCCCACGCCGACCCCAACTACGAGCAGCAAGCGTGTGCACTGATGGACGATCACGCCAGTGCGATACACCTGGGCTATTCGTCGTATCCCAGCGAGTACGCGTTCTCGGTGCTTTCCAAGGAGATGCCACCGCTGGACGCGGCCCACACCCTGCGGGCTGCCACGCGTGACGTCTGCCCCAACCACGCGGGCGACATGCCGCGAGACTGGCAATAGCCCGACCGTCTGACGGACACCGGGCGACCGAGGGCGACGCGCCGGCCCGGCCGCCGGCCTGCTCGACGCCGGCCTAGCCGCCGGTGACGGACTTTGCTTAGGGCGTTACCAGAATCTTGCAGTGTCGCTCTGGGTCGGCGAGGTCGTCGAAGGCCTGGCCGACCCCTTCCAGTCCGACCTCTCCGGTGATCAGCGGCGTGACGTCAATCTCGCCCTCGGCCAGCGCGCGCAGCGAGTCACCGAACTCCTCTGGGTTGTAGGCGAGCACGAATTGCACGTTGATTTCCTTCGCGATCGCGAAGAAGGGGTGCACGGTGTCGGGCTGCATGCAGACGCCCGCGACCACCAGGCGTGTGCCCGGCCGCGCCCGCCGCAGCACGTCGTCGATGATTCCGGGGACCCCTACCGCCTCGAACACGACGGCGGGTTTGACGGTGTCGAACGGTGAGCCCTGGGCCGCATCCACCGTCTGGTGTGCGCCCATCGCCGTGGCCAGCTCACGACGCTTCGGCGAGAAGTCCGCTGCCACGATGTTTTCCACCCCTCGAGCCCGAAGGGACGCGACGATCGCGATGCCGATCGGCCCGCAGCCGAGCACCAGGGCAGTCTCGCCCGGCTGAATGTTCGACTTGTTCACGGCGTGCAATCCCACCGCCATGGGTTCGGTCAACGCCGCATGCTTGAGGTCCAAGCCGTTGGGGATGGGCATCAGCAGCGGGGCCGACAGCAGCATCCGCTCGGCGTAGCCCCCAATGGTGCTGTTGCTATAGACAATCGGCTCGACGCCCCCGGCGGAGAGCAGCAGGGGAAGCGAGGTCACCGGGGTGCCGGGCGGATGCGTATCCGTGTCGGGCCCGGCCTCGAGCACTTCGGCGCTGAACTCGTGCCCCATGAACACGTCGCTGTTCAGGTCGACGGCCATGCCCCCGGCGCCGGCGGACACCTGGGCGGTCATCTCCACCACCTCGTCGCCATGGGCGGCGAAATGCAGGTCCGAGCCGCAGATTCCGCACGCTTTGACACCGACCAGCACCTGGCCCGGCCCGGGCACGGGCTCGGGGACGTCGTCGCGATACACCATCCGGCCGTCGCGTAAAACCGCAGCGCGCATCAGTTTCCCACGCCCTTCTGCTCCTCGACATGCTCGGTGATGGCCTTCACGACGGCCTCGCCGGCGCGTCCGATCAATTGGTCGCGTCTGCCCCTGGCCCAGTCATGGGAGGAGCGCGACGCCTCGAGCTGTCCCTTGAAATAGGGAATCACCTTGCGGGCCATCAGGTCATAGCAGTGGTAGGTCGCCTCGGGTGAGGCCCAGTCGTGGCCGAGCATCAACAGCGTTCCGAAACCACCCGACCTCTCCAGCAGGTCCTCGATGTGGGCGATCGCGTCGTCGGGCGTGCCGATGCAGCAATTGCCTTTGGCCGCATAGTCGGCGACGAACTCGTGCGGCGTCTGCGCCTCACCGTCGACCGCGTTGGACAGCGGCACGAAGCCCGCCGCGCCGAAGTAGTCCGCGAAATCCTGCAGCCCGTACGTGCAATCCTCGATGGCCTGCTCGCGGCTGTCGGCGATGTGCATGATGCTCAGAACGCGCCAGGAGGCGCGGTCCGGCTCGTCGCGGCCGACCTTGGCGGCCTGCTCGCGCACCACCTCCCAGGTGTTCTCCAGCGCGGCGTAGCCGCCCGGCACCGACATCGACAGCGACAGCAGCGACGTGCCCAGCGCACCGGCCAGCCGCGGACCGGACGGCGAAATCATTGCGGCCGTGGAGATCTCGGGGTAGGGCCAGGTGTAGGGGCGGATGTGCAACTGGGCGTCACGCAGCGTGAACCAGTCGGAGTGGCGGTCGATTCGCTCCGCCGGGTCGGCGCGGAACAGCGCAAGGATCGCCTCGAGGGACTCCTGCATCATGTGACGCTGATCGACCGGGTCGATGCCCATCATGTACGCGTCCGACGGCAGCGCGCCGGGGCCGGTGCCGAACATGACCCGGCCGCGGGTCAGGTGGTCGAGCAGCACCCAGCGATCGGCCACCATCAGCGGATGGTGGTACGGCAGCGACACCACTCCGGTGCCCAGTCGGATGTGCTTCGTCCGTTCCGCGGCGGCCGCGATGAACACTTCCGGGCAGGCGATCAACTCGTAGCCACCCGAGTGGTGCTCGCCGAACCAGGCTTCGTCGAACCCGAGGCGGTCCAGCGCGACCACGCGCTCCATGTCGTATTCCAAAGCGACCGTGGGGGATTGGCCGGTCGGATGGAATGGGGTGATAAAGACTCCGAAACGCAGCGGCGCGCTCATCGCAGCTCCAATCCGTTGAGGAATTCCAAGAGGGCGGCGTTGACTTCCTCGGGCCGCTCCTGCTGCAGCCAGTGTCCGGCGCCTTCGATCATCAACTGGCGGTATGGCCCGGAGATCACCTCCGACGCGCGGTCGGCGCTGGTGAAGGACAACACCGGATCGCCGGTCCCGCCGATAAACAAACACGGCACAGGGATTTTGGCGTCCGCGAGCTCCGGCGTGATCTCCCAGTTCCGGTCGAAGTTGCGGTACCAGTTCAGGCCGCCGGTGAAGCCGGTGCGGGAGAATTCGCCGATGTAGTGGTCGAGTTCGTCCTGGCTGATCCAGTCCGGCAGCCCGCCGGGTTCGGGGAGCCGGTCGATGAAGCCCTCGGGGCCCGGGGTGGCCATCCGCACCAGCGCATCACTGCCCCCGGACGTGTGTAAGCCGCCCATCATCCGGCGGATCACCCGGGCGGGATCACCGTTGAGTTCGGCGTCGGCGACGCCCGGTTCCTGGAAATACAGGATGTAAAAGAAGTTTTCGCCGAATATTTTGCGCCACGCCTTCGTCGGCGCCACGTGCGGGCGCGGCAGGGGCGGGACGCTCAACGCGGCCACCGCCGCCACGCGGTCGGGATGCAGCAGCGGCGCGTTCCACACGACGGCGGCGCCCCAGTCGTGCCCGATCCAAACGGCGCGCTCGGCCCCGACGTCGTCGAGCAGCCCGACCAGGTCGGCGGTCAGCTGGTGAATGTCGTAAGCCTCAATGGCGTCGGGACACGATGAGCCGCCGTACCCGCGTTGGTCGGGCGCCAGCACGTGATAGCCGGCGTCGGCGAGCGCCGGTATCTGATGCCGCCATGAATAGGCCAACTCGGGAAAGCCGTGGGCCAGGATCACGACGGGCGCGCCGCGATCTCCCGCCTCGGTCACCCGGAGTCGCACACCGTTGGTGTCCACTAACCGTTCGGTTGACGAAAGCACCGTCTCACCAAAGCACAAGGACCCCGGGCTGAGAAGGGTATGCCTGGATTGGAAATTGCCTTCCTGCCTTGCCGAGTCCGACGGCCTGGTAGACATCGCGACTGATGCGTCGGCGGTAGCTGAAAGGTGGACTTTGCATGAAGCGGCTCGACCACATCGTCTTATGGATCAAGGATCCGCAAGCGTCGATGGACTTCTACTCGAGGGTGGTCGGCCTCGCGCCGGTGCGGTTCGCCGAGTTCGCGGCGGGGGAAGCGCCGTTCCCCAGCGTGCGCGTGTGTGAAGACTCCATCATCAATCTCCTGCCGATGACGAACGTCTCGGGCACCGAGTCGTTCACGAAGGTCGTGGGCAGCGCCGGCCATCCGGTGAACCACGTGTGCCTGGCGATGTCGAGGTCCGAATACGAGGCGTTGGATCGGCGGCTGCAGGAACAAGGCGTGGACACCAGCGCGCGACTGCACCACAGCTATGGGGCACGCGGGTTCGCGCCGCAGGGCTTTTACTTCGCCGACCCCGACGGCAATGTGGTCGAAGCGCGCTATTACGAGTGAGCCGCCTGGAGCGGCGGCGCGACGATGTGTGGTTTGCCACGTCGGGAACCAGATCGGGAACTGCCGGTCGTTGTACGGGCAGATGCTGCGCCCCGGCTCTGCCGGGGCTGGCGATCGACACCGGGTGAATGGTGCCGACCCGCTGCGCCCCGGCTCTGCCGGGGCTGGCGATCGACACTAGCGGTAGCCTGGACTTTTCCAGCTTCGTGTTTCGCGGAAGGACCTGGCCGACGAGGCCGATGATTGATGAACCGGAAAAACGTGATTCGCACGCTCACGGCGATCGCCGTTGTGGTGCTGCTGGGTTGGTCGTTTTTTTACTTTAGCGACGACACCCGCGGTTACAAGCCCGTCGACACCTCGGTGGCGATGGCCCAGATCAACGGCGACAACGTCAAGAGCGCGCAGATCGACGATCGCGAGCAGCAATTGCGGTTGACGCTGAAAAAGGGCAATAAGGACACCGACAATTCCGACAAGGTCATCACCAAGTACCCCAGCGGATACGCCGTAGACCTGTTCAACTCGCTGAACTCCAAGAACGCCAAGGTCAGCACCGTCGTGAACGAGGGCAGCATCCTGGGCGAGCTGCTGGTCTACGTGCTGCCGCTGCTGTTGCTGGTGGGCCTGTTCGTGATGTTCTCCCGCATGCAGGGTGGCGCGCGGATGGGCTTCGGGTTCGGCAAGTCGCGCGCGAAGTTGCTGAACAAGGACATGCCCAAGACCACGTTCGCCGACGTCGCGGGCGTCGACGAGGCGGTCGAGGAGCTTTACGAGATCAAGGACTTCCTGCAGAACCCCAGCAGGTACCAGGCGCTGGGCGCCAAGATCCCCAAGGGCGTGCTTCTTTACGGGCCCCCCGGAACGGGCAAGACGCTGCTGGCCCGCGCCGTGGCGGGCGAGGCCGGGGTGCCGTTCTTCACGATCTCGGGCTCCGACTTCGTGGAGATGTTCGTCGGTGTGGGCGCCTCGCGGGTGCGCGACCTCTTCGAGCAGGCCAAGCAGAACAACCCGTGCATCATCTTCGTCGACGAGATCGACGCCGTCGGCCGCCAGCGCGGCGCCGGCCTGGGCGGCGGCCACGACGAACGCGAGCAGACGCTGAACCAGTTGCTGGTCGAGATGGACGGCTTCGGCGATCGCACCGGCGTCATCCTGATCGCGGCCACCAACCGTCCCGACATCCTGGACCCCGCGCTGCTGCGGCCCGGCCGCTTCGACCGGCAGATCCCGGTGAGCAACCCGGACATGGCGGGCCGCCGCGCGGTGCTGCGCGTGCACTCCAAGGGCAAGCCGATCGGTCCCGACGCCGACCTCGACGGGCTGGCCAAGCGCACGGTCGGCATGACCGGCGCCGACCTGGCCAACGTCATCAACGAGGCGGCGCTGCTGACCGCCCGGGAGAACGGCACCGTCATCACCGGCGCCGCGCTCGAGGAGGCGGTCGACCGGGTCATCGGCGGGCCGCGTCGCAAGGGCCGCATCATCAGCGAGCAGGAAAAGAAGATCACCGCCTACCACGAGGGCGGCCACACGCTGGCCGCGTGGGCGATGCCGGACATCGAGCCGATCTACAAGGTGACGATCCTGGCCCGCGGGCGCACCGGCGGGCACGCGGTCGCGGTGCCGGAGGAGGACAAGGGGCTGCGGACGCGGTCGGAGATGATCGCCCAGCTGGTGTTCGCGATGGGCGGGCGCGCCGCCGAGGAGCTGGTGTTCCGGGAGCCGACCACCGGCGCGGTGTCCGACATCGAACAGGCGACCAAGATCGCGCGCGCGATGGTCACCGAATTCGGCATGAGCTCCAAGTTGGGCGCCGTGAAGTACGGCACCGAACATGGTGACCCCTTCCTGGGCCGGACCATGGGAACGCAGGCGGACTACTCCCACGAGGTCGCGCGGGACATTGACGACGAGGTCCGCAAGCTCATCGAGGCCGCGCACACCGAGGCCTGGGAGATCCTCACCGAATACCGTGACGTGCTCGACACGCTCGCCGGCGAGCTGCTGGAGAAGGAGACCCTGCACCGGCCCGAGCTGGAGGGCATCTTCTCCGGCGTCGAAAAGCGGCCCAGGCTCACCATGTTCGACGACTTCGGCGGCCGGATCCCGTCGGACAAGCCGCCGATCAAGACGCCCGGCGAGCTGGCCATGGAGCGGGGCGAGCCGTGGCCGCCCCCGGTACAGGAGCCGGCCTTCAAGGCGGCCATCGCCCGCGCCAGCGAGGCCGCGCAGGCCGAGGCGGCCCGAAACGCCAACGGCGGCAATGGGTCTCACGGTGGCCAAGGGGCCGGCAATCGCCAGCCCGTTCCGCACGGCTCGACCCAACCCGACTACGGCGCCCCGGCGGGCTGGTATGCGCCGGGATGGCCGCCGCAGCACCAGCAGCAGCCGAATCATTGGTACCCGCCGGCCGCGAGCCCCACACCACCGGCGCCGCAGCCCTATTGGCCGCAGCCCGCCCCGGGTTACCCGGGCCAGCAGGGC
Source organism: Mycobacterium terramassiliense (assembly GCF_900157385.1). GTDB lineage: Bacteria > Actinomycetota > Actinomycetes > Mycobacteriales > Mycobacteriaceae > Mycobacterium > Mycobacterium terramassiliense. The sequence goes on from NZ_LT717701.1 coordinate 779,521, forward strand.
CCCCAGGGCCAGGGGCACCCTACCCACCAGCATTACCCGCCCTATCCCCCCTATCCGCCGCCCGCTCAACCGAATCCGGATGCCGGAAAGGCTCCCGACAGCCGGGGCGACGACGTGAGCCGGTCCAACCCGCCGGCCCACGGCTGACGAACGGAGGATCCGATGGCTCTCCCAGATTTGGAGCCGGATTTGGGCCCGGACGACCGCCACACGACTCCACGCATACGGGCGTTCGATCGGCAACGCGCCGNGCCAGGGGCACCCTACCCACCAGCATTACCCGCCCTATCCCCCCTATCCGCCGCCCGCTCAACCGAATCCGGATGCCGGAAAGGCTCCCGACAGCCGGGGCGACGACGTGAGCCGGTCCAACCCGCCGGCCCACGGCTGACGAACGGAGGATCCGATGGCTCTCCCAGATTTGGAGCCGGATTTGGGCCCGGACGACCGCCACACGACTCCACGCATACGGGCGTTCGATCGGCAACGCGCCGAGGCGGCCATCCGCGAGCTGCTCTACGCGATCGGCGAAGACCCGGATCGAAACGGCTTGCAGGACACCCCGGCCCGCGTCGCGCGTGCCTACCGCGAGATGTTCGCTGGGCTCTACACCGATCCCGACAGCGTCTTGAACACGATGTTCGACGAGGACCACGACGAGATGGTGATCGTCAAGGAAATCCCGATGTACTCCACCTGTGAGCATCACCTGGTGTCGTTCCACGGGGTGGCCCACGTCGGGTACATCCCCGGCAAGGACGGCAGGGTGACCGGCCTGTCGAAGATCGCCCGTCTGGTCGACCTCTACGCCAAGCGGCCCCAGGTGCAGGAGCGGCTCACCAGCCAGATCGCCGATGCCCTGGTGAGCAAACTGGATCCGCGCGGGGTGATCGTCGTGGTCGAGGCCGAACACCTGTGCATGGCGATGCGCGGTGTCCGCAAGCCCGGCGCCGTCACCACGACCTCGGCGGTGCGTGGCATGTTCAAGACCAGCCCCGCCTCCCGAGCCGAAGCGCTCGACCTCATCCTGCGCAAGTGAGGCGGGCGCCCGTGCAGGTGATGGGGGTCCTGAACGTCACTGACGACTCCTTCTCCGACGGTGGGCGCTACCTCGATACCGACGATGCCGTCGCCCACGGTCTGGCGATGGCCGCCGAGGGGGCCGGGATCGTCGACGTGGGCGGGGAGTCGACCCGACCCGGCGCCGTCCGCGTCGACGCGCGCCTCGAGACGTCCCGGGTGGTGCCCGTCGTCAAAGAACTTGCCGCGCAGGGCATTACCGTGAGCATCGACACCATGCACGCCGACGTTGCGCGGGCGGCGCTGCAGAGTGGCGCGCGAATCGTCAACGACGTGTCGGGCGGGCGGGCCGATCCCTCGATGGCGCCGCTGCTGGCCGAGGCCGGCGTGCCGTGGGTGTTGATGCACTGGCGAGCGGTGTCCTCGGAGCGCCCCCACCAGGCGCCGCACTACCGCGACGTGGTGGCCGAAGTGCGCGCCGAGCTGCTCGCCAGCGTCGACGACGCGGTCGCGGCGGGCGTGGATCCCGACCAGCTGGTGATCGACCCCGGGCTGGGATTCGCCAAGACGGGACAAGACAATTGGGCGCTGCTGCACGCGCTGCCGCAGCTGGTCGCCACCGGGGTGCCGGTGTTGCTGGGCGCCTCGCGTAAACGGTTCCTGGGCACGTTGTTGGCCGGACCCGGCGGGTCGCCGCGCCCGCCCGACGGGCGCGAGACGGCGACCGCGGTGATCTCCGCGCTGGCCGCCCTCTCCGGGGCCTGGGGCGTGCGCGTACACGACGTGCGCGCCACCGTCGATGCCCTCAAGGTCGTGGAGGCCTGGGAACGAAATGGCTGATCGAATCGAGTTGCGCGGCTTGACGGCCCGTGGCCGACACGGGGTGTTCGAGCACGAGCGCGCCGGCGGGCAGGAGTTCGTCGTCGATATCACCGTGTGGATCGACCTGGCCGACGCCGCCGCCACCGACGACCTGGCCGACACCTACGACTACGGCGCGCTCGCCCAACTGGCGGCCGACGTCGTCGGGGGGCCGCCGCGCCAGCTGATTGAGGCGGTCGGCGGGGAGATCGCCGACCGGGTGATGGTCGACCAACGCGTGCACGCCGTCGAGGTGGTGGTGCACAAGCCGCAGGCGCCCATCCCGCACGAGTTCGCCGACGTCGCCGTGGTCGTTCGGCGGTCGCGGCGCGGCGGTCGCGGTTCGGTGATCCCGGCGGGCGGGGCGGTATGACCCGCGTCGTGCTGTCGATCGGATCCAACCTGGGCGACCGGTTGGCGCGGCTGCAGTCGGTGGTCGACGGGTTGGGCGAGGCGGTAGTGGCGGTGTCCCCGGTGTACGAGACGGACCCCTGGGGCCGAGTGGAGCAGGCGCCGTTCCTCAACGCGGCGCTCATCGCGGAGGACCCGGCGTATGACGGGCAGGGCTGGCTGCGCCGGGCGCAGGAGTTCGAGCGGGCCGCGGGGCGGGTGCGCGGCGAGCGCTGGGGCCCGCGCACCCTCGACGTCGACCTGATCGCCTGCTACGGCGACACGGAGTTGGTCGTCCGCGAACCCAACCTGACGCTGCCGCACCCGCTGGCCCACCTGCGGGCGTTCGTGATGGTGCCGTGGCTGGCGATCGAGCCCGACGCCCGGCTGACGGTCGCCGAAGGGCCGCGTCGGGTCGCGCAGCTGCTGGCCGAGCTCGAGCCGGCCGACCGGGCCGCGGTGCGGCCCTCCGGCCTGACGCTGGAGTTGAAGGGGCGCCATAGCTGATGGGCCCCACCAGGAAGCGTGACCTGACGGCCGCGGTGGTCGGCGCTGCGGTGGTGGGCTACCTGCTGGTGATCACCCTGTACCGGTGGTTTCCACCCATCACGGTGTGGACGGGCCTGTCGCTGCTCGGCGTGGCCATCGCCGAGGCGCTGTGGGCGCGCTACGTGCGGGTCAAGATCAACGACGGCGAAATCGGGACCGGGCCCGGCTGGCTACACCCGCTGGCGGTCGCGCGCAGCGTGATGGTGGCGAAGGCGTCGGCCTGGGTGGGCGCGCTGGTGTTGGGCTGGTGGATCGGGGTCTTGGTGTACTTCTTCCCCCGGCGATCGTGGTTGCGCGTCGCCGCCGACGACACCAACGGGACCGTGGTGGCCGCCGTCAGCGCGCTGGCCCTGGTTGTCGCCGCGCTGTGGCTGCAGCATTGCTGCAAGTCCCCGCAGGATCCGGCCGACCACGGCGAGGGCGCCGAAACGTAGTGCGCGCCGAGGCCCCGCAATGACCCCGGCGAGAATCGCCGGTGCCGCGCGACACGCGGAGTGACCTCGCGCAGGTACTCTCAGGCCATGACCGTTCTGTCCCGCGGCGCTCGTGTTCGGCGCGGCGGCCGCAGGCCGGGGTGGCTGCTCTTGACGGCGTTGCTGGTCCTCGCGATGGGGGCCAGTTCCGCACTGGTTTTCACCAATCGGGTGGAACTCCTCAAGCTCGCTGTAATCCTGGCGCTGTGGGCCGCAGTCGCCGGCGCCTTCGTTTCGGTGTTGTACCGCCGTCAAAGCGACGCGGACCAGTCCCGGGTGCGCGATCTCAAGCTGGTCTACGACCTGCAGCTGGATCGGGAAATCTCGGCCCGGCGTGAGTACGAGCTGACCGTGGAGTCCCAGCTGCGTCGCGAGCTGGCCTCCGAGCTGCGCGCCCAGGCCGAAGACGACCTGGCCGCGCTGCGCGCCGAGCTGAGCGCTCTGCGAACCAGCCTGGAGATCTTGTTCGACACCGACCTGCAGCACCATCCGGCGCTGGAGACGGTCGAAACCGAGGCGCCGCGAACCCGCGCCTACAGCGATTGGGAGCGCAACGGCGAGAGCAACCCGGACTGGGTGTCCAGCGATCGGGTGACATCGGTCACGCGGGACCACCCGCCCGGTCACGGCGCCGGCCGCGCCGACGAGGCCGCGATCATCGATGTGCCCGAGGAGCCGCTGCTGCCGCCCCGCCAACCGCCGCCGCCCCCGCGCGAGCGCGTTCGCGGCCAGTACGAGGTCCCGCCCGACGCGCGGTACGTGGTTTCCCAGGAGCCCCCGTACATGACGGCGCCGCCGGAGCCCGAGCCGCGATTCGAGCCCCGGCAACAGCCGCCGGGACCTCAGCCGCAGATGCAGGATTGGCAGCCGACCGCCGCCGAGGGGCAGTGGGCGCCCCCCGGCGCGCCGGGCGGCAACTGGGCCGGCGCCCAGTCGGCCGGCGCACCGGTTGGTGAGCCGACGGGTGGGCGTCGCGCGCGGCATTACGGCGCCGGGGAAACCCTGGACGGCTCGCCCTTCGAGCACCCGCAGCCGCCGGCCTACGGCGAATCCGGTCGCCGGGCGCGGGCTCGGCATTCGGCCGAGTACCGCGACGCCGGCGACCGCAGCTTCTGGGGCCCGGGCGAGCCCGCGCGGAGCCGGTCCCGCGCCATCGCGGCGCGGATCCCCTGGAGCCGGGGCCGGATGGCTCGGCCGACGGGCCGCCGAGCGGTGGCCAGTCGGTGGCCGAACTTTTGGCGCGGCTGCAGGTCGAGCCCTCCGGTGGCGGCCGGCGCCGTCGACGTGACGGCTGAGCTGGGAGCTTCCTCACACCGGCTTTCATTGGGCTCGGCCTGATGGATCGATTAAAGTCTTAGTGACCGTCCGGTACCCGAGCAGTGGACCGGAACGAACAAAGAAAGCTGTGAGGTCGTCTGCGATGGGGCAGTTCGACGGATTGCGCCCCGCCCGGCTCAAGGTGGGAATCATCTCCGCCGGCCGGGTGGGCTGCGCGCTCGGTGTCGCGCTGGAGCGCGCCGACCACGTCGTGGTGGCGTGCAGCGGTGTGTCGAGGGCGTCGCGTCAGCGCGCGCAGCGCCGGTTGCCCGATACGCCGGTGGTGTCGCCGCCGGATGTGGCCGCCAACGCCGAACTGCTGCTACTGGCGGTCCCCGACAGCGAGCTCGCCGGCCTGGTGTCCGGCCTGGCGGCCACCGACGCCGTGCGGCCGGGAACCATCGTGGCGCACACGTCCGGCGCCAACGGCGTCGGCATCCTCTCCCCGCTTGCCCACGACGGCTGCGTTCCGCTGGCGATCCACCCGGCGATGACGTTCACCGGCTCCGACGAGGACATCAGCCGCCTGCCCGACACCTGTTTCGCGATCACGGCGGCCGACGACGTCGGGTACGCGATCGGGCAGTCGCTGGTCCTCGAGATGGGCGGGGAGCCGTTCTGCGTCCGGGAGGACGCCCGCGTCCTGTACCACGCCGCGCTGGCGCACGTCGGCAACCACATCGTGACGGTCGTCGCCGACGCGCTCGAGGCGCTGCGGGCCGCGCTGCGCGGCAGCGAACTGCTCGGCCAACAAAGCGTCGACGACCAACCCGGCGGCCTCGCCGAACGGATCGTCGGGCCGCTGGCCCGCGCCGCGCTGGAGAACACCCTGCTACGCGGCCAGGCGGCGCTCACCGGTCCGGTCGCCCGCGGTGACGCGGCCGCCGTCGCCGAGCACCTGGCCGCGCTGGGCGACGTCGATCCCGACCTGGCCCAGGCCTACCGCGTCAACGCCCTGCGGACCGCCCAGCGCGCGCACGCTCCGGACGACGTCGTCGAGGTGCTGGTGCGATGACGGCCCCGCGCAAGCCGGCTTTCACTCCCGGCCGACTCAACGTCTACCCGGCGCCGCGCGATGTCACCGACGTCAGCCGCGCGCTGCGCCACACCGGTCGCCGGGTGATGCTGGTGCCCACCATGGGCGCCCTGCACGACGGGCACCTGGCCCTGGTGCGCGCGGCCAAGCGGGTGCCCGGCTCGGTGGTCGTGGTGTCGATCTTCGTCAACCCGCTGCAGTTCGGGGCCGGCGAAGACCTCGACGCCTACCCCCGCACCCTCGACGACGACCTGGCGCTGTTGCGCGGCGAGGGCGTCGAGATCGTCTTCACGCCGACCGCCTCGGCGATGTATCCCAACGGGCTGCGCACCACCGTGCAGCCCGGCCCGCTGGCCGCCGAGCTCGAGGGCGGCCCGCGGCCCACCCACTTCGCCGGCGTGCTCACGGTGGTGTGCAAACTGCTGCAGATCGTGCGCCCCGACCGGGTCTACTTCGGCGAGAAGGATTATCAGCAGCTGGTCATGATCCGCCAGATGGTCGCCGACCTGAACGTCGACGTGACCGTCGTCGGCGTCCCGACGGTGCGCGAACACGACGGTCTGGCGATGTCTTCGCGCAACCGCTACCTGGACGCCACCCAGCGCGAATTGGCCGTGGCGCTTTCGGCGGCGCTGACGGCCGGGGCGCACGCCGCCACCCACGGCGCAAAGGCCGCGCTGGACGCGGCTCGCGCGGTGCTCGACGCCACGCCCGGCCTGGTGGTCGATTACCTCGAGCTGCGCGACGCTGACCTTGGACCGCTGCGGGACAACGAATCCGGCCGGCTGCTGGTCGCGGCCCGGCTCGGCAGCACCAGGCTGCTCGACAACGTGTCAATCCAGATCGGAAACCTCGCCGGCACCACCGGGCCGGACGAACTCGCCCAATCACATTGGAGGAATTGATGTTACGGACGATGCTGAAGTCGAAGATCCATCGCGCCACCGTCACGCAGGCCGACCTGCACTACGTCGGCTCGGTGACCATCGATGCCGACTTGATGGAAGCCGCCGACCTGCTCGAGGGCGAACAGGTGACCATCGTCGACATCGACAACGGCGCCCGCCTGGTCACCTACGCGATCACCGGCGAACGCGGCACCGGGGTGATCGGGATCAACGGCGCCGCAGCGCATCTGGTGCACCCGGGCGACCTGGTGATCCTGATCGCCTACGGGACGATGGAGGAAGCGGAGGCGCGCGCCTACCGCCCGCGGATCGTCTTCGTCGACGCCGACAACAAGCCGATCGACCTCGGGCACGACCCGGCGTTCGTGCCGGCTGACGCGGCGGAGCTGTTGGACCCGCGGATCGGCGCGCGGTAACCGTGCTGCTGGCCATCGACGTCCGCAACACACACACCGTCGTCGGACTGATCTCCGGATCCAAGGAGCACGCAAAAGTCGTGCAGCAGTGGCGGATCCGCACCGAATCCGAGGCCACCGCGGACGAACTGGCGCTGACCATCGACGGGCTCATCGGCGACGATTCCGAGCGCCTCACCGGCGCCGCCGCGCTGTCGACCGTCCCGTCGGTGCTGCACGAGGTGCGGGTGATGCTCGATCAGTACTGGCCGTCGGTGCCGCACGTGCTGATCGAGCCGGGCGTGCGCACCGGGATTCCCCTGCTGGTCGACAACCCGAAAGAAGTGGGCGCCGACCGCATCGTCAACTGCCTGGCGGCGTTTCACAAGTTCGGCACCGCGGCCATCGTCATCGATTTCGGATCCTCGATCTGCGTGGACGTGGTGTCGGCCAAGGGCGAGTTTCTGGGCGGCGCCATCGCGCCGGGCGTGCAGGTGTCCTCCGATGCCGCCGCGGCCCGCTCAGCCGCGCTGCGTCGCGTCGAATTGACCCGGCCCCGTTCGGTGGTCGGCAAGAACACCGTCGAATGCATGCAGGCCGGTGCGGTGTTCGGGTTCGCCGGGCTGGTCGACGGCTTGGTCCAGCGCATCCGCGAGGACGTGGACGGCTTCGCCGACGCCCTGGGCGACCAGGTCGCGGTCGTGGCGACCGGCCATACCGCGCCCCTGCTGCTGCCCGAGCTGCACACCGTCAGCCACTACGACCAACACCTCACGCTGCACGGTCTGCAGCTTGTCTTCGAACGCAACCGGGACGCCCAGCGCGGTCGGCTGAAGACGGCGCGCTGACGGCCGTCGCCGTCGCATCGAAACCGCGCACACCGCGCGATGCCGTCGGCGCAGGCCCGCTGCCCGGTCAATTAAGCTGGCACGTCGTGAGCGAAGCCGACCCCGACCTCCCCGAGCAGTTCCGGATCCGCCGGGACAAGCGCGCTCGCCTGCTGGAGGAGGGGTGCGACCCCTACCCGGTCGCCATCGAGCGCACCCACACCCTGGCCGAGGTGCGCGCCGCCCACCCCGACCTGCCGACCGACACGGCCACCGACGACATCGTCGGCGTCGCGGGCCGCGTCATCTTCGCGCGCAACTCCGGCAAATTGTGCTTTGGGACACTCCAGGACGGCGACGGCACCACCCTTCAGGTGATGATCAGCCTCGACAAGGTGGGGCAACAGGCGCTCGACGCGTGGAAGGCCGACGTCGACCTCGGTGACATCGTGTACGTGCACGGCACCGTGATCAGCTCGCGGCGCGGCGAGCTGTCCGTCCTGGCCGACTCGTGGCGGATGGCGGCCAAGTCGCTGCGCCCGCTTCCCGTCGCGCACAAGGAGATGAACGAAGAGTCGCGGGTGCGGCAGCGCTACGTCGACCTCATCGTCCGCCCCCAGGCCCGGTCCGTGGCCCGGCAGCGAATCGCCGTCATCCGCGCGATACGCAACGCGATGGAACGGCGCGGGTTTCTCGAAGTCGAAACGCCTATGTTGCAGACGCTGGCCGGTGGCGCCGCGGCCCGGCCGTTCGTCACCCATTCCAATGCGCTCGACATCGATCTCTACCTGCGGATCGCGCCGGAACTGTTCCTCAAGCGCTGCATCGTCGGCGGATTCGACAGGGTCTTCGAGCTAAATCGCGTGTTCCGAAACGAAGGGGCCGATTCGACGCATTCTCCAGAATTTTCGATGTTGGAGACCTACCAGACCTACGGAACCTATGACGATTCAGCGATCGTCACGCGTGAGCTTATTCAAGAGGTGGCCGACGAGGCGATCGGAACCCGACAACTCCCGTTGCCAGACGGCAGCGTCTACGACATAGACGGAGAATGGGCGTCTATACAAATGTACCCCTCGCTGTCGGCGGCGCTCGGCGAGGAGATCACGCCCGAGACGACGGTCGACCGGCTGTGGGCCATCGCGAATCGGCTCGGGGTGCAGATCCCCGAGGACCGCGGCTATGGACACGGCAAGCTCGTCGAGGAACTGTGGGAGCACGCCGTGGGAAACGCGCTGAACGCTCCCACATTCGTCAAGGATTTCCCTGTCGAGACAACGCCTTTGACCCGCCAGCACCGCAGCATTCCCGGCGTCACCGAGAAGTGGGACCTCTACCTTCGCGGGGTCGAACTGGCCACCGGGTATTCCGAACTCAACGACCCGGTCGTGCAGCGCGAGAGGTTCGCGGCGCAGGCCCGCGCCGCGGCGGCCGGCGACGACGAGGCCATGGTGCTCGACGAAGACTTTCTCGCCGCGCTCGAGTACGGGATGCCCCCATGCACGGGAACCGGAATGGGTATCGATCGGTTGCTGATGTCTTTGACCGGCCTGTCGATAAGAGAGACAGTTTTGTTCCCGATTGTTCGGCCGCACTCCGGTTGAGTTACCCGTTGCGTCTGGATTGAGTATCCTGCGTTCTTATGGCAGATTGGTGCCTTGGGGAGTGAATCCAAACTGCTCAGCAACTGCTCAGGACGAAACGCGAGGGTAAGCTAATGGCGAAAAAAGTGACCGTCACCTTGGTCGATGATTTCGATGGTGCGGGCGCGGCCGACGAAACGGTTGAATTCGGGCTTGACGGGGTGACCTACGAGATTGATCTTTCGTCCAAGAATGCCGCGAAACTGCGCAACGATTTGAAGCAATGGGTAGCGGCGGGACGCCGCGTCGGCGGTCGTCGGCGCGGGCGCTCCGGCTCGGGACGTGGCCGTGGGGCCATCGACCGCGAGCAGAGCGCCGCGATCCGCGAGTGGGCCCGCCGCAACGGGCACAACGTGTCGACGCGCGGCCGCATCCCCGCGGACGTCATCGACGCGTTTCACGCGGCTACTTAAGCGGAGCGCTTACCGGCGCCCGGGTCCCCCAAGGCCTGGGCGCCGGTTGCTTTTAATTTCGCTGGCGGCGGAATGAGGGCAGGCGCTCGCGGGAAACGCTTTGGCGATTTTCCTCGTTTACCTGTTACGGCCCTGCGCTAACAGGGGACTAACGGAGGTATGCGGCCTGGCCGCCAGCCACCGCAACGTTAGGACCCCCGGCGGGCCGACCATTACAGTGGATGGCAGGTACGCGATGCCCCAGCTGTACCGATGGTGAGGGAGAGCAGGTAACCACCGATGTTCGAAAGATTTACCGACCGTGCCCGCAGGGTGGTCGTCCTGGCGCAGGAAGAGGCCCGGATGCTCAACCACAACTACATCGGCACCGAGCACATCTTGTTGGGCCTGATTCACGAGGGCGAGGGCGTCGCGGCGAAGTCGTTGGAGTCGCTGGGCATCTCGTTGGAGGGCGTCCGCAGCCAGGTCGAGGAGATCATCGGCCAGGGGCAGCAGGCGCCGTCGGGACACATCCCCTTCACGCCGCGCGCCAAGAAGGTTCTCGAGCTGAGCCTGCGCGAGGCGCTGCAGTTGGGCCACAACTACATCGGCACCGAGCACATCTTGCTGGGCCTGATCCGCGAGGGTGAGGGCGTGGCCGCCCAGGTGCTGGTCAAGCTGGGCGCGGAGCTGACCCGGGTGCGCCAGCAGGTGATCCAATTGCTGAGCGGCTACCAGGGCAAGGAGGCCGCGGAAGCCGGGACCGGTGGCCGCGGCGGCGAGTCGGGCAGCCCGTCCACGTCGCTGGTGCTCGATCAGTTCGGGCGCAACCTGACGGCCGCCGCGATGGAAGGCAAGCTGGACCCGGTCATCGGCCGCGAGAAGGAAATCGAGCGGGTGATGCAGGTGCTGAGCCGGCGCACCAAGAACAACCCGGTGCTGATCGGTGAGCCCGGCGTCGGCAAGACCGCCGTCGTCGAGGGCCTGGCGCAGGCCATTGTGCACGGCCAGGTCCCGGAGACGCTGAAGGACAAGCAGCTCTACACGCTCGACCTGGGTTCGCTGGTCGCGGGCAGCCGCTACCGCGGTGACTTCGAGGAACGCCTCAAGAAGGTGCTCAAGGAGATCAACACCCGCGGCGACATCATCCTGTTCATCGACGAGCTGCACACGCTGGTCGGTGCGGGCGCCGCCGAGGGCGCGATCGACGCCGCGTCGATCCTCAAGCCCAAGCTGGCCCGCGGTGAGCTGCAGACCATCGGGGCCACCACGCTCGACGAGTACCGCAAGTACATCGAGAAGGACGCCGCCCTGGAGCGCCGCTTCCAGCCGGTGCAGGTGGGGGAGCCGACGGTGGAGCACACCATCGAGATCCTCAAGGGCCTGCGCGACCGCTACGAGGCGCACCACCGGGTGTCGATCAGCGACGCCGCCATCGTCGCCGCCGCCACCCTGGCCGATCGCTACATCAACGACCGGTTCCTGCCGGACAAGGCGATCGACCTGATCGACGAGGCCGGCGCCCGGATGCGGATCCGCCGGATGACCGCGCCGCCAGACCTGCGCGAGTTTGACGAGAAGATCGCAGAGGCGCGCCGCGAGAAGGAATCGGCCATCGACGCCCAGGACTTCGAGAAGGCCGCCAGCCTGCGCGACCGGGAGAAGCAGCTGGTCGCCCAGCGGGCGGAACGCGAAAAGCAGTGGCGCTCAGGCGATATGGACGTGGTCGCAGAGGTCGACGACGAACAGATCGCCGAGGTGCTGGGTAACTGGACCGGCATCCCGGTGTTCAAGCTCACCGAGGCCGAGACCACCCGCCTGCTGCGCATGGAGGACGAGCTGCACAAGCGGATCATCGGCCAGGAGGACGCGGTCAAGGCGGTCTCGAAGGCGATCCGCCGCACGCGTGCCGGATTGAAGGACCCCAAGCGCCCGTCGGGCTCGTTCATCTTCGCCGGCCCCTCCGGTGTCGGGAAGACCGAGCTGTCCAAGGCCCTGGCCAACTTCCTGTTTGGCGACGACGACGCCCTCATCCAGATCGATATGGGCGAGTTCCACGACCGGTTCACCGCGTCGCGGCTGTTCGGCGCCCCGCCGGGATACGTCGGCTACGAAGAGGGTGGCCAGCTCACCGAGAAGGTGCGGCGCAAGCCGTTCTCGGTGGTGCTGTTCGATGAGATCGAAAAGGCGCACCAGGAGATCTACAACAGCCTGTTGCAGGTCCTCGAGGACGGCCGGCTCACCGACGGCCAGGGCCGCACGGTGGACTTCAAGAACACCGTGCTGATCTTCACGTCCAACCTGGGCACCTCCGACATCTCCAAGCCGGTCGGCCTGGGCTTCACCCAGGGTGGCGGTGAGAACGACTACGAGCGGATGAAGCAGAAGGTCAACGACGAGCTGAAGAAGCACTTCCGTCCGGAGTTCCTCAACCGCATCGACGAGGTCATCGTCTTCCACCAGCTGACTCGCGACGAGATCATCCGGATGGTCGACCTGATGATCACCCGGGTCGCGACCCAGCTCAAGAGCAAGGACATGGCCCTGGAGCTGACCGACAAGGCGAAGTCGTTGCTGGCCAAGCGCGGCTTCGACCCGGTGCTGGGTGCTCGCCCGCTGCGGCGCACCATCCAGCGCGAGATCGAGGACCAGCTGTCCGAGAAGATCCTCTTCGAAGAGGTCGGCCCCGGACAGGTCGTCACCGTCGACGTGGACAACTGGGACGGCGAAGGCGCCGGCGAGGACGCGGTGTTCACGTTTGTCGGAACCCGCAAACCGCCGGCCGAGCCGGACCTGGCCAAGGCCGGGGCGCACAGCGCACCGGAAACGCCGTAGCGCTCCAGCAAACGGGTGGCGGGCCGATCGCGGGCGCGGCGAAGCCGGGCGAAGCGGGTCGCCACGATCGGACTAGTCTCGTTGCGGACTAACCACCCGTTTTGCTGCGCTGTGGAAGAAGGGCCCGCCTGTGCTGATCGTGACCACCAACGACCTCCCCGGCTGGGAAATCCAGCGGGTGTGCGGCGAAGTGTTCGGGTTGACGGTGCGATCGCGAAACGCGTTCTCTCAGATGGGCGCGGGCTTCAAGGCAATGTTCGGCGGCGAGCTGGCCGGCATGACCAAGAATCTCGCCGAGAGCCGCAACGAAGCGATGGGCCGCCTGATCGCCGAGGCGCGCAACCGCGGTGGCAACGCGATCGTCGCGATGCGGTTCGACACGACCGAGATCGGCGATGTGTGGACCGAAATCTGCGCCTATGGGACGGCGGTCCAGGCGGTCCCGGTTACCGACGGGGCCAAGTACACCGCGAGCCAGCTCGGCTACGGCTCCGCGGCGCCGCAGCATTGACCCGCCGTCTACACTGACCAGCGACGGCAAACCGGAATTCTGGTGGAAGTCCAGAACGGTCGCGCCACTGTCACAGTCAGACCCGGACCCCGTCACCCATCCCCAGGCGGGACGCGAGATCCCGGAAGGAGTCACCTGTGACCACTCCCCAGCCCACTGACACCCGCACCCGATCCATCGATCTGTCGGCGGCAAGTGCCGTGATCTGGTTGGCGGCGACCGCCTTCCTGGCGCTGCTGGCGCTGTACTTCGTCGGCGTCGACCAGGGGGCGGTGTCGTTGTTCGGCGGCGATTCACACGTGCACGAGTTCGTGCACGATGCCCGGCATCTGCTCGGCTTTCCCTGCCACTGAGCGCATGGAGAAGCGTCTGATCGGACGCGGCCTGCTGGCCGGTGCAATCGGCGCGGTGCTGGCGTTCGCGTTCGCCCGCCTGTGCGCCGAACCGGTCATCGGCCGCGCGATCGCTTTCGAGGACGGACGCGCCGACGCCCTGGACGCCCACGGCGTGCACGAGCACGGTGCCGAATTGTTCAGTCGCGGAGTGCAGTCCAACGCCGGGCTGGGTTTCGGTGTTCTGATCTTCGGCGTTGCGATGGGCGCACTGTTCGGGGTCGTGTTCTGCGTGGTTTTCGTGCGCGCGGGAGGCGTTGCGCCACGCCGGCTTTCGCTGTTCTTGGCTTCGGCTGCATTCGTTGCGGTGTACCTGGTGCCGTTCGTGAAATATCCGCCGAATCCGCCCGCGGTGGGCCAGGCCGACACGATCGGGGCGCGTACCGGCTGGTATCTGGTGGCGGTGCTGATGTCGGTGGTGCTGGCCATCGCCGCGGTGTGGTTGGCGCGGGGTCTGACGCTCCGGTTCGGTGAGTGGAACGGACGGCTGCTCGCGGCGGGCGCCTATGTCGCGGCGGTCGCGGTGGTGCTGGTGCTCCTGCCGAGCAACGACGAGACGCCGCAACCGCTGCGGGACGCCTCGGGGGCGATCGTCTATCCGGGCTTTCCCGCCGACCTCCTCTACGAGTTCAGGCTGCTTGCCCTGGCCACTCAGCTGGTGTTATGGGCGACCATCGGCCTGGTGTTCGCCACGCTCGCCCGACGGACGCTGGAGGAACGAGTCCGCGCGTGACCGACGTCGTCCGGCTGACTCTTGTGTCGCACGCTATGACCGACGCCATGGCGGCCGGACGGTTTCCGGCCGACGAGTCGCTCAGCCAGATCGGTCGCCGGCAGGTCAAAAAGGCTGGACGCCTTGATGTTCAGAAAGACGCGCGCCTATTCGCGGGACCCGAGCAGCGGGTGCGGGAGACCGCGCAGCTGCTGGGCCTGCACGCCGTAACCGAACCGCGGCTGGCCGACCTGCAGTGCGGGGATTGGTGCGGGCACACGCTGCGGGCCGTCGGACCCACCGAGCTCGAGACGTGGCTGACCGATCCGGCCCGGGCCCCGCACGGCGGTGAGTCGATCGTCGACCTGATCCAACGGGTGGCGGGCTGGCTGCAGTCCCTGACCGCCAACACGGCGCCCGTCGTGGCGGTGACGCATCCGGCGGTGATCCGCGCCGCCATCTTGCACAGCCTCGACGCACCACCGAAGTCGTTCTGGGGCATCGACATTGCCCCGGTGAGTCGCACCGTGCTGCACTTCCGCAACGGCCGCTGGACCCTGCGGTTGTAACTTGCTTTGGAGGCTCTCCAGACCATGCGGCTTGCCCCGATGTTGATAGCGCAGACGCTATCGAATTCGTCAGTCACGTCTGCCCCGAGTCGATCGGGGTCACGAGCGCCGGTCGGGCTTCCGCGTCCGGCGGTACGCGCAGCCAGGCCGTTGAGACCGCGGACCAGTGCGCGACGCTGGCGTACCGTCCCGCTTCGCTGTGCGCGCGACCGGACGCATCGGTTGGGTCGAACGGGGTGTCCGAGATCTTGGGATGGGCCAGGAGCAATCCCGCGGGTGAGAGGTGCACCGCGTCCCAAGACTCCGCGATCGCCGGCCAGTCCGGGTACTTACAGCCACCGGCCGTGGCTGAATGCGAGTCGATCAGTTCGGCCCAATCGCCGGCCGAATCGATCCGCGCGACGCGAACGCGCTTGGCGTCGAAATGCACCTCCCAGCGCGGGCTTTCCCGCTTCAGGTTCTCACCGCACAGGGTCCAGGTGTCTTCGCCGTCGGTGATCGGTGTGGACGTCCAGAACGCGCCGTTTGGCAGCGCGCTCAACGGCTCCCGGTTGCGGATGTTCGGCGCGCGCCACTCGGTGAGAGTCCCCTGATGAATTTGCGGCGATCCAAACGCAGTTAGCCCCGATAGCGCCGCGAGCCCTGCGGCGTCGTACGCGCGAAGCTCCGGATCGTCCACATCGAGGCCCGCTACGTCGAGCCAACGATCGGAGTAGAGGTAGCCGCTGACGGACCAGGCCGCGGCCCTGACGAGCCGTTCTGGGATCGCCAGGCCGCCGAAAGACCGCATGTCCTCGATGAACAGGCGCCCCGGGAAGGTGTCCAGCAGCGACTCGCCGGCGCTGATCACGCTACGGCGGCGCGATGAGCGCGAAAACCTGCCTGGCCACCTGCAACATCCAGCCGGTCACGGTGGGCCCGTGATCGCGCGGCCAGTTGAGCTGGAAGCTCACCACCCACGGCTGCCGGTTCTTGTCGACGGCATACCAGCTGAACGTCAGATCACCAGGCAGCCCACCGGCTTTCGCACCGATATACGGCCAAACGTTCCGGTCCAGCTGGATGCCGGCCACCGCGGAAAGGATCTCCCTGACGGGCTCCGCGGGGCCGACCGCATCGGCCTGCAGCGCCGCGTGCACGCGGCAGATGTCCTCGGCGCTGCCGTACCACTCGGCGCCGTAGGCCGAGGCCGGGGTGTGGGCGCGGGTCGGATCGGGTTCGTAGGGGGTGGAATTCGCCTGTTCCAGCAGCTGGGCGCGGACCTGCGGGGAGCCATGCTTCCATTGGTCGCGCAGGTCCGGTTTGCCCCAACCGACGGAGAACAGCTCGTACATCGTGGGGAACGGCGTCATGCTGGCCGGGTCGTGATGGCCGGCCGTTGCGAGCGCCTCCTCGATGGCGCGCGTGCCCATCCGGCCGATGAGCAGGTCGGTGGCCATGTTGTCACTCGTGGCGATCATCTTCTCGGCGGCCGTGCGCACCGAAACGTGTGCTCCGACAGGTAGTTCCAGGCCCGACGAGCCCACCGCGCGGCCCTTGTCCGTGACGGTGAGCTGATCGTCCCACGACACCGTCCCGTTCCGGACGGCGCCGGCCAGCGCGTGCAGCACGTACAGCTTGAAAATCGATGCCAGCGGCAAGGATTCGCCGGTGTTGGTGCCCGCGACCGGGTCGCAGTGGCCGTCGTCGACCTTGGCGACCTGGTAGGAGTAACGGGCGCCCGTCTTGCTCAGCACCGCGTCGACGTCGTGCCAGGAGTTGACCTTCGGCGCCTGCGTGTCGACGTCGAACCGGTCCACCCGGCCTCCGTCGTCGGTGTGTATTCGGATGTCCTGGCGCGCGCCGTACGAGGTGACCAGGTGCAGGGTGGCCACGCTGGCGCTGATGTCGACGCCGGCGAGGGTGAACGGACGATCCCACCACAGCCCCTCCATGGTGGCCTCGACCGACTCGACTTTGCCGGGCGCGGCGAGGGTGCCGACGCCGACCGGGCCGATGGGCCAGTCCGAGTTCAGCATGTCCAGAGTCTGCTGGGCCCGGATGCCGGGGGGCGTCCGGGTGTCGATCTGCCGCCCCGGGTTGGCAGCGTTCGCGTGCGGGGCGGGCGAGGGCGCGCAACCCGGCGCCAGCGTCACCACCAGAGCCGCGGCGGCGCCCAACGCCGCCACGCGGCGCCGCGTCGACCGACCGCTAGCCACCCTGCTTGGTGCCGGCAACGTCCATCACGACCTCGAATTCCAGCAGCGACGCCCCGGTCGCCACGGGGTTGGCCCGCTCGCCGGCATGGGCCTCGATGGCGGGTCCCTTCGCCCAGGCCTGGAAGGCATCTTCGGACTCCCAGTGCGTCACCACGAAGTAGCGGTTTTCGCCCTTGATGGGACGCAGCAGCTGGAAGCCGAGGAAGCCGGGTTGCCGATCGACCGCGTGCGCGCGGTGGGCGAACCGCTTCTCCAGTTCGGGGCCGGCGTCCGCGGGCACCTCGATTGCGTTGATCTTCACCACGTGCGGCATTGGGCTAGGCTACCGCGCCGCCCGCGTTGTCCAACCCCCGGGCGGGCCCCGCAAGATGGTGGTATGCCCAACGATCTGTTGACCTGCCACGGCGGCCGTGGCGAGCCGTTGGTGCTGGTGCATGGCCTGATGGGCCGCGGTACCACCTGGTCGCGGCAGCTGCCGTGGCTGGCCCGGTTGGGCACCGTCTACACCTACGACGCCCCGTGGCACCGCGGCCGCGACGTCGACGATCCACACCCGATCAGCACCGAACGCTTCGTGGCCGACCTGGCCGATGCGGTCGGCGCCCTGGGGGCGCCGGCCAGGCTGGTGGGGCATTCGATGGGCGCCCTGCACTCGTGGTGCCTGGCCGCCGAGCGTCCGGAGCTGGTGTCGGCGCTGGTGGTCGAGGACATGGCGCCGGACTTCCGGGGCCGAACCACCGGGCCGTGGGAGCCGTGGCTGCACGCCCTTCCGGTCGAATTCGATTCTGCCGAGCAGGTTTTCGACGAATTCGGGCCGGTCGCCGGCCGGTATTTCCTGGACGCCTTCGACCGCACGGAAAGCGGGTGGCGGTTGCACGGGCACACCTCGCGATGGATCGAGATCGCCGCCGAATGGGGCACCCGTGACTACTGGGCGCAGTGGGAGGCCGTGCGAGCCCCGGCGCTGCTCGTCGAGGCCGGCAACTCGGTCACCCCGCCGGGCCAGATGCGCGCGATGGCCGAAACAGGTTCCCCGACAACCTATTTGCACGTTCCGCAGGCCGGCCACCTGGTCCACGACGAAGCGCCACAGGAGTACCGGGAAGCGGTGGAATCCTTCCTGGCGGCTACCGCCGGCCGGTGAGCCCCAACGCGGTGCGCAGCGCGACCGCCATGAGGGTGTTGGTCGGGTTCTGGCAGCCCGAGGTGACGAACACGCTGCCGTCGGCGACGTAAACGTTGTCCATCTGGTGCATTCGCCCGTTCGGGTCGACGACGCTCGTCGCCGGGGACACGCCCATCTGCATGCCGCCCATGACGTGCTTGGTGTTGGGCGGCGTGCCGCCGCTCAACTTCCGCTCCAGGCCGTCCGGGATGGCGGCGAACAGCTGAGCGCCGGCGGCCGCCATCATCGCGGTGATGGGCACCAGGAAAAACGTTTGCGCGACCGCCTCGTGCCTGCCGGGCGCCCAGGTCACGCGCGCCACCGGCTGGCCGTTGAGGTCGGTGACCGTCGGGTCGAGGGTGACGTTGTTGGTCAGGTAGGGCAGGTCGGTGCCGATGAAGTTGACGCCGGCGAGCCGGTCGCGCAGCAGCGAGGCGCGCATCAGGTCCTTGAACGGGCTGCCGAACAGCTGCACCCCCGGCAGGAACCCCAGGATCTCCTGGTAGAACTTGCCCTCGGTGATCGGGTCCTGGCTCCCGCCCAGCTCGCACAGCCCGCCGCGGATGTAGGGCAGCCCGGCCAGTTTCGCCGCGAGGCGGGCCCCGGGGAAGTTGGGGTCGCAGAAATCCTCCATGCACTGCGTGATCGAGCGGCCGCGATAGGCGTGCACGCGCTGGTCGAGGTAGATGCCGAACCCGTCGACGAAGTTGTGGAACATCAGCCGGGCGCCGATGCGTCCGCTGGCGTCCGGCAGGCCGGAGAGCAGCGCCAGCCGTGACGTCTCGATCGCCGAGGCGGCCAGCACCACCAGGTCGGCACTCTCCCCGCCGGGATTGCCCTGCGGGTCGAGATAGGAGACGCCGGTGGCGCGCCGGCCGGTGAAGTTAACCTTGGTGACGGTGGTTTCGGGGTGCAACTGCGTCCGCCCGGTCCGCAGCGCCAGGCGCAGCGGCGCCAGCGCGCCCACCCGGGCCGAGATCGGGCAGCCGTAATTGCTGCAGAACCCGCAGTTGTTGCACGCGGGGCGGCCGTCGTACTCGACCGAATTGATCGCGGTCGGAAACGGATACGGGTGCAGCCCAATGCGCTTGGCCCCCTTGGCGATGAGCGTGGAGGAGCGCTGCTGCGGTCCCGGCGGCATCGGGAAATTCTGCGTGCGCGGCGCGTGCTTGAAGGAGAGCGCGGGGATCGCCCGGACGTCGCCCTGCGTCCCGAGCAGCGTTTCGATCGTGTCGTAGTAGGGGGCGATCTCGCTGTATTCGAACGGCCAATCCTGCACGTCCGCGCCGGGCTGCGGGCCCAGCATCGACAGCCCCTTGAAGTCGATGTCCCAAAACCGTGGGACCTTCGCATCCCAGTGCGTGGTTCCGCCACCGACGGTCACCGGGAGTTCGTTGACCGGCCCGACGTAGCTGGCCGCCTGGCTGGCGTTGGCGCGAAACGTGCGCGGATAGGCCAGGGGGTCCGGTTGCTCGAAATAGCGGTACAACGACTTGAGTTCGTCGTTGGAGAACGTCGTCCCGAGGGGGCCGGTGCCGTCGAGGTTGGTGTAGTAGTTCGACCCCTTCTCGAATATCACGACGTCCCAACCATTTTGGGCGAGCTCCATCGCCACCGTCGACCCGCCGGCGCCGGAGCCAACGATGATCGCCTTAGGCACTCACGCCGCCCCTTCCGCCCAATTTGGAGACCACCTGTTCCCAGCCGTGGCGCAGCCGGTTGATGATGTCGGTGACGATCACCACGTCCCACTGGATCGCTTCGACCTGGGCGGGGGTGTATCCGCGCGGCTGGGAGTCCCCGGGGTACTTGATGTCCTGCCAACCGACCAGGTTCGCGTTGCCGCCGTATTCGGGGACGCTGTACATCGCCTCGATGGTGTGGCCGAACAGGACGCTTGCGAAGGCCGCCGCCGGCCCGTGGGCCAGGATGAGGTCCTGCCGGACGGGCTGCACCGCGGTGAAGTCGCCGCCGGCCTGCTGGTCCAGCAGCGCGATGCCGCTGGTGTACTGGTTGCGAAGCTGCGTCAGCCGCTGTTGCCACCCGTACGCCTGGGCGCGGTTGAGCGGGACGAAGGTGGCCATGTAGTCCTGGGAGCCGCCGGCGCGGTTGCTCCATGGGCCGCCGGCGTGCACATCGGCCGGCGCGACGTCGAACACCGACAGCATCCGGTCCAGGTAGTTCACCACGTTCGCCTCGTGCGCCCCGGGGCTGCCGGACTCCACCGGGCAGTCTTGCGGCCCGGGGACCAGCCGGCGGGTGGCGGCGTCGAGCACCGCTGCCTGGTGCGGCGACAGGAATCGATAGCCCGGGTCGGCCGACGCGGCGGGCAGCGGCCCCCGCATGGTGGCGGCCAGCGGCAGCAGGCTCAGGCCGCCGAGCACCGCGCGCCGGGACACCGGCGGCAAGCGGGATCCTTCGGCGGCCTCCTCGCTGGGCACATCGGCAGGGTAAGACGCGGATTTGAGTCTCCGGTGGAACGGCCGCCCGGCGGCGTGTCGGGTTGCGCCGACGCCGGACTCTGCGATACCGGGCGGACCCTCGCCGCGCGGGCCGAGGCGCAATCTGATAAATTCTTCAACTGTTCATACCTAGGATCCAATGAATCTTCAGGAGAGCTGGCGTGTCGGAGCCGCTGTACAAGGTCAAGGCCGATTTCTTCAAGACGTTGGGCCATCCGGCGCGGATCAGGGTCCTCGAGCTGCTCGTCGCCGGGGACAAGTCGGTCGCCGAACTGCTGCCCGAGGTCGGGCTGGAATCGTCGAACCTGTCCCAGCAGCTGGGGGTCTTGCGCCGGGCGGGTGTGGTCGACGCGCACCGGGACGGCAACACGATGATCTACTCGATCGCCTCACCGGATATCGCCGAACTGCTCTTGGTGGCGCGCAAGGTTCTGACCGGGGTGCTCAGCGACCGGGTGGCGCTGTTGGAGGACCTGCGCGCCGGGAGCGCGCAGTAGCGTTCATGGGCTGGATTCGTAAGGCCTTCGGCGTCGGCCGGATCGCCGAACCCGCGGGACCGTTACCGCCGCCAGCGATGAAACCGGTTGCGGGAGTGCGTGGTTCGCTGCAGATCCGGCATGTCGACGCGGGATCCTGCAATGGATGCGAAGTCGAGATCGCGGGCGCATTCGGCCCGGTGTACGACGCCGAGCGATTCGGCGCGCGCCTGGTGGCGTCCCCCCGGCACGCGGACGCGCTGCTGGTCACCGGCGTCGTGACACACAACATGGCCGGTCCGCTGCGCGCCACGATCGATGCCACGCCCCGGCCGCGACGGGTGATCGCCTGTGGAGACTGCGCGATCAACCGCGGCGTCTTCGCCGATGCCTACGGTGTGGTCGGCGCGGTCGCCGAGGTGGTGCCGGTCGATCTGGAAATCCCGGGCTGCCCGCCGACGCCGGGCCAGATCATCGAGGCCCTCCGAGCGGTGACCGGCAAATGACGACGCAATTGACGGCTCACCCCGTCCATGCGCCGAACCTCTCGCCCCGCAACGGTTTCCGACCCGCGTCGGCGGGGGCGCTGACGTCGCTGCTGGGTTTCGGTGGGGTATGGGCGGGCCTGATCGGGATGTTCGGCTCGGTGCGAGAAGTCCGCATCGGGTGGTTACTGCCGCTATCGGGGGTGCAGCTGAGCCTCGACCCGTTGGGCGGGTTCTTCATGGCGCTCACCGGCGCGGTCGCGGTCGTCGTCGGGCTGTACACGATCGGGTATGCCCAGCGCGGCCAGCTGGGCAGTGCGACGCTCGCGGTGTTGCCATTGTTCGTCGCGGCGATGCTCGCCGTGCCCGCGGCCGGTTCGGTGACCACCTTCGCGTTGGCGTGGGAGTTGATGGCGGTCGCGTCGTTGGTGTTGGTGCTGGCCGAACACACCCGCCCGCAGGTTCGCGCCGCCGCCCTGGTGTACGCGGTGATGACCCAGTTGGGGTTCGCCGCGATCCTGATCGGACTGATGGTGCTGTCGGCGGCCGGCGGCGCAAACCGGTTCGCCGAGCTGCATCGGATATCGCCGGGCGCCTGCAACGCCGTGTTCCTGCTGACGGTCGCGGGGTTCGGGTCCAAGGCCGGGCTGGTGCCGCTGCACGCCTGGCTGCCGCGCGCCCATCCGGAGGCGCCCAGCCCGGTGTCGGCGCTGATGAGCGCGGCCATGGTAAACCTGGGCGTCTACGGCATCTGCCGTTTCGATCTGCAGCTGCTGGGCCCGGGTCCCCGCTGGTGGGGCCTGGTCCTGATGGTTGTCGGCGGGGTTTCGGCGCTCTATGGCGTGATGCAGGCCTCGGTGGCCACGGACCTCAAGCGGTTGCTTGCGTATTCGACGACCGAGAACCTCGGGTTGATCACGCTGGCCTTGGGAGCCGCGACCCTCTTCGCCGCCACCGGTGCACACCGGCCGGCGACGATCGCCGCCGCGGCGGCCATGCTGCACCTGATCGCGCACGCGGCGTTCAAGAGTCTCGGCTTCCTGGCCGCGGGCTCCGTGCTGGGCGCCACCGGGCTGCGTGACCTCGACCGGCTGGGCGGTCTGGCTCGCCGGATGCCGGCGACCACCGCCCTGTTCGGGGTGGCAGCGCTCGGCGCGTGTGGGCTACCGCTGGGCGCCGGGTTCGTCAGCGAGTGGCTGCTGGTCCAGTCGCTGATCCACACCGCCGCAGAACACGTCGCGGTGTTGGCGTTGACCACGCCGCTGGCGGTGGGCGCGGTCGCGCTCACCACGGGCCTGGGCGTGGCGGCGATGGTGAAGGCCTTCGGCATCGGATTTCTGGCGCGGCCGCGTTCCGAGCAGGCTGCCCGGGCCGTCGAGGCGCCGCGCAGCATGCTGGCCGGCATGGGGGTCGCGGCGGCCGCCTGTGTGACGCTGGCCGTGGCGCCCTCGACCGTCGCCCCCGCGCTGCGCCGGGCCGTCGCCGCGCTACCAGCCGCGCGGGCAGTGGAATTCACCGATTTCGGCGCGCTGGTCCGCCTGCCCGGGCTGCAAGGGTCGATCGCGCCCGGCGTGATCGCCGCCGGCTGCTGCGTGGCCGCGGTGGCGGCGGCCGTGCTCGCACAATGGCGCCGCAGGCGGCGCCCCGAGCCCGTGACGGCCCCGCTATGGGCCTGCGGCGCCGACGAACTCACCGCCCGCATGCAGTACACGGCGACATCCTTCGCCGAGCCGCTGCAACGGGTCTTCGACGATGTCCTGCGTCCCGACACCGACATCGAAATCACCCACAGCGCGGAGTCGCGTTATCTGGCCGACAAGATCACCTACCGCAGCACCATCGCCGATGCGATCGAGGAGCGTTGCTACCCGCCGGTGATCCAGGCGGTCTCGGCCGCGGCGGCGTTGGTCCGGCGCGCCCACACCGGCAGCGTGCACCTGTATCTGGCCTACGGCGCGCTCGGTGTGCTGATCGTGCTGGTGGTCGCCCGATGAACGTCCTTTCCTACGTCGCGGGCGCGGTGCAAATCGGCGCCGTGATGGCCGGCGCGCCGCTGGTGGTCGGCCTGACCCGCCAGGTGCGCGCACGCTGGGAAGGCCGCGTGGGCGGCGGCATCCTGCAGCCGTGGCGCGACATCGTCAAACAGCTTGGCAAGCAACAGATCACGCCGCGCGGGACAACCGCGGTATTCGCGGCCGCTCCCGCCGTCGTCGCCGGCTCGACGCTGCTGATCGCCGCGATCGCGCCGCTGGTCGCCACCGGATCCCCACTGGACGCCAGCGCCGACCTGTTCGCCGTCGTCGGCCTGCTGTTCGTGGGCACCGTCGCGTTGACCTTGGCCGGCATCGACACCGGCACCTCGTTCGGCGGCATGGGAGCCAGTCGCGAGATCACCATCGCCGCGCTCGTCGAACCCACGATCCTGCTGGCGGTCTTCGCGGTATCGATGCCGGCGGGGTCGGCGAATCTCGGTGCCCTGGTGGCGCACACCGTCGCTCACCCCGGGCAGGTGGTGTCGCTGGCCGCGGTGCTGGCGTTCACCGCGCTGGTGATCGTCATCGTCGCCGAAACCGGACGCCTGCCGGTCGATAACCCGGCGACCCACCTCGAGCTGACGATGGTGCACGAGGCCATGGTTCTCGAATACGCCGGTCCGCGACTGGCATTGGTCGAGTGGGCGACCGGGATGCGGCTGACGGTGTTACTGGCGCTGCTGGCAAACCTGTTTGCGCCGTGGGGCATTGCGGGCGGCCGGCCCGGCGCTGTGGGCGTCGTCGTCGGCCTCGTGGCGGTGGCCGCCAAGGTCGCGGTCCTGGCGGGACTGTTGGCAACCGTCGAGGTGTTCGTCGCCAAGCTCCGGCTGTTCCGGGTTCCCGAGTTGCTGGCCGGGTCGTTTCTGCTGGCGCTGCTCGCGGTCGTCGCGGCCAACTTCTTCGGGGTGCCGGCATGACGTACAGCACTTTTGCGGTCCTCGTCGACCTGGCCGCCGGCGGATTGCTGCTGGCCGCGGTGCTGATCGTGTGGCGCCGCGACCTGAGGGCCATCGTCCGCCTGCTGGCCTGGCAGGGAGTCGCCCTGGCGGCCATCCCGGTGCTGCGCGGTGTGTATGACGGCGACGGCGCGCTGATCGGTGTTGGCGTCGCCGTGCTGGCGTTGCGGGCCGCGGTGTTGCCGCGGCTGCTGGCGCGCGCGGTCGGCGCGGAGTCGCAATGTCACCGCGAAGCCACCCCGCTGGTCAACACCGCGACCTCGCTGCTCATCACCGCGGCGCTGACGCTGGCCGCCTTCGCCGCCACCGGTTCCCTGGTGAACCTACAGCCCGCGGCCACCACCACCGCGGTGCCGGCCGCCATGGCGGTGGTGCTCATCGCGTTGCTGGTCATGGTCACCCGGCGGCACGCGGTGTCGCAGGCCGCGGGATTCCTCCTGCTGGACAACGGAATCGCCGCGACCGCGTTCTTGCTCACCGCCGGGGTGCCGCTGATCGTGGAACTGGGCGCCTCGCTGGACGTGCTGTTCGCGGTCATCGTGATCGGCGTCCTGACCGGCCGGTTGTCCCGCGCGTTCGGCGGCGCGGACCTGGACGCACTGCAGGAGTTACACGACTGATGATGGGACTCCTGCTCGCCGCGATCCTCGCGCCCGTCGGTGCGTCGATCGCCACCCTGATCGCCGGATGGCGCAGGGCCACCGCGGCATTGATCGTCGTCTCGGCAGTGTGCGTGCTCGGTTGCGGCGCGGCCCTCGGGGTGCTCACCCGATCGGGCACGCGGTTCGCGCTGGGCGGGCTGCTGCGAGTCGACGCCCTCACCGTCACGATGTTGATCGTCATCGGAAGCGTTGCGACGCTGGCGACCTGGGCCAGCATCGGCTACGTGAACGCCGAACTTGCGCACGGGCATACCGATGCGCGGGGCGCCCGCGAATACGGCGCGCTGACCGCGGCCTTCGTGGCGGCGATGGTCGTCGCGGTGTGCGCCAACAACATCGGCATCGTCTGGATCGCCATCGAAGCCACCACGGTGATCACCGCGTTTCTGGTTGGGCACCGCCGCACCCGCGGCGCGCTCGAGGCGACGTGGAAGTACGTCGTGATCTGCTCGGTCGGCATCGCGATCGCATTCCTGGGCACGGTGCTGCTCTACTACGCCGCCGAGCACGCGGGGGCGCCGGCCGCGGCCGCCCTGAACCTCGACGTGCTCGCGGCGCGCGCCGGGGGCCTCAATCCCGACATCGCCCGGCTTGCGGGCGGATTGCTGCTTATCGGCTACGGCGCGAAGGTGGGGCTGTTTCCGTTCCACACCTGGCTGGCCGACGCCCACAGCCAGGCCCCGGCGCCGGTTTCGGCGCTGATGAGCGGGGTGCTGCTGTCGGTGGCGTTTTCGGTGCTGATCCGCATCAAGCCGATCGTCGCGGCGGCGGCCGGGCCCGCGTTCATGCGGTCGGGTTTGCTGGTGATCGGGTTGGCGACTTTGGTGATAGCGGCCCTGATGCTGACGCTGACGCCCGACATCAAACGGATGCTCGCCTACTCGTCCATGGAGAACATGGGGCTGATCGCGATCGCGGCGGCCGCCGGAACCACGCTGGCCATCGCGGCGGTGCTGTTGCACGTCCTCGCCCACGGCATGGGCAAGACGGTCCTGTTCCTGGCGACCGGTCAGCTGCAGGCCGCGCACGGCTCCACCGCGATCGCCGACGTCGGCGCGGTGCTGCGGCGCTCCCGCCTGATCGGACTATCGCTGGCCGTCGGCGTGGTCGTGCTGCTCGGGCTGCCGCCGTTCGCGATGTTCGCCAGCGAGTTGGCCATCGCCCGATCGCTGGCCGATGCCCGGCTGACGTGGGCCCTGGGGCCGGCACTGCTGCTGATCGTGGTCGCGTTCGGTGCGCTGGCGCGCAATTGCGGGCGAATCCTGCTGGGCGAGCGCCCCGCGGGCACACCGGAAATCGCCGTGCCGAAAACGGTGGCGGCGGCCCTGGTCGTCGGCGTCGCCGCGTCGCTGGTCCTCGGCGTCACGGCCGGCCCGCTGACCGGCCTGTTCACCACCGCGGCGACCGACGCCGGGGCACCGCGATGAGCCGACACTGGCTGCACCACAGACTGTCCCAGGAGAGTATCGCGGAGATGGCGGAAGAATTGCTGGGCAAGGGTTTTCGCCTTGCCCTGGTGGCCGCCCACGACGACGCCGACGTATTCCGTGTCGTTTACCTGTTTTTGGCCGGCCGCCCCGATCGCCGCATCGAGCTCGAATGCGCGGTGGGCAAGGACGATCCGGCGCTGCACTCGCTGGCGTACCTGTCGTTCGCGGCCGGCCGCTTCGAGCGCGAGATGGCCGACCTGTATGGAATCCGGCCACTCGGGCATCCCAAAGCGCGCCGACTGGTGCGGCACGCTCATTGGCCCGAGGAGTGGTATCCCATGCGCGGCAACGCCGGGCCCGCGCCGCGCTTCGACCGCGTCGGTGCTTTCCCGTTCGTCACCGTCGAGGGGCCCGGGGTGTACGAGATTCCGGTGGGCCCGGTGCACGCCGGGCTGATCGAGCCCGGTCATTTCCGCTTCTCGGTCGCCGGTGAAAGCGTGCTGCGGCTCAAGGCCCGGCTGTGGTTCGTACACCGAGGTTTGGAAAGGCTCTTCCAGGGCCGGCCGGCCGGCGGGGCCGTCGAGCTGGCCGAGCGCGTCAGCGGCGACACCTCCGTCGGGCACGCCCTGGCCCACAGCCTGGCCGTCGAGGACGGGCTCGGGATCGAACTGCCCGACGAGGCGCACCGCCTGCGGGCGCTGCTCGTCGAACTCGAACGGCTCTACAATCACGTCGCCGATCTGGGGGCGCTGGCCAACGACGTCGGGTTCGCCCTCGCCAACGCCCACGCTCAACGCGTCCGCGAGAAACTGCTGCGGCTCAACGCGAATGTCGCCGGACACCGGCTGCTTCGCGGTGCCATCCGCCCCGGCGCGGTCGCGCTGCGGGCGCTTCCCGACGCCGACGACCTGCGGTCCATCGCGGCCGACGTCGCGGAGATCGCCGACCTGACCCTGCGCAACTCCGGGGTGTACGACAGGTTCGCCGGCACGGCCGTGCTGCACGATGAGGACGCGCAGGCCCTTGGCTGCCTGGGCTATGTCGCGCGGGCCAGCGGCATCCGCACCGACGCCCGGCTCGAACACCCGACCACCACGCTGCCCGTGACCGAGGTCGGCGCCGCCGCGGGCGATGTGCTGGCCCGCTACACGGTGCGGCGCGACGAATTCGCCGCGTCCACCGAACTGGTCTGTCACCTGATCGAATCGCACACCGGTGCGATCGAATACACCGAGGAACTGCCGACGCTGCGCGCGCCTCGAAGCGGGATCGGCATCGTCGAAGGATGGCGCGGCACCCTTGTTCACCGCGTCGAGATCGACGCCGCCAATCGCATCACCCGAGCGAAGATCGTCGACCCCTCGTGGTTCAACTGGCCCGCGCTGCCCGTCGCGATGGCCGACACCATCGTCCCCGACTTTCCGCTGGCCAACAAAAGCTTCAACCAGTCCTACGCCGGCAACGATCTCTGATCGACGCCGGCTACCCCTCGCCCAGTAGCGCGAACCGGCCGTCGACCGTCCTGGTCACCAGGCCGTCGGCCAGCAGCGAATCCAGCGCGCGGTCGCGCTGCGCCGGATCGGTCAACCATGCCACGTCCAGCTCCGCCCGGGTGACCGGGGAATCGTTGGCGCGCAAGACATCCAGCAGCCGCCCGCGGACTTGGCGGTCGGTGCCGGCGTACGTCTGCGCCCGCCGGGCCGGCCCTTGCACGGGGGGACAGCCCGCCCCCCGCCACGCGCACCGGTCAAGCGGGCACAACCCGCATCGCGGGGCCCGCGCGGTGCACACGATCGCCCCCAGTTCCATCAGCGCGATCGAAAACTGCGGTGCCCGTTCGTCATCGGGCAGCAACGCGGCCACGTCGGCGTGGTCGCGAGCCGCTGACGGTGCACCGGCGTCGGCCAGGCCGTGCACCGCGCGCGCCACCACCCGCCGCACGTTGGTGTCCACCACCGGCACCGGGCGGCGGTAGGCGAAGCACGCGATCGCTCGCGCGGTGTAGCTGCCGACGCCGGGCAGCGTCATCAGGGCGTCGACGTCGTCGGGGACCACGTCGTCGTGGTCGCGGGCGATGACCGTCGCGCACTCGTGCAACCGCTTGGCGCGCCGCGGATAACCCAGCTTGCCCCAGGCGCGCAGCACGTCGGCGGCGCTGGCTGCGGCGGTGGCCGACGGGGTCGGCCAGCGTCGCACCCAGTCCGGCCAGATCGGCAGCACCCGCGCCACCGGCGTCTGTTGCAACATGAACTCGCTGACCAGGATCTGCCATGCCGTGACATCCGCGGCCCGCCAGGGCAAGTCGCGTCGCGACCGGTCGTACCAGTCGATGAGTTCTTTTGCTGGGATGTTCATCTGCTTGTGCGGCATGATGTGTGGCATGCCAAACACCAGCCCGGTAACCGCATGGAAAGCACTCAAAGAGGGTAACGACCGATTCGTTGCCGGCCAGCCGCAGCATCCCAGCCAAAGCGTCGACCACCGGGCCAGCCTGGCCGCGGGCCAGAAACCCACCGCGGTGGTGTTCGGCTGTTCGGACAGCCGCGTGGCCGCCGAACTGATCTTCGACCAGGGTCTGGGTGACATGTTCGTGGTTCGCACCGCCGGGCAGGTCATCGACTCGGCGGTGCTGGGCTCCATCGAGTTCGCGGTGACGGTGCTCGACGTGCCGCTCATCGTCATCCTCGGCCACGACAGCTGCGGCGCCGTCAAGGCGGCGCTGGCGGCGATCCAGGACGGTGCGATACCGGGCGGTTTCGTGCGCGACGTGGTGGAGCGGGTCGCGCCGTCGATCCTGATGGGGCGGCGCGACGGCCTGAGCCGGGTCGACGAATTCGAGGAGCGCCACGTCAAGGAGACGCTGGCGCAACTCATGGCGCGCTCTTCGGCCATCGCGGAGCGGGTGTCGGCGGGCACGCTGGGAATCGCCGGCGTGACCTATCACCTCGCCGACGGGCGCGCCGCGTTGGTCGACCACCTCGGTGATATCGGCGAATAACGGCCGCCTTTCTCACGGCCACTAACACGGCGGTCGGCCAGCAAACAGGGCGACACGCCGACGCGGATCGAACAAATCCGCGTGACCTGGACCTACGGTGTGATCGTGCTGGATCTGGAACCGCGTGGCCCGCTACCTACCGAGATCTATTGGCGGCGCAGGGGCCTGGCCCTGGGCCTTGCGGTCGTCGTGATCGGGGTCGTGGCCGCCATCGTCGTTGCCTTCATGGGCAACAAGGCGGGCGCCAAGCCCGCCAGCGCCGACAAGCCCAACTCCGCCCAGAACAAGCCCGCCGCGCCCCCGGGCCAGGCGCCGCCCCCGGGGCAGGAAGGCGTCACGCCGGTGCCGGCCCCGCAGGGGCAAAACCCCGAGTCGCCCACGCCCACCGCCGCGGTGCAGCCGCCGCCGGTGCTGAAGGAGGGCGATGACTGCCCCGATTCGACGCTGGCCGTCAAGGGCCTGACCAACGCGCCCCAGTACTTCATCGGCGACCAGCCGAAGTTCACCATGGTCGTCACCAATATCGGCCTGGTGTCCTGCAAACGCGACGTGGGCGCGGCGTCGCTCGCCGCCTACGTCTACTCGCTCGACAACAAGCGGCTGTGGTCCAACCTGGACTGCGCGCCCTCCAACGAGACGCTGATCAAGACCTTCACGCCGGGCGAGCAGGTGACGACGGCCGTAACCTGGACGGGCATGGGGTCGGCGCCGCACTGCCCGCTGCCGCGGCCGGCGATCGGGCCGGGCACCTACAACCTCGTCGTGCAGCTGGGCAACCTGCGCTCGCAGCCGGTTCCGTTCATCATGAACCAGCCGCCGCCGCCGCCGGGACCCGTACCGGGGCAGCCGGGTCAGCCGGCGCTCGCGCCGCCGCCGGAGGCTCCGCCGGGCGTCGCCCCGGGCCCCATTCCCGCGGGCTGACCGGCTTCAGGTGAGCGGATCGGCGATCGTCGATTCCGCCAGCTGTGACAATCCCTCTCGCACGTGGCGGGCCCACATCCCGCCGATGCCGTCCACCGACTCGAGGTCGTTAGCGCTGGCCGCCAGCAGGCCCTGCAGCGTTCCGAACGTCCGGACCAACAGGTCCACGTGCGCGAACTGCAGCCGGGGGATGCCGGCCATCGCGCGGTAGCCGCGCGGGCTGAGCGCCGAGTCCTGCGCCTCCGCCGTCGTCGGATATCCGAAAACCTTTGCCAGCGAGGTGAAGTCGAGCAGCTCGGTGTCCGATAGGGTGTCCAGCTCGTCCAAGGTGGCCGTGATCTGCGCTTCGGACAACGGTTCCGGGCTGGCGTGGTAGTCGCGCACGACCAGTTCGCGGGCGATGTCGTTGCCGCCCAACAATTCCTCGAGCTGCAGCCGCAACTGGCGGCCGTCGGTGCCCAGCTCGACGCAGTCGTAGTCGATCGCCAGGCCGATGCGCCGGACCAACTCCAGCCGCTGCACCACCGTCATCACGTCGCGCAGCGTGACGAAGTCCTCGATCTCCGCCCGCGACAGCTGCCGGCTGACCTCGTCGAGCCTCATCTTGTACCGCTCCAGGGTGGCGATGGCCTGGTTCGCCCGCGACAGGATGGTCGCGGAATCGGCCACGACGTGGCGCTCGCCGGCGACGTAGACGGTGACGATGTTCATCGAGTGGCTGACCGAGATCACCGGGTAGCCGGTCTGGATCGCGGCCCGCTCCGCGGACCGGTGGCGGGTACCCGATTCGTCGGTGGGTATCGACGGATCCGGGACGAGTTGGACGTTGGCGCGGACGATGCGGCCGCCGTCGGTGGACAGGATGACGGCGCCATCCATCTTGGACAGCTCGCGCAGCCGCGTCGGCGCGTACCGGACGTCGAGGGCGAAGCCGCCGTCGCAGATGGCCTCGACGTTCTCGTCGTTGCCGAGCACGATCAACGCGCCGGTGCGGCCGCGCAGGATGCGCTCCAGGCCGTCCCGCAGCCCGGTGCCGGGCGCAAGGCGGGCGACGGTCTCACGCAGTGTCGGACGGGTCACAGCCTGTCATTCTGCGGCCCCGCGGCGTTATGCGTCCAGCCGTTGGGTCGTTCGGCGATGTCTTTCATGTGTTGCAGGGCCGCGACGATGGTCGGTGCGCGCAGTGCCCGCATCCCGCTCGGCACGATCTCGCGCCGCGGGTCGTCGCCGTCCGGGATGAGCGCGATGCTGAACCCCTGGCGCGCCGCTTCGGCCAGCCGCCGCTCCATCCCGGTGACGCGGCGCAGGTCGCCCGCGAGCCCCACTTCGCCGATCATGACCGCGGTGGTGGGCAGCGGCAGGTTCGTATACGCCGAGGCCAGGGCGATCGCCACCGCCAGGTCCGCGGACGGATCGGTCAACCGCATGCCCCCCACGGTCGACAGGTAGACGTCGTTGACGGCGATGTTCAGCCGGGCGTGCTTTTCCAGCACAGCGGCGATCATCGCGGCGCGGGCGTGGTCGATGCCGCTGACCGCCCGGCGCGGCGAGCCGCCCGACGGGCTCGCCAGCAGCGCCTGCACCTCGCCGATCAGGGGCCGCTTGCCGTCCAGGGCCACCGTGATCGCGGTGCCCGCGACCGGCGCCGGCCGCTGATCCAGGAATAGATGCGACGGGTCGTTGACGTCCTCGATCCCGTTGTCGTGCAGCATGAAACAGCCGACCTCGTCGGCGGCGCCGAACCGGTTCTTGATCCCGCGGACCATCCGCAGCGAGCCGTTGCGGTCCCCCTCGAAGTGCAGCACCACGTCGACGAGGTGTTCCAGGGAGCGCGGTCCGGCGATGGCGCCGTCCTTGGTGACGTGGCCGACCAGGATCAGGGCGACCCCGGCGGCCTTCGCGGCGGCCGTCAGCGCGGCGGTCACCGCGCGCACCTGCGTGACGCCGCCGGCGACGCCGTCGGCCTCGGTGGTCGACATGGTCTGCACCGAGTCGATGATCACCAGCGCCGGCCGGACCGTCGCGATGTGGTCGAGCACCGTGTGTAGGTCGGACTCGGCGGCCAGGTACACCTCGTCACCGCCGCAGTTGATGCGGTCGGCGCGCAGCCGGATCTGGCCGGCGGACTCCTCGCCGGAGATGTACAGCGCCCGGCTGCCCGCCTGGGCCCAGCGGTGGGCGACCTTGAGCAACAGCGTCGACTTGCCCACGCCGGGATCGCCCGCCAGCAGCGTGACCGAGCCGGGGACCACGCCGCCGCCGAGCACCCGGTCCAATTCGCCGACGCCGGTGGAGCGGTGCCGCGTGCTGTGCGCTGCTATCGAGCTGATGGGGACGGCCCGCGACGCCGCGGCCGCCGCCGCGCCCGCGCGACGCCCCGCGCCGCCGACGGCGGCCAGGACCGGCACCTCGTCGACGGTGCCCCAGGTGCCGCACTCCAGGCAGCGACCCACCCACTTGGCGGTGACGTGCTGGCATTCGGAGCAGCGGTATTGCGAGCGCGGATGAGCCACGTCATGACGGTATCGGGCGGGTGCGACAAGCCCGGTGTGACAGGCCGGGTCGGTCCCCGGTTGGCGCCCGCTCAGGCGGGTTGGGGCCCCACTCCGGCCGAAATCGGCACCATCACGCTGGCCTGCCCGGCCTTCTCGAAGTTGAAGGTGAAGTTGTAGTTCAGGCCGTTGCTGATGGGCTTCGCCAGGGCGACGGTCGCCTTGACCGCGTTGTTCGGCTCGAGTGGACCGGGGGCCACGGTCTGGCCTTCGGGCTTGCCGATGAACAGCATCCCTCCCGGAGGGAGCCGGCCATCGCCACCGATCGTGACCGCGCCGATGTCAGTGGTGATGCTGACCAGCCGGTCCGCGACGTCCGGCGACTGGTTGATGGCCACCGCCACCAGGTCCACCGTTCGCCCCGGCTGCAGGAAGTCGCTGGTCTGCACGGCCTGCATGCGGATGTCGCGCAGCGCGACGTTGTTGATGGTGACCTTGTTGCCGTTGACGGCGGGCTCCTGGGTGGCCATCTGGGAGATCTGACCGGCCCCGCAACCGCTGAGCAGGGCGGCGACCAGGGCGACCAGACCGACGACGGTGAAGCGGTTCACTCAATGCCTCCTGCTCGGCTGACCACCATGTCCAGTGGTTCGACTATGCAACTATGCACAGTAGTAGGAAGGTGTTCGCGGCGGTAGCGCAGGGCGTCAGACCAGCGCGGCAAGGCCCCCGGTGGGGTGCTTGCTCGGGTGCAATTGGGGCGAGCGTAGTGTGACCCCTTGCACGTCTTCCTCCGCCTGTCAACCCCTAATCTGCACGCGTTGTGCCCCTGACCTGCATCGTTGTTCCGCAAGCCTTGGGCCGGCGTGTTAGACTGAAGTAACGAAAGGGGCTCGAATCAGATGATCTTCAAGGTCGGCGACACCGTTGTCTATCCACACCACGGTGCTGCGTTAGTCGAGGCGATCGAAACCCGCACCATCAAAGGGGAACAAAAAGAGTATCTCGTCTTGAAAGTCGCGCAGGGAGACCTGACCGTTCGAGTGCCCGCGGAAAACGCCGAGTACGTCGGTGTCCGCGACGTCGTCGGGCAGGAGGGCCTCGACAAGGTGTTCCAGGTGTTGCGCGCGCCCCACACCGAAGAGCCGACGAACTGGTCCCGCCGCTACAAGGCCAACCTGGAAAAGCTCGCCTCCGGCGACGTCAACAAGGTGGCCGAGGTAGTGCGCGACCTGTGGCGCCGTGACCAGGAGCGGGGTCTGTCCGCCGGCGAGAAGCGCATGCTGGCCAAGGCCCGACAGATTCTTGTCGGTGAGTTGGCGCTGGCCGAGAGCACCGACGACGCCAAGGCGGAAACCATCCTCGACGAGGTCCTGGCCGCCGCTTCCTGAAGGCCCTGAGGTTCGGTGGTTACCCCAACCGGCACCTCGGGCAAAGTCATTGCGGTCGTTCCGGCCGCTGGTTCGGGCGAGCGGCTGGCCGCCGGCGTCCCGAAAGCATTCTGTGAGCTCGACGGGCGCATCCTGCTGGACCGCGCCGTGGCCGGCCTGCTGCAGTCGGGGGTCGTCGACCACGTCGTGGTGGCGGTCCCCGCCGACCGCATCGACCAGGCCGAGCACGTCCTCGGCGGACATGCGACGGTCGTGGCCGGCGGGGCCGACCGTATCGACTCGGTCCGTCTTGCCTTGCGCGCTTTGCCCCGCGACTGCGAATTCGTGCTGGTCCACGACGCCGCCCGGGCGCTGACCCCGCCCGGGCTGATCGTGCGGGTCGTCGACGCGCTGCGGTCGGGGTACGGCGCCGTCGTGCCCGCGCTGCCCCTGTCTGACACCATCAAGGCCGTGGACGCCAACGGCGTGGTGCTGGGCACACCGGAGCGGGCCGGCCTGCGGGCGGTGCAGACGCCGCAAGGTTTCGTCACCGACCTGCTGCTGCGGGCCTATGAACGGGCGGGCACCGCCGATTTCACCGACGACGCGTCGCTCGTCGAGCATGTCGGCGGCCAGGTGCAGGTAGTCGAGGGCGACCCGCAGGCGTTCAAGATCACCACGCCGCTCGACCTGGTGCTGGCCCAAGCGATCGTGCGCCGGTGAGCGAGCTTCGGATTCCAAGGGTCGGGCTGGGCACCGACGTGCATCCGATCCAGCCGGGGCGCCCGTGCTGGCTGCTGGGGCTGCTGTTTCCCGGCGACGACGGGTGTGCGGGCCACTCCGATGGAGATGTGGGGGCGCACGCGCTGTGTGACGCGCTGCTGTCGGCGGCCGGGCTGGGCGACGTCGGTGCCGTGTTCGGCGTCGACGACCCCCGCTGGGAGGGCGTCAGCGGCTCCGACATGCTGCGCCACGTCGTCGGCCTGATTTCGGGGCAGGGGTACCGCGTCGGCAACGCCGCCGTCCAGGTGATCGGCAATCGGCCGAAGGTCGGTCCGCGCCGCACGGAGGCGCAGCGGGTCCTGTCCGATCTGCTGGGGGCTCCGGTGTCGGTGTCCGCGACGACCACCGACGGCCTGGGCCTGACCGGCCGGGGCGAGGGATTGGCCGCCATCGCCACGGCGCTGGTGTTCCCGAGCGGCTAGCGCCGCGGCTCGCGGTAATTGGGCAGGTAAGCTGGCACGTCGTGACCGATCGCGCCCGCCTGCGGCTCCATGACACGGCAGCCGGTGCCGTGCGCGATTTCGTTCCGCTGCGCGACGGGCACGTCTCCATCTACCTGTGCGGCGCCACGGTCCAGGGCCTGCCGCACATCGGGCACGTCCGCAGCGGAGTCGCCTTCGATATCCTGCGCCGCTGGTTGATCGCCCGCGGCTACGACGTCACGTTCATCCGCAACGTGACCGATATCGAGGACAAGATCCTGGCCAAGGCCGCCGCGGCCGGCCGGCCGTGGTGGGAGTGGGCGGCCACCTACGAGCGCGCCTTTTCGGCCGCCTACGACGCCCTGGACGTCTTGCCGCCGTCGGCCGAGCCGCGGGCCACCGGGCATATCACCCAAATGGTCGAGTTAATGGAACGCCTGATCGAAACCGGCCACGCGTACGCCTCGGCCGGCGACGTCTACTTCGACGTGCTCAGCTATCCGGAGTACGGCCAGCTGTCCGGGCACAAGATCGACGACGTCCATCAGGGCGAGGGAGCGGCGACCGGCAAGCGCGACCAGCGCGACTTCACCCTGTGGAAGGGTGAAAAGCCCGGCGAGCCATCGTGGCCCTCGCCGTGGGGCCGCGGACGTCCGGGTTGGCACCTGGAATGCTCGGCAATGGCCCGCACCTACCTGGGCCCGGAATTCGACATCCATTGCGGCGGAATGGACCTGGTCTTCCCGCATCACGAGAACGAGATCGCGCAGAGCCGCGCCGCCGGGGACGGCTTCGCCCGCTATTGGCTGCACAACGGCTGGGTGACCATGGGCGGCGAGAAGATGAGCAAGTCGCTGGGCAACGTGCTGGCCATCCCGGCGATGCTGCAGCGCGTGCGGCCGGCCGAACTGCGCTATTACCTGGGCAGCGCCCACTACCGCTCGATGCTGGAATTCTCCGAAACGGCCCTGCAGGACGCGGTCAAGGCCTATGTGGGGGTGGAGGAGTTCCTGCACCGCGTGCGCGGCCGGGTCGGTGCCGTCGAGCCGGGAAAGTGGACGCCGAAGTTCGCCGAGGCGCTCGACGACGACCTGGCGGTCCCGGCCGCGCTGGCCGAAATTCACCACGCCCGCGCGGAGGGGAACCGCGCGCTCGACGCCGGCGACCACGAGGGCGCGCTCAAGCATGCCGGCGCGATCCGCGCGATGATGGGCATCCTGGGCTGCGACCCCCTCGACGAGCGCTGGGAATCCCGCGACGAGACGTCGGCCGCGCTGGCCGCCGTCGACGTGCTGGTGCAGGCCGAAATCGAAAATCGGGAAAAGGCGCGGCGGCAACGCAATTGGGCCCTCGCCGACGAGATCCGGGATCGGCTCAAGAACGCCGGCGTCGAGGTCACCGACACCGCCGACGGGCCGCAGTGGGAACTGCAGGGCGGTCCAGAAAAATGACAGCCAAGTAGATGGCCGGTAACTCGCGGCGCCGCGGGGCGGTACGCAAATCCGGCACCAAGAAGGGCCCCACCGTCGGCTCGGGGGGCCAGCGTCGCCGCGGTTTGGAGGGGCGCGGCCCGACCCCGCCGGCCCATCTGCGCCCCCACCATCCGGCGGCCAAGCGGGCCCAGTCGCAGGCGCGCCGGCCCGCCAAGCGCACCGACGAGACCGAAACGGTGCTGGGCCGCAACCCGGTGCTGGAATGCCTGCGCGCCGGTGTCCCGGCGACCGCGCTGTATGTCGCGCTCGGCACCGAGGCCGACGAGCGGCTCACCGAATCCGTCGCTCGCGCTGCCGATTTGGGTATCGCCATCCTGGAGGTGCCGCGCGCCGACCTGGACCGGATGACCACCAACCACCTGCACCAGGGCATCGCCCTACAGGTACCGCCGTACCACTACGCCCACCCCGACGACCTGCTGGCGGCCGCCGCCGACTCGCCACCGGCGCTGCTGGTCGCGTTGGACAACATCTCCGATCCCCGCAACCTCGGCGCCATCGTGCGCTCGGTCGCCGCGTTCGGCGGCCACGGCGTGCTCATCCCGCAGCGGCGTTCGGCCTCGGTGACGGCGGTGGCCTGGCGCACCAGCGCCGGCGCCGCGGCGCGCGTCCCGGTGGCGCGGGCACCCAATCTCACCAGGGCGCTGAAGGGTTGGGCCGACGCCGGATTGCGCGTCGTCGGATTGGATGCCGACGGCGACACCGCCCTCGACGACCTGGACGGCGCCGACCCGGTGGTGGTGGTCGTCGGCTCGGAGGGCAAGGGCCTGTCGCGGCTGGTGCGGCAGACCTGCGACGAGGTGGTGTCGATTCCGATGGCGGGTCGCACCGAATCGCTGAACGCCTCGGTGGCCGCCGGGGTGGTGCTCGCCGAGATCGCCCGTCAGCGCAGGCATTAATTGATAGCGCGCCTGGTCGCCGCGCTGCTGGGGCTGGGGCTGCTCGTTGCGTCGCCGGCTGCGGCGCAACCGGCCGAGTTCGACCTGCAGGCCCATCGCGGCGGACGCGGCGAGACCACCGAGGAATCGCTGCGGGCATTCGCCAAGGCGCTCGAATTGGGCGTCAGCACACTGGAACTGGACATCGGCCTGACCAAGGACAGCCACCCGCTGGTGTGGCACGACCCGACGATCGACCCGGCGAAGTGCTCCGACACGGCGCCCGCGTTCGCCGGCGATCCGGCATACCCCTACGTCGGGAAACTCGTCCACGAGCTCACCCTCGTCCAAATTCGCACGCTCGACTGCGGCAAGCGCCTCGCCGAGTTTCCCGACGCCGAGGTCGTGCGGGGCAACGGGATCGCGACTCTGCCGGAGGTCTTCGCGCTCACCGACTCCTATCACGCCGGGGTGCGCTTCAACATCGAGACCAAGGTCGAGGCCGACGAGCCGGGCGCCTCGGCCGGGCCCCAGGAGTTCGTCGACGTGATACTGGCGGCGGTCAGGGCGGCGGGCGAGGTCGATCGGGTGGAAATCCAGAGCTTCGACTGGCGAACGCTCCCCATGGTGCACCGGGCGGAGCCGTCAATTCCGTTGGTGGCCCTGTACAACAAGCAGACGTGGGCGCCGGGTTCGCCGTGGCTGGCCGGCGAAGCCCCGGACCTCATCGGCGATCCGCTGCTCGGCGCGCTGCTGGTGGGCGCGAACGTGGTCTCGCCCGACTACACGCTCGTGACAGGCAAACCCTATGTCGATCGCGCGCATGCGTTGGGGCTCAAGGTCATTCCGTGGACCGTCAACGACGCCGCCGCCATGCGCGCGCAGATCGGGTACGGCGTCGACGGGATCATCACCGACTTCCCGACATTGGCGCGCACCGTCATGGCCGGGCTCGGCGCGCCCCTGCCGCCGGCCTACCACCGCGCCTAGCGCGTCGCGGCAAAGCGCCGGTCGGACCCGGAACTGCCAAGTCTGTCTGCTCAACGTCCAAAATGTGGCCCATGCACCGCTAATGCACCGATATAGTCGCCACGTGATCAGCGGCGACCCGCTGGCTGGGCGTGACAGCGAACTGGGGATCATTCGCCGCGCCCTGAGCGGGGCTGGCAAGCACTCCGGCGTGGTGATCGCCGGAGCCGCCGGTGTGGGCAAGACCAGGCTGGCCCGCGAAGTGCTGCGCCGCGCCGAGGCGTCGGGCGAGCGGACAAAGTGGATCGTCGGCACCGAATCGGCGTGTGCCCTGCCGCTGGGGGCGTTCATCGGCGCGCTCGGCGAGGCGATGTCGGACCCGCTGGCGAACGTGCGCCGAGTGATCGACTCGTTCGTCGCGCAACAGCGCAAGGCTCGCGTGCTGCTCGGGGTCGACGACGCCCACCTGCTCGACGGGTTGTCCGCCCTCGTCGTTCACCAGCTGGCGCAGTCGGGCGGGACCCGGCTGATCGTCACCATGCGCACCGGCGGTCGGGAACCGGACGCGGTGACGGCGTTGTGGAAGGACGGGCTGCTGGCCCGCCTCGATCTCGAACCGCTGTCGGCCGCGGCGACGCGCGAACTCATCGAAAGCACGCTCGGCGGTCCCGTCGATGCCCGCAGCGCGAACCGGTTTCGAAAGCTGACCGGGGGAAACACCCTGTTCCTGCGGCAGCTGCTGAGTGATCAGATCGCGGCCGGGCGGATGCGGCAATTGGCCGGGGTCTGGATGTGGGACGGCGACGTCGCGGTCTCGGCGACCCTGTCCGACACGATCGCGCGCCAGATGGGGCGGCTCAGCCCGGGAGTGGCACTCG
The DNA here is from genome assembly GCF_900157385.1 of Mycobacterium terramassiliense. GTDB lineage: Bacteria > Actinomycetota > Actinomycetes > Mycobacteriales > Mycobacteriaceae > Mycobacterium > Mycobacterium terramassiliense. The sequence continues at coordinate 819,425 of NZ_LT717701.1, forward strand.
TGGTCGACACGCTGTCGCAGTGCGAGCCGCTGGCCGTCGACGTGCTCTGCGATCTGGTGCGCCGGCCCGACCTGGCGGCCGCCGAGAGCATGGGTTTGGTGAACGTCGAGCGCACCGGCGCCAGCCTGATGGCCAGGCTGGCGCACCCGCTGTTCGGTGAGCTGCGCCGCGCGAGCGCCGGCGAGATGTATCTGTCCGGGATCCGGGGCAGGCTGGCGACGCGGCTGGCCGAAGAGGGTGACGCCGACATGCAGGCCACCGTGCGACGTGCCCTGCTGAGGCTCGAATCGGACCTTGATCCCGAGCCCGGGCTGTATCTGGAGTCGGCGCGGCATGCCATGACGCTGCTCGATCTGGATCTGGCCGACCGGTTCGCCGCGGCGGCCACACAAGCCGGGGCGCCCGGAGCCGCCGGGGTGCGGGCGATGAACCTGGTGCTGCTCGGCCGCGGCGAGGAGGCCGAGACGGCGCTGCGCGACATGGTCGACAGCGGCCTGCCCGACGGCCATCACTGGGCGACGGTACGGGCGGCCAACCTGATCTGGATCCTCGGCAAGCCGCAAGTCGCGGCAGCGATCCTGGAAGATCTCGCCGCGGGGTCGGAGACCCCGGCGCAGGCGGCGGAGCGTCTGGCCGTGCAGGCCTGCCTGGACGCGGTCTCCGCGCGCTGTGAGCTCGCGGCCCAAAATTCCCGGGCCGCATTGAGTTTCGAGGCCCTGCCGGGATTTCACGCGATGATGGCGTCGCTCGCACTGATCATGGCGATGGGGGCGCTGGGGGAGGTCGATGAGCTCGCCAGCGTGGCCGAGCAGGCGCTGCGGCGAGCGACGACGTCGTTCCAGGCCTCCCACATGCGATTCTGGTTCGGAGCGGTATACGGTCGCGCCTGCCGGTTGACCGGGCGCATCGAGGAATTCGTCGGCACGGCGAAGCAATTGGCCGACTCGGCCCGCGACGTCCCCGGCCTCGCCTATGCGAACCTGGCCCTGCTGTTGGGCAACGCCGAACTGGTTCGCGGCGCCGCCGCCGACGCGGCCCGACTGGTGCATGAGGCGCTTGCCGGAGCCGAAAGACACGCCGTCACAACGGGTTTGCGGGCGGCAAGCTATTTCGCACTGGCCGAGGCGCACGCCAAGCTCGGACAGGCCACCGAGGCGAACGACGCCGTCGACGGGGCCCGGGCGTGTGTGTCACCCGACTTCTTGTTCATGCACACCGCCCTCTCGCTGGCCGGCGGGTGGGCGATGGCGGCGAGCGGCCGCCTGAGCGAGGCCGTGGCGAGCGCCCGGCAGGCGGCGCAGCTTGCCCGCGACCGCGGCCAGCCCACCCACGAGCTGGCCTGCATACAGGCCGCGGCTCAATGGGGCGATGCCTCGCAGGCCGCGCGGGCGCGGGAGCTGGCCAAGGCGTTGTCGCTGCCGCTGGCCGACGCCGTCGCGCTGCATGCGGACAGCTTGCTCACCGGGGATGGCGAGGGCTTGCTGGCCGCGTCGGCGGCCTACCGGCGGATCGGCGATCTCGCCGCGGCCGCCGACACCGCCGCGCAGGCGTCCGTCGCCTTCGACGAGCGCCAGCACCATCGGCGCGGGCTGTATGCCGCGGCGCTGGCCAAGGAACTGGCCGACAACTGCGGCGGTTTGTGCACGCCGGCGCTGCGGACCCCGGCGGGTCTCAAGCTCTCGGGCCGCCAGCGCGACGTCGTCGAGCTCGTCGTCGCCGGCCTGTCCAACCGCCAGATCGCCGAGAAGCTGGTGATGTCGGTGCGCACCGTGGAGGGCCACGTCTACCGCGCCTGCCAGCGCGTCGGGGCCCAGTCCCGCGAGGAACTGGCCTCGATCGTCAGATCCGGACCGGGCGACGGCGGAACCGGCTGACGGCCCACCCTCGCCAAGTCGAGTAGCCGACTACGCGTGCCCGAGCACCGGATTCGGCCCTACCGTGCCTGCGACAGAAGGAGTCGGGCATGGTCGAGATGCTGGAACAATTCGAAGTCGGGGCGAGCCCGGTGCCTGTGCCGGTGCCGAAGAATCCGCTCCCGTATTGGCGCCAGGTCAAGGCGGTGCGCTCCTACATCGACGGCATCCAGACGCTGTTGGACGCCGGCGGACCCCTCACCCGCATCGTGCTCGGACCGAAGTGGCTGGTACCCGAGATAGTGCTGATCGCCAGCCCGCAAGGCGCCCGCGACGTGTTGGGCCGCACCGACGAGGTCGCCGACCGCGGCCGTTCCCGCACCATGGTCGAGATGCACGCCCTGATGGGCGGCAACCTGCTCGACCTTCCGCACGAACGGTGGCTGCCGCGCCGGCGCACGCTGCAGCCGATGTTCACCAAGCGTCATGTGTCCCGCTACGCCGGTCACATGGGCGCGGCGGCGCAATCCGTTGCCGGCGGTTGGCGGGACGGCGCGGTGGTCGACCTGGACGCCGAGTGTCGCAAGCTGACCCTGCGGGCGCTGGGGCGCTCGGTGCTCGGGACGGACCTCGACCAGCGCGCCGAGGAGGTCGGCCAGGCGCTGCGAGACTCGTTGACGTGGGTGGCCGACCGCGCGGGACGCCCGGTGAACCCCCCGCGGTGGTTGCCCACCCGGGGGCAGCGCGCGGCGCGGCGGGGCAACGACACGCTGCACCGGCTGGCGGCCGAGATCCTGCGCGCGGTCCGCGTTGATCTCGATCGCGATGCCCCCCTGGTGCGCGCGCTGATCGAGGCGATCGATCCGGAAACCGACCGGCCGCTGACCGACGACGAGATCTGCCACGAACTGGTGCTGTTCATGCTCGCGGGCCATGACACCACCTCGACCACGCTGACGTACGCGTTGTGGTCGCTGGGGCACCACCGCGACATCCAACAACGGATCCGCGCGGAGGTGGCCGCGCTGGGTGAGCGGGCGCTGACCCCGGAAGACGTGCCCGCCCTCGGCCTGACGGTGCGGGTGTTGCACGAGGCGCTGCGGTTGTGTCCGCCCGCGGCGGGAACGATGCGCACGCCGACCCGCGACATCGTGGTGGACGGCCACCTGGTCGAGGCCGAAAGCATGGCCCTCGTGAGTTTTTATGCGCTGCATCGCGATCCGGCGCTGTGGGAGGAGCCGCTGCGTTTTGATCCGGACCGGTTCCTGCCGGAACGGTCGAAGGGCCGAAGCCGTTGGCAGTACCTGCCGTTCGGCGGCGGGCCGCGCTCATGCGTCGGCGATCACTTCGCGATGCTGGAGGCCACCCTCGCGCTGGCGACGATCGTGGGCGCGGCCGACATCGAATCGCTGGAGTCGGACTTCCCGCTGGATACGCCCTTCACGGTGGTCGCGGCGCGACCGGTCAGGGCCGTGGTGCGGGCGCGCTCGCGCGCCTAGACACCCAGCAGCCGCATCGACGCCCACAGCGCCAGCACCGCGACCACCAGCCCCGCGGGCACCGTGCACAGCCCGAGGCGGGTGTACTCGCCGACGCCGGCGTCGACGTCGTGGCGGCGTAGCACGCGCCGCCACAACAGGTTCGACAGCGAACCCACGTAGGTCAGGTTGGGGCCGATGTTGACCCCGATCAGGACGGCCAGGATGGCCCCGGCGCCGCCGGGTGCGACCAGCGGCAGCAGCACCAGCGTGGCGGGCAGATTGTTGACGACGTTCGCCAGCAGCGCGGCGATCGCGGCGATCGCGAGCAGCGCGGGCAGTCCCGAACCGGACGGCAACACGGACGACATCGCCCTGTCCATCCCGTTGACCATGACCGCGCGCACCACCACGCCCAGCGCCAACACGAACACCAGGAACGACACGTGCGCCGAGCGCACGATGTCGGCCACCGAGGTGTGCCGGCGGCTCAGGCTGCGCACCGCCAGCACCGACGCGCCGATGAGCGCCACCCAGGCCGGTGCGACCCCCACCGACTGGCCGATCACGAATCCGGTCAGCGTCAGCCCGACCACCACCAACACGAACACCGGCGGCCGCGGCGCCGGCCCCAGTTCCTCCGGATCGGGTTGCACGCGCAGGTCACCGGCGAAGAACCACCGGAAGATCACGTACAGCGTGGCCACCGCGCCCAGCCACGGCAACGCCATCAACGCCGTGAACCTGGTGAACGAGAGGTTGGCGGTATGAAACGCCAGCAGGTTGGTCAGGTTCGACACCGGCAGCAGCAGCGAGGCGCCGTTGGCCAGGTGTGCCGTGGCATAGGCGTATGGCCGCACCGGGGTGCGCAGCCGCCGCACGGCGACCAGCACCACCGGGGTCAGCAACACCACCGCGGCGTCCAGGCTCAGCACCGCGGTGATCAGGGAGGCGACGACGAACACGCGCCCCAGCAGGCCGGCCGACCCGCCGCCTCGAACAGGCCCTCGTCGTCGCACAGCTTGGCCAGCACCAGCACCGCGCCCAAAAACCCGACCACGCCCGATAATCCGGCCACTTCCTCGGTCGCCTGATGCACCGAGACGGCGCCGACCGCGACCAGGATCAGCGCCGCGGGGACCGCCGCCACCGCCTCGGGCCAACCCCGCGGGCGGACGACGGCGAACACCAGCACGGCAGCAAGCAACACCAGCGCAATGGCTAAAGGCATACGTCCTACGTCCAGGGGTCTTCGCGTCGCCACACCGTCGGCATGTGCAGCGCGACACCGTCGCGGGCGGCCAGCTCGTCGAGGACACGGATGGACACGTCCAGGTCGTCGCCCGCATAAGGCAAGGCCCGCAGGGGCTTTGACAACGGGCTGAAGAAGTCGTCCCAGTGGATGAGGATCACCCGGCGCGCGCCCACGGCGCGCACGGTCTCGGCCCAGTAGTCCAGGAGATAGGACCGCGGCCGCAGCCCGAGCTGGCCGACGCTCAGGTAGACGGCATCCGCGCGCCGCCCGGCCAGGGCGCCTTTGACGAACCCGGCGCTGCCCTGGATCAGCAGCCGCCGGCCCGACGGCCGGTGGTGCACCAGCGTCGACCAGGCCTCGCCGCAACGGTACGCCGACGCCCGCACCGGCGGCCGCAGCGGTGCGTCGATCACCCCGGGGAACCGGTCCGGCGGGCAATGATGCGACGCCACCAGCGTTACGTCATAGGCGCCCAGGCGAATTGGCTCGCCGGAGGTGGCGACGGTAAGGCGGTCCTCGGGCAAGCCGTACCCGCGCCCGACGTTGGCCGCCGACTCACCGCCGACGAGCCGCGCGCCGGTGCGGTCGGCGACCAGGGCGGTGTCCAGCGCGTGGTCGATGTGGGTGTGCACGGGGATGACGGCCTGAAGCCGCGACACCCCGGCCCGGGCCAGGCAGCCGTCCACGCGGGCCGGTGACGGCGACACCTTGCCGGCCGCCACCCGCGCCAAGCTGGGCCGCGAGAAGTAGCCGTCGGTCAGCAGCGCCGACGACCCGTCGTCGAGCAGCAGCGTCGCCACACCCATCCAGGTCGCCGACAGCGGCGAATCGGGGCCGGCGGCGGGCACGTCGAACCGGTCCGAATATCGCGCCAGATCGGGCCGGCCGGGTTTGACTCGCATCAGCAAAACGCCCTGACGTCGGCGCCGGCCGCGGCGAGCCGATCCCGCACCGCGGTCGCGATCTGCACCGCGCCCGGCGAATCTCCGTGCACGCAAACCGATTCCACGGTGAGGCCGATCTGCGTGCCGTCGATCGCGGTGACCCGTCCGGAGGTCACCATCGTCACTACGCGGTCCGCGATCTCCGCCGGGTCGTGCAGCAGCGCACCCGGTTCGCGGCGGGACACCAGCCGGCCGTTGGGCTGGTAGGCGCGGTCGGCGAACGCCTCGGCCACGGTGCGCAGGCCAAGGCGGGCGGCCTCGTCGAAAAACGCCGAACCCGCCATGCCCAGCACCGGCAACGCCGGATCCACCATGCGCACCGCCTCGGCGACGGCGGCGCCCTGGTCTGGATCGGTCACGATCGTGTTGTACAGCGCGCCATGGGGTTTGACGTAACACACCGTCGACCCGGACGCCGTCGCGATCGCCTGCAGCGCGCCGATCTGGTAGACGACATCGGCAACCAGGTCGTCATGGGCGACATCGATGTAGCGCCTGCCGAATCCTGCCAAATCGCGGTAGCTGACCTGCGCCCCGATGCGCACGCCGCGCTCGGCGGCCGACCGGCACACCCGCAGCAGGCCCATCGGATCCCCGGCATGGAACCCGCACGCCACGTTGGCGCTGGTGACGATGCCGAGCATGGCGGCGTCGTCACCGAGGCGCCAAACGCCAAAGCCCTCGCCCAAGTCGGCGTTGAGGTCGATACCGGGCACCCGCCTAGCTTATGGGCCGCGCGAAAGCCGCCGCACCGCCTACTGCCGGGCCACCTTGGCCGCGATCCGCTCGGCTATGCCGACCGCCGAGCCGGCGGCCAACGGCGAGGCGCACGCCAGGACGTCGATGGTGACGTTGTTGCGCACGGTCAGGGCCCGTTGGCAGGTCCACCCGTCGCCGCCTTCCTGAACCTCGGACGTGCTGAGCGTGCCGCCGGCTTTGTCGATGCCGGCCACCGTCCACACGACGGGGGGCTTGCCCTGGGGCAAATCCGAAAACCGCCGGTTGGCGCAGGCGGACCAGCTTTGCGCCGAGGAGTCGTAGAAGGCGTTGGCGTCGCGCGCCGACGGGTACGCGATCACGGCCTGGATGGCGTAGTGGTCGCGGCTCTTGGAGTCGTCGACGCTGTCGTCGAGCCGCTGGCCGCGGATGGCGGTCCATCCGCTGCCCGCATAGACCTTGTCCTGGCCGGGCCCGTCGAGCGGCAGGCAGTCCTTGTCGCTGATGCTCGAGCTCCAGTCCCACATCGCGTCGGCGCTGAACCACACCTTCATCGACGTCGCGTTCAGCGCGGTGTTGATCTGGCTCGCATCGAGCAGCAGCCCGTCGAGGGCCGACACCGCAACCGGGTCGTGCGGCAGGGGACCGGAATGGTCGGCGGGGACGGCCCTGCCGCCCGCGACGGTGGTACAGCCGACGGCGAGCGCGGACACCCCAGCGAGCACAACCGCGGTGAGTCGCTGGCGCACTGCTGTCCCCCATCCCCACTTTGTGCGACCAGCTTAAGTGGCAACCTCGCGGCGTCGCCCGACGAGCCAGCAAAACAGATAGACGACAAACGAGATGGTCGCGACGAACACCGACACCGGAACGCCGGGCGCCGGCGACAGCAGGACGCCCCCGACGGCGGCGACTTCCGCGAAGGTCACCGAGGCCGGCACCGCCAGCGCCGGCGAGGCCACCACCCGGGCGGCCGCGGCGGCCGGAGTGATGAGCAACGACATCACCAGCAGCGCCCCGACGATCTGCCCAGGGCGCGCACCGGGACCCCGCGCGCCGCCGCGACCTCCGGGTCGACGGTGGCGAACAACAGCGGCCGCCCCGTGATACTGATGAAAATCGTTTCCATTAGAAAGTGGCGCCGTGCGGCCTCGTAGGCGGCGACGGCGGGCCGCTGTAGCGTCACCGAACGTGAGGAGTCCCACCCCGCGCCGGCGTGCGACTCTGGCGTCATTGGCGGAGGAACTGAAGGTTTCGCGCACCACGATCTCCAATGCCTTCAACCGGCCGGACCAGCTCTCCGCCGACCTACGCGAACGGGTGCTGGCGACGGCGAAGCGGCTCGGATATCCGGGACCCGATCCCCTCGCGCGGTCGCTGCGGACGCGCAAGGCGGGCGCGGTGGGTCTGGTGATGGCCGAACCGCTGACCTACTTCTTCAACGACCCGGCGGCGCGGGATTTCGTCGCGGGCGTGGCGCAATCGTGCGAGGAACTCGGGCAGGGGCTGCTCCTGGTCGCCGTGGGGGCCAGCCGCAGCCTCGACGACGGAACGGCCGCCGTCCTCGGCGCCGGCGTCGACGGGTTCGTGGTGTATTCGGTCTGCGACGACGATCCCTACCTGCAGGTGGTGCTGCAGCGCCGGCTGCCGGTCGTGGTGGTCGACCAGCCCAAGGGGCTGGCCGGAGTGTCCCGGGTCGGCATCGACGACCGGGCGGCGATGCGCGCGCTGGCCGACTATGTGCTCGGGCTTGGGCACCGCGAAATCGGTTTACTGACCATGCGGCTGGGCCGGGAACGCCGGCAGGGCCTGGTGGACGCCGACCGGCTGCGGTCGCCGGCCTTCGACGTCCAGCGCGAGCGCATCATCGGCGTGTGGGAGGCGATGACGGCCGCCGGTGTCGATCCGGATTCGCTGACCGTGGTGGAGAGCTACGAGCACCTCCCCGAATCGGGCGGCACCGCGGCCAAGGCGGCGCTGGAGGCCAATCCGCGCATCACCGCGCTGATGTGCACCGCGGACATCTTGGCCCTGTCCGCCATGGATTACCTTCGCGCACATGGCATTTACGTGCCCGGCCGGATGAGCGTCACGGGGTTCGACGGCGTGCCCGACGCGATAGGCCGCGGGCTGACCACGCTGGCCCAGCCGAGCCTGCAGAAGGGACGCCGGGCGGGTGAGCTACTGCTGAAGCCCCCGCGATCGGGCCTGCCGGTCGTGGAACTCCTTGACACAGAGCTGATTCGGGGCCGCACCGCCGGACCGCCCGCTTAGGTCATTGGGGACGCTGGGCGCTTTCGGTGTCGCCGATCAGCAACCGCACGGCCAGGTCCAGCCGCTTGCTGACGTCGGTCGCCGAGGCCCGGCGGGTGAGCCAGGCGAGCAGGTTCGACAGCCACACGTCCGAGATCACCCGCGCGATGTGGTACTGGTCCTCTGTCGGTTCGCCGTCGGCCATCGCCCGCGCGAACATGCTGTCGATGAGCTTCTCCACCTGGTCGACCTCGCTGGCCGCCGACGCGTCGGCGAACACGTAGGCGCGCGTCATCGCCTCGGTGAGCAGTGGATTGCGTTGCATCGCCCGGTTGAGCTTTCCGACCATGAAGTTCAACCGCTGAAACGGCGTGCCGCCGGCGACCGAGGAGCGGTCGGTCTTGGCGTCGATGCGGCTGAACTCCCGGCCGAGCGCCGACACCAGAAGATGCACCTTGGAGGGGAAGTACCGGTAGAGCGTCCCCACCGCCACGTCGGCGCGGTCGGCGACGGCCCGCATCTGCACCGCCTCGTAGCCGCCCTTGGACGCGATGGCCATGGTCGCGTCCAGGATGCGCTTGCGACGCTCCCGCTGCGCCTCGGAACCGAGTTCGGACTCAGCCAGGACCGCCACGTTCACGACCTCGCGCGGTTGCGAGTCAGGTACGCGCGCCGAACTCGGGTTGGCTGACGACATCTGAAGAGTGGCTCCTTTTTCAGGTGGTTCGTTCGCAAACGATACGCATGCTGTGCGTAAATTTCCCACCTCCCCGCAGCAGGGACAACCAGGTGTACTGCTGTGATGGCGTTCGACTTGACGCTCGATCGCTGGCACTATTAGAACACGTTCTAGTGGGCTTTAGCGCCCCTTCATCCCGAACCAGGCACGCGGAGGACTAGAGGTGGTAGCGACCGTCACCGAGGAACAGTTCGCCGCGCGTGCGCTGGTGCGCGACTGGGCGCGCAATCCGACGTCGGGACCCGGCGGAACCACCGCGATCCGCGACGTCGAGCAAGGCAAAGCCGACGCGTGGCGGCCCGTCTTCGCCGGCCTCGCCGACCTGGGGCTGTTCGGGGTGGCGATACCGGAGGACCGCGGCGGCGCGGGCGGCAGCATCGAGGATCTGTGCGCGATGGTCGAGGAAGCGGCCAAGGCGCTGATCGCCGGGCCGGTTGCGACGACTGCCCTGGCGACGCTGGTCGTCGACGACCCCGAATTGTTGGCCGGGCTGGCGTCCGGGGAGCGCTTCGCCGGGGTGGCGCTGCAAGGCGACGTTCGGTTCGACGGCGAGGCGGGACGCGCGTCGGGCACCCTGCCGTGGGTGCTGGGCGGAGCGGAAGGTGCGGTCGTCCTCCTGCCCGCGGACGGGAAGTGGCTGCTCGTCGACACCGACGCCGAGGGCGTGCAGCTCGAGCCGCTGCGGGCCGCCGACTTCTCCCGGCCGCTGGCCCGGGTGGTGCTGACGTCGGCGCCGGCCGCCGTGATCGGGGCGCCGGGGCACAGGGTCGAGGAATTGGCCGCGACGGTGCTGGCGGCCGAGGCGGCCGGCATCACCCGATGGTCGCTGGACACCGCGGTCGCCTACGCCAAGGTGCGCGAACAGTTCGGCAAGCCGATCGGCAGCTTCCAGGCCGTCAAACACCTGTGCGCCGAGATGCTGTGCCGCGCCGAGCAGGCCGAGGTGGCCGCCGCCGACGCCGCGCGCGCCGCCGCGGAACCCGATGCGGACCAGTTTTCGATCGCGGCCGCCTTGGCCGCGGGCGTCGGCATCGCCGCCGCCAAGGCGAACGTCAAGGACTGCATCCAGGTGCTCGGCGGCATCGGCTGCACCTGGGAACACGACGCGCACCTGTACCTGCGCCGCGCCCACGCCATCGGCCGGTTTCTCGGCGGCGGCCAACGCTGGTTGCGCCGCATCACCGCCCTGACCCAGGCGGGGGTGCGCCGCCGCCTGGGTATCGACCTCTCGGAGGTGGAGGGCCTGCGCCCCGAGATCGCCGCGGCGGTCGCCGAGATTGCCGCGCTGCCGGAAGCCCAGCGCCAAGCCGCCCTGGCCGAGGCCGGGCTGCAGGCCCCGCATTGGCGGCCGCCGTACGGGCGCGGCGCGTCACCGGCCGAGCAGTTGCTGATCGATCAGGAGATGGCCGCTGCCGGTGTGGTGCGGCCGGACCTGGTGATCGGCTGGTGGGCGGCGCCGACCATCCTCGAGCACGGCACGCCCGAACAGATCGAACAGTTCGTGCCGGCCACTCTGCGCGGCGAATTCCTTTGGTGCCAGCTGTTTTCCGAGCCCGGCGCCGGGTCGGACCTGGCGTCGCTGCGCACCAAGGCGGTGCGGGGGGATGGCGGCTGGCTGCTCACGGGGCAGAAGGTGTGGACGTCCGCCGCGCACACGGCGCGGTGGGGGGTGTGCCTCGCGCGCACCGATCCGGACGCCCCGAAACACAAGGGCATCACCTACTTCCTGGTTGACATGCGCTCGCCGGGCATCGAGATCCGGCCGCTGCGCGAGATCACCGGCGACTCGCTGTTCAACGAGGTGTTTTTGGACAACGTGTTCGTCCCCGACGAGATGGTGGTCGGCACGGTGAACGACGGCTGGCGGCTGGCGCGGACCACGCTGGCCAACGAGCGGGTCGCGATGGCCAACGGCACCGCGCTGGGCAACCCGATGGAGGAGCTGCTCCGGGTGCTGGCGGAGATGGACCTCGACGCCGCCCAGCAAGACCGGCTGGGATGGCTGATCGCCACCGCTCAGACCGGCGCGCTGCTGGATCAGCGCATCGCCCAGCTGGCCGTGGGCGGCCAGGACCCGGGCGCGCAGTCCAGCGTGCGCAAGCTGATCGGCGTCCGCTACCGGCAGGCGCTGGCCGAATACGCGATGGACGTCTCCGAGGGCGGCGGGCTCGTCCACAACCAGGCGGTCTTCGACTTCCTCAACACGCGCTGCCTCACGATCGCCGGCGGCACCGAGCAGATCCTGCTCACCGTCGCCGCCGAGCGGCTTCTCGGCCTGCCGCGCTGATTCGTTTCACCGAGCCGGTAATTTCGCAGGGCTTTACTCGCACTTTGTCTGCAGATTTACAGCCTCGGCGTTGGTGTCGGTGTCCTGGGCCACTATTCAGCCCATGGCCGGGGTGCTGATCGGTAGCGAAGCCGTCGCGCGGGGAGTTGTGACGCGACACGAATTGCGACGCTGGTATGTGCGGCTCTACCCCGGCGTGTATGCCGCTAAGGGCGAACAGCTTTCGCTGCGGCAGAGGACCGAAGGCGCATGGTTGTGGTCGCGGCGAAGTGCGATCGTGTCGGGTGTTGCGGCGTCGGCGTTGCATGGCGCTCGGTGGGTCGACGCCGATATCCCCGTCGAGTTGGTTTGGTCGAACACCCGGCCGCCGCGGGGGATAGTCGCGCGTGAGCAGCTGCTGGCGGAGGACCGAAACCACCCGCGTCGCGGGATTGCCGGTCACCACTCTCGTACGAACGGCGTACGACTTGGGCCGGTACCTTCCACGCGGACGGGCGGTGGCGCGCCTCGACGCGTTGATGCGGGCCACCCCGTTTGCGCCGGAGGATGTACTGCTGGTTTCCGAGCGGTACCCGTCTGCTCGCGGGACACGCCGGCTGCGGCAGGTCTTGCGTCTCGTCGACGGCGGAGCGGCCTCGCCGAAGGAGACCTGGCTGCGGCTTCTGCTGATCGACGCGGGCTTGCCCATGCCGACCACCCAGATTCCGGTGGTCGAGGGCTACTCTGCCCTGGCCATGCTCGACATGGGCTGGCCGGAATTCGGCGTAGCTGCCGAGTATGACGGCGACCAACACCGCAGCGATCGGCGTCAGTTCGTGAAGGACCACTGGCGAATGCGAAAGCTCGCGGAAATTGGCTGGATCGTCATTCGCGTGATCGCCGAGGACAGGCCGGCGGATGTCATCGACCGGGTCCGGCGGGCGCTGCTCGCACGGGGTTGGCGACCCGGGGGAACGGCCGTCGTCGCGTTGGCGGGATGACTCCCGCCGAGCCGGTAATTTCGCAGGGCTTTACTCGCACTTTGTCTGCAGATTTACAGCCTCGCGAAACCGGCGCTAGGAAAAGTTCGTCTGCGCGCAGGTGCTGGGCGAGGTGATGTTGACGCCGCCGTAGACCACCTGGATGTGGGTGCAGGTGATGACGCTGATGTCGGTCTTGGGCTGGCCGGTCTGCCAGTCGGTCGAGTCGATGCGCCCGGTCGTCTGGTATTTGTCCGGCGGTCCCTCCCCGAAGTACACGGTGGTGATCTCGTCGGATCCCATCGCCTTGTGCACCCTCTCGAACTGGCCGTTGGCGTGCGTGTCGAGGTATGCCAGCCGGTTTGGCGACCGAACCTCGGTCGTCTGCCGCGCCCACAGGCCGGGCGGGAAGCCGGTCACGCCGTCGGGGGTGAGCATGTCGGCCCCGGCGGTGAAGTTGCAAAAGCCGCCCGACTTGAAGCATTCGAGGGTCATGTGCGTCTCCAGCTGGTTGGGGCCGTCCAGCGGGAACAGGGTGGTGGCGGTGTTGCTCGCCGCCGAAGCGATCGGACTCGGCGCCAGCGCCAGCACGGCTGCGACCACGGCAAACCCCGGCAATAGCCGCTTCATCGGCGCCCCCTTCCGGTTCGCTACGCGACTACTCGTCGTAGGTGACTTCTACCGAATCAGATTCGGGGCGAGATTGACAGGCCAAAATCAGCCCGTCGTCGAGATCCTGCTGCTCCAGGACGTCGTTGACCTCCATGTTGACCTTGCCGCTGCGCAGGGTGCAGGCGCACGCGCCGCAGTGTCCCTCGCGGCACGAGAACGGCGCGTCCAAGCCCTTCGCGAGCAGCACGTCGAGCAGCTTGGCGTTGCGCGGCCACGACACGGTGTGCGTTTCGCCGTCCAGCTCCACCACGGCCGTGGCCGGCGGCTGGTCCCCTTCGGCGGTGTCCTCGACCTTCACCGCCGCGAAAGGATCCGACTCGAGCGACTTGAACACCTCGATATGCACCTGTGCCGGAGGCACTTCCAGCCCGTTCAGCGCGACCCGCGCCGCTTCCATGAAGGGCCCCGGGCCGCAGATGAACACGGGCCGATCGGTGAAGGGCGACGCGAGCTTCGCCAGGGCGGTCGCGCTGGGCAGCCCCTGCAGCGATTCCAGCCAGTGCAGCACCGTGAGCCGGTCGGGATACTTCGCGGACAGCTCGCGCAGCGCGTCGGCGAAGATCACCGAGCGGTCGTCGCGGTTGGCGTAGACCAGCGTCACCTGCCCGCTGCCCTCGGCGAGCGCGGACTTGCAGATCGACATGATCGGCGTGATGCCGCTGCCGGCCGCCATCAGCAGAAAGTCATCGTCGAGCGTCTTGGGCACGAAGTTGCCCGACGGCGCCAGCACGTGGATGCGCATGCCGGCGTGCGCGTGGTCGCACAGCCAGTTCGACGCGTAGCCGTCCGCGGTCCGTTTCACCGTCACGGTCAGCGCGTCATCGGTGAACGGCGAGCTGCACAGCGAGTAGCACCGAGCCACCGAGCCGGTGCGCTCGCTGGGCACGCGCAACGTCAGGAACTGTCCGGGGGCGTACCGGAGCCGCTCCGGCGGGATCGCCGGATCGCCGGGCGCGTCGGGCACCGCGAACACCAGCGACCGCGCCTCGTCGGTTTCGGCGACGACCTCGGCGATCTGCAGTTCAAGGACGTGGTCGCCGAGCGGCTCGTCGGGAATCGCTTCCGTCAAGACCCGTCCCTTCCTTTCCTGGCAACTAGAACATGTTATAGAAAACCGGATTCGTATCGCTACCAGCCGCAGGAATACCCTGCTCGACACAAATCGGAACGTGTTCTAGTCTTCTGGGTAAGTCCGCACTCCCGGGGAGGCAAACTTACGTGACGTCCATTCAACAGCGCGATGCGCAGACGGTGTTGGCTGGGATCGACGATCTACTTCCGCTGATCCGGGAGCGCGCCCAGGCCACGGAGGATCTGCGCAGGCTGCCCGACCAGACCGTGCAGGAGCTCGAGGACGTCGGGTTCTTCACCCTTTTGCAGCCCGAGCAGTGGGGCGGGCTGCAGTGCGACCCCACGCTGTTCTACGAGGCCGTCCGCCGGCTGGCCAGCGCGTGCGGCTCCACCGGGTGGGTCAGCTCGATCATCGGCGTGCACAACTGGCACCTGGCGCTGTTCGACCAGCAGGCCCAGGAGGACGTCTGGAGCGACGACCCCAAGACCCGCATATCGTCGTCGTACGCCCCGATGGGCGCCGGCGTCGTGACCGACGGCGGCTACCTGGTGAACGGCTCGTGGAACTGGTCGTCGGGCTGCGACCACGCCTCGTGGACGTTTGTGGGCGGCCCGGTCATCAAGGACGGCCGGCCGGTTGACTTCGGCAGCTTCCTCATCCCCCGCAGCGAGTACCGCATCGACGACGTGTGGCACGTCGTGGGACTGCGCGGCACCGGCAGCAACACGCTGGTCGTCAAGGACGTCTTCGTGCCGCGGCACCGGTTCCTGTCCTACAAGGCGATGAACGACGGCACCGCCGGCGGCTACGCGACCAACACGGCTCCGGTGTACAAGATGCCGTGGGGCACCATGCACCCCACCACCATCTCGGCGCCGATCGTCGGCATGGCCTACGGCGCGTACGACGCGCACGTGGAGCACCAGGGCAAGCGGGTGCGGGCGGCGTTCGCCGGCGAGAAGGCCAAGGACGATCCGTTCGCCAAGGTCCGCATCGCCGAGGCGGCCAGCGACATCGACGCCGCGTGGCGGCAACTGAGCGGCAACGTCGCCGACGAGTACGCGCTGCTGTCCGCCGGCAAGGAGATCCCGTTCGAGCTGCGTGCCCGCGCCCGCCGCGACCAGGTGCGCGCCACCGGCCGGTCGATCTCCGCGATCGACCGCTTGTTCGAGGCGTCCGGCGCCACCGCGCTGGCCAACGACCAGCCGGTGCAACGGTTCTGGCGCGACGCGCACGCCGGGCGGGTGCACGCGGCCAACGACCCCGAGCGCGCCTACGTGATCTTCGGGAACAACGAATTCGGGTTGCCGCCCGGCGACACGATGGTTTAGCGGCAAGGCCTGAGCCATGACGGCGACAACGGGGGAGCTGACCTTCGAGTCCACCTCGCGGTTCGCGGAGGTCGACGTCGACGGACCGCTGAAGCTGCACTACCACGAGGCCGGGACCGGCAACGACCAGACCGTCGTACTGTTGCACGGCGGCGGTCCGGGCGCGTCGAGCTGGACCAACTTCTCGCGGAACATCGCGGTGCTCGCGGAGCGGTTCCACGTGCTGGCCGTCGATCAGCCCGGGTACGGACATTCCGACAAACGGGCCGAACACGGCCAGTTCAACCGCTACGCCGCGCGGGCGCTGGGCGGGCTGTTCGACCAACTGGGCCTGGGACGCGTTCCGCTGGTGGGCAATTCGCTCGGCGGGGGCACCGCGGTCCGGTTCGCCCTCGACTACCCCGACCGGGCCGGGCGCCTGGTGCTGATGGGCCCCGGCGGGTTGAGCGTCAACCTGTTCTCGCCGGACCCGACCGAGGGCGTCAAGCGGCTGTCGGCGTTCTCCGCCGCCCCCACCCGCGAGAACCTCGAAGCCTTCCTGCGGGTGATGGTCTACGACAAGAACCTGATCACCCCCGAGCTGGTGGATCAGCGCTTCGCGTTGGCCAGCACGCCGGAATCGCTGGCGGCGACCCGGGCGATGGGAATGTCGTTCGCGGGGGCCGATTTTGAGCTGGGCATGATGTGGCGCGAGGTGTACAAATTGCGCCAACCGGTGTTGCTGATCTGGGGGCGCGAGGACCGCGTCAACCCGCTGGACGGGGCGCTGGTGGCGCTGAAGACCATTCCGCGTGCGCAGCTGCACGTTTTCGGGCAATGTGGGCATTGGGCGCAGGTGGAGAAGTTCGACGAATTCAACAAGCTCACCGTTGATTTCCTGGGAGGCGCGCGATGAGTATCCGGTCCCTGGGCTACCTTCGCATCGAGGCCACCGATATGGCGGCCTGGCGCGAGTACGGCCTGAAGGTGCTCGGCATGGTCGAAGGCAAGGGCAGCACCGAGGGGGCGCTCTACTTGCGCATGGACGACTTCCCGGCCCGGCTGGTCATCGTGCCCGGCGAACGCGACCAGCTGAGCGAAGCCGGCTGGGAATGCGCGAACGCCGAAGGCCTGCAAGAGATCCGAAACCGGCTCGACGTGGAGGGCACGCCCTACAAGGAGGCCACCGCGGCCGAGCTGGCGGATCGCCGGGTCGACGAGATGATCCGGTTCTCCGACCCGTCGGGCAACTGCCTCGAGGTCTTCCACGGTGCCGCCCTGGAACATCGCCGGGTGGTCAGCCCGTACGGACACAGGTTTGTCACCGGTGAGCAGGGCCTGGGGCACGTGGTGCTGACCACCCGCGACGACGAGGAGACGCTGCACTTCTATCGGGACGTGCTGGGCTTCACGCTGCGCGACTCGATGCGCCTGCCGCCGCAGGTGGTGGGGCGGCCCGCCGACGGGGCGCCGGTCTGGCTGCGGTTCTTGGGCTGCAACCCGCGTCATCACAGCCTCGCGTTCATGCCCGGGCAGACCCCGAGCGGCATCGTGCACCTGATGGTCGAGGTGGAAGAGGCCGACGACGTCGGCCTGTGCCTGGACCGGGCGCTGCGCCGTCAGGTGCCGATGTCGGCCACGTTGGGCCGCCACGTCAACGACCTGATGTTGTCCTTCTACATGAAGACCCCCGGTGGGTTTGACATCGAGTTCGGTTGTGAGGGCAGGAAAGTCGACGACCACGACTGGATCGCCCGGGAAAGCACCGCAGTGAGCCTGTGGGGCCACGACTTCACGGTCGGCTTCCGCGCCTAACCCGAGGCCAACCATGTCGGCACAGATCGATCCGCGAGCCTTCCGGCAGGTGCTCGGTCAGTTCTGCACCGGGATCACCATCATCACCACCGTGCATGACGACGTCCCGATCGGCTTCGCCTGCCAGTCTTTCGCGGCGCTGTCGCTGGACCCGCCGCTGGTGCTGTTCTGCCCCACCAAGGTGTCGCGGTCCTGGAAGGCCATCCAGGCAACCGGCCGGTTCTGCGTCAACGTGCTGACCGAGCAGCAGAAGGACGTGTCGGCCCGGTTCGGATCCAAGGAGCCCGACAAATTCGCCGGAATAGACTGGCACCCATCGGAATTGGGTTCGCCGATCATCGACCGCTCGCTCGCCTACATCGATTGCACCGTGGCGTCCGTGCACGACGGCGGGGATCACTTCGTGGTGTTCGGTGCGGTCCAATCGCTGTCCGAGGCCCCCAAGATCAAGCCCCGGCCCCTGCTGTTCTATCGCGGCGACTACACCGGCATCGAGCCCGACAAGACCACGCCGGCCCAATGGCGCGACGACTTGGAGGCTTTCCTCACCACGACCACCCAGGACACCTGGCTGTAGAGCCGCGCGCGGCGACGCGCCGGCGGCGCGCCCATGTTTGGCGGCCGCGGGCTTTCGGGAATGCGTTGTGTCATGCGCTCACCAGCGACACGGGCGTTGACGGACTACCTGAACGCTCAAATCGGCCAGATACAAATCGGCGATAGTGAGCTGCGCGGCGCCGAAAACCGGGACACCATTCACGACACCCGCGTCGCCACTCGGCGATTCCGCAGCACGCTGCGCGTCTTCGCCAAAATCCTCGATGCCGGCATCGGCGACCTGGACCGCGAACTGAAGTGGTATGCCGGGCTGCTCGGCGACGTGCGCGACTGCCAGGTTCAGGGGCGCCGGTTCGACGAGGCGCTGGACGCGATGCCCGAGGAGCTGATCCTCGGCCCCGTCCGCTCGCGGATCCGCAACGATCTGCAGGCGATCGAGCTGCCGGCCCGTGCCCGCCTGAGCGAGGCGATGGACTCCGACCGCTACCACCGGCTGCAGGCGGCGTTGCGCCGTTGGCGCGACGAACCGCCCGTCGACCAACGGCTCTCCGCCAAGGCGCTGCGCAAGCGGGCCCGGCGGGCGCAACGCAAGGCGGACCGGCGATTGGCGGCGGCGCTGGACTCCGGCGACGACGTGATGCTGCACAGGGCGCGCAAGGCCGCCAAACGCGCTCGCTACGCCGCCGAACTGGGCAAACCGCTGGACCAGGGCGCGGGGCGAACCATCAAGCACTACAAGCGGATTCAGGGCCTGCTCGGTGACCACCAGGACACCGTCGTCGCCACCGAGGCGCTTCGGCAGATGGCGGTGACCGCCGGTACGACGGTGGGCGAGAACGGCTTCAGCTACGGCGTGTTGTACGCGCGCGAGCTACAGATCGCCCGCCGATGCCGGGAAGGAGCGTTGCAGCTCGTGTGAGAGGCACACCCGATGGCCCGCTTGAGGGGGGCGGGCCATCGGGTGTGCCCGGGTCTGATTCAGCCCGTTGCGGGCCGGTGCGGTCGGACGGATTCCGCGTCGTCGGCCGCTGGCTCGTGCGACGCCTCGCCGGTCTTCTCGTCCGTGTCCCTGACGTTCGGGTCGAGGCGGTCGGCGCGCCTGAATTGATCCTCGAGTTGCTCGCGCGATGTCGCCGCGTCGCTCTGGTGACTGGCGGCTCGTTCCTGCAACCTCGCGGCTTCGGCGGCCTTGGCTTCGGCCTCGGCCTGGGCCGCCCGCGCCTTGGCCGCCGTTTCGTCGGCGAGCGCTTGCCGCCGTTCTACCCGCGATGACGCGACCTTGGCCTCTTCGCGAATCTGTTCGGCTTGCCGCTGGCGGCGGCGACGCGTCGCTCTGGTCGCCGCGACGATCAGGGCGGCGATCACCAGGACCGCCACGATGACGGCGATGACAATCCAAATAGTGCTGCTCATCAGGGGCTCCGTACGTTTCGTGGGTGGTGTGCTGCAGCGCCCGTCCGTACCGGGTTCCCCATATTTGACAGATATAAAACAAGGCGCTTCGGCGGGCGCGCCGCGCGTTTGGCGCAAACGATCGCGGCTGACGCGGGCCAGAATGGCCCTATGACGCTGGATCTCACCGGGTACTTCGACCGCATCGGCTTCCGCGGCGCCGCCGAGCCGAACCTGGAGGTCTTACAGGCCCTGATGACCGCGCACACGCTGGCGATCCCGTTCGAGAACCTCGATCCGCTGACCGGAGTGCCGGTCGACGACCTGAGCCCAGAGGCCCTGACCGACAAGCTCGTTCACCGCGGCCGGGGCGGCTATTGCTACGAGCACAACGGGCTGATGGGTTACGCGCTGCGCGAAATCGGCTTCCGGGTGCGGCGATTGGCCGGCCGGGTGGTCTGGATGCTGCCGCCCGACGCGCCGCTCCCGGCGCAGACGCACACGGTATTGGCGGTGACCTTCCCCGGCTCGCAGGGGCCATACCTCGTCGATGTCGGCTTCGGCGGCCAGACGCCGACCTCGCCGCTGCGTATCGAAACCGGCAGCGTCCAGCAGACGACCCGCGAACCGTACCGGCTCGAGGACCGCCGCGACGGGCTGGTCCTACAGGCCCTCATCTCCGACCAGTGGGTGCCGCTCTACGAATTCACCACGCAGACCCAGCCGGACATCGACCTGAAGGTGGCCAGCTGGTTCGTCTCCACCCATCCCGCGTCGCACTTCGTGACCGGCCTGATGGCCGCAAAGGTCACCGACGACGCCCGGCTGAACCTGGCCGGCCGGAATCTGACCGTCCACCGCGCCGGGGCCAGCGAGAAAATCCGCCTGCCCGACGCGGCCGCCGTCATCGACACCCTCGCCGAACGGTTCGGGGTCAACGTGGCCGACATCGGCGAGCGCGGCGCACTGGAAGCCCGCCTCGACAAGGTCCTCGACGCCTAATCCGCACGTCATTCGACGTGATGACCGCCATACCGAGGTAAATGCGGCAATTTATAAGAACGTCTATTAATCTGTCCCGACGTGAGTCGGGATCACGGGTCAACCAATGCTGTCGCCGTCGCCTCGGACAGCGTAGAGGCCGACGCAGCCGCGGCCGGCAAGATCGTGGTGCCCGAGGGCGTGACGTTGACCTCGAATTTCGACCGGAACCGGGCTCAGCTCGGTGACAGCCCGGCGTACCGCTTCCTCGACTACTCGCAGGACCAGGACGGCCGGGTCGTCGAGCTCAGCTGGAACGAGCTGTGGTCGCGGGTCTGCGCGATCGGCGCCCGCTTGCAGCAGGTCACCCGGCCCGGAGATCGGGTGGCCGTCCTGGCGCCGCAGGGCCTCGACTATGTGGCGGGCTTCTTCGGCGCCATCCATGCGGGCAATGTCGCGATCCCACTCTTTGCGCCGACTTTGGCCGGGCACGGCGAGCGGCTGGCGGCGGTGCTGGCCGACGCCCGGCCCGCCGCGGTCCTGACCACGACGTCGGCCGCCGAATCGGTTCGGACGTTTATCCGGACGTTGCCCGCGCGCGAGCGGCCGCGGATGATCGCGGTGGACGCGGTACCCGCGACGCTCGGCGCGACCTTTACCGACCCCGTCCGGGACACCGACGACCTCGCCTATCTGCAGTACACGTCGGGATCGACCCGCACGCCGGCCGGGGTGGAGATCACCCATCGCGCCGTGTACACCAACGCGATGCAGATGATCCTGCACGGCGGGCTGAACACCGACGTCCAATGCGTGAGCTGGTTGCCGCTGTATCACGACATGGGACTGATGATGATCGTGTTCACGGCGTATTTCGGGGCGCACGTCACGCTGATGGATCCGATGGCTTTCCTGCGCCGGCCCTACCGATGGATCAAGCAACTGGGCATCGCGGCGACCCGCGGCCGGACAATGGCGGCGGCGCCGAACTTCGCGTTCGAGCTGACGGCCCAGCGCGGCCTTCCGCCCAAGGGCGAGGATCTCGACCTCAGCAACGTCGTGTGCCTGCTCAACGGTTCGGAGCCCGTGAGCATGTCGGCCATCGAGCAGTTCACCAACGCGTTCGCCCCGTATGGTCTGCCCGCGACGGTGGTCAAGCCGTCCTACGGGATGGCCGAAGCGACGCTGTCGGTCGCCAGCATCGCCTCGGACGCCGCGGCCAGCGCGATCTTCCTCGACCGGGAGCAGCTCGGCGCCGGCCGCGCGGTGGTCGTCGAGCCGACCGCGTCCGGTGCGGTCTCGCTTGTCTCATGCGGCCAGCCGATCCTCGAGGAGTGGGCGGTGATCGCCGACCCGGACGGCGCGGAGGTGCCCGACGGCACCGTGGGGGAAATCTGGTTGCACGGCAACAACGTCGGCCGCGGATACTTCGGGCGCGAGGAAGAAACGCGACGGGTGTTCGGCAACAAGCTGCAGACCCGGCTCGAGGCCGGGAGCCACGCCGAGGGCGCCCCGGACAACGGGTCCTGGCTGGCCACCGGCGATCTCGGTGTCTACGTCGACGGCGAGCTTTACCTGACCGGGCGGATCAAAGACCTCATCATCATCGACGGCCGCAACCACTACCCGCACGACATCGAAACGACGGTGAGCGAAGCCTCGCCGGCCATCCGCACCGGCTATGTGGCCGCGTTTTCCGTTCCCGCCGAGGCGGTTTCCTCCATCCCCGGCGGCGGCTCCGGCGAGCAGGTGGTCGTCGTCGCCGAGCGCGCCGCCGGGGCGGGTCGCGCCGAGCTGGGGCCGATCGTTGACACCGTGCGCGCCGCGATCTCGCGGCATCACCAGATTCGTGTCGCCGATGTGCGGCTGGTGGCCGCCGGGGCCATCCCCCGCACGACGAGCGGTAAACTTGCCCGCAACGCCTGCCGCGCCGAGTACCTCGCAGGGCGTTTCAACCGCTGATCGGCAGCCACGACCCTATCCGGTGCAGGGCCTCCTCGATGTCGCTCGTGGGTCCGGCGAACGAGAGGCGGACGAACGAATTGCCGCGCGCGGTGTCGAAGTCGATGCCCGGCGCGATGGCAACGCCGGTGTCGGCCAGCAATTTTGAGCAGAATCCCAGCGAGTCGCCGGTGAAGTCCGAGACGTCGGCGTACACGTAGAACGCGCCGTCGGTGGGCGCCAGCCGGTCGACGCCGATCGCGCGGAGCCCGTCGAGGAGCAGCGACCGGTTGACCGCGTAATGCCGCAGATTGCCGTCGGCCTCGGCGGTGGCCTCCGGGGTGAACGCCGCCACCGCGGCGATCTGCGACAGCACCGGCGGGCAGATGGTGAAGTTGCCGGTCAGGCAGTCCACCGCCCGGCGCAGCTCGGGCGGCACCAGCAGCCAGCCGAGCCGCCAGCCCGTCATCGCGTAATACTTCGAAAAGCTGTTGACCACCACCGCGTCTCGCGATGTCTGCCAGGCGCAGCTGGTCTCCGGTGCCGCGTCGTAGACCAGGCCGTGGTAGACCTCGTCGCTGATCAGCCGTACGCCGGATGCCTGACACCACGACGCGATCGCGGACAACTCGGCCGGCGGGATGACGGTCCCGGTGGGATTGGCGGGGCTGGCGACGATCACGCCCTTGATGGGTGGGTCCAGTTCGGCGAGCAT
Source organism: Mycobacterium terramassiliense (assembly GCF_900157385.1). Lineage (GTDB taxonomy): Bacteria > Actinomycetota > Actinomycetes > Mycobacteriales > Mycobacteriaceae > Mycobacterium > Mycobacterium terramassiliense. The sequence continues at coordinate 842,366 of NZ_LT717701.1, forward strand.
CCGCGCGGTGGGCTGGAACCGGGTTTGCGGCCCGCACGCGATGTCTACTACCTCACATCCCAACGCGGACAGGATGTTTCGGTAGCAGGGATAGCCGGGACTGGCCAGCGCCACGCGATCGCCGACGTCGAAGCACGCCAGGAAGGCGAGCAGGAATCCGCCCGAGGAGCCCGTGGTCACGACGACCGCGTCGGGCTCCACGTCGATGCCGTGTTTGTGTTGGTAGTCGGCCGCTATCGCGGCGCGCAGTTCCGGAATGCCCAGCGCGACCGTATAACCCAGCTGGTTGGCGTGCAGCGCGGCGGCCGCCGCCGCGCGCACCGGCTCGGGCGCGCCGACGCTGGGCTGGCCCGCCGACAAGTTCACGAGGTCGCCATGGGTGCGCTGCCGCTCCGCGGCGGCCAGCCAGACATCCATCACATAGAACGGCGGGATGCCGGCGCGCAGGGCGACGTGGTCGGTCACGTCGGCAAGACTTCACATTCCAGCTGGCGCAGCAGCTCGCGCGGCGAGCCGAGCAGTTGTGCGCTGCCGTGGGCGCGCTTGAAGTACAGGTGCATGTCGTGTTCCCACGTGATCGCGATCCCGCCGTGCAACTGAATCCCCTCGGCGGCGACGTCTTTCAACGCCTCGGTGGCGGCCAGGCGCGCGGTGGCGGCGTTGGTGGGCGTGGGGTCGTCGCAGGCGTCGGACACCACGGCCTTCGCCGCGGCAACGGTGACATACAGGTTGGCCATCCGATGCTTGAGCGCCTGAAAGCTGCCGATCGGCCGGCCGAATTGAACCCGGCTCTTGGTGTATTCGACGGTCAGTTCCAGGCAACGTTCGGCGGCGCCGATCTGCTCGGCCGCCAGCAGGATGGCCGCGGTGTCGGCGATGCCCGGGTCGGCGCCGATCGTTTCGGTCTCTTCCGGGCGCACCCGGGCGAGGCGGCGGGTGGGGTCCATGGTGTCGACGGGCTGCGCGCTGAACCGGGTCCACCTGTTCAGCCGGCCGCCGTCAACCGCGACGACGACGTCGGCGATGTCGCCGTTGACCACGTAGTCGGGGTCGAGCACCAGCGCGCCGATCGAACCGCCCTCGGCGAGCCCCGCCAGGGTCTCGCCGTCCGGCTCGGCCGCGGCGAGCAACGCCAGCTCCGCCAGCGTCGTGCCCAGCAGCGGTGAGGGCACCAGGGCGCGACCCAGCTCCTGCAGAACGGTTGCGGCGTCGGCCAATTCGCCGCCCGCACCCCCCAGTTCCTCGGGAATCACCAGGGCCGCCGCGCCGACCTGCTCGCACAGTAGCCGCCACAGCGTCTCGTCGTAGCCGCGCTCGGACTCCGTCGCGGCGCGCACCGCCGCCGGTTCCGCGTGCTTGGCCACCAGGGCCGCGACGGTCTCGCGCAGCAGCTCGCGCTCTTCAGTCATGCTCATAGCGCCTCCAGCACTCGGCGCCGATGCGCCTCGGGCGTGCCCCACGCCGAGCGTAATGCCTGCACCCGCAGCAGCCACAGGGACAGGTCGTGTTCCTGGGTAAACCCGATCGCGCCGTGGGTTTGCAGCGAGGCGCGCGCCGCCAGCAGGGCGGCCTCCGACGCCGCGGCCTTCGCCGCGCCGACGTCGCGTGCTTCTAGGGAGAGCGCCGCGCCGTAGACCAGGGGACGGGCCAGCTCGATCGCGATGTGCACGTCGGCCAGTTTGTGCTTGATCGCCTGGTAGGAACCGATCACTCGGCCGAACTGGCTGCGTTGCTTGGCGTAGTCGACGGCGCCGGCCAGCAGCGCCTCGGCGGCGCCGACCAGCTGCGCCGCGGTGGCCAACGCGCCGAACTCGTAGGCGCGCTTGACGTCCGCTTGCCAGGGCTCACCGGACGGGGTGACGTCGTAGAGGCGGCGGCTGGGGTCGACGGACTCGTGCTGTTCACCCGGGGCCGCCTGCGTCACACCGCCCTCGCGGGCCAGCAGCACCAGCCCGGCCGTCTCGGCGTCGACGGCACGCGGGTTGTGTGGCGGCATCGCGACGGTGGCGATGAGCTCGCCGGAGGCCAGGCCCGCGCAGCGCTCGTCGTCCGCCAGCAAAATCGGTGCCACCGCGAGGGATTCGGCCACCGGTCCCGGCACGCACCAGCGGCCGAGACGTTCGAGGGCGACCACCAGGTCGACGGGCTCGGCGCCGATGCCGTCGAATTTCTCCGGCACGGCCAGCGCGGTGACGCCCAGGTTCGCCAGCTGCTCCCACACCTTGCGGCCGGGCGCGGTATCACCGGCCGACCACGCGCGGATGGTGCCCGGCAGGTCCGCCGCCCCCAGCGCCGCGTCGATGCTCGCCGCGAAGTCGCGCTGCTGTTCGTCTAGTGCGAAGTCCATTACCTTTTCTCCCGGGGCAGACCCAGCAGACGTTCCGAGATGATGTTGCGCTGGATTTCGTTGGTGCCGGCGTAGATCGGGCCCCCCAGGGCGAACAGCAGCCCGTCGGTCCACGGGCCGGCCAGCTCGCCGTCGGCGTCGAGGACGTCGAGGGCCGTCTGATGTATCGCGACGTCGAGGTCCGACCAGAACACCTTGGTCACCGACGATTCGGCGCCGAGCTCGCCGCCGGCGGCCAGCCTGGTCACCGTGCCGAACGTCTGCAGGCGGTAGGCCTGCGCCTTGATCCACGCATCGGCGACCCGGTCGGCGAGTTCCGGGGGGCTGCCGCGGTCCTGCCACAGGCCCACCAATCGTTCCGCCGCCGCGAGGAAGCGGGCGGGGCTGCGCAGCGACATGCCGCGCTCGTTGCTCGATGTGCTCATGGCCGCCCGCCAGCCCTCGTTCGGGGTGCCGATGACGTCCTCGTCGGGGACGAAGACGTCGTCGAGGAAGATCTCCCCGAAGCCGGTGTCGCCGCCGAGCTGCACGATGGGCCGCACGGTGACGCCGTTGGCCTTCAGGTCGAACATCAGGTAGGTCAGGCCGTTGTGCCGCTCGGCCGAGGGGTCGGACCGGAACAGCCCGAATCCCATTTCGGCGAACGGCGCCCGCGAGCTCCAGATCTTCTGGCCGTTGAGCAGCCAGCCGCCGTCGGTTCGGGTGGCGGTGGACCGCAGCGAGGCCAGGTCGCTGCCGGATTCGGGCTCCGACCACGCCTGCGCCCAGATCTGTTCGCCGCTGGCCATTTTCGGCAGGATCCGGTCGAGCTGCTCGGGGGTGCCGTGCGCGAACAGCGTCGGGGCCAGCATCGAGGTGCCGTTGGCGCTGGCCCGTCCCGGCGCCCCGGCGCGAAAGTACTCCTCCTCGAACACCACCCAATGCAGCAGCGGCGCGTCGCGGCCGCCGTACTTCTTCGGCCAGGTGATCACCGACAGGCCGGCGTCGAACAGGACCTTGTCCCAATGCCGGTGCTGGGCAAAGCCTTCGGCGTTGTCGTAGGACTTCGTCGGGATCTCCGCGGCGTTGGCCGACAGGAACTCCCGGACCTCGGCCTGGAAGGCCAGCGTGTCGTCGTCTAATTGCAGGTCCATCAGGCCAGCTCCCGCAGTTGTGGTTTGACCACCTTGCCGCCCGGGTTGCGCGGCAACGTGTCGACGAAGCGCACCGACCGCGGCGCCTTGAAGTTCGCCAAATGCTCACGGGTGTAGGCGATCACGGACTCTTCGTCGAGGTTGGCGCCCGGCCGGGCCACCACGAACGCGCGGCCGACCTCGCCCAGCCGCTCGTCGGGCACCCCGATCACCGCGGCGTCGGCCACCCCCGCCATGCGGGCCAGGACCTGCTCGACCTCGGCGGGGTAGACGTTGAATCCGCCGCAGATGTACATGTCCTTGAGCCGATCGGTGATGCGCAAGTTGCCCGCCTCGTCGACGGCGCCGATGTCGCCGGTGTGCAGCCAGCCGTCCGCGTCGATGGCGGCCGCGGTCGCGGCCGGGTCATCGAGGTAGCCCAGCATGACGTTCGGCCCGCGCAGCAGGACCTCGCCGGCTTCTCCGGAAGCGCTTGAGTCGATCCGCAATTCGAAGTCGGCGAAGGGCCGCCCGCAGGTGGTGGCGACGGTGACCGCGTCGTCGTCGGCGCGGCACATGGTGCCCATGCCGTTGGCCTCGGTCAGCCCGTAGGCCGTCAGCACGATGTCGATGTCGAGCTCGGACTGCATGCGTTCGACCAGCACGACCGGCACCGTGGCCGCGCCCGTCACCGCGAACCGCAGCGAGCTCAGGTCGTAGTCGCGCCGCGCCGGATGGTCGAGCAGGGTCTGGTAGATGGTGGGCGGCCCGGGCAACACCGTGATGCGGTGTTGCTCGATCGCCTGCAGCGCGCGCAGCGGGTCGAAGGTCAGGTGGGGGATCAGCGTCGCGCCGGTCTGCAGGCAGGCCAAGATGCCGGCCTTGTAGCCGAAGTTGTGGAAGAACGGGTTGATGCAGAGGTATCGGTCGTCGCTGGTGATCTTGCCGTTGGCCGCCCACGACGCCGAGGCCGACAGCGACTGCCGATGCGCACACAGCACGCCTTTGCTGCGCCCGGTGGTACCGGAGGTGAACAGGATGTCGCTGATGTCGTCGGGGGTGACGGCGGCGGCACGGCGCCTTACCGCGTCGGTGGCCGGGGATTCGGTGCCACGCGCGATGAAGTCGTCCCACGTGCCGTCGCCGGCGTCGATCGGGATTCTGACGATGTGCCGCAGCGCCGGCAGCGCTTGAGAGTTCAGGTCGGCGACGGGGTCTTTGCCGAGGAATTGCCCCATGCCGAACAGCACCGGCGCGGCGGTGCGCGCCAGGATGTCGGCGGCCTCCTCGGCGGTGTAGCGGGTGTTCAGCGGCACCATCGCGGCCCCGGCGTGGTGGATCGCCAGGCACGCCACCACCCAGTGCCAGGTGTTCGGCGACCAGATCGCGACCCGGTCTCCGGCCCGGACGCCCAGCGCGATGAGTGCGGCCGCCGCCCGATGCACCTCGGCGCGCAGCGCGGCCGACGTGAACGTCCGCTCGTCGGTGATCAGCGCGTCGTGATCGGGGAGCCGCTGCGCCAGGCGATCCAGCGCCGCCGGCACGGTGCGCGGGTCGCCGATCATCATCGCTCCTCTGGACCGCTCCTAACAAAGCAAGTGCTTGGTAGGTTAGCCTACAGGGCATGCAGGACGTCGAGGAGTTCCGGGCCGAGGTCCGCGGTTGGCTCGCCGACAATCTGGTCGGCGAATTCGCGGCGCTCAAGGGGCTCGGCGGGCCGGGGCGCGAGCACGAGGCGTTCGAGGAACGGCGCGCGTGGAACCAGCACCTGGCCGCCGCCGGCCTGACCTGCCTGGGGTGGCCGGTCGAGCACGGCGGCCGCGGGCTGTCCACCGCACACCGGGTGGCGTTCTACGAGGAGTACGCGAAGGCCGACGCGCCGGACAAGGTCAACCACTTCGGCGAGGAGCTGCTCGGCCCGACGCTGATCGCGTTCGGGACGCCCGAGCAGCAGCAGCGCTTCCTGCCCCGCATCCTCGACGTCACCGAGCTGTGGTGCCAGGGCTATTCCGAGCCCGGCGCCGGCAGCGACCTGGCCAACGTCTCGACGACCGCCGAACTCGACGGCGACCAATGGGTGATCAACGGCCAGAAGGTGTGGACGTCGCTGGCGCACTTGTCGCAGTGGTGCTTCGTGGTGGCGCGCACCGAGAAGGGCTCCAAGCGACACGCCGGCCTGTCGTACCTGCTGGTGCCACTGGACCAGCCCGGGGTGCAGATCCGGCCGATCGTCCAGATCACCGGCACGGCCGAGTTCAACGAGGTGTTTTTCGACGACGCCCGCACCGACGCGTCGTTGGTGGTCGGCCAGCCCGGGGACGGCTGGCGCGTCGCGATGGGGACGCTGACCTTCGAGCGAGGCGTCTCCACATTGGGACAGCAAATCCGCTACGCCCGTGAGCTTTCCAATCTGGCCGAGCTCGCGCGGCGCACCGGCGCCGCCGACGACCCGTTCATCCGGGAGCGGCTGACGCGGGCGTGGACCGGACTGCGAGCGATGCGTTCGTACGCTTTGGCCACCATGGACGTCGAGCAGCCCGGCCAGGACAACGTGTCGAAGCTGTTGTGGGCCAACTGGCATCGCGATCTGGGCGAGCTGGCGATGGACGTCATCGGCAAGCCGGGGATGGCGTTGTCCGACGGGGAATTCGACGAGTGGCAGCGGCTTTTCCTGTTCACCCGAGCGGACACCATCTACGGCGGCTCCAACGAGATCCAGCGCAACATCATCGCCGAGCGGGTGCTCGGCCTACCCCGAGAGGTCAAGGGATGAGTCTGTCCGATACTCCGAAAGAGGTTGCCGGACACGGCCTGCTGGAAGGCAAGGTGGTCGTCGTGACCGCGGCCGCGGGAACCGGGATCGGTTCGGCGACGGCCCGCCGCGCCCTGGCGGAGGGTGCCGACGTGGTGGTGTCCGACCACCACGAACGACGCCTGGGGGAGACGGCCGACGAACTGAGCGCACTGGGACTGGGCCGGGTCGAAAAGGTGGTGTGCGACGTGACATCCACCGCCCAGGTCGATGCCCTGATCGACTCGACCACCGCGCGGATGGGCCGCTTGGACGTGCTGGTGAACAACGCCGGCCTGGGCGGGCAGACGCCGGTGGTCGACATGACCGACGACGAATGGGACCGCGTGCTGGACGTGACGCTGACGTCGGTGTTCCGGGCCACCCGCGCGGCGCTGCGGTATTTCCGGGAGGCCTCGCACGGCGGCGTTATCGTCAACAACGCCAGCGTGCTGGGCTGGCGCGCGCAGCACTCGCAGTCGCACTACGCCGCCGCCAAGGCCGGCGTGATGGCGTTAACCCGCTGCAGCGCAATCGAAGCCGTCGAGTACGGCGTCCGGATCAACGCCGTCTCGCCGAGCATCGCGCGGCACAAGTTTCTCGACAAGACGACCTCGGCCGACCTGCTGGACCGGCTGTCGGCGGGCGAAGCGTTCGGGCGCGCCGCCGAGCCGTGGGAAATTGCTTCCACCATTGCCTTTTTGGCCAGCGACTACTCGAGTTACCTGACGGGAGAGGTGATCTCGGTCTCCAGCCAGCACCCGTGAACGGATCGGGACGATTACCAGTCTCGGATGCCGAATCAAATGGCCTGGGTAGACTTGGTCAGATTGAACGAGGCCGTGATGGCGGTGCCGGAGTTCAACAAGCCCGAGACGTCATCTGTGGCTACAGGGAGTTGAGCGGTCGGGACGGCTTTGTTGAAAGAGCCTGATGCAGCGCCGTTGTCGGCCGTGCCGCCGCTGGCCGAGTCGAACAAGCCCGGGCTGACGGCACCCGTATTGCCGAAGTCCGAAGTGGGTGGCGCCGCTGCCGATGGTCCTGCCGGCGCCGGTGTACGCATTGTCCGAATTCCAGAAGCCCGTGCGTCCCATCAAGCGCGCGCTAACCCGCAAACAGTCGACCGAGGCTGAAGAGGCCCCCAAACTGGGTTCCTGTATTGAAGAATCCGGATAACGCGCCGCTGAAAGTGGGGTCGAACGTGGGGACTCCCGTGTTGTCGATTCCCGACATCGCACCCCCACCGATCACGGTGTTGAAGAATCCCGAGGCGAACCCGCTGGTGGCGGTGTTGTCGAACCCCGAGATATCCGAACCGTTGTTGTTGAAACCTGAGTTCGGAGCGCCGCTGTTGGTGGTGAACCCGAAGCCCGTGTTGGCCAGGCCCGAATTCCATGCGCCGGTGTTGAATCCGCCCGAATTCCCCCAGCCCGTGTTCGTGCTGCCGGAATTCCAGAAGCCGGTGTTAAAACCGCCGCCGTTCCCGAAGCCGGTGTCAAGCCCACCCGAGTTGCCGAAGCCGGTGTTGACGTTGCCCCCGTTGCCGACGCCGAAATTCCAGTCGCCCGCGTTCCCGAAGCCGATGTTGCCCGCGCCAGAGTTCGCGAAACCAAAGCTGTTGAGGTGCCCCGGCAAATGGGTGTTGCTCCCCGTCGAGAAGATGCCGATGTTGCCGCTGCCGGAGTTGAAGAAGCCGATGTTGCCGGCGCCCGAGTTCCCGATGCCGATGTTGCCGCTGCCCGAGTTCAGGCCGCCGAAGCTGAACTGGTTGGTCGCGGTGTTGAAATAGGTGTTGCCGATACCGATCTCGTTGTTGCCGGTGAGCCCGAAGCCGATGTTGTTGTTGCCGGTGTTTCCGCCGCCGATGTTGTTGTTGCCAATGTTTCCGCCGCCGATGTTGTTGTTGCCAATGTTTCCGCCGCCCCTGTTCCCGTCCCCGGCGTTGCCCAGGCCCCAGTTGTTGCTGCCGGCGTTGCCGAGCCCTACGTTGTGGCCGGAGTCGGTGAGCGAGCTGGGGTTGAAGCCGTTGCCGACTCCGATGTTTCCGTTGCCCTGGTTCCCGAAACCGACGTTTCCGTTGGCCGTAAGGCCATTGAAGCCGTTGCCGCCGCCGAGGTTGGAGTTGCCCGTGTTTCCGCTGCCGATGTTGCCGCTGCCGGTGTTGCCGGGGCCCAGGTTGCCGTTGCCCTTGTTGCCTATGCCCAGGTTCGGCAGGCTGGCGAGGAGGTCCTGCAGCGTTTGCGCGGGGTTCAACCCGGCGGCCGCCGCGGACGCCCCGGAGTAATAGCCGGACATGGCCGAAACGTCCTGGGCCCACATGGCCTCGTAGTCGCCCTCGAGTTGGGCGATCGCCGGGGCGTTGAGGCCAAACCAATTAGACATCGCCAGTCGCACCAGCGAATTGCGGTTGAGCGCCACCATGATCGGCTGCACGGTCGCCGCCTGCGCGGCCTCGAACGCGCTCACCACCGCCCTCGCCTGGCCGGCCGCTCCCGCTGCGTGAGCGGCAGCCTGACTCAGCCACACCGCATACGGGTTGGCTGCGGCCGCCATCGCCTGAGATGCCGGGCCCTGCCAGGCCTGCCCCGCCAGTCCCGAGGTCACCGACGCAAACGACGACGCCGCCGAACCCAGCTCCGAGGCCAAGCCGTCCCAGGCCGCCGCGGCGTCCAGCATCGGCGCCGATCCGGCGCCATTGAACATCAGCAGAGAATTGATTTCCGGCGGCAACATCGCAAAATTCGCCATCATGGCCTCCTACCCGTCCCGCTGGCCCCATTGAGGCGGCCGGTGATCGATACGGAATCGAGTAATCCTTCACAGATGCTACGACCGTGCGTGCCTTGACGTGAACCCCTCGCGGATTTTTTGCCGGCGGTTACTTGTTGTTGCCTGACCGGACAGGTGATTACCTCGTCCGACCAGCACCCATGAGCCGTTAGGGCAACAGGTGACTGAGGTTGAAGATCCCCGATATCAGGCTGCCCATGTTGAAGAATCCCGAGCCGTCGCCGGCCGTCGTGGCGCCCAGGAAGGAGTTCGGGATTCCGACGTTCCCGATTCCCGAGAGCGCCCCAGTCAAGGTGGTTCCGCCGTGTGCGCTGTTGAACAAGCCCGACATGAAGCCGGCCGTAACGGGTCCGGTCGCGGTGTTGAAGAACCCCGACTCGTCGACGCCGACGTTGCCGAAGCCCGAGTTGGTCAGGCCGGTGTTCGTGGTGGAACCGACCGCCGTATTCGTGTCGCCGGAATTCCAGAAACCCGTGTTGGTGGAGCCCGAGTTCCCGTTGCCGGTGTTGATGTTGCCCGAGTTGTCGAAGCCGGTGTTGACGATGCCCGAGTTGCCGAAGCCGGTGTTGTTGGTCCCCGCGTTGCCGAAGCCGGTGTTCAAATCGAACCCGTTCCCGATGCCGGTGTTGAGGACGCCGGCGTTGCCGATGCCCACATTGCCGATACCCGTATTCCCTATGCCCACGTTGTTGAAATGGGCTCCAGTAAGGGTGTTGGTGCCCGAGTCAAAGATGCCGATGTTGCCGCTGCCGGAGTTGAAGAAGCCGATGTTGCCGGTGCCCGAATTTCCGAAGCCGATGTTGCCTGCACCGGAGTTCAGCCCGCCGAGGTGGAACTGGTTGGCGGTTCTGTCGAAGTAGGTGTTCCCGATCCCGATTTGGTTGCTGCCGGTCAACCCGAAGCCGATATCGTTGCTGCCGTTGTTGCCGCCGCCGATGTTGCCGTTGCCGGTGTTGCCGCCACCCATGTTTTGGTTGCCGCTGTTTCCGACGCCGAAGTTGTTGTTGCCGTTGTTGCCCAAGCCGACGTTGTTGCCGGTGCTGAGGGACGTGCCGACGTTTCCGAAGCCGATGTTTCCCGCGCCGCCGTTTCCGGCGCCGAAGTTGTTGTTGCCGATGTTTCCGCTGCCGACGTTGGCGTTGCCCGTGTTTCCGCCGCCGACGTTCTGATTACCGTTGTTTCCCTCGCCGAGGTTTTGGTTGCCGGTGTTGCCGGCGCCCACGTTCGCGTTGCCGATGTTGCCGACACCCAGGTTGGGCAGGGTGGCAAAAAGCTGTTGCAGGGTCTGCGCGGGGACCAGCTGAGCGGCCGCCGCCGACGCCCCGCCGTGGTAGCCCACCATTGCCGACACATCCTGGGCCCACATCGCCTCGTAGTCGCTTTCCAGCTCGGCGATGGCGGGTGCGTTGAGCCCGAACCAGTTCGACACCACCATCTGCACCAACGAGTTTCGGTTGAGCTGCACTAGGAGCGGGTGCACCGTGGCCGCCTGCGCGGCCTCGAAAGCGCTGGCCACCGCGCGGGCCTGCCCGGCCGCCCCGGCTGCCTGGGTCGCCGCTTGGCTGAGCCACCCCGTGTAAGGGGCCGCAGCGGCCGTCATCGCCTGCGCCGCCGGACCCTGCCACCCCTGGCCTGCCAGACCCGAGGTCACCGAACCGAACGACGACGCCGCCGCCCCCAGTTCGGAGGCCAGGCCGTCCCAGGCCGCCGCAGCGCCCAGCATCGGCGCCGAGCCGGCGCCACTGAACATGAGCAGAGAATTGATTTCCGGTGGCAGCACCGCAAAATTCGCCATTTCGGCCCTCCTGCTCGTTTCCCCCGGCCGCCACGAAGCGGCCGGTGCCCGAAGGGAATCGAGTTTTCGGCACGAATGCTACGACGACTCCGAACCGCTTTCCTGGTTTTCGCCAGAACGGCCGGTTAATTCAGCACCGCGTCCGATAAGTCAGGGCAACATCCGGCTGAGCCCGAATAAGCCGGATGAGCCGGTGATCGCATTGAAGAAGCCGGACGCGTATCCGCTGACGGCGGTGCCCAGGAAGCCGTTCGGGTCGGGCATGATGTGGTTTCCAATGCCCGAGACTTGGTAGTCGAAAACGGAACCGCCGGTGACCGAGTTGAAGAAGCCCGAGACAAAACCGTTGAAGTTTGCCCCGCCGCTGGCCGTGTTGAAGAAGCCCGACACGTCGTCACCGACATTGCCGAAGCCGGAGCTCTGCAGGCCCGAATAGGTGGTGAAGCCGACGCCGGTGTTCGCGAGACCCGCATTCCACATTCCGGTGTTGACCGAGCCCGAATTCCCATCACCCGTGTTGACGCTGCCCGAATTCCAGGTCCCGGTGTTGTCGACGCCCGCGTTACCGACGCCGGTGTTTTGAGCGCCCGAGTTCCCGAAGCCGGTGTTGAACTCCCACGAATTCCCGAAGCCATTGTTTCCAAGGCCCGAGTTCCCGATGCCGATGTTGTTGCTGCCCGAGTTCCCGATGCCGATGTCGTTGATGTTGCCGAGGTTGAGGGTGTTGGCCCCGGTGTTGAAGATGCCGACGTTGCCGCTGCCGGAGTTGAAGAAGCCGATGTTGCCGGCGCCCGAGTTCCCGATGCCGATGTTGCCGCTGCCCGAGTTCAGGCCGCCGAAGCTGAACTGGTTGGTCGCGGTGTTGAAATAGGTGTTGCCGATACCGATCTCGTTGTTGCCGGTGAGCCCGAAGCCGATGTTGTTGTTGCCGGCGTTGCCGCCGCCGATGTTGTTGTTGCCGAAGTTCCCGCCACCGCGGTTGCCGTCGCCGCTGTTGCCGAAACCGACGTTGTTGTTGCCGTTGTTGCCCATCCCGACGTTTTGCCCGCTGGTGGCCGTCTTTCCGGTGTTTCCGAAGCCGATGTTTCCGAAGCCGGCGTTTCCGGAGCCGAAGTTGCGGTTGCCGGTGTTCCCGTCGCCGACGTTGTGGTTGCCGATGTTTCCGCCGCCCAGGTTTGAGCTCCCCGCGTTGCCGTTGCCGGCGTTGCCGCTGCCGGTGTTGCCGCCGCCCAGGTTGGCGCTGCCCAGGTTGCCGAGACCCAGGTTGGGCAGGCCGGCCAGCAGGTCTTGCAGCGTCTGGGCGGGGACCAACTGCGCGGCCGCCGCCGACGCACCGCCGTGGTAGCCGACCATCGCCGCCACGTCCTGGGCCCACATCGCCTCGTAGTCACCCTCGAGTTCGGCGATCGCCGGGGCGTTGAGGCCGAACCAGTTCGACATCACCATCTGCACCAGCGAGTTGCGGTTCAGCTCCACCATGACCGGATGCACGGTCGCCGCCTGCGCCGCCTCGAACGCGCTGATCACCGCGCGGGCCTGCCCCGCCGCCTGGGCCGCCTGGGAGGCGGCCGCGCTCAACCACCCGCTGTAGGGGGCCGCCGCCGCCGTCATCGCCTGGGCCGCCGGGCCCTGCCAGGCCTGGCCCGCCAACCCCGACGTCACCGACGCGAACGACGACGCCGCCGAACCCAGCTCCGAGGCCAGACCGTCCCACGCGGCCGCGGCTTCCAGCATCGGCGCCGAACCGGCCCCAGCAAAGATCAATGCCGAATTCAACTCAGGGGGCAATACCAAAAAGCTCACGACCGTAGCCTCCTAGCCATTCGGCTTGCCGCCGCCGCGGCCAGCCTTAGTTGATGGGGGACCGCTCCTTTGGCGACCGGCGCCGTCGAACACGCCCCGATAGGGGCCTCATGAACGGCCTGGCGCCTCTGTCGGCCACCACGACGTCGCTCAGGTCCCAGCAAATCGCCACGTCTGGGAGATTACGACGAGACGCCCGAAAGCGGGCGTTTTCGACGAAATTGCTACGAGTGCGAACGCGGCGACGACGGGGCGGCCGCAATTGGCCGAGCAAGCGCTTGGTTGATACGCTGATCCGGTGGACCGATTGGCCGGTCAGGCAAACAGTCGCCGAGACGAGTTGTTAGAGCTCGCGGCGACGATGTTCGCCGAGCGCGGTCTGCGCGCCACCACGGTACGCGACATCGCCGACGGCGCCGGCATTCTCTCCGGCAGCCTGTATCACCATTTCTCCTCGAAGGAGGAGATGGTCGACGAGCTGCTGCGCGGCTTCCTGGATTGGTTGTTCGCGCGCTACCGGGAGATCGTCGACAGCGAACCGAATCCGATGGAACGGCTCAAGGGGCTGTTCATGGCGTCGTTCGAGGCGATCGAGGATCGGCACGCCCAAGTCGTCATCTACCAGGACGAGGCCAAACGGCTGCTGTCCCAACCCCGGTTCTCCTACATCGAGGACATGAACCGGCAGCAGCGAAAGATGTGGGTCGAGGTGCTCAATCAGGGCGTCGACGAGGGTTGCTTCCGGCCCGACCTCGACGTCGACCTTGTCTACCGCTTCATCCGCGACACCACCTGGGTTTCGGTGCGCTGGTATCAGCCCGGCGGACCGCTCACCGCACAGCAGGTGGGGCGGCAATATCTCGCCATCGTGCTTGGCGGCATTACCAAAGAAGGAGTTTGAACATGCCCCGTGTCGGCGACGATGCAGTGGGGGTGCCCCCAGCCGCGCCGCGGCGAGGGGGACGAAGCGATGAGGAGGAGCGACACAAATGACAGAGGCGTACGTCATTGACGCTGTACGTACCGCGGTTGGCAAGCGTAACGGCGCGCTGGCCGGTGTGCATCCCGTCGACCTCGGCGCGTACGGGTGGCGCGGACTGCTCGACCGTGTCGACGTCGACCCCGCCGCCGTCGACGACGTGATCGCCGGTTGCGTCGACGCCATCGGGGCGCAGGCGGGCAACATCGCCCGGCTCTCCTGGCTGGCCGCCGGCTATCCCGAAGAGGTTCCCGGTGTCACCGTGGACCGGCAGTGCGGCTCCAGCCAGCAGGCCATTTCCTTTGGCGCCCAAGCGATCATGTCCGGGACGGCCGACCTCATCGTGGCCGGCGGCATGCAGAACATGAGCCAGATCCCGATCTCGTCGGCGATGACCGTCGGCGAGCAGTTCGGCTTCACCTCACCGACCAACGAGTCCAAGCAGTGGCTGCACCGGTACGGCGACCAGGAAATCTCGCAATTCCGCGGCTCGGAGATGATCGCCGAGAAGTGGAACTTGTCGCGCGAAGAGATGGAGCAGTACGCGCTCACCAGCCACGAGCGCGCGTTCGCGGCGATCCGCGGCGGGCATTTCGACAACGAAATCATCCCTGTGGAAACCGATTCCGGGCCCTTCCGGGTCGACGAGGGCCCCCGCGAGTCGTCGCTGGAGAAGATGGCCGGCCTGAAGACGTTGGTCGAGGGTGGCCGGCTGACGGCGGCGATGGCCAGCCAGATTTCCGACGGCGCCAGCGCGGTGTTGTTGGCTTCCGCGCAGGCCGTCAAGGACCACAAGCTCACCCCGCGAGCCCGCATCCATCACATCAGCGCCCGCGCCGCCGACCCGGTGTTCATGCTGACCGGTCCCATTCCGGCCACCCGCTACGCGCTGGAAAAGACCGGGCTCTCCATCGAAGACATCGACACCGTCGAGATCAACGAGGCGTTCGCACCGGTGGTTCTCGCATGGCTCAAGGAGATCAAGGCCGACCCCGAGAAGGTCAACCCCAACGGGGGCGCGATCGCCCTGGGTCACCCGCTCGGTGCCACCGGGGCCAAGCTGTTCACCACCATGCTCAACGAGCTCGAGCGCATCGGCGGCCGCTACGGGCTGCAGACGATGTGCGAGGGCGGCGGCACCGCGAACGTCACGATCATCGAGCGGCTCTAACCCGCTGGGCCACCCGTCGCGACACTGAAACTACGCACGCGACACGCCGATTCGCGTGTGCGTAGTTTCAGTCTCGCCGCGGCGCTCACCGCGCCGCCAGCACCAGCGCGATCCCGCCGAGCGCCAGCAGCCAACTCGTGAAGCTGCCCACCAGAAAGTACTCCGTCACCTCGTCGATGCCGACGTCCCCGTTGCGGTCTTTCTGGGCGCTCAGCTCGGGAAAACGGATGATGCCCTTGGCGGCGACGACGGCGCTGGCCGCGGCCACCTGCCCGCCGACGCCGAGGCTCAGGATCAGCAGCCGTTCCATCGGGCCCAGCAGCCGGCCGCCCTTGAGCCGGTCGGACGGCTGCGGCTCGCCGGCCGGGCGCACCGCGCCCACCGAGCCAAGCACCAGGCGCACCAATTGATTTCCGGTGGCGAACTGCATCAGCACCACGCCGAGGATCATCAGCATCCGCGTGGGCGTCACGTGGCTCAGCGGCAGCTGCACCCACGCCGACCACCGCCCGACGATGCCGCCGACCGCCGAGGACCAGCCGGACAAGACGACCAGCAGCACAAGTGCCGCCACGAACACCGCCAACGGGGCGGCCTGCTGCCCGCCGCTGCGTTCGCTGCGCACGCATAGCCACTCCCAGACCACCGCCGCGGCGGCGGCCACCAGAAGCAGCGGGACATCGCCGCGATGCCACAGCGCGCCCAGCGCCGCGCAGGCCACCACCACGGCCGGTCCGGTCGCCAGTGCAGGCCACGACGCGCGGACCGCTCGCCGGCACAGGTCGGCTATTCCGACGGCGAGCAGCAGGACCGCCACGGCGCTCACGGCAGCCCCCGAAGATCCTGAGAGGCAACGACAATCAGGTCCAAACCGTCGCGGGCGGCCCGTTGGGACACCGCGGACGGGCTGATGCCCTCGGCCGCGGCGAGTTCCTTTTTGGTCCGGCCGGTCATCAAGCCCCTCACAATTCGCAACGATCTTTCATCGAGCGATCCAAGCAGATGGTCCCGACAAATCAGGGCCGCGTTGACCGCGGCGACGTCGGTGCGCGTGTCGGCTTCCGCCCGGAACGTCGTGCGCACCAGCGTGAAGCCGGGCTGCCGCTGGGTCTGCGCCGTCTGCTGGATGGCCTCGCGCGCGGTCCACCAGCCCGGACCGTCCTGGATTCCGGCCTCGGCGTCAAGGACGGTGACCATGCCCCAGCCGATGCCGAAACGGACGTCGATCTCCGGGGCGAGCTGCAGGCGGATGGCCAATGCGGCGTCGATGGCGGCGCCGAGCGTGGGGTAGCTGCCCTGGAACTCATCGCCGACGGTGAAGGTGGGCGGGTCGATCGCGCCGGTCGCGACGTGGTGCAGGGCGGCGGCCACGCGCCGATGCAGCGCGGGCCGGTCGCCGGCCTGCCTGGATCCCACCACGTCGCCGATCACCGTCGCACGCAGTGAAGGGCCAGCCTTCACTCTAGGCATATGAAGACTATAGCTTAATTACCGGCGAAATTAGGAAATAGCTTAATCCGACGGCTGGTCCTCGACCCTGAGGTACTGCTCGACGCCGACCCGCTGGAAGGTGCGGCGCCGTTTGTCCGACAACTGGGGCAGGGCCGCGGCCGCATCGATGATCGCCGGCCGCACCACATCGTGGCTTTCGCCCTGAACGCAAATCGTCGCCCTCCCCGCCGCGAGCACGTTTTGTAACCAGTCGACGCTGGCGCCGTAGGGCAGCGGAATGATGAAGCCGTCGGCCACGCGCTCGGCGACGACGGGTGTCGCGTACTGCTTCCCCGAACGCCGCCCGGTGTGCCGGATCGCGGCTGCGTACCAATGCTTGTGGCCGGCCAGTCGCAGCATCACCGGGTTGAGCAGGCGTCTATTGGAGGCGCGAATCGCGTTCAACAGCGGGGTGGGCCAGGAGGCCGGGGCCAGCGTCATCATCCATTCAGGATGAAGCCGCGCCATCGGGCGGGCCAGGGCCGTTGGTCCTCGGCTCAGGGTTCTTCGATCCGCGCGGCGGCGGCCCTCAAGTGGGTGATCGCGTCGCGCACGATCGACTCGATCAGCTCGGCGCACGACGGCAGGTCGTCGAGGATGCCGGCCACCTGCCCGGAGGCCAGCACGCCGGCCTCGGTGTTGCCTTCGACCAGCCCGGCCTTGAGCAGCATCGGGGTGTTCGCCGCCATCACCACCTGCGACCAGGTCAGCTCCTTACCGTGCCGCATCGCCAGGCCGTCACGGATCATCGACGCCCACGTCATCTGCGACATCTTCTTGAACTTCGCCGCGTTGCCCACCGCCGCCGCGAAACCCCTGACCGGCGAGCCGCTTTCCAGCTTTTCGACCAATCCGGTGCGCAACACCCGGTGCGGCATGCCGTCGACGCGCGTGGTGACCACGGTGCCGTCCAGCGCCGCCTCGAGGTAGCGCCGCTTGACCGCCTCGGGCACGGTGGAATCCGAGGTGAGCAGGAAGCGGGTGCCCATCGCGACGCCGGCGGCGCCGTAGGACAACGCGGCCGCGAGCCCGCGGCCGTCGAAGAATCCACCCGCCGCGATCACCGGGATCCCGGTGCCCTGCACGGCGTCGAGCACGGACGGCAGCAGCAGCGTGGTCGCGACGGGTCCGGTGTGTCCGCCGCCCTCGCCGCCCTGCACGATCATCGCGTCGGCGCCCCAGCCCGCGACCTTGCGCGCGTGTTTGGCGGCCCCGATCGACGGGATAACCACCGCCCCCGCCTCTTTCAGCCGGGCGATCAGCTCCTGCTTGGGCGCCAAGGCAAAGGACGCCACCTTCACGCCCTCGCGGATCATCAGCTCGACGCGATCGCCGGCGTCGGCGGCGTCGGCGCGGATGTTCACCCCGAACGGCTTGTCGGTCGCGGCCTTGACCTTGCCGATCGCCGTCGCCAACTCGTCCAGCGTCATCGTCGCCGAGGCCAGGATGCCCAGCCCGCCCGCGTTCGCCGTGGCCGAAACCAGCCGTGCGCCGGCCACCCAACCCATCCCGGTTTGCACCACCGGGTGCTCGACACCGACCAGCTCGGTCAGCGGCGTGCGCAATCTCATGAACGTATCTCGCGGTCGCGCAACGCCTTCGGGTCGATCACCTCGCGGATCAGGCGCAGCTCGTCGTCGGTCGGGAGCCTGGTTTCCTCGGCCTCGTCGAGGCCGTCCACCCCGAACGACGTGCTCTCGCGGACATCGTCGGGGCGCACGCCGGGGTGCAGGGACACCGCCCGCATGGTGTGGTCGGGGCCGTTGAAGTCGAACACTCCCAGGTTGGACACCACCCGATACGGGTTGGCGAATCGAAACGCCGGGTTGTCGGCGTCGATCTTGTCCCAGCCGATGCCGCACACCACGTCGACGGTCTCGCAGAACACCCGCTTGGAGTGGTTGCCGACCCAATAACTGGTCGAGTGGTTGATCGCGTTGCCTGGCGCGCCGCGCAGCCCGAACATCTGCCGGGTCGGGTGCTGCAGCGGGCCGAACGCCGAGATGTTCTGATTGCCAAAGCGGTCAACCTGATTGGCGCCCATCACCACGTGGCGGCGCCCCCAGGCCAGGGTCTCGAAAACCCGTCCGAACGGCATCCAGCCCTCGATGGCGCCGGTCTTGCCCAGCGCCGGGGTGTCCGCGAGTAGCTGCGCCTCGCCGTCGGTCAGCAGGATGTCCGGCGAGAAGGTCAAACGCGCCAGCCGCGCGCCGACGGAGGCCATGTTCGTCATCGGGCTGATCATGATTTCGCCGGCGTCCCTGAACAATTCGGCGCAGGCAACCGCGCAGATCTCGGCTCGGGTGCTGCTCACTTGGGGGCCTCCTCTGCGAATGCGCGGACCGCGGCCTGGTAGTCGTCCTCGCCGCCGGACAGATAGGTCGCGACGAACTGCTGCCAGCCCTCGTCCGTGGAGGCCGCCTCGGCGTAGTGCCGCTGAAACTTCTCGTCCCGGCCGTAATCCGGTGCGGCGGTGGTGAAGTGGGCACCGCCCGGGGCTTCCACCACCGCGTCGACCATCATTCGGTTCACCAGCAGCGCCTGCGGGGGGACCGCCTTGACGAGCTCATCGGTGGAGACGACGCGTTCCACCGACAGGTAGCGGTGCCGTGCGGCCATCAAGAAGAGGTCGTCGAAGTAGGGGTCGATGCCGGTGTAGGCGGCGTTGCCCTGGCTGTCACCGAGGTTGAGGTGCACGAAGGCGGCGTCCAGGTCCAGGGCCGGCATGGCGAGCAGCGTCTCGTGCCCGCCGCCGGGCGCCGGATAGGGGCTGGTCACCGTCCGCAGCTCGCCCTCCCAGAAGTCCGGGACCGAACTGCCCAGCCCGGCGCGGATCGGCAGGAACGGCAGCCGCTGGGCCGCCGCCTGCAACCCGCACCGCAGCATGCCCTCGTCCATCTCCCGGGCCTCGATGGCCCCGCCGGTGCGCGCCTTCGCGAACCACGGGTCGTAGAACGGGGCGGAGTCCAGCGACACGAATCCGTAGTAGACCCGCCTGACCTTGCCCGCCGAGCAGAGCAATCCCAAGTCGGGCCCGCCGTAGGTGACCACGGTCAAGTCCTTGACGTCGGTGCGCAGCATGGCGCGCACGAACGCCATGGGCTTGCGCCGAGATCCCCAGCCGCCGATGCCGATCGTCATGCCGCTGCGCAGTTGCGCGACGGCCTCGTCGAGGGTGGTTCGCTTGTCGCTCACGACTTTTCGCCCTTCGTCGTGCCGGCAAACGCGTCGCGGTGCTCGTCGGAGACCCCGGCGAGGTTGAGCTCGAACGTAAAGCCTTGCTCCATACGGTAACTCGAGTTGACCCGTTGCACGTCGATGAGGTTGAGCGCCTCCTTGGCGGCGCGGATGACGCGCGTGTCCTTGGCGGCGATGTCGCGGGCGACCCGTAACGCGGCCTCGTCCAACTGATCCCGGGGCACCACCTCGTGCACGGACCCGAAGTGGTGCAGCGTGGCCGCATCCACGGTGGCGGCGGTGAAGAACAGCCGCCGCATCATGTGCTGCGGCACCAGGCGCGACAGATGAGTCGCCGCGCCGAGCGCGCCGCGTTCGACCTCGGGCAGCCCGAAGGTGGCGTCGTCGGAGGCCACTATGACGTCGGAGTTGCCCACCAGGCCGATCCCGCCGCCGACGCAGAACCCGTTCACCGCCGCGATCACCGGCACGGCGCATTCGTAGACCGCGCGGAACGCGGCGTAGCAGCCGCGGTTGGCGTCGATCAGGGCGGTGAAGCCCTCGGTGCGCTGCATCTCCTTGATGTCCACACCGGCGTTGAAGCCCCGGCCCTCGGCACGCAGGATCACCGCGTGGGTCTCGGGATTGGCGCCGGCCGCCGTGATCGCGTCGGCGAGTTCGAACCAGCCGCGCGACGGGATGGCGTTGACGGGCGGATAGTCGACGGTGACCGCGACGATGCCCGGTTCGGGGGTGGTGGAATTGATCGTCATTGCACTTCCTGGCTGGGCTGACTACCTAAGCAAGCACTTGCTTGGTACGCTAGCACAGTGACTCCCGCCGAAGCAGCCGACGGTATCAACCTGGGGCTGGCCGGGCGGATCGTCCTCGTTACCGGCGGCGTGCGGGGCGTCGGTGCCGGCATCAGCTCGGTTTTCGCCGGGCAGGGGGCGACCGTGATCACCTGCGCGCGACGGTCCGTCGAGGGCCTGCCCTACGAGTTCCACCCCTGCGACGTCCGCGACGATGACGCCGTCAAGGCGATGATCGACGCGATCGTTGACCGGCATGGCCGGCTCGACGTCGTCGTCAACAACGCCGGCGGTTCGCCGTACGTGCTGACCGCGGAATCCAGCGCGAAGTTCAACCGCAAGATCATCGAGCTCAACCTCATTGGCGCGTTGTGGGTTTCGCAGCACGCCAACGAGAAGATGCAGAACCAGTCGCGCGGCGGATCGGTCATCAACATCTGCAGCCTCAGCGGCAGGCGGCCGTCCCCCGGTACCGGGGCGTACGGGGCGGCCAAGGCCGGCCTGGAAAGCCTGACGCAGACGCTGGCGGTGGAATGGGGCCCCAAAGTGCGCGTGAACGCCTGCGTGGTCGGGATGGTCGAGACCGAACAGGCCGACCTGTTCTACGGTGACGCCGAGTCGATCGCCGCGATCTCCAAGAACGTCCCGCTGGGCCGCCTGGCCAAGCCGGAGGATGTCGGTTGGGCCACAGCGTTTTTGGCCTCCGACGCGGCGTGCTACATCAGCGGCGCCTCGTTAGAGGTGCACGGCGGCGGCGAGCCGCCGCATTATCTGGCCACCACCAACGCGAATGCGGTCAAGTAGAGGAGACAGGATCGATGGGATTGGTTGACGGCCGTGTCGTCATCGTCACCGGGGCGGGCGGCGGCATCGGCCGCGCCCACGCGCTGGCCTTCGCGGCCGAAGGCGCGCGCGTGGTGGTCAACGACATCGGGGTGGGCCTGGACGGTTCGCCGGCCGGAGGCGGCAGCGCGGCACAGGGCGTGGTCGACGAAATCACCGCGGCCGGTGGGGAAGCCGTCGCCAACGGATCCAGCATCGCCGACTGGGACCAAGCGGCCGCCCTGGTCCAGGCCGCCGTCGACACGTTCGGCGGCCTCGACGTTGTGGTCAACAACGCCGGCATCGTGCGCGACCGGATGATGGCCAACACCAGCGAGGAGGAGTTCGACGCCGTCATCGCCGTGCACCTCAAGGGGCACTTCGCCATGATGCGCCACGCCGCGTCGTATTGGCGGGGGCTGTCCAAAGAGGGTAAAACCGTCGACGCGCGGATCATCAACACCAGTTCCGGGGCGGGCCTGCAGGGCAGCGTCGGGCAGGGCAACTACAGCGCGGCCAAGGCGGGCATCGCGGCGATGACGCTCGTGGGCGCCGCCGAAATGGGGCGGTACGGCGTGACCGTCAACGCGATCGCACCGTCGGCGCGCACCCGCATGACCGAGACCGTGTTCGCCGAGATGATGGCAACGCAGGACCAGGATTTCGACGCGATGGCGCCGGAGAACGTCTCGCCGCTGGTGGTCTGGCTGGGCAGCGCCGAGTCCCGCGACGTCACCGGCAAGGTGTTCGAGGTCGAGGGCGGCAAGATCCGCGTCGCCGAGGGCTGGGCGCACGGCCCCCAGATCGACAAGGGCGCGCGGTGGGATCCGGCCGAGCTGGGGCCCGTCGTCGCCGACCTGCTGGCCAAGGCGCGGCCGCCGGTCCCCGTCTACGGGGCCTAGGCGACGCTCGCGCCGAACGTGCACTCACGGCGAGCTTTTCGCGGATTTTCCGCCGCCAGTGCACGTTCGGCGGACGGGCCTAGGGGTCGCAGATGACGATCGGGATGGTGCGGTCGGTCCAGGACTGGTAGTCGTCGTAGGACGGGTACATGTCCACCAGTTGCGGCCAGTACCGGGCGCGCTCCTCGTCGGTCGCGTCCCGCGCGGTCAGGTCGAGCACCTCTTTTTTGATCTGCACCTGCACCTTGGGGTTGGCCTTCAGGTTCAGGTACCACATCGGGTTCTTCGCGGCGCCGCCCTTGGAGGCCGCGACGATCACCCGGTCGCCGTCGCGCAAGAAGTACAGCGGGCTGACGCGGGGCTCGCCGGTCTTGCGGCCGGTGGTGGTCAGCAGCGCGACGGGAATCTTCTGGAACGTGCCACCGAGGCCCTCGCCGCCGTTGCGGCGGTACATGAACGCGTTGAGGCGGGACATCCACTTGATCAGGAAGTCGGCGTATGGCGAGTCGTGAAACCGTGGTGGTGATTTCGGCATGGCTCTGATCCTACGGGCCGGCTAGCGCTGAATGAATGGGCGCAACCTGGCCCTGATGTGGTGGATCAGCCCGTCGTCTTCCGGTATCACGAAGGTTTCGTCGACCCGCGACGCGACCCGCCGCCCGCCGAACGCGACCTTGGTCAGCACGTCGTACACCGCGCGCACCTCGTCGCCGGACAAGGTGTACTCGGGGCGTGTCGTGGCCGCGATGATGCGGTATTGCGGTCCGCGATTGAGGCTGCGCCGCAGGTGATTCCCGGAGAACCCGGATTTGAGGCCCACCTCGATGCGGGTGCACTCGTCCGCGAACGGGACGGCGTCGGCGTCGTGGGTGACCAAGGCATCGATGTACGCCTGGGCCGCCGCGATGCGGTCGGCCTCCGAGACGCCCATTCAGATCCGTTCGATGATGGTGCCGGTGGACAGGGCGCCGCCGGCGCACATGGTGATCAGCGCGGTGCTCTGGTCGGTGCGCTCCAACTCGTGCAGCGCGGTGGTGATCAGCCGGCTGCCGGTGCTGCCCACCGGGTGGCCCAGCGCGATCGCACCGCCGTTGACGTTCACCTTGGCCATGTCGGGTTCGTGGACGCGCGCCCAGGACAACACCACCGAGGCGAAGGCCTCGTTGATCTCGGTGATGTCGATGTCGCCCATCTTCATCCCGGCCTTCTCCAGCACCCTCGCCGTCGACTGCACCGGGCCGTCGAGGTGGTAGTAGGGCTCCGCGCCGACGAGCGCTTGGCTGACGATCCGGGCCCGCGGCCGCAGCCCGAGCGCCTTGGCCTTGTCCTCGTCCATCCACAGCACCGCGGCGGCGCCGTCGGATATCTGCGACGACGTGCCCGCCGTGTGGATCCCGCCCTCGATCACCGGCTTGAGCTGACTCAAACCCTCCATCGTGGTGTCGCGCAGGCCCTGGTCGCGGCCCACCATGTGGCGCTCGCTGGTGGGCTGCTTCTGCTCGTCGAGCACCGGCGCCTCGATCGGCGAGATTTCCCGGTCGAAACGCCCCTCCTCCCAGGCCCGCTTGGCGCGCAGCTGCGACTGGAAGCCCCATGCGTCGATGTCCTCGCGGGTGATGCCGCGGCGCTTGGCGATCCGCTCGGCGGCGGTGAACTGGTCGGGCAGGTCGATGTCCCACGACGCGGGCCGCAGGATGCTGCGGTCGGGGCCGGCGTTGGCGCCCAGGCCGACTCGGCTCATGGCCTCGATCCCGCAGGCGATGCCGATGTCGATGGCGCCCGCCGCGATCAGCCCGGCGACGAGACCGTTGGCCTGCTGGCTGCTGCCGCATTGGCAATCCACGGTCGTGGCGCCGACGTGCTCCGGCAGGCCCGCGACGAGCCAGCTCACCCGGGTGATGTTGTTGGACTGTTCGCCGAACTGCGTCACGCAGCCGCCGACGACCTGTTCGACGTCGTTCGCGTCGATGCCGGCCTTTTCCACCAGTGCCTTCTGCACCGCGCCCAGCAGTTCGGTGGCGTGCAGTCCTGAAAGCCATCCGTTGCGCTTGCCGATCGGGCTGCGGGTGGCTTCGACGATTACCGGGTTACCCATGGAGCCAGGCTAGAACACGTTTCATTACTATGACAAGCGACGATGCGCCGGCGCCTTTTTTCTACGGTGGAGGCATGTTTTACTGGCAACAGAGCTCCACTAGGAGAGCTAGTGTCCTGGGATCGCCAGCCGCTGGGCGAGTCACCGAGCCAGGCGCAGGACCAGCATAGGGACCAGCAGTAAGGAGAAGTAGCGTGGCCAGCCCCAACCTTCCACCCGGGTTCGATTTCACCGACCCCGACATCTACGCCGAGCGGATCCCCGTCGAAGAGTTCGCCGAGGTGCGCGCGACCGCGCCGATCTGGTGGAACGAGCAGGCCCCGGGCCACGGCGGCGGGTTCAACGACGGCGGCTTCTGGGCGATCACCAAGCTCAACGACGTCAAGGAGATCTCGCGACGCAGCGACGTCTTCTCCAGCTACGAGAACTGCGTGATCCCGCGGTTCAACGACGACATCGCGCGCGAGGACATCGAGCTGCAGCGGTTCGTCATGCTCAACATGGACGCGCCGCACCACACGCGGCTGCGCAAGATCATCTCCCGCGGCTTCACCCCGCGGGCCGTCGGGCGCCTGGAGGACGAACTCAGGGAGCGCGCCCAGAAGATCGCCCGCGACGCGGCGTCCGCCGGTTCCGGCGACTTCGTCGAGCAGGTGTCCTGCGAGCTCCCGCTGCAGGCGATCGCCGGCTTGCTCGGGGTGCCGCAGGAGGACCGCGAAAAGCTCTTCCGCTGGTCCAACGAGATGACCGGGAATGACGACCCCGAGTACGCCGACGTCGATCCCAAGACGTCGTCGTTCGAGGTGCTCAACTACGCGATGCAGATGGCCGCCATCAAGGCCGAGAACCCCGGGGAAGACATCGTCACCACCCTGATCAACGCCGACATCGACGGGGAAAAGCTCTCCGACGACGAGTTCGGCTTCTTCGTGATGATGCTCGCGGTGGCCGGCAACGAGACCACCCGGAACTCCATCACCCAGGGGATGATGGCGTTCGCCGACTACCCCGACCAGTGGGAGCTGTTCAAGAAGGAGCGCCCGGAGACCGCCGCCGACGAGATCGTCCGCTGGGCCACCCCGGTCACCTCTTTCCAGCGCACGGCGCTCGAGGACTACGAACTCTCGGGAGTGCAGATCAAGAAGGGCCAGCGCGTGGTGATGTTCTACCGCTCGGCCAATTTCGACGAAGAGATCTTCGATGACCCCTACACCTTCAACATCTTGCGAAACCCCAACCCGCACGTGGGTTTCGGGGGCACCGGCGCGCACTACTGCATCGGCGCCAACCTGGCCAAGATGACGATCAACCTGATCTTCAACGCCGTGGCCGATCACATGCCCAACCTCAAGCCGATCTCGGAGCCCGAGCGGTTGCGGTCGGGATGGCTCAACGGCATCAAGCGCTGGCAGGTCGACTACACCGGTAAATGCCCGGTGGATCACTGATGGACTCCAACGCGACCATGGACTTCGACCTCACCGCCGAACAGCAGGCGGTCGCCGACGTGGCGACGTCGGTGCTGGACCGCGATTTGGGTTGGGACGCCCTGGTCAGCGGCGGCCTGACGGCGCTGCCGGTGCCGGAACGCCTCGGCGGCGACGGCGTGGGCCTGCCCGAGGTCGCCACGGTGCTGACGGAAGCCGGCCGCCACGGCGCGATCACGCCGGCGCTGGCCACGCTGGGTTTCGGGGTGGTGCCGCTGCTGGACCTGGCCTCCGAGGGGCAACAGGACCGCTTCCTGGCCGGGGTCGCCAAGGGGGGCGTGCTGACCGCGGCGCTCAACGAGCCCGGCGCCGCCCTGCCCGACCGGCCCGGGGTCGCGTTCACGGACGGCCACCTGTCGGGCACCAAGGTCGGCGTCGGCTATGCCGAGCAAGCGGATTGGATGATCGTGACCGCCGACAGCGCCGTCGTCGTGGTGTCGCCCGAGGCCGACGGCGTGCGGCTGGTGCGCACCCCGACGTCCAACGGCTCGGACGAGTACACGGTCACGTTCGACGGTGTGGCGGTTGGTGATTCGGACGTGCTGGCGGGTGCTTCGGCGCACCGGGTCAACCAGCTGGCGCTGGCCGCGATGGGCGCCTACGCCGACGGCCTGGTGGCGGGCGCGCTGCGGCTGACCGCGGACTACGTGGCCAACCGCAAGCAGTTCGGCAAGCCGCTGTCGACCTTCCAGACCGTGGCGGCGCAGCTCTCCGAGATCTACATCGCCTCGCGCACCATCGATCTGGTGGCCAAGTCGGTCGTTTGGCGACTGTCGGAGGGCCGGGACGCCGACGACGACGTGGACGTCCTCGGCTACTGGATTACTTCGCAGGCGCCGCCGGTGATGCAGCTCTGCCACCACCTGCACGGCGGCATGGGCATGGACATCACCTATCCCATGCACCGGTATTACTCCTCGATCAAGGACCTGTCCCGGATCCTGGGCGGGCCATCTCATCGCCTCGATCTGGTGGGAGCGCAATGTTCATAGAACTGACTCCGGAGCAGCGTCAGCTGCAAGCCGAACTGCGGGAATACTTTTCGAATCTGATCTCGTCCGACGAGATGAAGGCGATGGAGCAGGACCGCCACAACGAGGCCTACCGCGCGGTGATCCGCCGAATGGGCAAGGACCGCAAGCTCGGGGTCGGGTGGCCCAAGGAGTTCGGCGGCCAGGGCTTCGGACCCATCGAGCAGTCCATCTTCGTCAACGAGGCCCATCGGGCCGACGTGCCGCTGCCCGCGGTGACGTTGCAGACGGTCGGCCCGGTGCTGCAGCAGTTCGGCAGCGAGGCGCAGAAGAAGAAGTTCCTGCCGGCGATCCTGGCCGGCGAAGTGCACTTCGCGATCGGCTACACCGAGCCGGAGGCCGGGACCGATCTGGCCTCCCTGCGGACCACCGCCGTGCGCCAGGGCGATGAGTACATCGTCAACGGGCAAAAGATCTTCACCACCGGCGCCCACGACGCGGACTACATCTGGCTGGCCTGCCGCACCGACCCGGAAGCCGTGAAGCACAAGGGCATTTCGATACTGATCGTCGACACCAAGGACCCCGGCTACTCCTGGACGCCGATCATCCTGTCCGACGGCGCCCACCACACCAACGCCACCTACTACAACGACGTGCGGGTGCCCGCCGACATGCTGGTCGGCGAGGAGAACGGCGGATGGCGGCTGATCACCACGCAGCTCAACAACGAGCGGGTGATGCTGGGCCCGGCGGGCCGCGTCGCCGGCATCTACGACCGGGTGCACGCCTGGGCGTCCAAGCCGGGCAGTGACGGCGTCACGCCGATCGACCACCACGACGTCAAGCGGGCGCTCGGCGAGATCCACGCGATGTGGCGGATCAACGAGCTGCTGAACTGGCAGGTGGCCGCCGCGGGCGAGGACATCAACGTGGCCGACGCCGCGTCGACCAAAGTCTTTGGCACCGAGCGCATTCAGTACATCGGCCGGCTTGCGGAGGAGATCGTCGGCAAGTACGGCAACCCCGCCGACCCGGACACCGCGGAGGTGCTCAACTGGCTGGACTCGCAAACCAAGCGGAACCTGGTCATCACCTTCGGTGGAGGCGTGAACGAAGTCATGCGTGAAATGATCGCGGCCGCCGGCCTCAAAGTGCCGCGGGTGCCCAGATGACGGACATTGCCGAAGCCGTCGCGGAGATCAAGGCGGCCGGCGACCCGAAGCCGCGCGCCGGCCGCGACCCGGTGAACCGGCCGATGATCAACAACTGGGTCGAGGCCATCGGCGACCGCAACCCGATCTATGTGGACGAGGCCGCGGCCCGCGCGGTCGGTCACCCCGGAATTGTCGCGCCGCCGGCCATGATTCAGGTGTGGACCATGTTCGGCCTCGGCGGGGAGCGTCCGAAGGACGACCCGATGGGCCCCATGATGAAGCTGTTCGACGACGCCGGCTACATCGGTGTGGTCGCCACCAACTGCGAGCAGACCTACCACCGCTACCTGCAACCCGGCGAGCAGGTCAGCATCACCTCCGAGATGGGTGACGTCGTCGGGCCCAAGCAGACCGCGCTGGGCGAGGGGTACTTCGTCAACCAGCACATCATCTGGCGGGTGGGCGACGAGGACGTCGCCGAAATGAATTGGCGCATCCTCAAGTTCAAGCCCCGCGAATCCTCCGGGCCGGCCGTGCCGGACGACCTGGACCCCGACGCCATGATGCGGCCCTCGTCGTCGCGGGACACCGCGTTCTTCTGGGACGGTGTCAAGGCGCACGAACTGCGGATCCAGCGGCGTCCGGACGGCAGCCTGCAGCACCCGCCGGTGCCGGCGGTGTGGCAGGACAAGTCCGAGCCCATCGACTACGTGGTGGCCGGCGGCAAGGGCACGGTGTTCAGCTTCGTGGTGCACCATGCTCCGAAGGTGCCCGGTCGCACCCTGCCCTTCGTCATCGCCTTGGTCGAGCTCGACGAGGGCGTGCGCATGCTGGGCGAGCTGCGTGGAATCGACCCGGCCCAGGTCGAGATCGGAATGCCCGTGCGCGCAACGTATATCGACTTTCCGGCCGGTGACAGCGGGCCGGAATGGACCCTCTACGCCTGGGAGCCTGACGCATGAGCGCACCGGTGATCGAAGTGGGCACCAAGCTGCCCGAGCTGAAACTGCATGGGGACCCCACGTTCATCATCTCGACGGCGCTGGCCACCCGGGACTTCCAGGACGTGCACCACGACCGTGACCTCGCGCAGGCCAAGGGGTCGAAGGACATCTTCGTCAACATCCTCACCGACACCGGTCTGGTGCAGCGCTACGTCACCGACTGGGCCGGGCCGTCGGCGCTGATCAAGTCGATCGGGCTGCGGCTCGGGGTGCCGTGGTACGCGTACGACACGGTGATGTTCTCCGGTGAGGTCACCGCCGTGGAAGATGGCCTGATCACCGTAAAGGTGGTGGGCAGCAACAGCCTTGGCGATCACGTCATCGCGACGGCCACGCTCACGATGGGGGACGCCTGATGTCCCCCGCAAGCGGGGGGAACCCGCTGTCCGGTAAGGCGGCGATCGTCGGCATCGGGGCCACCGACTTTTCGAAGGACTCCGGCCGAAGCGAGCTGCGGTTGGCGGCCGAGGCCGTCTTGGATGCGTTGGACGATGCGGGCCTGAGTCCGGCCGACGTCGACGGGCTGACCACGTTCACGATGGACAGCAACAACGAGACCGCGGTGGCGCGGGCGGTTGGCATCGGGGACCTGAAGTTCTTCTCCCAGATCGGTTACGGCGGCGGGGCCGCGTGCGCGACCGTGCAGCAGGCCGCGATGGCCGTCGCGACCGGGGTGGCCGATGTCGTGGTCGCATACCGGGCGTTCAACGAACGGTCCGGCATGCGGTTCGGCCAGGTGCAGAGCCGGTTGGCGGGAGACGGTGGGGCGCGGGCGGATTCGACGACGGCCGACAACGCCTTCTCGTATCCGCACGGGCTTTCCACGCCCGCCGCGCAGGTCGCGATGATCGCCCAGCGCTACATGCACCTGTCCGGCGCGACCAGCCGCGACTTCGGTGTGATCTCGGTGGCCGACCGCAAGCACGCCGCCAAGAACCCTAAGGCGTACTTCTACGAGAAGCCGATCACCATTGAGGACCACCAGAATTCGCGGTGGATCGCCGAGCCCCTGCGGTTGCTGGACTGCTGCCAGGAAACCGATGGTGCGGTCGCGATCGTGGTGACGTCCGTCGAGCGCGCTCGCGACCTCAAGCAGCGTCCGGCGATCATCGAGGCGGCCTCGCAGGGCTCCAGCCCCGACCAGTACACGATGGTCAGCTACTACCGGCCCGAGCTCGGCCTGCCCGAGATGGGTGTGGTGGGTCGGCAGCTCTGGGGTCAGTCCGGGCTTTCGCCGTCGGACATTCAGACCGCGATTCTGTATGACCATTTCACACCGTTCACCCTGATTCAGTTGGAGGAGTTGGGCTTCTGTGGTCGCGGCGAGGCGAAGGACTTCATCGCCGACGGTGCCATCGAGGTGGGCGGCAGGCTGCCGATCAATACGCACGGCGGTCAACTGGGCGAGGCCTACATCCACGGCATGAACGGGATCGCCGAGGGCGTGCGGCAGTTGCGCGGCACGTCGGTGAACCCGGTGCCCGACGTCGAGCACGTGTTGGTCACGGCCGGCACGGGTGTGCCCACGTCGGGCTTGATCCTCGGCTAGCGCCTCGGCCTCCGTCGCGAGCGTGACACTGCCGTCACGCTGGGCGTCGAACGTGACTGCAGTGTCACGCTCGAGGGCTGTCGGTGGTCGTTGGCACACTGCCGCCATGGGAGAACCGTTCATCGGCAGTGAGGCCGTGGCAGCCGGAACCGTGTCGCATAGTCAGCTGCGTCGGAACTACACGCGTGTCTTCCGCGATGTCTATGTCAGCGAGGGCACCGAGCTGACCCACGCGCTACGCGCCCGGGCCGCCTGGTTGTGGTCGGGACGTCGTGGCGTGATCGCCGGCTTCTCGGCGGCAAACCTGCACGGCAGCGAGTGGGTAGACGCTAATCGGCCATAGACATCATTCATGACAACCGCCACGCGCTCACCGGTCTGAGGATTTGGGGTGACCGGTTGGACAGTGACGAGTTCGAGTCGGTTGCTGGTGTCGCAGTGACGACGCCCGCCCGTACCGCGCTCGATCTCGCTTGCTGGTATTCAACGACGACGGCCGTCGCAGCCCTTGATGCCCTGGCCCGGGCGACTGAGTTCAAGATGCCCGATGTAGACCTGCTGCTGGCTCGACGTGTGTCAACGGTCATGTAGTTCTCCCCACTGACGGTCAGGAGATCTCCTCGCTGGTGGCCACGAGTACTCCCCACGGACGGACGTGGGATCTCCCCGGTTGATCAGTTGGGTAGCGGCGCCACCCCCTTGCCGGTGGTGGCTTGGGCGAGCCTGAACGATTGGCCTTCGGTGACGCAGACGTGGGCGTGGTGTAACAGCCGGTCGACGGTGGCGGTGGCCAGGGTCTTGGGCATGAGTTCGTCGAAGCCGGCCGGGTGCAGATTGGATGACACTGCCAGCGAACGGGTTTCGTAGCAGGCGTCGACAAGCCGATAGAACCCTTCGGCGGCGTCCTCGCCGACGGGCAGCATGCCAATGTCATCAAGAATGATCAGATCGACTCGGGTGATGCGGCGGACCGCTTTGGTGATGGAGTCATCGGCGCGGTGACGGCGTACCAGGGCGCCGAGGTCGTCGATGGAAAACCAGGCCACGGTGCGTCCGGTGTCGATGGCCAGCTGTCCCAGGGCCTCGCAGAAGTGGCTCTTGCCGGTGCCGCTGGGACCACAGACGCAAAGGTTCTCGCGCCGGTCGACCCATTCCATGCCGCGCAGGGCTTGCTGGGTGGGTGCGGGGATGGAGCAGCGGGTTTCATCCCAAACGGCGAAGGTCTTGCCGGCCGGGAAGTTCGCCCGCGCTCGCCGCAGCCGTAGGGTGGCTTCGTCGCGGCCGGTGATCTCCTCACAAAGCAGTACGCGCAGCACCTCGGCGGGGTCCCAGCGTTGAGCTCGGGCGGTGGGCACCACGTCGGCAATGGCTTTGCGCAGGTAGGGCATCCGCAGGCGGCGGGTTAACGCGATCACCTCCTCGAGGGTCTGGGTGGCGGGCCCGGCGACACCGGATCCGACCGTCACTGCCGGTTTTTTGGTTGCGGTCACTTTTCACCGCCGGGATTGGTCGCGCCGAACCCCGACCAGCCGGCGGTGCCGGGTTGCAGGCTGTGGGTTTCGGTGGCCCGGGTCGGCGGGCCGTTGGGCCCGTGCTGCTGGTGGGTCAAGATCGCGGCCAGATCCGCATCGGCGAATCGGCCGGCCAACGCCGCGGTGCCCAACGCTTGATCGACGGCAACCGAGCCGTGCAGTTTGGCGAACGCCACCGCTTCGGCCATCTTCGAGCGCACCCGAGCCGCGCCGGACGCAGCGGCCTCGGTCAGCCACGCGGCCGCGCCGTCACCGATAGCCAGAAACGCGGCCTCGGCCGGGTTGGCCGCGCGTGGGGTGCGGTCCCCGGGCAGCGCGCGGCCTCCGGGATGGTCACTGGGGTAATGCTCGTCGCGGATCTGGGGTCGCCCACGTTGCCCGCGCCCGTGGCGGGCGATCTCGACCGGGCCCGCTTCATCGATGACGGTGACTACCAATTCCTCACCGCACCAGCGCACCCAGACCCGCTCATCGATGTGGTGGTGCGGCACCGAATAGCGCACTCCCTCCACGCTGATCGTGGAGTCCCAGCCCACCCGGCGGGTCAGGCCGAACGCAATGGCCACCGGTTGGGCGGGCAGCACATGCAGCCGTGCACGTTCCTCGACCAACAGCTCAGCGGGGACCTGACCGGTCACCCGATGCGGCCGGGCATTGACCTGCTCACAGAAGTCACGACAGGCCTGGGCCAGCTCAGCGAAGGTGGCGTAGGCATCAAGCAGATTAGCCTCGGTGGGCACCAGATCGGCTTTGGCGATGCGCACGGTGGCCTCCGCACCGCCCTTGGACTGAGGGTCAGCCGGCACACAGGTGCGGATCGTCATCCCGTAATGCCGACCCGCGGCCACCACGTCGGGATGCCGAATCGGTACCCGGGCAACATGTTCGACAGTGACCGTCTTCTCGTTGTCAGTCAACGCATACGTCGGTGCCCCACCGATCACCCGCAGCGTGGCGTCCAAACAGCCCAGCAGGGTCGGCAGGGTGCGATCCCAGGTGGGCAGCACCACCCGAAACCGTGACCAGGCCAGCCAGGCGCAGAACAACAACGTGGGCCGACCGGCGACGGTGGGCCCTTGGCCCCAGTCGAACTGCAGCCATAACCCCGGCTCAGCCACCCACGGCCGAAACACCCTGCGATGACCCGACCGCCACGACTTCTTCGCCGCCGCCACCGCTCGCCGGGTGGTGCGCTCCGAGCCGCCGAAGCCCATCGCAACCAGCTTGTCGTGCGCGACGTCGGCGCGGATCAACCCCTGCGAATGGTCCACCCACTCCTCGATCTTGTCCAGGAACGGATCAATGGCCATCGCCCGCCGCGGCCGCTCCTCCGGGCTGAGCCCGGCATCGCGCAACGCCACGTAGTGAGCCACCGTCTTGTGATCACAGCCAGCCAACGCCGCCGCCGCTCGTAATCCGCCGGTCAAATCAAACGCCTCCAAAATCTCCATGATCTCCTCACTGCTCTTCACTTACTGGCCTTCCGCCCTGGACACATTCGGTCCAGAACAGCCAGCCCGACACCGCCGCCGACAACCGGCAGCGACACGACCGCAATGGGGAAATCCGTGGCCGTCAGTGGGGAGAATTCATGACCGCCAGCGGGGAGATCAGCTGGCCGTCAGTGGGGATTTTTCCGTGTCCGCCGACAACGTGCGGGGCGTCGCGGGCTCCAGCGCGCCCGCGTCGCACTCGACCTCGTCGACGCTGGTGCACAATCGCCGAAGGAAACCTGGCTACGTCTGGTTCTCGTGGAGGCCGGTTTGCCTCGGCCGCAAACCCAGATTCCTGTTCATGACGAGTTCGGCAATGTCGTCGCTTACCTCGATATGGGTTGGGAGGACGTCAAAGTTGCGGTCGAGTACGACGGCGAGCAGCATCGCAATGACCGGCGTCAGTACGGCTGGGATGTCCGACGGCTGGAAAGAGTTGAGCGCCGCGGTTGGATCCTGGTGCGGGCGCTTGCCGGGGATCGACCAGCGGAGATCCTGCGCCGTGTTCGCGCGGCCCTCGCTTGTCGAGCGTGACGCTGCAGTCACGCTGGGCGTCGAACGTGACTGCAGTGTCACGCTCGGCGCAGAAACAACGCTAGGCCGGGACCAGCTCCACGCCGCTTAGCACGACGGCGTTCTCGCGCGACGGCGCGACGACGCTGGCCAGAAACCGCCCGTTGTCTTTCCAGATGCCGACCTTGAGCGTCTCGCCGGGATAGGCCACGCCCGCGAAGCGGGCGCCGTACGCCGCGACGGCCCCGGCGTCGCCGTCCAGCAGCGCGTCGGTGATCGCCTTGCAGGTCATGCCGTAGGTGCACAGGCCGTGCAGGATGGGCCTGGGAAAGCCTGCGGCGGCCGCGAATTCGGGGTCGGAGTGCAGCGGGTTGCGGTCGCCGCAGAGCCGGTACAGCAGCGCCTGCTGCGGCAGGATCGGCACGT
This sequence comes from Mycobacterium terramassiliense, assembly GCF_900157385.1. Taxonomy (GTDB): domain Bacteria; phylum Actinomycetota; class Actinomycetes; order Mycobacteriales; family Mycobacteriaceae; genus Mycobacterium; species Mycobacterium terramassiliense. Next base: position 876,585 of record NZ_LT717701.1, read on the forward strand.
CGACCTCGAGGTCGGGGGCCCGGTCCGGCGCGGCGTCCGCCGAGGACGGCCCGCGCTCACCGCCGAAGCCGCCCTCGCCGCGGGCGAAGATCGACCGCCGCTGGGTCCACAGGAGGGTGCCGTCCGGGGCGCTGACGGTCGTCTCGCTCCAGATCACCGCGGCCTTGCCCTTGTCCCAGATGTCGGTGAACCGGGTGACGGCCTTGGCCGAACCCGACGGCGGCAGCGGGCCGGGCACCTCGATCCGTTCGCTGGCGTGCAACACCCTGCTCAGCTCGATGTCGATGCCGGGGAACTGCACCGTCGGCGGCTTGGTCATGTGGAAGGAGGCCGCGACATTGCCGAACGTCGGCAGCACCTGAGGCGTGTCGTCCACCAGATAGCGCAGCTCGCGAGGATCCATGGGGTCGGAGCCGGCTCCCAGCCCGAGGTGGTAGAGCTGGATATCGCTGCTGCTCCAAGCGAACTCGATGGGGTCGAGCTCGGCGCTCAGCGCGACGTCTGCATCGATCGGCATCTCAGTTGCTCCCCGCGATGTGCAGCGCCGCCAGATAACCGAACGTCATCGCGGGCCCGATGGTGCCGCCCGGGCCGGGGTAGGTGTGGCCCATCACCGGGGCGCTGACGTTGCCCGCGGCGTACAGGCCCTCGATGATGCTGCCGTCGTCACGCAGCGCCCGGCCGTGCACGTCGGTGCGGATGCCGCCCTTGGTGCCCAGGTCGCCGGGCACCATTTTGGCGGCGTAGTAGGGCGGGTGGCTGATCTCGCCGAGGTTGGGGTTCGGTTTGTTGGTGGGGTCCCCGTAGTAGCGGTCGTAGGCGCTTTCCCCGCGGTGGTAGTCGTCGTCGACGCCCGAGCGCGCGAAGCCGTTGAAGCGCTGCACGGTGGCCGCCAACTCATCGCCCGGCAGGCCGGCCTTCTCCGCCAGCTGCGAAAGGGTATCGGCCTGCACGATCACGCCGGAATCCAGCCATTTACGCGGAATGCGTTGTCCCGGTTGCAGTCCCGCGAAGATGTAGCGGTCCCGGTACTGCTGGTCGAACACCAGCCACGCCGGGATGTTCTCGCCCGGCCCCGGCCCCTGACCGAATTCGCCGCCGTACATGTGGTGGCAGGCCTCGACGTAGGGCATCGACTCGTTCATGAACCGCTTGCCCGACATGTTGACGATGATCGAGCCGGGCGAGTTGCGCTCCGACAGGGCGAACCACGGCGCGCCCACCAGCGGCACCGTCGGGCCCCACCACGCGTCTTCCATCAATTCCAGTGCGGCTCCGAGCTTTTCGCCGGCGAGAATTCCGTCGCCGGTGTTGGCCTTGGCGCCGACCGTCCACTCGGTGGTGATGGGCGCGCGCTGGTACTTCACCCGCATCTGCTCGTTGTGCTCGAACCCGCCGGACGCCAGGATCACGCCGCGACGGGCCCGGATCAGCCGCGGCTCAACGGATTCCGACGCACCGGTGTCGTTGACATAGACCCCGCGCACCGCGCCGTCCTCGACGTAGAGGTCGGTGAGCGCGGTGTTGAGCACGACCGGAACGCCGGCGCGCTGCAACCCGATCCGCAACGGCCCGATCAGGGCGCGCCCCATTCCGACCAGGTTCTTACCGGTCGCCTTGGCCCACATCGTGCGCGCGCCGACCTTCAGGCTGCGCGCCACGCCGCGCGGATGCCGTTTGAGCTGGTTGAGACGCACGTAATCCTGCTGCATCACCACCACGTTGAGCGGAACCTTGCCGTAGGCCGGTTCGAGGCCGGCTTCGTCGGCTCCCAGCTTGCGCGCGTTGAACGGCTTGGGCTCGATCGACCGGCCGCCCGCGCGGCCCCCCGGCGCCTCCGGGTAGTAGTCGGAGTAGCGCGGCACCCAGCACATCTTCAGCGGGGTGTGCTTCAACACGAAGGACAGCATCTCGGGGCCGTGTTCGAGGTAGGCGTCGATGCGCTCCGGCTCCACGATGTCGCCGATGATGCCGTGTAGGTAGGTGCGGGCGGCCTCGGGGGTGTCTCGCACGCCGTCGCGCTTGAGCACCTCGTTGTTGGGAATCCAGACCCCGCCCCCGGACCGCGCGGTGGAGCCGCCAAAATGAGCGGCCTTCTCGATGACTACTGTCGAAAGGCCGCGGTGCGCGGCGGTAAGGGCAGCCACCATGCCGGCTCCGCCGCTCCCCACCACGACGACGTCGTACTCGTGCGCTGTCATGTAGAACACGTTATAGAATTGCCCGGGTTGGGCGCTACCGGCCCGGTCACAAGAACGAGGGGACTTCGGTAAATGCTCAGTGTTGCGATCCGCGACGAGCTGGCCGCCGACCTGGCGCAAGCCGAGCGCAGCCGCGAGCCCATCGCTCCGCTGACCGCCCGATACCCGGACATCGACGTCGTGGATGCCTACGAGATTCAGCTGATCAACATCCGCCAGCGGGTGGCCGAAGGCGCCCGGGTGCTGGGGCACAAGGTGGGCCTGTCGTCGTTGGCGATGCAGCAGATGATGGGCGTCGACGAGCCGGACTACGGCCACCTGCTCGACGAGATGCAGGTGTTCGAAGACACCCCGGTCAAGGCGGGCCGCTACCTGTATCCGCGGGTGGAGGTCGAGGTGGGATTCATCCTGTCCGCCGACCTGCCGGGGGCGGGTTGCACCGAAGACGACGTGCTGGCGGCCACCGAAGCCCTGGTCCCTTCGATCGAGCTGATCGACACCAGGATCACCGACTGGAAGATCGCGTTGTGCGACACCATCGCCGACAACGCCTCCTCGGCGGGCTTCGTGTTGGGTGCGGCCCGGGTGTCGGCGGCCGACGTCGACGTCAAGGCGATCGACGCGGTGCTGACCCGCAACGGCGAGGTGATCGCCGAAGGGCGCAGCGACGCCGTGCTGGGCAACCCGGTCACCGCGGTGGCGTGGCTGTCCCGCAAGGTGGAAAGTTTCGGGGTGCGCCTGAAAAAAGGTGACATCGTGTTACCCGGATCGTGCACGCGAGCGATAGATGCACGCGCCGGAGACGAATTCGTCGCCGACTTCACGGGACTGGGTTCCGTGCGGTTGTCCTTTGAATAGCGCCGGATTAGTTTTGAATTAGTCCAAAAACAAGGAGCATCATGCCGTCCAAGGCGAGTGTGGCCATTGTCGGATCGGGAAACATCAGCACCGACCTGCTGTACAAGCTGCTCCGATCGGACTGGCTGGAGCCGCGCTGGATGGTGGGCATCGACCCGGAAAGCGAGGGCCTGGCGCGCGCCCGCAAGCTGGGTCTGCAGACCACCCATGAAGGGGTGGATTGGCTGCTGGCCCAGCCGGAGAAACCCGATTTGGTATTCGAGGCGACGAGTGCCTACGTGCACAGGGACGCGGCGCCAAAATACGCGGCCGCGGGAATCCGGGCCATTGACCTGACGCCGGCCGCGGTGGGGCCCGCGGTGATCCCTCCGGCGAATCTGCGGGAGCATCTGGACGCGCCCAACGTCAACATGATCACCTGCGGGGGACAGGCGACCATCCCGATCGTCTACGCCGTCAGTCGCGTCGTCGAGGTACCGTACGCGGAGATCGTCGCTTCGGTGGCTTCGGTTTCCGCGGGCCCCGGGACCCGCGCGAACATCGACGAGTTCACCAAGACCACCAGCAAAGGCGTTGAGACCATCGGCGGCGCCAAGCGCGGCAAGGCCATCATCATCCTGAACCCGGCCGACCCGCCAATGATCATGCGCGACACCATCTTTTGCGCCATTCCCGAGGACGCCGACCGCGATGCCATCGCCAAGTCCATCCACGACGTGGTGGCCGAGGTGCAGACCTATGTGCCGGGCTACCGGCTGCTCAACGAGCCGCAGTTCGACGACCCGTCGCTCAACTCCGGTGGCCAGGCCCTGGTCACCACCTTCGTCGAGGTCGAGGGCGCCGGCGATTACCTGCCGCCGTACGCGGGGAACCTCGACATCATGACCGCCGCGGCCACCAAGGTCGGCGAGGAGATCGCGAAGGAATCCCTGTCAGCGACGGCGGGAGGAGCGCAGGCATGAGTGACATCTTTTTCAACCCGATCTGGGACGTCCGGATGACCGACACGTCCCTGCGCGACGGCTCCCACCACAAGCGCCACCAGTTCACCAAGGACGAGGTCGGCGCCATCGTGGCCGCCCTGGACGCCGCGGGCGTCCCGGTCATCGAGGTGACCCATGGCGACGGGCTGGGCGGCTCGAGCTTCAACTACGGCTTCTCCAAGACCCCCGAGCAGGAGCTGATCAAGCTCGCGGCCGAGACCGCCACGCAGGCCAAGATCGCCTTCCTGATGCTGCCCGGCGTGGGCACCAAAGAGGACATCAAGGAGGCCCAGAACAACGGCGGCTCGATCTGCCGGATCGCCACGCATTGCACCGAGGCCGACGTCTCGATCCAGCACTTCGGTCTGGCCCGCGAGCTGGGGCTGGAAACCGTCGGCTTTCTGATGATGTCCCACACCATCCCGCCGGAAAAGCTCGCGCAGCAGGCGCGGATCATGGCCGACGCCGGATGCCAGTGCGTCTACGTGGTCGACTCGGCGGGGGCGTTGGTCCTCGAAGGGGTGCGCGACCGGGTGGCGGCGCTCGTCGCCGAACTGGGGGACGACGCCCAAGTTGGTTTCCACGGCCACGAAAACCTCGGCCTGGGCGTGGCCAACTCGGTGGAGGCCGTCCGCGCGGGAGCCAAGCAGATCGACGGCTCCTGCCGCCGGTTCGGGGCCGGTGCGGGGAACGCGCCCGTCGAGGCCCTGATCGGGGTGTTCGACAAGATCGGAGTGAAGACCGGCATCGACTTCTTCGACATCGCCGACGCCGCCGAGGACGTGGTGCGGCCGGCCATGCCCGCCGAATGCGTGCTCGACCGCAACGCGCTGATCATGGGGTACTCGGGCGTCTATTCCAGCTTCCTCAAGCACGCCGTGCGCCAGGCCGAGCGCTATGGCGTGCCCGCGCACGCGCTGCTGCACCGGGCGGGTCAGCGCAAGCTCATCGGCGGCCAGGAAGACCAGCTGATCGACATCGCGCTGGAAATCAAGCGCGAGCAGGACAGCGGCGCGGTCGTCACGCATTAGCCGTGTTCCGACCGGGTGCGGGGGTGTACACCCACGGCCGTAGCCTTAGAATTCTTTGAATCGGGCGGAAGGTCGGAAACCGACGTCCGGTTTGGCCTAGCGTTTGTTCTATCGACTGCGTGCTTTGCTAGGGGATGTTGTGAGCTTCTTGACGTTGCCACCGGAGATCAACTCGCTGCTGATGTACTCGGGCGCCGGTTCGGCTCCGATGCTGGAGGCCGCGGCGGCGTGGAACGGGCTGGCGTCCGAGCTATCGTCCGCCGCCCAGTCGTTTGCGTCGGTCACGTCGAACTTGGCCAGCCAGGCGTGGCAGGGCCCCGCCGCGCAGGCGATGGCGGCCGCGGCGGCTCCATATGCCGGGTGGCTCAATGCGGCGGCGTCGCAGGCGGCCGGGGCGGCGGCCCAAGCCCAGGCGGTCGTCAGCGCCTTCGAGAGCGCGATGTCCGCAATCGTGCACCCGCTGCAGGTGGAGGCCAACCGCAACGGCTTGGTCCAGCTGGTGATGAGCAACCTGTTCGGCCAAAATTGGCCGGCGATCGCGCAGACCGAATTCAACTACATGGAGATGTGGGCACAGGACGTGTCCGCGATGCTGGGGTATCACGGCGGCGCGTCGGCGGCCGCCGGGCAATTGCTGTCGGGACAGGCCAGCCTGCCGGCCATCCCCAGCCTGCCCGGCCTCGGGGGCATCGGCGCCGGTTCGAGCCCGGCCGGCGGCACGGTCGGCACCGCCGGCGCCGTGGGCGCCGCCGGCGCCGCCGGCGGCGGTGGTGACACCCAGGCCAACCCGAACGTGGGTGCCGGCAACAGCGGCGGCGGAAGTGACAATCCCGGTGCGGGTGCCGCGGTCGGCGGCGGAAATGTGGACAGCAGCTACGCCAGCGGTGCCCCGGCAACCGACGCCAACGCGGGCCCGATCACGACGGGCGGCACCTACCTTGGCACCGGAAACGTGGGCGCGGCGAGCGCCGGTGGCATGATCGGCGGCGGCGGAAGCCCGGGCTTTATAGGAGCCGGCGGCATGGGGGCGATGATGATGGCGTCCGCGGCGATGAGCTCCTCGAACTCTTCGTCGACAGGTTCGGCGACGGGCATGCCGGTCCCCACCACGACGGCCGTGGAGGAAACAGCGACGCCCGCCGCGCCGCCGGCGCCGGAAGCGGTCGCACCGGAAGTCGAGGAAGCACCGGTTCCGCTCGCCGCCACACCTCTCGCGACCACACAGGCCGCGGCCGGACCGGCCGCGGAGATCTCGGCAATCAAACCGAAGGCAGCCGCAGCGCCGGCATCGGGGGAGAGGCTGGCCATGGAGCTGCCGCCGGACGACGCGCCCGAACCCGAAGCCCAGGCCAACTAGCCGGCACCACCGGCGCGGTGCCCTCATCGTCGATTCGGCGGTGGTCGGGACTCGGTTTACGCGGGTAACCTCGGCTCTATGACCGTGATATCCAGGACCGCCAGGGTTCGTCGACACGGACTGTACGGCGTGCTCGCCGGTGCTCTGCTGACCGCCACCGCGGCGGTGACGATCGCACTGCCGCTCGCCGGCGCCGCGCCGCAATGCGATCAGACCGTTGGTCAGTCCATCGACTCGTACCTGAAGGACCATCCCCAGCTCCACCAGCAGCTGCAGGCCAAGTCTGAGGCCGAGGGCGGCAACGGCAACGTCATCGACTACCTGAACCGGCATCCCGATGTGCGGCAGCATCTGATCGACCTGTCCCAGCAGTGCGCACCCTAGTGAGCGGGCTTAGTCTTTCAAGTCACTAAATCCCCCGGACGACACGCGGGAACGTTCGCCATTGACGAAAAAGTAGAACACGTTCTAGCGTCTAGGCGTGTTCACTAATCCCCTCACCTCCGCGATCGCCGAAGCCGAACAGCTCGTCGCGGCCGCGCCGTTCATCGAGACCGAGGCCGACCTGCTCGAAGGTATGCAATACCTGGCCGGCTGCATCGCGGGCTGTATGCACCTGGCCTTCGACTACGAGCGCGACCATCCGTTCCTGCAGTCGGGGACCGGGCCGTTCACCAAGATGGGTCTGGACAATCCCGACACGCTCTACTTCGGCACCCGCGTGCAGGCCGAGCACGACTATGTCGTCACCGGCAGGCGCGGCACCACCACCGACCTGAGCTTCCAGCTGCTCGGCGGCGAGTACACCGACGACAACGTGCCCGCCAGCCAAGCCGCGTTCGACGATCGCGAACTCGAGATCGCCCCCGATGGCAGCTTCGAGTGGCGGGTGCGACCGAACAGCCCGGGGCAACTGGTGATCCGCGAGGTGTACGGCGACTGGTCGGCCCAACGCGGCACGCTGACCATCTCCCGGCTGGACACCGCCGGCACCGCGCCGCCGCCGCTGGCCCGGCAGACGATCGAAAAGCGTTACGCCACAGCAGGTAAGCAGTTGGTGAACCGGGTGAAGACCTGGTTGCAGTTTCCCGAGTGGTTCTACCTGAACATTCCCGTCAACACCATGGTTGCGCCCCGGCTGACCCCCGGCGGCCTGGCGACGCAGTACTCGTCGGCGGGCCATTTCGACCTGCGGCCCGACCAGGCGCTGGTGATCACGATCCCGGTCTCGGACGCCCCCTACCTCGGCTTTCAGCTTGGCAGCCTGTGGTACATCTCGCTGGACTACATCAACCACCAGACGTCGCTCAACAACACCCAGGCCCAGGCGGATCCGGACGGCAAGGTCCGCATCGTGGTCGCCGATCAGAACCCGGGCGTGACCAACTGGGTGGAAACGCTCGGCCACCGTCGGGGTTACGTGCAGTTCCGCTGGCAGCGGGTGTCGCGCGAGCTCACCGAGGCCGATGGGCCCACCGTCGAGCTCGTGGACTTTGACGCGGTGCCGGCCGCCCTGCCGTATTTCGAGCACAACAAGATTTCCGAGGATCAGTGGCGGGCGCGAATCGCGTTGCGTCAACAGCAAATTGCGGCCAGGATGCTGGGGTGACGATGTCAGGAATGCTCGAACGAAAGGTGGTCGTCATCAGTGGCGTCGGGCCGGGGCTCGGCACCACGCTGGCGCACCGGTGCGCGCGTGACGGTGCCGACCTGGTGCTGGCCGCCCGGAGCCTGGACCGGCTGGAGGCGGTGGCCAAGGAGATCAACGACTCCGGGCGCAAGGCGTTGGCGGTGCGTGCCGACATCACCAACGACGAAGAGGTGGACTACCTCGTCGAGACCGCCATGGCGAGCTACGGCAAGGTCGACGTGCTGGTCAACAACGCGTTCCGGGTGCCGTCGATGAAGCCCTTGTCCGGCACGTCATTTCAGCACATCCGCGATGCGATCGAGTTGAGCGCGCTGGGGGCGTTGCGGCTCATCCAGGCCCTGACGCCGGCGCTCGAGGAGTCGCACGGATCGATCGTCAACGTCAACTCGATGGTGTTGCGCCACTCGCAAGCGAAGTACGGGGCGTACAAAATGGCCAAGTCGGCTCTGCTGGCGATGTCGCAGTCGCTGGCCACCGAACTCGGCGAGAAGGGTATTCGCGTCAATTCCGTTGCACCGGGCTATATCTGGGGCGAGACGCTGAAGGCCTACTTCGAACACCAGGCCGGAAAGTACGGCACCACCGCGGACCAGATCTACCAGGGCACCGCCGCGAACTCCGACCTGAAGCGACTGCCCACCGAGGACGAGGTGGCTTCGGCGATCCTGTTCCTGGCCAGCGATTTGTCCAGCGGCATCACGGGTCAGACGCTGGACGTGAACTGCGGGGAGTACCACACCTGATGGCCGACCGCACTGATGTGGGGACGGTCGACGAACTGCACGCGTCGGCCACCAAGCTGACCGGGCTGGACGACTTCGGCGCCGACGACGACAACTACCGCGAGGCGCTGGGGGTGCTGCTGGACTCCTACCGCAGCGAAGCGGGCCTCACCGTGTTGGGCAGCAAGATGAATCGGTTCTTTCTGCGTGGCGCGCTGGTGGCCCGGCTGCTGTCCGAATCCTCTTGGAAGCAATACCCACAGCACGCCGACGTCGTGATCGAACGACCGATCTTCGTCACCGGGCTGGTGCGCACCGGCACCACGGCCCTGCACCGCCTGCTGGGCGCCGACCCGGCGCATCAGGGTCTGCACATGTGGCTGGCGGAGTTCCCGCAGCCGCGCCCGCCGCGCGAGACCTGGGAATCCAACCCGATGTATCGCCAGCTTGACGCGCAATTCACCCAGCACCACCAGGAAAACCCCGGCTACACCGGTCTGCATTTCATGGCCGCATACGAGCTGGAGGAGTGCTGGCAGCTGCTGCGGCAGTCACTGCATTCGGTGTCCTACGAGACCCTGTCGCACCTGCCCAGCTACTCGAAGTGGTTGTCGGAGCAGGACTGGACGCCGTCGTATCGCCGGCATCGCAAGAACCTCCAGCTGATCGGGCTCAACGACGCCGACAAGCGGTGGGTGCTGAAGAACCCCAGCCACCTTTTCGCGTTGGACGCGCTGATGGCGACTTATCCGGACGCGCTGGTCATTCAGACCCACCGGCCCGTCGAGACCATCATGGCCTCGATGTGCTCACTGGCGCAGCACACCGCGGAGGGATGGTCGACGACATTCGTGGGCGCCCAAATCGGCGCTGACTCAATGGAAACCTGGTCGCGCGGTTTGGAACGATTCAACACCGCGCGGGCCAAATACGACCCGGCCCAGTTCTACGACGTCGACTATCGCGCCCTGATCGCCGATCCGATGGGCACGGTGGCCGACATCTACCGGCACTTCGGCCTGGCGCTGACCGACGAGGCCCGGACGGCCATGGAGAAGAGTCATGCCGCTAGCCAGTCCGGCGAGCGTGCGCCCAAACACAAGTATTGGCTTGCCGATTACGGGTTGACCGAGGAAGCGGTGAAGGAGCGATTCGCGGGGCTGTGACCTCTCGCTGGCACGGTCAACCTTCGATCCGGCGCGGCCCCAGCCACACCCCGTCGGGGGGCCCGACCGCGCCCGCTCGCTCACGCGCCGCGGTCAGCTCCGGTGAGGCCGCGAACCGCCGTGCGGCATCGATGTTTTCCATGTCCATGACGACGATGACGGTGTCGGGGTCGTCCCCGTCGACGTAGGTCCCCGTCACCACGAGTCCGTGCCGGCGCCGGATTGCGTCGAGCTGCGCACCGCGAAACACGTTGTTCCATCGGTCGACGCTGGCGACCCGTTGTTTGACCAGCATGACCCCGGTCATGGCATCTCCTCCCCGCCACTACGTCTACAGTTGTAGACATATCCGCCAGCCTAGCGCCGCCCCGCTGACTATGTCTACAGTCGTGGACAATGCGAAGGGAGTGACATGAGCAGCGTGTCGCCGCGGCGCCGCGATGCCGGCGCCACCCGGACCCGACTGCTGGAAGCGGCGCGCGAGCTTTTCCTGGCGCGCGGCTATAGCGCCATCGGCCTGCGCGAGGTCGCCGCGAAGGCCGGCGTGGATGTCACCCTGGTCCGCCGTTACTTCGGTTCCAAGGAAAGGCTTTTCGAGGAGGCGACCGATGTTTCGGAAGACGTGGCGCAACTCCTGGGCGCAGCCGACCAGGCGCTGGGGGAGCGGTTGATCGCCCGCGTCCTGGCTGCCCGCCGCGACGTCGACGCGCCGTTGTTCGCGTTGCTGCGGTCCAGTGGGGACCCCGCGGTGGTGGCGCGCCTCAATGCCCAGCTCGACGCGGGCCTCACCCGCAACCTGGCCCGGCGGATAGCCGCCGACCGGCCCAGGATTCGCGCGGACATGGTCACGGCCTTGTTGTTGGGCATCGGGGTGCAGCGGGTGTTGCTAGGAAAGAAGCCGCTGGCCGGCGCGCGCGACGACGATATCGCCGAGGTGTTCCTCGAGGCCTTCGAGGCGATAACCAAACTGCCCCGAGGCGACTGACTCAGTCGTCGTCCGGGTGGTCCAGGTAGCCCTCGGCGGCGGCGTGCTCGATGCTGTCGCTCAGCTTGGGGCAGGCGCGAGCCCGCGCGGTGTCCCCGCCGGATTCGCGAATCTCGCTGAAGTACGCGCAACGCTGCACCGCCTGGGTGTTCCACTGCACCGCGGTGTGACCCGGGCCCAGCCGCCGCACGGTGACCGTGACGTGGCAGAAGCGGCAATCCACCGGCAGCAGCCCCGACGTCAGGTAGCGCTCACGATCGGCGCGGCTGGCCTCGGCGACCGCGGCGGCGCGTTGCGGGTCGTTAGCGAAATCCCTTGACTTGGACCAGGATCCCGTCCCACCGTCTCGCGGCGGCGATTCGTCGTGATCGTGATGATCGCCATACAGCAGCAGCATCGACCGGGCGAGCCGATCGACGTCCGGTACTGCCGGGTGATCTTCGGGCATGGTCCTAATGTTGCTCGGCGGGTACCTCTTCGGACTCCCGCGCCTTCATGTTTTCCTCGACTTCGGCGTTCCAGTACTCGTTGGCGCGGGTGGTGTCGACCTCGATCTCGAAGCGCTCCACCATCTCTGGGGTGATGTCGGCCACGTCGACATAGAACTGCTGGTACCAGCGACGCAGCTGGTAGACGGCGCCGTCCTCCTCGACCAGCAGCGGGTTTTCGATCCTGGTCTTGTGCTTCCAGATCTCGACGTCCTGCAGGAATCCCTTGCTGACGCCCTCGGTGAACACCCGGGACAGCTTGTCGGTCATCGCTTCGTCCATGCCCTTGGGCTTTTCGACGATGACGCCCCACTGCAGCACGAACGAATTCTGCGTGACCGGGTAGTGGCAGTTGATCAGGATCGACTCGGCCTTGTAGCCGCCGTAGCTGTTGTGCAGCCAGTTGATCATGAACGACGGCCCGAAATAAGAGGCTTCAGAATCCAAGTGCGCTTCGCCGTACGAGGTCCCCAGATCCTCCACGTCGGGCCGGCCGACGTTGTGCAGGTACTGCGAGGCGATGTGGCCCTCGAAGACGTTCTTGAAGTACGTCGGCAACCCCAGGTGGATGTAGAAGAAGTGCGCCATGTCGGTGACGTTGTCGATGATGTCGCGGCAGTTGGAGCCCTCGATGAGGATGCGGTTCCACCGCCAGTCGGTCCATTCGTTGCTGGCCGCCTCGGGGATCTCCGGGATCCTGACCGCGGGGTCCGGCGGATTGCCCTCGTGGTCGTGCCAGACGAACAGCAGGCCGCCGCGGACGTCGGTGGTCCACGACCGGGTGCGCGCGGTCTTGGGGGTGCGCTTGGCGTACGGCACCAGCTTGCAGCGGCCGTCGCCGCCCCAGCGCCAATCATGGAAGGGGCAGGCGACCTCGTCGCCCTTGATGGTGCCCTCGGACAGGTCGCCGCCCATGTGCCGGCAGTAGCCGTCGAGCACCTTCAGGTCCCCGTGGGAATCGGCGAAAACCACCAGCTTGGTGCCGAACGCCTGCACGGGGTGCGGCTTGCCGTCCTGGAAGTCCTTTGCGACGCCCAGGCAGTGCCAGCCGCGCGCGTATCTGGTCGGCAAGGCGCCGGGGTCGATTTCCCGGATGCCGACCGCCTTGGTGTCGGTACTCACCTTCCACCTCCAAGTAGTCTCTAACTAGAACACGTTACAGTTTTGGGTCACGGTGGGCAACGAAGGCTGCCCTGGCTAGGGCATATCGACGCTGGGGTATATCTAGACGATGCCGCTGTTTGCTTTCGAGGGTCGGTCGCCCCGGATCGACCCCACCGCGTTTGTGGCCCCGACCGCGACCCTGATCGGTGACGTCACCGTGGAGGCGGGGGCGTCGGTCTGGTTCAACGCGGTGCTGCGCGGCGACTACGGGCCCATCGTGGTGCGCGAGGGTGCCAACGTCCAGGACGGATCGGTACTGCACGCTCCGCCGGGCATCCCCGTCGACATCGGCCCCGGGGCGACGGTGGCGCACATGTGCGTCATCCACGGGGTGCACGTCGGCCCCGAGGCGCTGATCGCCAACCACGCCACGGTTTTGGACGGCGCGGTGATCGGCGCCCGCAGCCTGATCGCGGCGGGTTCCCTGGTGCTGGCCGGCACCCAGATTCCGGCCGGGATGCTGGCGGTCGGGTCGCCGGCGCAGGTGAAGGGACCGGTCGCCGGAACCGGCGCGGAGATGTGGATCAACGTCAACCCGCAGGCCTATCGTGAGCTGGCGCAGCGTCACCTTGCCGGCCTGGAGCCGATTTAGGCCTCGACGCCGAAAGCTCTGTCGCACAAGCGAACACAGAGCTGACCCCGAACCTTCGATGGGTCGCTTTATCTGGCAACGACTTCCGTTAGCGACTACGTCTGCCCGGGTGTCCCGATGAAGCCGAACAGCAGCCCGGCGGTGCCGCCGTTGCCCCCGTTCCCGTTGCCGCCCACCAGGCCGACCCCGGCGTTACCGCCGTCACCGCCGTTGCCGACCAGCTGGGCGTTGCCGCCGTTGCCGCCGTTGCCGCCCTTGCCGCCGACGCCCAAGTTGGCGATGGCTTCCCCGCCGGCCCCGCCCGTGCCGCCGGAGCCGCAACAGCCGGCCTTTCCGCCGTTACCGCCGTTTCCGCCGTTTCCGCCCGCCGCCGGCGCCCCCATTGGGGCCGCCAAGCCCGCCGGCGCCGCCGGCACCGCCGGCACCGAACAGTCCGGCAGCGCCACCGGCCCCGCCGTTACCGCCGTTGACGGTAGTTGAATTCCCGCCGGCACCGCCGGCCCCGGGGGTGCCCCCGAAAAGTCCGGCGGCACCGCCGTTTCCGCCGTTCTGGCCCGCTGCGCCCGAGCCACCGCCACCGCCGTTGCCGAACAAGATGCCGCCGTTGCCGCCATTTTGCCCCGTTCCCGGCTGGCCGTTGGCACCGTTACCGATCAGCGGTCGCCCCACCAGCGCCTGGGTCGGTGCGTTGACCACGTTCAGCAGTTGCTGCTCAATGGCCTGCAAGGGCGAGGCATTGGCGGCTTCGGTCGCGGCATAAGTACCCGCCGCCATGTTCAGGGTGCGCACGATGCCGTCGTGAAACGCCACCGTGCGTGCGGCCAGCGCTTGATAGGCCTGGCCCTGCTCAGCGAGCAGCGCCGCGATGGCCGTCGACACCTCATCGGTCGCGGGCGCCAGCATCGCCGTCGTCGGGGCCGCGGCCGCCTGATTCGCTGTGCTGATCGTCGATCCGATGGCCGCGAGGTCCGCCGCCGCTGCCGTCATCGTCTCCGGCGAGGTGATCACAAAAAACATGGCGCACCTTCCCGAACTTCGGGTCGACGCCGCCAGTGCGGCGACGGCCATCTGCACGCGGAATCATATCCGCGCAAGATCAGCCCGTCATGCCCGCGGGCCGGCGCCGAATTACGCGCCGGCAACCTTTCGGACGCTCGCGGCTGCCTGGTCCATTTCCCAATACGCGCGCAGGGCGACCATCTTGCCCTCGTCGTTGGCCTTGTAGGTGAACACGCCTTCGGCGGTGACCTGATAGTCACCCGTCGTGATGAGGATGTGCCCGACGTTGGCTTCCTCGTTGCCGCACTGGTAGGTGTCGCGGAAGACGAACTCGATCTTCGTGGTGGGGGCGATGGCCAGGTCCCAGAACGCCGAGATCGCGTCGCGCCCCCTGTGCCCCTTGCCTTCGGGATCGAAGGCCGACGGGCCGATCGGATCTTCGACGATCGCGTCGTCGGCGAACACCTCCAGCCAGGCCGCCTTGTCCCTGGCCATCACCGCCTCGCGGGAGCGGCGGCCGGCCTCGTGAGCGGGGTGCTTGGTCTTTTCCTGAGTGTCGGTCATTGTCAACCTCTTTCGGGTTTGTCCGCCCCCACGACCCACATCGAGTAGTACTGCGAGCCGCCGCCGTAGGCGTGCCCCAGGGCCTTTCGGGCGTTGGGCACCTGGTGATCCCCGCCCTTGCCCATCACCTGGATCGCCGCCTCGGCGAACCGGATCAGGCCCGAGGCCCCGATCGGGTTCGACGACAGCACGCCGCCCGACGGGTTCACCGGCAGCCGCCCGCCGATCTTGGTCTCGCCGGCCTCGGTAAGCTTCCAGCCTTCGCCCTCGGCGGCAAAACCGAGGTTTTCCAACCACATCGGCTCGAACCACGAGAACGGCACGTAGATCTCGGCGGCATCGATCTCGTCGATCGGGCTGGTGATGCCGGCCGCCTTCCACAGCGCCGCGGCCGCGTCACGCCCCGCCTGCGGGCTCACCTGGTCGCGGCCGGAGAACTGCAGCGGCTCGGTGCGCAGCGCGGTGGCGTGGATCCAGGCGACCGGATTTCCCTGCGCCAGGCGGGCTTCGGCGCTTTCCTCGTCGCCGATCACCACGGCGGCGGCACCGTCGGAGGACGGGCAGGTCTCGTCGTAGCGGATCGGGTCCCACAGCATCGGGGACTCCATCACCTTCTCCAGGGTGATGTCGGGCTGGTGCAGATGGGCCAGCGGGTTGCGGGCTCCGTTGAGCCGGTCCTTGACCGCGACCATGGCGCCGATGTTCAGAGGTGCCCCCGACCGTCGAATGTAGGACCTGACGTGCGGGGCGAAGTAACCGCCGGCGCCGGCGCCGACCGGCTTGATGAAGGGGATCGGAATCGACAACGCCCACATGGCGTTTGACTCCGACTGCTTCTCCCAGGCCATCGCCAGCACTCGCCGGTACTTCCCGGACTGGACCAAACTGGCGGCCACCACCGCGGTGGACCCGCCGACCGAGCCCGCGGTGTGCACCCGGATCAGCGGCTTGCCGGTGGCGCCCACGGCGTCGGCCATGAACAGCTCCGGCATCATCACGCCCTCGAAGAAGTCCGGCGCCTTGCCCACCACGACGGCGTCGATGTCGTCGAAGGTGCAAGCCGAGTCTTCCAGCGCCCGGTCGATGGCCTCGCGCACCAGCCCGTTCATCGAAACGTCTTTGCGCTTGGCGACGTACTTGGTCTGCCCGGTACCCAGTACCGCGGCCAGGTGTGCTCCCGCTCCGGCCATCAGTTCTTTCCTTCCATGACCGCGACCAGGTTCTGTTGCAGCGCGGGCCCGCTGGTGGCGTGGGCCAGCACCCGTCCGGCCGACCCGTTCCAGATGTGCTGTGCGGCAAAGCCGATCCGCTCCAGGCCGGCGACGAACATGGGGTTGGCCGCCAGCGGGCCACCGGAGGGATTCACCTTTGTGGCCTCCTGTATGTCGATCGCCTCCGCGAGGATCAGGTGCTGGTGGGTGAACTGCCCGCAAATCTCGGCCACGTCTAGGTCGCGGGTGTTCCCGCCGGTGGCCGCCTTGGCCGCGGCGGTGGTCGATGGCGATTCGGTGAGATTCCGGACGCCCAGCGACGGTGATTCGATGCGGTGCTCGATGCCGGTGATCCAGGCCGGGTTTTCGCGCAACTCGCGCGCCCGGTCGTCGGCGGCGAGCACGATCGCGGCGGCGCCGTCGGTGATCGGGGCGATGTCGTGCCGGCGCAGCGGGTCGGCGAAGAACGGCCGCTCCAGCAGGTCGTCGAGGCTGACGGGAGGCTGCACGGAGTCCACTCGTTTTGCGCACGCGAAGGATTCGAACGCGACACGCGCCATTTGCGTCTCGGTCCACCTGCCGGTGTCGAGCCCGATGCGGGCCTGTAGGCCGGCCATCGACACCGAATCGGGCCACAGCGGCGCGACGGTGTAGGGGTCGGTCTGGCGCGACAGGATTTGGCGCAGGATTCCGGCCGAGGACTTGCCGAAGCCGTACACCAGCGCGGTGTCGACCTCGCCGGTCAGGATCTTGATGTAGGCCTCGTACAGCGCCCACGCCGCGTCCATCTCGACATGCGATTCGTTGATCGGGGGAACAGCGCCGATGGAGTCGATCGCGGAGATGAACGAAAACGCCCGTCCGGCAAGGTAGTCGGACGATCCCGAACACCAGAAGCCGATGTCGGCCTTGGTGATGCCGAGCTGCTCGTAGAGCTCGGCGAAGCACGGCATCAACATCTCGACGCCGTTGGTGGTGCCGTCGGTACGGCGGACATGCGGGGCGTGGGCGAAGCCGACGACCGCCACGTTGCGAGCGCTCATGTGTTCCTAAGCCCTTTACAGGTGGTGCTTGTAGGTGTCGTAGTCGGCGTCGGGTTCCCCGGTCGGCCGGAAGTACTCGATGTTGTCGATGCCAAAACCCCACTCCTCGCGGGGTTTCCACACCGCCTCGACCCGCATGCCCATCCGCACCTCGTGGGCGTCGATGTCGGCGACCAGGTGCAGGAACGGGATGTCGGCGCCGTCGAGCAGCACGTAGGCCGCCACGTAGGGCGGTTTGATGCGCTGGCCCTGGAACGGGATGTTGATGATCGCGAACGTCGTCACCGTGCCCTTGTCGGGCAGCTCGACGAACTCGGTGGTCGGCTGGCCGGTGGCCGGGTCGGCCCCGTGCGGCGGGAAGTACACCTTGCCTGTCTCACCAGTGCGCGCCCCCAACAACCTGCCCTCGGCGATGGCGCGCAGGTACGCGCTCTCTTCGTGCGAGGCGGTGTGCTGGATCGTCAGCGAGATCGGCGTCACGATCATGGTGACCGGTTCCTGGTCCCCATCGGTCGAATCGGGGACGGCCTCGGCTTGGTCGCCGAGCGCGAAGTAGGCGATGTCCGTGATGGCGCCGACCGTCTCGTCGGCCCAGTGCACGTGGACCCGGGCGCCGGTCCGAATAGCCTCGGGTTCGCCCGCATCCACCGCGTGCATTAACAGCGTGTCCGCGCCGTCCAGCTTGATCAGTGCCCACGCGAAGGGCCGGTCCAGTGGTTGCCCCTGCAAAGGCTCGGGCTGCCACGTCCAGGACGCGACGGTGCCGACCGCCGACACCGGTACCATCTCGCCCAGCGGCTCATAGGTAACCGGGTCATATTCCGCCGGCGGGACATGTACCCGGCCATCGGATCCGCGCACCCCCAGGATGCGGCGCTCACGCAACGCGGTGAAGAACTTGCTGAGCGTGGAGCCCACCGAACGGGTGTAGTCGAAGGACAACGTCAGTGGCGCGGAGAGCGGTGGCTCAGGATGATCTATCAAGGTCGGGCTGCTCGAACTGGCTGTCACGCCTTCGAGTAGAACAGGTTCTAAGAATCGTTTCAACACTGGGTCGGGTCGGAAGGCGGAGGCTATGAAGCTTGGGTTGCAGCTGGGGTATTGGGGCGCTCAACCGCCGGAGAACGCCACGGAACTCGTCACCGCGGCCGAGCAAGCCGGATTCGACGCCGTGTTCACCGCCGAGGCGTGGGGATCCGACGCCTACACGCCGCTGGCCTGGTACGGATCCTCGACGTCGCGGGTGCGGCTGGGCACGTCGGTGGTCCAGCTGTCCGCGCGGACTCCGACGGCCTGCGCAATGGCCGCGCTGACCTTGGATCATTTGAGCGGCGGTCGGCACATCCTCGGGCTGGGCGTGTCCGGCCCGCAGGTGGTCGAGGGCTGGTACGGGCAGCGATTCCCCAAACCGCTGGCGCGCACCCGCGAGTACATCGACATCCTGCGGCAGGTGTGGGCGCGCGAAAAGCCGGTGACCAGTTCCGGGCCGCACTACCCGCTGCCGTTGACGGGGCCCGAGACCACCGGGCTGGGCAAGCCGCTCAAGCCCATCACCCATCCGCTGCGCGCCGACATCCCGATCATGCTGGGCGCCGAGGGCCCGAAGAACGTCGCGCTGGCCGCCGAGATCTGCGACGGCTGGCTGCCGATCTTCTACACACCGCGAATGGCCGACACCTACAACGAATGGCTCGACGAGGGGTTCGCCCGGCCCGGCGCGCGCCGCAGCCGCGAGGACTTCGAGATCTGCGCGACCGCCAACATCGTCATCACCGACGACCGCAGCGCCGCGTTCGCGGCCATGAAGCCCTACCTGGCCCTCTACATGGGCGGGATGGGCGCGGAGGACACCAACTTCCATGCCGACGTCTACCGCCGGATGGGCTATGCGGAGGTCGTGGACGACGTGACGAAGCTGTTCCGGTCGAACCGAAAGGACGAGGCCGGGAAGATCATTCCCGACGAGCTCGTCGACGACGCCGCGATCGTCGGCGACCTGGACTACGTGCGTAAGCAGATCAAGGTCTGGGAGGCCGCGGGCGTAACGATGATGGTGGTGTCCGGCCGAAGCACTGAGCAGATCAGCGAGCTTGCCACGCTGGTTTAGGCGTTCCTTGCCAGGGGAGTAGAACGCGTTCTAGATTGGCCCGATGACAGCCTCGCAGCACACCATCGCGGGCACGGTGATCACGATGCCGGTGCAGATCCGCAAGGCAAATCAGCACATGGCGATGTTCTCGGTGGACGCCGACGCCGCCCAGCACCTGATCGACTACAGCGGCCTGCAGGTCTGCCGCTACCTGCCCGGGCGCACGATCGTGGTGCTGATGCTGATGCACTACATCGACGGCGATCTGGGCCAGTACTACGAGTTCGGCACCAGCGTCATGGTCAACCCGCCCGGCTCGAACGCGAGCGGGCCGCGGGCGCTGCAGTCGGCGGGCGCGTTCATCCATCACCTGCCCGTCGACCAGGCGTTCACCCTGGAGGCGGGTACCAAGATCTGGGGCTACCCGAAAGTCATGGCGGACTTCACCATTCGGGAGGGCCGCGAGTTCGGGTTCGACTGCACCGTCGACGGGCAACTGGTGATCGGCATGGACTTCCGTCGCGGCCTGCCGATTTCGCTGACCCCGCGCCAGTCGGCCCAGCGCAGCTACTCGCACCGCGACGGCATCACCCGTGAGACCGCCTTCGAACACACGCTGGACGGCGTGCGGACCCGACTCGGTGGAGTGCGCGTCCGGCTCGGCGATCACCCGTACGCGAAAGAGCTGGCGTCGCTGGGCCTTCCGAAGCGCGCGCTGCTGTCCAGTTCCGCGGACCAGGTACAGATGACATTCGGTGACGCCCAGGAGCTCCCATGACGATGACCAGGCCAGACGTCGACCTGACCGACGGCACCTTCTACGCGGGCGACTCCCATGCCGTCTACCGTTGGATGCGGCAGAACGAGCCGGTCTTCCGGGACCGCAACGGGTTGGCCGCCGCGTCGACGTACCAGGCGGTGATCGACGCCGAGCGCAACCCCGAGCTGTTCTCGAACGCCGGCGGCATCCGACCCGACCAAGACGGGGTCGAGATGATGATCGAGATGGACGACCCCCAACATCTGTTGCGCCGCAAGCTCGTCAACTCCGGTTTCACCCGCAAGCGGGTGAAAGACCAAGAGTCCAAGATTGTTTCGCTGTGTGACACGCTGATCGACGCCGTGTGCGAACGGGGCGAGTGCGACTTCGTCTGGGACCTCGCCGCGCCGCTGCCGATGGCGGTCATCGGCGACATGCTCGGGGTGTTGCCGGAGGAACGCGAGATGTTCCTCAAGTGGTCCGACGATCTGGTCGGCGCCTTGAGCAGCACCGCGGCCGAAGCCGACATTCAGGTCACCATGGAGGCCTTCGCCGCCTACAGCGAATACATGATGGGCATGATCGCGGCCCGCAAGTCCGAACCGACCGACGACCTGGTCAGCGTCCTGGTTCACGCCGAGGTCGAGGGATCGCGCCTGGAAGACCACCAGATCGTCACCGAGGTGCTGCTGCTGCTCATCGGCGGCGACGAGACCACCCGTCACACCCTGTCCGGCGGAACCCGGCAGCTGCTGTTACACCCCGATCAGCACCGGCGCCTGGTCAACGATTTGGATTTGTTGCCCAACGCGATCGAGGAGATGCTGCGCTGGACGGCCCCGGTGAAGAACATGGCCCGCACGATCACCGCCGACACCGAGTTCCACGGCACCAAGCTGACCCAGGGCGAGAAGATGATCCTGCTGTTCGAGTCGGCGAACTTCGACGAGAAGGTCTTTGACGATCCGGAGAGCTTCGACATCGAGCGCTACCCGAACAACCACCTCGCGTTCGGCTTCGGGACGCATTTCTGCCTGGGCAATCAGCTCGCCCGCCTGGAGCTGTCGATCATGCAAACGCGGCTGCTGCAGCGCCTTCCGGACCTGCGGCTGGCCTCGGATGCGGCGCTGCCGTTGCGGCCGGCGAACTTCGTGTCCGGCCTGGAGAAGATGCCGGTGGCGTTCAGCCCGACCGCGCCGTTGGGCTAGAGGGCTCGCGCCTCGCCGAGCGTGCACTCACGGCGAGGAATCGGCCAAATTTCGTGCGTGAGTTCACGTTCGGCGATCCCACGCCGTGGCCAGCCGCGCCAGGACGCCGCCCCGCGTGTGGTCGGCCGTGACGCGGATGGCGATCCAACCCAAAGCGTGCAGCGCTTCATAGCGGTCGATGTCCCGGCGCAGTTGCCGACGATCGGTCCGATGGTGGTCGCCCTCGTACTCGAGGGCTATTTTGAGCTCCTCCCAACCGATGTCGACAACCGCGACAAGCTCGCCATATTCGCCGTAGACCGGGATCTGGGTCTGCGGCGGAGGGTATCCGGCCTCGATGACGGTGAGCCGCAGCCAGGTCTCCCGGGGTGACTCCGCACCGGCATCGACAAGCGCGAGCGCGCGCCTGGCTCGCCGGATGTTCCGGTGGCCTTTGTAGCGTTCCGCAACCAATTCCGCATCGGCGACCTTCAGTCGGGTTGCCCGAGCCAGGGCATCGATAGCGGCGACCGCGTCCCCGACCGGATTGCGACAGGCCAGGTCGAACGCTGTGCGGGCCGGATTCGTCGCCAGCACGTCACCGATCACCTCAGTCTCATCGTCGGCGACGGTGTCCGACCAGGTACGGATGCCGGCCGGGGGGCGACGGTGCTCGTAGAGCAATTGCGCCGGCGCGCGGCGATCCACCCAGTTGGCGCCGTGCAGCGCCGACGCGGAATGCCCCGCGACCACCCCGCGCCGCCGGGACCACAGCCAGGCGGCACGCGCGCGCGTCACTGCGGTCAAGTCCTCGTCGCACGGGACGTAGACGTCCGGATGGAGGGCGACGAATCTGCTTCGCAGCGCATGCCGCGTCAAAGCGCCCGCAGCGAGTGCTTCGCTGCCGATCAAAGGTTCTCCCACTCAGGCAGTGTGGCTCGGACCACCGACAACCGCGCCGAGCGTGAAGCCAGGTATCAAATTCCGGCGAAATCCCGCCGACAGTTCACGTTCGGCAACGGGGACGGGGCGCTGCGGTCAGCGGTTCTGGAAGTTGGGCTTGCGTTTCTCGGCGAACGCCCGCGGGCCTTCCTTGGCGTCGTCGGACAGGAACACCTTGATGCCGATCTGGGTGTCGATCTTGAAGGCATCGTTCTCGTGCAGGCCCTCGGTCTCCCGGATCGCCCGCAGGATCGCCTGCACGGCGAGCGGGCCGTTGTTCTCGATCAGTTCGGCGATCTCCAGCGCCTTGGTCAGCGCCTGGCCGTCGGGCACCAGGTGGCCGATCAGGCCGATCTCCTTGGCCTCGGCGGCGGTGATGTGCCGGCCGGTGAGCAGCAGGTCGCACGCGACGGTGTAGGGGATCTGCCGCACCAGCCGCACGGCCGAGCCGCCCATCGGGTACAGGCTCCACTTGGCCTCCGAGATGCCGAACTTCGCGCTCTCGCCGGCGACCCGGATGTCGGTGCCCTGCAGGATCTCGGTGCCGCCGGCGATCGCGGGCCCTTCGACGGCCGCGATGAGGGGTTTGGTGAGTCTGCGGCCTTTGAGCAACGCGTCGATCCGTGACGGGTCGTAGCTGCCGTCCTTGAACGAGTCGCCGGGCGGTTTCTTGGTCGCCGTCTTGAGGTCCATGCCGGCGCAGAAGTAGCCACCGGCCCCGGTCAGGATGCAGCAGCGGATGTCGTCGTCGTTGTCGACGCGATCCCAGGCCTGCACCATGATTTCCATCATTTCGGTGCTCAGCGCGTTGCGGGCGTGCGGCCGGTTCAACGTGACGATCAGGGTGTGACCGCGCTGCTCGACGAGGGCGTCCGGTCCCGATTGTTCGTTTGCTGGCGCCTGAGTCACAGCTACCGCCTTTCCGTCGTCGTGGGGGGCGAGCTTGTCAAGAAATGTAACACGTTCTAATTTGGTGGCCGTGGCCCTGAATATTGCCGACCTCGCCGAGCACGCCATCGACGCTGTGCCTGACCGTGTCGCCCTCATCTGCGGCGATGAGAAGCTGACCTACGCCGAACTGGAGGAGAAGGCCAACCGCCTCGCGCACTACCTGATCGACCAGGGCGTCAAGAAGGACGACAAGGTCGGCCTGTACTGCCGCAACCGCATCGAGATCGTGATCGCGATGCTCGGCATCGTCAAGGCCGGGGCCATCCTGGTCAACGTCAACTACCGCTACGTCGAGGGCGAGCTGCGCTACCTGTTCGACAACTCCGACATGGTGGCGCTGGTGCACGAGCGCCAGTACTCCGACCGGGTCGCCAACGTGCTGCCGGACACCCCCAACGTCAAGACCATCCTGGTCATCGAGGACGGCTCCGACAGCGACTACCAGCGCTACGGGGGCGTCGAGTTCTACTCCGCGATCGCGCAGGGCTCACCCGAGCGCGACTTCGGCGAGCGCAGCGCCGACGACATCTACCTGCTGTACACCGGGGGTACCACCGGCTTCCCGAAGGGCGTGATGTGGCGCCACGAGGACATCTACCGGGTGCTGTTGGGCGGCACCGACTTTGCCACGGGCGAATTCGTCAAGGACGAGTACGACCTGGCCAAAAGCGCCGTCGCCACCCCGCCGATGGTCCGCTACCCGATTCCGCCGATGATCCATGGCGCCACCCAATCGGCGACCTGGATGTCGATCTTCTCGGGTCAAACCACCGTGCTGGCACCGGAATTCAACGCCGAAGAGGTGTGGCGCACCATCCACGAGCACAAGGTCAACCTGCTGTTCTTCACCGGTGACGCGATGGCCCGGCCGTTGCTCGACGCGCTGGACAAGGAACACGAATACGACCTGTCGTCGCTGTTCTTGCTGGCCAGCACCGCGGCGCTGTTCTCGCCAAGCATCAAGGAGAGGCTGCTGGAGCTGCTGCCCAACCGGGTCATCACGGATTCCATCGGCTCCTCCGAGACCGGGTTTGGCGGCACCAGCGTCGTGGCCGCGGGTGCGCCGCACAGCGGCGGCCCCCGGGTCACCATCGACCACCGCACCGTCGTGCTCGACGAGGAGGGCAACGAGGTGAAGCCGGGCTCGGGTGTGCGTGGCTTCATCGCCAAGAAGGGCAACATCCCGGTCGGCTACTACAAGGACGAGAAGAAGACGGCCGAAACCTTCAAGACCATCAACGGCGTTCGCTACGCCATCCCCGGGGACTGGGCCCTGGTCGAAGAGGACGGCACGGTCACGATGCTGGGCCGCGGCTCGGTGTCGATCAACAGCGGCGGCGAAAAGATCTACCCCGAGGAGGTCGAGGCCGCGTTGAAGGGCCACCCCGACGTCTTCGACGCGCTCGTGGTGGGCGTGCCCGACCCCCGTTACGGCCAGCACGTGGCCGCCGTCGTGCAGCCCCGGCCCGGCTGCCGGCCAACGCTGGCGGAGCTGGACAGTTTTGTGCGGTCCGAGATCGCGGGATACAAAGTGCCGCGCAGCCTTTGGTTGGTCGACGAAGTGAAGCGTTCGCCCGCCGGCAAACCCGACTACCGCTGGGCCAAGGAGCAGACCGAGGCGCGCCCGGCCGACGACGTGCATGCGAGCCACGCGACGACCTGAGGCGCACCTAGCGGCGTGACCGACTTCGTCAAGCAGCACCCGGACGCGCCCGCCGGCTATTTCGCCTGGGAGGCAGCGGGTTTGGGGTGGCTCGGCGACGTCGACGGCGGCGTGCCCTGCGCCCGGGTTGTCTCGGTTGGCCCGACGAGCCTGACCCTGCAGCGGCTTGAATCCGTGCCCCCGACCGCCGAGGCGGCGGACACGTTCGGCGCGCAATTGGCCGTCACCCACGACGCGGGCGCCCCGGCGTTCGGCGCGGGACCCGACGGGTGGGACGGGGCCGGGTTCTTCGGGCCGCTGTCGCGGCCGCTGCCGATGTCGCTGCGTCGGCACCGACGGTGGGGCGATTTCTACGCCGACGAGCGGCTGGCCCCGATGGCCGAGTTGGCCGCGCCGCGGCTGGACGCGTCGACCCGCGCCGCGATCGACGCCGTCGCGGCTCGCTGCCGCGCGGGCGACTTCGACGACGATGACCGGCCGGCCCGGCTGCACGGCGACCTGTGGAGCGGCAACGTGATGTGGACGGCCGACGGGGTGGTGCTGATCGACCCGGCGGCGCACGCCGGTCACCGCGAGACCGACCTGGCGATGCTCGCGCTGTTCGGCTGCCCGCACTACGACGCCATCCTGGCCGGTTACCAGCGGGTCCGACCGCTGCACTCGGGTTGGCGCGGCCGCATCGGGCTGCGCCAGCTCTACCCGCTGCTGGCCCACGTCGTGCTGTTCGGCGGCGGGCACGCCGCGCGGACGGGAGCCGCCGCCCGCGCCGCGCTCTCGGCCTGACCAACACCGCCGTCTACAGTCGATCGCGATGACGATCGACGTGTGGATGCAGCATCCGACGCAACGGTTCCTGCGCAGCGACATGCTGGCCTCGCTGCGGCGCTGGAC
Source organism: Mycobacterium terramassiliense (assembly GCF_900157385.1). Classification (GTDB taxonomy): domain Bacteria; phylum Actinomycetota; class Actinomycetes; order Mycobacteriales; family Mycobacteriaceae; genus Mycobacterium; species Mycobacterium terramassiliense. The sequence goes on from NZ_LT717701.1 coordinate 902,083, forward strand.
CGGCGGGTCGATCCCCGAGACCGACATTCCCATCGAGGCGACCCTCGCGGCCATGGACGCCGCCGACGTCGGCTTCGGCCTGCTCAGCGCCTGGCGCGGCCCGGCCGGCCAGGACCTGGTCTCCAACGACGAGGTCGCGGAATGGGTGCGGTCACACCCGACCCGGTTCGCGGGTCTGGCCGCCGTCGACCTCGATCGCCCGATGGCGGCGGTCCGCGAGCTGCGGCGCCGCGTGCAAGAGGGCTTCGTGGGCCTGCGGGTGGTGCCGTGGCTGTGGAACGCGCCGCCCACCGACCGCCGCTACTATCCGCTGTTCGCCGAATGCGTGGAGTCCGCCGTGCCGTTCTGCACCCAGGTCGGGCACACCGGCCCGCTGCGGCCGTCGGAGACCGGACGCCCGATTCCCTACATCGACCAGGTGGCGCTCGACTTCCCGGAGCTCGTCATCGTGTGCGGCCACGTCGGCTATCCGTGGACCGAGGAGATGGTAGCGGTCGCCCGCAAGCACGAGAACGTCTACATCGATACCTCGGCCTACACCATCAAACGGCTCCCCGACGAGCTCGTCCGCTTCATGAAAACCGGTACCGGCCAACGCAAAGTGTTGTTCGGCACCAATTACCCGATGATCACCCACACGCACGCTCTGGCGGGAGTGGACGAACTCGGGCTCAGCGATGAGGCCCGCCGAGACTTCCTGCGCGGCAACGCCGAACGTGTTTTCGGACTGGAGGCAAACAGGTGAACGGCGCTCAGGCACTGATCAACACCCTGGTAGACGGCGGCGTCGACGTCTGCTTCGCCAACCCCGGCACGTCGGAGATGCACTTCGTGGCCGCACTCGACACGGTTCCCCAAATGCGCGGCGTGCTGGCCCTTTTCGAGGGTGTCGCCACCGGCGCGGCCGACGGCTACGCGCGGATAGCCGACCGGCCCGCCGCGGTGCTGCTGCACCTGGGGCCCGGGTTGGGCAACGGCCTGGCCAACCTGCACAATGCGCGGCGCGCGCACGTGCCGATGGTGGTGGTCGTTGGCGATCACGCCACCTACCACAAAAAGTACGACGCCCCACTGGAATCCGACATCGACGCGCTGGCCGGCAGCGTCTCGGGATGGATGCGCCGCACGGACAAGACCGCCGACGTCGCGTCCGACGCGGCCGAGGCGGTCGCCGCCAGCCGGTCGGGCTCGCAGATCGCCACCCTGATCCTGCCCGCCGACGTGTCCTGGTCCGACGGGGCGCAACCCGCGGCCACGGCGCCCGCGAATCCCTCCAGGCCAGATCCGCAGCTGGCGTCCGCGGCGCTCCAGGTGCTGCGTTCCGGGGAGCCCACGGTGCTCATGATCGGGGGCGACGCGACCCGCGGGCCGGGGCTGGCGGCCGCGGCGCGGATCGCCCAGGCCACCGGCGCCCGGCTGCTCTGTGAAACGTTCCCGACCCGACTGGAGCGCGGCGCGGGCGTTCCCGCGGTCGAGCGGCTGGCTTACTTCGCCGAGGCCGCCACCGCCCAGCTGAACGGCGCCAAGCATCTGGTGTTGGCGGGCGCCAAGTCGCCGGTGTCCTTCTTCGCCTACCCGGGCATGCCCAGCGACCTGGTGCCGGCCGGCTGCGAGGTGCACGTGCTCGCCGAACACGGCGGCGCCGCAGCCGCTTTGGTCGCTTTGGCCGACGAAGTGGCCCCGGACACGGCCGCGCCGGCGGCGGAAGCGTCGCGCCCGCGGCTGCCGACGGGCGCGTTGACGTCGGCGTCGGCGGCCGACGTGATCGGGGCGTTGCTGCCCGAACGCGTGATCGTCGTCGACGAGTCCAACACCTCCGGCCTCCTGCTCGCCGCGGCCACCGCCGGTGCGCCGGCTCATGATTGGCTGACGCTCACCGGCGGCGCGATCGGCTACGGCATCCCGGCCGCGGTGGGCGCGGCCGTGGCCGCGCCGGATCGTCCGGTGCTGTGCCTGGAATCCGACGGGTCCGCCATGTACACGATTTCGGGGTTGTGGACCCAGGCCCGAGAGAACCTCGACGTGACCACCGTGCTCTATGACAACAGCGCCTACGACATCTTGCGCGTCGAGCTGCAACGTGTCGGAGTCGGGTCCGCGCCCGGCCCCAAGGCGCTTGATTTGCTCGACTTATCCCGTCCCACAATGGATTTCGTCAAGATAGCCGAAGGTATGGGGGTCCCGGCGCGCCGCGTCACCACCGCCGAGGAGTTCGCCGACGCCCTGCGCGCGGCCTTCGCCGAACCCGGTCCGCACCTCATCGACGCGGTGGTGCCCTCGCTGATGGGATAGTGCCGGCGCCGATGCCACCGCCGGGTAATGGGTTGGCGATGCCCACCAACGCGGTGCCGTCACGGTTCGCGTATTGCGGGTAACTGCGCGACGAGCCAGTCGGCCATCGCGTCGATGACGGCGACCCCGGCGTCGAACGCCCCGGCTTGCGCCGCCAGCGCCACACCCAGATGTCCCGATTCCGTTGGGACGATGCCGAACTGCCGGACCAGGTAGTCGTCGGCGGATCCGGGTCCCCAACCGGCTTTTGCCGCAATGCCTTTGGCGGCCAGGCCCCAGCGCTGGTCGGTGGTCAGTTGGCGCATCAGGTCGACGACGATCGCGGCGTCACCGAGCGCGGGCAGTCCCGCGGCGAATCGTGCCTGACTATCCAGGGACCATTGCGTTTGGCCAAACGCGGTGAAGGGCGGACGAATTCGTTGCGATTCGACCGCGGTGTCGGCGTCGCCGCATTCGGCGACGACGGCTTGTACCTGGAGGGCGGCCCGGGCGGGATCGCCCAACTGGGACCACAACCGCTCGGACGCCTCGTTGTCGGACTCGGTGATGGCCTTGACGACCAACTCTTGGGCACGCGCGGGATCGCGACGCAGGGCCGCGATTGCCAGCGGTACTTTGATCGTCGACCACGCGACACCGGATGACCATCGGCCCAAGGAAAGCACGTCGGCAACGTCGGAACGGGCGACCGCGACGCCGATCGTCGCCGGGACGGCGGCGGCAAGCTCTCGAAAGCTCGCCTCCAGTCGGGGCGGTGCGGGGGTCATGTCGGCTCGGCGCTACCGGCGAATCGGCCACATCGGATCGCCGCAGTCGACGCCCTGCGCCGACAACTGCCGCTTGAGTACCTTGAAGGTCACCGTGCGCGGCAGCTCCGGACTGACGCGGACGTACGACGGCCATTGCTTGGGTCCCAGGTCGGGCTGCTCGGCCAGAAAGGCCCGGAACTTTTCGGGATCGAACTCCACGCCGGCCGCCATGACCAGCGCGGCCATCACCTGGTCGCCGACGACCGGGTCTGGCACCGCGTACACCGCGACCTCGGTGGCGTCCGGGTAGCGCGACAGCACGCGCTCGATCGGGGCGGCGCCCAGGTTTTCGCCGTCGACCCGCATCCAATCGCCGAGCCGCCCGGCGAAATACGCGTAGCCGTCCTCATCGCGATAGGCGAGGTCGCCACTGTGGTACATGCCGCCGGCCATCCGCGCGGCCTCGGCGGCCTCGTCGTTGTAGTAGCCCTCGAAGCGGCCGGGCCCCGCGGTGTTGACGATCTCGCCGACCACCCCGACCGGGCACGGCTCGCCGGTGTCGGGGTCGACGATCGCTATCCCGTCGGGCAGCGGCCCCAGCGCGCCCGGCGGGGTGTCCGGGGTCCGAGCGATGGCCACCCCGCCCTCGGTCGAACCGAACCCGTCCTGGACGACGCACCCAAACCTGCGCCCGAAGCGCTCGATGTCGGCCGGTACACCCTCGTTGCCGTACACCGCGCGCAGCGGGTTGTCCGCGTCGTCGGGCCGCTCGGGGGTGGCGAGCACGTAGGACAGCGGCTTGCCCACGTAGTTGGCGTAGGTGGCGCCGTACCGTCGGACATCGGCCAGGAAGTTCGACGCGGAAAACTTGCGCCGCAAGGCCATTGAGCCCTGGCACGCCGCGGCCACCGCCCACCCGACCAGCACCGCGTTGGAATGGAACAACGGCATCGACACGTAGCAGACGTCGTCGTGGCCGAGGTCGAAGCGCTGCGACATCGTCACGCCGGCGATGGCCACCTTGCCGTGGCTGCACTTCACCGCCTTGGGCTCGCCGCTGGTGCCCGACGTGAAGATCAGCATGAACAGGTCCGCGGGCGACGCGGACTGGAAACGAAGCTCGGCGCCCCGGTGCGCGTCTATCTCGGACGCCCACTCGGCGGAATCGACGTTCGTGTGCTCGATATCGCCCAGTGGCGCAGCCGATTTCGAGTCAGCCAGCACCAATTGGCAGTCGGCATGCGCGATGTCGCGGGCCAGCGCTTCACCTCGGCGCACCGGGTTGAGCCCCACCGGCACGATCCCGGACATCCCCGCCGCGACCAGCATCGCCGAGAAGAACGGGGTGTTCTCCAGCAGCACGCCGACATGCGGCGGCTTGGCCGGGTCGAGGCGGTCGCGCAGCGTCGCAGCGATCGCGGCGCCGTGGCGGACGTGATCGCGCCAGCTGGTGAACGAGTCTTCGAAATAGACGCCGCTGTCGTCGATCTCGGCCAGCGGGACCAGCAGCTTGGTGACGGTCGGGTCGGCGGGAATCACGAAACCCACTTGGCCCTCCCCGTCGATTGCTCGCGCGCTCAGGCGGGGGTTTCCGCCAGTTCACGGCCGATCCGGCGCAGTTGCCCGGTGGCCCCGCGCAGCGCGAACTCGATTTCCTTGGCGGCCAGGAAGTAACGGTGCACCGGGTGGTCGGTGTCGACGCCGACGCCGCCGTGCACGTGCACGACGGTGTGCGCCACCCGATGCCCGGCGTCGGCGGCCCAGAACCCCGCGCTGGCCACGTCGATCTCGGCGGGGTGGTCCTCCGAAACCCGCCAGGCCGCCTGGGTCAGCGTCAGCCGCAACCCCTTGACGTCGATGTAGCCGTCGGCCAGCCGCTGCGCCACCGCCTGGAAACTGCCGATCGGGCGATCGAATTGCTCACGGGTCCGGGCGTATTCGGCGGTGAGCTGCAGGCCCCGCTCCAGCACCCCGAGCTGATAGGCGCTGCGGCCCAAGGTGGTCAGCGTGTCGAGCCAGACGGCGACGATCCCGTCCCCGACCTGTCGGCCGCCGTCCACCTGAACCCCGTCCAGCGTCAGGTGCCCGACGCTGCCGAGGCCGGTGGTCTCCAGCGCCGTCACCGTGACGCCCGGATCGTCGGCGGCAACCAGGAAAACGGCAGCACCGGAATCGGTTTCGGCCGGAACCAGGAAGGCGTCGGCGACCGGGCCGAAGCCGACCTGCGTGCGGCTGCCGGTGAGCCGGAAGCCGTCACCGGCACGGGTGGCCTGCACCGGCCCCTCGCCCATTTCGCCGTCGAGCGCGACGGTCAGGATCTTCTCGCCCCGAACCGCCGGCCCGCCCCAGCCCTGCTGCAGTTCGTCGGAGCCGAACCGGGCCAGCGCCCCGGCGGCCAACACCACCGACTCCAGGTAGGGCACCGCGGCCAGCTGGTGGCCCAGCGCGACCAAGATGGCCACCTGCTCGAGGACGCCAAAGCCGTCGCCGCCCAGCGACGTTGCCGACGCGCTGGTCAGAATGTCAGCCTCGACGAGCTTGCGCCACAGGTCGCGGTCGAAGCGTTGCGCAAGCTTGTCGAGCTCGCGCTGATGCTCCGGGGTGCACACCGCATCCACGATGGTGTCGACCAAACCGCCGAGGTCCTGCGCGGCTTCCGTTGTCGTGAAGTCCATGAATTCTCGTCCTTATATAGAGGAAGCTCAGCGGTTGGCTCGGGGCAGTCCCAGCGCGACCATCCCGATGATGTCGCGCTGCACCTCGTTGGTGCCGCCGCCGAAGGTCAGGATCAGGCAGGCCCGGTGCATCCGCTCGACGCGGCCGCGCAGCACGGCGCCGGGCGAGTCCGGGCGCACTGTGGCCGCGGTACCCAGCACCTCCATCAGGAGGCGGTATGCCTCGGTGGCCAGCTCGGTGCCGAACACCTTCGCCGCCGAGGCATCGGCCGGCGACAAGTTCTCACTCGCCGCCGACGCCAGCTCCCAGTTGATCAGCTTGAGAACCTCGGCCTTGGCGTGCACGCGGGCCAGGTTGAGCTGCACCCACTCCGAGTCGATGAGCCGGGCGCCGCTGGCGTCCTTGGTGTGCTGGGCCCACTCACGGACCTCGCGCAGGGCCACGATGATCGGCTGCGCCGACACCAGGGCGACCCGCTCGTGGTTGAGCTGGTTGGTGACCAGCTTCCAGCCGCCGTTCTCCTCGCCGATCAGGTTGGTCACCGGGACCCGCACGTCGGTGTAGTAGGTGGCGCTGGTGTCGGGGCCGGCCATCGTGTGCACCGGCGTCCAGGAAAAGCCTTCGGCGGTCGTCGGCACCACCAGCATCGAAATGCCGCGGTGCTTCTTGGCCTCGGGGTTGGTGCGCACCGCCAGCCAGACCCAGTCGGCGTACTGGATCAGGCTCGTCCACATCTTCTGGCCGTTGATGACGTAGTCGTCGCCGTCGCGAACGGCGGAGGTGCGCAGGTTGGCCAGGTCGGTGCCGGCGCCCGGCTCGGAGTAGCCGATCGAGAAGTGCAGGTCACCGGCCGCGATCTTGGGCAGGAAGAACTTCTTCTGTTCGTCGGTGCCGAAGGCCATGATCGTCGGCGCGACGCTGTTGATCGTCAGGAACGGCACCGGCGCGCCGGCGATGGCCGCCTCGTCGGTGAAGATCAGCGAGTCCATCGGCGAGCGGTCCTGCCCGCCGTACTCCTTCGGCCAGTTCAGGGTCAGCCAGCCGTCCTTGCCCATCTGCGAGACGACCTCGCGGTACGCGTTGCCCGTCCCGATCTCGCCCTGTGTGGAGCTCAGCGCCTCGCGGCGCTCCGGAGTCATCAGCGTGGTGAAGTACGACCGCAGTTCGCGACGCAGCTCCTCCTGTTCAGGGGTGTAACTGATGCGCATAACCAGCCGTCCTTGTTCGTTAAGCGTCGATATCGAATGCCACGTCACGTGTGGTAACCCTGCCAACGGCTACCCGTTCGCCTCCCCGGTTGTAACACGTTCTAGTCTTGGAATCCAGCGACCGTTTCCCCTGACGCACCGGGGCCCTATGGTGGACCTACATACCGATGGGGCGAGTGCTCAGTTTGAAGGCCAGGTTCGAGGAGGGTGCCGTGCGGGTGATCGTGGATCGTGACCGGTGTGAAGGGAACGCGGTGTGCATGGGAATCGCGCCTGACCTGTTCGACCTGGACGACGAGGACTACGCCGTCGTGAAGATCGATCCGATTCCGCCCGACCGAGAGCAGCTGGCCGATCAGGCCATCGCCGAGTGCCCCCGCGCCGCTTTGCTGCGCCAGGACTAGAGGTATTCATAAATTGACTAGCAGCACAAACGTGGCCGATCTGTCCGGAAAGGTCGCGGTGGTGACCGGTGCGGCCGCGGGACTGGGTCGCGCCGAGGCGCTCGGCTTAGCCGGCCTCGGCGCCACCGTCGTCGTCAACGACATCGCCGGCGCGCTGGATGCCTCCGACGTGATCGACGAGATCAGCGCCACCGGCGTCAAGGCCGTCGCCGTGGCCGGGGACATCAGTGAGCGCGCCACGGCCGACGAGCTGGTGGCCACCGCCGACGGGCTCGGCGGGCTGGACATCGTCGTGAACAACGCGGGGATCACTCGCGACCGGATGCTGTTCAACATGTCCGACGAGGAATGGGACCTCGTCATCGCGGTGCACCTGCGCGGCCATTTCCTGCTGACGCGCAACGCGGCCACCTACTGGCGCACGAAGGCCAAGGACGTCGGCGGGACGGTCTTCGGCCGCATCGTCAACACCGCCTCCGAGGCCGGTCTGGTGGGGCCGGTGGGCCAGGCCAACTACGGCGCGGCCAAGGCCGGCATCATCTCGCTCACCCTCACCGCCGCGCGGGCCCTGGGCCGCTACGGGGTGTGCGCGAATGCGATCTGTCCGCGGGCCCGCACGGCGATGACGGCCGACGTCTTCGGGGCGGCACCCGAAGTAGAGGCCGGCGGCATCGACCCGCTCTCGCCGGAGCACGTGGTCAGCCTGGTCAAGTTCTTGTCATCGCCGGCCGCCGCGGAAGTCAACGGTCAGGTGTTCATCGTCTACGGTCCGCAGGTGACGCTGGTTTCCGCGCCAACAGCGGAGCACAGGTTCTCGGCGGACGGGCCGGCGTGGGAACCGGGCCAACTCAGCGGCGAGCTCCAAAAATACTTTGCTGGACGCGATCCGGAGCGGAACTTTTCCGCCGTCGGGCTGATGGAGTAATGGCCGTGTAAGCGAATTTCGCGGGGGGAATTGACCGAGTAGAACATGTGTCAGATTGAAGTAACGGCAACGCCTCTGACCTGGACAAACTGACGCTTCGGATACAGAAATGCTGTTCATTGACAGCACCCACTTCTTCTGAGTTAATATGAGCCGGCTCACACGGGGCCGCGAGCGGCCGAAGACAATGCAAAGGCGGAACACAGGCTTCGCCGCGACCAGCAAAGGGGGGTGGCCGAGTTGAGACAACAGCTTGCGGTTCCCGCCCGCGCTGTGGGCGGGTTCTTCGAGATGATGATCGACACCGGCCGTGAGACCTTCCGGCGGCCGTTTCAGTTCGGCGAGTTCCTCGAACAGACGTGGATGATCGCCCGCGTGTCGCTGGTGCCGACGCTGCTGGTCTCCATCCCGTTCACGGTGCTGGTCGCGTTCACCCTCAACATCCTGTTGCGCGAGATCGGGGCGGCCGACTTATCCGGCGCTGGAACGGCATTCGGCACCATCACCCAGCTGGGCCCGGTGGTCACCGTGCTCGTCGTGGCCGGCGCCGGCGCCACCGCGATCTGCGCCGACCTGGGTGCCCGCACCATCCGCGAAGAAATCGACGCGATGCGGGTGCTCGGCATCGACCCGGTCCACCGGCTGGTGGTGCCGCGGGTCCTCGCGTCCACGGTCGTCGCGCTGTTGCTCAACGGCCTGGTGTGCGCCATCGGCCTGTCCGGCGGCTACGTGTTCTCCGTCTTCCTGCAGGGCGTCAACCCGGGCGCGTTCATCAACGGCCTGACCGTGCTCACCGGGCTGCGCGAGCTGGTGCTCGCCGACGTCAAGGCCTTGCTGTTCGGCGTGATGGCCGGGCTGGTCGGGTGCTATCGCGGCCTGACGGTCAAGGGCGGTCCCAAGGGTGTCGGGAACGCCGTCAACGAAACCGTGGTCTACGCGTTCATCTGCCTGTTCGTCATCAACGTGGTCATGACGGCCATCGGCGTGCGGATTACGGCGAAATGAGGCGAGTGAGCACCCGATGAGCTACGACGCCACCCTCCGGTTTCGCCGCATCATGACGAGGTTGCAGGCGCCCGTCGACGACTTCGGCGAGCAGGCCTTGTTCTACGGGGAGACCCTGCGGCACGTCCCCGACGCACTCACCCGCTACCGCAAAGAGACGATCCGGCTCATCGCCGAGATGACGCTGGGCGCGGGCGCTCTCGTCATGATCGGCGGCACCGTCGGGGTGGCGGCCTTCCTGACCCTGGCCTCCGGCGGCGTCATCGCCGTGCAGGGCTACTCGTCGCTGGGCAACATCGGCATCGAGGCGCTCACCGGGTTCCTGTCGGCGTTCCTGAACGTCCGCATCGTCGCGCCGGTGATCGCCGGCATCGCGCTGGCGGCCACCATCGGCGCCGGCGCAACCGCCCAATTGGGCGCCATGCGGGTGTCCGAGGAGATTGACGCCGTCGAATGCATGGCGGTGCAGTCGGTTTCGTACCTGGTGTCCACCCGGCTGATCGCCGGCCTGATCGCGATCATTCCGCTGTATTCGCTGTCGGTCCTGGCCGCGTTCTTCGCCGCCCGCTTCACCACGGTGTACATCAACGGGCAGTCCAAGGGCCTGTACGACCACTACTTCAATACCTTCCTCATTCCGTCCGATTTGCTGTGGTCGTTCCTGCAGGCCATCGTGATGTCCATCGCGGTGATGCTCGTCCATACCTATTACGGCTACAACGCCAGCGGCGGGCCGGTCGGGGTCGGCATCGCGGTCGGGCAGGCCGTGCGAACCTCGCTGATCGTCGTGGTCGTCATCACCTTGTTCATCTCGCTCGCCGTCTACGGCGCGTCCGGCAATTTCAATCTCTCCGGGTAAGGGTCGATGGCAGAACGGGTATCGCGACGGTCAAGTGTCCGGCTGGCAGCGGCGCTGCTGGCCGCTTTGATTGTGGGCTTCGTCGCCCTGACTTACCTTTCGTACACGGCGGCTTTCGCCTCGACCGACACCGTCACCGTCTCGTCGCCGCGGGCGGGGCTGGTGATGGACAAGGGCGCCAAGGTCAAGTACCGCGGCCTCCAGATCGGCAAGGTCACCGGCATCGACTACTCCGGTGACCAGGCGCGGCTGACGCTGGCCATCAACAGCGACCAGATGCACTTCATCCCCTCCAACGCGACGGTGCACATCGGGGGGAACACCATCTTCGGCGCCAAGTCGGTGGAATTCCTTCCGCCCCAAGCGCCCTCGCCGACGTCGCTGCGCCCGGACGCGCACGTGGAGGCCTCGGCGGTGCAACTGGAAGTCAACACATTGTTCCAGTCGCTGATGGACCTGCTGCACAAGATCGACCCCGTCGAATTGAACGGGACGCTCAGCGCGCTCGCCGAAGGCCTGCGCGGCCACGGCGACGACTTCGGCGGCACCTTGTCAGGACTGAATACCCTGGCACGGCAGGCGAACCCGAAGCTGCCCGCCCTGCAGGAAGACTTCCGCAAGACCGGGATCGTCACCAACACCTACGCCGACGCCGCCCCCGACCTGAATACCGTCTTCGACAGCTTGCCCACGATCAACAGGACCGTCGTCGACCAGCAGAAGAACCTCAACGACACGTTGTTGGCGACGATCGGGCTGGCCAACAACGCCTACGAGACGCTGGAGCCCGCCGAGCAGAACTTCATCGACGCGATCAACAGGCTGCGCGCGCCGATCAAGGTGGCCGCCGACTACTCGCCCGAACTCGGCTGCATATTCGCGGGTATCGATCGAGGCATCAAGGAATTCGGCCCCCTGCTCGGCGGCAACAAGGCGGGCCTGTTCACGTCGTCGAGCTTCATCTTGGGCGCACCGTCGTACACGTATCCGGAAGCCCTGCCGCAGGTCAACGCGTCCGGTGGCCCGAATTGCCGCGGGCTGCCTGACATTCCGAGCAAGCAACACGGCGGGTCGTTCTACCGGGCGCCGTTCCTCGTCACCGACAACGCCAACGTCCCGTACGAGCCCTTCACCGAACTCCAGTTCGACGCGCCCTCCACGCTGCAGTTCCTGTTCCACGGCGCCTTCGCGGAACGGGACGACTTCTGATGGCCGCCTCGGGAATGCCGTCGCACCGGTCGATGGTGATCAAGCTCGGCATCTTCGCGGTCGTGATGCTGGTGGTGGCCGCCGGTCTGGTGGTGGTATTCGGTGATTTCCGGTTCGGTCCCGAGACCTCCTATCACGCAACCTTCACGGATGCGTCGCGGTTGAAGGCCGGCCAAAAGGTTCGCATCGCCGGGGTGCCGGTCGGCGCCGTGTCGGGCATCAAGCTCAACCCGAACAACACCGTCGACGTCCAGTTCGGAGTCGACAGCCGCTACACGCTATACACGTCCACGCGCGCGGTGATCCGTTACGAGAACCTGGTCGGCGACCGCTTTTTGGAGATCACGTCGGGCCCGGGGGAGCTGCGGAAGTTGCCGGCGGGCGGCACGATCAACTCCGAGCACACCCAGCCCGCACTGGATCTCGACGCGCTGCTGGGCGGCCTGCGGCCGGTGCTCAAGGGCCTGGATGCCGACAAGGTCAACACCATCAGCAGCGCGGTCATCCAGTTGCTGCAGGGCCAGGGGGGAGCGTTGTCCAACGTGCTGGCCGACACCAGTGCCTTCTCGTCGGCCCTGGGCCACCGCGACCAGCTCATCGGCGACACCATTACGAACCTGAACACCGTGCTGGGCACCGTCGATCAGAAGAGCGCGCAGTTCTCGGCCAGCGTTGATCAGCTCCAGCAATTGATCACCGGTCTGGCCAAGAACAAGGACGATGTCGCGGGCGCCATCCCGCCGCTCGCGTCGACGACGACGGATTTGACTGAGCTGCTGAAGAATTCGCGGCGTCCGCTGCAGGGCATCTTGGAGAACACCCGGCCCCTGGCCACCGAGCTGGACAACCGCAAGGCCGAGGTGAACAACGACGTCGAGCAACTGGGCGAGGACTACCTGCGACTGTCCGCGCTGGGCGCCTACGGCGCCTTCTTCAACATCTACTTCTGCTCGGTAACGATCAAGATCAACGGCCCGGCCGGCGGCGACATTCGGATACCCATGGGCGGCCAATTGGACCCCAGCAAGGGGAGGTGCGCTTTTGCCAAGTAGCGCAAGACGTGAACGCGACCCGTTGCGCACCGGCATCTTCGGCGTGGTGCTGGTGGTCTGCGTCGTCCTCATCGCATTCGGCTATAGCGGCCTGCCCTTCTGGCCGCAGGGCAAAACGTACAACGCCTACTTCACCGACGCCGGCGGCATCACGCCCGGCAACGCCGTGTACGTCTCAGGGTTCAAGGTCGGCAAGGTCCAGTCCGTCGGGCTCGCCGGGAACAGCGCCAAGGTGACGTTCAGCGTGGACCGGCACGTCGCCGTGGGTGATCAGTCCCTCGCTGCGATCCGCACCGACACCATCCTCGGCGAACGCTCGATCTCGGTGAGCCCCGCCGGCCACGGCAACGCCACCACCATCCCGCTGAGTCGGACCACCACGCCCTACACGCTGGCGGGTGCACTCGAGGACCTCGGTCAAAACGCCAGCAATCTCAACAAGCCGCAGTTCGACCAGGCCCTCAACGTGCTGACCGACACGCTGCACGACGCCACCCCCGAACTGCGCGGCGCCCTGGACGGGGTGACGTCGCTGTCGCGCACCCTGAACCGCCGCGACGAGGCCCTGCAAGGCCTGCTGGCGCACGCGAAGTCGGTGACGGCGGTGTTGTCGCAGCGCGCCGACCAGGTCAACAAGCTGGTCGACGACGGCAACGAGTTGTTCGCCGCGCTCGACGAGCGGCGCGCCGCGATCGGTCAGCTGATCTCGGGTATCCACGACGTGTCGGCGCAGATTTCCGGTTTCGTCGCCGACAACCGCAAGGAGTTCGGCCCGGCGCTGAGCAAGCTGAACTCGGTTCTGTCCAACCTCAACGAGCGCCGCGACTACATCACCGAGGCCCTCAAGCGGCTGCCCGCCTACGCGACAACGCTGGGCGAGGTGGTTGGCTCGGGGCCCGGGTTCAACGTGAACGTCTACAGCGTGCTGCCGGCGTCGATGATCGCGATGGTGTTCGACTTCTTCTACCAGCCGGGCAAGCTGCCGGCCAGCCTCTCCGACTACCTGCGCGGGCTGATTCAGGAACGCTGGGTGATTAGGCCGAAGTCACCATGATGAAGCGGATCACCGGCAGCCGCGGGCTGCGCTATGGCATCATCATCGCGCTGGTCGCGATGGTGGCGGCGGGCGTGTATGTGCTCTCCGCGCAAGGCAATAACCGCACCGTCGTCGGTTACTTCACCTCCGCCGTCGGCCTGTACCCCGGCGACCAGGTCCGTGTGCTGGGCGTGCCGGTCGGCTCGATCGACTCGATCGAGCCGCGGCCTTCCGACGTCAAGATCACCATGTCGGTGTCCAAGGACGTGAAGATCCCCAAAGACGTCAAGGCCGTCGTCATGTCGCCAAACCTGGTGTCGGCACGGTTCGTTCAGCTCGCCCCGGCGTACACCGGCGGGGCGGTGCTGCCCGACGGTGCCAGCATCGATCTGGCCCGCACCGCGGTGCCGGTGGAATGGGACGAGGTGAAGGAGTCGCTGACCCAACTGGCCGTACAGTTGAGCCCCGCGGCGGGACAATCTCAGGGCCCGTTGGGTGCGGCGATCAACCAGGCCGCGGACACGCTCGACGGCAAGGGCGAATCCTTCCACAACGCGCTGCGTGAGCTCTCACAAGTCGCCGGGCGGCTGGGCGATTCGCGCGGCGACATCTTCGGCACGGTCAAGAACCTGCAGGTGCTGGTGAACGCGCTGTCGGCGAGCAACGACCAGATCGTACAGTTCGCCGGCAACGTCGCCTCGGTGTCACAGGTGCTTGCCGACAGCTCGCGGCACCTCGACAACACCCTGGGCACGCTCAACCAAGCGCTCTCGGACATCCGGGGTTTCCTGCACGAGAATAATTCGACTCTGATCGATACGGTCAACAACCTCAACGACTTCGCCCAGACGTTGAGCGACCAGAGCGACAACATCGAACAGGTGCTGCACGTGGCCGGCCCCGGCATCACCAACTTCTACAACATCTATGACCCCGCCCAGGGCACCCTGAACGGCCTGTTGTCGATACCCGAATTCTCCAATCCGGTGCAGTTCATCTGCGGCGGGTCCTTCGAGACGCCCGCGGGACCGAAAGCGCCGGAGTACTTCAAGCGTGCCGAGCTCTGCCGTGAGCGCCTGGGCCCAGTGCTGCGCCGTCTGGCGGTGAACTATCCGCCGGTGATGTTCCACCCGCTCAACACGATCACCGCGTACAAGGGTCAGATCATTTACGACACCCCGGAGACCGAGGCCAAGGCGAAGACACCGGTTCCCCAGCTGACCTGGATACCCGCTAAAGGCGCTCAATCGCCGCCAGCCGACCAGAGCCCGACGGATCTGCAGGCCCTGCTGGTTCCGACGGCGCCGCAGGCGGGCGCTCCTCCAGGGCCGCCGCCGGCCGGGGCGAGCCCGGGTCAGGCCTCTAGTCCCGGACCCGGTAACGCGTTCGGTCCGCTACCTGGCCCGGCGCCGAGCCAGGCGCCCAGTGGCCCGGCGGCCAACCTGGGCGGTGGCGGATGAGCCGAATCTGGCTGCGCGCCAGCGTGTTAGCCGTGGGTGGCGCGCTACTGGCCGGTTGTCAATTCAACGGGCTGAACTCCGTGGCGATGCCCGGCACAGCCGGCCACGGGAGCGGCGCGTATTCGGTCACCGTCGAAATCCCCGACGTGGCGACGCTGCCGCAGAACTCGCCGGTCATGGTCGACGACGTGACCGTGGGCAGCGTCTCGGGCATCTCGGCCGAGCAGCGGGCCGACGGATCCTTCTATGCCGCGGTGAAGCTGGCGCTCAACAAGAACGTGGTGTTGCCGGCCAACGCGATCGCGACGGTGGCCCAGACATCGTTGCTGGGTTCGCTGCACATCGACCTGGCTGCCCCAAAGGGCAAGCCGGCGATCGGCAAGCTTGTCAACGGGTCGAAGATCCCCGAGTCCAGCACCGGCCGCTTTCCCACCACCGAAGAGGTGCTTTCTGCCCTGGGCGTAGTGGTCAACAAGGGCAACCTCGGTGCGCTGGAAGACATTACGAACGAGACCTACCAGGCCGTCGCCGGCCGCCAGGACCAATTCGCCGACCTGATCCCCCGACTCGCCGAATTGACGGCGGGGCTGAACCGGCAGGTCAACGACATCATCGACGCGGTCGATGGGCTGAACCGGTTCTCGGCGACCCTGGCGCGCGACAAGGACAACCTGGGCCGCGCGCTGGACACGCTGCCCGAAGCGATCGGCGTGCTCAACAAGAACCGGGGCCACATCGTCGACGCGTTCGCCGCGCTGAAGAAGCTGGCCGGCGTTTCGTCGCGCGTGCTCTCGAAAACCAAGGTGGACTTCGCCGAAGACGTCAAAGGCCTGTATTCGGTCGTGAAGGCGCTGAACGACAACCGGAAGAATTTCGTCACGTCAATGCAGATCCTGCTGACGTTCCCGTTCCCCAACTGGGGCATCAAGCAGGCCGTGCGCGGCGACTACCTCAACGTGTTCACCACCTTCGACCTCACCCTGCGGCGGCTTGGCGAGACGTTCTTCACCACGTCGTATGCACTCGACCCGAACATGATGCACATGAACGAGATCCTCAACCCGCCCGACTTCTTGACCGGCGAGCTGGCGAACCTGTCCGGACAGGCGGCCGATCCGTTCAAGATTCCGCCCGGCACGGCTTCGGGTTCTGAGGGGCGGTAGGGCAGCGCGATGCTAGATAGACTGACGAAGATCCAGCTCGGCATTTTTGCGCTGATCACCGCGATCACCCTGATCGTGACGGCCATCTTCTACCTGCGCCTTCCGGCGACGTTCGGCATCGGGACCTACGGCGTCAGCGCCGATTTCGTCGCCGGCGGCGGCCTGTACAAGAACGCCAACGTCACCTACCGCGGCGTCGCGGTAGGCCGCGTCGAGTCGGTGGGCCTGAACCCCAACGGCGTCACCGCCGAAATGCGGCTCAACAGCGGCACTCCCATTCCGGCGAACGTCACCGCGACCGTGAAGAGCGTGTCGGCCGTCGGTGAGCAGTACATCGACCTGGTGCCGCCGGACAACCCGGCAACGGTCAAACTGCACAACGGATCCCGGATCGACCGGCAGAACACCCGGATCGGTCAGGACGTCGCCGCCCTGTTGAAACAGTCCGAGACGCTGGTGAACAGCCTCGGCGACACCCGGTTGCGCGAGCTGCTGCATGAGACGTTCGCCGCGGCCAACGGCTCGGGCCCGGAGCTGGCGAGGCTTTTCGAGTCAGCCCGGTTGCTGGTGGACGAGGCCAACGCCAACTATCCGCAGGTCTCGCAGCTGATCGATCAGGCGGGCCCGTTCCTGCAGGCTCAGATCCGGGCCGGCGCGGACATCAAATCCCTGTCGGACGGGTTGGCCCGCTTCACTTCTGACGTGCGTCAGGCCGACCCGCAGCTGCGCTCGACGTTGGCCAACGCCCCGGGCGCGGCGGACGAGGCCAGCACCGCGTTCTCCGGCATTCGCCCCTCCTTCCCGGCGCTGGCCGCGAGCCTGGCGAACCTTGGCCGGGTGGGCGTGATCTACCACAAGTCGATCGAACAGCTCCTGGTGGTCTTGCCCGCGCTGTTTGCCGCGATCATCACGGCGGCCGGCGGCACCCCCCAGGATGAGGGCGCGAAGCTGGACTTCAAGATCGACCTCAACGATCCGCCGCCGTGCTCTGTCGGATTCCTGCCCCCGCCGCTGCAGCGCACGCCGGCCGATGAGACGCTGCGCGAGCTGCCGAAGGACATGTACTGCAAGGTCGCCCAGAACGATCCGAGCACCGTGCGCGGCGCCCGAAACTACCCATGCCAGGAGTTCCCCGGCAAGCGGGCGCCCACGATTCAGCAGTGCCGCGACCCGAAGGGCTATGTGCCGGTTGGGCGCAACCCCTGGCGCGGCCCCCCGGTGCCCTACGACACCCCGGTGACGAACGGGCTGAACGTGTTGCCGCCCAACAAGTTCCCGTATATCCCGCCGGGCGGCGATCCCGATCCGGGGACTCCCATGGTGGGTCCACCCCCGCCGGGGGTGGTGCCCGGGCCCGGGCCGGCGCCGCACCAGCCCGCCTACGATCCGCCGCCCCCCAACGACAGCGGGCCGCCGCCGGGTAACCCGTCGTGGCACCCGCCGGGGGTCCCCCCGGAGCCGCCCCAGCTCCCGTATCCGAAGTGGCTTCCGCCGCCGGCACCGCCGGAGGGGATCAATCCCCCGCCGGCAGGACCGGGTCCCGAGAAGCCGTGGGGCCCGCCGCCCGGCCCGCAACCGCAGGCCAGCGGTCCCTCCTACGCCACCTATGACCAACAAACCGGAGCCTTTGTGGATCCGGCGGGCGGCACTGGTATCTTCGCGCCCGGCACCAGCGGTGCATCCAGCGCCGAGAACTGGGTGGACCTGATGCGCGACCCGAGGCCGCTTTGATGGAGCCCGTCTCGAAAGACGAGCAGACCACGTCGCAACGGGTCCGCCGCCGCGCGTCCCGCCCGGCGGGTCCGGTGAAAAGCGGTTCGGCTGAGGCCGTTGAGGTTCACGTCGAAGTCGCTGACGAGCCGGAGCGGACGGCGAAGCCCACTGCCAAGAAGGTGAAGACTCTCAACCCCGTCAAGCCGCCGCCGCGGCGGCGGGCTCACCGGGTGCTGGTGGGATGCGTCGCGCTTGCCCTCGCCCTGTTGGCGATCGGTGGGTTGGCCGCCTCCTTGACGTCGCTGATCGTCCAGCAGCGCCATGCGGATGCCGAGCAAGCGCGCGACCGGCGCTTCGTCGACACCGCCACGCAGATGGTGGTCAACATGTTCAGCTACAAGCAGGACAACGTGGACGACAGCGTGAATCGCTTCTACAACAGCACCAGCGGTCCGCTGCGCGGAATGCTGGGCGCCAACAACAACATCGAGAATCTCAAGGCGTTGTTTCGGTCCACCAACGCGACGTCGGAGGCCGTCATCAACGGCGCCGCCCTCGAGGGCATCGATTCGGTCACCGACAACGCCTCCGTGCTGGTCTCGGTGCGGGTCACGGTTGCCGACATCGATGGGACCAACAAACCGTCCATGCCGTATCGGCTCCGGGTCATCGTGCATGAGGACGACGCCGGCCACATGACCGGCTACGACCTGAAGTATCCGGACGGGGGCAACTGATGCGGTTGCGGCGGTGGCTGATCGCCGCCGTGGGCTGCTTCCTGCTGGTAAGCATCATCGGATTGGCCGCTGCCGCCGGCTGGTTTTATTGGGACCGGGTGGAGACCCGCGCTGAGCAGTCAGCGCGCGCCCTGTTGCCGCAACTGGCATCAAAGGAGATTCCGGAGGTCTTCGCCTACGACTACCAGACCGTCGAACGTAGTCTCGCCGAAGCGTATCCGCTGCTGACGCCCGCCTATCGTCAGGAGTTCCAGAAGAGCGCCAACGCACAGATCATCCCGGAGGCCAAGAAGCGGGAAGTCGTTGTCCAGGCGAACGTTGTCGGCGTCGGTGTGATGATGGCGAAACGCGATTCCGCCTCGGTCATGGTTTACCTGAACCGCACCGTGACCGACAAGTCGCGCCAGCCGCTATACGACGGCAGCCGGTTGCGGGTGGACTTCAAGAAGATTGGCGACAAGTGGTTGATCGCCTACATCACACCCATCTAGCCGTCAGAAGCAAATCGCAATGTCGTTGCATCGCAAGGGATAACGCTGGGCCGGGCTGGGCGGCGGGCCCGCGAGCGCCAGTGAGAACGGTTGCTTGCTCATCGACGGCTCCAAGCCGCATTCGGCGCCGTGCAGCGTGGTGTGCGTGCCCGCGAGCGTCTCGTTGTCGAAAGCGTAAGTCTCAGTCGATGCCGCCGTGCCGCCACCCGGGCACGAAACGCCGTTGGGCGCATTGACCTCGAACGTCCAGAGCCCGCTCACGAGTCTGGCCCTGCCGCTGTAGTTTTGGAGCTTATCCTGGCGACTGATCTGTTCGGACGTCGAGCTCACCACGTTCAAGATACAAAAGTCCGCCATGATCGTGGGATTGTCGTAGTCCTTGTAGTAGCGGCTTCCGTTTACTTGATCGCACAGCGCCGACACCAGCCAGGTCACCCCGGACACACCTGCCTGATTGAACGAGTAATTGCCGTCCGCCGGTGGCGCGACCGCATGCGCCGGGGTGCCGGATTCCACTGCTATACCAAGAGAAATGGCCGAAAAGATTCCGGCGCCGGCGGCCAATCCGCGACGAAGCTTCACGACAATCCTTCCTTTTCACTGCTGCATTGAGTATCACAGCGTTTTGGCCGAAACGCCATGGGTTTCGGAGCTAAACGCCCGCTAATCAGCGTCGTGTGGATGTGACTCGACAAGCGCGTCGAGGAATGACCGCGCCCAGCGGTCTACGTCGTGAGCGAGCACCTGGCGGCGCATCGCTCGCATCCAGCGCCGGCCCTCCTCGTCCGTCTGGTTGAGTGCCGCTTCGATCGCGTCCTTGAGCCCCTCGAGGTCGTGCGGGTTGACCAGATACGCCTGCCGCAATTCGGCCGCGGCGCCGGTGAATTCGCTGAGCACCAGCGAGCCGCCTAGGTGGACGCGGCAGGCGACGTATTCCTTGGCAACCAGGTTCATCCCGTCGCGCAGTGGGGTGACCAGCATGACGTCGCTGGCCACGAAGAACGCGATCAGTTCGTCGCGGGGAACGGGGCGGTGCAGGTAGTGCACCACCGGGTGGCCGACCTCGCCGTATTCGCCGTTGATGTGGCCGACCTGGCGCTCGACGTCGCTGCGCAGGATCTGATAACTCTCCACGCGTTCGCGGCTCGGGGTGGCGAGTTGGACCAGCACGGTGTCGTCGCGTTTGGCGCGGCCCTCGGCCAGCAGCTCGGCGAAGGCTCTCAGCCGAACGTCGATGCCCTTGGTGTAGTCCAGCCGGTCGACCCCCAGCAGGATCTTTCGCGGGTTGCCCAACTCGGCGCGGATCTCCCGCGCGCGGCGCCTGACTTTCGGGTCGCGGGCCGCGTGGTCGAGCGCGGACGAGTCGATCGAAATGGGGAAGGCGCCCACCCGGACGGTGCGCGCCGCAAGCTCCACCTCGCCGAATCGCGACCGCACCCCCACCGATCCCCGGGAGGTGTTGACGCCGATCAGCTGCCGGCACAGGACCAGGAAGTTCTGCGCGCCCCCGGGCAGATGGAAGCCCACCAGGTCCGCGCCGAGGAGGCCCTCGATGATCTCGGTGCGCCACGGCATCTGCCTGAACAGCTCCACCGGCGGGAACGGGATGTGCAGGAAGAAACCGATGGTCAGGTCGGGACGCAGCTCGCGCAGCATCTTGGGCACCAGCTGGAGCTGATAGTCCTGCACCCACACGGTCGCGCCCCGGGCCGCCGCGTGCGACGTGGCCTCGGCGAAACGCCGGTTGACCGTGACGTAGCGGTCCCACCATTCGCGGTGGTAGATGGGTTTGACGATGACGTCGTGGTACAGCGGCCACAGCGTGGCGTTGGAGAATCCCTCGTAGTACTCGGCGACGTCGTCGCCAGTCAGCCGCACCGGATACAGGTGCAGGTCCTCCTGCACGATCGGCTGGTAGTCCAGTTCGTTGTCGTCGTCGGCGACTCCCGGCCATCCGACCCACGCGCCGCGCCGGCGACGCAGCAGCGGCTCCAACGCCGTGACCAATCCCCCGGGGCTGCGTTTCCAGGCCGTCGTGCCGTCGGGCAGCCGCTCGAGGTCGACGGGCAGCCGGTTGGCGACCACCACGAAATCCGAGCTCCCGAAGTGTGCGTTCTTCGAGTTTGGGCCGCCCTGAGGAGCCATTTATGTTTCGTGCTTGGCCGGCCCGATACCCAGCATCGACAAGAAGATGCGGCACTCGTCGGCGTCGTTCGCGTACGCGGCGACGACCCGCCTGGCCTGGCTTGCGGTGCTTGCTGCCAGCGGCTCCACATCGCCGAGTTCGCCATGATCAGATTTGGTAGGCATGACATAACTCTAGGCCAAGCGCGAGACCCGGCGGGGACCCGCTTACATACTCGCCGTAATGTGTAAACACTGGCGGATCTGAAAGGTGGGCGGAATGACACTCTCCGACCAAGCCGATGCCCGGGCCGGCTCGAAGGCGGCCAATGAGCTGGTGACCTATGAAACCCTCGACGACGGCCGCGTCGCCAGGATCTGGCTCAACCGGCCCGAGGCCCACAACGCGCAAAGCCGCGGCCTGCTGATCCAGCTCGACGAGGCGTTCCTGCGCGCCGAGGCCGACGACACCGTGCGCGTGGTGATCCTGGCGGCGCGCGGCAAGAACTTTTCCGCCGGCCACGACCTGGGCTCGGAGCTGGCGATCACCGAGCGCAGCCAGCTGCCGAGCTTCCGCATCAACGGCGGCACCCGTGAGCCCATCGCGGAGAAGATCTACCTGCAGGAGTGGCACTACTTCTTCCAGAACACGTGCCGCTGGCGCGATTTGCGCAAGATCACCATCGCCCAGGTGCAGGGCAACGCGATTTCGGCGGGCCTGATGCTGATCTGGGCCTGCGACCTGATCGTGGCGGCCGACAATGCGAAGTTCAGCGACGTCGTCGCCGTGCGCTTGGGGATGCCGGGCGTCGAATACTACGCCCACCCTTGGGAATTCGGGCCGCGCAAGGCCAAGGAGCTGTTGCTGACCGGCGATGCGCTGGACGCCGACGAGGCCTACCGGTTGGGCATGGTGTCGAAGGTGTTCCCGGCCGACGAACTGGCGGACAAGACGCTGGAATTCGCCCGGCGCATCGCCGAGCGGCCCACGATGGCGGCGCTGCTGGTCAAGGACTCGGTGAACGCGGCCTCCGACGCGATGGGATTCACCGAGGCGCTGCGGCACGCGTTCCACATTCACGAGCTGGGCCACGCCCACTGGGCCGCCCACAACGAGAACAGGTACGCGGTCGGCCTGCCGCCCGACGTCGAGGACTGGCGCGACGCCAAGCCCACCCAGATCGCCCGCCGCGATACGCCTTAGGAACAGCTCTTCTCTGGGGCACATGCGCCCTTTGCGTCTCCTGCAGCAGCCGGCACCGTTGTGCCCTCACAGCGACAGGCCGATATTGTCGCGCTGAGGTGGACAAACCGTCGACCACCCCCGGACAGGGCTTGTGTAGCGCCCGCGAAACATAACGCGGCTCACGGCCTAAATCGCTGATCACGGCAATCTGAACTGCTATTCGGCGCGGTCGGCTGAGATTTGCGCACTAAGTCGCAGCCGCACAAAGGAATCTTTCCCGAACGCCGGAATTCCGGCAAAACCCCGCTTACGCTGCGGAAGACAGGTCGCCGTGAGTAAGAGGAGTGGACGTGGCCGGCTTCGCAGTCCTCGATTTTGAGACCACCGGATTGGCAGCCAATCAGAGCGACCGCGTGGTTGAAGTGGGCATCGTATTGCTCTCGTCGCACGGTGACACCGAAGACGAGTGGTCTACTTTGCTGAATCCTGGTCGCGACGTTGGCCCTACTGAGATCCATGGGATTTGTGCCGCCGACGTGCTGGCCGCGCCCACTTTCTCTGCAATCGTTCCGAGGCTGTTGAGGTGCCTTCGCGGGCGAATTGTCGTCAGCCACAACATCGCTTTCGACCTGCGCTTCCTCGGTGCGGAGTTGCGGCGTGCCGGCGTTGCGCTCGACAACCCCTGGCTGACGGGGCTCTGCACCATGAAGTGGGCTGGTCGGCTGCTTCCGGCGGCGTCCCGAAAGCTACGGGATTGCTGCGATGCCGCTGGCGTCCTCCTCACGGATGCGCATTCCGCGCTCGCAGATGCCCGGGCCGTGGCAGGTCTGCTGAAGCACCTTCTGGAACGCGGCGGCGTTCCACCGCCTTGGGCGAGCGAGATCTCCGGTGCAGAGGAGTTCCGGTGGCCAGACGTCGCCGGTCCGGAGGTGCGGCTAGTAGTGCGCGGAACTTCCCGTCAGCGGCGGCCGGCGGGATGGCTTGATCGCATCGTGGCACGAATGCCTCGACACGAGGATATCCGGGTCGAGTCGTATCTCGAGATCCTTGAGTCCGCCCTGCTCGATCGCTACCTGTCGCTCCACGAGGAGGAGGCACTCGTGGTGACGGCTGAGGAGCTCGGCCTGTCACGCCAGCTGTTGGACGAAATCCATTGTGAATACCTGCGATCGATGGCGAGGGTAGCGCTTGCCGATGGGTTGGTCACAGACGACGAGCGCGCTGAATTGCTTCAGGTTGCCGAACTCTGCGGATTGGGTCCCAGCCACGTTGAGACCGCGCTGGCATTGGCGCCCGTACGTCAAGCAAGGGCTGAGTACGCGTTGGCCCGGGGTGACGTTGTGTGCCTCACCGGAGCAATGCGCCGAGCGCGATCCGAATGGGAGACAGAGCTCGCACGGCGCGGCATCGCGACTGGGGCGCTCACCCGTAGGACGCGCATTCTGGTCGCCGCCGATCCCGATTCGGTCAGCGGCAAGGCCAATAAGGCGCGCGAATACGGTATTCCGATCATCACCGAGGACGCCCTCACCCGCCTGCTAGACATCCCAGGTCCGTAATTTGTCAAGCGGCGTTGGTGGTGGGGGTGTTGTGGCGGGGTGACCACGCTAGCTGTTCGTTGTATGTGGTGTGGTGGCGTAGGCAGCCGTGGAGGATTCCGACGAGGCGGTTGCCGACGGCGCGGAGGGCTTGGTGGTGGAGGTCTTCGGCAGCGCGGTGCTGGTCGTAGTAGGCGCGTGCGCCTGGGCTGCGGGTGATCGCGCAGAACGCCCATTGGTCGATAGCGTCGTAGAGCCGGCGGTTGCGGACGTGGCGGGCCAGCACGGCGCGTTTTTTGCCCGACGCGACTGTCAGCGGGGAGGTTCCAGCGTAGTTTTTGCGAGACTTGGCGGTGGTGTAGCGAGTGGGGTCGTCCCCGAACTCACCGAGCACCCGGGCGCCGAGCACAACACCAAGTCCTGGCAGGGAGCGGTAGATGTCGGCGTCCGGGTGTGTCTCAAAATGTGTCGACAGTTCGGCTTCCAGATCGCTGATCTGGTGGTTGAGCTCGATGATGATGCTGACTGTGGCGCGGGTGGTCGCCGCGAACGCGGCGCTGACAGAGGCAGCAGTGGTGAGTTGCTCGCTACGCAGAATTTCCTGGATTTGTAGTGCTCGGGTATCGAGGTTTCGTTGGCGCCCAGCGGCTTTGAGCGCTGACCGGATCTTGGCCACGCTCAAGCGAGCGCCCTCGGCCGGGGTCGCGGCGCGGCCGAGTACAGCCAGTGCGTCGCGGTCGGCCAGGTCGTCGAAGGCGTCCAGCGCGGCCGGGTAGTACTCGCGCAGTGCCGATCGCAGCGCGTTGGTGTGCCGGTTGCGGGTCCAGATCAGGTTCTGGTGCCCACGCGCGAGCACCTTGATCGCCTCGGCGTCGGCGCTGTCCCCAGCGATCGGGCGATGATTGTGGCGGTCGGTGCGCACCAGCTCGGCCAGCAGTTTGGCATCGCCGGCATCGGATTTAGCTCCGGAGACATGGTGGCGGTCGCGGTAGCGAGCGACCGCCAGCGGGTTGACCGCATACACCTGGTAACCGGCCGCGACCAGCGCGTTGACCCATAAACCTCGATCGGTTTCGATGCCGATCACGACCTGTCGGGGGTCTTGGGCGTGGGTGGCCACGATGTCGTGCAATCCGCGGATGCCGGGGAGCCCTTCTGGCAGCCGGCGCGAGGCCAGCCGGGTGCCGTTGTCGTCCATCACGTGGATGTCGTGATGATCTTCGGCCCAATCGTCGCCGACGAAGATCATCGATCACCTCCTCTGCCGAAACGGGTGGAACCTGTTCGAGCCCAAGGCAACCCGGCGGCGACCTAATGGATCAGTGCTCGAATCGGCACGACACCCCATCAGCGCTATGGGAAGCCTCACCAACCGGCCGGGGCACGGTCTAGCCGTAGGAATCGAACATCACTCCAGGGCGCGGAAGTGCTCACCGACCGGCGGCTCGGCGACCAGCGTCCCGCTACCGGATCACTATCCGTTCGAGGCTCGCCGATCAACTCCCATTAGGACGCGAGGGTTCATCGATGTCTGCTTCCGGCGCATCGGGATGACGGTGACGCGCTCTATGGACAAGCTGTTGCGTGCCCCGCCGCGGGACACGTGGCGCCCAGGTCAAAGGTTCCACTGGGCGAGGTGATAGCCCGTCTTCTTGTCCAGCAGGACGACGGTGGAGACCGGGTCGCGGTAGGCGTCCCAATAGACTTCGCCGCGCACGATCGCGCCGCTGGGCGCGTTGACGAGCACGTTGTCCAGCGCGTCGGGCGCGTCGCTGGCACGCGGTTTGTAGGCGTCGGCGAATGGGGTAACGCCGTCGAAGCTGAAGTCGGTCGCCATGATGTGCGGGTTGGGCACCCGGATCGCGTGGATCGTCACGTCGGCGCGGTTAGGGGTGCTGCCGGGGAAGCTTTTGATCGGCACGCCGCTGCGGGTGTAGCCGAATCCGGGGGGCGGGTCGCAGGGGGTCACACTGCTGACGGTGACGTCGGCGATGTAGGTGCCGGTGTCCACCCGCAGGGTGTCACCGATGTGGCCGATCGGCGCGTCGCCCGCCCACGCGCGCGGTGCGGATACCACGCCGACGCCCGCGGCGGCGACGAGAAAGCCGGCCAGGGCGAGTGCGGCCAGTTTGGACGGGCTGTCCGTAAAGTGATCGCGCATTGATCCTCGACTCCCCTCGGGTCGTTGCGGCGCCTCAGCCCGCTTGCTGGAGCCGGTTGGTCATGCCCAATTCGCGGCCGCGGTCCCAGAGGACCGGGTCGCCGCTGTGATAGAACACCGTCTGGTCGTAGCCGTACACGGTGATGTCGTGGGTGACCGAGTCGGCGACAACGGTGTTGCCCGATCCCATGACGGTCACGGCCCAGCAGTTGCCCTTCGCGGTGATGACGTTCGCGGTGCCATTGACGATCAGCGTGGCGTCGTTGCAGTCGAGCGTCTGTTCCACGCCCTGCCCGGTGATGTGCGTGTCGCCATTCTTCGCCTGTGCAGCCGGCGACTCGGCGGCGGTCGAGGCGGCGATGATGATGGCACAGGTGACCAGCGGCGCCGCGACGGTTGTCCAGTTCACTACGGGCCCCTTTCGAGACGGGTCGATCTGCTCGAATGAGCCTACGTGCATTCTCACTTTCTGTGTATGGGGTAAAGCACGCCCGTCGGAGAATTCTCAATATTCAAACAAATCACTGAGAAACCACCGGTTGGTCAAGTGCGAAATATGTTCTGCGGCAGCAGATGCCGTCGCTCAACCCTGCTTGTGGCGGCCGCTGCGTAAACTATTTGCACTTTGCAGCATCTGTGGATTAAGCGGGATGGGCGCATGAGGGAGCGTTGGCGGCTCCGACGGCAGCCGCCGGGGTTGGGCGGCCGGATTTGCCCCGAGCGCGAAAGATATTCTGCGGCATCAGATGCCGGGGCTAACATTGCCCGCCGCGGCCCAGGAGGCCAATTGTTTGCATTTTGCAGCATCTCGGGGTTAAGGCGCAATCTCGTCCGGATCTGTGACCGCGACGAGTGCAAAGGTAAGGGTATGACGATCAACCCCCTCGCCTCCGGCATGGCCGCGGCCGGAGCCTGCGGAATCCGGTTGCCGCCTATGGTCTGATCGGCGCTGCGGCCGCTTATCCGCTGTCGCGGCGACGGCTGGGCATCGATGGACGAGAAGCCCCTAACGCTGGCCTTGGCCTGCACCGTCGTGGCCTTGGCGGCGAGCATGCCGAGCAGCCGGGCGCGCCGCCTGGTGCCCGCCGGTTGGGTCATGCGCGCAATCTATGACGCCGCATTCACCCACGACGCGAACGTCACCAGGCTGCCGGGATGGTATCCGCCATTTCGCGCGGGCGTAGACGTCGCAATGGGTGCGCGGCTCGCCCTGACGAACCTTCGTAGGTGCCTCACCCACCGACATCTCCCGCAAGTTCTGACCTTCGCCAGACGGGTCGCCAGTAGGCGTCAGCCTCGATCTCGCGTTGGCGACGCCTAGCGGCGAACTCATCTAATTCCCGCTGGCGCTCGCAGGCCTTTATCTCCGCGTCACGTATCGCTTCATCGAGCCGAGCTGATGCGTGCGCAGGTGTCAGGATCGGGATGCTCAGTTTGCGGGCGGACGAATGCCGAGAATCGTCCGCCTCGGGTGTGGTTGTGGCAAGCCATTGAACGGTTTTCGTGACGTTCACGGCGAGCTTGGCCCCATAAGCTTCCGCGCGTTCACGCAGCGCGACGACCTCGGGGTCCTCGCCGGCAATTGCCACTCGAAGCCCGCGGAGGTACCGCGCCTCGGGTGACGGTTCGGGCTCGGAGCATGCGGCAATGACCGAATTAACTTCCGATGCGAGATCCGTGAGCCCCAGCGCCTCGGCCACTAGGTACATTTCTCGGCGTCGCAGCGGTGTCAAAGCGGCCCACGGCCCATCCTTCTCATCGGCGAAGGTGGCGTCCCAGGCCTGGCGATGAATCTGCCGAAGCCGGGTGCCCGTCACGCCGGTCGCGATGGCCAGTCGAGTCAAATCGGAGGCCTCTTGCATCGTGAGCCGACCGTCGTGGACCGAGTCGTCGAGCAGCCGCCGGTACCTCTGGATTGCGCGCGGGTCACCTCTGCGGGTTCTCGTTGACTGGGGAAACGATGCCAGCAACTCTGCCATTGAGGCGCGCACGAGCGGTACGGGGCGGCAGCTGATCTGGCAGGTATCGAGCACCGGCGAAGGCGCACCGTAGCGCGGTGCCTGCGTGAAGTAGAGAGGAGACGGCGCTCGGTGCAGGAGCCACAGCAGAACCTCTTTCGCCGCGCGTGCGTCACCCAATGCTGTGTGCCTGTCATGTGCCCACTCGCCAGTCGCCGTCTTGTACATCGCTGGCAAGCTGAAAGCACGGCCGTCGAGGTGGCGCCGACACGTCTCCAACGTGCAGACGCCGACGACGTCCGGCGGTGGGATTCCGGCTCGCCACGCGGCAATTGACAAAAAGCCTTCCTCGAAGGCGAAGTTGTGGGCGACGAGCACGGTCCCGGAAATGAAGGAGAACGTCTCCCGGAGCACGTCTTCGATGCGCGGCGCGCCGGCGAGATCGCTGTCGAGGATACGGTGAACGCCGATTGCTTCCCGGCTCGAGCCCGGATTGTTCACCAACGTGGCGAACTCGTCGATTGTTCGTCCGTCGGCCGAGAACTTGACGAGTCCGATCTCAACGATGCGGTCAATGTCGGGATCAAGCCCGGTCGTTTCCAGATCTACAACGGTGAAGGTCGCCTGTGCCGCCGGGTATGCAGTGACGCTGCGAGTGAGACGTGCGCAGGGAATTCTTGGGTGACGACGACGCGGCTGGACGCCGAGAGGCGCCCGCCTTTCTGCGACGTCGGTTGTCGAGTTCGACGCGCTGGGGCCAGATTTGGGGACGACCCAACCGACGACTGCCACGGTTAGGAACGCAAGCCACGACAGTTCGAACACCCACCCGACGACTGATCGCGCGGTGGATGGGTTGCCAGCGCCCATGTGGACGGCAATGTACGTGCCACACCACCACGGCCATGCCGACGCGCAGATCGCCGACGCCAAAAGCAAGATGACTGTGCCGCCGCGTCCAGAGGAAGACGAACTGTGCCTTCGTCGCGATGTGCTCGGTGACACGCACGGCTCCTGCATCTGGTGATCAATCTCCGAAGCCCCAAGAATCCGCCGAACGCCGTTGCGCGCGAATCTCGGTCTCGCTAATTTGTCGTGGAAATGCGACGCCGACGCCCGGCGATGCGGCCGAGGCATGCAACTCCAGCGCACCCCACCGGGGTGTGTCTGCCGGCACGTCGAACGACAACACCACCGACACGCGCGCACCGGGGAAGACGGTGACCCCGCCGGCCAGCGCTGTCGATAATGCCGCACCGTTATCGACGTGGAAGACGACGCCTTCGACCTTGAGCTTTTGATCGGCCGCCGAAAACACCTTCGGTTCTGTGCCGGTGTTTGTCATTGTCAGGTGGGCATTGACGAAAGCACGCTTCGCGGTGGCCTGCTCGGACCGATCGACGAAGGTCAAGAGGAACACAAAGTCATCGTCGATGGCCAGCTGTCCCAGGCGAACCAGATGAAATCTCGCTTGCCGGGCGCGAAGTGGATCCGTCACCGCCGGTGCGAGCGCGTTGCCAACATGTCGGAAACAACGGCAACCGTTGATGCCGCGGCAGCGCGCAGCCATTCAAACCTACGCCGAGGCCGCTGTCTGCGGACAGCTGGCATCCAGGCGCTACAGGCCAACAAGCCGGACGTCATATACGTATCCTCATGCGGAATCCTGGTAATCAGTGGGGGCGTCGGTATAACGCGTGAACATTACCTAGCCAGATGCGGCCAACGAGAACGTTATTACATTTTGCAAAGAATTCTACAAGTGGAATCTCTTGCGCTGGGGCTTCAAACATGCACTGCGGCAACAGGTATCGGTCGCGCCGCGTGCGATCCCACCTACCGCAAATGTTTTCATTTGCAGCGCTGAGGAAGTGCCCGGGTACCGGTCGTTTCGTTGAACCTGTACTGCTGCAGGCCGTTACTCGGGCGGTTTCAAGGTTTGCTTGCAACAGTGGCTTCTGACGCGGTTGACAGTAGCCGATCGAGGACTTTGGCGGGGCTGTCCCAGTCGAAGCGTTTCCGGGGCCGGTTGTTGAGCTCGATGGCAACCTCGTCAAGATGGGCAGCCGAGTGCACCGAAAGGTCAGTGCCCTTTGGAAAGTATTGCCGCAGAGGGCCGTTTGTGTTTTCGTTACTGCCGCGCTGCCACGGCGAATGTGGGTCACAGAAGTAGATATCGATCCCGGCGGCGATGCTGATACGGGCGTGGGCCGCCATTTCGTGGCCCTGATCCCAGGTCAGCGTTTTCCACAGATTCTGAGGAAGGGCTTGGATCTTGGCGATCATGGCTTCGGCGACCACGTCGGCCTCGCGGCTAGCGGGCAGGTGCAGCAGCTGGGGACTGTGGAAATAACGGTGTTTCCGGCACTGACACGCTGAGCGATGCTCGGCGAGAAAGGTGCCGTGATGACGACACTGGAAGATGTGGCGAAGAAGAAGGCGGCTGAGCAGTCCGCAGAGCAGAAGGCCGCGGTCGAGCTGGTCCGACTGGCCCAAGAACAGGGCCTGTCGCTGACCGGGCCCGATGGGCTGCTCAAGCAGTTGACCAAGACGGTGCTCGAAACCGCGCTCAACGAGGAGATGACCGAGCACCTGGGCTATGAGAAACACGACCCGCCCGAGGCGGGCTCGGGCAACATCCGCAACGGCACCCGCACCAAGACGGTGCTGACCGACACCACTGGCCCGGTCGAACTCGATGTGCCGCGCGATCGGGCATCGACGTTCGAGCCCCAGATTGTCAAGAAGCGCCAACGCCGACTGTCTGGGGTGGACGAGGTGGTCTTGTCGTTGTACGCCAAAGGTCTTACTACCGGGGAGATTTCAGCGCATTTCGCCGAAATTTACGGGGCGTCGGTCTCCAAGGAGACGATCAGCCGCATCACCGACAAGGTGATCGAGGAGATGAATGATTGGTCGGTGCGGCCCCTGGATGAAACCTACGCAGCCATCTTCATCGACGCGATCGTGGTCAAGGTCCGCGACGGCCAGGTCGCCAACCGCCCGTTCTACGCCGCCATCGGGGTCACTTTGGCCGGGGAACGCGACATCCTCGGCTTGTGGGCCGGCACCGGTGGGGAGGGTGCGAAGTTCTGGATGAGCGTGCTGACCGATCTACGCAATCGCGGGTGTCGTGACGCGTTGTTCGTCTGTTGTGACGGGCTGACCGGGCTGCCCGAATCCATTGCCGCGATCTGGCCACAGGCCATCGTTCAAACCTCATCTATCGACAATGGGTGGGCCGGGATGGTCTCGGCGTTCACCTGCACCACCACGGGCAGGACCTATGCAAACGCGTCACCTTCGAGGTCCACATGCAGACCCGTCCGCCCGTGGTGGCTGCGGGGCTCGGACCGGCCAGCGAGAGCAGCACCACCGGTATCAGCGGTGAGTGCCGAGATGAGGTTCCGGGCGGGCCTCGCAATTGCAGCGTGAACCTTCAAGGTCGAAGGGATCTGACTGCAATGAATCAGGATAGTCCGAGCGATTTACACGCCAGGTTTTGGTGCGGCATCGACTGGGGCGGACGTTTCCATCACGTCTGTGTCCTGGATGACGATGGTCAGCAGCTGCTCAGCCGCAGAATCGCGCATACCGTCGAGGGTCTGAGCGCTCTTGTCGCGATGATCGCGGCGCTGCCCGGTTCGGTGCGCATCGCGATCGAACGCGCAGAGGGATTGCTCGTCGAACACCTTCAACTTCATTGCGACGTCGAAATCTATTGTGTATCACCAAAAATCTCGGCGCGGGCGCGCGAACGGTATCGGATGGCGGCGGCGAAGTCCGATGAGTTCGATGCCTATGTTCTGGCTGACACGTTGCGTCATCAGCATGCCCAGTGGCGGCCGCTGGTCATGCCGTCGCCGGTGTTGGCGGAGCTGATCGCGGTGAGCCGGGATCGTCAACGGATCCTGGACTTGCAGGTGGACACCGAGAATCGGTTGCGCGCCATCTTGGAGTCCTACCACCCCGCGCCGTTGCACCTGTTTTCCTCACTGGACCGCGACATCACTTTGGCGTTCATCCGGACCTACCCCACCCCGGCACAGGCGAGCAGAATCAGTGCGGCACGGATGGGCGCATTCACGAGCCGTCACGGCTACAGCGGTCGCCAGAAGGCCGAGTCGCTCGTTGACCGGATGCATCCGCACTTGCTCTCGGCAAGTGACGGCACGGTCGCCGGAAAAGCACTGGCGGCCAAAGCATTCACAGAACAACTCACCCTACTCAATGCCCATCTGCGCATCCATGACAAGCGCCTAGATGAACTGCTCGCCGCTCACCCAGACACCCCGATCTTCACGAGTTTCCCCGGTATCGGACCCGTCATCGCAGCAGTGTTGATCTCCGAGATGGGCGAAGCCAGACAACGCTTCCCCTCACCGCCGTCGCTGCTAGCCGACTCCGGGCTGGCTCCGGTCACCAAGGCATCCGGGCGCACTCGCCAGGTGAGGTTCCGCTACGCCGCCAACCGGCGGATGCGACATGCCATCGACTGGTGGATGTTCGTCGCCGTCCGTGAAGATCCCTGGTCAGCTGACATTTACCAACGCGCACGCGCGGCCGGCCAGCCCCACCACCGCGCGTTGCGCGGTCTCGGCGCCCGCTGGGTGCGGATTCTGTGGCGCTGCTGGACTGACCACATCACCTACGATCCGGCCATTCATCACCGCATGACCGTGGCCTAACCAACCAAACGCTTTGCCATTCCGCGCCGTCGCAAACCTGGTCAGACGCGGCGGTCGAGCACGCCACGGACTGAAAGGTTGACAGTGGGAGTCTGCATCATCCACTTGCTGCGCAACACTTTTCGGCTCACCTCCCGTAAGTACTGGGATGAGATCAAGCGTGATGTCAAACCGATCTACACCGCAGTCAACGCTACCGCGGCCCGCAAGGCGTTCGACGAGCTGGCCGAGAAATGGGGGCAGCGCTACCCGGCGGTGATCCGCCTATGGGACAACGCCTGGGACGAGTTCATCCCGTTCCTGGATTATGACCTGGAGATCCGCCGCGTCATCTGTAGCACCAATGCGATCGAATCCCTCAACGCCCGCTACCGCCGCGCGATCAAGGCCCGCGGACACTTCCCCTCCGAGCAGGCCGCGCTCAAGTGCCTCTACCTGGTTACCAGATCACTGGACCCAACCGGTGCCGGCAGGGCACGATGGATGATGCGGTGGAAACCTGCCCTGAATGCGTTCGCGATCACCTTCGGCGACCGATTCCCGGCAGCCGAAACCTACTGATGAAAACCGCCGGAAACACCGTTAGCGAGATAGTCCCCTCGGCCACCCTACGAGAAAGTGGTCTGTGCGCAAGTGCTCGGTGAGGTGGTGTTGACGCCGGGGTAGACGACCTGGATGTGGGTGCAGACGATGACGTTGACATCGGTCTTGGGCTGGCCCGTCGACCAGTCGGCCGAGTCGATGCGCCCGGTTGTCTGGTACTTGTCGGGCGGACCTTCACCGAAGTACACGGTGGTGATCTCGTCGGAACCCAATGCCTTGTTGACTCGCTCGAACTGGCCGTTGGCGTGCGCGTCCAAATAGGCCATCCGGTTTGGTGATCGGGCTTCGGTGGTCTGGCGCGCCCACAGGCCGGGCGGGAAGCCGGTCGCACCGTCGGGGGTGCGCACATCGGCCCCGACGGTGAAGTCGCAGTGGCCGTCAGCTTTATAGCAATCGAGGAAGGCGTGGGTCTCCAGCTGGTTGGCGCCGTCCAAGGGAAACAGGGTGGTGGCGGTGTTGGTGGCCGCCAAGCACACGGGAGCGGGCGCAAATGTCAACGTCGATCCGACGACTGCAAACCCCGCAATGAGCCGCTTCACCCTGACTCCTTCCCGCTTCATCGACAAAATAACCTCGACTACGTACCTGACTATCGTCTATGGCGGACGTCATCTGGATACCAGACGGAAGAAGGCGACCCCAATATATCGCACGATGTACGGCATCGGCATGGGCTGCGAATCTCGTTGAGTGGCAGCCCTTTCGGTCCTGAAGCACACATGAGCGCTACTCGCGGGTAGTTTCAGGTTGAAGTTTGCCAGCTGCTGCAAGGATTTGCTAAGCCGCTAAGTGCAGAACCTTGTCCAGTAATTATGTATGCCAAGGGCATTGCCAGTACTGGAAAGTCGCGAGCGGTTTCGTCAATTTCCTCGAAACAGCATCGTTCCTCGGCCGCCTCTTCGGTACTGTTCCACACACGTCAGATCATGGCTATCAGGTTTTTCTCGGAGGACTGCAGATGCGGCTAGTGCTTCACCTCTAATTTCGTTGCTCAACACCATGAAAGGGAGCCCGGACCGGTCGATGGTCGAGGCTCACCGGTGACTCGGAGGGAGTTACCGGTGCCGGCTGAGCATACCGGTGACTCGCGAGGGCTGCTGCTGGTCCAAAATTCCCTTTCCTTGCCGGCGGCAGACGGGCAGCTTTCCCGCGGGGCCCCACCCTCACGGGAAAGCTGCCCGTACATCAATTGCGGAGATGTCATCAACGTGAGCTTGGTGCGCATCATCGGTACTAGCGACGGACCATGTTGTCCGGGAGGGGGATTGAATGGAGCCGCGGCGCGGCGATCGGCAGCCACGCAGCTCGACGGGGTTTACCCCGCGAGGTTGGGGCGTGACGTTTCCGGCTGACGATTCAGGACCGTCGAGTGTGACCGCCAAGGCCTTGTCCAGCATCTGCTTTTCGATCGCGGCCCACTACGTGGCGGCGGCGCCGGTACTACAGCCCGGTCGGAGGGGGCCTGGCGCAGACGTGCTCTTGGATGCGCGGCCTGAATCGGCCGGCACGGCTGGGTAACAGACTGCAATGGTGAACTTGTCGGTTCTTCCGCCAGAGGTGAATTCCGCGCTGATCTACAGCGCTCCTGGCTGGGAAAAGCTGGGTGCCGCAGCGTCAGAGTGGGAGTGCTTCGCGACGGGATTCCATTTGATCGCGGTTTCGTTTAAGGCGACGTTCGCGGGACTGATTACAAACTGGCCCGGTCCGGCGGGGATTTGGATGGCAGGTGCAGCAGCGCATTACGCGTCGCGCATGACCGTGTTGGCGGCGCAGGCGGCCGGCGCCTGCGCCAACGCCAAGGCTGCCGAAAAGACCTCCAAGACGGTGTTCGGCATGGCGGTTCCGCCGCTAGTGATCGCGGCCAATCGGTCCTGGCTCGCGACGCTGGCAACGCACAATCTGCTGGGGCAGAACGCTCACGCGATTGCCGTCACAGAGGCTCACTACCTGGAAATGTGGGCTCAGGATGCGGTGACGATGAACGGGTACGTAACGGCGTTCCACAGTGAGGTCAAGACATCGTTATCGTCGAAGCCCGCGCTGGCGACCACGTACTCGACGACTTCAACCACCACTGCCGCCGATGACTGCCTGTCGGCGATCTTCGCCAGTAGGGTGACCGAAATACGTTGGGCCCTAGGCTCGCTGCTGGCAGAGGGGTGGCTGCTCGACAACGTCGGCCAGTTGCCCTCCGGGGGTGCCGCATCGCCGCGTTCGCCGGGCGGCGGGCCGAGCGATGCGGCCAGCGCTTCGGAGGGGTTGGCGATGTACCCCATCGGCATGTTGGTGCAGGCGGCACGGATGTCCCCGACCGGCGCAGCGGAGCTGAGCGCCAAAGGTAACGGGCTGTTCAACGGTTTTGGTCGGCTCGTCGACTACGTCTCTGGGTCGCGGGCGGAAAGGGGGAGCGACCAGCCGACGGCGTGGGTTGCGGACGTCTCCGCGCAGATGGCGCGGGCGCTCACGATGGGGGCGTTGTCGATACCGCCGGCGTGGTTGTCGGCAGCACCGGAGGTCGGCCACAGCCCATCGCAATTGCCTTGCGCTGTGGGCCGCGGAGCATTGACCGTCCTCTGAAAGTGCTGTTCAGCCAACGCTGATCGAACAGTTGGAGGCGCGGCGTGGGCTCCATCTCCTACATACGATGCCCGCCTAATTGACATCCGGGCTCCAATCGCTTGCCCGCATTCGCACGATGCCAACCACTTCCGGCCCAGTCCGCAAGAATCCATGTGTGCTGCAGGCTGTCAGCCGCGCCAACCCGCTCAGGCTACTGAACGGTAATTTCACCTTGAAACTCAACGGCTTGCGGGAGAGTTCGCTGCTCGACGGCGGATGTCGTTCTCGCATGATAATTCCAGATATCCACGTTTGCCGAGTGTGGGCACCGTCGGGCCGCTTGATCACTTCGGTCATCTGGGAATCAATTTTTTTGTGCGCCTTCGGTATCATACGACACGCGCCAACGGATGTTCGCCAGTCATCAGTGGGGGTTAGGTGAAGACACTGGTGTTGCTGCCCGTTGGTTCGTTGCGCAAGGCGCGGAACGAAGCTTCGTTGCCGTTGGCGCCTTCTCTCCGACCGGTGACGCAGGGGCGTTGCGGCTGGTTGGTATACCTTGCCCGTGCTGGCGGCAGTACCCGGCAGCTTTCCCGCGGTGCCGCGGCACGGCGGGAAAGCTGCCTAACAGCTGTGGTCGCGCGCCGGTTTGGGCTTGGGCATCCGGGGCTGGCTGACCCGGTATCAATGATTAGACGTGACAGGGATCGGATTGAACGAGCGCCTGACATTGCGATCGCGCGGTACGGATCGGGGGCTGGCACGTGATGCTCCAAGCTGGGCAGTCCGCTCGCCGCGATGTTTTGGTATCAGTGACCGAGTCTGTCAACGCGGTAGCGACTGCTTAGAAGTCGGGCGCCGTGAGTTTCTCGTTCTTTCCCCCGGAGTTCAACACGGAACTCGTCCATACCGCCCGCGGCTCGGGGCAGTTGAGTCTCGCCGCGTCCGCGTGGGATGTCCTGGCGGCGGGTTTGTGTTCGGCTGCCGGTTCCCTTGTGCCGGCGATCTCGGCATTGATCGCCAATTGGCCCGGGCCGTCGGTACTCGAGATCGCCGGTGCCATCGCCCAATACGCGTCGTGGCTCAACGCGACTGCCGCGCAGGTTGCGGACGTTGCCGCCAAGGCTGCGACCGCGGCGGATGCGTTGGAGACGGCGTTCGCGATGACGGTGCCACCGCCCGTGATTGAAGCTAATCGTGCATGGTTTAGGAAATTGGCAACAACGAATGTGTTAGGCCAGGATGCGTTAGCCGTAGCCGCAACGGAGGCGCACTATCTCGAGATGTGGGCCCAGGACGCGGCCACGTTGAATGGGTACATGACGGCGTGGCGCGATGCGGTCAGGATGTCGGCATACGGCAAGAGGGCAGCCGCGACGGATTCCACGGATGCGACGGCTGCAGGAACCGGCATGGCACCGCTTACGAATTCAAGCACTGAGAGGCGCTGGGCGCTAAGTTCGCTCACTGCACGCGAGGCCAAGCCGGGGCATTCCGGCCCGTCAGGCCCATCGGGCACCGCCCCGGACAGTGAGCGCGCCGCCGAGGCGGTCAGCACCGCCAGCGCGGCGGAGCGCTTGGCGATGTACCCGATCAGCACACTGGCGCAGGCGTCTCGGATCTGTGAGGCGGACGGTGCAGCGCTGAGCGGTACTCGCGATTCGCTCGTCAACCGTCGCGCTCAGCTCAAGGTTTGCGACGAACGCCTGCTAGTCGGCCGGGCGGACCGCCAGCAATACTCGTGGGGATCACCCGTCTCAGCACGGATGGCGCATGCCATGTCATTGGGCGGCCTATCGGTGCCGTCGACCTGGCCGGCGCCACCAGGGCTCCGCAATACCACCCAGGTTTTCGTCAACTTCCAGCGGCGGGCCCAGACATTGTCGTCCGACGGAGCACGAGGTAGTGGGCACTACCACTGAGGGCTGAGCGATCATTCTGCCGTCCAGACTGCCAGATGCCTGACCGTTCACGCGATTACGCGGCGGCAGGTCGACCCCGATCAGCGAGGCTGCAGCTCAAGGCCTTTCATGACGAGCCGCTGCCATCGGCGGCTACCCCAGCTGTAAGGTAGCGTGAGCCAGGTCTCACCAAAAGGTGTAAGCGAAGGACGGATTGGCGCCGCTCATTCTTGTGTTCAACCAACTGGTAGGTCAACGACGATGGTCCGACACAGCTGATGCTCAGAATTGTCTAATCTTGCACATTGGGTTGCAGATTGACGGCGAAGGCGATGGCATGGCCGCGAAGGTTGTCCACAGCTTGTTCCCCGGAGCCTAACGCCTCGGCGAATGCCGCCCGCCGGGGTGCCGACATTCGAAACATCGGCGGCCGCACCCGCGCTCAGGCGATGATGACCACCGGTCGCCCGGCCGAAGTACATTGGCTTGACACCCGTTAACTCCTGCCGCCCACTGGGCACGGCCAGCGCCACGTGAGGGTTAAGTCAGTTCGCGGTCGGCCTGGCAGCGTCAGCCTGTAAGGATGCCAGCAAATGTTGAAATAGCGTGTGCGCAGTTGTTCGACTTGCTGCTACAACGGTCGGCACGGTCAACCTGACTCTCCGGCGAGCTAACGAAAATCTGCATGTACCGCCGGACGTTGCAGCGATCAATGCTGTCAACGTCCCGTCCCGTGCCTCGTTGTCGTCGACGCCAAAGCTTAACGGCTAAGGGCCAGTACGGTTTTGACTCTAGATGCACGGAAACTAGCGCTGCTTTGTCCGTATCACAACAGATTTCACCTCACCATGAGCGTACCTGGGCTCTTAATCGTTTGGACTCGACAACCCAAACCGACGGGGCTGAAAGGAATTCCTTGATTTGCTGTCGCGCATACGTGAGTTTGAGCGCTCAATTGACGTGGCGGTCGGGAGGGCTGGGCTCAGGCCAGAGACCAAGTATCGCAATGTAATCCGTATGGGAGTGAAAACAGCGGTGTTCCGCAGATGTTCAATAGTGCCCGTATTGATCGGGGTACGTCGCCACGCCACCGGCTGAGCGAAAAGTCTTACCCCTCAGTAATTTTGCCGACAAGGGCGGGTGGGCCCATCTGATCCGCCGCGCTGACCATTGCCTCCGCAGGTCCCATAAACTGATCCGTAGGGGCGGTCATGTTTGCGGGCTCTGTCCGCAAGAACAGTGCCAGGGTGGCGCGTCGCGTTCTTACGCTAGCTAAATCCCTCGTATTACAGGTGCGACGCAAGCTACGAATTCCGACAATGCAGAAACGCACTAGATCGTGTTACACCACTGACGAGGTCAGCTAATTTTAGAATACCCCCTGTACTACTTGTGAGCTGCGAGTTATGCTGAGAAACACGAGGACGTGGCTATACGTAGAGCGTGTGGAACGCGTTCCAAAAATTGACCAACAAGTAATTTTCGCCTTGAACCAGATACTTCAAACTGACAGTTTTCTGGGCAGGGTCGGGGAGTCCTATGAGCAGTGCAAAATTGCCTCTTCTTCAGTCCCTGGCGTCCGCCCCAACGGTGGATACATGACAATCGTTGAGGCGGAAGTCGTTTCATCTACAGCGCGGCAATCTTCGTGGATACCGTCGCCCGCTGTGGAAGAGACGGGTCCTGAACCGCCAAGAATATGTCTGCCGGGACTCGACGATATAGAGCAGCGGTGCTGGCAGGCGTTCCTGGAATCGTCGGCGCTCCTGCTGGAAACGTTAGATCGCCAACTTGTAAAGATTCACAAGCTCAGGTTGTTCGACTTCCTCGTGCTCTCGATGCTCGCCCGGGCGAACGGCAGCGGTTCGGCTCGGATGGGCGATCTGGCGGAGGCTCTCGCGGTCGGGCCCAGCCGGATGACCCAGCAGATTCGCCGCCTAGAATCGGAGGGTCTCGTGCATCGCAGCCGCAGCACCAAAGACAAACGCGGAGTGATCGCGACGATCACCCGTGAGGGCCGCGCGCGGCTCCAGCCCGCGACCAGAACATATGCGAGACATGTTCGCGCGCATTACCTTGATCAGATGTCACGCCAGAAGATGATCGCCATGGGTGACAGCTGCCGGCGGATCAACCACCCGCTGAACAATTCCCAGGTAATGGACAGGTTTAAGCTCCTGTAGGCGGCGGTCCTCGACAAAGCGTGCCGGTCGATGAAATCCACATTCTGCGATACGGCCGTGGCAGATTTGAGGGGCTGCCCACGCCGCGAGACTGGCTCTTATCCAGAGCTAGCCGTGCCGCACCCGTGTTTCCACCGGATGTGCGGCAAGGCCCATCGGCTTGACGAGAATGGCCTGCGCGAAACGAGTTGCCTGCGGCGACAACTATTGTCCCGCCAGCTTTCACGCTGTGGCATTGCTAGCTGTTTCGGCTTCGGACGACGAAGGCGCCCATGAGAGATTACATCCTCGCGTTCCGACCAACCGGTAGGTTAGCGTCGACGATGGCAAGTAGGTCGCCTCGCAGTAAGTCCGCGTCATCGCGTCATGTCGCGGCGGCGGTTCGCAGTCGGCGCGGGTAGGTGCGGCTGTAGGGGAGGTAGGAAATGTTCGGGAGCAAGCGATCTTTGGCTCGAAGGATACCGCCACCGATTACGAGCGAGGACTTTCGTCTTTCCGCCAGCTAACGAAGATATGGCGCTTCTGTGTGCCTGGCCGCGACGAACGCTGGGCTTGACGAGGGTATCTCATATCCGCCTAGCTGAAATCTGCGACT
This sequence comes from Mycobacterium terramassiliense, assembly GCF_900157385.1. Classification (GTDB taxonomy): domain Bacteria; phylum Actinomycetota; class Actinomycetes; order Mycobacteriales; family Mycobacteriaceae; genus Mycobacterium; species Mycobacterium terramassiliense. The sequence continues at coordinate 942,558 of NZ_LT717701.1, forward strand.
GAATTCGCCACGGCCAGAACGATTTTGACGCTCATCATCAAGCATATCACACTTGCCATGTGTCACAGCATATTTCGTTCCAATGCAAGGTTATGACGACCCTAGTTGATTGGGGGCCAAACAGTCCGAAATGCCGTGGCGCGAAGTACTGTCACTCTGCGGGCCTTTGCGCCTGACGGCGGCACTCGCCTCTTCTGAATAGTGTGGAATCCAACGCCCGGCGCGCCCTATACCGCAAGGCGCCCAATATAATCCCTGCGGTCAAAGCATCGATCAATCACTCAGGAGCGGGCCCCACCGGTCAAGGGACACCTCTGGGAGTCTTTACTCGAGCGAAATCCTTTTCGCCAGTACACATTTGAATGCGGTGACCGGATTGGCCCTGCCCCTCTGGGACCTAATAATCCGCTCTTCAAGATAGCGGAGCCCGTCCTTGGATACCGAGCTAATGCTTTGTCAGTTTGCGGGAGAATCCGAACGCCTCGCGGTAGGTCTTACGCAGCTAATTCTCACACATTAGACCGCTGTGCAGTGATTCGAACGGGCTAGATCGTGTCGCACTATCGAGGCATTCAGCTAATTCCGAAATAATCCCTGTACGCCGTTGAACAGCGCGTGATCCTAGAACGAGCTAGACAATGGCTATGCGGAGCGTCGTGTGGAACGCGTTCTAGAAAGCTACCAACAAGTAATTTTCACCTTGAACCAGATGTTTCAGACTGACAGTTTTCTGGGGCGGAGTCGGGAGGGCTATGAACAGCGCAAAAGTGCCTCCTCCGGAGTTGCCGGCAGTCATTCTCGGCTGGTGGATCCATGACAATCGTTGAAGCTTACGTCGTTTCATCGCCTACGCGACGATTTTGTTGGATACCGTCCCCCGCCGTGGAAGAGACGGGTCCAGAACCGCCGATCAATCGCCTTCCAGGATTCGATGATACGGAGCAGCGATGCTGGCAAGCGTTTCTGGAATCGTCGGCGCTCCTGCTCGAGACTTTGGACCGACAACTCATGAAGGTGCACCGGCTCGGGCTGTTTGACTTTCTGGTGCTGGATATGCTGGCTCGCTCGAACGGCGGCTCAGCTCGGATGGGCGACCTTGCCGAAGCTTTGGCGGTTGGGCCCAGCCGAATGACGCAGCAGATCCGCCGCATGGAATCAGAGGGTCTCGTTCGTCGCAGTCGCAGCACAAGAGACAAGCGAGGAGTGATTGCCACCGTCACACGCGAGGGGCGATTGCGGCTTCAACCCGCCACGAAAACCTACGCGGGGCACATTCGCGAACACTACCTAAACCAAATGACGCGGCAGCAGATGATCGCTATGGGTGACAGCTGTCGACGAATCAGTCAGCCCCTGAACAACTCCCAGGTAATGGACCGGTTCAAGCCCCTCTAGGGTGCTGGCCCGCGAGGCCGCGCCCGGGCCGATGACATCGACGGGCTACCGTGCGGCGGTGGCACATCGACAACCAGATGGAAGTGGCTGGCCGTGGGGGTCGATCGATGGTTCGCACCGGCGCCTAATTGCGAGACACGCTCTTGCCCAGAGCTGACGGCGTCGAGCATGCGTTCCCATCATGCAACGTGCGCTAGGCCTGTGGCCTGGACCTCAGCTTGGGGTCGCCGCCGCCTCGACGAGCAGGTCGCGAATGCCGCGCTACTACCGAGTGACGGTTTAGTTCCGGTGCGCGGAGAGACGTCCGCCGAAATTGGCTGATGAGAGCGCTTTAGCTGGACCCGCAGTTATTTTCGGATTGAAATGCTTCCAACGTTGGCCGCTGCAGCGGCCAACGTTACGTATGCCTAACCACTAGGCTCACGACCTATGGAGCCAATGCGACCGCCATCGTTGTTGACCCCCTTGGTGATCGCCACTGGCGAAAGCGTGACAAGGCCAGCTCGCCACAATGGCGCGGGGCGACTCGCTCCACTCATCTCACGGTCTTTATAGTCGCTGATTTCGTTTATGCCACCACCACAAAGCCGATCAGATAGATTCGACCTTGACTCAGTGCGGACGGCGCAGCCCGACGCCGAAGCGTGATACAAATGAAGAAGCGTGATTCAAAGAAGTCGTGGCCACGAGGTCTCGTGCTTCGAACCGGTCTGGCTGTAGGAAGTGGCGCTCAGTGCGCCCGACGGCAATGTTTCCGTCACGAGACTGCAGGTTTCTTGGCCGATGGTCCCGGATGATTGGATCATCGAGGAGTTCCGCGGAGTGATTAAACGTAGCCACCTCTACTAGATAAAGGAATGCCTTGTCGAGGATCGCGAATGGCTCGGTGCGGATCATCGGAGATGGCCGTTGACACGCAGCCTTGGTGTCAGCGCCGCGGTATACGCCCATAACCAGATCGAACGTCGCTCTCGCCGGAATGCGACTCCGTCAACCGCGCAGGTGCGCGCTGCGATGGAGTTATTGGGCCAGCGATGGATACTGCGGGTCGTTTGGGAGCTTGAGCCCGGCCCACTGCGGTTCTTGGACCTGCGCCACCGCATGGACAACTGCTCATCGAGTGTGCTTTCCGAACGGCTTCGGCAGTTGTTGGCTGCAGGCGTAATCGTCAAGAACCCGACCAAAAGATGGGAGCTGACCACCGCAGGCGCCCAGCTTGGGTCGGCGTTGACGTCGGTATGGGATTGGGCCGAAAGTTGGGCCCGGGAAGAGATGACTGCCCGTGAACCGGGCGCTTCAAGGCCCCGGCCTTCGGGCCCGCCCATGAACGGGCGTTCGGAGCCACGGTTCGAGCGCACTCCGGCCGCGACACACATTGTCTACGGCTGATCGACAGCCCCTCCGATCCGCTACCCGCGCCTGACCCACGTGATGGGCCAGACCGCTCCAGGTTAACCCCGGATCGCGGCCACGCCCTTGACCAGCAGGTCGCGCGCGCGTTGAATATCGACGGGCGCGGCCGGCTGGTCGGGACTCATCGTCGGACTGGCGATCACAACAACCTCATAGTCGCCGAATTGAGCCGAATAGCGGTAGGCCTCGATGGAACGAGCGCCCTCGGGTGCGTCGGTCTGCATCACACGCCTCTCTCCGAGCGTCTTTGTCCCGTCGATCTTGGGTGCGTCGACCGCCTCGAGGCCTCCCTTCATGTGCGGCCCGGTGAAGGCCACCGTGCTGCAGTGATGTCCGGTTTCATTGGACGGCAGCGGCTGGGAGGTCTCCATCGCGACAACGAGGAGCCGGTTGCCGTTGCCCTCGGCGGAAACACCGGCCATGGTGCCTTTCAAGCCCGCGGGCATCTCGGGCCCGATCGCTACTTTTGCGCATTCGGGGGGATCGAATACGAGACCCGTGGGCAGCTTGTTCGCAGAGAGAAACTTGGGGTCGATAGCGCGTTTTGCGATGTCGTTGATTGTGAACTCGGCTCCAAAAGTCGACTTGACTTCGGTCACCTTGCTGATGTCCGCCTTCGACGAAGAGGCATTGACACCCGAAGAGCAGCCGGCGAGCGCGCATATGGATGCGATCACGAACACTACCCTCAACATGAAGCCAACCTACCCACCGCGCCGTGATACGACGGCGACGGCGAAGAAGAACCTCTCATGCTCACGGGTGCCTATGCGTCAACGATGAATCGGCGCCAAGTCGAGGACCAACCACCGGCCGCTTTCTTTTGTTAGTTCCACGCGGAAGGCGATCACCTCATATACCGGTGGAGCATCCGCCCTAGTCCGGGTGCCGCGCATAATTACCACGACGCTCGCCGCTGACGGCGTGAGGGCTTCCACGCCGGCCGAAAGCGTCCTCGCCTCTGCCGTGATCAGGCCTTGCGCCAGCGCGGAGGTGGACTTGTTGTACAGCTCTGTGAACGCAATAACGCGGTCGGGCACCATCATCGCGGTGGCGCGGTCGAGCGACCCTGTCGGGGTCTGTGGGGAGAACGTCGATGCGTTCTCGGCCATGGCGGTGGCGACGTGCATCACCTCGGACGAGTCGCGTTTGAGATCACGGTCCGGCACCGTCCAGCGGGTATAGCCAACCCCAAAGGCCGCCAGCGCGGCCGTCGCAGCCACGGCAATCACGGCCAGCCGCAGCCTGGGGCTGTTGTCGTTGGTGCCGAAGGTGACCGAATTGCGTCGGAAAAGGACAAAATTGACGAGCATGCCCGCGGTGATCAAGAGCGCGAGGATCGAGCATGTCGAGACCCACCACAGCGGCCAGCGAAGAGCGACGCCGATCATCAGCAGCGCGGCGATCGTGGCCAGGGGAGCGGCGATGTCGAAGGCGAGCACTCGCCAGAGGCTTATCAAAAATGTTCGGTTTCCCAGGAGTCTCAGGGACTTCGGGTCGACCACGCTCGTCAACTTTCTCATCGCAGGACCCTCAACCCCGAGATCAGCAAGTTGTCGTCGACATCGGAGACGTCGACCAGCAGGTTCCAGTACAGTGCTTGCGGTTTAGTGCCGGGGCTTCCGCTGACCGATGTGGCCGCCACCTGGATGGTGTCGGTGCGGCTGCCGACTTTGGCAGCCGCCGGCTCGGGCGCCGCAGTGGGAAACGTGCCGATGTCGCCCAAATCGTGGTGCACCGATTGGATGACCACCGACTCGATCTGGGTGGACCGATACGAGGGCAGCTGCTGCACCGCTTCCCGGTACGGCTGCATGGTGGCGTCGAAACCGGCCTTGAGCTGACCGGCCGTTCCGTCGCGCAGGCGCCGCAGGCTCGCATCGAGGTTGTTGTTGTTCATGTTCATGAGCACCAGCGCCCACTCGGCGGCGGCTTTTTTTGCCCGAATCTGGTAGTGGTGCTCGTCGACATCGCTGCGATGCGACGACCAGAGAACCAGGCAACCGACGACCGCGGCAAGCAGCAACACCCCGAGGAGGGTCGAGACGATGCCGTAGGCCGAGAGCATCCTGCCGCTCGACGGTCTGCGTCTCGCGCTGTCGGCGTGCGGTTCTTTGGCCGATTCACTATCGCTGTCGTCTGATGGTTCGAGCGGTTCACGATCGCCGTCGTTCGATTCACCGTCAGCGTCTTCCGACACGTGTGGCGCCTGATTGTCACTGTCGCCCGACAGTTGGAGGGAATCGCTATCGGTGTGGCCCGATGCTTCGTGCGGCTCGCTATCGGACGACGTGTTGTCGGACTCTGCATCGGGCATTGATAGTTCGGGCGCGGTATCTGTGTGGCGACGCCGCTTCCCAATCCCCTTTCTGGGTATGGCTGCGCGGCTCTGCGTAGGGAAAGTGTTGAGTCAACCGACGCAGGCCGTGCTCGTTGAGCACTCTTCGGCATGTTCTGTCACCAAGAGAATAGCGAACAACCAGCGGCAATCACTGCCGTATATCGGCGTCGTCACGAAGGCGCAGATCACGAAAGAACCGCTCGAGTTGTTGCAGGGAAGCCGTCGAACCGAAGCGCCTTGGACGAGCATCGTCTGGCGAGCGGTCGAAGTTCGGAGGCGGCAGACGGCCGCGCGGCGATATCGCGTGAATCAACGATGCACCGGTTCGATGACGATCGACGTGCTGCGGCAATGGGTGTAAGGCACGCGGTCCGCAAGCGGCCTTGACAGCGACACCACGATTGCCACCGCCAGCACGCATGGACCAGCAGCGTAGTCACCTCATAGCTAACTACCGGTCCGGGCCAAGGCGTTCCGATTGCGTCCGAGACTGTAATTTCGCATTGAAAGACTCTGACGCGCCAGTGCATTTGCTGAAATGCGGAGTGCCGCTGGAATGCCAGCCATTTTCGTCGTTGTCAGCATTGCGGGCCTTGGTGATCCCAACCCGGATCCGCGGCTGCCCACTGAAACCCGCATTACTTAGATTCTTCTCAGGTAGGTTTCTCATTCATCGTCATAGTTGTCGTGACAGGAAGGCGCACAGATGAAGCGTAAGCAGCACAGCATGAGGCGGAATCGCCGCAACGCGAAGGCGGATCGCCGCGGCCGTGCAGTCGGCCTCGGCACCGCCGCCGGCGCTTTTCTCACCGCGGCGATGGCCCCGGTCATCGCCGCGCCTTCAGCCCATGCCGGCGTGCTCGACATGATTATCAATCCGGTTATCGGCCCCATCATGGGGGCCATCAATAACGGGGCTGCCCAGGGCATCAACGCGGGCGCGGCCGCTATCGGTGGCATTTCCGCGGGTACGGCCGCCCTCGGTGGCCTTCATTCGGCTGCCCTGCAAAGCATCACCAGCAGCATCAATGCCAGCACTGCCGCTCTCAATCTGGGTGGGCTCAACGCGGCTGCAGCCAATAGCGTTAGTGGGGGTGCGGTCACGCTGGAAGGGCTTCATTCGGCTGCCCTGCAAAGCATCACTAACAGCATCAATGCCAGCACTGCCGCTCTCAATCTGGGTGGGCTCAACGCGGCTGCAGCCAATAGCATTAGTGGGGGTGCGGTCACGCTGGAAGGGCTTCATTCGGCCGCCCTCCAAGGCATAACTAACAGCATCAACACGAGTGCCGCCGCCGCGAATATCGGCAACGTGAGCGCGGCCGTCACTAATCAGGGTCCCGTTGCCATCTTCAATCAGATAGGTTATTCAGCCACGACCGGTTTCTACAACGGGATCCACACCGCCGGCGAGGCGTGGATAGCCAGCCCGATCGGTCAGGCAGTGGACGGGCCGGTCAACGCTCCGTTCGTTGCCGTGTTTGGGCGCGATCTGATCGGCAATGGCGTCAACGGGGCCACCGGTCCGAACACCTCTTTGCTCGGCCAAACCGGATTGTTCGGCAGCCTCCATGATGGCGGGTTCTTGTTCGGCGACGGTGGGGCCGGCGCGGCCGGCGCCACCCCCGGGGCGGCCGGTTTGGCCGGCGGTGCCGGGGGCTTGATCGGCAACGGCGGCGCGGGCGGAGCCGGTGCGGCGGCGGGCGTCGCCGGTCAGGCCGGTGGTGCCGGTGGTGCCGGTGGTGCCGGTGGCTTCCTGATGGGCAATGGCGGTACTGGCGGCATCGGCGGTCTCAGTGGATCCGGCAGCTTCGTCCTCGGCGGCGCAGGGGGCGCCGGCGGCAATGCCGGCCTGCTGATCGGCGACGGCGGCCCGGGTGGCGCCGGTGGCGCGGGCGCCCTCGGCGCCCCCAGCAGCAGCGTCGGCGGGTACGGCGGTGCCGGCGGTGCCGGCGGTGGGGCCGGCCTGCTGTTCGGTCGAGGCGGCCCCGGTGGCGCCGGCGGTTACGGCAGCACCTTCGTCGGCGGCAGCTCCATCGGCGGCGCCGGCGGCGCCGGCGGCACCGGCGGCAACGGCGGCGCGCTATTCGGCCAAGGGGGCAAGGGTGGCGCCGCCGGGAACGGCGGTGGTTTCCTCACCGGCAGCACCTACTCCGGTTTTCCGGGGGCCGGAGGCGCCGGCGGTGTCGGCGGGTTCCTCACAGGCAACGGGGCCAACGGCGGTCAAGGCGGCTCCGGTTACTTCTTCCAGCAGGCCAATGGTCAGGGCGGTGCCGCCGGATTCGGTGGGTTGCTCGGCCAAAACGGCGTGGCTGGCGCAAACGGCACCCCGGTCAACCCCTAGCAACTAGTGCCCCGACGAGCGTCATGGCCGCTGCACGTCAAGCGGCGGCCATGACGCTTTGCCGGGATCGCGCTCCATTGGCTCGTTTTGAGTCATTTCCATCCATGATCGGTCCCGTCGGCCTTGAGCCTGGGGCTACTGGCAAGGGGTTGAAGAACTCGAAACAGTGGGACGGCAGGAGGCGGTTCGTTCGGTTTCATTGCGCGGAGGCCAGCAATTCCCAGGCGAGTCGGACAAGTGGGGCCACATCAGACCGACACCCCAATACCCGCGACCACACTGATGGAGCCTATTCCGAACCGCCCTGGGGCCAAATCAGGCTGTCGCAGCTAGCGCGGGGAGTCGGTATCGCCGAGGAGCTGGGCCTGGCGGCATCGAGGGTCGTCTTTCCACGAGCTACGCCGGAAGCGCCATAATCGGGGCCGGTACTACTATGCCCCTGACGCGCAGCGGATAAACGATCGAGTAGCCAATTCCTGGTCATCGCGGACGCGCCGCGTCACCATCGACCAGCAAAGCAAGCTCTGTTGGTGTCCTCGCCGAACTGTCTGGGGCAAGCGGTGGGTTACCAGCTGCTCGTGAACTGCCGGTGCGGATTTCCAGGGAATTCGAGTGACCCTCGTAAAGCGGGACACGTTGCCGAAGTAGTGGTAGGGGGTGACGGGTCTGGCCGAAACCGATGTCATTGCGGGTTACGGCGGGCAGTGTCAGGGCGGGGCGCCGCGCGGTGTGCGTGAGGAGGTTCGAATCGAGGTCGATGTCGCTGACCGCCATCTGGCCATCGTCGCATGCCGGCAGCGGTGGCGAGCGGAGGTGGGGTTCGCAGGAGACCCAATTCCCGATCGCCATTCATGGCTTATTGTCGCGTTGCGGCCACCGGCCCGACCGCTGGCGCAGCCGAACCAGCGCCACCGCAACATGCACCCGCAGCGCAATGCGCCCGACTGGGTTAACCCAGTCGGGCGCATTGCGTGATTTCCTCGGGCGCGGCTCAGAGGCGGAGCAGACTCAGGATCATTCCGGGGATCGTCGATGCCAGGTTGGCGCCCACACCGCCCATCAGGCCGGCGATGTCGGCCGGTAGGCCTGCCAGGCCGCCGACGCCGGCCGCGCTGATGGCCCTCGCGACATCGGCTGACACCGAGCCGACCGACGGCGCGATGGCAGCGAGGTTGGCCGCGGTGCTGAAGGCTGCCGGCGACGCGAGGCCGGCAGCACCGCTAACGGCGGCCGCGCTCGCGGCACCGGCGGGACCATAAATACCCCACAGGGTCTGCAGGTTACTGACGATCGTTGACCACGACGGCCAACCGGTGACCAGCTGGTTGAGGAAACTCTCGATAGCGAACGGGAGGTTACCGCCCGCGGCGATGTTCTGCGCGTGGGGAGCGGCCATCGCCTTCGCGATGTTCGGCAGTATCGTGCTGAGCGTGAGGTAGAGGCTCTGGCTAGTAAGGGGGTCTACCTGTCCATACACGACCTCGCCGGGGATGTTGATCGCGTTCAACACCGCCCCCAAGAGATCGCCGGCGCTCAATGAATTGTAGGTAGCTTGCAGACCGTTTCCAAGCGAGTTGAAAAACGCGAAAGGCAGCACCTCGATGTAGGCAAGCCCGACTTGTATCAGACCGGTGCTTGTCGCGTAAGTGAGTCCCTTCCCGAGATCCGTCACGGCCGTTGCAGCGATACCCGGAATACCTTCGAGCGGACTAAGGATGGGGATCAACGTCCCGCCAAACAGCGCCTGATACAGCGGTCCACTGAAGGCCTGACTGATGTTGCCCGCCATGATCTCGCCCCACGCGGTGTTCATAAGGGGCACAAAATCCTTGGCCGCAGAACCGGTGTAGAAGTTGACTGCGCCCTGCGCGGCCTGCTGGAAGGCGCCAACGTATTGGCTCGCGAACTGTACCCAGTTAGCGGCGACCTGTTGCCCGATGACGAAGGGCGCCTGCCCCCAGAGGTCGATATTCGGCTGCAGGTTTTGTATTGCCGTGATGGGTATGTCGATCCACGTCTGCAGCGGGTTGGCGATGTAGTCACTGGCGATGAGCTCCACAGCGCGGTGCTCGATGGTGGCAGCGCGCTGTTGGAAAGCGGACTCGACGTCGTTGGCAACGGTCGGGGTCACGGCGATCAGGCTGGCACCTACTACCGCGGCACCCGCGGTGACGTATGGCCGGAAGTTTGCTAGCTGAAGCATGCGCACTGTTCCTTTGCTGTCTGTGGTCTGGCTGTTCGTAGACTAGCTGAGAGCAGACTAAGAGCAGGCGATTTCGGGAACAAACTGCAACCCGCCCCACCCCTCATGCGCTAGGCAAACATATTAGATAGAGATTGGGCTGTTAAGTAGATATGCGTGCATCTTATGGCAAACTCATTGGCCATCGTCTATGCTTCAATGCGCAACTACCCTACAATTGCGCCTCGGAGCCGTGAACGCATGGTGCTGTGGTTGCAGATTAACTTGTGAAACGTGTTTTACCGCAGGTCGGGACGGTAGTCGTCTATTTGATCATATTGCTAGGGCGGCTCTGGGTTGGATCGTCGCCGCCCATTAGAGCGGATGCCCATCAGGTTTCAAAAGCAGACACCCGACCGGCAATGCTGAACCTCGCTGAGGAATGGCACCGGGGTTTTCTGGTCCACACCTGGGCTGACCCACGGCTTCTGTGGCTGGGATAGGTGAAGATCTCGCCATTGGCGCGCATTATCTGGTCGATCGCCACTTTCGCGCCCGATCGGAGGATATTGCCGGCTGCACTGTCAGGGCGGCCATTTACGGGTCATCAGCGGGGCCGCGGGATCCTGCAGGTGACGGATTGGCGATGCGACCTCCAGCTCGGGTTGAACGGCCAGATCGGGATGTCCCAAGAGGGTTCTTCCCGGCAATAACGAAACGTTGTCGAGCCGGTCGCGGCTCCGCGTGTCATCCTTGCCGAGGTCCATGCGTTCGCACCCTGACGCCGCGGCGGCCTCTGCCGGCGCGGTTGCTCGCCGGAGGAGTTTAGGGGCGGCCGGCGTCCACTCCCGCCAAGCCCGGCTCGTATCGAAGATCACCTCGGCGGGGCACTCCGCGTACCCGACTCAAACCGCGGGTTCTGCCACGGCCAACGCAGCGAACAGTGTCGAACCCGACCTGCGGCAAGCCCGAGATGGGCCGTGATGTCGGGCGACCAGAGTCCTCGTCCGACGCCGATGCGGTGGTGCATGATCTGGTGATGGCCAAATATATCCTGCGTCCCGTCCCTGCCGGCACCAACGGTTCCGTTCAACAATTCACCCCTGTGCTGCGAGGTCCAATCATGCACTCCGCAAGGCGACGAGTGGTCGCCCGAGTGTGACATCGACATGGTCGCCAACGCCGCCGCCGCGAATAATTTTGGGCGAAGGTTGCCACTGCAGGGCCGGACCACGTCAAGTTCAATTTCCGATCAACTTGGAGGATCGATGAAGTGAGGCAGATCGGCCCCAATTTTTTCATCGTCGGCGCGGCGAAAGCGGCGACTACATCCCTCAGTTCTCTGCTTGAGACGCACCCGCAGGCCGCTATCGTGCGGTTCAAGGAGCCTCATTTCTTCTCCTACGATTATCGTTATGCCGAAGGCTGGCGCCTGTATCTGACGCTGTTTAGTCACGTCTCCGACGAGAAAGCGGTTGGCGATGCTTCGACATCCTATTCCCGCATCCGTTATCACCCGCAGGTGATCGAGCGCATCAAGCGGCACGTGCCCGATGCAAAGATCATTTATATGGTGCGGCACCCTATAGAACGCATGGAATCCGCGTACGTCGAGCACATGTGCACCGGCGACGAAATGCCCTTTACGTCGATCAACGACATTATCCGCCGACAGCCGATGATCATCGACTCGAGCCGCTACTGGGAGGTCTTCGATGCCTACCGGCGGGCCTTCGGTGAGGAACGGATCAAAATCGTGTGGTTTGAGGAGTATATTGCCGACCGGAAAACCATCTTTCAGAAAGTCTGCCGGTTTCTGGAGATCGATGATCAATTCGAGCCGAATTTGGATAGGGAACGGGTAAACAGCCGCGAGGACGCGGCCATGCGCATGGCGCGGCTGGGGCGCGGCGGCATACCGTTGGATCTGGTTTGGAGCGAGAATTTGCGCCGCGAAACGATTGCCCAGATTCGCGACGATAACCTGCGCTTCTTGGCTCACTTCGGCCGGCCAGCCAACTACTGGGGCGACCTATTCGAGAATGGCGTCCACGGAAAATCGTCTGGCCGCCGATAGGCGTGCCGGCTTGGTTTGTTACGCCAATTGCGGCGTGGGCTGTGCGCCCTACCTCGTCCTAGCACGTCCCCGATGACGGTCATGGCGTTTTGCCGGGCGCGACCACAGTCAACCCCAGTGCGTCCGTGCCCTCGCGGAGGCGACTGTGGTAAGTCATCAGTGCGGTCAATGGCGCAGTGGATTCGGCAGTTTGGGCAAGCGGCCAGGTGTATCGCGTCCAGCGAGCGGAGTCCGGGATCAAGGTAGGGCGCTGCGGTGGCGCAAATGAGCGAGGCGATTTCGAACCGGTTCGACCCGGCCAACACGGATGGAACGGCCGGCAGGCCGTCCGGAGCGACTTCCCGAATGGCTCTGGTCAGCTGTACTTCGGCCAAAAGCGATGTTATCCAGGCATTTCGGCACGACCGTCGAGCCAGTCAGGTAAATCACGGAATAGGAACTGCGCAGCGTGGGGCGCTCGATCGAGAGCGTGTCGCCGGGTCCGCGATGCGAATGCTCGGAACATCTAAATGTTCCGAGCGCTCACACGACCTGCAGGCCCTCGGGCATATCCCGCGGATTGCGCCAGAACGCGTCGTTGACAAAGCGGTTGAAGAGGTCGGGCGGCAGCAACGTGGTGCGCGGCTCGGCTTTGACCGTGCCGCGCACGGTGTGCAGCCCCGGCGTACCGGCACGCTCGTCGAACTCGGTGACGTCGTAATCGACATGTCCGAAATCGTGTTCATACAGTGGCTCACCGATAAACGCATAGATCGCGTGCATAACCTTGGCCGGGTCGGTGCTCAAGGTTTCATACTGGACAAGGAGCAGCCGATCCGTTTGCGCTCCGTAACACGCCTGCTTCAGCGCGTCGTAAGGGCCACCGACCATCCCATCGGGCCCCACAACACCCATAGCGCGGGTATAGACGGTGCCGCCGGGTTCGAAGTTGAAAATCGACGACGGGCTGAACACGTTGCGTTGCACCAACCGCTCGATGCTGTCGATCACCCACGGCAACTCGCGCACACAGGCAATGACCTTCGATTCGGGAAATAGCCGCGCTATGGCCGGCATCCACGCGCACCACGCACGGTTGGTATCGAAGATCACCTCGGCGGGCCTTTCGGCATAGAAGTTGTCGAACAGCCCATGCAGGATGCGCTCACGCGTAGCGTCATCGATAAACACCGAAAACTCATTGCGCGCACTCATCTGACCCAGCAGCGCGCCAAACAGCCCAGCCAACGGACCTGACATGCCGGCCTCAAAGCGCGGGTTCTGCCGCAACAAAGCCGCCAACAAAGTCGAGCCTGACCGCGGCAGACCCGAGATGAAATGCATTGATGCCATGCGGCGTCTCCTGGCTCAGGTTCACTTTGTGTGGGCGTTACCAGAGATATCGCCCTGGACTTATTCCATATGGTAACTGATCGCACGTGACCGCGACTGCATGTGATAACAACTGGCAGTCGCCTGGCGGCGGCTAGCAAATTCCGCTGACCGTCACATGAATCCTTCAACATGGTGGGCGGGGGTCGGCTGATGACATCCGCAGAGCCTGCGCGATTTCGCTGGCCTGTCGAGACTGAACGAGTAACGGGAAACTGCCAAATTGAGCCAACTGTTGCAAAGTGCAACCAATCTGTGCGGTCATCGAACGACTATGTACATCGGTGAACAATCCGCCGGTCGCATCCCGGGCGCATAGGCCGTCGATTATGCTCGTGGCATCACACCTAAGCGGCAGGAGAAGCATCGTGACGGACCCCAATGCCATCGCCGGGCTGCGGAGTATGAGAGTTCCCGAGGGGATGGGCAGCAGTCAGGCCCTCAAGGACTTCCTGATTGTTCAGAGCCAGGTCGACCAAAGTTCCACTTCCCTCGACGAGCAGATCAATGCCCACCGGCAGATGCTCGGTTTGCTCATCGCGTCGCACTTGGAGGTCGTTAACATCCTCGGTGCCATCGAGGAAACCCTAAAGGTAATGTCACAGCGATCCGCCTAGCTGACTTGTTGTCGGCGACGGCATCTCGGCCGTTAGTAGCGAGTCGAGACCACATCCAGCGTACAGGCGGAGCGAGCTTCAAACTATCGCAAATTGTCGGCTCCGAGAATTCGTCATGACGACGGCTCGGTCCACCGCTCAGCACACCTCAAGGTAGTGGTGCGTCAGAGACTCGCTGTTGCTCACGGCAAGTTGATCTTCTTCGGCGGGTAGCTGATCCGGAGGGAACTGTCACCCGCCGCGACCATCTCCTGGCGGGCCAGTGTGAGGATAGAGCTCAGTTCAGCGACATGCGAAATCAACATGTCGAAGTATTTCCTTTAACAGGCATCCCGTGCGTAGCCCTAGAACGCCTTCGATAGCTTACTGCAGCGCGGCTGGCATCTGAACTATTAGCTCTTTTGTTCGGATGAACGTCGAGGCGCGCGCAATAATCGATTGACCGAATGGTCACGCAGTCCGGAAGCGGGTAACGACTCCTGCAAGGTGTGAACCGCTCCGTCATCTCTCCTCCAGTCGGTTTGATGGGCAGTGGAAAACAGCAAATAATTAAAGTGAGCGAGACGGCGGCTCTTCGGGCTCCGCACCAGGCCCAATTGAGACTGCCGGTTAAACCTTTATCCGTGAGCGTCGATGCCTTCACCTTGGAAGCTGGGCGCAAGCGAAGGAAAATGGTCAACAATGTATTTGATCAGCCGCCGGCTGGCGAATGGGGGATGACTTTTGCGCCCGGCACTTTGCCGGCGATGCTGCCCATACCGCGGCCGCTCAGGGCTCCCATCAGCGCCTGGGCGAAGGGGCTGGATGGCATGGCCGATGCTTGTGCCATCGGTGGTGTGGCCACGCTGGTCGGAGGCAGCACCGGGGCGGCGCGGGTCATCCCCTGAGCGGCCGTCGACCAACCCGGCGGAATCGACAGCCCACCGATTTTCGCCGCATGCGCCAACTCCCCGGAGATGGTCGTTCCCCACGACTTGAGTTGATTGGTCACCCCGCCGACCACCAATTGCATCTTGCCGTCCACGAGCTGACCAATGCTGGTGAGGAGCTCCTCGCTACCCGTCAGGCCCGTCGCCCCCGTGGAGTTGGCGGTCGCGTTGCCCATGTTTGTGAGCAACGAAATGGGCTGCTGACCCATGCTCACCATGTAGTACGCAGCCTCCAGGGAATATAGCGACGATTGGCTGAATCCGCCGCCATTCAACAACGTACTCAGACCGGTGGTGTTCAACATCCAGGCCACCGGGGGCGCCGCCGACAGCGAACTCAGCGCCACCTGCGTCTGGGTGCCCAGAGTCGTCAACGCCGCCAACACACTGGCCCCATCGGTGAGACCCAGCGCCGGTGTCGCAGCCGCCGCGTTCGTCATCGACGGCGGGACACTTAGCGCCGGCACCTGCACCGCGCCGCTCGCCGAGGCCGCATACTCATTCATCGCAGCCACGTCCTGGGCCCACATTTCCATGTACTGGGCTTCAGTCGCCGCGATTGCCGGACTATTTTGACCGAAGATATTGGTGGCCACCAACGCCGCCAACAATGCCCGATTCGTCGCGACCACCGCCGGGGGCACCGTCATCGCAAACGCCGTCTCGTACGCGGAGACCGCCGCGCTCGCCTGGGCACTGGCCTGCGCCGCCGCCGCCGCCGTGGCGCCCATCCACGACACATACGGGGCGGCTGCACCGGCCATGGCCATCGCAGACGGACCCGACCACCCACTGCTCAAATTCGCAATCACCGACTGATAGGAGCTCGCCGTGGCATACAAATCGGTAGCCAACCCATCCCAAGCCGCGGCAGCCGCCACCAACGGCCCCGACCCCGGCCCGGCGTACATCAACGCCGAATTGACCTCCGGCGGAAAAAACGCGAAAAACACGGCGACCGTCCTTCTTAACCGGCCGCAGCCGTATTCGCCGCCTCGGCCACCGCGTATGACGTACCACCGGTGGCCATGGCGCCGACAAATGCGTCATGAATCTGACTGGCCATCGTCGCAACCGTTTGATACGCCAGCCCATGGACAGCGAACTGTGTGGCCACCAACGCCGACACCTGGTCGGCCGCCGGCGCCACCACCTGCGTTGTCGGACCTTCCACCGCCGCGCTCGCCGACACCATGGACGCGCCAATCGTCGACAGATTCCCTGCCGCAGCGGTCAACAATTCTGGTCGCGTGATCACAAAGGACACGCCCCACCTCCTTCAACACGACCACCGAGCTCCTTGCTTGGTGGATACCATCCAATTGCTATGCCGGATTGGTCATCTCACATCTGGCGTCTTCTGGTCCAGTAACATTTCGACCCACTGCGGCCTGCTGCCGACACCTCACGGATTCCGTTCGGGCGGTGCTGGGCAGGCAAGCCGCCCTCGTGGCCGCCAGTTGGCTTCCGCGTATGAAAGAGCTGAGATCGGAACCTTTTTTCATGTCGTTATCCAACGCAGTGACAGCAATGTCCGTATCTCGGGAATGCTGGTCAGCCGGGAGCTGAGCAGCGCACATCCAGACGCTTCAAGACCCTTCGCGAACACGGCGACCTCGAGGAGGCTCAGGCTTGCGACGGCCATCCCCCGGATGCCCGGGCGCCTAAGCGCTAACCGCATTTCCATCTCCTCTGACGTCTCGCGGATCGCATAACCAGCCGCGTGACCGCACAGTATCGAAGACGTCCTGTCGGAATGTGCTGTTCGGAATCAAAGACCCAAGCCTGCTTCGCATCTACCGCACCGGGCAACGCCTCGGCGAACCAAGCCGACTGATCAGTCGGCTTGGTTCGTGCTATCAGCAAATGTTTACCAGGGCTAGATTGTTTCAACGTGACAATACCTGCCGGTAACAAGACGACGAGTCATAAGGGCGAAGTTCGGTTATCCCGCAACGGTATTCATCCGTTAGCCGACCGACCGGGCCGGTCGCGCCCGTGCCAGCGGCGTGGTCGATTTCGCTTCTCATTGCATGATGTGTCGCTTACTATCCGGATTCATGAACGGCCTCATCGGCGGCCGGACCGCCAGCGATATACCCGGATTGGATATAGCCGAGCAGAAGTCTTGGGAGAATTTCCTCGCGGCAGCCATACACGTGTATGCCGTCTTGAACGGGCGATTGGTTGAGGCACACGGGTTGACGCTCGGAGACGTGAATTTGCTGCAGATATTGAGCAACTCACCCGCCGGTAGCGCCCGCATGGGTGACCTAGCTGCCGCACTTCCGTCTCCGCCAACGCATGTGACCCGGAAAGTCCGTCGCCTTGAAGGCCATGAACTGGTACATCGTGGTGTTAGCCCCATTGACCGGCGCGGCGTGATAGCCACCATCACTGACCGAGGTCGCGCGCTGGGAGAACAGGCGATGGTGACCTACGCCAGGGAAGTCCGAAAGATCTTCCTCGGCCAGATGTCGCACGCGCAGATCAGCGCCATGGAAGACAGGTGCCACCGGATAGCCGAGGCGCTCAAAGAGTCTGAGGCCGCGGCCAACCTTGTCCATTTCTCGACCCGTCGCGCCCGGCATCCGGGTCCGCTGCGAGGGCCGAAAACTTAACCGAAAAATTTTTGGAGCCGTACGACCACCAGGGTCTCGGCGCCGGATCGCACGCCAGTCAGCCGACCTGCACTGACTTAATCGTCACGTTGGTAGCCGGGGGCCCGTCGTCGCCACCGCCTACGACGCCTCCTTTGGCGATGCTGTTGAGCGTAGCCAGGCCCTCTGCATCAACCTTGCCGAACACGGTGTATTCCGGCGGTAGCTGGGAGTCCTTGTAAACCAGGAAGAACTGACTGCCGTTGGTGCTTTGCCCGGTGTTGGCCATGGCGACGGTGCCTCGCACGTAGACCACGGGCTGATGTGCCGTGGGGTCGTCCGGTTTAAACTGGTCGGTGGGATACTCGTTCCCAAATTGATAACCCGGGCCACCGGTGCCGTCGCCTTTAGGGTCGCCGCACTGGAGCACGCCGAGCTTCGGTGATGTGGTCAGCCGGTGGCAGTGGGTGTCGTCAAAGAACTTCTGTTTTGCCAGGCTGGTGAAGCTGTTCACCGTACATGGTGATTCGTTGTTGGCCAGCGTCAGCCCGATGGGACCCCGGTCGGTCATGATGCTGACTTTTATTTGTGCGGGATCGGTCGCTACCTTGCCCGCCTGTGGCGGGTCTACCGGTTTGCTGGCCGGCGCAGGCGACGGTGCGTATTCACAGTTCGCACCCACATCGACGGACGGTGCAAACGACGGCATAGGGGGCGCTCCGACCGACGCGGCGGGAGCGGGTCTGGAGCTACTCGCGGCTTCCGCGGCCTTATGGTGGTCGTCACGGTTGGCGAGAATGATGCTGACCACAACGGCGGCAATGGCGGCCATCGCCGCGACGGCCGAACCGACGGCGGTCAGGGTTCGGCGGCGGCGGTCCATCCGGGTCTGGCGCTCCAGGCGTTGTCGCAGTTTGAGTTTGGCTGCCGCTCGTCGCTCTTCGTTGGTCGGCACTGCCACCATTCCTCCGTGGTTGTCTTGCAAATCGGGGCGAAGTGTGGCCTTGGCTGGCCGAGCGCTTCGTCCTGTCGATAAACGGGATTACCTGCCTTGCACGGCAGCACAGGCTCCCAGGACCGTTGTGGAGAGGTAATTGGCCGCATTTGCCAGATGATTGTCGGGCGGCGAATATGTCGGCACGGCGAGGGCGAAAGCGCGGCGGTATTCAGCCGAGAGGCCGGCGAAATCCTGCCAGACGGGATTGCCGCTACTGCGGCCCAGCTGGTCAAGGCTGGCGGCGAATGTGTTCATCGCCTGAGCGGCGGCGTAATTAGTCGCTCTTTGCTCCTCGTTCCAGAGGATGGAGGGGATAGTCGGGTTGATGTTCTGCCACGCGGCGGTTTGCTGCCCGAACTGGTCCAGCGCCGACTTCCATTGCGCACAGACAGGATTGGGTCTGATCAGAAAGGGCTGCGGGTTTGCCGCATTTCCTACGGGCGGGACCTGCGACGGCGCCCCCTCGGGGGGCACCATCGGTCCGCGCGCCGCCGCCGACCCATCGGTGATGGCGGTGCAGATCGCCCCAAGCGCCGAGGCCGCGCTGTTTGCCGTGCCGGCAAAATTGTCGTCGGCCGGTGTGTATTTCTGGATATGCATGGCATAGGCGAACGAGTAAGCAATAAATTGCTCGTACAGTTCGCGGACGATGCGATGAGGTGTCAACTTCACCAGGCCGACGGTTTCCGCGGCCGCGTTTCGCATCGACTGCGCTGCCGCCATGAATTGCATGCGCAGCTTGTCGTCCCATGCCGAGGCTGGGACCGATCGGTCTCGATCGTTCCAAATGCCCTGTCCGTCATTGGCCAGCGAATTGTTGATCTGTGTCCACCCCGCGCAGCTGGGATCATCAGTAATGATGGCGGCGGGCCCGACGTCGTGCGCGCTGGCGACCGCAGCAGCTTCCTGGTTGGTACTTGCTCCCGACTGAGCGGACGACGAATTGTTTTCCGAATTGCTGCTGTCGAAGAACAACACCGCTGCCAGGATGATCGCCAGAACTGCGACCAGAGTCGCAGCGCCCAATGCCCGTTTCAGGTTCCTGTTTTCATCCGGGTCGTCGATGTCGTCGTCGTCATCAACGTCATCGTCATCGTCGTTGTCCAATGCGCGGGTGTGAGGCTTCACGCTCGGCAGCTTAAGTCAGAACGCGTCCGCTGTCGACGAATTCGCGATTTGAGCGCACCACCGTGCTACACGGAAGGTGCCCAACGGGATTCGAGGAACCGGGCCGCTAGCGCTGCAATTGTTTACGTATTGAAATATCGATCTGGTCATCGTGCACTGCCAGCCTGCTGCTCAGAAAGCGCGGACGACTGCGCTGACGATCCTCGTCAACGCGCTGGGAATCATCCGAGCCAGATTGCCACTCAGACCACTCAATAGACCGGTAATGCCGTTGCCGCCCAGTAATGCGGTGAGCTCCACACCCGCCGATCCTATGGACGCGGCCGCTCCTGGCGTCGTCGGCTCAGCTAGTGCGTGAGCGAGTTGCGTGGGCCAGGTGACCAGCAGTTGCTGAAGCAGGCTGCCGTTATTGAGCAGGCCGGTAAAGGCCTCGCCAGTCGGGTTGTAAATGGCGCTCGGGTAGACGTAGCCCTTGAGAAGGTCGCCGGCCAGGTCGGCGGGCACCTTGAGAAGGTCGGTCAGTGCCGCCGCGCCGTTCGCCGAGGACACGTCGCTGCCAATCTTGCCGAGATCCGCCAAAAGCCCGAAGGTGACGCCGATTTCGGGAGACAGTAGGGCGTCGCTGAGGAATTTCAGATTCGCGTAGGTCATAAACGTCTCGGTCACGTTCGTCAAGGTTTGCAGCATTTGGCCGGGGATCGTCGGCGTCGGCGGCGCCCCGGCCTTGGCGGTGCTAAGGAATGGGCTCAGCAAGGGCTTCATCGTGTGGTCCAACGCCTCCAGCGCCCACTCGTCGTAGTAGCCGAAGGCGCCGAAGAGGTTGCCCTGCTGCAGGGCGGCCAGGATCTGCTGCAGCGTGCTGCCCGACTCCGTCACACCAGCGTGCGTGACGGACCCCCCGAACAGCCCGAAGACAAATCCGTCATCGCCGCCGTACCACCCGCCGTAAACCGCGTTCTGCAAACCGGTTTGGGCACCCGAGAGCGCGGCGCTCAGCAGGCCTCCGTAACCGGAAAAGTTCGTTCCCGTCTGTTGCAAAAGCCCGGGAATCGCAACCTCGGCCCCGCCGCCCAGGGTCTGCAGATTGATAACCGCTTGACTGGCGACGTCTTCGTAGTTGCCGAGCACATCGCCGATACCGCTGGTGAGCTGGACCGCGCGGTGCTGGGCCTCGGCCAGCGTGTGCGTCGCGGCCAGACTGGGGGCTACCGGGTTCGCGGCGATAAGGCCGGCGCCAACCATGGCGGCGCCAGCGAGCAGCAATTTACGGGGGCTGCCCCGCAAGAGCTCGCCGATCGGATCGGGACGAGGGGAAAGCTGCACAGCGTCTCCTTAAGTACTTGGCTGTCAACACGCCGCGACGGACGCTACCTGAGGACCGCGGCCCAAACAATAGGCTTGCCTAAGCTAATTAAGGGCAGCCTCACCTAGTTTTCGTCGCCGGCCAGTTCTCAACCGCGGCCCGCGTTCGGGTGCTGACGGCTCGATGCGCTCGGGACCGATCGGTGCGCGCATGCCTCCCGCTGTCACGCAAGCCCGGGGCCGTTGACCATCCGAACGTCGGCTCACCAGCGTTGCGTAATGCCCATGACTGATTGTGCGGCGGGGAGTTCCGTGGACGGGAGTCAGGGTCTTCGTGGCTGCCGACGGATAGTTTCGACTTGAACTTCGCGTCGTGCTCTGCGTGTTCGCCACCGGCGCCACGGTATGGGCCGTGATCAGTGTCTTGGTAACGGCGGGTACGTCGTTGGCGGCGGATGGCCTTGCACGGCTTTGGTGAATTGCTCCAAGTGACAGCGTTTTCGGCAGTGTCTCGGCTACTGTTCAGCGCGCGTCAAACTTACGCCAGTTGCGATCGTCGTTCCAGACCGTCCTCAAGCGCGCCACAACGCCAGCGGGTTTCACGGTTCGATGAGAGGGGCCAGAGGCTTGATCAATTCCAGCAAAGACCTTCGCCTGGCGCAGGTGCCCTCGGTGGCGCTATATGCGGGGCGTCTTCGTTCGGCCGATCTGCGGGTGACGCGCCCGCGGATTGCGGTGCTTCATTCGGTGCACCTGAACCCGCACGCCGACACGGAAACGATCATCGAAGCCGTGCGCGCCTGTCTGCCCGACGTGTCCCGGCAGGCGGTGTACGACATCCTGCACGCGCTGACCGACGTCGGTCTGTTGCGACGGGTACAGCCCCCGGGCTCGGTCGCGCGCTACGAAACTCGCGTCGGCGACAACCACCATCACATGGTCTGCCGGAGTTGCGGGGCGATCGCCGATGTCGACTGTGCCGTCGGCGCGTCACCCTGCTTGACCGTTTCGGACACCAGCGGCTTCCAACTCGACGGTGCGGAGGTCATTTACTGGGGTCGCTGTCCCGGCTGCTCGGTATCACAGGTGCCTCAAGCCATCGGGGACCACAGTCCCACAGAACAACTCCCCCCCGGCCTGCTTAGCTCGGGCGACAGCGGCAACCTGCCAGCGAGCGATGGCCAACCGTTGCCGACGCCAACGCCAACCCCGGGCCCGGGGGAATGGCTTGCTCCCGGCCCGCTCACGCCCATTACCGGGTTGAAGGCGGCCGGAATTGGGACAGGCGGGCTGGGAGCCAATGCCGGCTGGGCTCGCTACGACATCGCTGATGCCACAGTGGCTAGCAACGAGCATCCCATCGAGCCTTCCGTTTCACGCCCGTCAACGTCTATATGAAATGAGTTGCTCGCACCGGTAGGCTGGTGCGTCGTGGGGTTCAAGGTTAAAGCATCCGCGGCGGCACGAGCTGCCGCCGCAGGAGTAGTGCTGCTTGCCGGCTGGGCGGCATCCGCGGCCGTCGCCGACGCCTTCCAGGTTCGTGGGTGACCTTGGGGTAGCTGCCGCCAGTTCGAGGGACCCCAATTTTCCTGCCCGCGTTATCATTCCGCCGAACGGGCGGAACCCGTCGGGGTGTAGCAGACCCGACGCTCGGCGGTTGGCCGCGGTGCACCACAGCACAATTCGGTGACGGCGTTTCCTGGATCCCGCGAAGGATGTCTGAACGGGATCCAGCTAGGAGGCATACTCGGCCAGATATCGGATTAGCGCGGTCTCGATATCTTGCAGAACGTTGCGACCGTGGTCGAGGCAGTGGAGATCGCCACCGATCAGCTGGGTGCCCTCAGGTGCGGCTACCTCGCCAGCCTCCGCTATGCCCTGTGGGGATTAGAACTTGTAATACGGCGCGAGGTCGTTGGCGCGTTGCAGATTGGTGGACATGCAGTCCACCTCCGGGTTGGAGTAGACGGTCGAGAAGTACAGCGCCTGCTGCAGCACCCCGTAGCTGGTCTTGAACACGACCATGCAGGAGTAGTACCAGAAGCTGTTGTGATAGGTCGGCTTCATCACCCAGTACTGCGCGGCCCGGTGACCCTGGATGGTGGTTTCCACGGCGTCGGGGGCCAGGGACTGTTCGTAGGTGCGCCAGATGATGGGCTCGACGGCCAGCTGGTAGTTGCCCGCGTCGAAGTGGCAGCGCAGCCCGTCCTCGTGTTCCGGAGGCGTGAACGCCAGCCCGAGCCGCTGCACGACGTCGAACGGAATGTCCTCGCACGCATCGAAGGGACGCGGATCGGTCGTCGCGACGATGGGGCTTTTCATTGTGGTCTCCATCGGCGCCGCCGTCGAGCGCAGCTCGACGGGCCCGCCCCCGCTGGGCCCCGCCGGTGCGCTCTGCCAGCCCACCGCCACCGCCGTGGCCAGCGCGCCCAGCGCTGAGATCAGACGCAGATTGGCAACCCTTGACGGCTCGGCGGTCACCTGCCGGAGTGTACAAGTCGAGTGCGCGCGATCACAGTCAAAAATGAACTACTTCTAAACCAGCACCACCGCGCGGCGGAAGAGGCCGCGCCAAGGCCGGCGGTAGGTCGTCGCACTGGACGCGGTTTCGGCATCACGACCTTGCGTGGCGAAGCCGTGGTCGTTGGCGTCATTGCGGTGATCGTGGGTCAATCGTCGAATAGATTTGGCGGCCATAGCCTTTGGAAGGCGACCTGCCAATTCACGCCTGCGATGACCGATGAGCACTGAAATTGGCGACGACGCCGTCTCTTTCGGTGCACACCGAGGTGGTCTGGCCTTATGGTCACGCTGACGGTGCCGTGGGCTCGGTGACGGGCAGCAAGGCGGCTGCAGCCGAAGTTCCGCGGACAGGTCGATTGGCTCCGGCTGGTTTCATGGTTGTGCTCGGCTGAACCCGTGGGGATCAGACGCCGACGATAGTCAGGAGGTCATCGAGCCCTCGGAAGTCATCGACGTTGCGCGTGTAGAGCGCAAGGTTGGCGGCCACTGCGGTGGCGGCGATCAACAGATCCACGGCTCGGGGGCCACGTGCCTTGCGCCCCGCCGCGACGATCGCGGCGTAGATGCGTCCGTAGGCCCTCGCCGAGTCGCCATCGAACGGCAGAGGATCAAAGCTGGCCTCGGCACGTTGTAGGCGATCTTGACGTCGTGCTCGCTCGTGCGCCTCGGCCGTCGCGTGAGGGCCGGCGGCAAGCTCAGCCATGGTAAGGGCGCTGATAGCGAGTTCGATTGGGAGCTGCTCGGCGTCGATGTGATCCAGATCGATCACGACCGAGGTGTCAATGAGCCCCAGCGGCGGACGAGGAGCCTCAGCCACGAGGCGTGATCTCCTGGCTGGCGGCCCGATCTAGATCCGCCCGGAACCGGTCGAACCCCACCCGCGGAGCGCCCCTGAACGCGGCGACGGCCGCCTCGGCGCTGATGAATCGGTTCCGGCGCAGTGGGGAGAGCTCGCCGACCAAGATTCCATTCCTGGTCACGACGAACGACTCGCCCTGGTCAAGCTGGCGCATTATCTCGCCGCTGTTATTGCGCAACTCCCGCTGAGTGATCTGTTTGGCCATACCGGAGTGTAGCACACGTGCTACGCAGCCCATGCATGGTGGCGGCCATCTCGACGGCAGGTAGGCGTGGCATGGGCAACGGCGGGGCCGGCGTAGGTGGGCCGGCGTAGCGACGTGCCTGGACTTAGCCCCGCCCAGTGTGAGCCTCTGTGTCGCGTTGACGTGTCAGCTTCCACGGTTGATCCGACTATAGTACGGTTATATCAACTAAAGTACGCTTAGACCAACTATAATACGCTTAACGTTGGGTGATCGCATGGAGGCTCCGATGCAGTTGAACCGACCTTTCGCCACAGTGACCCCGACCCTCGATGGCGATGTGTTGACAATCTTGGCGACGCACAATGCCGCATTCACGACCGGCCAGATCCATCGAATCCTGGATGGCTTCTCCGAGGAAGGGATACGCAAGGTCCTCGCGAGGCTCGTCCTCCAGGGCGTGGTTCTGGCCGATCGAGTGGGTAACGCGTTTGTCTATCGACTCAACTCCGAGCATCTTGCGGCAGAGCCGATCAAAGCACTAGCGCGGCTGACAAGCACATTCTTTTCTCGCCTTGAGCAACGCCTCGACGGCTGGGATCAACCGCCGGCATACGCGGCGGTTTTTGGATCCGCGGCGACGGGCCGGATGACGCTGCACAGCGACGTCGACATCTTCTTGGTACGTGGTAGGGATGCGACAGAGAGCATTTGGTCACGCCGTGTCGGCGAGCTCACGACCGCGGTGACTGAATGGACAGGCAACGATGCGCGCGTTGTCGAGTTCACGATCGACGAGCTGCGTCGTTCGGGTACCGAGCCCATGGTCCGCGATGTCGTAGAACACGGCCTCACCGTGGCCGGTTCACGAGCGTGGTTAGTTAAGCAACTCCGAGCGATTCCGAAGAAAGATCGAGCATGATGACCAGGCGCACGAGGCAGTGCTCCGAAGCCGTCCGGGTGGGCCGGCTGAAGAAGGCGACCGAGTTCCACGATGCCGCTGTGCTCATCGAAGACGACGCGCCGAACGCGGCGGTAGATCTATTCGTTGACGCCGGTATCGCTGCTGCAGACGCCATATGTTGTTGTCGACTGGGCGTGTACTCCGCCGGCGAGAGTCACAATGAGGCGATCGCCTTGTTGGAAAAGGCGGAGCGTGACGTAGCAAGGCACCTCCAAACCCTGCTGAACCTGAAGTCCAAAGTCGCATACTCCCACCAACCGGTGACCACGGACGATCGCAAGAAGGCCGGTCGGGCGGCCTCGAAATTGGTCGAGGTCGCCCGCCGCGTCGCACAGCCTGAGACCCGCCAAGGCGGATGACCGCTCGCCTATGCTAGAACCCGTTTCAGTTTCGGCGTGAAGGGACGCGGCGTGCAGCTATCTTTCGACAACCGGACGTACCTGGTGACCGGTGGTGGCAGCGGGATCGGCAAAGGGGTCGCCGCCGGGCTGGTGGCGTCCGGCGCCTCCGTCATGATCGTCGGCCGCAACCCCGATCGGCTGGCGGCCGCCGTCAAGGACATCGAGGTGCTCAAGGCCAATGGCTCGGTTCGGTATGAGCCCGCCGACATCACCAACGAGGACGAAGCGGCCCGCGCGGTCGACGCCGCCACGGCCTGGCACGGCCGGCTCCACGGCGTGGTGCATTGCGCGGGCGGGTCGGAGACCATCGGGCCGATCACCCAGATCGACTCGGAGGCCTGGCGTCGCACGGTCGACCTGAACGTCAACGGCACCATGTACGTGCTCAAGCACGCCGCCCGCGAGCTGGTGCGCGGCGGCGGCGGATCGTTCGTCGGGATCTCCTCGATCGCGGCCAGCAACACCCACCGGTGGTTCGGCGCCTACGGCGTCACCAAGTCGGCCGTCGACCACATGATGCAGCTCGCCGCCGACGAACTCGGCCCCTCCTGGGTCCGGGTCAACAGCATCCGTCCGGGCCTGATCCGCACGGATCTGGTCGTGCCCATCACGCAGTCACCCGAGCTGAGCGCGGACTACCGGCAGTGCACGCCGCTGCCGCGGGTGGGCGAGGTCGAGGACGTCGCCAACCTGGCGATGTTCTTGCTGTCCGACGCGGCTAGCTGGATCACCGGGCAGTGCATCAACGTCGACGGCGGCCACATCCTGCGCCGCGGCCCGGACTTCTCGGCGATGCTGGAACCGGTGTTCGGCGCCGAGGGATTACGCGGAGTGGTCTGAGCTTCCGGCGTCCCGGGCGGAGAGGGTGGCGAGGGCCGACCAGTCCAGGTGCCCGCCGCCGGTCGCCACCAGGGTGAGGAAGCGGTCGCGCAGCAGGCTGGCCACCGGCAGCGGCACCTCCAGCTGCTCGCCGGCCGCGAGCACCAGCCGGACGTCCTTGAGGCCCAGGCTCGCCGCGAAGCCGGCCGGCTCGAACTCCTGACGCGCGATCAGCCCGCCGTAGGTCTGATAGGCCGGCGCGGCGAACAACGTCGACGTGAGGATGTCGACGTACTGCTGCCTGTCGATACCGGCCTTGGACACCAGCGCCACGGCCTCGGCGATCGTTTCGATCGCCGACGCGAGCAGGAAGTTGCCGCTCAGCTTCACCAGGTTGGCGGTGTGCGGCTGCTCGGACACCACAAAGGTGCGCTGGCCGATCGCGTCGAACAGTTGAGACAACGGCTGCAGCACCTCCGGAGCGCCCGCCGCGATCACGAAAAGCTGTGCGGCAGTGGCCGCTTCGGGCCTACCGAACACCGGCGCGGCGGCGTAGCGCTGGCCGGCTTCGGCGTGCGCGGCGGCAAGGCGCTCCGACAGCGCGACGCTGATGGTGCTCGACGACACGTGCGTGGCCCCCGCGGGCAGCGAGGCCGCGATCCCGTCCGGGCCGAGCGTGACGGCCGCCACGGCCCGGTCGTCGGCCAGCATGGTGAACACCACCTCGGCGCGGCACGCCTCGGCCACGGTGCGCGCCGCGGTCGCGCCGCGCTGCACGAGGGCCTGCGCCTTGTCGGGGGAGCGGTTGTAGACGGTGACGCGGTGACCCGCGCCGATCAGGTTCGCCGCCATGCCCCGGCCCATGTTTCCCAGGCCGATGAATCCGATGTCCATGCCATACACTCTGCCTTCTATGAAGCGACTCGAGGGCACGCGGATCCTGGTGACCGGCGCCGCGTCGGGGATCGGCCAGGCGACCGCGCTGCGGTTGCTCGACGAGGGCGCCGCCGTGGTGGCCTCCGACGTCGCCGAGGACGGCCTGGCCCGGACCAAGGCGCTGGCGGATGAGGCCGCGACCGCCGACCGCCTCACCACCATGGCGATGGACGTGGCCGACGAGGAGTCGGTGATCGACGGCGTCCGCCGGGCCGTCCAGATCCTCGGCGGCCTGGATTCGCTGGTCAACGCGGCCGGTATCCTGCGCGCCGCGCACACGCACGAGACCAGCCTCGAACTGTGGAATCGGATCGTCGGCATCAACCTGACCGGGACCTTCCTCGTGGTCCGCGAGGCGCTCGGTGCCCTGCTGGCGAATCCGCGCAGCGCGATCGTGAACTTCAGCTCGACGTCGGCGTC
This sequence comes from Mycobacterium terramassiliense, assembly GCF_900157385.1. Classification (GTDB taxonomy): domain Bacteria; phylum Actinomycetota; class Actinomycetes; order Mycobacteriales; family Mycobacteriaceae; genus Mycobacterium; species Mycobacterium terramassiliense. The sequence continues at coordinate 970,360 of NZ_LT717701.1, forward strand.
GTTCGCCCATCCATACATGGCGGCCTACGCGGCGAGCAAGGGCGGAATCCAGGCCTTCACGCATTCGTTGGCACTCGAATACGCCAAACAGGGACTGCGCGCGGCGTGCGTGGCGCCGGGCAGCATCAAGTCCGGAATCACCGATGCCACCGGGGGATACATTCCCGAAGACGCTGACTGGTCACTGTTCCCCAGGCTCATGCCCATCCTGCCCACCACTGTCGAATCCAGCGGGGCGGGAATGGCCGAGCCCAGTGCGATCGCCGGCGTCATCGCCATGCTGGTGTCCGAAGACGGCGCCTGGATCACCGGCACCGAAATCCGCATCGACGGCGGCACGCACGCCTGAGTCGACTCGCTGCGGGCCTCACGTGGCACGGCGAGAAAAGCGGGCCGGGACGGTTCCGCTTGTGCAGGCTATGTCGGGTTGGGATTTCGCCAGTCGGCGAAGCGGATGTCGCCACTCGGATCGGCGGCGTCGCGCTCGAGTTCTTCGATGTAGCCCGGCTGGTTCCTGAGCGCGTCCTCTAGGGCAGTACGCACGACGGCCGGAGTGAGGGTGACAGTGCCATCCGGGCTGGTGGTGACCAGATAGACGCTATGTTGCGCGGCCTTAGGGAGTGTGATTCGCCGACGGCTGTCAACTTCGATTAGCTCCATGGGTTCGCTCCCTTGACGCGGGTTCATTCCCGCGATTTTCATCCGCTGCAGCTCCACTATAGGTTTCCAACACCCTATCGGTCCAATGGGTAAAATGGGTGTCGGGGTATCGGGGAAATCGGGTGTTAGGCTGAGGGGTCATTCGGCATCGAAAGGCGCCCTCCTTGCCTCTTTCCTTCGCACCGGTTGCAGCGGACCGCTGGCGGTCCCTGGCCGGCAGCACGCACCACTACGAACGAGCGGTTCGCGCGGCCATTACCCCGATTCTGGAAGATCTCGATGCGCATCCTGAGTTGCACCGAGTCGGGGCCAGCCAGTTCCGGACAACGCCGACTACCTGGGCGCGCACCGTGGACGTCGGCGAAGGGGCGAGTTGGATGGTTGTCTGGACGACCGGCGAGACTGCCGGTGATATTCGGATTCTGCGCATCGAACCCGCTCCGTCCATGAGTTGAGATCCCTGCGGGAGTAACGGAAGCCTTAGGCGCGTCGCCGGCTTTGCCGAGGCTCAACGCCTAGTTGACGCACGGTACCCCGCCGCCGTCGATCGGTTTCCCCTGATCGGGCGTCGGGTAGGTAGTGGCGGCGCCGTTGTAGTAGTACGTGTTCGACTTGCTGGTCGTCGTGTCGTCCATCGTGGTGTCGTCCTGGACGGGCATCGAGAAGTTGGTGTCCACGGTCACGCGGATGTGCCCGGGCTGCACGGCGGCGTTGGGCTGCTTGGGCGCATCGAGCCCGAGCAGGGTTGCCACGTTACGCGCGTCGGTCTCCGCGCCGGCGCCGTACGCGATGGTGGTGGCGGTCGGTTCACCCGAATTGCGGTCGCGCACTTGACCCGCGGTGTAGCCGCGCTTCTTCAGGGCGCGGGACACCTCGGTGGCGAGCCCGCTCATGCTGCCGGCATTAATCACGTCGACGACGGTTGACGGGTTGGGTTTGGCGGCGGTGGTGGCGGCCGTGGTCGACGCCTGTGGCGCGCCGATCGCCTCGGCCACCTCGGCCTTGATCGCCGCCGGGTCGATGATGTTCACGTCCTGGCCGTCGATGTTGTCGTAGCGCACGACGGGCAGCGTCCGGAATTCGACGTTGCCGCTGGAGAACAGCGTGCCCAGGCGCTGAATCAGTTCCTCGTCCCAGCCGGACGACAGGACCACATCCTTGCGCGCCACCGCCATCAGGCTCTTGAGCTTGTCGATGTTGGTGAAGGTGCCCGAGGCCTGCAGCTCCTGCATGACCGACGAGATGAACGCCTGCTGCCGGTGGGTGCGGTCCAGGTCCCCGTTTTCCAGGCCGTGCCGCTGCCGAACGAACGAAAGCGCTTGGGAGGCATCCAGTCTCTGCCGCCCGGCCGGGAAGTCGGCGCCCGAATACGAGTCGTAGACAGCGTGATTCAGGCAGACGTCCACGCCGCCCAGCGATTGGGCCAAGTCGTAGAAACCGGCCAAGTTGACCTCGGCGAAATAGTCGATCGGAACGCCGGTGAGGCTGCGCACCGCGCGCAGGGTCGCCGCCCGGCCCGCCTCCCGGCCCTTCGTCTCGAGTTCCTTCTGGCTGTAGGTGCCCTGATTGGCGAGCTTGTTGGCGACGTATTGCTTGGTAAGTCCGTACGCCTCTTTGATTTTGATGTGGTTGTATCCGGGGACCCCGCTGAACGCCACCCAGTCGTCGCGGGGAATGGAGAAGGCGACGACCTTGTTGTCGGCGCCGATGTGCACCAGGATCAGCGTGTTGGTGTTGTAGCCGCCGTCGTCGGAATCGCCGGCGTGCAAGTGCTTGAGGATCGACCACGGCAGGTCGTTGCCGTCCTGGTCTTTGCGCGAGTCGAGCCCGATGAGCAAGATGTTCATGTTGTCCCCGCTGGAGCGCGGGTCCTCCGGGGACAGCGCGTCGGAGACCGTGATGCCGCCGAGCGCGCCGTGGGCCACGTAGTACCCGGCCCCGGTCATCAGCACGGCCCCCACCGACACCAGCGCCATCAAGCCCCGCGCCAGTCCCCTGCGAAGGCGCGACGGCGGGGCGGCGGCGCGGTGGCGATGATAGGCACCGCCGGAGGGTGCCATCAAAGTCCTCGCGCTTTCACCAGCGCACCACCCATCACCGCAACGGCGGTTTGCGGTGATGTCGCTTGCAGCATGCCGTCAAGTATGCGTGAGCTTGCTGTGATCCCCCCAATTCAGCGGGTGGATGTAACGAGGCTCACCCGCGCGGAGCGGGGCGCATTTCACCGGGCCGGCCCGGGTCCTACCAGCGTTTTTGGCCACAATTGCGGCGCGTGCTGTCGGGGATAGCGAGCCCAACTTGTCACCGAACCGATGCCATCCCGCGGCACCTGGCGGCTTCAGGCGGGTCTGAGCTGCCAGCCGTTCGTATCGGGCCTCGGTGATGCGTCATGGGGGCCGTGCCGTGGTCAGTGGGCGTCAGCTCGATCGCGCGCCGGCGGCACGCGGGACCGGGAGGCAACCGGATGGTTTTCGAGTGGCCTGGTCGCACTCCATGGTATTTAAAACTGAAACTATTTCCAACGTATGCCATCCTGCAAACGCCGTTTCGTCCCCGCGGGCCGCGGACGGTCCACGTTGTTTACCCATCGAAGTTGGTTGTGCGGCAGTGTGTTTCGGGGCCGGGAGCCCTACTCGCGGGTAATTTCGCGTTGAAATTTGCTATCCGTCCTGCGTGTTCGCCAGCTCGCCGCAGCATAGGCAGTGATCAGCGCCGCAGTCAGAATCGTTACGTTGCTGGCCGCGGAAGTCATGGAACGGCTTTATTGAATTGTTCCAAGCCGCACCAGATTCCGAGCCTGTTTCGGGTACCGTGCAGCCCACGTCAGATCGACGCCAGTTGCGATTATTGGAGGGCGGCGGAAATCGTCCGTGCATTGTGCCTTCCGATTGCCCGCGACCTAGATGACTCCTTCCCCGACCTGAAAACCGTTAAGGCATGACTCCACAGCGGCTAGAGCCGCAGCATCGACGCGAACAGCTGCTTGATGCCGGAGCTGCGCTGTTCGCGGAGAAGTCATATGAAGATGTGATGATGGAGGATGTCGCTCTCCACGCAGGTGTGTCGAGGGGAACGCTGTATCGCTACTACCCGAACAAGCGCGACTTCTACATAGCGATATTCAAGCGAGCTGGTAACCGGTTGCTGACACGCGCCAGCCCTGATCCGCGGTTACCGCTCGCAGAACAGCTTGCTAACGGACTTGAGGCCTACATCCAATATTTTGTCGATCACCCCTTTGAAGCGATCGCGATCAACCGCGGCGCATTGTCGGATGACCCGTCAATCCAGCCGATCGTCACCGAAGAGCTGAACGCGGTCGGCCAACGCCTGATCGACGAACTCGTCGCGGAGGGACGTCTGCGCGATGTCACCGAGGTCGCCGTAGAGGGTTGGTTGGCGTTCGTTCGTGCGGCCTGCGTGAAATGGGTTCAGTTACAGAAGATTTCGCGGGCAGACCTCACCGAGGTGTGCCTACGCGCGTTCGGCTGCGCTCTTGAGTTCTCTGAGAAGCCGCGTGCGCGGTCGGATGTATGCAATATGTGACCTCCGTTGGTTATTCCCCTTGACTTCTTCATCATCACGCGATCCCGAGGGAGAGAGGCACGTATGGCCACACGCAGCACCCGCCGCGCCCGCATCGCAGAGGCCACCCGACGCGACATCCTGGCAGCAGGACGCGAAATCTTTTCCCAGCAAGCCTATTCCGAGGCCACAATTACACAAATATGCTACGAAGCGAGCGTCACCCGTGGAGTCCTGCAACATCAGTTCGGTAGCAAGCTGGGTCTATTTGTTGCCGTATTCGAAAGCCTCCAACACGACGCGTCCGTCCAGATAAGCGAAGCCATCGACCAGCACCAAGACCCGCGGGAACAAGCACGCGCCGGCGTCGCTGCATTCTTAGACGCATGCACCCAACCCGCATACCAGACCGTTGTGCTCAAGGAAGGCCCCGCGGCTATGGGCTGGGAACGCTGGCGAGAACGCGTCGCGCATTGCTACGCCGACCTGGTACGAGCATTTGTCGACATGCTCGCACCCGCCGGACAGGATGAGTACGCGTCGGCCATCCTCACGGCAACTATGCGCGGCGTCTTGACTGAATTGTCCTTTCAAATCGCACAATCCAGCGATCAAGCCTTGGCCCGCGACCACGGACTGCTCATTGTGAGCTGCATTTTGAATTGCTTTCGCGCGACATCTCCCGACAGTGCTTCGCCTGAACCGATCCGTGTCGGTATCGGCCAACTGCGCGCCGGTGCCAGCAGATATCTGGACCGCGTAGCGGCCGGCGAAACCATCGATGTGCTCCGTCGCGGCCGCGTCGTCGTAAGCCTGCAGTCCACGCGCTGACCAACTCGACGCGGCGAGTGGCAACCGGCAACAGCGGAACCGCCAACGTTGGCGTTTCGTCCAAGGCAGTGCCGGGTTTACGCTGCGCAGGTCGGCGCGGCTTCGCCCTGCTTGGTGGGCGCTCGGTAGCATGTGTTGCACGGTTGAGTGCCTAGTGGGATGAGGGGAACGAGACCATGGCCCGTGCGGATCTCCTCTTGGCGCTCGTTCAGTCCGGCGCTGGTGGTGACGACTTGGCTTTTCGTCGAGCCGCGGAGGCGTTGATCGCAGAAGAAGAGAATAAGAAGCATAACGTGCTGGCCTCGCAGCTCACCGTGGCGCTTCGCCGAAAAAGGTCCGTCAATGCGACCAGCGTGACGGCGTTGAGTCGCAACGAGGCCACCCGTGGGTTGTTCCATGAGCAGGAGCCCGAGCGCCGTATAGCGGATTTGGTTTTGCCTGCGGAAGCGCGCCAGTCCGTGGCGCAACTTGTTGAAGAGCATTATCGACGCGATCTGTTGCGTAGCCATGGTGTCGAGCCGCGTCATCGCATCCTGCTCGTGGGTCCCCCCGGCGGGGGTAAAACATCGCTGGCGGAGGCGATCGCTACAGAGCTTGCGGTCTCGCTGCTCAGCGTTCGATACGAGGGTCTGATCGGAAGCTTTCTCGGCGAGACGGCGTCACGGATGGAGGCGCTGTTCGACGCGGTGCGCGTTCGGCCATGTGTTTTGTTTTTCGACGAGTTCGATGTGGTGGCCAAGGAACGCGGTGACACCCATGAGACGGGCGAGATCAAGCGGGTGGTCAGTTCGTTGCTGCTGCAAGTCGACCGTCTTCCGAGCCATGTTGTCGTGATCGCTGCGACCAACCATGCGGAGTTGCTTGACAGGGCCGTGTGGCGCCGGATGCAGCTGCGGCTGGAGCTTCCGCACCCCACCAGGGCTGGGAAAATCGAATGGCTGCAGGGCTGGTCGGCCAAGACCGGAATCGAGTTGGGACTAAGCCCGCGGACCGTCGCGGACCGGCTCGCTCGGGTCAGCTTCGCCGAACTCGAGGAATTCGCGCTCGACGTGCAGCGGCGTTCGATCCTGTGTGGGCCCGAGCCCGATGGCGCGGCTGTCACCCAGCAGGTGCTCAAGCAGTGGGCCGCCCGCGCTGGCGATGGCGATGACGCAGATTAATGCCGCCCGACGGTGAGGTCGGCGCGAACCGGCCGGTGATCTTGGGACGGATCGCTGCGCCTCGTCCGATCGCACCTCGACGTGGCGGAGGTGGCCGAATTCAGTTCACCGATACAGCCGCGCGGGCTCGTCGCATCGATGCGCGGTTCGAGGAAGCGCTGGCCGCCATCGGTGATCAAATCCTTATCGCCGAATCGATCCAAGCCGCCGATCCACAGCTGGTCCTGGTGTTCGAGGCGCTTGATGAGCAGATCGACCTCAGCAACGTCGCGGAGAGATTGGGCATCGAGATCCTAATTGAAGTCGAGGATGCCGTTCTGCCATCCGACGGCGTTCGCCTCATGAGCGAGAAGCCCAGGAATGCCTTCGTTTCGTCGTGCCTGCACGCGCTGTGCGTGAATCAGGCAGCGCTGGACAATCTGCTGTCGCTGTGGCGCGCCTGGAAAGACACGCAGCAACTGCCGCGCGGCTATTCGCCGCTGCGCAACCTGTTCGCACACCTTCGGGATATTCGCCCCTGGGGACCGCAAGACCGGCTCCGCACGATAGATTGGGCCGACTATTTCGAGGGGCGAATCGACGATCGCCTGCACTCGATCGAAATTGAACTCTGGTATCGCCGAACCGCTTCGGTGCGCGACAAGAGCCAGCGCGAAGTCACTGCTCTGGTCGAACAAGCCGGAGGCCGCGTCACCACGGTGCGGATCATTGATCAGATCGGATATCACGGGCTCAAGTGCGAGGTACCGACCAAACTGCTTCGCTGGCTTGCGGCTGGCGATTTCGACGGTGTTCAGGTAGTCCGTTCCGCCAACGTGATGTACCTGCGGGTTACCGGGCAGTCGCTTCCGATCGCGGGCCCTCCGACAGAGATTCACGGCGACATCGAGGATCCGCTACCCGGTGGGGATCCAGTACTGTGCCTGTTTGATGGCGTGCCCATGGCGAACCATGTTCTACTGCGAGATCGCGTAATCGTTTCTGACCCTGACGATCTCGCTCGTTCGGCGACGGTTGACGAACGACGTCACGGGACCTGGACGGCCTCGGTAGCTGTTTGGGGAGATCGTGGTTCGAACCAGCCACCAGCCGCGCGGCCGGTTTTGGTTCGTCCGGTATTGGTGCCCTCTGAGGAGACGAGCGATCGGACCGAGGAGCTTCCCCCCAACGAATTGGCACCGGATCTGATGTGGCGCGTCTTCCGCGAACTATTCGAGGGCACACCAGACCAGGCGGCAGCGGGCCCGAGCGTCGCCATTGTCAACATCTCGGTGGGCGATCCTGCCTCACCATTCGACACCGTCGTGTCGTCCTGGGCGCGCATCATCGATTGGCTGAGTTATGAGTATGGCGTTCTCATCGTGATTTCGGCCGGAAACCATGGGACGCTGAGGTTGTTGTCGCCTGCCAGGGTGATGGGACCTCTGGTTTGCCATGAGCATGGGACCGGGTTGTTCCGGTTGTAGGCCGTGTGTTGATAGTGGCGGAAGGGGTGGTTGCCGGTCAATCCGACGCAGTCGGAGAGGCCGGCTTTCGGTTTCCTGGCTTCTGGCGTTGCCGGTAGGACTCGCCTTCGACGACGAGTTCGTAGGCCGCTGATTGCAGTCGGTCCATCGCGGATTGGGCCAGCAGCGGGTCGGCCATCATGGTCAGGATCTCGGGTGGTTCGCGGTTGCTGGTGATGACGGTCGATGCGGCGCGGTGGCGTTCGACGATGATCTCGTAGAAGTCGGTCGTCTCGGTGGCCTCCAGGCGGTGCAGCGCGAGGTCATCGATTATCAGCAGTTCGACGCGGTGCAGTTTGCGCATCTCGTCTTCGTAGCTGCCGTCCAGGCGTGCCCCGCGAAGGCGTTTGAACATTTTGTCGGCCCGTTCGGTGTGCACGCTGTGATGCCGGCGTACCGCGATGTGACCTAATGCGTTGGCCAAGAACGTCTTTCCCACTCCTACCGGTCCCATGACGAGCACGTTGTAGGCGTCGGCGAGGAACCGCAGTGAGGTCAGCTCGGCCCATAGTTGTTGATCGAAAGCCACGGCGGCGGAGTCATCCCAGGCCTGTAGCTGCATGGCCGGATCGAGATGGGCGGCCTTGGCGCGCCGGGTCGCGGATTCGCGGTCGCGGCGGGTGACCTCATCTGCGAACAACAGTTCCAGGAAGTCGTGGTGTGGTAGCCGGTTGGTACGGGCCAGCGCCAGCCGTTCGGGCAGCGTGTCGAGCAGCTGGCCGAGTTTGAGGCGGCGCATCAACGCTTTGAGCTCGCCGGACACCTCGATTGGCTTGACCGCCGGCGTGGCGTCGGGGCGCTGTGGGCTCATGAAGGCCTCCGCACCGCGAAATCAGAGCTTTCTCGGACAAACCGCGACGCTGCCCCGGGCGGTTTCGGTAGCAGGGGCAGTTGTTCACCGCCGCCGCGGGTCAAGATCCGCTCGATCAGCCCGACGTCGATCACCTCGGCGTCCAGGGCACGCCGGCACGCGTCGTCGACCTCCTCGGCGCCGTGGCGGCGCACCAGCCCCAGCAGCCGGTAGACCTGACGCATCTTGGTCCACGGCAGCGGATGCTCGAGCACCGCTGCCGCGTAGGTGCCGACATGGGTGCCGTGGGCGGCTGCCTTGCGCTGCAGGGCATTCAGATCACGCATCGCATAGACCGACACCTCAGAGGGAAGATCGGCCGGATCAGTATGGCGGCGACCCGGGGCCACGACCGGATGCACCTTGATCAGCTCACCACGCCAATAGAGCTTGACCGAGTGTGCATCAGCACGGGCCTCGATGCGCTTGCCGACCAGCTCTCCGGGCACGCTGTAGAGGGCTTTGGCGACCTGGACGTGGCGGTCCGGGGCCACTTTCGGGCGCGTCCAGATCGGAACGTCGAAGGCGGTGTCGGATACGGGCCCTAGTGCGGGCAGCTCATCGCCGATGAACACCTCGGCCGGCCGCAGGCGGGTGGTGCCGTGAATGCGCATACCGGCGGTCTGAGCGCACCAATGTTCGGCGCGGCTGCGACAGTCATTGAGATCCCGGAAATCTTCTCCGGCAAAGAAATTCGATCGCACATACTGCACCATGCGTTCCACCCGTGGCTTATCTTTCGGGCTGCGCACCCGCGCCGGGTCGACCGCAAACCCACGAGCCTGCGCATACTCGCGGAACGCATCGTTGAGCCGAGGCTCGGTCGCATGCGCGGTGGTGACGATGGCTTTCATGTTGTCAGGGATCACCACCGCGAACACCCCGCCGAAGAACGCCCACGCCGCATCGAACCCGGCGATCACATCGTTCAGGGTCTGGCGGTAGGTGGGCCAGACGAACATGTGCCGCGAATACACCGCGGTAAAGATCAACCCCTGCACGACTCGGCGCCGACCATCGCTGGCGTCGGTGAGCATCCCGAGGCGGCCGAAGTCGACCTGCACCTCCGCACCCGGTTCGCAGTCGGCCACCGGCACCGTGGCTTGACGGCGTCCGAAATCCAATTCGGTTGTGGCGTAACGATTCAGCGTCCGATAGGACACCACCACACCGCGGCGCCCAAGCAGCGTGTGGATCTTGGTCAGCGTCAATCCGTCTTTGAGCCAGGCCTTGATCTGCTCATGCTCTGCAGCGATCGTCTCCCACGCCAGGCTCTTGCCGCTGGGCCGGTGCGGACGCACTCCGGCAATCACCGCCGCGATCAACTCATCAGTGAGCTGACCGTCTCCACCATCGCGGTCCAGCCCACTAGCACGGGCTCGGTCGACGTAGCGTCGCACCGTTTTGCGGTCGGTGCCCGACAGCCGGGCCACCTCCCGCAACCCCAACCCCTGCAGCCACAGCCGCAGCATCTCCACGATCTCGATCACCGACACCTCCCGGTAGCTCATCAGGCCAATACAGCGGCCCAACTACCGGAAGAACCCGACACCACGCCGGGTGGTCCCATAACTGGCAAACCAGCCAGTCGAGTGGTCCCATCAATGGCAAACAGGTGGTCCCATGCTCATGGCAAAACCAGCTCTGAAGTGGTCCCATTCACCTGGCAGCCGACAGGTTGTTCCCGTCAACATCGGCCGAACTCGTAGGCGCAACGGGTGCAGAGCGACGCCAGGTTCTCCTGGATGCGATCGATCGACGACAAAACGAACGCAGAATCTTGGCGCCAGCGGAGTCTGTCAATGCAGTGACCGTCGGTGCTATCCACGACGATCGTTCTTCGGCGGTTGCCAAGGGCTATGTTGTCGATCCCACCGACGGGCATCCGAGTATCAGCCCCGTGACGCCGACGGGAAGCGGATACCGCCGTAGCATCAAGCCAGACCTGGTAGCGCCTGGTGGCCGAGCGTTCTACGGACAAGTCGCAACTCCGCAGGACGTCATAGCTTTTCGCGGTCAGACTGCCCTCGGGCCTGGTCTCAAGGTCGCCACACCGCCGCAAGCCAACGAAACACACGTGGCGGGGACCAGTTTCGCTGCCGGCCTCATCTCGCGGCAGGCCACGCGGCTTCACGATCTTGTCGATGAGATCGCCGCGGGCACTCCGATAACTCGCCGGCAGCGAGCCGCTGCGCTAAAGGCATTACTGGTTCACGGTACTGAATGGCCGAGCGACTTAGCCTACGCACCGCTGTCGCCTGAGGTCGCGGTCGGCAACGGTGTGGCCACAAGGGATTACGCGGATGGCTGCGCTCGCAACGAAGCCGTGGTTCTGTTCCTTGGATCGATTGGAGCGGCCGAAGAGCAGGAATTGTTGTTTCCGTTGCCGGACGGACTCAACGTCCGTGAGGCCAAACGTATCGAGGCGACCCTTGCCTGGCTTTCGCCGGTCAACTGGCGTTATCGCCAATATCGTTGCGCGGCGCTATCTTTTGTTTGCCCCGCTGGGGCGACTCCGAGACTTGGTGCTCCGTCTGGTCATCCAGCGGCAGTGACTACTCGCGGGGCTGCGACCGTACAGCATCAGCTCTGGGAGATGGAAAAGGCATTCGCCTCCGGGCAGGGATCGGATATGAGTGTCCGCGTGAAGTGTTACGAGCAGGCCGGTGGGTTGTCGGGGCGCAGGGTTGATTACGCGGTAGCTGTGTCGCTGTGGGTCGCCCCGGCTATCAATGTCGACGTCTACAGCCAAGTTCGAGAACAGATCAGGGAGCGCGTCGCGATCCGTCCCCAATAGCGCGAACGCGCGTTTGAATCGCGTTCGGCGGCTAGCAATCGTTGCGAAAGGAACCGCTTCGAAGGTCGTGCCCACACGACCCGACTTGGCTGAAAGCAGTGCGCACGTCTCAGTGGGGATCTTGATGTTGTCGGGCGTGCTTTTCCAGGATCCGATAACAGCGGGTGGCGCACACGAAATGCTTTATGCCCCAACACTAGCCAACTTAATTGTTGGGTGGTGTTGGTGGCCGTCGCGTTCGAACCAGACTTCACAGGTGGCATCACAGCTCAGGTATTGGCGTTCGGCGTCGGTGAGCAGCGGACCCAGATGCAGCGCCGCCACGCGCTGGGCCACGTCGAGGTGCACCACCACCGTGGTGTGCTGCCCGTGCGGGCGCCGCGCCGCCCCGGCATCCCAGCCGGCCTCGACCAGGCGCAGAAACGCCTCAAGCGTGCCCGGGAGCTGCGGTGTGCTCTCGGAGGCGGCCGCACCCGTGCCGCGGTCGTGTTTCCACTCGGTGATCAGCGCGTCGCGATGCGAGGCCAGCGCCGCGTCGAATTTCGCCGCCTCGGGGTGCGGAAGCCTGATCCGCCAACACGTACCCTGCTCATCGGAAGTCTTGGTGATCGACCGCTCCGGCTCAGGCCGAGGATCGGGTTTCGGGGCGCGGCTCCAACTTGACCGCGGTACGCAGCTGGTTAACCGACGCGACCGCCGCCAGCTGCGCGGAATGCTCATCAGAGCCCTCACCGGCGCGCGCGGCGATGACCCCGACCTGATCCAGAGGTTCTTCCGGCGGATCGCCAAACTCTTCGGAGCCGACTAATTCCCATGGAAGCGCGGGGACATCGCGAGATCGTCTTACTATCTCCTGGTGACGAGCGCACCCGAAACGTTTTCGACCCGCGGGACCGGCGGTGTTCGCATCGTGGCCGACCGCCTGGGCGATCCCCGAGCTCGCGCCGTGGTGTTTCTGCACGGCGGCGGGCAGACCCGCCGCTCGTGGGCCAAGGCGGCGGCGGCCGTGGCCAAGCGCGGGTGGCAGGCCGTCACGATCGACTTGCGTGGCCACGGGGAATCCGACTGGTCGAGCGAGGGCGACTATCGCGTGGTCAGCTTCGCCGCCGATGTCCAAGAGGTGCTGCGCACGTTGCCGCCGCAGCCGGTGTTGGTCGGGGCGTCCCTAGGTGGCTTCACCTCGATGCTCCTGGAAGGCGAGCTCTCGCCGGGCACCGCCAGCGCTGTCGTCCTGGTCGACATCGTGCCCAACATGGAGCAGTCCGGGGCGACCCGCATCCATAACTTCATGTCCGACCGGGTGGAGTCCGGGTTCGGCTCGCTGGAAGAGGTGGCGGACGCGATCGCCGAATACAACCCGCACCGTCCCCGCCCCACCGACCTCGACGGTCTGACCACCAACCTGCGCCGCCGCGGCGATCGCTGGTACTGGCACTGGGATCCGCAGTTCATCAGCGGCACGGCGCCACACCCCCCGTTCGAGGTCACCGACGCCGATCGCATGCACGCGGCCGTCGACGCGATACTGCGCAATGGCGTGCCGATGCTGCTGATTCGGGGCCAGGTGAGCGACCTGGTCAGCCAAGAGCGCGCCGACGAGTTCCTCGCGCGCTTCCCGCAGGTCGAGTTCACCGATGTGCGCGGCGCGGGGCACATGGTCGCCGGCGACCGCAACGACATCTTCGCCGAGGCCGTCCTAAGTTTCCTGGCCCCGCACGTCGACGCCGGCTGACGCCCGTTTCGCATACTGCCCGAGCAGTTTTCGCTAATTAGCTTCGCGGTCCTCAGTGAGATACTCGCCGCCGATAGCAAACACGCAACCTCCGCTCCGAGCCGGGCGGGCGGGCGGCAGATGACTTCGACCTGACCAGAATTGGGTTGCGCTGTTACCATGCTGCCCTACGCGAGAAGAGAGGCTGCGTGAGGTTGCGTCGGTTGCGAGGGTTGGGGGCGATTGCTGCCGTGGTTATTGCCGCGACGGCGCTGGCGCACCCCGTGCTGGCCGATCCCGGGGTGGCGCCGGGCATGAAGGTCGAGGATGAAAACAGCTCGTGCACAGCGGGCTTCGCGGCTCAAGGCAACGACGGCAGCTATTACCTGATGACCAGCGGGCACTGCGACCGCCACGACGATTCGGTATGGAGCTACAGGGGTGACGTGCCGCTCGGAAGGATCACGGCCAGCGAGCAAGAGGGCGACACGAGGGACGCCGCGATCATCCGTCTTGACCCGAGCGTTGGCGCGCCCGACGGCCACGTCGGCGGCAAGTATCTGGTCCGGGATGTGTTGAGTGCGACGGAGATTCACGTCGGCATGCCGTTCTGCAAGATCGGCGCGGTCACCGGGGAGACGTGTGGGACCGTCAAAGACGTGCAGAACGACGTCGTCGAGGCCAGCGTGTACAGCCTCAACGGCGACAGCGGCAGTCCCGGCTTCGTGAAAAACCCCGACGGCACCGTCAGCGCGGTCGGCCTGCTGATGTCATCCCCCGACGGCGACGATTACACGACGTACTTCGCGCTGGTGGACCCCCTGCGCGGCAGGTGGGGGCTGCGCGTCCTGCCCTGACCCACCGGGCGCGTGAGAACAAACGTTTGCAAATGGTAAGAACGGGGGAAAGGTAGCGAACCAGCGACACGAAGGGGAGCAGTAGTGAAGCGTGGGATCGTGGTGGGCATTGCGGGTGTGGCCTTGGCGGTCGCGGCGTGTGCCGGCTGTTCGAGCAACAAGTCCAGCACTGGCGCATCATCGAGCTCGGGGGCGCCGGCGGCGTCCGGCCCCCAGCTCACCGTCGATGGCCAGAATCAGAACGTCAGCGGCCAGGTCACGTGCAACACGGCCAACGGCGTCGTCACCATCGGAATCGGTGACGCGACTGCCGGCATCGGCGCCGTGCTCAGCACCGACAATCCGCCCATCGTTCATTCGGTCGGGCTGGGCAGCGTCAACGGCATCGCGTTAGGTTTTTCCGACGCCGCCCCGAACCAGGCCAGCAACGCGGGGGCCGCGGTCAACGGCAAGTCCTACGCGATCAAGGGCACGGCGACGGGTACCGATATGAGCAACCCGCAGCAGCCGACGACAGTGACCAAGCCATTTGAGCTGGACGTGACCTGCCCGTAGCGCAGGCGATGACACCCAAGAGGGGACGCATTCCATGTCGATGAAACGTATTGCCGGCGCTGCCGCTCTGGTTGCCGGGCTCGGGATCTCCGCGCTGAATCCGGGATTCGCCAGCTCTGCGCCGTTGGATCCGCCGCCGCCATGCCCGAACTGCCACGGCGGCGGCGGTGGCGGCGGCGCGACGCCGGCCCCGCAGACCCCGCCGCAGACGCAGGCGCCGAGCACGCAAAGCCAGCCGCCGGCCACGCATAGCACCGCGCCGCCGGCCACCCAAAGCCAGCCGCCGGCCACGCAGAGCACCGAGCCGCCGTCGACCCAGAGCACGCAGCCGCCGGCGACCCAGAGCACGCAGCCGCCGGCCACCACCCAGGCGCCGGCCACCGAAAGCACCCACCCGTCGTGGACGCGCGGCAGCGAGCCGCCGACGACGGCAACCACGCAGCCCGGCGGACAAACGACCCCGCCGAGCGCGCAAACCACGGCACCGGCGAGGGGACAAACCACCCCGCCGTCGGGGCGTGAGGCGCGCCCCGGCCCACGATGCTGAACTGGACGTTCGTTCCCGCGGGGCCGCCGCGCGACGTCGCCTACGCTCGGTCCGATTTCGGCCCGTTCGAGTACAACACCTTCACCGTCTTCCCAGTGTTCAACTGGCAGTACGGTGGTTGGGGTTACTGGTTCTTCGGCGTCTGGGTCCCGCTGTACTGACGCCCTCGAGCCGTTTTCACTGGTTGGTGGGTCAGTTTGAAGGCAGCTGATTTTGTCGCCGAGACTGTCGCCTGCGCCGTGTCGTGACAGGCGGCCCGCGTGGCCGATGTTCGTCGACGACTGAGGCTCAGGGCCAGAGCAATGTGCGGGTCCAGTTTCGTCGCTGGTCGACAACGTCATCGCATGCGGCTCGGGAACGCCTTCATCGACCGCCTCACGAAGCCACTGTTTAAACAGCTCCACCGGCTCATCAGGGAGAGCGCTGGTATCGAATTCGAGCGTAGCGCCGGCGAAGACGGGCAATGAGCGAAGGAATTCACGCGCGCGACGACGATACCCACGGTCGTGGCCACCGGCATTTATCTGCCATTTGCACGGGGGCCCTCGGCCATCATGGTCACGATCCCCGGGGGGCTATTGCTGGTGATGATCGTTGAGGGACCGCGGTGGCATTTCGACGATGAGCTGAAGGACCCCTCCCCGCTGAGCTGGCAGACCGTCCCAACTCGGGAAGGCGACAGCAGGGACTTCACCCGATAATCCGGTCGATCCACTCCACCGCCGCGTCGGTGATGGCCGGGACGTCGTCGGGATCCTCACACTCCGCAACCATCAGCGACGACTCCGCTATGGTCGCCACCAGGACACGCCTCAGCAGCTGCCCGCGCACCGATCTATCCAGCTCCAGCACCGCCATCCAGTGCCGAAAGGCGGCTTGCATTCGGCCGCGACGGGCGGCCTCGAACCCCGGTGGCGTGTCTTCGGACGTCAGGACCCTGGCCAGGCGCCGGTTTTCCCACATGGCCGCGAGGTAGGCCCGCACGTGCAATTCGAAGATGCGCCGCGGGTCGGCCCCGTCTCCGGCCTCCCGCATCGTCTTCTCGATACGACGGTCAACGGCATTGGCCATTTGCTCGAACATCGCCAAAAACAATTCGGTTTTACCACCGAAATGGTGGTAAATGCTGCCGATGCTGGCGCCCGATGCGGCCACCAAATCCGCCATCGTCGCCACCGTGAACCCCCTGGCTGCAAATACGTCCGTCGCCGCATCAAGGATCCGCTGCTGTGTAGCGGAAGTCTTGCCCCAACGGCGCGGCTGCTCCGAGGTCGACATAACCCGACACGCTATAGGACGAAAACGTCGGTACATTGGCGGGGTGATTCCGCGTTTGATGCCTCAGCTGAGTATCTGTCGGCCGCGAATAAGCCATTGCCGCCAAAGTGCAACCAGCGACGCATCCGCTCAAGAAACATGTCGATAGTCGCGCTTTCGCGGTAATAATGCGCTGAATTGACCCGCGACTCTGCGGCAGTAGTCTGATCTCGAGTTCGGACGGGGGTGGTATGCAGCTCCAATACATCAGCATTCCGGGGCTGATCGCGGCCGCCGGCGGTGATCCCTGGGCGATCAATCAAAGCCTGCAAGCAGGTCGTCCGGCGCAGATCTCCGCCCTGGCCGGCGCTTTTCACGGCGCGGGCAGATCCACCGCCGAGGCCGACGCGACGTTCGAGCAGGCGCGCCGCCGCTTCGAGGCGGCCTGGACTCACGAAAACGGCGACAATGCGATCAACGACTCCGCTGAGGTGCAGCGCACCGCGCAGGCGCTGGGGGCGCAGTCCGAGCAGTTGCCCAAGATCGGGGCTCATCTCGAAGAGGTCGCGGCGGCCTTGGCCGAGGCGCAAAAGGGCGGCAACGCAACGATCTCCGCGCTGGAAACCTCGTTGCACGAGCTCGACGACTTAATTGCCCAAGCCGTGGATATGAAACAACATGTGAAAACGAACGCGGATTTGCGGGCGCTTGATGAATTCATCGATTCTTGTGAGGCCGGCGCGGTAGATGTCACCAAAAGGGCGGTGGACAAGCTGCATTCGATCCGCGGCACCTATTCGCAGATTCTGCACAGCGGGCAGTCGAACCTGGCCACCGATGGATATGACCCCGCCCGGGTGTGGGGCGCCGACGGCCATGAGGCCGAGACGCCCGACACGGCCGAACGAGACGTGCACAATGCGCTCGGGGGCGACAAGGGCGCCGCCGCCCGGGTCAACGGGGTGCTGGGCACCATCACCGCCGACCAGCTCGCCGGCAAGACGCCGTTAAGCGCAGAGCAGGCAGCGGTTTTGAGTCAGCTGCAGGCTCAAGAGCACGGGATGACCGTCCCCCAGCTGCAAACCGCCGAACAACGCCTCGGGGTCGAGAAGAACATGGTCGGCGACTCGTTGCAGCTGATCAGCAACCCGAGCCTCACCTTCCCCAAGACTGCGCTGAAAGTGGGGGCCAAGCAGGGATCGGACACGACGCGCGGCGGGTTTTCTCAGCTGCCGCAGAGCGTGCAGGACACGCTCACCGGCAACGAGTCATCTCGCTGGTCGGCCGACGATATGGAGTCGATCACGCGGATCGCCGGCGACGGAAACCCGGCACTGCAGCACGGCACGGAACTGGACAAAGCGATGCTCGACTGGGGTGCACGCGAACTCCACGAGGAACTCCCGCATGGGCAGCTGCTTGACCACAGCCTGCTGCACGGCGATCAGCGCAGCGTCCTTGACGACGTGTTCCGCGCCGCCGGCCGAGATCACCTGCGCGTGACCGATTTGATCACCGGTGGCGGTCGCGATCAGTTCTTGTCCGACGTCACCCACAATCGGTGGGACGACGGCGGCAAGGCGGTCGGCTCGTTGTTCGGCTGGACGGAGAACCCCACCGGGGCGGAAGCAGAGATCGCGGGCCGCACCGCGCATTCCTATGCGACCTATCTGGGACAGCACGCCGGCGACCTGCTCAAGCTGCCCGACGGGTTCGGCACCACCACGTTGGGCGGGGCCAATCCCGCGCTCGTGCGGTCGTTCGCGCACGGGCTGGCGCCGTACATCCCCAACATCGCGGGCGAACACAACGACCTGTCGCAATTCTTCTCCACCCCCGACTCCGCCGAGAACCAGGAGAACGATTCCTGGCCGGTGGCCAAGGGCATTTTCTCGGTGTTGAGCACCGACAAGACGGCGTCGGACTATTTCAACGGCGCCGCCGACCGCGACATCATCCAGGCCGACAGCCGCTTTGCCCAAGCCGTGGGCAACCACGTTCCCGACCTGATCAACCACGACGAAGGCCTCAAGTACGCGGCCCGGTTGAAAGGCCTCGTCGATGTCGGCACGTTCAACGCCTCGAACTCCGACGCGATGGCCGCATACAACCTGAAGAAGTCGGCCTACGAAGTCCTCACCAAGGGCGGCAGCTTCGGCGTCGGCGCGCTTCCGGTCCCGGGAGCCGGAATCGTCGGCGACGGAGCGGGTCTCATCGGCGCGGCCATGGAGCAAGACATCGTCGGCCCCCAGCCCACCACGCCGTCGATCCCGGACCTGCCGCACACCGCACCGCCGCGGCTCGTGCTCGACGGATTCCTGGCGTCCGGCCAACCCCTGGACGGCCTCGGACCGGAGTTCTACCGGCCCGTCGACCCACAGCAGCCCCAAGGCCCCATGCGGATCGCCACCTACGCCGAAATGCCCCAGGCATGGCGCGACGCCAATCCCGTCGAAAGCTACGACAGCGATCTGTCGAGCGCGCTCAGCCGGACGCTGGGCAACGACACCGTCACGCGGGTCGACGACGACATCGCGACGTACTACAACAACATCGTGCACAATCCGCAGCCGTGGAAGAAGTGATTACGGGCTGAGTCGACGGGCGCGGAAGTGCAAACCGCGATGCTCGATTTCGAATCTGTCGATACGCGTATTTTTTCTGGCGCCGAGCTTCATCATGGCGAGTACGCAGGAGCGACGGGGGTGGGCGATGTCGTTTGTGGTCGTGGGGGCCGACGCCATGGAGACGGCCGCGGCGGACGTCGCGCAGATCGGTTCGGCGCTGAGCGCCGGCAATCTGGCAGCGGCTATCCCGACGACCGAACTGGCCGCGGCGGGGGCCGATGAGGTGTCGGCGGCTGTCGCGGCTCTGTTCGGCGCCCACGCCCAGCAGTATCAGGCTGCGGCGGCGCGGGCGGCGACGTATTCCGAGCAGTTCGCGCGCACGCTGAGCGCGGCGGCGGCGTCGTACGCGGCCACGGAGGCCGGCATCGCCACGTCGATGCGGGGGCCGCTGGGCGCGGCCACCGCCGCCCCCCTGGCCGGCCCGATCAACGCCATCGTCGAGGCCTTTGACAACAGCCCGCTCGGTCAGGCGCTCGCCCCGATCATCACCGCGGCCATCGGCGGCACCGGCGGCAACCAGCAGTCGATCGTCATCGACTTCGTGCGGCACGGGCAGTCAATCGGCAACGCGGCCAACCTGATCGACACGGCCGTGCCCGGCCTGCCACTCACCGCGCTGGGCCAGCAACAGGCGACGGCCATCGGCGCCGTGCTCGGTGGCCAAGGCAACTTCGCGGGGGTTTTCGAGTCGCAGCTGACCAGGGTGCAGCAGACCGCCTTCTTCGCCGGCATGACCAACGCGCCGATATTGCCCGGGCTCAACGAGATCAGCGCCGGCATTTTCGACGGCGCCCCGGACATCAGCCCCCAGGGCCTGATGTATCTGGTGGCCCCGGTCGCGTGGACGCTCGGATTCCCGATCGTGCCGATGCTCGCCCCCGGCACCGCCCACATCAACGGGATCGTTTTCGACCAGGGCTTCACCAACGCAATGCAGACGATGTACGGCACCGCCATGACGAACCCCGTAGTGAACCCTGCCACCGGCCGAATCACGGACGTCGCGTTCTCCAGCGAATTCGCGATCGAGGTCGGGACGCTGATGAACGTCAACAACCCGAATCCCTTGCTGATGCTCACCCACCCGCTGCCCAACACCGGCGTGGTCGTGGTGCAGGGCAGCCCGCAGGGCGGCTGGACGATGACCAGTTGGGACGGCATACCCGTCGGGCCGCCGACCCTGCCGACCAAGCTGTTCGTCGACGTGCGCAACCTGATCACGGCGCCGCAATTCGCGGCCTGGAACAGTTGGGCGGCCCTGGGCACCGGCGATCCGACGACCATCGTGAATGCGGTGCAAACCGGCGTCGACGAGGTCGCCGGTGCGACGCTGCACTTCCCGATCGCGGTGACCCGCGACGTGGCACATGCCGTCACCCACACCAGCGTCAGTGGTCTGTCGACGGAACTGACGGGCCTGATTTAAACCATCGAGTAGCCAAGACGGTCGGCGACGCCGGCGATGCGCTTTGCGAGACCGGGGTGCGTCAACGGGTGTGAGGTGTATGGCCGTGGCGGCATTGCCGTTGCGGCCGGGGGGAACAACGCGATGCACGCGTTGCCGGCGAATCGACTGTTGTATCGCATCCCGTCCAGGGTCGGGAACGCCGCAACGATGACGCGGGCCCATCGTTGGGTGATCGCATGGGGTGCGGTCGACATGGCAAACGTGCCGCCGGCTCGGGTCGGCCACGCCCCGACGCTGTCGACGGCGACGTCGAGCAGGCGCAGGTCTCGGGTAAACCGCAATGACGTTAAGTACGGCGCTTCGCGAACCCGGTCGATGGTGCGGTGCTCCTGGAACGCTTCGGCGAGCGCCGCGCCGGGCACGGAGCCTCCGTACCACACGCCGTGGCCCGGATGGTCGCCCTTGGGCTCGGGGTGCGGGTCGAATCTCAGCAACGGCCCATAGGCCCGGAATTCGTTCCAGGCCAAGACATGTTTGCCCGCGGTGCGGTGCACGCGCCACCATTTCTCCGACCGCCGTATTGCGCGCAGTTCGTCGTCACGGATGCCGATTGCCCGCAGTTCCTCTTTCGAGGGCGGATCGCCCAGGGTTTCGTCGCCGCTCACCTGCTGGCCCAGTCGGCGACCTCGGCAACGCTGAGCACCAGCCGAATGTCGCCGCCGCTGCGCAACCAGTCCAGTGGCGACACCGATCGACCATCGACGCGCAGATCGGCCTGCGGTGCGGTGAGAAATCCGGCAACCGACACGGGGTGCAGGTCGTCCGGCAGCGCCGGCAATACCTGGTCAAGCCCGCGGATCTGACCGCGCCGCCCGGCCTCGTCTTCGAATTGCAAAGCGGGAAAGACCCAGCCGCCGCGATCCTGTATCGCCCACAACGTGCGGTCGGCGCGGCGCTGACGCACCCGAGATTCGTTGACGCCGAGCAGCTCGGCCACCTGGCCACCCGAATACGCGGTGTTGATGAGACGCGCGACGCGGCCGAGCGTCTCCACCGTGACACGCGCATACGCGCGGTCATCCTCGGCGAAGTCCGATTCGTCGAACAGCGCCGCGTCCGCCTCCGACAGCGCCGACGCATCGGGCCGGATCGACGGCAGGCTCTGCAATGCCTCCGCCAAGTCCGTGCCACTCACCGCGTAGTGCTCGACGATCATTTGTCCGAGGTCGTTGGGCGCCATCACCAATCCCGCTTCTAACGTTTGTTAACAACATACTATCATCGTTAATAGCGGTATCCCGGGGGCTAGGAGGCCACGATGACGTACGCGTTCGATCCCGAGCTCGCCGCGGTGGTGTCCATGCTGCCCGAACTCGACGGTGCCGATCCCGCGGCGATGCGGTCGTCCCTATCGGCGATGATCGCCCAGTTGCCGGCCCCGGACCTGACCGGCGTGGACTGCGAGGATCGCCTTATCCCCGGCCGTCTACAGCATGCATGGCGGCGGATTCATCGCCGGCGACCTGGAGACCGAGCACGCCGGGAACGTCGGGCTGGCGCGCGCGCTCGGTGTCGTGGTCGTTGCCGTCGACTACCGGCTCGCCCCGGAGACGCCGTTTCCCGGGCCGCTCGAGGACGTCTACGCCGGACTCGTCTGGATGGCGGAGCATGCCGAACAGCTCGGGGTGGATCCGCACCGCATCGCGATCCACGGCGTCAGCGCCGGCGGCGGCTTGTGTGCCGGTTTGGCGCTGCTGGCCCGCGATCGCAAGGGCCCGCGCATCGCGTTTCAGTTCCTCGGGGTGCCCGAACTCGATGACCGGCTCGCCACCGCGAGCATGACCGCCTTCACCGACACCCCGCTGTGGAATCGCCCGAAGGCCGTGGCCAGTTGGGACTGTTACCTCGGCGCGGGCCGCGCCGGCTCCGATGACGTATCCAGCTATGCCGCTCCGGCGCGCGCGACCGATCTGGCGGGATTGCCGCCCGCTTACATCTCGGTGATGCAGTTCGACCCGCTGCGGGATGAGGGCATCGCCTACGCCCAGGCCTTGCTGGCCGCCGGGGTGACCGTCGAATTGCATTTGTTTCCCGGGACCTTTCATGGTTCGGCCCTCATCCCGGACGCGGCGATCTCACAGCGCGAAGGCGCCGAGGCGGTCGCGGTGTTGCGGCGGGCGCTCGCCTTCTAGCGCGGGCGATGGGCTGGAGGCGGGAATCCTCTCCCCTAAGAAGGGTTTTCATCTGCGGCACAATCACTTCAGTTCGCTTGCCGAGCGAACCGTGCCGCAGCTGCTCAAAAGTGGTGTACGGGCAGCTTTCCCGCGGGCGGTGGGGGCTTGAGGGAAAGCTGCCCGTCTGCCACCGGTTATGGGTAAGGAGTTGTTGACCGGCAGCAGCACCACCAGGAGTCGCTGGCGGGGTTGGGCCATCCGCCGGCACCTGGGCGTCGTTTCATGGTGTCGCCCAACGGATCAAAGGGACGAGGCGCTAGCCGCATCTTCCGTCCTCCCGTGGTGTCAACTACCAATGATTCGACGCGTGTGGAACAGTACCGAAGACCTGGCACTCTGGCGACGCTCTTCTCAGTAAATCTGGTGAAGCTCTTCGTCATCCGTCGGGCGCGGCAATATATCGGCGGTGAGAAAACAGCTGATCACGGGTCAGGCGGCACGCGTGTGGCAAACGCATCCGTTGGAGCGCAAACTTCAATGCGAAATTACCTGCTGGTAGCGGCCATGCCGAGTTGACGTTTCTGAAATGAATTGGTATGCAACAACATCGAATTAGCAACTGGGCACATACGCCTTCGGGCTAGGAAGGGAAATTGATCTTTTCGACAGCCGTTGCCGCTGCGGCGGTCTAAGCTGAGTTTTCCTGGTGTGGTTTCTGCGTCGATGCCTCGTGATTGGGCCGAGGTTGTCAGAGTGACGCGGTGGGATGAGCCTCTCCAATTTCAAGAGTTCGGTACGGCCGGCGAGCAGTCCCGGTTGAGTTGAGGCGAGGTTGGAAGCCATGCAAAGTCGTGTCAGCCCTGTGGCGATCATCGGGATGGGGTGCCGGCTTCCCGGCGGGGTAGATTCGCCCAACGCGTTCTGGCGCGCCTTACTTCGCGGCGACGACTTGGTGACGGAGATTCCCGCCGATCGGTGGGACGTCGACGAGCACTACGACCCCGAGCGTGGGGTGCACGGTCGGTCGGTGTCGCGGTGGGGTGGCTTCATCGACGACATCGGCGGCTTTGACGCATCGTTCTTCGGCTTCGGCGAGCGCGAGGCGACCGCCATCGATCCGCAGCATCGATTGCTACTGGAGACGTCGTGGGAAGCGATCGAGCACGCGGGCATCGTTCCGGCCTCGTTAAGTGGTTCTCGCACCGGTGTTTTCGTGGGGTTGTGCCAACAGGACTACACGCTGA
The DNA here is from genome assembly GCF_900157385.1 of Mycobacterium terramassiliense. Taxonomy (GTDB): domain Bacteria; phylum Actinomycetota; class Actinomycetes; order Mycobacteriales; family Mycobacteriaceae; genus Mycobacterium; species Mycobacterium terramassiliense. Next base: position 994,068 of record NZ_LT717701.1, read on the forward strand.
TTACCGGCGACGCCGGTTCGCTGGAGGATGCCTACGGCTATACCTGCACTCCCTTCAGCATGGCGTCCGGCCGGATCGCCTATGGGCTGGGACTGCTGGGTCCGGCGCTGACGGTCGACACATCGTGTTCGTCGAGCCTGCTCGCCGTGCACATGGCGTGTCTGAGCCTGGACACGGGTGAAAGCGATCTTGCGTTGGCCGGAGGCGCGATGCTGGTGTTGGACCCGCGGGTCTCTGCCTCGGCGTCGGCGCAGGGCATGCTCTCGCCGACCGGCCGCTGTCACAGTTTCGACATTGCCGCCGACGGGTTCGTCCGATCGGACGGTTGTGCGGTGGTCCTGCTCAAGCGCTTGCCCGATGCGCTCCGTGACGGTGACCGAATTCTGGCCGTCGTCCGCGGCACCGCGGCGAATCAGGACGGCCGTTCCGAGACCATCACGTCGCCGTCCTCGGATGCCCAGGCCGCGGTGTACCGGGCGGCGTTGGAAGTGGCCGGGGTGGAGCCGGCCACCGTGGGTGTGATCGAGGCGCACGGCACCGGCACCCCGGTGGGCGATCCGCTCGAATTCATAAGTCTGACCGAGGTGTACGGTGCCGACGGCAATCGCGTCGCGGTCGGATCGGCCAAAAGCAACCTAGGGCACACCGAAGCCGCGGCCGGCGCTGTCGGTCTGATCAAAGCGGTCCTCGGCCTGCAGCACGGCGTGGTGCCGCCGATGGCGCACTTCACCCAGTTGCCCGAGGCGCTACAGCAAATCGAAACCGGCTTGTTCGTGCCGCGGGAAGTCATACCCTGGCCGTACAAAGGCAAGGGGCCGCGACGGGCGGCGGTGACATCGTTCGGCATGTCGGGGACCAACGTGCACGCCGTGCTCGAGCAGGCGCCCGACGCCCGAACCGACCCGGAAGCCCCAGTGGCGCACGGGCCGTTGCTGTTTCCGCTATCGGCGACCTCCGGGGGGGCGCTGCGCCAGACGGCGCAACGATTGGCCGAATGGCTGGACGATCACAAAGACGGGTTGGCTATCTCGGACCTGGCGTACACCTTGGCGCGACGGCGCGCACACCGGACCGTCCGCACCGCCGTCATTGCGGGCGACGCCGAGGGGCTGGCCGCGGGGTTGCGTGAAATCGCCGGCGCAGAAACCCCCTACGCTCCGGTGTCGGGTCACGGCGACCGCGGCCCGGTCTGGGTCTTCTCGGGCCAGGGATCGCAGTGGGCGGGCATGGGCGCCGACCTGCTGGCCAACGATGCGGTGTTCGCGGCGACCGTCACCCACGCCGAGCCGCTGATCGCACGGGAGTCCGGATTCTCAGTGCGCGAGGCGATGTCGGCCCCCGAAGTCGTCACTGACATCGACCGGGTGCAACCGACGCTTTTCATTTTCCAGGTCGCCCTGGCCACCGCCATGCGCGCCTACGGCGTACAGCCCGGCGCCGTGATCGGGCATTCCCTTGGCGAGATCTCGGCCGCCGTCGTCGCCGGGGCGCTCTCGCTGCAGGACGGTGTCAAGGTGGTCTGCCGGCGTTCGAAGTTGATGTCGCGAATCGCGGGTGCGGGAGCGATGGCTTCGGTGGAGCTGCCGGCCCAGCAGGTGCGGCAGGAGCTGGCCGCCCGCGGAGTGAGCGACGTCGAAGTGTCGGTGATCGCGTCACCGAACTCCACGGTGGTGGGCGGAGCGACCCAAGCGGTGCGCGACCTGGTAGCCGAATGGGAGGGCCGTGAGGTCATGGCCCGCGAGGTGGCGGTGGACGTCGCGTCGCACTCGTCGCAGGTCGATCCGATTCTTGACGAACTGGCCGACCAGCTTGCAGACCTCACCCCGACGACGCCGAATGTGTCGTATTACTCTGCGACGCTTGATGATCCACGGATCATCCCGGCTTTCGACGCCAGCTACTGGGTGAACAACCTCCGGCAGTCGGTGAAGTTCGCCGCCGCGGTGCAGGCCGCCCTGGACGACGGCCACCGGGTGTTCGGCGAGCCCTCGCCGCACCCGCTGCTGATCCGTGCGGTGGAACAAACCGCCGGCGCCGCCGACATCGCGGTGCAGGCAGTCCCGGCCATGCGCCGCGAACAGCCGATGCCTTTCGGCGTGCTCGGCTCCGTGGCGGATCTGTACGGTGCCGGCGCCGCGATCGACTTCCCGGTACCGTATCCGCGCGGTCGCCTGGTGGATGCCCCGCTGCCGACGTGGACCCGTCAGCGGCTGCTCCTCGAGACCGACGAGCCGGGGGCGGGGTCGCACGGCAAGTCGACGGTTACCGTGCACCCACTGCTCGGCGCGCACGTGCAGTTGCCGGAAGAGCCGGAACGCCACGCCTGGCAGGGGGAGATCGGCACCGCGGCGCTGCCCTGGCTGGCCGATCACCGGGTGAACGGGGTTGCCGTCTTTCCGGGGGCCGCCTTCTGCGAAATGGCACTGGCGTCCGCCGAAATGGTTATGGGTCCGAATTCCGACGTGTGCGATGTTCGCCTCGAGCAGATGCTGCTACTCGACGAGGAGACTGTGGTGAGCACGGTGGCCTCCGTTGAGGGCGACGGCGTGGTCGATCTCGTGGTGCAGACCGAGCGCGAGGGTGAGCGCACGCGGCGAGGCGGCGCTGTGCTCCGCGCGGCCGACGATCAGGAGCCACCGCAGCGCGACATCGCCGCCCTGCTGGCCACCCACCCGCAGCCGACGGAGGGCGCCGCGCTGCGGCAGTCGTTCGCCGAGCGCGGCGTCGAATACGGGCCTGCCTTCGGTGGTTTGGTGTCGGCACGCACCGCCGCAACAAAAAGCCGCAGTGTCGTTGCAGAGGTGCGGCTGCCCAGCGCAGTTCGGGGTCAACCGACGGGCTACTGCGTTCATCCCGCGTTACTGGATGCTTGCTTTCAGTCGGTGCTGGCACACCCGGCCGTGCAGGGCGCCTCCGAGGGGAGGGGATTGGTGCCGCTGAGTGTGCGGCGGCTGCGTCGATACGCTTCGACGCGTGCCGCGCGGTATTGCCACCTGCGGGTCACATCAGTCAGCGGGTCAGCGGTCGAGGTCGATCTGGATCTGCTGGCCGAAGACGGCGCGGTCCTGCTGGTCGTGCAGGGCCTGCGTATGGCTATCAGCGGCGGCGCCGCCGACCAGCTGATGACCGAGCGGCTCCTGACCATCGACTGGCAGCCGCAGGCGCTGCCACCAGTGCCCGAGCGGGCATTCGGGAGGTGGCTGCTGGTCGACACCGCCGATGCCGATCCACTGACATCGCGGCTCGCGGATGCGCTGAAAGTGTCTGGTGCGCAATGTGAGACCCTGATCTGGCCAGAGTCGACCGATCGAGTGGCCAACGCCGAACAGCTCGGTGCCGAGGTGCATAGCGGCCTAGAAGGTTTGGTGATCGTCTGCCCGCCACCGGCCGGCGATTTGGACGAGCAAGGGCTATTGCGAGGCCGCGAACAGGTGCGCCACCTAGTGCGCATGACTCGCGAATTGCCGGAACTCTCGGCTCAGCCGCCCCGGCTGTACGTGGTCACCAGGCAAGCCCAGATCGTGTTGCCCGATGACCAGCCCAACCTGGTGCAGGCCGGACTGCGCGGCCTGCTGCGGGTGATCGGCGCGGAGAACCCACAGCTGCGGCCCACCCAGATCGACCTGCGGGAAGATGCTGACGCCGAGCAGGTGGCGCACGAATTGCTGACTTCTTCGCAGGAAGACGAGACCGCCTGGCGGGGTGGGCAGTGGTACACGGCGCGGCTCCGCTGCACGCCGCTGGGCGCCGACGAACGGCGGGTCGCCACGGTGCAGCACGAGTCCGAGCGGATGCGCATGACGGTGCGTCATCCCGGTGACCTGCAGACGCTGGAATGCGTTGCCCTGGACCGAAAGCCGCCGGGGCCGGGCGAGGTCGAGATCGCGGTCAACGCGTCCAGCATCAACTTCGCCGATGTCCTTGCGGCCCTGGGGCGTTACCCCGATCTCGAAGGTCGGCCGCATCAACTGGGATTCGACCTGGGCGGCGTGGTGGCGCGCGTCGGCGCCGACGTGACCGACCACCGGGTCGGCGACTGGGTGGGCGGCTTCTCCGGGTACGCCAACGGCAGCTGGAGCACGTTCGTCACCTGCGACGCCAGGCTGGTCGCCACCCTGCCGCACGGCCTCACCGCCGGGCTGGCCGCCGCGGCGGCAACCGCGTACGGCACCGCGTGGTACGGACTGTGCGACCTGGCCAGGATCTCGGCCGAAGACAAGGTGCTGATTCACTCCGGCACCGGCGGTGTCGGTCAGGCCGCGATAGGCATCGCCCGGATGGTGGGGGCCGAGATCTTCGCCACCGCTGGCAGCCCGGAGCGACGGGCAATGCTGCGGGACATGGGCATTGAACATGTGTACGACTCGCGCGGCATGGACTTCGCCGAGCGGATCCCTCGCGACACCGACGGCCGCGGCGTCGACATCGTGCTGAACTCGCTGACCGGAGCGGCGCAGCGCGCCGGGCTGGACCTACTGGCCTACAGCGGGCGCTTCGTCGAGATCGGCAAGCGCGACATCTACGCCGATACCCGGCTGGGTCTCTTACCGTTCCGGCGCAACCTCACGTTCCATGCCGTCGATCTGGCGCTGCTGTCAAAGACCCACCCGCAGCGATTGCAGAGGCTGCTGCAGACGGTGTACGAGCGGATCGCGGACGGTCACCTGCCGATGCCGGCCTGCACGGAATACCCGCTGTCGCAAGCCGCTACCGCGATCCGGGTTATGAGCGGCGCCGAGCACACCGGCAAGCTTGTACTCACCGTGCCCCGTACCGGTGAGACCCTGGCGGCGGTGGCGCCCGAGCATGCTCCAGTGTTTCGCAACGACGGCGCCTATATCGTTACAGGTGGCCTCGGCGGTCTCGGGCTGTTTTTGGCCGGTGAGATGGCCAAGGCGGGCTGCGGGCGGATCGTGCTGACGGCCCGTTCCAACCCAACGCCGCGAACCCGACAGGCCATCGAACGGCTCTGGGCGACTGGAGCCGACATCGTCGTGAAGTGCGGCAACATCGCCGAGGCCGACACTGCGGCTCAAGTCGTGGCCGCGGCCACCGCCACCGGGCTTCCGCTGCGCGGGGTCCTGCACGCCGCCGCGGTGGTCGAGGACGCGACCCTGGCCAACATCACCGACGAGCTGATCGATCGGGACTGGGCGCCAAAGGTATACGGCGTGTGGAACCTGCACCAGGCGACCGCGGACCAGCCGCTGGATTGGTTCTGCTCCTTCTCCTCGGTAGCCGCGCTATTCGGCTCGGCCGGTCAGGGGGCCTACGCCGCGGCCTGCAGCTGGCTGGACGCCTTCACCCACTGGCGTCGCAGCCAAGGTCTTCCCTCCAGCTCGATCGCCTGGGGTGCGTGGGGCGAAATCGGCCGGGCGGCATTCATGGCGGCGAGCGGACGGACCACGATGATCACCCCGGAAGAGGGCGCTCAGGCGTTCGAGACTTTGCTGCGTTACGACCGGGGCTACACCGGCTACGTTCCGACCACCGGTGCGCCATGGCTCGCGTCGCTCGTTGCGCGCAGCTCGTTCGCCGAGGCTTTCCGGACGGCCGGAGACCGACACGCGGCCGAAAGCTTTACGCTGCGTGCGGAACTGCTGACTCTGTCGCAGGATGAATGGCCGGTCCGGCTTCGGCGCCTGATAGCCGAGCAGACCGGCCTGATTTTGCGGCGTGCGATCGACCCCGACCGCCCGTTCGCCGACCATGGCCTGGACTCGCTGGGCAACCTCGAACTGCGGACCCGCATCGAAGCTGAAACCGGACTGCGAATCACCCCCAAGACCATCGCAACCTACAACTCCGCTCGTGCCTTGGGTCTGCACCTATCAGAAACGCTCGCCTCCGACCTGTCCGCGACCCAATCCGGTGGACCGCCCTACGGCAAACCAGAGTCGCTCATCGGTGGGTCCTCGAATGTCGGTGGTGGGAAGTGAAACGACGCCGGCTGGAGCCGCAGCAGCGACGCGAACAGCTGATCGACACGGGAGCGGCGATGTTTGCGGAAATGCCATACGAAGACGTCCAGATGGACGACATCGCTGCCCGCGCGCATGTCTCGAGAGCGACGCTGTATCACTACTTTCCGTGCAAGCGAGACTTATACGCGGCGATATTCCGGCGTGCTAGTAGTCGCATGCTGGCACACATGAGCGATGATCCGCAGCTGTCGCTCGCAGAGCAGCTGGCCACCGGACTCGAGGCCCATATCCAATCGTTTGTCGATCGCCCCTTTGAAGCCGTCACGATCAACCGCGGCGTTTGGTCAGATGACCCGGCAGTCCAGGCGATCGTCGCGGAAGAACTCAACGTTGTGGGTCAACGGCTGATCGATCAACTCGTCGAGGACGGATGTCTGCGCGAGGCCGCCGAGATCGCCGTAGAGGCGTGGTTGGCGTTCGTCCGCGCAGCCTGCGTGAAATGGATTGAGTCGAAGAATATCTCGCGCGCCGATCTCACCGAAATGTGTCTACGCGCATTCGACTGCGCTCTGGGGAGCCGCTTGCGTGGCCGGATATATTCGGGATACGCAACCGAACCCACTCGGTAATTTTTGGCTCGTCGCTGACGAGGATTGCTCACTGCCGGGCACGGATTCGTTCGGCCGCCATGGACACCCCTGCGGCCGGGAGACGGGCCAACAGCACGTCGCCCATCGCCGCCGCGGGCGTGAGCACCCCCCGCAACGGGGAGAGGCGGTCGCGATCCAGTGCCAATGCGAGACCGCTCTCGCCCAGCAGCATCGACGTGCCCTGGTAAGCGTCGCAGTTCTGCGCAAACGTCGCCACGTAGCGCGCGCCGGCAGTCGTGGTGGTATACGTCTCGACGGTGTAGTGGCCGCGCCTGCGGGCGGCGTCGCTCGGACCGGAGCCCGGCTTGGGCATGATGCGCCCCACGACTGACCGGGGCAATCGCCGCAAGTGCTTGTTGCCCAGACTGAAGCCGAACGCCAAGGCACCCGTCATCGCCGCAGCGGTGATCGGTGCTGCGAGCGACTTTCCGAGGCTCATGGTTTCCGAGTAGCGAAACTGCCTGCCGTAGGACCAGCCCTGCAATGCGTTGCTGCGACGCACTATGCGCGTGTTATACGGGGCCATCACAAATCCGCCGATCCCGAAACCCGCAAGGTCCGGCGCGACCTCGCGGCCCCGACGTCGCTGGAAGTCCGGTTGCGGACCGAGTTCTGGTTCGCTGGCGCGGTCGGTGGTCAGCGTGTAGGGGTCGTTGAGGATCCGGTGGGTTTGCGCGTCGGCCGAGGCGCTGCGCATCGCTTCGAGTAGCGAAGCGATGGTGCCGCCGGAAGCGGCGGATTGGCGAAAGGAGCGCAGCACCATCGTCGTGCGGCCGAGTTCACCCGCACCGTCCTCGACGACTTGGCGGTGGAGCTGATAGACATTGAGATCCGAAGGGATTGAATCGAATCCGCAGGAGAGCACGATCCGCGCACCGGTGTCGACAGCCCATTGGTGGTAGTGGTCGATGCTGGCCCGGCCGAACACCAGCTCTCCGGTCAGGTCGGCGTAGTCCGTTCCGGCCGCGGCGCAGGCCGCGACCAGCGGCAGGCCGTACCGCGTGTAGGGGCCCACGGTCGTCAGCACCACCCGGGCCCGGGCGGCCATCGCTGCCAGCGTCGATGGTCGCGACGCGTCGGCGACGATCAGCGGCCAATCCTGCGCGGTTGGGCCGAGCTGCTGCCGCACGCCCAACAGGCGGTCGCCGCAGCGACCGGCCAGCGCGATCCGCGCTCGCGACCCCGCGTGCGCGAGGTATTGGGCCGTCAACGCGCCGGAAAAGCCACTGGCACCGTACAAAACGATGTCGAACTCGCGCTCGGCTGTCACTCCATGACCCAGCTGTCCTCGGCGGGCAGGGAGCACAGCAGCGAACGTATCGCCTCTAACGACTTTTCCCGCCCCGGCAGATGTGCATGGTGCTCGATGAACAGCAGGCCCGCAAAGGTCCCGCAACTGTAGAGATCGACCGGCGCGCGGGTGGGGAAGTGCAATTCGCTGTGGAAGTCCGCCACCTCCAAGCCCGGCGGCGTGTTCAGGCCGGGGATCGTGCCGGTGTCTGTGCACAGCACAAACGGGGGCAGCCCGGGCGGAGTTCCTTCGTATTGCAGGTTGAAGTGCAGCGTGGACTGCTGAATCACGCCGTCGGACAAGTCAGCTCGAAAAGCGTCGACGATACCGCGGGCCACATCGACGAGCTCGGTGTCGGGCCCGATCTCGGCAAGATAAATTGCCACCCCCAACGGCAGCGTGCTGCCGGTCAGGCTTGCCGGGGGCGACAGGATGTATCGCAAGTCGACCGGATAAACGTATGGGATCGGGATGTGCGGCGTGTTGCGAAGGTCCCACTCGGCCAGCAGGATGGCCGCCGCCACCACGGAGTTCAGGCTGAGCTGATTGGCACGCCCAAACTCCACTAGGTCGGACGTCTCCTGCTCGGTGAACCGGATGCGGGCCACCGGAATGGGTTGGATGGCATCATGGTTCGACGCCATGGGCGGCGTCTGGACCGCCTGCAGGTCGTAGGCGAACGCCGCCGGGTAGAGCCGCTCGAGTCCGGACCGCCGCTGTTTTTCGATTCCGCGCTGCTCAAGCAACGCCTCCAGCGGTTCGGGTGCGGGTTGCGGTATCCCCGGTCCAGGGTCGCCGGTTTCCACCACGTTGGTGTAAAGGGTGAAAAGCTCCTCGAGAAGACCGAACGCGTGGTGGGCGTCGGCCAGGCTGTGGTGGGTATACAGCGTCAGTGCGCCGCCCCCTTCAGTGCGTTCCAACCGCAGATTCATCAGAGAATGGCTTTGATCCAGTAGCAATCCGGCGGGTGTCGAAATGGCATTGGAATCGGCGCCGTCGTCGACCACCCAAAGACCTTGGTGCAGGACGTCTTCGGCCACGATCTGGTAGCGGCCGTCGTCGGCCTTCTCGAGGCGGCCGGTGAAAATCGGATGGGTCTCCAGGAGCGCGTCGAAGGCGTCCGACATCGCGTCGACGTCGATGGCGCCTTTGAGGTGCGCCGTGAACGCGAAATAGGTCTCGTTGACTGCGAATACTTCCTCGCTGCGGGCCAGTTTTCGGATGACCGATCCGGGAAACACCTAGGACTCCTTAGTTCAGTGCGTGCTGGCGCGCCGATAGCCGATCAGCGTCGGGCCGATGCATACGGCGGTGATGCCGGTGGCCCACAGCAGCGTTGCGAGCATGGGCCATCGCACCGGGCCGCCCAGCGACAATCCGCGCATCGCTTCGATCGCGTAGCTCATCGGCTGGTGTGCGACCACTGGCTGTATCCACTTCGGAAATTGGTCTACCGGCAGAAACCCGGTCGAGAAGACGACGGCGAGCAGGTGAACGAGTGTAACCGCCTCGAGCAGGAAATTTTTTGCGGCGTGCAACGCCACCATTGTGATGAGGGTTGCGTAGGACAGCCCGAAAATGACCGGAACGATCAGCCATGCCAGAATGGCCAGCAAGCCCTGGTGGAAGCGGAACCCGAGCATCATTCCGACGGCAACCAACACCGCCGTGGTGATCGTGATCCGAACCGCCTCGGCGACGACCCGCGAACAAACACCCGACGCGCGGTGCACGGGCAGCACCCACAACCGGCGCAGCAGGCCGTCGTCTCGCTCCCCGATGAGGCCGATCGCCCCGATCGCCGATCCGTTGATCGCGGCGGCGAGGGCGTTCATCGGAACCGTGCCGTACAGCGCGCTGTGCCCGGTGACTTGTGAAACCATATGGCCCAAAACAATATTCACAGTCAGCAGGAACAGGACGGGCAACACCAGCACTTCGACCATCGCGGTGAGGTCGCGCCCCCACCGCAGAAGTATCCGTCGCGTCTGCACCAGGGTCTGTGGGACCAGAACCCGTGCGGAATTCTCGTAGCACCGCCGGTCAACGCCGTGGTCGGTGGTCTTTTCGTCAACCAGGGTCATCGCGCCCGCCTCGACAAAACCATTGCCGATGCCGGTAGCAGCATCGCGGCCAATCCGCATAGCCACGCCAGCGACGGCGCCAGCACGGACCACGTGACGGGACCGCCATGCGGTGGGGTGTCACCGGCCAGGGCGCGCAGGGTGTCCACGAACCTCGAAACCGGCTGGTCGCGCACGATGGGCTGGATCCAGCGAGGAAACTGCTCGACCGGCTGGACACCCACCGACAGCAGTCCAAAGATCAACGGCGGCAGGATCAGTAGCGGCGTCATGGCCTCCGGGTTCTGGGTGGCGGTCCCGACCAGGTCCGCACCGAAAGACAGCAACGCTCCGATCACGAGCACCAAGGTGCAAAAGGCAACGATGTAGACCGCCGAGCGGTGGAACCGGAATCCAATCAGGTGACCGCAGACCAGCGCCACCGCCAACGAAACCAAGCAGCGGTATACCGCGGCGGAGATGCGGGCGGCCACCGGCGTAGCCGGGGCGATCGGCATCGATTTGAAGCGGCGATTGATGCCTTGTACCGAGTCGGTCGCCGCCCGGAAGGCGGTCGACATCGCGGCGAAAGTGATCGCCTGCAGCGCGATCAACGGCATGATGTACTGCGCGTAGCTGCTGGCGATGCCCCTGGTGGCGGCTCCCATGAGCTGATGCAATGGAATGTAGAAGCCGGCGGTGAAAATCGCCGAGGACGCGATGGTGATGATGAGCTCACCGTTGCGTAGCGTCGGGGCGATGAAGCGGCCGGTGAGGACCCACCACTGTGCGAGCGCTGACGGGCAGGGCCGCGCGGTGGCCGGCGCAGTCACTTCATGACCTCCGCGACAACGGTTCGGGGCTCGGCGGAATCCCCGGTCAGCGTGAGGAACACGTCGTCCAGCGACGGACGCCGCAGCGCGACGTCGGCAAGGTCGATATTGGCCGCCGCGAGCCGCCCCACGACCTCGATAAGGGTACTGGTACCGCCCGGCGCCGGCATGGCGATCCGATCCGATTCGGAAGTCAGTGCGGCCCTGTTCTTCTCGGGCAACAACGAGCCGAGCGTCTCGGCGATCACCGGTAGATCCCTGAGATCCTGCGGGACGATTTCGCAATAACTGGCGCCGGTTCGCTCCTTGAGCTCGTCGGCGGTGCCCTCGGCGATGATGCGGCCGTGGTCGATCACGATGATGCGGTCGGCAAGCGCGTCGGCTTCCTCGAGATACTGCGTGGTCAGCAAGGTGGTGATGCCGCAGGTCTTGAAGTTGCCGACAAGATCCCAAATCCCTTGCCTGCTGCGCGGATCCAGGCCGGTGGAGGGCTCGTCCAAGAAGACCACCTGCGGGGGGACCACCAGACCGCAGGCGATGTCGATCCGCCGGCGCATGCCGCCCGAGTACGTTTTCACGCGCCGATTGCCTGCATAGGCCAGCTCGAATTCTTCGATCAACTCTTCGGCGCGGATGCGCGCGGCCGACTTACCCAGTCCGTACAACCGGCCGAACATGACGAGGTTTTCTAACCCGGTGAGCATGTCGTCGAGGGCCACCTGTTGGCCGGTAAGCATGATCGACCGGCGCACACCCGCGGGCTCGGAGACGCAGTCATAACCGGCGACGATTGCATGGCCTCGATCGGGCCGGCTCAGGGTCGACAGGATGTCGACGAGCGTGGTCTTCCCCGCGCCGTTGGGCCCGAGGAGGCCGATCACCTCGCCGCGGCCGACTTCGAAGCTGACGTTCTGCAAGGCCACCACGTCGTCGTAGGTCTTGCGTACCCCATCGACGATGACCGCCTTGTCAAAAGTCCTCTCGGCGTCGCCCATTGGCCTTCCTTCCTCTCAGCCCTCAACCCGCGTCGCGCGCGGACAAGTCCACTAGGGCCAGTTCCACTGGCTCCGAAGCAGTGTTGCCGTCGTCGGGGATTGCGGCGATGGCCTGTTCGAGCAGCACCCGCAAAGCCAACGGGAAGCGCTGCGCCAGAGCCTCGATCGTTGCGCTCGCAACGCGGCGGGTGTCATACCACCAATCGAGATGCAGCGAGCCGGAGTGGCGGTATACGCGAAACTCGATGGCATGGCCTAGGCCCGGAATCGGGTCGCGCACCGGCAGCGCCGCGTCGGAGTCGAACTGGACCGGTGCATCGACTGGCGGTAGCTGGGGGATCAGACCCACGTAGCGGAAGTGGATGTCGGAGGGGCCGGCGGCGGCGAACAGCGGTGCGGTGGGTGCGTAGACGTAGCGAAGTAGTGCGTAGCCGATCCCATGGTGCGGAACGGATCTGAGCGTGTCGCTGACAGTGCTCAGCAGCGTCGCCGCATCGCCGTCCCTCGTGCACGGAATCGGAGCAGGATAGATCGTGGTGAAACGGCCAATGGTCCTGCGCAGGTCCACGTCGGGCCTCAGCACGGTGCGCCCGGCGCCCTCCAAGTCGACCGAAACCACACCCTCGCCGAGGGTCTGGGCGATTGTCCGACCTAGTGCCGCCAGTAGGATCTCCTCGATCGGCACGCCCAGCCTCCGGCGGGCGTCGTCGATCTCGGCCGTTTTGTCGACGGTCAGCGCCGACGGCACCCGCGCCAGGTCGCTGGAATGGGGGCGGTCGGTGACTTCCGGGTCGCCCAGCCGCAATGTCGCCGTGTTGGAGTTCTCCAGCCAGAAGTCACGGGTGTCCAGGACCGCCGGGTGCGTCGCCAGTGTCCCGGATCGCAGAGACCAATCGCGCCATTGCGCGCTGGTCGGGGGCAGCAAAATTCCCTCGCCCGCAAGTCGCTGAGTGAATGCGGTGAGCAGGTCGGTCAGCAGGATCTCGCGAGATGCGTTGTCCGCGATCACTTCGTGCATGGACAAGATCAGGTGGCTGCTGCCCTGCGCACTGGGCTCCGGACCGGAAACGTGTGTGGCGGTCAACGATGCGGTCTGGCCATCAGCGGCCTCAGCCGCGATGTTCAGCAGGGCTGCCCGCAGCCCGGCGGGTTCGCCACCCGTCAGGTCGCTCGGAAGCGTTCGGGTCGATAGCAGTTCAAATTCCTGCGGTGCGGCGATGTGCTGCTCCCACGTCCCCGCGCGTTCGACGAGCCGAAGGCGTAACGCGTCGTGGTGGTCGGCCACCGCGGTGAGCACGGCCCGGATGTCTTCGACGCCCACGACGGGGGCGAGCCTGAAGATCAGCGGGCATCGCCAGGAACCGGTCTCCTGCACTCCTTGGTCGAAGAACTGCATTACATTCGGCGGGACGCAGGTATGAGTAGTGGGGTCAATCGGTTTCGCCAAGCTGCCCGCGGCGTCTTTCGCATCGACGTGTTTCGCGAGGGTGGCCAAAGTAGGGTGTCGATAAAGATCCTGCGGCGTGACGTCCAGGCCCGCGTTGGTGGCGGCGGTCGAAATGCCAATCGAGATCAGGGAATCACCGCCGAGGTCGAAGAAGTTATCGTTGCGGTCGATCGAATTGACACCTAAGCACCGCATCCAGATCTGCCGCAGCGCCGCCTCGGTCTGCGCCTGCCCGTTGGGGGACTGTTCGGCTTGGGCGCCGGCACCGGCACCATTGGTGGACACGTCGGGCGCGTGCGATCCCGCGGCCAGGCCGGTCCAGTTGATCGGCTTCGGGTCGATCCAATGCCGTTGGTGAGCAAAGGGATAACCGGGCAGAGAAACGGTTCGCGGCGCGGGCCCCGACGGGCGCGGCCACTCGACCTGGACACCAGCCGCCGACAGTTGGCCGAGCCCGAGCAGGAAGGTGTCCCGATCATCGACGTTCTGGATCGGGTGCCGCATGAGCCGAACCGCGCGATGTCCGCCCGACCACTTCGGGTGCCGCATCGCCGAACCCGTCAGGCTGCCACCCGGGCCGACCTCGACGAGGATCCGGCACGGGTCGGTCAGCACCGCCTCGAGCTCGTCCCCGAACCTGATCGTGGAACTGATCTGGCGAGCCCAGGCGGCGGGGTCGGTGATTTGCTCATCGGACATCCAGGTCCCGGTGAGGTTGCTGAGTAGGGGTGTGTGCGGCCGCCGAAGCTCGACACCGGACAGGAAATCTTGGAACTCCGCCGCCACGGCATCCATCGAGCTGGAATGAAACGCGTGTGTGGCGCGGACGCGTCGCGCGGCGATACCGTCCCCGCGAAGGCGTTGGGTGAATGCGCGGATCTCGTCGTTAGGACCGGCGATAACGCAGTTGCCGGGATCGTTCACTGCGGAAAGGCCCACTCCCTTAACGGCGTACTCCGCAAGGTACGGTTCGATGTCGTCGGGACCCAGTGCCACCGCCACCATCGAGCCCGGTGGGGATTCGTGCATCAGGCGGGCACGCAATGACACCGCCTTGATCGCAGTCTCGAGGTCGAATACCCCGGCCAGGGTGGCCGCGATGTATTCGCCGGTGCTGTAGCCGATGTATGCTCCAGCGCGCACCCCATAGTTTTCCACCAGTCGCGCAAGCGCGTATTCCACTGTGAACAGCGCGGGTTGGGAGCGGTCAATGCGCTCCAAATCGGTTGTGCTATCGCCGAATATCTCGGCGTGTAGGTCGATCCCCATCTCATTGTGGAATCCCGCGGCGCAGATGTCGAAGTGTTCGGCGAAGGCGGGCGTGGTGTCGTACAAGCCCCGGGCCATGCCGCCGTGCTGAGAGCCCTGACCCGGAAACATGAAAACGACGCGTTGCGACCCCGACTCGACGTTTCCGCCGACGGATTCCCCGACGAAGACGTTGTCATGCTCGGAAGTCCGCAAGACCGCGACCGCCTGTTCGCGGTCGTGAACCACGGCCGCCATGGTGATGCTGTGCTTACGGCGCCCGGCGAGGGTGAAAGCGACGTCGGACAGGCTCGGGGCGCCCGTTTCGTTTAGCGCCGCGGCTAGAGCGTTGCGCGATTCCTCCAGTGCGGCTTCAGTTTCCGTCGAGAGCAGGATCACCTGCGGGTCCGCCGGCTCGGCGGGCGCCGCAACCGGGGGCGCCTCCTCGACGACGAGGTGCGCGTTGGTTCCGCCCACCCCGAACGAGCTGACGCCGGCCCTGAGCACTCCATCCCATTCCCACGGGCCGTAGGCGCTTTGCACCGCGAAAGGGGTCTCGTCGAGGCGGAGTTCCGGGTTCGGGCTGGTGAAGTGCAGTGTCGCGGGAATCGCCTTGTGCTTCAGGCAGAGAATCGTTTTGATCAGGCTCACGACGCCGGCCGCGACTTCGAGGTGGCCGATGTTCGACTTGACGGACCCTAAGACACAGGGACCGGTTCGAGGCATCTGCGACACGGCGAACGCGGTTCGCAGGCCCTGGATTTCGATGGGATCACCCAGCGGTGTGCCGGTTCCGTGCGTCTCGACGTAGCTCACGGTGGAGGAATCGATGCCCGAGACCGCGTGAGCTTCCGCGATGACATCGGCCTGAGCGACCGGGCTGGGAGCCGCGTACCCCATCTTCGCCGAGCCGTCGTTGTTGATCGCCGACCCGCGGATGACGGCGTGAATCCGATCCCCGGCTTCGACGGCGGCCTGAAACGGTTTGAGGACTACGATGGCCACACCGCTGCCGAAAACCGTGCCGTCGGCCCGCACGTCGAAGGGACGGCAGTGGCCGACCGCCGACACCATCGACCCCGGCGAGTTCCAGTAACCCACCCGGTGGGGGACCGACAGCGACACCCCTCCGGCAAGCGCCATGTCGCATTCCCCGCTGAGCAGGCTCTGACAGGCCAGATGGACCGCGACGAGCGATGACGAGCATGCGGTCTGGACCGTCAGGCTCGGGCCGCGAAGATTGAATTGATGGGACACCCGCGTGGCGAGGAAATCCTTGTCGTTCTGCAGGAACAGGTTGAACTGCTCGAAGTTGAGGCCCGTTCCCAGGAAGGCGTCTTCGCCATGGTGGGACGACAGGTTGTGCAGGAGATAGCCGCTGGGGGAGCAGGTTCCGTAGACGCCGATGGCGCCGTCGAACCGCGCGGGGTCGCAGCCGGCATCCTCGAAGGCATGCCACGCGCATTGAAGGAATAGGCGGTGCTGCGGGTCCAGCGTCCGAGCGGATTGCGGTGGGAATCCGAAGTAGTCGGCGTCGAACTCGTCGAACCCGTCGATGACCGGCGCCCGCCGCACATACGCGGGATTGGCCAGCACTTCATCGCCGATCCCGGCAGCCTTCAGCTGTTGCTCTGAGAGCGTGACGATCGATTCTTCGCCGCGGCGAAGATTGTCCCAGAAGGCCGACACGTCGTTGGCGCCCGGGAATCTGCCGGCCATGCCGACCACGGCGATTGCGTTGGCCGGCAAACCCGTTGAGTATGGGGCTGTGTTCGTGCTCACAGTTGTTGTCCTCGCTTCCACCGCGTCGCGGCCTGTTGACGCGCCGCCGCGCGCTGCTGCGCCCGGCCGCGAACGGCCTCTCCGGATTCGCACACCCGCGAGTGTCCGGCGAGGCCGAGTTGGCGGAGTAGATCGGCCGTGAGGTCTTGTAGCGACGCGCCCTGCAACAGCAGCGCCACCGGCGGCTCGACTCCGAAATCCGCACGCGCGGTGTTGCGGATGCGCACCGCCATCAGGGAATCCATCCCCAGTTCGATCAGTGGGACGGCGGCATCGACGGCCGATCGGTCGGCGTAACCCATGACTGCCGCGATGCGCGCGCGCAGCCGCTCCGTCAGCAGGCCTTGCGCTTCGGCGGGTTCGAGGCCGGTCAGTGAATCGGGACCGGCCCAATCACCGCCGTCGCCGGCGGCGTCGAGCTCCTCGACCACGTTGGTGAAATAACCGAGGCTGCGGATCTCGGGAAAGGCGATCAGCGCCCGATCGGGGCGTAGCCGTCCGACGCCGGTGTGGCCCCGGTCGGCGGCCAGCAATGGCTCGAGCGCCGCGGTGCCCTCGGCCGGCGTGATCGGGTCGAGGGCGCCGCCGGTCAGGCTGCGGGCAAGCCCGACCTCTGCCCATGGCCCCCAGTTGATTACCGCCGCGGGTAGACCCGACGCGCGTCGCCAATCGACCAGCGCGTCGAGCCAGGCGCTTGCGCACGCGTATGCAGCCTGTCCCGGACCGCCCAGCATCGAAGCAGTGGACGAAAATCCGAGCCACCAGTCCAGTTCGCAGTGAGCGCTGGCCTGGTGCATTCGCTGCGCTCCGGTGACCTTGGGAGCCCACACCCGCTCGAGGCTTTCCTTGGTCATGGAGAGCACGAGGCCGTCGTCGAGCACCGCCGCCGCGTGCAGGACGCCACGCAGAGCTGACCCGCCTGCTGCCGCCACCAGCCTTTCCGCGACACCTTCGGTCGCCACATCTCCTGTAACCACGACGATTTCGGCCTTTTTCTCCAGTTCGCCAAGGAGCGTGCGCTGCTCGGCTGTGGGCTGGCCGCGGCCATTGAGGACCACGCGGCCCGCACCGCGATCCAGCAGCCAGCGCGCGAAAACCAAGCCAAGGCCACCCAGGCCGCCGGTGATGATATACGACGCCCCGGGGCGGACGACGTGCTCGCGCCTGGGCTCACCGAGGGTCGCCCGGAAAAGCCGCTCGACATAGCGCCGCCCGCCTCGCCACGCGACTACGTCGTCGATCGAGTCGGTAATGGCCGCAATCAGTTCGGCGTTCAGCGCTGCCGCAGCGTCCCCGGCGACATCGAGGTCGACGAGCGTGGTGCGCAGCTCGGGATGCTCGTAGGCCAGCACGCGCACCAGGCCTTTCAACGCGCCGATGCCAGGCTGACCCGGCTCGTCGTGAACGGCAAGGCCGCCCCTGGTGACGAGCCACAACCGCGGTGACTGGCCATGCCAGCCGCCGACGATCGCACGAACGACGGTGGAGACCGCCCAGAGTGATTCCCTCGCCTGGGCGATGCCGGCAGCGGTGACGCTCGGGTTCGCGCCGACGAAGGCGACCACCGCGACGGGCGGATGTTCGGGGTCACCTGCCGTTTCGGCGAATGCGGCGAGCACGGCGGGTTCGTCTTTCAGGTCTGCCGTGATCACCCGGCGGACCGGGGAACGCCAGTCGGCGACTAACCGTTCGATATCGGGTGCTGGCGCACCGGTAAGCACGAGCCAACTGCCCGGTACTTCGGCGTGCGTGGCACCGATCGGCCTCGTTACCCATGCGGTGTCGAAGATCTTCTGAGAAAGCGGAAGTGGCACGCTGCGCCGATCCACGCGCCGCAGGTAGATATCGTTGATCTCGGCCGTGACGGCCCCGGACTCGTTGGTCAAGACGATTCTGCCGAGCTTTCCCGCTCCGGCTTCGTCGAGGCTGGTCAGCTGGGACCAGCAGCGCGCGCGTCGGCCCGGGTCGCCGTACACCCGCAGTGTTTCGAATGACACAGGCAGATAACTGGTTTCGGCCGACCCCGCGACTTCTTCTTCCGGCATCGCGGCGGCAAGGCTCTGCAACGCCGCGTCCAGCATGACCGGATGGATTCGATACCTCGAATGCCGGGGCGCCTGGTCGGGTAGGACGATCTCGGTCTCCGCAAAGCCGCCGGGTAGCCGGTGGATCGCGGTCAACGCCGCGAAAGCCGGCCCGTGATATTGCCCGGTGCGCCGCAGCGCGGTGTACAGGTCGGTCGGCTTGATGGCCGTTTCGCCGTGGCCGGCGACGGGTGGGGGTCGATCGGGAAGGCCATTTGCCGTGCACACCTCGGCCTTGGCGGTGGCGTGCCGCGACCAGTCGTGTCCGGGCGAGCGGGAATAGATCTCGACCCGGGTCTTCTCATCGGCACCGCGGGTCACCTGCGTTGTCAGCTGGGTGTGCTCGTTGAGGGGAAGCATCTGTTCGACTTCGAGTTGGTTGATCGACAGGGCCCCGGTCGCCACACCGAACGCCTCGCCGGCTGCGGCTAAGGCGATCTCGGCGAACGCCGCGGCGGGCAGGATCGTTTGGTCGAACACCTTATGGTCACCGAGCCAGGGGGCCACCTGGGTGCCGACGTCGGCCTGCCAGACATGGTCCCGGCTCGACGGGACCTCGATGTGCATGCCGAGCAGCGGGTGGGCGTCGACCAAGTCCGACATCCCCGACCGATCGGCGACCCAGAAGTTGTCGTGCTGCCAGGGTGTTACCGGGATGTCGGCGGGTCGGCCGTCGGTGGTGCCCGGCGCGGATTTCCCCACGGCGGCGAGCCGCGCGTGAAAAGTGACAGTGTCGTCGCTGTCGCGTTGCAGAGTGCCGATGGTGTGTGTTTCGGCCTCGCCGAGGGTGTCGATGATTGCGTGCGTGAGCAACGGATGTGGGCTGATCTCGATGAAGGTGTGGTGGGCGGCGGCGGCGGTGCTGATGGCTTGGTGGAAGCGCACCGGGTTGCGCAAGTTGGCGGCCCAGTAGTCGGCGTCCAGCAGCGGTACGGGACCATCGCAAGCGGTGCTGATCATCGGGATGGTCGGGGGCATGGGCGCCAAATCGGCAAGGGCCGAACGCAATTCCGGCAGTATCGGGTCGATGATCGGGTGGTGGGAGGCGACGTCGACCTCGACGCGTAGGGCCAGCAGGTTTCGCGCGGTCACCGCCGCGATGACGGCGTCCACCTGGTCGGGGGGGCCCGCGATCACCGATTCGCGTGGTGAGGCGTGCACCGCCAGCGTCACCTGCCGGTAGTCGGCGATCAGCGCCTCGACGGCCGGGCCGTCGAGTTCGAGCAAGGCCATCGCGCCCCGGCCGGCTAATCGCGCCAACAACGCCGACCGGACAGTGATCACCCGCAAACCCTCGGCGGGGGTCAGCGCCCCGGACACCACCGCGGCCGACACCTCGCCCATCGAGTGCCCAATCACCGCGCCGGGTTCGACGCCGTAGTGCCGCCACAACGCGGTGAGTGCGAGCTGGATGGCCATTAGCATCGGTTGGATGTTGTGGATGCCGACCACCGTGCGGCCCTCCGCCAGGGTCTGGCTCAACGAAAAACCAGCCTGGGCAATGAATTCGGGCTCCAGGTCGGCGATCGCGGCGGCGAACGCGGGTTCGTCGGCCAGCAGTTGGCGGCCCATGCCGGCCCATTGCGAGCCCTGGCCGGAGTAGACGAACACCGTGCCATGCCCGCGGGCGCCTGCGATGGCTTCCACCACACCCGGCGCCGGGGCGCCGGCGGCCAAGGCCCGCAACCCCGCCGCCGCGGCCGAGTGGTCGCGGGCGACCACGACACCGACCTCGGAATGGCGGGCGCGGCGATGAGCCAACGTGTGCGCGACATCGGCCAGTGATATCGCGCCGCCGGGGCCCTCCATCCAGGCGGCCAGCGCGGTGGCCGTCGTGGCCTGCCGCTCCGGCGTCTTGCCGGACACCACCAATGTCGAAACCACCGCGGCGGTACTCGTCCGCGGCGCGGACGCCGCAGCGGGCGCCTGCTCGATCACGATATGCGCGTTGGTGCCGCTGAGGCCGAACGACGACACGGCCGCCCGACGTGTAGGACCGCTGGGCCACGCCGTGCCGTCGGTCGGCACGAAAAACCGGGTGGCCGAGGCGTCGATTGCCGGATTCCATCGGGTGAAGTGCAAATTGGGAGGAATGTATCCCCGGTCCACGGCCAGGATCGCCTTGATCAGCCCCGTAACACCTGCGGCCGCCTCCAGATGCCCGAGGTTGGTCTTGACCGACCCGAGCGCGCAGCCGCCGCCGTCCCGGCCGTAAGTGGCCGCCAGCGCCTCGAATTCGATGGGGTCGCCCAGAACTGTTCCGGTGCCGTGTGTTTCGACATAGTCCACGGTGCCCGCGGGCACGTCGGCCAGCCGTAGTGCGGTGGTGATCACGTCACGCTGCGCCGCCGCGCTCGGGGCGGTCATGCCGTTGGAGCGGCCGTCCTGGTTGATCGCCGAACCGCGGACCACCGCCAGCACGCGATCGCCGTCGCGGACGGCGTCGGCCATCCGCTTGAGCACCACCACGCCGCACCCCTCGCCGCGGACGAACCCGTCGGCCATGGCGTCGAAGGTCCTGCACCGGCCCGTCGGAGACAAAGCGGACCACTTGGACAGCGCTATGCTGGTGAACGGCGACAACGACAGGTGCACCCCGCCCGCGAGCGCCACGTCGCTTTCCCGCAAGCGCAGGCTTTGGCAGGCCAGGTGGATCGCCACCAATGAGGACGAACACGCGGTGTCGACCGCCATCGCGGGGCCACGTAGCCCGAGCAGATAGGAAATCCGCCCCACCGCGGCGCTGTGTGGGTTTCCGGTGCTCATGTAGGCGTCGATCTCGGCGCGACGCTCGAGGTTGAGAATCGTGTAGTCCCACGCCGACAACCCCATAATCGCGGACGTTCGGGTGCCGCTCAGCGAATCCGTTGGCAGGCAGGCATGTTCGAGCGCTTCCCAGGCGACCTCGAGCAAGATCCGCTGCTGGGGGTCCATCGCCTCGGCCTCGCGCGGGGTGATGCCGAAGAAGTCGGCGTCGAATCCGGCGACATCGTCGACGAAGCCGCCCCATTTCGTCGCCATCTTTCCCGGCGCGTGCGGATCGGGATCGTAGAACGCGTCCGCGGCCCACCGATCGGCCGGCACCTCGTCGACGGCGTCCCGGCCGTCGATCAGCAGCTGCCAGAAGCTTTCCGGCCCGCTCACACTCCCGGGTAGCCGGCAACCGATCCCGATCACCGCCACGGGTTCGGCGATGTCGGCCGGGAATGCCGTTCCCGCGCGGACAAGTTCACGCGCGAGTACCTCGCGCGCCTTCGGTGACATCTGGGCCGCACGCTCCGCGAGACTCGTCATGACTCGTTGCCCCCCGTCGCGGTTTCCAACTCGCTTGCGGCGACCAGTTCGGATAGCAGTTCCATTTCCTCATCCGACAACGCGGATTCCGCGTCGGGCGCCTGCTCGGCCTCGTCAAATGTTGCATAGCCCAGGCGCTCACACATGGCGCCTGCGAGATCGTGGATGGTCGGGTATGCCCAGACCAGGGCGGCCGGCAACGTGGTGCCCAGGCTGGACTCCAGCCTGTTCCGCAGCTCCAGGGCCATCAGCGAATCCAAGCCGAGCGACTCCATCGGCCGATCGTGATCGAACGGCTCGGCCGAGCGCAGCACCGCCCGGATCTCGTTGGCGATCGCGGTCGCGAGCCGGCTCGGGCGCTCGCGGGGATCGCTGGCGTCCAACTCGGCGCGGATCGCGCCGCCATACCGCGCGGGCTTTGCCGAGTCATGCAACTTCGCAAATAGCGATGAACCCGCTGCGGCGGGGAAGGATTGAAACCACTGGCGTGCGTCGAGGCTGAACACGCCGGTGCGCGCTCGGTCGGCCTGCAGCACTAGTTGCATTGCCGCAAGTCCCTGTTCGACCGTGTTCATCGAGACACCGAGATCGGCGAAGAACTGGGCACGTCCGACTTCGGCCCATGGACCCCAGTTGATTCCGACGGCGGGCAGCCCCAGAGAGCGCCGATAGGCGACCAGCCCGTCGACCCACGAGTTCGCGGCGGCGTACGCGCCCTGCCCGGGCGCGCCGAGCAACGAAGACGCTGACGAGAACGTCAACCACCAATCCACGTCCAGATGGGCGCTGGCCTGGTGAAGGCGCCAGCCACCGGTCACTTTCGGCGCGAACACACGCCGCGCGGCCGATTCGGACATGTTCAACACGATCTCGTCATCGAGGACCATTGCGCTGTGCAGGACTCCGGCCAGCCGGAAGCCCGCGTCTTCGACCGCGCGCACCAACCGCTCCGCGGTACCGGGCGCGGCGATGTCACCGGTAACCACCTCGACCCGGTTGCCCGCCGCGTTGAGTTCCGCGATCGCCGCTGTGACGCCGTCGCCGGGAGCCGAACGGCTGTTGAGCACAACCAGTCCCGCGCCGTGCTCCGCCAACCATTGAGCGACGACAAAACCGAGACCACCCATGCCACCTACGACGACATATCCGCCGTCGGGGCTTACCAGCGACTGCGGTGGCGGCGGCGCGATCGCCTCGACGCTGCCGTGCGCCGGAATCGAGATGGCGATTTTGCCGGTATGCCTGCCGGATGCCATCAACGCGAAGGCGTCGGCCGCGGCGTCGAGGCTGAAAGCGGTGACGGGAAGCGGCCGCAGTTTGCCGTCCGCGACGTGCTGCAGGATGTCTTGGAGCATCCGGCGATAGCGCGTCGGTTGCCGCTTCAGATTCAGGTCGAGGTCGACTACAGCGAAGGATGCGCTCTTGGCGAGTCCGGCCAGCCCGAGGCTGGCGTCGGCATAGACGTCCTTTTTGCCCAGCTCGATGAACCGACCACCGGGGGCTAGCAGCTTCACTCCGCGCCGGATCGCCTCGCCCGGAAGCGAATTGATGATGACATCCACCCCGTAACCATCGGTGGCGCCGAGTATCTCATCGGCGAAGTCCACGCCCCGGGAGTTACCGACGTACTCCACACCAAGCCCGTCCAGCATTTCCCGCTTGGCATCCGAACCTGCCGTCGTGTAGATGCGGGCACCGATCATCTTCGCGATTGAAACCGCCGCCAGTCCGACACCGCCGGTGGCCGAATGGATGAGCACGCGTTCCCCCGCGCCCAGCCGCCCAACCTCGCACAGCGAGTGCCAGGCGGTCAGGTACGCGATGCCGAACGCCGCGGCCTCGGAATCCGCCAGCGTGTCGGGGACCGGGACCGCGAGGTCGGCGAGCGTCGTCAGGTGGGAGCCGAATGTGCCTGGACCGAAGGCGATCACGCGCCGCCCGACCTCGCTCGAGTCGACGCCGGAGCCGACGGCAGTCACGACGCCGACACATTCGCCTCCGATGACGGGCGGGGCACCGTCGAGCCCGGGATACACGCCCATCGCCTTGAGCACGTCGCTGAAGTTGAGACCCGCGGCCAGGACACGAACCTCCACCTGACCGGGCCCGGGCGGGATCCGCGTTACCGCGTGCACTCGCAGCGCATCCAACCGCCCGGGTTGGTCGATCTGCAGCCGTACCGCGCCTCCGCCGTCCAGGTTCACCACCGTGCAGCGGGATTCATGGACGAGATCTCCGGTGGCCGTGGTGGGCGCCTGGACCAGCCTGTTGACGTATCGCTGTCCATCGCGGAGAGCGACCTCGTCGGCGTCGCAACCGGTGAGCAGTTCCTGGGTGAGGGCGCCAAGTTCGTCGGTGCCGCCGGCCTCGATGTCGACGATTGTCGGCTTGAGTTCGGGATGTTCGAAGGTCAGCACCCGCGCGATGCCCCGAAGTGCCGTCTGTGCCAGCGTGACTCGATCAGCCGGGTCGAATTGTTGCGCGCCGCGGGTGACGATCCATAGCCGCGGGCTGTTGCGAGTGCCCATTCGAGTCACGGCTTTTGTAATGTCGGCTATCAGGAGCGTGCGCGCCAGCGCCAGGTCAAGTTGATCCCCCTCCGGAAGCGACTCGTCGGCGGCTCGAGGCGGGCAGATCACGACGATGCCATCCCACCCAGCATCGGTTCGAGTGATCGCCGCACGCAGCTGTGCCGTGTCGGTCAGGGATACCAGCTCGACTTCGGCGACGCCGTCGCGCAGTGAGGACTGCAGCGCGGGCAGCAGCGGGTCGCCCGCGGCGGGGTCACCTATCAACAACACGCCGTTGAGGCTGCGGGCCGGCTTGCCCCGTGGTGTCGGTTCCCACTCCACCGTGAACAGGCGGTCGGTGAGTTCCTTTGCGGCGCACATCGATCCGAGTACCGTCATCTCCACTTCGTCGATGACGAGCAGCGGTTGGCCGTTCGGGTCGGTCAGCTCGACACGCCCCAGGAGCCGGTTCGGGCTGTCGGTCGCCGCAAGCTCTCCAATCGCGCAGACACCGTCGGTGATATCGCCGTATACATGGATGCCCGCGAAACGTACAGGCAAGACTAGCGTTTGGTGGGCGTGCTGCCCCCCGGCCAGCTCGGTAGCCGCCCGGGTGGCGCCGAGTGCCTGCACCGCGATGTCCATCATCACCGGGTGCAGGACGAAGTTGTGGGAACCCGGCCTCGCTGACGGCGGGAGACGCACTTCCGCGCGGGCGGCGCCGGACCGTGTGGTGGTGAGCCCCACGATGCCGCGGAACGCCGGCCCGTGTTGTTGCCCGGCGCCACGCAGCCGCTGGTACAGCTCGTCGGGGTCGAGTCCGGTCACGAGGCCAGGGAGGCCATCGTCCACCGGCGTTGCCCTGTAATCCGTTTCGCGGGCAACGATAGCGGTGGCGTGCTTGATCCACCCCAAAGTGGAGTTGTGGGTGCGTATTTCGATGCAGCACGTTTGGTCATCGCCGGTGAGCGTCGTGACAAGGACGGTGCTGTCGGTGATGTGCAGGACTTGATGGAGGCTGAGCTCGCGGATCAGCCAGTGGTGGTCTTCGGCGCGTTCCGAGTCCTTGCCCGCGTTCGTCGCTGCCGCCAGTGCGATCTCGGCGTAGGCGGACCCAGGAAGGACGCACAGATCGTCGATCACGTGATCACTGAGCCACAGCAGATCCGGGCTCAGTTCACATTCCCATATCCGAGTCCCACTGCCAGGGTCGGTGACACCGGTGCCCAGCAACGGGTGTGCATTTGGCGCGTGGTGCCCCCGGGTTGAGGGAGAGATCCAGTGGTGAGTGTGCTGCCACGGGGTTGCGGGCAGTATCGGATGCGGTTCGGGAGGGTGGGGGGGTGCCCAGCAACGGGTGTGCATTTGGCGCGTGGTGCCGCCGGGTTGTGTGCGCGGCGTTGAGGTTGGTGTGGAAGGCCAGGGTGTCGTGCGCATCGCGTTGCAGGGTGCCCAGGCTCACATGGTCGGCACCCTCACGCGCGGCCAGCGTCTCGCCGATAGCGTGCGTCAGCAGTGGGTGGGGACTGATTTCAATAAAGGTGTGGTGGTCGTCGCCCGCACGGGCGATGGCCTGCTGGAAGCGCACGGGGTTGCGCATGTTGGTGGCCCAGTGCTCCGCGTCGAAGACGGGGCCGGTGCCGAGGTCTTCATAGGTGGTGGAAATGATCGGGATGGCCGGTGGCCGCGGAGTGAGGTCGGCTAGCTCCGAGCGCATGTCAGGCAGTAGGGCGTCCATGGCCGGGTTGTGGGGAGCCACTTCGATGTTGACGCGGCTGGCGAGGTGGTCCTGCGCGCGGACCTTGTCGATGAGGTCCTCGATCATCGTGGTGGGGCCCGCGATGACGGTTTGGCGCGGTGAGGCGTAGATCGCCAACGTGACCTGCGGATGGTCCGCGATCAGTACTTCGGTGGTGGCGGCGTCGAGTTCGAGCAGGGCCATGGTGCCCTGACCGCACAGCGGTGCCATCAGCCGGGAGCGGGTCGCGGTGACCCGCAATCCCTCGGCGGGGGTGAGCGCCCCGGCGGCCACCGCGGCGGCCACCTCGCCCATGGAGTGCCCGATCACCAGATCGGGGTGCACCCCGTAGGAGCGCCACAGCTGGGTCAGCGCCAGCTGCATGCCGATCACGCCGAGCTGAATCTGTTCGATACCGACCAGCTCCTTGCCGCCGGCGATGAGGTCGTGCAGGGAAAACCCGGCCTGGGCAACAAAGGTCGGCTCCAGCTCGCTCACGGCTGCGGCGAAGGCGGGTTCGTCGGCCAACAGCCGCCGGCCCATCCCGGCCCATTGGGACCCCCGACCCGAGTAGACAAAGACCGTGCCGGGGCCGACGGCGTCCTCGCGGCAGTCCACCACGCCCTGAGTCGGTTCACCGGTGGCCAGCGCGCGCAATCCGGCTACGGCCTGGCACCGGTCTATGGCGGCCACCGTAGCGAACCGCGGCTGCCGCGCCCGGTGATGATTGAGCGTGTGCGCCACATCGGCCAGCGGCACCTCGGCGCCGGGGCCTTCCATCCAATCGGCCAGCGCTGATGCCGTCGCGGCGATCCGCTGCCGCGTTTTTCCTGACACGACCAGTGTCGACACCACCGGCGCGGCGGCGCGCGGGACAGCACATGTTTCGGGCGCCTGCTCGATCACCACATGCGCGTTTGTGCCACTCACTCCGAACGACGACACGCCGGCTCGCCGCGGTGCTTCGGTCGCCGGCCATTCGGTGTCCTCGGCTGCGATAGTCAGGCGCGACACGCCCTCGCCGGCGTGGGGAGTTAGCTCGTTGAAATTCAGGTTTCGAGGAATGCGGCCGTGGGCGACGGCCAGCACGGTCTTCATGAAGCCGGCAATCCCGGCCGCCGCCTCCAGATGACCGAGATTGGTCTTCACCGCTCCGAGCACCAGCGGTGCGCGGCCATTGCGGTCGGCGAAAACCTTGCTGAGCGAGTCGAGTTCGATCGGGTCGCCGAGCGGTGTGCCGGTGCCATGCGCCTCGATGTAGTCGATGTCGGCCGGTGTCAGCTTGGCCGACCCGAGGGCCTGGCAAAGCAGCTCCTGCTGGGCCGGCCCGTTGGGAACGGTCACGCCACTGCTGGCGCCATCCTGGTTGACCGCCGAACCGCGCACCACGGCCAGGATGCGATTGCCGTCCCGTTGCGCGTCGGACAATCGCTTGAGCACCACGACGCCGCAGCCTTCGCTGCGCACATACCCGTCGGCGCTCGCGTCGAAGGTTTTGCACTGCCCCTCCGGTGACAGCATTCCCCAACGCGAGCAGGCGATGCTGGTTCCCGGGCTGAGCAACAGGTTGGTCCCACCGACCAACGCCGCATCACTTTCGCGCCAGCGCAGGCTCTGGCAGGCCAGGTGGATGGCCACCAGCGACGACGAGCACGCCGTGTCCAGGACGACCGCCGGACCCCGGGCGCCCAGCAGATAGGCCATCCGGCCGGCGGCGAAATTCGCCGAGTTTCCGGTCAACACATAGGCGTCGAGTTCCTCGGGTCGCACCGTACCGGACATCGTGAGCATGTAGTCGTAGGCGGTCACGCCGACGAATACCGACGTTTGGGTGCCGCGAACGGTCTGCGGCGGGATTCCCGCGTTCTCCAGCGCTTCCCAGGCGACCTCGAGGAACAACCGCTGCTGCGGATCCATCGCCGCGGCTTCGCGTGGGGCGACGGAGAAGAATTCCGCGTCGAATTCGTCCGGCCGCCAGCCCGTGAGGAATCCCCCTTCGCGGTTGCAGATCGTCCCCGGAACGGTGTGGTCCTCGGTGAAAAGGGCGTCGGCATCCCATCTTTCGGCGGGGACGCGGACGATGCCGCTTCGGCCGTCGCGCAACAACTCCCAGAATTCGTCCGAGTTGTTCACCCCGCCCGGCAACCGGCACCCCATCCCGACCACGGCGATCGGTTCGGTGCCGGCCTTTTCCGCGATCTCCAGACGCGCGGTGAGGTCATCGATCTTGTGCAGCGCCTCGGTGATAATCGCCCGGCGGTCCGGCGGCGAGGTGCTCATCGTGACTCTCTTAATCGTCCCGAAAGTTGTTCCAACAGCTCAGCTTCGGTGAATTCGTCATAGGCGTTGGCAACCGGCTCGCCTTGAGCCTCGATCAGTTCGGGTAGGACGGTGGACAGATGGTCGGTGAGGCTGTATACGGTCGGGTAGTCGAAAACCACTGACGCCGGCAAGGACTCGCCAAGTGTTTCCGAGAGCGCCCGCTGCAGCGTCACACTCATCAGCGAGTCCATTCCGAGTTGGAAAAAGCCGGTCGAGGGATCCAATGGCTCGGTGGGCGGAAGCCCCATCACGCTGGCGGCCAGCAGGGCGATCTGGTCGAGCACCATGTCATGGCGGCGCTGCGGCGGGCAGTTGCGCAGGGCGGCGCGGAATTCGCTCTCGGGCATTGCCGGATTACGGGTCTCGCCGGGCGCCGCCACTAGGTCGTCGACGATGTGTAGGGCTGTGCGGGTTCGGTATGCGGCTGCGAGCAGTGGCCAGTCCGCGTTGACCATGATGGAGTGGGCTCCGGCGGCCGGGTTCATCAGGAGTGGAAGTGCGGTGATGGCGGTTTCGTCGTTCATGGGCAGTAGCCCGGATCCGAGGCTGACCTGGCCGAATTGGTGTTGGGTGTCGGCCAGTGATTTCCATAATCCCCAGTTGATGGTGGTGGCGGGTAGGCCCATGACGCGGCGTGCGTAGGCCAGGGCGTCGAGGTAGCCGCTGGTGGCGGTGTAGTGGGCCAGCCAGCGGGAGCCGGTCAGTCCTGAGATGGAGGAGAACAGCACGAAGTGGCGCACCGGGGTCTTCAGGGTCAACCGGTGCAACAGCGCCGCGGTGTCGACCTTGGGTGCGAACATCGCCATCACGTCGTCGTTTGTCATCTCGCTGAGCAGCACGGGTTGGCCAGCGAAGGCGGCGAGATAGATGCCTTCCAGCGGTGGTAGATCGCCGCCGAATTGGTTGAACAGTGCGCTCATAGCGGCTGCGTCGGTCGCATCGGCGGCCACGGTGACCAGGATCGTGCCATGGGCGGCGAGGCTTGCCGTTAACGCCTGCAGCCGCAGGCCGGGTTTGCGTGATACCGCGATGATGGTCTTGGCGCCCATGGTGGCGAGTTGGCGGATCAGGTGTGGTCCGATGTTGCCGGTGGCGCCGATGACGAGCTGGCAGGCGTTGCCGTCCAGCGTGACCGGTTCGGCGGGCAGGGTGCGCGGGTGCAGCCGGGGCACGAGCCGTTCGCCCCGGCGGTAGATGACCTGGTCTTCGCCGTCGGTGTTAGTCGCCTCGCTGAGCACCTGCGCCGCGACCAGCTCGGGGGGCACGGAGGCATCGAAATCGAGGATGCCGCCCCAGATTTGGGGGTGTTCCAGGGCCAGGGTGCGTCCCAGGCCCCAGAGCACCCCGTGCGCGGGGTTGGCGCGGTCGCCTTCGGCGACGGGTTGGGCGTTGCGGGTCACGATGAACAACTTGGCCGGCATGTCGGCCGCCACCATCGCGGCGGCCAGCATGCGCACCTCGTGAAACAGCCGATACGCCGTCTCGAGATCGAACAGCGTCCCTAAGTCGGACGGTGTGTACAACACACGATCGATGCCATTGAGCGCATGGATCAGCGACGTCTCTTCATCGAGGAGCGAGGCATCTGCGACGTCGACACGCGATTGCGGGCCCGCGAGCCAGCGTAGCTCCGTGGCCAGCTCGGCATGGCCCACCGCCAACCAGCGACCTCCGGCGGCATCGGTATCGGACTTCGCACTGGCAAGGGGCTTCGCCGGCCAGGTCATCGCATAGCACCAGCCGTCATGTTCGCCGTCCAGGCGCTCGGATGGTGCCGCAGTTGTGGACGGAGAACCGTTGTGGTGCTCGATATCTGACACTTGCCGCGCTGCGCTCGTGGTGTTGGTCCAGTGGTGGGTGGTGTAGAGGTTGGTGCGGAAGGTGATGGTGTCGTCGGTGTCGCGGTGCAGGGTTGGCACGCTGGTGTAGGTGGTGCCGTGTTGGGCGGTGTGCAGGGTGTCGAGGATGGCTTGGGTGAGCAGGGGGTGGGGGCTGATTTCGATGAAGGTGTGGTGGTTGGTTCCGGCGGTGGTGATGGCTTGTTGGAAGTGCACGGGGTTGCGCATGTTGGTGGCCCAGTGTGCGGCGTCGAAGACGGGCCCGGTGTCGGGGTTGTCATAGGTGGTGGAGATGATCGGGATGGCCGGTGTGCGCGGGGTGAGGTCGGCTAGTTCCGAGCGCATCTGAGGCTGCAGGGCGTCCATGGCCGGGTTGTGCGGGGCCACTTCGATGTTGACGCGGCTGGCGAAGCGGTTCTGTGCGCGGAGCTGAGCGATCAATTCCTCGATGTCATCGACGGGCCCGGAGATCACGGTTTGGCGCGGTGAGTTGTAGATCGCCAGTGTCACGTGTGGGTGCCCGGCGATGAGTTCGTGGGTGGCGGCGGCGTCGAGTTCGAGCAGGGCCATGGTGCCCTGACCGCACAGCGGTGCCATCAGCCGGGAGCGGGTCGCGGTGACCCGCAGTCCCTCGGCGGGGGTGAGCGCCCCGGCGGCCACCGCGGCGGCCACCTCGCCCATGGAGTGCCCGATCACCAGAT
The DNA here is from genome assembly GCF_900157385.1 of Mycobacterium terramassiliense. Classification (GTDB taxonomy): domain Bacteria; phylum Actinomycetota; class Actinomycetes; order Mycobacteriales; family Mycobacteriaceae; genus Mycobacterium; species Mycobacterium terramassiliense. The sequence goes on from NZ_LT717701.1 coordinate 1,024,788, forward strand.
CGGGGTGCACCCCGTAGGAGCGCCACAGCTGGGTCAGCGCCAGCTGCATGCCGATCACGCCGAGCTGAATCTGTTCGATACCGACCAGCTCCTTGCCGCCGGCGATGAGGTCGTGCAGGGAAAACCCGGCCTGGGCAACAAAGGTCGGCTCCAGCTCGCCCACGGCTGCGGTGAAGGCGGGTTCGTCGGCCAACAGCCGCCGGCCCATCCCGGCCCATTGGGACCCCCGACCCGAGTAGACAAAAACCGTGCCGGGCCCGGGCACGTTGTCGGTGGGGCCGATCACCCCGGGGGCGTGCTGGCCCGCGGCCAGCGCCTGCAACCCGGCCAGCGCCTGGGCGCGGTGGCGGGCGACCACGGTGCCGAACCTGGCCTGGCGGGCACGGTGATGATTCACCGTATGGGCCACCTGCGCCAACCCCACCCCGGCCCCAGCACCTTGCATCCACTCGGCCAACACCGACGCCGTCGCGGCCACCCGCTGGGATGTCTTACCCGACACCACCAACACCGAAACCCCACCATCGGACCCACCCCCAACCACAGGCGCCAACTCCTGACCCTGCTCAACCACCACATGCGCATTCGTCCCACCCAGGCCAAAGGAGGACACGGCAGCGCGACGCGGACCCGAATTAGACGGCCACGCAACCTTTTCCAGGGGAACGAAAAAGCGTGTCGGTGATGGATCGATCGCCGGGTTCCACTGCGAGAAATGTAGGTTCGGTGGAATTTGGCCGTGCTGGACTGCCAGCACCGCCTTGATGAACCCAGCCACTCCCGACGCGGCCTCGAGGTGGCCGATGTTCGTCTTTACCGCGCCCAGCGCGCATGAGCCCTCGCCGCGGCCGTAGGTGGCCGCCAGCGCCTCGAACTCGATCGGGTCTCCGAGCGATGTGCCGGTCCCGTGGGCCTCCACGTAGTGCACACTTTCCGGCGCCACATCGGCCGAACGCAACGCATCGGCGATCACATCGCATTGAGCCGCGGTGTTGGGCGCGGTGATGCCGTTGGAGCGGCCGTCCTGATTGACCGCGGAGCCGCGCACCACCGCCAATACGCGGTCCCTGTCCCGCACCGCGTCGGCGAGCCGCTTGAGCACCACCACCCCGGCGCCCTCACCGCGCACAAACCCATCGGCCGCCGCATCGAACGTCGCGCAGCGGCCCTGTGGCGACAGCAACCCCCAGGCTGAGATCGCGATTTGGGTCTCGGGGCGCAGAGTCACGCTGACGCCACCCGCCAACGCCAAGTCGCTTTCTCGCAATCGCAGGCTTTGACAGGCCAGATGAATCGCGGCCAGGGACGACGAACACGCCGTATCCACCGCCACGGCCGGACCGCGCAGGCCCAACAGGTACGAGATCCGTCCGGCGGTGATGCTGTGCGAGTTGCCGGTTCCGGTGTAGGCGTCCACGTCGAGCGGTCCGGAGGCCAGTATCGACTGGTATTCGTTGAAGTAGGCGCCGATCATGACGCCGGTTCGTGTGTCGGCTAGCGAATCCGTCGGGATGCCCGCATGTTCGAGCGCTTCCCACGCGACCTCGAGCACCATTCGTTGCTGAGGGTCCATCGCGACGGCCTCGCGCGGGGTGATGCCGAAAAATTCGGCGTCGAATCCCGCGATGTCGGGAACGAACCCGCCCCACTTGGTGGTCATATGCCCGGGTGTCATTGGGTCCGGGCTGTAGAACGCGTCCGCGTCCCAGCGATCCGCGGGGATCTTGGTGATTGCGTTTCGTCCGTGGACCAATAACTCCCAGAAGCTATCCGGACCGGTCACATCACCTGGAAAGCGGCAGCCGATCCCCACTACTGCGATGGGCTCCGTGGTGGTGGTGCGCGATGCTCGCGAGAACTCTTCGGAAAGGGCGGTGCGCTGCTGAGCCGTCATCGCCGAGATGCGGCTGTAAAGAGTTCGCATTACGCGAGCTCCTCAGCGGTGACAGATGATGACTCGATGCGTTCGAGCAAGCTGTCCAATGTGTTTCCTGCAGAGGCGGACAGCGCCGCGATCTCGTCCTCTTCGGAATCCTCCGACGGGGCAACAAGTTTCGCGAGATACTCGGTCAGTGACGCGACGGTCGGGTGGTTGAACAGCATTGTCGCCGACAACTCGACGCCCACCAGCGTCTCGGCCGCGCGTCGGATCGCCATCGCCATGAGGGAGTTGAGGCCCAGTTCGGCGAGGGGCCGGTCGTTCTCCAGATCCGGCTCGGGGATCCGCAATTCGCGGGCGACGATGTCACGCAGGCCGGTTTCCAGCTCCTCGCGCACCATCGCGGAAGAAAGATGCGACCAATCCCGCGCCGGGATCGGGGCCGTATCGCGGGCATCTTGGAGCAGGTCGTCGACGATGTGTAGGGCTGTGCGGGTTCGGTATGCGGCTGCGAGCAGTGGCCAGTCCGCGTTGACCATGATGGAGTGGGCTCCGGCGGCCGGGTTCATCAGGAGTGGAAGTGCGGTGATGGCGGTTTCGTCGTTCATGGGCAGTAGCCCGGATCCGAGGCTGACCTGGCCGAATTGGTGTTGGGTGTCGGCCAGTGATTTCCATAATCCCCAGTTGATGGTGGTGGCGGGTAGGCCCATGACGCGGCGTGCGTAGGCCAGGGCGTCGAGGTAGCCGCTGGTGGCGGTGTAGTGGGCCAGCCAGCGGGAGCCGGTCAGTCCTGAGATGGAGGAGAACAGCACGAAGTGGCGCACCGGGGTCTTCAGGGTCAACCGGTGCAACAGCGCCGCGGTGTCGACCTTGGGTGCGAACATCGCCATCACGTCGTCGTTTGTCATCTCGCTGAGCAGCACGGGTTGGCCAGCGAAGGCGGCGAGATAGATGCCTTCCAGCGGTGGTAGATCGCCGCCGAATTGGTTGAACAGTGCGCTCATAGCGGCTTCGTCGGTCGCATCGGCGGCCACGGTGACCAGGATCGTGCCCTGGGCGGCGAGGCTTTCCGTTTACGCCTGCAGCCGCAGGCCGGGTTTGCGTGATACCGCGATGATGGTCTTGGCGCCCATGGTGGCGAGTTGGCGGATCAGGTGTGGTCCGATGTTGCCGGTGGCGCCGATGACGAGCTGGCAGGCGTTGCCGTCCAGCGTGACCGGTTCGGCGGGCAGGGTGCGCGGGTGCAGCCGGGGCACGAGCCGTTCGCCCCGGCGGTAGATGACCTGGTCTTCGCCGTCGGTGTTAGTCGCCTCGCTGAGCACCTGCGCCGCGACCAGCTCGGGGGGCACGGAGGCATCGAAATCGAGGATGCCGCCCCAGATTTGGGGGTGTTCCAGGGCCAGGGTGCGTCCCAGGCCCCAGAGCACCCCGTGCGCGGGGTTGGCGCGGTCGCCTTCGGCGACGGGTTGGGCGTTGCGGGTCACGATGAACAACTTGGCCGGCATGTCGGCCGCCACCATCGCGGCGGCCAGCATGCGCACCTCGTGAAACAGCCGATACGCCGTCTCGAGATCGAACAGCGTCCCTAAGTCGGACGGTGTGTACAACACACGATCGATGCCATTGAGCGCATGGATCAGCGACGTCTCTTCATCGAGGAGCGAGGCATCTGCGACGTCGACACGCGATTGCGGGCCCGCGAGCCAGCGTAGCTCCGTGGCCAGCTCGGCATGGCCCACCGCCAACCAGCGACCTCCGGCGGCATCGGTATCGGACTTCGCACTGGCAAGGGGCTTCGCCGGCCAGGTCATCGCATAGCACCAGCCGTCATGTTCGCCGTCCAGGCGCTCGGATGGTGCCGCAGTTGTGGACGGAGAACCGTTGTGGTGCTCGATATCTGACACTTGCCGCGCTGCGCTCGTGGTGTTGGTCCAGTGGTGGGTGGTGTAGAGGTTGGTGCGGAAGGTGATGGTGTCGTCGGTGTCGCGGTGCAGGGTTGGCACGCTGGTGTAGGTGGTGCCGTGTTGGGCGGTGTGCAGGGTGTCGAGGATGGCTTGGGTGAGCAGGGGGTGGGGGCTGATTTCGATGAAGGTGTGGTGGTTGGTTCCGGCGGTGGTGATGGCTTGTTGGAAGTGCACGGGGTTGCGCATGTTGGTGGCCCAGTGTGCGGCGTCGAAGACGGGCCCGGTGTCGGGGTTGTCATAGGTGGTGGAGATGATCGGGATGGCCGGTGTGCGCGGGGTGAGGTCGGCTAGTTCCGAGCGCATCTGAGGCTGCAGGGCGTCCATGGCCGGGTTGTGCGGGGCCACTTCGATGTTGACGCGGCTGGCGAAGCGGTTCTGTGCGCGGAGCTGAGCGATCAATTCCTCGATGTCATCGACGGGCCCGGAGATCACGGTTTGGCGCGGTGAGTTGTAGATCGCCAGTGTCACGTGTGGGTGCCCGGCGATGAGTTCGTGGGTGGCGGCGGCGTCGAGTTCGAGCAGGGCCATGGTGCCCTGACCGCACAGCGGTGCCATCAGCCGGGAGCGGGTCGCGGTGACCCGCAGTCCCTCGGCGGGGGTGAGCGCCCCGGCGGCCACCGCGGCGGCCACCTCGCCCATGGAGTGCCCGATCACCAGATCGGGGTGCACCCCGTAGGAGCGCCACAGCTGGGTCAGCGCCAGCTGCATGCCGATCACGCCGAGCTGAATCTGTTCGATACCGACCAGCTCCTTGCCGCCGGCGATGAGGTCGTGCAGGGAAAACCCGGCCTGGGCAACAAAGGTCGGCTCCAGCTCGCCCACGGCTGCGGTGAAGGCGGGTTCGTCGGCCAACAGCCGCCGGCCCATCCCGGCCCATTGGGACCCCCGACCCGAGTAGACAAAAACCGTGCCGGGCCCGGGCACGTTGTCGGTGGGGCCGATCACCCCGGGGGCGTGCTGGCCCGCGGCCAGCGCCTGCAACCCGGCCAGCGCCTGGGCGCGGTGGCGGGCGACCACGGTGCCGAACCTGGCCTGGCGGGCACGGTGATGATTCACCGTATGGGCCACCTGCGCCAACCCCACCCCGGCCCCAGCACCTTGCATCCACTCGGCCAACACCGACGCCGTCGCGGCCACCCGCTGGGATGTCTTACCCGACACCACCAACACCGAAACCCCACCATCGGACCCACCCCCAACCACAGGCGCCAACTCCTGACCCTGCTCAACCACCACATGCGCATTCGTCCCACCGAATCCGAACGAGGAAACCCCGGCCCGGCGCGAGCGGCCTGTGTCCGGCCAGTCAATCTGTGTATCAACGACTTTCATCCGCAAGTCGGCAAAGGAGATATGCGGGTTCGGGTTCTCGAATTGTTGATTCGGCGGGATCTGGCCATGTTGCATCGCCAGCACCGTCTTGATGAAGCCCGCGATCCCTGCCGCCGCCTCGGTGTGTCCGAGATTCGTCTTCACCGCACCAACGAGTAGGGGGGACTCCTCGGAACGTCCGCGACCCAGCACGGCGCCGAGAGCGCGCGCTTCGATCGGGTCGCCCAACAACGTTCCGGTCCCGTGCGTTTCGACATAATCCACGTCGCCCGGCTGCATCCCCGCGTTGGCATAGGCGGCGCGCAGCACCGCCATTTGAGCCGCCGGGTTGGGAGCCATCAGGCCGTTGGAGCGGCCGTCCTGATTGACCGCGGAGCCGCGCACCACCGCCAATACGCGGTCCCTGTCTCGCACCGCGTCGGCGAGCCGCTTGAGCACCACCACCCCGGCGCCCTCACCGCGCACAAACCCATCGGCCGCCGCATCGAACGCGCGGCACTTACCCGTCGGAGACAATGCACCGACTTGGTCGAAGCCGCGAAATACCGCCGGGGACAACAACAGGTTCACACCGGCCGCGATCGCCAGATGGGAATCCCCGGTCCGCAGGCTTTGGCAGGCCAGATGAATAGCCACCAGCGAGGACGAGCAGGCGGTATCCACGGCCATCGACGGGCCGCGCAGGTCAAGGAAGTAGGAAAGGCGGTTGGCGATGATACTCATCGCGCCGCCGGTGTTGCTCCAACCGTCGACCTGACAGAAATCGTTGGAAGCGATAGCCCCGTATTCACTCAGGCATGCCCCGGCGAATACTCCCGTCTGCGTCCGGCGCAGCGTGCTGGGCGCAATTCCCGCGTGCTCCAACGCTTCCCAGGCCACTTCCAACAGCAGGCGTTGTTGGGGGTCCATCTTGGCCGCTTCGCTGGGCGAGATCTCGAAGAACTCCGCATCGAAGGCGTCGATGTCGGGCAGGAATGATCCCCAGCGAGTCGTGCGGGCCAGCGCTGCTGCCACCTCGGGTGAGCCGGTCGCGAATGGCCGCCACCGTTCGGGCGGCACTGGGCCAATCGAGCAGCCGCGCTCGCAGAGGAACTGCCACAACGCCCCAGGCCCCGAGATCCCCGGGAACCGGCACCCCATTCCGATCACAGCGATCGGCTCGTCGAGCGAGTTGGGGGCCCCACGCTTCGGAGCGGGGTCGGGTTCGGGCTCGGGCTCGGGTGCGGTGAGGTAGGCGGCCAACGCGTTGATCGTCGGGTGCTCCCAGAAATCGATCGGAGAGATGCTCTTGCCCAGCAACTCTGACAACTCACCGGAAAGCACGACCGAATCGCGCGAGCTCACTCCGAGGTCCGCCAGTGACAGATCGGGGTCAACCTCATCCGGCGTGCAGCCGATATTGGTGACCAAGTAGTCGACCAGCCAGTGGCGGAGTTCGGCTTCGCTACCGATGCCTGACGTCATACCGTCAGGTCCAGGCGCTCGAACCCGTCGCTCCGATACCGTTCGACGCAGGTTGAACGCCGGATCTTGCCGCTTGTAGTGATTGGAATCGAACCAGGAGCCACCAGAACAAGGTCCGCAACGCGCAGGCCATGTGCTTTCGCTATCGCCGAGGTGACTTCGCGCTTCACCGACCGAAGTTTGGCGGTGGCTTCCTCCGCGGTTCCGCGGCTCTTCAGTTCAATGACCGCCACCAGTAGTTCGCTGATGTCGGTCGGTACAGCGATCGCCGCACAGCGGCCTCCCGTGATCTCTTGAATGGTCGCCTCGATGTCATCGGGTGAGTGGTTTCGCCCATCGACGATGAGAAGGTCTTTGATGCGGCCCACGATGAACAGTTCGCCGTCGGAGAAGAAGCCCAAATCGCCGGTTCTGAGCCACGGCCGCCGCGCGGTCTCCAGCGATGGGTCGAGCAGCTCCGCGCCGAACGTGTGCGCCGACGCATGCGGATTTCGCCAGTAACCGTCGGCGACGTTGTCGCCGTGGATCCAGATCTCCCCGACCTTGCCGGCGGGGTTCTCGACTCGGGTCTCCGGGTCGACGATCCGCACTGTGACAGCACGAGGTACGCCGCAGCTGACCAGATCGACACCGACCTGGTCACCGGATGGCTGCGCATAGCCGGCCGACAGCTTCTGGTAGTCGAATCGGGCGGTTGTTGGCGGCCGCCCCGGCGGATTCGACGCCGCGTACACCGTCGCTTCCGCGAGTCCATACCCCGGCTTCAACGCGGTGTCGCGCAGGTTGAACCGGGCGAAGCGCTCGATGAAACGCTTGAGCGTAGCCGCGTGGACGCGTTCGGCACCGAAGGCGAACGTGTGGACGTGCCCCAGGTCCAGCCCGGCCATATCCTCGTCGGTGGTACGTCTTACAACCAGTTCATAGGCGAAGTTGGGGCCCCCAGTGTAGGTCCGAGTGTTGCGGGCCGCCAACTGCATCCACCGGGCCGGCTTCTGCAGAAACGCCATCGGACTCATGAATACGACGCGACGTCCCGCCACTATCGGGAGTGCTATGCCGCTCATCAGACCCAGGTCGTGGTAAAAGGGCAGCCATATGACGATCGTGGTGTCCGGCGGCGCTGCGTTGCCGTGATCCTCGAAAGTGTCGGAGATCAACTGCGTCATATTCGCCATCACGTTTTGGTGGGTGACCACAACACCGGCCGGTGTGCGGGTCGAGCCGGAGGTGTACTGAAGATAGGCCGGTCCGGAACGGGAATGGGTTAGTGGAGGCAGTTCGCGCGGCGAATCCAAGTCGAGCAGGTCGACTTCGATGACGAACGGAGTCGGCCAACCCTCGTGTCCGCCGGCATATTTCGTCACCTCGCCAACAACGGCGGAAGTCGTCAGAATGGCGACCGGGTTGCAATCCCGCAGCACGGAGGAAATCCGGTCGTCGTGAACACCGAATTGCGGTGTTGAGAGTGGAACCGCGATGAGGCCAGCCTGAAGCGCCCCAAGGAATGCGACGACGTACTCCAGTCCCTGGGGGGCGACAATCGCGACCCTGTCGCCCGGCGACCCGCACAGTGCGAGCTCTTCAGCAACGGTGCAAGCGCGCCGGAACAGTTGTGACCATGTCAGGCTTTCAGTAAACCCGGACTGGTCATGCTCGTAGTCGATGTATGTGAACGCCAACGCATCCGGCTGTTGGTCGGCCCGCTCCCGCAGCAGAGCGACGATGGACGAGTCGGTTTGCACCATCCCTTGCCTTCCATATTCGCTGTCGGCGTTCATTGTGGGCACGCCCTGTATGTCCCGCCTCTCGGGCGGCTTTGCGCGTCACGTGGAACGCCCGTGGCCGCGGCACCTGCTAGGTGGGGCCCAGACAACCAGTCTCCGGAAGAAAATAAGCGATCCTTCAGAAGGAAATGGTGCGATTTCGGAAATCCGCGGCGTTTCACAACGCGGATCCGTGGGCGATCCTGATCGGCATCAACCGTTTGTAGGTGAACAACTCCTGATCGCAGGCGGTAATTGCTTGAAAATGAAAGTAAAATTGCTTGAAATCGAAAATAATTTTGCTTGAAATTGACAATAAGTCAGTAGTCCAGGTGGCCGAATGGCTAGCAAACGAGGACAGGATGGCGAGGCCGGTCCATTTCGAGCGGGCGTACCGCTCCGTGCGCGGCGGTTCCTGCATGGGCTGCCCATCCGCGTGTCCACGGGTTCGCCGACGCCGATCTCTTCGGCTAACTATGGTCGGTGCGGCTCGACTGTCCTGCCCTCGATGTCCCTCACCAGGGCAGGCAGGTTGTTGTTGAGGTAAAAGTGGTCGCCGGGGAAGACCCGGATGGAGAACTCGTCGGTGGTGCGCTCGGACCAAGCGATCATGTTCTCCTGGGCAACGATGACGTCGTTGTCGCCGACGAATGCGTGAATCGGACACGACACCGTCACTTCCGGCGGGCGGGTGTAACCCGCGATGGTGCGGACGCTTTGCAGCGTTGGCATCATCCTCGATGCGAATTCGTCGTTGGCCAGGAGCTCAGGGGTTGTGCCGGCCACTCTGGCAACCAAGCTCAAGATGTCATGATCGGATCCCTGGAGCTCCTTGTGTCGGATGTGGCCCGGTGCGGCGCACGACGAGACAAACAGGGCGGCGATGGGATGTCCCGCCGACTGGAATCTCAGCGCCACTTCAAAGGCGACGAGTCCGCCCATGCTGTGCCCGAAAAAGGCCGCCGCACCGTCGGCGTCCGCCGACGGTGCCATCATGGTGAAGATCTTGTCGGCTAGGTCGGGGATGCTTATCAGTTGCGTGAGGCCCCGTTCGCGCCGCTCCGGGTACTGCACGGCGACCCGCCTGATATCCGCCGAGAACGCTTTGGCGAAGGGCGCGTAAAAGGTCGCAGACCCGCCAGCATGAGGAAATATGTAGAGCGTCGCTGGCGCCAGCTGCGCTTCGTCCTTAGCTCGGTCGGTGCGCTCGTCCACTGGGCAAGCCTATCCAAGTGCGCTCGCCGTTTGGTTTCGATCTGACCGCCCCCGGACCGACGCGTCGTTGAACGGAGTGCCGGGGGACGACGCTTTCACCGAGGCGAATTGATTCGGCCATTTCCGGAGCGGCGACGGCTGAATCGCGAGAGAATCGACGGGAGTCTCGCACGAAGTCGACAGTGGGGAGCGGCGGCGATGGCCTCACCGAAATCAATCTGCGTGGCCTGCGGCAAACCCATCGGACGATCCCGCCTGACCATATGTAGCGACTGCAACAAACGGATCCATCCGGATTGCTTCTGCTTCTCGGTGTCCAGCGGCTCCAAGCCTGATCCGAACTGCCCGGTGCATGGCGATGCCGGCCCGCAACAACAAGGTGTCCCGGCCTCCTCGGAGCCCGTTGCTGGATCCAAAGACGATCCGAGCTAATGGTCAGACGCCCGTCGTCCCGGGAATTCGCTTGACGAGCGGCCAGCTGTCGGTCATGACCCGACCGCGCCGGCGACCTCGAATCCGGAAATCCCACACGGCGATTTTGCCGCCTCCTTCCACGCCATTCTGCATAGGATTAGAACAAATGCCGTTCGCATTAAACACGTGAGCTCCAACCATTTATGCAGCTATCGAAATGAGGGCACTCATTCGCGGCACTATCGCAATTGGCCGCGGTTGGTTGATGCGATTTTTGCTGGTGCATGGGGTTAACCGTCAGGGGCCGCGGCTCAGCAGAATAAGGGTGCAGTGATCACGGAATCTGTTGGCCCACAATTGCTTACGTGATCGTGGCGGTACGACATGACCCTCTGCCTGACCAAGACGCCGCGATTCTCGAAACCCGGGCACCGCGCCTGGATTCGATCCGGCTCAGGGCCGGGCGGAGAAGTTTGCGCAGAGTGCCGGTCACGTCTACGTGAGCCCCACTTGACGCCGATCGCGGGCGCTAGCCGGGCCTTGCACCGGCCCGATTGCCTGCAGTGGGCCATTTGTGTTCGGCCACAAATTATTTCGTATATGAAGTATCGCATTCCGACCCCCGTGCTTGTCGCTACCCACGTTGACTACCCGTCATCGACGCGAACAACGACCATGTTTATTTCACTTTGAAGTAACTGGCATCACGATTATCCGGTGCAGCCAAAGACGTGGCAGCATAGTTTGCGGTCGGCGCAGGACGAGCATGGGAGGCACGGATGACGTTCCTCGTTGCTGCAACGCAGCAAATAGCTGATGCTGCAACAAATTTGGCAAACATCGGCTCGGTCATCACGTCGTCGAACACTACGGCGGGATCAGCGATCACCGGTGTAATGCCGCCGGCGGCCGATGAGGTCTCCACGCAGATTGCCACGCTGTTTTCTCACTGCGCCACGCGCTATCAGCAGCTCAGTGCGTCAGCGGTAGCGTTCCACGACCAATTTGTCCAAATGTTGGCGGCAGGAGCCAACACGTACGCCGCCGCTGACGCGAACTCCGCGCAGACCATGGCGAGCGCCAGCTCGAACACAGTCAACACTGCACTCACCTAGATCGAGCAGATTCAGATCGAGATCGAGCGGGTTCAGATTGGGTGCACTACCAACCTGGTCAACGGTGAACTCGGGTTCAATCAAACATTGGTGGGCACCGAGCTCGCGCTCGAGCAGGCGGTGTTTGGCACCACTGCTGCGCTGAACGGCGCGCTGAACCGCGGCCTCAACGGGGGAACTTGATGTTTGGCACTGGCGAACACGTCGTCAACTCGATCTTCGGGGCTCAAGTCCCGACGAACTTCACCTCCAGCCTGTTGGCTGGTACCGGCCGCCGCTTGTGAGAACGTCGTCGCACCATCAGACTGGCTGATATGCGCGATCGCGAGACGATCGACTCAGAATTGCGGCGCATCGCTCTCGAGCGCCGATCGGTCGGTGAGCGGGGCTCCCAGCCGTCGATCCGAGAGGTCGACGAACTGCTGGACGAGCGGCTGGGCCACCGCCCGCAGGCACCCGCGACCCAGGTACTTGCCGACCCCCCGCCGCAGCGCGCAACCCGTCGCAACGCGCCGTTCAGCCGCAAGGGTGTGTCGCGTCGTTTCGGCCTACTCGCGGCCTTGCCGCTCTCCCTGATCGCCGGTGCCGCCGCTGTGGTGGTGATGTCCGGGGCCCACCACCCCGAGCCGGCGGCCGAGCCGGCGGCAGTCCCGCCGCCGTCGAGCGTGCGACCCGTCCCCGCCGCGCCCGCGGCTCAGGCTCCGCAGCTTGACATCGTCGACAGGGCGCTCATCGGCGCGTTGAAACACGACGGCGTGCCGGTTCCCAGCCCCGAATACGTGACGGCCCATGGGCACGCAGTCTGCGACTTCCTGAGCCGACAACCCGATTTCGCCGAGGCCATCCGCTTCGTGCAGCGATCGACGATATGGGACGCCAACCAAAGCGCGAACTTCGTGGGTGGCGCCGTCGTCTCGTACTGCCCTCAGTACGAACAGGCAAGCCCGGGGGAGCTGCAGCCGGGCCTCCAGAAGAGTCTCTCTGATCTGCAAGCCGTGCAGGGTGACCTACAGGGCATCCAGGGCGATCTGCAAAACATCAAAGACGGCCTGCCCGCTCTCCCGGGCCAACCGTGATCCGTCAGGGGTCGGGTGGGGGTGGCGGCGGCGTCCATCGCTTGCCATCCGTCGTCCAGCCGCACGGCAGGTAGTTGAGCTGCGGAGGCTGGCCGCCGAATGTCAGGCACTTCGGTGCGCCCGGCGGCGGTCTGGGCGTCGGCGACGGTGTGCCGGCGTGCGCAACGTCCCCGCTGAGCATCAAAGCCCCAACGGCAACTGAAACCGCGACAAACTTCCGCATCCGAGGCTCGGCAAGTGCTACGACCAACCAAGATCGATGCTAGTCGGCTGCGTCTCCGCGGAACCTTGAAAGTTGCTGCCAGTATCAGCGGCGGCGTATCCAGATGACGACGCCGACGACGGCCAGCAGGAGCGCGGCGGCCACGACAGCGCCGCGTGGCAGCGCCGGAGTCGTTGCCCGAGCGGCGAGGGGCTGCACGTCTGTTGGCGGTTCAACCTCGTTCGCCGGCGGCTCGTCTGTCTCCCGGCTCTCGCGGGGTGGCCGTGAATCGACGCCCGACTCCTGCGCACGTGTGCTCAGGGGTACGGGCGCCTGCCCGGTGGAAGCTTCGGGCGTCGAGGGTTGTCGCCGGGAGCGGCCGCGGCGCCTGCGCGGCGCCCAGATCTCGTCTCCCAACTCGTCGGGAATCAGCCACATCAGCAGCGCGAGGTTGACCACCGCCAGCACACCGTGCAGCAGAACCTCGGCGGCGTGGAAACCCAGCGGCGTCGGTTTGTCGCGCGCCGTGGCGACACTGCTGATGAACAGCAAGATGGTGTAGGCCACGGCGCTCAGCGCGGTCACGGTTATCGCCGCGCGGCGATTCTGGGAACACGCCATGGCCGCCACGCCAAACGCCAGCAGCATCCCGCTGTACAGCGGGGTCGCTGTCAGGCCGAGAACCGGGGCGCCGGTGGGTCCGGCATGCGGATGTAGCGCCGCCGAGACCAGCCCGGCGATGCCGAAGACGCTCACCAGGGCGCCCTCGACCAAAAGGAACCAACGCCCGCTATGGAATCGCCCCGGGTCCATCGGGACCCTGCGCAGTCCCGACGTCAACCCGGGAACGTGTCCCGCCGTAATCGGCATCGCGCGACCTCCAGCACCAACAATTTCCGCGTATCGACTACCCGCTGCCGGACGGACTATTCCCGCGGTCTTTGCGCCTGGCTTGGTTGCTCGCGCGCCTGGGTATCTATGCAGTCAGACCGGCGCACCCGCGACTGTGTCGTTCACGAAGGAGGCATCATGTTGCACAGCGTTGTCCTTGCCGCGGCACAACAACCCGAGGCCGCGGGCATCATCCTCAAGGGAATCAAAGGCATCTTCGTCGCTATCGGAAGCATCATCGCCGCCATCGTGTGCGCCCTCATCGCCGGCATGAAGGGTCGCAGCGCCCTCGGCTGGGGCATTCTCGGACTGTTCTTCTCGATCCTGACGCTGATCGTCGTCATCGTCATTCCGTCGAAGAAGTCGTGACCTGCGTTTGGCTCGGAGAGCCCTCCCGATCAGTTCAGGCGGCCTTATCGACGTGGCCTCGGGCGGCGGAAGCTCACGGGCTATGCAGTTTTCGTCACGTGTCGGCCGGGTGACCCGGAGGTCGATTCCAGCCCGCAATGACAACACTTATGGTCACGTTTGTGCCCGGCTTGGTAGTGGGTCAGTTTTGAAATGGACTAGAACTTCGCCCGCGGTGGTTGCGGGAGGGGAGCACTGAGTCTGGACGCACCCCGACATCGACGCACTTCCGGGACTGTCCGAGTTAAGGCGCCGGGCAAGTCCAGAAGCGTGGTGTCAGGGTTCGCTCGATCGCCGTAAACACACCGAGCAGGTAGCAGGTTGCCGCCACCGAGGTCAACGCCCGCTCGGCACGCTTGCGCCATAACTGCTGCGGGCGCAACTTCGGGATGACCACATCCAGCGCGCCGGCAGGCGGCGGGTCCGCGTTGGGCGAAAAATCCGATCTGCTGCCCCTCCGATCTGTCAAATAGCTCAACGTACCAGGCCGGCGACTTATGAACTCGCGTTTGCTGGGTTGCGGCATGAGGCGTGGGCAAAGTCTTACAAATCGATAATAATTTTGGCATCGAATGATGGTGTAAGCGATTGTCTGTGTGCTATTGATAGTGCTTATCGACTAGGCTAGCGTGTTACCGCGTATCCGATTGAGCTGCAGAGTCACGGAACGTGATGGCACCGCCTCGGGCAAGTTTTGCGCGATGGCGCCTGAATTTCTTCTGCTCGGCGCTCGAGAAATTGTCACTCGGCATTGAGGAAATCAATCGTGGAAGGTCACCAATGATCGTGGTTGCTGCTACGCGATGATCGGTGATGTTGGTTTGCTTGACGAGCTGACGGCCTCGATTCGATGACCACGCCCCACGAACTGGCGCCTGACGTCGAATGCGCCAACGATGGCGCGGATGCGATCCGGGACTGGGCCACGGGATACGTCAAACGCCACCCGCTCGCCTCCCTCGCGACTGTCGGTGAACAGTTCGTGCTTGCCGTACGCACCGTTCAGTACTTCTTCTCCGATCTCGCGACCGGCCGATTCCAATGGCAAGAGTTCGTCAGGCAGGGCGCGTTCATGGCTGGGGCGGCAGTGCTGCCGACAATTCTGGTGTCGTTGCCGATCAGCGTCACCTTGTCAATCCAGTTCGCTTTGCTGGCCGGCCAGGTCGGTGCCACCTCACTCGCCGGCGCGGCGAGCGGACTCGCGGTCATCCGGCAGGGAGCGTCGCTCGTGGCCGCCGTTCTCATGGCGTCGGCGGTTGGGTCGGCCATCACCGCCGACCTGGGTTCGCGGACCATGCGCGAGGAGACCGACGCCATGGAGGTGATGGGCGTGTCGGTCATTCGCCGCCTGGTGGTACCGCGCTTCGCTGCCGCCATCATGATCGCCTTTGCGCTCACCGGAGTCGTGTGCTTCGTCGGATTCTTTGCGAGCTACATGTTCAACGTGTACTTCCAGAACGGTGCGCCCGGCAGCTTCGTGACAACGTTCGCTTCGTTCGCGACAACCGACGACATGATTCTGGCGTTGCTGAAGGCCGTCATGTTCGGCGCCATCGTGGCCATCGTGGCATCCCATAAAGGCCTGGCCACCAAAGGCGGCCCGACGGGCGTCGCGAACTCGGTGAATGCTGCTGTGGTCGAAGCGATCCTGCTTCTGATGATTGTCAACGTCGTCGTCAGTCAGCTCTACGTCATGTTGTCGCCCAGGACGGGACTGTGACATGGCGGTCTCCACTTACTTGCCACTGGGACCCGTTGCGGGCCGGCTGCTTAGGCTCCACCGGAGGATGACCAAGCCGATCGTTCGGCTTGGGCACATGCTTGTCTTCTTCTTTCGAGCGGTGGTCGCGGTGCCGATCGCCATGAGTCATTACCGCGGTGAGTTCCTGCGACTGCTGTCGAACATCACCTGGGGTAACGGCTCACTCGTTGTGGGTGGTGGCACCGCTGGCGTAGCTCTTGTGCTTGGGATGACCGTCGGTGCACTGGTCGGTATTGAGGGCTACAACTTTCTCGACCTGCTCGGCCTGGGCCCCGCGACCGGCTTCGTCTCATCGTTGGTCAACACCCGCGAGTTGGCTCCGCTCATGGTCTCGCTGGCATTTGCGATGCAGGGCGGCTGCCGATTCACCGCACAGCTCGGGTCGATGCGCATCGCCGAAGAGATCGATGCCCTGGAATCGATTGCGATCCGGCCAATCCCGTTCCTGGTGACCACCCGGCTGATCGCCTCGGTGATCGCGATACTTCCGCTATATGCCGCGTGTCTGGCGATTAGCTACCTGACCACTCAGGTGGTGGTGGGGATCAGTAGCGGGGGCTCGACCGGGTCCTACCTGCACTACTTCTCGTTGATGCTGGCCGGAAAAGACATTGTCTATTCGTTATTCAAGGCCGCCGTCTTCGTCTGGATCACCTCCACGATTCAGTGCTACTACGGGTTCTACGCAAGCGGCGGCCCCGAGGGGGTAGGTGTTGCCGCGGGACACGGTATGCGGGCCAGCATCACCGTCGTGATCATGGTGAACATGCTGCTCACCATGGCATTGTGGGGCGCCGACGCCGGTGCGAGGTTCGGTGGTTAGGCAGATGGCTAAGCCCAATTCCTTTGAGCTGGACGGACGTGGCCCATCGGATCGACAGCTGCTCGGTATCGGAATGGCGGTTGTGGTCGTCGCGGTGCTGCTCACTGTGGGTATGTTGGCGAAATCGACGGGTCGGCTGAACGACTACGTCCGCGTGGTCGCCGATCTGGTCAACGTAGGCGACGGCCTCCCGGAAAGGTCCGACGTCAAGTATCGCGGCGTGTTGGTCGGAACGGTTGACGGTGTCGTTCCTGCCGCCAAGGGAAAACCCAACTACGTCCAGATTGACCTCAAACCCGAGTACGCGCAGTCGATTCCGGCCAGCGTGACCGCACGGGTGGTACCCAGCAACGTCTTCGCGGTTTCGTCGGTGCAGCTGGTGGGCGTCGGTTCTGGAGGACCGGGCGCAACGATGCACTCCGGCGCCCACATTCCCGAGGACACCCGGCTGCCGACGGTGCTGTTCCAAACCACGATCAGCAAGCTGCGGGACCTGCTCGCCGCGGCGGGGCGCGGGCGAGAAGACCGGTCCTTAGGGATCTTGGCAGCCCTGGCTGCCGCCACCGACCATCGTCGGATCGCACTGCTGAACGATGGAACGCAACTGAATCGTCTTCTCGACCAGCTCAATTCAATCGTCAGCACCGATTCTGGCGCGTCGACAATATCCGCGCTCGTCGACGCGACCCGGGGCCTGCAGGATACCGCGCCTGATCTTGTTGACGCCCTGCATCAGGCCGTCGCACCGATGCGAACCTTTGCGGAGACACGCGCGCAGTTGGCCACGTTGATCGACGGCGCCGATCGCACCGTGGGCACCACTCGTGAATCATTCGCCAACCACATCGATCAGCTCATCGGGATCACGACCGACTTGACGCCGGTGCTGGGAGTGCTGGCGCAGAAATCCAACAACTTCGTGCCGGGGGTTACCAAGCTGGACAACCTGGCCAACAGATTCATGGAGGAAGTCTGGATGCCGGACAAGAATGTCGGCAATATGCGAACGACACTGTCGTTCACGCCAAACTACGACTACACACGTGCCGACTGCCCCCACTACGGCGAGCTGAAGGCACCCAGCTGTTTCACCGCACCGCTGGTCCCAGTACGGCCTGATCTGCCGGAAGTGCTGCTGCCGCAGAACTATCAGCCGCCCAGGGATCTGGCACCGCCGCCGGGGACGGTTATCGGCCCGGACGGCAACCTCGTCGCCGTCGGGCCGCCGCTGATCAACCCGAATCCCAATCTTGCCGATCCCAATCCCCCTCTCCCCGCATGGCTGACGCCGTCGCCACCGGTGCCGGGAAGCGCCAATCCCGATAACCCATCGCCGGGGTTGCCCGCGCCCGCCTCACCCCCGCTGGAGGCCCCCTGGGTTGCACCGACGGCACCGAAGGCGCCGTGGATTCCGCAGTCTTCATTCCGGACGTCCTTCGGCGGCAACGTCGGGCCGGTTGGCAGCCAACAAGAACGAAATATGTTGAGCGTGATCACCGGCCAAACCGCGTCTGACGCCACTCAGCTCCTGCTGGGTCCGGTCGCGCGCGGGACAACGGTTTCCGTTGTTCATCCACCACCAGGCGGGGGACCCACATGAAATTCCGGGGGCCGCTGATCGGCCTCGCCCTGTTCATGATCGTCGCGCTGACGCTCACCTGGCTCGTGTACGTCAGCCTACGGCGCGACGTGGCCGGGAAGACGAACTCATACTCGGCGGTATTCACCGACGTCTACGGACTTCGAGAGGGTGACGACGTCCGGATGGCCGGGGTGCGCGTGGGACGGGTCGAAAAGATCGAACTCGACGGGAAACTCGCGAAGGTCACGTTCGTGGTGCAGCAGCAACAACGCCTCTACGGGAACACGCTCGCCTCCGTGACGTACCAGAACATCGTCGGGCAGCGTTACCTCGGCCTGTCTTTGGACAAGGAAGGCAATCAAGATGCGCTTGCGCCCGGGAGTGTCATCCCGTTGGAGCGCACGGAACCATCCTTCGACGTCACCGCGCTACTCAACGGCTACGAGCCGCTGTTCAGTCTGTTGAATCCACAGGATGCCGACAACCTCACCAAGGGCATCATCCAGTCGCTGCAGGGCGATACGTCCTCTCTTGCCGCGTTGATCAGCCAGACATCCACGCTGACAGAGACATTCGCCGGAAGGGATCAGGCGCTCGGCGACGTGATCACCAACCTGAACAAGGTGGTTGGCAACCTTGCGCAGCAGAACGACAACCTCGACGGTGTCATCACACAGGCCCGTGACGTGGTTTCCAAGCTCGATCAGCGTCGTCCCGAGTTGCAGGCCTCGGTCGGCACGCTGGCCCGGGTGATGGGCCGGCTGTCGGCCTCGGCCGCGGACGTGTATCCGGCGCTTCGCGAATTCATCGATCGTAAGCCGGGTGCCACCAGACACTTAATGGATATCGAACCCCAGCTGGCCTACTTCGGCGACAACATGCCGCTGCTGCTCAAGGGGCTCGCCAGAGTCGGCGACCAGGGCGCCTACGGCAACGCCTACGTGTGCGACGTGAACTTCATGGCGTTCTACCCCGGCTTCAACGACATCGTGCCGATCATCATCAATGCCGCCACACCCGGAAACAAGGCGTGGCACAGCCCGAGATGTCGGAGCACAGCAGATGGCTGATTCGTCCGTATGGCTCCGACTTACGAGTATGAGGAAACGTCCGCTCGAGAGCTACAACAAGATGTGGCTTGGGTCTATCGCGGTCGCGGTGGTGGCGGTGCTGATCGGCACCATGTTGTTGGTTCACGCACTCGGCGCCGGGTATCGGCATTATACCGCGGAGTTTCTGCAGGCTGCCTCGCTGCGAGACGGTAACCCGATCGTGGTCGCGGGCATCCCCGTCGGCAACGTCACCAGCATGAAACTCGTCGGCGACCATGTCGAGGCGGGCCTGAAGATTCGCGGAAATGTCGTGCTGGGCAAGGACTCCAAGGCGAAGATCAAAGTGACTACCATCCTGGGTTCGCGTTACCTCTCCGTGGAGCCCAACGGCCCGGCGTCCCTGCCCAACAACACGTTCGATTTGTCACACACCGAAGTTCCCTACGATCTTCAAGCCGCATTGCGGGACGCCACGACAACTTTCGAGCAGGTCGACTCCGACAGATTTGCGCAATCCCTAGCGGTGCTGGGCAAGCAACTCGAGGGCCTGCCCTCGGTCGTGCCGCAGGCGATCGCAAACATCAACTCGCTCTCCTCGGTCATCGCCGTGCGACGCGACCAACTGGGCCAGCTCCTGCGAAGCACTGAACAGGTGACCAACACGCTGCGGCGCCAGCAAGCAGGCATCGGCAATCTGGTCGACCAAGGGCAAGACTTGCTGAGTCAATTCGTGGCGCGGCGAGCCGTTTTCCACGCGATGATGCGATCACTGACCAGCCTTGTCGACAACATGAGCCAGCTCGTGGTCAACGATCGTTCGGGTCTTGACTCGCTGCTCAACGACATGCGCGACTTCACCACCCTGATTGGTAAACACGACGACCTGCTGCGCAACCTCCTGCAAGTTACCCCGATCTTCTTCCGCGAGGCGGCCAACCTCACCGGTGACGGCAACGCGATCAACTTCAACGCCCCCAACATCCCCGCCATCGACTCATGGATGTGCGCGATCAGCGGCCGCGCCAAACAGTTTGGCATGATCCAATACTTCAAGGATTGCAAGTGACCAGGCTCACGGGCAGGCTCAAGACCACGGTCATCACCGCCGTCATCGCAGCGCTCACGGCGATCGGCGTCGGGTGGTGGTACCTGGGCACCGGGGACGACCCAATCACCGTCACCGCGCAATTCGACAGCGCCTCAGGATTGTACGAAGGCAACGTCGTAGCCGTTTTAGGCATGCCGGTAGGCAAAATCACCAAGATCATCCCCAGGGGAGGCTATGTCGAGGTCCAGTTCACGGTCGACCGCAACGTCAAGGTTCCCGCGGACGCTCAGGCCGTCACTGTGTCGACGTCCATCCTCACCGACCGGCAGATCGAGCTCACCCCGCCGTACCACGGCGGTCCTGCCTTGGAGAACCACGACACGATCGGCTTGACCCGAACCAAGACACCAGTCGAGTTCAGCCGCGTGCTCAGCGTTCTCGACAAGGTGACCAAATCACTTGAGGGAGACGGCCATGGCGGCGGGCCCGTCGCTGACGTTCTCAACAGCGGCGCCGAGGTAGTCGACGGCAACGGCGGCAAGATCAAAGCTGCGCTCGATGAACTTTCCAAGGCGTTGCGGCTCAGCAGCGACGGTGGCGCCCAGACGCGCGAGCAGATCAGCACCATCGTCAAAAACATCAGCACGCTGTTCGACGCCGTGGCCGCCAATGACGCAAAGCTGCGCGAATTCGCCTCCACTCTCCACCAAGTCAGCCAAGTCATGGCAGACGAGGATTTTGGCAGCGGCGACACAGGGAAGAAGCTTCAGCAACTGGTCCAGCAGGCCGGCGACCTCCTCGACGCCAATCGCGACAGCATCAAGCACGCCCTGCCCAACGGCAACAACATTCTGCAGACGGTGACCGACGAGCGCCGCGGCCTCGCCGAACTTCTGGACCTCGGCCCACTCGTGGCCGACAACGCCTACAACATGATCGATCGGGCCAACGGAAGCGTGCGTGCGCGCTTCCTCACGGACCGAATGGTCTTCGACAGCCAGTACACCAAGGAGATCTGCAACTTGATGGGCCTTCGACAACTCGGATGCGGTACCGGGACGCTTCAGGACTTCGGCCCGGATTTCGGGTTGACGTACGTGCTGGACGGCTTGTCTGCGATGGGGCAGGAATGATGACCAGGCGGGCGAAGGCCAGGAAGACCGCGGCGACGATCGTAGCCGCCGCAATCGTCAGCTCCGGATGTGCCACGAATGGCCTTGCCAGCTTGCCCCTTCCGGCCCCCGGCCTCGGTTCGGGCGGCTACACGCTGACCGCGGTATTCTCCAACGCGCTCAACCTACCTATGAAAGCGAAGGTGAAACTGGCCGGTGCGGACGTCGGCCAGGTCGAATCTATGGTTGCCCGCAACTACACGGCGGTCACCACCCTGCGCATTCGCGATGACGTACAACTGCCACGCGGAAGTACCGCCGAATTGCGTACGGCAACACCACTTGGCGACGTGTTCGTGTCGCTTCGGCCGCCCGCGCCGGCTGACCCGAACACGCCGGTGTTGAAGAACGGCGACACCATCGGTCTGGGTTCGACAGCGGCAGCCGCGACCGTTGAATCGGTGCTCAGCTCGGCCGCGATCCTGGTCAACGGCGGCGCGGTGCGCAACTTCACCAACATCATCAACGGTTTCGGGAGGGCGACCGGCAACCAGGGCCAGGCGTTCGGAGACCTGATCCGCAAGTCCGACCAGCTGGTCGGGACGCTCAACTCCCGGTCCGACCAGATCTCGTCCGCACTGACCGAACTATCCGGCCTTTCAAGGCAACTCGACATCAAGAACCACGCCATCACCGAACTGATGGGGGCGGCCAGCCCCGCCACCTCGGCTCTGTCCGCCAACACCACTGAGCTCTCGGACCTGGTCAAGCAAGCCGGTGATACCGCTCGGTTGCTGGGCAGGTTCCCGTCGATCGGAGGAACCGACACCAGCGGCCGCAGCTTGATCCGCGACCTGAACACGATCGCCAGGGCCGCCAACGACGTTGCAGTAAGTCCGGACACGAGTCTGCTGGCCTTGAACCGGCTAATCGGCCCGATGGTCAAAACCACAGCGGGGAACTCGATTTCGGTGCACGTCAGCGTGGACAAACTGGCGCTCGGATCGATCCCCGACATCGGATTCCCCGGCGACATAGGCCTGCATGGACCGCACCGATACAACTGGAACCAGCTCATCGGCACCTTCAAATACACCCTGTGGCGTCTGCAGGAACGTGTGGTCGGCCGAGGCCCGAACTCCCCGCAGGTTCCCGTCATACCGGACCCCATCATCCCCGGCCAGATCGATATCGTCCCCGGTCCTCCCCCGCCTGCACCGAGCCCGCCGCCGGAGCCCCAGCGATGACCCGAGCAGTCGCCGGCCTCGCCGATGTCGTGGTCCGAGTAGTGCGGGCAGGCCACCGGCAACAGATTTGGCTGTCGGTAGCGGGATTGGTGCTCACCTTGATCGTGGCGACCGCTTACCTGCTCGTCGGCGGGTTGCGAGTGACGCCGTTCGCATCGTCCTACAGGGTCACCGTGCAGTTGCCGGAATCCGGCGGCTTGCTGCCCCATCAGGATGTCTCCCTGCGCGGTGTGCGAATCGGACGTGTCGAGTCGCTGCAGATCACCGGCAGGGGCGTGGATGCCGTCGCCAACATCACGTCAAGCGTGCGGATACCGGCGAGCAGCGTCGCGCACGTGTCGGCGCTATCGCCCGCAGGCGAGCAATACATCAATTTCGAAGCCGAATCCGACGCGGGGCCTTATCTGCACGACGGCAGCGTCCTCGCGCTCGACCGTACTAGCGTCCCGGTCAGCTTGGCGCAGTTGCTCGGCGACGCCGACGGAATGCTGGCACAGGTCGATCCACACAAGGTCGAGTCGATCAAGAAGGAACTCAGCCTCAGCAAGGAGGGACCCGGGAAGTTGGCTGCCATCATCGACGGCGGCACGTTCCTGCTATCGACGCTCGATTCGGTGCTACCCCAAACAACCAGCATCCTCAAGACCAGCCGCATAGTGCTCACCCTGGCGAGCGACAAGAATGCCGGCCTCGCCGCCACCACCACCGAACTCAACCGAACGCTGGCCGGCGTCGCCGGAATGCAAAGCGGCTACCGGCGTTTAACCGGGCAGACACCCCAAACACTTTCGGCCGTCGACAACCTTTTCGCCGACAATTCCGACACCATGGTGCAGTTGCTGGGCAGCATGGCCACCATGTCGCAGCTGCTCTACTTGCGCGTGCCCGCGCTCAACGCGCTGTTCCCCGACTACCGTGGTTCGGTGCTGGACGCCATGGCAAGTTCGTTCCACGACCATGGCGTCTGGGCGACGGCGAGTCTCTACCCGCGATATGTCTGCGACTACGGCACGCCGTCGCATCCGCCTTCTTCCGCCGACTACTACGAGCCGTTCATGTACACCTACTGCCGCGACGACGATCCCGGAGTCGGTATCCGTGCGGCCAAGAACGCGCCACGGCCCGGAGGCGACGACACCGCAGGACCGCCACCTGGCGCGGATCTGGGACGCAGAACAGATCCAACACCGCGGGGCCGCTTCACGATTCCGACTCCCTACGGCGGCCCGGCCCTGCCGATCGAACCGCCGCACTGAGACCGACCCAGCCCAGCACAAGGAGATGATTATGGCCGTGACAACCGATACCGAGGACGAAAAGTCGGAAACCACAATCGAAGACATCGGGGCTGAAGACAGCGATGTTGAAGACGCCGAAGCGCAAGAGGAAGCCGTCGAGGAAACGGCCGAAGCCGAAGACAACGGTGCGGCCAAGGACTACCCCTTGGGCGGGACCGACGACTCCGGTGAACAGAAAACGCTTCTCGGGGCGGACGAACCCAGAAGCTGGAGGCGACGGCCATGGGGGCAATACCTTCGTCGCAGCATACTGCCGGTGTTACTCGTTGCGTCTCTTGCGATTTCCGGCTTCCTCGGATGGAAACAGTGGCAAGAGCACCAGGTGGAACTGGCCGGCCAGCAGGCCCAACAAGCGGCGGTCAAGTACGCCGAGGTGCTGACCAGCATCGATTCCAACAACGTCGACCAGAACTTCCGTCAGGTCCTCGATGGCGCAACCGGCGAGTTCAAGGACATGTACACCCAGTCCAGCGTGCAGCTTCGACAGCTGCTAATCGACAACAAGGCGACCGCGCACGGGGTGGTGGTGGACTCGGCGATCGCCTCCGAATCCCCGAATAAGGTTGTGGTGCTGGTCTTTGTCGACCAGACCGTGACCAACATGGCTGCGCCCGATCCGCGCATCGACCGCAGCAGAATCAAGATGACCATGGAGAAGGTCGACGGCCGCTGGCGGGCAAGCAAAGTCCAGCTGCTCTAATCGTTCGGAGCAAGGATGCTGATCGCAAAAGTCATCGCAACATCGGTATTGGTCGCGGCGACAACCGTTCTCGATGCGGGTGCAGCGCACGCATCCGCGCAGTCATTTTGCGGCGAGCTCGGTGGAAACTGGGACGGCCTGTATTGCCACACCTCGGTGACCTCCGAACGCAATGCCCTGCGCGACATCAAGGTCGCTGTGCCGGACGACCTCGTCGACAACCCGACCACGGGTCCGGTGGTGCGCGATTATCTGCGCACCCTCGTCAACAATTGGAGGACCGCCGGAGCCCACATGGTCGCGGACAGCTTCGGCGAGGAAAATTATCAAGTGTTCCAGCACGGCAGCCTGCTCAGCGTGGTGTTCCACGAGGATTACCACGCCGACGGGCCCAAGCCCAACAATGCCTACCGCACGTTCACGTTCGACATGGCACGAGGCAGGCGACTACAGCTGTCGGACCTCACCACGGCAGATCCCCTCACCGCCATCCCCCCGCTGGGTGCGCCGTTCATCCAAACCGCGCTCGACCAGGCCCCGCCACCCCACGATCCGGGCAGCTACCCGTTCGTCTTCGACCGCTGGACTCCCGACAAGGTCTACTCGGGCGCATACAAAGCCTGGGCGCTGACCCCCAATGAGCTGATTCTCTACATGCCCGACTACCCGGTGGCGCACGACGAGCCGATCAACTTCGCGCCGGGAGCCCTGCAGTGGTTCATGGACGGGGGCAGCGTAAAAGCGCACATCCCGCTGTCAGCCCTGGCCCCCGTGCTGCGCATCTAAACACTTGCCGGCCCGCCAGGTGTCAGCGTTGCCGGCCTTCCACCCTGGATGCTGTACTCCTTGAGCGCTTCATCCGGGAATCCGCATCTATCGAACGTGACGATCACTTCGGCCGTCTCTCGTACGGCGGCAGCGAGGACGTGTCTGTCCTCGTTGTTCTTCATCACAGGAATTAGGTCCCGGTAGCCCGTGATCTCGGCGTCAACGAAATTTTCCTGCATCAGTGTTAGACGCCGATCGGCTTTGTCCGCTTCTCCACCATGGTTCTGCGTGTCTCGGCCAGGATGTCCGACGACCACAACGGCCTTTAGGTCTGTTCATCCGCCAGCCGGAGCAGCATATCGGCCAGCGGGTACGGCGCAAGCACACGTCGCCGGTCATGGGCGATGTTGAACCGGCACCCGACGACGGCCCTTTCTAATTAGATGGGCTCAAATCCAGTTGTTGGTTGCAACGGGCAGGTGCCTTCGCGGGCATCCGCGAGTTGAGCAGTGAGCTGTCTAGGAGCGCAATCTATTTCAGACTGAAACATGTTAAGCGTCCTCTAAGGTTGAGCATGTAAAACGAGGGCCCGTGAAGCTGCGATGTTTATCT
Organism: Mycobacterium terramassiliense; assembly: GCF_900157385.1. Taxonomy (GTDB): domain Bacteria; phylum Actinomycetota; class Actinomycetes; order Mycobacteriales; family Mycobacteriaceae; genus Mycobacterium; species Mycobacterium terramassiliense. Next base: position 1,050,515 of record NZ_LT717701.1, read on the forward strand.
AGGCGCCATGACTGGCGGCATGACGACGTTGCGCAAGAAGGTCGGGGGCGCGCATTGCGGAACCTCGAAGTGGTTTCCCTACCAATGAGCAGACAGGGGCGCCCATGAGTACACCGCCCGAGGTCAAGGCGCTCATCGAAGCCCTCGCCGGCGACATTTACGAAGCTTTCCTCGCTAATGCTGCGTGGGATGGCGAAGAACACGAGAACCATCCCCGCGCGGTGGGGGCGGCGAGGTTCTTGTCACGCCACCTCGTCAAGAGGGGATGGGGGCGAGCGCAGATCGAGTTGCCGAAATGCCCGTATGGAACACCGATTTGCTTCGATCCGGAACCGCACACGTTGTGCATGAAAAGCTAGCCGTCGGACTGTTGCGCGGCCATCGTGTTCGACGGTAAAGAGGTCGCTTCGATGCCTTCGTATTGCGTGTTGCATTCAACGGTCCACGGCCCCCACGTGCCCCCACCCAAGTCGGTGATCTTCGCCGCGACGTTGCCGCTTGCACCTGTGACGAACGGTCCGACCGTCCAGGGTCCCGCCGCCCTGTGGTGAAGGCCCCGTTAGCGGACGTGGGTTGCGGGAAGGCGAGTGTCACTGTGCCGTCTTTGTTGATCGTCGCGACGGGCGCAGCGTCGGAGCCCCCTGTCAGGATTGAGCTGACGACCGCTCGCTCACCAGGCGCTCCTTCCGCGAGTTTCGGCCCGGCATGACGACACGACCGCGCTGCCGGCCAGCACATCCGCCGGCTTGGGTCGGCGCGCAGCTCCGACGGAACCACCCCGTCGTAGAATCCTCATGGCTCATTGAGCCGGCCCCGGCCGCGTTAGCTCAGTTGGTAGAGCGTCGCTCTTGTAAAGCGGATGTCGAGAGTTCGAGTCTCTCACGCGGCTCCATTCATGTCGGCATTGAGGGATAGCGTCTGTCCTTATGTCAATGGCCTGTCTCGGGTGCGGAGTCGTTTTCGAAGGCCATCGGCTAAAGGTGTTCTGCACCAATGCATGCCAGCAGTCACACCGCCGACGCTTGCTTTTGGAGGCCTGGCTCGAGACCGGAGTCTGTGGTCGCACGTCCTACCAGGGCCACTACGTCCGGGACTACCTCTATGAGCAGCAGGGGGGTCGTTGTGCGATCTGCGGGATCGAGGACAAGTGGAACGGCGTGACCCTGGCGCTGATCGTCGACCACATCAATGGGGACGCAAACAACAGTCGCCGTGAGAATCTGCGGCTCATTTGTCCCAACTGCGACAGCCAGCTGCCGACGTACAAAGCGAGGAATCGCGGCAGCGGTCGCTACCACCGGCGACTGCGGTACGCCGACGGCAAGTCCTATTGACGCTCCAGCCGCCTGAGCATCCAACTAACGTTCGGCCCGCCCGTTTACCAAGGCGAGTGCTCTACCACTGAGCTAAGGAGGCCGGGTAAATCAGGGTGCCAGCCTAGCCGCTCACTCCTCGCCTTCGATGATGCGCGTGGAGCGCACCGACCGCGGCGACGTACGCCTTCCGGGGCGGCGGCCGGGGAACGGAATCCGGTCGGCGATGTTGCTCAACGGGTTGACCACCATGGTGAGCCCGATGACGGCGTCCTGCAGGGTGGCAATCGCCGGCTCCAGCGCTTCCATCCCGGGGGTCAGCCGCGCCAGCGTGTCGGCGACGTCGGCGAGCTGGTCCAGCGGACCGCGCTTGGCCGTCAGCTTGTCGATCAGCCCGCCCTCGGAAAGCAGCCGGTCCGCCAGACCGTCCTCCGACAACACCCGCTCGACCAACCCGTCCTCGTCGAGCAGCTGGTCGGCCAGCCCGCCGGGTTGCAGGGCGCGCTGCAGCGCGCCGCCCTCGGCGGTCAGCCGGTCGAGCACGCCGCCCTCCGACGTCAGCATGTCCACCACCCCGCCCGGGCGTAGGAGTCGGTCGAGCGGCCCGTCGGGCGCCACGGCGCGACCCAGCGGCGCGTCATCGTCGAGCAGCCGGGCCAACCGGTTGGCGCGGGTGATCGCGTCGTCCAGCCCGAACATGGAGGCCATCGCGTTGGTCCTGGCGTCACTGCCCGCCTCGCCCAGCGCGCGCTTCGCCACGCCCACCGCCGCGGCGGCGACGGTCAAGCTCGCGTCGGCGGCGGCGAGCCCGGCTCGCGCGGGGGCGGTCGCAAGCGACACGATGTCTTTGGCGAAGTTCATGCCATCAGAGTCTATTCGCGACACGGCAGGTAAATCCGCATCATTCCAAGGTCATGCGATGATTCCTGGCAGACTGTTAGCAGACGACTGGCACCGAGCTTTCAGGAATCGCACAATAATCGGAAAGGCAACGTTCAAACAAAGGGACGGAATTACCTCATGACAGCGCCAACCTCAATCGAAACCAAACCGGAGGCTCGCGTACTCGTAGTCGACGACGAGGCCAACATCGTCGAACTGCTCTCAGTCAGCCTCAAGTTCCAGGGGTTTGAGGTCTACACCGCAACCAACGGGGCCCAGGCGCTGGATCGCGCCCGTGACGCGCGGCCCGACGCGGTGATCCTCGACGTGATGATGCCCGGCATGGACGGCTTCGGGGTGCTGCGCCGGCTGCGCGCCGACGGCATCGACGCCCCGGCGCTGTTTTTGACCGCCCGCGACTCCCTGCAGGACAAGATCGCCGGCCTGACGCTGGGCGGCGACGACTACGTGACCAAACCGTTCAGCCTCGAGGAGGTCGTCGCCCGGCTGCGGGTCATCCTGCGGCGCGCCGGCAAGGGCGGGGCCGAGCCTCGCAACGCCCGGCTGAGCTTCGCCGACATCGAGCTCGACGAGGAGACCCACGAGGTGTGGAAGGCCGGCGAACCGGTGTCGCTGTCGCCGACCGAGTTCACCCTGCTGCGCTACTTTGTGATCAACGCGGGCACCGTGCTGAGCAAGCCGAAGATCCTCGACCACGTCTGGCGCTACGACTTCGGGGGCGACGTCAACGTTGTGGAGTCCTACGTGTCGTATCTGCGGCGCAAGATCGACACCGGGGAGAAGCGGCTACTGCACACCCTGCGAGGGGTCGGCTATGTCCTGCGGGAGCCGCGCTAAGAGCGGAGGCGAAGAATAAGAGGATGGCCGACAAGGTTCGACGCGGGGTGCCGTTGCGGGTGGGTCTGGTGGCCGCCACCCTGCTGTTGGTGGGCTGCGGGCTGGCCGTCTCGGGGTTCGCCGTCACCTCGATCCTGCGTCACGTCCTGATCGGCCGGATCGACCAGACGCTGCTCGAGGCCTCCCGCGGCTGGGCGCAGGCCCCGCGGCGCCAATCGCCGCCCCCGTACGAAGGGCCCGACCCGGGACGGCCGCCGTCGAAGTTCTACGTGCGGGGCATCGGCACCGACGGCACCCCGTTCACCGCCATCAACGACCGCAACGCCGAACCGGCGCTGCCGCCCGACAACGACGTGGGCCCGAGCCCGACGACGCTGCCCTCGATCAACGGCTCCGACATTCAATGGCGCGCGGTGTCGGTGCGCGGACCGCACGGCCTGACGACGGTCGCGATCGACCTGTCCGACGTCCAGCACACCCTGAGCTCCCTGGGCTGGCTGCAGTTCGGCATCGGGGTCGCGGTGCTGGTGGTCGTCGGGATCGCCAGTTTCGCCGTGGTGCACCGCAGCCTGCGCCCGCTCGTCGAGGTCGAGCACACCGCCGCGGCGATCGCCGCCGGCCAGCGGGATCGCCTTGTTCCGGAGCGTGATCCCCGAACCGAGGTGGGCCGACTTTCGTTGGCGCTCAACGGGATGCTCACCCAGATACAGCAGGCGCTGGCGTCCTCGGAGTCGTCGGCTGAGAAAGCCCGCCGCTCCGAGGACCGGATGCGACGGTTCATCACCGACGCCAGCCACGAACTGCGCACGCCGCTGACGACCATCCGCGGCTTCGCGGAACTGTATCGGCAGGGCGCGGCCCGCGACGTGCCCATGCTGTTGTCGCGAATCGAAAACGAAGCCAGCCGGATGGGCCTGCTGGTGGACGACTTGCTGCTGTTGGCCCGGCTGGACGTGCAACGACCGCTCGAACGCCACCGGGTCGACCTGCTGGCGTTGGCCAGCGACGCCGTCCACGACGCGCAGGCGATCGACCCCACGCGCACCATCACCATGGAGGTCCTCGACGGCCCCGGCACCCCGGAAGTGCTCGGCGACGAACCCCGGATTCGCCAGGTGCTCAGCAACCTGGTCGCCAACGCCCTGCAGCACACCCCGGACAGCGCCGATGTCACGGTTCGCGTCGGCACCGAGGGCAACGACGCGGTGCTGGAAGTGGCCGACAAGGGTCCCGGCATGAGTCAGCAGGACGCGTCGCGGGTGTTCGAACGTTTCTATCGCACCGACTCGTCCCGGGCCCGGGCCAGCGGCGGCACCGGACTGGGGTTGTCCATCGTCGACTCGCTGGTGCGCGCGCACGGCGGCGACGTCACCGTGCTGACCTCACCCGGCGAGGGGTGCTGCTTCCGCGTCACGCTGCCCCGCGTCAGCGAGGTCCCCGCGCCGGCGCCGGCTCACGCCAGCTGAGCCAGCGCGGCCTTGATCTTGGCCTGGGCGTTGTCGAGCGACTCCTGTGACGGGTTGCGGTCGACGTTGGCAAAACCGAAGTCGCTCAGGCTGCGGGTGGGAAAGACGTGGACGTGCAGATGGGGCACCTCGAGGCCGGCGATGATCATCCCGGCGCGCTCGGTCTTGAACGCCTTGCACACGGCCTTGCCGATCAGCTGGCTGACCGCCATCACCCGGGCGAACACCGCACCGTCGACGTCCTGCCACTGGTCGATCTCGGCGCGCGGCACCACCAGCGTGTGGCCCTGGGTCATCGGCTCGATCGTCAGGAACGCGACGATGTCGTCGTCCTCGTAGACGAAACGGCCGGGCAGTTCGCGGTTGATGATCTTGGTGAAGATCGAAGCCATGGGCCCCAGCATATGTTCGGCCACTGATCGATGAGTTCCGCGGGTGTTGATGGTCAGTCCGGAAAGGACCCACAACGAAGGAACGAGATTTCGTCATGTCACAGGTGCGAGTGCACAACTTTTCGGTTTCCCTCGACGGTTTCGCGACGGGCATCGGACAAAGCCTGCACGAGCCGTTCGGGCACGCGGGCGGCCGGCTACACGAATGGTTTTTCGCCACCCGCACGTTCCGCGCGATGCACGGAGAGGCGGGCGGGACCACGGGCATCGACGACGCCCTGGCCGGCATGTGGGCGCCGGGCATCGGCGCCGAAATCATGGGACGCGGCAAGTTCGGGCCGCAGCGCGGCCCGTGGAGCGGCCAAGCGGGTCGTGCGGAGTGGAATGGCTGGTGGGGCGCCGAGCCGCCGTTTCACACCCCGGTCTTCGTGCTGACCCACCATCCACGACCCTCGATCGAGATGGCTGGCGGCACCACCTTCCACTTCATCGACGCCGGCCCCGTCGAATCCCTCGCGTTGGCACGAAAGGCCGCCGGACACAGCGACATTCGCCTCGGCGGTGGACCGTCGACCGTTCGTCGATTCCTCGCCGCTGACCTCGTCGACCATCTGCACATCACAGTGGTACCGATCGTCCTGGGGCGCGGCGAGCGATTGTGGGACGGATTGGAGGGCCTCGAGCAGCGATTCGCGGTGGAATCGGTGAGCAGCCCCAGCGGCGTCACGCATCAGATCTTCACGCGCCGCTAGCCAACTGCCGACCGGTGTGCCACGCCGTCTCGAAGCCGAATCGTTAGTCCAGCGTTGCGGATTCGTTCTGTGACCTCGGGAAAATCACTGTACGCAATTCACGGGAGGAGACCTCTGTGCGGTTTCCCGTGGCATTGCTGACCGCGTGCGCCGTGTCCCTTGCCCCCGCCCTTGTCTCGGGCGCCGACGCGCGGGCCGCCGACGCGTGGGGGCCGTTCGCACCGCCCAACCCGTTCATGGCGCCGCTGGGCCTCGCGTCGTTGCACAACGACGCCGAATCATCCGACGCCGGGCCGCTTCCCGGGCCCGGCGCACACCTCAACGCGATCTTCGGCTACCCGCTGCTGGCGGCCTGCCCGACGATCATGCAGGGCACCGACGGCCTGGTGTTGGCCCTGTGCACCAGCGACCTCACGCAGACCCCGACGATCTTCCTGATCGATCCCGGCGGCCGCGTCCCAGTCTTCGTCCCGCTGGCCAAACTTCAAGTCGCCAAGGGCAGCCTGCTCGGCGGCGTCTACGCCTACCTGGACAACAACAACCAGGTGGTGATGATCGACGGGACCAACCACCTGCTGCGCATCGCGCACGCCAAAGGGGGGCCGCTGGGCTGCTGGAAGCTGATCGTCACCGAGTCCACCGACCTGTCTGGAGCGATACCGGCCGGCGACAACTCGGTGGGCCTGGTTCCCGACTATGCGGGCAACGTCTGGTTCGCCACCGGTAGCGGCGTCGTGGGTGTGGCCAAGACGGGCGGCGGCGTCGCCACTGTGCAGCTGCCCGCGGGAGAACAGGTGGCCAACAGCATCTCGTCGGCGCCGAGCGGTCGCGTCGCGGTGGCCACCACTTTCGCCCTCTACGAGCTGAACCTCGACATCGCCGGCAACCCCCAAACCCTTTGGCGGTCCGCCTATGACCGCGGCCCCGCCCGCAAGCCGGGGCAGCTCAGCTGGGGGACCGGCTCCACGCCCGTCTACTTCGGCCCCGTGACGGGCGCCGATTACCTGACCATCGTCGACAACGCCAGCCCCCAGGTGCACGCGCTGATCTACCAGTCCGGTACGGGCCAATTGATCTGCCAGCAAACGGTTTTGACTCAGGGCGGCCCGGGCAGCGAAAACGCGCCGATCGGGCTCGGCAACTCGGTGTTCGTGTCCAGCACCTACGGCTACCCCTACCCCGCGGTCCCTGCGGGCGCCCCTCCGGCCGTTCCCGCGACGGCGCCGTTCGTCGGCGGCATGACCAGGGTGGACGTCGACAATCCGGGCTGTCATACCGTGTGGGAGAACAAGGTTCGCAGCGCCGCGCTGCCGCACCTGTCCGCCGCCGACGGCCTGCTCTACACCATCACCCGGATCGGGGTCGACCGCACCACGCCGCTCGACCTGTTCGCCTACGGCGTCGTCGACGCCGGCAACGGGGCGCTGCTGTGGCAGCAGCCGAAATCGGCCACCATCCTCAGCGATCCGCTGCAGACCCCGACCATGGTGCTGACGGACCATCGGGCCATGCAGGGCAACCTCACCGGGCTCGGCCTCATCGGCTGAGCGGGCCTCACCCCTCCTGGCCGAACTCCATCATGTCGAGGTTCCAGTAGCCGCGCATGTTGGTGATCAGGCCCGCGTCGTTGACCTTGTAGGTGAACACCCCGCGCACCGTGCTGGTGACGCCGCCCTCAAACCTGCTGCGCAGCACCAGGATGTGCGCGATCTCGTCGGGCGAGCTCGACGGGAACGTCTCCTCGCAGGTGATGGTGAGCTGGTTGGCCGCGATGTTGGTGTCGTAGAAGGCCGCGACGCCCTCCTTGCCCCGCACCCCGGTGCCGTCGGGATTGGTGACGGACTTGCCGATCGGGTCCTCGACGACGACGTCGTCGGCCATCAGCGCCAGCCAGCCCTCGCGGTCGTGCGCTTGCACGCAACGCCACGAGGATTGCGAGGCGGTCAGCGCGGGGGAGGCCTGCGCGGTTTCGGTCATTTCTCTCTCCTCTATCTCTAGATCGCGCACGCGGCGCGTGCGCCCTCCTCGGTGGCCTTGCGGATGAGTCCCAGCCCGGTGCAGTCGCCGGCCGCGTGCACCTCGGAGCCGGGCAGGGCCGCGACCAGGCTGTCGAACAGGCGGGTGTCCGGTTGAACCGTCCCCGCGACGACGACGCTGTCGGCGGGCAGCTCGCGAGGCGCGCCGCCGGCCGGCGTAAACACCACGTCGCGCGCGGTGATCCGGTCGACGGCCGCGCGGACGTGCACCGTGACGCCGAGCCGATCGAGACGATCCATGTGCTCGGTCTTGCGTTTGTTACCCACCTCGGGGGCGATGTCCTTGCCCGGCTCGAGGATTGACACCTGTCGGCCCCGGCTCGCCAGAAACTCGGCAAGTTCGAGGGCGACCAGGTCGCCGCCGATGATCGCGACGCGCCGGCCGATCGGCATCCAGGCCCGGGTCGCGAGCCGGAACGCGGCGGGACGTACCAGTCGCTGCCGCCAGCCGGCGAACAACTCGCGCAGCGCGGGACCGGTGCGCACGTGGGGCAGGTCGGCACCCGGGATGGCAGGCACCGCGACGTGGCCGCCGGTGGCCACCACCACCGCGTCGGGTGCGGATCGGGCGATGTCGGCGGCCGAAACGCGCTGCCCTAAATGGACTTTCGCCGTGCTGAGCTTGATCTCGTCAAGCAGGTAGTGCAGGAACGGCTGGTTTTCCGGGTGCAGCACCGCCGCCCAGCGCAAGGCCCCGCCGAGTTGGCCGCTGCGCTCGAAAAGCGTGACGCGGTGGCCGCGCTCGGCCGCCACGCGGGCGGCCTCCAGCCCGGCCGGTCCGCCGCCTACCACCACCACCCGCTTGGCCCGGCCGGCGCGGCGGGCGGCCAGTTCGCGCTCCTTGCCGGCGCGGGGGTTGACCGCGCAGTCGACGGAAAAGCGTTGTTCCATTGCGTCGATGCAGTTTTCGCAGGAGATGCACTTGCGCACCCGGCGCGCCTGGCCGGACCGCAGCTTGCGGGGCAGCTCGGGGTCGGCCAGCAGCGGCCGTCCCATCGCGACGAAATCGGCGCGGCCCTCGGCCAGGATCCGCTCGGCCGCGACCGGGTCATGGATGCGGCCGACGACTATCACCGGCACGTCGACCACCTGTTTGACCGCGGCCGCCGCGCCGACATTGACCCCGTCGCCGTCGTCGGCGCCGTTGACCATTCCCGTGACCAGCCGGTCGATCACCCCGCCGCTGACATGGAACGCGCTGACCCCGGCGGCCACGAGTTCGGGTGCCAGCCGCGCGGTTTCGTAGCTGGGTCGCCCGCCCGCGACCCGCTCGTAACCGGAGATGCGCAGCGTGATCGGTAGGGCGTCGCCGACCTCGGAGCGAATCGCGGCCAGCGTCTCCACCACCACTCGCGCCCGGCCGCGCGCCGAGTCACCCCGGTAGTCGTCGGTGCGCCGATTTCGTTGGGGAGCAAGGAAAGACCCCAGCAGCATGTAGCCGTGCGCGGCGTGCAGCTCGATGCCGTCGTAGCCCGCCTCGGCGGCGCGGCGCACCGCGGCCTTGAACTGGTCGAACACCTCGCACAGCTGACGCTTGCTGATCTCGGCCGACGGACGCCCGGTGAGGTAGGACGGAATCACCGACGGCCCCAGGGAGGTGACGCCGAACATCTCCGGCCCCAGGCCGTCGGGCCCGGCGTGCACGATCTGCGGCTGGATCTTGGCGCCGTGTTCGTGCACCACCTCGACCAACGCCCGGTGCGCGTCCACCGCCTCGTCGGTCGCCAGGTGGAGGCCACCGGGCGTCTCGGGGTGATGGTGGTCGACGCCGGTGGCGCCGACCGTGATCAGGCCGACGCCACCCTCGGCGCGGGCGGCGAAATAGTCGCGGGTGCGCGCCGACGGCAGCCCGTCGGGGGTGCCGTACATCGTCTCCATCGGAGACATGACCACCCGGTTGCGCACCGTCATGGCGCCGATTCGTCCCGGCGCCAGCAGGTGTGGGAAGCCGGTGCTCACCGGCGCGGCTGCGGTGGACTTACCGATCGGCGTCGGTGTAGCGGATGACGCCGCGAATGTTCTTGCCGTCCAGCATGTCCTGGTAGCCGTCGTTAATCTGCTCGAGCTTGTACTGGCGGGTGATCATGTCGTCCAGGTTGAGCTTGCCGGCCTTGTACATCGACAGCAGCTGCGGGATGTCGTACTGCGGGTTGCCGCCGCCGAAGATGGTGCCCTGCAGGTTCTTCTGCATCAGGGTCAGCATCGCCAGGTTCAGCGTCACGTTGGTGTCCAGCAGGCTGCCGATGGCGGTCAGCACGCAGGTGCCGCCCTTCTGGGTGATGTTCAGGTAATTGTCGATGTCGGCGCCGTGCAGCTCGCCGACCGTGACCACCACCTTGTGGGCCATCAGGCCGTAGGTGACCTCGGCCATGCCGGCCATCGCGGCCATGATGTCGGGGTAGACGTGCGTGGCGCCGAACTTCAGGGCCTGGTCGCGCTTCCACTCCACCGGGTCGATCGCGAAGATGTAGCGCGCACCCGCGTTGACGGCACCCTGCAGCGCGGCCATGCCGACGCCGCCGACGCCGACGATAGCGACGTCTTGACCCGGCCGGATGTCGGCGGTGCGGACCGCCGAACCGTAGCCGGTGGTGACGCCGCAGCCGACCAGGGCGGCCACCTCGAACGGCACCGACGGGTCGATCTTCACCACCGAGCTGCGGTGCACGACCATGTACGGCGAGAAGGTGCCCAGCAGCGTCATGGGAAAGACGTTTTGGCCGCGGGCCTGGATGCGGAACGTGCCGTCGGACACCGCGGCACCGCCCAGCAACCCGGCGCCCAGGTCGCACAGGTTGCGCAGGCCGGCCTGACAGGTCGGGCAGGACCCGCAGGACGGGATGAACGACAGCACCACGTGGTCGCCGGGGGCGATGTCTTCGACGCCGGGCCCGACCTCGGTGACGATGCCGGCGCCCTCGTGGCCGCCGAGCACCGGGAAGCCCGCCATCGGGATACCGCCGGTGACCAGGTGGTGGTCGGAGTGGCACATGCCGGCCGCTTCCATCTGGATCTTGACCTCATGCGCTTGCGGGTCGCCGATCTCGATTTCCTCGATGGACCACGGCTGGTTGAACTCCCAGATCAGAGCGCCTTTTGTCTTCACGTTGGACCTGACCCCATTTCGCCTTTGAAGTGAGACTGCCCGACCCGTCTTGCCCGGCAGCAGTGGTGACGAGTGCCACAGGGCACCCCTGTCGCGCCAGCATAGCGCGTACAACAAATCAAATGCTTGGTTGGGTACACACCGCTCACCAGATCGGGACGGGCGCCTGCCCGAGCGGGTAGTAGCCCGGCAGCTTCTCGCCGGCGATGCTGCGTTGGATCCGGTTCTGCATGCCGGCGGACAGGTCGCCGGACTCGATGAGGTTCGCGAACATCTTCGCGACGTGACCGAAGTCGAAGAAGTCCCGCTGCCACTCGATGAGCAGGTCGTCGTCGAGGCGGAACCAGCTGCCGCCGATGCCGTAGATCTCGTCCTGGGTGCCGTCGGTCTTGTTGACGATCTGCTTCCAGAAGCCGACGATCTCGCCCTGCTTCTCGTCGATGAGCACCTTCTGGTACTCGTACACCCAGTTCTCCAGGCCCTCCATCTCCAGACCGAGGGCGATGTCGCGGATCTCGTCGACGCCGACGCACATCACGTCTTCCTTAGGGCCGATGTTCCAGCCGTAGGTGGCGTCTTTGGTGTAGAAGTCGGCCAGCGGTTTCCAGTCACCGGCCTTTTCGCAGTCCTTGTTGGCCTGCAGCCAGCGGTCGACCCATGCTTCGAGATCCGCGCGTGAACCTGACGCCTTGAAATTCATGGGTCAGCCTTCTTTCTCTTTGATGAACAGTGCTTGCGTAGGGCACATCGCGACCGCGCGCTCGACCTCATCGCGGGCGTCTTCGGGCGGTTCGGGGTCGAGGATCTCGACCTTGCCCCGTTTGGGCACCCGGAAGTAATCCGGCGCCTCCAGCTCGCACATGGCGTGGCCCTGACACAAATCCAGATCGGCCTCGACCCTGAATCCGCCCATCGGTTTCCACTCCTTACCCGTTGCGCTTGCGGTAGCGCACCTTGGCCGGCCGGGCGAGCTGGACAACCATCTTGGAGTGGTCGTTGTGGTAGCTGTCGGCCGGCTGGGCCATCTCGAACCGGTACTCGCGCAATAGAACCGAGAAGATGGCCTTGATCTGCATCTGGGCGAAAGCGGCCCCCACGCAGCGGTGTCGGCCGGCGCCGAACGGGATCCAGGTCCACCGGTTGACGATGTCGGCCTGCTCGGGCTTGTTGTAGCGATCGGGCTTGAAGGCGTCCGGATCGGGAAAGTCCTCGGGAATCCGGTTCGAAATCGCCGGGGACGCCGCCACATAGTCTCCGGCATGGATCGGGAAGCCCTCGACCTCGAACTCGCCCTTGGCGACCCGCATCAGGATGATCAGCGGCGGATGCAATCGCAGTGTTTCCTTGACCACGTTGTCCAGCTTCGGAATCGAGCGCAGCGCATGGAAACTCACCGCCTGGCCGTCGGCGTAGAGTTCCTCGAGCTCGGTGAGCACCTCGGCGTAAACATCGGGGTGGCGGATCAGCTCGATCAACGTCCACGCCGACGTGCCCGAACTGGTGTGGTGCCCCGCGAACATCAGCGAGATGAACATCCCGGTGACCTCGTCGGCGGAGAAGCGCGGCCTGCCGTCCTCGTCCTTGATCGAGACCAGCACGTCGAGCATGTCGCGGTCGGCCTTGTCCTTCGGCGGATTGGCCAGCCGCTGGTCCATGATCTCTTGCACCACCGCAACGAGTTTCACGCGTGCTTCATCACGACGCTGGAAGCTCTCGATCGGCAGGTAGGGGTCGACATAGCACAGCGGGTCGGTGCCGCGTTCCAGCTCGTGGTAGTACTCGGCGAACCGGTGGTCGAGCTGCTCCCGGAACTTCAGCCCGATCAGGCAGGCCGTCGAGGTGTAGATGGTCAGCTCGGCGAAGAAGTCGAGCAGCTCGATCTCGCCCTCGTCGCCCCAGTTGGCGATCATCTTTTTGACTTCGCCCTCGATGGTGGCGGCGTGGCCCTTCATCTGCTCGCCCCGCAGCGCCGAGTTGTGCAGCATCTCCTTGCGCCGCTCGGGGCTGGCATCGAACACCACGCCCTTGCCGAAGATCGGCGTCATGAACGGGTACGCCTCGGCCTGATCGAGGTCCTCGTCGGCGGAACGGAAGAAGAATTCGTTGGCGCCCGCGCCGGAGAGCAGGATCACGTGCTTGTCGACCAGCTGGAACCAGCCGACATCTCCGCATTCATCGCGGACGCGCTTCATCAAACCGATGGGGTCGGTGCGGAACTCCTCGAGGTGGCCGTGCTCTTCTTCGCCGCCGGAAACCCGCGGCACGATGGCGGTTGTCATGAGTCCAATGCCTTTTCGTCGAGTGCGAGCTTCTGGCGATCTTTCTTGTCGGCCAACGGGGCTTCGGGCTGCAGCTCCATGTTCGCGATGAAGCCACCGCGCGGGGTCTCGGCGACGAACGTGATGGCCCGCGCCAAATCCGCCGCCCGCAGGAAGTAGTCGTGGCGGGCCTGGCCCCACTTGGCCCAGTCTTCGAGTGCGGGGCCGACCTTCTCGGCCGGCAGGCTCCAGCCCATCGATGTCTTCGTCGGGCCGGGGTGCACGATCGAGGCCCGCACGCCGGTGCCCTCGAGCTCCATCTGGAAGTTGGTGACCATCGCGACGAGCGCGGCTTTGGCCGCGCCGTAGGCGCCCATGTGCGGCCGCTGGCGCAGGGCCACGTCGGAGCCGACGAAGATCAAATCGCCGCGCTGCCGCTCCAGCATGCCGGGCAGCACGGCGGCGGCCAGCCGGTTGGCGCCGACGAGGTGGATCTGCAGCTGCGACTCGAACTCGTCGGTGGTGATCTCGGCCAGTTTGCCGAAGTACGTGTCGCCCGCGCCGGCCACCAGCACCTCGATGTCGCCCAGCGCGTCGACAGACTGTGCGACAAAGGATTTCACCGAATTCGGGTCGGTGACGTCCAGGTGGAATCCGACCGCCTCGCCGCCTTCGGCGTTGATCTTGCCGACGATGTCGTTGAGCTTCTCCACCCGGCGGGCGCCCAGCGCGACCGGGAAGCCGTGCGCCGCGAGCTCGATGGCGGTGGCCTCTCCGATGCCGGACGAGGCGCCGGCCACGATCGCCGGCCGGCGTTCGGGCAACGGGTCAAAGCGGGGCATTCAGCGGACCTCCACGCTCATGGGTAGGTGAGCGAATCCGCGGACATTGCTGGAGTGGACGCGGACGGCGTTGGCCTCGTCCACCTGATATCCGCGGATTCGCTTGAACAACTCGCTCAGCGCGACCCGGGCCTCCATCCGCGCCAGGTGCGCGCCCAGGCAGAAGTGTGCGCCGCTACCGAAACTCAATAGCTTGGGCCCGATTTCGCGCCCGATCACATAGTCGTCCGGGTTGTCGAAGACCCGCTCGTCGCGATGGCCCGAACCGGGCAGCAGCAGCAGGACGTCGCCCTCGGGGATCGTGGTGCCGTAGAGAGTGAGTTCCCCGGCCACGGTGCGGGCCAGGATCTGGCTCGAGGTGTCGTAGCGCAGGGTCTCCTCGACCCACGGTGGCACCCGGGACAGGTCGGCGTAGACCGGGGCCAGCTGATCGGGGTTTCGGTGCCCCCAAAACGCCGCGTTGGCAAGCAGTTTGGTGGTGGTCTCGTTGCCGGCGATCACCATCAGGAACATGAAGCCGAGCACCTCGTCGTCGGTGAGCCGGTCGCCGTCGATCTCGGCCTCCAGCAGCGCCGACGTCAGGTCATCGGTCAGCATCTTGCGCCGCTCGGCCACCATCCCCTGGTAGTAGACGATCAGGTTGAGGGACGCCTCGACCGCCTCCGGTGGCACGTCGGTGACGCCCTCGGCGCGGTGCATCACGCCGTCGGCCCAGGCCCGGACCTGGACCCGATCCGGCTCGGGGACGCCCATCAACTCGGAGATGACGTCCATGGGCAGCTTGCCGGCGAACTCGTCGACGTAGTCGACCGTGCCGTCCGCCGAAGACCGGGCCTTGTCCAGCATCGTGTCGAGGTGCTGGGTCGCGATCTCGGTGACACGGGGTTCCAGCTCCCGAATCCGCCTGGGGGTGAACCCTTTCGAGACCAACGTCCGCAGCCGCAGGTGGGCGGGATCGTCCATCGCCAGGAATGACATCGTCTTGGACGCGTGCGGGCCGCGCGACGCGGGATCCAGCGAGACGCCGTACTTGTTGGACAGCGTCGTGCTGTTGCGGAAGCCTTGGAGCACATCCTGGTGCCGCGACAGCGCCCAGAACTTCAACTCGTCGTTGCGATACAGCGGCGCCTCGTCGCGCAGCCGCTGGTAATACGGATACGGATCCTCGTGGAAGTCGTAGTCGTAGGGATCCAGGACCAGCTCGTGGTCGCCGACGTGCACGGTCATCTAAGTACCTGTCTCCTCGCTGGCGGCGCCCAAGATGAGTCCCGCCACGTCGCCAAGGCGGTCGGCTATCTCGCGGTAGGTGAGCTGCCCGCTGGCGGCCTGCACCAGGGCGCCGAAAAACGCCATCTCGAGCGCGGATACGGTGGCCGCGTCGGCGCCCGGACCGATCGCCGAGGCGATGCGGCGGTGAATTTCCGCCCCAATTCGGTCGCGTGCCGCACACACGGCGGGATCGGTCCCGCCCCCCAGCAGCGCCGCCGTGCACGCCGCGCCGACCTCGGGTTCGTCGGCGACCACCAGCGCCAGATGGCGCAATACCTTGTCCACGCGGGTGGGCATGGGGTCGTTCACGTCGGTGAAGTAGGGGACCTGCCGCACCAGGTCGAGGTAGACCTCGGCGATCAGATGGTTCTTCGACGAGAAGTAGGTGTACGCGGTGGCCGGGGCCACTTTGGCGCGGGCCGCCACCGCGCGCACCGTCAGGTCGGCGTATGACTTCTCGCGCAGGGTTTCTATGCCGGCCGCGAGGACCTTGCGGAAGGTCTCCTCCTGGCGGCGGTTGCGCAAAGTCGCTCCGGCCTGACGGTCGGCGTGGGATGCGATCGTAACCGGTGCATCGCTGGACACATGTCCAAGCTATCGGATGTCGGCGACGGGAAGCAAGACTGGTTTGCAAATACCCAGCTTAATCGGGTAAGTCGCCGGTGGTTGTGGTGGCCGGCGCGATCCGCTCTTGCACCGCCGACGACCTGGCGACTATGGTTCGATGCGACTATATCGGACAACTGTCCACTCAATCGGCATGCATCACTGAGCCGCGCAAAGACGGGAGCGGGAGATGGCCTTGTTGGCCGACGGCGCGAGCGCACTGTTCATCGACGGGAAGCTGTCGCCGGGCAACGCCGGCACGTTTTCCACGATCAACCCGGCAACCGAAGAAGTGCTCGGAGTTGCCGCCGACGCCGACGCCGACGACATGGGTCGCGCCATCGACGCCGCGCGGCGGGCCTTCGACGACACGGACTGGTCCCGCAACACCGAGCTGAGGGTTCGGTGTGTGCGGCAGTTGCGCGGGGCGATGCAGCAGCACCTCGAAGAGCTGCGCGACCTGACCATCGCCGAAGTCGGCGCGCCGCGAATGCTCACCAGCATCGCCCAGCTGGAGGTCCCGGTAAACGACCTGGCATTCGCGGCCGACACCGCCGAATCGTACGAGTACAGCCAGGATCTCGGCGAGGCGTCGCCGATGGGCATCCCCACCCGGCGCACCATCGCCCGAGAGGCCGTCGGTGTCGTCGGCGCCATTACCCCGTGGAACTTCCCCCACCAGATCAACCTCGCCAAGATCGGGCCGGCGCTGGCCGCCGGGAACACCGTCGTCTTGAAGCCCGCCCCCGACACCCCCTGGTGCGCCGCCGTGCTGGGCGAGCTCATCGCCGAGCACACCGACTTTCCGCCCGGCGTGATCAACATCGTCACCTCCAGCGACCACGGCGTGGGCGCGCTGTTGGCCAAAGACCCTCGGGTGGATATGGTTTCGTTCACCGGATCGACCGCCACCGGCCGCAGCGTGATGGCCGACGGCGCGGCCACCATCAAAAAGGTCTTCCTCGAGTTGGGCGGCAAGTCGGCGTTCATCGTCCTCGACGACGCCGACCTGGGCGGCGCGGTGGGCGTGGCGGGCTTCTCGGTCTGCATGCACGCCGGGCAGGGATGCGCAATCACCACCCGGCTGGTGGTGCCGCGGGCGCGGTACGACGAAGCGGTCTGGATCGCGGCCGCGACGATGGGCGGCATCAAGGCCGGTGACCCCACCGACCCCGGAACCATCTGCGGGCCAGTGATTTCGGCGCGCCAGCGGGATCGGATACAGGGCTATCTCGACTCGGCGATCGCCGAGGGCGGGACGTTCGCGTGCGGAGGCGGGCGGCCGGCCGACCGCGGCGTCGGTTTCTTCATCGAGCCCACCGTGATCGCGGGCCTGGGCAACGACGCCCGCTGCGCCCGGGAGGAGATCTTCGGCCCGGTCCTGACGGTGATTCCGCACGACGGCGACGACGACGCCGTGCGCATCGCCAACGACTCGCCATACGGATTGTCGGGCACCGTGTTCGGTGCCGACCCGGAGCGGGCGGCCAGGGTTGCCGCGCGAGTCCGCGCGGGCACGATCAATGTCAATGGCGGCGTGTGGTATTCGGCCGATGCGCCATTCGGCGGTTACAAGCAATCCGGCAACGGTCGCGAGATGGGCCTGGCCGGTTTCGAGGAGTACCTGGAGATCAAGACCATCGCGACAGCGGTTAACTAGAGGAGCTTGAGAGCATGCGATTCGAGGACAAGGTCGCCATCGTCACCGGGTCGGGTGGCGGCATCGGTCAGGCGTACGCCGAGGCGCTGGCCCGTGAAGGCGCCGCGGTTGTCGTGGCCGACATCAAGGCCGAGGCGGCCGAGGGGGTGGCCAAGCAGATCGTCGCCGACGGTGGCACGGCGCTGGCCGTTCCGGTCGACGTGTCCGACCCGGCGTCGGCCAAGGCGATGGCCGACCGCACGCTGGCCGAATTCGGCGGCATCGACTACCTGGTCAACAACGCGGCGATCTTCGGGGGCATGAAGCTGGATTTCCTGCTCACGGTCGACCCCGAGTACTACAAGAAGTTCATGAGCGTGAACCTCGACGGCGCGCTGTGGTGCACCCGCGCGGTGTACAAGAAGATGGCCAAGCGCGGCGGCGGGGCGATCGTCAACCAGTCGTCCACCGCCGCGTGGCTGTACTCGAACTTCTACGGCCTGGCCAAGGTCGGCATCAACGGCCTGACCCAACAGCTATCCCGCGAACTCGGCGGCCAGAACATCCGGATCAACGCGATCGCGCCCGGGCCCATCGACACCGAGGCCAACCGGACCACCACGCCGCAAGAGATGGTCGCCGACATCGTCAAGGGTCTTCCCTTGTCGCGCATGGGAACTCCGGCGGACGTCGTCGGGATGTGCCTATTTCTGTTGTCCGACGAGGCGTCGTGGATCACCGGGCAGGTTTTCAACGTCGACGGCGGGCAGATAATTCGATCATGAGCAACGATCTGAGGCTTGGGTACATCGGCCTGGGCAACATGGGCGCCCCGATGGCCACGAAGATGACCGAATGGCCTGGTGGGGTGACGGTTTACGACATCCGGACGGAGGCGATGACGCCGCTGGCCGAGAAGGGCGCCAGCCTGGCCGACAGCGTCGCCGACGTCGCCGCCGCGGACATCATCCACGTCACCGTCCTGGACGATGCGCAGGTGCGGGAGGTCGTGGGCGAACTGGCGGTACACGCCAAGCCCGGTAGCGTCATCGCGATCCACTCGACCATCGGCGACACCACAGCCGTAGAACTGGCCCGCGAGCTCAAACCACGGGGCATTCACATCGTCGACGCACCGGTCAGCGGTGGCGCGGCTGCCGCCGCGGAAGGCGAGCTGGCCACGATGGTGGGCGCCGAGCGCGAGGTGTACGAACGGATCAAGCCGGCCTTCAAACACTGGGCGGCGATGGTGGTCCACGCCGGGGAGCCCGGCGCGGGGACGCGAATGAAGCTGGCCCGCAACATGTTGACGTTCACGTCGTATGTCGCGGCCTGCGAGGCCATGAAACTGGCCGAGGCGGCCGGGCTCGATCTGCAGGCGCTGGGCCGGGTGGTGCGTCACACCGACGCGCTCACCGGTGGGCCGGGGGCGATCATGGTCCGCGATGACATGAAAGACCTTCAGCCGGAACACTTCCTGTACCAACCGTTTATGCACACCCGTGGTCTGGGGGAGAAGGACCTGAGCCTGGCGCTGGGTTTGGGTGAGGCATTGTCGGTCGACTTGCCGCTGGCCCGGTTGGCTTTTGGAAGCTTGGCCGCCGGCCTTGGGGTGCCGCACACGGAGAAAGAGACCTAAATGGACGAGCTGCGCCGCAAGGGCCTCGAGAAGATGAACGAGGTCTACGGCTGGGAGATGCCCAACATCGAGGGCGACGCGTACTTCGACCTGACCGTCGATCACCTGTTCGGCAGCATCTGGACGCGACCGGGTTTGTCGATGCGCGACAAGCGCATCATGACGCTGACGGCGGTGACCGCGATCGGGAATCGCGACCTGGCCGAGATCCAGATCAACGCCGCGCTGCTCAACGGCGAACTCAGCGAGACCGAGCTGAAGGAGATGGCCGTCTTCCTGACCCACTATCTCGGCTTCCCGCTGGGTTCGGCGCTCAACGGCGCCGTCGACGCCGTCGTGGCGAAGCGCAAGAAGGCCGCGGCGAAGGGCGCCGGAGAGGACAAGAAGGCCAACGTGGACGCCGCGTTGAAGATGCACTCGGGTGATAAGGACTGACCCGCCGAGCAGACGCAGAATCGCGTGCTTCGAGGCGAAAATGTGCGATTTTGCGTCTGCTCGCGGTGATGACGGACCTCAGTAGGGTTGGCCGCCTGCGGGCATCACATACTCGGAGGTCGGCGCGGAGACGCCGTTGACCGTCGTTCCGCCGTTGAGGATGCCCGGTGCCATTTCCAGCATGTTGTGCGGGAAGCCAAATTTCGGCATTGTCAGCGCGTCGAGACGGCCCAGTTCGTCCGCGCCGAGGCTCACGTCGACGGCGCGGAGGTTGTCGTCGAGCTGGGAGAGCCGGCGCGCCCCGATGATGACGGACGAGACTGCGGGCTGTGCCCTGACCCACGCGAGCGCCACGCTGGCGACGGTCGTCTCATGGGCCTTGGCGATGACCTCGAGTTCGTCGATCAGCGCGTAGGTCTTCTCGTTGAGGAACGCGTTGACCATCGCGCCGCGGTCGGCGTCGTTCCGGCCGGCATTGGCCCGGGTGTACTTGCCGCTGAGCACGCCGCCCTTCAGGGGCGACCACGGCGTGATGCCGAGGCCGAATTCGGATGCCATCGGCACCAGTTCCTGTTCGACGTCGCGTTCGAGCAGCGAGTACTCGATCTGCAACCCGACGAATGCCGACCAGCCGCGGAACCGGGCGACGAGGTTGGCTTCGGCGATCTTCCACGCCGGGGTGTCCGAAACGCCGATGTAGCGCACCTTGCCCGCGCGGACGAGGTCGTCGAGTGCCGCCATGGTCTCCTCGATCGGGGTGTTCGCGTCCCAGATGTGCAGCCAGTACAGGTCGATGTAATCGGTTTGCAGTCGCCGTAGCGAGTTTTCGCAGGCGCTGATCAGGGACTTGCGGCCCGAGCCGCCTCCGTTCGGATCGCCCGGATACAGGTTGCCGCTGAACTTGGTGGCGACCACCAGGCGATCGCGGCGGGCGGGGTGGCGCCCGATGTGGTCGCCGATGATCTTCTCGGAGTGGCTCCGGGTGTAGAAGTTGGCGGTGTCGATGAAGTTGCCGCCGAGGTCGGTGTACCGATCGATGATCTGTTGGGACTCTTCGACACTGGTGCCCCAGCCGAGGTCTTCGCCGAACGTCATCGCGCCGAGGCACAGGGGGCTGACGCGCAAGCCGGAGCGTCCGAGTGTCACGTATTGATCCAGAGGCATGGCGGCCGCTTTCTGGTAGATTGTACGATTATGCGTTTGTTCCGTTCTAAACTAGTTCACGACTGAACGATCTGGCAAGTCGATGTCAGCGGTTGATGCGGCCAAAATCTGGTCGCTGAACTACCGGGTGCTGGTCTCGGTCATCGCGTGCGCCGAGCCCGAAATCTGCGCGCTCGGCCTCGAGTCCAAGGAGCTGTTCCTGCTCGCCGAGATCGACGAGCATCCCTACCCCGCCGAATTGGCCGCGGCGTTGAGCATGCCCAAGGCGACGGTGACGGTCTACCTGAAACGGCTCGAGGCGGCCGGGTTGGTGCGCCGCGAGATCGACCCCGCCGATCTACGACGCCATCGGCTTCTGCTCACGCCGGCCGGCCGTAAAGCCGCCGCCGACGGCCTCGCGCTGCTGTCGGCGGAGTTCAACAAGCGGCTGGGCCGTCTCACCGTCGCACAGCAAAAAGAGCTGAAAGGCCTGCTGGAGCGAATTGTCTGAACGCCTCAGCTAGTCTGACGTGTCGTGCGCGTCCTGGTGATCGGTTCCGGTGCCCGTGAGCATGCGCTGCTGCTGGCGTTGCGCAAGGATCCGCAGGTCACGGAGCTGGCCGTTGCCCCCGGCAACGCCGGCACCGCCCGGCTGGCCGAGCAGCGCGACGTCGACGTCACCTCGGGCGAAGCGGTGGTCGCGTTGGCGCGCGAGGTTCGCGCCGACCTCGTGGTCATCGGTCCCGAGGTACCGCTGGTGCTGGGGGTGGCCGACGCCGTGCGCGCCGCCGGCATCGCCTGCTTCGGACCCGGCAAGGACGCCGCCCGGATCGAGGGCTCCAAGGCGTTCGCCAAGGACGTCATGGCGGCGGCCGGCGTGCCCACCGCCGCGAGCGAAATCGTCGACAGCCCGGCACGTTTGGACGCGGCCCTGGACCGCTTCGGCCCGCCGGCCGGCAACCCGGCGTGGGTGGTGAAAGACGATGCCCTGGCCGCCGGCAAGGGGGTGGTGGTCACCCCCGATCGCGACGTGGCGCGCGCCCACGCCGCCGGCCTGCTCGAGGCGGGTCACCCGGTGCTGCTGGAGTCTTTCCTCGACGGTCCCGAGGTGTCGTTGTTCTGCGTGGTCGACGGCCCCACCGTGGTGCCGTTGTTGCCGGCGCAGGACTTCAAGCGGGTCGGCGACGGCGACACCGGGCCCAACACCGGCGGCATGGGCGCCTACGCGCCGCTCGCGTGGCTGCCCGAAGAAATGTACCGGCAGATCGTCAGCCGGATCGTCGAACCCGTTGCGGCCGAACTGGTTCGGCGCGGCTGCCCGTTCAGCGGCTTGCTCTACGTCGGCCTGGCGATCACCGCGAAAGGGCCCGCGGTGGTCGAATTCAACTGCCGGTTCGGGGATCCCGAGACACAGGCGGTGCTGGCCCTGCTGGAGTCGCCGCTTGGCCAGCTCCTGCATGCCGCGAGCACCGGGGCGCTGGCCGATTTCGGCGGGCTGCGCTGGAGCGAAGGCGCCGCGGTGGCGGTGGTGCTGGCGGCGGAAAACTACCCGGGGCGCCCCCGCGTCGGCGACGTCGTCGTCGGCGCGGAAGCCGATGGCGTGCTGCACGCCGGAACCGCGCGGCGCGACGACGGGGCGATCGTCTCGTCGGGCGGCCGGGTGTTATCCGTGGTGGGCACCGGGGCCGACCTGTCCGCCGCCCGCGCGAACGCCTACGAAATCCTGGGTTCGATTCGATTGCCCGGCAGCCACTTCCGAACCGACATCGCCCTCGCGGCGGCGGAAGGAAAGGTCAGCGTCTAAAACCCCGCAGCCAGGCCATCGCGGCGTGGATCGCTGACCGCCAGGTACCCGTCGTCGAGGCGCCAGATCGCTTGGCAGCTGCCGAATTGGTTGTAGTCGTCCACGGCGACCAGATCGTGGCCGCGCCGCCGCAATTCGTCGAGCGTCGACTCCGGGAAACCCCGTTCACAGCTGACCTGCGTGCCCTGCACCCAGCGGAACCGCGGGCCGTCGCACGCCGCCTGCGGATTCTGGCCGTGGTCGGCGATGCGCACTATCACCTGCACATGGCCCTGCGGCTGCATCGTGCCGCCCATCACCCCGAAGCTCATCACCGGGGCGCCGTCCTTAGTGACGAACCCCGGGATGATGGTATGGTACGGACGCTTACCGGGGCCGACCCGGTTCGGATGTCCCTCGGCCACAGCGAAATCCGCGCCTCGGTTTTGCAGCGACACTCCGGTGCCCGGCACCACCACGCCGGAGCCGAAGCCCATGTAGTTGGACTGGATCATCGACACCATGACCCCGGCGGCGTCGGCCGCGGTCAGATAGACGGTGCCCCCTCGCGGTGTGCCCGCGGACGCCGGCTTGGCCCGCGACCGATCGATCAGTGCGGCACGGTGCCGCAGATATTCCTTGTCCAGCAGGTGATCCGGAGTCAGCGCCATGTGATCGATGTCGCCGACGTAGGCCTGCGCGTCGGCGAACGCCAGCTTCACCGCCTCGATCTGCAGGTGCACGCTGTCGGCGGAATCGGCCGGCCACGAGGACATCTCGAAGTGTTCCAGGATCCCCAGGGCGATGAGTGCCACGATCCCCTGGCCGTTGGGCGGTATCTCGTGCACCGTGTACCCGCGGTAGGCCGCCGCGATCGTGCCCACCCAGTCGGCGCGGTGCCCGGCGAGGTCGTCGGCGCGCATCGCCCCGCCGTTGGCCAGCGCGTGTGCCTCCAGTTTCGCGGCCACGTCCCCGCGGTAGAACGCCTCCCCGTTGGTCGCGGCGATCCGCTCGAGCGTGGCCGCGTGATCGGGAAACCTGAAGAGCTCACCGGGTTTGGGCGCGCGCCCCCCGGGCAGGAACGCCTCGGCGAACCCCGGCTGGTCCTTGAACAGCGGCACCTGGGCCGCCCATTGCTCCGCGACCGTCGGCGACACCAGAAAGCCGTTGCGGCCATAGGAGACCGCGGGCTCGAACAGCTTCTCAAACGTAAGCTTGCCGAACTTGGCGTGCAGCTCCGCCCACGCCGACACCGCGCCGGGCACGGTCACCGAGTTCCAGCCGAGCGCGGGAACGGCGTTGCCGCCGAAGTACTCCGGCGTCCAGGCCGTGGGGGAGCGGCCGGAGGCGTTCAGCCCGTGCAGCCGCCGGCCGTCCCAGACGATGGCAAAAGCGTCCGAGCCGATGCCGTTGGACACCGGCTCCACCACGGTCAGGGTGATGGCGGCGGCGATCGCGGCGTCCACGGCGCTGCCCCCCGCGGCGAGCATGCGCAGACCCGCCTGGGCGGCGAGGGGTTGCGACGTGCACACCACATTGGCCGCGAGGACCGGCTTTCGCGGCCACGCGTACGGGAGGCTCCAGCCGAAAGGTGTGGTCACCTCCGCGAGACTAGGCCGTCAGCAGCGGCGCCAGCCACGTCAGCTCGGCCGGCAGTTGCGAGCTCCAGAACGCCGCGTTGTGCCCGCCGGGTGAGAAACCGCCCGCGGGCGGGTTGGGCAGTTGCGCGATGAACTGCTTCGTCGCCCCGTAGAACGGGTCGCTGTCGCCGCAATCCACCCGGATCGGTATCGACGCCAGCGCCGGCATCCCGAACACCGAGTTCGCCGCGAAGTCGTCGGGCCCGTCGAACGCGCCGGGTGCGGCCGCCCCGGAGGACATCCACAGCGCCGGGCTCACCGCGCAAATCGCGGCGGTGCGCGCGGGCCCGAGCCGCCCGCCCAGCAGCAGCGCGCCGTAGCCGCCCATCGACCAGCCCAGGAACGCGACCCGTGAGGTGTCCAGGTCCTGGCCGCCCAGCATCGGGATCAGCTCGTCCAGCACCATGGCCCCGGCGTCCTCGCCCGACGCCCGCTTGTGCCAATAACCGCCGCCCCCGTCGACGGCCACCACCGCGAACGGCGGCAGCCCGGCGCTGACGGCCTGGGCCAGCCCCTGCTCGACGCCGCCGGCCATCACGGTGGCCGCATCGCTGCCCTTCCCGTGCAGGGCGATGACCGATCGCAGCGCCTGGGTCTGTCCCGGTGGTCGGGCGATGGCCCAGTTGGTGTTGATGCCGCCGCGCGCCGCCGAAACAAACGAGCCCGTCACCATGGTCGGCGCGGGCGCGGCCGGTGCCGCCGGTTCAAGGGGCACGCTGGGCGGCGGAGCTGAGGGCGCCCGGGTGCCGGCCGCCGACACCGGCGTGGCGTGAGATGTTCGGGGCTCTAGCAGGATGTCCAGGGCGTATGCGCCGGCGGCGCCGACGGCCGCGCTGGCGCCCAGACCGAGCAGGGCGCGGCGGCTCAAGTCGGGCATGCGGGCCATCATGCCACGGTCGTTTGGTCAAAATGGCAATGGAGTACCACTTTTGCTGGCACCATGGCTACTCGTGACGGCAGCTGTTACTCCAAAGGGAGAACGTCGACGGTATGCGCTCGTGAGCGCCGCCGCCGAGCTGCTTGCCGAGGGCGGCTTCGAAGCGGTGCGCCACCGGGCGGTCGCCCGGCGGGCGGGCCTGCCGTTGGCCTCGACCACCTACTACTTCTCGTCGCTGGACGATTTGATCGCGCGCGCCGTCGAACACATCGGGATGATCGAGATCGCCCAGCTTCGGGCGCGGGTCAACGCGTTGTCCCGGCGTCGCCGGGGACCGGAGACCACCGCCGAGGTGCTGGTCGACCTGCTGGTGGGGGATCTGTCCGATCCGGCGCTCACCGAGCAGCTGATCTCCCGTTACGAGCGGCACATCGCCTGCACCCGGTTGCCCGCGTTGCGCGAGACGATGCGTCGCAGCCTGCGCCAGCGCGCCGAGGCCGTGGCGGAGGCCCTCGAACGATCCGGCCGGTCCGTGCGGATCGAGCTGGTGTACACGCTGATCTGCGCGGTGGACGGTTGCGTGGTCTCCGCGCTGGTAGAGGGCGCGGATCCCGTCGCGGCCGCGTTGGGCACGGTGGTCGAGCTCGTCGACGTGCTCGCGCCCATCGATCCGCGGCCGGTGCAGATCTGAACCGCTAGGAGCACGGCAGCGACGGCGTCACGATGTATCCGGTGGCGAAGTCGCCATAGATCGTGACCGCGGCCGGGCAGCGCTGGAAGTACCGGGCCACGTACGCGCAGACGACGGCGTCGACGGGATCTTCGGCGCGGCGCAGCTCGCTCTTGCGTTGCGCCGCGACGACCTGCCGACGCAGCCCCGCCCAGCCGTCATGGCCCGCGACATGCAGTGGGACCGCGGCATCGGCGAGCTTTTCGACGCCGTCCATCAGCAGCAGGAGCTGGGACTTGAGCCCGTCGACGGTGCGGCCGGGCTTCGCCTTGTATTTCAGCGTCCGCTCCAACCGGAACAGCGCGACGGTTGCCGCGTGCGGGTAGACCTCGATGGCGCGGCGCCCGGCCGGCGACCGCGGATCGAGATCGAGGCCCAGCGCCGCGGCCAGCCGGCCCCCGCGTGGGCCGTCGGCGAATTCGGGTTTACCGGTGTTGGCCGGGTGCGCTCCGGCTTCGAACCGGCGGAAGTCACGGTTGAGGGCCGCCTCGGCGGGCCGGTTGCCCGTCGGATTGGTCACCACCAGCGGCGCGTCGAAGGCGACCAGGCATTCGTCGCGGACGTAGGGCGACAGGGCGGCCAGCACCGCCGCGTCGTCGCGCACGGCGCACAGGTGAACCAGGCGGCCGTCGGCGTCGAGCACCGCGACACCGGTGGGGTTGCGGCCGGCCCACGCCAGGTCGACGCCGGCGAAGTACACCCGCCACATTGTGCCGCGAAAGTGCAACTACCGGCGTCGCCACCCGGCGGATGCGTCGCCAGTCGCACTTTCGCGCCGCCGGGCGAACCGTAAGCTGTGTGCTTGTGAGCATTCCGAACGTCCTGGCCGCCCGGTACGCCAGCGCGGAAATGGTCGCGATCTGGTCGCCGGAGGCCAAGGTCGTCGCGGAGCGGCGGCTGTGGCTGGCGGTGCTGCGGGCCCAGGCCGAGCTGGGAGTGGACGTTCCCCCCGAGGCGATCGCCGATTACGAGCGGGTGCTCGACCGCGTCGACCTGGCCTCGATCGGCAACCGTGAACGGGCGCTGCGCCACGACGTGAAGGCCCGCATCGAGGAATTCAACGCCCTGGCCGGCCACGAGCATGTGCACAAGGGAATGACCAGCCGCGACCTCACCGAGAACGTCGAGCAGCTCCAGGTCCGGCGATCGCTGGAACTGGTGTTCTCCCACGGCATTGCGGTCGTCGCGCGGCTCGCCGAGCGGGCGGTGGGCTACCGCGATCTGGTGATGGCCGGGCGCAGCCACAACGTCGCCGCGCAGGCCACCACGTTGGGCAAGCGGTTCGCCTCCGCGGCCCAGGAGACGCTGATCGCGTTGACCAGGCTGGGGGAGTTGATCGACCGCTACCCGCTGCGGGGGATCAAGGGCCCGATGGGCACCGCGCAGGACATGCTGGACCTGCTGGACGGCGATGTCGCCAAGCTGTCCGAACTCGAGGGACGCGTGGCCGAGTTTCTCGACTTTGCAACGGTTTTGACCAGCGTCGGCCAGGTATATCCACGCTCGCTGGACCACGACGTGCTCTCGGCGCTGGTGCAGCTCGGCGCCGGACCGTCGTCGATGGCCCACACCATCCGGCTGATGGCCGGGCACGAACTCGTCACCGAGGGTTTCGCGCCGGGGCAGGTGGGCTCGTCGGCGATGCCGCACAAGATGAACACCCGCAGTTGCGAGCGGGTCAACGGGCTGCAGGTGGTGCTGCGCGGCTACGCCTCGATGGCCGCCGAGCTGGCCGGCGCGCAGTGGAACGAGGGCGACGTGTTCTGTTCCGTGGTGCGCCGAGTCGCGTTGCCGGACAGCTTCTTTGCCATCGATGGGCAGATCGAGACGTTCTTGACGGTGCTCGACGAGTTCGGCGCCTACCCGGCGGTGATCACCCGCGAGCTGGACCGCTACCTGCCGTTCCTCGCCACCACCAAGGTGCTGATCGCCGCGGTGCGCGCCGGCATGGGGCGCGAGGCGGCGCACCATGTGATCTCCGAACACGCGGTCGCGACGGCGCTGGCCATGCGCGAGCGCGGCGCCGAGCCCGACCTGCTCGAGCGGTTGGCCGCCGACGAGCGGCTGCCGCTGGATCGCGCGGCGCTGGACGCCGCGCTGGCCGACAAGAAGTCTTTCACCGGGGCCGCCGGTGACCAGGTGGACGAGGTGGCCGCGATGGTGGATGCGTTGGTGAGCCGCTATCCGGAGGCGGCGAAATACACTCCGGGTGCGATCCTGTGACGCTCGCCGGCGCGCTTTCGGGGATCGACTTCACCGACCTGGACAACTTCGCCAACGGATTTCCGCATGACCTGTTCGCCGTCCATCGGCGCGAGGCGCCGGTGTATTGGCACGAGCCGACCGACAACACCCCGGACGGCGAGGGCTTCTGGTCCGTCGCCTCCTACTCGGAAACGCTTGCGGTGCTGAAAGATCCGGTGACCTTCTCCTCGGTCACCGGCGGTAAGCGCCCGTTCGGCGGCACGCTGTTGCAGGACCTGGCCATCGCGGGCCAGGTGCTCAACATGATGGACGACCCCCGGCACTCGCAGATCCGGCGCCTCGTCAGCTCCGGGCTGACGCCGCGGATGATCGGCCTCGTCGAGGACGATCTGCGGTCCCGGGCGCGCCGGCTGCTCGACGCGGTGGTGCCGGGCGAACCGTTCGACTTCCTTGTCGACATCGCCGCCGAACTGCCCATGCAGATGATCTGCATCCTGCTGGGAGTGCCGGAATCCGAACGGCATTGGCTGTTCCAGGCCATCGAGCCGCAGTTCGACTTCGGCGGCTCCCGCAAGGCGGCCCTTTCGCAGCTGTCCGACGCAGACGCCGGGTCGCGGATGTACGCCTACGGCCAGGAGCTGATCGCGGCCAAGCGCGCCGAGCCGACCGACGACATGCTGTCCGTGGTCGCGAACGCCACGGTCGACGACGAAAACGCGCCGGCGCTTTCCGATCTCGAGCTGTACCTGTTCTTCAGCCTGCTTTTCAGCGCGGGCGCGGAGACGACGCGCAACGCCGTCGCCGGCGGCCTGCTGGCGTTGGCCGACCACCCAGGGCAATTGCGCGCGCTGCGTTCGGATTTCGGCCCGCTGCCCACGGCGGTGGAGGAGATGGTGCGGTGGACGTCGCCGTCGCCGTCGAAGCGGCGCACCGCCACACGCGACGTCACCCTCGGCGGACAATCGATTCGGGCGGGTCAGAAGGTTCAGATCTGGGAGGGTTCCGCCAACCGGGACGCCGACGTGTTCGACCACCCCGACGAATTCGATATCGTCCGGAAACCCAACCCCCACTTGGGCTTCGGCCAAGGTGTGCACTACTGCCTGGGTGCCAATCTGGCCCGGCTGGAACTGCGGGTGCTGTTCGAGGAGCTGTTGACGCGCTTTTCCGCCGTGCGGGTCGCGCGGCCAGTCGAATGGACCCGCAGCAATCGGCACACCGGCATCCGGCACCTGGTCGTGGAGCTGATCGAGGGACCGTGACCACCCGGCTCGCCGATGCCGAGCCCTCACCCGGCGCATAGCCGGGCTGCTGCGCTCGTGCCCTGAATCCGGTCAGCCCGTGCGCAGCGCGATCCCGGCCGCCCTCAGCTCCAGCGCGGCCAGCGCCCGGATCGTGACGGGATCCTCGTGGCGCCACCCGCCGACCGGATCCGCGCTGATCGCGGCCAGCTTGCGCGGCGGCCGGTTCGTCAGGGCCCGCAGCGCCAGGAGCTGTTCGCCGGCCGGGGTCGCGGCCAGCCCGGTGACGGTCCACTTGCGCCGGAAGAACCGCAGCCGCAGGAACAGCCACGGGACGACCACGATGAGCAGCGGCACCGCGACGACGGCCAGCGACAGCAGCACCGCCAGCCCGCCCGCCGTGGTGTCAAGGCTGTGTCCGGCCCCCGCGATGTCCAGAGCGGCCGCGCTGGCGGAGACGAGCGGCTTGCTGACCGCGTCCCCGACCACCGGAATGTGCTGCGCACCTTGGCCCGCCGATGCCAGATTGCCGGCGATGCCGTTGGCGCCGACCTCGACCTGCCGGCCGGCCTCGGCGATCGTCGAGATGGCGTCGTAGACGGCCGTGCCGACGAGCAGCCAGATCACCGACCACAAAAAGATGGCGAAATCGCTGAAAAGTTGGGCGGCCAGCCGGCCGGGCGTGGTGGCGTAGGGCAGGATCCGCAATGGCAGCGACGTCATAGCCTCGATCCCAGCACAGGGCCGCCCGATAGGCTGACCCGATGCGTCCAGCACTGTCCGACTACGAGCATGTGGCCAGCGGCAAGGTCCGGGAAATCTACCGCGTCGGCGACGAGCACCTGCTGCTGGTGGCGACCGACCGGATCTCCGCATACGACTACGTCCTGGACAGCACCATCCCGGACAAGGGCCGGATACTGACCGCGATGAGCGTGTTCTTCTTCGGCCTCGTCGAGGCCCCCAACCACCTGGCCGGGCCGCCCGACGACCCGCGCATCCCCGACGAGGTGCTTGGCCGCGCGCTGGTGGTGCGGCGGTTGGAGATGCTCCCGGTGGAATGTGTGGCCCGCGGTTACCTGACCGGGTCGGGGCTGCTGGACTACCAGGCGACCGGCCAGGTCTGCGGCATCCCGCTGCCCCCGGGTCTGGTGGAGGCCAGCAGGTTCGCCACCCCGATATTCACTCCGGCAACGAAAGCGGCG
Source organism: Mycobacterium terramassiliense (assembly GCF_900157385.1). Classification (GTDB taxonomy): domain Bacteria; phylum Actinomycetota; class Actinomycetes; order Mycobacteriales; family Mycobacteriaceae; genus Mycobacterium; species Mycobacterium terramassiliense. Next base: position 1,080,832 of record NZ_LT717701.1, read on the forward strand.
CTGGGCGACCACGATGAGAACATCTCGTTCGCCCGGGTGATCGAGATGGTGGGTGCGGTGCGCGCCAACCAGTTGCGCGACCGCACGCTGCAGATCTATGTTCAGGCCGCCGACCACGCGCTGAGGAGGGGAATCATCATCGCGGACACCAAGTTCGAGTTCGGCACCGACGCGGGCGGCAACCTGCTGCTGGCCGACGAGATCTTCACCCCGGATTCCTCTCGGTACTGGCCCGCCCAGGACTACCGGGCGGGTGTGGTGCAGACCAGTTTCGACAAGCAGTTCGTGCGCAACTGGTTGACCAGCCCGGAGTCCGGCTGGGACCGGCACGGTTCGCAACCCCCGCCACCGCTGCCCGACGACATCATAGACGCCACCCGAAGCCGTTATATCGAGGCTTACGAACGCATTTCCGGCTTGAGCTTCGGCGGCTGGATCGGCCCGGGCGCATGACGGAGGCATCGCTGGAAGCGCTGGTGCCACCGGTCGCGAAGCGGGTCGATACCCGGCGCGAACATCACGGCGACGTCTTCATCGACCCGTACGAATGGCTGCGCGACAAGGCCGATCCCGAGGTCATCGGCTACCTGGAGGCCGAGAACGACTACGTCGACCGGATGACGGCCCACCTGGAACCGTTGCGGCAGCAGATCTTCGACGAGATCAAGTCGCGCACCAAGGAGACCGACCTGTCGGTACCGACCCGGCAGGGTGACTGGTGGTACTACGCCCGCACCTTCGAAGGCAAGCAGTACCGCGTCCAGTGCCGGTGCCCGGTCACCGATCCTGATGACTGGGATCCGCCGATCCTCGACGAGGACACCGAAATCCCCGGCGAGCAGGTTCTGCTCGACTCGAACGCGGAGGCCGAGGGCCACGAATTCTTTGCACTGGGCGCCGCGATGGTCAGCCTGGACGGGAACCTGCTGGCATACTCCGTCGACACCGTCGGCGACGAACGCTATACCCTGCGGTTCAAGGACTTACGCACCGGGCAGCCGTACCCCGACGAGATCGCGGACATCGCGGCGGGAGCGACCTGGGCGGCCGATCACCGCACCGTGTACTACCTGACCCTGGACGCGGCCCACCGTCCCGACAAAGTCTGGCGGTACCGGCTCGGCTCGGGGGAGCCGCCGGAGCTGGTGTATCACGAAGCCGACGAACGGTTTTGGCTGGGGGTGGGGCTCACCCGAAGCGAGAAGTACGTGTTCATCGCCTCGGGGTCGTCTATCACCACCGAGATGCGTTACGCGGACGCCGCCGACCCGGACGCGACGTTCACCGTCGTGCTGCCCCGCCGCGAAGGAATCGAGTATTCGGCCGAGCACGCCGTCATCGGTGGACAGGACCGATTCCTGATCCTGCACAACGACGGGGCCGTGAACTTCACGCTCACCGAGGCCCCGGTCAGCGATCCGACGCGCCAGCGCACCCTGATCCCGCACCGTGACGATGTCCGGCTCGACGCCGTGGACGCCTTCGCCGGTCAGCTGGTGGTGAGTTACCGGCGCGCGGCGTTGCCGCGAGTCCAGTTGTGGCCCTTCGGGTCCGACGGGACCTACGGCAAGCCCGAGGAAATCTCGTTCGACTCCGAGTTGATGTCGTGCGGGTTGGGCGGCAATCCCAACTGGGATTCGCCCAAGCTGCGGATCAGGGCCGGATCTCTGGTGACCCCGGCGCAGATCTACGACGTCGACCTCGCCACCGGTGAGCGGACGCTGCTGCGCGAGCAACCCGTCCTGGGCGGCTACCGGCCCGCCGACTACATCGAACGGCGCGACTGGGCGCAGGCGGACGACGGCACCGAGATCCCCGTGTCGATCGTGCATCGCGCCGACGTCGAATTCCCTGCGCCCACAATGCTGTACGGTTACGGCGCCTACGAGCTGTGCACCGACCCGAGCTTTTCGATCGCCCGATTGTCGCTGCTGGACCGCGGCATGGTCTTCGTCATCGCCCACGTACGTGGCGGTGGCGAGATGGGCCGGCTGTGGTATGAGCACGGCAAGCTGCTGGCAAAGAAGAACACCTTCACCGACTTCGTCGCGGTGGCAAGGCACTTGGTGGACTCAGGTCTGACCCGGCCGCACCAGCTGGTCGCGCTCGGCGGTAGCGCCGGCGGTCTCCTGATGGGTGCGGTGGCCAACCTGGCACCGGATCTCTTCGCCGGCATCCTCGCGCAGGTCCCCTTCGTCGACCCGCTGACCACCATCCTCGACCCGTCCTTGCCGCTGACCGTCACCGAGTGGGACGAGTGGGGAAACCCGTTGAGCGACAGCGATGTCTACTCGTACATGAAGTCGTATTCGCCCTACGAGAATGTCGAGGCCAAGAGGTATCCGGCCATCCTGGCGATGACGTCCCTGAACGACACCCGCGTGTATTACGTGGAGCCGGCCAAGTGGGTTGCGGCGCTGCGGCATGCCAACACCGACGGCAACCCGGTCTTGTTGAAGACGCAGATGAATGCGGGACACGGCGGCGTCAGCGGTCGTTACAAGGCCTGGCAGGAAACCGCTTTCCAGTACGCGTGGCTGCTAGCCGCGGCCGACCGCGACCGCTATGGCGGCGGCCAGGAAGACAACCTGGATGGCCGTCCGCAGGGGTAGCCGGGTCGTCATCGATTTGGGCGGATCTGGCATCCGGGACGCATAGACATTGGCCGGGAACATGGCCAGCATCAGCACTACGAGGCAGACGGCGGCCGCCACCCGGGTCGCGGGAACCAACAGGCCCACGGCGCCCAGCAACTCCAGCAGGCCGGTGAACGTCACGAGGTAGCCGGGAGCGGGCAGGCGGGGCGGCACGATCGCGACGAGATCCCGCCGCAGCGGCGGCGCGAAGTGCGAAAAGCCGGTCAGCAGGAACATCGCCGCCAGCCCGACGGCGATCGCGGCGGTCCAGTTGTTGACGTAGGCGACGCCGAGCGCCCCGATGCTGCGGGCGGCGATGGTGCTCAGGAGCAGCGTGATCAACGGGGCCATCTGACATTCCAATCTAGACAGTGACAAGATTGTAGCACTCGAAGATAGCACCTATCTAGTCACTGTCAAGTTCGGTCGGTATGCTGGCGGCGTGAACCGCTACCACCACGGCGACCTGCGCGCGGTGATCCTCGCCGAGGCGGGCCGCCTGGTCGCCGAATGGGGCGCGGACGGGGTCTCGTTGCGCGAGTTGGCGCGCAGCGCGGGCGTGTCGCACGCCGCCCCGGCCCATCACTTCACCGATCGGCGGGGCTTGTTCACCGCGCTGGCGACCCAGGGATTCCAGCTGCTGGCCGAGGCGCTGGCGAATGCTCGTGGCCGCTTCGCCGACGCGGCCCTCGCCTACGTGCGGTTCGCCCTCGAGCACCCCGGCCACTACCAGGTGATGTTCAACAAGTCGCTGCTGGACGCGGCCGACACCGAACTGGCCGCGGCCGAGGCCGCCGCCGGGGCCGAGCTTTCCCGCGGCGTCGCGACCCTGCGGGACCCCAACGCGCGGGCCGACCCCGCGGGCGCTCAACTCGCGGCGTGGTCACTGGTGCACGGGTTCTCTACGCTGTGGCTCAACGACGCGGTCAACGTCCACATCAGGCAGACCGATCCGATGGACACGGTCGCGCGGATCGCGGCGATGCTGTTCGAGGGGTGAGCGGCGCTAGTCGTGGGCCGTTTGAATGGCCGGCTGCTTCGGTAGGAACGCCGCCGGGATGATGGTGAACGTCACCAACACCACCGCGATCGCGAATACCAGTGTGTACGCGTGCGAAAGGTCGTGCAGCACGCTGCCCGGGAAGCCCGGGGCCAGCGTCTGCGGGGGCACCGCGGACGGGTCGACCGGCACGCCGGTGGCGGCCGCCTTCTGTTGGAGCGTCGCCAGTTTACGTGCCGCGGCGATGTTCTCGCTGTGGTTGAACTGGTTGGTGAGGACCATCGACATCAACGCGGTTCCCATCGAACCGCCCACCTGATGGCTGACGCTCATCAGCGTTGTGCCGCGGGCGATCTGGTGCGGGGACAGCGCCTGCACCGACGCGACGGACAGCGGCATCATGGTGCAGCCCATGCCCAGGCCCGTGATCGCCAACCCGACCAGCAGTGTGGGTAGGTACGGGGTCTGCTTGGCCACCCCGAGGGCAAAGGTGCCCAGGCCCGCAATGATCAACGCGATGCCGACCAGCACGATCTTGCCCGGCCCCTGCCTGTCCACCAGCGGCCCGGTCAGCCGCATGGTCAGCATGGCGCCCAGCCCCTGCGGGATCATGTGCACGCCGGCCTGCATGGGCGTCTGGTGCAGCACCTGCTGGAAGTAGCTCGGCAGCAGCAGGCCCGCGCCGAAAAAGGCGGTGGCGAACAGCAGCATCGTCACATTGGCCTGGGTGATCACCTTGTTCTGGAACAGCCGCAGATCGATGAGTGGGTGATCGGCACGGCGCCGCGCGTGCACGACGAACGCGGCAATCAAGGCCAGGCCGACGACCGCCGGAAGCAAGACACGACGATCGGCCACGGTCCCGCAGCGCGGGACGGACGACACCGCGAACAGGAACGTGGCCAGCCCCGGCGACAGCAGCAATCCACCGACGACGTCGAACGTTTCCGACCGCGCCGCTTGATCGCCGGGGAACACGATCGCCGCCAGGACCAGCGTCACGAGCCCGATCGGCAGGTTGATCAGGAAAATCCACCTCCAGCTGGAGGTGTCGATGAGCCAGCCGCCCAGGATGGGCCCACCGATCGGGGCGAGCAGCATGGGGATGCTCAGGATGGACATCAGACGGCCGAGGCGGGCGGGGCCCGCTTCGCGGGTCATGATCATGAATCCCAGCGGCATCAGCATGCCGCCGCCGATCCCCTGGACCACTCGAAACACGATGAGCTGCACAATCGTTGAGGCCACCGCGCACAGCAGCGAACCCAGGGCGAACGCCACCACCGATCCCATGAACAACCGTTTGGTGCCGAAGCGGTCGGCCGCCCACCCCGTCAACGGAATCACCGACGCCAACGCCAGCGTGTAGCCGGTCATGGTCCAACCGACCACGGCCTGGCTCGATCCGAATTGATCGATGAAGGTGCGTTGCGCGACGGCGACGACCGTGACGTCCAGGATCGCCATCACCGTGGCCAACAGGCACACCCCGGAGATCCGCAACAGCCCCGCGTCCAGCTTGGCCGGGAAGGCATGGGCGCCCGGCGGCTGTGCTGAAGCGGTGGGCGGCGCGGTGTCGGCCGCTGCTGATCGGGCCTTGTCCATGGCGTTGCTTAGCATATCGAATCGATCGCGCCGGCCCGCGCCGGGACGCGTTTGCTGACCGGGCGTGCGGGCGGGTCCTTTCGGGCGGGTTCCGGCCCACCGGCGCGGCCCGTTTTGCGGCTTCCGGGCGGCGCCGACCTGGGCCGATATACGCCTGCTGTCTGCGTGTCCTTCACCATCCCGACACCTGGCATCGTCAAACTGCGGGTGTGTCTGGAAAATTGATCGTCTCGGTGTCGGGGATTGGCGAACGCACCCTGGACGACGTCGCGGCGTTCTGCGCGCAAATGGACGCCCGCGAAGTTCCGGTCTCATTGCTGGTTGCTCCACGGCTCAAGGGTGATTACCGGCTCGACCGGGACCCGCACACCGTCGACTGGCTGACCGCCCGGCGGGCCGGCGGCGACGCCATCGTGCTGCACGGCTACGACGACCCCGCCACCAAGAAGCGCCGCGGAGAATTCGCGGTCCTGCGCGCCCACGAGGCCAACCTGCGACTGATGGGCGCCGATCGGGTGCTCGAGCACCTCGGCCTGCGCACCCGGTTGTTCGCGGCGCCGGGCTGGGTGGTGTCACCCGGCGTCGTCAAGGCGTTGCCACAGAACGGCTTCCGGTTGCTCGCCGATCTGCATGGGATCACCGACCTGGTCCGGCGCAGCACCGAGCGCACGCGGGTGCTGGGCATCGGCGAGGGCTTCCTGACCGAGCCGTGGTGGTGCCGCATGGTGGTGCTGTCCGCGGAGCGGATCGCGCGCCGCGGCGGCATCGTGCGGGTGGCGGTGGCCGCGCATCAATTGCGCAAGCCCGGCCCGCTGCAGGCGATGCTGGACGCCGTCGACCTCGCTCAGATGCACGGTTGCGCGCCCACGGTGTACCGGTGGCGGTCCAGCAAGGCGATCCTCGACGCGGCCTGATCCAAGCGCCTGATCGGCCCCCGCCCGGGGGCATTACCCTGGTGCTACATGAGCGAATCTTGGGGCTCGGATTTCGCCGCTGACGCGGTCATCGTCGGTGCCGGGCTGGCGGGCCTGGTAGCCGCGTGCGAATTGGTGGAGCGCGGGCTGCGGGTGCTGATCGTCGACCAGGAGAACAGCGCCAACCTGGGCGGGCAGGCGTTTTGGTCGTTCGGCGGCTTGTTCTTTGTCGACAGCCCGGAGCAGCGCCGGCTGGGCATCCGCGACAGTCATGAACTCGCCCTGCAGGATTGGCTCGGCACCGCGGCGTTCGACCGGCCCGAAGACTACTGGCCGCGCCAATGGGCGCATGCCTACGTCGATTTCGCGGCCGGGGAGAAACGCAGCTGGCTGCGTGCCCGCGGGCACAAGATTTTTCCACTGGTGGGTTGGGCGGAGCGCGGCGGTTACGGTGCTCAGGGGCATGGCAACTCGGTGCCGCGTTTCCACATCACGTGGGGTACCGGGCCGGCGTTGGTGGAAATCTTCGCGCGTCAGTTGCGCGACCGCTCCACGGTGCGCTTCGCCCATCGCCACCAGGTCGACGAGTTGATCGTCGAAGGTGGCGCGGTGACCGGCGTCCGCGGCACCGTGCTGGAGCCGTCGCCCGCGGCGCGCGGAGTGGCCTCGTCGCGGAAAGCGCTGGGCCAATTCGAGTTTCGCGCCCCCGCGGTGCTGGTCACCAGCGGGGGCATCGGCGGCAACCACGAGCTGGTGCGAAAGAATTGGCCCAAGCGAATGGGCCGGGTTCCCGAGCAATTGCTCGCCGGGGTACCTGCGCATGTCGACGGTAGGATGATCGCAATTTCCCAACGGGCCGGCGCGCGGGTGATCAACCCCGACCGGATGTGGCATTACACCGAGGGCATCACCAACTACGACCCGATCTGGCCGCTGCACGGCATCCGGATCATTCCGGGGCCGTCCTCGCTGTGGCTGGACGCGTCCGGTAAGCGGTTGCCGGTCCCGCTGTATCCCGGCTTCGACACTCTGGGCACGCTGGAGTACATCACCCAGTCTGGGCATGACTACACCTGGTTTGTGTTGAACGCCAAGATCATCGAGAAGGAGTTCGCGCTGTCCGGTCAGGAGCAGAATCCCGATCTGACCGGCCAGAGCGTGCGCGAGCTGCTACGTAATCGGGCCAGCTCCGGGGCGCCGGGGCCGGTGCAGGCCTTTGTCGACCGGGGCGTGGATTTCGTCAGCGCGGGCTCCTTGCGCGAGTTGGTGACGGCGATGAACAAGCTGCCCGACGTGGAGCCGCTCGACTACGCCACGGTCGAGGCCGAGGTCACCGCCCGCGACCGTGAGGTGGCCAACAGGTACACCAAGGACAGCCAGATCACGGCGATCCGGGCCGCCCGGGGCTATATCGGGGACCGGCTGGGCCGGGTGGTCGCGCCGCACCGGTTGACCGATCCGAAGGCCGGGCCGATGATCGCGGTTAAGCTGCACATCCTGACCCGAAAGACGTTGGGCGGCATCGAGACCGACCTGGCCGGGCGGGTGCTCAAGGGCGACGGCACCCCGCTCTCCGGGCTGTACGCGGCCGGCGAGGTGGCCGGATTCGGCGGCGGCGGCGTGCACGGCTACCGGGCGCTGGAGGGCACCTTCCTGGGCGGCTGCATCTTCTCGGGCCGCGCGGCGGGCCGCGGCGCCGCCGACGACATCACCTAGCTCCGTCTGCTCGCCCAAGCGGCAAGCGGGCGGTGCCGCCAGCCCGCGCTTAAAAGGTGACCGCGTTTTCCTCGGGCAGCACTTGGAAGTCGGTGCTGGTCATCTCGGAAAGCCGGCCGTAGTAGATGCCCCTGGCATCCGGGGCGACGATGCCCTGGTGGATGGGTACCGCGCGGGCCGGTGCCACCGCGCGCAGGTAGTCGACGGCCTCGGCGATCTTCATCCACGGGGCCGCCGCCGGAGTGGCCAAGACGTCCACCGGCTCGTCGGGAACGAAGAGCGCATCGCCGGGATGCATCAGCCTCGCCGGATGCTCTGAGTCGCCGACCAGAAACGAAATGTTCTCTATCACCGGGATTTCCGGATGTATCACGGCGTGCCGGCCGCCGACGGCCCGCACGGTCAGCTGCCCGATCTGCAGCTCGTCGCCGACGTGCACGGCCCGGCACGGCGCACCCAGCTGCTCGGCGGTTTGCGGATCGGCGTAGAGCGCCGCGTCGGGGTTGCCCTCGAGCAGCGACGGGAGCCGCCCGACGTCGACGTGGTCGGGGTGCTGGTGGGTGATCAGGATGGCGCTCAGGCCGGTGATTCCCTCGAAACCGTGCGCGAAGGTACCGGGATCAAAAAGCACACGGGTGTTGTCGAACTCGGCAAGTAGGCATGAGTGGCCGAAATGCGTCAGTTGCATGACTACGATTGTGCCCCGACGAAGGGTGATGCGATGCGGGTGATCCTGGCCACGATGCTGCTCGTCGGTGGCTTCGCGGTGGCCCTGATTGCCGTGATTCCCGCGCAGGCAGACCCGGAGACTTGCCCGACCACCTGCGACCAGATCCCGAATACCGCGTGGATACCGCAGCACGCGGTGCCGCTGGACGCGGTCTACGGCTGGCCCCCGCTGGCCGGTGCGGCGGTCCCCCTGACCGGGACGGGGACGGCGAGGTTTCGGTTCGAGGAGCTGTGTGACTCACCGGCGCTGCCGCGGGATCCCCGCGACTACGCGGTCGCGGCCCGCGTGACGGTGACTCACCCGGACGGTCAGTGGCAGCTGCAGGCTCAGATCCTGCACTGGCGCGGCGACACGGCCCGCGGCGGCCAGCTGGCGGCTTCGGTGTTCAGCACTGCCGTCGGCGCGCTTCGCGCCTGCCAGCAGCGCGCACCGGCGGAGTCGCCGTCGATCACCACCGACGAAACGAACCGGATGGCGGCGGTCATCAGCGGTCCGGTCGTCATGCACACCTACCTGGTCGCCCACGTGGCGAGCAGCACCATCACCGAGCTCACGCTGTGGTCGTCGGGGCCGCCGCAGGTGTCCTGGCCGGCGATGGCGGACGACTCCGTGCTGAACGCACTGACCGCGCCGCTGTGCGACGCCTACATCGCCTCGTGCCCGTGACCCTGCCGGTAGAGTTGGCGCCGAGATGAACTCTGAGGAGGAGCGCCAGTGAGCCGGGTGGTCGTTCATGTGATGCCCAAAGCGGAGATTCTGGACCCGCAGGGTCAGGCGATTGTCGGTGCGCTGGGGCGGCTCGGCCACCCCGGTATCTTAGATGTCAGGCAGGGCAAGCGGTTTGAGCTCGAGGTGGATGACACAATCGGTGACGCCGAGCTCGCCGAGATCGCCGAATCGCTGTTGGCGAACACGGTGATCGAGGACTGGACGATCAGCCGGGAGCCGCAGTGACGGCGCGGATTGGCATCATCACCTTCCCCGGGACGCTCGACGACGTGGACGCCGCCCGCGCGGCGCGGCGCGTCGGGGCCGAGGCGGTCGCTCTGTGGCACGCCGACGCCGACCTCAAGGGAGTCGACGCCGTGGTGGTGCCCGGCGGCTTTTCCTACGGCGACTACCTGCGGGCCGGCGCGATCGCCCGGTTCGCCCCCGTGATGGCCGAAGTGGTCGACGCCGCGGGGCGCGGCATGCCGGTCTTGGGCATTTGCAACGGTTTTCAGGTGCTCTGCGAGGCCGGGCTGCTGCCGGGGGCCCTGACCCGCAACGCGGGGTTGCACTTCGTGTGCCGCGATGTGTGGCTGCGGGTGGCGTCGACCTCGACAGCCTGGACGTCGCGCTTCGAGCCCGATGCGGACCTGCTGGTGCCACTGAAGTCCGGCGAGGGCCGCTACGTTGCGCCGGAGAACGTGGTCGACGAGCTGGAGGGCGAGGGCCGGGTGGTGTTTCGCTACCACGACAACCCCAACGGCTCGCTGCATGACATTGCCGGCATCAGCTCCGCCAACGGTCGCGTCGTCGGGCTGATGCCGCATCCCGAGCACGCCATCGAAGCGCTGACGGGCCCCTCCGACGACGGCCTGGGCCTGTTCTATTCGGCGCTGGACGCCGTGCTGGCCGCTTAGCCGAAAACTCCGCCGCACAGCGGAATTCAGCCAAGCACGGGGAAGCGGCGCTGAGCGGCCAGCCGCCTGAGCGCGGACTCCATCACCCCGCGCACGTGGGCGTCGACCTCGTCGACGTCGGGGTCGTTGCCGAAGCGGACGGTGACATCGATCGGGTCAAGCACCTCGGTGACGATCTTTGCCGGCAGCGGCAGGTTGGGCGGGAAGATCACGCTCGGACCGAACGGGAAGCCGAAGCTCACGGGTAGGATGTCCATGCGGGCCTTGGTGAGCCCCAACTTGCGCGCCAGCCAGTTGCCGCGGGTAAGGAACAGCTGGGTCTCCTGGGCGCCGATGGACACGGTCGGCACGATCGGCACCCCCGCCTCGATGGCGGTCCGCACGTAGCCGGTGCGGCCGTTGAAGTCGATGGTGTTCGCGCTGAAGGTGGGTCGATAGGAGTCGTAATCGCCGCCGGGGAAAACCAGCACGACCGCGCCCGAATGCAGGGCGGTGGCAGCGTTTTCCCGGCTCGCCTCGATGACCCCGAGGCGGCGCAGCCATCCGTCCAGCGGGCCGATGAACAGGCCGTAGTGAGCCAGCGTGTAGACGGGGCGTTCGTAGCCGAACCTGTCGTAGAAGGCCGGCGCGAAGATCAGCACGTCGGGTGTCAGCATGCCGCCCGAGTGGTTGGACACCACGAGCGCCCCACCGGTCGCGGGGACGTTGCCCACGTTGCGCACCTCGGCGCGATACCACCGCTTGACGACGGGTCCCAGAGTCTTGGCGACCTGCCGGATAAGGGCCGAATCCCACTTGACGGTCTCGTCGTTGTGGGCCGCCCGGCGCTGTGTGGCTGTCATTTGCTAGCGGTTGCCCGCTGCGACGGGGGCCTTAAACGTCGGCGCGAGCGTAACGCCACCGCGAAATACCGCCCATGATTTCGCCGTGGCGTTACGCTCAGCCGGCGTCGAGCAGCATCGGATGCCCCGCCGACGGCAATTCGACGGTGGGGGCCAGTTGGCCGAACAGGTCGATCGCGTCCGCGATGGCGGCGTCAACGAAGGATGCGAAGTCGTCGAAAGAAACGCCCTTTCGGATCCATTGCGACCTGCGCGCCACCACGCCGATGCGCTGCGGGTCGGATGATCCGTGCACGATCGCGATGACCCCGCGGTCCTGCGCGTTCCACGTGTCGGCGAAGTGTGTCAGCCAGGGACGGTCGCTGGCGGGGAAAAAACATGCGGGTGTCACCCGGATCATCAGCACGTCGCCGTGCGTCGGGCAGACCTCGAGGTGGACGTGCAGCCTCCGCGGGCGGGTATTGGCGACGTAGAAAAACTCGCCGTCATGGTGGCCCCGGAAATACCGGCTGCCGCGCGTGCACAGGTAGCGTTCGACCAGGTCTGCGCAGAGCGGCTGACTCGTCATGAGTTAGATGGTGAGGCCGGCGGCTTTGCAGATCCTGGGAGCCGAGCTAGCCGCGACCCAAGAAATTGTTGAGAATCGGCTGAGCGAAGCGACGGCTGTGTGCTCGTACCGTTAGTCGCCTTAGTCCCAATAGTGACTTCACCTTTCTACCGTTGGCTAGAGAAGGAACAGGGGGTGTCGTCGTTGACCGCAAATGACCAATCCGGGGGCGCGCATCGTCGGGGCTGGCCGACATGACCACCGCGATGCCTACGCACGCCCTGGGTTCCGGCTACCCGATGAACGGGCATGAGGATGCCGACGGTGAATCGATGCTCAGCGCCGGGACTGCCGTGGCCACCAGAGGCAGGGCACTGGCCTGGCGAGTCGAAACCGCCATGCCGCGCTGGCGACCCAGCGAAGACGAAATCGTGCGCGCTGCGATCACGGTGATACTGGTGGCCCTTGGGACCATCATCGCGCTGGCCGCAATGGCGATTCTGACGATGGGCTAGCGAGGACAGCGGCGCGGCCGCTGCGTTCACGCGCGATCGCGCTCGACTACCCCGGCGCCGTTCTCGGCAGCGTGACCAAAAACGGTACCGCTCTGGCCGATAATGAAATTCGACCACCTCGAGGGGCTTGTCGCCCTCGCCGTAGCTGGTGCGCTCGAGGACCAACACCGGTGACCCCAGCGGCACGCCCAAGGCGCCGGTCACGTCGAGAGACGCGCCGGCGGCGTGAATCTCGTGCCCGGCCCGGGCGACGCGAACTCCGAGCCGCTGCTGCTCATGAGACGAATAAAAACGTCTTGTGGCAGGTTGTCAACGCGGCGCGCCACGCCCGAAGGTGGGGCGAGTGGACTGACAACGCCACACCGATCGGAAGGACTGAACGTGGGATTCGCGGTGGAACGGATCGACCATATCGTGCTGAACTGCCGAGACCTGGAGGCCACCGCGTCGTGGTACGAGCGGGTCCTGGGCATGCGGCGCGAGACGTTCGGGCCTTCGCAGAGAACGGCCGTGTGCTTCGGAAATCAGAAGATCAACCTGCGGCCGGTCGGAGCAATCGACGACGATCCCGACTGGGTCACCGGGTCCGTCGAGGCGGCCGGCTCCGAGGACCTTTGCTTTATCACCGAGGCGACCGCCGACGAGGTGCGCGCCCACCTCGGGGCCTGCGGGGTCGACGTCGTCGCGGGACCAGTAACCAAGGTCGGCGCGCTGGGGCCGATGACCTCGCACTACTGCCGTGACGTCGACGGCAACCTCATCGAAATCGCCGTCTATTGAGACTCTTTGAGCGGATACAGTTCGGGAAGGTTGATCACAACGGCCTCTTGGGTGCTGCGCGCGATCACGACCTCGGCGGACGAATTCGGGTCGGGATTCTCCTCCCGGTGCGGCAGGTACGGCGGGATGAAGACGTAATCGCCGGGCGCGGTGGAGATGCGAACCTCCCCAACGCCGTTATGGAAGACGAACTCCGGGTTGCCGCTTCGCACGTAGATCGCGGTTTCCGAATCGCCGTGATGGTGGTTCGACGACACTGTTGCCGGTGACGCGTGTGTCTCGCCCATCCACAGCTTCTCGGCGCCCACCGACGTGCCGGACAGCGCGGCAAACCGGCGCAGGCCCTCCGATTGCGCGGTGTCGGAACTGAGGTCCGACGCCTTGATGTGGTGCACCCGGTTGCGGGTGAGCTCCGCCGCTGCCGCATCGTCGAAGTCGGGATGAAATCCGTCTGGAGTCGCCATGGCTCAATTATCGTCCGCGGCGTCCCGATAGGCCTCGAGCAGTCGGAGCCACAGTTCGCTGACCGTGGGGAAGCAGGGGACCGCGTGCCACAGCCGGTGGACGGGCACCTGGCCGGCCACGGCGATGGTGGCCGAGTGCAGCATCTCGGTCACCCCGGGACCGACCAGCGTCACACCGAGCAGGTGGCCGCGATCCGCATCGACCACCATCCGCGCCCGACCGGCGTATCCGTCCGCGTAGAGCTTGGCTCCCATGACGACGTCTCCGATCTCCACGTCGACCGTGCGGATCTGGTGGCCGGCGTCCTCGGCCTGCCGTGCGGTCAGCCCGACGGCGGCTGCTTCGGGGTCGGTGAAGAAGGCCTGGGGCACGGCGTAGTGGTCGGCGGTGGTCGCGTGCACGCCCCACGGCGAGGTGTCCAAGGGCTGTCCCGCGGCGCGGGCCCCGATCGCCGCACCGGCGATGCGCCCTTGGTACTTGCCCTGATGGGTGAGCAGGGCCCGGTGATTGACGTCGCCCGCCCCATAGAGCCACCCGTCCTCGATGGCCCGCACACGGCAGGTGTCGTCGACGTCGAACCAGCTGCCTGGTGTCAGCCCGACCGTCTCGAGGCCGATGTCGTCGGTGAGCGGCGCCCGCCCCGTGGCGAAAAGTACTTCGCTGACCGCCAATTCGGATCCGTCGCCCAATTCGAGGACCGCGCGTCCGCCCTCGGCGCGACGCAGCCCGCGCACCGATGCCCCCAGGCGGACGTCCACGCCGGATTCGGCCAGCCCGCGGGCGATGAGTTCGCCCACGAAGGGCTCCATCCGCGGCAGCAGTCCCGAACCGCGAGCCAGCAGGGTCACCTGGGAGCCCAATCCTTGCCAGGCGGTGGCCATTTCGACGCCCACGCCGCCGGCGCCGACAACGGCGAGCCGCTCCGGGACATAGCTGCTGCCCGTGGCCTCGCGGTTAGTCCACGGTTTGGCCTCGGTGATGCCGGGCAGGTCGGGGAGCGCGGGCCGGCTGCCGGTGCAGACCACGACCGCATGCCGCGCCGTCAGCACCGGCTGCTCGCCGCCGGGCGTGCTGACGGCGACTCGTCGGGGACCGGCCAGCCGCCCGTGCCCGCGTATCAGGGTGGCGCCGATTCCTCTCACCCAGTCGGCTTGGCCGCTGTCGTCCCAGTCGCTGACGTAGCGGTCGCGCCGACCGAAGACGCCCGCGCTGCTGATCGAACCGCTGACCGCCTCGCGCGCGCCGTCGACCCGACGGGCGTCGGAGACGGCGATGACCGGCCGCAGCAACGCTTTACTGGGTACGCAGGCCCAATATGAACACTCGCCACCGACGAGTTCGCGCTCGACCACCGCAACGTGCAGCCCAGCGGCGCGCGCGCGGTCGGCGACGTTCTGCCCGATCGGCCCGGCCCCGAGCACAATGACGTCGTAGTCCCGTCCGATGTCTGCGGCCATGGTCGAAGTTCCTTCCCCGAGTTGTCCGTAGGTTTTCTATCCCCCGACGAGGCGCTCGGCCAGCTCGCGCAGGTCGCTTACCACGAGGGTCGGTTGGGGCAGCCCGTCGACGGGCAACGGTGGATTGCCCGGTCGGGTGATCAGGGCCGAGCTATAGCCGACATGTTGCGCGCCGAGGGTGTCCCACACGTGTGCGGCCACCATCATGCAATCAGCCGGAGCGACGCCCAGTGTCTCGCAGACGTACCGGTACACCGCCGGAGCGGGCTTGAAGGCGCGACGGGCATCGACGCTCAACTGTAGTTCGAAGAAGTCGCCCAGCCCGGAATTCTGCAGCGCCGTCGGCCCGTTCGGGTTGGGCGGCGAGTTGGTCAGGGTGACGAGGCGGAATCCGTTGTCGCGCAGGGTGGCAAGCCCGTCCGCAGCATCCGGGTACGCCGGCATGGTAAGCAGGGCGGTCTTCAGGCGACGCAGGTCGGCGTCTGTGATGGCGACGTCGTAGATGTCGCCGATCATCCGCAGCACGCCCTGGGCGAGCGTCGAGAAGTCGACATAATTGCCCGCCAAGGTGACGGTCATCGAGTACATGACAAGCTGGGAAAACCATTCGCGAAGCACCCGCTCGTCACCGAACTTCTCTCCGAAAATCGGTGCCAGCGACTCGATATCCACCAACGTCTCATTGACGTCGAAGACAAGCACGGACGGTGTCGGCATGGCTGGGCCTCAGCATTCTCAACGGAGCGTTCCGGGCGCAAGCACCCGATCAGACTCATACAATTATCGCCACGCAGGGCCCTCGCCGGGCGCCGTCATCCCGTCCTCCCGGTGGTCGCCCTCCCGAGCACTTCATCGGTATCCAGGCCTCGGTCAACACCGTGGGGTATGACGGTTTGGCCCGGCTCCAGCCGGAGCTGTCTGCCGTCGAGATACACGTCGATCTTGTCGGGTTCGAAGGACACCAGATTGGCTACCCGCCCCACCTCCGGCCAGGCGTCGACGTAGGACCAGGCGGCGCGCTTGCGGCCGCCGATGTCGTAATACGAGCAGATCCCCTTGTACGGGCAGAAGGTCTGGAGCGCGACAAGCTCGAGGGCGCTCTCGTCGATGTCCTTCCTGGGCACATACCACCGGGGCGCGAAGCCGGATTCGTACAACGCCAACGGAAGCGTCGTGTCCGCGATCACCCGGTCGCCGACCCGGACGACGAGATGGCGTGAAGTGGAACGGATGTCGATGCGGTGATAGGCGTCGGCGGCATGCCCGACGATTCGGTCGTCTTCCTCGTAGAAGGCGTCCATGGCGCGCCAGGCGAATGCCAGCCGCCCGTCCAGAACCGCCGCGTGCGGCGGCAGCGCGGTGTGTTGCCAGGCGGCGTGACTGGCGTCTCGCTCCGGAACTTTGACGGTGAACCACTGGGTGTCGCCGAGGTCGCGGTGCTGCGTGACCCGGTCTTCGGCGACCATAATTCCCGGCTCGACATCGCCGAGGGGAAAGTAGGCAACCGGGTAGCGGCCCGGTTCGTGTAGCAGGATGACGTCGTCACTTTCGGCGATCCGCCGGTCGGCGAAGCACACCCCCATGCGCCGCCGGAGCGGCTCGACGAACAACAACCGCGGCGGCAGCGGCTGCTCAGTGAGGAAGTGTCCTATCGATCCGGATGCCAATGGTCCTTGCTGCCATGCCAAACCCATCGTCGTATTCCTCTCCCCGAAATCGATTGCTCAGTCGGCTGTTTCGGCTGTGCATCAACCCACCACGACGACCATCTTGCCGCCGGCTTCTCCCGACTCCATGACTCGGTGCGCTTCGCGAATGTCGTCGAAGGAGAAGACACGTGACGGTTTCGCTTCGAGCTTGCCCTCGGCGACCCGTCGGGCAATACCTTGCAGGGGCACGTCCGACAGCGGGAAACCCGGCATCCCAAATACGAAGCTGCCGAAGAAGTTCCAGTTCACGCCGCTGGCCATGCGCAGCAACGGGTTGAAATCCCCGATGGGGTCCAGCCCGCCCAGCCAGCCCGCCAGGCAGGCCGTGCCGCCGCGACGCAGCATGTCGAGGGAGTCGAGGATGGTGCTGTTCCCGACGAGGTCCAGCACGGCGTCGATCTCCTTTGCCTCCGGGAGCTGCGCGGCAAGGTCGGGCTGCTCCAGCTCGACGCGCGATGCGCCCAGTTCCTCGAGCATGCAAAAGCGTCCGCGGCTCCGCGTGGTGGCGATGACGCGAGCGCCGGCGGCGACGGCCATCTTGAGCGCGGCCTGCCCGAGCGACGACGTCGCGCCGCGCAGCACCAGCGTCTGTCCGGCATCAAGGTCGAGGTTGCGGAAGAGGCATGTCCATGCGACCGCATAGGTTTCGGGCAGCGCCGCCAAGTCCGACCAAGGCAGGTCGGACTCGACGCGTGCGACGTTCGCCGCACGCACGCGGGTGTATTCGGCGTAGCTGCCGTTGATGGTTCGGCCCAAACCGCCCATCAACGCCGCGACCTTCGCTCCGACCGGGAACTCGCCCCCCGGACAGGACTCGACGACGCCGACGCATTCGATGCCGCTGACCTCGGCGGCCTCGGCCCATTCCCCGCGCCGCATGTGCATCTCGGCGTGGTTGATTCCGAATCCCTTCACCGCGATCACCACCTCGCCGTCCTTGGGCAGCGGCTTGGGGATGTCGGTGTACACGAGGCTGTCCAGGCCGCCGAAGCCTTTGAGCACGATCGCCCGCATGGTTTCCCCACCCGGCCGCTCGCGCACCATCGACGGCGCGGTGGGTAGGTCGGGTGACTCGGGGGCGGACACTAGCTGCCTCTTCTTTCGGATATCTCGACAGGTGACGCGGCACTGGCCCCGATCACGCCCCGCCGTACGCACATGTTGAATGGGCCAACTAACCCAATATTATGGGCCAGAAGACCCAATATGTCCAGGGTGGGCCGCCGGTAATCCGGTCAGGATTTAGCTGGGCGGCGCGCCCTGCGCGGCGCGGGAGGCGCCGCGAATAAGCGCACGTAGTCGACGCCGGCGTTGACAGCGACCCGCAGCGGGTCGGGATCACCGGTCGCGTAGGTGACCATCGCGCCGCCCTGGTGTGCGACAACCAGCGACACGGCCAGGTGTCGCGGGTCGGCGTCGGGGCGCAGGTCGCCACGGCGCTGCATCGCCGTGAGGCCGGCCTGAAACAGCCCGATCCACTGGTCGTAGCCGGTGGAAAGATCGTCGTGCAGCTCATCGTCGGCGTCGATCAGCTCACCGGCCAACGAGCCGTAGACGCAACCGCCGACGCGGTACACGGCGTCGATGTCGGCCACGCACGCATCGGCCCACGCCTGCAGAGCATCGATGCTGTCGAGCCCGCCCAACGACGGTTGGGTATGGAAGGCCCGTACATCGTCGCGCCGGGCGGCGACGACGTGGCGGGTCAGGTCGCGTTTGTCGTCGAAGTAGTGCGAGATCTGCGATCCACCCACGCCGGCGAGGCGGCGCACCTGGTCGATGCTGGTGTTGGCGACGCCGCGCTCGAACATCAGGCGGGCGGCGACCCCGACGATCCGGGCCCGGGTCGCCATTCCCTTGCGGGTGAACCGCGCTGCACCGTCGTCAGCCATGTCGGCGCCCGCGGCGACCCCGGGCGGGCCGCGGAACCCGTTCGGCGGCATCGGTGGCGAACGTCCGCAGATAGTTGACCGCGAAGCGGACGGCGTCGGCGTGCGGCCATTCCGCCCAATAGGTGAAGGCCAGGGTGCCTCCCCCCTGGTGAGCGCTGACGATGACCAGCGCCACCCGTCGTGGATCGGCATCCCGGACCACCGCGCCGTCGTCTTTCATCCGCTGGATCGCCTCCTCGAGCAGCTCGACCCACTGCCAATAGCCCCACCCCAGCGTCTCGCGCGTTGCTTCGTCGGACTTCGCCAGCTGCGCCACCAGGGCGTGGTAGGTCGGCGTGCCGAAGTATCCGATCTGCCTGAGGTAGCGCAAGTTGAGGTCGATCCAGCGCTCGAAGTCGTCGAATGACCGCAGGCCGTGCAGCCTGGGTTGGCGGTGAAAATCGAGGACCACGCCGATCTGACGCCGGATCACCGCGCGAATAAGTGCGCTCTTGTCGGTGAAATAGTGCGCGAGCTGCGAGCCGCTGACCGACGCCGCCCTGCGCACGTTCTCCATGTTCGACGCGGACAGGCCCTCGGTGACGATCAGCTGGGCGGCCGCATCCACGATTCGGTCACGGGTGGCGCGCCCCTTGGCGGTCAACCGTTGTTCGGCGTGAACATCGGGATGGACCATCGCGACAGGCTAACCCGCGGGCCTCGCGAGCTATGGGATATTCAACCCATTGGTGCCCGCGCGCCCGCGGGCCCATCAGGCGGCCGCGGGGACCTTCGCGAGGAAGTTGCGGATCAGCTCGGCGACTTCGTCCAGTGCGGACTCGAGCAGGAAGTGCCCGCCGTCGAGGAGGTGGATCTCCGCGTCGGGTAAGTCGTCGGCGAACGCCTCGGCGCCGGCGGGGCCGAAGATTTCGTCACCCCGGCCCCACGCCGCCAGCAGCGGCACCCGGGTCGCGCGGAAGTACTCGTGGAGGCGGGGATAGAGCGGGGCGTTGGTGGCGTAGTCGCGCAGCAGCTTCAGCTGCACTTCGTCGTTGCCGGGGCGGGAGATCAGCGCGTAGTCGTGATGCCACGATTCCGGGTCGACCAGGCTCTCGTCGGGGACGCCGGTGAGGTATTGCCACCGGGTGGCGTCGAGCGTGAGGAACTGCCGTACGGCGGCCTCGGTGTCGGGCGTCGGCTCGTTTTGATAGGCCCACACGACCTTCCAGAAGCTGTCGACGAATCCGGCGTCGTAACCGTTTCCGTTCTGGGTGATGATCGCCGTGATGGCGGACGGATCTCGCAGTGCCAGCCGCCAGCCGATGGGCGCGCCGTAGTCCTGTACGTACATGGCGTGTCGATCGATGCCGAGCGAGCGCAGCAGTCCCTCGGTCAGGTCGGTGAGCGCATCGAAGGTGTAGTCGAACTCCTCGACCGGCGGCGCGTCCGAGAGCCCGAAGCCGAGGTGGTCGGGCGCGATCACGTGGTGGCGGTCGGCGAGCGCCGGTATCAGGTTCCGGAACATGTAGGAGCTGGTCGGAAACCCGTGCAAGAGGACTAGCGCGGGGGCGTCGGCGTCGCCGGCCTCGCGGAAGAACAGTCGATGGCCGTCGACGGTGGCGTAGCGATGATGGACGGTCGCCATGGGGAATCCTCCTGGGCTCAGGCGCAATTGGCGTCGAGCGCCAGCGCGGCGTTCGACGAAAGCTCCCGAACCGCGCTGGTGCGATTATGGGTTATCCAACCCATTATGCATCAAAGTGGTCGTGTGCAACAGCCCATGGCACCGGTATGTTGCCGTGCTCATCCGTCCTGGCATATTCTGGGCTGGCTATCCCAGTTCGGGAGATCGGGTGTGTGCCCGCCAGACCGGGGAGCGAGCGCAGGGTGGGTAACGCGTCGCGGGATGACCTAGGCTCTTCCCGGGGCACCAAGGAGACACAGTGGGCAGGCTCGTTTCGATCAACGTGGGCATGCCCAAGGACGTCCAATGGCGGGGCAAAACGGTCTTCACCGGGATATGGAAGACCCCGGTCCAGGGGCCGGTCATGGTGCGCCGCCTCAACCTCGACGGCGACGGCCAGGGCGACCTGGGCGGCCACGGCGGTGAACAGCGCGCGGTCATGGTCTATCAGGTGGAGTCGTACGAGTTCTGGAGGACGTACCTGGGTCGCGACGACCTGGGGCCCGGCCAGTTCGGTGAAAATTTCACCATCACCGGGCTCGGTGACGACGAGGTCTGCATCGGCGACCGCTACCGCATCGGTGAGGCGGAATTCGAGGTCACCCAGCCGCGTGTTACCTGCTTCCGGGTCGGTATGCGCCTGGGCGAACCCAAGATGCCCAATCTGCTTGTCTCCCAGCACCGCCCGGGATTCTATTTCCGGGTGATCAGCGAGGGCACGGTTCGCGCCGGCGACGACATCGTGCGGACCCGGCGTGGCCGTCATGAGCTCAGCGTCGCCGACGTCGACGCGCTGTTGTACCTGCCGAACCGCAACGACGAGCAACTTCGGAAGGTCGTCGACGTCGCCGCGCTCAGCCCCGGCTGGCAACAGTCCTTCCGTGACATGCTGGCCGGGCCAGGGAGCGCCGCGGCGCCTCCGATCGGAGTCGAACCGTCCTGGGCCGGATTTCGCCCGTTGCGGGTCACCCAGATACACCGGGAAAGCCCCCAGGTGCTGTCGATTCGCCTCGAGTCCGAGGACCGCGCCGCCTTGCCCCCGCCGCTACCGGGCCAATACCTGCCGGTGCGGCTTGCCGGAGCCGGCGAACCCGCGCCGCTGCGCAGCTACTCGCTGTCGGGTGACCCCGCCGCGGGGGAGTACCGGATCAGCGTCAAGCGCGAGGATCACGGCCTGGTGAGCCGCTGGCTGCACGCCCACATCCAGCCGGGATCGGTGATCGAGGCGGCCGCGCCGCGCGGCGATTTCTACCTCACCGAGGACAACGGCCCGGTCGTCCTCTTTTCGGCCGGAATCGGCGCCACCCCTGTCCTGGCGATGCTGCACGCGCTGTCGGCGGCCGGTAGCGGCCGCGACGTCTGGTGGCTGCACACCAGCCGCAATCCCGAAACCGAGCCATTTGCAACCGAAGTCACCGCCCTCATCGACCCGTTGCCCCACGCTCATCGTCGCGTCTTCTACACCGAGACGCAGGGCCGCCTCGACCAGGAGTCGATCGCGGCGCTGGGCCTGCCGCCGGAGGCCACCGTCTACCTCTGCGGCCCAACACAATTCATGGCAGACATCCGCGAATACCTCGCGGCCGCCGGCTTGGACCCCGCACGCATTCACAGCGAACTCTTCGGTGCCCTGCCAGCGATCAACCCCGGTGTTGTCGAAACCGGAGAACGCCGAACGCCCCATCCACCCGACGGCACGCCGGGCGCCGGGCCGTCGATCAGCTTCGCGCGCAGCGGGCTGACGGTCAATTGGTCACCGGACTACGCGAGCATCCTCGACCTCGCCGAGGCGTGCGATGTCCCGACGCGTTTCGCCTGCCGAAGCGGTGTGTGCCACGTGTGCGTCACCGGCATCGTTTCGGGGACGACGACATACCTGCAACCACCGCTGGAGGATCCCGGCGAGGGCAAGGTGCTGATCTGCTCGGCCGCGCCGTGCAGTGATCTCGTGTTGGACCTCTGAAGGCCGTCGAGCCGTTATGGGGCGATCGCCAGTTGTCCGCCGTTGGCCTGCACGATCGCGCCGTTGATGTAGCTGGCCTGCGGAGACGCCAAAAACGTGACGGCATTGGCGATTTCGTCGGGCCCGGCTACCCGGCCGAGCGTGGTTACCGTGGCGAAGCTTTCGGCGAGGCCGGGGGTGGCCGCGGTTCCGGGCGTTTCGGTCGGCCCGGCCTGCACAGCATTCACCCGCACCCCGGACCGGCCGAATTCGTCGGCCCAAACCCGGGTCAGCAGTTCGACACCGGCCTTGCTGGCGCCGTACACGCCGCCCATCCGCGCCGGAACCGCGGCGGCAATGGTGCTCAGGTTGACGACGACGCCCCCGCCCCGCGCGGCCATACCGGGCACGAGTTGCGCGACCAAGATGTAGGGGGCGCGCAGGTTGATGTTGATGTGTTCGTCGAAGAACGCGTCGTCGGTGTCGGCGGTTGTCCCGAACTTGTACACACCGGCGTTGTTGATCAGGATGTCGACCGGGCCAACCTCGGCCGCCAGGCGCCGGACGTCGTCGGCCTCGGCAAGGTCGGCCGCGACGAAACGCGCTTTGCCGCCGGCATTTTGGATTTCCTGCACCGTCTTGGCGCCGCGTTCGGCACTGCGCCCGTGCACCACCACCTCGGCGCCGAGCGCGGCGAGTTGCAGCGCGACGGCCCGCCCGATGCCTGCGGTGGCGCCGGTGACCAGTGCAATCGAACCCTCAAGAGTTTTTGTCATCGGAGCCCTCCTCGACGAATTAGTGCACATACCGCAGCCAACAGCGCCTCCGCCCACCCATTTAATTCCGCCGCCGGCGGCCGGGCTATCGGCGTTGCTGATGGCGGCCATTAACTAAGCTGAGCGGATAGCGGAAGGAGTTGGCCAGGAACGGCTACCAGCCATGGAGTTGCGAGAACTTAGTGCCTTTGTCGCCGTCGTGGAAGAGGGCGGCATGTCGGCGGCCTCTCGCCGGCTGCACGTGAGCCAATCGGCGATTTCCCAGACCGTGAGCGCTCTCGAGCGCGAAATCGGGGTTCGGCTGCTGGAGCGCGTCAGCACCGGCGTGCGGCCCACCGAGGCGGGCGTGGCCCTGCTCGGGGAGGCGCGCGCCGTCCTGGCCCGGTACCGGCAGGCGGTGCGCACGATGTCCAGCTATGGCGGCGAGGCCAGCGGGGTCATCAGGCTGGGCATCCCGCTGGAGTTGGCCTCGCACGTGCTGCCCGGAGCGCTCGCCAAGTTCGCGGCCGAGGCGCCCGAGACGCGAGTCGTTCCGCGTCATCTATCGACGGCCGCGCAATTCGCCGCACTGCGCGACGACGAGCTCGATGTCGGCCTGGTGCGCGAGCGTCCCACCGGGTCCGAATTCGACGCGATGCTGGTGGCCCGCGAAAGCCTTGGCGTCCTTCTGGATTCGTCGATCGCCGCGGGCCGCGTCGGGCCCGGTGGGATCTCCCTGAACGACCTGAAAGACCTACGGTGGACGGGTTTTCCGCGGTCGAGCAGTCCGGCCTGGTACGACGAGCTCACGGCGGCGCTGCGCAGCCACGGCATCGAAACCGGGCCGCCCGCACCGGACGGGCACGTGCTGATCGCCGACGTGAAGTTCGCCGCGGTGAGCGGCGGTCATGCCTTCGCGCTTGCACCGGCGGACCAGCCTCGACCGTTGCCGGACAACGTGACATGGGCCCCGCTGGTCGGACGCCCCCTGGAGCGCCGCACCTGGGTGGTGTGGCCGGCCGACTCGCGCCGCCGCGATATCGGCCGGCTCGTCGCTTCGTTCGAGCTGCCCGACGACGGTTGAGCAGCCCGGCGAGGCTACCTGACGATCGAGCGGCGCCCGGCGGCACGGAGCGAATCGGCGAGCAGTCCCGTCCGCTATCGCTAACCGCGGTAACGGATATCGATGAATCCGATAGCCGTCGATGAACTCCTACGGCGCCAGGCAGACCGACGCTTCGGCGGTGTAGCACAAGAACGTCAGGGTCTCCTGCAGATATAGCTGCACGGTCTCGGCGTCGTGGCGCAGGTACCCGATCGCGACGTCGGTGCCCAGCTGCAGATCGAAGTCGCCGCCGCGCGTGGTCAGCACGAAGGCGCCGTCGATGGCCGGCGCCCAGATGATGTCCCCGTCCACCAAGCGGTTCAGGTGCTCGCGGATGGGATATCCGTGTTCGGTGGTCTCACTCACCTTGGTGTAGACGTCGGCGGCCAACAGCACCGAGTACGGGCCGTCGACGCCGGCCAGCCGCAGGCCGGTCAACGCCTGCGAGATGACGTCGGGCATGTCGCGGGGATCCTCGGGCAGCGTCAGCGGAGGGTTGGAGCTGCACCCGCGGATGCCGTCGATCGACCCGGCGGCGTAGCCCTCGAAGATGGCGCGGTCCTCGACGAACGCCAGCTTCTTGGCCGCGGCCTTCACCGGGTCCCAGTCGGAGTCCTGCGCGCCACGTTCGACGTTGTCGATTTCGTAGCGTGACAGGGTGAACGGAACACGCAGGCGGACAAGGGGTTTGCTGGCCCGCAGGTGCGCCTCCACGCCATCGGTGGGCGCCTCGACATCGAGCAGCCGGCCGGTGCTGACCGACGCGGTGACCGGCCCACCGGGTTCGCTGACGTCGACGACGCGCCGCCCAGCGATGTGGCGCTTGAAGGTTCGGGTGGCCTCCAATTCGATTTCGGCCCAGGCGGCTTCGGTGACCGGTGCCAGGTCGCGGTAGAGGTTGTTCATCGAGTGGTTCCTTTCAGGCTGCCGATCGCGAGTGAGCCGTCGTCAGATGCCGGGGCGGCCGGCCGCGCCGTCACCAGCGGCGCGGGCAACGGCGGTGGGTCGTCGAGGAAATCGGCGGTGGGGGAGAAGAACAGGCCGCCGGTGATCGCGGTGGAGAAGTCCAGGATGCGGTCGGTGTTGCCGGGCGGATCGCCGAGGAACATGTTCTCCAGCATCTGCTCGGTGACCCGCGGCGTTCGTGAATACCCGATGAAGTACGTGCCGTATTCGCCCTTGCCCAGCTCACCGAAGGGCATGTTGTGCCGCAAGATCTTCAGCTCGGTGCCATCGTCGTCTTCGATGACGTTCAGGGCGATGTGGGCGTTGGCCGGCTTGTCGTCGTCGCCGAGTTCGATGTCTTCCAGCTTGGTCCGGCCGATCACCAGTTCCTGCTCGGTGACCGACAGCGCGTTCCACGCCGACATGTCGTGCACGTACTTCTGCACGTGCACGTAGCACGAGCCCGCGAAGTCGGGATCCTCATCACCGATGGCGGTGGCGCTGACGGCCAGTGGGCCATCGGGATTCTCGGTGCCGTCGACGAACCCCAGCAGGTCGCGGTTGTCGAAGTAGCGGAACCCGTGCACCTCGTCGACCACGGTGACCGCGCCGGCCATCGCCCGCAGGATGCGGTCGGCCAGCTCGAAACAGACGTCCAAGCTCTCGGCCCGGATGTGCAACAACAGGTCCCCGGGCGTGGCCGGGGCGGTGTGGCGCGGGCCGTTCAGCGCGGTGAAGGGACGCAGTTCGGCGGGACGCGGCCCGGAAAACAGGCGATCCCAGGCGTCGGAGCCGATCGAGGCGATCGCCGACAACCGTTTCGGCGGCTCGCGGAAGCCGATCGCGCGCACCAATCCGGAGATCTTCGGCAGCGCGTCGTGCACCGTCGCCTCCCCGCCGTCGTCGATGGTGACAACGAGAAACATGGCGGCGGGTGTCAACGGCTGGAGGATGGGTTGCGGCTGGACCGGAGGCACTCTGGCAACCCTAGCGTGAAGTCCTCGGCGCCCGACAGCCATGATGGTCAACATGCCGGCCGGAGCCGCAGGCCTCTGCGAATTCATCGACGCATCCCCGTCGCCGTTTCACGCCTGCGCCACGGCGGCCGCCCGGCTGGCCGCGTCCGGCTACGCCGAACTCGCCGAGACCGACCGTTGGCCCGGGCAACCCGGCCGCTACTTCATCGTGCGGGGCGGCTCGCTGGTCGCCTGGAACTCCGAGGGGGCCGACGGTCCTTTCCGAATCGTCGGCGCGCACACCGACAGCCCCAACCTGCGGGTCAAGCAGCACCCGGACCGGCTGGTCGCCGGCTGGCGGGTGGTGGCGCTGGAGCCGTACGGCGGCGCGTGGCTGAACTCCTGGCTGGACCGCGACCTGGGCATCAGCGGGCGGCTGTCGGTGCGGGACGGGAACGGGATCGACCATCGGCTGGTCCGGATCGACGACCCGATCTTGCGGGTGCCGCAGCTGGCGATCCACTTGGCCGAGGACCGCAAATCCGTGACTCTGGACCCGCAGCGACACGTCAACGCGGTCTGGGGCGTTGGGGAACAACGGGGTTCGTTCATCGACTACGTCGCCGAGCGGGCGGGAGTGGCGGCGAGAGATGTGCTGAGCGCCGACCTGATGACGCACGACCTGACCCCGTCGGCGGTGATCGGCGCCGACGCCGGACTGCTCAGCGCGCCCCGGCTGGACAACCAGGCCAGCTGCTACGCGGGGACGGAGGCGTTGGTCTCCGCCGGCCCGGCGGCGTTCGTGCCGGTGCTGGTGCTCTTCGACCACGAGGAGGTGGGATCGACCTCCGACCGCGGCGCGCAGTCCAACCTGCTGAGCGCCGTGCTGGAGCGGATCGTGTTGGCCGCGGGCGGGGACCGGGAGGACTTCCTGCGCCGGCTGCCGGCGTCGCTGTTGGCTTCGGCCGACATGGCGCACGCCACCCACCCCAACTACCCGGAACGGCACGAGCCCGGCCACCTGATCGAGGTGAACGCCGGGCCGGTGCTCAAGGTGCACCCCAATCTGCGCTATGCCACCGACGGGCGCACCGCGGCGGCGTTCGAGCTGGCCTGCCGGCAGGCCGGGGTGGTACTGCAACGTTACGAGCACCGCGCCGACCTGCCGTGCGGCTCGACGATCGGGCCGCTGGCCGCCGCGCGCACCGGCATCCCGACCGTCGATGTCGGGGCCCCACAGCTGGCCATGCATTCCGCGCGGGAGTTGATGGGCGCGCAGGACGTGGCCGCCTATTCGGCGGCGCTGCAAGCCTTTCTGTCGCCGCGCTGACCTACGATCCGGCCATGACGCTCAACGTAGAAATGGTCACCTTCGACTGCAGCGATCCCGCGGGGCTGGCCGGTTGGTGGGCCGAGCAGTTCGGTGGGACGACGCACGTCATCCTCGCCGAGGAGTTCGTCGCGGTGATTTTTCCGGAAGGGCTGCGGCTCGGCTTCCAGAAGGTGCCGGATCCCACGCCCGGAAAGAACCGGGTGCACCTCGACTTGGGTGCGGCCGACGTCGACGCCGAGGTGGCGCGGCTGACGGCGGCCGGGGCAACCGAACTGGGACGGCACAACTTCGGTGACAAATTCCGCTGGGTGGTGCTGGCCGATCCCGAGGGCAACGCCTTTTGCGTGGTGCGCCAGTGAGTGTGCGCCCACGGCGTTCGGTGTGCGCGTAGGGCGGGAAAATCGCCGGATTTTCGCCGTCGGCGCACACATAAGTACGTGAGCGCACACTCGAGCCCCGGCCGCCGTTCAGCCCCGGGGGAGGATCGGCGGGTCGTAGCGGATCACGTTCTCCACGACGATCCCGTCGCGGGTGCGAACCCGGTCGATCCCGCGGATGCGGAACGGCCCGTCGGGCCCGGTACCCCGGCCGACGTAGTGCAAAAACACCAGCTCCTCACCCGCGACGGGGCCGGGCACGGTGGCGCTGTCGATGACCTCGAGCTTCAAATCCGGTGCGGCGTCGAGTATTTCGGCGATCTTGGCCGTGTAGGGCTCGATGCCCCGGACCGGTTCGGCATCGCCCGGCCAGTAGCCCACGATGTCGTCGGCCAGGATGTCGAAGCCGCGCGACATGGTGGGCGCCGCCCAGTACGCGGCGAACACCTCGGCGCTGAACTTGGGGACGGATTGGATGTCGGTCATCGTTCCTCCTTGGGTCGGGCGCTCCGATCGAGCGCGTCCCGCCAAGCGTGTCGCGGCGGCGTGCGGCGGCACAATTACCTCCGAGGTCATCGCTACCGGTACACCGGCGTGGTTACCGTGGCTTGGTGAGCCACGCGGCGGTCGGTGCCCTGTTGCGCGAATGGCGGGAGCGTCGACGCGTGAGTCAGCTCGACCTGTCGCTGACCGTCGGGGTGTCGGCGCGGCACCTGAGCTTCATCGAGACGGGGCGCTCGCGCCCCAGCCCGGAGATGGTGCTCGCCCTCGCCGAGGGTCTCGACGTTCCGCTGCGCGAGCAAAACACGCTGCTGCTTGCGGCCGGCTTCGCGCCCCGTTACCCGTCGCGTCCGCTGGAGGATGCCGCGCTGTCCCCGGCCCGCGACGCGGTGCAGCGCCTCCTCGATGCCCACGACCCCTACCCCGGCATCGTGATCGACCGCTGCTGGAACATCGTGGGAACCAATACCGCCGCGTCCGCGCTGACCGCGGGCCTGCCCGACGATCTGCTCGGCCCACCGGCCAACGTCTACCGGCTGTCGCTGCACCCCGACGGCCTCGCCGGGCGGACCCTGAATTTCCCCGAGTGGGCGGGTTATCTGCTGCACCAGCTCCGGCGCACGATCGCGCTCACCGGCGACCCGGGGTTGCAGGCGCTCGACGACGAGGTGCGCGGGTATCCGGGGGTCGCGGGCGCCGCCACGGCGCGCGGCGCGTCACCGGACGGCGCCGGCGGGCTGCTCATCCCCTTCGTGCTGGACGTCGGCGGGGGGCAACCGCTGTCGATGTTCACCACGCTGACGACGTTCGGGACCCCACTCGATGTCACGCTCGCCGAATTGGCCGTCGAGCTGTTCTATCCGGCCGACGCCGAAAGCGCCAGGCTGCTGCGCGGCAGGTAGCGCTCTTACACTGGTCGGGTGACTGTCTCCGGGACGAGCGCGCGCACCCACACCGTCGACACCGTCGAACACGCCGCCACCACGCCCGACCAGCCGCAACCCTTCCACGAGCTGGGCCTCAAAGACGACGAGTACCAGCGGATCCGCGAGATCCTGGGCCGCCGGCCCACCGACACCGAGCTCGCGATGTACTCGGTGATGTGGAGCGAGCACTGCTCCTACAAGTCCTCGAAGGTGCACCTGCGCTACTTCGGTGAGACCACCACCGACGAGATGCGCGCGGGCATGCTCGCCGGCATCGGCGAGAACGCCGGCGTCGTCGACATCGGCGACGGCTGGGCGGTCACCTTCAAGGTGGAGTCGCACAACCACCCGTCCTACGTCGAGCCGTACCAGGGCGCGGCGACCGGCGTGGGCGGCATCGTGCGCGACATCATGGCGATGGGCGCGCGGCCGGTCGCCGTGATGGACCAGCTGCGGTTCGGCGCCGCCGACGCCCCGGACACCCGCCGCGTGGTCGACGGCGTGGTGCGCGGCATCGGCGGCTACGGCAACTCGCTGGGCCTGCCCAACATCGGCGGCGAGACCGTCTTCGACGCGTGCTACGCCGGCAACCCGTTGGTGAACGCGATGTGCGTCGGCGTATTGCGCCAGGAGGATTTGCATTTGGCGTTCGCCTCGGGTGCCGGCAACAAGATCATCCTGTTCGGCGCGCGCACGGGGCTGGACGGCATCGGCGGCGTGTCGGTGCTGGCGTCGGACACGTTCGACAGCACCGGATCCCGCAAGAAGCTGCCCTCGGTTCAGGTGGGCGACCCCTTCATGGAGAAGGTGCTCATCGAGTGCTGCCTCGAGCTGTACGCGGGCGGGCTGGTGATCGGCATCCAGGACCTCGGCGGGGCCGGATTGGCCTGCGCCACTTCCGAATTGGCATCGGCCGGGGACGGTGGTATGGCCGTCCAACTCGACGCGGTGCCGCTGCGGGCCAAGGAGATGACACCCGCCGAGGTGCTCTGCAGCGAGTCGCAGGAGCGCATGTGCGCGGTGGTGGCCCCGGAGAACGTGGACGCCTTCATGGCGGTGTGCCGCAAATGGGAAGTGCTGGCCACCGTCATCGGCGAGGTCACCGACGGCGACCGGTTGCGGATCACCTGGCGCGGCGAGACCGTCGTGGACGTGCCGCCGCGCACCGTGGCCCACGAGGGGCCGGTGTACCAGCGGCCGGTCGCGCGCCCCGAATCGCAGGACGCCCTGAACGCGGACCGCTCGACGGGCCTGCCGCGTCCTTCCACCGGCGACGAGCTGCGCGCGACTTTGCTTGCGCTGCTGGGCAGTCCGCATCTGTGCAGCCGCGCGTTCATCACCGAGCAGTACGACCGCTACGTGCGAGGCAACACCGTGCTGGCCGAGCATGCCGACGGCGGCGTGCTGCGCGTCGACGAGTCGACCGGCCGCGGCATCGCGGTGTCGACCGACGCGTCGGGGCGCTACACGCTGCTGGACCCCTACGCCGGGGCCCAGCTCGCGCTGGCCGAGGCGTACCGCAACGTCGCCGTCACGGGTGCGACCCCGGTCGCGGTGACCAACTGCCTCAACTTCGGTTCGCCCGAGGACCCGGGGGTGATGTGGCAGTTCTCGCAGGCGGTGCGGGGCCTGGCCGATGGTTGTGCGGCCCTTGGGATTCCGGTGACCGGCGGCAACGTCAGCTTTTACAACCAAACCGGGTCGGCGGCGATCCTGCCCACGCCGGTGGTGGGCGTGCTCGGCGTGATCGATGACGTCGCCCGGCGCATCCCCACCGGCCTGGGCACCGAACCGGGCGAAACCCTGCTGCTGCTGGGCGACACCCGCGACGAGTTCGACGGTTCCGTCTGGGCCCAGGTGACCGCCGACCACCTGGGCGGTCTGCCGCCCCGGGTCGACCTGGCGCGGGAAAAGTTGCTGGCCGAGGTGCTGGCCTCGGCGTCGCGCGACGGGCTGGTATCCGCCGCACACGACCTGTCCGAGGGCGGCTTAGCCCAGGCCATCGTCGAGTCGGCGCTGGCGGGTGAAACCGGTTGCCGCATCGTGCTTCCCGAGGACGCCGACCCCTTCGTGACATTGTTCTCGGAGTCGGCGGGCCGGGTGCTGGTGGCGGTGCCGCGCACCGAGGAGAGCCGCTTCCGCGCGATGTGCGAGGCGCGGGGGCTGCCCGCGGTGCGCATCGGCGTCGTCGATCAGGACTCGGACGCGGTGGAGATTCAGGGCTTGTTCACGGTGTCCCTGGCGCAACTGCGCGAGACGTCAGAGTCGGTGCTGCCGCGTTTCTTTGGATGAGGCGGCTCAACGCGCTGTCATTGGCCGTCTCAATGGCCACCGCGCTCGTCGGCTGGAGCTTTGTCAGCCCGCGGCTACCCGCCGTCGCGCGTGTCACCCTGCAGGCGGTGGTGGGCGCGCTGCTGATCGCGGTGACGCGTGCGCCGCTGGGCCTCCGCCCGCCGCGGCTGTGGGCGGGGGTACGGCTGGGGTCGGTGGCCGGTTCGGTGGCGACGACCGCGATCGCCGCCTCGACGGCGGTGCCCGCCGTGCGCGCTGGGATGGCCGTGCGCGAACCCCCGGCGTCGGCGCCCGCGTGGCTGTTGCTGCGGATCCCGCTGGGCACGGTCTGGGCCGAGGAGGCGGCCTTCCGCTCGGCGCTGGGCGCCGCCGGCGCCGCCGCGTTCGGCACGCGCGGCGGAAGGTTGCTGCAGGCAAGCGCCTTCGGCCTGTCCCACATCGCCGACGCCCGCGCGGCGGGCGACCCGGTGGTGGGGACCGTACTGGTCACCGGCGTCGCGGGCTGGGTGTTCGGCTGGCTTGCCGAGCGCTCCGGCAGCCTCGCCGCGCCGATGCTGGCGCATCTGGCGATCAACGAGGCCGGCGCAGTCGCCGCGCTGACCGTGCGACGCTAGGGCCATGGCCGCCCGCCAACGAGCCGACCCGGCAAAGACCCGTCAGGCGGTGCTGGCCGTCGTGGACTGGCTGCGCGACGACTCCCGCGCGGCGCCCGACCGGGATGCCCTGGCCGCCGCGGTCCGGCTCACGGCGCGCACGCTGGCGGCCGTCGCGCCCGGCGCCAGCGTCGAGGTCCGGATCCCGCCTTTCGCCGCCGTCCAATGCATCACGGGCCCGCGCCACACCCGCGGCACACCACCCAACGTCGTGGAGGCCGACCCGCGCACCTGGCTGCTGCTGGCCACCGGGCTGGTGCGGCTCGAGGAGGCCGCGGGCACCGGGGCGGTGACCCTGTCGGGCTCCCGAGCGGGTGAGATCGGCCACTGGCTGCCGTTGTTCGACGTGGGCGAAACACAAGTCTGAACTGCAGGTTTAGGGTTTTAAGAGCGATTTTCGGCGCCCAACACGCCGGTCGGATTCGGCGCCACGACCGTCCAGCCCGTAGACTCCCTTACGTCACCAATCGTTCGCCAGGGAGCCGCCGAACCGTGACCGTCCAGGAGCCCGAGCAGGACCTGAACTCCCCCCGTGAAGAGTGCGGCGTATTCGGGGTATGGGCCCCGGGCGAGGAAGTCGCCAAACTCACCTACTACGGCCTCTACGCGCTGCAGCATCGCGGGCAGGAAGCCGCGGGAATCGCCGTCGCCGACGGATCCCAGGTATTGGTCTTCAAAGACCTCGGCCTGGTCAGCCAGGTGTTCGACGAGCAAACGCTGGCCGCGATGCAGGGCCACGTCGCGATCGGGCACTGCCGCTACTCCACCACGGGCGACACGACGTGGGAGAACGCGCAGCCGGTGTTCCGCAACACCGCCGCCGGCACCGGGGTTGCCTTGGGGCACAACGGGAATCTGGTCAACACTGCCGAACTCGCCACACGCGCGCGCGACGCGGGCTTGATCGGCACCCGATGCCCGGCCCCCGCCACGACCGACTCCGACATCCTGGGCGCGCTGCTGGCCCACGGCGCGGCCGATTCCACGCTGGAACAGGCGGCGCTGGAACTGCTGCCGACCGTGCGCGGGGCCTTCTGCCTGACGTTCATGGACGAGAACACGCTGTATGCGTGCCGCGATCCGTTCGGGGTGCGGCCGCTGTGCCTCGGACGGCTGGACCGCGGCTGGGTGGTGGCGTCCGAAACCGCCGCGCTCGACATCGTCGGCGCCTCGTTCGTGCGCGACATCGAGCCGGGCGAGCTGCTGGCCATCGACGCCGACGGCGTGCGTTCGACGCGATTCGCCAATCCCGAGCCCAAGGGGTGCGTCTTCGAATACGTCTATCTGGCACGACCGGACAGCACGATCGCGGGCCGATCGGTGCACGCCACCCGGGTCGAGATCGGGCGCCGGCTGGCGCGCGAAAGCCCCGTGGAAGCCGACCTGGTGATCGGCGTGCCCGAATCGGGCACCCCGGCCGCCGTCGGATACGCCCAGGAGTCCGGGATCCCGTATGGCCAGGGCCTGATGAAGAACGCCTACGTCGGGCGCACCTTCATCCAGCCCTCGCAGACCATCCGCCAGCTCGGCATCCGGCTTAAGCTCAACCCGCTCAAAGAGGTGATCCGCGGCAAGCGGCTGATCGTCGTCGACGACTCGATCGTGCGGGGCAACACCCAGCGGGCCCTGTTGCGCATGCTGCGCGAGGCCGGCGCCCTCGAAGTGCACGTGCGCATCGCGTCGCCGCCGGTGAAGTGGCCGTGCTTCTACGGCATCGACTTCCCGTCGCCGGCCGAGTTGATCGCCAACGCCGTGGAAGACAAAGAGGAAATGCTCGAGGCGGTGCGGCACGCCATCGGGGCCGACACGCTGGGCTACGTCTCGCTGCGGGGGCTGGTCGCGGCCTCCGAGCAGCCGGGGTCGCGGCTGTGCACCGCCTGCTTCGACGGCAAGTATCCGATCGAACTGCCCGGGGAAAACGCGCTGGGCAAGAACGTCATCGAGCACATGCTCACCAACGCCGCGCGCGGAGCCGCGTTCGACGACCTGGCGCCCGATGAAGTTCCCGTCGTGCGCTGACCCTGTGGGTTCTCGTTGGTTCACAGACGCGTGATACCGGCGCCGAGCGCAGCCCGGTAGCCTTTATCGCGATGACGGATCCCGGAAAAAGCCCCGGACGAAACCCGGGCAGCCAGGGCATCACCTACGCGTCGGCCGGGGTGGACATTGAAGCCGGTGACCGCGCCGTGGCCTTGTTCAAACCGCTCGCCACCAAGGCGACCAGACCCGAGGTGCGCGGGGGGCTGGGGGGGTTCGCGGGGTTGTTCGCGTTGCGCGGCGATTACCGCGAGCCGGTGCTGGCGGCCTCGACTGACGGGGTCGGCACCAAGCTGGCGGTCGCCCAGGCGATGGACAAGCACGACACCGTCGGCCTCGACCTGGTCGCGATGGTGGTCGACGACCTCGTCGTGTGCGGCGCCGAACCGCTGTTCCTGCAGGACTACATCGCGGTCGGCCGCACGGTGCCGGAGCGCCTGAGCGCGATCGTCGGCGGCATCGCCGAGGGTTGTGTGCGCGCCGGGTGCGCACTGCTGGGCGGCGAAACCGCCGAACACCCCGGCCTGATGGAGCCGGACCACTACGACATCTCGGCGACCGGCGTGGGCGTCGTGGAGGCCGACGACGTGCTGGGCCCCGACAGGGTCAAGCCCGGCGACGTCATCATCGCGATGGGCTCATCGGGCCTGCATTCCAACGGGTACTCGCTGGCCCGCACGGTCCTGCTCGAGATCGACCGGATGAACCTGGCCGGTTACGTGGAAGAGTTCGGCCGCACGCTGGGCGAGGAACTGTTGGAGCCCACCCGCATTTACGCCAAAGACTGCCTGGCGCTCGCCGCCGAAACCCACGTGCGCACGTTCTGCCACGTCACCGGCGGAGGCTTGGCCGGCAACCTGCAACGCGTCATTCCGCCCGGGCTCGTCGCCGAAGTCGACCGCGGCACCTGGACGCCGGCGCCGGTGTTCGCGATGATCGCCCAGCGCGGCCGGGTGACGCGGCCGGAGATGGAGAAGACGTTCAACATGGGCGTCGGCATGATCGCCGTCGTCGCGCCGGAGGACACCGACCGGGCGCTTGCCATCCTGACCGCGCGGCATCTGGATTGCTGGGTGCTGGGCACCGTCGGCAAAGGCGGGAAAGACGGCCCGCGGGCCACGCTGGTCGGCCAACACCCGCGCTTCTGATGGCCGAAACTGGCCGAGACTGAGTCGTAACGAGCACTGTGCCGATGCTCAGCGCATCGGCACAGCGGTTTCCGGTCCTAGCGGCGCCACTCGTCGTGGTCGTCCCAAGAATTGCCCGCGGGTAGTCCGTCCGAGTCGTCCAGTTCGTTGGATTCGTCGGCGTCCGTTCCCGACAGCTCGCGCTGAAGCCGCTGGAAGTCGGTCTGCGGGGAACTGTATTTGAGTTCTCGAGCAACCTTGGTCTGCTTTGCCTTCGCCCGGCCGCGGCCCATGGGGGAACCCCCTCGCGCAATAACGGAGCGGCCTAACGAGTAGGCGGCTCCGATCTCTTGGTGTCGTTATTGTCCTGCCGACAGTTTACCGTGCCTTACGGTCGGGTGTCGGCGACCCCTGCCCGCTGTGGCGGACCTCATCGAGGATTATCTCGCACCGCCCCGCAACCGTTCAACGGCTCGCCGGCCCGCACCGACGTGTTCCGTGGCGGGCAGCGAATCGGCGTCGATGACCGCGGCGACCGCGGCCTCGGGGCCGGTCGTCAACGCGGTGTCGGCCGGCACCCCGCGCTTGAGTAATGCCAGCGCCACCGGCCCGAGGTCCACATGATCGACGACGGTTCCGAGCCGCCCGATGGCACGACCGCCGGCCAGCACCGCATCACCCGTCGAGGGCCGCTCGACCGAGCCGTCGAGGTGCAACAGCACCAGCATCCGAGGCGGTTTACCGAGGTTGTGCACCCGCGCAACGGTCTCCTGCCCGCGATAGCAGCCCTTGTCCAGATGTACCGCCCCCTCACCGGGACCGCCGATCCAACCCACCTCGTGGGGGATCGTGCGCTCGTCGGTGTCGACGCCGAGGCGCGGGCGCAGCGCCGCCACCCGGTGGGCTTCGTAGGCCCACACCCCGGCCGGCCGCAACCCGGCCCGGGTCAGGCGGTTCAGCCAGCCGGCCGCCTCGCCGCGCGGCACCACCAGGTCCAGCTCGATCGGGCCCGCGGGTGCGGCGGGCATCCGCCGCACAAAACCGCCCCCGGGGACCGAAACCGCGGTGAGCTCGGCGGGGAGGGCGTCAAGGCCGAGCGCGTCGAGCACCGCGCGGTCCGCCAGCCGCGGACCCAGCAGCGACAACACCGCCATGTCCGCGCCGGCCGGGGTGACCTCGGACCAGAAGACCATCTTGCGCAGATAGGCCAGCAGCGGCTCGCCCCGCCAGGGCTCGGTGTCGAGGTACGTCGTGCCGCCCAGCTCCGTCTGGATCCAGTGGTCCTCGACGCGGCCCTGGCCGTCGAGGCTGAGGTTCTGCGTG
Source organism: Mycobacterium terramassiliense (assembly GCF_900157385.1). Classification (GTDB taxonomy): domain Bacteria; phylum Actinomycetota; class Actinomycetes; order Mycobacteriales; family Mycobacteriaceae; genus Mycobacterium; species Mycobacterium terramassiliense. The sequence continues at coordinate 1,117,200 of NZ_LT717701.1, forward strand.
CTGGCGCCCTCGGCGAGTTCGCTCACGTGCTGGGTGGAGATGCTGTGCAGCCAGGCCTGCCGGTCCTTGCCGGTGAGGGTGAGCACCGCGCGGTGTGAGCGGTCGATCACCACCGCCTCGGTCTCGGCGGCGCGCTGCTCGCCGAGCGGATCGCCGTAATGCCAGACCGCGCCGGCGTCGGGGCCGGGATCGGGTGCGGGAACTGCAGTCACACGACAACTCTACGGACCCGGCGCGCGGCTAGGCTTACCCTCCATGGCCGACCGGACGGGTGTGATCGTCACGCTGGACGGTGGGATCCATCCGCCGGGGACGCCGCTGCTGCACGCCGACGACCTGGCCGCGGTCCGCGGCGACGGGATCTTCGAGACGCTGCTGATCCGCGACGGCCGGGCCTGCCTGGTGGAGTCGCATCTGCAGCGGCTCACCCATTCGGCCAAATTGATGGACCTGCCCGCGCCGGACCTTCCCGGCTGGCGGCATGCCATCGAGGAGGCCACGCGCCGGTGGGCCGCGGGCACCGCCGACGAAGGCGCGATGCGCCTGATCTACAGCCGCGGCCGCGAAAGCGGTTCGGCGCCGAGCGCCTACGTGATGGTCAACCCCGTCCCGGACAGGGTGACCGCGGTTCGCCGCGACGGGCTCGCGGCGATCACCCTCGACCGCGGGTTGCCGGCCAACGCCGCCGACGCCATGCCGTGGCTGCTGGCCGGCGCCAAAACGCTGTCCTACGCGGTCAACATGGCCGCCCTGCGGCACGCCGACCGCCAGGGCGCCGGCGACGTCATCTTCGTCAGCTCCGACGGCTACATCCTGGAGGGCCCCCGCTCGACGGTGGCGATCGCCACCGACGCCGGCGCGGACGGCACCCCCTGCCTGCTGACCCCGCCGCCCTGGTACCCGATCCTGCGGGGCACCACGCAACAGGCCCTCTTCGAGGTGGCGCGGGCCAAGGGCTACGACTGCGACTACCGCGCGCTGCGGGCCGCGGATCTGCATGCCGCCCAGGGGATCTGGCTGATATCGAGCATGACCCTGGCGGCGCGCGTGCACACGCTGGACGGTCGGCGGCTGCTGCGGTCTCCGATCGCCACCGAATTCGCCGAACTGGTCGACGCGGCCATCGTCAGCGATCGCTGAGCGCTGAATTCGGTTGTCGCTTCGCGCAATGGCGGGTAACTTCGGCCGTACACAAGGAAGGAGGTGGTCCGCGAATTGATAGCTTCATGGACATGTGAGGTGGCTACGCGCTAGCTGCACTGGCTCGGAAGAGTCGGCGTTCAACGCACGCTGGCGAATTCCCCGTAGCCACCCGGCCCCCGAGCTTCCGGTCAGTCCAACCAGGAGCTTTTGCTCGGGGGCCGCTCCATGTCAGGACACTGGCGGGCGACTATCCGGCAAAGCGCGACAGCCGCGCCGAAAGATGCGGCACCAGGCCGCCGTCGGCGTCCACCCGCTCCTCGACGTAGGCCAGATCACCGCCTTCGACGATCCCGTACAGGCGCTTGGCGCCACCGACCAGGAGGCCGGAACGACTGCGGGCCAGGGCGTCCGTGGCGAGTTCCCACGACGATTGCGTGCGGGGCCGCCCATAGAACAACTCGATGTAACCGGCCGAATGGGCCAACAACAGCTCGATGGCCTGCGATTCGGTCGGATCGTCGGGGTCGCTGACGAAGCGCCAGAAGCCGCTCTCGCGCAGGCCGGGTTCCTGGTAGTTGCCCGTGTCGTCGAGCCGCCAGGACCGCGCTTCCCAATTGAGATAGTCGCCGCCGTCGTGGCTGACCACGATCTGCTGGCCGAACCGATAGTCCCCGTCGTGTCCGCGGCCCTCGCCCTCGCCGCGCCACACTCCGACCAGCGGCAGCAGCGCCAGCAGCGCGTCGTTGAGGTTGGCACCTTCGCGCAGGTTCGCGGTGTCGGCGGGGACCGGCAGGTCGTCGAAGGCCGGGATGTTGCGGGCAGCGGTCACCTTGGCGCGTTCGGCGGCGGCAGCCACGGCGCGGTCGCCGGAAGCCGTGGGATCGTCGGAACTCACGACTCGTCAGTGATGAGCCGGTAGAGGGTGTACAGCGCGAACCATGAGATGACCACGACCGATATGACCAGCATGATCTCGAAGAAGAGCACCACGCACACGAGTCTATTCGTGCCGCGCGGCCGCCGGGGTCGGCCGGTCCGTCAGGCGATCTTGACGTCGACCTCGTGAATGCCCGCACCGGAGGGCGCCACCACGGCGTCGCCGTTGCCGATCGGGGACAGCGCGCGCAGCGTCCAGGACCCGGGTGCGGCGAAGAAGCGGAAGTCACCGGTGGCCGACGCGACCACCTCGGCCGTGAACTCGTCCGAGGAGTCCAGCAGGCGGACGAACGCGCCACCCACCGCCTGGCCGGCGCCGTCCACAACGCGTCCGGTGATGACCGTTTCCTTCTCCAGATCGACGCTGGCGGGCAACGTCAGTCCTTGCTTCGGTCCAGAGCACATATCAGCTTCCCAACTCGATCGGGGCACCCACCAGGGAGCCGTATTCCGTCCAACTGCCGTCGTAGTTCTTGACGTTTTTGTGGCCGAGTAATTCCCGCAGCACGAACCAGGTGTGCGACGAGCGTTCCCCGATGCGGCAGTACGCGATGGTTTCCTTCGTGCCGTCCAGCCCGGCGTCGGCGTAGATCTTGGCCAATTCCTCGTCGGACTTGAAGGTGCCGTCCTCGTTGGCGGCCCTGCTCCACGGCACGTTGATCGCGCCGGGGACGTGGCCGGGCCGCTGGCTTTGCTCCTGCGGCAGGTGTGCCGGCGCCAGGATCTTGCCCGAAAACTCGTCGGGGGAGCGCACGTCGACCAGGTTCTTGACGTTGATCGCCGCGATCACCTCGTCGCGGAAGGCCCGGATGCTGTTGTCCGGCGCCGCCGCGGTGTAGGAGGTGGCCGGCCGGTTCACCGTGTCGGTGGTCAGCGGGCGCCCGTCGAGTTCCCATTTCTTGCGTCCGCCGTCGAGCAACTTGACGTCGGCGTGGCCGTACAGCTTGAAATACCAGTAGGCGTAGGCGGCGAACCAGTTGTTGTTGCCGCCGTAGAGGACCACCGTGTCGTCGTTGGAGACGCCGCGGTCGGACAGCAGTTTGGAGAACTGCTGTGCGTCCACGAAATCGCGCTTGACGGGGTCCTGCAGATCGGTGCGCCAGTCCAGCTTGATTGCGCCGGCGATGTGGCCGGTGTCGTAGGCGCTGGCGTCCTCGTCCACTTCGACGAAGACGACGTTTCCGGCATCGAGATTGCTCTCGGCCCAGTCCGCGGAGACCAGGACGTCGGAGCGTGCCATGGTGGGTGTTCCTTTCGATTGCTTGTGACGTAGGGGTTATGCGGAGATCGGTCGAAAGCGTGCGACCAACGGGTAGAGCTGGCAGCCCAGGCAGATGCCGAAGGCCGCGTTGAGGAAGGCGGCCACCAACGCGGCCGCGGTGGCGATCAGGCCGAGCACAAAGGCGCCGACGGCGAATCCCACGACACCGACGACCGCGAAGATCAGGCCGACGAGTTGGGCAAACTTCAGCGGCGCGACGGGTTCGCGTTCCGTGACGGGTCCCAGGCGGGGCGCCACGGCGCGGGCAAACACGCGCCCGTAGGGGTGGCGCCGGGGCCCGCCGAGGGCGCCGACCGCGAAGATCAGGGCCTGCGCCCCCAGAATGACGGCAGCCGCCAACGGGCTGGCGGCTGACACAATGAGCGTGAGCAAGAGGACCGCGGACGTCACCCAGGCGGCGAACCTGGGCCCGCGCACGTCGACGCGGTCGGGCTCCACTGCGGTATTGCTGCTTGGCACGGGACTACTCCTAGAAATTCTTGTTGCGCGGAAAGCCGGGGGGCACGCCTTGGAAGCCTGGGTAGGGGTCCGAAGCTGCTCCGAGTGCGCGCGGGGCGCTGCTACTCAACAGCTACAGCAACAACAACAACAACCCGCGATGCGGCACAGATCGACTGCGCGACGCGTGGTGAGCATGGGCTCCAGGCGGGCTGACACGTCGGCAAGCTTACCCAATGACGTGGTGCTCAGGCCAACAGAGGCTGCAGCGCCGAACGCAGGTCCGCGGCCTTGGGCACCCCGGAGGCGCGGTACCGCTGTCGTCCCTCGACATCGAAGATCAGCGTGGTGGGCAGCGACAGCACCGAGAAGCGCCGGGCCGTCGCCGGGTTGGCGTCCAGGTCGATCTCGACGTGGGCTACCTCGGCCATGTCCTCGCAGACCTGGCCGACCACCCGGCGAACACGATCGCAGGGCCCGCACCATGGGGCGCTGAAGTGCACGATGGTCGGCCCGCTCTGAGACAACGCCAGCTCGCCGGCGTCGGGTCCGCCGCCAGGATCGGCATGGATCTCGCGGACCCTTCCCGATGCGCGGGTCAACAGCCAACCGGCGACGGTAGCCACGGCGAGTGCTCCGACGATGGCCGCAAGCACGGTGATCATGACTGCTTAAACCCTTCCAGGGTGAGCGTTACTCCCCGGGCGACCCCTTCGATGATGACGTCGGAGCCGCGCGCGCCCTCGGTCGTGGGCGCAACTCCGAACGGCAGCCGCTGGTTGGGCAGCCTGGTGCTGAACGCGCGGAGCACCGCATCCCGCTTGTCGTCCGGGACGGGCTGATCGGCGGTGTCGGGCCCGGTGAGGACGCCGGTCGGGGTGATCACCAGCGTCGCGGGGTCGTCGGGGGCGATGGAAAGGTCCGCCGAGACGCTGACCCGGTGCTCGAAGCCCGCCGCGTGCGGCGTGCCGCTGAACACCAACCCGTGGCTGTCGGAGATGCCCGATGCGGTGACGCCGCCGGTCGCGGTGTTGGTTTCCCTGGGGGGCGCCTCCACCATCAGATCGCTGATGCCCAGGTAGCGGCCCAGGTGCGTCGAGTCGATGATGATGCGGCTCTCCAGCCTGCCCACCGGCAGCTTCGCGTCGGGTCTGATCAGCCAGGACGCCTGCGTGAGGTCCACCGAGTACATGGTGGCTTCGAGGGTGGCCGTGCCGACCATCGTGTGATCGACGGCGTTGGCCTTGATCTCCAGCTGGTTGTAGTGGTGGCGCATCGCCTGCGGGATGAAGGGGAACGCCACGATCGCGACGAACGGGTCGGAACCGAGATGCGCCACCCTGCGCACGCTGGTCGACAGCCGGTATTCGGCGTAGATGCTGGTTGCGTAGTCGGCGCCGACGGCGCCGACGACCGGTACGGCCACGGCGATCGCCGCCGCCGCCGCGCCGATCAGCACCTTGCGCATCCGCACATTGTCGCGTAATCCGCTGGCCACCGTGTCGCCGGCCGCCCGGTGGCGGGGCTCACACTGCCACCCACCCCACCCCGAAAAGGCAGGTGGCACGTTATCGTTACATGACCTGGCAACTAACGCGTCGTGGCGTTACGAAATGGGAGACGCCTTCCCCCCGAGATGGAGGGGCTAGTTGGAGCTACTACTGCTGACCTCGGAACTGCACCCCGATCCGGTGCTGCCGTCGTTGTCGCTGCTTCCTCACACCGTCCGGACGGCGCCGCCAGAGCCATCCTCGTTACTGGAGGCCGGGACCGCGGACGCCGTGCTGGTCGACGCGCGCACGGACCTGTCGTCCGCGCGCGGCCTGTGCCGGCTGCTGAGCACCGCGGGCCGGTCGGTCCCCGTCCTGGCCGTGGTGAGCGAAGGCGGGCTGGTGGCGGTGAGCGCCGACTGGGGGTTGGACGAGATCCTGCTGCCCAGTACCGGGCCCGCCGAGATCGACGCCCGGCTGCGGCTGGTGGTCGGGCGCCGTGGCGGGCTGGCCGACCAGGAAAGCGCGGGCAAGGTCAGCCTGGGCGAGCTGGTGATCGACGAGGGCACCTACACCGCCAGGCTGCGCGGCCGCCCGCTCGATCTCACCTACAAGGAGTTCGAGTTGCTGAAGTACCTGGCGCAGCACGCCGGCCGGGTGTTCACCCGGGCGCAGTTGCTGCACGAGGTGTGGGGCTACGACTTCTTCGGCGGCACCCGCACGGTCGATGTGCACGTGCGTCGACTGCGCGCCAAGCTCGGCCCCGAATACGAGGCGTTGATCGGCACCGTGCGCAACGTCGGTTACAAGGCCGTCCGGCCGGCGCGCGGTCGACCCCCGATCGCGGACCCCGCCGAGGCCGACGCCGACGAGGCCGAGCCCGATTCGGAGCACCTGCAAGAGCCGCTCGGCGACCCGTTGCGCAGTCAGTGAGCTCGCCCGACTGGCGCGCCGCTCTTACCGCCACCGAGCAGCAGACTGTGCGCGAACTCGTCTCGGCGGCAACGCAATTCGATGGCGTAGCCCCCGTCGGCGAGCAGGTGCTGCGCGAGCTGGGGCACCAGCGCACCGAACATCTGCTGGCCACCGGTGTCCGGCCGGGCACGATCGCGGGCTACCTGAATCTCAGCCCGCCCCGTGACGGCGGTGCGGGGATGGCGGAACTGGTGGTGCATCCCCAGGCGCGCCGGCGCGGCGTCGGCACTGCCATGGCACGCGCGGCGCTGGCCAAAACCGATGGGCGCAATCACTTTTGGGCGCACGGCACCCTCGAGCCGGCCCGGGCGACCGCCGCCGCGCTCGGGCTGACCGCGGTGCGCGAACTCGTCCAGATGCGACGCTCCCTGCGGGACTCCCCCGACTCCGTGCCGCCGGTTGCCGGGGTGGAAATTCGCACCTACCGGGGGACGGCCGACGACGCGGAGCTGCTGCGCGTCAACAACGCCGCGTTCGCCCAACACCCCGAACAGGGCGGGTGGACCGAGGCCGATCTGGTCGAGCGGCGCGGCGAACCCTGGTTTGACCCGGAGGGTTTGTTCCTGGCGTTCGGCGCGCCCGACAGCGATCAGGCGGGAAGGCTACTGGGCTTCCACTGGACCAAGGTGCACCTCGACCGACCGGGCTTGGGCGAGGTCTACGTCGTCGGGGTCGATCCGTCGGCGCAGCGCCGGGGCCTCGGGCAGGCGTTGACCGCGATCGGGATTCAGGCCCTGGCACGCCGGCTGGCCGGTTCGGCCGAACCCACCGTGATGCTGTACGTCGAGTCCGACAACGTCGCCGCGGTGCGAACGTATGAGCGCCTCGGCTTCGCCACCTACAGCGTCGACACCGCTTACGCGGTGGCCACCGGCTGACGGGCCGATCGTTCACCCGGCATTCATCTCAACCGAGTTGTGTGGGCAGCACCGACGCATACTTTCGCGGCGAGTTGGCTACCTCCCTTGGGGACGGCCGGCGGCGCCTGCATGCGTCGGGGGGAGCGCGTCAAGAAAGCGAGATCGGTGAGGCTCGACGGGGAGGGCAGGGCGTTGGCGGCCGCGGCGTTGGCGCTTGCGATCTGCGGTGCGACGTTGACCGCGTGCGGCGGCGACGACAACCGCCGCGGCGCGTCGACGGCCGCGATCTCCGGGTTGGCCGACACGGCGGGCTGCGCCGGCAAGAATGGCCTGACGGCGGAGGGCTCGACCGCCCAGCAGAACGCGATGTCGGTGTTCAACCAGGTGTGGGGGCAGTCCTGCCCGGGCAAGGCGGTTGCGTACAACCCCACCGGGTCGGGCGCCGGCCGCGAGCAGTTCATCGCCGGCCACGTCGATTTCGCGGGATCCGACTCGCCGCTGGTCGCCGACCAGATCGGCCCGGCCGCCAAACGCTGCGACGGAAACCCGGCTTGGGACCTACCACTGGTGTTCGGGCCGGTCGCCCTCGTGTACAACCTGCCGGGCGTGCCGAAGTTGGTCCTCAGCAGTGATGCCCTCGCCAAGGTCTTCAGCGGCAGGATCACCGCGTGGAACGACCCGATATTGGCGGCGCTCAATCCCGGCGTGGCGCTGCCGGACACCAAGATCGTGCCGATCTACCGAGCGGACTCGTCGGGAACGACCGACAACGTCCAGAAGTATCTGACGGCCGCCGCGCCGCAGAGCTGGACCCGCGGGGTGGGCACCGAGTTCCAGGGCGGCGTCGGCGAAGGGGCCACGAAGTCGGCGGGAGTGATCCAGGCCGTGCGGGTCACCGCGGGCGCGATCGGCTACGTCGAGAAGGGGTTCGCCGACCAGGCCGGCATGCCGTACGCCCAGATCGACACGGGTAACGGCGTGGTGCCGCTGACCAACGACACCGCCGCCAAGGCCACCCAGGCGGCCACCTTCGTGGCCGACGGCAACGATCTGGTACTCGACCTGTCCCCGATGTACACCGCTGAGCGGGCGGATTCCTACCCGTTGGTGCTGGCCAGCTACGAGATCGTGTGTTCGAGCGGCTACGACACGGACACCTCGGCGGCGATCAAGTCGTTTCTGAGCGCGGCCGCGACCAACGGGCAGGGCGGTCTTACGTCCGCCGGTTATGTGCCGTTGCCCGATAAAGTCAGGGAGCGATTGGTTACCGCGATCAACGCGATCCGGTAGCCGGCGGGCGCAAGGAGCGACAGCAGGACTGTGACGGGATCACAGTGATAACGCCAGACCCATCCGCTGCGGGTTCGGGTGCGGTCGTGGCCGCGCCCTTTCCCGAGTCGCCGGTGGTGCCGATCAGCCCGTGGGGACGCGCCCAGCCGCGCCCGGGGGACAAGGTTTTTCGTTGGCTGGCGCAAGGTTCCGGGGTTTTGATCGTGGTGCTGATCGCCGCGATCGGGGGCTTCCTGTTGCTGCGCGCGATCCCGGCCTTGCAGCGCAACCGGGAGAACTTTTTCAGCTACGCCGGCAACTGGGTCACCACCGACACCTCGGCCATGCACTTCGGAATCCTCGAGCTGGTCCAGGTGACCGTGCTCGTGTCGGCGTTCGCCTTGATGCTGGCCATGCCGATCGCCTTGGGCGTTGCGCTGTTCATCACGCACTACGCTCCGCGCCGGGTCGCCGCGCCGCTGGCCTACGCGGTCGACCTGCTCGCCGCGGTCCCCTCGATCGTCTACGGCGTGTGGGGCCTGTACGTGCTGGCCCCGCAGCTGCGACCCGTCGCCACCTGGCTGAATCACACCCTCGGCTGGTGGTTCCTGTTCGCCACCGGCAACGCGTCGGTCGCGGGGGGCGGGACCGTCTTCACTGGCGGGATCGTGTTGGCGGTGATGATCTTGCCGATCGTCACCGCGGTCACCCGCGAGGTGTTCATGCAAACCCCGAACGACGAGATCGAGGCCGCGCTGGCGCTCGGCGCCACCCGCTGGGAAGTGATCAGGACGATCGTGCTGCCGTTCGGGCTATCCGGGTACGTCAGCGGTGCGCTGCTGGGCCTGGGCCGTGCCCTCGGCGAGACGGTCGCGCTGCTGATCATCCTGCGGGGCACCCAGGCCGCGTTCGGCTGGTCGCTGTTCGACGGCGGGTCGACCTTCGCGACCAAGATCGCGGGCGCCGCCTCGGAATTCGACGACCGCTACCAGGCCGGTGCCTATATCGCCGCGGGACTGGCGCTGTTCGTGCTCACCTTCCTCGTCGACGCCCTGGCTCGCTATGCCGTCGCGGGCGCCCGCAACACGCGGGGGGCCCGATGACCTCGATGCTGGACCGCCCCCTCAAGCCGCGGGCCTTCCCGGCGATCGGCCGCCGTCGCCGCGCGGCCAACACGCTGGCGACCGCCCTGATGACGCTGTCGATGGCGATCGCCGTGACACCGTTGCTGTTGGTGCTCGGCACGGTCATTGCCAAGGGGTTCAGAGCGATTGCCACGACCGCATGGTGGACGCATTCGCAGGCGGGCATGACGGCCTTCGTGGCGGGCGGCGGCGCCTACCACGCGATGGTCGGCACGCTGTTGCAAGGACTGGTGTGCGCGGTCATCTCCGTGCCGATCGGGATCATGGTGGCGATCTACCTCGTCGAGTACGGTGGCGGCACCGCCCTGGGCCGGCTGGCCACGTTCATGGTGGACATCCTCGCCGGCGTTCCCTCGATCGTGGCGGCGTTGTTCTGCTACGCGCTGTGGGTGGCGACGCTGGGGCTGCCCCGCTCCGGTTTCGCGGTGTCCCTGGCCCTCGTCTTGCTGATGATTCCGGTGATCGTGCGGGCCACCGAGGAGATGCTGCGGATCGTTCCGATCGACCTCCGCGAGGCCAGCTACGCGCTGGGGATCCCGAAGTGGAAGACGATCGCGAGGGTCGTCCTGCCCAGCGGGTTGTCCGGCATCATCACCGGGATCCTGCTGGCGGTGGCTAGAGTGATGGGTGAGACTGCGCCGCTGCTGATTCTGATCGGTTATTCACAATCAATGAACTTCAACGTTTTCCACGGGTTCATGGGGTCGCTGCCCGGCATGATGTATAACCAGACATCGGCGGGCGCGGGCATCGACCCGGTGCCCACGGATCGGTTGTGGGGTGCCGCGTTGACCCTCATCCTGGTGATCGCGATCATCAATGCCGGGGCGAGGGTGATCGCGCGAAGGTATGCCCCCAAGAAGGCGTAGGCAGGAGCAGTAGTGGCCAAGCGGTTGGACCTCAAAGCCGTCAACATCTATTACGGGTCGTTCCAGGCGGTCGCGGATGTGACGTTGTCGGTTCTGCCCCGCAGCGTGACCGCGTTCATCGGCCCATCGGGCTGCGGCAAGACCACCGTCCTGCGCACGCTGAACCGGATGCACGAGGTGATTCCGGGCGCCCGGGTTGAGGGCAGCGTGCTGCTCGACGACCAAGACATCTACGGCCCCGGTATCGATCCGGTCGGGGTGCGCCGCGCGATCGGGATGGTCTTCCAGCGGCCGAACCCGTTCCCCGCCATGTCAATTCGCGACAACGTCGTCGCCGGCTTGAAGCTGCAAGGGGTGCGCAACCGCAAGCTGCTCGACGAGACGGCCGAATACTCGCTGCGCGGTGCCAACCTGTGGGACGAGGTCAAGGATCGGTTGGACAAGCCGGGCGGCGGGCTGTCGGGCGGTCAACAGCAGCGCCTGTGCATCGCGCGCGCCATCGCCGTGCAACCCGATGTGTTGCTGATGGACGAGCCCTGCTCCGCGCTCGACCCGATCTCGACGATGGCCATCGAGGAATTGATCAGCGAGCTCAAGCAGGACTACACGATCGTCATCGTCACCCACAACATGCAGCAGGCGGCCCGCGTGAGCGACCTGACGGCGTTTTTCAACCTGGAGGCCGTCGGAAAGCCCGGCCGGCTGGTCGAAATCGACGACACCGAAAAGATCTTTTCTAACCCGACCCAGAAGGCGACCGAGGACTACATCTCGGGCCGCTTCGGCTAGCTCGTCAGTGGTTTCGTGTCGTCCTCGGGCAGCCTGCCCGTCGCCTGGAAAATGACGCGCCGCGCCACTTCCACCGCGTGGTCGGCGAAGCGCTCGTAGAACCGGCCCAGCAACGTCACATCGACGGCCGCCGCCACACCGTGCTTCCATTCCCGGTCCATCAGCACCGAGAACAGGTGGCGGTGCAGGTCGTCCATCGCATCGTCTTCTTCTCGGATCCGCGCGGCCTTCTCCGGATCGCGGGACAACACCACCTCTTGCGCGCTATTGCCCAATTCCACTGCGACTCTGCCCATTTCGGCGAAATACCCGTTGACCTCTTCGGGCAGCGCGTGCTGTGGATGCCGTCGGCGGGCGATCTTGGCGACGTGCAGGGCCAGCGCGCCCATGCGGTCGATGTCCGCCACCATCTGGATGGCGCTGACGATGGACCTGAGGTCACCGGCGACCGGCGCCTGTAAGGCCAGCAATACGAAGGCGCTTTCCTCGGCTTGCGCGCTCAGCGTCGCGATCTTTTCGTGGTCGGAAATCACTTGTTCGGCCAGCACCAGATCGGCCTGCAGCAGGGCTTGGGTTGCCCGCTCCATGGCGATCCCGGCCAGCCCGCACATGTCGCCGAGGCGCCCGGATAACTCCGAAAGCTGCTCGTGGTAGGCGGTCCGCATGTCGCCAAGCCTACGTTCTCGACACGGGAAATGGTCGGCGCCGTACCGCCAAAATTCTTTACTCGCAGGTGGTGTCGGCCGCGTTGGTCACCGTCAGGTCGTCGGGCAGCTGGGTCGGCGCGTTGCCCGACCCGCGTTCTATCTGCATGCTGACCGACGAGCCGGTCGGTGCCGGAGTGGCAACCGCGTTGAAGTCCGGGCCCAACACCACCTGGATGACCTGCCCGTAGCCGGAGACCCGTTGGACCTTCGCGTTGGCGAACGACGACGCCACCGTGGCGGCGGCCTGCTCGTTGCCCGGCGAGAACAACACCGTCGTCGTGTTGACCGAACTCGGGTAGTCATCGGGCGTCATCACGTTGAAGCCGTGGTTCTTGAGCTGTTTGGTCGCGGTGGCCGCCAGCCCGCTCTGTGTCGTCGCATTGGACACCCGCACCGTGACGTCTTGCGGCGACGCGGTCGTCACCTGTTGGTGCTGAGCCTCGGGTGCCGCGGTGGGGGTCGGCGTCTTCTTGGTGGTGGGCGCCTTCGTCGCTCCCGAGGTGGGTGACGACCCGCCCAAAGGCTTGGCGTTCTGGTCGTTTTCCTCGGGCAGCGGGTCGTCGTTGATGATGGCGTCGAAGAGCGCCCGCATGTCGGCCATCCGCGGCGGCTCATCGCCGTTCTGGTCCGTGACGCCGGTCGGCACCGTCACGAACGTCATGTGCCCGGCCGCCATGCCCTGCAACGACTGACCCAGCTGGACCAGGTCCTTGGTCTTGACGTTGTCGACGGAAGTGAGGTTGATGAACATGTTGACGACGTTGTTGAGCTTGTTGAGGTCGAGCAACGTGTCCTCGGAGATCAGCGATCGCAACAGCGACGACAAGAACAACTGCTGGCGTTTGATGCGGCCGTAGTCACCGTTGGTCTCGGTCGTCACCTGGCGGGCTCGCACGTAGTTCAACGCGGTTGCGCCGTCGAGGACTTGGCGTCCCGCGTGGTCGAGCACCGTGCCCAGTTCGTAGTCGTGCAGCGGGGTGCGGCTGCACACTTCGACGCCGCCGAGGGCGTCGACCATTTTGGCGAACCCGGCGAAGTCGACGGCGATGAACCGGTTGATGTTGAGGCCGGACAGCTTCTGGATCTCCTTGACCAGACATTTGGGGCCGCCGAACGCGTATGCGGAGTTCAGCTTGGTCTCGGTGTAGACCATCTTGGAACCCCAGGTCTTGGTCTTCTCGTCGTAGATCGGTCCGTACTTGCCGGTGTTGGGGTTGTAGGCCTCGCATTGGATCGGGGTGATCGCCAGGTCGCGGGGGAACGACACCGCGACCACGCGTTTCCGGTTCGCCGGGATGTTCACCAGCATGACGGTGTCGGACCGCGCGCCATCGGCGTCGTCAGTGCTGCCGGCGCCCATGTCGGCGTTTTCCCCGGCCCGCGAGTCGACGCCGACGATCAAGAAGTCCTCGTCGCCGTACTGCCCACCGGGATCCCGGATGTCGCTCGAATTCGGGTCGAGCGCGCTGATCATGTTGAGGCGGTTATTCTTCGACGCGCTCCATTGCCACGCGCCACCGGTCAGGGCCAGCGCCAGCACGGCGGCCAGGGCCGCCGCCGAGCGCGCGGCGACCCGTATCGGCCGCCGGCGGGACGTCGGCTTCGACTCGCGGCTGTTGGGCGCGCGCTCGGAATCCGGGGTGGCCGCCGAGGTGTCGAACTCGTCGTCGTTCGGATAATGGGCGGCCTGGAGGTCCGGTAGTTCCGCGGCGGCGTCGAGGGAATACGCCGGGGTCTCGATCACCTGGGTGTCCTGCAGCTCGACGGGCAGACCCGGCGCGTTTTCGGCGGGTTCGGCGTCGGAGGCGGCGCGGCGGTGGCTGGGCCGGGCGGCGCTGGGCGCCCCGACCTTGGCGATCAGATCGGCGACCGTGAGCCCACCGTCGGCGTGGCAGCCCGCTTTTTCCGGCTCTTCGGCCGCGGGCTCGATCAACGCCGGCTCGGCCTGCCATCGGTGAACGCCGTCATCGGCCGGTGCTTCGGCGAACCGTTCCCACGGGGCCGAGCCCAGTCGTGGTTGCGGGGTGCGCCGATGGTCAAGAGTGGCGTCAGTGCCGCCATCACTCATGTCCTATCGGCCTCCGAAGCTCTCATGCGACGGTAGGGGAGCCCGTACGCAAATCCCAGCGCGCTCCCGCAGCGGCACCAAACCGACCCCCACGGAAGCGCAATGCGGCAAGGTCCACATCGTACTGAGTTATCGGTCCCGAAGCGATTTCGAGCGTGTTAACGCTCAGCCACCCGAGTGCATCACGTCCGCCCCGGCCGGCACCGTGCAGTCGTCCGGGTCGGTCAGCCAGCCTTCGGGCAGCGTCACGCGGGCCGGTGAACCCTGTCGGCCGCGAGGGCCGGTCGCCGAGTCCGGGAAGGGCACCGAGCCGTCCAATCGGCCGAGCAGCGTGTCGAGTTCGTCCAGCGTCGTGACCATCGCCAGCGCCCGGCGCAATTCCGATCCGGCGGGGAAGCCGTGCAGGTACCAGGCGATGTGCTTGCGGATGTCGCGCATGCCCTTGTCCTCGCCGAAATGCGCCGCCAGCAGCCTGCCGTGCCGGCGCATGATGTCGGCGACCTCGCCCAGCGTGGGAGGGGTCGGAGCCGGCCGGTCGGTGAACGCGGCCGACAGCTCGGCGAACAGCCACGGCCGGCCCAGGCAGCCGCGGCCGATGACCACGCCGTCGCAACCCGTGGAGGCCATCATCGCCAGCGCGTCGCTGGGGTCATAGATGTCGCCGTTGCCCAGCACCGGGATGGTCCGCACCTGCTGCTTGAGCTGCGCGATCTGTTCCCAATCGGCGGTGCCGGAGTAGCGCTGCGCCGCCGTGCGGGCGTGCAGGGCGACCGCGGCGGCCCCCTCGGCTTCGGCGATGCGGCCGGCGTCCAGGTGCGTGTGGTGCTCGTCGTCGATGCCGATGCGGAACTTGACGGTCACCGGTATCCGGGTGCCCTCGGTGGCCCGCACGGCGGCCGCGACGATCTGACCGAACAGCCGCCGCTTGAACGGCAGCGCCGCCCCGCCACCACGCTTGGTGACCTTGGGCACCGGGCAGCCGAAATTCATGTCGATGTGATCGGCGAGGTTCTCGTCGGCGATCATCCGCGCGGCCGCGTAGGTGGTCGCCGGGTCGACGGTGTAGAGCTGCAGCGAGCGGGGCGACTCGTCCGGCGCGAACGTGGTCATGTGCATGGTGACCGGATGCCGCTCGACGAGGGCGCGAGCGGTCACCATCTCGCAGACGTACAGGCCGCTGACCGTGCCGACCTTCGACAGTTCCAGCTCGCGACACAGCGTCCGGAACGCGACGTTCGTCACGCCGGCCATCGGCGCCAGCACCACCGGGCTGGCCAGCGTGATCGGACCGATGCGCACGGACTACCGGCGGCTCATCGCCAGCTTGCCAGCCGTCTGATGTAGCTCGAATGCCGTGGTCCTCTTGCCCGTGCGGGCCTCCCGATCGAGTTGGCGCTGCTTGGAGACCTCGAACTTGTCGCAGGACGCCTCGAGCTCCTTGATCAGCAGTGCAAGGTCCTCGCGCAACTCGGCCGCCTCACCGGTGATGTCCTCGCGCTCGAAGAAGCGCCATTTCTTCAGGATCGGCATGACGACGTCGTCGAGGTGGATGCGGGGGTCGTACACGCCTCCCATGGCGATCAACACGGCTTTGCGCCGGAATTCAGGTACCTGGAAGCCGGGCATCTGGAAGTTGCGCAGGATCTTGTGCAGCGACCTCGTCGCCTGGTTGGGATCGATCTCGAACCCGGCCTCGCTGACGTCGCGGTAGAAGATCATGTGCAGGTTCTCGTCGGCCGAGATTTTGGCGAGCATCTGGTCTGCGATCGGCTCGTTGCAGGCCTTACCGGTGTTGCGGTGCGAAATCCTGGTCGCCAGCTCCTGGAACGTGACATAGATGACCGAATCGAACAGGCTCTCGGCGAACAGGTCTTCACGAACCTGGTGGTTCTGGCCCGGGCTGAAACCGCGGTTCACCACCTCGATGCGCAGCTTCTCCAACTCGACCGGGTCGACGGCGCGGGTCACCACCAAATAGTCGCGCAGCGCGATCCCGTGCCGGTTCTCCTCGGCGGTCCAACGGTTGACCCACTGCCCCCAGGCGCCGTCCATGCCGAAGTTCATCGCGATTTCGCGGTGATAGGAGGGCAGATTGTCTTCCGTCATCAGATTCTGCACCATCGCCACCTGGGCGAGGTCGGAGAGCTTGCTCTGCTCGGGGTCCCAATCCTGACCGCCGAGCGCGTAGAAGTTCTTGCCGTCCGACCACGGAATGTAGTCGTGCGGGTTCCAGTCCTTGTGCACGCTCTCGTGCCGGTTGAGGTATTTCTCGACCACCGGCTCCAGTTCGTGCAGCAGCTGTAGGTCGGTCAGCTGGGCTGACATGGCCCCTCCAGTTATCTGTGTCTACGGGTTGCAGTCAATATATCTGTGCCCGCCGGTAGCATCAAGTTTCTCCAGCCCGCGCGCCGTCGGGATTCCGGATCGTTACTTCTCATGGCTAGCCAGCTCGGCGCCGACGGAAACCGCTACTCGGATTTGGCCTGCTCGGCCGCGGAGACGTACGGCGACGCCGCGGTGAACAGCATGTTGACGCAGTAGTCGATGAACTGCGTTCGGCTCGCCCCGAGCTGGCCGTTGAGGTAGGCGGTGAACAGGCTCGTCAGCCCGCCGACCAGGCTCGTGGCGATCATTTTCTGCAACACCGAATCGCCGATCCGGGACAGCTTGCGCTGCAGCAAGTCGATGAAGTTGGGCATCCACTCCGCGCCGGACTGGGTCAATATCGGCTCCACCGTGGGCGCCAGCAGCAGCACCCGCCCACGCACGGGATCGTCGACCATCAGCTCGACGAACTGTTCGACGGCCTCGCGCGGGGTTTTCGCGGACGTCAGGGTGTTCATCGCCCGCGTGCACACGTCGTCATAGACGGCGCGCACGAATTCGTCACGGTCGGAGAAGCTTTCGTAGAAGTAGCGCTCCGTGAGCGCGGCCTTGCGGCACACCGCGCGCACGGTCAACGCGGGGCCGCGATCGCTGCCGAGCAACTGCACACCGGCGGTGATGAGATTGTCGCGACGCAGGGCGTGCCGGCTTTCCAGGGGGACGCCGGTCCAGCGGCCCCGTCGTTGACCGGTCGGCACATCGCTCCTAAGCTCTAAATTGACAACGCATGTAGTCAGTTTGCCGATACTTACAGGAATCCAATAGTGACCCAACATACGTCCGCACCCCACTCGCTGACCAGCGGCTCCGACGGCGTCGCCGGCGGGTGCCCGGTGTCGCCACTGGGCTACGCGGTGCCACCGACGCCGCTCGGCCCGGATTCTTTGACCTGGCGGTACTTCGGGGACTGGCGCGGCATGCTGCAGGGTCCGTGGGCGGGCTCCATGCAGAACATGCACCCGCAGCTCGGCGCGGCCGTCATCGACCATTCGACGTTCTTCCGGGAGCGCTGGCCACGACTGCTGCGCTCGTTGTACCCGATCGGTGGCGTCGTCTTCGACGGCGACCGCGCCCCGGTCACCGGCGCCGAGGTGCGCGACTACCACACCGATATCAAGGGCGTCGACGAACAGGGCCGGCGCTACCACGCGCTGAACCCCGACGTGTTCTACTGGGCTCACGCCACCTTCTTCGTCGGCACGATCCATGTGGCCGAACGCTTTTGCGGGGGTCTGACGGAGGCGCAGCGGCGCCAGCTCTTCGACGAGCACGTCGAGTGGTACCGCCTGTACGGCATGAGCATGCGCCCGGTGCCGGCGTCCTGGGAGGACTTCAAGGTCTACTGGGACCACATGTGCCGCAACGTCTTAGAGAACAATTGGGCCGCCCGCGCGGTCCTCGACCTCACCGCGCTGCCCAAACCGCCGTTCGCTCAATGGCTTCCGGACCCCTTGTGGGCCGCACAGCGCAAACTGCTGGCCCCGTTTTTCGTGTGGCTCACCGTCGGCCTCTACGACCCGCCGGTGCGCGAACTGATGGGCTACCGGTGGTCGCGCCGCGACGAATGGCTGCACCGGCGCTTCGGCGACCTCGTCCGCGTCGTTTTCGCCTGTGTACCACGGCGATACCGGAAACATCCGCGGGCGCGGGCCGGCTGGGATCGCGTCACCGGACGGATCCCGGCGGACGCACCGCTGGTGCAGACGCCGGCGCGCAACCTGCCGCCATTGGACGAACGGGACAACCCCAAGCACTACTGTCCGCGGGTCTAAGCCCGTCCGCCGACCGTATCTCTACCCGTGGACGTGGTTGTGCGCGCCTTCGAGGTCGGACTGGTGCACGTGTTGGTGAGTGTGCTCGGTTCCGTCGTCGTGGGCGTGGGGATGCTCGTGGCTGACATGGTCGTGCTCGTGCGTGGTGTGCGCGTGTGAATGGGTCGCGTCGCCGTGGCGGTGTTCGTGCGCGTGCGGCGCGTCATGGGTGTGCGGCTCGGTCATTATGTCACCTGTCTCTCTGAAACCTGTTGTGCCCCTTGGTCGTCAAGCCGGGCCCCGACGCGGACGAGCGCTTCGCGTCGACGACGGTCCGGCGACGGCCTTCAGGTCACTCTCGCCCCGGTGATGGCGGGGAACCCCGGGCCCGGCGTGCTCGGCGTTGCAGACCGCATCGATGACGAGCTGCCGGACGTGGTCGTTCTCCAGGCTGTAGAAGATGCTGGTGCCGTCGCGGCGCGTGCGCACCAGCCGCGCCATGCGCAGCTTCGCCAGGTGCTGGGAGACCGACGGCGCGGGCTTTCCCACATGTTCGGCAAGTTCGTTGACCGACATCTCGCGGTGCGTCAACGACCAGAGCACTTGCACGCGGGTGGGGTCGGCGAGCATCCGGAAAACCTCGACGACGAGGCCGGCCTGGTCGTCGGGCAAGCGGTCTTCGCTATTACCTGCATGCATACGCAAATAGTAGCGGAGGGTGTTCTGTGCGGCAATGCCGCGGTAGTCAGCCGGGGGGGACGACCGTCGACGTGCGCCGGCCGCCGTTGCGCTCGTTCCAGAACCGGTACACGTCCACTGCGGCTTCGTGGGGCCGGTAGCGCATCGGGAGGCGACGCCGGTCCCAGGGCTTGGCGAATTCGTCGTAGAACGTGGCGACCTCGAAGTATTTGCGGTCATCGAGGTAGTACTGCTCGTAGGACTCGCGAGTGATCAGGAAGACGACTTCCCTGGGCGAGCAGTAGTACAGCGAGCCCAGGCACATCGGGCACGGATGGGCCAGCACATAGATGGTGCTGTCGACCAGGTGCTCGGTGCCGAGCTTCCGGCACGCCTCCCCGATCGCCAGTATTTCGGCGTGAGCGGTTGGATCGTTCGTCTGGGCCACCCGGTTGGCGCTCTCGGCGAGGACTTCGCCGTCCCGCGCGATCACCGTCGCGAAGGGCCGACCGCCGTCCGCGACGTTGCGACGTGCCAATTCGATCGTGCGCTGGGCGAAGTCCATCACAGGTCGGAGGGTAGTCGCGCGGGGCGGCCGCCGGCGCTGTGGTAGTAACTAGACAATCTATATTTCTCGGCTGGGGATGAGGAACACCATGGCGCGCACCGACCGCGATCGTTGGGATTTGGCGACGAGCGTCGGGGCGACGGCGACCATGGTCGCCGCGCAGCGGGCGCTGTCCAGCGCCGAAAAGTTGATCGAGGACCCCTACGCGGCGCCGTTGGTGCGCGCGGTGGGCATCGACGTCTACGTCCGGTTGGTCAACGGCGAGATCCCGGTCGGGGAGGAGTCCGAGTTCGATCCGCAGCGGATGGCGCGCGGGATGGCTTGCCGCACCAGGTTTTACGACCAATTCTTCCTCGACGCGACGCGCGGCGGCATTGGTCAGGTGGTGATCCTCGCCTCGGGCCTGGACGCGCGCGCCTACCGCCTGCCGTGGCCGGCGGGCACCGTCGTATATGAGGTCGACATGCCCGAGGTGATTGAGTTCAAGACGCTGGCGCTGCGCGACCTCGGTGCCGAGCCGACCGCCGAGCGGCGCACCGTTGCCGTCGACCTGCGCGACGACTGGGCCGGGGCGTTGCGGGCCGCGGGCTTCGATCCGCAGGCGCCGGCGGCGTGGAGCGCCGAGGGCCTCTTGGTCTACCTGCCCGACGAGGCCCAGGACGCCTTATTCGACAACATCACCGCGTTGAGCGCCTCGGGCAGCCGCCTGGCCTTCGAATTCGTGCCGGACACCGCCGTTTTCGCCGATGAGCGCTGGCGCGCGCACCATGACCGGATGAGCGAACTCGGGTTCGAGATCGACTTCAACGACCTCGTGTATCACGGTCAGCGCAGCCACATTCTCGACCATCTGGCCCAGCGCGGATGGCGGACGTCGTCCCAAACCGTCAAGGAGTTGCACGCGGCCAACGGCTTCGTCTATCCCGACGACGACGCCGCCGATGCCTTCGCCGACGTGACCTACAGCAGCGCGGTGTTTACCGGGCTTAGCGGCTGAGCAGGTCGTCCTTCAGGCGGGTGGTGAGCATCTCCTGAAACACGGTGCGGGCCGGGTCGTAGAGGTCCTGGAAGGTCGCCAGCACCGTGCTCCGGTCGTATTCGGGGATTGACCCGAGCGGGGTCCAGAAGCTGTCGATGTCCAGGAGGAAGAACGGGCCCTGCGCGGCCGGCATCGTGCGGCGCAGGTGGTAGCTGGCGTCCAGCGCCTGGCCCACACCCGGGCCGTAGCGCACGATCATCGACTTGCCTGGGTTCGCCTCCCGGTACACCGCGGCTCCCTGCCATTCGGTCAGGGTCAGGCCGGCGGGCGCGATGCGCTGCGGTCCGAGCAGTGGCTCGGCGATCCAGTTGGCCCACTCGATGCGGCCGTCCACGCCCTGCGGGACGCGGATCTCGAGGACGTAGCGCAGGCCGAGGCGCTCCACCCCGACGATCGGCGAAAACTGTGAGCGGGCGTCGATGACCCGCATCACCAGGTCGACCAGCTCCTCAAAGTTGGTGTATGCGGTGGTCTCGATGACGACCGCCTGGGTCTTCATCGAGGCGGCGAGCGTGTTGTCGCGGTTGACGTAACGCACGAACCGCTCGGCGGCGGGTTGCGGATTTCCGCCGGCGCCCATCGCCCAGGCCACGTCCTGCGCCTGGCGTTCGATCGGCAGTAGGTCAGCGAGCAGGCGTCTGAGCTCTCCGCTCGAGGATTCGGTGAGGGAATCCGTTGCCGGGTGACGGATTTCCATGGTTACCAGGGCTACAGGCGCGTTTGGGTAGGCCGCATCGACACTCACATTTCCGAGCATAAGCCAAGCCGCTTGGCCGCCGAACGAGGGCCACACCCCGCGGCGCAGGACCCGCGGGGTGATTCGCAGTGGTGCCGGGCACGCCAGGACGGCGCATGCTCGGCATCGGCCGAGGTAAGGACCGCTTTAAGTGCCCCCACTAGGACTCGAACCTAGGACCTGCGGATTAAAAGTCCGTAGCTCTACCAACTGAGCTATAGGGGCGCGAAGGTTCAGAATACTGCGTTCGGAACACCGCCCGGACGGCGCTCGTTTGAGGATTGGGCCTGCGGTGACCTAAGCTGACGTGGCTCCCAACGGTAACTGCGTTGCGAGTGCCCCCGGAGTGATTCGGTTCTGGCCCCCATCGTCTAGTGGCCTAGGACGCCGCCCTTTCACGGCGGTAGCACGGGTTCGAATCCCGTTGGGGGTACGCGCGACGCAATGACGCGGAGCGATAGCGAGGCCCTGTGGCGCAGTTGGTTAGCGCGCCGCCCTGTCACGGCGGAGGTCGCGGGTTCGAGTCCCGTCAGGGTCGCCAGCACGGCGAGGCAGCCCATGCCTTCCGGCCAGGTAGCTCAGTCGGTACGAGCGTCCGCCTGAAAAGCGGAAGGTCGCCGGTTCGATCCCGGCCCTGGCCACCAGTCTTGAGCTGCATGGACGCGGTGACGGCACTCTATGGACGTTTTGGTGCGTCCGGTTCCTGTCCGTTCGCCTGGTTGGCGGCGGAGCTGTGGAGCCGGTCAAGGTTCGTGGCTACGTGGTCGAGTTCATCGGCGTAGAGGTCGCTGTAGATGTTCGCGGTGACAGTTGGCGTCGAGTGCCCCATGGTTTTCTGGACGTAGCGAAGGTCAGCGCCGGAAGCCCGGGCCAGGCTGGCGTACGTGTGTCGTAGGTCGTGAATCGTCAACGGCGCGAGGTTGGTTGTCTGAAGTGCACGAGACCAGCGGACGTGTCGACGCCAGTTGTTGGACCTCAGGAAGCCACCATTAGGTGAGGTGACCGCTTGTTCGCCTGGTGCGCGGCCCGCGACTCGTGGCTTCAGTGCGTCGATGACGATATGGGGTAGCGGGACGGTTCGCACCGCGGCGCGAGTCTTTGGCGGTCCGACAATGATCCGCCCTTCCACTTCCGGCGCCGCCTGGCGGACGTAGAGCCGGCGCGCCGACAGGTCGATATCGCCGACGCGCAGGCCGACCAGTTCGGACCAGCGCAGCCCGGTCAAGGCCAGGATGGTGACGACGTCCCCCTGGTCGCCGCATGCCGCCGCTAGGGCGGCTACTTCTGTCGTGGTGAGGTAGCGGTGACGTTCTCGGGCCGGAATCCGCCCCGCTGATACGCCTTGCGCCGGGTTGGTGTGGATGCGGCCGTCCTCGCGGGCCATTTCGAGGATCGACCGCAGGAGTCGAAGGGTGGCGAGTTTCGCCCACGGCCCGACGGTGAGGGTATCGATGAATTGCTGGATATCTTTGCGGGTGATCTCGTCGAGCGGGACATGGCCGAAGCGCGGGCTGATGCGGAGTTTCCAATGCTGGGTGTAGCCGCTCCAGGTCTTGGGTGACACGGCCGGGCGTTTGGACGCGCTGTAGTGAGTCCAGATGCCGGAAAGGCTCACACGGCCAAGCCGAGGGTCGAAGCGCCTGGCACCGATCGCCGCTTCGCCGTCGCGCTCAGCTTTGAAGGCCCGCGCTTCGCGGAGGCTGGCGAACGTCGATGACGTTTCCACCCATCCCGATGACGAATCTGGATCCCGCACCAGGTAGCGCACTTGATAGCGCGGCTGGCCGGCTGCGTTGGTCCTCTTGCGGATACCGCGCGGTCCCGATCCGGCCACTTAGCGGCGCACCTGGCGTAGCCACGCGCGGACTTCCGCTGCGTCCCAACGTCTTACCCGGTCCGATAGCGTGTAGCACGGCGGTCCGACTTCGGCGCCGTGTTCGCGCATCGCGCCCCATCGGCTCACGGTCGCGGCCGACACGCCGAGCAGCTCGGCCACCTGCTCTGCTGTCAGCAGCTCCGGAAAAGTTGCGGCAACGGTGGCCGCGGTGCTGATGCCGAGAGTTGCCATGGCGATGTCCTCAGTTCTCCGCCGGACCTTGGTAGCTTTGAGTAGCCACCCCGTATTCGTTTGCAACTGAACGGATTAACGAGTCGGGCCAGTAGTCGGCGCGGACCCGCACCGTTGATCCGTCTTCGTCGATTACGTATCCGGTTCCAGGTTCATTGGCGTCGATGCGGTGCGCGGGCGCGGCATCGGCGAGGCCATCGCCCAGCACCATCGCGACCTCGTCGCGTGAACGCAGACGAAGTGCAACGGTTTGGGTGAATAGTCCGCGCATGGGCAGGATCTCTTTGCGTGGGTCCTGCATGAAGGCAGCGACGACGATTCCGACAGCTCTGCCTTTTGTCAGAATGCGTGAAAGCGAGGCCGCAACTTGCTTCTTGCTGGCGGCGTCTGTCATGTAGGCGGTCAGGCCGGCCAATTCGTCGATGAGCAGAACCATGAGCGGCTCGGCCGTGCTGAGTGCGTGCGAACGCGCTCGGCCGGCCATCCGGCGTCCGCGGCTATCCAATAGTTCCTCTAGCTTGGCCAGCAGCCTGGCGGCCTCGGCCTCGGTCGTCGCGACTTCGGTGAATAGCGCGGAGCCGACTGACACTTCGATCCCGTACTTGAGGTCTACCGCGAAAAGCCGCACAGTCCCCGACCTCACGGCCGGAGCCAATCCGCCTGCGATGCCCCAGAAAATGGAACCCTTTCCCGCCCCTGAGCACGCGACAGTCAGGGTGTGCAAGCCAGCGACACGGAGAATCCAGGCCGACCCGTTCTCGCGCCGACCTATGTCCACTGCCTTCGCCGCGTCACTGATTGGCTGTCTAGCAGTTTCGACAAAAGAAAGATGTTGCTTCGTAACGAATTCCATCCGGACCGTGCCGGGCGCAACGACCGTCGAGCGGGCGGAATGTGCCCCGACGGCATCACGGATTGCGGGCACCGAATTCTCCAGGTCATCCACCGTCTGGCCGGTCCGTGTGCGGACGGTCATTCGCAGGCAGTCGCCTGACATGCTCACCCCGAGAAGGCGAGGATGAGTCCAGACTGTCCTCGTCTTGCTCTTGCCCTGTAAGTCCGTGCGCGTGACGCGCTCTGAAGTGGACAACCCGCAGGCCTTCGCAACTCGCGGCCAGGAGATCAGCGCCCATAGCAGCCATCGAGCCCGCCGCGCTGGGGTTGCAACATAACGCCTAAATGTGGCGGGCGAACGCAGTCTCCAAACGACGAGCGAAAGGGTGACCACGCCGATCACCGCGATGAGCCACATGGCGCCGACCGCCAGTAGGTGCGTGAGGTCAAGGAGGTCCATCCCGGCATCGGGATCTGGAATCGAATACGGATCGCTAAGTACTACGGGGTCGTAGGGACTCATGCTGATGCCCGGTCTGCCGCTGAGGACCCCGCCTTGCCGGTGTCCGCAATCATGCCCGAGGCCCGAAACGACCACGCGATGCGGCCGGATTCGCTCGAACGGTCTACGTACGGCAATACGCACAGCTCCTCGAAAATCACTGGCGTGAAGGGCATTCCGGCAGCGTTCGGCGGGCACACAGGTTGATTGGGTGTTGCGAACTTGACGGTGAGAGTGCGTGCTCGCTTGCTAGCGGCCGGGTCGCCGTCGAGGACTTCGACCTGCCACAACGGGACGCCTGATTCTCGATCAGTCGCCTGAACCTTGCTGTCCTTTGTTGACCGCTCGTAATCGATCACCGCAGTGACGTCGGACACCACGAACGCTCGGTGCGGGAAAACCTGCTGGTGAGACACCTTGAGCCATTTAGGAACGGACATCGTGGACCTTTCATGAGAACTGCTCTAGACAAGTTGAGGTTACATAGTCGTCTAGAGGAGTGCAACGATCGGAGCGCGACGGATCGAAGACTTTGGCCTCAGCGCGCCGGAAACTCGTATTCGAGCAGGTAGGCCGAGCTAACCTTCACCGTGTCGCAGACCTCAACCGCCACATCATTCGCGTCGTAGGCGGTTCGGAGCACAGTCAATACGGGAACGCCGGGCTCAAGTTCCAGCTCCCGCCGTTCCTCGGGAGTGGGCATCCGGGCTGCGACTTCCTCGGTGAAGCGGCCGAGTACATGACCGTTCTCTTCCAGGCGGGCGTAAATACCACCAGGCCCCGTGTCGACCTGCTCGATCTTCGTACCTTCAGCGAAAGCCGCCGGGATGAAGGAGACCGCTGTCTCAACCGGCCGGCCATTCGCGAGGTACCGCCTCGATCGCACGACCACGTCATCATTGGGCGAGACTCTAAGTCTCTCAGCTACAAAGGAATTCGGCTTCTGTCGATTCACGACGATACTGTCGACCTGCGGCGAGTAACCGGATTTCTCAGCTTCCACGGTGAATGCCGCCTTGCCTTCCGCGCGGTGCTTTCGCGCGAATCGATCTGACGCCAGTCTGTGAATCGGCGCCGTCGGGCGGACGAACACTCCGCGGCCATGTTGCGAGATGACCAGTCCCTCGGAACGAAGCTCATGCATCGCTTGTCTTACAGTCATGCGGGCCACGCCGAAGTGCTCGATCAATTCAGCCTCGGACGGCAGTCGTTCCCCGGGGGGTAGCTGGTTGTGAATAATCGCTTCGCGCAACATGCCCGCGATCTGCCGATATGGCGGCTTGTCGTCCGCCCGGTCGATCTGTCCAAGTTGCAGCACCCGGTGGCCTTCCCTTACATGTCTAGACGACTAGTCTAGGAAGCCAGTCAACCTCGTGTCACGTCGCCGGCATCGAACAATGGAGACCACCGATGGGAAACACGCCAAAGCACTCGGTGAGTGTCGCCGGCATCGTCGTCCGGGATGACGGTCTGGTTCTTGTGATCCGCCGAGACGACAACGACCACTGGGAGGCTCCCGGTGGCGTACTCGAACTGCACGAATCCTTCGAGGATGGCGTCCGGCGCGAAGTGCTCGAAGAAACTGGTCTGGACGTCACGGTGGAACGTCTGAGCGGCGTTTACAAGAACCTCACTCACGGGATAGTCGCTCTCGTCTATCGTTGCCGTCCGGCCGAGGGGATCACCCACCCGACGGCCGAGGCGCGCGAAGTTCGTTGGATGACCAGGGGAGAAGTTCAGTCAGCGATGAGTCCTGCCTTCGCCGTGCGCGTCCTGGATGCGTTCGACGAAAGCGTTCATTCGCGCGCTCACGACGGAGTCAGCGTCGTATCGGGCTGACAGTCTCCGCTGCCGGTTCGTTCCTAGGCAACTGTCTGGAGCGGATCGATCCAACCAGCGCGCGTACGCGGCTCAAACCGCTGCTGCCTTTAGCATTACTCAGGCAGGCGGCAGATTGAATTTCGGAAGGTCCGGCGTTCGTGGCTCGAGTTGAATGGACCCGACAGTCAGGCGAAGAGGTTGAGACCGTCGTCGGGATGCTCCTGTGTAGCAAATTCCCGAATGCAGTTCGTGTGCGTCCAAGCCAAGGCGACGGCGGAATCGACATCTTCGTTCCTGGCCCCGCTGGCTGGGGCAAGGAGCGCGCAGTTTGGCAGATCAAGCGGTACTGCGACAACTTGAATGGAACCCAGAAGCGTGCAATCAAGCGGTCGTTCTCGCGGGTCGTTGAAACCAGTAAAAAAGAAGATTGGCTGATTACGGAATGGCATCTCGTCATGCCACTCGACCTGACTAACCAAAATCTCGGCTGGTTGGACGCTCACACTGCGAATGCTGACTTTCCTCGCGCGACACACGGTTTGCTGATGTGCGACACCCTTGCAGCCGAGTATCAGAACGTCATCGACTACTACCTGCGTGACGGCAAGGAACGCCTGCAGGCGGCGATGGATCATCTCACCAGGATCCTCTCCGTCCGGAAAGATCGGCAAGAGAACGAACCTCTAATGCCATCCGACGTAATGACGGATCTGACGTCAATATATAAGGCGCTCAACGAATGTGATCCATTCTACAAGTACAGCTTCGATGTCTCAGACAAGCCGCCACCCGATGAGCCGTCGTCGTATGAAGAGGGTTTGGTCGCGGCTTACGCAATGTGTCAGGACTCGGTGTGGATCACTATCAAGATCTTTGCGCGCTCGTTGGCGGCGGTCCAGGAGCGCCCGATCACTTGGCGGCTGCAGCTTGCGGTCCCCGCGGACGACGAGGAACTCCGGCAGCAAGTGGAAAAATTCATCGACTACGGCGCACCCCTATCGATGCCGGTGGGCACGGTAACCGGCTCTCTCGACCTGCCGGCCGGCCTGGGTGGGGACCTGAGCGGTGCCAGCCTTCAGGTAATCAACGTGATCGAGCAGTCCGTCGACGACGAAGACACCGAGCTTGCCATCGCGATGCTGGCGCCGGACTCTGACACGGTGATCGCCAGCACCACCATCAAGCGGACGGAATTCAGTCAGGGCCAAGGTGGCGTTCGCGGCATCTGGGTGGATAACGCCAAGTTGTTCACGGTCGAGATGTTGGCCAAGAAGACCGCGCAGCGCGAACTCACCTGGAACATCAGCACGGAATACAACCTAAGCGGCCGGCGCCCCGCCGACATCGTCGAAGGTCTGAAGTTTCTGGCCGCCATGCATGCCCCGAACCGAATCGGGATCGGTTTAGCTTACGGTCCAAAGCAATTCACTAGCGGTGGCCCTGCGCCGAGACCCGATCATCATGACAATGCGGCGAAACGATGGTCGGTCGTCGCCGAAGCTCTTGCCCGGATTCAGAACCACGTAAGTGTGCTTCTCCGGATGCCTGCCGAGATGACCAAAGATGAGGCGATCGCCATCATTGAGGCGGCAAAGCTCCTGTCGAGAGAGACGCGTAGCGGCCCCCTTACTGGACCGTTCACGATCATCAGGCGGGAGACGCAACTCGAGCCTGTAGTGGACACCATCTACGAATTCATCGCGATCAAGTCGCTGAAGATCACGCTTGGCTCCGACGAGATTCTCGTTGGGAAGCAGGCACTGTTCTTTCGAGGGAAGTATCTGGATATTCAGGACGACGAGTTCACAATCGAACCGATCTCGGACGGCGTCAGCGCCCTGTACACCGGCGAAGCAGAAGCCGGTCGACTGTTCGGGCGCCCCGTCCGTGCCATGCCGTTGTTGACGCCACTGGGTGAAAAGTGGCCGTCCCTACGCAGCGCGGCACTGGTGCGAATTATCGAGAAGCACTGTGGCGCTCCGCAGCGGCGAATGAAGTCACAACGGCGGTACAAGGGGAAAAGTCGCGAGTTCACATTTGCGTTCCCAGATCGCGCGGAGGTTTCTGGGAAGATCGTTCGCCGTGTGTTAGTCGAAGATGTCGGTCTTAGTCCAGATGAAGCCCGAAACGAGGTGGACTGATGTCACATCCAATACAGACAGTCATATATCACCACGACGCGGCACACACCCCCGCTTGGCAGTTCTTCTCTCTGCCGGACAGCATCGTCGGTGGCGGCAACACTCTAGACTCGGCACGAGCAAAATATCGTGGCGCTCTGAAGTTTTCGCGTGGGGTAGGCGGGCTCCCCGACATTAACGAATACGTCGAGACGGAAGCCGATAACCTAGACATTTGGGTCCGAACCCCATTGAGTGATACCGAGCGGGAAGCCGCGACGACCGATGCCACACGCCAGCTTGAAACACACCCCGAAGACCGCGCGTGGTTCGACGAGCATTTGACTGCGGGAGGCTATCCGGTAGTCGTACCTGGCGTCCTTGATGATCCCATTTCCTCGATCTTTAATCAGATGACGGCATTTGACTCGCTAGTCGTGTGGACCGTTTATCGCTCGGCTGATAGGGCGTCGAGCGTGTGGCTCGTCATGGCCGGAAATCGATCCGCAGGCGACGAATCACTTACCAGTCTAGAGACGCTCGGCCTGACGGAGAGCTCACCGTTGAGCGAGCTGGTTCATCTGGCGGTCGAACGTGAACTAAATACGTTCGCGGCCCGGTTCCCTCGCTAGGCGAAACCTTCGAAAAATGGCACCGTCAGGTCGAAGTCGTCGCGTCGCCGCTCAATAACCGCATCGAGAGGTCATCGGTCTCTGTAGCGGCACTCGTGGCGGATTGATGTTGACCGCGCACCCATGCTTGGGCAGCCATTTGGGTTGCGTCCCAGGGTGATCCAAGCGGCGGGGTGTAAGACAGGTCGAGCGCACTGAGGCCGTCGACGGACATCTCGTGGAACAGGGCGGTGGCGTAGGTGTCGACGCGTTTGGCGATTTCGGCGCTGCGGTGTCCGACCAGCTGGGCGCCGAGCAGGCGGCCGCTCTGCTGGTCGCCGGTGATACGGATGTTGATCGGGGTTGCCCCTGGGTAGTAGGCCTTGTGGTCGTCCGGGGTCGATTGGCTGGTGACTGGGGTCCAGCCGTTGTTGGCGGACAGGGCTTCGTGTTCGCGGAGGCCGGTGCGGGCGGCGACGAGGTCGAAGACCTTGACGACTTGCGTACCGAGGCTGCCCGCGAAGTGGGTGCAGCCACCGAGGGCGTTTTCGCCTGCCACGCGGCCTTGTTTGTGGGCGGTGGTGCCCAGCGGGAGCCAGGTGATGCCGAGGAGCCGGTGGTGGGTGTGTACGCAGTCGCCCGCGGCGAAGACATCGGGCAAGTTGGTGCGCATAGCTTCGTCGACAACGATGGCACCTTTCACGCCGAGTTCGGCGCCGGCGTCTGCGGCCAGTTCAGTGTCGGGACGCACTCCAACCACGACGAGAACGAAATCGACGGTGCGCGAGATTGTTTGGCCGTCCTGGCTGGCGGTCACGGTAAGCGCGCCGGTGTCGGCGCGGGTGATGGCGGTGACCGCGGTGTCGGTGAGGACTTCGACACCGTTGTGCTCGAGTTCAGTGTGCACGAGGGCGCCGAGTTCAGGGTCGACGGTGGGCAAAACTTCGGGCAAGGCTTCGATTTGGGTAACGCGGATGCCGCGCGTGGTAAGGGCTTCGGCCATCTCCAGGCCGATGTAGCCGGCGCCGACGATCGCCGCCGTGGCGGGGTTGCGTTGCTGCAGGGAGTCCATGACGGCGAAGGTGTCGCCCATGGAGTGCAGCAAGTGCACGCCATCGTCGGGTCTGAGCGCGTCAGCGCCGCTTAGCCCAGAGATGGGTGGGCGGGTACTGATGGCGCCGGTGCCCACGATCAGGGAGTCGTAGACAAGCTGTTGTGGGGCGCCGATGGAGTCGAGGATGTCGAGGGTGTGCTCTTTGACATTGATGCCGGTGGCGCGGGTGTCGGTGAGCACCCGCATGCCGGTGGCGGCCAGGTCGGCGGCGGTGCGATGAGCCAGGTTGGTCCAGTGGGTGACTTCCCCGGAGACGTAGTAAGGGATGCCGCAGATGGAGAAGTTGGGATAGGCGTCGGCGACAACCACGGTTACGTCGGTTGTGGGGTCGAGCTCGCGGGCGCGCAGCGCTGCGCTGATGCCGGCGTCACTGCCGCCGACAGCTACGATATGACGAGGTGTCATGCGGGTTTGGCTCCCGTGGTGTCAGGGTTTTGCGGTGGCGGTGCAGCGCTGCGCCGATGGGTGTGATGTCTTAGCTTATGGCGTCCACGGCGCTAAGCACCTTTGCCTGAAAGCCATTGGGCAGCGGGAAGTATCCGTGATCTTCAAGGTCGGCCTGGCCTGGCCCGATGGTGGACTGCAGAAACGCCCGCACCGCCCGTGCGGTCTGTGGGTCAGCGTATTTCGAGCACACCAGTTCGTAGGTCGCCAGCACGATCGGGTAGGTGCCGGGATGGGTGGGCTTGTAGAACGACGAGGTGTCTAGCACCAGGTTGTTACCCTGGCCCACGATGGTCGCTCCGGAGACGGCCTTGCCGACCGTGTCGGCGGTGATGGCCACGGGATCGGGCCCGGCTGAGGTCAGGATTCTGGCGGCGAACAGCCGCTGCGCTTGGGCGAACGAGTATTCGTTGTAGCTGATCGCACCCTCGGTGGACTTGATTTTCGCTGAGGTGCCCTCGTTGCCTGGTGCGCCCTCGCCAACTCCGCCGTTGAACACCTTGCCGGTTCCTTTGCCCCACGCGCCGTTGGAGGCGGCGTCGAGGTAGAGCTGGAAGTTATCGGTGGTGCCCGAGGCGTCGCTGCGGAATACCACGTCGATGGGTTCCATGGGCATCTCCTCGCCGTTGAGCGCCTTGATGGCTGGGTCGTCCCACCGGGTGATCTTGCCGTTGAAAATCTTGGCTAGTGTCGGGGCGTCGAGCGTCAGTCTGTTTACGGCTTCGAGGTTGTACGTGATCGCCAAAGGACCGAACACCACTGGCAGATCCCAGGCATCCGACCCGCACCGCTCCTTGGCCGTGGTGTACTCGTCGCCAGCGAGCGGCGAGTCCGAGCCACCGAAATCCGTTATGCCGCGGAGGAATTCGCTCACTCCCGCCCCCGAGCCGTTCGACGTGTAGGTGAGTGTCTGCCCAGGGCAGGCTTTTTCGTAGGCTTGGACGAACCGGGTCATCGCATTGGCCTGCGCGGTCGAGCCGCTGGCCTTCAGCGACTGTTTACCGCCGCAGTCAACCTTCGCCGTGGTGGCGTATGAGGGGTTCGAATGTTCCCTGGCACATGCCGAAAACCAAAACACCAGCGCGGTCACTGCCAGCAAGCTCGGCACGCCCCAAAGTAGTTTTCGTGAAATGCTCATCGCGGTTTCCTCCGGTCGTCAGCGCACGGTGTTGTTGCTAGTCGGGGTCCAGGGTGGGGGCGAGGTGATCAATGCGCACGGTCAGCTCGTCGAGGGCCTGGTCGAAGGCGTCGGCCCGGCCGGTGCGGACCGGGTCGGGGATCGACCAATGCAGGCGCCTGCTGTCGGCGGGCAGTTGTTCGTGGGCGCTGTCGCAGACCGCGATGATCACGTCGGTAGGCTTCACGATGTCATCGAGATGGCGCGGGGTGTGGGGTCGCATCGGCAGCTTGCGGCGCTTCGCGGCGGCTACTGCCGACGGGTGTACCTCGGCGGCGGGATGGGTCCCGGCTGAGGTTGCCGGTAGCGAGCTTCGGCGATTCCACACCGCCACCGCCAACTGGCTGCGTGCCGAATTCTGGCTGCAGACAAACACCACCCGCTCTGCACGCCACGCAGTCGAGGGCACCAACAAATCCAGCGACTCGGGGATCAGCTGCAGATAGCTGCGACGACGATCTCCTTCTGATCGGACTCGGCGCACGATGCCGGCTCCCTCAAGCACCCCCAGATGGTGGGCGATCAGACTCGATGACATCGACAGCGCGGCTTGAAGCTCAGAGGGCGATGCGTCGGCGAGCAGCAATCGATCGACGATAACGAGCCGGCCAGGGTCGGCTAAGGCGGCATGGATCTGAACCCGCCGCACCGCGTCAGAGGATAGCTCAATCATAATTAAGTTAATTTCTACTGAGCTACCGCCCAAAAATCAAGGTGTTGGCTTGGTTTGGTGACCGTGTCTTCTCACGTTCGCCACTGCGAAGCCAGGCATTTACCCATGAGTCGACCCTCACCACCCGTCCGGATCCTCGGAGGTTTACCCGCATTGGCGAAAGATCAGTTGCAGCACCGCGGGTCGAGCACCGCGCACAGGGCGGCCATCGCGTCACGGTGAGGACGGTGATAGACGTTCATGCCGCGGCGCTCCGACTCCACCAGGCCCGCGTTACGCAGTTGGCCAAGATGGTGGCTCACGGTTGATTCGGTCAGTTCGACAACGGCGGCCAGGTCGCTGGTCTTCTGCTCACCCGCAGACGAGCTGAATAGCAGGGACATGATCTTGACCCGCGCGGGATCTGCCAACGCCTTGAGGCGCAAGGCAACCCGCAGGGCGTCGTCATCGCTCATTGGGCCTGCCGCCAGCGGCGCACAGCATGCCGGCGCGGTGATGTCGACCAGGGGTAACGCCTTCGGCATGACGCAATAATGCCAGAAGGTTTGACATATATCAAAAAGGTGGCATCCTAAGCGTGTCGGACGAATTTGATATATGTCTCACACCTACGGAGGTCTGATTCCATGTCCCGTGTACAACTTGCCCTCAACGTCGATGACCTCGACGAAGCGATCATGTTCTACTCCAAGCTGTTCAATACCGAGCCGGCGAAACGCAAGCCCGGCTATGCCAACTTCGCCGTCGATGAGCCGCCGCTCAAGCTGGTGCTGCTCGAAAACCCCGGTAAGGGCGGCACCCTGAACCACCTCGGCGTGGAGGTCCAGTCCAGTGAGAAGGTGCACGAGGAGATCGCTCGGTTGCAGGGCGAGGGCTTGTTCACCGACGAGGAGATCGGAACGACCTGTTGCTTCGCCACCCAGGACAAGGTCTGGGTGACAGGGCCGGCCGGGGAGAAGTGGGAGGTCTACACCGTGTTGGCCGACTCGGAAACTTTCGGATCAAGCCCGCAGCACCTCGACCCCGAAACCGAAGGTGCTGCGTGCTGTGGCCGATCGGCGGCTGACGACAATACAGAACCCGCGCCGACCGCCTCTTGCTGCTAACGCCCAACAATCGACCGCGTAATCGCATTGTGCTGCAACAATTCTCGCTGCCCTTAGAAACCGAACCGAGAACAGCCGTAGCGGCCGCGAGGCGTGCGACCGGGCACCGCGGGATCGCGCTGATGATCAAGGATTAGATTGCGTCGATGTGATTGCTGGTTACGTGGCCAAGACGCCTCGGGCCGTCCCGAGCGCTTCAAGCGCGGGGATACCCACTGGTTCGGTCGAAAGCAGCGGTACCACCGCGACCCGATCCGCGTGCTGACCCTTGACCTTGTCGATCTCCGGCAGTTCCGCGGCGGCGCGCTGCCGGAGCAGCGGTGCGGTCGGGTTTGCGGCTGCGAGCGAGTTGTTGATCACCCAGGCCCAGGGGCGGATGCCGGCGCGTTCGAGTTCGTCCTGCAATCCGGCGGCCTCGAGGACCGGGGTGGTTTCGGCGAGGGTGACGATGATGACTTTGGTCTGCTCCGGGTTCTGCAAACGCATAAGCGGAGTCGTGAAGCGTCGGTTGCCCAGTTGCCGTGCGACCTCGCGATGGTAGGAGCCGGTGGCATCGAGTAGGAGCAGCGTGTGCCCGGTTGGGGCGGTGTCCACGACGACGAACTTGTGCAGCGATTCACCGATGACCCGCGAGAACGCCTGGAACACAGCTACTTCCTCGGTGCATGGCGAGCGAAGATCCTCTGCGAGGGTCGCCCGGCCGTGCTCATCGAGCGCGGCGCCTTTGGTGGTGAGCACATGTTCGCGGTAGATGCGGGTCGCCTCGACCGGGTCGATGGCCGACACCTGCAGGTTCGGCAGTGTTCCGTGGAGGGTGTCGATGAGGTGCCCGGCGGGGTCGGTCGTGGTCAGGTGCACTTGGTGACCGCCCTCGGCGAGAGCGACAGCGATCGCGGCAGCAATCGTTGTCTTGCCGACTCCGCCCTTACCCATGCACATGATCAATCCGTGGTCCCCAGTGGCCAGTTCATTGATCAGATTCGCCAGCGGGGTGTCAATAACGGCGGGGACCATTTCTTGTTGCTCATCCGGCCCGCCCGCATCCGAGGTGAATAGCGACGCCAGGGCGTCCAGGCCGATGATGTTGCTGGGCTTGAGATCGACCAGGTCCAGGGGCAGGGTCCGTAGTTCCTCGGGCAGCGACGCGATCGCCTGCTGTTCGCGCTGGTAAATCGCCACGGCGAGCGGGTCAGTGCGCCCGGCAGATGCGGGCAGGACACCATTGATCACGACGTACTGGTGGGTCAAGCCAATCGCAGCGAGTTCACGCTGCGTGCGGGCGATCTCAGCCAGCGTCGACCTCTGGGCACGGGCCACCAGCACTAGGCGGGTGCGCTGGGGATCGGCCAGCGCGGCGACCGCAGCGGCGTAGACGACGCGTTGTTTTTCCAGACCGGACAGCGGCCCCAGGCAGGATGCATCGCCCTTGCCCTCGTTGAGGAAGTCAGTCCACGAGCCCGGCAATTGCAGCAGGCGGATGGTGTGCCCGGTAGGGGCGGTGTCGAACAGCACATGGTCGAACTGGCCGAGTTCGCCGTCGGAATCGGTTAGGAGTTCGGTGAATTCGTTGAAGGAGGCGATCTCGGTGGTGCACGAGCCGGAGAGTTGTTCGGTGATCGATGCCACCTCCGCGTCCGGCAATAGCCCACGCACCGGGCCGATGATGCGTTCGCGGTAAGCGTCAGCGGCCTGTTCGGGATCGATTTCCAGAGCCGACAGACCGTCGACCGCGGGGATCCCGGTGATGGTGTTGCCGATCGTCAGCCCAAAGACTTGTCCGACGTTGGATGCCGGGTCGGTGCTGACTAGCAGCACCTTGTTGCCGTGGCGGGCCAGCGCGATCGCGGTGGCACACGCGATGGAGGTCTTGCCCACCCCGCCCTTGCCGGTGAAGAACAGAAATCGTGGCGGAGCGTCCAGAAACTTCATGGCCGGTTCTTTCAGCAGCAGTCGGTGGCGTTTGAGCTGTCGCTGCTGCAGCAGCCGCCTCCGGCAGTGGCCGTCTCGGTGATATCGAGGCTGGTCGGTCCGGCTGGTCCGGGAGCCTCGATGCCGGCCCAGGTGGCAAGTTGAGCGCGGTCGGGGTACCGCCCGGTCATCGCGGTGACTCCGTCCACCAGAACCAGCGGCAGCCCGTCGGATCCGGCAACGTGCAGGAACGCTTTCACGGTTTCGGATTCGGCGAACGCACTGGGTTCGCTTGCCAGGTTGTAGCGGGAAACGTCACCACCGCGGCTGCGGACGTAATCCAGGTCGGCGGAGAACCTGACCAGTCGTTGGTCGACGTCTTCACCGCAGACACCCGTGGCGCAACACAATGCGGGCTCGAACACCTGAACCTTGCTCATAGAACGATCTCCTTAGTTTCTGCCTGCTCGAGGTTGGTCGACGTCGCTGACGAGCTGCAAGATCACGGGCCCCACTTCGTCCCCACGGGGTTCCTCACGGATGGCTCCCCTGGGGAGGACTAGCGGGGACGAGTTCGCCGATCAAGTCTTGGACCCGGGCCTTGATATCGTCGCGGATCGGGCGGACCGCCTCGATGCCCTTGCCCGCAGGGTCGGGCAACGCCCAGTCCCGGTAGCTGACGCCCGGGAAAACCGGGCAGGCATCGCCGCAGCCCATGGTGATCACCACGTCGGATGACTCGACCGCGTCGGCGGTGAGGATCTTGGGGGACTGGTCCGAGATGTCGATGCCGATCTCGGCCATCGCCTCAACGGCGGCCGAATTGATCGTGTCGGCCGGGGCGCTACCGGCGGAGCGGACTTCGATCCTGTCGCCGGCGAGATGGGCCAGGAATCCGGCGGCCATCTGCGAACGGCCGGCGTTGTGAACGCAGACGAACAACACACTGGGGCGAGAAGCCATGGGGGTCAACCATTCCGAAATTGATGCTGATCTGTGAGGAGTCAGGATTTGGTGCTGGACGTACGTGGCCGATTCCGCGGGCGACGAGTCGGGTTGCGTCGGTTGAACGAATCGCCTACGTAGGGCAAGGGAGACATAGACGAGAGCGACAAGAACGGGCACCTCAATCAGCGGGCCGACCACCCCGGCCAGGGCTTGTCCTGAGGCAGCGCCATAGGTGGCGATCGCAACCGCGATCGCAAGCTCAAAGTTGTTGCCGGCGGCGGTGAATGCCAGCGTGGTGGTGCGTTCATAGCCCAAGCCGAGGACAGCGCCGAGGACATAACCTCCGCCCCACATGATGGCGAAGTACGCAAGCAACGGAAGTGCAATCCGCGCGACATCCAAAGGCCGGGAAATGATCTGATCGCCTTGGAGCGCGAACAGGATCACGATGGTGAACAGCAGCCCGTAGAGAGCCCACGGTCCGATCTTGGGCAGGAACCGCGACTCGTACCACTGCCGGCCTTTGGCCCTTTCACCCCAGCGGCGGGTCAGGAAGCCCGCCAGCAGCGGGATACCCAGAAAGATCAGGACCGATTTGGCGATCTGCCACACCGAGGTATTGATGGTGGTCCGCTCCAAGCCCAGCCAGCCCGGCAGTACGGAGAGGTAGAACCAGCCCAGCACGGCGAACATCACCACCTGGAACAGTGAGTTCAGCGCCACGAGCACTGCGGCGGCTTCTCGGTCGCCGCAGGCCAAGTCGTTCCAGATGATAACCATCGCGATGCACCGCGCGAGTCCCACAATGATCAGACCGGTGCGATATGCGGGCAGGTCGGGTAGCAGCAGCCAGGCCAGGGCGAACATTAGTGCCGGCCCGATGACCCAGTTCAAGACCAGCGAGGCCGCCATGAGCTTGCGGTCGCCGGTGACGGTGTCGAGGCGGTCGTAACGCACCTTGGCAAGTACCGGGTACATCATCACCAGCAGGCCGATGGCGATGGGCAGCGAGATTCCGTCGACCTCGACGGCGCTCAGCGCGTCACCGAGGCCGGGGATCACCCGGCCCAGCAGCAGCCCCGCGATCATGGCGAGGCCGATCCACAGCGGGAGCATCCGGTCCAGCGCTGAAAGCTTTTTGACCACAGCGGGGTGCTCGGTGTGGGCGGGGGCGCTCATCGGGTGACCTCCTCGGTGCACGCATCGGACGGGGTGACGGGGCCGCTCTCGATCTGCAGGATGGCTGAAAGTTGCTGCAGGGCCGCCGGAATCACCCGGTAGTAGACCCAGGTGCCGCGGCGCTGGCTGCCCAGCAGTCCTGCCGAGCGCAGCACCTTGAGGTGATGGGAAATGGTGGGCTGAGACAAGTCGATGGTCGCCGAGATGTCGCAAACGCAGGCCTCCCCGCCGGAATGGCTGGCGATCAGACTCACCAAACGCAGTCGCACCGGGTCACCCAGTGCCTTGAACATCGGCACCAGCGTCGCGGCCGAAGTCTCGCTCAGGGGTGCACGGGCTAGGGGTGTGCACTGCGGGGCACCCATAAGGACGGCCTGTTTTGACATCCTTCTATATTGACAGATCCCGAATCAATTGCCAATCGGTGGGCACGAAGTGTGACGCAAGCACCTGCCGGGTTCGGTTGTCACAGACCCGTTATGGCGAGACAAGGACGAGCGAGACGTCGCGAACGAGGGGTTAAGTGAGGCGAGGGTCAAGGCCCCACCCCGGGTGGTCAATTTGCTTAACGGTCGTGTGATTGCCGTCAAGGCCGCGGTGTGGCGCGGTTGGGATTGGCCGAGCCTTGACAGCTAGACACCACCGCGCAGACCCTAGCCATTATGGGGCGTGAGGCGCTGCCTCGTGCTATCAACGCCAGCCGCCGAAGCCCGGAGACGTCTACGCGTCGGGGTGAGCTATAAGCAGCGCGCGACTCAGCGGACTAAGCACGGCCGGCCCACCGGTGTGCACCGCCGCATGCAGGTGATCAATGATGCCGCGCACCCGTCTACGTTCTACAGCGTCGGTAAGCCCGTATTCGTAGAGCTCCCAACGGTATTTGTGATCCTCCAGCCGCGAAAGCAGCTCATGGATCACGTTGTCTAGGTCCGCCTGCTCAGCAGCCAAACTCGCGCAATCACACGGGCGCTCCCTATCTGGCACGCGAGGCGACAGTTCGATCGTCACACGCCAAGCCTACGACCTGGGTGTGTCGCTCCGCGACGGTCAGAGCTCAATCAGTCGTCGATTATTCGGCGCCAATGATTCGGAAGGGACCAAGTCATCCGCTTCGGTCCGAAGTCGCTGATGGCCAACCGCATTGTGGCACAACAGAAGACCGGCACCCGGAAGTGTCCAGACTTACGGGTTGGTAATGCGCTGGTCGCGGATTCGAGCTCCGTCCGCCCCACCCGAGAGTTCCTGGTCAGACATCCGGCACTGCCGCCACTGTACTGCGACCTGGCCGACGTGATTGCCAACGTGCTAAAACCCTGGTGGCGCGAAGTTTGTCGATAAGGCTGCCGCAAGCTGGGACGCGAACGCGGGCCCATCGTTCACAAGCGCGTATCCGCCGGCAAGTCCGCCTTGGTTGCAAAGGAGTCGTCTTCGGCGGACCCAGCGGTGGCACACATTGCCGGTCTGGCTGTCTACTCGTCGAACCGCGACGCGCGCGATCCGGGGAACGACTGCGGTGGGGACGCCGCGAGCGTAATCGCCGTAGATGGCTTGGGACCGTGACCAGCGACGGATGATCCTTCGGGCCGCTAGGTATGCGTCCTGAGCAATCTCCACGACTGCGGTTGCTCGTTGCAGTCCGTGGACGCCCCAGAACCGGCCCGGGCCATGGCCCGGTTCACGCCAGCAGTGGGGGACGATGTGCTGATATTCCTTGTCTCCCTGCTGATTCGGTGAGGAATGCTTGGTGAAGTAGATCGCTAAGCGTTTGGGGTCGCAGGCGCGCAATCCATTGAGGATGTCGACGGCGGTGCCGGCGAGTAAGTGGCGGGCACGCTGCTCTGGGTCGGGATGCGCGACGATGTCCGCCCATTCTTGTGACAGCCAGTCCCGGAAAGCGCGGCCTGATCGGCCCACCGCATGTGGGGGAGCCATCCAGAGGTGAATATGCGGTGCGCCGCGACGCTGGAACTCCAGCTTCCATATGTAACGTGCGGGTTCGCCCCATTCGCGTAGGAATCGCTTGCGCCACAACATCATGTGCCGCTTCACACTGGCCCCGTCGGGGGCGACGGTTTCCCAGTCGCCGGGGTAGGTCATGGTCACCATCGCTGGCACACGCCCGCACTGCACCAACGGCGTGTAGTCGAGCTCGGCGAAGGCGCGGCACATCGCGGCACGCGACTTGCGGGACCATTCGGTGACCGCGCGCCCAGGCGGATTAGGCATATCGCGGCCGGACCTAATGCGGTCTGCCTCAGTCGCAACGTCGAGTCGGTGGTGATTGACGGCCCGCTCCGATGCCTTCTCCGCTCGAACGGGACTGGTCCAACCGAGGCGGACCACGCCGGGGCCCACCGTGATCCGGAACCGGCCGGACTCGGGTTCCACGCCGAGACGGTCCCGCCCGTCTGCCCATGGCTCTGCCGGCTCGAACAATGCCGCCGCGGAGGCCACCAACTGGGGGCGAGGGAACCGCAGCCCCAGTGCATCTGCGGCCGACAGGTCCGGATCAACGCCGCCCTCCGCGCTGTCGCGGACACTTTTGGCACATATAACAAGCCCGTTGGTCTCAGCCGGAACACGGCCTACGCCGCTCCCGCCGTCCGACCGATCGCTACCGCTCTCGCGCCCTGCGGCCTTGGCGGCCTCGGGCACTCGCGGTCTACCGGCGTCCGCGGCTCCGTCCGTGTTCCGGCTGGCCGTTCGGGTTGTGTCCGGGCTAAGAGTGGGTCGCTCCGCGGTCGTACTTGTTGGACGCGCGGTCGACCTGTTGACGCTGGGCATCGGGTACCTGCTCCCCGGGAGCCCAAGGCGCGGGTCACTGAGTGCCGGGCGATGAAGGGTTCCCCGTTGGGAGTGCTGTCACCGTGTCCGGTTTGTGTCCGATCGTCGGACGAGCACCCTGCGTCAGACGCGCTCAGCGCGCCGTATTTGACGTATGGGTGTCGTTAAACCGCAGGCCAGCGGCCATTCCATCCACCTGAAAAGCGGAAGGTCGCCGGTTCGATCCCGGCCCTGGCCACTGCGAGAACTTGCTGCTTGACGGCCCTTTTTGATTGCTGGAATGCGCCGTTCGATTCCTCTAGGAGCCCGGTTTATCCGCCGTTTATCCGCCGTCACTTCAGGCTCCGAGCCCGTCCAGCGCATTTGCCACACGATCTAGATCCGAGTCGTACAGATCCGCGTAGGTGTGCGCAGTAACCATGATCGACGCGTGGCCCATGGTCACCTGCAACAGTTTCATGTCTGCGCCGGCCGATCGCGCTAAGGATGCATAGGTGTGTCGGAGGTCATGCACGCGCATCGTGGGGCGCCCGAGTTCGACGATCTGAGTCCGCCAACCAACCGCACGCTTCCAGTTCTCCAGCCCGAGCCGTGACCCCTTCGGCGACATGATCGCCGGTTCGCCAGCCGTGCGGCCTTCTATCCGGCGTTTCAGGGTCGGCACCAGTCGTTCGGGAATCGGTACGCTACGGCGACCGGC
Organism: Mycobacterium terramassiliense; assembly: GCF_900157385.1. Taxonomy (GTDB): domain Bacteria; phylum Actinomycetota; class Actinomycetes; order Mycobacteriales; family Mycobacteriaceae; genus Mycobacterium; species Mycobacterium terramassiliense. Next base: position 1,158,317 of record NZ_LT717701.1, read on the forward strand.
GCGGCTTTTCGGTGGCCCTTCAATGAGGCGGCCAGATAGTTGTGTGATCGATCTGCGAACTCGAATGCGCCGTGCCTCCACGTCCACGTCTTCGACGTTGAGCCCGGTCAATTCTCCGAACCGCAATCCCGTATAGGCCAGCATCAGCACCACGTCGCCTTGCTTCGCCGCTCTCGAGTCTTCGCCTGTTGTCGTATCGCATAGTTCGGCGAGCTTCGCCACTTCCACCGCGGTCAGATATACATGGCTAGTCTCGCCCATAGCTGGAAACCGCACGTTCGAGGCGGGATTCTTGCCTCGCAGCCTTTTGTCGGTGATGGCGTGATCCAGTGTCATCCGCAGCACGGTATGAGTCCAGCGCACTGTGCGGGGGCCCAGGCCGGCAGCGGTCATTTCATTGACCCACTCCTGCACGTTCTCTCGCAAGATCCCTCCGATTGGCCAGTTACCGAACTTCGGCTCAATCCTTAGTCGCCAGTTGTCTTCATAGCCACGACGGACTTTCGGCGACAGATCAGGCCGGGATGCAAGCCAACTCTTGTACACAACACGCAGCTCAGTCTTGCCACCGCGCGGATCGACCGGCTCGCCACCTTCACGAGCGTGCCGCACCTCGCCGTCGAACAACTTGGCCGCGCGCAGGGCCTTGAATGTTTTGGATCGCTTGGTGCCATCCGGCAGTAACCATTCGACGTCCCAGCGGGTTCCGGACTTGGCTTCTCGCCTACGAATGGTCACCGCTCGACCCTCGATGCGGCAAGCCATTCGATGACATCGGATCGCATCCAGCGTCGGTGTCGGGAAGACAACTTGCAATGGTGCGGCCCCGGTGACTGTATTCCTCGCTCGCGTTTCGCCGCCCAGTCATGCAGCGTGGAGACTGGGATTCCTGTCATACTTGACACCTCATTTGCGGTGAGCACGTCAGCAGTCGTTCTCATCATGGTTGCCTGTCTTTGTCTCTCGAATTGCTGAAATCCGTTGTCGCGTAGTGATCCGACTGCGGGAAGCGCTTGTCGCTTTGGGTTCTCCAGGTGATGTGTCGGGCCAAGACGCACGATGAGTTCGTCCCAAAGCGGTGCATCGCGATCCCTGGGATCATCGATAAATCGACGGCCGTCTGATACGCAACGCCGCGGCCGCTTTCGGGGATTGTCAGAAGCAAACCGGCTCGGGCTGGTGGGGTTTCGACCGTTGAGCTGGCACCCCATCTCTCCCAGTTCGTGTCACTTCCGCTCGTCATCGTTTCTCCTCGGCTCGCGGTGACTGCTAGATCGATCATCGGATACGGTGATGCCTTGCGCATCGGTCGCGCGAAAGATTTTCCGTCCAGTTTTGATGTGTCCGGCGGAGAGTGTCCTTTACGGTCTGGCGCGGGCCGCGGGTCGCAGCACCGAATTGCGTGAAAGTCCGCCTGTGGAAACAACTTCGCCTGCTTATGGACTCAAGGAGGGGAACTGGGAGGAAATTTGCATTGCCTCGAGGGGCTGGGTATCGATTCACGAACTCAGCAAGAGAATTCTATGGTGTTGGCCCGCGTCCGGCGCGACGAGGAGGTGGTCCGGCGCAACGAGGACATGATCGTACCGAGCGCGGGTGAGGCAATTGCCCAAATGGGACCGGCTTCCACCAGCCCTCTCGATGTGCTTATCAAAGCGGGCTCATGTAACCGGCGACAGTGCGCGGCCGGCGTCTTCTGCCGCGATCCCCAGGCGACGCCGCCTACACGCCGCGACGTTGTCGCAAGGTATGCGTGCCGAGAAAAAGGGGGCCAATGGGGGCCATCCCGTCGGTGTCGCAGCGCGGATCGACCATACGACGGACTCACCGCGTCGCCAAAACGGTATTTCATGGATATCAGCAGTTATCCACGAAAAATTACGCCGTTTTCATCTGATGAATCATGGTCCTAACGGGCCGACGCTTATAGAGCCGATCTGATTGCAGCCGAGATGCCCTGTTGGGGATTGGTTCGGCGGCGCCACCTCCACTTGTCGCCGAACTGCTCGGCCACAGCTACAACACCGCCCAGCGCCACGCGGAGATCGCAGCCCAGCCCTGAGCCCGTTACGTGACCAAGGTCGCGAGCCGAATCGAACTGACCCAAGGGTCTCAAGTCTGTGCCGCAAAGGCTTTGGACCATCGCGGCCGCATACCAGCTAACGGGCGTCCGAAGATTTGATGTTCGCCTCGCGGATCTGCAAGAAGGTCGAGATGTGCTGCTTCCTGTCATCCGCAGTGGGAAGGCTGCGATCTTAGCGTGGCGCCGGTACCATCGACTCAAGCAGTCATTGCGAACGGGCGGCGCAGCCCACGGAAATATTCACTCCTACTTCACCTTTCGTGAGGATAGTTATGCGCGAGGAACTATTTTCCGGCTTCAATGAAGCCGGGTGGGATGAGGCGCCCTGGGACGTCGAACCGACGTTCACTGCTGAGGAGTTGCAGATCCTGCTCAACCCGGCGTTATCGGCCGCTGAGGCCGCCGATCGTGTGGGTTGCGTCGTCCACGACGTCCTGCGGGTGCGTCGAACGGCCTGAAAGCAGCGTTCGCGCTGGATAAGCCGCCGAGCGGCGGGCGAGTTCTTGGGACTTTCGCCGCTGGTTCCCTGCCGGACCGGGACAAACTTGGTGCGCGTTCGATACGAGGGTTCTCACCTCGCCGCGTTCGTTCCGCAATCTCTGTCTCCGCGAGCATTCGCGCACACTTCGTGTAACGGTTCCGGCCGCCAGAGTTGCCCTCATCTCGTTGGGTGCATCGCTGAGGGCCGCAAGCAAAAAACGCGTGCGGGTCGGTGGAACAAGTTCTGACGCCGAGTCGCGATGCGCGTAGGGTGGTGATCGAGCTATTCAACCATTGTGCGGCCCCTGAACGCCTAGTGCCCGTGCGGGAAGCCAGGCCGCCATGTCTGATAATGCTGCATTTGACGTCCAACTCAGATCGGTGATGACGAACCTCGCCGACAAATTCCCGCTCGGCGCCATCCCTCTCGGGGACACGTTGGCCAGTGTTACCGCCGCGGCGGTCGAATTGATTCGCGGCGTCGATCACGCTGATGTCCTGTTGATCGATGGCGATCGGTTCGACTCGCTCGCGAGTACCGCGCCGGTAGCCGAAGAACTCGACGCGGTGCAGTTACGTTTTCAGCAGGGGCCCTGTTTGCAAGCCGCTGTCGCTGACTCGGTGATCCGTTCCCCTGATCTGCGTACCGAGCCTAGGTGGCCCGAATTTGCCGTTGCAGCAGTCAGTCTAGGAATATTCAGCGTTTTGTCGTTTCAGCTTTACACGCACAGCGGTGGTGCCGGGGCGCTCAACTTGCTCGGCCGGACTCCCGGCGCGTTCACCCGTGAGGCCGAAGCGTTGGGGGCCATGTTGGCCACCCATGCCGCGCTGGCTCTGGCCGCGGTTAACACACGCCAGCAGTTCGACTCCGCGCTGGCCACCAGGGACCATATCGGCCAGGCCAAGGGCATCCTGATGGAACGCCTCGATATCGACGCCGTGCACGCGTTCGACATGCTGAAAATGCTGTCGCAGCAGACCAATATCCCGATTCGGGACCTGGCCAAACGAATTATCGAAACGCGGCGGCCGAGCGCCGAACAAACGATTTGAGTCAGTTCGACGTTTCGCCGTTGTGGTGACGGGTAGCGAAGAAAATCAGGCGGCGTGGCGGTGCCGGCACTGCTGTGCTGCTAGCTCTCGGTAGTCATAAAGCGGCTACCGAGAGCGCACGCCACCTTTGTTGCGTGATAGTTCCTTGCTGGCCGAACCAGTTTTCGGTGTTCGACCACTGGCCCGGCCGGCGGCGTGATCGACGGCCCATTCGTGTGGGTCGCCCACAAAGGATCTTGAGCAGCCAAGCAGTCGACGTCAGTAAGTCGGCCCAGCTGCAGTGACCGTGCTATCAGTTCGCCGTGTTCCTGGTCGGCCCGTCGGCCGAAAATTAAACCAGGCGAGTGTGTTTGGATCGGCGGACGACGTGTTCCTGTGGCCGCGTCCCAGCATGGTGCAGGCGCTGATCACCTACAAGATGCCGTGCTCGCGCTAGGTTGGCGAATACGACAGGAAGGCCTTGCAGCGAGCACGCAGCGATGGCGCTGACGGTCAGCCGTTGGAAGTCCAGCTTTGAGGAGGCGTCCCAGGCCCCTCACGTCTTGGTCGATCGGGCGGCGTACCGAAGCTCGGTCCTACCTGGGGAGCCTTGGCGGCCACGCCGGCTGTTGATGTCAGATTGTGCACGGCAAGATCACACATAGCCGTCCCTCGATTATCCGAGTCGGTGATACTTGACCAGTGACGAACAACGACGTTCATCCTGACCTGCAACGATTTGCCCGGTTCGCCCCACGTCGGCTCGTCGGCCCCCGGACCCTGCCGGTTTTGCGGGCAGCGCTCGCGTGGCGGGGGCGCCTCGGCAATTCCGTGGCCGACGTCGAGGCGATCACCCTCGATTCCGGGGCGGGTGTTCGGCTGTTCCGGCCCGTCGGGGTCAGCGAGACCACACCCGCGCTGCTGTGGATCCACGGCGGCGGATACGTGATCGGCACCGCCCAACAGGACGACCAGCTTTGTAGCGGGTTCAGCACGCGCCTGGGCATCGTTGTCGCATCGGTGGAATACCGTCTGGCGCCCGAACATCCGTATCCCACACCGCTGGAAGACTGCTATTCGGCATTGACCTGGCTGGCCGGGCTGCCGTCGGTGGACCAGTACCGCATCGCCATCGGCGGCGCCAGTTCCGGCGGCGGCCTTGCGGCCGCCGTGGCCCTGTTGGCCCGCGACCGCGCCGAGGTGAACCCCGCATTCCAGCTGCTGACCTATCCCATGCTCGACGACCGCAGTTCGGCGACGGCGCCCAGTGCGAACTACCGGATGTGGGACAACCGCAGCAACAGGTTCGGCTGGGCAGCATATCTCGGCAACGCTGACCCGCAAGTCGCCGTCCCCGGACGCCGCGACGACCTCAGCGAATTACCGCCGGCTTGGATCGGCGTGGGCACGCATGACCTGTTCCACGACGAAGACCTGGCCTATGCCGAGCGCCTGCGTGCCGCAGGGGTGCCGTGCCAGGTCGAAACCGTTCCGGGCGCCTTCCACGGCTTCGACCTGGTCGCACCGAAAGCCCAAGTGTCACGGCGGTTTTTCGACAGCCAATGCGACAGTCTGCGCGCCGCACTTGCCCCGACCGCTTGACACCAGCTCACCACCGATGACGGTGGCCGCCGCCAGCTGTCAGGTTTCGGGTTGCGTTGACAACCACCCTGGGTGCTCGCGCGGGGCGGCGGTGGTGGCGCACGGGTCGGGGTGGCCGCAACGGCTAACCATAGCCCGACCAATCCGACCCGCCGAGCTCGACTACCTTTCGCGTGCGACTACATGACAAACAAAACCTGACGTAATGTAAGGTAAGCCACCCGGTGGTGCAAATGGTGATATGCCAGAATTTTTGGGTTGCAGCCTCAGGAGTTTTCCATGATGACGTCGCCTGCTCAGCAACAGCAGCGGCGGCGGCACATTCTCACCGTCACGCTCGGCATTGCGCGTAAAGGCGGATATGAGGCCGTCCAGATGCGCGCTGTCGCCGACTGCGCCGACGTGGCTGTGGGCACCGTCTACCGCTATTTTCCATCGAAACAAAACTTGCTGTTGTCTGCTCTGGAGAGCGAACTTGACCGTTTTGAACGCAAAGCGCGCCCGGCGCCGACCGGTGCCGCCGATTGTTATGAGCAGCTTTGGCAAGTGATTTCGAACTTGTATGCAGACATGGCACGCGACATCCGGCTTGCCGAGGCCATGGCACGAGCCTTTATGGTCGCCTACACCAGCGAATGCAGTGACGCCGATCGGATCCGCCATCGGCTCGACGCACTGTTTGCCCGCCTGCTTGCCGGCGGCGACCCCAGCACCGCCCAACGACAGGTCGCCTGCGTCATCGTCGATGCCTGGGTGTCGAACGCAGTGTCGTGGCTACGGCGCCGGGCCACCACAGGGGATATCAACCACCGTCTGTGGCACTTGCTGGGAGTGGTGGCCCGGCATGAGGGCGCGCATTGGCCGCCAAACACGCGGCCCGATTCCGGCTAGTCAGGCCGGACAACTTCGGGACGGGCAGAGAGGTTGCGACAGCTCCTATTTCCCGGACTTCCCGATGGTCCGGGTCACTAGATCAATGGTTATCTGCATGCGGCGTTGCAGCTCCAGCGCCGTGGTGCGGCCGTGGGCAACAGCTAAAACGTTTGAGGTCCAAACATCGGCAAGGATCTCCCCGATCTGTACACAGTGATTGCCAGGAGCGGTTGAACCCATGGCTTCGGCAAACATCGTCGCAATCTGCGCTCGGATTTTCTTTACATCGAGCGCCGCACTCGAGTCGGCGGATAAGTAGGCAGTCGCCATGGCTTCGGTGAGCCGAGGATGTTTGGTTGCCGTCTCGCTGAGGCAGTTTACGAGGTCCGACAGACGCGAAAAGGGTACGGCATCGCTACGTTGCGCAACGGAAGACTCCTGGTTAATCCGCTCGAGCCAAAGGCCGAATGCTGCCACCAGAAGGTGATCCTTGGACGGAAAATACCGGTAAAGAGTGCCAAGGGATACCTGGGCCCGCGCGGCCACTGAACGCATCCCGACTGATTCGTAACCTCCGTCACTTGCAATAGCGGCGGCGGTGACCAAGATCTGTACCCGGCGATCGCGACGCGTTTGGCTGGGCAAGACATCATCCGATAGCGAACGAATCGCTGTGGTCGACCGATGGCCCTGTGGTGCTCGTCGTTTACCGGAGGTGGGCATATTGTGTACTCCTGAGCGGCGCCCGGGTGCGCTGGTGTCGGCGGACACGGAAAAATCCCCACTGACGGCCAGCTGATCTCCCCGCTGGCGGTCATGAATTCTCCCCACTGACGGCCACGGATTTCCCCATTGCGGTCGTGTCGCTGCCGGTTGTCGGCGGCGGTGTCGGGCTGGCTGTTCTGGACCGAATGTGTCCAGGGCGGAAGGCCAGTAAGTGAAGAGCAGTGAGGAGATCATGGAGATTTTGGAGGCGTTTGATTTGACCGGCGGATTACGAGCGGCGGCGGCGTTGGCTGGCTGTGATCACAAGACGGTGGCTCACTACGTGGCGTTGCGCGATGCCGGGCTCAGCCCGGAGGAGCGGCCGCGGCGGGCGATGGCCATTGATCCGTTCCTGGACAAGATCGAGGAGTGGGTGGACCATTCGCAGGGGTTGATCCGCGCCGACGTCGCGCACGACAAGCTGGTTGCGATGGGCTTCGGCGGCTCGGAGCGCACCACCCGGCGAGCGGTGGCGGCGGCGAAGAAGTCGTGGCGGTCGGGTCATCGCAGGGTGTTTCGGCCGTGGGTGGCTGAGCCGGGGTTATGGCTGCAGTTCGACTGGGGCCAAGGGCCCACCGTCGCCGGTCGGCCCACGTTGTTGTTCTGCGCCTGGCTGGCCTGGTCACGGTTTCGGGTGGTGCTGCCCGCCTGGGATCGCACCCTGCCGACCCTGCTGGGCTGTTTGGACGCCACGCTGCGGGTGATCGGTGGGGCACCGACGTATGCGTTGACTGACAACGAGAAGACGGTCACTGTCGAACATGTTGCCCGGGTCCCGATTCGGCATCCCGACGTGGTGGCCGCGGGTCGGCATTACGGGATGACGATCCGCACCTGTGTGCCGGCTGACCCTCAGTCCAAGGGCGGTGCGGAGGCCACCGTGCGCATCGCCAAAGCCGATCTGGTGCCCACCGAGGCTAATCTGCTTGATGCCTACGCCACCTTCGCTGAGCTGGCCCAGGCCTGTCGTGACTTCTGTGAGCAGGTCAATGCCCGGCCGCATCGGGTGACCGGTCAGGTCCCCGCTGAGCTGTTGGTCGAGGAACGTGCACGGCTGCATGTGCTGCCCGCCCAACCGGTGGCCATTGCGTTCGGCCTGACCCGCCGGGTGGGCTGGGACTCCACGATCAGCGTGGAGGGAGTGCGCTATTCGGTGCCGCACCACCACATCGATGAGCGGGTCTGGGTGCGCTGGTGCGGTGAGGAATTGGTAGTCACCGTCATCGATGAAGCGGGCCCGGTCGAGATCGCCCGCCACGGGCGCGGGCAACGTGGGCGACCCCAGATCCGCGACGAGCATTACCCCAGTGACCATCCCGGAGGCCGCGCGCTGCCCGGGGACCGCACCCCACGCGCGGCCAACCCGGCCGAGGCCGCGTTTCTGGCTATCGGTGACGGCGCGGCCGCGTGGCTGACCGAGGCCGCTGCGTCCGGCGCGGCTCGGGTGCGCTCGAAGATGGCCGAAGCGGTGGCGTTCGCCAAACTGCACGGCTCGGTTGCCGTCGATCAAGCGTTGGGCACCGCGGCGTTGGCCGGCCGATTCGCCGATGCGGATCTGGCCGCGATCTTGACCCACCAGCAGCACGGGCCCAACGGCCCGCCGACCCGGGCCACCGAAACCCACAGCCTGCAACCCGGCACCGCCGGCTGGTCGGGGTTCGGCGCGACCAATCCCGGCGGTGAAAAGTGACCGCAACCAAAAAACCGGCAGTGACGGTCGGATCCGGTGTCGCCGGGCCCGCCACCCAGACCCTCGAGGAGGTGATCGCGTTAACCCGCCGCCTGCGGATGCCCTACCTGCGCAAAGCCATTGCCGACGTGGTGCCCACCGCCCGAGCTCAACGCTGGGACCCCGCCGAGGTGCTGCGCGTACTGCTTTGTGAGGAGATCACCGGCCGCGACGAAGCCACCCTACGGCTGCGGCGAGCGCGGGCGAACTTCCCGGCCGGCAAGACCTTCGCCGTTTGGGATGAAACCCGCTGCTCCATCCCCGCACCCACCCAGCAAGCCCTGCGCGGCATGGAATGGGTCGACCGGCGCGAGAACCTTTGCGTCTGTGGTCCCAGCGGCACCGGCAAGAGCCACTTCTGCGAGGCCCTGGGACAGCTGGCCATCGACACCGGACGCACCGTGGCCTGGTTTTCCATCGACGACCTCGGCGCCCTGGTACGCCGTCACCGCGCCGATGACTCCATCACCAAAGCGGTCCGCCGCATCACCCGAGTCGATCTGATCATTCTTGATGACATTGGCATGCTGCCCGTCGGCGAGGACGCCGCCGAAGGGTTCTATCGGCTTGTCGACGCCTGCTACGAAACCCGTTCGCTGGCAGTGTCATCCAATCTGCACCCGGCCGGCTTCGACGAACTCATGCCCAAGACCCTGGCCACCGCCACCGTCGACCGGCTGTTACACCACGCCCACGTCTGCGTCACCGAAGGCCAATCGTTCAGGCTCGCCCAAGCCACCACCGGCAAGGGGGTGGCGCCGCTACCCAACTGATCAACCGGGGAGATCCCACGTCCGTCCGTGGGGAGTACTCGTGGCCACCAGCGAGGAGATCTCCTGACCGTCAGTGGGGAGAACTACATGACCGTTGACAGCTGGTTCAATCCTGAACGGGTATCGGTCCGCCCCCCCAGGGGGCAGCCGGTTGATACGCATTCCGTTGGTTCCCATCGTGGATGCGAACTCGGTGAGGCCATTGTTAAGGCCACGCCCACCCGGCTATCTGTGTGGCTAGATCCGTGATCGTGGTGCCAGATGCCCTCGACGGTCCTGCGGCGAATCGCTCGTCCCGCGGCGTCGACATCGGCTGCACGGCCCCCATCGACATCGATGAACACAGCCCGGCCAGCAATGTGAGTGTCGGTCAGCGCTTCGGTCATCGTCAACACCGGGCCACGCAGGCGTCGGTGCCGCCGAATTGCGCCCACTCGTCGCGGGTCCGACTGGCGAAACGCTCAGTGAACAGCGCACGCAACTCATGCCATTGTGTTGCGCCCGCCCGATCGGACACCTCAGCAGACGACAAGCCTAATCCATCGAGAAACGCCGCGTAGAAAGGGTTTTCGATGGCCGCAACCGTCATATGTCCGCGATCGGCGTAGCGGTAGATCGCATACCACGGTGTGACGCCATCGAGGATGTTGCTCTGGCGCCGCTCGGTCCACATGCCCAGGTGTCGAAACAACCAAATAGCGTGGGCTAGCAGGGCTACGCCGTCGAGTATCGCTACGTCGACGACTTGCCCGCGGTAACTCACCATGAGTTCATAGAGCATGCTACTAGAACCCAGGCGACCAGGAACATTGAGCCACCGCTGTAGTCGCCGATCAGGTTCAATGGAATTGTTGGGCTTTCGGCTTCGCCGATGGTTGACAAGACACCGCTGATCGCGAGGTTGTTTCAAGTCATGTCCAGCTGCATGCGCCCAAGGTCCGCTTTGGCCCCATCCTGTCATGCGGCGCATAGACCAGCGCAGGATTGCGACCCAGGCATTCGTCGGGTCCGACGCCCGCCGAGACGTTCAGCCACCCCCGGACGGAATCCCTCGATGAGCACGTCCGAGTGCGCGATGAGGTCGAGCGTCGAAAACTCCTGGGAATCCTTGACATAGAGAGGAATCAGCGCGCGATTCCGAAGTTGGGAGTCAGCGGGATCCCCCGACTGCGTCCCGGCAACCCCCACCACGTTCGCGCCCCCGTCACCAAGAAGGGTTGGGCCGTGCGGCGTCGACTCTATGCCGATGCCGGCCAGCTCAACCACGCGAACACCCGAAAGCGGACCAGAATTCATTGGACCGCGCCGAGAAACGATACGAGCGAGTGAATGACACCTGTATTCGCAGGGGTGTCGACGCCTCTGTCAACGCGAGTTGATTATCGGCCAAGGCGATAGGCATTTTGGCCTCCATCGTGACATTCCGCCGAGTAACACAACCAGGATATAATAGCTCGTACCATGAATCGTGCGCGCCGTCTTGATCCTGAATGCACCTCCGCCCTCGACTGTCGAGACGGTTGCACGCAGGTGTCCCGTGGTTGCCGACTGCCACCACGCCTGTAGCTGGGTTTACCAGCGTTTTAACGGCGACATGTGCACCCAAGTAACGTGCACCGGCCTAGCGCTATCGCCGTGGTCCATGAGCGCCTCATTGCATCGCAATTAGCACTATACAAGATATTATAGTTGATAGTTCAATTCTTCTGTGGGCTTCTTGCTCGCCGGCCGCGCGAGTTACCTTGAATTCCTAGGAGCAACGTGACCATCGACCGTGTGACAGCGTTACGGCGCGAACGGGATGAGCTAGTCGTGACATGCCGAGGGCTCACCGATGCTGAGTGGTTGTCACCCAGTGCTGCGGCTGGGTGGACGATCAAAGATGTTATCGCGCACATCGGTTCGGGTTGTCACGCGCCTTTTTCCCGCGAAATGCTCTTGGTCCGGCGCAGCCAAGATATCGAGCGCACCAACGATATCTTGGTCGACCGACGGCGAGGATGGACTCCTGGACAAGTACTCGGTGAGTATGAACGTTGGAGTAAGGTTTCGGTCCGCATGCTCGCCGCGCAGTCCCGAACACCTCTTGGAAGGCTGCCAGCCAGGCTCGCCGAGCTTGGTACCTTCCCGCTGGCGCTCATGGCCAGCGCACTGACATTCGACCATTATGTGCACCTACGACATGACATCGCACCGGTGATCGGACGACGAATTCAGCCCGCCGATGCCAATCGAGTCGCGGTGGTGATCGAGTGGATGCTGGCCGTGTTGTGCAATCAGTTGCGACTTGCCGAACCGAACTGGTTCGTCCAGCCGATGACGATCAGGCTGGTCGGCCCAGGTGGCGGTTGTTGGGTAGTCCACCCCGGCGGCCGCCTCGAGGTGGGTTCGGTTCCGCCCGCCGTAGCCGAGGTCGTCAGTTCTGCAATCAATTTCCCACATTGGGCCACCACACGCGCGCACTGGCGCGAGCACGATATCTCCATCCTCGGAGACCACGATTACGCAACCCAATTTCTTGACGCGGTTAATGTCATCTGATTCGTGCGACTGCTCGCGTATCGACTCGGAAAATCCCGAGGGCTGCTGGGTTTGGGCTCCAGCGCCAGACGCCAACGCGATACCAACAGACGCGTGCGCACCGCGCTCACCGTTGATCTCGATCCGAAGCAGGCCCACAACGTCAGTGCACGCCCGTTGACTTCGAAAGGGGTTTTTAACGAATGACATCATCAAGACCTCCACGATCAAAAGCCACCTACTCCGGCCTTGTGATGGCCGCCGCCGGGTTAGCGCACTTCGTGCGGCCGAGCCTCTTCGAGAGCATCACCCGGTGGTGCTTTCCGCGGCACACACGATTCCACCTGTATGTCAACGGCGCAATCGAGACCGCACTCGGCGTCGGTACTATTGTGCCGCGGACGCGCCCGCTCGTGCCGGTAGCGCTCGGGGTTTATACCGTTTACCTAGTTGCCGGCGCAATTCGCGTCCATACTAGCCGAGGACGAGGGTAAGGATTTCGATCACTGGGCTGCTGGCCGTCCGTGCACCGCTAGTGCGCCGTGGGACCTGCTGGCCAGGCAGCGTGGACAACCGAGCACGATGCTGGCTGAGGCAGCCCCTGAATCCCTTGATGTTGATGGCGGGCAGGCGATTTCGCGCAGAATTCGCACGCTCACCGGAGTCCGACCGCGAGAGATCTGCAGAACGCCTGCACCAGGGGCGCCGGATGCTGTCCGGGCCGACGCCAGGGATGCTGAAAAACGCCTCCCGCTATTGACCCCGTCGCTATACGTTAGCAACCGCAACCACTCGCATTGAGGCCGCTACGATAGACCGATGACCGCCCAGGCCACCAAAAAAAGCGGGCAGCGACGCGCAAACCGACGCGGAACGTCGACACGTCAGCACGTCCTCGATGTTGCGTTGCGTCTGCTAGCAACAGGCAAGCCAGAAGTCGTGAGCGCCAACATGGTTGTCAAAGAGGCTGCGGTCACTTGGGGGACGGTTCAATATCAATTCGGCGATGTGGATGGGTTGTGGGCGGCGACGTTGGCCCACGTGCTCGAGACGGCGGGACCACAGATCTGGGCGCGGCCGTCTGCAGGGTCGATCGATGAACGCGTCACCGAAGTTATTAATCTCCTGTGGCGCGCATTCGACTCGCCTTATAACGCGGCGGTGTCCAACTTACGCGCGACCCTGGCGAAAGATCGGTCAGAACTTCAACGGGCCTATCCCAAAACCGCTTACGCTCTCGACGCGCTAGATGAAAACTGGGCTCAGCAATTCGCGGAATTTTTCGATGGCGTCATCGTTGATCCTCGTCGCGCCAGACAGATGAGCGCACTGCTGCCTTCGGCTCTGCGAGGGCTTTATCTGGATCACGCCTTCGGTTTACGTTTAAATGTCGACGACGCACTCGAAGGACTACGCCAAGCGATCACCGGCTATATGACTAGCCAGGCGCCCGAGCGCGCTCACCGAAAGAAGTACGCTCACTAACCAGTATCACCGACACACCCGCGCGACTCTCCGCAAGTTTGCGTTGGCGGCCAGGTAAAGGGTGCTTGGTAGTTTGGGCAACACCGACCTGGGGTGCTCACATTGCGCAGGTTGGCTCTTGCGGTTTCCATTAAGGTCTCTATCATAATGTCGAGGACAGGCGGCCTGCGATAGTGCACCGCCTTACTCACAGATACCACCGACGGCGCTACATCGCCGGGAGGGACCTCGACCATGCAGCGTAGCGTTTCGGTTCAGCCGAGGTGGGTTAGTTGACAGACCCGCGCAATGCCGGCTTGCTTGGGGGCGCGTCGGGAATCGACGGGGCAACCGCCCAGGCGTTAACCGCCGGCGAGCGCCAGGTGACCACCGCTGACATCGACGAAGCCGCTGCAGCGCAACGAGCGGGTGAACTCGGGCAAGGCCACGGGTGCCGGCGTAGTCAATGTCACCGACGAGGCGTCGGTCGAAGAGTTGTTCAACGTCGGAGCAACGCAGACGGGAACCATCGAAGTCGCCGTGACCTGCGCGGGCATCAGCGGTCTATCGCTGGTTACCGAGATGAATCTCGGCTTGTTTCGATCAATCGTTTCGTTGGTCGGTTCATTCATCGTCGCGTCGCCAAACATGCTGGCCGCCATCTCACTTCCGGGGAAGTGCTCGTGTTGCTTTCGTCGCTAAATGCGCACCAGCCGGCCGTAGGGATGAGCGCCTACGGCGCGGTGAAGGCCGGTGTGTCGACGCACGCCCAGATCGCGGCCTTGGAGTGGGGCCACGCGGGGTGCGGGTGAATGCGGCGGCTCCGGGACTGGTTCCAACACAGCCGACCGAACCGGGACTGGCGTTTTCCCGGTATCCTCGACGATTTTGTGGCCAGCACCCCGCTTCGGCGCGCCGGCAGCCCCCAAGACGTCGCCGATGCGGTGGTAATTCATCTACTCAACAAAGGCTTCATGGCTGACCGGAGAGGTACTCGAACTCGACCTCAATGGCGGGGCGCACCTGTTGCGCTACCCCGATATCTACCGCCACATGCAGCGCGCGATGACCGGATAACGCCCCTCACGCGGTATCCAACTCCAGAGCAAAAACGGTGGATGATCATTGACATCTCGGTGAAATCGCTGGCCTGTCGGCTCACGTGGTCGCTCCAAGAAACCAAGGGACATAATGCCGCTCGCCCTTAACGACGACCAAATTGAGCTAGCGGACAGCGTCGCAAGGTTTGCTGAGCGTCATCGATGCCTCGCGTCGATACGCGCGGATAACCGCCAGTACAGAAGCGGCCACTGCCCAGAACTGTGGCACGAACTGGTCAGCCTGGGATTGCATGCGGTGCACTTGCCCGAAAACCTGGGCGGTCAAGGCGGCGCGATAACTGATGTCGCTGTGGTGATCGCGGCGACGGGGCAGGCGCTGGTTCCCGGTCCGCTATTGCCGACGGTGTGTGCCAGCGCAACAGTGTTAAGCGCCCACTCCCATCTAGCTACTCACGATGTGTTGCAACGCTTGTCTGCTGGGGCCACCGCCGCGTTGCTCTTGCCGCAGCCGGCGTTGACGTGCTACGTGCGAGATGGGCGGGTACGACTTGATGGCACCGCCGCATCAGTGGTGGGGGCTGCGGCAGCTGATCTGCTGGTCGTCGGCGCCCATGACGGCGATGGCGACGATGCCTGCGACGTGCGCTGGTTTGTCGTGGAACGAAGCAGCAGAGGTGTCGACGTTGACGTCAACGACGGTGTTGACCTTGGCCGCGACCTGGCTACTGTACGCTTTGACGGCACCGACGTCACGGATGCTACGCCCTTGCTTGGCATCGATGCTGGGTATGCCCGGGACCTGCTTGTGGGCTTAATGGCGGTAGAAGCCGCCGGAGTCATCGCCTGGTGCTCGGAGGCCGCTACAGCGTTTGTCAAGTCTCGCAACCAATTTGGGCGTCCTGTTGGTGCTTTTCAAGCTGTTCAGCACCGCGTCGCTCAGCTGCGTATCACCAGCGAGCTGGCCACCGCCTCAGCCTGGGATGCCGTGCGCAGCCTTTCCGACAACGCCGCGCAGCGAACCCACGCCGTCGCCGCGGCCGCAATCGTATCGTTGGGCCGCGCAGTGCACGCCGCGGTGGAATGTCTGTGCTTGCATGGCGCTATCGCGTTCACGTGGGAGCACGACGTTCACCTCTATTGGCGGAGGGCTATTGCGCTAGCCGGGCTCACAGGTCCGGTCGAATCGTGGGAGGCCCGCCTGGGGGCTGTCGCGCTTGGGGGACCGCGGAATTTCACACTCACGCTGCCCGAGACCGATCCGGCATTTCGCGGCTGGGTGGGTGATGTGCTCGATAAGGCCATGGCCCTGCAGAATCCGATGCGCTCACGCATCGGCGATAGCGACGCGGCTGCTATCGGCCCCCGACGTACCCTGCTCGCTGAAGAGGGCCTGGTCGCCCCGGGGTGGCCACGACCGTACGGTCTCGGTGCAACCCCGCTGCAGCAACTGATCGTCACCGAGGAATTTGACCGGCGCGGTTTGGCGCAGCCGACGATGGCTATCGGGCAGTGGGTGTTGCCGGTGGTGCTCAACCATGGCACACCCGAACAGATCGAGGCTGTTGCTGGACCAACGCTGCGCGGGGAGCTGATTTGGTGTCAGCTGTTTAGCGAACCCGAGGCCGGCTCCGACGTGGCCTCGCTGGCCTTGGCGGCGAGTCAGACTGAGGGTGGCTGGATTTTGCGTGGACAAAAGGTCTGGACGACCCAGGCGCATCTGGCCGACATGGGTCTGTGCCTGGCTCGCACTGGCGGTGAGGGATCCAAACACCGCGGCCTGAGCATGTTCTTGATCGATATGCGAAATCCTGAGCTCGAGGTGCGCCCAATCAAACAGGCAAACAGCGAGGCGGAGTTCAACGAGGTCTTCTTCAATGACGTCTTCGTTCCCGATTCCATGCTGTTGGGAGCGCCCGGACAGGGATGGGCGCTGACGCTAGACACCCTTGCGCAGGAGCGGCTATTCATCGGCACCTACCGCGAGACCGGTAACGAAACACGCCTACGTCAGATCATCGCTAACAATCAATACGCGGGATCACGCGACGATGCCGTGCGCACCCTGGGCCGCATCAGCGCCCAGGGGGCCGCGATCGCGGCAATGAATGTGCGCGAGACGCTGCGCCGCCTACAAGGGCTCGCTCCTGGGCCAGCGACCAGCATCGGTAAAGCCGCAGCTTCCATGCTTCACGTCGACGCAGCAGCGGCGGCGCTGAATCTAATCGGTCCCGCCGCGGCGCTCAACGAAACCAGCTGTGAGGCAGTCTTTCATGAACTCGACATCCCGACATGGGTGATCGGCGGCGGCACCCTGGAGATCCAACTCAACACCATCGCGACGTTCGTCCTGGGCCTGCCGCGATCATGACCCAACCTACGCCCCACCTTGACATCGTGGCCCACGGGCTGCACCTGCCCGAATGCCCGCGATGGCACGATGGACGCCTGTGGTTTTCCGACATCCGTGGCCACCTCGTGTGCCGTCTCGACGACGACCGCACCACCATCATCCACCGTTTCCCAGAGGACGAAGAACCAGCCGGTCTTGGCTGGCTTCCCAATGGGGAGCTTCTCGTTGTCGGCATGACCGGGCGCGTCGTCTACCGAGTCGCCGACGAATCAGCGGTTGTTCACGCCGACTTAAAACCGCTTGCCCCGTACCACGTTAACGACATGGTCGTCGTCGCCGACGGCACCGCATTCGTAACACAGACGGGCTTTGATCTCGACGCAGCTCAACCCAATCCGCAACCGACCGCTGTGATCCGCGTCGACCCTGACGGCACCACCCGTACTGCAGCCCGGGAGCTGCTGGTGCCCAACGGGATCGCCGTCAACAGCGCCGAAGACACCCTGGTGGTCGCCGAGTCGGGTGCCGCCCGCTTGAGCGCGTACACCCTGCGTGAGGGCGTATTAGCTGATCGCTCCCTGGAGGCTCTTCCCGCCAGCGCCGACTTCTCGTTCTGTGCACCAGACGGACTCTGTCTTGACGAAAAAGGCGGTCGTTGGGTTGCCGACTCAATCAACAAGCGGATATTTCGCGTCGAGGGCGGCGTCATCACCGATGAGCACCGCCTCGGCCAATTCACCTTGGCGTGCGCCCTTGGCGACGACGATCGCCGCAGTCTTTATGTCTGTGTCACCGACGTTTGGCACAGAACCGATATCCGAGATGAACCAACCGGTCGCATCGTGCGCATACGCGTCGACATTCCGGGAACCGGTCGCCCCTGACGTCACAGCGAGTGAGAGGACCAGACGTGCTTGCTGCCCTAGCATCACAATTGAGACCAGGACACCGCGCGGTGAGTCTACGTACAGGCGACGGCGCGGACACTGCGCCGTATCGGCTCGACGTTTTTTCCACCGACGTTTGCGACGTCGTCCGCTGCGCCGCCGGTTGGCTGTTCGACCAAGCTGCCGGCGGCTGGTATGTCACGGTCATCCTCGTCGACGCTGGCGATCCGCGGCCACTGCACATCCTTGGCCTTGAGGTCCTCGACTTGAGCACCGCATTTACAGCCTCCGATGCGCGCCCACGTGCACAACTGTTGGCCGCCTCAACCGACCTCCTCGAATCCGATCGGGCACTGCGCCGCTACGTGCTTTCGGGAGGCGGACACCGTTCAACGGAAGTTGTGCTGTGGGGCGAGGAACCAGGCGGACTTGAGGATCCTCGCTGCGCGCAGTATCAGCTGAGCACCGCTGCACTTGCGTTCAAACAGCAAGCGCTACTGGCAGCTGATGTCGGGCAGGAGGCGGCATCGGCGACTGAAACCTTCTGCTGCGGCATGGCCTCACGTCGAATTCAACCGCCCTCGACAGCCGCGCGGTGAGTCCGTTGCGCATTTCCGTAGCGCTGCCACCCAGCCAACGCATCGTGTACTACGCCAAGGCCATCCAAGACGCCGGCGCTCACCGTCTGTGGCTATACGATTCGCCGGCGCTTTACGGTGACATCTGGATCGCCTTGGCCCGCGTGGCCGAGGCCACCAGTCTGCCGCTGGGCACCGCGGTGGCCGTGCCCTCCCTTCGGCATCCCCTGGTCACCGCGTCAGCCATCGCCTCCATCGAGGAACTGGCGCCCGGGCGGCTCAACGTGGCCCTGGGTACCGGCTACACCGCACGTCGGGCTATGGGCCACAAACCGATCACGTAGGCGCACCTCGCCACCTTATTCACTCAGATCCGGAATCTGCTGGTGGGCAAGGTGATTGACATCGATGGACGGCGTGCTCAAATGCTGCACGGCCAACATCGGGGCCCGGCACGGCCGATCGCCACACCACTATGGGTGGCGCCGTCGGGCCCGGTCGGTTACCGGACGGCTCGTGAGCTGGAAGCCGACGGTGTCATCCTCGTTGGCATCCCAGAACCACCACACCGTCACTGGCCCGCGGCCGCGTTAATGGTTAATGGCATTGTGCTCGAGCCTGGCGAAGACCACACCAGTGCACGCGTCATCGAAGGGGCCGGCCCATGGTTCGCCGCGATGTATCACGGCGCGTGGGAAGTGAACCCCGAACTGCTCGACCATATGCCCGGCGGTCCGCAGTGGCGCGAGGTCATCACCAGGGTCCCTGATGAGAACCGCCACCTGGCCATCCACAACGGCCACCTCACCGGGCTCGGTCCAGCCGACCGGGCAGGTATCGAAGCGGCCGGGCCAGCCCTGCTTGAGACCGGCTGGACCGGTCCAGCCACATCGATCCACCGTCGATCGACGAGACCCACACAGCTGGTATCACCGAAATCATCTACGCTCCAACCGGACCCGACATTACGCGTGAAGTTCGCGCCTTTCTCGATGGCGCCCGATAAACGCCCCGCTCGCAAAGACAGAGGCAGAATCGTCAAAGTCACGGCAGTCGTGGCCTTCTCACGCGACGCGCACGCCATCTTTGGGAAGCGAGGACAGCCCTTACGGCGGGGTACAGGAGCTGCGCTTCTGAGCGGGGGCCTCGTCATGAATTTTGACATGCCAAACAGCCGCGATAGCACTCGGAGTCACCACTAAGCGGCGACGGCCAGGTCCGAGCATGCTCAACGATCTTGGTTTAGTGATACCGGCGTCAATGCTTGCGTTCTTCGTGTTCGGCCATTGCGCCCAAACCCACTTGGCTGAGACACCGGGCCGGTAAACGGGATACGAAACCGGCCCGGCGTCTAGTCCGCGGCATCAGGCCTGTTTGATGGCCTCGATGTTGAGGGTGATGGCGACTGTGTCACCGACGACGACGCCGCCGGTTTCTATGGGGAGGTCGACGTTGATCCCGAAGTCTTTACGGTTGAGCACAACCGTGGCTTCGAACCCCGCAACCGAGCCTCGGCCCTGTCCCGGGCTGACACCGTTGAACTCCACGCTGAGACTGATTGGCTTGGTCACGCCCTTGAGTGTGAAGTTGCCGTCGAGGACGTAGGCCTGACCTTCGTGCCGTAGCGCCGTTGAGGTAAATGTCGCGGTCGGGTAGCTGTCGACGTCGAAGTACTCCGCTGACCTCAGATGTGCATCACGTTGCTCATTCCCGGTGTGGACCGAGGAAACGTCGATCTCGGCGCTCACCGCTGGCGTGCCGTCGGAACCGATTGTGAGCGATCCACCGAAACGCTCAAAGGTCCCTCGCACCTTGCTCACCACCAGGTGGCGGACCGCGAAGTTGATCGAGGAGTGGATGGGGTCGATCGCCCAGGTACCCACCTCGAGTGCGCTAGCTGCGGTTGTCATTGTGAACCCTTTCCGTCGTGTACAGGACCGGCATCGCGCCGGCCACCAACACTAAGCGGACTAGGGTCCGTTTTATTCCTGCGGCAGCCCCGAACGTTAGGCGCGGTCCGGTAGCGCACCCCGGTTAAGACGACCCCCGTCACCCACTCGCGAAGCCGCATGGCGGCTGATGGATCTCGGCACTCCCCGGTTCGGGCAACAGCGCCGTTGCGGGCGACCGCCGCCGCTGCCCGACGATCGGCATAGCGCGCAGCTGGGTTCGATCGCGGGTAACCCGGCGGCCCTGGCGATATTCGGCAGCGATCTAGGTGGCAGAAACGGGCGCTGAGCCTGATCGGTGGGAATCGATATAAGCGGCGATAACCTCAACCAGCATTGAGCGGTCGCGGGCGGTATTCACGGGCTGGGCCATGATCAGCTGTGTAACCACCATTCCTCGAATGTTAGAGAGTAGGACTTCACCCAAAGCGGCACTTCGGTCGACATCCAGGTCGGCGTCGATGGCTCTGGCTAGTTCAGAAAAGGTCTTTGCCAGCCGTTCCAAATGTTCCGGGACGGCGGCACCCCGGGTCGCGCGGGTACCGATGAGGATCTCGATCGCGGCCCGCGAGGCGGAGCTCGACATCGCCTTCCACGCGGCGCCGACTAGTTGCTCCACCCGCTGACGGCTATCGACCGGGGCCGCAGGCGCCGGCAACCCACGCAGCGCCCGTAGCAACTCACCGAAACCGAGGTCCACGACCGCCATCAGCAATCCGTCGCGGTCGCCGAAGTGGTATTGGATGACCCCCCAGGTCATCCCGGCCCGCTCGGCGATGTGTTTTGCGCTGGCGGCGGCGATCCCTTCTTCGAGCACACAGCGCACCGTTTCCTCGATGGCCAGGGCACGGGTGCGTTCCGCGCGGGCCTGGTTGCCGTGCGCGGGGCGACGCGGAGCAATTCGGGGAGCCATGCGGTCAAGGGGACCACACCGGTAGGCCGTCCGCGAGGATATTGACACGAAAAGATTGAGGGCTTTATGGTTCTGCAGTGTGGTTGACGCCGCGGCGTCCGCCGGCTTCCGCAACGACGCGAAGGAGCGCTCCTATGGGCGACCCGTTGGCAAACAACAAGCGCTACAAGGTGATCCTGTGGGCCACCGGGACCATCGGACGGTTCGCCATCCGCACCATCCTGAACCGGCCCAACCTGGAACTGGCCGGTGTGTGGGTGCACTCCGAATCCAAGGATGGTCAGGATGCGGGCACACTGGCCGGTCTTGACCCTGTCGGGATCACCGCCACGCGCGATGCGGACGCGCTGCTGGCTTCGGACGCCGACTGCGTCATGTACGTCGGACCGGGCCCCTCTCGTCCGAAGGAAGCCCGCGAGGATTTCTGTCGCATCCTGCGGGCGGGCAAAAACCTTGTCACCACATCGATTCCGGGTCTTGTTTACGAGCGCGGTTCGCTTTCGCCTCGCTACACGGGCCCGCTGCGCGAGGCGGCGTTGGCCGGAGGCAGCTCGTTGTTCTCCTCGGGAATCGAGCCCGGATTCGGTTGCGACCTACTGCCGATCGCGCTCACGTCGATGTCGCACACCGTGTACTCGATCCGCGGCCTGGAGATCACCAACTACTCGGAGTATCCGGTTGCGTTCGACGTGCGCGACATGTTCGGGTTCGGAATGCCACTGGAGTACCAAGGGGGGCTTCGTATCCCAGGCACGCTGCGAGTCGGCTGGGGCGCGGCGGTGACGATGGTCGCTGACGCCATGGGTGTCAAGCTCGACGAGATCGGCGAGTCGTGCGAGTTCCAGCCGGCGACGCGCCGCATTGAAGCCGCGTCCGGGGTCGTCGAGGAGGGCACCGTCGGCGCAGTGTGGACGCGCTGTATCGGGGTGGTCGACGGCGTCGAGGCCATCACGATCGAGCACATCGACAGGATGGCCGACGACTTCGCGCCGGACTGGCCCAAGGGACGTGATGGCGGCACCGACGGGATCTGGCGGGTCATCATCGACGGCGAGCCGAGCTTCGACGCCGAATTCCAGGTCGGTTACCGCCCCGAGGAGAACACCAACGACCAGGGGTTGCTGGCCACCGGGATGCGGGCGCTCAACGCGATCCCGTGGGTCTGCGAGGCCGAGCCGGGAATCGTCGATGCCCTGCACCTGCCTTTGACGCCGGCGGTGGGGGGAATGCGGCCCCACCGCGACGGAATCCCTGCCTTCTAGTTGCCTACTGGGCGAAAGAGAGGACACACGCCAATGGGTTCGCTGGACGGCAAGATTGCGATCGTCACCGGCACCAGCCGCGGTATCGGCGTCGGTATCGCGCACGAGTTGCTGGATGCCGGGGCCACCGTCATCGGCTGCGCCCGCAAGCCCCTCGACGCCATTCCGGGGCTCGACGGACACCCAGACTGGGCGCAGCGGTCGGCCCAACTGGTATGTGACCAAGGGGATTACCACGCAATCAACGCGTTCGTACAACAGGTGGTCGACACCCACGGTCGCATCGACATCCTGGTCAACAACGCCGGCGGCACGGTTCCGGCGCCGCATGCCGAAGACATCCCCGAACTGGTACAAAAGATCCAGGGGACACCGCGCAGTGACGACGACTACGAGCGCAGCGTACTGTTCCATGCGTTTGCCGTCTAGATGAACCTGATCAGCCCGCTGTGGTTTGCCATCCGCGTCTACCGTCAGATGCGGCTACACGACGGGACTGGCTGCATCATCAACATCTCCAGCGGCGCGTCACACCCGGCCGGCTCGCCGACACTGGTGTCGTATGGCGCCGCCAAGTCTGGACTCAACCAGATGACCCGGTCGCTGGCCGAGGAGTGGGGTCCGCATGCCCGGGTGAATGCACTCGCCCTGGGCCCGCACATCACTGACAATTTCCGAGCGTTCGTGCTGCCCAAGGACGACCCCGCCGGCACTGAGTACTTCGCGAAGATCCCGCTGGGCCGTGGGGGTGAACCACAGGAGGTCGGGCGTGCGTGTGTGTTCCTCGCTGGCGGCGGTGCCGACTACATCAACGGCACCACGATCGAGATCGACGGCGGCATGATGCCCGGTGTGCTCTACGAAGCTGGTCTGAAGACCATCACGGATCTCTCGTAAGGGATAGTTCCGATGCAGCGCAAAGTGATTCAGTTTTCCACGGGTAATGTCGGCGAGCATGCCCTGCGTGCGCTGATCGGTAGGCCGGATCTCGAGCTGGTCGGATTGCACGCCCACGGGGCCGACAAGATCGGTCGCGACGCCGCCGACCTGTGCGGGCTGAGCGACCCGACCGGTGTGATAGCCACGGACGATCTCGACGCGCTACTGGAGCTCGGTGCCGACTGCGTCGTCTACACGTCACAAGCAGAAACACGTCCCAAAGAAGCGGTCAATGAGCTTGCCCGATTCCTGCGTTCGGGTGTCAATGTTGTTGGCACGTCGCTGGTGTGGATGGTCGCCCCGCAGTATGCCGACGCCTGGTTGCGCGATCCTCTGGAACAGGCGTGCAGGAGCGGCGACTCCACTCTTTACATCAACGGCATCGACCCCGGCTTCTCTGGAGATACGCTCGTGCATGCGGCACTGAGCCTGTCCACGCGGGCCTCGACGGTGACCGTGCAGGAGATCTTCGACTACGGCAGCTACGACGACGCCGAATTCACCGGTGCCAGTTTCGGTTTCGGTACTGCGCCCGACCACACGCCGATCATGTTCGCGCCGGGTGTGCTGACCTCCCTGTGGGGTGGACAGGTGCGTACCCTTGCCGACAACCTGGGTATCGAACTCGACGAAGTGCGGGAGCGGCACGAGAAGTGGGTCACCCCACGACCTATCGACTGCACGATGATGGCAGTCGATAGCGGTCGGGTCGCGGCTGTGCGATTCGGCGTCGAAGGCATTACCCGTGGAAAGATCGTAATCACCATGGAGCACATCAACCGCCTCACCGACGCCGCGGCGCCGGATTGGCCCTACCCGCCCGAACGGCGGCCCGGGGTGCATCGAGTCGTCGTCGATGGGGACCCGGGCGTCGAGATCAATACCCACGTTGGGCTTGGCATAGATCACAACCAGGGCGGTGTCATCGCCACGGCGGCGCGGGCGGTCAACGCCATCGATGTGGCCTGCCGGGCACCGGCGGGAATCCTGGCCGCACATGATCTACGCCCGGCCGATCACCTGCACGGCACCATGTGGTGACCGCTATTTCACGGTAAGTCGGTCGCCAACAACGTCAGCGGCAGCCCCAGTATCGTCATCTCGGATTCGTCGAGCTCGAAACCGTCACCGTCGCGGTGCTGCCGGAAGCGGGTGACCGCGCCGTACCAGGCGGCCACCTGCTCGGCGGCGGCCATGTCGCCGACGCGGACCGCAACTGAGAAGACACCGTCACCATGGTTGGTGAGGAATTCGGCCACCGCACTAGAGCGTCCCGCATCGCTATCCAGCGGGCTGACCAATTCCACACCGCCCGTCCAATCCAGCGTCACCTGTAAACCCAGCTCCTCCAATTCGAAAGTGCCGAAGGTGAATCCGAGATCGGAAAAGAACGCCGTGGCCGAATCGAGGCGCTCCGCGGCGACCGCGTAGACGATATGATGCATCCGAGGCAACTGACTCATATCGACCCCTTCCCAAATGCCTTGACCACCGCGGGCTTCAGCGCGCCGGAAGGACGTCCCGAAGTAGTGAAATAGTGTGGCCTCAATCTGGCGCAATTGATGGTGCTCGCGTGCGGCAGCGTTCATCTGTCTAGCCAGCAGACGACATACTGTTTCATAGTTTAGGCTATGACGCTGCGTGCGGAGGGTTGTCGACGGAGACAGCTCTTTGACGGCACGCCCTGTTGGTGAACATGCACCGATTTCTCATGATTCGGTTAGGCGCTTTCATCCTCGGGGTCGCAGTCTTGATTTGTGTCGCGTCATCGCAAGAAGCGCGGTCATATCGGGGGCGTGGTCACAGCCGCCGGTCTGGTATTGGCCTTCACCATGGCCTTCGATGGTCGGCAGCGACATGCGAGCCATCGGTCAATCCGGGTCCACTGTCTGTGTGGGATTACTGCTCGACACGCTGATAGTTCGCACACTGCTCGGGCGCTGGGTTCTGGTGGCCGCAAATTGTCCGCTCTCGCGGCACCAGCAACATGCAGCAAACGCGCTTTGCCGCAAGGATTTGCCGTCACCGGCATCTACGGCTGATATGACAGCACTGCTGTCAATGGTTTTCGTTTGCTCGCTGCCTGGCGGTGCCGCGGTGGATGCAGGTCTGCGACGGTGGTGTCAGACTGACATGCGCGGGGATGGATACCGCAACACGATGGTTCGGGCGTGATGCCACGATCAGTTCGAATGGTGTTGTGGCGCGGGGCTACAATCGCCTCACCCCGGTTGATTGAGCCACGCGGATGAGAGTTCGTGCGGCTCACGATGGGGCGGTAAGGATCAACATGATCATGGTGACGAGGAAGCTGCGTAGCCCGTAGCGACTGTGTAGAAGTTGATTTCGGCAGATCTGCCCGGCTGGCGGTATGGGTTGCGCTGCGGTCTGTCGCGAGCTGAGCTCCTGGGGCGACGTATCACCGCTGGCTCAAAAGCCTCGAAGGTGAACTGCCACGCAGCGGCTGGGGGCTTGACGGCCGGAGTCGACATTTGTGACGAGGAGTTCAACACGATCGCGGCACCACACGCGTTCTCTCCTAACTTGCGGCTGATTCCTGAAGGCGAATACAGATGCCAGCCCCAAAAGTCACTCGTCGCGATCTCTTTGTCTTCGCATGTACCTGGTGCCTCGAGGTTGGCGTATCCACAGGTCGCCTTTGCCCGCGGTGGGGCCGGCAGTGATCAATTGTCGTTTGAGCACTTTGTGTGTCGCTGTGGTGGGCAATTCGGTTGCTATCTGGATGTAGCGCGGCCACGCCTTGGGCGACAGGTCCGGTTGAGCGGCCAAGAAGTCGCTGAATTCGTCCGGTGACAGGGTCGTGCCATCGTGGAGGACCACGGTCGCCATGATCTGGTCGCCGACTCGACCGTCGGGGACGGCGTATACCGCGACGCGGCTTATCGCCGTGTAGCGCAGGATGATTCGCTCAATTGGCGCTGCGGCGAGGTTTTCTCCGTCCACTCGCATCCAGTCGATGGTGCGTCCAGCCAGGTAGATCCAGCCGTCAGGGTCACGGTAGGCCAGATCACCCGACCAGTACATGCCGTGCCGCATTCGGTCGGCCTCGGCGCCGGGGTCGTTGTAATAACCGGTGAAATATCCAGTGCCGGTGGTGTTGACAAGTTCTCCGATTGCGTCGTTGGGGTTGAGAAGGAGTCCGTGTGAATCGAAGCGCGCGACTGCGCATTCGGTGAGTGACTCGCTGTGGTAGATGGCCACGCCGGGGAAGCCTTTGCCGATCGACCCAGGTGGCGTTCCTGGCTCGCGCACGACGATGACGGCGTTTTCGGTGGATCCGAACGCGTCTTCCACCGTGACAGCGAATCGGCGACTGAATTCATCGATGTCTTTTTCGTTGGCCTCGTTGCCAAAGGCCGTACGGAGCGGGTTGTCTGCGTCGTCGGCTCGTTGGGGGGTGTCCAGGATATAGGCCAGTGGCTTGCCGACATAGTTCATGTAGGTCGCGTTGTAGTGACGAATATCGTG
Source organism: Mycobacterium terramassiliense (assembly GCF_900157385.1). GTDB lineage: Bacteria > Actinomycetota > Actinomycetes > Mycobacteriales > Mycobacteriaceae > Mycobacterium > Mycobacterium terramassiliense. Next base: position 1,185,066 of record NZ_LT717701.1, read on the forward strand.
GAGAAACTTTGATGCCGAGAACTTCGCCGGCGCCATCGATGCGCCGGAGACCAGCGCCGGGGCCCAGCCGGCAACTACGGCGTTGGAGTGGAACAGCGGCATCGACAGATAACAGGTGTCGTTACCGGTCAAGCCGAATCGCTCGACGAGCGCCTGACCCGACATCAGCACCATCATGTGTGAAACGCGGACAGCTTTCGGATTGCCACTGGTGCCGGAGGTAAAGATCATCATGAATGGGTCGGTTTGGTCGGACGTCTTGTAGGGAGTGAACGTGCCCTGATCGCTGATGATTTCGGACCACTCGTGCGTGGAAGTGTCCAGGACACGGGTGTCACCGAGCGTCAAGCCCTCGAGCAGCGGTCGGTGCTCGGCGTCGGTGACAACGATCTGGCAGTCAGAGCGGCTGATGTCGGCGGCCAGCGCCTCCCCGCGCCGGGTGGTGTTCAGTCCGCACAGGACATAGCCGCCGAAGCCGGCCGCGGCGATCTGGTTCAACATGTCCGGTGTGTTTCCCAGCAGGGCACCGATGTGCAGTGGGCGCCTGTGGTCGGCCAGCGCGAGCAATCCGGTGGCGTGCCGGACCGCCTCGTGCAGGTGTTGGCTCCATGTCCATTGTCGGTCAGCGTATTTCAATGCCGTTGTTTCGTCGTTCATGCGGGCCAGCAGGAGCTGCTGGATGGTTTGTATTCGGGTCATCGTCTTCTTTCCGAGGTCTTTGTGATGACGGCCGGCCAGGACAGTGCTGAGGTCGGTTTGGTCCAGCGCTGTGGTGGTGAGGTGAGTCAGTAGGCATCAGCGGTCGGGTCGGGCTGATCAAAATCCGTTGGGCGAGCTGGCCGACCTCCTCAAGGATCGATGCGGGAATCGTGGCCAGACGCCCGAAAGCCCTGCGGCCGAGCCGATGAAAACGCATCGCCCATCGTGCTGCGACTTCATCAAACGGATCGCTTCTCGGCTCAACTAGAAGCCGCCGTCTACGTGCATCGTTATCACGTGTCTCCACTGCTGGGGCAGCCGCCCAGTGCCGCGCCGCGGGAAGCCGCGGTGGGCTGTGGAGATGGTGTCGGTTCGGCGATCTTGACGACCGCCTTGCCGATGTTGGCCCCGGTTAACATCCCATTGAGGGCATCGACGCAGGACTCAATGCCAGAGAAGACGTGCTCGCGGTGCACGAGCTGTCCTTGTTGCTCCCATCGCTTGAGGGCAGCGAACGCCTCATCGAATCGATCCCACTTATCTAGGGTGTTAAATCCCTGCATGAGCGCGGTTTTGGAAAGCAGATTGACGTAGTTGGCCGGACCCGGGTGGTGTCCGGACAGGTAGCTGGAAATCACGCCGCACAGCACGACCCGGGCGTGTGGGGCGAGCCGGCCGAGCACCGCGTCGAGGATCGGGCCGCCGACGTTATCGAAGTACACGTCGACACCACGCGGACAGTGTTGTTTCAGAGCATTTCCGAGCTCGCCTGCCCGATAGTCGATACACCCGTCGAACCCGAAGTCCTCGATCACTGCTCGGCATTTCGGTGGGCCGCCCGCGATACCGATTACGCGGGCGCCAGCGACCTTGGCGATTTGGCCCGCCAGCGAGCCGGTGGCGCCCGCGGCGGCAGAAACCACAACGGTTTGGCCGGGTTGGGGCTTGCCGATATCCATCATCCCGAAATAGGCCGTGGCCCCAGTCCCGCAGTACACCGAGATCATCGACAACTGATCAGCGCCCCTGGGCACGGGTGTGGTGAAGAGGTCGTCGCGGATGAGCACGTACTCCTGGAAGCCGCACAACGTGGCGACGACGTCGCCGACCTGGTAGGCGGCACAGCGGGATTCGACAACCTCGCCGACTCCGGCAGCGCGAACGACTTCGCCTGGCTGCACCGGTGGCAGATATCCTGGGCGGTCGTCGAGCCAGGTGCGGACGGCGGCGTCGACGCCGACGTAGGTGGTTCGCACTAGCGCCTCGCCGTCGACGGGTTGGGGCGCGGGATGACTCGCCAGTTCGGTATCACCGGGCTGCAGCAGCCCAGTCGGACGTCGGCGCAGCACCACCTGGCGGTTGGGGTGTTGGGCCACGGGGGCAGACCTCCGGTTTCTTTGGCTAGTGGGATGCGGCGGCGGTCTCCGGGGTGTCGCCGCAGCAGGATCTGTGTCAGACGATGCGCATCTGCACACTCGACAACACGGGGGCATTTTGCCGGTCAGGGGCGGTGACCGTGGCGATGATCTGGTCGTCCTCGGTCCAGATGTCGACGCACAACGTTTCGCCGGGAAACACCACTCCGGCGAATCGTGCACCGTAGGAACGTATTCGGCTTACCCGCGAACCGAGTACCGTATCCGCGATGGCTTTGCAGGTCATGCCGTAGGTGCATAGGCCGTGCAAGATCGGGGCGGGAAAGCCGGCAAGAGCGGCGAAGTCGGTGTCGCTGTGCATGGGATTGCGGTCACCACAGAGCCGGTAGAGCAAGGCCTGCTGGGGCAGGGTCGGTACGCGCACGGTGTAGTCGGGTCTGCGATCCGGCGCGTTGACAGTTGTGGATGGTCCGCGCTGTCCGCCGAATCCGCCTTCCCCGCGGGCGAAAAGGGATTGCCGTTCGACCCACAACGGGACGCCGGCGGGATCGGTCACCGTCGTTTCGTGCACGATGACTGCCGCCGATTCTTTGTCCCAGATGTCCGCGACCCGGGTGATCGCGCGCCCGCGGCCCGCAGCGGGCAGCGGGGCAAGCACTCGTACCTGCTCGCCGGCGTGCAGCACGTTGGCCAGCGCGATGTCGATACCTGGAAAGCTCACGTTGGGCGGCTCGGTGGCGTGAAACCGCGCCGCCACGCAGCCGAAGCTGGGAAGCACCTGTGGGGTGTCATCACAGACGTAGCTCAGCTCGCCGGGATCGGTGGGGTCAGTGCCTGCGCCCAATGCGAGGTTGTACAGCTGCACATCGCTGCTGGCCCAACTGAATTCGACAGGCGGCAGCTCCGCGCCTAAAGCGACCTCGAGATGGATCATGATCGAACCCGAGTGTTTTCCCGAGTGTTTTCCATCAGCCGCGGGGCGCTGCTGCTGGCCGCGACCGACGGTTGACTCAGCGTGTTAAGCCATCCCGTGACGTCCTCAACGAACCACGCTTCGGCAAGTCGATTGTGCTCGACGCGGTAGAACCCCATGCCCGCCAGCTGCCAGCGAATCCCGTTGGCGGATATGCCAAGGAAGTCAGCAGAAAATGTGGCGCGGCTGACGAAGTCCGCGGCAAGAAGACAGTCTTGTGCAATGACCCGGTGCACGTCGACGACCAGGTCAGGAAACGACGCTCGGTAGAGCTTGACGCCCTCGATGTAGTCAGCTCGGCCGCGCACTTCGGCGCCACTGGCATGGTGCACCAAAAAATCCTCTTCCAGGAGCAGCGACCACTCGTCCCAAGCAGCGCGATTGAGAATGTCGTAGTGGCGGCGCACGATATCGCAGGACACGGTCATGGTCAGAGACCGGCCGCCAGCGACGCGCCGAACGCAGGCATGCCCGCTTTCATGATTGCTGCCATGTTGTCGGCAGCCAGATTCTCAGCGCCGGCGTCCACCCACGCCCATGAGCGCACCGCGGCGTCGGCACGGCCGTTGAAGCGGGGCATCACGTACTGGGCAAACAGTTCGAGGCTGCGCTTTGTCGCCGCTGGATTCGCCCATTCGTGGCCCATCATCAAAAAAGTGCCGAACCCGCCGGACTGCTCGTCGAGTTCCTGAAGACGTTCGATGGCGTCATCGGGGGTCCCGATGATCGCGATGCGCTGCTCATCGTTAGACCGCAGGATCTCCTCGACGGTTGTGCCAGAAAACATTCCGCCCGGGATGACATGGTGGAAATACCGAGCGAACGCCACGATGCCATGTTCGATGTCACGGCGGGCCTGCTCGCGCGTGTCGGCGAGGTGGACAGGACCAACGCAGCGCCAGACCGCGCGGTCAGCGACATGACCGTGAGCTTGGGCTGCCGCCTCATATTCGTCCCAGTGAGCGCGCAGCAGCCCAAAGCCCGCCGGTGTGGTCGCCGCCAAAGATAACAGCCCAGCTCCATAGGAACCGGCCGTTCGAGGACCGGTGACTGAAATAGTCCCTGTGACAGCGAGTTCCAGGCCTTGGCCGCTGAACGGCGTCAGATGCAGGCGCGCCTCATCGAGTGTGAACCAACTCGCATGCGACACCGTCTCACCGTTCAACAGGCGCACCACGACGTCGAGTGCCTCCACCATCCTTGGCCTCAACTCGTCGGTCGGTATCCCCAGCATCCGGGCATCGGAGGCAAGTTGTCCGGGACCGCAACCGAACATGACTCGCCCCCTGGTGAGATGATCGAGCAGGGCGATGCGGTGCGCCACCGTCAGCGGGTGGTGATACGGCAAGGAGACAACGCCAGTGCCCAACCTGATGTGGCGAGTGCGTTCGGCCGCCACCGCAAGCACCAACTCCGGGCAAGGAATGATTTCGAAGCCACCCGAATGGTGCTCACCCACCCACACCTCGTCGAATCCAAGCCGGTCCAACTCCACGATCAAGTCAAGGTCACGTTCTAACGCGTAGGTCGGGTCTTGCCCCGCCGGGTGCAGGGGAGCGATAAATGATCCAAAGCGCATGCCGTCTCCTGGGCCACTGATCCGTTCAATCCGATGCCTACAGTACGCGAGGCTATCCTCGTGTTAGGTGTTTGGGAACCACAATCGGAAGATCGTCCCATTCCAATGCACGGCGGATGGGCATTACCGTGCGAGCATTGCATGCAGTCCTGATCTCAACTGGGGGACACCGGTGTAGGCCAACCTAGCCAGCCCGGAGCCGGGCGGTAGCCGCCCCGATCGCGCTGCTTTGACGGCAACGAGCCACAGCTGATCAGGACACGAGAATATCCTCAGTATCAGCGCTTTCAAAGATCCTGCGAGAGTCGTGTCGTGCCGTGCGCTACAGGGGCAGCTGCGGCGGACACGGGCCTTTAGCCTCGTAGTAATGGCAGTGCTGCATTGGATATATCGGGAGGTAGGCGGGTCGTGGATGCTGAACGCCGATGTGATCGGCTGGCAGCGTGGCGGCGTTCGGTCATGAAACCTCGCGACCGCGCACCTCGGGCTACAGTTCTGCACGTGAGCCGAACTCTCCCCGATCTGAGGGTGCCCTCACAGATCGGGGAGAGACGACAGCCGTGCTACATCGTGAGGAAAAGAACTTTATGAGCGACGTGCGTACGGGCGTACGGCGCCCCGCGGTGCAAGCCCGTAGCCGCGCAACGATCGAGCGCATCCTGGTGGCGGCCGGCTACACCTTCGATGAGGTGGGTCTGGAAGCGGCGACCATGGAGGCGATCGCCGAACGAGCCGGTTCGTCGATCGGCGCGGTTTACCGGTTCTTTGGTGAGAAGCAATCTCTTGTCACGACACTGGCGCAGCGGTGCGAGCAACGCAGCACCGAAATGTTCGCGGACCTGTTTTCGGCGGACAGTCTCCGCCGCAGCAGCGATGTGGTGATCGCCGAGTTCATCGCTAACCTGCAGCGGCTGCTCGATGAAATTCCTGGCGCACGCGCCATCATGGCAGCGATGTTAGTGGGGCCAGCGGTCGAACAGATGTGGATGGCCCACGTCGAGAGGTTCATCGTCAATTACGCACCGCGGCTGAGCAAGTCGCGCCGACGCGTGGCAGCACACACCTACCATACGATCACTCTTGCGCTGCTCGCCTCACCGATACCTCCTGGAGCCTCGCTGAGCAAGCATCTGCAGGAGGCCCGCACGGTTTTGACCGGTTACATCCAAGCGCTTGCCGACGAGTCGCTGAGGGCAGGTACGGCCGCCGAGGTCCGACGGCGGTAGAGCACCTTGTTTGTGCAGCCGGCAAATCGAACCGACTCCGCCGACAGCTTGACGCAGGATCCCATGTGACCACGATTTCGAAAGGCCGCCATAGAGCGTAAGGACGCAGCGGCCCCGCCGGCGACGATCTGCATCAACCCGACTCAAGCAAATCCGCTCGGCATACCCCAACCAGTCAGCTAATCCGGTCGTAGTGAAGTCTGGAACTCCGATCTCGCTGCGGGCGAAGGGGATTGGGAGCGACCATGATAGTCAACTTGACAAAGTCGCCAACCCAGCTGACCATCCGGCAACCCGGCCCTCGATGCCCAGGCTAGGAGACGTGCAGCGCCGCCAGCTTGGCGGCGAGGTGCTCAACGTAGGCAGCCACGTCGTCTTCGGTGCGGTCGGGAAGTGCGAACAAGACCTCGGTCACGCCCAGTTCCGACCAACGCGCCAGCTTGTCGGCGTCGGGTTTGAAGTCTAGAGCGACGATCTGCGGCGGCCCATCGCGTCGCTCCGCCGCCCAAACATCCTGGAATAGCTTGACGGGCTCATCGATTGAGACGTCGCGCGGGGTGGTGATCCAACCGTCGGCGTTGCGGGCGATCCACTTGAAGTTCTTTTCCGTGCCGCCAGCGCCAACAAGCACCGGGATGTGCGGTTGTGCCGGCTTCGGCCAGGCCCAACTCGGCCCGAATTTGACGAACTCGCCCTCGTAAGACGCTTCTTCCTGAGTCCACAGCGACCGCATGGCTTCCAGATATTCCCGCAGTATCGTGCGCCGCCGCCCCGGCGGCACACTATGGTCGGCAAGTTCGTCGGTGTTCCAACCAAATCCGACGCCCAGACTGACCCGGCCACCGGAGAGATGATCCAGCGTCGCGATCGACTTTGCCAACGTGATGGGGTCGTGCTCCACGGGCAATGCCACAGCCGTTGACAAGCCCACCCGCGATGTCACTGCGGCTGCAGCACCCAGGCTCACCCACGGATCCAGCGTGCGCAGGTAGCGGTCGTCGGGCAATGATGCGTCACCGGTGGTCGGATGGGCAGCGCCCCGCTTGACCGGAATATGGGTGTGTTCGGGCACGTAGAAGGTGCGAAACCCATGGTCTTCGGCCAGCTTGGCAGCCTTGGCCGGGGTGATGCCGCGATCGCTGGTGAACAGCACAAGGCTGAAGTGCATGGCCCTCACCAACCCCCGGACCAGGTTGCACGGCATGACCGCCGAGCATGAGCATGATGGGAGAAGCTCCTGGACACCAGTCCAGGATACGAACGGGTAGACATCGCCCGTCAGGCGCCCTCACGGTGAGCGCTAGGCAAGGGACTCCGCCTTGATCACCGGGCCGTGCCGACACAGGGTATGACCACGCTGCTCACTCGTCGCATCACCCAGACTCTGGTTACGAAAATACTTCTGGCACAGGGCGGTATGACGGGCCCCGCGGCAGGCGAGTCTACCGAGCATGCGCTTGATGCACTCACGGCAAGCGCAAGGGCGAATGCGGGCACGCGCGGTGCGCATCCGGTGCCTGCTCAACGTTTGGGGGATGACAATTTGTCGTTCGTCGCCGCAGAGGGCAAGATTAAGCCCTTGCTGATAGACACCTGTCCAGAAGATTCATCGAGCAGTCCGCACCCGCCTTGGGGCCCGCGGGAGTTCTGGCAGCGGTGCAATGACGACATCCCGAATTCCGCCAAATCTCCGGTGCCCGCTACGTCCGCGAGGGCTCGACGTCGCGTCGGCGGGTGCGACCGCGAGGGCCGCGGTGCAGCCAGATCAGGTTCTATGCGTTCAAACGGCAGGCGCCGCGGACAGGGGTTGAACAGCGTAAGACGACAGCTATTTGGGCCGATCGTCAGCAGGCGTCCCAACGAGAAGCGAAAGGCCAGGTTATGAGCCAGATAGTGCGCGGCGTAATTGCCAGCAAGAAAGGACAGCCCGTGGAGGTTACCGAGGTCGTGATCCCCGATCCGGGCCCAGGTGAAGTGGTCGTGGGCGTCGTCGCCTGCGGGGTGTGTCATACCGATTTGACCTACCGCGACGGCGGCATCAACGATGACTTTCCGTTCCTGTTAGGGCACGAAGCCGCGGGCACCGTCGAGACCATCGGCGAAGGCGTCACCGCCGTGGCCCCGGGCGACTTCGTGATTCTCAACTGGCGCGCCGTGTGTGGGAAGTGCCGGGCATGCAAAAGGGGACGACCGCAGTACTGCTTCGACACCTTCAACGCTAACCAGCCCATGACATTAACTGATGGAACCCCGCTCACCCCGGCGTTGGGCATCGGCGCCTTCGCAGAAAAAACGCTCGTGCACGAAGGCCAGTGCACCAAGGTCGATGCCGGTGCTGATCCCGCCGTGGCAGGACTCTTGGGCTGCGGCGTGATGGCCGGGATCGGCGCAGCGATCAACACCGGCGGTGTGACGCGCGACGACACTGTGGCCGTCATCGGATGCGGCGGTGTCGGCGACGCTGCGATCGCCGGTGCGCGACTGGTCGGGGCGCGGCGCATCATCGCCATCGATACCGACAGCACGAAGCTGCAGTGGGCCCGCGAGTTCGGGGCCACCCACACGATCAACGCCCGGGAACATGACCCTGTGGAGACGATCCAAGAGCTGACCGACGGTTTCGGAGCGGACGTGGTGATCGACGCCGTCGGTCGGCCCGAGACGTGGAAGCAGGCATTTTACGCCCGTGACCTCGCGGGAACCGTTGTCCTGGTGGGTGTTCCGACGCCCGAGATGCGGATCGACGTGCCGCTGATCGACTTCTTCTCCCGCGGCGGCTCACTAAAGTCGTCGTGGTATGGCGACTGCCTGCCCGAGCGTGACTTTCCGACCCTGATCGACCTCTACCTCCAGGGCCGGTTACCTCTGCAGCAATTCGTTAGCGAGCGCATCAGCCTTGATGACGTCGAAGAGGCATTCCACAAGATGCACGGTGGGCAGGTCCTGCGCTCGGTGGTGATGCTCAAGTAACCGCCTTGCACACCATGCCTTCGCGTCTGCGCCCAGCGACCATGGTGAGCCCGGAAGTAGTCGACTTCGTTGTGGCGGTGCGGGCGTTCGACACCGTAACAAGAGACGTTCTAGGCAACGCTGCTCTCATCGATCGTCTTGTCGGCAGGGCAACGTTGCGCGCAGCACCGGCCGCAGACCGGGAAGCGGTGATCACCCTGCGCCAGATCCGGGGCGAGGTAATCAGCTGGCAGCCGATTGGCATCCGTTGCAAACCAGCCGCGATCAACAACTTCGCATGCCAGCTAGGAAGCGTTGTACCTGACCGGCATCCGCGAGAGCCCGTTGGTCAACGCGGCTCTGGCGCGGGTGGGTTCATCGATCATGCACAGATCCGGGATGTGGTCGGCGATGGCGTTGAGGATGATATCGAGTTCCATACGCGCCAGATTCGCGCCGATACAGTAGTGCGGCCCGGTACCGCCGAAACCGAGGTGCGGGTTGGGGTTTCGCTCGATGTTGAGCGTGAACGGATCCTCGAACACCTCCTCGTCGTAGTTGGCTGAGCCGTAGAAAAGCCCCACACGCTCGCCGCGCCGGATCGTCACACCGGCGATCTCGGTGTCACGGGTGGCGGTGCGTTGGAAGACGTTAACGGGGCTGGACCACCTGATGATTTCGTCGGCGGCCGTCACGGCGCGGGTGCGTTTATACAGCTCCCACTGCTCGGGGTGGCGCAGCAGCGCCTCCATTCCGAGTGCGGTCGCATTGGCGGTCGTCTCGTTGCCCGCTGTGGCCAGTAGCACGATGAAGTAGCCAAATTCAAGTTCACTGAGCTGGTCACCATCCTCCCCGGCGGTGACCAGCCGGGTGATGATGTCATCGGCGGGGTTTTTCCTGCGCTGCTCGGCCAGCACATAGGAGTAGCCCATCAACTCCACCAGGGCCGCGCGGGCATCCTCACCCTGCTCGGGATCCTCCGCGAGCATCATGGCGTTGGCCCAGTGGAAGACCTTGTCGCGATCTTCCTCGGGGAAGCCCACCAGATCGGCGATTGCTTTCATCGGCAGCCGGTAGGCGACGTCCTTAACAAAGTCGCCCTCACCTGATTGCGCGGCGGCCGAAACGATCCGATGCGCGGCGGCGGTCAGGCCCTCTTTGAGCGCGGCAACATTGCGCGGGGTAAACATCCGCGAGATCAGCTTGCGTAGCCGCGTGTGCACCGGTGGATCCGAGTTGTGCATCAGCGCCTTGGCGGCTTCGATCTCCTCGGGCGAGACGTCGTTCACGTAGCGCATGACACAGCCGTTGATGTTCGACGACCACAGCTGCGGATCGCGCGAGATCTCTCGGATATGACGGTGTTTAGAGATCACCCAGTAGCCGCCGTCGCGAAACCCGCCGGCCTTATCAGGATCCTGCTCGTTCCACCACACCGGAGCCGTGCGGCGCAGAGTCGCGAACTCCTGCAGCGGCAACCCCCGCAACCGCAAGTCGGGATCAGTGAAATCGAAACCTGCACCAAACGAGATCATCCCTTGATCTGTCGTCATGCTAGAACTCCTGTGACTGCCCGTTGCGCTCCAGTGGCCACCGCCACATCACGCCCTTGTCGTGAGTTACCTTACATCATGTAAAGTAAGCTGTGTTGAGTCCCGGGCAAGGTGGACAACATGTCAGCAGACCGTCTCGCGCAGCCCGGCTTCTGCCCAGCGATTCGGAACCATGGGTGCAACCACTTTCAGAGAGGGACAGCAATGAAGCTGGGACTTCAACTCGGATACTGGAGCGCCCATCCGCCGAGCAACCATGCCGAACTCGTCGCGGCCGCCGAGGAGACCGGCTTTGATGCCGTCTTTACCGCCGAGGCGTGGGGATCAGACGCCTACACGCCGCTGGCCTGGTGGGGCCGCGAGACCAGCCGCGTGCGGCTGGGCACCTCCGTGGTGCAGCTGTCGGCGCGCACCCCAACCGCGTGCGCCATGGCCGCGTTAACCCTCGATCACCTCTCGGGGGGCCGCCATATCCTCGGGCTAGGGGTCTCCGGCCCTCAAGTCGTCGAAGGCTGGTACGGCGCGACCTTTCCCAGGCCACTGGCCCGAACCCGCGAATACATCGACATCCTTCGGCAGGTGTGGGCCCGCCAGGCCCCGGTGAGCAGTGCCGGCCCACACTATCCGCTGCCGCGCACCGGCGCCGACACTACAGGGTTGGGCAAGGCACTCAAGCCCATCGTGCATCCGCTGCGTGCCGATATCCCGATCATGCTGGGCGCTGAGGGCCCCCACAACGTCGCGCTGGCCGCAGAAATTGGCGACGGCTGGCTGCCGATCTTTTACAGTCCGCGGCTCGCGCCGATGTACAACGAATGGCTCGATGAGGGCTTTGCCCGCCCCACCGCTCGGCGCGGCCGAGCCGACTTCGAAATCTGCGCCACCGCCCCGGTCGTCATCACCGACGACCGAGCGGCGACCTTCGAATTGATGAAACCCTACCTGGCGCTGTACCTGGGCGGCATGGGCGCGCAAGACACCAACTTCCACGCCAACCTGTATCGGCGCATGGGCTACGCCCAGGTAGTCGACGACATCACCAAATTGTTCCGCGGGGACCGCAAAGACGAAGCCGCAAAGATCATCCCGGACGAACTCGTCGAGGACACCGCCATCGTCGGCGACCTCAGCTACGTCGGCGAGCAGATCGCGAAATGGGAAGCCGCCGGCGTCACCATGATGCTGGTCAGTGGCAACAGCCGCGACGACGTCCAGCGGCTGGCCCAGCTCACCCACCATTCCCGCCAAGTAACCTCGTAAAAAGGCACAGCCCCGCGACGGCGCTGGTGGTGAGCATCGAAACCGCCGGTCAAGTTGGGACATGTTCGCGCTGCGTCGATGCCGCCCCGGCCCCGGCGGCCAACTCTCTACCGACTCGGTGGATGTCCTCGCCGGCGACCTCCCGCACGCGGCCGCCCGAACGCCACCAACGTCCGCTCCGCAGCTCGATGTCATTAACACTGAACCCGAGCCCACCACGACCAGATGAACGCATCCACCCATTCCGTTGGCACACAAGCGGGTCGAAACTCACCGGCCCAAACGGCATGTCGCCATCGGAAACTGAACTGCAGCCCGGCTGGCGATGGCGCGCCTGTCGTCGCAGTCCCCAGGCCCTCAGCGCTCTAGGGCGTTTCGCAGACTGATGGCGGCGTGCCCGCCATATTCACGTCCGCATCCTCCCACAGTATTACCTTGCGATATGTAAGGTAACTCAAGTGCGCAGCGCTGCCCCAGATCGAACGTCGGATCCCGTTCTTCGGCAGTCGGTGTTGCTCTACCAGGGCGGCGTAATCGTCGTGGACACCCTTGAATCGAAGGTCACAGTTGCCGCCGGCGCGTCGGGGGCCAGGGTGGGGATGGCACGCGAGTTCGGACATCACGGCGTGCCCGTCGTTCTGTCCGACGTAGCCGAAGAATGCCTGAACAACGCTGCAACCGAGCTTCGGTCGGAGGGCGTCAGTGCATGGGCCAGTGGCCTTCAGTGTGGCCCGCTGCGTCCACCGGTACCAGGCACCAGGCCTTCGTGTTGACGAAAGGCAGTTATAGGCGAAGGGGAACACGGTGAAGTGTCAGGCCGCAATACTTCGGGGAGTCGGCCACGAGTGGGGGGTCCACGACATCGATCTCGATCCCCCCGGAGCGGGGGAGGTCCTGGTGAAGATGGTCTCTGCCGGCATCTGTCATTCCGATGACCACTTCGCTACCGGTGATACCGTGCCCAGCGCCGATCTTGCCGAATTGATGCGCGCGGGCGGAGCCTTGGTCCCAGATTTGTTCCCGCTGCTGGGTGGGCACGAAGGTGCCGGGATAATCACAGAGGTCGGAACGGGGGTAACCGGACTGAAAAGCGGTGACCACGTTGGGATTTCCTTTCTGCCAGCTTGTGGCAACTGCAGCTGGTGTGTAAGCGGTCAGAGCTATCTGTGCGACGTTGGAGCCCGTATCAACGACAAAGCCATGACGACAGACGGCACTACCCGGCGACACTTTGACGGTGAAGACTTGATGGCCATGATGCAGGTCGGTACCTTTGCCGAGTACGTTGTGGCCTCCGCGCGTTCCGTGATCAAAATCGACGAATCTATTCCGTTTGACGCGGCTGCGCTCGTGTCGTGCGGTGTGCCCACCGGATGGGGGTCGGCAACCATAAGCGCCCAAACCGCGCCGGGTGACACAGTCGTCGTGATCGGTACCGGTGGTGTCGGGATGAACGCGGTGCAAGGCGCAAGAGCTGCCGGCGCAAAGGTTGTCGTCGGTGTGGACCCTGTCGAAGCCAAACGAGATATGGCGCCGTCGTTCGGCGCCACACACACGTGCCCTTCGGCCGTCGAATCGTTGGATTTGGTGCGGGAACTCACTCGTGGCGTTATGGCCGATCGGGTCATCATAACCGCCGGGGTCGTCCACGCCGATCTCATACCGGTGTCCATGGCGTTGACTCGCAAGGGCGGCACTTGCGTACTGACAGGCATCGTGCCCATCGAGGAGCTCTCGGTGCCGTTGATGCTTGCCGAGATGACTTATTCGCACAAGCAACTCAAAGGAGTCCTGTACGGCGGTATGAATCCGCGTGCAAGTATGCCTATGTTGCTGTCCATGTATCAAAGCGGCGCATTGAAATTGGACGAATTAGTGACTCGTCGCTACCGACTCGACCAGATTAACGAGGCAATCGCCGATATGCGGGCGGGTCGAAACATCCGCGGTGTCATCCAATTCCCCCAGGACTGACCCAGCGCGCGCACTACGCTTTCGCCCGCCGACCGCAGTGCGCATCGCGCGCACTTGCACCACGGCTTCATGAGTAAGGTATCGATCACTCGTCTTGCGACGAGACCGAGCGCGCCGTAAGTCACGACCACCAACGACCGCATCGCGCCCGGTGCGCTCAGCAGAGTGTCGGGCGAGCCTCGTTAACAAGCGTGGACGACATCGCGCGGCTCGCTGACGGTCTGCGGCGACGCGCTCAGCTCTACGGTGGCGTGCTGTGTCTACGCCGTTCTCGGTTCGACGAGCCCACCGGTGGCGACGAGATGTTTCGTCAGCTGGTGTCGGCGGGGATCATCGAGCCGGCGGGCGATCAAAGCGGCCTTCGTAACGCCGGCTGCGTATTCGCCGTTAAGCCGCGGGACCGCTGGTCGCCAAACCCGGTTGACACCAAGGGTTTTCGCAACATTGTGTGGATCGCACCTGATTCAGCTAGCCAGCCTGGTGCCCTACGCTGTGACTAGCCTGAATGCCCAAACCCATGCCTGGCCCACAGATCACCCTGCTATCCACCGACGCCGCCGGGCTCCCGTTGACGGGTGGAAGGCCTCGGAGGACAACAGAGCCGACCCTGCGACCAGGGTGCCGACCATCAGTGAGTTCAAGCAATTTGGCGCCCAGGCAGTCCGCGTCATCCCGACGCCCAGGAACGTGCCCACACGGCAGCCGCAGCTGACCGACGCGGTCCGCAGCACCTCAGCATTGCCCTAACTGACGATCACCGCGACGGCGTCATGGCTCGTTGGGCGCTGCGTGGACCGCCGTGGTGGCTGCGCGGCCCGACCCGGGCGCGCTGATGCGCTGGACGGCACTGTGCCGGACATCTGCCGCGGGCGACATCAGTGAGGCCCGCCGACCGACCTCCATCAAGAGTGTCAGGGTATTGGGGCCGGCGGGCTAGCACACGGGCCGGCCGACTCGCTTGCAGCGCGCTTGGCATGCTGGGACGTGGTTGTCGACGCTGGTCGTTTGCTTCTGCAGTATCAAACAAATTCGGTGCGCCCGACGACAGCGTGCCGACCGTCAGGAGCGGACAGTGGCTGGGGAAAGTCACCTAGCTGTGGTATTCCACTACGTTGGTTACACGGGAACTGCTCCGGTGGTTTATCCCGCCTGCACCGCGCGCCTCTATGGATTGGCGGTAGGGACGGCGGCGCCGGTCAGCTCCGGGCAAGGATGGCCGAAAGTGCTTGGCGCAGTTCTTTGTCCGGGTCGGCGGGGAGACTGTCGGCACGCCAGCCGACGAAATCGTCTGGGCGGACCAAGACCGCCCCGTCGGGCTTGAGTCCGCTGGCAGCCGCCCAGGCGCCATCGGGGTCAACGGTGTCGTCGATGTAATGGGCGGTGATCGGCACACCCAAGGTGTCGGACGACGATGTCGCCGCGGCGGTCCACCGCACCCCGTCCGCCCCGGTGAGCAGGGTGAACCCGGGAGCGAGCAGGTCGAGGGTCGAGATACGCTGCCCGTCGCGATGTACCCAGACGTGTGGGATGCGAGTGCCGGGTTGTGCGTGCAAGTCGTCGACGAGCGCTACGGTGCCTGGATCTGCCGCAGCCGCATCACCATTCACGATCGCGGCCGACCGGTATTGGTAGCCGATGACCACCGCGAAATTCGATGCTTTTTCCTCCGGCGGCAACGTCACGCTGTCGTTGTCGAACCGCAGGGCTTCAAGCTGCGGCCCGGTGCATGACTGGCGGGCGCAGAAACGCCCGATGGGGTGCCGCTCGGTGTGGTAGGTGCTCAGCAACTCGGGTCCGGCCACGCCGTTCACGACGGCGGCGAGCTTCCAGGCCAGGTTGTCGGCGCTCTGGATGGCGATGTTGGCTCCCCCGGCCCGAAACGGCGGTATGGTGTGCGCCGAGTCGCCGACAAGAAACACACGCCCGCACTGGAATTGGTCGGCCACCTGTTCGGCTGGTTGCCAGCGCATGATGTCGATGATCTCGACAGGAATCTGTTCACCGATGGCCGTGAGGAGCAGCTCGTGGCAACGGTCCGGGGTGAATTGTTCGGCGGTTTCCCCGCGTTCAGGGAAATAGGTGATCACGAACACCCCAAGGTCACTGTCAGTCGAGACGAATAGCCCGTCCACCTCGGCGTTTCTGATTTGCAGAACGTCCCCATCGCCCAGGTTAGGGACGAGTTTGCGCCACGGCGCCCGAAAGTAAATGAGGATGGAGTACAGCGGCCACACACCCGACCCGGACGTGCTGATGCCCAGTGTCTCTCGGACCGGGCTGTGGACACCGTCGGCGGCGACCAGGTAGTCGGCGCGCAGCGTTTCGGACTTTCCTGAATCGCGTTCGCGCACAACCGCTGTGATGCCTGTGTCGTCCTGCTCGAAGAATGACAACTCTGTCCCATAGCGCACCTGACTGCCATGGTGGCGAGCGTGTGCGAGCAGGATCGGCTCGGTCCTGCTCTGCGGGCAGAACTGCACGGAAGGCTCTGGGCTTAGCCCCTCAAACTCCGAAACCATTCCGGAGACAAGGGCGTTCATCGCCACGGCTGGTTCTTCTATTGCACCGTTCACGGTCGCCTTAACCACCGTGTCCGAAGGGTGCTCGGCGACGGCGTGGACCGCATCGCTGACACCGAGACGGCGCAGGATCTCGAAGGTGCGGAAGCCGACGTTGCGAGCTTTCGGATAGACGAAGACCTCAGCCCGCCGTTCGACCAGCAGGGAATGAACTCCGTCCTTGGCCAGCAGTGCCGACATCGCCAGCCCGCCGACGCCCGCGCCGACGATAAGCACAGGAACACGCGTGACGTTCATACTCATTTTCCTTCCACGGATTCGGCGACGCCGGCAGGATGCAGCTACAGGAAAGCCTTCGTTCCCGGGCCGGCGATAAACGGCTTTACCAGCGGCGGATAAGCCTTCATCGCCTGACCCGCGGGGATAAGTTCAGGCCTTTCCAGCGCGTACTCTTTGCCATTCCAGGTGAGCGCGCATTTCCCGGCGGCCAGGACGTTGCGGCACCAATCGACTTCGGGGTATGCCACCCCCAACACGAAACCGTCGCCGAGGCGGTACGCGCTCAGCGGGGTCACGTAGCTTTGTCCGCTGCGCCGCCCCACGTGATGCAGAGCAGCGAGGTTGAAGTAGAGCATTCCCACGCGGGTTCCGGCGATCCGTCGCATCGGACGGTTCGCCGTCTTGGTGCACCGGCGGATCCTGTCGCTGAACCACTTCACCCGCAGCAGCGGTGAGACGGCGAGTAACAGGAGATACAACCCCGCCGCGGTCACGACGGGTACCGCTATCACTATCCCTAGCAAATAAATCAGTCGGTTGCGAGGCTCCATGCGGCTGGCTCGCTTCCTATCGCCGCTCTCATATCATAGACAGAACGTGTCAGTTCCGTTCCGTATGAAGGATGCCACGGATCCCGGCCGCATGCAACGTACGGAGGTTCGTCGCCTAGGCCGCTCCGAGATGCGCTACTCGCCGGCGTCGGTGGGTGTAAGCGTCAGCAACAATCCCTCGAGGGCACGCCGAACGAATACCCGATCGACCGGCCGTCCCGTCATCACGCGCAGGATGTTGAGGCCCACGAAGGCGTCGGGTATCACAGTCAAATCGCGACCCGAGGGAATCTCGCCCCGGGTCACGGCCTGGTCAAGAAGCGCCTTGATGATCTGACGCGGCGTGGACAGCGCAAGGTCATCCAGCGCCGCCGCGAGGACGGGATGGTTCATCGCCGCCGTCGCCGCGCCGACGATCACCTTGACCGTGCTCAGAGTGGCTTCATCGTAGTCCGGCACCATGGCTGCCACCGCGTCGATGTCGCCGCGCAGACTCCCGGTATTCGGTGGCTCGACAGGTCGAAGTCCATATCGCCAATGCGCGATCGCCTCGGCCACCACCATGGCCTTCGACGACCAGCGCCGATAGATCGCGGCCTTACCCACCCCAGCGCGCGACGCGATATCGTCCATGCTCATCCGGTCATAGCCAAGCTCGCCGAGCCCTTGCAGCGCCGCATCGAGGATGGCGGCATCAAGAGAGGGATCAAAGCGTCCCGCATTTCTCCCTGCTGGTTGTCGGCGCGTTGTGCGTGCCGCCTGACCGCCTCCAACGCTGTCGGTACTCATGCAGGTCGGTCCCTCACTTTAGAGCAAGACGAAGCTGTTCCGTCTCAACCTAGCCGGGCCGGCAATCTCGCCGCAAAAGACGAGGGTGGATACACAGCATTTTGCGCCCAGAGCTAACGATCGCCGCCGGGAGGGCAGATCCGCCGCGGACGCGTCATCAGCGGCCAGGCGGAACGAACGGGAGCGCCGCCATTCCCGCGCGCCAATGTGGTCTTGTTCGAATGACTTCACCGCGTAACCCGTAAGACTCAGAGTCAGTCTCGATATGGCTCGTTGGGCGCCGCGTGGACCGCCGTGGTGGCTGCGCGCGGCCCGACCCGGGCGCGCTGATGCGCTGGACGGCACTGTGCCGGACACATGGGCCGCGGGCGACATCGGGGGAGGGCCGCCGGCCAACCTCCATCAAGAGGTGTCAGGGTATTGGCCGGCGGGCTAGCACACCGGCCGGCCGACGGCGCTTGCAGCGCTTGGCATGCTGCTGGGACGTGGTTGTCGACACTGGTCGGTTGCTTCTGCAGTATCAATCAAATTCGGTGCGCCTGACGACAAGCATGCCAACCGTCTTGAGTGGACAGTGGCTGGGGAACGTCACCGAGCGTTGGAAGGCCGAGTTCGGCGACTGCGTGTCCGAGGTGAGGTTCGCATTCGTTGATGCGCGCGGGTCAGCCAAACCTGTAAGTCGTGGGGTCAACACTGCGCTAGTTCATACGATGTGGAATGGAGAGCTAGATATGGCAGGGAAAGTGTGGTTCATTACCGGGGTCTCGCGGGGGTTTGGCCGGATGTGGGCGTTGGCGGCATTGGAACGAGGAGACAAGGTTGCCGCGACCGCGCGCGACACCACGACGCTCACCGATCTGCGCGAGCGCTTCGGCGATGCAATGCTGCCGCTGGAACTCGATGTGACTGACCGTGACGGTGACTTCAGCTGTGTGGCCGCAGCTTTTGCCCACTTTGGCCGGCTCGACGTCGTGGTAAACAATGCCGGTTACGGGCAGCTTGGCTTCATCGAAGAACTTTCCGAAGGTGAAGTCCGTGATCAGATGGAAGCGAATTTCTTTGGTGCCGTGTGGATCACGCAAGCAGCGTTGCCATTCATGCGTAAACAGCGCAGCGGCCACATCATCCAGATCTCCTCGGTCGCTGGTCTTTTCACGCTGGGCGATGCCGGACTGTACTGTGCCTCGAAATTCGCATTGGAGGGTTTCAGCGACGCGCTGGCTTCTGAGATCGAACCATTCGGTATCCATGTCACCCTCGTCGAACCCGGCCTATTTGCGACTGACTTTGCAGGATCGTCCGCCAAGCGGCCCGACCAAATGCCCCATTACGCCCGCGGGCACCAGGAATCGGCGGCTGCGCTGGCCGACATTTTGGGTGAGCCAAATGACCCGGAGCCGACGGCTGCAGCGTTACTCAAAGTCGTTGACGCACCGAGGCCTCCGCGCCGCGTGATCTTCGATTCCAAGATGGTGCCGGTCATTAAGAACTTCTACCAGCACCGAATCGCGGTCTGGGAGGAGTGGAAAGACGTGACATGACAGCTGGCAGGGCGCACTGCAGAGTTACGACTTGACCGCCGGATGCCGGCTCAGACCGGTCGCAGTTGTCCGATGCGATCTTCCCGGTCGGCCCTGCTCATGGTCCGCCTGTTCTAAGGGAGGCTCCTGGAGACAATCGGTTGGCGAGGACATCGTGTGGGTCGCTGACGGTCAGTGGCATTTTGCTACGCGGTGCGCGCCCAGTTCACTGTAAGACTCAGACTCAGTCTCGATACCGATTCTCCTGCTGCACTGCGCAAATGCTGGCGGGACGACGAGATGCGAATCAGTTGGCTAACCCGGCGGGTTCCGCGCCTGTTGATAGGCCCAGCGGTAGTCGGGTTTGCCTGCGGGACTTCGTTCGATGCCGTCACGAAACACGACTGCTTTGGGCAGCTTGTAGCGTGCGATCGACTTTGCGGCATGGTCTATCAGATGCTGTGCGCTGGCATCGGCGCTACCGGTGAGGGCCACAATCGCGACGACTTCTTGTCCCCACCGCTCGCTGGGCCGCGCCGCGACCACCACATCAGCGACCGCGGGGTGTGAGGCAATCGCCGCTTCGACCTCTTCGGCGAAAATCTTTTCGCCGCCGGAATTTATCGTGACCGAATCGCGGCCGAGCAATTCGATCGACCCGTCGGCAAGGTGGCGCGCGCGGTCACCGGGAATCGAATAACGGTGCCCCTGGATCTCAGGGAAAGTTGCGGCTGTTTTCACGGCATCACCCAGATAGCCCAACGGGACGAATCCGCGTTGCGCCAGCCAACCCATACCCTCATGACCTGGGCTTAGGATGGCGCGCAAATCCTCGGACGCCACACAGGTGTCAGGGCCGGGCGTGAAACTACTGCTGAGATCGGCATCGCCGCTCGACAATTGGCGCATCTGCTGGCCAGCCTCAGAGGAGCCCACACCGTCGATCATCAACAGTCCCGGGCGCACTTGGGCCAGTCGATGTTTGATCGCCGACGTTAGGGCTGCCCCACCGTTGGCCCACACCGCTACGCTGCTCAATGCGGCGCCGCGCCGCGCCGCGGCGGCCAGCACCGGCCGCGCCATCGCGTCGCCGACGGCCTGCACCACGACGATCTGTTCGGCGTCGATGAGGTTGACCACCTCCTCAGCGTCCATGCGGTCCACCGCGGTGGGCAGCACGACGGTCTGGCCGGTGGTCATGGCGTTGAGTACCGACCATTGCGCCGCGCCGTGCATCAGCGGGGGCAGCACAAGAATCTTCGCTGGCGCCGTTGCGGCGGCTCGCGCGACGAGCTCCTGGCACGAACCGATGACTTCGCCGGTGAGAAAGTCACGGCCCCCGAAGGCGGAAACGAAGATATCGTGTTGGCGCCACAGCACGCCTTTGGGTCTGCCGGTGGTGCCGCCGGTGTAGAGCACGTATAGGTCATCAGGCGACGGGGTGACGTCTGGTGGATCGACCCGGCCAGAACCCACGATCGATTCGTAGTCGACCGCGCCCGGTAACAGATCATGATCTGATGCGTCGGCGATCTGGATGAGCACCCGAACGTGCGGCAGTTCCGGCAGGACCTCGGCCACTCGGGGCGCAAACGTGCCGTGATACAGCAGCGCGCTGGCGCCCGAATCGGCCAGCAGATATGTCAATTCGTCTTTGACGTAGCGGTAATTAATGTTAAATGGCGCCACTCGGGAACCGAAGGCTGCCAGCATGCCCTCGATGTACTCATTGCCGTTGAGCGCATAGATGCCGAGCAGGTCCTGACCGCACTGGTGATTGGCTAACTCCCGCCGATCGGTGTGACAGCCCAGTCCACGTCCATTCAAGAACCGGGCCAGCCGGTTGGCCCGATGCACCACTTGCAGGTAGGTCAAGCGCTTATCGCCCTGAACGATGAATTCCCGCTCGGCGATAGCGGCAGCGATAGCGTTGGCGACAGCGCTGACGGTATACCGCGGTGCTAGAGGATCAACGACGCCATTCACCGGGAGCCCCCTGGGCGCGGGAGCACACGGGGACAGATACCAGCAGAAGCCGTCGGTGATCGCATCACCTTGCTCGACGATCCGCCGAGATGGCGGGGAGGCGGCGAAGGCCGCCGCGTGGGATCGATGATGGCACAGGCTAATCCAGCGTCGCAGACCGTCCCTACCCGCGCGGCAGCGCGCCATGGCCCCGGGTAACCCGTTGCTTTGACGCGATGGATCCCCGGCGTCCACGCATCCTCGATGTGGAGGATGGACGCCGGCTTTGCAGACCTGCCGACCGGCACACCCCTCACGTCCCGGGCAGCAGCGATCGGTGAGGATTCACCGTGGGCCACCGACTGCCTCCCGCTTCGTGGTTCGCTATTGCGATGCACCTCGATAGCCACGCGCAGCGTCCGTTTCATGTCGCCGAATTGAGTAGGGCATCGGGCGCAGGCATTCTTGAGTAATCGATCTGGTTGGTGATGATTGCCGCCGAAAAACCGTTGTCGACAAGCAAATTGGTTCCGTTGATGTAACCAGCAGCGTCAGAGCCCAAAAAGGTCAGCGCGTCCGCGATCTCACCGGGCGTGGCTTTGCGCCCACCGCTTTGGCTGACGGTCCAATCAAGCATCCCTGCTCCCATCGACGTCTGAAAGTCAGGGAGCAGCGGGGTGTCGATAATCCCCGGGCAGGCGCTGTTGATTCGGATGCCGCGCCGGCCCAGTGGCACAGCCTGCTGCAGGGTAAGCACCTGAAGACACTCTTTGGAAAAACCGTAGGAATTGTGGGTCAGCTCGGGATGGGCCTGCACCCACTCCAGGGCCTCGTGCCAATCCTCAATGGCCAACAACTCCAGGATCGCGGCCAACCGCTCCATGTATCCGCCCCCGGCGATGGACGCGGTGTTGACCACGGCGCCCCGTGCGGGCAGTCGATCCTGTAGAGCAGCGATCAGGCGGCGTGGTGCCAGCACGTTGACACCCATGACAACCGGAAGGGGCATGGTGGCAGCAACACCGGCGTTGTTGAAAAGCACATCGATACGATCCGGAAGTTCGTTGATGGCTTGATCGACGGCCAGTCGATCGGACAGGTCAACGGTGATGGAGTCGTCAACGGATGTGCCACACGGCTTGATATCGAGGCCAATGATGCGCTGGGCTCCTGCGGCCCGCAGCCGCTCGGTCAGGGCAGCACCGACTCCGGTGGCTGCGCCCGTGACGACCACAGTCTTGTGCTGATAGTCGATGATGGCAGACATTGCTCGGTCCCTTCGTGGTTGATGTAAAGATGGACGGCCTTTGAGTTGTGCGGTGATGCCCAGCCGCAGAGCGCGCATCTGGGGGCTGCACTTGGCTCGTGTAATCGGTTGCCGCCCAAGAGAAGCGATGCGGTCCGCGCAGTCACCGGGGCACCATGCCGCCGTCGGCGATTAAGGTCTGACCGGTGATGAAACTGCCGGCATCGGACACCAAAAGCAACGCCGGTCCGATCATTTCCGAGGGGGCAGCGATCCGTTGCAGCAAGGCCGAGGCTTTCATGGCCTCGATAAACTCCGGGGGATTGCCGCGTACCATGTCGGTATCGACCGACCCGGGCGCCAAAGCGTTGACGCGTATGCCCTGCGCGGCGAACTCGGCAGCCATCGACCGTGTGAAGGAGACCATGGCGGCCTTGGCCGCCGAATACATCGAGACCATTGGTGAAAAGATGAACGCGCCGGCCGAGACCATGTTGAGGATGGCGGCGTGTTGACTTTTCCGCAAGTAGGGCAAGGCCGCTTGAACCAGGAAGACCGGGCCTTGCAGATTCACCGAGAAGGACTTAGCCCAGGCTTGTGGGGTGATTTCGCCGAGTGGCAGCGCCAACGCGTTGGCCGCGTTGTTGATGACGATGTCGATGCCGCCGAATTCGTCGACGGTGACCGCGACCAGTTGATCGATGGCCTCGAGGTCACCCAGGTGGGTGGGCACTCCCAACGCAGCGCCGCCGCCCAAAGACCGCAGATTATCGGCGGCCGCTGCGCATGCTTCGGGTTTGCGGCTGGCGACACACACGTTGGCGCCGCATTGCACCAACGCCTCGGCGATAGCCAGGCCGATGCCGCGGGTTCCGCCGGTGACGATCGCGGTGCGACCGGCGAGGTCGAACAGCGGGCCTAACACATCGTTGGTCAACGTTGACGCTCCCAGGTCGATCCGGCCAAATCTGTGCCGCAGGCCCTGCAAGCACAGTGTTGCGGGATGCGCGGCAAGTCGCACCCGCGTTACCTTACATTGTGTAAGATAACCGCGATTGGCCAAGGAGTCACGCATCGCCGCCACCGCCGCCGCGCTGAGGCCCGTATATGCCGACGATGGACCGACTGGGCTGGCCACGGACCGCGTAAAGGGACTGTCATGCCGAACAACACGACCACCGTAGCCATCACCGAGTACGACAAGCTGTTCATTGGGGGTACCTGGACTCAACCCTCGACCACGGAAGTGATCGAGGTGTTCTCACCGGCAACCGGGAAGAAAGTCGGTCAAGTCCCTCTGGCGGGCGAGATCGATGTCGATGCTGCCTGCGCGGCGGCTCGCCGCGCCTTCGACGACGGTCCATGGCCGCAGATGTCACCGACCGAGCGACAAGCCGTGATCGCCAGGGCAGCTGCTCTCGTCGAGGAACGCGCCGAGGATTTCAAGCATGTGCTGACGCTGGAAACCGGCCAGCCACAAACCATTATCGACATGATGCAGTTCGGCGCCGGGTTGTCTGTTCTTCAGTACTACGCCACTGCCGCCGGCAAGTTCAGCTGGAGTGAGGTACGCGACGGTGTTTACGGCCAGACGTTGGTGACCCGAGAGCCGATCGGTGTGGTCGCGGCGGTGGTGGCCTGGAATGTGCCGTTCTTTTTGGCCTGCAACAAACTTGGGCCCGCATTGCTGGCCGGCTGTACCCTGGTGCTCAAGCCCGCCGCCGAGACCCCGCTGTCGACCAATCTGTTAGCCGAGGTCTTCGCCGACGCCGGCCTGCCCGACGGTGTGCTATCCATCGTGCCCGGGGGACCGGTGACCGGCCGCGCGCTGACGGCAAACCCCGAGCCGGACAAGTTCACCTTCACCGGTTCCTCAGCGGTGGGCAAGGAGATCGGCCAGATCGCCGCCGAGAAACTCAAGCCATGCACGCTCGAGCTGGGCGGCAAGTCGGCGGCCATCATCCTCGAAGACGCCGACCTCGATTCCACTTTGCCGATGCTCGTCTTCTCGGGGCTGATGAACTGCGGACAAGTTTGCGTCGGCCAGACTCGCATCCTCGCGCCGCGCTCGCGCTATGAGGAAATCGTCGAAAAACTCGCGACCGCGGTCGCGGCTACGCCAGTCGGGCCGCCAGATGACCCTGCCGCCGCGGTCGGCCCGCTGATCAGCGAAAAACAGCGCCACCGCGTCGAGGCCTACATTCAACAAGGCATCCAGGAGGGCGCCCGCCTCGTCACCGGCGGCGGTCGACCCCAAGGACTTGACCGCGGCTGGTTTGTGCAGCCCACCGTGTTCGCCGACGTCGACAACTCCATGACGATCGCACAAGAGGAGATCTTTGGCCCAGTGTTGGTGGTGATCCCTTACGATGACGAGGACGACGCGGTGCGCATCGCCAACGACTCGCGCTACGGCTTGGCCGGTTCGGTGTGGACCACCGACAACGACAAGGCCCTGCGGATCGCGTCGCGAATCCGCACCGGAACCTACGCGGTGAACATGTATGCCTTCGACCCCGGGGCACCATTCGGCGGCTATAAGGACTCCGGCATTGGGCGCGAGGGCGGCCGCGAGGGCATCGAGGCCTACTGCCAAGCCAAAAGCCTGCTGCTGCCGTTCGGCTATACCCCAGACTTGTGATCATCACGCCACGCAGGACCGTAGCGAGGTGGCGACAATGCAATCTCAACATCGACGTCGATGATCGAGGCCGACCGAATTTCCTCAAAGCGGGAAGCGTCCGTGACAAAAGCCACGATCAGTACAGTCAAACCGTGAAGTCCTCGCCGCGCCCCACGCAGCCTCGGCCCGAGACCGCAGAGGAGCCAGCCACGACGGGCCACACCCGGCGTGGTCGCCCGAAAGACGAAGCGCGCCGCCAGGCAGCCCTTGACGCCACGCGGGAACTCTTAAGCGCCAAAGGCTACGACGCAGTGACGTTGACAGAGGTCGCCCGCCTGGCCGGCGTGTCGCGCCCATTCGTTTACGACAATTGGGGTTCGAAGTTCGCGCTCGTGGAAGATGCCATCTTCACCACCGACGACCCCGGCCCGCTAGTCGATGACGGTAAGCCTTTCGCTGAGGCAATATCTGACCTGATCGCGGCGATGGTAACGATTCAGTCGGACCCGGCCTACTTGGCGGGCGTGCCGGGGTTATCGACTGACCTGTACAACCGGCCCGACCTTCTCGAGCAGATCGAAAGCAGATACATTGCGCCGGCCAGGCAAGCATATGTGCGGTTGATCAACCGGGGAAAGGCCGAAGGGGCGGTACGAGCAGACGTCGATGGCAGCGCGTTGTTGGACACCATCCGCGGTGCGGTGATGCTTCACACGCTCATCAATCCGACACTGGATGAGGCCGCGCTCGTCGAGCATCTCCGCTCAATCATCCTGCACGGCATTACAACTTGACCTCCGACGCTTTAGAAGATGTGGTGTTCTTCGGTGACGAAAACGCTCGAGCGTGCCATGTCGACAAACGTCAGCTCGTCATGCAACAACCGCTGCATCGCCTCGGCCATGGCATCAGGAGCCGCGGCGGGTGCGTCGAAATCGAGCCAAATCTCGGCGATGCCGTCGTAGGGAGGTTCACCGGTGCCGCGGCTGGCACGCGCTTGGTCGGTCAGGGGACCCAAAATGGTGTGGCTTTGCACGTAGCGGGACATTGCTGGGATCTCGTCTCGGACCGACCGCACCAAATTGGCGTGGCTATCACGCCAATAGGTCTGGAACTGCTCGGCGCTCAGCTCCGCACGTCGCCGACAGCAGAACACCAGTTTAACCATGAATTCCGTCCTTCCTTCGCCAATCCTTGCCTCCCAGAGACGAACGCGTTCAGTAGCAGCTCATTCGATGCCGGATGAGAAGCTAGCCGTTCGCATCTCGTTGAAATCTGCTTCCACGAACGGTAATTGAGACTCCCCATTGGGAAGAAGCCAGAACTGCCCCGTTTTGATCGCCTGTGCGACCATCTTCCCGACGTCTTCTGGCTCCATAGAATTTTCACCCTCAACCGAGGTCTGAAGAAAGCCGACGAACGCACCGACGTCGCCATCGACGTCACTGCCACCACTGCCGCGGCCGACCCGTGCCGCACGCACGACGTTGGTGCGCACGTTGCCTGGGCACACCAGCGTCACACCGACATTCGTACCGCCCAGCTCTGCGCGCAATGCCTTGGTTAAGCCGACGACGGCGTGTTTCGCGCAGGCGTACGGACCAACGAAAGGCGCGGCGAGCAATCCGCCCATCGAGGCGACATTGACCACATGGCAGGCAATTCCTGAATCCAGCATCCGGGGGACAAATGCGCGGATACCGTTGATGACGCCCCACAGACACGTGTCAATCGCCCAGGCCCAGTCGGCGGCGCCAAGTTCCCACTGGCGCCCAACTACTGCGACGCCGGCGTTGTTGCACAGAACATTCACGTGGCCGTAGGCCTCGACAGCCGCATCAGCCAGTGCATTGACCTCGGTCTCGCTGCGCACGTCGGCCAGCCTGCCGATGCAGTCCGCCCCCTGGGTCCGCAGGTCTACGACGGCGCGGTTGAGCTGGTCTTCGGATACGTCGGACAACACCAACCGCATGCCTTCAGCCCCGAATGCGCGGGCTATCCCCAGGCCAATACCGGAGGCCGCCCCGGTGACGACTCCGACTTTCGATTCCAGATTGTCCATCAAGCCGAATCCTCCTGGATCGCCAGAACATCGAATATATAGGGGGGGCCATGGTGTGAGCTGAGGACGCGGGAAGGGCAACGCGGTCAGCGATGCGAACCAGCGCCGTGGGAGAAAAATCATTGTCGAGCAACTCCATGTCGGAGTCGATGCTGGGCGCGACGACACGGTCGGCGCGGTAAGCGCGGGCCCGGATCACCAGGCTGACCGATTCAGCAGTGACGGTGGGGGCTGACGGCGCTGAGGCGGACTAGCCACCAACGAAGTCCCGAATCGGTGGCGGTGGCGCAACGGGATCGACCCGCTCTCTCACAGTGGTTTCCATGTTCGCTGGCCACCGTCGCGAAACGCGGCGAACGATTCCATAATTTCCCCGCTCGCAGAACACATCACCTGGGTGCGGTTCTCCAGATCGAGGGCGTGCCGGAGGCTGGGTGCATCGATGGTCTGCCACATGGTCTCTTTGGTCATCCACACCGCTAGTGGGGCATTGTTGGCGATTTCACGCGCCTTTTCCAGCGCGCTGTCCGGTAGTCGGTCGGCCGGGACAACGTCGACGACCAAACCCATGCCCAGTGCCTCGGCGGCGTCGAAAACCCTCCCGGTCAGCATGAGTTCGGCGGCGCGTGATCCCCCGACTAGCCGAGGCAGGTGGTAGCTGGTTCCCATGTCACACGCTGACACCCCGTGCCGAATGAACACCGCCCCGAACGTGGCGTCTGCGGAAGCAATCCGGATGTCGCAGGCCAGAGCCAGCGCAAATCCGCCTCCCAGGGCGGGCCCGTCGATGGCAGCGATCACCGGCTGGCGTAATCGGTGGATTTTTTCGAACGCCGATGCCATGAGCTCCTGGGCGGCGAAAGTAATACCTATCGGCGATTGAGCCGCGCCCAGAAACCCGGCGGCCGGCGTCGCGGCTGTGTTGGTGAAATCCTCAGGCGCAGCTTTGATGTCGGCGCCAGCGCAGAATGTCCCGCCGGCTCCTGTCAGGACCACGGCCCGGATGTCTGTTCTGCCCTGGATCTGGTCAAGCAACTGGTGCAACTCGGCCAAGGTTTGGCTGTCCAACGCGTTGCGCCGGTGTGGACGATTAATCGTCACGATTGCCGTCTGGCCGTCGTGAACGGACGCCAGGTCAATCGCCGGGCCGCGTCGCTGCGGCGGAGATGTCACGGTCATGAAGGCCTTCGTTTTCTGCGGATGGTCACCGGCCGGTGGTGCACCGCGACCCAGATTATATTACATGCTGTAAGCCAAGTCTTGGAGATTCCGACGCGGATGTGTACTAGACAGGTGTCCAGTCTCGTGGCGATCTAGTGATCATCTCAATACACCTGCCCACCGCGCGCTTTCGCGACGCATTGCAGGGCCACCGTGCGGCGCTCCTCAGCTAACCGACCTACCAAATCAGACACGTGTCCAGCTATGATGGGGGAACTAGATCGCTGAGGAGAACGCCCGTGACCTTTGTTATCACCCAGAACTGCTGCAAGGACGCCAGTTGCGTACCGGTCTGCCCGGTTGATTGCATCCGTCCCCTGGATGACTCCACTGACATGCTCTTCATCGACCCGGAGGCCTGCATCGACTGTGGCGCCTGTATGCAGGAATGCCCCGTCGAGGCGATCCATTATGAAGATGATCTGCCGCCAGAACAAAGAAGCTTCCAACAGATCAATGCCGAGTACTTCCGACACCATCCCCTTGAGCCGGCCCCGGTGCCCGCGCCGGCCCAGCCGGTGTCCGTCGGGGCGGGCTCGCTGCGGGTGGCAATCGTTGGCGCCGGGCCTGCCGGCAGCTACGCCGCAGCGCAGCTACTCGCCATCGACAACATCGACGTCAACATCTTCGAGCGGCTGCCCACTCCATTTGGCCTAATTCGCTACGGTGTTGCCCCGGATCACCAGAACACCAAAGCGATTTCGCGTATCTTCGAACCTACGTTCCGCAGCGGCCGGTTGCACTGTTTTTTCAACGTCGAAGTCGGAACACACATCAGCCATGAAGAGTTGACCGCACACCACCACGCTGTCATCTACGCCGTGGGCGCACGCAACGGCCGCACTCTTGACATCCCTGGCGAAGAATTAGCCGGCACGTACAGCGCCGCGCAATTCGTCGGTTGGTACAACGGTCACCCCGAGCATCAAGCTCACCAGATCGACCTCACCGCAGAGCGCGCCGTGGTCATCGGCAACGGAAACGTCGCCCTTGACATCGCGCGAGTGCTGCTTACCGACGCGGCGTTGCTGGCCAAAACCGATATCGCCGACCATGCACTCAACGCACTAGCCGCTAGCAGGATCCGGGAGGTTCACCTACTGGCGCGCCGCAGCTTCCGCGACGCCGCGTTCTCGGTAGGTGAATTCCTCGCACTGGGGCATCTCGATGGCGTCGACATCATCATCGACGACGAAGACCTCTCGCCCCGTCCAGAGGATGACCTCGAAGTCAAGCTCAAGCTGCAGATCGCCGGCCAATACGCCCGTCGCACGCCAGATCCGGCGAACAAGCGACTGATGTTCCGGTTTGGCCTCACTCCCTCCGAGGTCATTGGTGCACACAGAGTCCAAGGAATCCGGACACGGCCGACCGTAACGTCCAACGACGGCGAGGTGATCGCTACCTCGCTAGTTGTGGCCGCTATCGGTTACCGCGGGGCACCCATTCCCGGGCTGCCGTACGACTCTGTGCCCGGAGTGCTGCCCAACGACGGCGGCCGCGTGCTCGATACTGAGGGCGCCGTCATGCCGGCTGTTTACGTCACCGGTTGGGTCAAGCGCGGCCCCCAAGGAGTCATCGGCACGAACAGAGCCTGCGCGGCCGAAACCGTCGCCCACCTGATGGCTGACTTCGATCACGGGAAGCTAGCCCGAAACGTCAGCTCGGCCGATGGACTGCACGCCCTGCTTGCCCAGCGTGGATTGGCACCACTGGACTGGAACCACTGGCAACGCATCGACGCTGAAGAACGCAGGTCTGGCACCAAGACAGGACGGCCACGGGTCAAAATCGTCGACATCGCCCACATGCTTGATGCCGCGCAGGGGAATCACGACACATCGCGGGTCGCCCAGTAATCCCCAGTCCCTGAGATCGGCCCGCCAACTCCGCCATCTCACTCTCCGCTGGTGAGCGCGCCGAGTGTCGCTTAGTGCAGCGCCGGATTTATCGGGTCTGCCTCCGAAGGATCGGAAATTGAGAGTGACCGCCCGATAACGGGGGACAGGCGCGGAGCCGACCATGAATCCTCGTCGTGCATGAAGGTGCGGTTGGCATCGCCATGGCGCGCGGATTCAACACCTGACGCCTTACTGTCACGCGCATGGCACCCGCACAAGCGCGAGCCGCAATACGCCCCAAGTAAAACGACGACGGCAAAGACGTGGCCGCCCCTGAGTGAGTCTGGCCGGCTCGTGCCCGCATCGGCGGCATCGGCACATAGTGTGTAAACACGAGGCAATCCTCGTTTATAGTCCTGTGTGGAGCGTTCGTTGATCAGATTCGGGTCGAAACTGGCTGTCCGCTGCTGACGACGACTCAACGTCTCGATGTGCAAGGAGCAAAGGAACTTTCGTGCTGAGCCCGTTCGACGACTATCCGATTCACGCCTCGGCAGATCCGGTCACCCATCCTGCCAGCAGCGACCCCAACCACTACGACCGCTATTGGTTTAACGGCCACCAGCGCGACTGTGAGTTGTACTTCGGCGCCTCAATGGGCCACTACCCAGTCCGAAACATTGTCGACGCAGCATTCAGCGTCGTATGGGACGGCATCGAGCACTCAATTTTCGTCTCCGGCGCTATGCCCAAGGACCGCGCGACCAGGGTCGGACCAATACGGATCGAGGTCATCGAACCGATGCGCACCATCCGCTACATAGTCGAGCCTAACGAACACCGAATAGCTTGCGAGCTAACGTTTTCCGCGACAACTGTGGCGGTGGAGGAGCCCCGTCAACGGCGGCTCTCGGAGGTCGGTGTGGTCTTAACCGATCACACTCGCATGACGCAATGGGGGACATGGGAAGGAGTCATCAGTGTCGATGGACAGGATCTGTCGGTGCGCTCCGAGCAGGTACCCGGTGCCCGAGACAGATCCTGGGGTGTGCGGCCCGTGGGCGAACAACTCTCAACGTTGCAGCAGCCAATCATCCCGAACGTGTTTTGGCTGTGGGCGCCCCTGCACTTCGACGACCGGTTCACCCACCTCGCTCTACATGAGAACCCCGACGGGTCACGGTGGCTGGAATCGGCACTCATTCTCGATCCCCTCCGCGGCGAGACCGCGCCCTGGGACAAGGTCGGCGTCAGGGAATGCCAAAACCTTCGCTACCAACTCAACTGGGCGCCCGGGCGCCGGGAAATCACCAGGGCGGATATCTGGTTCGACGACCCGGCGGACGGTGAGGTGCACATCGAACTGACAAAGGCCTTCACCTTCCGGATGCGCGGGATTGGGTACTGGCATCCGTACTGGGCTCACGGCAGCATGCACGGCCAACTAGAGACGGGACGGGACTCGATTAGGCTCGACGACTTCGACCCACGCGATTTCAGCTCAGTGCACGTGCAAAACGTTGTCACAGCAAAAATGGGAAAACACAAAGGGATTGGCGTCCTTGAGCAGCTTCACCTAGGCCCACACGCCCCGTCCGGTCTTACCGGCTTCCTGGACGGCTACCAGCCATGGACGCAGCGGACATAGGAACCGCCGATGTCCGAGTACACCACTTTTGAGCAAGCCCGCCCCAGTGCGTCTCAGCGTGATCCAGAACACCTACGTAGCCGCTTTCAACACTGGCTGCACCACCGCTGGCCCGACGCCGCGGTTCTCGACGCGTCAGTTCCTTCCTCCAACGGGATGTCAAGCGAGACCGTCATTGTCACGACCGAGCGAGGCACACAGCAGCACCGCTTGGTAGTACGTATTGCACCACAGCCACAATCCAGCACCGTCTTCGCCCATTACGACATGCACGAGCAGTATCGGGTACTGGAGAGGCTACGGGCTCAGCTCGATCCCCCGGCGGTGCCGCAGGTGCTGTGGTGTGAAGACCACCCGGACCCGATGGGCGCACCATTTTTTGTGATGGATCACGTCGACGGCGAGATCCCTGCCGACGTGATGCCCTACACGTTCAACTCGTGGCTCACCGCGGCCAGCCCGCAGCAGCGTCAGCGGCTGCAGCACGCGACGATCGAACAGCTCGCGCGGGTGCACGCTGCAGCGCCGGCCGACTTCTCCTTCCTCGACCACCGGCAATCCGGCGAAACCGAGTTGCAGGCCCACGTCCGACGCACCCGCGAGTACTACGACTGGGCCAGGGGAGACCGGCCCGGCGTGCCGCTGATTGAGCAGGGATTCGACTGGCTGTACGAGAACTGGCCGCAGCAGGCATCGTCGCGCCCCGGCAGGGAAAGCGGCACGGTGCTGTCATGGGGGGATGCGCGCATCGGCAACATCATCTACCGCGACTTCGTCCCGGTGGCGCTGCTGGACTGGGAGATGGTCTCGTTGGGTCCCCGTGAGCTCGACCTTGGCTGGATGCTGTTCTTCCACAGCTTCTTTGAAGACATCGCACACACCGCGGGCCTGCCCGGACTTCCGGACCTTCTGCGCCGCGTGGATGTCGTCGAGGCCTACGCCGAGCTCGCCGGATATCGTCCCGCTGGGCTCGATTTCTACATTGTTTACGCCGCCCTGCGCCAAGCAATCATCTTGGTGCGAATCCAGCTGCGCGCCATCGCCTTCGGGCAAGCCGAGGTGCCAGACCAACCCGACAACATGATCATGCACCGTGAGACGTTGGCCAGGATGCTCGACGGCACCTACTTCCGAGAGGAAACAGATCACTATGACAGCTGAAACGAACGGCGGAATCAACTATGACCCCTACGATCTCCAGATCGCCGCCGACCCCTATCCGGTGTTCCGGCTGATGCGCGAGCACGCACCGCTGTACTACAACCCGACGCAAGAGTTTTACGCCCTGACTCGATTCACCGACGTCGACGCCGCCCTGGTCGACCACGACACGTATAGCTCAGCCCGCGGTGCGGTTCTCGAGCTGATCAAAGCCAACGCCCCCGTCCCATCCGGTGTCCTGGTCTATGAAGACCCACCGATTCACGGCGTCCACCGCAAGTTGCTGGCCCGCATGTTCACGCCCCGCAAGGTCTATGCGCTCGAACCCAAGATTCGCGAGTTCTGCGCCCGCTGTCTCGACCCGCTAATCGACACGGGCCGGTTCGACTTCGTCAAAGACCTTGGCGCACAAATGCCCATGAGAGTGATCGGCATGCTGCTCGGAATACCTGAAAAAGATCAGGAAACCATCCGCGACTGGTCCAACGCACACATCACCACCGAACCAGGCAAACCAATGAAGTTCGCCTCCGACGGCTATCAAACCGGCGACATCTTCACGGAGTACATCGACTGGCGTGCCGAGCACCCATCCGATGACATCATGACCGAATTACTCAATGCCGAATTCGAAGACGAGACAGGCACAATTCGCCGACTTACCCGGGACGAGCTGCTCCTGTATGTCAGCGTCGTCGCCGGTGCCGGCAATGAAACGACCACTCGGCTGATCGGCTGGGCCGGCAAAGTATTAGCCGAGCACCCCGATCAACGGCGTGAGTTGGCCCAAAACCCGTCCCTGATACCGCAGGCAATCGAGGAACTCCTACGGTATGAACCGCCTGCGCCTGCAGTGGCGCGATACGTCACCCACGACGTTGACTACTATGGGCAGACGGTCCCGGCTGGGAGCGTCATGATGCTGATGATCGGGGCAGCCAACCGCGACTACCGCCAGTTCCCGCCGGACGGGGACTTTTTCGATATCCACCGCGAGCCACGTCAGCACTTAACTTTCGGCGTGGGAACCCACTACTGCCTCGGAGCGGCGCTGGCACGCCAGGAGGGCCGCATCGCGCTCGAGGAAGTCCTCTCGCGCTTTCCCGAATGGCAGATGGACTCGGCAAAGGCTCGCCTTTGCACTTCTTCTCTTGTGCGCGGCTGGGACTCGCTACCCGCGGTTATCCCCTAAATAGTCATCACGTCCCGCCTCAACGAGTTTGTCGGCCACACTGAGCGGTTGGGTGAACAGAGCTTCGTGGCTGCCCGGCATCTGGACCAACCGGAAGGTCCCGAGACGAGTTGACATGCGTGGATGCCAACCCAAATCACCCGGTGGCATCACCAGGTCCTCAGTCCCGACAAGAAAGCTGCGCGGGATCGAAAGTTCATGGAACTTCGTCATATCCAGTGGTTCCACCCACGGACCGTACGGCTCGGGAGAAAGCTGGGAATAGGTTCGCTGAACGAGGTCTAGATCACCGTCGTTGATGAAGATATCGCGCCAGACATCGAAGGGGACGGTGAACGTGTTGTCTGCCGATTCGGACGCCATCTTCGTGAACGCCTCGCCCCGATGTCAATGGACAGCTGTAACTGCCCATGGGCGGACATGAGAACTGCTCGTAGGTGGCCAATAAGAACTGCCCAGTGGCGGACACGAATCTGCCCATGAGGGTGTGTCCGCCACCGGTCGTTCGCTGGTGTCAGGTCAGGGGTTTGACTCCTTTCCCGTGCAGGGCTTGGGCCAGGCGCACGGAGTCGCCGCTGGTTTGGCATAGGTGCGCGTGGTGCAGGAGCCGGTCGACGGTGGCGGTGGCCAACGTCTTGGGCATGAGCTCATCGAAGCCACTGGGATGCAGATTCGACGAGATCGCCACCGATCTGCGTTCGTAGGCCGCTTCGACGATGCGGTAAAGCCCCTCAGCGGCATCAGCACCGACCGGAAGAAGTCCCACGTCATCAATGACGACGAGCTCCGCGCGCACGATCTTGGCCACCGCCTTGCCCAGGGAATCGTCAGCACGGTGCGCACGCACCAGCACCCCGATCTGCTCGAGGGTGAACCACGCCACCGGCATACCGGCTTCGATAACTTTTTGCCCGAGCGCTTCCAAGAAGAACGTCTTGCCGGTGCCGGCAGGCCCGCAGACCACCAGGTTCTCGCGGCGACCCACCCATTCCAATGTCTGTAGCGCCTGTTGGGTGGGTAACGGGATTGACGAGGCGCCCGGATCCCAGGCGTCGAAAGTCTTCCCGGTCGGGAATCCGGCGGCTTTGCGGCGGGCGGCCAGCATGGAGCGGGCGCGTCCGGCGGCTTCTTCGGTCAGCAGTGCTTTGATGACCTCGGTGGGATCCCAGCGCTGCGCGCGGGCAGTGGCCAGCACATCGGCGGCGATCGCTCGTGCGTGCGGCAATCGCAACCCACGCATCAAGGTTTCGACGTCGGCGGGCAGCGCCGCGGTAGTAGTAGTGGTGGTGGTCATGCGATGCCTGCCTCGGGGGCATCAATGATGGTGCGGCCGAACAGGTTCCACCCGCTGGTGCCTTGCGCCAGCGAGGTGTCCTCGCCGGCGCCACGTCGGGTGGGATCCAACCCCTTGCTGGCAAGGATGGAGTCGAGATCGCCGGTGGCGAACCGGCCGTGCACGGCGGCATGACCCAAGGCCCAGTCGACATCAGCGCAGCCGGCCAGTGCTGAGAGTTCGACGGCGTGGGCCATTTTCTGCAGAATCCGTTCAGTGCCGACGGCGGCGGCTTCTTTGAGCCATACCGCTGCACCGGGACCCAAGGCCAGGAATGTCTGTTCGGAGACGGTGCGGGCATGGACGCGATAATCACCGGGAACCTTGTCACGGTGGTCGGGGAAATGATCATCGTTGATTGCGGGGCTGCCCGGGGCAGCGCGGCGGTGCCGGGCCACCTCGATGGGGCCGCCGTCATCGAGGGCGCAGATCACCACTTCGTCGGCGCTGTCGTGATGTCGGATCCACACCGTGTGGCCCAATAGTGTTGCTGGAACTGAGTATTGGCAGTGGTCGAAGGTGACCATCGGGGTGTTGTCCGGGACCCGACGGGTCACCCCCAATGCGGCGGTGTGGGGCAGGTCGGGCACCGCGTGCAGGGCGGGGCGTTCCTGGGTGAGCATCTCGACGGGGCGTCGACCCGTGGTGCGGTGGACCCGGGCGTTGATCTCGGCGTTGAACTCAGCGCACGCGGCTTCGACGTCGGCGAAGGTGTCGTACTGGGGCAGCAGGTTGGTCTCGGTGGGCACGATATCTGCTTTGGCGAGTTTGACGGCGTTCTCCACCCCACCTTTGGAAGCGGGGTCGGCGGGTTCGCAGGTCAGCACTGAGATGCCGTAGTAGCGGCCGAAGGTGACCGCGGCGCGGTTGCGGACCGGCACCCCGGCGACGTGTCCGGTGGTGACCGTCTTCTCGTTGTCGGTCAGCAGGTAGGTCGGGGCGCCACCTACAATGCGGAAAATCCGGTCCAGGCCGGCGAAGACACTGGGAGCGGTGCGGTCCCGCAGAGCCACGACGACGCGGTATCGGCTCCACGCCAGCCACGCCACCAGCAGGACAATTTTGCGGCCGGCCACAAGCGGGCCGTCGGCGAAGTCGTACTGCAGCCACAGCCCAGGTTCGGTGATCCACGGCCGGTGCACCCGCGTATTGCCCAGTCGCCATTGCGCTTTGATCTCCGCCAGGGCTCGTCGGGTGGTGCGGTCGGTGCCGCTGTATCCGAGCGCGACGAGTTTGTCGTGGGCTTTGTCGCCGCGGATCTTGCCTTTCGAATCCGCGACCCAGCCCTCCAGGACGTCGCGCCAATCGTCGATCATCCGGGCCCGCCGCGTGGCTGGCGGCAAGCCGGCGTCGCGGTCTTCAACCGCTTTCTTCACGGTGTGATGCGAGCACCCACACAGCTCAGCGGCAGCCCGGTAGGACCCGGTCAGGTCGTAGGCATTGAGTATTTCCATGAGTTCTCCGTCAGACTTCAAGTAGGTCTCTCCTGGGGTTGTCGTTTCGACTAGGCATCGACATCGAAACCGCAGGAGAGGCCGCCACAGCGCTGGCGCGCCGAGCAGCATCAGGTAGGTCTGGGCAGATTCATGGCCGCCTGCGGGCACTTTCGTGTCCGCCGGTGGGCAGAACTTATTGGCCGCGAATGGGCATTTCCATGTCCGCCAGTGGGCATTTTTTCATGTCCGCCGACACCCCGACCAGGCAGCAACTCGAGCGCGGTCTCTCCGCTGTAGAGGACAAAGGCACTCCAGAACACTAATCGACGAATGCGTTCCGGAACGGCCTCTGCCACCTTGCTGATGATTGTGCCTGCGTAACCGTGACCAACTAGAACGAAATCCGTCAGGTTCTTGTCGAGGATGAAGTTCACGACCGATTGAGTCGATTGGGCGTGGGTAACATTCTTTGGGACGTTCTTGCCGTGCCCGGCTACCGTTGGAGCGAAGGCGGTGTGGCCCAGTTGCTCTAAGTGTCGGACAATCGGCCGCCAGGCCGACCCGTCGTGACAACCGCCGTGCACCAAGACAAATGTATGCGTGTCGGACATGGCTGGTGGAACGCCTTTCCAGGTCGATTATTTGGTCAGGATCCTCGCGTCCAACGGGAGCGTGATGCACCCTCGCCCTCGAACGACCCCGACGTTGACTCACTAAGCGCCCAAGTCGGGATATCTCCACCACAACTGTCAGTCAGACACCGCGTAATCGCTTGTATATTTGCGCACAGAAGTTGGACAGATGCGGTCGTGCATTCCTGTGACTGAGGCCGGTGGCCGACCTCGGCTGACCTCGTCATCCGTGCCGATCCAGGTGCAATGGCTTGCCGCCATGAGGCGTGGTTTGTCGCTTGGCGGCGCCTTGGTTGTCGGATGGCGAACAGAGTTTGACTAGGTGCGCAAGGCCCCGGTTCGACGCCCAAGCTCTCTATTCCTCTCGGATACAGTCGCTTTCGTAATCGGCTACGGGCTGTCCGAATGACGGCACTGGTATGAGACTCGCTGGATGTCCTTCGGCCGACCAATACGGCCCATCACCTAGGGCCCTAGGAGTAACCAACGGGACGAATCGGTGAACAGTCACAAGGAGGTATCTCAGTGGACCATGTGCTTGATCCCGAACTTGCTGCGGTAGCGCGCGGCCTGCCGAAGATGGACCTTTCCGACCTTGCCTCGGCACGCGAGACTGAGCAGCTGCTGGTCATGCAGCTGCCGAAGTACGACGAGCGGATTGCGCTGACTGTCCAGGACGTCGTTGTCAGCGCCGGGCAACATGGCGCGGACGTAGCGGTGCGGGTCTATGCGCCGGCCGAGCGCCCGACTCTTGCACCTGCGCTGCTGTACCTGCATGGCGGGGCCTATGTGATGGGCGGTCTGGCGATGTCCGATTTCACCGCACGGCTGCTCGTCGAACGCGCCCACATCACCGTAGTGGCGGTGGACTACCGGCTGGCCCCAGAGCATCCCTATCCGGCGGGTTTGGAGGATAGCTACGCGGCCCTGCGATGGGCTGTCGACAATGGCGCGGCATTTGGCATCGACCCCACCCGCCTCGGAGTGTTAGGTGAGAGCGCCGGTGGTGGCCTGGCTGCGGCGCTCGCGTTGCTCACGCGCGACCGCCGTGGCCCCCGTCTGGCCGCGCAGTTTCTCGACGCCCCGACGGTTGATGATCGCCTGGACACTCCATCGATGGCGATGCTCGTCGACACGCCCATGTGGCAGGCCGTCAACTCTCCATATAGTTGGGGTTACTACCTGGAGGGCACTGCAGAGCCCGGCAGCGTCGACGTCCCGATCTATGCCGCCCCCGCCCGCGCCGCGGTGGCGGATCTAGCCGGACTACCGCCCGCGTTCGTGACGGCCTATCAGATCGATCCGACGCGGGATGAGGGTCTTGACTACGCGCACAAGCTCATTCAGGCAGGAGTGCCCACCGAGGTCCACCACTATGCCGGGGCGTTCCACTTGTCCCACGTCATTCCGGGGACGGCCATCGCTGGCCGAATGATGGCGGACCGCATCGAGGCGATCCGCCGGCTGCTGCCTGCGTAAACGTTGCGTGGCGCGCTGTACGCGTCCCTGCGACCACGCCATCATGGCGCGCCCCGGCGCACCCGTCATCGCCGAGCCGGTGTCGGTTCGGGTAACCGGTTAGGCAACGGTGTAGATCTCTCGCGAACGCCGAGAGCGACGGTATCCGCGGCTTCCTCGACGAAGCAACACAGCGGAGGCGCGGCCCGGCAGTCGTAAAGCGGCTGTGAGGAATGCCACTTCCTTCTGCCTGGAGTGAACCTTCATAGCGCTGGCCTCGTTTTCGCGGCAGGAACATCGTCAGCGGGACACGGGTGTCCGCGGTCGCGCGTTGGCGCAAAGAGATTGGTTCGGTGCAGCATGTAGTTCGGTAGTCCGAGCGCGCGGAAGATGCGATTGCACACGGCGTTAAGCTGCGGCGATCGTGCGGTCGGCTTTCCGTTAGCGCCGCAAGCAGCAGGATGATCTGATAGCGAAGGGGTTAACATTGGATGCGTCCGCTTGGTCAGTCGCGGGGTTATGCGGATCATGCGAAGGCTTCGCGGCCGCCAAGCGACACACGCTGTCAGCGAACGCCCTCTAGCCGACGACCTGAGCGCGCAGAAGCACCAAACGCCGAATAGGTTTGGGTCGTGGATATCTGGAGGTTGGCTCGTGACTTGTTGTGATTCCCGGGGCACGGAGCGGCTGGAAGCGTTCAATGAGTTCATTTCGAAGCGATTGGCTCCGATGCAGCTGTCGACCTCGCATTCGGAGAACTTCCGCGCCGGGGGGCGTGCCGCCGATCTCGGCGTCGTGCAATTGACCCACCTTTGGGCTCATAATGCGTTCGTCGCCCGGCGCACTAGAAAGCTCGTCTCCAGCGGCCCGGACCACCTGAAGGTCATGGTTCAGCTGCACGGCAGCTGCTGCATTTCGCAACAAGGTGGTTACGAGGCCGTTTTGGCGCCGGGTGACTTCGTTCTATATGACACGAGCCGTCCGTACCAGATCGTGAGCAATGGGTCGTCACGGATGCAGGCCGTGACATTTTCGCGCGACGCGTTACAGCTAGCCCCATCACAATTGGAGCGCGTTGCAAGTCAGCCGATCAGTGGCCGCCGCGGCTTGGGATTGGTGGTGGCACAGTATCTTTCCAATATCACCCGACAGATCGATGCCGGTGGCCGTTCTTTCTCCTGCCATCTGGCCGATGCCACGTTGGATTTGCTCGCTGCGTTGTTCACCGAGCGGCTGGACAGTAGCGGCGGAGCCAACATCAACGACGGGAAAATTGGATTGCTGTTACGTGTTCGAGCCTACATCGAGCATCGGCTCGGCGATCCGCGCCTTGACGTCGCGGAGATCGCGACGGCGCATCATATTTCGATACGTGCCTTGCAGAAGCTGTTCGAAAGTGACGGGCAAACGGTGACTGGTTGGATACGTACGCGGCGAATCGAGCACTGCCGCAGGGACCTTGCGAACGCTTCGCTTGCAGGCCAGTCGGTGGGCGCGATCGCCAGCAAATGGGGCCTGGTGGACCCGGCACACTTCTCACGACTGTTCAAGTCAACCTACGGTCTACCTCCGCGGGACTACCGAGCCAAAGCACTGGGCCGCATGTCGCCGGGGCTCGTGCCGGGGGAGCGCACCCAGCTGCAGCAGAATTGTGGGCCCTGATCTGGCGGCAGGTCTCCTCGAACAGCTGAACGTGGTTGGCAGGAACTGCGCGTGCCTAACCCAGCGTCCGTGAAGGGCACGCGAGCGGGCCTCGACGTGAAGCCTTTTGGCATCCCCGGCGTACCGCTTCAGGACGACACGTCGGTAAGCCATCGCCATCCGAAATCGCTCCCGATGTAGGCGACCTAGTCAGGGGCAATCGAAGACCGCCGAAACGACGGCGCCTCTCAATGCCAGCGCGCTCTTAATGCCGGCAACGAAAATCAGCTCGGCTCACAAGTTCAGGTTGCTGCCGTGCAGTCAATTCCGTCGTGCGGCAGCGTTGGTCATGCCGTCGAGTAGTGCTATCAGTATTCGGGTGACGCGGGGCTCGATCTCCACGACGGCGTGTGCCAATCGGGGGTCGCTGCGGTAGAGCCCGGCAACTTCGGGGCCTGGGGTGGCGACGTGCCAGAACGTGCCGGCCAGGCTCGTCGCGGTGGCAATGATGTCCGCTGCGTCCTGCTCATTCAGCGACGGCGACACCGAGCGGATGGCCGTCGCCAGACGGTCAACCTCGGCCAGGGCGATCAGCTTGTATTCGCGCAAAGTGCCGAGGGAGACGTTGCGTTCAAGGTGCAGGGGCGTTTGGGCTAGCAGGTCGCAGAAGAATCCGCGCGATGCCAGCGTCCTCGCGATGGTCGCGGCGACCTCTCCGGTCTGCGGTTGCCTGAGCATGTGAAGCTCGTGACATAGGGCGGCTGACCACTCCTGCCACGCATCGGCGGTGAGACGCAAAAAGATCTCCTCTCGCGTCTCGTAGTAACGCAGCATTGCCGATTTATGCATCCCTACCGCGTCGGCGATGTCGGTCAGAGTCACTTTGCTGATGCCGTTGTCGGTGCCCAGTGATCGCGCTGCATGCAAGATGGCTCTCTGTCGCTGTTGTTTTGCCTGTGAAGAGCGGGCTCGCTGAAACGCGTGGTCGGCCACCAGCGCATCATAACGCAACGGAGTTGCGGTATTTACGCAACAGTGTTTCACTATGGAAATGCAGAAAACGTGGTTCGTCACCGGCTCGTCCCGCGGCTTTGGACGCGCCGTCGTCCGGGCTGCTCTGGGCAACGGCAACAGCGTCGCGGCCACGGCTCGGCGCCCTGAGCGGCTCGACGATCTGGTCGCCGAGTTCGGCGATCGGATATACCCAATCGGGCTGGACGTCGCCGACCCCGATGCGGTGCAGGACTCTGTCAGCGAGGCCTGGCAACGGTTCGGCCGGCTGGACGTGGTTGTCAACAACGCCGGCTATGCCAATGTGGCGCCCATCGAGACCGGGGACGCCGCTGATTTCCGGGCGCAGTTCGAGACCAACTTTTGGGGCGTCTACCACGTTTCCAAGGCCGTGATCCCGCTACTGCGTAAGCAGGGCGGCGGTGTGATCATCCAGTTCTCGTCCATAGGCGGCCGTGTGGGCGGTACTCCAGGGATTGCGTCCTATCAGGCCGCCAAGTTCGCCATCGACGGGTTCAGCCGGGTATTGCGCGCTGAGACCGCCCCGTTTGGCATCAAGGTACTGGTGGTGGAGCCCAGCGGGTTCTCCACCGATTGGGCAGGCTCGTCGATGACCGTGCATGCAATTCCCGACATCTATTCCGACACCGTCGGCGTGATGAATACCGTTATGCGACAGCCAGATGCCGGCGCGGCC
Organism: Mycobacterium terramassiliense; assembly: GCF_900157385.1. Taxonomy (GTDB): domain Bacteria; phylum Actinomycetota; class Actinomycetes; order Mycobacteriales; family Mycobacteriaceae; genus Mycobacterium; species Mycobacterium terramassiliense. The sequence goes on from NZ_LT717701.1 coordinate 1,227,480, forward strand.
GGCGATCCCGAACGTGCGGCACAAATTCTGGTTCAGATAGCCGACCGGAAATCGCTTCCCGAGCACCTGCCGCTGGGCGTCAACGCCGCGGAGAGCGCTATCCAGGCAGACCTCCAACTGCTCCACGACGACTTGACCTGGCGGAGGGTCAGCCGGTCTGCCGACTACGCCGAACCCTATCCAGTGCAGTTTCCGGCAGACTGCGCCAGCAAGGTGGGGACTAGTTGATGCGCCACATTTCTCACGCGTGTTCGAGTTGACCCTATGGCCTACCGCCCGCCACGGCCGGGCCGGCGAGCGCTGCGGCGAGCGCGAGACGGCATCGGATGTCAGGAGATTAGCGGGCTCAAGGTGATCCCGGATTGAGCCTTGAGAACACCTTTGGCCAGCTTGCCCGCCTCGGACCGCGGAAGATTGTCGACGAATCGGACGGTCCTCGGCGCCTTGTAGGACGCGATTCGGTCCTTGACGAAGCCGATCAGCTCATCGGCGAGCTCGGCGGTGGGGGTTGTTCCTGCGGCCGGCTGGACGAACGCCGCCACCGATTCGCCCATCTCGGAATCCGGGATGCCGAGGACTGCGACATCGAAGACAGCGGGGTGCAACGCCAGGACGTTCTCGGTCTCCTGCGGGTAGATGTTGACCCCGCCGGAAATGATCATGAAGTCCTTGCGGTCAGTTAGGAAGAGATAGCCGTCATCGTCGACAAATCCGACATCACCTAAAGTCGTCCAATTCGGGTGCAACGGGTGTTGGGCGGCTCGGGTCTTGTCGGGATCGTTGTGATAGGTGAATATTTGACGGTCGCGCTCGAAGTAGATGTTACCGACCTTGCCCGCAGTGAGTTCGTTACCGTCGTCATCGCAAATGTGCAGCAACCCAATGACCGGCTTGCCGACGGTACCGGGCTTACGCAGCCACGTCGCGCTGTCGGTGACCGTAAAACCGTTGCCCTCGGTGGCACCGTAGTACTCGACTAAGATCGGACCCCACCAGTCGATCATCTGATTCTTTACCTCAATCGGACACGGGGCGGCCGCGTGAACCGCCATTGTCAGACAGGACGTGTCATAGCGCGCACGAATCTCGTTGGGCAGCTTGAGCATCCGCACAAACATGGTCGGCACGAACTGCGCGTGCGTAACGCGATGCTCCTCGATCGCACGCAAGCAGCCCTCCGCGTCGAACTTCTTGACGACAACGACCGTACCGCCGTAGGCCTGCACGCCGGTGCTCCACCGCAACGGTGCCGCGTGATACAGCGGAGCGGGGCTTAAATAGACAGTGTCCGGCCGGAGACCGAAGCGCCCGCCCAGCAGATCCAGCATCGGGTCGCCGCCCTCCCAGATCTGCCCAGCCGGCAACTGCGGTCGAACCCCTTTCGGCCGGCCGGTCGTTCCCGAGGAGTACAGCATCGCCGCGCCATGGGGCTGGTAGTCGAACGGAACTGCCGAGGCACCCGCCAGCGCCTCGGAGTAGCGCCGATAACCCGGAAGGTCATCGCCGAAGGCCAGCCTCAAACCCACATTGGGGGACGACTCAACCACGGCGGCGGCCAGGTCGGCCTTGGCTGAGCTGACCACCAGGGCCCGCGCACCGGAATCGTTCACAATGTAGGCGATCTCTTGAGGCGACAAGTGGTGATTGATCGCAGTGATGTAGAGCCCGGAACGCAGCGCAGCCCAGTACACCTCAAAGACCCGCAGATCATTGTCGCTCAGCAACGCGACGACATCGCCTGGGCGCAGACCAGCATCGTAGAGGACGTGAGCCAGCCGAACCGAGTCCTCTTCCAGCTGGCCGTAGGTGAGGACCTCACCGGTCTCGAAGAGAACCGCTGCAGGGCGGCCCGGCGAGGTCAAGGCATACTTACCGGGATACACGTCAAGGCGTCCTAGTCATTCCGTGGCTGAACATCAGCCGTTTCGGGGGTTTGACACCACTGTGGCTCGTACCATCGTCGCGATGCTTGTATGCGTACGCACCCTTGTTGAGTGGACGCGCACGACGGCTCAGCTTTACAACTGATACTGCCTTGCGTGACGACTACACAGTCATGGGAGGCAACGGCGATAGGGCTTCCGGATCACGGCATTGTTGACTAGCGCGCCGACAGCGTTGAAGCACGCCATGGTGGGATCACACCGCTGCATCTCACCCGATCCGGCCGAACTGCTGCACTTGGATTTCACGCCATGCTAGGCGGGTCACCGACCTGATCGATACACACACCGATGCGCGTCGCACGTCGAGCACTGCCGGACATGACGCACTATTTGCAGCCAGGTTCCCCAATTTCTACCCCATTCGGTGAGCCCCAACGGTGATGGCGTAGCAACAGCCATCGTCGGGGCGCCCGGCTTCGAGGCATGCGCCCAGACAGGGCGGCGGCGTACGCCATAACCCACTCGAAGCCACTAACCAGCCTGCGCAACCGCTAATGTTAGTGTTGTCAACATCGGGGAGAAGGGAGATCTGTTGGCCACTCCACGATCCGGTGCCGCGGTCGACGCGTACCACCACGGCAATTTGCGGCAGGCACTCCTCGAGCACGCTGTCGAACTCGCCAGGTCGGGTGGGCCAGACGCGGTCGTGCTGCGCGACGTCCAGCGCATGGCCGGCGTCAGTAACTCCGCGGCCTACCGGCACTACGCCGACCGCGACGCACTGCTAGCCGCAGTCACCGAGTATGCAGAAACGCGCCTCGCCGACGCGATGGTCGCACGGCTCAACGCCTTGCCTCGCCGAGGATCCACCGCCAAACGGGCGCTCGCCCGTCTTCGTGCCACCGGGCAGGGCTACATCGACTTCGCGCTCGCCGAACCGGGGCTTTTCCGAACGGTTTTCACACACAGGCGCCCCGCGCGCGGCGGCCATTCGCGCCAGCCCGACGACTCGGGCGCCGTGCGAGAGCGCCATACATTTCAGGTCCTGGTTCGCTGCGTTGACGACCTCGTAGACGCAGGCGTGGTCTCCCCCGACCGGCGCGACGGCCTCGATGAAGCCGCCTGGGCTGCGGTGCACGGTCTGTCAGTCTTGTTCATCGACGGCCCGCTGAGTGCAGTCGAGACCGGCCGCAAGCAGCTGATCATCGACCGGATGCTCGATCTAATCAGCGACGGCTTGCGCTGAGTCCGCTCAAATGTTGACAGCACTAACATAGCCTGTCATGCTTCAAATGTTAGTGCTGTAAACATTGTTTTCCCTGTCAACATTAAGGCGGTAGTCCGGTGACCATCGAAACTCCCAAGCGTCTCGCCCGAGGCGCGCATACCACTCCGCCGCGCCGGCGCCCCGCGCTCATCCTGGCCGTCGTACTTGTGGCTGCACTGGCCATAAATGTGGAAGCCACGATCGTGAACGTGGCTCTGCCGACGCTGAATTGGGCCCTTGGGGCGTCGACGCGCGGCCTGCAGTGGATCGTGGACGCCTACAACCTGGCGTTCGCCGCCCTGGTGCTGGCGGGTGGCACCGTCGGCGACAAGTTCGGACGACGCGGCGCGCTGATCGCCGGGTTGGCACTCTTCGCAGCCAGTAGCGTCGGGGCGGCGCTGTGCACTTCCACCGGAACGCTGATCGGGATGCGCCTAGTGATGGGCATCTCGGCGGCGCTGATCTACCCGACCACACTTGCGATCATCACTGACACCTTCCGCGATCCCAAGCAGCGGGCCGCTGCGATCGGCGCGTGGGGCGCGGTCACGGGCCTCGGGGTGGCCATCGGCCCCATCCTCGGAGGCGCACTGCTGGAGAAATACTGGTTGGGCAGCCTGTTCTTGGCGCTCGCACCGATTGCGCTCGCCGCCGTGCTCGGCGCGGTGCTGTTCGTGCCGACCTCGATCCCGGAGGCGGGCGCCCGGTTGGACCGGGGGGGTCTGCTGTTGTCGATCGTGACGCTCGGAGCGTTGGTGTATACCCTCATCGAGGCGCCCGACCGTGGCTGGACGGCGAACCGGACACTGCTAGGTTTCGGCGTGGCGGCAGCAGCCATGGCCGCATTCGTCTGGTGGGAACGCCGCCGCGCCGAGCCGCTGATCGACGTCAATCTGTTCACAAACCTGCGTTTCAGCGCGGCCAGCGGCGCCGTGACGGTCGCCTTCTTCGCCCTGTTCGGTTTCATCTTTCTGATCACCCAATTTTTCCAGCTACTGCAGCGCTTCGGGCCCCTTGACACCGGTGTGCGCATCCTGCCTGTCGCCTTATCGATCGCCGTCGGATCCGTCCTAGGCACACGGCTCGCGGTGACCCGGATCGGCACCAAGGCGATCGTGTTCACCGGCCTGCTATTGCTCACTACGGCGTTCGCGTGGGTGGCCACCATCACCGTCGACGTGCCTTACCTGCATGTCGCTGCGGCAATGGTGCTGCTCGGCGGCGGACTCGGTCTGACGACTGCCCCGGCTACCGACTCGATTATGGGTGTGGTCCGGCCCGAACAGGCAGGAGCAGGTTCAGCGGTTAACGATGCAACGCGCCAGATCGGCGGCACGCTCGGCGTAGCAGTGATCGGCAGCATCTTCTCTACTCTCTACGTCCGACACCTGTCCGACAGCGAGGTCCTACACTCTGCACCGGAAGCCGCGAAGATCACAGCGCGCCAAGGGCTGGCCCAAGGCCTGCAGGTCGCCGTCCAGTCCCCGCCATCGGTCGCCGCAGCAATCCGAGACACGGTCAGTGACGCGTTCATGTCCGGTCTACACGGTGGCTGCCTAACGGCCGCCGCCGTCTGCCTGGTCGGTGCATTCTTCGTCCTAGCCGCCCTGCCCGCCCATCCCGCCAAAGCGATTCCGGCATTGAGGAACGCAGGTCACATGAAAGGGGCCGACAGAGATGCACCCCGCTGACGCCAATCCCGACAATGCGACTCTGTTTGGCGCCGGCGAGTTCTTCCGGCGCGACAACTACGCGCCGGTCGTCGACGAACTCACTGCCTTCGACCTACCAGTTGAGGGGGCGATCCCTGCGGAACTGAATGGCTGGTACCTGCGCAACGGCCCCAACCCGCGGCAGTCCAGTGGGCACTGGTTCACCGGTGACGGCATGATCCACGGCGTTCGACTGGAAGGTGGACGAGCGGCCTGGTACCGCAATCGGTGGATACGCACCGACAGCTTTGAGGAGTACTTCCCGCTCTACAATGCCGACGGCACCCGCGATCTGCGCTCCAGTGTTGCCAACACCCACGTGGTCAACCACGCCGGCAAGACCCTCGCGCTCGTGGAGGCATCGCTGCCCTACCAGGTCACCAACGACCTTGAGACGATCGGGGCCTACGACTTCGGCGGCAAGCTTGTCGACTCGATGACGGCACACCCAAAGATCTGTCCGACGACGGGCGAGTTGCACTTCTTCGGCTATGGCAATCTCTTCGAGCCGCATGTCACCTACCACCGAGCGGATGCTAGCGGTGAGCTGGTCGTCAACCGCCCACTCGACGTTAAAGCCTTGACAATGATGCACGACTTCGCGCTGACCGCCGAGCACGTCATCTTTATGGATTTGCCGCTTGTCTTCGACGTGAATGTCGCGATGGAGGGCGCTTCTTTGCCCTTTCGATGGAACGATGCATATGGTGCGCGACTCGGTGTCCTTCGCCGCGACGATCCGTTCGGCCAGGTGCGATGGTTCGACATCGATCCGTGCTATGTGTTTCACGTAGCCAACGCGTACGACTCGACCACTCCCGACGGCACTGAGGTCATTGTTTTGCACGCCGTTCGTTATCCGGAGTTGTGGCGGGAAAACGGCGATCTGGACGCCGCGGGCGTGATGTGGAACTGGACAATCGATCTCACCGCCGGCCGGGTCGCCGAACGGCAGATCGACAGCCGGCCGGTCGAATTCCCGCGCATCGACGACAGGTTGGTCGGCTTGCCCGCCAGATACGCAGTCTCGGTTGCCGACAAGCACCTGGTGCGGTTCGACTTCGCCTCAGGCGAAGTCGAACCGCACCGTTTCGGTACTGCATCCGCTCCGGGTATCCCAGGCGAGGCAGTATTTGTTCCATCGGCGAGTGGTCCAGCCGACGAGTTGGGCGGCTGGTACGTCGGCTACGTCTATGATCCGGTCCGCGACGGAAGCGATTTGGTGATTCTCGATGCATCCGACTTCGGGGGTGAGCCGGTAGCCAAAATTGTTCTGCCGCAGCGGGTCCCATATGGATTCCACGGAAATTGGATCACCGACTGCATCGATGGGTAGGCGACCCCTTACGGTCCTTGACTATCCGATCACGCCCGCCATCCGGCATTTCTCGGACAGCTCCTTGGACGCTACTGGGTACGTCCGTACACATGGTGACCAAGTTCAGCACGCTGCCCCGGGGCGTGATCACTCCGACTCCCGACCCTGCGCCCAAATGTACTTTCGGGCCCGGGCGTCCGTATTCAGCCGGACCCGAAGTTCGGGGCACCCGGCTTCGAGGTGGAAACGGTATCCGGATCGAGGCCGGCCGCGACGATGCTGTCACGCATTTAACTGCTGTGAACCCCGGTGAAAGGCACCGTTAGACGATGTGGCGGGCAGTCGATTCAACGATTTTGTTCCGATATGCGTTAACGGTTGGTGTTGCTGCTACATCCGCGAGGGCGATCTGTCCAGCAGACCTAGCCACCGGTGAGCTCGGCAGAGGGATGGCTACCAGCAGCGGGCACCTCACAGTTGTGAGAATCTGTTTAGCTCCTATGCGAAGCACCGCCTAACTCCAGTAGCCGTGGGTAGCCGGTTCGCCCCGGAAATGCGTGATTCGCACGAATGCAAATTGCTTGCGCACCCGTACAAGCGATCGGGCGCGGTCTGCCTCACAGTGGTGATCAGGCAGAACAGATTCACAACACACCGTGCCTCTCCGGCAAAGCGAAACACGTCGCAAACAGTCACCTGGGCGACGGACTCGGTGGCCCGGCCGGACATGGCGACGACTACTCGCAGCAAGGAACGGATCAATGAATAACCACGGCTACGGCGTCGTCATGGCCGACTACGTTGTGGTCGGTGCTGGATCGGCCGGCTCGGTCATCGCCGAACGACTCAGCGCCGACCCAGGCAATCGGGTGGTCGTGCTCGAAGCCGGTGAAAAAGACAACGACAGGCGCATCCGCATGCCCGCCACTTGGATCCAGTTGTTCCGCAGCGAAGTCGACTGGGATTTCGTGACCGAACCGCAGCCGGCGCTCAACTGCCGACGTATCCACTGTCCACGCGGCAAGACGCTGGGCGGTTCCTCGTCGACCAACGCCATGATGTGGGTGCGCGGATTCGCCGCCGACTACGATGAGTGGGCGCAGTGCGCCGGCGAGCAATGGTCGTTCACCAGCATTGTCGAATATTTCCGCCGCATCGAAAAGGTCGAAGGAGCGTGCGAACCAGACGAAGGCATCGACGGCCCGCTGCACATCTCCCAGCAACGCAGCCCTCATCGCCTAACGGCGGCGTGGCTGCAAGCGGTTCAACAGTCCGGCTATTGCCTAGAACGCCCAAATCGCCCCCAGCCGAACGGCTTCAGTCAAGCAGTCGTTACTCAGCGCCGGGGCCGGCGATGGAGCACCGCCGACGCGTACCTGCGGCCCGCTCTGCGGCGTAGCAACCTCACGGTGATCACCAACGCCACCGCCACCCGAGTACGCTTCGCCGACAAGCAGGCGATCGGCGTGGAATGCGAAATCGACGGGAGAGTCCAGTTCGTTCGCGCCGGCCGCGAGGTCATCCTGTCTGCGGGCGTGATCAATTCACCCCAGCTGCTTATGCTTTCTGGCATTGGCCACCACAACGAAATGGCTCGGCATGGCATTGACACCATCTACCACGCTCCTCAGGTGGGGCAAAACCTGCGCGATCACCTCATGGCGATGCTCGGCTTCGATGTAGACGCCAACACCTTGTATGGAGCCGGAAAACCCTTTCAGATCGCCAATTATTTGGTTCGGCGTCGCGGCATGCTCACCTCTCCGGCCGCCGAAGCCTACGGATTTGTCCGCAGCAACCCCCGAATGGCTTTACCCGATTTGGAGCTGTTTTTTGGCCCCGGTCCCTTCTTCGACGCGGGACTGGGCGAGCCGTACGGACATGCAGTCACCCTGGGATCGATCCTAATCAAGCCGCACAGCACCGGACGCATCATGCTGCGCTCGCCCAACCCGAAAGCCAAACCCCTCATCGACCCTCGGTACCTGTCCGACAGCGGCGGAAGGGATCGGGCCGCGATCATGGAAGGATTACGGATCTGCGCAAAGGTCGCCACGGCACCGGCATTGAGTAGCCTGCTTGGCAGGATCGCCCGCCCCCGCGGCGCCGTCGATGCCAGCGAAGCTAATCTCGAACGGGCGCTCAATGACGAAGCGCATAGTCTCTACCACCCGGTTGGCACCTGCCGCATGGGCAGCGATCCCGATAGTGTCGTCACCCCCGAGCTCGTGGTTCGTGGGGTGCGGGGACTTCGCGTCGCAGATGCCTCCATCATGCCCAGCATCATCCGCGGCCACACCCACGCGCCGAGCGTCCTCATAGGTGCCAAGGCCGCAGACCTCATCGTTGAGGCAAACCGCGCACCGAGGCGGGCGATCTCGCACCTCGACTAAGAGGAGGCGGAGGTGACGACCGGCAACCGATGCAGCACGTTCACATAGCACCGGCAACGTATTTCACGAGGCCAACATTCGAAAAGCGCGATCCGACTGCGGATCCGATTATCTCGAAGGGAGCATCCGGTGAATGGCCCATGCATCGGGGACGTATTGCAGGAGTTAGTGTTTAGCCACCACGGAACCATCGAAGAACTCATCGACAAATACTTTGCCGATGATTACGTACATCGTTTCAACGGCACAGTACACACTCGCGCCGAGTTCGCTGCCATGGCGAAGGCCGCACGTGCGCAGATCGTGAAAGGAACCGTTACTACGCTCGAGGAGTTTTGCGCCGGCGATTGTTATGCCGAACGCCATCTGCTCGATGTCACCAGCACGGATGGATCGACCGAGCGGACCGAAGTGTATGTCATCGGCCGGTATTCTGACGACGGCCGCTTTGCGCGAATTAACGAGGCTGCTGTCAGGCTTTCGTCGTCATGACCCGTCTCAGCAGCTCACCGCGGCCCGAATTGCCCGGCGATGTAGCACAATTCATGTCGCGTTTGCCGTCTGACCCGCTTCTGGCGACGCTCAGTTACTCTCCGGCCACGGTGGAGTTATTTGTTCGGCAAGGATTGGCTCAATCCACCGGTCTCCAGTTATCAGACCGGCTACGTGAGGTGGTGATCCTTACGGTCGCTGCCAGTTGCGACTGTGAGTACATCGCTGCCCAACACGAGCCGATGGCGGCCGCCGCTGGTCTATCTCGTATCGAGTGCGCCGCAATCGCCAGGAACGATTTCGTGGGTGGTGATCTTCCCCCGATCGACCGAATGGTGGCGGAGTTTGTCACCGCGGTGATTACCACGCCGCGAGTGGCGGACCGACTTTTTGATCAGGCCCATGCCGTTCTCAGTGATCGGGAGATCGTCGAGGTGCTTCAGATCTGTGGGTACTACTGGTGCCTAGCCCGGGTAGCGACGGTCCTCGATATCACGTCGACCACCATCCACGGTCAGATGCCAAGTCTGGGCGACAGCTGACTTGGCCCAACGCGCCGTGCACACGAACGGTCGTCAGTTTGTTGCGGCAAACGTGCACGCTCAGCTAGTACTTAACTGCTCCGCCATGCCGGAGACTCAAGGCAGAGAGCAGAATTACCGGCTCTCAGGGCAAGGTTGACCGGGCTGCCCGACGACATCGCATTATCGGGCTGGTGCGTCCGTCAATAGTCGGTGAGAATGGCCGTAATCCGCTCTATCTGATAAAGCGGTCAGTTCGGCGCCCAGCGAGTCGCGCTTCCGATAGCGATGTATATCGCCAGACTGCAGCGTCTTTCGACTCGTCGTGGGTGCGCAGACTACGACGAGTGAGATTTCATATCCTATAAGTCAGAGGGCGAGCGCACCGCAATGTCGACGCCAAGTCAGAGCGTCACGCGCCGTATGTGTAGCGGCCCGCGCGCACGGTCGTCGGACCCATCTGGTTATGCTTCCGACTTTTGTCGGAAGCAAAACGAATGTTCACAGTGCAAACTCATAGATGTGGCTGATGAGATGTCCTTGACTGGAGCCGGAATCACACCGATTCCTGGAGTCGTCCTTACCTATCCGTTTGATCCCGAAATCGCCGCGGCGATACCGATGTTGCCCGAAATGCGTGAGATTGATTTGCCGACGCAGCGGCGCCGAACTGCAGAGATGTTCGCTCAACTCCCCAGCGCGGACACAACAGGCGTGACGGTAGAAGATCGGATGGTTCCGGGCGCAGTTGGTGACCCCGAGGTCGCGATCCGGATTTACCGGCCGGTGGGGGAGTGCTTCCCAGCGGCGATCTATGACGTCCACGGCGGGGGATTTGTGGTCGGTGACTTAGAGATGAATCACCGGGCCAATGTGGTGCTTGCGCGCGAGTTAAAGGTGGTGGTGGTGTCGGTGGATTATCGCTTGGCACCTGAGAATCCGTATCCCAAACCTCTTGAGGACGTCTATGCCGGGTTGGTGTGGGCGGCGACCCATAGTGATGAACTGGGTGTGGACGCGCGGCGGATCGTGATTCACGGTGCCAGCGCCGGCGGTGGACTGTGCGCTGGCTTGGCGTTGTTGGCCCGCGATCGCGGCGGCCCGGAGATTGCGTTTCAATTCTTGAATGTCCCTGAGCTTGATGATCGGCTGATGACGCAGAGCATGATCGCGTTCACTGAGACGCCCTTGTGGAATCGCCCGTTGGCGGTGAACAGCTGGGATCATTACCTTGGGGCCGGTCGCGCTGGCGGTCAGGATGTTCCGATCTACGCCGCGCCTGCGCGTGCGACAGACCTGACAGGTCTTCCGCCAGCGTACATCTCAGTCATGGAATTCGATCCGCTGCGAGACGAGGGCATTGCCTACGCGCAGGCTTTACTGGCTGCCGGCGTCAGTGTAGAGCTCCATCTATTCCCGGGAACGTTCCACGGGTCCGGCCTTGTTGAATACGCGGCGATATCCCAGCGTGAGAAAGCCGAATCGTTGGTCGTGCTAAGTCGCGCGCTGGGGCTGTAGCGAACCCGAGTGTGGAGTTGTAGTCCCCGGACACACTACATCGACGGGGCGTGACAGATGTTGTGCCCCAACAGGCCCAAGATACAACCGCTTCCCTCGCCTCGGGGCGATTCTTTGGGCACCCGCAAGTTATCGGGCGCAACTGTGGTTAGGGAACATATATTCAACTGCGGGTGGGCGTAGCCCGGATGCTCCCGCATCGGGGGTTGCGGCTTTCGTCGCGGCTTAGCTCAGCGGCAGCATGAGATCTTTCCATGATGTCGGTGTCCTCCCCTGGGCAACGTCAGCTTGGCGATAGAGGTGTCGGTCTGGGGCGAGATAGCTTCCAGTGCGCGGGTTGTAGCGAACTGCTGCAACCGCTCCGTGGTCGGGAACGCCGTTCTCGAATGCACTTGGCGCCGTAGCAGGTTGCCCTTCTTGCTGGCTGGGCGGAAATGGATTCGTCGTCGGCTCCGTGGTGGGCTGCGCTGGCCCCGCGGGCTCTTTTGGCGGAGGCCCGGGGGTCCCGTCGACCGGACCGTAGAGGTGATCGTCACTGTTTACTCGGGAATCCGGCGGGATGCCCTGACTGATCAAGTTCGGGTCAAGCGGGTAGGGCCCGGTCACATGCTGGCGCACCACTAGCGGAAGATACGGCTGGTCGCTTTTGCAGATTTCAACGGTGGGAGCGCGTTTGCCCGGTTTGTCCATGCATGGAGCGTTGCGTGCGCCGCGCACCGCGACGGGTGAATCCTGGGGCAGTTTGCAGTAGAGGCCGTCCGGAGTGTCGATGGTGGTGGTGTCTGCTGGTGTGCGCCATGAGGAGGGTGGTAGAAACCCGACGGTGCAGGGAGGTGGATCATTGATCTGGAGGGTGAAGCTACCGGGATTCATTCCGGTGCGATTGTTTTTCGGTAAGTTTGCCTGCCCACCTGCGATAGACCCCGGTAGCAGAACCAGCATCTGCTCAAGGCCAGGGTTGTAGGTCAAGGCGACCTGGCCCACGGTGGTGAGGTTGGCCAAGAGCACAGGCAGTGTGGGCTTGAGTTTTTCTAGAAGGTTTTCGACGTCCCGGGAGAAGCTCGGCGTCTTGTGAAGTATCGTCCGCAGCTGAGGGTCGTTGGTCGTGATTTGTTCGGTGATGCCGGCGAGACTGCGTGCCCACACTCTGATCTGGTCAGCGGTCGCTGCTTGGGAGTCAAGGAGTGGTCCGGCGTCGTCGATGAGGGTGTGAGTGTTGTCTGCGACGCTGCCGAGATCTCGGCTCAGGGTCGCGCCTGAGTCGAACAGGGAGCCGAGATCATAGCCGGCCCCGCCCAACCCGCGTGAGGATTCATCGATGAGGTCGTGGAGCTTGTCTTTGGGGATGCTGTCTAACAGCGCGCTGGTGCGATCCAGTACGGGCCCGATCGGTTGTGGAATCGTGGTGGCGCTTAAGGGAATGATCGAGCCATCGTGCAGATAGGGCGGCCGGTTGGCCCCAGGGTTGAGATCGACATACTGTTCGCCCACCGCGGAGATACTGCGCACGTCTGCCCGCAGCTGGCTAGGAATTCTCGGCGAGCTGTTCAAAGACAGTGTCGCCTCGACGCGGTTGCCGGGCTTGAGGGTTACCGCAGTGACCGTGCCGACCGTAACCCCGCGATACGTCACGTTCGCGAAGCGGTACAGCCCACCTGCGGCGCGAAGTTCCAGTGTGACGGTGATGCGACCGATTCCAAGAAACGTCGGGACTTGCAGGTATTTCGTGAACAGCACGGACATCCCCACGATTGACGCGGTCGCGAAGATGATCAACTGGATGCGGACGAATCGCGTGAGCATCAGCCACCGGATCCCGGTAGATCGGTCGGCGCGACAGGCCCCAGGCCGGGGTCAAGGGCGCCCTGGAGAGTGCCCGGCGTCGATGGTGGGGGCGGCGTGGCGTTCGGCGGCGCTAGCGGCGGCCCGGCGAATGGTGATGCCAGTGGGTCGTGACTGTAGTTCCAGAAATCTCCTGGGGCGGGGACCAGTTCGGCGCCCGGCTGGCCCCAACGGGTCCCAAGCATGAGGTTGCCTTTCAGCCGGGGAACGGTCAAGTCCATGGTGATGAAAAGGTTCATGTAGTCGCCTCGGATGGCTCGATCGATGAAGTTCTGCGTATAGGGCCAGGTCGTAATTTCCACAAGCGCGTCTGCGAGTTCGGGTCCTACGTCGGCGAGTGCCTGCACGGTGGGGGCGAGGTTTTGCAAGTTGGTAACCAGATCTGATCCAGAGTCAGCGACTAGCCGCGTCGCTAGCTTGCTGAACAGGCCGAGTTTGTCCAAAGCCGTTGTAAAGTTCGGCAGTTCACGGTTAAGGATGTCGAGCGCGGCGGGCACTTTGTTCAAGGCGCGGTCGATGATCTTGTTGTTGGCGGCCAGTGTCGCCGACAACCGGTTTAGCCCATTGAGCATGCTGACGGCTTTTCCGCGTTGGCGATCGAGGATGCCAAGAAAGTCGTCGAGCCGAGCCAGCATGTCACGGAATTGATCCTCGTGTCCGTTGAGGGCCGCGTTGAGGTTGTGAACGATATCGCCGAAATGCGCCACGCCGCCACCGTTGATCAACGATGACACCGATGCCAAGGTTTGTTCGGTGGATGGATAGATTGACGACCGGTTTAGCCCAATGGTGGCGCCGGGTTGCAGCCGTCCTTCGGGCCGCTGTTGGGCGGGTGGATCGAGGGCGAGGTGCATCGAGCCCAGTAGACTGGTCTGTCCGATGGTCGCCTCGGCGTTGGCGGGGACGATTGCGTCGGGTTTGATAGAGAATTCGACATCGGCGTGCCAGTCAGTAACCGTCATCTTGGTGATGCTGCCCACGACGACATCGCCGATCATGACTGGCGAGTTCGGTTCTAGCGTACCGACGTCGGGCAGTTCTGCGTGGTAAAGGGTCGATCCTGCACCGTGACCGACCGTGCCGGGTAGAGGCAGCGAGTTGAGCCCGCTGAATCCGCAGCCTGCGCTGCTCATAACGAGGATGCATCCGCACAGGGCGCCGACACGCTGTCGCATCACGTTGATCATTGCGGTGGTGTCCCCTCACCCGGTAGGGGTGCTGATGCGCGGTCGCCCGGTGGTGATATTGGCGCTGGTGGCGACGCGGCGTCTGCAGGTGATGGCGGCACCGCGGTGGGCAGTAACAAGCCGGGCAATCCAGTCGGGGCCGGCGAGATCGGAACAGGCGGGGCGGGAGCCGAACCAGTATCGACCGGTTGGTAGGCCGATACGGCAGGCGGGATTTCGGGTGGGCCAGGCTTGGGACCGCTGCCGCCGGGAGCCAGTTCGGGCTCGGTGTAGATCAGTTTGCTCGGATCGGGCGATCTGCTGAGGTACGGGTTGATCGGAAAGGGCAGGCTGTTGAAATTGAAGACGCTTAATGCGGGGCCCAGGTACTCCCCGCATAGCTTTGCGGTCTCTGTTGCGGTGATGTTTTCGATGCCAGCGAGGGCCCCGCAGATGAATTGGATTGGGCTAGAGACGTTATTGAATACGAACGTCCCTGGGATGGAACCGGTGTCGGGGTCGTATGCGCTGTAGGTGTTGGACACCGCCGTGGGAGCGATGTGCAGCACATTTTCCAGCGTGTCGCGCTGATCTGCCAGGGTCTGGGTGACGTTGGCCAGTCGCGCGACCTGCTCGGCGGTCTGGCTGCCTGTGTTCTTGACCAAGCGCTGAACGTCGCTGATGGCGATCGACAGGGTGCTCAGTGCGGCATCTAGATCCGAGCGGCCCTCGTCGAGCACGCTCGTGAGCGTGGCGAGTCGATCCCCGAATTGGACGATCTGTTCGTTGCTGTCGCGCAGTGCGGTGACAAATGTCTGTAGATTCTTGATGATATCGACGAGGTTGCCACTTCCGTCGGCCAGAATCCGGCCCACACCGGACAATTGCGCCAGAGTCTGGCGGAGCTTGTCGCCGTTGCCCCCCATCGCGTTAGCGGCGCTGTCGATGAAGTGGCCCGCAGATGTTGTCGATGTTGGGCTGGCAGGCCCCATTTCGGTAGCAAGCCGCATCAGTTGGTCTTTGACGTCGTCCCATTCGACCGGTACCGCGGTGCGTTGGAGGGGAATGACCCCACCGTCCTTCATAGCGGGCCCGCTACCAGGCTGGTAGGTCGGGGTTAGTTGGACATAGCGTGCTGCGACAAGGTTTTGGGCCACGATGACCGCCTTCGCGTCAGCGGGAATAGGCGCATCGCTGTCGACGGCCAGTATCATTTTGACACGGTCGCCATCTGGGTCGATGCCGGTGATGGTGCCGACCTTGATACCGGCCACTCGCACGTCGTCGCCGACGTAGATAGCGTTGGCGGCGCTGAAATACCCAGTGATGGTCAGAGGTCGAAAAAAGGTAGCCCGCACGATAACTGCGCTGGCTCCAAGCAACGAGCCGACCAGAACGGCCGCGATGGCAATCATCGCCGTCATGCGTGGCACGCGGCTGAGCCGGCTGAACAGAATGGATGCTCTCATCGTGGCGGTACCGGAATCTGGCGGTGGGGCCACGGGAACTCAGCGCGGGGTGCGGTGCGATCGGGCGCCTGCCCGGTGGCGTTGCCACGCCGGAATCCGAACGCGTAGTCCAGGAATGGCTGCAGAGTTAGCACGGCCAAGTTGGCGACGTAGGCCGTGGCGTAATGTCCGGTGGCGATGGTTTCTGCTTGCGTGATCTCGTATTTGTACACGCCGGGTAGGACTTTGGAGATGGTGTCGCGGTTTTTTTCTAGCATCGCGGTAACCGAGTTCAGTTTCTCCAGAGTGGGTTTCAGTTGGTTCTCGTTGTCGGCCACCAGACCTGAAAGCTGATGCGACACCGCCGATATCGAGACAAGCAGGTCGACAATGACGTGTCGGCGCTGTGCGAGAACATCGAGCAGGGCGTTGGCGTTGAGGATGAGTGAGTTGACCTTCTGGCTGCGCTCCGACAAGACACCAGTCACGTCGGCTGCGTGTTTGACCAAGTCGCGAAGGGACTCGTCACGGCTGTTCAACGACCGGGACAGTTGGGTCAGACCATCAAAGGTCGGGCCTAGCTGAGGCGCGATGTGGTCGATGGTCGCTGACAAAGTGTCCAACGACTGGTTCAGTGAGGCGGTGTTGATGCCCGCGACATCGGTGGTGAGATCGCCGATCGCGTCGGACAGCGAATACGGCGACGATGTGCGCGAAACCGGAATCGTTGTCAGCGGCGCCATGGTCCGGCTGCCGGCGGACTCTAACGTCAACATCCGTCGCCCAAGTAGAGAGCCGGTTCGGATGTGGGCGGTCGTCTCGTTTCCGAACTGCACCTTGCCGTCGACAGTGAAAGTGACCACGACCTTACCGCCGCGCAGCGCCACCTCGGAAATGTCGCCGACCTTGACCCCGGATACTTTGACGTCGTTGCCGACTTCTAGGCCGCCTGCCTCCGTGAAGACGGCCTGGTAACGCACCTTGGTGGCCCAGTTCACCAGCTGCACAGGCTGAAGGCCGACGGCAATGACCAAAACGATCAACGCGACGCCGATGAAGCCCGCTCGAAAAAGTTGCGGTGCACGGTATTTCAGCATTTTAGGGCTCTGCGCACCTTCCGGTTTCTTGTTTGACCCAGGGCAGTACCGTCGTCCCGCCCTGGCCATTGGTGAACCGCAGAGACATGCCACAGATGTATTCGTTGACGAAACTTCCGTAAGACCCCATGCGGGTTAGCTTTCGGTAGTTGTCGGGGGCCCTGCGCAATCCGATCTCGAGGACGTCTTTGCGCTGATCCAGCAGCGGCGCGAGACGGTTGAGTTGGTCGACTGTGCTCTTCAACGGCGAACGGGCCCGGCCCAGCAAGTCGGCGATGGATGCAGTGCCGTTGTCGAGAGCCGTGATGGCATCACCGATCGGATCGCGGTCGGCCGCGAGCCCCGACATCAGCTTTTCGAGCCGCTCGACGGTGCTCGAGAATTGGTCGCCGTCGCGTGACAGGGTGTCAACCACAATGCCGAAGTTGTCGATGACCTGCTCGATGGTCTGGTTGTTGTCAGCCAACGTTCGTGTGAATGACGAGGTCTTGCTCAACACGGAGTTGAGCACCGCCCCCTTGTCTTGCAGGGCACGTAACAGCGATGACGTGAGGGCATTGAGGTCGGCTGGGCTCAAGCCCCGCAACACGGGTTTGAGGCCGCCCAACAGCAGGTCGAGATCTAACGCCGGCGCGGTGCGATCGGCTGGAATCTGTGAGCCCGCAGGGATCATGCGCGTTGATCCCGGTGTATTGACCAGCTCGAGATAACGGTCTCCGACCAGGTTGAGGTAGCGCACTACGGCCTTGGTGCCGGACGTGAGCACTGTTGTGCGGTCGGCGTCGAACGTCACGATGACGTTCTTGTCCTGTTGCAGATCGACCGCCGAGATCGTGCCGACCCTAATGCCGGCGACTCGGACGGTATCGCCGGCCTTGAGACTGGATGCGTCCGAAAAGACCGCCGAGTAGGTGTTGGTGTCGCTAGTGCGCTGCTGTGAGAACACCATGAACAGGAACGCGGTCAGCAGGGCCGCCACGATGAAGAAGGCCGTGAATTTGAACGCTGAGGACCGAGCGAGATTCATCCCGGCTGTCCGATCTGCCCGTTATTGCGGGGTGGGCTGTCGGCTGCCAGGTGAATGGGACCACTTCAGAGCTGGTTTTGCCATGAGCATGGGACCACCTGTTTGCCATTGATGGGACCACTCGACTGGCTGGTTTGCCAGTTATGGGACCACCCGGCGTGGTGTCGGGTTCTTCCGGTAGTTGGGCCGCTGTATTGGCCTGATGAGCTACCGGGAGGTGTCGGTGATCGAGATCGTGGAGATGCTGCGGCTGTGGCTGCAGGGGTTGGGGTTGCGGGAGGTGGCCCGGCTGTCGGGCACCGACCGCAAAACGGTGCGACGCTACGTCGACCGAGCCCGTGCTAGTGGGCTGGACCGCGATGGTGGAGACGGTCAGCTCACTGATGAGTTGATCGCGGCGGTGATTGCCGGAGTGCGTCCGCACCGGCCCAGCGGCAAGAGCCTGGCGTGGGAGACGATCGCTGCAGAGCATGAGCAGATCAAGGCCTGGCTCAAAGACGGATTGACGCTGACCAAGATCCACACGCTGCTTGGGCGCCGCGGTGTGGTGGTGTCCTATCGGACGCTGAATCGTTACGCCACAACCGAATTGGATTTCGGACGCCGTCAAGCCACGGTGCCGGTGGCCGACTGCGAACCGGGTGCGGAGGTGCAGGTCGACTTCGGCCGCCTCGGGATGCTCACCGACGCCAGCGATGGTCGGCGCCGAGTCGTGCAGGGGTTGATCTTTACCGCGGTGTATTCGCGGCACATGTTCGTCTGGCCCACCTACCGCCAGACCCTGAACGATGTGATCGCCGGGTTCGATGCGGCGTGGGCGTTCTTCGGCGGGGTGTTCGCGGTGGTGATCCCTGACAACATGAAAGCCATCGTCACCACCGCGCATGCGACCGAGCCTCGGCTCAACGATGCGTTCCGCGAGTATGCGCAGGCTCGTGGGTTTGCGGTCGACCCGGCGCGGGTGCGCAGCCCGAAAGATAAGCCACGGGTGGAACGCATGGTGCAGTATGTGCGATCGAATTTCTTTGCCGGAGAAGATTTCCGGGATCTCAATGACTGTCGCAGCCGCGCCGAACATTGGTGCGCTCAGACCGCCGGTATGCGCATTCACGGCACCACCCGCCTGCGGCCGGCCGAGGTGTTCATCGGCGATGAGCTGCCCGCACTAGGGCCCGTATCCGACACCGCCTTCGACGTTCCGATCTGGACGCGCCCGAAAGTGGCCCCGGACCGCCACGTCCAGGTCGCCAAAGCCCTCTACAGCGTGCCCGGAGAGCTGGTCGGCAAGCGCATCGAGGCCCGTGCTGATGCACACTCGGTCAAGCTCTATTGGCGTGGTGAGCTGATCAAGGTGCATCCGGTCGTGGCCCCGGGTCGCCGCCATACTGATCCGGCCGATCTTCCCTCTGAGGTGTCGGTCTATGCGATGCGTGATCTGAATGCCCTGCAGCGCAAGGCAGCCGCCCACGGCACCCATGTCGGCACCTACGCGGCAGCGGTGCTCGAGCATCCGCTGCCGTGGACCAAGATGCGTCAGGTCTACCGGCTGCTGGGGCTGGTGCGCCGCCACGGCGCCGAGGAGGTCGACGACGCGTGCCGGCGTGCCCTGGACGCCGAGGTGATCGACGTCGGGCTGATCGAGCGGATCTTGACCCGCGGCGGCGGTGAACAACTGCCCCTGCTACCGAAACCGCCCGGGGCAGCGTCGCGGTTTGTCCGAGAAAGCTCTGATTTCGCGGTGCGGAGGCCTTCATGAGCCCACAGCGCCCCGACGCCACGCCGGCGGTCAAGCCAATCGAGGTGTCCGGCGAGCTCAAAGCGTTGATGCGCCGCCTCAAACTCGGCCAGCTGCTCGACACGCTGCCCGAACGGCTGGCGCTGGCCCGTACCAACCGGCTACCACACCACGACTTCCTGGAACTGTTGTTCGCAGATGAGGTCACCCGCCGCGACCGCGAATCCGCGACCCGGCGCGCCAAGGCCGCCCATCTCGATCCGGCCATGCAGCTACAGGCCTGGGATGACTCCGCCGCCGTGGCTTTCGATCAACAACTATGGGCCGAGCTGACCTCACTGCGGTTCCTCGCCGACGCCTACAACGTGCTCGTCATGGGACCGGTAGGAGTGGGAAAGACGTTCTTGGCCAACGCATTAGGTCACATCGCGGTACGCCGGCATCACAGCGTGCACACCGAACGGGCCGACAAAATGTTCAAACGCCTTCGCGGGGCACGCCTGGACGGCAGCTACGAAGACGAGATGCGCAAACTGCACCGCGTCGAACTGCTGATAATCGATGACCTCGCGCTGCACCGCCTGGAGGCCACCGAGACGACCGACTTCTACGAGATCATCGTCGAACGCCACCGCGCCGCATCGACCGTCATCACCAGCAACCGCGAACCACCCGAGATCCTGACCATGATGGCCGACCCGCTGCTGGCCCAATCCGCGATGGACCGACTGCAATCAGCGGCCTACGAACTCGTCGTCGAAGGCGAGTCCTACCGGCAACGCCAGAAGCCAGGAAACCGAAAGCCGGCCTCTCCGACTGCGTCGGATTGACCGGCAACCACCCCTTCCGCCACTATCAACACACGGCCTACAACCGGAACAACCCGGTCCCATGCTCATGGCAAACCAGAGGTCCCATCACCCTGGCAGGCGACAGGTGGGCCGTCGATGGGCCCGAACAGCAGTTGCTTGAGCCCGTCGGAGTTAAGTAACCAACCTGGGTTGCCGTACCTTGCTGGGTTGGTTCCGATGTCGGCGATCAGGTAGGGCGGCAGTTTCTCGAATCCGACATCGGGCATGCCAAGATCGGCGCAGTGTGGTCCGCCCGTGGCGGCTACCTTCGGCAGGTCCTGCGGCCAACGGTAGCGCTCCTTGCCCAGCAAGATGCTGCCTAACCCCAGCAGGCCGGGAACCGGGCTGGGCGGGTTATGAACGTATGGCAGCATCCCGGCCACGACACAATTGAGCGAGATGTGGTAGCGGTTCAGCAGTGTCGTGGTCGGGATCAACAGGCCCAATAGGTCGGTAAGCGGTTGCCTGTTGGTACCCACTACGTCGTTGCCCACGTCGGCCAAGCCGATGACGCTCAGTAGTGCGGCGTCGAGGTTGTCGTGTTCGTCAATGAGGGTTTGGCTGATGCGAGTGCCGTTGTCAAACACCCGGATTAAATCCGGAGCGGCGTCGGCGTAGGCGTTGAGCACATCCGGAGCCGCGTCGAACTCGTGGTCAAGTTGAGGCAGGCTGGGCTGGATGGTAGCCAGAAAGTGGTCGAGATCTGCGATCATCTGGCCGATCTTGTGGCCGCGACCACTCAGCGCGGACGACAGCGCACTAAATGTTGCGTTGAGCTTCGCGGGTTCGATCTTTGACAACAGTGCCGACAGTTGTTGAAACACCGTGTTGATTTCGACGGTGACATGGTCAGCGTCAAGGACCTGTCCGGCATGCATCGCTTCCGGGGAAGGGGTCGCCGGAGGCCGGAGCTGGATGTACTTAGCACCAAAGACTGTGGTCGAGGCGATGTCGACGAGCACATTGGCGGGTATCAAGTGAAGCTGCGATGGATCCATCGCCAGATGAATCGCTGCTTGCCCATTGGGAAGGTCATCGATCGAGGTCACGCGGCCCACCTGGACGCCAAGCATTTTGACCTTGGCCTCGGGGTTCATCACCAATCCGGCACGACTGGACAAGATCGTCACCGCGACGGTCGGCGTCAGCGCGCCACGAAACATCTGAGCCGCCAGCACCACCACAGAGACGATGGCCCCAGTGGTCAGGAGGCCCAACAGTGCGCGCAACAGCCTACGGGACAAGGGCCTACTCGCCGGCTTCGTAGACGTTGATGTGGGCGGACAGGGATACTCCGGTCAGCAGTCGCTGAGTATCGAACGGCGACAAATGTCTATAGTCGCGCTGCAATGCGCTCCAAGTCGAGCCCCAGAGTGACAACGATGGCCTCCAGACGGTGCAAATCTGCCTTGAAAAGACTGTCAGTTCGACGAGCGTGATGTCATCAGCCACTCGTCGGCTGTTTGGGGGCTCATCGCCGACGATCGCGCAGCGTGTATTCACGCAGTTCAGCCATCGCCGGGCGGTGCCGCGGACGGGTGCACCAGCCGACGGGCCCAGAGTGCTAACTGTGCCCGAAACCTCTCGGCCGGGTCATCAAGGTGCCAGTTCATCGCTTCTTCGACACGGGCAAGGCGGGAGGCAACGGTGCTGTGGTGAAGGTAGAGGATCTGTGCGGCCTGGCGAAGCGATCCCGTGCGGCAGTACGCCTCCAAAGTCGCAAGATCCAGGGCGCCGCTCTCGGTGGCGCCGAAGGCGTTCAGCGCAGCGATGTAGGGATTGCCCGTCAGTCGATCGGGCGGGATCTCGGCCAGCAACGCCAGCACCCCAAGTTCGTCGTAATCGACGACGGCCGCGCCTGGATCACTGACGGTTAGGCAGGTATTAGCCGGAGGTGCAAACCGCAGCGCTGTCAGCGCCTGCTCCCAGGATCGTTCTGCGTCCGTACAGTCAGCGTTCGCCCCGACTCCGACGTGCACACCAGCGTGCAGGCCCTGTTCCTGACTTCTGCCACGCAGGGCGTTACGCAAGTCTGGTGCCGGTGAGCAGGTTGTGCCTTTTTGCTGGAACAGCACGGCTGCAATCCCGCCGACGACCGCGACATGGGCCGACCGCGTTGGGTCCAGCCGGGCGATGAGCGCGATGGCGTCGACGGCGGGATCACGACCAGCGGCTACCCGTACCGCGGCAACACGCAGCGGCTGGTCGGAGGCCAAACCGAGCGCGCGCAGCGCGCGGCATCGATCGACCAGCGATTCATGTGTGCTGAGCACCGCTTCCATCAACGCGGGGTCTGCCAGTCCTGCAACTGGTCGGGACCGTTGGTTGTTCAGCAAAATGCGGGCAGCCAGGGACGCGCGTTCGAGCACAAGGTCGTCCATTGGCGCGGGGCCGCCCGGGCGTTCCAGCCACAGGCAACCGGCCGTCTCGTTGGCTCTGAATTCGGCCCGCCCCGATACAGAACACTCCTGTTCGATGGTGAGGGCGTTGCCTGTAGGTCCGAATCGCCATTGTCGGCCATCGAGTCGCATACCGCAGCCACATTCGGCCAGCCCGCTGGTCGCACGAACCAACGCATCCATACCTGCGTGCCGCTCGACGAGCGCGTCGAAGAATGCGATCACTTTCAATGCAGTCGCCGCGTCGGCATCGAGCGTCGACAACCGCAGTAGCAGGCCGCGCATGTCGTATCAGCTCCTTATTCTCAGCGGATCGGAGCAGCATTGCAGGACGGGTGAAGTCATCGTCATGGGTTGTTCGCGTCGCGCGTTGCCTTTTGCCGAACCGGGGCAGCTCGTCGTGCGTGATCCCCAGAACCGATCCACGGCGGCGCAGGCATAGTCGACGCTGACGGCGTCAACAGCACGACGGCAGAGCCGGCATGGCTGTCGATGGTCCTCGATTCCGCTGCAGCACAGGTGTTTCCGCCAGGCGCATCCCCACACCTTTTCGCTCAGTGCCGCGCAGATCTGCTCGCCAAACGGCGAATGTGATGGTGTTGCTCGGTGAGTAGGGCTGTCGCCCAGTGAGATACAGGCGAGGATCTCGTGTTCGCGTCGGCTTGTCAGCCGAAAACATTGCCTCGCATCAGCAAAGCCCCACCGGCTGAACCGATGCTTGGACCCATCAGATCGATGTGGGGAGGTGTTGGTGCCGCCAGTTGGTGGCAGTGTCGCATCACGGCGTTTAGGGATGACCGAAAGCGCAGCATGGCAAGCGGTGGCGCACGGGTCGCCGCCATTCAATACGGATTGCCTCAACATCTTTTCGGATTGCCCATCTGTGGTTCCTCATCCGCCGCCGTGGCTTACGAATGCCGGAATCCCGTCGCGGCGGGGATGCAGTGCGCCCAGCGGGGCGGTAAGCGGGATATGCAGGGCCTCAACGATTCCGGGAGGTGCGGCGCAGACGGCGGGGATGGCGTTGACGGCCCGCATGGCGGTGGCGAGTAGCCCGTGGTCGCCGTGGTTTTCGCCGGAGTGGTGTCCGACCTCGAACTCGGCGTCGATGCTCGGCTCCCCATCGATGATGACCCGCCACGTGCCATCGGTGCCGCCGGAGCGGCTCTTTGGCCAATCAGGGGCGAGGTCGTCGGCGATCCGGTCCACGTGTTCGATAGTGATCACCTCCTGGCCGTCCACGACGCCGATGCAGCGGGCGCGCGTCGCGCCGACGGTGCCGGCCTCGACGAGGCCGAACGCGGTGGCGATGTCGCGTGGAGTGGGTAGGAAATCGCAAGTCTCGCGAATCTCGTCGAGGCCTACTCCGAGGGCGTCGGCGACCATGGTGACTGCCGCTCCCCAACCCCAGCGCAAAACTCCGGGCGTCGTCAGTCCACCTTTGTAGTCGAGTGGTTTGCCAAACCCGAACAGCTCACGCATGTCGTACTCGTTGGCGTACCGCGAGTAGTTGGTGATCTCGATGCCGCGCACCGAATAGACTCGGTGCGCCATCGTCATCAACGCGATAGGGAACAGGTCCGCGGCGAAACCGGGCTCGATCCCCGTCGAGAACAGCGAGCTTTGCCCCGATTCGGCGGCTTCTCGAATGGCGTTGACGATTTTGTCGGGCAGTGAGCCCCGTGAATGGACCAAACCCGACATCGAGGTCGTGACGACGTTCTTGCCCGCAGCCAGGATTCGGCACAAATCTCGGATGGCTTCTTTCATCCGGTGGGGTGTCGGCGCGGCGTACACCACGCAGTCAGCGTCGCCGTTGAGGATCTCTAACTCATCGCGTGTGGCGTGCACACCGAGTGCACCGATTCCGGCGAGTTCGCCTGCATCGCAGTGTTTCTTCTCATCTGAATGTACCCAAACCCCGACGAGGTCAAGGTGTGTCCGGTCGACGATGGTGCGGATCGCGTACTTTCCGACTCCGCCGGTGGCCCACACGGCCACCTTGTAGGTCGTAGTCACCGTGACCTCCAACGGGAGCCCTTGATCATGTCGAGGGCCTCAGTGACGTAGGCGTGCAGCGGCCGCGGATTCGGCGTGGACTGGCGCACCCATTGCTGGAAGGCGAAATCGGCTGCGGCCAAGCCGACATGGACCAGCAAGCCGGGCCGCAGGTCGACGTCGGATTCAACCCCCATGCGCTTCGCGATCAGTTTCGTCGCGCGTTCCTTATCGGCGGGCGTGTGCATCGAGACCTTGTCCAGCAGGCCCGGTACCAGAAGCATAGCTTCACGCCACTCCTCACTGTCGGTCTCAGCGAAGTCGCGGGTGCGCGCGAGGATGGCGTTGGTCAGCGCGACATCGGGGCTTTCTTTAGGGGGCCGTTGTTCAAGCTGGAGCACGACCTCGGCGCCGGCATGCCGGGCCGGTCCAAGGATTAGTTCTTCCTTGGCGGGCACGTATCGGAAGAATGTCCGTGGTGAAACTCCCGCCGCTGCCGCGATTTCGTCGGTGGTCACCGCATCGTATCCGCGTTCGATGAACAGTCGGAATGCTGCCCGCCGGATGTCGGCGCGGATTTGTGCGCGCTGCCGAGCACGTAACGGCGCTTCGTTGGCCATCGTCTGCTCCTGTTTTCCGCTGCCGTTCGCCCGTTGTCAGCGAAAGCAGCCCGATCCACCGTCGACATGAATGGTTTGAGCGGTGATAAACGATGCGTCGCCGCTCACCAAGAACGCCACCAGGGCGCCAACGTCGGAGCGGGGGTCGCCGATACGTTGCAGCGGAACGCCTTTGAGGGCTGCCTGATAGTCGTCAGGTGCGAACTGCCGCCACAGCTTGACGCCGTCGGACTCTGCGAATGGGCACACAGTATTGATGCGAATATTGTGCTGTCCCCATTCCAGGGCGGCGACTTTTGACAGGCCGCGGATGGCTTCCTTTGCGCCGGCATAGCCGCCCCAGCCCACGGCGCCACCGGTGCCCGAACCGGAGCCGAAGTTGACGATTGCGCCTCCACCTGCTTTGACCATCACCGGGTGCACGGCCTGCATGAGAAGGAAGGTGGCACGGGGGCCGACGTCGTAATCGAGCGACAGGTCCCCTGTGGTGATGTCGAGGAAGGGCTTGGGCTCGTTGGTGGCCATGGCATCGTTGACCAGGCTGTTCACGGTGCCAAACCTTTGCACCGCCGTAGCAACGATGAGTTCCGCGCTGTCTGGGTTACGCAGGTCGGCGATCAGTTTCTCGGCGGTGTGTCCTGCGGCGGTGAATTCCTCGGTGGTCGAGGTGAGTTGATCGCCAAGGATGTCGACAAGCAGCAGCGACGCGCCGCGTTCCAGGAGCGCTGCAGCGACGCCCTTGCCGATGCCGCGCGCCGAGCCGGTCACGATCGCGACATGTCCGTGTAATGACTTGGGGTGGGTGTACGTAGCGGCCATCACTCCGGACCCATCCGCAACGTCACGCCCCGATACATTTCGTAGGTACTTCGTGCGCCGTCGGGCAATTCGATGAACTCCACTGGGGTACCGTCGGGATCTTTCACGAAAAACATTCGCACGCCACCAATTTCAAACGGCTCCTGGTCGGCGCGGTGGCCTGCGGCGGTGATGCGACGGTAGGTGTCATCGAGGTCGGTCACCGACAGGGACACGTTGTGGATCCCGGTGATTGCACGCCGGGCCGGTTTGGTCTCCGTTGGACTGGCTCCGAGTGAGAGCAGTTCGACCATCAAGCCGCCCAAAAGTCCGCCGACTACGCGGCCTTCCTGCTTGCGTGATGCATGCAGAACTGCGTCGAACGGCTCGCCAGAGATCAGTGTCTCGAAGACGATGTCCATGCCGAGCACATCGCGATAAAACGTCAGCGCCCGGTCCATGTCGGTGACACCAACGACAAGATGGCAGAACGAGATGTCGTCGAGAACGCTGGTGCGTGGTGGGGTCATTTCCTCTCCCGATTGGCAGTTGGTTGCAGCGGTGGTGCGGGCAGGTCGAACGAGGGCTTGGTGGTGCCACCATCGACGCGAAGTATCACCCCGGTCACCCATGCCGACGCCGGCGCAGCGAGATATAAGGCTGCGGCGGCGATATCGCGGGGTGTGCCGATCCGGCGCATCGGCGTGTTTGACTCGTATTGGGTACGCAGCTCATCGTTGGACATGACGAAGTCCATCGACTGGGTGGCGACACCGCCCACGGCGATACCGTTCACACGCACCCAAGGCGCGAGGTCAGCCGCCATGTTCTGGGTCACCATGTTCAATGCTGCCTTGCCGGCACCATAGGCGAGCATGGAACTCATCACCATGTCCCCAGAACGCGACGAGATGTTGACGATGGATCCCTCACCGTCGGTATCGACCATCGCCTGCGCGGCGGCCTTGCTCAACAGGAAAGGTGCCACAGCGTTGAAGTGCAAAGCGGTCGTCAGATACCGCGACGAGGTCTGCATCGCGGGGCGTGGCTGGGTGCCACCGGCATTATTGACCAGTATCGAGAGCCGCCCGAAGTGCTCGACGGTGGTGTCCACCAGTCCGATCAGATCGTCTTCGACCATGACATCGGTGACGACCGCGAGTCCGCGGCGCCCCGTATGTTCAATCTGGGCGACGGTCTGCTCGAGGTCGGATCCGGTACGCGCCGCAACCACCACGTCAGCGCCGGCTTCAGCGAACGCCACAGCGATGTCGCGGCCGATGCCAACACCGGCGCCGGTGACGATGGCGACACGGTCCGTAAGGCGAAATTCGTCGATAATCATCGAGTTAAGGTCAGGTCGGAGGCCGGTCTGCCGGCCAGCAGGGGAAGATCCAGATAGGTTTTGATTCCTGGGTCTGCGGCGCACACGTAGGGGATCGCGTTCACGCAGTGGTTGGCGGTCGCCGCGATACCGGGATTGCGTTGTACCCCTTGACTTATGGACTGCGGGTGCACTCCCTTGAAGACCACACTGATGTCAGGGTCGCCGATGATCTGCACCTCGAAGCGCTCGCCGCGATCCCCGAAAGTCCACCCAGTGTCCAGGTCGGCTTCGCCCATCAGCCAATTGACTGCGGCGGTAATCACGGGCTGGCCGTCGACGAGCGCCTCCCAGCGGAACCGGCGGGCCGCAACCGTGCCTGCGCTGATCGGCAGCACCTCAGAGCTGATATCGCGGGTGGCGACACCGATTTCCTGGGTGGTTCTGATCGCCGGTTCGATACGAAAGCCCATGTGGTCAGCCACCATTCGCACCGACATCTTGAAGCCGGACTCTAGAATGGCGGCCATTGGACCGTGCAGAGCATCCTCGGGTGCCCCGCCGAAGCCCATGAGGTGGCGCACCACGTCGGGGGAATTGTAGGTGCGGATGTCGGAGAACTCCTCGGCGCGCACATGGCGGACCGCTGAGGACAGCGACGACACCATCAGCGGAAACCGCTCGGTAATGCCGCCGGGGTGTATGCCCGATCCGTGCAGTGTCACACCGCCATCTCGGGCGGCTTCGGCGACGGCCTCGACCTTCGGGTTGGTCGGGTCAGGATACACCCAACCGATCGGGGTAACGATGTTCTTTCCAGACCGCAGAATCGCTTGCACCTCATACTGATTCGCGATTAACGGACTGTACATCACGCAGTCGGCGTCGAGCGCGAGAATGTCCTCGGCGCTGCTGGTTGCGGTGACGCCAACGGGATCCGTTCCGATGATCTCCCCGACATCGCGGCCGTTCTTGTCGGTGCTGTGCACCCAGCATCCGACGAGCTCAAGCTCGGGGTGATTGAATATCGATTCGATGGCAGCCTTTCCGACGCCGCCGGTCGCCCATTGGATGACGCGCAGTCTGTCACTCATCGCCGACCTCCCGTATCGACAGCGCCCGGCATGGACAAGCGTCCACCGCGCTCTGGATCTGTGCCCGTGCGGATTCGGGCGGAGTGGGGTTGAGAACCTCGACCGGTCCGCGGCGTGGCACCGTGAAGTAGTCGGGGGCCTCTAGCTGGCACATGGCGTGGCCCTGGCAGAGGTCTTCATCGAGTTCGACGACATAGCCCACGGTCTTAGTGGGCTTTCACGCGCCGCCGGTAGCGAACCCGCGCCGGCTGCGCGAGCTGTACCACCATCTTCGAGTGATCATTGTGGTAGCTGTCTGGCGCCTGTGCCATCTCGAACTCATACTCCCGCAACAACACTGAAAATATTGCCTTGATCTGCATGATCGCGAATGCCGCACCTACGCACCGGTGTCGCCCCGCTCCGAACGGAATGTAGGTCCAACGGTTCACGACGTCCTCTTCACGCGGTTTGTCATACCGCTCGGGGATGAATGCATCGGGGTCGGGAAAGTCTTCAGCAATCCTGTTGGACACCGCCAGAGAGGTCGCGACAATATCGCCTTGGGCGATCACGCGCCCGGCAATCTGCAGGTCGGTCAACGCCATACGCATCAAGATGATCAACGGCGGGTGGAGCCGCAGCGTCTCCTTGATGACGTTCTCCAACAGCGGAATCTGGCGCAGCGCATGGAAACTCACCGATTGACCATCTGCGTAGAGCGCATCAAGCTCTGCGAGCAGCGCAGCGTGCACCGAGGGGTGGCGCAGAACCTCGATGAGGCACCACGCGGCGGTGCCGGTGCTTGTGTGATGGCCGGCGAACATCATCGAAATAAACATGCCGGTGATCTCGTCGGAGCTGAACCGCGGGTTACCGTTGTCATCAGTAACTGAGATCAACACGTCCATCAGATCTCGGTCAGCCTTGTCCGTCGGTGGATTGGCGATGCGGAGCTGCTTGATCTCCTCGACGATCCCGACCAGTGCCACTCGGGCCGCGTCCCGACGGCGGAAGCTCTCAATCGGTAGATAGGGATCGACGTAACACAGCGGATCGGTACCGCGTTCTAAATCGTGATAAAGCCGGGGAAACCGCGAATCGATTTGGTCGCGGAACTTCCGCCCGATCAGACACGATGACGACGTATAGAGCGTCAGCTCGGCAAAGAAGTCCAGCAGGTCGATTTCTCCCTCGTCGTCCCAATCGGCGATGGCGGCGCGCACCTCGGCTTCGATGGTGCCGGCGTGGCTCTTCATGTGCTCGCCGCGCAAGGCGGTGTTGTGCAACATTTCTTTTCGACGCTCGGGGTCGGCGTCGAAGACCACACCCTTGCCGAAAATCGGCGTCATAAACGGGTAAGCCTCGTTTTGGCCGAGATCCTCGTCGGGCGCGCGGAAGAAGAACTCGTTGGCCTCTGCGCCGGTCAGCAAAATAACCCGCCGTTGTGCCAAATTGAAGGCGCCGACATCTCCGCATTCGTCACGCACCCGCTGCATCAGACCCACAGGGTCAGTGCGGAACTCCTCAAGGTGGCCTTGTTCGCCGTCACTACCCGACACGACAGCAATGCTTTCGCGTGGCTGGGTATGGGGTGCAGTCAATCGAGTGTCTCCTGCTGTCTCGAAGTGGGCGCTTTACACGCGCCCTGGTTCGATGGCAGGCTATGCCTAGGTGGCAGAACTGTCAACAATTGGAGGTCGCTCTATGGCACCGACGGCGACGCGCAACAGGATCAAGGTATTTCAGGTTGCCTCGGGAAACGTGGGGTCGGAGATGATCCGCCGGATCCGCTCCCACCCCGATCTGGCCCTGGTAGGCCTGCACTGTTATAGCGCCGACAAGATCGGCAGGGACGCCGGCGAAATCGTCGGTATACCAGCCAACGGTGTGATCGCCACAGGGTCCGTCGACGACATCATCGCTGCTCGTCCTGACGTCGTAACGTTCCACGGTGTCTTCCCCGACTTCGACCTCTATGAGCGGGTCCTGGAGGCCGGAATCGACGTCGTCACCACCGCTGACTGGATCACTGGCCATCACCGCGACCAGAACCACCCACACCCTTCTGGCAAGCCGCCGAGCGTGGTGTTGGAAGAGGCGTGTTGGCGCGGCGGATCGACGTTCTATGGCACTGGTATGAACCCGGGCTTATGTCACATTCTTGGAACCATCCACACCTGCGACGTCGCCAACCTAACGAAGGTCACGGTGACCGAGTCGGTCGACGCATCCTGTCACCATTCCGTTGGGTCTTGGCAGAATTGCGGTTTCGGCCACCCGATCAATGATCCGGAGCTACCGCAGATGCTGCAAAAGGGCACCCGGGTCTATGCAGATGGGGTCTATCTGATGGCAGATTGCTTCGGCGTCGATCTCGACGGACCACCTACTTTCGACTATGAACTTGGTGCTTGCAGCAAGGACATCGATCTGGGGTGGTACTTCATGGGCCAAGGAACACTGGGCGCATGCCGCATTCGCTACGTTGGCACGGTCGAGGGTGTGCCACGCGTTGAGTCAAAGATCGAGCTGGCCATGACCCCGCATACCGACCCTCAGATTGAGGTCAAAAGTTGCTACATCGCCGAGGTCGAGGGGGATCCGTGCATATACAGCAAACACATGATCTTTCCGAAACCGGGCACCGATTTCTCTAGCTCCGAAGCGTTCGCCCGCGTTGGTATGACCGTCACCGGCATGCCCGCCCTCAACGCCATCAAAGCCGTGGTTGCCGCACCGCCAGGATGCATCACCAGCGCCGACCTACCGCTGCGCGCGTTCGCCGGACGATTTGAAAGCGCCACGGCGGCATCAGATTCGGCTCCAACACCTGCGACCTTCGGCCGTAGATAATGAATAACGGACCTGACCGGCGGTCACCGGGACTAGCAGTGTTGCGTCGCGACTTCGCGGGGCCAATGCGTGCTGTTGGTGGTCTGTTCGCGATGTCGGCCGACGCGGTGAAATTTATCTTCCGCCGACCCGTTCAATGGCGGGAGTTCTTGGAGCAGGCGTGGTTTGTGGCGCGGGTGTCCTTGGCGCCGACCTTGCTGGTGGCGATTCCGTTCACCGTCTTGGTGAGCTTCACCCTCAACATCCTTCTGCGCGAGCTGGGGGCTGCGGACTTGTCGGGCGCGGGCGCAGCATTCGGCGCGGTAACTCAAATTGGTCCGCTGGTGACGGTGCTCGTCGTGGCCGGCGCAGGGGCCACAGCGATGTGCGCTGATTTGGGATCGCGCACCATCCGCGACGAAATCGACGCCATGGAGGTAATGGGAATCAACCCGATCCAGCGATTGGTGACGCCGCGGATGCTGGCCTCGGGCCTGGTGGCCCTACTGCTTAACAGCATAGTGGTGGTTATCGGAATCCTTGGCGGCTACACGTTTTCAGTGTTCATCCAGGACGTCAACCCTGGCGCGTTCGCCGCGGGAATCACCCTATTGACAGGGGTGCCCGAAGTGATCATCTCCTGCGTCAAGGCCTTGCTGTTCGGGCTGATC
Source organism: Mycobacterium terramassiliense (assembly GCF_900157385.1). Taxonomy (GTDB): domain Bacteria; phylum Actinomycetota; class Actinomycetes; order Mycobacteriales; family Mycobacteriaceae; genus Mycobacterium; species Mycobacterium terramassiliense. The sequence goes on from NZ_LT717701.1 coordinate 1,259,471, forward strand.
GCCGGACTGGTGGCCTGTTACCGCGGTTTGATCATCACCGGGGGCGGCGCCAAGGCGGTCGGCAACGCGGTCAACGAAACCGTGGTCTATGCGTTCATGGCTCTATTCGTAATCAATGTGGTGGTGACTGCCGTCGGCATTCAGCTGACCACCCGGTAAGAGATGACACTATGAGCCTTCGAGCTGCCTATCCCCGCTTAACACGTCAAGTCGATCGCCCCATAAACTTTTTCGTCCGTATTGGCGACCACACTGCGTTCTACCGCGAGGCGTTGGCCGCTACGCCGTTTGCCCTGGCCCGGTATCGGCGTGAGGTCATACGGCTAATCGCCGAAATCAGCATGGGTGCAGGCACACTGGCGATGATCGGTGGCACCGTCGTGATCGTCGGTTTCCTCACCATGGCCGCTGGCGGCACATTGGCAGTGCAAGGCTATTCCTCACTGGGCAACATCGGCATCGAAGCTCTAACAGGGTTCTTAGCTGCGTTCGTGAACGTGCGGATCTCCGCGCCCGTCGTCGCCGGCATCGGGCTCGCAGCCACCTTCGGCGCCGGAGTGACCGCACAGCTAGGTGCGATGCGAATCAATGAGGAAATCGACGCGTTGGAAGCGATGGGTATCCGACCGATTTCGTACCTGGTCAGCACCCGGATCATCGCCGGGATGATTGCCATTACCCCGCTGTATTCGATCGCTGTGGTGCTGTCTTTCCTGGCCAGCCAATTCACCACCGTCGCGCTATTCGGACAGTCCAGCGGTCTCTACACTCACTATTTCAACACGTTCCTCAACCCCGTTGACCTGCTCTGGTCGTTCCTGCAGGCCATCCTGATGGCATTAGCGGTGTTGTTGATTCATACTTATTTCGGCTACTTCGCCAGCGGTGGGCCCTCGGGTGTTGGGGTGGCCGTGGGTAACGCCGTGCGCACCTCGTTGGTCGTGGTGGTATCAGTGACATTGCTTGTCTCGCTATCGATCTACGGGGTCAACGGAAACTTCAATCTCTCCGGGTGACGGAAATCGGCGCCGGGTCACGAGGCTGGATCAAGACCGGCCTCCACATGGGTCGCCGCACTGGCGGGCGCGGCATCGAGTGCACGTAGTCAACCGCCAAGTTCGGGATACTGATCGCCATGGTCTTTCCCTTGGGGATGGAGCTAGTAGTTCAACCGCTCCGTCCCTCGACGGGCCCCCCATCGCGCCCCATAGCAGCTCGCTGCCTAGGCGCGCCTCAGTTGCTGGATGTATGCCCCCATCGCGCCGCAATTTCGTTCACTTGACCGCTCATGAACTCCACGATGATTTCCTTGCTCCGACATCGACGGGCATGGCACCGCGGGGACAAACTGTTGCGGCGAATTCAGCTTCGCTCGCTGCGCTAAAGCCGTGCAAGGCGCGGCTGTTCGAGGATACCCGGCACTCAACTGATCGGAGCCAGCTGGAACGGCATGTTGATCACCAGCGGTTGATTAATGCCGCACGCGCCGCTGGGCGCAACCGTCTTGTCCCAACCGATGAAGGTCGTCCTTCCTTCCGGCTGCGCTCGACCGGTGAAATCGGCGGGGTAGAACCGATAGGTCTGAAGTCCGTCTGCGGTGGTGTCGTCGCGGCAATGCTCCCAATGCGGGAGAGCGCGTTTGACCAACCATTCGCCACTGCGCGTGTAAATCGGCGCGGTCCACCCCGCGTCGCTGTTCACCTGTCCTGAACAATCGACCCGCGAGCTGCAGGTTGTTGCGATAGTCCACGTGCTGGTCACACCGGTTTCGTCGTGGTAGACGTCGTTGGTCTGGGCCCAGTTGCCAACGGAGGTGGCCTTGAAGGTTCCGTTTAGGCCCCACCCATCTGTGGAGGCGTCCGCCACCGCGGGGGCGGCGAGCGCCACAGCTATGGCCACTGTGCTAAATGTTGTAGTCAGCCATCGCATCGTCGCCATTGTGCCTCCTCTAGTCGTCGCGCTGCTAGCAGCTAATATGTTGGTATTCAGTCGTTTACGCGGCGGTGGGCGCACCCCCGACCGGGGTATGGCCCGATCAGTTTGTCGCGGCGATTTTGTCGGGGTACCTGCGGTCGCAGGGCAATGCTGTTCCGCCCACCACATGCCGCCGGATGAGCGCAGTTCGGAATTCACTACCGCGGCGCTCGAATGTGGTTTTGCCAGAAGGAAAATGATTACGTCGTGACGGCGGCGTACGACGCTATGGAAATGAAGTTGACGATGACCGCGGCCGCTGCTGTGGTTGCCTTCGGCCTGGTGACTACACCGCTTGCGACGGCGATGGCGGTCGGGGGGCCGGTTGTTCATCGTGGGTTACACGGGATCGAACGAGGAGATCAGCCAGTCATCGCCGACTTTGCGTACGCCGACTTTGACAATTGCGGCTGTCGTGCTCGGTGCGGGGGTCTGGGCACTGATCGTGGATTGATTGACGAACAGCACAACCGTGGCCGAATCGGATTCTAATTCGGCCACACCGGCTTGGATGACGGTAGCGGTGGTCTGTACACCTTTTTGTCGCACAGCGGGTCCGACCACTTGCTGAGTGAACTGATCGTAATAGGAAAGGAAGTCACCTGTCAGATGCGACTTCGCTGCGCCGAAGTCCGCCACAGCTGTCTCGGGTTTGTACGAGAGCACCGCGACCGCACCGCTCGACGCGGCCTTAACCACGGTGGCCGCCACTGCAGGACCGGTCTGCTCGTCCGCGCGGTACTGAAAAGCATAGAGCCACAACGCCGTCGCAGTTGAGGAGACCAGTAAGACAGCGCTGACGGTGATGACAAGCGCGCGGCGTGGTAGCCGGATCCGCTTCCTTGCCCGCTGCTCAGGATTGTTGCCACCCTCGCCGTCGCCCCGGCCCTTATCGTCGGCTACTGGCTGCGCGTCGTCCTGTTCTTCGGTTTGCGGCCTGCCGCCGTTGGTGCCGGAGTCAGGGGCGCTCCTCATAGCACGAACTCGACTTTCGACATCTTGAGCTGTCCGGCATCGCTCGCGACTGTCACACGGAGCCGCCATACTCGTGGCTCCTTTTGGGCACCGTCTGAGTTGGTGACCCGCGATGTGGCGGCCACCAGCACCACCGCAGAGTCAGCCGTCATAGATTGCAGGGCAGCGATGTTCACCTCAACGCTGGTGATTACCTTGGACTGTTCAAGCGCCGCGGTGAAGTCGTTAGCGCGCTGCTTAAACTCGGCGCGGAAGTCTCCGGTTGTGTGGTCGATGATCTGCTGGACATCCTCTTTCGCTTTGGTGAAGTCCATTGCCATCAACGTCACGATGCCTTGTTTGGCGGCCGCGGTGAACTCGACCGCTCGATGCCGCTGCTCGACTGCTACTCGGTGCTGCATCATCATCCATCCGCCCGCTGCAATCGCAGCGCAGATCGCCAAGGCGACGATGAGGGCCACGCCGACGCGCAGCAGCCTGACTCGCCTGCGACCTGTCGGCCGCCTACCATCAGACTGTTCGGTGCCGTGCGCGCCCGGCTGCTCGCTGTCGACTGTGACCGTACCTTCGGTAGAGTCGTTGTCGATTTCCCCAAGCCCGTTGTCGGTGTCGCGGCCAACATCCGAAACCGAACCGGTGGCACGGCCAGACCCTTCCGGATCAGGCAGTGATGGTGATGCGGCTCCGAATATCTCATCGCACCTTGCGGATTCAATGAGTGCACGCAACTGTAGCGACCGTGCGCGCGCCTGGGCGGCGGAGGCCGCGGCTTCGGCCGCCTCCGCCTCGGCCTCGGCTTGCTGCGCCTCCAGTTCTTCGATATCGCTGCCGTCGAGCGGCGATGCTGGCGCCGCCGTGGCCTGATAGCTATCCGTCGCCGTGGACTGTCCCGTGTTGTCTTTAAGCCTGCGTCTCAATCCTGAACACCTCAGAACGCCGGAACCCGGACAATGGGGCGTGTGGCCAGAGTAATGTTGTCGTCTCCTGCGTCGCGTGCACGGATTTAGTCAGTCGTTCAAATCGCATCCTAAGTAGAACAACGAGCTTGCACAATGGCGTTGGGCGTTTTGGCGCTGGGAGCGCCGATTAGCCAACCTGGCCAACTTGTGGTGAACCCGCCGCGCAGCGAGACCTCTGGATCGAGACAGAACGGCGATATCTCGACAACGACAACGGTGGTGCTCAGTGAAGTCGTTCTTTCGCGCGCCGAGCCGAGTGACGCCGACCGGTTGCGCGTGACTTTGGGAAAGGCGTGGCAGCAAGTCCCGCGCTGGTGAACAACAGCAGTTGTTGCACGAACAGCGGATCAAGCCCATCGGGCCCAAGTGGATGTCCCAAGCCCTCTGAATCGGCGTTGGCGAGCGCGGCCATCGCCGAGAAGAGTGCGATCACCGTACGACTTCGAACCTCGATATCGGTTAAGTTGGGCATCGCGCGAGCAGCCGCGGCGCTATACAGATGCTCGAGCTCGGTTTGGGCAACGATTGCCTTACGCCATACCGGGCTACCCATCAGACCCAGATTGCAGAAGACTCGCAGCCACCAGAATCCGCTAACCGGGTCGGCATTGACAACGTCGATCAGCGGCTGCAGTGCCGCAACGATGACGTCATCCACGCCGACGGGCGCCTCTTGCTCAATCAAAGCAGTCAGCCGAACGGATGTCGCTTCGGCGACCGCGCCAAATCGCTTCGCGATCAACGCTTCAAGCAAATCGCCACGGTCAGCAAAATGGTGTGTCAGCGCGCCTGGAGCCACGCCAGCCTCACGCGCAATCGCACGTAACGACACGGCTTCTCGAGGCTCGGCGCCCCACAGACGTTCTGCGGTGTCGATCAGCAGTGTCCGCACATCCACATCATCGCGCGGTCCACGGCGCCGAGAAGGCATCTGAACAGCTTAGAGGGATATCAAAGGCCGCCCGATGTAGCGGCTGTAATAAATGTCGCCGACAGCATGGGCCGCAGGCCATGTTGGCCAGTCAGGATGGTCACCGCCCTTGTTCCTTCCCGTTAGGCCATGCACTTGGATTTGCAATCGGCGGGTGATCTGGTCCGTCGAGGTCCGCAGCCGACAGTTGACGTTGGCGAACTGACCACCCGACTTCTCGCCGCGCGCCTGACCAGTCCCGTCTTAAGCAAAGGAGGGGCGCTTTCCGTCGCCATCTAGAGCGCTTTGAGTTCCTCGGCGACCTCGGTCACCGATTTTTTCGCGTCGCCGAACAGCATGCTGGTGCCTTCCCCGTAGAACAGCGGGTTGTCGATGCCGGCGAAGCCGGAGTTCATCGACCGCTTGAGCACGATCACCGACTTCGCCTTGTCCACGTTGAGGATCGGCATGCCGTAGATCGGGCTGGACGCGTCGTTGCGTGCCGCGGGGTTGGTGACGTCGTTGGCGCCGATGACGATCGCGACATCGGTGCGGGAGAACTCGTCGTTGATATCGTCCATGTCCTTCATGGCGTCGTAGTCGACCTCGGCCTCGGCCAGCAACACGTTCATGTGCCCGGGCATCCGGCCGGCCACCGGGTGGATCGCGTACTTCACCGCCACCCCCTTGTTCTCCAGTAGGGCCGCCATGTCCTTGACGGCGTGCTGGGCCTGCGCGACGGCCAGGCCGTAGCCGGGCACCACGATCACCTGGTTGGCGTAGGCCATCTGGATCGCCGCGTCGGCGGCCGAGGTGGCCTTGACGTGCTTGTCGCCGCCGCCGTCACCGCTGGGGGCGACCCCGCCGCCTCCGAAGCCGCCGGCCACGATCGCCGGGATCGAGCGGTTCATCGCCTTGGCCATCAGATTGGTCAGGATCGAACCGGAGGCGCCGACGATCATGCCGGCCACGATCATCGCGGTGTTGTTGAGCGCCAGCCCGGCCGCGGCCGCCGACAAACCGGTCATCGCGTTCAGCAGCGAGATGACCACCGGCATGTCGGCGCCACCGATCGGCAACACCACCATCAGTCCCAGCACCCCGGCGGCAGCCAGCAGCCCGATCATCCACCACAGCGGCGCTCCCCCGCTGCCGGGATGCGCGTGCACGCCGATGACCACGGCGGCGGTCACCGCCGCGATCAGCAGTAGCAGGTTGACGGGTTGCTGCGCCTTGCCGAAGCCGATCGGTGAGCCGGAGATGATCTCCTGCAGCTTGCCGAACGCGATGATCGATCCCCAGAACGAGATCGAGCCGATGATCGCGGCGAACAGCGACGCCACCACGATGTGCACGGTTGGCGATTCGCCGTGCTGGAAGGCCGAAAAGCCTTTGGTATCGGTGAATTCCGCAAGCGCTATCAGTGCGACGGTGCCGCCGCCGACGCCGTTGAAGAACGCCACCAGCTGGGGCATGGCGGTCATCTTGGTCAGCCTGGCCGGCGGAACACCCAGCACCACGCCGACGACCAGGCCGGCGATGATCAGCACCCACGACTCGGTGTGCCGGATCTTGACCAGCGTTGCGCCGACGGCGAGCACCATGCCCGCCGCGGCGATCAAGTTGCCGCGCACCGCGGTCTTGGGCCCGGTCAGGCCCATCAGGCCATAGATGAAGAGCGCGAAAGAGATGATGTAGAGCACCGTCACCAGATAGTTCACTTGGCAACGTCATCCGACTTGGCGGGCGCCGGCTTCTTGCCCTTGAACATGCCCAGCATCCGGTCGGTGACGATGAACCCGCCGATGACGTTCAGGGTGCCGAACACCACCGCGACGAACAGGATGATCTGCACCGCCAGCGACGGGTGCTCAACCTCGCCGAACACCACCAACGCGCCCAGCACCACGATGCCGTGGATGGCATTGGTGCCCGACATCAGCGGCGTGTGCAGCGTGTTGGGCACCTTGGAGATCACCGCGAACCCGACGAATCCGGACAGCACCAGGATCGCCAGGTTGGCCAATAACTCGTCGTACATCTAGGAGTCCTCTCCAGCGCGGGTCACGCACGATTCCGCGATGACCTCGTCGTCGAAATCAGGGGCGAGCTTGCCGTCGGTGATCAACAGGTCCAGGAGCGCGGTGATGTTCTTGCTGTAGAGCTCGCTGGCGTGCTCGGGCATCGTGGCCGGCAGGTTCAGCGGCGACGCGATGGTGACGTCGTGTTTGACGACGGTCTGTCCGGGCTCGGTGAGTTCGCAGTTGCCGCGGGTTTCCCCGGCCAGGTCTACGATCACGCTGCCGGGCTTCATCGCCTCGACCGCCGCCGCGGTCACCAGGCGCGGCGCGGGACGCCCAGGGACCAGCGCGGTGGTGATGACGACGTCGAAGCCGCTGATCGCCTTTTCCAGCGCCTGCTGCTGCTGAGCGCGTTCCTCGTCAGTCAGTTCACGGGCGTAGCCGCCCTCGCCGGCCGCATCGATGCCGACATCCAGCCACTGCGCCCCCACCGACCGCACCTGGTCGGCGACCTCGGGTCGCACGTCGTAGCCCGTGGTGCGCGCCCCGAGCCGTTTGGCGGTCGCCAGCGCCTGCAGCCCGGCCACACCGACACCGAGGACCAGCACCGTGGCCGGCTTCACCGTCCCCGCCGCCGTCGTCAGCATCGGGAAGAACCGGGTCGACTCCGAGGCCGCGAGCAGCACGGCCTTATAGCCGGACACGTTGGCCTGCGACGACAACGCGTCCATCGCCTGCGCGCGCGAGATCCGCGGGATGGCCTCGAGCGCGAACGCCTGCACGCCCGCCGCACGCAGCGCGCCGATCGAGTTCTCCGCATTGCGGGGCGCCAGGAAACCGATCAGCGCCTGGCCGCTGCGCAATTTGCCGACCTCCTCGGCGGTCGGCGGCGCGACCTTGACCACGACATCGGCGGCCCACGCATCCCCGATGGTGGCGCCCGCCTCGATGTAGAGCGCGTCGGGCAGCAGCGCGCCTTCACCCGCGCCGGACTCCACCACCACCGCCACCCCGCTACCGACCAGCGACGCGACCGCCTTGGGAACCAGCGCGACCCGGCGCTCGTCCGTCCCGGACTCAGCGACCACCCCGATCGTCGTCTGCGCGATCACGGAACAGTGACCTCAATGCCGGGACGCCAACATGTGTATATAGACACCTGTCCAATATTATGGGCAGAGGTGTCCTTGGAGCAAGCGTGGTGACTACGTCCTCTACCAGCATATTTCGAGTAGGGCACTCGATCAAAGGCTCCTCAAGTCCACCTGTATGTGATTAATGACCGAATCGACTGAACAGTTGTCTACTCTCTCCGCGGAACTGTTGAGGAAGTTCGACTTCGACGAGCACGTCTGGGAAATAGCTTTCTCGAAACGGCTATTTCCGTATCGTGAGTTGCCGACATCAACGAACAACCGCCTAGTGCCACAGCTTCGCCTGAGGTCACGACTGCGCTGCGGACCTGGGTGCTCGGCTGTGCCCGCAGTCCAGTCCGTCAAGCGCAGAAATACGCATTTCGCTGTGCATTTCACGGTCGCCAGCTTGGGACCCGTCGACGGGTACCGGCGCTCGGCGGGGAACGCCACCGACATCCTCGACGGCGCGTCGCCGCGTTGTGCGGTCTCGGCGTTTCACCCGCCCGGCGCGGGAGGGGCGACCACCCGTCACCAAGCACAGCCGCCACGGCCATCCCGAACTGGTTAACGCGTGTGGCTGCGCACGTCAGGCCGCCAGGCGGGTCACGACCCCCTATTCGCAGCGGATTAGCAACGGCACGATTCGCACCAAACGCCGGCGCTCGCCTACTTCTGCAACTAACTCGTCGAACAGCATCCTGGCGTCACCGAATGCCAGCAGGTGGTACCGCGCTCAGCACAAGGATTCGTGCGGCGGGCTCTAGCGACCGCGCAAAGCGTGTAATACAGCTCCGGTTTGGCCGCCTGGCCACCTCGCCGAATTCGGGGCCCGGCGCTGAGCCTGCCGGCCAACAGAGACGTTCGTATCCACGGCGCACAGGTGAGCCCGCTATCTAGTCGAACGTGCTGCTAGGCTTGCTCGTGTTTCGCCAAGCGAAACATCATTTACTATGAAGTGAGATAGATGGCGCGCAAGAGGTCAGTGACGGGCCGGGCCCAACCCGACAACCGCAGCAGCTACATCGTCACGGCATTGGCGCGGGGACTGGCGGTGCTCAACGCGTTCGGTCCGGAACGGTACGAACTGAGCCTGCGTGACCTCGCGGACGCCGCAGGCGTCACGCCGGCGAGCGCATTTCGCATCGGATTTACGTTGATTGAGGCCGGTTACGTCATTCGCAACCCAGTGACGAAAGGCTATCGGCTCGGGCCTCGAGCCCTGTCCATCGGTATAGAGACGCTTTCAGCGATGACGTTGACTGAGATCGCCGCCCCATACTTGGTCGCCCTGCGTGACCGCACGAACGAGACCGTCAAACTCGCCATTCCAACCGGCCTGCAGGTTGTGGTGGTCGCACGTGTGCCCTCGCTGTCATATCCGACCATGACCAACTACATCGGTGCACAGATGCCCGCAACCATCTCGTCGCTTGGACGCGCTGTATTAGCCTGGGAGACAACAGAGTTGATGACCTCTGTGCTGAGTAAGACCAAGTCGCTGAGGCTCACCCCCAAGACACTGCCTAAACCTCAGCTACGCGAGGAACTAGAGACAACCAGGAAACGCGGATACGCTGTCAACGACCAGGGTACGACCATGGAGCATCGATCAGTAGGCGCACCGCTGCTGGCCAGCAGCGGACATCCGATCGGAGCCGTAAACGTCTCAGTATCGGCGCAGCGCATCAGCATGGCCGAACTAAAACGGCGTATCGCACCCGAGGTCGTCCAGACCGCCGCTGACATCAGCCGGGTACTTCCGCCGGAAGTGCAAGGAGCCGGCAGGCTCGGCGTGTCCGTCTGACGGACCCGCCGCCACACCGACGAATCAGTCGCATCCCCAGAACGCTCCCGCTGCTACAAGCCGCCGCCGCGTGCAGGTCAGTCACCGGAGACGCTTCGACGGCGGCTTTTCGTCTGACGAAACATGTTTTGTGCTGTGCGGATGACTCTGTAGCGTCGAACGACGCCAAGCTCCGCCTGGATTGCTTTGAGAAGGGAATCCACTATGCCCACTTCGGATCTCGCTTTTAGTGACGTGTTACCGATCATCAGCCTGCCGCCGAAGCCCCGCGACGTGGCATTGACCGAGGTGCGCACTGCTGCACGGTCACTGATCGACATCCGTGGCTACACCGACACCCTCAGTCCCTACCTCGACAGTGTCAAATGGACCGTGGGGACTCAGCGATTACTGTCGCGGCGTCAGGTCAGCGAGATCAACGCCCACCTGCACGAGCATCAGATCGAGGTCTCCAGCGGCGGGCTAATCGAGGCTGTCATGCCGCTGGGCGCGAAAGCGGTGCACCGCTATCTAGAGCAGTCCAAGGAACTTGGATTCGACATTATCGAGATCTCCTCGGCGATGGTGGCCATCTCCATCGAGGACAAGTGTCGGATTGTCACTGAGGTTCTCGCTGCCGGGCTTAAACCGAAACCGGAAATTACGGCGTGGACGCCGGGTGATCGCGGAACGATCAGCGCTGAAAAGGCTCTCCGGGAGGCCGAGGCCGTCTTGTCGGCCGGCGCGTGGAAGGTGATGATCGAAGAAGACGGAATATTTAGCACCGCCAACTCCGGCAACCCCGCCGATGAGTGGAACCGCGACGTGGCATGGCGACTGGCCAGCCGCATACCACAGGAGTATCTCTTCTGGGAGGCAAGTTCCCTGGAAATCATCTTGTGGCTGATCAACAGCTTCGGCCCCGACGTCAACCTGTTCGGCGGCGACGAACACCTCGGCTACATCGCCTCGTTTCGCGCCGGAGCATTCCTCACCAACACCGCCACCATGCGCGATTGATCAACCTGAGGCATTGGTGACGTGACAACTACCCCGTATCCGGCATGGTCCGCCGATGTTGAAGGCCCTATCGTCGGCGGCATCCACGGCTGGCCATTTGGGTCCGCACTCGACGACGGTGCCAGCCACGGCTACGTTGAGGAAGAGTTCTTCGTTAGTGGTGAGGCAATCCGTTATCGGCCGGCCAACGAGCTTTCCCCACAGGGAGATTGGGCCGTCCTGCGCCACAGCGCAAGCATCTATCGCACCCGGGTGGTTGTGCGCCGACCCAGTGAGCCAGCGAGGTTTAACGGGACCGTGGTAGTGGAGTGGGTGAACGTTTCTGCAGGCTATGACATCAATCTGGCAGTGCCGCCTAGCCTGTTCGACGGCCTGGCGTATGTGGCAGTATCTGCCCAACCCGCCGGGCTGTATGGATTTCCTTCTGTTCCCGGCAACGGCGTCATGGCCTGGGATCCGCAACGCTACGCAAGTCTTGACCTTCCCGACGATGCCATCGGTTATGACCTGTTCACCCAAATCGCAGGCATGCTGCGGAATCCAGATACACACCGCGGCCCCGCGCTGCTCGGTGGCCTAATTCCGCGCCACCTCATCGGCGTCGGTGCTTCACAATCAGGGACACGAGTGCTCGCCTACGCCAATGCAATACAGCCACTAACGCACGCCTTCGATGCGCTGATGCCGTTGGTCTGTGCAGGGATGGCCGCAGACTTCGATACTGCCCTTGCCCACCCGGATAGCGCTGCAGGCCACCGCGGCCACAGCCGCGCTGTGCTGACTCAAGTACGTGGCGACGCGCAGATCCCGGTCATGGCGATCAACACCGAAACTGAGGCGCTCCACTATCTGCCTGCCCGACAAAGCGATTCCGAACGCTTCCGGTACTGGGAGATACCCGGCGCGTCGCATGCACCGAGAGTTCAGCTCGAGGCGATTCTGGCGGTGGCCCAACGCGACGGCGTGCGAGAACCTGCCTGGATGCGTGCACAGGGCAGCAACGTGATGTGGCTGCCGACCTTTGACGCTGCCATCGGACATCTAAAGCGCTGGATCGACGAGGATCAGCCGCCCTCGGTGCACCCGCCGATCGAGGTCAACGTCGCCGACGGCGCAATAATCCGTGACGAATTTGGTAACGCCCTCGGCGGTGTGCGGCTGCCCGAATTAGAAGTGCCGATCGCCACCCACGTGGGTACCAATTCGCAATATGAACTCACCGGTACCACCACGCCGTTCTCGCCGGACACCCTCAGACGGCTATATCCAACCCATGCCGACTATGTGCGCCGGGTCGCTGCCGCCGCAACCACAGCCGCCGCAGCCGGCGTCATCTTGCCAAGGCGTGTGGAGGCCTATCATCGGCAGGCCCAATATGCCAAGGTTCCACCCTAGGATTGATGCTCAAGTCAGCATCTAACGGCCTATGACGTGCCCGAGTTGCGTGCCACCGCCTGGGTTCATTTACCCCGTGACGAGTCCCTTATTTGTTATAAACGGTCCCTGACGGTCGCGTCGGCGACCAGATCATGCGAATGCAGTGACGTTTTCGTCGATGCTCCGACCAACGACATGCCGATAGGAGATGTCCTTACATGCAGATCAACATGCCAGCAATGATGCTTAAAGCAATGCAATACCAGGACTATTGGAGAGCTCGCGTGTTCGGCGGACGCGCAGATCGACGGCAACTCCCAATGAGCGAGGGACCAACGCGATGACCGCACAGGGGCAAGCTGTGCTACGGAAGCTGCGCGGGCCGTGTCCCATGCCAGCAGTCGAATTCGACTTGGCGGCAGTCGGATACGGTGAAACCGAAATGATCCTCGAGGGCACTGCGGACTCGTTTCTCCAAGTAGGCCAACGGGGCGCCGACGGCAAATGGTCCGCGCGGGTGGGCAGCACCGCGCGATACGCGACACGTGTCATCATTCGCCATCCCCTCGAGGCCCAACGGTGCAGCGGTGCATTCATTGTCGAGTGGCTCAACGTGTCCTCAGGCAGCGACGTGAGTCCAGACTGGACCTATCTGCACCGCCACATCATGCGTCAAGGCCACGTCTGGGCGGGTGTGTCAGCGCAACGCGTAGGCGTTGAGGGCGGCGGCATTCTTCAAGGCGACCACCTGAAACAAGCAGCGCCCGAACGCTATAACGCACTCAGCCATCCCGGGGACGCGTGGGCGTTCGACATCTTCAGCGACGCCGGCCGCATGCTGCGCAGCACGACTGGCTACAGTTGGCCGACGCCTACCTACATGCTAGCCACTGGTCATTCCCAGTCCGCGGCGTTCTTGAGCACATATATCAACGCCATCGACCCGACCGCACGAGTCTACGACGGCTTTCTGATCCACGGATGGGGAGGATCGGGACCACGCCTCGATGGATTCTTGACCGGCGGGCGCGGCACCGATCCTGAGCGCGCCCGCCGTAACCTGGTAGCCAACCCTGCCGCCATCCGTAACGACGCCCGGGTACCGGTGGTGCTGCTGCAGTCGGAGACCGACACGCTGTTGATGCCGTCCGACCGCGTGCGCGAGGCCGATAGCAGCAACCTGCGCGTCTGGGAAATTGCCGGCACCGCACACGGCGACTCCTACTTGATGTCCGGCGGCCGCGATGACGGGCGGTTGTCGGCCGCGGCGCTGGCCGACATATTCGCCGCGACCAGCCAGCCCACGATAGGAGCCCTCACCCTTCCCGAACGCGAGGTTCCGATCAACGGCGCCCCGCAGCATCACTATGTCGCACACGCCGCCTTGGAGTGCCTCAGCCGATGGGCCGTAGGCGGCTCGCCGCCGCCGCATGCGCCACGCCTGGTTCATCCGTTACGCCAGGACAACATGGGCATCGCTGTCGGCGGTATTCGAACACCGTGGGTCGAGGTTCCGACAGCGACAATGTCGGGTGCTGAAGGCCATGCGTTGGGAACCACCCGCCCGTTTAGCGACGAGGTCCTGCATCGCCTCTATCCCGGCGGCGGCGAGGAATACCTCATCGCCTTCCGCACTTCGCTCGATAGCACCATCACCGAAGGCTTCCTACTAGAGGAGGACCGTACCGAAATCCTTGGCCTCGCAGTGGCAGCGCTGCCTGCGGCCCTACGCATGCCGGACAATGCTGTACCGCTGACGTGACAATTGTAGCCAGTGTCCATCGCCACGATCAGCCGTCCGGGAGCCAGTTCTTCGATGGTGGCGATCGCCGCGGCGGTCACCATAGGGTGTCGCAAGATGACGACGAGCCGCAGCAATCTATGTCAGGAACCCCTGAGGTCCACTTCAAGTCGGCATTGCGACCGGGGGGCGCGAGAATTATCGGCAGTTGTCGTGATCCTAAGACCTTGCCGCCCAATAGGATAGGCGATATGCGGTGCTACCCGGTAGTGTCGCATATCGAACCCGTTGTGTCCGAAATCGGTGGTGGTTCGGCGATTGCCTGATGCGGATAACTCGATAAGTCCCGTTGGGCGCCCCGCACCCACCACGTGACGTAGCGCGACATGGTCGGGCTGCCAGTTGGCAATTCGCTGGGTTGATTCATCTGCTCCAATATGCAGACTCAATACCGGTATCCCGTCATATTCAATTCCGCTACATTCCCCCAGAGGCTTGGCCACGCCATAGGGGAGAGGCGAACCCTCCGCGACACCACTTTCGGCGGATCGTGGGCGTCTGTGGTCGAGGCTCGGACAACAGCTTTGCCGCTGATGGGGGAGAACGCCTCTGCCGCAGTAATACCCGTAGAAAAAGCGATTGGCGACGTACCGTTGACGGGCATCAGCCCGAACTAGTCGGGCTGCACCCAGCGTGTGAGGACCTCGCCGTGGCTCGCGTGAGCTTGACCGGCCTATCGATCCGGCGGAATGGGTTTCCGGGGGCGCCGGGTCAACGAGACCACCTTCGCCTTGGCGTTGTTCACCAGGTAGGTGGGATGTGCTCCGTGAATGCTGGTTCGCATTGCACCCCGGGGGATCAATCGCGACCCAGAACGGCTGCTGGTTCTTGGACGGCTGGACCCATTCACTCTCGGGGTCGCCCGTCGAGATAGAACTCGGGCGGGCCGTTTACCGTTCGGCGGCCGACGGTGAACACCTGAATGTAGGTGAAGAAGGCACTCTCCTGCATTGTGTCGATCTCGCCGACGCGCCTCCACGGGCGCGCGCTTTAATGCAATGAATCAATGCCCCATCGATGCTGGTAGGAGCCTCGGCGTTGACCCTGCAAAAATTTCATCCGTGAACCGCGGCCCACGACCTATCGATCTCTTACCCTGCCGTTAATCCGAATATCGCTGACTAACAGCAGCATTCGGTGAACACGACCGACAATCACGCCGGCGGGCGATGGTGACCGGCTGATTCATCAGACGAAAACGGCGCCATTTACCGGTAAAGCTGCATATTCGATCTCGTCGTATTCGGGCGCGCCCGGTGGTTGTGATGGCTCGCGGTCGGGTCGGCCGTTGGGTGTGTCGGTGGCGTTATGCGGTGTTGTTGGTGGCGAGGAGTTCAGTGATCAGTGCGTGGATGTGGTCGGCGATGTCATCGCGAATGGCGCGGACGGTGTCGAGCGATTGGCCTGCTGGGTCGTCGAGTTTCCAGTCGCGATAGGCGACTCCGGGGAAGTAGGGGCAGGTGTCGCCGCAGCCCATGGTGATCACGACGTCGCTGGCCTGCACCGCGTCGGAGGTAAGGATTTTCGGGGCCGAGGTGGTAAGGTCGATGCCGATTTCGGTCATCGCTGCGATGGCGGCCGGGTTGATCTGATCGGCGGGTTCTGTTCCCGCGGAACGGACTGCGATCCGATCACCTGCAAGATGGGTCAGCAGCGCGGCGGCCATTTGGGAGCGGCCAGCGTTGTGCACGCAGACAAACAGAACGCTGGGAGTGTTGGTCATCTGTGGACGCTCCTGGGGCATCAACGATGGCTGGTGGTGTGGGGAACAGGTGTGGTCGCAGCGCCAGCGAGACATAGACCAAGGCGACGAGCACCGGTACTTCGATGAGGGGCCCGACGACGCCGGCCAGGGCTTGGCCTGAGGTAGCGCCATAGGTGGCAATGGCCACGGCGATGGCCAGTTCAAAGTTGTTGCCGGCGGCGGTGAACGCCAGGGTGGTGGTGCGCGCATAGCCCAAGCCGAGTGCAGCACCCAGAAGGTAGCCGCCGATCCACATGATGGCGAAATACGCCAGCAGTGGCACTGCGATGCGGGCGACATCCCAAGGCCGGGTGATGATTTGCCTGCCTTGCAGGGCGAACAGGATCACGATGGTGAACAGCAGCCCGTACAGTGCCCAGGGCCCGATGGCGGGCAGATACCGGGTCTCATACCAGGTGCGGCCCTTGGCCTTCTCACCCCAGCGACGCGACAGGTAACCAGCCGCCAGAGGGACGCCCAGGAAAATCAGCACGGATTTGGCGATCTGCCTCGGTGAGGCGGCGATGGTGGTTTGGGGCAGGTGCAGCCAGCCAGGCAGTACCGAGAGGTAAAACCAACCCAGCGCGGCGAAGGCGAGGACCTGGAAGACCGAGTTCAGCGCCACCAGCACGGCCGCGGCTTCGCGGTCTCCGCAGGCCAGGTCGCTCCAGATGATGACCATGGCGATACAGCGGGCCAGCCCCACAATAATCAGCCCGGTGCGGTATTCGGGCAGGTCGGTCAACAGCAGCCAGGCCAGCGTGAACATCACCGCGGGGCCCAGCACCCAGTTCAGCAGCAGTGAGCTGATCAGCAGCCGGCGATCGCTGGTGACGGTGTCCAGGCGGTCATAACGGACCTTGGCCAGCACGGGATACATCATGATCAGCAACCCCAGTGCGATGGGCAGCGAGATCCCATCGACCTGCACTTTCTGCAACACGGTATTGAAGCCGGGCACCCAGCGTCCCAGCAGCAGCCCGGTCGCCATGGCGACCGCGATCCAGACCGGCAGCAGCCGATCCAACGTGGAAAGCCGTGCCACCGAGGAGGTTTGAGCAGCGGCAGTCTCAGTCATAGGTTGCGTCCGTTCACGCAGTCTCGCTCGGTGATCAGCAACACGACGTCGCCGGCGCCGCGGTGTCGGCGACATGGGCTGTGCTGCTGCAGCACACAGCCGGCCCACGATCACCGGTCTGAGGCTGGGTGGGGCTGGTGCCGAAGCTGTCGGAGTCGGCCAACACCGTGTAAACCTCCCAGCGTTCACCGCCAGGCCCGGTCACCCACACCTTGTCCTGGGTCGCGAAACAACAGGTGGTGCCGATTTCCTCCTCGGTGAACATCTGGGCGTCGGTGAGCCGGGCGATCTCGGTGTGCACCAACTCGCTGGAGTCGACCTCGACCCCGAGATGGTTCAGCGACCCGCCCTGGCCCGGGTTTTCCAACAGCACCAGCTTCAGCGGCGGATCGGCGATCGCGAAGTTAGCGTAGCCGGGCTTGCGTTTGGCCGGCTCGGTGTGAAATAGCGTGGCATAGAACGTGATTGCCTGATCCAGGTCATCGACGTTGAGTGCCAGTTGAAAGCGTGACATGGCAGCGAACCTCCGAGTTGTGAGATATATATCGAACTGGCGGTATGTGACAAGCATGCTTACCTTTTCGATATATGTCAATCTTTGTGGCAGGATGGTGTTATGCCCAAAGCGTTGCCGGTAATCGATACGACGGCGCCGGTGTGTTGCGCCCCGGTGGCCTCAGGTCCCATCAGTGACGCCGATGTCAACGGTCATGTAGTTCTCCCCACTGACGGTCAGGAGATCTCCTCGCTGGTGGCCACGAGTACTCCCCACGGACGGACGTGGGATCTCCCCGGTTGATCAGTTGGGTAGCGGCGCCACCCCCTTGCCGGTGGTGGCTTGGGCGAGCCTGAACGATTGGCCTTCGGTGACGCAGACGTGGGCGTGGTGTAACAGCCGGTCGACGGTGGCGGTGGCCAGGGTCTTGGGCATGAGTTCGTCGAAGCCGGCCGGGTGCAGATTGGATGACACTGCCAGCGAACGGGTTTCGTAGCAGGCGTCGACAAGCCGATAGAACCCTTCGGCGGCGTCCTCGCCGACGGGCAGCATGCCAATGTCATCAAGAATGATCAGATCGACTCGGGTGATGCGGCGGACCGCTTTGGTGATGGAGTCATCGGCGCGGTGACGGCGTACCAGGGCGCCGAGGTCGTCGATGGAAAACCAGGCCACGGTGCGTCCGGTGTCGATGGCCAGCTGTCCCAGGGCCTCGCAGAAGTGGCTCTTGCCGGTGCCGCTGGGACCACAGACGCAAAGGTTCTCGCGCCGGTCGACCCATTCCATGCCGCGCAGGGCTTGCTGGGTGGGTGCGGGGATGGAGCAGCGGGTTTCATCCCAAACGGCGAAGGTCTTGCCGGCCGGGAAGTTCGCCCGCGCTCGCCGCAGCCGTAGGGTGGCTTCGTCGCGGCCGGTGATCTCCTCACAAAGCAGTACGCGCAGCACCTCGGCGGGGTCCCAGCGTTGAGCTCGGGCGGTGGGCACCACGTCGGCAATGGCTTTGCGCAGGTAGGGCATCCGCAGGCGGCGGGTTAACGCGATCACCTCCTCGAGGGTCTGGGTGGCGGGCCCGGCGACACCGGATCCGACCGTCACTGCCGGTTTTTTGGTTGCGGTCACTTTTCACCGCCGGGATTGGTCGCGCCGAACCCCGACCAGCCGGCGGTGCCGGGTTGCAGGCTGTGGGTTTCGGTGGCCCGGGTCGGCGGGCCGTTGGGCCCGTGCTGCTGGTGGGTCAAGATCGCGGCCAGATCCGCATCGGCGAATCGGCCGGCCAACGCCGCGGTGCCCAACGCTTGATCGACGGCAACCGAGCCGTGCAGTTTGGCGAACGCCACCGCTTCGGCCATCTTCGAGCGCACCCGAGCCGCGCCGGACGCAGCGGCCTCGGTCAGCCACGCGGCCGCGCCGTCACCGATAGCCAGAAACGCGGCCTCGGCCGGGTTGGCCGCGCGTGGGGTGCGGTCCCCGGGCAGCGCGCGGCCTCCGGGATGGTCACTGGGGTAATGCTCGTCGCGGATCTGGGGTCGCCCACGTTGCCCGCGCCCGTGGCGGGCGATCTCGACCGGGCCCGCTTCATCGATGACGGTGACTACCAATTCCTCACCGCACCAGCGCACCCAGACCCGCTCATCGATGTGGTGGTGCGGCACCGAATAGCGCACTCCCTCCACGCTGATCGTGGAGTCCCAGCCCACCCGGCGGGTCAGGCCGAACGCAATGGCCACCGGTTGGGCGGGCAGCACATGCAGCCGTGCACGTTCCTCGACCAACAGCTCAGCGGGGACCTGACCGGTCACCCGATGCGGCCGGGCATTGACCTGCTCACAGAAGTCACGACAGGCCTGGGCCAGCTCAGCGAAGGTGGCGTAGGCATCAAGCAGATTAGCCTCGGTGGGCACCAGATCGGCTTTGGCGATGCGCACGGTGGCCTCCGCACCGCCCTTGGACTGAGGGTCAGCCGGCACACAGGTGCGGATCGTCATCCCGTAATGCCGACCCGCGGCCACCACGTCGGGATGCCGAATCGGTACCCGGGCAACATGTTCGACAGTGACCGTCTTCTCGTTGTCAGTCAACGCATACGTCGGTGCCCCACCGATCACCCGCAGCGTGGCGTCCAAACAGCCCAGCAGGGTCGGCAGGGTGCGATCCCAGGTGGGCAGCACCACCCGAAACCGTGACCAGGCCAGCCAGGCGCAGAACAACAACGTGGGCCGACCGGCGACGGTGGGCCCTTGGCCCCAGTCGAACTGCAGCCATAACCCCGGCTCAGCCACCCACGGCCGAAACACCCTGCGATGACCCGACCGCCACGACTTCTTCGCCGCCGCCACCGCTCGCCGGGTGGTGCGCTCCGAGCCGCCGAAGCCCATCGCAACCAGCTTGTCGTGCGCGACGTCGGCGCGGATCAACCCCTGCGAATGGTCCACCCACTCCTCGATCTTGTCCAGGAACGGATCAATGGCCATCGCCCGCCGCGGCCGCTCCTCCGGGCTGAGCCCGGCATCGCGCAACGCCACGTAGTGAGCCACCGTCTTGTGATCACAGCCAGCCAACGCCGCCGCCGCTCGTAATCCGCCGGTCAAATCAAACGCCTCCAAAATCTCCATGATCTCCTCACTGCTCTTCACTTACTGGCCTTCCGCCCTGGACACATTCGGTCCAGAACAGCCAGCCCGACACCGCCGCCGACAACCGGCAGCGACACGACCGCAATGGGGAAATCCGTGGCCGTCAGTGGGGAGAATTCATGACCGCCAGCGGGGAGATCAGCTGGCCGTCAGTGGGGATTTTTCCGTGTCCGCCGACAGCCGATGCGTTGGCGATCGCGCTGCGGCTCAAAGCGCTGGCTGATCCGGTGCGGGTCAAGATCGTGTCGTATCTGTTCAGCTCGTCTGCCGGTGAAGAGATTTCCGGCGAGCTGGCCGCGGTGCTCGATCTCAGCGAATCGACGGTCAGCCATCATCTGACGCAGCTGCGTAAGGCGGGTCTGGTGATCTCGGATCGGCGCGGGATGAATGTGTTTCATCGGGTCCGCCCGGATGCGTTGCAGGCGTTGTGTGCGGCGCTCGACCCGAACTGCTGCACCTAGGCGTCCTCTAACGGGTCAGTCAACGGCCACTTCTGCTAGGGCGGGCTGGCGCGCCCTTTCGAGGCGACTCGTTGCAAGTGCAGCGGCGCCGCTAAGCAAGACGACTCAAGCGGTCCGTCACCGGCTCCATCAAAACGCAAACTTCGAGAACAGTTTCAAGGAAGGAAGCCAGTGTCTTACCGCGGTTCGCGGGACTCCACATTGATTCATCTGATGCGATATGCGGCAATTTATCGGTAAAGCCGCATATTCGATTCCGTCGTATTGTCCTCATCGACGTCAGTCCGCGGTTGGAGGTCATGTCCGCTTCAGCATGCCTGCAATCCACCCAGTCCAAGCCCGATCGCGCCCAGGCGTCCATGTACATCGAGGACAGCGTCGTGCCCCTCGGCTCCTCTTTCCGGACTCGGCATGGAGGTTACTAAGCCCGGCTCAACATGATTTGGTTCAACCACTCGCACCAAAAGGAGCGGTGCGGCAGCCAAGAATGTGGGCCAGTAGTTGAATGATGTTGCACCACAAGATCAATCAGGGTCCGACAGAACCAGGGATTCAGCTCTCCGCGCCACCGGTGTTTGAGTGCTAGTACCAGACCGGGTTTGATGCTTGGCCGCGAAGTCGTACTCGGGTGCGCTGGGGTGGGCGCAGCGCACTGAATTGTTGACGGACAGTGTCGTAGAACGTGTCGGATTTGCTGGTGTCAGTTATCGACATCAGCAGAGCGAAAGGAACTTTGGTGGGCGCGTTGTCCAGTGCGCCCGCGCGACGTGCGACGTAGGTGATTTCAAGTCGTGGTGCCGCGGTTTCATCGTTCTTGAGTGTGAACCGGTGGTGGCGGATGGTTTCCCACTTCCCGCTATCGCGGAGCTGGGCTTCACCCGACCTCGGTTTGGCGCCGAGTTGCTTAGTGATTGGTTCTTGGCTGGCTTCCCAGCCGGCAGCGAGCAGTTCTCCTGCCGACACACTGCCGATATCAGCGACGATCGGTTTAGCGTCGACGTCGGCAGGAGAACGGAAGCTGTGCATGCGGTGGTGAGGGCGAAGCAGCATTTCCAGTGAGGCACTGGTGTATTCGGTGGGCTGGGTGGGATCGACCGGCGACGCGTAGGCGAGTGAGAGTTGAACCTTGAGGTCGTCGGCGATGGTGTCCGGGACGGGTAAACGATAGGCGAGTAGGTCGCCGCGGATGATCTCGTCGACGAACAGAACGTGTACTTCGTTGGGATCGCAGTCCAGGAGCCCCTCATAGGTGAGTGGCTGGCGCCCGTATCCGATTTCGTCGCGGAGCTTGACGTGCCGGCGTGGGCGTTCTGCAAAGTGGGTGGCGAAGACTCGCAATACACTGCTGTTGACCCTGGGCAGCCTGGTGGTGAGATCGGCCAGAGCGTGGGTGGTGACCGGTGCGGCGAAACTTGTGCCGGAGGCTTCGAGAAAGTCGCCGGCGGCGGTGAGAAGGTTGAACATGCGGTTGTCGGCGCCGCCGAACTGCACTCCCAGAGGTTGGACGCGGTTGCCGCGACGGCCGGGTCCCATCGACGAGTAGGGGGCGCGCGCCCAGGGCCGGTGGGGGCTCGGAGCGTCACATGCACCAACGGCAAGCCCGTTGGCCATGTCGGCGGGGATTTGCACCCGGTGCAGGCCGGTCGCCTGATCCTGATCTCCGTCGTTGCCAGCCGCGACGACAAACAATACGTCGTTGTCCCAAGACAGCTGATCGAGTTCACTGGTCCAGCGATCAGGTTCCATGTCATCTTCGACGGCGCGTTCTGGCCCCAGGCTCAGGTTCACGATCCGGTGTCCGTTCTGCCGGACCGTCTCCACGATTCGGTCTAGAACCCAATAGCCTTCCAGGTCATGAGGATTCGGTGATGGAGTGACACGGTAGCTCTCGATGGGCAGCGGTGGCTGCGGCGCCTGCTGACCGGGTTCCAGCAGGCCGTAGAGCACCGCTGCGGTCACTCCGGTACCATGGGATAAGTCGTCTGCGACCGGTGGTTCAGGTGTGAGATCCGGTGTGCCAATGGGGAATAACGCTGATTGGCCGCCGTCGACGCCCCCATCGAAGACTGCCACCGTCGCGACGGTGGATGCGGGCTGCGCGGTCGACGGGGGAGTGACCCGCTGCACCGCGCGCAGCCCGAATCGGGGCCGGGGCCGGATCGCTGGCATCGGACGCAACACGCGCAGTGGGTTAAAGCGAGCCAATTCATCGACGTCGCCGGCGGCCGCGCTGATGGGCACGAAGGTGAGACCGCCAACCCGACGAATGAATGCTTCATGGACCTGGCCGCCCTGTCGCTGCACCAAAGACACCCACCGGCCCAAAGTCTCGTCGTCGAGCGCGACGGCCTCCCCCGATCGTGCGGTCGCCGGGTGAAGCACCGCCTCCCAGACGGATTGCTCAGTGGTAGGTTCGGGCCGAGTCGGCGGCCTGCGCAGCACCTGCTCGGGTCGGGGAACGGTAATTTCGTCGAGCTTGCGGATCTCGGAAAATGCCTGCTGTTCCGTACGATTCCCGCCTCGCGTCTGTACGAGCGACTGCAGCGCAGCTAGGCCGTCGTCGGAGACGGTGAATATAAGCCGGCGAGTCTGCGCCTCCTGCTGCTTACTCGCGGTCACGTAGAGTCCGGTGTCGGCGCGCGAACCCACCGGTGTAGCCCCGATCTGCGCGAGTAGGGCAGCGGGAAAATAACTGGCGGCCAAATAGTTCGGGAGGAGTTTGGCTTCCACATACAGTCGATCGGGGGCGCGTAGCTGGGAAGGTAAAGCGCGAGCGGATGCCGCCACCACATTGATCTGGGGGAGAAGCAACTCTCGTGCGTCGTCGGCGGTGCGCGGCTCGAATTTCGGCCCGCCAGCCGCACTGGGCGCCTCGACTCCTTCGAGTCTCAAGGCCTCCCCGTTGACGAGAAGAGGTCGCTGCGATGTGGCCTGGGGTGTGGTCATCCACGCGCCCGGGCACGTTTGATGGCCGTGGCAACCGTCGGGTGACTCACTCCTGCCACGGCCGCGATCTGACGATTGGACAGGTTAAGGCGGGTACTCAACGCCGCGAACAAGGTGTCACGTCCGGGACCTGAATCCCCGGTTCGACGAGCCAGCTCCTCAATGAGCATGTCCGTCGTTGATGCGGCGCGCAGAATCGCCCGGCGCCGACACAGCTCCCATAGTCGGGTCAGATCCGAACCACTGGTTCCCTCAGTCAATTCGGCAACGAGGTCGACCACGCGGCCATCGATGTCGTCGACGCCGACGGCAAGGCCGTGCAAGAGAAGTCGCCGTTCATGGATTCCGGGAAGGAGCAGTTCGATCGCGCGGTCGAATCGTCGCCCTACTGCGTGATCGAGCAGCTGAGGATGGTTGGTGGCGGCGACCAGCAAGCTGCTGTCTGGCCACCGATCCAGTTCGACGAGGATGACATTGACGATTCGTTTCAGCTCGCCGATGTCGGTGTCGTCATCGCGGCGTTTAGCGATCGCGTCGAACTCATCGAGAAACAGCACACACGGGCCGGACTTCGCATAGTCCAAGACGGCCTTGATGTTGCGTCCTGAGGTCCCCAGGTAACTGGAGACCACCGACGATAGATCCAGGGTTACCAACGGCCACCCGAGAGCTTGCGCAAGCCAGCGAGCTGCCATCGTTTTCCCCACACCGGGTTGACCGCTCAGCAGAACGGTGCGGGTCAAGCTCAGCGACGCTCGATGCAGCAAATCGCGGAATCGCCGTTCGGCGACCACCTCCTGCAATTGGTCCATCACCTTCTCGTCGAGCACTAAGCCATCGCCATTGGGCAGGTGGTCCACCTCGGCCAGCCGGTGCGCGCTGTCGGCCTCGGTGGGCACTGTTGCATCGGTGAAGCGCAGTTCGGTGCCTTGCCCCACTGCGGCCAGCGCCTCGTGGATCGCCGTGCGGAACGCTTCTTCGTCATCGACGCCAGGTGGGACGGTGCGCATGAGGCGCGAGGCCAGCTGGCGCACACCCGGGCCATGGCCACGAGCTCCCACCCGCACCAGATCTACTACAGCTCGTTCAAGACCATCTGCAGACTGGTAATACTTTCCCACCGATGCCGTCACACTTTCCAGTATAGTTAAGAGATGCTGAGTATTGAAGTGACGCGCCTGGTAAATTTCTATCTATGATGATGCCCATTTACCGCATAAGGGCACCACGCGCATGGGTCGAGTGCGCTGCGGGGCGCGCGGGCAGTTGGCCCTACAACAGGTCGAGCTCACACTAGCGATCGGAGGATGGCCGTGGTCAGCACCGGGGATGGTCCCGCGGAGTTGCCTGCGGTTGAGGTCGGGGCGCCTGGGTCCGCCATCGAGGAATGGCTCCAGTCGGAGCACCTGTCGCTTGCTGAGCAGGTCGACCGGCTCGCCGCGGACACGGCACTCTATGCCGGCCTGCGCCGCCAGGGGTTCGCCGGTCAGGACTACGACTACGTCGAGACGGTCTTGGCCCGCTACGGTCACGCCATCATCGCCGGATGGTTGACCCGTGGCGTCATCGAGGCGCGCTGCCGCGAGAAGAAGCTCCGGCACATCCCGAATCTCGAAGAGGTCGATCTCGGCGTCGGTGACGTCGATGAGATCGCCGACGAGACCGTGGCCGAAGCGCTGTTCTACTTCCGGGACCGTGTCCTGCTGCCCGGCAGGTGGGACCCCGTACGCGGGGCGTCCTTGCGGACATTCTTCGTCGGCCAGTGTTTGATTCGATTCGTGGCAGTGATGAATCGCTGGCTCACCGAACAAGGCCGCGACCTCCTCGGGGAGGACACCGATGTCCGCGCCGTGGAGCAGGCGGCCCTCACCGACGTCGAATCCGACGTGCTACGCACACTTGCCGCAGAACAGGCCCTCGAGCGTGTCACCCGGCAAGACGCGCGACTCGCGCTGACGATGCAATCCCGCGGATACACTCTGCGCGAGATCGCCGCTCGAATGGGCAGAACAGAGAAAGCGGTGGAGAGCATGATCGCCTACGCCAAGAAACAGATTCGGCACAAGATCGAAGGAACGGGGTCGGCATGAGCGACATCAAGTCCCAAGTAGCCAAGTCCTCGCTAGGCACCAAGAGCAGTGTCGCGGCCAGAAGAACGGTCAGCACAACGCGCGCCGCCGCGATCAAACGGCGGTCCGCCGAGATCCGCGCGGCGCGAAATCCTCCACCAGAAAAGTTGCGGGGAAGCTGAGCGGGTCTCCCTACAACGAGATGTCGTCAATGCAGACGGCGAGGGCGAGACCGCTGACACGGCCCCGCCCTCGCCCGAGAACCACGTCCCGGCACCACACCTCGGTGGCTGTCGAACAGCGTAACGGAGCCCCAGATGATCCACGAGGATCGTCCTCCCTGGTCTCGGGCACTGCCAGAAAGGAGTGGCCACGTTCATGGCCCGTTCAGTGAATCGAAGCGCCGGCACCGGCCGGTTCGTCAGCAAGGCGACAGTTGCGCGGTGGCCGGGTAAGACCACCACCGAGCGCGTCGGTCGGGGCACCGGTAACAACCGGACGGTCAACCGTTCGGCGTCGACCGGGAAGTTTGTCACGAATGCGACCGCCAAACGCAATCCGGGCGGCACCATCCAGCAGCAGGTCTAGAAGGTCCCGCGGGCGGCGTGGTCCGGTAGCACCCACTGGTGCTGCCGGATCACGCCCGCGGTCTCAAGAGCGGCAGCCATCACTCAAATATCGAGCGGCGGGAGATCGGATGGTCAGCGCAGACCGACAGCTGGCACAGGCGCGCCTCTATCCTGCCTTGTCCGTTAGACAGGAAACCCAGGCCGGGACAGTGGTGGCGCCAGACCACTGGGTGGTCGTGATCAACAATTCCGGTGATCCCACAGCAGCGTTCCCACCTGGCACGATTTCTCGTGCCGCGCCGCTCACACCGCTGAAAGACCTGGCCCGCCGGGTGCGCGGATTTATTGTCGTCGACGCACGCTCAACCTTCGGCGCCGTGTTGGATGTGGCCGATGAACTAGCCGCCGAAGAACCTGACCCTGAGCCGACGGTAATCGTGGTCGTCGACTCTGGTCGCGTGGCCGGCGTGTCCACCCCCGCTGAGCTGAAGAACCAATTGTTCCGCATACGCTATGCCAGTCGCGGCGTCGCCCTGCCGGGCCCCATCACACTGCCCAAGATCGTCCGATACTGCCAGTACCACGAGACTGACGAATTATGCGGGTGGACACAGCATTTCGCGAAGCGGCCACCGCAGATGCCGCCCTGCAGCAACCCCCGCCAACTCAGCGACCACTTGTTTGTCTGGTAACGATGCTCAGCACCATCTTCGGCAAAACCGCCGACCTCCTGGACAAACGGTTCCTCGTCGGTCTGCTGCTCCCAAGCCTCGGCTTCATCACAGCAGTGGGCGCCCTGGTCGTGACCGCTGGTAGTTGGGCAGCCGTACGCGAGCTCGCACGGACCGTGCCAAATCCGGAGCGGTGGCTCATCGTCGCGTCAGCAGCGGCAGCGGTGCTGCTGTTCGCCGTCCTCATCGGCACGCAGGTGGACAGGCTCGTAGGGTGGTGGGAGGGCTACTGGCGGCCCCACTGGCTGCGCAAACCCGGCATTTGGGTGGAACAGCGCCGTTATGGTCGGCTCGACGACGACGACACCTCCGACTCCACCCGGATTCTCCGCGAGTTCCCTTCCAGCACAAATGATTTCCTGCCCACACGCCTGGGAAATGCATTGCTGGCTGCTGAGAACTACAGCCGAGAACGATACGGACTCGACAGCGTCTTGTTCTGGCCACGCCAATACCTCCTGCTGCCCGATGCGGTCCGCACCATCGTCGACGACGGCCGCAGGGCGATCGACCAGTTCGTCGTGGTCGCGACGCTGTCAGCGGTAACCGCGGTCATCGCGGCCGCAATGGGCATGAACGGCCAGCTCGGTGGTGCGGTCTGGATTCCGAGCGCTCTCGGAGCTGCCCTGCTGTCGTTCCTGACATACCGCTCAGCGGTCAGCGCTGCGATCGCGTTCGGAGACCTCGTCCGCTCGGTCTACGACCTACATCGGCGAGATCTGCTCAATGCACTAGGCGTCGCCTCTCCGCAAACGCCCGATGAGGAACGCCGCTTGTGGACGGCACTCGGACAGTACCTTTTTCGGGGCGCAACCGACACCGGTGATGAAACACTCATCCGGTACCTACCGTCATCCAAAGCGGAATGAGATCGGCTTGGGCAGAACGACATTTACTGGCAACCCGCCATATTCGATTCGGCCGTATTCCTCCGGACAGGAAGCTTGATCCCTCAGCGAGTCGGTGGGGGAGAGCGCCCGTCCAGACGGCATGGCGGCAGCACAGGTTTCGGCGCCGGAACAACCCGGATGACGACTATGTGATCGGGTCGATGAACGTTTCGGCGATCAATTCGTACAAGGTATCGGCGGTGAGCGGTGCGTACTGCGGAGATCGGGTCAGACAGACGAAATCGTAAGGCTGTTCGGCCTGCCATTTGCTCCACAGGCAGACCTCGTAGGGGACTTCAGGCTCGATGTGGGCGAACTCGCAGTCATCTGCGTAACCACTGAGTGCCCAGTGCGACAGGGCTTCTGGCGTCATTGCCCTGAGTTGAATCGCATCGCCGCCCGGCTTCAAGGTATTAAGGATGAACGAGAATGCTTCAGCGCCGCCGTTCTCGTTGTCCAAATGCACGTAGGTCAGGTCGTTTAGCCAGCGGCAGGCGATCGCGTAGAGGAGCCAGGTTCCCTGGGTGAGTCCTTGCTCGCCCGGCGATGGGCTTGGGTAAGCGCGTGCCGCCCGCGCCTGGAATAGGAGGTTGGTCATCAAGTATTCATGGCCCTGGTAGCCGAGCCCGAGATCGGCATGCCCATCGACATGTGTCACATGAAACGGCGGCTTGAGAATGCCAGCAGCAATCGCATTGCGCCACGACCCGAATAGTTGATCGTGGGTTTCGGTGAGAAACCCAGGCCCTCGACCCACGAGACCGCAGCGCTCCCGTAGAAATCCCAGCGCCTCAGCGGCCGACCACACAGTGTGCTCGGCGGGGTCGGGGCGATCATCATCACTGTCGGGGTCATACACAGTCGGCTCAACAAAGAAATCAACGTCGATATCGAGCACACGCTGCACGGGATATACGCTACCGGTTGGCGACAAAACCAGGTAGGCAGGCTGCGCGCCATGATGGCCGCCGTTCCCCAGCCGGGGGAGCGGCTCAAGGCCACAATCGGCGATGGCCAGGCACAACCCCATCCTTCCCGCTCAAATGATTCATATAATGAATGAGAACCAGGGAGATGCGCAACCGCATGAACACGAAACCGTCTAGGAGACAACCAGATTAGAACACACAAAACCAATGGTCGGCGTCTGGTGAAAGTAAAACACTGTGCCACACAACAGAATAAAGAATGCAGCGTGGTTTACCGGTGAGGCTGCATATTCGTTTCCGTCGTATTTGGTCGAAATCGACGTGTTGACGCCAAGTTTCCGACATGGTGAGCTACCGACGCTCGGCCGTCAGCTAGGTGACGTACCGCGACCAGGGTTGAGCCGCCAGTTGGGCGTGCCGCTGGGTGCAGTTGTCGCTGAAGCCCAAAAGCTTGGCCACGATAGGAGGGGGCATCTCAGCGACAAGCGTGCGCAGCGCCGAGTTGCGTGCAGCGAGAACACTGATTCCCGCGCGGGTGAGGTCATGCTGCAAAGTGATTGCGTCCAGGTGCTTCCCGGGTCGTTGCGCTGGGAATAGCCACGGGTTGGCGATCCCACCGCCAGCCGTTCGGAGGTTGGGTCTGCGGTGTACTAGCTCGACAAGGATGCCTGCGGAGGGTTCCGGCACCGGCACGGGTTCGTTCCCGAGGGATATGCGCACGTCGTTGGTGGTGACCGCGACCGCGGTGGCTGGCAGTGCGGTGATTCTGACCAGTGGTTGTGCGTAGAGCAGGAGCAGAAGGCCGGCGACTCGGTAGTGAAGGGATCCCGGGTTGCCGCTGAGGAGCGCCTTGATCCAGGTCAACCGTTGCTCCTGGGTGAGCATAGGAACGTGCTTGGGCTGTTGGTTTACGAATCGCACAGTGGTGTTGATCTTGCTTTTCTTGGCCCAGGCGAAGAACGCGCGGGTTTTGTGGCGTGTGGTGGGTCCGCTGGCGAGCCATTCGTCGAGGTCCTGCTGAAGGCAGTCAGCTGCGGTGCGATGGTGGGTGTCGTGCAGCCAGGTGAGGAATTTGATCGTCTCGGTCACTTGCGGTCACTTGCTGCTTGGCCGATAGCATCGATCTTTCAGAGGCGTGCCCTGGTGTGGAGTTGCCGCGCAGCCGGCGCAGATGATGCCAGGTGGCGAACTGTTCAACGGGAGCTCGGATGGCCGGCTGAGCGATGGTGTCGAGTTTGGCGGTAAGCCAGCTTTCGAAACGTGCTAGATATTCATCGCGGTGGGGGAGTAGACCATGGTGCTCGAACAGGCTGCGCAGATGCGAAACCTCTTGAGTGCGTTGACTGACGGCGTCGAGGCCGTCGTGGCTAAGGGGAATTTCGCCGCTCGAAAGGCTCGACAGCAGTGACCGCACTTTGGGGGAGCGTTTCCAGGTGAGGATGCTCTCGGGGCGCTCGACCCCACAGAGGATTTCTACGATCGTGCTCATCGTGGCCGGATCTGCGGCCCCGTCCACGATCAGGGCCGTCAGGTCATCACGCAGGGCGCAGCGCGCACATCGACCGCCACGGTAGATCTGGCCTTCGGCGGCGCAGGTGCGACATCGGTAGTCCTCGGGGATGCTCGCGCATGTCAGACATACCGGCTTGGGATCGGTACGGTTGGCGCGTCCAGGCAGCACGCCATCGTGTCCGCAACGGGGGCAGACGCCGTGGGTGCGCATCGCGGTGTAAAAGCAGCTGTTGCACAGTTGCTCGCCGGGCCAGGAGGGGGTGCGGTTCTGGACCGACATGCGGCCGCAGCGTGAACACGCGATTTCTCCCTTGACGTGAGGTCGTCCGCGTCCGCGACCATGGCCGTGCGGTTATTGGTCATCGCGGATCACCCGGGCCCGGCGCGGGCGCACGGATTTGTTGAGATCCACGACGTTGGGAGCAGAGGCCGCGGCTCTGGCTGAGGCGGTTTTCTTGCGGCGAACATCGGTGGCGGTGACGGTGACCAGGTCCTCGACTCCGCAGCCGAAGATGTCGCACAAGGCGGCGATCATTTGCAGCGAAACCCGTTCTGGCCGTTGGTGAACGACTCGATACACTTGCGGTCGAGACAGCTGGATTCCGCGTTCGGCAAGGCGGGGAATCAGGTCGGTAGTGTTGTGCATGCCGTGCGCGGCCATGATTTCGGCGAGCCGCCAGGCATAGTCGACTTGTCGCTTCATGAGGACTCCTCGCCCCACGAAAGAGCGTCGGCGATGGTGGCGTCGAGCGCGCGGCGCAGGGCGCGAGTGCGGAAATCGTTAGAGACGCAGGTGTAAAGCGCGGTGGTGCTGGCGTGTTCGTGGCCCATTTGGTGCTGAACAAACATCGGGTCCCAGCCATCCTCAATGAGATGGGTGGCATAGGAGCGGCGCAACGAGTGCAAATCCAGTCCGGCCGACAGCTCGAGGTCGGTGCAGTAACGCCGAAACCGCCGCAGCAGCGTATCTTCGGAGACCAGCGCGCCGCGCTCGCTGGGAAACAGGTCAATACCGTCGTCCATATTGGGCTGCCCATAGGCCAACCAGTCGCCGATGACCTCGGGTGTCCAATCGAAGACTGTCAGCACACTGCGCCTTTTGTGCGGCGAACCCTTCTTGGCCTTGCCGTAGCGCACGTGGACCAGCCCGTAGCGGCCGAACTCTCGGGCGTGCGGATTGCGGGCGAAGTCCACCGTCTGCAGGTGGCGTAGCTCGTTGAACCGAAGGCCATAGGAGTAGGCCAGCTTGAACATCACCGAATCGCGGTACGCCGGCAGCCAGCCCTTACGGGCGGAGGCGGCGATCAGCGCCACCCGGTCGTCGGCATGATCGAAGAAATCCTGCAGCTCGCGCTTGGTGAACGCCCGCTTGGTCGGAGCCTGCTCGTTGTCCTGGACGTGCATGGCGGTGTTCCATTCGAAAAACACCTGGGCGGGGTGGGTGCCGAACCGCTGCTCGCACACCCGATCCCAGCCGTAATCGGGATCGCTGACATAAGAACAAAACAGCCGCAGCGCGTTCTGGTAACCGCGGATCGTCGACTGCCTACGCCTTTTCACCGAGCGCAGGTCACTGAAGAACTCCTCAACCATGGCCGGCGTCCACGTCCACGGAAACTCATTGGTGTACGCCAGGAACCGCTCAACCAGGCGGATCCGATCCTCGATCGTGTCGTGTGCCAGATTCCGACACAGCTGCTGGTTACGCCAGCCCTCCAGCATCTCCTGCACCGTCTGCACCTCGGGATGCAGCAGCGGAACCGCGCCCACGACGTAGACGCGGCCACTCTTGTCGACGCCCAACACGACCTCCCGGTGGTCTCATTCGATGAATCATTGAATCACCTACTGAATCAATACCACATCGGTGCAGGTCCGTACAGCACTCCGGAAGCGATTCGTTCTGCTGCTGCGGCAGAACCACCACGACAACCACCGCAGCCACGGTCGCAGCGATACCAAATCCCCAGTTCAAAGCCAGCGTTCATGTGAAAAGATTCGTCCAACCGGCCGGGCCGTCAGATACGCGATTGTTTCATCTGATGAAATATGCGGCAGTTCTTCATGGATAATGACGATTATCCATGGAATCGGACGGAAAATGCTGGCGCACAGCAGGAGTGGGCCCGTTAACAATCAGAGTCACATATCGACTGCTCGACTCACCCGAACCGTTGTAACCAGTCCGGGCTTCTTTGCGGCGGGGGACTCAGGGGCCACCGAAGCGACCGGCGCGGTCCAAACCGGCTTCTCAACCGCGTTGACGGCGAAACCAATTGTCCGTTCTCGCCGAATCTGAGGCATTGTCATTGAAACTGAGGCACATGGCCTAATTCCCGAGGGGGGGGGTTCCCACCTGACCTCGCTTCGATCGCGAATTTCGGCGTCACCGGTCCCACGGATCCAGGCATCGTAGGCCGAGCGGCTCGAAGTGCGGGTGCGATCGGTGTTCGCGATGGCCCACCAGTGGGTCGGCCGCTGTGTTGAGTTTGTCAAACGGCGCTGGCAGCGTGCGGCCTCAGGTCCTCGGTTGTGTGCTATCTATCCCAGTTGCGGTGAGAATGCTGCAGATTCGGTGAGAACGGGCTTGGCTGTAAAGGGGCGATGGTATCCGTTACATAGTTGATGATGTCCTCGGCTACCAGGACTGCAGATTGGACATGTGTTGGCGCCGAATGTTCAGCGAGGGCGACACGCGTGAACGTGAACCGGTGGCCTCAGCAAGGCTTGGGTACTTTCGGGTCTTTGCAGCCACTCGATCTATGACGCGATTCCAGCTGTGTGGTTCCGCCCCGAACGACAGTTGAGGCCGGACTACGCGTCGACGGTGAACGCATGGGCGTAACCCTGTGCACCTAGATGCTCGTAGACGTGGGTGGTGGTGACTCGGTTCCAGTGGTGTCCGAGCAACACGGCGAGACCAAGTGGGCCGATGAGGAACAGGTGCAACGTTCCTGAGGTGCCGTGCCGACGAGCGAGATCACGGATCTGGACTGCGAAGCTGTTCGCCGCTACCGGGGTGGTGACGGCGGTCGGACTCGCCCCTGTCGATGGGGTAGCGGTCACGATAGTCGCGACGGGCAATCCGATGTGGCGAATCCAGTCGGCTGCCTGGTCGGCGAAGTCGGCAGCGACGTTGACGATGAGCGCCGTATCCGAACCGAGCCCGACGGATTGCTCGGTCACCTTGAGGGAGAAGGCTTCGGTCTTTTCTTCGCTGCTCCAAAGCTGATCGCCTTGGCGTACGCCGACTTCGTAGCGCAAGACGCGGCGCAGCTCAGCACCGAGCAGGAATCCGGTCGCCTGCCGCATGTGCCCACTGACGAGGATGCGACGGGCGCCACCGAGTTGTGTTGGGACGGTAGCGATGTCGGCGGCCAGATCGTCCCATGTATGTGGAGGCATCGGTGCAACCCGGTGCCAGTCCTTCTCTCCCGAGACCCTATCCACCCAGTCGACGCTCACGGCGGCCTGGTCGGCGAGTTCGTCGTGCTTGATGGTCGCGACCGACACAGTCGTCCACGGTGAGCCCCGTTGCAGATCTAGTGTGGTGACGGCTTGCCTGATGTCGGAGAGGTTGAGGCGGCGATGCCCGGCGATGACTTGCTTGGCCACCCAGTCCGCACCCTGGTCGACGGCGTTCTCGTCCGATCGCAGACCGTTGGCGGTCATCAAGAGGCCGACTTCGTCACGTAGACGCTTGAGGTCGTAGGCGATGTCGAAGTGGAGGTCGTCAAGGAAGGCCATCAGGGTGGGCTCATCGGTGTCTGCGGCTATGGCCCACGCCTTTCGCGCCTTACCCCGCTCCGAGTTTGGGCCACCTTGGACGGCACGGGGGACCAGTCTGCCGTCGCGCCCGTCGCGATCTCGTAGCAGCACGTCGGCGGGATCGTGGGTGCGGTTGGTGGCCAGTCGCATCTCGACGGGATTGCCGTCGGCGGTCAGGTTCTTGTGCGCGGCCAGCATCTTCTTGAGGATCCCCTCGTCGTCCAGGTAGGCCAGCCCGACCGAGATGCGGTTGTCAACGGCGTACTTGACTTGTGTGTATGCGTGCGGGGATCGCATTCGGTGACGGACGACGTCGTCGCCGTTTCCGACACCGGGTTCTTCGACGCCGACGGCGATCGTCGGGTTGTCGGTGTTCTTTGTCAGGTCGTGGTGTAGGGCTTCCATGCAGGCTCGCCAGACGTGCAGCCATTGGTAGTCATCGCCGGCGATCCGGACACCGCTCGCGCTGGGCATGTCATTGCCAGTCATGGTTGTGCTCCTGGAGAATCAGTCGTAAATGTACGAATGTCGTCTGGTGGTAAATTGCCGCGGCCGGTGACCTCGTCGGCGTGCTGTGATGCGCGCGGTAGCGCGCCGGTCAGTTCGATGGTGCAGACGCGGGGGGTGAAGGCGACGATGCGTCGGGCGTCGAGGGTGTATCCGTGATCGGTTCTGCGGAGCACGATTTGGGTAGGGTTGGGCAGCCGCGGCCGCTTCATCGACACCAGCGCCAGCGATGCCAGGTCTTTCGGGCTGGGGCCGACGTCGTGAGGGTGGCTGTGCCAGTCGCCGAGGTAGCCAAGTCGGTGATCGACCGCTCGCGCCCCCAGGACGGCCACATGGGTGGCGCCGGCAGGAATCCGGTAGTGGGATCTGCCGCGCTCGATGGTAGGGATCTCGACGGCGGTGGTGATCCACGGATGCCCATCGAGATAGACACCGATCAAGATGCCGCCGGTTTCAATGGGGTGCGCCCGTGCCGCGGCGGCCGCCATCGTCGTGCGGGCGGCCTCGGTGATCCACAACTTGGTGCTGGTGTTCATGAATCCTCCGACGAGTCGCCACAAGGCTCCAGAGCGCCCGTGCGGTCGAATGGAGGGCTCATCGGGCGCAGGACAGTGATGCATTCGTCGGCGCGTTCACGCCTGGTGGTCAGCAGATCGACGGCGGCACAGGCTGTGTCGGCCGCGGCGGTAAGGACCGCGACTGGTGAGGCGTTGTTCACTGGGGCGGTGCAGCCGAGTTCGAGGAAACCCGCCGTGGCTGTCGCCCGATCGTCGGGTGGTAGCGCGTGGTAGCGCGGATCGGCCGGGCGTGCAGCGATCGGGGTGTCACCCTCGGCTTGCCGTTGCACACGGGCCAGCGCGCCGTGATGGAACAGGGCACCGACGATGAGCGCCACGCCGCTTCGACGGCACGCGTCAGCGAGCGCGGCGGTCATCGGCAAGACCCCCGTGCAGTCGATGACCAGGTCGACTCCCTCGATCGCGGCGAGCAACTCGGCGGGGTCATAGGGCAGGTCGTCATGTCGAGTCACGCTGGTCCATGGTGCGTGTTGACCGACGATAACCGCCACCGCGTTGGTCTTGCGGTAGCCCACGAAGTGGCGGGTGCCGACGTGGCGGGCAAGGTTGGTGCTCGTCAACAGGTCACTGTCATGTAGGTGGATCGTGCCAACGCCGCTGGAAGCCACGGCGACCGCGACGTGTCCGCCGACGGAACCGGCGCCGGCGATCAGGACGACCTTGCGGGCGAGGAGGTCGGCGTCGGATCCGGCGCGTCGTCGTAACGCCTGCACGTCGTTGGATGTCGCCGGCAGCGCGGCGGTGCGCAACGTGTCGCCGGTACCGGTCATGCCGAGCACGACAGCGTCATAGTCGGCATCATGGCGTGGCCAGGCCAGCACGATGAAGTCGTGCCCGCCGCTGGGTTCGGTGAACACCGTGTCGGATCTGTCGGACAATCCATATGTGAGGTTCTTGCGTTGGCGACGGGTCAGTGCGGCGAGGACGTCGTTGAGGGTGCGCGGCGGCTCGGGGAGGTGGTTGCGCAAGTAGAACGCGCCGGTAAGGACGGGCTTGCCGATGGTACGGCGGTCTGGAGGGTTGCCGTGTTCGATGAGCAGTGTCTTGCCCTGGATGGTCGCGAACACCTCGGCGGTGTAGCCGTTAGTGCCGCGGGTGATCAAGTCCCGCAGGGGTAGTTCGGCGCGGTAGGTGCTTTGCTCGTCGTAGAGAAGGTACGCGTCGAGTGCTCGGTCCTCGGCATGGAATCCGGCCTGGGCTGCGGCGGCCCACTGGTCTAGGCGATCCCAAAGGCCTTGCAGCTCACGGCCATCGATCTGGGCTGGATCGTCTTCGGCCCACAGACAGATGGTGCCTCGCGCGGCGTGCTCGGTGCCTAGACCCGCGACGAAGACGTGTGCGTAGCGCAGCGGCCACCCCGGATAGATGTGGATCTGCATCCGAGTGGCGTCGGTGAGAGGCTGCAGGCTCGCCCGAATCGGCCCCGTCCAATACGGGTTGGCATCTTCGCCGCTGGGAGAGAAGCCAGCATTGACCAGTTCCGAACAGAATCGATCGAACGCGGCGTCGTCGTAGGTATCCAACAGCCTGCTCAGCGGCGACGCACGGCGGTCACGGCGAAGCCGCGCGACCGATTGCTGCCCAGTGCACCGACGGCGGTGACAGATCCGACCGGAAATCCGGCCGCATCGCAGCCGTCGGGCAGCGGGAGAACCTGTCCGCGGTCGTTGGTGCCGAGGATGTCGCGCCACAGCTTGGCAGCCCGGCACCGCTCTGCATCGAGCGCCGCGTAGGCCTCGCGGGCCAGACGCTCGAAGGTCTGACCCGCCGAGGTCCACTCCCAGGGTTCGAGGACGGGCTTGAGCGGCGTGCCGAGCACGGGGTCGGGCAACCCGCCGACAGCACTGTCGATCAACCGCGCCCCGACGTGTTTGAAGGTCGAGGCCAGCAGCTGGGGGTAGGAGGTTCCTGTGACGAGCCGTTCGTTCCACACGTAGTAGGCGGCGATCTCGACGAACAGGCCACCCGGGCGCTGGCCGCCGAGGTGGACGTGCCGGACCTGCCGCAGCAACCGCACGACCGGCCGGTAGGCGTTCGCCCCGCCGACCGTCGGGCTCCACGACGCAGTGGCCAATGTGTTCGTGTCGTCAGCGAACTGCACCGGATCGGTCTTGATCCAACGCTTTTCGTCGCTGTCCCACTTGTCACGATCCCGATTCGGGATAGCCCAGTGGCTCTGGCAGCGCACCGCCGGCACCGCGTCGATAGCGAACGCGACATCGCTAAAGTGGGCCTCAGGGTCGGGGAAGTCGATCTTGAGCGACCGCGCCTGACGAGTCACGCGGCCCCCCTCATCTTCTCCCTTCACACCGTACCCATCGACCAGCACCCGCTCGACGGCGTCGTAGATCTTCTCCGGACTGTGCCGCACGGAGAGATTGTCGAACCGCAGAAAGACGTCGACATCCTTGCCCGGATATCGCGCAGTCTGGCGCGCGTAGGAACCGATGAGTCGCGTGTCGATGCCCCAGCCACGCAGCTCAGCGTCAGCCTCGAGCAGGTCACGCACCTCGGAGTGTGCGGCGATTGCGCGGTCACGTTTGTCCCCGTGAATGCTGACGTTGCGCACCGCCTGCGCGAACTCCTCGTTAAGCAGATCTGTCATATTCCG
The DNA here is from genome assembly GCF_900157385.1 of Mycobacterium terramassiliense. Classification (GTDB taxonomy): domain Bacteria; phylum Actinomycetota; class Actinomycetes; order Mycobacteriales; family Mycobacteriaceae; genus Mycobacterium; species Mycobacterium terramassiliense. The sequence continues at coordinate 1,296,949 of NZ_LT717701.1, forward strand.
TTCCTCCGTGACACCTTCTTAGACAGTAGGTTGTGCCTCCGACAGGTCGACCTCGGCAGCGGCACCCATCGAGGGGTCTCCGCTGCGGTCGGACGGCTGCCGCGTGGGCCACCGTTGTTGGATACATGGTGTGCGCCTCCTGGGCGGAAATCGAGCTTGGTTGATCGACAAGGGTTTCGAAGGCAGGACGGCCCCGGCGCCGCCGAGACCGTCCCACCGATCCGAGCTACTTGTGCGGGAGCGCGAGCAGGTTGTTCTTCCAGTAACCGTCGGCCTGTGTCTGCACGTACTTCGGCCCCGACGCGGGGGCCCGTACGTAGACGTCGACCCGGCGGCCGCCTTCGTCGACAAAGGCCTTGCCGCCGTCCTCGATGAACTCGACCACCGCAGCACGCGTGCTGGAACCGGTCTCGTTGTTCACCTGGTTGGTCCACCACAGGTTCGTGATGTGCTGGTGAGTAGTACCGCCCGACAGGCGAATTGCGGTAATGCGAATGGCCACGGGGGCCTCCAATCAGTTCTGTGTCGATCCGTGCGGGATTGCGCAGATCGGGGATTGGGGCCGTACACTCATGGCTGTTGTACCGGGTCGTATATCGGCCCCCGGTTGGACGAGCATTGCCGTGCTCGTCCAACCTTTTTTCCGTGGTCTAGGTTTCGGTCCGCTCCTCTCTCCGGCCGTTCAGGTGGGACGCCGGCTCATCCGCCGGCCACGGCTCGCCGACCTTGCGACCGAGCCTGACCGTCGTCGGATCCACACTCTGGGGTCGCGGAACAGCCAGACTCAGACGAGTGCGGGCCGCCCACCTATCCACCGGCCGTTCGCCGTTCCCATCACCGTCCAGCGGGGCCGCGATGGCGAAACCGATGCTGGTGTACTCGTCCGCAGTGCTCTCATGGCCGTCGCGGTCGACCAACGTGATGTCTCGACGGCAACAGTCGCAGAGTGATCCGAGTACGTAGGAGACCGTCGCTGGTACCGCGCAGAAGGCGTCCGACGACGAAATATGCTGCATGGCAACGAATTCAAATTCTGCGAGGTCGAGTCGCATGTGCTTGCCCCTGAGCGACCTCATCAGGAACTTCCACACCGGTAACAGCTCGCGCAGCGACTCAATGGAGACCCCGATCCTGCGCATGTACAGCAGCCAGGTCATCAGTTCCACTACGACCTTGGGATAGACGCCCGCGCTCCGAGACCCGAGGCGCGCGCTCAGCGGTATCAGCCCGGAGGACATGTAATACGTCAGGTTGCGATCGGAAACTTTGAAACCGGCCTCCCGCACCTCGTTGAGGAGTTCGGTCTTCGTCACCAAGTCCGTCCCATCCTGTAACTCCAGGAATTCCATGAAGCCGTTAACCTCGTGCGACATCGATACACCTCCACCCAGGTCATCTACACCATTACTGTATCACACCAATGTGATCATGAAGGTTTGCACGGCGATAGTGGTGAGGACGCCAGCGGTGGTGTCGGAGGCCCTACGGGCTCCGCGGGGAATCCGGCCCCGGCTGGGGAACTGCTCTCAACACGCAGCTCGAATAAGGAACTGCCGGCCGTGCTGGGCTTCGGCCCCACCAACAGCATCGTGGCCTACACGCTGCACCGCGATTCGATTCGACATCACTGTCTCGGTCGAACGAGCCGCGAAATTCCCGGCCACCGTCAACCTGCGACCCGAGACCAGCCACGCCGCCGTGCTCCTGGCCGTCTGCGACCAGGCCCACGAATGGCACGCCCTCACTATCCTCGACGCCGTGAGCGTGGCACTGCGTGCCGCCGGGATCCCCGTCCTGCGCCGGATCATGACCCGCGATGTCACCACCGAAGGGCACTGGTATGACCCCGACAGCGGCGCCACCGGCCCCACCTATCCCTATACCGACTCGCTCGTCACCGCCCACCGAGTCCTCGGCGGTGAGCGCGTCAGCCCCGGCCGCGGCGACATCGAAGCCGAATTCGCTTACCTGCCCGCAGCACCACCGATGGCTTTGGGAGACCACGGCGAGCTCGTGATCCAGGTTGCCCAAGAGATCACCGACGCCCTCGAAGGGCACCCCATCAACCGCAGCCTGCCCACCCGCGCCGGCATCGCCATCACCGCCGACGTCGCCGTGCGCGACGCCATGATCGCCGCCGCCGCCCAACACACCGATACCGCGGCCTACCTGTGGACCCACATCGCCCGGCGGCTGCGGGGTCAGCCCCGCGCCGAGGCACTTACCATCGCTGCCGCCTGCTACTGCTTCCTGGGCGACACCGTTCGTGCCGGCATCGCCGCAGACGCGGCACTGGGTGAAGCCCAAGCCACGCAGACCCCGCCACCACGACTTGCTCTCATGCTGCTGACCGCGCTGCGCTCGGGCCTAACGCCTCACCAGATCAGCCGCGCCATCGTCGACGCCACCAACAGCGACTAACCCTCACCATTCCCCGGGCCCGGCCAGCACCTGCATCCGCGGGGTTGGCCGGGCCCCCTTTTTCCTTCCCGCATTTCTCACCAACCCACGCAGCGCGCGCCACCGCTCGCCAGGACTTCGCCACCGGCGCGCTCTAGGGTGCCCGCCGGCCGCCTGGGCCTCGTCGCTAGCAATTGGGCTCCCAGACCCCACGCGGGACACTCTCCGCCGCGACGACACCGCCCCGCCACACCTCGGCCGCTGCCAGTCCTCAAAAGCGTCACACCGTTGGCCTCGTGCGCCCGTTCCCTCAACACCACACGCGCTCCGACGACGCGCGCCACCAACCGGCGGCGCGTCCGATTGTGTTGCCGGTCAGCGGCTTACCACAGTGTCGGATCGGTGGAACCGAGCAGCGCTGCCTCGACAGCCTCTGCGTCCCATCCGTGGCGCACCGCTTCGCGTAGCGCCACCGCCCGGGCACGGCGTGCGTTGAGCCCATGATCGCCGCGGCGCACGACTACCCGGCCGCCGCCGCGGCCGGCGCGCGCCATCATCACCATGTTGTCGCGTTGTGAGCCAGCGATCACGTGCAGCAGACCGAGCTCTCCGGGCTGACTCGCCCGCACACATACCGGGTTGTCGCAGCCGTGCAGCGCACGCACCCACGGCTCCAACGCCTCACCGTTCAATGACGCGGCCAGCGCGTAACGATTGGCGCGCACCATGACCCGTGTGCCACCGCGGCGCAGCCAAAATCGGCCGTAACCGTCCGCCCCGATCGCCGAACACCAGATCGCGCAATCCTGCGTGCCCGGACCGCGAACGACGTTGTCCTCGAACCGCTCTAGCTCCTCGCAGTGCACGTGCGGGTCCACCACGAGGCGTAGCGGTTGCGAAACCCCCATGACTCCCACTTGCTTTCGGCTCCAGCGGCCCCAGACCGCCCGTCGCCGCCATCATCGCAGCGCGCACCGACACAAGCCCCCGACCGCGCTAGGTCCGCGCTGACACCGGCTCCGGTGTGAGCCCTCCGGCCTGCGTAGCGTGCGCGTCCATCTCGCTGGCCACGAGACTTTCTGCCGGCGCCGCCAGCGGTGCCGCCGTGCCCGCACTCGCGGGGATCTCGACCTGCGCCGTCACCGCCTCCGGCGATTCGGCTTCCCGGATCAACTCCCGCACTGCTTTCTCGCTGATCCCTGCCAACCGCGAGATCTCGCGCAGCGTCTCCCCGCGATCACGCAGCGACCGCAGCGCCGTCCCGCACGCCAGGCGCTGGCCCGCGCGCCGCTGCGCGGCCTGCTCGGTCAACGCCTGCTGCCGCTCGGCCAGCCACACATCGACCGCCTCAGCGCGATCCCTCGCGTCGAAGAACGCCGCGAGATCCTCCACATTGGCCTTCGTGCGCCGGATGACCTCTTCGGCCGCGGCGGCCGCGGCTTCGCGCGCCGCCCGCCGGGCCTGTTTGCTGACCGTCTTGTTTCCCATGTCTGCCACGCTAAAGCCCGCAAAACCCTTACGCCGCACCCGAACACAACAATCTCCGCCACCATCGTCCTCCGGATGCCCGGACCCGACCGCTCACCACACCAGCCCACCATCACTTAGGGCACCCTAACTCCAACCGGCCACCGAACATCAAACCTCTTGCACCCAGGGACTGGTGCGGACGTCACCGTTAGTGAGGCACCCGTCAGCGACGCGATTTTGGTGGTGCGCGGCCGTCGCATAACGCCGAGGCCCGTGTGAGAGTCGTAGTCGTGGTGATGTCGCGGTGATGGGCTTGCACAAGCTGACCGCCGGAGACGGGTACATGTACCTGATCCGGCAAGTCGCCGCCGCCGATGCCACCGACCGCGGGCGCCCCAGCCTGTCCGATTACTACAGCACCAAGGGTGAATCCCCCGGGGTATGGATGGGCCACGGCCTGGCCGCGTTGGGCCGGCCTGTCTCGCGCGATCCGGCCGATCCGATCGTGGCCGACCTGTGGAGGGTCGCGGACGGATCGCAGGTCAGCGAGGACCAAATGAAAGCCCTCTTCGGAGAAGGCCTGCACCCCAACGCCGACCGCATCACCCGGCATCTGATCGGGCTGGGATTAGGTCACGCACCGGCGATCGCCGCCACGCGGCTGGGTCGCCCCTTTGCCATCAACACCAGCGAAAACCAATTCGTCACCCGGTTGCGCCAGGCCTACCGCGACTACAACAGCACCGTCGGCGCAGGCGAACACGCCAGCATCGCCGCCGATATCCGGGCCGGTATTCGCACTGGGCTCGCGCGCGAAATGTTCACCGAAACCTATGGGCGCCCGGCGGCTGATGACCGTGAGTTGTCGGGTTTCATCGCGCGGGGTTCACGGGCGGCCACCAGCGCGGTGGCCGGCTATGACCTGACGTTCACCCCGGTCAAGTCCGTCTCGACGTTGTGGGCGATCGCCCCGACACCGATCGCCGCTGCGGTCGAGGAATGCCACCATCAAGCCGTCGCCGAAACGCTGGATTTTCTGGAGCAACATGCCGCGTTTTCGCGGATGGGAGCCCATGGTGTGGCCCAGGTCAACACCACCGGTTTGATCGCGGCGGCCTTCGATCACCGCGACAGCCGCGCCGGGGATCCCAACCTGCACACCCACCTGGTGATCAGCAACAAAGTGCACGCGATCGCCGCCGATGGCATCCCACGCTGGCTGGCCCTGGACGGCACGCCGCTGTATCACGCCACGGTGGCGGCCTCGGAGCTGTACAACACCCGCCTAGAAGCCCTGGCGATCGCCACACTGGGTGTGCGCTTCGCTAACACCGACACCAAACCCGGTCGGCGGCCGGTGCGCGAAATCGTCGGTATCCCGGCCGAGCTGATCGAGAAATACTCCTCGCGCAGCGCGGCCATCAACCACCGGGTGGGCGAGCTGGCCAAGGCGTTTCACACCGCCCACGGGCGTGAACCGACCATGGTCGAGATGCTGGCGCTGTCCCAGCAGGCCACCTTGGAAACACGGCAAGCCAAGCACGAACCGCGCTCGCTGGCCGAGCAGCGCCACGCCTGGCGCGTGCAGGCCGTCGAGGTCCTCGGGAGCCAGCGAGCCCTGACCGCCATGCTCGCCAGCGTCACCAATCAGAGCATCTCCCCACAGGTCGAGATTACCGATGAATGGATCAGCGAGCAGGCCGCGGCGGTGATCGCCACCGTCGCCGCCAACCGGGCCACCTGGACGGTGAACCACGTGCGCGCCCAGGCCCAACGCGCGCTGCGCTACGCCAACCACCCGGGCGGCCCCGACCTGGTCAACCGCATCGTCGCCAGCGCGCTCAGCGCACACAGCATCGCGTTGACCAGCCACACCGACACCGAAAAAAAAGAGCCAGCGCCGCTGCGGCGGCGCGACGGTTCCAGCGTCTACACCCGCCATGACACCACCGTCTACACCAGTGCCGCCATCCTGGCGGCCGAGCGGCGCATTCTGGCCGCTGCCACCCTGGGCGACGGGCGCACCGTGGATGACACCAGTATCGGTGTAGCCCTGGCCGAAACCCACGCGAAGTACGGGCTGGAACTCAACCACGGGCAAGCGGCCCTGGTGCGGGAGATGGCCACCTCGGGGGCCCGCGTGCAGCTTGCGCTGGCGCCGGCGGGCACCGGCAAAACCACCGCCACCGCCGCGTTGGCGGCCGCGTGGCGCAACAGTGGCGGCACCGTCGTCGGCCTGGCGCCCACCGCCGGCGCCGCCGAAGTCCTCGGCCGAGACCTCGCCGCGCCGACTGACACCATCGCCAAACTCATCCAACTCTGCGGCACCGGCCGCAGCGCCCCCGCCCCCTTCGACGACCCAGCTCGAGGGTGGTTCGACCGCATCGGTGCTGACACTCTGCTCATCGTCGACGAAGCCGGCATGGCGTCCACCTGCGATCTGGACACCCTCATCGCGCACGCGCTGGCGTGCGGGGCCAGCGTGCGCCTGATCGGTGATGACCAACAACTCGCGTCGGTCTCGGCCGGCGGTGTCCTGGCCGACCTGGCCCAGCGCTCTGAGACTGTCACGCTGAGCACCGTGGTGCGCTTCACCCACCCCGACACCGGCACGGCCGAAGCCGCCGCCAGCCTGGCCCTGCGCGCCGGCGACCCCGCCGGAATCGGCTTCTACATCGACCACCACCGCGTCCATGTCGGCGCCGACGCGACCGCCGCCGACCTCGCCTACACCGCCTGGGCCGCCGACCGCGCCGCCGGCCGCGACTCCATCCTGTTAGCCCCCACCAATGATCTGGTCGCCGCGCTCAACGAACGCGCCCGCCTCGACCGACTCACCCACACCCCCAACCCCGCCGCCCCGAACAGCCGCACGAACAGTCCGGCGTTAGCGGCGACCGTGACCCTGGCCGACGGGTTGATCGCCTCGGCGGGCGACTGGGTCGCCACCCGCAAAAACGCCCGCTGGCTGCGCACCACCACGCATGGCGCCTGGGTGAAAAACGGGCACCGCTGGATGATCCGCACCGTGCACGACGACGGGTCGATCACCGTCGTACCGCTGCGCGGTCCGGCCACCCCGGTACGGCTCCCCGCCCGCTACGTGTCCACCTCCACCACGCTCGGTTACGCCTCCACCATCAACGCCGCCCAAGGCATGACCGCCGGGCACCAAGAGACCGAAGGCACCTGCCACACCGTCATTTCCGACCGCCTGACCCGCCAACAGCTCTACGTCGCCGCCACCCGCGGCCGCACCGAAAACCACTTCTACGGCTCCACCGCCGAAGCCGACCCGCACCGCATCCTGACCCCCAAAGCCACCCACCCACCCACCGCCGTGGACGTCTTGACCGCCATCGTGGGCCGCGACGGCGCCCAGCACTCCGCGCACACCCTGGCCGCCGCCGACACCGACCCCTTCACCCGCCTGCACCGCGCCGCCGACATGTACTGCGACGCGCTGTCCGCGGCCGCCGAACACCACGCCGGCCCCGAGGTCATGTCGCGCATCGACACCGCCGCCACCCGCCTGGGCCACCACCTGACCGATGCCCAAGGCTGGCCCGTGTTGCGCCGTAACCTCGCCCTGCTCGCCGTCGAAGGACACGACCCCATCGACGCGCTGCACCAGGCCGCAGCCACACCACTAGGCGATGCGCGCGACCCCGCCGCCGTCCTGGACTGGCGCCTGCCCACCCCCAGCGGGGCCGGCCCGACACAGCGCGGACCGCTGCACTGGCTGCCCGCCATCCCCGACGTGATCACCACCGACCCGACCTGGGTGACCTACCTGAAGGCGCGCGCCGACCTCGTGCACGACCTCGCCCACCAGATCCGCGACACCGCCCGCGCCTGGGACGCCGCCACCTGCCCGGCCTGGGCGCGTCCCCTGCTCGACGGCAGCCCTCACCTGCTCGCCGAGATCGCGGTCTTCCGCGCGTCCCACGACGTCGATCCCGCCGACACCCGTATCACCGGACCGCAACAGCACGCCAACCGCTCCGCGGTGTTCCAGCACGCCATCCATTCGCGCCTCGATGCCGCCCTGACCCGCGCGGGAGCCAACACCGCCCGGTGGCGCGGGCTCGCGGCCACCGTCGACCCCCACCTCACCGACGATCCGTACTGGCCGCGGCTGGCCACCCACCTCGAGGGGGCCGCCCGCGCCGGCGCCGACATCCCGGCCTTAGTACGTGATGCGGCCGAGCTGGGTCCGCTGCCCGCGGAGATGCCCGCCGCCGCACTGTGGTGGCGCCTCGCCGGCACCCTGGCGCCCCCCTCACTCGAGGGCACCGACACCACACTGCGACCAGAATGGGCTACTGACCTGCACCAGCTGCTGGGCACCCGCATCGCCGAAGCCATCATCACCGACCCCGCCTGGCCCGCCCTGGTCGCCGCGGTCACCGCCGCCAACTGGCCCCCCTACGACCTGCTCGCTGCCGCCGCCGAACACCTGCACGACATCGCCGACACCCAGCCGATCCGGCCACACGAATACGCCCGCCTGCTCACCTACCGGATCGAACTGCTCACCCACCACGCCGCCACCATCGACCCCGACATCGGCGTCGCGGAGTTGCATGATCCCCCGCCCGACCCGCACGACTGCTCCTACGGCGTGCCCGACGACGACCTCGGTGGCCTCGACTTCCACGACCTGCCGACCGTGCGGCCCGCCGCACCCGCCTGCGTCGACGACATCGACATCGCGGCGTTGCGCGCCCAACGTGACGCCGCTCATCGCCACGCCCGCCAACTCGCCGCCGCCATCCTGCGCGGTGGCGGCGGGCCCGCCGAACTCGCCGCCGCGCCCGCACTGGCGCAGCTGCACCAACGCCACCTCGCCCAACGCCCCTACCACCACGCCCTCGCCAGCGCGCACAGCCGCTGGATTCACGCCGAAGACACCGCCGAGCTGCACCGCCGACTGCTCACCCAACTCGGCGCCGCAATCGCCGCGGCCACCGAACGCGGCGATCACGACGCCGCCGGCCGCTACCAGCACCACCACGCCCACGTCAGCGAACAGACCGAGCTTGTCGACGCCGCGGTGCGCACCGCCCGCGAGCGCCTCGACGCAGCTCGCAACGACCTTATCGACGCCGCCGGCGGCGTGACCGGCATCGTCACCGAAGCCCACCTGCACGCCCGCCGCGCCCAAGCCGTGCGGACCGACACCGACGCCCTCAACGCCGCCCGCCGCCACACCCGCACCCTGGATGACCAACTCGCCCGCGCTGAAGGCGCCGCGGCGCGATCGCTGGCCCAAAGTCCCGCCCACACGTACGATCTCGGCGCCGACCTCGACCAACTACAGGCCGAAATCGACTTCCTTCAGGTCGCCGCCGCGGCCAGCCCCGCCGCCCTCTACACTGCGCCGCCAGCCGCGCTCGACCGCCTCGACGACCAGCAGCGCCGCGCTGTCACCGCGATCACGACCAACATCCACAGTGTCCAACTGCTCCACCTGCACCCCGGTGCCGACACGACCGCCGCCGTGGGCGCCCTCGCCGACACCGCCCACCACCACAACAGGCCCATCGTCGCGCTGACCGACCGCGACAACCCCACCGACCGCGCCTACGCCGACACCACCACCAGCATCGACACCTACCGCAACGACCTCACCGCCACACGGCCCACACCATCGCGGGGCAGCCTGATCATCGTCGACCACGCGCACACCCTCACCGCCGAACAGCTGAACTGGCTCGCCCACCACGCCGCCGACACCAACACCAAACTCGTACTCATCGCCGCAGACGACAAGCAGCCCACCCACACCCTGTTCGCCGTACTCACCCACGACACCGGCCGCACCCAACACCTCGGCAACCCCGGCACCGGACACCAGCAACCCAGCACCGCCATCGAGCGCGCTGAACACCACCTCGCCACCACCAACACGCCCAGCCCCGAACGAAACCGCGCTGCCGAGCTGCTACGCCAACGCGCCCGCATCCTCGCCGAGCTACGCGAGATCGCCGCCGTCCCAAAACGATTGGCGGCGATCACCGAACGCAACCGCACCCGCGGTCGCGATCAAGACCGCAGCAGCGGCCTGGAGCTCTAATTGTGACCGGTGTGCCACGTCGTCGAATCGATGGCGGAACTCGTGTGACGCGTGCGGTGCGATATCGAGTGGTGCAGCGTGATAGCCGACCCGCGACAGCGGCCTGCGCAATGCGTTTGGCTCACGCCTGAGAGCTAGCCACCTGCCGCGCTGCCCTTAGTACCAGTATGAAATCCGTCGTGTCCGTTGCAGCGCCGAGCACCTCGATCGGGGCTTGGTCGTCGAGGCGGGTGTTCGTGCCGAACAGCCACGCCTTGGCCGTCGTCTCGCCGTAAGCGTCCACGAGCATCCGGACCACTTTGTAGCCCTCACGCAACCGACGCTCCGTCGGTCCGTGCGGTCGCGGACCGTCTATGCGGGTATACCGGCCGATCTGCTTCGCATCGGCCAGACCGGCGATCGCGGCGGCGACACGCTGGCCCACTGTGTCCTGCAAATATGCGGCAATGTCGCCTATCGACAGCGACGCCGCCTCACGATCAAGTTTGTGTGCCGCAGCGGCGGTCAGAACAGGCATTCAGCACTCCACGTGTCTCTGCAGGACCCGGACCATCCGGACAAAACCCTACCTCTGCAGGGGCTATAAACAACACTCTAAACAACACCTAACGATTGTGTAGGACCGGGACAGCAGCAGCCCGGCACCCACGGTGGCGGTGGCGCACCATCGCCAGCCCCCATTGCCAACGATCCCGGCAGGCCTTGACGCCTCGGTGCACGACTTCGTCGACGTACGGGACTACGCCGCCAGCTGGCCGCGTATCCGCGCTTCCGCCCGATGTCAGCCGAGTCGACTATCTTGAAGGAACTTCACTGAAGGTGGTGTTCTGAGTGACCGAGTCGCAGAAGGTCAAGCGCCGGGTCAAGGCCGTGCGCGCGACCCGCCGCAGCACCGAACTCGAAGGTTCCCGCAGCACCGACGCCACGCGCGCCGACCAGGTCGCCTATGCCCGCGGAACCCTCACCGCTGCTGAGCTGCGCGATCGCGTCCGGCGCCGGTACAACCTGAAAGAGACTTGACGCGGGTCATCGGAACTCAGCGCCGCGTCGGGTAGGTCGGCCCTATCGCCTTGATCCGCGACCAGTCGCGTGGTGGGAGGAGCTTGGGATGATCGTGTGTAGATCATCGAGTGTCATGGTTCCCTCCCAGGGATGCAGCGGTGCGGCCGGAATTTAGGCGGCGTGGCGACAGAGTAGGCGCCGGTACCGACAGATCTCACGAATTTGAGGAAGGGCTGCTGGCCATACCGGTGCCGTTCACCCGGGACCACAGCACCTGCTGCACCGTGAGCCCATCCGAGGGTTCCGGCTCGGCCGGCAACAGGACACCGCGAGGTCCGCGCGTCGCGATCAGCTCGCCGATCGGGGCCAGGTATTTCTCCCACAGCGTGTCCCGCAGCGCTTTGACGTGCTCGCAGAACTCGACGACCAACGGGGACCCCTCGACGGGCCCACCCGAAGGCGACACCGACACACGGATAGAGTCGAGGACATCAGGAGCCGCGTCGAGGTAGTCCGCGCAGACGGCGACGGCCTCGAGATCACGGGACCGGCGGTGCGCAACATGATCGTGCCGCCAACTCATCAGGGTCTCGTGGAACTGCGCGCCACGATCACCACGTGCGGCGTGCAGCAGATCCTCGTAATCGATGTTGCGCCGCTTCTCGCTGACCGCCATCCGCCCGTAACTGACGATGGCGGACTCCCACAGCGCACGCCGGTGGAATACGTCGGCCGCGACATCGGGCACTTTGGTCCTCGCGGCGAGCACCATGTCGACGTGGATCAGGTCCGACCACAGCGAAGCCCACTTGCCGAGCCGGTTCGCGTCAGACTCATCGAGCTTCATTCTCCGGACCCGGTAGGTCTCATCCGCCATGAGCTGATGATGCCTGACGCGGGTGACAGGACACGCCGTCACGCTGCATCGGCGGGGAGCACCACCGGGATCACGGCCAGTTCGATGCGGCGATCGCCGTCATCCGCGCTGAAGACGTAGTCGGCCCGACGTTCGTCATCGGTCGCATGGACGGTCAACAGGTGTCGTGGGTGCTCGCGCACAGCTTGGTGGAGCCGACCGATGATGTCGCTTGCCTTCGTGTTCTTGATGAACACGATCAATGCTGCCTTGGTGTCCCGCCAGACGAGGTAGCTCAGCAGCTGGTCGAGCGCCGCGGTGGCCCTTGAGGCGCCGCCCCAGACCTTGCACTCGGCGATGAATGCGTTGCGGCCGTCTTCGCGGATCAGGATGTCGGTCTTGCCCTCGCCGTTGAACAGCTCACCTCCCGCGGCGCCTCGCCAGTATCCGTTCAGTGTGCCGAGCAGCAGATCCCGTAGGGCCTCCTCGCCGAGTGCGCGGATCGGGGGTGTGCACGTGCGTTCCAACGAACGTGCCCAGTTCTCCACGACGTCGAGGATGTCCTGGTAGATCGCCTCGTCGAGCACGGGCTCGGGTGTGAACTCCGCCGAAGCTCGACGCTGCTGCAGCGGAACCTGTCTGCGCCGGGCCGGCACAGGAGGCCGTTGCACGCCCGTAGGCGTGATCGGGATGTTCAGCGCGGCGCTGATCCGCCGGTTCTCGGTGATCCGTGCACGCCGTGCTTCGGCGGCCTGCTTGAGCTCGCGCTCCACGGCTGTTCGGTGGACCGCCACGTCGTGGTTCGCCCATCCGATCCGCCTGTCGACGTCCTCGCGCACCTCCGCCATCTGTCGCTCCACGAACTCGGTAGAGAGCTCGGGTGACTCGATTGCGAGCTGGACACTGTCGTCCCTGATCGTCCCGCGGTCGGGTCCCAGCGTGAACTGTGACGCCTGCCGACGGAGTATCTCGGCGGTTCCCGTCAGCGGCCAGGAGATGGTGATGCGGCGGCCCGGAATACGATAGTCGCGACGTTCCCCGAACTCCATGGTGGTGCGTTCTATCGTCATTTCCTGCACCGGGGTTCCGCTGACAGCGGTCCAGTCGACCGAGACCGGTTCGGGCACATGCCGCGCGAGGAGACCGTGCACCAACACCTCGAGGTTCTCGCGCAACAGGGTGTCGGCGTCGAGACGGTCGAGTTCGTCGAACGCAGCCCGAGCGCTCCGCCCGAGCAGCTCGGCCAACTGCGGCCCGCGCATGGAACCGTTCATCCGTCGCTCCTTTGCGGCACCGCTTGCACACCGAGCCTATTCCTCGCAACCGACACACCACGTTGCTGACGCGGCGGGTCACCTCCCCTGGGGCTCAGTCCGGAGGCGACTCAGATCGCTCACGTGTCAGTCGGCGACGCCGTGATGAGATGAACGTGTGAGTCGCAACAAACGATCTCGGGATACCGCCCCAAAGGTGGAGCCCCTGTCGTCGGACGCCACGCACGAGGTGGTGTTCTTCAAGCGGCACCGCGACGACGACACAGGGCAGAGCTCACCGGGTTTGGACGTGCTCCTGGGATTTCCCACGAACGTGCGGGCACGCCTCCTCGCGACCCTCGCCGCTGTAGCCAAGGCGCCGCCGAAGCGGTTCGCTGGCGGTGGGCAGTGGGAGGCGATGCACGGAGACATGACCGGCTACTTCGAGGCGCGCGTCACCTCGAAGACCCCGAACGGGAAGTGGCACTACCGGCTGTTCTGCCTTCTGGACTACGACGCGGCGGGAAAGACCTCGCCGCTCCTCACGGTGATCGATGGCGCTGCGAAGCCGTACCGGACGACCCTGCCCGACTCCCGCTACGCCGAGGTGCGTGAACTGGGAGACGAGTATCTCGGGCGCAACCCAAGGCCGCTCGTCACCGAGGACGACATCCGCTCCGCGATGGGGGCGAGCTAGGCGCAGGCCCGCATGGGTCCGGTGATGCGGGTGCGCTCGTCCTCCGACATCGGCGTGAGTGTCACCTTCATGCCCAGCGCCGCTGCGACCTCAGCGATGGTGCTGAGCGTCGGGTTCACCGACTCAGATGACAGAAGACGCCGTACGGTGCTCGGGTCGGAGCCGATCGCGCGGGCCAGCGCCGCCTTGCTCAGCTTCTCCGTTCCCCGCGCTTCGTCGAGTGCGTTGATGATGGAATCGATCGCCTCGATCCGTGCCGACTCGGCGGCGTACGCACGGGCGAACTCGGGGTCGCGACCCTCGAGTTCAAGCAACGTGTTGAACACGTCGTTCATGGCGATCACCTCTTTCGGCTGCGTAGCGTGGATGCAGAGAGCGTAACATAAATGCCACGGTCAAGGGTAGTCGCCAGGCGCCGTTGACTCAGTGCACCGTGTGGCGGACGGCGCTGACGCTGGGGCACGCACGTCGCGCCTTTGTCACAACTGGCGTAATACGCCCTATGTCGCGACGAGACATCGCGAGACGGTTTTCGCAGGTGAGACGGCTCGCGTCCGGGGCGTGACAGGATACTGTGGAACTGCCTGAAACCAGGTTGCTCTGACTACGGATCACGTCCGCTTCCATCCGCCTCTTATCCGCCGCGGAGTTCGGATCGCGTGGTCTCGACTACTAAGACCGGTCCAGTTCGTCCAGCTTGACCAGGACAAACGATCCTTTCCCGGCCGCGCTTCAGCCTGAAAAGCGGAAGGTCGGCGGTTCGATCCCGCCCCTGGCCACCACCGAGTGCCCGACTTGGAAACGGTCGCGGACCTCTGAGTATCAGCAATTCTCAGCCGGTGAGGACGCTGAGGTAGGTATCAGCATCCAGCAGCGCCGCACCGCCCGCGAGGGCCGCGGTCTCCGACTCGTCGACCTGAATGTCGAGCAGCCAGCCGGCGTTGTAGGGGTCGGCGTTCACGAGCTGCGGGCTACCTTCCAGATCGCTGTTGACGGCGGCCACCTTTCCCGACAACGGCGCGTAGAGATCCGACACCGATTTGGTCGACTCGACTTCGCCGAAGGGCTCGCCGGCGACGAGTTCCGCGCCGATGTCCGGCAGTCGCACGAAGACGACGTCGCCAAGAGCCGACTGCGCAAAGTCGGTGATGCCCACCCGTACCGTGCATTCGTCGCTGCGACGAACCCACTCGTGTTCGGCTGTGTAGTACAAGTCGGGCGGGATGTCAGTCACAAGTAATCCTGTTCTGTTCCAGCGGTTCTGGGCTGCGTGCGTTGGCGGACACGGGTTCGGGGCTTGTGCGGTGTGACGAGTGGGTCTTTCGGACGCGGGCCGGTTCACCGCGACGTGCCGCGCCGAGCAGCTCCTCGAGCAGCGTCCACTCGAGGGGCCCTGCCCAGTCCCAGTTTTCTTGTGCGACAAAGCCGCAACGTTTCACTGCGCCATTCCGAGCAGGCCACGGCCGCACGCGTGGAGGATCGTTGTGCTGCGCGGTTATCGAGGCGCAAGTGCGCGCGGCTGCGCCTTGGTTCGGCGCCGACGCAACAAAGACCCGATTGTGCCGAGCCAAGCGCGAAAGCATCGGATCAGTCGGCGCTAGATGGCCCGTTTGAGCTCGTCGGCCATGTTGAGCTGTTCCCAGGGCAGTTCGATGTCGGTGCGCCCGAAGTGCCCGTAGGCGGCGGTCTGGGCGTAGATCGGGCGCAGCAGGTCCAGGTCACGGATGATCGCGCCGGGGCGCAGGTCGAAGACTTCGGGAACGATCTTTTCGATCTTGACCGGGTCGACGGTGGCGGTGCCGAACGTCTCGATGAACAGCCCGACCGGGGCGGCCTTGCCGATGGCGTAGGCCACCTGCACCTCGACCCGCTCGGCCAGCCCGGCGGCCACGATGTTCTTGGCCACCCAGCGCATCGCGTAGGCCGCCGAGCGGTCCACCTTGGAGGGATCCTTGCCCGAAAACGCCCCCCCGCCGTGGCGCGCCCAGCCGCCGTAGGTGTCCACGATGATCTTGCGCCCGGTCAACCCCGCATCACCCATCGGGCCACCCAGCACGAACTTGCCGGTCGGATTGACCAGCACCCGCGTCGCCGAGGAATCCAACGTCTGATGGTCCAACTCCTGCAGCACGGTCGTGAGCACGTGCGTGCGGATGTCGGGATCCAGCGTCTTGTCCAGGTCGATGCCCTCGGCGTGCTGGGTGGAAACCACCACGGTGTCCAGCCGCACCGGCACATCGTCCTCATAGGCGATGGTGACCTGGGTCTTGCCGTCCGGACGCAGGTAATCCAGCGTCCCGTTCTTGCGCACCTCGGTCAGCTTGCGCGACAACCGGTGCGCCAACGCGATCGGCAACGGCATCAACTCCGGGGTGTCGTTGATCGCATAACCAAACATCAGCCCCTGATCACCGGCGCCCTGAGAATCCAGCGGGTCCGCCGCACCCTCCACGCGGGCCTCATGGGCGCTGTCCACCCCCTGGGCAATGTCGGGCGACTGCGCACCGATACCGATGTTCACCCCACACGACGCCCCGTCAAAACCCTTCTCCGACGAGTCATAACCGATGTCGAGGATGCGCGCACGCACCGTGTTGGTGATCTCGGCGAACGCCTCCTTAGCCGTCGTCGTCACCTCACCCACCACATGCACCTGCCCGGTGGTCACCAACGTCTCCACCGCCACCCGCGAGCGCGGATCCTGCGCCAACAACGCATCAAGGACCGAGTCGCTGATCGCGTCACAGATCTTGTCGGGATGCCCCTCGGTCACCGACTCACTGGTAAACAGCCGACCCTTTTCACTCACTGTGTCATCCTTCTGTCAGCCTGCCTTTTCAACTTCCAGGGGTTACGAGGCGGTTCGGTCCCGCGCGTAACCCGCGCCATGTTTTCGGGGTAGCCACAACGTGACGACGCAGGCGGATGGCCGAGTGGCATCCGCAGTTGCCCGCGCACCATCGCGACAACGTCCACCTTTTGCGATCCTCGCGGCCGGCGAGGATCGCCTGGTGTGGCCCGCCGTTCTCAGTGGCGGTGGGCGCTCACGAGCCATGACGGCAGCTGCGCACGGCCGTCATGTCCGATGGTCACATTGCGGTATTCGAAGCCTTCCGGCAACGCAGTCGGGACGTTGATCCATGCGCGCGCGGGTCGGATGTCATCCACGAAAAGATGCTTGCCAACGATGTTTTCCAATTGCTGCTGAGTGAATGGACGCGGGCCAAAGTCGGCGCCGGGCGGGAACGCCTCGGTGGCGAACACGAGAGCAAAAAACTTGCCGCCGGGCCTCAGCGCGCGGGCGCTCGATTCCACGTACGCGTGCCTGAGCCCTTCGGGCAGGCAGTGGAACACGAGCCCGTCGATGACGGTGTTGAAGTACTTTTCATAGCCGGTTGATTTGCTCAGATCGGCCACCTCGAACGTCGCAGTCAGGCCTCGTTCCGCTGCCGCCTTCTTAGCCTTCTCAATGGCGCTGGCAGACCGGTCCAGCCCAACGACTTCGTATCCCTTTTCGGCCAACGCCAATGATGCAGTTCCCACCCCGCATCCAGAATCGAGCACAGGCCCCACGAAAAGCCCCTGCCGTTCCAGAGCGGCCAGTGCAGGCTGCAATTCGCCAATATTCCAGCCGGGATTTCCCGGCGCATATGACGCATTGCCGTCATAGAGTTCATCCCAGTCCACGGTGTTTACGTTAAAAGTAGGCACGCTTTTCAGCCTAAGTGGACGAGGCCGCTCGTCGCAATGCTGTGAGCACTATTTAATAAAGACGACACGCATTTATTCTCTGCGGATAGACCTTTCTGAAAAACAGCTAGGAATAAGCTTTTACCTTCCGTAAAGTTCGAACGGCACCACGTGTGAAAAGTCCGCGTTTGCCGACATTGCAGCGGCGCATAAGGGCGTCAGCCGGGAGCCAAACCACGGCCAGGGCCAAGCGCTGCTAAATTGACCGAGTTCGAATGATGTGGCCCGTTAAAAGACGGTCACATTCGCTTCCGTTATCGCAACCATTTCACCAATTGGGTTGCTTAACTCAGCCGCTGCCCGCCTTGCCTCGTTCACGACCGCCGACGTCGGCGTGCCAGTGGATCCGGGTTGGCTTTCAAGCGCTGGCTTGCGAGTCGTACTAGAAACCCTCGCGGGGTGACCAATAGGAGAGCATCTCGGCGAACGTCTGGAACGCCGGCCTCGACACCCCGTAGGTCGCTTCCAGGTGGATGCTCAGCGGGAAGCCGAGGTCGATGACGCCGTCGATCACGCGCTTGTACAAGTCGACCAGGAGTCGCCGCTTTTCCGCTGGTTCGCTGCCGGCCAGCTTGCGGACGAAGGCCTGCTCGTCGGCCACCGCCGGGTTTCCGGGATCCTGGATCAGCCACCCGATCAGGCCCACGGAGGTTTCGATCCCGGGGACGAAACCGAACGACAGCAGCACCTCTGGGCGATGATCGCTGTGCTCGGCGAAGTCGGCCAGGAAGTCCACGATCGCGTCGGAGTACAACAACTGCGTCATGCCGTACGTGGCGCCGCGGTCGCACTTGAACGTGAAACGGCCATGCTCGCCCTCGCGTGTCGGGATAAGGATTACGCCGCGATTGGGTACCAGGTCCCGATAAATCGATAGCGCGTCGGTGGGCGCGACGCCGGAACCCTCCCCGTCGGTCATCGTGCGCGGGACGCCGACGAACACCACACCCTCCATTCCGGCTCCGCACAGGTCGGCGAGGCGGCTACTCAGCGACGGCTTGTCCATGAAGGCGGTGACCTGCGTGCATAACCCATTGATTGCGGGTAGTTCCGGTTTGATTACCGACCAGAAATCGAGCACGTCCAGCTTCTGCTGCATCGGGACCGGCCGGTCGTCGTCCTCGGCGATCATGCCCGGAATCATCACGTGCCGAATCTGTCCGTCGAGTCCGGAATCGCTGCAGTACTGCGCCACTTTGCGTGCTTCTTCGAATGCCCGCTCGTGACCGCCGTCCAAATTCGGCGGCACCAGCTCGAGCGCGACCGTGTTGAGGGTCACACGCCTCCCCTTTGTCCTGACGATCTGGGCGGGAGCCGAGTCGTCGCACCTACGAAAGATCGACTGTCGCCGTGAGCCGCACGCTGGCGGGTGTGCGGCTGGGCGTCGCGTTCGGCAGGGCAGAAATCAGTAGCGGTAGTGGTCGGCCTTGTAGGGGCCGTCGACGTCGACGCCGATGTATTCGGCCTGTTCTTTGGTGAGTTTGGTCAGCTGGCCGCCGAGGGCTTCGACGTGGATGCGGGCCACTTTCTCGTCGAGGTGTTTGGGCAGCCGGTAGACCTCGTTGTCGTACTCGTCGTTTTTGGTCCACAGCTCGATCTGGGCGATCACCTGGTTGGAGAAGCTGTTGCTCATCACAAACGACGGGTGCCCGGTGGCGTTGCCCAGGTTCAACAGCCGCCCCTCCGACAGCAAGATGATCGACTTGCCGGTGTCGGGGAAGGTCCACACGTCGACCTGCGGGCGGATGTTGACCTTGGTGGCGCCGGACTTCTCGAGCTGGGCGACCTGGATCTCGTTGTCGAAGTGCCCGATGTTGCCCAGCACCGCGTAATCCTTCATCGCCTTCATGTGCGCCAGGGTGATGATGTCCTTATTGCCGGTCGCGGTGACCACGATGTCGGCGGTGCCGATCGCGTCCTCGACCGTGGTGACGTCATAGCCCTCCATCAGCGCCTGCAGCGCGTTGATCGGGTCGATCTCGGTGACCACCACCCGGGCGCCCTGGCCCTGGACCGAATCCGCGCAGCCCTTGCCGACGTCACCGTAGCCGCAGATCAGCACCTTCTTACCGCCGATCAGCACGTCGGTGCCGCGGTTGATCCCATCGATCAGCGAGTGCCGACAGCCGTATTTGTTGTCGAACTTGGACTTGGTCACCGAGTCGTTGACGTTGATCGCCGGAAACGCCAGATCCCCGGCCGCGGCGAACTGATACAGCCGCAGCACCCCGGTGGTGGTCTCCTCGGTCACCCCCTGCACCGACTCAGAGATCCTGGTCCACTTGTCCTTATCGGTCTCAAACCGGCGCCGCAGCAGCTCCAAAAACACCTTCCACTCGCTGGGGTCGTCCTCCTCGGCCGGGGGCACCACCCCGGCCTTCTCGTACTGCGCACCGCGCAGCACCAACATGGTGGCATCCCCGCCGTCATCCAAGATCATGTTCGCCGGCTCATCAGGCCAGCTCAGCATCTGCTCGGCGGCCCACCAATACTCCTGCAGCGTCTCCCCCTTCCAGGCGAACACCGGCACCCCCTTGGGCTCCTCGGGCGTGCCGTAGGGGCCGACCACCACCGCCGCGGCGGCGTGATCCTGGGTGGAAAAGATGTTGCACGACGCCCACCGCACCTGCGCACCCAACGAGACCAGCGTCTCGATGAGCACCGCGGTCTGCACCGTCATATGCAACGACCCAGAAATCCGCGCCCCCTTGAGCGGCTGCACCTCGGCGTACTCGCGGCGCAACGACATCAGCCCCGGCATCTCCTGCTCGGACAGCTCAATGTCCCGCCGACCGTAATCGGCCAACGACAAATCGGCCACCTTAAAATCAATGCCATTGCGGACCTCAGCGGTCAACGAACTTTCGATCGTCGTCATAACGTGACTCATCCTTCTGCGATTTTGGGGCCAAGCCGTCAGTGGGCTGAAGTTTCTGAAACCGGTGATGAGCTAGACCGATACGTTGCTTTAGCTAGCTCCCGTCTCGCTCGCTTGCTCACCGGCTTATTTGTTCCCGAGTTTGCCGTGCAACCATTGCGCTGGCGTGCGGCGCGCATAGTTCAGTAAACGACATCAGTACCTGCGGAATTCGATCTCCAACAATACGAAGGCGGACGACGCGCGGGCCGACAAAGCTTTGATCCGGAATCCCGAGTCGTGCCCCAACAATGTGGAACACAATCGCAACCAGATACGCGACTGCCGCGCTGAACCGAATGGTTGAGGGACGCGTCATTGGGTAGCCTCGACACCGAACATACACCTATGCAACTGTTAAACACCGCCACGAAAGCTGTCCAAAAGCTGTGACAGCGGTGGGCTTGTCCGCTTAGTGGACACACGTCGAGCTACAGCACAAGCGTGTGAATATATATAACGAAGGATGGAGATTTCGTGACGATCGCGGTGACAGGTTCTATTGCGACCGACAATCTGATGCGGTTCCCCGGCCGCTTTTCCGAGCAGCTGCTGGCCGACCATCTGCAGAAGGTGTCGCTTAGCTTCCTCGTCGACGACCTGGTCATCCACCGTGGCGGCGTGGCGGGCAACATCGCCTTTGCCATCGGTGTGCTGGGCGGTGATGTAGCGCTGGTCGGTGCGGCCGGCGATGACTTCGCCGATTACCGCGAATGGCTCGTGGCGCACAACGTCAACTGCGACCACGTGCTGATCTCACAGACCGCGCACACCGCGCGGTTCACCTGCACCACCGATGTCGATATGGCCCAGATCGCGTCGTTTTATCCGGGGGCGATGTCGGAGGCCCGCAACATCAAGCTCGCCGACGTGGTGTCCTCGGTGGGGAAGCCGGAGCTGGTCATCATCGGGGCCAACGACCCCGACGCGATGGTGGTGCACACCGAGGAGTGCCGCAAGCTCGGCTTGGCGTTTGCCGCCGATCCGTCCCAGCAGCTGCCCCGCCTGTCCGGGGAAGACATCGACAAGCTCGTCGACGGTGCGGCCTACCTGTTCACCAACGACTACGAGTGGGAGCTGTTGTTGTCCAAGACCGGCTGGTCGGAGGCCGACGTGCAGGGCAAGGTCGGGCTGCGGGTGACGACGCTGGGCGCCAAGGGCGTCGACATCGTGGAGCGCGACGGGACGACCACGCATGTCGGTGTGGTGCCCGAGACCAGCCAGACCGACCCCACCGGGGTCGGCGATGCGTTCCGGGCCGGTTTCCTGACCGGGCGCAGCGCGGGGCTGAGCCTGGAGCGTTCGGCGCAGCTGGGCTCGCTGGTGGCGGTGCTGGTGCTGGAGTCCACCGGAACCCAGGAGTGGGTGTGGGACCACGAGGTGGCGAAGTCCCGGCTGGCCGGCGCCTACGGCGAGGACGCGGCCACCGAGATCGCCGCAGTGCTCGCCTAACCCTGCCCGGCCGCCGGACGCAGAATCGCGCGCGTGCGCGGCGTCGAGGGAGGTGTAGCTGACGCCCGGCCGGCAAGGGCGTCGCCATCGTCATGGCGGATGCATCCCTGCGTGGCTGCCGAAAACTGTTGGGCGCCAGGCGGTCCGGCTGAGATAAGCACCGCGCGCATTTGATGCGTCGGGCGGCGTCACGCGTGATGGGCCCATCCCGGCGCCGCGCGTTGCGGTCAATCGACCCGACAGAGCACTACGTTCCCGCGGTAGTGGTCGGGTGTGCCCTACTCGTGCATTGGCATGCAACGGACTTTCTCGCGCACCCGCCCCTCGAGGGCGAAGTGGCGGCCTCGAGCGGGAGCTGGGGGGACCGCCGGAGCTCTGCGATGCTTGATGGACGTTAATCGCCGATCTGCGTCTCGTCCGGTTAAGACGCGGTACTGTGAAAGCAACAGACGGGATGGACGACATGGGCATACAGGATTGGTGCGATGCACCGCAGATTCATCCCTCGAAGATTCGGGTCGGCGATGTCATCGGCACCCTGCAGCCCACAAGTCTCCGCTACGAGGTCAAGCTGATCAGCACGCCACAGGCAAGTGACGGGCAGTGGACATTTTTCGGCCGCGACGACGCCGGCCTTCAGCACACGAACACGTTCGGCGAGGGCGAGTTAGTCCGCAGGTACGCCAAAGCGTCATGACGACGCAGTAGGACTCCCGACCCGGGTGCGCCTTCCGCTCCGTCGGATCGACGTCGTCCTGTCAGGCGTCGGAGGCGCATGAATCACACCTCCGCCAGCCTCGATAGTCGTTCCACCAGTTGTTCAAAAGTTGCGATCGCGACCGCGCCGGCGCGGCGGATCACCGCCGACTTGGTCATCTTCGCGAAAATCATTGACCCGTCTAGGTGTTGCAGCTCCCCGATTGCCTCGGCGCGCAGGCGAGCTACGCGGAAGAGTGTTTCTTCGGTCGGGAGGGCATGAAGGATCTCTTCGTAGCTCATCGCGGTGACGGCATCGCGTGAGCAGCCCAATATCTCGGCGAATGCCGCGTTGGCGAAGAGGACCGCCCCGTCGTCCGCTAGAGCTATGGCAGGCACGGGGATTCGTTCGAGCACGGATAAAGCGGGCCTTTGGCGTGGCTTGACCGTCGGGGAATCGCTTGCTCGCCGAGAACGACGGCTTTCCGACATTCGTTAGCCCATTTGCGCATACGCTGTTTGGCCAACGTATGCGGTTCAGAGGGCGCAACAACGCCCAGCAAGCACATCGACTGCGGCGTGCCAGTTCGCAGGTGAGACAACATGCCCCGCCGCTCACCATAGTTGCCAAAACGGGGATAAACCAGGCCCATCGTCGAACGCGTGCAGGCGTTACTCGACGGCTTGGGTCCGGGGCACGAGACCTCTGTGGCGGCGCGGCTGACGAAATACGTTGCCGCACAATGTAATTCAAGGGATTGTCGCGCGCTGCCCGCGATTACTCTCTCACCTGGCGATCGACGAGACCCGTGACGAGCCGGGAATCGATCTCCTCACCTCCGTCGCCCGAGTACACGCGATAGTGCTCGGTCACGGTTTTCTCGTGTTCTGGATTGTCGTCAGTGGTGCGCGTGGTGCCGTCCGCTGTGTGGGTGACCTTGAGCCAGTTGCCAGAGTGGGGATCGTGGAGCATGTCGCCCTCCCGGATCTCTGAAAGCGGCACCTTTTCTGTTGCATGTTCAGAACTCATTGCGCTCCCGGATCGTCGTGATGGGTCGGCCGTGTCGGCAGCCCGGGAATCGTCCCGGCCATCACCTTGAAGGATTCTCCCGTTGACGGCACGGGTCAATCACCGTTTTACCGGGCCGACGAGACGGCCCACTGCGTGGCGGACGCCCCGCCCTCGTCAAATCCCTCCAACTAGTGGAAGGTGGAGGGATGAGCTTGCGGCCGAGACCCCCGGGCAGTTTCGCAGTTGCCCGAAGCCCGTTCGGCTAAATGTGGCGATGCACGAGCGGCTCCTCGCGGCCGTCGACGGCCGCCGCGGGGTAGAGGCCGCCGACCGCCTGTGCCAGGCGTGCGTGGTTCTTCTCGACGTTGATGCGGCAGCGATTTCGCTCGTCTTCGAGGGCGCGAACAGCGGAACTCTGGGAGCAAGCGGCGCGCCCGCCCGTACTTATGACGAACTGCAGTTCACCCTCGGGGAAGGGCCGTGCCTGGAGGCGGTAAGCCGGCGGATTCCGATCCTCGTCGTCGACCTTGCCGACGCTCAGGAGGCCCGGTGGCCCGCGTACCGGCCCGCGATGCTGGCTCACCAGATCAGAGGCGTCTACGCCATACCCGTAGTCGTGGCAGGCGAATTCGTCGGCGCGCTCGATTTGTTCCGCGCGCAGCCGGGTCCACTCCTGGGCGACGAATTGGTCGGTGCGGTCGCCGCCGCGGAGCTTGCGGGCATCCCGCTGCTTGACCTCCTCGACGCCGACCTGCAGGCTGCGGCCGCCGACCCGAACAGTGACGCCTGGGCCGAACTCAACACGCTGAGTCGCGCGGAGGTCAGTCAGGCCACGGGAATGCTTGTCGCCCAGCTAGAGATCGAACCGGCCGAGGCCCTTGTCCGGCTGCGCGCCCACGCTTACGCCGCCGGCCGCACCGCCACCGACGTCGCCCGCGACATCCTCGAGCGCCGACTACAGCTCGAGGTCGACTGATGCGGGATCGCATGGACACCAACATCTCAGGAAGGAGGGCGCCGTGACCGACACCCCTCGTGAAACTCGCGTGCTGGACGCCGTCGTCTCGCTCGTCGATAGCCTCCTCGATGACTTCGACGTGGTCGATCTCCTGACCGCGCTCACCGAGCGCTGCGCCGAGCTGCTCGACATCGAGGCCGCCGGATTTCTGCTCGCCGACCCGCTGCACCAGCTCCGCCTGCTGGCCGCCACATCGGAGCATGCCCGCGACATCGAACTCTTCCAGCTACAAGCCGACGAAGGCCCGTGTGTGGATTGCTACACCACCGGCCGACCGGTCTCGGTCGCCGACATCGAACGGGCAACGGAGCGGTGGCCGCGGTTCGTTCCCGCCGCCGCCGGCGCCGGCTTCGCGTCGGTGCACGCCGTCCCGATGCGGGCGGCGGGCATCGTGCTGGGCGCCCTCGGGTTGTTCGGCACCCGCGCCGGCGAACTCACCGAGGCCGATCTGCTCGTGGGCCAGACCCTGACCCACATCGCATGCGTCGCGATCCTCCAGGAACACCCACCCACACCCGCCACCCTGATGCCGCAGCTGCGTTCCGCGCTGACCAGCCGGGTCGTCGTCGAGCAGGCCAAGGGCCTGCTGCGCCAAATGCTGGGTGTGTCCGTGGACCAGGCCTTCAACCTGTTACGGACGTACGCGCGGGCCAACGGGGAACACCTGACCGACGTCGCCCAGAGATTGATGACGGATCGACATTCCCGCCCAATCCTGGTGGCGCGGTTGGCCGAACTCGCGGCGGCACCACCCCATTAATCGGCTCAGCGGCGCCACGCGCGCGCCCGCCGCACGGCCTCGTCGACCAGCCGCTCGGCGACGGCGTACAGCTTGACGTTCTCGGTTTGGCTGATCCGGGTGAGCCGCTCGAAGGCCTCGTCGGCGCTGCCCCCCGACCGGCTGCGGATGATGCCGATCGCCTGATCGATCACCGATCGGCTGTCCAGCGCCCGCTGCAATCGCAGCGTTCGTTCGTGTGCGCTGGCCAGCAACTGCGCGTTGTACACCGAAACCGCGGCGGGCCTGGCGAACTGAGACCCCAACCGCACGGCGTGCTCGGCGAACGCGTCGCGGCTCTTGGCATAGGCATTGATCGAGCCGATCACCTGCTCGCCGACGACCAACGGCAGCGCCAGCGCCGAGTGCATGCGCATCCGCGCCACCCGGCCACCAAAGTGCGGCCACCGGTCATCACTGCCCAGCGATCCGCTCACCGTGGGCCGCCGCGACTGCATGCAGGTGATGCATGGCCCTTCCTTCAATTCGTCGTACTGAACCGTGTCGATCTCGTAGACAAGCGCCGCCGTTGCCGCCCAGGTCCGCACGCTGGATATGCCGTGCTGCGGGTCGATCAAGGCGACGCCCACGCCTTCGGCGCCCGGGATGGCCTGGGACGCGAACTCGGCGACGTCCCGGAGAAGGTCGATCACTCCGCCGGCGCCGGCGACAATCCCGGCCACTCCGCGGAGCCCGGCATACAGTTCGGCCTCGTCCGCTTCCCGTTGGGTGGGGGAGAGCTCGGGCGGCACCTTACGACCCGGTTGGGCGTCGAAGTCGGCCAACATCCCTCCTCGCGTACACCCTCGACCACAAACGTACTCTCTACCGCCTCCCGAAGAAGTCAGCCGACGAGCGCCAAGGTATGGGCCCGCCGCAGTTTTCCCGAGGGCGTCTTGGGGATCATTCCCGGCTCGAGCACCACCACGTTGCGGGGCCGGACATCGACTTCGGCGACCACCTCGTGGGCCACCTGCTGCTCGATGCGCCGCACCTCGGCCGGATCCCGCCAGTCGTTGGACTCCACTGCGATAGCGAACGTCTCACGCGCGTGCCCGGCATCCAGGCGCACCGCCACGGCACTACCGGGTCGGACGCCGCAGACGCGGGCGGCGGCCCGTTCGATGTCGGTCGGGTAGATGTTGCGCCCGGCCATGATGATCACGTCCTTGACCCGGCCGCACACGACGACCTGTCCGGACTCGGTGAGGTACCCGAGATCGCCGGTGTCATACCACCCTTGGTCGTCTTGTGCAGCGACGAAGCCGCCCATCGTCGCGTAGCCCAGGGTCACGGGTTCGCCGCGCACCTGGATGACACCGACGCCCCGGACGGGAAGGACGTTGCCGTCTTCGTCGACGATGCGGGCGTCCAGCCCCTTCAGCAGGCGGCCAAGTGTGGCCAGCCGCCGAGTTTTTCCCTTGCTCGCCGGCACGGCGCGGTGCAATACGGCGAGCAGGTCGGCGTCGACCTCGTCGACCACCAGGCCCGCGCCGCACTCGGAGAAAGACACCGCAACCGTCGTCTCGGCCATGCCGTAAGCCGGCAGGATTGCCTCCGGGCGTAACCCGAACGGCTTGCCGGCCTCGCAGAGTTCTTCGACGTCGGCGGGTTCGACCTGTTCGGCGCCCGACAGTGCCCATCGCAGGGAGGACAGGTCGAACTGGCCGGGCTGGGCCAATTTGCGAAGCCGCTTGGCCAGCAGGGTGTAGGCGAAGTTCGGCGCCGCCGTCATGGTACCCCGGTACTTGTCGATGAGCCTGGCCCACAGCAGGATGTCACGGAGGAAGTCCATCGGGGTGACTTTGACCAGCTCGGCGCCGAAATACATTGGCACGGTCAAGAATCCGGTCATGCCCATGTCGTGGAAAAGCGGTAGCCAGCTCACGATCACGTCGGTGTCGATGTCGACTTTTGCGCCGATGAACATCGCCTCGGCATTGGATACGACGTTGCGGTGTGTGATCTGCACGGCCTTGGGTGACCCGGTGGACCCGGACGTCAATTGCAGCAGCGCAACGTCGTCGTCGTCGGTCTCGACCGGATCGATCGGGTTGCTGTCGAGCAGCCGGTCGGCGGCCAGCACTCGCATGCCCAGCTGGGTCAGCAACGGGACCGCGGCCATGAACGGGTCAGAGACGACAACCGCTCTGGCGCCGATCATCTTGATGACGCCCGCAGTTTCTTCGGCCCAGCGCGGAAGGTCGGTGCGCGGGGTGGGCTGGTGGAGCATGGTGAGGCTGGCGCCGCGCATCCAGATGCCCTGCGCGGCCGGTGCAATCTCAGCCGGGGCGCCCGCCAGCACGGGAACGGCGTCACCGGGCCCCACGCCGGCCGTGGCCAGTCCGCCCGCGATCCGACGGGCCCGCTCGTGCACTTCGCTCCAGGAATGCCGGACCGCACCGTTAGGCTCCCCGGTGACCAACCCGTTCGAACCGGATTGGGCGGTGCCGTACATCGTTTCGGTGAATTTACTCAAGACCATTCCTTCGGCGGCGGCGGCGGCGGTGTGGCGGCGCCGGGGTCGGCCTCGCACCGTGCGGCGAGGTGGTGCGCTGCGGACCGACCGCGCGACTCAAGCCGGTGCGCCAAGGTGGGTTCGCCATGGCTGCAGTGAGACCGCTGGGCCACGATCGTTTGCCGATGTCGAGGCGGCGGGAGTGCGCTCCAGGCGGAGATCGAACCAATCAGGGACGCGGCGGCCCAGCGCGCCGGCGTTGCGCTCATCCCGAATGGTTCCCCGGTCCGCCCGAAGCCAGAGCATGTCAGGCGCGCGGGCGGAAGACGCCCGCGGGCCATCAGCCGGCGAGGCGCGCCGTTGTCGCCGACGGGTGCAGCGATCAAAGTTCTGAGCACCGGACTCCGTCAGGGGCAGTTGCAAGCAAACCCTGTGACCGTCGGATGAACCGGATGGACAGACGCGTGCCGGCGGGGACCTTACCGATCGCCACCGGACGCTTCCGGGGTGGCTGCGCAATCAACCGCGCTCAACGATACCGCAGGCGCGTTCAGGAAATTGCTGAACGCCGCGGTTCGCGGCCGCCGCCGCAGTGATGTTATCCCCCACCGTCGCACACGTGCTCGTCCGCGAACCTTCGCAAATCCCCTGTGCGCCAGGAGAAGTCGACGGAATCCAGCCGCCGCGTGGGTGTCCGGGTATTGAGCCCCGGATTCGATAACACCGCGACTGAGAACGCTGATACCCTACTTCGACGGGCCGACCCGTCAGCGGTGCTTGGTGGGCAGCAAGGTCTCGACCTGTGACCTGTGGTCGGCCTTGGCGCGCTTGACGGCCCGTTTCTCTTTCAGGGACTTGCCGGATTTCTTGGTCATGGTTTGCTTGGGAGATTTATCAGACATCGCGGCCCTTTGAAATGGGGGCCTGTGTCGGTCCCGGTTCGGCAAGTGTACGCCCCGCAGGCCGGCGCCGGTCGGCCGTCGCCGCGGAAGAAACCCGCGTTGTCGCAGAAGCCATGGCCGCGACGGCGGTGGTTGCCGCGAGTCACACGAACGGCCGATCCGTCTTAAGCACGTCCGAAAACCACTATCCAAGCCACGATTCCGCCGACGGCTCGCTCTCCGAGTCATCTTGGCGGGTTAGTCGCCGCAACGCCCGAGCATTCCTCGGTAGGGCTGACGTCGAGACCTCGTGGAGAAGGCGGCGCGCCTCGTCGCCCGAGCTCGACGGCGCAAGCACGAACAACACCGCGTCGCGCGAGTGCGTTCCGACTAGATAGATGGTGTCGCTGAAGACCAGCCGGTATGGGTTCAGCGAGACCATTTCACTGTGCCGGATAAGTCGTGTCGGGGCGGGCAACCACACGCTGGGGTCATAAACGACGCGGTGCACAGCGCCAATCCAGCAACCGAATACGGCCAGCAAGTCGGGTAGCTCTGCCCTCAGATCCAGGCTTTTCGGCCACCAAGCGCCATCTACGGCAGCGTGGGTGAGGTCGCGTTCGCATAGGGCTAATCGGGCAGCGCTCGGGTCATCCGAAGAAATGTGCGCCACCGCGACGCTCCCGTCGACTCATTTGCTATCGCAGACGGCTACCCAAGGGGGCGGTACTCGACAAACCCACGACACTGTGACCATAACCCCGACCGATCCCGAGACGGTCGATGAATCGCCATGAATCGGCGTCCCTTGCCGGTCGACAACCGGTTGGGTGCGGCCCGGGATTCGCGCCCACCATACCCACGTGTCCGCACCAGAAGGGGTGGTGGCGTAACGTCGCTGTAGAGCTGTTTCGTTGTCGGCGCTGGCCTCGAACGTCATCCCCCGTCGAGATCACGGGCAATGCAATTCCTCCGTCGGCCCGCTGTCCGGGTTGATCGCTTCGAACTGCGAAGGGTCGTTCCCATGAAACGCGCGGAACCGTCGATCGGTGGCATTGCGTCACAACAGAATCCGGCAACCGACCTCGGCGCAGATCCCGGGAAGCACGGGTACGACGGCGCGACGTCGGTGGGGGAGCGAACCGCAGGCGTGATCGATGCGGCGGGGCCGCAACGCCATGCGAGCCCGGTGCGGCTCACTCTGGCGTCCCGGCTCGGGAACAAGATCGATGGAGCGTGGTGGCCCCGTACAGGCGTGATCTCACGCGAGCTGACCGAATTGGTCGCCGTTCTGGATGCCCGTTTAGGCCAGATCATCGACATCGACGTCAACTGGTCGTCGTTGCAGCGCCAGCCGGACCTGAGTTGGGGCTGGTGGCAGGGGATACGCCCACACATCATGACGGTCGGCGGCCGCGAGGCGCGGGCGAAACTTCTGATCGTTCCGCACCGAACCGGCACGGCCCTTGCGGTGATGGTCTTGCGCCAGGCCGCCGGCCTTCCCGTATACGCGGCGCATCGCGATTCCCGCGCCTTCCAGACAGCCGAGTGCATTATCCGCATGGCCCGGGGCGAGCGAATGTTTGAAGTGCGCCCCTCGCGGCGAAAGGATGTCGCAGCAACACCTCAGGGCGGGGATGACTGAGGACATCCCGCCGCTGCCGTGGGGCCTACCGCGAAGCCGAGGAGCAACGGGATCCGTTGATTCCCGGTGCTTTTGAGGCCGCCGGCCTAGACGCGGGTTTCTGTTTCTTCTGCGTCGGTCGTGAGCAGACTGTCGACGGTCGCGGCGTTGCTTGGCCCGGCCGCTGTCATCATGATGGCGTGCGCCTGCTCGGGGTCGGCATGCGGGGAAACAACCAATAGGACGATCTTGCTGCGGTTGAGCCCGAGGACTTCGACGGTGTTCACCGGCTGTCGGTGATACCCGTCGAGTCGTACCGTTCGCCCGCCCGTCGCGAATTTTGCTGGTGCCGTTGCCCAGTCGTTCATGTTGTAGAGCACGCGGGCGATCCGCCCCAGCCGGACCGACAGCACCGACAGCAGGTCTGGCAGCTCCGCCGTGAGGTCGTCACTGTGCGGCCACCATGCACCGTCGACGTATCCGCTCTGGGGCGCTTTGGCTTTCAGCCTCAGGCGCGGTGTGTGCGCCGGCGGGGTATGCCGGTTCCCGGCGTCCATGTGGTCATCTTTCGGCGTCATAGCGACGCTCCTGTCTTGACCGCGAGACCGGTCAAATCAATCGAATCGGCGACGACATGGCATTGAATAGTCAGGCACGGGGTATCGCCAATGTCTTCCACACTACACGCGCGGTGCAGGGCTACCGGCCGCATGGTGGTTGCCGCTTCGGCCCGATCGGGCGGGCTCAGCGGATGGATACCAGGTGGTCGATCGAGTCCACCGGCAAGTCGCCGTCCAGGACGGCGGTGACGACCAGTTGATTCAGCGTGATCGCGCCTTTGTGATTGTCGAGGAACGCGGTGTCGGAGGCGTCACGACCGGTGGCTATGCGAACCAGGGTCTGTCGCGGCGCTAACAGTGTCGCATCGACCACCCGCCATTGCCCGTCGACAAAAGCCTCGGCCACCGCGTGGAAGTCCATCGGGTACAGGCCCGGCGCATACACCGACACCAGGCGGGCGGGGACGTTAACGGCCCGCAGCAGGGCCACCACCAGGTGCGCATAGTCGCGACAGACACCTTCGCCGGAGAGCAAGGTGTCCACCGCCCCGTCGATTGGATCGCTTGAGCCGGGCACATAGTTCAGCCTGGTGCCCACCCATGAGCTCACATTCTCCAGCAGCGTCGCCGAATCACCGTAAGTGCCGAATTCGGTTGCGGCGAAACCGTAGAACTTATCGGCCTCGGCGTAGCGGCTGGGTCGCAGATACATCGACAGGTCGTACTCCGTCACCGGTGCGGGATCGGTTTGACCGACGATCGTCGCCGCATAGTCGGCCTTCAGTGTGCCCACCCCGGCTTCGAACTTGTGGATGCGGTTGCCATGCACGCCGCTGATCTCCGACGGCCGGATGGGCTCTCCGTTCCAGACAAAGCGCAGCGATTCGAAGACCTCGGTGCCCGGATGCGGGGCCACCGCAATCTGAAATTCCAGCGTCGTGGGAGCGGTGATTTCGACTTCGATCTCGGCGCCCACTTCGCGTCTCATAGCGTGATGATGCGCCAAACGGTGCGGATCCGCCAGGCGAGCGACGGAGCCGTCGCGGACGGGCGTGTCGCCTGCCAGTCCCGCCGCGGCTCGCATTCGAATCTTCTCTCTTCGCCCGGTTTCGCCTACGGTGGATGGCAGTGGCGGATCGAGCAGGTTGCGTTCGAAATGGTCTGCCGCCAGATGGCCGTTGGTGCGCAACTGTGGTGTTAAGCAGTCAGCACCAGGCCGGCCGCCGTCGATTAAGCACTGTGTGTACAGACGCAGCACGGCTCTCCGAGGGCCGGGACTCGTGGCTGCGGCGCCGGCTGACCGTCGCTGTCCAGACCCACCCGACCGGAGCGGGGTGCGACCCATCGGCGGCGTCGCGGTCGCGATCGCCCTTGGTCGCCGCCGATTGAAGTGAGCTGGCCGTTGTCGCGGTCAAGGAGATGGTGCGCTAATGGTCACGCGACTGTCGGGGATGGATGCGCTGTCGCTGCACACGCAGAGCTCGAGGATGCCCGCCCACACGGTCGCTCTGGTCATCATCGACGCGTCCGATCAGCTCAGCCACCAACGGCTACGCGAACTGGTGGCCGCGTCGCTGCCGCAGATGGCGCGCTTCCGCAGCCGACTGGTGGCCAAGCCGCTGGGGATTGGGCAGCCGGTGTGGGCCGAGATCGAGGACTATGACCCCTCCCCGCAGATTCATTGCGCAACGGTGCGCGCGCCCGGCGGTCGGCGCGAGTTGGCCGATCTCATCGCCCAGCTGAGCACCGGGCGAAACGATCGGCAGAATCACCTGTGGGAGGCGTGGAGCATCAACGGTCTGGCGGGCCGCCGTTGGGCACTGGCGGTGAAGATGTCGCCCGCACTGAATGACGGGGCCGCAGGGGCGGCGTCCTTGTGGCCGCGGCTACTGACTGCCGGGCCCCATGCCGACCCTGCCAAGAATCTGCCGACCGAGCCGAGCCTCGGCTCGGCTCCCACCGGCCGCGAACTGATTGCCGACGTGGTGACCGAGCTGGTCGAGAACCACGTCACCGGCATGTGGCTGATCGCCGACACCGTGTCGGGTGTGCTGCAGGCCGCCAGCAGCCGGCTGCTCCGCGCGCGCCAACGTCGACCGACGACCCCGTCGACGTCGTCGATGAGTGGGCCGGTGCCACGCACGGTGTTCAACGCGCCGCTGACCAAACGGCGCGCGGTGGCATTTGCCTCCATTCCGTTGGCGGACGTGAAGACGGTGAGCGATGCGTTCGGGGGCAGCATCACCAACGTCGTTCTCGCCGCGTGCGCGCTGTCTTTGCGCGCCTGGCTGCAACGACACGACACGGTGCCCGACGGTCCGCTGTTAATGCGGATGCCGTTCGAGTTGCCGGCCACGGAATCCCCCCGGATGGGCAGGGCGTTGACGGTGGGGCGACTCCGCATCCCGGTACACCTAGACGACCCTGTGCAGGTCCTGGCCAATCTCCACACCGCCACCGAACGGCTGAACGCAATCCGGAGCCGCAGCAACGAAAATAGTCCCGCAATTGATTCGGAGACGATGGCCTCGCTCATCCCGCCGGCGGTAGCTCACGTGGGTGCGCAGCTCTACGCTCGATCAGGCCTGCGGCGTCAGCTCGAGCCGATCTGTCATGGCAGTGTCTCCTCGACTGCCATCGAGCCGGTGCCGGCGTACTGTGCCGGCGCCAAGGTCATCGGCATGCACACCGTGGCACCACTGGCCGAGGAAAGTGGGTTGAACATCGCGATGACCTCCCGCGGCGAAGATCTGGATGTGAGCGTGTGCGCGTGCCCCGACAACGTACCGGCGGTCGACGATCTCGCGTCCGGGATCGCGCACTCACTCGACATTCTGGTGGCGGCCGCACAGGAATCTCCTCGGGGGCAAGGCCGTTCCGTCGTTACAGAGATGACGACGCACCCCGTGAATCGTTCACGCGGCAGAAGCTCTGACTGGTTCAAGTGAGCCCCCGCTGCCGTCGCGAGCGGCAGCTTGTCGTCCGTTCATGCATCCGCCCGTGGCCACTGCGGGAAGGATCAGAAGCTCCCGTACGGCGTGCCGGTCAGGATCGAGTAACCCGCCTCCCCGAGGACCGCGACTTCCAAACCGCCCAGCATCGGCAGCAATCCGACGTCGGCGGCGACCGGGTTGCCAAACGCGTTGATGAGCCCGTCGAGGGGCTGGCCGTTGACCATTTGCGCGATCCCGTTCAGGAACAGGTTGACGTCATACGACGGCAGGGAGGCGAGGGCGGCCGTCGCGATGTCTGCCGTCGGAAGCAGCGTCGAGTAGGCGGTCGAGAATGCCGTCGTCCCGGCGCCGACGATCTGGGTGTTCGCCGCCTCCAGGCCCGAGAGAAGGTCGGTGATCGTGGGCGGCCCGGCGGGCAGGGCCGGTGTGCCGGACCCCGGCGCACCTGACGCAAGCGCCTGCGCCATGTCCTGCAGCGACGGCAGCTGCGGTGGTCCCTCGGCGCGGAAGTCGCCGATCGCGGCGCCGATTCCCTGGTGGATCCCACTGATCAGGGCGGGCCCTAGGGCGGTGGTGTCGCTGCGCGGCGGCAAGAATCCGAAGGGGGTGGTCACATTGGCCGGTCCGGTGGACCAGCCGAAATTCGGGTCGCCGTAGCCCCAATTGACGACAGGCGTCAAAACCGGTTGCACCAAATCCGCGATCGGGTTCCCGACGTAGGGGATGAGCCGCACCGGATCCAGCAGCGGCAGGTTCTGGTTGGGAATCATGTAGAAGGTGGTCTGGGTGGGGCCCTGTGTCGGCAGCACAATCGCCGAATTGACCTGAGTCGACGTCAGGGTGTCATAGCCCGTGTGCACCGTCACCATGCCCGCCAGGGCATTCAAGTCGGAGAAGATGTCGATCGGGTATCGCGGGAAGTCGGCCCAGCCGTCGTATTCCAGGGTGTAAACCTTGGTGACGAAGTCGTTGGTCGGCATCGGGCCGAGGGTCGAAAAGCCCAGCGTCGGCAAGTTAAGACCCGGGAACCGCGCGTCCCAGCCCCCGTTGGGGTTCATCGAATTGCCAAGCAGCACAAAATTTATCGGTAGATTGCTCGGCGTGCCGCCGGGATCCAATAACCGCATTTCGAGCGCGGCGATGTTGGCGCCCTGCGAGTAGCCCAGTACGTTGACGGTGTTTCCGGCGGCAAGTTGCTGTTGGATCGCGTTATTCAGGGTCGTGACGCCGCGGGCTATCGATATGTTTTGCATCAGGTCTTTGATGCCGCTATCCGGATATTCTCCGGCCGGCATGGAGAGGGCTTGGACGAGGCCAACGGGGAAATTGGGCATGACGTACTTGGTGACAACGTTGGTCACGAAGTCTTGCGGAGGTATCGGTGTTCCGCTGCCACCCAAGACGAAAGTGACGACCGGGTCCCCCAGCGCCGCATTCGTCATCGCGGGCAGCGCCCCGGCGCCGCCGCCCACGCCGGCAGTGGAGCCGCTGGTCGCGGCGAGCGCGGCCCGGCCGGCGGCCTCGGTGTCGGCGTAGGCGTCACCCGCCGCCCCCAGCGCCCGGGCGAGCTCACCGTGGACCGCCGCCGCCCGCCCGATCAGCGTTCCCCACTCCTGGCCGTACGCGTTGAACAGTCTGGCCACCGCGGCGGATATTTCGTCGGCGGCTGCCGCCGCCACTGCGGTTGTTCTGCCCGCCGCGGCCGCCGCGGCCTCATGGATCGTCGAACCAATCGCCGCTACATCCGCGGCCGCTCTCGCCATCACCTGCGGCTGAGCGAGCACGTACGTCATCGGTCCCTCCCTCCCACGCCAGCATAAAGGGGGCCGGGGGGCGGGGCGGGCGTTCAGGCCAGACGTTCGTCGGGCAAGTCTTCGGCCGCAAGGCCTTTCACTGGCTAGCCGAGCACCGGGATCAGCAGCCGCGACGACGAGCGAACCGTGTTGAGGCTGCTGGTCCCGACGCCGGCGTGCCGGAAAGACATGATCGCCGGGGCCGGCGGGTCCTGGTCGTCGCTGGTGAGTATCAGGCGGATGCGGTGGCCGACCCCGAACCGTCGAGCGTTGGGGACTAAGGGGATTCGATACGCGACATCCTCGCCCAGCGGCAGGCCCCGCGCGTTGCGGCACGGCAAGACCGGCGCACCGGGCCGGCTGGCCGCCTCGTCGACCTCGCGCAGGCTGGCGCGCAACCAGCCGGCGGTCACATCGGTGGTGGTGCCGTCGGGCGCCACGTCCTGCAGCGTCGCCATCCACGCGGTGTCGAGCGCGGTCGCCGAAGCGACCAGCCGTAGTTCGATGTCGCCGACGACGTCGAGGTCCTCGGCGAGCGGTGCGCCGGTCCAGGTCAGTGCCGACGGCGGGTCGATCTTGCTGGGTTTGACGCGACCCAGGCCCGAGCCAAGGACCATGAATTCGCGACCGCCCGGCTCGCCCTCGTCCTCGCCCAGGGTGCCGTCGGCGCGCAGGGCGAGTTCGCGATGCGGGGCCCCCGATGGCGGCCACGATTCGGCGGTGCGCCACTCGTCGGCGCCGGGCAGGAAATACCGGATCGCTGGCCCCTCGGTGATGCCGGTGTCGCGGCCCTTGAGCCAATGGTCGTACCAGGCCAGCGCCTCGGTATGCATGCTTTCCCAGGGCCACGTCAGCCCGAACTTGCCCAGCATGCCCATCCGCACGCAGGCGTTGTCGGACAACCCTTTCCACGTGGCGAACGTCGAGGGGAGGTGCAGCGGCACGTTCTCCCAGTCGCAACCGAGGTAAACGGGAATGTCGATTTCCTTCAGCAGCGGCAACAGGTTTCGCGCCTCCCACCATTCGTCGCGGGTCGGATGCTTGACGGCCGCCTCCTGCCAGAGTTCGTCCCACGGGTGCGGGTTGTGCGGCAGCCTGAGCACGTGGCGCAGCATGGTCACCGCCGCCTCGCCGTTGGCGGTTTCGAACTTCTTATGCACGCGTGGGCTTTTCAGCACCCGGCGGGCCAGGCCGACGGGCTTGCTGCGCCACAGCCTGTCGCTGCGCTCGGAGGTCAGTCCCGTCATGGCCAGGAACGGCGTCACGAAAGACGAACTCAGCAAGCCGTGGTGGTTCGCGCCGTCGTACAGGTCCGCCGTCACGGCCAGCGGGAAGATCGCCTTGAGGTGGGGCGGGCGCTCGACGGCCGCTTCGAGCTGGGTCATCGCGAAGTAGCTGATGCCGATCATGCCGACGTTGCCGTCGCACCAGGGTTGCGCCGCGACCCACTCGACGAGGTCGTACACGTCGCGGCGTTCCTGAGCGTCGAACAAAGTGAAGGTGCCGCCCGAGCCGCAGGTGCCGCGCAGGTTGGCGATGACGTGCGCGTAGCCCCGCGGCACCCAGAAGTCGGTGACGCCCGCCTCGACGAATCCGGCGGGGGCGCCCAGGTCCTGCAGCTGTCGCGGGTAGGGGGAGGCGGCCAGCAGCGCCGGGAACCGGCCGTCGGCGTCGGGCCGATGGATGTCGGCCAAAAGCCGTGTGCCGTCGCGCATGGCGATGGCGGTGTTGATGTCGCTGCGCTTCGCGCATTGGGGCTCGCTGAGGTTGCGGTATTGCCGGCCGGTGGTCTGCGGGCCGTTGAGCGCCGGGGTGGTTCTTGCCATAGTTTCACGCTACGTTGAGACTAGTCTCAACGCAAGATGAAATTTCACGCTATGGTGAAACGATGCCGAAGCACCCGGGGCCGCGCGACGAGCGGGGCGTGCTGGCGGCGCGCATCCTGTCGGCGGCGCGCGACGAATTCGCCGAACACGGCTGGGCCGGCACCGCGATTCGGGCCGTCGCCCGCTCCGCCGAAGTCGACCCGGCGTTGATCTACCACTACTTCGGCTCCAAGGAAGGCCTGCTCGACGCCGCCACCACGCCGCCGCAGAAATGGCTCGATTCGGTCACCCAGACATGGGCCACGCCCAAGGCGGAACTGGGCGAGCGACTGATCCGCAACGTCCTGGAGATTTGGGCGGACGAGGACGTGGGGTCCGTGCTGCGCGCGGTGGTGCTGACCGCGGCCCATGAGACGACAACCCGCGACAAGCTGCGGCTGATCGTCGAGCGCGGGTTGATCGGTGAATCCACGCTGGGCGATGACGAGGACGAGCGGCTGCGTCGCAGCGGCCTGATCTCCAGCCAGTTGATCGGCTTCGCGTTGTTGCGTTACGTCTGGAAGATCGAGCCGATCGCGTCGATGTCCGACGACGAGGTGGTCGCGGCGCTGGGGCCCAACCTGCAGCGCTACGTCGATGGCGACATCGCCCCGAATTGACCGGGATCCGACCCGGCGGGCGGCGACAATTGCTCCCATGTTCCGGTCGTGGCGGTGGCTTTCGCTCGTGGCGGCCGCCGAACTGCTCACGCTCGGCGGTGCCGCCACCGCGCAGGCCGGGCCCGACGTGCCGCCCGTCAGCGACGCGGCGCGCGCGGCTGGATTCATCGACGTGCGCACGGTGGTGCCCGACGCGATCATCGACCTGCGCTACGCGACGACGAACAATTTCACCCACACGCAGCTGTACCCGTCCGACGCCCGATGCCTGGTGCATCAATCCATGGGCCCGGGGCTGGCGGCGGCCGCGACCGCGCTGCGCGCACAGGGTCACGTGCTGGTGTTCTGGGACTGCTACCGGCCGCACGACGTCCAGGTCGAGTTGTTCAACGCGGTCCCGAACCCCGCCTGGGTGGCCCGCCCCGGTCAGTACGCGCACAGCCATGAGTCCGGGCGTTCGGTGGACGTGACGTTCACCAGCGTGCAGGACCAGTGCCCGGCGGAGCGCCACGCCGACGGCCTGTGCCTGGCCGACATGGGCACCGACTTCGACGATTTCTCCTCGCGCGCAACGGCATACGCCACCCAGGGCGTCAGCGCCGAAGCCCAGGCGAACCGCGCCCGGCTGCGGGACGCCATGAAATACGGCGGGCTGGCGCCGTACTCCGGGGAGTGGTGGCACTTCGACGGCCCGGGTGCCGGTGTCGACCGCCCGATCCTCAACGTCCCGGTGGACTGAGTCGTCTCGCAATGCGAGATATATGTTTCATATCATGAATCTGGCGGTAGGCTTCACGCCATGAATGCAGGGCCGGCCAAGTACACGCACGGACATCACGAGTCGGTGCTACGCAGCCACCAGCGGCGCACCGCAGAGGACTCCGCGGCCTATCTGCTGCCCCACCTGAAGCCGGGTTCGTCGGTGCTCGACATCGGCTGTGGCCCCGGCACGATCACCGCCGACCTCGCCGAGCGGGTGGCGCCCGGAACGGTGCTGGCCGTCGACCAGTCCGCCGATGTCCTCGAGGTGGCCCGCGCCGAGATCGAGCGGCGCAACCTGCCCAACGTCACGTTCGCCACCGCGGACGTGCACCGGCTCGATTTCCCCGACGACGCGTTCGACGTCGTCCACGCCCACCAGGTGCTGCAGCACGTCGCCGATCCGGTGCAGGCGCTGCGGGAGATGCGCCGCGTGTGCCGGCCGGGCGGCATCGTCGCGGCGCGCGACGCCGACTACGCCGGCTTCATCTGGTTTCCGCTGATCCCCGGGCTGGATTTGTGGCTCGACCTCTACGGCAAGGCGCACCGCGCCAACGGCGGCGAACCGGATGCGGGCCGGCGGCTGCTGTCGTGGGCGCTGGCGGCCGGCTTCGACGACGTCACGCCGACGGGCAGCGTCTGGTGCTACGCGACGCCCGAAACCCGCGAGTGGTGGGGCGGGATGTGGGCCGACCGGATCCTGCACTCCAGCGTCGGTCGCGAGCTGATCGCCTCGGGCCTGGCCACCCCCGCGCAGCTCGACGACATCGCGGCCGCATGGCGCTCCTGGGCCGCGGCGCCGGACGGCTGGCTGTCGATCCCGCACGGCGAAATCCTCTGCCGGGCGTAGTGAGAAACGCAACGTCCCAGGTCAACGCTACGGTATTGGCATTCTCTTTTTTTGCAAGTACGTTATTCATCGATGGATAACGCTGCTCAGACACCGTCCGGCATCCCGCTGCGGCCCGTGTACGGGCCGGCGGACAGGACCGCGGAACCGCCGCCGCCCGGGGAGTTTCCCTTCACCCGGGGCAACTTCGCATCGGGTTATCGCGGCAAGCTGTGGACCTTCCGGCAGTACTCCGGTTTCGGCACCGCCGAGGAATCCAACCGCCGCTACCGATACCTGCTGGACCAGGGCGGGACGGGCCTGTCGGTGGCGCTCGACCTGCCCACCCAATGCGGGTATGACTCCGACGATCCCGAGTTCGGCGAGGAGGTCGGCCGGGTCGGCGTCGCGGTGGACACGTTGGCCGACTTCGAGATCCTGTTCGACGGCATCCCACTGGACAAGCTCAGCACGAGCATGACGATCAACGGCACCGCCGCGATCCTGCTGGCCTTCTATGTGGCCGCCGCCGAGCGAAAGGGCATCCCGCGGGCCAAGCTCACCGGGACCATCCAGAACGACATCCTCAAGGAGTACGCCTCGCGCGGGACCTGGATCTGGCCCCCCGAACCGTCGCTGCGGCTGATCGCCGACACCATCGAGTTCTGCGCGGCCGAGGTCCCCAGGTTCAACGCCATCTCCGTGGCCGGGGCGCACTTCCGCGACGCCGGCGCCAACGCCGTGCAGGAGATGGCGTTCACCCTGGCCGACGGCGTCACCTATTGCGACACCGTCGTCCAACGCGGGCGGATGACCATCGACCAATTCGCCCCACAGATCTCGTTCTTCTTCTATACCCACGGCGACTTCTTCGAGGAGGTCGCCAAATACCGTGCGGGACGGCGCCGTTGGGCGACGATCGTGCGGGAGCGCTACGGCGCGACGACGGACAAGGCGTCGATGTTCCGCTTCGGCTGCGTGTGTGGCGGTGCCTCCTTGTATGCCCCGCAGGCGCAGAACAACTTGGTGCGGGTGGCCTACGAGGCGATGGCGGCGGTGCTCGGCGGCGTCCAGTCGATGTTCACCGCGGCATGGGACGAACCGTTCGCGCTGCCCACCGAGGAGTCCACGACGCTGGCGCTGCGCACCCAGCAGATCCTGGCCTACGAAACCGGTGTCGCCAGCGTCGCCGACCCGCTGGGGGGCTCCTACTTCGTCGAGGCGCTCACCGACGCCACCGAGACCCGCATCATCGAGATCATGGACGACCTCGAGCGCCACGGCGGCATGGTCAGCGCGATCGAGGACGGGTACCTGCAGGGGCTGATCGCCGACGAGGCCTTCCGCGTGCATCAGGACATCGAGGCGGGCACCCGTGCCGTCGTCGGGGTCAACCGATTCGTCTCCGAAGAGCCCGAGCCCGATGTCGTCACCTACGAACTCGACGCCGAGGGCCGCGACCTGCAGCTGAAGCGGCTCTCCAAGGTGAAGGCCGAAAGGGATTCGGGCGCAGTGCAATCCACGCTCGCGGAACTGTCCCGGGCCGCCGAAGGAACCGACAACCTGATGCACAAGCTGGTCGACTGCGCCAACGCGTACTGCACGGTCGGTGAGATGGTTGCCGCGCTCAAAGGGGTGTGGGGCGAATTCCAGCAACCGGTGGTGTTCTAAATGGCGGTGCGGATTCTGGTGGCCAAGCCCGGCCTTGACGGACACGACCGCGGCGCCAAGATCGTCGCGCGCACCCTGCGCGATGCCGGCTTCGAGGTGATCTACACCGGGATCCGGCAGCGCATCGAGGACATCGCCTCGATCGCCGTGCAGGAAGACGTGGCGGTGGTGGGCCTGAGCATCCTGTCCGGCGCCCACCTGACGCTCACCGCCCGCACCATCGAGGCGTTGCGGGCGGCCGATGCCGCCGACATCGCCGTCGTCGTCGGCGGAACCATTCCGCACGCCGACGTACCCAAGCTGTTGTCCGCCGGAGCCGCCGCCGTGTTTCCCACGGGGACATCGCTGGACGACCTGGTGCGCCAAATCCGGGCGTTGACCGGCACCGCGGACCCCGAGCAGAAGGAAACACCGTGCGCGTCGGAGTGATGATCGGCGCCGAGCGTGGCGACATGACCCGCAAGGTGAGCAAGCTGGCCTCCGATATCGAATGGGCCGAGTCCGCGGGTCTGGACACCGCGTGGATGCCGCAGGTGCCCGACGACTTCGACTGCCTGACGATGGTGTCGCTGATGGCCGCGCACAGCTCGCGCATCGAGCTCGGCACCGCGGTGGTTCCGCTACAGGCCCAGCATCCGATTGCCCTTGCCCGCCAAGCGCTCTCGACCCATGCGGTGGCCGGCGGACGGTTGGCGCTGGGCGTCGGACCGTCGCACCATTGGATCATCCGCGACATGCTCGGCCTGTCGTATGAGAAGCCGGCGGCCTACACCCGTGACTACCTGCAGGTGCTCAACGCCGCCATCGCCGGACCGGGACCGGTTGACGTCGAAAACGATTCGTTCGCGGTGCACAATCCGTTGGCGATCGGGGCCGACACTCCGATGCCGGTGCTGGTCGCCGCCCTGGGGCCGGTGATGTTGCAGCTTGCCGGCGAACTCGCCGACGGCACCGTGTTGTGGATGGCCGACGAGCGCGCGATCGGTGACCACATCGCGCCGAAGATCACCAAGGCCGCCGCGGACGCCGGTCGCCCCGCACCGCGGATCGTCGCGGGCATCCCCGTATGCCTGTGTGCGCCCGCGGAGGTCGACCAGGCCAGACAGCGGGCCAACCGCATCCTGGGCGAGGCCGAGGTGTCTCCCAACTATCAGCGCCTGCTGGAACGCGGCGACGCCCGCGACGTCGGCGACCTGTGCGCGGCCGGCGACGAGGGGGCCATCCTGGCCCGGATGCGCCGCTTCGCCGACGCCGGTGTGACCGACCTGTCGGTGCGGCTGCTGCCGATCGGCGACAACCGGGACGAGTTGGTCGCCTCCAAGCGCCGCACCCGCGAAATGATCGCCTCCCTCGCGGCGGAATTGCGTTGACTCCGAGCCACATCGGGCCGCTCGCGGGGATACGCATCCTCGAGGTCGGCACCATGCTGGCGGGTCCGTACGCCACCATGTTGCTCGCCGATCTCGGCGCCGAGGTCACCAAGATCGAACCCGCCGGCGGCGAGATCTCGCGCAGCGTCGGCGCCGCGTACTTCGCCAGCCTCAACCGCAACAAGTCCAGCATCACCTTGGACCTGAATTCCGATGCGGGACAGCAACGTCTGGGCGAATTGGCCGCCGAATCCCACGCGCTGCTGGTGAACCTGAAGCCGTCCGCCATCCGCCGGCTGGGTCTGACCTACGAGGCGTTGCGACGGCACAACGAGCGGATCGTCTGCGTGGCCATCACCGGCTTCGGCCTGTACGGCGGTGACGATCCGGCCTTCGACTACGTGGTGCAAGCCGGCGTCGGCACCGCCGCCCTGACCGGCGACCCGGACGGGCCGCCGACGCTGCCCGGCTATTCCTCGGCCGACAATTCCACCGGAATGTGTGCGGCGCTGGGCCTTCTGGCCAAGGTCATCTCGGGCACGGGCGGGCAAGTGGACGTGTCGCTGCGCGACGTGATGCTGTCGCAGCTCAATTACCACGCCTCCGCCTACCTCAACAACGGCGTCGAGCCGCAGCGCCGGCCCAACGGGGCGCATTCGTACTACGTTCCGGCGCAGCTCTTTCCGACGTCCGACGGGTACCTAGCGCTGTTCATCACGCATGACGGTTTCTGGAAGTCGTTTGCCACCGAGGCGGGTATCGGCGGTTTCGACACCATGGCCGAGCGGGTCGCCCGCCGCGACGAGGTGCTGGCGGTCGTCACGGCGATCCTGGCGACCGACACCGCCGCCGGCTGGGAACGGCGACTGCGTCCCCTCGGCGTTCCGGCCGCGGCCGTCAGGACGCTGCCCGAGGCGCTCAAGGCGACCCCGGAAGTGGTTGTGACGGCGGGCGATTTCCGGCTCGTCGGGAGCCCGATCCGTGTCTTCGGCTATGAGCCCGACTACCGGCCGCCGCCGGAGCTGGCCGAGGGCTGAATTCCCGCCGCACCTGCAGGCAACGGCGGGGTCAGGTGCGCTTCGGCGTGTTTGCGGAAGGCCGCCACCAGACGGCTGCGGTCCCCGGCGCGGGTCGCCAATACGACATGGCTGGGCTCCACGCCCTCCAGCGGCACGGTCGTGATGTCCGGCCGCAAGCTGTTGCCGTGAAAGCCGGCCGTGATCGCCACCGCCTGACCGGAGGCAATCAGTTCGAACTTGTCCTCGAGCGCGTCGATGACCGGCCCGTCGGGCGCGCGGCGCCCGTCGGGACGAGGGTCGATGCGCCAGAAGGCGCTCCACGCCGGATCGGAGTGGCGCACCCGCGGCATCGGTTCATCGGCGATGTCGTCGAGCGTCACCGATTCCCGGCCCGCCAGGCGATGGTCGACCGGTATC
Organism: Mycobacterium terramassiliense; assembly: GCF_900157385.1. Classification (GTDB taxonomy): domain Bacteria; phylum Actinomycetota; class Actinomycetes; order Mycobacteriales; family Mycobacteriaceae; genus Mycobacterium; species Mycobacterium terramassiliense. The sequence continues at coordinate 1,341,149 of NZ_LT717701.1, forward strand.
GCCAGCACACGCGGCTCGTCATACAGGACGGTCACGTGCAGCTGGTCGGTGGGGAACGGCAGCCGGGTCACCACCGCGTCCACCCGATGATCGAGCAGCGCATCCCGCGCCTTATCCCAATCCAGGTGTGTCACTTGCACATTCGCGTCAGGTTGCTCGCGACGCAGTTCGCGCACCGCCGGCGTGACGATCATTCCCGTCGTATAGCCAATGGTGATGCGGCTCGGCTGGGCGGCGGCCCGGACCTGCGCCGTGGCTTGGGCCGCCGAGCGCAGCAGCGCCCTTGCCCGGGGAAGGAACACCTCGCCCGCCTCGGTGAGCTCGGTGCCCTGCGGCGTGCGGTCGAACAATCGGGCGCCCAACTGCTGCTCCAACCGGCGAATTTGGCGGCTCAGTGACGGCTGCGCGACGCGCAGCGCCGCGGCCGCGCGGCCGAAGTGACGATGCTCGGCCACCACAACGAAGTAGCCGACCAGCCGCAGGTCGAGATCCACGACCGGCGATACGCGGTCCGTCATGCGCCCAGTGTAGCCACCCCGCTTGCCGTGTCGTCCGCAGATACCACCGTCTTCATGCGGTGATGCGGAAATCGCATCGCGTTATATGAAAGAGGTCTTGGACAGCCCCGCCGGTCCGTCATTGACTTGACGGCATCGACCTGAGGGAACAGAAGGGACTTCCACAATGCACGTCTTTGTCACCGGCGCGACCGGTCACATCGGTTCTGCCGTCGTCGCCGAACTCCTCGAAGCCGGCCATCGAGTCACCGGGCTGGCCCGCTCCGATGAGGGAGCTGCGGCGCTGACCGCCAGCGGTGCCACGCCGCACATGGGCGATCTCGACGACCTCGACGACCTGCGGGACGCCGCCGCGGCGGCCGACGGCGTCATCCACCTCGCCTTCAAACACGACTTCGACGACTTTGTGGGAGCCGCCCAAACCGATCTGCGCGCCGTGCAGGCCCTGGGGGAGGCGCTCGTCGGCACCGACAAGCCGTTTGTGAGCACCTCGGGAACCCTCTCGCTCGCCTTCGCCGCGCCGGGGCGCCTTGCGACCGAAGACGACACCTTGCCCGCAGGACCACGGATCGACTCGGAGAACGCGGTCATCGCTCTGGCCGAGCGCGGGGTGCGTTCCTCGGTCATCCGGCTATCACCTCTGGTGCACAGCGACCTGGATCACCACGGCTTCGCCCACCATCTGATCGAGACGGCCCGCGACACCCGGATATCGGCTTACATCGGCGACGGCTCCAACCGCTGGCCCGGTCTGCACACCCTCGATGCCGCGCACCTATATCGGTTGGCCCTCGAAAAGGCGCCCGCCGGAACGCGTTTGCACGGGGTTGCCGACGAAGGGGTGCCGTTCCGTGACATCGCCCGCGTCATCGCCCGCCACCTGGGCGTGCCGGCGGTCAGCATTCCCGCCGAACAAGCCGGCCACTTCGGGTTCCTCGGCCTGTTCGCGTCTCTGGACAACCCGACGTCGAGCGCCCTCACACAGAAGGTGCTGGACTGGAAGCCCGAACGGCCCGGCTTACTAGAAGACCTCGATGCCGGCCATTACTTCGGCGAATGAACGGCGCCGTGGCCAGCTCCGTGATCGATGCGGTGCGCAACGCGTTGGGACCGGTTGGCGCGTGCCTACCGGTCTCCTTCACCAGCAATCCGCACGCCGATCTGCAGCGTGAGGCCGCCCGCCGGCTGGAAGGCGCCGGATGCCGCGCAGTCTGGACGAACGAGGTCATTGGCAAGGACGCGCTAGTGCAACTGGCCACGCTGCTGTCCGCCACCGGGAGTATGGCTTTCGGCACGTGCATCGCCAACATCTGGGCGCGGCCGGCGCAGACCATGCACGCCGCGGCCGCCCAACTGGCCCAGGCCTACCCGGGCCGCTTCGTGCTCGGTCTGGGGGTGGGCTACCCGGAGCAGGCCGCGAGCGTCGGCCAAGAATTCGGTAGTCCGCTGACTACCATGCGCGAATACGTGAATCGGATGGACAACCCCACCTGGCCGCCGGCGCCCGAGGCGCCCTATCCGAGGATCATCGCCGCGAACGGGCCGAAAATGCTTGAGCTGGCTGGTGATATTGCCGATGGGGCATTGCCGGCCATGTTGCCCGCCGCGTTCACGGCACACGCCCGGCAGACGCTGGGACCGGACAAGCTCTTGGTTGTCGGCGTGTCCGTGGAGGGTGACCCGATCGACCCGGCGGCTGTCGTCGCTCAAGTGGGCGAGCAGCTGACCGCCGGCGCCGACCATGTCACGCTGTTGCTGCCGATCGGCATCGAATTCGCCTCCGGTATACGGCAACTCGAGCGGTTGGCCGCCACGCTCGCCGCACTGCCCGGCTGCTAGCGACCACACTCGGTGGTGGTCTCGAGCAGTCGCGGGACGGGCGCGGGATTCAGTTGCAGGGCATCGGACATGTGCAACTGGCCGGCGTTGGCGATCATGTTGTCCAGGATGGCCTGCAGGTCCTCGCCCTCGAGTTCGTAGATGGCGACATACGGCCCGTTGCCGTCGACCGGGCGCAGCCGGCGCGCCGCGACGATGCCGTCGAGCTTTAGCAGTTCCGGTATGTGTATTTCGTCGTACCAGGTGTTGTACTCGTCCTCGCGATCGGGCGAACTGGGCACACTTTCCACGAGCATGATTCCCTTGGCCATTGTCGCCGCCTCTCCGTGACCACTACTCGTAGCGCACCGTGACCGAGGTGTCGGGCACGCCCTGGCACGTCAAAATGTAGCCCTCGGCCACCTCGTCCTCGTCGAGCGCGTCGTTGACCCGCATGCTCGCGTGGCCTTCCTCGAGCCGGGCCATGCACGTGCCGCAGTTGCCGGCCTCGCAGCTGAAGGGTGGCTCAAGGCCGGCCCGCCGCGCGCTCTCCAACAACGTCTCGCCGGGCACCCGTGGCACCGTCACCTTCTTCCGGTCGAGGTGGATCGTCACGGTGCCGACCTCGGCGGCATTCGTGGATGCGGGATCTACCACCCGTGGAGTCTCCTCGATGATCGTGGTGACCGTCACCATGACCGCCCCCTCCCGTACTTGCATTCTTCAGTATAGAGAATACTATTCTCACAGAGCGATAGGGTCTTCTCGAGACGGTGGGACTGCTGGAAGGAATTGGACGTGAGCGAGCCGGCGGCGCTCGTGTTCGAGGAACGTCGATTCGGCCTGCCCGAGCTCGATGCGTTGGCCGCCGGCCTGGCCGTGATGCTGGGAAGACGTGGCGTCACCGGCGGTGAGCGGGTTGCGGTCATGGCGTCGAACCGGCCGGAGTTCGTCGCCGTCCTGCTGGCGATCTGGCGGCTCGGCGCCACGGCCGTTCTCATCAGCCCGGCGTGGAAGCGCGACGAGGTCGACCACGCGCTGGGGCTCACCGCGCCGGCGCACGCCGTCGGCGACCATCCGGTACTGGCCGGTCTGATGCCCATGTTGCACCTCGACGAACCGATCCCACCCGGGGAGCCGGTGGCCGGGTCGCTGCCGCCGCGGGCCGACGCGGTGCTGGTGTTCAGTTCCGGCACCACCGGTCTGCCGAAGGCGGTGCGGCACACCCACGCCGCCTTGGACGAGGCCGTCGGGCACTGGCGCGCGGCCCTGCAGCTGACCCGGCGGGACCGCATCCAGGTCGCCACGCCGCCGTCGCACATACTCGGACTGCTCAACATCCTCACCGCGCTGCGAACGGGCGTCTGGATGCGGCTGCACAGGCGCTTCGACGTCGACCGGATGCTGCGGCACATCGAGCAGGACCGCATCACCGTCGAGATGGCGGTCGCGCCGATCGCACTCGCCATCGCGTCGCACCCCGACCTCGAGTCCTACGACCTGTCCTCGCTGCGCTTCATCATGTGGGGGGCGACGCCGGTCAGTCCGAGCGTCGCGGAGACCGTCACCCGCCGAACGGGAGTCGGTTGGGTCCCCGCCTACGGCACCACGGAATTGCCCGTCATCGCGTGTAATCCGTTGCAGGAAGCCCGGCTTGACTCGGTCGGGCGTCCCGTGCCCGGGGTGGACGTGCGGGTGGTCTCGCTGGAGACCGGCCGGCCAGTCGGCCCGGGGGAGGTGGGTGAAATTCAGGGCCGGTCGCTGTCGCTGATGGCCGGCTACCTGCCGGCCGAGGCCACCGCGGAGACCATCTGCGACGGCTGGTATCGCACCGGGGATGTCGGCTGGCTGGACGACGACGGTTGGCTGCGGATCACCGACCGTCTCAAAGAGATGATCAAGGTGCGCGGCTTCCAGGTGGCGCCGGCCGAGATCGAGAGGGTGCTGCACGGTCATCCGGCTGTCAAGGACTGTGCGGTGTTTGGCGTGCCCGACGGGATCAACGGTGAGGCGATCATCGCGGCGGTGGCAGCCCGCGGGAACGTCGACGCGGGCGAGCTGACCGCCCGGGTCGGCGAGAGGCTAGCTTCGTACAAACGCCCGAGCCGCGTCGTGTTCGTAGACGATATCCCGCGCCTGCCCTCGGGCAAGGTGCTGCGCCGCGTATTGAAGGAGACTTATGGATGTACGTCTGACCTCTGAACAGCGGCAACTGCGCGACGCCGCCGCCAAGCTGGCCGACGATCTCGGGCTGGGGGCGGTCCAGGACCTCGACGACGAGGGCCGAATCGCGCGGCTGGACAGGCAGATTGAGGCGACCGGGTGGCGGTCGCTGCGTTCCGATGGCGCCTCCGGCGTCGAGGTGGCCATCGTCGCGGAGGAGTTCGGGCGGCGCCTGCTCGACGCGCCGTTCCTCGGGCCGGCGCTGGCCGACGACCTGGCCCGGCACATCGGCGCCGACGGCGCGGGGGCGACCGTCGCGGTTGACGGCCGGGCAATCGACGCTCGCGGCGCCCGGCGCGCCCTGTTGCTCTCCGGCAACGGCGTTCTGGCGGCAGAGGTCGAAGCGACCCGCACCGGCGCCGACTTGACGCGCATCGAGGGGAACCTGGCGGGATCCCCTGAGCCCGTCGGCGAGGTGACGCCCGCGGCCGCCGCACGCTGGCGGGCCCTCGCGCTGGTCGCCACGTCTGCGGACCTGGTCGGTATCGCGCGAGGCGCACACGCCGTCGCCTGCGATTACGCGAAGATCCGCGAGCAATACGGCAAGACGATCGGGTCGTATCAGGCCGTCGCGCACCTGCTCGCCGAAAGCCTTGCGCTGATCGAGGGTTCGGTCAGCGTGTTACGCCATGCCGCGTGGGCGGTCGACGAACTCGCTCCGCCCGAAGCGATGCGGGCCGCTCAGGTCGCGAAGGTGTATTGCGCCCGAGCCACCCGCACGGTATGCGAGACCGCCGTGCAGGTGCACGGCGGCATCGGCAACACCTGGGAGTGCCTGATCCACGTCTACCTGCGCCGCGCGCTGACATCCACCGAACTCTGGCCCGTGACGCTGAAGGAGATCGACTTTGGACTTTCGTGACTCGCCGGACGAGGCCGCCTTCCGCGAGCGGCTGCGCGCCTGGCTTGCGTTGCACGCCAAGCACTATTCCGGCTCCGGGGACGAGTACTGGGAGCGCATGGCCGACTGGCACCGGGCCCTCTACGACAACGGCTTCTTCGGCCTGTCCTGGCCGCGCGACTACGGCGGCCGGGAGCTCGCGCCGGTGTATGACGTCATCGTCGACGAGGAACTGGTCCGCGCCGGTGCCCCGCCACGCCCGAGCGTGGGCTATCTGGTGTACGGCATCGGCCGGCACGGGAGCGACGAGCTGCGCAAACGCTTCCTGCCCGGCATCATCAACGGCACCGAGCGGTGGTGCCAGGGTTTCAGCGAACCCGGCGCCGGCTCCGATCTGGCATCGCTGACCACCACCGCCACGCTCGAGGGCGACACCTATGTGGTGCGCGGGCACAAGATTTGGACGAGCTACTCCGACGTCGCCGACTGGTGTCTATTGTTGGCGCGCACCGATCCCGAGGCCAAGCGCCACCGTGGGTTGTCGGCGTTCGTGCTCAGCATGAAACAGCCCGGCGTGCAACAAAGGCCGTTGCGCATGATGAACGGGGTCACCAACGAATTCGGCCAGGTGTTCATCGACGGCGCCACGGTGCCCGCGGACCGGATGGTCGGTGCGCCGGGTGAAGGCTGGGCGGTCGCCATGACCGTCGTCGGTCACGAGCGCGAACCCTCCACGCTCGGCTACGCGGCCCGATACGGAAAGCTGGTCCGAAACCTGTTCGCGCGTAACGCCGGTCCGGTGCCCGAGGAGCTCGCGTGGGCGGCGATCGAGTCGGAGATGCTGACGCATCACGTCCGGCGCCGGTTGTCCGAGCAGCTGGACGGCGTCTCGCACGGTCCGGAAGGATCGCTCGACAAGCTGCTGATGACCTGGGTCGAGCAATCCGTCGGGCACGCCGCGCTGGCGGTGGCAGGGACCCGCGATCCGGACCTGCTCAGCGCGTACTTGTACAGTCGCGCGCAGAGCGTGATGGGCGGGACATCGCAGATACAAAAGAACATCATTGCTTCGCGAATCCTTGGATTGGGAGTCTGAATGTACGACATGCCAGCCGAAATCGACGTCCGAGCCGACGGGGCGCTTCGGATCATCACGCTGAACCGGCCGGACGACCTGAACGCGGTCAACGACAACCTCCACGTGGGACTTGCCAGGCTGTGGCAGCGTTTGACCGACGATGCCACGGCCCGCGCAGCGGTGATCACCGGGGCCGGCAAGGCGTTTTCGGCCGGCGGCGATTTCGCCTACCTCAAGGAGCTGTCGGCCGACGCCGATCTGCGCGCTAAGACCATTCGGGACGGCCGCGAGATCGTGCTCGGCATGGCGCGTTGCCGAATTCCAGTGGTGGCGGCCGTCAATGGGCCGGCCGTCGGGCTCGGCTGCAGCCTGGTCGCGTTGAGCGACATCGTCTACATCGCCGAGGACGCTTTCCTCGCCGACCCGCACGTGCAGGTGGGGTTGGTGGCCGCCGACGGCGGACCGCTGACCTGGCCGCTGCACATCAGCCTGCTGCTGGCCAAGGAGTACGCACTGACCGGCACGCGAATCAAAGCGCAGCGCGCCGTCGAACTCGGGCTGGCCAACCATGTGGCGGCGGACCCGGTTGCGGAGGCGATCGCCTGCGCGAAAAAGATTTTGGAGCTGCCCCAGCAGGCCGTCGAGAGCACCAAGCGGGTGCTCAACATCCATCTGGAGCGCGCGGTTCTCGCCAGCCTGGACTATGCGCTTTCGGCCGAGCACCAGTCGTTCACGACGGAAGACTTCCGGACGATTGTCACGAAGCTGAACGAGGGCAAGAACTGAGCTACGCAAACCGCGAGCGTAACCCACTGCGCATTTTCGTCCGCTTCTTCACAGTGACCTTACGCTCGCGAGTCGTGTGCCCGCAGAAAGTCACGCATCACCGAATCGAACTTGTCCGGCTCCTCGATGAACGGCATGTGCGCGCTGGACTCGAACAACTCGAACCGTGACCCGGGAATCCGCTGGTGCATTTCCCAGGCGTGTTCCGGCACGCACTCGTCGTACCGGCCCGCGAGAACCATTGTCGGCAGGGCGATCTCGGGGAGCCGGTCGAACACGTTCCAGTCGCGGATGGTCCCGACGATGTGAAAGTCGCTCGGGCCGAACATCGTCTCGAAGACATCGGTCCCCATGTTCCTGAACGCTTCCTCGAGTTCCCTGGGCCACGGACGCACGCGGCACAGATAGGTCTCGTTCCAGGTCCGGATGGCGGCCTGGTATTCGCCCGAGTACGTCGTGCCGGCGGCTTCGTGGCGGTCGATGGCCGATTGCGTCGCCGGGTCCAGTTCGGATTTCAAGCGCGCCACCATGTTCGAGAATTCGGGTATCGACGCGATGGTGTTCGAGAGGGTCAGGCTGGCGGCGCCGGAGGCCACGTCGAGCGCGTACTGCTGTGCCAGCATCCCGCCCCACGAGTTACCGAAGACATGAAAGCGAGTCAGGCCCAGGGTATTCACCACCGCGTCCATTTCGGCCACCGCGCGCTTCATCGTCCAAAGCTGAGCGTCGGAGGGCCTTCTGGACTTTCCGCAGCCGAGCTGGTCCCAGAAAACGACCTCGCGCTCGTCGGACATCCGTTCGAGCGAATTCAAGTAGTCGTGCGGCAGACCCGGTCCGCCATGAACGACGAGCAGCGGGAGACCGGGCCCGCCGCCGACTCGCTTGAACCAGACCTTCCCGCCTGGAACGGGCACCATTCCCTGACTCATCCACCCACCATCGCAAATTTGCGCCGTTGCCGTCGCCGGTGACGCGCGCGTTCGACCCGAGGGCGCCTACTTGCAACTCATACTCTCGAAATGAGAGAATAGCATTCTCCGTTCGTGCGGTCGGCTCCCAGGCCGCGCACCGTGCCCGCTGGAAGTGGAGAAGCCCGTGCCCGAAGCCGTCATCGTGTCCGCCCTGCGCACGCCCATCGGCACCGCCCGCAAGGGCACGCTGCGCGACACCAGCGCATTCGACCTCGCGCACCACGTGCTCAGCGAGGCGGTCAAGGACCTGGACCCGACGCAGGTCGACGACGTGATCCTGGGTGAAGGCCTCTACGGCGGCGGTGTCGTCGCCCGCCACGCGGCCATCACGGCGGGTCTGCCCCACGTGCCCGGTTTGGCCAACAACCGGCACTGCGCGGCCGGTCAAGCGGCGGTGCAGAGCGCCGCGGCCAGCGTGCGCGCGGGAATGGATCAGTTGGTGATCGCCGGCGGGGTGAACTCGGCTTCGACGTCGCCGCGGTCGCGCATCCAGGTGGACGGCGAGTGGGTCGACTGGTTCCCGCCGACCCACCCGGACCGCCCCGACGCCCCCAACATGGACATGTCGATCACCGTGGGCTGGAACGCCGCGATCAAGGCGGGCGTGAGCCGCGAGGAGATGGATGCCTGGGCGCTGCGGTCCCACCGCAACGCGATCGCCGCCATCGATGAGGGCCGGTTCAAGGAGGAGATCGTTCCCATCGCCACGCCGCATGGGTTGTTCTCGGTCGACGAGCACCCGCGGCGCGACACGACCCTGGAAAAGCTCGCCGCGCTCAAGCCGCTGCACCCGGAAATCGAGGGCTTCTCCATCACCGCCGGCAACGCCTGTGGGGCCAACGACGGCGCGGCGGCGCTGACCATCGCGAGCGACGCGCTCGGCTTGCCCGGGCTGGCCACCGTGCGGTCCTGGGCGTCGGTCGGCGTCGACCCCGCGATCACCGGCCTGGCGCCGGTGGACGCCATACCGAAAGCGCTTGCCCGCGCCGGTCTTTCGGTGTCGGACGTGGATCTTTTCGAAGTCAACGAGGCCTTCGCGGCCATGTGTGTGGCCACCATCAAGCTGCTCGACCTGGACCCCGACAAGGTCAACGTCAGCGGCAGTGGCTGCTCGCTGGGCCACCCCGTGGCGGCGACCGGGGCCAGGATGCTGGTCACCCTGGTGCACGAGTTGCGCCGCCGCGGCGGCGGCATAGGGGTCGCGGCCATGTGCGCCGGCGGCGGGATGGGTTCGGCGACCGTCATCGAGGTTGCTGCGCCATAATGCACAAATGACGATCGCCGACCTGATCGCGGGTGCGCGCAACGGATCTCCGCGCGCGGCGGGTCGGTTGCTCAGCCTGGTCGAAGGCGACCGCCGCGACGAGGTGCTGGCGATTCTCGAACCATCAGCGGTTCGCGTCATCGGCATCACCGGACCGCCCGGCGCGGGTAAGTCGACGACGATCGGAGCCCTGGTCGGCGCCTACCGCGAGCGCGGCAGCCGGGTGGCCGTGCTGGCCGTGGACCCGTCGTCGCCGTTCAGCGGCGGCGCGCTGCTGGGTGACCGAATCCGAATGACCGCCCACATCAACGACTCTGATGTCCTGATCCGCTCGGTCGCCACCCGCGGTCACGTCGGGGGTCTGGCCGCCGCGGTTCCGGCGGCCATCCGGCTGCTGGGCGCGATCGGCTACGACGTGGTGCTGCTGGAAACGGTAGGAGTGGGGCAGTCGGAGATCGAGATCGCCGCCGTCGCCGACCCGACCATCGTCATCCTCAATCCGGGGGCGGGAGACGCGGTGCAGGCCGCGAAGGCCGGCGTGCTGGAAGTCGCCGACATCGTGGCGGTCAACAAGGCCGACCGCGAGGGCGCCGACCAGACGGTGCGGGATCTGCGCGCCGAAACCGGCGCCCCGATCGTGAGTCTGGTCGCCGCCCGAGGGGACGGCGTCGCGGATCTGGTGGCTGCCATCGACGATCACCACCGCACCGACAGCCGGGAGCGCCGGGTGGCGAGGACCCGCGCGCAGATGCTTTCGCTGGCGCAAACGCTGCTGCGGACGCGGCCGGATCTTGACCGGATCGCCGAGGCGGTGGTCGACGGCCACGATGATGCCTATACCGCGGCCGAAAAGCTGTTGTCGCCCCCGCCGACCGACGGCTGACTCGCCACGTCACACCGGTCGTGACGCTGCGGCTTAACGGCCAGCCCAGGACGTGTCGTGTGAAGTTATGTCTTTTCGTGTGAACTGAGGGCGGGATTCGGGCGATTTCCCCGCCTTGGCTTCACTGCCAGAGCCATGACTTCACGCCCCAACGCCTTGGCTTCACTGGCACGTGGCCTTGATCTACCGCGTTGCATTGTGTTGCATGAAAATATGACACGTTCGGCCGACGACCTGGTAACCGAATTCTGCGCGCGGTGGGCCTCCCCCGACCCCGACCAGCTGGCCGGATATTTCACCGAAGACGCTGTCTACCACAACATTCCGATGCAGCCGTTACGCGGCCGCGAGGCGATAAGAGACTTCATCGCGGGGTTCGTCGCCGCATTCGACGGTATCGACTTCAACGTGCACCGGCAGATCAGCGACGGCACACTGGTGATGAACGAGCGCACCGACGTGATGCGCCGCAAGGATGGCCAAACCGTCCCCTTGCCGGTGATGGGCGTTTTCGAGGTGCGGGACGACCGGATCGCCGCGTGGCGTGACTACTTCGATATGGAAGCCGTCACCAGCGCCTTCAGCTAGGCCTCTGGCCAACTCGACGGCGGCCCATAACTTTTCCGCACCGGAAATGCGGCCCACGTTCTCACCGCTGATCGCTGATGAGTAGGCGGTAACCGGCGTCAAGCAGCTGTTGGTCAAGGAGGTCGGGATATCGTTGATGCCATCGTCGGGAACGCAGGTCGCCCGCAAGGCGGCCTAGGCCCTCGGCGAGGGCGGCGTCATCCGCATAAGCCAGCATGGACATGCCCGCGCGGACGGTGGGATCTAGGTAAGCGTCTGGGCGCCGCCAGTAGGCGGCGCCGAACCCATCGGTGCAATCGTGTGGCACCGGCACTGTCTGTACCTGCGCGCCTCCCAACAGCTCGACGAGCTGGTCGATCGGTACCCACAACTCGTCGCTGATTCGCGCGGCGGCGGGCAAGTAATCGCGCAGCAACCAGAAGTTGCGGGTCACCGATTGATCCCAAGTCAGGATGACAATCCGATGGCGGGTCACTCGGCGTAGTTGGTCGATCCCAGCGGCGACATCGCTCCAGTGGTGCACGGTCAAAATGGCCATCGTCGCGTCCACACACTTGTCGCGCAACGGCAAAGCCTCCGCGATGGCCTGTACACATGGCGCAGATACGGCAGGTCGCTGGGCGATCATCACCATGCTGGGCTCGATAGCGGCGACCGTCTGGGCCGGTTCGTAGGAACCGGCGCCAGCCCCCACGTCAACTACGGTGCCCATCGTGGAGAGTGCGGCGTGAATCTGGGACGCGATTCGTGGGTCGGGCCGGCGCGTCGTGCAATAGCCAATGCCGATCCGGTCATAGGCATCCATCGATTCAGGATGACGGAGGTTGAACCGGCTCCGCCAGCGTTCTCACGATTCTCATGACCTGCCGGTGGGACGCGTCCAGAGCCACTTCCTACCAAGCCACGTTTCGTCGGCGAGGTGCAACGGTGAACGCGGTATCGCCTCGCAAGCGCCCGGGCGGTGAAAGCGAGGTGCTGATTGGTCAGGCGGGCCAGGCGTGTTGGGCGACCCGGTAAAAGTTCCCGGCGAGGACGGCTTCGATGTCGGGGGCGGCCCACCCGCGACCGCGCAGGTGCTGCCCGAGGCCCAAGAAGGTTTCGGGCGGCATCCACTGAATCGGTCCCCAGCGGGTGTAGCTGTCGTCGAACAGGTGCGGGTTGCGCGCGACTTCGTCGCGGAAATCCGCGAAATCAAACGAGAAGTCGGTGCTGACACCGACGTGGTCGATGCCGACGAGCTCGACGGCGTACTCCAGGTGGCGCGCCATCGCGTCGAGGGTTGGCGTGTTGGGTCCCAGGAAGATGCCGACGCCGGTGATCCCGATGACGCCGCCGGTCGCGGCGCAGGCCCGGGCCTGGTCGTCGGTGATGTTGCGCGGGTGATCCCAGACCGCACGCATGCAGGAATGGCTGTAAACAACTGGGCCACCGGAGATTGCGCACATGTCGAGGCCGGTGCGGGCGCTGCAGTGCGATCCGTCGGGAACGACGCCCACCCGGTTCATTTCGCCGACGAGCGAACGGCCCCATGCGGTCAGGCCGCCGTCGGTGGCGTCCAGGCAACCGCTGCCGGCGCGGTTGGCGTGGTTATAGGTGGGCAGCATGGTCCGCACGCCGAGCGCGGCGAGGGTGGCCAGGTTGTGGAGATCGTCATCGAGGGGACCGGAGTCCTCGAGGTCGAACACCACGGCAATGCGGCCGCCGCGGGTGATCGCGTCGACGTCGTCGAGGCTGTCGGCCAACTCCAGCTGTGGGTGAGCATCCACCGCCGAACGATAATGCCGCAGCAGGGCGATCGTGTCGTCGAAGGAGTGGGGCGAATACCCCGCATTGACGGACACCAATGCCCCCGCTGGCCGTCGGTAGCGGGTCAGCGGATCGACGTCGGTGTCCGTCTGCAGCGGCAGGCAGGTGTGCTGGTCCCACAAGAGCGACGTCATGAACACACGTACTGCATGATGTTTCGTCCAAGTTCGGGATCTCTATCAATGAAAGAATATTAAACCGCACGACCTCGACGATTTCGCCGCGTGGCGGCCCATTAGGGGTGGTCGTGTGGTTCCAGTCCGAGCGGCAGCCCGCGCTCGCGCAGCCAGTCGTGGTGCTGTTTGCCTAGCGGAGTGATCGGTTTGGCGATGCCGTCCATGTCGTCGGTAATAGCACGGACATGCATGGTCGCTTCCAGCGCGGCGAATAGCGGGTTCATGATGAGGTTGTGCCGCGAGAAGAAAGCCAAGTCGTCCGGGACTGACATGCGGCGAACGGGATGGTCAGGCGAGCGCAGATCTATCAGGCCGTGGATCGCTCGGGCTAGGGAGTCGGACGTAAATGCAACTGGTTGGGGCGCGAGAAATTCGTACCCTATTTCTGCCATCAACTGGTATGTATCGTCGGCGGTCAGTGTGGAATCGGGGCCGAAGAAGCCCGTCTTGATCATCAAGGCGTGCATGTCGCACTTGCGTCCGTCGATTGCCGCACGAACCATCTCAACGAATGAGCGTCGCCGACGCTCAGGGATGACGGTGACGCATCCGAAGTCGACGAATCCAACCCGGCCGTCGGTACCGAAGCGGTAATTTCCGGGGTGAGGATCACCGTGTAAGAGGTTCGCATGCCGGTAGGAACCTCCGATGAATCTCCAAATCACTTCGGCCCATGCGTTTTTGACGCCTTGGGCGGCGGATTGAGCTGCGGCCCAGTCCAATCCGTCGAGAAAGGTCATGGTCAGCACTTGATTGCCGGAGGCCTCATCAATTACCTCCGGTACCCGGATGAAGGGATGCCCCCGGTAAATCCTGTTGAAAGCTGTGATATTGGCAGCTTCTTGGCGGTAGTCGGTCTCTTCGGAGATCCGCGCCGCAATCTCGCGCGCGGTATCTCGTGGATTGGCCGGCAACGCGACACCCGATACTGACGCCGCGACTTGGAAGAACGTCGCTAGCAATTCGGCGTTGGCCAGGTCGCTGCGAATCGCATGGGCGACACCCGGGTATTGAATCTTGACCGCCACATCTCTGCCGTCATGCAGGACCGCGCGATGGACTTGCCCGATCGACGCGGCTGCCATCGGTTCGTTGGCGAATTCGGCGAAGAGGTCGTTGGGGTGGCGGCCTAGGTCCTCACTCAGGACCTTTTTGGCCAAAGCGGGTTCCATGGGTGGCGCGTCTGCTTGCAGTTGAGCCAATGCCTTCTGATACGGAGAAAAGCCGCCGCTGCCAATGGAACTGCTGTCGAGCATTGACAACAGCTGACCCGCTTTCATCAGCACACCCTTGGATTGCCCAAGGAGTTCGGTGTAGCGCGCTGCGGCGCGTTCATGAAAACTCGCTACGGCGCCGACATCACCGGTCTTTTCCCGCATCGAGGCGACGATCGCCCCACCGGCAGCGCGGGCGGTGAACGCGGCCAAGGGCACGGTGCGGCGGACCCTGCCCCGAGGTACCGGATCCTGACTGCCCATAAGTTCTGTTCCTAGCGGCGATGCATTCCACTCGCCACACTATCAACTTGTGATGACCAAGTATACACTTAGGAAATGCAAGTCAGCGATTTACCCACACGAGAACGGCTCGTCATCGAGGGGATGCGGCTGTTCAGCGAGCAGGGCTACCAGGAGACCAGCGTCGCTCAAATCGAAGCCGCTGCGGGTTTGGCGCCTGGGTCGGGGGCGCTGTACCACCATTTCAAGTCAAAGGAAGCGCTACTCGATGCTGGCATCGACCGCCAGCTCGATCGTCGCAATGCCATGCGTGACATCCGCGCTCTTTTCGCGGGCCTTGGAGACATGCGAAGTGAACTGACGATGCTAGGTCGATATGTGCTGGCTGTGCTCGACGAGGAGACACAGCTACTGCAGATCGCCTCGCGAGCTCCATCGGACCACTCGAAGGCCCGACTGACCAACGCCTACGCCGCTTTGTTCGAGGGTCTCTACACGGAATTGTCCGAATGGATACAGGGCTGGGTGCCCGGGTTGAGCACACAGGGGGCAGCAACCGTCGGCGCGGTCGCGGTCAACGCCCTGCTCGGTAAGCGCGCAACGCGCACCCTATTCGGCGCTACCACAACAGATTTACCCGATGAGCAATATATCTCCGAGTGGACCGCCTTGATGGAGAACCGGATCGAATCGCTGCGCTAGGAGCCCCCATGGTAACGACCTCGGAAACGCTAGCCGGCTACCTACACGACCAATTGCAGGGGCCACTAGCGGCGCTGGGTGGATTCTTCCGGATGTGCGTCCTGACAGGGAAAGCGCTGTTCCGCTGGCCTTTCCAATGGCGCGAGTTCATCCTGCAGTGCTGGTTCATCATGCGGGTGGCGTTCCTGCCGACGATCATGGTGTCGATCCCGCTGACGGTTTTGCTGATCTTCACCCTCAACGTTCTGCTGGCGCAGTTCGGCGCGGCCGACCTGTCCGGCGCGGGCGCCGCCATCGGCGCGGTCACTCAGCTCGGGCCTCAAGTCACGGTGCTCGTGGTCGCGGGCGCTGGGTCGACGGCCATCTGCGCGGACCTCGGCGCCCGCACCATCCGCGAGGAGATCGACGCGATGGAGGTGCTCGGCATCGACCCGATCCACCGGCTGGTGGTGCCCCGGGTGATCGCCGCGACCCTGGTCGCCACCTTCCTCAACGGCCTGGTGATCACCGTCGGCCTGGTGGGCGGCTACCTGTTCGGCGTGTACCTGCAGAACGTGTCGGGCGGGGCATATCTCGCCACCCTGACCACCATCACCGGCCTGCCCGAGGTCATCATCGCCACGGTCAAGGCCGCGATCTTCGGCCTGATCGCCGGGCTGGTCGGCTGCTTCCGCGGGCTGACCGTGCGCGGCGGCTCCAAGGGACTGGGCACCGCCGTCAACGAAACCGTGGTGCTCTGCGTTGTCGCCCTGTTTGCGGTCAATGTGGTGCTCACCAGCATCGGGGCGCGTTACGGGACCGGGCACTAGACAAACGCCAACTCGAAGCGGTGATCTATATGGAACTAGTCTAGATCGACCGACTTTCCGGTCGCCGCCGCATGCCCCGCCCGGTAGCCGAAAACCATTGCCGGGCCGATCGTTCCGCCGGCGCCGCCGTAGGCCCGCCCGGTCACGCCGGCCATCGCGTTGCCCGCGGCGAACAGGCCCGGTATCGGTTCCCCGCTGACGTGCAGGACGCGGCCGTCGGGATCGGTGCGCGGTCCGCCTTTGGTGCCCATGGAGCCGATGCACACGGGCACCGCGTAGAAGGGGGCGGTGTCGATCGGGCCGAGGGTCTTCCCGGCCAGGGTGGTGGCGGTGTCGTCGCCCCAGTAGCCGTCGTAGGCGCTGGAACCGCGCCCGAAGTCGGGGTCGGCGCCGGCGGCCACCTGGCGGTTCCACTGCGCAACGGTGCGGGCCAGACCGTCGGCGTCGATGCCTGTCTTGGCGGCCAACTCGGCCAGGTCCGCCGACTCGCAGAACCAATCCGGTGCGGGCTGTCCAGGCTCGATGCCCAGAAATCCGTAGCGCTGCAAGTGAACCGAATCGAAGACCATCCAGGCGCGGTCGTTGACGTAGCCCCCGCGAGGGTCCAGATACTGGAAGGCACCGGCCATCGAGTTGTAGTCGCATGCCTCGTTGACGAAGCGCCTCCCGGCGCGGTTGACGATGATGCTGCGTGGGCGTGTCCGTTCCAGCCGGACGCTGCGGCTGCGAGGCTTGCCTTCGATGGTGTCGCCGGGGATCTGCACGATCGGCACCCACCACGCTTCGCCCATGTTGGCCAGGTCCGCGCCGTGTGCCATCGCCATGCGCAGGCCGTCGCCGGTGTTGTACGGCGGGGAGACCGCGCCGTGCATGGGGCCGCGCAGAAAGGCTTGTGCCAGAGCGGGATCCCATTCGAAGCCGCCGGTGCCGAGGATGACGCCGCGGCGGGCCCGCACGCTCACGGTGTTGCCCGACAGTTCGACCCGTACCCCGGTGATCTCCCCGGCCTCGGCGATGAGTTCTTCGGCCCGGGCGTTCACCCGCGGTGTCACGCCGGCGTCCAGCAGACCCCTGAGCAGGCCCGCGATCAGGGCGGTGCCGGCCACGCACAGGTGGCCGGTGCGTTCGTCGATCGCCGCGTGCAGGCGGGCCCTGGTCTCGGCGTCGAAACCGACGTTGGACCAGTCGGCCGGAAACGAGGTGATCCGCGTCGCCCATTCGCCCAACTCGGTGAGGTCAAAGGGAACCGGGCTCTGCGACCGGCCCCCGGTGGGGCGCCCGCCCGGCAGCTCCGGCTGGTAGTCGGGGAAGCCCGTCGCGATCTCGAAGCGCACGCCGCTGTGGGCCTCGACAAACTCGAGCATCGCCGCACCGGTGCGCACGAAGGTCTCCACCAGTGCGTCGTCCATCGAACCGAGGGACTGTGCGCGCAGGTAGCGCAGGGCGTCCGCGACCGTCAATTCCCCGTCGGGAGAACGGTTGTGGGCCGGGATCCAGGCGATGCCGCCCGACACGGCGGTGGTCCCACCGACGGTCGGGGCCTTCTCGAAGACCTCCACCGAGGCGCCCGCGACCGCCGCGGTCAGTGCCGCCGTGAGTGCGGCGGCGCCGCTGCCCAGCACGACGACGTCGACTTCATGGTCCCAAGACATCGACTGCGATCCCTTCAGCTCGGTGGCTAACTCAGTAGCTCGGACAACTGCTTTGCGGCCCTGACGACCGCGTCCCTGCCGCGCAACACGACGTCTTCCCGGTGCGAGATGAGGTTGATGCAGGTGGGCGGTGACGGCGCTTGGCGGCGGACCGCCACGGCCAGGCCGTAGGTGTTCGGTTCGATCTCCCCGTGCGTCATCACCCAGCCACGCTCGCGGGTGCGCGCGACGAGCTCCCGTTCCCCCGGCCGCGGCGGCATGCTCGCGAGCAAGGCGATGCCGGCCGCGCCGCGGTCGAGCGGATACCGGCTGCCCTCGTGAAAGGAAAGTTGGTAGGCGACATGGCTGGGCACGATCACCGCGATCGCCACCTGCTGGTCGCCTTCGGCGATGAGCAATGACACGGTGGTGCCGAGTTCGTCGGCGAGCGCGCGCAGCGTCGGCAGGCTGAGTTGCCGCACGTTGCGGTCGAACGACGCGCCCAACACTGCGAGCCCGGCCCCGGGACGATAGCGCCCGTCTTCGCCCTTGGCCACGAGCCGGAATTGGGCGAGTGTCGAGAGCAATCGGTAGGCGATGGTGCGGTGCACACCGATCTGGTCGGCGAGCTGTTGCACGGTCAATCCGCTGGGGGCATCGGCCACCATCTGCAGCGCGGTGAGTCCCCGGGCCAACGTCTGAGAACCCGCTCCAGAACCCGTCATGGCCTTGACAGACCTGGGCGCGAGAGCGAAGCTCTATATATATCGCACATCAGTGTGCGATATTAGCACACCGGCTCAGCCGAAATCGAGAAAAAGATTTGCACCGTTCGAGGCCAGAGAGGAACCGTGGCGGAGTTCGAGAGCGTCTGGAGCGATCTACAGGGCGTTGCGTTTGAGCAGGGCTACCTCGAGGCAGGGGGAGTGCGGACTCGGTATCTGCGCGCGGGCGATCCCGGCAAGCCCGTGCTGGTGCTGCTGCACGGATCGGGCGGCCACGCCGAAGCCTACGTTCGCAACCTGGCGGCGCACGGCGAGCATTTCTGGACCTGGTCGATCGACATGCTCGGCCACGGCTACACCGACAAGCCCGGCCACCCGCTCGAGGTTCGCCACTACGTCGAGCACCTCATGGCCGTGCTGCGCACCATCGGTGTCGATCGCGCCTGCGTGAGCGGCGAATCGCTCGGGGGCTGGGTGGCCGCGCGCGCCGCGGTCGACCATCCCGACGTGGTCGACCGGCTCGTCCTCAACACCGCCGGCGGGTCCCAGGCCGATCCGGTGGTGATGCAGCGGATCATCACACTGTCGATGGCCGCCGCCGAGAACCCGACCTGGGAGACGGTGCAGGCGCGGATCAAATGGCTGATGGCCGACAAGTCCAAGGACTACGACGATCTGGTCGCCAGCCGCCAACGCGTGTACCGCCAACCGCGGTTCGTCGAGGCCATGCGCGACATTATGGCGTTGCAGGATCCCGAGATTCGCGCACGCAACCTGCTGGGGCCGGAGGAATACGGCGCCATCATCGCCCCGACGCTGGTGCTGTGGACGAGCGACGATCCGACCGCCGACGTGACCGAGGGCCGCCGCATCGCCTCGATGATCCCCCATGCGCGCTTCGAGGTGATGCCCGGCTGCGGCCACTGGCCGCAGTACGAGGACGCCAAGACCTTCAACCGGCTGCATCTCGATTTCCTGCTGGGACGGTGATGGGCGCCAAGGGGCAGAAGACACCGGAAACCGACGTCGACGTGGTGGTCGTCGGCGCGGGGCCGGTGGGCCTTACCCTCGCGAACATCCTTGGCCTGCAGGGAGTCCGGACGCTCGTCATCGACGAACGCGACAGCCTGATCGACTACCCCCGCGGGGTCGGGCTGGATGACGAGGCGTTGCGCACTTTTCAGTCGATCGGGCTGGTCGACCGGATCCTGCCGCACACCGTGCCCAACCAGATCTTGCGTTTCGTCGACGGCAAGCGTCGCGTGCTGGCCGAAATGGCGCCACCCGATGCGCGTTTCGGCTGGCCCAAGCGCAATGGCTTCGTGCAGCCGCTCGTCGACGCCGAATTGCTGCGCGGCCTGGACAGATTCGACCACGTCGAGGTGCGGTGGAACCGGCCGATGACCTCGTGCGTACAAACCGACGACGCGGTGCGCGTCGAATGCGGCACCGAGTGCGATGCCGCCAGCGTGCGGGCGCGCTACGTCGTCGGATGCGACGGCGGGCGCAGCATGACCCGCCGGATGATGGGGGTGTCCTTCGACGGGACGACTTCGTCGACGCGGTGGCTGGTCGTCGACATCGCCAACGACCCGCTGGGCCACCCGAACAGTGAGGTCGGTGCCGACCCGGAACGGCCGTACGCCTCGATCTCGATCGCGCACGGAATTCGCCGCTTCGAGTTCATGATTCACGCCGACGAAACCGATGAACAGGCCGAAGACCCGGCGTTCCTGACGCGCATGCTGGCGCGGATGGTGCCGCACCCCGACCGGGTCGACGTGATCCGGCGGCGCGTCTACACCCATCACTCGCGGATCGCCGGCGCGTTCCGCAGTGGCCGGCTGTTGCTGGCGGGCGACGCCGCCCACCTGATGCCGGTATGGCAGGGACAGGGTTACAACAGCGGGATCCGGGATGCGGCCAACCTGGGCTGGAAGCTCGCGGCGGTGGTGACCGGGAGCGCCGAGGACCGGTTGTTGGACACCTACGACATCGAGCGGCGCAAGCATGCTCGGGCGATGATCGACCTCTCCACGATGGTGGGCCGGGTGATTTCGCCAACCGACCGCAGGATCGCCACCGCCCGGGACCTCCTCGTGCGGTCGGCGTCAATTGTGCCCTCCCTCAAGCGGTATGTGCTGGAGATGCGGTTCAAGCCGATGCCCCGCTACGAGCAGGGTGCCGTCGTGCACCCCTCCCCGAGCCGGGCCGACTCCCCGGTGGGCACCCTTTTCGTCCAACCCCGGGTGGATACCCGCACCGAGCAGGACGTGCTGTTGGACGACGTGCTGGGCGACTGGTTCGCCGTGCTGTGCTGGAACAACAACCCGCGCAAGATACTCGGCGACACGGCGTTCGCGAAGTGGAAAGCCCTGGGCGCGCGCTTCGTTGCGCTGCGGCCCGTGACGCAGCTGCATTGGACCGGCCACGACGATCCCGATGTCGTGGTGGTCGGCGATCGGGGTGGCGCTGTCAAATCCTGGTTCGACACGCATCAGGAATCGGTGCTGTTCCTGCGGCCCGATCGGTGCATCGCCGGCGCCTGCATCGCTCAGCTCGCGCCCGAGCTGAGCGCCGCACTGCTGGACACCCTGGCCCTCACACCGGGAGGGGGTGATCTGAACAGTGACACTGGCTCTGTGCTGTATGTCGCACAGCCCGCTCCTGAATCTTCCGGGGCCGTCGCGGGACCTGCTTGACGACATCGAAGGCGCAATCGCACAGGCGCGAGAATTCGTCGAGGATTACGATCCCGAACTGGTCGTCATCTTCTCCCCGGACCATTACAACGGGTTCTTCTACAAGGTGATGCCGCCATTCTGTATCGGGTTGCGCGCCAACGGAGTTGGCGATTACGGTACCCACGCCGGACCGCTCGATGTTCCGGAGGGGCTGGCGGGAGACTGCGCGAAGGCCATCCTCGACGCCGGCGTCGACATCGCGGTGTCGGCCGGCATGGACGTCGACCACGGCACCGTGCAGCCGCTGGAGAAGCTGTTCGGCGACGCGACCGCGCGCCCGGTGATCCCGATCTTCATCAACGCCATCGCGGTGCCACTGGGGCCGTTGCATCGCTGCCGCGCGCTGGGTTCCGCCGTCGGCGCCTACCTGGCCACCCTGGACAAGCGGGTGTTGGTGCTGGGCTCCGGTGGGCTTTCCCACAGCCCGCCGGTGCCGACGCTCGCGACCGCGCCCCCAGCGGTGCTCGAGCGGATTGTGGACGGCCGGCCCATGACCCACGAGCAGCGGCAAGCCCGGCAGGCGGCCGTGATCGAAGCGGCCAAAGACTTCGCCGGCGGCCACAGTGACCTGCAGCCACTGAACCCGGCGTGGGACCACCGCTTGCTCGAAATCATCGACGACGGAAACCTCGCCGATCTCGACGGGTGGTCGAACTCGTTCGTCGCCTACGAAGGCGGATCCTCGGCACACGAAATCAGGACGTGGGTTGCGGCTTTCGCGGCGCTTCAGACAGCCGGGGCCTACCAGACCACCGTCCGTTACTACAAACCGGCAGCCGAACTGATCGCGGGCTTCGCCATCCGAACGGCGGTGCCGAAATGAGCGCCGCGCCCTCGACAGCGGACGGCTTCGACCATGTGGTCGACGTACTCATCGTCGGATCCGGCGGTGGGGGCATGGCGGCCGCGTTGACGGCCCAAGCCGCGGGGCTGGACGCGTTGGTGGTGGAGAAGTCGCCATATTTCGGCGGCTCCACCGCCCTTTCGGGAGGCGGCATCTGGGTGCCCGGGGCACCCGCGCAGCGCAGGGAGGGCTATCACCCGTCGCCCGAAGAGGTCGCCAAATACCTGCTGCAGATCACCGACGGACTGGTCAGCGAGGCGCGGATACGGCAGTACGTCCAGTCAGCGCCACAAATGCTGGAATTCCTCGAAAACCTCTCGGGGTGGTTCGAGTTCGTCTGGAAGCCGGGCTACGCCGACTACTACCCGGAGCTGCCCGGCGGCTCGGAGTTGGGCAGCACCATCAACGTGCCGCCGATCGACCTGCGAAAGCTGGGCGACGACGAGCAAAAGCTGCTCAAACCTCTGGCGCTCGCCCCCAAGGGAATCTGGTTGGGGCCCAAGGAATTGCGGACGTTCTACCGGATCAGGCAGTCGTGGGCCGGCAAAGGCGTCCTGCTCAAGCTGATTGCGCGGATGGTCCGGGCCAGGGTCTTCGGCGAACGGATGGCGGCGATCGGGCAGTCACTGGCGGCCCGGCTCCGGCTGGCCATGAGAGAACGCGGCATTCCGCTGTGGCTCGAGACGCCGATGGTGGAGTTGCTCACCGACGCCGCCGGATCGGTGACCGGCGCGTTGGTGCTCAGGGAGGGCAGGACGGTCAGCGTCGGGGGGCGCCTCGGAGTCATCCTGGCGTCGGGGGGTTTCGACCACGACCTCGCGTGGCGCAAAGAGCAACTGCCGGTGCTCGACCAGGACTGGAGCTTCGGCAACCCCGCCGCGATGGGCGACGGCATCCGCGCGGGCCAAAAAGTCGGCGCCGCAACGGAGTTGCTCGACGAGGCCTGGTGGTTTCCGGCGATCCAGTGGCCCGACGGCCGCATGCAGTTCATGCTCAACGAACGGATGATGCCGGCGCAGTTCATCGTCAACGGCGAGGGCAAGCGCTTCATCAACGAGGCGGCGCCCTACATGGACTTCGGTCACGCCATGATCGACGGCCAGAAGTCCGGAGTCACCCACATCCCCTGCTGGCTCGTCACCGATCACAGGTCGTGGAATCGCTACGTCGTCGGCGGCCATCTGCCGATACCGAAGATCCCGGGGGCGCCGGTTCCGACCGGGCGCAAGGTCCCGCGGGCGTGGCTGGAGTCGGGCGTTGTCAAGGCGGCGACGAGCTGGGACGAGATGGCGGCCAAGATCGGCGTCCCGGCGCGGCAGCTTGCCGAGACCGCCGCGCGCTTCAACGAACTGGCGCGCAAGGGCCACGACGACGATTTCAACCGCGGGGACAGCGTGTACGACAACTACTACGGCGCCCCCACGCTGCCGAACCCCAACCTGTACCCGCTGGGCGGCCCGCCGTATTACGCGTTCCGCATCGTCCTCGGCGATCTCGGCACCTCGGGCGGCCTGCGCACCGACGAGTACGCCCGGGTGCTGCGCGACGACGACACGGTGGTGCGGGGACTGTACGCGGTGGGTAACACCGCGGCACCGGTCATGGGTCGCAGCTACGCCGGCGCGGGGGCGACCATCGGGCCGGCCATGACCTTTGGCTTCGTCGCAGCGAAACACGTTGCAGCCCACGCCGCAAAGCAGACCCTGTAGTTCTCATAGGAGGTAGTAAATGAAGATCTCACTGTTCTACGAATTCGCCCTGCCGCGACCCTGGGCGCCCGACGACGAGCGGATCCTGCTGCAGGATTGCCTGGACGAGGTCGAGGCGGCCGACCAGGCCGGGTTCTCCACCGTCTGGCTCACCGAGCATCACTTCCTCGAGGAGTACTGCCATTCCACCGCGCCGGAGATCTTCCTGGCCGCGGCCAGCCAGCGGACCAAGAACATCCGGCTGGGGTTCGGCATCATGCACCTGTTGCCGGCGGTCAATCACCCCGCCCGGGTGGCCGAACGCATCGCCACCATCGATCTGCTGTCGAACGGGCGGGTCGAGTTCGGCACCGGCGAGGGCTCCTCGGTTGGCGAATTGGGCGGATTCGACGTAGATCCCGCCGACAAGCGCGCACAGTGGGAGGAGTCCCTCGAGGTCGCGATCCGCTGCATGATCGAGGAGCCGTTCACGGGATTCAAAGGCGAGCAAATCCAAATGCCGCCCCGCAACGTCATCCCCAAGCCGATGCAAAAGCCGCATCCACCGGTCTGGGTCGCGTGCACGCGCCCGGCGAGCGTACAGATGGCGGCCCAAAAGTGCATCGGCGCACTCAGTTTCGCCTACACCGGCCCGGGGCCGCTCACCGAGCGGGTCAACGGCTACTACAAGGAGTTCGAGGAGAGCGGTGTGCCCATCACGCCGCGGATCAACCCGAACATCCTGGCCATCGGCGGCGACCTGTCGATGATGGTCGCCAAGACCGACGAGCAGGCGCTCGAGCGTCTCGGGCAGGGCGGCGGGTTCTTCTCCTTCGGGATCATGCACTACTACCTGACCGGGATGCACAGCCCGGGCCGGACCGGCGTGTGGAAGCGGTATCTGGAGGAGGTCGAGAAGGACCCGACGCTGGCCTACGGCCCCGGCCGCGGCGCCATCGGATCACCGGCCACGGTGCGCGAATTCCTGCGGGGCTACGAGGAAAGCGGCGTCGACGAGATTATCCTGCTCCTCAATCCGCGTAGCCACGAGGGCACGATGGAATCCATCGAGCTGATGGGCAAAGAGGTGCTGCCGGAGTTCATCGAGCGCGACGCGAAGGCGGTGGCCGACAAGGCCAAGCGACTGGCGCCGGTCCTGGAGAAGGTCGAGGCGCGCCGGCCGGTCTCGACCGCACCGCAATTCGATGAGACCTACGCGTTCGGCGGGCTGCCCACCGGCCGCGACAAGTTCACCGCCAGCGAGATCCCCGAGGCCATGGCGGAGATCAACGAGGGCCGCGTCCAGGCGGCGCAGCGCCTCAAGGAACAAAAAGAGCAGGGGAAGTGAGACCGGGAAACATTTCGATTTAGGACCATTGGTGGGACGACTCGAGGAGCTGTGGCGCTACGACGGCCGCCGCGCCGTGGTGACCGGATGCGCGTCGGGCATCGGCGAACACGTGGTGCGGCAGCTCAGCCAACTCGGGGCGTATGTTATCGGCCTCGACAAGCGCCGGCCCTCCTTCGAGCTCAACGGGTTTCACGAGATCGACCTCGCCGACCCGGAGTCGATCGATCGCGCGGTGGCATCCATCGACGGGCCGGTCGACGCGCTGTTCAACGTGGCCGGCGTCTCGTCCGGGATCGGCGACCCCCCGCTGGTGGTCACCATCAACTTCCTCGGGCTGCGGCATGTCACCGAGGCGCTGATCGAGAAGATGCCCGCGGGGTCGTCGATCGTCAGCGTCTCGTCGCTCGCGGCCGCGGGATACCGTGACCATATTCCGGCGGTGGCGCCGCTGCTCCATACCGCGACCATGCGGCAGGGTGTCGAATGGTGTCGGGCGCACCCCGATGCGCTGGCCGGTGGCGGCTACCAATTGTCCAAAGAGGCGATCATTCTGTACACCATGCGTAATGCCGTGCCGCTTGGCGCCCGGGGCATCCGGATCAACTGCACCGGCCCGGGGGTCACCGAAACCCCGATCCTCGATCAGCTCCGCACCGCCTACGGGCAGGGGTTCCTCGACGACATTCCCAAGCCTTTGGGGCGTGTTTCCGGGCCCGACGAACAGGCCTCGGTTCTACTGTTTCTGAATAGCCGCGCGGCCAGCTATATCTCGGGCCAGGTGCTGTGGGTCGACGGTGGAAACGTGGGCGCGGCGATCGCCCGTGAGCTCGAGGAAGGGGCGCCGTGGCCAGCGTAGGCGATTTCCGGCGGGCCGCCCGCGAGGTCTCCAACTGGGGTCGCTGGGGAGCCGACGACGAGCTGGGCACGCTGAACTTCATCACCGCCGACAAGGTTGCCCAGGCCGCCGGCCTGGTGCGCCACGGCAAGGTGTTTCCACTCGGCGTGGACTTCGGTGCGTCGGGCCCGCAGGGCGCCTTCGAGTTTCGGCACAACCCAGTGCACGTCATGACCGTGGACGGCGGCGACGTGAACACGCTGGCCAAGTATGGCCCCGACTGGACGCGAAATCCATTGGCCAAGCAGCTAAGTGGATACATGACCGCCGACAATCCGTTCCGCTTCAACGATGACATGATCATCATGCCGTTGCAGGCGGCCAGCCAATGGGACGCGCTGTCGCACGTCTACTACGACGACCAGCTCTACAACGGCTTCCCGGCGGATTCGGTGACCAGCATGGGAGCCTTCCACTGCGGCATCGACAAGGTTGACGGCAAGGGCATCACCTCGCGGGGTGTCTTACTGGACCTCGTTCGCCATCGCGGGGCGGAGGTCTTCCTGGAAGCCGGTAACCCGATCTCGCCGGAGGAACTGGACGACGTCGTTCGCGCGCAAGGGGTGACGGTCGGGCGGGGCGACATCGTGTTGATCCGCACCGGTTGGTGGACGAAGTTCCTCGAGACCGGGAACAAGATGGAGGGCTATTCGGGCCTGGACTGGCGCTGCGCCTCGTGGCTGCACGACCACGAGGTGGCGGCGGTCGCGGCCGACAACCTCCAAGTCGAAGACCTGGTATCCGGCGTCGATGGGATAACCTTCCCCCTCCACCTGCTGTGCCTGCGGGACATGGGGCTGATGTTCGGCGAGTACTGGGATCTCGGCGCGCTCGCAGCCGACTGCGCCGCGGACGGGGTGTACGAATTCCAGCTCGTCGCGCCCCCGCTGAGAGTCGTTGGCGCCGTGGGCTCCCCGGTGAACCCGATCGCGATCAAGTGATGGAGGTTCACCGCAAGACGACGCTGGTCGACGGGCTGGCCACCAGCTATCTGGAGGCCGGCGAAGGCGACCCGGTAGTGCTGCTGCACGGCGGCGAGTTCGGCGGCAGCGCCGAACTCGGGTGGGAACGCAACATCGCCGCGCTCGCCACCCAATACCGCGTGCTGGCGCCGGACCAGCTGGGGTTCGGGCGGTCGGCCAAGGTCATCGACTTCGTCGACGGCCGCGGCATGCGAATTCGCCATGTCGCCCGATTCTGCGAGCTGCTGGGCATCGACTCGGCCCACTTCGTCGGCAACTCGATGGGCGCCATCAACCTGCTCACCGACGCCACGTCCGAGCGCCCCCGGTTGCCCATCCGCAGCCTGGTGGCGATCTGCGGGGGCGGGGAGATCCAGCAGAACCGGCATTTCGACGCGCTGCAGCAGTACGACGCGACCCTGCCGGCGATGCGCCGCATCGTGGAGGCGTTGTTCTACGATCCCGGCTACCCGGCGGACGAGGATTACGTCCGCCGACGGCACGAGTCGAGCACCGCGCCCGGCGCGTGGGAGGCGGTGGCAGCGGCCCGATTTCGTCGCCCCGACGCCGCACCGTCTTCGGCCCCGTCGAGCGCGCGCGCCTACGATCGCATCGGTGTGCCGACGCTCGTCGTCGAGGGGGGAGAGGACAAGCTCCTCCCGTCGGGGTGGGCCGAGCAGATCGCCAAGCAGATCGAGGGCGGCCGCTCGGAGGTGATTCCCCGGGCGGGTCACTGCCCGCAGATCGAGCAGCCCGGAGCGGTCAACGCGTTGCTGCTGGATTTTTTCGCGACGGCCTGCGGTCAGAACGTGTAGTCCAGCCGCGTCTGCATGCCGGCGTCTTGGTGGTAGGTGTTGTGACAATGCAACTGCCACAGGCCCGGATTGTCGGCGACCAGCACGGCCAGGATCTTCTGCTTGGGCAGCACGATGACGGTGTCCTTGCGGGCGCCCGGGCTGCCGTCGGCGTTGATCAGCTGGAAGGTGTGCCCGTGCAGGTGAATTGGGTGATACATCATGGTGGGGTTGTCGAACGTGATGGTGGGCCGTTCGCCCTCGCGGACGTGCAGCGGATCGGTGTCGCTGTACGGCCTCCCGTTGATCATCCAGTTGTATTGCACCATGTTGCCGCCCAGCACGACGGGCAGGTTGAGGTCGGGCTGGGGCCGCCCCAGGTTGACGGGCGTTGTGGCCGTGAACATTTCGATGGTACCCACCCGTTGGCCGAGTTCGCCCGGTTGAAACCCGGGGTCGGGTGCGCTGCCGGTGCCGGTGGAGAGCAGCGCGCGAGCCAGGTCGTTCTTTCCTTCCGCCAGCGCGACCAGCGGGAAGACGCCGTCGGCCGCGGTCACGATGACGTCGTACCGTTCCGCCATGCCGATCAGCAGGGCGTCGACCTGGGTGGGCACCACGGGAAAACCATCGGTATGGGTCACCGTCATTGAATGCCCGGCCAGCGCGACGCGAAAAGCGGTGTCGGAGCCCGTGTTGATGAATCGGATCCTGATGCGCTGCCCCGGCTTCGCTTTGAATGTCGTGGGCGCCGCCGGGATCCGGCCGTTGATCAGGTAGTAGGGATAGTCGATGTCGCCGGCATCGCCGCCGAGCAGATCGCTCTTAGTGCCGCCGTTGTCGGACATGCCAGGCATCTCCGGCATCCCGGACGTCGGCGTCGGCGAGGTCGTCGCGTTGGCCGGGGTCGTGGATGTCGTCGAAGTCGTCGGCATCGCCGAGCGGCTCGGCTTGTCCGGACCGGTGAGCTCGTTGTAGAGCTGCTGCGGGCTCTTCCCGACGCCATCCGTCCAATCGTCAAGGACGACAATCCATTCGGCGTCGTAGTCGCCCTCGCTCGGGTCGTCGACAATGACCGGGAGATAAAGACCCATGTCGGCGTCCAGGCCGGTGTGCGGATGGCCCCAGTAGGTGCCCGGATTCGGCACGGAGAAGCGGTACGTGAAGTCCTGGCCGGCCGCGATGTTCGGGGTCGCGGGCGCGGCACCGTCCATGTCGTTGCGCAGCGCGATGCCGTGCCAATGCACCGAGGTCGGATGGTCCAGCCGGTTCGAGACGGTGACGACCAGCTCGTCGCCGACCTTGGCCCGGATCAGCGGTCCGGGGATGTTGTTGCCGTAGGCCAAGGTACGGGCCACCGGCCCGCCGAGATCGACCTGCGCCTGCTGGGGCGACAGGCTGGCGGTCACGGTGCGCCCGCTGTGCGGCCGAGCCTTTTCGGCGGCGGCGATGGCGGCGGCCATTTGCGCTGTGGCGCCCGATACCTGGGAGTTGGATTGGCCGCAGCCCGCCAGCGCCAATCCCCCGGCGACGCTTGCGGCCATGAAGCCGCGCCTGGTCAGTAGGGCCCCGTCGAACGGGACCCCGCCTGTGGGCAGCACCGGCATTGCGCGCTCCTCGTCTTGCGTCGACCCGCCCCCGGCGCCTTATACCGTGCTCGGCCGTCGGCTGGAACGCAAGTACCGAGTTATCGGGCGTGCCGGTAGATCTGGGTGGCCGGTGCCGAGGGCACCCCGAGTTCGGCCGCGACGGCGTCGACCGCACGCTGGGCGACGTCGAGGTCCACCCGGCCGTCGGCGGTGTAGCAGGGGCCGACGTAGCGCTCGTAGTGGCGTTGCGCCTCGTCGCGCGTCAGCCGGTCCAGAAACGACGCCACGTAATCGACGGCGAGATCGGGTCGTTCGGCCATCGTCCGCAGCGCGCGTCGGTTGGCCCGCACCACGGCCTGCACCGCCGGGCTGTCGATCTGAAGGCGGGTCGCATCCACGGCCACCCCGACGGTGGGGATCTGAAAGTGATCTCCGACCCAGGCCAGCACGTGGAAGCCTTCCTCCTCGGCGACCTGCTCGGGTGCCATGGTGCTGCCGACATACGCGGCGTCGATCGAGCCATCGCGCAGCCTCCGCAGATCCATCTGGTAGTCGCCCGGGGCCCGCGCCACACACTCGAGGTCGCGGTCGGGGTCAAGGCCGTGCTGGCGCAGCACGATCCGCGCGAAGCACCCGGGGGCGGTGTGCCCCGCGTGTACCGCGAGCCTGCGTCCGCGAAGCTCCGCCATGGCGGACACCCCGGGTCCGCCGAGGAACCAGAACAGCGGGCGGTGGGTGTTCACGCTCAGCACCGTCCACTCGATGCCGTGAGTCAAGCGCGATAACAAGCTCCGGCCGAGGCCGATCGTCACGCAGGAGCGCAGACGCTCTGTTTCCCAAGCGATTCCATCTCGCACCGCGACGTGGACCCCTTCGTCTTGGAAGTAGCCCTCCTGATCGGCGATGTAGGCGATCAGTTCCTCGTGTATGCCGCGCCCGACGTAGGCCAGGTCGATCGTGTGCATGTCGCGTTCAGTCCATCGCGATGCCGCCGTTGACCGGCAGATAGTGCCCGGTGGTGAAACCGGAGTCCGCGCTTGCCAGGAACGCAATGGTGTGGGCGACCTCATCCGGCGTCACCAGCCGCCCCATCGGAGCGGCCTCTCCGAGCTCACGCACCCGATCCGGCGTGAGTTGGCCGGTCACCGTCGTCCCGCCGACGGTGGCAGGTGCGACGAGGTTGGCGGTGACCCCGTGCGGTGCCAGCTCGAGTGCGACGTATCGGACGAACTGGTCCAGGGCCGCCTTCGCCGTGCCGAGCGCGATCATCCCCTCGCGGGGACGGCGGGACAGCCCGGTGCTGAGATAGATCAGCCGGCCATAGCCGCGCGAAACCATCCCCGGCACAACGGCCTTCGTCAGCATGAATGCGGCATGCAGCTCCGCGTCCACCTTGCCGCCCAGCTGTTCCCAGGTGAGGTCGGCGAACGAGGTGACGACGAACGGAATCAGCGCGTTGTGCACCAGGACGTCCACACCGCCCCAGCGCTGCGCGGTTTCGTCGATCATGGCGGAGACGTCATCCGGCGCTGTGACGTCGGCCTTGATCGCCACGGCCTCGCCGCCGGACGATGTGATGCCGGCGACCACCTCCTCGGCCTCGGGGCCGCTGGAGTGATAGTTGACCACCACCCGAAACCCGCGTTCGGCAAGCACCCGCGCCGTCGCCGAACCGATCCCCCGGCTGGCTCCGGTGATCAATGCGACCCGAGGCATCATCGACCCGCCCGCCCGCTACTGGGCGCCGCTGGGCGCGGCAGAGGCCGCCCAGTCGCTGAAGTGGGTGGGGTAGATCGTCGGGTCCTCGCTGTCGAGGGGAACGATGGTGTGCTCGTCGAGTTTGGTACCGAAATAGCGGGCCTCGGGGTCGCCCACCACCTGACGTGGATCGCCGGATGCGGCAAGGGCGGTCCGGATGAAGTCGTCCATGCCGCGCTTTTCGGGCCCGGCGATATTGGTCATGCCGTTCGTCGGATCGCTGATCGTTGCGCCGGCGACCGCGGTGGCGACGTCTTTGGCGGCGATCGGCTGGAACGCCCCGACCGGCAGGCGGACGGTGTCGCCGTCGGTTGCCGAATCGGCAATGGCACTGAGGAATTCGAAGAACTGCGTCGCTCGCACGACGGAATACGGGTTACCCGATTCCTCGATCAGCTTCTCCTGGGCAACCTTGGCCCGCATGTAGCCACTGTCCGGGGCGCGGTCGGCGCCCACGATCGAGAGGGCGACGTGGTGCTGCACGCCGGCCGCGCGCTCGGCGGCGAGAAGGTTTGTGGTCGACGCGGTGAAGAAGTGCATCACCGGGTCGTCGTCGAAGGAGGGCGAGTTGGACACGTCCACCACCGTGTGCACACCCGCCACCGCCTCCGCGAGACCCTCGCCGGTCACGGAGTCGACGCCCGAGCGAGGCGAGGCCGAGATCGCCTCGTGTCCCAACGCGGTCAGATTGGCAATAACCTGCGAGCCGATGAGTCCCGTGCCGCCGATGACCAAAACCTTCATGATCGAGCCCTCCCGACGTAGCCGATGAACCGGTGAAACTCAGCATTCCACTTCGACGCGACCGCGCGAAGCCCGTCGAAAGTGAATTGATATACGCCCAGGTCGCCGGGAGCCCTAAATCAATTGCTTGACTTAACGTTGCCACCGCCGATTAACTCGTCGTGTGGTCAACGATCTGGCGGGCAAGGTAGCCATCGTCACCGGCGGGGCATCGGGGATCGGGCGCGGCACGGTGGAGAAGTTTGCGGCCGAGGGCGCGCGGGTCGTCATCGCCGACGTCGAAGTCGACAAGGGTGAGGCGCTCGCCGCTGCGCTGGGCCCCGACGCCGCCTTCCGGCGGACCGATGTCTCCGACCCCGAGCAAGTCGGGGCGCTGGTGGCCGCGGCTGTCGACAAATTCGGCGGCCTGCACGTGATGGTCAACAACGCCGGCGTCTCGGGCACCATGCACCGCCGATTCCTCGAGGACGATCTGGCCGACTTTCACCGCATCATGGCGGTCAACGTCCTGGGCGTGATGGCGGGCACCCGAGACGCCGCCCGGCACATGGCGGCCCACGGCGGCGGCTCGATCATCAACATGACCTCGATCGGCGGGATCCAGGCCGGCGGCGGGGTGATGACCTACCGCGCGTCCAAGGCGGCGGTCATCCAGTTCACGAAATCCGCGGCGATCGAGTTGGCGCACTACGAGATTCGGGTGAACGCCATCGCGCCGGGCAACATACCCACGCCGCTGTTGAAGACGTCGGCCACGAACATGGACGCCGAGCAGCTCGAGCGGTACGAGGCGGGCATCCGCGAGACGATGCGCGCCGACCGGCCGCTGAAGCGCGAGGGCACCGCCGAAGACATCGCCGAGGCGGCGCTCTACTTCGCCAGCGACCGGTCGCGCTACGTCACGGGCACCGTGCTGCCGGTCGACGGGGGCACCGTGGCGGGCAAGGCGATCCGGTCCAAGAAGCGGGAGGGGTGACAAGCACGGCTCGAGCGTGACGGTGCCGTCACGCTCGGTCCCCAGCGTGACGGCAGCGTCACGTTCGATGGCAACAAGTTAAATCAAGCGCTTGACTTAAACTGGAGGACGGAGTTGACTAGCGGCATGACCACGGCAGACAGGACCGTTCGCACCGAGCGCGCGAGCTCCACCCAGGAGGCGATCCTGGTGGCGGCCGAGCGGCTGTACGCCGAGCACGGCATGTTCGCGGTGTCGAACCGGCAGGTCAGCGAGGCCGCGGGGCAGGGGAACAACGCCGCGGTGGGCTATCACTTCGGCACCAAGGCCGACCTGGTGCGCGCCATCGAGCAAAAGCACCGCGGTCCCGTCGAGCAGCTTCGCGACCGCATGGTGACCGAGGTGCTGGAATCGGGCGGCTCGGCCGACATGCGGGCCTGGGTGGCCTGCCTGGTGCGCCCGCTCACCGACCACCTCGAGGAGCTCGGCAACCCCACCTGGTACGCGCGCTTCGCGGCGCAGGCGATGACCGACCCGGCCTACTACAACATCATCGTCAAGGGCGCGCTGAGCTCTCCGTCGCTGGTTCAGGTCGTCGACGGGATCAACGGTTGCCTGCCCAACCTGCCGGCCGAGGTGCGATTCGAACGCAACATCATGGCCCGCAACCTGTTGATGCACACCTGCGCCGACCGTGAACGCGCGTTGGCGGCGGGTTCACCCATGCACCAATCGTCTTGGCGCGCGGCGGCATCCGGCCTCATCGACGCGATCGTGGGCCTGTGGCTGGCGCCCGTGACGCCGGACGAATAGGGGGGCAGATGAAAGTTACTGTCGACCAAGACATTTGCGCGTCATCGGGTAACTGCGTCATGAACGCGCCCGGGGTATTCGACCAGCGTGACGACGACGGCGTGGTGGTCTTGCTCAATCCCCATCCAACGCCCGACCAGGCCGACGGAGCACGGCGCGCCGCCGCGGCGTGCCCCGCATTGGCCATCCACATCGAGGAATGAAATGTCGGACACACTGACGAGCACGAAGACCGAAGCGGGTCCGCGGATCCCGGACTATCCGATGGCGCGGGATGCGGGCTGCCCCTTCGCCCCGCCGCCGGACGTCATGGCGCTCGCCGACGCCCGGCCGCTGAGCAGGGTTCGGATCTGGGACGGCAGCACACCGTGGCTGATCACGGGCTACGACCAGGTGCGGGAGCTGTTCTCCGATTCGCGCGTCAGCGTCGACGACCGCACGCCGGGGTTTCCGCACTGGAACGAGGGCATGTTGTCCACCGTGCACAAGCGGCCGCGATCCGTCTTCACGGCCGACGGCGAGGAACACACCCGCTTCCGGCGGATGTTGTCGAAGCCCTTCACCTTCAAGCGCGTGGAAGGGTTGCGGCCGAGCATCCAGCAGATCACCGACGACCACATCGACGCGATGCTCGCCGGACCGCGGCCCGCCGACCTCGTCACCGCGCTGGCCCTGCCGGTCCCCTCGCTGGTGATCAGCCAGCTGCTGGGCGTGCCGTACGAAGACGCGGACATGTTCCAGCACCACGCCAACGTCGGGCTGGCGCGCTACGCGACGGGGGAGGACACCGTCAAGGGCGCGATGAGCCTCCACAAATACCTGGCCCAGCTGGTCGAGGCCAAGATGGAAAACCCGGCCGAAGACGCGGTGTCGGACCTGGCCGAGCGGGTCAAAGCCGGGGAACTGAGCGTCAAGGAGGCCGCGCAGCTGGGCACCGGACTGCTGATCGCCGGCCACGAGACCACCGCGAACATGATCGGGTTGGGCGTGCTTGCGCTGCTGCAGAATCGGGATCAGCTGGCCGTCATCCGCGATGCCGAGGACCCCAAGATCGTCGCGAATGCGGTCGAGGAACTGTTGCGCTACCTCAGCATCATTCAGAACGGTCAGCGCCGCGTGGCCCTCGAAGACATCACCATCGCCGGCGAGGTCATCCGTGCGGGCGAGGGCATCATCATCGACCTGGCCCCGGCGAACTGGGATTCGCGGGTGTTCACCGAGCCGGATCGGCTTTACCTGCACCGCTCGGGCGCCGATCGCAACGTGGCGTTCGGCTACGGCCGGCACCAGTGTGTCGGGCAGCAGCTTGCCCGCGCGGAGCTGCAGATCGTCTACCGCACGCTGTTCCGCCGGGTCCCGTCGCTGGAACTGGACATCCCGTTCGAGCAGGTGCCGTTCAAACACGACCGGCTTGCCTACGGCGTCTACGAATTGCCGGTGACCTGGTGAGCTCATTTCCTTTCCAAGCCGATTACCGTCGACAATGCCGATCCCGAATGGAGGGTCAATGATGACGACTCAAGCAAGCACCGTTTCGCTCTATCCGCCGGGAGGCTTTGGCGCACCGAAGGATCGCCGCGGGCACGCCGCCGGCAGCAACGTGGGGCTGCCGGAAGGGACCGTGGTTTTCTCCGCCGACAACCACATCTCGCTGGCCGCCGACATCTTCTACGAGCGGTTCCCCGAGGAGCTCAAGGACAAGGCGCCGCGGATCTGGTACGAGGACGGCGCCTATCAGGTGGGGCGCAAGGGCCAGTCATTCCTGCCGGGTGACTTCAGCGCGGTGCTGATGCAGTACGACGACCTGCCCGGGGCCGCCAGCACCAACATCGAGGCCCGCATCCAGGAGCTGCACGAGGACGGCGTCGACAAGGAACTGGCCTTCCCCAACGCGGTGCTGGCGCTGTTTCACTACCCGGACAAGAAGCTTCGCGAACTCGCATTCCGCATCTACAACGAGTACATCGCGGAGCTCCAGGAGCGCTCCGACGGCCACTTCTACGGCGCCGGACTGATCAACTGGTGGGATCCGCAGGGCGCGCGGCGCACCCTGGAAGAGCTGAAATCGTTGGGGCTCAAGACGTTCCTGCTGCCGCTGAACCCCGGCAAGGACGACGACGGCAACCCGATCGACTACTCGAGCACGTCCATGACCCCGGTCTGGGACGAGATCGAAGCCGCCGGCCTTCCGATCACCCACCACATCGGCGAGACGCCCCCGAAGAGCCCGACCGAGTTCAACAGCGTCGTTGTCGGCATGATGATCAACATCGACGGATTCCGGGAAACGTTCGCCAAGTACATCTTCGGCGGCATCCTCGACCGGCATCCGGCGCTGCGCCTGGGCTGGTTCGAGGGCGGCATCTCCTGGGTGCCGTGGGCGTTGCAAGACGCCGAGCACCTGGTGGCGTCATATCAGCACATGTTCAACCGGCCGCTGGAGCACGACGTGCGCTACTACTGGGACAACCACATGAGCGCGTCGTTCATGGTCGACCCCCTCGGTCTGCAGTTGATCGACCAGATCGGGGTCGACAAAGTGATGTGGTCCAGCGACTACCCGCACAACGAAAGCACCTACGGCTATTCCGAAAAGTCGCTGGCCGCCGTCGTCGACGCCGTCGGACCGGAGAACGCGGCACGCATCGTCAGCGGCAACGTGACCAAATTCCTGGGTCTGTAGTGACGGCTTTCGCGCCGGCGGGCGGGCTGGCGATCCCCGAAACACCCGACCTGACGCGGATGCGCCGCGAGACCGGAGCCCGGCTGCGGGCTGCGATGGCCGACCGCGGCGTCGACGCGCTGATCCTGCTGGGCAACAGCGCGGTGGTCTACGCCACCGGGACGAGTTGGCCGCTGGGCGACGCGGGAATGTCCTACGTCGAGCGGCCGGTCGCGGTGGTGGTCGCCGCCGACGAGTGGCCGCACCTGTTCCTGCCGTTCCGTGAGGGCGCCGCGCACGAGTCCGAGCTGCCCGCCGACCACCTGCACGGGCCCGTCTATCTCGAATTCGACGAGGGCGTGGCCGATTTCGCCCGCCGGCTGGCCGATCTGATACCGGCCGGGGCCGTGATCGCGGTGGACGAGTTCACCGGTGCCATGTCGCGCGCTGCGACGACGCTGTTTCCCCACGGCGCGCCCGCCGATGCGTCCGCCATCGTCAGTGCCGCCAAGGTCGTCAAGACCCCGGATGAACTGGCCTGCATCCGCACCGCGGTTCGGATCACCGACGAGGCGATGGTCGACGTGCACAAGGCCCTCGCTCCCGGCGTCCGCCAGATCGACCTGTCGGCCGGCTTTTTGCGGCGGGCCTTCGAGTTGGGCGCCATGGCCAGCATGCTGGAACCGATCTGGCAGGTGATGCCGCCCAGCAAGGCGGCAGGGGTGTGGACGACGCACGGCGATCTGGCCCTGCCGCTGTTGAGCACCGAGCGCGAATTGGCCGAAGGCGACGTGCTGTGGACCGACGTCAGCATCACCTACCACGGCTACTGCTCGGACTTCGGGCGCACGTGGCTGGTGGGCCGCGACCCGTCACCGCGGCAACGCGCGCAGTTCGACAAGTGGCAGGAGATCATGACCGCCGTCGAGGGCGTGGCCCGCGCCGGCGCTACCGCCGGTGATCTGGGCCGGGCCGCCATTGCGGCCAACGGTGGCAGCCGGCCGTGGCTGCCGCACTTCTATCTCGGCCACGGCATCGGCGTCAACGCGGCCGAGATGCCCATGATCGGAACGGATCTCGGGCAGGAGTTCGACGACAACTTCGTCCTGCAGCAGGGCATGGTCCTGGTGCTGGAGCCGGTGGTCTGGGAGGACGGCACCGGTGGCTACCGCAGCGAAGAGGTCGTGGTGATCACCGAGGAAGGCACGACTCGATTGACCGACTACCCCTACACCCCCTATGGCCCTCATGTCCGTTGAGGTTTGCCCCGACGATCGGGCGCTGCGCTCGGGGCGGCGCCGGCGGGCGCTCGAGCAGATGGCGGCGCACGACCTGGACGTCCTGGTCCTCGGGCGCCAGGCCAACATCCGCTACGTCACCGGCGCCCCGCAGCTGTGGGTCGCCGGAACCCGGCCGTTCGGCCCGGCCTGCGTGCTGGTGCGCGAAACCGGCGCGATCCACCTGCTCAGCACCTGGGACGAAGGCGTTCCCGACGACATCCCGCACGAGAACCTCTATGGCATCTCGTGGAACCCGGTGAACACCATGTCCGCGCTGCGGCGCATCGACGGGGCGGCCTCCGCGCGCCGCGTCGGAACCGACGCCCTCTCACCGGCTTTCGCGCAGCTGCTGCCAACCGCTTTCCCCAACGCCGAACTGGTCGACGGGGAACTCGCGATGCGCGCCGCCCGGCGCATCAAGACGGCTGAGGAGGTGGCGGCGCTGCGGGAGGCGATCGCGATGGCCGAAACAGGCCTGGCCGCCGCGGTGGCCGAGCTGCAGCCGGGCGTGCGCGAACAAACGCTGGCCGGCGTCATGCTGGAGGCGATGGCGGCCGGCGGCGTGAGTGCGCCGTCCAATCAGGAATTCGCCTGGATTACTTCGCCGGATCACCCGTGGCGGCGGGTCAACGGTGACCACCGCAACGGGCGCGTTCGAGATGGCGACCTGGTGGCGTTCTCGGCCGGCGTGCTCGCCGGCGGCTACATGGGTG
Source organism: Mycobacterium terramassiliense (assembly GCF_900157385.1). Lineage (GTDB taxonomy): Bacteria > Actinomycetota > Actinomycetes > Mycobacteriales > Mycobacteriaceae > Mycobacterium > Mycobacterium terramassiliense. The sequence goes on from NZ_LT717701.1 coordinate 1,379,214, forward strand.
AGGTCGGCCGGACATGGCCCGCGGGCGGTGTCGGCGGTGCGCCCGCCCTGTATCGCCGGTGGGACAACCTGTGCGCCAAGCTGTTAGCGGCATGCCGGCCCGGCGCGGCGGCCGGCGAACTGCTCGCCGCCTACGACGCGGCGGGCGAGCCGGCGCCCCCGATGCCTTTGGCCCGGGGCCTGGGCATGGGCTTCGACCCGCCGGTGGTGTCCAAGCACCTTCCCCTGACCGCGGCCGAGGAGCGACTGGAGCCGGGAATGGTGCTGGCCGTCACCGGCTATGTCTGGCAGCAAGGAGTCGGCGCGGTGTTCGGGCGCGAGGCGGTGTTGATCGCCGCCGACGGCCCCGAAATGCTGACGTCGAGCCCGCATTGGCAGGGATGATGCCGCGCCACATCAACCTTCGCGCCGACACGCCGAAATCCCGCGCAGTGGTTTATGTCTCGCAGGCATAGCCCGCCCGCCGAGCCAGATGACGAGAAGGTCATCCGGTACCAGAAGGACGCCGAGACCCGTATCGCCACGATCACCTTCGACCGGCCGAGCCACCTGAACGCGCCGACGATCGCGGCGCGGCTGCGCTATGCCGACCTGTTGCACCGGGCCGGCATCGACGACGACGTCAAGGTGCTGGTGGTCCGTGGCGAAGGTGACGACCTGGGCTCCGGCGCCGATCTGACCGAGGAAATGCGGGTGCAGGATTCGGTGGATCAGGGCCCACGGCTTGCCGAGTACCGAATCGGCGCGGACGAGGTCAACTTCCCGCCCGAAGGCTCTTTTCGGCGCGGCGCCACCCTCGGGCAGTGGTATGCCAACCCGAACTCCGGCATCCGCGGGCTACAGGACTTCAAGAAGATCAGCATCCTCGAGGTCAAGGGCTACTGCTACGGCTGGCACTTCTACCAGGCGGCCGACGCCGACTTGGTGATCGCCAGCGACGACGCCCTTTTCGGCCATCCCTCGTTCCGGTATTTCGGCTGGGGCCCGCGCATGTGGTGGTGGGCGCAGACCATGGGCATCCGGAAATTTCAGGAAATGGTTTTCACCGGAAGGGCTTTCACCGCCGCCGAGATGTACGACTGCAACTTTCTCAACAGGGTTGTTCCCCGGCAAGAACTCGAGGCAGAGGTGCAGAAGTACGCGCTGGCCTGCGCCCGCAACAGGCCCACGGACACCGTGTTCATGCAGAAGGTCTTCTTCGAAATCATGAAGCAGTTTCAGGGCGAATACCTGGGCAGCATGCTCAGCGGCTTCTTCGAGTCGGTGGGCGGCAAAGCCCAGCGGGACGCCGACGGCGACTTCACGCTCGACGACGCGATCCAGCGGGGACTGAGCGACGCGGTCAAGGACAACGACGACAAGTTTCCGCCGGACTGGCGCCTGAGCAAGAAGGGCCGCGGCAAGAAGGACGCCAAGGGGAAGAGAAAGCGCTAGTGGCACAACCGCTTCCCGAATTCCCGCTGGCCGGCTATACCGTGGTTGACCTCTCCACCGGGATAGCGGGCGCCTACGGCACGAAGTTGCTGGCCGACGGCGGTGCCGAGGTAGTCAAAGCCGAACCGCCGGAAGGCGATCCGCTGCGTCTCTGGTCGGCCTCGGGCGCCGCCATCCCGCCCGGTGAGGATGGCGCGCTGTTCAGCTTCCTTGCCGGATCAAAGCACAGCGTCGTTGCCGATCCCGATGTCGGTGACGACGTCGCGCTGGTCCACGGGCTGCTGGCCGCCGCGGAGGCGGTGGTTTGGTCGGGTGGGTCGAGACTGGCCGAAAGCCCGCACTTCACGCCGGCCGCCATCCACGACCGCCATTCGCACCTCACCGTCTTGTCGATCACGCCGTTCGGGCTGCAGGGGCCCTGGCGGCACCGGGCGGCCACCGAGTTCACGCTGCAGGCCTGGTCCGGGGGAATCATCGGGCTCGGACGTGGCGAGCCCGACCTCGCGCCGGTGTTCGTCGGCGGGCAGGCCGGGGAATACCTGGCCGGGGTCTACGCCAGTGCTGCGTTGCTGGCATCGCGGTACGGCGGCGGCCCGGGGCAACTGCTGGACCTTTCGATGCTGGAGACGCAGATCCTTTGTCTGACTTACTATCCCGTCACCTACTTCGAAATGCTCGGACGCCCGTGGCGGGACCAGAGACGACTCACCGTGCCGGGTGTTGCCCGCGCCAAAGACGGCCTGGTGGACCTCGGCTGTGGCACCGCGCAACAGTGGTTCGACCTCTGCGCGATGGTGGGACACCCCGAGTGGATCGATGAGGAATCGCCGCTGACGATCACCGAGCAGGCCAACGTCCACGCCGACGAGATCTACGCGTGGGTCGAGAGCAACACGGTCGACGACATCCGCGAACTGGCGACGGCGTTCCGGATCCCGAACGCGCCGGTTGCCAACGGCGCCAACGTCGCAACGCTCGACCACTTCCGCGAACGCGGATCGTTCGTGCGCAACCCGCGAGGATTTCAGCAGCCGGGGCATCCGTACCGCATCGGGCCCGCCCGGCTTCGCCCGCCGGGCCCGGCGCCGCGGCTGGGGGAGCACACGTCGCGCTACCGAACCGCCGGTGCCGCCGCCCGGCCGGCGCCGCAAGCCGCGAAAGAGCGCCCAAACCAGCTGCCGCTGAGCGGACTTCGCGTGTTGGACATGACGACGTTCTGGGCCGGCCCGTGCGGCACCCACTTTCTGGCTATGCTCGGCGCCGAAGTCATCCACCTGGAATCCGCCCGCCGTCCCGACGGCACCCGCCTGATTGCCGGCATCCCGACCACCGAAGCCCAGTGGTGGGAGAAGTCCCCGATCTTCGCGGCGCTGAACACCAACAAGAAAGGGTTGACGCTGGACCTGCAGAGCCCGCGCGGCCGGGAGCTGCTGTGCCGGCTCATCGCGACGTGCGACGTGGTCGCGGAGAACTTCACGCCCCGGGTGCTGGACCAGGTCGGGCTGGATTTCCCTGCGATTCAAGCGATCAGGCCCGACACCGTCCTGTTGCGGATGCCCGGGTTCGGCCTGGACGGCCCGTGGCGCGACAACCCGGCGTTCGCCTATGTCATCGAGGCCGCGGCGGGCGTGAGCTGGATGACCGGCTACCCCGACCGTGCGCCGTACGACCCGTATTCGATCGGCGATCCCAACGCGGGTATGCATGCGCTCAACGCATTGCTGCTGGCGCTGGAGCATCGTCGCCGCACCGGCCAGGGCGTGCTGGTAGAGGCGGCGATGGTGGACGCCGCGCTCAGCATCTGCGCCGAGCAGGTCATCGAGCACTCCGCCTACGGCGCGCTGTTGGCGCGGGCCGGCAACCGGGGACCGACCGCGGCGCCGCAAAACCTCTACCGCAGCGCCGATATCGACGAATTCGGCCGCCCCGACAGCTGGGTCGCGATCGCGGTCGCGACCGACGACCAGTGGGCGCGCCTGGTCGAGGCGCTCGGGTCGCCCCCGTGGGCGAGCGATCCCGGGCTGGCCACCGCGGCCGGCCGGGCGGCGCACCACGACCTGATCGATGAGCACCTGGCCAAGTGGTGCGGCCCCCGCGGCCGCGACGAGATCGTCACCGCCCTCTGGCAGGCCGGCGTGCCGGTGGCCAAGGTCATGCAGCCGCATCGCCAGACGGAATTGGAACAGCTGGCGTTCCGGCGCTTCTTCGAGGAGGTCGACCACCCGGTGAACGGTCCGGCGCGGCTGAGCACCGTCCCGATGAGGTTCTCCGCCGGACCCGGCACGTTTCACGCCCGGCACGCACCGCTGCTCGGCGAGCACAACCGCGAATTGCTGACCGAGCTGGGTTTGACCGACTCGGAGATCGCCGACCTGGAAGCCGACGGCGTGATAGGGCAGGCGCCCGCGATTCGCGCCGCGACGTGACCGGTGGTGGTCGATCCGTCACATCCGTGACCGCTGCGGAGTCTAGCGGGTATGAACGCACTACTGCATCGAAGCGTCTTGGCCCTGTTGGGCTTCGGCGGCGCTGTCACGGGCGGGTGGGCCTACGCGGCGCCGCGCCACTGGTATGACACCTTTCCCGGCATGGGCATGAGCTGGCTGCCGCAGCTTGGCCCGTACAACGAGCACTTCGCCAAAGACGTCGGGGCGATGTTTCTGGCATTGACCGCCGTCACCGCCGTGACGTTCGTGCTGGTGGCCAACCAAACCCTCGTCAGGGTCACCGCGCTGATGTGGCTCGTCTTCAACGCGCTGCACTGCGTGTATCACCTGTCGATGCTGCAGATGTACGACACCCGGGATGCGACGGTGAACGGAATTCTATTGCCCCTGGCCGTGTTGGCTGCCGTGGCATTGTTCATCCCGGTACGGGTCTCTAGTGAGCCCAGCCCTCGGCGGCCTGTTCGTCGAACGTACCGTCAATCCGCTCGAACCGACGCTTGACCGACGCGCGCGCCGCCTCGTGCGGCAGCACGTACAGGCGGTTGGCCACGATCGCGTCGGCCGTCAGCCTGGCGACCTCGTCGACACTCACGCCCTCGTCCTGCGCCGGCAGCGGGCCGAGCGAGCCCGTCACGTCGGGCGTCGACGCCAGCCCGTAATCGGCGCCCCGGATGCGTTCCGAGTTGGAGATCAGCTTGGTCTCCACCACCATCGGGCATAGCACCGATACGCCGATGCCGTTGTCCTTGACCTCGCGGGCCAGCGTCTCCGCCAGGGCCACGACGCCGTACTTGGCGACGCCGTACGCACCCAGGCCCGCGTTGGGCACCAGTCCGGCGAACGACGCGGTGAACGCGATGTGGCCCTCGGTGCCCTGCTCCAACATCCTCGGCAGGAAGGCCTCGACGGCGTGGATCGAGCCCCACAGGTCGATGTCGATCACCCAGCGCCAGTCGTCGTGCGTCATTGCCGAGATCGGGCCCGCGACCACGATCCCGGCGTTGCTGAACAGCACGTCAACGCTTCCGAGCAGGCGAAAGGCCTCGTCCGCGAGGTGAACCATCTCCTCGAGATGCCGCACGTCGCACTGCACCCCGTGCGCGTCAAAGCCCTCGGCGCGCAGGTGCGCCACGGCCTGTTCCAGCGCCGGCTGGTCGACGTCGGCGAGCACGAGCCGCGCCCCGCGGCGGGCAAACTCGGTGGCGGTGGCCAAACCGATGCCGCTCGCGCCACCGGTGACCACCGCGGCGCGTCCTTCGAATCCGTCCATACGACGGCAGCCTATTTCAGGCAGCTACCCGCATCGATGGGCAGGGTCACCCCGGTGACGTAGCGGGACTCATCGGAGGCGAAGAACAGCACCGCGTTGCTGATGTCCAACGGTTCCACCCACGGCACCGGCAGCGTGTGGAACATCTGGCAGATCGGCGCCATGTCGTCGGGGCCCGGGTTCTCCAAATCCGGCCGGAACATGCGCCAAGTCCCCTCGTTCATGATCATCGCGGTGCTGACGTGCGTGGGATGTACGGAATTGACGCGAATCATCTTCTGCCCCAACTCAACCGCGAAGGCACGCATCAGCCCGACAACGCCGTGCTTGGCGGCGACGTAGTGGCCGGTGTGCGGGTAGGCCTTGAGTCCGCCGACCGAGCTGGTCAGGATGATCGATCCGCCGCGGCCGCCGGCCAGGATGTGCGGAACACCGGCTTTCACCGTCTTCCACACGCCCGACAGGTTGACGTCGATCATCTCCGTCCAGTCCTCTTCGCTGGTTTTGTCCAGCGTTTCACCGCCATTGCCGATGCCCGCGTTGGCCACGATGATGTCGAGCCGGCCCAGCTGCTCCACACCGCTGTCGACGGCGGCCTTCAGCGCGGCGTAGTCGCGCACGTCGACTTCGGCCGTGACGACGCGGCGGTTGTGGCCCTTGACGAGGTCGGCCGTCTCCGCCAGATCCTCGGGCGTCGACGCCGGAATCGCCGTGTCCGCGAGGCCCTCACGGATGGGCTTACAGATGTCGACGGCGATGATGTCGGCGCCCTCTTGCGCCAACCGCACCGCGTGGCTGCGGCCCTGACCGCGCGCCGCCCCGGTGATGAAAGCGACTTTGCCTTCAACACGTCCAGTCATTAGCTCTTACCTCATTTCTCAACGGCTCAGCCGAGAACGGCCGGCATGGTCTCCCATCCCCGAACGGTGGAAGTCGGGGACAGCTTGGCGTCGGCAAGGTCGACGTCCCAGTCGGGAAAGCGCTTCAAGATCTCTTCGAGCGCGATGCGCCCCTCCAGGCGGGCCAGCGCCGAGCCCAGGCAGTAATGGGTGCCGACACTGAACGTCAGGTGTTGGCGAGGCTCGCGGCGGATGTCGAAAACGTCTCCGTCCGGCGGGAATTGGCGGTGATCACGGTTGGCCGCGCCGACGAGCATCATCATCACGCTGCCCGCGGGCACCCGCTGGCCGTAGTACTCGACATCGCGGGTGACGTACCTGGCGACGTGGGGCGCCGGCGGTTCGAAGCGCAGCAGCTCCTCGATCGCCGCGGGGATCAGCGACCGGTCGGCGACCAGCGCGCGGCGCTGCTCCGGGTGTTCGGCCAGCACCTTGCCGGCCCACCCGATCAGCCGGGTGGTGGTCTCGTTGCCGGCGCCGGAGACCACGCTGATGTAGATGAGGAGTTCCTCGCGGGTAAGCCGGCGCACGGTCCCGGTCTCGTCCTCGAACTCGGCGTGCAGCAGTTCGGTCATGATGTCGTCGGAGGGATGCTCGGCGCGCCAGTCGATGAACTGGCCGAAAAATTCGCCGTTCATCATGTGGTCGGCCGTCGCATCCATCGGCTTGCCCGCCTCGGTGCGCAGGTTCGCGTTGGCGCGATCCCGCGCGGCTTGCTGGTATTCCTCGGGAATGCCCAGCAACATGCCGATCACCCGCATCGGCATCTGCGCCCCGAGGTCGGCGACGAAGTCGAACCGGTCCGCACCGACCAGCGGATCCAAACTGCGAGCACAGAATTCGCGGATCTTGGGCTCGAGGTCGTTGATCTTGCGCGGCGTGAACATCCGGGACAGCAGCCTGCGATGGACGTCATGGATCGGCGGATCCTCGAACAGGATCACCCCCGGCGGAATGTCGATGTTCGCCTTGATCAGCTCGAGGATCGCGCCCTTCGCCGAGCTGAAGGTCTGGTAGTCGACCAGCCCGCGGTCCACGTCGTCGAAACGGCTCAGCGCGAAGAAGTCATGCTGCTCGTTGTAGTACAGCGGCGCCTGTTCGCGCAGCCGCCGAAACATCGGGTAGGGGTCGGCGTTCAGCCCCACGTCGTACGGATCGAAGTGGATTTCGCTGGGCGCGCTCAGTGTCACGGGTGGTCAATCCCTCTCGCCGGAACCGCGTTCCCCCCGGAATCGCGGATCGTGCCGCATGTGACTCTGTCATCACCCGTCGACGGGTGTCAACGGCGAATCCGTTTTGGCTAGGTGTCGTTCTAGATATTAGAGAATCTGATTCTCAGGAGGCAAACTGCGTGCGCTATTTGCTCAGGTTCCCACACCGGAAGGGGCCGCCCCGAGGGGTCAGCCGACGAATCCGCGTGAGCAGAAATCCCACACCTCGTCGGCGGTGATGGGGTGAATCGTCGCGTCGTCGGAGCCGCCGCTGGATTGCGCGATGAACATGACGGTCTGCATGGCCATGGCGGCGATCCGCCGGGGGTTGACCCCCGCGCGCAGCTTGCCGGCGTCGGAGGCCGCCTCCATGAGCTCGGTGAGCAACGCCAGCAGGGGGGCGTGGGCGACCTTGACCTCGGCGGGATGCGTCACCAACAACCGTGGCGCAAAGTCGGTGAACAGGGGGCGCTTGGCCGTCGGGTCGGGGCGTGACGCCTCGTACAACAGCTCGATGGCGACCTTCAGACGCTCCAGCGGATCGGTCTGGCTCTCGGTGGCCGCCCGGATCTGGTCGGCCGAACGGCTCAGCGCGTCCTCGAACAGCGCGAGCAGTAGCTCATGCTTGCCGTCGAACTGCAGGTAGAAGCTGCGCAACGACTGGCGGGAGCGGTCGACGACCTCCTGGACGGTAAAGTCGGTGCTGCCCTTTTCGATGATGATGGCCTGCGCCGCGTCGAGGAAGCGCTGAACGCGCTGCGCCGCCCGCAATTTCGCGGTTTTGATGGATCGTTCGACGGCGCGCTGCTTCCAGGCGGGCTCTTCGCTTGGGCTCGTCACGGTCGGCTCAGGGGATTGCCGCGTGGGGAGAACATGATTGGACTCTACCGGAGAACGCCGTGCCATCGGTGCGCTCGACCCCCTATGGACGCCGTGTCGGAGATTGTAACTTTCTCACGACGAGAATACTATTCTCTTAGACGCGTGTATGGAAGCGCAATCGCAAGAGCATAACCAGCCGTGCCGGAGAATCCGGAAACCGCCATTCGAGGAGTGCAGTGCAGCTGACCTTTGACGCCGACGTCGAGGCGTTCCGCGCCGAGTTCGTGGCCTTCTTGGACGCACACCTCCCGTCGGAGGCCGAGGCGGTCGAGCGCCCGCGGTCGAGTTCGCACATCCCGGAATGGGCCCGGCGCTGGCAACGGCTGCTCTTCGACAGCGGCTGGCTGCTGCCCGGCAATCCACCCGAATTCGGGGGCCGCAACGCCACGCTCCTGCAGCAATACGTGTACCTGGAGGAGTTGGGGCGCCGGCGCATCTATCAAAGCTTCAATCCGCAGGGTGTGGGCATCATCGCGGCGTCGTTGTTGACGTTCGGCACCGAGGAGCAGAAGCGGCGATGGGCGGTGCCGATTCTGCGTGCCGAGATCACCGCGTCGCTGGGGATGAGCGAGCCCGGCGCCGGCTCGGACCTGGCGTCGCTGAAGACACGGGCGGTGCTGGACGGGGACCACTTCGTCGTCAACGGGCAGAAGGTCTGGACGTCGGGCGCGCACGACGCCGACGTGCTGTTGGCATTCGTGCGCACCGATCCGGGCAAGCCGAAACACAAGGGCATCAGTGCGTTGATGATCCCCACCGATACCCCCGGTGTGGTGCGCCGCCCCTTCGCGTCGATGTGTGACGACGACGAAATCGACTTCAACGAGGTGTTTTTCACCGACGCGCGGGTGCCGGCCGAGAATCTGGTGGGTGAACTCGACGGGGGCTGGCGCGTCGCGACCGGTTCGCTCGGCCACGAACGGGTCATGCTGTGGATGGGATATGTCGACTTATTGCGCGAGCTGACAATCGATTTCACTCCGTCGGGAGCCCTTCAGCGCGACCGCTACGCGACCCTGGTGATGGATTCCTATGCGCTGCGGCTGTTGGGATCGGCGGCCCTGGCGCGCGCGGCCGGCGGGCAGGAGGACGTGCCCGCGCAGTCGGTGCTCAAGCTGCTCGGCTCCGAGGCCCTGCAGCGCGCCTCCGAGGACGCGCTGGGCGCCGCGGGCGCCGACGGGCTCGCGTACCACGCGGTCACCGCGCCGTTCGCTCCGCTGAACCTCGACAGCCACTACCGCAGCTGGTTCGACCGGTACGCGCGCAGCTTCGCCGCGACCATCGCCGGCGGCACGTCCGAGATTCAGCGGAACATCATCGCCGAGCGGGTGCTCGGCCTGCCGCGCAACTAGCGGGCGTCCGACCAGGCGTAGTAACCGATCGCGACGAGTCCGGCGGCGATCGACACCGCCCCTAATGCCATGCCCGCGAGGGCGATTCGCGGGTTGTCCGCTTCGCCGCGCTGCACTCGCCTGCGGGCGACGTCGCCGGTTATCACCGCGGCTATCCCGAAGGGCACCCCGATGAGCAGCCAGCAGGTGAGGAGCGCAACTAGGCCCACGAGCAGCGAAGCGACGCCGACCTCGTTTCGCGGCGCATCGGGTTGACTCATCGCGTCCCATCCTCGTGGTTGCCAGACGAGTCTACGCGCAGGAACGCGGTCGGCCGTTACAGCTGGGCCAGCCTTGGCGCAAAGCCTTTGGCTCGCAATATCGTTCCGGCCTCGCGGGTCAACTCCCGGCTGCTGCCCAGCAGCGCGTCGAGCAGCAGCGACCGCTTGACGTGGCGATGCAGCGGGTGCTCGGCGGTAAAACCGATGCCGCCCAGCACCTGCTGGCAGTGCCGCGCGGCGGTCAGCGCGGCCTGACCGGCCGCGGCCTTGGCGAGCAGGGCGGCCAAGCCGTCCGCGTCGTCCGGCGGTGCGGCGGCGGCCAGGGTCGCTTCGGCGCCCTCGATCGCGACCAGCGTCTCGGACAGCCGGTGCCGGATCGCCTGAAAGGAGCTGATGTGCCGGCCGAATTGAACGCGATCCAGGGCGTGCTGGCGTGCCAGGGACAGCATCGCCCGGCTGCTTCCGACCAGCCACCAGCCGACCGCCCGCCGGCCGGTGGCCAGCGCCGCCCGCGGCAGCGGATCCCCGTGCGCCACGTGGTGTATCGGCAGCTCGCCGTCGAGCGCCGAACCGGAACCGTCGCCGGGCTCCCACTGCACCCAGCGGCCGCCGGCAAACGGCAGCGGCGGGGTGCCCCCGGCCGCCGCGCCGGCCGCGCTCAGCACGACGTCGTTGAGCACGGAGGCGTGCGCGCCGGTCTCGCCCAGCAGCCGGAACACCAAAGGTATTGCGATATCGGGTATTTCATCGAGCATGTCGCGCCAGCCGACCTCGGACAACGCCGCGTCGAGCTTGGCACCGCTCGCGGCGGTCATGGTGGTGCGCAGGGAATCGGCCAGCATGCGCAGCGCCTCGGGATCCACGATTCACTCCTTCCTGAGGTCGAGCAGCCGGCGGGCGATGATGTTGCGCTGGATCTCGGCGGTTCCGCCATAGATGGTGGCCGCGCGCGAGTACAAGTACTCCGCGCGCCACGGTGTGTCGTCGAGTTCGACCGTCGCGGGCAGCAAATCGCGGACGGTGTCGTAGAGCCGTTGCTCGGCGGTGGCCAGCAGCACCTTGTCGATGGAGGTGTCGGCCCCGAGCCGCGCACCGTCACCCAGCCGGCGCTGGGTGTCACGCGACCGGCAGCGCACCGTGTGAAGCGCGAGATAGGCCGCGCCGAGCGCGGATTCGTCCGGGTCCCCGGCGGCTGAAGTCTCGGCGATGAGTTCATCGAAGCGCGAATACAGGTAGGCGATCCGCTGCCAGAAGCAGGTGGAACGCTCATAGGGCAGCAGGTCCATCGCCAGTCGCCAGCCGTCGCCCGGCCGGCCCAGCATCCGGGCCGCCGGGACCACCACATCGTCGTAGTACACCTCGCAGAACTCGTCGACGCCGTGCATGGTGCGCAGCGGACGAATCGTGATGCCCGGGGTGTCCAGGTCGACGAAGAAGGCCGTGATTCCGTCATGGCCCGGCGCGGTGCGGGTGAGCAGGACGCAGCGCGTCGAGAACTGCGCGAAGCTGGTCCAGACCTTCTGTCCGTTGATGATCCAGTTGTCGCCGTCGGGCGTGGCGCGGGTGGTCAGCGAGGCGAGGTCGCTGCCGGACCCCGGCTCGGAAAAGCCCTGACACCATTGCTCGCGACCGCTCAGCAGCCGCGGCACCATTTCGGCGGCGAGTTCGGCCGGCGCGTAGTCGATCATCGTGGGCGCCAGCACCTCGAGCATCGAGTACGGACCGGGTTCGGCGAGCCGCCGCCCGACGACCTCTTCGCCGACGATCGCACGCAGCACGGCGGGCCCGCCCAGCCCGCCGACTTCCACCGGCCAGCCGTAGCGCATCCAGTCGGCGTCATACAGCGCGCGGCTGACCCGGGCGAATTGCCGCATGTGGCCCTGCAGCGAATGGTCGGGCCCGGGGCTCAGGTCATTGTCATCGAGCCACGCGCGCAGGCCCGCCCGGAACTCCTCGACGTTCACGTCTCGGCTCTCAGGGCTGCGGGCGGCCGACCGCGTGCGGGCGCCCGGAATCGTGCACGCCGCTGCGGCGGATGAACGTCATCGCCCGGGTCTTCAGCCGCCACCCGTCGGTGGTGCGGACGTAGGTGTCGCGGTAGTAGCCGATTCGCATGTCATGGGTGGCGTGCTCGATGAAGCACAGCGGCTGGGTGCCGCTCGCCGCGTCGCCGTCGAGGTCGATCACCGCGGTTCCGGTGAGGAACAAGCCCTTTGGGGCCGCGGCCACCAGCTCCGGGAACCTGTCCAGCCGGTAAGTGTCACCGAAGGCGCTATAGGTGCCATCGGGGGTGAACACGGCGACGAGCCCGTCGATGTCCTCCTGGGTGATGGTGACCGCGTAGCGGGCGAGCAGCTGCTGAATCTCGACCAGGTCGTCAGTTCTGCTTGGTTGACTTGTCGACATAGACCTTGCCGCCTTTCATGACGAAGCTGACGTTCTGGGTAACCCGTATGTCTTCCAACGGGTTTCCCGGAACCGCGATGATATCGGCGAGCTGGCCCGGCGCGAGCCGTCCCCGGTCGGTCGCGTTGATCAGCTCCGCGGCGGTCACCGTGGCGGCCCGCAGCACCGCCAGTGGCGGCAGGCCCCAGTCCACCAGGGTGACCAGCTCGTCGGCGTTGCGGCCGTGCGGAATCGCGGGGGCATCGGTGCCCACCGCGATCTTCACGCCCGCCTCGTAGGCGGCCAGTATCGAGGTGCGCGCCTTCGGAAACATCTCGGCCGCCTTGGCCTGTAGCTCCGGCGGCGCGTGCGAGACGTCCATCGCATCGCCGTCGGCCAGCCGCCGGGTGCTGACCAGAAAGGTGCCGTGTTCGACGAGCTGCGCGATGGCGTCGTCATCGATGAGGAAGCCGTGCTCGATGCAGTCGATGCCGGCGGCGACCGCGTGCTTGACCGCCTCGGCTCCGTGCGTATGCGCGGCGACGCGCAGTCCCCGCCGGTGCGCCTCGTCGACGATGGCGCGCAACTCTTCGTCCGAATAATGTTGCGCACCAGGCGGTCCCGTCAGCGACATCACCCCGCCCGAGCAGCACACCTTGATCAGCTCGGCGCCGTGTTTGATCTGGTAGCGCACCGCCTTGCGGATCTCGTCGATGCCGTTGGCGATCCCCTCCTCGACCGTGAGATCCAGCACGTGCGGCGCGAACGCGGCGAACATCGTCGGGTCCAGATGGCCGCCGGTCGGGGTGATGGCGTGGCCGGCGGGTACCACCCGCGGCCCGTCGATCCAGCCCGCGTCGATCGCCTTGCCCAGCGCCACGTCGAGCAGGTAGCCACCCGTCTTGACGAAGAGCCCGAGGTTGCGCACGGTCGTGAACCCGGCGCGCAACGTCCGGCGGGCGTTGCCGACCGCCCGCAGCACCCGCGTCGGCGGGTCGTCCTGCACCTGGGACAGGCCGGGTCTTTCCCCGCGCCCGCCCATCAGGAGGTTGACCTCCATGTCCATCAGCCCGGGCAGCAGGATCTGGTCGCCCAGGTCGATCACCTCGCCCTGGGCGTCAGCACCCCCACCGTCGCCGATTGCGGCGATGCGGTCGCCGTCGATGTGCAGGACGCCGGGCCGAACGATCTCACCGGCGTCAACGTCGAGCAGCCCGGCGGCCTTGAGCGTCAGCACCTCTTAGATCACCGGCTCCCTGATCAGTTCCACCCACGCGGCGCCGCTGTCGGGCACGCGCGGCTGCTTCCACGCCTCGATCGGGAACGACACCATGACGAGTGACTGCATGATGTGCATCAGCGCGCGGGCGTCCTCGGGCAGGTCGTCCAGCGGGAACTTGTCGCAGTAGGCGATGACGTCGTCGAGGCGGGGGAATGCCGCATCGTAGAACGCCTGCATCTCGGTCATGGTAGACGCCAACCGCTTGGCGTAGCGCTCGGGTTCGGTGGCCAGGTCCCAATCCAAAAAGGGCTCCAGGTCGGCGAATTCAGACGGTAACTTTGCCATTGCCCTGGTACTCCTTCGCCCAATTGGCCACGTAGTCGCCGGTCGTCTTGTGCAGATGACGGATCAGGACTTCCTGATCGCACAACAGGAACCTGTTGACGACCCTGGTGCCGATCATGGTCTGGGTGGCCTCCAGCGTGTTGGCGTCCTGCAGCGCGTACTCCTTGAACGTCACGGCCGCCAACTCCTGGGCCAAGCGTTCCCGCGCGTTGCGCGGCGGAACGAAATACAGCGTGCACTCGAAGGTGTGCTTGTCGACGGCGGTCGGCCAGTAGTGGTAGGTCAAATACCAGCCCGGCTCCCAGATCAGCAGCATGAAGTTCGGGTAGAACAGCCACGAGTCGATGCCCCACTGCGGCACCCGCTTGACGTTGACACCCGGCGGCAATTCGAGGTTCTCGATGATCTCCGGCTTGTCCCACGGACCGAACAAACCGCTGCGCAACACCTGGTCCAACGGCTTGACCATGGACATGTCCGGGGGCGGCGCCTGACCGCCCCACGTCGATTGCAGGCTGTGCGGGCCGGCCAGTTCGTAGTGCAGCGCCTCGTAGCCATACTTCTGGATCTTGGCGGCTTCCTCCTTGGTGTACTGCCCCTGGTGCAGGATCGGCGCGTGGTAGAACTCGATGAACGCGTCGATGAACAGCTTCCAGTTGCTGCCGACCTCGGCCCGGTAGGAGTAGGTCTCCGTCATCTCCCCGAAGGGATAGCCCTCGATGCTCTTGGCCAGCGGCCCGAGGTAGTCGGTGAGCGGCGCCGCGTTGTCGTCGAAGTTGATGAAGATGAATCCTTCCCACACTTCGCAGCGCACGGGCACCAGGCCGTACTGGCTCTTGTCGAGGCCGAAGAACTCGTCCTCCTGCTGGACGAAGGTGAGGTCGCCGTCGAGGCTGTAGCGCCACGCGTGGTACTTACAGGTGAACTGCCGGCAGGTGCCCGCGGTCTCCTCTTGCGGAAAGTCGTTCCACACCAACTTGTTTCCGCGGTGGCGGCAGACGTTGTGGTACGCCTTGACCGCCCCCTCCTTGGTCTTGACGACGATCACCGACATGCCCTTGCCCGCCGAGGGCAGCTCCTTGGTGAAGTAACTGCCGGTGCGCGGCAGCCGCTCGACCCGACCGACGTTGAGCCAGGTCTTCTTGAAGATCGCCTCGCGCTCGGCCTCGAAGAATGCCGGGTCGATCGAATCGGTGTAATCGACGGGCGCGGTCCCCAATTCGGGGTAGTTCTCTGTCCAGCTGCCGGCCGCCGGCTTGGGGAAGTGGGGCAAGGCTCTAACCTTTCTGGTTCTCGGGCTGTACGCCGAAAGCGTTGATGGCCATCGCGAGCGCGATGTAGCCGCCGATGGTGAATACCAGGTCCATCCGCTGGCGCTCGTCGAGCCGTTCGCACAGGGCGGTCCACGTCTGATCCGAGATATTCGACTTCTCGTCGAGCTCGTCGACGGCGGTGAATACGGCGCGCTCGAACTCGTCGTCGGCTTCGCCGGTTCGCGCGGCGGCGATCTCGGCCTCGGTCAGGCCGGCTTCCTTCGCGATGTCCACGTGGTGTGACCACTCGTAGGCGCATTCACGCCGGTGGGCGACTCGCAGGATCGCCTGCTCGCGCACGCGCGGCGGGAGGGAGGAACCGAGCAGCAGGTACCCGCCGAACCGCAGGTAGGCCCGGGCCAGTTTCGGGTGACGCGCGAGCGTCGACATGAGCGTGCCGGCGTCCCGGGGATTTCGCCGTTCCGGTGGCAACATGCCCGACAGTGCCTGCTCGACGGCATCGTCCCATTGATCGGCAGGCAGCGGCTGCAGGCGCATCCGCGGTCTCCTCTCGGCGTCCTCGCAAGCAACTCTCGGTCAAAGAGAATCAGATTCTCATTTCTAACTAACAGAGTTGCATGATTCGGTCGGCTGGTCAATGCCGACCGCGAAGATGCGGACCGGACGCGCGCCCGCGCGGCCCCGAGCGCGGCGCTGCCGGTCCCGGGCCTGCCGCGGGAACGCGGGGGTCGCGCAGGGGCGGCATTTCTGTTGTCCCTTCGTCGCTTCGGGGGCGCGCCCGGCCTGATTGCGTAGCCGCTGGTCAGGCGCGGGCGGTTCGCGCGCGGGGTCGCTGGATGTTGATTCTCGCTGCACGAGAAGATAGTTTTCAAATAGTGATCTTGGCGCCCGGCGATGATTCGCCGATGCTGTGCGGGAGCGGCGCGTCCGAATCGCTCAGCTGGATCAGACTTGGAGAGGACTGGCCATGAACAAAGAAGACATGATCCTGATCAGCGTCGACGACCACACCGTCGAGCCGCCCGACATGTTCAAGAACCACCTGTCGAAGAAGTACATCGACGACGCGCCCCGGCTGGTGCACAACCCCGACGGCTCCGACATGTGGAAATTCCGCGACACCGTGATCCCGAACGTGGCGCTCAACGCGGTCGCCGGCCGGCCCAAGGAGGAGTACGGCATCGAGCCAACCGGGCTCGACGAGATCCGGCCGGGTTGTTACAACGTGGACGAGCGGGTCAAGGACATGAACGCCGGCGGCATCCTGGCCTCGATCTGCTTTCCGTCGTTCCCCGGTTTCGCCGGGCGGCTGTTCGCCACCGAGGACCACGACTTCTCGATCTCGCTGGTGCAGGCCTACAACGACTGGCACATCGACGAGTGGTGCGGGGCGTACCCCGCGCGGTTCATCCCGATGGCCATCCCGGTGATCTGGGATGCCGAGGCGTGCGCCGCCGAAGTGCGCCGGGTGTCGAAGAAGGGCGTGCACGCGCTGACCTTCACCGAGAACCCGGCCGCGATGGGCTACCCCAGCTTCCACGATGAGTACTGGAACCCGCTGTGGAAGGCGTTGTGCGACACCAACACCGTGATGAACGTGCACATCGGCTCGTCGGGCCGGCTCGCGATCACGGCGCCCGACGCGCCGATGGACGTGATGATCACGCTGCAGCCGATGAACATCGTGCAGGCCGCCGCGGACCTGCTGTGGTCGCGGCCGATCAAGGAGTACCCCGACCTGAAGATCGCCCTGTCCGAGGGCGGCACCGGCTGGATCCCCTACTTCCTCGAGCGGGCCGACCGTACGTTCGAAATGCACTCCGCGTGGACCCACCAGAACTTCGGCGGCAAGCTGCCCAGCGACGTCTTCCGCGAGCACTTCCTGACGTGCTTCATCAGCGACAAGGTGGGCGTCGCGCTGCGCAACATGATCGGCATCGAGAACATCGCCTGGGAGGCCGACTATCCGCACAGCGACTCGATGTGGCCGGGTGCGCCCGAGGAACTGTGGGAGGTGTTGTCCCGCAACGACGTTCCCGACGACGAAATCAACAAGATGACCCACGAGAATGCCATGCGCTGGTACTCGTTCGACCCGTTCACCCACATTACGCGCGAACAGGCGACGGTCGGCGCCCTTCGCAAGGCCGCCGAGGGGCACGACGTGTCCATCAGGGCGCAGGGCCACGAAAAGGACTCCCGAGGCGGCTCGTCGTTCGCGGATTTCGCGGCCAACGCGAAAGCCCTTACCGGCAACACGGACTGACCGCACCCCCGGACTAGCTTGTGCGCCGGTGCCTGTAACCGATTGAAGGAGACCTAGCCGTGCCCGGCGCAGGAATGAACTTCGAGCTGACCGATGACCAGGAGCTGATCCGCCGGTCGGTCGCCGAATTGGCCGGGAAATTCGACGACCAGTACTGGATGGAAAAGGACCAGGCGCACGAGTTTCCCGCCGAGTTCTACAAGGCCATCGCCGACGGCGGCTGGCTGGGCATGACGATCCCCACCGAATACGGCGGCCACGGCCTCGGCATCACCGAGGCCACCATCCTGCTCGAGGAGGTGGCGAAATCCGGTGGCGCCATGAACGCCGCCAGCTCGATCCACCTGTCCATCTTCGGCATGCAGCCCGTGGTGGTGCACGGTTCCGACGAGCTCAAGGCCCGCACGCTGCCCAAGGTTGCGACGGGCGAAGTGCACGTCTGCTTCGGCGTGACCGAACCCGGCGCCGGGCTCGACACCTCGCGCATCACCACCTTCGCCAAACGCGACGGCGATCGCTACATCGTCAACGGCCGCAAGGTGTGGATCTCCAAAGCCATGGAGTCCGACAAGATCCTGCTGCTCACCCGCACCCAGAGCTACGAGGAAGTCACCAAGAAGACCGACGGGATGACGCTGTTCATCACCGATCTGGACCGCAGCCGCGTCGACGTGCGCCCGATCCGCAAGATGGGCCGCAACGCCGTCAGCTCCAACGAGTTGTTCATCGACAACCTGGAAGTGCCGGTCGAGGACCGAATCGGCGAGGAGGGCAAGGGGTTTCAGTACATCTTGGATGGCCTGAACCCGGAGCGGATGCTGATCGCCGCCGAGGCCCTTGGCATCGGCCGGGTGGCGCTGGACAGGGCGGTGAAGTACGGCAACGAGCGGGAGGTCTTCGGCCGGCCGATCGGCATGAACCAGGGCCTGCAGTTCCCGCTCGCCGACTCACTGGCCCGCCTCGACGCCGCCGAACTCATGCTGCGCAAGGCCACCTGGCTGTACGACAACGGCAAACCCTGTGGCCGTGAGGCCAATACCGCCAAGTACCTGTGCGCGGATGCGGGTTTCACCGCCGCGGACCGCGCGTTGCAGACCCACGGCGGCATGGGGTACGCCGAGGAATACCACATCACGCGCTACTTCCGTGAGGCCCGGCTGATGAAGATCGCTCCGGTCAGCCAGGAGATGATCCTGAATTTCCTGGGATCCAATGTTTTGAAACTGCCCAAGAGCTATTGATGACCAATCCGCCCTTCGCGCGCACCGGGGGATCGGCGTTGGTGAGCGGGGCCCGCGGCCAACACGACCACCCGAATTTCGTTGCGGCGCCGGGCCGAACCCGCACCGGGAGGGCGCTGCCGGTGAACGGCGGCATGGTGAAGTGAGTAAGCCCGACGAACGCGTGCTGCTGTCCGAGGATCGCGGCGGCGTGCGCACGCTGACCCTGAACCGTCCGCGGCGCAAGAACGCGATCAACCCTCAGCTGTGGCTGGCGTTGCGGGACGCCCTCGACGAGGCCGGTCGCGACCGCGGCGTGCGCGCGCTCGTCCTCACCGGTGCCGGGGGGAGCTTCTGCTCCGGCGCCGACATCTCGGTGCCCGAGGACATTCATCCGAAATACAAGCTGCAGCGCCTGACCGACGTCGCCCTGGCCTTGCATGAGCTCCCGGTTCCGACGGTGGCCAAGGTGACCGGGGTCGCGGTCGGGGCGGGATGGAACCTGGCGCTGGGTTGCGATCTGGTGGTCGCGACGCCGGAATCCACGTTCTGTCAGATCTTTTCCAAGCGCGGCCTGTCGATCGACCTGGGTGGTTCCTGGCTGCTGCCGAAACTTGTTGGCCTGCAACAGGCCAAGCGGCTCGCGCTGCTCGCCGAGACGATCGATGCGGCCGAGGCACAAGCCCTCGACCTGGTGACCTGGGTGGTGTCCGGCGCGGAGATCGACGCGTTTGTCGAAGATCTCGCCGACCGGCTCGCGGCCGGTCCGCCGTTCGCGCTCGCCCAAACCAAGGCCCTGCTGAACGAGGGCGCCGACCGCACCATGCGCGACGCGCTGGCCAACGAGGCCCGCGCCCAAATCGGCAACTTCGCGACCGCGGACGCGGCGGCCGCCTATGCCGCCTTCGCCGACAGACGCGAGCCGTCGTTTACTGGTCGGTGGGCGTTGTCGAGATCCGACGGAGAACAAACGGAGTGAAGATGCGTGAGACAGTCATCGTCGAGGCGGTACGGACGGCGGTAGGCAAGCGCAACGGCGGGTTGTCCGGCATGCACGCCGCCGACCTGTCCGCGGTCGTCCTCAACGAGGTGCTGGAACGCGCCGGGGTGGGCCCCGAGCTCGTCGACGACGTGATCTGGGGATGCGTCTCCCAGGTCGGCGACCAATCCAGCAACATCGGGCGCTACGCGGTCCTGGCGGCCGGCTGGCCGGAAACCATCCCCGGGACCACGGTCAACCGGGCGTGCGGTTCCAGCCAGCAGGCGCTGGATTTCGCCGTCCAGGCGGTGATGTCGGGTCAGCAGGACGTCGTCGTCGCCGGCGGTGTGGAGGTGATGAGCCGCGTACCGCTCGGCGCGGCAAGGGCCACCGGCATGCCCTACGGCCCGAAAGTCCTTGCGCGCTATGACGACTTCTCATTCAACCAGGGCCTGTCGGCGGAGATGATCGCGAAGAAATGGGGGTTTTCCCGCGGGCAGCTCGACGAGTACTCCGCCCAGTCCCACGAGCGCGCGGCCGCCGCCCAAGACGGCGGCGCGTTCAACGAGCAGATCGTTCCCGTGTTCACCGATGACGGGGCCGTGGTCGCCGACGAGGGTGTGCGCCGCGGGACCACCGTGGAGAAGCTGGCCGGCCTCAAGCCCGCGTTCGTCGACGACGGCGTCATCCACGCGGGCAATTCCTCGCAGATCTCCGACGGGGCGGCGGCGCTGCTCGTGACCACGTCGGAGATGGCGGTCGAGTTGGGGTTGACGCCGCTGGTGCGCTACCGCGCCGGCGCCGTCACCGGGGCGGACCCGGTGCTCATGCTCACCGGCCCCATTCCGGCGACCGAGAAGGTGCTGACCAAGGCCGGCGTCTCGCTCGCGGAGGTGGGAGTCTTCGAGGTCAACGAGGCGTTTGCGCCGGTCCCGCTGGCCTGGCTGGCGGAAACGGGTGCGGACCCGGGCCGGACGAATCCGCTGGGCGGTGCCATCGCCCTGGGGCACCCGCTGGGCGCGTCCGGCGCGGTGCTGATGACGCGCATGGCGCACCACATGCGGGATAACGGCATCCGATACGGGCTGCAAACGATGTGCGAAGGCGGCGGCACGGCCAACGCCACCCTGGTCGAGCTGGTCTCATAGCGCTCGCTGCGCGCGGTCTCTTCTGAGACCCTTGTCACAGCGGGCAAACCAACCTACTGTGTGTTCAGTAGGTTGATCGATCCCAGGGGAGCCCACTTGTCCGTCGCCCGGCGATACGACACGCTGCTCGCCAAGGGAGAGGACCGCAAGCAGCGGATCCTCGACGTCGCGCAGCGCCTGCTCACCCGCAACGGCTGGCGCAACACCACCCTCGCCCAGATCGCCGGCGCGGCCGGGGTCACCCCCGCGGGTCTGCTGCATCACTTCGAATCCAAGGAGCAGTTGCTGCACGCGGTGCTCGACGCCCGTGACGCCGACGACGAGTCCCACGCCGACCGGAAGGGTGATCTGCTGGTCGAGATCGCGCGGGTCGCCGATCGCTTCACGCGGGCGCCCGACATGGTCGGCACGTTCACCGTGCTGCTGATCGAGAACATCGATCCCGACGCCCCGCTACACGACCGCATGCTGTTCAGGCAGCGCGAGGCCATCGACATCGTCGCGGAGCTCATCCGGAGCGGCCAGGCCGACAGGCGGTATCGCACCGACATAGACCCCGCCGTCAAGGCAGTAGAAATCCTCGCCTTCGTCCACGGAATGGAAACAATATGGTTGCTCGATCCTTCGATACCGCTGACCGCCGCGTTCAAGGAGTACGCGGAGGCGCTGGCACGGGACTTCGCGCCGCCGGCGACGAGCGGGACGACATGAGGTACCGGCTCGACGTCGTCGCCTCCAGCGTCGTCGACGTGGTGCGGTTCGCCGGCGGCTGGCTCTTCGACCGGGCGATGGCGGGCTGGGACGTCACCGTGCTGCTGACCGACCTGGCCGACCACCCCGACACCCGGCCGCTGCAGATCGTCGGCGCCCAGACGCTCGACCTCGAAGACGCCCTGGCGGCGGTGGACTCGCGGCCCCGTCCCCAGGCCCTGGCGGCCGCGGCGGACCTGTTCGGGTGCGACTCGCGGGTGCGGCAGGGCGTGTTGCAGGCCCTCGATCACGGGGTCACGGAGGTGACGCTGTGGGGGGAGAGCTGGCCGGCCGAGCTCGATGAGAGCGTCGGGCTGGTCCAGCACCGGCTGAGCATGGCCGCGAAGATCTTCAAGGCCCAGGCGCTTGGGGCGACGGCCGCGCCGCACGGCTCGATCGGTTACATCGAAACGTTCCGTAGCGGGCTGCTGGCGGGGCCGTCGGTAGCCGCCGACCTGGTTCCCGCGAGCTAGTCACCTCCTTCACCGTCGGCGGGGGCAGCGTCGTTTGACGACGACCCAGCCGTGTGGAAATGTAATATTCATCTCTGAGAGGCTCATTCTCACTGCTGAGATTCGAACGGAGCGACACGGTGAACGACTTCGCCAACATGGACTTCTTCCGCGGCAAAGAGCTCATCGCCGACCCCTACCCCTACTACGAGGCTCTCCGGCAGCAATGCCCGGTGACGCGGGAATCCCACCACGATGTCACGATGATCACCGGCTGGGACGAGGCGTGCGCGGTGCTCAACGACGCCGAGACCTGGTCCTCCTGCATCTCCGTGACCGGCCCCTTTCCGGGTTTTCCGGTGCCGATCGAAGGGGACGACATCACCGAGCTGATCGAGCAGCACCGAGACGAGCTGCCGTTCAGCGACCAGCTGCCCACGCTGGATCCGCCGACCCACACCAACCACCGCTCGCTGCTGATGCGGCTGATCACGCCGAAGCGCCTGAAGGAAAACGAGGACGCGATGTGGGCGCTCGCCGACCAGGCACTCGACGATTTCCTGGCACCCGGCCATGGCGAATGGATCAAGGGCTTTGCCGGCCCGTTCACGCTACTGGTCATCGCCGACCTGCTGGGCGTGCCGATGGAGGATCGCGACAAGTTCGTCAAGGGCATCGCCGAGCATGCGGGGGGCGGCGTAGGGGGCACCGGCAAGGAGTCGCTGTCACACAGCCCGCTGGAATTCCTCTACGGCCTTTTCTCCGATTACATCCGGGACCGCCGGCGCGAGCCCCGCGACGACGTGCTGACCGGCCTGGCCACCGCGACCTACCCCGACGGCTCGATCCCCGACGTCGAAGACGTGGCCCGCGTGGCCAGCAACGTCTTCTCGGCCGGCCAGGAGACCACCGTGCGGCTGCTCGGCGCCGCGCTGCAGACCATCGGGGAGCGCCCCGACATCCAGGCGCAGCTGCGCAAGGACCGCAGCCTGATCCCCAATTTCATCGAGGAGTCGTTGCGCCACGAGAGCCCGGTGAAAGGCGATTTCCGGTTGAACCGGGTGCCCGTCAACGTCGGCGGGGTGGACCTGCCCGCGGGCACCACCGTGATGGTCGTGCAGGCGGCCGCCAACCGGGACCCGCGCCGGTTCACCGACCCCACCACGTTCGACCCGGCCCGCAAGAACGCCCGACAGCACATTTCGTTCGGGCGCGGCATCCACAGCTGCCCCGGCGCGCCACTGGCGCGCGCCGAAACCCGGGTCGCGATCGAGCGCCTGCTGGACCGGACGTCCGACATCAGGATCAACGAAAGCGTCCACGGTCCGGCGAATGACCGCCGCTACCAATACGTTCCGACCTATATCCTGCGCGGGCTGACGGAACTGCACCTGGAGTTCACCCCGGCATGAAAGTCACTGTCGACGACCAGCGCTGTCGCGGCCATGGCGTGTGTACGACGCTGTGCGCGGAAGTGTTCAGCCTGACCGACGATGGCTACGCGGAGGCGATAAGCACCGATGTCCCAACGGAATTCGAGGACGCCACCCGGGAGGCCATCCAGTGCTGTCCCGAGCAGGCCATCAGCGATGTAACGAAGGAGACGTAGTGCCAAAGGGATATGTCATCCTCACCGAGGCCATCAAGGATCCGGAAGGCATGAGGGCCTACGGCCGGGCCGCGGGAGCGGCGATGGGTGGTGTCAACATCCTCGCAGTGGACACCGCTCCCAAGGTCATCGAGGGCAGCTGGCACGGCGACCAGACCGTCGTGCTGGAATTCGAATCGGTGGATGCGGCCCGGGCGTGGTACGAGTCCGAGGCTTACCAAACGGCGGCGAAGCTGCGCCAAGCCGCCGCCGACTGCAACGCGGTCATCCTCTCCGGATTCGAAATGCCGGTGGCGGATCGCTAGTCAACGATGGAGATCGCCTGGCGGGGGCACTGGCGCACGGCCTCGCGGACGTCCGCCTCGGTCTCCGGGGTGACCTCCGGCTTCAGGACGGTCAGCATGTCGTCGTCGCCGAGGTGAAATATCTCCGGGTTGATGCCCATGCAGACGCCGTTGCTTTCGCAAAGACCCCAATCGACTTCGATTTTCATTGCGCCCCCTCTACCGAAGCACCTTCACCGGTACATTCTTCCAGCCGGCGACGTTTTGCATGTTCACCCGCGTGCACCCGGCCCAGTCCACCTCGTAGCGCGGCATGAAGTCGAGCAGCCTCTCCAGCGCGATCCTGCTTTCCATGCGGGCCAGCGCCGCGCCGAGGCAGCTGTGAATCCCGTACCCGAGACCGAGGTGTTGCGCCTCGGTGTGGTCGCGCTCGATGTCGAACGTCTCGGCGTCGGTGAAGGCATCGGGATCGCGGTTCGCCGCGGCGCCGCAGAGGAACACCGGCTTGCCCGCGGGGATCACGCCACCGCTGACGTGCGCCTCCTTCAGGGTGTAGCGGACGTTGTATTGGACCGGCCCCTCGTAGCGCAACAGCTCTTCGACCGCGCCGGGGATCTTGTCGCGGTCGTCCTGCAGCTTTTGCCACTGGTCGGGGTGGCGGGCGAAGATGACCGCCGCGTTGCCGATCAGCTTGGTGACCGTCTCGGCGCCGGCGCCACCCAAAAGGGTGGCGAACGCGGTGATCTCGATGTCGTCGAGCTTGCGGGGCTGGCCGTCCTCGCCGGGAACCTCGGCCGCGATCAGCCTGCTGATCATGTCTTCCTGCGGGTCCGCGCGGCGCTCCTGGATGAGGCCGAAGTAGTACATCGCGGTGTCGATGTTGGCCTGCATCCCGGCTTCGCTGATCTCGATCTGTCCCGGTTCGTGATGCAGGCTGGTGTCGATCCAGTGCCGCACCTGCTGGCGGTATTCCTCTGGCACCCCGGCCATCCGGGTGATGACCTCCACCGGGAACGGTCCGGAGAAGTCCTGGACGACGTCGAATTGGTCGGGATTGGCCGCGCCCAGGTACTTGTCGATCACCTCGATGACCGTCTCGCGCTGCGATTGAATGGCCCGCGGGGTGAACGCCTTGTTGAGCAGGCTGCGCATGTGCCGATGCTCCGGTGGGTCCATGAAGATGATCGACTTCTGCTCGGGGGAGAGCCCCCGCCGCACCATTGCGAGGTCGCAGCCGCGCGCCGAGGAATACGTCTCGAAGTCTTTGAACGCGGCCGCGACGTCCTCGTGCCGGGTCAGCGCGTAGAAGTCCTCTTTCTCGTCGTAATACAGTGGCGCGTCCTCGCGCATCCGTCGGTATATGTCGAACGGGTTGTTGAAGTAGTCCTCGGAGTACGGATCGAAGACAACCTTCGGTTTGGTCACTGCATGCTCCTCATCGGCGGGCTGAAACCGTTACAGCGGATTGCCTGACTGTAACGCTAACGGTAGCGGTTTCGTGTGGAACGGGGAAGATCAAAACGCCGCCTCATCAGACCCTTCCGGTGTTACTCGCGAGGGGGCCAACGCGGCCGATGACCTCGTCGAGCGCACCGAGATCGCTGCCCAGTTCCGCGGCGACGCCGCGCGCGACGGCCACGTCCTTGCCGACGAATTCGCCGGCTACCTCGACGAACGCGGCGATCGAGCCCCCGGCCGCGACGATGTCCAGGACCCGGCTGGTGGCGCTGCCATGGGGCAGCGCGTTCAGCAGGGTCGATTCCGGCACGCCGAGGCGTTCGCCCAGCCGGATCGACTCCGCCAACAGCCCGATATGGCCGGCGAACAGGGCGTTGTTGACCAGTTTGACCTTTTGGCCGGCTCCGAGCGGCCCGACGTGCAGGACCGGATCGCCGTAGCAGCCCAGCACCGGTCGCACCCGCGCCACGGCCTCGTCGGTGCCGCCCACGAACAGCGTCAGCCTGCCGGCCGCGATGTCGTGCGGGCCGCCGCTGACCGGTGCATCGACCACGCCGACATCGCCGGCACGGGCGGCGATCGCCTCGATCGTGCTCGGGCTCGCGGTGGTGTGCACGGCCAGCGTCGACCCCGGCGGCATCGTGGCCAGCAGGGGCCCGTCCAGGCAGACCTGCCGCACCTGGTCGTCGGTGAACACGCAGACCAGCACGACGTCGGCCCGCGCGCCCGCCTGGGCCGCGTCGCTCACCGGGCGCGCGCCCACCAGCTCGAGGCTGCGGCGCTGCTCGTCCGTGCGGCCCACCACCCGGACGTCGTGGCCGGCCTCGACGAGGCGGGCCACCATCGGGCGCCCCATCCGGCCCGCCCCGATGAAGCCGACCCTCATCGGGCCTTCATCGCGGATGCCCCATCGAAGCCAGCGTGGCGTCGGCGGCCTGGAGCACGGCGCCGGGGTCGGCCGAGGCCCGTTCGGCGAGTTCGGCGACCAGGCGGACGTCCTTGCGCAGCAGCGTCCCCGCCAGGCCGGCCAGCCGTTTCAGGCCGCCGGCCCCGCCAAGGGCGTTGAGCGCGAAGCTGTTTGCACTGCCGCGAGAGACGACTTCGGTGAACCGATCGGGGGAGACGCCGAGCGCGGCGGCCAGCGACAGGGCGGCGGCCGCGGTGCCCAGGTTGGCGGTGAACAGCAGGTTGTTGAGCAGTTTGGTGGTTTGCCCGGACCCGAGGTCGCCGAGGTGAACGACCGGGTCTGCGTAGCTTTCGAACACCGGACGGCAGCGCTCCAAGACGTCGGCGTCGCCGCCGACCATCACCAACAGGCGGCCCTCCGCGGCCGCCCCGCCACCGCCGCTGACCGGCGCGTCGACGACCGAAACACCGTGGGCGCCCGCCCTTTTCGCGAGCCCGCGGCACGTGTTGGGATGCACCGTGCTGTGCACGGCGATGACGCCGCCCGGTTCCATCGCCGAAAGCAACCCGCCCTCGCCGGAGGTGATTTCCTCGACGTCGGCGTCACCGACCACGCACAGGCAGACCAGGTCGCTGGCCGCGGCGAGGTCGGCCGGCGACGCGGCCAGGATCGCCGGGGTGTCGGCGAACGGCTCGAGCGTCGCGGGCCTGCGCGCCCACAGCGTCGTCTCGTAGCCGGCCTCGACGATGCGCCGCGCCATGGGGCCGCCCTGGCTGCCCAGCCCGATGAATCCGACCCTCATCCGGCCTCCAGATCGCCTTGCGTGTCAACCGTTTTCGCCCGGCCCGCGACGCATTCGTCCACGAACGAAAAAACCTTTGCGTGATACTGCGCGGCGGTGTGGCCCAGGCTGATGTTGTGGCCCGCTTGCGGTTGCCGGTGCACGGTGAACCGCGGCGCGCCGGTGAACAGCGCGGTGATCTCGGCGACCGCCGAATCGTCGGTCTGCCAGACCCGTTCGTGCTCGGCGATGCTGAAATGCACCGGGACGCGCACGGCCGGGGCCAGCTCCGGAAAGGTTTGGCGGGCCCAGTTCGACACCATCCGGTCCTCATAGGCCGGCGCCGACGGGGAAACCGTTGCGCCGCCGAGGACCTCGGGTGGGTACAGCTCCGCCGGGCTCCACAGCAGGTCGCGCATGCCCGGCGGGCGGCTTTCGCGGGTCGCCGTTTTCAGGATTTCCCGGGCGGCGGGGTGGTAGTGCCGGCCCGTGCCCGCGAGCTCGAGGCCGAGCAGATCGCCGCCGCGCTCGTCGGCCGCCATCCGCATCGTCAGCTCGCACCCGCCCGAATGGCCCAGCACGAACAGTCCAGCGCCGCTCGGCCGTTCGCCGAGGATGCGGTCGATCGCCCCGTAAGCGAGGTTGACGCGCTGCTCGCCCTCGACCATCGCCTCGGGATAGGGAGCCGAGCTGCCATAGCCGGGCCGGTCGAGCGCCACCACGGTGAATCCCGCTGCGGCGCCGGCCCGTAACAGAGAGTACGACGGGTGTCCCGGACAGTCGAAATAGATGGCGGTGGTGCCGCCGCCGTGGATGGCCACGATCACGGCCTTGGGCTCGGGCGCCTCGGCGACCAGCGCCGACATTGGCACGCCGTCGACGATCACAAGGCGGGGGCGGGGCGCGGCGCTCATGCGTCCGCCCGCAGCAACAGGACTCCGCTGGGGGTGAGGCCGCCGCTGCTGACCACGCCGACGCGCGCATCGGTGACCTGCCGATCGCCGGCATCCCCGCGCAGCTGGCTGACCGCCTCGTGCAGCAGGCCCATGCCGTGGGTGCGGCCGTGCGACAGCTGGCCGCCGTGCGTGTTGAGCGGCAGCAGGCCGTCGCGGGCGATGTTCTTGCCGCCGTCGAGAAACTCCTTGGCCTCGCCGATGCCGCAGAACCCCAGCGCCTCGATCCAGGACAGGCAGTTCATGGTGAAGCCGTCGTAGAGTTCGGCGACGTCGACGTCGGTGGGGCGCAGCGACGTGCGGGTCCACACGTGCGCGGCCTGGCCGAGCACCTGCGGCTCGTGGGTGAGAGTGCTTTGGTCCCAGTCGATTCGCTCGATGATCTGCGTGCCCACCGCCTCGACCAACACGGGCGGCTTGGCCAAGTCGCGCGCCGCGTCGACGGCGGAGACGATGACGGCGATCGCGCCGTCGCAGGGGACGTCGCAGTCATAGAGGCCGAACGGTGTGGTGATGGGCCGCGCGTTGAGGTAGTCGTCCATCGTCATCGGGGTCCGATAGACCGCGGTCGGATTGAGCTCGGCGTTGGCGCGCTGGTTCAGGGCGATCCAGCCGAGCGTTTCTTTCGTGGTGCCGTACCGGTGGAAGTGCCGCTGCGCGTTCATCGCCAGCGTGTGTGCGGCCGAGGTCGCGCCGAACGGGTAGGTCCAGCCAGGGGCGCGGCCCCCCGATAAATGGGACGGCGTGATCTTGCCCTGCTTCATCAGCTCGTTGTGGGTGGCTTCCCACAGCGTCCGGAAGCACAGCACGTGCCGGGCCAGGCCCGCGGCCACGGCCAGCATGGCGGCGATCACCGAACCGCCTGGACCGAAGGTCTCCATGGCACCGTTGTGCCAGGTCGGGCGGATTCCCAGCGCCGCCTCCAGGGCGGTCACCCCGCCCTCGCCGAAGCCGCCGACGTTTATCGCCCCCGGGTAGGTGGACAGCCCGTCGATGTCGGCGAGCGCCAGCCCGGCGTCGGCGATGGCCGCCTCGCAGGCCTGGACCGTCAGCGACAGCGGCGGCTCCATCAGCCGCCGCCCGATCGGTGACATGCCGATCCCCGTGAGCGCCACCTTGTCTTCGAACTTCTCCGGCGTCAGCATGGGGCGGACGTGCTCCCCGAAGCGCTCGGGCTCGATCTCGTCGGTGGGCAGCCGGCCGGGCGCGGTGTCCGGCAGGGGCCGGAACAACGGCAGCCAGACGTCCTCGATCTGCTCGAAGACGACCTCCACCTGCTGACCAAGCTCGAGCCGATCCGCCTCGCATTCAACGATGTTGGTGGTCAGCCGGACGCGCGGGTCTTCCGCGATCGCGACCTGGGCCACCACGTACGGCGCCGGCAGCCCGGGCAGGCTGAACCGGTGGTTCACCGTGAACCCGGCCAGCGTCGCCTTGCCGGAGACGGCCCGCACGCCGATGTCCCGCGAGCGGCAATACCGGCACACCGGCGCCGGCGGGTGGATCAGCGATTCGCAGGCCTTGCATTCCTGAAACCGCAGCGTGCCGTCGGCTCCCGAGGTCCAGAAGAATTCGTTGTCCAGTGTGAGCAGGGGCAGCGGTCGTCCGGGTGCTGCTGACACGTCACCTCCGGAAGTCGGCCGCTCGTCCGAAAGGCCCGAAAACTAGGGTAGGCCGGTTATACAAATCGGAGAATTACGTTATCACTTCCCGGCGCGCACGAGCCAGGCCGCACGGATCGCAGCGCGGCCGGGTCACCGGGTAAATCCCCACTCCGCCTCGTTCTCTTCGGTCTTGAGGTGATCGGCGGGATCCTCGGCGTCGGTGAGCGGCAGCTGGGGGGCGGCGGATATGCGCTCACCGATCTCGGCGATGGCGTGCACCGGGCAATCCATCAGCGCCCGCATGACCGCGTCGCGGTCCGACTCCGCCACCGTGCCGTCTCCGATGAGGGACGCGTACCCCCAGTCGTCCAGCGAGAAGTATCCGGGCGCGTACTTGGCGCAGATGCCGAAGCCGTCGCACACGGTGCGGTCGAGCCGGATTCTCACGCTTGCCTCACCGCCTCCGCCTCGTAGGGACGGCCGGCACGGAACGCGCCGTGGGCGCAGTCGGGGCAGGTGCCGCCGAGGTGCGCGCCGACTTCGTCCGGGAACTGATCGAGCAGGCTGGCGGCCACGTTGGTGGCGGCGTCCAGCGTCGCGCACGCGCCGCGTCCCCGCAGCAGCACCGACCAGCGGCGCAATCGCTCGACGTCTTCGGCCGTCGCGGCGCCGTCGCGGAGCGCACCCGCGGCGGCGGCCATCGCCGCCGTTCCGTTGAAGCATGACCCGCATTGGCCCGCGTTTTCGCGGTCGAAGTACGCAAGCACCGATGCCGCGACCGCGACGGGGCACTCGTCGGTGATCACCGAGATCGCGCCGCAGCCCAGACCGCTGCCGAGCCGCCGCATCGTCTCGTGGTCCAAGGTCGTCTCCAGCACCGAGCGGTTGAGCAGGCCGGCGAAATAGCCGCCCATCAGGGCTCCGCGCACTTGGTCGGGCGAAACCGCGTGCAGTGCAAGCAGTTCGGTAAACGGCAGGCCGTGCGGAAGCTCGTAGAGCACCGGCGGCCGGCCGGCCCCGGTGATGGTGGCCAGGAAGGTCCCCGGCGACAGCGAGGTGCCTAGGGCGCGGAACGCCGCCGAACCGTGGCACTGCAGGTAGGGCAGGTTGGCCAAGGTTTCGACGTTGCTCACCAGCGTGGGCCGCTCGTCGACGCCCGCCTCGAATGGGCGCGGCGGCTTGTCCGTCGGCTTCGCCGGGCCTCCGTTGATCGCACGGACCGCGGCCGTCTCCTCCCCGGCCACGTATCCGGGCTGCACCGTCGACATGCGGACGTCGACGCCCCCGAAAGCGTCCGGCTCGAGCTCGCCGAGCGCGGTTTCGACGCTGTGCGCCGACTCCGGATCGGACACATAGACGTAGACGCGGTGCGCGCCCACGATGGCGGCGGCCAACCGCAGCCCATCCAGGACCAGGTGCGGGCGGTTGCGCAGCAGCCATCGGTCCTTGATCGAAGCCGGTTCTCCCTCTTCGCCATTCGCGACGACGACGGTGCCACCCGCAATGCGCCCGTTATCGCGCACCGCGCGCAGCTTCACCGCCAACGGGAAGGCGGCACCGCCGCGGCCGACCAGCCCGCTGGATTCGACCTCGCCCAGCAACTCGCCGGCGTCGGTGAGCGGGCGGTATCCGCCCAGGCGCCGATACGCCGCGAGGTCCTCGCGCCGTTCGGCCAGTAGCCGCGGTTCGAGCCCGGGCGGCGCGGCGGTGGCGATGGTGGTGGATTGGGTGGTGTTCACGGCTGGCCTGCCATCGTCTTAGTTAGGCTTGCGCGCATGCGAACTGCGGTGGTGCGCGTCAACGTGGATCCCGAAAGCGCGTTCACCGCCGCGCAGCTACGAGACGGCATGGCTGTGCTCCTCGAGCTCGCGGGTGAGGTGGGCGCCGACGTGGTCCAGAACGACCTCGCGGCCATGCCCGCGGGCCGCCGCGAGGTCGAACTGCTGATTGCGGCCGAAGACGGCGACGCTGCCCGCGACGCCGCAATCGAGTTGTGCACCAACGTGTTCGGCACCAAAGCGGTCCCGGGAGTGGTGACCTTCATCAGCCGGGGAACCGACGATGACGCGCACGGTGTGTTGTCCGGCTTCGGGCTTACCGGTGAGATTGAGCGGACCCCCGGCGGCGATGGCTTCGATGTCGTCTACGTGACGCTGCGCGAGACGGACCTCGAACGCATCCCGGAAAGCCGGGTTCACACGGCTCTGGAGGCCTCGCTGAACTGCGAGGTCCACATTCGTACCGTTTAGCGCCATTACGATCCCAGGAACTCGAGGATCGCCGGCGCCGCCTGCACCCACGTGTCGAACATGTTGAAGTGCTGCACCCGGCCCGCCGCGCGGTCCTCGGACGCGCGCTCCCAGGCGTCCTCCGGCCACGGCGGGTCGATCAGCTTCGATCCCTTGATCAGGCAACTGACCTCGAGCGACGTTCGCTTCGGGTGATCCATGTCGTTCTCGCCGCCGCGAATGATCAAGGTGGGCACCTTGATCCGGTCGAACATCTCGTCCTCGACGCCCGGAATCGTCTGTCCCGGCTTGGACACGAAGGCGTTGAGCCAGCGCAGCATCACCTTGAGGAACTCGTCTTTGTCGAAGTCGAGGAAGCGCTGCTTGTTGTTCGGGTTCTCCTCGATGCGATCGCGCCACTCCTGCACCTTCACCACGCCGTCCATCCCGGTGCCGCGCACCGCGAGAATGCTGGGGATGATGTAGAAGGAGCCCAGCACGAAAGTGCCGTAGATGCCACCGACGATGTTCCAGACCACGAGCTTGGTGACCATGTCGGGGTAGAGCATCGTGGTCAGCATGGAATCCCTTGCGCCGCCGGAGCCGCCGGCGAGAATGCAGCGCTCGAAGCCCAGCCCGGTGACCAGCTTGTGCAGCGTCTCGGCCCGCATGTGCGACTCGCTCTGGCCGTAGAACTGCACGTCGGAGGCGCCGCAGTTGGGCCGGTCCCACAGCAGCACCCGGTAGCCGCCCGCGGCGAGCGCGTCGCCGAGCGGACGCAGGCCCTCGATCTCCTTGCTGAACCGGCCGCCCGGCGTGAGGGCGATGAGATCGCCCGAGTCGCCCAGGATTTCGTAGACGACGTTTCCCCCGTTGATCTCGATTGAAGGCACCCGATTCTCCTGTATTTAGGCCTGCACCAGAACGTCGTTGCCGACGACGCGCACCGGATAGGTGCGGATGCTCCATTCGGGCTTTACCGCGGTCGTACCCGTCGCCAGCTCGAAACCCCATTGGTGCCAAGGGCAATAGATGAACTCGAGGTCACGCACCATGACCGAGTCGCCCGGCGCGGTTTCGTCGACGATCGTGCGCCCGCGAGCGCGCCCCGAACACAGCGGACCGCCCTGGTGTGGGCAGTAATTGGCGATGGCATAAAAGCTGCCGTTGACGTTGTAGACGCCGACGCCGTGCCGCCCGATCGGTACGAGTTTGTGTGTGCCCGGTGGGATTTCGTCCACGGTGGCAACGACGTGCTCGCGACCCTGGGCGAGACGCGGCTCGGGGCACCGCGCGGTTGCCCCTTCCTTTTCAGACGTCAATTCAGAGCACCCTGGTCTGACCCTCGAGGACCGGAACGGTCTCGGGCAGGTGATAGGTCGCGATGCCGTTCTTGTACATCACCGCGTCGCGGGCGGCCTTCGGAAGGTGCTTGACCAGCCAGCGCGGGTCATCGAACGTCCAGTGCGGGTAGTCCGAGGAGAACAGCAGGATCTTCTCGCATTCCATCCATTCCAGCGCGCGGGTCAGCTCCGTCTTGTCCTCGGGATAGTCCAGCGGCTGGGTGGTGAACTTGATGTGGTCCTTGACGTACTCCGACGGCTTGCGCTTGATGTCGACCCACGACTTGCGCGATTGATAGATCGCATCCATGCGCCACATCAGTGGCAGGATCCAGCTGAATGCGTGCTCGACGAACACGATCCGCAGCGTGGGGAAGCGGTCGAAGACGCCGTCGAAGATCAGGCTCATCACCTGATTGGCGGCCAGCAGCGAGTAGGTCACCATGAAGTCGTGGTTGTAGCTGGGGAATCCCACGGGCGGGATCGGCAGCTCGTCGAATTGGCTGCGCGACAGGTGGCAGCTGACCGTGATGTCGTGCTTGGTCGCGGCGGCCCAGATCGGGTCGTACTTGGGATGGCCCCAGGACGGCTTCGGCTCGGCCTTGATCAGGATCTGCGCCATGAAGGGGTGTCCGGCCCAGCGCTCGATTTCGCGCACGGCCGCCTCCGGCTCCTCGATGGCGAGGCAAATCGAACCGCGCCACCGCTCGTGCCAGTTGTTGTGGCTGTCGAGCCAGTGATTGGCCTGCCAGTCGTTCAGCGCGTACGACATCGCGTGCTGCGCTTCGGGCAGTCGGGCCGGGTAGGCGGCGGGTTCCAGGATCGCGATGTCGGAGCCGGCCTCCATGATCAGCTGGCGGAACGCCATATCCGGGTCGCTGCAGGGGAACTCGCCGTTGGACGGGAACGAATCCACCCGCATCGCGTAGCTGTGCGCGTAGTCCGGGGCGTCGTAGTAGATCAACTCGCCCACATGGCGGTTGAGGAAGTACTTGCTGCGCCAGGGCTCGGGGATGTAGGGGACGAGCTCGCCGCGCTTGGGCGCCGGGTGAACATCCGAGTCGACGCACCGGACGGCGATGCGCTCGGCAGCGGGAACCCGCTCCTGCGAATGGGTCAACGTCATCTGAATCTCCTCAGTCTGCCGTGTTAGCTCTACTGTGCGCCCACTCCGGCGGGGATGTCTATGCCGTACAGGCGCGCCGCATTGCGCCAGCACACTTTGTCGCGCTGCTCGGCCGACAGCGCCGTGGGCAGCTTCGTGGCGTCACCGAACTGCCAATGCGGGTAGCTGGAGCCGAACATCACCATGTCTTCCTTGCCGGTGAAGCCGAACCATTCGCCGGCGAACTCGACGTCACCGGGGCCGTCCAGGCTGCCCTGCACGAAATAGACGTGGCCGGGCAGGTAATCGCTCGGGATGCGCGGCGCCCACGGCGTCTGTTCGAGATGCGGCCGGCCGAAGGTGTCCATCCGCCAGATGAACGGCGTCACGAAGTCCGCCGCACCGTCGGCCCAGACGAATTTGAGGCCGGCGAAGCGCTCGAAGACGCCCTCGGCGATCATGTTCATCAGGTGATAGATGTAGTTCAGCGCCATGAAGCTGACGTACTGCTCGTAGGTGCGGGTGTTCCCGGACGGCGTCGGCGGAAACATGATCCCGTTGCCCACCTCGATGTGCGCGGCCACTGGCAGGCCCGCGTCGGCCGCGGCCTCCCACAGCGGCCAGAACTGCGGCTTGCCGTAGACCTCGCGCGACTGCAGCGGCACACCGATCTGAACCACGCGCGGATGCCCGCGCCATTTCTCGATCTCCCGCAGCGCCCCGGCGATGTCGTCGGGATTGACCCGGATGGTGCCGCGGAACCGCTCGCCGAACTCGCCGGAGTCCAGCCAGTTCGACACCATCATCTCGTTGTGTGCGGCGTGCAGCGCGCTGCCCAGGTGCCGGTCCGGCATGATCCCGCGTCCCATCGGATGCAGGACCGCCACGTCGACGCCACGCTTCGAAAAAAGTTCGTGGGCAACGAATTCGGGATCCGAACCGGGGTACTGGCCGTCCGGGCCTTCGGTGTTGGGCGCGTACTCGCCGCCCGGGGCGCCGTACCAGTCCATCTCGTAGTCGGGGAAGCCGCGGCTCTTGAACGGCTCGCGCAGCGTCTTCCGCAGGGCCCGGTTGGACGGGAAGAAGATGTGCACGCTCGCGTCGATCAGCGGTGTGCGGGTGCCATCAGGGTGTTCGATCACGTAAGCCATCCTTCGGCTCGGTCAGCCAAAGCGAGCCCAGGCGGGTCATATGATAGATAATCTAACATTCTCTTCGACGGTCAATCAACGGGTTTCCGGTAAGCGTTTCGTTTAGTCATCTTCCCTGCTAGCAGGGATTTCCTGGCCGCGGTCGCAAGTATCGTTCTTGAAACTGGATAATACCATTCTCGCGTCCTGGCGCGGGCCCCGTGAACGGATCGACGGGCTAGCCGGGGCGCCGGGCCACCCGCACGCCGGCCGCCCTTTCCAACGGCTTGATGACCGTCGTGAAGTCGGAGTCGGGGCCTTCGTCGCGTGCGCAGGCCTCCCAGAGCCGGCCGATCGTCGTGGCGATCTGTGCCGGTACGCCCAGCGCGTGCGCCTCCTCGAGGTAGAGCCGCACATCCTTGACCATCAGCCCGGTGGCAAAGCCGTAATCGAAGGTCCGCGGGAGGATCGCCCGCGGGAACTTGTCGCGGCTGGCGCTCGTCCCGCCCGACCCCGCGTTGAGCACGTCGATCATGACCTCGGGGTCCAGGCCGGCCTTGACGCCCATCACGACGACCTCCGCCGTGGCGGCCAAGACGTTGGCCGCCAGCATGTTGTTGGCGAGCTTCATCGTCTGAGCCGAGCCGGGCCTGTCACCGACGTAGAACGGCTTGCCGAGCGTTTCGAGTGCCGTTCGTATGACGTCGAATTCGTCGCGGGGTCCGGACACCATGAGGGCCAGCGATCCGTTCTGGGCCCCGCCGACGCCGCCGCTGACCGGGCTGTCGATCGCCGCGATGCCGCGCCTGCCCAGCAGGCCGTGGATCTGGGTGGCCGTGCGGCTCCCGACGGTCGACAGGTCGACATAGCGCTTGACCCGCGAGCCCTCGATGACGCCGCCGGCGCCCGTCGCCACCTGGAGCGACGCGGCCGGTGACGGGAGGCTGGCCAGCACGGTGTCGGCGCGATCGGCCACGTCCTTCGCCGAGCGGGCGGCGCGGGCCCCGAGCGCCACGATCCGATCGAGCGCGTCGCCGCGCGTGTCGAACGCGACGACGTCGTGGTTGTCCCGAACGAGGCGAACTGCCATGGGAAAGCCCATGTTTCCCAAGCCGATGAACCCGATCTGCATCGCGGGACCCTAGTCCCGGTCCGCTTCGGCGAACGCCTCGTTCGCGATGCGAAAGCTGTCGACGGCGGCGGGCACGCCGGCGTAGATCGCGACCTGAAGAAAAATCTCACGGATTTCCTCGCGCGTGACGCCGTTGGTCAGCGCCGCCTTGACGTGGGTGCGCAATTCGTTGGGGCGGTTGAGGACCGAGATCATGGCCAGGTTCAGCATGCTGCGAGTCTTGAGGGCCAGCCCCTCGCGCCCCCACACCGCGCCCCAGCAGTACTCGGTGACGAGGTCTTGCAGAGGTTTGGTGAACTCGGTCGCGGTCGACAGCGCCCGGTTGACGTATTCCTCGCCCAGCACCGCGGAGCGGATTTCAAGTCCTCGTTGGTAGGTTTCGCGATCCACTGGTCTCTCCTTCGACGGCTCCCGGGCGCTCTTTTGATATGACCTTCGTATAGCAGCACCCAGCCACTAGGGAGAAGACGTGACCGGAGCAACCAGTGACATCTGGGAGGTGATGTCGACCGCCCGGACGATCCGGCGGTTCACCGACGAGCCGGTCGACGACGCGACCCTGGCGCGCTGTCTCGAAGCCGCTCGCTGGGCCCCGTCGGGCGCCAACGCGCAGGGCTGGCGGTTCGTGGTGCTGCGCTCGCCCGAGCAGCGGGCCGTGGTGGCCAAGGCGGCGGCCCACGCCCTGGAGGTGATCGAACCCGTCTACGGGATGAGCCGGCCCGCCGACGGCGACAACAGCCGCCGCGCCCGCACCTACCGCGCGACCTACGAATTGCACGATCGCGCGGGCGAGTTCACGTCGGTGTTGTTCGCCCAGCAGCACTACCCGACGGCGTCGGAGCTGCTGCTGGGCGGGTCGATCTTTCCCGCGATGCAGAACTTCCTGCTGGCGGCACGCGCGCAGGGCCTGGGCGCGTGCCTCACCAGCTGGGCTTCCTACGGCGGGGAGCGGCTGTTGCGCGAAGCCATCGGCATCCCTGATAGCTGGTTGGTCGCCGGCCACATCGTGATCGGGTGGCCCAAGGGCACGCACGGGCCGGTGCGCCGCCGTCCGCTGGCCGAGTTCGTCAACCTCGACCGCTGGGGTGAGCCGGCCGACCCGCTGGTGGCCACGATCTAGCCCGTTGGGTACCCCATAGCCGGTTTTAGAGATTACCGCTTCCAAGTAAGAGAATGTTATTCTCGCGAAGGCGGTGACGACAGGAGGCGGCCCGGATGCTGTTGGAGTTCGATGCCGATCAGCGGCTGTGGCAGAAGACCGTTCGCGACGTCGTCGCCAAGCAGTGCCCGCCGTCGCTGGTGCGCAGCGTGGCCGAGGACGGCGGCGACCAGACGCCCCTCTGGGAAGGATTGTGGAAGTCGTATGTCGACCAGGGCTGGACCGAGCTGAACGATCCGGCCGGCGCCGTGGAGTTGGCCATCGTGCTCGAGGAGCTGGGTCACGCGACCGACCCCACTCCGTTCCTGGCGACGATGAGCCAGTACGCCCCGTTGGCCGCGGATCGGTTCGACCCGCACGAGGCCGGCACCGCGGTGTACGGCGGGGTCTGCGCGCACCGGGACGCCGACGGCTGGGTGCTGGACGGCACGGCGCGCCACGTCCTCGACGGCGACCGGGTCGACCGCTTGGCCGTGGTGACCGATGCCGGCGTGTTCGTTGTCGCGGCCAACCAGGTGTCGGCCCGCCGCGCGGCGGTGTTCGACCCGGTCCTGCACGTCGCCGACCTGTCGTTCGGAGAAGTCCGCGTGCCCGACAGCGCCCGGCTGGCCGTCGACGCGGAGCGTGCGCGCCACGTCGCGTTGACGGGCATGGCGATCACGACGGTCGGGGCCTGCCAACGCATCCTCGACATGGTCCTCGACCACGTCCGCAACCGGCAGCAGTTCGGGGTGCCGATCGGCTCCTTCCAGGCCGTCCAGCACAAGGCCGCCGACATGCACGTCGCGGTGGAACGCGCCCGGGCGCTCGCCTACTTCGCCGCGCTCACCATCGCGGCCGACGATCGGCGGCGCCGGCTCGCCGCCGCCATGGCCAAGGCGTCGGCGGGGGAGTGCCAGTCGCTCGTATTCCGGCACGGCCTACAGCTTTTCGGCGCGATGGGATTCACCTGGGAGAACGACCTGCAGTTCGCGCTCAAGCGCGCCAAGGCGGGCGAGCTCATGCTCGGCGGCGCCGCGCAGCATCGGGCGCAAATCGCCGAGGAGTGCCGTGCAGCTGACTTTTGATCCGGACGTCGAGGCGTTCCGGGCGGAGTTCGCGGCATTCCTCGACGAAAACCTGCCCGACGCAAGCGAAACGGCGGAGCGCCCCCGGTCGGTCTCCCACATGCCGCAGTGGGCGCGCGACTGGCAGCGCCTGCTGTTCGACAACGGCTGGTTATTGCCCAGCCAGCCCCCGGAATTCGGTGGTCGCAATGCGTCGGTCATTCAGCAGTTCGTCTATCTCGAGGAGCTCAGCCGCCGCCGGATCTACCACAGCTTCAACCCGCAAGGCGTGAACATCGTTGGGGCCTCGCTGTTGTCGTTCGGCAGCGACGAACAGAAGCGGCGCTGGGCGGTGCCGATCCTGAGGGCCGAGATCACCGCCTCCCTCGGGATGAGCGAACCCAGCGCGGGCTCGGATCTGGCGTCGTTGCGAACCCGCGCGGTGCGGGATGGCGACCACTTCGTCGTCAACGGGCAGAAGGTGTGGACCTCCGGGGCGCACGACGCCGACGTGTTGCTGACCTTCGTGCGGACGAACCCGGATGCGCCCAAGCACAAGGGAATCAGCGCGCTGATCATCCCCACCGACACCCCGGGGCTGGTGCGCCGGCCGTTCCCGTCGATCTGCGGTGCCGACGACCTCGATTTCAACGAGGTGTTCTTCACCGACGTGCGGGTACCGGCGGAGAATCTGGTCGGCGAGCTCGACCAGGGCTGGCGCGTGGCCAATGGGTCGCTGGGGCACGAACGCACGATGATGTGGCTGGGTTTCGCCGATCGCCTGGACAACATGATCGAGGACTTCCATCCCAGCACCGATGTCGAGCGCGACCAGTACGCCAGCACCATCATGGACAAGCATGCGTTGCGCCTGTTGGGTTCGGTCGCCTTGGCCCGCGCCGCGCGCGGCGAAGACGACGTGGCGGCGATATCGGTGCTCAAGCTGCTCGGGTCCGAGGCCGAGTTGCGTGGCATGGAGCTCGCGCTGACGTCGGCGGGCTCCGACGGGCTCGTTCACCCGGGCCTGACCGGACCGTACGCGCACATGAACCTGGACCACTACTTCGCCAGCTGGTTCGAGCGTTACGCGCGCAGCTTTTCCGGGACGATCGCCGGCGGCACCTCGGAGATTCAGCGCAACATCATCGCGCAGCGGGTGCTCGGCCTACCGCGCGGCTGACGGCGCGCGCTAGCGCTGTCCGTGAGCCACCGCTTCGGTGTGGGGTTGGTGCGAGGGCGCAGACTCGGTACCCGGCAACGGAATTCGGGGCACGTCCGGCGTGCCCAGTCGGCCGGCCAGCCAGGGCAGCGCGGTGCTGAAGACCGTCCCCGCGGTCGGCCAGTCGTGCTTCCCGGGGTGGGCGACCACCGCGCAGTCGATGCCGTTCGCCCGGCCGAGCGCGCACAGCGACCCAGCGGCCGCGGCCTGGTTGCCCGGGTCGGCGGCGGCGCCGCGCCCGGCGAGGGCCATGGCGGCGCTGTCGACGCTCGTGACTTCGCGGCTGGGTGTCGGCGAACCGCCCGACGAGATCGCGAACCAACCGGACACCCCGGTGTAGCGGCCGTGGCGGTTGATCACCGTCGTCGGGTCGAATGCCGCCCACGCCTCGGCGTTGCCGCCGAACAGGCTCGCGATGGTCTGCGCCTTGGTGCCCGTGTTGGGGGTCAAGTCGCCTTCGATGTCGACGAACGCGCTGAACAGGGTGGGGTGCATGACGGTCAGGTCCACCGCGCAGGTCCCGCCCATCGACCACCCCACGACGCCCCAGTGGGAGGGGTCCGGGCTGACCCCGAAGTTCGAGACGACGTAGGGCACAACGTCTTTCGTCAGGTGATCGGCCGCGTTGCCACGGCTTCCGTTGACGCATTCAGTGTCATTGTCGAACGCGCCGCCCGCGTCCACGAACACCAGCACCGGCGCGCTGCCGCCATGTGCGGCCGCGAAGGCGTCGACAGTCTCCACCGCATTGCCCGCCCGCACCCAGTCGGCGGGCGAACTGAGCATGCCACCGATCATCATCACCGTCGGCAGCTGCGGCGGCGGGTAGCTCGCGAACCATGCCGGTGGCAGGTACACGAGTTCCTCGCGGTGCCTGAATTGCGAGGCGTCGGAAGGGATCTGCACCGGCACCAGGCTGCCGCGCACCGGCTTGGTGCCCTTCGCCGCCATCGAGACGGCGGTGGCCTTGTCGGTCTGGTTCGGCAGCGGGCGGGAGGTGAGCTGGTCCCACGCGCTCTGCACCGTCTGGAAGTACCCGACCCATTGGTTGAGCACCAGCAGCGAGCACAGCAGGCACAGCGGCACGGCCAGGATCGACAATCCCCGCCGCCACCAACGCGCGCCGCGCCAGCCCAGGATCAGCACGGCGGTGGCCAGGCCGACCAGCGCGATCCACACGTAAAGTTCGCGCGGCGCCGGTTCGGTGTTCAGACCGGCGATCGACCAGTGCGCCCCGCCGGCCGTCACGCCTCCCACGACGGCGGCCAACGGCAGCCACAACAGGCGCCAGCGGCGCGATCGCCACCCGATGGCCAGCGCCAGCGCGACCGCGGTGAGGACCTCGACCGTCAGCGGTACCCAGCCATGGATCAGCGAGATGTGGTTGCTCACCGTCAGCTGCATCGTGATTCCTCCTCCCAGCGGCTAGCGATCCGCGCTGAGAGAAGGGTCAATCGCGAGCCTCTACAAAGCCTCCAAGGATTCTTGGAGCCCCGCGAGACAGGCCGGCGACGCCGGCGACCGGCGAGCAAACGCAGAATCGCCGTATAGCAGGCCGTTAAGTGCGATTCTGTGTCTGCTCGCGCGGGAAGTCGTCAGTCGATGACCGCGGCGTCTTTGCGCTCGGTGATCGGCCGGGCCAGCCCTTGCTCGTCGCAGATGCGTTGCAGTTTGGCGAGCGTCTCGTCGAGGCTCGCGCCGACCCGCTTGCCGGGCGTGAAGGTGGCCGGCAGCTTGCGCATGCCCTGGATGACGCCGATGGTCTCGTAATGGACGGTGCCCTCGGGGTCACACCGGTAATCGGGCATCCGGTCGAGAACCGCCGTAAGCATGGACTTGAATACGGTGCGCGCCACGTTTGACCCGGCGCACCGGTGCAGGCCGAGCCCAAAGCTGAAGTGCCGGTTGCCTTTGCGGTCGAGGATGATCTCGTCCGGATCGTGGAACACGGCGGGGTCGCGGTTGGCCATCGCCCACGAAATCCACAGCCGCTCACCCTCTTTGAACTGGATACCGTCGAGCTCGACGTTATCGGAGAAGGTCCGGCCATCGCCCGGTGCCGGGGTGAAGTAGCGGAGGAACTCCTCGGTCGCGGGATCGAGCAGCGTTTCGCGTTGCTTGCTGAGTAGTTCGCGTTGGTCGGGATGCTCCGAAAGCCATTCCAGCGAATGGGCGGTCAGCGCCGTGGTGGTGTCGAAGCCGCCACCGATGATCAATCCAAGGTTTCCGATGATTTCCAGGTCGGGCGCGGGCTCACCGTCGATCCGCATTTCGAGCAGGGCATTGACCAGCCCGGGCCGCGGATTGTTGCGGATCTCGATCATGTTGTTGATCAGGTCGATCCCCATCTGCCGGTGCATCTCGGTGACCCGTTGGATGTCCGGCGAGTGCTCCGGGGTGTACACCGCGGCATGTGTTGGCTCGCTGTACATCTGCCAGTTCTTCAGCGGGATGCCCATCATGGCCAGCGTCAGCACGGCCGGCACGATGTTCGCCAGGTCGTCGACGAAGTCGATCCGGCCTTCTTCGATCTTCTCGTCGAGGCAGGCGCGCGTCACGTCATCGATGAACGGCTCCCAGCGCTTGACCGCGGCCGGCGACAGGTAGGGGTTGAGTACGGAGCGGTAGGTTTTGTGTTCGGGGTTGTCCATCTCCAGGATGCCGCCCCGGATACCGTTGATGCGGCTGGCCGTCGGGATGGAAATGCCCTTGTAGCCACGGCGTTCGTTGTTGACGTCGTGGTCGTTGGAGACCGCCGGGCAGCGGGCGAGCTCGAAGACCTCGTGGCTGCCGGCCGCCACCCAGTGCCCGCCGTAGGTGTCGCTCCAGGCCATGGGGCACCGGGCGTGCATCTCCTCGGTGATGTCCTTGAACCGCGAGCGGTACTCCGCGGAATGCCGATCGAAGTGATACCGATTCCGCTTACGGTCGCTGTCGCTGTCGCTGTCGCTGTCGCTGACGACATCGTCGACACTCAAGGCGCTGTCTCCCTTTACGTTTCGTCCGTGACGATGATGGCCTGCTCCGGACAGGAGTGGGCGGCCTCGCGGACCTGATCCTGCTTGTCGGCCGGCACCACCTCGTCGATCGCCGATGAACTGCCGTCGATGTCGCTGAGCTGGAAGGAATCCGGAGCGATCATCGCGCAGAGCGTGTGGCCCTGGCAGCGTTCCGGATCAACCCAGACCTTCACGGTGTCTCCTTCGAATGGCTTAGTTGTCTTTTCCTCAGTCGTGGTCGTACCACTTGAGATAGCCGCCGGCGTCGACGCGCAATTGCATTCCCGTCACGTACCTGGCCTCGTCGGAGGCCAGCCATAGGACCGCGTTACTGATGTCCTCGGGCTCGACGTAGGGGATTCTCATCGCCTGCTGCACGCCGAAAACCGGCTCGGCGTCGGCCCGCGTCGGGTGTTCGAGGTCCGGTCGGAACGAGCGGTACATCGGTTCGCTTTGCAGCATCGGGGTGTTGGTGTTGGTCGGGTGAATCACGTTGGCACGAATCCCCAACGGCGCCAACTCGGTTGCCAGGTCGTGGACATAATGCGACAGCGCCCGCTTGGAGTGGATGTAGGCCATGCCGCCCGGGTCGCTGCCGGGGTTGTCCTTCTTGGCGGTGTCCATCAGCGCGGCGGTGGATCCGGTGGCGATGATCGAGGCGCCGGATTTCAGGTGCGGCAGCGCGACCTGGATGGCGTTGATGGTGCCGATCAGGTTGGTGTTGATGACGTCGCACCACGCCTGCAGCGGCGGGTCACCTTTCATGCCGGCGACGCCGGCTTGCGCGACGACGATGTCGAGCCCGCCCAGCTGTCCGACCCCGTCGTCCAGCGCGGCGCGCAGTTGCGCGGCATCGCGCACGTCGGCCTGGGCGATGACGGCGGCCCGGCCGGTTTTCTCGATGAGGCGGGCGGTTTCGTCGAGGTCCTCCGGCGCGGCCATGGGGTAACCGATGGTGTCGATGTCGCGGCACAGGTCGACGGCGACGATGTCGGCGCCTTCCTCGGCCAGCCGCACGGCGTGGCTGCGGCCCTGGCCGCGCGCCGCGCCGGTGACGAAGGCAACCTTGCCCTTGACGCGCCCTGGTGCGCCGTCTGCCACTGCCTCTCCTCTGGTGTCGATGTTCAGGTGTTGCGGCCGCCGTTGACGCCCAATATCTGACCGGTGATGTAGCCGGCCTCCTCGGAAATCAGGAAGGCGCACGCCGCCGCGATGTCTTCCGGCTTGCCCATCCGGCGCACCGGGGTCCGGGCGATGGTTTCCTCGATGTTGCCGAGGAACCCGTTTCGTTCGGCGGCGCGCAACATCGGGGTGTCGATGAATCCCGGTGGCACGGCGTTGACGGTGATGCCGCTGGGCCCGTATTCGAGCGCCAGCGACTTGGTCAGGCCGTTGACCGCCGACTTGGCCGCCACGTAGTGGCTCATGTACGGAGCACCCGAATGCGTACTCGACGACGAGATGTTGACGATCCGCCCCCATCCGGCCTCGACCATGTCGGGCAGCACCGCCTGAATCGTGTGGAAGACGCCGTTGAGGTTGACGTCGATGACGCGCCGCCAGTCCTCGAAGGTGATGTTGGCGAAGCGCTTGAAGCCATCGAGGCCCGCCGCATTGACGAGAACGGTCACCGGCCCGAGCCGGGCCCGGATCGCGGCCAACGCGGCATCCACCTGCGATCGATCGGTGACGTCGGCGGTGAAAGCGAAGTCGGCTTCCGACGCTCTGAGATCGATCGTGGCGACGTCAAGACCGTCGGCGCGCAGGCGTTGCGCGACTGCTTGACCGATGCCGGACCCGCCACCGGTGACAACCGCGGTCTTCACTTTCCCGCCACCAAGCCAGCCCCGACTCCACGAGCGGTCATTTCAGCCACAAAGAATCTCCCTTGCAATTATGAGAACCTTACTCTCGCCGCGGAGCGCCGTGCAACACGCGTCCAAAACAGGGTACGGCCTGCGCCGAGAGGCCTGTTGCCGCAGCGCCTGGCCGAGAACGCCGCTGGTCGGCGGCCCCGTCCCATTCCTGAGAGTTTCTTGAAT
This sequence comes from Mycobacterium terramassiliense, assembly GCF_900157385.1. Lineage (GTDB taxonomy): Bacteria > Actinomycetota > Actinomycetes > Mycobacteriales > Mycobacteriaceae > Mycobacterium > Mycobacterium terramassiliense. Next base: position 1,424,008 of record NZ_LT717701.1, read on the forward strand.
TATCGAGACCCGAATGTAAGATTCGCCGGAGACGAGAATCAAATTATCGTGACCGTCACCACATACATCCGACGCATAGGGAAGTAGGGATGCCAGTGCAGGACACGGCTGACACCGCCTTGGGGACCGCCTCAGCGACCATCGCGGATGCCGCGCCCGAGTCACCGGTCGACCGCCGGCTGCTGATCGACGGCCGGCTCGTGACCACCGACCCGACATTCCCCTCGATCAACCCCGCCACCGGTGCCGTCGTCGGGCGCGCTCCGGACGCCGGCGCCGAGCAGGCCGAAGCGGCGATCGCGGCGGCCCGCCGTGCCTTCGACACCACCAGCTGGTCGACCGACGTCGCGCTGCGGGCGCGCTGCCTCGACCAGTTGCACCGGGCGCTGGTCGACCACGCCGAGGAGCTTCGCGAGTTGACCATCGCCGAGGTCGGCGCCACCCGGGCGCTCACCCAGGGCGCTCAGCTCGACGACCCGATCAAGATCGTGCGTTTCTACGCTGACCTGCTGCCCGCCTATCAGTTCTCGGAAGACCTCGGCGAGGTCGAGTCGCGGGGCATGCGCCATCACCGTTGGGTGGAGAAGGAAGCCGCGGGGGTGGTGGGCGCGATCATCGCCTACAACTATCCGAACCAGCTCGCGCTGGCCAAGCTGGCCCCGGCGTTGGCCGCCGGGTGCACGGTGGTGCTCAAGGGCGCGCCGGACACCCCGCTCATCACGCTGGCTCTCGGCGAATTGATCGCCAACCACACCGACATCCCGCCGGGCGTGGTGAACGTGCTCGCCTCGTCGGACGCCTCCGTCGGGGTCGCGCTGACCACGAGCCCCGACGTCGACGTGGTGACCTTCACGGGTTCGACGGCGGTCGGCCGCCGGATCATGGCCGCCGCCAGTGAGACCGTGAAGCGGGTCTTCCTGGAGTTGGGTGGCAAGTCGGCCGTGATCATGCTCGACGACGCCGACTTCGCCGGCGCCGCGATGTTCGCCGCCTTCAGCATGGTGACCCACGCCGGTCAGGGGTGCGCGCTCACGTCCCGGCTGCTGGTGCCCAAGTCGCACCACGACGAGATCGTGGAGCTGATCGCGCAGAACTTCGCCAAGGTGCGCCACGGGGACCCGGCCGATCCGAAGACGTTCATGGGACCGCTGATCAACGAGAGCCAGCGCGACAAGGTCGACGGCATGGTGCGCCGGGCCGTCGCCGCGGGGGCGACCCTGGTGACCGGCGGCAAGCGGTTGGATCCCGGCTACTTCTACGCGCCCACGTTGCTCACCAACGTCGACCCCGACAGCGAGATCGCCCAGGAGGAGGTCTTCGGGCCGGTGCTGGTCGTCATCGGATTCGACGATGACGACGACGCGGTGCGCATCGCCAACAACTCCATCTACGGTCTGGCCGGCGCGGTGTTCAGCCGCGACCAGGACCGGGCGCTGGCGGTCGCACGCCGGATCCGGGCCGGATCGTTTTCCGTCAACGGCGGCAACTACTTCGGGGCCGACAGCCCCTTCGGGGGCTTCAAGCAGTCCGGCATCGGCCGCGAGATGGGCGTCGCCGGGCTGGAGGAATTCCTGGAGCGAAAGACCATTGCCGTGCCGGCCGTCGCGGCTGCGGGGGGTCAGGGATGAGGCCGCTGGAGGGCATCCGCGTCCTGGAGGTGGCGATGTACGGCTTCGTCCCGTCGGCGGGCGCGGTCCTTGCCGAATGGGGAGCCGACGTGGTCAAGGTCGAGCACGCCGTGACGGGCGACCCGCAGCGCGGACTGCGGCAGACCGGCATGTTGCGCGTCGAAGGCGACCCGAACCCCAACATCGAACACGCCAATCGGGGCAAGCGCAGCATCGGACTGGACATGTCGGTGCCCGAGGGCAGGGAGGTGCTCTACGAGCTGGCCCGCCGGTCCGATGTGTTCCTCACGAGCTTCCTTCCCGCTCATCGGAAGAAGTTCGGCATCGACGTCGATGACATTCGTACGGTCAACCCGAACATCGTCTACGCCCGCGGCAGCGCACTCGGCCCGCGCGGCGCCGAGTCGGAAAAGGGCGGCTACGACATGACCGCGTTCTGGTGCCGCGCCGGCACCGCGGCCACCATCACCCCCGCCGGGATGCCGGGCATGATCGCGCCGCCCGGACCGGCCTACGGCGACACCATCTCCGGCACCAACCTCGCCGGCGGCATCGCCGCGGCGTTGCTCAAGCGCGAACGCACGGGTGAACCGTCGGTCGTCGATGTGTCGCTGCTGGGTAGCGGCCTGTGGTCGATGGGACATACGGTCGCGCTGACAAAGCATCTGGGCCAGCGGATGGAGGCACCGCCGCCGGGTGTGCACGGGGCGCCCAACAATCCGTTGGTGGGGCTCTACACCACGTCCGACGGCCGGTACATCTCCTTCGTGATGATGCAGCCCACCAAGTTCTGGGCGGACGTGTGCCGGCACGTCGACCTGCCGGAGTTGGCCGACGATCCGCGCTTTGCCACCGCCGAGACGATCGCCGCCAATACCCCGGATGCGGTCGAGAGCTTGACCAAGGCGATCGCAGCCCGCACTCTTGCCGAGTGGAGCGAACGCTTTGCCACGCTTGCCGGTCCGTGGGCGCCCGTGCAGGACACCTTGCAGGCCGTCGACGACGCTCAGATCCGGGCGAACGAGTACCTGGTTCGCGCGGGTGAACTGGACCTGGTCGCCAACCCGGTGCAGTTCGACGTCGCGCCGCCGCACACCGGGCCGGCGCCCGGATTCGCCGAGCAGACCGACGAGATCCTGATGGAGATCGGGCTCGATTGGGACCGCATCATCGAACTCAAGACGGCCGGTGCAGTCACTTGAGAACTACAGGACCGGAGCTGTGTCAAACGTTCGAGCCGAACGGCGCTTTTCGCCCGATGGGCTGTCCGATAACGGTTTTAAATTTTTCATTCCACCAGGACGCGGCATGAGTCATAATCGCCGGACGCTTCAAGACAGTGGGCCCCTCGTTTTGAAGCGCCAACTCACGCGACAGAACGGAGGTGTGGCGTGAGGATGGTAGCGGTTGCCGCGCCAGAGGCAGACGCCGGAATGTCGCTGCCCGCTACGTATTTCGCCGTCGGCAGCATGCGTTCGTGGCCGTCGGTCCGGCCGAATACCCGGCAGCCCGCGCTTCGGAAAAGCGTGCAGAACAAGACTATCGGTCTCGAAACGCCGCGAGGGGCTGATGTCGATGGCGACTAAGCGGGCCGGCCCGGAGCGATGGACCGGCGGGATCTCGCTCGGGCGGGGCTCCAAGCCGATGGAGGCGGTCGGGGGGCTGTTCGCGATGTCGGCGGATGCGATCAAGTTCGCGTTCCGCCGTCCGTGGCAGTGGCGTGAGTTCCTGGAGCAGTCGTGGTTCATCGCGCGCGTCGCGCTTGCGCCCACGCTGTTGGTGGCCATTCCGTTCACCGTCCTGGTCAGCTTCACGCTCAATATCTTGTTGCGCGAGCTGGGCGCCGCGGACTTGTCCGGGGCCGGGGCCGCTTTCGGCGCGGTGACCCAGGTCGGCCCTCTGGTGACCGTGTTGATCGTCGCGGGCGCCGGCTCCACCGCCATGTGCGCGGATCTGGGTTCGCGGACCATCCGCGAGGAGATCGACGCGATGGAGGTGCTGGGCATCAACCCGGTGCAGCGCCTGGTGACCCCGCGCATGCTGGCCGCGGGCCTGGTGGCGCTGCTGCTCAACAGCCTGGTCGTCATCATCGGCATCGTGGGGGGCTATGTCTTTTCGGTGTTCGTCCAAGACGTCAATCCGGGTGCATTCGCCGCGGGGATCACGCTGCTGACCGGCGTTCCCGAGGTGGTCATTTCGTGCGTCAAGGCAGCGCTTTTCGGCCTGATCGCCGGTTTGGTCGCGTGCTACCGGGGGCTGACGGTGTCCGGCGGCGCCAAGGCCGTGGGCAACGCCGTCAACGAGACGGTGGTGTACGCGTTCATGTCGCTGTTCGTGGTGAATGTCGTTGTCACAGCGATCGGCATCCGAATGTCAACCAAGGGCCACTGAGGAGGTGTAGGGAAAGACCGTGATCACGCTACGCGCCACCTATCCGCGCCTGACGCGACAACTCGACAAGCCGGTCGCCACCCTGAGCCGAATCGGCGATCACACGCTGTTTTACGGTCAGGCGTTGGCCGGGGTTCCTTTCGCCGTCCGTCATTACCGGCGGGAAGTCATCCGGCTCATCGCCGAAATCAGCATGGGCGCGGGGACTTTGGCCATGATCGGCGGCACGCTGGTCATCGTCGGCTTCTTGACGCTGGCCGCCGGCGGCACCCTGGCGGTCCAGGGCTACAGCTCGCTGGGCAATATCGGCATCGAGGCGCTGACCGGGTTCTTGGCGGCCTTCATCAACGTTCGCATCGCGGCGCCGATCGTTGCGGGAATCGGCTTGGCGGCCACCTTCGGTGCCGGCGTGACCGCGCAGCTGGGTGCCATGCGCATCAACGAAGAGATCGACGCGCTGGAATCCATGGCCATCCGGCCGATTTCATATCTTGTCAGCACCAGGATCGCGGCGGGAATGATAGCGATCACGCCGTTGTATTCCATCGCCGTCATCCTGTCGTTCTTCGCCAGCCAATTCACGACCGTGGTCTTGTTCGGCCAATCCGGCGGCCTGTATCAGCACTATTTCTCGACGTTCCTCAACCCGATCGACTTGCTGTGGTCGTTTTTGCAAGCGGTGCTGATGGCGATCACGATCTTGTTGATTCACACGTATTTCGGCTACTTTGCTTCGGGCGGACCGGCCGGTGTCGGTGTGGCGACCGGCAACGCGGTGCGAACCTCGTTGATCGTGGTCGTGTCGGTGACGCTGCTCGTCTCGCTGTCCATCTACGGCACCAACGGCAACTTCAACCTGTCGGGCTAGGGAGGGTGGTGAAAGGACAATGACGCGTAACCTCGGGCCGGGCCCGATCCATCGATCCGAAACCACCAGTGCCGCACGACCTGTCGCCGCGTCACCCGGCCGCCATTTCGGCGTGCAGTCCTACGCGCGTCCCCTGGCCGGGCTGGTGACCATCGTCCTGATCGGCCTGATCTTCGCCGTCGCGGTAGGCCTTTTCCAAGGCTCCTTCACGACGAGCGTGCCCGTCACCGTCGTCTCGCCGCGCGCCGGCCTGGTGATGAACCCGGACGCCAAGGTGAAGATGCGCGGCGTCGAGGTCGGAAAGGTCGCCTCGATCGACGTGCGGCCGAACGGCGAAGCCGTCCTGCACCTTGCGATGCAACCGTCGCAGATGCACCTCATTCCGGCCAACGTGCTCGTCGATATCGCGTCGACGACGGTGTTTGGCGCCAAGTTCATTGAACTGGTGCCGCCCGCCGAGCCGTCGGCGCAGCCGCTGCGCGCCGGCCAAGTCCTCGAGGGCAAACACGTCACCGTCGAAATCAACACGGTATTCCAGCAACTCACGTCGCTGTTGTCGACGATCGATCCGGCCAAGCTCAACGAGACCCTGGGCGGCATAGCGTCGGCGGTCAACGGCCGCGGCCACAAGATCGGCCAGATGCTGCGCGATCTGGATTCCTTCCTGGCCACCCAGGAGCCCAGCCTTCCCGCGCTGAGTCACGACCTCGAGGCGCTGCCCGCGGTGAGCGAGGCCTACGCCGACGCGGCGCCGCACCTGCTCGCCACGGCCGACAATGCCGTCCGGATCAGCAAGTCGATCGTCGACGAGCAACAGAACCTGGACGCGTTCCTGATCAGCTCGATCGGCTTGGCGGACCTGGGCAATGACGTGGTGGGCGGGAACAGGCAGGCGCTGACCGATGACCTGCACCTGCTGGCGCCGACCACCGACCTGCTCAACCAGTACCACCAGGCGCTGTACTGCGGCATCGCCGGGTCGCTGGGGAACCTGCACGCGCCGGACCTGCCCGAGCCGATGGTCAAGGTGACCGTCGTCCTCGGCCTCGGCGCCGAGCGCTACCGCTACCCGTCCAACCTGCCCAAGGTTGCGGCGACCGGCGGTCCGCAGTGCATGGATCTTCCGGTGGTGCCCTTCGACGTTGCGCCGCCGTTCGTGGTGACGGACAACGGCTCCAATCCGACGCAGTACGGCAACCAGCAACTGCTGCTCAACTCCGATGCGCTCAAGCAGTTGCTGTACGGGCCGCTCGACGGGCCCCCTCGCAACACGATGCAGATCGGAATGCCCGGATGACGGGCTCGCGCGGGATGATCCTCAAGTTCGGGACGTTCGCCACGGTGATGGTTGTGCTGACCGTGTTCTTGTTCTTCATCTTCGGGCAGTACACCACCGGTTCGACGAACGGATATTCGGCGCTCTTCACCGACGTGTCGCGGCTGAAGCCGGGACAGACGGTGCGCGTGGCCGGGATTCGGGTGGGCACGGTCAACAGCGTCAGCCTGCGCGCCGACAAGAAGGTCGTGGTGAAGTTCGACGCGGACCGCAGCGTGGTGCTCACCACCGGCACCCGCGCCCAGGTTCGGTACCTGAACCTGGTCGGTGATCGCTACCTCGAGCTCGTCGACGGACCCGGATCCACCAAGGTGCTGCCGGCCGGGGCGGAGATCCCGATCGATCGCACCGCGCCGGCCCTCGACATCGATCTGCTGCTCGGCGGGCTGAAACCCGTTACCCAGGGCCTCAATCCGCAGGACGTCAACGCGCTCAGCGCGGCGCTCATCCAGGTCTTCCAGGGCGAGGGCGGAACCCTGCAGTCGCTGCTGTCGAAGTCGACGTCGTTTTCCAACACGCTGGCCGACAACAACCAGACGGTGCAGGAGCTGATCGACAACCTCAACACCGTGGTGGCCACCGTCGACAAGGACGGCACCAAGTTCTCCGGCGCCATCGACCGGCTGGAGAAACTGGTCAGTGGATTCGACCAGGACCGCGACACCATCGGTACCGCGATCACCGCCCTGGACAACGGGACCGCCTCGATCGCCGATCTGCTCACCCGCGCCCGCCCGCCGCTGGCCGCCACGGTGGACCAGACGAGTCGGCTGGCCCCGCTGCTGGACCAGGACAAGAACCTCGTCGACACCTCGCTGCAGAAGTTGCCGCACAACTACCGCAAACTGCTCAGGCTCGGTGCGTACGGCGCCTGGTTCCCCTACTACCTGTGCGGACTGGCGCTGCGTGTGTCCGATCTGCAGTACCGCACCGTGGAAGTGGGCATCAAGCACCAGACCACCGGGCGTTGCGCGGAACCGAAGGATCCCGATGAATAAGTATCGCGGAGCGGGCCTCATCAAGGCCGGATTCATTGGCGCCGTTCTGATCGCGCTGATCATCGCCGTCGGGCTGAACCCCGATCAGCTGGTACAGCGGGCCACCACGGTCCGCTACCAGGCGCTGTTCGCCGATGCCGGCGGCCTCGCACTCGGCAACGACGTGACCATCTCGGGAATCAAGGTCGGCAGCGTGACGGGCATGTCGCTGCAGCACGGCGACGTGCTGGTGACGTTCACCGCCAAGGGCAATGTCCTGCTCGGCTCGGCCAGCACCGCACACATCAAGACCGGTTCGCTGCTGGGGCAGCGGGTGCTCACGGTCGACTCGGCGGGCACCGGCAACTTGCATCCGATGGCCGTCATCCCAGTGTCACGCACCTCCTCGCCGTACTCGCTGTCCGAGGCCGTCAGCGATCTGACGACCGACCTGCAGGGAACCAACACCGAGTCACTCAACCAGTCCCTTGACACGCTGTCGGCGACGCTGAATCAGGTTGCGCCGCAACTGGGTCCGGCGTTCGACGGGATCAGCCGACTGTCCCAGACTCTCAACGCCCGCAACCAGACACTCGGGCAGCTGCTCAAGGGCGCCGCCGATGTCACCGGCGTCCTCGGGCAACGCAGCCAGCAGCTCAACACGCTGATCCTCAACGCCAACGATTTGTTGTCGATGCTGGTGGCGCGGCGGCAGGCGATCGTGCGCCTGTTGGCCAGCACGTCCGCGGTGGCCAGGCAGCTGTCCGGCGTGGTGCATGACAACGAAGCGAAGCTGGCGCCGTCGCTGGAGAAGCTGAACTCGGTGACGGCGGTCCTGGAAAAGAACCGCGACAATCTCGCCAAAGCGCTTCCGGGACTGGCGAAGTACGAGCTGACGCAGGGAGAGACCGTTTCGAGCGGCTACTACTACAACCCGTTCATCCCCAACCTCTTCCAGCTGGAATTCTTCCAGTGGTTGTTCGACTACGCCTTCGGGTTCCGCGCCTACGGCGCCCCGGGTCAACCCCCCGACACCGCCGGGCCACGGGCCTTCTTCCCGTTCCCGTTCAACGAGGACCCGGGAGGGCGGCCATGACGGGACTCCGGGCGATGCCGCGCAACAAGCTCAAGGCGGGACTGGCGATCGTGCTGGCGGGGCTCGTCGTTGTCGGCGCGGCGATCGCCATCCGTAACACCTTCTTTCGCCCGACGACGATCACCGCCTACTTCCCCACCGCCACCGCGATCTATCCGGGCGACGACGTGCGGGTGTCCGGCATGAAGGTCGGCACCATCGCGTCCATTCGTCCGGAGGGGACCCGGGCGAAGCTGGTGATGCACGTCGATCGCAACGTGCCCATTCCCGCGGACGCGAAGGCGGTGATCGTCGCCCAGAACCTGGTGGCGGCGCGCTACGTGCAGCTCACCCCGGCCTACCGGACGAGCGGCCCCACCATGCACGACGGCGGGGTGATCCCGATCGAACGGACGGCGGTGCCCGTCGAATGGGACCAGGTCAAGGACCAATTGATGCGTCTGGCAACGGAATTGGGTCCCAACAGCAAGGTGTCCACCCCGTCGGTCGCGCGGTTCATCGACAGCGCGGCCGACGCGTTGGGTGGCGGCAACGGCGAGAAGCTGCGCCAGACGCTGGCCCAACTGTCCGGGGTGGCCCGGGTCTTCGCCGAGGGCAGCGGCAACCTCGTGGACATCATCAAGAATCTGCAGTCCTTCATCGGGGCCCTGCGCGACAGCAACGTTCAGATCGTGCAGTTCGACAACCGGCTGGCCACGCTGACCAGCGTGCTCGACGACAACAAGTCTGATTTGGACGCGGCGCTGACGGACCTGTCGAGCGCGGTCGGTGAGGTGCAGCGGTTCATCGCGGGCAGTCGCGATGCGACCTCGGAGCAGGTCTCGCGATTGGCCGACGTGACGCAGATACTCGTCGACCAGAAGACGGCGTTGAAGAACGTGCTGCACATCTCGCCGACGGCGCTGGCGAACGCCTACAACGCCTACGACCCGGACTCCGGGAACATCCGCGGTGGCGTCGGCCTGCAGAACTTCACCAACCCCACGTACGCTTGGTGCGCCGGCATCGGGGCCATCGAAAACGTCACCGCCGTCGAGACGGGCAAGCTGTGCGGCTTGTATCTGAGCCCGGCGCTGAAGGTGTTCAACCCCAACTTCATCGTCAACTTCAACTACCTTCCGATTCCGGTCAACCCGATCCTGTCCCCGTCGTTCGCCCCGGAAAACGTCGTCTACAGCGAGGACCGGCTGAAGCCCGGCGGGGAGGGCCCCAGGCCCGGCCCGCCCTTGCTACCGCCGGCCGTCTCCGCGTACACGGGGCTGCCGGGCGACCCGGTGGGACCGCCGGGTTCGGTGCCCCTGGGGCGCATACCCGGCGGTCCCACCGGGTCCGGGTTCGGTGCCCCTGGGGCGCATACCCGGCGCGGCGATGCCCGAGCCCCCGCCGGGCGAACCGCCGCCCGCCGCAGCGCCGCCCGCCTCACCGCCGCCGGCCGCCCCGGCGAACCTTCAGGACATGTTGCTGCCGGGTGAAGGAGCGCAACCATGAGCGCCCGTGTCGCGGTGAGGCGGGTGCTCGGCATCGGTTGCGCCGTCATGCTCGCCGTGAGCGGATGCGCCTTCAACGGCCTGAACTCGCTGCCGCTGCCCGGCGCGGTGGGACGAGGTCCGGGCGCCACCACCTACCACGTGGAGCTCGCCAACGTCGTGACGATGGAACCGAATTCGCCGGTCATGATCGACGACGTCATCGTCGGCAGCATCAGCAAGATGACGGTGCGCGGGTGGCACGCCGACGTCGAGATCTCTGTGCAACCCGGCACGGTGATCCCCGCCAATGCGGTCGCGAGCGTCGGCCAGACCAGCCTGCTGGGTTCCATGCACCTGGCACTGAATCCGCCGCTGGGCCAGCAGGGCGTCGGACGGTTGCAACCCGGCGCCACCATCCCGCTGAACCGGTCCTCCACCTACCCGTCGACCGAACAGACGCTATCTTCGCTGTCGGTTGTCCTCAACGCCGGGGGGCTGGGCCAGTTCGGGGACATCATCCACAACTTCAACGCCGCCCTGTCCGGAAACGAAGGCGCGGTTCGCGATCTCCTCGAGCGGCTCGACAGGTTCGTGGGCACACTCGATCAGCAGCGCGACAACCTGGTCGCGTCGATACGGGCGCTGAACCGCCTCTCCGGCACATTCGCCGCTCAGCGCGACGTGATCACCCAGGCGCTGTACAAGATTCCGCCGGCGCTGGACGTCCTCGTCAAGGAGCGCCCGCGCATCACGACCGCGCTGAACAAGCTCGGGACGTTCAGCAACACCGCGACCCGGCTCGTCAACGACGCGGGGGATGACCTGGTGAGGAATCTGAAGAATCTCGCTCCGGCACTGGGCGCGCTCGCCGACATCGGTCCGGATCTCGACGCCGCCATCGCATACGCGCCGACGTTCCCGTGGACCCAGAGCATCATCGACCGATACATCCGGGGCGACTATCTCAACGGGTATTTCATCATCGATTTGACGAACGCCGGTCTGCGCAAGGGCATCCTGCGCGGCACCCACTGGGAACGGATCGGCGCCGAGGCCGTACCCGGGCCCGGGGATCCCGAATACCTGCAATACAGATACGGTGCTCCGCCCGGGGCGCCGGGCGCGCTCAGCAAACCCGGACCAGTTGGGGAACCGGCACCGTTCGGGCCACCGCCACCCTGGGGGCGGCCGCTGCCGGGACCGCCGCCGTCGGCGGCGCCGGCGCCGGTCAACCCGCAGTCGGGAGACGCACCGCCACCCGCGGCGCCGCCGCCGGTGTCACCGTTGATCGCGGGCTTGACGTGGCTCGGTCCCGATGCGCAGAAGGGGCCATCGTCGTTGCCCGGCCCCGCGCCGGCGCCAGCGGCCGACCAGGGCGCCCCGGTGCCGGGTGCGACGCCGACCACGAGCCAGCCGACGGACGGGGGCTCGTAGATGCTGACCCGTTTTGTCCGTATCCAGTTGGCGATCTTCACGATCGTCGGGATCGTCGGTGTGGTCGTCATGGTGTTGTGGTACATCCAGGCGCCGACCCTGCTCGGCATCGGCAAGATGACCGTCACGTTGAAACTGCCCGCCACCGGTGGCCTGTACCGCTTTGCCAATGTGACCTACCGCGGGGTGCAGATCGGCAAGGTGACCGCCGTGGGGCTGACCCCTGACGGCGCGAAAGCCACTCTGTCCCTTGATACTTCGCCGAAGATTCCGGCGGACCTGAAAGCCGAGGTGCTGAGCATCTCCGCGGTCGGTGAGTACTACGTCGATCTGCGGCCCCGAAACGACTCCCCGCCCTACCTCCACGACGGCTCGGTGATCGCGATGAACGACGCGACGATCCCCCAGCCGATCGGCCCCGTGCTGGACCAGTCCAGCAAGCTGATCAACAGCATTCCCAAGGGCAAGCTCGGTCAATTGCTCGACGAGTCGTTCAGTGCATTCAACGGCGCCGGTTACGATTTCGGTTCGCTGTTCGACAGTTCGTCACGGCTCTCGGGTGACCTCAACGGCGTCGCCGACCGGACCCGGAGCCTGACCGAAGACACCGGGCCGTTCTTGGACGCGCAGGCCCAGACGGCCGATTCGATCCGAACGTGGGCGCGCAGCCTGGCCGGATTCAGTGGGCAGCTGGCGAAAGACGACCCGCAGTTCCGCACTCTGCTGCAACGGGGGCCGGGAGCCTTGGACGAGGCGTCGCGGCTGCTCGATCAGATCAAACCGACGCTGCCGGTACTGCTTGCGAACCTCACCACGATCGGCCAGATCGGCGTGACCTATCACGCTTCCCTCGAACAGATCTTGGTCTTGCTGCCGCCGTTCACCGCGGCGATCCAGTCGTTCATCGGCACGAAGTCCCCGACGGGGTTGGCCACGGGCGCCTTCAACCTCATCATCAGCGACCCGCCCGCGTGTACGGTCGGCTTCCTGCCGCCGAGTCAATGGCGTTCCCCGGCCGACACCCGCACCATTGACACGCCGGACGGGCTGTACTGCAAGCTGCCCCAGGATTCACCGATCGCGGTGCGCGGTGCCCGCAACTATCCCTGCATGGGGCAGCCCGGGAAACGCGCCCCGACCGTCGAAATCTGCGAGAGCGACAAGCCTTTTCAGCCGCTGGCGATGAGACAGCACGTCTTCGGCACGTACCCGCTGGACCCCAACCTCATCGCGCAGGGGATCCCGCCCGATGACCGGGTCAACTGGAACCGGGAGAGAATCTTCGGGCCGGTGGAGGGAACGCCGCTTCCCCCGGGCGCGGTTCCGCGGGGAACGCCGCCGGGATCGGCATTACCGCCGCCCGCGGCGCCGCTCAGCCCGTTGGCGCAAATGGGGGAGGTGTCGCCCATAGCGCCGATCGATGTTCCCGCTTCCCCTGCCGGTTCACCGGCGCCAGCCGCGGCGAGCGCGCCGCCGGCCGCACCGCCCGCGGGGCCGTCGGCGGCGCCAAGTGCGTTCGGCCACAGTGAGTCTCAGACGGGTCCGTCGGTGGCGATCGCCCAATACAACCCGCGCAACGGCACCTACGTGACGCCGGACGGCCAGGTTTATCGCCAGGCGGATCTGGCCGCGCCGACCACGCCCAAGGCGCCGAAGACGTGGAAGGACATGTTCGCCACGTGAAACACGTGGCGCGCCTTTAGGTTACAAGCGGCGGGTCAGCCGATTTTGTCCAGCCTGAACGGCTGGTCGATGTAGAGCGGCTTGTTGGTGCCGCAGGCGCCGCTGGGCCCGGACGTCTGTTCCCGCCCGGCCAGGACCGTCGACCCGAGGACTTTCTCACCGGTCTCCGGGTTCGCGGGATAGAAATGTATGACGTCGTGACCGACGAATGAGGTGCCGTCGGGGCAGGTCGTCCAATTCGGAATGTCGCGTTTGACGAACCAGGTGGACCCCTCGTTCATAAATATCGGTGCGGTCCAGCCCTGATCGCTGACGACCGTACCGTCGCACCGGTAGGCCGTGGAACACGACGTGGTGATCGTCCAGGTGCTTCGGACCACCGGCTCCTGGTGAAAAATCTCGTTGGTCCGGGCCCAGTCGCCGACCACGGTGGCGGTGTACTTGCCGTTGATGGAGGGGTCATAGGCCCACGCCGACGGCGCCACGCCTATACCGCCGGCTATGCCGACGGTCACCAGGGTTGCGCTAATCGCCACATTTATCGGACGCATCGTGTGCTCCTTGACGCCCTAAATACCGCCAATTCCAAGCGAATCGAATTCACAGACTAACACCGACCTCGCATGTCACGGAATGGTTTAACTCGACGCTTGGGTGGGATTCACAGGACATCGAATTTATCGATGAGCCACGATCCTTTTACCTTCGCCATCTCTACCTTCAGGCTGCTCGAGGTCACCACCGGTTCCGGCTTCGCCTTGCTCGTGGTCTTCTGCTTGATGAAGACAAGCACTGCAGCCGAATTCGGGTGCATTTCCGACACTGCGGCCTTGACCACCGTGGCCATCGTCGTGACTTGGCCGCGCTGCGCCGACGGGCCCACGACCTGGTCGACGAACCGTTGGTAGTAGGCCAGATAGTCTTCGGTGAGCCGGGATTTGGCGTTGGCGAAATCGCGTTCAAGGGTTTCGGGCGAGTAGGACAGCAGCGCCACCGCGCCGTCGCTGGCCGCCCTGATGACCTGCTGCTCCGCGGCACGGTCGGTCTGCACATCAGGGCGGTAGTCGAAGTAGAAGATCCGGGCGGCGTTACCCAGGGTGGCAATCAGCAAAAGCGTCAACAGAATTGGGCGCCACCGCGCCAGGCAGCGACGTGTCCAGCGCGCGATCGCACGGGTTCGGCGGGCGGGGGTCGGCCGCTGAGCGGCCTCGGCGGGCGCCGCGCTGTCGACCATCACGGGACGAACTCGAGTCTCGAAATCTTCAACTGCCCAGCGTCGCGTTCGACGGTAACGACGATTCGCATCGACCGCGATTCCGGCTTGGCCTGACCGGGCTTGATGATCTCGGATTTCGCCGCGACCAGGACAACCGCGGAATCCTGGCTCATGGACTGCACAGCGGCGGCTTGCACCGAGCCCGTGGAGTTGACCTTGGACTGCTCGACCGCTTTTACGGCATCCTCGCCGCCCATCAAGATGCTGACCTTGAAGGTCCCGGTCGTGTCGTCGACGAAGCGCTGCAGATCTTCTCTGGCCTTACTCGCATCGATCGTCATCATCGTCACGATGGCATTGCGGGCGGCGGCGGCGAACTCCGAGCTGCGCTGCCGTTCCTGCGCGACGCCGCGGTGATGCCACACCAGGTAGCCGCTGCCTGCCAGCGAGGCGCAGACCACCCCCACCGCCGCGACCGCGGCCATGGCCTTCCGGCTTGGGCGGCGCGGCCGCCACCGGCGGGAGCGCGCCGACTCCTCGGCGCCGTTGTCATCGCCCGGCGCACCGTCGAGCTGTTGGCGCAGTCGTAGAGCGCGGGCGCGGGCGGCCTCGGCACGGGCTTCCGCCTCGGCGACCTCTGCGGCTTCGGGGATCTCTGTGAGCGGGGGAGGCGGTGGCGGCGACGGGGCCACCACGAGTCGATCGCCGGCGTCGGTGGCCCCAGCGGGAAGCTTGCGCCGAGGCACTGGATCACCTCCTCGTCCGCGCCTACAGGAGAGCCACATTATCACTGCCAGACGGGCACGCCGGCGGCGGCGACGGAGGAATTGGATGCGTATCTTCTCGAAGCCGGAGAATTCTATTCACAGAGGTGGGCCAAGTAATTTAAAGTGTTTCCGTGCGATTCATCGTGGCAGCGGCCGCCGCATGCTTAGGCCTTTTGCAAGGTCTGGGGCTGTTGGCGGCGCCGCCGGCAAGCGCCGGACCGGTCAATTGCGATTATCCGGACTGCACGCCCGGCATCATGCCGCACCAAGTGCTCGGTGCGCCGTGCGACAACACCACGTACTACGTGTTCGGGACGGCCGACTATTACGTGTCTTTCGCCACGCAACCCGGTCGCCTGATGTTCTGCGGCTCGCCAAGGCGGTATGAGCCCCGCTGGTTCCGGTCGCCGCCGATGGCCGGCGTCAAGGTCGAGGGCTCGTCCTGCGTCGACTACCCGGAGTACTACGTGGCGCAGGCGCCGGACGGGCTGTTCCTGGTCTGCAATGCGCATGACGGAACACAGGTTTGGGAGCGCGGCGACACCTGATTGGCGGCGCGACTTACGGCCGGGTGTTCGGAATCTCCGGCCAGTCCTGGAACGGGCTGGGCCCCCAGTAGTCGCCGTTGTGAATCGTGCCGTCCATGTCGCGGTGGTGCGCGTCGTGACACGTGGTCGGATCCCATTGGGGGCCCCATGCCGGGTCGAACGGCTGGCCCGGGCACCAGTGGTAGCCGACGAACGGCCAGGGCGGGTTGTCGGCGTGAGCGCCGGCTGCGGTGGCCACGCCGACCAGTCCCAGGCCGGTGGAGGCCATGACCGCTGCGGCAGCGAAACGCGCGACTTTGCTCATGGCAGAACCGTACCCGAGCGCGCTGGCACCGGACCAGGAAAATTGCTGGAAACAGCGGTCAGTCGGCCGCGTCGATCAGCCGGCGCGTGATGCGCCCCACCTGGGCGCGCAGGGCGTCGTCGTCGATGTCCGCCACCAGGGGGGATATCACCCCGACGGCGATGGCGCCCGACAGCATCGCCGCCGCGACCCGCGCGTCCTCGGCGGCGTCGTCGAGCAGCACGCCGTAGAGCCGCTGGATGAATTGCTGGAACGGCTCGTGCTCGCCCAGCAACCGCACGATGACGGGATCGAACTGCAGGGTGCTTGCCGCGCCGCGCCGTTCGATGGCGACGTCGATGACCCGATCGAGCAGTGCCTCCCGCGCCCTGCTCCGGTGGTCATCCGCCTCCGCGGATTCCAGCGCCTCCTCGAGACCCCCGAGCTCGCGCTCGGTGAGCGCGATGACGATTTGCTCCTTGGTCTTGAACTGGTGGTAGACGGCGGCCTTGGTGACCCCGATGGTGTCGGCGATCATCTGCAGCGAGGTTCCGCCCACGCCGTGCTCGGCGATCAGCTGCAGCGCGGCGTCGAGGATGCGCGTCTGCGCGGGACTGCGCGTGATGAACCGAAACCGGCTCTTGGTCTGCGGGGAAACCACTCCGGAAGCGTAGCCGATCGGCTATTGACCGCGGATAGCCGATCGGCTAGTTTCGCTGACTAGCCGGGTGTGGCCGACCGCCCCGGCGCGCTGGAAGGAGTCACCCATGACCGACATCGGCGCCGAGCAAACACCGGGCGTCCCACGAAATGCGTTGCGGCGCATGGATGGTGAGCTGATCCTGCTATGGACGCTGCCGGCGACGGTGCTGATCTGGATCGGCGCTTTCGTGCTCTTTCCGGGCTTCACGCCGCCGATGTCGCCCACGATGTCGGCGGAGCAGGTAGCCGCGTTCTACCGCGATCCGGCCCACCTTCCCGAGATCCGCTACAGCATGATCGTTTTCAACTGGTTCGGCGTGTGCCTGGTGCCGATCCTGGCGCTGATCGTCTTGCAGATCCGCAGGATGGCGCACCGGACGCCGATCTTCTCCTACGCGATGTTGGGCTGCGTCGCCGGCGGCCCCACTCTTTTCCTCGTCGCGAACGTCTGCTGGCTGCTGGCCGCCTTCCGCACCGAGCGCAGCCCGGAGCTGACCCAGTTGCTCAACGACTTCGCGTGGATAACCTTCACGATTCTGGTGCCCTTCCTCATCGGGCAGAGCGTGATTCTCGCCCTCGCAATCTATTTCGATGATCAACCGCGCCCCGTCTTCAAGCGGTGGGTGGCCCACTTCAACCTTCTCGTCGCGGCCGCGCTGGTGCCCGCGGCATTCGTCGGCGTGACCCTGACGGGCCCGCTGGCGTGGGACGGGTTGCTGTCCTTCTGGACGAAAAACATTGCCATCGCCGTGTGGATCGTCGTCATGGGCGTCGCTTTGGGCCAGGCCGTTTACCGTGAGCGTGCCGAATATCGCCGGGGCGGCGAAGAACTCGCCGTCGCATGAGCGCGGCGATGATGACCCCGTCGGCGGCAACGGCGCCCCCGGGCCCGCTGCATCGCCGGATCGGTTGGCACCTGCGGCGCGGCCCCAAGCGCGAACTGTGGCTGGCCTGGGCGGTGCTCGTCGTCTTCTACAACCTCTTCTTTCCGGTGTTCTTCATAGTCGCCCAGGTCCAGCCGCCGCCGCAGCCCACCTGGGACCTCGCGACGCAGGCGCACTGGTTTCACGAACGCCACCTCGGGATACCCGTCGGCTTCGGCGTCATCTTCGCTGTCAGCGGCATGATCGCGATCAACAACGCCCTCGTCGCGTACTCGATGCGGCGAATGTCGGTCAGCCCGGCGTTCGCCTATTCGTACCTGATCATCTACTCGCTCAGCGCGGTTCCCGGCATGTTGCTGCTCAACATCGCGCTGATCGTCGGGGCGCTGCGACCCGAGCGAGACCCGGAAGTTCTCGGCTGGCTCTACGACTTTGCCTTCTTGTCCTTCGACGGAACCATGGGGGTTTTCCTGATCGGCTCGCTGATCTGGATGGTCGCGATACTGCTCGACAAGAATCGGGTCTTCCCCAAGTGGTTCGGCTACCTCAACCTGTGCAATGCGCTCACCGAGGTTGTCGTGGCGCCGTGCTGGATCTTCCGGCGCGGCGTGTTGGCATGGAACGGTCAGATCGCCTGGTGGCTGGACATGGTCGTCTTCGCCGTCTATCAAGTCACTTTCATCGTCATGTTGTTCCGCATGATCCAGCGCGAGGACTTCGGCACCGGGCCCCTGCCGGAGTTGCAGCCGGAGCTCGCCCGGAAAACGGCGGCCGCGTGATGACCGAGGTGGCCGACAAGAGCGCACGCGCCAGGTTCGTTCCGGGCCAGCCGGACATGTGGGCCTTCGTCCTGTTCGAAACGCTGGTCTTCACAGGGTATTTCGGCTTCTATCTGTTCTACCGCAGCCAGACCCCCGAGCTCTTCCTGCACTCTCAGGCGCACCTCGACCTGCGTATCGGGGTCCTCAACACGTTGGTCTTGTTGCTGAGTTCCTGGTCGGTGGCGCGGTGCGTCCAGTCGTCACGGGCCGGCGCAGCCCGAGCGGCGCTGCGCGACGTCTTCATCACGGCCGCATTCGCCGCGGTGTTCCTGTTTTTCAAGGTGTTCGAGTGGTTTCGATTGGTCCGCATGGGAAACGGTCTGGACAGCAACGACTTCTTCACCTACTACTTCTTTTTGACCGGTATCCATTTCGTACACCTGCTGATCGGCTTCGTGGTGCTCGGTGTCATCGTCTACCAACTCCGGGGCCCCGCCCGGCCGGAGCCGGAGCGCCAGGAGAACGTCGAAACGTGCGCCACCTACTGGCACACGGTCGATTTCCTCTGGGTGCTCATCTTCGCGCTGCTGTATGTGGTGAGGTGAGAGGTGATCGCGTTCAATAAGCGGTTGTTGGTCGTGTGGCTGGTGCTGGCGTCGCTGACCTTGAGATACTTGGTGATCGATCACTCGGTAGATGGATCGCGAGGGCCCAGTGCGGTGGTCACGTCCAGCGTCATCGTGATCGCAGTTATCAAGGTGCGCATCATCTTTCGCGAGTTCATGGAAGTCAGGCAGGCGCCCGCCCTGCTGTGCCGCCTCACGGACGCCTGGGTGATACTGATCGCCGCGAGCCTGCTGGCCTGCTACTTCGCCGGGATGGCGATCCGATAGTTCGCAAATGTCAACGCGCTGGACGCGGGGACCCCGTTACTTCGGCGTAAAGGTGAGGTGTAGTTCGCTGAGCCCGCGCAGGATGTACGTCGGCTCGTAGGTGTATCGCCGGTCGTCCGCGGGCCCGTGCTTGACCTCGTTGATCTTGATGTCGCCCATCCGGTCCAGGATGCGTTCGATGGAGACGCGGCCCTCCACCCGGGCGAGGGGCCCGCCCGGGCACGAGTGCACGCCGCGTGCGAACGCCATGTGCTCGCGGACGTTCTTGCGGCGCAGGTTGAACTCGTGCGGGTTGTCGAACCGGCGCGGGTCACGGTTGGCCGCCCCCGGCAGCACCATGACGACGGTGCCGGCGGGGATGTCGACGCCGCCGACCGTGGTGGCCTTGCGGGCCAGGCGGGAGTCGCTTTTCACCGGACTGTCCATCCGTAGCGATTCCTCGATGAACCCGGGGATGAGGCTGCGGTCATCGCGCAGCGCTTGCTGTATGTCCGGCCGGTCGCCGATCACCTGCAGCGCGGCACTGAGCAGCTTGGCCGTGGTTTCCTGCCCGGCGGCGAAAAGGAAAGTGGCGGAACGGACCACCTCGATGACTTCGGGCGTGGACCCGTCCGGGTATTTCGCCGTCGCGAGGGAGGTCAGCACGTCGTTGCGCGGTTCGGAGCGCCGGTCCTCGATGTAGGCGCAGAACTTGTCGTCGAGCCATTCCAGCGGGTTGATGCCGACGCTCTCATGGTCGAGGGCACCCACCCGCGCGTCGGGGCGGTCGGCGCCCAACACCACACGGAACTCCTTGTGGTCCTCCTCCGGGACGCCGAGCAGGTCGGCAATCACCAAGGTGGCGAACGGCTTTGAATATTCGCTGATGAACTCGCACTCGCCGTTGACCAGAAACTCGTCGAGCTGGCGGTCGGCGAGGCGCCACATGAACTCCTCGTTCTGCTTGAGCCGGCTAGGAGTGAGCAGCTTGGCCAGCACCGACCTGGCCTTGGTGTGATCCGGCGGGTCCATGGTCACCATGTGCTCGTTCATCGGGAAGTAGCTGCGGTGCTCGTCGATCTGCGGGCTGATGTCGTCGCCCTCGGGCTGGAATGGCAGCGGGGGAAACGGCCCGCCGAGCGCGACGATGTTCGAGAAGGTGTCGGGATCCTTGTAAACCTCGGTGGCCTCTTCGTAACCGGTGACCGCGACGACCCCATGGTGCGGCAGCCGCAGCACCGGGTTCTGGTTGCGCAGGTAGTCGAAGTAGGGGTGGGGATCGGGCACCAGCGATTGATCGGTGAAGAAGTCGATCGTGTCGAAGTTGCTCATGTCCTGCGTGCCTCCAAGAGCGGCTTTCGGCCGAATGATGAGTCAGCGGCGAGACCCTGCGCCCGCCCGAGTCAGATGTCCATTATCCATGAAGTGCTGAGCACTTGCTTAGCATGGCGGTATTGTCAGGGTCAAGATCGCGGCGCTTGGGAGGCGCGACGGTCTGGCTACGATCAGGCATGGTCGACACTGGGATGTCGCGAGTGCATCGAGAGTGTGGAGTCAAGGCATGACACCTGCTTCCGTGGCCCGCAGGATCGGGGCGCCGGACGCGAAAAACCGCGGCCTGCTGCTCGACGCGGCCGAGCAACTGATGCTCGAAGAGGGCTATGCCGCCGTCACCTCGCGTCGGCTCGCCAGCCGGGCGGGGCTGAAACCCCAACTGGTGCACTACTACTTCCGCACCATGGACGAGCTGTTCCTCGAGGTCTTCCGCCGCCGCGCCGAGGAAGGGCTGCGGGCGCAGGCGCGAGCGCTGCAATGCCCCCAGCCGCTGTGGGCGTTGTGGAGGTTCGGCACGGATCCCGGCTTCACCCGAATCTCGATGGAGTTCATGGCGCTGGCCAACCATCGCAAGGAGATGCGAGCCGAGATCGCTTACTACGCGGAACGCTTCCGCGAGGAACAACGCCAGGTGGTGGCCGCGGCGCTGAAGCGTTACGGCGCCGAAAGCGAGGACGTGCCGCCGGTGGTGTGGACGGTCCTGATGACCAGCCTGTCGCGGTTTTTGGTGCTTGAGCAGGCGGTGGGCATATCCGGTGGGCACGCCGAAACCTTGGAGCTGGTCGAGACTTACCTGCGTCGGCTGGAAGGCGAGCCGCAGCCCGTTGCGGGGATACCGCCCACCTGGTTGGTTCACCAGGTCCGCAGCGAACAGAGCGCGCCCTTGGGTCCAACCTTGGACACCACGACCTTGCCGTCGACCGACAGGTCGCATTGAATGCCGGGATCCCCCGGCTCGCGCCCGGTAGTGACCGTCACCATCGCCCACTGGTCCGGGTTCAACAGGTTCACCGGTTGGACCCACGGCTTACCGGGGCCGACATCGGCGTGGACCTGCGGGGTGAACGCGTACGGGTTGTGGCTGTAGTCGGAGAAGACCGTGGGGTCCTGATCCTGGTAGAAGATGTCGACGTAGGCCGGGGTCCTGGACGAGACGATGTACACGACCTGGTGCCAGACCGGGTCCGCGTGTGCCCGCCCTGCGTTGATCAACAGGCCCGTTAGCGCCATCAAGGTCGCCGCGC
Organism: Mycobacterium terramassiliense; assembly: GCF_900157385.1. Lineage (GTDB taxonomy): Bacteria > Actinomycetota > Actinomycetes > Mycobacteriales > Mycobacteriaceae > Mycobacterium > Mycobacterium terramassiliense. The sequence goes on from NZ_LT717701.1 coordinate 1,445,502, forward strand.
CAACGCCCAACAGTCTCTTCGCGGTGCTGGTCATGTCGCTCCTTCGGCTGCCGGGCGCGGACTGGCGGTGCGGTTCATCACCCGATCTGCGGCCTGCCAGTGGGCGTCGGCAACCCACAGCCGTGCAAAGGATGCTATCGCTTCATCAGGGGAAACACCGCTGATTACCCGTTTTATCTCGGCCGCCGGGTGGCGGGCCAGCGACATGGCGACCGACCGCCAGCCCTCGTCGAACGAGGCGCGGGGAAAAACCAGATCCACCAGGCCAATCCGCTGTGCCTCCGCGGCATCGAGCGCAGTTCCCGAGCCCGCCAGGAGCAATGCCTTGCTCTTGCCGACGATCGCGGCCAGTCGTTCGGCGCCGCCCCAGGCCGGCATGATCTCCAGCGTCACCTGATTGAAGGCGATCTTGACGTCGTCGGCGGCCACCCGGATGTCGGCGGCGACGGCGAATTCGGCGCCGCCGCCGAAAGCGTGGCCGTTGAGGGCGGCGACCACCGGCGCCGGAAACGCCGCCAACTGATCGCAGATGGACCGCATCCGCCTGGCCATGGCCGCCGCGTCCTCTTCGGTGCGCAGCGCGCTGAGTTCCTTGAGATCACCGCCCGAGACGAAAGCCCGGTCGCCCGCGCCCTTGACGACCAGGGCCCGCGCCCCCGCCGCGGCGTCGATCGCCTTCTCCAGCTGCTCCATGGTGTCCAGCGCGATGGCATTGCGCGCGTGGGGACGATCGATGGTGAGCACCGCCAGCCCGCCCTCGAGAGCAGGGCTGTACTCGAGGTCCACCATGCGTCATCGCTCCAGGGAATGAAAAAGCCGCGAATTACCGATATTGGCATTCTCTTTCGGGGAGAATAACATCATCGCAGCAGGTCCAGAAGTTCGTCACCGAGGATCGAGGTCGCCCGTGCGTAACCGAATCGTGGCGGCAGCGGCCGCGGCGCTCGCCGTGGCGGGCCTCGGCGCATGCAGCCCAAAGCCGCAGACCCCCATCTCCAGCACGGCGTCGGTGACCGTCAACGGAAACGACGCGAACATCCATGTGGTCAAGTGCAGCCAGTTGGAGTGGTACCGCACGATCGAAATCGGCGGCGATTTCGCCGGGGCCAAGGTGGTGATCGATCAACGAGCCGAGCCGTTAACCGCCGAGTCGGTCCGTATCCAAAATCTGGGCGGCTTCACCGGGATGTACTCGGCACACGACGGCGGCAACGCCGACATGAGTCTCAGCGGCGACAAATTCACGATCACCGGCACCGCCAACGGCTACCAGACCGACAAGCCGGGCGAGGCGGCTTCAGCGACGTTCAAAATCGTCGCGACCTGCTGACTGTCGCGGACCCAGCGCCGGCAGGTGGGGGCCACGTTGCGGTCGGCGGCCCGTAGAGAATAGTATTCTCGTAAATTGCGAAGGAGGATTTCATGGGCCAGTTGTCGCACCGGGAGGACGTCCCGTTTCCGATCTTTGACGCGGATAACCATCTCTACGAGCCGCCGGAGGCGCTGACCAAGTTCCTGCCCAAGGAGTACAAGGACTTCGTTCAGTACGTGCAGATCAATGGGCGCACCAAGATCGCGATCCGCGGCCACATCAGCAACTACATTCCCAACCCGACCTTCGAGGTCGTCGCCCGGCCGGGCGCCTGGGAGGAGTACTTCAAGTACGGCAACCCGGACGGCAAGAGCAAGCGCGAGCTGTTCGGTGAGCCGATGCGCGCGATCCCGGCGTTCTTCGAGCCCGGCCCGCGCCTGGAAAAGATGAACGAGCTGGGTCTGGACCGCACCCTGATGTTCCCCACGCTGGCCAGCCTGCTCGAGGAACGGCTGCGCGACGATCCGGTCGCCATCCACGTCCTGATCCATGCGCTGAACGAATGGCTCGATGAGGTCTGGGGCTTCAACTACCAGAACCGGATCTTCACCACCCCGGTCATCACCCTGCCGATCGTCGAGAAGGCGATCGAGGAGCTGGAGTGGGCGGTCAAGCGCGGCGCGCGCTGCATCCTGGTCCGCCCGGCTCCGGTCCCGGGCTTTCGTGGCCCGCGGTCGTTCGCGGTGCCCGAGTTCGACCCGTTCTGGGAGCGGGTCGTCGAGCACGACGTGCTGGTCGGCATGCACTCCAGTGACAGCGGCTACTCGAGGTACACGTCGGAGTGGGACGGCGCCGAACAGGAGATGCTGCCGTTCCAGACCAATGCGATGGGCATCCTCAACGAGTGGCGGCCGATCCAGGACGCGGTGGGCTCGTGGGTGATCCACGGTGCGCTCTACCGCCACCCGAAGCTTAAGGTGGCGATCGTCGAGGCCGGTTCGAAGTGGATGACCCCGCTGCTCGACGGCCTGGCCGAGGTCTTCCGGAAGGCCCCGGAAGTCTTCCCGAGCGACCCCGTCGAGATGGTCAAGAACCGCATCCACGTCAGCCCGTTCTTCGAGGACGGCATCGACGATCTGGTCAACCTCGTCGGGGTGGATCAGGTGTTGTACGGCTCGGATTGGCCGCACCCCGAAGGGCTGGCTGAGCCGACCTTCTACGTCAACGCGCTGTCGCACCTGTCCGTCGACGACCAGGCAAAGATCATGGGCGGCAACCTCGGTCGGCTCGTCACGGTGTGACCCAGGCGCGCCCATGGCAGACCATCCCCGAGATGGTCTTGAGCGCGGCGGACCGGTTCGGCGACGCGGAAGCGGTCGTTGACGGTCCGCTGCGTTTGACATTCAGCGAAGTCGAGAAGCGGATCCGTTGTGCTGCAGGAGCTTTCGCAGACCTCGGCGTCGACAAGGGCGATCGGATCGCGATCTGGGCGCCGAACTCCGCCGAGTGGATAATCGCCGCATTCGGGTTGCTCACCGCGGGGGGCGTGCTGGTGCCGGTGAACACCCGGTTCAAGACCGAGGAAGCGGGCGACGTCATCGCGCGCAGCGGCGCCAGGGCCGTGCTGGTGCAGAAGGGATTTCTGGGCCAGGACTACGTTGCGCCCGCGGGGATACCGGTCATCGACCTGAAGTCCGAGTTCCTCTCCAGCGGTTCACCGTTCGAGCGAGCGGTGGACGGCACCGACATCTCGGACATCATTTTCACCTCGGGCACGACGGGCCGCCCGAAGGGCGCGATGATGAATCACGGTCAGACGCTGCGCATGTACGACGAGTGGGCGACGCTCGCGGACCTGCGGGAGGGCGACCGCTACCTGCAGATCAACCCGTACTTCCACACGTTCGGCCTGAAAGCCGGGCTCATCACGTCCTTCCTGCGCGGCGCGACGATGCTTCCCGTCGCGGTGTTCGACGTCGACTCGGTGGTGAACCTCATTGACCGCGAACGCATCACGATGCTGCCCGGCCCGCCGACGCTGTACCACTCGTTGCTGACGGTCCGGGACAAGGCCAAGCTGTCGACGTTGCGGGCGGGCGTGACCGGCGCCGCGGACATCCCCGTCGAACTGGTCCGTCGCATCCACAGTGAATTGCCGTTCCAGACGTTGATGACCGGATACGGCCTCACCGAGGCGGGCAACGTGACCCTGTCCCGGCCCGGTGATTCGTTCGAGGACGTGGCCACCACCGCGGGACTGCCCTGCGAGGGGGTCGAGGTGCGCATCGCCGACGACGGCGAGGTGTTGGTCCGCGGCTACGGCGTCATGCAGGGCTACCTCGACGACCCCGTCGCCACGGCCGACGCGATCGACGCCGACGGCTGGCTGCACACCGGGGACCTGGGCAACCTGGACGACGCGGGCCGGCTGCGCATCGTCGGGCGCAAGAAGGACATGTTCATCGTCGGCGGATTCAACGCGTACCCGGCCGACATCGAAGGCTTCCTGATGCACCACCCGGCGGTGGCGCAGGCGGCGGTCATCGGCGTTCCCGACGAGCGGCTCGGGCAGGTGGGGAAGGCTTTCGTCGTGGCGAAAAACCCTGTCAGCGCTGAGGAATTGATCGGCTGGTGTCGCGAGCGGATGGCCGGCTTCAAGGTGCCGCGTTCGGTCCAGTTTCTGGACGTCCTGCCCCTCAACGCCACCGGCAAGGTGGTCAAGGACTTGCTGAGTTAGTCCGCCGGCACCGGCGTATGCCCGATAAGAGAATCTCGTTTCCACAGCTTGTTATGCGTTTGTCGAGCGAGGCCGCGGCGGAATGAGCGGAACGCTCAGGTGATGGTGATAACGTGGCTCTCCTGGTCGTCACGGCATGCGCGGCCGCGAAGAATATCGGCGCAAGTGCTCGCGCGCCGGCGCGTGGCCCGAGTAGGGTTGCCCATCGGCGACGGCCAGAAGCAGACTTGCCACGACGGCAAGGGGTAGAGGAGTTTGGCATTGAGTCAGGAACAGCCTTGTTTTCGGGCTGGTGAGCGGTGAGTGGGGGCACCCGCCAGAATGCCGCTGAAAAATCGGTTCCGGTGAACGAGGACGAAACCCCAAGCACTGCCGCCGAAATCCGGGCGCTGGCCGAACAGGCCGAGGCCGAGGCCGACGAGGCCGAGGCCCTTGCCGCCGCCGCGCGCGCCCGCGCCCGGGCCATCCAGTTGCGCCGCGAGGCCGAACTTGCCGAAGCCAAGCAACAAGCCGCCGAGAAAGCCGTCGCGGAAGTCCCTGCAGAGGCCGAGCCGGACGCGACCGCATCGGTCGAGGCCGGGGTGCCCGACGCCCCGCCCGAGCCGGAGGGCGACCTCACCGAGGCCGCGGACGATGCGGAAACCGTCGAGACAAAAGAGCCCGCCGCGGAGGCCGAAGCCGATGCGTCCGCCGACGCGGCGCAGCCGGCGCGACGGCGGCGCCGCCTCCCCGGACGCGTTCGTCGCCCCACCTGGTCCACCCTCGCGGCCAGCCTGGCGATCCTCGTCATCCTCGGCGCGCTGGCGGGCAGCGGCTACATGATCAAAGAGCATCGCGATGCCGTCCAGCGGCGCCAGCGTGCGGCCGAATTCGTCGCCGCGGCGCGCCAGGGCGTGGTGACGCTGACGTCGCTGGACTTCAACAACTCCAAGCAAGGGGTGCAGCGCATCCTGGAGAACTCCACCGGCTCGTTCAAGGACGACTTCCTGAAGATGGCCGACGATTTCACCAAGGTGGTGGAGCAGTCGAAGGTGGTTTCGCAAGGCAGCGTTCAAGCCGCGGCGGTGGAACTGGACTCGATGACCAAAGACTCGGCGGTCGTCCTGGTTGCCTCCACCTCTGAGGTCACGAATGCGGCTGGCGCCAAGCAGGATCCGCGCAACTATCGGCTGATCGTGACGGTCGCACGCGACGGTGGCCAGCTCAAGATATCGAAAGTCGAGTTCGTGCCGTGACCGCAGACAAAACATCGGCTCAGAAGACCGCCGAGGTCGAAGAGACCGCGCAGGGTGCAGAGGCCGCGGAGGGCGCAGAGGTCGAGGCAACGGTTGACGCCGAAACGCCGGCCGACGCCGACTCCGCCGAAGACGTCGACTCCGTCGAAGACATCGACTCCGTCGACTACGACGACAAGGAGCCGGGTCGCCTGAAGCGGTTCGCCGCGCGGGCAAAGAAGCGCTCGTCGGGAAGGGTTGTCCCGGCGGTCCTGGCGGTGCTCGTGGTCGCGTCGCTGGCCTTGCTCGGCTTGCTGTACTGGTTCTCCTACCGGCCCGACCGGGCGACCGACGCGGGCGCCGCGAAGGCGGCGATCTCGGCCGCCAGCGAGGGCACGGTGGCGGTGCTGTCGTACTCCCCGGACACGCTCGATCGCGACTTTTCTTCCGCCAAGTCGCATTTGACCGGCGACTTCCTGTCCTACTACGACCAATTCACCCAGCAGATCGTCGCCCCGGCCGCCAAGCAGAAGGCGGTGAAGACCACCGCGGTGGTCCTGCGGGCCGCGGTATCGGAGCTGCATCCCGACTCGGCCGTGGTGCTGCTGTTCGTCAACCAGAGCACCCAGAGCAAGGATCGGCCGGAGCCGACATTCACCAACAGCAGCGTGTCGGTTACCCTGACGAAAGCTAATGGCAGATGGCTGATTTCGTCGTTCAACCCGGTATAGGGCCGTCGCGTTGACGACCGGCGATATCCACTCGATGGTGATCGCGTCGGATTATCGCGTCCCGGACCCCAGCCGGGTATGGCCGCTGCTCGAGCGCAACAAGGCCGCTCTCGCCGACATCGGCGCCCACCACGTGCTGGTGTATACGTCCACGCACGACTACGGGCGCGTACTCGTGATGATCGGCGTGCACAGCCGCGAACCCATCGTGGAACTGCTGCGCTCGCGGGTCTTTTTCGACTGGTTCGACGCGGCCGGCGTGGAGGACATCCCCGCCGTCTTCGCCGGCGAGATCGTCGACAGGTTCATCCCGCAACCGCCGGCCGCGCCGGGGGCGCCGGGCGTGGTGGTATGCGCGATCGCCTCCGTCGACGACGTGTCGACCCTGACCGCGGGGGTCCGCTCCGCGATGGACCGGTTCACCGCCGCGGGCATCCGAAAGACCTGGGTTTTCCAGGCTTTCGACGACGAGCACGAGGTCCTGATATTGCAGGAGTTTCCCGACGAGGACGGCGCGCGGCGGTGGATCGAACACCCGGACGCCGCGGCGCAGTGGATGTTGGGGGCCGGCGTCGGGGCCTACCCCCCGCTGTTCGTCGGGCAGTTCTTCGACATGATGCGCATCGAAGGGGACTGAGCGCACCCGATGTTCGTGTGCCTGTGCAACGGCGTCACCAGCCAGGCGGTCGCCGAGGCCGTCGCGGCGGGGGCCTCGACGACCAAGGATGTCGCGCAGGCGTGCGGGGCGGGCGCCGATTGCGGGCGTTGCCGGCGCACCGTGCAGGCGCTACTGCGATCGTCGGCGCAAAACCGGACGGCGCGGCCGACCTAGCGGCGGGCGCTGCCCTCCGGTGACATCGGTCCGACGAGCTGGCCGAGCAGGCGGGGGATCTCCATGCGCGGCAAGACGACCTCGACGAACACCATCCGGTCCCGGTGCTCGGCCGCCGCGGTGAACGCGTCGTCGAGCTCGCCGTAAGTCTGCGCCCGGAACGCCAGGTGGTTGGCCACCCCCAGCGCCCGGGGGATCTCGGTCCAACTCCAGCTCACAATGTCGTTGTAGGGGGCCGTCTCTCCGTGAATCGCCCGTTCGACGGTGTAGCCGTCGTTGTTGACCACGACGATGACCGGCGACAACCCCTCGCGCGAGAAAATGCCGAGTTCCTGGACGGTCAGTTGCGCGGCCCCATCGCCGATCAGCAACACCGTCCGGCGCTCCGGATGCGCCACCGCGGCACCGACCGCCGCGGGCAGTGTGTAACCGATTGAGCCCCAGAGCGGTTGACCGATGAAGGTGACGCCCTGCGGCAGCCGGTGGTCCGCCATCCCGTAGAACGACGTGCCCTGATCGGCGAGGACCACGTTGCCCGGTGTGAGCGCCTCACAAAGCCGGTCCCACACCATCTGCTGCGTCAGTGGCTCATCGCGCGACGGGGCCGGCGGCGGGGGCTCGGCCGGCGGCGGCGTCACCGGCGGGGAGGTGATCCCGCGCCGAACCAGGATGCCGGCCAGCGCCTCCAGCGCGGCGCCCATCTCCAGCGGGGCGAATACCTCGCCCCCGACGGTGCTTTGGTACTGCCCGATGTCGATGGTGCGCGCCGGGTCGATCCGCTGGCTGAAGAATCCGCTGACCATGTCGGTGAACACCACGCCCGCCGTCACCAGCACCGGCGCCTCCTCGATCGCGGCGCGAACCCACGCGGCGCTGGCCGAACCCGCATAAATGCCAAGGAAATTCGGAGAGCTCTCGTCGAGCAGGCTCTTTCCCCACATCAGCGTGGCGTGCGGCACCACGTCGGCCGCCAGCAACGCCTCGAGCTCTTTGACGGCTTGCAGGCGGTGGACCAGCAGGTCGGCCAGCACGGTCAACTGGTGATCGCCGATGAGTTCGTTGGCGGCCTCGGTGAACAGCGACAGCGCGCGGGGGCTGGTGCCGCCGGTGTAGCGGGGCAGCGGTGCGTCGGGCGGTTCGGTGGGGAAGCGGGCCACGTCGGTGGACAGCAGGAGGTAGCCCGGTCGCTTTTGTTCGCGCACCTCGGACAGCACTCGGTCGATCTCTCTGCATGCCGTCGCCGGCATGAGATTGGCCTGGGCGCAGGTGATTTCGCGGCTGATCCGGAAGAAGTGCTCGAAGTCACCGTCGCCCAGCGAATGGTGCAGCGCCCGTCTGGTGCCCTGCGCGTCTTTCGAGGGACCACCCACGATGTGCACCACCGGTACGTGTTCGGCATAACTGCCCGCGACCGCATTGGCCGCCGAGAGCTCGCCGACACCGAATGTCGTTACTACGGCCGACATTCCGCGTAGCCGCCCGTAACCATCGGCGGCGTACCCGGCGTTGAGCTCGTTGGCGCTGCCCACCCACCGAATGGTCGGGTGCGCGACGATGTGGTCCAGGAACGCCAGGTTGTAGTCGCCGGGGACGCCGAATATCTCGGAGACACCGAGCTCGGCGAGGCGGTCCAACAGGTAGTCACCGACGGTGTAGACAGGATCAGTCACGAAGACGACGGTACGCCTGGCCCAAACGCCTTCCGGCCGGGCGCCGAGTGGCCTATCGTGCGGGCCATGGCAATCAAAGAATCCCGCGAGATCGTCATCGAAGCCAGCCCCGAGGAGATCCTGGACGTCATCGCGGACTTCGAAGCGATGCCCGAATGGTCGGGACCGCACCAGAGCGCCGAAGTGCTGGAGACCGGCGGCGACGGCCGGCCCAGCCAGGTGAAGATGAAGGTCAAAACGGCGGGCATCACCGACGAACAGGTGGTGGCCTACACGTGGAGCGGCAACGAGGTGAGCTGGACGCTGGTGAGTTCGGCCCAGCAGAAGTCGCAGGACGGCAAGTACATTCTGGTGCCCAAGGGCGACGACCAGACACTGGTCAAGTTCGAGGTGACCGTGGACCCGAACGTCCCACTGCCCGGTTTCGTGCTCAAGCGCGCGGTCAAGGGGACGATGGATTCGGCCACCCAGGAGCTGCGCAAGCGCGTGCTCCAGGTCAAGGGTAAGTAGCCGCCCGTGGCCGGCGGGCCCCTGGCCGGGGTGCGGGTGATCGAACTCGGCGGCATCGGGCCGGGGCCGCACGCCGGGATGATGCTCGCCGACCTCGGCGCCGACGTGGTGCGGGTGCGGCGGCCCGGGGGCCTGACGATGCCGCCCGAGGATCGCGACCTGCTGCACCGCGGCAAGCGGATCGTCGACCTCGACGTCAAGGCGCAGCCCCAGGCGCTGCTCGAGTTGGCCGGCAAGGCCGACGTGCTGCTCGACTGCTTCCGGCCCGGGACATGCGAGCGACTCGGCATCGGTCCCGACGACTGCGCCGCGGTCAATCCGCGGCTGATCTTCGCGCGGATCACCGGCTGGGGGCAGCAGGGCCCGGTGGCCCGGACGGCCGGCCACGACATCAACTATCTGTCGCAGACGGGTGCGCTGTCGGCGCTGGGCTACCGGGATCGGCCGCCGATGCCGCCGCTGAACCTGGTCGCGGACTTCGGTGGCGGTTCGATGTTGGTGCTCCTCGGCATTGCCGTCGCGCTCTACGAGCGGGAACGCTCGGGCAAGGGCCAGGTCGTGGACGCCGCGATGGTGGACGGCGTCAGCCTGCTCGCCCAGATGATGTGGACGATGAAGGCGACCGGTTCGCTGCGAGACGAGCGCGAATCGTTTCTACTCGACGGCGGCGCCCCGTTCTACCGCTGCTACGAGACCTCCGACGGCAAGTACATGGCGGTCGGCGCCATCGAGCCGCAATTCTTCGCGGCGTTGCTCACCGGGCTCGGCTTGTCGCCCGAGGAGGTACCGGGCCAGCTCGACATCGGTTCGTACCAAAGGATGTACGACGTCTTCGCGGAGCGGTTCGCCAGCCGCACCCGCGAGGAGTGGACGACAATTTTTGCGGGCACCGATGCGTGCGTCACCCCGGTGTTGACCTGGAGCGAAGCCGCCACCGACGACCATTTGAACGCGCGGTCGACGGTGATCACCGCCCATGGGGTCGAGCAGGCCGCACCCGCGCCGCGTTTCTCCAGAACGCCGGCCGGCCCGGTGGGACCGCCGCCGGCGGCAACGACACCGCTCACCGAAATCGGCTGGTAAGTAGAGATTTCGGCGAACACCATCCGCGCGTTGGGCGGTGGGGTTAAGTTTGATGCCAGTGGCCGTAAAAGCATCACGGGAATTTGTCGTAGACGCGCCGCCAGAAATGGTCATGGAGGCGCTGACAGATGTCGGCGTCCTGTCGTCGTGGTCGCCGCTGCACAAACACATCGAGGTGATCGACCGTTATCCCGACGGCCGGCCCCACCACGTCAAGACCAAGATCAAGATCTTCGGGATCGTCGACAAAGAGATCCTGGAGTATCACTGGGGCCCCGACTGGGTGGTCTACGACGTCAAAGGGACCGCCCAGCAGCATGGCCAGCACATCGAGTACAACCTCAAGCCCGAGGGACTCGACAAGACGCGTGTGCGTTTCGACATCACCGTCGAACCGGCCGGGCCCATTCCGGCGTTCGTCGTCAAGCGGGCCACCGAAAAGGTTCTGGACGCCTCGGTGAAGGGACTGAGCGACCTGGTCACGGGTGGCGGAGCCCCGGATCAGCCGACCCAGCCGTAGCAGTGGCCGTCCAAGCATCGTCGGAAATCGTCATTGACGCGCCCCCGGGCGCCATCATGGACGCGCTCGCCGACATGGACACCGTGCCGTCGTGGTCGGCGGTGCACAAGAAGGTCGAAGTGATCGACAGTTATCCCGACGGGCGGCCCCGCCACGTCAAGGTCACGATCAGGGTGATGGGCATTTTCGACACCCAACTCCTGGAGTACCACTGGGGGCCGGACTGGATGGTGTGGGACGCCGAAAAGACCATCCACCAACACGGTCAGCACGGGGAGTACAACCTGACCCGCGTGAGCGACGACAAGACGCGCGTGCGGTTCGGCATCACCGTCGAGCCTTCGGCGCCACTGCCGGAGTTCGTGATCAACCGGGCCCGCAAGAAGATCCTGCATGCCGCGTTGGAGGGGCTGCGCAAGCGGGTGATGGAGGGCTAGCTAACGGGCTCGCTCCGCAGCGCGGCCAGTCGCCCGATCGCCTCGTCGAGAGTGTCGTCACGTTTGCAGAAGGTGAAGCGCACCAGGTGATTCCACACGTCCGCGTGCGGTGCCGCCGGGTCGCAAAACGCCGACATCGGGATGGCCGCCACGCCCACCTTTTCCGGTAGGGCCGCGCAGAACGCGGTGCTGTCGTCGTACCCGAGCGGGCGCGGGTCGGCGCACAGGAAGTAGGTGCCGTCGCTGTCGTGCACCGCAAAGCCGATATCGGTCAGCCCGGCGGCGAGCCGATCCCGCCTGGCCTGCAACGAGCGGCGCAGCCCGGCCACCCAGGCGTCCTCGGTGTCGAGCGCCAGGGCCACCGCGGGCTGGAACGGCGCGCCGCCGACGTAGCTCAGGTACTGTTTGGCCGCGCGCACTCCGGCGATCAGTTGCGCTGGCCCGCAAGCCCATCCGATCTTCCACCCGGTGCAGTTGAACATCTTGGCGGCGCTGGAAATGGTGATCGTGCGTTCGGCCATGCCGTCGAAGCCGGCCAGTGGCAGATGCTTCCTGCCGTTCGGACCGTCAAACACCAGGTGCTCGTACACCTCGTCGGTGATCACCAATAGGTCGGCCGTCACCGCGATCTCCGCGATGGCCGCCAGATCCGCGGCGCTCAACACCGTGCCGGTCGGATTGTGCGGCGAGTTGACGATCAGCGCGCGCGTCCGCGGCGTCACCGCGCGCCGCAGGGCGTCGGCGTCCAGGGCGAAGCCGCGCCCCTCGGGGACCAGCGGCACCGCGACCCGATGCGCGCAGGCCATCGCCACCACCGGAGAGTAGGAGTCGTAGAACGGTTCGATCAGGATCACTTCCGAGCCCGGCTCGACCAGCCCGATCACCGCCGCGGCGATGGCCTCGGTGGCGCCGACCGTCACCAACACCTCGCTGTCGGGGTCGTACTCCGCACCGAAATGCCTCCGGCGGTGCGCGGCGATGGCCTGGCGCAGCGGCGCGATGCCGATCCCGGGCGGGTACTGGTTGGCGCCCGCGGCGATCGCGTCCTGCGCGGCCTTGAGTAACGAAGGGGGTCCGTCCTCGTCGGGAAAACCCTGGCCGAGGTTCACCGCGCCGATCCGCGCGGCCAGCGCCGACATCTCCGCGAACACCGTCGTCGCGTATGGCCGCAGCCGCGACACCGTCATGGGGATCGAGCTTAAGGCCGCCACCCGGCCCGGGTGTGTAGCTGGCCGCACATTCGCCGCCGAGGGTGCGGCCGGCCGCACGTTCGGGCGTCTGACCTGCGCAGTCCGCCCAACCAACAGGTTGGCCGGGGACCCTGTTAGGGTGCTCGTATACGGATCCGAACCCCCATTTGTGAAGAGGAAGCCGACATGTCCGAAGAAGCCTTCGTCTACGAGGCCATCCGCACGCCGCGCGGCAAGCAGAAGAACGGCGCACTGAACGAGGTCAAGCCCCTGAGCCTGGTCGTCGGGCTGATCGAGGAGCTGCGCAAGCGCAATCCCGACCTCGACGAGAACCTGATCAGCGACGTCATCCTGGGCTGCGTGTCGCCGGTCGGCGACCAGGGCGGCGACATCGCACGCACCGCGGTGATCGCGTCCGGCATGCCCGACACCGTCGGCGGTGTGCAGCTCAACCGGTTCTGCGCCTCCGGGCTGGAAGCCGTCAATACCGCCGCCCAGAAGGTCCGCTCCGGCTGGGACGACATGGTGCTCGCCGGCGGCGTCGAGTCGATGAGCCGCGTACCGATGGGCTCCGACGGCGGCGCGATGATGGCCGACCCCGCCACCTCTTACGACGCGTACATCGTCCCGCAGGGCATCGGCGCGGACCTGATCGCCACCATCGAGGGCTTCTCCCGCGACGACGTGGACGCCTACGCGCTGCGTTCGCAGGAGCTCGCGGCCGCGGCGTGGTCGGGCGGCTACTTCGCCAAGTCGGTGGTTCCGGTCCGTGACCAGAACGGCCTGCTGATCCTCGACCACGACGAGCACATGCGCCCCGGCACCACGATGGAGGGCCTGGCCAAGCTGAAGCCCGCCTTCGAGGGACTGGCCGCGATGGCCGGCTTCGACGACGTGGCGCTGCAGAAGTACCACTGGGTCGAGAAGATCAACCACGTCCACACCGGCGGCAACAGCTCCGGCATCGTCGATGGTGCCGCGCTGGTCATGATCGGCTCGGAGGCCGCCGGCAAGTCGCAGGGCCTGACGCCCCGCGCCCGCATCGTCGCGACGGCCACCACCGGCTCCGACCCCACGATCATGCTGACCGGCCCGACGCCGGCCACCCAGAAGGCGCTCGACCGGGCCGGCCTGACCGTCGACGACATCGACCTGTTCGAGCTGAACGAGGCGTTCGCGTCGGTCGTCCTGAAGTTCCAGAAGGACCTGCACATCCCCGACGAGAAGCTCAACGTCAACGGCGGAGCCATCGCGATGGGTCACCCGCTGGGCGCCACCGGCGCGATGATCCTGGGCACCATGGTCGACGAGCTGGAGCGCCGCAACGCCCGTCGTGCGCTGATCACGTTGTGCATCGGTGGCGGCATGGGCGTCGCGACGATCATTGAGAGGGTTTAAGCGCATGGCGGAGAACACCATTCAGTGGGACACGGACGCCGACGGCATCGTCACCTTGACCCTGGACGACCCGACCGGGTCGGCCAACGTGATGAACGAGCACTACAAGGAGTCCATGCACAAGGCCGTAGAAAAGTTGGCACGCCTTGTCGCAGAGGACCCGGCATCGATCACCGGCGTGGTGATCACCAGCGCTAAGAAGACCTTCTTCGCCGGTGGTGATCTGAAGAGCATGATCACCGCGGGTCCGGAGAACGCCGGCGAGGTCTTCGCCGAGGTCGAGGACATCAAGCGCGACCTGCGCGCGCTGGAGACCCTGGGCAAGCCGGTGGTGGCCGCCATCAACGGCGCGGCGCTGGGCGGCGGGCTGGAGATCGCGCTGGCCTGCCACCATCGCATCGTCGCCGACGTCAAGGGTGTCCAGATCGGGCTGCCCGAGGTCACGCTGGGTCTGCTGCCCGGTGGCGGCGGTGTCACCCGCACCGTGCGGATGCTGGGCATCCAGAATGCGTTCGTCAACGTGCTGAGCCAGGGCACCCGCTTCAAGCCGGCCGCGGCCAAGGACAACGGCCTGGTCGACGAAATCGTCGGCAGCGTCGAGGAACTGGTTCCCGCCGCCAAAGCGTGGATCAAGGCCAACCCCGAGGCGCACACCCAGCCGTGGGACGTCAAGGGGTACAAGATCCCCGGCGGTACCCCCAGCAGCCCGGCGCTGGCGGCGATCCTGCCGTCGTTCCCGTCGCTGCTGCGCAAGCAGCTCAAGGGCGCGCCGATGCCGGCGCCGCGGGCCATCCTGGCCGCGGCCGTCGAGGGCACGCAGGTGGACTTCGATACCGCCACCCGCATCGAGAGCCGCTACTTCACCCAACTGGTCACCGGCCAGGTCGCCAAGAACATGATTCAAGCGTTCTTCTTCGACCTGCAGACCATCAACGGCGGCGGCTCGCGCCCCGACGGCATCGGCAAGACCCCGATCACCAAGATCGGCGTGTTGGGTGCCGGCATGATGGGCGCCGGCATCGCCTACGTCTCGGCCAAGGCCGGCTTTGACGTGGTGCTCAAGGACGTCAGCATCGAGGCCGCGCAGAAGGGCAAGGGCTACTCGGAGAAGCTGGAGGCCAAGGCGCTCGAGCGGGGCAAGACGACCAAGGAGCGCTCCGACGCGCTCCTTGCCCGCATCACGCCGACGGCCGACGCGTCGGACTTCGCCGGTGTCGACTTCGTGATCGAGGCGGTGTTCGAGAGCCAGGACCTCAAGCACAAGGTGTTCCAGGAGATCGAGGACATCGTGGAGCCCAACGCCGTGCTGGGATCCAACACCTCGACGCTGCCGATCACCGGCCTGGCGACCGGCGTCAAGCGCCAGGAGGACTTCATCGGGATCCACTTCTTCTCGCCGGTGGACAAGATGCCACTGGTCGAGATCATCAAGGGCGAGAAGACATCCGACGAGGCGCTGGCCCGCGTGTTCGACTACACGCTGGCCATCGGCAAGACGCCGATCGTCGTCAACGACAGTCGCGGCTTCTTCACCTCCCGCGTGATCGGCACCTTCGTCAACGAGGCGCTGGCGATGTTGGGTGAGGGCGTCGAACCGGCCAGCATCGAGCACGCCGGTTCGCAGGCCGGGTATCCGGCGCCGCCGCTGCAGCTGTCCGACGAGCTCAACCTGGAGCTGATGCACAAGATCGCGGTCGCCACCCGCAAGGGCGTCGAGGACGCCGGCGGCACCTACGAGCCGCACCCGGCGGAAGCCGTCGTCGAGAAGATGATCGAAATCGGCCGGTCCGGGCGGCTCAAGGGCGCGGGCTTCTATGAGTACGTCGACGGCAAGCGGACCGCCCTGTGGCCGGGCCTGCGGGAGACGTTCAAGTCGGGCTCGTCGGAGCCGCCGCTGCAGGACATGATCGACCGGATGCTGTTCGCCGAGGCGCTGGAGACGCAGAAGTGCCTCGACGAGGGCGTGCTGACGTCGACCGCCGACGCCAACATCGGGTCCATCATGGGCATCGGCTTCCCGCCGTGGACCGGTGGGAGCGCGCAGTTCATCGTCGGCTACTCCGGCCCGGCCGGCACCGGCAAGGAGGCGTTCGTCGCGCGGGCCCGCGAGTTGGCCGCCAAGTACGGCGAGCGCTTCAACCCGCCGGACTCGCTGACGAGCTGAGCGCGTCGTCGCGTCGCGTCGCGTCGCTTCGCTTCGCGTCGCTTCGCTTCGCGTCGCTTCGCGTCGCTTCGAGACATAACTGGTTGCGACGCCTTACGGCGTGTCGTCGCAACCAGTTATGTGTCGCGACCCGGACCGGCTCATCTCATCGCCGCGGCGATGCGGCGCCACTGCTCGCGCGGGAATTCCGTCGGGTCGGCCGTCAGGACCTGGACGCAGACATGGTCGGCGCCGGCTGCGCGATGTTCGGCGACCCTGCGCATGACGGCCTCTTCGTCGCCCCACGCGATGATCGCGTCGAGGAGCCGATCGCTGACCCGTGCCAGGTCGTCTTCGGAGAACCCGCTGCGCAACAGGTTGTTGGCGTAGTTGGGCAGCGCCAGATACGCCCGCAGCCAGTCGGCTCCGATGCGGCGCGCCTCGTCGGCGCCGTCGCACAGGATCACGGTCTGCTCCGGCAGCAGCAGCGGGCCGTCGCCCAAAACCGAACGGGCAGTAGCGGTGTGGTCCGGGGTGACCAGGTAGGGATGGGCGCCGCGGGCGCGCGTGGCCGACAGGGCCAGCATCTTCGGGCCCAGCGCGGCGAGGACCCGCGCGTCGGCGGGCACCGGTCGCGGCGCCGCGTCCAACCCGTCCAGGAACGACGCCGTCGCCGCCAGCGGCTTGCGGTACCTCCCTGGCTGGCCGGCGTCGATCAGCGGCGCGTGGCTGACTCCGATGCCCAGCAGGAAGCGGTCGCCGTGCTCGGCGGTCAGGGCGTCATAGGAGGCGGCGACGTCGTCGGGCGAGTGCATCCACAGGTTGAGGATCCCCGTGGCGATCATGGTCCGTCGCGTCGCGCCGAGCAGGCGGCCGACCGCGTCGAACACCGGTCCGCCCACGTCGGGAATCCACAGCGCGGTGAAGCCCAGCTCGTCCAATTCCGCTGCCGCATCGGCGCTTTCGGATGGGTCGCCGTAGCGCAGCTGGCTGCTCCAGATTCCGACACCGGCAAGGTCCATCGGCGATCCTTCCTTCGTGTCAAACCTCGTCGTAGTCGGGCACCGGCATCGAGTCGTACATCCGCACGCCCTTGGTGTTGAGCTTGGCCAGCGCCCTGGAGAGCGAGCCCGGCATCAACGAGACTAGCTGCAGCCCGCGGGTCAACGCCCAAACTCCCGCCCGGGAGCCCGGGATGATGGTCCGGGCGGCACCGCGCGCGAAGGCCCGGCTGAGGTGCACGGGCTCGCGCATCTGCAGCTCGTAGGCGGCGAAGGCGCGCAGGTGATCCCCGTCCGCCCGGGCCAGCTCACCCGCCAGCACGTAGGCGCCGAGGACCGCCAGGCTGGTGCTGCCGCCGACCGCGGGACCGGGGCAGTAGCCGGCGTCACCGACGAGGGTGACCCGCCGGCGCGACCAGATGTTCATGCTGAGTTGGCTGATCGCGTCGAAGTAGAAGGCCGGCGTCCGGTCGATTTCCTCCAGCCAGCGGTCCACCCGGGGATCCATGCCCGTGTATGCGTCGCGCAGTATCTCCTTTTGCCGCAACGAGTCTCGGTGATGGTAGTCCAGCTCGGTTTTGCGGCGGAACATGAACACCACGCGGGCGTCGTCCAGGTGTTCCGCGGTGTAGATCGCCGCGAGTCGGCCGACGCCGATGTGGCCGACCATCTCTTTGGGTGTGGCCAGCGACTTAGGCGCCGATACCACCGCCAGGTAGCCGCCGAGGAATCGGGTCAGGCTGTCCTCCTCGCCGAAGGTCAGCCGCCGGACATTGGAATGCAGGCCGTCGGCGCCGACGATGACGTCGAATCTGCGGGCCGGGGAGCGCTCGAACGTCACGTCGCCGTCGTGGTCGATGGCCGTGATGGAGTCGCCGAAGAGGTACTCCACGTCGTCACGGGCGGCGTCATAGTAGATCTCGCTGAGATCGTCGCGCATGATCTCCACGTGGCGGTCGGATGCGACGCCAATGAGCTTGGTGAGGTCGACCTCGGTGGCTCGCGGCCGGCCTTCCCGATACATGGTCATGCGATCGGTTCCGGTGGCGAGCGCCTCGATGCGCGGCAGGACGCCCATCTGCGCGGAGATCTCCATCGCGGGACGGAACAAGTCGACGGCGTGGCCGCCGGTCTTGCGCAGCGTGGGTGCGCGCTCGACCACCGTGACGTCGAAACCATGCCTGGCCAGCCAGTACGCCAGCACCGGCCCGGCGATGCTGGCACCGGAGATCAGAACTCGCACGGCGACCTCCTCGCACTTACTTAACGTTCGGTAAGCCTAACACGGGGTTTACCTATCGGTAAGTCAGTTAAGCTCGTGGGGTGAGCAAGCCCCGGTCCGGCACACGAGAGCGTATCCAAGAGGTCGCCCGGGAGTTGTTCGTGCAGCGGGGTGTGCAGCGCACCAGCCTGCAGGACATCGCGGACAAACTGGGGATCACCAAACCCGCGTTGTACTACCACTTCCCGTCACGCGAAGACCTGGTGCGCAGCATCCTGGTGCCGTTGATCGACGAGGGTGAGCGCTTCGTCGATGACCAGGAACGCCGCGGCCAACCCGACGCCCGTACGTTGCTCGAGGGTTATTTCGATTTCCACTACCGACACCGCCAGGACTTGGTCCTGGTGCTGGCGGAATTGACGATGCTGGCCGACCTTGGCCTCATCGACAAGGTGCTGGCATGGCGTGACCGGCTCGGGAAGCTGGTGTTCGGTCCGCGGCCAACGCTCGAGCAGTCAACGCGCGCGGTGGTGGCGTTCGGCGGCCTGCAGGACTGCTGCCTACAGTTTCCCGACGCCCCATACGCAGTCTTGCGCGAGACCTCGGTTCAGGCGGCGCTCGACGCGCTGGGCGTGTGACGTCGGGTTACGACGTTCCTGCCCCGCTCGCGGTGCTCTGGTCCTGGGCGTTCTGGGTGAAGATGTCGCCGGACGTCTGGCCGTTGTCGTTGACGAAATTGGTGTCGTCAGTGGCGAACGGCGCAGTGACCGAGGGGCCGGACGCGACAGCCGTTGCGGTGCCGGTCGGCTGCGCGGCGCCGAACAACGCGAGTGTCGCGGCGGCCGCGGCGCCGGCGAAGATCAGTTGCGCCGCGCGGATTCGCCGACGCCGGGATGGATTGATTTGGAGCCCGAGTTTTGTCATGCATTCTGTTTAGGGCTCGGCGGTCAGCGGAGGCTGGGCGCCACCTATCGATCCGGTGTGAGTTCTTCCGGTCCCGGCGGCACCACAGCCGTGGCCGACGGATGCGCGGATCTCGCTTCGCGTGATGCCACCGGATCATCGGGCAGGATGCGCGGTAGGCCGAAACTCGCCAGCACCGCAACGTCAAACCGGATCACTTCACTGATGAGGTCACCGGCGACGGTCAGCACGATGATTCCCACCGGGCGCCACGCGCCGGCGGTCGTATCGGCGACGTACGCGGCGAATGCAGGCTGACGATTGGCGCGGGTGTGGATCACGCGCAGCTTTCGTCCCGGCGGTGGGGTGATCGCTGCGAAGAACCGTCCGGCCGCGGCTCGGCCCTGGTATTCGAACGGCATCGGCGGCATTTTGACCCATGCGTCCTCGCTGAGCATCGCCACGATCCCGGGCACGTCGTGCGCGGTGAATGCCTCGACGAATCGTTGGACTATGCGCTGTTCCTCGGCCGAGCCGGCAGCCGGTGCGGTGCCGCGCTGCCGGTCGAGTTTCGCGTTGGCCCGCAACGTCGCACGGGCTCGTTTCAGCGCGCTGGTAACGGAATCCTCGGTGGTATCGAGGATGTACGCCGCCTCACTGGCCCGATAGCCGAGGACGTCGCGCAGGATCAGCACAGCGCGCTGCAGGGGCGGTAGCAGCTGGAGCGCGGTGATGAACGCCAGCGAGATCGCTTCACGCGTCGCGGCCACGGCGTCGGGGCCCGGCGCGTCGTCGGGGAGTTCGTCAAGCAAAACGTCAGGATAGGGCTGCAGCCAGGTCACTTCGCTGATTCGTGAAGGCTCCGGGGGTTCCACGCCCGCGACGGTCCTCACCGCAACCGGCCGGCGGGCGCCCGCACGCAGCGCGTCGAGGCTACGGTTCGTCGCCACCCGGTATAACCAGGTGCGCAAAGCCGCGCGCCCCTCGAAACCCCCGAGCCCTTGCCATGCGGACAGCAAGGTTTCTTGAACCGCGTCCTCGGCGTCTTGAATAGAACCGAGGATCCGGTAGCAGTGGACGTGCAGTTCACGACGGTACGGGGCGACGAGCGATTCGAATGCCGCGGCGTCACCAGTTCGCGCACGGGCCAGCAGACCCGCCGCCACATCCTCACCATCGCAATCACTCTCGTACCGATCCATTCCCTGCCCTCCGCAGTCCAACATCACCTCGAAGGTAAGACGGCGCGGGGCGCCCGAACTGGGCGGTGCGGCACCGCCCAGTTTTGGGCAGTCGCACCGACTACACAAACGACCGCAAGAGCGACGAAGGAAGGGATCGATCGATGGCCGAGTTCATCTTCACGTATCGGATGCCGCGGGACTACGCGATTGGCGATGCCGACACCATGCGCGCGTGGCAGGCGTGGTTCGCCGGGATCGGTGACGAGCTGATCGACATGGGCAAAC
Source organism: Mycobacterium terramassiliense (assembly GCF_900157385.1). Lineage (GTDB taxonomy): Bacteria > Actinomycetota > Actinomycetes > Mycobacteriales > Mycobacteriaceae > Mycobacterium > Mycobacterium terramassiliense. The sequence goes on from NZ_LT717701.1 coordinate 1,465,874, forward strand.
CCGCCCGGGCCGCCGAGACGGTCGGAAGCTGCGGCGAGGGAACCTGGCTGGGCGGCTTCTCGATTATCCGCGCCGACAGCGCCGAGCAGGCCCGAGAAATCGCCGAACGGTGCCCCGGGCTGGCGTCCGGCGGCGGGGTCGAAGTCGGCTCGCTCGTAGAGATTCCCTGACACGAGAGAGGGGCACGTCCTTCATGTACGAAATCAGGCACCGGATCGGAATTCGCGCGCCGATGCGCGAGGTGCTCTCGGCCGTCAGCACACCTGAAGGCATCAGCAGATGGTGGAGCCGTGACGTCCGCGGCATTGCCGCCGACCAGTTCGCGGTTTACTTCGGCGGGCCCAAGCCATCGGGAGTGATGCGGGTGGACTGTGACTCACACGCATGCACTTGGACGTGCCTAAAGGGGCCGGCGGAATGGGCGGACACGACCATCGTGTTCGACCTCCGCCGCGACGGCGACGAGACCGTCGTCGTTTTCACGCACGCCGGATGGCGTGAACCCGTGGAGTTCATGCACCACTGCAGCACGAGGTGGGGCCAGTTTCTCCTCAGCCTGAAATCGACCCTGGAAGGCGGGCCGTCAACGCGCTGGCCCGACGACGTGGCGGTCAGTTCGTGGCGCTGAACGGAAGCCTTGCAGTTTCGGCTCACATTGTCGCCGAGCCGCGTCTGACCGCCCGGCTCCTCCTCGCGGCGCTTCACGCCCCGGATCGTCGCCGGGCTAAAGTCCCTTGCTATGCGCTTTGGTCTCTTCATTCCGCAGGGCTGGCGAATGGATCTGGTCGGCATCGAAACCGACAAACACTGGGCGGTGATGCGCGACTTGGCCTCCTACGCCGACGACAGCGCATGGGACTCGCTGTGGGTCTACGACCACTTCCACACCGTCCCGATGCCGACGGGCGAAGCCACCCACGAGGCGTGGTCACTGATGGCGGCGTACGCGGCGACCACGTCGAGGATCAAACTCGGCCAGATGTGCACGGCGATGAGCTACCGCAATCCGGTGTATCTGGCCAAGGTCGCCGCGACCGCCGACATCATCTCCGGCGGCCGGATCCAGATGGGCATCGGCGGCGGCTGGTACGAACACGAGTGGCGCGCTTACGGTTACGGCTTCCCCTCGGCCAAGGTGCGGTTGGGGCGGCTGGACGAAGGCGTACAGATCATGCGCGACGCCTGGCGCGACGGCAAAGTCAGTTTCAACGGCGAGCACTACCAGGTCGACGGCGCGATCGTCGCGCCGAAGCCGTTGCAGGACAACGGCATCCCGATGTGGATCGCAGGCGGCGGCGAGAAGGTGACCTTGCGCATCGCCGCGAAATACGCGCAGTACACCAATTTCACGCCCGAGCCCGAGGCGTTCGCGCACAAGTCGGAGGTGCTGGCCCGGCATTGCCGCGAGGTGGGCACCGACTTCGACGCGATCGTGCGTTCGGCGAACGTCACCGCCCTGCTCGGTACGTCGGACGACGACGTCAGGGACCGGTTGAAGCGGGTGCGCGACCGCATGGTCGGCTACGTGCCCGAGGCGGTGGCCGACGCGATGATCGCCGGTGGCAGCGGGCCGGATTCGGCCACTGGCACACCGGAACAGGTGATCGAGCGGATCGCGAAGATCCGCGACCTGGGCTGCGAGTACGCGATCTGCTACTTCCCGGATGCCGCCTACGACCGTTCCGGCATCGAGTTGTTCGAGCGGGAAGTCATTCCCGCACTGAGCTAGGAGCGATCGCGAGCGCGGCGGGGCCGGGCGAAGCGGGTCGCGACCAATAGCTAGGAGCGATCGCGAGCGCGGCGGAGCCGGGCGAAGCGGGTCGCGACCAATAGCTAGGAGCGATCGCGAGCGCGGCGGAGCCGGGCGAAGCGGGTCGCGACCAATAGCTAGGAGCGGGTCGCGAGCAGCGGCTAGATGTCGGTGGTGACGTAGCGCGTCTTCACCGGCGGCGCGGCCAGCAGCGGGGGCAACTCGGTCAGTTTGCCCTCGCCGGCCCGGAAGGCGCGATACGCCTCGTCGTGTTCGACGCTCTGCCAGAGTTCGTAGATCAGCCAGTGCGCCTCGTCGTCCTCGTCGACGAGCACGTCGGTCTGAAGGTTGCCCGCGAATGCGCGGGTGTCCTTGAGCGCCCGTCCCATCACTTCGCGCGCCGCCTGCACCGCGTCGGGCTTGAGCCTGAGTTCGAGTGTCACCGTCACCGGCATGGTGGTCTCCTCACGTCGCACGGATCCTCGCCAAGATAGCCCGGTCGGCAAGCGGGCGGGGACCCGCATGGTGAGGAGAATGTGGTTTCCACTTTCCGGAAACCTGTTATACGGTTCAGTGAGCAATATTCTTTTGCCCACCGTGGACGCTCCTGGAGGATCCCCCCGATGCAGAAGGCACTCGCCCCCGAAATCTCCACTTGGCCCGACGAGAACCCGCAGCTCATCGGGAGTCGCTGCGGCAACTGCGGGGCCACGACCTTTCCGGTGCAGCAGTGGTGCCCGCGCTGTAGCGGCGGTGAGATGACGGAGTTGTTGTTGCCGCGCCGCGGAACCCTGGTCGCGTGGACCACCCAGGGATTCCCGCCGGGGGCGCCCTTCGCCGGCCCGACCGGCAACGACTTCGTGCCGTTCGGCGTGGGCCTGGTCCAGCTGGGCGACATCATTCGGGTCGAGGGACGGCTGACCGAAAACGACCCGGCGAAGCTGCAGTTCGGTCAGGAGGTCGAGCTGACCATGGTGCCGCTGACCACCGACGCCGACGGCGCCGAGGTCATGACGTTCGCCTTCCAACCGGTCTAGGAGCCTCAGATGACGAACGACGTGGCGATCATCGGCGTGGGCCTGCATCCCTTCGGCAGGTTCGACAAGACCGCAATGCAGATGGGGGCCGAGGCCATTCAGGCCGCGCTGACCGACGCCGGTGTGGAGTGGAAGGACATCCAGTTCGGCTTCGGCGGCAGCCATGAGGTCTCCAACCCCGACGCGGTGACCCGCCTGGTCGGGCTGACCGGGATCACGTTCACCAATGTGTTCAACGCGTGCGCCACCGCCGCGAGCGCCATTCAGCAGACCGCCGACACCATCCGGCTGGGCAAATACGACATCGGCATCGCCATCGGCTTGGACAAGCACCCGCGCGGGGCGTTCACCGATGACCCCGCCAAGCTGGCGCTGCCGCAGTGGTACGCGCAGAACGGGCAGTTCGTCACCACCAAGTTCTTCGGGATGAAGGCCAACAAGTACCTCCACGACCACAACATCTCCCAGGCCACGCTGGCCAAGGTGGCCGCGAAGAACTTCCGCAACGGGGCGCTGAATCCGAACGCGTTCCGCCGCAAGCCGATTCCCGAGGAAGAGATCCTCAACTCGGCCGTGCTCAACTACCCGCTGACCCAGTACATGTTCTGCGCGCCCGACGAGGGCGCCGCCGCGGTGATCATGTGCCGCGCCGACGTGGCGCACAAGTTCACCGACAAGCCGGTCTATGTGCGCGCCTGCGAGATCCGGACCCGGCGCTACGGCGCCTACGAGGTGCACGCCACCTTCGCGCCGCCGGACGAGGACGTCTCGCCGACGGTGTACGCCGCCAAGGCCGCGTACGAGGCGGCGGGCATCGGGCCCGAGGACGTCGACGTCGCCCAGTTGCAGGACACCGACGCCGGCAACGAGGTCATCCACATGGCCGAGACGGGCCTGTGCGCCGACGGCGAGCAGGAGAAGCTGGTGGCCGACGGCGTCACCGAGATCCACGGCTCGATGCCGGTCAATACCGACGGCGGCCTGATCGCCAACGGCGAACCGATCGGCGCCTCGGGCCTGCGGCAGATGCACGAGCTGGTGCGCCAGCTGCGGGGCGAGGCGGGCGAGCGTCAGGTGCCGGGCAACCCGCGCGTCGGCCTGGCGCAGGTGTACGGCGCGCCCGGCACCGCGTCGGCGACGATCCTGTCGCTCTAGTTCCTCCCGCGAGCGGGGGATACCTCCGGCTGCTCGCGCTAAATTGCCGGGCCCAGTAAGTCGTCGGCGTCGCGGATGATGTAGCCGTAGCCCTGCTCGGCCAGGAAGCGCTGCCGGTGTGCGGCGTACTCGGCGTCCAGGCTGTCGCGGGCCACCACGGAATAGAAGACGGCGCCTCCGCCGTCGGCCTTGGGCCGCAGCAGCCGGCCCAGCCGCTGCGCCTCCTCCTGGCGCGAACCGAAGGTACCCGAAACCTGCACTGCCACAGAGGCTTCCGGCAGGTCGATGGAGAAGTTGGCGACCTTGGACACCACCAGCGTCGACACCTCGCCCCGGCGAAACGCGTCGAACAGCGCTTCGCGCTCCTTCGTCCGGGTAGACCCCTGGATCACCGGGGCGTTGAGTTCGGCGCCGAGCTCGTCGAGCTGATCCAGGTAGGCGCCGATCACCAGGGTCTGCTCGCCGGGGTGCTTCTCCAGAATCGACTTGACCACCGCGATCTTGGTGTGCACGGTCGAGCACAACCGGTACCGCTCTTCGGGTTCGGCCGTCGCGTAGGTCATCCGCTCGCTGTCGGTCATGGTGACCCGCACCTCGACGCACTCGGCGGGCGCGATCCAGCCCTGCGCCTCGATGTCCTTCCAGGGCGCGTCGTAGCGCTTCGGGCCGATCAACGAAAAGACGTCACCCTCGCGGCCGTCTTCGCGGATCAACGTGGCCGTCAGGCCCAGCCGCCGCTTGGACTGCAGGTCGGCCGTCATCCGGAACACCGGCGCCGGCAGCAGGTGCACCTCGTCGTAGATGATCAGCCCCCAGTCGCGGCTATCAAAGAGCTCCAGGTGCCGGTATTCACCCTTGGTGCGCCGGGTGATCATCTGGTACGTCGAGATGGTGACCGGACGGATTTCCTTGCGCTCGCCCGAGTATTCGCCGATCTCGTCCTCGGTCAGCGAGGTGCGGGCGACCAGCTCGCGTTTCCATTGCCGCGCCGCGACGATGTTGGTGACCAGGATCAGCGTCGTCGCACCGGCTTTCGCCATCGCGGCCGCGCCCACCAATGTCTTGCCGGCACCACACGGAAGTACCACCACCCCGGAGCCCCCGGCCCAAAACGAGTCCGCTGCCAGCTGCTGGTAATCGCGCAGGTGCCAGCCGTGCTGATCCAGGCTGATGGGATGAGCCTCGCCGTCGACGTAACCCGCGAGATCCTCTGCGGGCCAGCCGATCTTGAGGAGCATCTGCTTGACCCGGCCCCGCTCGCTGTTGTGGACGACGACGGTGTCCTCGTCGATCCGCGCGCCCAGCATCGGCGCGATCTTCTTGTTGCGCAGCACCTCCTCGAGCACCGCGCGATCGAAGCTCACCAGCGTCAGGCCGTGCACCGGGCTTTTGACCAGCTGCAGCCGGCCGTAGCGAGCCATGGTGTCGACGATGTCGACCAGCAAAGGCTGGGGCACCGCGTACCTGGAGAAGCTGACGAGCGCGTCGACGACCTGTTCGGCGTCGTGGCCGGCGGCGCGGGCGTTCCACAGCGCCAGTGGGGTGATGCGGTAGGTGTGCACGTGTTCGGGTGCGCGCTCCAGCTCGGCGAACGGCGCGATGGCCGCGCGCGCCTCGCCCGCCAGCTCGTGGTCCACCTCGAGCAGCACCGTCTTGTCGGACTGCACGATCAATGGTCCGTCGGTCACTCTGCGCCACTCCTCTCCCCCGCAAGCGGGAGGTGCCCCCACATCGCTTTTTGCTCTGCATCGTCGTCGGCGCGCATACCCGCATTATCCTGAATCCCCCGACACCACCGACGTGATGCGGTGGATCGCGAAGTCACGCAACCGCCCCGACGCCGAATCGAAGGCCACCAGCTGCCCGCCTTTTATCGTGATCGGCGACACCACCCGCTGTGTGGCTACGCCGGCGGCGTCGAGGTAACCGATCACCAGCGTGTCCTGGACCTTGGCCGCGCGCTGCAGCAGCGACATGGTGACCGCCGGGTCGACGCGGATGTTCCCGAAGGGTGCGGCGGTCACCTTGCGCAGCACCGAGACGACGGCGTTCAGGGTCTCGCCGCTGGGCCGCGGCGGCGGGCGGTACGGCCTGCGCTGCTGCGGCGTGGGCACCCTGGCCCCGCGCGGCCGGACATCGACGATGGAGCCGGTGGAGTCCTCGGCGGCCGGGGCGAAGCCCTCCTTGCGCAACGCGACGAGCACCTCGGCGATCGGCGCGGGCGACACTGCCACCGTCGGCGCTAGCGCACGCAGCTGCAGCTCATCGGCGGCCGCCACGGCTTGGGCCAGCAACGCCGGGTCCTCGCACCGCACGAACGACGTGGCCATGCCAATGCGCAGCTGGCCATGCCGACGGGCCACGTCGTCGATGAGGTAGGTAAGCCCTTGCGGCACAGGCGTTTTAGAGTGCTTGCCGAAGAGGTCGTGCATCCAGTCGCGGGTCTTGCCGATGTCGAGTGCGTGCCGGATCGACTGCTCGCTGATGCGGTACACCATCGCGGTGCCGGCCGATTCGACGATGGCGACCGCGGCCAGGTCATCGGCGAGGTCGCGTTGCAGCGGCCCGGGCACCACGACGGTCAGATCGGCCTGCACCAGGAAGTGGTCGATCGGGGCCGGCATCGCCCGTGTCATCGCGCGCACCGCGATCTCCGGGTCGGCGCCGTCCTCGAGCAGTGCCCGCCCGGGCGTGCTGATCGCGCCACGGCCCACCAGGCCCAGCGCGTGGCACTCGGCCAGCAAATCGCCGACGGGTTGCGGCTGCAGCCGCCTGGACCAGCGCGGCCGGCGCCAAATCAGCGCCGCCGACGCGGTCACCGCATCGACGCCGGCGCCGCGCGGCAGACCGCAGAGCATGCCCAGCAGTAGTCGGCGATCCAGCGGAGCGGCGGTCGAATACAGCGAATCGGTCAGGGCGCCATAGGGTTTGGCGTCCGGGCCGCGAGTGCCGATCAAAGCCGGCCGGCTCGGCAGGTCGAGCCAGGTGCTGGCCAGCAGGTGCCAGCGCTCGGCGGGGGACATCGCGGTGAACCGCTCGGCGGCCGCCGTGGGCGCCCAGTACGGGCCGTCGCCGGCGGCGGGCTCCGGGTCGGGCATGCCGCTGGCGATCAATCCCGCCGCGGCGGCGATCTCGAGGATCAGTCCCAGCCGCGGTTCCTCGACGCCGGTCGCCTTCGCCAGCCGCTTGACGTCACGGATCCCCAGTCCACCGCTGCGCAGCTCGGAAACCGGTGTGGCGCCCAGGTTTTGCAGCACCACGTCGAGCTCGCGCAACACGTCGATGACGGCGCCGGCGGCGACCGCGTCGACGTCCTCGGGGCTGGTGGTCGACACGACCGGGTCGGGCGCGGTCAGCTGCAGCGGACCGGGATCCTCGCCGCGCAGCACCTGCCCGACGTGGCGAGGCAAGATCACCGTCTCGGCATCGATACGACGCAGCAGGCCCGCCGCCAGCAGCTGCGGCACCGGCCGATCCGGCGGGGCGCCCGGCGCGGCGTCGCGCGTGCGGCCCATCGGCGAACCTTCGAGCAGCTTGTACAGCACGTCGAGCTGCGCCTGGTCGAGCCCGTCGATGAGGGCGGCGATCTCCTCGCCCGTGCGGGAATTGTCCTCGAGGGTCACTTGGCCCGGATGCCACGGCAAAGCGCCGCCGGCGTCGGCGGCCAGCCGGACGGCGGCGTCGCCCCAGACCAGGGCGCGCTGCCTGAGGTCGTCCAGCGCACTGACCACGTCGGCCTCCGCAGCGCGGTCGCCGATGAGGGCCAGCAGCTTGGCGGTCGGCACCGGGGCGGAATCGGCCTGTAGTACCAGCAGCGCGTCGAGCACCGCCAGCCGGAGGAAGTCCAGGTCGTCGGTGGCGGCCTTGACCGATTGGCGCGCCTGGGCACGCGCGGCCAACGCGGCGATGCTGCCGGGCGGAGGCTGCGCGAGGTCTGGCCGGAGTTCCAGCAGTCGGATCAGCCGCTCGTCGGGTAAGTCGGCCAGCCAGGACCCCAGCGGGATATCCGGGGTGTTGTCGGTCATCGCTGACCAGCGTAAAGCAGTCGGCGGGCCCAACGGTCACGCTCACGACGCGGACCGGAGGCCTTGCGCCACGCGCGCGTGCGCGACCTGTCAGAATGGACCGCGTGGCTGACACTGCTGAGGGCAAGGCCCGCAAAACCAACTACGTCGACAACGGCTGGCCGACGACGGACCCGGACGACCACGCCGTGAGCGAACTGGTGAGCGACCGGACGGGTGCCTTGTCACCCTTCGGTGAGCTGGTGTTTCCCCTGCCCGCGACCGACTTGCCCTACGTTCACCCGGTCACGGTCGTCAACCGGTAGGTCGCCCGGATGGCTAGGGGCTCCGAGGCCTCGAAGGCCTCCGCCACCTGGGAGTCGCCCGCTTCCCGGTCGGGCGCACTCTCGCATCTCGATGAGCGCGGCGCCGCGCACATGGTCGACGTCACGGAAAAGGGCGCTTCGAAGCGCACCGCCGTCGCCGCGGGGGCGTTGCGCACCTCGCCGCAGGTCGTGGCGCTGATCTCCTCCGGCGGCCTGCCCAAGGGCGACGCGCTGGCCACCGCGCGGGTGGCCGGCATCCTGGCGGCCAAGCGCACCAGCGACCTGATCCCGCTGTGCCATCAGCTCGCGCTCACCGGCGTCGACATCGATTTCGCCATCGGCGACTCGGATATCGAGATCACCGCGACCGTGCGCAGCACCGACCGCACCGGCGTGGAGATGGAGGCGCTGACCGCCGTCAGTGTCGCCGGGCTCACGCTCTACGACATGATCAAAGCGGTCGACCCTGCGGCTCGCATCGACGACATTCGGGTACTGCGCAAGCAGGGTGGCAAAACCGGAAATTGGGAGAGGTGATGGGCGCGCGATCGGCACGGGTGATCATCGCTTCGACCCGCGCGTCGGCCGGTGTGTATGACGATCGGTGTGGGCCGATTATCACGGAATGGCTTGAGCAGCAAGGATTTTCGACAGTACCACCCGAGGTGGTGGCGGATGGGGGTCCGGTCGGGGACGCGCTGCGCGGCGCGCTGGACGACGAGGTCGACCTGATCATCACCTCGGGCGGCACCGGCATCTCGCCCAGCGACAGCACCCCGGACCAGACCGTGGCGGTGCTCGATTACATGATCCCGGGGCTGGCCGACGCCATCCGCCGCTCCGGGCTGCCGAAGGTGCCGACGTCGGTGCTGTCGCGCGGCGTCTGCGGCGTGGCCGGCCGGACGCTGATCGTCAATCTGCCGGGTTCGCCCGGCGGCGTACGCGACGGCCTCGGGGTGCTCGGCGACGTTCTCGACCACGCGCTCGATCAAATCGCCGGCGGGGATCACGACCGATGACGCGCGTGCTGCGCGCCGCCATGACCGAAGAGCCGATTTTTCTGGCGGAGCACGAAGAGTTGGTGGGCCATCAGTCGGCCGGAGCCGTCGTCGGCTTCGTCGGCATGATCCGCGACCACGACGGCGGCCGCCGGGTGGTGCGGCTGGAGTACTCCGCGCACCCCTCGGCCGAGCAGGTCCTTGCCCAGGTGGTGGCCGAGATCGCCGAGGAGGCCAGCGGCGTGCGCGCCATCGCCGCCAGCCACCGCGTCGGCGTGCTGCGCATCGGGGAGGCGGCGCTGGTGTCCGCGGTGGCCGCCGACCATCGCGGCGCGGCATTCGACACCTGCGCCCGTCTGGTCGACACCATCAAGGCTCGGCTACCGGTGTGGAAGCACCAGTTCTTCGATGACGGAACCGAGGAATGGGTCGGCTCGGCCTAGCGGACGGAAATCAGCCGGCCTGAGGCGGCTGCGCCAGGGCGTCCAGCGCGTCGTTGCCGTGGATGTCCGCGCCGCGGATCGCTTCCCACAGTTGCCTGGTATAGCCGACCTGCGATGCGTGTTGCGGTGGGGCCGGCGCGTCGACGACCGGCGCGTCGGCGGGAGGCGCGGGCGGCACGTCCGCGGGCGGCGGTACCGGGCCACGGCGCGTCCAGCGGGGCGTCCATGCCGGCCGGCGCGGGGGCGGGCAACTCGCGCGGAGTGGCGCCCGACAGCGGGCCGCCGCACACGGGCCAGGCGCCCTTACCCTGGGTCGCCAGAACCCGCTCGGCAACCGCGATCTGCTGCTCCTTGGTGGCCAGTTCGGCCGACGGGGCGTACTGGCCACCGCCGTGCGAGGCCCAGGTGCTTGAGCTGAATTGCACGCCGCCGTGGTAGCCGTTGCCGGTGTTGATGCCCCAGTTGCCGCCGGACTCGCAACGGGCTACTTGGTCCCACTCGCCGTCGGTGGCGGCGGCCGCCTGGCCGGCAAGGGCGATGCTGCCGCCACCAAGTACCGCCCCCGTGAAGGCGATCTTGGCGACGCTGATGCTGGATGTGGTGGGCTTACGATGACGTCCACTCATACGCGCCGGAATATTCCTCTCTTGTGACGCGCCTGCGAGGTCAGCTGTCGGGTTCGGGTTGGAGAGGCCACCCGGCCGACGTCGCACTCCCGTGGGAGCCGGCGCCGGCTTCACCCCAAGGAGCCGCATGCGGCTCCGGTTCGATCACGGTGGACCGGTGGGTCCCCCGCCTCCATCCACTTTCGGGGTTTCCCCGCCTACTGGATGGAGCTCGGCGCGCTAAGCGGGGAGGAACGCCACACTGGAGATTGGCGAACCGTCCGAGACGCTAGCGGGTTCTGTTCGCCCCGTCACGTTTAGCGAAACCCGGCGTTTCCCTCACGGCCATCCGCGAAAAGCCCAGGAACCCTAGGGATTTGCGCAGGTCATTGCGCCCGAGATCGGAGCGTGATTGTGTCGTTATCGTTTCGTTACGTGAGGTATCTCACAGTCTTATCCGCCCGCGAAGGGCGGCAGCACATCGACTGTGTCACCGGGATTTAGCGCCGCGGTCTCGTCGCGAACGGCGATTCCGTCGCGCAGATACGAGCATCGGTTCAGCACGGTGGCGAGGCGGGATCCGCGCGCGGCGAGCCGCTCGACCAGCCCCGCGACCGTGGTGCCTGGACGCACCACCACCGTCTCCGCCTCTGCCCCGGCGGCCGCGCGCGCGGCGGCGAAGTAGCGGACGGTCACCTGGATTCCCTCCGCCTCGGCCGCAGCTTCCACCGGGCTAGCCACCGATCGCGCTCATCGGGCGATCGGGTTGGACGAAGCCGGGATCGTTGATGCCGTGCCCGGCGGGCTTGCTCCACATGGCGCCGCGCCACGCCGCCTCGATCGCCTCGTCGTCCGCGCCGCCACGCAACAGGCCCCGAAGATCGGTCTCCTCGGCGGAGAACAGGCAGCTGCGGATCTGGCCGTCGGCCGTGAGCCGGGTGCGATCGCATGTCGAGCAGAAGGCGTGCGACACCGACGCGACGATGCCGAACTTTCCGCTCGGGGTGTTCGGGCCGGTGTCGACCAGCCAGAGCTCGGCCGGGGCCGAGCCGCGCGGCGCCGGATCCGGCCGCAACCGGAATTGGGGCCGCAGCGTCGCCAGCACGTCGTCGGCGGTCAGTGCGGCGCCACGGCGCCACTGATGCCCGGCGTCCAGCGGCATCTGCTCGATGACGCGCAGCTGATAGCCGCGCTCGAGGCAGAACCGCAACAGGCCCACCACGTCGTCGCGCCCGGTCGCGGGGTCAAGCACCGCGTTGACCTTCACCGGCGCCAGGCCCGCCTCCTTGGCGGCCGCCAGGCCGTCGAGCACGTCGGCGAGCCGGTCCCGACGGGTGATGGCGGCGAAGTGGTCCCGGTCCACGCTGTCCATCGACACGTTGACCCGATCCAGGCCCGCCTCGGCAAGCGCGGCCGCCCGCCGCGCCAACCCCACCCCGTTGGTGGTCAGCGAGATCTCGGGGCGCGGTTGCAGGCGCGCCGCCGCGGCGACGACCTCTTCGAGGTGGCGTGACAGCAAGGGCTCGCCACCGGTGAACCGCACGCTGGTGATGCCGAGCCGGGTGACGGCGATGTGCAGCAGCCTGGCCAGTTCGTCGGGCCGCAGCAGTTGCTCTCCGGGTAGCCAGTCCAGCCCCTCGGCCGGCATGCAGTAGCTGCACCGCAGGTTGCAGCGATCGGTCAGCGAGACCCGCAGGTCGGTGGCGGCGCGCCCGTAGGTGTCCACCAGTGGGCCGCCGGCCGGAATGCCCTGGGCGGCGCCGCCGGTGCGGCCGGGCACCGTCGGTAGGCCCAACGCCGTCAGCGTCATGCCGGCACCGCCCCGAAGCGGGCCGGGACGATCTCCTTGCCCAGCGGCATCAACGACACGGGGATCATCTTGAGGTTGGCCAGCGCCAGCGGAATACCGACGAGGGTGATCGCCATCGCCGCCGCGCTCGCCAGGTGACCGATTGCCAGCCACAGCCCAAAGAGCACTATCCAGACGACATTTCCGATGAGGGCGCCCGTCCCGGCGGTGGGCTTGTCGACGATCGTCCGGCCGAACGGCCACAGCGCGTACGACGCGATGCGCAGCGAGGCGAAGCCGAAGGGGATGGTGACGATGAGCAGGAAGCTGATGAGCGCCGCCAGCAGGTATCCGGCGGCCATCCACAGGCCACCGAACACGAGCCAGATGACGTTCAGGATCGGGCGCATATCTCCTCCAGCAGTACTGCCAGGGTACCGAGTGACCGGTAACGGGGGGTGCTCGGCAGGCGGCCATCCGAGTAGGATCAGACTCCAACATGCGTCCTGCGCAGGCGGGACGCTTCTTGCGTTGCCCAACCTAGTGATCCGTCAGACAAGCAGGTGAGACCAGTGCCGACCGGCAAGGTTAAGTGGTACGACGCCGAAAAGGGGTTTGGCTTTCTGTCGCAGGAGGACGGCGAGGACGTGTACGTCCGCTCGTCGGCGTTGCCCGCGGGGGTCGAGGGGCTCAAGGCCGGGCAGCGGGTGGAATTCGGCGTGGCGTCGGGCCGGCGCGGACCACAGGCGTTGAGTCTCAAGCTGATCGATCCCCCGCCCAGCCTTGCCAAGGCGCGCCGCGAGGTGCCGGTCGAGCACAAGCACAGCCCCGACGAGCTGCACGGGATGGTCGAGGACATGATCACGCTGCTGGAGGGCGCCGTGCAGCCGGAGTTGCGCAAAGGCCGCTACCCGGACCGCAAGACCGCCCGTCGGGTCTCCGAGGTGGTCAAGGCGGTGGCCCGGGAGCTCGACTCCTAACTGGGCGGTGGCCCGGAACGCGCCCCTACGCGGCGAAGCTACCGGGTGGTAACTTCGACAGGCGTAGGCCGTGGTATTCGGGCCGGTGCCGGGTACGCGAGCCTCGATGTGGGTCGTAGCGAGGAGGCGACGATGGCACAGCAAGCGCAGGTCACCGAGGAGCAAGCCAGGGCCCTCGCCGAGGAATCACGCGAAAGTGGTTGGGAAAAACCGTCGTTCGCCAAGGAACTCTTCCTCGGCCACTTTCCGCTAGACCTCATTCATCCGTTTCCCAAGCCGTCGGCGGCCGACGAAGAGCGCATCGGGGCCTTCCTGGACCGGCTGCGCGAGTTCCTCGCCGGCGTCGACGGCAGCGTCATCGAACGCGACGCGCAGATTCCGGATGAATACGTCAAGGGCCTGGCCCAATTGGGCTGCTTCGGGATGAAGATCCCCACCGAGTACGGCGGACTGGGCATGTCGCAGGTCGCCTACAACCGGGCACTCGTGATGGTTTCGTCGGTGCACCCGAGCCTCGGCGCGCTGCTGTCGGCCCATCAGTCGATCGGGGTACCCGAGCCGCTGAAACTCGCCGGCACCAACGAGCAAAAGCAGAAGTTCCTGCCGCGCTGCGCCGCCGGTGCGGTCTCGGCATTTCTGCTCACCGAGCCCGACGTCGGCTCCGACCCTGCGCGCCTGGCGTCGACGGCTACGCCGGTCGAGGATGGCAAGGCCTACGAACTCGAGGGCGTGAAGTTGTGGACGACCAACGGCGTGGTCGCCGAGTTACTGGTTGTCATGGCCCGGGTGCCCAAGAGCGACGGGCATCGCGGTGGCATCAGCGCCTTCGTCGTCGAGGCCGATTCGCCCGGGATCACCGTGGAGCGCCGCAACAAGTTCATGGGACTGCGTGGCATCGAGAACGGTGTGACCAGGCTGCACGGCGTCCGGGTGCCCGCCGAGAACCTGATCGGCCGGGAAGGCGACGGCCTGAAGATCGCACTGACCACGCTCAACGCCGGGCGGCTGTCGATCCCGGCCAGCGCGACGGGGTCGTCGAAGTGGGCGCTGAAGATTGCCCGCGAATGGTCCGGCGAGCGCGTGCAGTGGGGCAAGCCGCTCGCCAAACACGAAGCGGTGGCAAGCAAGATCTCGTTCATCGCCGCCACCACCTACGCGCTCGACGCGGTGCTCGAGCTGTCCGCCCAGATGGCCGACGAAGGCCGCAACGACATCAGAATCGAGGCGGCGCTGGCCAAGTTGTGGTCGAGCGAAATGGCCTGCCTCGTCGCCGACGAGCTGTTGCAGATCCGCGGCGGGCGGGGCTACGAGACCGCGGAGTCCCTGGCCGCGCGCGGGGAGCGCGCGGTGCCCGCCGAGCAGGTGGTGCGCGATCTGCGGATCAACCGCATCTTCGAGGGTTCCAGCGAGATCATGCGGCTGCTGATCGCGCGGGAGGCGGTCGACGCCCACCTGACCGCGGCCGGCGACCTCGCCAAGCCCGACACGGGTCTGCGGCAGAAGGCCGCCGCGGCCGTCGGCGCGAGCGGGTTCTACGCAAAGTGGTTGCCGCAGCTGGTGTTCGGTGAAGGTCAGCGGCCCACCGCGTACAGCGAGTTCGGCTCGTTGGCGTCGCACCTGCGGTTCGTCGAACGCTCGACGCGCAAGTTGGCCCGCAACACCTTCTACGGGATGGCGCGCTGGCAGGCCAGGCTCGAGCAACGGCAGGGGTTCCTGGGCCGGATCGTCGACATCGGCGCGGAGCTGTTCGCGATGTCCGCGGCGTGCGTGCGCGCCGAGGGGCAGCGGGCCGCCGACCCGGTCGTCGGCCGACAGGCGTACGAGCTGGCCGAAATGTTCTGTGAGCAAGCGACGTTGCGGGTGGAGGCGCTGTTCCAGGCCTTGTGGTCCAACACCGACAGCAGCGATGTCCGGCTGACACACGACCTGCTGGAAGGCCACTTCACCTGGCTGGAGGACGGCATCGTCGATCAGTCGGAGGGCACCGGACCGTGGATCGCGCACTGGGAACCGCGAGCGTCGACCGAATCCAATCTGGCCCGCCGATTCCTGACTTGAGTTCCCGGGCAGAATTGTCGCCATGGCCTCGTATGTAGCCCCGGCGGGCGAATTCACCCGCGACACCGACTACATCACCACCCGGATCACCGCCGACGGACGTGACGGCTACCCGGTGGAGCCCGGCCGGTATCGGCTCGTCGTGGCCCGCGCCTGCCCGTGGGCCAACCGCGCGATCATCGTGCGGCGGTTGCTGGGCCTGGAAGGCGCTCTCTCCATTGGGTTTTGCGGCCCGACGCACGACGAACGCAGCTGGACGTTCGACCTGGACCCGGGTGGTGTCGACCCGGTGCTGAAGATCCCGCGGCTGCAGGACGCATACTTCAAGCGCTTCCCCGACTACCCGAAGGGGATCACGGTCCCCGCGATCGTCGACGTGCCGACCGGCGCGGTGGTCACCAACGAGTTCGCGCAAATGACCCTGGATCTCTCGACGGAGTGGACCGCCTACCACCGCGACGGCGCACCGCAGCTTTACCCCCAACCGCTGCGGGCCGAAATCGACGAGGTGAGCAAGAGGATCTACACCGAGATCAACAACGGCGTCTACCGTTGCGGCTTCGCCGGTTCGCAGCAGGCTTACGAGGCGGCCTACGACCGGCTGTTCACCGCGCTGGATTGGGTGAGCGATCGCCTCGCCGAGCAGCGATACCTGGTGGGCGACACCATCACCGAGGCGGACGTGCGGCTGTTCACCACGCTGGCCCGGTTCGACCCGGTCTACCAGGGGCACTTCAAGTGCAATCGGAGCAAGCTGTCCGAGATGCCGGTGCTATGGGCTTACGCCCGCGACCTGTTCCAGACGCCGGGCTTCGGTGACACCGTCGACTTCGTCCAGATCAAGCAGCACTACTACATCGTGCACGCCGATATCAACCCCACGCGCATCGTGCCCAAGGGCCCGGACCTGACCGGCTGGCTGACCCCGCACGGGCGAGAGGCGTTGGGCGGCAAGCCTTTCGGGGACGGTAGTCCGCCCGGGCCCCCGGTCGACGGCGAGCGGGTGCCGGCCGGCCACGGCGCGTGAGTTAGTTTCGAGCCGAACGTCGACTTGTTGCGCGCCATCTTGCCTTAGCTTCAAGGGATGGATGCAACACATCTGATTGAGGAGTGTTGCTGTGCCGCGTCCGCCGTTGAGGTTTGTTGTCCGTCAGTTCTGGGCTCACATCGGTAATGGCTGTAGTGCCGCGGAGGCCGGTGTCGCCGTCGGCGTGTCGGAACGTTCTGGCTATGGCTGGTTTGCTGATGCTGGCGGCGTGAAACCACGGCTATGTGAACCGAAAAGCGTTGGCCCGCGGCCGAGGCTGACCTTCGAAGACCGGGTCGAGATCGAAATTGGTGTCAGGACGAACGAATCGTTGCACTCGATCGGCAACCGGCTGGGCCGGCCGGCGTCGACGATCAAACGCGAGATCGACGCCAACGGGGTGGACAACAGCTACGACGGGCGCAAATCCGGTTATCGGCGCAAGGAAGCCTTCGGGGCGCGCCAGAGCGGCAAAACCGCGCACGTTCAGTATCGGGCCCTCAGGGCCCAAGCACGCTCCGATGAACGTGCCCGGCGTCCCAAGCAGAGCACGCTGGCGGCAAATGACCGATTGCGTCAGGAGGTGCAGACTCGGTTAGACGACTTCCATAGTCCCGGCCAGATCGCGGTGGGGCTGCGGCGGGATTTTCCTGACGATGCGGAGATGTGGGTGTCACACGAAGCCATCTATCAGGCGATTTACGTGCAAGGCCGCGGCCACTTGCGCCGCGATATCCACCGCTGCCTGCGCACCGGGCGGGCGTTGCGCAAACCGCGCAGCATCCCCGGTGAGCGCCGGGGTCGTATCCCCAACATGGTCAACATCAGCGAGCGTCCACCGGAGGTGGCCGACCGCGCGGTGCCTGGCCACTGGGAAGGCGACCTCATGTTGGGCAGCACCGAATCGGGCTCGGCGATCGGCACCCTCGTCGAGCGCAGCACCCGATTCGTCATGCTGTTGCACCTGCCCGACAACCACGGCGCGCTGGCCGTCCAGGACGCGATCGTGGCCAAGATGGCCCAGCTGCCGGCGATGCTGCGCCGCACGTTGACCTGGGACCAAGGCAAGGAAATGGCCAACCACATCGCCATCGCCGCAGCCACCGACTTGGATATCTACTTTTGTGATCCGCACTCCCCGTGGCAGCGCGGCAGCAACGAAAACACCAACGGGCTACTGCGCCAGTGGTTTGCTAAAGGCACTGACCTGTCGGTGTTTCCGGCCGACTATCTGGACTACGTCGCGGCCAAACTCAACAATCGGCCACGCCAAACACTGGACTGGAAAACCCCCGCCGAAGCCCTCGACGAACTACTGTCCAACCCGACCAAACCACCCACTGTTGCATCCATCGCCTGAAAGCGCCTGCCGTTTCGGCGCAACAAGTCCACGTTGGGCCAGTCATAGGGGGCAGCCCGCCGCGAGCAGGGCATGATGGACACGCGCAACGACGACGTGGGGTCGGGTCCGCAACATCTCGACGCTGACGCGGATGATCGCCCAACCGCACGCCGCGAGTTCGGCCAGTCGATCGATGTCCCGGCTTCGCTGCGCGGGATCGGTCCAATGGTGCGCGCCGTCGAATTCGACGCCGACCTTCCACTCCTCCCATCCCATATCGATCCGGGCCATGACCCAACCCCACTCGTTGAGCACCTCGATCTGGGTCTGGGGACGCGGCAGCCCGGCGCCGACGAGGGCCAGGCGGGTCTTCGTCTCGTACGGCGACTCCGCTCCGTCATCGGCCAGGTGCAACACCCGTCGCAACTGAGTCAGCCCGCGTGCGCCGCGATGGCGGTCCGCGACGAGCTCGATGTCAGCCGCCTTGACCCCGGTCGCGCGCATGAGCGCGTCCAACCGAATCACAGCCGCAGCCAAACCCTTTCGTCTTCCGAGGTCGAATGCGGTGCGGGCCGGCGTGGTGATGCGAATGCCGTCGCGTACGGACGTTTCGTCGTCGTCCAACGTGTCGCTGTGCACAATGATGCCACGAGCCTTGTCGCGGCTGGGCCGGTTCAGCTCGGCCGGCAGCCAGTCGTCGATCCACGCCGTGCGGTGCAACGCCGCAGCGGATAAGCCCGCCATCGTCGCGGTCCGGCCCGACCACAGCCATGCGGCCACCGCGCGGGTTACGGGCGTCAGCTTCTGCCCGCGGCGGATGTAGAGGTTGCGATGAACCATCTCGAAATCGGTCCGCAACCGATGCCGGGTCACCACCCCGGCGGCGAGCGCGTCGGTGCCTCTGAATGGCCAGTGCAGGATTTCCATGCGCACACGGTGCCGGACGGCCCCGACATCTTCGGTTCAGCGTCGACTTGTGGCGAGAAACCACCCCGTTTCGGCGCAACAAGTCGACGCTCGACGGGAAGTTAGGGCGTCAGGCGCACTGACCATTCCGCGTGCGGGACGGCGCGGACCGTGCTGGCGTCGTTCGATTGGCCTTCCTCGACCACCAACGTCAGCAACTGCACCACGATCCCGGTCAGCCGCCCGCGCTGCGGGTCGACCGTCGGGATGGTCACCGCGAAGCGGCTGTCCGGCCGGAAAATGGTCATGGCGGTGTTGGCGGGATCCTCATACACCTGCAACAGCCGCCAGGGCGCGCGCGCGATGGCCTCGGGGACCGAAAGTTGCACCGGGTAGCGCTCATTGAACGGCAGCTCGCCCTGGGTCTGCGGCGTCTGGCAGTCGTTGAGGTTGAGCACGTTGCAGTACAGGTACGGCCCGACCCGGGTCAGGTGGCCGTGCGAGTACGCGCTGATCTCGGGTCGCTGCGCACCGTGCTGCCGCACCAGCAGCCATGCTCCGACCCCGCCCCCGATGCACGCCAGCGCCACCAGGGCCGCAACGAGCATGACCGCACCGCGTTTCACTCAGGCACCGCCGCCGGTCTTCCGGCGCCCTGCCGGGTGCCCTCTTGCTCGACCATGACGGGCCGATTGCCGCCGAGGCCGGGGATCAGCGAGTTGCCGCGGAAGCTGACCAGGGTCTGTGCCAGGCCGAGGATGAGCAGCGCGCTGACGGCGGTGAAGCCGACCCACAGTTCGGTGTACACGAGCACACCCAGCGCCCCGCCCAGCACCCACGCCAGCTGCAGGGTGGATTCCGATCGCCCGAACCCCGATGCGCGCGATTCCTCGGGCAGGTCGTGTTGCAGCGAGGCATCGAGCGAGGCCTTGGCGATCGCACTGGAACCCGACGTGACCAGGGTGGCGATCACGGCCGCCATCAGGGTGCCCGCCACCGAAGCCGCCAACGCGACCGCGCACACCGCGACCGTGCAACGCACCACCAGCACGGCGGGCCGGCCCAGCTTCAAGCGGGCGCTGGTGAAGTTGCCCGCGAAGTTGCCGATGCCCGCCGCGGCGCCGATCATGCCCAGCATGGCCAGTTGGGCCCACCCGTTGGATTGATGCGCCTTGGCCACGAAGGCCGGATACAAGAACAAAAAGCCGACCATCACCTTGATGGTGCAATTGCCCCACAGCGAGGTGATGATGTTGCGGCCCAACGGTTGCCGGAGCGTCCCGCCCACCTTCCTGACCTCTTCGGGCCAGCCTCGCCGCGGCGGGCCGCTGCCGTTGCGATAGCTCAGGGTGGCCGGCACCTCACCCGCGGTCACCTCGACCCAGCGTGGGATCCGCATCGACAGCAGGGCGCCGGCGATCGTCACGCCGACTACGACGAACAACGCGCCCGGCAGCTTGAACAAATGGGTGCAGGCAAACTCGACGCCGCCCGCGATCGCGCCGCCGGCGATCGTGCCGCCCAGAAGGCCGAACACGGTCAGCCGGGAATTGACCCGCACCAGGTCGATCGTCGGCGGCATCACCCTCGGCGTCACCGCGCTGCGCAGCACGCTGAACGACTTGGAGAGCACCATCATGGCCAGCGCGCAGGGGTAGAGCACCATCGACGGGTAGCTGCCCGTGGCGCCGTCGTAGTTCATGATCAGCAGCACCGCCAGCGCGGTGCGCAACGCGAAGGACAGCGCCAGGGCGACGCGCCGGCCGTGCTGGAGGCGGTCCAGCGCCGGACCGATGAGCGGCGCGATCACCGCGAATGGCGCGATGGTGATCAACAGGTACAGCGCCACCTTGGACTTGCTCTCCCCGCTGGCCGCGGCGAAGAACAGCGTGTTGGCCAGCGCGACGGCCATCGCGGCATCCACCGCGAAGTTGGCGACCACAGGCCACGTCAGGGCGGTCAGGCCGGACTTGTCAGCGCCGTCGGCGGTGGCGGCCCGCTGCACCATCCAGTACATGCGCGAGCCCATTTCGCGGCTCCGCATCGCCGCGGCGCGGGTGACCGTGATGCGTTCACTGGCGGAACCGCGTGGGGGCGCGCCGCCACCACGGTCGGGTTCGGACTGCTCGCCCAGCGGCGGCAGGTAGCGGTTCGCGCTCGGCATCGGCGGTGGCCGGCGCGACCGGCCCCGGCCGGCGTCGTCGGCCGGGTAGTTGGCCATTCCCGGATGCTGGTTGGCCGATCCGTTGCGGTCCGGGCGGGTGCGGCGGCGCGGGTTAGAGGCCACCCGACCCCGATCATCACGCCGACGTCCGGACACGAATCAATTCTGTCTTATGCCGGCGGGCAACCGGGCGTGGCTCGCCAACCTAGTATGGAGAGGCACTGCAGTCCGATGGTGGCGCCCGGTTGGGCCTGCGATCGCGACACGAGAGGGGATAGCGTGACCGGACCCGCTGACGGGTCGGCGGAACCCGCCGCGACGACCGTCGCCGAGTCGCCCGACGAGTTGGCGGCGGTGCTCACGGGTGCCGCCGACCAGGCCCGGGCGGCCGTCGAGGAGTTCGCCGGCGCCGAGGCCGTCGGGGACTACCTGGGCGTCAGCTCCGAGGATCCGAACGCCGCGACCCACCGGTTCCTCGCGCACCTGCCCGGTTACCAGGGGTGGCAATGGGCGGCTGTCGTCGCCGGGCACCCGGGGGCCGACCACGCGACGATCAGCGAAGTGGTGCTGATCCCCGGACCGACAGCGCTGCTTGCGCCCGAGTGGGTGCCGTGGGACCAACGGGTGCGCCCGGGCGATCTGAGCCCGGGGGACCTGCTGGCGCCCGCGGCGGACGACCCGCGCCTGGTTCCGGGCTACACCGCCAGCGGTGACCCTGAGGTGGACGAGACGGCCGCCGAGATCGGGTTGGGCCGGCGCTGGGTGATGAGCTCGTGGGGCCGCGCCGAGGCGGCCGAGCGGTGGCACACCGGGGACCACGGTCCCGACTCGACGATGGCCCGGTCCACCAAACGGATGTGCCGCGATTGTGGTTTCTTCCTGCCGCTGGCCGGATCGCTGGGCGCGATGTTCGGAGTGTGCGGCAACGAGCTGTCCGCCGACGGGCACATCGTCGACAGGCAATACGGCTGCGGTGCCCACTCGGACACACCGGCCCCGGCGGGCACCGGCTCGCCGGCGTACGAGCCCTACGACGACGGCGTGCTGGACGTCGCGGAGAACCCGCCGCCGCCCGAACCGCCGGACCCGGAGTCGCCGCCCGAGTCTGCGCAGCCGGAGTCGCCGGAACCGGGCGACTAGCCCCGCTCGGCGGCGGCTTTGATGTTCGCCAGCGAGGCGTTCATCCCCTTCAGCAACTCGCGTTCGAAGTTCTCGGTCCCGCCCAAGAGCGCGTTCACCGATAGGTTCGAAATCGCGCTGACGCCGTTCTCGGCGTGACGGCTCTCGGTCACCCGGGTCCCCCGGCCGCTGGGCTCGAGCTCGTAGCTCCAGATCGTGCCGTTGGTGTTGACCCGGAACGCCAGCCTCTTCTCGGGGATGACCTCGACAACCGTGCAGGTGGTGGGCCAGAACATGCGGTTGCGCCGGTTGAGGTTGAAGGTGCGGGTGCCTGCGCGAAGAGGTCCCAGCGCCCTCATCCAGCGACACTGCGGGCTCCAGTCCGGCATCCGCCGGAAGTCGGAGATCAACGCCCACACCTTGGAGGCCGGTGCGTCGATGTCGACGTGCGTCTGCAGCAGCGGGGCGACCATGGTTCCTCCCAGGGCAGCGAATTCTATTGGCGGTCCAGGTAGGTTTCCAGCCCGGTCTGCGCGCCGCGGGCGCCGCGGCGGGCGGCCGCAAGCTGCAGGACGAAGATGCTGGTGCCGATCAGCCCGACCCCCAGCCCGCCTAGCGTCACCGGGCGCCAACTGTGCAGGGCGGGGACGAGGAACGCGAGCGCCGCGCCGATCAGCCAGCCCAGGAACCCGACCACGACGACGGGCCACACCTCGAGCAGCGCCCGCGGCAGCGGTGGCGCCTCGGGGCTCTGGCCGGGTTGGGCAGACATCGCGATCAACATAACGCGGCGGCGCTGAGCCCTGAAAGCGGCCCGAGCGCAGGCAAGGACCAAAGTCCATGGATGTCAAGTTGGTATCCCGCATTTGCTGTGTTCCGTGTAACCTCGCGCCATGCCTGACAGCGACGCCCGGCTGGCCAGCGACCTGTCGTTGGCGGTGATGCGGCTGGCCCGCCAACTGCGGTTCCGCAACCCGTCATCGCCGGTGTCGCTGTCCCAGCTGTCGGCGCTCGCGACCCTGGCCAACGAGGGCGCGATGACCCCCGGCGCGCTCGCGATTCGCGAGCGCGTGCGGCCGCCATCGATGACCCGGGTGATCGCGTCGCTGGCCGAGATGGGTTTGGTAGATCGCGCCCCACACCCGGTCGACGGCCGGCAGGTCCTCGTCTCGGTCTCCGAGTCCGGCGCCGAGCTGGTCAAGGCAAACCGTCGCGCGCGCCAGGAGTGGCTGGCCAAGCGCCTGGCGACACTGGACGGCGAGCAACGCGAAACCCTGCGCGAGGCCGCCGATCTGATGCTGGCGCTGGTCGACGAAAGCCCGTGACCGGCGGCTTGGATGTTCAGGACATCACCGATCCCGACGACCCGCGCCTCGACGATTTCCGCGACCTGAACAGTGTCGATCGCCGTCCCGATCTGCCGACCGGTAAGGGGTTGGTGATCGCCGAAGGCGTATTGGTCGTGCAGCGCATGCTGGCCTCCCGATTCACCCCGCACGCCCTGCTGGGCACCGACCGCCGACTGTCCGAGCTCGAGGACGATCTGGCCGGCGCCGCGGCGCCGTTCTACCGAACGTCGGCCGAGGTGATGGCACAAGTGGTCGGTTTTCACCTCAACCGCGGCGTGCTCGCGGCCGCCAGGAGGGTGCCGGAACCCAGCGTCGGCCAGGTCGTCGAGGCCGCGCGCACCGTCGCGGTCCTCGAGGGCGTCAACGATCACGAGAACCTGGGCTCGATTTTTCGCAACGCGGCCGGGCTGGGCGTGGACGCAGTGGTTTTCGGCAGCGGGTGCGCCGACCCGCTCTACCGTCGCGCCGTGCGGGTGTCGATGGGCCACGCGTTGCTGGTGCCGTATGCGCGGGCGGCGAGCTGGCCCCACGACCTTCTGTTGTTGAAGGAGAGCGGCTTTCGGCTGATGGCAATGACGCCGCAGCGCGAGGCGTGCGCGCTGGCCGAGGCGATGGCCGGGGCGGTCGACGAGCGTGTCGCGGTGCTGGTCGGCGCCGAGGGCCCCGGGCTGACGACGGCCGCCCTGCGGCTCAGCGACGTGCCGGTGCGAGTCCCGATGTCGCGCGGCACCGACTCGCTCAACGTCGCCACCGCGGCGGCCCTGGCGTTTTACGAGCGGGCTAGGCTCACCTGGTGAACGACGAGTCCGTCCCCTGGGCAACGGGTTTGACCGTCTCGGTGTTCGTCGCGGCCGTGACCGGCGCCGCCGTCGTGGTGCTCAGCCTCGGCCTGATCCGGGTGCATCCGCTGCTGGCGGTTGGCCTCAACGCCGTCGCCGCGGGCGGTCTGGCGCCGACGTTGTGGGGCTGGCGGCGCACCCTGGTGCTGCGGTGGTTCGTGCTGGGCGCGGCCGCGGGCGTGGCCGGCGCGTGGCTGACGCTGCTGGCAATGACGGTGGGGTAGCGGGTCCCCGCCATCGGGCTAGCGGGGATCGCAAGCGCGGTGTAGCCGGGCGCTGCGGGTCCCCGCCATCGGGCTAGCGGGGATCGCAAGCGCGGTGCAGCCGGGCGCTGCGGGTCCCCGCCATCGGGCTAGCGGTGCCCGCCGGAGCGCACCCCGAGCAGCACATCCTCCCAGGCCGGAATCACCGGCTTGCCGCGCCGGGTGTGCACCGGCTGTTCGGGCGGTGCGGCGGGCGGCGCCGGTTCGGCGGATTCGCCTGCGGTAGCGGTCGGTTCCGTCGACTCGAAGGCGAGGCGGGCCACCCGGGCGAGCGGCCGCAACGGGCGCTCGAAGTCCGGGTCGATCAGCTCGCTGGCCGCGTCGTCGACCGCCGTGACCGTTCCGCCGTGGGCGCCGGGGGCGAAGCTGAAATGCGCGATGTTGTCCGAGCGCCCGGCCTTCCAGGCGAGCTGCACCGTCCAGCGGCCGTCCTCGTTGCGCCACGCGTCCCAGCTGAGCCGGTCGGGTTCCAGGCCGCGCGCCACCAGCGCGGAGCTGACGGTCTCGAGCAGGGTGAGCACGGCGGGCCCGTCGGCCAGCATCGGGTGTGCGGCGGTTGCCAGTTCGGCGGCGCGGGCCCGCTCCAGCAGCACCGGGTGAGCAAAGCGGCGGATCCGCGAAATGTCGGAGCCCGACGCCATGGCCACCTGATCGACGGACGCACCGGCGCGAATCCGGGCCTGAATCTCTTTGGGGCTCAACATATTGGTGACTTGCATGTCGAGCGGCGGCTGGTCCGGCTGCGGCGCCTCGCCGCGGAGGGCGGCCCGAAGTCTGTCGTCGGCCACCAGCTTGAACCGTTCTGCGGGGTCATCACCCTCGCAGATGATGTATTTGCTCTCGTCATCGAGACCAACCACTTTGAGTTCCCGCATGGCTTCTCCTCGCAGGCTCCGCGCCGGTCAGCGACGGACCCCTCGGGTCCGCACTCTAGTGCAGCTAACGCCGGCAACCCGCTGTGACACGCTGGCGGGTTGCGGGCTGATGACGCAGAAGTTAAAGCCGCTCGACGACCCAGTCGACGCACTGGGTCAGGGCGCTGATGTCGTCCGGGTCGACCGCGGGGAACATCGCCACCCGCAACTGGTTGCGGCCCAGTTTGCGGTAGGGCTCGGTGTCGACGATGCCGTTGGCGCGGAGCGTCTTGGCGACGACCGCGGCGTCGACTTCATCGACGAAGTCGATCGTGCCCACCACCTGAGACCGCAGCGCGGGATCGGCGACGAACGGCGTGGTGTAAGGCCGCTCCTCGGCCCACGAGTACAACCGCTGCGAGGAGTCCGCCGTGCGCTTGACCGCCCAGTCGAGGCCACCGTTGCCGAGCATCCAGTCGAGCTGCTCGGCCATCAGCGCCAGCGTGCCGATCGCCGGGGTGTTGTACGTCTGATTCTTCAGGCTGTTTTCCACGGCTATCGGCAGTGACAGGAAGTCGGGAACCCAGCGACCCGAGGACGCGATGGCTTCGACGCGGGCCAGCGCGGCCGGGCTCATGACGGCCAGCCACAGCCCGCCGTCGCTGGCGAAGTTCTTCTGCGGCGAGAAGTAGTAGGCGTCGGCTTGCGTGATGTCGACGGGCAGGCCACCGGCGCCCGAGGTCGCGTCGATGAGGACCAGCGCGTCATCCGAGCCGGCGGGGCGGCGGATCGGCACCGCGACCCCGGTCGACGTCTCGTTGTGCGCCCACGCGATCGCATCGACCGCCGGGTCGGACTGCGGCTCGGGGGCAGTGCCGGGATCCGACTTGATGACGATGGGGTCGCCGACGAAGGGGTTCTTGGCGACCGAGGAGGCGAACTTGGCGCTGAACTCGCCGAAGGAGAGGTGCAGCGAACGCTTGTCGATCAGCCCGAACGCGGCGGCATCCCAGAACGCCGTCGCGCCCCCGTTGCCGAGGATGACCTCATACCCGTCGGGCACGGAGAACAGCTCGGTCACCCCCGAGCGAACCCGGCCCACCAGATCCTTGACCGGAGCCTGCCGGTGCGACGTGCCGAACAACGGCGCGGCCGTGGTGGTCAGCGCCTTCAGCTGTTCGGGCCGGACCTTCGAAGGGCCGCAGCCGAAGCGGCCGTCGCGGGGTTTGATGTCGGCGGGGATGTCGAGCTGGTCAGCCATATCAGCCAGCCTAGTGAGCGATCCGGAGGCGGCGACGCCGCGGGCTGGGGTGACCGGCGGGATGTGAGCCAGGCCACACGGATCGCGTGACCACTGGTCAGGCCACAGTGCCGGCTGCGAGTCTAGAAAATATCCGGTACCTGCGGTACTGTCTGGACATTGCACGTCCAAATGTAAACCTCGTTGGGGAGGCTTGGAATGGACAGGACGCGAATGGTCCGGCGTTGGCGACGCAACATGGAAGTACGCGACGACGCCGAGTACGTGAACATGCTTGCCACACTGTCCGAGGGGTCGGTGCGGCGAAACTTCAATCCCTACACCGACATCGACTGGGAATCAACGGAATTCGCCGTCACGGAGAACGACCCACGGTGGATCCTCCCGTTGACCGACCCGCTGGGACGGCATCCCTGGTATCAGGCCCAGTCGCAAGAGCGCAAGATCAAGATCGGCATGTGGCGGCAGGCCAACGTGGCCAAGGTGGGGCTGCACTTCGAGTCGATCCTGATCCGCGGCCTGATGAACTACACGTTCTGGGTGCCCAACGGGTCGCCTGAGTACCGCTACTGCCTGCACGAATCGGTCGAAGAGTGCAACCACACCATGATGTTCCAGGAGATGGTGAACCGCATCGGCGCGGACGTCCCGGGCATGCCGCGGGTGCTCAAGTGGCTCTCGCCGCTGGTTCCACTGGTCGCGGGCCCGTCGCCGGTTGCGTTTTTCATCGGTGTGCTCGCCGGCGAGGAGCCCATCGACCACACGCAGAAAAACGTGCTGCGCGAAGGCAAGTCGCTGCACCCGATCATGGAGCGGGTGATGGCCATCCACGTTGCTGAGGAGGCACGGCACATCTCGTTCGCGCATGAGTTCCTGCGCCGGCGGTTGCCGGAGCTGACCAAGCGGCAGCGGTTCTGGACGGCGCTGTACCTGCCGCTGACCATGAAGATGTTGTGCCGGGCAATTGTGGTGCCGCCCAAGGCCTTCTGGCGCGAGTTCGACATTCCGCGCGAGGTCAAAAAGGAACTGTTCTTCCGGTCCCCGGAGTCGCGCAAGTGGCTCAGCGACATGTTTGGCGATGTGCGGATGCTGGCCCACGACACCGGCCTGATGGAAACGCGGTCCGCCCGGCTGATGTGGCGCCTGTGCAAGATCAACGGCAAGCCGTCGCGGTATCGCAGCGAGCCGCAGCGCCAGCACCTGGCCGCCGCTCCGGCCGCATAGGGCTGCGCCGGGTTCTCTTATGCCGCACGTTATTACCCAGTCGTGCTGCAACGACGGGTCCTGTGTCTTCGCGTGCCCGGTGAACTGCATCCACCCGTCACCGGACGAGCCGGGGTTTGCGACGTCGGAGATGCTCTACATCGATCCGGTGGCGTGCGTGGACTGCGGCGCGTGCGTGAGTGCTTGCCCGGTGGGCGCCATCGCCCCTGACACCCGGCTGGATGCCAAGCAGCTGCCGTTCGTCGAGATCAACGCGTCCTTCTACCCGAAGCGGCCCGAGGGCGAGAAACTGCCGCCCACCTCGAAGCTGGCCCCGGTGATCCCCGCCGCCGAGGTGCGCGCCCGCCGTCGGCCCTTGACCGTGGCCGTCGTCGGCTCGGGCCCCGCGGCGATGTATGCCGCCGACGAGCTGCTCACCCAACATGGCGTGCGGGTCAACGTCTTTGAGAAGCTGCCGACGCCCTACGGGCTGGTGCGCGCCGGGGTGGCGCCCGACCACCAGAACACCAAAAGGGTCACCCGGCTTTTCGACCGGATATCCGGCCATCGGCACTTCCGCTTCTACCTGAACGTCGAGATCGGCAGGCACCTGAGCCACGCCGACCTGTTGGCCCACCATCACGCCGTTATCTATGCGGTGGGTGCACCCGACGATCGTCGCCTGGGCATCGACGGCATGGGTCTGCCGGGCACCGGGACCGCCACCGAGTTGGTCGCGTGGCTCAACGGACATCCCGAGTTCACCAGTCTGCCAGTCGATCTCGATCACGAGCGAGTGGTGATCATCGGCAACGGCAACGTCGCCCTCGACGTGGCCCGCGTCCTCACGGCGGACCCCGACGACCTGGCCCGCACCGACATCTCCGACCATGCGCTCGAGGTGTTGCGGCGCTCCGCGGTGCGCGAAGTGGTGATCGCCGCCCGGCGCGGGCCGGCCCATTCGGCCTTCACCCTTCCCGAACTCATCGGGCTCACCGGCGCCTCCGACGTCGTGCTGGACGCCGGCGACCATCGGCGGGTGGCGGGCGATCTCGCCGCCGTGTCGGACCGGCTGACCCAGACCAAGCTGCAGATCCTGAGCACACTGGGTGACGATTCATCCTCGCCGTCACGCCGCCGGATCCGGCTGGCCTACGAGCTCACCCCGCAGCGCGTGCTCGGCGAGCG
Source organism: Mycobacterium terramassiliense (assembly GCF_900157385.1). Taxonomy (GTDB): domain Bacteria; phylum Actinomycetota; class Actinomycetes; order Mycobacteriales; family Mycobacteriaceae; genus Mycobacterium; species Mycobacterium terramassiliense. The sequence continues at coordinate 1,494,534 of NZ_LT717701.1, forward strand.
CCGCGCCACCGGAGTCGAGTTCACCGTCACCGGCACCGACGAGGCGCACCGGCTGGAGGCCGGCCTGGTGCTGACGTCGATCGGCTATCGCGGCAAGGCGATCCGTGGGCTGCCATTCGACGAATCGGCGGCCGTCGTGCCCAACGACAGCGGCCGCGTTACGGACCCCGGCTCCGGCCGCCCGGTGCCCGGCGCCTACGTCGCGGGATGGATCAAGCGCGGACCGACGGGGTTCATCGGCACGAACAAGTCCTGCTCCCTGCAAACCGTCCATGCGCTGGTGGCCGATTTCAACGCCGGTAGCCTGACCGACCCCGCCGCCCCGCCGGGCGCGCTGGACGACCTGGTGCGCGCGCGCCAGCCCGACGTCGTCGGCTCCGCGGGGTGGCGGGCGATCGACGCCGCGGAGATCGAGCGGGGGAGCCGCGACGGGCGGCCGCGCAACAAATTCACCGACGTCGCCGACATGCTCGCCGTCGCCGTCGCCGTTGCCGCGCCGGCGCCGCCGCGGCGACGCCGGCTGCTGGCCCGGCTGTCTGGTGAGAGCTAGCCGGCCCCCTGCCCGGACATCGCCGCGGTGACCTCTTCCATGCTGACTTCCCGCACCGGCTGACCCATCGACCAGTGGTGGCCGAACGGGTCGGCGACCACGCCATAACGGTCACCCCAGAACTGGTCGTCCAACGGGGCCACCACGGCGGCCCCCGCGTCCAGCGCCCGCTGGAACTTGGCGTCGACGTCGGTGACCGTCAGGTGGATGGTGACCGGGGTGCCGCCCAGGGACGTGGGCGTCATCGACTTGCCGCCACACATCTCCGGAAAGTCGTCGTTGAGCATCACGGTGAAGCCATTGATGCGCAGCGCCGCGTGCACCAGCTTGCCGTCGGGGCGGGGCACCCGGCCCAGCTCCTCGGCGCCAAAGGCCTTGACGTAGAAGTCGATTGCCGCCGCGGCGTCGTCGACGACGAGGTGCGGGGACAGTGCGGGTTCGATGTTGATCGCCATCGTGGTCTCCTTGTTGTCGGTCTCCCGTGCCCACCCGGCGTGGGCCGGCACACGGTTATTGACTCGTCCCGCGACGCAAATTCATCGGAGCCTCGCGGCACGCGCCCATTCAACCGTCGGGCACCGACAACCAACGGACGCGAGCGTGACCACCGCGCGAAATGTTGGGCCGAAATTCGCGGTGTGGTTACCTCGCTCGCCCGATCTCAGGCGTGGGTGAGAACCCGGTCCCAGCCCTCGACGGCTTCCGGGCTGCGCGGTGCCGGGCCCACGTAGATCGCCGACGGGCGGACCAGCTTGCCGAGCCGTTTCTGCTCGAGGATGTGGGCGCACCATCCCGCGGTGCGTCCGCAGGTGAACATGGCCGGCATCATGTTGGCCGGCACCCGGGCGAAGTCCAGGATGACCGCGGCCCAGAACTCGACGTTGGTCTCGATGGCCCGGTCCGGGCGGCGCTCGCGCAGTTCTGCCAGCGCGGCCTGCTCCAGCGCGACGGCGACCTCGTGGCGCGGGGCGCCCAGCCGTTCGGCGGCCGCCCGCAGCACGCGTGCCCGCGGGTCCTCGGCGCGGTAAACGCGGTGGCCGAATCCCATCAGCTTGTCGCCGCGGTCCAGGATCGATTTGACCAGGCCGCGGGCGTCGCCGGTGCGCTCGACCTCTTCGAGCATTGGCAGCACCCGGGCCGGCGCGCCACCGTGCAGCGGGCCGCTCATCGCCCCGATCGCCCCCGACAGCGAGGCGGCGACGTCCGCTCCGGTCGAGGCGATCACCCGCGCGGTGAACGTCGAGGCGTTCATGCCGTGCTCGGCGGCCGACACCCAGTAGGCATCGATGGCCTCGACGTGCCGGGGGTCGGGTTCGCCCTGCCAGCGGGTCATGAACCGCGCTGTGACGGTTTGGCATTCGTCGATGACGCGCTGGGGCACGGCCGGCTGGTAGATGCCGCGGGCCGACTGTGCGACATAGGACAGGGCCATCACCGAGGCCCGGGCCAGCTGGTCGCGGGCGGTGGCGTCGTCGGTGTCCAGCAGCGGCTTGTAGCCCCAGATCGGTGCCAGCATCGCCAGGCCCGCCTGCACGTCGACCCGCACATCGCCGGTGTGGATCGGCAGCGGGAAGGGCTCGGCGGGCGGCAGCCCGTGACCGAACTTGCCGTCGACCAGCAGCGCCCACACGTCGCCGAACGTGACCTGCTGAGCCACCAGGTCCTCGATATCCACGCCGCGGTAGCGCAGCGCGCCGCCGTCTTTATCCGGTTCGGCGATTTCGGTGGTGAATGCCACCACGCCCTCCAGGCCGGGGACAAAGTTTTCCGGGACAGTCATGCGGAAATTCTCGCACCCCCCGGGCGGGCGGATGCTACCGGCCGGTAGCAACCCCCGGTAGCGTGGGCGTAATGGCAGGACCGGGCCCCGGAGCAGGCAAAGAACACCTCGAGAGAATGCGCGTGGAGTACGGATCGGTCGAAAAGGACGGCAGCCCAGACCTGGACGCGGACTGGCTGGCCGACGGGTGGCTCGCGTTGTTCCGCAGGTGGCTCGACGACGCCGAGCGCGCCGGGGTGGCCGAGCCGAACGCCATGGTGCTGGCAACCGTCGCCGGCGGCCGGCCGGTCAGCCGGGCGGTGTTGTGCAAGAGCGCCGATGAGACCGGAATCACTTTCTTCACCAACTACGACTCCGACAAGGGCGCCGAGCTGGCCGCGACGCCGTACGCGTCGGCCACTTTCCCGTGGTTCCTGTTGGGCCGGCAAATCCACGTCCGCGGCCCGGTGAGCAAGGTGGACCCCCAGGTGACGCGGGACTACTGGTCCATGCGGCCGCGCGGCTCCCAACTGGGCGCCTGGGCGTCACACCAATCGCGGCCGATCGCGTCGCGCGCGGCGCTGCTGGACCAGCTCGCCGAGGTCACCACGCGCTTCGCCGACTCCGAATCCGTCCCGGTGCCGCCCAACTGGGGCGGATACCTCCTCGCGCCCGAGGTGGTCGAATTCTGGCAGGGCCGGGAAAACCGGGTGCACAACCGGATTCGGGTGATCGGCGCTCGGGTCGAGCGCCTGCAACCCTGACCCGCGCGGTTCGTCGACGGCCGCGTGTCGACTCGGTATGACACCCGTCACGTCGCAAATTCAGCGCGGCTTAACCGTCCGATGGCCGCGAGACCCGCGGACCCGACCCCGGGCAGGCGCGTCGTGCCGATAACGACTACCTTCAGCTATAAGCACCGAGTCAGGGCAGCCAGACCAGCCAGAGCGCAAAGGGGTTCTCGTGGCCGACACCGACGACACCGCAACTCTGAAGTACCCAGGGGGCGAGATCGACCTTGAGGTCGTGCAAGCCACCGAAGGAGCCGACGGGATTGCGCTCGGCCCCCTGCTCTCCAAGACCGGCTACACGACGTTCGACAACGGCTTCGTCAACACCGCCTCATGCAAGAGCTCCATCACCTACATCGACGGCGACGCCGGCATTCTGCGCTATCGCGGCTACCCGATCGAGCAGCTCGCCGAGAAGTCGACCTTCATCGAGGTGAGCTACCTGCTTATCTACGGCGAGCTGCCGACCAAGGAGCAGCTGGATGAGTTCACCAACCGGATCCAGCGGCACACCATGCTGCACGAGGACCTGAAGAGGTTCTTCGACGGCTTCCCGCCCAACGCCCACCCCATGCCGGTGTTGTCCAGTGTGGTGAATGCGCTGAGCTCCTACTACCCGGACGCGCTCGACCCGATGGACAACGGTCAGGTCGAGCTGTCGACCACCCGCCTGCTGGCGAAGCTGCCCACCATCGCCGCCTACGCCTACAAGAAGTCGATCGGACAGCCCTTCCTCTACCCGGACAACTCGCTGAGCCTGGTGGAGAACTTCCTGCGGATGACCTTCGGGCTCCCGGCCGAGCCGTACCACGCCGACCCCGAAATCGTGCGGGCGCTGGACATGCTGTTCATCCTGCACGCCGACCACGAGCAGAACTGCTCGACGTCGACGGTGCGGTTGGTGGGCTCGTCGCGGGCCAACTTGTTCACGTCCATCTCCGGCGGAATCAACGCGCTGTGGGGACCGCTGCACGGCGGCGCCAACCAGGCGGTGCTGGAGATGCTCGAGCAGATTCGCGAGAGCGGCGACGACGTCGGCGAATTTGTCCGCAAGGTGAAGAACCGCGAAGCCGGCGTCAAGCTGATGGGCTTCGGCCACCGCGTCTACAAGAACTACGACCCGCGGGCGCGCATCGTCAAGGAACAGGCCGACAAGATCCTGGGCAAGCTGGGCGGCGACGACTCGCTGCTGGACATCGCGAAGGAACTCGAAGAGGCGGCGCTTACCGACGACTACTTCGTCGAGCGCAAGCTCTACCCGAACGTCGACTTCTACACCGGCCTGATCTACCGGGCGCTCGGTTTCCCGACCCGGATGTTCACGGTGCTCTTCGCGCTGGGGCGGCTGCCCGGCTGGATCGCGCACTGGCGTGAGATGCACGACGAGGGCGACAGCAAGATCGGCCGCCCGCGCCAGATCTACACCGGGTACACCGAGCGCGACTACGCCACCATCAACGACCGCTAGGGTCTGTTCGCCAGGGAAGCCAGCACCGCCATCGCGGCGTTGTGCCCGCCGATGCCCGACACCGCTCCGCCACGGCGGGCGCCCGCGCCGCACAACAGGATTCGATCGTGCGCGGTGGCGACCCCCCATTGCCGGGCCGGCGTGTCCAGCGGGTCGTCGTCGTCGGCGAAAGGCCACGTCAGGCCGCCGTGGAAGATGTTGCCCGCGGTCATCCCCAGCGTGCGGTGCAAGTCCAGGGTGGTCGTCGTCTCGAGGCACGGTCGGCCCTGCGCATCGCTCATCAGGACATCCTGGACCGGCTCGGCCAGAACGGAATTCAGCGACGCCAGTACCGATTCGGTCAGTCGCTCGCGCAGGGCGCCGGAGCGGTTTTCGTCGAACAGCGAGTGCGGGGTGTGCAGGCCGAACACCGTCATCGTGTGGGCACCCGACCGGGCCAGCTCGGCCGACAAGATGCTCGGGTCGGTCAGCGAATGGCAATAGGCTTCGCAGGGCAGCGGATTCGGAATGTGCCCGTCGGCCGCGCGCGAATACGCGCTGCCCAATTGGGTCCAGGTTTCATTCGCGTGGAACGTCCCGGCGAACGCCTGCTCGGATGTGACGGCGGCGTCACGCAACCGGGGCAGGCGGCGCAGCACCATGTTCACCTTGACCTGCGCGCCCTGGGCCGGGGCGGGGGGCCGCTCGCCGAGCAGGCCGGCCAGGACCGTCGGCGTCACGCCGGCCAGCACGAACCGGCCCCGCACCGCGTGCTCGTTCTCGCCGCAGCGGTAGCGCACCCGGCCGTCGGGATCGACCGCGAAGACGTCTGCACCGGTGATGATTTCGGCGCCATGGCCGGAGGCCGCCGACGCGAGGGCCGCGGTCAGCGAGCCCATCCCGCCGACGGGGACGTCCCAGTCCCCGGTGCCGCCGCCGAGCACGTGGTAGAGGAAGCAGACGTTCTGCCGCAGCGAAGGGTCGTCCAGGGCGGCGAACGTGCCGATCAGCGCGTCGGTCGCGATGACGCCGCGGACCAGGTCGTTGCCCACCGCGTCGGCGATCGCGCGGCCGATGGGCTCGTCGACCATGGCCCGCCATGCGGCCGCCGCGTGGGCATCGCCCCCATCGATGACGTGCCGGCGGGCCTGCTCGCGGGTGCGCATCGGCTCGAGCAGCGTGGGCCAGAGCCGCTCGGTCACCACCCGGCAGCGTTGGTAGAAGGCGGCGAAACGACGCTCGTCGTCGGCGGCGCCGATGGCGCCGAACGTCCCGGGGCGCCCGACCAGCAGCCCGCTGCGGCCCCCGGTGCTGGGATCCGGCGTGTACGACGAGTACGGCCGGCGGACCAGTCGCACCGCGGCGCCCAGATCGTCGACGATGCGGGCCGGCAGCAGGCTGACCAGGTAGGAGTAGCGCGACAACCGAACCCCGACCCCGTCGAAGGCCTGCGCCGAAACCGCGGCCCCGCCGAGGCGGTCCAGCCGCTCCAGCAACCGCACCCGAAGGCCCGCCCGGGCCAGATAGGCCGCCGCGACCAGCCCGTTGTGGCCGCCGCCGACGACGATGACATCTAAGGCATCGGGGGCGTCGACCTCGCTCAGTTCAGGTAGCCCTCGACCTCGTCGGGCGGGCGCACCTGCGCCTCGCGCGGGTCACCACCGGTTTCGCGTAGCGCGCGGCGTTGCCGCAACAGGTCCCAGCACTGGTCGAGCTCCACTTCGACTCGGCGCAGGCGATCCTGCTCCTCCGACGTGCTGATCTCGCCGTGCTGCAACTGCGACCGCAGCGTTTTCTCCTCGTCGACGAGGCTGCGGATGTAAGCCAGGGTCTCGCTGTCGGTCGGTTTTCTGCCGTTTCCCATCGCTCCAGTGTGCCCGACCTGGCAGGCGTCCCCGCGTCGAATCGGTAGGCTGCATATCGCCTGCAAAACGAAAGCGCGGGTGACGAATGACGGAGGGGGCAATAGTGGGGTTAGGGGTGGATTTGCGGCAAGCGCCCGCAGATACCGACTTGGGACCGGATCCGGAATTGCACGGGCGGTCGCTCGGCCTTCCGTGGATGATTGGTGTCGTGGTTATTCCGTTGCTGATTGCGGCAATCGGTTACGGCGCGTTCGAGCGACCCCGATCCGCTCATGGGCCGGCCGTTGCGGCGCCGACGAGCAGGCCCGCCGCGTCGAAGCTGGCCCTGGCGCCGCTCTCAATTACCCGAAACGGCAATAGCTTTACCCTCAGCGGGGATTTTCCCGACGACTCCGCCAAAGCCGCGTTGCTGAGGGCGCTTAATGGGGCGCTGCCGCCGGGCGTCAACATCGTCGACCAAATACGCATCAATCCCAATATCGACGCGCTCGACTTCGCAAAGGCCGGGGCATTTTTCAAAGACATCGCCTCGATTCCCGATTTCAGCCTCACGGTGAGCGGGGACACCATCACTTTCGCCGGCACCGCCGCATCTCAGGACCAGAACAACACCGCCCACCTAGAGGCGGTGCGCATCTGGTCCAATCTCAACGTCGTTGACAAGCTCGTGATCAACGGGCAGGCCCCGCCGCCCGCGGCGCCGGCCGCCGCGCAGTGCAACGACCTGCAGGTGGCGATCACCGCTGAGACGGGCGGGCCGATTGCGTTCGCGACCGACGGGTTCAGCCTGACCCCGGCCGATGAGCCGGTACTGACCCAGGTGTCGGAAAAGCTCAAGGCGTGCCCGACCGCGCACGTGGCGCTCAACGGCTACGCCGACAATTCGGGCGTCGAGGCGATCAACATTCCTTTGAGCACCCAACGGGCCCAGAAAGTCGCCGATTTTCTTGTTGCCCGTGGCGTCGCCGCCCCCCAGCTGGTCGTCAAGGGTCTCGGTTCGGCAAACCCCATCGCGCCGAACGACACGGCGGAGGGCCGCGCCAAGAACCGTCGCGTCGAAATCGTTGTCAGTTAAGGAGATCCGGCATGGATTTCGTGATCCAGTGGTTGTGGTACCTCCTCGCTTTCGTGGCGGGCTCGGCCGTTGCCCGGGTGGTCGCCAACATCATGAACAAACGTGTCGACGTTGACGACGTCCCTGCCGCGCCGGCGGGTGGCGGGATAGGCGGAGAGCGATGAGCCACGTGCACTGGTTGCTCCTCGGGCTCTCTTTTGTGATGGGTTTGGTGTTGACGCTCGCGCTCGCGGTCCGCCCCGTCAAACGTCCGCTGCCAGCGGCGGCGCCGGCGGATGCGTTGGCCGCCGCCGCGGACGTCGAGCCTGAGCCGGCCACGACCAGGATTCCGGCCCCGTACGAGTTCTTCGCGATCGACGTCCCGGCCGACGACGACGCGCTGACTACCACACTCCCCGTCGAGAAGGAGTCGCCGACAAGTGTGATTCCCTTCGAGGAAGAACCGCCGACCACAAAGATTCCGGTCGAGGAACAGATTCCGGTCGAGGAACACCCGACGATCGCGATTCCGGTGGAGCAAGAGTCGCCGGCGCCGGAGCTTGCCGTCGCGGACGAGTCACCGGCGACGGCGACTCCCATCGAGCAAGAACAACCCACGACGATGATCCCGGTCGAGGAACACCCGACGATCGCGATTCCGGTGGAGCAAGAGTCGCCGGCGCCGGCACTTGCCGTCGCGGACGAGTCGCCGGCGACGGAGATTCCCGCCGCCGCAGAGTCGCCGGTTATGGACCTCCTCGCAGAGCGAAAGCCAGCGACGACAATCATTCCCGTCGCGGAGGAGCCACCGGCCACGGAGCTTTCCGTCGCGGAAGAGGCGGCGCCCGTGGAGCTTCCCGTCGCGGAGGAGTCGCCGCCCGTGGAGCTTTCCGTCGCGGAGGAGCCACCGCCCGTGGAGCTTTCCGTCGCGGAGGAGTCGCCGCCCGTGGAGCTTTCCGTCGCGGAAGAGGCGGCGCCCGTGGAGCTTCCCGTCGCGGAGGAGCCACCGCCCGTGGAGCTTTCCGTCGCGGAAGAGGCGGCGCCCGTGGAGCTTCCCGTCGCGGAAGAGGCGGCGCCCGTGGAGCTTTCCGTCGCGGAGGAGTCGCCGCCCGTGGAGCTTTCCGTCGCGGAAGAGGCGGCGCCCGTGGAGCTTCCCGTCGCGGAGGAGTCGCCGGCCGTGGAGCTTCCCGTCGCGGAGGAGTCGCCGGCCGTGGAGCTTCCCGTCGCGGACGAGCCTACGACGGCTCCGGAGGCGAAAAAGACTCCCAAGCTTAGGTTTTCGTTCATCAAGCGGTTCCTGGCCAAGAGGGCCGCGGCTGCCAAAGAGCCCAAGGCCGAGCGCCCCGCACCGAAGAAGGCCCCGGCGAAGAAGGCTCGCCCGCCCGCCAAAGGGGCACCGGCGAAGAGAGTTCCGGGCGCGCGCAAGTCGCCGCCGCGGAAGGTGCCACCCGGCAAGAAGATTCCGCCCGGCAAAAGGCCACCGGGCGCCAAGGGGCGCCCGGTGAAAAAGGCGCCGGCCGGCAAGCAGCCGCCGCCGAGGAAGCCGCCGGTCGCCGCGGAGTCGCCCACCTCGTGGACGCCCGTCCTGCCGTATGAGCCCTACGGCCCCGGCTCGGCCCGCGCCACCCCCGACGGCGGCGGGCCCGCGGGTTGGCTGGTGAAGGGCCGTTCGGACACCCGGCTTTACTACACGCCCGATGACGAGACCTACGATCCGACCGTCGCCCAGGTCTGGTTCAAGGACGAAGAGTGCGCGGCGCGGGCCTGTTTCACGCCGTGGCGCAAGAGTTCGAGGAAGTAACGCCGCAACGGCTCGACGTTCGGTGCAGCGTCAGCTCGGCGCGGGGATGCGCAGCAGCAGCCGGGCGCCGCCCAGGGGGCTGTCCTCCAGCGACGCCGTCCCGCCGTGCAGGTGGGCCTGCTGGGCCACCAAGGCCAGCCCCAGGCCCGAGCCCGAATGCGAGGCGGTCGAACCCCGCGAGAACCGCTCGAACACCACCTGGCGCTCGGACTCCGGAACGCCGCTGCCGTTGTCGTCGACGGCGATTTCCACCCCCGCCCGCGAGCTGACCGCCGACAGCTGAACCCGGGTCGCGCCACCGTGTTTGACGGCGTTGGCGATCGCGTTGTCGACGGCCAGCCGCAACCCGGCCGGCAGCCCCACGATGATGCAGGTTGGCGAAGGCACCAGCGACACTTCGAGTTCCGGGTAGACCCGCATCGCGTCGTGTGCGGCGCGGTCGAGCAACTCGGTGATGTCGACCGGCACCTGATCGTCCGACGTCGACAGCTGGCCCTGGGCCAACCGCTCCAGCGCGCTCAGGGTGGCCTCGATCCGCGACTGGGTGCGGATGACGTCGTTGAGCACTTCTTTGCGCTGGTCGTCGGCCAGGTCCAGGGTGGACAGCACCTCGAGATTGGTGCGCATCGCGGTGAGCGGGGTGCGCAGCTCGTGGGAGGACACCGCCGCGAAGTCACGCGCCGATTCGAGCGCCTCCTTGGTCCGGATCTGCTCGTCCCAGATGCGCTGCAGCATGCCCCGCATCGCCTCGGCGATCTCGACGGCCTCGCTGGCGCCGTGCACTTCGACGCGCGGCGCCTCGTCCCCGGCGTCGATCAATCGGGTCTGCTGGGCGAGCTGCTTGAACGGGCGCACCGCGAACACGGCCAGCAGCCACGCGAACACCGCGGCCGCGCCGATGGCGAATCCGCAGATCAGCATCACCCGGCGATGCAGGTTGTTGGTCTCGGCGACGGTGGCGTCATACGTCGCGCCGACGGCGAGCGAACTGGGCCCGGGCCCGGGAATCTCCACCGTCCGGACCCGGTAACGCACGCCGTTGACGTAGGCGTCGCCATAGTCGACGTCCAGCTTGGGCAGCGTGACATCGGAATTCGACTTCACCAGGTTGCCGCGCCGGATCGTCATGATGGCGTCGCGGTCGTTGGGCGAACGCGGGATTTCGTCGAGGCCGCGCGGCAGGAAGGGGATCGCGAAACCGGCCGCCTCGTCGAGCCGGCGGTCGAGCCGCTCCTTGCGGTCGTTGGTGATTCCGACCCAGACCACGGCGCCGACGATGAGCACCGGGATCGCGGCGCCGATGGCCGTCGCGAGCACCACCCGGGTCCGCAGCGAGGGCGTACGGGCAAAGATCCGGGACAGAAGGTTCATGGCCGCGTCATCTGGTCACTGCATGGCTACTGCATTCGCAGCACGAACCCGACCCCGCGGACGGTGTGCAGCAGCCGGGGTCCGCCGTTGGCCTCCAGCTTGCGGCGCAGGTAGCCGATGAACACGTCGACGACGTTGGTGTCGGCGGCGAAGTCATACCCCCACACCAGCTCCAGCAGCTGGGCGCGGGACAGCACCGCGGTCTTGTGCTCGGCCAGCACCGCGAGCAGGTCGAATTCCCGCTTGGTCAGGTCGACGTCGACGCCGTTCACCCGAGCGCGGCGGCCGGGGATATCCACCTCCAGCGGTCCGACCGTGATGGTTTCGGAGGAAGAGGTCGCGGTGGAGCCGCGGCGGCGCAGCAGCGCCTTCACCCGCGCTACCAGCTCGGCCAGCACGAACGGCTTGACCAGGTAATCGTCGGCGCCGGCCTCCAGCCCCGCCACCCGGTCGTCGACGGAGCTGCGCGCGGACAGAACGCAGACCGGCACGTCGTTGTCCATGGCCCGCAGCGCCGTGACGACACTGACGCCGTCCAGGACGGGCATGTTGATGTCGAGCACGATCGCGTCCGGTCGCGTCTCGGTGGCGCTGCGCAGGGCCTCGGCGCCGTCGACCGCCGTCGATACCTCGAACCCGGACAGGCGCAGGCCGCGTTCCAGCGAGGCGAGCACGTCGGAGTCGTCGTCGACGACCAAGACCCGAGGCGAGGTGGCACCAGTGTCCATGCGGCCCATTGTGCCGGATCGCCGCTTTCGGCGGTGGGAGGCGCGACCTGGCGCGAGCAGACGCAAAAGGCCCCTAAAGAGGTCACGATTAGGGACTTTTGCGTTTCGCCCACCGTCGTCAACGGCGCCCCAGGCCGCTCAGCTGCACCGCCAGCTGTCGGCGCACGGCGGGGACCCGCGCGGCCAGGCGCATTCCCGAATTGCGGATCGGGCGCAGCGGGCGCGGCAGGGTGGAGACGCGGGTCAGCCGCCCGGTCAGTTTCAGCACCTGCTCGGCCCGCCCGCGCTGGGCGGCGGCGTAGGCGTCCAGGGCGGCGTCGGACCCCCCGCGCACGACGTCCGTGAGCGCGCCGCTCAATGAGATCGCGTCGGCGATACCGAGGTTCATGCCCTGACCACCGGCGGGGCTGTGCACGTGGGCGGCGTCGCCGGCAAGCAGCAGCCGGCCGGTCCGGTAGCTGTCGGCGACGCGGTGATGGATGTGGAACCGCGTCCCCCACAGCAACTCGGTGACCTTCAATTCGCCGGGCCCGAAGCCCCGGGTGTCCAGCAACTCCTGGACGAATTCCACCGACGGCTCCTTCGGTGCGTTCGCGACCGGTGCGACGATGCGGAAGGTGTCGCCAGGCAGCGGCGCGAGCACGTTCAGGCCGTCCCGGGCATAGAACAGGATCACCTCGGCGCGGGGCGCCTCGCCGGCCAGCCGGACGTCGGCGAGCGCGAACGATTCGGCGAATTCGCCTCCGGTGAAACCGATTCCGGCGTGTTCGCGGACCGTGCTGTGCATGCCGTCGGCCCCGACGACATAGCCGGCCCGGATGGTCTCGCCGTCGTCGAAGGTCGCGGTGACGCCATCGCGGTCCTGGGCGACGCGGCTCAAGGTCTTCGGCCGAATCACCTCGCCGCCGAGTTCGTGCAGGCGCTCCAACAGCAGCCGTTCGGTGTCGGCCTGCGACAGCATCAAGGTGTACGGATGCTTTGCCGGCAGCGCGCTGAAGTCGACGGGCATGAGGATGCGCCGGCCCTGCCGGATCGTGAATCGCGGCGCGATCAGGCCCGCTTTGACCATTCGCCGGGCCACGTCGAGATCCTCCAGCACCTCCAGGGTGCGGGAGTTCACCGCGGCCGCGCGAGTGGTGTTCTGCCCCTCGGCCAGCCGGTCCACCAGGACCGCCCGCACCCCGCGGGCGATCAGCGCAGTGCCGAGCGCGAGGCCAGTGGGCCCGGCGCCGACCACTAGGACGTCGGTGTCGTTCATCGTTGGCTCCTTTCTGTCAAGTCAACGCTTGTTGGCATACCCCCATGCTGGCGCTCCGATGCGTGGATGTCAACAATTGTTGGCCTACAATTGTTGACATGCGGAGATCGTCGGAAGAAACCAAGGCGGCCATCCTGACGGCGGCTCGCGAGCGGTTCGGCGCGTCCGGGTTCCAGGCCGCCACCATCCGGGCCATCGCCGCCGACGCGGGGGTCGATCCCGCGATGGTGATGCGGTACTACGGCAGCAAGGACAAGCTGTTCGCCGCGGCGGCGGACTTTGACCTGAGGTTTCCGAACTTGGCCTCGGCTGACCGGACGCAGATCGGGCGGTCGGTGGTTCGGCACTTCCTCGAACGCTGGGAGGGCGACGAGGCGCTGGTCATCCTGCTGCGCTCCAGCGCCACCAACGGCGAAGCCGCGCAACGGATGCACGAGATCTTCGGGGCCCAGCTGCAGCCGCTGGTCGCCACCCTGGTGCCCGCCGGGGAATCCGGTGTGCGGGCCGGGCTGATCGCCACGCAGATCCTCGGTATGGCGCTGTGCCGCTTCGTGTTACGGCTGCCTCCGGTCGTCGAGATGACGCGCGACGAGATCGTCGAGTGGCTCGGGCCGACGGTCCAGCGTTACCTCGGGCTGCCCGACGACGACGCCGCCGTCGCCGAGACATAAGCCATTGCGACGTTTTCCGGCGTGTCGTGTGCGTGGTTTACGTGTCGCGGAGGCGTCCGGATTCAACGCAGCCCGATGCGGCGGTAACGGCGCAGGCGCGCGTCCAAGCGCTCCGCCGGCGGCGTCTCGCGCAGCGCCCGCACCTCCGCGGCGATGGCGCGCGACAGTCGTTGGCTGAACTCGACCGGCTCGTCGGCGGCGTCGGGATGCTCGGGCACGATGGCGTCGACAATTCCGGAGGCCAGCAGGTCGGCCGACCGAATCCCTTGTGCGCCGGCAAGTTCGGGAGCGTGGGCGGTGTCGCGGAACACGATCGCGCTGGCCCCCTCAGGCGGCAGCGGCGCCAGCCAGCCGTGCAGCGCGGCCAGCACACGGTCGGCGGGCACCATCGCCAGCGCCGGTCCGCCGCTGCCCTGGCCCAGCAGGACCGACACCGTCGGCGTCTCCAGCGTGACGAGCTCGGCCAGGCATTGGGCGATCTGGCCGGCCAACCCGTCCTCCTCGGCCTCGGCCGACAGCGCCGGTCCGGCCGCGTCGATCAGCAGCACCAGCGGCAGGCGCAGCTCGGCGGCCAGCGCCATGCCGCGACGGGCCTCGCGCAGCGCCGCCGGCCCCACCCCGCCCATTTCCGACCCGCCCGGACCACGCTGCTGGCCGAGGACCACGGTGGGCTGGCCGTTGAAGCGGGCCAGCGCCAGCAGCGTGGTCGCCGCCTCCCCGCCGCCCGTCCCGGACAGCAGCACGCAGTCGGTGGCGCCGTGCCGCAGCAGAACGCCGACACCGGGGCGGTCGGGCCGTCGCGACGCCACGACGGAGTCCCACGCCGGCACCTCGGGCGTCGGCTCGGGCGGCTCGGGATCGGGCAGCGGCTCGGGCGGATCGGCAATCACCCGCAGTGCGCGCTCGACCGTGCGGCGCAGCTCCCCGAGCGGGACGACGCCGTCGATCACGCCGTGGCGCTGCAAGTTTTCCGCGGTCTGGATTCCGGCCGGGAAGGGCTCGCCGTAAAGCAGCTCGTACACCCGGGGCCCGAGGAAGCCGATCAGGGCGCCCGGCTCGGCGACGGTGATGTGGCCCAGCGACCCCCACGAGGCGAACACCCCACCGGTGGTCGGGTGGCGCAGGTAGACCAGGTAGGGCAGGTGCGCGCGCTTGTGCAGCGTGACGGCCGCCGCGATCTTCACCATCTGCAAAAACGCGACCGTGCCCTCCTGCATGCGGGTGCCGCCGGAGCTGGGCGAGGCCAGCAGGGGCAGCCGGTCGGCGGTCGCCCGTTCCACGGCGGCGGTGATTCGTTCGGCCGCGGCCACCCCGATCGAGCCGCCGAGGAAGTCGAACTCGCACACGACCACCGCCACGCGGCGCCCGGATATGCGGCCCTCGCCGGTGAGCACCGCTTCGTCCCGGCCGGTGGCGGCGCGCGCGTCGGCCAGCTCGAGCGCGTAGGAATCCGACACGGGAACCGCCAACGGAGCGCTGTCCCAGCTGACAAACGAGCCCTCGTCGAGCACGGCGTCCAGCAGCTGGCCGGTCGTGGTGCGAGTCACCAGACGAGGCTATATAGGGTGGGTTAATGATCGGCGTGACCCAGACCGAAGCCGTTATGACCATCGAGCTGCAGCGCCCCGAGCGTCGCAATGCCCTGAACTCCCAGCTCGTCGACGAGCTGCGGGAGGCCATCCAGAAGGCCGGCGACGACGGATCGACCCGCGCAATCGTGCTGACCGGCCAGGGCACCGTGTTCTGCGCCGGCGCGGATCTGTCCGGGGACGCCTTCGCCGCCGACTATCCCGCCCGGCTCATCGAGCTGCACAAAGTCATGGACGCCGCTCCGATCGTGGTGATCGGGGCCATCAACGGCCCCGCCATCGGCGCCGGTTTGCAGCTGGCCATGCAATGCGATCTGCGGGTCGCCGCGCCGGACGCGTTCTTTCAGTTTCCGACCGCGAAATACGGCCTGGCCCTGGACAACTGGAGCATCCGGCGGCTGTCGTCGCTGGTCGGCCACGGGCGGGCTCGCGCCATGCTGCTGACCGCGGAGAAGCTCACCACCGAGGTGGCGCTGCAGACCGGAATGGTCAACCGCATCGGGACGCTGGCCGACGCCCAGGCCTGGGCCGCCGAGGTCGCGGGCCTGGCGCCGCTGGCGATAGAGCATGCCAAGCGGGTGCTCAACGACGACGGCGCCATCCAGGAAGCCTGGCCGGAGCACAAGGAGCTCTTCGACCGGGCGTGGGCCAGCCAGGACGTGATCGAGGCGCAGGTCGCACGCGTCGAGAAGCGACCACCGAAGTTTCAAGGAGCCTGACAGTCATGCCGCGGGGGGCGCTACGACTGGCCGCCGGCACGGCCTCGCTGGCGGCCGGCGGTTGGCTGCTGCGCGCGCTGCACGGCGCCCCGTCCGCCCTCGGCGCGTCGCCCGCGGCGATCCGGGCGGTGGCGGAGGCGTCGCCCAACTACTCCGACGGCGAGTTCGTCAACCTCGACCCCGCCTCGATCTACCAGATGGACCGCGAGGAGTTGCGGCTGATCGTGTGGGAGCTGCTGGCCGGGCGCGGCGGCAGCCGGCCGAAAGGGCCGATCCCGTTGGCCGCGCCGGAAATCTTCGACGGCGCCGCCAGCCGGCTGGCCGTCAGCTGGTTCGGCCACTCGACGGCGCTGGTGGAGATCGACGGTTACCGGGTGCTCACCGATCCGGTCTGGAGCGACCGATGCTCGCCGTCGGACATCGTCGGCCCGCAGCGGCTGCATCCGCCGCCCGTGCAACTGGAGGGGCTGCCCGCCGTCGATGCGGTGGTGATCAGCCACGACCACTACGACCACCTCGACATCGACACGGTCATCGCCTTGGCGCACACGCAGCGGGCCCCGTTTTTCGTGCCGCTCGGGGTCGGCGCCCACCTGCGCGCGTGGGGAATCCCCGAGCACCGCATCGTCGAGCTCGACTGGCATCAGGGCGCGAAGCTGGACCAGCTCACCGTGATTTGCATGCCGGCGCGGCACTTTTCGGGTCGCTTCCTGGATCGCAACACCACGCTGTGGGCGTCGTGGGCGTTTCTTGGCCCGAGCCATCGCGCGTATTTCGGCGGCGACACCGGCTACACCAAGAGCTTCGCGCAGATCGGGGCCGACCATGGCCCGTTCGACCTGACCCTGCTGCCCGTCGGGGCGTACAACACGGCATGGCCGGACATCCACATGAACCCCGAGGAGGCGGTACGGGCGCACCTGGACGTTACCGACTCGGGCTCGGGGCTGCTGATCCCCATCCATTGGGGCACCTTCCGGCTGGCCCCGCACCCGTGGGCCGAGCCGGTCGAGCGGGTGTTGAAGGCGGCTGAGCCCGTAGGTGTACAGGTGGCGGTGCCCGTACCGGGCCAGCGCATCGATCCCGCCGCGCCCCGCAGATTCAACCCGTGGTGGCGGCTCTAACCCACGTTAGAGTTCCGCCATGACGAAACGCGCGGCGACGGCCGCTGTGGCGCTGGCCTTGCTCGCGTTGACGGGCTGCCGGCCCGCGCCACCGGCGTCCTCGCCGCCGCCCGCCCCATCTGGGGCGCCGCCCAACGAGGTGTCGGGCGTCGAGATCCCCGCCGGGCGCATCGACGACGCCGTCGCGAAGGTCGACGGCCTGGTCGGTGATCTGATGAAGAGCACCGGCATCCCCGGCATGGCGGTGGCCATCGTCCACGGCGGAAAGACCGTATATGCCAAGGGATTTGGGACCAGAAATACAAGCAAGGGTGACGCAGAAGACAATAAGGTCGACGCCGACACCGTCTTCCAGTTGGCGTCGGTGTCCAAATCGGTCGGCGCGACGGTGGTGGCACACGAAGTCAGCGCCAACGTCGTCGCCTGGGACACGCCCGTGGTGTCCAAGCTGCCGTGGTTCGCGCTGGGCGATCCCTATGTCACCGGCCACGCGACGATCGCCGACCTGTATTCGCACCGTTCCGGGTTGCCCGACCACGCCGGTGACAAACTGGAGGATCTGGGCTACGACCGCCGGCAGGTGCTCGAGCGCCTGAAGTATCTGCCGCTCGCGCCGTTTCGAAACAGCTACGCCTACACCAACTTCGGCGTGACCGCCGCCGCCGACGCGGTGGCGGCCGCGGCGGGCAGGCCGTGGGAGGCCCTCTCCGACGAGGTGCTGTACCGCCCACTGGGCATGGCGGCCACGAGTTCGCGCTTCGCCGATTTCCTCGCCAGGCCAAACCGCGCCGCCAACCACGTCAAGGTCGGCGACAAGTGGGAGCCGCGCTTTCAACGCGATCCGGATCCCCAGTCGGCCGCGGGCGGGGTGAGCTCGTCGGTCAACGACATGGCGCGCTGGCTGATCATGTTGCTGGGCAACGGGACTTATCAAGGTCAGCGCATCGTGTCACCCGAGGCGCTGCTGCCGGCGACCACCGCGCAGGTCGTATCGGTTCCCGCAACCACACCCAAGGCGCGCTCCGGCTTCTACGGGTACGGTTTCAACGTGTCGGTGGCCTCGTCGGGCCGCACGGAATACAGCCATTCCGGCGCTTTCTCGTTGGGGGAGGCGACGAACTTCGTGGTGATGCCGTCCGAGGACCTGGGCATCATCGCGCTCACCAACGCCGCACCCATCGGCGTACCGGAGACGCTGACCGCCGAGTTCATGGATCTGGTGCAGTACGGTCAGATTCGCGAGAACTGGGCTGACCTGTACAGGCAGGCGATCGGCTGGATGAACAACCCCGAAGGCTCACTGTTAGGCAAGCAGCCCCCGGCCAACCCCGCGCCGCCCAGACCGCTCGGCGACTACGCCGGCGTCTACGTCAGCGACTATTGGGGCCCGGCCGTCGTGACAGCACGCGACGGCGCCTTGCAGCTGTCGCTGGGGCCGAAGAACCGGACGTTCACGTTGGCGCACTGGGACGGTGACACGTTCACCTTCCCGGTGACCGACGAAAACGCCCCGCCTGGAACCATTTCCAAGGCCACCTTTTCCGGTTCGCCGGCGCCCACCCTGAACCTGGAGTACTTCGACTCCGACAAGCTGGGAACGTTCACCCGATGATCGCGGGCCTGACCGATGCCGAGGTGGCACAGCGGGTGGCCGCGGGCAAGAGCAACGCCGTCCCGGAACGCGCCACCCGCAGCGTGGCGGCGATCGTTCGGGCCAACGTCTTCACCCGGATCAATGCGATCCTGGGCGTGCTGCTCGCGATCGTGCTGGTGACGGGCTCGGTCATCAACGGGCTGTTCGGCCTGCTCATCGTCGCCAACAGCGTCATCGGCATGGTCCAGGAGATCCGCGCCAAGCAGACGCTGGACAAGCTCGCGATCGTCGGGCAGGCGAAACCGTTGGTGCGCAGGCAATCCGGCACCCGAACGCTGCTGCCGGGCGAGGTCGTGCTCGACGACATCATCGAGCTCGGCCCCGGGGATCAGGTCGTCGTCGACGGCGAGATCGTCGAGGGGGAGAACCTCGAGGTGGACGAGTCGCTGCTGACCGGCGAAGCCGACCCGATCACCAAGGAACCGACCGACGGGGTGATGTCGGGCAGCTTCGTCGTCACCGGCATCGGCGCCTACCGCGCCACCAAGGTCGGCCCGGAGGCCTACGCCGCCAAGCTCGCCGAAGAGGCCCGGAAGTTCAGCTTGGTGAAATCCGAACTGCGCAACGGGATCAACCGCATCCTGCAGTTCGTCACCTACCTGCTGGTGCCGGCCGGTC
Source organism: Mycobacterium terramassiliense (assembly GCF_900157385.1). Classification (GTDB taxonomy): domain Bacteria; phylum Actinomycetota; class Actinomycetes; order Mycobacteriales; family Mycobacteriaceae; genus Mycobacterium; species Mycobacterium terramassiliense. Next base: position 1,513,533 of record NZ_LT717701.1, read on the forward strand.
TGCTGACCATCTACACGCAGTTCTTCACCACGCACGCCGGGTGGCGGCAGTCCGTGCTGCGGACGGTCGGCGCGCTGGTGCCCATGGTGCCCGAGGGGTTGGTCCTGCTGACGTCGGTGGCGTTCGCGGTCGGGGTCATCCGGCTGGGGCAACGCCAATGCCTGGTGCAGGAATTGCCCGCCATCGAGGGCCTGGCGCGGGTCGACGTGGTGTGCGCCGACAAGACCGGCACCCTCACCGAAAGCGGCATGCGGGTGGCCGAGGTCATCGAGGTCGGCGCCGCGCAGTCCGAAGCGGTCGCCGACGCGCTGGCCGCGCTGGCCGCGCAAGACGCCCGCCCCAACGCGAGCATGCGGGCCATCGCCGCGACGTATGACCGGCCGCCCGGGTGGACGCCCACCGCCACCGCCCCGTTCAAGTCGGCCACCAAGTGGAGCGGCGTGTCCTTTCGCGATCGCGGCGACTGGGTGATCGGCGCGCCGGACGTGCTGCTGGATCCGGCGTCGGCCGAAGCGCAACGGGCGGAGGGGATCGGGGCGCGAGGGCTGCGGGTGCTGCTGCTGGGTCGCTCCGAGTCGGGGGTGGATGATCCGGCGGCGCCGGGCCGGGTCACGCCGGTCGCGCTGGTGGTGCTCGAGCAGAAGGTGCGACCCGACGCTCGCGAGACGCTGGACTATTTTGCCGCCCAAGATGTTTCGGTCAAGGTGATCTCCGGCGACAACGCGGTGTCGGTGGGCGCCGTCGCGGGCAAGCTCGGGCTGCGTGGCGACGCGATGGACGCGCGCCGACTGCCCACCGAACCGGCGGAACTGGCCGACGCGCTGGACGATCACACCACTTTCGGCCGGGTGCGGCCCGACCAGAAGCGCGCCATCGTGCGCGCCCTGCAATCGCACGGCCACACCGTCGCGATGACCGGCGACGGCGTCAACGACGTGCTGGCCCTCAAGGACGCCGATATCGGCGTCGCCATGGGCGCCGGCAGCCCGGCCTCGCGCGCGGTGGCCCAGATCGTCTTGCTGGACAACAGGTTTGCCACGCTGCCCTACGTGGTCGGCGAGGGCCGGCGGGTGATCGGCAACATCGAGCGGGTCGCCACCCTGTTCCTGACCAAGACGGTGTACTCGGTGCTGCTGGCGCTGTTGGTGGGCATCGAATGCCTGCTCGCCAAGCCCCTCCACGCCGACCCCCTGCTGTACCCGTTCCAGCCGATCCACGTCACCATCGCGGCGTGGTTCACCATCGGGATCCCGTCGTTCATCCTGTCGCTGGCGCCCAACAACGAACGCGCCTATCCCGGCTTCGTGCGCCGCGTGCTGACCTCCGCCCTGCCGTCGGGGCTGGTGGTCGGCGTCGCGACCTTCGCGTCCTATCTGGTGGCCTACCACGGCCGGCACGCCACGTTCCGGGAGCAGGACCAGGCCTCGACCGCGGCGCTGATCACGTTGCTGGTCAGCGCGCTCTGGGTGCTCGCGGTGGCGGCACGCCCCTACCAGTGGTGGCGGGTGGCGCTGGTCGTGTTCTCCGGCCTGGCGTACGTGGTGATCTTCAGCATCCCGCTGGCCCAGCAGAAGTTTTTGCTCGACCCGTCCAATCTGCTTCTGACTTCGAGCGCCCTGGGGATCGGGGCGCTGGGCGCCGCCGCGATCGAGGCGACGTGGTGGATCCGGGCCAGGATGCTGGGGGTGCAGCCGCGGCTGTGGCGCGAGCCGGTGACGGCCGCCAAGTAAAATCCCGGGCGAATCCTCGGGAAGGGACACGCAGATGGGATTCCTGGACAAGGCCAAGGACCTGTTGGCGCAAAACGCCGACAAGGTCGAGACCGCGATAGACAAGGCCGGCGAATTCGTCGACGGCAGGACGCAGGGAAAGTACTCGGACACCATCCACAAGGTGGCCGAAGAGGCCAAGAAAGCGGCCGATTCCGCCGTCCAGAACGACCCGCAGAACTGAGCGCATGGCGAAACTATCCGGATCCATCGACGTACCGCTGCCTCCCGAGGTGGCCTGGAAGCACGCCTCCGACCTGTCGCGGTACAAGGACTGGCTGACCATCCATCGGGTGTGGCGCAGCACGCTGCCCGACGACATCGACAAGGGGACGGTCGTCGAGTCGATCGTCGAGGTCAAGGGCATGTACAACCGGATCAAGTGGACGGTCGTGCGCTACAAGCCGCCGGAAGGCATGACGCTCAACGGGGATGGCGTCGGCGGGGTCAAGGTCAAGCTGCTGGCCAAGGTTCAACCCGCGGACGAGGGCTCCGTCGTCAGCTTCGACGTGCACCTCGGTGGCCCGGCGCTGTTCGGGCCGATCGGCATGATCGTCGCCGCCGCGTTGCGCAGCGACATCAACCAGTCGCTGCGGAACTTCGTCCGGGTGTTCACCGCCCCCGATCCGCACACGAACGGGGACGGCGGCGTCCGTCGCTGATCGCTCCGGCCGATGAGTTTTAGGGTCCGCGCCAGTCGATACGTGTGAACCCCGATGACGGGGCCAGGACACACGACAGATAAGGAGGGTCATCGTGCCCATCCGTGACGGCGCGCCGCTCGGCGCGCCCTGCTGGATCGACCTGACGACGTCGGACCTCGACCGCGCCCAGGACTTCTACGGCACGGTCTTCGGCTGGACGTTCGAGTCTGCCGGGCCCGAGTACGGCGGATACGTCAACGCCGCCCGCGACGGCCGGGGCGTCGCCGGCCTGATGGCCAACCGGCCCGAGTTCGGGTCGCCGGACCAGTGGGCCACCTACTTTCACACCGCCGACGTCGACGCGACGGTGTCGGCGATAACAGCGGCGGGGGGCGCGCTGTGCATGGGGCCGATGGAAATTCCGGCCAAGGGCCACATGGCTGTGGCGACCGACCCGTCGGGAGCGTTCTTCGGGCTGTGGCAGCCGTTGGAGCACCTCGGGTTCGAGGTGATCGGGGAGGCCGGCTCCCCGGTGTGGCACCAGCTGACCACGCGTGACTTCCGCGCCGCGGTCGACTTCTACCGCGAGGTGTTCGGATGGCGGACCGAGCTGGTTTCCGACACGGACGAATTCCGTTACGCCACTGCCTGGTTCGGCGACCAACAATTGCTCGGCGTGATGGACGGCGCCCGCTGCCTGCCCGAGGGCGTTCCGTCGAACTGGACGATCTTCTTCGGCGCCGAGGACGTCGACAAGACGCTGCGGGTGATCGCCGACAACGGCGGAGCCGTCGTGCAGGGGGCCGAGGACACCCCGTACGGACGCTTGGCCGCGGCGACCGACCCGACCGGGGTCATCTTCAACCTGTCGTCGTTGGAGGGCTAACGGCGGGCGTTGGTCACACCGGTGCGGTGGCGAGTCGGCTAATCTCCCAACCATGACTCGCCGCCTGCGCCCTGGCTGGCTGGTGGCGTTTTTCGCCCTGCTCATCTCGGCCAGCGCCTGGATGCCGTGGCTTACGACGGCGGCGGGCGGCGGCGGCTGGGCCAACGCCATCGGCGGCACGCACGGCAACCTGGAACTGCCGAGGGGCTTTGGTGCGGGACAGCTGATCGTGTTGCTGTCCTCGACGCTGCTTGTGGCCGGGGCGATGGTGGGACGCGGCCTGTCGGTGAAGCTCGCTTCGGTTGCCGCGCTGGTGATTTCACTGCTCATCGTGGCGCTGACGGTGTGGTACTACAAGCTCAACGTCAACCCGCCGGTGTCGGCCGAGTACGGGCTTTACGTCGGCGCCGTCGCTGCTGGCTGCGCCGTGCTGTGCTCGATGACGGCGGTGATCGCGGGGTTGGCCTCCGGGCGGTCGAGCCGGTGAGGCTTCACGCCGACGGGAACTCGTGCTTGCCTGAGGCGGTGCTGTCCTCTGGCTCGTTGACGCCGAATACGAAGGGCGCGAAGACTACTTCGCGGGCGTCGGGGTCGCGGTAGGTGACAGCGCCCGTCGCCTCCCAGTACGGGTGCTGCTCCACGGGTGCCAGACCCGCCGCCTGCAGGCGCGCGATGGCGGCCTGTTGCGCCTCCCGGTCGGGAAAGTACAGGCACAGTTGTTCGTGAGGGTCGACGGCGACGGGGTCGACCGACTCGACGATCTCCATCGTCAGGTTCCAGCTGGGCAGGCCGAAGATGGCGCCGTTGCTGCCGTAGCTGGCCTCGAACGTTTCGTAGAGCGGCAGCCCGACGAGCTCGCGGTAAAACCGCACGGTCTCGGCGAAGTTCGAGGTGCGCCGGGCGAAGCGGATGGCGCCGAGCGGCGCCAAGTGCGGGGGCCAATGGGTGGCCCGATGGCCCGATCCGGGCCACATCGTCACAGCCCCACTCCGCTTGCCGCCGACTCCGCGGTATGCCAGCGCCGCAGCTGATCGCCTGGCGCCCACGTCGAATGCGTGCCGCTGGAAATGCGTTCCGGCAGTTGCAGTTTGCACACCGGTCCGTCGGCGATGCGGGCGGCGTCGAAGACAACGCAGTAGGAGGCGTCGGTGTTCATGTCGGTGGTCAGGGTGACCAGGTAGCCGTCGTCCTCCCCGGTTGCGCCGACCCGCGGCGCCATCGCGGTCTCGCTGCCGTAGACACCGTCACCGAAGGAGATGCCCTCTTGGGTCCCGGTGAGCAGATCGTGTTTGACCAGGCCGTCGAACAGGAACCAGCCCGGTCTGCCCGTGGCAGCGTAGGTGTACCGGTAGTCCCGCGCGGCGTAGCCGGGATTGATGGTGCCGAACTCGGTGATCGATTCCGACAGTTGCTCTTCTTTCACCGCGCCGGTCACCAGGTTGAAGCGCCACCGGTGCAGCCGGGCCTGGAGGCGATCCAGCGCCAAGAAGCGAAAGAGCTTGTCCCACTTGGTTCCGCCGGTGTCAAGCGGTTGCGGATCGCCCTCGAAGAAGCCGTCGAGCACGATCTCGTCGCCGTCCTCGTAAGCGTTGACGAAGTGCAGCACGAAGGTCGGGTCCGCCTCGAACCAGCGGATGTCGCCGGTGGTGCCCCGGCGGGGGAGCACGGCGAAGCGCGACGGGATGTCGGGATAGAACCGCGGCAGGTGCACGTCGTGCTCGAGTAGCCTCGGATCCCAGAACAACGGGAAATCGTTGAGTATCACGTAGTTTTCGGTGAATGCCATGTCGTGCGGCAGCCGCGGGCCGGGCAGCGGGATGTCGGTGTAGTGGACCAGTTCGTCGCTGTCGTCGACCACGCCGTAGCGCATGTACGGCTCTTGCTTGCTGTAGTTGAAGAACAGCAGCTCGCCGGTCTTGCCGTCCACCTTCGGGTGCGCCGACACGCCCCAATCGGTGGGGAAGCGCCCGTTCCAGGTCTCCTTGCCGAGGGTGCTGGCCGAGTACGGGTCGAGCCGGTACAGGTCGCCGCACTGGTAGAAGCTCGTCAGCGCGATACCGCGGTGAACGATCACGTCGGTGCTCGACGCGTCCTTCATCCGGGTGCGAGCCCCCCAGCCGTCCTCCCGTTTGGCCAGTTGCACCGCCTCGGCCAGGCCCGGCCACAGCGGTTCGCCGGCCTCGTTCTCCGCCAGGAATCCCTCCGTTCGGACAAAACGGTTGCGGTAGAAGGCCTTTCCGTCGCGGAAGCCGACTACGTGCAGCATGCCGTCGCCGTCGAAGGGGTGATAGGTCTTGAGCGCCGGGTGCAACGGATTCTCGGTGTTGCGCAGGTAGATGCCGTCCAGGTCGTGGGGGATTTCGCCCGCCACGGCGGTGAGGTCGTCGGCGTCCCACTCCGTCGTCTGCGGACGCCAGGGCCCGGTCCGGTAGGGGTGGTCGTCGTCTTCGGGCAGGGTCGACAGGAACTTGCCAACGATCTCAACATCCATGGTCACGAACCTTCGGTTGCGCTCACGACGAAGCTGACGGTGGTGGCGGTGCTGCCGCCGAAGTTCAGAGTGCCGAACGTGCTGGCGTCCTCGACCTGGTAGTCGCCGGCGGCGCCGCTGACCTGCTTGGCCGCGTCGAGCAGCATCCGCACCCCGGACGCGCCGACGGGGTGGCCGCCGCCGATCAGCCCGCCGCTGGGGTTGATCGGCAGCCGGCCGCCGATCTCGATCTCGCCGTTTTCGATGGCCTTCCACGACTCGCCCGGGCCGGTCAGCCCGATGTGGTCGATGGCGAGGTACTCGCTGGGTGTGAAGCAGTCGTGCACCTCGAACCCGTCGAGGTCGTCGAGGGTCACCCGTGCGCGGCGCAGGGCATCGAGGACCGCCGCCCGCACATGGGGCAGCACGTACGGGTCGTCGGCGGCGCGGTCGAGCTTCTGCCGCAGACCCAACCCGACCGTGCGGTGTCCCCACCCGTCGATGCGGCCGATCGGGCGCGCGCCCGGGTGATCGCGCAGGTATCCGTCGTTGACCAGAACCACCCCCGCCCCTCCGTCGGTCATCTGGCTGCAGTCGAATCGGCGCAGCCGGCCCTCGGTGATCGGGTTGGTCGCGTCGTCGTCGGTGATCGGGTCGGGAACCGTCCAGCCGCGCGTTTGGGCGTTGGGGTTGCGCCGCGCGTTGGCGAAGTTGAGCTGCGCGATGGCGCGCAGGTGCGCGTCGTCCAAGCCGTAGCGCCGGTCGTACTCGTCGGCCACCTCGGCGAACATCGAGGGCCACAGGTAGCGCGCGCCGGCCCCTTCGTGCCCGGTCCAGGCGGCGGCGCCGAGATGCTGGGCGGCCGTGTCACCCGGCACCGTCTTCTCCAGCTCGATACCCACCACCAGCGCGGCGTCGTACGCGCCCGACCGCAAATCGGCCATCGCCGCCAGCGCCGCCACGCTGCCCGACGCGCACGCGGCCTCGTGCCGCGAGGCCGGGGTGTTCCAGAGCTCGTCGCACACCGTGGCCGGCATCGCCCCGAGGTGACCCTGGCTCGCGAACATCTCGCCGAAGGCGTTGCCGACATGGACGACGCCGACGTCGGCGGCGTCGATTTTCGCCGCGGCGAGCGTGCTCCGCACCACCTCGTCGGTCAGCGCGGCGAAGTCGCGGCCCTCCCTGGTGAGGTTGCGAGCGAAATCGCTTTGGTAGCCCCCGAGAATCCACACGTCAGTCGAGCGGTCCATACGCGGAACGCTACTCCGCCGAGCCCGTGAAAGAGGGCGGCCCCGTCGGCTCTCGGGCTGAACCGACGGGACCTAGACGGGCGCGAAGGCCGGCCGACGCGCACGCCTCTTTTGCATCATTACCGCCCGGCGGGGTTGACAAACATTACGAATCGACGCGGCGACCTTTCCGAGAATGGCAGCTGAGCTGGGTGAATTCACCTTTGCGCTGTTCAGGGCGCCGCGAGGGGCTATACAGCGCCCTCGACAAGCTCCGTCGGTTCCGGTCCATCCGCGCGCGGCGCGGGAGTGGTCGTGCGCCCTGCGACTGCCTCGGCGTCGGCGAGGTCGACGTCCGCCAAGTCGATGCCTTTGGTCTCGCGGGCGCACAGGGCGGCCACCGCGCTCACCGCCGCGGTGGCCGCCAGGTACCACGAGATCGGCACCGAGGACTTGTAGGTTTCAAGCAGGCGAACGGCGATGATCGGCGCGAGCGAACCGGCGACGATCGAGGTGACCTGATAACCGAGCGACACCCCGGAGTAGCGCATCCGCGTCGGGAACATCTCCGCCATGGCCGCCGGCTGGACCGCGTACATGAGACCGTGGAACACCAGACCGATGACGATCGCCGCCATGATGACCGCGTTGTGGCGGCTGTCCATCATCGGAAAGGCGAAGAAGCCCCAGGTGCACGCGCACAGCGCGCCGACGAAATAGATTGGGCGCCTGCCGAATCGGTCGCTGAGGCGCCCAACCAGCGGAATGACCACGAAATGGACGGCGTGGGCGGCCAGCAGCCACCACAGGATGACCTTGGTGTTGGCGTGCACCTGCACTTTGAGGTACGTGATGGAGAAGGTGACCACGAGGTAGTACATCGTGTTCTCGCCGAAGCGCAGGCCCATCGCGGTGAAAACGCCACGCGGATAACGCTTTAACACCTCGACCACACCGAGCTGGCTTGTCTTGGAACGCTCGGCCTCCTGCTGAGCCGCCAGGAAGATCGGCGCGTCCGTCACCTTCGTGCGGATGTAGTAGCCGATGACGACAACGACCGCGGACAACCAGAACGCGACGCGCCAGCCCCAGCTCAGAAACGCCGCATCCGGCAGCGTCGAGGTGAGACCCAGCAGGACGACCGTGGCCAGCATGTTGCCGCCGGGCACCGCCGCCTGCGGCCAGCTCGCCCAGAAACCGCGCGTGAGCCTCGGGCTGTGCTCGGCGACGAGCAGAACGGCGCCGCCCCACTCGCCGCCGACGGCGAAGCCCTGGAAGAAGCGCAGCACCACCAACAGCGCGGGCGCCCAGTAGCCGATCTGGGCAAACGTAGGCAGGCAGCCCATGAGAACCGTCACGGCACCCACCAACAGCAGGCTGAACTGCAGCAGCTTCTTGCGGCCATACCGGTCGCCGAAGTGGCCGAAGACAAGGCCGCCGATCGGGCGGGCGGCGAAGCCGACGGCGTAGGTCACGAAGGCGGCCAGGATGGCGTCGAGCTCGTTGCCCCCGCGCGGAAAGAACACCTTGCTGAACACCAGCGTGGCGGCCGTGCCGTAGAGGAAGAACTCATACCACTCGACGACGGTGCCGGCCATGGATGCCGCGACCACCCGGCGGAGGAAAGCGGGCCGCTGGAATGGGTCCGCCCGCAACTGATTAGGGACGCTCACCGGATGCCCTCCTAGGTGGACCGCCCGCCTCGGGCGCCGACCGGGGTCTGCTAGCGGATGGGAGCGTACCGCGGTTCGGGCGTCCTTGCCCCTCGGCCTATCCGGGCGGGCACGGTGATTTCGGGGATGTGGCGCTGTGCCCGCCTCACGGCGACAACGACACTGATCGGTGTCGTTTTCGCGGAGGGTCGGCGGGAAACCGATGAGTTTCGACACGGTCACGGATGGGTACCTATCCGCTGCTCGCTGGTCACACGAGCCCCGTGAATCACTATCGTCACATGAGCCAACTGCGGACGTCAATGCGACGGCCTGCTCCTGGAAGGGTGTGACCTTGACGGCGATTCCTCGAGTCCTATCGCTATCGGTGGCGTCGATGACCGCCATCGGTTTCTTCGTGGCGATAGGCGCGGCGCCGTCGGCGAACGCCACACCCTGTAGTGCGCCGGAAGCCAACGTCGATCCCCCGGCCGCGCCCCCGGCGATGCCCGCGCCCCAGCCGGTTGTGCAACCGCCGACGGGCCGCAGGCCCTCGCACACCAACGACCAGGCGCCATTGCCGAAGTTGGGTCCCCTGATCTCTTCCTTCCTCAAGCCGGGAGCCGGGGGACAGCGGTACTCCGCAACGATCCAGCCTCAAGCCGGGGTCGTCCCGCCGCCCGGGCCCAATCCGCCCGCGCCGGGCGTCCCGCAGCCACCGAACGCCAACCAGCTACAGCCCAACGCGGCCCCGGTTCCGCCGCAGCCGGCGCCGCCCGCGCCGCCCGCGAACATCGGGGGCGCACCGACGTCGCTGGTCGACTGGGTGACCGGAACGGACGGCCCCAACAAGACCCTGCAACGTTTCGGCATCTCCGGGACCGACCTCGGGATCGCTTGGGACAACGGTGATCCCGCCAACCGCCAGGTCCTGATGGCCTTCGGTGACACGTTCGGCTACTGCAAGGTGCACGGTCAACAATGGCGATACAACGTGCTGTTCCGCAGTTCGGACCGCGACCTCTCGCATGGAATTCACATCTCCGACGGCGTGCCGAACGACCGATACTCCGGCTCGCCGGTGTGGACCACCGGCCTCTCCAAGCAGGTCGTCAACACGATCCACAAGGCCCCGCACGAAACGGGCATCATCCCCACCGCCGCGATCTCCCTTGGGCGAACCCAGTACATGAGCTACATGTCCATCAGGCAGTGGGGCCGTGACGGGGAGTGGAGCACGAACTACTCGGCGATCGCGAGATCCGTTGACAATGGCCAGAACTGGGGGATTTTCCCGAGCACCATCCGCACGGCCTCGGCCGACGCGATCCCGGGGATGGGGTTCACGCCCGGGAACGAGAACTTCCAGATGGGCGCCTTCATGAAGGGCACCGACGGCTACCTCTACCAGTTCGGCACCCCGTCGGGGCGCGGCGGTGCGGCGTTCCTGTCGCGGGTTCCCCCGAACCAGCTGCCGGACCTGAGCAAGTACCAGTACTGGAACGGCGACAACGGCGGGCACTGGGTCGCGGCCAATCCGGGGGCGGCGACGCCGCTGTGGCCCGGCCCCGTCGGCGAGATGTCGGCCCAGTACAACAGCTACCTCAAGCAGTACCTGGTGCTGTACACCAACGGTGGCAGCAATGACGTGGTGGCGCGGACCGCGCCGACGCCGACAGGACCGTGGAGCGGGGAGCAACCGCTGGTGTCGGCGTTCTCGATGCCCGGCGGAATCTACGCGCCGATGATCCATCCGTGGTCGTCGGGGCGGGACCTGTACTTCAACCTGTCGCTGTGGTCGGCGTACGACGTGATGCTGATGCACACCGTATTGCCATAGCCGTCCCATGCGCCTCCGCGGCGACCGACGCCGGGCGCGGACGACTGACGTAGTGGACTACTCGTGCCCGCGGGGGGAATCGCGGAAAGGATCTAGCCATGAAACCCAATCTTGCCCCGCCCGCCCGGGCGACCTGCGTCGACGAATGGGACTATCCCGAGGACGGCTTCCGGGCGTTCGACGGCCCCGAGTGGAAAATCAAACACACCACCAACGACGGGCGACGCGCCGATGTCGTGGTATCCGTGATCGGCCTGCAGTACGCGGATGGCCACGCGTTGCGCGAGATCATCATCGACTGCCCCGATACCCCGATTATCACGCCGGCCCAAGCGCGGAAGCTGGCTGGGGCCTTGATCGCGGCGGCCGACTCGGCCGAAGGGTGACGTCCGAGCCGCAGCGAGAACGCCGGCCAGCTCCAGGAGCTCTGAAGCCACCGATGTTAACGAGCGCCTCAAGTACGTTTCTCACCATTTCTCGCCGAGATTTGATGTCCTCGAGGCGGAGACGCTGCCTTGCTGTTCGATTCGCGTTCTGGTCCGCGCGCTACTAGCTCTTCCGCGATTTCGGCGACTCGCCGGTTAGTGTTCTGCGAAAGCTTTGTCAGGAGTTCGAACGCGCGGACGGCGTCGACATCGAACCTTTCCATGATCATTCCTTTGGCCTGACCGATGACGTCCCTGCTTGCCAATGCGGATTTAAATTGCAGGCGCTCGTCGTTCGTGATGAGGGCGACGGCTGCATGCGTCGCGAACATGGCACCCACCGCTTGCGATTGCGCGGTGAAGGCCTGCGGTTCGCTGCCGAAGAGGTTTAGCGCACCCCTGCGTTTGTCGTGGGTATAGAGCTGGAAGGACATTGTGCTGTGGACACCGGCGGCAACTGCGGCCTCGGCGAAGCGTGGCCATCGCCCGTCGTTGCGCAGGTCGTTGCAGAGGACCATCGAATCACCCGCGGCGGCATCCAAGCATGGTCCCTCGCCGAACCGCTCCTGCATACGGTCGATGTCGACGGCAAGCTGCGAAGTTGCGGCCACCGACGAGAAAGGCTCACACGGTGGCGAAATCAGCAGGATGTCCGCGGACGCCACACCGTGAACCAACTCGACGCAACTCGCCGTCACGCCCTGCAAAGTGATACCGATTTCGGTGGGATGGGCGAATTGATTGGTCAATTCTTCCATCGTCAGGCGAAGCACCCCTGCGTATGCGCGGTCATCCATAACGGCGAGCCTCTTTCGCGACTGTGGTGTGCGAAGCGGGCCGAGAAGATCGAAAGGTCGTCGGAACCTTGGGCAACTTAAATGAACCGCGTGCCCTGCCAGAATGTTGGCGGGCGTGGTGCTGACGTTACTCCACTTCGTTGTCAGCGTATACAACCCGCCACCGCCGCGATGACGGGCGCGGGCGAGGTCATCAAAGCGATCTGATACCGCTGCTCCGCCACGCTCAACTCCCTCATCCAGGGAGTGTCAAGGATCAACCGAAACCACTGTCAACCATCAGCCGAAATACTGTCAGCCATCACCCGGAACCAACTGTCAAGCATCAGCCGAGGTCATACATCCTGCTCTGTGCCCCCGGCAGGATTCGAACCTGCGACACCGGCTTTAGGAGAGCCGTGCTCTATCCCCTGAGCTACGAGGGCGAGGGCGTCTGGCCAACGCCTCGCGGGCGGGTTGCCGTTCCTGGCGGGTCGGCCTGGTTGTGCCAGTGCGGCGGATGTGAGTCTAGCGGGCGCGGCAATCGCCGCGCGACGCCTCGCCCGCGCCGCTCACTGCCAACGGAGATCTTCGTCGAGCGGTTGGGCCGGTTCGTCTTGCTCGTCCGCGGGGCGGGTGTCGATCGTGACCTCTTGCCAGTACGCCGGGCTGTAGAGGTGAATATCCTTACCGCTGCTGACCTTTAGCACGCCGCCATCGAGCACTTCATAGGTCGCGCCATCCGAATATTCGTCGTCGTCATCGTGGCCGTCAATTTGGATCCACATTTTCACGCTGAAAGGCCTCCGCATCGGGATCGGATTCTTGAGGCTACCGCTGCGCCGGCGAGTTCGGGCGAGTCGGACGTGCTGGGCATCGGCGGGCATGAGTCCGCCCCACCGGTTATTCTGGATGTGTCGATGCCGATCCGGTTGCCGGGGAAGGGATCTCGCAGCCCGGCCCGGTCAGCGCAGCTCCGCGATGACCTTCGCGAACGTGTCCAGGTTGTTGTCCTGCACGGTGAAGCAGGTCAACCCGTACTTGTCGCGCAGTGCGGTCAGCGTGTCGGCCATCTCGCGCGGCGACCCGGTGAGCACCGACGGCATGGACAGCAGTTGCTCGTCGGACAGGTCCGGCGCGTACTGCCGCGTCATTCTCAAGTCGGGTGCGGACTCGCCCGCGGGCGGCATCGCCGTGATCACCATGTTCAGTTCCAGCGCGTCGAACCGGTCGCCGGCGGCGTTGCGGACGAACTCGATGCGTTCGGCGAGCGGGTCTTCGACGTCTCGCACCCTGGCGCCCGTCAGCCCGATGATGTCGGCATGCCGGGCGGCTATCGTCAGCACCCGATCGCCGTTGCCGGCGATGAGGATCGGCGTCGACGGGTGATGCTCCTTCAGGTAGCTCGTCATGTGTTCGAGGTAGTCCACCCGGGCCCCGGCACTGGGGTAGGGGATCTCGGCCGCCTCGAATTCTTCTTTGACGTAGCCGGTGCCGAGCCCGATCTCGAGGCGGCCGTCGCTGAGCAGGTCGAGGGCCTGCAGGTCCCGGCTGAGCAGGGCGGGCTTGTAGAACCCGGCGTTGAGCACATACATGCTCAGGCGAATCCGGCTGGTCACCATCGCGACCGCGGTCAGCGTCGGCGACGGAGCGGCCGCGCCCAGATGGTCGGGCACGCAGAGGATGTCGTAGCCAAGATCCTCGGCTCGTTTCACCTTGTCGACCAATGCCGCGCGCGACTTGAAGAAGCGCATGCTCAGCCCGAAGCGAAAATCCTTGCCCACCAACAGCCTCCGATCGACAGATAACACTTACCAGGTACGCGCCGCGGCCGCCAGGCCCTGTACCAGCGTGGTGGTGACCGGCGAGAGACCGTCGGCGCCGGGCAGCGCACTGCGTGGACCAAGACCCCTGACCCGGGGCGAAAGCTCCAGCTGCGTCCCGCCGCCGCGCACCCGGTTGACCGGGTTGTCCGGATGCAGGCCCCGCAATTCCGGCGGGATGTCGTCGATGTCGGTGACGATCTGATAACCGGTCAGGCGGACGTGCCGGGCCAGGTGGGCCGCCAGCGCGCGGTTGCGCCCCCCGGCGAGCAGTTGGGTGCCGCGACCGATGCGCCCGTAGCCGTGCAGCGAGACGGCGACGTCGACGTGGTCGAGAAACTCGGCCAGCCGGGCCGACTCGTGCGGGTCATACAGGGCAGACGGGAGGTGGTGCGGGTAGCGGTGGGGATGGCGCAGAAGGTACACCGACGCCTTGGCGGCCTCGGCGGCCCGCTCGGCGATGACGTCGGTCATCTCTTCCAGGCCGCCGCCGTGGATGGCGAGAAAGCCGAAGCGCGATCGCAGCAGGCTCTCCTCGATCACCCCCGGTTCGCTTAGCAGCTCAGAAAGCGACTGCGGCGCAGGGCCTTTCGCGATGAGCGGGCGGGGCCAGCGCGCCGGGTCCCACCGGCGCAGGAACTCGACCCACCGCTGCGGCAATCCGTGGTGGACGGCGCCGTCGATGACCCTGGGCAGATATCCCGGTCGGGGCGGCCCGGGATTCACCCGGTGATCGATGTAGACCCAGGCCGGCGACGGCCCGTCGCCGGTGTGGACGGTCAGCCGGTCGCGCCGATACCGCACCGGGACGCCCTCGGCGCTGTCCAACGCCGCCAGGTCGTCGTCGGAGATCAGCCAAAGCACCCCGTGCACCTGCGCACCGGCGAAAGGCTCGACGGTGGCCACGCCGCGCTGGTTGATCAGCCAGTCGTGGTCCGCCAACACCGCCGGCCGCGGATCGGCCGCGCCGGGACAGCGCAGCGCCATCTGCCTGACGCACAGATTGGACCCGTATGCGAAATAGGGCTGCCGGCGGGCCGGCATCTAGGCAGTCACCGTCTGGGCGCTGAGATGTTGGACCAACCTAACTCCCGCGAGTCTCCACGGACGACGACGTTCCCATCCTGCCGTACCGGGCGTCCCGCGCGCTATGTACCGGTCACCTGAGGATCGGGGCGGGCGCACTCGACGGCGGTGGCGGCGGCGGGACGGGCCGCGGCGGAGGGCGACTTGTCACCGGCGGCCCGGACGGGGGCGGCGCCCCCCGCCGATCGCGCCGGCCCCACCGCCGGCCGCGGGCGGCAATAGGGGCGCGGGCGAATACACTGGCGGCGCAGGGAGATTCGCCGGCGGAGCCGGTGGGATTTGGTTGGCGGCCGGCGGCGACGCCGGCTTCATGGGGGCGGGTGCGGTGCGGCTCAGCTCGGTCGGCGTGATGGCCGTCTTGTGGTGGTACAGGAAGATGTACATCAGGCCCAGCGAAGCCAAGAAGGCGGCGGCGAACAGGGCGATCCACGGGACGACCCGGCGCACCCGGCCTTGCTGGGCGGCCTGGAAGTAGTCTCCGTCCTCGTCGTCCGCGGCGCCCCCCGCCGAGGCCACCGTCGGCGGATAGGCATTGTCGTCGGATCCGGCGTGCCGGCCTCCCGTGCCGTCCGTGCCGAGGTCGCTGTCGGCGGAGGTCAGCTGAATCCGGCCCAGCGTTTGATCCCGTAGCCAGGCGGGCGCGGGAATGATCACTGGCGCCGCACCCAGCAGGGCGACCGGGTTGACCAGGCGGCGCCGCTCTTCATCGCATACCGAGCACGATTCGATGTGGCGGGTGATGCGTTTGCGCATCAGCACGCTGAAACGCCCGTCCCAGCCCGCCAGGATCGTGCCCAGCTCGGCGCACTTGTCGGCCGTGTGTTGCGCGCGGCGGGCGACCAGCAGCGCGCCCAGTGAAGTCTCGATGGTGCCCCGCAGCCGCGACACCATCTTGTTGGCGGTGCCGGGGCTGACCTCCAAGGCGTTGGCCAGCTCGGGTCCGTCCAAGCCGTGCCGATAGGCCAGCTCTAGAACCATGCGGTCGCGGTCGCCGAGCCCACCGGCGGCCTCGGCAATGAGGTTGGCCAGCTCGTTGCGCGCGGCCAGCGTCTCCGGCCCCGCATCGTGCGACGCCGCCTCCGGGAGTTCGTCGGAGACCTGCTCGCGACGGCGGTTTTTGATGCAACGCAGCGCCTCGTTGCGGGCGATGGCATACAACCACGGGCGCAGCCGGTCGGGCTCGCGCAGCTTGGGCAGCTGTGTCGCGGCGACGCAGAAGACGTCCTGTACGCAGTCGGCGGCGGAGTCGCGATCGCGCACCATGCCGATGCAGAAGTCGTGCAGGCGGTCGGCGTAACGGTCGTAGATCATGGCAAACGCGTGTCGGTCGCCCGTCGCGGCCGCGCGGGCCAACTCCGCGTCGCTGACGATGTCCCAGTTGGATAGTGCGCTCGTCACGTCGCTTTCCCAGCCGATGAGGCGTCGGTGCCCCTCGCAGAACCGGCGCTGCGAATAATTGTGCGCGCACAGCGGTCAAATAGCACGAGGAATTCCAGCTCCGTGGTGGATGCATGGGAGGACAGCATCGAAACCAGCCTCATCCAAGCCTGCGACCTCATTTGCAGACTCCCTGCACGAGGTGGTGCGGCGGCAGGCACAGCGACGGCGGTGGCGGTGGCGGCGGCAGCTTCGGGGGCGACGGCAGCGGCGGCAGCTTCGGGGGTAAGCGACAGGTGCGGGCACCGGGACCCAGACGGCGGGTGGCGGCGGGACGTTCACCACGACGACCGGGCCCTGAGGGGCGGCGGCCGGCGGCGTCCCCGGGTCGGCCGGAGGCGCTGGGTTGTCGGGCGGAGGCGCGACCACCGCGACGGGGGCCGGGCCTTGAGGCGCAGGGTCGGGCAGCGCCACGACTGGGGCCGGCAAGTTATCGGGCGGAGGTGCCGCCGGCGTCGCAACGGCGGCGGCCGGAACCGGCGCCAGTGCCGTGAAGGTGGAAGCGCCGGCCGGCGCGGCGGCGGAGCCGGGGGCCACGGCCACGGACCGCGGTTGAGGCGAGCTGGAGAAAAGGGCGATGCCGAGCGCGGTCCCGGCGCCGATCACACCGATCAGGCCCGCGGCCACCATCACCTTGTCGATCGACCTCGCCCTGGCCGCCGGGGTGATGGGGTCGGGGGGAAACTCGTGGCCGTGTGGAAGGTCCCCGGATTCATCGGTCGGATCACCGAGCATGCTCGAAGCCCAGGCGTACGCCGAGGTGGGGTCCTCGCCGAGCGGCGCCAGGGCCGTCCGGTCCATGTCGTTCGGGCTGTTCATCAGGTGCTCCTTTGGCGCTGGTCGCGGCCCGGGCTGGGTCGCTGTCATAGGTAGGAGGACCTACCGGGCCGGAGTCGGACATCTTTTTGAAAGTTTTTTGGCAGAGCGGTCGTGGTGGGCACGTTTAGGTTCGCGCGCGCCGCTTGTCAGGTCTTCGCGAAGTTCTTGCGAGTTTCTTGCGGTCGCTCAACAGCGATCAATCCGTCGGTTTCGGCGTCGAGCCGTGCCTCCCAAGCGAGCACCCCCATGCAAGTGGGACGTGCCATGGGCATGGCGGCGTGCAGCGGTACTTGTAACACGCCCCGCTCGGTGCGGCGTGGTGCCGCCGAGAGTCGCGAGGCGCCGTCCCCCAACGTGCGCTCAGTGCGAAATATCCCGCGATGCGTCGCTGCACGTGCACGCTTGCCGCGGCGGGAGCTCTCCGGCGGCCCCGGGTCAACACCCGTTGGCCGCAAGGATTTAGGGACTCGGGAAAACTAACCGGCGACGGTCAGCCAGATCAGCACCAGGTTGAGCAGGCTGACCGTTACGGCGACCGCCCAGCCGATCACGGTGGTGACGGGATGGTTGGCGTCGCTACCCATCAAATCGCGATTGCTGGTCAGCCTGACCAGCGGAAGCACCGCGAACGGAATGCCGAAGGACAGCACGACCTGGGACAACACGAGCGCGCGGGTCGGGTCGAAACCGAGAGCCAGGATCGCCACGGCGGGGCACAGCGTGAGCAGTCGGCGCACCAGCATAGGGATCGACCGATGGAGTAGCCCCTGCATGATCATGGCGCCGGCGTAGGCGCCCACCGACGACGACGCCAGGCCGGAGGCCAGCAGTCCGATCGCAAACAACACCGCGATCAGCGGCCCCAGGGTGTCGTGGACCGCGGTGTAGGCGCCCTCGATGGATGCCGTTTCGTGGTGGCCCTGCAGGTTGAGCGCGGCGACCAGCAGCATGGCCGCGTTCACCGTGCCGGCGATCGCCATCGCCAGCACTACGTCCACGCGGGTGACGCGCAGCAGCCAGTGTCGGTCGCGGCCGGCCTCGGGATGTCCGTGCCGATCCAGGACGAGGCCGGAGTGCAGGTAGACGGCATGCGGCATCACGGTGGCGCCCAAAATGGCGGCGGCCAGCAGCACGCTTTCGCTGCCACGGAAGCGCGGCACCAGCCCGTCAAGCACGGCATCCGGCGGCGGGGTCGAGACGAAGAAACTGGCCGCGAAGCCCACGGCGATGACGAGCAACAGGCCGGTGATCACCCGCTCAAAAAGAATCTGGCCGCGACGGTCCCTGATGGCGAGGAGCAGCAGCGAGATGACCCCGGTGATGATCCCGCCGAGCGGCAGCGGCAGACCGAACAGGATGCGCAGGGCGATCGCCCCGCCGATCACTTCCGCGACATCGGTTGCCATGGCCGTGATTTCGGCCTGCCCCCAGAAGGTCAGGCGCACGGGACGGCTCATCCCCCTGCCGATCGCCGCGGGCAGCGACCGCCCCGTCACGAGCCCGAGCTTCGCGGACAGGTACTGCACCAGGCCCGCCACCACGTTGGCGGCGACGATGACCCAGAGCAGCAAGTAACCGAGCTGGGTGCCGGCGCTGACGTTGGCGGCGACGTTGCCCGGGTCGACATATGCGATCGCGGCGACGAACGCCGGACCGAGCAGGTACCAGCTCGATCTGAGCGATGCCTGGGTGCCTTCCGCCAACCTGTCGACCCTCGATCCACATCCCCGAATAAAAAAGTGAGGTTATCCGAACAGGTCGCCCGCAAGCCATTCGCGGGTCAGTTGAACGCGGCGCGCTCACCCCGGGACGTAGAGTCCCTTTCCGGTGACCAGGGGCAGGTCGAGCGTGGTCACGATGCCCGGCGGGGCGGCCACCACGGCGGGAATCGCGTTGACGACCCGCATCGCGGTCGCGACCAGCCCGGCATGGTTGTGGTCGCCCAGGCGGCTGCTCAGGCAGACGTCCATGGCGTATGACGGTTCGCCGGTGATTTCGATGCGATAAGAACCGCCGGGCTGGGCGGGCTGCGGCCATTCGGGGCAGAGATCCTCGCGCAACCGGGTGACGTGCTCCAGGACGACGACCGGGTCGCCGTTGACCATCCCGAACACCTCGAACCGCAGCGCCGCGGCGGTGCCCTTGGCGATATGGCCCGACGAGATGTCGAAGTCCTCGGGCGCCGGCACGCGCACGTACTCCTCGGCGACCGAGTCGAGCGTGATGCCCAGGCCGGCCGCCAGTTGCCGCACCACGGATCCCCACGCCAGGCTGAGGACCCCGGTCTGCAGCAGCATCGGGATCTCGTCGAGCGGCTTGCCGAACCCCATCACGTCGAACATGACGACGGCGCTGTCGTAGGTGGCGTAGTCGACGATCTCCATGCATCGGATCTGCTGGATGTTCTGGCAGGTGCCGGCCAACGCCAGCGGCAGCAGATCGTTGGCGAATCCCGGGTCGATGCCGTTGACGTACAGGCTTGAATTGCCTTCTCGCGCCGCGTCTTCCAGGGGGGATATGAGCTCTTCGGGGATCACATTCCATGGGTACTGAAGAAAGACCGGGCCGCTTCCGACGATGTTGATCCCGGCGGCGAGCACGCGCCGGTAGTCCTCGAGCGCCTCGGGTAGGCGGTTGTCGGCCAGCGCGTTGTAGACGGCGCACCGGGGGCCGGTCGCAAGCACGGCGTCCAGGTCCTTGCTGGCGATCACCCCGGTCGAATCAGGAAGCCCGGCAAGCTCCGCCGCGTCCTTGCCGGCCTTGGCGTCCGAGGAGACCCACACGCCGGTGAGTTCGAACTCCGGGTTGGTGATAAGCGCTTTGAGCGCGTGGACACCGACATTGCCGGTGCCCAACTGAACGACGGGGATGGCCATGACGGGCTCCTTCAGCGGTCGGGGTTCACAGGTCCGGGACGGGGATGTCGAGGTTGGGGTAGGTGAGACCGCCGTCGACCTCCAGGGTCTTGCCGGTCAAAAAGCTGCCTGCCGGTGACGCCAAATACACTGCGGCGGCGGCGATGTCGACGGGGTCACCGAGGCGGCGCATCGGCGTCACCTTCTCCATCGGGGCGCGCAGCTCCTCGTTGGAGGCCACCACGTCCAGCGCCGACGTCAGAATCGAACCCGGCGCGATGGCGTTGACCCGGATGCGCGGGCACAGGTCCAACGCCGCGAGCCGGGTGTAGTGCGATAGCGCGGCTTTGGCGGTGCCGTAGGCGGCGAAACCGCGCCCGGCCAGGCGGCCCATGGTGGAGGTGATGTTGATGATGCTGCCGCCGCCGGAGTGCTCCAGCATCAATGGCACCGCCGCGACGGTGAGCGCGTGGGCGGTTGCCACGTTGAAGGTGAACGCCTCCTTGAGGTCCTTCGTCGAGGTGGTCAGCAAGGTGTTGGGCATGGTGCCACCGACGTTGTTGACGACGATGTCTAGTTTTCCAAAGGCCTCGACGGCCTGGGCGGCCAGCTGCGCGGTGGACTCCGGGTGGGCCAGGTCGGCGGCGACGGCGTGGGCGCGGCGACCGGTGGCGCGGACCTCTTCGGCGACGGCGTCTAGTTGGGACTGGGTGCGCGACGCGATGAGCACATCGGCGCCTGCCTCGGCGAAAGCCAACGCGATGGCCGCACCGAGGCCACGCCCGCCACCGGTGATGACGGCGACTTTGTCGTCCAGACGGAACCTGTCAAGGATCATTGCGGCCTCTCTGTTCGAGTCGTCGGCGACACCGTAACAAAACCCGCCGACTCCCATTCCGGCATTTCTGAAACAGGTTCTAGTTTGTCATACGGGCGTCGGGATGCAATGGCCCCGACGGCGGCAATTGCATGCTTGTTCACCCGGTGCGGAACGCCGGGCAGAATTCTCCGAACGTTAACCTTGTTACTGTTAGCTACATGGCTGCGTGTGAAGGCTGGTTGCCGAGCCGCGGCCTCCCGGCGGCGGCGACGTTTCATCCCTACTGTTAAGGAAGCGAATTGAAACCGAACCGATTTGGCGCCGCGCTGGGTGTGCTGGGATGCGCCGCACTGGTGATATCCGGGTGTGGCAATGACAACAACAATGCGAGCGGTGGAGGTGCCTCCACGGGTGCGTCGGGTGCATCGACGGGCAGCGTGAATTGCGGGGGGAAGAAGACCCTGAAGGCCAGCGGCTCCACGGCCCAGGCCAACGCGATGACCCGCTTCGTCAATGCGTTCGAACAGGCCTGCCCCGGTCAGACCCTGAACTACACCGCCAACGGTTCAGGTGCCGGAATCAGCGAATTCAACGGTAACCAAACCGATTTCGGTGGGTCCGACTCGCCGTTGGCCCCCAACGAATACACCGCGGCCCAGCAGCGCTGCGGCTCGCCGGCGTGGAACCTGCCTGTGGTGTTCGGCCCGATCGCGATCACCTACAACGTCAAGGGCGTCAGTTCGCTGAATCTGGACGGCCAGACCGCGGCCAAGATCTTCAACGGCGCCATCACCACCTGGAACGATCCGGCGATCGCGGGCCTCAACGGCGGCACCACCTTGCCGGCCGAACCGATTCACGTCGTCTTCCGTAACGACCAATCCGGGACCACGGACAACTTCCAGCACTACCTTGATGCGGCCTCCAACGGTGCGTGGGGCAAGGGCGCGGGCAAGACGTTCAACGGCGGTGTCGGTGAGGGCGCCAAGGGCAACGACGGCACCTCGGCCGCGATCAAGGCCACCGAGGGATCGATCACCTACAACGAATGGTCGTTCGCCAAGGCCCAGAACCTGAACATGGCCAAGATCGTCACCCCGGCCGGCCCCGACGCGGTCGCCATCAGCGCCGACTCCGTCGGCAAGACGATCTCCGGTGCCACCGTCAAGGGCCAGGGCAACGACCTGGTGCTCGACACCAACTCGTTCTACAAGCCGACGCAGCCGGGCTCCTACCCGATCGTGCTGGCGACCTACGAGATCGTCTGCTCGAAGTACCCCGACTCGCAGGTCGGCACGGCGGTGAAGGCGTTCCTGCAGAGCACCATCGGGGCGGGCCAAAACGGCTTGGCGGACAACGGATACATCCCGATTCCGGACTCCTTCAACTCCAAGTTGTCGACCGCGGTCAACGCAATCGCGTGATCCGGGATGTCATGACTCGCGGAGCGATCGCCACCTCCTCGACGGGGGCTCAGCCTGCGCTGAAGGTGACCGACCCGCACAAGGCGCACCGCGGCGACCGACTGTTCAAGTTGGTCGCCGCGGCGGCCGGGTCAACGATCGTCATCGCGATCGGGCTGATCGCGATATTCCTGTTGGTGCGCGCCATCCCGGCGTTGCGCGCGAACCACGCGAATTTCTTCACGAGCGCCGAATTCAACACCACCAAGGCCGACCATCTGGCGTTCGGTATCCGTGACTTGTTCATGGTCACGGTGCTGAGTTCGTTGAGCGCACTGCTGGTGGCGGTGCCGATCGCGGTCGGCATCGCGATATTTCTCACCCAGTACGCGCCCAAACGGCTCGCACGACCTTTCGGCGCGATGGTTGACCTGCTCGCCGCGGTGCCGTCGATCATTTTCGGGTTGTGGGGAATCTTCGTGCTGGCGCCCAAACTCGAACCCATCGCGGTATTCCTCAACCGCAACCTGGGCTGGTTCTTTTTGTTCAAGCAGGGCAACGTTTCCCTGGCCGGCGGTGGCACCATATTCACCGCCGGCATCGTGCTGTCGGTGATGATCCTGCCGATCATCACCTCGGTATCGCGGGAAGTGTTCCGGCAGACCCCACCCATTCAGATGGAAGCGGCGCAGGCATTGGGCGCCACGAAGTGGGAGGTAGTGCGGATGACCGTGCTGCCGTTCGGCCGCAGCGGTGTCATCGCGGCGTCCATGCTGGGGTTGGGCCGCGCCCTGGGTGAGACCGTGGCCGTGCTGATCATCCTGCGGTCGGCCGCCCGGGCCGGCAACTGGTCGCTGTTCGACGGCGGCTACACGTTCGCCTCCAAGATCGCTTCCGCGGCAGCAGAATTCAGTGAACCGCTGCCCACCGGGGCCTACATCTCCGCCGGCTTCGCGCTGTTCGTTCTGACGTTCATCGTCAACGCGACGGCTCGTGCGATCGCGGGGGGGAAGGTCAACGGATGATCCGCGCCGGCGACGATGCAGTGGGGGCACCGCCCGCTTGCGGGGGACGTAGCGACGAGGTGGGGGCACCTCCCACCTGTGAGGGACGGCGCGCATGACGATCGACGCGCTCGACCTGCCGGTCAAACCCGATGTCTTCAGCCCGCTGAGCCTGCGGCGGCGGATCACCAACAACGCCGCGACGACGTTCTTCGTCGCCTCGTTCATCGCGGCCCTGGTGCCGCTGGTCTGGGTGCTGGGAGTGGTGATCGCGCGAGGTTGGTACGCCGTCACCCGCTCGGGCTGGTGGACCCACTCACTGCGCGGCGTGCTGCCGGAGCAGTTTGCCGGCGGCGTGTACCACGCGCTGTACGGGACGGTGGTGCAGGCGGGGGTGGCCGGGCTGCTGTCGGTGCCGCTGGGGTTGATGACCGCGGTGTTCTTGGTGGAATACGGCTCCGGCCGGCTGGTGCGGGTGACGACCTTCATGGTCGACGTGCTCGCCGGGGTGCCCTCGATCGTGGCGGCGCTGTTCATCTTCAGCCTGTGGATCGCCACCCTGGGCTTCCAGCAGAGCGCCTTCGCCGTGTCGCTGGCGTTGGTATTGCTGATGTTGCCGGTGGTGGTGCGGTCCACCGAGGAGATGCTCAGGTTGGTGCCCGACGACCTGCGGGAAGCCAGTTACGCGCTGGGCGTTCCGAAATGGAAGACCATCGTGCGGATCGTCATTCCGATCGCGATGCCGGGCATCGTGTCCGGTGTCCTGTTGTCCGTCGCGCGCGTCATCGGCGAAACCGCGCCGGTGCTGGTGCTGGTCGGCTACAGCCGTTCCATCAACATGGACATGTTCCACGGCAACATGGCGTCGCTGCCGCTGCTGATCTACACCGAGCTCACCAACCCGGAGCACGCCGGTTTCCTGCGGATCTGGGGCGCGGCGCTGAGCCTGATCATCATCGTGGCGGTGATCAACCTGCTGGCCGGGGCGTTTCGCTTCCTGTCGAACCGGCGGCGCTGAGGCCCAGTCAGGACCTCGAGGCGGTCTTCTTCGCGGGCGTCTTCTTCGCGGTGCTCTTCTTGGCTGCCGCCTTCTTCGGCGGCGCCTTTTTCGCCGCCGCCTTCTTGGCGGGCGCCTTGCCGTCGCCGGAGCGCGCCTTGACGCTGGCCTCGAGCTTGGCCAGCAGGTCGGCAACGTCTTCCGTCTCGTCCAGTTGCTTGGGCTGGTCCTCGACGGTAAACGCTTCGCCGCCTTCGAGTTTCGCCTCGATCAGCTCCTGCAGCTGTTCCTGGTAGGTGTCGTGGTAGCGGTCGGGATTGAAGTCTTCGGCCATCGACTCCACCACCTGGCCGGCCATCTTGAGTTCCGCGGGCTTGATGTCGACCTTCTTGTCCAGCACGGGGAAGTCGGGATCGCGGATCTCGTCGGGCCACAGCAAGGTGTGCACCACCATGACGTCGCGCTTGCCGAAGTCCTTGACGCGCAAGGCGGCCAGCCTGGTCTTGTTGCGCAGGGTGAAATGAACGATCGCCATCCGATCGGTCTCGGCGAGCGTCTTAGCCAGCAGTACATAGGATTTGGACGACTTCGAATCCGGCTCGAGAAAGTAGCTGCGGTCGAACAGCATCGGGTCGACGTCGCTGGCCGGGACGAACTCGAGCACCTCGATTTCGCGGCTCCGTTCTTCGGGCAGCGTGGCGATGTCGTCGTCGGTGATGATTACCGATTGACCGTCGTCGGACTCGAAGGCCCGGGCGATATCACGGTATTCGACGACCTCGCCGTCCTTCTCGCAGATGCGTTGGTAGCGGATGCGGCCGTTGTCCTTGGCGTGGACCTGATGGAACTTGATGTCGTGGTCCTCGGTGGCGCTGTACACCTTGACCGGCACGTTCACCAGCCCGAACGCGATCGAACCCTTCCAGATGGAGCGCATGCACTCAGTATGCCCATACCGTCTTCAGCAAAACAGCGCGGTGGGCCGCGCGCCGGGATAGTCGGGCACAGCTAATTTCCCGCCCGGGTGGAATGAGCGCGCAGGGCG
This sequence comes from Mycobacterium terramassiliense, assembly GCF_900157385.1. Lineage (GTDB taxonomy): Bacteria > Actinomycetota > Actinomycetes > Mycobacteriales > Mycobacteriaceae > Mycobacterium > Mycobacterium terramassiliense. The sequence goes on from NZ_LT717701.1 coordinate 1,538,513, forward strand.
GCACGGTCGGGGATGTCGGCCCCGGCGCGGCCGACGGTCAACGCGGACAACAGGCTGGCGGATTCGAGCGCCGCCGTCAGCACATCGAGCCCGATCCGGCCCAAGGCGGCTCGCCGGTCGGCCCCCAGAAAGCCCCAGAGCGCGTCGAGCAGGCCGACCATGAACGCGTCGCCGGCGCCGACGGTGTCCACCACCGCGACCGGCCTGGCGGCCACCCGGGCCCGCCCGGCCGAGCAGAACGCCGTGGCGCCCCGGTCGCCCATCGTCACGACGACGAGCGCGGGCCCCGACGCCAGCCACGCCCGGGCGGTCCACTCGGGCTCGCGGTCGGGATCGATCCACCTCAGGTCCTCGTCGCTGGCCTTGACGATGTCGCTGCGTTCGACGAGGCGGGCGATGCGGTCGCGTGCCACATCCCGGTCACCGATGAGCGAGGGGCGCACGTTGGGGTCGAAACTGACGGTGGCCGACGCGCGGTACGCGTCGAGCAGCGCCGCGACCGCCAGGCAGCCCGGCTCGCGCACCGCGGCAAGCGATCCGGTGTGGGCGAACAACGGCGGCGGGACTTCCGGAGTGCCGGAAAGCCGCCAATCCAGGTCGAACGTATATGCCGCCGAGCCGTCATCCGCGATGGTTGCGACCGCGGTCGGCGTCTGGTGCGCCGAGGTGCTGCCCGGAACCAGTTGTGCACCAGAGGCTTTGACGTAGCCGGCGATGCGGCGGCCGCGTTGGTCGTCGCCGATGTGGGTCAAAAAGTCGACATCGCGACCCAGCCGGGCGAGTCCGGCGGCGACGTTGAGCGGGCTTCCGCCGACGTGCTCGACATGATCGACAATGTCGATCAATGCCTCGCCGATCACCAGCCCCCGGGTCACGGGCTCGCACCTTTCAACAACAAGTCCAGGGTGGCCCGCGCCCCGCGGGCGTGCAACGAATCCAGCGCGTGGCGGTAGGCCTCGACGAAGCGGGGCTGCTGCGCGAGATCGCCGAACAGGTCCGCGTTCTCGATGAAGGCGGTCGGGTGCTGTCGCTGCGCCCGAGCCGCGGCCATCAGCGAGTCCGCCATGTTGTCGACGACCTCGATCGTGCCGCCCCGCTCGTCGACCCCCTCGGCGTAGCGCGCCCAACTCGCGACGGTCGCCGCCGCCAGCCCGACGGGACCCCCGGTGCGCAGGTTGTCGCGGATCACCGGAAGCAGCCATGTCGGGATGCGGTCGGAGGAGTAGGCGCACAACCGGGCAACGGTGTCACGCACCCCGGGGTTGGCGAAGCGCTCGATGAGCCCGCGGGTGTAGGCCCGCAGGTCGATGCCGGGGACGGCGCGCAGCGTCGGCACGGCCTCGGAATCGAAGTAGGCCAACAGGAATTCGGCCAGCAGCGGGTCGCGCGCCGCGTCGTGCACCATGCGGTAGCCACACAGCGCCGCGAAGTAGCACAGGCACTGGTGTCCGGCGTTGAGCAGGCGCAGCTTCATCGCCTCGTACGGGGCCACGTCGTCGACCAACAGCACGCCCGCCTCGTCCAGCGGCGGTCGGCCGTCGGCGAAATCGTCCTCGAGCACCCACGCGGCGAACGCCTCGGCCAGCACCGGCCACTCGTCGGCGACGCCGAAGTCGCGCTCCACGGCGGCCACGATGTCGGGCGTGGTGACCGGCGTGATGCGGTCCACCATCGAGCACGGGAACCGCGCGTTCTCGGCGACCCAGTCGGCCAGACCGGGGCGGAGCAGCTCGGCGTGCGCAAGGACGGCGCGGCGCGCGACGTCGCCGTTGTGTTCGATGTTGTCGCACGAGACGATCGTCGGGGCCGCGATGCCACGGTCCCGACGGCGGGCCAGGGCCTCGGCGAGCAGGCCGAAAACCGAGCCCGGGTCTCTGATCCGGTAGCCGCCCTCGGTGATGGTCATCGAGACGATGCGGGTCGTGGGCGCGGCCAGCCGCTCGATAGTCGCCGCGGGATCGTCGGGCGCGTAGCGGTAGTCCACGATCGAGCCGATCACCCGCGCCTGGCGGTTGCCGCCGGGATCCTCCAAGATCAGCGTGTACAGATTGTCCTGGGCACACAGCACGTCGCGCATCCGGCGGTCGGCCGGCAGCACGCCGATGCCGCAGATGCCCCATTCCCGCGCCATACCCCGCTCGAGCAGGCTGTCGAGGTAGGCGGCCTGATGGGCGCGGTGAAACCCCCCGACCCCGACGTGGGCGATGCCGACCACGACGCCGTCGCGGTCATAGCTCGGTGCCGCGATCGGCAGCCGCCCCAGGGTGGCGCTGCTCAGCCGGACCACGGTGACACCGTACTTCCTGGTGCCGGCGCCCGGGCCCCAAGCGCGCGGACCATGCACCGCGCCCGGATTTGATAGCGCATGCGCTACCGCTTTCGGGATTCACTCACTCCCCGCCCAACGAGGCCCGCCCACGACGTACGTTGACATCATGGCTGCAACGGCACCGGCCCGGGTCAAGCTGACCAACGCCGACAAGGTGCTGTATCCGGCGACGGAGGACGGCCAAAGGGCCGTCACAAAAGGGGACGTCTTCGACTACTACACCCGCATCGCCGGCGTGATGCTGCCGCACATCGCCGGACGCGCGGCCACCCGCAAGCGCTGGCCCAACGGCGTCGAGCAGGAGTCGTTCTTCGAAAAGCAGCTGGCGTCCTCGGCGCCGGAGTGGTTGCCGCGGGCCAGCGTCACCCATCGCTCCGGGACGACGACCTATCCGATCATCGACAGCCCCGACGGGCTGGCCTGGATCGCGCAGCAGGCCGCGCTGGAGGTGCACGTGCCGCAGTGGCGGTTCGTCGCCGAGTGGACCCGAAGCAAGGCCGAGCAGCTCAAGCCCGGCCCGGCAACCCGTTTGGTGTTCGACCTCGACCCCGGCGAGGGTGTGACGATGCCCCAGCTGTGCGAGGTGGCCCATGCCGTGCGGGAGCTGATGAGCGATATCGGCCTCACCCTTTTCCCGCTCACCAGCGGAAGCAAGGGTTTGCACCTCTATGCGCCGCTGGACAACCCGGTCAGCAGCAAGGGTGCCACGGTGTTGGCCAAACGCGTTGCCCAGCAACTGGAGCAGTCGATGCCCAAGCTGGTCACCTCGACCATGACCAAGAGCCTGCGGGCCGGCAAGGTGTTTCTCGACTGGAGCCAGAACAACGGCTCCAAGACCACCATCGCGCCGTACTCGCTGCGCGGGCGCGAACAGCCGACGGTCGCGGCGCCGCGCACCTGGGAGGAGCTCGAGGATCCGGAGCTGCGGCAGCTGCGGTACGCCGAGGTGCTCGACCGCGTGGCGCGCGACGGCGACTTCTTGGCTCCGCTGGATGTGGGCGCCCCCGTCAGCGACCGGCTCAGCAAGTACCGCAGCATGCGAGACGCGTCGAAGACTCCCGAGCCGGTGCCCGCCGGGAAACCCGTTACCGGTCAGGGGAATACGTTCGTCATCCAGGAACACCACGCCCGCCGGCTGCATTACGACTTCCGGCTGGAGCGCGACGGTGTGCTGGTGTCATGGGCGGTGCCGAAGAACCTGCCCGAGACCACGTCGGTCAACCACCTGGCGGTGCACACCGAGGATCATCCGCTGGAATACGGCGCATTCGAGGGAAACATCCCCAAGGGCGAGTACGGCGCCGGCAAGGTCGTGATCTGGGATTCCGGCACCTACGAGGCCGAGAAGTTCAACGACGACGAGGTCATCGTCAACCTGCACGGCAACCGGATCTCCGGGCGCTACGCGCTGATTCAGACCAACGGCGAGCAGTGGCTGGCGCACCGGATGAAGGATCAGAAGGTCTTCGACTTCGACTCCATCACCCCGATGCTCGCCTCGGAGGGCTCGGTGGTCGCCCTCAAGTCCGGTCAGTGGGCATTCGAAGGCAAGTGGGACGGCTACCGGATCTTGGTGGAGGCCGATCACGGCGACTTGCGGATCCGGTCCCGCCGCGGCCGCGAAGTCACCAAGGAATATCCCCAATTGCGTTCGCTTGCGGCCGATTTGGCCGACCATCACGTCGTGCTGGATGGCGAGGCGGTCATATTGGACGACAACGGGGTGCCCAGCTTCCACGAAATGCAGAACCGGGGTCGCGGTGCCCGCATCGAATACTGGGCATTCGACCTGCTCTACCTGGACGGCCGCTCGCTGCTGCGGGCGCGCTACCGAGATCGGCGCAAGCTGCTGGAAACCCTTGCCGGCGCTGGCAATCTGATCGTTCCCGACCTGCTGCCCGGTGATGGCGCGCAGGCTCTGGCGCACTCACAGAAGCATGGCTGGGAGGGCGTGGTCGCCAAGAAGCGCGACGCCACGTATCAGCCGGGACGGCGTTCGGCGTCGTGGATCAAGGACAAGAACTGGAACACCCAGGAGGTCGTCATCGGCGGCTGGAAGGCCGGGGAAGGCGGGCGCACCAGCGGCATCGGTTCGCTGCTGATGGGCATCCCGACGCCCGGCGGGCTGCACTTCGCCGGGCGCGTCGGCACCGGCTTCACCGAGCGGGACCTGGCGAAGCTGAAGAAGACGCTGGCGCCGCTGCAGACCGACCAGTCGCCCTTCGACCCGCCGCTCCCCAGGAGCGAGGCGCGCGGGGTGACGTACGTCGAGCCGGTCCTGGTCGGCGAGGTGCGCTACAGCGAGTGGACCCCGGATAACCGGTTGCGCCAATCGAGTTGGCGCGGGCTGCGGCCGGACAAGAAACCAAGTGAGGTGGTGCGCGAGTGAAGTGGGTGACCTTCCACGGGGACGACGGCGAACGCGTCGGCGTCCTGTCCGGTGCGGACATTTACGCGACGCCATCCGGGGTGACGCTGCTCGAGCTGATCGGGCGCGGCGTCGACGGGCTGCGCGAGGCCGGCGAGGACGCGTTGCGGTCCCCGTCCGCGGTGGCGCGGCTCGACCGGGTGAGATTGCTGGCGCCGATCCCGCGCCCGCCGTCGATCCGGGACTCCTTGTGCTTCCTGGACCACATGCGCAACTGCCAGGCGGCGCTGGGCGCCGGGCGGGCTCTCGCCGACACCTGGTACCGCATTCCCGCCTTCTATTTTGCCTGTCCGGCAACCGTTTTGGGCCCCTACGACGACGCCCCCATGGCGCCCGGGAGCGCTTGGCAGGACTTCGAATTGGAGATCGCCGCGGTCATCGGCACCGCCGGCAGCGATCTGACCGTCGAGGAAGCCGAACGCGCCATCGTCGGCTACACCATCTTCAACGACTGGTCAGCGCGCGATCTGCAGCAGCTGGAGGGCCAACTCGCGATCGGGCAGGGCAAGGGCAAGGACAGCGGGGTCACGCTGGGCCCGTACCTGGTCACGCCCGACGAGCTGGAGCCGCACCGCCGTGACGGCAAGCTCGACTTGCAGGTGACGGCACTGGTCAACGACACCGTGATCGGTTCGGGGTCGACCGCCCAGATGGACTGGACCTTCGGTGAAATCATCTCCTACGTCTCGCGCGGCGTGATGCTCACTCCCGGCGACGTCATCGGCTCGGGGACCGTGCCGACCTGCACGCTCGTCGAGCACCTCAATCCCGCTGCGCTGGAATCGTTTCCCGGCTGGCTGCGGCACGGCGACGTCGTCACGCTGCGCGTCGAGGGCCTGGGGGAGACGCGGCAGACCGTGCGCTCCAGGCGCGCGCCGCACCCGCTGCCCGCCCGGCCGAACCCGGACGCCGCACCCGCCCCCGCGCGGGTCAACCACGCTCCCGCGAAGGTCCCGTACACCCGTGGCCTGCACAAGGTCGCCGACCGGGTGTGGGCATGGACGCTGCCCGACGGGGGCTACGGGTGGAGCAACGCCGGGCTGGTGGCCGGCGACGGCGCGTCGCTGCTCGTCGACACGCTGTTCGACTTGGCGCTGACCCGCGAGATGCTCGACGCGATGAGGCCCATCACCGAGGCCGCGCCCATCACCGACGCTTTGATCACCCACTCCAACGGCGACCACACCCACGGCAACCAACTGCTCGACGCGTCGGTGCGCATCCTCGCCGCCCGGGGCACCGCCGAGGAGATCGCGCACGGGATGGCGCCCGAGATGCTGGCCATGGTGCAGACCGCCAACCTCGGTCCGGTCGCGACCCCGTACGCGCGGGATCGGTTCGGGCACTTCGAATTCGGCGGCATCACGCTGCGCAACGCCGACCAGACGTTCGACTACGAGCTCACGATCGACGTCGGCGGCCGGCGGGTCGACATGCTCAACCTGGGTCCGGCGCACACCGCCGCGGACTCGGTGGTGCACGTGCCCGACGCGGGGGTGTTGTTCGGCGGCGACCTGCTCTTCATCGGCTGCACCCCGATCGTGTGGGCCGGGCCGATCGCCAACTGGATCAGGGCCTGCGACGTGATGATCGCTCTGGACGCGCCGATCGTGGTGCCAGGCCACGGCCCCGTCACCGATCCCGATGGGATCCGCGCCGTCCGTGGCTACCTCGCCCATGTCGCCGCGCACGCCGAGGACGCTCACCGCAGGGGGCTGTCGTGGGCCGAGGCCGCGGACACCATCGAGCTCGGCGAGTACGCGACGTGGCTGGACGCCGAGCGGGTCGTCGTCAACGTCTACCAGCGCTACCGCGAACTCGACCCCGGCACACCACCATTGGAGGTCATGGCGCTGCTGGTCATGCAGGCGGAGTGGCTCGCCAGGCGGTCCGGGTGACCGCGAGAGTGCAACCGGCAACACGTTTCCCGAGAACCGCCGTCGGCGCTTGCACTTTCGCGGCTAGGCCCGGATCGCCCGCACGAAACTGATCGTCGCCGCCGGGCCCTGCTGCTCGGTCTCGTCGAGTCCCGGCAGGCCGGCCGCGGCGAACAGGTCGGTGAGCACGAATGTGGTGGTGTCCCAGCCGTCGGCGCGCAGATGAGCGGCGACGTCGGTGTGCTCGCCCGGGTAGGTCAGGGCGGCGATGTCCATGTCGAGGCCGTGCCGTCGCCAGCCCTCGGCCGTCCGCCGCGCCTGCTCCTGCGATTGCTCCGAACCGTCGTTGAGCGACCCGAAGTCGGCGGCGAATCGGCTGCCCTCCGCGGACAGCGGGGTGATCGCGTCCAGCAAGCGAATTTCTGCCTCCGGCGGGAGAAAACCGATGAGCACGCCCTCGGCCAACCACGCCGTGGGCCGCGCAGGGTCGAAGCCGGCCTCCTGCAGCGCCGCGGGCCAATCGTCCCGCAGATCGATGCCGATCGTGCGGAGCTCGGCGGTCGGGGCGGCGCCGACCTCCGCGAGCGTCGCGGTCTTGAACGCGATCACCTCGGGCTGATCGATCTCATACACCGTCGTCCCGGCCGGCCACGCGAGTCGATACGGGCGGGCGTCCAACCCGGACGCCACGATCACGATCTGGCGCACCCCCTCCTTGCCGGCGGCGGCGAAGTAGTCGTCATAGAAGCGGGCGCGGGCGGCGAATGTGTCGACGATGCGGGGAAATCCGACGCCCGTCTCGAGCTCGTCCGAATCGAGCTCGCCGCTGGCCAACTTGGTGAACACGTCCAGCCCGACGGCGCGGACCAGCGGCTCGGCGTACTCGTCGGTGATCACCGGCTGCGGCCTCCGGGTCGCGGCCGCTCGCGCGGCGGCGACCATGGTGGCCGTGGCCCCGACGCTGTTGGCCAGGTCCCAGGTGTCACCCTCGGTTCGTGCCATGGCTTCTCCTTCGTTAGGCGGCGAAACCACGGTATGCCTCCTCGGTAAAAACCCATGTCCCCTACGGTTTGGTTATGCCCGCAGTGGAATTCGAAACTTTCGAGGACAACATCGCCCGCATCACGCTGAACCGGCCCGAGCGGCTGAACGCGATCGACGGAGCGCTGATCGACGGCGTGGACGACGCCCTGGATGAGCTCGGCGGGGGCGACTACCGGGTCGCGATCCTGACCGGTGCCGGCCGGGGCTTTTGCGCCGGGGCCGACCTGAGCGGCACGGGCGAAGCCTGGACCAAGCCCAAACCCACCACCCCGGGGTTCAAGGTCAACTACGATAGCCAGGTTCGCCTGGCCGACTTATTCACCCGGATCTATGAGCTGCCCATCCCGGTGATCGCGGCGGTCAACGGCGTCGCGGTCGGTGGCGGGCTGGCCTTCACGCTCGTCAGCGACATCCGCGTCGCATCCGAACAGGCCCGGTTCGGGTCGGTGTTCATCAAGGCGGGCTTCTCGTCGATGGACATGGGCACCAGTTACCTGCTGCCCAAGATCGTCGGGGCGGGCGTCGCGCGCGAGCTCATGCTCACCGGCCGCATCATCGACGCCGCCGAGGCCTATCGCATCAAGCTGGTGCACGAGGTGGTGGCGGCCGACGAGCTGATGCCGGCGGCGCTGCGCAAAGCCCGCGAGATCGCCGAGAACAACGCGTATGGCGTGTGGCAGACCAAGATTGGGCTCAACGCGGCTCTGGACGCGCCGAGCCTGCGCCACGCCATCGAGCTGGAGAACCGCACCCAGATCCTCACCGGTTTCACCAACAATCCGGCCGAGGCGGCCAGTGCGCATATGGAAAAGCGGCAGCCCAAGTGGGATCCACTGTGACGGCGGTTGATGGCGGAGGCCCGCTTCGCCCGGCTTCGCCGCGCTTGCGACCGCCGCGTTAGACTTTCGCGATCACGTTCTCGGCGAACATCTCCAGATTGCGGATCTTGTTGTCCAGCGGTTCGTCGTCCTTGCCCATGATGTAAGGAATGCGGAAGCCGACGATCACGTCGGTGACGCCCTTGTCCTCGAGGCGCTTGACGCCGTCCACCTTGAAGCCGTCCACCGAGATGACGTGAATCTCGAACGGCCCGGTTTTGCCCTCTTCCTCGCGGAACCGCTTGAGCTTGGCGATCAGCCCGTCGAGCTCCGCCGGGTCACCCCCGCCGTGCATCCAGCCGTCCAAACGGGCCGCGCGGCGCAGCGCGGCGTCGGCGTGCCCACCGATCAGGATGGGGATGGGCTTGGTCGGAGCCGGGGTCATCTTGGTCTTCGGGATGTCATAGAACTCGCCGTGAAATTCGAAGTAGTCGCCCGTGGTGAGGCCCTGGATGATTTCGATGCATTCGTCCATCCGCTTGCCGCGCTTGGCAAATGGGACTCCGAGCAGCTCGTAGTCTTCGGGCCACGGGCTGGTCCCCACGCCGAATCCGACTCGGTTGTCGGTCATCGCGGCCAGGGAACCGATCTGCTTGGCCACCAGCGCCGGGGGCCGGATCGGCAGCTTGAGGACGAAGAAGTTGAACCGCAGCGTCGAGGTCACCGCACCCAACGCGGATGTCAGCACGAAGGTTTCGATGAACTCCTTGCCGTCCAGGAACTCGCGATTTCCGTCGGGCGTGTACGGGTACTTCGAATCGGACTCGAAGGGGTAGGCGATGCTGTCGGCGATCGTCATGGCGTGGTAGCCGGCCGCCTCGGCCGCCTTGGCCAGCGGAATGTAATAGCGAAAGTCAGTCATCGCCTCTGCGTAGGTGAACCGCACGTCATCTGCCTTCCTCGAGGGACCGTCACACCAGATTAGAACGTGTTCTAGTTTGGTCCGCAGCGGGGGCCACGTCAGAGCTGATTCTCGGGCCCGATGACCGCCCACACCGTCTTCCCGGACGACGTGGGCGTGCTGCCCCAGGCGCGTGACAAGGCGTCGACGATCGCCAGCCCGGAGACGTCGATGCCCTTGTCCGGCGACGGCAGCCGCAGCGCGGGCGTGCTGCTGGAGTCGGACACCGCGATGGTCGCGGTCGTGCCGTCGGCCTCGAGCCGCATCATCGGGACGCTTCCGGTGTGTTCCAGCACGTTCTCGACGAACACGTTGACGACCACCAAGGCGACCGGGATGAGCGCGGACTGCGACCAGGCGGTAAGCCACTCGCGGACCAGCCGGCGCGATTCGCGCAGACTGGTCAGGTTGGCGGGCAACTCGGCGTCGGCATGGTGCACGGTGCGGCTGGTGAGCCGGTCGAGCGCCTTCATCGCGGACTTTTCGGTCGCGTACACCGGCATGAAGCGGGCCACGCCGCTGCGGGTGATCGCCTCGCGGGCGGCGCGATCGGCGCAGATGAGCACGATCGGAACCTCGGGCCGGGTGTGAACCTGCCAGCGCACACCGATGAAGCTCGACCACGTCGATTCCGCGGGCACCTGAAGTTTGGAGACATTGACGATGACGGCCGACGGCTCGTCGAGCGTGGTCTTCATGATCATGTCGCGAAGCGCCGCGGAGCTGCTGGCGTCGAGCTGACCCTCGACGGTGAGGATGACGACTGACTCGTCGGTTCGCGTCGCCACGGCGAGCGAACTCGGGGACTCAGCTAGCGCGCCCAACGCAGCCACCCCTTTCCGTTCAGGGCTTCATCCTCGCCAATCTCGACCTGCGAGACAGTTTCACGCCGGTGTGCGTGTCTGCATAGCAATTTAGGCGCACGGAATCCGAACTGAAAAGAAGACGGACGCAATGTCGCAATTGGGCCTCGCCCTGCCATATCCCCGCTCCTCGAATTCCCGGCTAGCTGCTGGAGAACTCGCCCCCCTCGACGGCACACACGCCCACGCACCGGACCAAGCCGCTCCACCCGCGTGGCCAGCCCCCCATTGAGACGAAAATTAGACTAGGAGGGTTACCCGTACGCCGCCGTCGGCAAACCCCTTGGTGGCGCGAGGGCGCAGCAAACGGTGCCGGCTCCCTTGGGTGCTAGCTGAGGGCGTACGGCGGGGCGCCGACACCGGCGACCGTATGCGTGCCCCACGGCGTTTGCTCGACGATGCGCGCGGCCGCGCTGCGCTCGCCGACCGTCAGCGTCGCGGTCCTTGTCTCGTTGAGCGCCGCGGCGCCGAAAACCGTGCCTTGCCAGTGGTAATGGCCGTCGATCGGGTCCAGATGGCCCGTGAGCCGCACGCGTACCGGCTGCTCGGCGCCGGCGATCGTCAGCGTCGCCGCGCCTTCATAGCTCGCATCGCCGGCGCCGGCGCCGGCGGTCAGGTCGAAGGCCGACGCCACGGGTTGGGGCTGGGCGGGGCGCAGGTAGGCGCGCTCGTTGAATACCTGGTAGCTACTGCGCCGCACTTCGATGCGGGTGGCCTCGGTGTGTTGCAGGAGGCCGACGCACTCGGCGATGTAGCGCGCTTGTGCGTCGACGTCGGGGCCGTCGATGAAGAAGTAGTTGGGCAGCCCGTGAACGGCGACCCCGAAATAGGGCTCCGCGCCGTCGGCCCAGAGCTCGGCGGCGCTCACGCCGCCCGCGCCGAGCAGCTTCGTCTGTTCCGCGCGATCGGGGACGGCGAACCCGGTGCCGTAGACGATGGCGTCGACGCCGTGTTCGACCCCGTCGGCGGTGTGGATGCCCGATGCGGTGACGGCGCTGATGGTCGATCTCACCAGCGCGGGCCGCGGCTGTGCCGTGGCCGCCGGCCGGACGCGGCGGCTCAGCCACCGCTTGACGCGGGTGGCAGGGAGCGGCAACTCGTCGACGATCCGGCGCGGCGGGTGCGCAAAGACGGTGACGGCGGCGGCCGACGCGGTCAGCCGCGGCAGGTAGTGGCCGGCGGTGCCGTCGGCGCCGACGACCGCGACGCGCTTACCGGCCGGGTCGAAGCCGGGTGGCCACTGCGCCGCGTGGAACGATTCGCCGAGGAAGCCGTCGCGCCCCGGAATGTCGGGCAACCACGGGACCTGCACCGGTCGGTCCGCGGCGATGACGATGCCGGCCCGCGTCGTCTCCCCCTCGGATGTCGCGAGCAGCCAGGTGTCGGTGCCGTCGTCGAATCGTGCGCCGAGGACCTCGCGGTCGAGCGGCACGACGTCGGCGACGCCCGCCGCCCGCAGCGCCTCACGCGCGGCGCGGCCGCCGTCGCCCGCGCCGAGGACGACGACCGGCGGCCGGGTCACAGGAACCTGCTGCGCTTCCAGCCGCGACGCGCGATGGGACCCAGCAGGCCCACCTCGGTGAGGAACGCCGCCAGCGGAGCGAAGCCGCCAACCTGCATCTCGCGGCGGTGCGGGCTGGTGCGGGCGGTCCGTCGGGCCCGCTTCGCGTCCAGACCCACCCGCGCGTAGGGGATCGGATTGCTGAACAGGTAGTTGAAGAAGTAGCCGCCCAGCCCGTTGATATTGGCCATGAACCATCGGTTGAGCCGGGGCATTTCGGTGACGCGCTTGCGGGCCCCGTCCCGGGCGAACTGAATGTGGCGCGCCTCCTCGGTGACGTGAATCCGCATGAGGCGCTGGATGATTGGCTGCAATTCCGGGTCGTCCATCATCTGCCGCTGCAGCGAGTCGAAGATCTCCTCACCGATGAGCGCGGCCATCCACAGCATCGAGCCGCGCTGGAACGCGAGCGGCAGGGCATTGATGATCCAACGGTGAAAAAGCCGCGGGCGCACCGGCTTGGCGCCGATGCGCTCGATCGCCTTGCCGAACATGACCATGTGGCGGGTCTCGTCGCCCAGCTCGGTCAGCTTGTAATGCGTCGAGGAGCTGGTGGGGTCCTCGTGCAGGATGGTCCGCAACAACGACTGGTTGAGCATGTTCTCGAACCAGATCCCTGCGGACAGCGTGTTGACCAGTTCCTGGCGCGACAGATCGATCTGTTGTTCGCGGGTCATCTCGTCCCACATCGGCGTGTTGTACAACGACACCAGCCGCGGCGGCAGATAGAACTTGTCCGGATCCAGCGGCGCGTCCCAATCGATGTCGACGACGGGCTCGTAGGACTTCTTGACCGAGCCTTTCAGCAAACGGTCCGAGAACTCCTCACGACTTGGGCCACTTGGCTTCACCACCGTGGTCATGGCGCTGGCGTCCCTTCATTGGGTGCTTCAGACGGTACCCATGGTACTGGGTACTTGGAGTCCCGGCTAGGCCCTCGAGGTCTCGATTCGGCACTCTGATTTAACCAATAAGGAGGGTTTCTTGGGTCGGCATATTCACGTGATCGGCATCGGTGCGGGCGATCCCGACTACGTGACGGTCCAGGCGATCGAGGCCCTGAATGACACCCAGGTCTTCTTTGCGATGGACAAGGGGGAAGCCAAAAGCGACCTGGTGGCCCTGCGGCGAGAGGTCTGCGCGCGGTTCATCCGGGAGCCCGGGTACCGCTTCGTGGAGTTGCCGGACCCGAAACGCTCGACCGGGCCCGACTACCGCGAGGGGGTCTCGGACTGGCACGCCGCGCGGGCACGGGTGTGGGCGTCGGCCATCGCCACCGAGCTCGGCGCCGACGGCGTGGGTGCCTTCCTGGCCTGGGGCGACCCGTCGCTCTACGACAGCACCCTGCGGATCCTGGATGCCGTCGCGGCCGAGGTCGAATTCACCCTCGATGTCATTCCCGGTATCACCGCGGTGCAGGCGCTCACGGCCCGGCACCGCATCCCGCTCAACGAGGTGGGCGAGCCGGTCCTGATCACCACCGGCAGGCGGCTGCGCGAGCATGGGTTGGCGGGCTCGGCGGTCGTGATGCTGGACGGGGACTGTTCGTTTCAGGCGTGCCCGCCCGACACGAAGATCTGGTGGGGCGCCTACCTGGGCACCACCGACGAGCTGCTGGTGGCCGGCACCGTCGGCGAGGTCGGGCCGCGCATCGCGGCGCTGCGGGCCGACGCCCGCGCCCGGCACGGCTGGATCATGGACACCTATTTGCTCAGACCGGCAGACTGAAGGGCGTGCCCGAACTGCCCGAGGTCGAAGCGCTGGTCGACCATCTGCGGCGCCGCGCCGTCGGTTCGACGATCGGTCGCGTCGACGTCGGCGCGCTGTCGGTGCTCAAGACCTTCGACCCGCCGACGACCGCGCTGCACGGCCAGCCCGTGACGGGCGCCCAGCGGTGGGGCAAGTACCTGGGATTGCAGGCCGGGCAGCTGTTCCTGATCGCCCACCTGTCGCGCGCGGGCTGGCTGCGGTGGTCCGACAAGCTGGCCGCGGCGCCGCTGCGACCCGGCAAGGGGCCGATCGCGTTGCGCGTGCACCTGGGCACCCCGGGCGAGGCGCCCGGCTTTGACCTCACCGAGGCGGGCACCCAGAAGCGGCTGGCGGTGTGGCTCGTTGACGACCCGAAGGTGGTGCCCGGCATCGCGGCCCTCGGCCCCGACGCGCTGGAGCTCGGACCCGAGGACCTGGCCGGGGTGCTGGCCGGTAACACGGGCCGGATCAAGACCGTCATCACCGACCAGAAGGTGATCGCCGGCATCGGCAACGCCTACAGCGACGAAATCCTGCACGTCGCAAAGATCTCGCCGTTCGCGACCGCGGGCAAGCTGTCCGACGGACAGCTGACCGCCCTGCACGACGCGATGATCTCGGTGCTGACCGACGCGGTGAGCCGCTCCGTCGGCCAGGGGGCCGCGACGCTCAAGGGGGAGAAGCGCTCCGGATTACGGGTTCATGCCCGCACCGGCCTGCCCTGCCCGGTGTGCGGGGACACCGTGCGCGAAGTGTCGTTCGCGGACAAGTCTTTTCAGTATTGCCCGACGTGCCAGACCGGTGGCAAGGTGCTGGCCGACCGGCGCTTGTCGCGGCTGCTCAAGTAGCGCCCACCCCCGGTCGCTGCTCGAATAGCGGTCGAGCGTCGACTTGTTGTGCGGAAAACCGCCTATCGAGCCCAACAACTCGACGTTGGGCGGGCACTAGCTATGCTGCCGGGGTGACTCGTCAGAAGATTCTCATCACTGGCGCGAGTTCCGGCCTGGGTGCCGGGATGGCGCGATCCTTCGCCGCCAAGGGCCGCGACCTGGGGTTGTGCGCCCGTCGCACCGAGCGGCTCGATGAGCTGAAAGCCGAACTGACGCAAAGGTATCCGGGCATCAAAGTCGCCGTCGCCGCGTTGGACGTCAACGACCACGAGCAGGTGCCGAAGGTGTTCGCCGAGCTCAACGACGAACTGGGCGGCATCGACCGCGTCGTCGTCAACGCCGGGATCGGCAAGGGCGCCAAGCTCGGCTCCGGCAAGCTCTGGGCGAACAAGGCGACCATCGAGACCAACCTGGTGGCCGCACTCGTACAGATCGAAGCGGCGCTGGAGATGTTCGCCAAGAGTCCCCCGCAAGCGGGAGGTGCCCCCAGTTCGGGCCACCTGGTGCTCATCTCGTCGGTGCTCGGTAACAAGGGTGTGCCGGGCGTCAAGGCGGCCTACTGCGCGAGCAAGGCCGGGTTGACCTCCCTGGGCGAATCGCTGCGCGCCGAATACCCCAGCGGCCCGATCAAGGTTTCGGTGATCGAGCCGGGCTATATCGAGTCGGAGATGACCGCCAAATCCTCCAGCACAATGTTGATGGTGGACAACGAGACTGGCGTCAAGGCGCTCGTTGCCGCGATCGAGCGCGAGCCGGGCCGGGCGGTGGTGCCCTGGTGGCCCTGGGCGCCGCTGGTGCAGCTCTTGCGGGTCCTGCCGCCCCGGCTGACGAAGCTGTTCGCCTAGCGAGAAGAGTCAGTGGGGGACCGGTGTGTAATGCGCTGAGTCGGTGGTGAATTCGGGTTTGCCGTAGGTCGCTAGCCGGAGCTTCAGCAGCGCGATGACATACGCGTCGGTGACGTCCCTGAGCACCGGGATGCGGCTGGCGTGGCTGACCGCGGTGAAGCGCCCGATGATGAAGGGCGCGGTGAGGGCTACCCGCAAGAGGTCCGTCGAGCCGAGCGAGACGCCCATGGCCTCGGCCACGTCGCGGTCACCACCGCAGAAAGTGCGGACGAAAGTGAGCTTGCTGAAACTCTTTTCGACCGCTTCGGCGCACCGGTCGAACAGGGTGGTGTCGGGGCGCAGATAGGCCGCCATGGTGCCGCGGACGAGTTCGGCACAGATGCTGTCGAACCCGTGTCGCAGCAGTGCCGAGCGCGCGTGCATGACATGGATGATGTCGGCGGGTTCCGCGGGCAGCAGTTCCTCGGGCAGGCCGAGCAGAAAGCAGCGATACCTGGCGAATTCGATGACGGCACGCTCTTCTTTGGTGAACTCCGTCCGCCCCTGTTGGCGCGCCTTGCGAGCCAACAGGTACTGGCCGATCATTCCCGCGGGCATCTGGTCAACCTGTGGCACCGGCATGCCGTAGACGGCCGTGTCCCATTTGTCCGATTTCTTCAAAGCGTTGTAGCGGACCATCGAGTGCATCAGCCGCACCATGGCGGCGGCCTCAAACCCCGGGCCGTACCGGTCCAGCGCCCCGGGCAGCGTCGTGACGGCGAAGAAACTGGCCGTTTCGTTGACGCGCCGGGCGGCCCGCTTGCCCGAGAGCGCGCCGGTCAGAGCCATCGGCAGCGCGGCGTAGGTGTTGGTGAAGGTCGCGATGAAGGCTCCCCGGGTGATGAAAGGGACCAGCAGCGCCGCGGGAATCCGCTCTTGGCGAGCGCCCTCACGCACCAGGTCGAAATCGATCCACTCCGGGGTGGCCTCCATCGCCGCGATGAACGCGACGAGTTCGGGGGGTGCCTCGGGCACGGCCTCGATTCCGTGCCGGCAGGCCCTGGTGAGCATGTCGATCAGCTGCGTGACGCTGTGTGTGGCCATCAGCGCCGCGTAGGGATCGGCGACGACGTCGCCGAGCAGGGTGGCCGTGCTGATCAATTCGAGGACGCGGTCGTCTTCCAGGATCGGCGCGCGGTCGGCGACCCAGGTCGGCAGGGCGGAGTCGACGTCCGGCTCGGTGGCCAGCCGATCCGGCGCCCGGTCGAAGTCGAAGTCCCCGTAGAGATCGGGCTGCAACTCGCGCTGACTGCGGACACGTTGGGCGAGTTCGGGGTAGTACGTGGCCCTGGACATGACAAGCTGCCTCCCGGTAACTAACAGTTCGTGAGTAATACTCACAAGGTGTTAGTTATGCTGTCAAGCGTGACCACGTCATTGCCGTCGATGTCGTCGGGCGCCAAGCGCCGCATGACCGCCGAGGGCCGGCGCGAGCAGATCCTCGACGTCACGCACGCGATCGTCGACGCCGACGGGTTCCACGCGGCAACACCGAACCGCATCGCGGAGCAGGCCGGCATCAATCGGTCGTTGATCTATCAGAAGTTCGGCGACTTGGCGGGACTGTTCGTCGAACTGATCGACCGGGAGGCGGCCCGGGCGGGTGCGCAGTTCGCCGAAGCGATCTCGGGTTTGGATGCCGCCGCGCAAGATCAGTCGCTGGTGCTCGCCTTCGACGGCGTGCTGGCGGCCGTCGATGCCCACCCGGCGACGTGGCGGTTGTTCCTGTTCCCGCCGCAGGGCGCTCCGCCGGAGTTGTATGCCCGCCTGGCTCAATCGGAGGCGGCCGTCATTGACTTCTTCGTCCGTGAGCTACTGCGCACCAATCAGCAGCTGCACGATCCCGAATACACCGCCCGAGTCCTGCACGCCGCCGGTCGCGAGTTGCTGCGGCTGCACCTCAGTGATCCGCAGACCGCGACCGTGGAGCGCTTGCGCACGTTTGTGCGGCGATTCGGCTCCGAACCCGTGGTTCCGACCGGCTGAGGGTCGCCGTGAAACGTCAGCTGGTGCGCCCTCTTTCGGTGCGGTAGCGACGCACCAGCGCGTCGGTCGAGCTGTCCGACTGTGGCGCGGGCGAGGAGTCGGCGGTGATCACCGGCAGCAGCGCCTTGGCTTGCGTTTTGCCCAGTTCCACGCCCCACTGGTCGAAGGAGTCGATGCCCCAGATCACGCCCTCGGTGAAGACCTGGTGCTCGTAGAGCGCGATCAGCTGGCCCAGCACCGACGGCGTGAGCCGGTCGGCCAGGATCGAGGTGGACGGCCGGTTGCCCGGCATCACCTTGTGCGGTACGACGTGGGCGGGCGTGCCCTCGGCGGCGATCTCCTCGGCCGTCTTGCCGAACGCCAGCACCTGCGTCTGGGCGAAGAAGTTGCTCATCAGCAGGTCGTGCATGCTGCCGGTGCCGTCGGCGGTGGCGAGGTCGTCGAGGGGTTGGCTGAAGCCGATGAAATCGGCCGGCACCAGCCGGGTGCCCTGATGCAGCAGTTGGTAGAAGGCGTGCTGGCCATTGGTTCCCGGTTCGCCCCAAAAGATTTCGCCCGTGTCGGTGGTGACGGGTGTGCCGTCGGCGCGCGTCGACTTGCCGTTGGATTCCATAGTCAGCTGTTGCAGGTACGCCGCAAAGCGGGACAGGTCGTTCGAATACGGCAGCACCGCGCGCGATTGCGCGCCCATGAAGTTGGAGTACCACAGCCCGATCAGGCCGAGCAGGACGGGCGCGTTGGACTCCAGCGGGGCCGTCTTGAAATGCCGGTCAACGATGTGGAATCCGGACAGAAAGTCGGCGAATGCTTCCTTGCCGACGGCGGCCATCACCGACAGGCCGATCGCCGAATCGACCGAGTAACGCCCGCCCACCCAATCCCAGAACCCGAACATGTTGTCGGTGTTGATGCCGAAGTCGTCGACCAGGCGTTTGTTGGTGGAGACGGCGACGAAATGCTTGGCCACCGCGGAGTCCCCGAGCGCGTCGGTCAACCAGCGGCGCGCGGCGGTCGCGTTGGTCAGCGTCTCCAGCGTGGAGAAGGTCTTCGACGCCACGATGAAAAGCGTTGTGGCCGGGTCCAAGTCGGCCAGCTTCGCGATCAGATCGGCGGGGTCGACGTTGGAGACGAAGCGTGCCGATATTCCCGCGTCGGCGTAGTGGCGCAGCGCCTGGTACACCATGACCGGTCCGAGGTCCGACCCCCCGATGCCGATGTTGACCACGGTGCTGATTCTTTTCCCGGTGGCCCCGACCCATTCACCGCTGCGTAACCGGTCGGTGAACTCTCCCATCGCATCCAGCACGGCGTGCACGTCCTCGACGACGTTCTGGCCGTCGACGGTTAGCTCGGCGTCCCGGGGCAGCCGTAGCGCGGTGTGCAACACGGCGCGGTCCTCAGAGGTGTTGATGTGCACGCCGGAGAACATCTGGTCGCGCCGCTCTTCGAGGTTAGCCGTCCGGGCCAAGTCGATCAGCAGCCGCAGCGTCTCTCGGGTGACGCGGTGTTTGCTGTAGTCGATGTAGAGGTCGCCGACCGTGACGGTCAGCTCGCGGCCGCGGTCGGGATCGTCGTCGAAGAACTTGCGTAGATGGGTATCGCCGATTTGTTCGTGATGACTGCGCAGGGCGTCCCACGCCGGGGTGGCGGTGATGTCGGGGATGGTGTGCACGGAGGTCATGATTCGACCCTAGTGACGGTCGCAAGCGCGGCGTAGCCGGGCGCGGCGGGCCGTCACGGTGGCTAATGCTGTGACGGTCGCAAGCGCGGCGTAGCCGGGCGCGGCGGGCCGTCACCATGCGTATGCGGTCGGACAGCGCCGGGCCGGGCCGGGATGCGGGGCTGTCAGTGCCCGAGCCGGCCCCGGCCCAGCCGCAACAGCAACATCGCCAGGTCCTTACCCTCGGGACCGAGCTCGCTGTAGCGTTCGATGACCTTCATCTCGCGGCTGTGCACCAGCCGGGTGCCGCCGGACGCCATGCGCACCTTGCCGATCGCCTGGGACACCTCGGCGCGCCGCTTTACCGCGGCGAGGATCTCGGCGTCCAATCGGTCGATCTCTTGGCGCAACTGCTCAATGTCGGTGGCCTCTGGGGACTCGACGGTCTCGATGTTCATTTCGGCTAACTCCGCGTTCTCTTGATGTGGGGGGTCTGGTCTCATCCGTTATCGGGCCTCACAAAAGAGACGAGCCCCGAATCCGGAAGCGGACCACGGGGCTCTGCGAAAGCAGCTACACCACGGGCACCGCTGGCCGGTACCCGTAGAAAAATCGGCCGATCCACTCCCGGGTCGGGAGCTGCCGATGTTGCCGCGCGTTGAGCACTCACCGAGTGTGCCACTAAGGGGCGTGACCACGCAAAAATGATTGGGCGTCGGTCCCCAGTGCCGGGCCGGCGAAGTAGTCGGCGGTCGGCGGTAAGTTTGGACCGACATGAGTGTGCACGCGACCAGTAACTCCGATGCCAAGTCCGCCTCCGAAGCACAGGAGCTGCTCGACGGGCTCAACCCGCAACAACGCCAGGCGGTGGTGCACGAGGGCTCGCCGCTGCTGATCGTCGCGGGCGCGGGCTCGGGCAAGACGGCGGTCCTGACGCGGCGCATCGCCTATCTGATCGCGGCGCGCGGCGTCGGCGTCGGACAGATCCTGGCGATCACGTTCACCAACAAGGCCGCCGCGGAGATGCGCGAACGCGTGGTGCGCCTGGTGGGCAATCGCGCCCGCGCGATGTGGGTGTCCACGTTCCACTCGACCTGCGTGCGCATCCTGCGCAACCAGGCATCGCTGATCGAGGGGCTCAATTCCAACTTCTCGATCTACGACGCCGACGATTCGCGACGCCTGCTGCAGATGATCGGCCGCGACATGGGGCTGGACATCAAGCGCTACTCGCCGCGCCTGCTGGCCAACGCCATCTCCAACCTGAAGAACGAGTTGATAGATCCCGGCGAGGCGGTGGCCAACCTGTCGGACGACTCCGATGAGTTGAGCCGGACGGTGGCCTCCGTCTACGGCGAATACCAGCGGCGGCTGCGCGCGGCCAACGCGTTGGACTTCGACGACCTGATCGGCGAGACCGTCGCGGTGCTGCAGACGTTCCCCCAAATCGCGCAGTATTACCGCCGGCGGTTCCGGCATGTGCTGGTCGACGAATACCAGGACACCAACCACGCCCAGTACGTGCTGGTGCGCGAACTGGTGGGCACCGACACCGAGGGCGACGTGCCGCCGGCGGAATTGTGCGTGGTCGGTGACGCCGATCAATCGATTTATGCGTTCCGCGGCGCGACCATCCGCAACATCGAGGACTTCGAGCGCGACTATCCCGACGCGAGAACCATTCTGCTGGAACAGAATTACCGCTCCACGCAGAACATCCTGTCGGCGGCCAACTCGGTGATCGCCCGCAACACGGGACGCCGTGAGAAGCGCCTGTGGACCGACGCCGGCGCGGGCGAGCTGATCGTCGGCTACGTCGCCGACAACGAGCACGACGAGGCCCGGTTCGTGGCCGAGGAGATCGACGCGCTCGCCGAGCGGGGCGAGATCACCTACAACGACGTGGCGGTGTTCTATCGCACCAACAACTCGTCGCGGTCCCTGGAAGAGGTCTTCATCCGCGCCGGCATCCCCTACAAGGTCGTTGGGGGAGTGCGCTTCTACGAGCGCAAGGAGATCCGCGACATCGTCGCCTACCTACGGGTGCTGGACAATCCCGGTGACGCGGTCAGCATGCGGCGCATCCTCAACACGCCGCGCCGGGGCATCGGGGATCGCGCCGAGGCGTGCGTGGCGGTGTACGCCGAGAACACCGGCGCCAGCTTCGCCGACGCGCTGGTGGCAGCCGCCGAAGGCCGGGTGCCGATGCTGAATACCCGCGCGGAGAAGGCGATCGCGGGCTTCGTCGAGCTGCTGGACGACCTGAGGGGCCACCTCGACGACGACCTCGGCGAATTGGTCGAGTTGGTGCTCGAACGCAGCGGCTACCGCAGCGAGCTGGAGTCCTCCACCGATCCGCAGGAGCTGGCCAGGCTGGACAACCTGAACGAATTGGTCAGCGTCGCACACGAATTCAGCATCGACCAAGCCAATGCGGCCGCGCTGGAGGCTCCCGAGGACGAGGATGTGCCCGATACCGGCGCCCTGGCGGCGTTTCTGGAGCGGGTGTCGCTGGTCGCCGACGCCGACGAAATCCCCGAGCACGGAGCCGGTTTGGTCACGCTGATGACGCTGCACACGGCGAAGGGGCTGGAGTTCCCGGTGGTGTTCGTCACCGGCTGGGAGGACGGGATGTTCCCCCACATGCGGTCGCTGGACGACCCGACCGAACTGTCCGAGGAGCGGCGGCTGGCCTACGTCGGCATCACGCGGGCCCGCCAGCGACTGTACGTCTCCCGGGCCATCGTGCGGTCCTCCTGGGGGCAGCCGATGCTCAACCCGGAATCGCGCTTCCTGCAGGAGATTCCGCAGGAGCTCATCGACTGGCGGCGCAGCGCGCCGCCGCCGTCGTCGTTCAGTGCCCCGGTGAGCGGTGCCGGACGGTTCGGCGCGCCGCGTCCGTCGCCGACCCGGTCGGGGGCCAACAAGCGCCCGCTGCTGGTGCTGCAGCCCGGCGACCGGGTGACTCACGACAAATACGGGCTGGGCCGGGTCGAGGAGGTGTCCGGGGTCGGTGAATCGGCCATGTCGCTGATCGACTTCGGCAGCTCGGGGCGGGTGAAGCTGATGCACAACCACGCCCCCGTCAGCAAGCTCTGACTCGCCGAACGTGACGTCAGGGCGAGATTTTCGCCAATTCTTCGCCGCCAGAACACGTTCGGCGCAAAGGGCGCGAGCGGCGTAAGGAAGCCCGCTACGCGTGCAGCCAGCGTTTGGTTTGCGGGTGAAACGCCAGCGCCACGCTGGCGACCGGCAGCAACCACAGGGTGTAGACGATCCACGCCACGCGCGCGCCCGCGATGAACACGCCGCCGTAGGTCAGCACCGCCACCACGGCGCCGGCCGCGATGAGGTAACGACCAAGCGGTCGATGCTGCAGCAGCATGATCACCCCGGAGATCGTGGTGATCGCGAACACCAGCGCGAGGAAGGCGACCGCGATGCAGAAGAGGCGGTCGGTCCGCCACCACCCCGCGATCAGGTCGGTGGCCACCACCGATGTGGCCCATCCGCTGACGATGGCGACGGCGCTGGCGGCGACGGCGGTCCGCCCGCTCGGCTCGTGGCCGGGCGGGGCCGCAAGCCCGTGCCGGACCGCGGACGTGGCGCCCTGATCGGGAGCCGACTGCCGGGGAAGCTGCGTCGTTGGGGACTCCGGGACCACGGGCATCGGCCCGGTCGGTGCCCGCCGGATGATCCGCGTCTGCGATTCCGAGGGTGGTGCGGCGGCCTCCGGTGTGGGCGCAGGAGCAGCGGGGTCGTTGGGCGCGGTCACCTCAGCCAGCGTAGTTGCCGACGTTAAGACCCCGCTTTGCAAGCCATGGGACTGGGTCGATCCTTTCGGTGCCGCCCTGGAGCACCTCAAAGTGCAGGTGTGGCCCGGTGGAATTGCCGCGGTTGCCCATGGTGGCGATCTGGTCGCCGGCCATCACGCGCTGGCCGACGCTGACCAGCGTCGTGTTGACGTGCCCGTAGAGCGTGACGGTGCCGTCGGCGTGGCGGAGCTTGACCAGCGCCCCATAGCCGGCGGCGGGGCCGGAGTCGATGACGACGCCGTCGGACACCGCATAGATCGGCGTTCCGATCGAGTTGGCGAGGTCGATGCCCGCGTGCAGCACGCCCCACCGGTACCCGAAGTTGGAGGTGAAGATGCCCTTGGTCGGCATGACATAGAGCGGCTGCTGCAGCCGGGCCTCGCGCTGAGCGCGATCGTTGGCGAAGGCCAGGCCCTTGGCGAGCTCCTCGTTGTGCACCGCGGCGTTCGCCGCGGGCTGGACAGCGATCACCTGGGCGCCGCGGATCGTGTTGCTACCCGCCCCGCCGGTGAGGGCCGACGCGTTGGCGGTCAGCACGGCCTCCGTCTTGGGCGTATCGGCGTGGCTGGTCGCCGTGTGGGCCGCGGCGGCCGCGGCCCCGGCCGCCATCGCCGAGATCAGCAGGCGCCCCCGGGCCGCGCTGGTCGGCTGCTTACGGTGTTGCCCGCCGCGGCGTATGACGGGAATGACGTCGGTGATGTCCGAGTAGTTGGAACGGCGCGCTTCGGTGGCGGCGGTACGGGGCTGGAACCGTGCCGGGACCGGCACGGCCGCGGGAGCGGCCAGCAGCAGCGGGCCCAAATCGTCCGTGTCGTGCAGGTCGTCGAGCTCGGGAGCCAGCAGCACGCGGGCTTCGTTGTCGAAGGCCGAGTCGTTGCTGAAGTCCAGATCATCGAGATCGGCGGCCTCGTCGACGAAATCCCAGTCGTCGAAGTCGAACCCGTCGAGGGGCAGGATTTCGGTGACCTCGTTGCGGTGAGCTTCCGTCCACCGGCCGCCTGCTGCGCGACCTACCCTCACCACGCCTGTTGTTTCGGCAGAAGGACGAGTCAAACGGTGCTGGGACAAGCTGAAATGTCCTCGTATCGTGACCATAACGTTATCTGGACCCTAGGAAGGTATCCGCTAACCGACGGGGCTGGCAACCTCGGGCCAAGAACCCGGCCAAGATTGTGATTCGCATCACCTTTGCGGGGTACCGGTATGCCGTGAGCTGCGCCACATCGGCGGACGCGACGGTAGCACGCGTTCGACGGGTGGATACAGTGCCACCGTGCGAGTCGCCGATTCCGGCTGCCCCCATCGCGGGGCCCACGTACAGGCCTAGCAGCAAGTCGAGCGAAGACAGTGAGCCCATGGACCTTTTCGAGTATCAAGCAAAAGAATTGTTCGCCAAGCACAACGTACCGAGCACGCCCGGTCGGGTGACCGACACCGCCGACGGTGCCCGGGCCATCGCCGAGGAGATCGGTCGCCCCGTGATGGTGAAGGCCCAGGTCAAGGTCGGCGGCCGCGGTAAGGCCGGCGGCGTCAAATACGCCGCGACACCCGAAGACGCCTACCAGCACGCCAAGAACATCCTCGGCCTGGACATCAAGGGCCACGTCGTGAAGAAGCTGCTTGTCGCCGAGGCCAGCGACATCGCCGAGGAGTACTACATCTCCTTCCTGCTCGACCGCGCCAACCGCACCTACCTGGCCATGTGCTCGGTCGAGGGCGGCATGGAGATCGAGGAAGTCGCCGCCACCAAGCCCGACCGGCTCGCCAAGGTCCCCGTCAGCGCCGTCAAGGGCGTCGACGAGGCGACCGCCCGGTCCATCGCCGAGCAGGGTCACCTGCCCGCCGAGGTGCTCGACGCCGCCGCGGTCACCATCTCCAAGTTGTGGGAGCTTTTCGTCGCGGAGGACGCGACGCTGGTCGAGGTCAACCCGCTGGTGCGCACGCCCTCACTCGGTGAGGACGACCCAGGCCGCATCCTGGCGCTGGACGGCAAGGTCACGCTCGACGCCAACGCCGATTTCCGCCACCCCGATCACACCGAGTTCGAGGACCGCGAGGCCACCGATCCGCTGGAGCTCAAGGCCAAGGAACACCACCTCAACTACGTCAAGCTCGACGGCGCCGTCGGCATCATCGGCAACGGCGCGGGCCTGGTCATGTCGACCCTCGACGTCGTCGCGTACGCGGGGGAGAAGCACGGGGGAGTCAAGCCGGCCAACTTCCTGGACATCGGCGGCGGCGCCTCGGCGGAGGTGATGGCCGCCGGGTTGGACGTGATCCTGGGCGACCAACAGGTCAAGAGCGTGTTCGTCAACGTCTTCGGCGGCATCACCTCCTGCGACGCGGTGGCCACCGGCATCGTCAAGGCGCTGGAAATCCTCGGCGACGAGGCCAACAAGCCGCTGGTGGTGCGCCTCGACGGCAACAACGTCGACGAGGGCCGTCGCATCCTGACCGAGGCCAACCACCCGCTGGTGACGCTGGTGGCCACGATGGACGAGGCCGCCGACAAGGCCGCCGAGCTGGCGAGCGCCTGAGAAAGGACTTCTGAAAATGTCGATCTTCCTGAATAAGGACAACAAGGTCATCGTCCAGGGCATCACCGGCAGCGAGGCCACCGTGCACACGGCCCGAATGCTCAAGGCGGGCACCCAGATCGTGGGCGGTGTGAACGCCCGCAAGGCGGGGACCACGGTCACGCACGAGGACAAGGGCGGGCGGATCGTCAAGCTGCCGGTGTTCGGCGGTGTCGCCGAGGCGATGGAAAAGACCGGCGCCGACGTGTCGATCATCTTCGTGCCGCCGAAGTTCGCCAAGGACGCCATCATCGAGGCCGTCGACGCCGAGATCCCGCTGCTGGTGGTCATCACCGAGGGAATCCCGGTGCAGGACAGCGCGTTTGCGTGGGCGTACAACGTCGAGAAGGGCGGCAAGACCCGCATCATCGGGCCGAACTGCCCCGGCATCATCACCCCGGGCGAGGCGCTGGTGGGCATCACCCCCGCCAACATCACCGGCTCGGGACCGGTCGGGCTGGTGTCCAAGTCCGGCACGCTGACCTACCAAATGATGTACGAGCTGCGCGATTTCGGCTTCTCGACCTCTATTGGCATCGGTGGGGACCCGGTGATCGGCACCACCCACATCGACGCCATCGAGGCCTTCGAGAAGGACCCCGACACCAAGGTCATCGTGATGATCGGCGAGATCGGCGGCGACGCCGAGGAGCGCGCCGCCGACTACATCAGGGCCCACGTCTCCAAGCCGGTCGTCGGGTATGTCGCCGGATTCACCGCCCCCGAGGGCAAGACGATGGGCCACGCCGGCGCCATCGTGTCCGGCTCGTCGGGCACCGCGGCCGCCAAGAAGGAAGCCCTGGAGGCGGCCGGCGTCAAAGTGGGCAAGACCCCGTCGGAGACGGCGGCGCTGGCCCGGGAGATTCTCAAGGCGCTGTAGCGGTTGCCGCCGCGTGACGGACCCCGGTGGGCGGGCCGCAGTTCCGCTGCGGTAGATAGTGGAGCTATGAATCTTGACGAGCGCACGCCCGTCGTCGTCGGTGTCGGGCAGGCCGCCGAGCGCATCGACGACCCCGCTTACCGGGCGATGTCACCCGTCGAGTTGGCCGCCGCCGCCGCCTCGGCCGCCTTGGCCGACTGTGGGGCCGACGTCGGGTCGGCTGCCGCGGCCGTCGACACCGTGGCCGGTGTCAGGCAATTCGAGATCTCCGGGCCCGTCGCCTCGGCCGTGCTGGGCCGGTCGAACAACTACCCGCGCTCGGTGGCCAAGCGGGTGGGGGCCAAGCCCGCGCGCGCGATCCTCGAGATCGTCGGGGGCCAGGGGCCGCAGCATTTGATCAGCGAGCTGGCCGCGGAGATCGCGGCCGGCCGGTCGCAGGTGGCGCTCATCTTCGGGTCCGACGCGACCTCGACGCTGCGGCACTTCGCGAAGGCCGAACGCAAGCCCGACTTCACGGAGACCGTCGACGGCGACCTGGAGGACCGCGGTCACGGCATCGAGAAACTCATCTCGCGCTACACGGTCATTCACGGGCTCACCAGCGCGCCGATCCAATACGGGCTGCTGGAAAACGCCCGGCGGGCCTCAACGGGGCTGGGTCCGTCGGAATATCGGCGGGCGATGGCCGAGCTGTTCGCGCCCTTCACCAAGATCGCCGCCAGCAATCCGTTCGCCGCCGCGCCGGTCGAGCGCACCGTCGACGAACTGATCACCGTGACCGAGGCCAACCGGATGATCGCGGAGCCCTACCCGCGGCTGATGGTGGCGCGTGACCAGGTCAACCAGGGCGCGGCCGCGCTGCTGATGTCGGTCGGGGCCGCCCGTTCTTTGGGGGTGCCCGAGGAGAACTGGGTGTACCTGCATGGCCACGTTGACCTCGAGGAGCAGCCGCTGCTGGAGCGCCCGGATCTCGGGCACTCCCCGTCGGCCGTCATGGCGGTGCGCGAGGCGCTGGGCATGGCCGGCATCGGAGTCGACGACGTCGCCACCTTCGACCTCTACAGCTGCTTTCCGGTGCCGGTGTTCAACATCTGCGACGGCTTGGGAATTGCGCCCGACGACCCGCGGGGCCTGACGTTGACCGGCGGGCTGCCGTTCTTCGGCGGGGCGGGCAACAACTACTCCATGCATGCGGTTGCCGAGACTGTCGCCCAAATGCGAAGCATGCCAGGGCAATTCGGCCTCGTCGGCGCCAACGGTGGCATCCTGAGCAAGTACTCGGTGGGGGTTTACTCCACCGCTCCGGTGGAATGGAAGGCGGATCGCAACGCGGAGCTGCAAGCCCGGGTCGCCGACTGGCCGACCCAGGCCGTGACCGAGTCCGCCGACGGTCGCGGGACCGTCGAGACGTATACGGTGCGGCGCGACGACGGACGCCCGACCGGCATCATCATCGGCAAGCTCGACGACGGCAGCCGGTTCCTCTCGACCACCGAAGACGACGAACTGCTCGCGCTGCTGATCGACGGCGACCCCCTGGGGCGCACCGTCCGGGTGCGCTCCTTCGACTACGGCAACCGCTGCTTCATCAACTGACCCGCTCGCGCTAGACCAGGGCGGCCAGCTTGCCGGCCAACCGCTCCACGTAGGCGGCGATCTCGTCCTCGGGGCGGTCCGGCAGCCCGAACAGCACCTCGGTCACCCCCAGCTCGGCCCAGCGCGCCAACTTCTCGGGGATCGGCTTGAAATCCAGGGCGACGATCTGCGGGGCCCCATCACGGCCGGCCGCCGCCCAGGTGTCCTGCAGCAACTTGACCGGTTCGTCGATGTCGAAGTCGCGCGGGGTGGTGATCCAGCCGTCGGCGCTGCGGGCGATCCACTTGAAGTTCTTCTCGTTGCCGGCCGCGCCCACGAGCACCGGAATGTGTGACTGCACCGGCTTCGGCCAGGCCCAGCTGGGCCCGAACTTGACGAACTCGCCGTCGTAGGCGGCTTCTTCGTCCGTCCACAGGGCCCGCATCGCCTCGATGTACTCGCGCAACATGGTCCGGCGCCGCCCGGGCGGCACCCCGTGGTCGGCCAGCTCGTCGGTGTTCCACCCGAAGCCGACGCCGAGGCTCACCCGGCCGCCCGACAGGTGGTCAAGCGTCGCAATGCTTTTCGCCAACGTGATCGGGTCGTGCTCGACGGGCAGCGCCACCGCCGTCGAGAGGCGCACCCGCGACGTGACGGCGCATGCGGCGCCCAGACTTACCCACGGGTCTAGCGTGCGCATGTAGCGGTCGTCGGGCAGCGACGCGTCGCCGGTCGTGGGATGGGCGGCCTCGCGCTTGACCGGGATGTGGGTGTGTTCGGGCACGTAGAACGTCTGGAAACCGTGGTCGTCGGCGAGCTTGGCCGCTGTCGCCGGGGAAATGCCGCGGTCACTGGTGAAAAGCACGAGGCCGTAATCCATGCACAGGATTAGAACGTGTTCTACCTGTGCTCGGCAAGCGGCGCCTGTCGGCGCTGGTCGCGCCGACAGGCCGGTGGCTCCGGCACCGCCGCCCCAAGGTGCGCTAGCGTGGTTGGTCGATCGCGCCGCAACGCAACATGGGGAAGGTGTTCCGCTGGGGCGCGCCTGGAAGCACAGCGTCGCACTGCAATGTGGCGCCGCTAAGAAGCAACAGGAGGAGTCATGACGTATTCGCCCGGTGGTCCCGGATATCAACCCGCGCAGCCCGGCGGCTCCTACGCAGGCGCCACACCGTCCTTCGCCAAGACCGACGACGGCGACAGCAAGCTTCCGCTGGTGTTGAACATCGCGGTCGTGGTCCTCGGGATCGCGGTCTATTTGCTCAATTTCGGGCCGACGTTCGTCATCGGCGCCGACCTCGGCCCCGGCGGCGGACGGGCCGGTGACGCCGGCACCGCGGTCATCGTCGCGGTGCTGGCCGCCCTGCTGGCGGCGATCGGCTTGCTGCCCAAGGCCAAGAGTTATGTGGGAATCGTCGCGGTGGTCGCCGTGTTGGGCGCGCTGCTGGCCATCACCGAGACCGTCAACACGCCCGCCGGATTCGGCATCGGGTGGGCGATGTGGCCGTTGGTCGGTTGCAGCATTATTCAGGCCTTCGCCGCCGTGGGCACGTTGCTGCTGGACGCCGGGGTCATCACGGCGCCCGCGCCGCGGCCCAAGTACGACCCGTACGCGCAATACGGGCAGTACGGGCAGTACGGCCAGTACGGTCAGTACGGGCAGCAGCAGCCGTCGTACTACGGTCAGCCGGGTGCCCAGCAGCACGCCGGGCACCAGTCCCACCAGCAGGAGACACCGCAGCCTTCCTCGTATGGCTCGCAGTACGGCGGCTATCCGCAGAGCCAGGCCCCGACGCAGGCGGCGATCCCCACGTCGACCGGTGGGTTCGGCGCCCAGCCGCAGCCGGGCGCCCAGCAGCACGGGCCCTCGACGCCGCCCACCGGCTTCCCCAGCTTCAGCCCGCCGCCCTCCTCCGCCGCGAGCGGCACGGAGTCCCAGGCCGGTTCGGGTCCGGCCGACCAGGCGAGCCACACCGGCGGCCAGTCGGCCCCCGGTCAGGAACAGCAACAGTCGCCGTCATCACCGTCTGGGCCGGCGCCCTCCTAAGCCTGCGCCCTCGCGCGTAGTCGGGCACGTGCGCCAAGAGTGACAAGGGTGTCAGCAAGCGGGGACGACCGGGCAGCCAGCGCTCGCCAGGCGCGCGATCTTGTCCGGGTGGCATTCGGCCCGGCCGTGGTGGCGTTGGGCGTCGTCGCCGCCGTTACCCTGCTGCAGCTGCTGATCGCCAACAGCGACATGACCGGCGCGTTGGGCGCCATCGCCAGCATGTGGCTGGCGGTGCACCAGGTGCCGATCTCGATCGGTGGCCGCGAACTGGGCGTGCTGCCGCTGCTGCCCGTCTTGCTGATGGTGTGGGGGACCGCGCGCAGCAGCGCCCGGGCCACCTCCGCGTCTTCGTCGTGGCTGGTGGTCCGCTGGGTGATCGCCTCGGCGCTGGGCGGCCCCCTGTTGCTGACGGCGATCGCGCTGGCGGTCATCCACGACGCGTCGTCGGTGATTACCGAGCTGCAGACGCCCAGCGCCCTGCGCGCGTTCGCGAGCGTGCTGGTGGTGCACGCCATCGGCGCCGCGATCGGCGTCTGGTCCCGGGTGGGGCGGCGGGCGCTGGCGGCGTCCCCGCTGCCCAATTGGCTCGGTGACTCGCTGCGCGCCGCGGTGGCCGGTGTGCTGGCGTTGGTCGGCCTCTCCGGGCTGGTGACCGCGGGCTCGCTGATCGTGCACTGGTCGACGATGCAGGAGCTCTACGGGATCACCGATTCGATCTTCGGCCAGTTCAGCCTCACCGTGCTGTCCGTGTTGTACGCGCCCAACGTCATCGTCGGCACGTCGGCGGTCGCCGTCGGATCCAGCGCCCACCTCGGCTTCGCGACGTTCAGTTCCTTTACCGTCTTCGGCGGTGACATCCCGGCACTGCCGATCCTGGCCGCGGTCCCCACCCCGCCGCTGGGGCCGGTGTGGGTCGCGCTGCTCATCGTCGGCGCGTCCTCGGGCGTAGCGGTCGGGCAGCAATGCGCCCGGCGCGCGCTGCCGCTGTTCCCGGCGATGGCCAAACTGCTGGTCGCCTCCGTTGTCGGTGCGTTGGCGATGTCCCTGCTCGCCTACGGCGGCAGCGGACGGCTCGGCAATTTCGGCCATGTCGGCGTCGACCAGGCGACCTTGCTGGGCGGCGTGTTCTTCTGGTTCGCGGTCGTCGGCGGCGTCACGGTCGTGATGACCGGCGGGATCCGGCCCGTGCGACTCAGGCGGACCAGGCGACGCGCACCCGTCCCGGCGGCCGAGGAGCCGGCGGATTTTGCGGCGGTCTTCGATGAGCCCGAAGGCGAGCCGGAAGACGAACCGGGTGATGCGCCGCACGACGAGCCGGCCGGCGACTCCGCCGACCAGTCGGTCGGCGACCCCGTCGACGAGGACGAGATGGCCCCCGAGGAGCCCGCCGCCGACGACGAACCGCCGCCGGCATGATCGAGCCTGCGCTGCGCGCGCGGACACGCCGGGCGATTTCGCGCTGGCCGCAGGCTCGACGCATCGTCGCCTGACCAGATCGGGTTGTCGGGCCCCACCGCGTGCCGTGCCGGCGCGCATCGTCGCCCGACTAGGCTCGCCGTTGTGCCCCAACCGCTCCACGTGCCCCCGAGCGCGCCGGCGCGGGTGGTGGTGCTCGCCTCGGGCACCGGTTCGCTGCTGGGCTCCCTGATCGAAGCGGCCGCAGGTGACTACCCGGCGCGAGTGGTCGCCGTCGGCGTGGATCGCGAATGCCGGGCCACCGAGGTCGCGGCGGCGGCATCCCTGCCGACGTTCACCGCTCGCCTCGGCGATTACGCCGACCGCGCGGCGTGGGACGCGGCCATCACCGAAGCCACCACCGCCCACTCGCCCGATCTCATCGTCTCCGCTGGTTTTATGAAAATACTTGGGCCGCAATTCCTTTCACGATTCTACGGGCGCACCCTCAACACGCATCCGGCGCTGCTGCCGGCGTTCGCCGGGGCGCATGCCGTCCCCGACGCGCTGGCTTACGGTGTGAAGGTCACCGGCTGTACGGTGCACCTGGTAGACGCCGGCATGGACACCGGGCCGATATTGGCCCAGGAGCCCATCCCGGTGCTCGACGGCGACACGGAAGAGACCCTGCATGAACGCATCAAGGTCGTCGAGCGGCGACTGTTGGTGGACGTAGTGGCCGCGATCGCGACGCGCGGCGTGACCTGGACCGGACGAAAGGCGACCATAGGATGAGCGACGAGTCAAGAAGGGCGATTCGCCGCGCGTTGATCAGCGTGTACGACAAGTCCGGGCTGATCGAACTCGCCCAGGGACTGGCCGCGGCGGGCGTGGAGATCGTGTCGACCGGCTCGACCGCGAAGACCATTGCGGACAAAGGGATTCCGGTTACCCGCGTCGAGGAATTGACCGGCTTCCCCGAAGTGCTCGATGGCCGGGTCAAGACGCTGCACCCGCGGGTGCACGCCGGCCTGCTGGCCGACCTGCGCAAACCCGAGCACCAAGCGGCGCTCGAACAGCTCGGGATCGCGGCGTTCGAGCTCGTCGTGGTCAACCTGTATCCGTTCAGCGAGACGGTCGACTCCGGCGCGGGCATCGACGAGTGCGTCGAACAGATCGACATCGGTGGACCATCGATGGTCCGGGCGGCCGCGAAGAATCACCCCAGCGTGGCGGTGGTCACCGACCCGCTCGGCTATGACGGCGTGCTCGCCGCGGTGCGCAGCGGCGGATTCACCCTCGCCGAGCGGAAGAGGCTGGCCGCGTTGGCGTTTCAGCACACCGCCGACTACGACATCGCGGTGGCGGGCTGGATGGAGTCGACGCTGGCGCCCGAGCATCCGCCCACGAACTTTCCCCAGTGGTTGGCGGGCAGCTGGCGGCGCACGGCGACGCTGCGCTACGGCGAGAACCCGCACCAGCAGGCGGCGCTCTACAGCGACCCCGGCGCGTGGCCGGGCCTGGCGCAGGCCGAGCAGCTGCACGGAAAAGAGATGTCCTACAACAACTTCACCGACGCGGACGCGGCCTGGCGGGCCGCCTTCGACCACGAAGAGATCTGCGTGGCGATCATCAAGCACGCCAACCCCTGTGGCATCGCGATCTCCTCGGTCTCGGTCGCCGACGCGCACCGCAAGGCCCACGAATGCGATCCGCTGAGCGCCTTCGGCGGGGTGATCGCGGCCAACACCGAAGTCAGCGTCGAGATGGCGGAGTACGTGAGCACCATCTTCACCGAGGTGATCGTCGCGCCCGCGTACGCGCCGGGCGCCGTCGACGCGTTGACGCGCAAGAAGAACATCCGCGTGCTGGTGGCTTCCGAGCCGCTGGCCGGCGGCACCGAGCTGCGCCCGATCAGCGGGGGGCTGCTGGTCCAGCAGCGCGACCAGCTCGACGCGCACGGCGATAACCCGGCCAACTGGACGCTGGCGACGGGAGCGCCGGCCGACCCGAACACGCTGGCCGACCTGGTCTTTGCGTGGCGCGCCTGCCGGGCGGTCAAGTCGAACGCGATCGTGATCGCGGCCGACGGCGCGACCATCGGCGTGGGCATGGGCCAGGTCAACCGGGTGGACGCCGCCCGGTTGGCCGTCGAACGCGGGGGCGACCGGGTCCGCGGCGCCGTCGCGGCTTCCGATGCGTTCTTCCCATTCCCCGACGGGCTCGAGACGCTGACCGCCGCCGGGGTGAAGGCGGTGGTGCATCCGGGCGGATCGGTGCGCGACGACGAGGTGACCGCGGCAGCGGCCAACGCCGGCGTCACCGTGTACCTCACCGGAGCCCGCCACTTCGCTCACTGAGCGTTCGGCGCGTGAGGCTTGGAGGCAACGCGTAGCGTGGAGTGGTGCCATCACCGAGTAACCTGCCCCGCACCGTCGGCGAACTGCGTGCCGCCGGTCATCGCGAACGGGGAGTTAAACAGGAAATCCGAGAAAACCTGCTGACGCGGCTCGCCGACGGCGCGGATAGTGAAGCCGTCTGGCCCGGGATCCTGGGTTTCGAGGACACCGTGTTGCCTCAGCTGGAGCGGGCGCTGATCGCGGGCCACGACTTCGTTTTGCTGGGCGAACGCGGCCAAGGCAAGACCCGGCTGCTGCGCGCGCTGACCGGGCTGCTCGACGAGTGGACCCCAGTGATCGACGGGGCCGAACTGGGTGAGCACCCGTACCGGCCGATCACGCCGGAGTCGATTCGCCGCGCCGCCACGCTGGGCGACGACATGCCGGTGGCGTGGAAGCACCGCAGCGAGCGCTACACCGAGAAGCTGGCCACTCCCGACACCAGCGTCGCCGACCTGGTCGGTGACGTCGACCCGATCAAGGTCGCCGAGGGCCGCAGCCTTGGTGACCCCGAGACCATCGCCTACGGGCTGATCCCGCGCGCGCACCGCGGCATCGTCGCGGTCAACGAGCTGCCCGACCTGGCCGAGCGCATCCAGGTGTCGATGCTCAACGTCATGGAGGAGCGCGACATCCAGGTCCGCGGTTACACCCTGCGCCTGCCGCTGGACGTGTTGGTGGTCGCCAGCGCCAACCCGGAGGACTACACCAACCGGGGCCGCATCATCACGCCGCTCAAAGACCGCTTCGGCGCCGAAATCCGCACCCACTACCCGCTGGAGCTCGAGGCCGAGGTGGGCGTGATCGCGCAGGAAGCCCACCTGAGCGCCCAGGTGCCCGACTACCTCATGCAGGTGATCGCGCGGTTCGCCCGCTACCTGCGGGAGTCCAACTCGATCGATCAGCGCTCCGGGGTGTCGGCGCGGTTCGCGATCGCCGCCGCTGAGACCGTCGCAGCCGCCGCCCGCCACCGCGGCGCGGTGCTGGGAGAGACGGATCCGGTGGCCCGGGTGGTCGACCTGGACACGGTGATCGACGTCCTGCGCGGCAAGCTGGAATTCGAGTCCGGCGAAGAGGGCCGCGAACAGGCCGTGCTGGAGCACCTGCTGCGGCGCGCGACGGCCGACACCGCGGCCAGGGTGCTCGGCGGAATCGACGTCGGCGCCTTGGTGGCCGCGGTCGAGGGCGGTTCGGCGGTCACGACGGGCGAACGGGTGTCGGCCAAGGACGTGCTGGCCGCGGTGCCGAACCTGCCGGTCGTCGACAAGATCGCGGCCAAGCTGCACGCCGAATCCGAAGGCGAGCGCGCCGCGGCGCTGGAACTGGCGCTGGAGGCGCTGTATCTGGCGAAGCGGATCGACAAGGTGTCCGGGGA
The DNA here is from genome assembly GCF_900157385.1 of Mycobacterium terramassiliense. Lineage (GTDB taxonomy): Bacteria > Actinomycetota > Actinomycetes > Mycobacteriales > Mycobacteriaceae > Mycobacterium > Mycobacterium terramassiliense. Next base: position 1,573,625 of record NZ_LT717701.1, read on the forward strand.
GGGCCAAACCGTCTATGGCTAGGGGGCATTCGTCGCGGTACTCGGCCTACACCGGCGGGCCCGACCCGCTGGCGCCGCCGGTGGATCTGCGCGAGGCGCTCGAACAGATCGGTCAGGACGTGATGGCCGGCACCTCACCACGGCGTGCGCTGTCCGAGTTGCTGCGCCGCGGCACCAAGAACATGCCCGGGGCCGACCGGCTGGCGGCCGAGGCGAACAAGCGGCGACGGGACCTGTTGCGCCGCAACAACTTGGACGGCACCCTGCAAGAGATCAAGAAGCTGCTCGACGAGGCCGTGCTGGCCGAGCGCAAGGAGTTGGCCCGCGCGCTGGACGACGACGCCCGCTTCGGCGAGCTGCAACTGGACGCGTTGCCCGCCTCGCCGGCGAAGGCCGTGCAGGAGCTGTCCGACTACGACTGGCGCAGCGACGAGGCCCGCGAAAAGTACGAGCAGATCAGGGATTTGCTCGGCCGCGAGATGCTGGACCAACGCTTCGCCGGCATGAAGCAGGCGCTGGAGGGCGCCACCGACGAGGATCGCCAGCGGGTCAACGAGATGCTGGACGACCTCAACCAGCTGCTGGACAAGCACGCCCGCGGCCAGGACTCGCAACAGGACTTCGAAGAATTCATGGACAAGCACGGCGAGTTCTTCCCGGAGAACCCGCGCAATGTCGAGGAGCTGCTCGACTCGCTGGCCAAGCGCGCGGCCGCGGCACAGCGCTTCCGCAACAGCCTGAGCCCCGATCAGCGCGCCGAGCTGGATGCCTTGGCGCAGCAGGCATTTGGGTCACCGGCGTTGATGGAAGCATTGGGACGCCTCGATGCGCACCTGCAGGCGGCGCGGCCCGGTGAAGACTGGACCGGGTCCGAGCAATTCTCCGGAGACAACCCGTTCGGCATGGGCGAGGGCACGCAGGCGATCTCGGACATCGCCGAGCTGGAGCAGCTGGCCGAGCAGCTGTCGCAGAGCTATCCCGGCGCCACCATGGACGACGTCGACCTCGACGCGCTGGCACGCCAACTCGGCGACCAGGCGGCCATCGATGCCCGCACCCTCGCCGAACTCGAACGGGCGCTGGTCAATCAGGGGTTCCTGGACCGCGGTTCCGACGGACAGTGGCGCCTCTCCCCCAAAGCGATGCGCAGGCTGGGCGAGACGGCGTTACGCGATGTGGTGCAACAGCTTTCCGGGCGCCGCGGCGAGCGGGATCACCGGCGCGCCGGGGCCGCCGGTGAGCTGACCGGTGCCACCCGGCCCTGGCAATTCGGTGACACCGAGCCGTGGAACATCTCCCGCACGCTGACGAACGCGGTGCTGCGGCAGTCGGGGACGGCGACCGTCAAAGATCCTGTCGGTCCCATCCGGATCACCGTCGACGACGTCGAGGTCTCCGAGACCGAAACGCGCACGCAGGCCGCCGTGGCGTTGTTGGTGGACACCTCGTTTTCGATGGTGATGGAGAATCGCTGGCTGCCGATGAAGCAGACGGCGCTCGCACTCAACCACCTGGTGTGCACCCGTTTTCGTTCGGATGCCTTGCAGATCATCGCCTTTGGCCGATACGCCCGGACCGTGACGGCCGCCGAGCTCACCGGCCTGGAAGGTGTCTACGAGCAGGGCACCAACCTGCATCATGCGCTGGCGCTCGCGGGTCGCCACCTGCGCCGGCACCCCAACGCGCAGCCCGTCGTGCTGGTGGTGACCGACGGCGAGCCGACCGCGCACCTGGAGGATTTCGACGGTGATGGCTCCGCGGTTTTCTTCGACTACCCGCCGCACCCGCGGACCATCGCCCACACCGTGCGGGGATTCGACGACATGGCAAGGCTCGGCGCGCAGGTGACGATCTTCCGGCTCGGCGACGACCCCGGCCTGGCCCGGTTTATCGACCAGGTCGCCCGGCGCGTGGAGGGGCGCGTCGTGGTCCCCGATGTCGACGGACTGGGCGCCGCCGTGGTGGGTGACTATCTGCGGTCTCGGCGCCGCCGCTAATCCCTCAGTGGAATAGATGCTTCCCCGACCGGGTTGTCGGGCGAAGAAGGAGGAGATGCATGAGCAAGGTTCCAACGATCGAACTCAACGATGGTGTGAGCATCCCGCAACTGGGCTTCGGCGTGTTCCAGATCAAGCCCGAGGAGACCGCGGCGGCCGTCAAGCGCGCCCTCGAGATCGGGTACCGGCACATCGACACCGCGGAGATGTATGGAAACGAGAAGGAAGTGGCCCAGGGCATCCGCGACGCCGGGCTCGACCGCTCCGAGGTGTTCGTTACCAGCAAGCTGAACAACGGCTTTCACAAGCCCGACGATGCGCGCCGCGCCTTCGACACGACCCTCGAGGCCTTACAGTCCGATTACGTCGACCTGTTCCTCATTCACTGGCCACTGCCCACGCTCTATGGCGGCGACTTCGTCTCCACCTGGAAAGTCCTCGAAGAGTTCGCCAAGGACGGCCGCGCCCGCAGCATCGGAGTTTCGAACTTCCAGACCGCGCATCTGGAAAGGCTCGCCGCGGAAACCGAGACCGTCCCGGCGGTCAACCAGATCGAGGTGCATCCGTACTTCGGCAATGAGCAGGTGCGCACCTACGGCCGCGATCATGGCATCGTCACCGAGGCGTGGTCGCCGATCGCCCAAGGCAAGGTGCTCGGCGATCCCGAGATCAACCGCATCGCCGACGCCCGCGGCAAATCGCCGGCGCAGGTGGTGTTGCGCTGGCACATCCAGCGCGGCGACGTCGTCTTTCCCAAATCGGTGACGCCGGAACGCATCCAGGCCAACTTCGAGCTATTCGACTTCGAACTGGACGATTCGGACATGGCGGCGATCTCGGCGCTGGACAAGGGCGAAGCGGGCAGGCGGGGCCCCAACCCCGACAAGTTCGACTACGTGCCGGGCTGAGCAACGCCCGGCGGAGCGCCTGCGCCGCAAGGCTTCCGGAAGAAGCTACCCGCGGGGGCGCCGCGCCTTGCGCTTGATGCCCACACCGCCCCACAACGAGAATCCGTAAATGTTGACCTTCGGCGCGCCGGGCGTCCCCTCGCCGAGCACGCTGTGGTCAAAGCCGCCCATCACGCCGTGCCCGTGGATCTCGACATTGACCTCGGGCGGCAGCAGGATGTTCTGCGCGCCCATGATCGAGATCGCGTGGATGTCGACCTCGGTGGAGGTGAAGTCGGCGTAACGCAGGTCCACCACTCCGGTTCCCCAGAAGGTGAAGGTGGTGAGCTTCTTCGGGACGTTCCACCGGCCGCGCCGCTCGAAATTGCTCATCAACGCCAGCAGCAACATCGACGGCGCCGGATTGGGTTTGCCGCCCCTGCGCGGGCTCAGCATCGCGCCGGGCAGATCGGCCCGCAGCTCGTCGAGTTCCTCGTAGGTGGTCGCGGCGTACGCCCGCGTCAGGCGGTCCTCGTAATCCTTCAGCTGCAACCGGCCCTGCTCGGCCGCATACGCCAGCAGCTGCGCGACCTGAATGCGATCCGTATCGGCCGCGCGCGACGATTCGTCACGCGTGTCCTGGGGATCGCGGGTATCGCGCTGCGCGGAGTTGCTCATCATCCACGAGCGTACGACGTAGAAGTTTTGCTGCAAGTGGGTTGGCTAAACTGCAACGTTCTTCCCACGTCGGGCCCCTGCCTCGGGGTCTTTTGCGCAGGTCGCGCGGCCCGTTAGACGTTTGCCCAACTAGGCGGGCGCTTCTGCAGGAACGCCAGCATGCCTTCGCGGGCTTCGTCGGACGCGAACAGCCTGGCCGACTCCTCGGTGAGCCGTTCGGCGTCGCGGTCGAAGCCCTCCAGCACGGCGGCGGTGGTCAGCGCCTTCGACGCGGCAAGCCCCTGCGGCGAACCGCGGCTCACGTCGGCTACCAACTTCTCCACCGCGGCGTCGACGTCGTCGACCGCCATCGTGATGAGGCCAATCTCCGCGGCTTCCACCGCACCGAACGTCTCGCCAGTGAGGTAGTAGCGCGCCGCGGCCCGCGCCGAGATCTTCGGCAGCAGCGTCAGCGAGATGATCGACGGGGCGACGCCGATCCGGGCCTCGGTCAGCGCGAAGGTGCAGCGCGGGCCGCCGACCACGATGTCGCAGGCGCCGACCAACCCGAAGCCGCCGGCCCGGACATGCCCGTTGACGGCTGCGATCACCGGCAGCGGCGCGGAGACGATGGCGCGCAGCAGCGCGGTCATTTCGCGGGCCCGGGCCACGGCCATGTCGAATGCAGATGGTGGCGACCCGCTTCGCCCGGCTTCGCCGCCCTCGCGATCGCCACGGGCAGATGGTGGCGACCCGCTTCGCCCGGCTTCGCCGCCCTCGCGATCGCCACGGGCAGATGGTGGCGACCCGCTTCGCCCGGCTTCGCCGCCCTCGCGATCGCCACGGGCGGCCTCACTGAGGTCCGCCCCGGCGCAGAAGGTGCCGCCGGTGTGGCCCAACACCACGACCCGCACCGCGGGATCGGCCGCGGCGTCACGCAGGCCCTGGTGCAGTTGGCTGACCAGGGCGGTGGAAAGGGCGTTGCGGTTGTGCGGTGAGTTCAGCGTCAGCCGCGCGAAGGGGCCGCCGGTGTCGGCCGGGCCGGCGTATTCGACAAGCGTGTCCATCGGCGGGGCTTCAGTAGCTTCGGGGCAGGCCCAGCGAAGTCTGCGCGACGAAGTTCAGCACCATCTCGCGACTGATCGGGGCGATGCGCCCGAGCCGGGCCGAGGCGAGCATGGCCGCCACGCCGTACTCCTTGGTCAGCCCGTTGCCGCCCATCGATTGAACGGCCTGGTCGACCGAGCGGGTGGCCGCCTCGGCCGCCGCGTACTTGGCCATGTTCGCCGCCTCGGCAGCGCCCGCGTCGTCGCCGTTGTCGTAGAGCGTCGCGGCCTTCTGCATCATCAGTTTGGCGAGTTCGACCTCAATGTGGCACTGCGCCAACGGGTGTGACAAGCCCTGGTGCGCGCCGATGGGAGTGGACCAGACCTGGCGGGTCTTGACGTAGTCGACGGCCTTGTTCAGGGCGAAGCGTCCCATACCCACCGAGCTGGCCGCTCCCATGATGCGTTCGGGATTCAGGCCGGCGAAAAGCTGTGCGATGGCGGCGTCTTGGGCCCCGACCAGAGCATCGCTGGGCAGCCGGACGTCGTCGAGGAAGACCTGGAATTGGCGTTCGGGGCTGATCAGCTCCATCTCGATCGGGGTGTAGGTGAAGCCGGGCGCGTCGGTGGGCACCACGAACAGCGCCGGGCGGAGAGATTCGGACTTGGCCCCTCCCTCTTTGAAGGCGCGTGCCACCACCAGCACCGCCTGCGCCTGGTCGATGCCGGAGATGTAGACCTTCTGCCCCTTGAGGATCCAGTCGCCGCCGTCGCGGCGGGCGGTCGTGGTGATCTTGTGCGAGTTGGAGCCGGCGTCGGGCTCGGTGATGGCGAACGCCATCGTCAGCGAGCCATCGGCGATGGCGGGGATCCAGCGCTTCTTCTGCTCCTCGGTGCCGAACTTGCTGATAATGGTGCCGTTGATGGCGGGCGACACCACCATCAGGAGCAGCGCGCTGCCCGCGGCCGCCATCTCTTCCATCACCAGCGACAGCTCGTACATTCCGGCGCCGCCGCCGCCGTACTCCTCGGGAAGGTTCACTCCGAGGAAGCCGAGTTTGCCTGCCTCCGACCACAATTCGGTGGTGTGCTCGTGCGCGCGGGCCTTCTCGAGGTAGTACTCGCTGCCGTAGTTAGCCGCCCACTCGGACACCGCCTTGCGCAGCGCCCGGCGCTCCTCGTTCTCGATGAAGCTGCTGTCGGTCACTGTCCATCTCCTTCTGGTTGGGGCGCTTCCACTCGCGCCAGGACGGCGCCCACTTCGACTTGCTGACCGGTTTCGACGTTGAGCTCGGCGAGCACGCCGTCGGAGGGCGCGGTGATGGTGTGTTCCATCTTCATCGCCTCCAACCAGATCAGTGGCTGCCCGGCGGTGACGGTGTCGCCGATCGCGGCGCCGAGGCGAATGACGTTGCCGGGCATGGGCGCCACCAGGGAACCCTTTTCCACGGTCGAACCCGGCTCCGGGAACCGGGGCAGCGCGATTAGGTGAACGGGTCCGCGTGCCGAGTCGACATAGACGTCGTCACCGTGTCGGGCGACCGCGAAGGTGTGCTCCACCCCGTCGTCGGCGAGGGTGACCCGGTCCGCCGTAGCGGAAACCAGCCGCACCGTCGCGTCGCCCGGCAGCGTCAATCCGGTCCTGGTGAACCGGTATTCGACATGCTGCTCGGTGTCGCTGTCGTCGCGATAGGTCTTGACCTGACACCCCGAGGCGAGGTTTCGCCAGCCGCTGGGGACCGGGCCGAGGACGGGGGCGACAGCGCGATTGTGGGCGGCGTCGGCCAGGGCGGCGGCGATTGCGGACAACCGTACGCCCGCGGCGTCGGCCAGGGGCGCCGACAACTTGTCCAGGCCGTGCGTGTCGAAAAACGCTGTGTCGGTGGCGCCGTCGAGGAACGCGGGGTGGCGCAGCACGTTGACCAGGAGCTCGCGGTTGGTGCGCACGCCGTGCAGGCGGGCGCGGGCCAGCGCGTCGGCGAGGACCAGCGCCGACTGCCGGCGCGTCGGGGCGTAGGAGATGACCTTGGCCAGCATCGGGTCGTAGTGGATCGACACGGTGACTCCGTCCACGATCCCGGAGTCCAGGCGGATGCCGGTCCGGTGACCCAACGAGGTGAACTCGGTTCGCACTGCCGGTACGTCGATCGCGTGCATGACGCCGGCCTGGGGCTGCCAGCCGCGGGCGGGGTCCTCGGCGTAGAGCCGGGCCTCGATCGAATGCCCCCGGGCGGTAGGGGGTTCGGCATCGAGCCGGCCACCTTCGGCGATCGTGAGCTGCAGCTCGACCAGGTCGAGCCCGGTGGTCTCTTCGGTCACCGGGTGCTCGACCTGCAGGCGGGTGTTCATCTCCAGGAAGTAGAACTCCCCGTCATCGTCGGCGAGGAACTCCACCGTCCCGGCGCCCGTGTAGCCGATCGCGGAGGCGGCCAGCCGGGCCGCGTCGAACAGCTTGGCCCGCATCCCGGGAACGCGCTCGACCAGCGGCGAGGGGGCCTCCTCGATGATCTTTTGGTGGCGGCGCTGAATCGAGCACTCCCGCTCCCCGACGGCCCAGACGGTGCCGTGGGTGTCGGCCATGACCTGGACCTCGATGTGATGACCGGTGGGCAGGTAACGCTCGCAGAAGACGGTCGGGTCGCCGAATGCCGACTGCGCCTCACGCCGGGCGGCCTCGACTTCGCCGGCGAGCGAAGACAATTCGTGGACTACCCGCATCCCGCGGCCGCCGCCGCCCGCCGAGGCCTTGACCAGTACCGGCAGCTGCGCCTCGGTGATGGCGTCAGGGTCGAGTTCGTCGAGTACCGGAACCCCGGCGGCGGCCATCAGTTTCTTGGACTCGATCTTGGAGCCCATCGCCCGCACCGCATCCACCGGCGGCCCCACCCAGGTCAGGCCCGCCTGCAGCACGGCGGCCGCGAAATGGGCGTTCTCGGAAAGGAACCCGTAGCCGGGATGCACCGCGTCGGCACCCGCGGCGCGGGCGGCGGCGATGATCGCCTCGGCGTTGAGATAGTCGTTCGTCTTTTCCAGCCGCACCCGCGCGTCGGCCTCGGCCACGTGCGGCGCGGCGGCGTCGGGGTCGGTGTAGACGGCGACGGTGCCCAGGCCCAGCCGGCGGCAGGTGGCGAACACGCGCCGGGCGATCTCGCCGCGGTTGGCGACCAGCACTCGAGTAACCATCGGGCTCACATCCGGAAGACGCCGAAGTTCGACGTCCCCTTGATCGGGCCATTGGCAATGGCGGACAGACACATTCCCAGCACCGTGCGGGTGTCGCGCGGGTCGATCACCCCGTCGTCGTAGAGCATTCCGGACAACACCAGCGGTAGCGACTCGGCTTCGATCTGCCCCTCGACGGCGGCGCGCATCGCGGCGTCGGCGTCCTCGTCGACCTGCTGGCCGCGCGCCTCGGCGGCCGCGCGGGCCACGATCGACAAGACGCCCGCCAGCTGGGCGCCACCCATCACCGCGGATTTGGCGCTGGGCCAGGCGAACAGGAACCTCGGGTCGTAGGCGCGCCCGCACATGCCGTAGTGGCCGGCGCCGTAGGAGGCGCCGATCAGCAGCGAGATGTGCGGGACGGTCGAGTTCGAGACGGCGTTGATCATCATCGACCCGTGCTTGATCATCCCGCCCTCTTCGTAGTCCTTGCCCACCATGTAGCCGGTGGTGTTGTGCAGGAACAACAGTGGCGTGTTCGAGCGATTGGCCAGCTGAATGAACTGGGTCGCCTTTTGCGACTCCTCGCTGAACAGCACGCCGCGCGCGTTGGCCAGAATGCCCAGGGGGTAACCGTGCAGCCGAGCCCAGCCGGTGACCAGCGACGAGCCATACATGGCCTTGAATTCGTCGAATTCGGAGCCATCCACGATGCGGGCGATCACCTCGCGCGGGTCGAACGGGACGCGCAGGTCCGCGGGCACGATGCCGATGAGCTCCTCGGTGTCGAACAGCGGCTCGGTCACCGGCCCCGGGGCCGGTCCCCGCTTGACCCAGTTCAGCCGGGCCACGATGCGGCGCCCGATGCGGATGGCGTCGAGCTCGTCGGCGGCGAAGTAGTCGGCCAAACCCGAGATGCGCGCGTGCATTTCGGCGCCGCCCAGCGACTCGTCATCGGATTCCTCGCCGGTGGCCATCTTCACCAGCGGGGGACCTGCCAGGAATACCTTCGAGCGTTCCTTGATCATCACGACGTGGTCGGACATGCCGGGAATGTAGGCGCCGCCGGCGGTGGAGTTGCCGAAAACCAGGGCAATGGTGGGAATCCCGGCCGCCGACAGGCGGGTCAGGTCGCGGAACATCTGCCCGCCGGGGATGAAGATCTCCTTCTGGGTGGGCAGGTCTGCCCCACCGGACTCCACCAGCGAAATGACGGGCAGCCGGTTTTCGAAGGCGATCTGGTTGGCGCGCAGTATCTTTTTCAGGGTCCACGGATTGCTGGTGCCGCCCTTGACCGTCGGGTCGTTGGCGACGATCAGGCATTCCACACCCGACACCACGCCAATCCCGGTGACCGTGCTGGCGCCGACGGTAAACGCGCTGCCGTAGGCCGCCAGCGGGCTGAGCTCGAGGAACGGCGAGTCTGGGTCGACGAGCAGCTCGATGCGTTCCCGCGCGGTCAGCTTGCCGCGGGCGTGGTGGCGCTCCACGTACTTGGTCCCGCCGCCCGCAAGCGCTTTGGCGAGTTCGGCGCCGATCTCGTCGAGCCGCGAGGCCGCCGTCGAAGCCGCGTCGGTGAATGCGGCGGAGTTCGGGTCGAGCGTGGACTTCAGCGCGGTCATGATTGGAATCCCAGGGTTTTGGCGGCCAGCGCGGTCAGGATCTCGGTGGTGCCGCCGCCGATGCCTAGGATCCGCATGTCCCGGTATTGGCGTTCGACTTCGGATTCGGCCATGTAGCCCATCCCGCCGAACAACTGGACGGCTTGGTTGGCCACCCATTCCCCGGCCTCGACGGCGGTGTTCTTGGCAAAACACACCTGCGCGATCAGGTTGGTCTCGCCGGCGAGCTGGCGCTCGACCACGTTGCGGGAGTAGACGCGGGCGACATCGATGCGCCGGGCCATCTCGGCCAGCGTGTTCTGCACCGACTGGCGCGAGATCAGCGGGCGCCCGAACGTCTCCCGGTCGCGGCACCACTGCGCCGTCAGGTCAAGGCAGCGCTGCGCGCTCGAATAGGCCTGCGCGGCAAGGCCGATCCGCTCGGACACGAAAGCCTGCGCGATCTGGGCAAAGCCGGTGTTCTCGGCGCCGACGAGATTGGCGGCCGGCACCCGCGCGTCGGTGTAGGACAGCTCGGCGGTATCGGAGGATCGCCAGCCCATCTTGTCCAGCTTGCGGGTGACCTCGAAGCCGGGCGTGCCCTTCTCGACCACCAGCAGCGAAACCCCCGCGGCGCCGGGGCCTCCCGTGCGCACCGCGGTCACGACGTAGTCGGCGCGTACCCCGGAGGTGATGTAGGTCTTGGCGCCGTTGACGACGTAGTGATCGCCGTCTCGGACCGCCGCCGTGCGCAGGTGCCCGACGTCGGAACCGCCGCCGGGCTCGGTGATGGCCAGCGCGCCGATCTTCTCGCCGGCCAGCGTCGGCCGCACGAACTCGTCGATCAGCCGGGCTTCGCCGGAGGCGGCCATGTGCGGCACCGCGATGCCGGAGGTGAACAGCGATGCGAAGACGCCTCCGGGGGCACCGGATTGGTGCACCTCCTCGCAGATGACCACCGCGTCGGCGCCGTCGCCGCCACCGCCGCCGACCGATTCGGGAAAGCTCGCGCCGAGCAGCCCGGCCGCCCCGGCGCGGCGGTGCAGGTCGCGCGGCAGTTCGCCGGCGCGTTCCCACTCGTCGGCGTGCGGCAGGATCTCGCGTTCGGTGAAGGAGCGCACCGTCTTTCGCAGCTGTTCGCGCTCGGGGGTGGTCCAGATATTCACAGCAGGCGCTCCGGGATGTCCACGTGGCGGCCACGCAGCCATTCGCCCAGCCCCTTGGCCTGGGGGTCGAATCGCGCGTTATACGCGACGCCCTGACCGAGGATGCCGTCGACGACGAAGTTCACCGCGCGCAGGTTGGGCAGCAGATGGCGGGTGACGTCGAAGTCGGCCGCCTCGGGCAGCAGTTCGGTGAACAACTCGATCGTCAGCGTGTTGGCCAGCCAGCGCCACTGTTCGTCGCCGCGCACCCAGACCCCGACGTTGGCCGACCCGCCCTTGTCGCCGCTGCGGGCCCCGGCGATCCGTCCCAGCGGCACCTTGCGCGTCGGACCGGCCGGCAACGGCTCGGGCAGCGGCGGGGGATCGGCGGGCGCCAACTCCAAAGTGTCAATAGCGCAGGGGATTTCGGTCCGGGTGCCGTCGGCGTGCACCGCGACGTGCGGCACCTCCTTGGCGTCGACGTACCCCGCGGTGAACACACCGTAGACCTGGCCGTCCCCGGGCGGGGCGGTCACGTGAAAGCCGGGATAGCTGGCAAGAGCCAATTCGACTGCCGCCGAGGAGAACTGGCGCCCGACGTTGGCGGGGTCGGGGTCGCGGACCACACAGTGCAGCAACGCGCTGGCGGCTTCCTCGGTGTCGGCGTCGGAGTGGTCGGTGCGGGCCAGCGACCACTGCAGCTCCGCGGGCTTCACCGACAACGCGGCCTCCAGCTGGCGGCGCACCAGGTCGGCCTTGGCCTCGATGTCCAGGCCGGTCAGTACGAACGTCATCGCGTTGCGAAACCCGCCGATGCTGTTGAGCGACACCTTGAGAGTGGGTGGGGGCGCTTCGCCACGCACGCCGCTGATACGCACCCGGTCGGGGCCGTCGGGGGACAGCGCGACGGTGTCCATCCGGGCGGTCACGTCGGGGTTGGCGTAGCGCGCGCCGGTGATCTCGTACAGCAGCTGCGCGGTGACGGTGTCGACGCTGACCAGGCCGCCGGTGCCGGGATGTTTGGTGATCACCGACGAGCCGTCGGCGAAGACCTCGGCCAGGGGGAAACCGGCGTGGGTCAGGTCGGCAACCTCGGTAAAGAAGGAATAGTTGCCGCCGGTGGCCTGGACGCCGCATTCGATGACGTGCCCGGCCACCACGGCGCCCGCGAGCTGGTCGTAGTCGGTCGCGCTCCAGCCGAAGTGCGCCGCCGCCGCACCCACGATCACCGAGGCGTCGGTGACCCGGCCGGTGACGACGACGTCGGCGCCGGCGCCCAGGCAATCGACGATGCCCCACGCACCCAGGTAGGCGTTCGCGGTGAGCGGCGCGCCCAACCCCAGCTCGGCAGCGCGCGGCTGCAGGTCGTCGCCCTCCACATGCGCGACGCGGGCGGGCACGCCCAGGCGCTCGGCGAGGGCGCGGATCGCGTCGGCCAGCCCTGCCGGGTTGAGGCCGCCGGCGTTGGCAACGATGCGCACCCCGCGGTCGCGGGCCTCGCCCAGGCAATCCTCGAGCTGGGTCAGGAAGGTCTTGGCGTAACCGCGCTCGGGGTGCTTCATCCGGTCGCGGCCGAGGATCAGCATGGTGAGTTCGGCCAGGTAGTCCCCGGTGAGGTAGTCGACGTCCCCGCCGGTCAGCATCTCGCGCATCGCCGACAGGCGGTCGCCGTAGAACCCGGAACAGTTCGCGATCCGGACGGCATCGCGACCAGGAGCAGAGGCCACGGGAGTCCTCCAATCTGCGATGCACCGGTGAGCGAACCAACCAACCAACCGGTAGGTTAGCGGGTCGCGCCGGTGCCGCGTCAAGGACGTCCGCTCGGCCGGTGCGCCGTCATTTTGGCGGCGAGCAGGTCACCCACTATCCTGATAGGCAATCGTCGCACGTTCGGCCCGACCGGCCACGCCGCGCGGCATACCCCCCGACCCGAGGAGTTAGGCCCGACCATGGCCGTACCCAAGCGCAGAATGTCGCGCGCGAACACCCGAAGCCGTCGCGCGCAGTGGAAGGCCACCAAGACCGAGCTCGTCGGCGTCACGGTGGCAGGCCAAAAGCACAAGGTGCCCCGCCGGCTGCTCAAGGCGGCCCGCCTCGGTCTCATCGACCTCGACCGGCGTTAGCCACCACCGCGGTGGGCCGTGCCGGCCCGCATCGCCGTCGGGCAGACATCTCGGGAAATACGCGGCGCGCCTCTCAGGCGGCTCTCAGGCGCTAGGACGAAACTAATGGCCGTGCGCATACTAGTCGTCGACGACGATCGCGCGGTCCGCGAGTCACTGCGCCGGTCGCTTTCGTTCAACGGGTACTCGGTCGAGCTGGCCCATGACGGGCTCGAGGCCCTGGACATGATCGCCAGCGACCGGCCCGACGCGCTCGTCCTGGATGTGATGATGCCGCGCCTGGACGGCCTGGAGGTGTGCCGCCAGCTGCGCAGCACGGGCGACGACCTGCCGATCCTGGTGCTGACGGCCCGCGATTCGGTGTCGGAGCGGGTCGCCGGGCTGGACGCCGGCGCCGACGACTACCTGCCCAAGCCGTTCGCCCTCGAAGAGCTGTTGGCCCGGATGCGGGCGCTGCTGCGGCGCACCAAGCCCGACGACGACGCCGAGTCGGTGGCCATGAGCTTTTCCGACCTGAGCCTGGACCCGGTGACGCGCGAAGTCACCCGCGGACAACGCCGGATCAGCTTGACCCGCACCGAGTTCGCGCTGCTGGAAATGCTGATCGCCAACCCCCGCCGGGTGCTGACCCGCAGCCGCATCCTCGAGGAGGTGTGGGGATTCGACTTTCCCACCTCGGGCAATGCGCTGGAGGTCTACGTCGGCTACCTGCGTCGCAAGACCGAAGCCGAAGGTGAGCCGCGGCTGATCCACACGGTGCGCGGGGTGGGCTACGTCCTTCGGGAGACTCCGCCCTGATGATCCGGTCGCAGCGGCACCGGCGCGCACCGCTTCGAGCCACCAGCTCGCTGTCCCTGCGATGGCGGGTGATGCTGCTGGCGATGTCGATGGTCGCGATGGTCGTCGTGTTGATGTCCTTCGCCGTCTACGCCGTGATTTCGGCCGCCCTCTACAGCGATATCGACAACCAGTTGCAGAGCCGGGCGCAGCTGCTCATCGCCAGCGGTTCGCTGGCCGCGGACCCGGGGAAGGCCATCGAGGGCACCGCTTACTCCGACGTCAACGCCATGCTGGTGAACCCGGGCCACTCCAGCTACAGCGCCAACCAGCCCGGCCAGACGCTGCCCGTCGGGGCCACCGAGAAGGCCGTCATCAGCGGCGATTTGTTCATGTCGCGTCGCACGGCGTCGGATCAACGCATATTGGCCATCCACCTGCCCAACGGCAGTTCATTGCTGATCTCCAAGAGCCTCAAGCCCACCGAGGCGGTCATGACCAAGCTGCGCTGGGTGCTGCTCATCGTCGGCGGCATCGGCGTCGCGGTGGCCGCGGTGGCCGGCGGAATGGTCACCCGGGCGGGGTTGCGGCCGGTGGCCCGCCTCACCCAGGCCGCCGAGCGGGTGGCGCGCACCGACGACCTGCGCCCTATCCCGGTGTTCGGCAGCGACGAATTGGCAAGGCTGACTGAGGCTTTCAATTTGATGCTGCGGGCGTTGGCCGAATCCCGAGAGCGACAGGCGCGGCTGGTCACCGATGCGGGGCACGAACTGCGCACGCCGCTGACGTCGCTGCGCACCAACGTCGAACTCTTGATGGCCTCGATGGAGCCGGGGGCGCCGCGGCTGCCCGAACAGGAAATGGTCGACCTGCGCGCCGATGTGCTGGCCCAAATCGAGGAATTGTCCACGCTGGTGGGCGATTTGGTGGACCTTACCCGCGACGACGCCGGTCAAGTCGTGCACGAGACGGTCGACATGCCCGAGGTGATTGATCGGAGCCTGGAGCGAGTAAGGCGGCGGCGCAACGACATTCACTTCGACGTCGACGTGATCCCCTGGCAGGTCTACGGTGACGCCGCCGGGCTTTCGCGCGCCGTGCTGAACCTGATGGACAACGCGGCCAAGTGGAGCCCGCCGGGCGCCCACGTCGGCATCACGATGAGGCAACTCGACGCCACACACGCCGAGCTGGTGGTGTCCGACCATGGCCCCGGCATCCCACTGCACGAGCGCCGCTTGGTGTTCGAGCGCTTCTACCGGTCGACGACCGCGCGGGCGATGCCGGGTTCGGGGCTCGGACTGGCGATCGTCAAAAAGGTGGTGCTCAACCACGGTGGGCTGCTTCGGGTCGAGGACACCGTGCCGGGCGGCCAGCCGCCGGGCACCTCCATCTACGTGCTGCTTCCCGGCCGCCGGGGGCCGGCCCAGACGGCTGTGGCCGACACTGATGTCCTGACGACGGATACCGAAACCGATCCTTACGTGCCCGTGACGGACCGCGCGGCGAACTCTCGGGATTCGGCGAACGTTATCTCAGTGGACTCTCAGTCCGCGCGGGCAAGGTAGGTCTGCAGCTAGTGTTGGACTCGAGCGAAGTCGAGCCCAAAGCCGGAAAATAGGAAGAGCGACGTAGCGACATGACGAATGACCCGAGGTATTCGCCACCGCCGCAGCAGCCGGGATACCGTAACGGGCCTGATCAGCCTGTGCCCCCCGCGTATGCGCAGGGGCGCCAGCAGCCGTACAACCCGCAGTACGACTGGCGCTATCAGCGGCCGGCCCAGCCCTCGCAGCCCTCGCAGACGAGCCAGTACCGGCGGCCTTACGAGCCCTACGAGCCTTTCAGTGGCACCGGGCCGGGCCGGATACCCGGCGGCACCGGACCGGGTCCCGTGCCCGGGGGAACCGGGACGGGCCCCATCCATATGCTGCCGCCGATGCCACCGGGGCCCGCGCCCCAGAAGCGTTCGCGCGCAGGACTTTTGACTGCGGGCGCGCTGGCCATCGCGGTCGTGTCGGCCGGGATCGGCGGCGCCGCGGCAACGGCCGTCGAACTGGGCACCCACTCCGCGACCAGCAACGGCCGTGGGATAATTCCGGGGGCCGCCCCCAGCGTCCCGGCCGCGAACATGCCGCCGGGCAGCGTCGAACAGGTGGCCGCCAAGGTGGTGCCCAGCGTCGTCATGCTGGAGACGGACCTGGGCCGCCAGTCCGAAGAGGGGTCCGGCATCGTCCTATCGACCGACGGACTCATCCTGACCAACAACCACGTGATTGCCGCGGCGGCGGCCAAGCCCGGCGGCCCGGGTGGGCCCGGCCCAGCTGGGCCCGGCGGGCCGGGCGGTCCTGCCGGTCCGGCACCGAAAACGACGGTGACCTTCTCCGACGGCCGTACCGCGCCGTTCACGGTGGTCGGTGCGGACCCCACCAGCGACATCGCCGTGATCCGCGTGCAGGGCGTGTCCGGGCTGAACCCCATCACGCTGGGCTCCTCGTCGGATTTGCGAGTGGGGCAGCCGGTGGTGGCGATCGGTTCGCCCCTGGGCCTGTCGGGCACGGTGACCACCGGAATCATCAGCGCAATGAACCGGCCGGTGTCCACCACCGGCGAGTCGGGGAACCAGAACACCGTGCTGGACGCGATTCAGACCGATGCCGCGATCAACCCGGGCAACTCCGGTGGTGCGCTGGTCAACATGAGCGGCCAGTTGGTGGGCGTCAACTCAGCGATCGCCACCCTGGGCGCCGATTCGCCGGACGCGCAGAGCGGCTCTATCGGCCTCGGCTTCGCGATTCCCGTCGACCAGGCCAAGCGCATCGCCGACGAGCTGATCGCGACCGGCAAAGCGACGCACGCCTCGCTCGGTGTGCAGGTGACCAGCGACAAGGGCACCCCTGGCGCCAAGGTCGTCGACGTCGTGCCGAACGGCGCGGCGGCGAGCGCCGGAGTGCCCAAGGGAGTCGTCGTCACCAAGGTCGACGACCGCCCGATCAACAGCGCCGACGCGCTGGTGGCCGCCGTCCGCTCGAAAGCGCCCGGCGACAAGGTGTCGCTGACGTTCCAGGATCCCGGCGGGGGAAGCCGCACCGTGCAGGTCACCCTGGGTAAGGCGGATCAGTGATGAGAGTCGAAGAGCCCTCGGCGGCGGGATTGTCGGACCTCGGATATACGGTGGCACCCATGGAATCGGGTGCCGAGTTGGTGGTCGGCCGGGCGCTGGTCGTGGTGGTCGACGATCGCACTGCGCATGGGGACGAAGACCATAGCGGACCGCTGGTCACCGAGCTGTTGACCGAGGCGGGGTTTGTGGTCGACGGCGTGGTTGCGGTCGCGGCCGACGAGGTCGAGATCCGCAACGCGCTCAATACCGCGGTGATCGGCGGGGTGGACCTGGTGGTTTCGGTCGGCGGGACGGGCGTCACCCCCCGCGACGTCACGCCGGAGGCCACCCGCGAGATCCTGGATCGGGAAATCCTCGGCATCGCCGAAGCGATTCGCGCCTCGGGGCTGTCCGCGGGCATCATCGACGCCGGTTTGTCGCGCGGTCTGGCCGGGGTATCGGGCAGCACGCTGGTGGTCAACCTCGCGGGTTCCCGCTACGCGGTGCGCGACGGGATGGCGACGCTGAATCCGCTTGCCGCCCAGATCATCGGGCAGCTGTCCAGCCTCGAGATCTAGGCGCCCCTCACTGCGATTCGGCGTCCGCGCGGGGCCCGTGCTCGGGCGGCGGCTTACTTGCGACCGTCCCGCCGTGCCGGCCGGACGAATCCCCGTTGGTGGTCTGTGACAGCAGGTCGCGGATCTCGGTGAGCAGCACGATCTGCGCGTCGTCCGCCTGCTCGACCTCACCGCGCTTGCGCAGCGTCGTGTACGGAAGCACGACCAGGAAGTACACCACCGCGGCGATGATGATGAAGTTGATGGCGGCCGACAGGACGTTGTTCAGGTCGATGGTCTGGCCGCCGCCGATGCTGATGCGCAGGACACCGAGATCGGATTTCTGGTTGACTCCGATCCGGTTGATCAGCGGCTTGATGATGCTGTCGGTGAACTGCGTGACCAGCGCGGTGAACGCGGTACCGATGACCACCGCGGTCGACAGGTCGATGATGTTGCCCCGTGAGAGAAACTCCTTGAACCCTTTGAGCATGGGCAGGTCCTTTCTGGACTGGACAGAGTTTGCTATCGATCACGTGCCCAACAGCTGGCAGGTGCTCAATGCAGGGTGAGCGTTACGGTCTGACCCAGCGCCGTACCCGCCACCGTGTTCGCCACGCGAGCCGGCAGCGCAACCAACACTACGCGGTCGCTATCGGCAGCCTGGACCTTCTGTTTGGGCGAAACAAGCACGACAACGGCGTCAGTTGCTACCACTTTGGTCACGGGCGGGGTCCCCGGCGCCGGGGCGTCGGTGGCCGGGGCGGCCAACACGTCCACCACATCCCCGACCCGAATCAGGTCGATCAGGGCGGCGTCGGCCAGGTGCAGCGGCACGATGCGGGCGCCGGGCCCGGCCTTTGATCCGATCGCGGCCTCGGCCAGCCGGCTCCCGAGTAGGCGGACGTCGGTGAGCACCTCGCCGCGCCTGGCGGGACCGGCCAGCATCGACCCGGCGACCGTGGCCACGTCCCGCTGTGCGCCCTCGGGAACCGTTGTGGCCGAACGCTTTTCAAGGCGCAGATCGTCTGAGGTCAGCGCCGCACCCGGGCGCAGGTCGTGCGTCGCGACCACCACCTCGGCGTCATCGGCGTGGGGGTCCGAGCGCAGCGTCGCGACGCCGGCCAGCACGACGAGCGCGCCCGCGGCCACTCGCCGGGCCAGCACCGTGCGAGTCCAGTCGGGGCGCAGCGACGCCGAGATCCGCCCGAACAGGCTCGGGTTCAGCGAAGATTCGCCCACTCCGCAACGGTAGGCGCGAGAGGATGCCGGCGGTGCCGGTCAGGAACTGCCTTGTGGATAACCGCTCAGCTCGAGGCGGCCGCGGTGGCCGGCGTCGCACTGCCGGCCGACTTGTCGCCCGAGCCGCTCTTGTCACCGGAGGCGCTCTTGTCGGCGGAACCGGTTTTTTCGCTCGACCCGGTGTCTCCGGACGATCCGTTGGTCGAGCTCTTCGACTTCGTGCCGTCCGAACGGCTGTCGGTGCGGTAGAAGCCGCTGCCCTTGAACACGACGCCGACGGAATTGAACAACTTGCGCAGCCGGCCGGAGCACTTCTCGCACGTGGTCAGCGCGTCGTCGGTGAAGGCCTGGACAGCGTCGAAGCGGTCGCCGCATTCGGTGCACGCGTAGCTGTAAGTCGGCACAAAAACCTCCGAATCGTCTCGGGCTGCATTAGCACTCTACCGTGTCAAGTGCTAGAACCGCCACGTGATCGGGATCATTCCCGGCTTGGAAGGGTGATCAGGCCCCGGTTGGGCGTGAGCGCGTGCGTCATCGGCACGTCGTGCGGTTCGGTGGGCAGCTCGGCCACGAATTCCGCGTCGCGCACCACCGCGATGAGGTGCGCGTGCGGGTTGCGCCCGCCCAGCGAGCGGTCATAAAAGCCGCGCCCGCGGCCAAGCCGTACGCCCCGGCGATCGACCGCCAGCGCCGGCACCAGCACCAGACCCGCCTCGGCCAGGGCCGTCTCCGGCAGCGGCGGCCCGGGCGGCTCGAGCAGCCCCCACGGGCCGGGGACGAGTGTGCCCGGCCCGTATTCGCCCCACCGCAGCGGCAGGGGCTCGTCCTCGGCCGTGGTGCGCGCGATCGGCAGCAGCACCCGTGCCGACCGGCGCAGCAACATGTCCAGCAGGTCGGGCGAACCCGGCTCGGTGCCCACCGGCACGTAGGCACAGACCGTGATCCCGCCGGTGATCAGCGGCTCCAGCCGGTCACTGAGCAGGCGCGCCTCGGCGCCGCGAACGTCGTCGGCAACGCAACGCCGCGCCGCCAGCAGCTGCCGGCGCAACGCGTCCTTGCTTGCGGTTTCCACGGTCTCAACCATGACAGGCCCGGATTTGGTGCCGCCAGACGGCGTCGGCGCACCTGACGAGGTTTATCGTTTGAACAATGTCACGCCCAGAAGTTCCGGTCCCCTTTACGGCGATCGTTCCCGCGGCCGGCCTGGGTACGCGTTTCCTGCCGGTGACCAAGACGGTTCCCAAGGAGCTGCTACCGGTCGTCGACACCCCGGGCATCGAGCTGGTCGCCGAGGAGGCCGCCGCCGCCGGCGCGGAACGTCTGGTGATCGTCACGTCCGAGGGCAAGGACGGGGTTGTCGCGCATTTCGTCGAGGACCTGGTGCTGGAGGGCACGCTCGAGGCGCGCGGCAAGAAGGCGATGCTCGACAAGGTGCGGCGCGCGCCGCAGCTGATCAAGGTGGAGTCCGTCGTGCAGGCCGAACCGCTCGGCCTGGGACACGCCATCGGCTGCGTCGAACCCACGCTGGCGGCCGACGAGGACGCCGTCATGGTGCTGCTGCCCGACGACCTGGTGTTGCCGACGGGCGTCCTGGAGACGATGGCCAAGGTGCGCGCCGACCACGGCGGCACGGTGTTGTGCGCGATCGAGGTGACGCCCGAAGAGATCAGCGCCTACGGCGTTTTCGACGTCGAGCCGGTCCCCGGCGGTGACAACCCGGACGTCCTGGAGGTCAAGGGCATGGTCGAAAAGCCCAAGGCCGAAGACGCCCCGTCGATGTATGCCGCGGCCGGCCGCTACGTGCTCGATCGCGCCATCTTCGACGCGTTGCGCCGCATCGAGCGGGGCGCCGGCGGCGAAGTGCAGCTCACCGACGGCATCGCGCTGCTGATCAAAGAGGGCCACCCGGTCCATGTCGTGGTGCATCGCGGATCTCGACACGACTTGGGAAATCCCGGCGGCTACCTGAAGGCTGCGGTTGACTTTGCATTGGATCGTGACGACTATGGCCCGGATTTGCGGCGATGGTTGGTGGCGCGATTGGGCCTGACCGAGAACTAGCCGGGCGACAACGCCGGGCCGGCGGGACAAGGCGGGCCGAAAGGTCTCGACGGCAGAGAGGCACGCTGTGCGTTCTGTGGAGGAGCAGCAGGCCCGGATAACGGCGGCCGCGGTGGCCCCGCGGCCGATTCGGGTCGCCATCGCCGAGGCACAGGGATTGATGTGCGCCGAGGAAGTGGTCACCGAGCGGCCCATGCCCGGCTTCGATCAGGCGGCGATCGACGGCTACGCGGTGCGCAGCGTCGACGTGCTGGGCGTCGGTGAGGTGGGCGCCGAGGGCCTCGGCGAGCCGCCCGACGAATCCGGCGGCGACGAGGACACGCGCGACGGCCTGGTCCTGCCGGTGATGGGCACCATCGAGGCCGGCTCGCGCACACCGAGCCGGCTGCAGCCGCGGCAGGCCGTCCGGGTGCAGACCGGGGCCCCGCTGCCCACCCTGGCCGACGCCGTCCTGCCGGTGCGCTGGACGGACGGCGGGAGATCGCACGTGCGGATCCTGCGCGGGGCGCCTTCGGGCGCCTACGTCCGCCGCGCCGGCGACGACGTCCAGCCCGGTGATGTCGCGGTGCGCGCCGGAACGATCATCGGCGCCGCACAGGTCGGGCTGCTGGCCGCGGTGGGCCGGGACCGGGTGTTGGTGCACCCGCGCCCCCGGGTGTCGGTGATGGCCGTGGGCGGCGAGCTCGTCGACATCTCGCGCACCCCCGGCAACGGCCAGGTCTATGACGTCAACTCCTATGCGCTGGCGGCGGCGGCCCGCGACGCCGGCGCGGAGGTCAACCGCATCGGCATCGTGCCCAACAACCCCAACGAGCTGCGTGAGGTCGTCGAGGGCCAGATCAACCGCGCCGAGGTCGTCGTGCTCGCCGGTGCGGTCGGGGGCGCGGCCGCCGAGGCGGTGCGGCTGGTGCTCTCCGAGCTCGGCGATATGGAGGTCGTGCGGGTCGGCATGCATCCGGGCTCGGTCCAGGGCTTCGGGCAGCTCGGGCGCGAGGGCGTTCCGACGTTTCTGCTGCCCGCCAACCCGGTCAGCGCGCTGGTGGTGTTCGAGGTGATGGTCCGGCCGCTGATCCGGCTGTCGCTCGGCAAGCGGCAGCCGATGCGCCGGATGGTGCAGGCCCGTGCCCTGTCGCCGATCACGTCCGTCGCCGGGCGCAAGGGCTACCTGCGCGGCCAGCTGATGCGCGATCAGGACACCGGTGAGTACCTGGTGCAGGCGCTGGGCGGGGCCCCGGGGGCGTCGTCGCACCTGCTGGCCACCCTGGCCGAGGCGAACTGCCTGGTGGTGGTGCCCAGCGGGGCCGAGCAGATTCGCACCGGTGAGATCGTCGACGTCGCCTTCCTGGCCCAGCGCGGCTAGGCGAGACGACCGCACATGCTGGTGAACCTGTTGCGCGCCAATTCCCGTCATCCGGGTTGGCCGTTGGACGTGGGGCCGCTGCGGGTCCCCGGCGGGGTCGTCCGGCTGCGGGCGGTGCGGATGCGCGACGGCGCCCAATGGAGCCGCATCCGGCTGGCCGACCGCGCCCATCTCGAGCCGTGGGAGCCCAGCACCGACGGCGATTGGACCATCCGGCACACGGTCGCCGCGTGGCCGGCGCTGTGCTCGGGCCTGCGCGCGGAGGCCCGCAAGGGCCGCATGCTGCCCTACGTCATCGAGCTCGACGGCCGGTTCTGCGGCCAGCTGACCATCGGCAACGTCACCCACGGGGCGTTGCGCTCGGCGTGGATCGGCTACTGGGTGCCCCGCTCGGCCACCGGCGGCGGGGTCGCGACAGCCGCGCTGGCACTCGGCCTCGATCACTGCTTCGGCCCGGTCATGCTGCACCGCGTGGAGGCCACCGTGCGCCCGGAGAACGCCGCGAGCCGCGCCGTGCTCGCCAAAGTCGGGTTCCGGGAGGAGGGCCTGCTGCGCCGGTACCTCGAGGTCGACCGGGCGTGGCGCGACCATCTGCTGATGGCCATCACGGTCGAGGAAGTGCAGGGATCGGTGGCCTCGACCCTGGTCCGCGCCGGCCACGCCAGCTGGGCGTGAGCCGCTGATACAGGCGGCCACCTTGCCGCGAGCTGTGGCTAGCGCGACACGAGTGACGTTTGGTGCTTGTGAGAGGCAAATTACAGGTGTGTAATTGTGCTGGTCACCCTGCCCCGGCCGCGCCGGCCACCGATGAGCCTCGCGGGGGTCAGGGCCAGTGAGGAGCACGTCATCATGCCAAGCATCCCGCAGTCGCTGTTGTGGATCTCGCTCGTGGTGCTGTGGCTGTTTGTGCTGGTCCCGATGCTTATCAGCAAACGCGACGCGGTGCGTCGGACCAGCGATGTGGCGCTGGCGACGCGGGTGCTCAACGGCGCCGGATCCCGGCTGCTCAAGCGCGGCGGGCCCGCCGCCGGTCATCGCAGCGACCCGCACTGGAAGCCGGAGGAGGACGCGACCGACGACGAGCTGGCCCAGGACGACTACGAGGAGCGCGAGGAGGAAGCCGACACCGACGTGCATCCGGCGCGTCCGGTCGTGGTGAAGGTCGCGGACGTCGAGCACACCGAGCCCGACTACCTCGATGTCGACGTCGTCGAGGATTCCGGCGCGCTGCCGGCGGGCGCCGGCGCCGAGCTGGCCGAGCCCGGTGAGGCCGACGATGAGGCCGCCGTCGAGACCGAGCCCCAGACCGTCGCCGAACACACCGAGGCCGACGACGAAGACGCGGACCTAGAGGACCGGTACGAATATGTCGAGGACTCTTCGGGTTTGGAGCCCGAGGCGGACCGCGAGGAGGACGAGGATCCGCGGGCGTTCGTCGCACCGGGGGCCTCCCGGCGGCGCCGGTTCGACCCCAAGACCGCCGCCGCGGTCAGCGCCCGCAAGTACGCCTTCCGCAAGCGGGTGCTGATGGTGATGGCGGTCTTCCTGGTCGGCTCGGCCACGGCCGCCTTCGAGGTGTCGCCGACGGCCTGGTGGGTGTGCGGGACCGCGACCGCGGTGACCCTGCTGTACCTGGCCTACCTGCGCAGGCAGACCCGCATCGAGGAGCGGGTGCGCCGCCGCCGGATGCAGCGGATGGCTCGCGCGCGGCTTGGCGTGGAGAACGCCTACGACCGCGAGTACGACGTGGTGCCCTCGCGGCTGCGGCGCCCCGGCGCGGTGGTGCTGGAAATCGACGACGAGGACCCGATCTTCGAGCACCTCGACTACGCGATGCCGATGCGGAACTACGGGTGGCCCAGGGACCTGCCGCGCGCGGTCGGCGAGTAACGCCGGAGTTCGGCGGTTCGCGGCACGGCTGGTAGCCTGCTAGCGGTCAGGGGCTATGGCGCAGTTGGTAGCGCGACTCGTTCGCATCGAGTAGGTCAGGGGTTCGAATCCCCTTAGCTCCACCAGGTTTGAGCAGGTCAGGGCGCTCCTCGCCAATGATGCGTCCGCAGTCGCGTCCTCGCCGGGTCACATCATTGGGGGAAACGGCAGCAGCCAGATCACCGACGGATCGACGGAGCCCCGGTATTGCGGGCAATACGATGCCACCGAATCGCCGACGAAGAAGCCGGCTTGCCGCTTTGTCGAGATGTTCAGCTGCGGGTCCTTCATCACCTTCAATGCGATCAGGCTCGAGTCTTGGCCCTTGTCAAACAAAGCGCATACCGTGCGGCCGTGCGCAATTGTGGTGTCGCGGTCACCGATGTCGATCCCGTAATTCTGCAGCGCCGCAATGAACGCATCATCGGTCGGGTCTGCCGCTGCTGAGGCTGGGGGAAGCAGCGTGGCGGCGCCCAGCAGGAGAGCGCAGACTCTCGACCAGCTCCTTGGACCGACGTTCATAGAGTCGCGGCATCCTCTCCATAGCGCGCACACCAGCCGGCGATGCGATCACTTCGATGTTGACAGAACCGCCCGCGTCGCGGTCGCGCCCTCGTCGCTTTGTCCAACGGCCTCAGTCCCACCTGAACTCGTCGCCCCCCTTCTCCTCTCGCGATCGCCAACAAGCCGTGGCATCTCACTGTCGGCGCTGCGGTGCGAAGGGAGGTAGGGGCCAAAGTCCTCCGGGGGGCGCCGCCCCTTCGTCGCGTGGCCTCGCCCGGCGTCCGCGGTGGATGCCGGATAGTGGATCCCGGATGTGGGTACTGATCCAGGTGTCACCCACGAGGCCGAAATCTCGACCACACGCGTCGCCCCGCGGGTATCGGCGAGAAAGGACTCAATGGCGGAGCCTGACGCGACCGACGCGCTGCTACAAGAACTTCTGTGGACCTACGGGCCGTGCGGCCAGGAGGACGAGGTTCGCGCCGTGTGCGCGCGCGAGCTGCAACCCGTCGTCGACGACATGTGGACCGACGACGCGGGCAACCTCGTCGGCTACATCGCCGCGGGCGGCCCGCCCAAGAGCACGGACCACCGGCACCGAGCCACCGCCGGCCGGAGCGCCGCGACGCGGGTCATGGCCCACATGGACGAACTCTCCATGCTGGTCAAGCGCATCGAGCCCGACGGATCGCTGCACCTGACGCAGTTGGGGACGATGTACCCGGGGAACTTCGGGCTGGGTCCCGTCGCCGTGCTCGGCGAGCACGAGACGTTCACCGCGGTGCTGACGCTGGGCTCCGAGCACACCACCAAGGAGAGCCCGCGGATCTGGCAGACCAAACCGGACAAGGGCGACCAGGCGCTGGACTGGCACCACGTCTACGTCTTCACCGGCCGCACCGATGACGAACTCGCCGCCGCGGGCGTGCACCCCGGCACGCGGGTATGCGTCGAGCGGAGCAAAAGGACGCTGGTCGAGGTCGGCGACTACGTCGGGTGTTACTTCCTCGACGACCGAGCCGCCGTGACCGCGCTGCTGAAGGCGGCTCGCGTGCTGCGGGAGCGCGGACGACGGCCTGCCGATGACGTCTACGTCGTGTTCACCACCAACGAGGAGATCGGTGGCGTGGGCGGTTCCTACGCGAGCGCCAGCCTGCCCGGCACGCTCACCCTCGCCCTGGAGGTCGGGCCCACCGAGCGGGAGTACGGGACCACCGTCGGCGGCGGTCCCATCGTCGGCTACAGCGACGCCTTATGCGTCTACGACAAGGACGTCGCCGACCGCCTGATGGAGATCGCCGACGACCACGGGTTTGAGCCCCAGGCGGCGGTCCTGGGCGCGTTCATGTCGGACGCCTCCCATTCCAAGGCCAATGGGGTGACCCCCCGGGCGGGCCTGCTGTGCCTGCCCACGCTGAGCACCCACGGCTACGAGGTGATGCCGCGGCGCTCCATCGATGCCGTGGCCGAGATCGTCGTCGACTTCGTGGTGCAGCCCGACGAGACCCGCTCGGGCGCAACGCGTTAGCGCGCGTCTATCAGCCGGGCTTGGTGGCGACGATGAACTGCAACGCGCGCTGCGTCTGTTGCTCGACGTCGACCAGGCCGGCTGACGAGAACAGGTCCACGAAGGCGTGGCGGTCGAACATGGTGAGGCCGATCAGGTGGGCGCCGCCGGTCAGGACGTGGCGAAGCGGTGGCGGTCCGGCGGCGTAGCTGGTGAGGACGGCAATCCGGCCGCCCGGCGCGAGCACCCGCACCATCTCGTGGGCCACCAGGAACGGCTCGGGCATCAAATACAGGGCGCCGAAACAGCAGACGGCGTCGAATGTTTCGTCGGCGAACGGCAACGTCCGGGCATCGCCGCGGACATAACAGGTGCGCGCGCCGCCGTTGTCCAGCACGGCGCGGGTCAGCATCGGCTCGGAAATGTCGAAACCGACCGCAAGGCCACCGTCCGGCAGTTCAGATGCCAGCGGCCCGGTGAAATTGCCTGGCCCGCAAGCCACGTCGAGCAACCGCGACGCGGTGGCCAGCCGCAGGGCCGACGCCGCGCGGCGCCGCTCGGCGCGGGCGGTGACGCCGCTGGCCACGTAGAAGGACGTGGGCCGCCACAGCCGCTCGTACACGGTCGCGACGAAGGGGCTGTTCATCGCGCGCTGCGCAAACGTCGGGGCCGGAGAAGCCGTCGATTCGCCCAACACGTCGAGGAAACCGTTGCGCAGCACGGCGGTCGTCTCGAGGAGACCGCGGGTCAGCTCGATCGGATCCTGGGTCATGGGTTTGCTTTCGTGGAGTTTTCGCTGGGACGGCCGCGCCCCCAGGGTAGTGGCGGCCCTTGCCGCGTCCCGAACACACCCATAACGTGGGCAAGGTCCGAAGATGGCGACACCGATCGGCGGGGACATCGCAGTGGCCGAATTGACCGGCGCGCGGGCAGAGGAGCTCGCGACGATGGACGTCTTCGCGGGCTGTCCCACCGAGGACCTGGTGCCGCTGGCCGCCCGCCTGCAACCGCTGCGGGCCGCGGCCGGCCAGGTGCTGATGCAGCAGGGTGAGCAGGCCGTTTCGTTCTTGCTCATCTCGTCGGGCACCGCCGAAATTCAGCGCGTCGACAGCGACGGCATGGTCATCGGCGGACAGGTATCGCCCGGCACGATCGTGGGGGAGATCGCCCTGCTGCGCGACATCCCGCGCATCGCGACGGTCACCACCACCGAACCGCTGACCGGATGGATCGGCGACAACGACGCCTTCACCCGGATGCTGCACCTGCCCGGCGTGATGCCGCGGCTGCTGCGCACGGTGCGCCAGCGTATGGCCGCGTTCATCTCGCCGATCCCGATACGGGTCCGCGACGGAACCCAGCTGATGCTGCGGCCGGTGTTGCCGGGCGACGACGAGCGGACCGTTCGGGGCCACATCCAATTCTCCAGCGAGACGCTGTATCGGCGGTTCATGACGGCGCGGGTTCCGACCCCGGCGTTGCTGCACTACCTGTCCGAGGTCGACTACGTGGACCACTTCGTGTGGGTGGTCACCGACGGGGACGACCCGGTGGCCGACGCCCGCTTCGTTCGTGACGAGCGCGATCCGACCGTCGCCGAGATCGCGTTCACCGTCGCGGACGCCTATCAGGGCCGGGGAATCGGCAGCTTTCTGATCAGCGCGCTCTCGATCGCGGCCCGGGTGGACGGCGTCGAAAGATTCTCCGCGCGAATGCTTTCCGATAACCTACCGATGCGCACGATCATGGACCACTACGGCGCGATCTGGCAGCGCGAGGACGTCGGCGTCATCACCACCGTCATCGACGTGCCGCGCCGGTTGGCCTTCGGGCGCCACCTGGCCGACCAGATCAGACGCGTCGCCCGCCAGGTGATCGAAGCGGTTAGCTGAACGGGCATGCGGCCCTTCTGGATTGGTGTGCCGCTGGTCCTGCTGGCGGCGTGCGCGCAGTCACCCGCGCCCACGCCGTCGACGACCACCAGCACGACTGCCCACAGCGCCGCGGTCAACCCCGCCAACATCAAGCGGGTTGTGCGAGACCTACCGCCCAACTACGAAGTGACTACCGGCATCCCCAGTGGGGTTTCGCCCAGGGTGATCTGGAGCCTGGAGGCCGACGCGCGCGCCGTTCCGCCGCAGTGCGCCGCGCTGGCCGACCCCGGCAACGGACGCGACCAAACCGCGCAGGGCTTTTCCGCCTCGGGCGCCGGCGGGATCGTCAACGCGGTGGTGGTGGCCTTGCCCGGCCCGGTGGACCTCGACCGGGGTGTGGTGGGGGCGTGTGGTCGGTGGACGATGAGCGACGGGCACACTACGGCCACCGTCAACCGGGTCGACGCCCCGCACATAGAGGGCGCCGAAACCCTCGGCATGGTGGCCGACACCAAATCATCGGTCGAATCCGGAACCGAAATCGATTCGCGCGCATACGCCTTCACCGCATACCTGGGCAACTACTACGCCTTCACGACGCTGACGACCGACCCAGGTTCGGCCCTCCCGGCGCTGCCGCCCCAATTCGTCGCCGATCTGCTCGTCAAAACGGTGTCCACGTTGCGCAGCTGAGCGTCTGCTTTGGGTAGATTGGCCACGGTGTTCAAGCTGTTGCTCGCGACCGCATCCGTGTGCGCGCTCGCCGGCTGCTCATCGGGTGGCGATCCCGCTGTCAAGGCCGACATCGGCAAGGTCGCCGACGTGAAGTCGAGCTTCGGGCCCGAGTACAAGGTGACCGACATCTCCGAACGGGCGATCGACCCCAAGCTGCTCTCGGCCCGCAAGCTGCCCGAAGGCCTGACGTTCGACCCTGCGAACTGCGCGAAAGTGGCCGTGGGACCGGACATGCCGCCCGACCTGCAGGGCAACATGGCCGCCGTCTCCGCCGAGGGCAACGGAAACCGCTTCGTCGTCATCGCCATCGAGACCTCAAAAGCCCTGCCGTTCAACGACCCCGGAAAAGACTGCGCCAAGGTCGCATTCGCCGGGTCCGGCGTTCGGGGCGGCATCGAAGTGATCGACGCGCCACACATCGACGGCGTACGCACGACGGGCGTGCACCGTGTGCTGCAGGCCCTGGTGGCCGGGGGTGCGCGCACCGGCGAGCTGTACGACTATTCGGCTCAATTCGGCGAGTACCAGGTGATCGTCATCGCCAACCCACTGGTCATCCCCGACCAGCCCGTCGCCAAGATCGACACGCAGCGGGCGCGCGACCTGCTGGTCAAGGCCGTGGCCGCGGTCCGCAGCTAGGTCGATGGTGGCGACCCACGGCGCCCGGCAACGCCGCGCTGGTGATCGCCACTAGGTCGATGGTGGCGACCCACGGCGCCCGGCCAGGCCGCGCTTGTGATCGCCACTAACGCACGTCGCGGGGGCGGAACTGGATGCTGACCCGCGGGCCGGTCGGCGCCGACGTCTTGGGCACCGCGTGCTCCCAGGTGCGCTGGCACGACCCGCCCATCACCAGCAGATCGCCATGCGCCTGGGGCAGCCGCAGCGACGGGCCCCCGCCGCGGCGGCGCATCGCGAAGGTGCGCGTGGCGCCGAGGCTGACGATCGCCACCATGGTGTCCTGCGAGCTGCTGCGACCGATGGTGTCGCCGTGCCAGGCGACGCTGTCGGAGCCGTCACGGTAACAACACAATCCGACGGTGGTGAACGGCTCACCGAGCTCGCCGGCGTAGATGTCGTTCAGCCGCCTGCGCAGCCGCCCCACCATCGGGTGCGGCGGCTCCTCGACCGTCAGGTCGTGGAAGCTGACCAGCCGCGGCACATCGACCACCCGGTCGTACATGTGGCGGCGCTCGGCCCGCCACGGCACCGCCGACAGCAGCTCGACGAGCAGGCCATCGGCATCGGTCAGCCAGCCGGCGCGGATCTCGATGAACGCGCCGTCGCCGAGCTCCCTGCGCTCGGTGTGCTCGAACAGCGAGCCCTGTACCGCGATGCCCACGCCCCCCAGTTTATCGCACACCCGTTCGATCGAGAGCTGACCGGGTGGGCGACCGGCTACCGTTCCACCGTGGGTGTTGTCGAGCTGGGCACCAATTCCGAGGTGGGCGCGCTGCGGGTCGTCATCCTGCATCGCCCCGGTGGCGAGCTGCTGCGGCTCAACCCCCGCAACAACGACCAGCTGCTGTTCGACGGGCTGCCCTGGGTGGCGCGGGCCCAGGAGGAGCACGACCGGTTTGCCGAACTGCTGCGCTCCCGCGGCGTCGAGGTGCTGCTGTTGTCCGACCTGCTGACCGAGGCGCTCAACCACAGCGGGGCCGCCCGAATGCAGGGCGTCGCGGCCGCGGTGGACGCGCGCCGGCTCGGAGTTCCCTTGGCGCAAGGGCTTTCGGCCTATCTGCGGGGCCTGGAACCGGTCCGGTTGGCCAACGTGTTGATGGCCGGCATGACGTTCAACGAGCTGCCGCCGGACATCCGCTCCGACGTCTCGCTGGTCCTCCGGATGCACCACGGGGCGGATTTCGTCATCGAGCCGCTGCCGAACCTGGTGTTCACCCGCGACTCGGCGATCTGGATCGGGCCGCGCGTGGTGATCCCCACCCTCGCCCTGCCGGCCCGCGTGCGCGAGGCCTCGTTGAGCGACCTGATCTATGCCCATCACCCGCGGTTCACCGGGGTGCGGCGCGCCTACGAGTCGCGCACCGCGCCCGTCGAGGGTGGCGACGTGCTGTTGCTCGCACCCGGTGTGGTCGCCGTCGGGGTCGGTGAACGGACCACCCCCGCCGGCGCGGAAGCGTTGGCGCGCAGCCTGTTTGACGACAACCTCGCGCACACGGTGCTGGCGGTGCCGATCGCGCAGCGGCGCGCCCAGATGCACCTGGACACGGTGTGCACGATGGTCGACACCGACACCGTGCTGATGTATGCCAACATCGTCGACTCACTGGCGGCGTTCATGATCCAGCCGGCGCCCGGCGGCATCACGATCAGCGACGAGGCGCCGTTCTTGGAGGCCGCCGCCAAGGCGATGGGGATCGACAAGCTGCGGGTGATCGACACCGGGCTGGACCCCCTCGTCGCCGAACGCGAGCAGTGGGACGACGGCAACAACACGCTGGCGCTGGCGCCCGGCGTGGTGGTCGCCTACGAGCGCAACGCGCAGACCAACGCCCGCCTGCAGGACGCCGGCATCGAGGTACTGACTATCGCCGGCTCCGAACTGGGCACCGGCCGCGGCGGCCCCCGCTGCATGTCCTGCCCCGTCGCGCGCGACCCGGTGTGAGTACTCCGCGAAAGTGCAATACCGACGCGTTTCCCGAGTACCGCTGTCGCCAGCCGCACTTTCGCGGTGCGCAAGACAAGCTAGCGCCAGCTGGGCAGCCAGATCTCCATGTTCCAGGTCTGCTGGGAGATGGGCAGGCCGGTGAGCACCGGGAACAGCCAGGCGAAGTTGGTGACCACCAAGGCCACGTAGCACGACACCGCGATCAGCCCCAGCGTGCGCCGCTCGGAGGTTTGACGGCGCGCGTAGAGGATGTCCCCGCAGATCAGCGCGATGCCCATGGCCAGAAACGGCGCCATCGTGGAGGCGTAGAAGAAGTACATCTGCCGGTCGATGTCGGCGAACCAGGGCAGCCACCCCGCGCAGTAGCCCGTCAACACGGCCGCGTAGCGCCAGTCGCGGCGAATCAGCGTGCGCCACAGCGCATAGACCAGCACCGGCACGGCCAGCCACCACATGGCGGGGGTGCCGACGAGCATCTCCGCCTTGACGCATGACTGCGGGCCGCAGCCGGGCACGTTCTGCTGGTCGATGGCGTACAGCACCGGCCGCAACGACATCGGCCAGCTCCAGGGTTTGGATTCCCACGGGTGGTAGTTGCCGGCGGAGTTCGTCAGGCCCGCGTGAAACTGGAAGGCCTTGGCCGTGTAATGCCACAGCGAGCGAAGCGCGTCGGGCATCGGGACCACGGAGTGCGGTCCGATCGACTGGCCCACCTCGTGGCGGTCGATCGCGGTCTCGGAGGCGAACCACGGCGCGTAGCTGGCCAGGTAGACCCCGAACGGGATGAGCGCCAACGCGTAGGCCGTGGGGATCAGGTCGCGCCGGAGCACGCCCAGCCACGGCCTGGTGACCTGGTACTGGCGCCGCGCGGCCACGTCGAACGCCAGCGACATCGCCCCGAAGAACAGCACGAAGTACAAACCGGACCACTTTGTCCCGCAAGCCAATCCGAGCAGGATGCCCGCCGAGAACCGCCACCAGCGCACGCCCAGCCGGGGTCCCCAGAGGGTCTGGGCGCTGCGGCCCTCCATCAGCGCGACGTGCAGGCGTTCGCGCACCTGGTCGCGGTCGACGACGAGCGCGCCGAACGCCGCGACCACGAAGAACGTGAGGATGCCGTCGAGCAACGCCGTGCGGGCGGTGACGAAGCTGACGCCGTCGCAGATCACCAGCACGCCGGCGATCGCGCCGACCAGCGTCGAGCGGCTGATCCGCCGGACGATCCGCATGACCAGCACCGCCATGACCACGCCGAGCAGGGCACCGGTGAACCGCCAGCCCACCCCGCTGTAGCCGAAAAACGCCTCGCCGATGGCGATGAGTTGCTTGCCGACGGGCGGGTGCACCACCAGCCCGAACCCGGGGTTGTCCTCCACCCCATGGTTGTGCAGCACCTGCCAGGCCTGCGGCGCGTAGTGCTTCTCGTCGAAGACGGGCGTGCCGGCGTCGGTCGGGGAGCCCAGGTTGAGGAACCGGGTCACCGCGGCCAGCACCGCGATCACGCCGGTCACGACCCAGCCGCGGATGTGGTCGGTGGGCCCGAAGTCCGCGACCGGGGCCAGCGGCCCCGGGCTGACGACGGGCACGACGCGCTCGTCGCGGTCTCCCAAGACGACGGGGCTTTCGCGGGGCGGGGCGGACATCGGTGTCGATCGTAGGCTGTCCGTCATGACCTCCGGCCGCCTATTGCTGGGCGCGACCCCCCTGGGCCAGCCGTCGGATGCCTCGCCGCGCCTGGTCGACGCGCTGGCCCGCGCCGATGTGGTGGCCGCCGAGGACACCCGGCGGCTGCGCGTCCTGGCCAAGGCGCTCGGCGTCGCGATCACCGGCCGGCTGGTCAGCTTGTACGACCGGGTCGAGGCCGCCCGGGTGCCCGGCCTCGTCGACGCGATGAACGCCGGCGCGACGGTGCTGGTGGTCAGCGACGCCGGAATGCCGCTGATCAACGACCCCGGCTACCGGCTGGTCGCGGCGTGCGTGGAGGCGGGGATTCCGGTGACCTGCCTGCCAGGGCCGTCGGCGGTGACGACCGCGCTCGCCGTGTCGGGGCTGCCGTCGGAGCGGTTCTGCTTCGAGGGTTTCCCCCCGCGCAAGAAGTCGGCGCGCCGAACGTGGTTCGCCTCGCTGGCCGACGAGCGGCGCACCTGTGTGTTCTTCGAATCCCCGCGCCGGTTGGCCGCGTGCCTGCGCGACGCGGTGGAGGAGCTCGGCGGGGCGCGCCGGGCGGTGGTGTGCCGGGAGCTGACCAAGGTGCACGAGGAGGTGGTGCGCGGGACGCTCGACGAGTTGGCGGCGTGGGCGGACGACGGGGTGCTCGGCGAGATCACCGTCGTGTTGGCCGGCGCGACCCCGCGCGCCGACCTAAAATCCCTGGTGGCCGAGGTGCAGACCCTGGTTGCCGCAGGGGTGCGCGTCAAGGACGCGTGCAGCGAGGTGGCCGCCGGTCATCCGGACGTGCGCACGCGCCAGCTGTACGACGCGGTCCTGCAATTACGCCGCGACTGAATTGCTGATCAGGTCAGGGCGTGCAGGCCTTGAGGACACCGATTCCCGGCGTGCACACGTGCGGATGCGGCGGGATGGCCGGTACGGGCAGCGGGGGAGGAGCCGGCAGGGGCGGCAGCGCGGGTGCAGCCGGTAGCGCGGGCAGGGCCGGCAGCGCGGGTGGCGCCGCCGGAAGGGCCGGCAGGGCCCCGGGAAGCGGGGGCAGCGCCGGCAGCGCGGGCGCCCCCGGCAGCGCGGGCGCCGCCGGAAGCGCCGGGAGACCCGCGGCGACCGCGGGAAGGCCCGCCGGGACCGACGCCAATACGGCCGGGATGGCCGCGGCCGCGCCGGGTACGGCCGCCGCCGTGGCGGGCAGGCCAAGGCCGGGAAGGGCCGGGAGACCTACGCTGGGGACGCCCAGGGTGAAGTTGGCGGGCAGCAGGCCGGCGTTCTTGAGATAGACCAGCGCGATCGCGGCGGTGCTGAAGGCGCCGACAGCGCCGGTGCCGATGCCCACGACGCTGCCGCCCACGCCCACGACGCCCTGGACGACGGACAGCGCGACGGCCGCGCTGTTCGGTATGGCCGCGGCGGCCGGCAGCCCGGCCAGGGCGGGCAGCACGAGGTTGGGGTCCGGAAGCCCGGCCAGGTCACCCATCCCGGGCGCGCCCACATCGGGCACGCCGGCCCCCGGGAGGCCCGCGCCCGGGATGCATCGGGCACGCCGGCCCCCGGGAGGCCCGCGCCCGGCGCCCCGCCGCCGCCGATTCCCGCTGAGCTGACGCCAGGTACCGCGGCGGCCGCGGGGCCGCCGGGGGCGGGCGGTGCGCCGGGGCCCGTCACGTTGGCCGCCTGCTGGAACGGCGTGGGCGGGCCCGCCTCCGCGGGTTCGGCGCCCGGCCCCGACGGCTTCGGCGTCTCGGGCATGAGGACCGACGCCACTTTCTGGCATCCGGCGCCGCCCGTGGTGCAGGGCCCGGCGGCCGGCAGCGGCGTGCTGACCGAGGTCAGAGGCGTAACCGCGAGCGTCCCACCCATCAGGGCGGACGCTACGGCGCCCAGGACGGCGATTCTCATGACGGCCCCCTAAAGCTGTCGACTCGCGATCGGCGCGATCAATCCCTGAAGCTTAGGACGACCCGGCTCGCGGCGTGGGGCATTATCCGAAATTCATGGTCGGGGCGCTGAGGTTTCACCCAACCGATCTCTTTAGCCCACCGATGCCGCCGTCGCGACCGACGGCAGCCCGACGATCGGGGCGGCCTTGTGCAGGCACTCCTCCCATTCGGCGTCGGGGTTGGAGTCGGCGGTGATCCCGCCGCCGACGCCCAGCACGGCGCCGCCCCGGGCGTCGAACTCGACGGTTCGGATCGCGACGTTCAGCTCGCAGCCGGCGACCGGTGAGGCGAGACCAATTGTGCCGCAGTAAATTCCGCGACGATTGTGCTCCCACTTCGAAATCAGTTGTCGCGCACGGTGTTTCGGTGTTCCGGTGACGGATGCGGGGGGAAAGACGGCGTCCAGCAGCGCCGACGTCGGGAGTTCCACGGGAACCCGCGCCGACACCGTGGAAACCAGGTGCCACACGCCGGGCGCGCGCCGCACCACCAGCAGCTCGGGCACGGTGACCGTGCCGACGATCGCGACCCGGCCCAGGTCGTTGCGGACCAGGTCCACGATCATGATGTTTTCGGCGACCTCCTTGGCCGAGGCCCGCAGCGCCGACGGCCACGCATTCAGCGGCAGGGTGCCCTTGATGGGGCTCGACGCCACGACCGCTCCGTTCCGCCGCAGAAAAAGCTCCGGAGACAGCGATGCCACGGCCCCCCAGGGCCCCGCGACGTAGGCCGCCCGGGCCGGGGACGTCCGCGCGACCCCGTCGATGAAGAAGTCCAGCGGGGCGCCGGTGACCGAGCCGCTGAATTGCGTGCACACGCAGGCCTGATACACCTCGCCGGCGCGGATGGCCTCCAGGCAGGACAGGACCCCGCCGCGGTGCGTCGCCCGGTCGGCGGCACCCCAGTCGATCCGGCAATCGCGCGCCGGGGCCGGCCGGGCCGCCAGCGCGGCGCTCAGCCATGCCGGCATAGGGGCACCAGAGATGCTTTCGTACCACCACTGCCCGTCGCGGTCGCGGCGTAAAACGCAGTCGGTCCAGCCGCCCGCGGCCTCGGGGATCCGGTTGCCCCGCCCGTCGGCGCCGGGATCGGGGTAGGACAGGTAGCCGAACCAGCCGCCGCCGACTGCCTGCGACTCCGGCGCCGTCGTGGACTGCGGGACCGCGAACGCGTCGCCGGCGTCCACCGGCCGCGCGGCCAGGCTGGGTGCGATCACGGCCAGCGCCCCGAACCACTCGCCGGTCAGCGCGGCCGGTGGCGGCAAGCCGAGCCGGCCGGTGGCGACGCCGACGGCGCGCAGCACCCGGGGCGCGGCGCCCAGGTCGCCAAGCCGGTCGATTCGCACTGACCTAGCTTGACAGAGCGGCACGCCCGTCGCTTAGCCGCGGCTGATGTCGCGGGCGCTGGCCAAAGCCGCCAGCTTCTGCGGGTTGCGCATCACGTAGAAGTTGCTGATCTTCCCGTCGGAAATCTCCAGCGTGATCACCCCTTCGAGCTGGTCGCCGAGGTAGAGCAACACCGCCGGAGCGCTGTTGCAGGTCACCATGTCTACGCGCGCCCCGGCCATTGCGGCCGCCCGGCGCATCAGTCCGGCGATGGCCCGGGCCACCCGTTCGGCGCCGACCACCGGCCTGCGGGCGGCGCTGACGAGGCCGCCGCTGTCGGCCGTCCAGGTGGCGTCGGGTGCGAGCATCGACATCAGCGCTTCCACGTCACCGCTGGCCGCCGACGACAGGAACTGGGCGGTGATCTCGGCGTTGCGTTCGGGGTCGGCCGCGTCGAACCGTTTCCTTCGCGCACGCACGTGTTCGCGGGCGCGGTGCGCCACCTGACGCACGGTCGGCGCCGCTTTGCCGACCGCCTCGGCGATCTCGCCGTAATCGAAGCCGAACACCTCGCGCAGCACGAACACCGCCCGCTCGTCGGGGCTCAGGGTTTCCAGCAAGACCAGCATCGCCATCGAAACCGATTCCGCCAGAACGACATCGGCGGAGGGATCCTGGTCATCGAGCAGCAGCGGCTCGGGCAGCCACGGCCCCACGTACTCCTCGCGTCGGCGCGCGTCGGCGCGCAGCGCGTTGAGCGCCTGCCGGGTGACCAGCTGGGCCAGGTAGGACTTGGTGTCGCGCACGGCGGACAAGTCCACGGCAGCCCACCGCAGGTAGCTGTCCTGCAGCACGTCGTCCGCCTCGGTTGCCGAACCGAGGATCTCGTAGGCGATCGTGAACAGCAACGGCCGCAGCAGCGTGAACCGGTCGGCGTGCTCGGACCCGGCCGTCATGGCAACGCGAGCCGCTCGTCGGCCGGCGACGGAGCGAGCCGCCGACCCCCCTTGAACCAGAAGTACGAGCCCGGCTTGGCGGCCTCCCGGCGGATGGCCCAGAGCGTGCCCTTGCACACCGCTTCCTTCACCGAGGCCGCGAACCGGCCGCCGAGGTACAGCTCCACCGGGGTGTCGTCTTTGCGGGCAAGCTGAACGGTCGCGTGCGAGCGCCCCAGGCTGATGCACTGGCCCGTGAACGCCTGGTTCAGCGGCGCCGGTGTTTCTCCGGCGATGCGGCTGAGCACGGTGTTGGCGGCCTGGGCGCCGAGCGGCCCGGCGGCCTGGCAGCTCATCCGCAGCGGTTGGCCCGACGGCGCGGCCGCGTCCCCGGCGGCGACGATGCGGCCGTCGTCGATGCTGGTCAGCGTCTCGTCGGTGAGCAGCCTGCCCGCCGCGTCGGTGCTCAGCCCGCTGCGCGCGGCCAGGTCCGGCACGGTGAACCCCGCGGTCCACACCGTCGCGGCGCTGGGCAGCACGGCGCCGTTGCTCAGCACCACCGCGTCCCAGCGCACCTCGGCGGCGGAAACGGATTCGAGGACGTTGACCTCGAGGCCGCGCAGTTGCTTGGCCACCGAACGCCGGCCCCGCCCGCTCAGCGACGGACCGAGCACGCCGCCGCACACCAGGGTCACCGGGCGTCCCAGTTCGGCCAGCTCGGACGCCGTCTCGATCCCGGTCAGCCCGCCGCCGACGACGGTGATCGGTGCGGCCAGCGGCAGGTCGGCCAACGCGTAGCGCAGGCGCTGCGCGCTTTCCAGGTCGGCGACCGAGTGGGCGTACTCCGCCACCCCGGGCACCGCGGACGAGCCGGTCGGCAGCGCGCCGGTGCTGCCGACGGCGTAGATCAGGTAGTCGTAGTCCAGCTCGGCGCCCGAGCCCAGCACCACCCGCCGGTCGGCGGGCACGATGCGGTCGACGGCGTCGACGATCAGGCCGATGCCCTCGCCCAGCAGGCTCTCGTAGTCGGCGATCGCGGCGCTGGAGTCGGCGACCAACTGGTGCAGGCGGATGCGCTCCACGAAGACCGGGCGCGGGTTGATCAGGGTGATCGCGACGTCGGCGCGTTGGCGCAGGTGGTTGGCGGCCACGGTTCCGGCGTATCCGCCGCCGACGACGACGACGTGGGTGCTGGGGAAGGTCGGCTCGGTCATGTCGGTCTCCTACTCTCACGGGACTGTTGCCCTTGAGACACCGGAGCCCGGCCGCGCGTGACAGTCGCGGCGCGACTGTGAGCTGTTTCACTCGCCCTTCGGGACGAAGACGAAGTTGTTGACGTAGATGCCCTGGGCCGCCCAGCCGTCCTCCCTGCCACCGATATTCGCCGGGTCCTGGTGGGTGGCCGCATCGAACTCTTCGACGGGCCGCCGGCCGTCGCCGCCGTCAAAGTAGCCCTGGTAGCCGAGTCCGGTCAGCAACTCGGTGATCGCGGCGACGGCGCCCCGGTGATGGCGCTCTTCGGCTTCGACCAGGACCGCCGGCCGGTTGCGGGCGATCGTGTCCGCGGCGCCGCGCAGTACCGCCAGTTCGTGGCCCTCGACGTCGATCTTGATCATTCCGACGTCGTCGAGGCCCAGATCGTCGAGTCGCTTGACCGGCACGTCGATCGTGCAGACCGCGCCCCCGTCCGCGTCACCGAGGGCGTTGCCCGTGTCGATGGTGCTGCGGCCCGGGTCGGATTCGACCACGCGCATGGTGGTCACGCCGGGCTGGTCCGACAGCGCCACGGCTTCCACCCGGACCGCGGCGCCGACCGCGTCGAACATCGCTGCCAGCTCGCGGGCCTGAGCCGGTCGCGGCTCGAACGCGATCACCGAGCGCGACGAGGGCAGCATCGCGATGGTGAATTCGCCGACGTCGGCCCCGATGTCCAGCGAGACGCGGGCGGGATCGCACAGGGACGCGACCAGCTGCACGTCCGGCCGGGATTCGCCCAGCCGTCGCAGGATCCGGAATTTGCGCCGCCAGAACAGGCCTGGAGCCAAGGTCTTTGCCGCCGGCGCGAGCCGACGTTTCGCGGAGCGTGCGACGGACATTCGCGGGTTTCCCATCCTCGTTGGGGGCCAGCTTGACCGGGGCTGAGCCGGGCCGCACATGATACGCTTCGCAGCAATTCGTGACCTGCCCCGGGCCGAATACTGCCACCGCGAAAAACCCCCTTGATTGGGCCCCTGAACAGGCCAAGCCCAGCTGGGACACGTGCCCGATCGGAGGAGTCCTTGCCGCGCAGCCTGGATCTCGTCGTCACCTCCGTCGCCACGCAGCTGATGGAGGCCACCGGATCCACGGCGACCCAGGTGAGTCAAAAGGTGCTCGCCCAGCTCGTCGAGCAGTTCGACCTGGACGCCAGCTTCCTGCGCCACCACGACCACGACATTCGGGCCTCGGTGTTGGTGGCGGAGTGGCCGCCGCGCACCGACATTCCGGACCCGGACCCGATGGCCGTCGTCCACTTCACCAGCGCGGACCCGGTGCTCGCGCAGTGCGAGCACGGCAGGAAGCCGGTGGTGATCCGCCCGGAGCCGAACAACCGGGCATTCGGCCGCCGGTCGGGCGGGCCCAAGCAACCGGCGTCGCCCTCGGTGGCCGCCGCACCGCTGGTCTCGGGCGACACCACCACCGGGGTGCTCGGCTTCGTCAAGAACGGCGCCCGCAAGTGGAAGCAAGAGGAGATCAACACGCTGGAAGCGGTCGCCGCGCTGTTCGCGCAGCTGCAGGCCCGCATCGCGGCGGAGGAAAAGCTGCGCTACCTCGCCGAGCACGACGATCTGACCGGCCTGTACAACCGACGGGCGCTGGTCGCGCACCTGACCGAACGGCTCGCGCCGGGAAGCCCGGGGCCCGTCGCGGTGCTGTACCTCGACCTGGACCGGCTCAAGCCGATCAACGACTACCTCGGCCACACCGCGGGCGACTGGTTCATCCGTGTTTTCGCGCAACGCATTCGGGTGTGCGCGGGCAGCCAGGCGATGATCGCCCGGCTGGGTGGGGACGAGTTCGTCGTCATCCCGGACCAGGCGATGTCGACCGGGACCGCGGAGTCGTTCGCGCGCCGCCTGGGGACCATGCTGCGCGAGCGCCTGGCGATCGGCGGGCACATGATCACCCGCACCGTGAGCATCGGGCTGGCGGTGGGCATGCCGGGGCGCGACAACAGCACCGACCTGTTGCGCCGGGCCGATGAGGCCGTGCTGACGGCCAAGCGGGGGGGCGGCAACCAGGTTGCGCTGTCCACCGACGACATGTCGCTGAAAAGCGCCTTCCGCAACGACATCGAACTGCATCTGCAGGGCGACATCGACAGCGAAGCGCTGCTGCTGCATTACCTGCCCGAGGTCGACCTGTGGACCGGTGCCATCGTGGCCGCCGAGGCGCTGGTCCGCTGGCGGCACCCGATTTGGGGCCTGCTGCTGCCGGATTCGTTCATCGGGGTGGCCGAATCGACCAACCTGGCGGGCGAGCTGGGCCGGTGGGTGATGCGCAGCGCGTGCGCCGAATTCAGCCGGTGGCGGGCCAACGGCGTGGGGCAGAGCGCCGTCCTGCGCATCAACGTTTCGCCCATCCAGCTGATCACCCGCGGCTTCGTGCGCAGCGTCGCCGACACCATCGAGGAGTTCGGCATCGACGGCGGATCGGTCTGCCTGGAGATCACCGAGCGGGCCGTGGTGCATGACATCGAAACCACCCGCAAGACCCTGCACGAGCTCAAGGAGGTCGGGGTCCAGATCGCCATCGACGACTTCGGCACCGGCTATGCCGTTCTGTCGCACCTGAAGTCGCTTCCGGTCGACATGCTCAAGATCGACACCGGGTTCGTGCGCGACCTGGGCACCAACGCCGGCGATCTGGCCATCGTCCGGGCGATCATCGGGTTGGCCGAGGCGTTCGGGCTGCAACTGGTCGCCGAGGGAGTCGAGACACCCGCCGCCGCACTGACTTTGATGCAACACGGCTGCCACCGTGCGCAGGGCTTCCTGCTGTCCCGGCCGGTGCCGGGCAACGCGATGGAGGCGTTGCTGGCCGCGCGCTGGATGCCGATGCCGTTCCTCGCCGACCGCGAGGCGCTGTCGTTAGGCGCGATCTAGCACACATGTTTCGCCAGTCGAATAAAAAGGGTAAAAGGGCCCTTGCCGCGGTCATCGCGTGCACGGCGCTGCTATTGAACGGGTGCGGCGGCCACCCCAATCCGGGCCCGTTGTCCGCGATGGTCTTTCCGGCCATCCCGCCCACCGTTCAGGAGATCGCCAACCCGCTGCGCGGCCAGTACGAGGACTTGTTGATTCCGCTGTTCCCGCAAGGCAATCCGGCGCAGCAGCGGTACCCGGCATGGCCGGCGTCCTACGACGCCAGCATGCGCATCTCGTGGCGGCAGTTGCAACCCACCGACCCGCGCACCCTGCCGCCCGACGCCCCCGACGACCGCAAGTTCGACTTCAGCGCGATCGACGACGCCCTGACGAAGCTGCAGAACCGCAACATGCGGCTGACGCTGCGCGTGTACGCCTACAACTCGTGCTGCAACGACTCCTATCCCGACAACACCAACATCGCGATCCCCGACTGGATGCGGTCGGCGTCCACCCCCTATCCCGCGCCGGCCAACAGCCCGACGCCGGGCGTGACCCAGGTGGTCCCCAGTTGGAACGACCCCAATTACCTGAACGCGTTCGGGCAGCTGCTCGCCGCGCTCGGCCGCCGCTACGACGGGGACGAGCGACTCAGCGTGTTCGAGTTCTCCGGGTACGGGGATTTCAGCGAGAACCACATCGCGTACCTGCGCGACGTGTTGGGCGCGCCCGGTCCCGCGCCCGACGAGAGCAAGGCGATGCTGGGCTATTACAGCCAGTTTCGCGATCAGAGCATCACCACCGATTCGATCCGGCAGCTGGTCGCGGCCAACGTCAACGCCTTCCCGCACACGCAATTGGTGGTCACACCGCAGAATCCCGAGATCGTGCGCGAGCTATTGGCCGACGACGTGACCAAAAAACTCTCGGCCCCGGTGGGCGTCCGATCGGATTGCCTCGGCGTGCAGGCGCCGTTGCCGGCGTGGGCCGAATCCAGCGACTCGCAATACGTGCGCAGCAACGACGCCGTCGTCAACGCGATCAAGCAACGGATGGCGTCCGCCCCGGTGATCACCGAATGGTGCCAGCTGCCCGACGGAACCGACCCCCGGTCCTACTACGAGAAGGGCCTGCACGACGTCGTCCGCTACCACGTGTCGATGACGTCGAGCGTCAACTTCGCGGACCGCGAATCCAGGTCGGCGATGGACCCCGGCCTGTTTTTGCTGTGGGCCCAGGCCAATACCTCGGCGGGCTACCGGTATTCGGTCGAGGGGCGCCCGGGTTCCCAGTCGCTGCAGGGCAAGGCGGCGACCATCTCGGTCGCCTGGACCAACTACGGCTCGGCGGTGACCACCGAGCAGTGGGCGCCCGGGTACAAGCTGGTGGACTTCTCGGGAGCGGTGGTTCGCAGCCTGCCGGCCACGGTCAACCTCAAGACGTTGGTGAGCGACGACAGCAGCTCCTCACGCGAGGAGGCGGTCCCGGCGTCGACGACGGAGACCGTGCGCATCGACCTCAACGGCCTGGCGCCCGGCCACTACACGCTGCGCGCGTCGGTGGACTGGCAGCAGCACAAGCCGGGCGCATCGCACGTGGTGAACTACGCGCCGATGGCGTTGGCGCGCGATGGTCGCGACGCCGCGGGCCTGTATCCGATTGCTACGCTGGACATTCCGCGAGACTCGACGATATCAGCGAACCGGCAGTGACCTCAGCGACGGCTCGCGCCGCGGCACCGACGCGCCCGCCAGGCCGGTCCATGACCGGGCCAGCGCGTCGTACCAGCGCTGCAGCCCGAAGTCGCCCGCTCGGTCGCGCGCGGCGGTGCCCAGCCGCTCCCGCAGCCGCTCGTCGGTGACGAGTGCGGTCAGCGCGCCGGCGATCTGATCCGGCGCACCCGGTTGCACGACGGCACCGGTGACCCCGTCGCTCACCGCCTCACCGATGCTGCCGACCGTCGTGGTCACCGGCGCCAAGCCGTACGCCATGGCCTCCAGCAACGCCATCGGCAGCCCCTCGTCTCGGCTGGGCAGCAGGAAAACGTGTGCGGCGCAGAGCAGTTCGTCGCGAGCCGCCGCATCCAGCCAGCCGACCACCCGGATCGTGTCGCCGAGACCGGCCGCCGCCACGGCGGCGCGCACCCCGTCGACCTCGCCGTCGCCGGCCAGGGTCACCCGCAGCCGGCGGCGAACCGTCTCGTCGAGCGCCCCCACGGCCGAGACGATGTCGTAGCTGCCCTTGCGCGTTCCCATCCGGCCCAGTGCCACCGCATGCACCCGGTCGACACCCGATTGCGCCACGGCGGTGTCCGGGATCCGGACGGCGTTGTGCAACACGCTGATCCGGCCCTCGGGCAATCCCAGCCGGACCGCATACTCCTCGATGTGGCGCTCGCCCAGCACCAGCCAGTGATCGGCGACGAGCATGCGGCGCACCGCGGCCCGCACCGGCGCGAATAGCCGGTCGAACCAGCCACCGAAGTCGTAGCTGTGTCCGTGGACCACGGCCGGCACGCCGGCCAGCCGGGCCGCGGCCAGCGGCACCGCCTTGCGCAGCACGCTGCCG
Organism: Mycobacterium terramassiliense; assembly: GCF_900157385.1. Classification (GTDB taxonomy): domain Bacteria; phylum Actinomycetota; class Actinomycetes; order Mycobacteriales; family Mycobacteriaceae; genus Mycobacterium; species Mycobacterium terramassiliense. Next base: position 1,617,075 of record NZ_LT717701.1, read on the forward strand.
CCCTGCGCGAGGTTCGCGTGCAGCACGTCGGCGCGCCCGCGCAGCAACAGCCAACTGGCGCAAAGCATTCCGCGGATGCCCACCAGCAGCTTGACCGACCGCGACCGGTCCACGTAGGTGGGCACCACGACGACGGTGATCCGCTCGTCCGGATGCGCGGCCATCAGGGCGGCCACGGTTGCCATGCCGCCGCGGCTGTCCGCCGCCGCGGGTGCCGGCCCGATCACCAACACCCGCACCGGGTTTCGTCCCCCGCTCACCGTGCGGCCCCCGCGAGCAGCGGCTCGGCGCCGGTCTCCGGGGCGTTCGACCGGCGTCGTAGCCGCGCGAACGCCAGGGCCGCTCCCAGCGCCATGCCGAGCGTCATGGCGTTGGCCGGGTCTTCGGGCAGCGGGTCGACGATGCACATCACCAGCAGACCGGCGGAGACCGCCGCGGCGGCCTTCGCCGGCGCCGACGCGCTGCGCAGCGCGGCGACCAGCGGCGTGAGCGCGAACGCGGCGAACGCGGCCATGCCGACTGCGCCCGATTTGGCCAGCCACCACAGGTAGAAGTTGTGAGAGTAGGTGGTGCCCAGCGTGTTGGTGAACTCGTCCGGGTCGTTGCCGAACGGCTCCTGATACGCGTAGCCCAGCCCGTGGCCGAACACCGGCGCCCCGGCGATGGCCCGGTTGAGCTTGGCGTCCTCGGCCAGCCTCGCCAGCGTCGAGGAGTCCACCGCGAGCGCGTTGCTCGAGACGCCGCCGAGCACCCGGTGGCTGAATCCGGTGATCTGATCGCTGAGCCACTCGCCGGCCATCGAATGCTGCAGCAGGAACAGCGCGCCCGGCACCGCCACCGCCAAGATGCCCGCCCCGGCGATGGCCAGCCTGGCCGCCCGCCGCAGGGACGACCACCCCAGCGTGGCGGCAAACGCCACCACCGCGGCGACCCCGAGGGCGATCAGGGTGTTCCGCGAGAAGGCCAGCACCGAGATGATCAGCGCGGGCAGGCCCAGCGCGAGGTACCAGACGGGTTTGAGGCGCATGACGATCTGCGCCGCCACCAGGGCGGCGAGCACCGCGATCGCCGGCGTCAGGGTGGAGGTGATGACGCGGTTGGCCGTGTCGCCGGTGTCGGTTTGCAGGCTTTCCAGCCGGCCCGCCAGCCGCAGGCCGCCCGAGGAGCTGAGGATGGCCATGCCCGCCGAGAACCACAGGGTGAGCACCATCGCGTGGGTCGACAGTTTGACGTAGCCGCCGTACACGATGACGAGCGCCAGCACGAGACCGCCGACCATCTCGAGCAGAAAGGTGGCCTCGCGCACGATGATTGGCGCGGAATGACCGGTCGCGAACCCGACCGCGGCGAAGTACGCCACGGTCAACGCGAACATCCCCGGCAACGCGTACTCGGAGAAGCGCAGCCGCACGGCCGGCAGCACGAAGCAGATGGCCAGCACCAACGCCACGTGATAGGCGTTGACCGAGACGGGGCCGATCACCTTGGCGACGTGCAGGCCCTGGGGCAGCGCCGCGAACGCCAGGAACAGCGCGACCCCGATCATCGTCGCCGGCCGCGTCCAGTAGATCACCAGGCAGAACGACAGGCCGATCAACATCACCCCTTGGGTGGTGTTGCGCACGGACAGCACGCCGAAGATGAAGCAGCCCAACGCGAATACCGCCAGGACGACTCCAGACATCGCCAGGCGGTGCCGGTTCCGCAGGTACAGGATCACGCCGGTCGGCCTACCTTGGTCCGGTAGGTGCGGGCCGCGGCCCTGGCGTGCCTGGGTATCCGCGCATCGGTCAGCACGGTGCCGACGACCTCGGCACCGGCGGCGCGCAGCGCGGTGAGCGCGTCGCTGAGTTCATCCTCGGTGGTGCGCCCCGCGCGGACCACCAGCACCGTGGCTTGCACCGCCCCGGCCAGCAGTCCGGCGTCGGCCGTCGCCAGGACCGGTGGGCCGTCGACCACCGTTCGGTCGAAGCTGGCCGACACGTCGGCCAGCACCTTGTCGAGGACCTCCGGTAGGTAGGCGCTGCTGGGCAGCGTGTCCCGGCGAGCGGCGCGGGCCGCCAGGATGAAAAGCCCCGGAATCGGCGTCGGCTTAACGGCTTCCGTCGCGATGTCGGGGTCGGACAACGCATTGCCCAGCCCCTCCCCGGAGTCGACCTTCAGCAGGCCGGCGATCACCGGTCGGCGCGTGTCGCCCTCGACGAGCAGGGCGTCTTCGCCCGATTCGGCGAACGCCCTCGCCAGGTTCATCGCCGTGGTCGTGGTCCCCTCCCCGCCGAACGGCGCCGTCAGCAGCACCCGGCGCGCGCCCGGTTCCATCGCGCGGAGCAGGCGCGCCCGCAGGCCGCGCACCGCGTCGTCGAACGAGATGTCGGTGCCGAATCGCGGTGCGTTGCCTCGCCTTCCGGGCAGCTCGGCCAGGGTCGGCAGATTGGAGAGCCGTTCCAGCTTCGCGCGGTCGCGCACGGTGCGATCGGCGGCCTCGCGCGTCAACGCCACCCCGGTCCCCAACAGCAGGCCGGCCGCAAGCCCCATGGCCATGTTGCGCACCGGAACCGGCTTGATCGGACTATCCGGCACGCCCGGCTGCTCGATCACCGTCGCCCTGGCTATCGGGGTATTCGGGGCAACCTGGGGAGGCAGCGCCTGCGGCGTGGCCGCCTGCGTCGGGGTCGCGGACGGGTCCACCGTCGGGGTGGTATCGCCCCCGGGCGGCGTCGCGGGCGGGCCGTCGGCGTCCGGCGCCACGGGCGCCTGGGTCGGACCCTGTGTCGGGGGGACCTGCGGCGGTGGTGCCTGCGGCGGTGAGCTGTTCACCAGCGCCACCGGGTCTTTCGGATTCACCCCCAACGTGCCGACGATCCCGGTGAAGGTGTCGGCCATCGCCTTCGCCAGTGCCGCGGCGCGATCCGGATCGGTATCCGTGACCGAGATGGTGAAGAGCGTCGACTTGGGCGTGTACTCCACGTGCGTCTCGCTGGCCAGCGCGTCCGCGCCGATGGGCAGGTGGAACTGCTTGACCGCGCGCTCGGCCACGGCGTGCCCGCCGGCAATCGCCGCGTAGGACGACAGCCGCTCCTGGGCGGCCTGCGTTCCCGAATACACCTGGGCCAGGTCGGTCTCGCCGGAAAACGAGATGAGGACGGTGGCCGACGATTGGTAGCTCTTGGTCTGCAGCGCGGTGACGGCGGCGGCCCCCGCGAGGCAGGCCAGCAGCGCGCCCAGGAACAGCTTCCAATGGGCCGTCAGCGTCCGGACGAACGTGCGAAAATCCATGAACTAAAACCTTTCCCGGGGCCGGCCGGCGCGGGTGAGTTCACGCGCGCCGAACGGCGGGCGCGCGGCCCGCACCTCGGCGAGGATGTTGAGCAAGCGGTCTGCGGCCGCGTCGCCGCAGCAGCGCCGCGCGTAGTGGCCCGCCGCCTCGGCGCCGTTGCGCGCCGCGACGGCCGGATCCGCCAGCCTGTCGAACGCCGCGGCCAGCCCCGCGACGTCGTCGACACCGACCACCGGGCCGCCCGGCGGCTGGTACTCGGGCAGACCCCCGATGTCCGAAACGATCGGCATCACGCCCAGCTGCATCGACAGCACCTGCACGCCGCTCTGCGAGGCGCGCCGGTAGTGTGCCACCGAACCCTTTGCGGCGGAGATCGTTTCGATGACGTCGGAGTAACGGTACGATCCCGACAGCCATCGCGCATGTGGCGGCAGCGCGGCATTTCTCAGGCTGATCGGCCCGTCGCCGATGAGCAGCAGGTTGTCCCCGCGCCAGGCCTGGCCACTGACATGCCGCTGCCAGGCGCGCAGTACCACGTCGATGTTCTTGTACGGGTTGAGCCGTCCCACCATCACGAAGTCGCGGCGCCCCTCCGCGCGGACCGGCGGTGGGACGAGCGCCACGTCGAGGTCGCTGGTGAGGGGAAGCACGTGCACCGGGGTGCCGGCCACGTCCCGGCGGCTGATGATCGCGTCCGCGACGTAGTCGCTGTAGGTGACGGTCGCCGCCGAGCGGGCACCCCATCGATCGAAGACCGCGCGCTCGTAGCCCGGCCGCTGTTCATCGGCGTCATGGGGTTTGTCGTCGTGCACCAGCTGCACCCGGGGCGCCCCCGCGGCCAGAGCCATCCAGCGCGGATCGCGGACCAACTCGGCGATGACCACGTCCGCTCCGTAATCCCGGACGCGACGCCAGGCGGCGACGCTGGCCGGCCACGTCGCGAGGGTGCGAACCCGCGGATCGAGCACCAGCTCGTAGTCGCGGGCGCCGTCGGACTCCGGGTGCTGGTCGGACGTCACCAGCAGCACGTCGGCTCCCCGCCGCCGCAGGGCCTCGGCCTGCACGCGCGCCAACGGCCGCATCCATGGCGAAAGCCAAAGCACCCGAAGCGAAGTCATAGCGCTAGCCGCTTCACGACTGCGCCCGGCTCGATCGACCAGCGCCCGTCGAGCTGGGGATATGCCCGCCGGACCTCGTCGTAGAGATCGGGCAGCGTCAGCATGACGCAGTCGGGATCGGCCGCGACGAGCTGCTCTGGGGAGATGATCGCGACGTCCGTTCCCGGAATCCGGCGTCCCTGCTTCGCCGGCGACGCGTCGGCCACGGCCTGCAGCAGCCGCCGGTCGACGCCCGCGAGGCTGAACAACGCCGGTACGCGGGAGCTGGCGCCGTATCCATAGACCTTGCGGCCGTCGACAGCCTGGGCCAGGAGCCAATCGCGCAGCTGGGCAGCGTGGACCTCGGCCGCGCACTGCAGCCGTCCGACGACTGCCGGGTCCCTGATCCCGAAATCAGATTCACGCTCCAGTATTTCCCGGACACTTTCATCTGGCTCGACGCGACCATGGACTGCGGCGGCCAATAAGGTACCGCCGTAGAGATCGAACTCCCACGCCGTCGCCACGCTCATCCCGACGGAATTCAGCAGGCCGAGGAGCGCGGTCAGTGAATAGTAGCCGAAGTGTCCGTGGCGCAACGCATTCCACTGCCCCTGACTTACCATTGCCAATAGCCAGGGGAACTGCACCAACAACACGCCTTCGGGTGCAGTCGTCTTCGCGCGAAACTGGAATCCGGCCCGCTGGTCTGGGTCATGCATGACGCCGAAAGAGTCGAGAACTACGTCGGCAGTTTCAGACTCCACGAAACCGCGCTCGGCGAGGAGCGGCAACCACGTCCCCCCGTGTGGACTGCCGAATTCGCGCATGGTGCTGCCGCGCAGCCAACCCGCCTCGGCTACGCGTTGGACGGCGTCAATGGCCTGGTCCCGCAAGGCGAGTGGTTCAATGCCACGGGGTTCTTCGGTAATGGTGTCGTCGCTGGCGAGTTGGGCGAGACCGCAGCCCGCACAGAGATCCATCGCGAGCGGATGCGCCGACTCCGCTGGGCTCACCGGCTCCGATACTAATGGAAAGTTGTCAGCGGCCGGCACATTTCCCAGGTCCAATACTCGGCATAACCTTGTGCAACCGCAGGCCCGGCAGGCGCTCACACCACACCGCCGCAGGATGGGCTCAAACTCGGCGCCACGTGAAGGGTCGGAAGCGGAAACACCAACTGGCAACCCCAGTCGGCGATATAGCCGAGTTGCTCGGTCAGCTCGGCCTCCAGGTTCCAGGGAAGCGCGAGAACGACGTCGGGACGGTCCCTTGCGATCCGTTCCGGCTCGTGGATCGGGATCCTCACGCCTGGCGTGAAGTGGCCATGCTTGTATGGGTTGCGATCGACGGTATATTCCAGCAGATCGCTGCGAATCCCGCAGTAGTTCAGCAGGGTATTTCCCTTGCCCGGTGCGCCATAGCCGACCACGCGTTTGCCGTCGGCGCGGCACTGCAGCAGAAAGCGCAAAAGGTCCTGCCGCGTGGCCTCCGTCTTAGCCTGAAGCTGAAGGTAACCGTCGACGCTGTGCAGGCCCGCCGCCTCCTCGACGCTCAACACCTTTGCGACTCGTTGGCTCGGCGGTCCGGCAATCTCCGCCGAGCGTGCCCAGATTCGCAATGACCCGCCATGAGTGGGCAACAGTTCAACGTCAACGACCGCCAGCCCCGCCGTTGCGAGCGCGCATATCGCCGAGAATAGCGTGTAGTACTGGAAGTGTTCATGATAAATGGTGTCGAACTGCGCCAACTGCACCAGGTTTAGCGCGTGATGCACTTCGATGCTTAGCCACCCATCGTCTGCCATCAATCTACGAAGGGATCGCGTGAAGCCTCTCAGATCGGGGATGTGCGCGTAGACGTTGTTCGCGACAACGAGGTCGGCCGGCCCGTGCTCGTTGCGGACCTTGGCCGCGATCTCCTCGTCCAAAAACGACGATACGGTAGGCACGTTACGCGCTCGGGCGGCCGCGCTGACGTTTTCCGACGGCTCGATGCCCAGACAAGGCACGCCGGCCGCAACGACGTGCTGTAGCAGGTAGCCATCGTTGCTGGCGACTTCGACCACGCGCGAATGCGGTCCGAGTTGGAGTCGCTGGATTGCCTCGTCGACGAAGTCCTTGGCGTGACGCACCCAGCTGTCCGAATATGAAGAGAAATAAGCGTATTCGGTGAAGGTGTCCTCCGGGGTGATCAGCGCAGGGATCTGCAGCAGCAGGCATTCCTCGCACAGCCGGAGGTGCAGGGGATAGTTCGTCTCGGGCAAATCGAGGTCGTCGAAAGAGAGGATCTTTTCGCACGGCGGGGTCGCGCCGAGATCCAAGACGCTGATCAACCGGTCCGAGTCACATAAGCGGCAATTCATTGGGCTCTCAATCCATGGCTTCTGGGGCTTCGTTGACGAACTAGTGGTGCAGCCGTTCCCAGGGCGTCAGTCATGCGCTCCGGTCGACGCCGGGAACTAGCGTTGCCCGGAGGCATCCTATGCTCGCGGGTTTGGCAAAACCAATGTCGCAGCGGCTGGCGCGTCAGCGATCGGGTAGTTGTGGAGGTTGACTGTCCGATGTCATGACGAGGTAGGTCATTGCGAGGCAGACAACGGCCGTTTTCTCGGGCATTGAAGGACTCTTCGCGCGCTATTGCTCCGCACGGCATGATGCCGCTGCCCGGGATAACCGTCTTAAGGGCGCGATCCGCCTTGCGGCGGAATGGATGTCGGGACGATCGGGCAATCATGAGATCACCGCGTTGATCGCTTCGACGTAGGCGTTGGCCATTGCTTCCACCGTGTAGTGTGCGCGCAGCCGCTCGTAGCCGCGCCAACCGATCGACTGCAGCGCGTCAGGGTCGGCCAAAATGTCGGCCAATCGGGCACGCCACGCCGGCATTGAAACAGGGTCGACGACGAAGCCCGCGCTGCCGAAGTCGAGCATTTCCGGCACCGCGCAAACCGCCGACGCCGCAACGGGGATCCCCCGCGCCATCGCTTCCAGGATCACGAGCGGGAAAGCCTCGGACCGGCTGGGCACACAGAGCAAGTCCGCCTGGGCCAACGCAGGACCCGGGCCGGCAGACCATCCGTGCCACAGGACGCGGTCGCGCAACTCGACGGGCGTACGGGCCTCCAATCGCTCCCGGTCCGGGCCGTCGCCGAAAATGGAGAGCCGCCAGGGCAGATGCGCCAAGCCGGCGAGGGCTTCGATCAGCAGGTGGGGGTTTTTGTGCTCGACGATGCGCGACAACATCACCAGGTGAAGTGGTTCACCCGCCGCCCGGGTCCGGCGGCTCGGCTTTGCCATCATGGCGACGCCATTGGGGGCGACGAACATGCGTCCCTTGAGCCGGTGGTGCACGCCAAGCATGTCCCACTGCCGTCGGGCGAGAACAACAATGCCATCGGCACGACTCATTGCAGCGGTCAGAGGTCGCGAATAAATCGGACGATCGGCTTCCGGCGGGATGTGCGGGGCGACTAACCAGCGACGACCACGACCGGCCGCGCGCCACAACGTAGCAAAACCCGTTTCGGTGTTGGTGTCACCGCTGATCAGTACTGCTGGCCCCTCGGGCATATCGACCGCCGGGGCCCACCACGGCTGCCGCACCACACGCACGCTGTGCGGGATCTCCTTGATCATCGGGCCAAATCGTTGCATGCAGACGATCGTGACCGGATATCCGCGGCGATCCAATTCAGTTGCCAGCAAGGACTTCTGACGCTCGGCGCCACCGTAGACCAAGCGGTTTGTGGTGATCACGATCGATGGCTTGCCAGTGCCGCGGACAGCGATGGCGCGCTTACGAGTATCTCGCTTGGACCGCTGCAGCCGGTCCAACAAGCTTGTGCCGGCAAGATATACGTCCGCATGGTGAACGCCGTACTCGCGTTCGAGCAGCAAGGCGATGTTGGCGCGCAACAAATCGCGGTTGCGGTAGCGTTCGACCGTCGGCACTGCCGCACCGTGCGCCGAGTCGGGTTCGGAATCTGTCGGTGCCGCCGGATTGCCATGCTCGATTTCTAGTTCGTCGGCGAGCAGAATACGCCAGCCCGCCGACTTGGCGCGATCCTGCCAGTCGGTCTCTTCCCCATAAAGGAAGAACTCTTCGTCCATGCCGCCGATCTCGTTCCAGGCCGCACGGTTTATCGCCAGGCATGCGCCGCCCAAATATCCGTCAATACTTTTGGACTCGGCGGGCTGGCGAGAATAGAGGTGCGATATCGGGGTCCGACGAAGTGCGGCGGAGTAGCCAGCGGACGCCACCAGGGCCCGGCTCAAGGTCCGGCGGCGCGTCGCGATGTCCCAACGGGCCGGACCGGGTGCCCCTTTGTCGCGTACCAGCGGTGAGACTGCCGCCACTCCTGGTTGGCGAAGCAACTCTCTCGTGCGGTTCAACGGGCCCTGGAGCCGCGCGTCGGCGTTCAGGAGCAACAGGTCAGTGTCGCTCGGTGTGTGCTCCACCAACGCATTGAAGGCGGCGCCAAAGCCGAGATTAATCGGGCCCAGCACCCAGTGCACCCCGGGGTGCCGCGCGGCCAGCTCGTGGCGACCGGGATATCCGTCGCCGCTGTTCTCATAGACGTAGACCGGCAGTTCGGGCAGGTGCTCGGCGACGCTGGCCAGGCACTGCTCGACCAGGTCGTGGCTCTTGTAGGTCACGATCATCACCACCATCGGCCGACCGGACCTGGTAAGCGTGCCGACCGGGCGTTTCAGGTATGCCCGGTCCAATTCGCGTGTCATGCCACTACTTTCCTTTGGCGCAGTGCGGTCAACTGAGTGCGCAACGACGACCACGTGAACGGACCGATCGTCACGCTGGTGACCAGGTACACGGCGGCGGAGGCGGTCACGACCAACGCCACGTGGTGGCCCACGAGGAGCAGCGCCACCGCGACGCAGGCGCCCGTGGGCACCAGCAGCCGAAGCAAAAACGCCACGGGCGTGCGGTAATCGCACGTGCGGCGCAGCCACCAGCTGGCGATCACCATGCCGAACAATTCGGTGCCCACCAACGCCAATCCGGCGCCGACCGCGCCGAATGGCTTGTCCAGCGCGAGGTTCAGCGCGATGTTGAACGCCAGTGTGGCGATGGAGAGCCGGAACAAGAACTTCTGCTGGTGGCAGGCGAACAGGCCCTGGCCGAGGGTGCCGGTGACGAAACGCAGTGCGACGGCGACGAAGAGCATCGCGAGTGCGGGTGCGCCGCGCTCCACGAACTCACGTGCGCCGAACAACTCGATCAGGGGGCGCGCCAGCAACGCGCCGACGACGGCGACCGGGACGCCCACGAAATACATCAGCTCGACGCAGCGCCGCAGGAAGGCGCTGAACGCCTCGACGCTGCGCGAGAACAGCTCGGTGGCCGTCGACAGCGTCGCCTTGAGGAAGAACATCGAGACGACCAGGGTGTTGAACGCGACCGTGTAGGCCAGCCCGTAGACCCCGACCTCGGAGTGCGTGCTGACCTTCGACAGGATGACGCCGTCGGTGCGCCAGTATAGGACGCCGACCACGGCCACACCGATGGGAAAGATGCTCTCCCGCAACAGGTCCGCGACCTCACGCGGGGCGAAAATTGGTCGCAATGAGATGTGGCGCGCCGCCGCGCTGCCCTGGATGAGCAGCTGCAGCGCCGGCGGTATGAGCTGTGCGACCGCGAACCAGACGACGTCGGCGCGGACGGCGACCAGGTAGCTGACCATCGCCAGCGTGCCCAGCCGGCCCGCGACGTCGGAAATCGCCACTGCCGAGAAGCGGACGGTGGACAAGAACACCGGCTCGAACCGCGTCGTCATCGTCAGCATCAACAGCTGGCCCGAGAGCACCACCAACATGACCCGGACGTCGGCGTCGCGATAGAGCAGCAGACCCGTGCCGGCCGCCGCCGCAGCGAGCGGAAGGCAGTACACCAGCGATAGGCCGCTGTTGACGCGGACCAGCCGCTCCAGGTCTCCGGTGCCCGAGGTGACCCGGCGCACGATGACGGTGCCGATGCCGAGATCGGCCAGGCTGGCCCACATTCCGACGAAGGCGACCGCGATGGTGAGCTCGCCGTAGCGCCCCGGGCCGAGGTAGCGGGCCGTCATCGCGACCGACACCACTGAGGCCAGCATCCCCAGCGCCCGGCAGATCAGTTGGACGGAGAACGCGTGCGCGATCCGCGACCGCGGCACCGAGGCGACGGCCGGCGCCGCCACGGCCGGCTCAATTGTGCTCTCACGCACCATCAGTAGGCCCCGTCGCTCGACATGACGGCCTTGAGCGTGCGGGCGATGATCATCAGGTCACCGGCCATCGACCAGTTGTCGACGTACGACAGGTCGAGCCGAACCGAGTCCTCCCAGGAAAGGTCCGAACGACCGCTGACCTGCCACAGTCCGGTGACCCCCGGCTTGACCAGCAGCCTGCGCTTGACCTGCCCGTCGTAGTTCTCGACCTCGCGCCGCAACGGTGGCCGCGGTCCGACGACGCTCATGTCCTGCTTGAGCACGTTGATGAACTGCGGCAACTCGTCGATGCTGAACCGGCGAAGGATTCTGCCGACGGGGGTGACGCGCGGGTCCCGGCGGATCTTGAAGAGCATGCCGCCGGCGCCCTCGTTGAGCGGCAGCAGGCGTTCGACCTGGGTGTCGGCGCCGTCCACCATCGTCCGGAACTTCAACATCGTGAAGGGCTTGCCGTCCAGGCCGATGCGTTCGGCGCGGTAGAACACCGGCCCCCTGCTCGTCGCCTTGATCCAGATGGCCGCCGCGATGAGCACCGGCGCCGTGGCGACGAGCGCGGCCAGCGAGAAGCAGAAGTCGAAGGCGCGCTTCTGAAACCGCTGAGTCCCTTCGTATTGCGGCTTCTCGACGTGCAACAGCGGAAATCCCGCGATCGGCTTCAGGGTCAACCGCGGGCCGGCGACGTCGACCACCCCGGGCGACACCACCAGGTCGACGTCCATCGTCTCCAGCCGCCACATCAGGTCCCGGATCCCGTGGACGCCGAAATGCTCGGTGCGCGTCACGGCCACGGTGTCCGCGCCGCAACCCGAGATCGCCGCCACCGCGCGGGTCTCGTCGCCGAGGATCGCGATCTCGTGGCCCTGGACCGTCAACGTTTCGCCGCGGGGCGGGCCGTAACCCGGGATGCAAACCCCGACCACCACGTACCCGTCGTTCGGGTTGCGGATCAGCTCACCGGCGAAATGCGTAACGCCCGGCCGGTCGCCGATCGCCAAAACCATGGTCTGGCATTCGCCGTGCGCCCGTTTGCGCCAGACGTGCTTGCGCCACAGGCTGCGGCTCGCCAATAGCCCGATGGTGCCCGCGGGAAGGGCGACCGCCAGATAGCCACGCGCCAGCTCGATCTTGGCAAGCAGCGTGACCATGGCGATGAAACCGAACGTCCAGAAGGACGCGCTGGCGATGCGCCGGTACTCGTCGATTCCGGCGCCGATGATGCGCGTCGATCGGGTCTGGAACATCGACAGCGACGAAAGCCACAGCGCCGCAAAGAGAACCGAGAGCAACGTCATCACGGGGCCCGGGTATCCCGACGTGGTCGGCGTGTCCCCGAACCGGACGAACTGGGCGAGTGCAACCGCGGCGCACACGATCGCCGTGTCCGTGACGCGCAACCGGGCCGAGTACGCCTGCTGCCAGCGCGAAAAGCCCTTGGCGTGCGGCACGCGCACGGCCTGCGCCCGAAGCGGCGGTACACCGCTGTCGGCTCGAAGGGTTGTCGTCATGCTGGCGGCTTCCTGGCTTAGGCGGTCGCCGATTCGGCTGCGCCGGAGAGGGTCCGGGCAGCGTCGTGGATGGGGGTCCCGGCGTAGTACGCGCCGGGGTAGCAGATCAGCTGGGCCCGCGATGCGCGCAGCAGCGCGAGCGGTCCCTGCAGCAGGTAACGGCGGGCCAGCCGGCGCGGCTCGCAGGTGAGCCGGTAAAACCACTCGAGCCCGGCCCGCTGCATCCAGTCCGGGGCGCGGCGGGTCTTGCCGGCCAAGAAGTCGATGGCGCCGCCGGACGGCAGGAAGACCCGTGCCCCGGTGGCGAATCCGTGCCGGTCGACCCATTGCTCCTGGCGCGGCTTGCCCAGGCTGACCACCAGGATGTCGGTGCGCGCCGTGCGGATGGCGGAAACGAAAGCGTCGGAACCCGATTCGATGTCCGCCGGGTCGGGCGCCCACATCCCCGAGATCGCGAGCCGGGGATACCGCGCCCGCAGGCGCTGCGCCAGCAGCAGGTGGGTCTCGGCGCTGCCACCGAAGAAGCCGACCCGCTGGCCCGTCGACTCGGCCAGCGTCAGGACCGCGGGTAGCAGGTCGGCGCCGGTGACGCGGGGCCACGGCTGCGCGGTCAGCAGTTGTCCTCGCCACGCGATCGGCATGCCGTCGGCCAGTAGCAACCACTCCAGCCGGCCCGCCGGCGCCGCACCCAGGGTGCGAAAGTGGTGCAGGTGGTCGAGGTTCACCGAGCCCACCGCCAGGCCGGGCGACCCGGAGTCCAGGCGGTCCGCGATGATCGACAGCACCTCGTCGGTGTCGCACCGTTCGACGATGCTCCCGCTGACGACCATGCGCACCGGGACCGAGGAGAGGGCCGAGGTCATGACGCCTCGCTCTCCACTGACTCCTCCAGCGAGGGCCAGCTCGCGTCCTTCTCCGACATGACGGTAACCGGCAGCGGCCACTTGATGCCGAATTCGGCTTCGTCCCAACGGAATCCCTCTTCGCTGTCCGGTACGTACGGACCGCTGATCTGGTAGAGGATCTCGGTGTCGTCGGTCAGCGTCTGGAACCCGTGCGCCACGTACGGTGGCAGGAACAGCGCCCGGTGGTTGTCCGCGCTGAGCTCTACCATCACGTGTTCGCCGTAGGTTTGCGACTCGGGGCGGACGTCGACGGCGACGTCGGCGATGGCGCCGCGCACGCAGCGCACCAGTTTGGCCTCCGCGTGCGGCGGCGCCTGCCGGTGCAGGCCGCGCACCGTGCCCCGGGTGTAGTTGAAGCAGATGCTAGTTTGCGCGACTTCGGAGATCAGGCCGTGCTTACCAAACTCGATGGCGCAGAACGAACGGGTGAAGAAGCCGCGATGATCACGGCTGGGTTCGACGTCGATGATCGTCACGCCTGCGACATTCGTGGGTGTGTACTTCACGCGGTTCCCTTCTAGGTCGGTGGCGGTTACTCAGTCCAGCGATTGGGCGCCGAAGGGATTCAAGATCGCCTTCTCGCTCACGAAGGCTTCGGCGTAGCGAACGCGGGCCTGCGCGCCGCGGACCCGCATCAGGCCGAGAAACGCGGCGTCGTCGAACCAGTCGCGACCCGCCTGAGACGGGTACGACTCCGCGAGCAGTTGGGTCTTCTGGCGGGCCACCTCGTCCGGAACGCCCACGTAGAGAGTCGGATTCGGCAAGTCGGACTCCCATTTGAGAATCTCGTAGCCCAGCACCAGATGCGCACGAAACTCGGTCGGTATGAGCTCGGCGACCAAGCGATGGTCCTGGTGGTAATCGTGGCGGTGCGGGCCGATCACCAGGTCGGGCTCGCATTGGCTGCGGAACTGGGCGAGGTGTCGCTTGACCGATCCCCAGTGGTCGGGCAGGCGGCCATCGGGCAGGTCGGCCACCGTCAACCGAACCTCCGACCGCGGGAACAGCGCCGCGAACGCGTTCTTTTCTTCGATCTCGCGTTCGCTGCCGCCACCGGTCAACACCAAGGCGTGCACGACGACATCGGGGTTGTGGCGGGCGATTTGCAACAACGTGGCGCCCGCGCCGATGAGGATGTCGTCGCAGTGCGCCCCGATGGCCGCAACCGATTTGATTGCGCCGGTGTGCAGGCCGATCATGCCGAACGTCTCGCCGGAGATTGCTCCCAGACCATCCACGGGCGGGTGCCCGCGTTGTAGTCGGCGTCGAGTTCCGCGCGCTCCTTGAACGTGTCGGCCGGCTTCCAGAAGCCGTCGTGCTGATACCCCAGGAGCCGGCCGGTCCCGGCGAGCGCCATGCAGGCGTCGCCGACGAGGTCGCCGTTCTCGGGGATGAGGTCGAAGACCTCATCGGTCAGTACGAAGTAGCCGCCGTTCACCCAGATCGGGAACTTGGCGATCGGGGCGATCTCCTTGATGTCGCCGGCGGAGCTGACATCGACGCAGTGGAACGACGACTGTGGCGGCACGATCAGCATGGAGGCCGCCGCACCGCTGGTCTTCAACCGGTCGATCATGGTGTCGAGCGGCGCGTCGGTCAGCACATCGGCGTAGTTGGCGAGGAAGTACTCGTCGCCGCCGACATACTTGCGCACCCGGCGCAGCCGCTCGCCGATCGGCGACTCCAGCCCCGTGTCGACGAAGGTGATGGTCCAGTCGGACATGTCGGAATCGAGCAATTCGATCTCACCGGCGCGCATGACGAAGTCGTTGGACTCCATCTCGCGGTAGTTGAGGAAGAAGTCCTTGACCATCGACTGGCCGTAACCGAGGCACAGGATGAATTCCTTGTGCCCGTAGTGGGCGTAGTAGCGCATCACGTGCCACAGCAGCGGTCGGGGACCGACCATCTGCAGCGGCTTGGGGACAAGGTCGCCCTCGGCCGTGCGCATCCGCATCCCATAACCACCGCAGAAAAGTACGACTTTCATGACACCCAACCCTTCGGACGACGGACCGCGCGCGGGCAGCGCGCGAGGGGGTGAAAACCAAGGACCCACTCAGAGGGGCTAAACGATACTTTTGGTATATCGGCATTTGCGGGGGTCATATGATCGACGCCCCGTAGCCGCCGGACGGCGGTTGCGCCATCACGGTGGGGATCAGCCCGTACCGCGGACCGGGCGCTCCGCGGCCCCCGGCCCCCCTCGGCAGCCCGCCCAGCATGCTCGGCGGCATGTTCCCCGCTCCGCCGGGGGCGCCGGCGCTCGCCAGCTCCGCCCCGGCGCTGGTCAGGTGCGCGGTCGGGATGACGCTGGTCCAGCTGGCCGGCACCGACAGCGGGCCCAGGGTGGCCGCCTGGCCCATGGTGCCGACGAGGCCCGCGCCGGCGGCCTCGGCCGCGCCGGCGGCCTCGGCGGCGGCTGTCCCCGCGACATCGGCGGCCCCCGCGGCGGCCGTGGTCGCCATCCCCTGCAGGGTCTGGGCCATGCCGAGCACGCTGGAGAGCCCGTACAACGGGGTCGCGGCCACCATCAGATAGCCGGGGAGCAGGGCGGGCATGTTGCTTTCGAACTCGCTCATGAAGCTCGCCACCGAGAGCCCGCCCGTCCCGGAGCTGAGCCCACCCAGCAGGGTCCCCCAGGGCGTCGTGGTGGTCGCGGCACTCGCCGTGGCCGGCGACGCCAGGTTCGACAACATCGTGGACAGGGTGGACATCAGGCTGGCCAGGGTGAGTTGTTGGGTGGACGAGCCCGCGGCCGCTTCCGAGAGTGCGGTGGCCTGTCCTGCGGCGCCGGCAGGGTCGCTGACCTCGGGCGCCGATGCGAACGGCGTCAGGTCCGCGGCCTCCGCCGAATTCGCGGCGTATTGATACATCGCCGCGGCGTCCTGCGCCCACATCTCGCCGTACTGGGCCTCGTTGGCCGCGATGGCCGGCGAGTTCTGGCCGAAGAAGTTGGTCGCGGTCAACACCGCGAGTTGAACCCGGTTGGCGGTGACCGCCGCGGGGGGCACGGTCATCGCCCACGCGGCCTCATAGATCTCCACCGCCAGCCTGGCGTGACTAGCCGCCTCCTGGGCCCGCGCGGCGGCACCGGACGTCCACGCCGCATAAGGCCCGAAGGCGGACGCCATGGCCAGCGACGACGGACCCAGCCACCGCCCGACCGTCAGCCCCGAGATCACCGATCGGTAGGACGCCGCGGCGGAGTGCAGCTCGGCGGCGAGGTCATCCCAGGCCGCGGAGGCCGCGGCCAGCGAGCCCGGGCCGGGGCCGGCGTACATCCTCGCGGAGTTGATCTCCGGCGGAAGGGCACCAAAATCCATCGTGTTCTACCCCTGGCCGCACCGGTCGGCGGCCGCCGCCGGCCGAAGCGAAGTGACCAACGACACACGCGGCACGCGGTGCATACGGGCCGTCCGGCGCAGTGGTTGACGGGGTGAGCCGGGCACCCGGGGCCCGGCTGCAGGCCTCTGACCAGGCAAACAAACTGAAAACCACATAGATGACGATTCTACATACTTTTAGTTCGTAGTACAGCAAGAACGCTCACTACGAGTATTTCCAAGTTCGCGATGCAGACCCGTAGCGTTGAAGCCTCGACGTGACGACTGACTGCTAACCTCAGAGACGGCCGTATTGCCCCCGAGACCCGCCGGTGAGTGCTGGCTCTGAACCGAGGTGCGGGCCCTGCTCGAGGAAGGCTTCGTGAACGTGACACTGATCGATCCGGGCCATGACACAGGCCCCGGAATGATCACTCGCGTTGCTGCCCCAGGAACGCGATCAAGCCGCTCCGGACAGTCGGGTCCACGGTTCCGATGACGACCCACTCGACCGACGGACGCGCGGACGCGACCCGGCGACAGATTTTGCGGGCCGCCTCGCATCAGTTCGCTCGACGGGCCTATCACGATGTCGGCCTTGATGACATTCTCGCGGAAGCGGAACTGACCAAGGGCGCGATGTATTTTCACTTCCGGTCCAAGCACGCGTTGGCCGTCGCGATCATCGAACGTCAGACCGTCGCCGGCGCCACCGCGGTGGAAGATCTGCTGACGCGCGGACTTTCGGGCCTGGAAACCCTCATCGACTTCTCCTATCTGATCGCCGTCGGTGACATCAAGACCGACGGGGTCAGGGCGGGGCTGAACCTACTCGAGTCGGTCGGCCGGTCCGAGGGGCTGCAGAAGCGGCTGCTGGAGGAATGGGCCAAGGCACTGGCCGGAGTCGTCGAGCAGGCCATCGCCGAGGGCGACATCGACCAGCACTGTGATCCGCAGGACGTGGGGCGCCTGATGGTCTCCCTGCACGTGGGGCTGCGGCAGACCAGCAATCTGGAAGAGCCGGAGCGTTTCCTGCATGACCTCGAAAAGTGCTGGCTTCTGCTGCTGACCGGCATCTTGCAGCCGGAACGGATCGACTACTTCCGCCAGTTCCTCAAGCGACGCGCGGCGCTCGCGGTCACTACCAGCTCGACGGCCGCGGATTCGGACTAGTGCGCGACCTGCGCATCGCGCGATCGGGACCGGTGGGGGCGGCTGTTAGGCTTGAGCCTTCGGCCGGAAGATTCGTGAACACGTCGAGATCCGGAATTTAAGCCCATCGACCGAATTCCGGAGGTGCAGAAGCGATGGCGCGCCAGGTTCGATCGGAAGCCACCCGGCGAAAGATCCTCGATGCCGCAATAGACGTTTTCGGTGAGGTCGGGTACGCCGCAGCGGGGTGGAACACGATCATCGAGCGGACGGGCATGACCAAGGGTGCCCTCTACCACCACTTCGATTCGAAGGAGTCGTTGGCGTCGGCGATCATCGAAGAAGGTTCGGAGACAATACTTGTCGCGTTCCGCAATGTGTGCGGGTCATCGTCGCCGGCGCTGGAGAACATGATCCACGGCACGTTCACGATCGCGAATGTGCTCACCACCGACAAAACAGCCCGCGCCGCCGAGCAATTGACGGCCGCCCTGAGCGGGTTCAATGAAGCGGCCACGCGCTTCTGCGCGAACCTGGTCGAGCTGATGGCGGCTCAGGCCCGCAGGGCCGCCGCCGAAGGTGACCTGCGTCGGGAGCTGGACGCGGCGATGATCAGCGAGTCGCTCGTCGGCGCTATCTTCGGCACGCGTTTGCTGTGCAACGCGATCGCGGCCAAGGGCATCGCGGGTCACGAGGGGGCAGGCGGCGCCGCCGATCGCCTCGCCGGCCCCCCGAGTCAAATCTGGCATCTGATGCTGGCCGGCATCGTCACCGAGGCGTCGTTGCCCTACTTCCGCGAGTTTCTTTCGCGCGAGGCGCTCCGCCATGGCCCTTCGGCCGCACCGGCCGGCGCCGACGTCGCGGCGGTCCCCGAGGTCCGCTGAGCGGCGGCGACCGGCCGTCCGATGAGAAGGTCGACGCAAAAAGCCATACTGCAAGTATCTGATTGTGCCGGGATTATTCCTAATGGTTTATCGAGGCGGCTAGCGCTCTTCTTCCCATAATTGCTCGGTCAGATCCTGAAAGACCGCAAGTACGAACTGATCGTCCGCCCGCAGCAGGGCGGACTTGCTCATCAGCGCGCGCACCATCGAGCCGTCCTTGTGCGCCAATTTCACGACCATGTTGGCGAGGGCGTGGACCACCGACAGCAACGATTCCGACTCGGGCGCTTCGTGGAATATCTCCTGAAACCGCAGTTTCAGGACTTCCTCGGGCTCGAACCCCAGCATCTCGGCGAACGCGGTGTTGGTGAACAGGATGCCGCCGTCGTTCCCGATCGCGAGCACCGGGACCGGAATCCTCTCCAGGACGACCAGCGCAGGCAACTGCTGCAAAGTAGTCAGCGGCTCGCTCGATTGCGGGTTTCGTCGTCGCTCCACCGCCCGATTATGACCTATGACCGGAGGTCGTTCGGCGCTTTTATCCGGGGCGCCAAGAATATTCATCGAATGAGCCTGCCATGCAACTCAATAACCGCTTCTGGCTCACTCGACTTCGGTGTCGGATGCTCGTCTCGCTCCCGTCACTGCGTTCCGCTCACTCGACTTCGGTGTCGGATGCTCGTCTCGCTCCCGTCACTGCGTTCCGCTCACTCGACTTCGGGCGCTGGCGGCTGATAGCGCGGGAACACACCCGTCGGTGCCGGCAGCGCGGTCCCCGGGACCAGTCGCGCGCCGATGGCGGTGAAAGCGCGTCGGTCTTCGGCCTGACCGAGCAGGTCGAGCAGCCTGCCGGCCGACTCGGGCATCACGGGTTGGACCAGCAGCGCCGCGATGCGGACCGCTTCGCAGGTGGTGTACAGCACGGCGCGAAACCTCGCCTGATCGGCCTCGGAGTCGCTCTTGCGCAGCACCCACGGCTGCTGGGCGGAGAAGTACTTGTTGGCATCCCCGAGCATCAGCCAGATTGCCTCGAGCGCCAGATGCATGGCCTGCGCGTCGAAGTGGGCGCGCACCCGCTCCAGCAAGCCGTCGGCGGCCGCCAGCAGTTCGCTGTCGGCGGCGCTCAACTCGCCCGGGTCGGGCACCACCCCACCGAGGTTCTTGGCCACCATCGACAGCGACCGTTGGGCCAGGTTGCCCAGCTCGTTGGCGAGGTCGGTGTTGATCCGGGTGATGATCGCCTCTTCGCTATAGCTGCCGTCCTGGCCGAACGGGACCTCGCGCAACAGGAAATAGCGCACCTGGTCCACCCCGAAGGTGTCGACCAGGTCCTCCGGGGGAACGATGTTGCCCACCGACTTGCTCATCTTTTCGCCGCGGTTGAGCAGGAACCCGTGTGCGAAAACCCGCCGCGGCAGCTCGATTCCCGCCGACATCAAGAAGGCCGGCCAGTAGACGGCGTGAAACCGGATGATGTCCTTGCCGATCATGTGCAGGTCGGCCGGCCAGTAGCGGCGGAACAGCTCGGAGTCGGTGTCGGGGAATCCCGCCCCGGTCAGGTAGTTGGTCAGCGCGTCCACCCAGACGTACATGACGTGATCGGGGTGCTCGGGCACCTGCACCCCCCAGTCGAACGACGTCCTCGAGATCGACAGGTCGCGCAAGCCGCCGGAGACGAAGCTGACCACCTCGTTGCGCCGCACCTCGGGGGCGATGAAGTCCGGGTTCGCCTCGTAGTGGGCCAGCAGCTTGTCGGTGTACGCGGAGAGCCGAAAGAAGTAGGTCTGCTCCTCGGTCCAGGTCACCGGGGTGCCGGTTTCGGTGGCGATCCGCGTCCCGTCCACGACCTCGGTCTCCGATTCGACGAAGAATCGCTCGTCGCGCACCGAATACCAGCCCTCGTAGGTGTCCAGGTAGATGTCGCCGGCGGCGGCCATCCGCCGCCAGATCTCCTTGGACGCCTCGTGGTGGTCGGCGTCGGTGGTGCGGATGAACCTGTCGAAGGAGACGTTGAGCCGCTCCTGCAGACGCTGGAACACGTCGGAGTTGCGGCGAGCCAGCTCGGCGGTGGGCAGCCCTTCGGCCGCGGCGGCCTGCGCCACCTTCAGGCCATGCTCGTCGGTTCCGGTCAGGAAGCGCACGTCGAAACCGTCGAGCCGCTTGAACCGCGCGATGGCGTCGGTGGCGATGTACTCGTACGCGTGCCCCAGGTGCGGCGCGGCGTTGGGGTACGTGATCGCGGTGGTGACGTAGTAGGGCTTCATCGGGACTCACCCTATTGTGTGGCGGTGAGCTCCAACCGCTCCGGTAAACGCGAGGCGCCTCCGGCGCCCGAACCGCTGGCGCCCCTGATCGACGCCCACACCCATCTCGACGCGGTCGGCGGCGGACCCGACACGGGCGCCGGGGACGTGCGGGCCATCGTGGACCGCGCCGCGGCCGTCGGCGTGGAAGCGGTGGTCACCATCGCCGACGACCTGGACTCGGCGCGCTGGGTCACGCGGGCCGCCGACTGGGATCCCCGCGTCTATGCCGCCGTGGCGTTGCACCCGACTCGTGCGAACGCGCTGGACGACGCCGCCCGTGCCGAGATCGAGCGGCTGGTCGGCCTGCCCAGGGTGGTGGCCGTCGGCGAAACGGGGATGGACCTGTACTGGCCCGGCCGCCTGGACGGGTGCGCGGATCCCGGCGTGCAGCGGGACGCCTTCGCCTGGCACATCGACCTGGCCAAGCGGTGCGGCAAACCGCTGATGATCCACAACCGAGAGGCTGACGCCGCGGTCCTCGACGTGCTGGCGGCCGAGGGCGCCCCCGACGTCGTGATCTTTCACTGCTTTTCCTCCGACGCCGCGATGGCCCGCCGCTGCGCGGCCGCCGGGTGGTTGCTGAGCCTGTCGGGGACGGTGAGTTTCCGCAACGCCCGCGCCCTGCGGGAGGCGGTGCCGCTGATACCTCTCGAGCAGCTTTTGGTGGAAACCGACGCGCCTTTTCTGACGCCGCACCCCTACCGGGGTGCAGTTAACGAGCCGTACTGCCTTCCCTATACTGTGCGGGCGATCGCTGAACTGCTGGAGCGCCGTCCCGAGGAATTGGCGCAAATCACGACTAGCAATGCCCGGCGGGTTTACGGGCTGGCCTCGTGACCGGCGCCGCGGCGGGTGATTTCTACAACAACGCCGCGCCGGAGTTGCCCAACATTGGCCGGTTCGTTACCGTCTTGTGATCGTAAGGTCGGGGGCCCCTGGGCCCTTTTGTCATTTTCCTGCTGAGTGTTACGTAACTGTTGCTGAGGTCGGGGTAGCGCGCGTTGACTGTATTGACAAAACTTCATCACAATTCGTCACCCACGTTGCGCCTCCTAGTCGGAGCGCTGTTGTTGGTACTGGGGTGCGCCGGCGGGCTTGCGGTCTCCGCGTCCAAGACGGTCACGCTGACCGTGGACGGAATGGCGATGCGGGTGACGACCATGAAGTCGCGAGTGATCGACATCGTCCGGGAGAACGGCTACAACGTCGACGACCGGGACGACCTCTACCCCGCCGGCGACGTGCAGGTCCACGACGCCGCCAATATCGTCCTGCGGCGCAGCCGTCCGCTGCAGATCTCGCTGGACGGCCACGACGCCAAGCAGGTATGGACGACGGCATCAACCGTCGACGAGGCGCTGGCTCAACTCGCGATGACCGACACCGCCCCGGCCGCGGCGAATCGCGGCAGCCGCGTGCCGCTGGCGGGGATGACGCTGCCGGTCGTGAGCGCCAAGACGGTCCAGATCAACGACGGCGGCGCGGTGCGCACCGTGCACCTGCCGGCGCCCAACGTCGCGGGGCTGTTGAACGCCGCCGGCGCGCCGCTGCTGGAGAGCGACCAGGTGACGCCCGGTGCGGCGTCCCCGATCGTCGACGGGATGCAGATCCAGGTCACCCGCAACCGGATCCAGCGGGTTACCGAGCGGGTGCCGCTGCAGCCGCCCGCACGCCGGATCGAAGACCCGGGAATGAACGTCAGCCGCCAGGTCGTCGAGGACCCGGGCAGCCCGGGCACGCAGGACGTGACGTTCGCGGTGGCCACCGTCAACGGGGTCGAGACCGGGCGACTGCCCGTTGCCAACACGGTGATCACGCCGGCCCGTGAGGCTGTGGTGCGCGTGGGCACCAAGCCCGGCACCGACGTGCCCCCGGTGAGCAACGGGTCCGTGTGGGACGCCATCGCGGGCTGCGAGGCGGGCGGAAACTGGGCGATCAACACCGGCAACGGGTATTACGGGGGTGTGCAGTTCGACCAGGGCACCTGGGAGCGCAACGGCGGGCTGCGGTTTGCGCCGCGCGCTGACCTCGCCACCCGTGAGGAGCAGATCGCCGTTGCCGAGGTGACCCGGGAACGGCAGGGCTGGGGCGCCTGGCCGGTGTGCAGCGGAAGAGCTGGTGCAAGCTGACCATCCGGCTGCTCGGGCGCACCGAGATCAGGCGGCTGGCCAAAGAACTGGAATTTCGGCCACGCAAGGCTCTGGGGCAGAACTTCGTCCATGACGCCAACACCGTGCGGCGGGTGGTCGCGACCTCCGGCATCGGCCGGTCCGACCACGTCCTGGAGGTCGGCCCCGGCCTCGGTTCGCTGACCCTGGCGCTGCTGGACCGCGGCGCCGCCGTCACCGCCGTGGAAATCGACCCGGTGCTGGCCGGCCGGCTGCCCCAGACCGTCGCCGAGCATTCGCACAGTGAGGCCCATCGGCTGACGGTCCGCAACCGCGACGTGTTGGCCCTGCGCCGCGACGAGCTGCCCGCCGAACCCACGGCCGTGGTCGCCAACCTGCCCTACAACGTCGCCGTGCCCGCGTTGTTGCATCTGCTCGCCGAATTCCCATCCATTCGCGTCCTCACTGTGATGGTGCAGGCCGAGGTCGCCGAGCGGCTGGCCGCCGAGCCCGGCGGCAAGGAGTACGGCGTGCCCAGCGTGAAGGTCCGCTTCTTCGGGCGGGTACGTCGCTGCGGCACGGTCTCGCCGACCGTCTTCTGGCCAATTCCGCGCGTCTATTCCGGGCTGGTTCGCATCGACCGGTACCCGACGTCACCGTGGCCGACCGACGAAGCCTTCCGGCGGCAGGTGTTCGAGCTGGTGGACATCGCGTTCGCCCAGCGGCGCAAGACGTCTCGCAACGCGTTCGCCGGGTGGGCGGGCTCCGGCAACGAATCGGCGAATCGGCTGCTGGCCGCCAGCATCGATCCGGCGCGTCGCGGTGAGACGCTGGCCATCGACGACTTCGTGCGCCTGTTGCGGCGTTCGGGCAGCGGTGACGACACGCTGCCGCACGTCTCGGGGCACGCTTCCGCGAGCTGACCGGGCGCCGTTGCGCGCGGTTGGCCTTGCGCAGCGATAGTCTGCTGCCGTGGCTGACAATGTCTGACGGCAACACCGCCGCGCAGTGGGTGCCCACCGGGTCGGTCACCGTCCGCGTGCCGGGCAAGGTCAACCTGTACCTGGCGGTGGACGATCGCCGCGAGGACGGCTACCACGAGCTGACGACGGTGTTTCAGGCCGTTTCGCTGCTCGACGAGGTGACCGTCCGCAACGCCGACGTGCTGTCGCTCGAGCTCGTCGGCGAGGGCGCCGGCACGCTGCCCACCGACGAGCGCAACCTCGCCTGGCAGGCCGCCGAGCTGATGGCCGAGCATGTGGGGCGGGCGCCGGATGTGTCGATCATGATCGACAAGTCCATCCCGGTGGCCGGCGGCATGGCGGGAGGCAGCGCGGACGCGGCGGCGGTGCTGGTCGCGATGAACTCGCTGTGGGAGCTCAACGTGCCACGCCGGGACCTGCACACGCTCGCCGCGCGGCTGGGCAGCGACGTGCCGTTCGCCCTGCACGGCGGCACCGCGCTGGGAACCGGCCGCGGCGAGGAGCTGGCCACCGTGCTGTCCCGCAACAGCTTCCACTGGGTACTGGCGTTCGCCCACGGCGAGTTGCTCACCCCCGACGTCTTCGCCGAGCTGGACCGGCTTCGGGACGGCGGGGATCCGCCGCGACTCGACGAGCCCGGGCCGGTGCTGGCGGCCCTGGCCGCCGGCGATCCCGAGCAACTGGCGCCGCTGCTGGGCAACGAGATGCAAGCGGCCGCGGTGAGCCTCAACCCGGCGCTGCGCAGCGCGCTGCGCGCCGGTGTGGAGGCCGGCGCCCTGGCGGGCATTGTGTCCGGCTCGGGCCCGACGTGCGCCTTCCTGTGCACCTCGGCGGGCGAGGCGGTCGATGTCGGAACCCGGCTGTCCGGCGAGGGCGTCTGTCGCACCGTGCGGGTCGCCAGCGGTCCGGTACCGGGCGCCCGCGTGGTGCCGACACCCACTGAAGTGTGAAATCGCGCTCATCGCGCGCCACAGTTTGGCAGTTACTTAAGAGGAGTTTAAGATGGCTCCCGGTGACGAGCAGCGCTAAGCACGACCACTCAACTCCGTCGTCCGCCGGGCATCCCGGCGGACTCGTCGGCTCACCACCGCTTCGAGACCTAACCGCTGCCCAACTGTGCTCGCGCGCCTGCTACACAGCGGCGCCCAGCAGGCGGAATATGAGAATCCGGGCCTTGGGGAATTTGCCGGAACCGAGGAGGTATTTGTGAGCAGGTTTACCGACAAGATGTTCCGCAATGCCCGCACGGCGCAGACGGGCATGGTCACCGGTGAACCGTACGAGCCCGTTCGGCACACCTGGGGCGAAGTTCACGAGCGCGCTCGCCGCATCGCCGGCGGCTTGGCCGCCTCGGGCATCGGCCTCGGCGACGCCGTCGGCGTGCTCGCCGGCTTCCCGGTGGAGATCGCCCCGACGGCGCAGGGGCTGTGGATGCGCGGCGCCAGCCTGACCATGCTGCACCAGCCCACGCCGCGCACCGACCTGGCCGTGTGGGCCGAGGACACCATGACCGTCATCGGCATGATCGAGGCCAAGGCCGTCATCGTCTCCGAGCCCTTCATGGTCGCCATCCCGGTGCTCGAGGAGAAGGGCATCAGGGTCCTGACCGTCGCCGACCTGCTGGCCTCGGAGCCGATCGACCCGATCGAGGTCGGCGAGGACGACCTGGCGCTGATGCAGCTGACGTCGGGTTCGACCGGATCACCCAAGGCCGTCCAGATCACCCACCGCAACATCTACTCCAATGCCGAGGCCATGTTCATCGGCGCCCAATACGACGTCGACAAGGACGTCATGGTGAGCTGGCTGCCGTGCTTCCACGACATGGGCATGGTCGGCTTCCTGACCATCCCGATGTACTTCGGCGCCGAGCTGGTCAAAGTCACACCGATGGACTTCCTGCGCGACACGCTGCTGTGGGCCAAGCTCATCGACAAGTACAAGGGCACCATGACCGCGGCGCCCAACTTCGCCTACGCGCTGCTGGCCAAGCGGTTGCGCCGCAACGCCAAGCCGGGTGATTTCGACCTGTCCACGCTGCGGTTCGCGCTGTCGGGGGCCGAGCCCGTCGAACCCGCCGACGTCGAAGACCTGCTCGACGCGGGCAAGCCGTTCGGGCTGAGGCCCTCGGCGATCCTGCCGGCCTACGGCATGGCCGAAACGACGCTGGCCGTGTCGTTCTCGGAGTGCAACGCCGGCCTCGTCGTCGACGAGGTCGACGCCGACCTGCTGGCGGCCCTGCGCCGGGCCGTGCCCGCCACCAAGGGCAACACCCGCCGGCTGGCCACGCTGGGTCCCCTGCTGAAGGACCTCGAGGCCCGCATCATCGACGAGAACGGCAACGTGATGCCCGCGCGCGGCGTCGGCGTCATCGAGCTGCGCGGCGAGTCGCTGACGCCCGGCTACCTCACCATGGGCGGCTTCATCCCGGCCCAGGACGAGCACGGCTGGTACGACACCGGTGACCTCGGCTATCTGACCGAGGAGGGCCACGTCGTGGTCTGCGGACGCGTCAAGGACGTGATCATCATGGCGGGGCGCAACATCTACCCGACCGACATCGAACGGGCCGCCGGTCGCGTCGAGGGGGTCCGGCCGGGCTGCGCCGTCGCTGTGCGCCTGGATGCCGGCCACTCCCGCGAGACGTTCGCCGTCGCGGTCGAGTCCAACGCGTGGCAGGACCCGGTCGAGGTGCGCCGCATCGAGCACCAGGTCGCCCACGAAGTAGTGGCCGAGGTCGACGTGCGGCCGCGCAACGTCGTGGTGCTGGGCCCCGGCACCATCCCGAAGACCCCGTCGGGCAAGCTGCGCCGCTCCACGTCGGTCAGCCTGGTCAGCTAGCGACCCCTCCCGCCGCCGCCCCTTCCTGCGCGAGCGTGCGCAGATTGCCGCGGTTTGCGGTGTGTCGCTGTACCAACACGCACGCTCGCCGACGGCTCCGCATCACCGCAGCGGGGAGAGCCCCGACCGCACCAAGTCCAGACAGGTCGCGGAGATGGCACCCAAGTCCTCGACACAGCCGTTGCGCCCCCACGTCTCCACCCCGACGACCATGGCCGCGGCCAGTGTGGAGCCCGCGACGCCGGCGACGAGATCGATGTTCTCCACGTCGGGGTAGCGCTGCATGACGAAGTCGGTGATGACCGCGGCGAACGAGGACTGGACCACCCGCAGGTGGCTGGCGATCTGGTCCCCGGTGATCAGTTCGGCGCGGGCGAGCGCCGCCTGCCGAACCAGCTCGATGTCGTGCGGATAGCTTTCCATGCTGGCCAGCACCGCCTCGAACACCGACTCGGAGCGCGGCCGTTTCGCCAGCGCATCGGCCAGCCATTCCACCTGGGTGTCGTAGTCCTGGAACAGCACGGCTTCCTTGGTGGGAAAGTGCCGGAAAAATGTGCGCTCGGTGACGCCGGCTTCCTGCGCGAGCTGCTGCACCGTGACTTTGGCGAAGCCTTCGCTGGCGAACCGCCTCAAGGCAACCTGCCGCAGCGCCTCATGGGTTCGGCTGTGGCGCAGCTTGTGCAGGTTCGTCCGCTCGCTCATACCTCGCATCCCATCACATCCGACGCCCTGTCAGCGCCGACATCTTTCAATTGGGTCAGTACTGACATATATTAGGGGCGCCCCTCGGCGGGCGCCTTGGCCAGGTCGCCTCGAAGACCATTCGGAGAAGGAGCATGAGCGATGACGGATTATGACGCGATCGTGGTCGGGGCCGGCCACAACGGGTTGACCGCCGCGGCGGTCCTGCAACGCGCCGGCCTGCGCACGCTGTGCCTGGAGGCCAACACCTACAGCGGCGGAATGGCCGCCACGGTCGAGTTGATCGACGGATTTCGTTACGAGATCGCGGGTTCGGTGCAATTCCCCACCGCCCCTGCGATCACCAAAGAGCTCGGGCTGGACACACTGCCCACCGTTGACGCCGAGGTCCAGTCGGTCAATCTCGGCGACAACGGCGAAGAACCCATGATCTTCTACCGGGATCCGATGCAGCTGATGACGCACCTCGCCGAGAAACTTGGAACCGAGGCCGTCACGGGTATGGCCGAGATGATCGGCTGGAGCCAGGGACCCGCCAAAGCGCTCGGCCGCTTCGAGGTGTGCACGCCACCCAAGACGCTCGACGAGATGTACGCCTGCGCCGCAAACGAATTCGAACGCAGAGCCATCCACGAGGTGATGTTCGGGACGGCGATGGATGCCATCGACCGCTTCCTGCCCGACAAGGACAAGCACGCGGTGCTGCGCGGCATGCTCGCCTTCCTCGCCATCAACTCCACCTATCGCGGGCCCTACACGCCCGGCAGCGCAACATGTTTGGCGTTCGCGCTCGCCGTCCCGAGCGAGGGCACCGCGATGATGACGAAGCTCGAAGGAGGAATCGGGGCGCTCGGCCAGCACCTGCACGAGCTGTTCGTCTCCCACGGGGGGGAGATCAGGTATCGCGCCAAGGTCGAGAAGATCCTCGTCGAGAACGATCGCGTGACCGGCGTGCGCCTGAAGGACGGCTCCGAGATCACCGCTCCGATCGTCGTGTCCAACCTGTCGCCCGACCTGACCATGATGGACCTGGTCGGTGCCGAGCATCTGACCGCGGACCTGATCACCCGGCTCAGCGGACGCGACCACCGGGCGCCGTTCGTGCAGATCCACTTCGCCCTCGACGGCCTGCCGGAATTCGCGCCGCCGTACGACTTCCTCAACGAACCCGGCATGCAATCGTCCATCGGCATCTTCGGCTCACCCGAAGAGCAACAACGCCAATGGGAGGAGTGCAAGCGGGGCATCATTCCCGACAATCCGTCGATGGGCATGCAGATCCCGTCCGTGCACGATCCCAGCATGGCGCCTCCAGGCAAGCACGCGGCGAGCGCGTTCGCCTATGCGTTCCCCGTCGAAGCGAGCCGCGACCTCCATGGTCAGCTCAAGAACGTGATGGCGGAGAAGGTCATCGACAAGATCACCCGTTACGCACCCAACTTCCGCGACATCCAGATCCGGCATATCACGTTCGCGCCGTACCATATGCAGACGATGTTCGCCGCTCCCGCCGGCGACTTCTGCCACGGCCTGCTGCATCCAGACCTGATGGGGCCCAACCGGCCCGGCCCCAAGGGCTTCCTCGACATGCCCATCGGCATCGAGGGGCTTTACCTGGGTGGCGCGGGATGCCATGGGGGGCCGGGGATTACCTTCACTCCCGGCTACAACGCCGCCCACCAGGCGCTGGAGGACATCTCGCGATGACCTACGTGATCGCCGAGCCCTGCGTCGATCTGAAAGACAAGGCATGCATCGAGGAATGCCCCGTCGACTGCATCTACGAGGGCGCCCGGATGCTCTACATCCAGCCCGACGAATGTGTCGACTGCGGTGCCTGCGAACCGGTCTGCCCGGTCGAGGCCATCTACTACGAGGATGACCTGCCCGATCAGTGGAGCGGCTATACGCAGCTCAACGCCGCCTTCTTCGAGCGGCTCGGTTCGCCCGGTGGTGCGGCCAAAGTCGGTGTGTGCGAACATGATCCACCGGCCGTCAAGGAACTCCAGCCGATGGGCGGGCAGGGCCAATGACGCGACCCCTCGAGGGTGCGGTGGCCCTGGTCACCGGCGCGAGCCAGGGGATCGGGCAGGGCATCGCGATCGAGCTCGGCAAGCAGGGCGCCACCGTGTGGCTCACCGCCCGCACCGCCGCCGGGCTCGAGCAGACCGCCGATCAGATCGCCGAACTCGGCGGCGCCGCGGTGGCCCGGGCGTGCGATCACGCCGACGACCCCCAGGTGGTGGCCGTGTTCGACGAATTGCGCCGCGAGGCGGGCCGACTCGATTTGGTGGTCAACGTCGCGTCGCCTGATTTCACATCCATGGTGGGACAGCCGTTTTGGACCCTCCCGTTCCAGGCGATCACCGACAGCCTCACCGTAGGCCCCCGCGCGAACTACGTGACCTCCGCCCTTGCCGCCCCGATCATGATCGAGCAGGGGGGCGGGCTGGTCGTCAACATCTCCTCCCATGGCTGCGAGGACTACATACTGTCCACGCCGTATGGGGCGGCCAAGGCCGCCATCGAGAAGATCACGCACGACACGGCGCTCGAACTGCGCGAGCACAACGTGGCGGTGATCGGGTTGTGGCCGGGCCTGGTGCTCACCGACCGCATCCTCGGCTTCGCGACCGAGGGCCCGTCGGGGTCGCGCCAGCTGTTCGGGCTCGACCTCGACATCTGCGAGTCCCCGCGGTTCTCGGGCCGCGCCGTCGTCGCGCTGTTCACCGACCCCGACCGGATGGCCCGCACCGGCCGATCGTTCTTCGCCTCCCGCCTCGCACGCGAGTACGGCTTCACCGATGTGGCCGGCCGTCTGCCCCCGGAGGTGCGGCTGCTGGTCGACCTCCTCGGCGACGGCAACGTGCCCGAGTATTGGCAAATGGTGGAGCGGTTCGGCCGCGGCTTCGCCGAACCGTCGCCGGCGTAATCCGCGTCCGCACCCCGCCGGGCCGGTCAAATTTGTCAGTACTGACGTCTTCCAATTAAGTCAGCACTGACATATTCTGGCGTCACCTCGGGGGTCTGTGGCGGGAGCCCGGGAGCATTGTCGAAAAGGAGCTCGAGCATGGCTGACCAGCAGGCGGTCGCCCGGGTGCGCGGTAGCGATGGCACGTAGCGGGGCGGCGCGTGCCGTTCGTCCGCTGATGGGCCTGGTGACCGTCGCGGCGATCACCGGGATCATCGCCCTCACCGCAGGCTCGTTTCGGGGGGACTTCACCGCCAGCGTGCCCGTGACGGTGATGTCACCCCGCGCCGGGCTGGTGATGAATCCGGACGCAAAGGTGAAATTGCGCGAGGTCCAGGTCGGTACGGTTTCCTCGATCGAGGAGCGGCCGAACGGCCAAGCGGCGCTTCACCTGGCGATCGATCCGTCGAAGTTGCGGCTGATTCCGGCCAATGTGCTCGTCGACATCGCCTCGACGACTGTGTTCGGGGCCAAGTTCGTCCAGCTGATTCCCCCGGCCGATCCCTCGGTGCAAAAGCTGCATGCGGGCCAGGTGCTCGACGCGAAAAGCGTGACGGTGGAAATCAACACGGTATTTCAGGAACTCACCTCGGTGCTGGCGAAGGTCGAGCCGGAAAAGCTCAATGAGACGCTGGGCGCGCTCGCCTCGGCGCTCAACGGCCGCGGTCACCGGATCGGTCAGATGCTCTCGGATCTGGATTCGTTCCTGGCCAAGCTGGATCCCGCTCTGGCGAACCTGGGCCATGACATCGCGACCTCTCGAAAGGCGTTCGGCGCCTACGCCGATGGCGCACAGGACCTGGTCGAGGTCGCCGGCAATGCGACGAAGATCGGCCAGACGATCGTGGACCAACAGGCCAACCTCGATGCGCTGTTAATCAGCACGATCGGGCTGGCGGACATCGGAAACGACGTCGTGGGGGGCAACCGGCAGGCCTTGACCGATGTTGCCCAACTGCTTTTGCCGACAACCGAT
Organism: Mycobacterium terramassiliense; assembly: GCF_900157385.1. GTDB lineage: Bacteria > Actinomycetota > Actinomycetes > Mycobacteriales > Mycobacteriaceae > Mycobacterium > Mycobacterium terramassiliense. The sequence goes on from NZ_LT717701.1 coordinate 1,648,337, forward strand.
CTCGCCAACGAGTACCACGAAGCGCTGAATTGTGCGATCGCCGGGACGCTGCCCATGGCGAAGAACCCGCCCCCGTCCGACCCGGGTGTCGTGGTGTCGGTCAGCTTCACACTGGGGCTCGAACGCTATCGGTACCCGGGTCACCTGCCGAAGGTCGGCGCCACGGGTGGTCCGCATTGCCAGGATCAACACCTGCCGGCCGTGCCGTACGAAACGGCTCCGCCGTTCCTGGTCACCGACGTGGGCGCCAACCCATGGCAGTACGGAAACCAGGGCATCCTGCTCAATTCCGACGGGCTCAAACAATTGCTCTACGGACCGATCGACGGGCCACCGCGCAGCTCCGCTCAGATCGGTCAACCCGGATGAGTGGCGGGGCGCGCGCGACGGTCATCAAGTTCGGGGTTTTCGCCGTCGTGATGACCACGCTGACCGCGTTTCTCTTCTTCATCTTCGGCCAGTACCGCACCGGGGCGACCAACGACTACTCCGCGATCTTCTCCGACGTCTCGCGCCTCAAGGTCGGCGACTCCGTGCGCGCGGCCGGTATCCGGGTCGGCACCGTCAACGGCGTCGAACTACGCACGGACAAGACCGTTTTGGTGACGTTCGACGCCGATCGCGGAGTCGCCCTCACCGCCGGCACGAAGGCCGCGGTTCGCTATCTCAACCTGGTCGGCGATCGCTACCTCGAGCTCGTCGACGGGGCCGGGTCCACCAGGCCACTGCCGGCGGGAGCACAGATTCCACTCGACCGCACCGCGCCCGCCCTCGACCTCGATCTACTCCTCGGCGGCCTGAAACCCGTTGTGCAGGGCCTTAATCCCCAGGACGTCAACGCGCTCACCTCATCGCTGGTGCGGGTCTTCCAGGGCGAGGGCGACACCCTGGACTCCGTATTCTCCAAGACGTCGTCGTTCTCGAACGCTATGGCCGACAACAACCGGACGGTCCAGCAACTCATCGACAACATGCACGCGGTGCTTGCCACGCTCGTCAAGGACGGCGACAAGTTCTCCGGCGCGATCGACCGGCTCGAGCGGTTGACCACCGACCTCGCCCAAGACCGCGACACGATCGGCGCCGCGATCGACTCGCTGGACAGCGGGACCGCGTCGATCGCCGACCTGCTCAGGAAAGCCCGGCCGCCGCTGGCCGGTACCGTGCAGCAGTTGGGTCGCCTGGCGCCGCTGCTCGATCAGGGCAAGGACCAAATCGACGTGGCGCTGCAGAAGGCCCCGGACAACTATCGCAAACTCGTCCGCCTCGGCGCATACGGCAGCTTCATCCAGTTCTACATCTGCGGCATGACCGTCAGGGTCTCCGACCTGCAGGGCCGGACCGCGGTGTTCCCCTGGCTCAGGCAGGTCGGCGGGAGGTGCGGGGAGCCCGATGCGTAAGTACCGCGGTGCCCACCTGATCCGGGCCGGCTTCATCGGCATTGTCCTGATGATCCTCGTGATCGCAGTGGGTCTGCAGCCGCAGCAACTTGTTTCCCTGGCGACCGATGTCCGCTACCAGGCGCTGTTTGCCGAGGCGGGCGGGCTGGAGGTCGGCAACGACGTGACGACATCGGGCATCAAGGTCGGCACGGTCTCGGACATCGAGCTGTGCGACGGCAATGCCTTGGTCACGTTCACCGTGAAGGCAAAGGTCAGGCTCGGGTCGTACAGCACCGCACACATCAGGACGGGTTCGCTGCTGGGCCGGCGGGTGCTCACCCTCGATTCGACGGGCAGCGGGATGCTGCGCCCGTCCGACGTCATCCCGGTCACACGCACCTCATCGCCGTACACGCTGACGGAATCGGTCAGCGACCTCACGACCAATCTGGCGGGAACCGACACCGCGTCGCTGAACCAGTCGTTGGACACGCTGTCGGCCACGATCGACCGGGTCGCACCGCAATTGGGGCCGATGTTCGACGGCCTGACCCGCCTGTCAGAGTCGCTCAACGGCCGCAACAAGACGCTCGGCGAGGTCCTCAAGGACACCAGCACGCTCACCGGCATCCTGTCGGAACGCAGCCAACAGGTGAACAGGTTGATCCTCAACACCAATGACCTGCTCGACGTGCTGGCGCGGCGGCGCGAGGCGATCGTGGACCTGCTGGCGAACGTGTCGGCCGTCGCCAAGCAACTGTCCGGTCTGGTGCGCGACAACGAAAAAACGCTGACACCGATGCTGCAGAAGCTGAACGCGGTGACGGACGTCCTGGAGAAGAACCGCGACAACATCGCCAAAGCCCTGCCGGGCCTGGCCAAATACGAGGTCACCCAGGGCGAAGCGGTGTCCAGCGGGTTCTACTACCAGTCGTTCACCCCGAACGTGATGCCACCCCAGTTCATCCAGCCGTTCCTCGATTACGCGTTCGGGTTCCGCCGGGGTGACATCCCCGGCCAGCTACCGGACAACACCGGCCCGCGGGCGGAATTCCCGTTCCCGCGCAACGGGATTCCGCAGGGGCCGCACTGATGGCGCGGAACAGGCTGGTCGTGATCACGGCCCTGGCACTGGCCGCGCTGGGCGCCGGTGGCGCGAGCTTCGTCGCCTATCAAACGTTTTTGCGACCCAAGACGGTCACGGCCTACTTCACCGCCGCGACCGCGATCTACCCGGGCGACCGGGTGCGGGTCGCCGGCGTCAGGATCGGCGAGATCACAGCGATCCGACCGGAGGGCAACCTGGTCAAGGTCACGCTGCATGTCGACCGCGACGTGCGCATCCCCGCCGACGCCAGGGCGGTGATCGTCGCCCAGAACCTGGTCGCCGCGCGCTATATCCAGCTGGCGCCGACCTACCGGGGCGGGCCGACGATGCCCGACGCGGCGGTGCTGCCGGTGGAACGCACCGCGGTACCCGTCGAATGGGATGAGGTGAAGGCCCAATTGACGCGGCTGGCCACGGATTTGGGACCCAACAGTCGGGTGTCGACGCCGTCGGTCGCGCGGTTCATCGACAGCGCCGCCAACGCGTTGAGCGGCAACGGCGAGAAGTTGCGCCAGACCCTGGCGCAGCTGTCCGGGGTGGGCCGGATCCTGGCCAGCGGCAGCGGCAACATCGTCGACATCATCAACAATCTGCAGGTCTTCGTCACGGCGCTGCGCGACAGCAACCAGCAGGTGGTCCAGTTCGAAAACCGGCTCGCCACGCTCACCAGCGTGCTCGACGACGGCAGGTCGGAGCTGGACGCCGCGCTGACCGATCTGTCGAATGTGGTGGGCGACGTCCAACGGTTCGTGGCGGGCAGCCGCGACCAGGTCTCCGAACAGATTCAGCGGCTGGCCAACGTGACGCAGAACCTCGTTGACCATCGCACGGACCTGGAGAACCTCCTGCATGTGGCCCCAAACGCGTTCGCCAATTTCTACAACGCCTACAACCCCGACACCGGTGACACCATCGGATCGATTGTGCTCAACAACTTCTCGAATCCCGTGCAGTTCATCTGCGCACAGATCGGAGCGCTGGAAAACGCCACCTCGACCGAAACCGGCAAGCTGTGCGCCCAGTATCTCGGCCCGGCACTGCGAGCGATCAACTTCAACTACCCGCCGTTTCCGATGAGCATGGTCCTGATGAAGTCGGCCAACCCCGACAACATCGTCTATTCCGAGCCGCGCCTGGCACCGGGCGGCGAGGGCCCGGGGGCCGCGCCACCCGAGCTGCCGCCCGCGGTGTCCGCTTACACCGGGCTGCCGGGCGACACCCCGCCGGCCCCGCCGCCGCCACCACTGGGACGCATACCCGGGGCGGCGCAACCCGAGCCGCCGCCAACGACGGCCACCGGCACCGCGACACAAGACCTGCCGGCGCGCGAACCCGCGAACGTGCAGGACATGCTGCTACCGGTGGGAGGGGCCCAGCCGTGAGCCGATTGCCCCACCTGCGCCGGGCGCTCGTCGTCGGCGCCGCCGTGCTGTCGACCGCGACCGGATGCGCGTTCCAGGGCCTGAACTCGCTGCCGCTGCCCGGCACGGTGGGGCGGGGGCCGGGTGCGGCCATTTACCACGTCGAGTTGGCGAATGTAAGTACGCTCGAGGCGAATTCGCCGGTGCTGCTCAACGATGTGGTCGTCGGCAGCATCGATCGCCTGACCTTCCGCGACTGGCACGCCGACGTCGACATCTCGGTGAAACCCTCCGTCGTCGTGCCCGCCAACGCGGTGGCCCGCGTCGGGCAGACCAGCTTGCTGGGATCGATGCATCTCGAGCTGAACCCGCCGCCGGGCGAGGCCGCGAACGGCCGGCTGCAACCGGGGGCCACCATCCCGCTCAACAGGTCCGGGACCTACCCGTCGACCGAGCAGACGCTCTCGTCGTTGTCGGTGGTGGTCAACGCCGGGGGGTTGGGGCAGATCGGCGACATCATCCACAATTTCGGTGCCGCCATGGCCGGGCACGAGGACCAGATCCGCGACTTGCTGAACCGGCTCAATGACTTCGTGGGCACGCTGGATACGCAGCGCGACAACCTCATTGGCTTCATCCAGGAGCTGAACCACCTCACCGACACGTTAGCCGGACAACGCGACGTGATCACTCGAGCGCTGCACAAGATACCGCCGGCGTTGGACGTGCTGATCCGGGAGCGGCCGCGCATCACCACCGCGTTGGACAAGTTGCGGTTCTTCAGCGACACCGCGAACCGGCTCGTCAACGACACCCGCGATGACCTGGTGCACAACCTGAAGGACCTGGAACCGACGATCAAGGCGCTGGCCGACATCGGTCCCGACCTGGATACCGCGCTGGCCTGGGCGACGACCTTCCCGTATGGCCAGAATCTGATCGACCGGGGCGTCCGGGGTGACTACATGAACATGTTCCTGGTCGCCGACCTCACCCTGCCCCGGGTCAAGCGGACGTTGCTGCTCGGCACCCGGTGGGGTCAGGTCGGCGCGAAACTGGTTCCGGCACCGGGAGAACCGGAATATTTGAATTTCACCTACGACCCGCTCGACGCGGGTAAGCCACCCCGGCCGCAGGGCGTTCCTGCGCCGGTGGCGCCCAGCGCGGGCGGGACGGAAGCCGGTCCAACGCCGGCGACTCCCGTCGTCCCGCTGCCCACCGATTTCCCGCCGCAAGACCAGGCCGGCGGCTGATGCTGACGCGGCTGGTCAAGATCCAACTGGCGATCTTCACGATCGTGTCGGTCGCCGGCGTCCTTGCCATGGCCGTGGTCTACATCCAGGCGCCGACCTTGCTGGGCATCGACCACATCACCGTGCGCCTCGAATTGCCCTCCGGCGGAGGGATATACCGGTTCGCCAACGTGACCTACCGTGGCGTGCAGGTGGGCAAGGTGACCGCGGTCGACTTGAAACCCGACGGGGTGCAGGCGACGCTGTCGCTCGACGCGTCGGTGCGGATTCCCGCCGACCTGCACGCCGAGGTGCGCAGCGTGTCGGCGGTGGGCGAGCAGTATGTGGACCTGCGGCCGAAAAACAATGCCGGCCCCTACCTGCGCGATGGATCGGTCATCCCCGTCGATCGCACCACGATTCCCCAGCCGGTGGGGCCGATGCTGGACAGGGTCAGTGCGCTGATCAACAGCATCCCCAAAGGGAAAATGAGCGCTTTGCTCGACGAGTCCTTCAAGGGGCTCAACGGGGCGGGCTACGATCTGGGCTCGCTGCTTGACTCCTCGGCTCAATTCACCCGGGACGTGTCGCCCGTCTCCGATCAGACCCGGACGCTCATCGATGACGCTGTGCCGCTGCTGGATTCACAAGCCGAAACGACGGGCGCCATCCGAACCTGGGCGCACAGCCTGGCGGACGTGACCCACACGCTGGCGACCGACGACGGCCAGTTGCGCACGCTGATGAAAACCGGACCGGGCGCCGTCAATGAGGTCTCTCGCCTGCTCGACCAGATAAAGCCCACGCTGCCAGTCTTATTGGCGAACCTCACCACGGTGGGCCAAATCCTGGTGACCTACAACCCGTCGGTCCGGCAATTGTTGGTGTTGCTGCCGCCGGTGATCGCGTCGCTGCAGGCGTCGGGTTTGTCGAAGAACAACCCGACCGGGATGGCGATGGGCGAGTTTGCGATCAGCATCGGCGACCCGCCGCCGTGCACGGTTGGGTTTTTGCCGCCCTCGTCGTGGCGTTCCCCCGCCGACACCACCACGATCGACACACCGGACGGGTTGTACTGCAAACTTCCCCAGGACTCCCCGATCGCGGTCCGCGGTGCCCGCAACTATCCCTGCATGGACAAACCCGGTAAACGTGCACCGACGGTGCAGATCTGCGACAGCGACAAGCCCTACGAACCGCTGGCCATGCGCCAACATGCGCTCGGTCCCTATCCGCTGGATCCGAACCTGATCGCGCAGGGCATCCCGCCCGATGACCGGGCCACGTTCGGCGATCACACGTACGGCCCGGTGGGCGGGACCGCATTGCCCCCGGGCGCTGCGCCGTCGGGAACGCCGCCCGATGCCGCGCCGAGTTCGTTGACGACCGACGGCCCGGCGGCCAATCCCTCTGTCGCCGTGGCCAGATACGACCCCCGGACCGGCAAGTACATGGCGGCCGGGGGCCGATTGTTTCAGCAATCCAACCTGGTTGCCGCCGCGGCGCCGAAGTCGTGGCAGGACATGCTGCCCAGGTAGGCGCTCGGGGTGATCCGCCTACCAGGCGTGGACGCGGTTCTGCGCCGGCTCCAGCCCCAACTCGATGAGCAACTCGGTGGCGTCGGCGGCCTGCTCGCAGATCGTCGGGACCTCGCCACGCTCAGTGGCGGTGAAGTTCTCCAGCACGAACGCGGCCGGGTCTTTGCGTCCGGGCGGACGGCCGATGCCGATGCGCACGCGCTGAAACTCCTTGGTGCCCAGCGCCGCCGCCACCGAGCGCAGCCCGTTGTGGCCGCCCTCGCCGCCGCCGATCTTGAGCCGGATACTGCCGAACTCCAGGTCGAGGTCGTCGTGGATGACGATGATGTCGGCCGGGGCGACCGAGTAGAACTTCGCGAGCGGCCCGACCTGGCGGCCGGATTCGTTCATGAAACAGCGCGGCTTGGCCAACAACACCGAGCGCCCGGCCAGCCGACCGCTTACGACTTCGGCACCGGATCGCTTGTGCGCCTTGAACTTTGCGCCCAACCGCGCCGCGAGCAGGTCGGCCACCATGAACCCGAGGTTGTGCCGGGTGCGTGCGTAATTGTCTCCGGGATTGCCCAGGCCGACCACCAGAAGCGGTTCGGCCACGTCGTGAACCGCCTACTCGGACTCTTCGCCGGAGGCCTCGGCTTCGCCGCCCTCTTCGGCCTCGGGAGCCGCGGCTTCGCCCTCGGGGGCCTCGCCGGCGCCCTCTTCCGCGAGGTCCGCGGCGGTCGGCGCATTCACCACGTTGACGACCAGCAGGTCGGGGTCGGAAACCAGGCTGACGCCCGTCGGCAGCGTGATCTGCCCGGCGGAGAACTGGGTGCCCGGAGGGGCGTCCTGGACGGACACGGTCAGCTGCTCGGGAATCGACATGGCCTCGGCCTCGATCTCGATCGTGTTGGTCTCCTGGGTGACCAGTGTGTCCGGGCCGGCCTCGCCCTCGACGACGACGTTGACCTCCACGTGCACCTTTTCGCCGCGGCGCACGACCACCAGGTCGGCGTGCTGAATGGTGCGGCGGATCGGGTGGATGTCGAGCGCCTTGGTCAGCGCCAGCTGCTCCTTGCCGGCGATGTCGAGGGTCAGCACCGCGTTGGTGCCCGAGTGCCGCAGCACCGCTGCGTAGTCGTGGCCGGGCAGTTCCAGGTGCTGGGGCTCGGCGCCGTGACCGTAGAGGACTGCGGGAATCATGCCGTCGCGGCGGGCCCGGCGGGACGCGCCCTTGCCGGTCTTGGTACGCACCGTCGCTGCGAGTTGGTTGACTGCTGACTTGGCCATCGTGTCGCTCCTGTTGCTCACTCGTTCGGGCACGGCCAGGTCGCGACAATCAAGTCGGTCTCCGTCGATAACGGTGTGCAAGCACCCTCGCCGTGACGCCCGGCCAGGTTAGCGCATGTGCACCTCAGAGCGGAAATTGAACGAGTGTGCGCTCAGGGCTTTCGGTGTGCGGCCAGGGCGCATATTCGACGCGATTTCCGCCCAGGGCGCACAGTCGAAGCCCGCTGCGCACACGCGGCTACAGCGGAAATTCGGTGCCCGTGAGCTGCTCAGACAGCTCCCACAGCGCGGCGGCCGTGGCCTCGTCCTTCGCCCGGCGGCTGCGCCCGACCGGTTGCGTGCGGCCGAGGTAGCCGAAGCGCGGACCGACGAACGTGTCGCCCGGCAGGTCCTGCGACGCCGCGTAGAGGGTCTGCCGGGCGCCGAAATCGGCGTCGGTGGCCACCACCCGCGTGGCGGCCGACATCAGCGCGTCGCCCAGCTTGCGGCCGGAGGCGCCCTGCAAATTGGTGTGCGAGTAGCCGGGGTGGACGGCCAGCGCCCGCAGCGGCGAGCCGACCGATTCGAGCCGGCGCTGCAGCTCGCTGGTGAACAGCAGGTTGGCGAGCTTCGATTGGCTGTAGGCCAGCCAGGGGGAGTAGCGCCGGTTCTTCCAGTTCAGGTCGTCGAAGTCGATGCGGCCCGGCCAGTGCGCCATCGACGACACCGTGACCACGCGGTCGGTGAGCTTGGGCAACAAAAGATTGGTGAGCGCGAAATGACCCAGATGGTTGGTACCGATCTGGCTCTCGAAGCCGTCGGCGGTGAGCGCGTAGGGCGCGGCCATGATGCCGGCGTTGTTGATCAGCACGTCGGCCCCGTCCGCCCCCTCGGCGAACTGGCGCACCGACGCCAGGTCCTGCAGGTCGAGTGGGCGCACCGCTATGTCCCCGGTCATCTGCCGCGCGGCGGCCTCGCCCTTGCCCGTGTTCCGGACGGCCATGATGATCTTGGCGCCCCGCCCGGCCAGCTCGCGCGCCGTCACCGCGCCCAGCCCGCTGTTGGCGCCGGTGATGATCACGGTGCGCCCCGCGAACGACGGCAGGTCTGCGGCGGTCCAGTTGGCCATGGCTGAAGAGCTTAGTGAAAGCCTGCCGCGAGAGTGCAACTACCGACGGCGCCACTCGAGAAATGCGTAGCCAGTTGCACTTTCGGCGACAGGAATCACTTAGCGGCCACGACGAATCCGTGGATGATCGCCTCGATGTCGGGCGCCTGCGCGGCCGCCTGGTCGGCCAGGCTGGTGATGGTCAACTGAACCAGGTACCGCTGGTTCGCGGGCGGCGACCCGGTGGGCAGCACGATCCGGTTCCAGCTGTGCAGCCGCGTGCCGTCGAGGTCGTAGCTGCCCTGGATCATCGACGACGGAAAGCCGTCGTAATCCGCCGTCGAGGCGTCCAGCTGCTTGAAATCGGCAAACAGCTGGGCGTCGTCGTTGCCGTGCTTGATCACCTGGGCCGGGTCGAAATCCCCCAGCAACTTGAAGACCACCAGCCTGGCCGTCGGATACTTGCCGCCCTTGGAGATGATCACCGTCTCCTTGGCGATGTTCGGACTGGTAAACGGCGACCAGCCCGGCGGTGTCGGTATCGACACCGTCAGATCCGGCAGCGATCCCGGCGCGACCTGTTGCCCGTTGACGCCGATGTTCTGCAGATACTGGGACAGGGGGACGGGCTTCTGCGTCGTCGTGGGGGCGGCGCCGGTCGTCGAGCTCCTCGTCAGGACCGACTGGTAGTCAGGGGCTTTCGGCTGGTCGCACGCCGCCATGGCCATGCTCAGCGCGACCGCCACGACGGCGGCGCCCCAACGCAACCTCACAGAATCTCGCGCACCGCGTCGATCGGCCGCGCCAGCCGGGTGCCCTTCGGTGTGACGACAAACGGCCGTTCGATCAGGATGGGATGCTCGGCCATCGCGTCGAGCAGCTCATCATCGCTGGCATCGGCGAGCCCCAACTCGGCGTAGATCGGTTCGCGCTTGCGCACGGCCGAGCGGACGTCGATGCCGGCGTCGCGGATCATCCCAACCAGCTCGGGCCGCGACGGCGGGGTCTTCAGGTACTCGATGATGGAGGGGTCAAGACCGTTGTCCCGCAACAAATCCAGCGTTTTTCGGGAGGTGCCGCATTTCGGGTTGTGGTAGATGACGGTATCGGCCATCTAGGCGTCCCCGTCGAAAAGCCCTGTCACGGAGCCGTTTTCGAAGACGGCACGAATGGTGCTGGCCAGCAGCGGCGCGATGGACAAGACGGTGAGCTGCGGGAAGCGCTTCTGCTCGTCGATGGGCAGCGTGTTCGTGACGATCACCTCGCGGGCGCCGCAGGAGGCCAGGCGCTCGGCCGCCGGGTCGGACAGCACCCCGTGGGTCGCCGCGATCACCACGTCGCTGGCGCCGTCGTCACGCAACAGGTTTACCGCGCCGGCGATGGTGCCGCCGGTGTCGATCATGTCGTCGATCAGCACGCAAGTCCGGCCTTCGACCTCGCCGACCACGCGGTTGGACACCACCTGGTTGGGCACCCGCGGGTCGCGGGTCTTGTGAATGAAGGCCAGCGGCACGCCGCCCAACGCGTCGGCCCACTTCTCGGCGATGCGCACCCGGCCCGAGTCGGGGGAGACCACCACCATGTTGCCGTCCGGGTAGTTGTCCTTGATGTAGCCGGTCAGCAGGTTCTGAGCCCGCATGTGGTCGACGGGCCCGTCGAAGAAGCCCTGGATCTGGTCGGTGTGCAGATCGACCGTCACGATCCGGTCGGCGCCCGCGGTCTTGAGCAGGTCGGCGACCAGCCGCGCCGAGATGGGCTCGCGCCCGCGGTGCTTCTTGTCCTGCCGGGCGTAGGGGTAGAACGGCATGACCGCGGTGATTCGCTTCGCGCTGCCGCGTTTGAGCGCGTCGATCATGATCAACTGTTCCATCAGCCAGTTGTTCACCGGCGCCGGGTTCGATTGCAGGACGAACGCGTCGCAACCACGCACCGACTCGTGGAAGCGAACGAAAATCTCGCCATTGGCGAATTCCCGCGCCGTTTGCGCGGTGACGTGGACGTCGAGCTCCTTGGCGACCTGTTCGGCCAGTTCCGGGTGCGCGCGGCCCGAGAACAGCATCAGGTTTTTTCGGTTATCGGTCCAGTCGTGGCTCAACGCACTGCCCTCGTTTGGGTCGAAATGGAAGCCTCATCGTACGTAGCGAATCGTACGGAAATGCGGCCGGGTTACCAGGGACCAAATTCACGGTGTCTGTTCGGGCTCTGGTTTGTCTTTGGTTTTTTCTATCGCCTCTTCGGCCGCTTTCGCCGCCGCGCTGCCCGGCCGCTTGCGCTGCACCCAGCCCTCGATGTTGCGCTGCGGCCCCGCCGACACCGCCAGCGCGCCCGGCGGGACGTCGTCGCGCACCACCGTGCCGGCGCCCGTGTAGGCCCCGTCGCCGACGGTGACCGGCGCGACGAACATGGTGTCCGAGCCGGTGCGGACGTGCGAGCCGACCGTGGTGCGCCGCTTGGACTCGCCGTCATAGTTGACGAACACGCTGCTCGCGCCGATGTTGCTGTGCTCGCCGATGTCGGCGTCGCCGACGTACGTCAGGTGCGGGACCTTGGTGCCGGTCCCGATGTTGGAGTTTTTGGTCTCGACGAACGCGCCGAGCTTGCCGTCGGATCCCAGCGCGGTTCCCGGCCGCAGATACGTATACGGGCCGACCGTGGCGCCGTCCCCGATCGACGAGGACGTGCCGTGGGTGCGGACGACCGAGGCGCCGTCACCGACGACGACGTCGGTCAGGGTGGTGGCGGGCCCGACGACGCAGCGACCCCCGACCCGGGTGCGGCCGTGCAGCTGGGTGCCGGGGTGGATCACGGTGTCGCGGCCGATCGTCACGTCGACATCGATCCAGGTGCTGGCCGGATCGATGATGGTGACGCCGGCCATCTGGTGGGCGGCGACGATCCGGCGGTTGAGTTCGGCGCCCAGTTCGGCCAGCTGGACGCGGTTGTTGACGCCGGCCACCAGCGCGCTGTCGGCGACGTGCTGAGCGTGCACAGTCCGGCCGTCACCGCGCAGGATGGCGATGGCGTCGGTCAGGTAGAGCTCCTGCTGGGCGTTGTTGGCGCTCAGCCGGCTCAACGCCGACCGCAACGCCACGATGTCGAAGGCGTAGACACCCGCGTTGACCTCGCGAATCTCGCGTTGCGAGGGCGTCGCGTCGCTGTGCTCGACGATCCCCATCACCTCGTTGTCCTGGGTGCGCAGGATGCGGCCGTAGCCGACCGGATCGCTCAGCGTGGTGGTGAGCACCGTGACCGCGGCCGCCTGGGCGCTGTGGGTGGCCACCAGGCCGGCCAGGGTGTCGGAATCGAGCAGCGGCGTGTCGCCCGAGGTGACGACGACGATGCCGGCGTAGTCGTCGGGCAGGGCCGACAGGCCGCACAGGACCGCGTGGCCGGTGCCCAGCGGGCGGTCCTGCAGCGCCACGTCGATCGTGCGTCCGAGGTCCTCGCCCAGCTCGGCGACCAGCGGCTCGACGCGTTCGTGATCGTGGCCGAGGACCACCACCAGATGCTGGGGCGCCACCTTGGCGACGGCGTGCAGGGCGTGCGCCAGCATGCTGCGGCCGGCGATCGTGTGCAGGACCTTCGGGGTGTCAGAGCGCATCCGGGTGCCGGGCCCGGCCGCGAGAACCAGGACCGCGGTGTCACCACGAAACGACACGGATCTCCCTTCTTCGCGCGAGCGTGCGTGTTTGTACGCCGACACGCCGTCAAGCGTGTCATTTCATGCACGCTCGCCGCAAAGGGCCACGCCAGCTCCGTCGCCAGGACTCGAACCTGAACTCTCAGAACCAAAATCTGATGTGCTGCCGATTACACCACGACGGACTGCAGGCCCATGGCCCCGCGCCACCAAGACTCTAGACGGCACGGCCGCGCCGCGCCGAACCGATACGCTGATTGACGTGGCCGTTCTGGACCCCCAAACGCAGAAGGAGCCGGACAAGGAAGCGCGGGCGCCACGCGCCCGCATGACCGGTAGCGAGCGCCGCCAGCAGCTCATCGGCATCGCACGCTCGCTGTTCGCCGAACGCGGTTACGAGGGCACCTCGATCGAGGAGATCGCGCTGCGGGCCAACGTCTCCAAGCCCGTCGTCTACGAACATTTCGGCGGCAAGGAGGGCTTGTACGCCGTCGTCGTCGACCGCGAAATGTCGGCGCTGCTGGACATGATCACCTCGTCGCTGACCAACAACCGGTCCCGGGTGCGGGTCGAGCGCGTCGCGCTGGCGCTGCTCACCTACGTCGAAGAACGCACCGACGGGTTCCGGATCATGATCCGCGACTCGCCGGCCGCGATCAGCTCGGGCACCTACTCCAGCCTGCTCAACGACGCCGTCAGCCAGGTCAGCTCCATCCTGGCCGGCGACTTCGCCCGCCGGGGCCTGGATCCCGACCTGGCCCCCCTGTACGCGCAGGCGCTGGTGGGCTCGGTGTCGATGACGGCGCAATGGTGGCTCGACACCCGCGAGCCCAAGAAGGAAGTGGTCGCCGCCCATCTGGTCAACCTGATGTGGAACGGCCTGACCCACCTGGAGGCAGATCCCCGCCTGCAGGACGAGTAAGGCCTACGGCCGCACCCCGTCCAGGAAGTTGTTCAGGGCGTGTTTGCCGATTTCCCGGATGCCCAGGGGTCGCGGAAGCAGGCGGGTGACGACGAACATCATGCGCCGGTTCGGCGCCCCCACTTGCATGCTGGGGCGTTTGCCGAGATAAAGGACCGCCTCTTCCACGTTTTCCTCGGGCGTGTTGATGAGGCTGCCCCTGGCCCGCGCGACCTCGAGCGCGTCGGCGGCCCCCGGCGAACTCGTGAGCCCGGCCATGCACGCCAACACGTGTACGTTGTCGGGTTTCAATTCGTACCAGAGCCCTTCGGCGAGAATGATGTTGTATGCCCTCGTCGCGCCGTAGTGCGTGTAGTACGGGCTGCCGATCAGCCCCGTGCCGCTACTCATCAGGACGATGCCGCCACGGCGGCGCGCCTTCATCAGCGCCCCGTAGTGGTAGGTCAACCCAAAAGGGCTGGCGCAGTTGATGTTTATCCGCCGCCGCTCGAATTCGAGGTTATCGGCCCAGAATCCCCCGACCGTGGCCAGCGCGGCGTTGGACACCAGCAGCCCGATTTCGCGGTCGCCGACGGCCGCGACGATGTTTTCCACGGCATCCGTCGCCCCCAGTTCCTGGGAGACGGCAAGCACCTCCACGCCGAACTTTGACACCAGCTCCTGACGTTTCTTCTCCAGCTTTTCGGGGTCGCGCGCGACGATCGCAACCGACAAGCCTTGGGAAGCAGCATAATCCGCCCAGGCACCGCCGATGCCCTCGCTGGCGCCGGCCACGAGCGCCCAGGGTCCGTACTGCGCGGCGAAGTTCTTCGGGGGGCGCCGGACGAGCGGGCTGTGCGCTTGCCACTGCTTGGCGACGATTGACTTCAACGCCAGAGCCGATTGTGCTGCATTCATCGCTACCTTCCTGGTGTTTGTTACCTCAGCGTGGGGATGGCTTTGAGGCGATCGATGAGCATCGCCAGCACGTCGTCCGGCACGTCGGTGACCGGCAGGCTCAAGCCGGTGCATACCGCGGAGTACCAGCGTGCGAGCACCGCGGGGATTTCGTCGTAGGTGCCCTGCGGCACGATCACGTCCAGCACCTCGTCGGTGAGGTGCTGGTGCAGGTCGGACCATTCGTTCCGGCGGGCCATGCCGGTCAGGGCCTCGCCGATGTCCTCGAAGCCGAAGAACTCGAGCTGCCGGCGGTAGGCGGGGGTGCTGTAGAGGAAGGCAAGTTCGGATCGCCGGTGTTCCCGCAACCGCACCAGCTCGGCGTCGGTGGTGGCCATCAACGGTTGCGGGTTGGCTACCACGGCGACCGGAATCCCGGTGCGCCGACCGTTTTTGGCGCCCTCGGCCAGGGCCGGCAGGGTCTGTGCCTTAAGGATCGACGGGTGCGAATTGGTGGGATGGCAGACGAAGCCGTCGGAGATTTCGCCGGCCAGAACGCACATCTTCTTGTTCACCCCACCGGTCCAGATCTGCGGGGGCGCACAGGGATTCGGACCGGGGTTGAAGTACGGCTGCAGGCGGTCGAATCGGTAGAACCGTCCGCTGTAGTCAAGGGGCTCGCCGGTCTGGAAAGAGTGGAATATGGCGAGTACTGCTTCGATGTAGTCCCGCATGCGCAGCGCCGGCTGCGACCACGGGACCGAAAATCGTCCGACGATGTTCCCGCGCACCTGGGTGGCCAGGCCGAGCTGGAAGCGCCCGTCAGAGTACCTGGCGAGATCCCAGGCCGCGTACGCGGTGATCATCGGGCTGCGCGGAAACGCGAGCGCCACGCTGGTCCGCACGGTCAGCCGCGTGGTGTGGGTCAGCGCCAGCGCCGCGACCGTGAACGCGTCGTGGATGGTCTCGGACACATGGATGACCTCGAAGCCGATGCGCTCCATGCGCGCCGCCCACGGACCGATCTCGGCCAAGCCGAGCCGGGCCGGCGCGGAGGCGACGACTTCCATCGGCCGCTCGGCCTTCCCGCCGCCGGTCACCGGGTCAGTCCCCGGACGATCAGCGTGGTGTTGTGCCCAAGCCAGGCGTCGTCGAGGGTGCGTTCGGTGGCCATCGACATCATCACCGTCCCGCCGATCATGTCCATCAGCAGGCGCGCGTCGATGCCATCGGCCGCCGACCCGTTCGCGGCGGCGTCGTCGAGGTAGCGCTGCAGGCGCTCGTAGGTGCCACCCTGCAGCCGATCCAGCAGCCGCGCCGACAGCCCGGGCTCCGACGGCAGTTCGGCCGTCAGGCCCGACACCGCGCTGTGCACCGCCGGCCGGCTGAACAGTTGGATCGATCCCTCGAGCAGGCTGCGCACGACCGTGCGCAGGTCACCGGTCAGCGGCAACTCCTCTTGTGGCGTCGGGGGAAACACCGCCGCGAAGACGAGTTCGATCTTGGTGGGAAAACGCCGGTACACCGCCGGCGGCGTGGCGCCGGCCCGGGCCGCCACCAACGGGATGCTCAGCCGCGCATAGCCGATCTCTTCGAGCAGTTCGTTGGTGGCTTGGAGCACCGCGTCGTCGATGCGCGCGTCGCGGGGCCGCCCCTGGGACCTGGTGTCGCGACGCCGGCGTTCGAAAGGTGTTGATTTCATTACGTTCAGATCGTAATGTTTTGCGCAGCCCGGCACAATGGTCCACCGGGGACCGATCAATCGGAATGGGTCGCGAATAATGCTGCGCATCAATCGGTTTCGACCGATGCGACCGGATAACGCGTGTCCACTCAACGATGAGGAACGCCCGACATGGCCATCGAGACCCCACCCAGACCGCTACCGTTTCGGATCCTCGACGGTGGCTACCGCGCCGCCCGGATGCTGGGCGCTCATCCCTTGCCGCTGCGCAAGTACGCGCTCATGGACCGGGCCAGCCGGCGCGCCGGCGGCCTGACCGACTTCGGTGATCCCCGCTTCGAAGCCGGCCTGGACCGGCTCATCGAGTCGATCAATTCCGAGGACAAGCTCAACGGCTTCGGCCGCATTCTGGCCACGACGCACATCACGAACCTGCTACGCCAGCGGTTGCTGGTCATGGACCACGTCCGTAGAAACCCTTCGATCCGCGACGAGGTCATCGCCAAACCGGTCTTCCTGGTCGGCGCGCCACGCACCGGCACCACGATCACCCATCACCTGCTGAGCCAGGACGATCGGTTTCGCTTCCCCCTCACCTGGGAGTGCGACGAGCTGCACCCACCGCTGGATCCGGCCACGATGCGCACCGACCCGCGCATCGTCCGCAGTGAAAAGCAGATCCGGCGCACCCTGGCCCTGGCCCCCGATCTGGACGCGGCCCACCCGCTCGGCGCCTGGGAGGCTCAGGAGTGCGCGCTGTTGCACGCCTACGCCTTTCACAGCGAGACGTTCCTCGTCATGTTCAACTGCCAGGGCTACGACCGATGGTTGGCCGACCAGGATCGCACCTGGGTCTACCAGGAGGAGAAGCTGCTCCTGCAGTACATGCAGAGCGGGGGACTGCGTCCCCGGGAGAGCTGGCTGCTCAAGACGCCACCGCACATGGCCAACATCGACAAGATCCTCGACGTCTTCCCCGACGCCCGCTTTGTCACCACCTACCGCGAACCCACCGAAGTCATCGCCTCCAGCTGCAAGCTGTCCGGCACCGTCTTCTCGATGGTGACCGACGGCGTCGACTGGCATGACCACGGGCGCTACATGAGCTGGCGCACCGGGAGCATGCTCGCCCGCAACGTCGAACTGCGGCGCCAATTCGCCGACCTCGCAGCGCAATTCATTGACTTTCCGATGGATCGGATGGTTCGCGACCCGATGGCGTGCGTCAAGGAGGTCTATGACCACTTCGGCATGGAGCTCACCGCCGAGGTGCACCGGAAGATGAGCAGGTTCATGGCCGAGCGGGGCGTGGCCACCCGCAAGCCCAACATCTACCGTGCCGAGGATTACGGACTCGACACCGCCACGATGTGGCCCGAACTCCAGTACTACCGGGACTTCTACGGAATCGAGGACAAGCGGTGACCGAAGAGCTGAGTGAAGCCGTGCGGGCGGCATGGCGGCGGTTCGGCGACCTCCACGACGACCTGCTCGGCGACGCGCTGGCCCAGGGCGACCTCGACGAGGGTTCTGCCACTGCGCTTCTGGGGCGCCTGGTCGGCCACATTCAGTACATGGGGTTGCAACTGCGCAGCGACCCGGCGCGACCAACGCTGATCAACGCCCAATACGCGTCGTGGAACTGGGGGCATTCCAACCCCGACACCTTGTACCTGTCGGCGCGGATCGACGATGCGCACGACTACCGGGTGTACGGCACATTGGGCTCGGTCGCACAAACCACCTTCGGCGTCTACGCCGGCAAGGATGACCAAGCCCGGGCGGTCAAGACGCAGTCCGAGGACCTCGACGTCGCCCCGGACGGCTCCTTCGAGATCTACTTCAGCCGCGAGAAGGTAGGAGATACCAACTGGTTTGAACTTCCCCCCGACGCCGAGTCGTTCTGCTGCTATCAGACCTACGGAGACTGGCAACGGCAGTCGAAAGGCAGCATTCGCATCGAATGCCTCAATCCGCAACCACCGGCGGAACCGCCGTCGCTGGTGCAGACCGTCGCCGCGTTCGACGAGCACTTGGCCGCCTCGCGCGACCTGTTCACCATGTGGGTCAAAGACATTCCCGCGCGCGTCTTCGGGGCCTTGCCGAAGAACGTCGCCATCCCGCCGATGCAACCACCGTCGGCGATGGCCGGAGCGTGGTTCGTGCCCATCTCCTGGGAACTCGAGGACGGCCAGGCCTTGATGATCGACTACGAAATCCCCGCCGACAGCCCGTACGTCGGCGTCTGCCTAACCAACCGGTGGAGCGAGATGATCGACATCGCGACCCGCCAGACGAGCCTGAACCGGGCCCAGTCGCACGCCGACGGAAATCGCGTGCGGGTGCTGGTGGCCGCCCAAGACGTCGGTGTCGAAAACTGGCTCGACGCCCGCGGGTATCGAAGCGGGGTCGTGACCTGGCGGGCAACCGCTACCGAGCAGCCCGCGACACCGACGGCCACGGTGATCGAAATCGACGACGTCGACGAGTACTTCGACCCGTCGCGGCGTGTCACCGCCGACCAGCGGGCGGCCGCGCTGTCGGCGCGCCAGCGTCACTTCGCCGAGCGCGACGCGCTCTGACGCCGACGGCTGGCCCGATGGTGGTGAGCTGCTGCGCCCCGCTACGCGGCGCTTGCACTCACCACTAGTCCGATGGTGGTGAGGTGAGCTGCTGCGCCCCGCTACGCGGCGCTTGCACTCACCACTAGTCCGATGGTGGTGAGGTGAGCTGCTGCGCCCCGCTACGCGGCGCTTGCACACACCACTAGTCCGATGGTGGTGAGCTGCTGCGCCCCGCTACGCGGCGCTTGCACTCACCACTAGCCGCAGTCGCGGGAGAGCAGATCCGCCACCGTCTCGCGGCGGACCAGGGCCCGCGCCCGGCCGTCCTTGACCGCCACCAGCGGCGGCCGGCCGACCATGTTGTAGTTGGAGGCCATGCTGTGGTGATAGGCGCCGGTGCAGGCCACGGCCAACAGGTCGCCGGGGCGAAGGTCCGCCGGCAGTTCGATGTCGCGGGCGATCTCGTCGCCGGCCTCGCAGTGCCGGCCGGCCACGGTGACGCGCTGCTTGGCTCCCTGCGGGTGCCGGTTCGCCAGCGTGACGGTGTATTGCGCGCAGTACAACGACACTCGCGGGTTGTCGCTCATCCCGCCGTCGACGGCGACGAAGGTGCGGCCGCCCGGCTGAGTCTTCACCGAGCACACCCGATAAAGCGTCACACCGGCCCGGCCGCTTATGGCGCGTCCGGGTTCCACCACGACGGCCGGCCGGGGGAAGTGCTCGGCCGCGCAGGCCTCGTCCAGCGCGTCCTCGATGACGCGGGCCAGCTCGCCGAGGTCGAGCTCGCGATCGCCATTGAGGTAGGGGATGGCGTGGCCGCCGCCGATGTTGAGCTCGGTGAGGATGACGCCGTGGCGGGCGCGGATGTCGGCCATGGCGGCGATCATCCGGCGGATCGCTTCGCCGTACAGGGTCGCATCGGAGACCTGCGAGCCGAGATGGCAGTGCAGCCCCACCAGGTCGAGGATGGGGTGCGCCAGCACACGCTTGACCGCGTCCGCGGCGTGCCCACCGCCGAGGGTGAAGCCGAACTTCTGGTCGCTGATGCCGGTCGTGACGGCGCGATGGCCGTGTATGTCGATATCGGGGGTCACCCGGATGAGCACCGGCTGGCGCCGGCGGGCGAGGCCCGCGAGGTAGGCGATCTCGATGCACGAATCGACCACGACGCGCCCGACGCCCGCCTCCACGGCCTCGCGCAGCTCATCGGGCGATTTCGCGTTGCCGTGTAGGACGATGCGGGCCGGGTCCACTCCGCCGGCCAGGGCGATGGCCAGTTCGCCGCCCGAGCAGACATCGACACCGATGCCCTCCTCGCGTGCCCACCGCGCTACGGCCGTGGTCAGCAGCGACTTCCCCGCGTACACGACCCCGACATCCCGCAACGCCTTGCGGTAGCGCCGGGCGCGATGCCGAAAGTCGGCCTCGTCGATGACGTAGGCGGGGGTGTCGAATTCGTCGGCGATGTCGGCCAGCGCCACGCCTCCGACGCAGAGCTGCCCCCGCTCATCGGAGCGGGTCGTGACCGGCCAGATCGTGGAATCGAACCGGCGCGGTGCGGCCCGACCGAGTGACGGCACGATGTCGAGCAATGTCATGACTTTCAAGGTGCGGCCGGCCGGCGCGGGGCGCCGCTTTTCTTACGATCCCTTGACGGAACCGGGCCCGATCTTGACGCCGTGCTGTGCTTTTTGGAGCGTCCCTAGAATGGATTCATCATGACCGCACCGGGGCCTGCCCACCCAGAAACCCCGATCGCGGGGCTCGTGGATCTGGCGCTGACCGCGCCGACCTTCCAGCAGCTGATCGACAGCGCGGCAACCCGACCCGCCGAATTGAGGCTGGTCGGACCGGCCAGTGCCAGGCTGTTCGTCGCGGCCGCGCTGGCGCGGCTGGGTCCGTTGCTCGTGGTCACCGCGACCGGGCGCGAGGCCGATGAACTGACCGCTGAATTGCGGGGGGTGTTCGGCGACGCGGTGACGGTCTTCCCGTCTTGGGAAACCCTGCCGCACGAACGGCTTTCCCCGGGCATCGACACCGTCGGCGCCCGCATGCTGGTGCTGCGCCGGCTGGCTCACCCCGACGACGCGCGGCTGGGCCCGCCCTTGCAGGTGGTGGTGACGGCGGTGCGGTCGCTGTTGCAGCCGATGACGCCGCGGCTGGGCGACGTGGAGCCGGTCACCTTGAGCGTCGGCCGGGAGATCGCCTTCGAAGACGTCGTCGCCCGGCTGGTCGAGCTGGCCTACACCCGGGTGGACATGGTCGGCCGGCGCGGTGAGTTCGCCGTGCGCGGCGGGATCCTCGACGTCTTCCCGCCGACCGCCGAGCATCCCGTGCGCGTCGAGTTCTGGGGCGACGAGGTCAGCGAGATGCGGATGTTCTCGGTCGCCGATCAGCGCTCCATCCCCGAGATCGAGGTCGACGCGGTGATCGCGGTGGCCTGCCGCGAACTGCTGCTTACCGACGACGTGCGGAAGCGGGCCGCCGCGCTGGCCGCCCGGCACTCCACGGGCGAACCCGCCATCACCGGCACCGTCACCGACATGCTGGCCAAGCTGGGCGAGGGCATCGCCGTCGACGGCATGGAGGCGTTGCTGCCGGTCCTGCGTCCCGGCGAGCACGTGCTGCTGACCGACCAATTGACCGGCGGCACCCCGCTGTTGGTGTGTGACCCGGAGAAGGTGCGCACCCGCGCGGCCGACCTGATCAAGACGGGCAGCGAATTCCTCGAGGCGTCGTGGTCGGTCGCGGCGCTGGGCACCGACGCGCCCGTCGACGTGGCCCAGTTCGGCGGGTCCGGCTTCGCCGAATTGGAGGACGTGCGGGCCGCGGCGGCCCGCGCCGGTCACCCGTGGTGGACGCTGAGCCAGCTCTCCGACGAGTCGGCGGCGGAGCTGGAGGTTCGGGCGGCGCCGTCGGCCCGCGGGCATCAGCACGACATTGACGGCATCTTCGCGATGCTGCGCGCCCACGTCGCCACGGGCGGGCACGCCGCGGTCGTCGCCCCCGGCACCGGGACCGCCCATCGGGTGGTCGAGCGGCTCGCCGAGTCCGAAACCCCCGCCGCCATGCTGGAACCGGGTGCCGCCCCGAAACCCGGGGTGGTCGGCGTGCTCAAGGGTCCGCTGCACGACGGCCTGATCATTCCGGGCGATCCCGCCAACCTGGTGGTCATCACCGAGACGGATCTGACCGGCAACCGGGTCACCGCCGTCGAGGGCAAGCGGCTGGCGGCCAAGCGGCGCAACACCGTCGACCCGCTGGCGCTCACCTCCGGCGACCTGGTGGTGCACGATCAGCACGGCATCGGGCGGTTCGTGGAAATGGTCGAGCGGACCGTCGGCGGCGCGCGCCGGGAATACCTCGTTCTCGAATACGCCTCGAGCAAGAGGGGCGGGGGTTCCGACAAGCTGTACGTGCCGATGGACTCACTGGACCAGCTGTCGCGCTACGTCGGCGGGCAGGCGCCGGCGCTGAGCAAGCTCGGCGGCAGCGATTGGGCCAACACCAAGACCAAGGCGCGCCGGGCCGTGCGCGAGATCGCCGGCGAGCTGGTCTCGCTCTACGCCAAGCGGCAGGCCAGCCCCGGGCACGCGTTCGGGCCGGACACCCCGTGGCAGGCCGAGATGGAAGACGCGTTCGGGTTCACCGAGACCGTCGACCAGCTCACAGCGATCACCGAGGTCAAGGCCGACATGGAAAAGCCGGTCCCGATGGACCGGGTGATCTGCGGCGACGTGGGCTACGGCAAGACAGAGATCGCGGTGCGGGCGGCGTTCAAGGCCGTCCAGGACGGCAAACAGGTCGCCGTGCTGGTGCCCACCACGCTGCTGGCCGACCAGCACCTGCAGACGTTCAGCGAGCGGATGGCCGACTTCCCGGTGACCGTCAAGGGGCTGTCCCGATTCACCGACACCGCCGAGTCCCGCGCCGTGATCGACGGCCTGGCCGACGGCACGGTCGACATCGTGATCGGCACCCATCGGCTGTTGCAGACCGGGGTGCGCTGGAAGGATCTGGGGCTGGTCGTCGTGGACGAGGAGCAGCGGTTCGGCGTCGAGCACAAGGAGCACATCAAGTCGCTGCGCACCCACGTCGACGTACTCACCATGAGCGCCACCCCGATCCCCCGCACGCTCGAGATGAGCCTGGCCGGGATCCGCGAGATGTCGACGATCCTCACCCCGCCCGAGGAGCGCTATCCCGTGCTGACGTACGTCGGCCCGCACGACGACAAGCAGGTCGCGGCCGCCTTGCGGCGCGAGCTGCTGCGCGACGGCCAGGCGTTCTACGTGCACAACAGGGTCAGCTCCATCGACCGGGCCGCGGCCCGGGTCCGCGAGCTGGTGCCCGAGGCGCGCGTCGTCGTCGCGCATGGGCAGATGCCCGAGGAGCGGCTGGAACGCACCGTGCAGGGCTTCTGGAACCGCGAGTACGACATCCTGGTCTGCACCACGATCGTGGAGACCGGCCTGGACATCTCCAACGCCAACACGCTGATCGTCGAGCGCGCCGACACCTTCGGGCTGTCGCAACTGCACCAGCTGCGCGGCCGGGTCGGCCGCAGCCGCGAGCGCGGGTACGCGTACTTCCTCTATCCGCAGCACGCGCCGCTGACCGAGACGGCCTACGACCGGCTGGCGACGATCGCGCAGAACAACGAGTTGGGCGCCGGCATGGCCGTCGCGCTGAAGGACCTCGAGATCCGGGGTGCCGGCAACGTGCTGGGCGTCGAGCAGTCCGGGCACGTCGCCGGTGTCGGCTTCGACCTGTATGTGCGGCTGGTGGGCGAGGCCGTCGAGGCTTATCGGGCGGCCGCCGACGGGCAGACGGTTACCACGCCCGAGGAGCCCAAGGACGTGCGGATCGACCTGCCGGTCGACGCGCACCTGCCGCCGGACTACATCGCCAGCGACCGGCTCCGGCTGGAGGGCTACCGGCGGCTGGCCGCGGCCTCTTCTGACAGTGAGGTCGCCGCCGTCGTGGACGAGCTGATCGACCGCTACGGCACGCTGCCCGAGCCGGCGGAGCGGCTGGTGGCGGTCGCGAGGCTGCGGCTGCTGTGCCGCGGCGCGGGCATCACCGAGGTGTCGGCCCCGTCGGCGGCGACCGTGCGGCTGTCGCCGGTGACGCTGCTGGATTCGGCCCAGGTGCGGCTCAAGCGGATGTACCCGGCGGCGCACTACCGCGCCACGACGTCCACCGTTCAGGTGCCCATTCCGCGGGCCGGCGGGGTCGGGGCGCCGCGCATGCGCGACGTCGAATTGCTGCAGATGGTGGCCAACCTCGTCACGGCACTGCAGGGAAAACCACAGATAGAGATTGGTATAACGGGGTCACAGCCAGCACCGATGTCCGGGGAGGAGGGGCGCGCATGATCGTCGTCTTGTTCGACCCCCGTCGCCCGTCGCTGGTGCCGGTCGAGGCCATCGAGCACCTCACCGGGGAGGTGCAGTACACCGAGGAGATGCCCGTCGCGGTGCCCTGGTCGCTGCCGGCCGCGCGGCCGGTGCACTCCGGTGACCCCAATGCTCCAGCGCCGGTGCTGCTGTCCTCCGATCCGGACCACCCGGCCGTCGCCGCCCGGTTGGCGGCCGGGGCCCGGTTGATCTCCGCACCGGACAGGCCGCGCGGTGAGCGACTGGTCGACGCCGTGGCGCTGATGGACAAGTTGCGCACCGCGGGGCCGTGGGAAAGCGAACAGACCCACGACTCGTTGCGCAGGTTCCTGCTCGAGGAGACCTACGAGCTGCTGGACGCCGTGCGCAGCGGCAACGCCGACCAGTTGCGCGAGGAACTCGGAGACGTGTTGCTACAGGTCCTCTTCCACGCCCGTATCGCCGAGGACGCGCCGCAGTCGCCGTTCACCATCGACGACGTCGCGGCCGCGTTGATGCGTAAGCTGGGCAATCGGGTGCCGGGGGTGCTTGCGGGGCAATCCATTTCGCTCGAAGAGCAATTGGCCCAGTGGGAGGAGGCCAAGGCCTCAGAAAGGGCGGCAAAGGCGAGAAACTCGGTGATGGACGACGTGCACACCGGTCAGCCGGCGCTGGCTTTGGCGCAGAAGGTGATTCAGCGCGCGGAGAAGGCGGGGTTGCCGGCCGACCTGATCCCCGCCGAGATGACCTCCGTTGCGGTGGCCGCCGACATCGATGCGGAAAGCGCGCTTCGCGCGGCGGTTTTGGAGTTCGTGGACACGGTCCGCGGCGTGGAGACGGCGATCGCGGCGGCGCGCCGCGGCGACAACGTTCCGGTCGAACTCGACGTCGCGCAGCTGGGCGACGTCACCGAGGAGGAGTGGCGCGCCCATTGGCCTTTCGCTGAATCGGCGGTCGAGGACACGGTCGTCGGCGAGGCGGCCGCTAACGACGCCGGCGCCAAGGCGTCCGGCGGGGGCTCCAAGCGGCGCAAAGGGCGGAAATAGGGCACTTTGGCGCGCTAGCGGTGCGCTTGGCGCAGGAATCGACGGGGTAGCCGCGAAACGCGTGGGACGATGGTCGTGGCCGGAGTTGGTGCAGGGGAGTAGTAGGGGAGCTTAAACGGCATGGTTTCGCCGAGGCGTTGGTTGCGTGCGGCCGCCGTGATCGGCGCGACCGCCATGCTTCTCGCGTCCAGCTGCACCTGGCAACTCAGCCTGTTCATCCCCGCGGGCGTCCCGCCGCCGGCCGGGGATGCGGTACCGCCGGTGGACACTCACGTCAGCGGTCGGCCCGCGGATCAGTTGCGCCAGTGGGCCCAGCAAAGATCGGCGGCGTTGGAGATTCCGGTCATCGCGTTGGAGGCCTACGCGTACGCCGCCCGGGTCGCCGAGGTCGAGAACCCGAAGTGCCATATCGCGTGGACCACGCTGGCGGGCATCGGGC
This sequence comes from Mycobacterium terramassiliense, assembly GCF_900157385.1. Classification (GTDB taxonomy): domain Bacteria; phylum Actinomycetota; class Actinomycetes; order Mycobacteriales; family Mycobacteriaceae; genus Mycobacterium; species Mycobacterium terramassiliense. The sequence continues at coordinate 1,673,863 of NZ_LT717701.1, forward strand.
AGGTCGAGAGCCACCACGGCACGTACCGGGGCGCGACCCTGTCGCCGAACGGGGATGTGAGTCCGCCCATTCGTGGCGTTCGGCTGGATGGCAGTGGGGGGACTCTGCGCATCGTCGACGCGGAGGAAGGGGCCGACGGCGAGCCCGGCGTGGTGCGCGCGATGGGCCCGATGCAGTTCATTCCCGAGACGTGGCGGCTGTACGGGGTGGACGCCCACAACGACGGCCGGGTCAGCCCGGACAACATCGACGATGCGGCGCTGGCGGCGGCGGGTTACCTGTGCTGGCGCGGAAAGGACCTCGGGACCCCGCGGGGATGGATCACCGCGCTGCGGGCCTACAACAACTCCGGCGTCTACGCGCGGGCGGTGCGGGACTGGGCAACCGCCTACGCGGCGGGTCACCCGCTGTAGCAGGATGTATCGCTGACCCACGCTTTACGACGCAAGGAGAACCCAGTGCCGCTTATCGAGCAGGTCGGCGCCCGCGAGATCCTCGACTCCCGCGGTAACCCGACCGTCGAGGTCGAGATAGCTCTGATGGACGGGACGTTTGCCCGTGCCGCGGTGCCGTCCGGCGCGTCGACGGGGGAGCACGAGGCAGTCGAGTTGCGCGACGGCGGGCAACGATACGGCGGCAAGGGCGTGCAGAAGGCAGTGCAGGCCGTCCTCGACGAGATCGGTCCCGCGGTCATCGGCCTGGCCGCCGACGACCAGCGGCTGGTGGACCAGGCGCTGGTCGACCTCGACGGAACTCCCGACAAGTCCCGGCTGGGCGGCAACGCCATCCTGGGCGTCTCGCTGGCCGTTGCCAAAGCGGCCGCCGATTCCGCCGATCTGCCGCTGTTCCGCTACCTCGGCGGCCCCAACGCCCACATCCTGCCGGTGCCGATGATGAACATCCTCAACGGCGGTGCCCACGCCGACACCGCCGTCGACATTCAGGAGTTCATGGTGGCGCCGATCGGCGCGCCCAGCTTCGCCGAGGCGTTGCGGTGGGGCGCCGAGGTGTACCACGCGCTGAAGTCCGTGCTGAAGAAGGAGGGGCTGTCGACCGGCCTGGGCGACGAGGGGGGGTTCGCCCCCGACGTCGCCGGCACCACCGCGGCGCTGGACCTGATCGGCCGGGCCATCGAATCGGCGGGCTTCAAACTCGGCGCCGACGTGGCGTTGGCGCTCGACGCGGCGGCCACCGAGTTCTACACGGACGGCACCGGCTACACCTTCGAAGGCTCGACCCGCACCGCCGAGCAGATGGCGGAGTTCTACGCCGGCCTGCTCGGCTCCTATCCGCTGGTGTCCTTGGAAGACCCGCTGGCCGAAGATGATTGGGACGGATGGGTGGCGCTGACCGCCGCGATAGGCGACCGGGTGCAAATCGTCGGCGACGACATCTTCGTCACCAATCCCGAGCGCCTCGAAGACGGGATCGAAAAGGGCGTCGCAAACGCCTTGCTGGTCAAGGTCAATCAGATCGGGACCCTGACCGAGACGCTCGATGCCGTCGCGCTGGCCCACCACAGCGGATATCGCACGATGATGAGCCATCGCAGCGGCGAGACGGAAGACACCACGATCGCCGACCTGGCGGTGGCCGTCGGTTCCGGTCAGATCAAGACCGGCGCGCCCGCCCGCAGCGAGCGCGTGGCCAAATACAATCAGCTGTTGCGGATCGAGGAAGCCCTCGGTGACGCGGCACGGTACGCAGGCGATCTGGCGTTCCCCCGGTACGCGCTGGATCAGAAATAGGTTGAAACACCTTTGACGCCCAAGCCCGATCCGAAGCGGCGCTCCCCGGCATCGCGCCCGGGGAAGGCCGGCGATTCGGTTCGGCGCCGGCGCGCCGTCAAGCCGTCGCAAACCGCCAACCATACGACGCGGTCGCTGCAGGAGCGTGTCGTTGAACCCATCAAGCGGCAGGTCGCCGAATCCGTCGAGCAGCGGTCCGACCAGCGGCTGGGGTTCACCGCGCGGCGGGCGGCGGTGCTGGCCGCGGTGATCTGCGTGCTCACCCTCACCATCGCCGGCCCGGTGCGCACCTACTTTGCGCAGCGGACCGAGATGAACCAGTTGGCCGCCAGCGAGGCCGCGCTGCGCAGTCAGATCGCCGACCTCGAACAGAAGAAGGTAAAGCTGGGTGACCCTGCCTATATCGCGGCGCAGGCCCGCGAGCGCCTGGGTTTCGTGATGCCCGGGGACATCCCGTTCCAGGTTCAACTTCCGCCGACGGCGGCGGTGTCCGCGCAGCCCGGGGCGGATGCGGCGAAGCCGGCCAGCCACGACCCGTGGTACACCTCGCTGTGGCACACCATCGCCGATGCCCCGCACCTGCCGCCGGCACCGCCGGAAGCGCCCAACCCCACGGCCCCCGGTGGTTGATCGTGCCGACCTGGATGCGGTGGCGCGTCAGCTCGGGCGTGAGCCGCGCGGGGTGCTGGCGATCGCCTACCGTTGTCCCAACGGCGAGCCGGGCGTGGTGAAGACGGCGCCGAAACTTTCTGACGGCACGCCCTTTCCGACGTTGTACTACCTGACGCATCCGGCGCTGACCGCGGCCGCCAGCAGGCTCGAGACGACGGGGCTGATGCGCGAGATGACCGAGCGGTTGCGGCAGGACCCCGAACTGGCGGCCGCGTACCGCCGAGCCCACGAGTCGTATCTGGCCGAGCGCGATGCCATCGAGCCGCTGGGCACCACATTCTCCGCCGGGGGTATGCCGGACCGGGTCAAGTGCCTGCACGTGCTGATCGCGCACTCGCTGGCCAAGGGTCCGGGTGTGAATCCCCTTGGCGACGAGGCGTTGTCGATCTTGGCCGACGACCCCGCCATGGGCGCGGTGCTGGTGGCGGGGCAGTGGTGAGCCGGCTCGCCGCAATCGATTGCGGTACCAACTCGATTCGGTTGCTGATCGCCGACGCCGACGACGGCCGCCTGAGCGACGTGCACCGCGAGACGCGGATCGTGCGGTTGGGCCAGGGCGTCGACGCGACGGGTGAGTTCGCGCCGGACGCGATTGCCCGAACCCGCGCCGCGCTGGCCGATTACGCTTCGCTGCTGACGGAGCATGGCGTCGAGCGGGTGCGAATGGTGGCGACCTCGGCGGCTCGTGACGTCGCGAATCGCGATGTCTTTTTTGCGATGACGGCCGAGGTGCTGGGCGCCGTGTTGCCCGGCGCGGTTGCCGAGGTGATCACCGGCGCCGAGGAGGCCGAGCTGTCCTTCCGCGGCGCCGTCGGCGAATTGGACGGTGCTGCGGCTCCTTTCGTGGTCGTCGACCTCGGCGGGGGCTCCACCGAGATCGTGGTCGGCGGGGATGCGGTGGTGGCCAGCTACTCGGCCGACATCGGGTGTGTCCGGCTCACCGAGCGATGTCTGCACTCGGACCCGCCGACACCGCGGGAAGTGGAGGCGGCCCGCGGGGTGGTGCGCGAGCGGCTCGACGCCGCGCTGGGCGTGGTGCCCGTCGAGGGAGCGCGGACCTGGGTCGGGCTTGCCGGGACGATGACGACGCTGTCCGCACTCGCGCACAACATGGCGACGTATGACCCTGCGTCCATTCATCTTTCGCGCGTCTCGGGCGGCGACCTGCTGGCGGTGTGCGAGCGACTGATCGGCATGACGCGATCCGAGCGGGCGGCGCTGCCGCCGATGCACGAGGGCCGGGCCGACGTGATCGGCGGTGGGGCGATCGTGGTGGAGGAACTGGCGCGGGAGCTGCGCGCCCGCGCCGGGATCGACGAGCTGATCGTCAGCGAACACGACATCCTCGACGGCATCGTGCTGTCGATCGCCGGTTGAGTTACGTCCGCCACACTGGACTCCGCGCGGAGGGCGGCGCCCTTTGTGCCCCCAGTGAGGCGGGCAACCCAAGCATCACCGCCGGCACTCATCGCTGGGCTACCAACCCCCAGCCCGCTATGCCGCGGCATGCACCCACCGGTGAACGACTCTCGTCCGCCGTGGACCAGTCCGCGAGGGCCGGTCATGGTTGTTCAGCTGGCGACGAGGTCGAATCCGTTGTGTTTCGGGATCGGTGGAGCTGATCCATCGGTTGTTGTCGCTCAGTGACCGCACTTGTCGGGGTCGAGGTGGACGCGGTTTTTGACCGTCTTTCCCTCGGGAACGCGGTGGAACATCAGTAGCGGTCCGTCGGCCGGGTCATCGTCAGCGGTGATGGAAGCGAACTGGTCGGTGGCGCCTTCGGTGACGTTGCGCTGCAACGCTTCTGCCCAGAATGCGGCGCGTTGCCGGGGATCGTGGGCGTCTCAGCCGATGCCGAGGAGGTCAATGCTCATCGTCGTTTTTTCTTTGGGCGTGGGTTGCCTTGGTGGGAGCGCCCAATTATCAGCGGAGTCGATTGTTCGTTGCTTTGGAGTGCTGTGGTGAGGAGTGCGGTGACTGCGGCGCGAGCCTCCGCCGCGATGGATGGGTCGTGATCCATCTGCGCGCTGAGGATGGCGCCGTCGTAGATGAGGTGCAGTTGGCGTCCCAGTGTCCGGGAATCGGCGGCACCGGTGTCTGCGGCGAGACTGGTGAACAGTTCCCGTAGCTCGGCCCGGTAGGCGTCGACGGCGTGTTCGATCATTCCGCCGGGCGGCGCCTCGGCGCTAGCCGAGATGAACGCGCAACCACGGAAGGTGGGCTGGGCGAGGATTTCGGCTTGGGCGTCGAAGACCGCGTACACCCGCGCCACCGGGTCACTGTGCCGTCGCACCGCGGACCGCAGCCGGGCGATAGTGCGCGCGTGCCGTCCATCGAGATAGGCCTGCACCAATTCGTCCTTGCTGCCGAACGCGTTGTACAGCGACGCCTTGGCCACTCCGGCGCGTTCGATAACACGGTCGATGCCCACGGTGTGGACGCCTTCGTCATAAAACAATTCGTCGGCGGCATCGAGCAGCCGTTGACGAGCCGAGCGCCTCGGCGCTGGCGCACTCGTGCCGGTGGTCGCCCGTGTCGCGGTGGCCATCAGCTCTCCCCGGCCACTTGGGCGACATCCGTTGCGCTGTCGGACTGTTCGATCGGTTCGAGCAGCATCACCGGAATGTCGCGATCGCCGGCCTTGGCGCGGTATTCGGGGAAGTGCGGCCAGAAGCGTTCGGCGACCTCCCACCATTGCGCTTTCTCGGCACCGTGGGCTTCCCGGGCCCGCAGGTAATGGACGGTGGCGCCGTCCTGCAGCGTCAACTGTGGGTGGGCAATGAGATTGCGGTACCACGCCGGATGAGTGGGGGCGCCCGCGGCCGAGGCGACGGCAACGTAGGTGTCGCCCTGCTTGATGCGCATGACCGGGTTTTTCCGGACGCTGCCGGTTTTGGCGCCGATCGTGGTCAAGATGACCACCGGTCGGCCCTCCAGGGTGCCGCCCTCGACTCCGCCGGTGGCTTCGTAGAGTGCGACCTGCTCACGTACGCGATCACTGGGGCTGGGCACATAGCTGCTGGTCATGTTCTACACCGCCGTCCGGCCGCCGTCGACGGGGATGACCGCGCCGGTGATGTAGCTGGCCTTGTCGGAGGCGAGGAAGGCGACGACCTCGGAAATCTCCTCAGGGTGCGCACCCCGATTCAGTAGCGTGGTGCCGGCCAGATTCTCGATCAGGTCGCGCTTGGACTCGGCGGTGAACACCGGCCCAGGCGCCACCGTGTTCACCCGCACTCCCGAGGGGCTGAACTCGGCTGCCCACGCCCGTGACATCGCGGTCAGCGCCGCTTTGGTCGCCCCGTAGGCGGCTCCGCCGGCCAAGCCGACGTGCCCGGCCATGCTGTCGATGCTGACGATGCTGCCGTGCCCACGCTTGGCCATCCCCGGCGCCAGTGCGGCGACCAGCTGGTAGGCCGCGCGCACGTTGCTGTCGAACAAGTGATCAAAGGTCTCGGTGTCCAGCTCCGCGCTGGGACCGAACCAGGAGATCCCACCGTTGTTGACCAGCACCTCAACCTCACCAACCTCTGCCGCCAACGCCGTCACTGCGTCGGCGTCGGCTAAGTCCGCCGCGACGAACCGCGCCCGACCGCCGTTGGCGGCGATCTCATCGACCGTGGCCGCGCCCCGTCCGGCGTCGCGGCCATGCACGATCACCTCGAAACCGTCACGCGCCAAGTTCAATGCGACTGCCCGGCCGATGCCCGAGGTCGCCCCGGTCACCAGGGCCACCGGCTGCCGACCGTTCGATTGTTCCGTCATGATGACTCCTGATTGAGTAGACCTGTCTGTCTAATTTTTTTAGGACGCCAGTTCAAACAGAGGGCCTCGTCCGATCATTCCCGACACAGCCGAGACACGATCTGAGCACGCTCGTAGCTCTAGATGCGAGACTCCACGACTGCACGGCTGCGGGCGGTCACGAAAAGTCAGTCCGCTAGGCTTCCCGGTGCTCCATTGAGGACTCTCCTGTGCCGTGGACAATTCACGGGGTCCAGCCAGGGGCGCATGGTGCGGATATGACGTGGAGTGACCGGACCGGACGTCAGGCCTCGAAGCGGTAGCCCATGCCCGACTCGGTGAGCAGGTGCTTGGGATGCGACGGGTCATCCTCGAGTTTGCGCCGCAACTGCGCCAGATACACGCGCAGGTAATGGGTTTCGGTGGCATACGCCGGCCCCCACACCTCTTTCAGCAACTCCTCGCGGCCCACCAGCTTGCCGCGGTTGCGCACCAGCACCTCGAGCATGCCCCACTCGGTCGGCGTCAGGTGTACCTCCACGCCGTCCTTGGTGACCTTCTTGGCGGCCAGATCGACGGTGAACGCGTCGGTTTCGATCACCGGCTCGTCCACTTCGGACGCCGCGGCGTTGCGGCGCACCGCGGCGCGCAGCCGGGCCAAGAACTCGTCCATCCCAAAGGGTTTCGTCACGTAGTCGTCGGCGCCGGCGTCGAGGGCCTCCACCTTGTCCGACGAATCCGTGCGCGCCGACAGCACGATCACCGGCGCCGAGAGCCAGCCGCGCAGGCCGGCCAGCACTTCGATGCCGGATATATCCGGCAGGCCGAGATCCAGGATCACCACGTCGGGCCTGTGCTCGGCGGCGGCGCGCAGCGCTCCGGCACCGGTAGCGGCGGTGATGACCTCGTAGCCACGCACCGACAGGTTGATCCGCAGCGCGCGCAGGATGTGCGGCTCGTCGTCGATCACCAACACCCGGGTCATAGCGCACCGAACGCCTGCGGCGCGGCCAGGTCCACCACGACGGTCAGCCCGCCGCCCGGGGTGTCGCCGGCCGCAATGGTGCCGCCCATCGCCTCGACGAAGCCCCGCGCCACCGACATGCCCAGGCCCACGCCGGTGGTGTTGTCGTGATCGCCCAGCCGCTGGAAGGCTTCGAAGATCTGGTCCTCGGTGCCCTTCGGGATTCCCGGACCCTCGTCGATGACGTTGATCAGCACGCGATCGCCCACCCGCCCCGCGTTGACCCGAACCACGCAGTTGGGCGCGTAGCGCAGCGCGTTGTCGATCAGGTTGGCAAGGACCCGTTCCAGCAGCCCGGCGTCGGCCATCACCACCGCGTCGCCCACGTCGACCTTGACGCGATCGATGGCCGATCGGTAGAACCCGGTGGCGCCCTTGCCGATACTGACCAGGGCGCGCTGCACCGTTTCCTCGAGATACACGCGCCGCAGGTCCGGGTGGATCACCCCGGCGGCCAGGCGCGAGGAGTCCAGCAGGTTCCCGACCAGGGCGGTCAGCTGGTCGATCGATTCCTCGATGGTGGCCAGCAACTCGGCGGTGTCTTCGGGGGAGAAGGCGACGTCTTCGGCGCGCAGGCTGGACACCGCGACCTTGGCCGCCGCGAGCGGCGTGCGCAGGTCGTGGCTGACCGCCGACAGCAGGGAACGTCGCAGCTCGTCGGCCCGCACGATCGCCTCGGCCCGGCTGGCCTCCTCGGCCAATTCGCGCTGCCTGATCAGGCCCGCCGCCTGCTTGGCCACCGCGCTGAGCACCCGGCGGTCGCGTGTGGAGAGCTTCTTTCCGGCCATCAGCATCCAGAATTCTTCGTCGCCGACCTCGATCGCCGTGTCGGCCGAATCGACGCTCACACAAGGATCTTTGCCCACACAGGCGACGATGTAGCCCTTTCTTCCGCTGGCGCGCTCTTCCTCACTGGGTTCGCGCAGCATGCTGACGGCGCGCTGTGAATAGGTCTCGCGCACGCGCTCCAGCAGGGTCTCGAGGTCGGCGCCCCGCAGTACTGACCCGGCGAACAGCGTGAGCAGCTCGGCCTCCTGGGATGCGCGACGGGCTTCGCGGGTGCGTTTGGTCGCACCGTCGACGAGGACCGCGACCGCGACCGCGATCATCATCAGCACCAATTCGGTGATGGCGCTGTTGGGTTCGGCGATGGTGAAGCTGTGTCGCGGGGTGATCAGGTAGTAGTTCAGCAGCAGCCCGGACAGCACCGCGGACAGGGCCGCCGGGGCAACGCCGCCGAGTAGCCCCACGAACAGCACCCCGACGAAGAACAACGCGCTCTCGCCGGCGTTGTTCAGATACCGGTCCAGCAGCGTCACCGTCACGGCGCAGATGGCCGACGGCACGATCACGGCCGCCAGCCACGAGGCGACCCGGCGCTCGCGGGGCACCAGCGACCCGAAATGAAGGACGCGTTTGGATTCCTCGTGCGTGACGATGTGCACGTCGATCTTCCCGGACCGCTCGACGATCGTGGGGCCGATCCCCTCCTCGAAGATGCGGGCCCAGCGGGGCCGCCGGGACGTGCCGATCACCAGTTGGGTCGCATTGTTTTCGCGGGCGAAATCGAGCAGGGCCGTGGGAACGTCGTCACCGACCACGGTGTGCAGGGACGCGTCCAGGCTGTTGGCCAGCTCACGAATCTTGGTCATTCTGCGTTCCGAGACGCCGGCCAGCCCGTCACCGCGGATGACGTGCACCACCATCAGCTCGGCGCTGGACTTCGACGCGATCCGGGATGCCCGTCGTACCAACGTCTCCGATTCCGGGCCACCGGTGACCGCCACCACGACGCGTTCCCGCGCCTCCCACATGTCGGTGATTTTGTTCTCGGCACGGTACTTGGCCAGCGCGGTGTCCACCTGGTCCGCCAGCCACAGCAGCGCCAATTCCCTGAGCGCGGTGAGGTTTCCGCGGCGGAAGTAATTCGACAGCGCCGCGTCGATGCGCTCCGGCGCATAGACGTTGCCGTGGGATAGCCTGCGACGCAATGCCTCCGGAGTGATGTCGATGAGCTCGACCTGCGAAGCCTGGCGCACGATCGAATCCGGTATGGTTTCCTGCTGTTCGATGCCGGTGATCTGAGCGACGACATCGTTGAGGCTTTCGAGGTGCTGGATGTTGACGGTGGAGATCACCGTGATCCCCGCCTCGAGCAGCTCTTCGACGTCCTGCCACCGCTTTTCGTTCTTACTACCGGGCGTGTTGGTGTGCGCGAGTTCGTCCACCAGGACCACCTGCGGATGCCGCGCCAGCACGGCCGGCACATCGAGTTCCGGGAAGGTGCTGCCGCGGTATTCGACGAAGCGCGGCGGAATGACCTCGATGCCCTCAATCAGCTCAGCGGTTTTCGCGCGGCCGTGGGTCTCGACCACCGCCGCTACCACGTCGGTGCCGCGCTCCAGCCGCCGGTGGGCCTCGCCGAGCATCGCGTAGGTCTTGCCGACACCGGGAGCGGCACCGAGGTAGATGCGTAGTTCCCCGCGCTTGGGACGGTGGTCGGTCACGCTCACGTCAACCATCATCCCCTAAGTTCGATGGCCCGGCTCCTAACTCGCGCCGTTCCGGCGCTCGCCGTCGCCAGGCTGGGCTAGCCCGAGACCGGATACTGGTGATCGAGTTGCAGGTTGAGTTCCAGCACGTTCACGGTGGGCTCACCGAGGACCCCGAGGTCGCGCCCGCCGCGGTAGTGCGCGAGGACCGCCCGGATCTGATCCGGGCTGACGTGGCGGGCCTTGGCCACGCGGGTGACCTGGATGTCGGCGTAGGCCGGGGAGATGTTCGGGTCCAGGCCGCTGCCGCTGGCGGTGACCGCGTCGGCCGGCACGGCCGGGTTGTCGGGCGCGGCGCCGCGGACGGGCACGATCTGGCCGATCGTGTAGTCCTCGCCGTACTTGGCGCACTCGACCCGCACCCCTTCGTAGATCGACAGGAACGGCGCCTGCGTCGACTGGCACGGCTCGTTGACGCTGACCACCCGGGTCGGGTGGGCGACGTTGCCGCGGGCGTCACGCGGGCCGATCACCGAGAGCACCGCACCGACGCCGCCGCCTGTGCAGAACGGTCGTGCTCCGTCCACCCCCTCGAGCTGCCCGACGGCGGCGCTGCGCGTGCAGACCTGGGTCAGCAGGCTCGGCTTGAAGCCCGCATCCGACGCGGACTTGCCGGCCGTCAGCTGCGACGGGTCGGCGGGTGTATCGACGATGCTCTCCGGCCCGAGGTTGCTCGCGCTCGAGTTCAGCGGGTCGTAACCGGTGCCGGCCGCCGAGGGGCGGCTCTGGAAGTATTGCGCCAGCGCGTTGCCGTCCTTGTCGGTGAAGAGCTGGCCGATCAGCCGGCTGCCGACCGGCTTGCCGTTGCTGGTGAGCATCGACCCTTCGGCCTTGTCGTGCAATCCCGGGATCTGCGCGACGAGCCAGATGAACACGGGGTAGGCGAGGCCGGTGAGCACCGTCAGCACCAGCAGCGCGCGAAAGGCCGCCCAGTGCATGCGGATGAAATTGGAGAACTTCATGTCAGGACATCCCGGGGACGAATTGGACGATGAGGTCGATTGCCTTGATCCCGATGAACGGGGCCACGATGCCGCCGAGCCCGTAAACATAGAGGTTGCGGCTCAACAGCTTTGACGCGCTGCTCGGCGTGTAGCGCACGCCGCGCAGCGACAACGGGATCAGCATGACGATGATGATGGCGTTGAAGATCACCGCCGACAGGATCGCCGACTGCGGGCTGTGCAACCGCATGATGTTGATCATGTCCAGCCCGGGGAACATCGCGACGAACATCGCCGGGATGATCGCGAAGTACTTCGCGATGTCGTTGGCGATCGAGAAGGTGGTCAGCGCTCCGCGGGTGATCAGCAGCTGCTTGCCGATCTCGACGATCTCGATCAGCTTGGTGGGGTCGGAGTCGAGGTCGACCATGTTGCCGGCCTCTTTGGCGGCCGAGGTTCCGGTGTTCATCGCCACGCCCACGTCGGCCTGGGCCAGCGCCGGCGCGTCATTGGTGCCGTCGCCGGTCATCGCGACCAGCTTGCCGCCCTCTTGCTCGCGCTTGATCAACGCGAGCTTGTCCTCGGGCGTCGCCTCGGCGAGGAAGTCGTCGACACCGGCCTCGTCGGCAATCGCCTTGGCGGTCAAGGGGTTGTCGCCGGTAATCATCACCGTGCGGATGCCCATCTTCCGCATCTCGTCAAAGCGATCCCGCATCCCCTGCTTGACGACGTCCTTGAGGTGGATGACTCCGAGCACCGCCGCCTGGCCATCGCGGCCCTCGCCGACGACCAGTGGGGTGCCGCCGCTGGCAGAGATGCCGTCGACGATCTCACCAAGCTGATGCGGCACGTTACCTCCTTGGCCGCGTACCCATTCCGCGACCGAGCTGGCCGCGCCCTTGCGCAGCAGGTGCCCGTCGAGGTCGACACCCGACATACGGGTGGTGGCCGAGAAGGCCACCCATTGGGCGTGCGCCAGTTCGCCCGGCGTGCGGGCGCGCAGCCCGAAGTGTTGCTTGGCGTACACGACGATCGAGCGTCCTTCGGGCGTTTCGTCGGCGAGGCTGGACAACTGCGCGGCGTCGGCCAGTTGCTCGTTGGTGATTCCGTCGAGCGGGATGAATGCCGCGGCCTGCCGGTTGCCCAGGGTGATGGTGCCGGTCTTGTCGAGCAGCAGCGTGTTCACGTCGCCGGCCGCTTCCACCGCCCGCCCCGACATCGCCAGTACGTTGCGCTGCACCAACCGGTCCATGCCGGCGATGCCGATCGCCGACAGGAGCGCGCCGATCGTCGTGGGGATCAGGCACACCAGCAGCGACACCATCACGATGCCCGTGACGCCGCTTGCGTCGAGCGCCTGGGTATCCGGGACGCCCGGATTGTTCGCCTTGGAGTAGATCGCCAGCGGCTGCAGGGTCGCGACGGCGAAGACGAAGATGATCGTCAGCGCGGCCAAAAGAATGTTCAGCGCGATCTCGTTGGGGGTTTTCTGGCGGTTGGCGCCCTCGACGAGCGCGATCATCCGGTCGATGAAGCTTTCCCCAGGCTTCTGGGTGATCTTCACGACGATGCGGTCGCTCAGTACGGTGGTGCCGCCGGTGACCGCCGAGCGGTCGCCGCCGGACTCACGAATCACCGGCGCCGACTCGCCGGTGATGGCCGATTCGTCCACCGACGCAATGCCTTCCACCACGTCGCCGTCGCCCGGTATCACCTGCCCGGCCTCGACCACCACGATGTCGCCCTGCTGCAGCAGCGGCGCAGCCACCTCTTCTTCCACGGCGGAGGCCCCGGGTTCCCACTTTTTGAGCCGCCGCGCCACGGTGTGGGATTTCGCTCGGCGCAGTGTTTCGGCCTGGGCCTTGCCGCGACCTTCCGCCACAGCCTCAGCGAGATTGGCGAAAAGCACCGTCAGCCAAAGCCATACCACGATGAGCCACGCAAACCAGGTTTCGTTGACGATCGCCAGCCAGGTGCTCCACGCGGCGCCGATTTCGACGATGAACATCACCGGGTTGCGCCACAGGGTGCGCGGGTCGAGCTTGCGCAGCGCGTCCGGCGTCGACTTCCACAGCATCCCCGGGTCGAGCAAGCCACCCTGAACCCGTTTCGGGCCGGCGTGGTCCGCTGGCTGCGTCTGCTCAGCCGGATCGGTGGCGGTTGCGGTCATCAGTGGATTCCTTCAGCGAGAGGCCCGAGCGCGAGCATGGGCAGGAAAGTGAGGGCGACGAGGATCACCGTGACGCCGGCGACCATTCCGACGAACTGCGGCCGATGGGTCGGCAGCGTGCCCGCCGATTCCGGCGTGTGACCCTGCTTGGCGAGCGAGCCGGCCAGGGCGAGCACGAGCACCATCGGCAAAAACCTGCCGAATACCATGGCCAGCCCTAGGGCGGTGTTGTACCAGTTGGTGTTGACACTGATCCCGGCGAACGCGGAGCCGTTGTTGTTGGCGGCGGAGGTGAACGCGTACAGGACCTCCGACAGCCCGTGCGGGCCGGTGTTGGCCATGCCGGCACGCTCGCCCGGCAGCGCCATCGCGACCGCGGTGCCGGTCAGCACGATCAGCGGGGTGACCAGGAAATAGCTTGCGGCGAGCTTGATTTCGCGGGGGTTGATCTTCTTGCCGAGGTATTCCGGGGTGCGCCCGACCATCAGCCCGGCGACGAAGACGGTGATCACCGCCAGGATCAGCATGCCGTACAGACCCGACCCGGTGCCGCCGGGCGCGACCTCCCCGAGCTGCATGTTGAACATCGCGATCATCCCGCCGAGGCTGGTGTAGGAGTCGTGGAACGAGTCGACGGCACCGGTGGAGGTGAGCGTCGTCGAGTCCGCAAACACCGCGGAGTTGGCGATGCCGAACCGCTGCTCGACGCCTTCCATGGCGGCGCCGACCGCGGTTGGAACCGTGCCGTGGTGCTGCAGCTGGAACAACATCATGAAGGACACGCTGATCGCGTACAGGCTCGCCATGACCGAGGCGATCGCGTAGCCCTGCTTGGTGCTGCCGACCATGCGACCGAAGGTGCGCGGCAGCGAGAAGCTGATCACCAGCAGCAGGAAGATCTCCAGCCAGTTGGTCCATGTCGTCGGGTTCTCGAACGGGTGCGCGGAGTTCGCGTTGTAGAAGCCGCCGCCGTTGGTGCCGAGCTCCTTGATCGCCTCCTGGCTGGCCACCGGGCCGCCGGTGATCGTCTGCTGGGCGCCGCCGAGGGTGGAGGCGACCTGGTCGTGCAGGTGGAAGTTCTGAATCGCCCCGCCGGCGATGAGCAGGATCGCGGCGACGATCGAGATGGGCAGCAGGATGCGCAGCACCGTGCGCACCAGGTCCACCCAGAAGTTGCCCAGGTCGCCGGTGCGCTTGCGGGCGAAACCGCGTACCAGTGCGATCGCCACCGCCATGCCGACGGCGGCCGAGACGAAGTTCTGCACCGCCAGCCCGGCCATCTGGACCAGATGGCCCTGCGTCGACTCGCCGGAGTAGGCCTGCCAGTTGGTGTTGGTGGTGAAGCTGACGGCGGTGTTCCACGCCAGCCCCGGGGTCATCTGGGTGGCCGGATCATGCAGGTGCAGCGGCAATTTGCCCTGCACGAGCTGGAACACGAAAAGGAACAGGATGCTGAGTGACGAGAACGCCAAGACGCTGCGCGCGTAGGCACCCCAGGTCTGCTCCGAGCGCGAATCGACACCGATCAGCCGGTAGATCACCCGCTCGGCGGAGGAGTCCTCCTCCGACGTATACACCCGGTACATGTAGTCGCCGAACGGCACATGCACTACCACCAGCGCCACGACGAGGACGACGAGGAAGATGATCCCCGCTGTTGTTGTGCTCACTAGAACCTCTCCGGAAACAGCAGCGCGGCTGCGAGGTAGACGGCAAGCAGCACGGAAAGCGCCAAGCCGACGACGTTTTCGTAGCTCACAGCCGCTCGACCAACTTCTGCGCCAGCCCGAGCACGGCGAACACCGCGATCGTCAGCAAGACGTAGATCAACACGCCCATCTTGTCTCCGTTCCGCGCCAATCATGTGCATACGAAATGGCCTCATCGAGGCGGCCACGGTGCATTCCTCGGAGGCAAGGTCAGCTTGAAGCTAGACGCGGCCGAGCGGGTAGGGCCTTTGGTTGACACTTTCCTAACGCCGTCGCGGTGCGCCTTTACGGTTTCTTTACGCCCACTTCGAACATGTCCGCGCCCTAACCGTTGAGCCGTTCATAGAGGGCACGCAATACGGCGTATCGACGATCGACATCGGCGCGATCGGATTCCTCGGGAACCGATTCGGCACTCGCGCGCTGGATCATGGCCGCCTGGTCCTTCAGGACTTGTGCGCGTTGCCGGTCGGTCGCTTGTTCCATGATCGTCGTTAACGCATCGAGCTGGCGGATCATCACCGCGGGCATCCCCCGGCTGGCTTGGCGGATCTTCTCAAAGGCTCGCTGCACCAGCCGCTCATAGCTGACTTGATCGGAGATGACGCGAATGACGCCGCGATGGTCGCGATGGACTTGGGTGGGCGTCCATACCGGCGCGATTTTGCACAGACAGTCGCCGAGCCAGTCGATGCACGTTAGTGCTGTGAAGGTGTCGTTGACGGCCGGCGACAGCGCCCGGATGGCGATCTCGACGAGCTGATCCACGCCGAAGGCGACGTCCTGTGTCAGGGTGCGGTGCGGTCCGGTTGCCTGGGCGCGGGCCAGGTAGTCGGCCACCTGCTCGGCGGCGGTGGCAGGCCACACGCTGGCCAGTTCACGGCCTGCGACGAGGAAGTGGCCCGGGCGGTAGGGCAGTCGGATCACCGCGTCCGCCTCGGTGGCGACGCGGACCAGCGTCTGATGTCGAATGAATTGCAGGTACCCGCTTTTGGGAGTGCGAATGACGCTGCCGGAGGTTTCGATCCTGGCGAGCAGCTCGTCGAGCGACGGACCCTCTGCAGCCTTCCGTGCCGAGCGGGGCTGGTCGCTGCTCTGCACCGCGACGGCATGGGCCAGATCTTTCGCGATGCCGGCGATCACCTGTGGCAGCTGGATCTGGGTGGCGATGTGGTGAATGAAATAGATCAGCACCGCCAGATCGATAAGCACCAGACCGAAAGCGGTTGTGATGGAAATATGAGGGACGAACTCTCCCCGATCGCCGGGTCCGATCGACACCAGCACCACGACGCAATACACGAACGTTGCGACGAACGTGCCCAGCGTGAGCTGGGTGCCGCGGTCGCGGATGAAGTTGCGCAGCATCCGCGGACCAAACTGCGTCGACGCTGTCAACGGTCATGTAGTTCTCCCCACTGACGGTCAGGAGATCTCCTCGCTGGTGGCCACGAGTACTCCCCACGGACGGACGTGGGATCTCCCCGGTTGATCAGTTGGGTAGCGGCGCCACCCCCTTGCCGGTGGTGGCTTGGGCGAGCCTGAACGATTGGCCTTCGGTGACGCAGACGTGGGCGTGGTGTAACAGCCGGTCGACGGTGGCGGTGGCCAGGGTCTTGGGCATGAGTTCGTCGAAGCCGGCCGGGTGCAGATTGGATGACACTGCCAGCGAACGGGTTTCGTAGCAGGCGTCGACAAGCCGATAGAACCCTTCGGCGGCGTCCTCGCCGACGGGCAGCATGCCAATGTCATCAAGAATGATCAGATCGACTCGGGTGATGCGGCGGACCGCTTTGGTGATGGAGTCATCGGCGCGGTGACGGCGTACCAGGGCGCCGAGGTCGTCGATGGAAAACCAGGCCACGGTGCGTCCGGTGTCGATGGCCAGCTGTCCCAGGGCCTCGCAGAAGTGGCTCTTGCCGGTGCCGCTGGGACCACAGACGCAAAGGTTCTCGCGCCGGTCGACCCATTCCATGCCGCGCAGGGCTTGCTGGGTGGGTGCGGGGATGGAGCAGCGGGTTTCATCCCAAACGGCGAAGGTCTTGCCGGCCGGGAAGTTCGCCCGCGCTCGCCGCAGCCGTAGGGTGGCTTCGTCGCGGCCGGTGATCTCCTCACAAAGCAGTACGCGCAGCACCTCGGCGGGGTCCCAGCGTTGAGCTCGGGCGGTGGGCACCACGTCGGCAATGGCTTTGCGCAGGTAGGGCATCCGCAGGCGGCGGGTTAACGCGATCACCTCCTCGAGGGTCTGGGTGGCGGGCCCGGCGACACCGGATCCGACCGTCACTGCCGGTTTTTTGGTTGCGGTCACTTTTCACCGCCGGGATTGGTCGCGCCGAACCCCGACCAGCCGGCGGTGCCGGGTTGCAGGCTGTGGGTTTCGGTGGCCCGGGTCGGCGGGCCGTTGGGCCCGTGCTGCTGGTGGGTCAAGATCGCGGCCAGATCCGCATCGGCGAATCGGCCGGCCAACGCCGCGGTGCCCAACGCTTGATCGACGGCAACCGAGCCGTGCAGTTTGGCGAACGCCACCGCTTCGGCCATCTTCGAGCGCACCCGAGCCGCGCCGGACGCAGCGGCCTCGGTCAGCCACGCGGCCGCGCCGTCACCGATAGCCAGAAACGCGGCCTCGGCCGGGTTGGCCGCGCGTGGGGTGCGGTCCCCGGGCAGCGCGCGGCCTCCGGGATGGTCACTGGGGTAATGCTCGTCGCGGATCTGGGGTCGCCCACGTTGCCCGCGCCCGTGGCGGGCGATCTCGACCGGGCCCGCTTCATCGATGACGGTGACTACCAATTCCTCACCGCACCAGCGCACCCAGACCCGCTCATCGATGTGGTGGTGCGGCACCGAATAGCGCACTCCCTCCACGCTGATCGTGGAGTCCCAGCCCACCCGGCGGGTCAGGCCGAACGCAATGGCCACCGGTTGGGCGGGCAGCACATGCAGCCGTGCACGTTCCTCGACCAACAGCTCAGCGGGGACCTGACCGGTCACCCGATGCGGCCGGGCATTGACCTGCTCACAGAAGTCACGACAGGCCTGGGCCAGCTCAGCGAAGGTGGCGTAGGCATCAAGCAGATTAGCCTCGGTGGGCACCAGATCGGCTTTGGCGATGCGCACGGTGGCCTCCGCACCGCCCTTGGACTGAGGGTCAGCCGGCACACAGGTGCGGATCGTCATCCCGTAATGCCGACCCGCGGCCACCACGTCGGGATGCCGAATCGGTACCCGGGCAACATGTTCGACAGTGACCGTCTTCTCGTTGTCAGTCAACGCATACGTCGGTGCCCCACCGATCACCCGCAGCGTGGCGTCCAAACAGCCCAGCAGGGTCGGCAGGGTGCGATCCCAGGTGGGCAGCACCACCCGAAACCGTGACCAGGCCAGCCAGGCGCAGAACAACAACGTGGGCCGACCGGCGACGGTGGGCCCTTGGCCCCAGTCGAACTGCAGCCATAACCCCGGCTCAGCCACCCACGGCCGAAACACCCTGCGATGACCCGACCGCCACGACTTCTTCGCCGCCGCCACCGCTCGCCGGGTGGTGCGCTCCGAGCCGCCGAAGCCCATCGCAACCAGCTTGTCGTGCGCGACGTCGGCGCGGATCAACCCCTGCGAATGGTCCACCCACTCCTCGATCTTGTCCAGGAACGGATCAATGGCCATCGCCCGCCGCGGCCGCTCCTCCGGGCTGAGCCCGGCATCGCGCAACGCCACGTAGTGAGCCACCGTCTTGTGATCACAGCCAGCCAACGCCGCCGCCGCTCGTAATCCGCCGGTCAAATCAAACGCCTCCAAAATCTCCATGATCTCCTCACTGCTCTTCACTTACTGGCCTTCCGCCCTGGACACATTCGGTCCAGAACAGCCAGCCCGACACCGCCGCCGACAACCGGCAGCGACACGACCGCAATGGGGAAATCCGTGGCCGTCAGTGGGGAGAATTCATGACCGCCAGCGGGGAGATCAGCTGGCCGTCAGTGGGGATTTTTCCGTGTCCGCCGACAGACGCCAGGGTCAGCGTGACGATCGTGATGGAAAAGACGATGCCGACGACGGTGATTACCGATGCCGCGATCGAAGTCAGGAGTTGACGCGCCGCGTCGGCGGAGCCGCTGACCACCCAGGATGGGGGTCGGAATCGGCCGTCGTAAGCGGCTCTATCAAGCCGCAGGGTGAGCACGAAAAGCGCGAGCGCGCCGACTACCAGAATCGTAGGAACCAACCACAGATTGGTGCGCAGCTCTTCTCGCTGCCACTCTGGCCACACCATACGGAGGCGTGGCATCACATCAGTTAAGCCCCTGTCGATTGAAGATCCTTACGTTCACTACCACGGCGGATATCTAACTGACCGGTCCCGATAAGCGCAAGCCGCTTCTGCTGGCCGCTTCGGTGCGGGCTCGCCGCTCATGCTCTCGCCGCGTCGATAAGGTCGCGTAAAGGTGGGGCCGTGCAGCGTATAAATGTCGTTTGGATTGTTAGTGGGCGTCGCGAATTGGGCGTAGACCCAAGCTCATGCGAAAAACCGTGCAGCGACGCCCCGAGCCGGGCATCCTCCAGCTGTCCCAGAGTGCGCCGGCGCAACCGCAGTGGTGGTCGCGGCCGCTCGAGGGCGCCCACCAGTGGGGATCGTTCGATGCCACGGTTGGCAGATACGGCGTGCAGCGCTACCGGTTGACCGTCTACCCGCCCGGAAGCACGACCGCTGACCGTCGGCTGGCGCGACTGTGGCGGGGGTGGCCGATAACCGGCGCCGTGCTCGGATTGCTTGCGATCATGCTGCTGGGCGATGCGGCGGCCTCACCCCACACCGTGCTCGCGATCTTCGTGGTCGCATACGTGGGTATCGGCGCGCTGCTATTCCTGCGAGCCGGACCCGTCCGCGTGCGAGTCAGGTCGATGTCAGTCAGCCTTTTGCCCAATGGCGCCGACGTGGCTGAGCGGCGCCGGCACACCGAGTGGCGAACGCTGACCGGCATGCTGACCGAGGCTGACCGCATGTTGGCGAACGGCGCGATCTCCCTGGTCGAGCATGAGGCCATCTGGTGGGAGGCTTACGACCGTGTCGAGGCGATCGCGCATGTCTGACACGTTGTCGCAGATTCCCGAGGCCGCCGCCGCGGCGGCGACTCTGCTGAGCGTCTACTACCTGGCGCGGCGAGGGCATGGGCGAAGCCGTGCCGAATCCTGGCCAGGTCGACGAAATCGTCGGGTGTAGAACAGCCATCGATTCGAATACCGCGGTGCACTTCACGGTGTCAAGAAAGCATCAAAGGAACGACCGGTAGCGTCAAGAAGCCGTAATCCGCGTTGCGCGCGAGCATCGCGGTCTGATGCGATGGACGCCATGGCCCGCACTACGGTAGTCGCCGTCGCATTGCCTTCGGCGCTGGAGCGTTACGGTGTGGGCTGGGACGACGAACCGCCATCGTGCAGCCGAATCGGCTTCTGAACCCGGCTTTTTAGCGCTCGCGGTATCAAACCTTCGTTTCATTCCTATTCGACTTCGATTTGGAGTCGCCGTCGCGTCGTATCACGCGACTTCTGCTGTCGTACCTCCACCAAGCGAAAGTTATTATGGCCCAGATTATTTCCCACCCCCCGACGGTTCTTGTCACAGGTGCTACCGACGGCATCGGTTATGCAACGGCCCGCCGGTTCGTCGATGAAGGCGCAACCGTATATCTGCACGCCCCAGACGAGGATGCTGGCGAGAAGGCGATGACGCGCCTGGTGAAAGACGGAGCGGAGCCGCTGCGCCTGAACCTGGTCGTCGCCGACTTCACCCGCCTGGACGAGGTCGCCCGCGTGGCCGACACGCTCGCCGCGACCTTGCCGACGCTGGATGTCCTGGTGAACAACGCCGCGGTCGCCGCCCCCGAGGGACGCACGTACACGGCGGACGGGCATGAGCTGACGTTCCAGGTGAACTACCTGGCGCCCTACCTGCTCACCACAAAACTGGTTCCCAGGCTTGCCGGCGTCGGTGGACGAGTCGTCAACGTATCGTCGCTGCGGCACTCCGGGGGAAACATCAACTGGAAGAACCCGGCCGGCGACCAGTACTGGCCGCTGGCGGCGTATGCGCAATCCAAGCTCGCCCTGACGATGTACACGAAGTCGCTGGCCGAGGCCGGCGGTGACTCGTTCATCGCGCTCAGCGTTCATCCCGGCGTGTTCCAGACCCGGCTGCTGCGTATGTATGGCCGCGTCGGCCGGCCGCCCGAAGAGGCCGCACCGATCATCACCACGCTGGGGTCGCCCACGTATCCAGTCGTCGACGGTGGTTACTACGACGGCCTGAGCCTCGCGAAGGCCGCTGCGCTCGTGGAAAATCCGCGCGCTCGCAGCCGGCTGGAGAAGCTCAGCGTCCACCTCGTCGCGTCGGCGCTGCGCTGACCAGGAAGGGATGCAACGCGGTGTCCAAACGCGCCGACAAGAAGCGCGCCCGACGTTACAAGAACGCTAACCACGGAAAGCGTCCGAACTCTGGAAAGCGTTTACGCGTACCGAAACTCGCGACGAGCCGCCGCTAGGGTCTCGGCGGCTCGCCGGCATCCGTGGCCGGATCCTCGATCAGCGGAAGGCGCACCCGGAAGACCGTTTGGCCATCGGCGGATTCGGCAGTCACCGAACCGTGATGGGCCTTGACAATCGAACTCACGATGGCCAGGCCCAACCCGATGCCAGAGCCGTTGGAGCGGGACGTGTCCGCGCGGGCGAACCGCTCGAACAGCCGAGGCAGCAGGTCCGCATCGATGCCGGGACCGTCGTCGACCACCGTCAGCTCCGCATAGGGCGCGTCGGGGCCAAGGCGGTGGCAGGTGATTCCGGTCGTCACCGTGACACCCGGCGGTGTGTGCACCCGGGCGTTGCTGAGCAGGTTGCTGACCAGTTGGTGTAGCCGGGCGTGGTCGCCGCGGACCCACACCGGCTCGTCGGGCAGGTCTTTCACCCAATGGTGCGTCGGCGCCGCGACGGCGGCGTCGTTGACCGCATTGATGACGAGGTCCGCCAGGTCGACGTCCTGGGTCTGCAGATCCTCGCCCTCGCCCAGGCGTGACAGCAGCAGCAGTTCGTCGACGAGCACCGCCATGCGCCGCGCTTCCGACTCGATGCGCGCCAGCGCGTATTCGGTGGTCGGCGGCAGCGCCGAACTGTCCTGGCGCGTCAGTTCGGCGTAGCCCTGGATCGCCGCCAGCGGCGTCCGCAGCTCATGGCTGGCGTCGGTGATGAATTGCCGCATCCGCATATCGGACTCGGCCCGATGCGCCAGCGCGCTATCGACGTTGTCCAGCAACCGGTTCAGCGTGTGCCCGACGATTCCGACTTCGTTGTCCGGATCGGTGTCCTGCGGTCGCACCCTGGCGCTGATCCGGTGATCGCCGTCGGTCAGGGGCATGGCGGCGACCTCGGCGGCGGTCGCGGCGAGCCGGCGCAGCGGGCGCAGGGTGGACCCGACGACCCACACGGTCAGCCCCGCGGTGACCGTCAGGGCCACGGCGACAAGCGCCGTGGTGGTCAGCTGCTTGCGAACGATGATCTGGTCGGCGCGGGCCAGCGATACGCCGACGACCAAGAGGTCGGATCCACTGACGCGGCTGTCGACGCGATACGAACCGAGGCTGCCAAGTTTTTCGGTTCGTGGCGGCGCGTCGGGCCAGGACTGCGCTTCCAGGGCGCGGACCACGTCGGGCGGCGCCGGCCGCGCTTCGGCTTCGGAGAAGACCGCCGAGCCGATCACCGTGCCATCGTGCAGCACGGCGATGACGTTGCCCGGCGTTTGATCGGTGAATTCGAGCATGGCCTGCGCGATCGGCTGGGCGCCCGGTTGCGCCGCCGCATGTTCGCCGTTGCGGTATCTGGAGTACGAGTTGCTCAGCGCGTCAAGGGATTGGTCGACGTCGGCGTCGCTCATCGCGGTGACGTAGCCGCGCAGGCTTAGCACCGAGACGATGCCGACCGTCACCAGCACCACGCTGACGACGGCCAACACGCCCAAAAGCAATTGGCGGCGCAGCGAGTGGGGAAGCCACCGGGGACGGTCCCTGAATGCGGTGTGTCCCTCGCCGATCATTCCGGCGGTCGCAGCATGTATCCCACGCCGCGGACGGTGTGGATCATCGGCTCGCGGCCGTAGTCGATTTTCTTTCTCAGGTACGAGATGTACAGGTCCACGATGCTAGTGCGCCCGGCGAAGTCGTAATTCCAGACGCGGTCCAGGATTTCGGTGCGGCTCAGCGCGCGACGGGGATTGCGCATCAGGAAGCGAAGCAGTTCGAACTCTGTCGACGACAGCGAGATCGGGATGCCGCCGCGGGTGACCTCGCGGCTGGCGGTGTCGACGTGCAGGTCGCCGATCTTCAGGGATTCGGCCGCCGGTGGGGTCAGCTGAGTGGAGCGGCGCAACAACCCCCGGAGCCGCGCGACGAGTTCCTCGAGGCTGAACGGCTTCGTCATGTAGTCGTCCGCGCCCGCGGTGAGGCCGGTCACGCGGTCCATGACCGAATCGCGCGCGGTGAGGAACAGCGTGGGGGTGTAGGCGTCGGATTCGCGGATCCGCTGCAGGATCCGCAGCCCGTCCACGTCGGGGAGCATGATGTCGAGCACGAGCACGTCGGGATTGACGCTCTCGAACTTCGCGAGTGCCTCGCGCCCGTTGTGGGCGATGTCGACGACCCAGCCCTCGTAGTGCAGCGCCATCTTCACCAGGTTGGTCAACGCGGGCTCGTCGTCGACCAGCAAAACCCGGATCGGGGAGCCGTCGGCACGGTAAATGCGGGGCAGCTGCCCCAGGATGGCCTGGCGTGGCCGTTGGCTGCCTGCGTATCCCGTCATCACGGTCATGTTCCTACATTCTCCCAAGCGCACATGTCATTGTCACGGACCTCATAGAGATCTCAAATAAAACTCTGTTCCGTAGCTCACATCAAAGCGCGCTCAAATATGTGTTTTATATGTCTCGCACCTGTGAGCTTGAGGTGAGATGATTATCCAAAAATACTGGTATGCATGGATGTTGGTTTAAGAGAGCCGAGGAGCTTCGGGCGGTAGTGCCCCAAATCACACGCATACGAATGGAATTCATTGATCATAAGGCGCTGCGCTTCAGCAGATGCCGTCGCGGCCGGACGGGCGCGCACGACGGCCGCGGACAAAGCCGCCCTGAATCTCGTTAACGCAAAGTTACGCGATGTTACGAATACTGGCATTTGCAAATGAATTTCGTAGCGCGAGCATCGTGCGCCCTGTCAACAGCGGCTTCACCGACGGTTGCTGATTGCAAGACGATCGGCTTTGCCTGCTCCCTCAATCGGGCTGGAGAACCAACCGGTCGCGCTTCGGTCGAGCGGGTAATGCCGACGGACATCGACGGCGATGTCCGCGCGTATAGAGGAGCGCTTCGTCGCGATTCGCGTCAAGCGCGGCGGGGCGCGGCTCGCGGTGGAGACGTGCTCTCGCTCACCACGGCCGTCCGCGGCATCGGCGCCGCGGACGCAAGATCCACATAACTGGACCAGCAAACTCAAGCGAAGGATAGGAACGGGCGATGGACTTTGGCGCGCTGCCACCGGAGATCAACTCCGGTCGGATGTATCTGGGTCCGGGGCCCGGAACCCTGTTGACCGCGTCGGCGGGTTGGGAATCGCTGGCCGCCGAGCTGACCGACGCCGCCAGCGGGTACCAGTCGGTGATCGCCAGCCTTACCGACGAGTCCTGGCTGGGACCGACGTCGCTGTCGATGGCGGCCGCGGTGACGCCCTACATATCGTGGATGACGGGCACCGCCGCGCAGTGTGAGCAGTCGGCCACCCAGGCCACGGCCGCCGCGGCGGCGTTCGAAACGGCATACGCGATGACGGTGCCGCCGCCGCTGATCGCGGCCAACCGCGCCCAGCTCATGGCGCTGATCGCGACCAACATCTTCGGGCAGAACACGCCGGCGATCATGGCCACAGAAGCCGAGTACAGCGAGATGTGGGCGCAGGACGCCACGGCGATGTACGGCTACGCCGCCAATGCGGCTGCGGCGTCGGCTTTTTCGACGTTCACCGCGCCGCCCCAGACGACCAACCCGGGCGGCGTCGCCGGGCAGACCGGCGCCCAGGTCGGCAGCAACGCCCAGACGACGACGGCTCAGTTGATGTCCTCGGTGCCCCAAACTCTGCAGAGCTTGGCGACCCCGGGCGCCGCGTCCGGCACCGGGCTGTCGCCGGCGGCGGGCGCCGCCGTGTCGCTGGGATCGTCGGGGGCTTCCGCCCCGCTCAGCGCGCTGTCGAGTCTGACCGGGGCTACGGGCAAAACCGCCACCAAGGGCGCCAGCACCGGTGCGAGTGCGCTCTCCGGATTGACCTCGAGCCTCACATCTCTGCTCAGCGGAAACACGGGCGGGGTTGGCCTCGATGCGATCGGCCTGGGCTCCGACCTGGCGGGGCTCGGCGGCGACGGCGCCGGCTTGGGCGCCGACGGCGCGGGGCTTGGCTTCGACGGGTATGGCCTGAGCCTGGATTTCGCAGGCTTGGGATCGCTCGAGGGAGTCGACGGGGGAGCCGTCAGTGGCCTGGGAGGCCTCGGACCCGTTGGGGGTTTGGGCGCGGCAGCGTCGGCGAGCGTGGGTCAAGCGCCTTCGCTCGGCACCCTGTCGGTGCCGCCGACTTGGGCCGACGCCGTCTCGTCGGTCACGCCGCTGCCCGCGCTGGACGCCAACGCCATGCCGGGCGGGTGGGGCGCATCGCCCGCGTCAGCCCCCACCGCGGGCATCTCCAAGCTGCCGCTGGGCGGCATGGTCGGACGCGAATCCGAGGGTGCGGTCCAGCGAATCGGGTTCCGCCCCACGCTGATTCCGCGTTCGCCGGTGGCCGGGTAGCGCGGACAATGCAACGGGGCCGCACACCCACCGGTGTGCGGCCCCGTTCTTAAGCGTGCGGTGTCAGGCCCAGCTGGACCCGACGGCGCTGTCGGTGCTGGCCATGTTGCTGCCGGCGCTTTGCACCTTCTGGCCGTGGGAGTTGGCCTGCTCGTAGATCACCTGGAAGTTGCGACCCAACTGGGTGATGAACTCCTGGCAGGCCACCGAACCCGAGCCGCCCCAGAAGTCACCAGCGGCCAGCACATCGCGAACGATGGACTGGTGCTCGGCCTCCAACGACGCCGCCTGGGCGCGAATCGTCGCGCCGTGGGCGTCCACATCGCCAAACTGGTAATTGATGGTCATGTTTACGTCCTTTCAAGTCGTGAAAAGTCTTAGGCGACAGCGCCGTTGGGCTAGCTGCCGAGGATCTGCTGGGAAGCCTGCTCTTGCTGCTCGTAGTTGTTGGCGTCGCGGATCAGCCCGTCACGCACACCGTGCAGCATGTTCACGATGTTGCGGAAGGCCTGATTCATCTGACCCATGGTGTCGTAGGAGGTCGCCTGCGCCTGGCCACTCCAGCCGGCACCGGCGATGTTCATCGACGACGCCCACATCTTGCGAGCCTCGTCCTCAACGGTCTGCGCGTGGACCTCAAAACGGCCCGCCATCGCCCGCATCTCGTGCGGGTCGGTCATAAAACGTGTTGCCATGTCTTCTTTCTCCTTGTCTTGGAAGCCTTCAGCTTGACGAAGTCTTGTCGATTTATGATCGATGCGGTGCTAGCCGCATCAGGCATAGATCAAGGCGTACCGGCTAACTGTTCGCCTCGAATGGGTGACACATATCCTTTCTGTTTTCCCTCCCTTGTCACGGGATCAGACGACAACCTGCTTGGGCATGACGATCGGTTTGAAGCCGTACCGCGGGCCGGAGCCGTAGGCGGCAGCGCCCTTGGCCGCTCCCGCCATTCCCGGCATGCCGGGCATCGCCGCGACCGGCTCGGCCTCGGCGGCGGCGGTCCAGCCGGAGCCCTCGAGCGGAGCGGTCGACGAGGCCAGCGTCGCCGGGGCGGCCGAAGACCAGCTGGCCGGGACCGACAGGCCGCCGACCGTGGAGGCCTCGGCCATGCCCGCCGACATCCCTCCGCCGCCCACGCTGTTCACCAGGGCGCCTTCCGCCGCGACACCCCCGGCGAGCGGTGTAACGGAGTCGACGGTCGACCACGGCACGGCCGGAATTGCGCCCACTGTGTGCCCGAACGACACCGCCGTCGGGATGGTGTTGCCGACGAACCACGCCGCGGTCACACCGAACTGCTGGACGAGGTTGAAGTTGAACAGCGTGCCGAAGAAGCCGTCCGCCGCATCCAGCACCTCCGCCGGCCCAGGGAACGCGGTCGAGAAAGCGTTCCATATCTCGGTACCGAAGGACTCGGTCCCAAAGTTCGCCAACAAGCCACTCAACCCCGTCGCCGCGCTGTTGCTCTGGGCGGACGCCAAGGCGGTCGACACCGCGGCACCTTGGGTGGCGGCCGCGGCCGGACTGGCGGTCGGCGACGCCGGCGTCAGCGGCTGAAGGACCGAGGAAGCCGCCGCGCTGGCCGCGTAGGTGTACATGGTGAGTGCGTCTTGGACCCACATTTCCATGTATTGGGCCTCAGTGGCCATGATCGCCGGCGTATTGATGCCCAGGAAGTTGGTCGCCACCAGCGCCGCCAGCAGCGACCGGTTAGCGGCGATCACCGGCGGGGGTACGGTCCCCGCAAAGGCTGCCTCGTAGGCGGCCGCCGCGGTCGAAGCCTGAGCGCCCGCTTGCTCGGCCGCCGCGGAGGTCGTGGTCAGCCAGGAAATGTACGGCGCGGCCGCGGCCGCCGCCGCCGCCGACCCCGCACCCGTCCACTGCTCGCCGGTCAACGTCCCGACGATCGACTCCCAGGAGGACGCGGTGGTGCTGAGCTCGGCCGCCAGATTGCTCCAAGCCGTTGCCGCGGCCATGAGCGGTCCGGAACCGGCGCCGGCGTACATGAGGCTCGAGTTGATCTCGGGGGGCAAGGCTGCAAAATCGAGAACCATTTTTCTGTATCCCGTTCTGTTGTTGGAAACCTGTTTGCTTGGGTGTGCGCGCGGCGGCTGCTAGACGGCCGTCGGCTTCGGCATGACGATGGGCTTGACGCCGTAGCGCGGGGCGCCGAAGCCGGCGCTGTTGCGGGCGGCGCCCCCCAATCCCGGCATCCCGGGCACGATCGTCCCCGGGCCGGCCTGCGGCGCGGCGCCGGTCCAGCCGACGGTCTGAACAGCTGTGACGGGACTGAGCCCGGGCGTGAAACTGCCGGCCCAGCTCGGGGGAACCGACAACTTGCCGACCATGGTCGCCTGGCCGGTGCTGGCGACCGGCATCGCGGCCATGGCGCCCGCGCCCCCTAGGCCCCCGGCCGGCGCCACCGCGTTCACATCCGCCGCGCCCGCCGCAGCGCCTGCTGCGTCACCAGCAGCGCCAGCAGCGTTGCCGGCAGAAGTATCTATCAGGCCGCCGCCGGCCATGCCGAGGCAGTCGGACATGGCCGACGCCCAGTTTCCGCCCTCGAAGCTGAGGAAGTTGGCCGTGTTGCCCGAGAAGCTGAGCGGGTTTCCGCCCGAGCTGTTGAGCGGGCCGCCGAGGAACGTCGCAACGTTGGTCAAGCCAGTGGCGATGGTGTCGAAGGGGTTGGACGCCGCCGACGCGTTGGCGGCCTCGGTGGCGGTGTAGGTGCCCGAGCTGAGGCCGAGGGTCTGCACGAACTGCTGTTGCATCGACTGGGCCTCGGCGGCCAGCTGCTGGTAGAGCGTGCCGTACGTCGAGAAGATTCCCGCCTGTAGACCCGATACCGGGTCGGCGGCCGCGGGAGCGATGGTCGTCGTCGGTGCCGCGGCCCCCGCATTCTGCGCCGTCAGTGAACTGCCGATCCCTTCCAGCTGTGCCGCGGCGGCGAGCAACTCTTCAGGAATTGTTGTCAGAAACGACATCTTCTGCTCCTAGTGTTGGGAACTTGCCGAAACCCACCCGGTGGCTCGGCACTGTGTGTTCGCGTAACGGCTCCTGTGCGTCGGCGTAAGGTTAACGAGCCACGACTCCACAGTCCCGGCGGAAAAGGCTAGGGTGACGGGCGTTTACGGCTTCTTAACGACGACGCGAGCAGTTTTAACAAGGTCCTGTCGGCCGACATGGCGCTGTCATCTGAGATGCCCCCGCAAAGCATCAAGAGGCCCGCGGCGGGCGCATCTTAGGCCAAATGCGGTCGGGCCGCATCTTTGGATTTTCGCCGTTTTTTGGTGGGGCGCGACGCCCCGTTGTGCGGCTCCGCGCGCTAAATTCGCCGCCGGGCCCCCATAGCCCAATTGGCAGAGGCAGCGGACTTAAAATCCGTCCAGTGTCGGTTCGAGTCCGACTGGGGGCACGGCGTTCGGGTGATGCTCAGGACGCACCAAACAAGGGACCCGCGATGACCGACGAACGTCCGGCCACCGACCCGCGCGGGCGGCACGAGCCGGTGGCGCGCGGCCATCAGCGGCGCTCCGCGGAGGACTCCGCGGCCTATCTGCTGCCTCACCTGAAGCCGGGTTCGTCGGTGCTCGACATCGGCTGCGGTCCCGGGACGATCACCGCCGACCTCGCCGAGCGGGTGGCGCCCGGAACGGTGCTGGCCGTCGACCTGTTCGCCGGCGTCCTCGAGGTGGCCCGCGCCGAGATCGAGCGGCGCAACCTGCCCAACGTCGCCTTCGCGGCCGCCGACGTGCATCACCTCGATTTCCCCGATGACGCCTTCGACGTCGTCCACGCCCACCAAGTGCTGCAGCACGTCGCCGATCCGGTGCAGGCGCTGCGGGAGATGCGCCGCGTGTGCCGGCCGGGCGGCATCGTCGCGGCGCGCGACGCCGACTACGCGGGGTTCGTCTGGTTCCCGCAGCTTCCCGCGCTCGATCTGTGGCGGGACCTGTATTGCCGGGCGGCACGCGCCAACCGCGGCGAGCCGGCTGCGGGCCGGCGGCTGCTGTCGTGGGCGCTGGCGGCCGGCTTCGACGACGTCGCGCCGACGGGCAGCGTCTGGTGCTACGCGACGCCCGAAACCCGCGAGTGGTGGGGCGGGATGTGGGCCGACCGGATCCTGCACTCCGGCGTGGCCCGCGAGCTGTTGCGGTTGGGTCTTGCCACCACAGCGCAGCTCGAGGAGATTGCGGCGGCGTGGCGGTCCTGGGCCGCGGCGCCGGACGGCTGGCTGTCCATCCCGCACGGCGAAATCCTGTGCCGCGCGTGAACGCGGCCCAATCCCCCTCGAGTATCGGGTGCATTCGGAGTCATCGGGGGCCACCGCAGTTGCCGCCGAGGGCGCCGCGAAGCCTCCCTCATACACTGACCCCTCGTGGGCATGCTGTTTTGCTTGGCGCCGTGGATCGTCTATTGGGTGCTGGTCGGTAACGTTCCGTTCGCCGCGGCCGCGCTCGTCGCGCTGACGCTGGCCGTCGCGGTGATCGCGGTCGGTCGCTCGGCGGGCAAACCGTGGGATGCATTCCAAGTCGGCTCTGCCGCAGTGTTTTTGGTGCTGACAATCCCGGCGCTCGCGCTCGATGACTCGTTCAACCAGCGGTGGATATTGCCGCTGGGCAACGCCGGGATCTTCGTGGTCGCTCTGGTCGGCGCGCTGCTCGGCAAGCCGTTCGCGCGCGCATCGGCGGCCGCCGAACGGCCCGACGACGTCGTCAAGACCCAGCTGTTCGCGCGGATGGCCGGCGTGCTCACCTGGGCCTGGGTCGCCGCGTTCGCGGGCATGACGGTGTCGTCGGCCATCCCGCCGATCGCCGATGCCAACGCGACGATCCTCGACACCCAGGCGCCGCTGTCCTATGTCTGCTACTGGGTCGTTCCGTTCTCGCTGCTGGGGGCGGCTGCGCTGGCCTCGCGCGTCCTGCCCGACCGGATGTTGGCGGGCATCGACGACGTCGCCCGCGAAACGTCGTTCGTCGCCTACGACGAGGCCACCATCGACGAGCTCTACTACCTGGCGCAGCAACACGCCGACCGCGAGGTCGGCCCCGGCAAGGAGGCCTACAACGTCAAGGTCGGCGGGATGGGGACGCCGCTGACGGGGGACGAGTCGCGAAAGTCGTGGCCCTCCACCTACAAAGTGCGCGATAAGCGGCGTTAGAAGCGCAAAGATTGGCTTCATGGCATCACCTCGCCTGACATCGCTGCCCGGGTGGCTGGCGGCGGGAACGGCGTTGATCACCGTTGCGGCGTGCTCGTCGGATCCGCCGCCGTCGCTCTCCGCGCCGTCGCTGAAGGAACTGAGCACCGGCGCGGGAAGGGTGCTGACGATCTCGCCGGACCAGCTGCTGGCGGCCACCAGCGGCGTCACACCGGTGGCCTTCGGCAAGCCCGCCCACGGCACCATCGCGTACGGCGCGTACGGGGCGATGGTCTACACGCCGGACGTCGGCTTCACCGGCACCGATCAGCTTCCGGTCACCGTCAGCCACGCCGTCAGGCTCTACGTCGAGGACGAGGCGCCGTTGCTGATCGTCGGCGAGGTCGCCGTGCAAGCCAACGCGCACGGCTCCGCGATCGCCGCGGTGCCCGGCAGCACCGACGAAATCTACGGCCTGTCCGATCGGGGCCCCAACGTCGACGGGCGTACCCCGGGCGAGAAGGTGCTTCCGATACCGAATTTCCATCCGCAGATCGCCAAGCTCAAACTCGCCCGCGGCGTGGCCTCGCTGGAGCAGATCATCACGCTGACCGGGAAGGACGGTGCGCCGCTGGTGGGGCTCGTCGACCCGCGGGCCGCCACCGGCGAGTCGATGGTGGACCTCAACGGCAACCGCCTGCCGCAGTCGGATCACGGCCTGGACACCGAGGGCCTGGTCGCCATGCCCGACGGCACGTTCTGGGTGTCCGACGAGTACGGCCCGTTCGTCGTCCATTTCGACGCCAACGGCAAAGAGCTGGAACGTCTTTCGCCGTTCGACGGCAGCCTGCCCGCAGAGCTTGCGCTGCGCAGCCCGAATCAGGGCATGGAGGGGCTGACCATCACCCCCGACGGCGGCACGCTGGTGGGCATCATGCAATCGGCGCTGGCCACCCCGGGCTTGGCCGGCTCGTCCCGATCCGTTCCGCTGACCCGGATCGTGACCATCAACCTCGCCAACCGTGGCGACGTGCGCGAGTACCTCTATCCACTGGCCAACCCGCAGCAGACGAAGGTCGCGGTCTCGGAAATCACCGCGTTGAGCGCCACCACGTTCCTGATCGACGAGCGCGACGACGCGCCGCAGCCCGGCGGCAACAAGAAGATCTACGTGGCCGACATCGCCGGTGCCACTGACGTCGGGCCGCACTCGACCGCCCCGGGGGCTACCTATCAGGCGGGTGCCGGCGGGCTGCTGATCGACGGCGTCCCCATCGAGACCTTCGTCGGCGTCGGCACCGATGCGGCGGCCGCCGCCAAACTCAAGGCGGCCGGGATCGCCCTCGCCACCAAGTCGCTCAAGCTCGATCTCGGGGGTCTGGTGCGAACGCTCTCGGCGGACGGCAATTTCTTCGGGCACGACAAGATCGAAGGGGTTATCAGCCGGGACGGCGGCAACACGCTGATCATCGCCAACGACAGCGATTTCGGGTTAGCCGGCCTGGCCTCCGATTCGCCGCCGTTTCAGCTCAAGCCCAAGATGCTGCCCAACGGCACCCAGGACAGCGGCGAGATCCTCGCCGTCGACACCACCCGGCTGCCCGCCACGACCGAATCGGTGACGGTGCCGATCAAGGTCGGCTGAGGCCGGCGCGCAGGTCGGCGCCCTCGCGCTCGGCGATGCGTTCCAACGCTTGCTGCATCCCGGGAACCGAAATTCAATGGCCAAGCTTGCCGAGCACTCGCTGAATCCTCAGGCCGATTCGAGAGTGACGGGAAGCGATTGATACCGGCGGATGATGTTGTTTTCGGCCCAGGTAGGTGGGCCGCTAACGTGGATGCGGTCGACGCGATTGATCAGCGCGCGCAACATGGCGGCCGTCTCCAGGCGGGCCAGGGCTTGGCCGGCACACGCATGCGCGCCGTTGCCGAAGCCGAGGTGTCGTCCCGCATCGCGGCGAATGTCGAAGGCGTCCGGGTCTTTCCATTCGCGTTCGTCGCGGTTGGCCGAGGCGTACATGACGAGGACGCGCGCACCCGCCGGAATGGGGGCACCGGCGATCTCGGTGTCATGCCGGACCAGCCGGGCAAACGCGCGCAGCGGCGATTCGTAGCGCACGATCTCGTTGACCGCGTTGGGAATCAGGCCCGGGTCGTTCTTGAGGAGTTGCCACTGCTCGGGGTGACTGGCGAACAGGGACACGGCGTTTGAGATGGCGCTGATGGTGGTGTCGAGCGACGGCGCGATGTAGTCGATCATCAGCGCCGTGCACTGCTCGCGGCTCACCGTTCCCGCGTCGACCGCGGCGAGCAGCTCGTCGACGATGCTGCCCTCGAGCACGGTGCGGCGGCGGACGACGCGGCGAGCGAATCGCAACATCTGCAGGCTACGCGGAAAGGACATGACGGCTTGCCGATTCAGCGGGCCCAGCACGTCGAATGTGGCCCCGCCCCAGTCGATCAGCAGTCCCCGCTCGTCGCGGGGCCATCCGACCAGATCGGGCACCACGGCCAGCGGCAACGCCGAGGCGAGGTCGGCGACCGCGTCAACCGTGCGGCGGCGCGCGGCGGTGTCGACGATGGCGGCAGCTAGATCATCGATGGTCTCGGCAAGGTCGCGTAACGCTCGCGGAAGTAGCCTGTGCGCAACCAGTTTGCGTCGCCGGTCGTGCTCCGCGCCGTCGCTGTTGAGCGTCGTGCCTCGTGACAGCCGATTGCTGATCGGATTGAGTGCCACGCCGTGGCCCGAGATGAACGTCGCGTCATCCCGCAGCGTTGCTTTGCACTCGGCATAGCGGGGCAGCGCATACACGCCGTGCCGGCTCAGCCACACCACCGGTCCGAGCCGGCGGAGCCGGCGGTAGTGCGGGTACGGGTCGACCACTGCTGACTTGGTGTAGATGTTTGGACCGTAGCTCGCAACGTTGTGGGGGCCGTTCCGCATCAAGTCGGCCCAACCTGGCGCTGGAGCCCACGGAAAATATTGCCGCGCAGCGCATCACGCAGTGTTGCGCCGACGGCGCGTTGCAGCAGCCACGCTGGGTGCCGGGGGCGTGGTCGCGATGTGCCAGGTTCGTCGATGAAGCTCATGACATAGCCCGCCCTTTCTTCCTACTGACGATATCGTCACATACGAGCATATCGTCAGTCAATCCTGCCGCGTTGGGCGGTCGACGGGACACACGGCCTCGTGACCGCGCGATCGGGTGACCGTGGCGCAGTTCGGCTACGTTGGGTTTGTCGTAGCGAGCCCCAAGAAGGAGCGGCGATGAACGCGCCCAGTCCGGACGCCATCCGCGCGGAAACCGTCACGATCACCGGCCACGGCGGCGACGAGATCGAGGCGTACCGGGCCATGCCGCTCGCCGAGGGATCGCGCGGCGGAATCGTGTGGATCCACCACATGCCCGGCTACGACCGGGAAACCAAGGAGTTCGTCCGGCGGCTCGCCGTCACCGGCTATCACGCGGTGGCCCCCAACCTGTATTCGCGCGAGGCCCCGGGCGCGGCGCCCGACGACGCGGCCGCAACGGTGCGCGCCGCCGGCGGGGTGCCGGACGAGCGTCTGGTCGGCGACGTCGCGGGCGCGGTCGAGCACCTGCGTTCGTTGCCCGGCGCGAACGGCAAGTTCGGGGTCATCGGGCACTGCTCCGGCGGGCGGCACGCGTTTTTGGCGGCGTGCTCGCTGCAGTTCGACGCCGCGGTGGACTGCTACGGCGCGTTCATCGTCGAGGACCTACCCGAGGGCATGCCCAGGGCGATGCAACCGATCCTGCATCTGGCGGCGAACCTGAGCTGCCCGATGCTGGGGCTGTTCGGGGCCGACGACCGCTTCCCCGCGCCGCCCGCGGTGGCCGCCCTGGACGCCGAGCTGACCAAGTTCGGCAAGCCGCACGAGTTTCACTCCTACGAGGGTGCGGGCCACTCGTTCTTCTCCGTCGACCGGCCGGCGTACCGGCCGGAGGCTGCGGTGGACGGCTGGCGCCGCATCGACGAGTTCTTCGCGACCCACCTGAAAGGCTAGGTGTGCCAAGGCATGTGCACTTACCTCACCGAACACGTAGCGATCGACGGCAGCGGCAAGGGGGCGACGGGGTGGTTCGGCGCCACCGGCGCGACCGTGTATGTTGACCACCCCGTGCATGCGCCGTACGGTCACACGGTCAACATCGACGTAATCAATCCGGAGCTGGGCCCGTCGGCGCGGGTCGCCCTCGAGCTCACCGAGGAGAGCGCGCTGGCGCTCGCCGACGCCATCCACCGGGCGATCGCCAACGCGCCGGCCGGGCTGGCATCCGGGGACCAGACGTGACGGCCGAACGCGACTACCCACAAATGGCCGCCGCCCGCGGGCGCGTCGAGCCCGCGCCGCGCCGCGTTCGCGGCTACCTCGGCCACGAGCTGGTGTTCGACACCACCACCGCCCGCTACGTGTGGGAATTGCCCTACTACCCTGCGTATTACATCCCGCTGGACGATGTTCGCACGGGTTTTTTGGTCGACGAGGACCAC
Organism: Mycobacterium terramassiliense; assembly: GCF_900157385.1. Taxonomy (GTDB): domain Bacteria; phylum Actinomycetota; class Actinomycetes; order Mycobacteriales; family Mycobacteriaceae; genus Mycobacterium; species Mycobacterium terramassiliense. The sequence continues at coordinate 1,708,945 of NZ_LT717701.1, forward strand.
CCGCAGAAGGTGCAGCTCGGTCCGTCGCGGCTGCACTCCCTGGTCGGTGCCGGACAGACGCATCCCTCGGTGGCGCGGGTGTTCGACGCCGGTGACGGTCCCGTGGCGGGCACCGTTCGCTTCGAATGGGATCCGTTGCGGTGGTTCGAGGAGGACGAGCCGATCTACGGCCACCCCCGCAACCCCTATTCGCGCGTCGACGCGCTGCGCTCCCACCGCCACGTCCGGGTCGAGCTCGACGGAATCATCCTCGCCGACACCGGATCTCCGGTGCTGCTGTTCGAAACGGGTTTGCCGACAAGGTATTACATCGATCCGACCGACGTGGCGTTCGAACACCTGGAACCGAGCTCCACCCAAACGCTGTGCCCGTACAAGGGAGTGACGTCGGGCTACTGGTCGGTGCGGGCCGGCGACACCACGCACCCGGACCTGGCGTGGACCTACCACTACCCGCTGCCCGCGGTCGGGCAGATCGCCGGCCTGGTGGCCTTCTACAACGAGAAGCTCGACATCACCGTCGACGGTGTGGCGCTGCCCAGGCCCCGGACCCAGTTCAGCTAGCACGTGAGCGGCTGCGGCGCGCCGAAAGAAATCAATATTTAAACCGCCGAACACACGGCCGAAACATTGCGGGCCGACGCTTCACCCGTCTACGGCGTCACTTCGTACCGCGGCTGATCCACTAAGCCCATTGGCTCGAATTGGGGTGTGTCTGAACCATGTTGCCCTATCCCGATTGGCTGAACCCCGGAGACAACGCCTGGCAGTTGGTGGCGGCGACCCTGGTCGGCCTGATGAGCATTCCAGGCATCGCCGTGCTCTACGCCGGCATCGTGCAGAAGAAGTGGGCCGTCAACACCATGCTGATGGCCTTCACCGGCTTTTCGCTGGTGCTGGTCGTGTGGGTGCTGTGGGGCTTCAAGATGGGCTTCGGCGAGCCGCTCAAGCTGGGCCCCGGCATGCTGCAGTCGGCGGTCGGAAAGCCGAGGACGATCCTGAGCAGCAACAACCAGCAGATCGCCTACATCCCGCTGCTGGACGGCACGATGCCGTCCTTCCGGTTCTCCGAGACCACCCTGGCCTACTTCCAGTTCGTGTTCGCCGCGATCACCCCGCTGCTGTTTTTGGGCAGCGTGATCGGCCGGATGAACTTCAAGGTGTGGCTGATCTTCGTACCGCTGTGGTCGACCTTCGCCTACTCGGTCAACGCCTTCCTGTTGTGGGGCGGGGGCTGGTGGGCCCACGCGGGCGCCCTGGACTACAGCGGTGGGTACGTGATCCACCTCGCCGCGGGAACAAGCGGATTCGTCGCCGCCGCGGTGATCGGCCCGCGGCTGGCGCGCGACCGGGAGCGCGCCGTGCCCAACAACCTTCCCCTGGCCGCGGTCGGCGCCGGCGTGCTGTGGCTCGGCTGGAACGGGTTCAACGGCGGTGACCCGTACTTCTCGGGTGCCGACGCATCGCTGGCGGTGCTCAACACCAACCTCGCCACTGCCGTCGCGTTGCTCACCTGGGTGATCTGGGACATCTTCGCGAGCAAGCAGCGCAAGCCGACCTTCCTCGGCGGCGTCAACGGCATGATCACCGGCCTCGTCGCCATCACCCCGGCGGCCGGCTTCGTCAACAGCTTCGGCGCGATGATCATCGGCTTCGTCGCCTCGTCGCTGGTCTGGATGTCCTGGAACTGGCTGGGCAGGACGAGGCCGTTCAAGAAGGTCGACGACACCCTGGGCGTCTTCCACACCCACGGCGTGGCGGGGTTGGCCGGCGGGTTGCTCGTCGGCGTGCTCGCCGACCCGCACATCGTCGAATACCTGGGCGGCAGCACCGGGCAGGACGTGACCACTGCCGGTTGGCTATACGGCCACCACCCCAAACAGATCCTGATCCAGGCCGGCGCTGCGGCCACGGTCATCGTCTGGGACGCGCTCGTCACGTTCGTCATCCTGAGGGTCCTCGGCCTGTTCATGAAGCTGCGGATGCCCGACGAGGTCCTGGAAGCCGGTGACGTCGGCGTGCACGACGAAGAGGCTTACCCCGACGAGGGCCTCGTCACGGGCCGGCTGGTCGAGCCGATTGGGTCAACGCGGGCCGGGACGGTGGGCTCCAAGGCCGCCGAACCGGTGGACGATTGAGGCTGTGAGACGCCATGAAGCTGGTCACCGCGATCGTCCAGCCCTTCACGCTCGATGACGTCAGGCACGCCGTGGAGGCCGTCGGCGTGCTGGGGATGACCGTCACCGAGGTTCAGGGGTATGGCAGGCAGCGCGGGCACACCGAGGTTTACCGCGGAGCCGAGTACAAGGTCGAGTTCGTGCCGAAGGTCCGTGTCGAGGTACTCGTCGACGAGGAGTTCGCCGACCGAGTCGTCGAGGCGATCATGGGCGCGGCCCGCACCGGAAAGATCGGCGACGGCAAGGTCTGGGTCTCACCGCTGGAGAAGGTGATCCGCATCCGCACCGGCGAACGCGACCACAACGCGCTCTGAGGGGAAGTTGTCAGCGAATTAATTCCGGAATGGCGCGCGCATCGGCAAAATGTGACATTTGCCTCTTTCCGCCGCAATTCTAAGAGACTCTTATTTATCGGCATCGACCGTGACGCGGGCCCGGTGTTAGCCGCGCACCTGAATCACCTGGCAGATCCGGGAATTTGGTTCGCCGGCGAGTCGTTCCCAGCATCGTCGATGAAAAGAGCCTAAGCGTTGGTGGCGCGTGCGACGTGATTTTTCCGACAGCGCCGATGTCGCATTCTTTTTGCCCGTAATTCGCTCGGTAAAATTTTTCTTCAAGCAGCCATCTACGGGTGGTGGGGTCCAGTTCGTGCGAGGCGCGGGGCGCCCATTGAGGGAACCGGACGTACTACGAAGACAGCAAAGGCGGTGCCAGCATGCTCGCAGTGAACCACCGAGAGGCCGGAGGCGGCGAAGTCATCCAGTTGGGAGCGGCGGCCGGGTTCCCGATAGTCGTCCAGATCGCCGTGCACCAGGGTCCGATCAGCGGCATCGCCGCCAGCCCCGACGGCACCCGGCTGATGGTGGCCAACTACGCCGGCGACAGCGTCTCGGTCATCGACACCGACACCTGCCGCGTCGTGCACACCGTCGCCGACCTGCCAGAGCCCTTTGCGCTCGCCGTGGCCGGCGACAACACGCACCGCGCCTACGTCAGCACCGTGACACCGGCGTACGACGCGATCGGGGTCATCGACGTGCCGACCAACACGGTCGTCGCGACCCATCCGCTGGCGCACAGCGTGAGCGACCTGGCGGTGAGCCCCGACGGCAACTACGTCTACGCGGGCCGAAACGGCGCCCGCGGCGCGGATGTCGCCGTCGTGGACGCCAGGACCGGCCGCGTGGCGGAGGTCGCGTGGGCGAACCGGCCGGGAACCACCACCGAATGCGTGCGGGCCAGCGCCGACGGGGGCCGGCTGTATGTCGCCACGAACGGGGCGGCCGGCGGCCAGCTCGTCGTGATCGACACCCGCGCGCCGTCGCGGCCGCGCGTTGTGGGCACCGTCGAGATCGGCCTGCCCCTCCGCGACGTCGCGCTCAGCCCCAACGGCGCGCTCGCGTACGTGGCCAGCTGCGCCCCCGAGTTGGGCGCCGTGATCGACGTCGTCGACACCCGCACCGCCAAGGTCACCGGCACCCGCAAGATCGGCGAGATCGGCATGCTGACCGGCCTGACGCTCAGCGGCGACGGCGACCGCGCCTACCTGGTCAGCGACGACGGCATCACGGTGTTGTGCACGCTCACCCACGACGTCATCGGCACGATCGGGGTCGCCGATCAGCCGTCGTGCATGGTCGAAAGCGCCGACGCGAAATACCTTTACATCGCCGACTATGCCGGCACGGTCACCGTGGCGCCCGTCGCCTCGATCGTCGCCCTGGGCATCGAGACGTCGGTGCACGAGAGCCAGGCCCCGACCGAGTGGGTCGTCCCCGAGTTGCCGCACCGGGAGCCGGTCCTGGCCTGACGCTTCGCCGGGCAAACCCGGCAACTCGCGCTTAAAACGCGCATTGTCGGGGGAACCCGTTTTCTCAAGGCCGCATGCGGCGATAGCATTCGCCCGACCGCAGAGGTGGCGGTGTTGCGCCGAGAGAGCGAGGCGGTACCTCGATGGATAGCACGATGCAGGACTTTCCGTTGACCATCGCCGCGATCATGCGGCATGGCTGCGGCGTCCACGGAGCGCGGACGGTCACCACCGCCACCGGCGACGGCTTCCGGCGCATCACCCATCGCGAGCTGGGGCAACAGGCCGCCCGGTTGGCAAACGCGTTGCGCCGCCTGGGGGTTACCGGGGATCAGCGCGTCGCGACGTTCATGTGGAACAACGCCGAACACCTGGCGGCCTACCTCGCGGTGCCGTCGATGGGCGCGGTCCTGCACACCCTCAACATCCGCTTGTTCCCCGAGCAGATCGCCTACGTGGCCAACGAGGCCGAGGACCGGGTCGTGCTGGTCGACGGGTCGCTGGTCAAACTGCTGGCCCCGGTCCTCGGCGAACTCGAGACGGTCCAGACCGTGATCGTGGTCGGCGAGGGCGAACAAGCCGGGCCGCTGCGGGAATCCGGTAAGACCGTGCTGAGCTACGCCGAGTTGATCGACGCCGAATCGCCGGACTTTGCGTGGCCGGAGGTCGACGAGCGGTCCGCGGCCGCGATGTGCTACACCAGCGGCACCACCGGCAACCCGAAAGGTGTTGTCTACAGCCATCGTTCGAGCTTCCTGCACGCGATGGCGGCATGTACCACCAACGGCATCGGCGTCGGGGCCATCGACAGCGTGCTGCCGGTCGTGCCGATGTTTCACGCCAACGCGTGGGGGCTGCCGTACGCGGCGCTGCTGGCGGGCGCCGACCTGGTGCTCCCCGATCGTCACCTCGACGCCCGCTCGCTGATCGGCATGGTCGAAAAGCTTCGGCCCACGGTGGCCGGCGCCGTGCCCACCATCTGGAACGATGTCCTGCACCGCCTGGAGGACGACCCCGAGCACGACATGTCATCGCTGCGCCTGGTGGTCTGCGGCGGCTCGGCCGTTCCGGTGTCGCTGATGCGCACGTTCGAGGAGAAGCACGGCGTCCAGATCCGTCAGCTGTGGGGCATGACCGAAACCTCGCCGATGGCCACGATGGCGTGGCCGCCGCCGGGAACCCCCGACGATCAGCACTGGGCGTTCCGCGCGACGCAGGGCCAGCCGGTGGGCGGGGTGGAGATGCGGATCGTCGACGACGACGGCGCGGTGCTGCCCAGCGACGGCGAGGCCGTCGGCGAGGTCGAGGTCCGCGGCCCGTGGATCACCGGCTCCTACTACCTCGGGCGTGACGAGTCCAAGTTCGACTCCGGCTGGTTGCGCACCGGCGACGTCGGCCGCATCGACGACCGCGGGTTCGTCACCCTGACCGACCGGGCCAAGGACGTCATCAAGTCCGGCGGGGAATGGATCTCGTCGGTCGAGCTGGAGAACTGCCTCATCGGACACCCCCAGGTGCTCGAGGCCGCCGTCGTGGGGGTGCCCGACGAGCGGTGGCAGGAACGACCGCTGGCGGTCGTCGTCGCCAAACACTCGTCGGTGAGCGCCGAAGACCTGCGAAAGTTCCTGGCGGACAAGGTGGCCCGGTGGTGGCTGCCCGAGCGCTGGACATTCGTCGACGAGATTCCGCGCACCAGCGTGGGCAAGTACGACAAGAAGGCCATCCGGGCGCGATACGCCGAGCACGGTTACTGGGTGGTCGAGGCCCGCGACTGAGCGGGCTGTTATGCGCGAGCGGACGCAGATCGCATCTCTGTCTGCTCGCGACGGGAAAGGTGAGGTGCGTACATGAGCCTGCGCGTCGTTCAGTGGGCGACCGGATCGGTCGGCACCGCGGCCATCAAGGGCGTCCTGGAACATCCCGAGCTCGAACTCGTCGGCTGCTGGGTGCATTCGGAGACCAAGGCCGGCAGGGACGTTGGCGACATCATCGGCACGTCGCCGCTCGGCGTCACGGCGACCAGCAGCATCGACGAGGTGCTCAGGCTGGACGCCGACGCGGTGATCTATGCGCCCTTGTTGCCCAGCGTCGAGGAGGTCGCGGCGCTGCTGCGCTCGGGCAAGAACGTGGTGAGCCCGCTCGGCTGGTTCTACCCGAGCGAAAAGGAGGGCGCCCCACTGGAAGTCGCCGCGCAGGCCGGCAACGCGACGCTGCACGGCGCCGGCATCGGGCCGGGCGCGGCCACCGAGCTGTTTCCCCTGCTGTTGTCGGTGATGTCGACGGGAGTGACCTTCGTTCGCGCCGAGGAGTTTTCCGACCTGCGCACCTATGGAGCGCCGGATGTGCTGCGCCACGTGATGGGCTTCGGCGGCACGCCCGACAGCGCGCTCACCGGGCCGATGCAAAAGCTGCTCGACGGCGGCTTCACCCAGTCGGTCCGGCTCTGCGTCGACCAGCTGGGCTTCGCCGCCGGTCCCATCCGGTCGGCGCAGGAGGTGGCCGTGGCGACCGCGCCCATCGACTCGCCGATCGGGGCGATCCAGCCCGGCCAGGTCGCCGGGCGCCGCTTCCACTGGGAGGCGCTGGTGGGTGACGCGGTGGTCGTGCGGATCACCGTGAACTGGCTGATGGGGTCCGAAAACCTGGACCCACCTTGGTCATTCGGCCCCGCCGGGGAGCGCTACGAGATCGAGGTGCGCGGCAACCCGGACACCTTCGTCACGGTGAAGGGCTGGCAGCCGGAAAGCGTGGAGGCGGGCCTGCGGAGCAACCCCGGGATCGTCGCCACCGCCGCGCACTGCGTCAACGCAGTGCCCGCCACCTGCGCGGCCCCGGCCGGGATTCAAAGCTTCTTCGATCTGCCGCTGATCACCGGCCGGGCCGCGCCCGGGTTGGCGCGCTAGCGCCGCGAGACATCATCCGTTGCGACGCTTTTCGGCGTGTCGTCGCAACTGGTTATGTGTCGCGAAATCCGGCAGAGCCGCCTTCGGTACGGTCGGAATCATGTGCCGACTTTTTGGCTTGCACGCCGGGACGGACGTATGCACCGCGACCTTTTGGTTGCTCAACGCCCCGGACAGCCTGTCCGAGCAGAGCCGCCGGAACCCCGACGGCACCGGGCTGGGGGTCTTCGACCGCAACGGCCGGCCACAGGTGGACAAGGATCCGATCGCGGCCTGGCAGGACGCCCAGTTCGCCACCGAGGCGCACGAGCTGACCGGCACGACCTTCGTCGCCCACGTCCGTTATGCGACGACGGGTTCGCTCGACGTCCGCAACACCCACCCGTTCTTGCAGGACGGCCGGATCTTCGCGCACAACGGTGTGGTCGAGGGGCTGGAGGACATCGACGAACGGCTGCGCGAGCTCGGCACCGACGGCCTGGTCGCGGGCGAGACCGATTCCGAGCGGGTGTTCGCGTTGATCACCGGCTCGATTCGCGCCCGGGGTGGCGACGAGACCGCCGGCCTCCTCGACGCCATGCGCTGGCTGGCCGCGAACGTGCCGATCTACGCGGTCAACGTCGTGCTGAGCACGGCCACCGACATGTGGGCGCTGCGCTACCCGCAGACCCACCAGCTCTACGTCCTGGACCGGCGCCATCCGCACGAGGCGGCACCGCCCGAATTCGACTTGCGCACGCACCGAATCCGAGCGCGGTCCGAGCATCTGTGCACCCGCTCCTCGGTGGTGTTCGCCAGCGAGCCGATGGACGACGACCCGCGCTGGCGCCCGCTCGAGCCCGGAGAGCTCGTCCACGTCGACGCCGGGCTGCGCATCACCAACGCGGTCGTGCTGCCCGACCCGCCGGCGCATCCGCTGCGTCGGGCCGACCTGAGCGAGCCCGCCCAGCGGGCCCAGCACACGTCGGCGTAAGGGCCTTCCGACGTGACAACCAGACGAGCGCTCGTGCTGGCCGGTGGCGGGATAGCGGGAATCGCTTGGGAGACGGGCGTTTTGCGCGGCATCGCCGACGAGGCGCCCGCGGCGGCCCGCGCCCTGCTCGATTCGGACGTGCTGGTGGGCACCTCGGCGGGTGCGGCCGTCGCCGCGCAGATCGGCAGCGGCTGCCCGCTGGAGGCCCTGTACGACCGGCAAGTCGCGGAGTCGTCGGCCGAAATCGATTCCGGCGTCGACATCGACGACATCACCGCGATCTTCCTGACCGCCCTGGCCGCACCGTACGACGAGGCGCAGGACAGGACCGGTCAGCAGATGCGGCGGATCGGGGCCGTGGCGTTGGCCGCCAAGACGGTTGCCGAGCCCGTGCGGCGCCGCGTGATCGCCCAGCGGCTACCGTCGCACGACTGGCCGGACCGGGCGCTGCGGATCACCGCGATCGACGTCGCCACCGGCGAACTCGTCGTGTTCGATCGGCCCTCGGGTGTCGGGCTCGTCGATGCCGTGGCGGCCAGCTGCGCGGTGCCGGGGGCGTGGCCGCCGGTGACGATCGGGGGGCGGCGCTATATGGACGGCGGGGTGGCCAGCTCGGTCAACCTTTCGGTGGCCGGCGATTGCGCCGCGGCGGTGGTGCTGGTGCCGTCGGGCGCCGACGCGCCGGCGGCGTTCGGCGCGGGGCCGGCCGCCGAGATCGCGGCGTTCGCCGGCACGGCGTTCGCGTTGTTCGCCGATGCCGGCTCGTTGGCGGCGTTCGGACCCAACCCCCTGGATCCGCGCTGCCGCATCGATTCGGCCATGGCCGGGCGCGAACAGGGCCGCCGGGAAGCCCGGGCCGTCGCGCGCTTCCTGGGTGCCTGACCCCGGCGCGCTCAGCCGTCGAGTGCGGGCGGCGCGGCGCGCTCCGGCTCGGCTTCGAGGCCGTCGAGGGCCTCGTCGGCCAGCGCCCGGCCCGCGGCGATGACCTCCACCGCCCGGTGAAATTCCAGGCCCCGGCACGTCGAACGTGGCACCTCGATCAGCAGGTCGGGCGGGTAGGCCGCCAGCGTGTGACGCGCCAGCGCGGACTGGGCGATGTCGATCGTGCGGTTCATCACCTCGAAGCTGCCCAGTTTGGGCACCACCGGAAGGTCGGCGACGTCGTCGGGGCCGACGTCTTCGGCGTCCGCATCGTCCGACCCGAACCTGCCGAGCACCGCCCGCGCGGTCGGCCGGTCCAGCAGGGACCGCGCCGCGGCGGTGTCCAGCAGCGCGGACGTGCTGCGCACCATGCGGCTCAGCCACTCGACGGTGGCCCCCGGCTCCGCCTCGCGGTCGCCTGCGATGCCGCCGGCCTCGCTGCCGCTGAGGCTGACCGCGATCGTCAGGTCGGCGTTCACCGCGGCGATCGGCGCCATCGGCAGCGGGTCGAGGATGCCGCCGTCGGCCAGCAGGCGGCCGTCGAACGCGTGTGGCGCGATCACCCCGGGAATGGCGATGGACGCGCGGATCGCCTCGTCGAGGGGGCCGCGCTGAAACCACACCGACTTGCCGGCCAGCAGATCGGTGGCGACGGCGGTGTAGGGGATGGGGAGCTCCTCGATGGAGACCGGCCCGAGGATGTCGCGCACCGCGTCCAGGATCTTGCCGGCCCGCAGCACGCCGGCCGCGCTGATGGACGGGTCCAGCAGACGCAGGATGGTGCGCTGCGTCAGGGACTTCGCCCAGTCGGCGAACTCGTCGAGTCGCCCCGCCGCGTGCAGCCCGCCGACCATCGCGCCCATCGAGGAGCCGGCGACCCCGACAACCTCGTAGCCGCGGGCCCGCAGCGCCTCGATCACGCCGATGTGGGCGTAGCCGCGGGCGCCGCCGCTGCCCAGCGCCAGTGCCACCCGAGTGGGTGAAGAGGGGCGCGGCATGTCTTCATTCTGCGCGGCGGAACCCGCCATCGGCGGCCGGGCGGCCCTTTTTTGTACCCGTGATCACAATTGCGCGGAGGGCTTTCGGCCTACCCGCATTCGTCGGCGGCGGCCGCGCGCGCGGCGGTGATCACGGCCGCCTGCCTGGCCAGCGTCAGCTCCGACCAACGGGCGCCCCAGGTGCCGGGTGTGCCCGACGGCGACGCCTGCACCATCGCCAGGTACGGCTCGAAGAGCGACGCACCCGTCCTGGGCTGGGCCTCCATCCAGACCTTTGCGGCGTGACAGGCCTGGAAATACTCCTCCTCGGTCGAATCCGCGGGGACGTCGACCCTGGTCGTCACCCCGCCCGGGGTGAGCCCGATGGCGTCCGGCGATGCCGAGGCCGGGCCGCGGGGGATGCCCGACGGGCGCGTCGAGTGAGACGGCGCGGTGCCGCCTGGGGTGCCGTGCGAGCACCCCGTGACCGCCAAGAGAAGGGCCGCGACGACAACCCCGCTCCGCGGCCCGGGGCGATGACGGCAACGGCGCACGGTCTCAATCTATGCAACACTGGCGACCGTGATGGAGCGCTTCGGATTTTGCGAGTGTTGTCGGCCCTAACACGCCGCCGCTTGCCCATCCGTTGATCCTGGAGCTCCTCAGATGTCCGTTTCTTTTGCGACGCCTGCCGTCGTCTCGTCACCCCTCAAGCCCGCGTCGGGACCCACGCGGCTGCGGGTGCCCGACCTGCTGCACGCCACCGACCAGGCCGCCGACCACGTCCTCAGCGGGCGCTATGACCACCTGCTGCCCAGCGGCGGGGTGCCGGATTCCAAGCGCTGGTTCACCCGCATTCATGGCGACGAGGAACTGGACGTCTGGCTGATCAGCTGGGTGCCGGGTCACGCCACCGAGTTGCACGACCACGGCGGGTCGCTGGGTGCGCTGACCGTGGTGTCCGGCTCGCTCAGCGAATTCCGTTGGGACGGAAAAGGTTTGCGGCGGCGCCGGTTGGACGCCGGCGATCAGGCCGGGTTCCCGCTGGGCTGGGTGCATGACGTGGTGTGGGCGCCCAGGCCCGTTCCGCAGCCGGCGATGAAGGCGGCGCCCGCGGTGGCGCCGACCCTCAGCGTGCATGCCTACTCGCCGCCGCTGACCGCGATGTCGTACTACGAGGTCACCGACCGCAACAGGTTGCGCCGCGACCGCACCGAATTGACCGACCAACCGGAAGGATCCTGATGAGCCGCATCGACGTTGTCCTGAGATCGGCCCGGCGCCGGTTTCGCCGCCTTCGCGCCACCGAGGTGCCCGAGGCGCTGCGGCATGGCGCCGTGCTCGTCGACATCCGGCCGCAGGCCCAGCGGTTCCGCGAGGGCGAGTTGCCGGGCGCGCTGGTGATCGAACGCAACGTCCTCGAGTGGCGGTGCGACCCGACCAGCGACGCCAGGCTGCCCGAGGCCGTCGGCGACGACGTCGAATGGGTGATCGTGTGCTCCGAGGGCTACACGTCCAGCCTGGCCGCGGCCGCGCTGCTGGACATCGGCCTGCACCGCGCCACCGACGTCATCGGCGGCTACCGCGCGCTGGCCAGTTCCGGTGTGCTGGACAAGCTCGCCGGTGAGCCGGTCGACCCTCGCCAGTCCGCGACGGTGGACGCCGGTACCGCCGGTCGCCGCTGGCTCTAGGCAACCGGTTTGCCGCGCCGGCCCGGCTAGCCGTTGGCGTGCAGCAGCGGCCGCAGTTTGTCTGTCTTCTCCGGTGTCCAACCGGGTGGCGACAGCACCGCCGCCCAGCCGTTGGCGACATCGGCGACGTAGTGGTGGCCGTGCCCGTCCGGCACGTCCACCGCCACCGCCATGTCGGCCGAGACTTGCAGGAACGTCACCACCGGGATCCAGTAGGTTTCGGGCAGCACGTCGTACCCGCGCTTTTCGCGCAGCCAGTCGGGCTTGGCGAACAGCAGGTCGGGCGTCCACCAGGCGATCGGATCGGAGGCGTGCTGTAGATAGACCACCCGCGGGTGGCCCCATGCGGCGTTCGGGCGCCCCAGATCGCTTGCGCGGGCGACGAATCGGACGTTCTTGCCGTCGTTGTAGACCGGCAGCCACTGGGGGGAGCCGGCGTCGCGCGTCGACGTCAGGTCGGTCCAGATCGTGTTGTTGAACGTCGGCCCGCTGAACAGCGCGCCGTCGGTGCGGGCTAGGACGTTGTTGAGGCTCATGAACGGCGCCTCGCCGCCGAACGATCCCAGGCTCTCGCCGAACACCACGAGCTTGGGGCGCTGCCCTTCCGGCATCTGGCGGACCAGCCGGTCGACGGCCTCGAAGAGCGCCTGGCCGGCGTGCCGCGCGTTCTCCTTGTCCACCAGGAACGACAGCCAGCTCGGCAGGAACGAGTACTGCATGCTGACGATCGCGGTGTTGCCGTTGTACATGTACTCCAGCGCGGAGGCCTCGGCTTCGTTGATCCAGCCGGTGCCGGTGGTCGTCGCGACCGCGACGACGGCGCGCTGCAGCCCGCCCTCGCGTTGCAGCTCTTGAGCCGCCAGCTCGGCGGCCGCGGTGATGCCGTCCGCGGAGTTCAGCCCGGCGTAGGCGCGGATCGGTTGGGTGGCGGGGGACCCGTTGAACGTGGTCAGTTCGTCGACGCGGGGCCCACCCTCGATGAACACGCGGCCCTCGCGACCAAGCGACTCCCACGAGACCAGCGACTGTGGGCCACCGGATCTCAGCGGCGTTTTTGGCGCCGCCGTGTCGGGGCTCATCTCGTTGTTGGCCGACGCGAACGTGTTGTTCATCGTGCGCATGGCGAACTTCAACACGACGCCGTTGAGCAGGGTGATGGTCAGCACCACGAGCACGACCACGACGATGGTCACCGAAAGGCGAAACGGCGCAATTCGATCCAGCTGCTCCACCAGAAAACGAACCAGCCAGCGGATGAACTGGCCAAGCTCGACCAAAGCGAACAGCACCACCAGCGACAGCGCGCCCGCGATCGGATAGTCATACCAGTGAAGGTGTTCGACACCCATCAGATCGCGCACGTTGTCTTGCCAGACGTGGAACCGGATCGCCATGATCACCATGCCCGCCGCGCCGACCGGGATCATCACCATCCACGCCCACCGCGGCGCGGGCGGACTGTAATTCTTGGTGCGCATGTAGCGGACCAGCCAGACCGCGAAGACCCCCAGCCCGTAGCCGATGGCCCCGGAGATGCCGCTGACCAGCCCCTGGAACAACGCGCCGCGCGGCAGCAGCGACGGCGTCATCGAAAACAAGATGAAGATCAGTCCGACCGAGGTGCCCATGAAGGTGTAATGCCTTACCCACCAAGGCCTCGAGCGTTGTACGCGAGGCCTACCGGTTTGCGGTGTGGGTTCCGGCTCGGCCTCACGGTCGGCTTCGTCTTGGGGGGCGGTCGTCGCGGAACCCGGGTCGCTCATCGAAGCGTCCTATCGGTGGGTGAAGTTGGGGGGCCGCTTCTCGATGAATGCCGCCATTCCCTCGGACTGGTCCTCGGTCGCGAATGTGGAATGGAACAGCCTACGTTCGTAGAGCAGCCCCTCGGACAGCGTGGATTCGAAGGCGCGGTTGACGGCTTCTTTGGCCATCCGCGCCGCCGAGCGCGACATCTGCGAAATCGTGGTCGCGACGGCCTTGGCCTCGGTCAGCAGGTCGTCGGCCGGCACCACCCGCGAAACCAGGCCGCTGCGTTCGGCTTCGGCGGCGTCGATGGTGCGCCCCGTCAGGATGAGGTCCATGGCCTTGGCCTTGCCGATGGCGCGGGTGAGCCGCTGCGAACCGCCCATGCCCGGCAGCACACCGAGTTTGATCTCCGGCTGGCCGAACTTCGCCGTGTCGGCCGCGATCAGCAGGTCGCACATCATCGCCAGCTCGCAGCCGCCGCCCAGCGCGTGACCGGCCACCGCGGCGATGGTGGGGGTGCGGACGGCGGCCAGTGTGCCCCAGGCGGCGAAGAAATCGGCGTCGAACGCGTCGGCGAAGGTCAGGGCCGCCATTTCCTTGATGTCGGCGCCGGCCGCGAACGCCCTGGCCGAACCGGTGATGATGATCGCCCCGATGCCCGGATCGTTGTCCAATGCGGTTGCCGCGCTGGTGACTTCGCGCATCACCTGGCTGTTGAGCGCGTTGAGCGCCTGCGGCCGATTCAGCGTGATGGTCCCGACCCGCTGATCGCGTTCGACGAGGATGGTCTCGTAGTTATCGGTCACCCGAACCGCCTTTCTAGAATTTCAGGTCGTCGTCGACCGGCGCGAAATACGCCTCGACGTCGGCCGGTGTGATGTCGGCCAGCGTCGCCGGCGACCACTTCGGATTGCGATCCTTGTCGATGATCTGCGCGCGGATGCCCTCCACCAGGTCGTGTGAGCGCGCCGACGCGCTCGAGACCCGATAGTCCTGGACCAGAACGTCTTCCAGCGTCTGCATCGTGGCGGCGCGGCGCACCGCCTCCAGCGCCACCGACACGGCGATGGGGGAGCGGGTGGCGATCAGGTCGGCGGCGGCTTCAGCGCGTGCCGCACCGGGACCCCTATGACCACGCAGGGCCGCGAGGATGTCTTCGACAGTGTCGCCCGCGAAACACCGGTCGATCCAATCGCGTTGCGCGGCAAGCTCGCTCGGTGGCGGCTCGACGGCATGGGCGGCCAGCGCGCGGTCGATGCCGTCCTCGACGATCGCCTTGGTGAAGGCTTCCAGTTGGTCGTGCGGGACGTAGTGGTCGGCGAATCCCATGGCGATGGCGTCGGATCCGGAGAACGGCGCCCCGGTCAGGGCGGCGTAGAGGCCGAGCTCGCCGGGGGCCCGCGAAAGCAGAAACGCCCCGCCGACGTCGGGGATGAACCCGATGCCCACCTCCGGCATTGCCACCTTTGAGGTTTCGGTCACCACCCGCACGCTCCCGTGCGCGCTGACGCCGACCCCGCCGCCCATCACGATGCCGTCCATCAACGACACGTACGGCTTGGCGAACCTGCCGATCTGGCCGTCGAGCAGATACTCGTCGCGCCAGAATTTGCGTACCTCGACGCCGTCCTTGCGGGCGCTGTGGTAGACCGCGACCACGTCGCCGCCGGCGCACAGGCCGCGATCGCCCGTCCCCGCCAGCACCACCGCGCGCACCGCGTCGTCGGTTTCCCAACGGGTGAGTACGGCGCTCAACGCGTCCACCATGTTCTGATTCAGCGAGTTGATGGCCTTGGGGCGATTGAGCGTGATCAGCCCGACGGCGCCTTCGACTCGGGTCAAAACCTCATCGGATTCGTCACTCAACGCGCCAGCCTCCCAATCGCCGCCCGGTCTCGACCAGCAATCTAGATCGTCACGACTGCAGCGATGCCCGCGGGTAAGGTTTATGTTTGACAGGACGACAACAACAGAGCCCGTTTAAATAGCCTCGAAACGCCGAGAAAACAGCAGGTCCGTTGGGAACCCTGGCGACCCGCTGGTCGTTGAGCAAGTGTTCGCACAGCTCGAACCCACAGCCATAAGAGAGGATCAGACGGTGCGGGAGACAAGTAACCCGGTATTTCGCTCGCTGCCCAAGCAGCAGGGCGGATACGCGCAATTCGGCACTGGAGCAGCCCCCGGCTACTACCAGGCCGACCCCTACACAGCTCCCTACCAGGAGACCAAGGCTTCCCGTCCGCTGACCATCGACGACGTCGTCACCAAGACCGGCATCACGCTGGCCGTGCTGACCGCCGCGGCCGTCGTGTCCTACTTCATGGTGGCGTCCAACCTCGCGTTGGCGATGCCGCTGACCCTCATCGGCGCGCTCGGCGGCCTCGGTTTGGTGCTGATCGCGACCTTCGGTCGCAAGCAGGACAACCCCGCGATCGTGCTCAGCTACGCCGTTCTCGAGGGGCTGTTCCTCGGCGCCGTCTCGTTCGTCTTCGCCAACTTCCAGGTCTCCAACGCCAACGCGGGCGCGCTGATCGGCGAGGCCGTGCTGGGGACCTTCGGCGTGTTCTTCGGGATGCTCGTGGTCTACAAGACCGGCGCCATCCGGGTCACGCCCAAGTTCACGCGGATGGTGGTCGCCGCCCTGTTCGGGGTGCTGTTCCTGATGCTCGGCAACTTCGTGCTGGCGATGTTCCACGTGAACGGCGGCGCGGGTCTGGGCCTGCGCAGCGGCGGACCGATCGCGATCATTTTCTCGCTGGTGTGCATCGCCATCGCGGCGTTCAGCTTCCTGATCGACTTCGACGCGGCCGACCAGATGATTCGCGCCGGCGCGCCGGAGAAGGCGGCATGGGGCATCGCGCTCGGCCTGACCGTGACCCTGGTCTGGCTGTACCTCGAGATCCTGCGCCTGCTCAGTTACCTGCAAAACGACTAGCCCCGGCTCTGACGGGGAAAAACCGGCACGCCTGTGGGCGTGCCGGTTTTTTGTGCCCTGACGGCGTTGCGCGTGCCATGACGGCGGGGTTTGTCGCGGCGTGTCGCCGCCCTGATTTCACACCCGAGGCCGCCGTGCATGTCACAACCGCGACGGCCGGATGCGTCTGCTGATGGTCAGACGCATCCACTCGTGAAAGGCAGGACCATGAAGCACATCGTGATCATCGGCGGCGGCTACGCGGGCATGGCGGCGACGACCCGCTTGGCACGTCGGGTCAAGGGCCGCGACGACGTGCGCCTCACCCTAGTGAATCCGCAGACGCGTTTCACCGAGCGGCTGCGGTTGCACGAGGCGGCCTCGGGACGGCAGCTGGCCGATCTGCAGATCCCGGAGATGCTCGCCGGCACCGACGTCGAGTTCGTCCAGGGCTGGGTCACCGGCATCGACGCCGACGCGCGGACCGTTCGTCTCGACGACGAGCGCACGATCGGCTACGACACGCTGGTGTACGCGCTGGGCAGCGTCGCGGATAGCCAGGACGTGCCCGGCGTCGACGAATTCGCCTACACGCTCGACAGCTCCCACAACGCCGGGCTGCTGGCCCGGCAGCTGGACCGGCTCGGCTCCGGCCCGGTGGTGGTGGCGGGCGGCGGCCTGACCGGAATCGAATCGGCGGCCGAGATCGCCGGGCGGCATCCGGGACTCGACGTCGTCCTGCTCAGCAGGCAGGCGCCCGGGTCCGCCATGGGCCCCAAGGCGCGCGCCCGCCTGCACGCGGGTCTGGACCGGTTGGGCGTGCGGATCCGCGCCGGCGTCGACGTCGTCAAGGTGATGCCCGACGGGGTTGCCCTGGCCGACGGCGAGGTGGTCGCGGCGCGGGCGGTGCTGTGGGTGACGGGAGTGCGGGTGTCACCGGTGGCGGCGGCCGCGGGGTTGTGCGTCGACGAGCGCGGCCGGATCGTCACCGATGCCTCGCTGCGCTCGGTGTCGCACCCCAACGTCTACGTCGTCGGTGACGCCGCGGCGATCCGGCAACCGTACGGCGTGATGCACGGGACCTGCCAGAGCGGCATCCCGACCGGTTTGCACGCCGCCGCCAACATCGTCCGCGAACTCAAGGCCAAGCAGCCCAAGCGGTTCCGATTCGGCTACATCCATCAGCCGGTGAGCCTCGGACGGCGCGACGGCGTCATCCAGTTCACCCATCCCGATGACAGCCCGACGCGGTTCTATTTGGCGGGACGCTGGGCCGTGGCATACAAGGAAACGGTGAGCGCGAGCCCGTGGACGACGTACCGCCTGCTCAAAGTGCTGCCCTGGCTAGGCGCGGCGACCTGGCGGCGGGGTGGAAGCTTCACCCGATGAGCCCCGCCGAGCAGACCTTCATCGAACATCGAAAACTGTTGTTCGCCATCGCCTATCGGATCCTGGGTTCGGTGGCAGACGCCGAGGACGTGGTTCAGGATGCGTGGCTGAAGTGGTCGGCGGCTGATCGGGGCCAGGTCGCCGACCCCAAGGCGTACCTGTCCCGAGTCGTGTCGAACCTGTCGATGGAACGGCTACGCTCGGCCCGGCACAAGCGCGAAACCTACGTGGGGCCTTGGCTTCCCGAGCCCATCCTGACGAGCGCCGACTCGGCCGAGGACGTCGCGGCCGCCGAATCGGTGTCGATGGCGATGTTGGTCGTGCTCGAGACGCTCAGCCCGCTGGAACGCGCGGTGTTCGTCCTCAAGGAGGTTTTCGACTTCAGCTACGCCGAGATAGGTGCGGCCGTCGAGCGTTCGGAGTCGGCCGTGCGCCAGGCGGGCCACCGCGCCCGCAGTCACGTGCAGGCGCGCCGGCCCCGGTTCGAAGCCGACCGGGGCACGAAACGCGCGGTGACCGAACGTTTCTTCGCCGCGGCGACCGGCGGCGACATCAACGACCTCATGCAACTGCTCGCCCCCGACGTCACGCTGTGGACCGACGGCGGCGGAAGGGTGCGCCAGGCGCTGCGCCCCGTCGAGGGCAGCGCCAAGGTGGCCGCATGGCTCGCCGGCGTCACCAAGCGGCCCTACGAAGGCGTCGAGATCGCCGACATGATGGCCGAAGTCGTCGACATCAACGGTGGCCCCGGCGTCGTGTTCTCAGCCGCGGGCCGCGTCATCGCGACGCTCACCGTCGCCCTGGACGCCGACGGGCGCATCGCCGCCATCCATAACGTGGCCAACCCGGACAAATTGCATGCCGTCGCCGACGGCATCCGCCGCGGCTGAGTGACGGCGCGGCGGCCTAACTCAGCCGCTCGATCACCATCGCCATGCCCTGGCCGCCGCCGACGCACATCGTCTCGAGGCCGAGCGTCTTGTCGTGCGTCTGCAGGTTGTTGATCAGCGTGGTGGCGATGCGCGCGCCGGTCATGCCGAACGGGTGACCCAGGGCGATCGCCCCGCCCGACACGTTCAGCTTGTCCTCGTCCATGCCGAGCTCGCGCGCCGAGCCCAGCACCTGCACCGCGAACGCCTCGTTGATCTCGTACAGGTCGATGTCGCCGATCGACATGCCGGCCCGGGCCAGCGCCTTCTTGCACGCCTCGATGGGGCCCAGCCCCATGATCTCCGGCGACAGCCCGCTGACACCGGTGGACACGATGCGCGCCAGCGGCGTCAGGCCCAGCTCCTTGGCCTTGGTGTCGCTGGTGATCACCAAGGCGGCCGCGCCGTCATTGAGGGGACACGCGTTGCCCGCGGTGATGGTGCCGTTGGGCCGGAACACCGGCTTGAGCTCGGAGACCTTCTCGTAGGTGGTGCCCGCGCGGGGGCCGTCATCGGTGCTGACGGTGGTGCCGTCGGGCAGGGTCACCGGGGTGATCTCCCGCTCGAAGAAGCCGCTCTTGATCGCCTCCTCGGCCCGGTTCTGGCTGCGCACCCCCCAGCGGTCCTGGTCCTCGCGGCTGATGCCCGTCAGGATGGCGACGTTCTCCGCGGTCTGGCCCATCGCGATGTACACGTCGGGCAGGTTTCCGTCGGCGCGGGGATCGTGCCATTCGTCGGCGCCCGCGGCCGCCGCCGCCGAACGCTCCTGGGCCTCGTCGAACAGCGGGTTCTTGGTGTCGGGCCACGAGTCGGAGTTGCCCTTGCCGAAGCGGGAGACGGTCTCCACCCCCGCGGCGATGAACGCGTCGCCCTCGCCCGCCTTGATCGCGTGGAACGCCATCCGCGTGGTCTGCAGCGACGACGAGCAGTACCGGTTGACGGTGGTGCCGGGCAGGAAGTCATAGCCGAGCTCGACGGCGACGACGCGGGCCATGTTGAAGCCGGATTCGCCGCCCGGCAGGCCACAGCCGAGGATCAGGTCGTCGATCTGGTGCGGGTTCAGGGCGGGCACCTTGTCGAGCGCGGCCCGCACCATCTGGGCGGCAAGGTCGTCGGGCCGCATGGACACCAGCGACCCCTTCATGGCGCGGCCGATGGGCGAGCGGGCGGCTGAGACGATGACGGCTTCGGGCATGGCTGTTCCTTCCAGCGGATGCGGGCTCGCTTCGTAGGCGGGTGTTGTTCACCCCGACGGGCCAGAACAAATCTAGTCGGTGGTGACGGGAGCCCACGCAGACGGGGCGGGCGCCGACCCCGGCGCCGGGCGCCGCCACAGCCGCGACATCGTGCTCAGGCGTGTGTGCGCCGGGCCCAGCACCGGCGCCCCCGCGGGCACCGGGACGTCGGGCGCCGGGCTCGCGGCCGGTATGCCCAGCGCGTCGCACACCGCGACCAGCAGCGCCTCGGCGGCCAGCGCGTACGCGGTCGGCGACGGGTGGAACCCGTCGGCGGAGAACATCTGCTCGCGCTGGGTGCGGAAGCGGGGTGCGAGCAGCTGCGCCATGGGAACCGGCACGCCGCCGGCGCCGCGGACGGCGGCCGTCTGGGCGCGGGCGAGCTGCGTCGTCCGGGCGTGCGCCAGCGACCGGAGCGGTTGCGGGATGGCGCTGACCACGCCCAGGTCCGGGCAGGTGCCGACGACGACGACCGCCCCCCGGGAGCGCAGCTTGCGGACGGTCAGGGCCAGCCGCTGGGCCGACTGGCTGATGCCGTTGAGGGCGGTGACGTCGTTGGCCCCCAGCATCATCACGGCCACGTCCGGCGGCGGTCCTGCCACGAACATCGCGTCGACCTGACCGGCGACGCCCTTCGACGTGGCGCCGACGATGGCCTTGGTGCTCAGGCGCACCGGGTTGCCGGTCCGTTCGGCCAGCCCGCGCGCGATCAGCACACCCGGCACTTCCTCGGCGCTGGTGCACCCGTACCCGGTGGCGGTGGAGTCGCCGAAGATCATCAGGTGGACGGCGACGGGCATGCCGCGCTGCCACCGCTGCACGGGCCCGCCGCCGGGGCTGTACACGCCGTCGGCGCGCGGCGGGATGTCCCAGGCCTTCGGGATGACCGTGCGCGTGTGCGCCGCCTGGCCCACGAGCAGGTTGCGTGCGCCCAGATAGGCCGTACCTGTCGAGGCGAGCGCGCCCGCTGTGGCCAGGGCGATCGTCGAACGACGTGGCACCCGGATGGTCACGAAATCAGTTTAGATCCGCTCCGGGGTTTGCGCGGCCGGGTTGTCAACAATGCGGTCACGGTGTGAATCAAATGTGGTATCAAAACAGATTCTTCAAACGTTCTACTCAGTAACGCCTGTCAAGCTACTTTTTAGGGGTTGGCTGAACGCCCTGGGAGTCGGGCTGAACCGGACGCTTAGCTGCCTCGTCACATGCTGTATCGCACTACAACGGCGTAGGAAGTGTTGAGCATGACCGCACCCAGCAAGGTATCCGGCTCACCCCGGAATACCGTTCGGCCACACGAGGTCCTCAAGCGACGTAGAGTTGAGGCACGCAGATTTGCAATCAGCGACGGCGCACCGGTCGAGGTACTCGAGTCAGGGCCCAGCGTTGCTGCACGGGTAGCTAACCTCGCCTCACGCCTGACGATCCGGCCGGTTCTGGCCGTCGGCAGCCACGCCCCCAACTGGCCCTGGCCGTGGGGCCTCATCGACGTCGCCGCCCGCGTCCTGCTCCCGGTGTCCGCCACCGTCCGCGAGACCGTGAACTTGCCCAATGCCTCGGCGCAGCTGGTGCGCGCGCCCGGGGTGCTGCCCGCCGACGGCACCCGCCGGGTCGTCGTGTATCTGCACGGCGGGGCGTTCCTGACTTGTGGAGCAAACTCCCACGGCCGGCTCGTCGAAGCGCTGTCGGAGTTTGCTGACACGCCCGTGCTGGTGGTCAACTACCGCCTGTTGCCCAAGCATTCGGTCGGGATGGCGCTGTCCGACTGCCACGACGCCTACCGCTGGCTGCGCGAGCGCGGCTACCAACCGGACCAGATCGTGCTGGCCGGCGACTCCGCGGGCGGGTACCTCGCGCTGGCGCTGGCGCAACGCCTGCAGGAGGAGGGCGAGGAGCCGGCGGCGCTGGTGGCGATCTCGCCACTGCTGCAGTTAGCAAAGGAATGCAAGCAGGCCCATCCCAACATCAAGAGCGACGCGATGTTCCCCGCTAACGCGTTTGACGCGCTGGTCGAGTTGGTTGCTAGCGCCGCCCAGAAGAACATCGTGGACGGCAAACCCGAAGAGGTTTACGAGCCCCTGGAACACATCAAGCCCGGCCTGCCCCGGACCCTGATCCACGTTTCCGGATCCGAGGTCTTGCTGCACGACGCGCGGCTGGCGGCATCCCGGCTGGCGGCGGTCGGCGTGCCGGCCGAGGTGCGGGTGTGGCCCGGCCAGGTCCACGACTTCCAGCTGGCCGCGCCGCTGGTGCCCGAGGCGATCCGGTCGCTGCGCCAGATCGGCGACTACATCCGCGAGGCCACCGGCTAGCGGTTGTGCGCCGCCCGAACCCGCCTGACACGATGAACGCATGCGGATCGCGCAGCACATCAGTGACCTCATCGGTGGGACGCCGCTGGTTCGGCTGAACTCGGTCGTCCCCGACGGCGCCGGCACGGTGGCGGCCAAGGTCGAATACCTCAACCCCGGCGGCAGCTCCAAGGACCGGATCGCGGTCAAGATGATCGACGCCGCCGAGGCCAGCGGGCAGCTCAAGCCCGGGGGCACGATCGTCGAGCCCACGTCGGGCAACACCGGCGTGGGCCTCGCGCTGGTCGCCCAGCACCGGGGGTACAAGTGCGTGTTCGTCTGCCCGGACAAGGTCAGCGAGGACAAGCGCAACGTGCTGCTCGCCTACGGCGCGGAGGTGGTGGTGTGCCCGACGGCCGTGCCGCCCGACCACCCGGACAGCTACTACAGCGTCTCCGACCGTCTCGTCACCGAAATCGACGGCGCCTGGAAGCCCGACCAGTACGCCAACCCCGAAGGCCCGGCCAGCCACCACGCCACCACCGGCCCGGAGATCTGGGCCGACACCGACGGCAAGGTCACCCATTTCGTCGCCGGCATCGGGACCGGCGGCACGATCACCGGCGCGGGCCGCTACCTCAAGGAGGTGTCCGGTGGCCGGGTCCGCGTCATCGGCGCCGACCCCGAAGGCTCGGTGTATTCGGGCGGCAGCGGCCGGCCGTACCTGGTCGAGGGCGTCGGCGAGGACTTCTGGCCGGCGGCGTACGACCCCACGGTGCCCGACGAGATCATCGCGGTGTCGGACTCCGACTCCTTCGACATGACGCGGCGGCTGGCCCGCGAGGAGGCGATGCTGGTCGGCGGGTCGTGCGGGATGGCGGTCGTCGCCGCGATCCGCGTCGCGGAGGAAGCCGGGCCCGACGCGCTGGTCGTGGTGCTGTTGCCCGACGGCGGGCGCGGATACATGTCCAAGATCTTCAACGACGCCTGGATGTCGTCGTACGGGTTCCTGCGGGCCCGCCTCGACGGTTCGACGGAGGAGTTCAGCGTGGGCGACGTGCTGCGCCGCAAATCGGGCGCGCTGCCCGACCTGGTGCACACCCATCCGTCGGAGACGGTGCGCGACGCCATCGGCATCCTGCGGGAGTACGGGGTGTCCCAGATGCCGGTGGTGGGCGCGGAGCCGCCCGTGATGGCCGGCGAGGTGGCCGGCAGCGTGTCCGAACGCGAGCTACTGTCGGCCGTCTTCGAGGGCCGGGCGAAGCTGGCCGACGCCGTCTCTCAGCACATGAGCCCGCCGCTGCCGATGATCGGCGCCGGCGAGTTGGTCAGCGCGGCCGGCAAGGCGTTGCGGGACTGGGACGCCCTGATGGTGGTGGAGGAAGGCAAACCGGTCGGCGTGATCACCCGCTACGACTTGTTGGGATTCCTGTCGGAGCCGCCCCGCGGGACGTCGGGCCGGCGTTAGCGGAGCGCCGGGTGTCCGTGGCGCAATTCTCGCTTAATCCGCTTCGCGGACCCGGCCCTCAGGTACTGTAATGCGGCCTGGTTCAGCTAACTCAGTGGAGGGTTGTCCATGACCGATCAACCGTCGTCCGGCGAGCCTTATCAGCCACCCCCTGGGCCCGGCGGCCCGGCGTCTCCGCCACCGCCCCCCGGCGGGGGGTCCTACCGCGGCCCGGCGTCTCCGCCACCGCCCCCCGGCGGGGGGTCCTACCCGCCCCCGCCCCCGTCGTCGGGCGGCTATGCGCCGCCACCGCCCGGGCCGGCCATCCGCGCCCTGCCGCCGGAGTCCTACACGCCGTGGGTGACCCGGGTGCTGGCGTTCCTGATCGACAACATCCCGGCCGGCGTCCTGGTGGGTATCGGTGTGCTCATCCAGGCCCTCACGACGCAACAGTCGTGCGTCAGCGACATCAACCAGTACAGCGTCAACCAGTACTGCGTGAGCCAGCCCAGCGGCATCGGCATGCTCCTGTATTGGCTGACCGTCCTGCTGGCGCTGGCGTACCTGGTCTGGAACTACGGCTACCGCCAGGGCACCACCGGCTCGAGCATCGGCAAGTCCGTGATGAAGTTCAAGGTGGTCAGCGAGGTCACCGGCCAGCCGATCGGCTTCGGGATGTCCGTCGTGCGCCAGCTCGCGCACTTCGTCGACCAGGTCATCTGCTACATCGGTTACCTGTTTCCGCTCTGGGACGCCAAGCGGCAAACGTTGGCGGACAAGATCATGACGACGGTGTGCCTGCCGATCGAACAAGCCTGATCGGGGGCGGCATTCGGTCGGCATGGGGCCGCCGGAGGGTGGCACTAGGCTGATCCTCGATGAGCGAGGACCGTAGCCGGCACCACCGGTTCCAAGGGCTGGCCACCAAAGCCATTCACGCCGGTTATCGGCCGGATCCGGCGACCGGGGCGGTGAACGCCCCGATCTACGCGAGCAGCACGTTCGCCCAAGACGGTGTCGGCGGCCTGCGCGGCGGCTTCGAGTACGCGCGCACCGGCAACCCGACGCGCGCGGCGCTGGAGGCCTCGCTGGCCGCGGTCGAAGAGGGCGCCTTCGGGCGGGCGTTCAGTTCCGGGATGGCCGCCACCGACTGCGCGCTGCGGGCGATGCTGCGGCCCGGCGACCACGTCGTCATCCCCAACGACGCGTACGGCGGCACGTTCCGGCTGATCGACAAGGTCTTCACCATGTGGAACGTCAAGTACACGCCGGTGGCGCTGTCCGACCTGGACGCCGTCCGCGCCGCGATCACCCCGCAGACCCGGCTGGTCTGGGTGGAGACGCCGACCAATCCGCTGCTGACCATCGCCGACATCTCGGCCATCTCCGACATCGGCAAGCAGAGCTCCGCGAAGGTGTTGGTGGACAACACTTTCGCGTCGCCCGCGCTGCAGCAGCCGCTGACGCTGGGCGCCGACGTCGTGCTGCACTCGACCACCAAATACATCGGCGGCCATTCCGACGTCGTGGGCGGCGCGCTGATCACCAACGACCAGAACTTGGACGACGCCTTCGCGTTCCTGCAGAACGGGGCCGGCGCGGTGCCCGGTCCGTTCGACGCCTACCTGACGATGCGCGGCCTGAAGACGCTGGTGCTGCGGATGCAGCGGCACAGCGAAAACGCCTCGGCCGTAGCGGGATTCCTCGCCGAACACCCTTCGGTGAGCGCCGTGCTGTACCCGGGCCTGCCCGGCCACCCCGGGCACGAGGTCGCGGCGCGGCAGATGCGCGGCTTCGGCGGCATGGTTTCGGTGCGGATGCGGGGCGGCCGGCGAGCCGCCGAGGACCTGTGTGCCCGCACCGAGGTGTTCATCCTGGCCGAATCCCTGGGCGGGGTGGAGTCGCTGATCGAGCTGCCCAGCGCCATGACGCACGCGTCGACGGCCGGCTCGCAGCTGGAGGTGCCGGACGACCTGGTGCGGCTTTCCGTGGGCATCGAGGATGTCGCCGACCTGCTCGCCGACCTGGAACAGGCGCTGGCCTGATACGGCTCGCAAGCGGGAGGTGCCCCGCCTCACGCCAACTCAGGAGTGGTACGGCTCCGCGCTGACCAGCGTGACCTCGACGGTGTTGCCGTTGGGCACGGTGTAGCTGCGGGTCTCGCCCACCTTGGCGTCGATCAGGGCGCCGCCCAGCGGTGAGTTCGGCGAGTAGACCTCGAGCTTGCCCTCGTTGACGCCCTCCTGGCGGGTGGCGATCAGAAACGTCTCGCTGTCGGACTTGTCGCCGTTGTAGTAGACCTTGACCACCGAGCCGGGCAGCGCGACGCCGGACTGCTTGGGCGCTTCGCCGACCTTGGCGTTGTTGAGCAGGTCCTGCAGCTGGCGGATGCGGGCCTCCTGCTGGCCCTGCTCTTCGCGGGCGGCGTGATAGCCGCCGTTCTCCCGGAGGTCACCCTCCTCGCGGCGGTCGTTGATTTCCGCGGCGATAATCGGACGATTCGCGATCAACTGGTCGAGCTCGGCCTTCAGTCGGTCATGTGATTCCTGAGTCAGCCAGGTCACCTGAGTATCCGTCATCTTGTCGTGCTCCTCGTATCTGTATGTTCCGCGTAACCGCGTAAGCCTGTGAACCCCGCTGCTTGGGGCTACCGCCGCTCCGTTCTCACGGCCATTAATGCAGCAATACACGGTCCCAGCAGGAACCGTGCATTCACCCATGTTACCACCGCGCAAACAGTTGATGACTCGATATTCACCGTTCGCGTTTGTCGTGCGGTCAGGAGGCTCGCAGGTAGCCGGGCACGTCGGTGCCGCAGCCGTAGATGTCGGCCATCACCGGCGGCTGGGAGGATTTCACCGTGGTGGTCACCTGCACCGTGGCCGCCTCGGAGGGCGGGACCAGCACCTCCCGCCGGCCCGTCTCACTGCCGTCTTTGGCCTTGACCCGCACGATGCAGTCTACCGGGCGCGACGGGTCGGATCTCGTCACGCTGATCGTTACCGACGCGGTCTCGTTGTCGACCACCTGGTAGCCGGCCAGCGTGCCCGCGACGTCGCCGGTGCCGAGCCGCTGATAGCCGACGACCGCGACGGCGACGCCGGCCGCGACCACCAGCACGGCCAGCCCGATGACCACGCGACGGCGGGAGACGCGCGACAGCCGCGACCGGCCGTAGCGGGTCTCGGGGCGCGGAAGGGGAGTTTCGGTCATGCCTGGGTATGCCTGGGTGAGTGGGCTGCCGGACACCGGCCGACAGGATGCAACGATCGGAACTGGAATTATAAGGTCGCTTCTAGCTCTTGTAGCCCTTCAGGGGCGACCAGCGAATCGACTCGGAGAACTTTAGGGGGCACGTGAGCGAACTGCGGTTGATGGCGGTGCACGCCCACCCCGACGACGAGTCCAGCAAGGGTGCGGCGACACTCGCCCGCTACGCCGACGAGGGTCACCGTGTGCTGGTGGTGACGCTGACCGGCGGCGAGCGCGGCGAGATTCTCAATCCGGCGATGGACCTGCCCGACGTGCTGGAGCACATGGCCGAGATCCGCCGTGACGAGATGGCGAAGGCGGCGGAGATCCTCGGCGTGGAGCACACGTGGCTGGGTTTCGTCGACTCCGGCCTGCCCCAGGGCGACCCGCCGCCCCCGCTGCCCGACGGCTGCTTCGCGCTGGTGCCGCTCGAGGAACCGGTCGAGGCGCTGGTGCGGGTGATCCGCGAATTCCGGCCGCACGTGATGACCACCTACGACGAGAACGGCGGCTACCCCCACCCCGATCACATTCGCTGCCACCAGGTTTCGGTGGGCGCGTTCGAGGCGGCGGGCGACTACGCCCGCTTCCCGGAGGCCGGCGAGCCGTGGACGGTGTCCAAGCTGTACTACAACCACGGCTTCCTGCGCGCACGGATGCAGCTGCTGCACGACGAGTTCGTCAAGCGCGGCCAGGAGGGGCCGTTCAAAAAGTGGCTCAAGCATTGGGATCCCGAGCACGACCCGTTCGAGTCCCGGGTGACGACGCGCGTCGAATGCTCGGCGTACTTCAGCCAGCGCGACGACGCCTTGCGGGCGCACGCCACCCAGATCGACCCGAACGCCGAATTTTTCGCCGCACCCATCGAATGGCAGCAAAGGCTATGGCCGACCGAGGAATTCGAGCTGGCCCGCTCCCGCGTCCCCGTCAAATTCCCCGAGGACGACCTGTTCGCCGGAATCGAGGGTGACGGGTGAATCACTACCTGATCGGGGTGATCGCGGACGGTCCGCACAACCACGGCCCCGATTTCGGCAAGGCCAGCCCGGTGGGCCTGTTGGTCGTCGTGCTGCTGCTGATCGCGATCCTGTTCCTGTTGCGGTCGATGAACCGGCAACTGAAGAAGGTTCCCAAAACGTTCGACCCCGAACATCCCGAACCCGACCAGGCCGCCGACGAGGGCACCGACACGGTCGGCGAAGACCCGCCGCGGGGGCAGCCGAACGGATCCGCGCGGGCGCCAGGACCCGGCGATGAGCCCGGCTGATTCCGCCGGAACGAACACCCTTGGGCTGGCCACCAGCCCCTACCTGCGCCAGCACGCCGACAACCCCGTGCACTGGCGGCAGTGGACGCCGGAGGCGCTGGCGGAGGCCGCCGCCCGCGACGTGCCGATCCTGCTTTCCATCGGCTACGCCGCCTGCCACTGGTGCCACGTCATGGCCCACGAATCGTTCGAGGACGACGAGGTGGCCGCGGTGATGAACGCGGGTTTCGTCTGCATCAAGGTCGACCGCGAGGAGCGGCCGGATCTCGACGCGGTCTATATGAACGCCACCGTCGCGCTCACCGGGCAGGGCGGTTGGCCGATGACGTGTTTCCTGACGCCGGACGGCCGGCCCTTCTTTTGCGGCACGTACTACCCGAAAGATGGCTTCCTGCAGCTTCTTTCGGCTGTCTCCAGCACCTGGCGGGAACGCCGCGGGGAGGTCGAGGAGGCGTCGGACCGCATCGCCGGCGAGCTGCGCAAGATGGTTTCGGCGCTGCCCGGCGATGGTCCGGACGTGGCGCCGGCGCTGTGTGATCACGCGGTCGCCTCCGTGCTGGGCGACCAGGACACGGTGCGCGGCGGGTTCGGCGGCGCCCCCAAGTTCCCGCCGTCGGCGATCCTCGAGGCCCTGCTGCGCAACTACGAGCGCACCGGATCGGCGGCGGCGCTGCAGGCGGTGGCGCGCACGGGCAACGCGATGGCCCGCGGCGGCATCTACGACCAACTCGCGGGCGGCTTCGCCCGCTACAGCGTCGACAATGCTTGGGTGGTACCGCATTTCGAGAAGATGCTGTACGACAACGCGCTGCTGCTGCGGGTGTACGCGCACTGGGCCCGGCGCACCGCAGACCCGCTGGCCCGCCGCGTCGCCGCCCAGACCGCGGCGTTTCTGATCGACGACCTGGGCGAGGCCGACATGTTCACGTCGTCGCTGGACGCCGACGCCGACGGGCGGGAGGGCTCGACGTACGTCTGGACCCCGGCGCAGCTGACCGAGGTTCTAGGCGTCGACGACGGTCGTTGGGCCGCAGAGGTTTTCGCGGTCACCCCCAGCGGCACGTTCGAACACGGCAGCTCGGTGCTGCAGTTGCCCGCCGATCCGGACGATCCGCCACGGGCCGAACGCGTCCGGGCCGCGCTGCTGGCCGCGCGGCGCACCCGGGCCCAGCCGGCGCGCGACGACAAGGTCGTCACGTCGTGGAACGGGCTGGCGATCACGGCGCTGGCCGAGGCGAGCGTGGCGCTGGAGGATCCCGCGCTGGCCCAAGCGGCTCGGCGTTGCGCGTCGGCGCTGCTGGACACCCACGTCGTCGACGGCCGGCTGCGGCGCGCCAGCCTGGGCGGGGTGGTCGGCGACGGCCCCGGCATCCTCGAGGACCACGCGATGCTGGCCACCGGCCTGCTCGCGCTGTATCAGCTGACCGCCGAGGAGCCCTGGCTGAGCGCGGCGACCGAGCTGCTGGACACGGCCCTGCGCCGTTTCGCCGACCCGCAGCGGCCCGGTCGCTGGTTCGACACCGCCGACGACGCCGAGCAGTTGATGCTGCGACCCGGCGACCCGATGGACGGGGCCACGCCGTCGGGCGCGTCGTCGGTCACCGAGGCGCTGCTGACCGCGGCGCACCTGGTCGACGGTGAACGCGCCGAGCGGTACCTGCGGGCGGTCGCCGACTCGCTCGCCGCGCACTCCGTGCTGCTCGAGCGCGCGCCGCGCTCGGCCGGTCACTGGCTGGTCGTCGCCGAAGCCGCGGTGCGCGGGCCGCTGCAGATCGCGGTCGCCTGCGATCCGTCCCGGTCGGCGCTGCTGGCCGCCGCGCGCCGGCTGGCGCCCGGCGGGGCGATCGTCGTCGGCGGCGAACCCGACTCCTCGGCGCTGCTGGCCGGCCGGGGCCGGGTGGGAGGTGCCGATGCCGCCTACGTGTGCCGCGGTCGGGTGTGCGATCTGCCGGTGACCGGGGCGGCCGAACTGGCGGGCGCCCTGGGTGTTTCGGAGCGGTAGTCCGGCGGTTACCCTGCGTCCCATGCCGAACGCCACCGACAGGGTCCAAGCGATCACCGAGACCGTCAACCGCTACATCGAGCTGGTCGCCAAGGGCAGCGCCGACGACATCGTCGAGCTCTACGCCGACGATGCGACCGTCGAGGACCCGGTCGGCGGCGAGGTGCACATCGGGCGTCAGGCGATCCGCGGTTTCTACGCCGCGGTCAGCGACGTGCAGCGCGAATGCGAGCTGGTGACGCTGCGCGTGGCCGGCCATGAGGCGGCCTTCCAGTTCCGGCTGACGGTGACCGCGGGGGAGCACAAGATGGTGATCGAGCCGATCGACGTGATGGTCTTCGATGCCCAGGGCAAGGTCGCCGCGATGAAGGCCTACTGGTCGACCGCCGACGTGCGGCAGCTCTAGCGTCAGGCGTCAGGCGGGATTGCCGACGTAGAAGACCGCCAGCCACATCGCGATGTAGTGCAGGATCGCCGCGATCGCGGTGAAGGCATGGAAGAACTCGTGGTAGCCGAACGTCTTCGGCCACGGGTCCGGCCAGCGCAGCCCGTAGAGCAGGCCGCCGATGCTGTAGAACGCGCCGCCGACGGCGAGCAGCACCATCGCGGCCACCCCGGCGACGTGAATGATCGTCGGCGCGTACCAGACCGCCACCCAACCCAGCAACAGATACAGCGGCACGCCCACCCAGCGCGGCGCCGAGGGCCAGCACACTTTCAGCGCGACGCCCGCCAGGGCGCCGCCCCACACGATCCACAACACCACCCGCCCGTCCGCGGGCGGCATGGCCAGCATCGCGAACGGTGTGTAGCTGCCCGCGATGAACAGGAAGATCATCGAATGGTCGAGCCGCTTCATCAGCGTGCGGCTCTTGGCGGATTTCCAATTGACGCGGTGATAGGTGGCGCTGACGCCGAACATCGCCACCGTGGCGAGGGCGTAGGCGAACGTCGTCAGGCCGGCGCGGGTGGATGCCACCGCCCAGGACACCGACACCAGGGTCGCGCCGCAGACAATCGCCAACCACGCGGAGTAGAAGTGGATCCAGCCGCGCATGCGCGGCTTGGACATGGC
Organism: Mycobacterium terramassiliense; assembly: GCF_900157385.1. GTDB lineage: Bacteria > Actinomycetota > Actinomycetes > Mycobacteriales > Mycobacteriaceae > Mycobacterium > Mycobacterium terramassiliense. The sequence continues at coordinate 1,739,944 of NZ_LT717701.1, forward strand.
CTCGGCGGCACCCTCGACGAGCTGTTCGACGGGATTACCTGGCGCGATGGCTTCTGTCTCGTGCGGCGCGTCGGTCTGGCTACTCATGACTCCCTCGGGACTGCATTGCGTCGTGTTGCCGTTCGCTCCTTTGCGCCAACAGTAGCCGTGAATCGCCACAGCACGCTGCCGGACGTGCGGTGACGACGCGGAAATGCACGCCGGAATTTGGCGCCGGTCACAGTAGTGTGGAGCTTCGTGGAGATCATCCCGCCGCGGCTCAAGGAGCCGTTGTACCGCGTCTACGAGCTGCGGCTGAGGCAGGGTTTGGCGGCCTCCAAATCCGAACTTCCCCGCCACATCGCGGTGCTGTGCGATGGAAACCGCCGGTGGGCGCGCAACGCGGGCTACGACGACGTCAGCTACGGCTACAGAATGGGCGCCGTCAAGATCGCCGAGATGCTGCGCTGGTGCCAAGAAGCCGGCATCGAAATGACCACCGTGTATCTGCTCTCCACCGAGAACCTGCAGCGCGATCCCGACGAGCTGGCCGGGCTCATCGAGATCATCACCGATGTGGTGGAGGCGATCTGCGCGCCGGCCAACCGCTGGAGCGTGCGCACCGTCGGGGACCTCGCGCTGATCGGTGAGGAGCCGGCCCGCCGCCTGCGCGACGCGGTGGAATCCACCCCGGCCGAGGCGCCCTTCCACGTCAACGTCGCCGTCGGCTACGGCGGCCGCCGCGAGATCGTCGACGCGGTGCGCGCGCTGTTGAGCAAGGAACTCGCTAATGGCGCCACGGCCGAGGAGCTCATCGACACGGTGACGGTCGACGGCATCTCCGAAAACCTTTACACCTCAGGGCAACCCGACCCCGACCTGGTGATCCGGACGTCGGGGGAGCAGCGGCTGTCGGGATTCTTGCTGTGGCAAAGCGCCTACTCGGAGATGTGGTTCACCGAGGCGCACTGGCCCGCGTTCCGCCGCGTCGATTTCCTGCGCGCGCTGCGCGACTACAGCCAACGGCATCGCCGCTACGGCAAGTAGCCCGTGCCGATCGCAAGCGCGGCGAAGCCGGGCGCGGCGGGTCGGCACGCATCGGGCCGTGCCGATCGCAAGCGCGGCGAAGCCGGGCGCGGCGGGTCGGCACGCATCGGGCCGTGCCGATCGCAAGCGCGGCGAAGCGAGTCGGTACGTTTCGGACCGCGTGACAGACTAGGTGCATGGCTGCGCTGTCGGCTGTCGTGTTCACGCTGAGCGGATGGCTGGGGTTGTACCTTCTCGCCCGCGATCCGCGGAAGCCGGTGCTGGCACTCGCGGCGGCGGGATTGTGCGGCTTCGCTTTGGTGGTGGCGCTGGACGCGGTGCGCTCCGTCGACGCCCCGCATCTCGCGCTGCTCGGGCGGCTCGAGATCTATTTGGTGGCGGTCCCCAGCGTGGCGTGGTTCGCGGTGCTCATCGAGCTGTCGCGGCCGGGCGATCACTGGCGGGTGCGCACCGGTGAGCTGCTGCTGATCGGGGGTGTCGCCGCGCTCACTTTGTTCGGGGCGATGATGGCCGGCACCGTCGAGGGCCCGCTGCGGCCGGGTCACGTGCTGATGATGGCCGTGATCTCGGTATCGACTCTGGGGGCGATGCTCGCCGCGCTGCGCCGGCGCGCCCAGCCGACGCCGGTCGCCGGCGTGGTGGTCATGGCGACCCTGTTCTTCGCGCTGGCCAACGCCATCCTGATCATTCCGCTCGGTCTGGTCCCCAGCCGGCTTGCCCTGGCCTCCACGGGCTTCGACGTCCTGGCGCTCGGCGTGGCGGTGGCGCTGTGGGACGCCTTCGACGAGGGCCAGGCGTTGCGCGCCGACATGCTGCGCTCGTTCGTGGGCTCGTCGGCGGTGGCCGTGCTGTTCGGCGGGCAGGCGCTGATCGGGCTCGCGGTGACCCGGCACGAGCCCACCACGCAGACGGTGCTGACCGTGCTGATGTTCAGCACCCTGGCGATCGCGATCACGGTGCAGGTGCTGGCCGATCCGCTGGCCGGGGTGCTGGACCGGCTGGCGTTCTCCAGGTCGCCCTCGCTGCGCGCCGACCGCGCCGCGCTGCGCCACACCGGGGCGGCGCTGCCGCTGCGCTCGGCCGATCCGCTGGTCGACGTCGACGACGACACCTTCGCCCGGCTCACCCGCCGGGCGCTGGGCCACTACGCCGACCTGACCAAGCTGGTCGCCAGCCCGCTGACGGCGCTGCCCGTGATCGACGAGCGGCTGGCCGCGCGGGGCGCGCCCGATCAGCCGCTGGAGCGAGCCAACGAGCTCAAGGCCGTCCTCGCCGACGGGATCGCCCGGCTCAAACCCCGCAACGCGGGCGATTTCGGCACCACCGAAGAGTGGCGTTACTACAACGCGCTGTACTTCCCCTACGTCGTCGGGGTGCGCGCGTACGCGCAAAACGCCACCGCCGCCGGATTGGACCCCACCGCCCGGCAGGCGTGGCAGTGGCTGGTCACCGAGGTCCCGCAGCGCTCCCTGCACAACTGGCAAAACGCCGCCGCCCGACTCATCGCCGCCGATCTGCGCGAGCGCGTCAGCTTGGCGCGACGGGGGTAACGCCGCAGGTTACGCTCCGGAAAGGTATTCCGACGCAAGGGGCAGCGATGGCTTCAACCAAGATTCCGCCGGCAAAGGCCGTCCGGGTCGTCGAACTGGCCAGGCATTTTCTGAGCCGGCTCCACGCCCGGACCTTTCCCGGCGCCGGCCGCGCTGATGGAAATGGTCATGAACGCCTGGGTTGCGCAGGCGATTACGGCCGCCGCCGACCTCGGCATTGCCGATGCACTGGCGAACGGGCCGCTGTCGGCAGAGGACCTTGCGACGGCGGTTGACGCGGACCGCGAGGCTCTGATCCGACTGATGCGGGCCCTGATCTCGCGCGGGATCTTCCGCCAGCGCCGCGACGGCCGCTACGACCTCACCCCACTGTCGCAACCTCTTCGCCGCGACGCCGAGGTATCCCTGGCGGCGTGGGCCCGATGGATGGGTTCGCCGGAGAATCGTGAGCATTGGAGTCACCTGAGCGAAAGTCTCCGTCGCGGCGAGTGCGTCGCCTGCGAAACGCGGGGCGGATCCCTGTTCGAGTACCTGGCCGGTCAGCCCGAATTGCAGGAAATCTTCAACCAGGCCATGACCGGCATCTCGGAAATCTCGATCGCACCGCTCGTCGCCGCGTACGACTTCAGTCCCTACGCCACCATCGTCGACGTCGGGGGCGGCCGTGGCCGGCTGCTTGCCGCGATGCTGAACGCCGCGCCGCAGGCGCGCGGCATCCTCTTCGACCAACCTCATGTCGTCATCGACGCCCCGGCCGAACTGCGCAAACACCGGGTCTTGGACCGGGTTCGGATCGCCGAGGGGTCCTTCTTCGATGACGACATACCGGCCGACGGCGATGCGTACGTTCTCAAGAACGTCATTCACGACTGGCCCGACGAGCAGGCCGTGCACATCCTGTCCAACGTGCGGGCGTCGGCAGGCGCGGGCAAACATCTGCTGCTCGTCGAGCTCGTGATTCCGGCACACAACCGCGAGTTCGCGGGCAAGTGGCTGGACCTGGAAATGTTCGTCAGTGCCGCCTCGCGTGAGCGCACCGCGGACGAATACGGTCGGCTGCTCGAGCGCGCCGGGTTTGAGCTGAGTCGGGTGGTGGAAACGGTTTCACCGTTCAGCGTCGTGGAGGCGATCGCGGTCTAGTCTCCCGCCGACGGATCGCGCCACCGACCCCACCGTTTGAGACACGTGTGGAATTAATTGTCCCGGGCGGGAATAGCCGGTGGAAATCCCTGGTCATTCTCCTCGTGGCAGCAGTTGGCAGCGCCACGCGTCGATATGGCAGTGCTCTGGCGGCACGCTCAAACCAGTTCGACCCCCCGCCATCGCAAGGAGTGATCACATGACCGCAGTTTCCGGTCTCCCCACCCGACCCCTATACGACTCGACCGACTCGCTGCTGCGTTTCGCCATGCGTGCCGATGCCACGCTGACGGGGCTGTGCGGCTTGGGCGTCGCCTTCTTCGCCGACCAGATCTCGTCGCTGACGGGGCTGACGTCCGGCCAGGAGTACGCGGTGGGCGCGTTCTTCGTGCTTGCGGGCCTCGCCGTGTTCACCCTCGCGGCGGCGCCGAACTTGCGGCGCGTCGGGATCGGCATCGTCGCGGCCAACATCGTCTTCACGCTGGCCGCAATCCTGGCCGCCGAGGCCTTGCCAATGACGGCCACCGGGGTGGCCGCGACGCTGGCCACGGGCGTCTACACCGCGGCGTTCGCCGGTTTGCAGTACCTGGGTGTGCGCCGCCTGGCGACGTAGCTACAGCTTGCGCAGCCGCAGCCGGTTGATGGAGTGGTCGGCGTCCTTGCGCAACACCAGGGTGGCGCGCGGACGGGTCGGCAGGATGTTCTCGACCAGGTTGGGCCGGTTGATCGAGCGCCAGATCTCCCGCGCGGCGGCGACGGCCTTGGTGTCGTTGAGGGCCGAGTAGTGGTGGAAGTGCGATTCCGGGTCGGCGAACGCCGTGCCGCGCAGCGACAGGAACCGGGACACATACCACTGCTCGATGTCCTCGATCCGGGCGTCCACATATAGCGAGAAGTCGAACAGGTCCGACACCATCAGCGTCGGGCCGGTCTGCAGGACGTTGAGGCCCTCCAGGATCAGGATGTCGGGATGGCGGACGACGTGCTTGGCGCCGGGGATGATGTCGTACTTCAGGTGCGAGTACACCGGCGCGCAGACGTAATCCGCGCCGGATTTGACCGACGTCACGAACCGCATCAGCGCCCGGCGGTTGTAGCTTTCCGGAAAACCCTTGCGGTGCATCAAGTTTCGCCGATCCAGCTCCGCGTTCGGATAGAGGAAGCCGTCGGTGGTCACCAGGTCCACCCGGGGGTGGGGATCCCAGCGGGCCAGCAGCGCCTGCAGCACGCGGGCGGTGGTCGATTTGCCGACGGCGACGCTGCCGGCCACGCCGATGACGAACGGCACCGGCCGGTCCGGGTTTTGTTGCGGTTCGCCGAGGAACTCCGCGGTGGCGGCGAACAGCCGCTGGCGGGCGGCGACCTGAAGGTGGATCAGCCGGGCCAGCGGCAGGTAAACCTCTTCGACCTCCAGCAGGTCGATCTGCTCACCGAGGCCGCGCAGGCCGACGAGTTCCTCTTCGGTGAGGGCCAGCGGCGTCGACATACGAAGCGCACGCCATTGCTTCCGGTCGAACTCCACATACGGGCTCGGCTCGCTAAGCCGCGGCATGGTGCCAAGTGTTGCAGGGGCGGACGCGCGCCCGACGGCTGGGCTGGCTAAAGCCACCCTGGATAGACTGGCGCCCGTGACTGCCGCACCCGACGCCCGTACTGCCTCCACAGTGATGTCGGCCCCGCTCGCCGAGGTCGACCCCGACATCGCCGAGTTGCTCGACAAGGAACTGCACCGGCAACGCGACACCCTGGAAATGATCGCCTCGGAGAACTTCGTGCCCCGCTCGGTGCTCCAGGCCCAGGGCAGCGTCCTGACCAACAAGTACGCCGAGGGATTGCCGGGCCGGCGCTATTACGGCGGCTGCGAGCACGTCGACGTCGTGGAGAACATCGCCCGGGACCGGGCCAAGGCGTTGTTCGGCGCGGAGTTCGCCAACGTCCAGCCGCACTCGGGTGCCCAGGCCAACGCCGCGGTGCTGCACGCCCTGATGTCTCCCGGCGAGCACCTGCTCGGCCTGGACCTGGCCAACGGCGGCCACCTCACCCACGGCATGAAGCTGAACTTCTCCGGCAGGCTCTACGACGCCGGCTTCTACGGCGTGGACCCCAAGACCCACCTGGTCGACATGGACGCGGTGCGGGCGAGGGCGCTCGAGTTCCGCCCCAAGGTGATCATCGCCGGCTGGTCGGCCTACCCCCGCATCCTCGACTTCGCCGCGTTCCGGTCGATCGCCGACGAGGTCGACGCCAAGTTGTGGGTGGACATGGCGCACTTCGCCGGGCTGGTCGCGGTGGGCCTGCACCCGTCGCCGGTGCCGCATGCCGACGTGGTCTCCACCACCGTGCACAAGACGCTCGGCGGCGCCCGTTCCGGCATGATCCTGGGTAAGCAGGAGTACGCCAAGGCCATCAACTCGGCGGTGTTCCCCGGCCAGCAGGGCGGCCCGCTGATGCACGTCATCGCGGGGAAGGCGGTCGCGCTCAAGATCGCCACCACCCCGGCGTTCGCCGACCGCCAGCAGCGCACGCTGTCCGGCGCGCGCATCGTGGCCGACCGGCTGCTGGCGGCCGACGTCGCCAAGGCCGGTGTCTCCGTGGTCAGTGGCGGCACCGACGTGCACCTGGTGCTGGTCGACCTGCGCGACTCGCCGCTGGACGGCAAGGCCGCCGAGGACCTGCTGCACGAGGTCGGCATCACCGTCAACCGCAACGCCGTCCCCAACGACCCGCGGCCGCCGATGGTGACGTCGGGCCTGCGGGTGGGCACCCCGGCGCTGGCCACCCGCGGCTTCGGGGACTCCGAATTCGCCGAGGTCGCCGACATCATCGCCACCGCTTTGGCGGCCGGCGCCTCCGCGGACGTGTCGGCGCTGCGGGACCGGGTGACGCGGCTGGCCAGGGATTTCCCGCTCTACGAGGGACTCGAGAGCTGGACGCTGGTCGACCGCTGACCCGATTAGGGACGAAAGTCACCAATCGGCTACAACACGCGCCAACAATTTCACAGCACCTGTACCTACGAGTTACAGTAACCGCATGGCACAGAAACCTGTTCCTAACGCGCTGACCCTCGAGCTCGAGCCCGTGGTCGAGCGGCTCATGGACAACCACCTCAACACCGAGGACCTCTGGTTCGCCCACGACTACGTTCCGTTCGAGCAGGGCGAGAACTTCGCGTTCCTGGGCGGACGCGACTGGGACCCGTCCCAGGCGACCCTGCCCCGGACCATCACGGACGCCTGCGAGATCCTGCTGCTGCTCAAGGACAACCTCGCCGGCCATCACCGCGAGCTCGTCGAGCACTTCATCCTCGAGGATTGGTGGGGCCGCTGGCTGGGCCGGTGGACCGCCGAGGAGCACCTGCACGCGATCGCGCTGCGGGAGTACCTGGTGGTGACCCGCGAGGTCGACCCCACCGCCAACGAAGAGGCCCGCGTCCAGTACGTGATGAAGGGCTACCGCGCCGACACCTACACCCAGGTCGAGACCCTCGTCTACATGGCCTTCACCGAGCGCACCCACGCCGTGTTCTGCCGCAACCTGGCCGCCAAGATCGAGGAGCCCATCCTGGCCGGCCTCATCGACCGGATCCGCAGGGACGAGGAGCGCCACGAGCACATGTTCGCCAGCCTCGTCGCGCACTGCCTCGAGTACACCCGTGACGAGACGATCGCGGCCATCGCCGCGCGGGCGGCACAGCTGCAGGCCGTGGGCGCCGACATCGACTCCTACCAAGACAAGGTGCGAAACGTCGCCGACGCGGGCATCTTCACCCCCGAGGATCTGCGCCAGGCGATCTCCGACCGCATCGCCGACTGGGGTGTGGCCGACGAACCGGCGCTCAAGCAATTCAGCGCCGGTTAAGTTCCAATAGGTCTGATCTTCACCCAAACCGGCCGCGGCCGCCGCGGCCGGTTTTTGGTGCCGCCGTGTCGGTCTCGGCGCGCCTGCCCGGCGGCCGAGCGGCCACAAGAGTAGCGTCGTTCTCGATGGCCAGCGACATGCTTTGCTGCCAGGGCGGCACCTCCCGTCACGACAAGGGCAGGACCGGCCCCGGTCCTGGTGCTGCGGCTCCCGCCGACATGCCTGTGCGGGTCCGCGCGGGCTTTCCCGCTCGAGGAGCGCTTCGTGACCGATCTCCGGACCTATGTGCTCGACACCTCCGTGCTGCTGTCCGACCCGTGGGCGTGCAGCCGGTTCGCCGAACACGAAGTGGTGGTGCCGCTGGTGGTGATCAGCGAACTGGAGGCCAAACGCCACCACCACGAACTGGGCTGGTTCGCCCGTCAGGCGTTGCGCCTGTTCGATGATCTTCGGCTCGAGCACGGAAGACTGGATCAGCCGATTCCCGTTGGGACACAAGGCGGCTCGCTTCATGTTGAACTGAACCACACCGACCCGTCGGTGCTGCCCGCGGGCTTTCGCACCGACAGCAACGACTCCCGGATCCTGAGCTGCGCCGCCAACCTCGCCGCCGAGGGCAAACGAGTTACGTTGGTCAGCAAGGATATTCCGCTTCGGGTGAAGGCCGCGGCGGTGGGTCTGAGCGCCGACGAATACCACGCGCAGGATGTCGTGGCCTCCGGGTGGTCGGGGATGCACGAGATCGAGACGGCCACCGAGGACATCGACGCGCTGTTCGCCGACGGCGAGATCGACCTCGCCGAGGCCCGGGATCTGCCCTGCCACACCGGAATTCGGCTGCTGGGCGGCAGTTCGCACGCGCTGGGCCGGGTCACCGCGGCCAAACGCGTGCAGCTGGTCCGCGGCGACCGCGAGGTGTTCGGGCTGCGTGGCCGCTCCGCCGAACAGCGCGTGGCGCTCGACCTGCTGCTTGACGAGTCGGTGGGGATCGTGTCGCTGGGCGGCAAGGCCGGCACCGGCAAGTCGGCGCTGGCGCTGTGCGCGGGCCTCGAGGCGGTCCTCGAACGGCGCACCCACCGCAAGGTGGTGGTGTTCCGTCCGCTGTATGCCGTCGGCGGCCAGGAGCTGGGCTACCTGCCCGGCAGCGAGAGCGAAAAGATGGGCCCGTGGGCGCAGGCCGTCTTCGACACCCTCGAGGGGCTGGCCAGCCCGGCGGTGCTCGAGGAAGTGCTGTCCCGCGGCATGCTCGAGGTGCTGCCGCTGACCCACATCCGGGGCCGCTCGCTGCACGACTCGTTCGTCATCGTCGACGAGGCGCAGTCGCTGGAACGCAACGTGCTTTTGACCGTGCTGTCCCGGTTGGGGACGGGCTCCCGGGTGGTGCTGACCCACGACATCGCCCAGCGCGACAACCTGCGCGTCGGGCGCCACGACGGCGTCGCGGCGGTGATCGAGAAGCTCAAGGGGCACCCGCTGTTCGCCCACATCACCCTGCTGCGCAGCGAGCGGTCGCCGATCGCCGCGCTGGTCACCGAGATGCTCGAGGAGATCGCCGGGCCGCACTGAGTGTGCGTCCAGGGCTTTGGGTGTGCACGCCGGGCGCGAAATTCGCCCGAATCGCGCCCCACACGCACACTCAAAGCCCCCAGTGCACACTCGACGCCAAGGTGGCACGGCCGCCCCCAGGTAAACTTCCTGGGTGCCGAAACGACCCGACAGCCAGGCCTGGCGATACTGGCGGACCGTTCTCGGCGCCGTCGCGGCCGCCGCGGTACTGCTGATCGGCGGCCTGACCGGCCACGTGACGCGCGCCGACAACCTCAGCTGCTCGGTGGTCAAGTGCATCGCGCTCACGTTCGACGACGGGCCGGGGCCCTACACCGACCGGCTGCTGCAGGTCCTCAAGGACGCCGACGCCAAGGCCACCTTCTTCCTGATCGGCAACAAGGTGGCCGCCAACCCGGCCGGCGCCAAGCGCATCGCCGACGCGGGGATGGAGATCGGCAACCACACCTGGGAACACCCCAACATGACCACACTCCCGCCCGAGGACATCGCCGGCCAGTTCTCCCGGAGCAACGACGCGATCACGGCCGCGACCGGCCGGGCCCCGTCGCTGTGGCGTCCCGCCGGCGGGCTGTCCGACGACTTGGTGCGCCAGACCGCGGGAAAGTACGGCCTGGCCGAAATCCTCTGGGACGTCATCCCTTTCGACTGGGCCAACGACTCCAACACGGCCGCGACGCGCTATATGCTGATGACGTACATCAAGCCCGGGTCGGTGGTGCTGTTCCATGACACCTACTCGAGCACCGTCGACCTGGTGTACCAGTTCATCCCGGTGCTCAAGGCCAACGGCTACCGCCTGGTGACGGTCACCGAACTGCTCGGGCCGCGGGCACCCGGCAGCACCTACGGCGGCCGGGAAAACGGCCCGCCCGCCAACCAACTTCACGACATTCCGGCCAGCGAGATCCCCGCCTTGCCCAACACGTCCTCGCCCAAGCCGATGCCCAACTTCCCGATCACCGACATCCCGGGCCAGAACTCGGGCGGCCCAAATAACGGCGCTTAGGTGATCAAGCCGGGCCGGCTTCGGGCTCCAGCGGCGGGGCGGCGAAAGTCCGCGCGCAGGTTGACGATCGACTATGCCACCGACCTGGCGCTGGCCTACATCCTGGCCTTTGTCGACGCGGCCGCGATCTTGATTCCGCTGCGGGGGCACACGTCCGTCGCGGCCGACACGGACTTCGCGCAGAAAAACACGGTGTTGATGTTGGTGCTCGTCACCGTGGGCGTCGCGGGCGTCGCGGCGGCCGGGGCGGTGAACCTGGCCCCCACGCTGCGCTGGTACGTCGCCGGGGAGGAACCGACCCCCGAACAGCGGGAAGCCACGATGAAGATGCCGGGCCGCCAGTCGGCGATCCTGGTGCTCGCCTGGGGGGCCGCCGGGGCGGTCTTCGCGCTGCTGAATCTGGCCGGCGGAGCGCAGATCCTGCTGCCCATTCTGCTGGGCGTGCTGCTGGGCGCGCCGGCCGCCGCCGGGACGGGGATGCTGCTCGCCCAACGCACCCTGCGCCCGATCATGGGCGCCGCCACGCTGGGGGGAGAGCCACGGCTGGCGGTGCCGGGCGTGTTCGCGCGGCTGGTGCTGCTGTGGTTCCTGTGCAGCGCGCTGCCGATCGGGGTGATCGCGACCCTGGTCGTGCTGCGCTCCTACGGCTGGCTGATCGAGAAGTCCGCCGCACTCGACGTGCCGATCCTGGTGGTGTCGCTGGCGGCGCTGGTCCTCGGGCTGCCGACGATGATCCTGACCTCGCGATCCATTGCCGATCCCCTCGGAGAGGTCGTCGACGCGATGGCGGAGGTCGAACACGGCCGCATCGGAACCCACGTGGGCGCCTACGAGCGCTCCCAAATCGGGCGCCTGCAAACGGGTTTCAACCGGATGGTCACGGGGCTCGCCGAACGAGACCGGCTGCGTGACCTGTTCGGGCGCCACGTCGGAACCGACGTCGCGCAGCGCGCCATCCAGGAGGGCGCCTCCCTGTCGGGGGACGTGGTCGACGCCGCCGTTCTCTTCATCGACCTGGTGGGTTCGACGCAGCTCGCGGAAAGCCGTCCGCCGCAAGAGGTTGCCGAGGTGCTCAACGACTTCTTCCGGATCGTCGTCGACGCCGTCGACGAACATCAGGGGCTGATCAACAAATTCGCCGGCGACGCCGCACTGGCGGTCTTCGGGGCGCCCCTGCGATCGGCCGAACCGGCGTCGGCGGCGCTGGCGACGGCGCGCGCGCTGGGCACCCAGCTGCGCCGGTTACCGGTGGTCGACTTCGGGATCGGCGTGTCGGCGGGGCGCGTCTTCGCCGGTAACGTCGGTGCCGAAAACCGGTATGAATACACGGTAATCGGTGACGCGGTCAACGAGGCCGCGCGGTTGGCCGACCTCGCCAAGACCTCCGACCGGCGGATCCTGTGTTCGGCGGCGGCCATCGACGGGGCCGATGATGCCGAGCGAGCGCACTGGGCCGAGTGCTATTCCACCGTGCTGCGTGGGCGCTCCGAAGCCACCCACGTCTCCGCGCCGGCTATTTCTTTACCTTCAGAGCCGCGACAGCCCCGTTGATGATGCCGGCGGAACCGGTGTCGCCGATGGGCGTCGCGCCCAAAAAGATGGTGACCGGCTTGGTGTCGACCGCGATGATGACCAGCGAATCGCCCTTCACGTTGCGTGCCGGATCGGCGATCGTGACGTCGGCGTCCACTCGTGCGGCCTTGACCCCGTCGACCGTGATCGACGACGTCTTCGTCGGCCCCAGCGTGGGCGTCGCGTTGGCGTAGCCGGGCCCGTTGGCCACGCAGTTCATCAACTTGGATGCCTGCGCGGCGACGTCCATGCTGGGCACGAAGTTGGTGATGCCGACCTCCGCCTGCATCATCCACTGGCTGGCGCCGGGCACCTCGGCCCCGACTCCCACGGCACCGATGAGGTTGGGGGTCTGGTCGTCGGAAAAACCCATCCAGCCGGGTGTCGCGCTGATCGGGAACGACAGCTTGCCCGCGCTGACCGTGTCGCCGACGGGCTTGTCACCGCCGGACACGTTGGGCGTGCAGCCCGTCGCCGTCTGCTGGGAATTGTTCGGCTGCGACGACGGGGCGCTGGTCGACGAGGGGGCCGTCGACGGCGCGGCCTTGTTCGGCTTGTTTCCGCTGTTGAGCCCGACCACCAAGAGCACCACCAGCGCGATGACGGCCAGCACCGCGAGACCGGCGACGATCAGCCACGGCGCCTTGGAGCGCGGGCCGCCCGGCGGCGGCCCCGGCGGGTACGGGCCGCCCGGCCAGCCGGGTGGCGGCCCCTGCTGACCGGGTGGGGGGAACTGCTGGGGCGGATACGGCCCCGCCGCATACGGATTCGCGGCGTCCGGGGGGTTGCCGTACGGGCCGCCGGGCGGCGGGTACGGGTAGCCGCCTTGCGGCGGGGCGCCCGGCGGCGGGGCGCCCGGCGGCGGGCCACTCGGGGGGTAGCCGCCGCCTTGCGGCGGCGGTCCGCCCCAATAGGGGCCCTGCCCATAGGGATTGGTCCCGTAGGGATCCTGGCCGTAGGGGCCGCCGGGGGGAGCCGTCATCGCTGAACCACCCTCATCTAGTCCTCCGCCTTCACCTTGGCCATCGCCAACACATCGAGGCGGCGGTCCAGCTCCTCGATCGACAGCTTGTCGCCGATCAGCCCGCGGTCGATGACGGTCTGGCGAATCGTCTTGCGCTCCTTGAGCGCTTGCTTGGCCACCGCGGCGGCCTCCTCGTAGCCGATCGCCGAATTCAGCGGCGTCACGATCGACGGCGACGATTCGGCCAGCTCGCGCAGGTGCTCGACGTTCGCCTTCAGCCCGGTGATGCAGCGCTCCGCGAACAGCCTTGAGACGTTGGTCAGCAACTTGAAGGACTCGAGGATGTTGCGGGCCATCATCGGGATGTAGACGTTGAGCTCGAACGCGCCGCTGGCGCCGCCCCAGGCGATCGCGGCGTCGTTGCCGATCACCTGCGCCGCGACCTGCGTGACCGCCTCCGGCAGAACGGGATTCACCTTGCCCGGCATGATCGAGCTGCCCGGCTGCAGGTCGGGCAGCTGAATCTCGGCCAGGCCGGTCAGCGGCCCCGACCCCATCCAGCGGATGTCGTTGGCGATCTTGGTCAGGGACACCGCGATGGTGCGCAGCGCGCCCGAGGCTTCGACCAGCCCGTCGCGGGCGGCTTGGGCCTCGAAAGAGTTTGCCGCCGGGCGCAATTCACCCAAACCGGTGGAGGCGACCAGCGTCTCGACCACCTTGGCCCCGAACCCGTCGGGAGCGTTGAGCCCGGTGCCCACCGCGGTGCCGCCGATGGCCAGCTCGCCGAGCCGCGGCAGCGTCGCGCGGACGCGCTCGATCCCGGCCTCGATCTGGCGGGCGTACCCGCTGAACTCCTGGCCCAGGGTCACCGGAACCGCGTCCATCAGGTGGGTGCGACCCGATTTGACGACCGTGTGCCACTCGCGGGCCTTGCTCGCCAGCGCCTCGTGCAGCACCTCGAGCGCCGGGATGAGGTGGCGCACCGCGGCCTCGGTCGCCGCGATGTGCGTGGCCGTCGGGAAGGTGTCGTTGGACGACTGGGACATGTTGACGTCGTCGTTGGGGTGCACCGTCACGCCGTTGGCCGCCGCAATGGACGCGATCACCTCGTTGGTGTTCATGTTCGAGCTTGTCCCCGAACCGGTTTGGAACACATCGATGGGGAACTGGTCGTCGTGTTGGCCGTCGGCGATCTCGGCCGCCGCGGCGATGATCGCGTCCGCCTTCTCCGGCGCCAGCAGGCCCAGGTCCTTGTTCACCTGTGCGCAGGCGCCCTTGAGCAGGCCCAGCGCGCGGATCTGCGCGCGCTCCAGGCCCCGGCCCGAGATCGGGAAGTTCTCGACCGCGCGCTGGGTTTGGGCGCGCCACAACGCTTTCGCGGGCACCCGGACCTCGCCCATGGTGTCGTGCTCGATGCGGTATTCGGTATCGGTGGCGCTATCGGCCATTGGTTGCAGTCCTTGTCTTTAAGGCATGGTTCCGGGTCTAGGGCAGGGGATAGGCGGCAGAGCTGTCGCCGGTGAAGTCGATCGCGGAGTACTCGTTGAGCTTGGACAGCCGGTGGTAGGCCTCGATCATGCGCACGGTTCCGGACTTCGACCGCATCACGATCGACTGGGTGGTGCAGCCGCCGGGGTAGTACTGGACGCCCTTGAGCAGGTCGCCGTTGGTGACACCGGTGGCGCAGAAGAACACGTTCTCGCCGGACACCAGGTCCTCGGTGGTCAGCACCCGGTCGACGTCGTGGCCGGCGTCGATCGCCTTCTGGCGCTCCTCGTCATCCTTGGGGGCCAGCTGCGCCTGGATGGCGCCGCCCATGCACCGGATGGCCGCCGCGGCGATGATGCCCTCCGGGGTGCCGCCGATCCCGGCCAGCATGTCGGTGCCCGACAGGTAGCGGCAGGCCGAGATGGCGCCGGCGACGTCGCCGTCGGTGATCAGCCGGATGCGCGCCCCGGTCGCGCGGACGTCCTCGATCAGCTGCGCGTGCCGCGGCCGGTCCAGGATGCACACCGTCATGTCGCGCACCGACAGCGCCTTCACCTTCGCGACGGCCTTGATGTTCTCGGCGATCGGCGCGGTGATGTCGAGCACGTCGGCGGCCTCGGGTCCGACGGCGATCTTGTTCATGTAGAACACCGCCGACGGGTCGAACATCGCGCCCCGGTCGGCGACCGCGAGCACGGAAATGGCGTTGGGCATGCCCTTGCTCATCAGCGTGGTGCCGTCGATCGGGTCGACCGCGAAGTCGCACTCCGGGCCGTCGCCGTTGCCGACCTCCTCGCCGTTGTAGAGCATCGGCGCGTGGTCCTTTTCGCCCTCGCCGATGACCACCACGCCGCGCATCGACACCGTGTTGACCAGTTCGCGCATCGCGTCGACGGCCGCGCCGTCGCCGCCCTCCTTGTCGCCGCGGCCCACCCAGCGGCCCGCAGCCATGGCGCCGGCCTCGGTGACGCGAACCAGTTCCAGGGCCAGGTTGCGGTCCGGCGCTTCGCCGCGCGACCGTGGCTGCGATGCTGTCATGGTTGGAGATTGTCCCAGAAGGGGATCGGTCTGCGGGAACTGGGATACTCGGGGGATGACCGAGCAGCCGCAGCCGAACGCCGAGGTAGGCGAGCCGGCACCGGCACCCCGGCCGGCCAAGCCCAGGCTGCTGCAGGACGGTCGCGACATGTTGTGGTCGCTCGTGCCGCTGGTGATCGGGTGCATCGTGCTGGCCGGCCTGGTGGGAATGTGTTCGTTCCAGCCGGTCGGGACCAACAAAGGGGTGATCCCGGCCTACGACGCGGCCGGGGCCCTGCGGGCCGATGCCCAGACGCTGGGATTCCCCATCCGGCTGCCCCGGTTACCCGGCGATTGGCACGCCAACTCCGGGGGCCGCGGCGGTATCGAGGGCGGCCGCAAAGACCCCTCGACCGGTCAGCGGCTCAACGCGGCCACCTCGACCGTGGGCTATATCAGCCCGACGGGTATGTATCTGAGCCTGACCCAGAGCAACGCCGAGGAGGACAGGCTCGTCGGCTCGATCCGCGCGTCGGCCTATCCGACCGGGACGGCCGACGTCGACGGCACCACCTGGGTCGTCTACCGGGGTGCCGGCCAGAACGACGCCGACGCCGAGCCGGTGTGGACCACCCGGCTCACCGCTCCGGCCGGGGCCACCCAGATCGCGATCACCGGCGCCGGTAGCGCCGATCAGTTCCGTACGCTGGCGGCGGCGACGCAATCGCAGCCGCCCCTACCTGCACGTTGAAGGGAAGGCATGTGACCGCACCCGAAGCAGACCTGTCCGGATGGTCGGTGGCGCCGTTCAGCGGCGGCGGCTACACCCACGACGTGTACCGCAAGGGCGCCGGCCCGGGGGTGGTGCTGATCCCCGAGATCCCCGGCATCCATCCCGGTGTGCTGGGCCTGGGTAATCACCTGGTGGACAACGGCTTCACCGTCGCCATGCCCTCCCTCTTCGGTGAGCCGGGCAAGCCGAAGACGGGTGCCTACATCCTCGGTTCGATCGCGCGGGCCTGTGTCGCAAGGGAATTCGCGGCGTTCGCCACCAACAAGCAGCGGCCGGTGTCGTTGTTTTTGCGAGCCCTGGCCCGTGACCTCAACGCGTCGACGCCGGGCAAGGGCGTCGGCGTCATCGGTCAGTGCTTCACCGGCGGCTTCGCGCTGGCCGCCGCCGTCGACGACAGCGTGCTGGCCCCGGTGCTTTCCCAGCCGTCGGTACCGCTGCCGTTGGGTCGCACGCGACGCGCCGACCCGGGGCTGAGCGAGGCCGAGCTGGCCACCGTCGCCGATCGTTGCGCCAACGACGGCCTGTGCGCGATGGGCCTGCGGTTCAGCGAGGACACCGTCTTGCCGCGGGAACGGTTCGCGACGCTCAAGGCGCGGCTCGGCGACGCGTTCGAGGTCATCGAGATCGACTCGGGTCCCGGCAACGCGGGGGGCTTCGCCAAGGGCGCGCATTCGGTGCTGACCGACGAGGTCCGCGAAGTCGACGGGCAACCCGCTTATGAGGCCCGCAAACGGGTAGTTCAGTTCCTCACCGAGCGGCTCAGTTAGGAAGTTCGAGATCATGGCGACCGACTACCGCGTGGTCGAAACCACCCACGGCCCGGTCCGGGGCGCTGACGACGGCGAGGTCAGGACCTGGAAGGGCATCCGCTACGCCGCGCCGCCCGTCGGCGACCTGCGGTTCCGGCGACCGGAGCCCCCGAAGCGCTGGGCGGAGGTCGCCGACGCCACGTCCTACGGCCCGGCCTGCCCGCAACCCGCCTTTCCCAACATGCCGCTGGATCTCGGTGCGCCGCAGGGCGAAGACTGCCTGAGCCTGAACGTCTTCGCCCCGGGAGCCACCGCGCCCGGGGACGGCAAACCGGTGATGGTGTGGCTGCACGGCGGCGCCTACGTGCTGGGGTCGGCCAGCCAGCCGCTCTACGACGCGCGGCGCCTGGTCGCCGGCGGCGACGTTGTCGTGGTGACGGTCAACTATCGGCTTGGGGCGCTGGGCTTTCTCGACCTGTCGTGCCTGAACACGGCGCGGCGCCGCTTCGACTCGAACATCGGGCTGCACGACGTGCTGGCGGCGTTGCACTGGGTGCGCGACAACATCGCGGCGTTCGGGGGTGATCCCCAAAGGGTCACGCTGTTCGGCGAATCCGCCGGCGCGGGAATCGTGACGACGCTGCTGGCCACCCCCGCGGCCGAGGGCGTGTTCGCCGGTGCGATCGCCCAAAGCTCGCCGGCCACATCGGTTTACGATCGCGGCCGGGCCGAGCGCGTCGCCGTGAGCTTCCTCCACAAGCTCGGAGTCGACCCCGCGACGTTGCCCGATGCCCCGATCGCGGCGATCCTGGCCGCGTCGCAGCGGGTGTTCGACGAAGTGCCCGTGCGCAATCCGGGCACGCTCGCGTTCGTCCCGATCGTCGACGGTGACCTGCTGCACGACTACCCGGTCAAGGTGGCGCAGGAGGGTCGCTCGCACCCGGTTCCGTTGATCATCGGCACCAACAAGCATGAGGCGGCGCTGTTCCGGCTGATGCGCTCGCCGCTGATGCCGATCACCCCGCACGCGATCACGTCGATGTTCACCCAGATCGCCGCCGAACAGCCCGACCTGCAATTGCCCAGCCAGGAGCAGATCGTGTCGGCGTACTCCGGATTACGGCGCAAGGCAAGGTTTTTGAGCATCGCGACCGACGTCGGCTTCCGGATGCCGTCGGTGTGGCTGGCCGAGGGGCACAGCAGCGTGGCGCCGGTTTACCTGTACCGGTTCGACTACTCGACCCCGTTACTGAAGCTGCTGCTGGTCAACGCGGCCCATGCCACCGAATTGCCTTACATCTGGGGCAATCTCGGGGCGCCGAAGGACCCGACCCTCAAGCTCGGCGGCGCCAAGACCGCCAAGGCGGTCTCGAAACGGGTGCGCACCAGGTGGGTCAACTTCGCCACCCACGGCAAACCCGAGGGCCCGGACGGTGAGCCGGACTGGACGCCCTACCAGGAGGCCGATCGCGCCTGCCTGCTCATCGACAAGCGCGACGCGATCGTCAACGACGTCGACGCACCCATCCGCGCGGCGTGGGGCACCCAGATGGTGAGCTTCCGCTGAGCTTCCGCTAGTGCTGGCGGCTTGTCATCGAGATTGACGCTGCCGCGAAGAATCGCGAGTGAGTCGCGCGCTAACGTCGATTTCGACGCGCAAGGTGCTACCCGCCCGCCGCCGCGGCCTTACTTTTCATCTGCTGGAACAGATCCACGTAGTACGGCAGGCATTCGGACATCGCCTTGTCGGTGGTGAACAGCGGCTCATAGCCGAGGTCGCGGCGCGCCTTGTCGATCGAGAAGTAGTTGTCCAGATACAGCCGCTCGACGGCCAGCGGCTCGAGCAAAGGCGCCGGTATCCCGAACCGGAAATGCATGCGCTGCCAGCCGGCCATCGCTGCGCGGACCAGTGGGCCGTTGACCCGCACCCGCGGCCAGTTCACCCCGCAGGCCTCCACCACCGGCCGGGCGAACTCGAACATGTTGATCGGGTCGGCGTCGTTGATGAAGTACGCCTGACCGGGCGCGGTTCCGCCGGGCACCAGGTGCTGGGCCGCCAGGATGAATCCGTGAATCAGGTTGTGCACGTAGGAGTTATCCAGCCGGGCCGACTTGCGGCCGATCAGCACCTTGACGTGACCGGCGATCACGCTTTCGAAGAGCCTGCGAAACATCGTCTGGTCGCCGCGGCCCCAGATGCCGCTGGGCCGGATCGCGCACGTCAGCATGTCGCTGACGCCGTTCTGGCTCAGGACGAATCGCTCGGCGACCACCTTGGTCTCGGTGTAGAGGTCGTTGAACCTGTCGGTGTAGGGGAGCGTCTCGTCGCCGCCGGCGATGTTCTGCCCGCCCATCACCACGCTGTTGGACGAGGTGTAGACGAACCGCTTCACTCCGGCCGCCTGCCCCGCGTGCACCAGGTTCTCGGTGCCACCGACGTTGACGGCGAAGCTGCGCTGACGGTATTCGTCGCTGACCGACGCCCCGCCCATCAGCTCGATGAGCGCGGCGGTGTGGAAGACCGTGTCGATGCCGTCCACCGCCGCCGCGCAGACGCCCGCGTCGGTGATGTCGCCCTGCAGGACCTCCAGGTGGGGGTGCTTGGGGAGCGGAAAGGGGGCGCGGTCGAAGGACCGCACCTGGTATC
The DNA here is from genome assembly GCF_900157385.1 of Mycobacterium terramassiliense. Classification (GTDB taxonomy): domain Bacteria; phylum Actinomycetota; class Actinomycetes; order Mycobacteriales; family Mycobacteriaceae; genus Mycobacterium; species Mycobacterium terramassiliense. The sequence goes on from NZ_LT717701.1 coordinate 1,759,326, forward strand.
CGCGGTCGAGCAAGGTGGTCACCAGGTTGGCGCCGACAAATCCCGAGCCGCCGGTGACCAAAACGCGGCCCAGTTCGGTTGTCAGTGATGCATCACCCATAGTTGGCGAAGCATAGCCGAGAAAAACTGGAACCTGTTCCAAAGCTCCGGAGGCCGGTTGCGCGACACGGCCGGCCCTCAGCCTTCTTCCGGTTGGCCCGCCGCGAGCGCGTCCTCGATCCGCTGACGGGCGCCAGCTAAGTGCTGTTCGCACCGTTTCGCGAGTTCCTCGCCTCTTTCCCATAGCTTCAGCGACGCATCCAGGTCCAAGCCGCCCTGCTCGAGCAGCCGCACCACTTCGATCAGCTCGTCCCGGCAGGCTTCGTACCCAAGCTGACTAACGGGCGTAATCGGCTGCTCCTCGTTAGGGGCCATCGGTGCCTCCCTCGCTCACGGCCGCCACGGCGCCGTCGGCCACCCGTACCCGCAGCCGCGTGCCCGGGGGCGCGTCGTCGACCGAGCGCAGCACCGTGGCCGGTCCGGCATCGGGAACCGCCTGCACCACGGCGTAGCCGCGGGCCAAGGTGGCCGCGGGGCCCAGCGTGGCCAGCCGCGCGCTCAGGTGGCCGACGCGGTCGGTCTCCGCGGCGACCAGCCGCCGGATGTCGCGGCGCACCGCCGAGCGCGCGCGGTGGATTTCGTCGGCCCGCGCGCTCAGGGCCGACAGCGGTTCGGCCAGCACCGGCCGGCTGCGCAGCTGCGTCAGGGCGCGCTGCTCGCGCGACACCCAGCTGCGCAGCGCCTGGGCGCTGCGCCGGCGCAAATCGTCGATGAGCCGCTGCTCGGCGGCGGTGTCGGGCACCACCTTTTTGGCGGCGTCGGTGGGAGTGGCGGCGCGCAGGTCGGCGACCAGATCGCACAGCGGGTTGTCGGGTTCGTGGCCCACCGCGCTGATGACGGGGGTGCGGCACGCCGCGATTGCGCGGCACAGGGTTTCGTCGGAGAACGGCAGCAGGTCCTCGACGCTTCCGCCGCCGCGGGCCAGCACGATCACATCGACCTCGGGGTCGCGGTCGAGTTCACGCAGCGCCTCGACGATCTGCGCGACCGCGTTGGGCCCCTGCACGGCGGTGTTGCGCACGGCGAAACGAACCGCGGGCCAGCGGGCGCCCGCCACCGTCGTCACGTCGTGTTCGGCGGCGCTGGCCCGCCCGGTGATCAGCCCGATCGTGTTGGGCAGGAAGGGGATTGGCCGCTTGAGCCGCGGATCGAACAGACCCTCGGCATCCAGCAGGCGGCGCAGGCGGTCGATGCGCGCCAGCAGCTCGCCGACGCCGACGGCGCGAATCTCGCTGAGCCGCAACGAGAACGTGCCCCGCCCGGTGTAGAACGAGGGTTTGCCGCAGACCACCACCTGGGTGCCCTCGTCGAGTTTCACCGGCGCGTGGGCCACCAGGTCGCGCGAACACGTCACGGTCAGCGACATGTCCGCGGCCGGGTCCCGCAGCACCATGAACACCGTCTTGGCGTCGGGCCGCATCGTGATCTGGGCCAGCTGGCCCTCGACCCAGACGGTGCCCAGCCGGTCGATCCAGCCCGCGACCCGAATCGCCACCGCGCGCACCGGAAACGGGTTCTCCGCGGAGTTCGCGCCGGGATCAGTTCGGGTCACTTCGCGTTCGCGCGGGTGATCCTGTTGGCGAGCAGCGTCTGGAACGGAGCGCGGGCCTTGGTGGCCTGCTCGTAGGCCAGCAACGCCTCGAGTTCGTCGACGCTCAACGACTGCAGCCGGGCCCGCAGTTGGGCCAGCGTCAGGCTCGCGTAATTGAGTTCGGCCACCACCGCCGGTTCGGGCGCAGCCGTCTTCGCGGCCGCGGCCTTGGATTGCCGGGAAGGTTTGACGAGTGCGCTGGCGTCCTCGTGCGCTTCGGCGACCGAGTACAGCGCGAATCGTCCCTCGGCCCTGCGCTCGCCGTCGCCGCCTTCCGGCGCGGCGGCACTGGCCCCGTCGATCGCGTCATCGGGGACGTCTTCGTCGAAGGTCGCCCACTCCGGCTTCTCGTCCCTGGGCGGAAAGATCGACTCCAGGGTGCTGTCGCCCTTGATCACCAGCTCGGCCAGGTTTTGCTGAAACCGCATCACCAGGTGAGCCGCGGTGCTGACAACCGTCATGGGATACATCAGGATCGTCTTCGGCAGCTTCATCGTCTCCTCGACGGCGACCGTCGCCGCGCCGACTATCAGCCGAACTCCATACGGTGCAGTAGCCATGCGTCCAAGACTGCCTTAACCTGCGGCCAACTCCAAGCCCGCCGCCGGCCGGTACCCTCAGTGTCATGCCGCCGACTGTTGACATGGGAATTCCCGGCGCAGCCAGCTCGGTAGCCAACGACCCAGCCCGCAGGAGGGTGCTCCTGGCGGAGCCGCGTGGCTACTGCGCGGGGGTGGACCGGGCCGTCGAGACGGTGGAGCGCGCCCTGGAAAAGCACGGCGCCCCCGTCTACGTGCGCCACGAGATCGTGCACAACCGGCACGTGGTCGACACGCTGGAAAAGGCCGGGGCCGTCTTCGTCCAGGAGACCGACGAGGTCCCCGAGGGGGCCATCGTGGTGTTCTCCGCGCACGGCGTCGCGCCGACCGTCTACGCCGCAGCCGCCGAACGCAACCTGCACACCATCGACGCCACCTGCCCCCTGGTGACCAAGGTGCACAACGAAGCCAAGCGGTTCGCCAGGGACGACTACGACATCCTGCTGATCGGGCACGAGGGTCACGAGGAAGTCATCGGGACCGCGGGAGAGGCGCCCGAGCACGTGCAGCTGGTCGACGGGGTCGCCGCGGTCGCAAAGGTGACGGTCCGCGACGAGAACAAGGTGGTCTGGCTGTCGCAGACCACGCTTTCGGTCGACGAGACGATGGAAATCGTCGAGCGGCTGCGGCAGCGTTTCCCGAATCTGCAGGACCCGCCCAGCGACGACATTTGCTACGCGACCCAGAACCGGCAGGTCGCGGTGAAGGCGATGGCGCCGGAATGCGAGCTGGTGATCGTCGTCGGATCCCGCAACTCGTCGAATTCGGTGCGGTTGGTCGAGGTGGCGCTCGGCGGTGGAGCCGCCGCCGCCCACCTGGTCGACTGGGCCGACGACATCGACCCGGCGTGGTTGGAGGGCGTCACGACGGTGGGCGTCACCTCCGGCGCGTCGGTCCCCGAGGTGCTGGTGCGGGGTGTGCTGGAGCGCCTGGCCGAATGCGGCTTCGAGGTGGTGCAGCCGGTGACGACGGCCCAGGAAACCCTGGTGTTCGCGCTGCCCCGCGAAATCCGGTCGGCCCGCTAGCCTTCGTACTCCCAGGACTCCGCGGGAAACCCGCGGGGGGCGCGGCGGCGCCGCGCGGGCCCGGGATCTTCGGCCGGGCCCGAATCGCGGTACCGCACCTGTGAGATCGGGTGGTGCGTGGGGTTGGAGCCATTCCCGGTGGGGGTGGCGCGGCGCCGGCGCGGCTCGTACGGCTCGTAGGCGTCGTGGCTGTCGAAGCGGCTGCCGCGGGGCGCCGGGCGTTCGTAAGGCCGGTCGTAGGGATTGCGGCGGGTGCGCGGCTCGCGACGAGCGGCCGCGGCGGCGCCGCGGCCGCTCGTCGCGGGCGTCCCTGGGATCGCGTTCGTCGTCCAGCCCGGGTCGGGCATGCCGGGAGTGCGCGCGGCCGGGACGCTCGGGCCGATCGCCGCGCGTCGTGCGGCCGGTCCTCGAAGCGGCCTTCGGCGAGCGGCCGGGCGGGCGGGTCCGCTTCGAGCCGCCGGGCTCCGCCTCCTCCGCATCCTCGCTATCACCGAGGCCAAGAAGCGAATTCAACTTCGCGCCAAGGGCGCCGACGAAGGAGCTTCGTGTCGCCGCGGCCGCGGCGTCGTCCGTGGATTCGGTGGCCGCCGGCTGCGACTTGCCGAAATACCACCGCGCCAGGCCGATGAGCAGCACGGCGCCCGCGGTGCCCAGCATCAGCGGAAAACGCTCGATGAGCGGATAGCCGCAGTTGATCAGGAGGTCTTTCAGGTTGCCGGTTTTGCGTCCATGGAACATCCAGTAGGCGCCCGGCACCGCGCAGAAAAGAATCAGCGGGGGCTGAATGATCGCGGTGAACACGCCGTCTTGCCGCACGACCAGCACCGCGGCCACGCAGCCGGCGATATAGAAGCCCGCGAAGACGTGGGTCAAGTCCTTGTGACCGGCGTCGATCGCATAACCGACGGCCGTAGCGGTCACGGCGATGACCAGGGCCGCCCACCACGGCACGCCTGGGATGTTGGGGTGGATCGACCGGTGGCCAGCCTCGACCGCCGATCTCGCCCGCTGTTTTGGCACATGTAGACCGTACCGGGAATGGGCCGAAACGCCGGTAAAGACCTTGTTAGGGACCGCTGGCGTGCCACGGTGTCGCACACGCATGAACGCCCCGCCCCACCGCGCCCTACACTTGAATCCCCGTGAGCCTCAGCCTGGGAATCGTGGGCCTGCCGAACGTCGGCAAGTCGACGCTGTTCAACGCGCTGACCAGGAATAATGTGGTGGCGGCGAACTATCCGTTCGCGACGATCGAGCCCAACGAGGGCGTGGTTTCGCTGCCGGACCCGCGGCTGGACAAGCTGGCGGAGCTGTTCGGCTCCGAGCGCATCGTCCCGGCGCCGGTTACGTTCGTCGACATCGCCGGCCTGGTCAAGGGCGCGTCCGAGGGGGCCGGGCTGGGCAACAAGTTCCTGGCGCACATCCGCGAATGCGACGCCATCTGCCAGGTGGTGCGGGTCTTTTCCGATGACGATGTGACGCATGTGGCGGGAGAGGTCGATCCGAAATCCGACATCGAGGTCGTCGAAACCGAGTTGATCCTGGCCGACCTGCAAACGCTCGAGCGTGCGCTGCCGAGGCTGGAGAAGGAGGCGCGCACCAGCAAGGAGCGCAAACCCGTCCACGACGCCGCCGTCGCCGCGCAGGCGGTGCTGGACGGCGGCACGACGCTGTTTGCCGCGGGCACCGACGTCTCCTCGCTGCGCGAGCTGAACCTGCTGACCACCAAACCTTTCCTCTACGTCTTCAACGCCGACGAGGCGGTGCTCACCGACGCCGCGCGGGTCGCGGCGCTGCGCCAGCTCGTCGCACCGGCCGACGCGGTGTTCCTGGACGCGGCCATCGAATCCGAGTTATCCGAGCTTGACGACGAGTCGGCGGCCGAGCTGTTGGAGTCGATCGGTCAGACCGAGCGCGGCCTCGACGCGCTGGCGCGGGCGGGCTTTCACACGCTGAAGCTGCAGACCTTCCTGACGGCCGGGCCAAAAGAGTCCCGGGCGTGGGTGATTCATCAAGGCGACACCGCGCCCAAGGCGGCCGGGGTGATCCACAGCGACTTCGAGAAGGGCTTCATCAAGGCCGAGATCGTGTCCTACGACGACCTGATCGCCGCCGGATCCATGGCCGCGGCGAAGGCCGCAGGCAAGGTCCGCATGGAGGGCAAGGACTACGTCATGGCCGACGGCGACGTGGTGGAGTTCCGGCACGGGGCCACCACCAAGCCGACGCGGTAAGGCGCGTCGCGCGCTTTCCGGATCGCCGGCGGCTTCGCACCTCTCGGCATCGGGGTCCGTCGGCCCTTGAAATTCCCCCCAACCGGAGCGACGGTTGACGGGGGAGATCATTGGCCGGAGAGGAACGATGCCGACACCGCCTGGCGAGTCCGATTCCCGGGCCGCGCTCGATGAGCGCGAGCAGCTGCTCGCGCGGCGCGAGGCCGAGGTCTTGGCGCGCGAGTGGCGGGCCGACGAGCGGGATCGGGTCGCCGACGAACGCGATCGGTCGGCGGACGAGCGTGACCGGGTCGCCGGCGGACGGGACCAGGCCGCCGACGAACGGGAGCGGCGGGCGGACCAACGCGAGGGCTCGGCTGCGGAGCGTGAACTCGAGCGACTACGGCGCCAAGCCGACCGCGACGAGCGCCTGGCCGCCGATGGTCGCCTGGCGGACGCCCAAAATGCGCGCGAGCAGGCCGAGATTCGGCGTGAGATGGCCGCCAGCGAACGCCGCGACGACGAGTGATCCCGCCCCGCAGGGGACGGTGACGCCGTGGGGCCCCGCTAGGCGACGGCGGGAGCAAGAATTCCGGGCTGCCCCGAATCGCCACTCAGCCGGGTCAAGGTGAAACGGTGCGCGATGGGAATGCTGCTGTGGTCCGTATATCCGCAGGCGGCCTCGGTGCGGACGACAACCCTCGTGCCAATTCCCGTGGCGGGGTCCCAGGTCCATTCGTCGAAGCCCCGGTGCACCGACCCGTCGTTACAGCGCCACGCCGCAGGATTCGGCGGAAAGCTCGCGTGCCACAGATCGGCGTAGAACTGGGCCTGGCCGGAGGTGTTGGAAAAGCTGACTTGGGCGCAGCCGATACCGCACGGCGTGGCCTTGAATGTCAGGTCGTCGAGACTTCCATCATTGAAGTGGACGTTGTACATCCCACCGACCATCTGGTCGGCCACCACCGGGTCGGCTGACGCCGGCGCTGCGAGCGGGATCGCCACGATGCCCAGCGCGACGGTCGTCACGAAGATCGTCTTCATCAGCGTTCCTAACCGGGTAGCCCCTCCGGCAGCACGATACGATCATCTTCCCGGAAAATACAGGCCAGGAAATGGGTTTGCTGCCCACCCTGACTGAAGGGGATCGCGTCGCGCCTTCGCCGAACCCGAATGGGGAGCACTGCTTGCGCGGATTCGTGTCCAGGGGAAATCCTGGGCAGATGGCAACTGCAAAGCGGGCGAGGTCGTGGGTTCGGCGGTTTGTGAGCGCGCTGGTGGGCGGCGGGTTGGCATTGGCCGCGTTGGGGCTGAATGGCGGTCTCGACCCCGGGGCCCACGCCGCCCCGGCCCCCGCGTCCGGCAATCACTGGTGCCCGGGTGACCCGTGGGACCCGGGCTGGGGCAAGGCCTACAACTGGAACTGGAATGCCTGCCACGACTGGCAAGGTCCGGCCAACCAGGGCGGCCCGGCCGGCTGGGGTCCCTGGGGGCCCCCGCCGGGGTGGGCGCCGCCGCAGCCACCCCCACCGCCGTGGGCGCCCGGGGCCCAGCTGATGTGGAACCCGACCGTCAACGTCTGGGGGTTCTGGAACAACGGAATCTGGACCCCGGCTTAGCGCGTCGGCCGAAGCGTGCTCGGCCGAATGAGTCGTGCGGTTTGTCGGAGGTGTTGCCTAACATGCCTGGCGGCAATCACTGCGCACCAGGCACCCGGGAGGTTCCATGAAGTTCGTCTCGACCCGCATCATCACCGCTGACGTCAATCGGCTGGTCGATTTCTACGAGATGGTCACCGGGGTCGCCGCGGTGTGGGGGAACGAACTCTTCGCCGAGATCCCGACATCCGTTGGCACGCTGGCCATCGGCAGCGACAAGACTGTGCCGCTGTTCGGAGCCGGATCCGCCGAGCCGGCGGCCAACCGGAGCGCGATCGTGGAGTTCATCGTCGAGGACGTGGACGCGGAATTCGAGCGGCTCCGCGACCGCCTCGCCGAGGTCGTGACCGAGCCGACCACCATGCCGTGGGGCAACCGCGCGCTGTTGTTCCGCGATCCCGATGGAAATCTCGTCAACCTGTTCACCCCGGTCACCGACGACGCCCGGGCCAAGTTTGGACTCTGACCGGCCGCCAAGGGAATTCGAGGCGGCATCGGGACGAACCGATCCGTTAACGCATGTCGGCGTGCGCCCGCACCGATGGCGCGATCCAGTCCGTGAGGAAGCTCCGCAGTGCGTTGCCCGTGCGTGCGGGGCGCCCGGGGTCGACGATGAGCGACTGCAGCATGCGCAGCATGACCTCGACGAGCTCATCGAGCCGCTCGTCGGCGAATCCCGCTGCGGCCCAATCGACTTCGAATTTTTGCAAAATCGACCTGCCGAACGAGATCGCCATGTCCGAGGTCACCCCGGCGGTCAGGGCGCTGGCTTTGCCGGGCTGGAGCACCAGGCTGAGGTACTTGTCGTGGGCGATTTGCTCATACGTGTAAGCGATGCCTTCCACGACGGCTTGGGTGGGGTCGGTGATTGACCCCAAATGGACGGCAACCCGGTCCAGGAAGCCGTCGACGGACGACAGGGCCGCGGCACCCAGGAGCGCCTCATGGGTCGGCAAGTAGCGGTAGACGGTCTGACGGGTCACGCCGAGAGTTTGGGCGACCTCGGACACGCTCACGGTCCCGCGCTCGTCGATGGCGGTGCGCGCCGTGTCGATGATGCGAGCGACTGCTTCCTCGTCGTCCGCCGGGATGTTCCCGGCCCAGCCGTGCCGCCGCATTGCGTGATCGTCGCACAAAGCGCCCACGAAGCGGCCAGCCCTTGACAGTACAAACCATGTTGACTGTATGGTCAGACAGAGCCGACGAAGGAGACCGGGATGCTGTCGACGACCAACAGTCCGGTGCCTGGCACCGACGAGGACTTGACGCGGCGAGGCTTGCGCCACGCGCTGGATGGCACCACGGACCTGGCCGAGCGTGAGCTGAGGGTGCCGCTGCACTACTACCGCGATCCGAAGCTCACCGAGATCGAGGAGTCGCAGATTCTGCGCAGGGTGCCGTTGGCCATCGTCCCGTCGGCGCAGCTGCCGCACAAGAACGACTACGTGGTCCGCTCGGTGCTGGGCGATTCGCTGCTGGTGACCCGCGACCGGGCCGGCGCCAGCCACGTCTTGCTCAACTACTGCCGCCACCGCGGCGCGATGCCGGCGTGCGGGTCCGGCAACGCCTCGCGATTCGTCTGTCCGTATCACGCCTGGACATACCGGAACACCGGCGAGCTGTTCATGGTTCCGGGCAAGGCCGGGTTCGATTCCATGGACACCAAGGGCTACGGGTTGGTCGAACTCCCCTCGGAGGAGCGTCATGGCTTCATCTGGGCGGTGTTGGCCGCCGACGCGACCATCGACCTCGACGCGCACCTGGGCGTCCTTGGTGCCGAGTTGAAGCTGTGGAACTACGAGGCGTACGGGTACCACACGCAGCGGGAGTTCACCTCCGAGGTGTCATGGAAGGGCGCGCTGGAGGCCTTCGCCGAGGGATACCACTTTCCCTACGTCCATGGCCAGAGCCTCATCGGGCAGAACACGCTGGCCAACACGATGGTCTACGACGAGTTCGGCAAGCATCACCGCATCGGCTTCCCGTTCAACTGGATCACCAATGTGGAGACCGACCCCACCGCGCCGCGCGAACCGTCGGCGAACATGGGGGTGATCTACTGGGTGTATCCGAATCTCATCCTCGCCAATAGCCCTGTGGGCGTGGAGATTATCGACATATTGCCCGAGGGTGACCCGACGCGCTGCACGGTCCGGCACAGCTGGATGGGGCGAGTCCCGGCGACCAACGACGACCTGAGGGCAGGCTACGACGCGATCTACGAAGGGGTGCATGCCGCCGTCCGCGACGAGGACTTCGCGATGCTGCCTCAGTGCGGCGAAGGCGTCAGGCACGGGCAGCACGACCACATGATCATCGGCCGCAACGAGATTGGCGTCCAGCACATGATCAAGGTGTTCGGCCAAGAACTTGGCGTGGCGCTGCAGTGCGCCGGTGCGCCGTGATGGCCGCACCCAAGCGGCCCCGGCAGTTGGACTCCCCGCTACTGCCGGTCATTTTGAGTCACATGAGCCGGGCGCAAGTGTGGGTGTACCGCAAGACGAACGGCCGCATCGGGGGCAAGTGGCGCATCGGCGCCGGTTTTCGCAAACCGGTGCCGACGCTGCTGCTGGAACACCGCGGCCGCAAATCGGGCAGGCTGTTCACTGTCCCGCTGCTGTACCTGCGCGACGGGCAGGACCTGGTGGTGGTCGCTTCCCAAGGGGGGCTGCCAACTCACCCGCAGTGGTACCGCAATCTCGTCGCCTGCCCCGAGACGATCGCCCAAATCGGGGGTGAGCGGCGGCCGGTGCGCGCCGTGACCGCCGACGCGCGGGAGCGACGCCGCCTGTGGCCGCGCCTGGTCGAGCTCTACGCAGATTTCGATACCTACCAGAGTTGGACCGAGCGCGAGATACCCGTCGTGGTGTTGCGGCCGCGCTTGTAGGCCGGCGCGGCGAATTTCCTGTCCGGAAATTTGCTGCTTTGTCATCGAATTGGTATCGATGCGGCGAACGCCATTGCCGGCGGTGCGAATGACTTGCGCCACAAATTTTGATTCATTGTGAATGCTATTGCTAGCGTGCCTGCCCATGGTTGTACTAGCAACGTTAATGACGCTCATCAATCAGGTCTCCGGGACGCCCTATATCCCGGGCGGCGATTCTCCCGCCGGGACCGATTGCTCGGGGCTGGCTTCGTGGGTCGCCAACGCGGCGTCCGATAGGCCGGTCTTCGGCAGCAGGTTCAACACCGGCAACGAGGAGGCGGCGCTGTTGGCGCGTGGCTTCCAATACGGGACCGCTCCCAACGCCGTGGTGATCGGCTGGAACGGTGGCCACACGGCGGTGACCCTGCCGGACGGCACCTCGGTGTCCAGCGGGGAACGTGGCGGTGTGCACATCGGCGGTCCCGGCGCCTACCAGGCCGGATTCACCCACCACATGTTCCTGCCGCTACCGGATGGCGACGGTGCGGTGCCGCCGCCGCCCGACGCGCCGCCCCCACCGGCGGGCGCGCCGCCGCCCGGCGGCCCGGGAATTGCGAATACGTAACGAATTGAATCGCGTTCGATTCGTTTATCGAAAAACATTTCGTAATTTCGTCACGATTGTGAACTGACGCCGCATGGCCGGGAATTGTGGGCTACGTCACTGCGCCCTTGCGCGGAAGTTCAATACCAAGGATTTGCCTAGGCGTCAACGAGGACGCCTAGGCAAAACTTTGCTGTAGCCTGGATTTGGTGAGCGCTCGGGCGCGGCACGTATGCTGGCGCTGCCGGGGAGCTGCAAGCCAAGGTGGGGAGCGGGCGTGATCTTCATAGTCGTCAAGTTCGAGACCAAACCCGAGTGGACCGATCGCTGGCCGCAATTGGTTGCCCCGTTCACGGCCGCAACCCGCGCCGAGGAGGGCAACCTGTGGTTCGAGTGGTCGCGCAGCCTGGACAACCCGGCGGAGTACGTGCTCGTGGAGGCCTTCCGGGATGCTGACGCCGGAGGCGTTCACGTCAACAGCGATCACTTCAAGCGGGCGATGCGCGAGCTCCCGCAGGCGCTGAGGTCCACCCCCAAGATCATCAACCAAACCCTCGACGCCGCGGGGTGGTCCGAGATGGGGGAGATGTCGGTCGGTTAGCCTAGGGCAACCGAGATTTCGTGGCCCAGCTGATAACCAGGTGCAAGCGGAAGCGTGTCGCCGCTCCAGAACGAACCCGGGTCGAACCAGTTCGAGTACTTCTCCGTGGACAGCAACCCCATCTCCTCATAGGTGATGGCCACCGTCTCCGCGCAGTACGCGGCTTCCAGGCCGCCGCGCTGGCGCGCCTTGCGCCGCCGCGTCGACTCCCGAACCTTGCTGTCCACGACGGGAATTCCGCGTATCCAGTCGTACGCGGTCGGCAGCCGGCCGCGCAACCACCGCCCGGTCAGCCGAGCCGTGGTCGGAAACGCGGTGCCGTCCATCCGCGCAATGACCCGCAACAGCCTGTTCTCCTGTTCGCGGCTGGCGTAGGGCGTCAGCTGGCGCAGCCAGCACCGCTGGTGGTAGCGCTCCATCCATTGCTGGGCCGCTTCGCGAAGATCGTTGAGCTGCACGCCGCGGTGGTTGGTGCCCGTCCACACGTCGAGAAGTTTGTCGCCCAGTTCGGCGTGCCACATCAGCGGCGGCAGGTCGTCGATGGCCACCGTCATCCCGACGTGGTTCACCGGACTGTTCGTCAGGGTCTGGATGGCTCGGTCGGGTCCCGAACTGCCCCGGAACAACCAGATGTCTCCGGTCCGGGTTTCGTTCACGGCCTGGTCCAGGGTCGGCATGCGAGCCAGCTTACGAACGCCGAAGAACTTCGCGCGCGACCCGGCGCGCGCTGACGGCCGCCGGGTAACCCGCGTAGCCCGTCATGTGGTAGATCGCCTCTTCGATCTCCTCCAGGCTCAACCCGTTGTGCCGTGCGATCTGGAAATGGAGCTTCAGTTCGTCGCCGGCCCGCAGGGCGATGAGCGCGCCGAGGGTCACCAGGCTGCGGGAGCGCCGATCGAGGCCGGGCCGCGTCCATAATGCGCCGAAAACATGATCGAGGCTCATGTCACCGAGTTCGTCGGCGACGCCGCCGTCGCTCAGGCCGGTGGCGCCGTCCGGGACCACGCCGGGCAACATCTCCTTGAGCGCATCGAGGCCCCGGGCACGGGTGTCAACCATCGTTGTCTGCCTTTCGTTTTCGTGGTTCGCGGGATATCTGGTAGTCGATGTAGGCGTCCCAGTCGTCGACGCGGCGGCGCAGCTCCTCGACCACACCGGCGTGGGTGGGCACGAAGAACCGGTTGTGCAGGATCGCCTCGGCGACCTGCTCGCCGACGGGTGCCGGGTCGAGCAGCTCGAACTGCTCGCCGGGAATCCGCAGCGGCGCCCCGCCGCCGAATGTCGGCACGGCGGCGGCGATGTTGGTCAGCACCGGCCCCGGGCACAGCAGGGTGACGCCGATGTTCTTGGGCCGCAGATAAATTGCCAGGCCCTCGCTGATCTGCACGATGGCGGCCTTGGTGGCGGCATACGGCAGGCGGTCGTAGGAATAGGTGAAAAGCCCGGCGAAGGAGGCGGTGTTGACCACATGGCCGCTGCCCTGATCGAGCAACAGCGGCAGGAAGGCGGCGTTGCTGCGCACCACCGACATCAGGTTGATGTCGAGAATGCGTTGCCACTCGGTCACCGGGATGTCTTCGGGAAGGCCGTTCGTCAGCACGCCGACGTTGTTCACCACGACGTCGACCCGGCCGAATCTCCGCAGCGCCGCGTCCCGAATCCCGTCGAAGGCAACCGGATCCGAGACGTCGGCGGGCGCAACGAGCACGCCCGCGTCGGGCAGATCGCCGGCGACGGTCGCCAGGCGGGCGTCGTCGATGTCGACGGCCACGATGTGTGCGCCGCGGCCGGCGAGCGCGCAGGCGATGGCGCGGCCGATGCCGCTGCCCGCTCCGGTGACGACGGCGACCTTGTCGCGAAGGGTGTCCATTGCGGTAATAGCCTGTCAACCATGCGCAGCGTTTGGAAGTGGATCGGCCTGGCCGGTGTCGCGGGCGTCGTCGCCGGGGGAGTGCTGGTCGCCCGCGACCAACGCAAGCGACGCGCTTATACCGCCGACGAGATCCGCGCGCGGCTGCATCAGCGGCTGGCCGAATCCGATGGGGAGCGGTTTCAGTCCGAGTCCGGGTCGGCCTCGGGCTCGACGGCGAACAAGCGGTAGCTGCCCGAAAACCCTTTCAGCTCGACGTCGCGGCCCTCGTCGAACCGGATGCCTTGCAGCTCCGGGCGGTCGGCGACGGCGTCGCGCACCGGTTCGCTCACCAGGATCTGGCCACCGGTCGCTTCCGCGGCGACCCGCGCGGCCATCGCGACGTTGCGCCCGAACAGATCGTCCCCGCGTCGCACCGAACGGCCCATGTGGATGCCGATGCGCACCCGAATTTCCTCACCGCGCTTGCGTTTTGCGTCCTTGCGCAGCGCCTGCTGGACGTCGATGCCGCACCGCACCGCCTCTTCGGCACGCGCGAAGGCGATCATGTAGCCGTCCCCCTGGCTCTTCACAACGTGCCCCGAGCGCTGCCGCACCAGTCCCGAAATCAGCTTGTCGTGCGAGCCGATCAGCTTGACCCAGGCGCGATCGCCGATGCGCTCGTTGAGCGCGGTGGACTCCTCGATGTCGGTGAACAGGATCACCACCCGGCCGTCCGGGGTGACGCGGGCCAGGTCGGGCCGCTCGACCTCGGCCCAGTCGGCGAGGTCCTCGATCGAGCTGCGCACCGCGGCGCCGAAGCCCTCCTTGCGCATCAGGTTGGCCGCGTTCCACACCCGTTTGACGGCCTCGCGACCGCCCGTCAGCAGCTGGGTCCGGGGGTCGGTCCGGTGCGCCAACTCCTCGATCTCGCGGCGGCTGCGCACCAGCAGGACCGAGAGAATGGCGATCGCGCCCGCTTCGACCGCGGCGATTCCGGTCAGGACGTAGAGCGCGATATGCAGGACGTCGATTGCGTGCGAACCCACGCTTGGCATCCTGCCAAAGGCCGCGGTGGATTCAGGTTGTCGGGCCTGGTTGCGGTGTCTAGTGTTGAGGTCGACCGCCGCGGGTAGTGATTCTCCAGAGCCAATCAGGTTATTTCGGGAGGTGCGGGCTTGGCCGACGGCGGCGACAGTTCTTCAAACCTGCTGGTGATCTTCGGCATTACCGGCGATCTGGCCCGCAAGATGACGTACCGAGCCCTGTACCGGCTCGAGTCGCGCAGCCTGCTCAAGAGCCCGATCATCGGTGTGGCCAGTGACGACATGTCGGTCGAGCAGGTGGCCGAGCGGGCGCGCGATGCCATCAAGGCGTCCGGCGAGAACCTCGACGACGCGGTGTTCGACCGGCTGGCGGACCGGTTGTCCTACCTGCACGGCGACGTCACAGATCCCGAGCTGTACAAAGAGCTCGCCAAGCGGGTCGGCAAGGACTGCCGCCCGCTGTACTACCTGGAGATGCCGCCGTCGCTGTTCGCGCCCATCGTCGAGAACCTTGCGAAAGTGGACCTGCTGGAGCGCGCGCGCGTCGCGGTGGAAAAGCCGTTCGGCCACGACCTGGCCTCCGCGCGAGACCTGAACGCCCGGCTGCGCGCGGTCCTCGACGAGGACCAAATCCTGCGTGTGGACCACTTTTTGGGCAAGCAGCCCGTCGAGGAACTGCAGTACCTGCGCTTCGCCAACAACGGCCTGGCCAAGCTGTGGGACCGGGACAGCATTTCCGAGATCCACATCAGCATGGCCGAGGACTTCGGGATCGAGGACCGCGGCAAGTTCTACGACGTGGTGGGTGCGCTGCGTGACGTGGTGCAAAACCATCTGCTGCAGGTGCTCGCGCTGGTGGCGATGGAGCCGCCGGTCGGCCCGAGCGACGACGACCTGAACGACAAGAAGGCCGAGGTGTTCCGGGCGATGCCGGCGCTGGACCCGCAGCGCTGCGTGCGTGGGCAATACCGCGGCTACACCGACGTCGCCGGGGTGGCGAAGGATTCGAAAACCGAGACCTACATCGCGCTGCGGACCGAAATCGACAACTGGCGGTGGGCCGGGGTGCCGATCTTCCTGCGCGCCGGCAAGGCGCTGCCCGAAAGGGTCACCGAGGTCCGGATGTTCCTCCATCACGTGCCCGGGTTTTCGTTTCTGCCCAACCGCCGCCCGCCCGAGCCCAACCAGATCGTGCTGCGCATCGACCCCGACCCCGGGATGCGCCTGCAGCTGTCCGCCCAGGCCGGTGACTCCTGGCACGACGTCCACCTCGACTCGTCCTTCGCCGAAGACCTCGGCGAGGCCGTC
This sequence comes from Mycobacterium terramassiliense, assembly GCF_900157385.1. Taxonomy (GTDB): domain Bacteria; phylum Actinomycetota; class Actinomycetes; order Mycobacteriales; family Mycobacteriaceae; genus Mycobacterium; species Mycobacterium terramassiliense. The sequence continues at coordinate 1,774,788 of NZ_LT717701.1, forward strand.
CGGCCCTACGAACGGCTCCTCTACGCCGCGTTCACCGGCGATCGCCAGCTCTTCGCCCGGGAGGACGCCATCGAGGAAACCTGGCGGATCGTGCAGCCGGTGCTGGACAAGCCGGGCCGCGTCCATCACTACGAACCCGGCTCCTGGGGACCCGAGGCCGCGCAGTCGCTGCTGCACGGCCACCACAGTTGGCAGGAACCGTGGCTGCCCCACACCAAGCAGGCGAAAGACTAAGGAGACGGGACACGATGCAGCTAGGGATGATCGGCCTGGGCCGCATGGGCGCGAATATCGTGCGGCGGGTTGCCAAGGGCGGCCACGAGTGCGTGGTGTATGACCACAGCGCCGACGCGGTCAAGGCGATGGCCGGCGAGGACAACACGACCGGGGTGTCCTCGCTGCAGGAGCTCGCCGAGAAACTCTCCACCCCGCGGGTGGTCTGGGTGATGGTGCCGGCCGGGACCATCACCACAGGAGTCATCGAGGAGCTGGCCGACACGCTGGAGGCCGGGGACATCGTCATCGACGGCGGCAACTCCTACTACCGCGACGACATAAAGCACGCAAAGACCCTGTCCGACAAGGGAATTCACTTGCTCGACTGCGGCACCAGCGGCGGGGTGTGGGGCCGCGAGCGCGGCTACTGCCTGATGATCGGCGGCCACGAGGAGGCGTTCGCCCACGCGGAGCCGATCTTCGCCACCGTCGCGCCGGGGGTGGACGCGGCGCCGCGCACGCCCGGGCGCGACGGCGAGGTCGCGCAAGCGGAAAAGGGCTATCTGCACTGCGGCCCGTCCGGGGCGGGGCACTTCGTGAAGATGGTGCACAACGGGATCGAGTACGGGATGATGGCCTCGCTGGCCGAGGGCCTGAACATCTTGCGCAATGCCGACATCGGCAAGGACGTGCAAGAGGGCGACGCCGAAACCGCGCCGCTGTCCAACCCGGAGTTCTATCAGTACACGTTCGACATCCCCGACGTCGCCGAGGTGTGGCGCCGCGGCAGCGTCATCGGGTCGTGGTTGCTGGACCTGACCGCGATCGCGCTGCACGAATCGCCCGATCTGAAGGAATTCTCCGGGCGGGTCTCCGACTCCGGGGAGGGCCGCTGGACCGCCATCGCGGCCATCGACGAGGGCGTCCCGTCGCCGGTGCTGACCACCGCGCTGCAGTCCCGCTTCGCCAGCCGTCAGCTCGACGACTTCGCCAACAAGGCGCTGTCGGCGATGCGCAAGCAGTTCGGCGGGCACGCCGAAAAGCCGGCCAATTAACCTCGCTCGACGAAGGCCACTACGGCCTCGCTGAACGCGTCGTTGTCGTCGCCGGCGGCGGTGTGCCCGGCGTTGGACAGCTCGACGAACTCGGCCCGCGGCACCTGGGTCAGGAAATGCTCGACGCCTTCGGGGCTGACCACGTCCGACAGCTTTCCGCGAATCAACAGCACCGGGATCGTCAGGCTGGCCGCGGCATGCTCGAATTTTTCGGTGCGCAGCTCCGGGTCGTCGCCGGGCTTGGTCATGAACGCCGGGTCCCAGTGCCAAAACCAGCGCCCGTCGCGCAGCCGCAGGTTCTTCTTCAGCCCCTCGGGGCTGCGCGGCTTTTTCCGGTAGGGCAGATAGGCGGCGACGGCGTCGGCGGCCTGTTCCAGCGTTTCGAACCCGTCGAGGCCGCTGAACATGAAATCGCGGATGCGGGCGCTGCCGCCCTTTTCGAAGCGGGGCACCACGTCGACGAGCACCAACTGCGTCACCCGGTCGGGCCCGGCGCGGTCGGCGGCGAGGATGCCGGTCAGCCCGCCCATGCTGGCGCCGATGATCGCCACGGGCCGGCCGATGGCATCCAGCACGTGCATCACGTCCGCCGTCAGCGTCTCGACGTCGTAGTCGGCATCGGGCGCGCGGTCGCTGTCGCCGTGACCCCGGGAGTCCAGGGCCACGACGTGAAATCCGTCGTCGGCCAGGATCTGGCCGGTGTTCTTCCAGGAAAACCTGTTCTGGCCGCCGCCGTGCAACATCAGAATCGTGGGCCGGTCTGCCGCCGCGGCCGAGCCACGGTTCCACTCGTCGGCTACCAGGGTGATCCCGTTGTGGCCGGAAAATTCGACCGTCTGATTGCTGCTGCTCACGGCACTCACGGGCGTCCTCTTTCGTAGATGCCCTTCGACGTTACCTAGGCAATCTATTCACCGCCGACGTGGGCCCCCGGTGGCAGCGGCGCGTCGGGAAACAGCTCCGCGAAGCTGCCGAACAGGATGCGGTCCCGGGTCTTGGCGTCGACGCCGTCGAACAGTTGATGCAGCGTCGCCTGCGTGTGGCCGAAGGTCCCCTCGATGTGCGGGTAATCGCTGCCCCACAACACGTTGGTGAAGCCCATCGCCGTCATCGCCGCGACGGCCGACGAGTCGTGCTGGAACGACGCGTACACCTGCGAGTAGATGATCTCCCGCGGGCCGCGTTTGAGCTTGGGGCGCACCACCATTGCGTGCTGCCGGTAGCCCTCCTCCATCCTGTCGGCGATGAACGGCACCCAGGTGGCGCCGCCCTCCGACACCAGCACCTTGAGATCCGGGTGCCGATCCAACGCGCCGGACGCGACCAGCTTCACCACCGCGCGCTGCCCGCCGAAAGACGTTTCGGTGTAGTTCAGGACCGCGCCGCCGGGGCCGTGATAGGTCACACCGATCGAGTTGCCCGCGGCGAAATCGATTGGCTCGGTGCCGATGTGGAACGCGATCACCATGCCCGCTTCCTCGGCGGCCGTCCAAAACGGCTCCCACTCCTCGCGGTGGTAGTCGCGCTGGGCCGGGTGGGGCGTGACCGGGAGAAACACCGCCCTGAATCCCAGTGCGGCGCAACGGTTGAGCTCACCGACCGCGTCGTCGATGTCCATGGTCGACACCTGCGCCGTCGGGACGAGCCGCGGCGAGTGATCCATCAGGGCTTCCTTGGCCCAGTCGTTGGAGGCCCGCATCGCCTCGCGGAGCAGCTCGGGCGTGCGAAACGAGCCCGACCACATCCCCAAAGACGGGAACACCAGCTCCGCCCAGATGCCCTCGCCGTCGAGGTCGGCCAGCCGTTTTCCGACGTCGCGTGAGCCCGCCGCGGCGACCGTGGCCTGCATGAACTCCTGCTGGGCGAGGCTGGGCAGGCGCCGCCGGAACACCTGGCCGTCGACGTGGATGGACTCCCAGCGACCGTCGGGGTCCTTCTCGGTCCGCGGCACCAGCTCGGCCAGCCGCCGCGGCAGCCGCGAGCGCCACAGGTCGTCGGGCTCCAGGAAGTGCGAGTCGCCCGAATTGGCCCACAGCTTGGGTGCGGCCATAGCCAAATATTAGAATTGCGTTCTAATACTGTCAACGATCTCTAGGAATCTTTAGCGGCGCGATGAGTTCTCCCCGGCGCCGCGGTCTATCACTGAAACCGCCCACCCACGCACGCACAAGGAGCCGCCCATGCCCTCGATCACGCCCTCGCTGTGGTTCGACCACGACCTCGAGGAGGCGGCGGCGTTTTACACGTCGGTGTTCCCCAACTCCCGGATCGAGGGCTTCAACCGGACCACCGAGGCCGGCCCGGGGGAGCCGGGAACGGTCCTGTCGGGCAGTTTCGTGCTGGACGGCGCCCGGTTCATCGGCATCAACGGCGGGCCGCAGTTTCCGTTCAGCGAGGCGGTGTCCTTCACGATCGGATGCAAGGACCAGGACGAGGTCGACTACTACTGGGAGCGGTTGACCGACGGCGGCGAGGAATCGCAGTGCGGCTGGTGCAAGGACCGCTTCGGCCTGAGCTGGCAGATCGTCCCGGATCGGCTCTACGAGTTGATCGGCGACCCGGACCGCGCCCGCGCGGCGGCGGCTACCCAGGCGATGTACGGCATGCGCAAGATCGTCGTCGCCGACCTGGAGCGGGCCGTCGCGGGCGAGTTCACTCGGTAAGCCGGCCGATCCACTCGATCGTGGCGTCGGTGATGGCCGGCACCTCGTCGGGATCGTCGCAGCCGGCGACCATCAGCGACGACTCGGCCATGGTCGCGACCAGGACGCGGCTCAGGAGCTGTCCGCGCACCGACGTGTCCAGCCCAAGCACCGCCATCCAGCGGCGGAAGGCCGCCTGCATGCGGTCGCGCCGGGCGACCTCGAATCCCGGGGGCGTGTCCCCGGACGTCAGCACCCGGGCCAGGCGCCGGTTCTCCCACATCGCCTCGAGGTAGGCCCGCACGTGCAGCTCGAAGACGCGCCGCGGGGCGGGCGCCTCGCCGGCCTGCCGCATCGCCTCCTCGATGCGGCGGTCGACGGCGGTGGCCATCTGCTCGAAGATCGCCAGGAACAGCTCGTTCTTGCCGCCGAAGTGGTGGTAGATGCTGCCGACGCTGGCGCCGGAACCGGCCACCACGTCGGCCATCGTCGCCGCGGTGAATCCCCTGGTCGCGAAGACCTCGGTGGCCGCATCGAGGATCCGCTGCTGGGTGGCGCCGGTCTTGGCCCACCGACGGGCCTGCGTTGGGGTCGCCATACCCCAGACGCTATCAGTAGCGCACTGCGGATCCGAAAGGGATTGGGGCCGTGAGGATCTCGCTTATCTTCGACGGTGGTCGGTGCGTCGTGAGTGAACAGGCGTTAGGTTGGTCGGTGCGGACGCGCGCCGACGAGGGAGTGAACATGGCTGACGACACCGAGCGAGCCCGCGATGGGTGAACCGGGCTGGCTGGACGTGCCCGGCCCGGCCGGGGATCTGAAGGCCCTGACGTGGGGGCCGCCGGAGGCGCCGATCGCGTTGTGCCTGCACGGGTTCCCCGACACCGCCTACGGATGGCGCAAGGTCGCCCCGCGCCTGGTCGAGTCGGGGTGGCGGGTCGTCGCTCCGTTCATGCGCGGATACGCACCGTCGTCGCTTCCGGCCGACGGCGATTTTCACGTCGGCGCGCTGATGGACGACGCCCTGCGGGTGCGCGCGGCCGCGGGCGGCACCGAGCACGACGTCGTGATCGGCCACGACTGGGGCGCGATGGCCGCGACCGGCCTGGCGGCGATGCCCGACAGCCCGTTCGCCAAGGCCGTGATCATGTCGGTGCCGGTCTCCGCGGGATTTCGCCGCCGCGGCAGCGCGGCCGACCGGCTGCGGCTGCTCGGCCACCTGCCGCCGCAGCTGGTGCGCAGCTGGTACATCCTGTACTTCCAATTGCCTTGGCTGCCAGAACGTTCCGCGTCCTGGGTGCTGCCGCTGCTGTGGCGGCGGTGGTCGCCGGGCTATCGCGCCGACGAGGACCTGCGCCACGTTGACGCGGCCATCGGCACGCCGGAGAGCTGGCGGGCGGCGCTGGGAACCTATCGGGCCACGATCCGCCACCCGCGGCCGCCGGCGGAGTATGCCGACCTGAACCGGTTGTGGACCCAAGAGCCGTTGCTGCCGTGCCTGTATCTGCATGGGCGTGACGACGGTTGCATGACATCGGCTTTCACCCGCTGGACGGAAAAGGCGCTGCCCGCGGGCAGCGAGGTCGCCATCGTCGAGCACGCCGGGCATTTCCTGCAGCTCGAACAGCCGGACAAGGTCGCCAACCTGGTGCTGACCTTCATCGGCTCGCCCGGCTGAAGCGATGACGGCGCGGCGGATGGCGGCCGTCGACGCGCAGTTCTACTGGATGTCGGCCAAGATTCCCAACGACGAGTTCCTGCTCTACGCGTTCGACGGCGAACCCGCGGATTGCGCGCGCGCCGTCGAGCAGGTGTGCGCGCGGGCGCGCGCGTGCCCGGACCTGGCGCTGCGGGTCGCCGAGCGGGGCCGGCTGGCCTATCCGCAGTGGGTGCCGGCCGCCCCCGGGCCCGAATGGGTGGTCCGCCACGACCTGGCCGACCCCGGCTGGCGCGAGTGCCTGGGGGCCGTCGTCGCCCTCGCCGACGACCAATTGGACGTCCGGACGATGCCGTGGCGGCTGCACGTGTTCACCCCGGTGTTCGGCATCCCGGGCGTTGCCGGGCCGGGCAGCGTCGCGGTCATGCAGGTCGCGCACCCGCTGGCCGACGGCGCCCGCGCCTCGGCGATGGCGGCCTGGCTGTTCGGGCGGGCGGTGCCGGTGCCGGAGGTGGCGGCGCCGTCGGCGGGTTTCTTGCCGTGGCGGGCGATCGAGGCGGCGCGCGCCCATCGCCGGCTGGTCCGCGACACCCACGCCGGGTTGCTGGCGCCGGGGGCCGGGTCGCGGCCGCCGCAACCGACCAACGCCCGGCCCGGCGGCACCCGGTCGGTGCGCACGCTGGTGCGGCGCCGTTCGCAACTGCGCGGCCCGACGGTCACCGTCGGGGTGCTGGCGGCGGTGTCCACGGCGCTGTCCACGCTGCTCGGCGAGGGAACCGACACTTTGGGCGCCGAGGTGCCGATGAGCAAACCCTTTGTGCGGCAGGCGCACAACCACTTCGGGAACGTGGTCGTCGGGCTGTACCCGCAACTCGGCCCCGCTGCCCGGGTGGAGCGGATCGCGGCCGAGTTGGCGAACGCGCGGCGCCGCTTCGAACACCCGGCCACGCGGGCCGCCGATCGGGCCTTTGCCGCGGTGCCCGCGGCGTTACTGCGTTGGGGCGTCGCGCAGTTCGACCCTTATGTCCGGCCCACGCAGGTGTCCGGCAACACCGTGGTGTCCAGCGTCAACCGCGGGAACGCCGATCTGAGCTTCGGGGGAGCGCGGGTGGTGCTGACGGCCGGATACCCGGCCCTGTCGCCGGCGATGGGGCTGACTCACGGGGTGCACGGCATCGGCGACACCATAGCGGTCAGCGTGCACGTCGCCGAGTCGGCCATCGCCGACATCGACACATATCTCGAGCTGCTCGACGCGGAGCTGTGAATTCTATTGCGCGTCATCGGATCTCGCCGCCTCCGCGCGGGTCAGCCCGACGGCGCCGATCAGCTCCTCGTGCAGCTCGAACCACACGGTGTGGTAGGAGTCGATGAGCGGCCGGCTCAGCCACGCGGTGTCGCCGGCTTTGACTTTGTCCAGCGCGGCAAGCAGTTTCGTCGCGTAGAAGCCCAGCCGCGGCACCTGGACCGCGGCGGCCTCGATGATCGGCACCACCCGCGCGTGCACCTCGTCGAGGCGGGCCAGCACCGCGGCGTCGTAGTCGGCGTCGTCGTGGGCGTTGGGCGCGTCCCCCCTGACTTGCCAATCGGTGACCAGCGACTTGAACTCGGTGTTCACCGGCCGAAACTCGCGATAGGCGGCGGTTATCGCGTCCGAGTCGATCCCCCGGCGCTCCTGCTCGAGCAGCGTCTCGAGCCGGGCCCGGCCGCTGGGGCTGATCCGCAGGGTCGCGTCGTCGAGCAGCAGCCCCGCCGCGGTGAGCCGCTCGACGACGTCGGCGATGTCGCCGGGATCCCGGCCCAGGGTCGAGGCCAGCTCCGCGGGACGCACCCGGCCCTTCAGCCGGACCGCCTGCAGCACCGCCAGTTCGGTCATTCGGCGACCTCGGCCGTCAACCGGATCGCGGCCAGCATGACGGTCAGCGGGTTTGCGGAGACCACGTCGTGGCGGCCGGCCTCCAATGCCGCGCGCACCGCGGCATCGGAGGTGTCATCCAGCCTCGGGTGCTCGCCGGTGGCATGGGCGCGCAGCGGGCTGATGCGCCGTGCGATGCCGGCCAGCTCGCGCAACTCCGGGGTGTCGCTCTCCGACCAGGCCGACGGGCTCAGAGTGCCTTCGCGCACTTCGCCTTCGTAGCCGTCGACGGTGATCTGCCTGCCTGCCAGCGCTGCGGCGGCGCCGCGACCGCAGCCCACCACGGCCACCCGGCCGAGTTCGCGGCTGACCACCGCCGCGTGGCTGGCGGCGCCGCCGACCTCGGTGACGATGCCCTGGGCGGCCAGCATCCCCAGGACGTCCTCGGGCCTGGTGTGGTCGCGCACCAGGACGACGCGCTCACCCCGGTCGGCGGCGCCCAGCGCCTCGTCGACGTCGGTGTAGGCCGTCCCCGATGCCACGCCCGGACAGGCGGGCAGGCCCTTGGCCAACAGGGGTGCGGCCAAACGCGTTTCGGGCTGCAACGCGGGCTGCAGCAAAGCCGCGACGTGCGCCGGCGTCACCCGGCGCAGGGCCTCGGCATCGTCGATGAGGCCCTCGCCGCGCAGTTGCAGGGCCAGCCGCACCGCGGCCTGGGCCGAGAGCTCGGCCGCCCGCGTCTGCAGCAGCCACAATTTGCCGTCGTCGACGGTGAACTCGATCTCCTGGATGTCCGACGCGAGCCGCTCCAGGCCGCGGGCGGCGTCCGTCAGCTCGTCGTAGACGGCCGGTTGCTCGTCCCGCAGCGCCGAGATCGGCGCGACGTCGATCAGTCCCGAAACGACGTCGTCGCCCTGGCCGCCGGGCAGCCATTCACCGAAGGGCTCGGCGGCCCCGGTGACGGGGTTGCGCGAAAAAAACACCCCGGCACCGGAATTGGGGCCCCGGTTGCCGAACACCATCGCCTGCACGACGACCGCGGTGCCGCCGCCGCCGCCGTCGAGGCCGTAGTGGGCGCGGTAGGCGAGCGCCCGGGGCGAATCCCACGAGGCGAACACCGCGGCGATGCCGGCCCGCAGCTGCGCGTAGGGGTCGGCGGGCACGGGTTGCCCGACGACCCGCTCATACATCGTCGTGAACCGCCGCCGGGTGTCGCGGGCGAACCCCGGGCCGCCTTCGGAGATGAGCGCCCGCTCGACGGCGTCGTTCATGCCCACATCCAAGATGGTGTCCATCATGCCGGGCATCGAGTGGGTGGCTCCCGAGCGCACGCTGACCAGCAGCGGCCGCGGGCCCCGGCCGAACGTCCGTGAGGTCTCCGCCTCCAGCCAGCGCATCCGGTCGAGCACGTCGTCCCAGATCGCGTCTATCGTCGCCGCGGGCTGGGCGAGGTAGTCGAGGCCCACCTCGGTGGTGAGGCAGAACGCCGGCGGCACCGGCAGGCCCTGCCGGCGCATCGCGTCGATGCCGTGGCCCTTGTTGCCGAGCAGCTCGCGCGGGTGGCGCGTGCCGCCGTCCAGCGCGACCACGGGATTGATGCGGGTCGTGGTGTACTCCCTCGTCGTGCGGCCCGGCCTATCGGGACCTTCCCGGCAGGCCCCGACGAGTATGTCAGTACCGCCCGCGTAGCAGCCCGAAACCGAAGCTCGTGCCCGACCTGCGGCGCAACGCCAGGTGAATCCACAGCGGTCCGTAGGGCTCGAGCAGCCGCGCCGGCGTCAGCTCGCCGGCGTCGACGGTCTCGAAGCCGAGCTCGCCGACCAGGCCGGCGGTCACCGATTTGGCCTCCGGCCGTGGCGAATTCGTTGGTCTCGACCGCGTCGAGCGACGCGTACTCGGGGTCGTCGGGGTGCGGACGCCGACCATGACCCGGTGGCCCCGGTCGTGCCACGTGGTGCCCAAGGCGTTGCCGACGTTGCCGGCCCGATGACCGCGATCTTGATGTCGCGCTCCTTTCCGGTTCGCGATGGCCACCCGCTAGGTTTGCACCTATGAATGTGTATGACGTCGGGTTACTGATCCTGCGGCTGGTGCTGGGACTGACGCTCGCCGCGCATGGCTTCAACAAGTTCTTCGGCGGCGGCCGCATACCGGGCACCGCGCGCTGGTTCGAGAGCATCGGCATGAAACCCGGCAAGTTTCACGCCACCGTGGCCGCGACCACGGAGATGGCCGCCGGGCTGGGCCTGGCGGCCGGGTTGCTGACGCCGATCCCCGCCGCGGGCTTCGTTTCGCTGATGCTGGTCGCGGCGTGGACCGTGCACCGCGCCAACGGCTTCTTCATCGTCAAGGAGGGCTGGGAGTACAACCTGGTGCTGGCCGTCAGCGCCGTCGCGGTGGCCACGCTGGGCGCCGGTCGGTTGAGCCTGGACTGGGTGATCTTCGGCAAGAACTGGTACGACGGCTGGCCAGGGCTGATTATCTCGGCGGGGCTCGGCCTCGCCGGCGCCGTCGGGCAGTTGCTGATCTTCTACCGGCCACCGGTCAAGCAGACGGGCTAAGCCACTGGATACACCAGGAGCCGGAAAAGCAACTGGCTGCGGGCCGGGCGTGGGCTACGGCAACCCGTTCATCCCGTTTTGGCCGAGCAGTAGCCCGCCGGTGCCGCCGGCGCCGGGATTGCGGATGACCGCACCAAACCCTGTGTTTCCGCCGTTACCGCCGTCGCCAATCAGCACGGCGTTGCCGCCGTTGCCGCCTGCGCCCTGAACGCCGCCGAGGTCGCCGTTTCCGCCCTCGCCGCCGTTGCCGCCGTCGCCCATCAGCCCGGCGTTGCCGCCGGCCCCGCCGGCGCCGCCGACGGGATTCGTGCCGGCGGCAGCGCCTCCTGTGCCGCCGGCGCCGCCGGAGCCGTCGAGGAGACCGGCGTTGCCGCCGGCCCCACCGGCTCCGCCGGCCCCGCCGGCCCCGCCGGCCCCGCCGCTATCTCCGAACCCGCCGCTGCCGCCCGCGCCGCCGTCGCCGAAGAACATGCCGGCCCCACCGGCGCCGCCCGCACCGAACAATCCGGCGGACCCGCCCGCGCCGCCGGCCCCGCCGATCCCGTTGGTGCCGGTGGCGGTCCCGCCCGCGCCGCCGCTCCCGCCGCTCCCGATCAGTCCGGCGGCGCCGCCGGCGCCGCCATTGCCGCCGTTGATGCCGGTGGTGCCGGATCCGCCGGCGCCGCCGTTGCCGATCAACCACCCGCCGGGAGTTCCGTTTTGCCCGGTCCCGACGGCGCCGTTGGTGCCGTTGCCGATCAGTGGCCGCCCCGTGAGCGCCTGGACTTCCCCGTTGACCCCACCGAGCAGGGTTTGCAGCGGGGACACGTTGGCCGCCTCCGCGCCGGCAAACATCGCCCCACTGGCGCTCATGGTCTGCACGAACTGCTGATGGAACGCCGCCGCCTCGGCGCTCAGCACCTGATAGGCCCGGGCGTGCCCGGAGAACAGCGACGCCAGCGCCGCCGACACCTCGTCGGCGCCGGCGGCCAGCACCGCGGTGGTCGGGCCCGCCGCCGCCGCATGCGCGGCGCTGAGCGCCGATCCGATGCTCTCCACATCCGCCGCGGCCGAGGCCACCACCTCGGGGGCCACCATCACAAACGACATCGCTATCCTCCCGCTCGTCATCGAGCGTTCGGGCGGATGCGCGTCGCCGCCCATCCGGACGCTCGTCTGGAATCGAATTCAGGATGCGGGGGATGCGGCGTGCGAAACGTCGGTCAAAGCACGTAATAGCGCACGTTGGGGGGTCGTAGATTCGCGCGCCGGCGGTGCTTAGCGATCAGCTGCGACCGGTGACTTCCTGGGCGAGTTGCACGCGGGAGCTGATGCCCAGTTTCGCGTACACGTGCGTGAGATGGGTCTGCACCGTGCGCCGGGAGATGAACAGCCGGGCGGCGATCTCGTTGTTGGCCAGCCCCTCGGCCACCAGCCGCGCGACGTCGCGCTCGGTCGGGGTGAGGGAGGCCCAGCCGCTGGTCGGCCGCTTGCGCTCCCCGCGGCCGCGGCGCGCGTAGGCGATGGCCTCGTCGAGGGACAGCCCGGCTCCCTCCGCCCACGCGCTGTCGTAGTCCTGCTCGCCCATGGCGTCGCGAAGCGCGGCGACCGTCCGCTCGTGGTCCGCGTCGTGGATGCGGTACCGCACCGCGCCGATTCGCCGGCGAATCTGGTCCGCCGCGCCGAAGAGCCGCGCCGCGTCGCGATGGCTCAGGCCGTCCGCGGCCAGCCGCCCCAGGCACTCGAGGATGTCGGGGACGGCCAGGTGCGCCTGGCACTCCGCGGCGCAGCCGAGCGCCTTGTGCGCGTCGCGCTCGGCCTGGTCGGGTTCGCCCTTGGCGATCGCGATGCGCGCCCGCGTGGTGAGCGCCCGGGCCAGGTGCCAGCCTGCCGACGCCGCGACCTGTTGGTCGGCCCAGCGTCGGGCCTCGATGAGATCGCCGCGCGCCAATGCCACGTCGGCCATCGGGTTGACGATCGCCGCGCCGAGCTCGCCCTGCGCGCTCAGGCGTTGCTGGGCGGCCTCGCACGCTACGGTCGCCATTTCCAGGTCGCCGGCGGCCGCCGCCGCGGTGACCAGGACCGCATAGCTGAATCCCTCGTTGTAGGGCCAGAGATCGGCGGCGGCGTCCAGCGATGCGTCGGCAGTGGCGGTGGCCGCGCCGGTATCGCCCTGGAAAGCGAGTGCCAGGCTGAGGCTCAGCCGGGCTCCCCACCTGAACAAGACGTCGTGTGCCGCGTCCGCATCGGCGGTCACCGCCTCGAATTGCTCGACGGCCTTGGCCAGATCGCCCTTCATCATCTGCGCCAGGCCGAGGGTCCAGCGGCACGAGCGCGCGTGGAAGCGGTCACCGATCGCATCGGCGAGCTCGCACCCCTCCTGGGACGCCTCTTCGGCGGCGATCGGGTCGCCCGCGTAGAACGCGCCGTTGGCCTGCCAGGTCAGGATCTGGGTCAGCCGCCACTGGTCATCGAGCGAGCGGGCGATGCCGATCGCCTCGGCCAGGTACGGGCGGGCCGCGGCGGCGCTGTAGGAAGCGATCGCGCCGCATGCCGTGAGCGCGCGCGCCAGTAGGGCGGGGTCATCGATCTCGCGGGCGATCGCCACCGCTTGCTGCGCCTGCTCGAGGTTGTCGCCGATGCTGCGCGACGCGTCGAGCACCGCCTTGTCGGCGAGCGCGCGCCCACGCACCACCGCCGAGATGTCAGAGCGCCGCGCGTCGTCCTCGGCGAGCGTGGCGTCGAACCAGGCCAGCCCCTCCTGGATGCGGCCCCGCGTCTGCCACAGCGGTTGCAGCGACGACGTCAGCTCCAGCGCGCGCTCGATGTCACCGGCTTGGCGGCTCCACACGAACGCCGCCCGCAGGTTGTCGATCTCGACCTCGACCTGTTCGATGCGGCGCTGGTGGTCGGCGTCGGCGGCGCTGTCCAGCAGGGCGGCCAGCGCCGCGTAGTAATCGCGGTGCCGCGAATGCACCTCGTCGGCTTCCCCGGATTCCGCCAGTTTCGCCGCCGCATAGTGGCGCACCGTCTCGAGCAGCCGGAAACGGGTGCGATCGCCGGCGTATTCGGCCACCACCAGCGACTTGTCCACCAGCTGGGCGAGCCGGTCGAGCACCTGGTGCTGCTGCGCCGGATCGCCGTCGCCGACGACCCGCGCGGCATCGAGGTCGAAGCCGCCGCGGAACACCGCGAGCCGCCGGAACAGGACGCGCTCCGGCTCGCTCAGCAGCGCGTGGGACCAGTCGACCGACTCCCCCAGTGTCTTCTTGCGCCGCGTCCCGGCCCGGGGGCCGGTCACGAGCCGGAAGCGGTTGCGCAGGCCGTCGAGGATCTCGGTCAGCGACATCATCCGCACCCGCGCCGCGGCGAGCTCGATGCCCAGGGGCAGGCCGTCCACGCGAACGCAGATCTCGCGCACGGCGGCGCTGTCGTCGACGCCGATGCTGAAATCGGGCCGGGCCAGGCGCGCACGGTCGACGAAGAGTTCGATCGCCTCGTCCGCCAGCGACAGCGACGGCACCCGCCAGGTCACCTCGCCGGGCACCCCGATCGGCTCGCGGCTCGTCGTCAGGATCGTCAGCTGCGGGCAGGCGCCCAGCAGCGCGACGGCCAGTTCGGCGCATTCGTCGATCAGGTGCTCGCAATTGTCCAGGACCAGCAGCACCGGCCGGTCACCGAGGAATCGCGCCAGCGTTTCCGTCGCCGAGCGGCCGGGCTGGTCGGGGAGGCCGAGGGCCCGCATCGCCGCGACCGGCACCACCTCGGGGTCGGTGACCGGCGTCAGGTCGACGAACCACACGTTGCCGTCGAACTCCGCCGCCGCCTGCGCGGCGACCTGCACGGCCAGCCGCGTTTTGCCGACACCGCCGGGACCGGCCAGGGTCACCAGCCGGTTCTCATACAGGGCCTTGACGACGTCGTTGGTCAGGGTGACGCGACCCACGAACCGCGTCAGCTGCACCGGCAGGCCGTGCGGGACGACGCTTCCGGTGGTGCGCAGCGGCGGGAATTCGACGTCCAGGTCGGAGTGGCAGAGCTGCGCCACCCGCTCGGGGCGGGGAAGACCGCCGAGCTGGTGGGTGCCCAGATCGGTCAGCCAGGCGTCGGCCGGCAACTGGTCGATGACCAGGTCGCGCGTGATGCCCGAGAGCAAAATCTGGCCGCCGTGCGCCAGGTGGCGCAGGGCGGCCGCCCGCTCGGGGGTCGAGCCGACATACTCGCCGGCGTCGCCGAGCTGCACCTCGCCGGTGTGCAGGCCGATGCGCAGCCGGATCGGCGCCAGCGGCGCCCGCTGCAACGCCACGGCACACGCCACCGCGTCGGTCGCGTGGGCGAACGCGGCCAGGCAGCCGCCGCCCGCGCCCGCCGAGTCCGCCAGCACGCCGTCGTGGGCGGGGACGATCTCGGCGGCGGCTCGGCCCAGCCGCGCGAGCGCCGCCGTCGTTTGCTCCGGCTGGCTCTCCCACAGTCGCTCGGAGCCCTCGAAATCGGCGAGCAGCAGGGTCACCGTTCCTGTGGGCATACGCTCCCTCACGCGAGGGCCATGCCTTTTACATGACCGTAAATCCCCGCGCACACCAGTTTCGCTCATGGCCGCCGCCAAGGGTCGAATACCACCCGAAAACTATTGAGGTCACCGGGGCGGCGGGGCCTACCGGCGGCGGCCCCGGGCACCCGGGCCGACCATTTGCCGGGGGCGGCCCTACGACCCCGCACCTCGCTGCATTTACGACCCCTCATGCTGAGTATCTACGCGATTCGACCGACGTTAGTTCGACGTCGGACCCCGCATATTTGACTCGCTTGGACGAGAAGCCGGGGCCGGTATCGCAATTCGCTGCGCTTTCGCCGATCGCCCGGACGGCTTGGGAACGGGAGGACGGCGATGTCGCACCTGAGGGCGGCCCCGGAGGCGCCGACGGCGGCGTCGGCGGATCCGGCAGACGGCCGCGCGGCGCTGAGCGCGCCAAACGCGGCGGCCCCGACGACTCCGGCTTATTCGACGGGCCGATGGCGCTCTCGGGTTTCTGCCACTAACGGCGAAGGACGGGTGTGATGAATTTCTTGGTATTGCCGCCGGAGATCAATTCGGCGCGGATGTATCTGGGTGCGGGGCCGGGTCCGATACTGGAGGCGGCCGCGGCCTGGGAGGGGCTGGCCGGCGAGCTGGGTTCGGCGGCGCGCTCCTTCGGGTCGGTGACGTCGGGGCTGGCCGGGGCGGCCTGGCAGGGTCCCGCGGCGGCGGCGATGGCGGGCGCGGCGGCGCCGTACGTGGGGTGGCTGTCGGCCGCCGCGGCGCAGGCGCAGGGCGCGGCCGGCCAGGCGCGGGCGGCGGCGTCGGCGTTTGAGGCCGCGGTGTCGGCGACGGTGCATCCGGGGGCGGTGGCGGCCAATCGCAACCGGCTCGTGTCGCTGGTGCGGTCAAACCTGTTCGGGTTCAACGCCCCCTCGATCGCGGCGGCCGAGGCGCAGTACGAGCAGATGTGGGCCGCCGACGTGTCGGCGATGGTGGGGTATCACGGGGGGGCGTCGGCCGTGGCCGCGCAGTTGACGCCGATGCAGCAGGCGCTCGCCAGCCTGCCCGGCCCGCTCGGTCCGGTGCAGGCTGCCCAGGCGGCCCTGGTCAACCTCGGCGGGGGAAACGCGGGCGGCGGCAACGTGGGCGGCGGCAACCGCGGCAACCAAAACCTGGGCAGCGGCAACAACGGCAGCCAGAACGTCGGCAGCGGCAACATCGGCAGCACCAACGTCGGCAATGGCAACAACGGCATCAGCAACATCGGCAGCGGCAACCGGGGCAACCAAAACCTGGGCGCCGGAAACGCGGGCAACAACAACACCGGCTTCGGAAACGCCGGCCTCGGGAACGTCGGCAGCGGAAACCTCGGCAACACCAACGTCGGCAGCGGAAATCTGGGCAGCGGCAACATCGGCAGCGGGAACCGCGGCGACTCCAACATGGGCATCGGGAACCGCGGCAGCAACAACGTCGGCATCGCCAACACCGGCAGCCACAACTTCGGCCTCGGCAACACGGGCAACAACGACATCGGCTTCGGGCTCACCGGCGACAACCAGATCGGTTTCGGCGGGCTGAACTCGGGCACCGGGAACATCGGCTTCGGCAACTCGGGCACCGGCAACGTCGGCTTCTTCAACTCCGGCACCGGCAACGTCGGCCTCTTCAACTCCGGCAATCACAGCTTCGGTCTCGAGAACTCGGGCAGCTTCAACACCGGGTTCACCAATTCGGGCCAGGGCAACACCGGCTTTTTGAACAGCGGCTTCAGCAACTTCGGTGCCGGCAACGGCGGGTCGAACAACATGGGGATGTTGAACGGCGGTTCGCAGAACTTCGGAATGGGCAACTCCGGCTTCCAGAACACCGGCAGCGGCAACGCGGGCTCGCTCAACACCGGGGACTTCAACGCGGGCGACATCAACACGGGGTGGGGCAACGCGGGTTCCAGCAACACGGGCGGCTTCGACTCCGGCAACCTGAACACCGGTTTCGGCAGCGCGATCACCCCGGTCGGCGTCAAGAACTCGGGATTCGGCACCACCGGCCTCGATTCGTCGGGCTTCTTCAACTCCGGCGGCGACACCTCCGGGTTCCAGAACACCGGCCTTGCCTTCGAGTCGGGCTTCGGTAACTCCGGCAACGGCAACAACGTCGGGATCAACAACGCGGGCAGTTTCCTGGCCGGCATCGGCAACACGGGCTTCGACAACATCGGCATCGGCAACTCGAACGTCTTCAACTCGGGCATCGGCAACTCCGGCAACGACGATTCGGGGTTCTTCAACAAGCGCGACGCGCAGTCGGGCTTCTTCCAATAGGGACTGTGATGTCAGACTTTTCGTCGCTCCCGCCGGAGACCAACTCTGCGCGGATGTACGCCGGTGCCGGGGCCGGGCCGCTATTCACGGCGGCGACGGCCTGGGACGGGCTGGCTGCCGACCTGCGGGCGTCGGCGTCGTCGTTCGACTCGGTGATCTCGGCTCTGATCGGCGGCCCGTGGTCGGGTCCGGCGTCGGCGGCGATGGCGGGCGCGGCGGCGCCGTACCTGGCGTGGCTGGCCGCGTCGGCGGCCCAGGCCGAGGCGGCGGCGGCCCAGGCGCGGGCGGCGGCCGCGGCGTTCGAGGCGGCGCAGACCTTGACCGTGCACCCGGCCGCCGTCGCGGCCAATCGCACGCAGCTGATGACGTTGGCGGCGACCAACTTTCTGGGCCAGAACACGCCGGCGATCGCGGTCACCGAATTCCACTACATGGAGATGTGGGCCCAGGACGTCGCCGCGATGGTCGGCTACCACGCCGGGGCGGTGTCGGTGGCGGCGGCGCTGCCGCCGTTTGCGGCGCCGCCGATCAGCCTGGCGGGCGTGGCTGCTCCGCTGGCGCAGGGGGCCGCGGAGGCGGCCCCCGGGGTGGTGACCGCCTTGCAGTCGCTGCTTTCCGGGGCGCCGCTGCAATCACTGTCGTCGGTGGCCCAAGTCGCGACCCTCCCGATCAGCATGCTGATGTCCCCGATCCTGTCGTTGGCGCAGGGCGCCAACGCCGGCACCGCCGGACTGGCCAATGCCACGGCGGTCGGGGCCGACGTCGGAAAGTTTGTCGGCAGCACCGCCCCGGAAATGAAGCCGTTCGGCGGAGCGGCGGGCCCGGGGCCGGCCGTGTCGGCGGGCCTGGGCAATGCCCGGTTGGTGGGCTCGCTGTCGGTGCCCCCGACGTGGCAGGGATCAACCCCGGCCGGCATGGTCAGTGCGGCCATGTCCGGGCTGGGTGGCGAAATGCCCGGCGCCGCAGCGGGAGTCGGCGCCGGCGCGGGCGGCATGCCGATGATGCCGATGCCGATGGGCGGTACGGGCGGCGCCGGAATGCCCGGTGGGATGTCGGGCCGCGGCGGGGCGAGCCCGCACGTACTGCAGTCACGGCCCAGCGTGGTGCCGCGCGTCGGGGTCGGATAGGGCGGGGGTGGGCAGTCGGGCTTTTCGGACTCGCCGCCGGCTGTCATGCGGCGGCACGTGATTGGACAGTAATTCACTTGTTGAAAGGAGACCGTGATGACTACGCGGTTCATGACCGACCCGGACGCGATGCGGGCGATGGCGGGCCGGTTCGAGGTGCACGCGCAGACGGTTGAGGACGAGGCGCGCCGGATGTGGGCGTCGTCGCAGCACATTTCGGGCGCGGGATGGAGCGGCGCGGCCCAGGCGACGTCGTACGACACGATGGGGCAGATGAATCAGGCGTTCCGCAACATCGTGGGCATGTTGCACGGCGTTCGCGACGGGCTGGTTCGGGACGCCGGCAACTACGAGCAGCAAGAGCAGGCTTCGCGGCAGGTTCTGGGCAGTTAGGAGATTTCGCGATGACGATCAATTATCAGTTCGGTGACGTCGACGCTCATGGCGCGCTGATCCGGGGCCAGGCGGCGTCACTGGAAGCCGAGCATCAGGCCATCGTGCGGGATGTGTTGGCGGCAGCGGATTTCTGGGGAGGCGCCGGCTCGGTGGCCTGCCAGGAATTCATCACGCAGCTGGGCCGCAACTTTCAGGCGATCTACGAGCAGGCCAACGCGCACGGTGCCAAGGTGCAGTCCGCGGGTAGCAACATGGCCACCACCGATTCGGCGGTGGGCTCTGGCTGGGCCTGACCGGATGCTGCGGCGCAGGGGATTTGGCGATCCGCTCCTCGACGGGCCGCCTATCCTTGCGCGATGGTATAGCGCCGCGTGTTATGCGTTGTCTCGCTCGGCCTTGCTCTACGGGATCGGCTTCACCGGAAACGTCGTGGTTCCGCGGAGTATTGACCATGGTCTGGCGGCACCGCCTGACAACGCGATCCTGATCGATCTGCTGCTGCTTGGCCTGTTTGCGGTTCAGTACCACTTCACGGCGCGGCGGATCGAACACGGCACCGATGCGCTGTTCGGGAGCCTCGCGCTGTTCCTGCTCTATTGGCAATGGCGCACGCTGCCGACCGTGATCTGGGATGTGCCAGCACCGGCCCGGCCGGGTCCGCACGTCCTTTTCTGGCTGGGGTGGGCGGTCGTCGTGCTCGGAGCGAACGGCATCCGGCGCCGCGACTGTTTCGAGCTGCGGATCAGGTATTTCATGTGGCGTGAAAGTCCTTCCGGAAGACGGGGATTCGGTTCCCAGCTGCTGTTCTGGCCGGCCCGGCACCCGACCGTGTCGGGGTTGGTCGTCGCGTTGTGGGCGACGCCGGTGATGACGTCCGGGCACCTGCTCTTCGCGGTCGCCGCGACCGGATTCATCGTGGCGGTCGTCAGGGGGGCAGAACACGGCTCGCGGCGACGGTCGGCGCTCGCCGCCGCGGTCATCACCGAGCTGTCCGGCACCGTGTTTCCGGCGCTGCGGCAGGCGACGGTCTTCCCGGGATCCCCTAGACCGGGGTCGCCGCCGCCGCGGCGGTGTCGGCCGTCATCACTTCGGCCGCCGCCCGCTCGCCGGAGCGGATCGCGCCGTCTACCCACCCGCACATGATCGCCGAGCTCTCCGTGCCGGCCCAGTGGACGCGACCGCAGGGCTCGCGCAGGGTGTAGCCGAATTCGGTCAGCACGCCGGTCGGGGCGTGGCTGATCATGCCGCCCCCGGAATAGCGCTCGGTCGTCCAGTTCTGCTCGTGGAATTCCAGCGGCGAGTTGGCCCTGTCGCCGAACCGATCGACGAGCTCGCCGATGACCGCGGCTTTCCGGTCGGCCTCGTCCATTCTTGTCAGCCGCCGTGCGGCCGGCCCCTCGGTGATCACGCACATGATCCCGGGGTCCGCGGTGTTCGTGCACGCGTCGATGGTGAGCGTCGCCGGCGACCCCGGCGCGGCCGACTGGCCGCACAATCCGTCCGCGCGCCAAAACGGCTCGTCGTAGATGATCGAGATCTTGATGACCGAGCCACCTGGCATGCGCTGGTGCAGAAGCGCCCGATCGACGGGCAAAAGCGGCTCGTAGACAATCGAACTGGCGATCGCGACCGGGATCGCCACAATGGCGCGCCGTGCCCGCACCGTCAAACCGTCCGCGGTGACGGTCACGCCGTCGGCGTCCTGGGTGATCTGGCGGACCGGGCGTGAAAGGTGCAGCGCGTCACCAAGTTCGGCGACGATCGATCGATAGATGGCGCCCATCCCCCCGACGGGTCGGGCGTCCTGGGCGCCGCCCTTGCCGGAGATGACGAAGGTAGGCCCGCCGCCCGATCCCATCTGCAGCAGCGCCCACAGCAGCGACGTCTCCGACCCGGCCGAGGTGTACACGCCGGACAGGGCCATGTCCAGCATCTCGCGGGCGGCCTTGGACATGGTGTTCTTTTCGATCCATTCCCCGAGGCTGATGCGGTCCCACTCGGCGGCGTGCTTTGCCTCCCACGGCGCTTCGCGCGGAATCGATTTGCACATCTTCTCGATCGACATCAAGCCGATACCCAGGTTGGTCACCGCCCACGGGCTCATCGACCAGGGAATGGTGCCGCCGTAGCGGTGCTTCTTGCCGTCGACGATCATGATCGCGTCGCCGTCGTTGTGCTGCTTGTATTCCGGAACGCCGAACTCGTTCATCAGCGCGTAGATGCGATCCTGACCCGGACCGATCCAGGCGCCGCCGCGGTCGATCCAGGTGCCGTCGTCGCGAGTGACGGTGAATGTGCGACCGCCGACCCGGTCGCGCGCCTCCAGCAAGGCCACCGAGCGCCCGGCCTGCTTCAACCGCAGGGCGGCCGTCAAACCCGCGAACCCGGCCCCGACCACGCAGTAATCGACATCTGACACGACTGGCTCCTCACGTGGAGTTCGCGGCCCGCCCCAAGCAGCAAACTACACCGATCGCCCGACCGGCAGTACCGTGTTCACCCGGATTTCTCGGGCGATTCAAATGGATCGACGCGGCCGCTGTCCGGTCGAAGCCGATGGCCCGCGCCGTTAGAGCGGCAAAACCCTTGTCGCGCTTTGTCGTTGGCGGGTCACAGGTGGTGGGCCTGATTGCCGCCGCGGCGCTTGGCGGTGTACATCGCGCTGTCTGCGACGTCGATGAGCTTTTCGATGAGCCCGGGGACGTCGGAGATGCCCATCGGGGGCAGCTCGGCGGTGGCCGTACCGATGCTGGCAGTCAGTCCCTGAGGAAGCGCGGCGATGGCCGCGCCCAATTGCTCCGAGACGTGCTCGGCGTTCGGCGAGGAGCCGGTCGCGGCGATGAGAAACTCCTCGCCGCCGGCGCGGCATAGCAGCGCTGTCGGTGCCACCTGTTGCCGCAGCGCGTCGGCGACGGCGATCAGCGCGCGGTCGCCCGCCGCATGGCCGAAGGTGTCGTTGATCCGTTTGAACGCGTCGAGATCGATCATGATCATCGTCAGATGGGTGTCGTCGTCGCGCTGATCGCCGAGTCTCCGGGTGAGCGCGGCGATGAATCCGCGGCGGTTGAACAACCCCGTCAGCGCGTCTTCGTCGGCGCGCTCCGCGTAGGTCCCCATGGCGCGCGACATCCCCCGCATCGCCAGCGGGAAGGCCAGGTTGAGCGTGGCGATCACCCAGAACGCGGCGAGCCCGGTTCCGATGTCGGACTCGCGAGCCACGTGCACCCCGGTCGCGACGGAAACGGTGGCCGCCAGGGCGGCGCTGAAGACCAGAAACTTGTTGCTGTGGAAGAGCGCGACATAGCCGCTGTTGGTGGCCATAGCGCAGCAACCGACGGCCGCCAGCGCGGCGGTCGGCTGGGTCAGGCTCCACGCCGCAATGCAGGTGCCGGCGACAACCCCGAAAATTTCCGATTGGACCCGGGTCGGCCACCGCGTCAGCCAGAAGAAGCTGACCGCGACGACGAAGACCGCGGCCGCCGCGTCGATCAGCACCACCTCGGCGGTTGGCCGATGGGTGCTGAGCATGGTGGTCACCGGGACGAGCGCCGATATCGAGGAGATGACAGCGAGGCTCCACTGTGTCGCGCGCAGCAGCCCGCGCTCGCGCAAGACGGCGGTGATCCAGTCGAACTGATCGGGCTGACCCACCCACGACGCGAATCGGGACACGCTGAGCACCTCCTTCCAGGAGATAGCTCAGCACCAAACGGCGATCGGCGAAGCAAATGTGCCAAATCGGCGAAGCCCTCAGGGTCGCGAGTCGACCCGTCACCGGCTTGCCTGCCCGCCTAGACCGGGAAGGTCGCCGGCTAGTCCGAGGCGGCGGCGACGGTGGCCGACCTGATCATCGACAACGCCCTTCGGCGCCGCGGCCGTGCGATGAAGGCGAATTCGCTCACGATGTCGTGATGCTTCGATCGGGGCTACTGAACCAAGCGATTCTTGGATAGCCCGCGAGTTCCGCGGCATTCCCTGCTCGTCACTCCGTCGGTGACGAGTTGAAGGTATTCATGAGTATGACTGCTGCGACAAACGCGATGATCAAAATCGCAACGAAAAGCACCACCACGGTGCTCAGCAGCTTCAGTAGCACACCGTAAATTCTGTTGTACAAGTTGAGTAGTTGACTCTGGACGCCGTTGAGCAAGTTGGCCGCTTGAGCCGGCAAGCCGCCGACAGCGCCGCCAATCGAGTCCGCAATCGCGCTGAACGGCTGCAACGAGGCGACATTGGTGGCCTCGGCGGCGGTATACGCGTTCGCGCTCGCGGTCAGGTGCCGGACAAACTGATCGTGGAAAGCCGTCGCCTGCCCGGCCAGCGTCTGATAGTCCCGGGCGTACTGGGAGAACAGGTGGGCGACGCCGGTCGATACCTCGTCCCTGGCGGCGGACAGCACCGCCGAGGTCGGCGGTGCCGCCACCGCATGGGCCGCGTCGAGGCTCGAAACGATCGTTGCCAAATCCGTTGCTGCCGAGGTCATTACCTCCGGCACCGCGACCACAGCCGACATTTCTGTCCTCCTGCCCGGCCGTGGATTTGGCGCATTCGGCGACGACGGCTTAACCGTGCAACCGTGCGATCGGTCAGGCTTGCGTAGTCAGGTACTCCATTTTTTGTGGACACCTTTCCACCACATAATCGTTGGTGATGATCGTGCACACGGTCCGGGCGCGGCGCAGCGCCGAGGACTTCCCCCGTGGCGAGCACCTGGCCGCCAAGATCGCCGACGTCGCCGCCGATCCAGTCGCCGTCGAGCCGGAAACGGCGGAGATGGTGGCCAACCGGATTATCGACAACGCCGCCGTCAGCGCGGCGGCGGTGCTGCGCCGGCCTGTCGCCGTGGCCCGCCGGCAGGCGCTGTCCCATCCCGGGCGGCCGGGGGCGCGGATCTTCGGTGTCGCCGGTACCTACTCGGCGGAATGGGCGGCGTGGGCCAACGGCGTCGCCGTGCGCGAGCTCGACTTCCACGACACGTTCTTGGCCGCGGAGTATTCCCATCCCGGAGACAACATCCCCCCGCTCGTCGCGGTGGCGCAGCACCTCGGCGTGCGCGGCGCCGACCTGGTCCGCGGCGTGGCCACCGCGTACGAGGTCCAGATCGACCTGGCTCGCGGAATCTGCCTGCACGAGCACAAGATCGATCACGTCGCGCATCTCGGGCCCTCGGTGGCCGCCGGCATCGGCACCATGCTGCGGCTGGACACCGAGACCATCTACCAGGCGATCGGGCAGGCGCTGCACCTGACCACCAGCACCCGCCAATCCCGCAAGGGCTCGATCTCGAGCTGGAAGGCGTTCGCGCCGGCGCATGCCGGGAAGACGGCCACCGAGGCGGTGGACCGGGCGATGCGCGGCGAACGGTCGCCGGCCCCGATCTGGGAGGGCGAGGACGGGGTGATCGCCCGGCTGCTGGGCGGGCCCGGGCGCGAATACCTCGTGCCCTTGCCCGCTCCCGGCGAACCCAAGCGTGCCATCCTGGACAGCTACACCAAGGAGCACTCGGCGGAGTACCAGAGCCAGGCGCCGATCGACCTGGCCCGGCGGCTGCGACAGCGGATCGGCGACCTCGACCAGGTCGAGGCCATCGTGCTGCACACCAGCAATCACACCCACGTGGTGATCGGGACGGGATCCGGGGATCCGCAAAAGTTCGACCCCGACGCGTCACGCGAAACTCTCGACCACTCGCTGCCGTATATCTTCGCCGTCGCGCTGCAGGACGGCACCTGGCATCACGAGCGCTCCTACGCTCCGGAGCGCGCGCACCGGGCGGACACCGTCGAACTGTGGCGCAAGATCTCCACCGTCGAGGACCCGGAGTGGACGCGCCGCTACCACGCGTCGGATCCGGCGGAGAAGGCGTTCGGGGCGCGCGCTGAGGTGACGCTCACCAGCGGCGAGGTGATCCGCGACGAGCTGGCCGTGGCCGACGCCCACCCGTTGGGCGCCCGCCCCTTCCGCCGGCCGCAGTACGTGCAGAAGTTCACCGAGCTGGCCGACGGCGTGGTGGACCCTGCCGAGCAGCGCAGGTTCCTGTCCGCCGTAGAGGCCCTGGCCGACCTTGACACGGTAGACGCGCTGAACGTGGCGATCGACCCGCGGCTGCTGGGCCGCGCGCCGACGATCCCGCCGGGCATCTTCGGCTGAGTTAGGTTGCGGCGCCGCGGCTTTGGCAGTGAATCCTGGGCGACGCCGCCCGGCGTGTCGCCGCCCTGGGCGCACACGCAAAGCCGTCAGCGCGCACTCGAACGCGGTTAAGGTGTGGCGGGCCCGCCGAGCTACATGCGTTCGAGGTTTCGGAATTCGTCGGTCCCGAACCAATGGGCTTGGAGATCCGCCGTGGCCTGATTAACGTCAGCCGGGCTGATCTTGTTCGCGATCTCCCACAGCCCGTAGTAAGCCCAGCCGTTTCCGGGAAAAGTTCCCGTCGGGATTTGGTCGGGATCGGCGCCCGGGAGCTTATTCAAGCTCTCCAACAGCAGCTGCTTGGCCGTGTCCAGATCGTGTCGGGCCGAATCCGCCCTCCGGATCAGGACGGAGGCCAGGGTTTGGCGCGCGGGATAGAGCCATACGGGAAGCTCCTTATAGGGCAGGGCGTCCTGGATCACCCTCGCGCGGTCCGCATGGTCAACCGCTTCGTTCCAGTTGGCTTCCGAGGCGGCGATCCGCGCCTGTCCCAGCTCATTGAGGATCGCGGCCAGGCACAGGCCTTTCCAATCCCTAGGGAGTTGGACGCCGGCTGCGGGAGGATCGCAGTTCTCGTTCTGTTCGCCCTTGTTCTTGCGATATTGTGCGAGGTCGTTGCCGAATTTGCCGACCCATTTACTGGAACGATTTCCGTCCCAGATATCCGCCATCAGCTGCGCGTAGTCATAGGCAAGATTTGCGAGCGGCTGCTGGTCGAAAGAATCCGGTCCCCGGAAGTTACGAATATCCCCCGTACTGGTGAAATTCATCCTTACGAGGTAATAGATGGTCCTGTATCTGTCCGCACCGCTTCCCTTCCCTTCGCCGGGCGCCGATGTCAACAGCTTCTCGGCGTAAGGATTGACGTCCTGAGTGTCGCCGCTCAACACCGCGGCGGCGAGTAGGAAATGAATATTGTGGAGGTAATAGTCATACCTATAGCGATCGTCGTCCGGGCGATACAAACCCGGCTCCTTGGCGAAATACGCTTCGTCCGCCTCGATGGCTTTTTTGTTGGCCCAGATCGCGTCCTGCATGTCCCCGATGCGGTAGTAGATGTGGGACGGCATGTGGACCAGGTGACCTGCATTCGGCGCCAATGACGCTAATAGGCCCGCGTATGGTTTCGCCGCGCCCGGCGTGCGTGACCCTTCCATGAGGTGGATATACCAGTGGATGGGCCCTTCGTTTTGCGGGTACCGGCCAAAGTCCAAAGCCTCCTTGAGAGAAGTCTGTGCCTCCGTGAGCGGCCCGCTCCACTCGGTGATCGGTTTTCCGTTTTTGTCCCAGTAATTCCAAGGCGTCAGGTTCATGGCCGAGTCAGCGAAAAGCGTGATGACATTGGCGTCATCGCTGCCGAACTCGTCACGCACTTTTTTCATCCCGCGATAATAGGCTTGGTTGCGAACCCGTTGGCATTCCTTTTCGTCCTTAACAGTGCAATCCTGGTAGCGTTCGAACAAAGCCCGGATGATCTCCCAGTCTTTAGCACTTGGATTCGCATCTATGGCGCGGTGGAGCGCCTCTCTCGCGGCCTTCCGGTCAGGCTCCGATTGTTTGGGCATATTGATGTCTACGCCAAGCGGCAGCGCTTGGGCCCAGTAGCACGCCGAGCAACGAATGCCAGCATTCTCGGCCTCATCGGCCGCTGCGCGGAACGCTCTCAAGGACTCACGATTGTTGAACGCGAAGAAGAATTGTAAGCCCTGATCAAAATACGGCTGGCTCGACGGCACGGGCACGGGCCAATGCGCGGTTCCGATAAAGGGGTATAACGGCGGCGGCGCCGGATCATCCTCGGCCAGGCTGGATAGGGGACAAGTCTGGGTCGGCTTTTTCGTCCCTCGCATGCTGTCCATACCCGAGTCCGCGTCCGTGTCGGCAGCGGGCTGCGTCGTCGTCCCCTCGGACGGGCCTGCACAAGCATCCGCCCGCTCGGAAGGCGAACAGCATGATGCAACGGTGAAAACAACGATAATCGCCACTGCCGACAGTCTGCTCCGAAATAGTTTGAGCATGACTTCCCTCGTAGCAGAACAATCTTGCGGGCAAGCTCATTGAGACGAAGGCATCTTATTCCGCAGCGAGTCGCCGCGCCACGATATATCCGCATGGCTTTCCGGCGACGACGCTAAGGGGTGGAGGGCCCGCCGTACTGCCACACCAGGCTGTGGTCGCCGGTCATGGTCGGGTTGCACCACATCGTCCGGCCGTTCGCGTCATGGGTGGTGGCGTGCAACGCCGTGCACGAGTCACCGGGCGCGGGCGAGTCGGCCCGGGCGACCCCGCCGCCGGCCATCGACGCGACGGCGGCTATCAGCGCCGCGACGAGAAAGCGAAGTCTGTTCATCGTGGAGTTCTCCTGGCGACTCACGGTATCCGGGCATTAACGCCCAGGCAAAGGATTCTTTGCCCCCATCCAAGCCACGCGCCTAGAACGCGTTCTAATCTGTCAAACCATGGGATTTCTCAAACCCGAGCTGCCGCAGCTCGACATGGAGGAATGGAACAAGGGCACCCGCAGCGAGAAGATCCGTCCGATGGCCCGGCACTGGGCCGAGGTGGGCTTCGGCACGCCGGTCGCGCTGCACCTGTTCTACGTCCTCAAGATCCTGCTCTACATCCTGGGCGGGTGGCTGTTCGCCTCGGCCACCAAGGGACTCGGCGGGTTCACCAACGTCGCGCACTGGTGGTCCGAGCCGATCGTCTTCGAGAAGGTCGTGCTCTACACGATGCTGTTCGAGGTGGTCGGCCTGGGTTGCGGCTTCGGGCCGTTGAACAACCGGTTCTTCCCGCCGCTGGGCTCGATCCTGTACTGGATGCGGTTCGGCACCATCCGGCTGCCACCGTGGCCGGACCGCGTTCCCCTCACCAAGGGCAGCGCCCGTCGGCCGGTGGACGTCTTCCTGTACGCGGCGCTGCTGGTGATGACGTTGTGGGCGTTGTTCTCCGACGGCACCGGCCCGGTTCCGGAGCTGGGCACCACGGTAGGGCTGCTGCCGACGTGGCAGATTGTGTGGATCCTGTTGTTCCTCGGCCTGGCGGGGCTGCGCGACAAGGTGATCTTCCTGGCCGCGCGCGGCGAGGTCTACGCGACGATGGCGGTGACGTTCCTGTTCGGCGGCCCCGACCTGATCGTCGGGTCCAAGGTGGTGTTCCTGGTCATCTGGATGGGGGCTGCGACCTCGAAGCTCAACAAGCACTTCCCGTTCGTGATCTCCACGATGATGTCCAACAACCCGCTGGTGCGGCCCCGGTGGCTGAAACGGCGGTTCTTCGAGCACTTCCCCGACGACCTGCGCCCCGGCCGGCTCTCGCGGTTCGTGGCCCACGTGAGCACCGCCATCGAGATGCTGGTGCCGCTGCCGCTGTTCTTCTGCCACGGCGGCTGGCCGACGACGGTGGCCGCCGTCGTGATGGTGTGCTTTCACCTCGGCATCCTCGTATCGATCCCGATGGGCGTGCCGCTGGAGTGGAACGTTTTCATGATCTTCGGGGTGCTGTCGCTGTTCGTCGCGCACGCCCGCCTGGGGCTGACCGACCTGAAACATCCGGTGCTGGTCGCGATCCTGTTCGTCGTGATCGCGGGAATCGTGGTGCTGGGCAACATGTTTCCGCGCAAGATTTCCTTCCTGCCGGGCATGCGCTACTACGCCGGTAACTGGGACACCACGCTGTGGTGCATCAAGCCGTCGGCCAACGAGAAGATCGGACGGGGCATCATCGCGATCGCGAGCATGCCGCAGGCCCAGCTGGAGCGGTTCTACGGCAGCCCGGAGGCGGCCCAGATACCGATCTTCATGGGGTACGCGTTCCGCGGGTTCAACACCCACGGCCGGGCGCTGTTCACGCTGGCTCACCGCGCCATGGCGGGGCAGAACGAGGACGACTACGTCATCACCGACGGCGAACGGATCTGCAGCACCGCGATCGGCTGGAACTTCGGCGACGGCCACATGCACAACGAGCAACTCATCACCGCCATGCAGCAGCGTTGCCACTTCGAGCCGGGTGAGGTGCGCGTCGTGCTGCTCGACGCGCAGCCCATCCACCGACAGACCCAGGCCTACCGGCTGGTGGACGCCGCGACCGGCGAGTTCGAGCGCGGCATCGTGCGGGTCGCCGACATGGTGACGCGGCAGCCCTGGGCCGACGACGTGCCGGTCCAGGTGCTGCCGGCTTCGGAGTAGGTTCGCGAACGTAACCGCACTGCGAAATAAGCGTCGGAAAATCGCTGTGCGGTTACGCCCGCGAACGACTAAGCCCCCGCCCGCACCTCCTGCGCCGCGGCGACCATGTTGCGCAGCGACGCGGTCACCTCGTCGGCGTTGCGCGTCTTCAGGCCGCAGTCGGGGTTGACCCAAAGTCGTTGCGGCGGGACGGCTCTCAGCGCCGCGCGCAGCGACTCGGCCATCTCGTCGGCGCTCGGCACCCGCGGCGAGTGGATGTCGTAGACGCCCGGCCCCACGCTGTTGGCGAAGCCGACGGAGTTCAGGTCGTCGAGCACCTCCATGTGCGAGCGGGCCGCCTCGATGGAGGTGACGTCGGCGTCCAGGTCGGCGATGGCCCCGATCACCTCGCCGAATTCCGAGTAGCACAGGTGGGTGTGGATCTGCGTCGAGTCGGCGACGCCGGAGGTGGCCAGGCGGAAAGACCCTACGGCCCAACGCAAATATTCCTCCTGCTGGGCGCGGCGCAGCGGCAGCAGCTCGCGCAACGCGGGCTCGTCGACTTGGATGACGGCGATCCCGGCGGCCTGCAGGTCCACGGTCTCGTCGCGAATGGCCAGCGCCACCTGGTACGCGGTGTCGGCCAGCGGCTGGTCGTCGCGGACGAACGACCAGGCCAGGATCGTGACGGGCCCGGTCAGCATGCCCTTCACCGGCTTGTCGGTGAGGGACTGGGCGTAGGTGATCCACTCGACGGTCATCGGGTGCGGTCGCGACACGTCGCCGTAGAGGATCGGCGGGCGCACGCAGCGGCTGCCGTAGCTCTGTACCCAGCCGTTCTGGGTGGCGAAGAACCCCTGCAGCTGCTCGGCGAAGTACTGCACCATGTCGTTGCGCTCCGGCTCGCCGTGCACCAGCACGTCGAGACCGAGCTCCTCCTGCAGCTTGATGACGTCGGCGATCTCCTGGCGCATCTTGGCGACGTACTCGGCCTCGTCGATCTCGCCGGCCCGAAACGCCGCGCGCGCCTTGCGGATTGCGGAGGTTTGCGGGTAGGAGCCGATGGTCGTGGTGGGCAGCGGCGGCAGGTGCAGCCGCGCCTCCTGGCTGGCGCGGCGCTGCTCCGCGTCGCCGCGGTGCGCACCCGACGCGACGATCGAGTCGATGCGCGCCCGAATCTGACCATCGTGCAGCCGCGGATCGCTCGTGCGCGATGCCACGGCGGCATTGGACGCCGCGATCTCCTCGGCGACCGCTTCACGCCCGTCATGCAGTGCGCGCGCCAGGGTGACGACCTCGCCCACCTTTTCCGCCCCGAACGCCAACCAGCTGCGCAGGTTGTCGTCGAGATCGGTTTCGGGCTCCAGCGAATACGGCACGTGCAGCGTCGAGCACGACGTCGAAACCGCCACTGTGGCAGCCGAACCCCGCAGGGCGGCCAGCTTGCCCAGCGCTGCCTCCAGGTCGGTGCGCCAAACGTTGCGCCCGTCGACGACGCCGGCCACGAGCAGCTTGGTGGACAATTCCGGGATGCCCGCGACCGCGGTGTCCGCTCCGGCCACCAGGTCGACGCCGATCGCCTCGACGGGCGTGCGGGCCAACCCAGCCAGCGCGGCGCCCGGGTCGCCGAAGTAGGTGGCGACGTAGATGGCGGGCCGGTTGCTCACCGCGCCCAGCGCGTTGTACACCGCCTCGGCCAGCGCCGGCGCGTCGGGGGAGATGGCGGTGACCAGCGCGGGCTCGTCGAATTGCACCCACCGCGCCCCGCTGTCGGCGAGCAAACGGAGCAGCTCGGAGTAGATCGGCACCAGCTCCTGAAGCCGCTCGATCGGCGCGCCGCCGCCGTTGACGGCCTTGCTCAGCAGCAGGAACGTGATGGGCCCGATGACGACCGGGCGCGCGGGGATCCCTTGCTGCAGGGCCTCTTTCAGCTCGGAGAGCACCTTGTCGGGGTTCAGGGCGAACTTGGTGGCGGGTTCGATCTCGGGAACCAGATAGTGGTAGTTCGTGTCGAACCACTTGGTCATCTCCAGCGGCGCGACGTCGGGGTTGCCGCGGGCCACGGCGAAGTAGCGGTCCAGATCGTCGGAAACCCGTGTGGCCCGGGCCGGCAGCGCGCCGAGCATCACCGCCGTGTCGAGCATCTGGTCGTAATAGGAGAAGGTGTTCACCGGGACCGAGTCCAGGCCGGCGGCGGCCAGCCGGGACCACGTGTCGCGGCGCAAATCGGCGGCGACGGATTCCAGCTCGGCCCGGCTGGTGCGCCCGGCCCAGTAACCCTCGGTGGCGCGCTTGAGTTCGCGCTTCGGGCCGATGCGCGGGGAGCCGGTAACGGTGGCGGTGAATGGTTGAGAGCTGATCACTTTGTCGTCCTAACACTCGACGGGTGGTTCACCGCCGCCGGACGCGCAGCCGAAGCAACGACCGAACGCCCATTCCACGAGGCGATGAGCCGCCGGACGCGGCGCGCCCGGCACAGCCGGCAGGTCTTCGGACTCGCAGGCGTGCACTTGACGGTGCTCCTACTGGCCGTCGCTTCCCGGTCTTGCGACCAGTGCTGGTGACGGCGGTCGTTCCTGCTCACCGCTGCGGGACAGTCCCGGACTTCCACCGGGTTCCCTCTCGCGGGGCATGCGTAACATGCCCCGCTCGATGCCGGCGCCACGGTTGCGGCGACGGCAAACCAGCTGCGCAGCGGAGTTTACCGCGTCGACTGTTGCGGTGAAGGCCGTCAAGTACTGCGCGGGACCGTCCGCGCTGATACAAATGCTCTCAACGCTAGAAAAGGAACCCCACCATGAAGACGAGACTGTTGATGGCCACGTTCGGCGCTGCGGCGGCCTTGGCCGCCGGTGCGCTCGGGGCCGCGCCGTCGGCCTCGGCCGACAGCGACTTTTGCAACTCGCTCCCGCCCAAGGACGCTCGCGATTGCAACTGTGGCTTCAATTTCGCCCCCGGTAGTCCGGAGTTTCAGCAATGTATGTCGGGAAAGGCGCCTGCGCCGGGTCCCGCGCAACCATAGGCAGCCGGCACTAAGCCCTCGGCGCCAGCGGCAGCTGCGGCAGCCACAGCGAGCTCTCGATCCGCGGGAACCCGGCCGTCGGCCGGAAACCGGGAACCAGCCCGATATGCCCGACCGGTCGACCCACTCCTCAACCAGCACGCGCAACACCTGCCCGACGATGTGCCCTCCACGGCCCGCATCGACCCCGCGCCCAGACTCCAATGCCGGTGCGCCCTAACGCCAATCACCAGATCATCGGTGGACATGGCGTCGCTGCCGTCCCGCTGCACCGCGGCGATGCACAACATCGCCCAACCCAAGCCGCGGTCCGTGCTAAGGGCGGTTCCCGCCTCGGCCGGGAAAGACCGGGCAGTCGGCGAGCTTCATGTGCCCAGTGCTTCGGCGATGGGGGTGTCACCGTTGTTGAAGTCGATGGTTCGCCCGACGGTCGAGTCGTCCGCGAGTGCGGCCGCCGCGACGAGGGCGACGTCGGCGCGCGAGACCTCGCCCTTGCCCTGGCCCAAGGCGATGCGTCCGGTGGCCGGCTCCAGCGTCAGACGGCCCGGTCCCAGCACGGTCCACTGCAGGCCGCTGGCGCGCAGGTGGGCGTCCGCGGCCGCCTTGGCCTCCGCGTAGGGGAAGAACGAATTGCCCTCGGGCACTCCGTGATCCGGCCCGGCGCCGAAGTAGGACACCATCACGAACCGCTTGACGCCGGCCCGCGCGGCGGCATCGATCACCCGGATCGCCGCGTCGCGGTCGACGGCGTACGTCCGCGCCGGGTTACCGCCGCCCGCCCCGGCGGAGAAGACGACCGCGTCGTGACCCGCCAGCAGACCGGCCAGCGCGTCGGTGTCGAGCCCCTCGATGTCGGCCACCACGGGTCGCGCGCCCGTCGCCGCGACGTCGTCGGCGTGGTCGGGGTTGCGGAACACCGAGCTCACCTCGTCGCCGCGTTCCGTCAGGATGCGGGCCAGCTGCAGCGCGACCTTGCCGTGCCCGCCGATGACGACGATCCGTGCCATACCTCCGACGGTACCGGCGTTAGAGCTTCACCCGGCCCATGATCAGGTCGATGATCGGCTTGCCGGGCGGGTACGCGCCGGTCAGCGAGGCCATCGTGTGGCCGTAGTCCACCAGCAGCGTGATCCCGTTGATGCCGAAGGCGGCGGCGCTGTTCAGGAACGCCATCACGTCGCCCATCTGCTCGGGGGTGTGCACCTTGGAGCCGGTCTCGTCGCGGTAGTCCTGCGCGAAGGTGAGCCAGAGGTCGGCATTGGCCTGGGCCAGCGGGGTGTCGGTGGGCCCCGGGCAGATCGCGTTGATCCGAATGCCCTTCTTCAGCAGCGGGTAGCCCTGCGTCGCCACGTAGGCGTTGACGACCTTCTTGGAAAAGCCGTAGTGGATGATGCCTTCCGATTCGTGCGCTTTGACCCACTCTTGCGCCGAAGCGAAGTCCGGCGTGGCGAGGAACTCGGTCAGCAGCTCCAGGTCGTTCTCCCAGCCCATGCCGGCCACCGAGGAGATGAAGCAGATCGCCGAGCCCGAGGGAAGCTGGTTCTTCTCGAGCAGGCGGCCGATGAGGTGGCGGTGGCCGATGAAGTTGATCGCCATCAGGTCGGTCGTCCCGTCGGCGATGCCGGCGGCCGAGAACAGGGCGTGGATCGGACCGTCCAGCTGCTCGATCGCGCCGTCGATCGAGGCGGGGTCGCGCAGGTCCACCTGGATGGACTTGGCGACGTCGTAGCTCACCGGCGCGTAGTCCATCACGATGACTTCGGCGCCGAGCTCGGCCGCCGACTTGGCCGCCGCCGCGCCCATCCCGGTGGCGCCGCCAACAACGAGAGCCCGTTTGCCGTCGTAGCGCAACCGATCGACGATAGTCATGGAAATCCCCTTCTCGTTCACTGCCAATCCGGTTCTAACCGCCCAACTGTATGGGTAACAGTTATTAGGTTCAATACCTACCTGCCGCGAACCGCGGCTCCGCGAAGGACCGTGTCGCGGACATGCATCAACGCCGCGCGTTTCCCCACGGCGCGCAGGATGTTCTCCGGTATCCACTGCAGGCCGATGACGCAGCGTGCCAGCATCGTGAGGGACGGGGCGTCGATGCTGATCTCCCCCGACCGGATACCTTCGGAGAGCAGCGATTTCATCTGCCGAAGTCGGGTGGCGTACAGCCAACCGGGGTTGGGTGTGTTGGGCGGGGATTGCCGCATCCAGGCGAGTTGAATCCTGAACTCGTCGGAGTACCGGTCGAGCGCGTTGACGTTGACCCAGCTGAGGGCGTCAAGTTTCTCGACGACCGTGGAGTCCGAGCGCAGGACGCCGACCCACCCGGCCTCGACCTTCCTCCCGAAGGATTTCATGATCGAGGCGAGGAGTTCGTCCTTGGACCCGATCACCCGATAGACCGTTCCGGTGCCCAGGCCGGCCGCGGCGGCGATGTCCCTGATGGTCGTGACCTCATACCCTTTGCGGCCGAACTCCGTTCGTGCGACCGCGAGGACGTGGGCCGCCTTGTCGTCGGGATCCGCTTCGCCGTCGTCGGCCCACGTGTCGATGACGGCGCGGGCGGCCGCGAAGGCCTTGGACCGATCCAAGGCCGCGTCGGTCGGCGGCTTGGCCGCCAGACCGTCCAAGATGATTCGGCACAGCAGCCGGGCCACCTGGTCGGGTGGGGCGTTGTGCCGCATGACGGCGAGCCCGACCTGCAGCATCGTCTGGCAGATCCGGTCGGCCAGCGTGGGCAGGTCGATGTCGGGCTTGATGTAGCCGCTCCACCTGCCCGCGCGCAGCGTTTGCAGCATCGCCTCCTGCACCGCGTTGGGTGCCTCCCGGGTCAGCTTCATCAGCTCCGGGTCGTCGTTCGGCCCCTCGTAGAACGACATCTGCAGCGCCGCCCCGTGCCGCGCGGCGCAGTGGGCGATCGCCGACCCCAGCTCGACGATCTTCTCCGAAGCCGGTCGCGCGTCCGGTTCATCCAGCCGCGCCTGCGCGGTTTGCCCGATCCGGGTCAGATCGTCCTGGTAGCGGCGGATCAGCTCGACGAGGATCGCCTCTTTGGACTCGAAATGGTGATACAGGCTGCCGGGGAGAATGCCTGCCGCGTCGGCGATCTCCTGCAAAGACGTGCGCAACCCCGACGACGCGATCAACGACGCCGCGGTCTGCAAGATCTCGGTCCGGCGCGTGCCGGGATCGTCGGCGGCGCTGACGCGCAACGGCTGCGCTTTCGCCATGATCAGCGGTGTGCAGATCCGGACGATTGCGGCTTCGCGAACATGCGCATTCGTCCTCTCGCGCGAACCAAATGTTTGTTAGAGGCTATCAGACCCGGGTAAGACGAATTCGCTGCGCAGAGCGTTGACAGACCCATTCTAGAGCGCGGGCCCCTCCCAGCCGTCGCGCACGACCACCTCGTCGACGGGGCGCCGGCGGGCCGGGGAAAAGGCGCGCCCGGCGCGCAGCCGCGCCACCGGCAGCAGGCAGCCCTGGGTGTAGCTCTCGGGGATGCCGAGTAGCCGGCGGACCTCGGCTTCGCGGTGCAGGTGCAGCGTCGTGATGCAGGTCCCGTATCCGCGGGTGTGCAGGGCGAGCTGAAAGTTCCATACCGCCGGGAAGATCGAGCCGTACAGCGTCGCCTGATGGAAGGACTCGTCGCCGTCGATGCGGGGCAGGTAGGGCTCATAGCAAGGGATTACCAGCAGCGGCACATTCGCCATGTTCTCGACCAACCACTCCGTCGACGACATGATGCGACGTTCCGGCGTGCCGGCCGGCAGCAGGTCGGCGATCAACTGCCCGCCCACCCGCAGCAGGTAAGCCTCGCGGTACAGCTCGGCGATCCGGGCCCGCAACGAGGGGTCGGCGATCACCAGCCAGCGCCACGACTGTTGGTTGGAGCCGTTGGCCGCCTGCAAGCCGACGCGCAGGCAATCCCGGATCTTCGCGAGGTCGACGGGGGCCTGTAGGTCGAGCGACTTGCGCGCCGACGGGGTCGCGGTGAGCAGGTACTCGATGTCCATCATTGCTGGCCTCTCTTGGCAAGGCGCGCACCAAGTTCCGTGAGGTATCGGTCGGGCCCACCGAGGAGTCCGCTCCAGCTCAGCAGGCGCTTGAGATAGAGATGGGCGTCGTGCTCCCAGGTGTAACCGATGCCGCCGAACACCTGGATGGCGGTGTCGCCCACGGAAGCCAGCCGCCCGGCGAATCCCTTGGCCCGCAGCGCGGAGAGGTGGCGCTCCTCGGCGCCGGCATTGTCGGCCGCCCAGAGCGCGTGGATGACACCGCTGCGGGCGAGCTCGACGGTCTCATACATGTCGACGCAGAGGTGCTGGACCGCCTGGAAGGAGCCGATGACCTGACCGAATTGCTTTCTGACTTTTGCGTATCCGACGGCCAGGTCCATCACAGCCCGCGCGGCGCCGAGCGCGTCGGCGGCGCCCGCGATGAGCACATCGTCGACGACGGCCGCAACGGCATCCGACGGCGCCGTGGCCAGCCGGTGCGCGGGCGCACCGTCGAGCCCGACGCCGAAGCGCTTGCGGGTCTGGTCGATTCCGGGCTCGGCCGTGATCGAAACACCGGAGGAGTCGGTCCTTACCGCGAAAAGCCCGGTGCCTGCTTGGTCCCGGGCGAGCACCAGCAGGGTGTCGGCCGCCGCCGCGTCGGGCACGCCGGCGATCTCACCCCGTACGACGGGGTGGCGGTCTCGCCCGGCCACCTCGACGCGGGCGTTGTCCGCGTCGAGAAAGCCGACGGTGGCGATGGTGGTCCCATCGGCAATCCCGGCCAGAATCGTTGCGGCACTGTCATCGCCGCGGAGCCGCGTCAGCGCGCGCGCCGCGGCGACCGCGGTCGACGACCACGGGCCCGGGTGCAGCGCGGCGCCGAGCTCTTCGGCGACCACGCCGGCCTCGACCATCGTCATCCCGGCGCCGCCATGTTCCTCCGGCACCAACAGTCCGGTTGTCCCGATGTCGGCCAGGGCGCGCCAGACGGGCTCGTCGAGGCCGGTCGGATCGTCGAGCAGTTCGCGCACGTGTCCCGAAATCGGTGCCTTCTCAGCAAGAAATCGCCGGGTGGTGTCGCGCAGCGCCGCCTGCTCGGCGGTGAGTTCGAGGTTCATTTTCGCGGCAGCCCGAGCACCCGCTGCGCGGTGATGTTCTTGTTGATCTGGGTCGTTCCGCCCGCGATGGTCAGCGAACGCGAGGTGAGTCGGTAGTTGGCCCACGGGGCGCCAACGCCGCCGGTGCCCAACACGTCGAAAGCCAGGGCGGCCATGTCCTGTCCGATCTCACCCCACACGGTCTTGGCGAGGCTGGCCGACGCGAACGGGTCGCCGCCGTGCAGCGTCGCCGAGATCGACCGCTGGCAGAGCACCTCGAGATACTTGATGCGAACGGCAATTTCGCCAAGGCGCTGCCGCGTTACCGGATCGTCGAGCGCTCCGGCGTCGGCCGTGGCGATGTCGTCCACCAGCTCTTCCAGCCGCACCTGCATCTCCGCGTACAGCCGTGCCGCCCCGGCGCGCTCGTGGCTGAGCGTGGTGGTCGCCACCTGCCAGCCCGCGTTCACCGGGCCCAGCAATGCGTCGGCCGGCACCCGCACGTCGTGAAAGAACACCTCGGCGAAATCGGTGTCGCCGTTGAGAGTGACGAGCGGGCGGACCTCGATGCCGGGCAGCGCCATGTCGACGATCAGGCAGGAGATCCCCTTGTGCTTCGGGGCGTCGGGATCGGTGCGCACGTACAGCTGACACCAGTGCGCCCGATGCCCCAACGAAGTCCAGATCTTCTGGCCGTTGACGACGAAGTCGTCACCGTCCCGCACCGCGCGGGTGCGCAAGGCGGCGAGATCGGATCCCGCTTCGGGCTCCGACATTCCCTGGCACCAGATGTCGTCGGCGCGCATCATGCGGGGGAGCAGCGTTGCCTTCTGGTCTTCGGTGCCGTACTGCATGATGGCGGGGGCGATGTTGTTCATCCCAATGACGTTGAGCGGCATCGGTGCCCGTGCGCGGGTGGTCTCCTCGGTATAGACCAGCTGTTCGAGAACGGTCGCTCCGCGTCCGCCGTACTCGCGCGGCCAGGAGACCGCGGCCCACCCGGAGTCTGCCATCGTCCGGCTCCACCCGCGCAGCAGCTCGATTGCCGCGTCGTCGCGCCCCGCGGGCCGGCGGGCGGCCACCAGCTCGTCGGTCAGGTTCGCCGACAGCCAGTCGCGCAGCTCGGCGCGGAACCGTTCCACTTCCGCCGGGTAGGAGAAATCCATTTTTCGGGACTTTACGGTTGAGCAGATAGCGGGTCAATAACGGTCAGTTGCCCCGGTGGTCCGGAAAGGCGACCTCGGCGTTGCCCGGCATGGCGCTGACGCCGCGCCGCGCACACACTTCCAGCACCTCGTCGACGATGGACGCGGGCACCATGAACTTTTCCGTGGACGAGATCTCCTCGAGGTGCGCCTCGATGTCTTCGGCGGTCGGCTGGCCGTCGGCGTCGGCCAGCCAGCCTTCGGTGAGCCCGACGAACACCCGCGCGTAGCGCCCGGCGGCGGCCGAATAGTTCCGGTGGGTGAACGTGCACGCGGAGCTGGCGAGGAAGGTCACCAGCGGCACGACGAGTTCGGGCCGGATGGCCTGCATGAAGCCGGATTCGGCGAGAAACTTCTCGTCGCCGACGGTCTCGGTGACCATGCGCGAGAAGCCGGTGGGCATAACGGAATTGGCGAGGATTCCGTGCGCCTCACCCTCGATCGCGATCACGTTGGTCAACCCGACCAGGCCGGCCTTGGCCGCCGCGTAGTGGGCCTCCATCGGCTGACCGAAAATGCCGGCGGAGGACGAGATGAACACGAACCGCCCGCCGCCGTTCTTCTGCATGACGCGGTACGCGGGCTGGGCGAGATGAAAGCCGCCGTCCAGATGCACCCGCAGCATGCGCGTCCACTCGCCGGCCGAGAGGGCTTCGAACGGCGTGCTGCCGAAGATGCCCGCGTTGCTGACCACCGCGTCGAGGCGGCCGAACGCGCCCACCGCCGCATCGACGATCGCCTGGCCGCCCGCGGGGCTGCCGACCGAGTCGTACGAGGCGATGGCCGTGCCGCCCGCAGTCGTGATCTCGGCGACCACCTCGTCGGCGACGCGAAAGTCGGCGCCCTCGCCGCGCATCGAGCCGCCGAGGTCGTTGACCACCACCGCGGCGCCCCGGCGCGCCAGGTCGAGTGCGTAAAGGCGGCCGAGCCCACGACCGGCGCCGGTGACGACCGCCACCCGGTCGGTGAAGTCAATCATGATGCGCTCCTGACTAATCGACGGCCGGGTTGATTGACTGCCCTGAGGCCGGACTCTACGGTGGAACAGATATTTGGTCAAAGGTGTCGGTGGTTCGGAGGTTCAGCGTGGGTCACGACGCTCCTGCCCGGCGGCTGCAGGCCCTGGGCATGTTCGCCTCCGCGCTGGCGGGCCGCGCCACGGCGGTTGCCGAGCTGCGACCGGGCGAACCGCCGTGGACCGACGGCCAGACGATCTACGTCGATGCCGCCGCGCCGGGCCGCGCGCCGCTCGAGGCGGTTGCCGTACAGGCTTCGATGATCGCCGCGGGCAGTCTGGACCCCGGCGTCGTCCGTCCCTTGGTCCGGCATCCCCGGATGGCCCGCCGCTACCTGGCGGTCGAGGGCCACCGGGCACTGGTCGCCACCGAAGACCTGCTCCCGCGCGCGCTGGCGTCGTTGGGCGACCGCGAGATCGCGAGCCGCAGCGACTCGCCCGCGGCGTCGTTGCGAATCGCCAAGGCGCGGGCCAGGATCGACGGCCCGCCGGCCGAATTCGGCGTGATCTGCGCGGCGAGGGTGTTGGCCGCGCGCCGCGCGGCCGAACAACAAGACCGGGCGAACCCCGGGCACGTTCCGCGCGGGCGCGCCGCGAAGGAGCCGGCGGAGCTTGCCGACGGTCAGACCGACGATTACGACGATCCCGACCTGTTCACCAGCCCGGTGGGCGGGGGCGGCTTCATCGGTAAGTGGTTGAAGAAGATGTTGTCTTCACAAAGGAAGAAGTCGCGCAGCAGCGGCGGCGGGCCGCCTGGTGCGGACACACCGACGCATCGCACGAACTCGGGAATCCGCGGCTCGCACGCCGTGTCGTCGCTCGCGTCGGCCCCGAGCGAGGGGATCAACGACGAGCAAGTAAACGGGTTCGCGGACGGTGTGAGATATCCGGAATGGGACGCCGCGCGCAAGGGCTACCGACGCGCGTGGTGCACCGTGCGCGAGGTCGAGCCGACGATCAAAGCGCAGGCGACCCCGGAAATCGAAGCCGCCATCGGCGTGCGGCGGCCGCTGTCACGCCTTGGAATGGGGCTGCACCGCCGCCATCGTCAGCCGCAGGGCGACGACATCGACATCGACGCCGCGGTGGAGGCTCGCGTCGAGGTGCGGGCCGGGTCGGTCCCCGACGAGGCCGTCTACCTCGACAGCCTGCGCCGCCGCCGGGACCTGTCGGTGCTGCTGCTGCTCGACGTGTCGGGCTCGGCGGCCGAGGCGGGAACGCTGGGCCGCACGGTGCACCAGCAGCAGCGCGCGGCGGTCGCCAATCTCACCGTCGCACTGCATGACCTGGGCGACCGGGTCGCGCTGTATGCCTACTACTCACAGGGCCGCCAGGCGGTCAGCATGATTCCCGTCAAACGGTTCGACGACCACCTCGACTCCCGCGTCATGCGGCGGCTGAACAGCCTGGAACCCGGCGCGTACTCCCGCCTCGGTGCGGCGATCCGTCACGGCTCGGCGGTCTTGGAGGCGCGTGGGGGAACGGCGCGCCGACTGCTGGTGGTGCTGTCCGACGGACTCGCCTACGACCACGGGTACGAACGGGCCTACGGCGCCGCGGACGCGCGCCGCGCCCTGATCGAGGCCCGCCGCCGCGGGACCGGTTGTGTGTGCCTCACGATCGGTGCGGGGACCGACGTGCAGTCGCTGCGCAGAGTCTTCGGCAGCACCGCGCACGCCACGATCGCGCGGCCGGATCAACTCGCCGGCGTCATCGGCCCGCTGTTCCGGTCCGCCCTGCGCTCGGCGGAGGTCCGCCGCCGGCCGCGCGCGCACGCCGGCGGTCGTTGAAAACAAACATCTGTTCCGGATAGGCTCAAATCGACATCGGAAGGGAAGCTATGCCCAACGAGTCCGGGTTTGCTCACCGGAACGGCGTGACCCCCGAGGCGGAAAGCGTGCGGCCCTATTACAAGGCGATCGGCAATGAGGAAGCCATTTTCAAGGCCGCCTACCGCCAGGGGCTGTCGCTCGTTTTGAAGGGGCCGACGGGGTGCGGCAAGACCCGCTTCGTCGAGGCGATGGCCTACGACCTGGGCCGGCCACTGATCACCGTCGCCTGCCATGACGACCTCACCACCGCCGATCTCGT
The DNA here is from genome assembly GCF_900157385.1 of Mycobacterium terramassiliense. Lineage (GTDB taxonomy): Bacteria > Actinomycetota > Actinomycetes > Mycobacteriales > Mycobacteriaceae > Mycobacterium > Mycobacterium terramassiliense. The sequence goes on from NZ_LT717701.1 coordinate 1,815,905, forward strand.
CGGCCGGTATCTGTTGCAAGGCGACGAGACGGTGTGGGTGGACGGCCCGCTGACCCGCGCGGTGCGGGAGGGCGCGATCTGCTATCTGGACGAAGTGGTGGAAGCCCGACAGGACACCACCGTGGTGCTGCACCCGCTCGCGGACCACCGGCGCCAGCTGCCCATCGAGCGCCTCGGCGTCACGCTGGACGCCGCGCCCGGGTTCGGCCTGGTGGTGTCCTACAACCCCGGCTACCAAAGCGTCCTCAAGGATCTGAAGGATTCGACGCGCCAGCGGATGGTCGCCCTCGAATTCGGTTTTCCCGCAGCCGATGTCGAAGAGGGGATCGTTGCGCACGAGGCGGGCGTCGACGCGGCCACCGCGGCCGAGCTGGTGCGTCTCGGGCAGGCCATCCGCCGCCTGGAAACCGGCGGGTTGCGTGAGGTCGCGTCGACTCGCGTGCTGATCGCCGCGGGCAGGCTCGTCGCGGAGGGCCTGACCATGCGGGAGGCCGCCCGGGCGGCGATCGCCGGGCCGCTCACCGACGACGTCGCCGTGGGGGAGGCGCTGAGCGAGATGATCGAGATCTACCTGGGCGGCGGCGTCCGATGATTGACGGTGCATACCGCCGCCGCTAGGGTCTGAACAAATATTAGGTTTGTGGCCGGGAGGTCGGATGTCCTACGAAAGCAGCGCAGAGCCGATCAAGGTCGGCTACCTGATGGACTTCGCGCTCCCGCCGGGCTTTCCGGAAGAGTTGTTGGCGAGTTTCACGCGGTGCTTCGACCTCATTTTCGAAGAAGCCCGTGAACAGGGACTGATCGATCGCCCGGTGCAAATGATCTACCGCGAGGTGGAGGGTCTCCCCAAGGGCTCGGTCAAGGCGGTCATCGACGCGTTCGGCGAGCTGGTCGACGAGGGCTGCCTGGTGGTGTTCGGGCCGCACATCACCGATAACTGCGTGCCCACCCGGGAGGCGATCGACGAGCGGTTCCGGGTGCCGGCGATCAGCGTCACCGGAACCGACGACTGGTTGGGCGAATGGACGTTCGCGTTCCCGCAGGGATCGATGACCGACGAGCCGATCTTTATCGCGGACCTGGTCGCCAAGCGCGGACTCAGCGAGATCGGGGTGCTCGTCGAGCAGAGCCTGATCGGCGAGAGCTACCTGAAGAACCTGCGAAGCGCGTGCCGGCGCAAGGGCATTCGCGTCGTGGCGGAGGCGGCGATCGCCCAGACGGCGCAGGACATCAACGAGGCGGTGCGCACCCTGCACGATGCGAAGGCGGAGGCGGTCGTGCACCTGGGCTTCGGCTTCGGCATTGTCTTCATCAACCCTGCGTTGGAAGCCGCGGACTGGGATCCGCCGCGATTTACCACCACGGCGTTTCAGAACGCCTGGGTGAATCCGATCATGTGGAGCGCGTTCATGGGTTGGGTCGGCGTCGACCAGTACGACGAGGCGAACCGGCTCGGCCAGGACTTCCTCGACCGCTATGCACAGAAATACGAGGGCAGTCGTCCCGAATATTGCGTGCCGGTGGTCAACCGCGACGTCGCCGCCACGTTGGTGCGCGCCTTCGCCGACGCGCACCCGCTCAGCCCGCGCGGTGTCAAGGAGGCGTTGGAGCGGGTGAAGATGATGCCCGCCGCCTCGGGTGCGCCCGGCACCCGGGTGTCGTTCGGCAAGTGGACGCGGCGGGCCTGGATGGGCGCCGGTTACCTGGTGGCCCGGACCCTCGATGCCGACGGCGTCAACTCGCATCTGGTCGATCGCTTCGGAGAGGACGGGTGACGAGAATGAGCACTGAGCAATCCGCACCTCTTGCCGCGGAGGAGAAGCCGGCATCCCCGCAGCGGGGGGTAAAGCGCGGCTGGGGAGGCTGGGTCGCCGGTGCCGCCCTGGCGGCATTCGCGCTCTTCTTCATCGCGAACTGCCGCGTCGCGCTCGACCCGCGCGTCGCCAACCCGAACGTGCAGGGCCGGCCGCGACCCGTGAAGTTCATCTTCGGCCTGGACTACATCACCTTCCTGCAGATCTCCACGGTGATCATGTTGCTGGTGCTGCTCGTCGTGTTCGTCAGGGGATGGCGCCGCAATCCCGGCAGCCCGGTGATGCTGATGTTCCTGTGCACCACGCTGATCGTGTGGCAGGACCCGATCATGAACTGGGCGCCGTTCGCCGTCTACAACCCCGATCTGATCCATTGGCCGGAGTCCTGGCCGCTGGTGTCGCTGTCGCCGACCGTCGAGCCGTTCGTCGTATTCGGCTACGTCACTTTCTATTTCGGGCCGTACTTCCCGGCGATCTGGATGCTGCGCAAACTGCAGGCGCGCAAGGGTCCGGAGGCCTTCGTGTCGCGGCACCCCCTGGTCAGCCTGGGCGTGCTGACCTGTGCCATCGGCTTCGTCTTCGATGCGTGGCTGGAGATCCAGCTGGTCCACATGGGCATGTACATCTACTCCCAGGTGATTCCCTGGGGCTCGGTGTTCACCGGCACCACATTCCAATTCCCGTTGATCTGGGAGTCGTTCTCGGTGACGTTCGTGATGGTGCCCGCGGCGATCCTCTGTTACCGCGACGACACCGGAAAGTCGGTGGCGGAGAAGCTCGCCGCGAAAGCCAGGATCTTCCCGGGTCGCCCGGTGCTCGGCACGTTCCTGGTGATGTTCGCCATCATCAACGTGTCCTATTTCGCCTACGGGGCGTGGTTCGCGGTCATCAAGGCCACCAAGGCGGCGACCTCGGTGGCCTGCCCGTGGCCGTATCCGGAGGCCAAAGTCTATGACCCACAAGGGTTTTACGAAACAGCCGGCGCCCAGGGGCCGTATTCGGTCGGCATCTGGTCGACCTGGATGAGTGGCCAGCCGAACGGGCGGCCGCACGTCGACTCGCCCCCGCCGGGTGCGGGTGCGTGCGCCGCCACGGGCAAGAATGGCTGAGCCGCGCGCGGTTGTCATCACCGGTGCGTCGCGCGGACTGGGGTTCGCGTCGGCCGTGCGTCTGTATCGCGAGGGGTGGCGCGTCGTCGCGGCGATGCGGACACCCGACCGCGGGCTTCCGCTGCTACAGGAAGCCATTGGATCAGGAGGGGCCGGCCGCGACGACGATCGGCTCATCGGTGTCCAGCTCGACCTGACCGATGCCGCGTCGATTTCCGCGGCGGCCAAGGCGATCGAGGAAGCCGTGGGCGCGCCCTACGCCCTGGTGCACAACGCGGGCATCTCCGCCGCCGGCGTGGTGGAGGAGACCGACATGGCGTTGTGGCAGAGCATGTTCGCCACCAGCGTCCTGGGTCCCGTCGCGCTCACCCAGGCCCTGCTGCCGTCCATGCGGGCGGCGGGCGAGGGGCGCATCGTCCTGGTGTCCAGCGCCGCCGGCGTGCGCGGACAGCCGGCCACCGCCCCGTACTCGGCGGCCAAGGGGGCGCTGGAGCGATGGGGCGAATCGATGGCGTGCGAGATCGCGCCCTTCGGGCTGGGTGTCACCGTCCTGGTGGCAGGCACGTACGACACCGAGATCATCACCGACGCCGGCACCACCGACAATCGCGATTTCGGGGGCCCCTACGCGCGGTTGCACACCACGATGAACACCCGCGGGCGCCTCGCGATGAAGCTGGCCCGGCCACCCGAGCGGTTCACCGACGGGCTGCTGAAGGCGCTGGACGACCAGAAGCCGTTCCGTCGCCGCGGGGTCGGTCCGGACGCCTCGATGCTGTTGGCCGCCAACAAGATTCTCCCGGCGTCGGGCATGCACCATGTGTCGCGGATCGTGCTGGGCATCCCGCGACGGGGCTCGATGCGGGGCGGGGCGTGGCCGTTGACGACAACCCAAAAGGCGATGGTGCTTGTCGCGCGAGTTCTTCCCGCGCCGGTGTTGCGGCGCTTGGCGTCGCTGGCGGCCAAGCGCCGCACGGGGAGTGAGGAGTAGGCGATGGAACAGCTGTTTGACGACCTCGAGGATTTCGGCGCCTTCGATGACGCGATATCCGGTGACGTGCGCGACCCGTACACCGAATTGGCGCGGCTGCGCCGTGAGGAACCGGTGCAGCGCCTGGAAACGTCGGGGGCGCTTCCGCACGAGGAATCGCTGCCGATGTTCATCGTGTATCGCCACGAGGATGTCCAGCAGATGTTGCGCGACAACGAGACGTTTTCCTCGGCGGCCGTCATCGCGGCGTTCGGCCCGGTGCTGGGGGAAGGGGTCATGCTCGGCATGGACGAACCCGTGCACGGCCGGCTGCGCTCCCTGGTGTCAAAGGCGTTCTCGCAGAAGTCGTTGGCGCGCTGGCAGGACGAGCTGGTCGGCCGCGTGGCCAACAGCCTGATCGACAACTTCGCGCCGCATGGCAAAGCGGATCTGGTGAAGGAGTTCACCTTTGACTATCCCAGCCAGATCATCGCGGGCCTGCTGGGCTTGCCGGAAAAGGACTACCCACAGTTCCAGCGGTGGTCGATTTCGCTGCTGAGCTGGTTGATGAACCCGGAGCGGGGCCTGGCGGCCTCGGCCGCCCTGTGCGACTACTTCGCCCCGATACTCGAGGCCCGCCGGGCCGAGCCGAAGGACGATCTGATCAGCGCGCTCGGTGCGGCGGAGATCGACGGGCAAAAGCTCGCGGACGAGGAGATCTTCTCCTTCCTTCGGCTGCTGCTGCCCGCCGGCGTGGAAACGACCTACCGGGCGCTGGGCAGCCTGCTGTTGGCGCTGCTGTCGAACCCCGCTCAGTTGGACGCCGTCCGCGCGGATCGGTCGCTGCTGCCGCAGGCGATCGAGGAGGGGGTGCGGTGGGAGCCGCCGCTGCTGACCATCACCCGGGTCGCCACCCGCGACACCGAGCTCGGCGGGGTGGCGATCCCGGCCGGCGCGACGGTGATGCCGATGCTGGGCGCGGCGAACCGGCAAGAAGATCGCTATCCCGAGCCGGACACGTTCGACATCCACCGGCAGCAACGGCCGAACCTGGCCTGGGGGCACGGCGTGCACGTCTGCCTCGGCATGCACCTGGCGCGCCTGGAGATGCGCACCGCCATCAATCTTCTGCTCGACCGGCTGCCGAACCTGCGGCTGGATCCCGACGGGGACGACCCGCACGTCCGCGGGCAGGTTTTCCGCTCTCCGACCTCGGTGCCGGTGCTCTTCGACCCCCAATAGCCAGGGCCGAAGAGGTTCCTGCTTGCCAATCGGCTACTTTCCGGTAAGGCTCTCCGTAGCCCCTCAACGACTCAGAAGAGAGTGACAAACATGACCGAGGCTGTAAAGGTGCGCTTCGAGCCCAAGATGATGATCGACGGCAAGCTCGTCGAGGGTCAGGCCGGCACCTTCACCAACATCAACCCGGCGACCGAGGAGCCGCTCGGCGAGGTCGCGGACGCGTCGAAGGAAGACATGCAGCGGGCCATCGACGCCGCCCGGCGCGCCTTCGACGAGACCGACTGGTCCACCAACCGTGAGCTGCGCAAGCGCTGCCTGTTGCAGCTGCACGAGGCCATCGAATCCGAGAAGGAGGAGCTGCGCGAGGAGCTCATCCTCGAGGTCGGCTCCCCCCGGGCGATCACGTTCGGCCCGCAGCTGGACGCCCCACTGGAAGACGGACTGAAGTACCCCGCCCGGCTGATCGACGAGTACGCCTGGGAGACCGACCTCGGTGACAAGGTGATCAGCCTGACCGGGACGCTGACCACCCGCAAGGTCTGGCGCGAGCCGGTGGGCGTGGTCGGCGCGATCGTGCCGTGGAACTTTCCGTTCGAGGTCACCCTCAACAAGCTCGGCCAGGCCCTGGGCACCGGCAACACCGTGGTGCTCAAGCCGGCGCCCAACACGCCGTTCAACGCGACCCGCCTCGGCAGGCTGATCGCCGAAAAGACCGACATCCCGGCGGGTGTCGTCAACGTCGTCACCGCGTCGGATCACTTTGTCGGCGAGGAGCTTACGCTGTCGCCCAAGGTCGACCTCATCTCGTTCACCGGCTCCACCGTGGTCGGCCAGCGGATCATGGAAAAGGGCGCGGCGACCATGAAGCGGCTGTTCCTCGAACTCGGCGGCAAGTCGGCGACCATCGTGCTCGAAGACGCCGACTTCGGGATGGCCTGCGCGATCGGCATCGCGCCGTGCATGCACGCGGGGCAGGGCTGCGCCAACCCCACCCGGATGTTGCTGCCGCGGTCTCGCTACGAGGAGGGCGTGGCGATCCTCAAGAGCATCTACGAGAACGTCACCTGCGGTGACCCGCAGGACCCCGGAACCCTGTGCGGCCCGGTGATCTCGGAGGTGCAGCGCAACCGCGTGATGGGTTACATCCGGAAGGGTGTCGAGGAGGGCGCCACCGCGTTGGTCGGCGGTCCGGACGCGCCCACCGGCTTCGACAAGGGATTCTTCGTCAGGCCAACGCTTTTCACCGACGTCGACAACTCCATGACGATCGCCCAGGAGGAGATCTTCGGCCCGGTGCTGTCGGTCATCCCGTTCGACGACGAGGAGGACGCGATCCGGATCGCCAACGACAGCAAGTACGGATTGGCCGGCAACGTGATGTCGGGCTCGCTGGAGCACTCGCTGGCGGTGGCGCGCCGCATCCGGGCCGGCTTCATGGGCGTCAACGGCGGCGCCCCGTACGGCGCCGACACCCCGTTCGGCGGTTACAAGTACAGCGGGGTCGGTCGCCAGAACGGCGTCGCCGGCTTCGACCAGTACACCGAGATCAAGTCGGTGGGATACCCGGCCGGCTAGGGGTCTGCGCCGCGGCGCACGCGACTAATCAGCGACTTTCGAATGCGGTATCACATGCGCTATCGCGTTCGCCGATCGAGTGATGGTCTGCTCACGGTACGGGTGGGACCCCGGCCATCGCCCGTCCAACCCCTTGGTTGACAATCGACGCAAGGCCCACACGTCAAAGGAGACACCACCATGCCTGAAGCCGTCATCGTCGAGGCAGTCCGCTCACCACTCGGGAAGCGCAACGGAAGCCTGTCGGGGGTGCACCCGGCCGACCTGTCCGCGCAGGTCCTCAACGGCCTGGTCGACAAGGCTGGCATCGATCCGGGAATCGTCGACGACGTCATCTGGGGCTGCGTCATGCAGGCCGGTGAGCAGGCCCTCGACATCGGCCGCACCGCGCTGCTGGCCGCCGGCTGGCCCGAGACCGTGCCGGGCGTGACCGTCGACCGCCAGTGTGGGTCGAGCCAGCAGTCCATCCACTTCGCCGCGGCGGGCGTGGTCGCCGGACACTACGACGTCGTCGTCGCCGGCGGTGTCGAGTCGATGTCACGGACGCCGATGGGATCATCGCTGGCCGGTGGCGGCAACCCCTACCCGCAGGCCTTCAAGGACCGCTACCACAAGACACCCAACCAGGGCCTCGGCGCCGAGATGATCGCCGAGCAGTGGGGGTTCGATCGACTGGCGCTCGATGAGTTCTCGCTGGGGTCCCACGAAAAGGCCGCCGCCGCACAGGATTCCGGCGCGTTCGACGATCAGATCGTGGGCATCAATGTGACCGATGGTCACGAAAAAACAACAGTGCTCAAGGACGAGGGCATCCGCCGCGGCACCCCGATGGAGAAGATGGCGTCGCTGAAGCCGGCGTTCAAGGAGGACGGGGTGATCCATGCCGGCAACTCCTCGCAGATCACCGACGGTTCGGCCGCACTCCTGTTCATGTCGGCAGAGAAGGCCAAGGAACTGGGCCTCACGCCGATCGCCAAGGTGCACACCGCGGTACTGGCCGGCGCCGACCCGGTGATCATGCTGACGGCGCCCATCCCGGCGACGCAGAAGGCGCTCAAGAAGTCCGGCCTCTCGATCGGCGACATCGGGGCCTACGAGGTCAACGAGGCGTTCGCGCCCGTCCCGCTGGCGTGGCTGAAAGACATTGGGGCGGATGAGAAGAAGCTCAACCCCCACGGCGGCGCCATCGCGCTGGGCCACCCGCTCGGCGGCTCGGGGGCGCGGCTGATGACCACGCTGCTCTACCACATGCGCGACAAGGGAATCCGCTACGGCCTGCAGACGATGTGCGAAGGCGGTGGCCAGGCCAACGCGACCATCGTGGAACTCTTGTGACCCAAGGGGATAACGACCCGCCCGGCGCTCTCGTCGAGCTTCGCGGCAACGTGATGGTCATTACCATCAACCGGCCGGAGGCCCGCAACGCGGTCAACGCGGCCGTCAGCATCGCCGTCGGGGACGCGCTGGAGCAGGCGCAGCACGACCCCGGCGTGCGGGCGGTGGTCATCACCGGCGCCGGCGACAGGTCGTTCTGCGCCGGCGCCGACCTCAAGGCGATCTCGCGCCGGGAGAACCTCTATCACCCGGAGCACGGCGAGTGGGGCTTCGCCGGCTATGTGCACCACTTCATCGACAAGCCCACGATCGCCGCGGTCAACGGCACCGCGCTGGGCGGCGGGACCGAGCTCGCGCTGGCCAGCGACCTGGTGGTCGCCGACGAACGGGCCACGTTCGGCTTGCCGGAGGTCAAACGTGGCCTGATCGCCGCGGCCGGCGGCGTCTTCCGGATCATCGACCACCTGCCCCGCAAGGTGGCGATGGAGCTGCTGCTGACCGGCGAGCCGATCACCGCGGCGGACGCCCTCGGATGGGGCCTAATCAACCGGGTCGTCGGTGCGGGGGAGGTGCTGGACGCCGCGCTGGCCCTGGCCGCCCGGGTGACGGCCAACGCGCCGCTGTCGGTGCAGGCCAGCAAGCGCATCGCCTACGGGGTCGACGACGGCGTCATCGTGGGCGACGAGCCGGGCTGGGAGCGCACCGTGCGCGAAATGCGTTCGCTGATCAGGTCCGAGGACGCCAAGGAGGGGCCCCTGGCGTTCGCCGAGAAGCGAGAACCGGTCTGGCAGGCGCGCTAGCTAGCGCGCCAGGATGTTCACCGCGCCCCCGAACACGCCGGGCAGCATCGCGGCCGCCGGCACGATGGCGCGGCGCGCCAGCACCGGCGCGCTGCCCAGCACCACCGCCCGGGTGAGCAGCCGGTAGTTGCGGGTGACCCGGTGCCACGCGGCCTCGTATGACGACGGCGCGTCGCTGATGATGGCGTCGACCGCCGCGGCCGCCTGCTTGACCGCGAGGCTGATGCCCTCGCCGGTCAGCGCATCCTCGTATCCGGCCGCGTCGCCGACCAGCAGCACCCGTCCCGCCACGCGGCGGGAGACCACCTGACGCAGCGGGCCGCAGCCGCGGGCCTGCCCGCGATCGGCGTCCTTCAGGCGCTCGGCCAGCCACGGGAACCAGCCCAGGTCGGGCCGCCCCCCGGACAGGATCGCCACGCCCACCAGGTCGGGTTCCACCGGCGTCACGTACGCCTCGCCCCAGCGGGACCAGTGCACCTCGACGAACTCCGACCACGCCGGCACCTTGAAGTGCCACCGCACCCCGTGGCGCCGCGGTGTTCCGGCCGTGGCCTTGATGCCGACCGCGCGCCGCACCGCCGAGTGCAGCCCGTCGGCGCCCACCAACCATTTCGCGCGCACACCCGCAGCCGTCACGCCGTGCGCGTCCTGCTCGACGCTGGTCACCCGCGCCCGAATCCACTCGGTGTCTTGCTCTTTGGCGCGCGCCGCCAGCGCGGCGTGCAACGTGGTGCGCCGCACGCCCCGGCCGGACCCATCGCGAAACAGCGCCTCGGCCCGGCGATGCTCGCTCACATAGGCGATCCCGCGAAAGGGCATGCCGGCCGGGTCCACCCCGAGCGACGTCAGCTCCGCCAAACCGCCGGGCATCAGCCCCTCGCCGCACGCCTTGTCGATGGGGCCCTCGCGCGGTTCGGCCACGATCACCGAAAGCCCAAGCCGCCGAGCGTGTAACGCCGTTGCGAGGCCCCCGGGACCGCCCCCGATGATCAGCAGATCGGTGTCGTAGGTCATGACGTGTAGCCCAGGGCCGAGTTCTCCACGTGCAGGCGCACCCCGAGCAGCATCGCGTTGGCCAGCGTGAAGATCGCCGCGGTCAGCCACGCCGTGTGCACCAGCGGCAGCGCGAACCCCTCGGCCACCACCGCAACATAGTTGGGATGGTGCAGCCATCGGTAGGGGCCCTCGCGCACCAACGGCGCATTCGGCAGCACGATCACCCGGGTGTTCCACCGGTGCCCCAGCGTCGTGATGCACCACCAGCGCAGCACCTGGCTCAGCGCGGCGATGGCCAGCATCGGCCAGCCCAGCCACGGGATGAACGGTCGGTGCAGCGCCCACGGCTCGATGATGCAGCCGAGCAGCAGCGCGGTATGCAAGACGACCATCACCGGGTAATGGGATTGGCCAAACTCCTTGGCGCCCTGGGCAAAAGACCATTGCGCGTTGCGCTTGGACACCACCAGCTCCGCCACGCGTTCGATGGCGACGGCCAGGATCAGCAGGTAATACATAGCGTTATCCGGCCCTACCAGCGCAGCAGGACGAATTCGGCGGAGAAGCCCGGTCCCATCGCGACCATCAGCCCGATCGAACCCGGCGACGGTGGGTCGGCCATGGTGGCGTGCAGTATATCAAGTACCGAAACCGACGAGAGGTTTCCGTTGTTGCGCAACGAGTTTCTGGTGACCTCGAGCGCATCCGGCGGCAGCTCCAACACTTCTTCGACCGCGTCGATCACCTTGGGGCCGGCGGCGTGCAACAACCACGTCGACACGTCCGTGGTGGCCAGTCCGTGGTCGGCCAGGAATGCGCGGACGTCGTCGCCCAGGAATTTCTCGACGATGGTCGAGATCTCGACGGACAGGACGATCCCGAACCCGTTGCTGCCGATGTTCCAGCCCAACACGTCCTCGGTGTCGGGGTAGGTCCGGCTGCGGGTGGCCAGCACCTTCGGCCCGGCCGCGTCGCGGTTGGCCCCGGTCGCGACGACGACCCCGGCGCCGTCCCCAAACAAGCTGGAAGCCACCAGATTTGGGATCGAATTGTCCTGCCGCTGGACGGTCAGCGAGCACAGCTCGACCGCCAGCAGCGCCGCCACCTCGTTGGGGAACGCGCGCAGATAGTCGTGCACGCGGGCCATGCCGGCCGCGCCGGCCACGCAACCCAGGCCGAACAACGGGATGCGTTTGACGTCCTGGCGCAGCCCGATCCGTGTTGCCAGCCGCGCCTCCAGCGACGGCACGGACAACCCGGTGACCGTCGTCGAGAAGACGGCGTCGACGTCCGACGGCTCGAGCTTCGCCTGGGCGAGCGCGGCGAGCATCGCCTGCTCGGCCAGGTCGAGGGCGATTTCGATGTAGGCGTCGTTCGCCTCGGTGAAGCCGCTCAGCTTGCCGTACCGCGACAGCGGCAGCGCGGTGTTCCTGAACTCCACCCCGCTGCTGAGCGCAAAACGCCGGAACTCCGGACCGGCGAAGTCGGTCAGCGCCCCGATGGTTTCGTCCTGTGTGTAGCGGTTGGGTGGAAATGTGACGGCCACGCCCGCGACGGACGGGTCCGCTGTTGAATTTTCGATACGCACGCGCGTAGAAGCGCCCCCGATGATCTCCTCCATGTGGGGGTCACGGTGCGCACGCCGCATCGGTTCAAAAGTCTGGCTAGTGTCGGGGTATGCGGATTCTGGTCACCGGCGCCACCGGCTATGTCGGATCGCGCCTGGTCACTGCGCTGCTGGGGGAGGGGCATCAGGTCGTGACGGCCACCCGAAACCCGGGGCGCCTCAAGCGTTTCGGTTGGTCCGACGATGTCATCCCGGTCACCCTCGACGCGTCGGATCCGGCGTCGGTGCGGGCCGGCCTGGCCGCCGCCGGCCCGGTGGAGGTGCTGTATTACCTGGTGCACGCCATCGGCCAGCCCGGTTTCCGCGACGCGGACAAGGCCGCGGCCCACAACGTCGCGGTGGCGGCCCGCGACGCCGGGGTGGGGCGCATCGTCTACCTGGGCGGCTTCGTGCCGGCCGACGAGGCGCTGTCCGAGCACCTGACCAGCCGGGCTGAGGTGGCCGAGGCCCTGACCGTCGAAGGCGGGCCCGAGCTGGTGTGGCTGGGCGCGGCGATCATCATCGGCGCCGGCTCGACGTCGTTCGAGATGATGCGGTACGTGGGGGACCGGTTCCCGCTCATTCCGATACCGAGCTGGATGGACAACCCGATCGACCCGATCTCGATCCGCGACGTGCTGCACTACCTCGTCGCGGCGGCGGACCCCGCCCGGGTGCCCGCGGGCGCGTACGACATTTCCGGGCCGGGCACCACCACCTACCGGGGGTTGCTCAAGACGTACGCGCGCGTCTCGGGCAGGTGGCATGTCTCGTTGCCGGTGGGCAGGATCGACATGGCCCTGGCGTCGCTGATCACCGGCGTCGCGCTGCCGGTTCCCCCGGGGCTGGCCGCGGACCTGGTCGAGTCGCTCGACCATCCGATGGTGGCGTCGGTCAGCGGGCTGCGCGACCGCGTGCCCGACCCGCCCGGGGGCCTGCTCGGCGTCGAGGACGCCATCGCCCTGGCGCTGGCCGGGTCGAGGCGCCGGCCGAAACCCGTCAACGCGCTGACCGATCCGCACGACCTGGCCGACAGCGACCCCGCCTGGGCCGGCGGCGACGCCCTGCGCATCCGGCGGGTCGCCCGCGCGATCACCCCGCGCGTCGCCCGGCCCACCCTGCGGTTGGTCAACAACGTCCCCGGCCCGCTCGCCGGGGCCCTGCGCACCGGCCTCGACATCCTTTTCGCGTTGAACGCGAAGGTGCGTCCGGCATGAGCCAGTCGACCGCGCCGTACCGCGCCACCGCCTTCTCCGAGTTGCGCCGCGCGATCACCAACGTGGCCGTGCCCCATAACGAGCCGCCGGGCGTGGTGCGGCGCCGGCGCGTCATCGTCGCCATCACGCTGGTGATCGGCGCGGTGGTGCTCGGCTTTTCGCTGCGCTGTCATCCGGGCGAGTCGAGCTTCTACTGGTTGACCCTGGCGCTGGCGGCGGTATGGGTCGCCGGCGGATTCGTCTCGGGCCCGCTGCACCTGGGCGGCATCTGTTGGCGCGGACGCAACCAGCGCCCCGTCATCACCGGGACGACCGTGGGCCTGCTGCTCGGTGGGGTGTTCATCGTGGGCGGGCTGATCGCCCGGGAGATACCGCCCGTAGCGGAGTTGATCACCCGGGTGCTGCTCTACGCCCACCACGGGTGGTATCCGGTGATCGTGGTGATCACCCTCGTCAACGGCGTCGCCGAGGAGATCTTCTTTCGGGGCGCGCTCTACACCGCCCTCGGGCGGTACCACCCGGTGCTCATCTCGACGCTGCTGTACACCTGCGCGACCCTGGCGAGCGGCAACCCGATGCTGGGATTCGCGGCGATCATTCTCGGGATGGTGTGCGCGCTGGAGCGCCGGGCCAGCGGCGGCGTGCTGGCGCCGGTGCTCACCCACCTCGTGTGGGGCCTGATCATGGTGCTCGCACTGCCCCCGTTGTTCGGCGTCTGACCGGTCACGCGGCGTCACGTGCCAGGGCGCGCAGCGCGGCCGCGAGCACGGGCCGCGACGCGACCCAGTACAGCCGCCCCGGAAGGCCGCGCGGCACAAAGGTCGCCCGCTGCGTGTACCGGGCGCCCCCGCCGTCCCGCGGCGCCACGTCGATCTCGAGCCAGCCCTGGCCCACCGAGCTCGGCCCGGAGTGCAGTCGCAGCGCGCTGCCGGGTTCCCGCTCCTCGACGACCCAGCCCCTGAAGAGGCGGCTTCGGGCGATCCCGGCCTCGGCCGCCCGCCACACATCGGCGGGCTGCGCGGCGGTCTCGGCGGTGCGCACGTCGGTGTGGATGATCTCGCCGGCCCAGTGCGGGTCACTGGGCAGCGGCTCGGCGGGATCCGAGCCCAGCGAGGCCCAGGTGGCGGGCTCGAGTCCGCGCGTCCCGCGGTCGAGCGCCAATTCGACGGCGCGGCGGTAGCCTGTCAGGCCGCCCGCCGGCGGGTCGATGATGCTGTCGATGTCCGAATTGCGCATCACCGCATCGCATTCCAGCGATTCGATGAGCGGGCGGGCCAGCCCGGGTGGGATCGGCGTGACGGCCCCGATCCACAAACTGGCGATCGTCGGGGTCAGGAATGGCAGCACGACCAGATAGCGCCGCCCGAGGCCCGCGACCTCGGCGTACACCCGCATCATGTCGCCGTACTCCAGGACGTCGGGTCCGCCGATGTCCCAGGTCCGCGATTCCGGCACCGGCGCCGTCGCCGCGGCGACGAGGTAATGGAGCACGTCGCGCACCGCGATCGGCTGAATCTTGTTGTGCACCCACTTCGGCGTGGTCATCAGGGGCAGCCGGTCGGTGAGGTGGCGGATCAGCTCGAAGGACGCGGAACCGGACCCGATGACCACGCCGGCCTGCAGCACCACCGTCTCGATGCCGGAGTCGATGAGGGCCTCGCCGACGGCCGCGCGCGATTCGAGGTGCTCGGACAGCTTGGTGCCCTCGGGATGCAGCCCGCTCAGATACACCACCCGCCGCACCCCGGTGCGGCGTGCGGCGGTCACCACGTTGCGCACGGCACGGTCTTCCTCGGCGGCGAAGTCCTTGGAGGCGCCCATCGAGTGGACCAGGTAGTAGACGACGTCCATCCCGTCGAACGCCGCGATCAGCGACCCAACGTCGCCGAGGTCGCCGCGCGCCACCTCGGCCCGCGCGCGCCACGGCACGCCGGCCAGCTTGTCCGGGTTGCGCGCCAGGGCGCGAACGGCGTGGCCCTCGTCGAGCAGTCGGGGCACCAGTCGGGCACCGATGTAGCCGGTCGCCCCGGTGACCAGGCAGCGCACCATCGACCCTCCCGTTCCTCCCAGGTCTTATTCGGAACCAACAAGGGGAAGGATTGCCGGTTCTGGCCGGGGTAAGCCTGTCAGTCGTCGGTGAAGTTGGGGGCGCGGCGCTCCTGGAAAGCCGTGGTGCCCTCCTTGAAGTCGTGCGAAACCAGCAGCCGCGACTGCCCTTCGTATTCACGATCCAGGGCGGCGTCCAACTCGGTGAGTGTGGCCGCGTTGATCGCCTGCTTGGTCCTGGCGAACGCCACCGCCGGGCCGGCCAACAACCGTGCGATCACCTTGTCCACCTCGGCCTCGAAGTCGTCCGCCGGATAGACCGCGCTGACCAGCCCCCACGCCAGGGCCTCGGTGGCCGGCAATCGCTCGGGCAGCAGCGCCATGCGCATCGCCCGGATCCGGCCCACCGCGGCCGCGATCAACGCCGACGCGCCGCCGTCGGGCATCAAACCGATCTTGGTAAAGGCGAGCATGAAAAACGCTTTGTCGGAGGCCAATACGACATCACAGGCCAGGGCGATGGAGACGCCCACGCCGGCCGCCGGTCCCTGAACCACCGCGACCACCGGGTGCGGCACCGCGGCGATGGCCCGCACCAGCCGGTTGATCTCCAACACGATCTCGTCCGGCGGAACCCCGCCGCTGCCGGCCATGTCGTCGGCGCTGATGCCCGCTCCGGAACTGAAGCCGCGGCCCGCGCCGCCCAGTCGCACCACCCTGACCGCCGGGTCGGTGGCCGCGTGTTCCAACGCGTCGGCGATGCCGGTGATCACCGGGATAGTCAGGGAGTTCAGGCTGTCGGGGCGGTTGATGGTCAGCGACAGCACGCCGTCGGTCAGCGCGACGTCGAGACCAGCAACCGGTGCGAGCGTGGCGATTCCAGAATCCGGCATGCGCCTCACACTAGGTGACCGGGCTGCGCGACCGTCGAGTGCGGCTGAGAAGATGCCAACGACGTCAAAGCGGACGAAGGGGCAACATCATGGCGGGACCGCTGCAAGGACTGCGGGTAGTCGAGCTGGCCGGCATCGGGCCCGGCCCACATGCCGCGATGATCCTGGGCGATCTGGGCGCCGACGTGGTGCGCATCGACCGGCCCAGCAAGGGACCCGGTGGCGTGGCGAAGGACGCCATGAGCCGCAACCGCCGCATCGTGACCGCCGACCTCAAGTCCGAAGCGGGCCGCGAACTCGTGCTCAAGCTCGTCGCGAAGGCCGACGTCTTGATCGAGGGCTACCGTCCCGGCGTCACCGAGCGGCTCGGCCTGGGCCCGGAGGACTGCTCGAAGGTCAACGAGCGACTGGTCTACGCCCGGATGACCGGCTGGGGTCAGACCGGCCCGCGCAGTCAGCAGGCGGGCCACGACATCAACTACATCTCGCTGAACGGGATCCTGCACGCGATCGGCCGGGCGAACGAGCGGCCGGTGCCGCCGCTGAACCTGGTCGGCGATTTCGGCGGCGGCTCGATGTTCCTGTTGGTCGGCATCCTGTCCGCGCTGTGGGAGCGGCAGAGCTCCGGCAAGGGTCAGGTCATCGACGCCGCGATGGTCGACGGTTCCAGCGTGCTGATCCAGATGATGTGGCAGATGCGTGCCTCGGGAATGTGGACGGACGTGCGCGGCACCAACATGCTCGACGGCGGCGCCCCCTACTACGACACTTACGAGTGCGCCGACGGCCGCTACGTCGCCGTCGGCGCAATCGAGCCACAGTTCTACGCGGCGATGCTCGCCGGGCTGGGCTTGGACGGGGCCGACCTGCCACCGCAGAACGACGTCACGCGGTGGCCCGAGCTGCGGGCGATACTGACCGAGAAGTTTGCCGGCCACGACCGCGACCACTGGGCGAAGGCGTTCGCCGACTCCGACGCCTGCGTGACGCCGGTGCTGGCCTTCGGCGAGGTGCAGACCGAGCCGCACATCACCGAGCGCGACACGTTCTACGAGGTCAACGGGGCCCTGCAGCCGTTGCCCGCGCCGCGGTTCTCCAGGACCGCGCCGGGCACGCCACGCCCGGCCGCGCCGGTGACCGCCATCGAAGCGGTGCTCGAGGACTGGGTATAGTCCCCAACCAACTGGTTGGCTGGACGTGAGGGAAGGACACGCATGGAGATCAAAGACGCCGTCGCCGTCGTCACCGGGGGAGCGTCGGGACTGGGCCTGGCCACCACCAAGCGGCTGCTCGACGCCGGGGCGCAGGTGGTGGTGATCGACCTCCGCGGTGAAGAGGCGATCCGCGAGCTCGGCGACCGGGCGCGTTTCGCGGAGGCCGACGTCACCGACGAGGCTGCCGTTTCCGCCGCGCTCGACGTGGCCGAGTCGCTGGGCCCGCTGCGCATCAACGTCAATTGCGCCGGCATCGGCAACGCCATCAAGACGCTGTCCAAGGACGGCCCGTTCCCGCTGGACGGGTTCAAGAAGGTGATCGGGGTCAACCTGATCGGCACGTTCAACGTGCTGCGGCTGGCCGCCGAGCGCATCGCCAAGACGGAGCCGGTCGGTCCCCCGGACAAGCAGGAGCGCGGCGTCATCATCAACACCGCCTCGGTCGCCGCGTTCGAGGGCCAGATCGGCCAGGCCGCCTACTCGGCGTCCAAGGGCGGCGTCGTGGGCATGACGCTACCAATCGCGCGCGACCTGTCGCGCGAACTCATCCGGGTGGTGACGATCGCGCCGGGGTTGTTCAAGACCCCGCTGCTGGGGTCGTTGCCCGAGGAGGCGCAGAAGTCGCTGGGCAAGCAGGTTCCGCATCCGGCCCGGCTGGGTGACCCCGACGAGTACGGCGCCCTGGCCGTCCACATCATCGAGAACCCGATGCTCAACGGCGAGGTCATCCGGCTCGACGGCGCCATCCGCATGGCCCCCCGCTAGTCCCGATCGTGGCCACCCGCTTCGCCCGGCTACGCCGCGCTTGCGATCGCCACTGTTTCGATTGTGGCCACCCGCTTCGCCCGGCTACGCCGCGCTTGCGATCGCCACTGTTTCGATTGTGGCGACCCGCTTCGCCCGGCTACGCCGCGCTCGCGATCGCCACTGTTTCGATTGTGGCGACCCGCTTCGCCCGGCTACGCCGCGCTTGCGATCGCCACTGTTTCGATTGTGGCGACCCGCTTCGCCCGGCTACGCCGCGCTCGCGATCGCCACTGTTTCGATTGTGGCGACCCGCTTCGCCCGGCTACGCCGCGCTCGCGATCGCCACTGTTTCGATTGTGGCGACCCGCTTCGCCCGGCTACGCCGCGCTCGCGATCGCCACTGTTTCGATTGTGGCGACCCGCTTCGCCCGGCTACGCCGCGCTTGCGATCGCCACTGTTTCGATTGTGGCGACCCGCTTCGCCCGGCTACGCCGCGCTCGCGATCGCCACTGTTTCGATTGTGGCCACCCGCTTCGCCCGGCTACGCCGCGCTTGCGATCGCCACTGTTTCGATTGTGGCGACCCGCTTCGCCCGGCTACGCCGCGCTCGCGATCGCCACTGTTTCGATTGTGGCGACCCGCTTCGCCCGGCTACGCCGCGCTTGCGATCGCCACTGTTTCGATTGTGGCGACCCGCTTCGCCCGGCTACGCCGCGCTCGCGATCGCCACTGTTTCGATTGTGGCGACCCGCTTCGCCCGGCTACGCCGCGCTCGCGATCGCCACTGTTTCGATTGTGGCGACCCGCTTCGCCCGGCTACGCCGCGCTCGCGATCGCCACTGTTTCGATTGTGGCGACCCGCTTCGCCCGGCTACGCCGCGCTCGCGATCGCCACTAGCGCAAACGAAAGCCCCCCGCGGTGAGCGGGGGGCTTTCGTTCGTAAGCAAGACCAGTGGCTATCGACGGAACCATCGACTGACGGCGGGTTCGGCCATGAGAAGCCGCGCTAATACGCTCATGACGGTCAGCTCGCCGTCTGCAGCGGGTGCCAGTCTTCGAGCTGCTCCGAGGTCTCGCCTTCCACCAGCATGTCGCCGTGGTAGAGGGCGTCGAAGTCAGCTTTGATGACGTCTGCGCTCGAGTCGTCGATCCACATGACACTGAGCGTATGGGCCGCCTCTAAGGATTCATTGAGTCCCGATTCGGAAAATGATGGCAATTTACCGGCGGGTAGGTTTCCAGCGGGTAAGCGGGGTCGTGGCCCCCTGAGCGGCTTGGTTGCGGACCACTTTTCTTGCCGCGCTCTTTAGTGCCGCGCGGTTTTGAACCATCCGGCCGCGCCGAACCGTACTAATGGGTAGTGTTGTTTTACACCTGTCAGTTATCGCTGATAAGTTACCGCGGATTGGGGGCGGCCAGCCTGGCCGGCCGGCGGTGGGAGGACCGGGGAAAATGCTGCAAGCGATCGCGCGACTGGCCATAGCGGCTCCACGAAGAATCATCGCGATCGCGGTCCTGGTCTTTATCGGCGCCGCCGTCTTCGGCCTACCCGTCGCCAAGAGCCTGTCCCCGGGCGGGTTCCAAGACCCGAACTCGGAATCGGCCCACGCCATCGGGATCCTGACCGACAAGTTCGGGCAGAGCGGCCAGCAGATGCTGATCATGGTGACCTCGCCCGCGGGTGCCAACAGCGAACAGGCGCGCAAGGTGGGCACGGACCTCGCCCGCGATGTGCAGGGGTCGCCGCTGGTGTACAACGTGACCACGGCCTGGACCGCGCCGCCGCAGGCCGCCGCCGACCTGGTCAGCAAGGACGGTAAGTCGGGGCTGATCGTCATCAACCTCAAGGGCGGCGAAAACTTCGCGCAGAGCAACGCGCAGACCCTGGCGGACCAATTCGTCCACGACCGCGACGGCGTCACCGTGCGCGCCGGCGGGCCGGCGATGCAGTACGCCCAGATCAACAAGCAGAACCAGGAAGACCTGGTGGTCATGGAGATGATCGCGCTGCCGCTGAGCTTCCTGGTGCTGATCTGGGTGTTCGGTGGGTTGCTGGCGGCGGCGCTGCCGATGGCGCTCGGGGCGCTGGCCGTCGTCGGCTCGATGACGGTGCTGCGGCTCATCACCTTCACCACCGAGGTGTCGATCTTCGCGCTGAACCTGAGCACCGCCCTGGGCTTGGCGCTGGCCATCGACTACACCCTGCTGATCGTCAGCCGCTACCGCGACGAATTGGCCGAGGGCAGCGATCCCCATGAGGCGCTCATCCGAACGATGGCCACCTCGGGTCGCACGGTGCTGTTCTCGGCGGTCACCGTGGCGTTGTCGATGCTGGCGACGGTGGCGTTCCCGATGTACTTCCTGAAGTCGTTCGCCTACGCCGGCGTGGCCACGGTGGCGTTCGTCGCCGCCGCGTCCATCGTGGTGACCCCGGCCGCGATCGTGCTCCTGGGACCGCGGTTGAACTCGCTGGACGTTCGCCGGCTGATCCGCCACGCCCTGCGCCGGCCCGACCCGTTGCACCGGCCGGTCGAGGAGTGGTTCTGGTACCGGTCCAGCAAGTTCGTGATGCGCCGCTGGGCGCCGATCGGGCTGGGCGTGATGGCGCTGCTGCTGTTGCTCGGGCTGCCGTTCTTCTCGGTGAAGTGGGGTTTCCCCGACGACCGGGTGCTGCCGACGTCGGCGTCGTCGCACCAGGTCGGCGACGAGCTGCGCACCGGTTTCGCACACGACTCCGCGACCGCCGTCCCGGTCGTCGTCCCCGACGTCCGCGGATTGAGCCCGGCGGCTTTGGACGATTACGCCGCGGACCTGTCGCGGGTCCCCGACGTGTCTGGCGTGTCGGCGCCGGACGGAACCTTCGTCGGCGGAAACAAGGTTGGACCACCGGCCGCGCCCACCGGGCTGGCCGCCGGCAGCGCCTTTTTGACCGTGAGCAGCAACGCGCCGCTGTTTACCCAAGCCAACGACACTCAGCTCAAGCGGTTGCACGAAGTGCGCGGCCCCGGCGGCCGATCGGTGGAAATGGGTGGGGTCGCACAGGTCAACCGGGACAGCGTCGACGCGGTGACCGACCGGCTTCCGCTGGTGCTGGGCCTGATGGCCGCCGTGACGTTCGTGCTGCTGTTCCTGCTCACCGGCAGCGTGGTGCTGCCGCTGAAGGCGCTGATGTGCAACGTGTTGTCGCTGAGCGCGGCGTTCGGTGCGCTCGTGTGGATTTTCCAGGACGGCCATCTCGGCGCGCTGTGGACGACCCCGAGCGGAACGCTGGTGGCCAACATGCCGGTACTGCTGTTCTGCATCGCCTTTGGGCTGTCGATGGACTACGAGGTGTTCCTGATCTCCCGCATCCGGGAGTACTGGCTGGAGTACCGACCGGCAAAGCCGACGGCGAAGGAGGCGCACGCAGCCAACGACGAGGCGGTGGCGCACGGCGTCGCCCGCACCGGACGGGTGATCACCGCGGCGGCGTTGGTGATGTCGATGTCGTTCGCGGCGCTGATCGCCGCCCACGTTTCGTTCATGCGGATGTTCGGCCTGGGCCTGACCCTGGCCGTGTTCGCCGACGCGACGCTGGTGCGCATGGTCCTCGTCCCGGCGTTCATGCACGTGATGGGCCGCTGGAACTGGTGGGCGCCAAAGCCTTTGGCGCGACTGCATGAACGGTTCGGCATCAGCGAGGCACCCTCCGCGATGGCCGTGCACGCCGAGCCGGCCGCGGAAGCGGTGCAGCACAACGGGCGCCCGGTCCGGGAGTCGGTGACCAATATTGGTTGACGTGTCGGTCGAGGGTCTCCGTCGGGCCCGTGCCCCCCGTGGTTCCGGCGAGCGGCTTCACGACGAGATATTGTCGGCGGCCACCGAGCTCCTGTTGGAAACGGGTCACGCCCGATCGGTGTCGATCCGTTCGGTGGCTCAGCGCGTCGGCGTCACGCCGCCGTCGATCTATCTGCATTTCGCCGACAAGGACGCCCTGTTGGACGCGGTGTGTGCGCGCTACTTCGAAAAGCTGGACCCCGAGATGCGGCGGCTGGCCGGGGAGCACACTTCACCGGTTGAGGCGCTGCGCGCCCAGGGGCTGGCCTATATCCGGTTCGCGGTCGCAACCCCGGCGTTGTACCGGATCGCCACGATGGGCGAGTGGCGCTCGGGAAGCAGCGTCGATACGACGCTGAACGGCTCGGCGTTCAAGCACATCCGCGCCACCGTGCAGAGGCTGATGGACGACGGCACCTACCGCCCGGGCGACCCGACCACCGTCGCCTTGGAGCTCTGGAGCGCGCTGCACGGAGTGGCGGCCATGCTGATCGCCAAGCCGCACCTGCCGTTCGGCGAAGCCGAGGCGTTCGCGGACCGGGTGCTGTCATCTGTATTCTGCGGGCAATTGGTGATCGGGTACTGCGGTCGGGACGCCACACCGCAGAGGTTGGCGGCATGGGTCGCGACGCATCGGCCGCAGGAGGGCACTCGGGTATGACGCAGGTAGTGGAATCCACCATCGACCATCCGTTTTTCGCGCGCATCTGGCCTGTCGTCGCCGCCCACGAGGCGCCGGCGGTGCGGGCCCTGCGCCGTGAGAACGTGGCCGGCCTGTCGGGCCGCGTGCTGGAGATCGGGGCGGGGGCCGGGACGAACTTCGCCAACTATCCGCCTTCGGTCGAGAAGGTCGTCGCGGTCGAGCCCGAGCCGCGCCTGGCCGTCCATGCCCGCGCCGCGGCGGCCGCGGCGCCGGTGCCGGTCGAGGTCATCGGGCAGACCGCGGAGGCGTTCAGCGACGAGGAGCCGTTCGACGTGGTGGTGTGCTCGCTGGTCCTGTGCTCGGTGCGCGCCCCCGCCGGCGTGCTGCGGCGGGTTTATTCGATGCTGCGCCCGGGCGGGGAGCTGCGTTTTCTCGAGCATGTGGCCAGCGCCGGCGGGCGGGGCCGCGTGCAGCGGTTCGCCGATGCGACGTTGTGGCCGAGGCTGTTCGGCAACTGCCATACCCACCGCAACACCGAGCGCGCCATCATCGACGCGGGGTTCCAGATGGACACGTCACGGCGGGAGTGGACGCTGCCGGTGTGGGCGCCGCTGCCGGTGTCGGAATTGGCGCTGGGCCGGGCGCGCCGGCCTTAGCTTTTCGGCGCCGAGACTGCGCTCAGCGGGCGCCTCGGCGGCGAATCGCGACGTGTGCGCGGGCTCGCCGAAGGTCTACTTCAGCAGCGCGGGCAACCGCTGCAGCAGCTCGGGCAGCGCCTGGCTGGCACCCTCGCGGATGCTGATCGTCGCGCTCCGCGTCAGCGGTGTCGGCTCGGGATTGACCTCGACGACGATGGTGCCGCGCGACAGCGCCAGGTCCGGCAGGCCGGCCGCCGGGTAGACGATCGCCGAGGTACCCACCACCACCATCACGTCGGCCGACTGCGTCGCCTCGACCGCGCGCTGCCACGGCTCGTCGGGCAGGGCCTCCCCGAACCACACGATGTCGGGCCGGATCAGGCCGCCGCAGTGGCACACCGGGGGTTCGACCTCCAGCGCCGGCTCTGCCATTCGGGGGAGCGGCCCGGTGTAGTCCATATCGCAACGGTCGCAACGGAATTCGAAAAGGCTTCCGTGCAGGTGGTGCACCGCGGTGCTACCGGCGCGCTCGTGCAGGTCGTCGACGTTCTGGGTGACGACGGTGACCTCGGCGTGGTCTTGCCAGGCGGCGATCGCGCGGTGCCCGGCGTTGGGTTCGACGTCGGCGACCAGGTAGTGGCGCCACAGATACCAGCCCCAGACCCGTTCGGGGTTCTTGTGCCAGCCTTGCGTGCTGGACAGCTCGTAGGGATCGAAGCGGGCCCACAGTCCGTTCTTGTCGTCACGGAAGGTGGGCACTCCGCTTTCCGCGGAGATCCCCGCGCCGCTGAGCACAGTTACTCGCATCCCACAAACATAGTCGTGGTTGGGACATACTGAAGACGTGGAGCTGCGGGATTGGCTGAAGGTCGATGTCAAGGCGGGCAAACCCCTGTTCGACCAGCTCAGGACCCAGGTCATCGACGGGGTCCGGGCCGGCGCGTTGCCGCCCGGTTCCCGCCTCCCGACGGTGCGTGACCTGGCGGGGCAGCTGGGCGTCGCGGCAAACACGGTGGCCCGCGCCTACCGCGAGCTCGAGTCCGCGGCGATCGTCGAAACGCGTGGGCGCTTCGGCACTTTCATCTCCCGCTTCGATCCCACCGACGCGGCGATGGCCGCCGCGGCCAAGGAGTACGTCGACGTGGCCAAGGCGTTGGGGCTGACCAAGTCCGACGCGATGCGCTATTTGACCAACGTGCCGGACGACTGAGCGCCCTTGGCGCGCCTTGTGTTAGCGCAACACCTTGGCCAGGGTGCGCAGGTTGCGGGTCGTCGTCGAGGATTTGTAGCGGGCGTTGCCCATCGTCTTGCCGATCGTGCTGTCCAGCGTGCTGCCCTTGGGAACCTGCCAATACAGCACGCCGTCACCACGGGCGATCTTCTCGCCGGCGCCCGCCTTCAGCCCCGCGAGCTCGTCCAGCACGGCCGCATCGGCGACGAAGGTGACGTAGGACTGATACCCGTCGACCTCGCGGTCGAACGGATAGGCGTCGACGACGGCGCGCACCGTCTCGAGGTCGTACACCAGCACCCACGCGTCGTAGCCGAACCTCTCGCGCAGCGCGGCTTCGGCCTTCTTGCGCATCTCAGTAACCCCAGCCGCCCCGGCCGACGAGTCCAGCAGCACGTTGCCGCTGGCCAAGATCGTGCGGACCTTGCTGAACCCGGCCTCGGTCAACGCACCCGCGACCTCGGCCATCTTGAGGTTGACGCCGCCGACGTTGACGCCGCGCAGGAACGCCGCATATGTGGTCATGCCCCGATTTCACCACGACGTAGGCTTTCTCCCATGGGACGCCAAGTCTTCGACGACAAACTGTTGGCCGTGATCAGTGGGAACTCCCTCGGGGTGCTGGCCACCATCAAGCGCGACGGGCGGCCCCAGCTCTCGAACGTGAGCTATCACTTCGACCCGCGGGAGATGGTGGTGCGGGTGTCCATCACGGAGCCCCGGGCCAAGACCCGCAACCTGCGCCGCGACCCGCGGGCTTCGATCCTGGTCGACGCCGACGACGGATGGTCCTATGCCGTCGCCGAGGGCACCGCGGAACTGACCCCCCCGGCGGCCGCGCCCGACGATGACACCGTCGAGGCGCTGATTGCCTTGTATCGCAACATCGCCGGTGAGCATCCGGACTGGGACGACTACCGGCAGGCGATGGTCACCGACCGGCGGGTGGTGATGACGCTGCGCATCTCGCACGTCTACGGCATGCCGCCGGGCAAGCGATAAAACCACAAGCCAGGCCGGGCCGGGCAGGCTAGGCTGCCGGTATGGCCGAATCGAACCCCCAGAACGAGGACGACACTAAGCGCAAGTTTCGTGAGGCCCTCGACCGCAAGAAGGCCAAGTCGGCGGGCACGTCCGATCACAAAGACGGTGGCGACAAGCACTCGCGGGCGCACGGCCCGGTGGAAAATCGTCGCGAATTCCGCCGCAAGAGCGGGTGATTCGGGGGTAACCGGCGCGGGCCGTCCGCGCGGCGGTCAGTGCTGGTGATGGTGGATATGCCCGGTGACGATTGCCCACACGAACCACACGAAAAACGCCGTCGTAGCAACCAATATCAACGCGCCAAACGCGATCCCGAGCACCTTCATGAATTTTTCTTCGCTGTCGAGCGCACCCGAGGCATACTCGTCGACCGCGAGGGTCCCCAAGCCGAATGTCTCGACGAGGCTGCGCCATTCGGCGTCCGTGACCACGTAGATGGGCCCGCGTTCCACCCGATCGAGTCGATACGCATGGTCCAAATCGAGTGGCCGTGCCTTTCGGCTCCAGGCATACCGGAACTGGTGACCGGTCCACGTCGAGACGCGCATCGGCAGGACTCCGATCCGCACGTCCAGCACGCCGGGTGACTCGAGGAGCAGCAGCGGCTGCTTGTACAGCTTCCTGTTGGATTCGGACGAGTGGTCCACGGGTGCGTAAATCCCCGGTGTCGCGGTGACCTCCCGAATCGCCACGGAGCCGATCACCGCCTTGCTGGCCGGGTCAACGATCGAGACCGAATCTCCGCCCACGTCGATGGCCAGCAGCGGTTGCTCGGCGAATGTCTTGACCGCGTCGTCTTGGAGCGCGCGCTGCTTGTAGGCGAATCCATCCGGGTTCGCGAACAGCAGGTAGCGGCTGGATTCCGCCGGTTCGTCTTGCAGGCTCACCCCGACAGAATCCCACTCTCAGGCTTGGGGCGGCGCGAACAGGGCGATCGATGGGTCGGCCTGGCCCGGCTGGCCGCGCAGGCTCCCTCGGGTGCTGGGGTGTCCGAAGTCCACGTGGGACGGGTCGTTTCGGTACGCCCAGTCCGCCACGATGGTGCGTTGGCTGAACTTCCACCGACCGTCGTGTTTGGTGTACTCGTCCAGGTACCGGCCGCCGATGACGACGTCGGAGTCGTGGTCGGGGCCGGCGAAGGTGTGAAAGACCAGGCAGTAGATCTCGCCGCGGGCCCAATCGCCGTCGATCACGAAGTTCGTCGTGGTGATGTTGTGTTGGGACACACGCACATACGGTTCCGCCGCCCGTAGCTGCGCGATGAACTCTTCGACGCCGCCCGTCGAGAACGAGCCGTGCGCGTCGGTCGCGTCGGGGTGGTAGAGATCCCGGAGCGCTTCATAGTCGGCGCGGTCGACGGCCCGGCAATAGGCATTGACGAGCCGATGCAGTTCGTCCCGGGCGAGCAGCAGTGTCAATCCGGCTTCATCGACCACCGCGCCACGATAACCCGGCGTTGCGGTGGTCGCTGTCGAACCGAGCGGTCCCGGTCGTAGGGTGTTCAGCGGAAGGAAGGTCGTTGACAGTGAAACTTTGCCTCGCTCAAGACCCGGCCGCCGACGCGCTGCTGGACGACGACCCGTTCGCGTTGCTTGTCGGCATGCTCCTGGACCAACAGGTTCCGTTCGAGACGGCCTTCGCCGGCCCGAAGAAGATCGCGGACCGGATGGGCGGCCTGGACGCCGCCCAGATCGCAGACTACGACCCGGACAAGTTCGCCGCGCTGTGCTCGGAAAGGCCTGCGGTGCATCGGTTCCCGGGATCGATGGCCAAGCGTATCCAGGCCCTGGCGCAGATCATCGTGGACCGCTACGACGGTGACGCGGCCGGGTTGTGGACCGCCGGGGCGCCCGACGGGCACGAACTGCTGCGGCGGCTCAAGGGGCTGCCCGGTTTCGGCGAGCAGAAGGCCAAGATCTTCCTGGCGCTGCTCGGCAAGCAGTACGGCGTGACGCCGGCGGGTTGGCGGGAGGCGGCCGGTGACTTCGGCAAGGCCGGAAGCCACCTGTCCGTCGCGGACATCGTCGACGCGCAGTCCCTCGGGAAGGTGCGGTCGCACAAAAAGCAGATGAAAGCAGCAGCGAAGGGAAAGGCGGCACCGTGAAGACACACATTACGTGTCCGTGTGGCGAAGCCATCGTCGGCAAGGACGAGGACGAACTGGTCGAATTGACGCAGTCCCACCTCGCCAGTGCCCACCCAGGCCTCGAGTACGACCGCGACGCCATCTTGTTCATGGCGTACTAGTCAGCCGCCGCGCGTGTCCGACAGCTGACGCAGCACGCGCAGGAACACGCGGCGGTCATCGGCCGACAGCGTTGCGAGCCAGCGCTCTTCGCCGCGCTGAATGTCTTGCTGCGCGGCGTCTTTCGCGGTCCGGCCGGCCTCGGTGAGCGCAAGCAGCCGCACTCGGCGGTCGTCGGGGTCGGGGCGGCGCTCGATAAAACCCCGGCTTTGCAGCTCGTCGAGGGTGGGGATGATGCGTGTCTTGTCGGCGCCGATCGCCTCCGCGAGCGCCGCCTGACTGCGAACCGGCGAACGATCAAGCGCATTCAGCACGACGTAACCCCACATCGACAATCCATGCGCTGCCAGCACGGGAATCTCGGCGGCGATCATCTCGCGAACCAGCGGCCCCATCATCGCGGCGAGATCGGGACGCCGTGCCGTCGGTGCCATGGTGGAAGCGTAGCCGTTGACAGATGATATGCAGCTACCTATCGTATGCTAATGCATACTATTCCCGATGTCCGTTCCCCACACCGAACCGCCGTGCAGGCGTCCGTCGACGTCGTCGCGGCGGTCACCCGCGACGATCTGGGCCGGCCGACGCCCTGCGCGGGCTGGAACCTGCACGACCTGCTCTCCCACATGACCGTGCAGCATCACGGGTTCGCCGCGGCCGCGCGTGGCGGCGGGGACAGCCCGACCCTCTGGGCGCCGGACCGGGTGGCCGACGCCGTAGCGGCCGATCCCGCCGGCACCTACGCCGCGGCCGCCGCCGACGTGCTCGATGCGTTCGCCGACGACGGGGTGCTCGACGCGACGTTCGCGTTGCCCGAGTTCGGCCCCGGGGCGAGTTTTCCCGGCGCGGTCGCGATCGGCTTCCACTTTGTCGACTACGTGGCGCACGGCTGGGATGTCGCCCGCAGCGTCGGCGCCCAATTCGCGCTCCCCGACGACGTTTTGGCCGCCGCGCTACCCCTCGTGCTCGTCGTTCCGGATGGCGACGACCGCACCACCGACGGCGCACCGTTCGGGCCGGCCGTGGCCGCGCCCGGCGACGCGACCGACCTCGACCGCATTCTCAGCCACCTCGGCCGCACGCCCGACTGGCACCCCTGAACCGGGTCCGCCGCCTACGGCACCACCGTCGAGCCGATGGTGGGCATGAACTGGCACTGCTTTTCCTTGGTGGTGACCTGTCCGAAGATCGTCGACATGATGCTGCCCGAGCCGGTGTCCACGATCGCCGTCAGCGTCGTCGGACCGTCCCCGTTGATGTCGGTGCGCGGCTTGAGCGTGACCGTCCCGGACTTGCCGGTGGTCAGATTCACCCAGGTCACGTTCAGCGGCAGCTTCTGCACCTCGGCGGGCCCCGGCGTGCCGACCGCGGTGAACACATAGGCGGTCTGGCCGGGCCCGGGTCCTGGCGTCGGAATCTTCGCCGGGCCCGCCACCGACAGGGCGGTCGCGATCGCACTACTGCCGTCCGCAAGGCAATTGGTGCCGATCGAGGGATACATGAAGTCCTGCGTGGGCGGGGCGTCCGGGCCGAAATCGGGCGACGCGGAGGGCGCGGCACCGGGCGCGGGGGCCGGTGCCGGTGCGGGCGTGCGGGCGCAGGCGCCGCGACCGGGCCGGGACCGGCGGCGTGAGCCGGATCGATGCCCGGCGGCAGGTGCGACTGGAAGCCGGGCTCGATGCCCGCCGGCGGCACGTGTTGCACCGGCGCGGTGTCGGGCGGGGTGGCGACACCCGGCCCGGGCGCCGGCGCACCGGGAACCGGCGAGCCCGGCTCGGCCACGAAGTGATTCACCGACGCCGCAACGTTTTTGGCCTCGTTGGGCGCCGTCGGGCTGTGGGTGAAAGCTTGCGCGGCGGCCATGAGCAGCTGAGTCGCCTGCCCGGGGTTGCTGGCCGCTTGCTGGATGATCGGGCTCAGCTCCGAAAGCGCCGGCAGGCCCGGTAGTTGCTGGCTGGAGTTCGCCTGCGGTGTCGGCAGCGGCGCCGCCGGGTCGGCGGCCGCGCCCGGGCAGAACCCGAGCGCGGCAGCCGACGCCGTGACGACAGCGGCCAACCCTTTGGACAGATTCCGAGTGCTTACCACGATGCCCTCCGGTCTAGGTTGTGGGTTTGCCGATTAACGGAATGCTCAGGGGATCGCCGAGAGCAGCGGCGCCATCGGGTTGGTGAGCGACGGCAGGGTCGCCGCCGGGGCGGCCGGTGCGGCCGGGGCGGCCGGGGCCTGTCCGGTGGCGAGCGCCGTCAGGTCCTGCGGAAGCGTCAGCTGCGCCGGCACGCTGACCGGCAGGCCGGACGGCAGCGCCGGCATGTCGACCTTCGCCTGGGGGATCTGCGGGGCCGGGGGCGTCGCGGGCGCCGCCGGTGCCGACAGCCCGGGGATCGCCGGCAGGCCCGGAATGGACGGCGCGGCCGGGGCGGCGGGTGCCGCCGGCGCCTGCTGCGTCAGGCCCGGGATCGAGCCGAGCCCCGGGATCGCCGACGTTGCCGAGGGAGCCGTGGGCGCGGCGGGCGAGGTGAGCCCCGGGATCGACGGCATGCCCGCCGAAGGCGACGCGGGCGAAGTCGCCGAGGGCAACCCCGGGAACGTGATGCCGGGAGCGGCCGGGGCCGCCGGGGGCGTCGCGCCGAGCGCGGTCGCGAGGTTTTGCAGGATCTGGGGCGCGTTGGCCGCCGAACTGATCAGCTGCTGCGGAATGTTCGGCACGGGCGGGGCCGGCACGGGGTCGGCGTGGGCGATACCGCCCGTCAGTAGGGCGGCGGACGAACCGACTACGACGGCGGTCGCTCGCAAATAGGTCCAGATGGTTGGCATGACTCTCCCTGGTGATCGACGACGGGTCCGCGGCCGAAGTTACTTTGATACTCGTGTGACTCAAGTGACACGTGTGGCATTTATTCGATCGTTACCGATACGAGTGACGGCGGTGACCGGGCGGGCACCGTGATCGCTAAAGTCGGGCGCATAGACACCACCTCGACCGCCGCCCCGGCGGTCCCGTTCCACCGGCGGCTGGCGGGCCCGCTTCAGGCGGCCGCACCGGCGCTGCTGGCCGTGAGCGTCCTCGCGCGGCTGGCCTGGACCTACCTCGTGCCCAACGGCGCGAACTTCGTCGACCTGCACGTCTACCTCGGCGGCGCGGCCGCGATCGACCATCCCGGCACGCTGTACAGCTACGTGTACGCCGACCAGACCCCCGACTTCCCGCTGCCGTTCACCTATCCGCCGTTCGCGGCGGTCGTCTTCTACCCGCTGCACCTGTTGCCCTTCGGCCCGGTCGCTTTCCTGTGGCAGGTCGCGACGATGGCCGCGTTGTACGGCGCGATCCGGGTCAGCCAGCGCATCATGGGCGTCCCCGCCGATGCCGGTCAGCGCGTGGCGATGGCGTGGACGGCGGTCGCGCTCTGGATCGAGCCGCTGCGCAGCACGTTCGACTACGGACAGGTCAACGTGCTGCTCATGCTGGCGGTCCTGTGCGCGGTCGCCACCTCGCGGTGGTGGCTATCGGGGCTGCTGATCGGCGTGGCGGCCGGGATCAAGTTGACCCCCGCGATCTCCGGCGTCTACCTGGTCGGCGTTCGACGTTGGCCGGCGGCTGCATTCTCGGCGGTCGTGTTCCTGGCGACCATCGGCGTGTCGGTTCTGATCGTGGGGGATCAGACCCGCTACTACTTCACCAAGTTGCTCGGCGATGCGCACCGCGTCGGGCCGATCGCCACGTCGTTCAATCAATCCTGGCGCGGCGGCATCTCCCGGATCCTCGGCCATGACGCCGGCTTCGGTCCGCTGGTCCTGGCCGCCATCTCCGTCACCGCCGTGCTGGCCCTGCTGGCCTGGCGGGCGCTCGACGGGTCCGATCGGCTGGGCAAGTTGCTGGTGGTCGAGTTGTTCGGGCTGTTGCTCTCGCCGATCTCGTGGTCGCACCACTGGGTATGGCTGGTGCCGTTGATGGTCTGGGCGATTCACGGGCCGCCGCGCGAGCGGCCGGGCGCCCGCGTCGTGGGGTGGGGCTGGTTGGCGCTCACGATCGTCGGCGTGCCCTGGTTGCTGAGCTTCGCGCAACCGAGCATCTGGCAGATAAGCCGGCCGTGGTACCTGGCGTGGGCCGGGTTGGCCTACATCGTGGCGGCGATGGCGACGCTGATCTGGGTCGTGGCCACCGGCCGGCGCGAGGCCGGGTCTACGGATTAGTCCCCGACGATCCCGTCGATGTCGCGCGCCATGTCGACGTCGTTCTGCGTGATGCCGCCCGCGGAATGCGTGACCAAGGCGAAAGTCACCGTCCGCCAACGGATATCGATGTCCGGGTGATGGTCCTTGCTCTCGGCGTGCTCGGCCACCCGGCGCACCGCGTCGATGCCGTCGAGAAACGTCGGGAACTTGACCGACCGGCGCAGGGCGCCCCCGGAGCGCTCCCATCCGTTGAGTTCGGGCAGTGCGGCGTCTACTTGCTCATCCGTTAACACAGCCATACCCCGACGGTATACCGTCACTGGCCATGCCGACCCAGATCGTCGTCGCCGCAGCGGTCATCTGCGGCCCCACGGTGTTGGTCGCGCAGCGCGTCCGGCCGCCGGAGCTGGCCGGGCGCTGGGAACTGCCCGGCGGCAAGGTCGCGCCCGGCGAAACCGAGCCCGACGCGCTGGCCCGAGAGCTGGTCGAGGAGCTGGGCCTGCAACGCGGCGACATCGCGGTGGGCGAGCGCCTGGGGGCCGACATCGCGCTGAATGAAAAGACCACGTTGCGGGCCTATCGGGTTCGGCTGCTGCGCGGGGAACCCCACCCGCGCGACCACCAGGCGCTGCGGTGGGTCACGGCGGCGGAACTGCACGATGTCGACTGGGTGCCCGCGGACCGCGGCTGGCTGGAGGACCTGGCCAAAGCGCTGTGAGCGGGCTCATAACAAGTCCACAGGCTGCATGCAGGCAACCTTCAGCGCTATCGCAGCGGACACGCGTGAAATCGGAAGGTACAAGCCCCGAAAAACCGTAACGTCGATGTGCATGCCGAAAGCGATCCCGACGCCAGTTCGCACGGTGTGGCCCTGGCCGCCATGCCGGGCCGCGCGTCGCGGTGTCGAGAAAACGCGGCATGACGGCACCGGTTTTCCCTAACGCCCGCTGCGGGTTCCGAGCACTCGGAACCAACGGCGGGTTTCGACGCGGATCTAATAGGAGGCTTTTTTCTTGACCGTCACACCGCACATTGGTGGACCGCTCGAGGAGCTACTGGAACGCAGTGGGCGATTCTTCACCCCGGGCGAGTTCTCCTCCGATTTGCGCACCGTCACCAGGCGGGGTGGCCGCGAAGGCGACGTTTTCTACCGCGACAGGTGGAGCCACGACAAGGTGGTCCGGTCCACGCACGGGGTGAACTGCACCGGATCGTGCTCGTGGAAGATCTACGTCAAGGACGGGATCATCACCTGGGAGACCCAGCAGACCGACTATCCCTCGGTGGGCCCGGACCGGCCCGAGTACGAACCGCGCGGTTGCCCGCGGGGTGCGTCGTTCTCCTGGTACAGCTACTCGCCCACCCGGGTGCGTTACCCGTACGCCCGCGGCGTGCTGGTCGAGATGTTCCGGGAGGCCAAGGCGCGGCTGGGGGACCCCGTGCTGGCCTGGGCCGACATTCAGGCCGATCCGGAGCGCCGCCGCCGCTATCAGCGGGCGCGCGGCAAGGGCGGGCTGGTGCGGATCAGTTGGGCCGAGGCCACCGAACTGATCGCGGCGGCCCACGTGCACACGATCAAGACCTACGGCCCCGACCGGGTTGCGGGCTTCTCGCCGATTCCGGCGATGTCGATGGTGTCCTACACCGCCGGTTCGCGGTTCTATGAGCTGATCGGTGGCGCCATGACGTCGTTCTACGATTGGTATGCCGATCTTCCGGTGGCTTCCCCGCAGGTTTTCGGCGACCAGACCGATGTGCCAGAGTCCGGGGACTGGTGGGACGCAGCGTATTTGATGATGTGGGGTTCCAACGTCCCGATCACGAGGACACCCGACGCGCATTGGATGGCCGAAGCCCGCTACCGGGGCACCAAGGTGGTGACCGTCAGCCCCGACTACGCCGACAACACCAAGTTCGCCGACGAATGGATGCCGTGCGCGGCCGGCACAGACGGGGCGTTGGCAATGGCAATGGGCCACGTGATCCTGTCGGAATACTATGTGCGTAACCAGGTTCCGTTCTTCACCGACTTCGCGCGCCGCTACACCGACCTGCCGTTTTTGATCAAGCTCGAAGAACGCGGCGACATGCTGGTGCCCGGCAAAAACCTCACGGCCGCGGACATCGGCGAGACGGTCGAGAATGCCGCGCTCAAACCGGCGGTAGTTGACGAGGCCACGAATTCTGTTGTGGTGCCTCAGGGCTCGCTGGGATTCCGCTACGGCGAGGATGGCGTCGGAAAGTGGAACCTCGACCTCGGAGATCTGGCGCCGGCGCTGAGTGTCCGGGGCGCATCCGGCGGCATCGGCGATCAAGACACCGCGCTGGTCCACCTGCCCAGCTTCGACACCGTGAACGGCGAGGGTGGCACGCTGGCGCGCGGGGTGCCGGTGCGCCGCGTCGGTAAACACCTGGTGTGCACGGTATTTGACCTGCTCCTCGCCCAGTACGGGGTGGCGCGCCCCGGGCTGCCCGGCGACTGGCCCACCGGCTACGACGACCCGGCCCACCAGAACACCCCCGCCTGGCAGGAGCCCATCACCGGCGTGTCGGCCGGGCAGGCGATCCGCGTGGCCAAGGAATTCGCCCGCAGCGCAGAGGAATCCGGCGGGCGCTCGATGATCATCATGGGTGGCGGCATCTGCCACTGGTTCCACAGCGACACGATCTACCGCGCGGTGCTGGCGCTGTTGATGCTGACCGGGTCGATGGGCCGCAACGGCGGCGGATGGGCGCACTACGTCGGCCAGGAAAAGGTGCGCCCGCTCACCGGCTTTCAGACCATGGCGATGGCCACCGACTGGTCGCGCCCGCCGCGGCAGGTGCCCGGAGCCTCGTACTGGTACGCGCACACCGACCAATGGCGCTACGACGGGTACGGCGCCGACAAGCTCGCCAGCCCGGTGGGACGCGGCAGGTTTGCGGGCAAGCACACGATCGACCTGCTGGCCTCTTCGGTAGCGATGGGCTGGAGCCCGTTCTACCCGCAGTTCGACCGGTCCAGCCTCGAGGTCGCCGACGAGGCGCGCGACTCGGGCGGGGACGCCGCCGAGTACGTCGCCGAGCAGCTCGGCCGGCGCGCGCTCAAGCTCGCCGTGACCGATCCGGACAACCCCGTGAACTGGCCGCGGGTACTCACCGTTTGGCGGGCCAACCTGATCGGCTCGTCGGGCAAGGGCGGCGAATATTTCCTGCGTCATCTGCTGGGGACCGATTCCAACGCGCAGGCGCAGCCGCCGCAGGACGGGGTGCGCCCCGTCGACGTGGCGTGTGACGGTGAGATACCCGAGGGCAAGCTCGATTTGATGATGTCGATCGATTTCCGGATGACCTCGACGACGTTGGTATCCGACGTGGTGCTGCCGGCCGCGACCTGGTACGAGAAGGCGGACCTGTCCAGCACCGACATGCACCCCTACGTGCACGCGTTCAGCGCCGCCACCGATCCGCCCTGGGAAACCCGTTCGGACTTCGATGCTTTCGGCGCCATCGCTCGCGCGTTCAGCGCGATGGCCAAGGACCATCTGGGCACCCGCAGCGACGTGGTGCTCACCGCGCTGCAGCACGACACCCCCGACGCGATGGCCTATCCCGACGGCACGGAGCGGGACTGGCTGCGGGGCGGCACCACCCCGGTACCGGGACGCACGATGGCCAAAGTCACTGTGGTGGAACGGGATTACGCCGCGATCTATGACAAGTGGCTCACCCTGGGCCCGCTCGTCGACCAGTTCGGGGTCACCACCAAGGGCGTCACGGTACATCCCTTCCGGGAGGTCGAGGAATTGGCCGCCCGGTTCGGCGTGATGAATTCCGGTGTGGCGGCGGGGCGCCCGGCGATCACGACGGCCAATCGGATGGCCGACGTGTTGCTGCTGCTCTCGGGGACGACCAATGGCCGGCTGGCCGTCGAGGGGTTCCGGGAACTGGAGAAGCGCACCGGTCAGCGGCTGGCGCACCTGGCCGAGGGCAGCGAGGAGCGCCGCATCACCTACGCCGACACGCAGGCGCGCCCGGTGCCCGTGATCACCAGCGCGGAATGGTCCGGCAGCGAGACCGGCGGGCGCCGCTACGCGCCGTTCACGATCAACGTCGAGAACCTCAAACCGTTCCACACGCTCACCGGGCGGATGCACTTCTACCTGGCGCACGACTGGGTGGAGGAACTCGGCGAGCAGCTGCCCGTCTTTCGCCCGCCGCTGGACATGACCCGCCTGTTCGGCCAGCCGGAGCTGGGCCCCACCCCGGACGCCGCAGGCGGCGTCGGCCTCACCGTGCGTTATCTGACCCCGCACTCGAAGTGGTCTTTCCACTCCACCTACCAGGACAACCTGTACATGCTGTCGCTGTCCCGCGGCGGGCCGACGATGTGGATGAGCCCGGGCGACGCGGCGAAAATCGGAGTGCGCGACAACGATTGGGTCGAGGCGGTGAACGTCAACGGCATCTACGTGTGCCGGGCGATCGTCAGCCACCGGATGCCCGACGGCGTGGTCTACGTCTACCACGTGCAGGAACGCACCGTCGACACCCCGCGCACCGAGGCCAACAACAAGCGCGGCGGCAACCACAACGCGCTGACCCGCGTGCGCATCAAGCCCAGCCACCTCGCCGGTGGCTACGCGCAGCATTCGTTCGCGTTCAACTACCTGGGCCCCACCGGAAACCAGCGCGACGAGGTGACGGTGGTGCGGCGCCGCAGCCAGGAGGTGACGTACTAGATGAAGGTCATGGCGCAGCTGGCGATGGTGATGAACCTCGACAAGTGCATCGGCTGCCACACCTGCTCGGTCACCTGCAAGCAGGCCTGGACCAACCGCGGCGGTACCGAGTACGTGTGGTTCAACAACGTCGAAACCCGCCCGGGTCAAGGGTATCCGCGCACCTACGAGGACCAGGAACGCTGGCGGGGCGGCTGGATCCGGGACAAGAAGGGCCGGCTGCGGTTGCGCGACGGCGGCCGGATCAGCAAGTTGCTGCGGATCTTCGCCAACCCCAAGCTGCCCACCATCGACGAGTACTACGAGCCGTGGACCTACGACTACGAGAACCTGACGACGGCCCCGGCGGGTGACACCTTCCCCACGGCCGCCCCCAAGAGCATGATCACCGGCGAGCCGATGAAGGTCTCGTGGGGACCCAACTGGGACGACAACCTGGCCGGCTCGCCCGAAATTCTCTCGGGGGACCCGATTCTGAAGAAGGTCAGTGACGAGGTCACCCTCAAGCTCGAAGAGACCTTCATGTTCTACCTGCCGCGCATCTGCGAGCACTGCCTCAATCCGTCGTGCGTGGCGTCCTGCCCCTCGGGCGCGATGTACAAGCGCAGCGAGGACGGGATCGTGCTCGTCGACCAGGATCGCTGCCGCGGCTGGCGGATGTGCGTGTCCGGATGTCCTTACAAGAAGGTTTATTTCAACCACAAGACCGGCAAGGCCGAGAAGTGCACGCTGTGCTACCCCCGCATCGAGGTGGGCCTGCCGACCATCTGCTCAGAGACGTGCGTGGGACGGCTGCGCTACCTCGGGCTGGTCCTCTACGACGCCGACCGGGTGCTCGAGGCCGCGTCGGTGGAAGACGACAAAGACCTCTACGAGGCGCAGCGCCGGATCCTGTTGGACCCCTGCGATCCCGAGGTCATCGCCGCCGCGCGCGCCGAGGGCATCGCCGACGAGTGGATCGAGGCCGCGCAGCGCTCCCCGGTGTACGCGCTGATCAACAAGTTCCGGGTGGCGCTGCCGTTGCACCCGGAGTACCGCACCATGCCGATGGTCTGGTACATCCCGCCGCTGTCGCCGGTGGTCGACGCCGTCAGCCGCGACGGGCACGACGGCGAGGAGCTGGGCAACCTGTTCGGCGCGCTGGACGCGCTGCGCATCCCGATGCAATACCTGGCCGAACTGTTCACCGCCGGGGACACGCGCGTCGTCGAAGACGTGTTGCGCCGGCTGGCCGCGATGCGCTCCTACATGCGCGACATCAACCTCGGCCGGGACACCCAGCCCCACATACCGCAGGCCGTCGGCATGACCGAAGAAGAGATCTACGACATGTACCGGCTGCTCGCGATCGCCAAATACGAAGAGCGGTACGTCATTCCGACCGCATTCAGCCCGCAGGCCCGGGATCTGGAGGAGATGGGCTGCTCGCTGTCGGGCGAGGGCGGTCCGGGGATGTACGAATCCGGTCCGTTCGGCGAGGGCAGCGGGGCCCCGGTGCCGGTCGCGGTGGAGACCTTCCACGCCCTCAAACAGCGCCAGCGCGGCGAGGACGGGGAGCGCGGCCCTCGTCGCTCCCGGGTCAACCTGCTCAATTGGGACGGCAACGGCGCGCCGGCGGGCCTGTTCCCCGAGTCCGAGCCGGTGCAGCGATGAGGCTGCTGGCCCAGGTTCGCCGAAGCGCGGGCCACCGGACGATGCGGGACCGGCTGGTGTGGCAGGCGGCATCGCTGCTGCTCGCCTACCCGGACTCGCACCTGGCCGAGCGGCTCGACACGGTCGGCGAATTCGTGGACCACATCGGCGGGCCGGCGGCGGCGCTGCTTCGCCGAACGGTCTCGGCCCTGCGCGCCCTCGAACCGATGGCCGCGGCGACGGGGTACGTCGAGACCTTCGACATGCGCCGGCGCAACACCATGTACCTGACTTATTGGACCGCGGGGGACACCCGCAACCGCGGGCGGGCGATGCTGGCGTTCGCCACCGCCTACCGCGACGCGGGCGTCGAACCGCCCCGCGCCGAGGCGCCGGACTACCTGCCCGTCGTCCTCGAATTCGCCGCCACCGTCGACCCCGACGCCGGGCGCCGCCTGCTGATCGAGCACCGCGTCCCCATCGACGTGTTACGGGAAGCCCTGGCGGACGCCAAGTCGCCCTACCAGCACACCATCGCCGCGGTGTGCGAGACGCTGCCGCCCGCCACCGACCAGGAGGCGCGCCGGGCGCAGCGGCTGGCGCACGCCGGCCCTCCCACGGAATCCGTTGGGCTGCAACCATTTACCTTGACCGTCCCGCCGAAGCGCACCAAGGGAGCCTGACTTGGTACACCTCAAGTTGATCGAAATCTTCTGGGACGACGTGCCTTACGTCGTGCTGGCGGCCGCGGCCGTCGGCACCTGGTGGCGCTACCGCTACGACAAGTTCGGCTGGACCACCCGTTCGTCGCAGATCTACGAGTCGAAGTTGTTGTCGATCGGCAGCCCGCTGTTTCACTTCGGCAGCCTGGCGGTGATCATGGGCCACGTCATGGGCCTGTTCGTCCCGGAATCGTGGACCCGCGCGGTCGGGATGAGCGATCACATCTATCACTTGCAGGCACTGCTGCTCGGCGTGCCGGCCGGTTTCGCCACGCTGATCGGCATCGGGCTGCTGATCTACCGGCGGCGCACGCACGGGGCGGTCTTCTTGGCCACGACCCGCAACGACAAGCTGATGTATTTGGTGCTCGTATGTGCGTTGGTGGCGGGGCTGTGCTGCACCCTGGCGGGCGCCACGCACTTCGGCGAGCTGCACGACTACCGCCAGAAGGTGTCGGTCTGGTTCCGGTCGATCTGGCTGCTCGATCCGCGCGGGGACCTGATGGCGCACGCGGCGTTCTACTACCAGATACATGTGGTGATCGCGCTGGCGCTGTTCGCCCTGTGGCCGTTCACCCGGCTGGTGCACGCGTTCAGCGCCCCGATCGCCTATCTCTTCCGGCCCTACATCGTCTACCGCAGCCGTGACGTGGCCGACACGCACGAGCTGATCGGGTCGGCGCCGCGCCGCCGCGGCTGGTAGGGCCGGCGCGGACGATTTGGTGCGCATCCTGGGCGTGGGGTGTGCACTCACGGCGACGACACGCCGACGCGGCACACCGCCACCGCACACTCGGCGCCGCCACCGCACACTCGGCGCCGCCACCGCACACTCGGCGCCGCCACCGCACACTCGGCGCCGCCTATCCATGTGTCGGCGGGCGCGCGTCGGTCAGTTCGCTATCTGAGGCGCCCGCTGCCAGAATCACCGACGTGCCATTCCGCAACGTCGCCATCGTCGCCCACGTCGACCACGGGAAAACCACCCTGGTCGACGCGATGCTGCGGCAGTCCGGGGCGCTGCACCACCGCGGCGACGACACCCAGGAACGCATCATGGACAGCGGTGACCTGGAGAAGGAAAAGGGCATCACCATCCTGGCCAAGAACACGGCCGTGCATCGGCATAACACCGACGGCACCGTCACCGTGATCAATGTCATCGACACCCCGGGGCACGCCGACTTCGGCGGCGAGGTGGAGCGCGGGCTGTCCATGGTGGACGGGGTCCTGCTGCTGGTCGACGCATCCGAGGGCCCCTTGCCGCAGACGCGTTTCGTGCTGCGCAAGGCGCTGACCGCGCACCTTCCCGTCATCCTCGTCGTCAACAAGACCGACCGGCCCGACGCGCGCATCGCCGAAGTCGTCGACGCCAGCCACGACCTGCTGCTCGACGTCGCGTCCGACCTGGACGACGAAGCGGCCAAGGCCGCCGAGCATGCGCTGGGCTTGCCGACGCTGTACGCGTCGGGCCGCGCGGGCATCGCGAGCACCGAAGCGCCGGCCGACGGCGAGGTGCCCGCGGGCGACAACCTCGACCCGCTCTTCGACGTGTTGATGGAGCACATCCCGCCCCCGTCGGGGGACCCGCAGGCGCCGCTGCAGGCGTTGGTGACCAACCTCGACGCGTCGGCCTTCCTCGGGCGCCTCGCCCTGATCCGCATCTACAACGGCAAGCTGCGCAAGGGCCAGCAGGTCGCCTGGATGCGCGAGGTCGACGGGGTGCCGGTCATCACCAGCGCCAAGATCACCGAGTTGCTCGCGACCGAGGGCGTCGAGCGCAGCCCCACCGACGAGGCGATCGCCGGGGACATCGTCGCGGTCGCCGGCCTGCCCGAGATCATGATCGGCGACACCCTGGCCGACCCCGACCACGCGCACGCGTTGCCGCGCATCACGGTCGACGAGCCGGCGATCTCGGTGACCATCGGCACGAACACCTCCCCGCTGGCCGGCAAGGTCTCCGGCCACAAGCTGACCGCGCGGATGGTCCGCAACCGGCTGGACACCGAGCTGGTCGGCAATGTGTCGATCCGCGTGGTCGACATCGGCCGGCCCGACGCCTGGGAGGTGCAGGGCCGCGGCGAGCTCGCGTTGGCCGTGCTGGTCGAGCAGATGCGCCGGGAGGGCTTCGAATTGACGGTGGGCAAGCCGCAGGTGGTCACCAAGACCATCGACGGTCGTCTGCATGAACCGTTCGAGGCGATGACGATCGACTGCCCCGAGGAATTCGTCGGCGCGATCACCCAGCTGATGGCCGCCCGCAAGGGCCGCATGGAGGAGATGACCAACCACGCGGCCGGCTGGGTCCGGATGGACTTCATCGTGCCCAGCCGGGGCCTGATCGGCTTCCGCACCGACTTCCTCACCCTCACCCGCGGCACCGGCATCGCCAACGCCGTGTTCGACGGCTACCGCCCGTGGGCGGGGGAGATCCGGGCCCGCCACACCGGCTCGCTGGTGTCCGACCGGTCGGGCACCATCACGCCGTTCGCGCTCATCCAGCTCGCCGACCGGGGCCAGTTCTTCGTCGAGCCCGGGCAGGACACCTACGAGGGCATGGTCGTCGGAATCAACCCGCGCGCAGAGGATCTCGACGTCAACGTGACCCGCGAGAAGAAGCTGACCAACATGCGGTCGTCGACCGC
This sequence comes from Mycobacterium terramassiliense, assembly GCF_900157385.1. Classification (GTDB taxonomy): domain Bacteria; phylum Actinomycetota; class Actinomycetes; order Mycobacteriales; family Mycobacteriaceae; genus Mycobacterium; species Mycobacterium terramassiliense. Next base: position 1,856,984 of record NZ_LT717701.1, read on the forward strand.
GGACGTCATCGAGACGCTCGCCAAGCCGCTCGAGCTCGACTTGGAGCAGGCCATGGAGTTCTGCGCGCAAGACGAATGCGTGGAGGTGACTCCGGAGATCGTCCGGGTGCGCAAGGTGGAACTGGACGCCACGACCCGGGCCCGCAGCCGCGCGCGGGCCAAGGCCCGGGGTTAGCGCCGCGTGGTACGGCGGGCCGCTGGGCGCCTGCTCGATACCCTGATGGGCGTGCCAAGACCAGCCCGCCGCCTTTTCCTGACGGGCGGCGCGGTGGTCTCGCTGTTCGGGCTGGTGCTGGCGGCGTGCACCGTCAACCCGCCGCCGGCGCCGCAGAGCACCGACACACCTCATAACTCGGCGCCGCCGCCGCAGCGGCCGACCCAGATCATCATGGGCATCGATTCGATCGGCGCCGGGTTCAACCCGCATCTGCTTTCGGACCTGTCGCCGGTGAACGCGGCGATCAGCGCGTTGGTGCTGCCCAGCGCGTTTCGGCCGGTGCCCGACCCCAACACCCCGACGGGCTCGCGCTGGGAGATGGACCCGACCCTGTTGGTCTCCGCCGAGGTGACCAACCAGAACCCGTTCACGGTGACCTACAAGATCCGGCCCGAGGCGCAGTGGACCGACAACGCCCCGATCGCCGCCGATGACTTCTGGTACCTGTGGCGGCAGATGGTCAGCCAGCCCGGCGTGGTCGACCCGGCCGGATACGACCTCATCACCGGCGTGCAATCGCTCGAGGGCGGCAAGCAGGCCGTGGTCACCTTCGCGCAACCGTATCCGGCCTGGAAGGAGCTGTTCAGCAACATCCTGCCGGCGCACATCATCAAGGACGTGCCGGGCGGTTTCCTGGCCGGGCTGGCCCGCACGCTGCCCGTCACCGGCGGCCAGTTCCGGGTGGAGAGCATCGACCCGCAGCGCGACGAGATCCTGATCGCCCGCAACGACCGCTACTGGGGCCCGCCCGCCAAACCCGCGCTGATCCTGTTCCGCCGCGCCGGCGCCCCGGCCGCGCTGGCCGATTCGGTGCGCAACGGCGACACGCAGGTGGCCCAGGTGCACGGCGGCTCGGCGGCCTTCGCCCAGCTCTCGGCCATCCCGGACGTGCGCACCGCCCGGATCGTGACGCCACGGGTCATGCAGCTCACGCTGCGGGCCAGCGAGCCGAAGCTGGCCGATGCGCAGGTCCGCAAGGCGATCCTGGGCCTGCTCGACGTCGACCTGCTGGCGGCCGTGGGCGCGGGCAGCGACAACACCGTCACGCTGGACCAGGCCCAGATCCGCTCGCCGAGCGACCCCGGCTACGAGCCGACGGCGCCGCCCGCCATGACCACCCCGGCGGCGCTGGCGCTGCTGTCGGCGTCCGGCTATCAGATCGAGACCAACCCGTCGGCGTCACCGTCTCCCACCCCCGCGAGCCCCGGGCCGCCGGAGGTCATCCGCGGCCGGATCAGCAAGGACGGCCAGCCGCTCTCGCTGGCCATCGGGGTGGCCGCGAATGACCCGACCTCGGTCGCGGTGGCCAACACGGCCGCCGACCAGTTGCGCAACGTCGGCATCGACGCGACGGTGCTGGCGCTGGACCCGGTGACCCTGTATCGCGACGCGCTGACCAACAACCAGGTCGACGCGATCGTCGGCTGGCATCAGGCCGGCGGCAACCTGGCGACGCTGCTTGCCTCGCGCTACGGGTGCCCCGCGCTGCAGACGACGACGCTCTCGCCGTCGAGCACGCCGACCACCACACCCGCCGCGGCGCCGCCGCCCGGCGGCCCCGGCACCACCGCCGCGACGTCTCCGGTGACGCCGACGCCGGCGCCGCCGGCCTCCCGCCCGCCCGAGCCCGGCGCGCTCGTGCAGGCGCCGTCGAACCTCACTGGAATCTGCGATCGCAGCATCCAGTCGAACATCGACGCCGCGCTCAACGGCACCAAGAACATCAACGACGTGATCACCGCGGTCGAACCGCGACTGTGGAATATGTCGACGGTGTTGCCGATCTTGCAGGACACCACCATCGTGGGGGCCGGGCCCAGCGTGCGGAACGTCAGCCTGACGGGCGCGGTACCGGTCGGCATCGTCGGCGACGCCGGCCAATGGATCAAAACCGGGCCGTAACGGCGCCGCGGCGCCCGCCCGAGAGTCTGAAAGCCGCGATTTCCAAAAACGCCGTTTCCGCGACGGCGGAGCGATACCCGCTCGGTCATCCCGAGTTGATCTGTTCGTCGGAGGTGCACGATGTCTTTCCTGATCGCGGCGCCGGAGATGGTGGCAGCGGCGGCAACGGATCTGGCGAATATCGGTAAGACGATCGGCTCCGCTAACGGCCTCGCTGGCGCGGCAGCAGGTCTTCAACGGCGGCCAGATCGCCGGCCTGGTGGGATCATTCGACCAGCGCTGGGCGGGCGCGTTTGACTTGGCGGACGTGCTCCTCGGGACGTAAAGCCGCATCGAGCCGTGTGAATCGAAAGTAACGAATTAATCACACGAATTAATCCGATCGGGTATTCGCGAAGTTCGTTAATGCAAACAACCGTTTTCAGTACGCCATTTCGATACGCTGCGGCCATCGCAACGCCTGCCCGATCGGGCGACGGGGGTAGAGCGACCATAGCTGTGCTGAACCGGGGAGGTCTTCAGTGTCGTTTCTCATCGCAGTGCCCGACCTAATCGCCGATGCGGCAAGCAATTTGGCGAACCTTGGCTCCGTCATCGGCTCCGCCAACAGCGCGGCCGCCGCCGCGACCACGGGGTTGCTGCCCGCGGCAGCGGACGAGGTTTCGGCGGAAATTGCCGCGCTCTTTTCCTCGCATGCCGCCGGCTATCAGCAACTCAGCGCGCAGGCGGCGGTATTCCACCAGCAGTTCGTGCAGAGTTTGACCGCCGGTGCGGGCAGCTATGCCGCCGCCGAGGTAAACGTCGTGCAGACGCTCGCGAGCGCGGTACCGGCGCTCGGCATCGACCTGAGTGGTGGGCTCGCCGGCCTCGAGGCCAGCCTGAGCGCCGACCTCAACGCGATCGGTGTCTCGCTGAACGCCGCGGTGTCGGCCAGCCTCGGAGGCAGCCTCGGGGCCAACCTCGGGGGACTGGCGCCCCTGGGTGCGGCGATCGCCACCAACGTGAACGGCGGGCTGACGACGTTGGCGCAGACCGGCGGCGCGCTGGCCACCAACGTCGGCACCAGTCTTTCCGGGCTGGCGGGCGGCTTCAACGCCGCGCTGCCCGGGCTGCAGGCCAGCCTGGGCGGCGGGCTTTCCGGGCTGAACGCCTCCCTCAACGCCGCGTTGTCGGGCGGCCTGGGCGGCAGCCTTGCGGGGTTGGGGCCGCTCGGTGCAACGTTGGCCGCCAACTTCAGCAATGGCCTGTCGGGATTGGTCCAGAGCGGTAACGCGCTCGCGGCGAGCCTCGGCGCCGGGTTGCCCGGCCTGATCGGCGGCCTGAGCCTGGCGTTCCCGGGCCTCGCGGCCAGCCTGAGTGGCGGGCTTTCCGGGTTGAGCGCCTCCCTCAACGCCGCGTTGTCGGGCGGCCTGGGCGGCAGCCTTGCGGGGTTGGGGCCCCTCGGCGCGACGTTGGCCGCCGACATCGGCAGTGGCCTTTCGGGATTGGCGCAGACCGGTGGGGCGCTGGCGACCAACCTGAGCGCCGGGCTGTCCAACCTGGCCGGCAGCTTGACCGCCGGGCTGCCGGGGCTGAGCGGCGCGATCAACGCCGCGCTGTCGGGCGGCTTCGGGGGCAGCCTGTCGGGCCTCGGCGCCGCCCTGTCTGGTGCCTTGCAGACCGGTGGCTCGCTGATCGGCAACCTCGGCGCCGGCCTGCCGGCGTTGATGGGCGGCTTTGCCCTGCCGACCAACCTGAACGCCGCGCTCGCGGCGCTGGGCGGCGTCTTCGGCTTCAGTCCGAGCCTGGGCGCCAGCATCAGCGCCGGCCTGTCGGGGCTCAGCGCCCAACTCAACGCCGCCTTGAACGGGGGCCTCAGCATCGGGCTTGCCGGGCTGCCCACTCTGTTCGCCAACCTGGTGGCGCCCTGGCAAGTGCTGCTGACGGCGCCGAGCGTGCCCGCCTTCCTTACTCAGTTGCAGGCGATGGAGCTCGGCTTCAACGGCGCGTTGATCACCAACGAGCTGGGCTTCAACGGCGCCTTGGTCGCCCAGGAGACGGCGCTGGAGACGGCCCTGTTCGGCGGCACCGGCGCGGTCGGCGGCGTGCTCGACAGCTTCTTCAACTTCTGGAACACGGTGCTGGGCACCGGCGAGGTGACCTTCGACAGCCTGTTGGGCGCGCAGCTCCCGACCGGCGGCGCCATCCTGGCGAGCCTGGCGGTCGGCGCCCCGGCCAACCTGATCGCCGGCGGCGCGCTCGGTGGGTTCCTGGGGGCGGTGGACACCAAGTTCCTGTGGGACCTCGACGTCATCAGCGCGGTGGCGACGTCGCTGACCGGCAACGGCTCCCTGCAGGCCGCGTTGACCGCGGGGATCAACGCGGCCGGCTTGCAGGCCTCGCTGAACGGGGCGCTCAACGGATCGCTGTTCGCCGGCCTGCCCAACCTCGGGGTGGCGCTGGTGGCGGCGCCCACCGCGGGGTTGCAGGGCCTGGCTTCTGGCCAGCTCAACTTCCTGTCCAACCTGATTCCCGCGGAGGTCGGCTTCAACACCAACCTGGTGAACAGCGAAATCGCTTGGGAGACAAGTACGTTCGGGAGCAACGCCGCCTTCAACGGCGGACTGAACCGGCTCTTCAACGCGGGCAACCTGATTCTGGGCACCGGCGAGCAGACGGTGAACAGCTTCGTGGGCGGTGTCCAGGCGCCGGCCATCAGCACGTTGCTGACCGGTACCGCGGCGCAGGTCTTCAACGGCGGCAACATCGGCGGCATCGAGGGCATCTTCGACCAGACCCTGGCCGCTGGCACCGATTTCGCCGGCTTGTTCCTGGGCTAGTCGCTCGCGGCCACCGAGCGTGGCGGGATAACCGTGTCGACGATGGTCGCCAGGTCGCGCCGGTTCGGCGGCTCACCGGTGAGCATGAACTGGTGGTTGATCAGCGCCGGCCCCACTCGCGCGGTCAGCGGTGTGACCGTGCCCGGGTCGAGGTCGCCGTCGTCGACGGCGGCCTGCAGGATCGATTCGAGGATCTTGAGACGCGGGCACACCACGGCGTCGGCAAAGATGGCGCGCATTTCCGGTTCGTGCAGCAGCTGGTGGATGACGTCCAGTCCGGGGAAGCTGGTCTTGCCGGCCAGCATGTCGCGGTGCGCGGTGAACATCGTCAGCAGGTTCTCCCGGGCCGACCGGCCGGTGCGCAGCTCGGGCAGCGGCGGCAGGGCATAGACCAGCGCGGCGTGCACCAGATCATGCTTGCTGCACCAGCGCCGGTACAGAGCGGCCTTGCCGGTGTGGGCGCGCGCCGCGATCCCTTCCATCGTCAGCCCGCCATATCCCACTTCGGCCAACTCGGCCAGCGTGGCCTCGTACAACGCACGTTCGAGCACTTCGCCTCGTCGCCGCCTCCGCGTGCCACTCCGGTCCTGGGTTAGCTGCGACATTTCTCGATAGTAGCCGCCCGCGTTCCTATCCGCTGCCTTGCCGTGCTGCGCCATCGCCGCCGAGCGCCGCGGTAGGGTGCGTCCATGCCCGAGACTCCGCGGCTGCTGTTCGTTCACGCGCACCCCGACGACGAGAGCCTCAGCAACGGCGCCACCATCGCGCACTACACCGCGCGCGGCGCGCAGGTCGACGTTGTCACCTGCACCCTCGGCGAGGAGGGCGAGGTGATCGGCGATCAGTGGGCCGGGCTCGCCGTCGATCACGCGGACCAACTCGGTGGCTACCGAATCGGCGAGCTCACCAACGCATTGCGGGCGCTCGGCGTCAGCGCACCCCGCTATCTCGGCGGTGCGGGACGGTGGCGCGACTCGGGCATGGAGGGCACCCCGACACGGCGGCGCGAGAGGTTCGTCGACGCCGACGAGCGCGAGGCCGTCGGCGCGCTGGTCGGCATCATCCGCGCGCGGCGCCCGCACGTCGTCGTGACCTACGACCCGGGCGGCGGCTACGGCCACCCCGACCACATCCACGCCCACACCGTCACGACGGCCGCGGTCGCATCTGCCGGCTCGCACGCCGGCGACGCCGACGACTACCCCGGCAAGCCCTGGGCGGTGCCGAAGTTCTACTGGACGGTCCCGGCGGAGAGCGCATTCCACGCGGGGTGGCGGGCGCTGGAGCGCGAAGACCTGCTGCCCGACTGGGTGATTCCGCCCCACGAGGAGTTCGACTTCGGGTACGCCGACACCGACATCGACGCCGTCGTCGAGGCGACCCCGGAAGCGCTCGCGGCGAAGACGGCCGCCCTCGCCGCGCACGCCACGCAGGTCGTCGTCGGCCCGACCGGCCGGGCCTGCGCCCTGTCGAACAACATGGCGCTGCCCATCCTCGCCGAGGAGCACTACGTCCTGGTGGGCGGCGCCGCGGGGGAGCGCGACGGGCGCGGCTGGGAAACGGATCTGCTCGCGGGGCTGGGTTTCACCGCCGCCGCGGCGCGGTAGGCTGCGAAACAGGCAGCCACGGAAGGAATTAGCATGGACCCCGACCTGGACCCTAACCAGCAGCACTGGCAGGACCGGCTCGACAGCCTGCAGTGGGTCATCGGCTCGATACTCGCCAACATCGACAGCGTTCCGACCTGACCGAAACGAAGCCGCGCGCCGCGTCCGCTGAGGACGGCGGCGCGACCGATCCCGCGATTCGTTTCGTTGTGTTGGCGCTGCTGGCCGTCGACGGGATCCTGTCGGCACTCGCCGGCGCGCTCCTGCTGCCTACCTATATCGGCTCGGTTCCGTTCCCCATCAGCGGGCTGCTCAGCGGACTGCTGAACGCGGCACTGGTCTGGGCCGCCGGGCTGTGGACCAAATCTCCGCGGGTGGCCGCGCTGCCCCTGTGGACGTGGCTCCTCACGGTGGCCGTGATGAGCATGGGCGGGCCGGCCGACGACGTCATTCTGGGGGGTCGGGGGCTGATGGCGTACGGGGCCCTGCTGCTGATCGGACTCGGCGTCGCGCCGCCGGTATGGGTGCTGTTGCGGCGCGGCCGCTGGGGCTGACCGGCCGGTTACGGGAAGAACGGCGGCAGCGGCGGGAGCGGCGGCAGGAAGCTCAAGAACCAGTTGATCTCGGTCTGGATGAAGTAGTTGATCGATGCCGTGGTGGCCCCGATGAAGTTGTTCAGCCCCTGGGCAAAGGTGATGGTGCCGCCCAGCCAGTCCAGGAGGTTGAACAGCCCGCTCTGCACCATGGGCTCGAAGAGGTTGTAGACGTACATGATCTGTGGGGCCACTATCCAGCCGATCCAGGGCAACCAGCCCGCGGCGTAGGAGGCCAGCTCGAAGCCGTACTGCACGTACGGCTCGATCAGCAGGTAGGCGTTCTCGATCGACTCGGCGATAGGAGCAAATGCGTTGGCCGCCGACACCGCCGCGGCGTTGGTCACGGCGGCCGGCGCGAGCAGGGCGCTGGCCGCGGTCAGCGCCCTCACCCCCCCGGTGGGCCCGAGCAGCAGCGCGGCGGCCTGGCTGACGCCGCCGAACAGCCCGGCGCCACCCAGGAGATTGGCGGATCCCGCCACGACGCTCTCGACCTCGGTCATCGCACCGGACACGGCGTTGACGGCCGCACCCGACAGGGCGTTGACGGCCGCACCGGCCTGACCGGCGATCGCCTGGGCGCCACCGCCGAGCAGCCCGGCTCCGAGCAGCCCCGCGCCGCCGCCCAGGAAATTGGTGGAGCCCGCTACGACGCTCCCGGCCTGGTTCACCGCACCGGACACGGCTCCACCGGCCACCGCGGCCGCACCGGCGACGCCGGTGGCCCCGCCGCCGCCGAGCAGCGTCGCGGCGGGGGCGTTCGCCGCAGCGGCGAGGTTCTGCGCTGCGTCGGCCTCGGCCGTCGCGTACGCACCGGCGCCGGCGCTCAACGTCTGGACGAACTGGTCGTGAAACCCGGCGATTTGCGCGCTGATCTGCTGATATCCCAGCCCGTGCTCGGAAAGAAACGCGGCGACCTGCGCCGACACCTGATCGGCGGCGGCCGCCGCCACCGCGCTGGTCGGGGCCGCCGCCGCGGCGTTGGCCGTGCTGAGGGTCGATCCGATGCCGGACAGGTCCGAAGCCGCTGCTGCGAGCGCCCCCGGGTCGGCGAATAGGAACGACATCTAGCACCTCTCTGAGATACGACGGATGGTAACGCGGTCGCGGCGGGTTAGCGGGCAAGTCCAACAAACACATAGCAAAGGGCCGCGGGTGCCACCGGCGGGCCGGGATGTCGGCGGCGGAGTGGCCGCGGCCGAGCGCTACTGTTGCGCGTATGGCACCGTTGCCCAAGGTTCCACAGGTTGGGCCGGCGGATGAAATTCGATCGTGGGGAAGTTACACCAACGTGCCACTGACACCGGGAACACCGGAGCCTCTGGAGCCCGTCGCCCTGCCCAGCCCCGTCGTTCCGGCTGCGACCTTGCCGAGGGCCGGCGCGTCGGCGTTGCGGCGCGTCCTGCGGCGGGCCCGTGACGGGGTCGCGCTGAACCTCGACGAGGCGGCCATCGCGATGACAGCGCGCGGCGAGGATCTTGCCGACCTGTGCGCGAGCGCGGCGCGGGTGCGAGATGCGGGCCTCGAGTCGGCCGGGCGCCGCGGCCCGGGCGGACGGTTACCGATCAGCTATTCGCGCAAGGTGTTCATTCCGGTCACCCACCTGTGCCGCGACACGTGCCACTACTGCACCTTTGTCACTGTCCCCGGCAAACTGCGGGCCCGCGGCGCCGGCATGTACCTGGAGCCCGACGAGATCCTCGACATCGCCCGCCGCGGGGCCCAACTGGGTTGCAAGGAGGCGCTATTCACCCTCGGTGACCGGCCCGAGGACCGATGGGACGAGGCGCGTGATTGGCTTGACCAGCGGGGCTACGACTCCACCCTGTCCTACGTCCGGGCGATGGCCATCCGGGTGCTGGAGGAGACCGGGCTGCTGCCGCACCTGAACCCCGGCGTGATGAGCTGGTCGGAGATGTCGCGGCTCAAGCCGGTGGCGCCGTCGATGGGCATGATGCTCGAGACCACGTCGCGACGGCTGTTCGAGACGAAAGGGCTTGCGCACTACGGCAGCCCGGACAAAGACCCGGCGGTTCGGCTGCGCGCGCTGACCGACGCCGGGCGGTTGTCGATTCCGTTCACCACCGGGCTGCTCGTCGGCATCGGCGAGACACTGCCCGAACGGGCGGACACCTTGCTGGCGATCCGCAAGTTGCACAAGGAGTTCGGGCACGTCCAGGAAGTGATCGTGCAGAACTTCCGGGCCAAGGAACACACCGCGATGGCCGCCGTTCCCGATGCGGGGATCGAGGACTACCTGGCGACCGTGGCGGTCGCGCGGTTGGTGCTCGGGCCGGGGATGCGCATCCAGGCGCCGCCCAACCTGGTGTCGCGGGAGGAGTGCCTGGCGCTGATCCGCGCCGGCGTCGACGACTGGGGCGGCGTGTCACCGCTGACCCCCGACCACGTCAACCCCGAACGGCCCTGGCCCGCCCTGGACGAGTTGGCCGCGATCACCGCCGAGGCCGGATACGAACTGGTGCAGCGGTTGACCGCACAGCCCAAATACGTCCAGGCCGGCGCGGCGTGGATCGATCCGCGGGTGTCCGGACACGTTGCGGCGCTGGCCGATCCGCGCACCGGCCTGGCCCGCGACGTCAACCCGGTCGGCATGCCCTGGCAGGAGCCCGACGACGTGGAGTCCGCCGGCCGGGTCGACCTGCACGCGGCGATCGACACCGAGGGCCGCAGCACCGAAGCCCGCAGCGACCTCGACAGCGCGTTCGGCGACTGGGAATCGATCCGCGCCCGGGTGCACGAACTGGGCGCGCAGGGCGCCAAAGCGCCAGAACGCCTAGACACCGACGTGCTTGCCGCCCTGGCCTCGGCCGAACGTGATCCCGCCGGCTGCACCGACGACGAGTACCTGGCGTTGGCGACCGCCGACGGCCCTGCGCTGGATGCGGTTGCCGCGCTGGCGGATTCGTTGCGGCGCGACGTGGTCGGCGATGACGTGACCTTCGTGGTGAACCGGAACATCAACTTCACCAACATCTGCTACACCGGCTGCCGGTTCTGCGCCTTCGCGCAGCGCAAGGGCGACGCCGACGCGTATTCGCTCTCCACCGCTGAGGTGGCCGACCGCGCCTGGGAGGCGCATGTCGAGGGCGCCACCGAGGTGTGCATGCAGGGCGGGATCGATCCCGAGCTGCCCGTGACCGGGTACGCCGAGCTGGTGCGCGCGGTCAAGGCCCGCGTGCCGTCGATGCACGTGCACGCGTTTTCCCCGATGGAGATCGCCAACGGTGTGACCAAGAGCGGGTTGAGCATTCGTGAGTGGCTGATCAGCCTGCGCGAGGCGGGTCTGGACACCATCCCCGGCACCGCAGCCGAGATCCTGGACGACGAGGTGCGCTGGGTGCTCACCAAGGGCAAGCTGCCGACGTCGATGTGGATCGAGATCGTCAGCACCGCGCACGAGGTGGGCCTGCGGTCCTCGTCGACGATGATGTACGGCCACGTCGACAGCCCGCGGCACTGGGTCGGCCACCTCAACGTGCTGCGCGACATTCAGGACCGCACCGGCGGTTTCACCGAGTTCGTGCCGTTGCCGTTCGTGCACCAGAGCTCGCCGCTGTACCTGGCCGGCGCGGCGCGGCCCGGACCCACCCATCGCGACAACCGGGCGGTGCACGCGCTGGCGCGGATCATGTTGCACGGCCGCATTTCTCACATCCAGACCAGCTGGGTCAAGCTCGGTGTCGAGCGCACGCGGGTGATGCTCAACGGCGGCGCCAACGACCTGGGCGGCACGCTGATGGAGGAGACCATCTCGCGGATGGCAGGCTCCGAACACGGCTCATCGAAGACCGTGGCGGAGCTGGCCGCCATCGCCGAGGGCATCGGACGCCCGGCGCGCCAGCGCACCACCACGTACGCCCCGCTGGCGGCGTAGTTCGGTTACTCGTCGGGGCTGCCGGGTATACCGGACGCCGTGAAGCGACAGATCGACGACGAGCGTTTCCCGGAATGGCGGCCCTTTCTGGACGCGGTGCAGCGGCGCCGACCGGACGCGGGCACCTGGTGCGAGGCCTGGACGGTCCGCGACGTGGTCATCCACCAAGCCGGAAACGCCGAGGAGCTCGCCCGGGTGCTCGGCGCCCACCTGGAGGGCGAACCCGTCGGCACGCGCGGCTTCGAGGAGCGCGAGGCTCCGCTGCGCGCCCTCAACGATGCGGACCTGTGGGACGCGTTCCACGACCGGATGGCCGCCCTGAACGAGGTGGCGGTCGCCGCCGACGGCGTCTCGCCGGATACCGACGTCGCCTGGACCGGTCGCACCATGAAGGTGCCGTGGTTCGCCGAGCACATGCGGGAGGAGCTCGTGTTGCACGGCTGGGACATCACCGGGGACTGCGATACCCGCACGGTGTTCCAGGCCGGGCTGGCCGAGCCCTGGATGACCTCGCACAGCGTCGTGGCCGTCGGACGTCCCCTGCTTGCCAAGGGCGCCAAGGGATTACGCCCGGGTGAGCGAATCGAAGCCCGACTGCGCGTTGCCGGCACCGACGATGTGCTGCTCGGCGCCGAAGCCGACCAGACCACCATCGCGATGGCCGAGCCCGAAGGCCCGGCCACCCTGGAGACCGATGCGGCCGCCCGGGTGCTATTGCTTTGGGGCCGTCGACCCGCGGACGGGTCGCGGATCTGCAGCGACGCCGGCCCGGAAGCGCTGGGCCGACTACGCCGTCTGCTCAGCGGCTACTGAGGTCTCGGTCAGTAGTTGTTGCAGCTGCCGGCCACCGACAGCACGTCGTTGAAGTACGGCGCGGCCTGCGGCATGGCCTGGATCTGGCGGGCCATCTGCAAGCGCTTCGGCGGCGGCGACGCGAGGAACTGGTTCAGGTAACTCACCGCGATCGGCGATGCGGTGAGCTGCGCGGCGGCAGCCGGGTCCGTCGCGTTGAGCGCCGCCATCACCTGCCCGTAGTTGCACGTCGTGTTGATGACCGGATCCAGGGGATCCGCGGATGCGATCCCGGAACCAGCAGTCAACGCGAACGCCACGCCGCCAGCGGCGGCGGCAAATTTGGTCAACGACAGCCTTGCCATCTGTGGACACCTTCCCCATTCAATGCACCGTCGGAAAACGGCGACGACATCAGCCCAACGGTTGCCGTCTGCGGTCGAGGCTACCAGGCCCCGTGAGCTTTCATCCTCGCAACCGTTATCGCACAGGAAGCTCTAATCGTAACTTTGCGCAGGTCAGCGCCGTGCGGAGGATGTTCGCCGTGAGTGAAAGCGGGCCGGGGCGGGGCCGGGCGGCCCGGCGGCGCGCGTGACGGCCCATTTTGCGCCCACGTGTTGCATGCCCAGTGGTTGACGTGTATGTGCAACGTCTAGTATCAGTAACCGAAAGCTTTCGCCGGGGCGGCCGAAGCCGCGGCGAGCCGAGCAGCCCACACGCGGTACATGGACAGAGCTGGAGGAGACGTCTGTGACGTACACGATCGCCGAACCCTGCGTCGACATCAAAGACAAGGCATGCATCGAGGAGTGCCCGGTCGACTGCATCTACGAGGGCGCCCGGATGCTCTACATCCACCCCGATGAGTGCGTCGACTGCGGGGCATGCGAGCCGGTCTGCCCCGTCGAAGCGATCTACTACGAAGACGACGTGCCGGAGCAGTGGAGCCAGTACACGCAGATCAACGCCGACTTCTTCGTCGAGCTGGGGTCGCCGGGCGGCGCGGCGAAGGTCGGCTTGACCGAGCACGACCCGCAAGTGGTCAAGGACCTGCCCCCACAGGGCGAAGGCGACTGAGCGGGCCGGTGCCGCACCAGCCCGAGGCGGGGGCGCGGCCCCCGCACGGGAAAGTTTCGGCGTCCCTGCCCGAGTTTCCCTGGGACACCCTGACCGACGCGAAAGCGGTGGCCGCGGCCCATCCGGGCGGCATCGTCGACCTGTCCGTCGGCACGCCGGTCGACCCGGTCGCGCCCGTCATCCGGGAGGCGCTGGCCGCAGCCGGCTCCGCACCGGGGTATCCGGCCACCGCCGGCACCCAGCGCCTGCGCGAATCGGCGGTGGCGGCGCTGGCCCGCCGCTTCGGGGTCACCGGGGTGGCCGAGGCGGCCGTGCTGCCGGTGATCGGCAGCAAAGAGCTCATCGCGTGGCTGCCGACGCTGCTGGGCCTGGGCGCCGCGGACGTGGTCGTGGTGCCGGAGCTCGCCTACCCGACCTATGACGTCGGGGCCCGCCTGGCCGGGGCCCAGGTGCTGCGCGCGGATTCGCTGACCCAGGTTGGCCCGCGGTCCCCGGCGCTGTTCTACCTCAATTCGCCGAGTAATCCGACCGGACGCGTGCTGGGCGCCGAGCACCTGCGCAAGGTTGTCGGCTGGGCTCGTGAGCGGGGCGTCCTCGTCGCCTCCGACGAGTGCTATCTGGGCTTGGGCTGGGAGGCGCAACCGCTGTCCGTGCTGCATCCCTCGGTCTGCGACGGCGACCACACCGGGCTGCTGGCGATTCACTCGCTGTCGAAGACCTCGTCGCTGGCCGGTTATCGGGCCGGCTTCGTCGCCGGCGATGCGGCGTTGATCGCCGAGCTGCTGGCCGTCCGCAAACACGCCGGGATGATGGTGCCGACGCCGGTGCAGGCCGCCATGGTGGCCGCGCTCGACGACGACGCCCACGAGCAGCTGCAGCGCGCGCGCTACGAACGGCGGCGGGCGGCCCTGTTGCCGGCGCTGCGCGCGGCCGGCTTTGTCGTCGACCATTCCGAGGCGGGCCTGTACCTGTGGGCCACCCGCGACGAGCCCTGCCAGGACAGCGTCGCGTGGCTGGCCGCCCGCGGTGTCCTGGTGGCGCCCGGCGACTTTTACGGCCCGGGCGGCGCCCGGCATGTGCGGGTCGCGCTGACCGCCACCGACGAACGCATCGCCGCCGCGGTTCAGCGACTCTCGTAGACGGGTGGCGGCGACCCGTCTACGCCGCTTGCGACCGCCACTAGCCAAGCTCAGGCAGAATGCTTGGTCGTGACTAGTTCGGCTGGCGGATCGGCGGGCAAGCTGCACATCCCGACGTCTATCGGGGACATAGCCAAACGGGTGTTCCTCGGCAAGCCGCTGATCACCGAGGAACTGGCAAGCGAGAAGCTGTCGAACCCGGTTGCGCTGGGGGCGCTTTCGCCGGACGCGATCTCGTCGACGGCGTACGGCCCCGAGCAGATCCTGATCGAACTGCTGCCGCACGCGGGTCTGGCGGCGTTCGTGCTATTGCTGCCGGTCACCGGTGTCATCCTGCTGATCCTGACGTTCGTGGCCGCGTCGTATCGGCAGGTCGTCATGGCCTACACCCGGGCGGGCGGGTCGTACATCGTGGCGCGGGAGAATTTCGGGCCCCGGGTGGCGCAGGTCGCCGCCGCGGCGCTGTTGATCGACTACGTGGTCACCGTGGCGGTCCAGGCGGCGGCGGGCACGGTCGCGGTGGCGTCGGCGATACCGGCCCTGGGTCCGCACAGCCTGAAGATCACCGTCGGCGTGGTGCTGATCATCTGCTACCTGAACCTGCGCGGATTACGGGAAGCGGGCTGGCCGTTCGCCGCGGCAACCTACTTCTTCGTTGTCATGATCGGCCTCACGATCGTTGTCGGCGTCATCCGCGAAATTTTTTGGGAATTACCTGTATACGATCCGCACCAGCTGAGCGGCACGGTGCCGGTGCAACATGGTAGCGGTCTGGTGATGGGCGCAACGATACTGACCTTGCTGCGCGCGTTTGCCAACGGCGGTTCGTCGCTGACGGGTGTTGAAGCGATCTCCAATACGGTCGATGTATTCCGAAAGCCGCAGGGCGTGAACGCACGTCGGGTGCTTACCGCCATGGCCTGCATTCTCGGGTTCTTGCTGGCGGGCGTCGCTTATCTGGCATACGCCACCCACTCGACGCCGTACCTCAGCGAATATCCGTCGGTGTTGTCACAGGTCGGTCGGGCCGTCTTCGGGAACGGCGTGATCGGAAACGTCTTCTTCATCCTCGTCCAGGCATCGACCGCCGCCATCTTGTACGTGGGCGCAAACACAAGCTTTAACGGCTTCCCCGCGCTGGCGAGTTTCGTGGCCGAGGACCGCTTCCTGCCCCGGCAGCTGACGAAACGCGGTCACCGCCTGGTGTTTTCGAACGGGATCCTCACACTGACGGCGCTGTCTGTGGCGCTGCTCGTGGCGACAGGCGGCTCGGTCAACGCGCTGATCCCGGTTTTCGCGATCGGCGTGTTCACCGGGTTCTCGATGGCCGGCTACGGGATGACCAAACACCACCTGACCCACCGGGAACCGGGATGGCGACGACGGCTGGCGATCAACCTGTCCGCGGGGATCCTGTCGACGATCGTGGTGGGCATCTTCGCGGTGGCGAAGTTCACCGAGGGCGCATGGCTCGTCGTCGTCGTCTTCCCGGTGCTGGTCTTTTTGCTGATCCGGCTCAATCGCGAATACCGCGCAGAGGCGGCCATTCTCGAGATGTTCCGCACCGACCGGCCCGAGTTGGTGAAGTATGCCAGGCACCGCGTGTTCGTGTTCGTGAACTCGGTCGACCTCGCGACGATCGAGGCGTTGCGCTACGGCAGGGGATTGCGGGCCGACGAGCTCATCGCGGTGCACTTCATGGTCGACGCGGCCTACGCCGCGCAGCTGCGAAAGCGTTGGGATCACTTCGAACTCGACACGCGGCTGCGGGTGGTGGACTGCCCGGACCGCCGGATCAACCGGTCGGCGCAGGTGCTGGTCGCCAAGGCGGTGCAGGAACAGCGGGACACCAACGTCACGGTGTTGCTGCCGCGCCGCACCTATTCGCCGCTGCTGGGGAGGCTGCTGCACGACCGCACCGCCGACAAGATCGCCCGGGCGGTCAGCCTGATCCCGGACGCGGCGGCGACGATCGTCCCGTACGACGTGGAGTCGCGGATCAAGGAGGCCTTCCCCGACGACTTCGAACATCGGATCGCGCGCGGACTCGACCGGGTCGAGGCGTTGGTCCTGAAGGACGAGGAGCGGGACGTCGAAGCCTACGAACACCCCGAACGGCCGTCGGTGATCACCGTGGCCGGGCTCATCCCGGGCCAGCGCGCCACCGTCGAGGGGCGGGTCACCCAGGTCGAGGACATCACCAAGCGGCGCCGCACGCTCCGGTGGATCGTCGTCGGCGACGACAGTGGCGAACTCAACGTCACGTTCCGCCCCGGGCGCGGGGGCGCCGACATCCAACCCGGCCAGCTGTTGCGGATCACCGGCAAGGCGCGACAGAGCGGGAACAAGGCGGTGTCGATGGTCGACCCGGCGTATCACGTGATCGACGACCCCGCCAAGGCCGAGGAGGCCGGGGAGTCCGACGAAACCGGAAAGGGCCAGGCGTGAAACGAGTGGCCGCCGTGCTGGTGTCGGTGCTGGGCCTGGCCTACACCGCCAACGGCTTTCGACCGTTGACGAGGGACCGCTACGGGTCGGGCCTCGCGTTCGCCCACGGCGTGTTCGCCTCGGAGCTTCCGATGCAGACCCTGGCCGTCCAGCTCGCGGCCATGGCGACGGTGTCGCGCCGGCTGCCGCCGCGGACACGCCGGTTCAGCTGGCTGGTGTCGGCGGTGTCGTGGCTGGGGCTGATGGGCCTGCGCCGCGTCGGACGGCGGGCGGACGAGCCGCTGACCGCCGCGCTGGACGCGGCGCTGGGCCCCGACCGTCGGACCGAGTCGGGCGACCTGTGGACGCGGCCCGCGCCCGGGGGCGCGACCGCCAAGAAGCCCGGCCCGGCGCGGATGTTGCGGATCTACCGCGACTACGCGCATGACGGCGACATCAGCTATGGCGAGTGCGGCTCGCGCAACCACCTGGACATCTGGCGCCGGCCCGATGTGGATCGCGGCGGGCGGGCCCCGGTGCTGCTGCAGGTTCCCGGCGGCGCCTGGATGGTCGGAAACAAACGCGGGCAGGCGCATCCGCTGATGAGCCACCTGGCCGAGCTCGGCTGGATCTGTGTCGCGATCAACTACCGGCTGAGCCCCCGCTCCACCTGGCCCGATCACATCGTCGACGTGAAGCGCGCGATCGCCTGGACGAAAGCGCACATCGCCGAATACGGCGGCGACCCGGACTGGATCGCGATCACCGGGGGCTCGGCCGGCGGGCACCTGTCGTCGCTGGCGGCGCTGACCCCCAACGACGCGCCCGGTTTCAGCCGGGCTTCGAGGACGCCGACACCCGCGTGCAGGCGGCCGTTCCGTTCTACGGGGTGTACGACTTCGGCTCGCGCGAGGCGATGCATCCGTTGATGGCGCCGATAGTCGCCAAGCGCGTGTTCAAGCTGAGCTTGACCGACGTCGGCGAGCCCTTCCGGGTCGCGTCGCCGATCACCCACGTCCGCGAAGACGCGCCGCCGTTTTTCGTGCTGCACGGCACGAACGATTCGCTGATCCCGGTCGAACAGGCCCGCCGCTTCACGGCGCGGCTGCGCGAGGTCAGCCGCCAGCCCGTCGCGTACGCCGAGTTACCTTGCGCGCAGCACGCTTTCGACATCTTCGGGTCGGCTCGCGCGGCGCACGCCGCGGTGGCCGTCGAGCAGTTCCTCGCCGAAACGTACGCGTCGCGCCGGGCCGTGGCGCAACGGTCAGGCACCGGCTAGCCCGGCGATCAGCAGGATCGTGCCGACCGCGGCCAGCAGGCTGGCGACCTCGACGCGGCGTCGCGACCGGATCCAGTCGTGCAGCGCGCCCATCGCCGCGCGCGTCCGCCGGGGCGCCGCCAGGTACGCGAGCAGCGGAAGCTCCACCAGCTCGAAGGCCACGACGTTGAACATCACCAGCGCCCCGACTTGCGTCGCGGCCG
This sequence comes from Mycobacterium terramassiliense, assembly GCF_900157385.1. Lineage (GTDB taxonomy): Bacteria > Actinomycetota > Actinomycetes > Mycobacteriales > Mycobacteriaceae > Mycobacterium > Mycobacterium terramassiliense. Next base: position 1,874,934 of record NZ_LT717701.1, read on the forward strand.
CCGCGCCCGAGGCCAGGATGACGGCCAGCGCGGCCAGGTAGTCCACCGACGGCAGCGCGATCCCCAGCCCGGCGACTCCCGCCACCCACAATGAGCGCCCGTTCACCAGTCGCTGAGCGTGCGTCGCCAACCGTTCGGGCACGGCGGCGCGGCGCATGTCGGGCCGCACGATCACCACGGCGGCGACCGCGAGCGCCAGCAGGCCGATGGCGATCTGCACCCTGGGCAACGTGAAGTATGTCGACCCCAGCAGCCTGCGTCGCAGGACGAACAACACGACCAGGCCCACGCTCAGGCCCATCGCGAAGCCGCCGCACAAGAAGGCGAGCAGTTGCAGCATCGGCCGGGGCCGGTTGAGCATCAGCACCGTCATGCCGACCCGGAACGGTTCGAGGCTCACGGCGATGGCCATCACCAGGATCGTGATCAACATGACGGCCGCCAGGTTACCGTCCGGCCTTCGCTACGTGGTTACGCCCCAATGGAACACGCGGGAGGTGAGCAGCACGAGCCCGAGGGAGACCGACGCGACGACGGTCAGCCCGATGACCGCGACGACGAGCGGGCGCCACCCGGTGCGGGCGATTTGCCGGATGTCGGTGGTGAGGCCGACGCCGGCGAAGGTCAGCAGGAACGCCCATTTCGACACGTTGGCCAGGTTCGCGGTCTGCCCCTTGCTCAGCCAGTGCGCGGTCGCGATCGCCGAGACCGCCAGGAAACCGAGCACGAATTTCGGGAACTTCGCCCAGACGAACGCGGCCTTGGCCCTGGCACCGGGCGCGATCGCGTCCGCCTGTCCGCGGCCGGCCCAGTACAGCGCGAATCCCAGGACGACGAAGCCGATCAGCGCGTTGCGGGTGGACTTGACCAACACGGCGATCTTGCCGGCGTGCTCGGAGAACAGGTATCCGGTCGCGGTGGTTTCGGCGGTATTGTCCACCGCCAGGCCCGCCCACAGGCCGAATTCGTAATTGGTGAGCCCGAACAGGTGCCCCAGCGGCGGCAGCGCGAACAACCCGACCGCGCCCAACGCCAGGATCGCCGCGATCGCGTAGCTGACGTCGGCGTTGCGGGCCCGGATCGCGCCCTTGGCGGCCACGATGGCCGACACCCCGCAGATCGAGGTGCCGATCGCCAGCAGCGAGCCCAGCTTGCCCGACAGGCCGAAGGCACGCGCCACCGCCAAAATGATCGTTCCCGCGACCGCCATGTCCACCAGGATCTGCACCAGGCTGGTCGCGCCGAGCTTGGCGATATCGCCCAGCACGAATCGCGACCCCAGCGCCACGATCCCAACCTTGAGCCAGAACTGGTAGGTCAGCACGCCGGGCCGAAATATCCGGTGCAGGCCAACGGTATTGGTGATCAGCAGGCCAATCACGATGGCCCACAACACGTATTCGATGTCGGGAACGGTCCAGTGGTGGTGTTTGGCCGCTGTGTTCCACCAGATTTGGGCGTACTTGCCCAGCACGCCCACGCCGATCAGCAGCAGGATGCCGGGCAGGTAGTCCAGTGGGCGCCCGCTGGTGAACGCGGCTTCCGCCGACTCGTCCTCCGCTTCCCGCGCGTCGACGCTGAGGGTGCTCACGGCGTCACCAGGGAATCCTGGGAAGCGCGCCGGCGACCGCCAGCGCGACGATCACGCCCGCCAGCAGCGTCGCCCACCAGTCCTCGGATAACCGTCGCACGACGCAATGGTGGCGTGGCCGCCCTTGTGGGCCAACCGATTGGCTCGCGCTGAATTTAGGTCGGTAGCCCATTTCGCTCGGCGTCGGCGCGGTAGCGCTCCACCCATTCGTCGGAGCGCTGGTCGGCCTGGCGCTCCAGCGCCGGTTCGGGCGCCAGGCGCGGGTCCAGCCCCAACGCCTCGAGGATGGTGGCCACCACCTGAGTCAGGTTGCGCCACAACACCGGATACGGGACTTCCATCGGCTCGACGTCTTCCTCGGCGAACCAGGTCCGCCAGCCCTCCTCCTGGGCGCGCAGCATGGTGACGACGTGGGCGATCGCGCCGGCGTGGTAGGTGGCGCGCGCGTCGCGGACCGGATCTGGCCTGCCGCGCCACACGCGAGTCTGCACCGCGCGCCAGAAGGACACCGCCTGCGACACCACGTCGGGCCGGTGCACGTGGATAAGCAGCGGCTCCTCGCCGACGACGTCGCGGATCGCGGCCCGCAGGCCGTCCCCGGACCGATTGGGCAGGTCTTTCGCGCGATTCAACAGCAGCGGTGTTTGGTTCCACATCAGCTTGCCGCCCCACACGCCGTTGGGAGTCCTGCCGACCGTGCGGATGTAGTCGCGCCAGATCTCGGGCGGCGCCAGGTCGGGCGTGCCTGCGTCCAAGGGGTCGAGCAGACGCAGGATCGACTCGTCGTCCACGCCGGCGAACCACTCCCGGGGCTGCGGGGACTGGCTCGTGGCCGGCAGGTACTGAAAGAACTCCTGGGGCTCGCCGGCCACGCCGGTGGCGCGCAGGGATTCCACCAGCAGCGTGCTGCCGCTGCGCTGAGAAGCCAGCACCAGATAGGACGACGGGCTGTCAGTCACCAAGAAAGCGTAACCGGGGGAAAACGCGCCGCAACCCGTTCGATTGGCTTCACGCTGAACATAAGTATTGCCCGCCGGGTGGCGCCTGCCGGATGCGATGATGACCGTCGTGCACAACTCCGCCAAGGAGGCGGCCCGCCGAATCATCTGGCGCGCCGACCGGGGAACCACCGCCGAGCTGCGTCGTCGCTTCGTGCCACTGAATCCGGTGGGCGTGGACGGCTTTCGTCAATACCTCCGCGAGCACTGGTCGACGGTGGACTATTGGGATTCCGAGGTTGGGCGCCACGACATGGATGAGCACACCGTCGGGCGGCTGATCTACGACCGGCACGAGTATGTGCCCTGGCTGGACGGCCTGCGCCGCCTGGACGGGGCGCGAGTGTTCGAGATCGGCTGCGGGACTGGGTCGTCCATCATGGCCCTGGTCGAGCAAGGCGCCGAGGTCACCGGGATCGACGTGGTGGAAGAATCCATCGCCGTGTCGCGGGCCCGGTTGCGTTTCTTCGGGCTCGACGAACCGTCGCTGCATCACCTGAATGCGACCGAGATAGCCACGCATTTCGACCACGCCGGCTTCGATTTCGTCATCTTCTTCGCGTCGCTGGAACACATGACGTACCACGAGCGGTTGACCAGCCTGCGAGCCGCCTGGCAGTTATTGGCCGACGGCGGGATCCTCTGCATCATCGAAGCGCCCAATCGGCTATGGCTTTTCGACGATCACACCGCCGACTTGCCTTTCTTTCACTGGCTGCCGGACGAGATAGCCCTGGAGTACCTGAAGCGGACGCCGAGGTACCAGGCGTCGGCGTTCGACACCACGTCGGAGGACGCCAAGCTGGAACTCACCCGTCGCGGTCGGGGAGTGAGCTATCACGACATCGAGTTGGCCTTGGGACCGATCTCAGAACTCGACTTCATGGCCGATCGGCAGACGTTCCAGATGAAGCAGAACCCCTTGCGCTGGCTGTACTATCGCCAGTCCGCGAACCGCCGCTACGCCAACCTGTTACGCCGGCAATGCCCTGAGCTGCCGTTCGGCCTCTTCATGCCATACCTGAACGTCGCGATTCGCAAGCCGGCGGGCTGAACCAGCGGCCTTGTTCGGATCGAATCCGTAGTGTCGGCGGGAACAAGTCGAGTAGGGGTCGAGTCGTGAAGTAAGCACTTCCGCCGGGGTCGCTGGAAGGATGGTTACCAGCACGGCCCGGCGCGAGATCGACAGTGAAGGGCGCCACATGAACAACCTCACCATTGGGTGCCTGCGCCCCACGTTGGGACTTATGGCCCCGCGTCAAGCGAAGGGGTCGTCCTCGCGTGCTGCCTTGAAGTGTTGGGGCACCGGGTAACTCGCCCGCCGACTAGGCCGGCCAGCGCGATACGAATCGGGCGCGCAGCGCTCGGCGTACACACGACCACCGGTCATGCCGCCGCTTGCGGGAGGCCTGCCCCCTCAGAACGGTGGGGGTTGATTGCGTTCGGCGATGCGCCCGGCGTTGAGGGCGCGCTCGGCGTCGATGCGGCGGGCGCGGTCTTGCTGCCGGGTCCGGCGGCGCTGGGGCATCATGACGCCGCGCTGGGCGGAAACTGGTTGCGTCGATGGAGCACTTGGCAATTCGCCAGTGGGCAAGCAAAGAGTCGGAAACAGCAGGCGGCTGCCCGGACGCGTGATGTACTTGCGCCCGATCGGTGAAGTCCACACGATGGTGCCATCGGGCCGTTGTTCGTCGCGCCACCCGGGCCAAAAGGTCTTCAAAAGATGATGCTTTCGGCATAGGCATTTGAGGTTCGAGGCATGGGTCGGCCCGAGCGGGTATGCGATCGTGTGGTCGATGTCGGCGAACTCGGCAGGTCGGTCGCAACCGGGAAACCGGCAAGTCATGTCGCGACAGCGGATGAACCGCTCGAGTTGGGCCGAGGGCCGATAGCCGGGCTCGGCCGGAGCATCGGCGGGGTGTTGGAGCGGTTGGACTTTGGCGCCGTCGCGGATCAGCTCGGCCACCATCGAGGCGGGGAGGGTGCCGCCGCCGGTGAGGTGGGGTTCGGGGTCGGGGGCCAGCGCCTCGGCCAGCGTCATCTCCGGTGTGATCGGCCGCGACTTTCGTTCGCCGGAGGTGTGCGGGTCCGGACGGGCATCGAGGGCCGACGCGTCGGCGACGACATGGACCACCACCGCCGCGGCCCGGGGGTCGACGCCGGCCCCGCACCCGGCGTTGCCGCAGCCGCATGCGAGGTGTTCGCTGCCGGCGGCCAGCGCGCCCAGCGCGTCGGCGCGTCGCTGATCCAGCGTGCGCGGGTCGTCTTCGCAGACCTGTTGCGCCATTTGGGCCAACCGGCTGTCCAGGGCCGCGGCGTCGGTCGCGTACAGCGAACCCCAAAGGGCCGCGGTGCCCGCGTCGCTGTCGGCGGGGCTGATGGTGACGTGTCGCGCGCGGGCCGCGGCCCGGCTGCGGCGCAGGGCGCCTGGGTCATGGCGGTCGACGATGGCCTCGATAGCCTGGGCGGTCTTGCTCACCGATAGCGGCCCGAATCGCGTCGCGTCCCGCGCCAGCGCCTCGTCGACCAGCCGCAGCGTGTCGGGATCTTTGATCAGATCGGTGTGCCACAGCATCGCCGAGGCCAGCCGGAGGCTGATGGTGCCCGCGGCGAACAGTGCCGCTACCTTGGGCAGGCGGTCGCGCAACGCCACCGCCAGGTACATCTGCCCCGACGCCATGGGATGGCTGATGCTTTGGGCCGCAGCGACTTCGGCGGCGATCGCATCCCAGTTGTCGCACGACCAGTACGCGCGGTCGACCGGGCCGTCGGCGCGGCGGCGCACCAACTCCGCGATGGCCGCCAGGCGCCGGGCGCCGGCGGCGGCCTCGGCGCGGGCCGCCTCCGCGATCGCGGACACCACCGACGCCTCGCCGGCACTGCGCAGCGCGTCCCCATCGAGCAACTCGAACATGCTTTCGAAGCTAGTCGACCCCACCGACTCGGGCGAGCGCTGAGCACGGACCCTGTGGACAAGTTCCCGACTGTGAATAAGCCGGCCGCCGAGCTAACTATGGCCACGGTGCGCAGAGAGGCGCACAGGCCGGCCCGCGCGGCACATGGTCTCCCTCGACAATGTCGTTGTGCTGAGGGCTGTCCGGGAAGCCGGCCGCGGGATACCAATAGTCGTGGCAAACACTCAAGTCCCACCCCTCGCGCTGCATGGCGGCGATTGGGCCTCCCGGTGAGATGTGGTCATTGGGATCCGGATGGCCTGGGCACCAGGTGAAGTGGTTAAGCGGCGCAGGCCCGGGCTGGGCCTGGGCGGTACCCGCGGCCAGCCCGCCCAAACCCGCGACCCCGATGCCGCCCGCCAGCAACGCCATGGCAATGAACGATCGCGGAGCGCGAGTGGTGTCCACGGTGCTTCCTTTCGCCGCTGTCAGGTCGCAGATTAAGGTCGAGCGCTTGCGAAATCCTTGCGTCCGGTGGCAACCGATCCACTCCCGACAAATCGGTGGTGCGGATTACGCCGACCGCTCGGTCGCCCGCAATCCCAGCGAAAACAGCAGCCGCACCTCTGGATCCGACAGCGACGTCGCCAACAGCTTCTCGATCCGTCGCACCCGGTAGCGAACGGTGTTGGGGTGCACCTGCAGCGTTCGGGCGGCGGTTCCGACGTCGCCGAAGCTGTCCAGGTAGGTCCGCAGCGTGTCGGCCAGCACCGGGTCGTGCGCGCGCAGGTCGCGTATCCGCGGATCGACCAGCCGCTGGTCGGCGCCCACCAGGGTGACGATCTCGTCGAGCAGGACGGTGGTGCGCGCTTCGGCCAGCGTGGTCACCCGTCCGATCGAAACCGGGTGTCGCTCAGCGCTATCGAGCACCCGGTCGACCTCCGTGCGGGCGGCGGCGACCCCTGCCGGGCCGGCCACCGACGCGGCGATGGCGGCCCGCAGCTCGACGCCGAGTTCGGCGCGCAGGGAGCCGATCGTGCCGCGCACCCACGAGGTGACCGACCGGGTCTGTGTCTGTGGCAGCAGCACGTAGACGCGCGACTGGCGCGAGGCGACCTGGGCGTCCCGCCGAAAAGCGCTGGCGCTCAACGCTAATACGTCCGCAATCCGCGGGTGGGGAGTCCGCACGGTGTCCCAGCCGACCAGCGCGGCGGAGCCATCGGCGGACAGGCCGAGTTCGTGGGCGACGGCGGCAGCGTCGGCGGCCTCGTCGGTGAGGCCGAGCAATTGCTGCACCCGTCGTGCATGCGTCGACGGGCGGGCCGCCAGCCGCAACATGATTCGTGCGGCGAGGACCGCCGCGCCGCGCAGCATGTCCTCGGCGTCCTCGGCCAGGGGCTGGGAGCCGCGCTGCACCCAGATGGCGCCGGCGAACACCGGCGGTCGGCGGGGGCCCGCCGGCGGCTGGTGGATGCCGATCGCCAACCGGGGGCGTAGGCCAAGCTCGGGGCGTTCGGCGACCCGTACCACCTCCCCGCTGGATCGCAGCGCGTCGAAGATGCCCCACTGGCCGATCCACTTCAGGTGCTCGGGGGGCCCGGCGCGGCCCAGGATGGACAGGCGGCGCAGCTCGTCGGCTTCGTCGTTGGAGGCCGAATAGGCCAGCACGTGCGACTGGGCGTTCTCGATGCTGACCATGCCGTGGATGCGGTCGGCCAGCGACTGCGCCAGGCCGAACAGGTCGGTGCCCGAGTCATCGACGGGGTCGCCGCGATCGCCGTGATGTTCCAACACGTGATTGACCAACTGATAGAGCCGCTCCCATCGGGCCCTCGGCTCCACGGCCACCACCGCCGAGCCGGCCGCGACCGCCGCCGCCACGAGACGCTCCGACGGCTCTTTGGCGAAGATCGCCACCGGGACGCGCTCGCGTGCCTGGTTGTCCACCCACCGGCGAGCCTCGTCGTCGGCGACCCCGAGCAAAAAGAAGACGTCGGCCGAGCCCGCCGCCGCCGCCAGGCCAAGCCGCACGTCGTCGGAATCGATCAGCGCCGCCGACCCCACGGGGAGATCCAGGCCCCGCGGCGCGTCCACCAGGCTGACCAGCGTCGCGTCCAGGGCGAGCAACAACTGGCCCAGGCCGACGCCCACCGCTCGCATATTGTCCGATCTTACTAGCAAAAGCGCCAAGCCCTGTCCAATCGGCCAATAGGATCACCCGCCGCGCCGGGGATCCTTGGCACCATGGACGCGATCACCCAGGTACCAGTCCCGGCCAACGAGCCGGTCCACGACTATGCGCCACACTCCCCGGAACGAACCCGCCTGCTCGCCGAGTTGAGCGCCCTGGCCGACCAGCCGATCGACCTCCCCCACGTCATCGGCGGTGACCGCCGGATGGGGGAGGGCGAGCGGATCGATGTCGTCCAGCCGCACCGGCACGTCGCCACGCTGGGCACCCTGACCAACGCCGTGCACGCCGACGCGACGGCGGCCATCGATGCCGCGATGGCCGCGAAGAAGGCCTGGGCCGCAACGCCTTTCGACGAGCGCGCCGCGGTGTTCCTGCGCGCCGCCGACCTGTTGGCCGGACCGTGGCGCGAAAAGATTGCGGCCGCAACGATGCTCGGCCAATCCAAGTCGGTCTATCAGGCCGAGATCGACTCGCCGTGCGAGCAGGTCGACTTCTGGCGGTTCAACGTGGCGTTCGCCCGTCAGATCCTGACGCAGCAGCCGATCAGCGGACCCGGCGAGTGGAACCGCAGCGACTACCGCCCGCTGGACGGCTTCGTCTACGCCATCACGCCATTCAACTTCACCTCGATCGCCGGCAACCTGCCGACCGCGCCCGCGCTGATGGGCAACACCGTGGTGTGGAAGCCGTCGATCACCCAAACCCTGTCGGCCTATCTGACGATGCAGCTGCTCGAGGCGGCGGGCCTGCCGCCCGGCGTGATCAACCTGCTCGCCGGCGACGGATTCGCGGTTTCCGATGTGGCACTGGACGATCCCCGGCTGGCCGGCATCCACTTCACCGGGTCCACGGCCGCCTTTCAGCGCCTGTGGCAGCGGGTGGGCGCCAACATCGGCCGCTACCACAGCTACCCGCGGCTGGTCGGCGAGACCGGTGGCAAGGACTTCGTCGTCGCCCACGCGTCGGCGCGCCCGGAAGTGCTGACCACGGCGCTGATTCGCGGGGCGTTCGACTACCAGGGGCAGAAGTGCTCGGCCGCGTCGCGGGCGTTCGTCGCGCACTCGGTGTGGCAGCGCATGGGTGACGACTTCCTGGGCGCGACCGCCGCGTTGCGCTACGGCGACGTCACCGACCTGACCAACTTCGGCGGCGCGCTCATCGACCGGCGCGCCTTCATCAAGAACGTCGACGCCATCGAACGGGCGAAGGGCGCGCCCGGCGTCACGATCGCCGTGGGGGGCGAATACGACGACAGCGTGGGCTATTTCGTGCGGCCCACCGTGCTGCTGTCGGACGACGCAGGCGACGAGTCCTTCGCGACCGAGTACTTCGGCCCGTTGCTGTCGGTGCACGTCTACCCCGACGACCAGTACGAACGGATCCTCGACGTCATCGACGGCGGTTCCCGCTACGCGCTGACTGGCGCCGTCATCGCCGACGACCGGGCGGCCGTGCTGAGGGCCCAGGACCGGCTGCGGTTCGCCGCCGGGAATTTCTACGTCAACGACAAGCCGACCGGCGCGGTGGTCGGTCGCCAGCCGTTCGGCGGATCCCGCGGGTCCGGCACGAACGACAAGGCCGGTTCGGTGCTGAACCTGCTGCGCTGGACGTCGGCCCGCACGATCAAGGAGACGTTCGTCCCGGCCACGAACCACACGTACCCGCACATGGCGGCCGACTGATGGCCGGCGTGTTCGCCCACACGGTGCGCCCGGCGATCATGGCGGCCAGCCGGTGGGAGGCGTTGCGCCGCACGGCCGAACGCATGCCGGCCACGCGTAAGGTGGTGGGCCGGTTCGTGCCCGGGGAAACGATCGACAGCGCGCTGGCAAGCGTTGGCGCGCTTCGTGATTCGGGCCGGCTGGTCAGCGTGGACTATCTGGGTGAGGACGTCACCGACGCCGACGGCGCCGACGCGTCCGTGCGGGTGTACCTCGATCTGATCGACGGGCTGGGGCGGTCCGGTGCGAAGGGCGGCGGCGTCCGGCCGCTGGAGGTGTCGCTGAAGCTGTCCGCGTTGGGGCAGGCCCTGGACCGCGACGGGGAGAAAATCGCCCGCGAGAACGCCTGGTCGATTTGTCACGCCGCCCAGCGAGCCGGCGTGTGGGTGACGGTGGACGCCGAGGACCACACCACGACCGATTCGACCCTGTCGATCGTGCGCGACCTGCGGGCCGACTTTCCCTGGCTCGGCGCGGTTGTGCAGGCCTATCTGCGCCGCGCGCGCGGGGATTGCGAGGAATTCGCCGCGTCCGGGGCGCGGATCCGGTTGTGTAAGGGCGCCTATGACGAACCCGCCTCGGTGGCCTACCGAAGCGGCGCCGACGTCGCCGACTCGTACCTGGCCTGCCTGCGCGTGCTGATGGCGGGGCCGGGCTATCCGATGGTGGCGTCGCACGACCCGGCGGTGATCGAGGCGGTCCCGGCCATGGCGCGCGCAGCGGGCCGCACCGTCGACGATTTCGAATACCAGATGCTGTACGGCATCCGCGACGATGAGCAGCGCCGGCTCGCCGACTCCGGCAACCACGTGCGGGTGTACCTGCCGTTCGGCACGCAGTGGTACGGCTACTTCGTGCGGCGGTTGGCCGAGCGACCCGCCAACCTGAAGTTCTTCCTGCGGGCGCTGGCGCATTGAGTGTGAACGCACGGCGTTCAGTGTGAACTCAGGGAGGAGATTTCGCCGAAATCCCGCCCTGGCCGCACACCCGAAACCCGGGATGCGCACTCGATGCGCGCCGGGCGTAGCGTCTCGGGCATGAGCCTGGTTGTCGACGAAATGCCCGACCTGGGCATCACCCGGCTGTCGCGCTGGATCTTCAACTGTTATGTCCTGCGCAGCGGCGACGGGGCGGTGGTGGTCGACGCCGGGCTGCCGCGGGTCGCCGGCGATCTCGCGGCCGCCCTGGGCCGCGCCGGAACCCTGCACGCCGTCGTGGCGACCCACGGGCACAGCGACCACGTCGCCGGCGCGGCGGAGCTGGCCGCGCGCCACCGCGCGCCAATCTGGTTGCCCGAGGCCACACTTGCCTACCTGGACGGGGCGAAACCGCGGACCCCGACCCTGGGCCGGGCCGCGAGCATCTGGCCCACCATGATCGACCAGCCGCTGGATCGGCGCGGCGTGGCCGGGTTTGTCAGCGGCGCCTGGGTGGCGGGATACGGCACGCCGGCCGGTATGCGCTGGACGGGTCCGCCGCCCGGCGGCGGCCTGGTCGACGGCCAATCGGTGCCCGGGGCGCCGGAGTGGACGGTGGTCACCGCCAACGGCCACACCGACGACAGCGTCGCGCTGTGGAATCCGACGACCCGCACGCTGCTGTCCGGCGATGCCGTGCTGACCGTTCGCGGCCAGGCCTGGCACACGCCGGAAATCGTCGACGCCGCGAGCGCCGCCGCCACCCGCAAGCGTCTCGAAGAACTACCCGTCGCGCATCTGCTGCCCGGCCATGGCCGACCGGTGCACGCTGCCGACACCGTTTGGGCCCAGCAGCGCCGCTGAGTGTGCGCTCAGGCACTCGAGTGTGCGTGCAGGGCGCGAAAATCGCCCACATCTCGCCCTGGGCGCACACCAACAGCCCACGATGCACACTCGACGACCAGCCTCAGCCGCGGCGGGGCCGCGCGCGATCGCTGGCGAATCCCCGGACCACGTGCGCGCGCACGAATTCCGCCGCCACCTCGGGATCGTCCATGTCCAGCGTCGACGACGGCGTGCTGAAAAGCGAAAAGAGTATGCGCGCGAACCATTCCCCGGCGGCCTCGACATCGAGGTCCTTGCGGACCTCGCCGGTGAGCCGGGCGGCGGAAAGATAGGGCGCGAAGAAGTCGACACACTCGCGCAGCAACACCGCGGCGTCTTTGGTCAGCAGCAGGCTGATCGCGTCCTCGTCAAAGTACTTCTCGGAGGCGATGACCCGCCGCGCCTGGGTGACGAACACCGCCGCGCGGCTCAGCTTGTCTTCCAGCGAGCTGCCCTGGTCCATCGCCTTGGACATCTCGCGGTAGAACCGTTCGGAGGCGTGTTCGGCGCAGGCCTCGACGATCGCGCCCTTGTCGCTGAAGTACTCGTAGATGGTGCTGCGCGAAACGCCGGCTTGCTTGGCGATGTCGACGATCGTCGCCTTGTCCAATCCCTGTCTGCCGAAACAGATGAACGCGGACTCGACGATGAGCTCGCGCGTATCGGTGGCCGGGGCCGCCTGCGTCATGGCACCAACGCCCCCCTGGGCACCAGCCCGGCATCGGCCGAGGCGAAGGCGTCGTTGACGTCGGCCAGATGGTAGGGCTTGGGCATCAGCCGGCCGAACGGAAAGTCGGTGTGCTGCAGGAAGGACAGCCCGATCGCCAGCGTGACGGGGTCGTAGAGCATCACGCCGCGCACGGCCTTGTTGCCGTAGACCAGCGAGCTCGGATCGAGCTCAAAGGTGCGTCCCATCCCGACGTTGCCGACCTCGAGCAGCGTGCCGCCGTTGTTCAGAAAGCCGACCCCGTCGGGGATGACGCCCGGCACCCCGACGACCTCGAGCACCCAGTCGGCGCCGGTGGCGTCGGTGTGTGCTCGGACCCGCTCCGCCACCTCGAAGGTCGAGATGCCGCTCGCGTCGATGCAGCTGGTGGCGCCGAAATCGGCTGCGACGTCGAGCCGTTCGGGAATCTTGTCGATGACGATGACGGCTGCCGCGCCGGCGGTGCGTGCTACCGCCGCGGCGTTGATGCCCAGCCCGCCCGCACCCTGGATGACTACGGTGTCGCCCAGGCGCACATCGCGCAGCGCGAACAACACCTGCGCCAGAGCGCAATTCAGCGGCGCGACGGCCTCGTCTGCGAGGTCCTCGGGCACCTTGTACAGCGGCTGCCGCCGACTGGTGTAGTAGTACTCACCGTGCGCGGCGACGAAATGCGGCTCCTGGTCGTGGGTGCGATACTCGCCGGCCATCAGGTTCTGGCACGCGTGGGGGCGGCCCCGCGCGCACGCGTGGCAACGCCCGCAGGTCCAAAAGTACGGTGTGACGACGCGATCGCCGACGGCGAGCGGCTTGCCGGTCGCGTCGGTGGTGAGCCCCTCACCGAGTTCGGCTATCTCGCCGACCATTTCGTGGCCCAGGGCGAAGGGGCACGGCAAGGGCAGCTCGCCGCGGAAGATGTGCAGGTCGGATCCGCAGATGCCCGCCATCCGCAGCTTGAGGGCCGCGGTCCCCGGGGCGGGCGCGGTGAGCGGGAACTCGGCCAGCTCGATCGGCCCCCCGGGCGCGGTCAATACCGCGAGCTTGGGCATGAGCTTCCCCCTTAATCGGCAGGCGCGAGGATCAGCCCGCTGGTGGGCACGCCGGTCCCCGAGGTGACGAGCACGTGCTCGACGTTGTCGACCTGGTTGTGCGAGGTGCCCCGCACCTGCCGCACGCCCTCGGTGATGCCGTTCATGCCGTGGATGTACGCCTCGCCGAGCAGCCCGCCGTTGGTGTTGATCGGAAATTCCCCGCCGAGCGAGAGCCGCTCGACGGTGGCGAAGTCCTTGGCCTCGCCGCGCCCGCAGAAGCCGAGCTCCTCGAGCTGGGTGAACACGAACGGCGTGAAATGGTCGTAGATGAAGGCGGTTTGGATGTCCTGGGGTTTGAGGCCCGAATCGCGCCACAGCCGGTCGGCGACCACCCCCATCTCCGGGAGCCCGGTGATGTCCTCGCGGTAGTAGCTGGTCATCATCTCGCCGTTGGCGGCCGCGCCCTGGGCGGCCGCGGTGATCACCGCCGGCGGTTGGCGAAGATCCCGGGCGCGTTCGGCGCTGGTCACCACCAACGCGACCCCGCCGTCGCTCTCCTGGCAGCAATCCAGCAGCCGCAGCACGGGTTCGACGATCCAGCGCGAGTTCTGGTGGTCCTCCAGCGTGATCGGGCGCTGGTAGAACCAGGCGTCGGGATTGGTCGCCGCGTGCGCCCGGTCGACGACGGCGATGCGGCCGAAGTCCTCGTTGGTCACCCCGTACGTCGACATGTAGCGCTGGGCGTGCATGGCGACCCAGGCCGCCGGCGTGAGCAACCCGAACGGCGCGTAGTGCGCCATGAACAGCGGGGTCTCCGTCATATTGCGCCCGCTGCCGCCGAACCGGAAGCCGGAGCGTTCGTTGAAGGCGCGCCAGCACACCACCACGTCGGCGACGCCGGTCGCGACGGCCATCGCCGCGTGCACGACGGTGCCGGCCGCGGCACCGCCGCCGTGGTGCACGCGGGAGAAAAAGCTCAGGTCGCCGATGCCGACATTCCGCGCGATCTCGATCTCGTCGCTGGAATCCATGGTGAAGGTGACCATGCCGTCGACGTCGGCGGGCGTCAGGCCGGCGTCGTCGAGCGCGGCACTGACTGCCTCACAGGCCAATTGGAGCTCGCTGCGCCCGGACTCCTTAGAGAACTCGGTCTGGCCGATGCCGACGATGGCGCAGCTGCCGGGCAGCGAACTGCTCACGAGCCGGCTCCGTCCAGCAGGCTGAGCACCGCGGTGCCGGAGACGTGATCGCCCAGGCTGTTCGAGCCCTTGAACGTCACCTCGACGAAGTTCTCAGCCGTCGTAGGCCCCGCTGGGCCCCGAGTTTTGGACGTCACGCTGCCCGTGAAGCGCAGCGGGTCGTCGGGGAAGCACGGCACGCCGAGGCGGATCGACAGGTTCTTGACCATCGCCTCCGGCCCGGCCCAGTCGGTCAGGAAGCGCACGCAGTACCCGTTGGTGGTCAGGATGTTCATGAACAGGTTCGGCGAGCCTTGCTTCTTGGCGAAGTCGCGGTCGTGGTGCACCGGCATGAAGTCCCGCGAGGCGATCGCGCCGGCGACGATCATCGTTGTGGTGATCGGGATTTCGAGCGGGGTCACGTCGTCGCCGACGTTGATGTCGGCCCACTTGAGCGTCGAGCGGGGCCTGGCCGCTGTGGTCGGGGTCATCGGATTCCTTCCGGATAGGTACTGCCGATACTGGCCAGCTGGGCCGGCGCGGGACCGAGGGCGAGCTCGTTGTGTTTGGCCCACAGGAAATAGCGGTGCAGCGGATAGGTGATGTCGATCCCGATGCCGCCGTGCACCTGCTGGGCGGTGGCGGCGACGCGGGAGCCGGCCTCGGCGGCCCAGAACTTCGCGATGCGGGCCGCCCGGTCGACCTCGCCCCAAGGTCGCCCCCGCGCGATCAGCCAGGCCGCATGCCAGGTGGTCCAGCGGATCGCCTCGACGTCGATGAAGGCGTCGGCCATCCGCTGCTGCACCGCCTGGAAACTGCCGATGGGCCGCCCGAATTGCTCACGGCCGGTTGTGTATTCGGCCGCGATGCGCAGGGCGCGCTCGCAGACGCCGAGCTGAATGGCGCACAGGCCGATCAGGGCACGCGTGTGCAGGGATCCGACCGGGCCGTCGAGCCGGTCGTCCGCGTAAACGATTGCGCCGTCTAAGAATACGTCCGCGTGCGGTTCCCGGTTGGTGGTCGCGACCGGCCGGATCTCGACGCCGCGGGCGTCGGCGGGCAGCAAAAACAGGCCCACGCCACCGTCGTCCATGGCGGCCGGAATCAGGATGGTGTCGGCCAGCTGGGCGGCCGGCACCAGTTCCTTGGCTCCGTCCAGCCGCCAGTTCGGGCCGTCGCGACGGGCCGTGGTGGACGGGCTCATCGGGTCGGATCGGCCGGGCTCCTGCAGCCCCGCGCTCAGGATGCGGGCTCCCGTGACGACGCCGGGCAGGAACCGTCGCTGTTGCTCCGAAGTTCCGTGCCGGGCGATCGGGTCGGCGCCGAGCACCAGCGTCGCGTAGGCCGGCACCGGGGCCACGCTCCAGCCCACCTCGGCGAGCAGCACGCCGAGCTCCAGGAAGCCGCCGCCGTTCCCGCCGACCGCCTCCGGCAGCGCGGTGCCCAACAGGTCGGCGGCGGCGAGCTCGCTCCACAGCGCGGCGTCGTAACGGTTCTCGCCGGCCTCCACTTCGGTCAGCCGGTCGGGGGCGGCCCGGCGCTCGAAGAGCTCGCGGGCGAGCTTGGCGATGGTCTCCTGCTCTTCGGTGAACGTGAAATCCATTGCGCCACCTACCGAACGGGCCGAAACTGGTGCAGCACCAGGTCGTTGTCGAAACTCTGGTAGTAGACCTCGACCGGCATCCCGACCGTGACGTCGGCGGGGTCGATGCCACACAGGTTCGACACCAGCCGCACGCCCTCGTCGAGCTGCACCAGCACCACGATGTAGGGGTACTCGAAGAACGGGAATTTGGGCTCGTGCGGCATCACGTAGCTATAGACGGTGCCGCGGCCCGACGACTCGATCGCCTCCCAGTCCAGGGACCGGCAGTGGGGACACATGGGGCGGGGCGGGTGCCGCAGCGCGCCGCATCCGGAGCAGCGCTGGATCAGCAGCTTCTGGTCGCGCAAGCCGTTCCAGAAGAACTCGGTGTCCGGGCTGATCGCCGGCGCCAGGCGGGGGGCCATCAGGCTGCCGGCCTGAATCGCAGAACCCGGAATCGCTGTCGCCCCAGCACCTCACCGGTCTGATCGGTGTAGGTGATCAGCCAGGTCAGGAAGAAACCCGTGCCCAGCGCCGTCTTCTTCTCGTCGGAGACCTCCTCGAACACCGACGTCGAGCTGATGACATCGCCGAGCCGGGGATAGCGTTCGATCTCGAATTCCGAGTTGGTCGCCACCGTGCTGGTGTACCCGGCCTCGTCCAGGAATGCCGTTGGGTTGCTGAGGATCTCGACCGGAGCGCCGCCCCGCTCGCGGATTCCCTCCAGCTTCGGGGACGGCATCGTCCAGGTTTGCAGCATCACGGGCGGCGACACGATGCCGCCGAACCGCGACGACGCCGCGAACTCCGGATCGAGGTAGACGGGGTTCATGTCGGCGAGCGCATGGGCCCAGTGCCGAATCATCGGCTGGTTGACGGGATCCGGTGCCACCGTGGGCAGTCCGGTGCCGCCGGTGGGTTGGCCGACGAGCGCCCGCAGCTTCGTGAGCACCTCGGAATCTTGGTCGGTCATGATCCTCCTGTTGTATGCTGGGCGCGAAGGTCGCGGGGCGCCCTCGGCATCCCCAACCCGGCCATCGCGATGATGTCACGCTGAATCTCGTTGGCGCCACCGCCGAAAGTGTTGATGACCGCGAAGCGGTATGCGGATTCGAGTGCCCCGCGCAGCGGTGCCTCGGCGCCGGAACGTGTTCCGTTGCCGTCGAGCACCTCCAGCAGCTGACGGGCGACCTGCTGGGTGAGCTCGGTGCCGAAAACCTTGGCCGCCGACGCCTCGCCCATGCTGAGCTCGCCCACAGACATGGCCGCGTTGACCCGGGCGTTGATGAGTTTGTACGCGGCGACCTGCGCCTCGACCCTGGCCAGCGCGAGCCGCACCCAGGGCTGGTCGAGGACGCGGCCACCGTCGAGCTCCGTGGCGGCGGCCCAGTCCAGGGTCTTCTCGAAGAGGGGCTCGACCGCCCCGAGGTTGCCCAGGGCGGCGCGTTCGAAGTTCAACTGAGTGGTGATCAGCTGCCAGCCCTGGTTTTCGCCGGCCACGATGGCGCCTGGCGGGACCCGGACGTCGTCGTAGAACGTGTAGAAGGTGGAGACGCCGGGCATGGTGTGCAGCGGTTGCCAGGAGAATCCCGGCGACGAGGTGGGCACGATGAAGATGGAAATGCCCTTGTGCTTTTTGGCGTTCGGGTCGGTGCGCGCGGCCAGCCAGATGTAATCGGCGTAGGCGGCGCCGCTGGTGAACATCTTCTGGCCGTGGATCACCCAGTCCGCGCCGTCGCGCACCGCGGTGGTGCGCAGCGACGCCAAATCGCTGCCCGCCCCCGGCTCGGAGTAGCCGATCGCGAACTCCACGCTGCCGTCCAGGATCGCCGGCAAAAACGTCCGCTTCTGCTCGTCGGTGCCGTACTGCATCAGGGTCGGTCCGACGGTGTTGAGCGTCACCAGCGGGATCGGAGCGCTGACCCGCTGCGCCTCCTCGGCGAAGATGAACTGCTCGATCGCCGAGAAGCCCCGCCCGCCATACTCTTTGGGCCACCCCACGCCGAGCAGGCCGGCGGCGCCCAGGGCGCGCACGCAGTCCCGCACTTCCGGACCGCCCTCGACGCGGTCGCCGATCGCCGCGACGCGTTCCGGTGTCATCACCCGTTCGAGCGCGTCGCGGATCTCGGCGCGAAGCTGCTGCTGCTCGGGCGTGTAGTCGAGCTCCATCACTCGGCCGTCCCGAGCCGCACCGGCATCCGCTTCACGCCCGGCACCATGGTGGCGCGCATCCGGTCCACCTCGCCGGCCAGCTCCAGCCTGGGGAAGCGCCGCAGCAGCTCGTCGAACATCACCGTGGCCTCCAGGCGCGCCAATTGCGCACCGACGCACGAGTGTTCGCCGCAGCCGAACGCGATGTGCGGATTCGGGTGGCGGCTCACCTTGAATTCCTCGGAGTCGGCGCCGAAGATGTCCTCGTCGCGGTTGGCCGACCCGTACAGCATCACCACCGTGTCGCCTTCGGCGATCAGCTGCCCGCGGATCTCGACGTCGGCCGTCGCGGTGCGCGCCATGTGCACCACCGGGCTGTTCCAGCGCAGCATCTCTTCGACGGCGCCCGGGATCAGCGACCTGTCCTCGACCAGCTGCCGGCACTGGTCGGGGTGGGCGATCAACGCCAGCGTGCCCAAAGCGATGAGATTGCGGGTGGTTTCGTTGCCGGCGACCAACAGCAAAAACGCGAAGTTGAGCAGGTCTTCGTCGGTGAGCCGGACCCCGTCGATCTCCGCGCCGGCCAAAACCGACAGCAGGTCGTCGCGCGCCTCGACGCGGCGCTGGGCGATCAGCTTCTGGAAGTACTCGAAAAGCTGCCCCATGGCCACCAGAGGATCGAGTTCGATCTCCGGGTCGGCGCTGCCGGTGGCGGCGTCCGACCACGCCCGGAACTGCTCCCAGTCGTCGGGCGGGGCGCCGATGAGCTCGGCGATCATCCGGGTGGGCAGCGGCGCGGCGATCTCCTCGGCGAATTCGTGGACGGAGTCGGATGCCACGTCGTCGAGGATGCCCCGCACGATCTCGCGGATCTTCGGCTCGAGGACGGCCACCCGGCGCCGGGTGAACCCGGAGTTGATCAGCTTGCGCATCTGCCGGTGCCGGGGCGGGTCTGTGAAGATCAGGCTGCCGGGCTGGACCGGGCTCGGCTGTGCGGGATCGGGGATGGTGATACCCGCGGTGGACGAGAACAGGCCCGGGTTGCTCGACACGAAGCGGATGTCCTCGTACTTCAGCAGCGCCCAGAAGTTGGTCACGTCGTTCCAGCACACCGGCGACGTCGCGCGCAGCTCCCGGTAGACCGGGTACGGATCGCCCGCGTAGAAGTCGGGGGAGTGCAGTGGAATAGCGGTCCGCACGGCGGGCCTCCTCGACGGCCGATCCGACACATCACACCGATGTGTCTTGCGACGTTGTGTCTACTCCGGTCCGGCCATGTCTGTCAATGCATCACCAACGCGCTGAAATAGAGGGGAATTCGTTGAATTGGTGATTGACGCCGGGGAGCCGTAGGTGAACACTGGCTGTCTAGATGACCGACGTTCGGGTGAGGAAGCGCGCATGACCGAGCTACAAACTCCGGGATCTCTTGTCGACACCCACCAGCTCTACATCGACGGCGGCTGGGTCGACGCGGAGGACGGTCGCTACGACGACATCAACCCGGCCACCGAACAATCGATCGGCACCGCGCCCGACGCCAGCATCGCGCAGGTCGGGGCGGCGATCGACGCCGCGCGTCGGGCCTTCGACGGCGGGCCGTGGGGTCGCACGGGGCCGGAGGAGCGGGCCGCCTGCCTCAATCAGCTCGGCACGGCGCTGCTCAAGCACGCCGACGATTTCTTCGCGCTGTCGCAGGCGGAGTGGGGCTGCGTCTCGAACGAGCGGATGATGCAGATCGACGGCGCCGGATACATGTCGATGCACGCGGCCCAGCTCGCCGCACAGCTGGGCGAGGAAGCGGTGGCCGGAATGAGCGCCGGCACCACGTTGCTGTCGCACCAGCCGCTGGGCGTCGTATCCGTCCTGACGCCGTGGAACTTCCCGCATTGCCTCAACGTCATGAAGCTCAACCACGCGCTGGCCGCGGGCAATACCGTCGTGCTCAAGCCCTCGCCGCTGACCCCGCTCGCGGGGCTCGCGCTCGCGCGCATCATCGACGAGGAGACCGACATCCCGCCCGGCGTGGTCAACGTCGTCACGCCCTCCGGCGTCGAGGCCGCCCGGCTGCTCACCACCGACCCGCGCATCGACATGGTGAGCTTCACCGGCAGTTCGGTCGTCGGGCGCCAGGTCATGTCCGCCGCGGGCGACACCATGAAGCGGATCCTGCTGGAACTGGGCGGCAAGTCGGCCAGCATCGTCCTGGACGACACCGAGGTCACCGACGAGATGTTGCGGCAGATGCTGTTCGACTCGTGCTCGCTGCACGCCGGGCAGGCCTGCATCCTGCACAGCCGGATGCTGCTTCCCGATTCGCTGCACGACGACGTGGTCGACCGGCTCGTGGCGCTGGCCCGCGACGTCAAGGTCGGCGATCCCACCGACCCCGATGTGCAGATGGGGCCGCTGATCAGCGCGGCGCAGCGCGACCGGGTCCAGGCGCACGTCGACGGGGCGGTCAACGACGGAGCCCGGCTCGCGACCGGTGGCGGCCGCCCGGCCGGCCTGGACGTCGGATTCTATTTCGAACCGACGATTCTCACCGGCGTCGATCCCGATTCCACCATCGCCCAGGAGGAAGTGTTCGGGCCGGTGTTGACGGTGCTGCGCTACCGCGATGACGACGACGCGGTCGCCATCGCGAACAACTCGCAGTACGGCCTTTCCGGAGCCGTGTGGGGCGGGGATGTGGACCGTGCCGTCGGCGTCGCGCGACGCATCCGCACCGGGCAGGTCGCGGTCAACGGGTGCGGTCCCGGCGGCGCGCCGTTCGGCGGGTTCAAGCTCAGCGGGTTGGGGCGGGAGGGTGGCGGCATAGCCGGGCTGCACCAGTACATGGAGTCGACGGCGATCGGGGTTCCCGCGTGAGCGGACCCCTCGCGGGGCTGTCCGTCGTCGAAATCACCAAGGAGATCTCCGGCCCTTATGCGGCAAAACTTTTCGTCGACCTCGGTGCCGAGGTCACCAAGCTCGAGCCGCCGGGCGGAGATCCGCTGCGCCACTGGGGTCCGTTTGCCCGCGGGGTGGTGGATCCCGAACGCAGCGGACTTTTTCAATACCTGAACGCCGGCAAGCGAATTGCGGCGTTTGCCGATGCCCGCGAGCTGATCGCGGGTGCGCACCTGCTCATCGAGAACTTCCCGCCCGGAACGCTGGAAGGCTGGGGATTCGACCGCGACGGCCTGAGCGAGCTCAACCCAAACCTGGTGCTGCTCCGCATATCTGCGTTCGGGCAGTCCGGGCCGTGGCGGGACCGTCCGGCCACGTCGCTGACCGTGCAGGCGGCGTCGGGCTGGGTCAGCGCCCGCGATCCCGACCGCCCGCCGGTGCAGGTCGGGGCGCGGATCGCCGAGTACGTCGCGGGTGCCTACGGCGCGCTGGGCGCGTTGACCGCGCTGCGTTGCGCATCCGATGAGGTTGTCCAGGTCGATGTTTCGGAATTCGAATCGTTGCTGTCGACGCTGCCCTATCCCATGCTGATGGCGGAGAAGATGCTCGGCCTCGGCCTGCCCGCCAACGCCCGGGGGGCTCCCATGCTGGGGGTGGTCCGCGCCGCCGACGGTTGGGTGGGAATCAACTGCCTGACGGGCCAGCATTGGCTGGACGTGTGCGCGATGCTGGGCCTGCCCGAGTTCGCCGAGCAGCAGATCCCGATCATGCTGGGCGGCCCCGAGCGCACCGAATTCTATGCTCGCGCAGAGCCATTGCTCGCTCAGCAAACCGTCGCCGAGATCGTCGACCTGAGCCAGGCATTGCGGATTCCGGCAACCCCGGTCAACGACGGCGCCACCGTGCTGGAATGCCCGCAATACGCCAAGCGCGAGTTCTTCATCGACGGTCGCGGATTCCAACGCCCCGGCGCGCCGTTCCGGCTGACCAAAGGCCCCGCGGCACGGCGTCATCCGGCGCCCCGTCGGGCGTCGGGGGCCGTTCCGTTCGCCGAGCTGAAGGTGCTCGACCTGACCACCTTCTGGGCGGGCGCGTATCTGACCTGCTACCTGGGCGCGTTCGGCGCCGACATCGTCAAGGTCGAGTCCATCCAGCGGCCCGACGGTTTTCGGTATTCCGGCGCGTTTCCCTTCGAGGGTGACGACTGGTACGAGCGTAGCGGCCTATGGCAGGCCACGAACCTCAACAAGAAAGACCTCACGCTGGACCTGACCTCGCGGCGCGGCCTGGAAATTGTCCGGCTGCTGGCCGCGCAGGCCGACGTGGTCGTGGAGAACTTTTCACCGCGCGTGGTGGAGCAGTTCGGGCTGGACTACGAGTCGCTGGCTGCGCTGAAGCCCGACGTGATCATGATCCGGATGCCGGGCTTCGGCTTGCAGGGGCCCTGGCGCGATTACGTCGGGTGGGCGTTGAACTTCGAGCAGACCGCGGGGATGTCGGCGGTCACCGGGTATGCGGACGGGCCGCCGTGCAACCCGCAGGGGCCGGCCGATCCCGTCGTCGGTGTGCACGCCGGGGTCGCGCTGCTGGCCGCGCTCGAGCACCGGCGCCGCACCGGGGAGGGGCAGCTGATCGAGATCGCCCAGATCGAGGTCGCCGCCGCCGTGACCGCCGAACCGGTGATCGAATACTCGATGAACGGCGTCGTGCAAGCGCGGGAAGGCAACCGCCGGCGCGGCTACCTGCAGGGCGTATACCCGACGAACGAGGACGGCGTGTGGGTGGCGCTGTCGTTGCCCGGCGAGCCGGGGGTGGACCACGACGCATTCGACGAGATGGTCGCCGCGTGGACCCGCACGCAGGCTCCGGCGAAGATCATGGAAGCCCTTGCGGCGCAACGTATCCCGGTCGAGCGGGTGATCACCGGCGAGCGGATGTATGACATAGCGCAGCTCGACGCGCGCGGATTCTACGAGGAGCTCGTGCATCCCGTCACCGGAGCGCACCGCTATCCCGGCTGGCCGATTCGCATCGCCCCCGGGCCGGCGCGCCACCACCGCAGCGCCTCGCCGACCCTGGGCCAGCACAACGACGAGATCCTGCGCGGGCTTGGCCTTTCCGACGACGAGCTGGCCGCCCTGCGCGCCGAACGGGTCATCGGCGAGCGGCCGCTCGGGTCCTAGGCCGTGAGCCTTTGGTAAACGGCCCGTCACATGCAAAGCTCGGGGCATGGTCATGGAGATCGCCCGCCCCAAGCTCGAAGGCAACATCGCGGTGGGGGAGGACCGCCAAATCGGTTTCGCCGAATTCGGCGCGCCGTGGGGCCGCGCGTTCTTCTGGTTTCACGGGACTCCCGGCGCCCGGCGCCAGATCCCGATCGAGGCCCGGGTCTACGCCGAGCAGCACAACATCCGCCTGATCGGCATCGACCGGCCCGGCATCGGATCCTCGACGCCGCACAGGTATGAAAACATCCGCGCGTTCGGCGACGACCTGCGCACGATCGCGGACACGCTGGGCATCGACCACATGGCGGTCATCGGACTGTCCGGCGGTGGGCCGTACGCGCTGGCGGCGGCCGCGGTGCTGTCCGATCGCGTGGTGGCGGCGGGCGTCCTCGGCGGTGTCGCGCCCTTCCTCGGCGACGAGGGCATCACCAGCGGCCTGATGAACCTGGGCAAGCGGGCGGCGCCGCTGCTGCGGCTGGGCGGCGACCCGTTGCGGATCGGCGCGAGCCTGGTGATCCGGATGATCCGTCCGTTCGCGAATCCCGCGCTGTATCTGTATGCCGCGATATCGCCGGAGGCCGACCGGCGCCTGCTGACCCGCCCGGAGTTCGCCGCCATGTTCCTCGATGACCTGCTCAACGGCAGCCGCAAACAACTGGCGGCCCCCTTCAACGACATCATCCTGTTCACCCGCGACTGGGGTTTCCGGCTCGACGAGGTCAAGGTCCCGGTCCGGTGGTGGCACGGCGACAGCGACCACATCGTCCCGTTCGCCCACGGCGAGCACGTCGTGTCCCTGCTGCCCGACGCCGAGCTGTTCGTGCTGCCCGGCGAAAGCCACCTGGCGGGCCTGGGCCGCGGCGAGGAGATCCTGGCCACGCTGACGAAGATCTGGGACGAGAAGGCCTGACGCCGCCGGGTAACCTGCAGGCGTGCTGCTCGCGTCGCTCAATCCCTCGGCCGTCACCACCACCGACCTCCCCGACGCAGTGCGGATCGACGGTGCCACGCTCAGCCGCAGCGACTTGGTCGGTGCCGCAACGTCGGTCGCGGAGCGGGTCGCCGGCGCGGGCCGGGTCGCGGTCCTGGCCACGCCGACCGCGTCCACCGTGCTGGCAGTCACCGGTTGCCTGATCGCCGGCGTGCCGTTCGTGCCGGTGCCCTCCGACGTCGGCGTGGCCGAGCGCCGGCACATGCTCACCGACTCCGGGGCGGAGGCCTGGCTGGGTCCCGAGCCGGAGGATCCCGACGGGCTGCCGCACATCCCCGTGCGAGTGCACGCCCGCTCCTGGCACCGCTACCCCGAGCCGTCGCCGGACGCGACCGCGATGATCATCTACACGTCGGGCACCACCGGGCTGCCCAAGGGCGTGCAGCTGAGCCGCCGCGCGGTCGCCGCCGACCTGGACGCCCTGGCCGAGGCCTGGCAGTGGACGCCCGACGACGTCCTGGTGCACGGCCTGCCGCTGTTCCACGTGCACGGGCTGGTGCTGGGCCTGCTGGGGTCGCTGCGGATCGGAAATCGCTTCGTGCACACCGGAAGACCGACACCGGCCGGGTACGCGCAAGCGTGCTCGGAATGGGGCGGATCGCTGTTTTTCGCGGTCCCCACCGTGTGGTCGCGGGTGGTGGCCGACGGCTCGGCGGCCGAGGCGCTGCGCCCGGCGCGGCTGCTGGTCTCCGGGAGCGCGCCGCTGCCGGTGCCGGTGTTCGACCGGCTGGCCGAGCTCAGCGGGCACCAGCCCATCGAGCGGTATGGCGCCTCGGAATCGCTGATCACCATCTCGACGCGCGCCGACGGCGAGCGCCGCGCGGGCTGGGTCGGCCTGCCCGTCGCCGGCGTGCAAACCCGGTTGCTCGACGACAACGACAACCCGGTGCCGCAGGATGGGGAAACCGTTGGGCGGCTTCAGGTTCGGGGGCCGATGATGTTCGACGGCTACCTGAACCGGCCCGAGGCCACCGCGGAGGCGTTCGCTCCCGACGGCTTCTACCGCACCGGCGACGTCGCGGTGATCGACGCCGCCGGCATGCACCGCATCGTCGGGCGCGAGTCGGTCGACCTGATCAAGTCCGGCGGATACCGCGTCGGCGCGGGCGAGATCGAGACGTCCCTGCTGGGGCACCCCGGCGTGCAGGAGGCGGCCGTCGTCGGGCTGCCCGACGAGGACCTGGGCCAGCGCATCGTCGCCTACGTCGTCGGCGCGCCCGACCTGCGGGCCGACGACCTGATCAACCACGTCGCCCAGGAGCTGTCGATACACAAGCGGCCGCGGGAGGTCCGCCTGGTGGCGGCGCTGCCCCGCAACGCGATGGGCAAGGTCCTCAAGAAACAATTGCTCGCCGAGGGCTGAGCGCCGCGCGTGTCGCGAGCGTGCGCCGATGTCCACGTTTTGCGGCGTGTCGCCGCGCGGACACGCACGCTCGCGGCGGGTCACAGTTGGGTGACACGCAGCGTTTTGCCAGGTTTTCCGCCGAGCGAGACGGCGAACCTTGACCTACCGTCGTAGGCGTGACGGAACTGCCGACGGTTGCGGCCGGACGCGCGTCGACACCGATGAGGCGGGTGGCGGCGGCGTGTCTCGTCGGCTCGGCGATCGAGTACTACGACTTCCTCATCTACGGCACCGCGGCGGCGTTGGTGTTCCCGACGGTGTTCTTCCCGCGACTCGGTTCGACGCTGGGCACCATCGCCGCGATGGCGACGTTCGCGACGGCGTTCCTGTCGCGGCCGCTGGGCGCCGCCGTGTTCGGGTACTTCGGCGACCGGCTGGGCCGCAAGAAGACGCTGATCGCCACGCTGCTGATCATGGCCGTGTCGACCGTCAGCGTCGGGCTGGTGCCCAGCACGGCCGCCATCGGAGCGGCGGCCCCCTTGATCCTGATCGTGTTGCGGCTCATGCAGGGGTTCGCCGTCGGCGGCGAATGGGCGGGATCGGCGCTGCTGAGCGCCGAGTACGCGCCCGCCGGCAAGCGGGGCCGCTACGGCATGTTCACCCTGCTCGGCGCCGGCACCGCGGCCGTGCTGAGCAGCCTGACGTTCTTGGGCGTCAACTTCAGCATCGGGGAAAAGAGCGCCGCGTTCATGCAATGGGGCTGGCGGCTGCCGTTCCTGTTCAGCGCGGGGCTGATCGGGATCGCGCTCTATGTGCGGCTCAACATCGACGAGACCCCGGTGTTCGCCGAGGAGAAGGCCCGCGACCTGGTCCCCAAGGCGCCGCTCGGAGAGCTGTGGCGCCTGCAACGCCGGGAGATCCTGCTGGCCGGCGGCAGCTTGCTGGGCGGGTTCGGTTTCGGCTACCTGGGTCACACCTACCTCCTCATCTACGCAAATTCGCACCTGGGGTACACCCGCGGCTTCATCTGGTCGGTGGGCGCGTTGACCGGGCTGGTCAGCATCGCGACGGTCGCGGCTTCGGCCACCCTGTCCGACCTGGTCGGGCGCCGCCGGTTGATGCTGCTGGGTTGGTCGCTGCTCCTGCCGTGGGCGTTCGTGGTGATGCCGCTGCTGAACACCCGCAACCCGGCGCTGTACGTGGTTGCCGTCGTCGGCATGGCCGTCGGTGGCGCGATCGGCTCGGGGCCCACCGCGGCCTTCATTCCGGAGCTGTTCGCCACGCGATACCGCTACAGCGGGTCGGCGCTGGCCCTCAACCTCGCCGGCGTCATCGGCGGGGCCCTGCCGCCGCTGCTCGCCGGCACGCTGGTGGCGACCTACGGCAGCTGGGCGATCGGCGTGATGCTGGCCGTGCTGGTGGTGGCCAGCCTGGTGTGCACCTACCTGCTGCCGGAGACCAACGGCACCACCCTGGGGGTCGGCCGCGACGGCTTGGCCCGGTGACTCAGTTGGCGTGCAGGTCCTCGTTGAGCGCGATGCCCTGACCGTCGCGGGCCACCACCTCGACCGCGCCGGTGACCGAATTGCGCCGGAACAGCAGGTTGTTGGCGCCGGAAAGCTCGCGGGCCTTGACCGCCGTCCCGTCGGGCGTGGTGACCTTGGTGCCCGCGGTGACGTACAGGCCGGCCTCGACGACGCAGTCGTCGCCCAGCGAGATGCCCACGCCCGCGTTGGCGCCGAGCAGGCACCGCTTACCGATCGAAATCACTTGCGTGCCACCGCCGGACAGCGTGCCCATGATGGACGCCCCGCCGCCGATGTCCGACCCGTCGCCCACCACCACCCCGGCCGAGATGCGGCCCTCGACCATCGACGCGCCCAGGGTGCCGGCGTTGTAGTTGACGAAGCCCTCGTGCATCACCGTGGTGCCGGGCGCCAGGTGGGCGCCCAGCCGCACTCGGTCGGCGTCGGCGATGCGCACCCCGGTCGGCAGGACGTAGTCGACCATCCGCGGGAACTTGTCCACGCCGTAGACGGTCACCGGACCGTGGCGGCGCAGCCGCGCCCGGACCGCCTCGAAGCCCTCGATCGCGCAAGGCCCGCGATTAGTCCACACGACGTTGGTCAATACCCCGAACAGGCCGCCGGCGTTCAGCCCGTGCGGCGCCACCAGCCGGTGCGACAGCAGATGCAGCCGCAGGTAGGCGTCGTAGGCGTCGGCGGCCACCTCGTCGAGCGAGCCGATGACCGTGCGCACGGCGATGGTCTCGGTGCCGCGCTCGTCGTCGCGGCCGACCAGCGCTACGAGTTCCGGCGGAACGTCGGACAACGCGAGGCGCGACGTGCCGCCGGTGCCGGACTCCGTCAGTTCCGGTGCGGGAAACCACGTGTCGAGGACCGACCCGTCGTTGGCCAGCGTCGCCAACCCGATGCCTGCAGCTCCAGTCACGGCGGTCAGGTTACTTGGGCCGCCGAGCAGACGCGGAATCGCATCCCAAGGTGGCCGATAGTGCGATTCTGCGTCTGCTCGCCGAATGAGGGCGACCCATTACCCTTGGGGGCGTGCTGGACCTACGCGGGGACCCGATCGCATTGACCGCGGCGCTGGTCGACATCCCCAGCGAGTCGCGCGACGAGGCGCGCCTCGCCGACGAGGTGGAGGCCGCGCTGCGCGCCCAGACGTCGGGGTTCGAGATCGTCCGCAACGGCAACGCGGTGCTGGCGCGCACGCAACGGCACCGCCCGTCGCGGGTGCTGCTGGCCGGTCACCTGGACACCGTCCCGGTGGCGGGCAACCTGCCCAGCCGCCTGGAGAACGGCGACCTGTACGGCTGCGGCACCGCGGACATGAAATCCGGCGACGCCGTGTTCCTGCACCTGGCCGCGACGGTGGCCGAACCGGTGCACGACCTGACCCTGGTGTTCTACGACTGCGAGGAAATCGACGCCGCCGCAAACGGTTTGGGCCGCATCGAGCGCGAGCTGCCGGAGTGGCTGGCCGCCGACGTCGCCATCCTGGGCGAACCCACCGGCGGCTACATCGAGGCAGGCTGCCAGGGCACGCTGCGCGTGGTGATCAGCGCGACCGGCACGCGCGCCCACTCGGCGCGAGCCTGGTTGGGCGACAACGCCATTCACAAGCTGGGGGCCGTGCTGGACCGGCTGGCCGGATACGCCGCGCGCACCGTGGACATCGATGGTTGCGAATACCGGGAGGGCCTGTCGGCGGTGCGCGTCGACGGCGGCGTGGCCGGCAACGTGATACCCGACGCCGCCTCGGTGACGGTCAACTTCCGCTTCGCCCCCGACCGCTCGGTGGCCGCGGCGCTGCAACACGTGCACGAGGTGTTCGACGGGCTGGACGTGCACATCGAGCAGACCGACGCCGCCGCGGGCGCGCTGCCCGGCCTGTCCCAGCCCGCGGCCAAGGCGCTGGTCGAGGCCGCCGGCGGGCGGGTCCGAGCGAAATACGGCTGGACGGACGTGGCGCGGTTCGCCGCGCTGGGCATCCCCGCGGTCAATTTCGGCCCGGGCGATCCCAACCTGGCGCACACCCGCGACGAACGGGTGCCGGTCGCCAACATCACCGCCGCCGTGCGGACGCTGCGGCGCTACCTGAGCGTGTAGCGGCCAGCGTTACGCCGGCGTCACGACCACGTCGACGGCACCGACGCCCGCGTTGGCCACGACGGCGAGCACTGGTGCGTTGGCCGGCGAAACCACTTGTCCGCCTGCGACGCTCACGTGATAGCCGTTCGGATACTCGACGGGCGGCACCGAGATGAGTGTCTGCGCGCCCGGCGCGAAGCTGCCCGCGCGGTCGGCCCGCTCGGTCGAGTAACACAGCCGGAAAACGCCCGACCGAAACGACCAGTCCCGCGGCGTGCCGGCGACCACCTGGGGATAGGGGGAGGCGAGCACCCCGAGCTTTCCGGCGTTGACGTTGGCGCCCGTCGGCGGCTGGGCGGGGTTGAAAACCAGCGCCTGGTCGGTCGGTGACGAGCTGGTCTTGTCGTTGCCGGTATATGCCCACTCCAGCCAGCCCATCCGCTGGTGGTCGGTGTGGCGCATCACCTCGGCGAGGTTGTTCAGGTCGTTGGTGGCGCCGAACTCGGTCAGCAGCGGCGGGACGTGGTGGAAGTCCGCATAGAGGTTGGCGTTGGTGATCGTGAGGCCGTCCTGGAAGCGGCAGGTGATGTTCTTGTGCAATGCCGATTCGATGGCGCAGTAGTCGTGAAACGAGAACCCGGTGCTCGGGTCGACCACCCCGCCGAGGTCGGTGTGGACGCCCTCGTCGGACAGCGTGTTCGGCTCGAAGAACACCAGCGTGGTGGGGTCGGCCGCGCGAATCACCGGCACCACCTTCCGGTAGAACACGGTCAGCTTGTGGTCCTGCACCGGGCAGCCCAGGACGAAGTTGAAGCAGCCCTCCCAGATGAAGCCCGGCCACGGCTCGTTGAGCACCTCGTAGCCGAACACGCCCGGGTTGCCGTGGAAGAAGCTCGCGACGTGCGCCCAGGCGCGGGCGTAGTGGTCCTGCAGCCCGATCCCGTCCGGCGCCGGGGCGTTGCGCCAGAAGGCGCTCCACGCGTACTCCTCGGCGGGGTTGAGGAAGTAGTTGCCGGGGAAGCCGAGTTGCGGGTTGGGCAGCCCCGCCTGCGCCACCGCCCACGCCGGCGCGCCCTCGCCCTGGAAGGCCTCGTTGTAGAGGTCCTGATGGAAGTCGAGCAGGCTGACGATGCCGTGCGCCGCCAGCGTCGCCACGGTCTGCGCGATCGAGGTGAGGTAGTTGTCGTCGTAGCCGAGCGGCTGCGGCTCCACGGCGGCCCAGATGACACCCAGCCGCATCGCGTTGAAGCCGTTGGCCTGCAGGAAGGCCGCGTCGTCGTCGCCGAACCCGTCGGCCGACGGCTCGTAGGGCGGCAGCTTGTAGACCTGGTTGAGCCCGTGCAGGATGACGACGCGCCCGTCGGCGTCGGTCATCCAACGCCCGGCATGGCCGAGCGGTAGCGTCGGCCCGGTCGCCGCCGCCCGGGCGGCTGGCGCGGCGACGACCGAGGACGCATCGGTCGTCAGCGCGGCAATCAGCAAACCGGCCGCGAGCAGTCTCACCGCGCGCGAAGGGCGGATCCGCATCCAGCCTCCCACCGCCGAGCGAAGTCACTTTCGGAAACAGTGAGGCGTAATAGTCACTGGGGTAACACGGCGGTGTCACGGTTCGCGCACGATGCGGCGAGCCCGTTTGCGGCCCTAACCGCCGAGGCGGTCCGCCTGCGCGGCGGCGTCGGCGGCCGCCGCCCGCATCCCCACCGCCGCGAGCTGTTCCGAGGCGGCCCGCAGCGCCGCGCCGTCGCCGGCCGCCAACGCCCGCGCGTGGCCCAGCGCGAGCCCGCCCACCGCGCAGTCGACCACGCCGCACAACCGGGCCAGGGGGTCCGCCGCGCGGGTGTCCCCGAGGCGGACGGCCTCGTGCCAGGCGCGCAGCGCCACCCCCGACTGCCCGCCGCGCTCGGCCATCCGGGCGGCGTCGCGGGCGGCGGCCACCGCGCCGTGCGCGTCGCGCATCGTGGCCAGCCGCCACGCGCGCGCCACCCCGAGCTCGGGGCCGAACAGCGCCGACTTGGTGCCGTGCCGGGATTCGGCCCTGCTCAAGGCCTTCGCCGTCGCGGCGGTGTCGCCCTGCTGGGCCAGCGCGATGGCCAGCAGCGTCAGCGACAGCGGACCCCACGAGTAGCCGGTGCGTTCCAGGGTCGCGGCCGCCGGGGCCAGCAGTGCCGCGGCCGCAGCGAATTCACCGTCGGCGATCAGCACGTGCGCCAGCAGGACCTCGCCGATCGCGCGGCCGGGCTGCTGCAGCTCGGCGAAGTCGGTGAACTGCTGGGCCACGTCGCGCGCGGCGGACAGCCGGCCCGCCATCAGCAGCGCGGTGGTCTGGCCCAGCCCGATCGTGAAGCGCAGCAGCCCGGGGTGCTCGGCGGCCAGGGCGCGCTGCGCCAGCGGTTCGACGTCTCCGAACCGGCCCTGTCGCGCCGCGCACAGCGCGGACGCGCTGGCGGCCCAGGCGACCGCCTGGTCATCGGCCGAGGGCGACTGAAGCACCTCGCCGGCGACCTTGACGGCGTAGCCGACGTTGCCAGCGTTCATCGCGAAGGTGGCGCCCAGCGCGTCGAGCGTGGTGCGCGGACCCGGTTCCGAAACCTTGCCGCGGATGGTCCGCAGGAAGGCGGTGGCCCGTTCGGGCTCGCTGAGCATCCAGAACTGGTTGGCCGCCCGCAGCAGCGCCCAGTCCATCAGCGCCGGCTCGGCCAGAGCGCCCGCGTCGACGGCGGCCAGCACGGCGTCGGCCTCGCGGCCACGGCCCTGCCACGCCAGCGCGTGGGCCAGCGCCAGCCGCGCCGCGAGGCCCCCGGACCGGTCCAACGCCGAGCGGGCCAGTCGTTCGCCGAGCGCGAGGTCGCCCAGCCGCAATGCCTGCCGGGCGGCGACGGCGACGTCGGCGGCGCGCTGGGGGGCGTCGCTGTCGAGCGCCAGCGACGCCAGCCGCAGCCGGTCGCTGAGGTACTCCGACGGGCGCCGGGACAGCACCTCGACGACCTCGGTGCGCCGCCGCCGCGCGTCGTCGGCGCCGAGCGTGGCCAGCGCGCGCTCGGCGAACAGCGGGTGCGCGGTGTACACCACCGGGTCGTCGGAACGCCCGCCGCGCGACCGGGTCTCCGCCGCGCCGAGCTCCTCCGCCGCGCTGACGGCGCCCGCACCCGCGAGGGCGGTCAGGTCGGCGAGCGACAGGGGCTCCGCCACGGCGAGGTAGTCCAGCACCGCCCGGGCCGGGCCGGGCAGCTCGGCGAGGAAGGCGTCGACCTCGGCGCGACCGGTCTGCCCGCCGGGCGCGTTGATGTCGATCCGGTCCAGCAGGCCGTCGGTCCACAGCGCGGCGATGGCCTCGGGAGCCTTGTCGGCGCGGGCGGTGACGATCGTCCGGGCCGTTCCGGCCAGCGCCAACTGGTACACCAGCGTGGCCGACAGCACGTCGAGCTCGTGGGCATCGTCGACCACCAGCAGCAGATCACCCAGCCCTTCCAGCGACGCGCGGGCCGCCCGCAACAGCGCCCCCGGCTTGCCGATCTCGGAGATCGCGACCAGGTGGCCGAACGCCCCGAAGGGGACCGCGCGCTCGGTCGGCGTGCCGGTGACCCAGCGGGTGAGCGTGCCCGGGTGCGCGGCGGCGTAGCCCTCGGCGGCCAACCGGGCCAGGGTCGATTTGCCGCAGCCGTCGGGCCCGAGCACGACGGCCCCCCGGCCGGCCGGCAGGGCGTCGTTCAGCCGCTCCAACGCCTCCTCGTGCTGGGGGACGTTCCATCGAATCGGCACCCGCCGGATTTTATTGCGCGCGGTGTGCGTGCCGCATCGGGCTTGGTCTACGTTTCGTTGTATGCCCGCCGAACGCGACCCGTCAGCCGCCTGGGCGGTGTGCGTGTATTGCGCGTCGGGCCCCGAGCACGCCGAATTGCTTGAGCTCGCTTCGGAACTCGGCGAGGCTATCGCGGAGCGCGGCTGGACCCTGGTGTGGGGTGGCGGCCGGGTGTCGGCGATGGGTGCGGTGGCGAGCGCGGCCCGCGCCCGCGGCGGACGGACCGTCGGCGTGATCCCGCAGCACCTGATGCGCCTCGAGGTCGCCGACACCGACGCCGACGAGCTGATCGTCAGCGACACCATGCACCAGCGCAAGCAGATCATGGAGGACCACGCCGACGCGTTCATCGTGCTGCCCGGCGGCGTGGGCACCCTTGACGAGCTGTTCGACGCGTGGACCACGGGTTTTCTCGGGGTGCACGACAAACCCGTGGTGATGCTGGACCCCTTCGGGCACTACGAGGGCCTATGGCTGTGGCTGTGCGGATTGAACGACCGCGGCTACATCTCGCAAGCGGCGATGGACCGGTTGGTGCTGGTCGATAAGGTGGGTGCCGCAGTGGAGGCGTGCGCACCCGCGTGAGATCCGGGCTCAGCTCAGCGGAAGGGCGCCGAGGGGACTTACAGGAATAGAGGAAAACGTGTCCGACCACGACGGGGGAGCGCGCACAGCGGTCAGGCTGACCGACATCGCATCGCGGGTGCCGGGAGTGCTGGCCGACATCCCGGTGATCATGCGGGGTGCGCTGACCGGGCTGCTGGCGCAGCCGGGCTCCAAGAAATCGATCGGCACGGTGTTCCAGGAGCGGGCCGCCCGCTACGGCGACCGGGTGTTTCTGCGGTTCGGCGATCAGCAACTGACCTACCGCGATGCCAACGCGGCCGCCAACCGTTACGCCGCGGTGCTCGCGGCGCACGGCGTCGGCAGCGGCGACGTCGTCGCGATCATGCTGCGCAACTCGCCGCAGGCGGTGCTGGCGATGCTGGCCGCGGTCAAGTGCGGCGCCGTCGCCGGGATGATCAACTACCACCAGCGCGGCGAGGTGCTGGCGCACAGCCTGGGCCTGCTGGACGCCAAGGTGCTCATCGCCGAGACCGATCTGGTGAGCGCGGTGGCCGACTGCGGCGGCGCGGGCGCCACCGAGACGATGACCGTCGAGGACCTGGAGCGATTCGCCGTCAGCGCTCCCGCCACCAACCCGGCATCGGTGTCGGCCGTGCAGGCCCGCGACACCGCGTTCTACATCTTCACCTCGGGCACCACGGGTTTCCCGAAGGCCAGCGTGATGACGCACCTGCGGTGGCTGAAGGCGCTGGCCGCGTTCGGCGGCATCGGGCTGCGGCTGAAGAGCTCCGACACGCTGTACAGCTGCCTGCCGCTGTACCACAACAACGCACTGACGGTGGCGCTGTCGTCGGTGATCAACTCCGGCGCGACGCTGGCGCTCGGCAAGTCGTTTTCGGCGTCGAAGTTCTGGGACGAGGTGATCGCCAGCGAGGCCACCGCGTTCATCTACATCGGTGAGATCTGCCGCTACCTGCTCAACCAGCCGGCCAAGCCGACCGACCGGCGGCACAAGGTGCGGGTGATCGCCGGCAACGGGCTGCGCCCGGAGATCTGGGACGAGTTCACCAACCGATTCGGGATCGCGCGCGTCTGCGAGTTCTACGCCTCCAGCGAGGGCAACACCGCGTTCATCAACGTCTTCAACGTGCCCCGCAGCACCGGCGTCTTTCCGATGCCGCTGGCCTACGTGGAATACGACCCCGACACCGGCGAGCCGCTGCGCGACGAGAGCGGGCGGGTGCGCCGCGTGCCGCCCGGACAGCCCGGCCTGCTGCTGAGCCGGGTCAACCGGCTGCAGCCCTTCGACGGCTACACCGACAAGGAGTCGAGCGAAAAGAAGCTGGTGCGCAACGCCTTTCGTGAGGGCGACTGTTGGTTCAACTCGGGCGACGTGATGAGCCCGCAGGGCATGGGCCACGCCGCATTCGTCGACCGGCTCGGCGACACGTTCCGGTGGAAGGGCGAGAACGTCGCCACCACCCAGGTCGAGGCGGCGCTGGCCTCCGACAAGTCCGTCGAGGAATGCACCGTGTTCGGCGTCGAGATTCCGCGCACCGGCGGCCGCGCCGGGATGGCCGCCGTCCAGCTGCGCGACGGCGCCGAGTTCGACGGGCAGTCCCTGGCCCGCGCCGTGTATGACGAACTCCCGCCCTACGCGCTGCCGTTGTTTGTGCGGGTGGTCAAGTCGCTGGAGCACACGACGACGTTCAAGAGCCGCAAGGTCGAGCTGCGCGAGCAGGCTTACGGCCCCGGCGTCGAGGACCCCCTGTACGTGCTGGCCGGGCGCGACGAGGGCTACGTGCCGTACTACGACGAGTATCCCGAGGAAGTGGCCGAGGGTAAGCGCCCGAAGGGCTGAGGTTTCGCGCCAAGCGTGCGGATGGTATGTGGCCAGTCGGTGCTAGCCGCCGTTGCCGCCGTTGCCGCCGAAGGCGCTGCCGGCGGCACCCAAGACCGCGGCGGCGCCGGCACCCCCACCTCCGCCAGTGGCGCCGGTGCCGACGGTACCGGACTGGCCGCCGAAGATACCGCCGATACCGCCACCGCCGCCGCCGCCCCCGCCGGCGGCGTCGAAGGTGTTGGTGCCGCCGGAGCCCCCGCCAGCAAGGCCGCCGTGGCCGCCACCGGTGCCGACCGCGCTGGAGCCGTCCTCGTGACCGACGTTGACGGTGTTGGTACCGACGGTGGCGATGGCGCCGCCGCCGCCACCACCACCGGGACCGCCAGTGGCACCGGTGACACCGGCGGGGCCGCCGCCACCACCACCGGTGCCGCCGCTGGCGATAGCATCGGCGCTGCTGTGGCCGATGCCGAAGGACTCGGCCCCACCGCCGGTGTCACCAAGCCGGTGGGGTTGCTGACGGTGGCGCTGAAGCTGCCGCTCCCGCCGATACCGCCGTGGCCGCCGTTGCCGCCGGTCCCGGTGCTGGCGCCGCCGTTGCCGCCGTTGCCGCCATGGCCGGGACCGTCGAGGCCGAAGGTGCTATTGCCGCCGGGTCCGCCGTCGCCGCCGTTGCCGCCCGTGCCGGCGGCGCCAGCGATGCCGCCGGGGCCGCCGGCGCCGCCACCCAGGCCGGCGGCGCCGCCGTTGCCGCCGTTGCCAGCGCCGTTGGCGCTGCCGTCGTCGAAGGCGCCGCCACCGCCCTGGCCGCCCTGGCCGCCGTTGCCGCCGGCGCCGCCGTTGCCGTTGGCACCCGCGTGGCCGCCGAACAATCCCGACAATCCCTCGGCTTGGCCGCCGACCCCACCGGCGCCGCCGTTGCCGCCCTGGCCACCGTCGGTGCCGCTGAAGGCGTTGACTGGGCCGCCGAACGCGCCGTCTGGGCCGTCGCCGCCGTGCCCGCCGGTCCCGCCGATACCGCCGATACCGCCGGTGCCGCCGTTGCCAAAGATCAACCCGCCGTTGCCGCCGGCCCCGCCCATCCCAGCGTTACCGCCGAGGCCGCCATTGGTGCTCTGGGTCGCGTCGCCCGCCGTGCCGGTGATGCCCATCCCGCCGGCGCCGCCCCGGCCGCCGCTGCCGAAGAACCAGGCGTTGCCGCCGCGGCCGCCGGGTTGGCCGGGCGCCCCGGACCCGCCGTCGCCGCCGGGGCCGAACAGCAGGCCGCCCGGTCCGCCGTTCTGCCCGGTGCCGGGGGCACCGTTGATGCCCTTGCCGATCAACGGGGTGCCCAGCAACAACTCCGTCGGAAGGTTGATTGCGCCCCGCACGGGCTGCCAGACGGCCTCCAGCGGGGAGGCGTTCGCTGCCTCGGTGGCCGCATAGGCGCCGCCGCCAGCGGTCATGCGCTGCACGAACTCGGCGTGAAACGCCGCCGCCTGCGCGGCGAGCTGTTGAAACGCCCGCCCATGCCCGGAAAACAGCGACGCCACCGCCGCCGACACCTCGTCTTCGGCCGCGGCCAGGACCGCGGTCGTCGGTCCCGCCGCCGCCGCGTTCGCGGCGCTGACCGCCGAGCCGAGGCGCTGCAAATTTATTGCCTCAGCGCTCATCATGTCCGGCGCCGCAATCACATACGACATCGCCGCCTCCGTCGATCAAGGGCATTTGCTTCGAAGTGTGCGCGCGCAGACGGGGACGGTTGATGGGGAATTTTCCCCATTTTGTTCGGCGGCGCCGATCGCACCGGCCGCACTCCCCGCGTCCGATCCGCGGCTGGTCGCGCAGTCGCCGGCAGGGCCAGGCACCATGTAGGCGTGCAGACCCTCTGCGGCCGGCCCGTCGCCGGCGATCGCGCGCTGATCATGGCGATCGTCAACCGCACCCCGGATTCGTTCTACGACCGGGGTGCGACGTTCAGCGACGGCGCAGCTCGCGACGCCGCGCACGCGGCCATCGCCGACGGCGCCGACGTCATCGACGTCGGCGGGGTCAAGGCGGGCCCGGGCGACAGCGTCGACGAGGCCACCGAGATCGCCCGGTTGGTGCCGTTCATCGAATGGCTGCGCGGCGCCCACCCCGACCAGCTGATCAGCGTCGACACCTGGCGTTCCGGGGTGGCCCGGGTGGCCTGCGCCGCGGGGGCCGACCTGATCAACGACACCTGGGGCGGCATCGACCCCGCCCTGCCCGAGGTGGCCGCCGAGTTCGGGGCGGGCCTGGTGTGCTCGCACACCGGTGGGGCGCTGCCGCGCACCCGGCCGTTCCGGGTGAGCTACGGGACGAGCACGCGGGGGGTGGTCGACGACGTCATCCGCCGGGTGACCGCGGCCGCGGACCGGGCGGTGGCCGCCGGGGTGTCTCGCGACCGGGTGCTGATCGACCCGGCCCATGATTTCGGCAAGAACACCTTCCATGGGCTGGTTTTGTTGCGCCACGTGGGCGATCTGGTTAAGACGGGATGGCCCGTCCTGCTCGCTTTGAGCAACAAGGACTTCGTCGGGGAGACTCTGGGTGTGGAACTGACCGAACGGCTGGAGGGAACGCTGGCGGCCACCGCGCTCGCGGCGGCGGCCGGCGTCCGGATGTTTCGGGTGCACCAGGTCGCGGCCACCCGGCGGGTGCTCGAGATGGTGTCCTCGATCCAGGGGACTCGGCCGCCGGCGCGCACGGTGAGGGGGCTCGCATGACGGAGCTGGTGGACCTAGCCAGCGAGGGGGTGCTCGCCTCGCGGCCCGGCGACGCCTGGCTGTCCGACCGCAATTGGAACCGGCCCGCCTGGACGGTCGGCGAACTGGAAGACGCGAAGGGCGGGCGGACCATCTCGGTGGTGCTGCCCGCCCTCAACGAGGAAGCCACCGTCTCCTCGGTGATCGACAGCATCTCGCCGCTGGTGGACGGCCTGGTCGACGAGCTGATCGTGCTGGACTCCGGCTCCACCGACGACACCGAGATCCGCGCGATCGCGGCGGGCGCCCGGGTCGTCAGCCGCGAGCAGGCGCTCCCCGGGGTGCCCGTCCGGCCCGGCAAGGGCGAGGTGCTGTGGCGTTCGCTCGCGGCCACCAGCGGCGACATCGTGGTGTTCGTCGACTCCGACCTGATCGATCCGCACCCGATGTTCGTGCCGTGGCTGGTGGCCCCGCTGCTCGCCGGCGACGGGATTCACCTGGTGAAGAGCTTCTATCGGCGGCCGCTGGGCGGTGCCGACGCGGGTGGCGGACGGGTCACCGAGCTGGTGGCCCGGCCGTTGCTGGCCGCGCTGCGCCCGGAGCTGGGGTGCATCCTGCAGCCGCTCGGCGGCGAGTACGCCGCCAGCCGGGAACTGCTGACATCGCTGCCGTTCGCGCCGGGCTACGGCGTGGAGATCGGCGTCCTGGTGGACACCTTCGACCGGTTGGGGCTGGACGCGATCGCCCAGGTCAACCTCGGCGTGCGGGCGCACCGCAACCGGCCGCTGCCCGAGTTGGGCGTGATGAGCCGCCAGGTCATCGCGACCCTGCTCTCGCGCTGCGGGATCCCCGACTCCGGGGTGGGCTTGACCCAGTTTTTCGCCGACGGCGCCGACGGTTACCGCTACACCGCGCATACCGCGCCGGTGTCGCTGGAGGACCGGCCGCCGATCCAGGGACTGCGGCCGCGCTAGGGCCCACGCGCGCCGGGATGTCGGCGGGATAGGGCAATATCGAACGCGTGGCGTTGGTGTTGCTGTACCTGGTGGTGCTCGTCCTGGTGGCGATCGTGCTGTTCGGCGCGGCCAGCCTGCTGTTCGGCCGCGGCGAGCAGCTGCCGCCCCTGCCGCGGGGGACGACGGCGACCGTGCTGCCCGCCTACGGCGTCACCGGAGCCGACGTCGATGCCGTCAAGTTCACCCAGGTGCTGCGCGGATACAAGACCAGCGAGGTGGACTGGGTGCTGGACCGGCTCGCCCGCGAGCTCGAGGCGCTGCGCGGCCAGCTGGCGGCGGTGCACGCCCCGCCGGCCGCCGACAACGAGACCAACAATGAGACCGAGGGCGAGCCCGATTCCGTGGAACCCGCAAGCGGCGAGGACCGTCAGGAATCAATGTGAGCGATGACGGACTGGTGCGGTGCGGCTGGGCGACCGTTCGTCCCGGGCCGGACTTCGAGATGTACCGCGACTACCACGACCGGGAATGGGGCCGGGCGTTGCACGACGGGGTGGCGCTGTTCGAGCGGATGAGCCTCGAGGCCTTCCAGAGCGGCCTGTCGTGGCTGATCATCCTGCGCAAGCGGGAGAACTTCCGGCGCGCCTTCGACGGGTTCGACATCGAGACGGTCGCCGGCTACAGCGATGCCGACGTGCAGCGGCTGATGGCCGACACGGGCATCGTCCGCAACCGGGCCAAGATCGACGCGACCATCGGCAACGCGCGCGCCGCCGCCGAGCTGGGTTCCGCCGAGGACCTGTCCAAGCTGCTGTGGTCGTTCGCGCCGGCGCCGCGGCCGCGGCCCGCCGACGGCTCCGAAATTCCCTCGGCCAGCGCCGAGTCGAAGGCGATGGCCGCCGAGCTGAAGCGTCGCGGGTTCCGCTTCGTCGGGCCGACCACCGCCTACGCGCTGATGCAGGCGACCGGCATGGTCGACGACCATATTCGCGGTTGCTGGGTGCCGGCAAACGCACGTTGAGGGCCCAATGAGGCGTCAGAAGCGGGTCTTGGTGTAACTGCC
The DNA here is from genome assembly GCF_900157385.1 of Mycobacterium terramassiliense. Lineage (GTDB taxonomy): Bacteria > Actinomycetota > Actinomycetes > Mycobacteriales > Mycobacteriaceae > Mycobacterium > Mycobacterium terramassiliense. Next base: position 1,914,788 of record NZ_LT717701.1, read on the forward strand.
GCGCCGGATAGGGAACAATGGGGGGGTGATTTGGCAGTCCAATGTCGGGTATGGCTGGAATTCCACTGGCGGGGCATGCTCGACGCCGACCAGGTCCGCGACGCCGGGCCAGCTCGAATCTGGAGGGAGCACTCGATGGCGGCGATGAAGCCCCGTACCGGAGACGGTCCTTTGGAAGCGACCAAGGAGGGGCGCGGCATCGTTATGCGAGTACCGCTCGAGGGAGGCGGTCGACTGGTCGTCGAGCTGACGCCCGACGAAGCCGCCGCCCTCGGTGACGAGCTCAAGGGCGTTACCAGCTGAGCCGGCTTACGCCGACACCTTCCGGTAGATCTCCAGCGTCTGCTCGGCCGCGTGGGCCCAGGAGAAGTCCTCGATGCAGCGCTGGCGTCCCGCCTCGCCATAGCGCTTAGCCTTATCGGGGTCGGCGACGAGTTCGTTCACCGCTTCGGCCAGTCCCGCCCGGAAGCCGGCCGGGTCATCGGCATCGTAATGCACCAGCGACCCGGTGCTCCCGTCCCTGACCACCTCGGGTATCCCGCCGACGTCGGAGGCCACCACGGCCGTGGCGCACGCCATCGCCTCGAGGTTGACGATCCCCAGCGGCTCATACACTGATGGGCAGACGAAAACCGTTGCCGCCGAAAGTATTTCCCGCAACTCCCCGATCGGCAGCATCTCCCTGATCCAGAACACCCCACCCCGTTGGCGGGCCAGCTCGGCCACCGCGGCCCGAATCTCCTCGGCCAGCTCCGGGGTGTCGGGAGCGCCGGCGCACAGCACCACCTGCACCCCGGGGGCGAACCGGTGCGCGGCCGCGATCAGGTGGGCGACGCCCTTCTGACGGGTGATGCGCCCGACGAACGCGACCATCGGCCGGCCCGGGGCCACGCCGAGTTCGGCCAGCACGGAACCGGTTTGCACCGGGCCGGCGGGCTGCCACACGTTGGTGTCGACGCCGTTGCGGATGACGTGCACCAGGCTCGGATCCAGCGTGGGGTAGACGCGCAGGATGTCTTCGCGCATCGCCGCGCTGACCGCGATGACGGCGTCGGCGGCCAGCACCGCGGTCCGTTCCACCCACGTCGACACGCGGTAGCCGCCGCCGAGCTGCTCGGCCTTCCACGGCCGCAGCGGTTCGAGCGAATGCGCGGTCAGGACGTGCGGGATGTCGTAGAGCAACGCGGTCAGGTGCCCGGCCAGGCCCGCGTACCAGGTGTGCGAATGCACGACCGTGGCCGCCGACGCGGCGTTGGCCATCATCAGGTCCGCGGACAGGGTTGACAGCGCGGGGTTGGCGCCGTGGATGCGCGGGTCGGGTTGCTGCGCGAAGGCATCCGGACGGGGCGCGCCGATGCAGTGCACGTCGACCGCGCACAGCCGCCGCAGCTGCGCGACGAGTTCGGTGACGTGTACCCCGGCCCCGCCGTAGACCTCCGGTGGGTACTCCCGAGTCATCATCGCCACCCGCATACTCCGCACGGTAGTTCGGCGGGGACGCCGTCCGCGAGTCGGGCCGCCGAGAAATTCGGAGAATCCGGTTTTCGGTCCGTGACGATGCGGGCCGCGAGTGAGACTGCGCAATAATGGACGGTATCGGGTTGTGAAACGTGGTGAGAACTAAGCCAAATACCTTGACAGGCAGTCCGTCAGAACGGCGGCCACCGGGATTCCCCCTGGCAGCGGTTGGCGGCGGCCGATAGTTTGGGAGCCATGAGGGAAGCGCCACACGTGCTGGGCATTGTCCTGGCCGGGGGTGAGGGCAAGCGGTTGTATCCGCTGACCGCGGACCGGGCCAAGCCCGCGGTTCCCTTCGGTGGCGCCTACCGGCTGATCGACTTCGTGCTCTCCAACCTGGTCAACGCCCGCTACCTGAGGATCTGCGTTCTCACCCAATACAAGTCGCATTCACTCGACCGTCACATTTCGCAGAACTGGCGCTTGTCCGGCCTGGCCGGCGAGTACATCACGCCGGTGCCCGCGCAGCAGCGCCTCGGCCCACGCTGGTATACCGGCTCCGCCGACGCGATCTACCAGTCGCTCAACCTGATCTACGACGAAGACCCCGATTACATAGTCGTTTTCGGCGCCGACCACGTGTACCGGATGGACCCCGAGCAGATGGTCGGGTTCCACATCGACAGCGGGGCCGGCGCGACCGTGGCCGGCATCAAGGTGCCCCGCAGCGAGGCGTCCGCCTTCGGCTGCATCGACGCCGACGACTCCGGCCGCATCCGCGCCTTCGTGGAAAAGCCGCTGGATCCGCCGGGCACCCCCGGTGACCCCTCGTCGACGTACGTGTCGATGGGCAACTACATCTTCACCACCAAGGTGCTGATCGACGCGATCCGCGCCGACGCCGACGACGACCATTCCGATCACGACATGGGCGGTGACATCATCCCGCGGTTGGTGGAGGACGGGATGGCCGCGGTGTACGACTTCTCCGACAACGAGGTGCCCGGGGCCACCGACCGCGACCGGGGCTACTGGCGCGACGTCGGGACGCTGGACGCCTTCTACGACGCACACATGGATCTGGTCTCGGTGCACCCGGTGTTCAACCTCTACAACAAGCGCTGGCCGATTCGCGGGGAGTCGGAGAACCTGGCGCCGGCCAAGTTCGTCAACGGCGGCTCGGCGCAGGAGTCGGTGGTGGGCGCCGGCAGCATCATTTCGGCGGCCTCGGTGCGCAACTCCGTGCTGTCGTCGAACGTCGTGGTCGACGACGGCGCGATCGTGGAGGGCAGCGTGATCATGCCGGGCGCCCGCGTCGGCCGCGGCGCGGTGGTGCGCCACGCGATCCTGGACAAGAACGTCGTCGTCGGGCCCGGGGAGATGGTCGGGGTCGATCTGGAGAAGGACCGCGAGCGCTTCGCGATCAGCGCCGGCGGCGTGGTCGCGGTCGGCAAAGGCGTCTGGATCTAACCCGGGACCTCCGGGACCAGCAAATGCGCGTCGTGGCGTGGGCCCCAATGCAGGGTTACGCGGCCGCGGGGTGAGTCCGCGTAGGCCGCGGGCATCTGACCGACCAGCGGATTGGTCGGGCACAGCCACCGCCCGGCGACCACCAGCCGTAGCTGCTCGCCGGCGCGAAACAGCGTCGCCGACGGGCCCAGCGCGACGTCGACCGCGACCACCTCGCCGGCGGGGACGGGCAGCGGCTGCGCGCAGGCCGCGACGGGCTCCCACGGCCGCGACAGTTCGGGGTCCAGCGCCCGCAGCGCGACCCGCTGCCACCCGGTGGTGACCCGGTCGCGGCCGTAACCGTAGGACCCCTCGAAGGCGACGAACCGGCCCGCACGCCACTTCTCCACGCCGACGAACAGGTTGGCGTCGTCGCAGCCGTCCAGCGAGACCCACAACCGGGCGGCCATCGGCCCGGTCAGCTCGATGTCCGCCGGGACCGTCCAGCTGAACGCCGCTGCGCGGGAACGCGTTTGGAATGCGATGCTGCCAGCCCCGGCCGGCCGTTCCGGCGCCAGCGTCCCGGTGCCACCCAAATATAGCGGCCGCCAACGGGTTCGGGGCAACGGCCAGTCCGCCTCCTCGCGCACCGCGGCCACGGTGTCGCGGTCCTCGCGCACCTCGAGGCGGACGCTGCGGGAACGGTCCGCGCCATCCAGCACCCCCCGGAAGAAATCGAGCTGCTCTCCCAGCGCCGCTTCGGAGTAGAAGGTCGCCCATTTGCCGCCCCGGTGGGTGTAGAGGCGGGCGTGCGCGGAGCCGGCGCGGGTGAAGGCCCGGACCGAGCCGCGGCTGTGCAGGTTGTTGTCGGAGAAGCTGCCACAGACCAGCATGGGCACCGTGATCGCGGACAGGTCGGGCACCACCGAGCGCCAGAAGTCGTCGCGCAACGGGTGGGCGTCCTGCATGCCCTCCAGGTCGTAGGCCTGCCGCGTGTCGCGGCGCAGGTTGCGCGACCACATCCGGGTGAAGCCCGATTCACGCACGCCGCCGGGGAAGGTCAGGTCGCGATACGCGTCGGTGAAGCCCTCCCACGGGCAGATCGCCCGCAGCGCCGGCGGCTGCAGGGCCGCCACGGCGTACTGGCTGATCGCGAGGTAGGAGACCCCGAGCATGACGACGCGGCCGTCGCACCACGGCTGCCCGGCGATCCACTGCACCAGGTCGTAGGTGTCCTCGGCCTCCTTGCGCGACAGCAGTTTTCCGGTGCCGTCGGAGTGGCCGCAGCCGCGCGCGTCGGCGTTGACCACGGCGAAGTCCCGCGCCGTCCACCACGCCGGGTCCGGCGCCTCCCAACCGGTCAGCGCCGAGAAACTCACCGGTTGCGGCTGGCGCAACACCCGGTATTGCACCGAGAAGGTCCACCTGTTACCCCGCCGCCTCGGCAGGTTGTCCTTGCCGTAGGGGTGGATGCTCAGGATGACCGGCCGCGGGCCGTCGTCGGGTTGCCGGTGGACGTTGATGCGCAACACCGTCCCGTCGCGGGTCGAGACGGCGACGTCACGCTCGACGAGCAGGTCGGGCGGATCGGTGACCGTGATCGGGGGTTTGGCGATACCGCGAAGCCGAACCAGCGCATACCGGAGGGCTCCGGGGCGCCGCCACGGACGGTCCAGGGCCGGTGACGAATTTCGCTCCACGCCAATACCTTAGGCGCAGCCGCCCGGCCGCTACCACACGCTGGGCACCAGCCGGTAGCGCACATGCTGCGCGTATTCCCGATACCCCGGCAGGTCCTGGATGAGCAGCTTCTCCTCGTCGAGGATGCGGAAGACGAGCACCGCGATGCCCGGGACCACCAAGAGCAGACCCCAGTAAGAGCCGAGCGCCAGGGGCATGCCGACCATCATGATCACGTTTCCGACGTACATCGGATGCCGGACGAACTTGTAGACGCCACCGGAGGCCACCGTCTGGCCCGTCTCCACCGTGACGGTGGCCGCCGCATAGCTGTTCTGGATGATCACCAGCATCGCCAGGCCCAGCCCGGTCGCCACCAGGACGTCGCCGAGCACTGATAGCCACGGCGGCACCGTCGACCAACCCATGCGATGGTCGAGGGCGCTGAACGCCATCATCGCGAAGAGAATCACGAATGAGCTTGTGATGATGACCTTTTGGGCGGTCCGCGGCTCGGCCCGCGGCCCGGCGTGCATGCGGCGCTGCAGGGCCGCCGGGTTGTTCCGCGCCAAATAGATCGTGGGGCCGAGCGACGCCGCGGTGAACACGGCGAGAAAAGCCCACGCCTGCCAATAGTGCAGCGTTCCGGCCGGTCCGAACAGGATGAGGCCGACCGCGATGGTCCCGAACACCGAGGATGCCGTCAGCCGAACAGCGGTTTTCATGATCGTGCCCTCCCTAGCAACGTAGATCGCGACGCCGAAAAGCCATGGCGCCCAAGGTGATCAGTGTCGCATCGATGGCCAGCAGCCACAGCAGCGGCACGGCGGTGAAATCGGCCCCCACCCGCGGGGTGTGCGCGAACGGTTCCAGGTCGAGCAACCACTGCGGGAACCGGGCCAACTCGCCGATCAGGTACACGGCGACGAACCCGACCAGCACGCCCCACGCCACCGGCGTGAACCGCGGTGCCAGACCGAACACCGCGACCGTGACGGCGGCGAGCAGCCAGACGGCGGGCAGCTGGACGGCCGCGGTGCCGACGACGACGGCGAGCTTGCCGCCGACGTCGCCGGCCGCGATGCCGTAGACGAGGCCGCCGGCCACGCCGCTGACCAGCATCGCGGCCGCGGACCCGGCCAGTGCAGCGACCAAATGGCTTGCCAGCCAATGAGTCCGGGAGACCGCGCCGGCGAGCGCCGTCTCGGCGCGCTGGCCGGACTCCTCTTGGTGCAACCGCAGGCTGAGCGAGATGGCGAACGCCGCGGCGACCATGCCCATCATGGCGTAGGCCACGGCGATGAAGGCCTCCTCCAGCGCGGAGGTGCCGCCCATCCGCGCGACGATGTCACGCACGACCGTGCTGCCGCCCAGCTGGTCGCCGATTCCGTGCACCACGCTGCCCATCAGCAGCCCATACAGGCACAGGCCCACCGTCCACAGCAGCAGCGCTCCGCGATCGAGCCGCCACGTCAGGCCGTCGACGCCGCGCAGGCCCGTCCCGGCGGTAGCGGGGCCGGCGCGTTCGGCGATGAGTCCGGCGCCCACATCGCGGCCGGCGAGCAGCCGATAGGCCACCAGGGTGAGCGCCGCCGTCGTCACCAGGTGCAGCAGCAGAACCCACCAGCGGTCCCCGGCGTACGGCCTTACCTGCAGCGACCACCCCAGCGGCGACAGCCACGACAGCCCACCGCCGCCCGCGTCGCCGACGGCGCGCAGCGTGAACGCCGTCCCCAGCACGGCGAACGCGGCGCCGCGGGCGAACCGGGCGCTCGGCGACAGCTGGGCGGTCACCGCGGCCACCGCGGTGAAGACCAGACCGGAGCAGGCCAGCGCCGCCCCGAACGCCAGCGACCCGCCCGCCGGGACGTCGGTGCTGAGCAATCCGGCCGCCCCGATCGCGCCGGTGGCGACCGACGCCCCGAACGACAACAGCAGCGCCGCGCTCAGGCTGGCGTACCGGCCGATCGCGGTCGAGTCCACCAGCTCGGTGCGGCCGGTCTCCTCGTCGGCGCGGGTGTGCCGGATCACGGTGAGGATGACGGCCACCGCGATCAGCAGGTGAAACATGCCGGCCTTCCAAATGCCAACGGCCCCAAGGCTGTCGTTGTAGACCTGGCCGTAGAGCGCGCGCTGGGCCGGGCTGGCCATGATGGAGGCCGCGAAGCCGGCGCGGTCGGCCTGGGTGGGGTAGACCTTTTCGATGCTGCCGACGTACACGGTGGCGAGCGGCACCGACAGCAGCAGCACCCACAGCGGCAACGAAACCCGGTCGCGGCGTAGGTAGAGGCGCAGCATGCCCGGCGTGCCGGAGAAGTTCGAGGCGGCCCGCCCCGCCGGCTGTGCCGGGCGCGGCCGCTCCAACGTCGCGGTGCTCATGCCGAGACCTTGTCTGTGGTGTTGTAGTGGCGCAGGAAGAGTTCCTCCAGGGTCGGGGGCTGGCTGACCAGGCTGCGCACCCCGGCGTCCCCGAGCGCCCGGATGAGTTCGCCCAGGCTTTCGCTGTCCACCTGGGCGCGCAGCGTGTTGCCGTCGATGCTGACGTCCTCGACGCCCCGGATGCGGGTGATATCGCCCGGGTCGCCGATCATTTCGGCCTTGATCGAGGTGCGGCTGAGGTGCCGCATCGACTCCAGCGTGCCGCTTTCGACGGTCTTGCCGGCGCGGATGATGGTCACCTTTTCGCACAGGGCTTCCGTCTCGGCCAGGATGTGACTGGACAGCAGGACCGTCGTGCCGCGGTCGCGCGCCTCACCGACGCACTGCTGAAAGATGTTCTCCATCAACGGGTCCAGGCCGCTGCTCGGCTCGTCCAGCAGCAGGAGCCGTGCGTGCGAGCTGAACGCGGAAATCAGGGACACCTTTTGCCGGTTGCCCTTCGAGTAGGTGCGCGCCTTCTTGTGCGGGTCGAGGTCGAAGCGCTCGATCAGCTCGGCGCGCCGCCGTTCGTCGATGCCACCGCGCATGCGAGCCAGCAGGTCGATGGTCTCGCCGCCGGTCAGCGACGGCCACAGGGTCACATCGCCCGGCACGTAGGCGATGTGGCGGTGCAGGGCGACCGCGTCGGTCCACGGATCGCCGCCCAGCAACCGGACGGTTCCGCCGTCGGCCCTCACCAGGCCCAGCAGGACGCGGATGGTGGTCGACTTGCCGGCCCCGTTCGGCCCGAGGAACCCGTGCACCTCGCCCTCGCGCACCGTCAAATCCAGGCCGTCCAGGGCGCGCACCGCGCCGAAATTCTTGGTCAGTCCCCGGATTTCGATGGGTGCGACGTTGTCAGCTGGCATGGGATCCTCCTTGATCTTCGGCGGCCAGAAATGCGTCGTACATGGTGCGGTCGACCATCAGACCCTCGCTGTAGATCTCGAGGGCGGGCAGGATCATCTCCCTGGCATAGTCGCGCAGAACCGCACGCAAATCCGTTGGCGTTTCGTGCATTTGAATGTAGAGCAGGAGGCTGCCGCCCCCGGTGATGCCGAGATATTTGGCCCTGGCCTTCGGGTCACGGCTGGGCTTGATCGTCCCGGCCCGCACGCCCTCTTCCATATACTCTTCGGCATTGGCAATCATCCTCTGCCACAACATCTTCGCCAAGTCGCCACCGGTCTGCATGCTGCGCACCACGTAGGCCGTCAGCGGTGCAAACTCCTCGATCTCGGCGAGCTGCGCGAACCAGGTGGCGGGGTCGTTGGACCGCATCGCCTCCGATTTGGTGCTGCGGATCTCTTCGGCGACGTAGTCGTCGCAGGCCTTGCGCAGGCCTTCCTTGGAGCCGAAGTGGTGGATGACCAGCGCGGCACTCACCCCCGCCGCGTCGGCGATCGTGCGCAGCCCGACGCCGAACCCGCGCTCGCCGAACTGCTCGATGGCGGCGTCGCGGATCCGGGCGGCCGCGGTCAGGTCGGCTGAACGCATGTTCAGTACGTTAAACAAGTGTTCAGCCGACGGTCAAGGGGCCGCCCCGTCAGTAATCCGTAAATGTTTGGTGGGTCAGTCCCGCACCGCGGCCAGCAGCCCGTCGCCGAGCGGCACCAGCGCCGGGGTGAGCCGCTCGTCCTCGGCGATGAGGCGGGCCGCCTCTCGTACCGCGGTCACCTCGGCGTCACGCGCGGCGGGATCGCCCGCCCGGCCGCCCAGCGCCGCGCGGTGCACCACGATGACACCCCCGGATCGCAACAGCCGCACCCCCTCGACGACGTAGTCGGGCTGGTCGATCGGGTCGGCGTCGATGAAAACCAGGTCGTAGGACTCGTCGGCGAGGCGGGTGAGCACCTCCTGGGCGCGCCCGCTGATCAGCCGGGTGCGCGAGGGGCCGATGCCGGCGTCGGAGAAGGACTGCTTGGCGAGCCGCAGGTACTCCGGCTCGATGTCGATCGTGGTCAAGACGCCGTCGTCGCTCATGCCCGACAGCAACCAGAGCCCGCTGACCCCGGCGCCGGTGCCCACCTCGGCGACGGCCTTGCCGCCGCTGAGCTTGGCCAGCAGGCTCAACAGTGCCCCGACCGCCGGCGTCACCGCCCCGGCGCCGATCTCCACGGCGCGTTCGCGGGCCGCCGCCAGCAGCGCGTCCTCCGAGATCGACGCCTCGGCGTGCGCGCAGAGTGACTCGGCTCGACTGGTGGCCGTCTGGCCAGGGGGTGCTGCGTCGGTGCCGTCCATGCCCGCAGCGTATTCCAAATCGCCGCGCGGCCGGGCAGGCGCGCCTGATTCGGTCCGTGCCGACACGCCCGGGGCGACGCAACTCACGGGCCACGGTTCGCGCTGTTCAGCGCAGGTAACGATCTGGTTTCTCAGCCAAACCTCAGATTGCTCCTATGTCGTGCATACGCCGATGGGCGACGGTATCCCTATGGAACGGGGTGTGCGGGGGACCGGGAATAGTTCTCGCCGGAGTGGGAATACACGATTGCAGCTCCGCGTTGACGCGGGCGAAGAGCTGCTGCCAGGTTTCTGCGGCAGGGAAAATCCGGAGGATTCAATCATCACAGCGCTTTTGAGCCCGAGCACGATGTCGCATGCCCAGGACTGCCGGGACGACGGATGGGTGGAGACGACGGACGCGCTGCAGGGCACCGCGGTGTTCGACGCGACCGGGGACAAGGCGACGATGCCGTCGTGGGACGAGCTGGTGCGCCAGCACGCCGACCGGGTGTACCGGCTGGCCTACCGCCTGTCCGGCAACCAGCAGGACGCCGAGGACCTGACCCAGGAGACCTTCATCCGGGTGTTCCGCTCGGTCCAGAATTACCAGCCCGGGACCTTCGAGGGCTGGCTGCACCGCATCACCACCAACCTGTTTCTCGACATGGTGCGCCGGCGCGCCCGCATCCGCATGGAGGCGCTGCCCGAGGATTACGACCGGGTGCCCGCCGACGAACCCAACCCCGAGCAGATCTACCACGACTCGCGGCTGGGGCCCGACCTGCAGGCCGCGCTGGACTCGCTGCCGCCGGAGTTTCGCGCCGCGGTCGTCTTGTGTGACATCGAGGGCCTGTCCTACGAGGAGATCGGCGCCACGCTCGGCGTGAAGCTGGGCACCGTGCGCAGCCGCATCCATCGCGGGCGCCAGGCGCTGCGGGACTACCTGGCCGCGCACCCGCAGCACGGCGAGCCGGCCAAGTCGGCGTAGCTTTAACCGTTCTGGCCGGACGTCCCGTGGGCGCCGTTTGTCCCGTTGGCGCCGTTCAGGCCGTCGCTCGACCCGGGCCCCGACCCGATGCCGCCGGCGCCGCCGGTGCCCAGCGCACCACCGCCGCTGCCGGGGCCGCCTAGCCCACCCGGGCCAGCGGCGCCGCTGATGCCCACCTGCCCGATCAGAAGTCCGCCTGAGCCCCCGGCGCCACCGAGACCGCTGCCGCCTCCGTCGCCCCCGTTGCCGCCGGCGCCGCCGTCGGCGCCGTTGCCGGCTTCGTTGCCGATGTTAAAACTGCCGGCACCCGAGGCGGTGCCGCCTGCGCCACCGCCCCCGCCCGCACCGCCGATTCCGCCAACGCCCTGTATCGCCTGCCCGCCCTGCCCACCGGCGCCGCCGGCACCGCCGGGCGCTGCCCCGATAGTCCCGTTGCCGCCGTTACCCCCAGCGATGGAGCCCACGGGGGAGCCGATCGATCCGAAGGCGCCGCCGCCGTGGCCGCCGGCGCCCCCATTGCCACCGGCACCGCCGGTGCCACCATTGCCGCCGGCGGCGGTCCCGGAGCCGCTCAGATCCACCGTCCCGCCGGCTCCGCCGGTGCCGCCGGTCACGCCCAGTCCGCCATCCGCTCCGACGCCCCCGTTGGCGGCCGTGACATCGGCGTTGGTCGCGGACGCGGGGGATCCGGCGGTCCCGGTGCCCGCCTGACCACTGATGGTCGGGTTGACGCCGTTGGCCCCGACGAGGCCGGTGCCGCCAGGCCCGCCGGCGCCGCCGTTTCCGAGCAGGAAGGCGTTGCCACCGGTGCCGCCGTGACCGGGAAGGCCGCCGTTGATGCCCGCGAGGGCCGCCCCGCCCTGCCCGCCGACACCGCCGTTGCCATACAACAAGCCGCCGGTGCCGCCGGTGCCGCCGGGCGCGCCGGCGCCACCGAGCCCGCCGGTCCCGCCGGTACCGATCAGGCCTGCCGAACCGCCATGGCCGCCGGCCTGTCCGGCCGCGCCGGACCCACCGGCCCCGCCGTTGCCCCACAGGATCCCGCCGGCTCCGCCGTTCGCGCCGGTACCCGACGCCCCGTTCGCGCCGTCACCGATGAGCGGGCGACCGAGTGCCGCCTCGGTGGGCGCGTTGATCACGGCTTCCAGCAGCTGCAGCGGCGACGCGTTGGCGGCCTCGGCGGCGGCATAGGCCGCGGCGCTGCCGGACAACGCCTGCACAAACTGGGCGTGAAACGCCGCGGCCTGAGCGCTGAGGGCCCGGTAGGCCCGGGCATGGCCGCCGAACAGCGCCGCGACCGCCGTCGACACCTCGTCCGCGCCCGCCGCCAGCAACTGCGTCGTCGGGCCCGCCGCGGCGACATCGGCCGCGTGGAGGGTGGCGCCGAGGTTCTCCAAATCCGTTGCCGCCGAAGCTAAGTACTCCGGTGCCGCAATGACGAACGACATCGCCGCCTCCTCCACGTTGCGTTCGACCTAGCGGGTCGCCTGCCGTGAAGTGTGCGCCGGTGAGCCGGCGAGGTTGATGGGGAATTTTCCCCATTTATCGGGCTAGCCGGGCAGCTCGGACGGCCGAGCCCGGACGGCGGCCTGGGTGCGGTTTTCGGCGCCAAGCTTGTCCAGGATCGATTCCACGTGGTGGCCGACGGTCTTGGGGCTGAGGGACAATTTGGTGGCGATGTCGGCATCGCTGTGGCCGGCGGCGACCAGGGTCAGCACTTCGCGTTCGCGGCGGCTCAACCCGTCGGGGTCAGCGTGGACGTCGGTGCGGCGGGTGCGCGGGGTGGGGCCGCGCAGTTGGGTGAGGCGCTGCCGGGCGCGGCGGGCGGCGGTGGTGGCGCCGAGACCGCGGAAGGGCGGGCGGCGGTGGTGGCGCCGAGACCGCGGAAGGTGGCCAAGGCCGTTTCCACCGCGGTGCTGTCGCCGCCGAGTTGGGCGATGGCCGCCTCGTAGGGACAGCCGCGGCGCGTCCATTCGGCGGCGGCGCCCTGCCAGTCGCCGGTGACTTCCGACTGGAACGGATTGACCGGGTCGGTGATGGCCATCGGTGCCGCGGTGCTTGCGGGCAGGCGCAGCCAGCGCTGCAATTGCCCAGCGAGCCAAGGGTTTCCGTCGAAGCCCATGGTTACCAGCCCGCTCTGGGCCTCACTGCGAGCGGTGTCGTCGTCCCCGGCCAGCCAAGCGGCCTCCGCGCGCGCGGCCCACACCGGAAAGAAACGGGACTGGTGCAGTTCGGAGCTGTCGGCGATCTCATCGATCAGTCCGGCGCTCGGTTGCTCACCACGACGCGCACAGATCAGCGCGAGCACGCGCCGGGGCGCGATCCGATGAAAGCTGGACAGTCCGGGGCGGGTGAGCACGTCCTCGGCGCACGCGCTGGCGTGCGCCCACTGGCCGCGGTGCAGCGCGACCAGCGCTGCGATGCCCATGAGAAAAGCCTCGAACGTGAAAAGGTCACGCTCACGGCAATATTCAAGGGTTTCCGCAACGTAGCGATCAGCCCGATCCAGGTCGAAGTGCAGCGCCGCGGCCGCGCAGATATCGGCCCCAAGCTTGCCGGCGTTCTCGCCGCGGGTGTCGGTGGCCAGCGCCTGCCGCCACGCAGCCTCGAGCTCCTCCCACCCGGCGTCGGTGCGCACCACCCGGGCCAGCGCGGCGGATCCGCGGGCCCGGATGACGACCGCGTCGTCACCTATCTGGGTACCGACGGTGATCGCGCGGTCCGCGAAATCGGCGATCGCGGGATCCCAACCAAGGACGCGCAATTCGGCCATGTTCAGCAGGGACTGGGCCAGCTGCGGGCACGGCCCGGCGTCTTGGACCAGCCGCAGCGACGCCATCGCGGCCTCATCGGACTCGCTGACGCGGTCCGACAGGACCAGCTCGTGGGAAAGCCAGCACAGGTCCTCGGATTCGGCCAATCGATCGCCCAGAGCGCGACGCAGCTTGATCGCTTCACGCCAGGACGCCACCCCGCTGAGGCCGCCCAGGTAGCTGGCCAGCGCGTGCTGCTCAAACCAGATCACCTTCTGCTCGGTAGGCGTCGTGCCGGCGTGGCGCAGTGCCAGCGCATAGAGTTCGGCGGCTTGGCGGTGCGCTCCCAATGCGGTGGCCCGTTCGGCGGCGGCGATGCCATAACGCATCGCGGCGTCCCGGTCACCGGCCTGGTCGGCATGAAACGCCAACGCCGCCAGCGCGTTCGGATCAATGGGTGGTTTGGCCAGTTCGGCCAGCGCCCGGGCATGCAGGGCCCTGAGGTGATAGGTGTCGATGCGCTCGAGCGTGGCGCGACGGGCCAACTCGTGGCGGAACCCGATCGTTTCCCCGTCGGCGATGAGCACACCCGCGTCAAGGCATTCGAGCACTGCGGCGTCCGCGGCCTCGCACAGGTGGGCCACCAGCGCCGGCTCGGCGCGCGGTCCGCACACCGCCACCGCCAGCGCGGCGCGGCGGGCGTTGGTCGACAGGCGCGCGAGCCGCCCCCAAACCGCCTCGGAAATGCTGCGCGGCAACGCCTTACGATCGAGCGCGTCGACGCCGACGGCTACCACCTCGGTGACGAAGAACGGGTTGCCGCCGGTGAGTTCGTGCAACCAGTCGGCGTTGAGGCCGCTGCCGGCGGCCAAGACCGCCACGGCGTCGCGGCTCAGCGGTTCCAACCCGATGCGGGTCAGCGCCGCGCAGCTGGCCACGTCCCCGAGCGCAACCGCCAGCGGATGCTGGGCGTCCAGCTCGTCGTCGCGATAAGACATCACCAGCAGCAGCGGCAGCGAGCCGATGCGGCGCGCCAAGAACCGCAGCAGGTCCAGGGTGGCCCCGTCGGCCCAGTGGGCGTCCTCGATTATCCAGACCCAGCGATGCCCGTCGTGCAGGAGCGCCAGCAGGCGCCGATACAGCGCCGCCGTGTCGCCGGCATCGATCGCCGAGGCCAGCGCCCGGGCCGCTTCGGCTCCAAGCCCGGTTAGGGCGTCCAGCACCGGGCCGAGCGGGCGCGGCGCCGCCAGCGGGTCGCAGCCGCCGATCAGCACGCGCACCGGTGCATCCAGCCCGGCTGTAAAGGCGTTGATCACCGCGGTTTTGCCGACCCCGGCCTCCCCGCGCAGCAGCACCACCCGGCCCGCACCGCGGCGCACCCCCCGCACCAGTCCACGCAACTCGGCCAGCACCGTCTCGCGCTCCAGCAAGCGCTCCGCGGGCGTCGGACGTCGTGGTGTGGTCGTCATCTCGGGTGCTCCGAAAAATGGGGAAAATTCCCCATCAACCGCACCCGGCTCCCGGCGCACACTTCATAGCGAGCGCCCGGAGAGGCCGCCGGGGCGACGGTATTCGCACATCCGGACATGATGCGGAATCACTGTAACGCCGAGCCCGCCAGAATGCCTCCCCACCCGGCCCGCCGCTGAGTCACGGAGGGGACTTCTCGACACGAAAGGAACCTGCCATGAACACGAGGCGCACCCCGAAGCGGATCGCCGTCGGGGCATTGATGTCGGGTGGCATCGCGCTAGCCGCCGCTGGGCTGTCCGCAGGCACCGCCGAAGCCGTCGGCGGCCCCCTGCGATGGTGTCCGGGACAACCGCTTCCAGGAGGTGGCGTGAAATGGGATATGTCTGTCTGCCACACCTACTACTACGTGATGACGGGGCAGGGTAATTCTGGTTCCCCCTACATCTGGGACGGGCCGAATCCCCCGGGATATCAACCGCCGCCGAACATGCCACCTTTGTGGGTTCCGTGAGCCTCCCGGTGAGGACATTCGATGATGCACCAGGACGACCTCGAGAGACGCATCGCCGAGCTCGAACGTCGCTCAGCCGATGCGAAGGCGGCCGCCGGTTCGGACCCGGCATTCCCATTGGACGCCTCGCGAGAACACGGCCGCGCTCTTGCCCAAGACGAGACGGCGCGCGGTGACAGGCGCGCGTGGATCTTCTTTGGACTGCTGTTTGTCCTCCCCATTGCCGCCGTCGTCTGCCTATGCGCCACAACAGCATTGGTGACCTTGAAGCCGTCGAGCGCGTTGTGGATGAGCGGGATCGTGTGCGGCAGCGGGTATCACCTTGCCAACGACAACAAGCACTACGGCACGCCGTCGGGCGGGTCGGGGATCACCATGAGCTTCCGATGCGTCAGCGGGAACAGCTCGTATCACGCCAACGATTTTTCGGTCTTCGAGCTCCAGTTCCTGCTCGTCGGGATCGCGTCGTGCGCCGCTGTCGCGGCCGGTGTCCTGCTGTGGCGGCTCTTGCCCAAGCGTTCAACCGAGCGCCGTCCACGGCGTCCGGCGAGGGTGGCGGCGGTGGCCGCGATGGTCCCGGTGCTGGCTGCAATCGGGATCGGCGGCTACCTCGTGCACCGCGCCTCGCCGACCACTACCGAGGTGCGATCCCCGTCGCCGACCACGACCGCGCCGGTCGGATTCGAGCCGCCGCGGGTGGCGTCCACGGCGGCGCCGCCGGCGGCCATCGCGACCGCAACCCCGTCCGGTCCCGTTCAAGTCACCTATTCGGTGACCGGCACCAAGGCGCCCGGCGACAGCATTACGGTGGAGTACGTGGACGCGTCGGGCCGGCTGCGCACGGAGCCCGACATCGATGTCCCCTGGACGCTGACCCTTGCCCTCACCTCTCCGAGCGCCGTCCGGATCGTGCAGGCGTCCAGCTTGCTTGGGGTCAGCAAGTTGAACTGCGCGATCACCACGGGCGACGGCCGGGTGGTGGATTCGAGTAACCGCAACGACCCGCGGGTGCACTGCTTTGGCTGATCCATCAGGGGTGTCGGTCTATTGATCAGTTCGTGGCGCCGATCTGGCGTTCTCGGCTATGGGCGGCCGCTTGGGTGCGGTTGTCGACGCCGAGTTTGGTCAGGATCGATTCCACGTGATGGCCAACGGTTTTGCGGCTGATCGACAGTTTGGTGGCGATGTCGGCGTCGCTGTGCCCGGCGGCGATCAGGGTCAGCACCTCGCGTTCTCGGCGGCTGAGCCCGTCGGGGTCGTCGTGCATGTCGGTGCGGCGGGTGCGGGGGGTGCGCCCGCGCAGTTCGGTGAGGCGTTGCCGGGCGCGGCGCCCCGCGGCGGTGGCGCCGAGGCGGCGGAAGGTGGCCAGCGCCGCTTCCACCGCGGCGACATCGCCGCCGAGTTGGGCGATGGCCGCGTCGTAGGGGCAGCCGCGCCGCGTCCATTCGGTGGCGGCGCCCTGCCAGTCACCGCTGACCTCCAACGCGAAGGGCATGCTCAGCTTTCTGCCGTCAGCCGGCTCACCGCCCGCCAAATGCACCCAGCGACAGAGGGACCCGACCAGCCAGGGGTTGGCGTGGCCGGGGGCTGTTGCCAGCCCTGCCAGCGCCTCGGCGCGGGCAGCATGGTCGTCCCCGCTCAGCCAGGCTGCCTCCGCACGCGCCGGCCAGACCGGTCCCAGGCGAAAAAAGTCGCCGCGTTCGGCGGTGGCCAGGGCCTCGTCTAGTAGTGCGGACACCGGTCGCCGGCCGCATCGGGCGTGGATCAACCCCAGGGCGGTCAACGGCAAAAGCCGATGGAGGGCGGCCATCGCGGGTCGGGACAGCACATCTTCGGCGCAGGTGGTCGCACGGGCCCAATCCCCGCGGTGCAACGCGACCAGCGCCGCCGGCCCCACCGCGAGCGGCTCGAAAGTGCCCAGGTCATGGTCGGCGCAAAACGCCGTCGTTTCGGCGATGTATCCCTCGGCGCGATCAAGCTCGTAGTGCAGCGCCGACTGCCAGCACAAGCCCATACCCATCAGCCCGGCGAGTTCGGCGAGCTCTGAGCCGTCGATCGCCTGCCGCCACGCCGATTCGAGCTCGTCCCATCCCGCGCCTGTGCGCAGGAGCCTGAACAGGGCCGCATAGTAGTTGGCCTTGATCACCACCGGCGGCAGGTCCAGTTGGTTGCCCAAAGTGATTGCGCGGGCGGCGTACTCGTCGCATGCCGGATCGTCGGCCATCATGGAGAGCTCGGCCATGTGAGCCAGCGACGCCGCCAGCTGGGGGGTGGGCCCGCATTGCTCCAGCAGCAGCAACGAGTCTCGACCTGCCTTCCTCGCCTCGGAGACGCGGCTCAACACGTGCGAGAGCCGGCGCAGGTCATCGCCTTCGCCCAGGCGATCCCCCAGCTGCCGGCGCAGCGCTATGGCGTCGCGATACGAACGCACACAGGCCTGCACGAACCCACCCAAATAGCTTGAGGATGCGTGTTGCTCTATCCAAATGACCCGCTGTTCGGCAGGGACGGTGGCGGCGTGGCGCAGCACGAGCGTGTACAGCTCCGCCGCTTGGCGGTGTGCGCCCAATCCGGCGGCGCGCTCGGCGGCGCCGACCCCATGACGGACCGCGGCCTCGCTGTCGCCAGCCTGGTCGGCGTGAAACGCCAACGCCGCCAACGTGTTCGGGTCCACGGGCGGCTCGGCGAGCGCGCGCAGCGCGCGCGTGTGCAGTGCTTTGCGCTGGTAGTCGGCGATCCGGTCGAGCGTGGAACGTCGGGCCAGCTCGTGGCGAAAGCCGACCGCATCACCTTCGGCGACCAGCACGCCCGCATCCAGGCATTCGGCCAAACCCGCGACAGCGGCGGGACACAATTGCTGCACCAGTGCCGGATCGGCGTGCGGTCCACACACCGCCACCGCCTGCGCGGTTTCCCGCGCGCCCGCGGACAGCCGCGCCAGCCGCCCCCATACCGCCTCAGAAACACTGCGCGGCAACGCATTCCGGCCCAGCGCGGCGGGCCCGGCGGCTAACACCTCGGTCACGAAGAACGGGTTTCCGCCGGTGAGGTGGTGCAACTGGTCGACATTGACGCCGCGGCCCGCCGCCAGCACTGCCACCGCATCGCGGCTCAGTGGGCGCAACCCGATGCGGCTGACGGACACGCAACTCGCCACGTCGCCGAGCGCCGCCGACAGGGGGTGCTGGGCATCGAGCTCGTCGTCGCGATACGTCACCACCAGCAGCAGCGGCAGCGAGGCGATGCGTCGCGCCGTGAAGCGCAACAGGTCCAGGGTGGCGCCGTCGGCCCAATGCGCGTCCTCGATCACCCATACCCAGCGGTGGCCGTCGCGCAGCAGCGCCAGCAGCCGCCGATACAGCGCGGCGGTGTCACCGGCGTCGATGGCGGCGCCGAGCGCCGTGCCCGCGGCTCCCAGCCCGGCAAGCGCGTCGAGCAGCGGACCCAGCGGTCGCGGTGTGGCGAGCGGGTCGCAGCCGCCCGCCAGCACCTGTACCTGGTCATCGAGACTGGCGGTGAACCGGCCGATCACCGCGGTCTTGCCGACCCCGGCCTCGCCGCGCAGCAACACCACCCGGCCCGCGCCACCGCGCACACCGCGCGCCAGAGCAGCGAGCTCGCCCAGCACCGCCTCGCGCTCCAACAAGCGGTGCGCCCCGCTCTGACGTTGAGGTGCTGCGGTCATGTCGGGCGCCCGAGAAAATGGGGAGAATTCCCCATCAACCGCGCCCGCTCACCGGCGCACGCTGAAAAGCGAGCGCCCCGGGCGGCCCGGAAGAATTCACCGGCCGCAGCAACCCCACACCCGGACATGATGCGGATTCACTGTAGCTCCGACACCGCCCCGACGCGCCCCAGCGCAGTTGCCCCGCAGCGTTCCGTGGAGGTGCGAGATGTCATGTGTCGTTGCAGCGCCGGAGTCCCTGGCGGCCGCGTCGCAGGAATTGTCGGGGATCGGTGCGGCGCTGCGGCAGGCTTCCGCGGCGGCTTCCGGGCGGACCCCCCAGCTGGCGGTCGCGGCCGGGGATGAGGTGTCGACCGCCGTTTCGGCGCTATTCGGAAGTTATGCGCGAGAGTTTCACGCGTTGAGCGCGCAGGCGATGACGCTGCACGACGACTTCGTGCGGGCGCTGGCCGGGGCGGGAGGTGCGTATGCGGCGACGGAGGCCGCGAACGCCAATCCCCTGCAGCCCCTCGAGGACGACATTCTCGCCGTGATCAACGCGCCCACCGACGCGTTGTTCAACCGCCCCTTGATCGGCCACGGCGCCAATGGCGCGCCGGGGACCGGTCAGGCCGGCGGCCCCGGCGGATTCCTGTGGGGCAAGGGCGGCGGCGGCGGGGCGGGGGCACCCGGCCAGCCGGGCGGCGCCGGCGACAGCGGCGGCCACGGCAGCCTCGTCGGCTTCGGCGGCGGCGGCGGACTGGGCGGAAACGACACTCTCGGCAACGGGCTGCCCGGCCAGAGCTCCTAGGCCTGGGCGACGACTAGCGCGACCGGCGGGGACACTCCTGCAGTTTTGCGCGCTTTACCCGGGGTATCGAAGGCCCCGCCGCGCTACATTCGAAGAAGGGTGGCAACGAAAGGGTGTGGTGATGGCCGACCGAGGCGAGGTGTTTCGCCGCGCGTTCTCCTGGTTGCCCGCACAGTTCGCCTCCCAGAGCGACGAGCCGGTCGGCGCACCGCGCCGGTTCCGTTCCACCGAGCATCTGTCCATCGAGGCGATCGCCGCGTTCGTCGACGGTGAGCTGCGGATGAACGCGCACCTGCGGGCCGCGCACCACCTCTCGTTGTGCCCGGAATGCGCGGCCGAGGTCGAGGACCAGGGCCGGGCCCGTGCCGCGCTGCGCGACTCCCACCCGATCCGTATCCCCAGCAACCTGCTGGGGCTATTGTCCGAGATCCCGCACCACCCGTCGGACGACGACGCATCCGAGCCCGATACGCGCGACCAGCGTAAGCGCCGATAATCACCGCACCCGTGGATACTAGGGTGGACAAGCACGATGCCGCCGCGGCGCAAAGCGCCCGGTAAGCGGCCGTCTCGAACGCTCAAGAAGAGGATCCAAAGATAACGTGACCTCCGACGGCAACAACAGAGGCAACGACAGCGACAACGCCGACGACAACGGCCGAGGCCGCCTGGCGCCGCGCCCCATCTCCCGGCCACCGGTCGACCCCGCATCGACTCAGGCGTTCGGCCGTCCCACCGGTCTTCGAGGCTCCTTCCTGGCCGAGCGGGTGCGCCCACCGAAGTACCGCGAACAGTCCGAGTTCACCCCGTACGACCCGCCCGCGGACCCCGTCCTCGAGGAGGCGTTCAGCCGGCCCGCCGGGGCCGTGGACACGCTGCAGCGCCACCCGATCGATGCCGGCGCGCTGGCCGCCGAGCAGGACGGCGCCGAGCCCGAGGGGGCGGACGACCCGTGGCGCGACCCCGGCGCCGCCGCGGCCCTGGGCACCCCGGCCGTCGCGCCGGCCGGACCGCAGGCCGTGCCGGGCTACGGCGGCAAGCTCGGGGTGCGCGACGTGCTGTTCGGCGGCAAGGTGTCCTACCTCGCGCTGGCCGTCCTGCTGCTGATCGCCCTGGTGATCGGCGTGCTCGGCGGGGTCATCGGCCGCAAGACGGCCGAGGTCGTCGAGGCGTTCACCACCTCGAAGGTCACGCTGTCGACACCCGGCAATTCTGAGCTGCCGGCGGGCCGGTTCGCCAAGGTCGCAGCCGCAACCGCCAACGCCGTGGTCACCATCGAGTCCAAGAGTGACCAGGAGGGCATGCAGGGCTCCGGGGTGGTCATCGACGGCCGCGGCTACATCGTCACCAACAACCACGTCATCTCCGAGGCGGCCAACAACCCCAGCCAGTTTAAGACGACCGTCGTGTTCAACGACGGCAAGGAGGTACCGGCCAACCTGGTGGGCCGCGACCCCAAGACCGACCTGGCCGTGCTCAAGGTCGACAACGTCGACAACCTGAGCGTGGCCCAGCTGGGTGACTCCGACAAGGTCCGCGTGGGCGACGAGGTCCTGGCCGCCGGTGCGCCGCTGGGCCTGCGCAGCACGGTGACCCACGGCATCATCAGCGCACTGCACCGCCCCGTCCCGCTGTCGGGCGAGGGCTCCGACACCGACACCGTCATCGACGCCCTCCAGACCGACGCGTCGATCAACCACGGCAACTCCGGTGGCCCGCTGATCAGTATGGACTCCCAGGTGATCGGCATCGACACGGCCGGTAAGTCGTTGTCCGACAGCGCAAGTGGGCTCGGCTTCGCGATCCCGATCAACGAGGTCAAAGCGGTGGCCCAGGCCCTGATCAAGGACGGGAAGATCGTGCACCCGACGCTGGGCGTCAGCACCCGGTCGGTGAGCAACGCGATCGCCTCCGGCGCTCAGGTGGCCAACGTCAAGGCGGGCAGCCCGGCCCAAAAGGGCGGCATCCTGGAGAACGACGTGATCGTCAAGGTGGGCAACCGCAAGGTGGCCGACGCGGACGAATTCGTCGTCGCCGTGCGCCAGCTGACCATCGGCCAGGACTCCCCGGTGGAGGTGGTCCGCGACGGCCGGCACGTCACGCTGACGGTGAAACCCGACTCGGATAACGGCTAAGTGTTCGGCAACCTGAGCTGGGAGCACATCCTCGTCCTCGTCGTGGTCGGGCTGGTGATCCTCGGGCCCGAGCGGCTGCCGGGTGCGATCCGCTGGACCTCGACCGCGCTGCGGCAGGCGCGCGACTACCTCAGCGGCATGACGACCCAGCTGCGCGAGGACCTCGGGCCCGAGTTCGACGACCTGCGCGAGCCGCTGAGCGAGCTGCAGCGGCTGCGCGGCATGAGCCCGCGCGCCGCGCTGACCAAGCACCTGTTGGACGGCGACGACTCGTTCCTGACCGGAAACTTCGACCGCCCGGTCAACGGGGCCGCGCCAAAGCCGGCGGACCCCGCCCGGCCGGCACTGCCGGAGCACACCGGCGGCCCCGCGCCGTTCGACGCCGACGCGACCTGAGGTTCGCTAGCGTCGCGTCGGGTCCAAGCCCAGCGACACGCCGGCCAGCCCGCGCTTGCGCGACGAGAGGCTGTCGGCCACGCCGCGCAGTTCCTTGCCGACGGGGGAGTCCGGGGCGCTCAGCACGATCGGGACGCCGGCATCGCCGGCCGCGACCAGCGCCGGGTCCAGCGGGACCTGGCCGAGCAGCGGCACGTCGGCGCCGACCGCGCGCGACAACCGCTCGGCGACCTGCTGTCCGCCGCCCTCGCCGAACACCTGCATCGTGCTCCCGTCGGGCAGCACCAGCCCGGACATGTTCTCGACGACGCCGACGACGCGCTGCCGGGTTTGCAGCGCGATGCTGCCGGCCCTCTCGGCGACCTCGGCCGCGGCCAGTTGCGGCGTGGTCACCACCAGGATCTCCGCGTTGGGGATCAGCTGGGCCACCGAGATGGCGACGTCGCCGGTCCCCGGCGGCAGGTCGAGCAGCAGCACATCCAGGTCGCCCCAGTAGACGTCGGCCAGGAACTGCTGCAACGCGCGGTGCAGCATCGGCCCGCGCCACACCACCGGGGTGTTGCCCTGGGTGAACTGGGCGATCGAGATGACCTTCACCTCGTGGGCGATGGGCGGCAGGATCATCGACTCGACCTGGGTGGGCCGGTCGGTGGTGCCCATCATCCGGGGGATGGAATGGCCGTGAATGTCGGCGTCGAGCACGCCGACGGACAACCCGCGCGCGGCCATCGCCGCGGCCAGGTTGACCGTGACGGTCGACTTTCCGACGCCGCCCTTGCCGGAGGCGACGGCGTACACCCGGGTCAGCGAGCTGGGCTGGGCGAACGGGATGACGGGCTCGCGGGCGTCGCCGCGCAGCTGTTTGCGCAGCTCGGTGCGCTGCTCGTCGTTCATCACGTCGAGGCTGACCTTGACGGCCCCGGTGCCGGGGACGTCGGCGACCGCGCTGGTGACGCGTTCGCTGATCTCGGTCTTCTTCGGGCAGGCCGCGGTGGTCAGGTAGATCGCGACGTGCACGCCGCCGTCGGGCTCGACGTCGACGCTCTTGACCATCCCGAGTTCGGTGATGGGGCGGCGCAATTCGGGGTCGATCACCTTCCCCAGTGCGGTGCGGATCGCCGCGCTCAGGTCGGCGGTGTGGGGATTGGACATCACCGCCGAGTCTAGGCGTGCGCGGCGAGGTACCGGTTAGCCGGCCGGACCCGGCGCCCTGGGCGGCCCGGCGGCCGGACCCGGGCCGGCCGGGCCGGCGGGCGGGGCGGGGGGCATCG
>NZ_LT717701.1:1938218-2607129 GCF_900157385.1 Mycobacterium terramassiliense
AACGCCGGTTGCCCGAACTGCGGTTGCCCGAACGGCGGTTGCCCGAACGGCGGTTGCCCGAACGGCGGTTGCCCGAACGGGGGTTGCCCGAACGGCGCCGGCGGGGCCGCGTTTTGCGGGCCGATGCAGATCACGGTGCAGCCGGGCAGCTGCGTCGGCGCCTGCTGCGGCGTGGGTTGCATCCACGGGAACATCGGCTGCTGGCCGGTTTGCGGCGTGCCGCTCAGGTCGATCAGCGGTGTCCGCGAGAAGAAGTCGTCCGACGGCAGGCCGATGACGTTCATCGGCAGGTTGGGCCCCAGCCCCTCCGGATGGTCGTCGTGCGCATTGCCGAGTGGCGGCGGCGGTCCGGTCATCGGCGGCAGGTCGACCGGGACCACGCCGGTGGCGTACGCGGCGGCCCAGCCCAGCACGTTCTGCGCGTAGGGCACCGAGTTGTTGTAGCGCAGGATCGCCGACATCACCTGCATGGGGTCGCGCAGGTTGAGCCCGCCGCTGCACAGGTATCGGGCGGCGGCCAGCGCCGAGTCGAACAGGTTTTGCGGATCGGCGGTCCCGTCGCCCTTGCCGTCGACGGCGTACCGCGCCCAGGTGCCCGGCAGGAACTGCATCGGCCCCATGGCGCGCGCGTAGGTGGGGCGATTACCGGCCGTGCTCTGCAGGATGACCTCGTTGCCGGGCAGCGTGCCGTCCAGCGAGGGGCCATAGATCGGCACGACCGCGGTGCCGCGCGCATCGACGGCCCCACCGCCCGCGTGGCCCGACTCGATGCGCCCGATCCCGGCGAGCAGGTTCCAGCTGACGCCGCAGCCCGGGGCCGCGACGGCCATCTTCTGTTCGGCGCTGCGGTAGGCGGCCAGGGCGATCGACGGAATGCCCAGCGCGCCAGGCGCATTCACGATCATCGGGGGCGGCGGCGCCGACGGCGCGGCCTCGGCGATGTGGAAGGCGGTGGGGGTGCGGTCGGCGGCGATGACGACCGGCCCGGAGGTGTCGGGCACGCTCGGGGACACCGCGGCCACCGGGTAAATGGCGGCGCGCACCGGCGTGCCCTGGCTGTGGCCGGGTGGGACCTTGGCGTGCAGTGTGGGGCCGGCGCCCCCGACCGCCCCGGCGAAGACGAGGGGGGCGATCACCGCGACGCCGAACGCGGGCGTCTTGCTCACCCGAAGTTTCGTCACGCGGAGTTTTGTCACGCGAAGTGCTTGCTGTCGCACGGCAGCGGCGGCCGGGCGTGGACTCCAGCGTCCCCCAATGCGCACTCGACCGTCCTAATAGGTCGGGAAACTACTGCTTAGCTTCGTGAACCAGATCACAATACATAACCCCCGTGACGGGAGTGGCGCAATGGGTGAATTGATTCTTACCGGGATTTCTTAGCTATCCGGTCCCAGTCTTCGCTCGCCCCCGCGGCCTCCCCCTCCGCGCGTTCCGGCACCAGCTCGGTCAGGATAGAGCGCAGGTCTTCCAGCTCGTGGCGCAGGTACTCGCGCGTCACGACCTCGCCCACGGCCAGCCTCAGCGCCGCCAGTTCCCGGGCCAAGTACTCGGTGTCGGCCTTGGTCTGCGCGGCCCGACGACGGTCCTCTTCGAGTGCGACCCGGTCCCGGTTCTCCTGGCGGTTCTGGGCCAGCAGGATCAGCGGCGCCGCGTAGGCGGCCTGGGTGGAGAAGGCCAGGTTGAGCAGGATGAACGGGTAGGGGTCCCAGCGCAGCTCGGCCGCGGAGACGTTCAGCGCGATCCACGCCAACACGATGATGGTCTGAATCAGCAGGTAGCGGCCGGTGCCGAAGAATCGCGCGATGGATTCGGTGATCTGCCCCACGGCGTCGGGGTCGACGCGCGGCGAATACCTGCGGGAGGTCCGCGGGGTGTAGAGCCTTCGTGTTGCCGTGGACCTGCTCACCCGGATCCTCCCAGTCGTCGTTCGATCCGGCCGGTGGTGTCCAGCTGCTGCACATCCACGCGCCAGTCGTGCGGCAGCAGGTGGTCGAGCAGGTCGTCCACGGTTACCGCCCCCAACAGATGGTTCTGGTCGTCGAGCACCGGTCCGCACACCAGGTTGTAGGCGGCGAGGTAGCGGGTGACCGCGCCCAGTGGCGTCTCCGGCGTCAGGGTGAGCAGGTCACTGTCGACGATCCCGCCGACCAGCTCGGCAGGCGCCTCGCGGAGCAGCCGCTGCAACGGAATGCAGCCCAGGTAACGCCCGGTGGGGGTGGCCGTCGGCGGGCGCGCCACGAACACCATCGACGCCAGGGCGGCGGTGAGGTCGGGGTCGCGAACCCGGGCCAGCGCCTCGGCCACCGACGTGTCCGGCGTCAGCACCACCGGGTCCGAGGTCATCAGCCCGCCCGCGGTGTCGGGCGAGTGGGTCAGCAGCCGGCGCACCGGCTCGGACTCGTCGGGGTCCATCCGGGTGAGCAGCATCTCGGCGTCGGTCGGGTTGAGCACGCCGAGCAGGTCGGCGGCGTCGTCGGGGTCCATCTCCTCGAGCACGTCGGCCGATCGGTCGGTGCCCAGCTGCGAGAGCACGTCGGCCTGATCCAACTCGGGCAGCTCCTGCAAGACGTCGGCCAGCCGCTCGTCGTCGAGCGCCTTGAGCACCTCGTAGCGCCGCTTGGGCGGCAGCCCGCGGATGACGTCGGCGACGTCGACCGCCCGGCGCCCCTCGAACTGGGCGAGCAGCTGGGCCACCCCCTGACCCGGCAACGCCAGCGCCGACGGGGTCAGGCCCTGCACGTTCTGCCAGTCCACCACGTGGACGGGGCCGCGCCGTCCCAGCCTGCGCTGGGTGCGGACGGCGACCCGGGTGACCATCCAGTCCCGGGTTCGGGTCTGTTCGATCCCCAGGTCGGTGATCACCACGTCGAGGCCTGCCAGCTCGGGCAGTTCCGGGTCGTTGACCTTGACCGGGGTGTCGAGGATCTGGCCCATCGCCAGCACCTCGCCGGGACGTTGCTGAAAGTGGCGCAGGGACACGCTGCCGGTGTTGAGCGTCACCGCGTTGGGCTCGATCGCCGCGACCCGCAGCATCGGAATGAAAATGCTGCGGCGCGTGGCCAAGTCGACGATCAGTCCCAGGACGCGGGGCTGTTGGCGGACGATGCTGATGCTGATCACGACATCGCGGACGCGGCCGAAGTTTTCGCCGAGTGGACCCAGCACCAGCATCCGCGGGAGCCGCGCGACGTACACCCTGTTGGCCGGTCCCATGTAGGAGAGCCTATTCAGCCGCCGGGCCGATGGCGGGCGAGCCATGCCGTGTTCGGCGAATTGTCGCCGCTAGTGCGAGTGGATGCTGAACATCGCGATGACCAAGAACACCACCAGGGTGCCGACGCCGATCACGATGCCCGTGACCGCCAGGCCATAGCCCTCCTGGCGGGTCTGCTTGATCTGGTTCAGCGCGACCGCGCCCAGCACGATGGCCACGACCGAGCCGATGACACAGCAGAAGAAACCGGTGAACGACGCGAGGAGCGAGGCGATCGCCAGGCCGTTGGTGCCGGCCGAAACCCGGTAGTCCGGCACCCCGTACTGGCCGCCGGGATACCCCGGATAGGCGGGCGGCCCGTAACCGGGCACCGGCGGGTAGCCGGGGGGCGGGCCATATCCGGGAGACGGCGGCCCGTAGCCGGGCGGCGGGCCGTATCCGGCAGCCGGCGGGTAGCCGGCCGGGTAGCCCGGCGGGTAGCCGAGCGGTGCATACGGCTCGGGCGGGTACTCGGCCGCCGGCGGCTCCCACGGGGGTTGCCATGCGGGGCGCTCGGGGCCGCCGTCGCCGGGCGGCCGATTACCCTCATCGCCGCGGCCACCGCCGGGAGCTGCCATGGCGTTCAACCTAGCCGATGGGCTGCCGGCGGCCCGGGATGAAAGGATGGCCGATGCGGAGGAGAATGAGCACCGATGACTAGTCCTTTCCAGCCCGGACAGGTTCCCGGCGCCACGCCCGGCGGCGCGGCGGCCGCTCGGCGCGGCGTGCCCTCGCTGCCCACCCCGCCCAAGGGCTGGCCGGTCGGGTCCTATCCGACGTACGCGGAGGCGCAGCGCGCCGTCGATTACCTGTCCGACCAGCAGTTCCCGGTGCAGCAGGTGACCATCGTCGGCGTCGACCTCATGCAGGTCGAACGGGTCACCGGCCGGTTGTCCTGGCCAAAAGTGCTCGGCGGCGGCGTCATCAGCGGGGCATGGCTTGGCCTGTTCATCGGCTTGGTGCTCGGCTTCTTCAGCCCCAGTCCCTGGGCCGCACTGGCCACCGGCCTGGTCGCCGGGGTGTTCTTCGGCTTGATCACGTCCGCGGTTCCCTACGCAATGGCCCGTGGCACACGGGATTTCAGCTCGACTATGCAGTTGGTGGCCGGCCGCTACGACGTGCTCTGCGATCCGCAAAACGCAGAGAAGGCGCGGGATCTGCTGGCGCGCCTGGCGATCTGAATCGGTGGGCAGACGTCGTGGGCGCGCACGCCGAATAGGCGCATTCGTCCTGGCGACGCTCACGATCGCCGCGGCGCTGTCGGCCTGCGGGTCGGCCGGGGGCGGTCTGGTGATCAGCTTCTACACGCCGGCCACCGACGCGGCCACCTTCACCGCGGTCGCACAGGAGTGCACCAGGCAACTGGGGGGCCGGTTCGCGATCCGGCACGTCAGCCTGCCCAGTGGGCCGGGGGAGCAGCGGGTGCAGCTGGCCCGGCGGCTGAGCGCCCACGACCGCGGGCTGGACGTGATGGCGCTGGACGTGGTCTGGACCGCGGAGTTCGCCGAGGCCGGTTGGGCGCTGCCGCTCTCCGCCGACCCGGCGGGGCTGGCCGAGACCGACGCGACCGCCGACACGCTGCCGGGCCCGTTGGCGACGGCACGCTGGAAGCACGAGTTGTACGGCGCGCCCGTGACGACCAATACTCAATTGCTTTGGTACCGAACAGATTTGGTGAACTCACCGCCGATGACCTGGGACGCCATGGTGGCCGAGGCCGGCCGGCTGCACGCCGCGGGCCTACCCGCCTGGATTGCCGTGCAGGCCAACGAGGGTGAGGGCCTGGTGGTGTGGTTCAACACGCTGCTGGTCAGCGCGGGCGGACAGGTGCTCTCCGACGACGGCACCCGGGTCACCCTGACCGACACGCCCGAGCACCGGGCCGCCACCGTCGCCGCGTTGCGGGTCCTCAAATCGGTGGCCACCGCACCCGGGGCCGACCCGTCGATCAGCCGGACCGACGAGGGCACCGCGCGGTTGGCGGTGGAGCAGGGTAAGGCCGCGCTCGAGGTCAACTGGCCCTATGTGCTGGCGTCGCTGCTCGAGAACGCGGTCAAGGGCGGGGTGTCGTTCCTGCCGCTGAACCGGGACCCGGCGTTGGCCGGCAGCGTCAACGACATCGGCACGTTCGTGCCCAACGACGACCAATTCCGGATCGCTTACGAGGCCAGCCAAAAGGTGTTCGGTTTCGCGCCCTATCCCCGGGTGGCGCCGGGCCGGCCGGCCAAGGTGACGATCGGCGGGCTGAACCTGGCGGTGTCCAGCACCACCCGCCACCGTGCCGAGGCGTTCGAGGCCGTGCGCTGCCTGCGCAGCCTGGCCAGCCAGAAGTACGTATCGATCGAGGGCGGCCTGCCCGCGGTGCGCACGTCGCTGTATTCCGATTCGCAGTTTCAGGCCAAGTATCCGATGTATACCGTGATCCGCCGGCAGCTCACCGACGCCGCCGTGCGTCCGGCGACGCCCGTGTACCAGGCGCTGTCGCTGCGGCTGTCGACGGCGCTGAGCCCGATCGCCGAGATCGACCCGGAGCGCACGGCCGACGAGCTCACCGCGCAGGCGCAGCAGGCCATCGACGGGAAGGGGCTGCTGCCGTGAGCGCTTCGGTTTCCGAACGGCGGCTG
Source organism: Mycobacterium terramassiliense (assembly GCF_900157385.1). Classification (GTDB taxonomy): domain Bacteria; phylum Actinomycetota; class Actinomycetes; order Mycobacteriales; family Mycobacteriaceae; genus Mycobacterium; species Mycobacterium terramassiliense. The sequence continues at coordinate 1,944,096 of NZ_LT717701.1, forward strand.
GGCCTGATGCTGGTCGCTCCGGCGGCGACCCTGATGCTGGCGGTAACGGCTTATCCGATCGGCTATGCGGTGTGGCTCAGCCTGCAGCGCAACAACCTCGCCACCCCGCACGACACCGCGTTCATCGGGTTGGGCAACTACCAGACGATTTTGACCGACCGGTATTGGTGGACCGCGCTGGCGGTGACGCTGGGAATCACGGTGGTATCGGTGTCGATCGAGTTCGTGCTGGGCCTGACCCTGGCGCTGGTGATGCACCGCACGCTCGTCGGCAGGGGCCTGGTGCGCACCGCGGTGCTCATCCCGTACGGGATCGTCACCGTCGTCGCCTCGTACAGCTGGTACTACGCCTGGACGCCTGGCACCGGCTACCTGGCCAACCTGTTGCCGCACGGTAGCGCGCCACTGACGCAACAGATCCCGTCACTGGGCATCGTCGTGGTGGCCGAGGTCTGGAAGACCACGCCGTTCATGTCGCTGCTGCTGCTGGCCGGGCTGGCGCTGGTGCCCGAGGACCTGGTGAAGGCCGCGCAGGTCGACGGGGCCGGGGCGTGGCGGCGGCTGACCCGGATCATCCTGCCGATCATCAAGCCCGCGGTGGTGGTCGCGCTGCTGTTCCGGACGCTGGACGCCTTCCGGATCTTCGACAACATCTACGTGCTGACCGGCGGCGCCAACAACACCGACTCGGTGTCAATCCTGGGCTACGACAACCTGTTCAAGGGCTTCAACGTGGGGCTCGGCTCGGCGATCAGCGTGCTGATCTTCTGTTGCGTGGGCATCATCGCGCTCGTCTACATCAAGGTTTTCGGCGCGTCCTCCCCCGGGGGTGACGACGATGGGCGCTAGCGGCGGAGGCGCGCGGCGCGCCGCGTTGTGGGTCGTGGTCGACACGCTGGTCGTGGCGTACGCGCTCGTTCCGGTGCTGTGGATCCTGTCGCTGTCGCTCAAGCCGTCGTCAACGGTCAAGGACGGCAAGCTGATTCCGGCGTCGGTCACCCTCGACAACTACCGGGGCATCTTCCGCGGCGAGTTCTTCGCCTCCGCGCTGATCAATTCCATCGGGATCGGTTTGATCACCACCGCGATCGCCGTCGTGCTCGGCGCGATGGCGGCCTACGCGATCGCCCGGCTGAGCTTTCCCGGCAAGCGGGCGCTGATCGGGGCGACGCTATTGATCACCATGTTCCCGGCGATTTCACTGGTCACCCCGTTGTTCAACATCGAACGCGCGCTGGGCCTGTTCGATACCTGGCCCGGCCTGATCCTGCCCTACATCACTTTCGCTCTGCCCCTTGCCATTTACACGTTGTCGGCGTTCTTCCGGGAGATCCCCTGGGACCTGGAAAAGGCGGCGAAGATGGACGGGGCCACCCCGGGTCAGGCGTTCCGCAGGGTGATCGTGCCGCTGGCGGCGCCGGGCCTGGTGACCGCGGCGATCCTGGTGTTCATCTTCGCCTGGAACGACCTGCTGCTGGCGCTGTCGCTGACCGCCACCGAGGCGGCGATCACCGCCCCGGTGGCAATCGCGAACTTCAGCGGCAGTTCGCAGTTCGAGGAACCGACCGGATCGATCGCGGCGGGTGCCGTCGTGATTACCGTCCCGATCATCGTTTTTGTTCTAATTTTTCAACGACGGATTGTCGCCGGGTTGACCTCTGGCGCTGTGAAGGGATAGCGCGATGGCCGAGATCGTGTTGGAGCACGTCAACAAGAGCTACGCCGACGGCGCCGCGGCGGTGCAGGACCTGAGCATCACCATCGCCGACGGCGAGTTCCTGATCCTGGTGGGGCCTTCCGGCTGCGGCAAGACGACAACGCTGAACATGATTGCCGGGCTTGAGGACATCTCGTCGGGCGAGCTGCGCATCGACGGCGTGCGGATGAACGAGAAGGCGCCCAAGGACCGCGACATCGCCATGGTGTTCCAGTCCTACGCGCTGTACCCGCACATGACCGTGCGGCAGAACATCGCCTTCCCGCTGACCCTGGCGAAGATGAAGAAGGCCGAGATCGCGCAGAAGGTCGAGGAGACCGCCAAAACCCTTGACCTGACCGAGCTTCTGGATCGCAAGCCGTCCCAGCTGTCGGGTGGGCAACGGCAGCGGGTAGCGATGGGCCGCGCGATCGTGCGCCATCCCAAGGCGTTTTTGATGGACGAGCCGCTGTCCAACCTGGACGCCAAACTCCGGGTGCAGATGCGCGGCGAGATCGCCCGCCTGCAGCGCAGATTGGGCACCACCACGGTCTACGTCACGCACGACCAGACCGAGGCCATGACCCTGGGCGATCGCGTGGTGGTGATGCACGGCGGGGTCGCGCAGCAGATCGGCACGCCCGACGAGCTGTACGAGCGTCCCGCGAACCTGTTCGTCGCGGGGTTCATCGGGTCACCGGCGATGAATTTCTTTCCCGCGAGCCTGACGCCGACCGGCCTGACGCTGCCTTTCGGCGAGGTGATGCTGGCGCCTGAGGTCCAGCGGGTGATCGAGGGGCACCCGAGGCCGCAGAACATCATCGTCGGGGTGCGGCCCGAGCACCTGGCCGACGCTGCGTTGATCGACGGCTACCAGCGCATCCGGGCGTTGACCTTCGAGGCGAAGGTCGACTTGGTCGAATCGCTGGGGGCCGACAAGTACGTGTACTTCACCACCGCGGGCCCGGCCGTGCACGCCGCCCAGCTGGATGAGCTGGAGGCCGAGGGCGAAATGCATGAAAACCAGTTCGTGGCACGGGTTTCCGCCGAGTCGAAGGCGACCGTCGGACAGTCGATCGAGTTGGCACTCGACACGACGAAAGTGGTCGTCTTCGACGCCGACTCCGGGGCGAACCTGACGATCGCGCCGGCCTCCGCCGAGTGATCACAGACTTGGTGCGTGAGCACCTGCGCGCCCACTTCGCCGGCGCCGAGCCCGATTCGGCGAGCGTGACGTTTTTGGGCACCGAAACCCTCGAGGTGCTGCGGTTCCGCGCGGCCGCTGGGTTGGTCCATTTCGTGTCGCTGGGGTGCTCGCGCCATCCGATGACCGACCCGACGGACATGGTGGCCGACCGGGAGCGCGGCCCGCGCGCCGAGGTCGTCCTGCGGTTGCGGGATCCGGGGCCCGCCACCGGCATCGCCCGCAGCCTGGCGGTGCTGGCGGCCACGCCGGCCGTCGACGGCGTGGTGCTGGTCCCCGACGCCCTGATCGACCTCGGCTCGCCGCTGTGGGCGTGGCCGTCGGGGCGGGTGCCGTTCACCGCGGTGTTGTTGGGCCGCAGCGACATCGATGAGCTGCCGCTGGACCCGCCGCGCGACCCGGTGCAGTTCCTGTCGGCGACTCCGATCACCGCGACCGAGGCCGCGTGGGTGCGGCTCAAGGGCGCCGAGGCGATGCGGCACGCATGGCGCAACGACGGCGTCGACGTGCTGGACCCGAAACGCCCTGCCGCGCAACCGGGTTAAGCGCTAATGGTGTGCGCTCAGGGCTTTCAGTGTGCGGCCACGGCGGTCAAATCGCGAAATTCCCGCCCCGGATTCACACGCGAAGCCGCCGCCGCACACCAAATGGCTAGAGCCAGTTGTTGCGGCGGAATTGGAAGTACAGGACCAGGCAGACAAGGGCCATGCCGGCCATCACGCCCGGGTAGCCCCACGTCCAGTTCAGCTCGGGCATGAAATGGAAGTTCATGCCGTAGATGGCGGCGACCATGGTGGGCACCGCCAAAATACCGGCCCAGGCCGCCATCTTGCGCATGTCGTTGTTCTGCTGCATGCCCACGCGCGCCAGGGCCGCCTGGATCAACGAGTTGAGCATGTCGTCGTAGCTGGCGATGTGCTCCGCGGCCTCGGATTGGTGGTCGGCGACGTCGCGCAGGTAGCGCCGCACCTCCTTGGAGATCATGTCCTTGTTTTCCACCTGCATCCGGTGGAAGGCGCCGGAGAGCGGGCTGACGCACCGGCGCAGTTCGACGACCTCGCGCTTGAGCAGATAGATCGGTTCGACGTCGAGCTTGCGCCCCGGCGCGAACGCCACCTCCTCGATGGCGTCGATGTCGGCTTCGACGAGGCCGCTCACCTCGAGGTAATGGTCGACGACGTTGTCGGCGATGGCGTGCATCACCGCGAACGGCCCCAGGCGCGTCTGCTCGGGGCGGGCTTCCAGGCCCTTGCGCACGTCGGACAGCCCGCCGTGTTCGCCGTGGCGGACGGTGACCACGAAATCCTTGCCGACGAAGACCATGATCTCGCCGGTCTCGACGATCTGGCGGGCCGCCGCCACCGATTCGTGCGGGACGTAGTTGACGGTCTTCAGGACAAAAAACACCGTGTCGTCGTAGCGCTCCAGTTTGGGCCGCTGGTGCGCGCACACGGCGTCCTCGACGGCTAGCTCGTGCAGCCCGAAGACATCCGCCGCCTCCTGCATCTCGGCCAGGCTCGGCTCGCGCAGGCCGACCCAGACGAATGCCTCCTGCCCGACCAGTTCGAGCTGGCGCACCCGGTCGAGCGCGGCGGCGTAGGTGAACTTCCCCGGCAACCGGTGGCCGTCGGCGTAGACCGCGCAGTCGACCAGGGTCTCGTTGGGCGGCTGGGCGACGGGCTGAGTTTGCGGCTCGCGGGGCTCGCGCGCGAGCGGTCGCAGCACTTCGGGCAAGGCGTCAGGTCCGGGAAACACCTCTACCTCCGTTCACCGCGCAGGTCCGCCAAGCGGTGGTCAATGCTACGCGTCCTGGCGAAACACGACGTGAAGACTCCGCGGGGGCCCCGGACCGGAGGTTTCGGGCCGAGGGCGGTGCGCTAGTTTCGAGCACGACACAATCCTGAACTTCTCCATAAGGAGCCAACCGAAGTGAGCGCAAGTCCTGTCAAGGTCGCCGTCACCGGCGCCGCCGGCCAGATCGGCTACAGCCTGTTGTTCCGCCTGGCGAGCGGCGCGCTGCTGGGGCCCGACCGCCCGATCGAGCTGCGCCTGCTGGAGATCGAGCCGGCGCTCAAGGCGCTCGAGGGTGTCGTGATGGAGCTCGACGACTGCGCCTTCCCGCTGCTCGCCGGCGTCGAGATCGGCGCGGATCCGAACAAGATCTTCGACGGCGTGAACCTGGCGCTGCTCGTCGGCGCCCGTCCGCGCGGCCCGGGCATGGAGCGCGGCGACCTGCTGGAGGCCAACGGGGCGATCTTCACCGCGCAGGGCAAGGCGCTGAACTCGGTCGCGGCGGACGACGTGCGGATCGGCGTGACGGGCAACCCGGCCAACACCAACGCGCTGATCGCGATGAGCAACGCGCCCGACATCCCGCGGGAGCGGTTCTCGGCGCTCACCCGCCTCGACCACAACCGGGCCATCACACAGCTGGCCCGCAAGACCGGCGCCGCCGTCACCGACATCAAGAAGATGACGATCTGGGGCAACCACTCGGCCACCCAGTACCCCGACATCTTCCACGCCGAGGTCAAGGGCAAGAACGCCGCCGAGGTCGTGGGCGACCAGGCGTGGATCGAGAACGACTTCATCCCGACCGTCGCCAAGCGCGGCGCGGCGATCATCGACGCCCGCGGCGCCTCGTCGGCCGCGTCGGCCGCGTCGGCGACCATCGACGCCGCCCGCGACTGGCTGCTCGGCAGCCCGGAGGGCAACTGGGTGTCGATGGCGGTCATCTCCGACGGTTCCTACGGCGTGCCCGAGGGCCTGATCTCGTCGTTCCCGGTGACCACCAAGGGCGGCGACTGGTCGATCGTCACCGGCCTGGAGATCGACGACTTCTCCCGTGGCCGGATCGACAAGTCGACGGCGGAGCTGGCGGACGAGCGCAACGCGGTCACGGAGCTCGGCCTCATCTGAGCCGGCTCAAACAGCGAGCAGAGATTAGGCCTACTAATGGGTAGCCCTTACCCTGATGCGATGCCAGAGAGCGTGCAGCCGCAGGTCGCCATCGGAGACGACGAGATCTTCGATGCGCACGTAGGCGGGAAGCTTGCGGTGGCCCTGAGCGCGCCGCTGGACACCCAGCGCGCGTTGTCGATCGCCTACACCCCGGGCGTGGCGCAGGTCAGCCGCGCGATCGCGGCGGACCGCACCCTGGCCGCCCGCTACACCTGGTCGAACCGGCTGGTGGCCGTCGTCAGCGACGGCAGCGCGGTGCTGGGCCTGGGCGACATCGGGCCGGAGGCGTCGCTGCCGGTGATGGAGGGCAAGTGCGCCCTGTTCCAGGCCTACGGCGGTCTGAACGCGATCCCGATCGTGCTGGACACCAAGGATCCCGACGAGATCGTCGAGACCCTGGTGCGACTGCGGCCCACATTCGGCGCCGTCAACCTCGAGGACATCGCCGCCCCGCGCTGCTTCGAGATCGAGCGGCGCGTCATCGAGGCCCTGGACTGCCCGGTGATGCACGACGACCAGCACGGGACCGCGATCGTCGTGCTGGCGGCCATGATGGGCGCCAGCAAGCTGCTCGGCCGCGACATGTCGTCGCTGCGGGCGGTGGTCTCCGGCGCCGGCGCCGCGGGGGTGGCGTGCACGAATCTGCTTCTGACGATGGGCCTTTCGGACATCACCGTCCTCGACTCGCGCGGCATTCTGCACACCGGGCGCGACGACATGAACGGGGTCAAGGTCGACCTCGCCCGGCGCACCAACCCCGACGGCCTCACCGGCGGTCTCATCGAGGCGCTCGAGGGCGCGGACGTCTTCCTGGGGTTGTCGGGCGGCGTGGTGCCCGAGGAGCTGATCGCCACGATGGCGCCCGGCGGGATCGTCTTCGCGCTGTCCAACCCGGACCCGGAAATCCACCCCGAGGTGGCGGCCAAGTACGCGGCGGTGGTGGCCACCGGCCGCAGCGACTATCCGAACCAGATCAACAACGTCCTCGCGTTCCCGGGGGTGTTCCGCGGCGCGCTGGACGCCGGGGCGCGCCGGATCACCGAGAAGATGATGGTGGCCGCGGCCGAGGCGATCTTCTCCGTCGTCAGCGACGACCTCGCGGTCGACCGGATCGTCCCGAGCCCGCTGGACGCGCGGGTCGGGGAAGCGGTCGCCGCCGCCGTCGCGATCGCCGCAGACACGTCCGTGTGATCAGGCTGGCCGCGCTGCTGCTGGCCGCCCTCCTTGCGGTGGCCGGCTGCGGCGAACGCCGGCCCGCCCCGGAATTGGTGGTCGGATCCCGGCCCGACCCCGAGTCGGCGCTGCTGGCGGGGGTCTACGCGGCGGCGCTGCGGTCCTACGGTTTCGCGGCGCGGCCCCAAAGCGACGCCGACCCGATGGCGAAGCTGGACTCCGGGGCGTTCACCGTGGTCCCCGCGTTCACCGGTCAGACGTTGCGGCGGCTACAACCCGGTGCGGTCGCGATGTCCGACGCGCAGGTCTACCGCGCGATGATCGCGGCGTTGCCCGAGGGCGTCGTGGCCGGGGACTACACCACCGCGGCCGACGACAAGCCGGTGCTGCTGGTCACGCAGGCCACCGCCAAGGCCTGGGGTGGGCAGGACCTGACCGCGGACCTGAGCACCCTGCCCAAGCACTGCGACGGCCTGCTGCTCGGGGCGGTCGGCGGATTTTCCGCGCCAGCGTCCGTGGGATCGTGCCGGCTGCCCGCGTCGCGCCAATTCCCTTCGGAGGAAGCGCTTTTCGCGGCGGTGCGGGCCGGTCAGCTGACCGCGGGATGGACGACGGCCGCCGACCCGGCCAGCCCCACCGACCTGGTCGCGCTGGCCGACGGCAAACCCGCGCTGATCCAGGCCGAGAACGTGGTGCCGCTGTATCGGCGCAACGCGCTGAGCGATCGGCAGCTGCTGGCCATCAACGAGGTGGCCGGCGTGCTGGACACCGCGGCCCTCGCCGACATGCGCCGGCAGGTGGCCGGCGGCGCCGACCCGCAGGCGGTGGCCGGCGGATGGCTGGCCGAACACCCGCTGGGTCGTTAGCGCTCGCGCAGTCGCGGCGCGGAGCGTCAGACCTTGGGCATCAACCGGCCCATGACGGGCCCGAACAGCTGCTGGTAATAGGGGCCGGCCACCCGCACCATCAGGTCCATGACCTTGGCGTCGTTGCCGACCAGCACGCGCGCCTTCTTCTTGCGGACCGCGTCCAGGATGACCCGGGCGGCCTGTTGCGGGCTGGTCCTGGCCAGCCGCTTGTCGAAGAGCTTGGCCAGCTGGTCGCTGTCGAGCCCCTCGGCGGCGGTGGCGTTGCGGGCGATCGCGGTCTTGATGCCGCCGGGATGCACGGTGGTCACCGCGACCGGGTGGCGGGCCAGGATCATCTCCTGCCGCAGCGCCTCGGTGAAGCCGCGGACGGCGAACTTGGCCGAGTTGTAGGCCGCCTGCCCCGGCACCGAGAACAGCCCGAACACGCTCGAGATGTTGATGACGTGGCCGTCCCCGGAGGCGATCACGTGCGGAAGGAACGCCTTGGTGCCGTTCACGACGCCCCAGAAGTCGACGTCCATCACCCGTTCGATGTCCTTGAACTGGCTGATCTCGATGTCGCCGGTGAAGGCGATGCCCGCGTTGTTGTAGATCTGGTTGACCTTGCCGAAGTGCTCGGCGACCTCGTCGGCGTACGCGAGGAAGGCCTCGCGCTCGGTGACGTCGAGTCGGTCCGCCTTGACCGGCGCCCCGATCGCCTTCACCTGCTCCTCGGTCTGCGCCAAGCCCTCGGTGTCGACGTCGCTGATCGCGACCTTGGCCCCGGACCGGGCCAGCTCGACGGCCAGCGCCTGTCCGATCCCCGAACCGGCGCCGGTGACCACGGCGACCTTGCCGGCGAACCCCTTCATGAGCACTCTCCTGTCAGTCGGTCTGCGTCGAGGCTAGCCGGTACCCGCGGTACGGCCTTCGCAGGGCCGACGGACGAACGCGTGGCCGTCGGGCTCTAGTGCGCCGACGGGCCATTCTGGGCCTGGACGCATGGACCCTCCCGCGCACGCGCACCGGATGTTGGGGCCCGATCGGGACTACGAGCCCGATCTCGACACTTTGATTGCTGTTCAGGAATTGTGGCGCCTTGATTTCCTTGCGAACGTTTCCTAGCGCCGAACGTCGATTTATTGGCGCCGAATAGGGCTGGCGCGCACAACAAGTCGACGTTCGAGCAATCAGGCGAACGCGGTGTCGAGGATCTCCTGCTGCTCGACGGCGTGCACCTTCGACGAACCCGACGAGGGGGCCGACATGGCGCGGCGCGAGATGCGCTTGAGCCCGGTTAGCTTGTCGGGCAACAGCTCCGGCAGCTCCAGGCCGAACCGCGGCCAGGCGCCCTGGTTGGCCGGCTCCTCCTGAACCCAGAAGAATTCCTCGGCGGCCGGGTAGCGGTCCAGCGTCTCGCCCAGCCGGCGCTTGGGCAGCGGGGCGAGCTGTTCGATGCGCACGATCGCGACGTCCTCGCGGTTGTCCTTGGCCTTGCGGGCGGCCAGCTCGTAGTAGATCTTGCCGCTGGTCAACAGGATTCGACTGACCTTGCCGCGGTCGCCGACGCCGTCCTCGTAGGTCGGTTCCTCCAGCACCGAGCGGAACTTGATCTCGGTGAAGTCCTTAATGTCGCTGACCGCGGCCTTGTTGCGCAGCATCGACTTCGGCGTGAACACGATCAGCGGGCGCTGGATGCCGTCGAGGGCGTGGCGACGCAACAAGTGGAAGTAGTTGGACGGCGTCGAGGGCATCGCGATCGTCATCGAACCCTCCGCCCACAGCTGCAAAAAGCGTTCGACGCGGGCCGAGGTATGGTCGGGGCCCTGGCCCTCGTGGCCGTGCGGCAGCAGCAGCACCACGTTGGACAGCTGGCCCCACTTGGCCTCACCGGAGCTGATGAACTCGTCGATGATCGACTGCGCGCCGTTGACGAAGTCGCCGAACTGCGCCTCCCACAACACGAGCGCGTCCGGGTTGCCCACGGTGTAGCCGTACTCGAAGCCGACGGCGGCGTACTCCGACAGCGGTGAGTCGTAGACCAGGAACTTGCCGCCCGTGGGGGTGCCGTCGGGGTTCGTCGCCAGCAACTGCAGCGGGGTGAACTCCTCGCCGGTGTTGCGGTCGATGATCACCGAGTGGCGCTGGGAGAAGGTGCCGCGCCGGGTGTCCTGACCGGACAGCCGGACTAGCTTGCCCTCGGACACCAGCGAACCCAGCGCCAGCAGTTCGCCGAAAGCCCAGTCGATCTTGCCCTCGTAGGCCATCTCCCGGCGTTTTTCCAGCACCGGTTGCACGCGCGGGTGCGCGGTGAACCCGTCCGGCACGGCCAGGAACGCGTCGCCGATGCGGGCCAGCAGCGACTTGTCCACGGCGGTCGCCAGGCCCGCGGGCACGGGTTGATCGGCCTCCACCGATTCGCTGGGCTGCACGCCGTGCTTCTCCAAGTCGCGCACCTCGTTGAACACCCGCTCCAGCTGGCCCTGGTAGTCGCGCAGCGCGTCCTCGGCCTCTTTGAGCGAGATGTCACCGCGGCCGATCAGGGCCTCGGTGTAGCTCTTGCGCGCCCCGCGCTTGGTGTCGACGACGTCGTACATGTAGGGGTTGGTCATCGACGGGTCGTCGCCCTCGTTGTGGCCGCGACGTCGGTAGCACAGCATGTCGATGATGACGTCCTTGCAGAAGCGCTGCCGGAAGTCGACGGCCAGCTTGGCCACCCACGCGCAGGCTTCCGGGTCGTCGCCGTTGACGTGAAAGATCGGTGCTCCCACCATCTTCGCCACGTCGGTGCAGTACTCGCTGGACCTGGAGTACTCCGGTGCGGTGGTGAACCCGATCTGGTTGTTGACGATGATGTGGATGGTGCCGCCGACGCGGTAGCCGGGCAGGTTCGCCAGGTTCAGCGTCTCGGCCACCACCCCCTGCCCGGCGAACGCGGCGTCGCCGTGCATCATCATCGGCACCACCGAGAAGCTCTTGCCGCCGTCGTCATCGGCGCCGCGATCCAGCAGGTCCTGCTTGGCGCGCACCAGGCCCTCCAGCACCGGATCCACCGCCTCCAGGTGCGACGGGTTGGCCGTCAACGACACCTGAATGTCGTTGTCGCCGAACATCTGTAGGTATATGCCGGTGGCGCCCAAATGGTATTTGACGTCGCCGGAGCCGTGCGCCTGCGACGGGTTGAGGTTGCCCTCGAACTCGGAGAAAATTTGCGAATACGGCTTGCCGACGATGTTGGCCAGCACATTGAGCCGGCCGCGGTGCGGCATCCCGATGACCACCTCGTCGAGGCCGTGCTCGGCGCACTGGTCGATGGCCGCGTCCATCATCGGGATCACGCTCTCGGCGCCCTCCAGCGAGAAGCGTTTCTGCCCAACGTATTTGGTCTGCAGGAACGTCTCGAACGCCTCGGCGGCGTTCAGCTTGCTCAGGATGAACTTCTGCTCGGCCACGGTGGGTTTGACGTGCTTGGTCTCGACCCGTTCCTGCAGCCATGCCTGCTGCTCGGGTTCGAGGATGTGGGTGTACTCCACACCGATGTGGCGGCAGTACGCGTCGCGCAGCAGGCCGAGCACGTCGCGCAGCTTCTTGTACTCGCAACCGGCGAAGCCGTTGACCTTGAAGACGCGATCGAGGTCCCACAGCGTCAGGCCGTGGTTGAGAATCTCCAGATCGGGATGGCTGCGGAAACGGTTCGAATCCAGCCGCAGCGGGTCGATGTCGGCCATCAGGTGCCCGCGGTTGCGGTAGGCCGCGATGAGCTCCATGACCCGCGCGTTCTTGTCGACGATCGAGTCCGGGTTGTCGGTGCTCCAGCGCACCGGCAGGTACGGGTTGCCCAGCTCGCGGAAGATCTCGTCCCAGAACGCGTCCGAGAGCAGCATCTCGTGGATGACGCGCAGGAAGTCGCCGGACTCCGCGCCCTGGATGATGCGGTGGTCATAGGTCGACGTCAGCGTGATCAGCTTCCCGATGCCCAGCTCGGCTATGCGTTCCTCACTGGCCCCCTGAAACTCGGCGGGGTACTCCATCGCGCCGACGCCGATGATGGCGCCCTGGCCGGCCATCAGCCGGGGCACCGAGTGCACGGTGCCGATGGTGCCGGGGTTGGTCAGCGAAATCGTCACGCCCGCAAAGTCTTCGGCGGTCAGCTTGCCGTCGCGGGCGCGCCGGACGATGTCCTCGTAGGCGGTGACGAACTGCGCGAACCGCATGGTCTCGCAGCGCTTGATGCCGGCCACCACCAGGGAGCGCTTGCCGTCTTTGCCCTGCAGGTCGATGGCCAGGCCCAGGTTGGTGTGGGCCGGGGTGACGGCGGTGGGCTTGCCGTCGACCTCGGCGTAATGCCGGTTCATGTTCGGGAACTGCTTGATCGCCTGCACCAGCGCGTAGCCCAGCAGGTGGGTGAAGGAGATTTTGCCGCCGCGGGTGCGCTTGAGCTGGTTGTTGATGACGATCCGGTTGTCGATCATCAGCTTGGCCGGAATCGCCCGGACGCTGGTTGCCGTCGGCACGTCCAGCGACGCGGACATGTTCTTGACGACGGCCGCGGCGGCGCCGCGCAGCACCTGCACCTCGTCGCCTTCGGCCGGCGGGGGAGCGGACGACGCCCTGGCGGGCGCCGCGGCGCCGTTGCCGCCCCTGGGCTTCGCCGGTTCCGGAGCCGCCGCCGGCGCGGCGGGCTTGGCTTCCGGGGCGGGGGCTTTTGCTTCCGCGGCCTGCCCGTCACCCGTGTCGGCGGTGGGCTCGGGGTTGTAGTCGACCAGGAATTCGTGCCAGCTCGGGTCGACCGAAGAGGGGTCGTCGCGGAACTTGCGGTACATCTCCTCGACCAGCCACTCGTTTTGCCCGAATGGCGATATGTTGCTCACGGCCGCTGTTCGCCTCAATTCTTTTGCTCTGCAAGCGCTTTCCTCACGCCTGCGACTCTCCCGCGCCCCTGGTAGTGGGGCACCTCACACCCGCGCCGGTCCCGGAACGTTTCCGCCCCAATAAAGGCTAACCTTTTGCCGGCAATCCGCGAGAGCGACCGGTGAGTGAACCGCTAGCCGGCCTCGTGGACCGGAGGCAACACCCGCAGCGTGCTTGGCCAGCGGGTGGGCGCCGGCCCGAACGCCTGGCGCGCGTTGGTGACGATCTTTTTGCCCACCATCCGGTTGCCGGCGCCGCCGATCACGGCGCCGATGCCGACCGGCAGCGCCTTGCCGAACATCAGCGCACCCTTGCGCACCGTGTACCGCTTGACGAAGTACTTGAGCATCCGCGTGTTCAGCCGGCCCAGCGTCGGCAACGGTAGGGACGCCATGCCCTCGGCCAGCCAGCCGCCCTGGGTGCGGCCTGGACCGATCAGCTCGCCGATCGCGCGGCGGCTGTCGTCGCCGACCAGGACGGCGAGCACCAGCGCGCGGCGCCGTTCCCGGTGGTCGGCCGGGATGTTGTACACGGCGGCCTTCGCCAGCACGAATAGGGCCGTGGCCTCGACGAAGAACACGGTTTCCCCGGCGCCCGCGGACACCGCCGCCAGCGTCCCCACCCCGGGGAACGTCGCGGCCGAACCGACCGCGGCCCCGCTGGCCGTCAGCGCCGCCAGGAAGCGCTTTTCCAGCTTGGCGTCGATTTCGGCGGGAGTGGCGGCCGGGTGCGTCCGGCGCAGCCTGCTGACGTACGCCTCGGCCGCCGGGCCGTGGATGCGCGTACTGCGCTCGATGACCTGCGCCAACGCGCGCGCCGACGCTTTGGGCCGACCACCGTCGGCCGGCGTCTGCTCCGGCTTTGACGCGTGTGAAGCTCTGTTCCGTCGAGCCCGCATAGTGCCTCTCCTGGCCTTCCCCGCCGTATGGCGTCCTTCCCAGGCTAACCCGCGTTTGCCAAAACATCGGCCGGTCGCGAAGCCCAAGGAGCCCGCCGATTGCCGCATCGGGATAATGCGGGCAGGGTGAGGTACCGGCCGTTCGTTTCCAGGGGGAGGCCACATGACCAGGGCGACGTCGAGTCGCGCCGACTTCATGACGCGGTGGAACTCCGCGATGGCTTCTCATTCGCCGGCCTCCGGGAATCCCTGGAACGCGCTGTGGGCGCTGATGGTCGGCTTCTTCATGATCATGATCGACTCGACCATCGTCGTCATCGCCAACCCGACGATCAAGGCCGACCTACACACCGGGTACGCCACCGTGGTCTGGGTGACCAGCGCCTACCTGCTGGGATACGGCGTCGTGTTGCTGGTGGCCGGGCGGCTCGGCGACCGGTTCGGCACCAAAAACCTCTACCTGATCGGGCTGGCGGTGTTCACCGCAGCATCGATGTGGTGCGGGTTCTCGGACAGCGCAGCCATGCTGATCGCGGCCCGGGTGGTCCAGGGCGTGGGCGCCGGGGTGCTCACCCCGCAGACCCTCTCGACGATCACCAGGATTTTCCCGCCGGAGCGGCGTGGGGTGGCGGTGAGCCTGTGGGGTGCGACCGCAGGCGTGGCCACGCTGGTCGGGCCGCTGGCCGGCGGCGCCCTGGTCGACGGGCTGGGCTGGCAGTGGATCTTCTTCGTCAACGTCCCCATCGGCGTCGCCGGGCTGGCGCTGGCCGTGTGGCTGGTTCCCGTGCTGCCCACCCAGGCGCACCGGTTCGACCTGGTCGGCGTCGGGCTGTCCGGGCTGGGCATGTTCCTGATCGTGTTCGGGCTGCAGCAGGGCCAGGCCGGCCACTGGCAGCCCTGGGTCTGGGCGATGATCGTCGCCGGCGTCGGATTCATGTCGGTCTTCGTGTACTGGCAGGCCGTCAACACCCGCGAGCCGTTGATCCCGCTGCAGGTCTTCGCCGACCGCGACTTCACCGTGTGCAACGCCGGGGTCGCCGTCACCTCGTTCGCGACGACGGCGATGATGCTGCCGCTGCCGTTCTTTCTGCAGGCCGGATGCGGACTGTCGCCGACGCGCTCGGCCCTGGTGATCGCCCCGATGGCGGTCGCGGGCGGCGTGCTGGCGCCATTAGCGGGCCTGATCGTCGACAGGTACCACCCGCGCCCGGTGCTCGGCTTCGGCTTCTCGATGATGGCGATCGGGCTGACCTGGCTGTCGTTCGAGATGTCGCCGTCGACGCCGATCTGGCGGCTGCTGCTGCCGTTCGCGGTGATCGGCGTCGGGAGCGCGTTCGTGTGGGCGCCGTTGACGGCCACCGCGACGCGCAACCTGCCCGACGACCTCGCCGGGACGGGCTCCGCCGTGTACAACTCGGTGCGGCAGTTGGGCGCGGTTCTCGGCAGCGCGGGCATGGCCGCGTTCATGACGTGGCGGATCGGCGCCGAGATGCCGTCGGCGACTGCGGCGCCCGAGGACACCGCGTCGGCGCAACTGCCCGAGTTCCTGCGCGAGCCGTTTTCCACCGCGATGGCGCAGTCGGTGCTCCTGCCGGCGTTCATCGCGTTGTTCGGCATCATCGCCGCGCTGTTCCTGGTCGGGTTCGCACGTTCGGCCCTCACGGCGTGGGATGCGGCCGATGCGGGCGACGTCGTCGACGACGACTATGACGATGACGAGTACGTCGAGTTCATCCTGCTGCGCGAACCGGACGCCGGCCCCCCGCCGCCCGTGGGACCGGCGGCCCTTGCCCACAACGGTTCTCGTGGCTCCCATGTTTCTCGCGTCGAGGGCGGGAAGCCGCCCCGCCCGATGGTGTCACCCGGACACCGCCACCGACCCGATCCGGGTGAGGCGCCCACCGGCTACGGCCGGCACTCGTCGGGCAACTAGTCCCGCGTCAGCGCCAGGAAGGCGCCCAGGTCGATCAGGCCCGCGGGTGTGCCGGGGAGATACTCGGTGAGTGACTGCGAGCGGACGATCACCGCGGTGTACTGCGCCCGGCTGACGGCGACGTTGAGGCGGTTCCTGTTGAGCAGGAACGAGATTCCGCGTGGCACCACGTCTACCGACGACGCCGTCATCGAAACGAAGACCACCGGCGCCTGCCCGCCCTGAAACTTGTCGACGGTGCCGACGCGCACCGCGCCAAGCTTGGCGGAGTCCAGCCGCCGGCGAATCAGCGTCACCTGCGCGTTGTAGGGGGCCAGCACCAAGACGTCGGAGGCGGCCAGCGGCCGGGAGCCGCGCTCGTCGGTCCATGACCTGCCGAGGATGTGATCGATCTGCGCGGCGATCGCGTCCGCCTCCTCGGGGCTCTCGGTCGAATTGCCTTGGTGGGCAACGGTAATCACCCGCACACCGGGCGGGCAGCCGTCGAGGTGACGCGCCGCGGCGCATTCGTGGGAGCGCAGCCTGCCCTCGTAGGACAGCGCGGACACGGCGGCGCAAACCGCCGGGTGCATGCGGTAGGAGCGGTCCAGGAAGTAGCCGCGTTCGTCCGGCAGCGTGCGCCCGCCGTCCACCAGCCAGTCGAGCGCCGACGTGTCGACCGGTTCGGGATGCGTTCCCTGGCTGACCTGCGGCAGCTGCTGGGGATCGCCCAGCAACAGCAGATTGGCGGCCGCCGGCGCCACCGCGACGGTGTTGGCCAGGCAGAACTGGCCCGCCTCGTCGATCACCAGCAGGTTCAGGGCACCCGGCGGCACCCGAGTGGCATTGGCGAAATCCCATGCGGTGCCGCCGATCACGCAGCCTTGATTGCTTTCGATGAAGGCCGCGTACTCATTCGACTCGATCTCCCGCCATCGGGGTGCTTCGTGGCCGGCGGGTTTCTTCGCGACCCGCGCCGGGTCCAGGCCGGCGTCGATCACGCAGTCCAACAGGTTCTCCACCGTGGCATGGGATTGCGCCACCACCCCGATGCGCCATCCGTGCTCGGTGACCAAGCGTTGGATGACGCGCGCCGCGGTGTGCGTCTTGCCGGTGCCTGGCGGCCCGTGCACCGCCAGGTAGGACGAGTCCAGGTCGAGCGCGGCGGCGGTGATGTCGGCAACAGTGTCGGCGCTGCGGGGCAGCGGGTCGCCGGTGCGGGTGCGTGGCGCACGGCGCAGCAGCATGTCGGCGACGGCGCTGCGCGGTAGGCGCGGCAGCCCGGCGGCCACCGCAGCGGCGGTCGATTCGATGGACTCCCTCAATGCCGCCGTGGGGATCGGTGGGCCGGGGGTGAGCGCGAACGGCAGTTGGTGAAACGTGTTGCCGTCACTGCCGACTCGCTCAATGATGACGACCTCCGTGGGCACCGCCGGGTCGTCGACCGCGATGACGTCGGCGCGGCCGGCCGCGCGCCGGTCCGGGCTGTCGGTCATGCCCGGTGGGGCCGGGGGCTCGTAGAGGGCAAAGACGTTCGTCACCAGGTCGCCGCGCGCCAGTTGTCCGCTCAGCCGCACTTGTCGCCGCGGCTTGCGGGCGCGGGGCGGAGTGCGCCAGTCGGCGTCGACCGACGCCGACTCGGCGAGGAAGACGTCGGTGTCGTCGGACCATTCCTCGACGGGGAAGTTCAGCCGGTCGAAATGCGCCCACCAGAACGGCTTGTCCTCGCGCCGGGGGTAGCCGCGGGCCGCCGACACCAGGCCCACGGCCGTCTGCTCGGGCGTGCGGTCACCGACGCCGGCGGCGCCGGCGAACGTCGACAAGGCCGTCGCCAGCTGGTCGCGGTCTTCGACGGTGTTGCCCTCCGCAACCGGTTGGGCGCCGACCGGTACGACGCCGGCCTCGTATGCGCGCAGCATCAGCCAGTTGCGCAGCTCGCGGGTGGAGCGGCAATCGTAATGGTTGTAGTCCTCGATCTCCTTGAGCACGGACGCGGCACCGTCGTGCTCGCCGGCCGCGCGCAGTTCGCAGTAGCGGGCGTAGGAGGTGATCGATTCGGCGGCCGTGGTGACGTCACCGGCGCGCAGCTGTGTCCCCATGTAGAGCGGTTCGAGCGCCTTGAGGCTGAACGACTCCGCGCCTACGCGAATGCTCTTGCGCACCAGGGGATAAAGGTCGACCAGGGTGCCGCTGCGCAGCAATTCGTCGACCTCGTCTTCGCCGACCCCGTACCGCCCGGCGAGCCGCAGCAGCGCGGTCTTCTCGTAGGCCGCGTAGTGGTAGATGTGCATGTTGGGCCGGCGCTTGCGGCGCTTTTTGACCATCGCCAAAAAGTCGGTGAGCGCCTTGCGCTCGTCCATCCGGTCGTGCGCCCACAGCGCGTGAAATTTTCCCGTGGCGTCCAGGATGCCGAACAGATACTCGAGGCCCCAGTCGTGTGCGTCTGCCGTCCACAGCGGGTCGCCCTCGAAGTCGAAGAACAGATCACCGGGGTCCGGCTCGGGCAGCAGGGTCAGCGGCTGGGGGTCGACCATCTCGAATTGCGGTGTCCCGGTAGCGCGTTGGCGCAGCTGCAGTTTGGCTTGTGCCGTCAGTTTGTCCAGTGCCGGGGGCGCCAGGCCGGGCACCGAGGCGGTACGGCCGGCCAGCGTGGCGATCGTGGTGACCCCTGCGTCGATGAGCTTGTCGCGCTGGGCGATTCGCATGCCGGCGACCAGCAGCAGGTCATCGGTGGCACGCAGCTGCTCGGTGCACAACGGGCAGCGAAAGCAGGCGGCCACGCCGTCGTCGGCCCAGCGCACCGTGGTGCCCGCGGCATGGTGGGCATCGAGCAGTTGCTGCAAATGCGCGCGCTGCGAACGGTATACGGGAATCAGGTCACCGATCCGGTAGCGCACGACCGTGCCGTCGCCCAGTTCCAGTTCGGCCTCCGGCGCCACGGCGACGCCGGAGGCGACCAGCGCGTCGGCGTAGGCCGCCAGCTGCAGCAGGGCGGTGACCTTGGGCGAGCGCGCCAGCTTGGTGTCGGTGACCCGGTATCGCTCGTCGTCGAGAACCAGGAAGTCGGCGAACCCGGCGAAGCGCCCGTCGAACATCGCGGCCTGATACACCACCGGCGCACGGTCGGCGATCGCGCGCCGCGTCGCCTCGGCCGCTGCCATCAGCCCGGCGACGGTGTATGACGGGCGGCCGATGACCGCGACGCCCTCGCCGAGCTCCTCGCGGAATCGGGCGAGGCGTCGTCGTTCGTGCTCGGTGCCGAGAGTGGCCGTGCGCGCGAGTAATTCGTCCTCGACGCTGACCGAAGGACCCCAGCCGAGCTTTGCGTCGAAGTCCCTCAGCAGCGCGTACTCGCAGCGGGCGGCCGCCGCGAGATCCGACGCGCTGTAGACGATCCTGTCGTCGGTGACGAACACAGCAGCCACAGTAGGCGAGGGATCCGACACCGGACCGACGCGGCCGCAGTGTCGGGCCGACCGCCCTTCGGCCCTTCAGGCCGACGAAGCGGTAACTTCAGCGGGGTGATTACCGGGGCCTTTCTCGCCGAAGCGGCTTCGGTGGTGGACAACAAGCTCACGGTGTCCGGCGGAGTGCTGTCCGGCTTCAGGGTGGGGGACGACCGGTTAGCGCGGTTTGTGCTGGTCGTGCTCACCCAGGCGGAGACCGACAGTCCGGTCGGATTGGTCGAAGTCGAGATCAGACCCCCGACGGACGACGAGCCGCTCAATGTCGAATACGAGCTGCCGGAGGGCGCCGCCGGCGGCGAAATCGGGTTCGCCTTCTTCGACATCGAGGTTCGCCTGCCCTCCAACGGCCGTTGGGTGTTCGTGGTGACCGGTGGCGCGGGCGCGTTCTCGCTTCCGCTCCAGGTGAGCGGCTGACGCTCTTCGCTGGCGCGCGGCCGGCCAGTGGCCCCCTACCGCCCGAGTCGCTGAGCCATCCTCCCTCAACCGCCGGGCTTGTTCCCGATGAGCTCGACGCCGCTGCCGTTCCACCGGAACTTCACCGTGGTACTCAGGCCGATACCGCTGGGGTAGGTGAGCGCGACCGTGTCACCGGTGGTTTGCGCGGGGTCAACCCCGTTGAACCCGTAGGTGTCGGGCACGCCTTGCGGGATGAACTGGCCGAGGTGAAACAGCACCGCCCGGGTCGAGGGATTGCCCGCGTTGGTGTTGGCCTTGATGATCACCGCCGACAGCTGGGCGCACTCGTTGTAGTTGCCCGCCAGCGGCTCGGGGTTCCAGGCCTGCTGGCTGCGCGGATCACGTGGCAACTCAGAGACGACCTTTGCGATCGTGGGCGAGGCGAGGTTGACGGCGCACGGATCAGGCGCCGCGCTACCGGGGGGCGGGGCAGCCGCTGGCGTCGGGGGACGCCGTTTCGCTGGTTGTCGTCGCCTGCGGCGTCTTGGCGACGGTCGAATCCCCCGAACCGCAGGCGGTCAAAGCCGAAGTAGCGACGACGGCGAGGCCCGTCAGCGCGCGATGAATCAGCGAACACACACCGCGAAACCGTACCGTTATCGCGCCCGCGGGTGGGGCAGGCGTGGCCGAGGGCTCGCCCGGTGTCGTTCACTTGGGGGCAGTGGCCGTCGGCGACGATCGCCTCGGGGGAGGGGTGCCAGCGCTCCAGTTCGGGTTGGGCTGGCGTCGCCGCCGCGGCGGGGAACGTCGTCAGCGGTGCGTTGTTCATCCCTCTACGCGCGACGGCTCCCCGTCAAGCGCTTAAATGCCTGGTCGGGCGAGGTCATCGCAGGATACGCACGCCGCCGGCGGCAGTGCGTTATGCGCCCGCGCCGCGACCATACAGCTGTATTGTCGCCCGGTGGCTGCGCCGGATCCCCTTTGCGATGGTGCGCAGATGTACGGCTTACGCGGCGTGTCGCCGTACAAACACGCGCGTTCGCGATCCCTTAGGTGTGTGGTGACCCGCCACGCTCAGCTCCGCTGAGCTGGCGATCACCACGGGGCTCGATGGTGGTGACCCGCCACGCTCAGCTCCGCTGAGCTGGCGATCACCACTAGACTCCAGGTCCTGATGACCCTCCCCGACAGCCGCCCCGAGGCTGCCTCTCCCACGTTCGCCGACCTGCAGATTCACCCTGCGGTCCTGCGGGCCACCGCCGACGTCGGCTACGAGACGCCGACCGCCATCCAGGCGGCGACGATCCCTCCGCTGATGGCCGGGTCCGACGTCGTCGGGCTGGCGCAGACCGGCACCGGCAAGACGGCGGCCTTCGCGATCCCGATCCTGTCCAAGATCGACGTCAAGAGCACCGCGACCCAGGCGCTGGTGCTCGCCCCCACCCGCGAGCTGGCCCTGCAGGTGGCCGAGGCGTTCAGCCGCTACGGCGCGCACCTGCCCCAGATCCACGTGCTGCCGATTTACGGCGGGTCGTCCTACGGCGTGCAGCTGGCCGGGCTGCGACGCGGCGCGCAGGTGGTGGTCGGCACCCCGGGCCGGGTCATCGACCACCTCGAACGCGGCACCCTGGACCTGTCCCATATCGACTACCTGGTGCTCGACGAGGCCGACGAGATGCTCACCATGGGTTTCGCCGAGGACGTCGAGCGCATCCTGTCCGAAACCCCGGAATACAAGCAGGTGGCCCTGTTCTCGGCCACCATGCCGCCGGCCATCCGCAAGCTCACCAAGAAGTACCTGCACGATCCGTTCGAGGTCACCGCGAAGGCGAAAACCGCCACCGCCGAGAACATTTCGCAGCGCTATATCCAGGTCGCCGGCCCCCGCAAGATGGACGCGCTGACCCGCGTCCTCGAGGTGGAGCCGTTCGAGGCGATGATCGTCTTCGTGCGCACCAAGCAGGCCACCGAGGAGGTCGCCGAAAAGCTCAGGGCCCGAGGGTTTTCCGCGGCCGCCATCAACGGCGACATCCCGCAGGCGCAAAGGGAGCGGACCATCGCCGCGCTCAAGGAGGGAGGCTCCAAGGGCATCGACATCCTGGTCGCCACCGACGTGGCCGCCAGAGGCCTCGACGTCGAACGGATCTCGCACGTCCTCAACTACGACATTCCGCACGACACCGAGTCCTACGTGCATCGCATCGGACGCACCGGGCGGGCGGGGCGGTCCGGAACCGCGGTGCTGTTCGTCTCCCCGCGGGAGCGCCACCTGCTCAAGGCGATCGAGAAGGCGACGAGGCAAACGCTCACCGAGGCCCAACTCCCCACCGTCGAGGACGTCAACACCCAACGCATCACGAAGTTCGCAGACTCTATCACCGACACGCTCGCTAACCCGGGAATCGACCTGTTCCGCAAGCTGGTTCAGGACTACGAACGCGAGCACGATGTTCCGATGGCTGACATCGCTGCGGCGCTGGCGGTGCAATCCCGCGACGGCGAAGCGTTCCTGATGTCGCCCGAACCGCCGCCCGAACGGCGCGAACGCCGGGAACGTCCCAAAACGACAAGCGAAAGACCTAGGCAGTCAAGGGATTTCGCCACCTACCGGATCTCCGTGGGCAAGCGGCACAAGATCGGCCCCGGCGCGATCGTCGGCGCCATCGCCAACGAGGGCGGCCTGCACCGCAGCGATTTCGGCCACATCGCCATCGGACCGGACTTCTCGCTGGTGGAGCTGCCGGCCAAGCTGCCGAGGGCGACGCTGAAGAAGCTTGAGCAGACCCGCATCTCGGGCGTCCTGATCGACTTGCGACCCGACCGCTCACCCGCCAAGACCAAACCACGCCGGAAACACGCCGGATGACGCTGTCCGAAGAACGGGACGCCCAGGGCGGTCTCGAGCAGGTCTCCCACGTCGACCGCGTCGCATCCCTGACCGGCATCCGCGCGGTCGCCGCGCTCACCGTCGTCGGCACCCACGCGGCCTACACCACCGGTAAGTACACCCACGGCTATTGGGGCCTGGTCGGCTCACGGCTGGAGATCGGCGTGCCGATCTTCTTCGTGCTGTCGGGCTTCCTGCTGTTCCGCCCGTGGGTGAAGTCGGCCGCCACCGGTGGCCCGCCGCCGTCGCTGAGTCGCTATGCGCGGCACCGGGTCCGGCGCATCATGCCCGCCTACCTCATCACCGTGTTGTTCGCCTACGTGCTCTACCACTTCCGCGAGGCGGGCCCGAATCCCGGGCACACCTGGCTGGGACTGGTGCGCAACCTGACGCTGACGCAGATCTACTGCAACGGCTACCTGGGCAAGTACCTGCACCAGGGCCTGACGCAGATGTGGAGCCTGGCGGTGGAGGCCTCGTTCTATGTCGTGCTACCGCTGCTGGCGTACCTGCTGCTGGTGCTGATCGCCCGGCGGCGATGGCAGCCCAAGGCGATGCTGGCCGCGCTGGCGGGGATGGCGCTGATCAGCCCGGGATGGTTGGTCCTGGTGCACACCGATCACTGGTTTCCCGACGGCGCCCGGCTGTGGCTGCCCACCTACCTGGCATGGTTCCTCGCCGGCATGGCGCTGGCCGTGCTGCAGGCGATGAAAGTGCACTGCTACGCGTTCATGGCCATCCCGCTGGCGATCATCTGCTACTTCATCGCGTCGACGCCCATCGCGGGCGCACCCACCACGTCGCCGGCGACGCTGAGCCAGGCCATCTTCAAGACGGTGTTCTACGCCGTGATCGCCGCCCTCGCGGTGGCACCGCTGGCGCTGGGTGACCAGGGGCTGTATTCGCGGCTGTTGGCCAGCCGGCCGATGGTGTGGCTCGGTGAGATCTCCTACGAGATCTTCCTGATCCACCTCATCACGATGGAATTCGCGATGGTGTACGTCGTCCGCGCGCACGTCTACACCGGCTCGATGCTGTACCTGTTCATCGCGACGATGGTCATCACCATCCCGCTGGCCTGGCTCCTGCACCGTTTCACCCGGGTCAAGGACGGCTAGGTGGCCGGCGACGAAGGGGATGGGGGGACAGCGCTTCATCCTCGGCTGACGCTGCTCGCGGTCTGCCTCGCGGTGTTCATGTTGCTGCTCGACATGACCATCGTTTCGGCCGCGCTCGCCAACATCCAGGCCACCCTGGACGCCGACCTCAGCGGTTTGCAGTGGGTGGTCGACGCCTACGCGCTGCCGATGGCGGGATTGCTGCTCACCGCCGCGACGTTGGGTGACCGACTCGGGCGGCGACGTCTTTATCTGGGCGGGATGGCCGCGTTCACGCTGGCGTCGGCCGGCTGCGCGCTGGCCCGCAGCATCGAGATGCTCAACCTGTGCCGGGCCCTGCAAGGCAGTGGCGGGGCGATCCTGCTGGGCGTCTCGCTGCCGATGGTGGCCGCGGCCTTCCCCGAACAGCGGGGGCGGGGGATCGCGATCGCGATCTACGGCGCCGTGATGGGTGCGGGCGCCGCCGTCGGGCCGCTGCTCGGCGGGGCGCTGGTCGGAGCGTTCGGCTGGGAGTCGATCTTTTTGATCAACGTGCCGATCGGCGCCGTGGCACTGGTGATCGCCGTGCGGTTCGTCCCGGAAACCCGTGCCGCGCAAGATCGTCCACTCGACTTGGTCGGCACGGCCGTATTGTCGGCCGCGCTCTTCGCGGGCGTGTACGCGTTGATCGAGGGCAATCACCGCGGCTGGACCGACGGGGTGATCCTGGCGCTGGGCGCGTTTTCCGTATTGGGCCTGTTGGCATTCGGGTGGTGGGAGTCGCGGGTGAGCGCGCCAATGCTCGACCTTGGCGTGGTGCGTCGCCCGGGTTTCGCGGGGGTATCCCTCGCGGCGTTCGCCGCGGCTGGGACCCTGATCGCCGCGACCAACTACCTTGCGCTGTATTTCATGAACACGCTGGGGTACAGCCCATTTCAGTCGGGGCTGCGGGCGCTCCCGCTGACCGTCGCCTGCGTGCTGGGCGCCCCGCTGGCCATGACCGCCGCGCGTTATTTCCCGGCGTGGACGTCGATCCCGGGTGGTGTGGCGCTGATCGCGGTCGGGTTGTGGCTGATGACCGGGGTCGGGGAGAGCACGCAGTGGACGCACTTCATCGCGGGTTCCGTCGTGGCCGGGCTGGGCCTGGGCGGCCTGTTCGCGTTGACGTCCGACATCGCACTGCAATTCGTGCCGGTCGCCGACGCCGGAATGGCGACCGGCGCGGTGAGCACCGTTCGCCAGGTCGGCATCCTGGCCGGCGTCGCGGGCCTGGGGGCGTTATTCGGTCCCAGGGCGTCCGCCAGCGCCACGCACGAACTGGCTCAGCTCGGCGTCCTCGGCCCCGGCGCCGCACGCCGCCTGATCGACAGCGTGTCCGCCGGCGCGGGCCTGCGGGTGCTCGATTTCCTGCCCGCCGACTACCGTCCCGCGCTACCGGCCATCGCGCGGGCGGCCCGCCAGGCCAGTGCCGCCGGAATGCAGGCCGCGCTGGTGGCCGCGGCGGTCGCCGCCACCGCCGCCGCGGTCGCGACCGCGATCTTGATCGCGGTCGGCGCGCGCCGCCACGGTGAGCCCGAAATACCGTTTGCTGAAGGCATGTCCGTGTAACGTTCTCATCCATGTTGGGCGATGCGGTCCTCATCCCCGCGACGGATAACAACCGTTACAGCGTCATAATCTCCAGCGACCCCGCAAACATCGAAGCTGCCCAGCGGTTGCGCTACCAGACGTTTGCCGAGGAGATGGGCGCGGCACTGCCGCGGGCCGTCCGCGGACCGCTGACCGGGGACATGATCGACGTCGATCAATTCGATCCGTACAGCGATCATCTGCTGGCCCGAGACGAGACGACCGGACAGATCGTCGGGTGCTACCGGCTGCTGCCGCCCGACGGCGCCCGGGCCGCCGGCGGCCTGTTCGCCGACACCACCTTCGACATCGGTGGCCTGAACGAGTTGCGTGACCAGCTGGTCGAACTCGGGCGCGCAACGGTGCACGCCGAGCACCGCAGCGGAGCGGTGATGGGTTTGTTGTGGGCGGGAATCCTTCGATATCAGGAGATCAGCGGCTATCAGTTCGGAATCGGATCGCTGTCGGTCCGGATGGAGGACGGCGGCCCGCGCGGCGCACTGGTCCGGGGTGTGCGCGACGCGGCCCTGAGCGGGCATCGCGCCCCTGACCAATATCGGGTTTATCCGCGAAACCCCGTCACCGTCAACGGATTGAGCCTTTCCGAGTTACCCGACCCGGGCCGGGTGCGCATCCCGCCGATGGTGCAGGGATCGCTGCGGATCGGGGGGATGATCTGCGGAGAACCCTCCTACGATCCCGACTTCGACATGGCCGATTTCGTGGTGCTGATCAATAGGACCACCGTCCGCGAACGCTATCTGGAACGATTGGCGCGGTCCTATGCCCATTCCTGAACAGACCGGCCTGCTCGGCGTCGGCTTCGGGCCGTCGAATCTCGCTTTGGCGATCGCTTTGGACGAGCGAGGCTTGGCGGCGGTGTTCCTGGAGCGGCAGCCCAAGTTCGGTTGGCACCTGGGCATGCTGCTGCCCCATGCGCGCATGCAGATTCCGTTCCTCAAAGACCTGGTGACCCTGCGAAACCTGCACAGTGACTTCACGTTTCTGAACTACCTCGGCGAGCGCGGCCGCCTGGTCGAGTTCATCGGCCAGCACACGCTGTTTCCCAGTCGACTGGAGTTTCACGATTATCTCGAGTGGGCCGCGGCGCGGGTCGCCGCCGACGTCCGCTACGGCCACCGCGTCGTCGAAATCTCCCCCGGCGACACGGGGTTCGTGGTGCGGACCGAGCCCGACCGCGTTATCCATGCCGCGACACTGGTCATGGCGACGGGGCTGCAGCCGGAGCTGCCCGCGGGCGTGATCGAAACCCCCCGGCAGTGGCACAGCCACCGGCTGCTCGGTAACCTGGCCGCGCTGACGCCCTCTGCCCCAAAGCGATTCGCCGTCGTCGGCGCGGGCCAAAGCGCGGCCGAGGTGGTCGCCCACCTCCACCAGGCCTACCCGCAGGCCGAGGTGCACGCGGTTTTCGCCCGATACGGGTACAGCAGCGCCGACGACACCCCATACGCCAACCGGATTTTCGACCCGTCGGCGATGGACGAGTTCTATCGCGCCGACACGCAAGTGCGCGAACGACTGCTCGATTACCATCGCTCAACCAATTATTCGGCGGTCGATCCGCCACTGATCGACGAACTCTATTCGCGCGAGTACGCCGAGCGGGTGTCTGGTGCCCGCCGACTATTCATGCACAACACGTCCGAAGTCATTGCCGCGCAAGAATTCCCGGACAAGGTGCGACTGACGATATCCCACCTGATCGATTACTCGCGTGCCACGCTGGACTGCGATGCGGTTGTTTACGCGACGGGCTACGCTCCGATGGACGTCCGGCGCCTCCTGGGAGACCTGGCCGGCCGCTACGAATTCGATTCACACGGGCGGCCCGCCGTCACGCGGGACTATCGGCTGATACCGAAGGCGGGAGCCCCGGGCGACATCTATCTCAACGGCGGAGTCGAGCACACTCACGGCCTGTCGTCATCATTGCTGTCCAACGTGGCGGTGCGCGCCGGGGAAATCGTGACCGCATTCGAGGCGCGCCACCAGTGCAGGCCCCACGCCGCCTCCGCGTAGTGGCCCTGAGCGGCACGGAATTGATCCAATCGCGATTAGATATTTTCGGTGACAATCTCGGCAGACCGGGCGTGATGTCCCGAGCTGATCTGAGGACTTCGGGCTTCCTCTGACGCCGATTGCCGTACGTCTGTCGCAGGAGCACCTTCACGACTTCCTTCGTGTTCGCCGTTTCGGAGAACCCGGCCGACGCTTCGGCGAACCTGACCAGCCTCGGCTCATCGCTACAGCAGGCCCATGCGGCGGCGGCGGGGTCCACGACGCAGATCGCCACGGCGGCGCAGGACTAGGTGTCGGCAGCGATCTCGGCGGTGTCCGGCGACGTCGGCAAGGAATTTCAGGCGCTCAGCGCGCAGGCGGCGGCGTTTCATAGCCAGTTCGTTCAGGCGCTGAACGGCGGCGGGTTCGCCTACGAGGCCACCGAGGCCGCCAACGCGTCGCCGCTGCAGACGCTCGAACAGGACATCCTGGGTGTGATCAATGCGCCCACCCAGGCGCTCACGGGGCGCCCGCTGATCGGCAACGGCACAAACGGCGCCCCGGGGACGGGCAAAACGGCGGGCCCGGTGGGCTGCTGATCGGCAACGGCGGCAACGGCGGGTCAGGGGTGAATGGCAATGCGGCCGGTGTCGCCGGCGGACCCGGCGGTCACGGTGGCGCCGCCGGCCTCTTCGGCAACGGCGGTCTCGGCGGCGCGGGTGGAACCGGCGATACGCTGGTCAGGGCGGCACCGACGTCGACGCCGCCAACCCCGGCCCCGGCGGACTTGGCGGCGAGTCCACCCCGACGAACACCGCCGGCGCAGCTACGTCGCTGACAACGGCGGCCCCGGCGGCGCCAACGGTTCGATCGGAACGCCTGGCACCAACGCCGCCAACATCCCCTAGCGGGCGCCGACCGGCGCCACGATCGGGACGACGAACTCCTCGATCATCGCCCGCTCGTCGGCCTCATCGTGCCCCGGGAACATCAACAGCGACGTGAGCACCCGCACCACCCAGCGGGCCCGGCGCTGCACGGCGGCCGGCTCTTCCGGACCGAGCGAGCCGACGAAGGCCGCGGCCAACGCGGTGATCACCTCGGAGTGCCCGGCCAGCTCGCCGCCGAGCGGCGGGCGGCTGAGGGCGAACCACGATGACAGCGCAGGGCTTTCGCGGACCATCCGCAGCGTGGCGCTCATGCTGGCGACCAGCCGCACGCGCGGGTCCTCGATGCCGTCGATCTCGTCGGCGATCGCGCGGGCGAGCCGCCGGGTTTCGCGGTGCACGTAGGCCGTCCGCAGCGCCTCGCGGTTCTCGAAGTACCGATACAGCGTCGCACGGGAACACCCTGCAGCCCTGGCGATTTCGTTCATGCCGATCGACGCCTGGTCCCGCTGGGTGTAGAGCTGCTCGGCCGCGTCGAGGATCCGGTCGGCGGCGACTTCGCCCCGGTGGGGGGCCAGCCAGTCGGGCATCAGGCGTTCACCCGGATCGGCACCGACAGTGGCCGCCTCACATAGCTGCCGCCGGACCACACGATGCCGGACTCGTCGACTTCGAAATCCGGGCAGCGGGACAGCAATTCAGTCAGCGCCACCCGGGACTGCATGCGGGCCGCGGCCGCGCCCAGGCAGTGATGGGCGCCGTGGCTGAACGTCAGGATGTTGCGGGGGCAGCGGGTGACATCGAGTTCGCCGGCGTTGGGCCCGTATTGGCGTTCGTCCCGGTTGGCCGACCCGTACAGCAGCAAGGCCTTACGGCCGGCCGGGATGGTCGTGCCCTGAATCGTCACGTCGCGCGTGGCGGTGCGCGCCAGCCCCTGCACCGGCGACGTCAGCCGCAGCAGCTCCTCGACCGCGTCGGGAATCAAACCGGGATCGTCGACCAAACGCCGCCGCTGGTCGGGGCGCTCGTGCAGCAAAGGCATTGAGCCACCTAGCATTCCGGTGACGGTGTCATTGCCGCCGGTGACCATCGTGAACGTGAACGCGAGCACCGACAGCGTCCCGGAGATGTCGCCGTCCGCGCCCACCCCGGCCGCCACCAGGTGCGAGATGGTGTCGTCCTCGGGCTGGCTGCGGCGCCGCTCGATCAGACCGGTGAAGTAGGCCATCATCGACCCGATGGCCTCCCCGACGGTTTCCAGCGCCGCGCCGATCCCGCCGGCGACGGTGTTTCCCGCGACGATGGTCTCGGTCCAGCCGTCGAACTGCGCGCGATCCTCCTCGGGCACACCGAGGTAGTGGGCCACCACCATCGACGGCAGCGGCTTGAACAGCTCGGTGACGATGTCCCCGCCGCCGTCGGCGCGCAGCCTCTCGATGCGCTCGATGACGAAGCCGCGCACCTTGGGCTCCACCGCCTCGACCTGCCGGGGTGTGAAACCGCGCGACACCAGCTTGCGAAATTCGGTGTGCACCGGTGGATCCTGCATCACGAACGGGGGATTGTCTTTCAGCCCAATGAGATCCAGCTCGCCGTAATTGACGGTCAGGCCCTGCGCGGAGGAGAAGGTCTCGTGGTCGCGCGCCGCCGCCCAGACGTCGGCGTGCCGGGACAACACGTAGTAGTCGTGGTCGTGCCGGCCGTCGGGCACGACGTGGTGCACGGGGTCATGGTCGCGCAGCGCGCGGTACATCGGCCACGGAGCGGGCCAGGTGTCGGCGGTGGCGAGCCGGAACGCCGCCGGGGCCTCATGAGACATAACCGCAGCCATGTCTCATTCGTACGACAAGAGGGAGATGATGTCAAGGGCTGGCCAGAACGGGGCCACCTTCGCCAGGCATGCCTCATTCGGCGTGAGTTGACGGCTTCGAGGGTGCGTCCAGTGCGTAAAAACGCACGAAATCGCGCCCAACAGCGCACACCGAAAGCCACGGGCGCACACTCAACGCGCCGAGCGCACGGACCTAGATCGCCGCGCCCGGATTGAGGATGCCCAGCGGGTCCAGCGCGCGCTTGATGCGCTGGTTCAGCTCCATCACCTCGGGTCCCAGGTAGCCGTCGAGCCACGGCCGCTTCAGCCGGCCGACGCCGTGCTCGCCGGTGATCGTGCCGCCCAGCCCCACGGCCAGGTCCATGATCTCGCCGAAGGCCAGGTGCGCGCGCTCGGTCATCGCGGCGTCGGCGGGGTCGTAGACGATCAGCGGGTGGGTGTTGCCGTCGCCGGCGTGGGCGATCACCGAGATCATCAGGTCCCGCTCCGCGGCGATGGCCTCGATGCCGGTCACCAGCTCACCCAGCGCGGGCAGGGGGACCCCGACGTCTTCCAGCAGCAGCGAGCCCTTGGCCTCCACCGCGGGGATGCAGAACCGGCGGGCCGCGATGAAGGCCTCGCCCTCGTCCGGGTCGTCGGTCGAAAAGACTTCCGTTGCGCCGTTTTCCGCGAACACGGCGGCGATCACCCCGGCGTCCTGGCTGCCGGCGCGCCCCCTTTCGTCGGAGCCGGCCACCAGCATCGCGGCCGCCCCGCGATCCAGGTCCATGCGCAGGGTGTCCTCGACGGCGTTGATCGCCACCGAATCCATGAACTCCAGCATCGAAGGGCGCAGCCGCGCAACGGTTCCCAGCACCGCGTCGACGGCCGCGGAGACCGAGGCGAACGTGGCCACCACCACGCTCGACGTGTTCTGCGCGGGCAGCAGCCGCAGTGTCACCTCGGTGACGACGCCCAACGTGCCCTCGCTGCCGACGAAGAGCTTGGTCAGGGACAGTCCTGCGACGTCCTTGAGGCGCGGGCCGCCGAGGCGCACCGCGGTGCCGTCGGCCAGCACCACCTGCATGCCCAGCACGTAATCCGTTGTGACGCCGTACTTTACGCAGCACAGGCCACCGGCGTTGGTAGCGATGTTGCCCCCGATGCTGCAGATCTCGAACGACGACGGGTCGGGCGGGTACCACAGTCCGTGCTCGGCGACGGCCTTCTTGACTTCGGCGTTGAACAGTCCCGGCTGGCATACCGCGGTGCGCGTGACCGGGTCGACGGCGATGTCGCGCATCTTTTCCGTCGACAGCACGATGCCGTCGTCGAGCGCGGTGGCCCCTCCGGACAGGCCGCTGCCGGCCCCGCGGGTCACCACCGGCACCCGGTGGGCGCTGGCCCAGCGCATGACCGTCTGCACCTCCTCGGTGCGCCGTGGCCGGACCACGGCCAGCGGCTTGCCTGCCGACGGATCGAAGGCGCGGTCCTGGCGGTAGCCGTCGGTGATGGTCGGGTCGGTGACGACCATCCCGTCGGGCAGCTTGGCGATCAGCTCGGCCAGGGCGTCGGCGTTCACGCCCAAAATCCTACGGCGCGGGATCGACCGCCAACTCCGGTTCGCGGTCCAGTTCGCGCAGAGAGGGCAGCCAGCACGCGACGAGGCCGACCAGCAGGATCGGCACCGCCAGCGCCAGGAACGTGACCTTCAGCCCGGCGGCGTCGGTCAGCGGACCGGCGACCAGCAAGCCCAACGGGCCCGCCGCGTACGTCAGGCCCGCCATCACGCCGACCACTCGACCGCGCAGGTGGCGCGGGGCCCGCGTCTGCATCACGTAGTTGTAGATCGGTTGGATCGGGCCGTAGACCACTCCGGTCACCGCGCACAGCACCAGGATCACCGGCAACGGCGGCAGGAACGCGATGCCGACCGCCGCCGCACCGAAGGTCAGCATCGCGGTCAACACGGCCGTGCGCCGCCGCACGTGCGTCGACAGCACGGCGTAACCGAGCGCGCCCACGACGCCGCCGCCCGCCAGCGCCATCAACGCCCAACCCAGCTGCGCGGGCTGACGATGGTCGCTGAAGTACTTGGGAAACAGCACGCTCTCCATCGGCAGGTACAGCGCGGTGACGACCAGGTCGATCAGCCCGAGCGCCCGCAACACCCGCAGGTTCCACACGAATCGCACCCCCTCGGCGACGCCGGACACCAACCCGGCGGGCCGGGTCGCGAGGTGCGGCTTGCCGGCACCATCGAGCCGGAGCGCCCCGATCGCGAGGAAGGACAACGCGAACAAACCCGCCGTGATCCACATCGTCTTGACGCCGCCGACCGCGGCGATCGTCAATCCGCCGATGCCCGGTCCCACGATGAACCCCAGGTTCTGAATCGCCTCGTAAATGCTGTTGGTGCGGTCCAGCGACCAGCCCGCGCGGTCGGCGGCCTCCGGCAGCATCGATTGGCGCGCCGTCATCCCGGCCGGGTCGAAAGCGGCCGCGAAGAAGGCCAACACGGCCAACACCGCGACGGTGAGCGCGGCTCGGCCGGCCGTCAAAGCGATGAGCGGAACGGCGGCCACCGCCGTGCCGGACAGCGAATCGGAGATCAGCGACACGCGGCGGCGCCCGAAGAAGTCGACCGCCGTTCCGGCGACCAGCGTGGCGAACACCAGCGGCACCGTCATCGCGGCGGCCACCACCGAGGCGTCCTTCGCGCTGCCGTGGTGCTGCAACGCCAGCCACGGGAACGCGACGATCGAGATGCCGGTGCCCGCGGTCGCCATCAGGGTGGCGAACAGGATCAGGAACGCGGGGCCGCTGCTTTTCATGGGATATCGCGGCTGAATGTAGCGCCCAAGCGGCAGCCGCGGCGACCGATTTTTCTCCGCTCATGCACGATGTCCATGTGCTCGCCCACCCGCATACCGGCCAGGCGTTCGCGTCTCCGGTGGTGCCCGGCACCGGATGGCCGGGCGACCCGGCCACGCCGGCCACGCCGGTCGCTGCCGACCCGACCCAGGTCGCCGCGCTGGCCGCCCAGGCCGCTTCGATACCGGACCTGGACGCCGCGATCAGCGTGTGCCGCGCCTGCCCGCGGCTGGTCGCTTGGCGCGAGGAGGTGGCCGCGGTCAAGCGCCGGGCCTTCGCCGACCAGCCCTACTGGGGGCGGCCGGTGCCGGGCTGGGGTTCCGAGCGGCCTTGGTTGCTGATCGTCGGGCTGGCTCCCGCCGCGCACGGCGCCAACCGGACCGGGCGCATGTTCACCGGCGACCGCTCCGGCGACCAGCTGTACGCGGCGCTGCATCGGGCCGGGCTGGTCAACCAGCCGACGAGCGTCGACGCGGCGGATGGCTTGCACGCCAACGGGATTCGGGTCTCCGCCCCAGTGCGCTGCGCGCCGCCGGCCAACGCGCCGACGCCCGCGGAGCGGGACACCTGCTGGCCCTGGCTGCAGGGCGAATGGCGGCTGGTGTCCGAGCATGTCCGCGTGATCGTCGCGCTGGGCGGGTTCGGCTGGCAGATCGCGCTTCGCCTGCCGGGCCTGTCCGGCCGGCGCAAACCGCGCTTCGGCCACGGTGTGGTGGCCGAGCTGGAGTCCGGTGTGCGATTGCTGGGCTGCTACCACCCGAGCCAGCAAAATATGTTCACCGGTAGGTTGACTCCGGAAATGCTCGACGACATCTTCACCAACGCAAAGAGGCTGGCAGGCATCACGTGACGGACATCCTGGTTTCCGGCGCCAGCGTGGCCGGCATGACGGTAGCGTATTGGCTTGGTCGCCATGGCTATTCGGTCACGGTGGTGGAGCGCCATCCCGGGCTGCGGCCGGGGGGCCAGGCCATCGACGTGCGCGGGCCGGCGTTGACGGTGCTCGAACGCATGATGCTGCGGGCCGCCGCCGACCACGTGCGGACCCGAATCCGGGGCGCGTCCGTGGTGGACCGCGACGGCAACGAGCTGTCGGAGGACACCGAATCGACTCCGACGGGCGGGCTCATCGCCAGCCTCGACATCGAGCTGCTGCGCGACGACCTCGTCGAATTACTTTATGACTCAACAAAACTCGATACAGAGTACATGTTCGACGACAGCATCGCGGCGTTGGAGGACGACGGCACCTCGGTCAAGGTGACGTTCGAGCGCGCCGACGCGCGCAGCTTCGACCTGGTGATCGGCGCCGACGGCCTGCATTCCAACGTGCGCCGGCTGGTCTTCGGCCCCGAGGCGCAATTCATCGAGCGGCTGGGCACCCACGCGGCGATCTTCACGGTGCCGAACTTCCTCGACCTGGACTACTGGCAGACCTGGCATTACGGCGACAAAACCATGGTCGGCGTCTACAGCGCGCGCAACAACACCGAGGCGCGGGCGATGGTGGGCTTCATGGAGGCCGACCTGCGGATCGACTACCGGGACACCGAGGCGGTGTTCGCCGAGCTCGAACGGCGCATGGCCGACGACGGCTGGGTCCGGCCACAGCTAATGGAGTACATGCGGACCGCGCCGGACTTCTACTTCGACGAGATGTCGCAGATCAAGATGGACCGCTGGTCGAAGGGCCGGGTTGCCCTCGTCGGCGACGCCGGCTATTGCTGTTCGCCGCTGTCGGGCCAGGGCACCAGCGTCGCGCTGCTGGGCGCCTACATCCTGGCCGGCGAACTCGCGGCGGCCGGGGAGGACTATGAAGCCGGTTTCGCCAACTACCACGCCGAGTTCCACGACTACGTCAAGCGCAACCAGTGGCTGGTGATCGACAACATCCCGGGGGGTGCGCCGATCCCGCAGGAGGTGTTCGACCGCATCGTCAACTCCATCACCCTGAAGGACTACTGAGCCGGCTCCGCGTGTGAATTGCTGGCTTTGCGTGTGAAGCGAGGGTGAAAAATCGGCCGAAATCCCGCCCTGTGTTCACACCGCAAGCCGTCAGTGCACAGTCGCGGGGGAACGTTCGAGCGCCGAAGGGCGTTGACGCCATCGTGCGACTTTCCGTCCTTGATCTCGTCCCGGTGCGCACCGACCAGAGCACCGGCGACGCGCTGGCGGCCACCGTGCAGCTCGCCCAGACCGCCGACCGGCTCGGTTACACCCGCTACTGGGTCGCCGAGCACCACAACATGCCGTCCGTCGGCGCCACCAGCCCTCCCGTCCTGATCGCCTACCTCGCCGCGCAGACCACGCAGGTAAGGCTGGGATCGGGCGGCGTGATGCTGCCCAACCACGCGCCGCTGGCGGTCGCCGAGCAGTTCGCGCTGCTGGAAGCCGCCGCCCCCGGCCGCATCGACCTGGGCATCGGGCGCGCGCCCGGCTCCGACCCGGTGACGTCGTACGCCCTGCGCGGCAGCCGCGGCGACGAGGACATCGAGAACTTCCCCGAATACCTCGACGACGTGGCCGCGCTGATGAGCGCGCGGGGCGTGATCGTGCCGCTGTGCTCGGGGGACTACCGGCTCAAGGCCACCCCGGCGGCGGCGAGCGAGCCGCGGCTGTGGCTGCTGGGCTCGTCGATGTACTCCGCGCACCTGGCGGCGGCCAAGGGGCTGCCGTACGTGTTCGCCCATCACTTCTCCGGCCAGGGCACCGAGGAGGCGCTCGAGGTCTACCGCTCGAAGTTCAAGCCGAGCAAGCTGACCCCCGAGCCGCTGACGTTCTTGACGGTCAACGCCGCGGTGGCCGAAACCCGTGACGAGGCAACGGCTTTGATGCTGCCCAACCTACAGATGATGGCGCGGCTGCGCACGGGTCAGCCGCTCGGGCCGGTGCCGCGGGTCGAGGAGGCCGAAGTGGCGCAGCTCGGTCCGGAGCAGCAGCGCATCGTGGAGAGCGGGTTGCGCCGGGCCGTCCTCGGCACCCCCGCGGAGGCCGCCGAGCAGGTGCGGGCGCTGGCCGAACGGTTTGGCGTCGACGAAGTGATGGTCCACCCGGTCGCGTCGGCCCACCTCGGCACCGACCCGTCGACCGCGCCCGCGCGGGTCGCGACGCTGGAGCTGTTGGCCAAGGAGCTGTTCTAGCCCTAGACGCCGCCGTTCCCGCCGGATCCGCCGGGCAGCCCGGCCTCTGCGAGAACCCCGCCGCCGCCGGTACCGCCGCCGGCGGGACCGTCAGCGCTGCTGTTGTGGGGGTACGAGTTGCCGGCCTTGCCCGCCAGCGCCACTCCCCGCGCCGCGTCATCGGCGATTGCGCGCGTGGTCTCCCCGATTTCGTGGTCGCGGCCGATCATGGGCCAGTGGTCGAGCGCAGCAAAATGTCAGCCAGGCTTTTGCGTCCCGTCGCGGAATCGGGCCCTCCGGCCGCTCAGTCGGTCACGCGCGATTTGCTCCGCTGGGAACTGGGCGCATGGATTTCGATCCAGTCGCGCAGGTCATCCGGAGGCAACGGCGGGCTGTGCACGAAGCCCTGGGTGATGGTGCAGCCATACCGGCGCAGCGCGCGCAGGGTGACCTCGTCCTCGACCCCCTCGGCGACCAGGTCGGCGCCCAGGCTGCGGGCCAACGCCACGGTGGAGCGCACGATCGCAACCGATCGCGGGTCGTGGGCCAGCCGTGACACGAAGACCCGGTCGAGTTTCAGCTCGTCGACCGAGACGTCCTGCAGGCGGGCCAGCGACGACCATCCCGTGCCGTAGTCGTCCAGGGAGATACGAACGCCGAGGGCCTGCAGCGCGGCGACGGTGTGGCGGGAGCGCGCCGAGTCGACGAGGGCGCTTTCGGTGATCTCGACGATGAGTGAGTCGGCGGGCAGGCCATGGGTGCGCAGCAGCCCTTCGATCGTGCTCACCAGGTCCAGGTCAAGCAGGTTCGTCGTGGACAGGTTCACCGCGACGGGCAGTGGCATACCCTGCTCGCGCCAGGACCGGGCCTGCTTGAGGGCGAGGTCGATGGCGCGGTTGGTGACCTGGCGCATCAACCCGGCGCGTTCGGCGGCGCACAGGAACTCCTCCGGCAGCAGCAACCCGCGGTGGGGATGGCGCCAGCGCAGCAGCGCCTCCACGCTGTGGACGCTGTCGTCGCTGGCATTGATCTTGGGCTGGTAGTACACAGTCAGCTGCTCGTCATCGAGCAGCGCGACGCGCAATTCCTCGACGAGGTTGGGGTCGTTGTCGCGGTACATCTCGTACGCCGAGTCGTACACCGCGATCTTGCCGATGGCGGATTTCGCGTGGGGCATCGCGATCTCGGCTCGATTCAGCAGATCCTGCGGACGGTCACAGTGGTCGGGGCACAGCGCGATGGCGATGCGGGCATCGACCTGCACGGTGATCGGGTCGAGCGCGAACGGATCGCTCAGGGCCTCGAGCAACCGGCCCGCCTGGGCGCGCGCGGCGATGAGGTCCGACCCCTCGGCGAGCAGGATGGCGAATTCGTCGTCGTTCACGCGCGCCAGCAGGTCGTCGCTGCGCACGCAGTGCGCCAGGCGGTTTGCGACGTGGCACAGCAGCTCGTCGCCGAAGTGGGCGCCGATCGAGTCGCTGATCTCGTCGAACTCGTAGAGGTGCAGCAGCAGCAGCGCCCGGCGCGAGGTCGCCCCGGCGACCGCCAGGGGCCCCGGCGACGCCGAGTCGGACAGCTCCGTCAGCGCCGTCGCCAGCGACCGCCGGTTGGGCAGTGCGGTCAGCTCGTCGGTCATGGCCTGCTTGTGTCGTTCGGCCAGCATGCTGACGTCGCGGAAGGTCGCCGAGAAGCGCGCCGCGACGGCGAGCAGGCTCAACGCTGCCAGAGCCGCTGCCAGCCTTGAGTTGTGCCCGACGACGGCGACGGCGAGCGCCACGACGGTACACACCACCGGCACCGTGTAGGAGACGAGTCCGCGTTTGGGTGCGGGCGCTGTCGACGACCACGGCGCCCAGCTCGCCATGGCCACCAGCAGCGACGCGGCGGGCCACAGCGCGTCCAGCGTCGTGCCCACGCGGTACGTGCCTTCGGCGGTCTCGAAGAGATAGGCCGTGTCGGCGACGGCAAAGGCAATGAACCCTACAACCAGAAGGCCCCAGCGGAATCCGTTGCGCCAGCCCAGGATTGGCAGCATGCCCGCGGTCAGCGCCAACAGGACCAGGTCGCCCCACGGGTAGATGAGCCCCACCAACACGGTCGCCGGCGCGCGGAGCGCGGCCGCGTGGATGGGCCCCGCCCGCAGCGCCACGCCCACCGCGGCCGCGGCCAACGCGCATACCAGCGCATCGAGCCGGATCGGCAGTGGCACCGACCTCAGCCGTGACCGCATGAGCAGCAGCAGCCCGGCATACAGGAACGGGTAGAACGCGAGGTACTCCGGATCGGCGGCCGACGGCGACTGGCCCTCCGGGACCCACGTGGCGTAGACGATGTCACCGGCCGCCGACACCGCCATGCCGGCCGAGATCAAGACCCAGGCGAGGCGGTCGGCCGTGACGCGGTAGGCGCGAACGACGATCAGCGCCGCCGCCGACAGGTTCAACGTGGGATACAGGAACTTGGCAAAGAACGCGCTGCGCGCGACACCCGGATCTAACACGCTCGTCAAGGCAAAGACCGCGACACCAATCCCCAACGCGGCCAAGGCAATCCGGATGAATGTCGGCGGCCACCGCATGCCCGCCGGGATCTCGCGCGTTCGCTCCCGGTGTGAGGTCGCGGCCGCGGCGATCGGCGCCAGCGACCGTGCCAGCTTGGTCTGGGTGCCGAAGGCGCCCGCCGGGGGCGGGGCGGCCGCCCGGTCCACGCCCGCCGGCCGTTCTTGAAGCGCCGACCCCCCCGACTCCGCGAGCTGAGGGAGGGCGTAGGGGAAGGGAAAGTCGGGCAAGAAGCCCCGAATGCATTGGCCACCTTCACGTTTGGCGGCGTACATGGCCAAGTCTGCGTGCCGCAGGAGCTGGTCGACGGTGCAGTTCGACGCGGCGGTGGCCACCGTGAAGCCGATGCTCGGCCTGACCTCGATGGGAACGCCGTCGATCACGATCGCTGTGCCGAACGCGTCGAGAACCCGATTCGCGGCCGCCTGCGATTCTTCGACCGGGGCCTCGATGAGGACGGCGAATTCGTCGCCGCCGAGGCGTGCGACGATGCCGGTCTCGCCGAGCGCGGCCGTGAGCCGGTGGGCCACCCGGACGAGCAGCTCGTCGCCGGCCGGGTGGCCCAGGGCGTCGTTGACCGATTTGAAGTTGTCGAGGTCGAGGCACAACACCGCGATGGGTCCGCCGTCGCGACGCTGCCGCGCGACCGCCTGTTCCAGGCGATGCAGGAAGTGCGCCCGGTTGGCCAGACCGGTCAGGCTGTCGCGGAACGCCTCCCGGGCGACTTCGGTGAGCAGGCCCTGGTTTTCGACGAGCACGAGGAACTGCCGGGCGAGCACCGCGGCGACGAGGATTCCGAGGGCGGCGAGCAACGGCCCGTGCGCCATCAGTCCCACCGCGTGACCCAGGCCGACCGCCGCGGCCAGCATGAGCGGCAGGTAGGGCAGCCACAGCAGGGCGGGGGACATGATCTCGGCCCGCGGCTGGTCCGTGCCGGTTTCGTGGACGCTGGCCACGCCCGCCAGCGCGAGCAGCCCGAATCCGGCCACCCGCCCCAGGTCGGTCACATCGCCCAGGTGGTAGCTGCCCACCCCGGTCTGGAAAACCATCGCGATGTCGGCGGCGGCGATCGTCGCGATACCGCCGGCAAGCAGACCCCGGCTCGGGATGTCATTGGAGCGAACCCGCGACAACATCAGGATCGCCGTCGTCAAGATAACGACGTCGGCGAAGACCTCGATGAGGGTGGCGAGCCGCGAGCCCGAGTCCTCGCGCAACTGCTTGTCCAGAACGAACACCCACGAGATGACGAACAGCGAGGTCGCCACGATGAGGCCGTCCAACACCAGCCGCCGGGGGCTGTGTCGGGACAGGTGCGACAACAGCGTCAGCGACGCCATGGCGCCCAGCGGGTACAAAGTGAACACGGCCTCGGCCAGGGCGGGGTGGGTGGCGTGCTCGATCTCCGGACGCACGTCGTAACTCGTCCAGAGGACCTCGCCGGCAGCCCATCCCAGCAGGCCGATCACCAGCGCCAGCCATCCGAACCTGCGGCGACCGGTCGAGAAGCGGGCCGCGTAGCCGGCGCTTGCGCCGGCCACGAGCAGACACAGCGCGAACGCGGCCTCGTCGACCGGCCGCGTCCCGTACGCGCCGCGCCACCTGAACAGCGACGAGGCCACCACCAGCAACGCCGCGACCGCGTAAACGCTGACGAGGAGCCAACCCGCGCGGGCGGACAGCCCGAACCGCCGCCACGGATTTCCCGCCCGCCGTGTCATAGCCGCTCCAGCCGATCCCGCGCTTTGCGGTGAGCGTTCACCGCGCGTGTCAGGAGAATAGACCGCTGCGCGGCTATCCGGG
This sequence comes from Mycobacterium terramassiliense, assembly GCF_900157385.1. GTDB lineage: Bacteria > Actinomycetota > Actinomycetes > Mycobacteriales > Mycobacteriaceae > Mycobacterium > Mycobacterium terramassiliense. The sequence goes on from NZ_LT717701.1 coordinate 1,984,245, forward strand.
CCTACCTGGCAATTTTCACCGCGGAGTCAATACAAAGATGGGGATGGGCCGCGCCGTGCGGCTTTGATAGCCGTTGTAGCGGTTGCCGTTGTTCTTGTTGACGATGTCCCACAGCCGCGCATAGTCGGAGTCGTCGGGCCCGACCTGGCGGGCGGTCACCGCGATCCGCCTGGGGCCGGCGCTGATTTCGCAGTCGGGACGTTTGCGCAGGTTGTGGTACCAGGCGGGGTTGTGGTCGTCGCCGCCCTTGGAGGCGACGACCAGGTAGGAGTCGCCGTCCTTGGCGTACGTCAGCGTCGTGGTGCGCTGCCGACCGGTCTTGGCGCCCGTCGTGTGCAACAGCAGGCTGGGCGGCATCCCCGGTATCCGGTGACCGATCCTGCCGTCGGTCTTGCGGTAGATGGTGTCGTGCAGGCGCAGGAACGGCAGCAGGACAAACTGCTCCAGCGGGGTCAGATTGCTCATGGGCTCAGTCTTGCTGACTCGCGTCGATCCGCGCCACGGCGTCCCGCAGGATCTTCGCGGTGGCCTCCCGGTCCGGGTCCCGGCGCACCAGCATCCCCTTGGCCACCGAGAGCTTGTCGCCGTTGCGGCGCGGCAGCACGTGCAGGTGGATGTGGAACACCGTCTGAAAGGCGGCGCGGCCGTCGTTGATGGCGATGTTGGTCGCGTCGGCCAGCTCCGTCGCGCGGGCGGCCCGGGCGATCCGCTGGCCGATGCCGACCATGCCGGCCAGCGTCTCGGGCGGGGTGTCGGTCAGGTCGACGGTGTGCCGCTTGGGGATTACCAGCGTGTGGCCCCGGGTGAACGGGCGGATGTCGAGGATGGCGAGGAAGTCGTCGTCTTCGTGGATCTTCAGGGCCGGGGCCTCCCCGGCGACGACCGCGCAGAACACACAGGGCATGTCGCCCACGGTACTGACCGCCGCGAACCGCGGGATACGCTGCCGCAGTGGACGCCCGCGATGTGGCTTACGCCGGCGCGGCCGCGCAGGCGCGGATGCTGGCCGACGGTGAACTGACCGCGCCGGAGCTGCTGGAAATCTACTTGGAGCGGATCGCGCGCCTGGACAGCGAGCTGCGCTGCTACCGCGTGGTGTTGTCCGACAGCGCGCGTGACGAGGCGGCCGCGGCGCAGGACCGCCTCGACGCGGGGGAGCGGCTGCCGCTGCTCGGCGTGCCTGTCGCGATCAAGGACGACGTCGACGTCGCCGGCGAGGTGACCACTTACGGCAGCGGCGGGCACCGTCCCGCCGTGAGCTCCGACGGGGAGGTGGTCCGCCGGCTGCGCGCGGCCGGCGCGGTGATCATCGGCAAGACGAACGTGCCCGAGCTGATGATGTTCCCCTACACCGAGTCCCTGACGTTCGGGGCCACCCGCAACCCCTGGAACCTCAAGCGCACCCCCGGCGGCAGCAGCGGCGGTAGCGCCGCCGCGGTGGCCGCCGGGCTGGCCCCGCTGGCGCTCGGGTCCGACGGCGGCGGCTCGATTCGCATCCCGGCGACCTGGTGCGGCGTGTTCGGCCTCAAACCGCAGCGCGATCGGGTGTCGCTGGAGCCGCACGACGACGCCTGGTACGGGCTGAGCGTCAACGGCCCGCTGGCCCGGTCGGTAATGGACGCGGCGCTGTTCCTCGACGCGACCGCCACGGTTTCCCAAGTGTCCGGCCCGAGGGGCGAGTTCGTGGCCGCGGCCGCCCGCCACCCCGGCCGGCTGCGAATCGCCTTGAGCAGCAAGGGCCCAACGCCGCTGCCCGTCCGGGTCGGCAAGGCGCAGCTGGCGGCGGTCCATGAGGCCGGCGCCTTGTTGCGCGATCTGGGCCACGAGGTCATCACCCGTGACCCCGACTATCCGCCGTCGGCCATCATCACCAACTACCTGCCCCGCTACCTGCGCGGCATCAGCGACGACGCGGACTCGTTGGCCCACCCCGAGCGGCTCGAGGCGCGCACCCGCAACCTGGCGCGCGCCGGCGCGATGTTCTCGGACCGGCGGATGACCGCCCTGCGCGACAGCGAGGCCGCGGTGACCGCCCGGATCCAGTCGATCTTCGATGACGTCGACGTCGTCGTGACGCCGGGCAACGCGACGGGCCCGTCCCGCATCGGCGCCTACCAACGCCGCGGCGCGGTGTGGACGCTGCTGGCGGTGGCCCAGCGGGTCCCGTACCAACAGGTCTGGAACCTGACCGGGCAGCCCGCCGCGGCGGTGCCGTGGGACTTCGACGGCGACGGCCTGCCGCTCGGGGTGCAGCTGGTGGGCCGGCCCTACGACGAAGCGACCCTGCTGTCGCTGTCGGCGCAGATCGAGACCGCGCGTCCTTGGGCCCACCGGCGACCGCCGGTGTCCTAGGAGGGACGCACGCCGGGCCGCCGGCTTGACGCCCGGCCGTATCGCGTGCGTTCGCCAAAGTCGTTGACCGCCAACGTTTTCACATCGACCACATCGAATCGATGCTGCCGACGCGACCGCAGGTGTGCAGCACAATGTCAAGCCCGGTGTTCGCTCGCCGATTGCGAATTGTTGGCCTAAACGCGCAGCGGCTAGCGGCGAGTCGGTGTTAACGTGAACCAGACCGGGCATCTCCTGTTCCCGGCGGCCCCGTCCGTCGGTGATCGTCGAAATCCGGGAGGTCTCAATGGCAACGTGGCGACCGGGCGATCTCAATGTTGTGGCCAAACACCACCCGGCGCCCACGGCCGCGGGCACTCCGTTCGCCTACGGCATCCCCGACTGCTCCGAATCGGGGGAGTTCGATACCAGCGGTTGTCCAATACGCGTTGCCCGCGTGGTTTACCGTGGGGCCGACTTCAATATCTACGAGCTGGCCCTGGTTAACGGACAATGGGAATGCAACAACCTTTTGGTCGCGGCCGGCACCGACTCTGCGGAGGGGCTGCCGGCGCAGGCCGTGTCCGATCCCACGGCGTACGTGGGTATCTGGAATAACCCAGGCGTGGGGGCGGTGAATTACGCAGACGAATTCGGCAACATCTTCCAACTGCTGTTGACCGGTCTTGGTTGGAGTTACATCAATATCACCAACTGGTTCACAACGCCACCCGCGACACCGGCGGCGGGCAACGTTTTTGGGTATTGGGACTTTTACAACGACATCGATCGGCTGATTTATCGGGGGCTTCACAACGACACTCAAATTTATGAAATTTCCGATCAGAACGGTAATTATATTTGCAGTAACCTCTCCACCAACGATAAAAGCGAGAAACCGGCGCCGCCGGCCGGGGGGAATCCTTTCGGGTATTGCTATGGCGACGTCCCGCGGGTGATTTACCGGGGCGCAGACGGTCATGTTTACGAACTACATCCACAGCCGTATTGGAAATGCAGCGATCTCTTGGAAGCCAGCGGCGGCGCCCCACGGGCCGCGAGCGATCCTTACGCATATGTGCCGGACATCGCTCGAGTGATTTACGCGGACACCGATCGACAGATCATCGAATTGAGTCTGGAGGGCAATTGGAAGTGGGCCAATCTCTCGACGAACGATAAAACCGCCTCGGCGCCGGCGCCGGCGGCCGCAGGCAATCCTTTTGGGTACCAGACGAGTGACGGTGTCCTGCGGGTGATCTACAGAGGTTTTGACGGCCACATTTACGAGCTACGTTCCGACCCGTCGACGATGCACGTTTGGAAGTGGGCCGATCTCTCGACTATTGATAAAACCGCTAAGCCGGCGCAGCAGGCCGCGGGCGATCCTTTCGGGTATGAAATCGTCGATAACATCCCACGGGTGGTTTACCTGGGAACTAACGGCCACATTTGCGAGCTGGCGCTGTACTGATCTGCCCCGCTAGGTGTACTGCTTTAGCGGACACCATTTGTTACCGGCCTTAGCTGCCGGTGCCCACACCTTCGGCCAGGTCGGCCCTGCGTAATGGCCTGCCAAGGTTATACGTTGGCCCAGTGGACGACGTGGGCGCCGACGACAACATCGACGATCTGCTCGAGGGGCTCGAGGGCGCCGCGCGCACCGAGCGGGCGGAACTGGTGCACTGGCTGCTGGATCAGGGCGTCACCGCCGACGAGATCCGCAGCACCAACCCGCCGCTGCTGTTGGCCACCCGCCACCTCATCGGGGACGACGGCACCTACGTGTCCACCCGGGAGATCAGCGAGACCTACGGCGTCGACCTGGCGCTGCTGCAGCGGGTGCAGCGCGCCATTGGCCTCGTCCGGGTGGACGACCCCGACGCGGTCGTGCACATGCGCGCCGACGGCGAGGCGGCCGCGTTCATCCAGCGGTTCGTCGAGCTGGGCCTGGATCCCGAGCAATTGGTGCTCGTGGTCCAGGTGCTTGCCGACGGCCTGTCGCGCGCCGCGGAGGTCATGCGCTACACCGCCCTGTCGACGATCATGCGCGCGGGAGCCACCGAGCTGGAGATCGCCCAGGCGTCCAAGGCGCTGGTCAGCCGCATCGCGCCCGAGCTCGGCCCGATGATCCAGCACATGCTGTTCATGCAGCTGCGGCACATGATGGAGACCGAAGCGGTCAACGCCGCGGAGCGGGCCGCCGGCAAGCCGCTTCCGGGAGCGCGCCACATCACCGTCGGCTTCGCCGACCTGGTCGGCTTCACCCGGATCGGCGAAGCCGTGTCGGCCGAGGAGCTGGGCCACTTGGCCAACCGGCTGGCCCACCTCGCCCGGGACATGACCGTCCCGCCGGTGCGGTTCATCAAGACGATCGGCGACGCGGTCATGTTCGTCTGTCCGGAACCGCAACCCCTGCTGGACGTCGTCTTGAAGCTCGTGGAGGCCGTCGATACCGACAACGACTTTCCGCGGTTGCGAGCCGGAGTCGCCGCCGGCATGGCGGTGAGCAGGGCCGGCGACTGGTTCGGCAGCCCGGTCAATGTGGCCAGCCGGGTGACCGCGGTGGCGCGCCCGGGCACCGTGCTGGCCGCCGACGCGGTCCTGGAAGCCCTCGGCGACCGCGGCGATTTTCAGGGATCCTTTGCCGGCGCGCGCCGGCTCAAGGGCATCAAGAGCGAGGTGAAGCTGTTTCGGATCCGTCGCGGGGAGGGTCCTTCCGCATAGGCAGGCCCGGGCGACTCTAGGGGGCGTTTGACGCTTAGGTCGCACGCGGCTGGTTTCCTACCCCGTTTCCCAGCGCTTCGAATCGGTCGCTTCCGGGCCTGCTTCGCTACCAAAAATACAACTCTGGACAGCCCTGAACAAGGGCGCCCACCGCGGGCTCCACCCACGCCGCTGGCCCCCGAAGTGTTCGCCCCCGGTGAAACGGGATTCCACTTACATGTGTAATGGTGTAATTATGTAATCATGAAATCCCACCACACACACGGGCGGCGTTACGGCCGCTCCGGGGGCTGGCAGCAGGCCCAGCAGCCCGACGCCAGCGGCGCGGCGGAATGGTTTGCCGGGCGCTTACCCGAAGCCTGGTTCGACGGCGACCCCACGGTCATCGTCGACCGCGAAGAGATCACCGTCATCGGCAAGCTGGCCGAACCCGCCAACTCCGAAGACGAGAGCGAGGCCCGCGCCGAAGGCCGGGTCTCGCGATTCCGCGAGGAGACCCGCTCGGAGCGGATGCGCATCGCCGACGAAGCGCAGGATCGCTACGGGCGCAAGGTTTCCTGGGGCGTGGAGGCCAACGGCGAACGAATCCTGTTCACCCACATCGCCGTACCGGTGATGACGCGCCTCAAGCAACCCGAGCGCCAGGTGCTCGACACGCTGGTCGACGCCGGCGTCGCCCGGTCCCGCGCCGACGCGCTCGCGTGGACGGTCAAGCTGGTCGGCGAGCACACCGAGGAGTGGCTGGCCAAGCTGCGCAACGCGATGTCGGCCGTCGACGACCTGCGCGCCGAGGGGCCCGACCTCCAGTCGTAGGCCAATGACGCAGTGCGCCTTGGCTACTCGTTTTCGACCTTGGCGAGGATCTTGTCGATGACCTGCCCGCCCTGATCGCTGATGTGGTAGCCGCACGCGTTGACGTCGGCGACCACGTTGTTCGCAACGCCCATGGCGCGCTGGCACTCCCAGCCGTCGGCGCCCTCCTGGGTTTCCAGCATGGTGATCTTCGGTGGTGCGCCGTTGAGTTGAGCGAACGTCCACCTGAATGTCTTGGTCTTGTTCGTCACGGTGACCGTCTTGCCGGAGCAGGCCTTCCACTTGTCCGCCGAAGCCTGCAGGAACGCCTTGGCTTTCTCGGCGGAGGGGAAGGCCACCGCGGCCTGGTTGACCCAGTGGTCGTAGTCGTCGCCCGGTTCGGAGGACACCAGCCCGCTGATCCCGGTGTAGCCGGTCCCCGCGTACACCGGGTCCTGGCTGGTATACAGCGAACTCAGACAGTTCGGGAGCGAGAGCGTCACCGTCGAGGTGTCCGTCGACGTGATGGGCTTGCCGGGCGTCATCGAGGACGAGCCCATGATGGTGTTGATGCCCGACGGATCCAACAGCAGGGCGTTGAGCCGCCCGGGCGGTACGGGGTCCGGAGGCGGTGGTGCCGGCGCCGGGCGGGTCAGCAGCCAGATCCCCACGCCGCCGCCGGCGAGGACGACCAGGGCGACGACCGCGGCGACGACGGGCCACGGGTTGCGTTTGGGCTTGGGGGCCGGCTGATTCCAGGGAGCCGGGCCGGTGAACTGTGACGGCGGGCCGCTCCAATTGCCACCGCCGCCCGGGTAGGCCTGCGGTCCGGACGGCACGGGGGCGCTGTCGGGTGCCCAGGGGCGCTGGGTCGGGGCGGCCTGTGGCAGCGGGCCGGAACTGGGCGCCGTGGAGTAGGGCGGCGGTGAACCAAGATCGTGCGTCGCAGCCAGGAGGCCACCCTGCCCGCCACCGCTGTCCGCGGTGTGGGCCTCGGCGGTGGCGGGCAGGGTGGCCTCCTGGCTGCGACGCACGATCTTGTTGGCGTGGTCCTGATCGGGGTCGCTGAGGGCCTCGTGGGCGGCCAGCGCCAGATCGCCGGCGCTGGCGTAGCGGTCTTCGGGTTTCTTGGCCATGCCGCGCGCGATCACCGCGTCGAAGGCCTTGGGGACGCCCGGGCGCACGGCGCTGGGCTTGGGGATCGGGTCCATCAGGTGCGCGGTGACCAGGGTGCTGGCGCTGTCGGCGCGGTAGGGCGGCGACCCGGTCAAGGCCTCGTGCAGCACGCAGGCCAGCGCGTAGATGTCGGCGCGATAGGTCACCTCGTCGTTGGAAAACCGTTCGGGGGCCATGTATTTCCAGGTGCCCACCGCGGTGCCGAGCTGGGTCAGTTTTTCATCGGTGGTCGCGCTGGCGATGCCGAAGTCGACCAGGTAGGCGAAGTCGTCGCGGGTGACCAGGATGTTGGGCGGTTTGACGTCGCGGTGCATCACCCCGGCGGCGTGGGCCGCGTCCAGCGCCGAGGCGATCTGGGTGATGATGGCCACCGCGCGCGGCGGGGTCAGCGGGCCGAATCGCTTGAGCACCGAGTCCAGGTCGGTGCCCTCGATGAGGCGCATCTCCATGTACATCTGGCCGTCGATCTCGCCGTAGTCGTGGATGGGCACCACGTGGGGTTCCTGCAAACGGCCGGCGATGCGGGCCTCGCGCTTCATCCGCTCGCGAAACACCGGGTCCTTGCTGAACGTGTCCGACATCAGCTTGACGGCTACCGTCCACTCCTTGACGGTGTGCTCGGCCTCGTAGACCTCGCCCATCCCACCGCGGCCCAGCAGTCGCTTTAGGTGATAGGGCCCGAACATCGAGCCCACCCGTGAGGCCTGCGCGTCGCTCATCCCTGACCCTCCAAACCAACCCCGGACCCGCCGACCATATCAACATCGTCCGACCCCAACGGCCAACCGCAGGACCCGACTCAGCAATCAAGACGGTAAGCCCGCGGCGGCCCCGCCGCAGGACAATCCGACATTCGACGCGACCTCGCTAAACGGGGCGCCGCCACAGCAGGAGATAACGCCAGAACAGCAGCCGACGGACGCGGACGCCGGGCAGGGTCGCGGCGGCGACTTCGCGGGCCTGCCGGGTGGTCAGCGGCGGATCGACAACTTTGGGCATCGCCTCGTTGGTCGCGTCCAGTCCGTACCAGTCGCCGCGGCCCGCCGTCCGCAGCGCGGCGAACACCGCGCCGAGCACCGGATTGGCAGCCGCCGCAATGATTTCGGTGGGCGCCTCCCGGGGCAGGTCGACGCGCGGCAAGACCACCGCGGCCAGCACGCCGCCCGGGCGCAACGCCGGCGCCAGGTGCCGCAAGGCGTCGGCGAGCCGCACATGGTGCAACGCGGTGACCGACACGATCGCGTCGTAATGCGCCGCGGGCAAGGCTGCCTCCGTCACGTCGGCGAGGCTGCAGGTGACGTTGGCCGGCGCGCGCTGCCGGGCCGCCTCGATCATCGCCGCCGACTTGTCGATCGCGTCGACGTGATCGGCGCGGCCGGCCAGTCGCGCCGCGAATGCCCCCGCGCCACAACCGACGTCGAGGACCCGTGCGCATCGAGGCGGCAGTTGCCGCAACAACACTCGTTGGTAGTACGCGTTGTGGTCCCAGTGCAGCGTCATGAGGGGTTAGGAGTGCGACGCCCACCACTTATACAGCTGATCCAAGTTCGGCCCCTGCGCATTTCCCCCGACGACCGCGAACACCATGGTCTGCTGGTTTGTCCACATCACCTTCGGCTCATCTCCCGTATAGGTTCCGCAGGCGATTTGACCGAGGATGGTGTTCGGGTCTTTGTTGTGCCACCAGGTGCCGGGTGAGGCCTTGTCTCCCGGGCACTTAACGAGCGTGTCGGTTCCGGTGTAGCGGTTGAACGCCTGCTGCACGCCTTGCAGATCGGCGAACAGCGCGTAGGCCGAGATCGTGGGGCCATTGGGGTCGGTGTTGGGCCCGCACGAGACGGATACGATCGCGCCCGGCATCGATTGGGGGTCTGGCGCGCACGTGCCGGCCGGATATCCGGCGGGCAGCAGGCTCAGCAGCCGGTTGGTGGCGCTCGGCGGCGGCGTGGATGGCGACGCTGAGGTCGTCCGAGGTGTGGTCCTCGCGGTGCTGCGGGTCGACGCCGTCGTGGTGGTGCTGGCCGCGGTGGGGGTCTCGCTGTCGTCGTTTCCGACGGCCATCGAGATGCCGATCACCGCGGCGACGAGGACCACGACGGCGGCGGCCGCGGCGACGATGACCCACGGCTTGCGCCGGCGCGGGGGCGCCGGCGGGCGCCCGGGGCCCCAGGGCGCGGGGCCGGCGAACTGCGGCGGCGGGCCGCCCGCAGGCGGCGGGCCACCGAAGGGGGCTTGGTACCCCGGAAGATTCGGTCGGGGCGGGCCCGCGGGGTGCATGGGCTGCGGTATCCCCCCGGATCCCCCCGGATCGGCCGGCCCACGGGCGGGCCGCTGCGCGGGTCCGACGGCGCCTTTCGGCACCGGCGATGTGGATTGCTCACTGTGGCGCAGGATGTTGACGGCCTGGGTCTGCTCCGGATCGGTGAGGGCGTCGTGGGCGGCATGCGCCAGGTCGCCGGCGCTGGCGTAGCGGTCTTCGGGTTTTTTGGCCATGCCGCGGGCGATCACGGCGTCCAAGGCCCGGGGGATGCCCGACCGCTTGGCGCTGGGCTGGGGGATGGGCTCCAGCATGTGGGCACTGACCAGCACCCCGGCGCTGTCGGACGGGTACGGCGGGGACCCGGTCAAGCATTCGTAGAGCACGCACGCCAGGGAGTAGATGTCGGCGCGGTAGGTGACCTCGTCGTTCGAAAAGCGCTCGGGGGCCATGTATTTCCAGGTGCCCACCGCGGTGCCGAGCTGGGTGAGCTTCTCGTCGGTGTTCGCGCTGGCGATGCCGAAGTCGACCAGGTAGGCGAAGTCGTCGCGGGTGACCAGGATGTTGGGCGGTTTGACGTCGCGGTGCGTCACCCCGGCGGCGTGCGCGGCGTCCAGCGCCGAGGCGATCTGGGTGATGATGGCCACCGCCCGTGGCGGGCTCAGCGGGCCGAACCGTTTGAGCAACGAATCGAGGTCGGTGCCCTCGATCAGGCGCATCTCCAGATACATCTGGCCGTCGATCTCGCCGTAGTCGTGGATGGGCACCACGTGGGGTTCCTGCAAGCGGCCGGTGATGCGGGCCTCGCGCCTCATCCGCTCGCGAAACACCGGATCCTTACTGACGGATTCCGACATCAGCTTGAGCGCCACCGTCCAGCCCTTCACGGTGTGTTCGGCCTCGTAGACCTCACCCATCCCGCCGTGGCCAAGTGCCCGTTTTAGCTCGTAGGGTCCGAACCTCGACCCCGAACGCGAGCCCGGCGCCCCGCTCATCGATCCTCCCAACCAACCCAGACCCGCCGACCATATCAACACCGGCGCGGGCCCCCGGGTCGACGCTTAGGCGGTGACGACCATCAGCTCGTTGCTGGCGTCCCATGCCTTGGGGAACAGCTTCTCAACAAGTTCTTGGCGACCGGCGAGCCGCGCCGATGAGCGTGGCGCGCTTGAGGTTTATTCGCTGCCGGCCTTATTCCCCGCGGCGATCTCGAACGTGAACTCGTGCTCACCGATGCGGACGCGATCGCCGTCGTGCAGCGGAGTCGCCCTGCGGATCCGCTCGTGTTGCACGTGCACGCCGTTCGACGAGCGCAGGTCGTTGATGACGAAGCTGCTTCCGGTGTCGACGATCATGGCGTGGTAGCGGCTGACTTTGGGGGTGGCCAGCACGATGTCGTTGTCGCTGAGACGCCCGATGCGGGTCGTCGCCTCGTCCAGCGGGTAGCGTTCGCCGGAGTCCTCGCGCAGGTAGGCGACGGCATCGCGTTCGGACACCATCGTGTATTGGTCCATGACCGTGAGCGTCACGGCGGCGGTGGTCACGGCGGACTTCTTGACGTCCAACGGTTCCTGGCGCAGGATCCGGTCGTTGAGGTCGCGCAGGTTGTGGCCCGGGTCGATGCCGAGGTCCTCGGCGAGCGTCTCCTTCACGCGGCGGTAGGCCGCCAACGCGTCGGATTGGCGGTCGGTGAGGTAGTAGGCCGTGATCAGCTGCGCCCACAGCGGCTCGCGATAGGGATGCTCCGCGGTCAGGGCTTCGAGCTCGGTGATCACGGCAGACGCGCGTCCGCAAGCGATTTCGGCCTCGGCCTTTGCCGTGTGGACGAGGATCTTCTCCTCGACCAGGGAGGTGGCGAAGGTGTCGACGAACTGAAAGTCGCGCAGGTCCTCGAGCACCTGCCCGCGCCATTCCGCGAGCGCCGCCGAAAGGTGCTTGCTGGCTTGTTCGAACCGCCCGCCGGCGGCCGCCTGCACGCCCGCGGTCTTCTCGGCGATGAATCGCCCGATGTCGCAAGCGTCGTCGGCGATGCTGAGGCGGTAGCCCGGGGGCGCGGCGGCCAGCACCACCCGCGAGTCCACCCCGACGCCGCCGAGGATCTTCCGCAGGTTGGACACGTAGGAGTGGATGCTGGCCCTGGCCCCCGACGGCGGCGACTCGTCCCAAAGAGCCGTGGTGAGCCGGTCGACGCCCACCGGACTGTTGCGGTTCATCAGCAGCAAGGCCAAAACGGCCCGCTGCTTGGGGGTGCCCGGCGGCACCAGCGTGCCGTCCACGCTCATCTCCAGCGGTCCCAGCAGGCCGAACTCGAGGCGTTTGTCCACCATCGCGCGTAACACCCTCTCGCGTGTCATTGAGGTGCCTTGTAGTGATTGTGATACCAACTTGGCCAATTCGGTAACAACCCGGGGAACGCTCGCGTTGCGCAAATGCGGTCCCCGGCAACGCGATCTCGAATGGCCTGCGCGAATCAGATTGTGGTGCAGCGGAACACGTGTCAGAGGGTGACGACCATCAGCTCGTCGCTGGTCTCCCAGGACCGGAGGAAGAGCTGCAGGGGAACCTGCTCGTCGCGCCCGTCGGAGGTGCCGCTGTCGTTGAGGTGAACGATGCCGTTTGTGGCGTCGACGCCGGTCACCACCACCGCGTGGTCGGACAGCGGGTTGCCGTTCTTGTCCTTCTCCTCGACGGGCTGGTGCCAGATGAGTTCGCCGTTGAGGCTGACGATCACCTTGTGGCCGCTGCCCAGCGCCTGCTTGAGCCCCGCGATGCCCGGGCGGATGCCGCTTCTGGCGGTGTCGTCCCGGTCCATGACGACGGCGGTGACGTGGTATTGGGCGAGCAGCGCCGGCACGTCCGCCAGGCTGGCTCCGTCGCCGGAGTTGGGGTTGTCCGGATCGGCCGGCTTGGTGTAGATCGGGCCCGCGTGCACGACGCTGGGGGTCGAATGGGCCTTGGCGATGATGGCCTGCTCCGAGGGCGCCTCGCCGGTGAGCTGGCCGATGACGTCGGCGCTCGACATGAGGACGCAGTCGTCGTAGCGCTGCTCGTGCCAGTACTCGGCGGCGGCAACCGGGTCGCCATACATCAGTTCCGATGCGGCGTTGGCCGGGGCGGCCACGCCGAACGCGATCGCCCCGGCGAACACCGCGAAGGTGACGGTCCTGGCGACGGCGGCGATCGTGGTGGCCTTCATGGCGTGTCCTTTCGTCTCCGATTTCGCTTTCACCCTGTGCGGGGCGGTTGAGAAAAGGCTCCGACGCCGGCCTTGTCGGTATCTCCACGAATTCTTGGAACGCCCCGGGCCACGCCACTCCAGTGGCGGACGGGGGATTCCGTCAGCGGAATCCCCCGTCGCGGTGGGTGATTGCTAGGTCGCCTGACCGGCGAATTGCGGGCAGTAGAACTTCGTTGCGGCGGCCACGAAGTAACCCGCCTGCCGGGGAGACATCCTCGCCTGGGTCGTCAGCATGAGCGCGACGGCCGCCTTGCTCTTGCCGGCGGCCAGCTCGGTGCACACCTGGTGGCCCGCCTGGATGGCGTCTTGGTTCGTGCTGAAAGTGGTTGCCCCGGCGGCGCCGGCGGTCGCGACCGCGAGCCCGACGGCGGCGGTGCCCAGGGCGGTGGCAACGGCTGCGGTGATGCGGGTAGTGAACATCGTTGTGGTCCTTTCGGGTTCGGCCTTGACTGCGCCCAGCCTCGGGCCGGCCCCTTGGGGGATCCTCGACGAATTCTTGGTGGCTCGCGGGTGGCTAAGCCCGCGTCATCGCGTAGTAGGCGCCGCGGCGGGCCAGCAACTGGGCGTGGCTACCCTGTTCCACGATGCGGCCGTCGTGGACGACCAGGATGCGATCGGCATCCTGGATCGTCGAAAGGCGATGCGCGATAATAAAACTCGTTCGGTCCCGGCGAAGCTCGCGCATGGCGCGCTGCACGAGGGCCTCGGTGCGGGTGTCGACCGAGCTGGTCGCCTCGTCCAGGATCAACAGCTGCGGGCGGGCCAGGAAGGCGCGGGCGATGGTGATGAGTTGCTTTTCGCCGGCGCTGATGTTGGCGCCGTCCCCGCTGATGCGGGTCTGGTAGCCCGCCGGCAGCGTGTGCACGAACCGGTCGACGTAGGCCGCCCTGGCGGCCTCGACCACCTCGTCGTTGGTGGCCGCCGGACGCCCGTAGGCGATGTTCTCGGCGATCGTCCCGTCGAACAGCCAGGTGTCCTGCAGCACCATGCCGATCCGCGAGCGCAGCGACTGCCTGCTCACGGTGGTGATGTCGACCCCGTCGAGCAGGATTCGGCCGGAATCGACGTCGTAGAACCGCATCAGCAGGTTCACCATGGTGGTTTTGCCCGCCCCCGTCGGTCCGACGATCGCCACGGTGCTGCCGGGTTCGGCCACCAGCGACAGGTCGTTGATCACCGGCGTGCCCGGCCGGTAGGCGAAGTTCACCCGCTGGAACTCGACGCGGCCGCCGTTGGAGCGCGGTAGGGCGCGCTCGGGGGCGGCCGGCTCCTCGGGCTCGTCGAGCAGGTCGAACACCCGCTCGGCGCTGGCCACCCCGGATTGCAGGGTGTTGTACATGCCGGCCACCTGGCCGACCGGGGCGTTGAACTGCCGCACGTATTGGATGAAGGCCTGGATGCTGCCCAGCGTGATCTGCCCGGTCGCCACCTGCAGGCCCCCGACGACGGCGACGGCGACGTAGCCGATGTTGCCGACGAACGTGGTCGCCGGCGCCACCAGCCCGGAGAAGAACTGGGCGCCGAAACTGGCCCGGTACACGTCGTCGTTGCACCGGCGGAACTGCTCGCGCGCCGCGGCCTGGTGGCCGAACGTCTTGACCACGGTGAACCCGCTGTAGGTCTCCTCGATGTGGGCGTTGAGGCGTCCGGTGCTTCTCCACTGCGCCACGAACAGGCGCTGCGAGCGCCGCGCGATCGCGCGGGTCGTCAGCAGCGAAACCGGCATCGCCAGCAGGGTGATCAGGGCCAGCGGCGGCGAGATGGACACCATCATCGCCAGCACGGCCACCACCGTCAGCACCGCCGTTACCAGCTGGCTGATCGTCATCGACAGCGACGACTGAACGTTGTCGATGTCGTTGGTCACCCGGCTTAGCAGCTCGCCCCGCTGGCGCCCGTCGAAGTAGGACAACGGCAGCCGGTGAATCTTGTCCTCGACGTCGCGACGCAGCGCGACCATGGTGCGTTGCACGGTGCGGTTCAGCAGCCGGGCTTGCGCCCAGATCAGCAGCGCGGCAACGACATACAGGACCAGCGCCAGCGTCAGTGTCCTGCCCACGGCCGGAAAATCCACACCCCGGCCGGGCACCACGTTCATCCCGGACAGCAGGTCGGCGAAGGCGTTGTCGCCGCGGGCCCGAGCCGCGGCGACGGCCTGTGCCTTGGTGATTTCGGCGGGCAGCCGCCGCCCGATGACGCCGTTGAACAGCAGGTCGGTGGCGTGGCCCAGGATCCGAGGAACGACGACCCCGATCACCGTGCCCGTGATGCCCAGCGTGATCACCGCGATGCTCAGGTGTCGTTGCGGCGCAAGCCGTTTCACCAGCCGGGCCGCCGAGCCCCAGAAGTCGCGGGACCGCCCCGCCGTCGGTGCCACCGGCGCCACGGTCATTGCAAGGCGCCCACCGACTGCGAGTCGGCGAATTCGGCGTAGGTTGGGCAGTCGGCCAGCAGCGATTCATGCGTTCCCGCACCCACCAGCTTTCCGCCGTCGACGACGATCACCTGGTCGGCCTGGGCGGCAGTCGAAACACGCTGCGTGACAACGATGATCGTGGCGCCACTGGAGCTCTGCGCCAGCGACGCGCGCACCCGCGCGTCGGTGTGCACGTCGAGCGCGGCGAACGAGTCGTCGAACAGGTAGATGGCGGGCCGGCGGATCACCGCCCGCGCGATCGCCAGCCGCTGCCGTTGGCCGCCCGAAAAGTTGATCCCGCCCTGGGCCACCCGCATGTGCAGCCCACTATCTGCCGGGCCGTGTGCCCGCACGAACCCGTCGGCATCGGCCACCCGCAAGGCTTCCCACATCTCGTCATCGGTCGCGTCGTGCTTGCCGTAGCGCAGGTTGTCCGCGACGGTGCCGGTGAACAGGTAGCCGCGTTGGGGGACCAGGCCGATCGCCGACCACAGCCGTTCGGTGTCGTAATCGCGGACGTCGACGTCGTCGACCAGCACGGCACCGCCGGTCACGTCGTAGAGCCGGCAGATCAGCGACACCAGCGTCGACTTGCCCGAACCGGTGCTGCCGACGATCGCCGTGGTGGTGCCGGGCCGTGCCGTCAGCGAAATATCTTGCAGCACTGGGCGGTCGGCACCTGGGTAGCTGAAGCTCGCGCCGTCCAGCCGCACCAGGCCGGTGATCCCGCCCCGCGGAAACCTGGGATCCGGTGGGTTTTGCACCGCGGCGCGGGTCGAGAGCACCTCGGTGATCCGTTCGGCGCACACCGACGCGCGCGGCAACACCACCAGCGTCATCGTCGCCATCAGTACCGCCATCAGGATCTGGGTGAAGTAGGCCAGGAAGGCGGTCAGCGAGCCGACCTGCATCTGGCCCCGATCGATTCGCAGCCCGCCGAACCAGATCAGCGCCACGCTGGACACGTTGATGGTCAGCGTGGTCACCGGCAGCATCAGCGCCTGCAAATTGCCCGTCGTCAGCGCCGTGTCCGAGAGCGCGGCGTTGGCGCGCGCGAACCGGTCGCGCTCGAAACCCTCGCGCGCGAACGCCCGGACCACCCGGACACCCGAGAGCTGGTCGCGCAGCACCCGATTGATGCCGTCGATCAGGCCCTGCATCCGGCGCAGGAGCGGCAGCATGCGCGCCATGATCAGGTAGTTGGCTACGGCCATGATCGGCACGCTGACCAGCAGCAGCCAGGTCAGCGCGGCCTCCTGATGGATGGCCATGACGATGCCGCCGGCGCACATGATCGGCGCGGTGATCAGGACGGTGCCGGAGATCTGGACCAGGTATTGGATCTGCCGGACGTCGTTGGTGCTGCGCGTCAAGAGGGTGGGCGCGCCGAAACGGGCGGTCTCGCGTTCGGAGAAGGTCGTGACGTGTTCGAAGATCGCCCGGCGCAGGTCGCGCCCGAAGCCCATTCCGGTCCGTGAGCCGGAGTAGACGGCGCCGACGGCGCACAGCACCTGCAATCCGGTGACCGCGAGCATCACCATGCCGAGCCGCACGATGGTGGCCGCGTCGCCCTTGGCCACGCCCTCGTCGATGATCGCGGCGTTGACCGTCGGCAGGTACAGCGACGCCAGGGTGCTGGTCAGCTGGAGCGCCATCAGCACCGCAACAAGCCGTCGGTACGGCCGGATGTACTGGCGCAGCAGTGCCAGGAGCATGTCGTAACTGTCCCACACGGCCGGCGCCGCGGTCGTGACCACCGCATTGAAATGCCTGCTCACGCGCCGCGTCCGCGGTTGACCGCCCGGCTGCCGCTACAGTGCATCGTGTGACCAGCAGTAGGCGAGGCGCGAGGGCGCTGGCTCTAGCGGCGTCGGCTCTGACGATCCTGATCCCGACGATCGCGGGCTGCTCGGGTTCCGACAACAAGCCCGGAGCGACGGCTTCGTCGACGCCCGGCGGCGGGGAGGGTCACCACGGGCCGATGTTCCCGCAATGCGGCGGCATCAGCGATCAGACGGTGTCGGACCTGACCAAGGTGACGGGGCTGGTGAACACCGCCCGGAACTCCGTGGGGTGTCAGTGGTTGGCGGGCGGCGGCATTCTGGGCCCGCACTTTTCCTTCTCCTGGTATCGCGGCAGCCCGATCGGACGCGAGCGCAAAACCGAGGAGCTGTCGCGCGCCAGCGTCGACGACATCAACATCAACGGCCACGGGGGCTTCATCGCCGTGGGCAACGAGCCCAACCTGGGCGACTCGCTCTGCGAAGTGGGCATCCAGTTCGCCGACGACTTCATCGAATGGTCGGTCAGCTTCAGCCAGAAGCCGTTCCCGCCACCCTGCGACATAGCCAAGGAACTGGCCCGCCAATCGATTGCGAACTCGAAATGATCAGAACCGCCCGTGCCGGCGCGGCCGTGCTGCTCGCCGCGCTGTTGGTCCTGACGGGCTGTTCGAGGTCCATCGGGGGCAACGCCGTCAAGGCGGGCGGCAACGTCCCCCGCAACAACAACTCCCAGCAGCAGTATCCGAACCTGCTCAAGGAATGTGAGGTGTTGACCACCGACATCCTGGCCAAGACCGTGGGCGCCGATCCGCTCGACATCCAAAGCACCTTCGTCGGGGCGATCTGCCGGTGGCAGGCCGCCAACCCGGCCGGCCTGATCGACATCACGCGGTTCTGGTTCGAGCAGGGCAGCCTGGGCAACGAGCGCAAGGTGGCCGACTTCCTGAAGTACAAGGTGGAGAACCGTTCGATCGCGGGCATCGAGTCGATCGTGATGCGCCCGGACGACCCGAACGGCGCCTGCGGCGTGGCCAGCAACGCGGCGGGCGTGGTCGGCTGGTGGGTCAACCCCCAGGCGCCCGGCATCGACGCCTGCGGGCAGGCCATCAAGCTGATGGAGCTGACGCTCGCGACGAACTCGTAGGTCTAGCGCGGAACTTCGAAGCCCGTCAGGGCGGCGCGGCCCGGTTCCAATTCCGCCCACGCGCAGGGCACGCTGAGCACGGCGATCGCCGACGTCGGGAATTTCGCTGAAATGCGTTCCACGACAGCGTCGTCCGTGGCGCCGTCGTCGGCCAGCAGCAGCGCCAGTGTCGACGTCGTCGGTTCGTGACCCACGACCAGCAGCGTGCCGATTTCCTCGGCCGTCGCGTTGATCTCCTCGATCACCGTCCCCGGTGCGGCGCCGTAGAGCCGCTCGCTGTAGCGCACCGGGGCGGCCACGCGGGTGTTTTCCAGGGTCTGGCGCGCCCGCGTCGCCGTCGAGCACAACACGGCGTCGACGGCAGACACGTTGGCGCGCAGCCAATCCCCGGCCAGGCCGGCCTCCCTGATGCCGCGCGGCGCCAACGGCCGGTCGTGGTCGGCGACCCCGGCCGGGTAATCCGATTTCGCGTGCCGCATCAGCAGCAACGTGTGCCGATCGTTCATCGGGTTCACACCGGCAGCACGATCCCGGTGGCGGGGCCCAGGATGATCTGCTGGCCACCGGGGGGCACGTAGCCGCCCGTGGTCCCGTAGAGGCCGTAGAGCGGGCTCAGTGGGCCGTGCAAGGCGTAGATGTCGTTGATCCAGCCCGTGGACAGGGTGTACACGGCCTGGGTGTCGCCGCCCGGGGAGAAGGAGGTGGCCAGCTGCGAGACGAAGTCGATGACGGGCTTGTTGCCCAGCAGCGAGTCCACATGCGAGCCGTTGACCAACTCCACCCCGGTGAACTGCCCCGGATACAGGCTGACCAGTTCATTCGTGGTGGCGCCGAACGCGTTCCACGCCTGCGGCGGCGAGGCCACCACATAGTCGGGGATGTTCAGCGTCTTCAGGTTGGCGATCGCCGCCGCGAAGGCGGTGGAGTCATTTGCGACGCCGTCGAACATGATGACACCCAGCAGGTGGTTGTTGGCGGTGTTTGTCCCGAGGTCCGCGATGTAATCGCCGGCGGCGAGCGTGGCCAGGCCGCCGCCGGCGGAATGCCCGGTGATCATGAAGTTTTGTGGCAGCGTGCCGTGGTAACCGGCCTGGTTTGCGCTGAGGTTCAGCGCGCTCTCGTTGCCCAGGAACAACGAGCCCACCGCCTGGTGCATCTGGGTGCCGCCCAGCCAGGCGCCCATCGGCAACGGAATCGACGAGACGGTCGGGACGACCACGATGCTGTCGGTGCCGTACGCGAGGGCGGTCGCCAAACTGCCGTACCAGCCACCCGTGCCCAGGAAGCCGTGCTGCAGATAGATGACGCCGCGGGCGTTCACCGTACCGTCCGCCTGCGTCGGGAAGTACCAGCGCGCCGGGGCGTCGTAGCCGTTGGGACCGACGGCCAGGTTGAGATAGGAGAAGCCCTCCCGGACCCCGGTCACCGGGCCGGGGGTTCCCGTCCCCTGATACACGCCGCCGCTCTGATTCGCGAGAGTCCCGTTGAAGAAGCCGGTGAGCAGCCTGCCGAGCAGCCCGGGGCCGGTGGTCCCGGTGACGGCGGGCCCGACGGCACCTTCACCGAAGAGCGGATGCCCGGTCAGGTAGGTGAACGGTGAAAAGAAACCCACGTCGAAGAACTGCTGCTCCAGCCCCTTGATCAGCAGCGACACGTTCGTGAGCTCGCCGGCGGCGTAGGTGGCTCCGGCGGCGCCCAACGAACCCGCGAACCGGGTATGAAACAGCGTCGTCTGCGCGGTCAGCGCGTGAAACTCCTCGGCGAAGTCGCCAAAGACACCGGCGATGGCCGTCGACACTTCATCGGCGGCCGCCGCGGCAATGCCCGTCGTCGAGGGCGCCGCCGCGGCGGAGGCCCCCTTGATGGCCTCCTCGATCCCGGTCAAATCCGCCGCGGCTGCCGCAAGAGCCTCAGGCGCTGCGATCACTGACGACGGCATCGGCGGCTCCCATTCTCGGTGGAGAAATGCTAAACGAGGTCGGACCTGGTGCGGTTCGTAATGCGAGATTCGGAATAAGAGCCGTTCTCGCCGCCCGCGGCCGGCATTGCGCAGCACACCACGGACCTGCCGGGCAAGGTCCCGCGTCTTGTCGGCGCTCAGACCTAGACTTCGCGGTGCCCTGATAGCCACGTGATCCGAGGTTGCCGCCATGCGATTCCTGCACACCGCCGACTGGCAGCTGGGCATGACGCGGCACTTCCTCGCCGGCGACGCCCAGCCACGGTATGCGGCCGCGCGCCGGGACGCGGTGGCCGGCCTGGGCGCGCTGGCCGCCGAGGTGGGCGCCGAGTTCGTCGTCGTCGCCGGCGACGTCTTCGAACACAATCAACTCGCCCCTCAGGTGATCGGGCAGTCCCTGGAAGCCATGCGCGCCATCGGGATTCCGGTGTACCTGCTCCCGGGCAATCACGACCCGCTCGACGCGTCGTCGGTGTACACCGGCGCGCTGTTCACCGCCGAACGCCCCGACAACGTCGTCGTGCTCGACCACGCCGGGGTCCATCGAGTAAGGCCGGGGCTCGAGATCGTCGCCGCCCCGTGGCGGTCGAAGGCGCCGACCACCGACCTCGTCGCCGAGGTCCTCGACGGCCTGAGCCCGGGGCCCGTCACCCGCATCCTCGTCGCCCACGGCGGCGTCGACGTCCTCGACCCGGACCGCGACAAACCCTCGCTGATCCGGCTCGCCACGCTCGACGACGCCCTGGCCCGCGGCGCGATCCACTATGTGGCGCTGGGGGACAAGCATTCGCTCACCAAGGTCGGCGACGGCGGCCGGGTCTGGTACTCGGGCTCACCGGAAGTCACCAACTTCGACGACGTCGAATCCGACCCCGGTCACGTACTCGTCGTTGACGTCGACGACGACGGCGTCACCGTCGAGGCCCGGGACGTCGGCCGCTGGCGGTTCGTCACCCTGCATCGCCACGTCGACACCAGCCGCGACATCGCCGACCTCGACGTGAACCTGGACCTGATGACCGACAAGGAGCGGACCGTCGTGCGCTTGGCGCTGACCGGTTCCCTGACGGTCACCGATCGTGCCGCGCTCGACGCGTGCCTGGACCGCTACGCGCGGCTGTTCGCCCACCTGGGCACCTGGGACAGCCACACCGACCTGGCGGTGGTGCCCGCCGACGGCGAGTTCACCGATCTCGGCATCGGCGGGTTCGCCGCCGCGGCCGTCGACGAGCTGGTGGCCACCGCGCGCGGGGGCGACGCCGGGTCCGCCGCCGACGCGCAGGCCGCGCTGGCGCTGCTGCTGCGCCTCGCCGATCGGGGGGCCGCATGAGGCTGCACCGCCTCGCCCTGACGAACTACCGCGGCATCGCGCACCGCGAGATCGAGTTCCCCGACCACGGCGTGGTGGTGGTCAGCGGCGCCAACGAAATCGGCAAGACGTCGATGATCGAGGCGCTCGATCTGCTCCTGGAATCGCGGGACCGCTCCACCAAGAAGGAAGTCAAGCAGGTCAAGCCGACCCACAGCGACGTGGGATCCGAGGTCGGCGCCGAAATCAGTTGCGGCCCTTACCGTTTCGTCTATCGCAAACGATTTCATAAGAAATGCGAGACGGAGCTGACGGTACTCACGCCGCGCCGCGAACAGCTGACCGGCGACGAGGCCCACGAACGGGTCCGCGCGATGCTGGCCGAGACCGTGGACAACGACCTGTGGCACGCCCAGCGGGTGCTACAGGCCACGTCGACGGCCGCGGTGGATCTGTCCGGATGCGACGCGCTGTCACGCGCGCTCGACGTCGCGGCCTCAAACTCCCGGGCCGCCGCCGCGCTGCAGGGCACCGAGCCGCTGCTGATCGAGCGGATCGACGCCGAGTGCGGCCGCTACTTCACCCCCACGGGGCGGCCCACCGGCGAGTGGGCCGCCTCGATTACCCGGCTGGCCGCCGCGGAGGCCGCGGTGGCGCACTGCGTTGCGGCGGTGGCCGAGGTCGACGACCGGGTGCGCCGCCACGCTGAGCTGACCGAGCGGCTGGCCGAACTGTCGCGGCAGCGGGCCGCCGCCGGCCCCCGGCTGGTCGCCGCGCGAGCCGCCGCCGACCGGATCGCCGAGCTCACCAACCAGGCGCGCGAGGCGGGGCTGGTCGCCGAGGCCGCCGCCGCGACCGGCGCCGCGTCCGCGGCCGCGCACGAGGCGCGCCTGCGGCAGCTCACCGAAATCCAAAGCCGCACGGCAACCGTCGCCGCCGCCGCGGCCGAGGCACAACAGGCCGCCGAAGCGCAGGCCGCGGCCAAAGCCGAAGCCGAGGCGGCGGCCGCCGCCGCCGAGCGAGCCTCCCAACTGCTGACCGACCTGCAACGCCGCGCCGAATCCGCGCGGCGCGCCGTCGATCACCTCGCCGAGCGCGAGGAGGCCGACCGGCTGAGCGCCCGATTGGCCAAGATCGCGGCCATCGAGCGCGACCGGGAGGAAATCTGCGCGGAGCTCTCCGCGGTGGTGATCACCGACGAGCAGTTGCGGCGAATCGAAGACGCCGCGTCCGCCGCCGATCGCATCGGCGGGCAACTGGCGTTGACGTCCGCCGCGGTGGAGTTCACCGCCGTCGCCGACGTCGAGCTCGCCGCCGGCGACCAACGGGTGGCGCTGACCGCCGGCCAAAGCTGGTCGATCACCGCGACCGGCCCCACCACGGTCGAGGTGCCCGGCCTGCTGACGGCGCGGATCACGCCCGGCGCGACCACCCTGGACATCCAAGCCAAACACGCTGCGGCACAAGAGGAGTTGGCCGCGGCACTCGAGAAGGCGGGCGTGACGGACCTCGCGGCGGCGCGGTCCGCCGACGCGCGCCGCCGCGAGCTGCAGGGCCGCCGCGACCAGCTCGACGCCACCGTGGCCGGGCTCTGTGGCGAGGAACCGGTCGATCAGCTGCGGGCCCGGCTGGCCGAACTGCGCTCCGACCAGCCCGCCGAACCCGACCTCGTCGCGACCGACAAAGACGCCGCCCGCGCCGAACTCGAGGCCGCCGAGGCCGCCAGCGCGGACGCGGCCGCCGAGTGCGAGGCCCGCCGCCGGGCCGCGGCCGCCGCCGACGCGGCGCTCGCCGAATCGGCCACGCGCGCAACGGTTTCTCAGCACAAGCTGGACACCCAGCGCGCCGAGCTGGACGCGGCCGCCGACCGGCTCGGCCGGGAGCGGGCCACGGTCAGCGACGAGGGCCTCACGTCGGCGGCCGAAGCCGGGCGCCGCGCGTCCGAGGCCGCGCAGCGTCGGGTCGCAGAGCTGGCCGAGGAGCTGGCGGCCGCGGCGCCCGACGCGGTCGCCGCCGAATTTGCGGCCGCCGCAGCGGAATCGAAGTCGCTAAACGACCGCCACGAGGACGCCGCGCGCGCGCTGCGCGAAATCGACATCGAGCTTTCGGTATTCGGCACCGAGGGCCGCCAGGGCAAGCTGGACGCCGCGCAGATCGAGCGCGAGCACGCGGCCGGCGAACACGCGCGCGTCGGCAGGCGCGCGCGTGCCGCGCAGCTGCTGCGCTCGGTGATGACCCGGCATCGCGACACCACCAGGCAGCGCTACGTCGAGCCCTACCGCACCGAACTGCAGCGGCTCGGCCGCCCGGTGTTCGGCCCCACCTTCGAGGTCGACATCGACAGCGATCTGTGCATCCGCAGCCGCACGCTGGATGGGGTCACGGTGCCCTACGACTCGTTGTCGGGCGGGGCCAAGGAGCAACTCGGCATCCTGGCCCGGCTGGCCGGTGCGGCCCTGGTCGCGAAGGAGGACAGCGTTCCGGTGGTGGTCGACGACGCCTTGGGTTTCACCGACCCCGACCGGCTGGCCAGGATGGGGCGGGTCTTCG
Organism: Mycobacterium terramassiliense; assembly: GCF_900157385.1. Lineage (GTDB taxonomy): Bacteria > Actinomycetota > Actinomycetes > Mycobacteriales > Mycobacteriaceae > Mycobacterium > Mycobacterium terramassiliense. The sequence continues at coordinate 2,007,929 of NZ_LT717701.1, forward strand.
ACACGGTGGGCGCCCACGGGCAGGTGATCGTGCTGACCTGCAGCCCCGACCGGTACGACGGCGTCACCGGCGCACACCGCATCGACCTCAACGTTTAGCATGTAGCGCTCGACGGTATTTCTCCGAAGGTGTCACCGGGAAGCGTGGCGGACTGATCGCTATGACCATGAACGCGAAACGGCGCCGGATGCAGAAAAAGCTGGCCGCGTTGCCCGGTGTGCGGCCGGTGCGTCGGCCGGTCTCGCCCGGTAGCTCCGAAGAGTTCGATCTCTACTACGTGCGCAGCGGCCGCAAGTCCGCCCAGCCGCTGGTGATCATCCCGGGTGGTCCGGGAGTGGCGTCGGTGCAGATGTACAAGGGGCTGCGCCGGCGGGCGGCCGCCACCGGCCTCGACGTCATCATGGTCGAGCATCGCGGCGTGGGATTGTCGCGTCACGACGATTCGGGCGCCGACCTGCCGCCGCGCGCGCTCACCGTGAACCAGGTCGTCGACGACGTGGCGGCCGTGCTCGACGACGCCCGCGTCGACACCGCCGTCATCTATGGGACGTCGTACGGCACCTACATCGCGGCCGGGTTCGGCGTGCGCCATCCGGGCCGGGTTCGGGCAATGGTGCTGGATTCACCGCTGCTGTCCCGCCACGACATCGTGACCGTGCGACGGGCGATCCGCCGGCTGCTGCTGCGGGGCGACAGCCCCGACACGGCGCCGCTGGCGCCCAAGGTCCGCAAGCTGGTCGACGCCGGGGTGATGACGGCGGCGGCCACGCAGGTCGTCGCGACGATCTACGGCTACGGCGGCGCCAGGCTGCTCGACCGCCAACTCGACCTGCTGTTGGAGAACCGAAAGTTGTTGTGGTGGGCGGTATCCCAGTTCGCCACGCTGGGCAACCTGCCGTACCGCTACGAGGAAGATCTGGTCAGCCGCATCGCGTTCCGCGAACTCGACTACGCCGCCGAACCCGACGGCCTGCCGCTCGACCCCGCCGTCGCGGAACGCGAAGCCCGCACCCAAAAGGTCAGCTTCGAGGACGAGCCGTACGACCTGCCGGCCGAGATGCCGAATTTCAACTGGCCCACGGCGGTGATCTCCGGCGGCCGCGATCTCATCACCCCGCCCCCGGTCGCCCAGCGGGTGGCGTCCCTCATTCCTCGTGCCGAGCTCTTGAAACTTCCCACCATGGCCCACAGCGCGCTGGACTTCCGGGAACCCGCGGCGCTGGCCGTTGCCGGCGCGGTGTGCCGCGGCGAGGTCGAGGGGCTGGCGGCCCAGGCCCCCGCGCTGGATGCGCTCCCGCCGCGGCCCGAAATTCGCCTGCTGTGGAAGGCGATCGAAGTGGCCGCCATCGTCGAGGGCACCCTGCCCGCGGTGCGGGTGCCCATGCCGTCGCGGTGGCGGCTCAGTTCCGCATGAACCCGATCGCGGTGTAGTTGAGGTCGGCGAGGCCGACCGCGCCGAAGTTGGCCAGCGTGCTGCGCACCGCGACGTCACCGGGGGATTGGGTCAGCGGGAGGCTGAACCCCTCGGCCCAGATCAGCTTGTCGAGGTCGTTGGCCAACGCCCGCGCCTTGGCCGGATCGAGCTCTTCGAGCGTCCGCTCGATCGCGGCGTCGATCTCCGGGCTGCCGATCTTGCCGAAGTTGCTTGCCCCGTCGGACTGGTAGATCTGCGTCAGCGACGACAACGGGAACGCGTCGCCCAGCCAACCGAACTGCGCGATGTCGAACGCGCCGACGTTGATGTAGTTGGTGAAGAACCCGCTGCCGGACCTCGCGACGAGTTCGAGCTTGACGCCGATCTGGGCGAGGCTGTGCTGGGCGATCTGCGCGAACGCGCGGCTGCCCTGCGCGTCGTAGAACAAGTCGCGGATGACGAGCTGGCGGCCGTCCTTCTCCCGGAACTGGCCGCCCCGCTTCCAGCCCAACTGGTCCAATTCCCGGCTCGCCTCGGCCGGGTCGTAGGGGACGATGAAGCTGTTGTCCTGGTAGCCCTCCTGCCCGGCGACGTAGATGTGGTTACCCAGCGCCACCGGGTTGTCGGTGAGCCCGTACTGGACGACCTTGGCGATGGTCTGCCGGTCAATGCCCTTGGACACGGCGACGCGCAGCGCCCTGTCCTCCAGGATCGCCCCGTGGGACCCGTTGAAGGTGAAGTGCGACCAGCTCGGCGCGGGCGCGCGGCGGATCGAAATGCCCTTGGTGCGTTGGGCGATCGTCAGCTGATCCACCGTGCCGATCCCGGTCGCATCGATCGTGTTGTTCTGCAGCGCCGGCAGCCGTGCCGCGTCGTCGAGCACCAGGTACGTGATGCTGTCCAGGCGGGGCCGCGCGCCCCACCATTTCGGGTTGCGGGTCAAGACGATTCGCTGCGTGGTCCGGTCCAACGACGACACGACGAACGGACCGGCGGACGGGCCGGGCCCGTCGAGCTGGCCCTTGTTGAACACCTCGGGCGTGGCGGTCATGCTGGCAGGCAGCAGCATGCCGTTGCCGGCGAACATGCCGCGCCACTCGGCGTACGGCTTGGCGAACGTCATCACGGCCTCCCGGTCATCCTCCCCGCGGGTGACCGAAGCGACCCGGTCCGCGCCGCCGGGACCGGCGATCTCGAACGTCTTGTCGGCGCCGGACAGGGCGCGGATCTGGCTGTCGATGTCGCGCCAGGTGATCGGCGTGCCGTCGGACCACACGGCTTTCGGGTTGATGGTGTAGGTGACCACCTGCGGGTTGGTCCCGGTGAGCTCGACGCTGGTGAAGTAGTCGGTGTCGACGGTCGTCGACCCGTCCGGCCCGATGACGAACGCGCGCGGCAGGGTCGCCTTCATCATCCCGGCGACCTCGGCCGAGTTGCCGTCGATGCTCAGGATGTTGAAGTTCGGCGGAAAATCGCTGAGCGCCAGCCGCAGGTTTCCGCCGTCGCGCAGCGTCGCGGGATCCCGCGGGTTGACGTCGCTGGTGGTGCCGATCGAGGCGTTGTTGCCGGTCGGCGGCGCCAGGTCGATGGCCGGCGAGCAGCCGGTCAGCGCCAAACCGGCGATTACCAACAGGCTCAGCACCCGCCGAGCCCGCGTCCAGGGCGCGGATTTGCCCCCAAACCCCGCGCTGAGCGCAGTCTCGGCGCCGAAGGATCCCGCCCTAGACATGCTTGCCCGGATCCGGTTGCGGCACCGCTCCCAGCAGCTGGCGCGTGTAGTCGTGCTGCGGGTTGCGGAACAGCTCGTCGCTGTCGCCCTGCTCCACGATGGCGCCGGCATGCATCACCGCAACCCGGTGGGCCAGGTGCTTGACCACGGAAAGGTCATGGGAGACAAAGAGATACGACAGGCCGAACTGCTCTTGCAGGTCGAGCAGCAGGTTGATGATCCCGGCCTGGATCGAGACGTCGAGCGCGGACACCGGCTCGTCGAGGGCCAGGATCTTGGGCTGCAGCGCCAGCGCCCGCGCGATGCCGATGCGCTGCTTCTGGCCGCCGGAAAACTCGGCGGGGTAGCGGGCCGCATCGGCGCGGCGCAGCCCCACGATGTCGAGCAGCTCGGCGACCCGCGCGTTGGTGTCACTCTTGCCGAAGCCGTTGGCCCGCAACGGTTCGGCGAGCAGCTCGAAGACGGGCAACCTCGGGTCCAGCGACGCGACCGGGTCCTGGAACACGACCTGGATGTCGCGGCGCAGCGCGCGGCGGCTCGCCGGCGTCAACGAAGCCGCGTCGTGGCCCAGCACCTCGATCGACCCCGACTGCGGCGCAACCAGTTCCAGGATCTCGTGCAGCGTGGTCGACTTGCCCGAGCCGGATTCCCCGACGATGCCCAGGGTGCGGCCCTGTCGCAGCTCGAAACTGATGCCGTCGACGGCGCGGACCTCGCCGACGGTCCGGCGCAACACCACGCCCTTGGTCAGCTTGTAGGTCTTGACCAGGTCGCGCACCCGCACAACGACGGACGAGTCTCCGACGGCCGCCGCGCGGGCGGAGGTGTTGACCCCGTAGATGTCCGCGGCGCTGCGCTCGCCCACCTGGTCGGTGCGGATGCAGGCCGCCCGATGGTCCACGCCGACCTCCACCAATTCCGGTTCCGCGGAGCGGCATTCGTCGATCACCAGCGGGCAGCGCGGCGCGAACGGGCAGCCCGGCTCGAGCCCCACCAACGACGGCGGCGCGCCGGGGATGGGCACCAGCCGGGTGCCCTGGGCGGCGTCCAACCGGGGCACAGATCCCAACAGCCCCACCGTGTAGGGCATCTGGCGGACGCGGTAAAGCTCCGTCACGCCGGCGAATTCGACGACCCGCCCGGCGTACATCACCAGGGCCCGGTCGGCGAACTCGGCGACCACGCCGAGGTCGTGAGTGATGATGAGCACCCCGGCGCCGGTGACGTCGCGGGCGGTCTTGAGCACCTCCAGGATCTGCGCCTGCACCGTCACGTCCAGGGCGGTGGTCGGCTCGTCGCAGATCAACAGGTCGGGGTCGTTGGCGATCGCGATCGCGATGACCACCCGCTGCCGTTCGCCGCCGGACAGCTCGTGGGGAAACGCGCGGGCGCGCCGCTCTGGCTGCGAGATGCCCACCAGCTCAAGCAGTTCCACCGCGCGCCGGCGGGCCGCCTTCCTGCCGATCTGCGGCTGGTGCACCTCGATCGCCTCGGCGATCTGGTCGCCCACGGTGTAGACCGGCGTCAGCGCCGACATCGGGTCCTGGAACACCATGCCGACCGCCTTGCCGCGGAGCCGCGACATCGCATCGTCGTCGAGCCCCAGCAGCTCGGTGCCGTGCAACCGCACCGAGCCGCGCACGCGCGCGTATGCCGGCAGCAGCCCCACCACCGCCATGGCCGACACGGACTTGCCGGAGCCCGACTCGCCGACCATGGCCACCACCTCGCCGGGCTCGATGTGGTAGCTGATGCCGCGCACCGCTGTCACCGGCTGGCCGTCGGTCGGGAAGTCGACGGCCAGGTCGGTCACCTCCAGCAGCGGGCTCATCGGGCGCCGCCCCGCCCCATCCCGCTGCCGGGGTCGAGCGCGTCACGCAGCCCGTCGCCGGTCAGGTTGGCGCACACCAGGATCAGCACCAGAACCCCGGCCGGAAACAGAAACACCCAAGGGAATGTGGTCGCGGATTGGGTGCCGTTGGCGATCAGCGTGCCCAGCGACACGTCGGGCGGCTGGATGCCGAAACCGAGGAAGCTCAGGCCGGTTTCGGCCAGGATGGCCGAGGCGACGTTGAGCGCGGCGTCGATGATCAGGATCGAGGCCACGTTGGGTACCACGTGACCGATGATGATCCGGCGGCTGGAGACACCCATATACCGTGCGGCGCGGATGAATTCGCGCTCGCGCAGGCTCATGGTCATGCCGCGGACCATGCGCGAACTGATCATCCAGCCGAAGGCGGCCAGCAGCAGCACCAGCAGCAGGACGCTGGAGGACTTCTTGACCCGCGGCGTGAGGATGGCGATGAGGATGAAGCTGGGCACCACCAGCAGCAGGTCGACCACCCACATCAGCACCCGGTCGCGCCAGCCGCCGAAGTAGCCGGCGATGGAACCCACGGTGGCGGCAATCCCGGTGGAGATGAAGGCCACGCACACGCCGATCAGCATCGACTTCTGCATGCCCCGCAGGATTTGCGCCAGCAGGTCCTGGCCCATCGCGTTGGTGCCCAGCCAGTGCCGGGCGTTCGGCGGCTGCAGCAGCGCGCTGAAGTCGAGATCGTCGTAGGAGTAAGGCAGCAGCGACGGCAGCGCGTAGCAACCGACGAACAGCAGCACGAGCAGCGCCAGCGACGCCACCGCGAGCCGGTTGCGGCCGAACCTGCGCAGCACCAGGGTGCGCCGCGAGGCGAACTCCACCTCCTCCGGAGCCGAAAGACCCTGTGCGGCAGTGGTTTCAGCGCTTGTCATGACACCCGCACCCTAGGATCGAGTGCGGCGTAGAAGACGTCGGAGAGCAGGCCGGCCAGCAGCACCACCGTGCCGGAGAACAGGGTGATGGCGGCGATGATGTTGGTGTCCTGCGTGGATATGCCCTGCACCAGCCATTCGCCCATGCCGTGCCAGCCGAAGATCTTCTCGACGAACACCGCGCCGGTGACCAGCCCGGCCACCCCGTAGGCGAACAGCGTCGCCAGCGGTATCAGCGCGGTGCGCAGCCCGTGTTTGAGCAGCGCGCGCCGGCGGGTGAGGCCCTTGGCGCGGGCGGTGCGGATGAAGTCCTGGCCGAGGACGTCGAGCATCGCGTTGCGCTGGTAACGGCTGTAGCCGGCGGCGGCCATCAGCGAGAGCGTCAGCGTGGGCAGGATCAAGTGCCGCAGCCGGTCGAGCACCTCGTGCCAGCCGCCGTCCACGCCCGGCGACGTCTCCCCGGTGTAGTCGAAGAGCTGCAGGCCGGTGGCCCAGTTCACCCGCAGCGCCCCGAGGATCAACAGGTTGGCGATGACGAACGACGGGGTGCTGAGCACCAGCAGCGCCAGCATGGTGACGAGGCGGTCACTGAGCCGGTACTGGCGAATCGCCCCCCAGGCCCCCGCCACGATGCCCAGCACGGTGCCCACCACCGAGCCGACCACCAGCAGCCGCAGGGTCACTCCGACGCGGCGCCACAGCGTGGTGCCGACGGGCTGGCCGGTGATGGTGGTGCCGAAGTCGCCGCGCACCACGTGCGAGGCCCAGTGCGCGTAGCGGATCGGGATCGGCTGGTCCAGGCCGAGCGCGTGGGCCTTGGCGTCGATGACCGCCTGCGGCGGGCGTGGATTGCGCTGTAACAGGCTGTCCAGCGGCGAGAACGCCAACGAGGTCAGGCAATAGGTCAGAAACGAGGCCAGCGCCAGCAGCACGATGTAGTTGAGCACCCGGCGCGCCAGAAACCGGATCATGCCCGCCCGTTCCGCATTGGGACAGGTTAACGAGCCGACGGCGGAGCGGCAGGGTCCCCGTCGCGCAGCGTCGCCGATTGTCGCTGCGAGGTGGACAAAAGACACCCATCGGGCCCCCGACGTCCGCCCTGATTTTTACCCGTGAACTCCGGATGGCCGGTTGCTACGATCCACTCCGCACTGACCGATCCAGGAGGCTTGCGTGACGGTTACCGATGACTACCTGGCCAATAACGCCAAATACGCGAGCGGCTTCACGGGCCCTCTGCCGATGCCGCCGAGCAAACACGTCGCGGTGGTCGCCTGCATGGACGCCCGGCTCGACGTCTACCGCGTTCTCGGGCTCAACGAGGGGGAGGCCCACGTCATCCGCAACGCCGGCGGCGTCGTCACCGACGACGTCATCCGCTCGCTCGCCATCAGCCAGCGGCTGCTGGGCACCCGCGAGATCATCCTGATCCACCATTCCGACTGCGGGATGCTGACGTTCACCGATGACGATTTCAAGCGCGCCATCCAGGACGAGATCGGCGTCAAACCGCCGTGGGCCGCCGAGGCGTTCCCCGACGCGGCGGAGGACGTCCGCCAGTCGCTGCGTCGCATCGAGAACAGCCCGTTCGTGACCAAGCACGTGTCGCTGCGCGGCTTCGTCTTCGACGTCGCCACCGGCAAGCTCAGGGAAGTCACCCGCTAGCGCTGCTCCCTTCGCCGAGCGTGATCTCAGGGCGAGAAATTGGCCATTTTTTCGCCCTGAGAGCACGTTCGGCGGCGGCTCAGCCCACCTTGTAGGTCGCCAGGGCCTTGGCGACCAGCGTGCCGTCGGCGTCGACGATCTCGGCCTCGCAGTTGACCAGCGACCGCCCCCGCCGCAGCACCCGGCCGATTCCGATGACGTCGGTGGCGCGCGCCGGCGCCAGGAAGTCCAGCGCCATCGACACCGTTACCCCGCGCAGTTGCGGCGGCGCGTCCGCGCCGCACCACGCGGCCGCCATGACGGTCAGGTCGGCCAGCGTCGCGATGGCGCCGCCGTGGACCACGTCGCCGACGGTGACATTGGACGAATCCCACGGCAGCCGCAGGCGCACCTCGTCGTCGCCGAGCTCGTCGGCGACGATCCCCAGCTTCGCGACGAAGGGCGATTGGGGGAGGAATTGCGCAATAACTTCGCGGCCGCTCTGCGTTCCAGTTGTCATGCGCCCATGCTGTCGCACCGGAGGGTCGCCGCAAAGGGGTTACCGGCCGCGTGGCGCGATGCGTCGGGCGGTCGTCGCGTGCGCCAAAGCATTGACACCGGCGGGGCCGGCTGGTTCCATAGACGGCAATGACCATAAAGATGGTCAATCCGATCACCTTTATCAGGAATAAGACGACGAGGTAGCCGATGACCAGCGCTGTGAACGCGGCCCCCGCCGCCGGCCAGTACGAGTTGAGCCACCTGCGCTCGCTCGAGGCCGAGGCGATCCACATCATCCGGGAGGTGGCCGCCGAGTTCGAGCGGCCGGTGCTGTTGTTCTCCGGCGGCAAGGACTCCATCGTCATGCTGCACCTGGCGCTCAAGGCGTTCCGTCCCGGGCGGCTGCCGTTCCCGGTGATGCACGTCGACACCGGCCACAACTTCGACGAGGTGATCGCCGCCCGCGACGAACTGGTCGCCGAGTCCGGGGTGCGCCTGGTGGTGGCGTCGGTGCAGGAGGACATCGACGCGGGCCGCGTCGTCGAGACCATCCCGTCGCGCAATCCGATCCAGACCGTGACGCTGCTGCGCGCCATCCGGGAGAACAAGTTCGACGCCGCGTTCGGCGGCGCGCGCCGCGACGAGGAAAAGGCGCGGGCCAAGGAGCGGGTGTTCAGCTTCCGTGACGAGTTCGGGCAATGGGACCCCAAGGCCCAGCGGCCCGAGCTGTGGAACCTCTACAACGGCCGGCACCACAAGGGCGAGCACATCCGCGTCTTCCCGCTGTCCAACTGGACCGAATTCGACATCTGGTCCTACATCGGCGCCGAGAAGGTCAAGCTGCCGTCGATCTATTTTGCACACCGCCGCAAGGTGTTCAGCCGCGACGGCATGCTGCTGGCGGTGCACCGGCACATGCAGCCGCGCGCCGACGAGCCGGTGTTCGAGGCGACGGTGCGGTTCCGCACCGTCGGCGACGTCACCTGCACCGGGTGCGTGGAGTCGGAGGCCTCCACCGTGTCGGAGGTCATCGCCGAGACGGCGGTGTCCCGACTGACCGAGCGCGGCGCGACCCGGGCCGACGACCGCATCTCGGAGGCCGGGATGGAAGACCGGAAACGACAGGGCTACTTCTGATGACAACGTTACTGAGGCTGGCGACCGCGGGCTCCGTCGACGACGGCAAGTCCACCCTGATCGGGCGGCTGCTCTACGACTCCAAGGCCGTGATGGAGGACCAATGGGCGTCGGTGGAGCGCACGTCCAAGGAGCGCGGCCACGACTACACCGACCTGGCGCTGGTCACCGACGGCCTGCGGGCCGAGCGGGAGCAGGGCATCACCATCGACGTCGCCTACCGCTACTTCGCCACTCCCAAGCGGAAATTCATCATCGCCGACACCCCCGGCCACATCCAGTACACCCGCAACATGGTGACCGGCGCGTCGACCGCTCAGCTGGTGATCGTGCTCGTCGACGCCCGCCACGGGCTGCTCGAGCAGTCCCGCCGGCACGCGTTCCTGGCGTCCCTGCTGGGCATCCAGCACATCGTGCTCGCCGTCAACAAGATGGACCTGATCGACTGGGACAAAGAGAGATTCGAGTGGATCCGCGACGAGTTCCACGCCTTCGCGGCGCGGCTCGACGTCCAGGACGTGGCGACCATTCCGATCTCGGCGCTCAACGGCGACAACGTGGTGACCAAGTCGGACAACGCGCCCTGGTACGAGGGGCCGGCGCTGCTGTCGCACCTCGAAGAGGTCTACATCGCCGGTGACCGCAACCTGGTCGACGTGCGGTTCCCGGTGCAATACGTCATCCGGCCCCACACCCACGAGCATCAGGACCACCGCAGTTACGCCGGCACCGTGGCCAGCGGCGTGATGCGCCCCGGCGACGAGGTGGTCGTGCTGCCGATCGGCAAGACCACCCGGATCACCGCGATCGAAGGCACCAACGGCCCTGTGGAAGAAGCGTTTCCGCCGATGGCCGTCTCGATCAGCCTCGCCGACGAGATCGACATCTCGCGCGGTGACATGATCGCCCGCACCCACAACCAGCCCAGGGTTGCGCAGGATTTCGACGCGACCGTGTGTTGGATGGCCGACGGTGCGGCGCTGGAACCCGGCCGTGACTACCTGATCAAGCACACCACCCGAACGACGCGCGCGCGGGTCACCGCGCTGGAGTACCGGCTCGACGTCAACACCCTGCACCGCGACAAGGCCGCAACGGCGTTGCAGCTCAACGAGCTTGGCCGCATTTCGCTGCGCACCCAGGTGCCCCTGCTGCTTGACGAGTACACCCGCAACTCCAGCACCGGCTCGTTCATCCTCATCGACCCGAACACCAACGGCACGGTGGCGGCGGGCATGGTGCTGCGGGACGTTTCGACCCAGGCGTCCAGCCCGAACACCGTGCGGCACAAGTCGCTCGTCGGTGCGGGATCCCGCCCACGGGGCAGGACGATCTGGTTCACCGGGCTGTCGGGCTCGGGCAAATCGAGCGTGGCCATGGAGGTCGAACGAAAGCTGCTCGAAAGTGGTTTTCCCGCTTACGTTCTGGACGGCGACAACCTGCGCCACGGCCTGAACGCCGACCTGGGTTTTTCCATGGCCGACCGGGCGGAGAACTTGCGCCGGCTGGCGCACGTGGCCGCGCTGCTTGCCGACTCCGGCCAGACCGTGCTGGTGCCGGCGATCAGTCCACTGGCCGAGCATCGCGAACTGGCGCGCAGGGTCCACGCCACGAGCGGGCTGGAATTTTTCGAAGTCTTCTGCGACACCCCGCTCGACGACTGCGAGAAGCGTGATCCCAAGGGGCTATACGCCAAAGCGCGCGCCGGCGAGATCGCGAACTTCACCGGCATCGACAGCCCGTATCAGCAGCCGGAGAACCCGGATCTGCGGCTCACGCCGGATCGCGGCATCGACGAGCAGGCGCAGCTGGTGATCGATCTGCTGGAGTTGCGCCCCTAAAGCGCCCTTACTGCGCCAGATTGCCCCGCCCCGCCTCGCGGACCGCATCGTCGTCTCGGCGCCGGGTGGCACAATCCTCACATGCGGATGTCGGCCAAAGCGGAGTACGCGGTGCGGGCGATGGTCCAGCTCGCGACGGTCGACACCGGCACTCTGGTGACGACCGACGAACTGGCCCAAGCCCAGGCCATACCGCCGCAGTTCCTCGTCGACATCCTCACCAACCTGCGCACCGACCGGCTGGTGCGAAGCCATCGCGGCCGCGAGGGCGGTTACGAGCTGGCCCGCCCCGGCAGCGAGATCAGCATCGCCGACGTTTTGCGCTGCATCGACGGCCCGCTGGCCAGCGTCCGCGACATCGGGCTGGGTGACCTGCCGTATTCCGGGCCCACCGCGCCCCTGGCCGACGTCTGGCGCGCGCTGCGGGCCAGCATGCGCTCGGTCCTGGAGGAAACGACCCTGGCCGACGTCGCGGCCGGCGCCCTGCCCAAGCACGTCGCACAAATGGCCGATGACTATCGCAGCCAGGAACACACGCGGCACGGCTCACCGCGCAGCGGCGATTAGCCGTCCGAGCCGTACGGCCGGGTCAGGATCTCCATGGCGTGGCCGGAGGGATCCAGGAAGTAGACGCCGCGCCCCCCGTGGTTGTGGTTGATCTCGCCCGGCCGTTGTTGGCGAGGATCCGCCCAGTGCTGCAAGCCACGCGCGGCGATCCTGCCGTAGATGGCGTCGAAGTCGTCGTCGGAAACCAGAAACGCGTAGTGCTGGCGCCGGATCTCCTCGCCCTGCGGCGCATCGGCGTAGTCGAGGTTGACGCCATGCTCGAGCGTGACGGCCATGAAGTGGCCGAACGGTTGGGGGCTGGGCAGGCCGAACAGTTCGGCGAGAAATTCCGCGGACTCCCGCTTGTCGCGCGCGGCGACGATGGTGTGGTTGAAACTGATCGCCATAAATCCCTTTTACCCCTCCGACGAGCGTGCGTGTTTGTCCGGCGACACGCCGCAGCGACCGGCATTCTGCGCACGCTCGCGCGAGGGCCAGGCGCTACTTCGGCGCCGTGAGCTCCAGCGCGATGTTGTCCGGGTCGCGGAACTCCAGGATGTAGGACGGCCCAATGTCTTTGACGGGCTCGTGCCCCACGCCGACTTCGTCGAGATGGGCGGCCGCGACGTCCAACTCGGCCTTGCTGCCGACCCGGAACGCAATGTGGTCGAGGCCGACGCGATCCTCGTCGAAGCGGTCCGTTGCGACGGGCCGCAGTCCGAGCAGCGTGCCGCCGAGGTCGTAGATGACGCCGCCGAACAGGAAGCCGTACTGGCTGCGGGTGGCTTCGTCGGCGTTCTCGGGGACCTCGAGCAACACCGGCCAGCCGAAGACGCTCTCGTAGAACTGCCGGGACCGCTCGATGTCGGTCACGGTCAGCCGGACGTGCGCGATCGAGGTGCTGGTGAAACCCACCCAGCCCATGCTGCCAGAATCGCGTCTGTGCAGATAGCGATGACCATGCCGGTAATGGAGCCGGATTTGGATGCGGTGGTGCTCGAAAACTGGGCCCGCGCCATCGATGACGGCCCGTTTTCGTCGCTGTGCTGGGGCGAGCGGATCGCGTTCGACAACCCGGACAACCTGACGCTGCTCGGTGCGCTGGCGGCCTGGACGCACCGGGTGCGGCTGCTGACGACCGTGATCGTGCCGCAGCTGCACGACCCCGTGATGCTGGCGAAGGCGCTGGCCACCGGGGACATGCTGTGCGGCGGGCGGCTGACGGTCGGCATCGGCGTGGGCGGCAGGCTCGAGGACTATCACGCGGTGGGGGCCGACCCGGCAACGCAGACGATGCGCGGCATGGCCGAGCGGGTGGCGGTGATGAGGAGGGTGTGGGCCGGCGAAAAGCTGACCGAGTCGGTGCTGCCCGTCGGCCCGCCCCCGGTTCAGGCCGGCGGTCCGCCGCTGTTCGTAGGCAGCATCGGGCCGAAGACCATCCGCGGCGCCGCGGCGTGGGCCGACGGGCTGGCCGGCACCACGCTGGACCTCGACGTCGCCAAGCAGAACGAGCTGTTCGACGTCGCGCGCGACGCGTGGGCGCAGGCCGGTCGGCCGCAACCGCATCTCGTGACGTCGTTCTGGTTCGCGTTCGGCCCGCCCGAGGAGGCCCGCGCCCAGGTGCATCGCCACCTGCGGCGCTACATGAACTGGATACCGGCCGAGTATGTCGACGCGATGGCGCCCATGACCGGCTGGGCCGGCAGCGAGGACGAACTGCTGGCGGTGCTGCGCAAGTTCGAGGGCATCGGCACCGACGAGGTCCAGCTCATCCCGACGAGTTCGGACGTCGACCAGCTGCGCCGCGCGGCCGACGTGGCGGCCCAGCTCTAGTCCAACGGCAGCTAGGCCGGGCGGCGCTCGCCCGCGATCTCGGGTTGCTGGGGCGGCTGCCCCTTGCGCAGCGTCGCCAGCAGCTCGCGGTACGGGCCGACGAGGTAGACGGTATCGCCGGCGCACAGCCGCGCATCGCGACGCGGGTGTAGCTGGACCGGCGCGTCCTCCCGGGTGATCGCGATGACCCGGGTGTGGGTCGATAGCTCGAACATCCGCAGCCCGTCCAGTTCGCTGCGGGCCGCCACGTGCATGCCGCCGACCATGAACGAGCGCTGCCCGACCCAGAATGTCCCGAGCACCTGCAGCCCCATGGCGGCGCCGATGAACCACGGCGCGGCCAACTCGACGGTGGAGCGAACGTGTTCGAAGCCGAACCGCTGCCCCACGGCGACGCCCAGCGCACGGTCGAAGATCCGCAGCACGATCGGCACGTCGGGCCGGATGACCTCCGGCATCACCCGGGGCCCCAGCATCTCGCGCAGGACGATCCCGATCTCGATGTTGACCATGTCGTCCTGGGTCAGCACCGCGACCGCGCGGGCGTGCTCAACCCGCGCCGACTCCAGTGTCTGAGGCAGGGTCGCGTCACCGAAGACCACGGGCACCTCGAGGTCGGCCGCGGTCGACAGGAAGCGGTTGTTCTCGTCGCGTTCGATGACCGCCACGTCGTATCCGGCCGCGACCAGATCCGCGACCACGCGGCTGCCGAACGACCCCAGCCCGACCACGATGATGTGGTTGCGCAGGTGGCGCGCCTGCCGACGGCCGGCCGAGTAGGCGAAGCGGCGCGACAACAGCAGGTCGGCGATGAACGCGACCAGCAGCGCGGTGGTCATCACCCCGGCGAACATCAGCGTGATGCTGAACAGCCGCAACCAGGTCGGTTGGTGCAGGAAGCTGAAGTCCCCGTAGCCGACGGTCGCGATCGTCTCGGTGCTGAAGTACAGCGCATCGACCCACGTCATCCCGGGATGGGGCTGGTAGGTGAACCGCAACACGATCGTTGACCCGATCAGCAAGCTGAGCGCGGCGGCCAGCGCGCGGAAAAACATCGGGTTGACGTCGTTGCGCAGCGTCCGCACCGCGTCGAACGCGCGCCGCAGCTGGGGCGGGCGGGTGCGCACGCGGGTCGGCCGGGGGATCTTGATGCCCAGGCCGGCCAGCTCGTCCGGGGTGCCGATCATCGCGGTCCAGTCGCCGGCGTGCACCGGCAGGTCACGGCCCGGGCAGGCCGCCACCTCGCCCGGGGTGGGGGAGTTGGGGCCGTGAATCACCGCCACCGGCGCCAGATCGCCGTAGATCTCGCGCAGGGTTCCGTCCCGGGGCGCCTCGGCGTCGGAGACGACGAACGTGATGCCGGCCGCCTCGAACGGGTGCGTGCTGTGGGCCAAGCACGCCTCGACGACCGAGGGCGCCGCGAGCTCGGCGACGTCGAGGATGGCCCCCGGGCCGTTGTCGTCGGCCACCGCTTCACGGAGAACGTCGTTGCCCAGCCGCGCGACCACGCGCACCCGGGGGTTGGCTTTCCTTGCCAGCAAGGCGATTTCGAGGTTTATCGCATCATCGTCCCCGGCGCAGACGACGGCGAGCGCGCGATCGGCCTCGACGTGGGCGAGCTCGGCGGGGCTGGTGAGCTTGACGACGCTGACGCCGGCGTTGTTCAGCTCGTCGATGATCGTCGTGGCCAGCGCGTCGTCACCGCTGACGATGATGTGCCGTCGCATGCTAGAGCGGTGGATCGCCGTCTTGAGGGGTCATCGATGCATTATCGCCGCCGAGGCGGCAAGACACGAGTTCACGCGCCGGTTTGCTACCTCGTCGACACGCCGGATCGGCCCACCGGCGACGGACGCAGCGGGGCTGAACCGTTGTCCCGCAACGAAATCAGAGGACCTTGACGTCGGACGGGGACCAGAACGCCCGCATCGACAAGATCTTGGCGTCCTCGTCGAACGTCATGTGCGAGATGGGCGAGATGCGGCTGCGGCTGTCGCCGGTGACGAGCGTGAGGTGCCACAGATAGGCCGCCTCGCTGCCGCCGACCCGCAGCTGCGCGAGTTCGGTTTCTTTCTCGATGTCTTGGAAACCCGCGTAGAACCCGCGGATGGCGTCGTGTCCGCGGAGCACGTCCGATCCGATCGGGTCCTCGACGGTCGCGTCGGCGGCATAGAGGGTCAGGATCTCGTCGGTATTGCCGGCGGCGACGAGCTCGAGGTAGCGATTGACGGTCTGCGCGATGGCTTCCTGGGAGGGCATGGCTTGGAAACATACTCCTCGCCGCGATACTGGCGGTGTGCCTTTCATCGAATGCGTCGCGTCCCGCGAGGTCTACCGGAACCGCTGGCTGGTGATCCGCGAGGACGACATCCGCCGTCCCGACGGCAGTCTCGGCATCTACGCCGTGGTGGACAAGCCGACCTACGCGCTGGTGATGCCGTACGACGGCAACCGCTTCCGGCTGGTGGAGCAGTTCCGGTATCCGCTCGGCGCGCGGCGCTGGGAGTTCCCGCAGGGCAGCGCCCCGGACCTCGTCGACGCCGAGCCGTCGCGGTTGGCCGAGCGCGAGTTGCGCGAGGAGACCGGGCTGCGCGCGACGTCGTTCGAGGCGCTCGGCCAGCTCGACGTCGCCGCCGGGATGAGCAGCCAGCGCGGCTGGGTATTCCTGGCCACCGGGATCGTCGAGGGTGAGTCGGATCGCGAGCACGAGGAACAGGACATGCGCAGCGAGTGGTTCTCGCGCGACGACGTCGAGCAGATGATGCGCACCGGGGTGATCGTCGACGCGCAGTCGGTCGCCGCCTACGGCTTGTTCCTGCTGCGGGATGGATGACTTCCGGGTCGGTCGCCGGTCAGTACCGGCATGACGATCACATTCCGCAATCTCGACGGGTACGGTGCGCCGCCCATTGAGTGGGACCGCGTCCGGGCAGTGCTGGACGGCGAGCTGACGCAGGCGCCGGGGACCGGCGGACCGCACCGCCACACCGTCTGGCTGAGCACGATCAATCCCGGCGGCAGCCCGCACGTCATGGCGGTCGAGTTACCCAGGATGACGGCACCTGGTACTTCACGTCCGGCCCTGCGACCCGCAAGTCGCGCAATCTGGCCCGCGATCCGCGATGCGTGGTCACCGTCGCCACGGAACCGTTCGACCTCGTCATCGAGGGTGTCGCACGACGGGTGACGTCCGCGGGCGAACTACGTTCCGTCGCAGATTCTTTCGTCAAAGGCGGCTGGCCATGCGAGGTCGCGGGCGACGCCCTGACGGCGGAATGCAGCGCACAGTCGGCCGGCCCGCCGCCGTGGCACGTCTACCGCGTGAGCCCGTCGACGGTGTTCGCGCTGGGCACTGCGGGACCGTTCGGCGCGACAAAGTTTCAGCTGGACTGAGCGGGAAGTCCGGCCGCCGCCCGGATCTCGCGGCGCGCCGCGGCACGATCGGCGTCGGGAAAGATGTAGTGGGTCAACGCGGTTCGCGCGATCGCACCGGCGAGGTCGCGGGGATCCACCGCCGTGGCGAAGGCGCCCTCGCGGGCGCAGCGCCGCAATACGGTCGTCAAACCCTCGGCGAGCATCGGCAACGCCTGGGCCATCTGATCGTGCGCGAACGCCGGCTCCAGGTCGAGCAGCCGGCCGGGCGGTTGGGCCTCGACGAAGGTCGCGACGACGTCCACCGCGGCCTGCAGCCGTGCAACCCCGACGACGCCGGACATCGCGTGGTCCATCGCGGCGTTGAAGCGACGGCGCTCGCGTTTGCCCAACGCGTCGATCAGCTCCTCTTTGGAGGCGAAGTAGCGGTAGATCGTCGGCCGCGACACCCCGGCCCGCGCCGCCACGTCTGACAGCGACAACTTGCGTGCCCCGGCCCGGAACACCAGCCGCTGGGCCGCGTCGAGGATCCGGTCGGTCAGATCCACCTCGCCGGCCCCTACAGTTTGCCGAGCCCGCGCAGCCACGAGATCAGCAGGCGCAGGCCGTCATCGAAGGACATGGGCGCATAGCCCAGGCGCCGGGTGGTCAGGTTGTCGGTCGCCCTGGGCCTGCGCTCGCTCTTGGCCGCGGCGGCCGCGATGGCCATCAGGGTGGGGCCGAATTCGGCGGTCAACGCGTCGGGGTCCGTGCGGTAGTCGAGATCCTCGACGCGATGGTCGATCCCGGCGATCTCACACGCGCGGTTGATGCCCCCGGCGGTGCTGAAGGTGTCCTCGGGCCGGCCGACCAGCAGGTAGCGCTCACCGGCGACCCCCTTGTCCAGCGCGGCGATGGAGCCCTTCGCGACGTCGGCGCCCGCCACCCAGGTCACCGGAAAAGCCAGGTAGCGCTTGATCTTTCCGCGCATGCCGGCCAGCAGCACTCGGTTGAAGCTGGTGCGGTGCAAGGCGCGTTCGACGACCAGGCCGGGGCCGAAGATCGCGCCCGGGTGGCAGGTCAGCACGTCCTCGCCCGCGGCGGCGCGCTCGTGTGCGTCCAGGAACGCGGCGAGCTTGGTGACGGTGTAGGGGTCGCCCGGCGGGTTGCGCAGCACGGGCGCCTCTTCGAAGTCGACGCCGGTGCTCAGATCGAGGAACGTGGCGGTGCTCAGCGCGACGACGCGACGCATGCCGTGGGCTTTGGCCGCATCCAGGACGTTCGCGGTGCCGACCATGTTGACGGCCTTGAAGTCCTCCAGGTCCTGGCTCGCGCCGCCCAGCAGCGCCGCGCAATGAATGGCCGCCTCGGCCCCGTGGGCCGCGCGCAGCACGTCGCCGGCGTCGGTGATGTCGCCCTTGACCAGCTCCACGCCGAGCCCCGCCAGCGCCGTCGCCTCGTCGGGGTTGCGCACCAGCGCGCGCACGCGGTCGCCCCGCTCGATCAGCTGCTGGCACACGTTGCCGCCGGTCTGCCCGGTCGCGCCGGTGACGAAGATCGTGCTGCTCATGGCGGCCCTCCACTGGTTACAGATCAAACATATTTAGTAAAGACTGTAAACCCTGACATGGCATTGTTCTATATTCAGCTGCATGGCACTGGATCCCTCAAGCGTTCTTCTCACCGACCGTGTCGCGGTGGTCACCGGCGGGGGCGCCGGCATCGGCCGCGGCATCGCGGCGGGCCTGAAGGCCTTCGGCGCGCGGGTCGCGATCTGGGAGCGCAACCCCGAGTCATGCGCGTCCGCCGCCGACGAGATCGGCGCGCTGGGGCTTCCCGTGGACGTCCGCGACAGTGCCGCGGTGGACGCCGCGCTGGAGCGGACGACCGCCGAGCTCGGCACGGTGACGATCCTGGTCAACAACGCGGGCGGGGTCTTCTGGTCGGGGATCCTCGACACCAGCGAGAACGGGTGGGACGCGCTGTACAAGGCGAACCTGCGTCACGTTTACCTGTGCACGCAACGGGTGGCGCGCATCCTCGTCGACCAGCAGCTGCCGGGCTCCGTCATCAGCGTCACCTCGATCGAGGGCGTGCGCGCCGCGCCCGGTTACGCCACCTACGCCGCGGCCAAGGCGGGTGTCATCAACTACACCAAGACCGCCGCGCTGGAACTCGCGCCGCACGGCATCCGGGTCAACGCGCTGGCGCCCGACATCACCCTGACCGAAGGCATCAGGGCTATCGCGCCGCCCGGTTCCGAGCAGCGATTCGGCCTCACCGTGCCGATGGGACGCGCCGGCCACGTCGACGAGATGGCAGGCGCGGCCGTCTTTCTCGCCTCCGACATGTCCAGCTACATCACCGGCCAGACGATTCACGTCGACGGCGGCACCCACGCCGCCGGTGGCTGGTATCACCACCCGGAGACCGGTGCGTACGCGCTCGGGCCGACGAGCAGCTAGGCGCGGATTAACCGGCCGCGCGAAACCAGCGAGCCCACCTGCTTGAGCCGCTTGCTGCGGACGCTGACGTCGTAGGCCTGGATGTGGTCGACGTCGGCCAGGCGCTCGGCAACGTAGCGATAGAGGTCGCCGGCGTCGCGGCAGATCACGACGACCATCAGGTTGGCCGGACCGCCGATGGCGACGACCGAGGCGACCTCAGCATGCCGCGCGATCTGTTCGGCCGCCGACACCAGGTGGCGCGGCGCCGTGGAGATCCAGATTATGGCGTTCAGCATGAATCCGAGCCGCTCCGGCAGCATGTCCAGGTCGTAGGCGAGCGTGTCGGAGGCCTGTAGCGCGGCCAGTCGGCGCTTGACCCGCGCCGGTGACCACCCGGTGAGCTTCGCCAGCGCGCTGTCGGTGATGCGCCCGTCGTTGGCCAACGCGTCCAACAGTGGCCGGTCGTCGGCCGTGGGCGCGGCGGGCCGATCCGGATGCGCACCCTCGACCTGTTGCTGCAACGCCTTGATCTGTTCCTCGTCCAGGGCGTGGCCGTGGCCGGTCCAATGTGCACCTGTGGGTGAGCCGAACACATTGAGTACCAAGTTGATCCGCATCTCGAGGACGGCCGGCGTGCGGGGCAGACGCTGCAGCAGGCCGTCGCCGGCGTCGCCGATCGGCGCGCGGATAACGCAGACGAGTTCGGTGCCTCCAGATAACACGTTGGCATGGGTGGCCTCGGGCCTGCGGACCAGCGCCTCGGCGAGCCGGGGCAGGTTGTCGGGTTTGGCGTGCACCCGCACGATCCACTGGCATTCGCCGTACAGCCGAGGATTCACCACGCCGACCACGCGGAGCGCACCGTCGCGCCGCAGGGCTCGGTAGCGGCGCGCGACGGTTTGTTCACCGGCGCCGATCACTTCGGCGATACGCCGGAACGGCGCCCGCGGTGCGAGCTGCAGCGCGTGCAGAATATGACCGTCAAGCGGCTCCATCGTGATGAAAACACTACAGAATTTGGTGCTATTTGTCCTATTTTTGCCGCCCATCCGGGTATTTCTGGCCAGGAACGATGGCGGGGCCGATGCTGGGGACACCTTGTTGTCGAAAGCGGAGGCACCCAATGGAACTGACGGGCAATACCGTCCTGGTCACCGGTGGCGGCACCGGGATCGGACGGGCGATCGCCATCGCGTTGCACCGACGGGGTAACCGGGTGGTGATCGCCGGCCGGCGCACTGCCGCGTTGCGAGCCGTCGCCGAGGCGCATCCGGGTATCGAATGGCATCCGTTGGACATCGCCGATACCGCGTGCATCGGGTCGTTCGTCGCGATGCTGGAACGCCGGTGGACCGATCTCAACGTGCTGGTCAACAACGCGGGCGTGATGGCTATCGAAAGCCCCGAGACACCCGACCCGGCGGTGTCGACATCCGTCGTCGCAACCAATCTGCTCGGCCCGATCGTGCTGACATCGTTGCTGCTGCCGACGCTGCGCAGCCGGCCTGATGCCGCGATCATCAACATCACCTCGGCGCTGGCCTTCGTGCCGCTGGCGATCGCCCCCACCTACAGCGCAACCAAAGCGGGGCTGCACGCGTATACCGAAGCTCTGCGTATTCTGTTGCACGACAGTGGTATTCACGTTATCGAGGTCGCTCCACCGCGTGTGAGTACGGAGATGGACGGCCCCGGAGGTCCCGACTCGGTCGACGTGGACGAGTTCGTCGCCGAGGTGATGGCGTCGCTCTCCGCGCAGCCGCCGGTTACGGAAGTCGTGGTCGACGCCGCCCGTGCGCTGCGCTACGCCGAACGGGAGGGCCACTACGGTCGGGTCCTGGCCGCCGTCAACTCCGATGTCACGGCGGAGGATGTGCTGTGAAACTCGGCATCGGGCTGCCGAACCATATCGCCGGCGTCTCGGGCCCGGCCGTGGCCCAATGGGCCCGCCGCGCCGAGCGCCGCGGGTTCGAATCCGTCACGACGATCGACCGCCTGATCTACCCCGGTATCGACTCGCTGATAGCCCTGGCCGCCGCGGCCGGCGCCACGACAGACGTGACCCTGGTGACCAATGTCCTGCTGGCCCCGGTGTATCCAGTCGTTCCGCTGGCCAAGCAGCTCGCCAGCATTGCGCATATGTCCGGCGAGCGACTGGTCGTCGGCCTGGGTGTGGGTAACCGGTGCGACGATTACGCCAGCACCGGCGCCGATTTCCGCAGACGCGGCCGGATCCTCGACGAACAGGTCGAGCGCATGCGCCGGTTGTGGGCCGGCGGACCCGTCGCCGATGACACCGCGTTATGCCCTGCGCCCGCACATATTCCGCTGCTCTTCGGCGGACGGTCCGCGGCCACGGTGCGGCGGGTGATCAGCGTCGGCGACGGGTGGGCGGCCGGCGCCGTGCGCCACTATGACGAACAGGCGGCGTTGGCGGAGCGCATCCGCGCCGGCTGGCGGGCCGCGGGGCGGCCCGGGCGCCCCTACCTGCAGGCATCGGTGAACTTCGGGCTCGGATCGGCCGAGGCCGTCGCGGCGGGAAGGGAGCATCTCGCGCGCTATTACGGGTTCGTCCCGGCGTACGCACAGGTGAACGTCGCCGATATGGTCTGCTCCGCGGACGATGCGCGCGGCACCGTCCGCCGGTATCGGGAGCTGGGCTTCGACCGGCTGCTGTTCCATCCGACGGGCGGCGCGGTCGAGCAGGTCGACCGCCTCGCCGACGCGATCCTCTAGAGCGAGTTCTAGTCGCCGGTGTCCAGGCCCGCGTGCGCCGACATCCCGCCGTCGATCGCGATCATTTGCCCGGTGATGTAGCGGGACTGCTCCGAGGCGAGGAAAACGACAAGCTCGGCAACGTCTTTCGGTTCGCCGAGGTACGGCGTCAGCGTGGCGCGGCCGAGGCCGGCGATGATGTCCTCGGACAGATGCGCGCGAACGGCGTCCGTGAGGATCAATCCCGGCACGATCGTGTTCGCGCGCACGCCGCCCTTTCCCTCGCTGGTCGCGACGTACATCGTCAGCGCGTGCACCCCGGACTTCGACACGCCGTAGGCCAGGCGGGTCTTATCACCCGACAGCGCCGCGCCCGACGACATATTGATGATGGAACCGCCTCCGCCCCTTCGCATTTCGGGGACCGCGTATTTGCACATCAGTAGCTGACTTCCGAGGTTGACGTCCAGGGAGCGGCGCCACACGTCCAGCGGCATCTCGGACACCGTGGTGTCGCGGGACAGGAAGTCGCTCGCGGTCAGCGCCGCGTTGTTGTGCAAGACGTCGAGCCGGCCGAACTCCGCCACGGTGGACACCACCACGCGGCGGGCCGTGTCCTCGTCGGCGAGGTCGCCGCCGAGTGCGAGCGCGCGCGCCCCGGTCCGCCGAATCGCCTCGGCAACCCCGGTGGCCTTGGCCTCGTCGATGTCGACGACCGCGACGGCGGCGCCTTCGCGTGCCAATTCGCGCGCGGCCGCCGCGCCGATTCCGCCCGCGCCCCCGGTGACTATCGCGACCTTTCCGGCGAGTCTGGACATCGAGTTCTCCTTTTGGCCGACGCACAAAAAAGTTAGCCTGATTCGATGCCGCGTATTGCGCCAATCCCGATGGAAGAGCTCAGCTCCCATTCCCGCGAAATCGTGGAGGCCGGTGTCGCCGCCGGTCTGTATGCCACGCCGGTGCCCCTGCAGATCTTCGCCTATCGCAGCGCGCAGCTCGACCAGGTCAATGCCGCCAGGACCACGCTGGGGGCCGGCACCCTGCTCGGCGGCCGGATCCTGGAGTTACTGCGCATCCGGAGCGCACAGCTCGGCGAGTGCGAACCGTGCAGCCAGTCGCGCAAGCACGACTCGATCACCGACGAGGACGTCGCGTGCCTGCTCGCACCGGGCCACGGTGCGCTCACCCCGCAGGAACAGATGGCCGTCGAGTTCCTCGACCTGCTCTCGTCCGACCACCACGCCATGGACGACGAGTTCTACAAGCGGTTGGGGGAGCACTTCACCGCCGCGCAGATCATCGAACTCGGATTCACCTGCGCCGGGGTGATGGGAGTGCACCGCTTCATCCACACCCTCGACGTCTACGGCGACTCGCCGCCCGTCATCGAATACGGCCAGGACCAGGTCGACACCACCAAGCCGGTGTGATCGGAGTGGCGGACCTGTCCTTCGACCATGCCAACGCGTTCCATCGGTTCATGCGCAACTTCGCGGCCACGAAGGCGGGCGGGGCGCTTCTGCGCCCGACGGCACACCACCTCGACCGACTGCTCACCAAGGTCACCGGCGGCAAGAGCAGCTTCGCGGGGCTGGTGACCGGAGTTCCGGCGGTCATCCTCACCACCACCGGTGCCAAGTCCGGGGAACCGCGCACCGTCGCGCTGTACGGCATCCCGCACCCCGACGGGGTGGCCCTGATCGCGTCCAACTTCGGCGGCGCCAGGCACCCCGCCTGGTACCACAACCTCAAGGCGCACCCGCAGGCCACGGTGTCGATCGGGCGCGACACCTGGCAGGGCACCGCCCGGCTCGCCACCCCCGAGGAACGCGACGAGATCTGGGCAAAGGGCCTCACGATGTATCCCGGCTGGAGCAAGTACGAGGTGCGCGCCGGCCGGCGTCACATCGAGGCGTTCATCCTCCGCCGCGCCTGAATTGCGTTGTGCCTGAGGCGTAAGACCGTCGGAACTTGGGTACTTCAGGCTGGCGGGTACTGTGATCGTGCCCCAGAGTTCAGGTAAGGGCGCCGTTTAGCGGGCGGCACCAAGCGAGGCGGGCCAGTGGCCGGCGGTGGGAGCAACACGTGAACCGCGGCGACGACGACCAACACCTCACCCAAGCGGTGGGGGAGAGCACCGCGGACTACGGCACCCAGTTCCTCGACGAGCTGGATGACGGCTCGGCCGCCACCGCGGCGGAAATCACCGAAGGGCTGCCAAGCGGATCCGCGCTGCTCATCGTCAAGCGTGGCCCGAACGCCGGTTCCCGGTTCCTGCTCGATCGGCCGGTCACCTCGGCGGGGCGCCATCCCGACAGCGACATTCTTCTCGACGACGTCACCGTGAGCCGCCGTCATGCGGAGTTTCGCCTCGACGAGGACGGCAATTGGGCCGTCGCCGACGTCGGCAGCCTCAACGGCACCTACGTCAACCGGCAGCCGGCCGACGCGGCGGTGCTGGCCAATAACGACGAGGTGCAGATCGGTAAGTTCCGGCTGGCGTTCCTGACCGGATGAGCCCGGCCTCGGCGGGCTTTTCGAGCGACGAACTCAGCCCTTCATTCCTCGTTCGCTTCTGATGAGCAGGGCGGGCCCGCCGAGCATGAGTGCCAGCGCGAAGCCGGTGACGTCGGTGCTGGTGGGTTGGTGCGTGCTCATGTCGAACGCGGTGATCCCGAAGGTGACGAGCAGGGTGAGCACGAAGGTCATGCCGGTGTAGCGGGTCGGCGCAACGGCGAGGAAGACCAGCCCGATGACGGCGATGAAGAGCGACAACATCAGGTCGACGCCTGAGCTTCGCGTGCCACCAACCTAGCCTCCTCACCGCCAGGCACACAGATTAGCTGGCGCGATATGGGCACGGGAGGTAAATCCTCGGTTGAACTGCGTGAATGTGGTGCCCCCGGCAGGATTCGAAAGTGCTGGTGCGCTAAACTAGCAACGTGCCGATGACGTGCATAATACCCTCTGATCTGGAACGACATGACAAGCGTTCAATGGACAGCGAGTGTCGGCGAGTGCCAAGATCGGCGTCAAGAATGCACGGAGAATGCACGCCGAAGCGAAGGGGCAGCTAGATGGCTGGCAAAAAAGGGATGCGCCTGCGGGCCGGGGGCACACTGCGGCGGCTGCCTTCCGGTAAGTGGCAGGCCAGCTACACCGGTCCCGACCTGGCCCGCCACGTCGCGCCTGTCACGTACACCGCGAAGATGGACGCCGAACGCTGGCTGGCCGACGAGCGCCGCAGCATCGAACGCGACGAGTGGACAGCGCCACGACTGCGCGCCGAAGCGCAACGCGCCCGCTCCAAGACACTCGGTGATTACACGGGCGATTGGCTGGAAACGCGGAACCTCAAGCCGCGCACCAAAATCGGCTATGAAGCGGGATACGGAGACGTCGCCTGCACCACGTGGTGGGACTGGTCGTGCCGTCGCGGCGGGCTCCGGTAAGAGAGGCGCATCTAGATCGGCGCGTAAGACGAGGGGATGACGTGCGCGTGGTCGCTCGGTGAAAAGGGCCAGTCAGTCGTCGTAATCGGGTCCGTACACCGCGTCAATGAGGTTGTCGTTGACGCAATCCCGTGCGGGAATAGCAGGCTTGCGGCGTCGAACAGGTCCGTGTTCTGTTCGTCGCGGGCCAGCATCGCCATCTGAGCGGGTATTAGCTGGTCGGCCAGGTCACGCCACGTCTGCGCAGTGTTCTCAACAGTCATAGCGGGCAGCGTACGTGACCGAAATCCGGAGGGGAACGGCATCTTTCGGGTTACATGGTGAGCGGTCGAGCTGTCCGCTGAGCGGTCATCCACCAACTGAGTCGCATGACTCGGTTGGGTACCCACTGCAGCCGTCACCGGTCCCGCGACGACGCACCGATTGCGTCTAACTACAGAACCGGGCAGCTGTGGCGCGCTAATCTACGAACTGTCAGGTAGCTAAACCCGGTTGCGGGTGAATCGCATAACGTTCTGCCAGGGAGCAACGACGGTGTCGGAAATTCTGGACTCTGCGCGCGAAAGGTCGTCCAAGGCGAGTCGCGAGAATCTGCGATTAATCCTTGATGGTGACATTTCATTCAATCGACCACAAGTCGATGAGTGTGTGAAAGCTCTGTCCGACATGATCACAATGATTGGTGAGGCGACCGAACGCTACGAAAAGAATTCCCTTGAGCTGAGGGGCTTTTTCGTACCGTCGGAGACTTCACCTCTAAACCAACATGTTGCGGTGATCGCGGAAACACTAGACCTTTTAACTGACAACGTTGGCGTTGTCCAAGACCTGTATAGGAGGGATGGTGCCGTAACGTTTCAGCTCGGACAATTGTGCCGAACTGACGGTCTTGAAGCACTTGCTGGTATTACACGTGAGCGAATCGCGAAAATGCAAGCGCCGGATCAGTCCTTGAGTGGTGTTACCAGCGATTTCGCGAGTGTAATTGGCGGTTTTCAGGCCGGTGAGATAGACCCGGCGATCCGCGTCCTCCAAGAGATTTCCGCAAACAACGATCAAATGGATGTGTCATTGGGTCAACATGCGAACTCTCGCCTCACGAAGATACAAGCGACGCGCGTCAGTGAAATTGAGGGTGAAGCCGAACGTAGCCTGGAAAATATTCGCGCCGCAGCACACGGCGTCGGAGTCGGCCGCTTGGCAAAAGACTTTGAAGCTGGTCGCAATGACGAACGGTCGAGCGCGAAATTTTGGACATCTGCCGTCTTTGTCTGCGTGGCAGCTGCGGTATCGCTGCCGATCCTCATCCACTCAGTCGATACCCACCTCTTCAGTCAGCTGTCGGGTACTACAGGCGTCATCGTCAAAGCATTGACCGGTCTCCCATTCCTCGGGTTGGCGGGATACTGCGCGCGCATAGCGTCCCAGCACCGCGAGGCGGCTCGACATCTAGCGATTCTGACGACGCAGATGGACGCGTTGCGTGCCTACGTAGACGGCCTGCCGGGCGAAGATCAACGCGAAATCACCATGATTCTCGGTAGACGCGCTTTCTCCAATCCTGAACTTGGGACGCGGGATAGCGGACAGGTCAACATGCTCCCTGATGATGCATTGAAGGTGCTGGAGAAAGCCGTCGATCTCGCGAAGGAAGCGCAGAAGCGCTCCCAGTAGGGCGCACGACTCCCGATCCTTTGTCTAGCCGCGCCAGGCACGTGACCGGGTAGCTAGCGTTGTGTGTGGCCGCGCGAACTTGAGCTACGAGGGGGGAAGCCCGATGTCGCCATCCGATATCGCGGTTGCGGCAGGTGCAGGGATTCCCTTAATCGCGGGCGCGGTGGTCACTTACCTCGGATCACGGCGTGAGCAGAAGCAGAACGAGGAACAGATCGCGGAGATCGGTGTAGTCATGACCGCGCGACGCAGCTGGAAACAATGTGGGACGGCACCGTTCGCGTCCGGCCAGTTCCCGGCGAAATCGAAACCCGCGGGGGTGCCAGACCCCCAAGCGCAGAGGTCCGCGAGAGGTCATCGACTACACCAGATCAGCGCTTACTAGATGCCGTAGCGGGGCGCGCATCGACGCGGTTCAAAATTCAGGAAGCCCATTACGCCAACGCATTACGTCAAAGCACTACCTATTTCTATGTGTCGCTCCTCGTGGGACTTGTGGGCTTCGCCCTATTGATGGCTGGCGTTGCACTCGCACTGGCCGACTCTGTGCAAGTCGGTACCGTCACCTCCCTCGGGGGCCTCCTTACTGACGGCGCAGCGGCACTGATCTTCAATCAGGCAAACCGAGCGAAATCAGACGCTCAGTCCAATCTCAAGACAATCGCTCACGCTGCCGAACGGGACGAAAGTAACCTCATGGCGTTCATCCTGGCGTCACGGATTGACGATGACGGGATAAGAGATGCCACCCACGCCGATTTGGCGCGACAGTTGATCATCGCCACTTCCGCACCGACACCGCAGGTGCCACAAGACGGGCCGTCAGGTAGCACCGGGGACGATGACTGACAGCAAAACTTGGTAGGGGGCGCGACGTGCTTGACCTGCGGTAGCAACAATGCACGGAAAATGCACGAACTGAGCGGTGAATGCCTGAAAACCGGCTCTTACCTGCAATGATGAGAGTGCCCCCGGCAGGATTCGAACCTGCGGCCTTCTGCTCCGGAGGCAGACGCTCTATCCCCTGAGCTACGGGGGCGCACCGATAACGATGTTGCGCCATTGGGCCCAGCCAGAGTAACGCATTGACGTGACGGTCGTGACCCCGCCACAGCTCAAGAGCCGATCACGAGGCCCTCGCCTGAGCGCTCGGGCGCAGCGCGCCGGGCGATCGCCCGGTGTGTTTCTTCACCAGTCGGTGCAGCGTCGCCGGATCCGCCAATCCCACTGCGGCAGCGATCTCCTCGAGCGGCATGCGGCTGGTGCGCAACAGATGCAGCGAGCGCTCCAGGCGAACCCTCTGCACCAGCTGCAGCGGACTGAGGCCCACGGCATTTCGCGTCCGGCGCGCCAGGGTTCGGGTGCTAAGGCCGCACAACCTGGCCAGCGAGTCGAGCGTGTGCGGTTCGTTCAAACGCGACCGGACGAAACGCTCCAAAGTCGCGACCGCGTCGTCGCGCGCCGCCAAGTGCGAGGGAATGAGAAAGCTCGCCTGCGAGGTGCGCTGATCGGCCACGAGCCGGTTCGCGAGTTCGTCAGTGAGCGCCGCGCCGCCGAGGTGGCGCATCAGCGCGAGCATCAGGTCGATGTGGGCGAAGGCGCTGCCTGCCGTCCAGACCGGCCCGTCGCGAACGACCATTTCGTCGATGACGACGCGGGCCGCCGGCGCGACCCGGGCAAGATCGGCGCCGAGCCACCACGTCGTGACGCAGCGCCGTTGATCGAGAAGCCCAGCGGCGGCGAGGACGAATACGGCCGTGCAGGAGGCCGCGAGTTCCGTGGCGCGGCCATCGACACCCGCCAGCCACTCGGCGGCGACGGCGACGTCGGCGCCGCCGAGCCGCTCGGCGATCTCCTCGGGCTGCGCGGCGCCCAATCCGGGCACGACGACGACCTCACGCGCGCAGGCATCCGCCAGCGGTTGCGCGGCGACCGTCAGGCCACCGCGCAGGGCGACGTGCCGTTCCGGCGAGACGAACCGAAGGTCGAACGCGGGTTTGCCCAGGATCCGGTTGGCCGCCGAGACCACGTCGATCGTGACACCCACCGCGCTGGCGCTGGCCCCGTCGAGCACCAGCGCGTCAAAACCGATCATGTGGCGAATTATGCAAGAAAGCTGTCTGCCCTGCCACTGGATTCCGCGGCGAAGGTGGAGGAAATTACGACAGCAAGACCCCGTGAAAGGACGATGCCATGCCGTTGATGCGCGTAACACTGACGCCGGGGGCCTTCGACGAGAACGGCAAGGAGCGTCTGGTGACAGGTCTCACCGAGGCGGCATGCCGTGCCGAGTCGGTGCCCGACCAGCCCCTACACCGGATGCGGGCCCTGGTCCTGCTGCACGAGCTCTCGCCCGGAGGCTTTTACTCCGCGGGCGTCCCGGCGGACGCCGCGCTCGCCGGCGTATTCATCGATTGGCAGGTCAGCGCCGGGGTCCTCGACGGCGCCCGCAAGGCGCAATTCGCCGGCGAACTTCAGGAGGTCGCCGAATCGGCGGCCCGCGGCGACGGCGACGGTAGCGGCGACAAGACGGTCGTCACGTCGTGCGTCATCCACGAAGTGCCCGAAGGCCAGTGGGCACAGATCGGGGCGATCCGCCGACTCCCGGACATCGTCCCGCTTGCGGGATTCGAGCACCTGACCTCCGTCGCGCCCGGATGACGATTCGTCCGGCGGACGCGTTGGCGCAAGCCATGATTGGCGAGCCGAACTCCCGCTTCCGCCTGCCCACGCCGGCACTCATTTTGGACGAGGCGGCGCTGGACGCCAACATCAGCCGAATGGCCGAGCGCACGCGCGGCAGGGTTGCCCTGCGCCCGCACGCGAAGACGCACAAGTGCGCCTGGATCGCCAGAAAGCAGATCGCCGCCGGCGCCGTAGGGATCTGCTGCGCCAAAATCGGTGAAGCCGAAGCGCTTTCGGCGGCCGGCGTGCGCGGCATTCTCCTGACGTCGCCGGTCGCCGATCCGCTGATGCCGAAGCGGCTGTGCGACGTGGCGGCGCTCGACCCGGGGTTTGCTTGTGTGGTGGATCATCCCGATCCGGTGATCGTGCTGAACCTGGAAGCGTGCCGCCGCGGCATTCGCGTCAATGTCCTCATCGACGTCGACGTGGGGCTGGGCCGCACCGGCGTTTTCCGGTCCACAACACGCGGTCGCGCTGGCCGAGCACGTCCATCGGTGCGGCGGGCTGACGTTGGCCGGCGTCCAGGGCTACGGCGGTCATTGGCAGCACATCGCCGGCCTCCAAAAGCGCTGCGACGCAGTCAGTGACGGCATGGAGCGGCTTTCACGCGCGGTCGACGCGCTTCGAACCGCCGGTCACCGGGTCGGCGTCGTCACCGGCGGCGGCACCGGAACCGTCGCGGCCGATCTGGACCTGGGTGTCCTCAACGAAGTGCAACCCGGCTCCTATGTGTTCATGGACGTCGAATATTCGGACGCGTTGGGCGACGACGACGACGGAGCCTTCGACACCAGCCTGTGGGTTTCGGGCCAAGTGATCAGCGCCAACGCCGACGCGATCGTCACCGTCGACGCCGGCCTCAAAGCTTTCGCGACGGACGGCCCCCTGCCGCGGCCGACCGGCGCGCGGTTCGGCGGCTCGACGTACATGTTCTTCGGCGACGAGCACGGCGCGCTCACCCGGCCCGCCGGCTCACCCGTCAGCCTCGGGGAACGCGTGGAGTTCGTCACCCCGCACTGCGACCCCACCGTGGATCGGTATGACGCCTACCACATTGTCCGCGGCGACCGGCTCGTCGACATCGCGCCGATCGAGGCCGCCCGCGCCAGCCGATAGCGACCGGGCCTGCCGCGTGTCCGCGCCCCGAGCGGGCGCAGGCCCCGGTGCGGCAGCGCTGCCACCTGCAATAGATTCGGGGCCGGGGGACTCTAGCCAATAGGATGGACGCTCGTGACCCCCGCCGACCTGGCCGAGCTGCTCAAAGCCACCGCTGCCGCGGTGCTTGCCGAGCGCGGGCTGGACGCTGCCGCGTTGCCGGCGACGGTCACCGTGGAACGGCCGCGTAATCCCGAGCACGGCGACTACGCCAGCAACCTGGCGCTGCAGCTGGGTAAGAAGGTCGGCGCCAACCCGCGTGAGCTGGCCGGATGGCTCGCCGAAAAGCTGGCCGAAGCGGACGGCATCGCTTCGGCGGAGGTGGCCGGGCCCGGCTTCATCAATATGCGCCTCGAGGCTTCGGCGCAGGCCCGGGTCGTCAACGACGTCCTCGACGCCGGCGACGAGTTCGGCTACTCGGACGCGCTGGGCGGGCAGAAGATCAACCTGGAATTCGTCTCGGCCAACCCGACGGGGCCGATCCACATCGGCGGCACCCGCTGGGCCGCGGTCGGCGACGCGCTGGGCCGGTTGCTGTCCACGCAGGGCGCCGACGTGGTGCGCGAGTACTACTTCAACGACCACGGCGCCCAGATCGACCGGTTCGCCAGCTCGTTGATCGCCGCGGCCAAGGGCGAACCGACCCCCGCCGACGGCTACGCCGGCACCTATATCCATGACATCGCCGCGCAGATCCTGCAGAAGGCGCCCGACGCGCTGAGCCTGCCGGACGCCGAGATGCACGAGACCTTCCGGGAAATCGGCGTCGACCTGATGTTCACCCACATCAAGGAGTCGCTGCACGAGTTCGGCACCGACTTCGACGTCTACACCCACGAAGACTCCATGCACACCAGCGGCCGCGTCGACCAGGCCATCGCCAGGCTGCGCGAGTCCGGCAACGTCTATGAAAAGGACGGCGCAACCTGGTTGCGCACCAGCGCTTTCGGTGACGACAAGGACCGCGTCGTGATCAAGAGCGACGGCAAGCCGGCCTACATCGCCGCCGACATCGCCTACTACCTGGACAAGCGGCAGCGCGGGTTCGACTTGTGCATCTACATGCTCGGCGCCGACCACCACGGCTACATCGCACGGCTCAAGGCCGTGGCCGCCGCCTTCGGCGAGGACCCGGCCACCGTGGAGGTGCTCATCGGGCAGCTGGTCAACCTCGTCCGGGACGGCCAGCCGGTCCGGATGAGCAAGCGGGCCGGGACGGTGCTCACCCTCGACGATTTGGTCGAGGCGATCGGCGTCGACGCGGCGCGTTACAGCCTGATCCGCTCGTCGGTGGACACCGCCATCGACATCGACCTGGCGCTGTGGTCCTCGGCGTCCAACGAAAACCCGGTCTATTACGTGCAATACGCGCACGCACGGCTGTCGGCACTGGCCCGCAACGCCGCCGAGCTCGGCCTGATCCCCGATACCGCGCACCTCGAGCTGCTTACGCACGACAAGGAGGGCACGCTGCTGCGCTCCATCGGCGAATTCCCGCGCGTGCTGAAAACCGCGGCCGCGCTGAGGGAACCGCACCGGGTATGCCGGTACCTGGAGGACCTCGCCGGCGACTACCACCGGTTCTACGATTCGTGCCGGGTGTTGCCGCAGGGCGACGAGCAGCCCACCGACCTGCACACCGCGCGCCTGGCGCTGTGCCAGGCGGCCCGCCAGGTCATCGCCAACGGGCTGACGATCCTGGGCGTCAGCGCGCCGGAGCGAATGTGAACGTCCATCCCGCCGGTCCCCGCCACGCCGACGAGGCCCGGCACGCCGAGAGCCCCCCACGGCCGCAATCCCCCGAGGAGCTGCTGCGGCTGGCCCCGCACGTGTGGCCGCGCAGCACGACTCGCGACGAAAACGGGGCCGCGGTCATTGGCGGCCTACCGGTGACCGACCTCGCGCAGGAGTACGGGACCCCGCTGTTCGTCGTCGACGAGGACGACTTCCGCTCCCGCTGCCAGGACCTGGCGGCGGCCTTCGGCGGCGGCGACAACGTGCACTACGCCGCCAAGGCCTTCCTGTGCACCGAGGTGGCGCGCTGGATCAACGAGGAGGGCCTCTCGCTCGACGTATCCACCGGGGGGGAACTGGCCGTCGCGCTGCACGCCGACTTCCCGCCGGAGCGAATGATCTTCCACGGCAACAACAAATCCGTCGCGGAGCTCACCGCCGCCGTCAAGGCAGGGGTCGGCCACATCGTGCTGGACTCGATGATCGAGATCGAACGCCTCGACGCCATCGCGGGGGAGGCGGGCATCGTCCAGGACGTGCTGGTGCGCCTCACCGTGGGGGTCGAGGCGCACACCCACGAGTTCATCTCCACCGCACACGAGGACCAGAAGTTCGGGCTATCGGTGGCCAGCGGCGCCGCAATGACGGCGGTGCGCCGGGTGTTCGACACCGATCACCTGCGGCTGGTGGGGTTGCACAGCCACATCGGCTCCCAGATCTTCGACGTCGACGGCTTCGAACTCGCCGCGCACCGCGTCATCGGCCTGCTGCACGACATCGTCGCCGAGTTCGGCGTCCACAAGACGACCCAGCTGTCGACGGTCGATCTCGGTGGCGGCTTTGGCATCTCGTACCTGGCGCCCGACGACCCGCCGCCGATCGCCGAGCTGGCGGCCAAGCTGAGCGCCATCGTGCGCAACGAGTCGGCTGCGGTCGGGCTGCCCACGCCCAGGCTGGTGGTCGAGCCGGGGCGCGCGATCGCCGGGCCCGGCACCATCACGCTCTACGAGGTGGGCACCGTCAAGGACGTGGACGTGAGCACGACCGCGCACCGGCGTTACGTCAGCGTCGACGGCGGCATGAGCGACAACATCCGCACGGCGCTCTACGACGCGCAGTACGACGCACGGTTGGTCTCGCGGCTCAGCGACGCGCCGGCGGAGCTGGCGCGTATCGTCGGAAAGCACTGCGAGACGGGCGATATCGTCGTTCGCGACACCTGGGTTCCGGGTGACCTGCAGCCGGGCGACCTGCTCGGGGTCGCCGCCACCGGCGCCTACTGCTATTCGCTGTCGAGCCGTTACAACATGATCGGCCGCCCCGCCGTGGTCGCCGTGCGCGGGGGGCGCGCACGGCTGATCCTGCGCCGGGAAACGGTCGACGATCTGCTGAGTCTGGAAGTGAGGTGACCCGTGCCCGGTGACGAAAAGGCCGTCGGTGTAGCGGTACTCGGGTTGGGCAACGTCGGCAGCGAAGTCGTTCGCATCATCGAGGGCAGCGCCGAGGATCTGGCCGCCCGCGTCGGCGCGCCGTTGGTGCTGCGCGGGATCGGGGTGCGTCGCGTCGCGGCCGACCGCGGGGTTCCGGTCGGCCTCCTGACCGACAACATCGAAGAGTTGGTCTGCCGCGAGGACGTTGACATCGTGGTCGAGGTGATGGGACCGGTGGAGCCGGCCCGCAAGGCGATCCTGTCCGCGCTGGAGCACGGCAAGTCCGTCGTCACCGCCAACAAGGCGTTGCTGTCCACCTCCACCGGGGAGCTGGCGCAGGCGGCCGAAAACGCCCACGTCGACCTGTATTTCGAGGCGGCGGTCGCGGGTGCGATTCCGGTGATCCGCCCGCTGACCCAATCGCTGGCCGGCGACACGGTGCTGCGGGTGGCCGGCATCGTCAACGGCACCACCAACTACATCCTGTCCGCGATGGACAGTACCGGCGCCGACTACGACAGCGCCCTGGCCGACGCCGGCGCGCTGGGCTACGCCGAGGCCGACCCCACCGCCGACGTCGAAGGCTACGACGCCGCCGCCAAGGCCGCGATTCTGGCGTCCATCGCCTTTCACACCCGGGTGCACGCCGACGACGTCTACCGCGAGGGCATCACCAAGATCACCCCGGCCGACTTCGCGTCCGCGCGATCCCTCGGGTGCACCATCAAGCTGCTGTCCATCTGTGAGCGGATCACCGGCGACGATGGCCAGCAACGGGTTTCGGCGCGCGTCTACCCCGCGCTGGTGCCGCTGTCGCATCCGTTGGCCACGGTCAACGGCGCGTTCAACGCGGTGGTGGTTGAGGCCGCGGCCTCGGGGCGGCTGATGTTCTACGGCCAGGGGGCCGGCGGCGCGCCGACCGCCTCGGCGGTCACCGGCGACCTGGTGATGGCCGCGCGCAACCGGGTCCTGGGCAGCCGCGGCCCTAAGGAGTCGAGGTATGCCCAACTCCCCATCGCCCCAATGGGTCTCATCTCGACCCGCTACTACGTCAGCATGAACGTCGCCGACGAGCCGGGCGTGTTGTCCTCGGTGGCGGCGGAATTCGCCAAGCGCGAGGTGAGCATCGCCGAGGTTCGCCAGGAAGGCATGGTGGACGAGGACGGCCGGCGGGTGGGAGCCCGCGTCGTGGTGGTCACGCACACCGCCACCGACGCCGCCCTTTCCGAAACCGTCGATGCGCTCGCCGATTTGGATGTTGTGCGGAGCGTGACAAGCGTGCTGCGATTGGAAGGAAACGGCCTGTGAGCGTCCCCCGGACGGCCACCCATCAACCCTGGCCGGGAGTGATCGCGGCGTACCGCGACCGGTTGCCGGTCGGCGACAACTGGACCCCGGTCACGCTGCTCGAGGGCGGTACCCCGCTGATCGCGGCGACCCGGCTCTCCGAAAGGACCGGCTGCACCGTCCATCTCAAGGTCGAGGGCCTCAATCCCACCGGCTCCTTCAAGGACCGGGGCATGACGATGGCGGTCACCGACGCCCTGGCCCGCGGCCAGCGGGCGGTGTTGTGCGCCTCCACCGGCAACACCTCGGCCTCGGCCGCCGCGTACGCCGCGCGCGCCGGGATCACCTGCGCGGTGCTGATCCCGCAGGGCAAGATCGCGATGGGCAAGCTGGCGCAGGCGGTGATGCACGGCGCCAAGATCATCCAGATCGACGGCAACTTCGACGACTGCCTGGAATTGGCACGCAAGATGGCCGCCGACTTTCCGACCATCGCGCTGGTGAACTCGGTCAACCCCGTGCGCATCGAGGGACAGAAGACGGCGGCGTTCGAGATCGTCGATGCGCTGGGCGCCGCGCCCGACGTGCACGCCCTGCCGGTCGGCAACGCCGGCAACATCACCGCGTACTGGAAGGGCTACACCGAGTACCACCAGGAGGGCGTGATCGACAAGCTGCCGCGGATGCTCGGGGCCCAGGCCGCCGGCGCGGCCCCCCTGGTGCTCGGCAAACCGGTCAGCCAGCCCGAGACCATCGCGACCGCGATTCGCATCGGCGCGCCGGCGTCATGGACGGCCGCCGTCGCCGCCCAGCAGCAATCCAACGGGCGCTTCCTGGCCGTCACCGACGAGGAGATCCTGGCGGCGTACCACCTGGTGGCCGCCTCCGAGGGCGTCTTCGTCGAGCCCGCATCCGCGGCCAGCATCGCAGGGCTGCTCAAGGCCGTCGACGACGGCTGGGTGGCGCGCGGCTCGACGGTGGTGTGCACGGTGACCGGCAACGGCCTCAAGGATCCCGACACCGCGCTGAAGGACATGCCGACCGTGTCCCCGTTGCCGGTGGATCCGGCGCTCGTCGTCGAACAATTGGGTCTCGCGTAAGAAATGAAGTCCCAGATGCTGCCCGCCGGGCTGGTGGCGAGCGCCGTGGTGTCGGCGTCCAGCGCCAATCTGGGTCCGGGGTTTGACAGTATCGGCCTGGCGCTGAGCCTGTGCGACGAAGTCGTCGTGGAGACAACGGATTCCGGCTTGGTCGTGGTGGTCGAGGGCGAGGGCGCCGGGCAGGTTCCGCTCGACGCCGAACATCTGGTGGTGCGCGCCATCCAACACGGGTTGCGCGCCGCCGGGGCGGCCGCCCCCGGCCTGGTGGTGCGCTGCCGCAACGCCATCCCGCACTCCCGCGGTCTCGGTTCCTCGGCGGCCGCCGTCGTCGGGGGCCTGGCGGCGGTGAACGGCCTTGTCGCGCAAACGGATTCGACACCGCTGAGCACCGATCGGCTGATCCAGTTGTGTTCGGAATTCGAGGGTCATCCTGACAACGCCGCAGCCGCGGTGCTGGGGGGCGCGGTGGTTTCGTGGACGGACCGCACGGGCGCCGAGCCCCGGTATGCGGCGGTGTCGCTGCGCCTTCACCCGGACATCCGGCTGTTCTGCGCGATTCCCGAGGAACGTTCGCTGACCGCCGAGACCCGCGTGCTGTTGCCCGGCCGGGTCAGCCACGAAGACGCGAGTTTCAACGTCAGCCGCGCCGCCTTGCTGGTCGTCGCCCTCACCGAACGGCCCGACCTGCTGATGCCCGCCACCGAGGATGTGCTGCACCAACCGCAACGCGCCCCCGCGATGCGGGGATCGGCGGAATATTTGCGGCTGCTTCGGCGTCATAACGTTGCGGCGACGCTTTCCGGGGCCGGTCCCTCCCTCATCGCACTGAGCACGGAACCGGAGTTACCCTCGGAGGCGCTGGAGTACGGGGCCGCACACGGATTTACCCTGACGAAGATGACCGCCGGCGAAGGAGTTCGCTGGAGCCCGGGCGTCACCGTCGCCGGTTAATCCACAGCGTGGCCGGAGGGTTTGCTTGCTTCCGACAGGGATGCAGGTTATCCTCGGACCCGTCCAGCAATCGCAGCATCTGCATCTGCACACATACTGCCTTGCCGCTAGGACAACACCAATTCTTCTCGTAAACGAGGTTCGCCGTCTTCTCCGCTGATCCCGGGCGATCACCGTCGCAGAGTCGATGATTGGGCGCACTCGCCAATTTGGCTGAATGCAACGACCCCCCGTATGACCTGTTCGGCGGGGGAAGAAAGGAAATCCGTGACTGATACGGACCTATTCACGGCTGGCGAAAGCACCGACAGCAATCCGGTGCCGGACGCCGTGACCACAGACACTCCGGACGTCAAAACCAACGCCTCGAGCGGCTCCCTGTCCACCATGGTGCTGCCCGAGCTGCGTGCGCTGGCTAACCAGGTCGGCGTCAAGGGGACGTCGGGGATGCGCAAGAACGAACTCATCGCCGCGATAAAGGAAATCAGGGGACAGGCCAACGGGACTTCGGCCCCGGCCGCCCCGGAGGACAGCGGCAAATCCGACAAGACCGACACCAGCGCCGCCGAAGCGCCGACCGACGCGCCCGTGGCTCAAGCGGAACAGAACGGTGCCACCGAGGCGCCCCCGCGCCGGGAACGGCGCAATGCCAACCGCGACGCGGGATCGCCCGGCCGCACGCCCGACGAGCAGGATCGCGAGGACTCCGGCTCCCGCAAGGGCGGAGCCAATCCCGACGCCGACAAGCGCCACGGGGGCCAACAGGACAGCAAGACCGACGAGCGGGGACAAGACTCCGGCGGCGACCAGGGTTCGGGCGGCCAGCAGTCCCGCGGCGGCTCCAACCAGCAGGACGACGACGGCGAGGGCCGTCAGGGCCGGCGGGGACGCCGGTTCCGCGACCGCGACCGCAGGCGGCGCGGTGAGCGCTCGGGCGATGGCGCCGACGCCGAACTGCGCGAGGACGACGTCGTCCAGCCGGTCGCCGGAATCCTTGACGTTCTCGACAATTACGCGTTCGTGCGCACCTCCGGCTACCTGGCCGGCCCGCACGACGTCTACGTCTCGATGAACATGGTGCGCAAGAACGGCCTGCGCCGCGGCGACGCGGTGACCGGCGCCGTTCGGGTGCCCCGGGACGGCGAACAGCCCAACCAGCGGCAGAAGTTCAACCCGCTGGTGCGCCTGGACAGCGTCAACGGCGGCTCCGTCGAAGACGCCAAGAAGCGGCCCGATTTCTCCAAGCTGACGCCGTTGTACCCCAACCAGCGGCTGCGCCTGGAAACCACGCCCGACCGGCTGACCACCCGGGTCATCGACCTAATCATGCCGATCGGCAAGGGCCAGCGCGCGCTGATCGTCTCGCCGCCCAAGGCGGGCAAGACGACGATCCTGCAGGACATCGCCAACGCGATCACCAAGAACAACCCGGAATGCCACCTCATGGTCGTCCTCGTCGACGAGCGGCCCGAGGAGGTCACCGACATGACGCGCTCGGTCAAGGGCGAGGTCATCGCCTCGACCTTCGACCGGCCGCCGTCGGACCACACCTCGGTTGCCGAGCTGGCGATCGAACGGGCCAAGCGCCTCGTCGAGCAGGGCAAGGACGTCGTGGTGCTGCTGGACTCGATCACCCGCCTGGGCCGCGCGTACAACAACGCATCGCCCGCGTCGGGCCGGATCCTGTCCGGCGGTGTCGACTCCACCGCCCTGTATCCGCCCAAGCGCTTCCTGGGCGCCGCCCGCAACATCGAGGAAGGCGGGTCGCTGACCATCATCGCCACCGCGATGGTCGAGACCGGCTCCACCGGTGACACGGTCATCTTCGAGGAGTTCAAGGGCACCGGTAACGCCGAGCTCAAGCTGGACCGCAAGATCTCCGAACGCCGGGTCTTCCCCGCGGTCGACGTGAACCCCTCCGGCACCCGCAAGGACGAGCTGCTGCTGTCGCCCGACGAGTTCGGCATCGTGCACAAGTTGCGTCGCGTGCTGTCGGGTCTGGACCCGCATCAGGCCATCGACCTGCTGATGTCGCAGCTGCGCAAGACGAAGACCAACTACGAGTTCCTGGTCCAGGTGTCCAAGACGACCCCCGGGTCGATGGACAACGATTAGTTAGCGACTAGCGTCGCAAGCTGTGGCGGACACGCTGCAGCACCTGCTTCGTGAGCGCGTAGACCAGGACACGCCGGCGCTGAAGTACGGCGACCGGGTCTGGACCTGGCGTGAGTACCTGGCCGATGCCGCGGCCACCGCGGCGGCCGTCATCCGTGCCGCCGACCCGGGCCGTCCACTGCACGTCGGGGCGCTACTGGGCAAGACCCCCGAGATGCTGACCGCCATGGCGTCGGCCGCGCTCGGCGGCTACGTGCTGTGCGGCGTCAACGACACCCGCCGGGGTGCCGCGCTGGCCAGGGACATCGTGCACGCCCATTGCCAGATCCTGCTGACCGATCCGGCGCACAAAGCGCTGCTCGACGGCCAGGACCTGCCCGGTGTGCAGGTGTTCGACGTGTCCGGCGAGTCCTGGTCGGCGCTGCTGGAGAGCGCCGGGCCGCTGACCCCCCATCGCGAGGTCGCCCCCACCGACACGTTCATGATGATGTTCACCTCGGGAACCAGCGGCGAGCCCAAGGCGGTGCAGGTCACCCACCTGACCGTGCTGTTCGCCGGCGCCACGTTGATCGCGCGCTTCGGTCTCGACGCATCCGACGTCTGCTACCTGTCGATGCCGCTGTTCCACGCCAACGCCCTGTTCGCCGGCTGGAGCGTGGGGGTGGGCGCCGGCGCGGCGATGGTCCCCGCGACGTTCTCCGCGTCCGGGCTGCTGCCCGACCTGCGCCACTACGGGGCGACCTTCATGAACTACGTCGGCAAACCGCTGGCCTTCGTGCTGGCCACGCCGGAGCGGCCCGATGATCGCGACAACCCGCTGCGCGTCGCCGTCGGCAACGAGGCGAGCGATCGCGACATCGCCGAGTTCAGCAGGCGCTTCGACTGCACTGTGTGGGACGGCTTCGGATCCACCGAGGGGGCGATCATCATCACCCGCGAGGAGGGCTGCCCACCCGGGTCGCTGGGCCGCGGCTTCCCCGGGGTGGCCATCTACGACCCGGACACGCTGGCCGAGTGCCCGCCCGCCGCCTTCGACGGGGACGGCGCCCTGACCAACGCCGACGAGGCGATCGGGGAGCTGGTCAACACCACCGGCGCGGGCCTGTTCGCCGGCTACTACAACGACCCCGAGGCCACCGACGAGCGCCTTCGGCACGGCATGTTCTGGTCCGGCGACCTGGCCTATCGCGACGCCGACGGGTGGATCTACTTCGCCGGGCGCAGCGGCGACTGGCTGCGTGTCGACGGCGAGAACATGACCACGGCGCCCATCGAGCGGATACTGCAGCGGTTGGCCCCGGTCAGCCACGTCGCGGTGTACGCGGTGCCCGACGAACACGTCGGCGACCAGATCATGGCGGCGATCGTGCTCGCCGACGACGCGCGGCTGACGCCCGAGGAATTCGGCCAGTTCCTCGCCGCCCAGCCCGACCTGTCGCCCAAGGCGTGGCCCCGCTACGTCTGGCTCACCGATCGGCTCCCGACCACGGCGACCAACAAGATCCTCAAGCGCGAGCTGACCGCGCGCGGCGCCACCCCCCACGGCGGCGTGCTGTGGACCCACGGCGCAAAAAGCCGCGTCTACCGCGACACATAACCCACGCACACGACACGCCGGGCGGGAGTCGCAATGGCTGATGTCTCGACGAATCGTGAGCCGCCCCCACGCCCGGGAATGCGTGGGGGCAGCTCCGCGTTTGGGCTGATGTAGGTTGACCTGGCATAATCGACGGTCGACTACCCCCGAGGACCAGTTCAGGTCCCAGGAGTTCGCGCCGGGGCGCAAAAGATCGCAGAGGACACGATGAAAACTGATATTCACCCCGCCTACGGGGAGACCACGGTGCACTGCGGGTGCGGAAACACCTTCACCACGCGCAGCACCAAGTCCGGCGGCAACATCGTCGTCGAGGTCTGCTCGCAGTGCCACCCCTTCTACACCGGCAAGCAGAAGATCCTCGACAGCGGCGGCCGGGTGGCCCGCTTCGAGAAGCGCTACGGCAAGCGCAAGGCCGCAGCCGACAACGGCGAGTCGACCGACAAATAGCTGGTTTACCGACGCCCGAACTGTGCCCAACGCTGCACAGGCCGGGCGTCGGTTCGTGTTCGGGGCAGGAGGGGTGAGATGACGCAGCCGGTGCAGACCATCGACGTGCTGCTGGCCGAACACGCCCAGCTCGAGCAGCGGCTGGCCGACCCCGAACTGCACAGCAATCCCGACGAGGCGCGCAAGGCCGGGCGCCGGTTCGCCCGGTTGGCTCCGATCGTCGGCACCTATCGCAAGCTGGCGGCCGCGCGCGGCGACCTGCAGGCCGCCCGCGAGCTGGCCGCCGACGACGAGTCGTTCGCCGACGAGGTGACCGAACTGGAGACGCGGGTGGCCGAACTGGACACCCAACTCACCGACATGCTTGCACCGCGCGATCCCCACGACGGCGACGACATCGTGCTGGAGGTCAAATCCGGTGAGGGCGGCGAGGAATCGGCCTTGTTCGCCGCGGACCTGGCCCGGATGTACATCCGCTACGCCGAGCGGCACGGCTGGACGGTCACGGTGCTGGACGAAACCACCTCGGATCTGGGCGGTTACAAGGACGCGACGCTGGCCATCGCCAGCAAGGGGGACACGGCCGACGGGGTGTGGTCGCGGATGAAGTTCGAGGGTGGCGTCCACCGGGTGCAACGGGTCCCGGTGACGGAATCCCAAGGGCGCGTTCATACTTCGGCGGCCGGCGTGCTCGTCTATCCCGAACCCGAGGAAGTCGCCGAGGTGCAGATCGACGAGTCGGATCTGCGCATCGACGTCTATCGCTCGTCCGGCAAGGGTGGACAGGGCGTCAACACCACCGACTCCGCGGTGCGGATCACCCACCTGCCCACGGGAATCGTCGTCACGTGTCAAAACGAACGGTCCCAGCTGCAGAACAAGGCGCGCGCCCTGCAGGTGCTGGCCGCGCGGCTGCAGGCCCTCGCCGAGGAGAAGGCGCTGGCCGACGCGTCGGCCGATCGGGCCAGCCAGGTCCGCACCGTCGACCGCAGCGAACGGATCCGCACCTACAACTTCCCGGAGAACCGCATCACCGATCACCGCATCGGTTTCAAGGCGCACAATCTGGATCAGGTGCTCGACGGCGACCTCGACCCGTTGTTCGACGCGCTCGCCGCCGCCGACAAGCAATCGCGGCTGCAACAGGCATGAGCGCGTCGGCGACGATGCGGTGGGGGCACCCCCAGCCGCGTAGCGGCGAGGGGGACGGAGCGATGAGGAGCGGCGCCATGACTCGGTTGCGACGCGCGATCGACTCGGCCGCGGAGCAGCTCGCCGAAGCCGGGATCGATTCCGCCCGGTACGACGCCGAGGAGTTGGCCGCCCATCTGGTCGGCGCCGAACGCGGCCGGCTGCCCCTGATCGACGCGCCCGGCGACGAATTCTTCGGGCGTTACCGCGACATCGTTGCCGCGCGCTCGCAGCGAGTCCCGCTGCAGCACCTCACCGGGACGGCCGCGTTCGGACCGGTGACGCTGCGGGTGGGACCCGGCGTGTTCATCCCCCGCCCGGAGACCGAGGCCATGCTGGAGTGGGCCACCGCGCAGGCGCTGGGCGCTCGGCCCGTGATCGTCGATGTGTGCACCGGCTCGGGCGCATTGGCCGTGGCCCTGGCCCGCCACCGTCCCGCCGCCCGTGTCATCGGCATCGATGACTCCGACGCGGCCCTGGCCTACGCGCGGCGCAACACCGAGGGCACTGCCGTCGAGCTGGTGCGCGCCGACATCGCCGCCACCGAAGTGCTCACCGAGCTCGACGGACTGGTCGACCTGGTGGTGGCCAACCCGCCCTACGTGCCCGACGGCGGCGCCGTGGAAGCCGAAGTGGCCCAACATGATCCGCCGCACGCGGTGTTCGGCGGGGCGGACGGGATGGCGGTGATCGTCGCGGTCATCCGCCTCGCGGGCCGCTGGCTGCGCCCGGGTGGCCTCTTCGCCGTCGAGCACGACGACACCACGTCCGCGCGGACAGTCGAAATGCTCGACGGCACAGGGCTTTTCGAGGACATCGAGGCCCGGTGTGATCTGGCCGGACGACCGAGGTTCGTGACGGCCCGACGGGGGGAGCCGTCGTGACCTCCGTCTTCGACTGCGCCGACCCGGACCAGCGCTCGCTCGGCATCGCCTCGGCCTCGGGCGCCCTGAAAAGCGGCCGACTCGTCGTGCTGCCCACCGACACCGTGTACGGCATCGGCGCGGACGCCTTCGACAGCACCGCGGTGGCGGCGCTGCTCGCGGCGAAGGGGCGCGGCCGCGACATGCCGGTGGGCGTGCTGGTCGGCTCCTGGCACACCATCGAAGGCCTGGTCTACACGATGCCCGACGGGGCGCGTGACCTCATCCGCGCCTTCTGGCCCGGGGCGCTGAGCCTGGTGGTGCGCCAGGCGCCGTCGTTGCAGTGGGACCTCGGCGACGCGCGGGGCACCGTGATGCTGCGGATGCCGTTGCACCCGGTCGCCATCGAGCTGCTGCGCGAGGTCGGGCCCATGGCGGTGTCCAGCGCGAACGTCTCCGGCCGCCCACCCGCGGTCGACGCCGACGAGGCGCGCAGCCAACTCGGCGATTTGGTCGACGTCTATCTCGACGCGGGCCCGGCCCAGCAGCAGGCCGCCTCCACGATCGTCGACCTGACCGGTGACACGCCGCGCATCCTGCGCGCCGGTCCGGTGAGCGCCGAGCGGATCGCGGAAGTGCTTGGCACGGACGCGGGAAGCCTGATCGCCTAGCGCAACGCGGCCAATCCCGTCTCAGGCTGGTGCAGTACGGTTTCGCTGGTGTCCAGCCTTGCCGGCGGTCTGCTCGCCCTGTCCGATCGGGGCACCGGCGTCCCGCTGCGCGAGCTCGCACTGGTTGGCCTGACCGCGGCCATCATCACCTACTTCGCGACCGGCCCGGTGCGGGTGCTGGCCACCCGCTTGGGTGCGGTCGCCTACCCGCGGGAACGCGACGTGCACGTGACGCCCACCCCGCGCATGGGCGGCCTGGCGATGTTCGTCGGCGTTGTCTCGGCCGTCTTCCTGGCTTGGCAACTCCCGGCCCTTACCCGCGGATTCGTCTACTCCACCGGCATGCCCGCCGTCCTGGTGGCGGCCGCGGTGATCGTGGGCATCGGCCTGATCGACGATCGCTGGGGCCTGGACGCGCTGAC
This sequence comes from Mycobacterium terramassiliense, assembly GCF_900157385.1. Taxonomy (GTDB): domain Bacteria; phylum Actinomycetota; class Actinomycetes; order Mycobacteriales; family Mycobacteriaceae; genus Mycobacterium; species Mycobacterium terramassiliense. Next base: position 2,052,615 of record NZ_LT717701.1, read on the forward strand.
CAAGTTCGCCGGCCAGATCACCGCCGCCAGCGTGCTGGTCACGATGGGCGTCGCCTGGAGCGTCCTGTACATCCCGATCGGCGGGGTCGGCACCATCGTGCTGGACCAGGCCTCCTCGATCCTGCTCACCCTGGCGCTGACCGTGTCGTTCGTCAACGCGATGAACTTCGTCGACGGGCTCGACGGCCTGGCCGCCGGGCTGGGCCTCATCATGGCGATGGCGATCTGCATGTTCTCGGTCGGCCTGCTGCGCGACCACGGCGGCGACGTGCTGTTCTATCCGCCCGCCGTCATCTCCGTCGTGATCGCCGGGGCCTGTCTGGGATTCTTGCCGCACAACTTCCATCGGGCCAGGATCTTCATGGGCGATTCCGGCTCGATGCTGATCGGCCTGATGATCGCCGCGGCGGCCACGACCGCCGCCGGCCCGGTCTCGCAGAACGCCTACGGCGCCCGCGACGTGTTTGCTCTGCTGTCACCGTTCCTGCTGGTGGTGGCCGTCATTTTCGTGCCGATGCTCGACCTTCTGCTGGCGATCGTGCGCCGCACCCGCGCGGGCCGCAGCGCATTCAGCCCGGACAAAATGCACCTGCATCACCGGTTGCTGCAAATCGGGCATTCGCATCGCCGGGTGGTCCTGCTCATCTATCTGTGGGTGGGCATCGTCGCGTTCGGCGCCGCGAGCACCATCTTTTTCGACCCGCGCGACACCGGGGCGGTCATGCTGGGCGCGATCGTGGTCGCCGGGGTGGCCACCGCGATCCCGCTGCTGCGCCGCCGCGACGACTACCAAGACGTGGACTTGGACTGACGAAACGCACCTACGACAGCCGGTAGTAGGCGTGCCGATCGTATGGTACGGTGCAGGTAGAACCCCAAAAAGAAGCTTTGAGGGTTGCCGGCCAGCCGGCCCTTCGGATGCATCTCCGAGCGCGCCGAATCACGACCGACGTGGGGAGCTACCCCTTGGGTGATTCCCCTGTGACGTGCGATACGCTCGGCGGGCCACCGATCGGTCGGTCGGGGGTTCCCCGTTTCACTACCTGGGATTGAGGTGCTGCAGTGACGACGCCAGCGCAGGACGCGCCGTTGGTGTTTCCCTCTGTTGCTTTCCGTCCGGTTCGGCTGTTTGTGCTCAGCGTCGGGATCACCGCGCTCGCGATGCTCGCCGCCGGATTGCTCGGGCATCTCATGGTCGGGGTGTTCTTTGGAATCGGGTTGTTCCTGGGTTTGCTCAACGCGCTGCTGGTACGGCATTCGGTGGATTCGATTACCGCGCGGGAACACCCGTTGAAAAGGTCGATGGCGGTCAATTCGCTGTCGCGCCTGGCCATCATCACCATCGTCGGGCTGATCATCGCCTACGTATTCCGGCCCGCGGGGTTGGGTGTGCTGTTCGGCCTGGCGCTGTTCCAGGTGCTGCTGGTCGTGGCCACCGCGCTGCCGGTCTGGAAGAAGCTGCGCACGGGCGAACCGGTACCGGCGTCGGCCCGTGAGGCCCTGGAAGACACCGACGGAGGCAACACCAGCGATGATTGAGACGTTCCTGGCCGGTTCCCAGATCGAGGTCGGCGAGCACACCACCGCCAAGTGGCTCGGTCTGACCGTCAACACCGACACCGTCCTGTCGACCGCGCTCGCCGCGGTGATCGTGCTCGCGCTGGCCTTCTTCCTGCGCGCCAAGATCACGTCGAGCGGCGTCCCCAGTGGGGTCCAATTGTTCTGGGAGGCGCTCACGATTCAGATGCGCGACCAGATCGAGGGCGCCATCGGGATGCGGATCGCGCCGTTCGTGCTGCCGCTGGCGGTCACGATCTTCGTGTTCATCTTGATCTCCAACTGGTTGTCGGTGCTGCCGCTGCAGTACACCGACAAATCCGGTCAGACCACCGAATTGCTCAAGTCGGCCGCAGCGGACATCAATTACGTGTTGGCGCTGGCCCTCTTCGTGTTCGTCTGCTACCACGTGGCCGGGATCTGGCGCCGCGGCATCATCGGGCATCCGCTCAAGGTGCTCAAGGGCCACGTCGCGTTCCTGGCGCCGATCAACCTGGTCGAAGAATTGGCGAAGCCGATCTCGTTGTCGCTCCGACTTTTTGGCAACATCTTCGCCGGCGGCATCTTGGTGGCGCTGATCGCGCTCTTCCCCGCCTACATCATGTGGTTGCCCAACGCCATCTGGAAATCGTTCGACCTGTTCGTCGGGGCGATCCAGGCCTTCATCTTCTCGATCCTGACCATCTTGTACTTCAGCCAGGCCATGGAGCTGGAGGAGCACCACGACTAGAACGCGCACGAATCGTTCGGGCACACAAACGATCACAAGATAACGCTAGATAAGGAGAAACACATGGACCCCACTATCGCTGCCGGTGCCCTCATCGGCGGTGGACTGATCATGGGTGGCGGCGCCATCGGAGCCGGTATCGGTGACGGTGTCGCGGGCAACGCGCTGGTTGCGGGTATCGCCCGGCAACCCGAGGCGCAGGGCCGTTTGTTCACGCCGTTCTTCATCACCGTCGGTCTGGTCGAGGCGGCCTACTTCATCAACCTGGCGTTCATGGCGTTGTTCGTCTTCGCAACCCCCGTCACGTAGTTCGCTGTGATGGGTGACTCGAACGCCATTGTGCTGGCGGCCGGCCAGGCAGTAGCAGAGGGAGGCAAGGGGGGCGGCAACTTCCTTGTCCCCAACGGCACGTTCTTCTTCGTGCTGGCCATCTTCCTCATCGTGCTTGCCGTCATCGGCACCTTCGTGGTCCCGCCGATCCTCAAGGTGCTGCGCGAGCGCGACGCCATGGTCGCCAAGACCCAGGCCGACAACAAGAAGTCGGCCGAGCAGTTCGAAGCCGCCCAGGCCGATTACGAAGAAGTCATGAAGGATGCGCGCGTGCAGGCGTCGTCGTTCCGCGACAACGCCCGCGCCGAGGGCCGTAAGGTCGTCGACGACGCGCGCGCCCGTGCCGAGCAAGAAGTGATGTCGACGTTGCAGCTGGCCGCCGAGCAATTGAAACGGGAAAGGGACGCCGTGGAACTGGATCTGCGCGCCAACGTGGGATCCATGTCGGCGACCCTGGCCAGCCGAATCCTCGGTGTCGACGTCGCGCCCGCCGCCGCGTCCGCCTCCGCCACCAAGTCGTCCGGGCGGTAATCGGCACATGTGGACTTTCCTTGGACAGTTGTTCGGGTTCGCGGTCATCGTGGCGCTGGTGGTGCGGTATGTCGTGCCGCCCGTGCGCAGGATGATGACCGCCCGGCAAGACCTGGTGCGCCAGCAGTTGGCCGACTCGGCCGCGGCCGCCGAGCGGTTGACCGAGTCGACGACGGCCCACAGCAAGGCAGTCGAGGCCGCCAAGGAAGAGGCGGAAAAGGTCGTCGAAGAGGCCAAGTCGGACGCCGAACGCATCACCGAGCAGTTGCAGGCCCAGGCCACGGTGGAGGCCGACCGCATCACGGCGCAGGGCGCGCGCCAGTCAGAGCTGCTGCGCGCGCAGCTGACCCGTCAACTCCGCCTGGAGCTTGGACACGAATCCGTCCGCCAGGCAGGGGAATTGGTGCGCAGCTACGTCGCCGACTCCGAACAGCAGTCGGCCACCGTCGATCGTTTCCTGGACGATCTGGACGCCATGGCGCCGGCACCCGCCGAGGTCGCCTACCCGCTGCTGGCGAAGATGCGCTCGGCCAGCCGGGAGGCGCTGCGCGCGGTGTCGGATCGGTTCGGCACCATCGCCAAGGACCTCGACAACAAAGCGCTTTCCACCCTCTCCAGCGAGCTGGTGGCGGTGGCAACAATGCTGGACCGTGAAATCGTGGTCACCCGCTACCTCACCGTGCCCGCCGAAGACGCGGCACCGCGGGTCCGGCTCATCGAGCGACTGGTGTCCGGCAAGGTTGGCGACGCCGCGCTCGACGTGTTGCGGGCGGCGGTGTCCGAACGCTGGTCGGCCAACACGGATTTGGTCGACGCCATCGAACACATTTCGCGGCAAGCCCTGCTGGAGGTCGCCGAACGCGAAGACAAGGTCGATGAGGTCGAAGACCAATTGTTCCGGGTCTCCCGCGTTCTTGACGCGCAGCCGCGACTTGCCATCCTGTTGGGCGATTACGGTTCCCCCGCCGAAGGCCGGATCGGCTTGCTGCGCAAGGTGCTTGAGGGCGCGAACACGCGGGTAAACCCGGTAGCGCTGTCGCTGCTGACCCAGACGATCGAGCTGCTGAGGGGAGAGCCGGCCGAGGTGGCCGTGAAGTTCTTGGCGGAAGTCGCGGTGGCCCGCCGCGGCGAGATCGTCGCGCAGGTCACCGCCGCGGCCGGCCTCAGCGATGCCCAGCGCGCCCGCCTCACCGAGGTTCTCAGCCGCATCTACACCCATCCGGTGACGGTGCAGCTGCAGGTCGACCCCGACGTGCTGGGCGGGCTGTTGATCGCGGTGGCCGACGAGGTGATCGACGGGACGCTCTCCTCTCGCCTGGCCGCGGCCGAGGCCCAGTTGCCCGACTGAACACATCAGCTACAACCCCACGAACGAAGATCAAGTAGGAAGACGAAAAGCCATGGCAGAGTTGACAATCTCGGCTGACGACATCCAGGGCGCCATCGAGGAGTACGTAGGCTCCTTCACCGCCGACACCTCGCGCGAGGAAGTCGGCACCGTCGTCGACGCCGGGGACGGCATCGCGCACGTCGAGGGTTTGCCGTCCGTCATGACTCAGGAGCTGCTCGAGTTCCCGGGCGGTGTCCTCGGCGTCGCCCTCAACCTGGACGAGCACAGCGTCGGCGCGGTCATCCTGGGTGACTTCGAGAAAATCGAAGAGGGCCAACAGGTCAAGCGCACCGGCGAGGTCCTCTCGGTGCCCGTCGGCGACGCGTTCCTGGGCCGGGTCGTCAATCCGCTGGGGCATCCGATCGACGGGCGCGGGGACATCGAGACCGACGTGCGGCGCGCACTCGAGCTCCAGGCGCCGTCGGTGGTCGAGCGTCAAGGCGTCAAGGAGCCCCTGCAGACGGGGATCAAGGCCATCGACGCCATGACCCCGATCGGCCGCGGCCAGCGCCAGCTGATCATCGGCGACCGCAAGACCGGCAAGACCGCAGTCTGCATCGACACCATCCTCAACCAGCGGCAGAACTGGGAGTCCGGCGACGAAAGCAAGCAGGTGCGCTGCGTGTACGTGGCCATCGGCCAGAAGGGCACCACTATCGCCGCCGTCCGTCGCGCGCTGGAAGAGGGCGGCGCGATGGACTACACCACCATCGTCGCTGCCCCCGCGTCCGACGCCGCCGGCTTCAAATGGCTTGCGCCGTACACCGGTTCGGCGATCGCCCAGCACTGGATGTACGACGGCAAGCACGTGCTGATCGTGTTCGATGACCTGAGCAAGCAGGCCGAGGCCTACCGTGCGATCTCGCTGCTGCTGCGCCGCCCCCCGGGCCGCGAGGCCTACCCGGGCGACGTCTTCTACCTGCACTCGCGGCTGTTGGAGCGCTGCGCAAAGCTTTCCGACGAGCTCGGTGGCGGCTCGCTCACGGGACTGCCGATCATCGAGACCAAGGCCAACGACATCTCGGCCTACATCCCGACCAACGTCATCTCGATCACCGACGGGCAGTGCTTCCTGGAATCCGACCTGTTCAACCAGGGTGTCCGGCCCGCCATCAACGTCGGTGTCTCGGTCTCCCGCGTCGGGGGCGCCGCGCAGATCAAGGCGATGAAGGAAGTGGCGGGCTCGTTGCGGCTGGACCTGTCGCAGTACCGCGAGCTGGAATCGTTCGCGGCCTTCGCGTCCGATTTGGACGCCACGTCCAAGGCGCAGCTGGAGCGCGGCGAGCGGCTGGTCGAACTGCTCAAACAACGGCAGTACCAGCCGATGCCGGTCGAGGAGCAGGTGGTTTCGATCTTCCTGGGCACCGGCGGCCACCTGGACTCCGTGCCCGTCGAGGATGTCAGGCGGTTCGAAACCGAACTGCTGGACCACATGCGCGCCTCCGAGGAGAAGTTCCTGGCCGGGATCCGCGACAGCCAGAAGCTTTCCGAAGAGGGCGAGAACCAGCTCGTCGAGATCATCAAGAAGTTCAAGAAGGGCTTCGCGGCCTCCGACGGCGGATCGGTGGTGCCCGACGAGCACGTCGAGGCGATGGACGAGGAAGACCTGGAAAAGGAGTCGGTGCAAGTCAAGAAGGAGAAGCCGAAGAAGGAATCCAAGGACTCCAAGGACTCCAAGAAGGACAAGAAGTAGCTAACGATGGCGGCCACACTTCGCGAATTGCGCGGGCGGATTCGTTCGGCAGGGTCGATCAAAAAGATCACCAAGGCCCAGGAGATGATCGCTACGTCGCGCATCGGTAAGGCGCAGACCCGGCTGGAATCCGCACGGCCCTACGCCTTCCAGATCACCGCGACGCTCACCACCCTGTCCGCCGAGGCCGCCCTGGACCACCCGTTGCTGGTCGAGCGGGAGGACCCGAAGCGGGCGGGCGTCCTGGTGGTGTCCTCCGACCGGGGGCTGTGCGGCGCCTACAACTCCAGCGTGTTCCGTCGCTCCGAGGAGCTGTTCTCCCTGCTGCGGGAGGAGGGAAAGACGCCGGTTCTGTACACGGTCGGCCGTAAGGCGTTGAACTACTTCAAGTTCCGCAACTGGGACATCACCGATTCCTGGACGGGGTTCTCCGAGCAGCCGACGTACGAAAATGCCACGGAGATCGCCTCGACCCTGGTCGACACGTTCATGAAGGGCGCGGGTGACGACGAGGGTCAGCCGGACGACGTCCAAGGCGTCGACGAATTGCACATCGTCTACTCGGAGTTCAAGTCGATGATGTCGCAAACCGCGGTGGCCCACCGCATCGCGCCGCTGGTGGTGGAGTACGTCGAGGAAGAACCCGAGCTGCACACCCTGTACTCGTTCGAGCCCGACGCCACAACGCTTTTCGAGGCTTTGCTGCCGCGTTACCTGACCACCCGCGTCTACGCGGCGCTGTTGGAAGCCGCGGCGTCGGAGCTGGCGTCGCGCCAGCGAGCGATGAAGTCGGCAACGGACAACGCGGACGACCTGATCAAGGAGCTGACGCTGATGGCGAACCGCGAGCGGCAGGCCCAGATCACCCAGGAGATCAGCGAAATCGTCGGCGGCGCAAACGCGCTCGCCGACGCTAAGTAGCGCACGAGGAAGAAGAAAAATGACTGCTACTGACCAGAAGACCAAAGACACCGGGAAGTCCGCGGACACCGACACCAGCGGCCGGGTGGTGCGCGTCACCGGCCCCGTCGTCGACGTCGAGTTCCCGCGCGGCTCGGTCCCCGAGCTGTTCAACGCGCTGAACGCCGACATCACCTACGAGGCGATGGCCAAGAAGCTCACGCTGGAGGTGGCGCAGCACCTGGGCGACAACCTGGTGCGCACGATCTCCATGCAGCCCACCGACGGTCTGGTGCGCGGCGTCGAGGTCACCGACACCGGCAAATCGATCTCGGTGCCGGTCGGTGAGGCCGTCAAGGGCCACGTCTTCAACGCGCTGGGGTACTGCCTGGACGAGCCGGGGTACGGCGAGGACTTCGACCACTGGTCGATTCACCGCAAGCCGCCGGCCTTCGAGGACCTCGAGCCGCGCACCGAGATGCTCGAGACCGGCCTCAAGGTCGTCGACCTGCTCACCCCGTACGTGCGTGGCGGCAAGATCGCCCTGTTCGGCGGTGCCGGTGTCGGCAAGACGGTGCTGATCCAGGAGATGATCAACCGCATCGCCCGAAACTTCGGTGGCACTTCGGTTTTCGCCGGGGTGGGCGAGCGCACCCGCGAGGGCAACGACCTGTGGGTGGAGCTCAAGGAAGCCGACGTGCTCAAGGACACCGCGCTGGTGTTCGGTCAGATGGACGAGCCGCCCGGCACACGTATGCGGGTGGCGCTGTCCGCGCTGACGATGGCCGAGTGGTTCCGCGACGAGGCGGGCCAGGACGTGCTGTTGTTCATCGACAACATCTTCCGGTTCACCCAGGCCGGCTCCGAGGTGTCGACGCTGCTCGGCCGCATGCCGTCGGCGGTGGGCTATCAGCCCACCCTGGCCGACGAGATGGGCGAGCTGCAGGAGCGCATCACCTCGACGCGAGGCAAATCGATTACCTCCATGCAGGCCGTGTACGTGCCCGCCGACGACTACACCGACCCGGCGCCGGCCACCACGTTCGCGCACCTGGACGCCACCACCGAGCTGTCGCGTTCGGTGTTCTCCAAGGGCATCTTCCCCGCGGTGGACCCGTTGGCGTCGAGTTCGACGATCCTGGACCCCGGTGTCGTCGGTGACGAGCACTACCGCGTGGCACAGGAAGTCATCCGAATCCTGCAGCGCTACAAGGACCTTCAGGACATCATCGCCATCCTCGGCATCGACGAGTTGTCCGAGGAGGACAAGCAGCTGGTGCAGCGTGCCCGGCGCATCGAGCGGTTCCTGTCGCAGAACATGATGGCTGCCGAACAGTTCACCGGCCAGCCGGGTTCGACGGTGCCGGTGAAGGAGACCATCGAGGCGTTCGACAAGCTGACGAAGGGCGACTTCGACCACATCCCCGAGCAGGCCTTCTTCCTGATCGGCGGCCTCGACGACTTGGCCAAGAAAGCCGAAAGCTTCGGCGCCAAGCTCGATTCCTGAGGATCAGTCGAAAGGTATTGGCATGGCCGAATTGAACGTTGAGATAGTCGCCGTCGAACGGAAGATCTGGTCGGGCGAGGCAACGTTCCTGTTCACCCGCACCACCGTCGGCGAGATCGGCATCCTGCCCCACCACATCCCACTGGTGGCTCAGCTGGTGGACGACGCCATGGTGCGCGTCGAACGCGAAGGCGAGGACGACCTGCGGATCGCGGTCGATGGCGGGTTCCTGACGGTGACCGAGGAACAGGTCAGCATCCTGGCCGAATCGGCCGAGTTCGAGTCGGAGATCGACGAGAACGCCGCCCGGGAGGCGGCCGAGTCGGACGATCCCCGCATCGCCGCGAGGGGGCGCGCCAGACTGCGCGCCGTCGGCGCGATCGACTAGCGCCGTCGATGAGCGCGCCCATGGTCGGCATGGTCGTGCTCGTCGTCATGCTGGGGGCCGCCGTCCTCGCACTGAGCTATCGGCTGTGGAAGCTGCGCCAGGGCGGCACGGCCGGGATCATGCGGGACATCCCCGCCGTCGGCGGGCACGGCTGGCGGCACGGCGTGATCCGCTATCGCGGTGGCGAGGCCGCCTTCTACCGGTTGTCGAGCCTGCGGTTGTGGCCGGACCGCAGGCTCAGCCGGCGTGGGGTGGAGATCGTGGCCCGCCGTGCGCCGCGCGGCGACGAATTCGACATCATGACCGACGAGATCGTCGTCCTGGAGCTGCGCGACACGACTCAGGACCACAGGTCCGGTTACGAGCTCGCACTCGACAGGGGCGCGCTGACCGCATTTTTGTCCTGGCTGGAATCCCGTCCCTCGCCGCGCGCACGCCGGCGCAGCGTGTGACTACCACCCGCTGACGGTCTGGCACCCGTATTCTTCGGGCGCGACGTCGCGCACCGTTTCGCTGAACTGCCAGCGATGCCCCGCGAGGTCCTCGACGGTGCATTCCCGTTCGCCGTATTCGCGGTCGACCGGCGCCTCCAACACCTTCGCGCCGGCCGCCCGGGCGCGTTCGAACTGGCCGTCCACGTCGGCGACCCGCACCTTGATCTCGTGCGTGACGACGCCGGCCGTCGGCGGTCGCCGCTCGCCAGCCACGTCCGCGAGGATCACGGCCCCGTGTGCGCCGATGCCCAGCTGCGCGCGGTGGCCGTCGCCGATCCGGGTTCGCTCGACGAAGCCGAAGGCCGCGGCGAGCCAATCCACCGCCGCCCGCACGTCCGGGTAGACCAGCACCGGGATCACGGCGACCGGTGGGATCGATCGGTTGTTTTTCATTGCCGCACTGCAGCTTTCATCGGTCGCCGCCCGGCTTCCAAAGCACGTCGCCCTCGGGATTGGCCGCCCGCGCCAGGATGAACAGCAGGTCCGACAGCCGGTTGAGGTACTTCGCCGGCAGCACGCTGACCGCGTCGGGCTGGGAATCGATCGCGGCCCACGCCGAGCGCTCGGCCCGTCGCACCACGGTGCGGGCGACGTGCAACAGCGCCGACAGCGGCGAACCTCCGGGCAGCACAAAGGAATTCAGCGCAGGCAGGGGTTCGTTGTACTTGTCGCACCATGCTTCGAGCCGATCGATGTAGGCCTGGGCAACTCGCAGCGGGGGATATTTGGGGTTTTCCACCACCGGGGTCGACAGATCCGCGCCCGCGTCGAACAAGTCGTTCTGGATCTGCCGCAACACACCGGCGACTTCCCCGTCGGGGCGACCGAGGGCTATCGCGACGCCGATCGCGGAGTTGGCCTCGTCGCAGTCGGCGTACGCCACCAGGCGGGGATCGTTTTTGGAGACCCGTGAGAAATCGCTCAATCCCGTCGTCCCGTCGTCGCCGGTACGCGTATATATGCGGGTCAGGTGGATCGCCATGAGAAAACGGTACTCGGCCGGCCGCCCCGCTCCGCTGCGCGGAGCGCATCGTCGTCAAGCGAGGCTGACTGACAAGCCGAAACCGCTTCACTAAACTGACGCGGGTGACTGAGCGATTCGTGGTGACCGGCGGTAACCGGTTGTCCGGCGAAGTCGCCGTCGGGGGCGCCAAGAACAGCGTGCTCAAGCTGATGGCTGCGACCCTGCTGGCCGAGGGGACCAGCACCATCACCAACTGCCCCGACATCCTCGACGTGCCATTGATGGCCGAGGTCTTGCGCGGCCTGGGCGCCACCGTCGAACTCGACGGCGACGTCGCCCGCATCACCTCGCCCGACGAGCCCAAGTACGACGCCGACTTCGCGGCGGTGCGACAGTTCCGCGCCTCGGTCTGCGTGTTGGGCCCGCTGGTCGGCCGCTGCAAGCGCGCCAGGGTCGCGCTCCCGGGCGGCGACGCGATCGGATCGCGCCCGCTGGACATGCACCAGGCGGGCCTGCGGCAGCTGGGCGCGCAGTGCAACATCGAGCACGGGTGTGTGGTCGCCCAGGCAGACACCTTGCGCGGCGCGGAGATTCAGCTGGAGTTCCCGTCGGTCGGGGCCACCGAGAACATCCTGATGGCCGCCGTCGTGGCCGAGGGCGTCACCACTATTCACAACGCGGCGCGCGAACCGGACGTGGTCGATCTGTGCACGATGCTGAACCAGATGGGCGCCCAGATCGAAGGTGCGGGTTCGCCCACCATGACCATCACCGGCGTCCCGCGGCTCCATCCGACGGAACACCGCGTGATCGGTGACCGCATTGTGGCCGCCACCTGGGGCATCGCCGCCGCGATGACGCGTGGCGATATCGAGGTGACCGGCGTCGACCCGGCCCACCTGCAGGTGGTGCTGCACAAGTTGCACGACGCGGGCGCCACGGTCACCCAAACCGACAGCAGCTTCCGGGTGACTCAGTACGAGCGCCCGAAGGCGGTCAACGTCGCGACCTTGCCTTTTCCCGGGTTTCCGACTGACTTGCAGCCGATGGCGATCGCGCTGGCCTCGATCGCCGACGGCACGTCGATGATCACGGAGAACGTGTTCGAGGCGCGCTTCCGGTTCGTCGAGGAGATGATCCGGCTGGGCGCCGACGCCCGCACCGACGGGCACCACGCCGTCGTGCGGGGTTTGCCACAACTTTCCAGCGCCCCGGTGTGGTGTTCGGACATCCGGGCCGGCGCCGGCCTGGTGCTGGCCGGGCTCGTCGCCGACGGCGACACCGAGGTCCACGACGTCTTCCACATCGACCGCGGCTACCCGTTGTTCGTGGAAAACCTGGCGATTTTGGGAGCGGAGATCGAGCGGGTAGAGTAGTCAAAGTCAGTGCCCCACAAGGGCGGTCACCCCGCGAGAGGGACCGAAACCGGGGAATTGACTCCCTCGCCGGATCGGTACTAGCCTGGCACGGCTGCCCGCAGCGGTCACCACGCAAGATGGCCAAAACTGGGGCTTGACGCCTCCGCCGGACTGGTATTAAGCTGGCAGGGTTGCCCGGAAGCGGGCGAAAACAAGCATGAGTGTTGTTTGAGAACTCAATAGTGTGTTTGGTCTTTTTTAATTGTTGTTGTTTTTTGGCCATACTCTGCACTCCCCGTGTGTGGGTATGGCTGTTTTTTGATGCCAGATGTTTGGTGTCTTTTTGTTAGGTCAGATTTTCTCTGATTGTAAATTCACCTCGTTTCTCGAGGAGATTTTGTTTGGAGAGTTTGATCCTGGCTCAGGACGAACGCTGGCGGCGTGCTTAACACATGCAAGTCGAACGGAAAGGCCCCTTCGGGGGTACTCGAGTGGCGAACGGGTGAGTAACACGTGGGTAATCTGCCCTGCACTTCGGGATAAGCCTGGGAAACTGGGTCTAATACCGGATAGGACCTCGAGGCGCATGCCTTGTGGTGGAAAGCTTTTGCGGTGTGGGATGGGCCCGCGGCCTATCAGCTTGTTGGTGGGGTGACGGCCTACCAAGGCGACGACGGGTAGCCGGCCTGAGAGGGTGTCCGGCCACACTGGGACTGAGATACGGCCCAGACTCCTACGGGAGGCAGCAGTGGGGAATATTGCACAATGGGCGCAAGCCTGATGCAGCGACGCCGCGTGGGGGATGACGGCCTTCGGGTTGTAAACCTCTTTCAGCAGGGACGAAGCGCAAGTGACGGTACCTGCAGAAGAAGCACCGGCCAACTACGTGCCAGCAGCCGCGGTAATACGTAGGGTGCGAGCGTTGTCCGGAATTACTGGGCGTAAAGAGCTCGTAGGTGGTTTGTCGCGTTGTTCGTGAAATCTCACGGCTTAACTGTGAGCGTGCGGGCGATACGGGCAGACTGGAGTACTGCAGGGGAGACTGGAATTCCTGGTGTAGCGGTGGAATGCGCAGATATCAGGAGGAACACCGGTGGCGAAGGCGGGTCTCTGGGCAGTAACTGACGCTGAGGAGCGAAAGCGTGGGGAGCGAACAGGATTAGATACCCTGGTAGTCCACGCCGTAAACGGTGGGTACTAGGTGTGGGTTTCCTTCCTTGGGATCCGTGCCGTAGCTAACGCATTAAGTACCCCGCCTGGGGAGTACGGCCGCAAGGCTAAAACTCAAAGGAATTGACGGGGGCCCGCACAAGCGGCGGAGCATGTGGATTAATTCGATGCAACGCGAAGAACCTTACCTGGGTTTGACATGCACAGGACGCCGGCAGAGATGTCGGTTCCCTTGTGGCCTGTGTGCAGGTGGTGCATGGCTGTCGTCAGCTCGTGTCGTGAGATGTTGGGTTAAGTCCCGCAACGAGCGCAACCCTTGTCTCATGTTGCCAGCGGGTAATGCCGGGGACTCGTGAGAGACTGCCGGGGTCAACTCGGAGGAAGGTGGGGATGACGTCAAGTCATCATGCCCCTTATGTCCAGGGCTTCACACATGCTACAATGGCCGGTACAAAGGGCTGCGATGCCGCAAGGTTAAGCGAATCCTTTTAAAGCCGGTCTCAGTTCGGATCGGGGTCTGCAACTCGACCCCGTGAAGTCGGAGTCGCTAGTAATCGCAGATCAGCAACGCTGCGGTGAATACGTTCCCGGGCCTTGTACACACCGCCCGTCACGTCATGAAAGTCGGTAACACCCGAAGCCAGTGGCCTAACCCTTTGGGAGGGAGCTGTCGAAGGTGGGATCGGCGATTGGGACGAAGTCGTAACAAGGTAGCCGTACCGGAAGGTGCGGCTGGATCACCTCCTTTCTAAGGAGCACCACGAAAAGCACCCCAATTGGTGGGGTGCAGGCCGTGAGGGGTTCTCGCCTGTAGTGGGCGGGGGCCGGGTGCGCAACAACAAAGCGAAAGCCAGACACACTATTGGGTCCTGAGGCAGCACTCGGGTTGTTTCGAGTGGTGTCCCCCCATCTTGGTGGTGGGGTGTGGTGTTTGAGAACTGGATAGTGGTTGCGAGCATCTAAATGGATGCACTGCCTTCGCGGTGGTGTGTCCATTAAATGTGTAATTTTTCTTTGGTTTTTGTGTTTGTAAGTGCTTAAGGGCGCATGGTGGATGCCTTGGCATCGAGAGCCGATGAAGGACGTGGGAGGCTGCGATATGCCTCGGGGAGCTGTCAACCGAGCGTTGATCCGAGGATTTCCGAATGGGGAAACCCAGCACGAGTGATGTCGTGTTACCCGCACCTGAATATATAGGGTGCGGGGGGGAACGCGGGGAAGTGAAACATCTCAGTACCCGTAGGAAGAGAAAACAATTGTGATTCCGTCAGTAGTGGCGAGCGAAAGCGGAACATGGCTAAACCGCACGCATGTGTAACCGGGTAGGGGTTGTGTGTGCGGGGTTGTGGGATTGATACGTCTCAGCTCTACCTGGCTGAGGGGTAGTCAAAAAGTGTCGTGGTTAGGGGAAATGGCCTGGGATGGTCTGCCGTAGACGGTGAGAGCCCGGTACGCGAAAACCCGGCACCTACCTTGTATCAACTCCCGAGTAGCAGCGGGCTCGTGGAATCTGCTGTGAATCTGCCGGGACCACCCGGTAAGCCTAAATACTTCTCGATGACCGATAGCGGATTAGTACCGTGAGGGAATGGTGAAAAGTACCCCGGGAGGGGAGTGAAAGAGTACCTGAAACCGTGTGCCTACAATCCGTCAGAGCCTCCTTGTGGGGTGATGGCGTGCCTTTTGAAGAATGAGCCTGCGAGTCAGGGACATGTCGCGAGGTTAACCCGTGTGGGGTAGCCGCAGCGAAAGCGAGTCTGAATAGGGCGCATCCCCTTTGGGGTGTAGTGGCATGTTCTGGACCCGAAGCGGAGTGATCTACCCATGGCCAGGGTGAAGCGCGGGTAAGACCGCGTGGAGGCCCGAACCCACTTAGGTTGAAGACTGAGGGGATGAGTTGTGGGTAGGGGTGAAAGGCCAATCAAACTCCGTGATAGCTGGTTCTCCCCGAAATGCATTTAGGTGCAGCGTTACGTGTTTCACCACGGAGGTAGAGCTACTGGATGGCCGATGGGCCCTACTAGGTTACTGACGTCAGCCAAACTCCGAATGCCGTGGTGTATAGCGTGGCAGTGAGACGGCGGGGGATAAGCTCCGTACGTCGAAAGGGAAACAGCCCAGATCGCCGGCTAAGGCCCCAAAGCGTGTGCTAAGTGGGAAAGGATGTGCAGTCGCAGAGACAACCAGGAGGTTGGCTTAGAAGCAGCCACCCTTGAAAGAGTGCGTAATAGCTCACTGGTCAAGTGATTGTGCGCCGATAATGTAGCGGGGCTCAAGCACACCGCCGAAGCCGCGACAACCGCAAGGTTGGGTAGGGGAGCGTCCCCCATTCAGCGAAGCCGCCGGGTGACCGACGGTGGAGGGTGGGGGAGTGAGAATGCAGGCATGAGTAGCGATAAGGCAAGTGAGAACCTTGCCCGCCGTAAGACCAAGGGTTCCTGGGCCAGGCCAGTCCGCCCAGGGTGAGTCGGGACCTAAGGCGAGGCCGACAGGCGTAGTCGATGGACAACGGGTTGATATTCCCGTACCCGTGTGTGCGCGTCCCTGACGAATCAGCGGTACTAACCACCCAAAACCGGATCGACCATTCCCCTTCGGGGGCATGGAGTTTCGGGGCTGCGTGGGACCTCCGTTGGTAGTAGTCAAGCGATGGGGTGACGCAGGAAGGTAGCCGTACCAGTCAGTGGTAATACTGGGGCAAACCTGTAGGGAGAGCGATAGGCAAATCCGTCGCTCATATTCCTGAGAGGTGATGCATAGCCGATTGAGGTGAATTCGGTGATCCTCTGCTGCCAAGAAAAGCCTCTAGCGAGCACACACACGGCCCGTACCCCAAACCGACACAGGTGGTCAGGTAGAGCATACCGAGGCGTACGAGATAACTATGGTTAAGGAACTCGGCAAAATGCCCCCGTAACTTCGGGAGAAGGGGGACCGGAATACCGTGAACAGCCTTGCGCTGGGAGCGGGATCCGGTCGCAGAAACCAGCGAGAAGCGACTGTTTACTAAAAACACAGGTCCGTGCGAAGTCGCAAGACGATGTATACGGACTGACGCCTGCCCGGTGCTGGAAGGTTAAGAGGACCCGTTAACCGCAAGGTGAAGCGGAGAATTTAAGCCCCAGTAAACGGCGGTGGTAACTATAACCATCCTAAGGTAGCGAAATTCCTTGTCGGGTAAGTTCCGACCTGCACGAATGGCGTAACGACTTCTCGACTGTCTCAACCATAGACTCGGCGAAATTGCACTACGAGTAAAGATGCTCGTTACGCGCGGCAGGACGAAAAGACCCCGGGACCTTCACTACAACTTGGTATTGGTGTTCGGTACGGTTTGTGTAGGATAGGTGGGAGACTGTGAAACCCCAACGCCAGTTGGGGCGGAGTCGTTGTTGAAATACCACTCTGATCGTATTGGATACCTAACGTCGAACCGTATATCCGGTTCACGGACAGTGCCTGGCGGGTAGTTTAACTGGGGCGGTTGCCTCCTAAAATGTAACGGAGGCGCCCAAAGGTTCCCTCAACCTGGACGGCAATCAGGTGTTGAGTGTAAATGCACAAGGGAGCTTGACTGCGAGACCTACACGTCAAGCAGGGACGAAAGTCGGGATTAGTGATCCGGCACCCCCGAGTGGAAGGGGTGTCGCTCAACGGATAAAAGGTACCCCGGGGATAACAGGCTGATCTTCCCCAAGAGTCCATATCGACGGGATGGTTTGGCACCTCGATGTCGGCTCGTCGCATCCTGGGGCTGGAGCAGGTCCCAAGGGTTGGGCTGTTCGCCCATTAAAGCGGCACGCGAGCTGGGTTTAGAACGTCGTGAGACAGTTCGGTCTCTATCCGCCGCGCGCGTCAGAAACTTGAGGAAACCTGTCCCTAGTACGAGAGGACCGGGACGGACGAACCTCTGGTCCACCAGTTGTCCCACCAGGGGCACCGCTGGATAGCCACGTTCGGACAGGATAACCGCTGAAAGCATCTAAGCGGGAAACCTTCTCCAAGATCAGGTTTCTCACCCTTTTAGAGGGATAAGGCCCCCCACAGAACATGGGTTCGATAGGCCAGACCTAGAAGCTCAGTAATGAGTGTAGGGAACTGGCACTAACCGGCCGAAAACTTACCAACACAAATCGCAACCACGATCCAGCGCCCGGCAGCAATGTCGCGGCGCGCCACACCCCCCACCAGAACACTTGGTTGAAAAATAAATAGAGTTACGGCGGCCACAGCGACAGGGAAACGCCCGGTCCCATCCCGAACCCGGAAGCTAAGCCTGTCAGCGCCGATGATACTGCCCTATTCGGGTGGAAAAGTAGGACACCGCCGAACATATACAAAAACACCCCCGGCAACGGGGGTGTTTTTGCATATTCTCCGCCACCCGGCGTCGAGTCGTTGCGCGATTATCAGGAAATCACCACAACAATTCGACCTTCGGCCGCCTAGTCGAACAAGGTCAGATCCGCCGGCGCGCGCTTTTTCTCCAGTTCGAGCAGGGTGCGCTTTCGATCCAGCCCGCCCCCGTAGCCGGTGAGGCTCCCGCTGGCGCCGATCACCCGGTGGCAGGGCACCACGATCGCGATGGGGTTGTGCCCGTTGGCCCAGCCCACCGCGCGCGCGGAACCGGGGGCACCGATCTGCTCGGCGATCTCCCCGTACGATCGCGTCTCGCCGTAGGGGATGGTCAGCAGCGCCCGCCACACCCGCCGCTGAAATTCGGTGCCCCGCAGCTCGAGCTCGAGGTCGAAGTCGGTGAGCTCGCCCGCGAAATAGGCGCCGAGTTGCTCGACGGCCGCATCGAACGCCCGCGCGTTGGGCGACCAGCCGGCGCGGTTCGGTTCGTAGGTCTGGTCGACCATCCGCAAGTTCGTCAAGACCGGGCCATGCCCGGCCAGGGTCAGCAGCCCGATCGGGCTCTCGATGGTGCGATAGCTGATCATGCGCGCTCCTCTGGAGGCTTTGGCGGCCAATGGTTTACCGGATGCTCGAGGGTGGTCCACAGATGCTGGGTGGCATACGAGCGCCAGGGTCGCCAGCGGGCGCTGCGCTCAACGAGTTTCCCCTGATCCGCGGGCAGCCCGAGCCGCTTTGCGGCCAGCCGAAGTCCGAGGTCGCTGGCGGGAAACGCATCCGGGTCGCCCAGGGCGCGCATCGCGATCACCTCGGCGGTCCAGGGGCCGACGCCGGGCAGCGCCAGCAACTGTGCGCGGGCGGCCTCCCAATCGCTCCCGGCGTCCAGGACGACGCTTCCGTCGGCGAGGCCGGCGATCAGCGCGTGCAGCGTCCGCCGCCGGGCTTCGGGGATCGCGAGATGGGCGGGATCGATGTCCCCGTCCTTCAAGAGCTGTTCGACCGACGGGAAGGCATGCGTCAACGTGCCCTCGGGGTCGTGCACCGGGCGTCCGTAGGCCGCGACCAGCCTGCCCGCGTGGGTGCTGGCGGCCTTGGTCGAGATCTGCTGGCCCAGCACCGCGCGCACGGCCAGCTCGGCCTCGTCTACCGTGCGCGGAATGCGTTGCCCCGGCGCCTTTTCCACCACCGCGGCCAGCCCGGGATCGGCGGCCAGCGCGTCGACCACCGCCTCGGGGTCGGCGTCGAGGTCCAGCAACCGCCGGCAGCGGGCGATCGCGGTGGTGAGGTCGCGGAAGTCGTCGAGCGCCAGCCGGCAGCGGACGTGGTCGACGGCCGGCGCGAGCGTCACGACCGCGCTGCCGTGCGGAAGCCGCAGGCTGCGCCGGTAGGCCCCCTCGCGCACCTCCTCGCAGCCGGGCACGACGCCGGCCGCGAGGTGGCCGAAGACGCCCTCGTACGCGAACGGTGTGCGCACGGGCAGCCGAAGGCACAGCGCGCCGGGGGGATTCGTTTCGTCCCCAATCCGGACGGCCGGCCGCCGGCGCAATGCCGACGGCGTGGTCTCGAACACCGAACGCACGGTGTCGTTGAACTGGCGGATGCTGGAGAATCCCGCGGCGAACGCGACATCGCCGAACGGCAGCTTGGTGGTCTCGATGAGCAGCCGCGCGGTCTGGGCCCGTTGCGCCCGGGCCAGCGCGAGCGGGCCGGCGCCCACCTCGGCCTGCAGGAGCCGCTCCAGCTGCCGCGGTGTGTAGCCGAGGTGGGCCGCCAGGCCGCCGACGCCCTCCCGGTCCACGGTGCCGTCGCCGATCAACCGCATCGCGCGGGCGACGACGTCACCGCGCGCGTTCCACTCGGGCGATCCGGGTGAGGCGTCGGGACGGCACCGCTTGCAGGCCCGGAACCCGGCCCGTTGGGCGGCCGCCGCCGTCGGGTAGAACCGGACGTTGCGCGCGAAAGGCGGCCGCACGGGGCAGCTGGGCCGGCAATAGATCCGCGTCGTCAGCACCGCGGTGACGAACCAGCCGTCGAACCGGGCGTCCTTGGACTGGACGGCCCGGTAGCAGCGGTCGAAATCGTCGTGCACGGTTCCAGACTTACACCCGCCCACCGACAAAACTGGCGGAAAACCGACATCGCAGTCCCGGCGCGCTACGGGCCGTGGTGGAGGACCGCGGCGCTCGCGATGAAGTCGCGGGCCGGGCGCGACAACGGCCGCCCGGAATTCCAGATCATCCCGACATCGCGGTAGGCGTCGGCGTCGGCCAGTGGCAGCACGCTGATCCCGGGTGCGTGCTCGCTGCCGTCGATGGGCATCAGGCTGATGCCCAATCCCGCGGCCACCAGGCCGGCAGTCGACGTGAGGTTCGCCGACTCGAGGACGATCCATGGCTGGAATTGCGCTGCGGCACAAAGCTCGTCGAGCAGCCGCCGCATGCCGAAGCCCGCCCGCATGGCCACGAACGGCTCGTCGGCCAGATCGGTCATGGACACCGCCGCGGCACCCGCAAGCGCGTGGTCGCACGGGAACGCGACACCGAGTCGCTGACGAAACAGGCCGCGCCAGGCTAGGTTTGGCGCCTGCGGCCGCGGCGAGACCACGCCGAGGTCGATCGACCCGGACTGCACGAGATCCCCGATCGATTCGGCGGCACCTTCGTCCAGCGTGAACGTCACCCGCGGTGACGCTTCCCGGAACCCGGCGATCAAACGCGGCACCACGGTGGAGCCGAACGAACCGAGAAAGCCGAGCCGGATCTCGCCGACGGCCGGATTGGCCAGGTCGTCGATCGCCCGCCGCGCCGCATCGAGCTCGCTCTGGGCGCGTCGCGTGTGCTCGTAAAAGACTCGGCCGTAGGTGTTCAGCGCGAGTCGCTTGCCGCGGCGATCGAACAGTGCGACGCCCAATCGCCCCTCCAGGCGCCCCAGCATCCGGGTCAGTGTCGGCTGCGCGATGTGCAGCTGTTCGGCCGCCGCCGTGACGTGTTGCAGCTCCGCGAGTGTGATGAACCACTCGTAGTCGCCGTCGGGCACGCCCACCACCTCATCTTATGCTGTTTCTGCATCATAAGTCAGTTTATAATTCATTTCCGTTCCCCCGCCCCGGCACCGAGCATCGTTGTTATGCCTACCGCCCACCACGCCGGCAGCCGCGGCTACCGGCGAGTGACCGCGGCGCTCTACGGTGCCGGCCTGGCCAGTTTCGCCGCAATGTACTGCACGCAGGCGCTGTTGCCGGCGTTGTCGGCGTACTACCGGATCACCCCCGCCACGGCGGCGCTCGCGGTCTCGCTGACCACGGGGATGCTCGCGCTGTCCGTCATTCCCGCGAGCGTGCTCTCCGAGCGCTACGGGCGCATCACCGTGATACTGACGTCCGGGGTGGTGTCCACCGTCATCGGGTTGTTGTTGCCGTTCAGTCCGTCGCTCGGCGTTCTCCTCGCCGGCCGGGCGCTGCAAGGCGTCGCGCTCGCCGGAATCCCCGCCGTCGCGATGGCCTTTCTCGCCGAGGAAATCCACGCCGCGTCGCTCGGGTCGGCGATGGGACGGTACATCGCCGGGACCACGGTAGGTGGGCTGGCCGGCCGGATCGTCCCGGCCCTGGTCGTCGACGTCAGCAATTGGCGGGTGGCGCTGCTGGTGTGCTCATTGGTGACGCTGGCCGGCACGGTGGTCTTCGCGGTCGCGGTTCCCCGGTCGCAATTTTTCACGCCGAAGGCGGCGAGCGGGCGGGACACGGCGCGCAACCTGGCGGTTCATCTGCGAAACCCCGTGCTGCTGAAGCTCTTTGCGTTGGGGTTCGCGCTGATGGGCGGATTCGTGACCGTGTACAACTACCTGGGGTACCGACTGATCGCGCAGCCGTTCGGATTGGCCTCGTCGGTCGCCGGGCTGTTGTTCGTGCTGTACCTGGCGGGCACGTGGACGTCCGTCGTGGCGGGGCGGCTGGCCGACCGCAGGGGACGCGCGCTCGTGTTGGGCGGCGCCCTGCCCATCACGGTGGCCGGCCTGCTGTTGACCGTCCCGCACGCGCTGGCCTCGATCGTCCTCGGCGTCGGGGTGTTCACCGGCGGGTTCTTCGCCGCGCACACGGTGGCCAGCGGCTGGGTGGGCGCGGTGGCGCATCGGCATCGCGCCGAGGCGTCCGCGCTGTACCTGTTCAGCTACTACCTGGGCGGTTCGGTCGCCGGAGTGTTGGGAGGCGTCGTCTACGCGGCCGGCGGCTGGCCGGCGACGGCGTGGTTCGTGGGCGCGCTGCTGCTGGCGGCGTCCTTGCTGGTGGCGCTGCTGGTGCGGGAACGGCCCCAGGGTCAGGCGCCGAACAACTGGGTGATCTTCGAAAAGAGTTGCCAGACGCCATAAGCGAAGGGCAGCGCCACCCACAGCCAGGCCAGCGTGATGGGGGCGGGGCGGACCGTCGTCGGCGGGTTCGTCACGGCTGCCTCTCCGGTTGCCGGTGGGGAATCGCCTCGGGCGCCAACGCGGCGCCGTCGGGCGGTGCGGGCTCATGGAATCTGGTTGCCACGGGCCTGATCAGCTCGTTGCAGATCAGGGCGACGGCCAGCAGGGCGATCATCACCTCGAACGACACGAGGTACAGGTCCGGGCCGTGCTTCCCGGCCGTCTTCTGGGAATCGGCGATGGCGTTGACGATGAGCGGGCCCAGCACACCCGCGACCGACCAGGCGGTCAGCAGCCTGCCGTGGATGGCGCCAACCTCGTAGGTGCCGAACAGGTCGCGCAGATACGCCGGCACCGTCGAGAAACCCGCGCCGTAGAACGACAGGATCAGCACGGTGCATAGCAGGAAGGCGACCTTGTTGGTGTTCGTCGTCAACAGCAGCGTCAGATACAGGAGTGCGCCGCCGCCGAGGTAGAGCCGGTACATGGTCTTGCGGCCCAGCGCATCCGACAGCGACGACCAGCCGATCCGGCCGAGCATGTTGGCCAGCGACAGCAGGGCGACGAACCCGGCGGCCGCCGAGGCCAGCACGGCCGCGCGCGGCGCCCGCGGGAAGAAGTCCTGGTAGATCGGTGAGGCCTTCTCCAGGATGCCGATCCCGGCGGTCACGTTGAAGCAGAGCACGACCCACAAGAGCCAGAACTGCGGCGTCTTGATCGCGTTGGCCGCCGACACACCGGCCGTGCTGACCAGTGATCCGGCCTTGTGCGGCTTGGGTTTCCAGCCCGGCGGGGCCCAATCCGGCGCCGGCACCCGGATCAGCAGGCACCCCATCGACATGAATACGGCGTAGGTGCAGCCCATCACGAGGAAGGTCCGCGCGACGCCGGCGGTGCTGGCGCGCCCGAACGCGTCGAGCAGGCTGTTGGTCCACGGCGACGCGATCAGCGCGCCGCCGCCGAAGCCCATGATCGCCAGGCCGGTCGCCATTCCCGGACGGTCGGGAAACCACTTGATCAACGTGGACACCGGCGAGATGTAGCCGATACCGAGGCCGACCCCTCCCACGACCCCGTAGCCCAGCACAACGAGCCAGTATTGGCGGACTGAAACTCCGAATCCCGCGATCAGCAGCCCGCTGCAGAAACACACGGTGGCAACGACCATGGCCCAGCGTGGCCCGTAGTGGTCGACGCGGGTGCCGAAGGCCGCGGCCGAAAGGCCCAGCGCCACAATGGCGACGGTGAACGGCATCGCGCTCGCGGTTCCGGAGACGTGCAGCGACTTCTCCAGCGGGATCTTGAAGACGCTCCAGGCGTAGGCCGAGCCGATGGCGAGGTGGATGGATAGCGCGGCGGGCGGAACCAGCCAGCGGCTCCATCCGGGTTTAGCAACGATTCTCGAACGGTCCAGCAAGCCAACGCTTGTCACGATGCACCCTTCTCCCGCGGGCGGAGCTCCGTCCCGTCGCCACTATTTGTGGGTGCGGCCTCGCGGTCAAGGCGCGATTTCTATTGTCCGATAAGGGATTTCTATCGACAACGCTCATCGGCACTGACCACGGGCGTTGTCAACGCGGATCAGCGATCGGACCGGGCGACCTCAACCGGTTGGGCCAGTCGCGTGGGGCGCTCGTGCCCGCGCAGGGTCACGGTGTCGCCCAAAGACCAACGGGCGCATTCGTCTTCGCTGGCGCCCTCGAGCGCGCCGGCGGTCGCAAGCAACTTGCCCGGACGGGACTTGGCCAGTTCGCACAGTCGCGCGGCCTCGTTGACCGGCTCGCCGATGACGGTGTATTCGAACCTTTCCTTGGCGCCCACGTTGCCGGCGACGACCTGGCCGGCCGCGACGCCGATGCCGGCGTCGAGCTCGCACATCTCGCCGGCAAGGCGCTTGGCGATGCAGCGCGCGGCGGCCAGCGCCGCGTCTTCGGGCGAGTCCAGGCGGTTGGGGGCCCCGAAGATGGCCAGCGACGCGTCGCCTTCGAACTTGTTGACCAGTCCGCAATGGCGGTCCACTTCCTCGACGACGATCGCGAAAAACCGGTTGAGCACTTCGACGACCTGGGTCGGCGGTTGCGTGGTCACCAATTGAGTGGAGCCGACGATGTCGATGAAGACCACGGCGACGTGGCGTTCTTCGCCGCCGAGTTTCGGTCGCTCGCGCTCGGCGGCCAGCGCGACCTCGCGGCCGACGTGCCGGCCGAAGAGATCGCGCACGCGTTCGCGTTCGCGCAGGCCATTGACCATCGCGTTGAAACCCCGCTGCAGCTCGCCCAATTCGGTGCCGTCGAAGACCACCAGGTCGCCGCGCAGATTGCCCTGCTCGACGCGCCGCAGCGCCGCGCGCACCACCCGCACCGGTGTCGCGGTCAGCCAGGCCAGAATCCACATCAGGAGGCAGCCGAAGATCAGGGTGGCGAACGAGATGATCAGCACGCCGACCGCGAACTGGGTCTCGGTCAGGTTCCGCATCAGGATCTGAAACATCGCCAGGAGGGCGATGCCGATGACGGGCACGCCGGATCCCAAAAACCACACCATCATGGTTCGGCCCATGATCCCCGCCGACAGCCGTCGCGGCGGTGGCCCGGCCTCGAGCGCCTGAGCGGCCACCGGGCGCAGCGCGAACTCGGCGAGCAGATAGCTGCCCGTGGCCACCAGCACCCCGCAAAAGCTCACGCAGACCAGAAACCGCGGGATGAACTGGGTGTTGACGAGGCCGTAGAGGATGGTCGACACCACCGCGCCGAGTCCCCACAGGATGAGGTCGGCGATGGCGATCCGCCACGGGGCCAGGAAGGTGTTCCGCTCGTCGATGCCGCTGGGCTTGCGCTCCTCGATCGCCCAGCGCAGGGCGAGCACGGTCTGGCGGGTGATCCAATAGGTGCCCAGCGCCAAGGCGATCGCGACGTAGGCGGGCACGACCGCGAAGGTGAGCCAGGCCGGCGCGTCGTCGAACACGCTCGGCTCGGGAATCGCGACCGCCACCAACAGCAGCGTGACCCCGATGCCGATGAAGTTCGCGCCCAGGACCAGCACGGTCAAAATGATCTGGATGCGGATGCGGCGACGTCGCTGGCTTTCCGATACCCGCCCGAGGAGCAAGGATCCGTACGCAGGCGTTTCCGGCAGGCGGCCGCTCTGGCGGGTAATCCGCTCGAGCACCCGGCCGATACGTTGCGCCATGCTCTTTTTGGACGACATGGTGGCGCAAGCCTAATTTGTCGCCCAAGCTCTAAGGTGAGTCGGGTGCGCCTCGTCATCGCCCAATGCACCGTCGACTACGTCGGCCGGCTCACCGCACACCTGCCGTCGGCGCGGCGGCTGTTGCTCTTCAAGGCCGACGGGTCGGTCAGCGTGCACGCCGACGACCGTGCCTACAAGCCGTTGAACTGGATGAGCCCGCCGTGCTGGCTGACCGAGGAGGCGGGCGGCTCCGGCGATCAGGCGCCGCTGTGGGTGGTGGAGAACAAGGCCGGCGAGCAGCTGCGCATCACTGTCGAGGAGATCGAACACGACTCCAGCCACGACCTGGGTGTCGACCCCGGCTTGGTGAAGGACGGCGTCGAGGCGCATCTTCAGGCGTTGCTCGCCGAACACGTCCAGCTGCTGGGCGAGGGATACACGTTGGTCCGCCGCGAGTACATGACCGCGATCGGACCGGTGGATCTGCTGTGTCGCGACGAGCGCGGTGGCTCGGTCGCGGTCGAAATCAAGCGCCGCGGCGAGATCGACGGGGTCGAACAGCTCACCCGCTATCTGGAGTTGCTCAACCGCGACAGCGTTCTGGCACCGGTCAAGGGGATCTTTGCCGCTCAGCAAATCAAGCCGCAGGCGCGCACGCTGGCCACCGACCGCGGGATTCGTTGCGTCACATTGGATTACGACAAGATGCGCGGTATGGACAGCGATGAATACCGGTTGTTCTGACGCGCTTAACTAGACTGTCGGGCATGCCTCGGCGCCGTACACCGCCACGCCGGCAGCGCCCGGTGTCGCTCCCGCCGGTTCCGCACCGGGTGGAGACGGGCCCGGACGGTTACGAATACGAGGTGCGCCCGGTCGCCGCGGCCCGCGCGGTCAAGACCTATCGCTGCCCCGGTTGCGATCACGAAATCGGTTCCGGCACTCCACATCTGGTGGTGTGGCCCGCCGAAGGGCCGCAGGGAGCCGATGACCGGCGGCATTGGCATACGCCGTGCTGGGCTAACCGCGCCACTCGCGGCCCGACCCGAAAGTGGTCTTGAAATCTCGGCATGCCATCACGAATGTGCGGCTCGCCGCGCCCGAAGACCGAAGGTGCGGCCAGCCGCACACTCGGCGGATTCCGCCGCTTCCGGAGCCCTCCTAGGAGGCCGGCTCGACCAACTCGATCAGGACCCCGCCGGCGTCCTTGGGATGGATGAAGTTGATCCGTGAGTTTGCTGTGCCGCGGCGGGGCGCCTCGTAGACGAGTCGCACGCCCTGCTCATGCAGCTGCTCACAAATGGCGTCCAGGTCGCTGACCCGAACGGCCATCTGTTGGATGCCCGGTCCGCGCTTTTCCATGAACTTCGCGATCGTCGACGAGTCGTCGAGCGGGGCCATCAGCTGGAGCTGGGCGGTGGTCCCGGGGACGGCCAGCATCGCCTCGCGTATGCCCTGGTCGTCGTTGACTTCCTCATGCACCAGGATCATGCCGAGGTGGTCGTGGTACCAGGTGATGGCGGCGTCCAGGTCGGCGACCGCAATGCCGACGTGATCCAGGCCGGTCACCAAGGAGGTTGCCAGGAGGTGACGGGCGTCAACTTGATCGGTCGTCATCACGTAACGGTAACCTGACGGCAAAGATTGCGCTTCTCCAGGATGCCGAATCGGCCGTCCGGGCACGCTCAGGAGGTACTCATGACGACGTCGGTGATAGTTGCTGGGGCGCGGACGCCCATCGGCAAGTTGATGGGTTCGCTGAAGGATTTCTCGGCCAGCGACCTGGGCGCGATTGCGATCGCCGGGGCGCTCGAGAAGGCCCAGCTGCCGGCGTCGGCGGTCGAGTACGTGATCATGGGCCAGGTGCTGACGGCCGGCGCCGGCCAGATGCCCGCCCGTCAGGCGGCGGTCGCTGCGGGCATCGGCTGGGACGTTCCGGCGCTGACCATCAACAAGATGTGCCTGTCCGGCATCGACTCCATCGCCCTGGCTGACCAGCTCATTCGCGCCGGCGAGTTCGACGTGGTGGTGGCCGGCGGCCAGGAGTCGATGACGAAGGCGCCCCACCTGCTGATGGACAGCCGGGCGGGCTACAAGTACGGCGACGTGACGGTGCGCGACCACATGGCCTACGACGGCCTGCACGACGTGTTCACCGACCAGCCGATGGGCGCGCTCACCGAGCAGCGCAACGACCTCGACAAGTTCACCCGGCAGGAGCAGGACGAGTTCGCTGCGCGGTCCCACCAGAAGGCGGCCGCGGCATGGAAGGACGGCGTCTTCACCGACGAAGTGGTGCCGGTCAATATCCCGCAGCGCAAGGGTGATCCGTTGCAGTTCGCCGAGGACGAGGGGATTCGCGCTAACACCACTGCGGAGTCCCTGGCCGGCCTGAAACCCGCGTTTCGCCGCGATGGCACCATCACGGCCGGCTCGGCGTCGCAGATTTCCGACGGCGCGGCCGCGGTGGTGGTGATGAACAAGGCGAAAGCGCAGGAGCTCGGCCTTTCCTGGCTCGTCGAGATCGGCGCGCATGGCGTTGTCGCCGGTCCGGACTCGACGCTGCAGTCCCAGCCGGCCAACGCGATCAAGAAAGCGCTCGGCCGAGAGGGCATCTCCGTTGACCAGCTCGACGTCGTCGAGATCAACGAGGCTTTCGCCGCGGTGGCCCTGGCCTCGACCCGTGAACTTGGCGTCGATCCCGAGATCGTCAACGTCAACGGCGGCGCGATCGCGGTCGGTCATCCGATCGGCATGTCGGGCGCCAGGATCACTTTGCACGTCGCCCTGGAGTTGGCGCGGCGGGGGTCCGGTTACGGCGTAGCGGCCCTCTGTGGCGCGGGCGGCCAGGGTGACGCCCTGATCCTGCGGGCCGGTTAGGCACACCCGCCGCCGTTGCTGAAGTTAGCTGGGGGCAAAGTTTGTGATCTTGGTCATAACACCCGGTAACGGTCCGTATGGGCGCGGGTTCGGGCCGATTCGCCCGGGCAGGAGCGTCGGCGCGACCGGCTGGCTCGGTGTGCGGAGCGCATGACAGACTTGACGGCGTGACGCGTCCGCGACCCTCGATCGGGCCCGCACTGGCCGGTGCGGTCGACCTGTCCGGCCTCAAGCAGCGAGCCCAGCAGAACGCTTCCTCCGCCGGCCCCGCGGGCCCTGCGGCGCCCGCGACGCCGGGTGGCACGGAGGTCAACGAGGCCAATTTCGAGGAACAAGTGATCGTCCGGTCCGACGAGGTCCCGGTCGTGGTCTTGCTGTGGTCGCCGCGCAGTGACGCGTGCGTCCAGCTCCTCGAGACGCTGTCCGACCTGGCCGCCGAGGACGGCGGCACGTGGGCGCTGGCGACGGTCAACGTCGACGTGACGCCCAGGGTGGCCCAGATATTTGGCGTCGACGCGGTGCCGACCGTCGTGGCATTGGCCGCCGGTCAGCCGCTGTCGAGCTTTCAGGGCGTTCAGCCGCCCGACCAGTTGCGCCGGTGGGTGGACTCGCTGCTTTCGGCGACGGCCGGAAAGCTCAGGGGCCCAAGCGGTTCCGGAGAAGCGGAAGTGGATCCGCAGCTGGCCCAGGCGCGCCAACAACTCGAGGACGGCGATTTCGACGCCGCCAAAGAGTCGTATCAGGCGATCCTGGACGCCAACCCGGCCAGCGTCGAAGCCAAGGGTGCGATCCGGCAGATCGAATTCCTTACGCGCGCAACGGCGCAACGCCCGGATGCGGTCGCGGCGGCCGATGCCGCGCCGGGCGACATCGACGCCGCGTTGGCCGCGGCCGACGTGCAAATCCTCAACCAGGACGTGAGCGCGGCGTTTGAGCGCCTGATCGCCTTGGTGCGCAGCACATCCGGCGACGAACGCACCCGCGTGCGCACCCGGCTGATCGAGCTGTTCGAGCTCTTCGATCCCGCCGACCCCGAGGTCGTCGCCGGTCGGCGCAACCTGGCCAACGCGCTGTACTGAGTCCAGCCTTACGGGCCCGATATCCCGTTGATCCCGGGCAGGCCGAGCACCCCGCCCGTGCCGCCGGCACCGCCGGTGCCGCCGAGACCCGTCGCCCCGCCGACTCCGCCGTTACCGCCGTTACCGCCGTCGCCGACCAGGACGGCACTGCCGCCCGCGCCGCCGGCCCCGCCGGCACCCGTCGGCACCAGGCTGTTGCCGCCCGCGCCGCCGCCGCCGCCGTTGCCGATGGCGCCGCCGGCCGCGCCGTTGCTCGTGGCGGTCGCGGCACCGCCGCCGGCACCGCCCGCCCCGCCGATGCCGAACAGGCCTGCGGCCCCGCCCTTACCGCCCGGCTGCCCGAGCCCGCCGGACCCGCCGGCGCCGCCGTTGCCGAGCAGGATCCCGCCGGCGCCGCCCGGCGCCCCGGTGCCCGGTGCGCCGTTGGCGCCGTTGCCGATAAGCGGGCGGCCCAGGAGCAACTCGGTGGGCGTGTTCACGAGGCCGAGCAGCTGCTGCTCCAGGCCCTGCAACGGTGAGGCGTTCGCGGCCTCGGTGGCGGCGTACGACATCGCGCCCGACGCCACTGCCTGCACGAACTCTGAATGGAAGGCCTCCACTTGCGCGCTGATCGCCTGGTACTGCGCGCCGTGCGCGGAAAAGAACGCCGCTACGCTCGCCGACACCTCGTCCGCGGCCGAGGCCACCATTCCCGTCGTGGGCGCCGCCGCCGTCGCGCTGGCCGTGCTAATTGTGGAACCGATATTTGCCAAATCCGACGCCGCCCCCGAAACCATTTCTGGTACCGCGAACACGAACGACATGCCTGCCTCCCAGCGAGTACGGCGACGATGACGCCTGGGGAGTGGATCATATCCAGACTTTCCGAAATTCGGAAAGTAGCTCGGCTTTACTGGAGCGGCGATTAAATGGTGCTTTACTTATCGCAATGCAAGCGGTATAAGCGGCGCCGACCGCTTTTTATTCGGGTTCCAGCCACAGCGCCGACGTGGGCGGCAGGACCAGCACTGCCGAAGCCGGACGGCCGTGCCACGGGTCCTCGGTGGCGTCGACCCCGCCCATGTTGCCGATCCCAGACCCGTTGTAGACGGTCGCGTCGGTGTTGAGCACCTCGCGCCAGCGGCCCGCGTAGGGCAGGCCGAGACGGTAACCGCTGTGCTCGGATCCGGCAAAATTGAATACGCACGCCATTACCGAGCCGTCGTTTCCATATCGGAGGAAACTCAACACGTTGTTGGCGGAATCGTTGGCGTCGATCCAGGAATAGCCGTCGGGAATGGTGTCTTGGCTCCACAGCGCCGGGTGGCTGCGGTAAATCTCGTTGATGTCGCGCACCAGGCGCAGAACGCCGTTGGAGAAACCCTGTTCGTCGAGTTGCCACCAATCCAAACCGCGCTGCTCGGACCACTCGGCGCGCTGGCCGAATTCCTGTCCCATGAATAACAATTGCTTGCCCGGGTGCGCCCATTGATAGGCGAGCAGGCTGCGCAGCCCCGCGGCCTTGACGTGGTTGTTGCCCGGCATCCGGCCCCACAGGGTCCCCTTGCCGTGCACCACCTCGTCGTGGCTGAGCGGCAGCACGTAGTTCTCGCTGAACGCGTACAGCATCGAAAAGGTCATCTCGTGGTGGTGGAAGCTGCGATAGATCGGGTCGCGGCTGATGTAGTCGAGCGTGTCATGCATCCAGCCCATGTTCCACTTCATCGAAAAGCCAAGGCCGCCAAGGTTTGTCGGCCGGGTCACGCCAGGCCACGACGTCGACTCCTCGGCGACGGTGACGATGCCGGGCGCGGCCTTGTGCGCCGTCGCATTCATCTCCTGCAGGAACTGCACCGCCTCCAGGTTCTCCCGGCCGCCGTAGATGTTCGGCGTCCAACCGCCCTCCGGACGTGAGTAGTCGAGGTAGAGCATCGACGCGACAGCGTCCACCCGCAGGCCGTCGATGTGGAACTCCTCGAGCCAATACAAGGCGTTGGCCACCAGGAAGTTGCGCACCTCCGCACGCCCGAAGTCGAAGACGTAGGTCCCCCAGTCGAGTTGCTCCCCGCGCTTGGGGTCGGCGTGCTCATACAGCGGGGTGCCGTCGAAACGGCCGAGCGCCCAGGCGTCCTTCGGGAAGTGCGCCGGCACCCAGTCCACGATCACCCCGATGCCGGCCTGGTGCAGCGCGTCGACCAGCCCCCGGAAGTCGTCGGGCGTGCCGAAGCGCGACGTGGGCGCGTAGTACGACGTCACCTGGTAGCCCCACGAGCCGGCGAACGGGTGCTCGGCGACCGGCAGCAGCTCCACGTGGGTGAAGCCCTGCTCCACGACGTAGTCCGTCAGCTCCCGGGCGAGCTGGCGGTAGCTCAGCCCGGGGCGCCAGGACCCCAGGTGCACCTCGTAGGTGCTCATCGGCTCGAAAACCGGGTTGCGCTGCGCGCGCCGCGTCATCCAGTCGGCGTCCTCCCACGTGTACCTGCTGCGCGTGACCCGCGACGCGGTGTGCGGCGGCACCTCGGTGGCGAATGCCATCGGGTCGGCACGCTCGGTCACCACGCCGTCGGCGCCGTGCACGCGGAACTTGTACAGGCCGTCCACCGGGAAATCGGGCCAGAACAACTCCCACACCCCGGAGGAGCCCAGCACCCGCATGGGCGCCTCGTTGCCGGTCCAGGCGTTGAACTCGCCGATCAGGCTGACGCCCTTGGCGTTGGGCGCCCACACCGCGAACGACACCCCGTTCACCACGCCGTCGGCCGTGGTGAACGAGCGGGGGT
The DNA here is from genome assembly GCF_900157385.1 of Mycobacterium terramassiliense. GTDB lineage: Bacteria > Actinomycetota > Actinomycetes > Mycobacteriales > Mycobacteriaceae > Mycobacterium > Mycobacterium terramassiliense. Next base: position 2,084,294 of record NZ_LT717701.1, read on the forward strand.
GAGCGCCGAGGACTTCCCAAAGCCGTTCGTGGCGGCCCTCGCCGAAGAGATGGAGATCGACTTCACCCAGGGTGGGCAGGAAGCGGTAGGCGTCGGCGACGACGTGCGGATCGGAACCCTCGTAGGTCACCTCCAGCCGGTAGTCGATGAGGTTGACGAACGGCAGTGCCACCGCGAACAGGCCGGATTCGATGTGCCGCAATGGGAACCGGTCGCCACCGACCAGCGCGACGACGTCGCGGGCGTGCGGGCGCAACGCGCGGATGACCGTGTGGTCGCCGTACTCGTGGGCCCCCAGGATGCCGTGCGGGTTGTGGTGCGCGCCCGCCACCAGGCGCGCCAGATCAGCTGGGTCGGGCGCCAGATTTAGTCCGGCGAGTTCGTCCGTTCGGCTCAAAGCCCGTCACCTCCTACGCAACAGCGTGTTTCGGGATTCGTACGGTATGAGCGGCATGTTGATGATGTGCGCGACCGCCCGCGATGGGTCGAGGCGTATGTAGTTCGACTGCCCCCATTGGAATTCCTGACCCGTGATCTCGTCGCGCACCCAAAACCGCTCATAGGGCTCCATACCCAATGCGGCCATGTCCAACCACAGCGTCGCTTCCTCGGGCCCGAACGCGTTGAGTGTCACCACGACCAGCACGCAGTCGCCGGTGGCCGGGTCGAACTTGCTGTAAGCCAGCAGCGCGTCGTTGTCGACGCCGTGGAAGTGAATCGTGCGCAGCTGCTGCAACGCGGGATGCAGGCGTCGAATCGTGTTGAGTTGCTTGATGAACGGCTCGAGCGACCGGCCCTCGGCGAGCGCGCGCTCAAAGTCGCGAGGCCGCAGCTCGTACTTCTCGGAATCCAGGTACTCCTCGCTGCCCTCGCGCACCGCGCGGTGCTCGAACAGCTCGTAGCCCGAGTAGACCCCCCACGCCGGGCCCATGGTCGCCGCGAGCACCGCGCGGATGGCGAACATGCCGGGACCGTGGTGCTGCAGTACCGCGTGCAGGATGTCGGGGGTGTTGACGAACAGGTTCGGCCGCCGGAAGTCGGCGAGGGCGGCGATGTCGTTGCCGAATTCGATGAGCTCCCACTTGGCCGTGCGCCACGTGAAGTAGCTGTAGGACTGCGTGAAGCCGAGCTTGGCCAGGCCGTACTGGCGGGCCGGCGGGGTGAAGGCCTCGGACAGGAACAGCACATCGGGATCGGCGTCTTTGACCTGGCCGATCAGCCAGGCCCAGAAGTCCGGAGGCTTGGTGTGCGGGTTGTCGACCCGAAAGAACTTGACGCCGTGGTCGATCCAGTGCCGGACCACCCGCAGCACTTCGTCGTAGAGACCCGCGGGATCGTTGTCGAAGTTGATCGGGTAGATGTCCTGATACTTCTTCGGCGGGTTCTCCGCGTACGCGATGGTTCCGTCCGGCAACTCGGTGAACCACTGCCGGTGTTCGCGGGCCCACGGGTGGTCGGGTGCGCACTGCAGCGCCAGGTCCAAAGCCACCTCCATGCCCAGATCGCGTGCCGCGGCGACGAAGTCGTCGAAGTCGTCGATCGTGCCCAGGTCGGGGTGGACCGCGTCGTGGCCGCCCTCGTCGCTGCCGATCGCCCACGGGGATCCCACGTCCCCGGGAGCGGCGGTGGGGGAGTTGTTGCGGCCCTTGCGGTGTACCTTGCCGATCGGGTGGATGGGCGGGAGGTAGACGACGTCGAAGCCCATGTCGGCGATCCGCGGAAGCTGTGCGGCCGCGGTGGCGAAGGTGCCGTGCACGGGCTTGCCCTTCTTGTCCCAGCCGCCGGTCGAGCGCGGGAACATCTCGTACCACGCGCCGAAGCGCGCCAGCGGCCGGTCGACCCACACCCCGAACTGTTCGCCGCGGGTGACCAGGTCCCGCAACGGGAAAGCGGCCAAAAGCTCTTCGATCTCCGGGCTCAGGGCCAGCGCGGTGCGGGTGACCGGGTCCCCGGGGGCCCGCAACGCCGTGGCGGCCGCCAGCAGCGGATCGCGGCGCGCCCGGGGCACACCGGTCGCCGCGCGCTCGAACAGCGCGGCGCCCACCAACAGATCGTTGGACAATTCCTTCTCGCCTTGGCCGGCGTCGAGTTTGGCGACCAGCCCATGGCGCCACGAGTGAATCGGGTCACCCCATCCGTCGACGCGGAAGGTCCACAGCCCGACCCGGTCGGGGGTGAAAACACCGTGGAAGACGTACGGTTCCTGACCTTCGGTCATGGGCAGCAGCAGCGGCTTGATCCGCTGCTCCGCCGCCTTGCCGTCGAGGGCGGGTGCGGGACGTTCGGGGGCCTGCACCGCCTTGATCCGGCGCGATTCGCCGACCTGCGGGTACCGCCGCCCGAGGTAGCGCACGACCAGGGTTGCTGCGACGGCCTCGTGGCCCTCTCGCCAGACCGCGGCGCTCACGGGGACCATCTCACCGACCACGGCCTTGGCCGGGTACGCGCCGCAGGAGACGACGGGCTGGACGTTATCGATCTCGACACGACCGGGCACAAACACTCCGTTCGGCTTCTCCGGTTCCTCCTCGGCCCGCCGCGCGGGCCGCATCGTCACCGCAGGCGTTTCGATCGTCGTGGCGAGACCGCGCAGTGCTTCGTCGCGGAATGCCTCGCCTCTCGGAAACTTCCTGTCGTGGGGGCTTTCTCTGACGGACCGCATCGTTGCGGCCCCAACAACTAACCGATACCCACCCTAGTGCGCCGTCACACACCCCCGAAGCCGAAGGTCAGTCGCTCGCCCTGCGGCCGGCGGAATCCTCAGTAAGGTAATGACGTGTGAAAGCCCTTCGCCGCTTTACCGTCCGTGCTCATTTGCCCGAGCGTCTCGCCGCGCTGGATCAGCTTTCGACCAACCTGCGGTGGTCGTGGGACAAGCCCACGCAAGACCTGTTTGCGGCCATCGACTCGACGCTGTGGGCGCGATGCGGCTCCGACCCGGTGGCGCTGCTCGGTGCGGTGAGCCCGGCGCGGCTCGACGAACTCGCGCTGGACGAGCAATTCGTGGGCCGGCTCGACGAGCTCAGTGCCGACCTGAACGATTACCTGAGCCGTCCGCTCTGGTACCAGCAGCGGCAGCACGCCGGCGCCGCGCTGCCCGCCGCCATCGCGTACTTCTCGATGGAGTTCGGCGTGGCCGAGGTGCTGCCCAATTACTCCGGCGGCTTGGGCATCCTCGCCGGTGACCACCTGAAGTCCGCGTCCGACCTGGGCGTCCCGCTGATCGCCGTGGGCCTGTACTACCGCTCTGGTTACTTTCGGCAGTCGCTCACCGCCGACGGCTGGCAGCACGAGACCTACCCGGCGCTGGACCCGCAAGGGCTGCCGTTGCGGCTGCTCACCGACGCCGCACGCGAACCCGTGCTGGTGGAACTGGCGCTTCCCGACTCCGCGCAGCTGCGGGCGCGGGTCTGGGTCGCGCAGGTGGGACGCGTTCCGCTGCTGCTGCTGGATTCCGACGTCCCCGAAAACGAGCACGAGCTGCGCGGCGTCACCGACCGCCTGTACGGGGGCGACCAGGAACACCGGATGCGTCAGGAAATCCTGGCCGGCATCGGCGGGGTGCGCGCCATCCGTGCGTTCACCGCCATCGAGGGGCTGCCCGCGCCCGAGGTGTGGCACATGAACGAGGGGCATGCGGGATTCCTCGGGGCCGAACGCATCCGCGAGCTGATCACCGATTCCGGCCTGGACTTCGACACCGCGCTGACCGTCGTGCGGTCGGCGACCGTGTTCACCACCCACACCCCGGTGCCCGCCGGCATCGACCGGTTCCCCGTCGAGATGGTGCGGCTGTACTTCGACGACGGCCTCGACGCCGACGGCGCGGGAAGGGCCAAGGGTGCGCCCGCCTTGCTGCCGGGCGTGCCGACCGCGCGGATCATGGCGCTCGGCGCCGAGGACGACCCGACCAAGTTCAACATGGCCCACATGGGCCTGCGCCTGGCCCAACGGGCCAACGGTGTTTCGCTGTTGCACGGCCGGGTCAGCCGGGCCATGTTCAACGAGCTGTGGCCGGGCTTCGATTCGGAGGAGGTGCCGATCGGCTCCATCACCAACGGCGTGCACGCGCGCACCTGGGCGGCGCCGCAATGGTTGCAGCTGGGCCGCGAGCTGGCCGGGTCGGACTCGTTCGGCGATCCCGGGGTGTGGCTGCGGCTGCAGGAGGTCGATGCCGGCCACCTGTGGTGGATCCGCTCACAACTGCGGTCGCTGCTGGTCGACGATGTCCGGCGACGGTTGCGCAGCTCGTGGCAGGAGCGCGGCGCACCGGATGCCGAATTGGCCTGGATAGCAACGGCTTTCGATCCGGACGTGCTCACCATCGGGTTTGCCCGGCGGGTGCCGACCTATAAGAGGCTGACGCTGATGCTGCGCGACCCGCATCGGCTCGAACAGCTGCTCCTCGACGAGGAAAGGCCGATCCAGCTGATCGTCGCCGGCAAATCGCATCCCGCCGACGACGGCGGCAAAGCGCTGATCCAGCAGGTGGTGCGGTTCGCCGACCGCCCGGAGGTGCGGCACCGCATCGCCTTTTTGCCCGACTACGACATGTCGATGGCCCGGCTGCTGTATTGGGGCTGCGACGTCTGGCTGAACAACCCGCTGCGGCCCTTGGAGGCCTGCGGCACGTCGGGGATGAAGAGCGCGCTCAACGGCGGGCTGAACCTGTCCATCCGCGACGGCTGGTGGGACGAGTGGTACGACGGCGAAAACGGTTGGGAGATACCGACTGCCGACGGCGTGGCCGACGAGGCCCGGCGCGACGACCTGGAATCCACCGCGCTGTACAACCTGCTGGAGCAGGCGGTGGCACCGAAGTTCTACGAGCGCGACGAACGCGGGGTCCCGCCGCGGTGGATAGAGATGGTGCGCCACACGCTGCAGACCCTCGGCCCGAAAGTGCTGGCGTCCCGCATGGTTCGCGATTACGTCGAGCAGTACTACACCCCGGCGGCGGCATCGCTGCGCAAGACCACCGCGGCCGAAGACGGCGCCGCAGAATTCGACGCGGCCCGCGAGCTGGCCGCGTATCGCCGGCGCGCCCACGACGCGTGGCCCAAGATCACCATCACCGATGTGGACAGCACCGGCCTGCCGGACACCCCGGTGCTCGGCTCCAAGCTGACCCTGACCGCCACCGTGCAGCTCGACGGGCTGGCGCCCGACGAGGTCACGGTGCAGGCGCTGGTGGGCAGGGTCGACGCCGGCGACGCGCTGCAGGAGCCGGTCACCGTCGAGATGTCCTATACCGGCACCGCCGAGGGTGGCAACCAGGTGTTCTCGACGACCACGCCCCTGCCGCTGGCCGGTGCGGTGGGATACACGGTGCGCGTGCTGCCCAACAACCCCATGCTGGCCGCCAGCAACGAGCTCGGTCTCGTCACGCTGGCCCGTTAGCCCAGTGGCGATCGCAAGCGCGGCGCCGCAGGGCGTGGCGGGTCGCCACCATCAGCCGGCCGAGCTGCGCAGCCGCTGCAGCGCGCCTCGAACCTGGGCGGCGTCGGTGGTCGCCCAGAACGGTGGCAGCGAGGCGCGCAGGTAGCCGCCGTAGCCCGCGGTCACCATTCGCGAATCCAGGACCGCGACCACGCCGCGGTCGGTGACGCGGCGCAGCAGCCGGCCCGATCCCTGCGCCAGCAGCAGCGCGGCATGGTTGGCGGAGACGGCCATGAAGCCGTTGCCACCGCGCGCGGCCACCGCGCGCTGCCGCGCGCCCAGCAGCGGGTCGTCGGGCCGGGGGAACGGGATGCGGTCGATCAGCACTAGCGACAGCGACGGCCCAGGTACGTCGACGCCCTGCCACAGCGACAGGGTGCCGAACAGCGACGTCTCCTCGTCGCCGGCGAACTGCTCGACCAGTGTGGAGGTGCTGTCGTCGCCCTGGCACAGGACCGGCGTCGAGAGCCGCGAGCGCATGGCCTCGGCGGCGGCGCGGGCGGCCCGCATCGACGAGAACAGGCCCAGGGTGCGCCCGCCGGCCGCGGTGATGAGCTCGGCGATCTCGGTCAGCTGCTCGGCCGAGCCGGTGCCTTCGCGGCCCGGCGGCGGCAGATGCGCCGCCACGTAAAGGATTCCGGCCTTGGCGTGTTCGAACGGCGACCCCACGTCCAGCCCGCGCCAGCGAATGTCCCCGTCCTGCCCGCCGGTCAGGCCCCACGCCCCGGCCATCGCGTCGAAGGACCCGCCGATCGCCAGGGTCGCCGAGGTCAACACCGTCGTCGAACGCGAGAACACCGCGCTGCGCAGCAGGGCGGCGACCGACAGCGGTGCCACCCGCAGCACCGGACGCACCGAACCCCGGTTGTCCTCGTGGTCGAGCCAGACCACGTCGCTGCGGTCCGGGATGGCCGGGGCGAACGACGCCAGGATCCGCGATGCGGTGTCGGATACCTCGCTGAGCGCCGCGACGGCCTCGGCGCGCGCCGCCGCCGCCCTCGGGTCGCTTTTGGTGTCGTTCCTGGTGTCGATGGCCGAGCGCGCCGCGGTGGCCGTGTCGCGCAGCGCCGTCAGGTAGGTCTCCATCTCCTCGTCGAGGCGATCGATGCGGCCCGGCGTGCCGTCGTGGACGGCCGCGGCGAAGTTCGCGGTCGTCGCCTCCAGCCGCTGGGTCAGCTCGGGCCCCACCAACCGGGCGATGCGCCGCGCGACGAGGCCGAGCGCGGCCGACGTCAGCTCGGCGGTGGCCACCGACGTCACGCGGTCGACGAGCTCGTGCGCCTCGTCGACCACCAGCAGCGCGTGCTCCGGCAGCACCGCCGAGTCCGCGACGGCATCGATGGCCAGCAGCGCATGATTGGTCACGACGACGTCGGCCCGGCCGGCCTCTGCCCGTGCCCGTTCGGAGAAGCACTCGGAGCCGAACGGACACCGCGCCACGCCCAGGCATTCCCGCGCCGAGACGCTGGCCTGCGACCAGGATCGGTCGGGCACCCCGGGCTTCAGGTCGTCGCGGTCGCCCGAATCGGTCGCCGACGCCCAGGCGGTGAGCCGTTGCACGTCGCGGCCCAGCGCGCTGACCGCCACCGGATCGAAGAGCTCCTCCTGCGGTCGCTCGTCATCCGAGTCGTCGGCGGCGCCGCCGTTATGAATCTTGTTCAGGCACAAGTAGTTTCGCCGCCCCTTCAGCAGCGCGAAGCGCGGCCGCCGCGGCAGCGCCCCGGCGAGCGAATCGGCCAGCCGGGGCAGGTCGCGGTCGACGAGCTGGCGCTGCAGCGCGATGGTGGCCGTCGACACCACGACGGGCCCCTCGTCGCCGACCGCGCGGACGATCGCGGGAACCAGGTACGCCAGCGACTTGCCGGTGCCGGTGCCGGCCTGCACGACGAGGTGCTCTCCGGTCTCGAAGGCCCGCTCGACCGCGGTGGCCATCTCCAGCTGGCCCGGGCGCTCGCTGCCACCGAGCGCGGCCACGGCGATGGCCAGCAGCTCGGGCACGGACATGGTCACGTCGGACGTGGTCACTCCCTTGAGCTCAGGTGGGGATGTGTGTCGTGGGGATCGCCGGCTCGCCGTGCGACAGGTTCAGGCCTTCCCACGGCAGGCTGTGCAGCCCGGAGGCCACCAGCTCGCGCGCCGCCGCCAGGTCCGGGCGTGACACCACCTCGCCGCCGCGGACCAGCGCCGTCGTCAGCGCTCGGCACGGTTCGGCGGTCTGCGGGGGGCGGCCGGCCGGGTACACCACCTCCTCGGTGATGGTTCCCGTCGGGCGCGCCAGCCGCAGCGCCTCCTTGCGCCCGCCCCGAGTTTCCTTGTGGCTGCTCCGCTTTTGCACGGGCATGCCGTCCACTTCGACCAGCTTGTAGACCATGCTGGCGGTCGGCGCGCCGGAGCCGGTCACCAGCGACGTGCCGACGCCGAAGCTGTCCACCGGCTCGGCGCGCAGGGCGGCGATGCTGAACTCGTCGAGGTCACCGGACACCACGATGCGGGTCCGCGTGGCGCCCAGCCCGTCGAGCTGTTCGCGGACCTGGCGGGCGAGCACCGCGAGCTCGCCGGAGTCGATGCGCACGGCGCCGAGTTCGGTGCCGGCGGCGGCCACGGCGTTGGCCACGCCGGTCGTCACGTCGTAGGTGTCCACCAGCAGCGTGGTGGCCGCGCCCAGCGCGTCGACCTGTGCCCGAAACGCCGCCAGCTCGGTGATTTCAGCGGGACCGCCCTCCCGGGTGTGCAGCATCGTGAACGCGTGCGCGGCCGTTCCCTCGGTGGGTATCCCGTAGCGGCGCTGGGCGCCGAGGTTGGAGGTCGCGGCGAAGCCGGCGATATACGCGGCGCGCGCCGCGGCGACCGCCGCGCGCTCGTGGGTGCGGCGCGAACCCATCTCGATCAGCGGGCGGTCCTCGGCGGCGCTGACCATGCGCGCCGCCGCCGAGGCGATCGCGGTGTCGTGATTGAAGATCGATAACGCCAGCGTCTCGAGAACCACGCAGTCGGCGAAGCTGCCGGTCACGGAAAGCACCGGCGAACCCGGGAAGTACAACTCGCCCTCGGCGTAGCCGTCGATATCGCCGCCGAACCGGAAATCGCGGAGGTAGCCCACCGTGTCGGGGTCAAGGAACCGCGCCAGCAAACCGCAGGCGTCGTCGTCGAACCTGAACTGCGGCAACGTTTCCAGCAGCCGGCCCGTTCCGGCGACGACGCCGTAGCGGCGGCCGTCGGGCAGCCGGCGGGCGAACAGTTCGAACGTGGTCCGGCGGTTCGCGGTGCCGTCGTGCAGCGCCGCGGCCAGCATGGTCAACTCGTACCTGTCGGTCAGCAGCCCGGCCAGGACCGGCTCGTTCATTCCGCAACGGTAACGGCTGGCGGCGGCCGGGGTGTGCCTCGGTATCGTAGAGGCCATGGTTGTTGCGTCAGCGCCCACCAAGCCGGGCACTACCGGGCAACGCGAGTCGGCTCCGGTAGACGTCACGGCCAGCCCATGGGTCACCATCGTGTGGGATGACCCGGTCAACCTGATGACCTACGTGACGTATGTCTTCCAGAAGTTGTTCGGCTACAGCGAGCCGCACGCCACCAAGCTGATGCTGCAGGTGCACAACGAGGGGAAGGCGGTCGTCACGGCGGGTAGCCGGGAATCCATGGAAGTTGACGTGTCCAAGCTGCACGCCGCCGGTTTGTGGGCGACGATGCAGCAGGACCGGTGAGGCCCGAGGCCGACCGGGATCCCTTGTGCGCAAATGGAAGCGCGTCACGACCGCCAACGGTCCCCGTTTTCGGTCCGGCTTGGCCTCGCACGAGGCCGCCCTGCTCAAGAACCTCGTCACCGCGATGATCGGCCTGCTCGACGAGCGCGAATCTTCTTCGCCCACAGACGAACTCGAGGAGATTACCGGCATCAAGACGGGGAACGCCGAACCGCCCCGCGACCCGACGCTGCGCCGGCTGCTACCGGATTTTTACAAGCCGGACGACACGGAGGGTAAAACCGACGACGTGGCGTCCGCCGGCGACACCCCCGACAGCCTCAACGCGGCGCTGCGCAGTCTGCACGAGCCGGACATCATCGATGCCAAACGCGTTGCCGCACAAAAGCTTCTGGACACCGTTCCGGACAACGGCGGCCGCTTCGAACTGACCGAGGACGAAGCGAACGCCTGGATCGCGGCCGTCAACGACATCCGGTTGACGTTGGGCGTGATGCTCGAGATCGGGCCGGATGGTCCGGAACGGCTCCCGGCCGACCATCCGCTGGCCGTGCACTTCGACGTTTACCAGTGGCTGACCGTCCTGCAGGAGTACCTGGTCCTCGCGCTGATGGGGAAGCCGGCCGGATGAACTCCATCACCGACGTCGGGGGCATCCGCGTCGGTCACCACCAGCGACTCGACCCCGACGCGTCGTTGGGGGCGGGCTGGGCCTGCGGCGTCACGGTCGTGCTCACCCCACCCGGCACGGTCTGCGGGGTCGATTGCCGCGGCGGCGCGCCGGGCACCCGCGAGACCGATCTGCTGGACCCGGCCAACACCGTGCGCTTCGTCGACGCGGTGTTGCTCGCCGGCGGCAGCGCCTACGGCCTGGCGGCCGCCGACGGCGTGATGCGCTGGCTGGAGGAACGCGAACGCGGCGTGAGCCTGGACGGGGGCGTGGTGCCCATCGTGCCGGGCGCGGTGATCTTCGACCTGCCGGTCGGCGGCTGGAGCTGCCGGCCGACGGCGGAGTTCGGCTACGCGGCGTGCGAAGCCGCGGACGCGGGGCCGGTGGCGCCTCCGTGACTTTGACGACGCCTGCCGCTTCCGGCGTCACCGTCGGCGCCGTGGTCGCGGTGAACTCCGCCGGCGACGTCGCCGACCGCGTGACCGGCCTGCCCTGGATGCCGAGCCTGAGCGACGAGTTCGCGCTGACGCCGCCGCCGGCCGCGCAGGTCGCCGCGTACGCGGAGTTGCCCTCGGCGCTGAACCCGCTGAACACCACCATCGCCGTCGTCGCGACCGACGCCGCGCTGAGCGCGGCCGCGTGCCGGCGCGTGGCGATCGCCGCCCACGACGGCCTGGCGCGCACCATCCGCCCGGCGCACACGCCGCTGGACGGCGACACGGTGTTCGCGCTGGCGACCGGGGCCGTCGAGGTGGCCCCGGCCGTCGGTTCCACACCGCTGCCCGCCGCGTTTTCCCCGGAGACGGCGCTGATCGCCGAGGTGGGGATGGCCGCGGCCGATTGCCTGGCCCGGGCGGTGCTGGTCGGGGTGTTCGCCGCCGAGTCGGTGGCCGGAATCCCGACCTACCGCGACGTGTTGCCCGGGGCGTTCGGCTGACGGAGGCAAGTTCGCCGGTAGCCTGGACGATGCCGGGAACGCGCGAGAAGGGCAGCTATGACCCAGGGACATCCGCGGGCGCCAGCGTCCCAGTCGAAAAAGCGGCCGCACTGGGCGGTCGGCGGCGCCACGATCCTCACTTTCGTGGCGCTGCTGTACCTCATCGAGCTGATCGATCAGCTGACGCACCATTCGCTGGACCGCAACGGCATCAGGCCGTTGGAGGCGGATGGGTTGTGGGGCATCCTCTGGGCGCCCTTCCTGCATGCGAGCTGGACGCACCTGCTGGCCAACACCGTGCCCGCTCTGGTGCTGGGCTTCCTCATGACGTTGGCCGGCATGTCCCGGTTCGTATGGGCCACCGCGATCGTGTGGATCGTCGGCGGCTTCGGCACCTGGCTCATCGGCAACTGGGGCGGCTGCCGCTTTGAGTCCGACCACATCGGGGCCTCCGGCCTGATCTTCGGCTGGCTGACGTTTTTGCTGGTGTTCGGGATATTCGTGCGCAGGTTCTGGGACATCATCACGGGCCTGGTGGTGTTGTTCGCCTACGGCGGCATCCTGGTGAGCGCCGTGCCCGTCCTGGACAAGTGCGGCGGCGTGTCGTGGCAGGGCCACCTGTGCGGCGCGCTGGCGGGCGTCGTTGCCGCCTATCTGCTGTCCGGCCCGGAGCGCAAGGCGCGCGCATCGAAGAAAGCCGGCGCACGGCGCCCCCGCACATGAGCTCGCCGTCCCCTGCCTGCGGGCGGGGACCCCAGGCGCCCGTCGGGGTCTTCGACTCCGGCGTCGGGGGGCTGACCGTCGCGCGGGCGATCATCGACCAGCTGCCCGACGAGGACATGATCTACGTCGGCGATACCGCCAACGGCCCCTACGGTCCGCTGCCCATTTCCGAGGTCCGCGCCCACGCGCTGGCCATCGGTGACGACCTCGTCGAGCGGGGTGTCAAGGCGCTGGTGATCGCCTGCAACACGGCGTCGGCGGCCTGCCTGCGCGACGCCCGCGAGCGCTACGACGTGCCCGTCGTCGAGGTGATCCTGCCGGCGGTGCGCCGCGCGGTCGCCACCACCCGCAACGGCCGCATCGGCGTCATCGGCACCCGCGCGACCATCAACTCGCATGCCTATCAGGACGCGTTCGCCGCCGCCCGCGACACGGAGATCACCGCGGTGGCCTGCCCGCGGTTCGTCGACTTCGTCGAGCGCGGGGTGACCAGCGGCCGTCAGGTGCTCGGGCTGGCCGAGGGCTATCTGGAGCCGCTGCAGCGCGCGCAGGTCGACACGCTGGTGCTGGGGTGCACGCACTATCCGCTGCTGTCGGGGCTGATCCAGCTGGCGATGGGCGAGAACGTGACGCTGGTGTCCAGCGCCGAGGAGACCGCCAAGGAAGTGCTTCGGGTGCTCACCGAACACGAGTTGCTGCGCCCTCATGACGCGCCGCCGGCCACGCGCATCTTCGAGGCGACGGGCGACCCCGAGGCGTTCACCAAACTGGCGGCGCGATTCCTGGGCCCCGCGGTGACGGGTGTTCAGCCGGTGCAGCAAACCCGTGTCGGCTAGCGCGGTGGGGAGATTCTGGTCACATCAAAGCGGCGATGTTTTCTCCATCGTGCGATCGGGCATGGCACAGTAGTGTCCGTGCGAATAACCGTGCTCGGCTGCTCGGGCAGCGTGGTCGGTCCGGATTCGCCGGCATCGGGTTATCTGCTTCGGGCGCCGGATACCCCGCCGCTGGTTCTCGATTTCGGCGGCGGTGTGCTGGGCGCGCTGCAGCGCTACGCCGACCCCGGCTCGGTCCACGTCCTGCTGACACACCTGCACGCCGACCACTGTTTGGACGTGCCGGGCCTGTTCGTGTGGCGCCGCTACCACCCGTCGAAGCCGCTCGGGAAGGCGTTGTTGTACGGCCCCGGCGACACCTGGTCGCGGTTGGGGGCCGCGTCGTCGCCCTATGGCGGCGAGATCGACGATTGCTCGGACATATTCGACGTCCATCACTGGGTGGAGGGTGAGCCGGTCACGTTCGGGGCGCTCACGGTGACGCCCCGGGTGGTGGCGCATCCCACCGAGTCGTATGGCTTGCGCGTCACCGATCCCAGCGGTGCCTCGTTCGTCTACAGCGGTGACACCGGCATCTGCGATCAGCTCGTCGAGCTCGCGCGCGGCGCCGACGTTTTTCTCTGCGAGGCGTCGTGGACGCACGCGCCGGATCGCCCGCCCGCGCTGCACCTGTCGGGCACGGAGGCGGGCAGGGTCGCGGCCCAGGCCGGCGTTCACGAGCTGTTGTTGACCCACATCCCGCCGTGGACTTCGCGAGAGGACGTGATCAGCGAGGCCAAGGCCGAATTCGACGGTCCCGTGCACGCGGTGGTATGCGGTGAGACGTTCGATGTCCGCCGCTCCGAAAGGGTCTGAGCACCCGGCGTTGGCTAGGGTTACTGGGTGTCCAAACGAGAAGACGGCCGCCTCGACGACGAGCTTCGCCCCGTAGTCATCACCCGCGGATTCACCGATCACCCGGCGGGTTCGGTGCTGATCGAATTCGGCCACACCAAGGTCATGTGCACCGCCAGCGTCACCGAGGGTGTGCCGCGCTGGCGCAAGGGTTCCGGCCTGGGGTGGCTGACCGCGGAATACGCCATGCTGCCGTCCGCCACCCATTCCCGCTCCGACCGCGAGTCGGTGAAGGGCCGGCTCAGTGGACGCACCCAGGAGATCAGCCGGCTGATCGGCCGGTCGCTGCGGGCGTGCATCGACCTCAGGGCCTTGGGGGAGAACACGATTGCCGTCGACTGCGACGTGTTGCAGGCCGACGGCGGCACCCGTACCGCGGCGATCACCGGTGCGTACGTTGCGCTGGCCGACGCCGTCACCTATCTGTCCGCGGCGGGCAAACTGTCGGACCCGCGTCCGCTGTCGTGCGCCATCGCGGCGGTCAGCGTCGGCGTCGTCGACGGCAGGATTCGGGTGGACCTGCCCTACGAAGAGGACTCGCGCGCCGAGGTCGACATGAACGTCGTCGCCACCGACACCGGAACCCTGGTGGAGGTTCAGGGGACGGGGGAGGGCGCGACGTTCCCCCGCTCGACGCTGGACAAGTTGCTCGACGTGGCGCTGGCCGCGTGCGACCAATTGTTCGCCGCTCAGCGCGAGGCCCTGGAGCGGCCCTACCCGGGTGTGCTGCCGGAGGGACCCCCGGCGCCGAAGGCGTTCGGCACCTGAGCGCGCCGGCGACGATGCAGAGCGAAGCGATGAGGACGAGCGGCGCTTGTGACAGGCTGCTGGTGGCCAGCCTGACCCTGGCCTAATTGCCCCGCGGTCTGTCACCGCCGACACCGCGGCCGAGAAGAGACCCATTCCAGTCGGTCATGACTCGTCCTCCTGGAGCTCGAATATCGGGATGGTGCGCGTGGTTTTTGACTGGTAGTTCGCGAACGCGAACGCGGGTACGGTCGCGTTGATCTTGGGGATGATCGCCTCACGGTCGGACGAGTCGAGCTCGTGCGCGACGACGTCGAACGAGTCGGTGGCGACTTCAACGCGCGCTCGCGGGTTGGCCCGCAAGTTGTGCACCCACGCCGGGTTGACGTCGGCGCCACCGTAACCGGCGACGATCAGCAGCTTGCCGTCGATACGGAAGGCCACCAGCGGCGTGACGCGCGGGTCGCCGGATTTCGCGCCCTTCGTAGTCAGTAGCAACAGCTCGTTGCCTTCGAATCGCCCGCCCACCTTGCCGGCGTTGGCGCGAAACTCGTCGGTGATGTTGTTATTGAGCGCCTTGAGCGTCTCGGTATCGGGTTTTTGGCTCACCCTGGGGCAAGCTACTTCGTCGCCCTGTCTATTCCTTGCGGAGCGTGCCGTACGCGTGCCGGCACCGCTGAGCGATTCGCGTCGCCGACTTATCGGCTCGCAGTCCGTAAGGTGGCCGGGGTGCATCGGCAACTGCCCAGACGCACGATTAGGAATAGATGATGACCCGCCTGCTGGTGGCCAGCCGCAACCCCAAGAAGCTGGCCGAGCTGCGCCGGGTGCTCGACGGCGCCGGCCTGACGGGGCTGACGTTGGTCTCGCTGAACGACGTCGCGCCGTTCGACGAAGCTCCCGAGACCGGCGCGACGTTCGAGGACAACGCGCTGGCCAAGGCGCGGGACGGGTTCGCCGCAACGGGTCTGGCTTGCGTGGCCGACGACTCGGGTCTGGAGGTGGCGGCGTTGAACGGGATGCCCGGCGTGCTGTCGGCGCGCTGGTCGGGTAACCACGGCGACGACGCCGCCAATACCGCGCTGCTGCTGGCTCAGTTGCGTGACGTACCCGACGAACGGCGCGGCGCGGCGTTCGTGTCGGCCTGCGCGCTGGTGTCGCCGTCGGGCGAGGTCGTCGTTCGCGGCGAGTGGCCGGGCACTATCGCGCGGGAGGCCCGCGGCGACGGCGGGTTCGGCTACGACCCGGTGTTCGTCCCGTGCGGCGAAGACCGCACCGCCGCACAGCTCAGCCCGGCGGAAAAGGATGCCGTGTCGCACCGCGGTCGCGCGCTGGCGCTGTTGGTGCCGGCGCTGCGCGACCTCGCGGCACCACGACTGTGAACCTGGCCGCACAGTCGGCCCCGAGCGTGCGGCCAGCCGCACACTCGATCCTTACAGCCCGAAGCGCGCCTTGACGTCCTTGGTCTGGAAGTGCTCGACGATGATGCCCAGCAGCGGGATCGTGCCCGACAGCAGCACCCCGACGGCCTTGCCGATCGGCCAGCGGACCTTGATCGCGAGGTTGAACGCCGCCAGCACATAGACGAAATACACCCAGCCGTGCACGACCTCGATCCACCGGATCTCGTGGTGGAACACCAGGTGCGAGACGATCTCGTAGCACAGCGCGATGAGCCATAGGCCCGTCGTCCACGCCATGATCCGGTAGCCGAGCAACGCGGTGCGGATCTTCTCGACGGGGAAGGCGGGCGCCGGCGCGCCGGGGGTCTCGGGTGTGGTCATGCGGTGGTCCTGTTCTGCTTCTCGGCATCTTCTTTGGCGAGCTCGGCCAGGTAGGCGTTGTACTCCCGCAGCGCGGCATCCTCGGGTGGCGGCGGGACCGGCTTGGGCCGCTCGGGCAGTAGGCCGGCGGGTATCTCGGTCATCTCGCCGCTCTTGTGCGGTTCCGGTGGCGCCTCCTCGTAACGGACGAACTTGCGGTACGCGTACACGCAGAACCAGGCGAACAGCGGCCACTGCAGCGCGTAGCCCAGGTTCTGGAATGAGCCCGAGACCGACTGGAACCTGGTCCACTGCCACCAGCCCAGCGCCAGGCAGCCGCACGCCGCGACGATCACCAAGGCGATCAGCGCGGGCCTGCGACGGCGGGTAGTCGGCACCCCTTGAAGGTACCGCCCACGATTCGGGCCCGACGAATTCGCGGCCGGGGCGGCTCCACGGAACTTCGAGGCCTTTCGGTTATGGGCCGCGCCGCCGACAAGTCGTCGTCACCGCGAGGCGATAGGATCGCGAAGTCTTGCGGGCGTGGCGAAATGGCATACGCGCCGGCTTTAGGTGCCGGTGCTCGAAAGAGCGTGAGGGTTCGAGTCCCTCCGCCCGCACCGACGCCCTCGCCCGAACGAGGCCGCTGGGATAGCCCGGTGCTACTGGCCCTTGCCGCCGCCGCCGCCCGTGGCGGTGCCATCTGGGGCACTCATGACAACGGCGCTGCCACCCCCGCCACCGCCGCCTGAGCCGAGCAGTTGCTCGCCGGGACCGCCTTGGCCCCCGGTGCCGCCGCCGATCCCGGGGCCGCTGTTGCCGGAGCTGCCGAAGGTGAACCTGGTGCCGCCGGCGCCGCCGGCGCCGCCGGCGATCGTGGTGGCGCCACCCCCGGCGCCGCCGGTGCCGCCGCCGCTCAATTGGCCGCTGCCGCCACCGCCACCACCGCCCCCGGCGGCGTCGACGGCGGAGGCGGCGGTCCCGGTGACGGTGGCGCCTGCGCCGCCGAAGCCGCCGGTGTTGCCAGGAAGGCCGCTTCCGCCGTTGCCGCCGGTGCCGGCAGTGATCGTGGTGGCACCGACGTTGACGGCCCCACCGCCGCCACCGCCGCCGGCGTCGCCGCCGGCAGTCACGAAGTTGGGGCCGCCGCCTTGACCACCGCCGCCGCCGGTGCTGGTGACGTCGAGGGAACTGCTGGGATCGATTATTTCGGCGCCGCCTCCGCTACCTCCGTTGCCGCCGTGGATGCCGGCGCCTCCGGCGCCGCCGCCGCCACCACCGCCACCGGCGATGGCGCCGGCGGTGGTCGTGGTGAGGACGCCCCCACCGCCGGCACCTCCGTTGCCGCCGTTGCCGCCGGTGCCGCCGGTGCCACCCGTGCCGCCGGTGCCGCCGGTGCCGCCGACGGCGCCGGTGAAGCTCGCGGCGCCGCCGTCGCCGCCGTCGCCGCCGTCGCCGCCGGTGCCGTAGACGCTCGCGGTGCCGCCGGTGCCACCGTTGCCGCCGTTGCCGTTGAGGGCGCCGGCGATGCTGGCGGCGCCGCCGTCGCCGCCGTGGCCGCCGTGGCCGCCGCTGATGCCGGCCCCGCCGCTGCCGCCGTCGCCGCCGGTGCCGCCGACGGCGCCGCTCAAGGTGGTGGTGCCGCCATCACCGCCAGTGCCGCCGTCGCCGCCGTTGCCGCTGGCGCCCGTGCTGCCAACGACCGAGCCGGCGCCGCTACCGCCGGCCCCCCCGTTGCCGCCGACACCACCGTTGCCGCCGTTGCCGGTGTCGCCGGTGCCGCCCGTCCCGCCGTGACCGCCGCCGCCGCCTTGGCCGCCGGCCCCGCCGGCGCCCAACAGGCCGCCGGGCCCGCCGGGCCCGCCCACGCCGCCGGCCGCACCCGACCCGCCATTCCCGCCGTTGCCGAAAAGCCAGCCACCCGGTCCGCCGGCCTGCCCCGTCCCCGGCGCCCCATTGGTGCCATCGCCGAACAGCGGCCGGCCCGTCAGGCTCCGCCAGGGCGAGAACGCCCCGATGCCCGCGGCCGCTTGTTCGAGGGTTTGCAATGGGTACACATTGGCCGCCTCGGCGGCCGCATACGCGCCACCCGCGCCGTTCAGCGCGTGCACGAACCGGGTGTGAAACGCCGCCGCCTGGGCGCTGAGCGACTGAAACTGCCGGGCGTGGCTGGAAAACAGCGACGCGACCGCCGCCGACACCTCGTCTTCCGCCGCGGCCACCACTCCTGCCGTCGGGACCGCCGCCGCGGTGTGCGCAGCGGTGACCGCCGAGCCGATCTCCGACAAGTCCATTGCCGCCGAACCGAGGAACTCTGGGGCCACCGCCAGATACGACATCGCTACCTCTCATCAGATCCCCATCCGGGTAAATCGGATGAACGGGACAAGTTACGAGAGAATAAGGTGCCGGGTGGCGGCTGCGATAGGGCTAGGTCCCGACCACCGCCGGCCGACACCGGGCAGTCGTCCTCGCCGTCCGTTCCTGCGTGCGCGCGTCTGTGAGAATTTCGCCTGTCCCGGCGCATCGTCACCGCGGGCACCGTCGCCACACCCGGGCGACGCGGTTGGGTGTACACCACCTCGGCTCGTGTCGAACGACGTCCGATTCCGCCGAGAGCCGTAAACGCACAGGCATCGCGCCTCTAGATGGCCCGGACATCACCGACTCAGAGAACACGTGTTTATCGAGCGCGGTGGTTGGGAAGCCGATGGGGAAGCGTGAGCCGACCGGCCCACAGAAACCTCGATCAGACCGCTGGGATGACTTATGGGTTCTCCGCTTCGTAGCCTCACCCGTTGGAGCACAGCGCCCGCGAAGGGCGTGGAAACCGCCCGATCGTGGGTGAACGTCCCGCGCGGGCTGGCCGCCCGCGCGACCACCCCGCTGCTGCCCGACGACTATCTCAAGCTGCTCAATCCGCTGTGGTCGGCGCGGGAGTTGCGCGGCCGCATCGTCGACGTGCGCCCCGAAACGGCCGACTCGGCGACCGTCACGATCAAGCCCGGCTGGGGCTTCTCGGGCAAATACCAGCCGGGCCAATACGTCGGCATCGGCCTACGCATCGACGGCCGGTGGCACTGGCGCTCCTATTCATTGACCTCGATCCCGCGACGGGACAACAAGAACATCACCATCACCGTCAAGGCCACCCCGGAGGGTTTTCTGTCGACCCACCTGGTCAATGGCGTCAAACCGGGCACCATCGTGCGGTTGGCGTCGCCCAAGGGAGACTTCGCGCTGCCCGACCCGCCGCCGCAGAAGATCCTCTTCATCACCGCCGGCAGCGGCATCACACCGGTGATGGCTATGCTGCGCACCCTCAGGTCGCGCGGCCAGCAGGCGGACATCACGCATATCCACTCGGCGCCCAGCGCGGACGATGTGATCTTCCACGACGAGCTGCGCGAACTGGAGAAGACTCGGCCCGATTACCGACTTCACTTGCAGCTCACCAAAACTCAGGGCCATATCGATTTCGAACACCTCGCCGACATCGTGGCCGACTGGCGGGAGCGCCCGGCCTGGGTGTGCGGCCCGAACTCCCTGCTGGACGCCGCCGAGGAGGCATGGAAAGAGGCGGGCTGCAGCGACCAGCTGCACATGGAGCGCTTCACCATCGCCGCTACCGACAAGGGCGGGGAAGGCGGCACCGTCACCTTCGCCATATCCGATAAGACCATCGAAATCGACGGCGCCACATCGATTATGGAGGCCGGCGAACAGGTGGGGATCCAGATGCCCTTCGGGTGCCGGATGGGAATCTGCCAGACGTGCGTGCTCCCGCTGGAGGAGGGGCATGTGCGCGACGTCAGGTCGGGGACCGAACACGGCGCCGGCGATCGCATCCAGACCTGCATTTCCACGGCATCCGGAAACTGCACCATCAAAATCTAGGGGGGACCCATGGCAATCACCGACATCAAGGCATACGCGCACCTGACCACCGAGGACATCGATCAGCTCGCGCAGGAGCTGGACGCGATCCGCGCCGACATCGAGGAATCGCGCGGCGAGCGCGACGCCCGTTATATTCGCCGGTCCATTCAACTGCAGCGCGCGTTGGCCGTCGGCGGCCGAATCGCGTTGTTCGCCAGCCACAACAAGCTGGCCTGGCTCAGCGGCACCGCCATGCTCGCGAGCGCGAAGATCATCGAGAACATGGAGCTGGGCCACAACATCATCCACGGCCAATGGGACTGGATGAACGACCCGGAGATTCACTCCACGGAGTGGGAGTGGGACACCACCTGCCCGAGCGTGCAGTGGAAGCATTCCCACAACTTCGTCCACCACAAGTACACCAACGTCGTCGGGCTCGACGCCGACGTGGGCTACGGGATCATGCGCGTGACCCGCGACGAACCGTGGGAACCCTGGATGCTGGGCAACCCGATCTACAACATGCTGCTGGGCACGTTCTTCCAGTACGGCGTCGCCCTGCACCACATCGAGTCGGCCAAGCTGCGCAAGAAGGAAAAGAGCTCGGCCGAGGCGGCCAAAGATCTGCGGGTGATCGGCAAGAAGGTGGTCAAGCAGGAAGGCAAGGACTACGTGATCTTCCCCGCGCTGAGCGGGCGGAACTGGAAGCGCACCATCAAGGCCAACATGACGGCCAACCTGATCCGCAACATCTGGGCATACATGGTCATCTTCTGCGGCCACTTCCCCGACGGCGCAGAGAAATTCACCGTCGAGGAGTTCGAGAACGAGACGAAGGGGGAGTGGTACCTGCGGCAGATGCTCGGGTCGGCGAACTTCAACGCCGGGCCGTTCATGGCGTTCATCAGCGGCAATCTGTGCTACCAGATCGAACACCACCTCTTCCCGGACCTGCCGAGCAATCGCTACGCGGAGATCGCCGTGCGGGTGCGTGAGCTGTGCGACAAGTACGACCTGCCGTACACCACGGGATCCCTTGGGCGCCAATACCTACAGACGTTCTGGACGATTCTCAAACTTGCCCTGCCCGACAAACTTCTGCAGGCGACGCCCGACGACGCCCGCGAGACGCGCTCGGAGCTGAAGTTCCGCGTGCGCGACGGTCTGCGCGAGAGCTTCGTCGACCCCGAGACCGGCAAGCGGCGGGGCCTGCGCACCGCGTTGCGGGAGTTGCGGGGATCCGGCCAGGCGGCGTAGGCGGCGGTCCCAGGTTGGCGAAGACCCGCCCAGATCGACGCCAGCGCGAAAAAGTTCGAGTAGAGGTCACGGTTTCGTCGATCTCGACGCGCGGAGGTGGTCCGGGCGGGCTGGGAGTCGGCACCCGAGGTTGACCTTTGGTAAGGCAACCCTTAGTTTGTGGGGTGACTTACCTACTCGGAGGGTGCTGAATGCAGCTGGGTATGCAGTGGTGATTTCGCCCGAACGCCCGATCGACCGCTGATGGCGCGCGGCTTCCAGGGCGTGATGCTGCGCAGCTTCGGCGCCCGCGACCACACGGCGACGGTGATCGAAACCGTCCGCATCGCCCCGCATTTCGTGCGGATTCGGATGGAGTCGCCCACCCTGTTCGAGGACGCGGAGGCCGAGCCCGCGGCGTGGCTGCGGTTCTGGTTTCCCGACCCGGAGGGCTCGGGCACCGAGTTCCAGCGCGCCTACACGATCTCGGAGGCGGACGCGGCCACCGGCCGCTTCGCGGTCGACGTCGTGCTGCACGAGCCGGCGGGCCCCGCGTCGACGTGGGCGCGCACCGTCGAGCCCGGCGCGACGATCGCGGCCATGTCGCTGATGGGCTCGTCGCGCTTCGACCCGCCCGCGGAGCAGCCGGCCGGCTATCTGCTGATCGGCGACTCGGCGTCGATCCCCGGAATTAACGGCATCGTGGAAACCGTCCCCGACGACGTCCCGATCGAGTTGTACCTCGAGCAGCACGATGACAACGACACGCTCATCCCGCTCGCGAAACACCCGCGGCTGCGGGTGCATTGGGTGGCGCGCCGCGACGAGAGGTCGCTGGCCGCGGCGATCGAGAGCCGGGACTGGTCGAACTGGTACGCCTGGGCCACGCCCGAGGCCACCACGCTCAAGCAGGTCCGGACCCGGCTCCGCGACGAGTTCGGGTTCCCCAAGTCCGAAATCCACGCCCAGGCGTATTGGAGCGCCGGACGGGCGATGGGCACCAGCCGCGGCGACGAGCCGGAAAGCGTTGCGCCGCAACCCGAACCGCCGACACCGACGACCTCGGCGCCCCCGAAGGGCAGCTGGCGCGCCCAGGCGGCGGGCCGGTTGCTCGCGCCGCTGCGGTCGGCGCTGATCCTCTCCGGCGTGCTGCAGGCCGTGATCACGCTGCTGCAGCTGGCGCCGTTCGTGCTGCTGGTCGAGCTGGCCCGGCTGCTGGTGGCGGGCGCCCCCGCCCCCCGCCTGTGGGCGGTGGGCATCGCGGCCGTCACCCTGCTCGGCGCCGGCACCGTTCTCGGCGCCGCCCTGACGCTGTGGCTGCACGTCATCGATGCGCGTTTCGCGAACGACTTGCGCGCACGGCTTTTGACGAAGCTCTCCCGGTTGCCGCTGGGCTGGTTCACCGCCCGCGGATCGGGGTCGATCAAGCAGCTGCTGCAGGACGACACGTTGTCGCTGCACTATCTGGTCACCCACGCCATACCGGACGCGGCCGCCGCGGCCGTCGCCCCGGTGGCGGTGCTGGTCTATCTGTTCGTCGTCGACTGGCGCGTGGCGCTGGTCCTGTTCCTGCCCGTCCTGGTCTACCTGGTGCTGACGTCGTCCATCACGATCCAGTCCGGCCCGCGCATCCCCCAATCGCAGCGCTGGGCGGAGAGGATGAGCGGGGAAGCCGGCGCGTATCTCGAGGGACAGCCGGTGATTCGCGTCTTCGGCGGCGCCGCGGCGTCCAGCTTCCGCCGCCGCCTCGACGAATACGTCGGTTTCCTGGTGGCCTGGCAGCGGCCCCTGGCCGGCAAGAAAACGCTGATGGATCTGGCCACCCGCCCCGCGACGTTCCTGTGGCTCATCGCGCTCACGGGCACCCTCCTGGTTGTCACCGGCCGGATGGATCCGGTCAACCTGTTGCCATTCCTGTTGCTGGGCACCACCTTCGGCGCGCGCTTGCTCGGCATCGCCTACGGTCTGGGCGGCATCCGCGCCGGGACGCTGGCCGCCCGCCGGCTGCAGAACACCCTCGACGAGCCCGACCTCGAAACGCGGCAGGCCGAAGCGCCGAACGCCGACGCCGGGGCCACGGTGGTGTTCGATCGGGTCAGCTTCGGCTATCGCCCCGGCGTACCGGTGATCCAGGACGTGTCGCTGACGTTGCGGCCCGGCACCGTCACCGCGCTCGTCGGACCGTCGGGCTCCGGGAAGTCGACGCTGGCCGCACTGCTCGCCCGGTTCCACGACGTCGAGCGGGGCGCGATACGCGTTGGCGGGCAGGACATTCGATCGCTGACGGCCGACGAACTCTACACGCGGGTCGGTTTCGTGCTGCAGGAGACGCAGCTCGTGCACGGCACCGTCGCGCAGAACATCGCGCTGGCCGTGCCGGACGCCACCGCCGAACGAATCGAGGCCGCGGCGCGCCAGGCGCAAATCCACGACCGCATCATGCGACTGCCGGAGGGTTACGACACCGTGCTGGGCGCCGGCGCCGGACTGTCGGGCGGCGAACGCCAGCGGCTGACCATCGCCCGCGCCATCCTCGCCGACACCCGGGTTCTGATCCTCGACGAGGCGACCGCGTTCGCCGACCCGGAATCGGAATACCTTGTGCAGCAAGCCCTCAACCGGCTCACCCGGGAGCGCACCGTTCTGGTCATCGCCCATCGCCTGCACACCGTCACCAAAGCCGACCAGATCGTCGTGCTCGACCATGGCCGGATCGCCGAACGCGGCACCCACGACGAGTTGCTGGCCGCGGACGGACGCTACCGGCGGCTGTGGGACACCGGCCGGGTGCCGGCGGCCGCGGCCCCGGAGGTTGCGCGATGATCAGGACCTGGATCGGGCTCGTCCCGCCCGACCGGCGCGGCAAGGTGATCGCCTACACCGCGCTCGCCCTGACCTCGGTGGCGGTGCGGGCGCTCGCCACGGTGCTGCTGGTGCCGCTGGTGGGCGCGCTGTTCGCCGCGCCGCACCGCGCGCTGGTGTGGGTGGGCTGGCTCACCGCCGCGACCGTGACCGGCTGGGTGATCGACACCGCCACCGCGCGCATCGGCTTCGACCTGGGCTTCGCCGTGCTCGACCACAGCCAGCACGACGTGGCCGACCGGCTTCCGGACGTCCGGCTCGATTGGTTCACCGCCGACAACACCGCCACTGCACGGCAAGCCATCGCCGCAACCGGACCCGAACTCGTCGGCCTGGTGGTCAACCTGCTGACGCCGCTGGCCACCGCGATCCTGCTGCCGGCGGCCATCGCGCTCGCGCTGCTGCCGGTGTCCTGGCAGCTCGGCGCGGCCGCCCTGGGCGGCGTGCCGCTGCTGCTGGGCGCGCTGTGGGCGTCCGCGCGGCTCGCGCGCCGCGCCGACGGCGCCGCCGCCGCGGCCAATACCGCGCTCACCGAGCGCATCATCGAGTTCGCCCGCACCCAGCAGGCGTTGCGCGCCGCGCGCCGCGTCGAACCGGCCCGCAGTCTGGTCGGCGACGCGCTGGCCGCGCAGCGCGGCGCGACGATGCGGTTGCTGTCCATGCAGGTGCCGGGCCAGCTGCTGTTCAGCCTGGCCAGCCAGCTGGCCCTGATCCTGCTGGCGGGGGCGACGACGGCGCTGACCATCGGCGGCACGCTCACCGTCCCGGAGGCCATCGCGCTGATCGTCGTGATCGCCCGCTACCTCGAGCCGTTCACCACCATCAGCGAACTGGCCCCTGCGCTGGAGAGCACCCGCGCGACGCTGGACCGCATCCGTTGCGTGCTCACCGCGCCGGTCCTGAAGGCCGGCGTCGCGACGCTGCCGGACCGCGCGTCGGCCCCGCGCGTCGAGTTCGACGACGTCACCTTCGCCTACGGGGACTCCACCCAGCCGGTGCTCGACGGCGTCAGCTTCTCGTTGCGGCCGGGGAGCGCGACGGCGATCGTCGGCCCCTCCGGCTCGGGCAAGAGCACGGCGCTGGCGCTGATCGCGGGCCTGCACGAACCGACCCGTGGCCGGGTGCTCATCGACGGCGTCGACGCGGCGACGCTGGATGCCGAGGCGCGGCGCGGGGCCGCCAGCGTCGTGTTCCAGCACCCGTACCTGTTCCACGGGACCATCCGCGAGAACGTCTACGCCGGAAACCCGTCCGCCGGCCAGGCGCAATTCGAGCGTGCGGTCGCACTGGCGCGGGTCGACGAACTCACCGGCCGGCTGCCCGACGGCGCCGACGCGATCGTCGGCGAGGCCGGGTCGACGCTGTCCGGCGGCGAACGACAACGGGTCAGCATCGCGCGCGCCTTGCTCAAAGACGCGCCGATCCTGCTGGTCGACGAGGCGACCAGCGCCCTGGACACCGAGAACGAGGCGGCGGTGGTCGACGCGCTCACCGCCGACCCGCGGGCGCGCACCCGGGTCATCGTCGCCCACCGCCTGGCCAGCATTCGGCACGCCGACCGAGTGCTGTTCCTGGACAACGGGCGCGTGGTCGAGGACGGCACCGTCGACGAACTGCTCGCCGCTGGCGGGCGTTTCGACGAATTCTGGCGACAGCAGCACGATGCCGCGGAATGGCGGATCGCCGCCGAGTAACTCGGCATGGTCGACGGCGACGCTTGCCGTATGCCTTACAGTGAGGCGGTCAGTTCACCGTCGGGAATGCTGGAGGCGTGCGTATGGGTGCTGTGGTGTCGATTCCGCGGTATCCCGGCGACGTGACCCCCGAATGGCTTTCGGCAGCGCTCACCGGCCGCGGCGCAGCCGTCGAGGTCTCCAGCGTCGAGGTGGCGGCCATCGGCACCGGCCAGACCGGCGCGACCTACCGTGTGACGGCCAGGTATGCGACGGATCCGGGCAACCTGCCGCAGACCTTTGTGATCAAGCTGCCGGCCCAGGACGACACCGTGCGCGACCGCGTTGTCATCGGGTACCGCAGCGAATGCGCGTTCTATTCATCGGTGGCCGAACGGGTGCAGGTGCCGACGCCGGAATGCTTCTACTGCGAGATCAGCCAGGACGCAATGGATTTCGCTCTCCTGCTCGCCGATCAAGCGCCGGCGGTGCAGGGCGATCAGCTCGCCGGCTGCGGCGAAGCCGAAGCGCACCTGGCGGTGACCGCCCTGGCCGGCCTGCACGCGCCCAGTTGGTGTGATCCGGTCTGGCTGGATTTCGAAGGCATCGCCTTTGGACGGCCGGACGAAGCCGGGGCCAACGGCATGGGCGAGGTGGCGAAGATGAGCGCCGGCATCACGCTCGAGAAGCTGGGCGATCGAATGATCCCCGAGGACCGCGACACCTTCAGTGCGGCAATGGGTTTGGTGGCACCGTGGCTGCTGGCCGAGTACGACCGCTTTGCCTTGCTGCACGGCGACTACCGGCTGGACAACATGCTGTTCGACCCGGACCGAACCCGGGTCAGCGTGGTCGACTGGCAGACCCTCGGCGTGGGCCTGCCCGCCAGGGATCTCGCCTACTTCACAGCCACCAGCCTGAATCCGCAACTGCGGGCCACCATCGAAGAAGAGCTCGTCGCCGCCTATCACCGGGAGCTGTCGCGCTTCGGGGTCACCGGCTACGACCGGGAAACCTGTTGGCGTGACTACCGGCTCGGGGTCATGCAGGCGCCGCTGATCTCGGCGCTGGGGTTCGCGTTCGCGGCCGCCACCGAGCGCGGCGACGACATGGTGCTGGCCATGCTCGGCCGCGGCTGTCAGGCCATCCGCGAGCTGGGCACGCTGGAGCTCATCGCCTAGAGGTCGCCGGTGAAGTCGGCGGACAACCACCTGTCGGGCCGGATGGTGAAGAGCACCTCCTCGACGCCCTCCATGCTGCTGACGAACGCGCTGCCGCCTTCCTCGCCGAGGTAACGGATCGCGATGGCCTCCTGCAGTTCCGGCGGGGCGGGAGTGGTGGTGTCGACGACGCTCCCCTCGACCACCACGTACTGATACGGCGGCTCCTCGCGCTGGACCACCAGCGTCACCGCACCGGTCCGCTCGATGAGCCGGGCCTTGCGGCTGGAGGACCCGGTCATGATCCGGATGTTGCCGCCGGGTGTGTAGTCGTACCAGATCGGGACGCTGGCCGGCGGACGGCCCTCGGCGGCGACGGACAGGACGCCGACGTGCTTATCGCTGAGGAACTGCTGGCGTTCGGTTTCGCTGAAAGCTTTCATGCCGGCTAGAAACGCCGGTCGCTAAGGGCTATTCCCGCCGACGGCCGATCAGTATTGCGTCGAGCCCTGGTCCACCGGGATCCGGGCGGCGGTGATCTTGCGCGACTCGTCGCTGGCCAGCCAGCACACGGTATCGGCGATCTCCTCCGGCTCGGCGGCCCAGTCGGGCAGGAACGGCGTGAGCATGTTGGACAACTGCGGGTTGGTCTCCACCGCTTTGCCCACCGCGGCGACCATGTCGCCCGTGCCCATCGGCGTGTTCACCGGCCCCGGATGCACGCTGTTGACCCGGATCGAATGCTTGCCCAACTCGGCGGCGAAGGCGCGGGCCATCCCGGCGACGGCGTGCTTGCTGGCGGTGTAGTGCACCATGAACGGCTGCATCTTCATCCCGGCCGCGGAACTGATCAGGATGATCGACCCACCGCGGCCGCCTTCGATGATCTTGTCCGCGCCGGCCATCACGGTGTTCCAGGTGCCGGTCACGTTGATGTCCATGACGTCGCGGAAGTTCTCCGGCGTGATCTCGTTCCAGGCCTGCGGGGCGGCGACGCCGGCGTTGGCGACGATGATGTCCAATCGCCCGAGCGCGGCGACTCCCGCGTCGACCACCCGGCGAAGTTCGTCGAAGTCACGAACGTCGGTCGCCGTGGCCAAGATTCGACGGCCCGTCCCTTCGACCAGGCGGACGGTCTCGGCGAGGTCGTCGGGTGTGGCCGAATCGTAGGGGACGCACGACGGGAGCTTGCCCGCGATGTCGACGGCGATGATGTCGGCACCCTCCCAAGCCATCCGAACGGCGTGCGCCCGGCCCTGGCCGCGCGCCGCGCCCGTGATGAACGCGACCCTTCCTTCAAGCCGGCCGCTCATCGCTGCGCCGCCTTCACCAGATTCGACCCGATGATCAGGCGCTGGATCTCGCTGGTGCCCTCGTACAACCGCAGCAGGCGCACATCGCGGTAGATGCGCTCGACGGGGACGCCGTGCATGTAGCCGCTCCCGCCGTGGATCTGCACCGCGAGATCGGCGACCTTTCCGGCCATTTCGGTGCAAAACAGCTTGGCCGCCGACGGCGCCACCCGGCGGTCGGAATTGGTGACCCACAGCCGCGCGGCGTCGCGCACCAGCGCCCGACCGGCCAGCACCCCGGTCTGCTGGTCGGCGAGCATCGCCTGCACCAACTGAAAGCCGCCGATCGGCGTCCCGCCCTGGGTCGCCGTGGCGGCGTACGCCACGGACTCGTCGAGGGCGCGCTGGGCGGCGCCCACCGCGAGGGCGGCGATGTGAACCCGGCCGCGCGCGAGGGAGGTCATCGCCGCCCGGTAGCCGATGTCCTCGCTGCCGCCGATCAGCGCGTCGCTCCCGACGCGGACGTCGTTGAAGCCGACGTCGGCAGTCCACGCGCCCTCCTGGCCCATCTTCGCGTCCTTCGCGCCCACCTGAACGCCCGCGGCGTCCGCCGGCACCAAAAAGACGGCGATCCCCGGGCCCTGGTCGTCGGCCGGCCGGGTGCGCGCGAACACCACGAACAGGTCGGCGACGGGCGCGTTGGTGATGAAGCGCTTGTCACCGGAGATCACCCACTGGTCGCCGTCGCGGACGGCCTTGGTTCGCAGGCCGGCCGGGTTCGACCCCGCGCCGGGTTCGGTCAGCGCGAACGAGGCGACGACCTCGCCGGAGGCCATCGACTCCAGCCAGCGGCGCTTTTGCCCGTCGGTGCCGAACCCGACGAGGACCTGTCCGGCGATGCCGTTGTTGGTGCCGAACATCGACCGAACGGCCAGCGAGGTGTAGCCCAATTCCATTGCCAGCTCGACGTCTTGGACAAGGTTCAGGCCCAGCCCGCCCCACCGCTGCGGGATCGCGTACCCGAACAGGCCCATCTTCTTGGCCTGGTCGCGCAGATCGTCCGGCACCCGGTCGTCGGTCAGGATCTCCTGCTCGCGCGGGACGACGGCGGTCCGCACGAAGTGGCGGGTCTGGGCAAGGATGTCCCGGAAGTCCTCGTCGGGGACTTCCTGGACTTCGGCGGTGGTCATGCGGACGCTCCTCTGTGGCACTCATCGCTCGGGTTCACCCACCCGGCGCCGGAAGCGATCCTATATGAAATATGATATTCGACCGTCGGGTACCCCACGACGCAAGCGAACCCAAGGGAGGCGTGATTCAGGTGTCGTTGCTGAACGGTCAGACGGCGGTCGTCACGGGAGGTGCACAAGGGCTGGGCTTCGCCATCGCCCAGCGATTCGTCGCCGAGGGCGCGCGGGTGGTGCTCGGTGACCTCAACCTGGAGGCCACCGAGGTCGCGGCCAAAGAATTGGGCGGCAGCGAGGTCGCGCTGGCGCAGCGCTGCGACGTCACGCAGGCGGCCGAGGTCGAAGCCTTGATCCAGACCGCCATCGAGCGTTTCGGCGGCCTCGACATCATGGTCAACAACGCCGGAATCACCCGCGACGCGACGATGCGCAAGATGACCGAGGAGCAGTTCGATCAGGTCATCGACGTGCACCTGAAGGGAACCTGGAACGGCATCCGGTTGGCGGCGGCGGTCATGCGCGAAAACAAGCGCGGCGCCATCGTGAACATGTCGTCGGTGTCGGGCAAGGTCGGCATGATCGGCCAGACCAACTATTCGGCGGCCAAGGCCGGAATCGTCGGGATGACCAAGGCCGCGGCCAAAGAGCTTGCGTACCTGGGCGTCCGGGTCAACGCGATCGCCCCCGGCCTGATTCGCTCGGCCATGACGGAAGCCATGCCGCAACGCATTTGGGACGAGAAGGTGGCCGAGATCCCGATGGGTCGCGCCGGTGAGCCCAGCGAAGTCGCCGGCGTCGCGCTGTTCTTGGCCTCCGACCTGTCCTCCTACATGACCGGCACCGTGATGGAAGTTACCGGCGGCCGGCACATCTGACCGGATCTGAACGGAGAAGGGGCAATGCGCGAAACCGTCATCTGCGAGCCCGTACGCACGCCGATTGGCCGCTACGGCGGAATGTTCAAGTCGCTGACCGCCGTCGACCTCGGCGTTGCCGCCCTCCAGGGGCTGCTGGCGCGGACCGGCATTTCGCCCGAGGCGGTCGAGGACGTCATCCTCGGCCACTGCTACCCCAGCAGCGAGGCGCCCGCGATCGGGCGCGTCGTCGCGCTGGATTCCGGCCTGCCGGTGACGGTTCCGGGGATGCAGGTCGACCGGCGCTGCGGGTCGGGGCTGCAGGCGGTGATCCAGGCGTGCCTGCAAGTCGGCAACGGCGACAACGACGTCGTCATCGCCGGCGGCTGCGAAAGCATGAGCAACGTCGCCTTCTATTCCACCGACATGCGCTGGGGCGGAGCCCGTAGCGGCGTCCGGGTGCACGACGGGCTCGCGCGGGGCCGCACGACCGCCGGTGGCCGGCACTACCCGGTGCCGGGCGGGATGCTGGAGACCGCCGAGAATCTGCGCCGCCAGTACGGCATTTCGCGTCTCGAGCAAGACGAGCTCGCGGTGCGCTCGCATCAGCGCGCGGTGGCCGCGCAGAAGGACGGCATCATGGCCGAGGAGATCATCGGAGTCGCGGTGCGCACCCGCCAGGGCGAAGAACTGATCGACACCGACGAGCATCCGCGCGCCGACACCTCGGTGGAGTCGCTGAGCAAGCTCAAACCCGTTCTGCTGGGCGAGGATCCGGAGGCGACCGTCACGGCCGGCAACGCCAGCGGGCAGAACGACGCCGCGTCGATGTGCGTGGTGACCACGCCGGAGAAGGCAGGCGAATTGGGGCTGACGCCGTTGGTCCGCTTGGTGTCCTGGGGTTCGGCCGGCGTGGCCCCGAACATCATGGGCATCGGCCCGGTTCCCGCGACCGAGGTCGCGCTCGCCAAGGCTGGCCTGCGCCTTTCCGACGTCGACCTGATCGAGCTCAACGAAGCCTTCGCGGCACAGGCGCTTGCGGTGATGCGGGAATGGAATTTCGGCGCCGCCGACCATGACCGGACCAACGTGCACGGGTCGGGGATCTCGCTGGGGCATCCCGTCGGGGCGACCGGTGGGAGGATGCTGGCCACCCTGGCCCGCGAACTGGGCCGCCGCCAGGCGCGCTACGGGTTGGAGACCATGTGCATCGGCGGCGGCCAGGGGCTTGCCGCGATCTTCGAACGGGTTGCCCCGGCGTGACCGGCCCCCTGAGCGGCCTCACCGTCGTCGAGGTATCCAGCTTCGTCGCGGCACCGCTGTGCGGCATGACGCTGGGTCAGCTCGGCGCGCAGGTGATTCGCGTCGACCCGATCGGCGGGGCCTCCGACGTCCACCGATGGCCGCTGGCCGCGGGCGGTGGGTCGATCTACTGGACCGGGCTGAACAAGGGAAAGCGTTCGGCCACCATCGATCAGCGTTCGACCGAGGGCCAGCAGCTCGTCCAGCGCCTCATCGTCGAGGGCGACGGCGTCGTCGTCACCAACGCCGCCGGCCTGTCCTGGCTGAGCCATGACGTGCTGGCCGCCAAGCGTTCCGACGTCATCCACGTCCAGTTGCTCGGGCGCGGCGACGGATCCACGGCGGTGGATTACACCGTCAACGCCGGCGTCGGGTACCCGCTCGTCACCGGTCCGGCCGGGCATGCCGGCCCGATCAACCACGTGCTGCCCGCGTGGGACGTGTGTTGCGGCCTGTACGCGGCGCTCGCCGTGGTCACCGCCGTCCGCCACCGCGACCGGGCCGGCGTCGGCGCACGCGTCAGCCTGGCGCTGGAGGACGTGGCGCTGGCCACGGCGGGAAATCTCGGGCTGCTGACCGAGCCTCAGGTCAACGGGACGCAGCGACAACGGCTGGGCAATGCCATCTACGGCCAGTACGGCCAGGACTTCACCAGCCGGGACGGTGCCGCTTTCATGGTGGTCACCTTGACGCGCAGGCACTTTCGCGACCTCGTCGACGTGACCGGCACGGGCGCCGCGGTGTCGGCGCTCGAGGGGGCGCTGGGCGTGGACTTCGGGTCGGAGGGCGACCGCTATCGCTATCGCGACGCGCTGTCGGGACTGTTCGCCACCTGGTTCGCCGACCACACGGGCGACGAGGTCACCGCCGCGCTGTCGGGCACCACCGTGCTGTTCGAGCGGTACAGCACCTTCGCCGACGTCGCGGCGGGCCCGAAGGTGACCGCCAATCCGCTGTTCTCCCGGCTGCACCAGCCCGGCGTCGGGGAGTACTGGGCCCCCGGCTTGCCGGCGGCGTTCGACGGCGCCCACCCCGCCGGTGCGCCCGCGCCCGCGCTGGGGCAAGACACCGCCGACGTGCTCACCCAACGTCTGGGCCTGACGCCCGCGGACATCGCGCGCCTGACGAGCGCACGGACGATAGGAGAAGTCAGCGCATGACCAAACTCGCCCAGACCCTCGGCCTGACCGACTTCCAGACCGAGATCATCGCCACGGTGCGGCAATTCGTCGACAAGGAAGTCATCCCCAACGCGCCGGAACTCGAACGCGGCGACACCTACCCCCAGCACATCGTCGACCAGATGCGCGAAATGGGCTTGTTCGGCCTGATGATCCCCCAGGAGTACGGCGGGCTGGGGGAGTCGCTGTTGACCTACGCGCTGTGCGTCGAGGAGCTGGCGCGCGGGTGGATGAGCGTATCCGGGGTGCTCAACACGCATTTCATCGTGGCGTACATGCTGCGCCAGCACGGCACCGACGCCCAGAAGCAACGGTTCCTGCCGCGGATGGCGACCGGCGAGTCCCGCGGCGCGTTCTCCATGTCCGAGCCGGAGCTGGGCTCCGACGTCGCCGCGATCCGGACCCGGGCCGTGCGCGACCCGGATGGCAACTACACGATCAACGGCCAGAAGATGTGGCTGACCAACGGCGGCAGTTCGACGCTGATCGCCGTGTTGGTGCGCACCGACGAGGGCGCCGACAAGCCGCACCGCAACCTCACCGCGTTCCTCGTCGAAAAGCCGACCGGGTTCGGCGAAGTCGTGCCCGGCCTGGTGATACCCGGCAAGATCGACAAGCTGGGCTACAAGGGCATCGACACCACCGAGCTCATCTTCGACGGCTACCGGGCCGGCGCCGACGACGTCCTCGGCGGCACACCGGGTCAGGGCTTCTTCCAGATGATGGACGGCATCGAGGTCGGCCGGGTCAACGTCTCGGCCCGGGCGTGCGGCATCGGCGTCCGCGCCTTCGAGCTCGCCGTGCGGTACGCCCAGCAGCGGCACACCTTCGGCAAGCCGATCGCCGAGCACCAGGCCATCGCGTTCCAGTTGGCCGAGATGGCGACCAAAGTGGAAGCGGCGCATCTGATGATGGTGAATGCGGCGCGACTGAAAGATTCCGGTGAGCGCAACGACGTCGCCGCCGGAATGGCCAAATACCTTGCCAGTGAATATTGCTCCGAGGTCACCCAGCAGAGCTTCCGGATCCACGGCGGCTACGGCTACTCCAAGGAATACGAGATCGAACGGCTGATGCGCGACGCCCCATTCCTGCTCATCGGCGAGGGGACCAGCGAAATCCAGAAGTCGATCATCAGCAAGCGACTGCTCGCCGAGTATCAGGTGTGACGCGATGACCGTTCCGGATTTCGCCGCGCGAACCCAACTTTCCGACGACGTCGCGCGCCTGATCCGCACCAGGATCTTCGATGGCGGCTACGCCGCGGGGTCCTACATCCGGCTGGATCAACTGGCGGCGGAGCTGGGGATCAGCGTCACACCGGTGCGTGAGGCGCTGTTCGCGCTGCGCGCCGAAGGCTTGATCGCCCAGCAGCCGCACCGCGGCTTTGTGGTGTTGCCGGTGACCGGGCGCGACGTCGCCGACGTGGCGAACGTGCAGGGCTACGTTGGCGGGGAGCTCGCCGCACGGGCCGCGGTCAACATCACCGACGACCAACTGCGCGAACTCAAACAGATCCAGGCGGAGCTCGAAGAAGCCTATGCCGGCGCCGACAACGACAGGACCGTCCGCCTCAACCACGAGTTTCACCGGGCCATCAATGTCGCCGCGGATTCGCCCAAACTCGCGCAGCTGATGTCGCAGATCACCCGTTACGCACCGGAATCGGTGTTTCCCGCGATCGAAGGCTGGCCGGAGCAGTCGATGAGGGATCATCGGCGGATCCTGTCCGCGCTCAAAAAACACGACGACGAGCTCGCGCGGGCGGCGATGTCGCAGCACCTCGCCGCCGGCGCGGTGCCGCTGATCGAGCACCTCGCCGCGCGCGGGGTCGTGGTCGACGGGAGCCATCCGACCTCGGGTTAGCTGTTGTTGCCAGGGCACGTCTGGGCATAGGCTGCGATCGGAGGGGGCAACAACATAGAGCGAGGAAACGTGCCCCGAACTATTTGCGCATCGGCACTGTTCGTTGCATCCGTGGTGGCGATCGCCCTTGCGCCGCCGGCGGTCGCCGACCCGCTCGATCCGATTCCCGGCAACGGTGTTTTTGTGGTAGGGCCTGACATCGCGCCGGGCCTGTACCACACAGGCGGTTCGGGGTCGGCCTTCGGAGTGTGGATCAATAACGTGCCCACCCAGGATTCGATGTGTTCGTGGTTCACCTACAGCACGCCCGACGCGAACAAGGACCATGTGCTCCAGACGAACACCTCGATCGGCCCGATGTTCGCGAACATCAACTCTTCGGTCAAGGCCTTCGAGTCGCAGAACTGCCAACCCTGGACGCGGGTCCCCTAAGCCTGCCGACGGACGGCGCGATAGATGGAGATAGATCCGCTGAGCGTCTCGAAGACGCGCGTCTCCTGGACATCCTCAAACCCGACGTCGGTCATCAGCTCGGGCAGCACGCCTTGAGCGTTCGGCTCGGTGTTGTCGAAGCCGTCGCCCTTCTGGACCATTCGGAACCGACTGCGCATCTTCGGCGTGCGCTGCAAGCCATAGTCCGCGACATGCAAGCTGCCGCCCACCGCGAGCGCCGCGTACATCGACGCCAGTCCGGAGCGCTTCTCCGCCAGCGGGACTTGATGAAACATCAACGAGGACAGCACCTTTGTGACGCGACGACCGCGCAGCAAGTCGGCGCTGTCACGCGCGAAACCGGCCAGCAGCTCCACCGGCGTCCCCACCCCGGCAAGCTTCGCGCGAGCGCGCCGGCGGATCGCGTCGTCGGGATCGATTCCGATCAATCTAGCCGTTGGGCAGGCCCGCGCCAGCAATCGCAGTTGCGTGCCCGTTCCGCACCCGATGTCGGCGATGACGTCGCCCCGCGCGGGTGCCACTTGCTTCAGCAGCGCCGGGCGCCAGTGGCGCGCGCGGGTCAGCAGGAAGCTCAGGACGTCGTACGTCCATAGCTGTGGCGCTGCCGGTACGAAATCCTTGGCGGGTTGCTCGCCCATTCCGGCCATCGCTAAGCCCGCTCCCCGGTTCGATTCGCCGTCATCAACATCTCGCGCAGCCGCCGAACGTCGACCTTGCCAGTGGCGCCGCGCGGCACATCATCGTCGGAGTCCAGCACCAACCAGACCGCCGGGACCTTGAACGCACTCAACAACTTTCGGGCCGCCACACGCAGCTGGCCAGCGGTCAACGCGCCGTCGCATACCACCGCCGCGCCCACCCGCTCGCCCTGACGGCCCGGCACATTGGTGACGTAGGCATTGCCGACGCCATCGATGGTGCGCAGCGCCCGCTCCACCTCGCCGGGGTAGACGGTGGCGCCGCTGACCTTGAACATGTCGTCGCACCGGCCGTGGTAGAACAGGAACCCGTCGTGGTCGAGGTGACCGAGGTCGCCGGTGGGGTAGAAGCCGTCGGGGGTGAACAGCTCCTCGCGGCTGCGCCGGCAGATGCCGCGCAGCGTGTGTGGTCCCCGGATCTGGATCTCCCCAACGGATCCCGGGGGTGACGGTCGGCCGTCGGTGCCGACGATGCGGACCTCCATGCCGGAAAAGGGTTTCCCGCAGCTGCCCCACGCCGACGGCGGCATGTCGGTGTCGGCGGCGTACCCGCAGTACGGCCCGAAGGCCTCCGTCATGCCGAACAGCGTGGCCCGGGCGCCGGGTTGGGCCCGCTGTTCGGTCGGGAGCAGGGCCTCGAGGCTGCCCGGCCGCAACGCCGACAGGTCGGCGCCGACGGTGTCGGCGTGCCGCGCCAGCGCCTCGGCCTGGTCGGGCCAGCCGCGAAACAGCGTGACCCGCTCGGCTTCCAGTAGCCGCAGGGTGGTCTCGGACCGCGGTATTTCCTCCGTTACCAGGGTGGCGCCGGCCAGCAGTGCGGACAGGATCCCGCTGCCGTAGCCACCCACCCAGAAGAACGGCATCGGCAGATACAGGCGGGTGTCGGGCGTGATGCAGCGCGCGGCAAGGCCCGCGCGCACCGCGCCCAACGCGTTGCCGTGGGAGTGGATGACCCCCTTGGGGGTTCCGCTGCTGCCCGAGGTGAACATGACGACCAACGGGTCGGCGGGGGTGACCGTCTCGGCCAGGGCGTCGACGATCCGCCGGGCCTTCTCGCCGGGGGTGGCCCGCGCCAGCTCGTCGGCCGGCCAGACCCGGCGCAGGGCGGGAAAGTCCAGCGCCGGCACGGACTGCAGGTCGTCCAGGTAGCGGTGACCGCGGAACTCCTCGACGCTGAGCAGGAATTGGACGGACGCGGTCCGCAGCTGCGCCACCAGTTCGCCGGCTTGTAGCAGCGTGCTCAATGGGACCAGCACGGCGCCGATGCGGGCCAGCGCGATCGCCACCTGCACCCAGCGGGCGCCGTTGGGCATGATCAGCCCGACGCGGGTGCCCTTGCCGACGCCGGCGTCGACGAAGACCGTGGCCAGATCTCTTGTGGTGGTGTCGAGTTCGCGATAGCCGATTCGGGCCGCCGGGTCGATCACCATCGGCTTGGCGCCGTGCCGCGCGGCCCTGGAACGAACCAGTTCGTCGACGGTGCGCTCAGGCATCGAACAGCTTCCTCAGTCGCTGCAGGTCGACCTTTCCGCTGGACAGCAGCGGCACGTCGGCGGCGGGTAAAGCCACGATCCGCCTGGGAATCTTGTACGCGGACAGCGTCTCCCTGAGCCGCTCGCGCAACGCCGCCTCGTCGAACGCGCCCTGGTCGTCGGGCACCACCACGACGGCCGCCACCAGCTCCCCGCGCCGGGTGTCCGGAATCGCGACGACGTGGGCGACCACGCCGCCCGCCTTTGCGATGGCCTGCTCAACCTCGGCCGGCGAGACGTTGGCACCCGCCGTCTTGATCATCCCGCTGAGCCGGCCGACGAAGTAGAAGAACCCGTCGGCGTCCTCGCGCACCAAATCGCCGGTGTGAAACCAGCCGTCGGCGTCGAAGCACTCCTCGCGGCTGCGCTGGTAATACCCCTGCATCACGTACGGCCCGCGGATGCACAGCTCGCCGACGCCCGACTCGTCCCGGCCCACAATCATGGTGTCGAATCCCGGCGCCGGCCTGCCGAAGGAGCCGCGACGGCTTTCGGGTTGGTCGGATTCGTCGCCGCTGACCAGCACCACGCTGCCGGCCTCGGTCAGCCCCAGCATGTTGTGCCGCAGCTCCGGATCGGCCGGTCGCGCGCCGGGCGCCATGATCGGGTACAAATTACCCCGACGCATCGACGACAGGTCTCGCCCTGGAAAGCTCGGGTGGTCCGCCAGGTGAGCGATGCCGGCGGCGAAACCGTTGGTGATGGTGGGCCTTTCGCGTTCCAGCAGGTCGAGCGTGCGGCCCGCGTCGGTGGCGTTCGAGCACACCAGTGTCGACCCGGCGACCAACGTGGCGAGCAGGCCGAACGCGAAGCCGCCGATCCAGAAGAACGGTGAATTGCAGAACAACCTGTCGGATGCGGTCAGGCCGCGGATCTCGTTGAGGTTGCGCTGATGGGCGAGCAGCGCGGCGTGCGTGTGCACCACCCCCTTCGGGGTGCTGGTGGAGCCCGACGTGTAGACGATGGCCAGCGGATCACAACCGTCGACGTCGTCCTCCATCGCCGCCAGCAGTGCGGGATCGACGCCCGGCGCGAGCCGGCACGCCCGTTCGGCGTCGACGATGACGCGGCGCAATTGTGGTGTGGCGGTGACGAACAGTCGGTCGTCGCCATCCAGCTCGGCATGCTCCAGCACCTTCGCCAGTCGCCGCACGTAGTCGTGGGAGCGAAACGATGGCGTGGCCAACAGGATTTCGGTGTCGCTGTCCACCAGCTGCTGGCGCATCTCGGCGGCGGTGACGAACGTGGAGAACGGGATCACCACCGCGCCGATGCGCGCCGCCGCGAGCATCCCGACGACGAACCCGGCGCCGTTCGGGTAGAGCAACCCCACGTGGGTGCCCTTGCCCGCCCCGCGAGCGATCAGTGCGCGGGCCAGCTCCGCCGAACGCCGGTCCGCCTGGGCGTAGCCGAGGCGGTCGTCGTCGCAGACCAGCAGCGGGTGGTCGCCGCGCGAACGGGCTTGACATCGCAGGGTTTCCGCAACCGTGAGCGGGTCACCGGGCATGGTCGCGCTGGGCTGTGATTTCCGAGGCGCCGCCGAAGAAGAGCCGGACCGCTGCGAGATCGGGTTTGCCGGAGGGGCTCCGGGGGATGGCGTCGACGATCGCGATCTCGGCCGGGATTTCGTACCGGGCCAGTCGGGTTCGCAGGTAGTCCACCAGCGTGTCGACATCCGCGGAGGCGGCCTCGCGCAGCTGCACCATCGCGACGGGCGTCTCGCCGAGGCGTCGATCGGGCCGCCCGACCACGGCCGCGCCCGCCACCGCGGGGTGACCCTCCAGCGCCACGCGCACCTCGTCGGGCATCACCTTGAACCCGCCGCGGATGATCGCCTGGTCGGCCCGCCCGACGATCCAGACGAAGCCGTCGGCGTCGATGCGCGCCAGATCCGTGGTCCGCATCCAGTTCGCCGCCGGGCCGAGTTGTCCCGGCTTGACCTCGAGCAGGCCCACCCGGTCGGGCCCGAGGGTCGCGCCCTCGTCGTCGACCACCCGAAGCTGCGCGCCCGGGTTGGCCCGGCCGACGCTGCCGCGCTTGGCTTGCCAGTGTTCCCGGTGGTCCGCGAGGGTCCAGCCGGCGACACCGCCGCCGAATTCCGTTGCGGCATAGGAGGTCAGCACCGGGATGCCGAACTTGTCGGTGAAGGCGTCGGCATCGTCGGCCGAAAGCGGGGCCGTGCCGCACGTGACGGCGCGGATGCTTTCCAGGTCGGCCCGCGTGAGATCGGAGTGCAGCACCGTCCGCAGCGCGGCCGGCACCAGCGACACGGTGCGGGGCCGGTGCCTGCGCACCGCGTCGGCCCACGCCCCGAGCTCGAATCGCTCCAGCAGCACAAAGGGTCTGGCCTCGGCGATGCATTGCAGGACGCGGAACACGCCGCCGATATGCACCAGCGGCGAGTTGACGATCGCGACGCCGCGCCGCAGCTCCGTGGGCGCCGCCGCGACGCCGGGGTCGGGGCCCATGACGCTGCGGGCCAGCATGTCGTAGCTCAGGTCGATCCGTTTGGGCGGACCGGTCGTTCCGCTGGTCAGCATCCGCACCGCCACGCCCGGCTGTGCGGCGGATCCCTCGCTCCCGCAGGCGGGAACGCCGTCCAGGGACGCCGAAATCTCCAGCGTCGCGGTCCCCGGCGGAACCAGCGTGGCCAGGTCGTCGGCCTCGCCGATGATCAGCGGCAGCCGCAGCGCGGCGATGTCGGCCCGGGTGCGCTCGTCGCCGCGGGCGGGGTTGATGGCGACGACGGTTCCGCCGCCCAGCAGCACCCCGAGGAAGGCCGCCACCTGGCCGGGCCGGTTGCGCAGCAGCATCCCGACGCTGCCGCTTGCACCGGCCAGGGACGCGATGCTCCGGGCCGCGTCGCCCACCCGCCGCCACGAGATCCATTGCCCCTCATACTCGATCGCGTGCGCGTCCGGCCGCAGTTCGAGCACGTCCGCGATGCGCCGACCGAGCGGGTGCAGAGGCATCAGCGGATCTTCGGTTCGTGCGCACCGACCCCGCCTTGCCGGGCGGCCAGTTCGGCGGTGCCGAGCGGGTTGCCCAGCCGCGTATAGATGAGTCCCTGCTCCATGGCGGCGCGGTAGGGCTTGTCCAGCGATTCCCAGATCGCCTTCACGGTGCCCTGGGTCGCCGACGGCGGCTTGGCGGCGATCGTCGCGGCGATTTCGTGGGCG
This sequence comes from Mycobacterium terramassiliense, assembly GCF_900157385.1. GTDB lineage: Bacteria > Actinomycetota > Actinomycetes > Mycobacteriales > Mycobacteriaceae > Mycobacterium > Mycobacterium terramassiliense. Next base: position 2,124,364 of record NZ_LT717701.1, read on the forward strand.
CGGTGCCACAGCCGGTCGGCGGGGACCACCTCCGTCACCAATCCGATCCGCAGCGCGGTGTCGGCGCACACCCGTTCGTCGTTGCCCATCAGCGCCATCCGCAACGTCTCGCCCAGCCCGACGCGCCGCATCAGGCCGATGGGCTCCAGCGCGCACACCAGCCCGGCCGAAACGTGGGAGTCGAAAAACGTCGCGTCCTGCGAGCAGATGACCACGTCCGATTCGTTGAGGAAATAGAACGCCCCGGCGGTGCACATGCCCTGAACGGCGCACACCACCGGCTTCCACATCTTCTGCCACTTGGGGCTGAGCGCTTCGCCCGGATCCTCGTGATTCCAGACGTTTTCGGGTTGGCCGTACGGCGTCTTGACGTCGAGCCCGGCGCAAAACGCTCGGTCGCCGGCCGCCCGCAGCACCACGGCGTGCACCGACTCGTCGAGTTTGACCGCCTGCCAGGCCCGGGCCATCTCCTCGCACATGGTGCGGTCGAACGCGTTGAGCCGCTCGGGCCGATTGAGCGTGATGGTCGCGACGTGATCGCCCGCGTCGACGTCGAGGAGGATCGTCTCGAAACGCGCTGCACTCACCGGCATTTCCAATTTGGTTGACGTTTTTCGACGAAGGCCCTCGGGCCTTCCTGAGCGTCCTCCGTCCGCAGCACGCGCTCGCGAAAGGTTTCGGCGAGTATCTCCGCCTCGTGCAGCGGCACGTTCAGGCCCTTGAGGATGGCCAGCCGGGTTCCCCGGACCGCCAGCGGTGCATTGGAGTTCACGACGTCGGCGATCTCGCGGGCCCGGTCCAGCAGGCGGTCGTGCTCGACGATTTCGCTGATCAACCCGAGCTCGTAGGCGCGTTGCGCGCTCATCCGTTCGTGCTTGCCCATCAGGGCCATCCGCAGGGCGATCGAGCGGGGCAACACCCGGGATATCCGCACCAGTTCCCGTCCGGCCACCAGCCCGATGCTGACGTGCGGATCGAAAAAGGTCGCCTGCTCGGAGGCGATGACGATGTCCGTGGTCGTGACCCAATCCATGCCGGCGCCGCAGCACAATCCGTTGACGGCGGTCAGCACCGGCTTGGCCATAGTGCGAAACGGGGGAGTGCCCTCCTGCGGGGCCTCCCACTGGTCATACGTCGACAGGTACGGCCGCTCGTAGATCACCTTGCCGTCTTCGGGGATCTCTTTGACGTCGGCGCCTGTGCAGAACGCGCGGCCGGTGCCGGTGACGATCAACAGCCACACCTTGTCGTCGTTCTCGGCCTCGTCGTAGGCGGCGCGGAGTTCGGTGATCATGTGCGGGCTGAGCGCGTTGAGGGCCTCCGGGCGGTTCAGCGTGATGGTGGCGGTATGGCCGTCGAGTTCGTATGTGATGGTGTCGAACGTCGGCATGGTCATCGGCCCTCAAATCTCGGTGCGCGTCGTTGCCGAAACGCTTCCAGTCCCTCTTTGAAATCGCCCGTCCGGCAAGAGAGTTCCAGATTGAACAGCTCCTGCGTCATGGCCTGGCCCAGCGTCGCGTGCTGGCCGAAACCCAGCGCCTGCTTGGCCAGCCCGATCGCCGCCGTGGGACCGCCCGCCAGCCGCTCCACCAGCTTCCCGGCGGTGTCGTTGAGGTCGGGCCCCGGGACCGCCTGGTGGATCAGGCCCCAGTCGGCCGCATCCGTCGCGCCCACTTTCTCGCCGAGCAACAGCATCCGCCTGGCCCGCGCCACACCGACCAGCCTCGGCAGCAACCAGGTGGAGCCCGAATCGGGACTGAAGCCGCGGTCCACGAACGGTTCCCAGAACACCGCATCCTCGGCGGCCACGGCGAAGTCGGCGGCCAGCGCGAGATTGCAGCCGAACCCCACCGCCCAGCCCCGCACGCTGCAGACCACCGGCAGCTGGACGCTCGTCACGAGTTCGATCACGCGGTGGGCGGCGAGGGGGATCCGCCGCACCAGATCGCCGGCGCGCGGACGTTGCCCGCCGGGATCGTTGGCGGCGACCCAATCGGCGCCGGCGCAGAAGTCGTCCCCGGCCCCGCCGATGTGAATCGCGCGCAGCGAATCGTCGGCGGCGGCACCGGTCAACGCGTCGACCAAAGCCTCGATCATCAAGTGGGTCAACGCGTTACGCCGGGCGGGGCGGTCGAGTGTGATCCGCAAGACCGCGCCATCCCGGCGCGCCGTCACCGAACCCTCGGCGCCGGCCGTATCGGCCTCGTGATTCACCGTGTACCCGGCCTTTCCCCGCCGATACGGTTACCCATACAGTAGGCAATACGATTGATACGGGTATAAGTTAGCAAGGAAACTCCAACGACGGAACAACCGGGAGAGCCCCGGTGAAAGCGGGCGGTATGGTCGGCGACGCAAAGTTCGGGGAGGCGCCGCTTGCCCAGACGGTTGCGGCCGCCGGCGCCATGCGTCGCCTCAGCTCGCTGCTGCTCTCCCTCGAACACCCGCACCCGACGGTGGACGCCATGCTCGCGAAGTTCGCCGAATGGGAGGGTGAGCTGACCCCCGCCGCCGCGCCGGACCCGGCGCCGCGCATCGGCGAGGTTCCCGGCGATCCCCGGCGGGTCTACCTCAACCACGCCACCGACATCGGCGCCTACAACCCGTGCTTTCCCGAATACCGGTTCGATCGGCTCGACGCCGAGAAGGCCGGCGGGGTGGTGTGCTTCCCGCTCGTCTACGAGGGGCCACCCGGCCTGGTGCACGGCGGCTTCCTCGGCGTCTTCTTCGACTGCGTGATCCAGCACCACAATTGCGTCACCGGTCTTTCCGGCAAGACGCGGTCGCTGCTGGTCAACTTCCGCCGGCCGACCCCGGTGCTCACCGAGCTGCGATTCGACATCGATCGGTCGCACGTCGAGCGGGGCATCGCCTCGAGCGCGCGGCTGCTGCTCGGCGACGAGGTGCTCTGCACGGGTGAGGTCACCACGTTGGCGTCGCCGCCGGAGAAGCTGACCGGATTCAAATTCGGCAGGCGGCGAAAGGAATCCGGCACATGAGCTCCTCCAACGTTTCCGACGACCGGGTGCTCTTCGAGGTCGAACCCGATCGGCGAATCGCGACCATCACTTTGAACAACCCCAAGCAGCGCAACTCGTATGACGCCGCGATGCGCGAGGCCATCGCGCGCTGCCTGGATCGGGTGGCCGACGACGACGACCTGACGGTGGTGCTGTTGCGCGGAGCACAGGGCGTCTTTTCCACCGGCGCCGACATGAACAACGCCTACGGCTGGTACGGCGACAAGGCCCAGCCGTCCGATGACGCCGCCGCCAAGCGCCGCCCCAGCCAGCGCCGCCGACTCACGGTGGACCGCAAGTCGTTTGGCTTCTACCACAACCTGCTGGGCTTCCCGAAGGTGACCGTGGGCGAGATCGCCGGCTATGCGCTGGGCGGTGGTTTCGAGATGGCGCTGATGACGGACATCTCCGTCATTGCGCGCGACACGAAGATCGGCATGCCGGCGACCCGCTTCCTCGGCCCCGCGCTCGGCAGCCTGCACATGTTCTTCCATCGGTTGGGCCCGGTGCTGGCCCGGCGTCTGCTGTTGACCGGCGACATCGTCGACGCCGGCGAGGTCGAGCACCTCGGAATCTTCACCGACACATGCGATCCCGGCTCGGTGACGGCGCGGGCGCGGTATTGGGCCGAGAAGGTGGCGAAGATGCCCGCCGACGGGGTCGTCATCGCCAAGGAAGCCTTCCGCCTCGTCGAGCAGACGCAGGCCTATAACGGCGAGGAAGTCGCGAGCTATCTGTTTCACGCCTTCGGGACCAACTTGCAGTTCGCCCCCGGCGAGTTCAACTTCGTCAAGACCCGCGCGCAGCACGGCGCCAAGGAGGCGTTCCGGCTGCGTGACGAGCACTTCCACGTGCCGGAGCCCGAGGCGTGACCACTTCCGCCACAACGCTTCCGGAGTGGCCGGGCGATCACGCCGAGCGTGCAGCCAGCGCGAAAAATTGGCCAAAAAGCCGCCGCAGGTTCACGCTCGGCGTTTCGCAGCGGCGAGGTCGGCCTTAACGCGCCTTGGTCGCCTTGCGTGGCCGGGACGGGGCCGAAGCTTTGGCGCCCTTCTTGATCAGGCTGCTGGCATGGTCGAGGATGCAGTCCAGCCCGAACTCGAAGTTCGCTTCGTCGGGCGCGGCGATGCGGTGTCCCTGCCCGGTCACCTGAGCGATCAGCGGAGTGGTGGCCGGATCGATCGCCACCGCATCCTCGATGGCGCGCGGTCCGCTGTCCGGCGTCTGATTCTTGTCGTAAAGCCGTTGCAGCACCACCGAACCGCGGACGTGGAGCGAGACCGCCGAGTAAGTGTCGAAGGCATCCTCGGGCGACAGGCCGGCCTCCACCAGGTTGGCGATCGCGCGCTCCATCTCCTGAGCGCCCACCCGCGCCGCCTTCGGACTCAGGGCGGCGCGAATCAGGATCAGGTCGCACAGGATTGGGTTGCCCATGAATGTCTTGCGCATCAGGCGGGCATGGTTGCGCAGCGTCTCGCGCCAATCGCTGGCTTCGACATAGGGCGTGGCGAAGACGTACTTGCTCAGGGCGCGGTCGGTCATGGCGTTGAGCAGGTCGTCCTTCTTGCGGAAGTACCAGTAGATGCTGGTGACGCCCACGCCGAGGTGTTTGCCCAGCAGCGGCATGCTCAGGTTGTCGATCGACACTTGCTCCGCGAGTTCGAATGCGCCACTGATGATGTCGTCGGGATTGATGGACCCGCGTTCACGCCGTTGACGCTTCTCGGCGGTTGCCTGCTTTGCCACTACGGGCACCTCCATCAGGATTTGGCCGTGCCACCGGTAGAATGGAATCTACCGGTGGTTCCTCTCTGACCTGCGTATATGCGTGCGTGTCGTCGGGTTTTCCGTTTGCTACTGTAATACCTATCGTAGGCTTTTTGGTAAAACGGCTGGACACATGGATCTAGGGCTGGCGAATGCCACGGCGGTGGTGGTCGGTGGTGGTCGCGGGATGGGGTTGGCGACGGCACGCTGCCTGGCCGACGAAGGGGCCCGGGTGGCGGTGGTCGGCCGCAGCCGCGACGCGCTCGATTCCGCGGTGGCCGATTTGACCGGACGCGGCAGCGCGGACGCCCTCGGCCTGGTGGCCGACATCGGTGACGCCGCCGCGGTCGACGAGGTGTTCGCCGACCTCGCCGCGCGATGGGACGGCGAGCTCAACGTGCTCATCAACACGGTCGGCCCGGGCGCGGCGGGCGGCTTCGAGGATCTGACCGACGAACAGTGGCACCGGGCCGTTGAGGACGGGGTCATGGGCATGGTGCGCTGCGTCCGTTCGGCACTTCCCCTGCTGCGCAAGGCGCAATGGGCGCGGATCGTCAACTTCTCGGCGCACTCCACCCAGCGACAAAGCGTCATGCTGCCCGCCTACACCGCCGCCAAGTCGATGCTGACGAGCGTCTCCAAAAACCTGTCCCTGCTGCTGGCCAAGGACGAGATCCTGGTCAACGTGGTGTCGCCGGGCAGCATCGCGTCCGAATCCCTGGTCGGCTGGGCGAAGTCCGTCGGTGTGGACGGCAACGACCCGTACGCGCTGATGGGCGCGATCGCCGAGCATTTCGGGCATCCCGCGCAGATGCCGCGGGCCGGCCTGCCGGAAGAAATAGGACCGGTCGCCGCCTTCCTTGCGTCGCGGCGCAATTCCTACATGACCGGTGCCAACATCAACGTCGACGGTGGTTCGGACTTCACCTGACCGAAATCGTTTGGCCGACAAAAGGAGTCGATTGTGGCGACGGCGACCGAGGCGCGCACCTGGGCGCGCGGGGCACTGCGGGGAATCGGCGACTCCCTCTACACGCCGTTCTGCGGCACCGACGGCGATGACATCGACTGGGACGCCTACCGGACCCTGGTGCGCTACTGCGTCGGCGATCTCGGGCACCCGATGCTGTGGTGTACCAGCGGGATCGCCGAGTTCTGGTCACTCACCCTGGATGAGCGCAAGCGCCTACTCGAGGTGGCAATCGAGGAGGCACGCGCGCTGAACCCCGATGTCGTCGTGCAGGCCTGTACGGCGGCGATGTCGGCGAAGGACTGCTTGGAACTGACCCGCCACGCCCAGGAGGCGGGTGCCGACATCGCCTACATCCAAACGCCGATGATGGAGGCGCACGGCGGCGAGGGCGTATTGAGGTTCTTCTCCTACATCGCCGCGCGCACCGATATCGCCTTGGGCATGTTCAACTCTCCGTCTTCCGGCTACGTGCTGACCCCGGCGGAAAGCGCGCGAATCTATGACGAGGTGCCCGCGGTGTGCGCCACCAAGGAGGGCGCGTTCCGGCCTGAGGCGAGCCGGCGACTGCACGAATTGGCGCCCGACCTCGCGGTCTGGGAATGCGACCGGACCGTGTACCGCGCGGGGTGGCTGCGCGCCGGTATCGTCTGCCCGGCGCAATTGGGCACGGCCGGCTATCTATTCGAGACGCCGCAACGGCGCTTGTTCTCCGAATACTGGGAGCTGGTGCTGGGCGACAAGCTCCTCGAGGCGATGGACTATGGGCGGGAATCCGGGATGGACCAGTTCGACCTCGACATCGGGTCGTGGTGGACCTGCTACCCGGGGCGGCCGGACTACTTCACCCACTGGGGTGGGGCCTTCAAGTACGCCGCGTCGCTGCTGGGACTGCCGATTGGCGACTATCCGCATTCGCGGCCCCCGCAGGCCGAACTGCCGCCGGAGGCAAAGGCCCAGATCGAAAACGCCTACCGGCGGGGCGGTCTCCTCGAAACGGCGTTGCAGTAGAACGGCTTTCACAGCGAAGCGGGCCCGGTATCTGACCGGGCCCGCTCGCCAGGCTGGGCCGTCTAGTTCTGCTCGGCCCGCTCACGCGCCTCATACGCCTTGGCCTTGCTACGCGCCTTCTCGGCGGCGGCTTCCTTCTTCCCGGCGCTGCGCTGCGCGTCGGCCTTGTCCTGCTGCGCCTGGCCCTCGTTGATCAGGTCATTACGGCCGATGATGATGCCGATGACCTGCTTGGTCTTGCCGAAAACATCCTCGATGATGCCCCGGACCAGCTCGATCGGACCGCTCTTGGCGTCAACCATTGCATTCCCTCCCGTTGATAAATGCCTTGACTTCTAGGCTTCCCGGTCAGGTGGCTGGGGTAAACCTGCGCCACCGTGGCGCCCGCCACAGCCCTAGTTCGCGGCCACGACGGGCGCGGTGTCGGCCGGAGTGGCCTGTTGAGCGGGGATTCGGCGCCGTCGCACCCGTAACGCGAGGCCGGCCAGCACGCCGATCAGCGCCACCCAGAACAGGATCTGCGCGCCCGTCAGTGCCAGCTCGGCCCGCAATGCCACCGTGCGCGCCTGGCGCATGCGGTGAGCAAGCGCGTTCCACGTCGTCTTCATCAGTCATCGGTAACCCCCGCATCGCCATCCCAAACCCGATCGCCCGCGGTTACGATCGGGCGGTGCTCACGCTGGGTGTCATCGGCTGGATCGTCATCGGGGGCCTGGCCGGCTGGCTGGGCAGCAAAATCACTGGGACCGACGCGCAATTGGGGCTGCTCCTCAACATCGCGGTCGGCGTCGTCGGCGGGTTGATCGGTGGTTTTCTGCTGCGCGCCATGGGCGTCAGCGTCGACGGCCGAGGGCTGTTGTTCTCGTTTCTGACGTGTCTGCTGGGGGCGCTGATCCTGCTGGCGATCGTCAAGCTGATCACCCGCGGACGGGCGTCCCGCTAGCGGTCGCCGTGGGCAGCCCGGCGCGCCGAAAATCGCTGTTTAGTTGCGGTTCACCCGGGCGTGGCGGCGGTTGTGGAATGCGCTACCGATAGGTATACAGTATGCGTACAAAGACGGGGTGATTTCCGTAGGTCGAGGGTGAGGAGGTGCCGCGGCAGATGTCCGGCAGCGACGGTGCTTCCGAAGGCGCCGTGCTCTACGAGGCCACGGCGAGCGGCGTCGCAATCCTCACCTTCAATCGTCCGGATCGCCTCAACGCCTGGGGCCCCGACATCGCCGCCGCGTTCTATGCCGGGATCGACCGCGCCGAAAAAGACCCCGACATCCGGGTGATCGTGGTGACCGGTCGGGGCAAGGGATTCTGCGCCGGGGCGTACCTGGGCGCGCCGAGTTCGGCGGCCAGCTATGGCAAGACGATGGAGAAGGCGGGTCAGACCGACCTGGCCGAGTTGGTCGGCGAGCGCCCACCGCATTTCGTGACCGCGCTTCGCAAGCCCGTCGTCGCGGCGATCAACGGCGCCTGCGTCGGCATCGGCCTGACCCAGGCCCTGATGTGCGACGTCCGCTTCGCGGCCGCCGGGGCCAAGTTCGCCGCGGTGTTCGCTCGCCGGGGACTGATCGCCGAATTCGGCATCTCCTGGATACTTCCGCGGTTGACCACCTGGGGGGTTGCGCTCGACCTGTTGCTCAGCGGCCGCACCTTTCTCGCCGAGGAGGCGGCCGAGCTGGGCCTCGTCAAAGAAGTCGTCGACCCCGAACACCTGATGACCCGCGCCCTCGAGTACGCGGAGGACATCGCACGAAACTGCTCGCCCGCCTCGATGGCAGTGATCAAACAGCAGGTCTACGGCGACGCCACCCGCGACGTCGCCGACGCCACGGCGCGCGCCGAGGTCCTGCTGCACGAGGCGATGCCCCGACCGGACGTCATCGAAGGGATCACCAGCTTCCTCGAGAAGCGCCCGCCCCAATTCCCTTCGCTCACTTCAACCGAAGCTTAATTGTGCCGGTGGCACCGGAAAGGATGATCATGGCTGACTTGGATTACCGGCCGATCGACGTCGACAACCACTATTACGAGCCGCTGGACGCCTTTACTCGCCACTTGGACAAGACGTTCAAGCGCCGCGGCGTGCAGATGGTCAGCGACGGCAAGCGCACCTGGGCCGTGATCGGGGACCGCGTCAACCATTTCATTCCCAACGTCACCTTCGACCCGATCATCGTGCCGGGCTGCCTCGACCTGTTGTTCCGCGGTGAGATCCCCGAGGGCGTGGATCCGGCCTCGCTGATGAAAGTCGAGCGGCTGGGCGACCACCCCGAATATCAGAACCGCGATGCGCGGGTCGCGGTGATGGACACCCAGGACATCGAAACGGTATTCATGCTGCCGACTTTCGGATGCGGCGTCGAGGAGGCGCTCAAGCACGACATCGAGGCGACGATGGCGTCGGTGCACGCGTTCAATCTCTGGCTCGACGAGGACTGGGGCTTCGACCGGCCCGATCACCGCATCATTGCCGCGCCGATCATCTCGCTGGCCGATCCGGCCGAGGCGCTGCGAGAGGTCGATTTCGTGTTGGCCCGCGGCGCCAAGCTGGTGTTGGTTCGGCCGGCGCCGGTGCCCGGCGTGGTCAAGCCGAGGTCGCTGGGCCACCCCAGCCACGACCCTGTGTGGGCCCGGCTGGCCGAGGCGGGCGTACCGGTGGGCTTTCACCTCAGCGACAGCGGCTATCTGCACATCGCGGCGCAGTGGGGCGGCAAGGCGACCTTCGAGGGGTTCGGCGAAAAGGACCCGCTGGATCAGGTGCTCCTCGACGACCGCGCCATCCACGACACGATGGCCTCGATGATCGTGCACGGAGTTTTCACCCGCCACCCCAAACTCAAGGCGGTCAGCATCGAAAACGGCTCGTACTTTGTGCACCGGCTGATCAAGCGCCTCAAGAAGGTGGCCAACAATTACCCGCGGCATTTTCCCGAGGATCCGGTCGAGCAGCTGCGCAACAACGTCTGGATCGCGCCGTATTACGAGGACGACCTGCCGGAGCTGTCCAACGCGATCGGCATCGACAAGATCCTGTTCGGATCCGACTGGCCGCACGGTGAAGGCCTCGAGTCGCCGGTGTCCTTTGTCGAAGAGCTCGTCGGTTTCAGCGATTCCGACATCCGAAAGATCATGCGCGACAACGCCCTCGACCTGCTCGGTGTCCAGGTCGGATCGTCTGCCTAGCCGCTGACGCCATGAGCGAATGGACCGTGGGCGCCGTTCTCGACGCCATCGCCGACGTCATCGGAGACCGTCTGATGACCGTCTGCGGTGACCGCCGGAGCACGTTCGCCGAATCGGCGAGCCGCACCACCAGGCTGGCGAACTTCCTCAGCGGCAAGGGATTCGGGGCCCACGCCGAGCGTGAGGAGCTCGAACCGTGGGAGTGCGGTCAGGATCGGGTCGCGCTGCTGATGTACAACGACCTGTACCCCGACATGGTGATCGGATGCCTCAAGGCGCGCACCGTTCCGGTCAACGTCAACCACCACTACTCGCCGCGCGAAATCGCCGACCTGCTCGCCTACGTGCGCCCCCGCGCAATCATCTACCACCGCGCCCTGGGCGCCCGGTTCGCCGACGTGCTGCCCCCCGACGGGACCGAGCTGCTGGTGTCCATCGACGACGGCAGCGGCGCACCGGAACTGCCCGGCGCCGTGTCGCTGGACGACGCGCTGGCCGCCGGGGACCCGCACGCGCGCCCGGTGGGGTCGCCGGACGACCTGATCATGATGTGCACCGGCGGAACGACGGGGCGCCCCAAGGGGGTGCTGTGGCGCCAGAGCGACATGTACGTGTCCTCGATGGTCGGCGCCGATCACGACAGCGTCACCGAGATCCACGACAAGGTGCGCGGCGGCGGCCCGCCCTGGTTCGCGGTCTCCCCCCTGATGCACGCGGCGGGCATGTGGACCGCGTTCGCGGCGCTGTGCGCCGGGCTGCCGGTCGTGCTCTATGACGACCGCAACAAGCTCGACGTGCGTTCGGTGTGGAAGACCGCCGAGCGGGAGAAGGTGGGCATGATGACCATGGTCGGCGACGCGTACGCCGGGCCGCTGATCGCCGAACTCCGCGCGGGTCGATACGACCTGTCCTCGCTGAACGCCATCGGGACGGGCGGGGCCGCCACCAACGCGAAATACAAACGGGCACTGATGGAATGCCTGCCACACATCACCATCATCGAGGGCTACGGGTCGTCCGAGAGCGGCAACATGGCGTTCGGGCACAGCCGCGAGGGGACGGCCAGCGAGACCTTCCAGCCCAGGGAGGGGGCCACCGTCGTCTCCGCCGACCGCAAGCGGTTCCTGCGCCCCGGCGAACAGGAGGTCGGCTGGGCCGCCAGGACGGGCCGGATTCCGCTCGGGTACTTCGGCGACGCCGAGGCCACCCGGCTGACCTTCCCGCAGATCGACGGGCAGCGCGTGGTGATACCCGGTGACCGGGCGGCCCTGGAAAAGGACGGCACCATTCGGCTTTTCGGCCGCGACTCGCTGGTGGTCAACACCGGCGGCGAAAAGGTGTTCGTCGAAGAGGTCGAAGAGGTGCTCCGGGCGCATCCGAGCGTCGCCGACGCCCTCGTGGTGGGGCGGCCGAGCGAGCGGTGGGGCCAGGAAGTCGTCGCGCTCGTCGCCGCGCACCCGGGCGCCGACCTGAGCGCCGACGGGCGGGCGCTCTACACCTTCTGCACCTCGCAGCTGGCGCATTTCAAGGCGCCCAAGGCGTTCATCTTCGTCGAGCAGATCCAGCGCCTCGGCAACGGCAAGCCCAACTACCGGTGGGCCCGAGAGCAAGCCGAAGAGAAGGTGTCATGAACACCCAAGCGATCGACTGCCTGATCAACGTGCACTTCGGGGAAGCCGACTCCCAGCCGACCTGGATGCTCAAGGTCCGGGACGACTACTTCAAGGGCCCGGAGTCGATGTTCGCGCCGGTGGATCTGTCCGAGTTGCTCGACGAGATGGATGAGCAGGGCGTGCAGAAGGCCGTCCTGATGGACTCGATCGCCAGCCCGTCGACGACCGCCCGCAAGTTCGTCGATGCCAGGCCGGACCGGTTTGCCCTGGCGATGGGTGGGGTCAACCTCCTGCGCCCGGTGCGGTCGTTGCGCGAGTTGACCGCGGTCGCCGGCGACCTGCCGGTCGCGTATGCCGTAGTGGGACCGAGCTTTTGGGGTGACGGGCAGTACCCGCCCAGCGACGCCGTGTACTACCCGCTCTACGCGAAATGCGCGGAACTGGAGCTGCCGCTGTGCATCAACACCGGCATCCCGGGCCCGCCGATTCCCGGAGAGGTGCAGCACCCGATGCACCTGGACCGCGTCTGCGTGCGGTTCCCCGAGCTCAAGCTGTGCATGATCCATGGGGCCGACCCGTGGTGGGACGTCGCCATCCGGCTGCTGCTCAAGTACGCCAACCTGCGGCTGATGACCTCGGCGTGGTCGCCCAAGCGGCTGCCGGAGAGCCTGCTGCACTACATGCGAACGCGCGGTCCCGACAAGGTGATCTATGCGTCGGACTGGCCGGTGCTGCGCATGCGCCGGGTGATCCCCGAAGCCCGGGCGCTGGACCTGCCGCCCGAGGTGCTGGACAACTACCTGTACAACAACGCGCGGGCATTCTTCTTCGGGAAGGAACATTGACGATGGACCGCTTCGAGCTGCGCAGACTCGACTACAGCCTGTCCGACGACCACCTGGCTCTGCAGGACGCGTACAAGCAATTCTTCAAGACCCACTGCTCGATCGAAACGGTGCGCGCGGCAGAGCAATCCGGGTTCGACAAGAGCCTGTGGGAGCGGCTGTGCGCGATGGGCGCGACCACGATGGCGCTGCCGGAGTCCTGCGGCGGCGACGGCGCGACGCTGGTCGACCTCACCCTGGTTGCCGAGGAGATCGGCCGGTCGTTGGCGCCGGTCCCGTGGATCGACCACGTGTGCGCCGCCCGGCTGCTGGGACGCCTGGGCGCGCTGGGCGCCGACACCGCGGGTGTGGGGAGTGGTGAACAGCTCGCCGCGCTCGACGCGCGCGTCGACGCCGCGCCGGGTGTCCGCCTGATTCCGACGGGGTCGATCGCCGACCACATCATCGTTCGCGACGGCGACGAAGTCGTGCGCCTGACCTTCGGCACCCGGCCGGCGAAGGTGGACAACATCGGCCGGTTGCCGATGGCCTGGGTGGATCCGGCCGCCGCGGACACCCGCACGGTCGTGGCCGAAGGACCCGACGCGGTGGCGAACTACCAACGGGCGCTGGATGAATGGCGGCTCCTGACCGCGTCCGCCCTGGTGGGTTTGGTCGAGGAGACGATGACGATCGCCGCGGAGTTCGCCAAGACCCGCTATACGCTGGGCGTGCCGATCTCGACCCTGCAGGCCATCTCGCATCCCCTGGCGAACATGGCCATCACCGTTCAGGGCGGGCGTAACCTCGCCCGGCGGGCCGCCTGGTTCCTGGACAACGAGCCCGGCGAACGCCCCGACCTGGCGCCGTCGGCCTTCGTCTTCATGGCCGAGGAGGCCGCCAAGGCGGCGACGATGGCGGTGCACATCCAGGGCGGCCTCGGGGTGTCCTCCGAAGCCGCGGCCTCGGCGTACCTGGTGCGAGCCAGGGGATGGCCGCTGGCCGGCGGCGATCCCGGCGCCACCGCCCTGCGGGTCGCGGAGATCGTCGCGGCGCGGGAGAGCACACCCCAGCCCGTTTAGGACAGGAGCGAAAAACAATGGACTTCTCCCGGGTCGAGCTGTCGGCGGAAGACGAGGCCTTCCGCGAAGAGGCGCGGAATTTCTTGAGCACCCACATGACCGACGAGGTCAGGCGTCGCGACCGTGAGACGGGCGACAACTTCGACGAAGGCCTGCACCTGAAGTTCGGCGCCGCGGGCTATCTGGAGGCCGAGTGGAAGCCGGAATCCGAGGGTGGATTCAGCCGGCTCCGGCGCCGCATCTGGGAACTGGAAAAGCGGCGGGTGCACGTGCCCTGGGTGACCTGGGGGACCACCGCCATGGTGGCGCGCTCGGTCCAGAAGTTCGGGTCACCGGAGGTGCGCGACGAGGTGTTGCCGAGGGTTTTCAGCGGCGAGGTGCGGCTGTGCCTCGGCTACACCGAGCCCGAGGGTGGCTCCGACATCGCCACTTGCAAGACCCGCGCGGTGCGCGACGGTGACGCGTGGATTATCAACGGCTCCAAGATGTTCACCACCGGGGCGCACAACTGCCAGTACGTGTTTCTGATCACCAACACCGCCCCGGATGCGCCGAAGCACAAGAGCCTGACCATGTTTCTGGTCCCGCTGGATTCGCCGGGCATCGAAATCCAGGGGCTTCGCACGGTGGACGGCGACCGGACCAACATCGTCTACTACAGCGACGTTCGCGTCGACGACAAGTACCGGCTGGGCGACGTGAACGCCGGCTGGACGGTGTTGCGCGAGCCGCTCAACGTCGAGCACGGTGCGGTTGCGGCGGCCCCCGACGGGCTCCAGGACACGTCAATCATGATGCACCAGGCCGGATCCCTGGCCGCGGCCGTCGACAACGCGGCGGCGTCCGTGACCCGGCCCGGCCCCGACGGGCGCCGGCTGATCGACGACAACTCGGTCGCATACCGGCTGGGCCGCAGCGCCGCCCGGTTGGAAGCCGCGCTGTCGTCGCCGAGCATCTACGGCCGGGTCGCGATCGCGCAAACGATGCGGGACATCTCCCCGGACCTGATGGACATCCTCGGGGCCGCGTCGACGCTGCCGTATGGCACCGAGGGCGCCGCCGACGACGGCAGCTCCGAGTATGCCTTCCGGTTCGCTCCGCTGGTGGGCATCTACGGCGGCACGCTGGAGGTGTTCCGCAACATGATCGGCCAGTACACCCTTGGGCTTGGGAAGCCGAATTACTCACCACCGAAAGCCTCCTGACGAGCCGTTGGCGGCGCTTTCGTTCCGGTAGCCGGGCCACACAAGAATCGCGCAAGGATTCGGCGATAACGTTCGGCCCGACCGGGCACGAAAGGACATCGCCATGACCGAGACTTCGCCACCCGTTCGGCGGTTGAGCCGACGGAGGAGGATCGCGCTCGCCGCGGGCCTGCTGGTCGTCGTCGGCATCGCCGCGGCGGTAAGCATTTTCGCCGTAACGGCGCACCGGCCAGCGCAGACGCACACCGTGTCCTACTCGGCTCAGGTCGCACTGCCCTTCGTCCGGCTGCACATCCCTGTCGCGGTGACCGTGGACACCGCGGGCAACTCTTACGTCGCCGATTACGACACCGACACGGTGTGGAAGCTGGCTGCGGGCGCGACCGTCCCAACCCCCCTGCCGTTCAACGACATCAAGCACCCCGGCGGGGTGGCAGTCGGCACCGGGGGCAACCTGTACGTCACCGACGGAGGCAACGGCCGTGTCCTGGAGCTGACGGCGGGTTCGAGCACCCCGATCGTGCTGCCGTTTACCGGGCTCAAGGACCCCATGGGCGTGGCGGTGGATGCCGCGGGGAACCTCTACGTCGCGGACTACAACGGCGGCCGGGTGCTGGAACTGGCGGCGGGAGCGAACGCGCCGACCGAGCTACCCCTCTCCGGCCCGACGCACCCCATGGGCGTGGCGGTGGACACCGCAGGCGACCTCTACGTCGCCGACGACCATCACGGCACCCGGGTGCTGAAACTTGTGGCGGGGCAGAGCGTCCCGGACGTGTTGCCCTTCACCGGCCTCAGGGGACCGAGCGGTGTCGCGGTCGACGCCAAGGGCACCGTCTACGTCTCGGACAAAACCGGCCAAAAGGTGTGGGCGCTGCCCGCGGGTTCGAGCACACAAGTCGAGTTGCCATCCCCGCATCTCGGCGGCCCGTTCGGCCTGGCGGTGGATGCCGCCGGCGCGTTGTACGTGACGGACGCCAGCAATGGTCCGGTGATCAAGCTGGCGGCGGGGGATGGCAGCCGAACCATCATGCCCTTCAGCAATGTAAGTCGCCCGCGGGGCGCGGCGGTGGACGCCGCGGGCACCCTCTACGTCGTCGACGGCACGCACGTGCTGAGGTTGGCGCCCGGGGCGAGCGCCCCGACCGAGCTGCGTTTCCCCGGTCTCCAGTCCGCCGACGCGGTGGCGGTGGACGCCGCGGGCAACCTCTACGTCACCGAAGAGGACAACCATAAACTCGCCGTCGAGAACGACCCGCGGGTGTGGAAAATGCCGCCCGGCGCGAGCGCCCCGATCCGCCTGCCGTTTCCCGACCTGAAGGAACCAGCGGCGGTGGCCGTCGACACCGCGGGCAACGTCTACGTCACCGATCACCACCAAAACCGGGTGTGGAAACTGGCGGCCGGGGCAAGCGCGCCGGTCGCGCTGCCGTTGGCCCATTTCGAGAATGTCGCCGGTATCGCGGTGGACAACGGGGGCAACGTGTACGTCGTCGACCGCGGCGCCAAGCAGGTCGTGGAGCTCGCGGCGGGGGCGAACGGCCCGACGGTGCGGGCGGTGCCCGGACTCGAGGCGCCGGATGGCGTGGCCGTCGACACCTCGGGCAACGTCTACGTCACCGACTTCCACGATCAATGCGAACCGCGCGAGGGGCCGTGCGCCTTCCTCATGACGACGGGGCGGGCCGGCGACGGCCGGGTGCTGAAGCTGGCCGCGCATTCGAACACCGTTACGGTGCTGCCGTTCAACGGCCTCGACCGCTCGTGGGGTGTGGCGGTGGACCACCGCGGCAATGTCTTTGCCGTCGACGGCGCCGACCGGGTGCTCGAGGTCGCGGTGCGGGAATCGGGCGAGCGATGAGGGTGGCCGCCGGGCCGGGCACCGGTACCTGCTGCTGCGGAAATTCGTGTGTGGCCAACGCAACTCCTGCTCTCGGCTCGTGAGCCCGGCTTTCCGCGATAGCGCTACGAGCGCAGCCGACGAGATTCGGAGTCTCGTTTCCCTCGGGGAGGTTAAATGTTACCGGCCGCTGTTCGATTGTTCGCCGAACGAGGTTCGGCGTCGCCCTGGAACGCCTCGCGCCGGATCATTTCCCACACCGTCGGTGTGTGCTCCGTTGTCGAGACGACAACGGTCTTTCGGTGCGCCGCACCGTCCTGGACGATCTTGACGAGGTAGTCCGCCAGGTCGATGCGGGCCGTGAACGCGCCCACCGGTTCGACCTCTCCCGCAACATAATTCGTCACCCGAGGCAGGTCGAACAGGCCCGACGGCCGCACGATCGTCCAGGCCAGGCCGCTTTCTCGGACCACCGCCTCCATCCGCCGGATGTCGTCATAGACGGTCTTGCCGATGGTGCGGGCGATGATCGGCTCGAACAGCCGCAGCGCCGCCGGTGTGTGCCGTCGCCCGCGGGCGGGGTGGGCGCCGGTGCTGCTTACCACGACAAGCCGGTTGGCGGCCGCCTCCCGCATCGCGTTGACGATGTTGCGGGTGCCGACCGAATACGTGTCGACCGGCCCGCGGGTGAACGGCACCCCGAGCGTGGACAGCACGGCGTCGGCGCCGGCGACAATGCCGGCGAGGCCGCCGCGGCGCACGTCCGCGCCGACGACCCTCAGCCCCGGATCGGTGCCGGGGAACTCGTCGGGTCGCCGGGTCACCGCGACGGCCGAGTGGCCCGAGTCGAGGACGCGACGGGTGAGCAGCCGCCCGGTCGATCCGTTCGCACCGAAGATCACGATGTGCATGAGAACTCCTCCCGTTCGCCGCTACGACGAGACGGGCCGGACGAAAGTTACAGCGGCGCCGAACCTCAGGTCGTCAGGATCGTCGCGGCGGCGGTGCCGGGCGCCCCGTACAGCTGGGTGAAGCCGACCTTCGGATCGCCGGGCACCTGCCGGTCGCCCGCCTCGCCGCGGAGCTGGCGGACGATTTCGTGAATCTGGCGCAGTCCCGAGGCGCCGATCGGCTCGCCGTTGGCGATCAGCCCGCCATCGGTGTTGACCGGCATGGCGCCGCCGATCTCGGTGGCGCCGTCGGCCAGCAGCTTCTGCTGATCACCGTGCGCGCAGAACCCGCACTCGGCCATGTGGATGATCTCGGCGCCCGCGTCGGTGTCCTGCAGCTGGATCACGTCGACGTCGTCGGGCGCCACGCCGGCCTTCTCGAAGGCGGCCCGCGCGGCGTACACGGTCGGCGCGACGTCCTCGTCGACCGGCGCGAAGGTGGTGTTCACCTCGTACGCGCCGTAGCGGCGGGTGCGGACCTCCACCGCCCGCAGGTAGACGGGCTTGGCGGTGTAGCGGTGCGCGATATCGGCCCTGCACATCACCGCGGCCGCGGCGCCCTCGTCGGGCGCGCAGAACATGTACTGGGTCAGCGGGTAGTTGAGCACCGGCGAACTCAGGATCTGGTCCTCCGGAATTGCCTTGCGCCGGAATGCGTTCGGGTTCAGCGAACCGTTACGGAAGTTCTTCGCGGCGACCTTGGCGAGCGTCTCGGCAGGGATGTTGTGCTCGTGCAGATACCGGTTCGCCTTCATGCCGAAGAACTTGGTGGTGAGGTACTGCCCGTTCTCGGCATACCAGCTCGGCATGCCCACCAGCGCCGGGTCTTCGGTGAAAGCCCCGCGCGGGTGCTTGTCCAGGCCGATGGCGATGCCGACGTCGTAGTCGCCCAGGCGGATTCCGTCGGCACAGGCCTTGACCGCGCTGGCCGCGGTCGCGCACGCGTTGAACACGTTGGTGAACGGGATGCCGGTGAGGCCGACCATGCCGACGATCGCGTCGGGGTTGGCCACCGTCCAGCTGCCACCGGTGGCGAATTGGATGTCCTGCCACGCGACGCCGGCGTCGGCGATGGCGGCGAAGATCGCGTCGACGCCCATCTGCATCGCCGACTTGCCCTCGAAGCGGCCGAACGGGTGCAGACCCACCCCGATGATCGCGACGTCGTTCGTCATCTGTCTCTCCTTGTCTCGGGCGGCGCTAACGGCGGCGCACCAGCTGTGCCTGCTGAAGGGCGGCCACCGCCCCGTGCTCGTCGAAAAGCGTGGCGATGGAGACGCCGACTCCGTCTCGGCCGTAGTGGTTTTCGGCTCTGACGCCGACCCATTCCCCGTCCGGGACGCGGTGTATGTGCACGGTGAGGTCGGTGTTGAGGAACAACCATTCGGCGACGCTGAGGCGGCTGCCCATGCCGTTGGCGATGTCGGCCACCGCGAACAGGCGCTGCATCGGGGTCATCGACTCGCCCTGGACGAGGTCGACGATCGGTCTGGCCCAGCACTCCCCGGGCACATCGTTGAGAATGTCGTTCAGCCAGCGCCAATCCAGGCTCTGGATGTAGGTCTGGTTCGCGTCGTTGTCGGGATGGCGGACCCGCCCTTCGCCGAGGGGTCGCAGCGGGGGAGATGGGGTGAAGAACAGCTCGGCCGCGTCACCCGCCTGGAATCGCCACGCTATCGCGGTGGCGACCGGTCGGGGCCGCCCGTCGGGGCCGGGCGCCCGCAGCTGCGCGTTCAGCAGCTCGATCTTGGTGCCCGGGCGCTCGATGCGGGCGCGCACCCACAGCGGCCCGGCCACCGGGACCGGGCCGAGGAGGTCGACGACGACGCGGCTCAGCCGGGCGTCGTGCCGTGGCGAGCAGCGTTCCAGGGCGCGCACCAGCAGGGCCGACACGGGTGCGGCGTTCTGCATCGTCGGCGACCAGGTACTGATGACGTGATCCGAAGCGCTGAACCTCTCGCCGAGTGGATCGTCTGGATCGGCAAGCTCGTAGTAGGCGTCGGTCAAGCGATGGCCCCCGCGTCCTTGAGTTCGGCGATACGGTCCCAGTCCATGCCGAGCTC
This sequence comes from Mycobacterium terramassiliense, assembly GCF_900157385.1. GTDB lineage: Bacteria > Actinomycetota > Actinomycetes > Mycobacteriales > Mycobacteriaceae > Mycobacterium > Mycobacterium terramassiliense. The sequence goes on from NZ_LT717701.1 coordinate 2,143,885, forward strand.
CATCAGGACGATTTCGGTGTGCTCGGAGGCCTGCGGGGCACGGGTTGTCACCAGCGGCTCGTGGTTGAACTGGACCGGGCCGCGGACGACCCGGAACGGCTTCCCGCCGCTGGCGACCTCGACCTCGGCGATCATGTCGTTGGCGAGGGCCTGTTCGTCGTCGACCAGATCGAGGAGGCTCTGGAAGGGCGCCCACTGGCCTTTCATCGTCTTGAGGTGCTGGCGCCAGTACTCAAAGGGCTTGCCGGCGAAGGCCTTCGCGATCAGCTCGGCGGCGGCGTCGGCGTTTTGGATCAAGGGGAGCACGTCGGAGAAGCGCGGATCGTCGGCGGCCTCGGGGATGCCGAGGTGCTCGAAGGTGTCGCGGATCAAGCCGGTCGGGCTGATGATGCACAGGTTGATGGTGCCGCCGTCGGAGGTCTCGTAGTTGCCCATGAAGGGATTCACCGACGGCGCGCCGGAACCGGGCATGGGCGTTCGCATCACCTCGCCGGTCTCCATGCCCTGCGTCACGCTGGCGCCCGCCGCCCACCAGGCCGTGCTCAGCAGCGACACATCCATTTCGACGGCCTCGCCGGTGCGCTCGCGGTGCAGCAACGCGGCCGAGATGCCGCCGGCGATGAACATGCCACCGATGGAATCGCCGAACGCGGGAATGCCCTGTCCCAGTGCGCCGCCCAACTCCTCCGGCGTCAGCGCGTAACCGATGCCGCTGCGCGTCCAGAACACGGTCCCGTCGTAGCCACCGACGTCGCGTTCGGGTCCCTTGTCGCCGTACGCCGAACCGCGGGCATAGACGATGTTCGGGTTCACCGCGCGGATGTGTTCCACGTCGAACTTGTGCTTCTGCCGCACCGCGGGCATGTAGTTGGTCAGGAACACGTCGGAGGCCTTGGCCAGTTCGTAGATCACTTCCTGCCCACCGGGCGTGGACACGTCGATCCCGACGCTGCGCTTGCCGCGGTTGGGATGCTCCATCAGCGGGTGCCGCTCCGGATCGACCTGAATGCCACCCATATTGAGGAAGCCGCGTTGGGTGTCGCCGCGCACCGGGTGTTCGACCTTGATGACGTCCGCGCCCCAATCGGCGAGGATCGCGCCCGCCGCCGGGACGAATGTGAACTGGGCAAGCTCGAGGACCCGAAAGCCCGCCATTACCTTGATCATTCCCGGACCCTACTGTGCGTCGAACGTCACCGGAAGCGCGGTGGGCGAACGGAAGGGCTGCCCGTGAATGTGTGGGTCATCGTCGGTCAGCAGCCTGAGGTTGGTCAGGCGGTTCAGCAGGCATTCGAGCGCGACCCGGGTTTCCAGCCGCGCCAGGTGAAGACCCAAACACGTGTGCTCACCGGCGGCGAAGGAGATGTGCGGCAGGTGCTTGCGGAAGATGTCGAATTCCTCCGGGCGTTCCCAGCGGCGCTCGTCGCGATTCGCCGAACCGATGCACACCCCGATGACGGCGCGCGCCGGAATCTCGACCCCCTCGAGTGCGGTGTCCTCCGTGGTGAACCGCTGCACGGTCGTCAGCGGCGTCTCGTAGCGCAGCCCCTCCTCGATCGCCTGGCCGATCAGCTGTCGGTCGGACCGCACCGCCGCGAACTGTTCGGGATGGGTGAGCAGCAGAAACAGCAGGTTTCCCGACGACCGGTACGTGGTCTCCAAACCGGCGGGCAGCAGCAGGCGCAGGAAGGAGTAAATCGCCTCGTCGCTGAGCTTTTCGCCATCGATCTCGGCGCTGACCAGGTCGCCGATGATGTCCTCGGTGGGCTTGGACTTGCGTTGCTCGATCTGCTCGACGAAGTAATCCTTCAGCGCGGCCGACGCCTCGAAGGCCCGCTCGTAGTTGACGTGGTAGCTGATCAATTCCACGGCGCGCTGGCGGAACATCGGCAGGTCTGCGGCCGGCAGCCCCAGCAGTTCGGCGATGACCCGAGTGGGAAATTCGAAGGTGAACTGGCGGACCAGATCGGCCTCGCCGGTGTCGACGAACTCGTCGATCAACGCGTTGCAGATCGGCCGCACGACGGCGGGCTCCCACCGGGCCAGCGCCTTGGACTTGAACGCCGCCGACACCAGGTTGCGGTGGTCGCGGTGCTTCTTGCCCTCCATCGCCAGAATGGTCGGCCCCATGAACAAGCCGATCGTTTTGTCGTACGGTGCGGAGCTGAATACCCGGCCATCGCGGAACACCGTGTTCACCGCGTCGAACGACACCGCGGAGTACTCGCGCTTGGGCATCAGCGACTCCGGCGTCTTCGAGTAATCCATGACGGTGCCGGGGAACACACCGGCCTGCCGGCGCTTATGGGCGAAGAAAGGGTAGGGGTCGCGAAGGCTGACGGTCTCGTGGCCGGTGTGGACGTTGGTCGTCACCTGGATCTCCAGCATCTTCAGCAGGAACGTGCGGTCCTTGCGCAAGATCGTACTGTAATTCTTACAGTAGACAATATGGGCACGGCCGAGGGCGGTTCAACCGGCGGCTAGCGCGTCAGCCTTGCGGCGCGGGCCAGCAGGGCGGCGTATCCCACACCCAGCACGCGGGGCATCGCCGCCATGGCGCGCCCGTCGGGCCCGATGAGGATCCTGGCCCGGTTCTTCTCGGCTCCCCGGAGGATTACCCGGGCGGCCTTTTCGGGAGAAGTGAGCGCCGCGCGTCCGAAAAGTTTCGCCGCCAGGTCGGGATCCTCGGTGGCCGCGGTGCGCATGTTCGCCCCGAAGTTGGTGCGCACCACACCGGGGTGGACACAATGCACCGTCACCGGATGGCGTTCGATGATCATCTCCTGGCGCAGCGCCTCGGTGAAGCCGCGCACCGCGAAGTTCGAAGTGCTGTAGGCCCCCTGGTACGGAATCGCGATGAGACCGAAGGCGCTGGACAGGTTGACCAACCGCGCCGGGCGCCCGGGTAAACCCGACTCGATGAGCTGCGGCAGGAAGGCCTTGGTCCCGTTGACGACGCCGCCGATGTTGATGCCGACGAGCCAGTCAAAGTCCGCCCAGGACATGTCCACAACGCTGGCGAACAGGTCGACGCCGGCGTTGTTGAACACCATCGAGGCCGACCCCAAGTCGCGGCGCACCTGGCTGGCGTAGGCGAGCATCGCGTCCCGGTCGGCGACGTCGACGTGGTACGTCGTCACCGTGCCGGGCGGGCAGACCGTTTGGGTTTCGGCCAGATTCTTCGGGTCGATGTCGGACGCCGCGACGTGTGCGCCGGCGTGGCTCAACGCGAGCGTCAAGGCGCGCCCGATGCCGGAGCCGGCGCCGGTGACGACGGCGACACGGTCTTGGTATCTCACGCGTCCGCTCCCGCCTCGACGATCGCCCGGATCCGGTCCACCGAGGCATCGATGTTCCGCTGCAGATCCGCGCGGCGGTCCCGGACGAACAAGCAGAGATGTTCGAAAACCACGACGCCGAACGGCAGCGGAACGCACATCCGGAAAGTTTCCGTGAGGCGCGTGGTGCCGGCGGCGCTGCCGGGTTCGATGAGGTACGTCCACTGCGTCCAGTCGCCTCCCATCGCCTGGACGACGAACGAGAACCTGTGTCCGGGCTCCGCTTCGACCACGTTGGCCACGGTCTTCCAGCGGCCGAGCCGCCGGCGATTCCACGCCCGAAAACGGTCCGCCGCCAACCACTCCGCGCGCGTTGTTTCCGGGCTCCACTCGGGGCTTCGCGTGACGTCGGAGACGACGGCGTAGACCTGCTCCGGCGACGCCCGAACCTCGGTCGAGGCCGTCAGCGTCTCGTCCTTCTGCAGCACCGGCATCCTCAGCCGTTCACCGCCTGCTCGCGCGCCCACCGGTAGTCGGCCTTGCCCGACGGGCTGCGCTCGATCACCGGACGGAAGACGACCGCCTTGGGAAGCTTGTAGCGCGCCAACGACTTTGCGGCGTGGGTGACCAGCTCCTCGGCGTCGGCACTCGCGCCCTCGGCGAACGCGACGATGGCCACCACCTCCTGGCCCCAGCGTTCGCTGGGCCGCCCGGCGACCACGACGTCGGCAACCGCGGGATGCGACGCGATCGCGGTCTCGACCTCCTCGACGAAGATCTTTTCCCCACCGGAATTGATCGTCACCGAATCGCGGCCCAGCAATTCGATGGCGCCGTCGGCGCGGTGGCGCGCGCGGTCGCCGGGGACGGCGTACCGCACGCCGTCGATCACCGGAAAAGTCTTGGCCGTCTTGGCCGCATCGCCCTTGTAGCCCAACGGAACATAGCCGCGCTGCGCGAGCCACCCCATGCCCTCGTGGCCCGGTGCCAGGATCGCGCTCATGTCCTCGGCCGCCACGAAGGTGTCAGGTCCGGCGTTGAAGGTGCCGGTCGACACCGCGCCCGGGGCGGACATGTGATGCATCTGCGCCCCCGTCTCCGACGATCCGACACCGTCGACGACGACGGCGTTCGGCAGCACCTCGATCAGGCGTTGCTTGACGAACGGGGTCAGCAGGGCGCCGCCGTTGGCGACCACGGCCAACGACGACACGTCGGCGATACCCTTCTCGATGGCGGCGACCAGCGGTCGCGCCATCGCGTCCCCGACCACCGTCACCACCGGCACCCGCTCACGTTCGATGGTGCGCACGACGTCGTCGGCGTCCAAATGATCGACGACCGAAGGGAAGACGATGGACTGCCCCGTGGTGATCGCGGTCATCACGCTCCACTGCGCCGCCCCGTGGATCAGTGGCGGCAGGATGAGCAACTTGGCGCCGGGCCCCGCGCTCACCCTGGCCACGATCTCGTCGACCGACGCGGACGGCTCACCGGTCATGAGGTTTCGCCCGCCGAAGGACGTCATGAAGATGTCGTGCTGGCGCCACAGCACCCCCTTCGGCATCCCCGTCGTGCCGCCCGTGTAGAGCACGTAGAGGTCGTCGGGCGAGTGCTCCACGGGCGGTGGTTGCGGCGGGCTGGATGCCAGGGCGGCCTCGTAATCCACCGCGCCGTAGATCAAGTCGTTGCCCGAGTCGTCGGCGATCTGAATCAGGACGCGCAGCTGCGGCAGGTCCGGCAGGATTTCGGCGACGCGCGGCGCAAACGCCGCGTGGTAGATCAGGGCGGTGGCCCCGGAATCCGCCAGCAGGTATTGCAGCTCACTTTTGACATAGCGGAAGTTGACGTTGAACGGCGCGACCCGCGCCTGGAAGCTGCCCAGCAACCCCTCCACGAACTCGTTGCCGTTGTAGGCGTACAGGCCGAGCAGGTCCTGGCCGACCTCGTGGCCGGCGAGGCCCGAACGCTCGGTGTGGCAACCCAGCCCCCGCTTGTGCAGGTAGGCGGCGAGCCGGTGCGCCCGCTCGAGGATCTGCGCGTAGCTGTAGCGCCGGTCGCCCTGGATCACCAGGTCGCGGTCGGGAATCGCGGCGGTGACGGCCTTGGCGACCTCGGGCACGGTGAATTGCGTTGTGGTTTCGGACATCGTGCCTCTCACGGCTGGTGGGGTAGCAAGCGGACCATCAGGCCGTTGGCTTCGCTGAGCAGTGTGCCGTCGGCAGCGGTCATGCTAGCGGCAACAAAGAATTTCCTGCCGTCGACGCCTGCGATTCGGCCCCGGGCGGTCAACGGCTCGTCGATCGGGGTGACGTTGCGGTAGTCGACGTGTAGGAAGGCGGTGCGGGTTGGCGGGCAGCCCGCGGTCGAGACGACCATCCCGAACAGCCAGTCGTAGAAGAGGGGGATCATCCCGCCGTGCACGGCGTTGTTCCCGCCCACGTGGGCGCGGGAGAAGTACCCATCCATGTTGACGCCGTCCGGCCCGGAGTCGGTGACCAGCCATGGCGGGAGCAACGGGTGCCCCAGCCCGGGCAGCTCGAGGACCCGCCCGCCCGGCGCGACGCCTTCGGGAACCTGATGCCCGTCCAGCACCGCGCACGCCCGTTCGACGTGTTCGGCCGCGGCGTCCCAGCTCGAGCTGTCGGTGCAGACGGCGAGATCCTGCAGGCGGCGCATCGCGGCGACGAATCGGCCCAGCCCGGCGGGTGCGTGCTCGGCCGGCTTGATCTGGGGGAAGCCGCCGCGGACTCCGGGCGCTGTCTCGCTCATGGGCGCGCCCACGCCCGAAGCAGGTCGTCGGTGGTGGTGATGGTCGCGAGCAACGACAGCGTGTTGGCGATGACGGCGGCGCCGTAGTCGGCGGGCACGCCGGCGACGGCGTCGTTGGGCACGACGACGCGGTAGGCCGCGTTGACCGCATCCATGACGACGTTGGGGATCGCGATATTCAGCGAAACGCCCACCACGACGATGGTGGACACCCCGAGGTTGCGCAGCACGGCGTCCAGGTCGGTGCCCCCCATCGGCCCGACGCCGTGCCAGCGGCTCAGGACCAAATCGGTTGGCTCGGGGCCCAATTCGGGCAGCAGCGCGGCTCCGGGAGTGCCGGGGGTGATGTCGACCAGACCTTTTTCGGGGCCCCGGCCCAGGCTGAAGATCTTGGCGTTGTGGTTGGAGCCGAGCCCGTCGGGGCGTCGCCGCACCAGGCAGTGCACGACGTGCACCCCGGCCGCCCGGGCCGCGGGCAACAGCCGCACGATGTTCGGCAGGGCGACTCGGCGCGCCTCGGCGGCCAGCATCCCCAGGCCGGCGTTCGGGCCCATCACCGCGCCCTGGCACTCCTGGGTGACGATCGCGGTGTGCTTGGGGGCCGCGAGGTCCTCGAGTGGCGCGGTCATGCCGGTACTTCGTAAAACTGGGTCGCCCATTTGCGCAGTGCCATATACCCTTTCGCGTCCACCTTGGACAGCGCCGGATGCTCGACGTACTTCTGGTAGCGCCAGATTCGCAGATCGTCGAAGACGGTGGACAGGAACTGCTTTTCGATGAGCTCGCGCAGCTCACCCTGCGGCACGTCGGAAGAGTCGCCGGGGACGCGCGGCCACCAAATCGAATAGAACAGGTCCGAACACTCGTCGTCGACCGGCGTGCAGGCAAAGATCAGCCGATGGTTCTGCGCGCCCTCGAAGACGCTGATCGCCCCGCCGAGGCCAAACAGGTGGCTGTGGAAGCGCAACGCCAGGTCCTCGGGGTTGTCGCTGCGCGCGTCCGGCCAGCCCGCGACGAATCGCCATTCGCGGTCGACGATCTTCCAGTCCAGCACCCGCGGCGTCACGGTGGCGTGGTGCACGTACTCGAAATGGGCGCTGTCGGGGGCGTTCTCCGCCACGATCTGGGGATGCACCGGCTCGCGCTCCGCGCGCCGGGAGAACTCCGGGTACGCGCGGTAATAGGCCGCCGGGTCCGTCTCGAATTGCGGGAACTTCCTGAAGATGTCCGGCATCTCCCACTGCGGCTCCTTGCCGTCCGGCTGGTGCCAGACGAACACGCAGTCGTACTGCTCGCGCACCGGGTACACCCGCATCCGCAGCGCGCGGTTGGGGCGCTCGGGCTGGTAGGGGATGAAGCGATTGCTGCCGTCGGGACCCCAGCGCCACCCGTGGAACGGGCACTCGACGCAGTCGCCCACCACCTTGCCGCCGTGGCCGATGTGGGCGCCGAGGTGTTTGCAGTGCGCTTCCAGGACGTGCAACTCGCCCCGCTCGTCGCGGTAGGCCACCAGATCCTCGCCGAAATAGTGCAGCGGCCGCGCCTCGCCGATCGGGAATTCCGGCGACCATCCGACCATGAACCACCCGGTTACCTTCCAGGTAAAGGGCACTTTCACGCCGTCGCCTCCCGCACTCATTGATACTAAATCGGTTACAGTATAGATTTCAGCAGTTCGGCCGGTTCGGGGCAAGGAGCTGCTCTATGCGTGGACGGGACGCGCACTTCGACGCCCTGGTCATCGGCGCCGGCTTGTCCGGCCTGTACATGCTGCACCGGCTGCGGCAGCTGGGCGTGAGGGCCCGGGTGCTCGAGAGGGCCGAAAACGTCGGCGGCACCTGGCTGTTCAACCGATACCCGGGCGCGCGATGTGACATCGAAAGCATCGAGTACTCCTACAGCTTCTCCGACGAGATTCAGCGGGAATGGGTGTGGACGGAGTCGATGCCGGCTCAGCCCGAAATCGAGGCCTACCTGAACTTCGTCGCCGACCGGCTGGAGCTTCGCCGCGACATCCAGTTCCACACCGAGGTCGTCGCGATGACCTTCGACGAGGATGCCGGGGCCTGGGTGGTGCGGACCGCGGCGGGCGAGTCGTTGCGGGCCCCATTCGTCATCGCCGCGACCGGCATCCTCTCGGTGCCGCTGGAACCCGACATCCCCGGAATGGACACCTTTACGGGAACGTCGCTGTTCACCAGCCGCTGGCCCAAGGAGGGCTGCGATCTGACCGGCAAGCGCGTCGGCGTCATCGGCACCGGCTCGACCGGTGTCCAGCTGATACCCGTCGTGGCGCGGGAGGCTTTGCGGCTCTGTGTGTTCCAGCGTTCGCCGGCATACACCTTGCCCTGGGAGGTGCGGCAGTTCGAGCCAGGCGAACTGGACGAGATGAAGGCTCGCTACGACGAGATCAGGGCGGCGCAACGGGCCCACCCGATCGGCGCGGCGCGGCTGAGCGCCTTCTCGGTGCTGTTCGAGATGCTGGGCAGGCCGCCACTGAAGTCGGCGACCCGCGACGAGCAACTGCGCGCCATCGAGCACAGCGGGGTGATGGGCGCGCTGAACTGGGGCGACGTCTTCTTCGATATCGACGCCAACCGAATGGCCGCCAAACTCTACGGGGAGGCGGTGGCCCGCATCGTCGAGGACCCGGACACGGCCGCCGCCCTGGTGCCGGAGCATCCCTTCGCCTGCAAGCGCCCCATCATCGACTACGGCTACTACCAGACCTTCAACCGCGACAACGTCACGCTCGTGGACTTGCGCAAGTCCCCGATCCGCGAGGTCACGGCGACCGGCATCCGCACCGAGCACGGGTCGTACGACCTCGACGTGATCGTCTATGCCACCGGCTTTGACGCCATGACGGGCGCGCTCAGCCGCATCGATGTCCGGGGCCGTGACGCGATGTCGCTCGCCGAGTTCTGGGCCACCGAGGGCCCGCTGTCGTACCTCGGTCTGGCGGTGGCGGGATTTCCGAACCTGTTCATGATCCAGGGCCCGGGCAGCCCGAGCGCGACCACCAACTTCGTGGCCGCGCTCGAGCAACACGTGGAGTGGATCGGCGACTGCATTAGCTACCTGCGCGGCAACGGGATCCGCACCATCGAGGCGCTGGGCGCGGCTCAGCAGGAGTGGATCGACCACGCCACCGCGCTCGTCGCGCCGACGGTGCTGATGCACCCGTCGTGCAACTCCTGGTACAACGGTGGCAACGTGCCCGGCAAGAAACGGATGTATATGGGCTATACCGGCGGAATCCCCGAATACCGCCGCCGCTGCGACGAAATCGCGGCCGGCGGCTACACCGGCTTCAAGCTGGCGTAATGCTGCGTCGCGCACTCGACATCAGCCGCGAGCTGGGCATGCTGCTGCCGCGCACCGTGGCCGGCCTCAACGAATCGACCGGCTGGGCCCCGGTGTCGCCGCGGGGGGTGCGGCAATTCGGTGAGGTTCTGCTGGACGAGCTTGTGCTGAGCGGCTTTTCGCTGTTGAACGCGAGCCCCCCTGCGGTGCGGCCGCTGGACGGGTGCATCGCGGCGGCCGAGGAATTATCGGCGCTGGGCATCGACGGGGCACACGCCGAACCCGAACCGTTGCGCCCAACCTCGGTGCGGCGGCGGCGGATCGCCGGCCTGGCATACGAGCGGATGAAGTTCGAACACGATCCGAACCTGCCGGCCACGCTGGAGGCCGACGGGCTGGGCGGCCCGGCGCGCGCGGTGGTGCACGTGTGCCGGCACCGGGGCGCCCCGCGGCCGTGGCTGGTCTGGGTCCACGGCGCCGGTCAGGGCGGCACCGAGGACCTGTTGTTGTCCCGCATCGGCCGGATCCATCACGGCCTGGGGTTCAACGTCGCCATGCCGGTGCAGCCCGGCCACGGCTGCCGGCGCGGCGAATGGCCGGCCTACCCGGACGTGGATCCGCTGGGCAACGTCGCGGGCATGATGCGGGCGGTGTCGGAGGTCCGCGCGGTGGTGCGCTGGGTTCAGCCGCAGGCCACCGCCGTTGTGGTCGCAGGGATTTCGATGGGCACCCCGGTGGCCGCGCTGGTTTCCCACCTCGAGCGGGAGGTCGACGCGGTGGCGCTGTACACCCCGATCCTGGGGCTCAACGCGATGATCGCACGACACCTCGGGCGCTTTGGGCACTCCCGCGCGGGGTTCCGCGAGCTGCTCGGTTCGCCGGAGGTCTCGAAGCTGACCTCGGTGATCGATCCGCTGCGCGTCGAGCCGGCCCCGCCCCCGCAGCGCCGGCTCATCGTCGGGGCCTGGCATGACCGCATGGCGATGCGCGAGCCCGCCGAAGCGTTGCAGGAACGCTGGGGCGGGCAGCTGTATTGGTACGACGGCGGCCACGTCGGACACATCTTCTCCCGGCGCGTGCTCCAGGTGACCGAGCGCTTCCTGGGTGAGGTGGCGGGGTGACGGCGGCCACGCGGAGCGCTCGCGAGGTGGTGGAGCTCTACAACCTGGTGGTCTGGAACGAGCGCGACCTCGAGCTGGCCGGGGAGTTGTTCGCCGACACCGTGATTCGGCACGAGGTCGGCCAGGCGCACACGCTGACCCACGCGCAGGCGGTGCAGCGGATCGCCGACGTGTGGAAACTGTTTGACACGTTGCGCTTCGACCTGAACGTCGTGGTCTCCGGCGACGACGGCGAGCACGTCGCGATCGTCTACGACTCGACCATGACCACCAAGGACGGCACGAAACTCAACGTGGCGAGCATCGAGGTGTTCCGCGTGGTCGCCGGCAAGATCATCGAGGTCTGGAATTGCGGTTACAAGCAAGGGGTTTGGAATTGAGCGAGCGCGCACTTGACGAGCTGGGGTACTACCTGCTGGCCGGCGCCGGCGGCGAGGGGCCGGCGACCCTGATGGACGAGGCCCGCCGCGGCGAGGAATTGGGCCTCGGCACCGCTTTCATCTCCGAGCGCTGGAACGTCAAGGAAGCGTCCTCGCTCGTCGGGGCGGCGTGCGCGGTGACCACCCGGATGCAGATCGCCACGGCCGCAACCAATCACAACACCCGCCATCCGCTGATCACGGGATCGTGGGCGACTACCATGCATCGGTTGTCGGGCGGGCGGTTCACGCTCGGCATCGGCCGCGGCATCGCCGCCATCTACGGCGCGTTCGGCATCCCGGCCGTGACGACCGCGCAGATGGAGGACTGGGCCCAGGTCATGCGCCGGCTCTGGCACGGCGAGCTGATCTTCAACCACGACGGCCCGATGGGCAAATACCCCATCCTGTTCCTCGACCCGGACTTCGACGAGGACATTCGCCTGGCGTTGGTCGCCTTCGGGCCCAACACGCTGGCGCTCGGCGGCAGGGTTTTCGACGACGTCATCTTGCACACCTACTTCACCCCCGAGACGTTGCAGCGCAGCGTCAAGGCGGTCAAGTCGGCCGCGGAAAAGGCCGGCCGCGACCCCGACGGCGTGCGGGTGTGGTCATGCTTCGCCACCGTCGGCGATCACCTTCCCGAACGGCTGCGGCTGAAGAAGACCGTCGCGCGCCTGGCCACCTACCTGCAGGGGTACGGCGACCTGCTGGTGCGCACCAACGACTGGGATCCCGCCGTGCTGCAACGCTTTCGGGAAGACCCGGTGGTGACGTCGATCGCGGGCGGGATCGATCACAAGGCCACGCCGGAGCAGATCGAGCACATCGCGACCCTGATTCCCGACGAATGGCTGGAGCCCTCGGCCACGGGCTCGGCCGACCAGTGCGCCGAGCGCATCCGCAAAGAATTCGACTTTGGGGCCGACGCGGTGATCATGCACGGCGCGACGCCCGACGAGCTCGAGCCCGTGGTGGCGGCGTATCGGGCGAGCGCCTAACCCCGCGAGCGTGCGCAAAATGACGCGCTACCCCGGCGTGTCGTGCGCAAACACGCACGCTCGCGCCAAGGGGCTTAGGGCATGATGACGGTGCGCGCCACCGGTTCCGCGGCGGCCTGCCGGCTGGACAGGCCGCGCTGCAAGGAGGCCAGCAGCGCGTCGCGCGTCTCGCGGGGATCGATCAGCTCGTCGAAACCCATGTGTTCGGCCGAGCGATACGACGCCTGCAATTCGGCGTTGCGCAGCTTGGCGGAGAGGTCCTCGCCGGCGTGCGACGCGCGGCTCAGCGCCGCGGCGCTCATCGCGCCCATCGTCGCGCCCGGATAGGCGAACGTCGCGACCTGGTGGTCGAAACCCAGCAGCGACATGACCATGGAGCCGAACCCGTACGCCTTGCGCAGCGTGAGGTGCAGCTTCAACGTGGTGGCCGCCGTCTGGGCCGCGAACATCCGCGCGCCGGCACGCAGCACGCCGCTGCGTTCCGACCGGCTGCCCGGGAGCATGCCGGGGTTGTCGGCGAGGAAGACGATCGGCAGGTGGAACGAGTCGGCCACCGTGATGAAGTGGGCGGCCTTGTCGGCGGCGTCGGCGTCGATGGAGCCGGCCAGCACCTTCGGTTGGTTGGCCACCACCGCCACCGGGTGACCGCCGAGATGGGCCAGCGCGCAGATCACCGCCTTGCCGTAGTGCGGTTGCACCTCGAACCAGTCGGGGCTGTCGAAGACCACGTCGAGCACCGCTCGCATGTCGTACACCCGGCGGTTGTCGCGCGAGACGATGTCGAGCAGCTCCGGCGTCGCCCGCGGCGCGGCCGCCTCGCCGGTTGGCAGCGACGGCGGGTACGACCACGCGCTCGGCGGAAAATACGACAGGTAGCGCCGGACGTCGTCGAGCACGGCCTCGTCGTCGTCGGCGACATTGTGGATGACCCCGCTGGGTATGGCGACATCCGGCCCGCCGAGGTCCTCCTTCGAGATGTCTTCTCCCGTGGACTCTTTGACGACGGGCGGTCCGGCGGTGAAGATCGCGCCCTGGGCGCTCATGATCCGGAAGTCGCAGACCGGGGCCACCAGCGCGCCATGCCCGGCGGACGGGCCGAGCACGGCGGCGACGGTCGGGACACGTCCCGAGCACTGCGTCTGGGCGAGCAGATCGGTTGGGCTGCGGCCGTAATGCCCTCCGGTGGGCCGAAACCCGGCGCCCTCCAGCATCATCACCAGCGGAATCTTGTCGCGCAGGGCCAGTTCGGCGATCCGGTACCGCTTGGAGTTGCCGCCGGGGCCGATGCTGCCGGCCATGGTGGTGAAGTCCTCGGCGCCCAGCATCACCGGCGCGCCGTTGATCAAACCGGAGCCGACGATCAGTGCGTCGGCCGCGACGTCGCCGCCGACCAGGGTGCCGAACTCGCGGAAGGTGCCCGGGTCGAGGAGTCGCTCGATTCGCGCGCGGGCGTCCAGCTTGCCCTTCTTGCGGTGCTTGTCGAGGCGTTCCGGGCCGCCCATTGCCCGCGCGTGCTCACGGCGACGCTCGAGATCGTCGAGCGATTCCTCCCAGTCCTGGGCTTTGGTCATGCCTATGTCCTACCTCACGGGGGATTCGTCGCGCTGACAGATAAGCAGGGTCACATACTGGATTGCTTACTGTAAAGTTGCCCGCATGGGTAGCACCCCCCGCCTCAAGCTCGACGGGGGCATTCCCAATCAGCTCGCCCGGGTGCCCGCCGCCGCCGGCGCCCTGGAACACGACGGGTATGACGGCGGCTGGACCGCCGAAACCAACCACGACCCGTTTCTGCCGGTGCTGCTGGCCGCTGAACACACGTCGCGACTCGAGGTGGGCACCAACATCGCCGTCGCGTTCGCCCGCAACCCGATGATCGTCGCCAACATCGGCTGGGACCTGCAGGCCTATTCGCAGGGCCGGTTCATCCTGGGGCTGGGCACCCAGATCCAGCCCCATATCGAGAAGCGGTTCAGCATGCCGTGGAGCCATCCGGCGCCCCGGATGCGCGAGTTCGTCGCCGCGCTGCACGCGATCTGGTCGGCCTGGACGGACGGCACGAAGCTTCGTTTCGAGGGCGACTTCTACACCCACAAGATCATGACGCCGATGTTTACGCCCGAGCCGCAGCCGCATTCGGCGCCGAAGGTGTTCCTGGCCGCCGTCGGTGAAACGATGACCGAGATGTGCGGCGAGGTCGCCGACGGGCACCTCGGCCACCCGATGGTCTCGAAGCGCTACCTCGAGGAGGTGACGCTGCCGGCCCTGCTGCGCGGGATGCAGCGCTCCGGACGGGATCGCGGTGTCTTCGAGGTGTCCTGCGAGGTGCTGGTCGCGACCGGCGAAAGCGACGACGAACTGGCGCTCGCCTGCGCCGCCGTGCGCAAGCAGATCGCCTTCTACGGCTCGACGCCGGCCTACCGCAAGGTCCTCGAGCTGCATGGCTGGGGCGACCTGCACACCGAACTGCACCGCCTCTCCCTGGCAGGGGAGTGGGACACCATGGGCTCGCTCATCGACGACGAGATGCTCGCGGCTTTCGCCGTCGTCGGTCCGGTCGACTCGATCGCGGCGGGTCTGAAGGGTCGCTGCGAGGGCGCCGTCGATCGCGTCCTGCCCATCTTTTTGACCGCTTCCCAACCCTGTATCACCGCCGTAGTGAAGGAGTTTCGCGAGTGAGCACGTCGACGATGGACGAGGCCGCCAAGCTATTGACGGACCCGCTGGCGTACACCGACGAGCGGCGGCTGCACGCGGCGCTGACCCACCTGCGCGCCAAGGCGCCGGTGTCGTGGGTCGACGTGCCCAACTACAAGCCGTTCTGGGCGATCACCAAGCACGCCGACATCATGGACATCGAACGCGACAACGTGCTGTTCACCAACTGGCCGCGGCCCGTGCTGACCACCGTGGAGGGGGACGAGCAAGCGGTCGCCGCCGGGGTTCGCACGCTGATCCACCTGGACGACCCGCAGCACCGGGTGGTGCGCGCGATCGGCTCCGACTGGTTTCGCCCGAAGGCGATGCGGGCGTTGAAGGTTCGCGTCGACGAACTCGCCAAGATCTACGTCGACAAGATGATGGCGGTGGGCCCCGAATGTGACTTCGTCCAGCAGGTCGCCGTCAATTACCCGCTGTACGTGATCATGTCGCTCCTCGGGCTGCCCGAGGCCGACTTCCCGCGCATGCTCAAGCTGACCCAGGAGCTCTTCGGCAGCGACGACGCGGAATTCAAACGTGGCACCACCAACGAGGACCAGCTGCCCGCGCTGTTCGACATGTTCCAGTATTTCAACGGGGTGACCGCCTCGCGCCGCGAGCATCCGACCGAAGACCTGGCCTCGGCGATCGCCAACGCCCGCATCGACGGCGAGCCGTTGTCGGACATCGACACCGTGTCGTATTACCTCATCGTGGCCACCGCGGGCCACGACACGACCAGCGCGACGATCTCCGGCGGCATGCAGGCGCTCATCGAGAACCCGGACCAGCTGGCGCGCCTGCGCGACAACCTCGACCTGATGCCGCTGGCCACCGACGAGATGATCCGCTGGGTCACCCCGGTCAAGGAGTTCATGCGCACCGCCGCCAGGGACACCACCGTGCGCGGGATACCTATCGCCGCGGGCGATTCCGTGTTGCTGTCCTACGTGTCGGCCAACCGCGACGAGGACGTCTTCGTCGACCCGTTCCGCTTCGACGTCGGGCGTGACCCCAACAAGCACCTGGCCTTCGGCTATGGCGTGCACTTCTGCATGGGGGCGGCGCTGGCCCGCATGGAGGTCAACAGCTTCTTCTCCGAGCTGCTGCCGAGGCTGAAATCCATCGAGCTGACCGGCGATCCCGAACTCATCGCCACCACCTTCGTGGGAGGGCTCAAGCACCTGCCGGTGCGCTACTCGCTGGCCTGATTCCCTAGCCTCTAGGCCATGGCGCGCAGGACGATCGTCATCACCGGTGCCAGCGACGGACTCGGCGCCGCGGCGGCCCGTCGGCTGCGCCGGGGTGGCGCAAACGTCGTGGTGGTCGGCCGATCGCACAGCAAGACCGCCGCCGTGGCCGCCGAATTGGACGCCGACCATTTCGTGGCGGACTTCGCCGACCTGTCCGCGGTGCGGGCCCTGGCGGACGAGATCGGCTCCCGGTACCCGCGCATCGATGTCCTGGCCAACAACGCCGGCGGCCTGTTCACCAAGTCCCAGCGGACCGGGGACGGCCATGAGATGACCCTCCAGGTCAACTACCTGGCGCCGTTCCTGCTCACCACGCGGCTGATGGACCTGCTCGTCGATTCCCGCGCCACCGTCGTCAACACCACCAGCTCGTCGCACCGGCTGGTTCCGCGCGTCTCGATCACCGACCTGGAGGACACGACCGGGCGCCGGCCCAGCTCCGCCTATGCCCTCACCAAACTCGCTATCGTCTTGTTCACCAGGGAATTGCATCGGCGATACCACGCCCGTGGACTGTCAGCGGCGACGTTTCACCCCGGCTATGTCAACTCCAACTTCGGCGATGCCTCGGGCTCGCGCTTTCTCGTCTTCATGAAGTACCGCGTGCCGCTGGCGGTCCGGTTCACCGCCACCGTCGACGAGGCGGCCGACCAGCTGGTCTGGCTGGCGTCGAGCGCGCCGGGCGTCGACTGGACCTCCGGCGAGTACTACTCGAAAGGCAAGGTCGCCAGGGCCAACCGGGCGACCTACGATCCCGCGCTGGCGCGTGAGCTGTGGGATCGCACCCTGGCGAAAATCGGTTGACCGCGCAAGGTGTCCATCGGCAGTCGCCGTGGGACCAAAGTCACCAGAATGCGCCACGCCGCCCCATGAGCGCGACAGCGCTGCTGTCCCGCAGCATGATTCGTACATGCACCACATCAGCGTCGCGGCGCCCCCCACGCATCCGATGGTCACCATAGCGATCGACGAGCACCGCGGAAGAACCTACGCCAAGGCCGAGTTGCGCTGGGGCGGTGCGCAGTTGGCCGGGATGGGGATCGCCTACCGCCACCCGGCCGACGCTTTCACGGGCGACGCGGGCCGGAAGCTGGCGACGGCGCGGGCGCTCTCGGACGTGGCGGACGAACTGAGGCGCTTCAGCCGGCCGCGGGCGGGTGAGCCATCACCGTGAGGCGAACGCCGTAGCGCGGGAGGACGCCGGAGCCGCGCGCCAACGCCCCCACCGGCACCCCGGGCACGCCCGGCATGCCGGGACCCGCCGCCTCCTCGGTCCCCGTGAACGTGGTCAGGCCGGCGGGCGCCAACGCCGAAACATGTCCGGTCGCAGGGGCGGTCCAGCTCGTCGGCACCGACAACGGCCCGATCGAACCGGCCTTTCCCACCGCCGCGGATATCGCGCTGCCAACGCTTCCCGTCTTCAGCGCGTTGACCACCGGTGCGAGCCCCTCCACAAGCGCAGGCGCCATCCCCGAAAAGTCGAACGCGGCCTGTCCCGCCTGTTGCGCAGCGGCCTGGGCCGCTGACTGGATAATCGCTATGAACGCGGTCGCTGCCGTAAGAGGGCTGGTCAAGGCGCTAGTGGCGGCGCTTGCGAAGGGCGTAAAGTCCTCCAACCCAATCTGATCCTCCAAGTAATTCAGCGATGACAAGATGTCCCCGATGATCGGGATTTGCCCCAGCAAGTTGGCGAGCTGCTCGAGCGGGCTGAGGGGGGCGGCACTGGCTTCTGCCTGGGTGACGGCGGCGCCCTGCGCGGTCAGCCCGGCCGGATTGGTGTTCTGCTGCGCGGATGCGAATGGCGTCAACATCGTCGTCGCCGCCGCCGAGCTGGCGGCGTAGGCGTACATCGCCGCCGCGTCCTGAGCCCACATCTCGGCATATTGCGCCTCGGTTGCCGCGATCGCTGCGGTGTTCTGGCCGAAGAAGTTCGTCGCAATCAGCGCCATCAGCTGCGCGCGGTTGGCCGCGATCAGCGGCGGGGGCACGGTCATCACAAATGCCTGCTCGAAGGCCCCAGCCGCTGCCCTGGCTTGCATGGCCGTCTGCTGTGTCCGTTCGGCGGTCGCGTACAGCCAACCCACGTAGGGGACGACCGCGGCCGTCATGGCATCCGACGCGGTGCCGCGCCACTGCATGGAGTTCAGGCCCGACACCACCGATTCGTAGGTCTCGGCCGTCGTGGCCAATTCGGCGGCCAGCATGTCCCAGCTTGTCGCGGCGGCCATCATCGAGCCCGATCCGGGGCCCGTGTACATCCTGGCGGAGTTGATCTCCGGCGGTAAAAGTGCGTAATCCATTGATTCACAGCTCCTAATTGGTTGACGTGATGAGCCGCCACTTTGACGGCGCACAGTTTCGCGGGGCGCGGTCGTGTCAGGTGAGTCTCGGCGGGCCATGCGCACAGGGCATATCCGGCCACCTTTGGTGAGGGCGTGCCCTAGAGCACTAAGACACGATGGGCGCTGTCATGACGCCTTCGGCGGCACGCTCTGTTCGAAGCTGAACACGTTGAACGGGTCGTAGGTGGCCTTCACCTGACGCAACCGATCGACGTGCGGGCCGTAGTACTGCGCCTGCCAATCGGCTGCGCTTACGTTGGGCACGTTGACATAAGCGCCGTCGACATAGGGGCGCAACGCGCGCGCGAAATCGGCGACCCAGCCGAGCGCAGTTGCGGTCAAGTCGGACCCGTTCCAGCCTGCGCCGGGTTCGCAATAGAAGAGGGCATCACGGTGCGGGAATGCCGAACCGCCGGGCGGCTCGTTGCGTACCGCTCCGCCGAAGCCGGACAAGAAGTAGTTGCTCGCCGGGCTCGGACTGTGTGCCATGAAGTGACAGATCAGGTCGATTGCGTCCTCCGGAAATGGGCTTTTGACGAACTGGGAGAAGAACTTCCAGTTGTAGACATCCTGGGGGGCCTTATCGACGTCGGCGTATACGGCCGGCCAGGAATCTTCGGAGACCGTCACCTCCGGTGCACCGATCTCGAGCAGGGGCTCGAGCGCCGAGGTGACGTCCTTGCGACTACCGCCGTACCAGAGCGCGGCCAATGTCGGCCCGCTCTGGTAGATCTCGATGGCGCTAGTCAGCCGCTCGTCGGCGACGGGGGCGTCGCGCTGCCACGTCCGCAGGATGGCGGAAAGGTGATCGAGGCCCGACCACGTCGCATACAGGAACGCGACATCGGCGAGCTTCTCGAGCTTGACGGTGTAGGCCGTCGCGATCCCGAAGTTGTTGCCGCCACCGCCGCGGCAGGCCCACAGCAGATCGGCGTGGTTGTTGGCGTCGACGTGAATGGCCCTCGCGGAATCGGTACCTTCAGCCACCACGATCTCGGCGGCGATCAGCTTGTCGCAGGCCAAACCCATTCTGCGGGTGAGTAGTCCGAACCCACCGCCGAGCACCACCCCGCCGAGGCCGACCTGGCCCTCCGAACCGGTAGGAATGGCGTAGCCGCGTTCCCCCAGCGCCGCGACGGCCTCTTTCTGTACGAGCCCGGTTCCGATGGTGGCCGTCCCCGATGCCTCGTCGACGTGGATGTTCTTCATCCGGCTGACATCGATGACCAGTCCGCCGTCGACGGAAGACCAGCCTTCCAGGCAGTGCCGACCGCTGCGAGCGCGGAACGCGATGCCCGCCGTACGCGCCCAGCGGACGGCGTTGACGACGTCGTCGGTGTTGCGGCAGAAAACGATCGACTCGGGGTAGCGCTGATACAGCCGGTTCCAGCCCTGTCGAGCAGCCTCATATCCGGGATCACCCGCGTGCAGCACGTCACCGGTGAGTTCCGTTGTTGTGGTGACCATTTCGTTGACCTCGCGACGTCAGTGGGAAAAGACGGCCAGATCGCCAGGTTCGTGGTCGAGTACTTCGCGGTTGAAGATCATCATGTACGCGAAGTACAGGGCGCCGACCGCGAGTAGGCCGGCCACGATCTCGATCGGGACGAGCGCGTTGGCGGGTGAGAGCAGAATGACCAGCGCGCAGATCGACCAGACAAGCGCGGCGATCGAGACGGGCATCTCGAATCGGCCGATATCAAAGGCGCCGTCCTGACGGTCGAGCCGTTTTCGCACCGACAGGTAGAGAACCACGATCATGCCGTACGTCAGCGCCGGGAAGACCGTCCCAGAGGTGATCAACTCCAACAGGGCGCTACCCGGCAGCACGGCCAGCACCGCGGCGCCGATCACGACTGGCACGATGCTGGCGGGGATCGGGGTCTGCGTGCGCACATTGACCCGCCGCATCAGCCGGTGTCCGGGGAATCGGTCATCGCGCGACATCGCGAAGATCATGCGCGAGCACGTCGTCAGCGTCACCATTCCGCCGCCGAAGAAGGCAATCGCTATGGCGACGAGGAAGATTCGTTCGGTGACCGTGCCGAGTTGGTCATGCATGATCATCGCGACCGGCGATGCGGCCGTCGAGACTTTGGGGACGTTGTCGATGGCGATGGTGAGGGCTATCAGGAACGCCATGCCCAGGACACTGGCCGCCGCCACCGATCCCACGATGGCGCGCGGGACGCTGCGAAACGGGTTCTTGGCCTCTTCGGCCATATTCGCCGCGGAGTCGAAGCCCACGAGCGTGCCCAAGCCGACGATCATGACGGCCATCAGCCCGCCACCGAATGCGAAGTAGTTCGTCGCGCCCTCGGTGACGCCTCGCGAGGTGAGATTGTCGGTCGAGCCATGTCCGGTCACCGCCGCGGCCACGACGAGTGCGACCGCGAGCACCACGACGATGGTCAGCTCGATCGCGACCGCCGTCGAGTTGACCAGTGCGACGATCCGCGTCGAGGCGATGGCGAGTACCGCCTGGATCACCATCACCACGGCGGTGATGATTCGTGCGGTGCCCTCGTCGGGCGCCATGTTGAACAACGGCATCAGGCAGGTGCTCGACATCGCGCTGTCGATAGCCATCAGGCCGGTGATCAGATAGCAAAAGGTGATCCACCCGAAGAACCAGCCGATCTTGGGGTTGGCCAGTCGCGATCCCCACTGGTAGGAGGAGCCGCTGAGGGGGATGCGGCCCGCGAACTGTGCGACCACCATGGCGACCAGCAGCTGGCCCGCCGCCGCGATGATCCAGGTCCAGATGCCCACCGGCCCGGAGTTGCGCAGCAGGTCGTCGTAGGTTCCGAAAATGCCGACGGCGACCGAGATGAACGCAAACGAGACGGCGAACACTTGGAACGAGCTCAGCGTCCGCTTGAGCTCCGGCTCGTAACCGCACTCTTCGCAGAACTCGTCGAAGGAGTCCGCATCCGGTAGCGGCAACGCTTCGGTCATGTCAGCCACCTGGCCTTCGTGCGTGTGAGCAAACTGTACAGCCGCTCACAGTCTTTTCTGGAGGGGAAATTGAACAGGAGTCGAATATCGCGCGCTTCGCCGACCGCCTGAGATTTAGATGTCTCATCTAAGACGTATTAGTCTCAGATGAGGTAGGATCGTAGCATGCCCATCGACCGTGAAAAAGCGTTGCGCGACGCCGCGGACTTCCTGGGTAGGCGGCCCAACGCCACCCAGGACGAGATCGCCGCGGCCGTCGGCATCAGTCGTGCGACCCTGCATCGCTACTTCTCGGGACGCGCGGCGCTCCTCGAGGCCCTCGACGAGTTCGCGGTCGCCCACTTGCGAGAGGCCCTGCAAACTGCCCGCTGGCGGGAAGGCTCGGCCGCGGCCGCGCTACGGCGCTTGGTGACGGCGTGCGAACCGGTGTCCGGATACCTCAACTTGCTCTATACGCAGAGTCAGGACGTCGAGGCCAATCAGCCCAAGGAGGCGTGGGCGGAAATCGACGCCGAGGTCAGGGAATTGTTCCTGCGCGGTCAGCGGGAAGGCGAATTTCGCGCCGAGTTGAACGCCTTCTGGCTAACCGAAGCGTTCTTCAACCTGATGGCCGGTGCGGCGTGGGTGGTCCAGGTCGGCGGCGCCGGACGGCGCGAATTTACCGACATGGTGACCGACCTGCTGCTGCATGGCGTGAGCAAGTCATGACGCGCGCCTGGCTGGCGCTGGGTGTGCTCGCCGTCGCGGTGCTGCTGATCGGCGTCGACGGCACCGTGCTCGCCCTCGCCATGCCGTTCATCGCTACGGATCTCAAAACGGCTGCAACGCAGGTGTTATGGATTGGCGACATCTACTCGTTCGTGTTGGCCGGACTCCTGGTCACGATGGGCGGCCTCGGCGATCGCATCGGTCACAAGAAGCTTTTGCTCGCGGGTGCGACGGCTTTCGCCGCTGCATCGGTGGCCGCGGCATACGCTCCGAACGCCGCACTGTTGATCGGGGCGCGGGCGCTGCTGGGCGCCGCCGGCGCGACATTGGCGCCGTCGACCCTGGCTCTGATCCGCTCCTTGTTTCCGCAATCGCGGGAACGCAGTGTGGCCGTGGGCATTTGGGCCTCTGCTTTTTCGGCGGGGGCGATTTTGGGTCCCATGCTCGGCGGCTTGCTGCTGGAGCACTTCTGGTGGGGATCGGTGTTTTTGATCAACCTGCCCGTGGCCGCCGTGTTGTTCGTCGGTGGCGTGGCGCTGTTGCCGGAACAGCGCAATCCATTGCCGGGCCCGTGGGATCCGCCCAGCGTCGGGCTGTCACTTCTCGGCATGCTCGGCGTCGTATACGCGGTTCAGGACGGGGTCGCCAATGGGTTCCACATCGACGCGCTGATCCTCGGCGTCGGCGGAGCCGCGGCCCTGGCGCTGTTCGTCAGGCGGCAGCTGAGCGTGGCGACGCCGTTGATCGAGGTGCGGCTGTTCGGCAATCACAGGTTCTCGGCAGTGGTCGTCGCCAACCTGCTGGCGGTACTGGGCCTTTCGGGCGTGGTGTATTTCCTATCGCAGTTCTTCCAGTTGGTCATGGGATACAGCCCGCTTCAAGCCGGGCTCGCTGAGCTGCCGGCCGCGGTGGGCGCGACCGCCTTCGGTGTGCTGGCCGGCGTAGCGATGCGCCATTCGTCGCAGCGGGCGATCCTCACCATCGGTCTGGCGCTGGTTGGTTCGGCGATGGCGTCGCTGTCGCTGATCGGGCCGCATACCGAGTACCCGCACGTCGGCGTCTCCTTGTTCGTCCTCGGTATCGGCCTCGGCCTGGCCTACACCGCCGCCAGCGACGTCATCCTCGCCAGCGTTCCGCCGGAACGAGCGGGTGCGGCCGCCGCGGTCTCGGAGACCGGCTACGAGCTCGGGACGGCGCTCGGCATCGCTACGCTCGGGTCTATCGTCACCGGAGTGTTCCGCGCCCTGATGGTGTCCTCCGGCACCGCCGATTCACTCCCCGACGCGATCGAAGCGGCAAAGCGCCTGCCCGATCAGAGGGGGCTGGAAGTGCTGGCGGTCGCAAAGAGCGCCTTCAGCAGCGCCCTCGCGGTCGCCGCGGGAATCGGGTCGGTCCTGGTGCTGGCGTCTGCCGCGGCTATCTGGGTGCTGCTCAAACCGGCACCGGCGCCGCCTGAGCCGCGCGCCGGCTCCCGAACTGGTCGCGCACCCGGGAACCGATGCCGTCCCCGGAAAGATGAACTGTGCAGGTCGCGGAACCGGCTGACAAGGCCAACACCTAACATTGCAGCATGCCAGGTATCCACCACTCCGCCATCTGCACGGGCGACGTCGAACGCTCGATGAAGTTCTGGCGCGATGGCCTGGGATTGACCGAACTGTTCGACCAGAGTTTCACCGGTGGCTGGCCGGAACTGTTCGGCGCCAAGACCGATCGGTTGCGGTCGGTTTTTCTTGGCGATCCGCAGACGCCCGACACGGGCATCGTGGAATTGGTTGTCTTCGAGGGCGCCGACGGTGCGCCGGTCCCACCCCACCGGCCCCGACGCGGATTCTTCCTGCTCTCGCTGCAGCGCGACGTCGATGAGACGCTCTCGGTCCTCGGGAATCTGGGCTTCAGCGACGGCGTTCGGCGCATCACGGTCTCGGCCCCGGGCGGCAAAGCGGTCGCGATGGCGGTCATCACCGCACCTGACGGCGTGCTGGTCGAGCTGATCGGTCCCGCGCAATGACGGCCTCGACCGCCTTGGTGACCGGCGGCGCGTCCGGCATCGGCCTGGAGGTCGCCGGGCTTTTGCGCGACGCCGGCCACCGGGTCGTGACGTGGGACCTGTCGGGCGCCGACATCGATTGCGACGTCAGCGATCCCGACGCCGTATCCGCGGCCATGCAACAAACGGTGCGCGAGCACGGGGTGCCGACCCGGGTGGTGACGTCCGCGGGTATCGGGTCGTCGGGCCCGTCGGGTCTGTTGCTCAAGCAGGCGCCCGCCGATTGGGAGCGGGTGCTGTCGGTGAACCTCACCGGCACCTGGTTGACCCTCCGCGCCGCCGCACGGGCCATGGTCGAGGCCGAGGTGGAGGGTTCGATCGTCGCCGTTTCCAGCATCAGCGGCACGGTGGCCGATCGCGACATGGGCGCATACTGCGTGTCGAAAGCCGGCGTCGACATGCTGGTCAAGGTCGCCGCGGTGGAATGGGGTACGTACGGCATCCGGGTCAACGCCGTCGGGCCCGGCGTGACGCGTACCCCGATGCTGCCCAACCCCGACGCGTGGCTGGGCTGGGCCGACGGCCTGTCCAGGCGGACCGCGCTCGGTCGCCTGGGTGAGGCCTCCGACGTGGCCGGCGCCATCGTCGGTGTCCTGGAACTGCCCTGGGTGACCGGTCAGGTGGTGCACGCCGACGGCGGCCTGGCCCTGCACAGCCCGATCGACGCATACGGCCAACTGGAGAAGCTGATGCGGTTGAAGAGATTGCGGCAGATCCGAGACCAGCGGGAGAAAGCCAAAGAGGCCTAGCTGCCGAAGTCGATCACGCCCCTGACGATCGTCCCGTTGAGCAGGTCGTCGTAGGCGTCGTTGACGTCGTCGAGGCGATAGCGCTTGGTGATCATCTCGTCGAGTTGCAGCTGTCCGGTCTGGTAAAGCCGGGCCAGCCGCGCGATGTCCGCCTTCGGGTTGCACGAGCCGAATATGGTGCCCGCCAGCGTCTTGTTCATCAGGATGAAGTCCTGCAGGTCGATGTTGACCGACCGGGTCAGCTGCGACGTCATGCCGGTGAGGACACACGTACCGCCCTTGCGGGTCAGCTTCACCGCGTCACGGACGTCGTCGGCGGTGATCAGGGACGGCGAGACCACCACGGCGTCGGCCATCACCCCGTAGGTCAGGTCCCGCACCACGTCGAGCGCCTCGGTGGCCGTCGCGGCGCTGTGCGTCGCACCGAACTGCAGCGCCGATTTCTGTTTGAACTCAACGGGATCCACCGCGACGATGTGTGCCGCGCCGTTGATCCGGGCGCCCTGGATCGCGCCGGTGCCGATCCCACCGACGCCGATCACCACGACGGTATCGCCGGCGCGCATGTTGGAGCGGTTCGCGACCGATCCGTAGCCGGTCGGAATGGCGCACGACAGCAG
The DNA here is from genome assembly GCF_900157385.1 of Mycobacterium terramassiliense. Classification (GTDB taxonomy): domain Bacteria; phylum Actinomycetota; class Actinomycetes; order Mycobacteriales; family Mycobacteriaceae; genus Mycobacterium; species Mycobacterium terramassiliense. Next base: position 2,169,162 of record NZ_LT717701.1, read on the forward strand.
GGCGCTCGGTGCCAGCGGCAGGTGCGGGTCGATCTTCACGAGCGAATTCGTCGACACCACAGTGTGTTCGGCGAACGCGCCGACCTTGGCGATGTGCCCCAGATTCCGGCCGTCGGCGGTGTGGTGGCGGAAGGTGCCGTCGGTGGGCATCCCGGGGACCATGGTGCCGATGCCGACGTCGCAGAGGTACTCGACCCCGGTCGCACACCAGCGGCACTGCCCGCACACCGCGACGAACGACATCACCACGTGGTCGCCCGGGGCGAAATCGGTGACGCCGTCGCCGACTTCGCGCACGATGCCAGAGCCCTCATGGCCGCCGATCATCGGGAACATCGTCGGCAGGCCGAGCGAGCGCATCACCTCGTTCGGCGCCGACATGTCGCCCTTGAGGATGTGGTCGTCGGAGTGGCACAACCCCGCGGCGGCCAGCTGGACCAAAACTTCGCCGGCGCGCGGCGGGTCCAGCTCGAATTCCTCGACGGACCACGGCCCGCCGACGTCGTGCAGAATCGCGGCGCGGCTTCTCATGCGGCGGGGGTGAACGTGACGGGAAGCTTGTTGGGCGACCGGAAGGTGAGGCCGACGATCCCGGGCTCCTCGCCGGTTCCGTCGTCGTGCACGAAGGCCAAATGCTCGACGCGGTCCAACAGGCTGTTCAGCATGACGCGCGTCTCCAGCCGCGCCAGGTGCATGCCCAGGCACATGTGGATACCGGCGGCGAACGCGATGTGGGCGTGGCGCGGCCGGTGGATGTCGAAGGTGTTGGGGTCGGGCCAGCGGCTCTCGTCGCGGTTGGCCGAGCCCATGCACATGTCGACCTGCGCGCCGGCCGGTATTGTCTTGCCGCCTATGTCGATCTCCTCGGTGGTGGTGCGCATGACCATCGTCAGCGGGGTTTCGACCCGCAGGCCCTCCTCGATGGCGGCCGGGATCAGCGACCGGTCCCGCTGGACCATCGCCAGCTGCTCGGGGTGGGTGAGCAACAGGTACAACAGGTTGCCCGAGGAGCGGTAGGTGGTCTCCAGCCCGGCCGGCAGCAGCAGGCGCAGGAAGGCGATGATCGCCTCGTCGGTGAGCTTCTCGCCGTCGATCTCGGCGGCCACCAGGTCGCCGATGATGTCGTCGGTCAGCTTGCGGCGGCGCTGCTCCACCTGATCGAGGAAGTAGCCGTGCAGCTCGGCCGCCGCAGTGAGCCCGGCCATGATGTCGGTCGGGATCGAGATGAGGTCGAGGGACAACCGGCGGAACATGTCGAGATCCTCGGCGGGGAGACCGAGCAGCGTGGAGATGATCCGGGTCGGAAACTCGAACGTCAGCGCCTTCACCAGATCGGCGTGGCCGTCGTTCTTGATTTCGTCGATCAGTTGATCGCAGACCGGCCCGATGACCGACGGTTCCCACCGCTCCAGCGCGGTGGCGCGGAAGGCCTTGGCGACCAGGCTGCGGTGGTCGTGATGCTCCTTGCCGCCCATCGCCAGGATGGTGTGACCCATCACCAGTCCGATGGTCTTGTCGTACGCGGCCGAGGTGAACACGCGGTCGTCTCGGAACGCCTGAAACAGCCCGTCGTAGCCGAACAGGACCCATTCGTCGTCCGGTCGCAGTTCCTCCGGCATCTGCGAGTGGTCCGCCAGGGAACCGTGCCAGACCGGGTCGGTGCGCCGCATATATTCGAAGAACGGATACGGACTGGTCTCCCCGGTGAGGTCGAGGGTGACGGGTTGGCCGTCCGGGTCCGTGCTGAGCGTCATTCGCGCTCCTCCTGAGCAGCCGGGTAAGGCGGATAGGTGCCGAGGGAATGTCGCTATCATAGTATAAATAGCAACGAAGCCCAACGGCTTGTGGTTTCTCCAGGAGGCGGTGATTCTCAGGTGCCCGACCGGCGATTCGTGTGCTCCCTGGACGAACTGCCGCCCGGCGCGATGAAACTGGTCGACGTCGGCAAGTTCGGCGTCGGCGTCTACAACGTGGGCGGGGAGCTGTACGCGATCGTCAACTACTGCTCCCACGAGGGCGCCCCGCTGTGTCTCGGCCTGCTCGGCGGCACCAACGAGCCCGCTCCGGAATCGCCCGACGGGATACGCCGCGTCCGCGACGGGCAGATCGTCCGATGCCCTTGGCACAACTGGGAATTCGACGTCACCACGGGCCAAAACGTCGCCGATCCGCGCCGCCGCATCCGCACCTACCAGGTCGATGTCGCCGATGGAGAGGTGTACGTGACCGCATGACCCCCATGATCATCGACACCAACGTGCAACCGCACTTTCGCTACAACGCGGAGATACGGCGGTACCTGCCGGCCGCGCACCAGCTGCGGTCGATCCCCGACGTCGAGAAGCAGTGGTATCAGGCGCCGGGCGGCGACTACCGAGAGGACCTCTACGGGGACCACTACCCGGGTTCGGATCCCGAGACCGTCAGCCGGCACCTCTTCGATGACATGGGCGTCGATTACGCCGTCCTGAACCCGCTGACCCGCGGCAACATCGCCGACTACCTGCTGAACAGCCGAATTTGCGCGGCGGTCAACGACTGGCTGCTCGATCGCTGGCTGGAGCCCGACACCACCGACCGGTTCCGGGGCACCATCCGCGTCAACCCCGAAGACCCCAAGGGCGCCGTGGCCGAAATCGAGCGCCTCGCCGGCCACCCGAAGCTGGTGCAGGTCGGTGTTCCCATGCAGTCGCGCGAGCCGTACGGCAAGCCGATGTTCGAGCCGATCTGGGAGGCCGCCGCAGCGCACGGGCTGCCGGTCGCGGTCCACATCAACGGCGGCAACGGCGTCGACTACCCGCCCACCTTCGCCGGCCACGCGCACACCTATCCCGGATACGCGGCGTTCATGCCGCTGAACTACTTCGTGCATCTGGCCACGCTCATCATCGAGGGCGTGTTCGGCCGGCACCCGGGCCTGAAGTTCGTGTTCGCCGACGGCGGCTACGACATCCTCACCCCGCTGATGTGGCGACTGGACACCTTCTGGCTCTCGATGCGCGACCAGACGCCGTGGGTGGACCGCTATCCCAGCGAATACCTGCCCGGCCACGTCCGGTTCTGCTCCTCGGCCTTCGACGGCCCGACGGAGGCGGACGCGATGCAGCGGTGGATGGACTTCACCGGCAAGTCCGACCTGCTGATGTACGGGTCGGGCTATCCGCACTGGTCCACCTCGGCGCCGGACGCGACCGCCGACGGGCTGGATCCCGCCCAGCGCGACAAGGTGTTGTGGCGCAACGCCAGCGAGCTCTACGGGTTGAAGGAGCGTGTGTGATGACGACGATCGAACGGGTCGATTCGGCCACCGGTCAAGAGGACGAGATCGCGGTGACCATCGTCGACACCGACGTGCACCCCCTGCCGGTCTCGGCCGACGTGCTCAAGTCCTACGCGCCGGCCGAGTGGGTGGACAAGATCTGGCCGACGGCCAACGCGGTCACCCCGGTGCCGCATTTCTACGACACCCCGGACTCCTACAAGACGATGTCGCTGCGCCTGGACGCGGCCCCGCCGGGCGGCGGGGTCGCCGGCAGCGACCCGGATTTCGCCGCCAAGCAGTTGCTGCTCGATGCCGGCGTGAGCATCGCGACGCTAGAGCCGATGTGCGATGCCCAGCTGCCCCAGGCCGAGCACGTGCTCAAGTCGACCTACAACGACTGGCTCGCCGATGTCTGGCTGGACAAGTACAACTGGCACGGCCGCTGGCGCGGCTCGATCAGCATCAGCGCGCAGACGCCGGAGCTGGCCGCCCGCGAAGTCCAGCGGTGGGCCGGGCACCCGTACATGGCCCAGGTGCTGATGACACCCCAGACCCGTGGAATCCCTTTCGGCAACCCGCATTTCGACCCACTCTATGAGGCGGCCTCGCGCAACGGATTCCCGGTGGCCACGCACCTGATGGGCCAGACGCCGTTCGAGTTGATTCCGATCTACCCGGTCGGCAACCCCGCGCACTGGCACGACTTCTTCGCGTCCTGGCCGCTGCTGTATGTCTCGCACCTGATGAGCCTGGTGTTTGACGGCGCGTTCGACCGCCACCCCGACCTGCGGGTGGTCTTCGTCGAGGGCGGCTTCACGTGGGCGATGCCGGTCATGTCACGGATGGACCGGATCTGGGAAGCCCGCCGCGGCGACCTGCCGCACGTGCGGCGGCGGCCGTCGGAGTATGTGCGCGAACACGTTCGGTTCACCACGCAGCCACTGGAAGACGCCGACACCGTGCAGTTCCGCGAGTACCTCGAGATGATGGACGTCGGGGACAACCTGATGTTCTCGACGGACTACCCGCACTGGAGCTACGACTCGCCCACCTACGCGATCAACCGGTTCCCCGCCGACCAGCGGGAGCAAATCATGCGCGGCAACGCGACGGCCCTCTACGGGCTTCCGGCGACGGTCAAGGCGCTTCCCGGGGAGCGGTGACGCGTTGGCGGACGTGACGCAGACCAACCTGGCACGGCCCCAAGGCCTCACCCGAATCGACCCGGTGTTGCGCGAGGCCGCGATCGGCCTGGGCGTCGTGGAGTTCCGTGCCGAGACGCTGCCCGCCGAGCGCGAACAGGCCAACCTACGCGCCGCACAGCGGGCGGCGGCCGCCGACACCGACGGCGTCACCGTGGAATCGCGATCGATCTCCGGACCCGACGGCAAGCGGCTGGACCTTCGCCTGTATCGCGGGGCGGCGGGATCGCCGGCGCCGCTGGTGGTGTACGCCCACGGCGGTGGTTTCGTGACGGGGAACCTGGACACCGATCACGCCCAGTGCGTCGAGCTCGCACGTGACGCCGGCTGTCTGGTGGTGTCCGTCGACTACCGGCTCGCGCCCGAAAACCCTTGTCCGGCAGCTCTGGCCGACGTGGAGGCGGCGCTGCGCCACGTCGTCACGAATTCGGCGCAGTTCGACGCGGACCCTCGCCGCATCGCGGTGATGGGCCGGGATTCGGGCGCGGCGCTGGTCGCGGGCCTGGCCCAGCGGATGTTCGACGAAGAAGGACCGCCGATCCTGGTGCAGATCCTGCACCAGCCGATGCTCGACTCCGACACCACGCCGTCGCGGCGCGAATTCCAGCGCACGCCCGGCCTCAACGGCCCCGCGGTGAGCCGCGCGTGGAGCCACTACCTGGGCCACGCGGCCGCCACCGGCCAAGGCGTCCCCGCACACCGGGCCAACCTGGAGGGGTTGCCGCCCACGTTCATCAGCTGCTCCGAGATCGATCCGTGCCGCGACGAGGCCATCGGCTACGCCAACCGGCTGCTACACGCCTACGTTCACACCGAATTGCATGTCATCGCAGCGACATTCAACGGCTTCGACACGCTGGTTCCCGATTGGGTTGTCTCCCAGGAAAACCGGGCGCTGCACGCGCAGACGCTTCGTCGCGTGTTCGCCATGTAGGCGGCTAGATCGGGGTGAACTTGGTGATGAGCCAGTTGCCGCCGACCCTGCTCATGCGCACCAGCACGCTGCTGACCGCCACCGACGGCTGGGGGCTGTCCTTGGTCGACGTGACCTGATCGACGAACACCAGCACGACGGCCGAGTCGGGGTGTAGCTCCGACACCGCGGCGCCCGTCACCTTGGCCGTGGTTTTCATCGACTTCTGCTTGGCCATCGGGGCCACGGTCTGCTGACTGAATTGGTCGTAGTAGGACAAGAAGTCGCCGGTGAGGTGCTTCCTGGCGGCGGCGAAGTCCTTGTCGAGCGAGTCGTACGAGTACGACAGCAACGCCACGGTTCCGTCGGATCCGGCACGGGCCACCGTGCGGGCGACGTCGGTATCGGTCTGTTGATCGGGGCGGTACTGCTTGAAGTACAGCCACGTCGCCACGCCGCCGGAAATCAGCAGCAGCACAATCAGAACCGGCGCGACGATCTTGCGCAGGCCGGGCGGCAACCCGCGGCGCCGAGGTTCGCTTAGCTCCGCGGAGTCCTCCTCGTCGGCCTCGGGTTCCGCGGCGTCGTCGGCCGCGTCCTCTTCGGCTTCGGGGTCGACGTCGGCCGCGTCCTCTTCGGCTTCGGGTTCGGGTTCGGGTTCTGGTGCGGCCGAATCCATGTCACGCACTTCTTCCGTCACGGCACGTACTCGACTTTCGACATCTTGTACTGCCCGCCGACCTTGGCGACCGTCACCCGCAGCCGCCAGACCAACGGGGGCACGTCCTTTCCGGGTGGGGAATTGGTGACCTGCGAGGTCGCCGAGACCAACACCACCGCGGAGTTGCCGTTGATGGATTCGAGGGCGGCGGCGTTCACCGTCCCTTCGGTCACCGCCTTCGATTGGGTGACCACCGAGATGAAGTCGTTGGCCCGCTGCTGGAAGTCGTCTTTGAATTGCCCGGTGGAGCCGTCGATCACGCGCTGGATGTCTTCTCTGGCCTTGTTGAAGTCGAGGGAGATCATGTTGAGGACGCCCTGCTTGGCCCCCGCGATGAACGCCGCTTCCCGCTGTTGGTTTTGGGTCGCGTCGCGGTGTTGGAGCACCATGTATGCGCTGAAACCGGCGAAAGCGCAGATGGCGATGACGGTGGCCACCGCGGCGATCGCCGGCAACCGCCGTCGCCAGGCCGGTTGCTCCGTGACGAGTTCGTCGTATTCCGCGTCGTATTCCGTGTCGTATTCCGCGTCGTAGTCCTCTTCGTAATCCTCGTCGTCGCCGTACGCCTCGGCGGCGTCGGGCCGGCCGAGGGCCTCCCGACGCAGCCGTGCGGCGGCGGCGCGGGCCTTCGCCGCGGCGGCCAGCGCCTCGGCCGCGGCGGCCTCCGCTGCCTGGGCCTCCTCGAGCAATGCCCGCGCGTCGGGGTCGGGCTCAGTCATCGCGATTACCGCTCGTCACGACCATTATCGATTGAACTCCGGTATCTCTTACGGTATTGCTCATTGCTACCATCAGAATCTCCACGAACTGCGACGAGAACCGACCAGGCGGATGATCAATCACCCACACTTTCTCCCGAATCCTCCGGCATCATGACCGCTGTCGACTCTCCCGAAAAGATACTCTTCGCTTCCACAACCCAGGCCTTTCTACAAAAAGAAGCGCCGCTGCGTCGCGTCCGGGAACTGCACGCGGCCGGCGAGTCCTTTGACCCGGCGTGGTGGCGGCGCGCCGCCGAACTCGGGTGGACCGCGCTGCTGGTGCCCGAGGAGTTGGGCGGCGGCAGCGTCTCGGGCAGCGGTCTTCAAGATCTGGCCATGGTCGCCGAACAACTCGGCAAGACGGTGGCGCCGGGACCGCTGTATCCGGTCAGCGTCGTGCTCGCGGCGCTCGCCGAGTGCGCCGACCCGCGGTCGCACACCGACACCATCGAGTCGCTGATATCGGGCGAAACGGTGGCGTCGTGGGCGGTGAGCGAGCCGGGGCGGGGCTGGGCGCCGCTGGATCCCGCGGTGACGGCCACCCGGACGGACGCCGGCTTTCGCCTCGACGGCACCAAGGACCGGGTGGAGGCCGGCGCTCAAAGCGCGGTGCTGCTCGTCGTGGCGCGATGCGGCGACGAGGTTCGTCAGTTTCTGGTCCCGACGGACGCACCGGGCGTCCGCATCGAGCCCCAGCAGTCGGTCGACTTGGTGAAGCAGTACGCGCGGGTGCATTTCGACGGCGTGGTCGTGGACCCGTCCGCGGTCGTCGGCGGCGCGACCGAGACCGCCGCCCTCATCGACCGGCAGAGCCAGATCGCCCAGGTGCTGCAGTGCGCCGAGGTCGTCGGCATCCTGCAAACGGTGTTCGACTTCACCGCCCAATGGGCGTTGGACCGCCACACATTCGGGCGCCCGCTGGCGTCATACCAAGTACTCAAGCATGGATTCGCCGACATGAAGCTGTGGCTGGAAGCCTGTCGCGCCACCACCAACGCCGCGGTCGCCGACGTCGCCGACCGCTCTTCCAGCGCGGGCTTGTCGGCGAGCATCGCCAAGTCCTACGTCGGTGAGATGTCCGTGCGGGTCGTCCAGGCGTGCGTGCAGATGCACGGCGGCATCGGCGTGACGTGGGAACACGACCTGCACCTGTACCTGAGGCGAGTCACGTTGTATCGCGCCATGTTCGGCACGCCCGAGGAACACAACCTGAGGGTGTACGAGGCGGAGAAGGCGGCCCGATCGATGGCGAACGCCGGATGACGACCACCGAGTCTGTCGCCGAGTTCGCCGCTCGGGCCCGAGAGTGGTTGGCGGACAACATGCCCGCCATCGATCCCGAGGATCCACCGCCCGTCCCGCGCGACGACGAGCGATCGTGGCAGCGCGCCCGAGAACTGCAAAAGCGGCTCTACAAAGGCGGATTCGCCGGCATTTGTTTTCCCCGCGCGTACGGCGGCCTGGGCCTGGATTACGAATACCAGAAGGCGTTCGACTCCGAGTCCTTCGGTTACGAGATGCCGCTGATCCTCAATACCCCCACGTTCACCATCTGCTGCGCCACTCTGCTCGACACCGGCGCCGAGGAGCAGAAGAAGCGGCACATCGCCGCGGCCCTGCGCGGCGATGAGGTGCTGGTGCAGCTGTTGAGCGAGCCCAGCGGGGGCTCGGACCTGGCCGGTGTGATCACCCGGGCCGAACGTCGCGGCGACCGGTGGGTGATCGACGGCGCGAAGACGTGGAGCACCAGCGCGTTCGCCGCCGACTACGGACTGTGCCTGGCGCGCACCGACTGGGACGTGCCCAAGCACGAAGGCTTGACCATGTTTCTGGTGCCCATCGCACACCCGGGAATCACGTTGCGGCGCATCACCATGCTGAGCGGTTCGACCGAGTTCTGCGAAGAATTCCTGGACGGCGTGGATGTGGGCGACGACGCCGTCGTCGGCGAGGTCAACGGCGGCTGGGCGGTGGCCTCGCGGCAGCTGTATCACGAACGCCGGGCGGTGGGGCAGGGTTCCGAGTTCTCCAGCGGCAGCGGCAGCGAGGGCGGTTCCACTAAGCCCGTCGACTATGTGGCGCTGGCCGAGAAGGTGGGCCGGGCCGATGACGAACGGGTCCACGAGATGGCCGGGCGCGTGCTCGTGCACCGCGCCGTGGCCGAGCAGTTGATCGACCACGTTTACCGCAACGTCCGCGACGGGGTTCTGCCACCGACCGCCGGGACGCTCATCAGGCTCTTTCATTCCGAGACCGTGACCCTGGAGATGGACACCGCGCTCGCGATCGCGGGAAGTGCCGGGGTCGTCGGGGAATTCGGCGAGGGCCTAGAGGCCGGCCTGCGTTACCTGTCGCGGCAGAACGTCGCCATCGGCGGCGGCACCACCGAGATGGCCCGCAACGTCATCGGCGAGCGCGTACTGGGCTTTCCGCGCGAATACGCCGCAGACCGCGGGGTGCCGTTCAGTCAGGTGCGGCACGGTCAGGGTCTGGATCGCCGCTGACGTCGCTGACGAAGGGCATTTGGACCAGCGAGAGGACGTGATGCGCCGGGCTGCCGGGTGGGGCTACCAGCACGAGGGCGCCGCCCTGCGTCTGCGCCCGGTCGCGGGCGGCGGCCAGCGCGCTGACGCCGGCCGATCCGAGGTGGGTGACTCCGCTCAGGTCGACCGTCAAAGACCCGACGCCGGAGCGGCTTTCGACGGCGATCTGGCGATCCAGCGTGGATGCGGTGGTGGTGTCGACGTCGCCGCTCACGACGATGCGGCCGGCGTCGCCGACCAGGGAGACGAATTCGGCGGCGACGGGTCGGCGGCGGTGTGAGCGACCGACGATCGTGTCGGTGATGAAGTTGGCCGGTCGCGACAGCGGGTGGATCAGGCTGGCGGTCGTGCCGCCGGCGTCGTGCGTGATCTGCGCCTGCGACACCAGGGCCTCGGCCATCGCGAGTCCGCGCCCGCGACCGCTGGCGCCCTCGCGGTAGTCCTTCCACTGCCCGTGATCGATCACGGAGGCGTGCAGGTTTCCATCACCGGCCAGCGCGGCTTCGACAACGACGCCGTCGGGAACCTCGGTCGCGTACCCGTGTTCGACCGCGTTTTCGACGAACTCGGAGACCGCGTGCACAACATCACAGATGTCGTCGCCGTCGGCCCCGATCTCCGAGAGCCAGTCACGAAGCCGCGTGCGGACCGCGCGCGCCGCATGGATGGTCGCGTCCACGGTGATGCGCAGCGGTGGCAATGGCGTGCGTCGTTGCGCCGCGAGCAGCGTGACATCGTCCTGGTAGCCGGTCGACCGCAAAAGCAATTCCAGTGTCTCCGAACAAAGTCGGTCGATCGGGCGCCCCGGCGCATCGATGACGAAGCCGCCGCGGCCGCCGGCGATGTTGGCGGCCAACTCGGCGAATTCCGCGGTGCTGGAGCCCAGCGGCCGGCCAGGCCGCTCGATCAAGCCATCCGAATACAGCAGCACCGAATCGCCCGGCTCCAGCACCTCGGTGCGCACCGGGAATCCGGTGCCGCTGCCGAGGGGCCCCGCGCCCGACGGTTCCGCGTACCGCGAGCTGGCATCGGCGCTCACCAGTAGCGGTGGCGGGTGTCCCGCTGTGCAGTACTGGAATTCGCCCGTCGCGAGGTCGAGTGAACCGATGCACAGGGTGGCCGACTTGGAGCCCGGCACGTGTTCGCGGAAGCGATCGAGCGCCTCGAGCGCCTCGATGATGCTGTGCCCCAGCGAAATTTGCATGCGCAAAGCCGTGCGCAGTTGCGACATCACCGCGGCCGCCTCGACGCCATGGCCGACGACATCGCCGACGACGAGGACCAGCCGGTCCCCGAGGGCTATCGCATCGAACCAGTCCCCACCGACGGCGGTGTCTTGGGCGGCAACGAGGTATTCCGCCGCGATGTCGGCGCCCGGAACGACGGGCACCGACGGGGCCAGTAGCGCCTGCTGCATGACGATGGCCGAATCGCGCACGTTGCGGTAGCGCTCGGCGAGGTCCTCTATGCGCGCCTCGGCGGCCAGTCGCGCCCGCACCCGCTCGGTGACGTCGTCGAAGATGATCTGCACACCCTCGACCGACCCATCGTCCCCGCGGCGCGGTGTTACCACGAAGTCGAAGTACCGCTCCTGGATGCCCGATCCGTCGTAGTCGGCTTGCAGCCGCCACTCTCTTCCGGACTGGGATTCGCCCGTCTCGTACACGCGGTCGAACATCTGGTAGATCTGCTGGCTCTCCAGCTCGGGGAAGACCTCGACCGCAGGCTTTCCCACCGGGTTGCCCGTCGGACTGAACACGCGGTAGGCGGCGTTGACCGCGACGAACCGGTGGTCGGGCCCCTTCAGGCCGACCAGCATGGCGGGAACATTCTCGAAGACGCGGCGAACCTCGTCGGCCGCACCAACGGTCTTGTCCCACTCATTTTCGGCGACCAATTGGCCGTCCCTTCCACGGAACTTCGGTACGCGGTCGCATAACCAGGCCGGATGCATGGTATTTGCACACGTAGATGCCCAGATTAGCAACGAGTGTCATGTACCCGCTGCAACGCATTTGCTAACCGTCACGTGGCGCCTGCCGAGGTTACGCCGGATGTCGGCGGGTACCTCTGGTCACATGAGCGGGACCGCACGGCCACGGCGACTGACCGAATTCGGGTTGGCATGAACGATTTACTGCTGCAGTTTGTCGACGGGTGGCGGCCGGCGGCGTACGGCGCACTCAAGGCTTTGGCGTTATTCATCACCGCTGCAACGGCTTTCCGGCTCATGCTGCGGCGCACCATCGGCGAGTTCACGCCCTTCGACTGGGTCACCGCCGTCGCGGTGGGTGCCATCGTCGGGCGCACCGCCACCGCCGCCGACACCTCATGGCTCACCGGGGCGGCCGCCCTCGTCGCCTTGATCGCCGCCCATGACCTCGTCGCGCGGCTGCGGTTCGTCCCGTGGGTGCGCCGACTGGTCGACCCGCCGGTGCGGGTGCTGATCCGCGACGGCGAACTCGATGAGGCGAACCTGCGACGTTGCCGGCTCACGCACTCGGACCTGGAGGCGATCCTGCGCCAGCACGGTCACCAAACCCCCGCGGACGTTCGCCTCGCCGTGTTCGAGACCAAGGGCGTCGTTTCCGTCTTCGACGAAGCCGACCGCTCAGGCTGAGACGGGCTTCTTCGCGGGCTCGGAAACCTTCATCAGCTTCATCAGGTTGCCGCCCATGATCTTGGCGACGTCCTCCTCGCTGAAGTCGGTCAGCTCGTCGACGAAGGAGATGGGGTCCTTCAGCCCCTCGGGGTGCGGCCAGTCCGAGCCGAAGAGCACGCGATCGGTGCCCACCATCTTGACGATCTCGGTGAACCGGTCCTCCCAGAACGGGGTGATGTAGACGCAGCGCTTGAACGCCTCGATCGGGTCCTCGCTGAACGCCTGCGGCATCTTCTTGTAGACGCCCTTGAGGCCCTTGAACAGATCGGGCACCCAGTCGGCGCCGTTTTCGATCGACAGGATCCGCAGCTCCGGGTTGCGCGACAGCGCGCCGTGGCACACCAGCGCACCCATCGCGTCCAGGATCGGCCGATGGCCCATCGCGAAGCTGCGGAAGGCGGTCGGCTTGAACGGCAAGAACTCGTCGCCGGGCTCCCACACGTTCGCGAATTCGGAGTAACCGCTGTCCGAGGCGTGCATCGAGACCGGGATCTCGGCCTTGATGCAGGCCTGCCAGAAGGGGTCGAACTCCTCGAGGCCGAACGAGCGGCTGCCCTTGAAGCCGGGCACCGGCGCCGGGCGGACCAGCACCGTGCGGGCGCCGCGCTCCAGGACCCACTCGAGTTCTTCGAGCGCACGCTCGACGATCGGCAGGGTGATCACCGGGGTGGCGAAGATGCGGTCCTTGTAGTTGAACGACCACTGCTCATACATCCACTCGTTGAGCGCGTGAATGACGTCGTGGGTCATCTCCGGGTCGTCCTTCATCCGCTCTTCGACCAGGCTGGCCAGGGTCGGGAACATTAGGGCGTAGTCGATGCCGAGCTCGTCCATGACCTCCAGCCGCGCGCCCGGTTCACGGAAGGCGGGAATGGCCTTCATGGGCTCGCCCAGGATCTCGCGGTAGCTCTTGCCCTGCGCGCCGTGCCGGAAGTAGTCCTCCTGGGCCCCGGGCCGCGCGACCACCTCGAACGTGGGGTTGGGGATGTACTCGCTGATGTGGCCGCGCACCACGATCTTGGTGCGGCCCCGCACCTGCACGTAGTCGATGACGCGCTTGCGGTTCTCCGGCAGGTACTTGGTCAGCGCCTCCTGCGGCTCGTACATGTGGTTGTCGGCGTCGAAGACGGGGAAGGAAAGTTCGCGAGACGGCATGGCGATCTCCTTGGGACAAGTTTTGGGTTCTCGGTAGGTGGTAATGACGTTACCACTTTTGCGCGACGGGGTGTAGGGGGCCTAATCGTCGGCCGGGAGGCCGGCCGTCGGCGTCGGTCCGTTGATGATCGCGAAGTTCACCGTCGCGGTCGCGGCGAGCTCGTCGCCGTCGCCGTAGATGTCGACCTGCATGACCATCGCCCGGCGACCGGAGCGCAGCATCCGCGGCACCGCGCGCGCGGCGCCCTGCTTGATGGGCCGCAGGTAGCGGACGAACAAATCGGCGGTCGTCATGGTGGTGCCGGGCTGCAGGTATTCCAGCCCGAACTGTCCCCCCGCCACGTCGACCAGGGTGGCGATCAGCCCGCCCTGCAGGGCGCCGGACGTGTTGGTGACATGGGGGCTGACGGGCATCGTCATCGCGAATTCGCCGTTGTGGATGCCCGGTCGCATCCCGATTTGGGCGAACAGCTCTCCCAGCGAGGGCGTCGGCGACTCGTCGGTTTCGCGGATGCCGAGCGCGCGGCTGCAGAAGTCATAGAGCTGTCCGACGTCGATCGGTGTGCTGATCAATTCCGCGCCGAGCCAATGCAATCGCTGCGCGCCCATGATCGTCTGCATGACGATCGCCGCCGCGGCCCCGACATCGAGTCCCGGGTTGAAGACGCCCTCGGTGATGCCCTGCCCGACGATGTCGCGAATCAGCTGGTGCATCGGGGAGAGCACGCGGGCGTATTCGCGGGGGCGCGTCTCGGCCAGATGCTGGTTGTACAGGCTCAACGCCCTGTTCAGGCTGTCCTGGGTGCTCGATTCCGGTTGCTGGCTGATGCGGTCGATCACCAGCTTGAGCGCGGCGGTGCTGTCGAGTCCGTTGATCTCGGCACGCCAGGCCTGCACCGATTGCGCGATGGTCCTGTCGAACAGCGCCAGCAGCAGCTCGTCCTTGCTGCCGAAGTGCTGGTAGAAGGCCCGCAGCGAGGTCTTGGAGCGCGCGACGACCTCTTGGACGGTGAAATCGGTGCGTCCGGTTTCGCCCAGGATCGCGACGGCCGTCTTGATGAAGCGGTCGCCGCGCGTCACCTCGACTTCCTCGGTCGGTTCAGCCATGAGAATGAGATTACCGCGAGTGGCGTGATATGCGTGCAGCCAGAACGCCGGGGCGCTGACGCGAAAACCCGCATTTGCATCGGGCCGCGACAGCCGGTCGCTACCGTCGCAAATCGTGGACACTAGTGCTGCTCTGATTGAGGTCTGGCTGCGCCAGGACGACGACGAGATCATTTGCACGGTCGTCAGCGACGACGAAAGCACCTACGAACTGGACGTGGACGCGCTGTCGATGCGCGGCGCGCAGCGCGAGATGACCGGCTACTTCATCGACCAAAGCTACGAGCCCGCGGACCAGTGGCAGGTCGAGGTTGACGGCGCCGACGGCCCCGTGGAGACGGTGCGCAGGTTCAGACCGACGCGCTTTCAGGGCCAGGCCTCGAACGACGACGTCGCGGGCGACGCGCTCGACGCGGCCGAATTCACGGCCGACGAGTTGCTGCCGTAACGCCGGCCCTCCTCGCCTAAAACGGCGGTGGTTCGTCGTCGTCGGTGTGTGGTGGTAGGGCGAAGGAGCCGCGACGCAAGGGTTTTTCGGGGGCGAATCTGGCTTAAGCGGTCGCGGTGGCGCTGCGGGGGGCGGTCCGCATCGCCACGGGCTCTGACGGGGGAGTACGAAAAGGTCCACGTCCGCGCGAGCGGCCGACCAGTCGCTAGCCGCCCCGCGCCTCGATCAGCGCCGAGCGATTGACCTTCGTGGCCGCGGTGCGCGGGATCGCGTCGACGAACTCGACGGTCTTGGGCGCCTTGTAGTGCGCGAGGCGGCTCTTGGCGTACTCGATCACCTGCTCTTCGCTCAGTAACGCGCCGACCGCGGGCTGGACCACCGCATGAACGCGGCGGCCCCACTGCGCGTCGGTGAGCCCGATGACCACGACGTCGGCGATGTCGGGGTGGCCCGCCAGAGCCGACTCCACTTCCGCCGGAAAGACATTGGCGCCGCCGGTGACGATCATGTCGACGCGCCGGTCGACGATGTAGAGATAGCCGTCCTCGTCGAGGTAGCCGATGTCGCCGGCGGAACGGAAGCCGTCCTCGGTCGACGGCAGCGGTGGTGCCCCACCCAGGTAGCGCGATCCCGCGGCCATCGGCGCGCGCAGGTAGATCTCGCCGTATTCGCCCGGCCCAAGGGGCGTCCGCCCGGCGTCCAGGATCCGGATCTCCGTGTCCCGGAAACCGCGGCCAACACTGCCCGGATGGGCGAGCCACTCGTCGCCGCGTAACGCGGTCAGCCCGAGGTTCTCGGTCATGCCATACGCGGACACGATCTGCTCGGGGCTCAGCAGCTCGAACCAGGTGCGCATGAGCGAGGGCGGCATCACGGCGGCCCCCTGCAGGATGAAGACGACGCTGGACAGGTCGCGTCGGCGGATGTCGGGCCGCGCCGCGATGCGCGCCAGCATCGTGGGCGTGGCCGTGAAGTTGGTGATTCGGAAGCGTTCGATCACGTCCAAAACCAATGCCGCGTCGAACTTTTCGAGCACCACCAGGTGGTCACCGGCCAGCAGGAAGAAGAAGGTCGCAAAGCCATTGGTGTGGTACATGGGTGCGGGCACCATGATGGTCTGCGGCTGGGCGACCGGTGTCCAGTTCGACAGGAACGGCTCGCCGTGTTGGGGCGTCCACAGCGACGGCGCCAGGCTGAGGATCACCTTGGGGACGCCGGTCGACCCGCTGCTGCAGATGCCGTTCGCGTGCGGGGAGACGGCCGCGGGCAGCGGGCCGGCGGACTCACCAGCCGCGCGCGCCTCCAGCTCCCACCGGGTTCTTTCGTCGACGACGACGGCGGGGGCGATCACGTCGCGCACCCGGTCCCGTTCCCACTCGGGTAGATCCCAGTGGATGGGAACGGGAACCGCGCCGATCTTCCAGCATCCCAAAGCGCCGAGCACCAAATGCACGGAGTTCGGGATCGCCAGGGCCACAAGGGAACCCGGACCGGCACCGCTGGCGGCCAGCGCTCGCCCCCACTGGTTGGCGCGGGCGTCGAGCTCGCCGAAGGTCAGCGACTCCGCGGTGCCGTCGAGCGCCACCACCGTCACCGCGGGTTCGTCGCTCCGTTCTTCGGCGAGCTGCTGCAGTTTGGTTCCGAACGGGATGCCGTCTTCGAGCGGGTTGGGCGCCACGCCCGATTCAACAGGTTCGGTCGTCATGCGGGTACCGGCCCGCTGAACAGCGTCTCGAGGTGGCCGTCGCGGACGTCGGGGATCAGGCGCAGGGAGAGCGCCTCGGCGCTCAGCGGCAAGCGGATCAGCGGCTGGGTGTGCCGGTCGAGCACGCTGACGTCGGACTCGTCGCAAAAACCCAGGGCGCCGAGCAACTGGTGAGAGGTCCGCAGCACCTGCCGCGCGGTGTCGGCGGCCTTGTACCTGAGCAGCAGCGCATCGGCCGAATGCACCTGCACCGGTAGCGATTCCGGTCGGCTGATGGTGTATTTCGCGAGTTCGTGCAGGCCGCGTACCCCCACGGCGGCGTCCGCGACGGCGAACCTGACGGCCTGGAAATCCGCCAGCGGCTTGCCGAACTGGACCCGGGCGCGTACGTGTTCGGTGACAATGTGCAGCGACTGCTGCAGGGCTCCCAGAATCCGCCATGATCCCAGCACGAGATGAAGGTTAACGTCGCCGGCCGGAACGGTTCCGTCGGGTGCGCTCAATGTGGCCGGCACCAGGAACGGCCCCAGCTTGGCGTTGGTGCGCGACGCCGCCCGCGGGTGGTAGCGGTTGCCGTCCAGGTCGGCGGCGACCCAGTCGCCCGGCAGGTCGCCGTGGTCGATGCGCGGCGCCTCGGGGTTGACCAGGGCCAGTCGCGCGCCGTCGATCGCCAGCAGTTCTTCGACGACCGGATAGGGCAGGGCGGTCGCGCCGGCGGCCTGGCAGAGCACCGCGGCGGCCAACAGGTCGTCGTTCGCCGACCGGACGTCGAGCTCGAACGCGCCGACGTCGCGCAGGGCCGCCTGCGCGGCGTCCCGGATGCCGTCATCGGACTCGGCGCGCAGCGCCGCCGGGGGACCGCCCAACCGGGTCAGCCGCTTCGCGGCGACCGCGGCGAAGTCGCTGATATCTTGCGGCAGCTCGGTTTTCAACGGTGTTCTCCCAGAACGTCGCGGGCCACCAGCATTCGCTGCACCTCGATGGTGCCCGACGCCACGGTGGCGGCCTGTGCGTAGCGCCAATGGTCTTCGATGGCCCCGTGCAGGGGCGCCGACGTGCCGCTGTCGAGCGCGGCGGGGCCCAGCACGTCGAACAGCAGCTCGGCGACCAGCTGATCGCAGGTGGTGGTGGCGATGCGGGCGGCGCTGGCCGCCGCCCCCGCCGACGGGTCGTCCTGCAGCGAGATGGCCCGGTACGCCAGCAGCCTGGCCACCCGGAGGTCGGCGAGCGCCCGCACCCAGCGGGCGCGAATGGACTCGGGCAGCGAGTCCCAGTCCTCGCCGAGCTGCCTGCGCATCCGGTCCAGCAGCGACTCGCATCGCGCGTAGCGGGCGATGCCGACCCGCTCGAAGGCCAGCGCTTCCCGCATCACCCGCCAGCCGTCGCCGACCTCGCCGAGGACGTCGCCGGGTAAGGCCTGCACGTCGTCGAGGAACATCTCGTTGAGGTGATGGGGCCCCAGCATCGACCCGATGGGCCGCACGGTGAAACCCGGCCGGTCCATCGGGATGAGAAACAGGGTGAGCCGCTTGGGTTTTGGCGCCTCCGGGTCGGTGCATGCGGCCAGCACGCACCAGGATGCCATCAACGCATACGACGTCCACACCTTCTGGCCGGTGATGCGCCAGCCGTCACCGTCGCGCACCGCGCGGGTGCGCAGCGACGCCAGATCGGTGCCGGCCTCCGGCTCGGAGAAGCCCTGGCACCAGATCACGTCGCCGGACGCGATGGCGGCCAGGTGCTTGGCCTTCTGTTCGGCTGTGCCGTAACGCATCAGCGCGGGCCCGACCCAGTTGATCCCCATGTACTGCGGACCGCGCGGCTCGTGCTGGGCCCACATCTCCTCGCGCAACACCGTCTGCTGCCAGACCGAACCCCCGCCGCCGCCATGCTCTTTCGGCCACGCCAGCGCCAGCAGGCCCTCGGAGGCCAGCAGCTTGCAGAACGTCTCGGTGGTGGCCAGGTCTTGCGGGTTTTCCGTACAGGCGCCGAGGAAATCGGCGGGGATGTGGTTGGACACCAACTCGCGCAGGTGGTTTCGCAGTTGTGCGGCGTCTTCGCCGAGGTCGTAATCCATCGTCGTCATCCCTTCGGCAGCCCGAGCAGCCGCTCGGCGATGATGTTGCGCTGCACTTCCGACGTTCCGCCGTAGATGGTTGCGGCAAGCGCGTCCTGGCGTTCGAACAGCAAATCCGGATCGCTCACGCCATCCTCCCCCTTCGCAACCGCGGCCAGTTCCCAAACCCGTTGCAGGGTAACCGATCCGAGCAGCTTGAGAATGTCGGCCTCCGGGCTCGCCCGCCCCGCCAGCTCGCTGCCCAGCGCGCGGTATCCCGTGGCCCGGAGCGCCTCGGCGTCGGCAAGAAGCGAGCCGAGCTCGGCGCAGATGTCGTCTGTCGGGCGCGCCCCACGCACCGCGTCGAGCCCGCGCTTGATCTCGACCCAGTTCATGATCCAGATCATCTGGCGTTCGTGGTGCAGCGACGACAGCGCCACGTTCCAGCCGCCATGCAGCGGCCCGAGCAGGTTCTCCGCCGGCACCTCGACGTCGTCGAGGAAGACCTCGCAGAAGGTCTCGTCGGAGATCGACGCCATCCGGATGGGCTCGATCCTGACCCCGGGCGCCCGCAGGTCCAGGATCAGGCAGGAAATGCCGCGATGCTTCGGCGCCTCCGGATCGGTGCGCGCATACAGGGTGCACCACCGCGACAGGTGGGCGTGCGTGGTCCATATCTTGTGGCCGTTGACCCGGAAGACGTCGCCCTCTCGCTCGGCCCGCGTGCGGAGGCCCGCGAAATCGGATCCCGCCTCCGGCTCGGACATCCCCAGTGCCCACCACTCGTCGCCGCGCAGCAGGGGAACCAGCAGCCGGTCGATTTGGGCTGGTGTGCCGAACTGACGGATGCCGGGCGCGGCAACGCCGGGACCCTGAATGTTGGGCAGCTTGGGCGCGGATCGCAGCGCGCCCTCGATCCGGACCTCCATCGCGTCGCGCAGGCCCAGCGAACGGCCGCCGTGCTCGCGCGGCCAGGTCGGCTGGAGCCACCCGGCCTCGAACGCGGCCCGCTGGTAGTCCCGCCGCAGCGCCAGGTCCCAGCGGTACTCGCGATACCGCTCGTAGTAGTCCTTCGGCAGGAATTCCGTCAGCCACGCCGCGAATTCATCGACCACCGCGCTCATCCCGCGCCTCCCGCGAACCGGCGGCCCACCTCGTGGTAGAGCGCGCGGCTGTCGCCGAGCAGCGCGGCGCCCTGCCACGCGTGCCGGACGTAGAGGTGGATGTCGTGCTCCCAGGTCTGACCGAGGGCGCCGTGCACCTGCACCGCGGTGCGCGCGCAAGTGACCGCCGCGTCGCCGGCGGCCGCCTTCGCGAGCGCCGCGGCAGTCCAGGCGTCCCCTTCGTCCGGATCGGCGAGCCGGGCCGCCGCCGCGTAGGTGAGACTGCGCGCGCGTTCCACGGCGACGTGGTTGTCGGCCAGCGCGTGCTTGATCCCCTGGAAAGCGCCGATCGGCGCGCCGAACTGCCGACGCGCCTTGGCGTGCTCGACCGCGCGGTGCAGCGCGCCGCTGGCCGCGCCGACCAGGTCGGCGGCTGCGGCCACCAGCGGCGCCGCCAGCGCCGCTTCGAGCTCGACCGCCGCGGTGGCCAACGGCTCGGCGTCGATCTCGACGTCGGCGACCGGTTGCGCGGGGTCGGTCGATTCGCCCGCAAGGACGGTCACCCCGCCGGCGCTCTCGCAGCGCGCGACCGCGGCCACGACACCGTTGTCGGCGTGCGCGAGCGTGACGATCAGTTCGGCGCGGGTCAGGTTCGGCACCGCAACCGCCCGCCCGCGCAGGCGCCCGCCGCGCAAGGTCATGGGTGCGCCGGGCAGCCGTGACCCTTTGGCGTGGACGGCCAGGGTGGCGGCCACGCCGCCGGCGATGTCGGCGAGCACCGCGTCCAGGCCGCTGGACCGCAGGGCCCCCGCGGCCAGGCCGACGCTGCTGAGCAACGGGATCGGCGCGAGGGCGGCGCCGCATTCCTCGAGGACCAGCGCCGCCTCGACGGGCCCGTAGTCTCCGTCGGGCGCGGCCAGTTCCGTCCAGCCCAAATCGACAACCGTCTTCCACGGGGCACGCCACCGTTCGGGGTCGGTCAGGGCCTGACGCGCGGCGTCGGGGGGACACTCGGTGCGCAGGATGCCGCGCACGGTGTCGCGCAGCGACAGCTGCTCCGAAGTCAGTCCGACATCCATAAGACCCCTAACATAATAAAAATAGTAAACTAGCGGCTTTGTTGCAATCGGCGCGAGCATAGGTGGGCCCATGGTCGAGTGGTATCTGTTCCTGCCGCAGGTGCGGTTGTCCGCGGCCGACATCACGGAGCGGGCCCGACATGCCGAGGCCAGCGGTTTCGACGGGGTCGCGTTCATCGATCACCTCGAGGCACCGGGGCTGGCCGACGAAAACATCTGGGAGGCAATGGGCATCGCCACCTGGGTGGCGGCCAAGACGGAGCGGCTACGGATCGGCCACCTGGTGCTCTGCGACGCCTTCCGCCATCCCGCCGTGCTCGCCAAGCAGGCCGTCACCCTCTCGGACGCGTCGGAGGGCAGGTTCGAGCTCGGCCTCGGCGCGGGGTCCTGGCCCGCCGAATTCACCAGATTCGATGTGGGCCAGCAGGATCCGAAGGCCAGGGTCGAGCAGCTCGGGCGCCACCTCGAGCTGATCAGGCAGTACTGGGGCGACATCGAGGGCAGCGCCGCGCAGGCCCCGCGCAGAAGCCATCCCATCCCGCTGGTCCTGGGCGGCACCGGGCCCCGGATGATGGAACTCGTTCGCAGGTATGCGGATTGGTGGAACGTGCCGGCGAACCACCTGGACAAGCTGCCCGCGCTGGCCCCCGCCGCGGGGACCGCCCGGGTGTCGGTGCAGCAGATGGTGGGTTTTGTCCGGACAGACAGCGATCCGGACAAGGTGCGGGAGGTGAGCGCCCGGCGATTCGCCCACCTGGGGTCGGGCCTGGTCTGCGGGGACGCCGACGAATTGATCGGGCACTTCACCGGCCTGGCCACCCAGGGCGTCGAACGGTTCTATGTGTGGTTCGCCGATTTCGCCGTCCCGGGTTCGCTGCACGAGTTCGGCGAGGCGGTGATCAAGGCGTTCGCTGGCGCCGGCGCCGGGCTTCCGTAGGCACGACCGGCGGCCGGGCGTACGGTCCGCGCTGCACGGCGGACAGCCGGATCTCGGGCAGGTCGACCGACGGGTCGACGGTGTCGAGCCAGGCGACCGCCTCGGCGACGTCGGACACCTGGATCGCGTACATCTCGAAGGGAACGTCCTGCAGCATCTCGGTTTCCACCGGGCCGGGCGTCACGATGTGCACGGCGATGCCGTCGCGGTCCACCTCGAGCGCCAGGGCGCGGGCGAACGCGTTCATGCCGGCCTTCGACGCCGAGTAGGCCGTCCGCGCCATCATCGGCTCATGCGCCGCCGAGGACGAGATGAACACGAACCGCGAGCCCGCGCGCATCAGCGGCAGCGCGGCGGCGGTCACCACGAAACACGAATCCAGGTTGGCCGACAGGATGGTCCGCCACTGATCGAAGGTCTGCTTGCGCGCGTAGGTCCCGCCCAGCGTGCCCGCCGCGTGCACGACCAGGTCGAGTCGCTCCAAAGCGCTTATCGCGGAGGAGAATCCGTCCGGATCGGAGGCATCGGCCACGATGTGGCGCGCGCCGAGCTCCTCGGCGGCGGCGCGCAGCGGGGCTGCGCGGCGCGCCGCGAGCACCACGTCGTAGCCGAGCTCGCTGAGCTTGCGGCCGCATCCTTTACCGATCCCGCCGCTGCCGCCGGTGACTAGTGCGGTTCGCATCGACGTCAGGGGCGCCGGATGTCGCGCGGGCGGGGTCCCGAACGTGACAGGGCCTGCGGCGAAAGCGCATAGATGCGTTGGTCGGGGCGGCCGGAGAGCACGTAGGTCTGGGTGTCGGCGAGGTGGCGGCCCGCCATGCGCCGAGCGCGGTCGACGTCGCCCTCCGCGATGGTGTCGGTCAGCTTGACGTGCGTGTTGAGCACCGCACGGCGCTGGGCCAACGAGGGGTAGGTGCCGCGCGCGGCGCTCTCGTCCGCCCACTGCTGTTCGTGGCTGGTCCACAGCGTCTCCAGGCTGCCGACGACGGCGATGATGGTGTGATTCCCGCAGCCGCGAACAACGAGATCGTGGAACTGGCGGCCGATTTCGGTGAAGAGGCGACCGT
The DNA here is from genome assembly GCF_900157385.1 of Mycobacterium terramassiliense. GTDB lineage: Bacteria > Actinomycetota > Actinomycetes > Mycobacteriales > Mycobacteriaceae > Mycobacterium > Mycobacterium terramassiliense. Next base: position 2,191,883 of record NZ_LT717701.1, read on the forward strand.
CTTCGAGGTGCTCGGCCATGGCGTCGTTGACCCGCTTGAGCTCCGGCACCAACGTGTCCGCGCGGTCGGGCCGCTGGGCCGCCAGGGCGGCGCAGGCCGGCTCGAGTTCCCGCAACGCCGTGCCCAGGTCGGCGACCTCGACGGCCTCGCTCTGCAGCAACAGCCCGAGCATGTAGGCCGCGCTGGTCTTGGCGGGCGCGTGCACCACCGCGCCGCCGCGGTTACCCCGCCGCACGGAAACGAGCCCCTCGGTTTCGAGGATTCGCAGCGCCTCGCGCAAGGAGACCAGGCTGACGTTGAATTGTTCGACGAGCACCTCCTGGCGCGGCAGGAGATCGCCGTCGGCGAGTTCGCCGTCGATGATCTGGCGGCGCAACTCGTCGGCTACGATTTCGGCGATCCTCGGCGCCGACAGTCGGCGCCGGGCGTCGGGACCAATTCCCAGGGCGGTCATCCAATCCTCGCGGCTCGTCTGGCTTAGCTATTTTAGCAGTAATGGTATAAATAGCCGGGTGAGGCGCGAGCCCGGCAGCCGGCCGACACCGCTTGACCAATTGCGTGTCGTCGAGATCAGCGACCGGATAGCCGGAAGTTACTGCGGGAAGCTGCTGGTCGATGCCGGGGCCCAGGTGCGCAAAATCGAGCCGCCGCAAGGGGATTGGCTGCGTCGGTACTCGGCCAGCTGTTCGCCGGTGCCCGACGGTGGGACCTCGCCGTTCTTCGGCTATCTCAACGCCGGCAAGCGCAGCCTGACCGCCGCCCCGGACTCCGAACGGTGTCGGGCCGAACTGGCCGCCGCCGACGTCGTGGTCGTCACCGCGGGCCGGTCGCGGGCCGCGGCGCTGGGCGTCGATCCGCAGCGGCTGCTGGCCGAATCCCCGCGCTCGGTCGTCATCACGATCTCCGACTTCGGTTGGACCGGGCCGTATGCCGACCGCGCCGCCAGCGAGTTCACCCTGCAGGCCTGGGCCGGTTCGCCGGGCTTTCGGGGCGATCCCGCGGGGCCGCCGATCGCGATCGGCGGCGACCTGGGGGAGTACATGGGCGGGGTGTACGCGGCGTTCGGCGCGCTGGCCGTGCGCCGCCGCGTCGAGCGCGGTGGGCCCGGCGAGCACCTCGACCTGTCCATGCTCGAGGCGATGACCGCGATGCAGAGCAGCGAATGGCTGCATTCGCAGCTGCTGCGCGTTCCGCCGATCCGCCGCACCCTCGAAGTGCCGTCGATCGAGCCGGCCAAGGATGGCTACGTCGGGATCACGATGGTCACCGGCCAGCAGTGGCTCGACTTCTGCGCGATGGTCGAGTGCCCGCAGCTCGAGGAGATCGAACAGCTGCGTTTCCAGATCGGACGGTGGGCCTACCGCGACCTGATCCGCGAACAGATCGGCCCGTGGCTGGCCGAACGGACCGTCGAGGAGATCGTCGAACTCGGGCAGCTGTTCCGGCTGCCGATCGCGGCGCTGGGCAACGGCTCCACGATCCGCGATCTCGAGTACGTGAGGCAGCGAAACGTGTTCGCCCGCAACCCCGCCGGCTTTCACCAGCCCCGTCCGCCCTGGCTGATGTCGGCGTGTGACCCCGCGCCGCTGCGCGCCGCCCCCGCCCCCGGCGAGGCCGACGACGAACCGGCTTGGGAGGCAGACACATCCGAGCCCGACCCGGCGCGGCGTGGGCTGCCACTCGAGGGCGTCCGCATCGTCGACCTGACCGCGTTCTGGGCCGGGCCCGCGGCGACCCACCTGCTGGCCGCGTTCGGCGCCGACGTCATCAAGGTGGAGTCGATACAGCGGCCCGACGGCATCCGCTACTCGGGCGGGATGCGCAAAGATGTGGACGACTGGTGGGAGTACGGCTGGGTGTTCCACGCAATGAACACCAACAAGCGTTCCGTCACACTGGATTTGGGTTCCGGTGAGGGGCGTGATCTGTTCCTCGAGTTGGCGGCCGGCGCCGACGTCGTGATCGAGAACTTCTCGCCGCGGGTGATGGACCAGTTCGGGCTCACCGCCGACGTGCTGCTGAAGGTCAACCCGAAACTGGTCGTCGCGCGGATGCCGGCCTTCGGCCTGGACGGTCCGTGGCGTGACCGGGTCGGATTCGCCCCGACGATGGAGCAGATCGCCGGTCTGGCCTGGGTCACCGGGCTGCCGGAGGCCCCGCCGGTGGCGCCGCGCGGGGCCTGCGATCCGCTGGCCGGCGTGCACGCCGCCTTCGCCGTGCTGGCCGCGCTGAGCTTCGCCGAACGCACCGGCTCGGGCCAGCAGGCCGAGCTGCCGATGCTGGAGACGGTGCTCAACGCCACCGCGATACAGGCGATCGAATCCGAGGTGTTCGGGGTGACGCTGGGCCGGCGCGGCAACCGCGGGCACGGCCTGTCGATCCAGAACCTCTACCGCTGCGCCGGGGACGACGACTGGATCGCGGTCACCGTGCGCGACGACCGGCAGTGGCGGGCCTTGGTCGAGGTGATGGGCCGGCCCGACTGGTGCGACGGGGGCCTGGCCACCGTCGCCGGGCGGCGCGCGCGGGCCGACGACGTCGACCACCGGCTGCGGGACTGGTTCGCCGGGCAGCCGTTGGACTCGACGGTGGAGCGCCTGGCCGGGGCGGGCGTTCCCGCCGCGCCCGCGGTGTCCCCGTCGCTGGTCACCGAGAATCCCCAACTGCGCGAGCGGGGTTTTTTCGAGACGCTGGACCACGCGAGCACCGGTGCGGGCCTCTACCCCTGCCCGCCGTTCGCCAAGCTCGCCGGCCAGGACAGGTGGCTGCGTCGCCCGCCGCCGCGGCTGGGCGAGCACAATGGGGAGGTACTGCGCGATCGGTGCGGCCTGACCGACGATGAACTGGCGAAGCTGGCAAGCGGCAAAGTGATCGGGACCCGCCCGAAGGGCCTCGAAAAGTGAGCGCGAAGGAGGGCTTTCGATGCGCGTGACGGTCGACGAAAACATGTGTGAGGCCAACGGCTTCTGCGAATCGCTCGCCCCGGAGGTGTTCGAACTGGGCGACGAGGACGTGGTGCAGATCGCGGACGGTCCCGTGCCGCCGCGGCTGGAGATCGACGTGCGCGCCGCGGTGGACCAGTGCCCCAAGGCCGCGCTGCGCTTGATCGAGTGACGCCCTAGAGTGCGTCGCATGCGCGACATGACGAAGTACGCCGCGATGCGGCCCTACTTCGAGGTCGTCGCCGAGGCCCTGAAGGGTTTGGTCGACGGGATCGATTTTTTCGATATGCACGCCGAGGATGTGGTGGTCGAGTTCGTCATCACCGTCCCGGACTATCCACGCCGCATCGTCGGCCGCGAAGCGCTGGCCGAGCTGTACGCCGATTACGGGGAGTCCATCGTCCAGAGCGGCAGTAGCGACGTGTACCGCTATTACGACCCCGACAAGTCGGTGGTGATTCTCGAGTACACGATGCACGGCACGGTGGTGCGCACGGGCGCGCCGTACGTCAACCGATTCATCTCGGTGATCGCGGTCAAGAACCGCAAGATCGTGCACTGGCGCGACTACCTGGACCCGTTGGCGGTATTCGCCGCGTTCGGCGACGCGCCGGCGCCGTATTGAGCTAGCGCCGCTCGTTCAGCGATATCGCCATCTCGTCGTAGATCGACATGTTGGTGAGCAGGTTCGGGTAAGCCACGGTCGCCGGCCCGAGGGCGATGTCGTCGCAGCGCAGCAGCAGTTCGTCGAACACCGCGCGGAGCTCCGCGCGCGCCAGCATGGCGCCCAGGCAGTGGTGCGGTCCGCCGCCCCCGAAAGCGACCTGGGGGTTGGGCTGTCGCCCGATGTCGAAGGTGAAGGGGGACTCGAACACCTCCTCGTCGCGGTTCGCCGAACGCAGCATCGAGACCACCCGCTCGCCCTTTGCGATGTGTTGGCCGTCCATTTCGACGTCGACCTTCGCGGTGCGCGTCCAGTAGGCGACCGGCGACGCCCAGCGCAATACCTCCTCGACGGCGGGGGGGCGCAGCGCTTCGTGCTCGCGGTATCGCTGGATCTGCTCCGGGTTCTCCACGAACGCCTGCAGCCCGATGGCCAGCGCGTTCTTGGTGGTATCGCTGCCGGCGAACGCCAGCACGAAGAAGAAGAACTCGAGTTCGTTGGTGGGCAGGCTGAATTGCTCGCCGTCCTCGCCGGTGATCACCGCGGTCGCCAGCGTGCTCCAGATGTCATCGCTCGGATTGCGCCGCTTCTCCGCGGTGAGCTCCATCGCGTAGCCGAAGACGGTGGCGTACAGGTCGGTGTAGTCCTGCCGGGTCAGTCTCGGCCCGGGCGAATTGGCCTTGAGAATGCGGTCCAGGGAATCGAAGATTCGCGGCCGGTCGTCCTCCGGTATGCCGATGATGTCGCCGATCACCGTCATCGGCAGGGCGTCGGCGACGTCATCGATCCAGTCGCCGCCGCCCCGGTCGAGCAGCCGGTCGATCATCCCCGCGGCGCGCGCCCGGATGCCGTCTTCGAGTTTGCCGACAGCGCGCGGGTTGAACGCGCCCGAGATGAGCTTGCGGCGCTTGTTCAGCGCCGGGGGATCCATGTTGATGATGGTCGGGTACGACGAGAACATCCCGGCCGGCTGGATGGTCGGCCCATCGACCGCGGTGAAGGACTCGGCGTCGCGATGCAGCCGGACCGCGTGCCGGTGCTTGGTCGCCACCCAGAAGTCGCGGTGCACCGTCTCGGCCACCCCCGGGGTCAGGTCGTGGCGGAACAGGGGACTGGTGCGCCGCAGCTCGGCGAACAGATCGTCGGGAAAACCGTTGCGCCACAAGGCCAAATCGGATAGGTCCACCGCCGCAGCCGTCATCTGAAACCCCGCTTTCCGGACACGCTGAGCGCGCGTTGACGTTCAATGCTTAAGATAGTAAAAATAGACCTAATCGTCGAACTTGGAGCGCTTCGTGACGGACACAATTTCAGACTCGGCATCGGACTCGGCCGCGGATCCCTCGGAACGCGAGTTCGGGCAGGCAGGCATCGCGCTGTCGACCTACCGGTTCCCGACGGGCTGGTTCATCGTCGCCTTCTCCTCCGACCTGGCCGCGGGCCAGGTCAAGCGCGCGCACTACTTCGGCGAGGAGCTGGTGCTGTTCCGCACCGAGTCCGGCCAGGTGCACGTGATGGAGGCCTACTGCCAGCACCTGGGCGCCAACTTGGGCGTCGGCGGCACGGTGGAGGGCGAGAACATCGTCTGCCCGTGGCACGGCTGGCAATGGCGCGGGGACGGCACCAACGCCCTGATCCCGTACAGCAAGATCGGCTGCAAGAACAACGTCCGGATCCGCACCTACCCGAGCATGGAGTGGTACGGATTCATCCTGGCCTGGCACGAGCGGCACGGCCGGACGCCGTATTGGCAGCCGCCGGTGCTGCCCGAACTGGAAACCAACGAGTACTACCCGCTGCACCCGCACACCCAGATGCTCAACCGGGTCAAGGTGCATCCGCAGATGATCATCGAGAACGCCGCCGACCCCTATCACGTTCAATACGTGCACAAGGCCGCCAACCCCGCCACCACCGCGTCGTTCGAGGTGTCCGGGTACCACCTGCACGCGACCGTCAACGCGCATTTCGGCGGCGGGCGCGCGTCGACCTGGTTGACCCCGAACGGGCCGGTCGACGCCAAGATCATTTACGACAACTACTCGTTGGGCCTCGGGCTGGTCCGCTTCCCGAGCGACCTGGTGGCCACCATCCAGGTGACGGGGCAGACGCCGGTCGACGAGGACTACACCGACTACTTCTACACGCAGGCTTCCGTCCGCGAGCCCGGCGACACCGGCGACGTGCCCACCGGCCGCGCCGCCAAGTTCCTGGCGCTGCAGCAAGAGGTCATCAAGCAGGACTTCTTCACCTGGGAGAACATGAAATACCTGGAGAAGCCCAACCTGGCCCCCGAAGAGGCGCACGACTACGCCGCCCTTCGCCGCTGGGCGCACCGCTTCTACCCGGGCCCGCAGCCTTCGCCGTCGGACTTCGGCTACACCGCCGAGGGCGAGCCCGACCCGGCGGCCGCGAAAGCCTGATGCCGGGGCCCGCCGACTTCGGGGTCGACAGCTTCACCGTGCCGGCCGTGCTGGATCGGCGGGCCGAGCAGTACCCCGACCGGGTGATGATGTCGATCGCCGGTGTGGACGTGACGTTCGAGCAGATGCGCCGGCGGTCCCGCGCGGCGGCGCACATGCTGGCCGGCGCGGGCGTCGGCCGCGGCGACTGCGTGGCGTTGTTCACCGCCACCTGCCCGGAATGGGTGTACTTGTGGCTGGGCGCGGCGCGCATCGGCGCGGTGAGCGCGGCGGTGAATGCGGCCAACAAAGGCGACTTCCTGGTGCACACGCTGCGGCTGTCGCAGGCCAAAGTGATCTTCACCGATGCCGAGCGGCGGCCCCGCGTCGACGAGGTGGTGGAGCAGCTCGATACGGTGACCGCCGTTGTGATCCAGGATGATTCGCTGACCGCCACGTTGCACCTCGATGTCGACGTTCCGGTGACCGACAGCCCCGCCGCGGCGACGGACGTGGGGGTGCTGTTCTACACGTCCGGCACCACCGGGCCATCGAAAGCCGTTGCCACGACGTGGCATTACCTGTTCTGCGTGGCCGCGACCGCCGCGTCGGCCTGGGAGTTCGACCCGGGGGAGACGCTGTGGACGGCGATGCCACTGTTTCACCTGAGTGCGGCGCCCAGCGTGCTCGCCCCGATGCTGGTCGGTGGAACGACCGTGTTGGCGAAGGCATTTCACCCGGGCGAGGTCTGGGATGACATCCGCGCCCGCGGCGCCGTCGGTTTCGCCGGCGCGGGCGCGATGGTGTCGATGCTGCAGAATCTGCCCGCGGACCCGCGCGACGCCGAGCTGCCGCTGCGGTTCATCTCGGCCGCTCCCATCGACGCGAAGTCCTATCGCGAGATCGAAAAGCGGTACGGCTGCCGGATCGTCACGATGTACGGAATGACGGAAGCGTTTCCGATCGCCGTCAAAGGCGTGTCCGACGAGGGGGTGCCCGGAACCTCGGGGCGGCCGAATCCCCATTTCGACGTCCGCATCATCGACGAGCGCGGTGATCCCGTGCCGCCCGGCGCCGTGGGTGAGATCGCCTGCCGGCCCAAGCGCCCGCACGTGATGAGCGAAGGCTACGTAAGTCAGGGTTTGCGGGTGGACCCGCACCCGGAGTGGTTTCGCACCGGCGATTTGGGCCGACTCGATGCCGAGCAGAATTTGACATACGTGGACCGCGTCAAAGACGCGCTCCGCCGGCGCGGCGAAAATGTTTCCTCGGTCGAAGTGGAGGCCGTCGTCTTACGTCACCCCGCGGTGGCCGAAGCCGCGGCGGTCGGGGTCCCCAGTGAGTTGGGTGAGGACGACATCCTCTTGTTCGTGACGTTGCGCCCTGGCGCCGCACTGGATTGCGCGGAGCTGCTCGACTTCTGCGCCGCCAGGATGCCGTACTTCTGCGTGCCGCGATTTGTCGAGACGGTCAATGAACTCCCGAAGAACGTCATCGGAAGAATACGTAAAGATTTGTTGCGGAATCGTGGCGTAAATGAGGCCACTTGGGATCGCGAAGAACATGGTTATATCGTTAGTCGCTAAGTTAAGTTAGTGTTACATGAGGCAATTTACGCGTCATTTTCCGACACAGGCTGGAGAGCCACGATGACCCTGACCTATCAGCAAGAGCAGTTCCTCCACGCCGCGATGGGGCGCGCTGCCATCCTGGACCTGAGCGCCCGGCAGAATCGGGCCTACTCCGACGGCGACCGCGATCGCTGGATCGCCACCTTCCGCCATTCCGGCGCCAGCTACACCCGCGATGGCGATCTGTTCACCGATCTGCGTGCGGCCTTCGACGGCGGCGACGGGCAGCGCCTGGTCACCGTCGACCATGAGATCCACATCGACGGCGTCAACGCCAGCCAGCGTTGCGTCGCGGTCCTGCTCGCCGCCATGTATGGCGACACCACGCTCCGGGCCACCGGGACCTTCCGGGACACGCTGATCTACGAGCGCGGCGGCTGGTACTTCACTTCCCGTGTGCTCGCATGGGATTCGGTGCCGAGCCGGCACCCGCTCGTCATGTGAGCGACACCGCTACGTGGATCCGGACCTGAGCTACCAGCTGGCCTTCGGCAGCTATGACGACGCGCTGCGCATGGTCGGCGCCAAGAGCGAACCGCGCACCGCCGCGACCCCGGTCAGCGGCGCGCGCATCCAACTGTTCGCCGCGATGGTCCACGACGGGAATCGTTCGTTCTGGGACGCCGAGTTCGCCCGGGAGCGGTGGGGAGGGCTGCTCGCCCCGCCTGCCCTGTTGATGGGTTGGCTGATACCGCCGCCGTGGGAGCCGGCCGGTAGGCCGCCGGTGGCGTCGGTGGTGCTGCGGGTGCCGTTGCCGGGCACCACGTTCATCAACGCGGCCAACGAGGTCGAGTTTCTGCTGCCGATCGTCGAGGGCGATCTGCTCACCGTCGTGGAGGAACTCGTGTCGGTGTCGCCGGAGAAACGGACGCGGCTGGGGGTGGGTCATTTCGTCGAGACGCTGGAGACCTATCGGCGTCAGGACGGCGCCGTGGTGGCCACCTGCCGAAATACGTTGTTCCGCTTCACGCCTGGAGCGCCGTCGTGACCGACCTGGACTGGAACGCGATCGAGCTCCCCGTCGACCTGCCCGAGGTCGTTGACCACATCAGCTACCAGCGGGTCGTGGAAAACGCCGGTGCGACCTGGGACTACTTCCCCGGCCATTTCGATCCCGGCTACGCCCAAAGCCAGGGCAACCCGACGATTTATGTCAACACCATGCACCTCGCCGGGTTCGCCGACCGCGTCGCGACCGACTGGGCGGGCCCGAGCAGCCGCGTGGTGCGCCGCTCGATGCGGCTGGCCGGATCGGTCTACGCCGGCGACACCATGATCGGGCGGGGCCGGGCGGTGGCCAAGCGGCGCGACACCTCGGTGGACCCGCCGCGCTGCCTGGTCGACATCGAAATCCGGGTGACCAATCAGCATGGCGCCCTCTGTTGTCCGGTCGACCTCACCCTGCAGATGCCCGAATGCCGGCATGACGGATGACGACGCAGCCGAACTGCACCTGGCGGTGTGCCGACGGTTCGGCGAGGCGGTCCGGTCGGCGGAGGGCAACTGGGATCGCCGGTCGCCGTGCGAGGAGTGGGACGCCCGGGGAGTGCTCGAGCATGTCATCGGTTTCCATGACGTGCTGCTGTTGCGCCCCTTGGGTTTGAAGCCCGACCGGCCGACCGACGACGCGCAGGAGCGATGGCAACTGACCTACGATGCGCTGGCCGAGGCTCTTGAGTCGGGCGGGGCGAGGCGGCTGGATGAGTACCGGCTCATGCCGAATCTGACCCGCGACGTTCTGGTGCACACGTGGGACCAAGCCCGCGCGGTCGGCGCCGACGACCGGCTGGACCCCGAGTGGTGCGAGCTCTGCTACGCCGGTCTGCCCCCGGATCCCCGGACGCTGAGTTCAACGGGTATGTTCCACGGCCCGGTTCCGGTTCCCGGCGAAAGTGATCCTCAGGCAAGGCTTCTCGCGCGCCTCGGCCGCGATCCGTTCTGGAGACCGGGGCCGCTATAGCGGCGGCAACTTGCCCTTGCACACCAGCGTCTGAAGCTCGACGTACTCGTGCAGGCCCTCCGGACCGAACTCGCGCCCGATGCCCGACTGCTTGAAGCCGCCGAACGGCGCGCCGATGTCGAGCGTGTACATGTTGATGCCGTAGGTGCCGGTGCGGACGCCGGCCGCGATCTCAAGGCCGTGCGCGATGTCGGAGGTCCACACCGAACCGGCCAGGCCGTAGTCGCTCTCGTTGGCGATCCGGATCGCGTCCTCCTCGTCGCGGTAGCGCAGCACGGTCAGGACCGGACCGAAGATCTCCTCCCGCGCGATGCGCATGTCGTTGGTGGCGTCGGCGAACAGCGTCGGCCGCACGTACCAGCCGCGCTCCGACGGGCTGTCGTCACCGCCCAGGACGACGCGGGCGCCTTCGCTGCGGCCGGACTTGATGTACTCCTGGACCCGGCGCTGTTGCCGTTGGGCGACAAGGGGTCCGATGTCGGTCGCCTCGTCGGCCGGGTCGCCGACGTTGAGGCCCGACATCATGTCGGCCAGCGCGTCGACGACCTCGTCGTGGCGGCGATCGCTGACCAGGATGCGGGTCTGGGCGACGCACGCCTGGCCGTTGTTCATCAGGCCGGCCGATTTCAGCCCGGCCGCCGTCTTGGCGACGTCGGCGTCGTCGAGAATGATCGCCGCCGACTTGCCGCCCAGTTCGAGGCTGTAGCGCTTCAGCTGCTCGCCGCACAGCGTGGCGATCCGGCGCCCGACGGCGCTGGACCCCGTGAACGCGATCTTGTCCACGCCCGGATGGCGCACCAGCGCCTCGCCCACGTCGGTGCCGCCGGGGAGTACGGACACCACCCCTTCGGGAAGGTCGATCTGCTCGATCATCTCCGCCAACCACAAAGCGTCCAACGGAGTTTCGGGCGCGGGTTTGACGATGACCGTACAGCCCGCGATCAGGGCCGGAATCAGCTTGGGCATGATCAGGAATTGCGGCACGTTCCACGGCACGATCGCGCCCACCACCCCGACCGGGGCCCTACTCAGGTGCACCTCCCCGAGCACGCCCTGGCGGCGTTCGGTCCATGGGAAATCGCGGGCGGCGGCCAGCGCGAGGTGTATCAGCGACGCCGCGGCCGCGCCTTGGCCCAGTCGGCTGAAGCTGCGCGGCGACCCCATCTCGTCGGTGATCAGGTCTGCCATCTCGTCCATATGGCCGCCGTAGATCGCGGCGAGCTGTTCCACCTTGGCCATTCGCTCGGCATGCGTCATGCGCGGCCAGGGGCCATGGTCGAAGGCCTGCCGCGCGGCGGCGACGGCAGCGTCCACGTCCTCGGGCCCGGCCACCTGGACGTGGCCGACCGGTTCTTCGGAGTGGGGGGAGATCACCGCGAGCTGCTGCGGGTTGGCCGGCTTGCGCCACTGCCCCCCGACGAAGAGCTCGTCGTAGGAGCGATGGGCGGGATGTTCTGTCATCGGGCACTTCCTCGGGGCCGCGACCGTAATATCGCTATTGACGCTAACATAGCCAAAAAAGCAGCGAGGCCTGACATGACCAGCGATTGGCGCAGTTACCCGTTCCAGTTGGTGCCCGGGGATCCCCAACTGGATTTCCCCGCGGCCGAAGGCGAGCATCCCGATCAGGAGTCGGACACCTGGTTCATCGCCGGCCGGCTCGACGCGACCGACAGCGACCGGTCGTTTGCCTTCCTGACCATCTTCAACAAGAACCGGCCGGGCGGCACGGTGGTCGCGGACTTCTACACGTTGGCGCTGTTCGACCTGGACACCGGGGAGTACGGAACCTACACCGATTACGACATGCCGCCGGCCAACATGGAGCCGGGAGCGCGGCGCAAGCTCGACGTGGTGTCGGGTCATCTCGACATCAGCTACCACAGTGGCGCCGGCACCGCGTCGTGGACCACCTGCCTCGATGCCGAGGGGAAGCTGCTGCCCTTCACCTATCGGGTCAGCCTCGTCGGCGAGGATCACTCGGGCCGTCCGATGCGGCTGGACCTGGCCGTAACCCCAACGCGCGCACCGACACCGGTGGGCGCTGCCACCTACAACGGCAAGATCGTCTGCTTCGGCCAAAGCGAGACGTACTCGTATTTCCAGACCGGACTGACGATGACCGGGACCCTGCGCTGGGGGGACGTGGTCGAGCAGGTCTTCGGCAGCGGCGGTCACGTCGACCGGCAGTGGTTCCCGAAGTACGCCGGCGGCGGGGGATCGGGGGGCGACCCGCGCGCCAGGTCCCACGAGTGGCGCACCATCAACTTCGACAACGGCGTCGACTTGAGCATCTGGCGCCAGTTCGACCGCACGAACGGCAATGCGCTGCAGCCGTTTACCGGCGTCACGACGAGTCATCCCGACCCGGCGATACCGCCGCAGTGCGCCGAGGACGTCGAGGTCACGATCAGTAGCTACGTTCGCTGGCCGGAGGCGGTGCGACCGCTGTTGCGGCCGGCGGCCCCGGCGCGATACATGCCGGACCGCCACCGGATCACCTGCGCCACATTGCAATTGGACATCGTGGGGGAGCCGATGGTGCCCGCCCCGGCGCACGGCCTGCCGATCGAGTACATGGAGGGCCCCTACCGCTACCAGGGAACGCTGTGGGGCAAGCCCGTTTCCGGTTTTGCGTTCAACGAGCGCTCGCTGGCGCTCTACCGAGATTGGGAGCTGGTCGAGGTGCTGGCCACCACCGTCGCGAACGCCGATCCACCCGCCCCCGACCTGCAGGCGGCGGTGGATCGGGTGGTGCCGCTGGTGGCCGCCGGCCGTCGCGACGAGGCGGCTTCGTTGCTGGCCGGGGTGGCGCCCGTCGAAAACGCCGCGCTGGCAACCCTTCTCGAAGACCTGGTTACCGTGCTGTCGGCGGCCGATTGAGGCAGCGGCTCGCCGAGGCTGAAAATTTGCAGGGGTCTACTCGAACTTTTGCCGCGAATTTACAGCCTCGGCGCGGCGTGGTCCCCGGCGGCGAGCGCCCGCGCCCAGCTGATGTGGCGATGCTGCAGTCCCGGCTCGTTGCGGCCGAACATCAGCTGATCGCGGGCGCCCGACTCGAGGTTGGCCTGCAGGCCCTCGACCAGCCGGTAGTCCTCGTCGCGGACCGTGGCGTGCGCGTAGTCGAAAACGGCCTGGGCGCCGGCGGCCACCGATTCGTCGGAGAGGTCCAGCGGGGTGGAATTCTGGTGCACGGTGACCGACCTGCCCGGGCGGTCGCCGGGGTAGATCCGGAACAGCTCGCCGTTCGCGATGGTCACCGACAACACGATGTTGGGAAACAGCGCATAGATCACGACCATGTTGTGGAGCGGGTCCCAGCGCTCCTCGGGAACGTTGTCGAGTTCGAGGATCGTGTTGAGCGGGAAGATCAACCGGTGATGCGGGCCGTACGAGTCGAATACCGTGCAGTTGCTGCGGGCAATGGTGGCAAACGTCTGCCGGTGCACGGTGGCGAAATGATAGTTCTCCGAGAAAGTGTCGACCGCCAGCTTCCAGTTGATCGGGCAGTCGAGCTCCTTCTCGCCCAGCGGAGACCACCGTCCGATGCCCCACGAGTCGAGCTCGTCGCCCAGCGGTCCCAGGTGCGCGGCGACGTCCAGGTGCGCACCGGGATCCAATGCGACCCAAAGGAATCCCGCGTATTCCGCGGCGGGCAGCTCGGTCAAGCCGTCGGAGTTGATGGCCGCTTGCCCATCGCGACCAACCGTCCCCCGCAAGCGGGAAGTGCCCCCAGCGCCCGGCTTCGCCGCGCTTGCGGTCGCCGCTTGCGGGTTACGGCCACCCGCGGCGCCCGGCTTCGCCGCGCTTGCGATCGCCGCTTCCGGTTTACGGCGACCCGCGGCGCCCGGCTTCGCCGCGCTTGCGATCGCCGCTTGCGGTTTACGGCGACCCGCGGCGCCCGGCTTCGCCGCGCTTGCGATCGCCGCTTCCGGGAACCCCTCACGTCCCGGAAGTGCCACCAAGCGCCCGTCGTTGTCGTACGTCCACGCGTGGTAGGGGCAGGTGAATCGCTTCGCGCTGCCGCAACCCGTGACCACCCGCGACTGGCGGTGCAGGCACACGTTTTCGAACGCCTTGACCGACCCCTCGGCTGTGCGTGTCAGCAGGATCGATCGGCCCAGCACCGTCTTGGTGCAGTAGGAGCCCGGACCGGGCAGCTCCGAAACGTAGCCGACCAGTTGCGGACTGGCCATCAGCATCGCGCGGTCCTGGTCGTGGCGCTCGACTGACGTGTAATCGGCCGCGTCGACCAGATGCACGCGCGGCGCGAGATCGGTCGCCTTGTCGCGGGCCAGCTTCAAGGCGCGCCGCGTCAGGTCGACGAGCTGATCGCGATCCATTCGCCCAGTACAGACCTTGCGACGGTTGTAAGGTCAAGCCGTGGCTGAGCAGCTGCTCATCGGCGACGTCACGGCCCTGACCGGGATCGCGTCGGGCCGCATCCGCCACTACGAGAAAATCGGGTTGCTGCGCGCCGAGTATCTGAGCAACGGCTATCGGGTCTTCGACGTCGAACAGGTGCTCGAGCTGTTGCGCATCGACCTGATGAGAAGCCTCGGAGTGGGCATCAACGACATTCAGCGATTACTCGACGGGGGTCAGACGACCCTGGCCGGGCTGCTGGACGAGCACCGCACGCTACTGGTGCGCGAGCGCGAGCGGCTGGATCAACTGATCGCCGCGATCGATGCGGCCACCGATACCGGCGCCGCCGACGTAGACGAACACCTCCTGCGCAGGCTGGCGACGAGGCACCGCGACAGCATCGGCGTCATCGGCAGGCTCACCGCGCCGCTCTCCGCGCCCGTCACGGCGATGTACGCCCATCTGTTCGACGAATGGGAGCTACCGGTTCCCGCCTTGTTCGGGCAGATGGCGCTGCCGCCGGCGGCCAGCACGTTGTTGGAGCGACTTGCCGAGACGCCGGGACATCAAGTTCTCTTCGACCGGCTGCGCAAACTCGCCGGTGACGTGGTTGCGCTGGACGAACGCGAGTCGGCCGCAGCCGAACTCGCGCAGAGCTGGATCGACCAGCAGCTGGCCGACCCGTTGCCCGACGACGTGGTCGCCGTGCTGCGCGGCGTGCAGCCGTTGTTGACGCACGACCCGGTGATCGTCCAGGGCTTCAGGGCGTGGGCCGGGTCGATCAGCCCGGCGGCCGCCCGGTTTCTCGACGAGATCGCCCGCCAGACCGCCCGCCGCGGCCTGCAGGCCGTCAGCGTCATCGTGCTGCCCGCCGCTACGCCAATGTGATGCACATGTGACCTATGTGGCTAATGTGCCATATGTTGTTTGTGTCGTACCCTGTGGCATGTGTCGGTTTCGCGCCGTGACGTGCTCAAACTCGCGGCCGCCACGCCTGCGCTGGTAGGGCTGGGCGTCGCGGCCGCGTCGCTGCGCGCCGCGCCGGCCTCGGCGTCACTCGGCACCTTGCTGGACTACGCGGCCGGCGTCATCCCGGCCAGCCAGATCCGGGCCGCCGGCGCCGTCGGTTCAATTCGGTACGTCTCTGACCGCCGGCCCGGCGGCAACTGGATGCTCGGCAAGCCGATTCAGGTCTCCGAGGCCCGCGACCTGAGCAGCAACGGCCTCAAGATCGTTTCCTGTTACCAGTACGGCAAGGGCAGCACCGCCGACTGGCTGGGCGGCGCCGGCGCCGGGCTGCAACACGCGCAGCGGGGCATGCAACTGCACGCCGCCGCCGGGGGTCCGGCGAACGCGCCGATCTACGCGTCGATCGATGACGACCCGTCTTACGAGCAGTACAAACAGCAGATCGTTCCCTACCTGCGATCCTGGGAGTCGGTGATCGGGCACGAGCGCACCGGCGTGTACGGCAACTCGAAAACCATCGATTGGGCCCTGCACGACGGCCTGGGTTCATACTTCTGGCAGCACAACTGGGGCTCGCCGAAGGGTTTCACCCATCCCGCCGCGAGCCTGCACCAGGTGGAGATCGACAAGCGCAGCGTCGGTGGTGTCGGGGTGGACATCAACGAAATCCTCAAGCTCCAATTCGGACAGTGGGCCTAGGGCCCGCGGCGGTCCGTGTTCCAGCAAACACTCGTTCGCCCATTTTCGGGTGGAGCGGACCCGCGTCGCGCGGTTGACGCGGCGTCAGCGGCGCGTAAGCGACCCGATTTTTTTAACATAACGATTACATAACAATCGTGCCTTGAACAGCGCAGTTATAGCTACTCGACCGTAACCACCTGCACGCAGCAGGTTTGTTCGCGGCGCCCGCGCGGGCGGTTCAACGGGGTGTTACCCAGGACACGGTTACCCGTGCGTAGAACTCACCAGTAACCGTTCAACATGCAAAAAGGGCACTGATCCTTATGACACTCTTAGTACAGCCGGTGCCGTCCGCCGCCCCGCCGGCTCCACGGGGCGACCGCCGACGACACACCGGCCGGCCGTCCTCCGGCTGTGATTCGAAGGGGAATCGACGTTAAAGAGGCAGTCCCCTCCGTCGGGACTGGCCGAAAGACCGAGACGTAAAGACGCATGCAGGGAGATACAAAAGGTGACGATCCACGAGCACGACCGGGTGTCCGCCGACCGCGACGGGGCAGGCCCGCACAAAACCGATGCTCTGGTCGACCGCCTGACGGCCGGCGAGGCCTACGCCGTCGCGTTCGGCGGCCAGGGCAGCGCCTGGCTGGAGACCCTCGAGGAGCTGGTGTCGTCGGCCGGGATCGAATCTGACCTGGCGAATCTGGTCGGTGAGGTGGAGCTGCTGCTCGAGCCGGTGGCCAAAGAGCTGGTCGTGGTGCGCCCGATCGGTTTCGAACCGCTGACCTGGGTGCGCGCGCTGGCCGCCGAGGATCCCGTCCCGTCGGACAAGCACCTCACGTCGGCCGCGGTGTCGATACCCGGCGTGCTGCTCACGCAGATGGCCGCCGCGCGGGCTCTGTCCCGGCAGGGCATGGACTGGGCCGCGACGCCGCCGGTGGCCGTCGTCGGGCACTCACAGGGCGTGCTGGCCGTCGAGGCGTTCCGGGCGGCGGGCGCCCGCGACGTCGAACTGCTGGCGTTGGCGCAGCTCATCGGGGCGGCCGGGACCCTGGTCGCCCGCCGGCGCGGGATCTCCGTGCTGGGCAACCGCCCGCCGATGGTGTCGGTGACCAACGCCGACCCGGACCGCGTTCGCCGGCTGCTCGACGAGTTCGCGCAGGACGTGCGGACCGTGCTGCCCCCGGTGCTGTCGATCCGCAACGGGCGGCGCTCGGTGGTGATCACCGGCACCCCCGAGCAACTCTCCCGCTTCGAGCTGTATTGCCAGCAGATCTCCGACAAGGAGGAGGCCGACCGCAAGAACAAGGTGCGCGGCGGCGACGTCTTCGCGCCGGTCTTCGACCCGGTGCGCGTGGAGGTGGGCTTCCACACGCCGCGGCTGGCCGACGGCATCGACATCGTCGCCGGCTGGGCCGAGAAGGTCGGCCTCGACGCCGAGCGGGCCCGGAAGCTGACCGAGGCCATCCTGGTCGGCGGCGTCGACTGGGTGGACGAGATCACGCACGTTCACCAGGCCGGCGCACGCTGGATCCTGGACCTCGGCCCGGGGGACATCCTGACCCGGCTGACCGCGCCGGTGATCCGTGGCCTCGGCATCGGCATCGTGCCGGCGGCGACCCGCGGCGGTCAGCGCAACCTCTTCACCGTCGGCGCCGTTCCCGAGGTCGCCCGGGCCTGGTCGACTTACGCCCCGACCGTGGTTTCGCTGCCCGACGGGCGGGTCAAGCTGTCGACGAAGTTCACCCGCCTGACCGGGCGGTCGCCGATCCTGCTCGCGGGCATGACGCCCACCACCGTCGACGCCAAGATCGTCGCCGCCGCGGCCAACGCCGGGCACTGGGCCGAACTGGCCGGCGGCGGGCAGGTCACCGAGGAGATTTTCGCCGCCCGCGTCGAGGAGCTCTCGACGCTGCTCGAGCCCGGGCGCACCTATCAATTCAACGCGCTGTTCCTCGACCCCTACCTGTGGAAGCTCCAGGTCGGCGGCAAGCGGCTGGTGCAGAAGGCGCGTCAGTCCGGCGCGGCGATCGACGGCCTGGTGATCAGCGCCGGCATCCCGGACCTCGAGGAGGCCGTCGAGCTGATCGGCGAGCTCAACGACGTGGGCATCAGCCACGTGGTGTTCAAGCCCGGCACCGTCGAGCAGATCCGCTCGGTCATCCGCATCGCGACCGAGGTGCCGACCAAGCCGGTGATCATGCACATCGAGGGCGGCCGGGCCGGCGGCCACCACTCCTGGGAAGACCTCGACGACCTGCTGCTGGCGACCTACTCGGAATTGCGCTCGCGTCCCAACATCACCGTCTGCGTCGGAGGCGGCATCGGCACGCCCGAGCGGGCCGCCGAGTACCTGTCCGGGCGCTGGGCACAGTCCTACGGCTTCCCGCTGATGCCGATCGACGGCATCCTGGTCGGCACCGCGGCGATGGCGACGCTGGAGTCCACCACCTCGCCGTCGGTCAAGCGGATGCTGGTGGAAACCAACGGCACCGATCAGTGGATCAGCGCCGGAAAAGCCCAGGGCGGCATGGCTTCCAGCCGCAGCCAGCTGGGCGCGGACATCCACGAGATCGACAACAGCGCCTCCCGGTGCGGCCGGCTGCTCGACGAGGTCGCCGGTGACGCCGACGCCGTCGCCGAGCGCCGCGACGAAATCATCGCGGCGATGGCCAACACCGCCAAGCCGTACTTCGGCGACGTGGCGGAGATGACCTACCTGCAGTGGTTGCAGCGCTACGTCGAACTGACCATCGGCGAGGGCAATTCGACCGCCGACACCGCCGCGCCGGGCAGCCCCTGGCTTGCCGACACGTGGCGCGACCGCTTCCAGCAGATGCTGCAGCGGGCCGAAGCCCGCTTGCACGCGCGGGATTTCGGGCCTATCGAGACACGGTTCGACGATGCGGCGCTGCTGGAGCGCCCCGACGAGGCGATCGCGACGCTGCTCGCGCACTACCCCGACGCCGAGTCGGTGCAGCTGCACCCGGCCGACGTTCCGTTCTTCGTCACGCTGTGCAAGACGCTGGGCAAGCCGGTCAACTTCGTGCCGGTCGTCGACAAGGATGTGCGGCGCTGGTGGCGCAGCGATTCGCTGTGGCAGGCCCACGACGCCCGCTACGACGCCGACCAGGTCTGCATCATCCCGGGCACGGCCGCGGTGGCCGGCATCACCCGGATGGACGAGCCCGTCGGCGAGCTGCTGGACCGCTTCGAGCAGGCCGCCATCGACGAGGTGCTGTCGTCCAACGGTCAGCCGCGGGCCGTCACGTCGCGCCGGCTTGGTCGCCCGGACGTGACCGGACCGCTGGCCGTCGTGCTCGACGCGCCCGATGTGCAGTGGGCCGGGCGCACCACCACCAATCCGGTGCATCGCATCGCCGATCCGGCCGACTGGCTGGTGCACGACGGACCCGAAAGCCGCCGCGCCACACACTCTTCCACCGGGGCGCAGCTTGCGGTCGACGGCGAGCATGTTGTCCTGACCGTCCCGCTGTCGGGCACCTGGATCGACATCCCGTTCCACTTGCCCGCCAACACCGCCGACGGCGGCACACCGGTGGTCTCCACCGAGGACGCCACCACCGCCATGCGCGCGGTCCTTGCTATCGCCGCAGGGGTCGACGGCCCGGATTTCTTGCCCGCGGTCTCCGACGGGACGGCCACGGTGACGGTGGATTGGGACCCCGAGCGGGTCGCGGACCACACCGGCGTCACCGCCACCTTCGGGGAGCCGCTGGCGCCCAGCCTCACCACCGTGCCCGATGCGCTGGTCGGCCTGTGCTGGCCCGCCGTTTTCGCGGCGATCGGCTCGGCGGTCACCGACACCGGCGTCGCGGTGGTGGAGGGCCTGTTGAGCCTGGTGCATCTGGACCACGCCGCTCACCTGGTCGGCAAGCTGCCAACGGCGCCGGCCCAATTGACCGTTGCCGCAACGGCTTCGCGGGCGGTCGACACCGACATGGGCCGCGTGGTGCCGGTGTCGGTGACGATCACCTCGAGCGACGGCGCGCTGATCGCGACGCTCGGTGAGCGTTTCGCCATCCTCGGGCGCACCGGTACCGCCGAGCTCACCGACCCGGTCCGGGCCGGCGGCGCGGTCTCCGAGAACGCGACAGACACCCCGCGTCGCCGCCGCCGCGACGTCACGCTGGCGGCGCCGGTCGACATGCGCCCGTTCGCGGTCGTCTCCGGCGACCACAACCCCATCCACACCGATCGGGCGGCCGCGCTGCTTGCCGGCCTGGAATCGCCGATCGTGCACGGCATGTGGCTGTCGGCCGCCGCGCAGCACGCCGCGACCGCCACCGACGGTCGGGCCCGCCCGCCGGCCCGGCTGATCGGCTGGACCGCGCGATTCCTGGGCATGGTGCGCCCGGGCGACGAGGTCGACTTCCGGGTGGACCGCGTCGGAATCGACCAGGGCGCAGAGGTTTTGGAGGTCGCGGCGCGTGTCGGCTCCGACCTGGTCATGTCGGCGACCGCCCGGCTGGCCGCCCCGAAGACGGTCTACGCTTTCCCCGGCCAGGGCATCCAGCACAAGGGCATGGGCATGGAGGTGCGGGCCCGGTCCAAGGCGGCCCGCAAGGTGTGGGACGCCGCGGACAAGTACACCCGCGAAACGCTGGGCTTCTCGGTGCTGCACGTGGTGCGCGACAACCCGACCAGCATCATCGCCAGCGGTGTGCACTACAACCACCCCGAGGGGGTGCTGTACCTGACGCAGTTCACCCAGGTCGCGATGGCCACCGTGGCCGCCGCGCAGGTCGCCGAGATGCGCGAGCAGGGCGCCTTCGTCGAGGGCGCCATCGCGTGCGGACACTCGGTCGGCGAGTACACCGCACTGGCCTGCGTCACCGGCATCTTCGAACTCGAGGCGCTTTTGGAGGCGGTGTTCCACCGCGGCTCCAAGATGCACGACATCGTGCCGCGTGACGAGCTGGGCCGCTCCAACTACCGGTTGGCGGCGATCCGCCCCTCGCAGATCGACCTGCCCGACGACGAGGTTTCCGCGTTTGTGGCCGGGATCGCCGAGCGCACAGGGGAATTCCTCGAGATCGTCAACTACAACCTGCGCGGCTCGCAGTACGCGATCGCCGGCGCGGTGCGCGGTCTGGAGGCCTTGGAGGCCGAGGTGGAGCGGCGCCGGGAACTCAGCGGCGGGCGGCGCTCGTTCATTCTGATACCCGGCATCGACGTGCCCTTCCATTCGCGGGTGCTGCGGGTGGGCGTGGCCGAGTTCCGCCGGTCGCTGGAGCGGCTCGTGCCGCGCGACAAGGATCCCGAAATCATCGTCGGGCGTTACATCCCCAACCTCGTGCCGCGGCCGTTCACGCTGGACCGAGACTTCATCCAGGAAATACGGGATCTGGTGCCCGCCGAGCCGCTCGACGAGATCCTGGCCGACTATGACACCTGGCGTCGTGAGCGGCCGGTTGAAATGACGCGCATCGTCTTCATCGAGCTGCTGGCGTGGCAGTTCGCCAGCCCGGTGCGCTGGATCGAGACCCAGGACCTGCTGTTCATCGAGGAGGCCGCCGGCGGTCTGGGCGTGGAGCGGTTCGTCGAGATCGGCGTGAAGTCGGCGCCGACCGTCGCCGGGCTGGCCACCAACACCCTGAAGCTGCCCGAATACGCCCACAGCACGGTGGAAGTGCTCAACGCCGAGCGCGACGTTGCCGTGCTGTTCGCCACCGACACCGACCCCGAGCCGGAGGAGGACGAGGACGTCGTCCAGGCTCCTGCCGCGGTTGACATGGCCGAAAGCGCCGCAGCCGCACCGGCTCCCGCCGCAGCTCCGTCGGGCGCTCCACGCCCCGAGGACATCGCGTTCGACGCCGCCGACGCCACCCTGGCGCTGATCGCGCTGTCGGCCAAGATGCGCATCGACCAGATCGAGGAACTCGACTCCATCGAGTCCATCACCGACGGCGCGTCGTCGCGGCGCAACCAGCTGTTGGTGGACCTCGGTTCGGAGCTGAACCTGGGCGCCATCGACGGCGCCGCCGAGGCCGACCTGGCCGGGCTGCGGACACAGGTCACCAAGCTGGCGCGCACGTACAAGCCATACGGCCCAGTGCTTTCCGACGCCATCAACGACCAGCTGCGCACGGTGCTCGGCCCGTCGGGCAAGCGTCCGGCCGCGATCGCCGAGCGGGTCAAGAAGGCCTGGGAGCTCGGCGACGGCTGGGCCAAGCACGTCACCGTGGAAGTCGCGCTGGGCACCCGCGAGGGCACCAGCGTTCGCGGGGGCGCGATGGGTCACCTGCACGAGGGCGCGCTCGCCGACGCCGCATCCGTCGACAGGGTCATCGACGCCGCGGTCGCCGCCGTCGCCGCGCGCCGCGGCATCTCGGTGGCACTCCCGTCGGCCGGCGGTGGCGGTGGCGCGACCATCGACGCCGCCGCGCTGAGCGAATTCACCGATCAGATCACCGGTCGCGACGGTGTGCTCGCCTCGGCCGCCCGCCTGATCCTGGGCCAGCTGGGCCACGACAATCCGGTCAGCGCCTCGCCGGCGGCCACCGATGCCGAACTCATCGACCTGGTCACCGCCGAATTGGGTGCGGACTGGCCGCGTTTGGTGGCGCCGGTGTTCGACGCCAAGAAGGCCGTCGTGTTCGACGACCGCTGGGCCAGCGCCCGCGAGGACCTGGTCAAGCTGTGGCTGACCGACGAGGGTGACATCGACTCCGACTGGGTGCGGCTCTCCGAGCGGTTCGAGGGCACCGGACACGTGGTCGCCACCCAGGCCACCTGGTGGCAGGGCAAGTCGCTGGCCGCCGGCCGTCAGATCCACGCGTCGCTGTACGGGCGGATCGCCGCCGGCGCCGAGAACCCGAACCCGGGCCCCTACAGCGGCGAAACCGCCGTTGTGACAGGGGCTTCCAAGGGCTCGATCGCGTCTTCGGTGGTGGCGCGGCTGCTGGATGGCGGTGCGACCGTCGTCGCGACCACGTCGAAGCTGGACGACGAGCGGCTGGCGTTCTACCGCGGGCTGTACCGCGACCACGCCCGCTACGGCGCCGCCCTATGGGTGGTGGCGGCCAACATGGCGTCGTACTCCGACATCGATGCCCTGGTCGAATGGGTCGGTACCGAGCAATCCGAAAGCCTTGGGCCGCAGTCGATTCACATCAAGGATGCGCAGACGCCGACGCTGCTGTTCCCGTTCGCGGCGCCGCGCGTGGTCGGCGACCTGTCGGAGGCCGGTTCGCGCTCCGAGATGGAGATGAAGGTGCTGCTGTGGGCGGTGCAGCGGCTGATCGGCGGCCTGTCGAAGATCGGCGCCGAGCGCGACATCGCGTCGCGGCTGCACGTGGTGCTGCCCGGCTCGCCGAACCGCGGCATGTTCGGCGGCGACGGCGCCTACGGCGAGGCCAAGTCGGCGCTGGACGCGCTGGTGAGCCGCTGGCACGCCGAGTCGTCGTGGGCGGCCCGGGTGAGCCTGGCGCACGCGCTGATCGGCTGGACCCGCGGCACCGGGCTGATGGGCCACAACGACGCCATCGTCGATGCCGTCGAGGAGGCGGGTGTCACCACCTACTCCACCGACGAGATGGCCGCCATGCTGCTCGCCCTGTGCGACGTGGAGTCCAGGGTGGCCGCCGCCAGCAAGCCGATCGAGGCCGACCTGACCGGTGGGCTGGGCGACGCCCACCTCGACATGGCCGAGCTCGCCGCCAAGGCGCGCGAGGAAATGTCAGCCGAGGTCGCCGCGGACGACGGTGCGGCCGAGGGCACCATTGCTGCGCTGCCGTCGCCCCCCCGCGGATTCAAACCGGCGCCACCCCCGCAATGGGACGACCTCGACGTCGACCCGGCCGACCTGGTGGTGATCGTCGGCGGCGCCGAACTCGGCCCGTACGGTTCGTCGCGCACCCGCTTCGAGATGGAGGTCGACAACGAGCTGTCGGCCGCCGGCGTCCTCGAGCTGGCGTGGACCACCGGGTTGATCCGCTGGGAAGACGACCCCCAACCCGGTTGGTACGACACCGAATCCGGAGAGCTGGTCGACGAGTCGGAGCTGGTCGAGCGCTACCACGACACCGTGGTGGAGCGCTGCGGCATCCGAGAGTTCGTCGACGACGGCGCGATCGACCCCGATCACGCGTCCCCGCTGCTGGTGTCGGTGTTCCTGGAGAAGGACTTCGCGTTCGTGGTGTCCTCGGAATCCGACGCGCGGGCCTTCGCCGAATTCGACCCGGAGCACACCGTCATCCGGCCGGTGCCCGACTCGAGTGACTGGCAGGTCATCCGCAAGGCCGGCACCGAGATCCGGGTGCCGCGAAAGACCAAGCTGTCGCGGGTGGTCGGCGGCCAGGTGCCGACCGGGTTCGACCCGACGGTGTGGGGCATCAGCCCGGACATGGCGAGTTCCATTGACCGGCTCGCGGTGTGGAACATCGTGGCGACCGTCGACGCATTCCTGTCCGCCGGCTTCAGCCCGGCCGAGGTGATGCGCTACGTCCACCCGAGCATGGTTGCCAACACCATGGGCACCGGGATGGGCGGCGGCACGTCGATGCAGACGATGTACCACGGGAACCTGTTGGGCCGTAACAAGCCGAACGACATCTTCCAAGAGGTGCTGCCCAATATCGTTGCGGCGCACGTGGTCCAGTCCTACATCGGCAGCTACGGCGCGATGATTCACCCCGTTGCCGCGTGCGCGACCGCGGCGGTGTCGGTCGAGGAGGGCGTCGACAAGATCCGGCTCGGCAAGGCCGAAATGGTGGTCGCCGGCGGCATCGACGACCTCACGCTGGAGGGCATCATCGGCTTCGGTGACATGGCGGCCACCGCCGACACCGGCATGATGCGCGGTCGGGGCATCCACGACTCGAAGTTCTCCCGGCCCAACGACCGGCGCCGGCTCGGCTTCGTCGAGGCTCAGGGTGGCGGCACCATCCTGCTGGCGCGCGGTGACCTGGCGCTCAAGATGGGGTTGCCGGTGCTGGCGGTGGTGGCCTTCGCGCAGTCGTTCGGTGACGGCGTGCACACCTCGATCCCGGCGCCGGGCCTGGGGGCGCTGGGCGCGGGCCGCGGCGGCAAGGACTCGCCGCTGGCGCGCGCGCTGGCCAAGCTCGGCGTGGGCGCCGACGACGTCGCGGTGATCTCCAAGCACGACACGTCGACGCTGGCCAACGATCCCAACGAAACCGAGTTGCACGAGCGACTGGCGGACTCGCTGGGCCGCTCCGAGGGTGCGCCGCTGTTCGTGGTGTCGCAGAAGAGCCTCACCGGCCACGCCAAGGGCGGCGCGGCGGTGTTCCAGATGATGGGGCTGTGCCAGATGCTGCGCGACGGGGTGATTCCGCCCAACCGCAGCCTGGACTGCGTCGACGACGAGCTCGCCGGCTCCGCCCACTTCGTGTGGGTGCGCGAGACGCTGCGGCTCGGCGAGAAGTTCCCGCTGAAGGCGGGGATGCTGACGAGCCTCGGGTTCGGGCACGTGTCCGGCCTGGTGGCGCTGGTGCACCCGCAGGCGTTCATCGCCGCGCTGGATGCCGACCAGCGCGCCGACTACCAGCGGCGCGCGGAGGCCCGCCTGCTGGCCGGTCAGCGCAGGCTGGTTTCGGCCATCGCCGGGGGGCCGCCGATGTACGAGCGGCCGCCGGACCGTCGCTTCGGCCATGACGCGCCGGAGAAGAGCCAGGAGGCGGCGATGCTGCTGAATCCGGCCGCCCGGCTCGGCGAGGACGAGGCTTTCGTCGGATGACGTCGGTCATCCGATAACCTGGCCAGCCATGGGCATTGTCGGAGTGGGGATCGACGTCGTCTCCATCCCCGATTTCGCCGAACAGGTCGACCAGCCGGGAACCGTGTTCGCCGAGACGTTCACGCCGGGTGAGCGCCGCGACGCCTCCGACAAGAGCTCGTCGGCCGCCCGTCACCTGGCCGCCCGATGGGCCGCCAAGGAGGCGGTGATCAAGGCGTGGTCGGGCTCCCGGTTCGCCCAACGGCCCATGCTGCCGGAGGACATCCACCGCGACATCGAGGTGGTCACCGACATGTGGGGCCGACCGCGCGTGCGGTTGACCGGCGACATCGCCAAGCACCTGGCCGACGTGACGATCCATGTGTCGCTGACGCACGAGGGCGATACCGCGGCCGCGGTGGCCATCCTGGAGACCACGTGACGGCGCGAGCGTGCGTGTTGGTACACGACACGCCGGTAGCCGGCGGCATTCTGCGCACGCTCGCGGGATAACGGGACGCACATGAGCGCGATGACCGAGCGCGTGCGCGAGGTGTTGCCGTCGGTGCGCCGCGACCTCGAGGACCTGGTGCGCATCGAATCGGTGTGGGCCGACCCCGCCCGGCGCGACGAGGTGCACCGCAGCGCGCGGGCGGTGGCGGACCTGTTGTCGCAGGCGGGTTTTGGCGAGGTGAACATCGTCAGCGAGGGCGGGGCGCCGGCGGTCATCGCGCGGCATCCGGCGCCGCCCGGGGCGCCGACGGTGCTGCTGTACGCGCACCACGACGTGCAGCCCGAGGGTGACCGCGGCCAGTGGGCGTCGCCGCCTTTCGAGCCCACCGAACGCGACGGGCGGCTCTACGGCCGCGGCAGCGCCGACGACAAGGCCGGCATCGCAACGCATTTGGCGGCGTTTCGGGCGCACGGCGGCCAACCGCCGGTGGGCGTCACGGTGTTTGTGGAGGGCGAGGAGGAATCCGGCTCGCCGTCACTGGGCCGGTTGCTCGCCGCGCACCGCGACGCGCTGGCCGCCGACGTGATCGTCATCGCCGACTCCGACAACTGGAGCACCGACGTTCCCGCGTTGACCGTGTCGCTGCGCGGCCTGGTCGATTGCGTCGTCGAGGTCGCCACGCTCGACCATGGCCTGCACTCCGGTATCTGGGGTGGCGTGGTGCCCGACGCGCTGACGGTGCTGGTGCGGTTGCTGGCCAGCCTGCACGACGACGACGGCAACGTGGCCGTCGACGGCCTGCACGAAAGTACCGCGGCCACGGTGGATTACCCACCCGACCGGGTACGCGCCGACTCTGGCCTGCTGGACGGGGTGTCCGAGATCGGCTCCGGCTCGGTGCCGCAGCGCCTGTGGGCCAAACCCGCGATCACCGTGATCGGCATCGACACCACGCCCATCGAGAAGGCGTCGAACACGCTGATCCCGCGGGCCCGCGCCAAGGTCAGCATGCGGGTCGCGCCCGGCGGCGACGCCGAGGCACACCTGGACGCGTTGACGGCGCATCTGCGAGAGCATGCGCCGTGGGGGGCGCGGGTCACTGTCACCCGCGGCGACGTCGGCGAGCCCTACGCCATCGATGCCAGCGGCCCCGTGTACGACGCCGCGCGGGCGGCGTTCCGGCAGGCGTGGGGCGTCGAGCCGATCGACATGGGCATGGGCGGCTCGATCCCCTTCATCGCGGAGTTCGCGGCCGCCTTCCCGCAGGCGAAGATCCTCGTCACCGGCGTCGAAGACCCCGCTACGCAGGCGCACAGCATCAACGAGAGCCTGCACCTGGGCGTGCTGGAACGCGCGGCGGTCGCGGAGGCGCTGCTGCTGGCCGGCCTGGGCTAGAGGGACAGGTCGCGCCGCAGTTTGGCGACGTGGCCGGTGGCCTTGACGTTGTACTGCGCGACGGCGATCTTGCCCCTCTCGTCGACCAGGAACGTCGAGCGGATCACGCCGGTGACGGTCTTGCCGTACATCTGCTTTTCGCCGTAGGCGCCCCAGGCCGTGAGCACCTTGCGGTCGGGATCGGACAGCAGCGGAAACGTCAGCTTCTCGGCGTCGCGGAACTTGGCCAGCTTCTCCGGCTTGTCGGGGGAGATGCCCACCACGGCGACGCCGGCGTCGTTGAGGTCGCTGAGGTTGTCGCGAAAGTCGCAGGCCTGCTTGGTGCATCCGGGTGTGGAGGCGGCCGGGTAGAAGTACACGATGACGCGGCGGCCCTTGTAGTCGGCCAGCGACACCGTGTTGCCGTCGGCGTCGGGCAGGCTGAAGGAGGGCGCTTTGTCGCCCGGGGCGAGCCGCGTGGTCTCGGTCAACGTGAGTCCTTTCTGTTCACCGCCGCGTCGGGGTTGTCGCCGGCTGATCTAGGGTAGTGCCTCAGGTGCATAGGCGGACTGGGAGGACAGACACGTGGCGGACCGGGACCCCGAGGCCATCAAGCGGGACATCGACGTCGCCCGCGACCAGCTGGCGGCCACCGTCGATTCGCTTGCCGAGCGCGCCAACCCGCGCCGCCTCGCCGACGACCTGAGGGCGCGGGCGGTCGAATTCGTGAAGAAGCCCGTGGTGATCGCGTCGCTGGTCGGGATCTCCTCGGTCGTGGTGATCGTGGTGGTCCGCCGGGTCCGGGACCGCTGACAGCTAGGCCTGGCCGGCGCGGGCGCCGCTCTGGACGTGCACGGGAAGGTCGTCGGCCCAGGGCTGGGTGGTGACCATGTCGACGACGTCGATGTAGCCGCGCTCGAACTCACCGGTCGCCGCGTCGACGAGCCGGTATTCCTGCCGCTGGCGGTAGATGGGCTGCGCGTCGAGGATCACCACCCGCACCTCGCCGGGCTCGAACCCGCAGCGCTGCTGCAGCGCCTCGACGAGGCACTCGTTGTGCATGTGCCCGTCGCCGAAATTCCACCCCAGCACCATCGAGCAGAGGACTTCGCCCTCGCAGACGTTGTAGTCGTCCTCGTCGTAGCCGGCCAGCGCGCGATGCACGAGGGTGAACAGCGCGCGCCCGTGGGTGTTCATCCCGCGGAACGCCATGGCGAGGTGGAGCGGGACCAGGGTGTCTTCCTTCGACCCGTAGAGGCGCTCGAGCTGCAGGTGCTGCATCGGGCCCAGCGCGCGGGCCCCGGTGCGAAATTTGTCGTCGACCGAGGGCTTCACGCACCACAGCGTGGTATCCCAGTTGCCGGCGTAGTACCGCATGCCCGGGAGGAAGGAAACCTTGCGCGGGTACAGGTTTCCGACGACGACGGTGCCGGCGAGCACCACGAACAGAATGGCTACGGGCAGTGGGTTGTCGACGCTCGACAGCCCCAGCCGCGCGTGGGCAACGAACAGCGACAGCACCCCGAAGATCATGAACACGTTCCACTCCAGCGGCACGCCCATCGGGAAGGCCAGCAGGATGTTGAGGTGAAACACGATCATCACGAACGCGGCGATGGCGGTCGGCCAGCCGCCGTGGCAGAAGAACAGCACCAGCGGCACCAGCCCCTCCACCGCGGTCGAGAAGTGGGCGATGACACCGGCTAATGCGCTGGGCCGCAAGTCATCCGGATAGCTTTTGAACAGCGACCGCTTGAGGATTCCGCTGGGGATGAACGGGTTGTTCGCCAGCATCGTCGAGATGACGAACGGAAAATGCCGGGTGAGCTTTGAGGTTGCGGCGCCCAGCCAGATCACCATGAAGACCACCTTGGCCCCGACGATGATGTCAGCCCCGGAGAACAGGAACGCCAGCGCCAACGGTGCGTAGACCTCGCCGCGGGCGGCCAAAAAGATCACCTTGTCGCGCAGGCTGATCGCCGCGAGGACGGCCAGGACCGCGATGGTCTGCCACCGTGGCAGCACGCCAATTGCCGTGTCCAGGGCCGGTATTGGGCCGGTCCCGTCCGACACCAGCGCGATGACGAGCAGCGCCAGCAGGGCGCCGTAGAGCAGCGCGTCGAGCGGGGTTCGGTCGTTGCCGTTGGTCAGCGGCACCCTGCCCGGCCAGGGTGGCAACCGGGTGGTGCCGGGCCGCAGCCAGTACAGGATCGAGCCCATCGGTGGGAAGTAGCGCCCGGCCAGCGGGCCGAAACAGCAGCCGAGGCCGACGACCTCGAACAGCATGGTGTAGAGGACGGCCTTCTGGAACACGATCGGCTCGGACCACCACGTGCCCACGTCGGTGAAGCCGCCGATGCCCCTCGTCGACCACGCGAACAGCCAGCCGCCGAGGACGTACAGCGCGATCTTGACGCCGTACATGAGGTGCATCACCAACGGGGTGCCGAACCCGTTCTCGGCGATGTGGCGTGTCATCGGCACGATCCGCTCGGCGCGCGGCCGTTTGCTCAACTCGACGACGTCGACGACGGGCAGGTTGGGACGGATGAACCCCATGTGCAGCTCCTTCGACGCAGAAGAAACTACCGGCAGCGGCCGCTATCGCGCGGGCATATGAGATCGGTGCGCCGTCAGGGTTTCGAACCCGACCTCCGGCCTGCGGCAATTACGCCTTCAATAGCCAATTGGTCACAGGAATTGGCGGGCCTACGGGTCTGGTGGAAGCGCGGATTATCGTGCGGCCTTGGCGGCTTCGCGACGAGCCTTTTCTTTCACGTGGGTCGAGCAGGAATGTGCCATATCGCAATGGAACCGGTCACTGCATTCATGCGAGCAATAAATTGATGCCGCCGGAAGCCAGTCCGGATCGGACAGGTCACGCCGTCGGTCGTTCGGATCGAATGTGTGGCCGCAATGCACGCAGGTCTTGACCTTGGTCTTGGTAGCCATGTCGGTCAGGGTACGCGCCATTGCGCCGAATCGGTGCAGGTTTCAGACCCGTTCGAACACTCGACATTTCGCAAGACATCTTCGCCCCGCGAGTTAATTACTTACGAAACCAATTCAGTCGTCGTGGTCCTCGCCATCGCCACGATTCGACACGACCACGCGGCCATCTCAACGAGGTTGATGGGCGCGAGGTCAACGGAAAGTAAATCGGAGCCTTACGGCGAAATTGCATGCAGTGCATATCGCTTCCATGCCTCCGACTCGAACAATCGTCTCCGGGGCTTTAGCCCCACGATGCGACCATGGGCATCGCGGTGCCGAGCGTTGTTCACTGCTGTCCGCGCGCCAGTAACCCACCCTGACGTCACGTCGTCGCCCAGCAACCTGATCGGGTGGATACACGAGTGGTGCAGTTGCGGCCGGGCCGACGCGCGGCGCCGAGGCGACCGCGCACCGTCGGAATTAACTCGGCAGAAATGGCGTTGGCCACCGACGGCAAGCGCGACGAGACGAGGTGCCTTAACCTAAGTTCGTCGCACACTCCTAGTCGGGGGGACGGTGTTGACGCTTCTGAAGCGGGCATGGGTTCCGCTGGTGGTCATCGTGGCACTGATCATCGGCGGCGTTGCCGTGGGCCGACTCAACGGGGTCTTCCCAGGGCCCGGCCTGCCCAAGCCCGATCCCCGGGATGCGACCCCGCCGTATGCGGCCAAGACCGCCATCTACGAAGTCCTGGGACCGCCGGGGACGACGGGCGTCGTCAACTGGATGGATGCGGACGCACAACCGCACAAGGCCAACTTCACCACGTTGCCGTGGTCGCAGACGATTGTCGCCGAGATGCCCGGCATCTTCGCCTACGTGGTCGCCCAAGGTGACAGCGCCTCTATCGGCTGCCGGATCACCGTCGACGGCAAATTGGTCGATCAACAACAGGTCAACACGCGCGATGCGCAGGTCTCCTGCTTGGACAAATCGGCGTGACCAACGACACCAGCGACACCAGCGACACAGACGAAATCCCCGTCGCGCGGGAAGTTGAGCACAAGCCACGGGTGGCCCACGCCGTCCGCGTCCTCGCGCTGCCGATCGTCCTGATCTGGCTGCTGATCGCGGTCGGTGTCAACGTCTTCGTCCCGCAGTTGGAGAAGGTGGCCGAGGACGTCTCGGTGCCGCTCTCGCCATCCGACGCGCCTTCGGTGACGGGGATGAAGCACATCGGGGAGAAATTCAAGGAGTACGACTCCGACAACCTCGTCCTGGTGACCCTCATCGGTGACAAACCTCTTGACCAGGACGCTCACCGGTATTACGACGATCTGGTCCGAAAGCTGAAGCAGGACACCAAACACGTCGAGCATGCGCTCGACTTCTGGGGGCAGCGGTTTACGACCTCCGGTGTCGAGAGCTACGACCACAAGTCCGCCTACGTCCAGGTCAACCTGCGCGGCGACCAGGGCGGGGCCGTCGGCGACAAGTCGGTTGACGCGGTTCGCAAGATCGTTGAGGACTCCAAGCCGCCGCCGGGGGTGAAGGCCTACGTGGCGGGTCAGGGAGCCCTGACGGACGACACGATCGTGGTGGGTAACGCGAGCCTGTTCAAGATGACGATCATCACCGTCATCATCATCGCGATCATGCTGACGTTCGTTTATCGATCCATCGGCACCGTGCTGCTGACGATGGTGATTCTGTTCGTCGGATTGGCCACTGGCCGGGGCGTGGTTGCGCTGCTGGGCGACACCGGCATCATGGGCCTGTCGACGTTTGCCGTCAATATGCTGACGGCGCTGGCCATCGCGGCCGGGACCGACTACGCGATATTCATGGTGGGGCGCTACCAGGAGGCCCGGGAGCGGGGACTGGACCGCGAAGCCGCCTACTACGACACCTTCGCCGGGGTCACCAAGGTGGTGCTGGGCTCGGGTTTGACGATCGTCGGGGCGCTGGCCTGTCTGCATTTCACTCGGCTGCCCTACTTCAGTTCGTTGGCGTATCCGTGCGCAATCGGTCTGCTGGTGGTGGTGGCCGCCGGGGTGACCCTGACACCGGCGCTGATCGCGTTCGCGAGCGGCTTCGGCCTATTCGATCCGAAGCGAAAATTCAACTACACCCGGTGGCGCCGCCTGGCGACGGCCATCGTGCGCTGGCCGGCACCCATCCTGGCCACCGCCGTCATCCTGGCGATTGTCGGCGCCCTGGGATTGTCGGGCTTCAACCCGCGCTACAACGACCTGTACTACCTACCGAAGAGTGCGTCCTCGGTTCAGGCGTACGACGCGGCCGATCGACACTTCACCCAGGCCCGGCTGAACCCCGACCTGTTGATGATCGAATCGGACCACGATCTGCGCAATCCCACCGACATGCTCGTCCTGGACAAGATTGCCGGAGCCATCTTCCGGGTGCCCGGCATCGAACGGGTGCAGAGCATCACCAGACCTCTTGGGCCGCCGATTCAAGATGGATCCGTTCCGTTCCAGCTCAGTGTGCAAACCGCGCCGATCCGCAGCAACCTGAACTACCTCAAGGACCGCGTCGGCGACATCAAGAAGATCACCGGCTTCCTCGACACCCAGATCACCCTGTTGGAGCGCCAGTACGCGGTGACCCAGAAACTCGCGAACGCCGCGGACGACAGCTCGAAAACGACGGGGGAGACCGCGGCCATCACGGACGAAATCCGGGACCACATCGCGGATTTCGACGACTTCTGGAGACCGATTCGCAGTTACTTCTACTGGGAGAGGCACTGCTACGACATCCCCATTTGCTGGTCGCTACGAAGCCTGTTCGACGCCCTCGACGGTTTCGATCAACTGGCCGAGAAGTTTCACGCTCTCACCGGCGACCTCAATCAGACGGCTACGGCGACGCGCGAATTGCTGGCGATCATCCCTGAGAATATCGCCGTCACGAAGGCGATCCGCGATACGACTCTGACCATCTACAGCACGTTCGACAACCTGGTCGATCAGTTCGACCGACTGACCGACACGAACGCCGTGATGGGAAAGTCCTTCAACGACTCTCAGATCGAGAGCCTGTTCTACCTGCCCCCCGAAATCTTCCAGAATCCGGACTTCCAACTGGGGTTGAGCTTGATGGTGTCGCCGGACGGCAAGGCTGCTCGGTTCATCATCACCCACTCGGTGGACCCGGCGACGACGGAAGGAATCTCGTCGGTCGACAAGGAGCGCAATGCGGCCAAGGAGGCACTGAAACTCACCTCGCTGCAAAACGCCGACATCTACCTCGGCGGCACGGCCGCAACGTTTTACGACATCGCCAACGGCGCCAAGTACGACCTGCTGATCGCCGCAGTGGCCTCGATCCTGCTCATCTTCATCATCATGGTGATCGTCACCCGCGCCTTGGTCGCTGCGGGCGTCATCGTCGGCACGATCGTGATGTCGCTGGGGGCCGCCTTCGGGTTCTCGACGTTGATCTGGCAGCACCTGCTCAACTTCCAGTTGCACTGGGTCGCAACCGAATTCGCGTTGATCGTACTCTTGGCCGTCGGATCGGATTACAACTTGATGCTGGTGTCCCGAATCGAAGAGGAGATCGGGGCCGGCCTGAAAACGGGACTCATCCGTGGGATGGGTCTCACCGGCCCGGTCGTGACCGCGGCCGGTCTGGTGTTCGCCGTCACCATGGCCACGATGATCACCAGCGATCTGCGGGCGATCGGCCAATTCGGCACCACGATCGGCATCGGCCTGATGTTCGACACCTTCGTCGTGCGATCGCTCATCACGCCGTCGATCATGACGGTGATGGGACGGTGGTTCTGGTGGCCCAAGCGGGTACGGGTCCGCCCAGCCAGCCAGATGCTTCGCTCCGTCGGACCGCGCCCACTCGTTCGTGCACTGCTGCACCAGCCGCGACACGCGGTAGCCCCGGGCCCGCAAACGTAACGATTACGGGTCGTGCGCGCCGGTGAGGTGCGCCCATTCTGCTGTGAGTGCGCCGTCAGGGTTTCGAACCCCGGACCCGCTGATTAAGAGTCAGCTGCTCTACCAACTGAGCTAACGGCGCCGTGTACGGCCGAGACCGCGTACGCGACAATAACAGGCGTCCTGCCGCCAAGCGAAATCCCGATGTCGTCCAGGATAGCTGCCGAGCGACGCGCGATTTCTGTGCGGGGACGTCAAAAAAGCGTTCCGCAGTAGGGCGCCCGCTCGGTCGCGAACGCGGCATCCAGGTCGCGCAGCGCGCCGGGGCGCAGTTCGGTGATGCGGTCGGCCCGCAGCAGTTGGGACGCGCGGTGCGCCCCCATGTAGAGCGTCGCCAATTCGGCCAGACCGATTTCGACGTCCGCGGGCCCGTCGTGCGGTGTGCATTTGCCCGTGCCGTCACGGGTCTGGAGCAGGAACCGCCCGCCGGCGAGGTCGAGTGGGTCTGTGACGTCCAGCACTACGTCGGTGTCGGCGGAGTACACCCGCGCGCCAAGCACTTCGGGCACGTCGTTGATCCGCACCCACAGGAAATCGCTCATCCCGATCGTGGGCGCGGCACGCTGGTCGCGCAGCTTGAGGGGCAGCGGATCGTCGACCGGCAGGTCTATCTCGATGTGGTCGAACATCTCCAGCACCAACAGCGTCTGCAGCAGCTCGGTGTGGGCGTCGTCGGTGATGGCGAAGAAGTCCTCGACGATCACCGACCCGAACGGCGGCCGGAAAGCGTGTTTGCCCGCACCGATGACGCGGTAAGCCAGGAATCCGTCCGGATGGACGGTGAAGTTCAGCGCGGATCCGTTGCCCCGCTGGGTGGGCCTGTCCTCCAAAAAGTCCGCCCACCAGGCTTCGTCGCGCTCCACCGCGCCGGTGGTCACCGCGCACCATCGTTCGTAGATTTCCGGCAGCAGGCGCTTTGCCTCGTCGGCGTTGACTTCGCGCGCCCGGCTCCCGCTCGGCGCGTCACGCAGCTTCGCGAAGCGGCGGTCGATGCAGTAGGAGTGCGTGTAGCTCGCCACGCCGGCACCAAAACCGTCGTACATGGCGGTCTGGGTCGGGACGCCGCAGACGATCGGGTAGCCGCGCTCCAACAGTTTGCCCAGTCCCTGGGAGCTGAGCTGCGCCCATATCCCGGTTCCCTGGTGCGTCGAGGCGACCGCGATCATTGTCAGCCACGCGGCCCGCAGGCTCCCACCGCCGGGCACGGTGATCCGCGCGCGGTAGATGATGGACGTCCCCACCAGGGTGGGATGTTCCGGATCGGAGTGATCCTCGGCGACCAGGATGTCCTCGAGTTCCACCCGGCGTTTCCACGCTTTCACCGCGCGCGGGTCCACCGGGTCCCCGAAGGTGCGAGCTTGGTTCTCATAGACCGCCTGCCAGTCATTTTCGGTGGGGTGCCTGATCGTGATGGCGTCGTCCGTCGCGTTCATCGCTTGTCCAATCCGCCTACTGAGGTGCCGTTTCGGTTTCGATACCCGGGTGTCGG
Source organism: Mycobacterium terramassiliense (assembly GCF_900157385.1). Classification (GTDB taxonomy): domain Bacteria; phylum Actinomycetota; class Actinomycetes; order Mycobacteriales; family Mycobacteriaceae; genus Mycobacterium; species Mycobacterium terramassiliense. The sequence continues at coordinate 2,227,428 of NZ_LT717701.1, forward strand.
ATCGCCAAACTTAGCCGCGGTGAGCCCCGGCGACGTGGGGCGTTCAAGCGGCCGCTTTCGGGTATAGGGATACGCGATGCTGCGAGGAATCACTCGGATTGCCGTCGCCACGCCGTGTCGCGCCGTCGCGATCGCCGTATCGCCCCCGTTAGGGGCCCCTTGATGGCCGGCACGTATTTCGCCGCCCTGCTGGCGCTGGCGTCCGCGCTGTGCATCGCCGGCGGTGACGTGCTGCAGCAACGGGCGGCGCACGGCATCACCGACCGGTCCGTCGGCCACGTCGCATTGATCGCCAAGCTGCTGCGCGACCCGCGGTGGTGGTGGGGGGCACTGCTGCTGGCGGCGAGCATCGCGCTGCAGGCCGCCGCGCTGGGGCGGGGTTCGGTGCTGCTGGTGCAGGCGCTGCTGATGCTGTCGCTGCTGTTCGCGCTGCCGATCAATGCCAGGGTCTGGCGCCGCAAGGTGACCGGTGGCGAGTGGATCTGGGCCGGCCTGCTGACGGCGGCGGTGATGGTGATCGTCATCGTCGGCAACCCGCAGGCCGGGCGGTCCGGCGCATCGCTGGGCACCTGGGTGGCCGTGGTCGTGGTGCTGGCGCCGCTGCTGGTGGCGTGTTTGGTGGTCGGCCGCATTCGGGGAGGCGCCCTGGCCGCAGCGTTGTTTGCGTTCGTCTCAGGGGCGCTGTGGGGGGTCTTCGCGGTGCTGACCAAGGAGGTCGTCGCCCGGCTCGGCGACGGCGGCTGGGCGGTGGCCCGCACCCCCGAGATCTACGCGTGCATTCTCGCCGCGGCGGGCGGCGTGGTGTGGAGCCAGGCGGCGTTTCAGGCGGGGCCCTTGAGCGCGTCGATGCCGACCCTGCAGGTGTCGCAGCCCGTCGTGGCGGCGGTGCTGGGTGTCGTCGTCCTCGGCGAGACGCTGCACACCGGTCGCGCCGGGATGTACGTCCTTGCGGCGGCCGGGCTGGCGGCGACGGCAGCCATCGTGAAACTCGCGCGCGTCGAGGCGGTCACCACGCGTGACGGGGTCCAGGCGCGGCGCCAAACCTCGGTGGACCAACCGGCGTAGACACTGGACAGCCGCCCCGCCGAGGCCGCATCGTGGGCGCCGAAAACCCATTACAATGCTTCCACTGTTCTGGTCAGCGGTGACCAAACTATGCCGATCGAATGTGGAAGGTCACTTGATGACGCCTTTGCGCAGACGCCGACCGTGGCTGGTTGCCGCCATGGTCGTGTTTGCTGTCGTCGGCGTTGCCTGCAGCGGCAGCCACACCGCCGCGCCGGTGAAGGTCATCTTCGACAAGGGCACGCCGTTCGCCGACCTGCTGGTTCCGAAGCTGACCTCCTCGGTGAACGACGGCGCCGTCGGCGTCACCGTGGATGCGCCGGTGACGGTGAGCGTCGCCGACGGCGTGCTGGGGTCGGTGACCATGGTCAACGAGAACGGGCGCTCGATCGGCGGTCAGCTCAGCCCCGACGGGCTGCATTGGTCGACGACCGAGCAGCTGGGCTACAACAGGCGCTACACGCTCAGCGTGAAGGCGCTGGGCCTGGGCGGCGCCGCGACCCGCCAGATGACCTTCCAGACCAGTTCGCCGGCCCATCTGACGATGCCCTACGTCAGCCCCGGTGACGGCGAGGTGGTCGGCATCGGTGAGCCCGTGGCGATCCGATTCGACGAGAACATCGCCGACCGCGCCGCGGCGCAGAAGGCGATCGTCATCACCACCAACCCGCCCGTCGAGGGCGCGTTCTACTGGCTGAACAACCGCGAAGTGCGTTGGCGCCCAGAGCATTTCTGGAAGCCCGGCACCGCCGTCGATGTGGCGGTGAACACCTACGGCGCCGATCTGGGCGACGGGATGTTCGGCGAGGACAACGTCAAGGCGCACTTCACCATTGGCGACGAGGTCATCTCCACCGCCGACGACACCACCAAGATGGTGACCGTGCGGGTCAACGGAGAAGTCGTCAGGACCATGCCGACGTCGATGGGCAAGGACAGCACCCCCACCGCCAACGGGATCTACATCGTGGGTGGGCGGTTCAAGCACATCATCATGGATTCGTCGACCTACGGGGTTCCGGTCAACTCGCCCAACGGGTATCGCACCGACGTCGAATGGGCCACGCAGCTTTCCTACAGCGGGGTGTTCGTGCACTCCGCGCCCTGGTCGGTCGGCGCGCAGGGCCACACCAATACCAGCCACGGGTGTTTGAACGTGAGCCCCAGCAACGCGGAGTGGTATTACGACCACAGCAAGAGCGGCGACATCGTCGAGGTCGTGCACACCGTGGGGCCGACGCTGCCGGGCACCGAGGGGCTCGGGGACTGGAACGTCCCCTGGCCGGTGTGGAAGGCCGGCAACGCCAACATCAGCTAGGCACGACGCCCGTTACTTTTCATTCATGTGGGCGCGACCTGGGGGGCGTAGGGTGCCCGGCCATGAATACTGCTTCGCCCGGGCCGGGGTGGTGGCTGGCCTCCGACGGAAATTGGTATCCGCAGCGGTGGGAAACCCGTTTCGTCCATTACACGAACGAGTCCCTGCCGGCGGTGATCGACGAGGCGAGTCGTCAGTCGAAAGCCTACGGGGAACAGGGCTGGGAGATCGTGGGCTCCTCGGTGCAGCGCAGCCAGGTCGCCCGCCGGTTCAAGGAGTATGACGAAGGCGGCGATCACTATTTCGAGTGGAGCATCGTCTGCACCCTGAAAAGGCCGCTCGCGCCGGGATAGACGCGCCTGACTTTTCGTGCGAAGGCCAGAGGGCAACCCGCCCCCTGGCCTCGATGCACGCTGCCGCTGGCCGAAGCGTGTTAGTCGCGGATTCCACGAATAGACCAGCAATTCGGCTAGCGCCGAGGGATTGCACTCGCCAGGATTGTCGGCAACCGCTGACGCACGCGATGAGCGCCTAATGGGCGTGCGTAAGAGATTCGACGTGTTCGCTGATGTTCTCGACCATCGCCTGGACCTGCTGCGCTCCAGAGGGTGTTGTGAAGCCGGGGCGGTGAATGATCCACCACAGATCGCTGCCGTGCTGCCTAGTCGGTCGCATATCGGGGCTCTAGCTTAGGTGCATCCGCCGGAGGCATTCCCCGCTACGGCGTGCCCTGCGCCTCCCGGATAAGTGCAGCGACGCGGGACTCAAGACCCTCAACAAACTCCTTGGCTGCTGGCAATGGGTCTACGTCAATCTGCCCCACAAGCAGCTGCTGTAAGAATATTGGGTTGTCCAACTGCCTTGCCTCGTTTTGTGCTTGTATCGCCGCTTGCTCTGCTTGTCTTAAATATTCTTGTTCTGCTTGTTCAATAGCCGTTCTCGCGTCTTGTATTCCTCCTTCTAAATGTTGCAAATCTCTGATTTGTGGTTCTGCATCTCTGAGAACCTGTAGAACTTGTTGTTGTACTGGTCCAAGTATTTGTCGTAGCCCTTGCACCGCTTGTGCGATACTCGTTTCCGTCGTGGTCAACCGTTGGTAGATTTGGCCTTCGGCATCGGTGTCGATCAGGAAGACCTGGTTGCCGACCTTCTGGAAATAAGTTTGGGCGAGCCCCTCGCCGCGCTCTACGACATGTATCTCCGTTCTAAAAATGCTTTGCATAAATTGATCGGTCCAACCCCAGGAGGCCCGTATATGTGGCCCCCAAGTATAAAGAAAGTCTTCAGTGTAAGGCCAGTGGTAAGGGAAGTTGCCCCCGATTGCAACGACTTCTCGTCCATCGGTATAGAGCAGCGCTCCGTCCTTGCCAAGCAGCTGAAGACCGTTGGCTACTATCCGCTGAGCCCGCATTAGCTGCGCCCGCGCGTGCGCATTCTGAGCGTTCGCAATTAGCGATCGTTCCAACCCCTCGAGAAAATTTTCCGTTCTGGGCGCGATGTTTCCAAGAAATTTGACACTTGCGGGCGCGGACGCTGCGAATGCTTTTGCGAGAAGTGCGAAGATAAATCCGACGACATTTCCCTCGTCAGCCCCCGGGGCCGCCGCCGCCCCAGATGCTGTGGCGCCGCCCATCAACCCCAGCACGTTGGCGGCCTCAGCCTCGACATAGGAGGACGCGCCGCCGGTCAAGGCCCGGACGAACTGGTCGTGAAACGCCGCGGCCTTGGCGCTCAGCGTGTGAAACTCCCGGCCGTAGCCGCCGAACAACGCCGCGACCGCCGTCGACACCTCATCTTGAGCCGCGGACACCACCTGCGTCGTCGAGGCCGCTGCCGTCGCGTAGGCCTCGTTAATCGCCGACCCGACACTTGTGAAGTCCTGCGACGCTGCGGCAAAAGCCTCCGGTATTGCAACGACGAACGACACACCAACCTCCTGACAACTTAATAGCGACGGCTACGGATTGTGGGGCCTGGCGTGCGGTCGGTAGGCGAAATCAATTGTTTTCAAATGGATTGCGGCATACGCGCTCGCCCTCTTCGCAGCTCGAAGTGAACACCGGGCTTATCCGGCCGCAGCTTTCCTTACACAGAGCCATGGAATCCTCCCGGCGTTTGGGTTTACGGTGCGCCTCGTGGACATCTACAACTTCTTTGGCCTGGACGAGGCGGACCTAGAGACGTGCAGGCAGGCCGTTGCCGAAGCACCGCCGATGACGAACGAGCAGGCCTGGGAGATCGGCCGGATCTGCGGCTGGATTCCGATGGAGCGCGACCCCGACGGCGAGGGCTGGCGACCCCTACCACAACACTGACCTGCTACTTTAAGTCTATCAGCGAATTGCATTTGCATAGCTCGACCCGATTTTCGCCGGGGAGAGGGATGGTGATTTGCCTGGGGTGTCCGGCCAGCCGGCGAGTTGGGGTTCCCCCAGGCAAAGGAGGCCGGAGCCCACGGCGACGTCACTGCCTTTTGAGTTCCGAGACGAGCAACGTCATCCTAATAGTAACTGGCTGCTCCACCCAGAATTGTGCTTCCACCCTTTGCAAGTGCTTCGGCGAAGAAATAGTAGCTTGCAAGCGCGGCGTCTTCGGAGAAATAGCGGCGTAGATAAGGAGACGTCAAGAAGTTCGACTGAAGTTTCTGGCGCAGCCTATACGTCGCCACAATCCCGCCGTTCTCATCGGGCCTCGCCTGTACGTAAACGGTGTATCCCTCTGCGATACTTCCGTGCATCGTTCCCGTGGCCAGGGCGATCAACGGATTCTGGGTTGCCGCGACAGACCAGTCCTTGAGTGACTCGTAGTCGAAGGATTGTTCTCTGTGCGCATCCGTGTATCCGGCGGGCGGAGCGGCCAGGTGCAGGTAGAACGCGATCTCGAAGTTGAACACATTGGACTTGACGAGAATGTCAAATCGCCGCTCTTTGTCATCAAACAGATGAAAGTGGCAGTACGAGCTTATCGACGAACGGGAGAATGTTTCGATTCGGTTGAATAAGGGTGGGTAGGGAGTGTCCCCAACCTTGTCTGACTTGGTTCCAACAAGGTAGATCTCAAGTTTCTTGCGCACAGTGTGACGCAAGAAACCTGCCACCATGCTGTCGATGCGCTCAGTACGAGCCCAGCTTGCACCCAGGATGCCAATCGCGACCGAAAGCACTGGAAGAGAGATTACGAGCAGCCCGCTACCAGCGGTGCGTTCAGCTTCACCCAGCGGGGTTAGGAGGAAGATAAACCCGACGACTACACCGGCGCTCAAGAGGCCGAGAGCTGTGACGGCCGCCCACAGCGGAAGAGCCAGAAGGTTGTCGGGCAGCTTCGACGATGACTCCTTGTTCTCTTCGGCCGCCATGTGCCAACCCTATTCCACTCCTGGTTCGATTGGCCTCCACTGAGGGAGAGTGCCGTTGCGACTTGAACACAGCGGTCCGACTTTTCGAGTTCATGGTCAGCCGCCTGCCACAGTTGCGGCGACATGGCCCGTTGGGATCGGTGCGGCGGGTTGCGACGGTATACCGCCCTCACTCCGTGCCGGGAATCGCTGGTGGCGTTGTGCAACCCTGCTCAAACTGAACCGCTGGGGATAGGTCACTCGTCGGCGGCGCCACCCTGTTCCGCGAGTACACGGTAGACGGTTGCACGGCTTACCCCAAGCGTGGTCGCGATGGTGCTCACCGACTCACCGCTGGCGTGCATCTGCCGCGCCAAAGCCATTTTCGAGTGGTCAAGCCCCTTGGGCCGTCCGATGTGCTGCCCTCGTGCCCGGGGTGGGCCGGTTTCGGGCTGGCGCTGGCGCCGCTCAACGTGGCCCAGCAGGTTCGCTCGATCAGGCTGTTCGAGATCTACAACTACGGCCCGTGGAACAACCCGCAGCTGGGTTTGTACGGTTTCGGCGAGGCCGACACGTCGTCCTCGATGATCCTCTTGCCCGGTGTGACGGCCAGCATTTGGGGACCCTCCGTCGCCATGTTGGCCGACGCGATGGGCGTGACGCTCGACGGCATCGACGAGGCGCACCACGTCATCCACGCCGACGAGGACTTCGAGATCGCCTCGGGCCGCATCGCCAACGGCACCGTGTCGGGCATGTCCTTCGAAATCAGGGGCATCGTCGATGGTGAGGCACGCATCGTGATCGAGCACATCACCAAACTGCGTCGGGAGGACTTTCCTGAGCACGGCCTCGACGACTGCTACCGGGTGGTGATCGACGGTGAGCCCAACATCAAGGTGGACATGTCGCTCACCTCGGACTTCGGCGACAGCACCCATGCCGGCTACATCGTCGCCGTCACGCCGGTCACGAACGCCATTCCCGCGGTCTGCGCCGCGCCTGCCGGGGTGCTGCCCTACCTAGACCTGCCACCGCATGGTGCACGCGGCCTGCTCTGACATCACTCCCGTTCGATCACGGGTCGACGGGGTCAGCTGAAAGAGCCGGCCGCGCTGATCATGGGAAGGTCGAGAAACGAGCAGACGCCGGACGGAGCGGCACACACGGTTGGGATCGAATTCACGACTCGCGCTGCTGTTGCCACGCAACCCGCCTTGGTCGGGTCGTCCTCGTCGAAGGTGACTTCGGCAGTGAATGATGGTGTGCCGTCCACGATTACCCGGAAGCCGCCGGAACCGATCGACGGCCAATGCGGTGCGACGTCGGGATGGATTCGGGTGATGTGTTCGACGGCGATCCTGGCTTCCGCGCCGACGATGCCGAGGAGTTCGAAGCGGTATCCGGCCACGGTGCCCTTGCCTATCGGTCCCATGGGGACCTCGAAGTCCTCGTCGGCGGCGGCGAGGTCGACCACGGTCGTGAGATCGTCGAGTGCCACGCCAAGGGCTTCGGCAAGCAGGAGGACCGGGCCGCCCATGCCTGCCGCCAGGATGTGTTCGGCGAACGCGTTGCCAAAGCTGGGGTCGCAGGTTGCGCCCCAGATCCCGCCGTGCGAGACGTGGTAGTTGGGCTGGTCGTACGTCGCATAACTGAGGCACTCCTGCGCGCGGATCGACCTGATGTCGCGGGAGATGCTGCTCAGGCTGAGTGCCAGTGCATCGCACATGAAGCCCGGTTCGATGCCGGTGCCGAAGAACGTGGTCCCTCCCGACTCAGCCGCGAGGCGCAGGCGGTCGTAAACGTCGTCGCCGAACGCCCGCGGGTTGGTCAGCCCGGAGATGCCGGTGGCCACGACGTTCTTGCCGCTGGCCAAGAGTCGGCACATGGTATCGACGCTTTCCCAGCCGTCGGTGCCGGGCTCCTTGGGGGACCCGGTGGGCTCTGCCGCCATGTATACGACGCAGTCGGCGGCCATCGCGACGAGATCATCGACATCATGGGTGGCGATCGGTCCATCCGACGGCAAGCCAGCCAGCTCCCCGGCGGTGCGCCCGATATTCTGCTCCCGTTTCACCCACACCCCGACGACGTCGAAAGCCGGGTCCTCGAGCAGGAAACGCAAACTGTGTGCCCCGGTGTTGCCGGTCCCCCATTGGATGACTCGGTGCGACACGGCAGCAACCCCTCGCCCACTGGTCACGGAGCGTCACGATCCAGCGGAAGCGGTGTCGGGGGAAGCGAACATCTTGGTGAGATCGAGCTGGCCGGACTGCACGGCGCCGAAAAATCCACCGTCGGTCACCAATGCTTCGCCGTTGATGTAGCTCGATCGGGGGCTGTTGAGGAAGATCAGCGGCCATGCCTGTTCCTCGGCGGTTGAGCGCCGCCGGATCGGGCCGACGAAGGCGTCGATGACGTTCTGCCCGGCGAATTCTACGAAGTGGGGCAGCATCGCGGTGTCCGTGGGGCCGGGGTTGATGCAGTTGAGCCGGATGCCATTGGTGATCAGCGTGGCGGCCCGGGACGCCACCCAGGCGTTGATCGCCTTCTTTGAAAACGGGTATGCGCCGACCGCCCCCATCTCCTCGTTGGCCTCGCACCACTGCTTGCCTTCGTCGAATCCGTCAGTGGACACGACTTCCATCAGCTGCTCCAGCTCCAGTTGCCACCCCATGGCGGCATTGGATGCGACCACGGCGATCGCACCGCCCGCTGGAATCTTGGGCAGGATCAGGTTCACCAGGTGCCGAGCCCCCACGAAGTTGACCAGCATTACGTCCAGACCGGAGAACGGCGGCCCGGGTAGGCCTGCGCAGCCGAAATAGCCGTGGACCGGCGCATCGATGGACTCTGCTGCCCGCTCGATGGATGCGCGGTCCCGCAAGTCCACCTCGAGCGCCCGGTCGACCGACGCCTCGGTGGGCCGCACGTCGAGCGCCGTGACCCGCGCCCCCAGCTTGGTCAAGATCGTCGCCGTCGCGGCGCCCATGCCGGACGCGGCACCGGTAACCACCACGTGGCGCCCCGCATATCCCAGTACGTCTTCCATGTTCCCTCCAACCAAGGTGACCGCGAAGATGATGACTGCCATAGACAGATATAACAGGTGCAAGATCAGGAACATAATATTCTCCATATAGGGATACGCTGCTAGCGTCTCCTGACATCGGCACGTCTGCGGCAGCAGGCCTGACTGGGCGATGCAGTTGGCGTCAAATTCTTGAGAGTGGAGGTAATGCGCGGTGAGTGAGCGGTGGGATTACGACGACATGTTCATCGACGGCGCCTGGACGGCCGACGACACGGTCGGGGTCATCGAAGTCATCGACCCGGCCACCGAGGAGGTCATCGGCTCGGTTCCCGATGCCGGTCTCAAGGCCACCCACGCGGCGATCGCGGCTGCTCGGCGGGCGTTCGACGACGGGCCCTGGCCACGGACGTCGCCTCGAGATCGGGCAAAGGTCCTGCGCCGATTCGCCGCCATCCTTGATGAGCGCCACGATTTCCTCAAGAAGCTGGTGATGGCCGAGTCAGGGTCGGTCGGCTTCCTCGCCGACATCATTCAGGTACGCGGAACGATTGACATCGCCGAGTGGGTTGCCGAGGCCATGGAACTCGCGGTGCGCTGGACCGAAGTGTCCCCGCCGGCCGGGGGGCCGACCGGAATGGCCGGACACGCTGTGGTGCGGGAGCCGCTCGGTGTGGTCGCCGCGATCACCCCGTTCAACTTTCCCTTCTTCCTCAACATCGTGAAGGTTCTGCCGGCCTTGGCGGCCGGCTGCGCCGTGGTGCTCAAACCGCACCAGTGGACGCCGCTGGACGCGTTCGAAATCGCCAAAGCAGCTCAGGACGCCGACCTTCCGCCCGGTGTGCTCAATGTCATCGCGGGCGGGCCTGAGGTCGGCGCGGAGATGACTACTCATCCGCTGGTCGACATGGTCACTTTCACCGGCTCGACCGCGACCGGGCGGGCCATAATGGCGGCCGCCGCCCCTACGGTCAAGCGCCTGCAACTCGAGCTCGGCGGCAAAAGCGCATCGATCGTCTTGGATGACGTCCCTGAAGACCATGTCGCCAACATGGGCATCATCACCTCGATGATCCATGCCGGGCAGGGCTGTGCCATCCAGACCAGGATGCTGCTGCCCGAGCACCTGCTCGACGCGTACGTGGAGGGAGCCAAGAAGTCGGCGGCGTCTCTCAAGGTCGGCGACCCCCGGGAGCCCGACACGCTCATCGGCCCGTTGATCCGAGAGCGGCAACGGGCTCGAGTGGAGGCATACGTGCAATCCGGTCTCGATGAGGGCGCCGAGCTGGTCTTTGGCGGCAAGCGGCCCGAGCACCTGGCCAAGGGGTTCTTTTACGAGCCGACGCTGTTCATCAACGCCCGCAATGACATGCGTATTGCGCAGGAGGAAATCTTCGGTCCGGTCCTCACGGTGATCACCTACAAGACCGAAGAGGAGGCGATTCGCATCGCCAACGATTCGATTTACGGACTCGGTGGCGGCGTCATCGCAGGTAATACCGCGCGCGGATTCAACGTCGCCCGTCAGATCCGGGCCGGAAACGTCTCGGTGCAGACGGTGGGGTCGCCCACCATCAATGCCGAGGCTCTGGGCAGTTCCGGTCCTGGCTGGTCGGCCAACCAGCCCAGCGGGGTGGGCATCACCGGTGTCTTCGGCGGATTCAAGCAGAGCGGCATCGGCAGGGAATGGGGCCACCACGGAATCGAGGAGTTCACCGAACTCAAATCCATTGCCTGGAGCTGAGTTGCGATCACCATCACGTGTCCGATAGGCGGGCTGGCTCAGCTTTAGCATGTTAACCTCGTCAGACAGCACCTAAGCGTTTCGCACTGGTAGAACATGATGGGCGCCATGCAAGGATTCAGTAGACGTCAGCGGAGGGCGTGCGGGAGACAATGAAGGCTCGATTGGCGTCGTCTGTCTCTGAACGAACCTGGGGTCTGCCACGTAACGAGAATCACGTTGTTGAGGGCGTGCATGACTGATCGGCTGAGCGCACCCCGTGCCTTCACCTATCGATACGATGGGTTGGCGCTGGCGTATGCGGAGATCGGCGACGGACCTCAGCCAATCCTGTTCGTCCACGGCGCGACGGCGACCGGCGAATTCGAGTGGGCTGAGCTGGCCGCTGCTCTGGGGCCGGGTTATCGCTGCATCCTGCCCGATCTACGCGGCCACGGCCGATCGGAATTCCGGCCGACAGCCATGACGGGGACCGCGGTCCGTTCCGACCTGCGCTATCTCATCGATTACCTGGGCCTGGGTCGCCCGCACATCGTGGGTTTCTCCTACGGCGCGGAGATCGCGCTCACGCTGGAGCTGGAGACCCCGGGAACGGCCCGATCTTTGGTTCTCATTTCTCCCGGGACCGGACGCCCCAGCGATTACCGCGCTCCGCGGCTCGAGCATCTGCACCGCACCTGGCCCTTCGCGCTACGACGCCTGCACGAGGCCACCCATGGCCCCGAGCATTGGCGCGACCTGGTCACGGCGCTACACGAGGACAGCGTTACTTGGCCCGAACTGAGCGATGAGGCGTTGGCTGGCATCGCGTGCCCGATTCTGTTGATGGCAGGCGAGCGGGACGAACGTACGCGTCAGCAGCAGGGTCGGCGGTTCGCGCAAGTCAATCCGCGGGCCCGATTTGTCGAGATCGAGGGCGCGGCGCATTCGGCCCACCAGAAGTGCCCAGATACGGTCAGGGGAGTTATCGGTGACTTCCTGGCCGAAGTCGACCTTGAGAGAGCGGAGCGTCATGGCGCGGTCAAGTGAGCTGAAGGCGACGAAAGATCATCAACCGGCGGAGGCGCCCGTACCGAGTTGGCAGAAGGACAGTGTCGATCGTTCGCTGCGCAACGCCCGCGCGCGTGCCCAGGCCCGCAGTGATCGCTTCGTCGCGGCGGCGATAGAGCTGCTCGGGGAGAGAGACGAAAGCGACTTCACGATTCAGGACGTCGTTGACAAATCGAACATGTCACAGCGGACCTTCTATACCTTTTTCGATGGCAAAGACAGCCTGCTGCTGGCGGTATACGAGACGATTCTGCGGACTACGGCGATGCCCATGATCCGGGAGCGGTGCGAGGGCATCGCGGATCCCGTGCTGCGGGTGCGGGCCTTGATGGAGGCACTGTCCGAAATCACCGCGATGCCGGCCCGACTGGCGCGCGGGCTCAGTGTTCTGCACCTGCGACTGGCCGAGTCCCGCCCCAATGACCTCGCTTACGCCTTGGAACCCTTGCATTCCTTCATCGTTGAGTTGCTCGAAGAGGTTGCTGATGCCGGCTTGCTGCGGGACGACGTCCCGCTGGCCACCCAGGCTGCGCTGCTTCAGGAGCTGCTGCTGGCGACGTCGCACTCCGCGGTGTTGTCCGGTGGGCGCTCGACCAGCGTCGATGACCTGTGGGCTTTCTGCTCGGCGGCCATCCTCCGGGTGGCAAGCTGACAGGCGTGGCGCCACCTGCTAGGTCACTGCGCCACTGATCTTGAGGTCGATCAGTTCGTCGTCGGACTTGCCGAGAGCCCGCAGAATGTCGTCGGTGTGCTCAGCGAATTGCGGTGCCCGCGTGAGCTGTACCGGCTTCTCGTCGAACTGGACCGGGTTGGCGACCAGTTCCCGCGGAGTGCCGTCGCTGTCGAGCACTTCGGCGATCAGGCCATTGGCCCGCAACGCCGAGTCCTGGCCCACTTCCCACGGGTCTTGCGCGATGGCCCACTGGCCTTCCATGCCGGCGAACCGGGTGACCCATTCGGCCAGCGACCGCGCGGCGAGTACCTCCTGCACGATCTCGGCCGCTGTCGTCGCATTGGTCATTAGTGCTTCAGCGGTGGAGAATCGCGGTTCGGTGATGAGGTCCTCGCGGTCGATGTGCCGACAGAACTCGGGCCAGTAGCGCCCGGGTTGGAGCATGGCCAGGACGAGCCACCGGTCGTCGGCGGTCCGGTAATTGCCGACCAGCGGGTTCGTCGGCGCCGAGTTGCCGGGAGCGCGGGGCGCCGGCGGGCCACCTTCCAAAAGTGCGAAACCCACCGGCAGCGCGTTGGCCCATGCGCCGACCCCGAGCAGGGATACATCAATGACAGAAGTCTCACCGGTGCGCTGCCGGGCGAACAGGGCGGCGGCGATGCCGCCGGCGATCGTCATGCCGCCCAACGAATCACCGTAGGCGCCCGCCGGCATCTTGCACAGGCCGTCGTAGTCCACCGGGGTGGTCCCCACCGCGCTGCCGGCTCGAGCCCAGAAGGCGGTGCTGTCGTATCCACCTTTCTCGCTGTCGGGGCCGCTGTTGCCGAAGCCGGATCCGCGGACGTAGATGATGTCCGGGTTGATCTTGCGGACGTCGTCGAGTTCGATGCCCAGCCGCCGGCGTGCAGCGGGCAAGAAGTTGGTCAGGAACACGTCGCTGGTGCGAATCAGTTCGTGCAGGACCCCCAACGCCCCGGGCTGTTCCAGCGCCAGGCCGATGCTGCGTTTGCCCCGGTTGGGGTGTTCCATCAACGGTGCGAAGGACCCGCTGCCGACCGGCATGCCCATTAGGGCGCTCAGGCCGCGCTGAGCATCACCCTTCTCCGCGTGTTCGACCTTGATTACGTCGGCGCCCCAGTCGGCCAGGACCGCACCCGCGGCCGGGACGAAGGTGAATTGCGCCACCTCGAGCACGCGGACGCCGTCCATCGGTCGGATCACTGTGTCTCCCTTACAGTTTCGGCGATGGGCTCAGCTGCTCGCCGGACGGACGTGGACCACGTCCATCATCACTTCGCGTGGCCGGGTGATGACGTCGTGCAGCACGTCGGCGACGGTGGCCGAGGTGAGCAGGTGGGTGCCGCTCATCCGGGTGAGGTAGCCGTCGGCTTCCCACAGCGGCCAGGCCTTTTCGAGGTCGCCCGGGCCGAAGTTCTCGTGGATCCCGGTATCTCCGACCGCACCGAGAACCACCAGGGTCACCCGGATGCCTTCTCGTCGCAGCTCCTTGCTCATGGCTCCGGTGAAACCGTTGAGGCCACGCTTGGTGGCGGCGTAGAGGGTCATCATCGGCATGTCGTCGAGGGTGATCTCCGAGGAGATGTTCATGATGTCGCCGCCGCCGGCCGCGCGCAGCAGCGGAATGGCCGAGCGCGTGGTGTAGATGGGAGCCACCAGGTTGGTGTTGATCGTGACGGCGATGTCTTCGTCGCTGGCTTCTTCGATCAGCCGAATCCGGCTGGCTCCTGCGGAGTTGATCAGGACGTCGATGCGGCCGAACTGCGCTGCGATCTGATCGAAGGCCGCGTGCACTTCGTGGCTGCTGGTGACATCGGTGACGATGGGGACGGCGCGGGGCCCAACGATCTCTACGACCTCATCGAGAAGCAATTTGCGGCGGGCCAGCAGCACTACCGTCGCGCCTTCCCGCGCGAGGCGAATTGCGGTGGCCCGCCCGACGCCCATCGACGCGCCGGCGACCACGGCGACTCGGCCCTCCATGCTCTGCGACATCACGCTCCTCATGCTTGCGTCTGCGGCCGTATCAAAATACGCGGATCATGGTGCATTTGCTGCGCACCTGTTCCTTGCACGCAACGCACATATCGTTCTACCATGACGCGTACGTGATAGTCATCACCTGGCCCGAGAAACTCGCGTCCGGCAATAGTGCAGAAGGAGTCGGTTGTGTTCTCAGGTGTCACCGGCAAAGAGGCGAAGGACTGGGCGTCGGAGCACCTGTGGGGCAACTGCAGTTCGCTCTACACCCCGTTCTGCGGCCTCGACGGCGACGAAATCGATTACGCGGCACTGCGTGCGCTGGTGCGGCACTGCCTGGTCGAGCTGGACCAGGACGGTATTTGGCTGACCGGCGGCATCGCCGAATTCTGGTCACTGACCACCGACGAACTCAAAGAAGTAGTCCGCGTCGCCATCGAGGAGGCCCGACGGGTCAAACCCCACGCGCTGGTGCAGGTGATGTCGAGCACCGACACCGCCAAGCAGGCCGTCGAGCTCACGCTGAACGCCCAAGAGCTGGGCGCCGACATCTGCTACATCCTGACGCCCTATTTCGAATGCTCCGGCAAGCCCGGTGTGCTGGAATACCTGCGCTACGTCGCCGACCGCACCGACATGCCGCTGGGCTTCTTCAACTCCCACTCGACAGGGCTGGTCCTAACCCCCGAGGAATGCGTCGAGCTCTACCGTGAGATCCCGGCGCTGTGCGGCCTGAAGAACGGGCTGCTCGACGCGGAGCACAGCCTCGCGATCCATCGGCTGGCCCCGGAAATGGTGTTATGGGAAGCGGCCGACGAGGCCGGGATCCGGTTAGGGATACCCCACCCAGGAGCGCTGGGTTCGGCGCTCTACCTCTACGAAAAGCCGGGCGCTCCGCTGTTCAGCGAGTGGCGGGCACTGCTGATACAAGGCGATTTCGAGCGCGCCGACGCCTTCGCGGCCGAGACCGGTTTGACCGCCATGCGCGAGGCGAGCCGCCGCTATCAGTCCCATCCCGCCCGCCCCGGAATGTTCACGCACTGGGGAGCCGGGTTCAAATTCGGCGCCTCGTTGCTCGGACTGCCCGTCGGCGACCACCCGGCCCGGCCGCCGCAAACTGCGTTCCCCGACGACCTGAAGCAGCCGATCCGTCAGGCCTATGTCGCCTCTGGGTTCATCGAGTCCTGAGAACGGAGAGCTGTAATGGAGGTGCGCGAATTTCGCGCCGGGGTGGGAGCCTGGATCGACGAGGTAGGAGAGGCGCTGGTCCCCGCGATCGAGGACCAAAGCGTTGACGCCCAGCTGCACCACCAACGTCGAGTGCAGCGGCTGCTATTCGACGCCGGCTGGATGCGCTGGGGATGGCCGACCCGGCTCGGCGGCCTGGGGGGCTCGCCGATCCTGCGCGCCGTCCTCGGCGAGGAGCTCACCGGCCGAGCACTGGTGCACACCACATCCTGGTCGATGCACGAAGTGCTCGGGCCGGCGGTGGCCGAGTTCGGCCGGCCCGAACTGGTCGAGGAGATCTTCCCGCGACTGTTACGCGGTGAGGAGTTCTGGTGTCAGGGGTTCTCCGAGCCCGACGCGGGCAGCGACCTGGGATCGATGCGGACATCTGCGCGCCCGCGCGGCGCCGACTGGGTCATCAACGGCGAGAAATTGTGGACCAGCTGGGCCCACCACGCCACCCGATGCGTCGTGTTGGCCCGTACCGGCGGTCCCGGATCGCGGGGTATCAGCGCATTTCTGGTGGACATGGACACGCCGGGGGTGAAGGCGAGCCCACTCGAGACGATGGCCGGTGTCGACGAATTCTGCTCGACGTCGTTCGTCGACGTTGAGGTCCCCGCGCAGCGCCTGCTCGGTGAGCTCGACGCCGGCTGGCGGGTCGCGCAGTTCATCTTGTCCTGTGAACGCGGCCCGATCTTCTGGCAGCGCGGTGCTTGGCTCGCCCACCACCTCCGTCTGCTCCTCGACGCCGCACGCGATGGAGCGTCCGCGTCGGCGCTCGGCGAGGCCTACCAGCTGTTGTGGGCCTTCCGCGCCACCTCAAAGAACACGCAGGACCGCATCGCTGCGGGTGATCTGCCGGGACCGGAAGCCTCGGTGGACAAGATCATGATCGCCGCCGCCGATCAGGCCGTGTTCGACGCGGCGCGCGAGCTACTGCGCGGCGGCATGGAAATCGACGACACCGCGGGCAGCCGGGCGTGGCGCCGCGAATGGGCCTACTCGCGCGCCGCCACCATCTACGGGGGCACCAGTGAAATCCAGAAAGACATCGTGGCTTCCCGGCTGCTCGGATTGCCGAGAAGCGCGTGACTCGCATTTCCCAGGCCCAAACCATCGACGCCGCCGAACGGGCGCTGCTGGCGACGACGATCCGCGGACTGGCGGAGGAACTCGACGGAGCCGAGCTTGCGCAGGCACTCGATGCGTTCGGGTTCGCCGACCTGCTCGCCGAGGCGCCCCGGGATGCGGTGTCGGCGCTGTTCACCGCGCTCGGTCGAACCGGATCGATGTCGACGTCGCTGCAGGATGTCCTGCTGCGACCGCTGGCCGAATACCTGCCTGGGGCGACAACAGGATGCAACGTCGTGCTGCCGGGCATCGGTGCCGATCTGGTCGGCGCGGCCGACGGCGAGATGCTTGCGGTGCGCGGCCTGGTCATCGGCGCGCAGCCGGCCCCGAGATATTTGGCACCGGTCGCGATCGGCGGTGAGCTGGCCTGGGTTGGCCTGCAGGAGTCCTCGGGGGTCTCGACCCGGCGGATCGATGGTCTTGATCCGGCGTTGGCGATGACCGAAGTCACCGGCGTCGAGGTGCTGGCCGACGTGATCCTGGCGGGCGAGCAGGCCGTTGCGGCCTGGGATGCGGTGGCGACCGTAGGCCGGCTGGCACTGGGATACCAGATCATCGGTGCGGTCGGCCAGATGATCGACCTGGCCGTCGACCATGCCCGCAGCCGAGTGCAGTTCGGCCGGCCCATCGGCTCCTTTCAAGCGGTTCGCACTCGCCTGGCCGACGCGCACGTCGCCCGCGAGGGCGCCGCCGCGGCCCTCGCGGCGGCCTGGGACGCGGACGACGCCGTTTTGGCGGGTCTGTTGGCGAAGTCGTTGGCGGGGCGTGCAGCCCGCATCGCCGCCACTCAGTGCCAGCAGGTGCTGGCCGGCATCGGCTTCACCGCCGAGCATCCCTTCCACCGCTTCTTGGCCCGCGCGCTGGTGTTGGATTCGGTGCTGGGTTCGGCCAGCGAACTGCCCGGGGTAATTGGTGCTCATTTGATTTCGGTCGGGGCGATCCCCCGGCTGGTGGACCTGTGAGCGGCGGCGGCGATCCGTCCGGCACGGACGCCCATCCCGCCGTCGTCGTCGACCGTCTCGGGTCGGTGGCGCGCGTGACCTTGGCCAGGCCCGAGAAGGCCAACGCCATGGATACCGAGATCACCGATGCCCTGCTCAGCGCGGTCCTGGCGCTGCGTGACGACCCTGACGTGCACACGATGGCGCTCACCGGTCAGGGCAATGCGTTCAGCGCCGGCGGGGACTTCGAGACCATCCGCGCGATGCGCGATGACCGCTCTCTGCGCGACACCGTGCTGGCCGCCCACCAGGAACTGTTCTGGGTCATGACGCGCCTGCCGTTTCCGACCGTCGCCGCCGTCAATGGCGCCGCGGTCGGCGCCGGCGTCACGGTCGCGCTGCTATGCGACCTGGTCGTCATGGCCGAAGACGCCTTCCTCAGCGATCCGCGGGTTTCGCTGGGACTGCTCGACGGCGCCGGCGGTTTGCTGCTCTGGCCGTTGCTGACCAGCCTGTCCGCCGCCAAGGAACACCTGCTCCTCGGGGACCGGGTCAGCGGCGTCGAAGCCCACCGCCTGGGGCTGGTGAACCGCGCGGTTCCCGCATCCGAGGTGTTGGAGGAGGCACTGCAGCTGGCCAACCGCCTCGCCGGGCTCCCGCCGCACGCCGTCCGGCAGGCACGCCAGCTGCTGAACTTCCACATCGATCGCGTCGCCGCGTTACTGCCGCATTGTGCCCGCGCCGAAAGCGAGTGTTTTGACACCGAGGAGCATCGCGTGCTGCTGGAGCGGCTGAGCGCACGAGTGGCAGCCAAGAAGACGGGGACCCCGTAATGGGCCGTGTCGCTTTGGTCACGGGCGGCACCCGGGGGATAGGTCGTGCGATCACCGACCGGCTGACGCACGCCGGTGTCGCGGTGGCCGCGGCGTACGCCCGCGACGCCGCCGCCGCGCACGCGGTGCGCGAAGAGGCTTCGCGGTGCGGGGCCATCGTGACGCTGCATCAGGCCGATGTCGGGGAGCCGTCGTCCTGCCAGCGGCTCGTTGCCGAGGTTCTCGAGCAGCACGGGCGGCTGGACTACTTAGTCAACAACGCCGGGATGGTCAACGAGCAACGGCTCAGCGAGGTCAGCCCTGAGGACTGGCAACGCCAGCTCGCGGTCAACCTGTCGGCTGCGTTTTTCCTCAGCCATGCCGCACTGGCGCACATGAGCCAGCAGCGTTTCGGGCGGGTGGTCAACATCGGCTCGGTCACGGCGCTGCTGGGCAGCCCGGTGCAGGTCGCCTACGGCGCGGCCAAGGGCGGCATCGTCGGCCTGACCAGATCGTGTGCTCGCGCGGTCGCCCGCAAGGGCATCACCGTCAACTGCGTGATCCCCGGCAGCTTTGACACCGATATGTCCGCCGACTTGGCATACACCGACCGGGACGCGGTGACGTCGATGATCCCGGTTGGGCGCTGGGGCCGTCCCGAGGAGCTGGCGCACGCCGTCGCTTTTCTGCTCGACGACCTTGCCTCCTACGTCACCGGCGCGGTCCTGACCGTCGACGGCGGAATGAGCATGGGTGGATGAGGATGAACCGAACTCGGCTCACCGCAACCGATATCGTGGCGCCGCCGGCCGCCCCGGACCGCCTCGCCGAATACCGCCGCTTCGGCTACATCAGCGACCAGACGATTTCTGCGTCGGTCGTCCGTGCCGCCCGTCAGTGGGGCTCACAGCCGGCCATCATCGAAGGCGGCCATCAATTGACCTACCAGGAGCTGCTCGAGGTGGTCGAACGTGCCGCCGCGTGGCTGGGCGGAGCCGGTGTCGGGCCCGGTGACGTGGTCTGCTGGCAGACGCCGAACTGGTGGGAAGCTCACGTGCTGGGTCTGGCGGTGTGGCATGCCGGCGCGGTGAGCTGCCCGATCGCCCCGTTCTACCGGGAAC
The DNA here is from genome assembly GCF_900157385.1 of Mycobacterium terramassiliense. GTDB lineage: Bacteria > Actinomycetota > Actinomycetes > Mycobacteriales > Mycobacteriaceae > Mycobacterium > Mycobacterium terramassiliense. The sequence goes on from NZ_LT717701.1 coordinate 2,246,876, forward strand.
ACGAGCTGCGTCAGGTCATCGAGCAGGTACGGCCCGCGGCTGTGGTGACCGCCGAGACGTTCCGCGGCTTCGCCCACGCCGAAGCGTTCGACGATCTGCTGGCCGGGGTCGGTCTCGCCGACGTCGCCCGCGTCGTGCTGCGAGGAACCCGGCCTGGCTGGTCGCCGTTCGACGTGGTCGTCTCGCACGGTCGGCGCCAAGAATCGGCGTCCGTCGGGGCCGACGATCCCTGCCTTATCCTCTTCACTTCTGGGACCACTTCGGGCGCCAAGGCCGCCGTGCACTCCTCGCGTAGCTTGCTTGCCGAAACCCGCCAGCTCGCCGGTGCGTGGGGCCTGTCGTGGGAGGACGCCGCCTACATGGCCGCCCCGCTGCAGCACATCACCGGCGTGCTCAACGCAATGACCATCCCGCTGCAGGTCGGCGCGTCTGCGGTGCTGGCCGACCGGTGGGAAGCGGACGTCGCGGTGGCCGACATCATGCGGCACCGGGTGACCTATTCGGCCGGGGCGACGGTGTTCCTGCAGGAATTGACCGACGCCGCCCGCGCCGCCCGCGTGCACATGCCGCTGCGGATGTTCGCCTGCGGCGGCGCGGCGGTGCCGCGCGCGGTCATGGAACGCAGCGAAGAGCAAGGGATTCCGGCCGCGCGCGTGTACGGCATGACCGAGCTTCCGACGGTGACGGTGATGAACCGCGCGCATCCGTTCGACCTGCGCGCCGAGACCGATGGCGCGATCGCGCCGGGGGTGCAGGTCCGGGTCGTCGGGACGGATGGCGAGCCGCTGGCCGCGGGCTGCGCGGGCGAACTGCTGGTGCGCGGACCGGAGCAGATGCTCGGCTACCTCGATCCTGACGCCAACCGGGCGGCCCTCGACGACGCGGGATGGTTCTCCACCGGGGATGTCGGTCTCGTCGACGGCGCCGGCTTCGTCACGATCACCGGGCGGGTCAAGGACGTCATCAACCGCGGCGGCGAGAAGTTCTCCGCCCGCGACATCGAAGACCTGCTCGTCAAGCACCCGGCGGTGCGCCACGCAGCCGTAGTGCCCGGACCCGACGCAAGGTTCGGCGAGGTACCCGTGGCGTTCGTCGTGTTCGACCAGCCGGGCCAAGCGTCCGCCGAAGACCTGTCCCGTCACCTGCGCGCCGCCGGACTGGCCCGCCAAAAGACCCCCGTCGCATGGCATTTCGTCGACGCCTTGCCGATGACGCCGTCGGGCAAGGTCAAGAAGTTCGAGCTTGTCGCGACCGCGGAGGAAAGGCTGGGATGAATCTCGATCAATTTCGCGCGATGCTCACCCTGGGCGACGACACCGACGGCCGCACCGTGCTGCCCATTCCTGACCCGGGCGTGGAGCGGATATTCGGCGGACAGATCATGGCTCAGCTCATCGTGGCCGCCGCACCGCCGGGATCGGCCAAGGCGGTGAAGTCACTGCAGATCGCGTTCCCCCGCGCCGGACGCGCCGCTGACCCGTTGTACCTGGACCTCGAGCAAACCCACGACGGCCGCTCGCTCGGGCATCGGCGGGCGGTGGCGTGGCAGGGCCAGGAGTCCGCCCGCCGGGTGGTCGCGACCGCGTCGATCCTCGTCGACCGCGCCGACCCAACCGAGCAAGGGTACGACTATCAATACAGCGCCGCCGCGGCCGGTGATCCGATGGCCGCCAAACCCATTGACTTCGCGGTGATCCCGGGCGAAGCCCGCCTGATCGGCGACGGCCTGGATGTCGAGGACGCCGTGGGCGCGGACCTGGCGTTCTGGATGCGCTGCCCGGACTTCACCGATACCGCGCTTGCCCAACCCGTCATTGCCTACATCTCGGACTGGCCGCTGATCGGCACCCTGCTGAAAGCGGTGCCCGGCGTCAGCCAGCGCGACGCCCACGTCAGCGTCCAAACCGGCGTCGTCACCCATTCGGTGTGGTTTCACCAACCGTTCGACGTCGCCCAGTGGCTGCGGGTGCAGATCCGTGGCGTGCGGTTGGGCGGTGGCCGCGGCTTCGGCGCCGGAGACGTTTACACCCAGTCCGGAACACATGTCGCGTCGTTCGCGCAGGAAAGCGTCGTGAGGACCCCCCCGAAAGGAATGCAGCCATGACAGCTCAACATTTCGTCCACTATGAGGTCGACGATCGGGTCGCGGTCATCACCCTGGACCGCCCCGAGGCCGCCAACGCCCAGACCCCGGGCATCCTCAAGGATCTCGACGTTGCCTGGCGGCGCGCCGACGAGGCCCCCGAGGTTCGGGTCATCGTCCTACAGACCACCGGTAAGCACTTCTCCGCCGGGCACGACATGTCGGGCACCGATCCGTCGGCCGACGGGCGCAGCCTTAGTCCGCAGCGCACCGATGGCAAGCTGCTCGCGGAGACCTACTACGACTGGGAGACCCGCGGCTACCTGGAGTACGCGAAGCGCTGGCGCGACATCCCCAAGCCGTCCATCGCCGCGGTGCAGGGCAAGTGCATCGCGGCCGGGTTGATGCTGTGCTGGCCGTGCGATCTCATCGTCGCCGCGGACAACGCGCAGTTCTCCGACCCGGTCGGCCTGATGGGCATCATGGGCGTCGAATACCACGCCCACACTTGGGAACTCGGGCCACGGAAGGCGAAGGAGATGCTGTTCACCGCCGGTTCGGTGACGGCCGAGGAGGCCCTGCGATGCGGGATGGTCAACCACGTCGTACCGCTGGACGACTTGCGTTCCGCCACAATGGATCTCGCTCACCGCGTCGCTCAGACCGACCCCTGGGCGCTGCGAATGGCCAAGCGGGCGGTCAACCACACCCTGGACACCATGGGCTTCTCGACGGCGATCGCGTCATGTTTCGACATGCATCATCTCGGCCACACCCGGGCGCTCGCCGCGACCGACGGGCAGACCGTCGTGATGGCCGACCTGGCACGGATGAAGGCCGCCGGCCGCAGCAAGTGAGCAGGTCCGCCGGCAAGGTCGCTTGGTCATGACTATCGGCGCAGCATTCGCTGGCCGTCAAAGCTGTTCCACGCTTGCGGGCGAAGCTCGATGATGACGCGGTCCTGCCGGGCCAACACCGCGGGGTCCAAGCCGGCCATTGTGCAGAACCGAGGGTAGAACCATTCGGCCGTGGACACGTCGTCATGCACGACTGCCAAGGTCCGGGCACTGATCATCCGGCCATGGGGAAGCGGTTTACCCGCGCTGGAAACGGCGACGGTGCTTCGCGGATCCGCGACTAAACAGGCGACCCGGGGACGGTCGCGGAAGGACGTCACCCAGAACGCATCGCGCTGAAACACGTAGGTGAGGAACGCTGACACCGGCGAACCGTCGCTGTTGAGCCACCCGACGGTGCACTCGCTCTGCACGGCAAGAAGCTGCAATCGCTCGTCATCAGTCAAACGGAAGGCTGCGAAATCCATCGGCCTTCCTTTATTCATGACGAAGACCGTTCGTCGCCAACAGCCTGACCAGTCCCTGGCGGTCGAGTTTGCCGGTCGGCAGCATCGGTAGCTCGCTTTCGGCGAGTATCGCGATGACCGTTGGCACCTTGAACCCGGAGAGGTTGGCGCGGGCATGGGCGGCGACGGCGTCGGTGGACAGCTGGGCGCCGTGCGCCGGCACGACGGCGGCACCGACGACTTCGCCGCGTACCGGATGGGGCAAGGCGACCACGAAGCTGTGCAGCACGCCGGGCATGGCGTCCAGGACCGATTCAACCTCGGCCGGTGAGACATTGGACCCGGCGGTCTTGATCAAGGTGCTGGCGCGACCGGTGAAGTGCAGATGACCGGCGTCGTCGAACCATCCGCGGTCCCCGGTGTCATACCAGCCGTCGGCGTTGAACACCTCGTGATGTTCCTGCTTGTAGATCCCGCTCATCAGGATCTGGCCGCGCACTTGGATCTGGCCGTCTTGCCCTGGCGGCGCCTCAACGCCCGCGGAGTCCACGATTCGGTGTTGCACGAGCCCGGGCAGTGGGATCCCCCAGGAGCCGCGCCGTTGTGGGGGCAGCGGGGTGTCGGGCACCTCGACCATGGTGTGCGGGCCGCCGGTCTCGGTCATGCCGAGCAGGTTGGGGGTCAGGTCGGGTTCGCTGGGTCGGCGTTCGGGTGGCAGCGCCTGCAGCATGGTGCCGCCCCGGACGCTGGATAGGTCTCGCTTGGCGAAGTCGGGGTGATCGGCCATGGCCTGGCTGGCCTGTGCCCAGCACGAGATGATGGTGGCCCGCTCCCGTTCCAGCAGCGCCAGCGTGGCACCGGGTTCGAAAACGTCCTGGGCCAGGATCGCGGCTCCGGTCGAGAGTGCCTGCAGCACCACCATGGTCAGTCCGCCCACCCAGAAGAACGGCATGGGGGAGTAGATGCGGTCGGCGGACGTGACGCCGCGGTGCCGAGCCAGGAGGGCTGCGTGGCGCACCAGGCTGCCGTGGGTGTGCGCGACGGATTTCGGTAGTGCCGTAGTGCCAGATGTCGTGACCAGCACGAGCTCATCGGACGGTCGGACCTCCTGTTCGGCGGAACCTGTCAGCGGTGCGACCGGGCCGGTACTGCCGGGCCACGGCGTCGTCCACGCCCGGTCGCAGGCGGGCCAGACGTGCACCCGGCGCAGGTAGGGGACAGCGGCAAGGGCGATCGCCGCGTCACCGTCGGCCAGGCCGGGCAGCGCGTCGGCTACCCGCGTAACGAGGTCGTGGCTTGCGATCGACCGGCCCATCAGGAGCACCTGGGTGTCGGTGTGGCGCAGCAGCCTGGCGAGCTCGGCGCCCGGAGCGAAGGTCGACAGCGGGACAGTGAGCGCGCCGATGCGGGCCGCGGCCAACCACGCGATGAGCCATTGGGCGCAGTTGGGGAACAGGATGCCGACGCGGGTTCCCTTGCCCACGCCCGAGGCCAACAGCGCGTCGGCCAGTGTTCTGGACTGCGCGTCGGCCTCCGCAAAAGTCAGCCGCTCCTCGTCGGTGACCAGGAACTCGCCGTCAGGCTTCGTGCGCCGCCGTGACAGCAGCTCGGGGACACTGCCCGGCAGGCCGGGGGGTGCCGGATCGTCCGACGCGGTCTGCGCCGCGCCCATCAGCCGACGTGCACCGGGACGTGCGAATAGCCGGCCACATTGGACATCGTTACGCGCCGCAAACCGTCGGTGTTGACGGCGAACCGCGGCCAGCGCTCGCGTATCGCGTGCAAGGCGACTCGGGTCTCGAGCCGCGCTAACCAGGAGCCCAGGCAGCTGTGGGCGCCGTATCCGAAGGCCAGGGTGGTGGCGCCGCCCCGCCTGATGTCGAATACGTCGGGCCGATCGTAGGTCCGGGGGTCACGGGTCGCGGCGCCGGTGACCAGCAGCGTGGGCGATCCCGCCGGGATGGTGCCGCCCTCAAGCACCACCTCGCGGGTGGTGAACCGGCCCTGGTATTGCGAAGGCGGATTGAGTCTCAGCATCTCCTCGATCGCGCCGGGTATCAGCCCGGGATCGGCGAGCACCAGCTGCCACTGATCGGGATTGTGGTGAAAGGCCATGACGCCGTTGCCCACCAGCTTGGTGACCGTTTCGCTGCCGGCCGCGGCAAGCAGCACCGCGAACGTGGCGATGTCCTGGTCGGTGAGCCGGTGCGTCACCCCGGTCTCGTCTTGGTAGGTCGCGGTCACCAGCCGGCTGATGATCAGGTCGTCGGGCCGGCGGCGCTTCTCGCGGGCCAGGTCCAGGAAGTACTCGCCCATCGCCATCGAGGCCGCGACTCCGCTCTCTGTGGCGAACGGATTGTTCTTCTCGCGGTGCAGGAACTCGTCGGTCCAGAGCCGTATCTGCTGGCGCTCTCCGGCAGGGACGCCGAGCATCGAGGAGATGATCTCCACGGGGAACAGCGCCGCGAAGTCGGCCACCACGTCGAATTCGTCTTTGCCCGCCAGGGCCTGCACGTAAGACGTGACGACGTCGGTTACCAGGGGCTCGAGGTTGGCGATCGCCGCCTTGGTGAACACCTGGCGCACCAGCTTGCGCAGCCGCTCGTGTTCCGGAGGATCCAAGAGGATCAACATGTTGAGGTCGTCGAACTTTCGGCGCATCGACAACGCGTCCAGGGTGACCCCGTAGGCGCTGCTGAACGTCTCCCAGTCCCGGTGCGCGGCCACGACGTCCTCATACCTGCTCAGCGCATAGAAATCCCAGCGTTCGCTGTAATACACCGGCGCCTCGTCGCGCATCCAGCGGTAGGTGTCGTACGGGTCGTCGAAGAAACTATCCGAGTACGGGTCGAACTCCATGGGGGAGCCGTCCTCGCGGGGTTTGGTGGCCGACCCCGCACCGCGATCCGTCGACATCTCAGGCGCCGACCCGCATCATGCTCGACAGCGTGCCGCCCATCACCATGGCGAGCTCGTCGTCGCTCAGCTCCGGGTGCCGCTCGGGGTAGCTGAGCGGATCGGCCAAGCCTTCCGGATGAGGGTAGTCCGAGCCGAAGAACAGGTGATCGATCGGCACCAGCTTCGCGAGTTCGGCGACGTTCTCCTCCCAAAACGGATTGAAGTAGATGCAGCGTTGGATCGCCTCCACGGGATCCTCGCCGTAGAGCTGCGGCATCTTCTTGCGGGTTTCCTGGAGGTTCTCCAGCAGCCGCGGCAGCCAGGTCGTTCCGTTCTCCACCATGCCGATCCGAAGCTCGGGAAACCGCGTCAGCAGGCCGTGGCAGGCCAGGGCCGCAACAGAGTCCTCGGCCGGGTTGCGCGCCAGGCTGTAGTAGGAGCGAAACGGCGACGGCTGGAACGGTCGGAACTCGCCGGAACCCTCCCAGTCGTTGGCGTACCGGGAATAGCCGCTGTCTGAGGCGTGCATGATGACCAGCACGCCGGTCTCGACGACCCGCTTCCAGAACGGGTCGAATTCGGGGAGCGCGAATGAACGCGGGCCGTGGAGCCCGGGTACCGGCGCCGGGCGGATGAGAATGGCGCGCGCACCGCGCTCGACCACCCAGTTCAGTTCGTCGATGGCCTTCTCCACGATGGGCAGGGTGATGATCGGCGTGGTGAAGATGCGGCCCTTGTAGTCGAATTGCCATGTCTCGTGCAGCCACTGGTTCAGGGCGTGAATGATTGTGTGGGTCGCCTCGGGGTGCTCGCGGAAGCGTTCTTCCACCAGACTCGCCAGCGTCGGGTACATCATCGACTTGTCGATGCCCTGTTCGTCGAGCAGCGCCAGGCGAGGCGCTGGTTCACGGAACGCAGGAATCGACTCGATCGCTTTCCCCAGAATCTCGCGGTGCGGTTTGCCTTCGGGGTTCCCGTGGTGGAAGTAGTCCTCCTGGGCGCCCGGCGCAGCGACCTTGTCGAAGGTCGGGTTGGGGATGTAGTCGCTGATCTGTCCCAGGGTGGCGATCTTGGTGCGTCCATCCACTTCCACGTACCGGATTGCGCCGTGGTACTCCGGCGGCAGGAACTTGGTGAGCGCATCGCGTGTCTCGTACATGTGGTTATCACCATCGAAGACCGGAAATCCCAATCGCGACGTCATTGAACTCCTCCTCGTGCGCGGCCAAGCGTGCGATGCCGAATGGCCCTACTCCAATCAATGTGACAATCAGGTGTTCGATTGACTCTAGCATCGAGTGCAGAAAAAGAGGATATAGGTTTACTTTTTCGTCGTGCTTCAGTCCGGGACCGGGTAACGTCCTTCTGCGACGGTGCTTGCGTGTTGCCGAATGTCGAGCCTTGTCACGATCGCCAGGAGGACTTAGGTGGATCTATCGCTGACGCGGGAGCAACGCGCGGTCCGCGACGCGTTCGCAGCCTTGTTCGGGAAACAGGCCACGCCACAGCGGGTGCGTAGTGCAGAGCCCACAGGTTTCGACCTACTGCTCTGGCGGCATTACGCCGACATCGGCGCGCTGGGTATAGGAGTGCCCTCGGACTGCGGGGGCGGGGACGGCGGCCTCCTCGAACTGGCATTGGTGGCCGAGGAAGCCGGCCGACGCCTCGCCCCGATCCCGGTCGCCGAGACCGCGGCCGCGGCCCGAGTGTTGGGTCGCCTGCGCGAGAAGGAACTGCTGGTACCGGTCCTGAGCGGATCGGTCATCGTGTCACTGGCCACCCAGCCCGGCTCGGCCACGCGCCAGTGGCTAATCGACGGCGCAATCGCGGACGCTGTGCTGGCCCTCGACGGCGACTCCCTGGTGTACATGAACCGCCCGGACGGCCTGTCCAAGACCGCACACCGCAACCTCGGGGGACTACCGCTGGCCCAGTGGCTCACTCCGGGCGCAATTACCGTCCTCGCCGAGGGGAGCGAGGCGCGCTCGATCTTCGACACCGCGATCGACGAGGTACGCGTGCTGCGCGCGGCGGCGCTGGTCGGGTTGGCTTCCGAGGCCGTAGCGATCGGCTCCCGGTACGCGATCGTGCGCGAGGCGTTCGGCCAGCCGATCGGAATGTACCAAGCGGTCGCGCATCCGTTCGCCGACGCGGTCACCGGTCTGGACGGCGCGCAATTGTTGGTGCGCAAGGCCTGTTGGGCGCTGGATTCCGCGCGGGACGACGCCGGCGCGCTGGCGGCGATGGCGTTTGTGTTCGCCGCCGAAACGGCCTATCAAGCGGCGACGCACAGCCTGCATGTCCACGGCGGATACGGGTTCATGGAGGAGTACGACATCCAGTTGTATTACCGCAGGGCCAAAGCGTGGGCGGCGGCGTTCGCCGATCCGCGACGCGAGTTGCTCACTGTCGCCGACCGACGGTTCGGCCCCGAGACGACCGAGGGTCGGTGACGCGATGGACTTCAGCGAACCTGAGAACTGGGCCCGAATCCGCCGCGAGGCAGAGGAATTCACCGCCGAACATGTCACTCGCGAGGTGATCGAGCACGAGCGCCGCACCGGCGACGGCGTTGATCGCGCCCTGACCCGCAAGCTGGGGGAGCGCGGCTGGATCGCCTCAGGCTGGCCGGTCGCCGACGGCGGCGCCGGGCTGGATCCCTTCGAGGCGGCCGCGCTGTGGAACGCATTACGCAAGGGTGGCGTGCCGACCGCGGGCCCTGGAACGACCATGCTGCCGGCCAACGCCATCCGCGCCACCGGCTCCGCAGAACTCAAGGCCAGAATCCTGCCAGGCGTCGCCGCCGGTGAAGTCCTTATCTGTCTGGGCTACACCGAGCCCGCGGGCGGCTCCGACGTGTTCGCCTGCGCGACCCGGTCGCAGCTCGATGGGGATGAGTGGATTGTCAACGGGCAGAAGATCTTCACGACGTTCGCCCATCTTGCCGACTATTGTTTCCTGCTCACCCGCTCGCAGCCCGGATCGGTGGGACCGCGGGGCCTGACGATGCTGCTGGTACCGCTGGACACACCCGGTATCGAGATCCAGGCGGTGCACACCATGGGTCACGAGCGCACCAACATCGTGTTCTACAACGATGTGCGGGTTGCCGACGCAAACCGCGTCGGTGAGGCGCACGAGGGCTTCGCCGTGATGCGGGCGGCGCTCGAGGCCGAACAGAATGTTGCCCCCGGTTCGCGCACGGGGTGGGTCGCTGACGATGCGCTGGAGTTCGCCCGCACGCACCGTGGACCCGACGGCGCTGCGCTGATCGCCGATGTCCTGGTCCGCGAGCGCCTGGCCCGAATGGCGATGGAAGCGGAGGTGGCCGACTTGCTGGACTTGCGGGTGGCCTTCCTCGACGCGGAGGGGGACAAGCCGGGCCCGGTATCGGCATTGTTCGGGCCGGAAAGCTACGTGCGCGCGTCGGCCGCGGCGATCGACATCGCGGGGGCCGCGGGCATGATCGACTGGACCGATCCGCAGACCGCGGTGGACGGCAACCTCGACGCGCACTATCGCAGTGCCGTGGCGACGACGATCTACGGGGGGTCCAGCGAAGTGCTGCGCAGCCTCATCGTGGAGAACCGGCTGGGATTTCCGCGTAGCCGTCCTCGGCGGTGACGTGCGCGCCACCCGGACAACACACCGAGAACCGAACGCGCTCAGAGGAAGTCACTGCCACCGTCGACGTTGAGGTGAGCGCCGGTCATATAAGTGTTGTCCGGTGAGGCGCAGAACGCGATGACGGCGGCAACCTCGTGGGGCAGCCCGAGCCGACCCAAATCCACCGACATGCCGTGACCGCGTCCCAGCAGTCCGAAGGCACCCACGGGGTCATCCGTCGCGATCCCGGCGGAGGCGAGCACCGGCCGTGCCCAGTCGGTGAGAATCGGACCCGGGGCGACGGCGTTGACCAAGATGGCATCGCTGGCGAGACTGCGGGCGAGGTTCTTCGTCACGCTGAGTAGCGCGCTCTTGGCCGCGGTGTAGCTCACCAACCCCGCCGACTGGTGCTGCACTGACATCGCGGTCACGTTGACCACCCGGGCCCACTCGGCGGCTCGCAGCAACGGCAAGGCCGCACGCACACACCGAACCGCGGACAGGACGCCCTGGTCGAATGCCGCCGTCCACTGCTCGTCACCCAGGTCCTCGAAGCGACCGGCATCCGTTGGACCGGCGGCATTGACCAGCACGTTGAGTCCGCCCCAGTGCGCGCCAACCGTGGCAAAGACGGTGTCGACGTCCGACGCCGAACTCAGATCGGCGGTCAACGCCAGTACTTCCGGACTGCCGGCGTCCGTCAATGTGGTTGCGGCCTCCGTCAAGCGGGCGTCGTTCCTGCCGATGATGCCGATCCGCGCGCCCTGTTCGGCCAGGCACACTGCGGTCGCCAGTCCGATGCCGCGGGTGCCCCCCGCGATCACCGCGGTGGCATCGGCGAATCCGAGATCCATGATCGTCGCCGGCTACTTGGGCGCGAACCGTTGGCCGGCGTCGAGTCGGATAGTCGACCCGTTAAGCATCTGGTTCTCGACGATGGACAGCGCCAGGGCGGCGTACTCCTCCGGCTTGCCCATCCGACGCGGGAAGGCCGCGTCGCGGGTCAGCTCACCAGCCATCTTCTCTGGAATCCGCGACGTAATCCCGGTCGCGAACAGGCTCGGCGCCACGGCGGTGACCCGGATGCCGAGGCTGCCGAGATCACGCGCCATGGTCAACGTCATTCCGGCGATCGCGGCCTTCGCGGCGCTATAGGCGACCTGCCCGATCTGCCCTTCGAACGCCGCAATCGAGGAGGTGTTGACGATCACGCCGCGTTCGTCGTCGTCGGGCTCGTTGCGGCTCATATGCCAAGCCTGTAACCGGTTCAGGTTGAAGGTGGCGATCAGGTTGAGCTCGATCACGGACCGGAACGCATCCAGGGAATGCGGCCCGGTCTTGGAAAGCGTTCGTGCTGATACGCCGCCGCCGGCAGTGTTGATCGCGATGTGCAGGGCTCCCAGGTCGTCGACGGCCGCCTCCAGCGCGGTCTGCACACGGTCGCTGTCGGTTACGTTGCACGGGTGAAACGACGCGCCGGCGCCTAATTCCTTGGCCACGGCGGCTCCGTCGGATGTCGGCAGGTCCAATACGGCGACTCGCGCACCCTGCTCTGCCAGGCGTTCGGCGGTCGCCCGTCCCATGCCCGAGGCGCCTCCGACGACCACCGCGGCGCTGTCCTTGACCTTCACACCAACCCCTGTCTGCTGTCATGACTGATTGTCCTCTTACGAGGTCATCACAGTACCGATTAGTAGAGTTACGCTCTACTATTACGGCCGATCATATATCCGTAATCTGTTACGGTTCGTGTTGGTTGTTCGTCGGTTGTGACCGGAGGTGTGATGACAGAGCCCGGCCCCGCCGATCCGGTTGTGCGGCCGTTGCCCCACACGAGCGTCAGCAGCGAGCCGTTCTGGACAAGCGGAGCCGACGGGCGTTTGCGGATCGCTCAATGCCAAACGTGCGCCCGGTACCACCACCCGCCGCGCCCCATCTGTCCGCACTGCCGCGGCGTCGAGGTGGCTATGACGCCGGTATCGGGACGCGCGACGGTCGCCGGCTTGACCGTGAACCATCAGCAGTGGCTGCCAGGCTTCCCGCCGCCCTACGTCGTCGCCGTCGTCGCTATCGCCGAAGACCTATCGGCCCGGCTCACCACAAACATCGTCGGCTGCGGCCCCGACCACGTCGCCATCGGACTGCGGGTCAAGGTGGTGTTCGAGCAGCAGGACGATATCTGGATTCCGCTGTTCGAACCCGATTCCGAGGCCGCCGATGCCGGCCCGGTCCCAGGGCCCCGTGATCTCACTCGCGACGTGCGGCCCATGTCGTCCACCCGCAAGTTCGAGGACAAGGTGGCGCTCACCGGGGTCGGGAGTTCGACGATCGGGCGTCGCCTCATGGTCGATCCGTTGTCACTGACGGTGACGGCGTGCCTGCGCGCCGTGGCCGACGCGGGCCTGACGCTGGACGACATCGACGGCTTGGCCACCTATCCGGGAGGACTTGCCGGGGGGATGTCGGAGGGCGGGGTCACCGCGGTCGAGGAGGCGTTGCGCATTCGGCCAACCTGGATTGCGGGTGGGGCTGAAGTTCCCGGGCCTACAGGCAGCGTCGTGTCCGCCATGCTCGCCGTCGCGGCCGGGCTATGCCGGCACGTGTTGTGCTTTCGGACCGTCTGGGAATCGACGCACACTGCCCTGGCCAGGCGCGCGAAGGCCGGGGGAGGGCAAAGCCGGGCGTCGGGCATGTTCGAGTGGCGCGCGCCGTTCGGCGCCATGTCGGCCGCCAACTGGATCGGGGTGAACGCCTCGCATTACTTCTGGCGCTACGGAGGCGACCGCGCCTCGACGCTGGCGCCCATCGCCCTGACGGCGCGCGCGAACGCGTCGCGCAATCCGGCCGCGATCTACCGTGACCCCCTTACCCTGGACGATTATCTGTCGGCGCGGATGATCAGCTCGCCGTTCGGCCTCTACGACTGCGACGTGCCGTGCGATGGGGCGATCGCGGTGATCGTGTCGTCGATCGACACGGCGGTCGACCGGCCGAAACCTCCGGTGCTGGTAGAGGCGGTGGGCACCCAGGTGCTCGATCGGATCTCCTGGGACCAGGACACTCTCACGCACGAACCGCAGGTATTCGGTCCGGCGACGCATCTGTGGAGCAGGACCACCCTCCGGCCGGACGATGTCGACGTCGCCGAGCTCTACGACGGATTCACCTTCAACGCCGTGTCGTGGCTGGAGGCGCTCGGGTTCTGCGGTGTCGGTGAGGCCGGGGATTTCCTTGACGGCGGAGCGACGATCGCGCTGGACGGGAAGTTGCCGCTGAATACCCACGGCGGTCAGTTGTCGGCCGGACGGACCCACGGCTTCGGCTTTTTGGCCGAGGCCATCGCGCAACTGCGCGGCGAGGCGGCCGAGCGACAGGTCGCCGACGCCCGGGTTGCGGTCGTCACTACCGGCGGCGGCACGCCCGGTGGGGCGCTGCTGCTGCGAGGGGGCAACTGATGCGGAGAACGGACGGATGAAGCTGGAACAGGATCCCGAGATCGATCAGTTTCGCGCGGAGGTCAGAGCTTTCCTCGAGAAGCACCGCCCGCCGGTGCGCACGATGGGGAAGGCCGGGGTGCGGGCGCCCGAAGCCGAGGACATTCCCGCCCTGCGGGCATGGACCGCCCAGCTGTTCGAGGCCGGATATATCGGCGCCGACTGGCCCGCCGAATGGGGCGGTATCGGCACCAAAGACGCACTCCGCGCGGCCGTCGTCGGCGAAGAAATGGCGCGGGCGCGGGTACCCATGCCGATCGGCGCCGGCCTGCTGGCCGCCGCGGCCCTCATCCACTGCGGGCGGCCCGACCAGCAGCGGCGCTACCTGCCCCGGATCCGGACCGGCGAGGACATCTGGTGCCAACTATTCAGCGAGCCCAGCGCCGGCAGCGACCTGGCGAGTCTGACCACGCGCGCGCGTCGCGACGGCGATGACTTCGTCGTCGACGGTCAAAAGGTCTGGACCACCAACGGCCAACACGCCCAACTCGGCTACCTGTTGGCCCGAACCAACCCCGATGCACCCCGGCACGCCGGCATCACCGCGTTCGTCCTGGACATGACGAGCCCGGGCGTCGAGGTGCGGCCCCTGCGCGAGATCACCGGCACCAGCGACTTCAACGAAGTCTTCTTGGATGGTGTGCGGATACCCGCGGACAACGTGCTCGGCGGAGTCGACCAGGGCTGGAAGGTCGCCACCACCAGCCTCGTCGAGGAGCGCTCCAGTGTGGGCACCGCGGGCATCATCCAGTTGCGTGCGGTGCGGGATGCGGTGGCGATGGCACGGTCACTGCGGCGCGGATCCGGCCCAGCGCTGGACAACGATGCCGTCCGCCAAGACATCGGCCGCCTCTACGCGGCCGCACGCGTCAGCGTTCGGCTGGGCCAATACAACCTGTCGCGCGCGTTGAGTGGCGATTCCGACCCCGCCGATGCGCCGTTGGCCAAGGTGCTCTACAGCGAGACCAATCTCGCGCTCACCGAGTTCGGACTCGGACTGCAGGGCACCGATGGGTTGCTCACCGAAGACGACCCCGAGGCGATCGCCGGCGGTTGGTGGCAGGACGCCTTCCTTTATTCGCGGGCTCTGACGATCGCCGGTGGTGCCAACGAGGTATTGCGCAACGTGATCGCCGAACGCTCGCTCGGATTGCCCAGGGAACCGCGCGGTTCTTGACGTCTTTGGAGGTAACTCGTGGACTTCACCGTGAGTGACGAACAACGGATGCTCATCGAAAGCACCCGCAAGTTGCTGGCACGCGAATCGCCGATCAGTCGCGTGCGCGAACTCGCCGGCCAGGATGAACACGGCTACGACGAGCGCGTGTGGCAACGGGGCGTGGAACTCGGGTGGGCCGGGTTACTCATCGCCGAGGAGTACGACGGTTTGGGGCGCGATCTGGTGGACGTTGCGCTGATCGCCGAAGAACACGGCAGGACGGTGCAGCCGGGCCCACTCATCGGTAACGCCCTTGCGGCAGTGGTGATCTCACAGTCGGGACGCCACGACCTGTGCTCGGAGATATTGCCGCTACTGGCCGGTGGCCGGGGTGTCGCAGCGTGGGCCTTCGCGGAGTCGCGCCAGCCGTGGGACGCCGAAGGAGTGTGCGCGGTGGCTACCGAACACGCCGGGGGCTTCCGGCTGAGCGGCATCAAGGTCGCCGTGCAGGACGCCGAGGTCGCGGGCTGGATTGTGGTCACCGCCCAACTGGGAGGCCGCCTGGCGCAGTTCCTCGTCGACCGGCGGGCCGCGGGAATCGGTGTGCGGCGACAGCACACCCTCGACATCACCCGGCGCCTCGACGAGGTCGTGTTCGACGATGTTGCGGTGCCGTCGTCGGTGCTGCTGCACGCAGGCGAGGCGGCGGAAGCGGCCGTGGCGCACCAAAATCGTTGTGGCGCAGTGCTCGTCAGCGCCGACAACATCGGTGTCGGTGAGGCCGTGCTGGAGATGACCGTCCAGTACGCAAAGCTGCGGGTGCAGTTCGGGCGCCCCATTGGTAGCTTCCAGGCCGTCAAACACAAGTGCGCGACGATGCGGATGTGGCTGCAAGCGTCGAAGGCAGCCACCTATTACGCCGCGATGGCCGTGGCCGCCGACGCAGACGATGCCGAGGAAGCCGCCAGCGTCGCAAAGGCTTACACCTCTGCGGCGATCGCCGCTCTGACCAGCGAAGCCCTTCAGGTGCACGGCGGTATCGGCTTCACGTGGGAACACGACCTGCATCTCTACCACCGCCGGGCCAGGGCGAACCAAGTCCTTTTCGGTGATCCCTACCTGCACCACGAGCGGCTCGCGGCGGCGTTGGAAACGGCGACCGCCTAGCCGATAGTGCGCTGGCCGAACTGGCGCGCCAGCCAGTCCGCGCTGTCGCGTGCCGCAGTTCGAGCCACCGCGGTGTCGGCGAACATGTCGAAGCCGTGCACGGCGCCCGCGTAGACGTGCAGTTCGGTGGGTACCGCCGCCCGGCACAGTCGCGCCGCGAAGTCGATCGACTCATCACGCAGACAGTCCGCCGTGCCGACACCAATGAAAGTCGATGGCAGACAGCTTAATTCGCTCACCCGCGCCGGCGCCGCATCCGCAGGAACGTCGTCGGTGCCGTACCGGTCGCCGAGGTAACTGCGCCAGCCGAACGTATTGGATTCCCGGGTCCACACCGGCAATCCCTCAAGTTGGCTCGATGGGGTGAGGCCGCGGTCATCGAGCATCGGATACTCCAGGTATTGAAATGCCAAGGGGACGTTCGCGCCGTCGCGGCACCGCAGGGCCAGGCCGGCAGCGAGTGCCCCACCGGCACTGCGTCCGCCGATCCCGATCCGCCGTGAGTCGATGCGCAGATCATCGGCGTGCTCGACGATGAACCGCAACCCGGCCTCGCAGTCGTCCAGCGGTGCGGGGTAGGAGGCTTCGGGTGCCAGCCGGTATTCGACGCTGATGCAGACACAACCCAATGAGCGGCACCACTCGATCATGCGCGCATCGTCCATGTGCCGGTTGCCGATCACCATCCCGCCGCCGTGCATCCAGTACAGGACGGGCGGCTCGTTGGCGGATTCGACGGGTCGCAGCACCGACAGTGCGACGCCATCGGGTTCGGTGGTCAGCTCGACGCGCTCGATGTCGGGCGCGGACTGCGGCTCGAAAATCGACCCGGCGCGCATGGCCGGAAGTTTGTCGAGCGAGAAGTCGAAATCCGGAAATCCGCGCAGGCTTTCGGCGATCTCCGGGTCGATCCAAGCGGAACGAGTCTTCGCCATCAACCGACACCCATCAGGTGCTTGCCCGCGCCCACGAGTCCACCGTCGACTCGAATGTCGCAGCCGGAGATGAACGCCGCGGCGTCGGATTCAAGGAAGGCCACCGTGGCGGCGATGTCCTCCGGGCGTCCAGGCAGCGGCCGGTCCGGGCGCTTGACCGGGGTCACCTCGATCATCACCGGAATGATCTCCTGACGATCCAGTTCCAGCCGGCCCATCGGCGTATCGATCAGGCCGGGCGAGATCGCGACGGTACGTCCGCCCCTCTTGCCCCACGGCGTGGCCAGCCGTTCGGCCAGCCGGGTAACACCGCGCTTGGCCAGGACGTAGGCCGTGGCACTGTCGAGCGCCCTGCCCAGGGCCTGTTCGATGGCAGTGAGGAACCCGTCGGCCAGCGGATCGTCCAACAACGGTTCGACGGCGGCGGGGACTTCGCTGTAGCCGGCGATCGATCCGATCAGGATCGCGGAGCTGCCCGGGTTGACCAACGGGAACAAGGCGTCGGTGATGCGCATCGATCCGGCCAAGTCCACATCGAGGACTGTCTCCGCGTCGGCCATGTCCGGTGAAACACCCGCGGTGTGAACGAGGCAGCGCAGGCGGCCAAGCTGGCGCACCCGATCGGCGAGCGCGGCGACGTCAGCCGGGGACGTCACGTCGCAGCGCAGCGTGTCGACGTCCGCCCCGGTCGCGCTCAGGGCCTTGCGTGCCTGGTCGAGCAGGTCCTCGCGGACGTCGACGAGCAGCAGACGCCCGCGGTCCGCGAGCGCGCGGGCGCAGGCCAGTCCCATCCCGCCCGCACCCCCAGTGATCACCAGAACGTTGTCCACAGTCATCGTGTCCTCTCATCGGTGGATCACTACCGGCCCAGTCACCAAACGAATCCGTCGACAGCGGCGGTGTGCCATTCAAGTAACTTAAAGCATGCGATAGAAGAGACCTAGGTTGTCTCCAAAAGAATATAATGGTCTACTCGAAGCATGAAGGTGACAGTCGAGCCGGACCTTTGCGAAGCCAACGCGTTGTGCGTGGCAGCCGCTCCCGAAGTGTTCGATCTTGTCGATGACGACGTCGTCAATATCCTGCTTCCGGAACCGCCGGCGGAGATAGAGCCGGCCGTAGTTGAAGCAGTGATCGCCTGTCCGAAGCAGGCACTACGGCTACTGATGGACTGATCGCTGTGGACCAGGCGGCCCTCTAATGCATATGTACGTTGCATAATACGAACTTATCGTTCTACTCTGAGGGAGGTCGGCTTGCGGCTGACGTGAGAGTGTGTTTACCCGCCTGTGTCATGAGGAGTCCCTATGCTGCCCGACGACGCCAAAATCATCTCCGTCGACGACCACGTCATCGAGCACCCCCGGGTGTGGCTGGACCGAGTGCCCGCCAAGTACGCCGACGTGGCTCCGCGCATCGTCAAGCTGCCCGACGGCAACGACACCTGGCTCTACGAGGGCAGTCAGTCAGGCAATTTTGCCCTCAACGCCGTTGCCGGTAAGCATCCCCGCGACTTCGGGATGGACCCGCGCAGCTACGACGACATGTTGCCCGGGTGTCATGACATCGCCGACCGCATCAAGGACATGGACACCGAGGGCGTGTGGGCGCAGCTGTGCTTCCCGAACTTCGGCGGATTCGCCGGCAGCACGTTTCACAAGGCCAAAGACAAGGACTTCGCCAAGCTCTGCATCAGCGCCTACAACGACTTCATCCTCGACGAATGGTGCGCCTATGCGCCCGAACGTCAGATCCCGCTGGTGATGGTTCCGTTCTGGGACATCGAGGCCTCCGTTGCCGAAGTCGAGCGCACCGCGGCCAAAGGCGCCAAGTCCATCTCCTTCATCGAGGCCCCGCACAAGATCGGGCTGCCCTCGTTTCACACTGACCACTGGGATCCGCTGCTGCGGGTCTGCGAGGAAGCCGGACTACCGCTGTCCATGCACTTCGGCTCCGGTGGCATGCCCCAGGGGCTCGCCCCCGACGGCGACCTGTTCATCGGCATCGCGTTGTTCGGGTTGAACTCGATGATGGCCACCGTCGACCTGCTGATGTCGGAGGTCTTCTACAAATTCCCCAAACTCAAGGTCGCGCTGTCCGAGGGCGGTATCGGATGGATGCCCTACCTGTTGGAGCGCATCGACTACTCGTTCGGCCGGCACAAGTACTGGTGCAACATCAACGCCGACAAGCTGCCCTCGGAGCTGTTCCGCGAGCACATCTACGGGTGCTTCATCTCCGACCGGTCCGGAATCGAGCAGCGCCACCGCATCGGCGTGGACAACATCATGTTCGAAAGCGACTACCCGCATTCGGATTCCAACTGGCCGCACACCCGCAAGCTGCTCGCCGAGCAGTTGGTCGACGTGCCCGACGACGAAGCACGCAAGATCGTCGAGCTCAACGCTCGCGCCGTGTACAACTTCTGGGCCTGAACGCCCGCGCGCGCCTCGAAAGGTGATCGATGACCGACCTCACACCGGGGAAGCGCCTGCGCAGCACGGTAAGTGGTACTGAGATCATCGTCGTACGATCTCCCGCCGCCCCGGTCGAGCTGTCGTGCGGTGGTCAACCGATGACGGCGAACCTGGCGGCGGGGGCTGCGGGCCAGCCAACCGCCGAGAACGACACCGTGCTCGGTAAGCGCTATGTCGACACCGACACCGGGCTAGAAGTGTTGTGCACCAAGGCAGGACCGGGTGTGCTCAGCGCAGACGGACGGCAACTCACCATCAAGGCACCCAATGCCCTACCGGCGTCGGACTGAGGGACGCAGTCGGTGAATGTTCTAACACTGCTGGAGATGGCGGCGACGGGCATGCCTAGCCGGGTCGGCATCGGGCGCCGGAAGCCGGCCGCGTCGGCTCCAGCGATACTGACCTATCCCGCGCTCCTCGAGCGGGCCCAGAGCGGGGCCGGCCTCCTGACCGAGAGCAACGCCGAGGAACTCGTCTATGTTGGCGTCAACGCTGACGACTTCGCGGTGGCACTTTTCGCCGCCGCGTGGGCGGGCGTCCCGCTGGTTCCGCTGAACTACCGCCTTAGCCGTGACGCGCTGGGAAGGCTGCTCGCGCGCCATCCGAACGCGCTTGTCATCTCCGATCTGCAGCCGCCAACGACAGGCCACGCCGTTACCGTGGCGCAGTGGCGGGCGGCGTGTGCCGAGCCGGCCGGCGATCCGTCGCGATGGTCGGACGATCCCGAAGCGGTCGCGGTGTTGCTGTATACCAGCGGGACCACATCCGAACCGAAAGCGGCTGTGCTGCGCCACCGCCACCTGACGTCCTACTTGCTGGGCAGCGTCGACTTTGGTGCGGCCGGTGAACAAGAAGCCGTCATCGTGAGCGTCCCGCCCTATCACATCGCGGGCGTCTCCAATCTGCTCAGCAACATCTGCGCCGGCCGGAGAGTGGTTTATCTGGACACCTTCACCGCCCAAGGATGGCTCGACTGCGTGCGCGCCGAAGCCATCACCCACGCCCTGCTCGTCCCCACCATGCTCGCCAAGATCACCGAACACCTCGGTCCGGCGCCCAACGCGGACGTACCCACCTTGACGTCTCTGGCCTACGGCGGCGCTAAGATGCCAATTCCCGTGCTGGAGCGCGCGATTCGGCTGTTCCCCGGAGTCGACTTCGTCAACGCCTACGGCCTGACGGAGACCAGCTCCACCATCGCTGTCCTCGGCCCGGACGACCACCGTGCCGCGCTGGACGGCGATTCGGTCGCGCACGCCAGACTCGGCTCGGCCGGCCGGCTACTTCCCGGCATTCAGGTCGAGATCCGGGGACCGGCTGGGCCGCTGCCTACCGGCAACGCCGGCGACATCTATGTGCGCGGCGAGCAGGTGTCCGGCGAATACCGCGGCGCGGGAAGTGTGCTCGACGAGAACGGATGGTTTGCCACCCGCGATCGCGGATGGGTCGACGAGGACGGCTACCTATTCGTGGAAGGGCGTACCGACGACACCATCATCCGCGGCGGCGAGAACATCGCACCGGCCGAGATCGAGGATGTCCTTCTAGAACACCCCGCGGTCGTCGAGGCCGCGGTGGTGGGAGTGCCAGACGAGCACTGGGGCCAAGAGATCGCCGCGGCTGTGGTACTGCGACCCGGCTGCATCGTCCACGCCGAAGAGCTGCGACAATGGGTGCGAAGCCGCCTGCGTGGGTCAAAGACGCCGACGCTGATCGCCATCCGCGACGCGCTCCCGCAAACCCCCACCGGAAAAGTTCTACGCCGCGAACTCCTCGCCGACCTGCTCGCCACGGGGCAGGCGGCCGACATATGACCAGTCATCTGCCGCACCAATCCTTCAACGGAAGCGAAAGCAATGCCTGACGCCCTCATTCTTTCCGCCGCCAGAACGCCCATCGGCAGGGCCCGCAAGGGCTCTCTGACGTCAGTCGATGCCTACCAACTCGCCGAGATCGCCGTCGGAGCGGCAGTCGAACGGTCACAGATCCCCGGCGCTGACCTCGACGACCTGTTTCTCGCGGAGTCCCTGCAGGGCGGCGGGGTGATCGGCCGAAACATCGCAGTGCGCCTCGGGATGACCAACGTGCCCGGGGTAGCGATCAACCGGCACTGCGCCTCCGGCGCCACCGCCGTGCAGCTGGCGGCCGCCACCATCATGGCCGGCATGGCAGACGTGATCGTCGCCGGCGGAACCGAAAGCGCAAGCACCATGCCACGGCTGACCAAGGTGGCACCCGGCGCACAGGAACCAACACCATGGTCGCCGCAGAGCCATCCGGATGCCCCCGGCATCCCCGCCTTCGATATGTCTGTCACCATCGGCGAGAACACGGCCCGGCTGCACGATGTCACCCGCGAGCAAGCCGACGCCTAGTCCGCCCGCTCACAGCAGCGAGCGCTCAACGCAATTGCCAAGGGGTACTTCGACGACGAGATCGTCACCGTCCCCATCAACCAAGGCCAAATGATGTTTGGCACCGACGAGCATCCGCGGGACACCACCACCGAAACGCTCGCCGGGCTGAAGGTCCTGCACCCGGAAATACCCGATGCCGTTGTCACCGCTGGAAACTCCGCGGGCATCAACGATGCCGCCGCCGCGCTGGTCATCGGCAGCTCAGACTGCGCAACCAGGCGAGGCCTGACACCGCTGGCACGGATCCGGGGTTGGGCGTCTGTCGGCGTAGAGATCGAGCACACAGGAATGGCACCCGTGAGCTCAATCCCGCTGGCGCTCAAGCGCAGTGGTCTCACGCTGGACGACGTGGACCTCTTCGAGATCAACGAAGCGTTCGCCACGATGGCCGTGGCGTGCACGCGTGACCTCGGATTGGACGAGTCAATCGTGAACGTGAACGGTAGCGGTATCAGTCTCGGTCACCCCATCGCAGCGACCGGCGCCCGGATGGTGGTGTCGATCGTGCATGAACTCGCGCGCCGCGATTCGCGCATCGGCGTGGTGGCGATGTGCGCCGGGGGTGGGATGGGCTCAGCCCTGGTAATCGAACGGATCTAGCTCAAACCGATCGGTCAGCGCTGGACGGCGAGCTTGGTGTATCGCCCGCCCAGCAACCATTCAGACACGTAGAGGTTGCCGTCGGCGTCCGTTGCGACAGAGTGCGGGGAATTGAAGCGATCGCTGCGGGGCAGCTGGGGAATTTCCGTACGCCCGTCGCCGGCTAGCGAATTGGGCCAGCCCGGCCGGGTCGGCCACCCTGGGGCCGCGTCGGGGTCGTCGCCGATGTACCCGAGCAGATTGTCCTCGGAATCGAGGACGGCCACTCGCCCATAGAGTTCGGCGACGACCAGCAAGTCGCCCCACTGCGCAAAATCGCTGGGGCTGTTGAGGAACTGCTCACCGAAGGTCCGCAGGTAGCGGCCTTCGAGATCGTAGACGAGCACGCGGGTGTTGACTCGGTCGGCGATGTAGAGCTCCGGGGCCGTTTTGCGGCGATCGATGTAGATTGCGTGTGGGCAGGCGAGTCGTTGGCCGACTTCCTCGCCGGTCAGTGTCGACCGATGGTTTCCATGCTTGTCGAAGCGGTGCACGACACCTGACCCGTATCCGTCCGCCACCCAGATGTCGCCCGCTCCACCGAACCGCTCCTCGTCCACGGCGCAGCCACACGGACAATACGGTCCCATCGGACCGGCCGGGGTGCCCGGATCCCGTTGGGGGACAGGCAACTCGGACCGGATCTGTCCGTCCAGGGTCATCTTCACCACTCGGGGTGCTCGGGTCTGGCAGTGGACTCCCTTGCCGAACATGGGAGCCCAGGTGGGGTCTCCGTCGTCGGCGCCGCAGCTGAACACGAATCCCGGATCGCTGACCCAGAGGAACTCGTCGTCACCCTCGCGGACGAGAGTGATGCCGTGGCCTTCGGTGAGGCCTGTCTCGGCCACGCGGAGGAGACCCCCGTCCGTGTCGAACGCGACGAGTTGTCCGCCGTGGAAACCGATGATCTCCCTACCGTCGGTGGCGACGATGGCATTGTGCACCCAACAGGACGACGCGCCTGGGACGGCGGGCAGATCTGCCCAGTCGGCCACCACGGCGTAGGAGGGTATGTTGTTGGGCCTGTGGGCATCTGGTGACACGACGCGCGCCATTCTGTCGCTCTACTCGCCGGTGGCAGCGGTACGACGCAGCTCACCGCGACCGGGCGATGTCGGCGAAACCCTCTCGGGCTCTGCGTCGTTGGTTTTGGACCACACCTCTCCCGCCTCGTCCTCGAACTGGATGCACACACAGAGGGAAGCGTTGGGTTCCAACGAGTAAAGGGCCGAAGCGTGTTGGTTTGGCCGCAGCCAGCGCGGGAAGTCCAGCGCACTGTGGGCAGCGAGAAGGTCCATCCGGCTGATCAGGAACGCCGGCCGCCGAGTTCGTAACACCCCAGCCGGGTCGATCAGTGGGTGATGCTCGTCGGGCCACCGACCACTCCTCAGCTTGGCGAAGACGTCGGCGATAGCCTGGTTGGAGCGTCTGACACCGGTGGATAGATCGTTGCCCTCGGAGTCGACGGCCTTCACCGAGACCTGTAGGTCGACGGCTAAAGAGGTGCCGTGATTCACCACCGTCACGGCCCAGGTCTGCGGTCCGAGCAATGCCACCGGAGTCCGGTAGATCGCCACCTGCCGAGCTGACGCGGCCCTTTCGAAGCACTCTGTCAGCGCACTGAGATTGGTGTCGGTCAGATCGGCGGTAATCGCGCTTTGCAAGCGGCTCTCGAAGTGAGCATCTCCGCGACCAATGTAGCGCGGAGAGACCCCTTCCCTCGTTAGTCGCTGCGTCACGTCGTCAAGCCAAGCCTGGTCGTCCGAACTGAGGCCGTGCGAAGGTGACTCGGCGACCAGCCAGGCTAGCACCAACTTGCCGGCCCGCTTTGCGCGCTCTACGTCGCCCATCACTTCAGCTACATCGGAGCGCATTGGGTCGAAGATGGCGATGAAGACGTCGTAGCGGTCGGCAATCCCAGTGGGCTGTGCTGAGCGATCGAGACGCTCAGCGTCAACGGTGCGGTGTTGCGGGGCTGAGGGCATGAGAACAATCTGGTGCCGCTGCGCGCTCGCGCTGTTCCACCTATTCACAGCATGACCTATGGCGGTGCGGAATCGATCCGTGTCGTCGGGCGAGGCGATCGCCACCTCCGCAACATGAGCAGGGAACACCGTCTCGTCTCCTCATCGATACATCGGCATCCAAGCGGCCAGCAGCTGATGATACAAGGTGCTCGTTTACTCTACCGATCCTTGCGTTTTGCGCGAATTACATCCTACTATGATGAACATATCCTTGTAGCGGGGCGCTGGCGTCCGGTTTGCGATATGGCTCGCAGGCGTTCGCCAATGAACAGGAGAGACATTGTCGGCCGACGGAAGTGTGTTCGAGTTCGAGCCGTTCAAGCCTGGTCGCCCTGAGCAGTTGCCAGCGGTTTACGAGGTCCTGCGAGAGCGGTTTCCGGTTTATCGGACCAGATCCAACATCTGGGTGATATCGCGATTTGATGACGTGAAGGCCGTGCAGTCGAGTCCCGATGTGTTCTCGTCGCGTCCCAACCCCTACGAGGGAGATTCGGTGCCGGCGGACGCTGAGATGAAACCCGAGGTCATCGAGCGACTCATGGCCCTGACCGCAGGGATCCCCGTCGATATGAACGAGATGGCCTCCGCCAAGACCATCGCTGCCGCGGACCCGCCCCAACACACCCGGATGCGGAGAATCGTGAGCAGAGGTTTCACGCCCCCGCGGATCAAGGAGATGGCCACCGCGATTACAGAGATCGTCGACCGCTGCCTGGGCGGTATCGGCGACCTGCCCCGCTTCGATGTTGTCGAGCGGCTGGCCGTTCCGCTGCCGGTGGAGATGATCTGCCACATCCTCGGTATCGACCGAAGCGAGTACGGCCGCGCCAAACGCTGGTCCGATGCATTCGCCGCGGCTGCGGGCGGCGAGTTCAACAGTCCCGCCGAACGCAACGAGTTGATGCTGAGCACCATTAAGGAGTTCAGCACGTACTTCGTGCCGTTGATCGATGCGCGGCGCGTTGAGCCGAGAAATGACCTGGTCAGTGCGATGGTCGCGGCGATCGACAACGAGTCTCTCAGCAATGTCGAAACGTTGATGGTGGCGATCACCATTATGGTTGCCGGCAACGAGACGACGACGAACCTCATCGGCAACACCGTGGTCGAACTGCTGTCCAACCCCGACCAGCTCAAACTATTGCTCGACGATCCGTCATTGCTGCCCAATGCTGTCGACGAGGCGAATCGGCTGACGGCGCCGATCCAGTTCGCGTTTCGTGAGGCGACCGAAGAGACCGAGGTTGCGGGTACGACGATCCCGAAGGGCGCGATCGTGGCGCTGCACATGGCCGCCGCCAATCGCGATCCCCGGCGCTTCGACGACCCCGACCGTTTTTTGATCACCCGTCCGGCCGCCAAGAACCTCTCGTTCGGCCACGGTATTCACTTCTGTCTGGGTGCTCACCTGGCCGGTCAAGAAACGCGGACCGCGATCGGCGGGTTATTACCCTTTCTCGACCGCCTGAAACTGACCGATGCTCCGCTGCAACGTAATCCGACGGCACTGCTCAACGGGTGGCGAAGGGTCGAATTAGCGTGGGTGTCGTAGTGCGCGGGGGAAATCGCAGTTGAACGCGGACGCATAACCGTGTTGACGGCCTCGATGCTGCTGGACCCCACTGTCCTGCAGGACCCCTACGACTTCGACGCGACGCTACGGGAGCCGACACGAAATTATCGCCCCCATCAACGGAATGGAACGTTATGACCGCTCGGTCCTTCGATAGCACTGACACAGGTGTTCAAGCAGCAAGCGAGATCAATCACACGCGACTCCACGCCGACGGGCTGGACCTCAGATATCGGCTCGATGTCGTTGCCCCGAGCGTGCTTGAGGTGGTGACCCACGCCGGCGGGTGGTTGTTCGACCGGGTGATGGCCGGGTGGGACGTTACTGTTTTTACCCCCGACCGCGCCGATGTGCGGCCGCTCCAGATCCTTGGAGTCCAGACCCTTAGCTTCGACCGCGCCTTCGTATCGAGGGACGATCGTCCGCGTCCGCGAGCTCTAGGGGTCGCGACTGATCTATTCGGCAGCGACTTGCGAGTGCGCAGGCGCGTATTGAAGGCTCTTGGTCGCGAGCGGATTGAGGTGACGCTGTGGGGTGAGGCACGGTCGGCGGAGCTCGACGGAACTACCGATTCGGTGCAGCATCAGCTGAGCGCGGCGGCGCGAGTATTCAAGGCGCAGGCGCTCGCGGCGGCGGCGGCCCCGAACGCGTCGGTCGGCATTACCGAGATGTTCCGCAGCAGGTTGAGTGGCTGCGCTTTGGTCGCCGACCTCGTCCCCGCCAGCTGTCACGTTAGTTAACCTGCCGTCGTGGATATCAACGCAGCTAGCGCAATAGTCACCGGGGGCGCGTCGGGCATCGGCGCGGCGTCTGCACGGCTGTTAGCCGCGAGGGGGGCGAAGGTTGTCGTTGCCGACCTGCAGGCGGACCGCGGGGCAGAGCTTGCCGAAAGTATCGGCGGCACGTTCGTCAGGGTCGATGTCACTGATACTGCGCAGATCGAGGCGGCCGTCAATGCGGCAGGCGACCTCGGGCCGCTGCGCGTTCTGGTCAACTCCGCCGGCATCGGCTGGGCCCAGCGCACGATCGGCAAGGACGGTCAGTTCGACTCGGCGCACAACCTCGACGCCTACAAGAAGGTCATCGCAATCAACCTGATCGGCACCTTCGACTGCATCCGGTTGGCCGCAACCGCGATGGGCCGCACCGAGCCGCTGGCTGGCGGCGAGCGCGGCGCGATCGTGTCGATGGCCAGCGTCGCCGCCTTCGACGGACAGATCGGACAAGCCGCATACTCGTCGTCTAAGGGCGGCATCGTGGGCATGACGCTGCCGGTTGCGCGCGACCTCTCCGCCGTCGGGATCCGGGTCAACACCATCGCGCCGGGCCTGATCGACACCCCGATCTACGGGGAGGGGGAGGGGTCAGAAGCCTTCAAGGCGAAGCTGGGCGAGTCCGTGCTGTTCCCACACCGCCTGGGCGACCCCGAAGAGTTGGCCTCGATGGTTGTCGAACTGGTGACCAACTCCTACATGAATGCTGAGGTCGTCCGGGTGGACGGCGGGATCAGGATGCCCCCGAAATAGACGTTCGAGGACGGCGCGACGGTCAGTGCCGTCGGCCTTCGACGAATACGCTTACAGCACGAGGTGGAGGACGCCTCGCCGTAGGGTCTCAGCCCTTCAATAGCGGTTCTGCCAGCTCGGTGATCGTCGATCGGCCCCGAAGCGTCGCGAACCCCCGCGTCACCCAGTATTTCTGTTCCAGGGTGTCGGCACCGGCAAGTGCGCTGCCCGACGCCAAGATTCTCGAGCCCCACTTCTTGGCGTGATCGGCCAAGCGCGCGGCCTCGTTGACGGCGTCTCCAACCACCGTGTATTCGTAGCGGTTCTCCGCGCCGATATTGCCCGCGAACACCGCACCGGCGGTCACTCCGATGCCGAAGTCCACGAGTGGCAGCTTCCTCAGTTCCGTTCCGAGCACACGAGCCGTCGCGAGTGCCGCCGACGTCGGTTCATCGATACCGATGGGTGCCCCGAATACGGCCAGGACGGCGTCGCCTTCGAACTTATTGATCAGGCCGTGCCGATGATGCACGGCAGCAACCACGATGCGGAAGAAGTCGTTCAGGATCTCCGCCACTTCCTCTGGCGGACGGGAGGCGGCAATCGCTGTCGAGCCCACCAGATCGATGAAGAGTATGGCGACGTCTCGAACCTCACCCGAGAGGGAGCCATCCTGTTTGAGTGCCTGGCGGGCCACCTCGGCACCAACGTGGCGCCCGAAGAGGTCCCGGAGGCGTTCACGCTCCTCAAGTCCTGCCACCATCCGATTGAACCCAACCTGGAGTCGCCCGATTTCGGAGGGCTCGTACACCTCGACGAGCGCCCAGTCCTGGCCGTGTTCCACCTCGGTCATCGCGACGACTACTTGACGAATGGGGTCCGAGATCGACCGGGCCACCAAGATCATCGCCCGCAATCCCAAGGCGAGCGACGCCGCCGCGAGCACCAGAATCGGCGTCTCGATCGGCGCTGACTTCTGCAGGAACAAGCCGTTGGAGCGTGAAAGGACGATCAACGCGATCCCGGCGGTGGGCAACGCGCTGAAGAGGACCCATGTAATCATCAGGCGTGCAAGTACACCCGGCATTTCGCCGGTCGGTGTTGCAGTCTTCATCGATGCCGCGAGGATGGGCCGCAGGACCCGTTGAGTTATCAGGTAACCCATCGACGCGGTGGTGGCACCGCCGAACAGAATGGCGGTACCAATCACCCACCCAACGGTGGCACCCGCACGGTGGTTGACCAGAACGAATACTGCCCCGCTGGCGACCCAGATACCGAACTGGACGACGGTTTGGCGGGGAGCTATGCGCATGGCCGCGCGCTGTTGAGCGCGCGTTGGTTCGGTGCCGTCGGCGAACCAACGGAACGACGGAACCATGTTCAAGACACCCGCCAGCGCACCGACGGTCGCCGAGATTGCGGCCAGACCGCACAAGGCGATCAGGTTCCTACTGGTGGAGAGCGGGCCAGGGTCCCCGCCGGTGTTTCGGGTGAGGGACACGACCACCAACGACACTGCGCCGGCCGCCAAGATATGCGCGGAAGTCAACGCAGCCGCATAACTGGCTCCAATCCGAATGGCTGCCTTGCGTCTGCTCGTCATTCGTCTTAGTTCTGGAATGGCTGGGTCGATCGGGAGGGCGGTCTGCGTGACGCCCGGATACAGGCAGGGCCAGACGTGGCAACGGTGCATGTCGTGCCATCTGACGCGGCGGGGCCGCGGCAATCCGGATCACCATGCACTTCCATAGGTAGAACATTACTTTCTTTTCATGCAGATAACGACTAGTCTATCGAGCATCAGATACTCTACTTCTGCGTGTGATGCCCTTTGCCGATCTCTGTGAGGATCCGTGACGCCGCAACCCGTCACGTCACCGCAATGGCGGCTAGAGCACACGCTGCACCATGCCGCGAGTCTGCATCCGCCGCCCCCTGTCATGCGGCCGATGAAGCGTCTTGCCAGTTCGACCGCGAAAACACAAACCCCGGGACGGAATAGTGACTGCGCTAACGAGACAGATTCCGCACTTCATTGATGGGAAGCGCACCGCCGGTGAGTCCACCCGCACCGCCGATGTCTTCAACCCCAGCACCGGCGAGGTGCAGGCGAAGGTGCCGATGGCCGGCAAGGCCGACGTGGATGCGGCGGTGGCCTCGGCCGTCGAGGCCCAAAAGGATTGGGCCGCATGGAATCCGCAGCGCCGCGCGCGGGTGATGATGCGCTTCATCGAGTTGGTCAACAAGAACACCGACGAGCTGGCCGAGCTGTTGTCCCTCGAGCACGGTAAGACGGTGGCCGACTCGCGCGGCGACATCCAGCGCGGTATCGAGGTCATCGAGTTCGCCATCGGGATCCCGCACCTGCTCAAGGGCGAATACAGCGAGGGCGCCGGCCCCGGCATCGACGTCTACTCGCTGCGCCAGCCGCTGGGCGTGGTCGCCGGCATCACGCCGTTCAACTTCCCGGCGATGATCCCGCTGTGGAAGGCCGGGCCGGCGCTGGCGTGCGGAAATGCCTTCGTGCTCAAGCCCAGCGAGCGCGACCCCTCGGTCCCGGTGCGGCTGGCCGAGCTGTTCGTGGAGGCGGGCCTGCCGCCGGGGGTCTTCCAGGTGGTGCACGGCGACAAGGAGGCCGTCGACGCCATCCTGCACCACCCCGACATCAAGGCCGTGGGTTTCGTCGGCAGCTCCGACATCGCGCACTACATCTACTCCACGGCCGCGGCCACCGACAAGCGGTCACAGTGCTTCGGCGGCGCCAAGAACCACATGATCGTGATGCCCGACGCCGACCTCGACCAGGCCGTCGACGCGCTGATCGGCGCCGGGTACGGCAGCGCCGGCGAGCGCTGCATGGCGATCAGCGTCGCGGTGCCCGTCGGCGAGCAGACCGCCGACCGGTTGCGCGCCAGGCTGATCGAGCGGATCAACAACCTGCGCGTCGGCCACAGCCTCGACCCCAAGGCCGACTACGGTCCGCTCGTCACCGAGGCCGCGCTGGCGCGGGTGCGCGACTACATCGGCCAGGGCGTCGAGGCGGGCGCCGAATTGGTCATCGACGGGCGCGAGCGCACCAGCGACGACCTGACCTTCGGTGACGCCAACCTGCAGGGCGGCTTCTTCATCGGCCCCACCCTGTTCGACCACGTCACCCCCGAGATGTCGATCTACACCGACGAGATCTTCGGGCCGGTGCTGTGCATCGTGCGCGCCCACGACTACGAACAGGCCCTGCGGCTGCCCTCGGAGCACGAGTACGGCAACGGCGTGGCGGTCTTCACCCGCGACGGCGACACCGCCCGCGACTTCGTGTCCCGGGTGCAGGTGGGCATGGTGGGTGTCAACGTGCCGATCCCGGTGCCGGTGGCCTACCACACCTTCGGCGGCTGGAAGCGCTCCGGCTTCGGCGACCTCAATCAGCACGGCCCGGCGTCGATCCAGTTCTACACCAAGGTCAAGACCGTCACCTCGCGGTGGCCGTCCGGCATCAAGGACGGCGCCGAATTCGTCATCCCCACAATGAAATAGGCGAGCCCTTGATGGGCAACCACTTCCGAACCGCCTCAGTAGCTTTCACACTCCAACAACGGAGCAGCAGTGAGCGAACCAGTCAACATCGAGGCCGCGATCAACGGCGCGACCCCGAAAAACTGTGAATCCGAACATGCCCGTGGCCGGAGA
The DNA here is from genome assembly GCF_900157385.1 of Mycobacterium terramassiliense. Taxonomy (GTDB): domain Bacteria; phylum Actinomycetota; class Actinomycetes; order Mycobacteriales; family Mycobacteriaceae; genus Mycobacterium; species Mycobacterium terramassiliense. The sequence continues at coordinate 2,277,846 of NZ_LT717701.1, forward strand.
CGAGATCGTTGTCGATGCGCTGGCTTGATTCGAGGCCGGGCGGCCCCTCGCGAATCGGTCACTTTTAATTCCGCAAACGAAGGTTCGCCAAGGGAAGCAGCGGCAACGCTTCCGCTAACGTTCACCACCACATCGCTGATTTCACTCTCTCAGCCAGGGAGGCAGTCGAGGTCTACCTGAGCCTCTGCGACAGGTAAGGAGAATCCATGTCTGAAGCCACTCAGTCCGATACGGTCGGTCCGTTCGCCCTCCAGGCTTGGCCCGTTGCTGCGGCGGCGATGATGCCTGGCTTCTGGTTTGCCACGCCGGCGATATGGGGGACAGCAGGACCGCTCGAACGGGAACGCGCATCGCTGATCGCGTGGACCCCAGCGATCAGAGAAGATCTGCGACGTGGTGGTGCGGCGGCACTACGGATTTCCTAATAATGACGCGCTCAGCTACGGCCACGGAATTTGCGACAAGGTCGGCCGGGGCGAGGGCTACGGGCAAGTCATGGGCGACTTGAAGCGTGATGTCACTCCCAGCGACGAGTTCGCGGCTAATTACCTCGTCTCATATGCAGTCGCTTGCTTTGCCCTGAGCTGATATGGCAGCTGCGGAACTCAGCCGCTAGGTACCAACCGCCAGGCGGAGCAGCCGCGCCCGGTACCTATTACATGCGACTGGGATTCAGCATGTTCTGAGCCTCAACGCAGATATGTCGCCAAAGGGGGAGAAACACGGCTGCAGTTTGCGGACTCGTCTGCTGCGCCAGGTTGCAATAGCGTTGCAACGGGTCCGCCGAAGGCAAAAGGCCAGAGGGCAAAAATACCCTCTGACCAGTGGGGTGGCTGACGGGGCTCGAACCCGCGACATCCAGGATCACAACCTGAGTGCGGAAACGCGGCATAACACGAGCATAAAGCCGGTTTTCTGATTGTCAATATCAACCCCACAAGTGGACAAAACCCGACGTGACTAGGCACGTTATGACTTCATAAGGGTGCGCTAGGGGTGCAACACGCTAGAGTTGCGCGCATGGCAACCCGCAAGCGGCAAGCCCCCCGGCAGCGGAGGGGGTGGGGGAAGCTCCGCACACTGCGCAGCGGGCGGATACAGGCCAGCTATGTCCACACAGACGGGCGCAGGTATTACGCCACCCACACCTACACAACCAGGATGGACGCCGAGGGCTGGCTGGCCAACGAGCGCAAGCTAATCGAAATGGGGGAGTGGACGCCGCCCGAGGACCGCGACGCGGTTAGATCGGCCCGCACCGCCACGGTTCGCGAGTACGCAAACAAGTGGCTTACCGAGCGCGACCTCGCGCCGAAGACCCGCCAGTTGTACCGGGAACTACTCGACAGCCGGATACTGCCAGCGCTGGGCGATCAGATGATACGCGCGGTCACGCCGGCCGATATCCGGTCGTGGTGGGTTGCGCTCGGCGCGGAGAAGAAAACTCCCACCCGTAACACCCACGCCTATCAGTTGCTCAAGACGATCTTTAACACTGCCCGCGAAGACAAAGCGGTTGCCGACAATCCGTGTCAGATCAAGTCGGCGGCTAAGCCGCCCAAGCCGCGCGACGTGCAAGCGCTAAGCGTTGCCGAGTTGGAGAAGGTGGCCGAGAAGGTGCCCGAGCGCTACCGCGCCGCCGTGCCCGTAGCCGCATGGTGCGGGCTTAGGTTCGGCGAGCTAATCGAGTTGCGCCGCAAGGATATTCACGTAACCGGAGACCGCATGGTGCTCAGGATACGTAGGCAGGCAACGTATGTGGGCAAAAAGCTTGAGGTAGGGCCACCAAAGAGCGATGCGGGTATCCGCGACGTTGTAGTTCCACCGCACGTTGCCGAGATATTGCGGGCGCACATGAAAACACACACCGGGCGCGGCCCGGAGTCGTTCGTGTTCACCACAACTCGCGGACTGCGGCTGTCCAAGACCGCGTTCACAAAGTCCGTGAAGGCAGGGTTTGCCGCCGTAGGAAAGCCGGACATGCGAATACACGATCTGCGCCACGTGGGCGCAACGCTGGCGGCGCAAGCGGGCGCGACGACGAAAGAGCTTATGGCCCGGATCGGACACGCCACCCCGGCGATGGCTATGCGCTATCAGATCGCGGCAGCTGATCGGGATGCGGCAGTCGCCGCGCGCATGTCGGAGCTGGCGAAGGGGTCACCGTAAAAATTTTTTCCACCGTTGACCTGCGCGTTTGATGCGTAGCCGCTTTGGGGTCTCAGGGAAAGTCGGACAAATGCGCAATGATTTGCGCATGGACATTATTGGAAAAGAAAAACCACTGCCGGCCAGGGTTACCATTCAGCGGGCGGCCGAATACCTCGATGTAACCGACAAGACCATTCGCCGCCGGATCGCAGACGGCACGTTAAAGGCGTACCGCGTAGGTCCGCGATTAATCCGCATCGACCGTGAATCGCTGCTCGCGCTTGCCCACGGCAAACCGTTAGGCATCGGCGCCGCATAAGGCGGATTACAACTTAATAGGCATGGAATGACAAAAGACATTGATATACGTGAGACCGACCCAGAGTACCCTAAGTATAGCTACACGCCAGATGGGAGGCCCTTCGGCCCGAAAGGTCCATTAAAGCCGTTTTTTGTTAGTGGACACCCCGCCTTTACGGCCTACGGCGACCGGGGCGAAAAGCGAACCATCCTGTTAGCGTCAGCGGTTGCCCGGGCTTACATGGGGGAGCCGGAACCGGGGGAGGAGCTGGTGTACCTAGATGGCGATATTGGGAATCCTCGGCTCGACAACCTTATTTACCGCCGTCCCGAGGCCGAACCGTGGTGGCGCAGCGAACAGGAAACTCCGCTTGAGCGTGAACACCGGCGAGTTACAGCGGGGCCGGGCAGCCACCTTAGGCCGCGATCAAATCGTTGGCGAGAAAAGCCGTGCGGCGACTATGGACACGGACGGCTAAAGACGACGGAATGGTGCAGGAATGGACACCAATTGTCGATGACGGGACAGCCCGACAGCAATACGGCAATTTGGGGCTACGGGAACCGAGTCTGCCTATCTTGCCAGGTCGGTAAGCCCACGGTGCGTTACGTGGCATTACCCGAAGCGGTCTAGTGAATTGGGTCACGGTGTTACACTTTTACACCTAATGTAACGTAAGCGATCTGCTAATGTTGTAGATATAGAGAGTGCGGAGCGCGTACCGTAGTCACGACCGTAGGGAGTGATTACGGCCTGGTCGCCGGATGGCGAACAGCTACTTCGCAAACCAATCACCGCAAAGCGGCAGGTACGTGCATTAAATAGTTTTGCTTCTGCCGCTAACTACCAGCCACAACGGCAACGCAACGGGTAAACGTCAACTTGAGCGGTTACCCGGCTTTGTCGTTGCCTTAGCCGGGAACGCTACTAACCAAACGAGAGGGAACACAGCACGACAATGACCGCAGTAATTAAACCAGCCGACGTGCAACACGGCGACGTAATTCTTGCCGGCGGAGAAACCCGCATTAAGGTAGATCGAATCGTGCGGGGAACGCTAGGTGACGTGCAAGCGGCGCTCGGTCATAAAGTCAACAAGCCCGATGACGCTACCGAACAGTGGCACTACTTTGCTGCCGCGCCGGTCAACGGCAAGGTCGCTCACGTCGTGGTACGCGGAAGCACGCCAGTCGCCAAGGTGAACTAATGGCGGCCACGCAGGTTAAGCCCTCACGCGGCAACGAGCCCTACACAATCAACGTGCAGCGCGACGGGTCAATAGACGTATCCCGCTACAGCACCAAAGGCCGGAACAACTCTCTTAACTTTCAGACCCGACAAGATATCGCCAACGTGTTTGAGGCGATATGCGCCGCGTTGGACAACCACATACTTACGAAAGATACCTAATGAGTAACGACGATCAGCCTATCGTGCTGAACACCGAAATGGTCAGCTACCACCCAGCCCTGCTGGGCAATAAGCCGGTGCTGGCCGTTCACTGGCACACAACCAACCTCGGAGGCACGACATTCGTGACCTTGCAGACGCCCATTCAGGCCCGCGCAATGGCCCGGTCGCTGATCGCGTATGCCGATGCGGTCAGCGAATACGAAGGCGGCAACGCTGCGCACGAGACCATTCCCGGGGAAATCACCATGCCGGGCTACCTGTGACGGCGGAGTGATCCGGTCATTCTGCATCGGTTGTGGCGACTACGTACCCAAAGGACAGTCACGCTGCGCAGCCTGTCGGCTACCAACGCGACAGCCAGACAATCGACACCCGGTCAGAACGACTAACCGATGGATACGGCTATCAAAGAAACTGCGCCGCATCCAGCCGTGGTGTACGAGCTGCGGCGCTAAGAACGACCTAACCGTGGATCACCGGCTGCCCATCGGACGCTTAGAGGAATTGGGCATCAGCCTGTACGACGAGGCGGCCTTAGCCGTCCTATGCCGCAGCTGCAATGCCCGCAAGGGCAACCGCTACACGGCAGAGGATGAGGCCGCAGTACTGGCCAGCGTCAACGCGGAGCCACGAAAGCGCGCAATCGGATAACGCCATGAAGGTGCCCGGTCAGCCGGGGAACCGGCCAACGCCCCACCGCAACCGCATAATGCGAAACCGAACGACCTAAGCGCAGGTCAACGCAGGTTCCCGCAACGCTAAGGCACGTTAGCTAGCTTCGGCTAAGCAGCGCCAAAGCAACCATCCCGACGCCAGGAAAGTAGCAGGTCAACGCACATTCAGGAGGGTAACCAGGGGGACCACCCCCCTCGCGCCGCGCCCTGCCTTGTACCGCTCAGCGCGGGGACGAATTAATGGCGGGCTCGCCTCGGCTGGCCTAACCGGAGCCGGTTTCGTCCTGCATCCTCTTGAGGATCGGGGCCAATTGCCGGGCCATCTCGGTATTGGTGAAGCCGAGCCGTGCCGTTTCTTTGTTGGCCAGATGTTCGCGGTAATCGTCGGCGGCGTCTTGAGCTGCCCGATAGCTGCGGTAGTCCTTTTCTGCCTTCATGCGCGCCAGCTCGGGCCGTAGCTTTTCTTCTTGCCACGGCATGACCTTTGCCGCTCCGCGACGGAGCTTTAGGCCGAGCTTCTCTGCGGCTCTGTCCGCGTCGAGGGTCTTGAGGCCGTATTGGCCGGCGAGGCGGGCGAGCGTCAGCGGCGGATCGTCCTGTGTCATTGAGCACAACTCGTTTCTGTCGAGGGGGCAGAAACGCGCAGTTCACGACAGACGGGGCCGCTCCACCAGGAAGACGATTTTCGCCAAAGCCGCACGGGGCGATGACAGCAGCGTCTAAGCTCGGTGTTGTTATCGGCAAATAACACGCTGAGCCCTGACGGAGAACCGCTCCTGTCAGGGCTTTCGCGTTCCTGGACCAAACGGTTCGTTTTAGTCCCCCTCATTATCTCATGAACTGACGACGGAAACGTCTAGTAACAACTGAATATGAAATGGGGGGTCAGTGCGACGTGGACCCAAGGGCGACGTAGACGAGTCCCCACTGCCGTTCCGGCCGCGTAAGACGGGTGTCGAGCGTTTCGCGGCCTTTGCGACGCGCTACCTAGTAGTGCCCAAAGGTAAGGGCGCCGGCAAACCGATGCGGCTCCGCCAGTGGCAGGTTGAGATGCTGCGGCCGTTTCTGGACCCGGACCCGCGCCCCGTTGTCGGCGCGATCATGGGGCCGCGAGGGCTCGGTAAGACGGGCATATTCGCGGCCCTGGGCCTCTACGAGTTGTTCACCGGCCCTGACGGCAACGAGATTCCGATTGTCGCAGTCGATGAGCGTATGGCGGGGCGGTTGCTTACGCCGGCCGCTCAGATGGTGGAGCTTAACCCCGTGCTGGCTTCACGGGCGCTCGTGTATCGGGACCGCATCGAGTTGCCCGGCAAGCGCTCCACGCTGACAGCACTACCGGCAGAGGCCAAGCGCATCGAGGGGTTGGGAACGTGGACGCTGGCGCTGGCCGACGAGCTGGGCGAGATTGACCCGGATACGTGGTCAACGCTGCTCCTGGGCGCCGGAAAGCTGGACGGCGCAATGGCTTTGGGAATCGGTACCCCGCCGAACCGTGACTCATCAGTGTTGACTGATCTGCGGGACGCCCACTTGGCCGATCCTGACGACCCGACCCTTGCGTTTGTTGAGTTCTCGGCGTCCGGCTTTGAACATCATCCAGTTGATTGCCCGCATTGCCTTGAGCTGGCGAACCCGCAACTGGACGACTTGTTGAGCAGGGACCGCGCTACTGCACTTCTTAAGCAGACGACAGAAGGTGAGTACCGACGCAAGCGCTTGTGTCAGGTGGTCGTTAGCAACGAGTCGCCGTTTATCGACGCTGATACATGGGATGCGCTCGGCACGGGCAGCGGTATCCCTGACGGCGCCGAGGTTGTGATCGGACTAGATGGCAGCCTGAAGGACGACAGCACGGCGCTTGTGGTCGGAACCGTTGCGGAGGCGCCACATTTTGACAAGCTCGCAGTGTGGGAGAAGCCGCCGGGCGATGAATCCTGGCGCGTCCCGGTACTCGACGTAGAGCAAGCCATTAGGGACGCGGCCAAACGATGGAAAGTCCGCGAGGTCGCGTTTGACCCGTACTTGTGGACGCGCTCCGCACAAATACTTGCCGCCGAGGGCTTGCCGATGGTGGAGTTTCGGCAGTCGCCGCAGCGGCAGACCGCGGCCACTAACGATCTTCACAGTGCGGCGGTCAATGGTCGGTTTACCCATTCTGGTGATGAGGCTCTGCGTCAACACGTCCTTAATGCGACAGTTAAAGAATCGGACAAGGGAATCCGGATTGCTAAAACGTCGCGTTCTCGTAGCGCCGGAAAAATAGACCTCTGCACGGCCCTCATGCAATGCCATAGCCGTTGTTCGTGGCTAGCATCCCAACCTAAAAAGCGTAAGCGCTACGGCGCAGCCTAAGAAAGTCAAAACTGAATATGGATTTAGAACTTCTAGTAGACCTATTGGAAGCGCTGGAAGCTCCGCAATATCGCTATGCCGAGCTGGAAAAGTATTATCACGGTCACCAGTCGCTAGCGTTTCTAAGCCCCGAGTCGCGCGCCGCGCTGGGCGAACGGTTCGGTCGGATGGCTACAAACCTTCCACGGCTGGCTATTGGTTGCCTCTCTGAACGTTTGCGCGTAACCGGCTTTAGTAACGCTAGCGTGTGGCCGTTGTGGCTGGCGAACGACTTGGATCAGCTAAGCGATTCCGCGCACCGCGACGCGCTGCTATTCGGCACGTCTTACGCGGTTGTCTGGGCTAATGAGCGAGGTAACCCGCAGGTGTCGATTGAGTCGCCTAAGCAGGTGACCGTGTTGGCCGACCCGGGCTCGCGGGAGATCGTTGCCGGCTTGAAGCGGTGGACAACTAAAACCACGACCGAAGCGGCCCTTTATCTGCCGGATCGCGTTATCCGCCTCCGCGCGAATAGCTTGGGCGCGGTAGCGACTCAATTCAACGTTGTCGACGAGATGGACAACCCGCTTGGCGTGGTTCCCGTGGTGCAGCTACGCAACGCGGAACGCATCCCGGTCGGGGCGCCTTACTACTATCCGGAGCGTTTGCTTGATTGGGGCTGGTCAGAAGTTCACGACCTTATTCCCCTGGTCGACGGCATTAATAAGCTGCTCGCCGACATGCTGGTGAGCGCTGAATACACGGCACGGCCACGCCGTTGGGCCACCGGCATTGAATTGATCGAGACGCCGCGCGTCGATGAAGACGGCAATCCGGTGCTGGACGACAACAACGAACCGATCATGGACGTTGTTTCGCCAATCCCCGAGGGTCCGCGAACCATGTGGAGCGAACAGGCCGAAGCCAAATTCGGCCAGCTCGACGGCGCAGCCCTAACCGGTTACGAGAACGCGGTTAACGTGCTGCTCGGGCAGATTATGGCGGTGGCTGCTTTGCCGGCACATATGGTCGGCATCTTCACCGACAACCCCGCGAGCGCGGACGCTTTGCGCGCTAGCGAGTCGAGTTTGACCGCGCGTGCCGAGTCTCGGCAAAAGATGTTTGGACGCGCTTGGGAGCGGGTGGGCCGGCTTATGGTCGCCGTTCAAGACGGCGCGGACCCCGACACCGTGGACGTTCGCACAGAGTGGTGCGATCCGGCCACGTCCAGCGCCGCCCAAGAGGCGGACGCGGTTACGAAACTCGTCCAGGCGGGCGTTCTTAGCCGCCTGGGCGCTTTGCGGCGACTTGGCTATACCGAGGATCAGATTCAACAGGAATTGGCCGATACAGCCGCAGACCGCGAAGCACAAACCGACGCGATTACTAAGCAATACCACCAAGCCCTTATGAGGAATGAACAATGAGCGATGAAGCGCGGCCCGATGCCGCAGAAGACGTCACCATTCCAACGCGGGCGGCCGAAACTGTAGCCGCCGATGCGACCACCGCAGAAACGACGCCAGACGCGCCAGAAAGCGATACAGCGCCAAATGACGAACCGGCAGAGGGCGCAGACACTTTTGACCGCGCCTATGTCGAGAAGCTACGGAAAGAATCGGCCGGCTACCGCGACCGCGCTAAGACCGCCGAGGACCGCGCCGACAGTCTGAGCAAGCGCCTTTTCTATGCGCGCGTGGCAGCTACGGGACGCTTAAGCGACCCTAGCGACCTTGAATACGACGAGGCGGCAGTAACCGACGACAATGCGCTCAACGCGGCGATTGACACGCTCTTGGAACTGAAGCCGCATTACAAGTCGCGGGTGCCGCGCGGCGAAGTCGGGCAGGGCCTTAAGGATTCCGCGCCGGCCCAAGTCGACCTATTGGGCCGGATTAGATCACTGGTCTAGCGGCCCAACGGCCCCTGATGGGCCACAAAGATTCAACCGTCCCGGTGGCGGTCATCTGTGAACAACTTAATAAACAACTTAATTAGGTGACAACTTAATATGACTATTGCAGTACCAGCGTCGAATGCGGCGCTTATTCAGTCAGAGGTTCAGCAACTTTTGGTGCAGCCTCTACAGCAGTCGAGCACGTTCTTGGCTGCTGGCCCGGTAATCATTGATTCGACTTCGCCGGTTCGCATTCCGCGTGTCAGTTCGGTTAGCGAGCCCGGGTTTGTGGCGGCCGGTGCGCAAATTCCCGACACGGGTGTCGGATTTGACGAAATCGACGCGCTGCCGTCTAGCATGCAAGCGCTGAAGTCTTGGGTGCCGATCTCTAACGAGCTTATTCGTGGTTCGGCGGTTAACGGGCTGTCGGCCATTTTGCAGGCGCGCGTGGTGACCGACATGGCGAACAAGCTGGACGACGCACTGTATAACGGCACGGGGGCGTCTAACACTATTAAGGGCATTCTGGCCCAGACCGGCATTCAGACCGGCACTCTGGACACCGCCGACCTTAATAGCGTGCTGGACGGCCTGGGTCTGCTGTTCGCGGCGAACGCGCAGCCCAGCCGGATTTTCGCTAACCCGTCCGATTACACGGCGCTGCGGAAGATCAAGACGACCCAGGGCGAATACGTGTTGGACCCGGACGCCCACGCGGATACGCAGTACAGCCTGTTCGGCGTTCCCGTGACCCTCACGAATCGCTTGGCGGCCGGCAAGCTGCTCATCACCGACCAGCGCTATGTGGTTGTGGTTCGCGATTCTGCGCCGAGCGTGTTCGTCAGCACCGAGCGTCTGGCCGACTTCGATAGCGTTGCTATCCGAACGGTCTGCCGGTATGACCTGGCGGTTACTCAGCCTGAGGCGGTCGTGGTTCTGACCAAGGCGTCGGGCTAGTTATGGCGTTCACCGCTGCCGATGTGGCCGCGTTCCTGGGGAAACCTGGGGATGCGGCCACTGAGGCTTACGCAACGACAGCGCTAGCGGTGATTGGCTCAATGGCGCAAAGCTACACACGCGGCCAGGGCTTCACCAACGGTGCGCCGGCCGACGACATAGCCGCTGCCATCTTTACCGCGACGCTCCGCTTCATGGCCAACAAAGACCAGCTTGAAAAGAGCAAGACCAAAGGCCCGTTCTCGGTCGACATTCGCGGCAGCTTTAGCGGATGGAACCTAGCCGAGACATTCGTTTTGAATCGCTACCGCAAGATGGCGACGAGTTAGAGACCTCCGCCGGATCGCCCGGCGGATTTTGTGAAGGACTTGAAAGGGGGAGGACGCTAGATTGCCCACCCTACGGAGACGGTCACCGCAACTTCACAACAACTAGAGACCGCCCGACGACGAACCCGTGCCGTCTTTTTGAAAACGGTTTGACGGCATTTAACGGGTTAGGCGGTGGCCGCTGTGTCCAGGCCCATCCTTCCTGGCTCGCACGGCCCGAGGGCGCCGGGTTTGACTTCGCTTCGACCCGGCGCCCTGTCCGCTCTCGCTACTACACTTCACGGCATGGGCGAACTGCTCGTATGGCTCTTTGTCGCCGCATTGGTGTTCGTCATCGTGCAAGCGATATGGCTACCCGCACTCATCCTCCTATGCGCGGTGATAGCCGCCTACGTAGGACTTAAGATCATTGGTCGAGTCGCCGCTATGCGGCAGGCCGATGAGGCCCGCGTCGCCGCATTGGTTCAGCGCGCCGACCGGGAGCACGCCGCGATCATGCGCGGAGACCTCGCCGCTGGCACTTACGGTCAGTACCCGGTGCCCGATGACTGCTGCCCGTTCGGGGCTACCGCTGCTCAAGCGCGTTGACTCTGGTGATCGTTTCCATGAGGGCCAACGCCACCTTGTCAAAGAGGTCTCCAATGTGCTGTCCGGCCTGATCTTGCGTCACCCCGTTGGTGAACGCATTCAGCAGAAAGTCACGGTAGGCCACACTGCTCGTCCAACGAGCTGGAATCTGAGAGCTGCGCACTGCCTGCGCGGCCTGCGCGTTGGGGGGGACGATGTAGCTGGGTTGGGTCATTAGACCTCGCCTTTCGTTTTGGTGATCCAAACCGCCACGCTATCTCCGGCCACCGACACTACGGCGGAGCCACACGCCCACAAAAGTGGCGGCAACAGGGAACGGCCCCGCATGTCGGCGGACACGGAAAAATCCCCACTGACGGCCAGCTGATCTCCCCGCTGGCGGTCATGAATTCTCCCCACTGACGGCCACGGATTTCCCCATTGCGGTCGTGTCGCTGCCGGTTGTCGGCGGCGGTGTCGGGCTGGCTGTTCTGGACCGAATGTGTCCAGGGCGGAAGGCCAGTAAGTGAAGAGCAGTGAGGAGATCATGGAGATTTTGGAGGCGTTTGATTTGACCGGCGGATTACGAGCGGCGGCGGCGTTGGCTGGCTGTGATCACAAGACGGTGGCTCACTACGTGGCGTTGCGCGATGCCGGGCTCAGCCCGGAGGAGCGGCCGCGGCGGGCGATGGCCATTGATCCGTTCCTGGACAAGATCGAGGAGTGGGTGGACCATTCGCAGGGGTTGATCCGCGCCGACGTCGCGCACGACAAGCTGGTTGCGATGGGCTTCGGCGGCTCGGAGCGCACCACCCGGCGAGCGGTGGCGGCGGCGAAGAAGTCGTGGCGGTCGGGTCATCGCAGGGTGTTTCGGCCGTGGGTGGCTGAGCCGGGGTTATGGCTGCAGTTCGACTGGGGCCAAGGGCCCACCGTCGCCGGTCGGCCCACGTTGTTGTTCTGCGCCTGGCTGGCCTGGTCACGGTTTCGGGTGGTGCTGCCCACCTGGGATCGCACCCTGCCGACCCTGCTGGGCTGTTTGGACGCCACGCTGCGGGTGATCGGTGGGGCACCGACGTATGCGTTGACTGACAACGAGAAGACGGTCACTGTCGAACATGTTGCCCGGGTACCGATTCGGCATCCCGACGTGGTGGCCGCGGGTCGGCATTACGGGATGACGATCCGCACCTGTGTGCCGGCTGACCCTCAGTCCAAGGGCGGTGCGGAGGCCACCGTGCGCATCGCCAAAGCCGATCTGGTGCCCACCGAGGCTAATCTGCTTGATGCCTACGCCACCTTCGCTGAGCTGGCCCAGGCCTGTCGTGACTTCTGTGAGCAGGTCAATGCCCGGCCGCATCGGGTGACCGGTCAGGTCCCCGCTGAGCTGTTGGTCGAGGAACGTGCACGGCTGCATGTGCTGCCCGCCCAACCGGTGGCCATTGCGTTCGGCCTGACCCGCCGGGTGGGCTGGGACTCCACGATCAGCGTGGAGGGAGTGCGCTATTCGGTGCCGCACCACCACATCGATGAGCGGGTCTGGGTGCGCTGGTGCGGTGAGGAATTGGTAGTCACCGTCATCGATGAAGCGGGCCCGGTCGAGATCGCCCGCCACGGGCGCGGGCAACGTGGGCGACCCCAGATCCGCGACGAGCATTACCCCAGTGACCATCCCGGAGGCCGCGCGCTGCCCGGGGACCGCACCCCACGCGCGGCCAACCCGGCCGAGGCCGCGTTTCTGGCTATCGGTGACGGCGCGGCCGCGTGGCTGACCGAGGCCGCTGCGTCCGGCGCGGCTCGGGTGCGCTCGAAGATGGCCGAAGCGGTGGCGTTCGCCAAACTGCACGGCTCGGTTGCCGTCGATCAAGCGTTGGGCACCGCGGCGTTGGCCGGCCGATTCGCCGATGCGGATCTGGCCGCGATCTTGACCCACCAGCAGCACGGGCCCAACGGCCCGCCGACCCGGGCCACCGAAACCCACAGCCTGCAACCCGGCACCGCCGGCTGGTCGGGGTTCGGCGCGACCAATCCCGGCGGTGAAAAGTGACCGCAACCAAAAAACCGGCAGTGACGGTCGGATCCGGTGTCGCCGGGCCCGCCACCCAGACCCTCGAGGAGGTGATCGCGTTAACCCGCCGCCTGCGGATGCCCTACCTGCGCAAAGCCATTGCCGACGTGGTGCCCACCGCCCGAGCTCAACGCTGGGACCCCGCCGAGGTGCTGCGCGTACTGCTTTGTGAGGAGATCACCGGCCGCGACGAAGCCACCCTACGGCTGCGGCGAGCGCGGGCGAACTTCCCGGCCGGCAAGACCTTCGCCGTTTGGGATGAAACCCGCTGCTCCATCCCCGCACCCACCCAGCAAGCCCTGCGCGGCATGGAATGGGTCGACCGGCGCGAGAACCTTTGCGTCTGTGGTCCCAGCGGCACCGGCAAGAGCCACTTCTGCGAGGCCCTGGGACAGCTGGCCATCGACACCGGACGCACCGTGGCCTGGTTTTCCATCGACGACCTCGGCGCCCTGGTACGCCGTCACCGCGCCGATGACTCCATCACCAAAGCGGTCCGCCGCATCACCCGAGTCGATCTGATCATTCTTGATGACATTGGCATGCTGCCCGTCGGCGAGGACGCCGCCGAAGGGTTCTATCGGCTTGTCGACGCCTGCTACGAAACCCGTTCGCTGGCAGTGTCATCCAATCTGCACCCGGCCGGCTTCGACGAACTCATGCCCAAGACCCTGGCCACCGCCACCGTCGACCGGCTGTTACACCACGCCCACGTCTGCGTCACCGAAGGCCAATCGTTCAGGCTCGCCCAAGCCACCACCGGCAAGGGGGTGGCGCCGCTACCCAACTGATCAACCGGGGAGATCCCACGTCCGTCCGTGGGGAGTACTCGTGGCCACCAGCGAGGAGATCTCCTGACCGTCAGTGGGGAGAACTACATGACCGTTGACACCCGCAGGCGTTTAGCCACGAGGCCGTTCCGCGCCCTGTCCGGACGTTGTGTGGTGCGCAAACCCTAGTTACATAAGTAAGTACCCGACGCCGACCACTCCCTACACGTGGCGTCCATATGGCTAAGCATCGCCTTGGCGCCGGCAAGCTCGGCGCCGCACGGGCATGTCCACGCCTCCGGGCAGTGCTCAACAATCACGCCACAGATCGTTTCGACCTGATCGCCGCAGAACGGGCAGCGGGCGCAGCCGTGTTGGCTGTCAACAGTGAGTGCGGAGCCGTAGCAGCGGGATTCCATTCCTATTCTCCTATCTATTGATTGGGCGTTAGCCGCCGTCATGGGCGACATGCCGCGCGCCGAAAACCCGCGAAGGGCGCGTTAAGGGTGCAAGGGGTCCGAGGAAAGAAAAAGGCCAGAGGGCGAAAATGCCCCCTGACCTGCTGGGGTGGCTGACGGGGCTCGAACCCGCGACATCCAGGATCACAACCTGGTGCTCTACCAGCTGAACTACAGCCACCATTGCCGCGAGCCGGTATCCATCACTGGGCCAACGAGCGGCGACCACCGATACTAGCCGGTGGGTGGCTCGGTGTCCGAATCGATAGTTCCGGTTGCGTTGTGTGGGCCTTGAAGATCGGCGACCACGATCTCGATTTCGCTGGTGGACGGACCCGGCGGCGGCACGAACGCGGTCCGCCGGTAGTACTGCAGTTCGCGGATGGATTCGTGGATGTCGGCAAGCGCCCGGTGGGTGAGCCCCTTGGTGGGCTGGCCGTAGTAGATGCGGGGGTACCAGCGCCGGCAGAGTTCCTTGATCGAGCTGACGTCGATCATCCGGTAGTGCAGGTAGGAGTCCAGCTTTGGCATGTCGCGGGTGATGAAAGACCGGTCGGTGGCGATCGAGTTGCCCGCCAGCGGCGCGGTCTTGGGCTGCTTCACGTGCGTGGTGATGTAGTCCAGGACCATCGCCTCGGCGGTCGCCAGGTCGACGGTGGAGGCCTTGACCTCATCGATCAGCCCCGAGCGCGAGTGCATTTCGGTGACCACCTCGATCATCGACGACAGCGCGGCGTCGTCGGCGTGGATCACCACGTCCACCCCGTCGCCGAGCACGTTCAGCTCGGCGTCGGTGACCAGGACCGCGATCTCGATCAGCTTGTCCAAGCTCAGATCGAGCCCGGTCATCTCGCAGTCGATCCACACCAATTCGTCGCGCACAGCGCTCAGCGTATGCGGGCGTCCGGCCTGTGCGAGCCCTGCCCCCGCGTGGCCTGGGGAAGTAGTGTGAGCGTTGCGACTGGGGAAGAGGGGCGAGCGCGATGACCACCGAATCGGCGGCGACACCCGCACAGCGAATCGCGAACGGCTACGCCGTCGAAGGCCAGGCGCTGGAATTGGGCACGGTCGTCGTCGACGGCGTGGCGGACCCGAGCGCGCAGATCCGCATCCCGCTGGCGACCGTCAACCGGCACGGCCTGGTGGCCGGGGCGACCGGCACCGGCAAGACCAAGACGCTGCAGCTGATCGCCGAACAGCTCAGCGCCGCGGGCGTGGCGGTGTTGATGGCCGACGTGAAGGGCGACCTGTCCGGTCTGGCCCGTCCCGGCGAGGCCAACGACAAGACCGCCGGGCGCGCGAAGGACACCGGCGACAACTGGGAGGCGACCGGGTTTCCGGTGGAGTTCCTGTCTCTGGGCACCGGGGGAGTGGGCGTGCCGGTGCGCGCGACCGTGGCCAGCTTCGGCCCCGTCCTGTTGTCGAAGGTGTTGGGGCTCAACGCCACCCAGGAGTCGACGCTGGGGCTGATCTTCCATTGGGCCCAGCAGGCCGGGCGTCCGCTGGTCACCCTGGGCGATCTGCGCGGCGTCATCAGCCACCTGGCCGGCGACGAGGGCAAGGCCGATCTCAAAGACCTGGGCGGTGTTTCGTCGACGACGGCCGGGGTGATCTTGCGGGCGCTGGTCAACCTTGCCGGCGAAGGCGGCGACACGTTTTTCGGCGAGCCGAAGCTCGATCCCCAGGATCTGCTGCGCGTCGACGACGGGCACGGCATCATCTCGCTGCTCGAGTTCAGCGGCCAGTCGGTGCGTCCCGTCATCTTCTCGACCTTCCTGATGTGGCTGCTGGCCGACCTGTACGCCAAACTGCCCGAGGTCGGCGACGTCGACAGGCCCAAGCTGGTCTTCTTTTTCGACGAGGCGCACCTGTTGTTCGCCGACGCGTCCAAGGCCTTCCTCGAGCAGGTCGAGCAGACCGTCAAGCTGATCCGCTCCAAGGGCGTCGGGGTGTTCTTCTGCACGCAACTGCCCACGGACATCCCCAACGACGTGCTGTCCCAGCTGGGCGCGCGCATCCAGCACGCGCTGCGGGCCTTCACGCCCGACGACCAGGCCGCGCTGTCCAAGACCGTCCGCACCTACCCCAAAACCGATGTGTACGACCTGGAGTCGGCGCTGACCTCGCTGGGGATCGGTGAGGCCGTCGTCACCGTGCTGTCCGAAAAGGGCGCACCGACGCCCGTCGCGTGGACCCGCATGCGCGTGCCGCGATCGCTGATGGCCTCGATTGGCACCGACGCGATCACCGCCGCGGCCAAAGCCAGTCCGCTGCAGGCGAAGTACGGCCAAACGATCGAACAACCGGCGCAGCCCCCGGCCGCCCCGCCAGCTCCGCAGGCCCAGTCGGACTATCCGCCGGTGCCGGCGGACTCGGTGCCCCCGCCGATGCCGGCGCCGGCTGAGCCGGCCGAGCCGAAGGGGCCAAGCTTGTTAGAAAGGCTGTGGCACGATCGTGAGGTGCAAAGCGCCGTAAACATGGGGATACGCGAAATTATCAAGGCCAAGTTCGGCGGTGGCGGCCGTGGTCGCCGGAAGTAACGCCTACCCGCCGCCGAGCTTCTTGTAGAAGCTGCCCACGATTGGCGCGACGATGGCGCGCGGCGCGTACCCGCTGGCCACCGACATGGCCTTCGACGTCAGACCCGGGACGATACGCATCTTGTTGCGCTCCAACGCATCCAGCGATACGCGGGCGGTGTGCTCGGTCGAGATCCACAGGAAGTCCGGGACCAGCTTTTCGACCAGGGACCGTTCGGCGTCATCGGGCAGATCGGTGCGCACCGGGCCCGGCGCCAGCAGCGTGACGTGCACTCCCGAGCCGCGCAGCTCACCGCGCAACGACTCGCTGAAGGTGTTGGCGAACGCCTTGGTGGCCGCGTAGGTGGCGTTGTAGGGGATCGGCGAATTGCCGGCCGCCGAGCCGGAAATCAGGATGCCGCCGGCCTTCCGCTCGACCATGCCCGGCAGCACCGCCAGCGTAAGGTCGTGCACCGCAACGGCATTCAGCTGCACCTGGGCCTTTTCGCCCGCCGGGTCGAGGCCCGCGACCGGACCGAACGTCGCGGTGCCGGCGTTGGCGCACAGGATCGAGATGGGGCGGGCGGCCAATTCGTCGCAGAGTTTGGCCCGTTCGGCGGGATCGGCCAGGTCGGCCGGCCGCACGTCGACGGCCACCCCGTACTCCTCGGTCAGCCGCGCGGCCAGGTCGTTGAGCAGCTCTTCGCGCCGCGCGGTGACGATCAGGCTGTGCCCGCGCGCGGCCAGTTCGGTGGCCAGCGCCGCGCCGATGTTTTGCGAAGCCCCGGTGACGACGGCGCGCGCGTCGGGACTGGGAGCTGGTACCGGCATGCGGCCAATGGTAGACAGGCGCCGCACTTATACAGTGCGGGGCATGAGTCAGCGTCCGGCCACACTGGTGCCGTCGCAGGTGGCGGCGTGGGCGCTGTGGGACTGCGGCTCGCTTGGGATGAACGCCATCGTGGCGACGTTCGTCTTCTCCGTCTACCTGACCGGCACCGTGGGGGCGGGAATGTCCGGTGGTACGTCGCCCGCGAGTTGGCTCGGTCGCTCGCTCGCGGTCGCGGGGTTGACCATCGCGGTCTTGGCGCCGGTCGTCGGGGTGTGGGTGGAAGCCCCGCACCGCCGGCGGGTGGTGTTGACGATCCTGAGCGGTCTCGCGGTCGCGTCGACCAGCGCGATGTTCCTGATCCGCGACGATCCCAGCTATCTGTGGGCGGGCCTGGTGCTGCTGTCGGCCACGGCCGCGTGCGGCGATCTCGCCGGTGTTCCCTACAACGCCATGCTGCGTCAGGTCTCGACGCCGCAGACGGCCGGGCGCATCTCCGGCCTGGGCGCGGCCGCCGGGTTTACCGGCAGCGTGGTCCTGCTGCTCCTGGTCTATTTCGGTTTCATCTCCGGCACCGGCCCGGTGCGCGGGCTGCTGCACGTGCCCGTTCACGACGGGCTCTACGTTCGGACGGCGATGCTGCTGACCGCGGCATGGTTCGCCGTGCTGGCGCTGCCGTTGCTGTTTGTCGCGCACCGGCTGCCGGGCTCCGGCGAGACGTCGCCCCCGGTGAGCATGCTGGGCGGTTATCGCAAGCTGTGGGCTGAGGTGAGCGCGGAATGGCGCCGCAACCGCAACCTGGTCTACTTCCTGGGGGCCAGCGCGCTGTTCCGGGACGGGCTGGCCGCCATCTTCGGCTTCGGCGCCGTGCTCGGCGTCAACGTGTACGGGCTTTCCCAGGGCGATGTGGTGGTGTTCGGCGTGGCGGCGAGCGTGGTGGCCGCGCTGGGCGCCGTCATCGGCGGGTTCGTCGACCACCGGATCGGCTCCAAACCGGTCATCGTGGGGTCGCTGGTCGCGCTGGTCGCCGTGTCGGTCACGTTGATGGCGGTGTCCGGTGCGCATGCCTTCTGGGCGTGTGGGCTGCTGTTGGCGGTGTTCGTCGGCCCATCGCTCGCGTCGTCGCGCGCCCTGCTGCTGCAGTTGGCGAAGGATGGCGGGGAGGGGGTCGCGTTCGGCCTCTACACGATGACGGGTCGGGCCGTCGCGTTCGTGGCGCCATGGCTGTTCTCCGTCTTCGTCGACGCGTTCGGCACCGTGCGCGCCGGCATCGGCGGGATCTGCCTCGTGTTGATCGCCGGACTGCTGGCGATGCTGGTGGTTCGCGTGCCGGCGCGCGCCGAACAGCCCGCGCAGGCCTAGTACCGGGAGACGTCAAGTCGCCCAACGTGCTCTCACGGCGAGGTTTCGACCGGTTTTCCGCCGTACGTGCACGCTCGGCGCGGCGGGCTACTCAGCCCTCCCCGCGATCGTCACGAACCCCGCGCGTCGCAGATCGTCAGTCCGGCCCCGGACCGCTGGCTCAGCTGCACCCCGTCGACGGTCACCGAACACGTGACGTTGTGGCCGAAGTTGACGACCGTGACGTTGGCCGGGTGCAGCGCCGACTTCGACAGGCTGACCTCTTTGGTCCAGGGCAGCACGACGTTGAACTCGGTCTGCACGACGTCGCCGGTGCCGATGTAGACGACGCTGATGGCCCGGCCTTCCCCGGTGACGCTGTAGACAACGTCTTGCATCACACCCGGGCCGGTCGTCTCGGTGGGCGGGCCCGACGCGGTCGGCGGCGGCAACGGCCGGAGGGTGCGCGACGGCGGCGACGTCCGCGTCGACGGGGTCGGCGTCGGGGTCTGCTCCTCGCTCGACCCGGGCATCGCGGGCAGCGGCGGGACGGCGGTCTGGTTCTTGATCGCGTCGTTGGCCAGGATCAGTGCGATCACCAGCGCGACGACCAGAAGCACCGCGGCCCCGGCGCCCAACCACAGCCAGCGCGGTGACTTCGGGCCGCCGGGCGGCGGCGGGGTCAGGCCCTCGATCGGCGCTTCGCCCGACGGGGGCAGCTCCTGCTGCCAGTACGGCGGAAGCTGCTTGGTGTCGTTGACATTGGACGCCCACTGCGGGCTGTATCCGCCGTAGGTGGGTGCATAAGGTCCGGCCTGGTCGGCGTACGCGGGGTCGGCGGGCGGCGGATAGGGCAAACCCTGCGGCCCGCGCGGTCCCGATCCCGGTAGAGGGGGACTAAACCGCTCGGTTCGACGTGGATCGTTCATGTCCACCTCATGGGTTGCAAGGGTACCTAAACCGGGCGGCTGAGCGGGGCTCACCTGAAGGGACGCGACTCAGGGGCACTGATTGCCGGCCCGTAGCGCGGCAACCGTCATCGCCCGCATGACGGCACGTGATCGCGCCGCACCGGCGGGCTTGGCGCGCGAATCGTCGGGGGACTTCAGGCTGTGCGGCGTCGAGTTGAGCAACCCGAATATCGCGTGGGCCGTCAGCCGGGCGTCGGCTTCGGCCAGCTTGGGATTGAGCTCGCGCAGCACACCCACCCAGACCTCGACGTATTGGCGCTGCGCCTTGCGCACCTGCTTCGCGGCCGACTCGGGCAGGTGCGCCAGGTCGCGGTCCTGGATGCGGATCAGGTCGGGTTCGCCCAGCGCGAAGTCGAGGTGGAAGTCGATCAGCTCGTCCAGCGCGGCGGCCGCATCTGCGTTGCGGGCCCGCGCGTTGCGGGCGCCGGCGAGCAGCCGGGTGCTGATCCCGACGAGCAACTCGACCAGCATCGACTCCTTGTTGGGGAAGTGGCGATAGATCGCCGGACCGCTGACCCCCGCGGCGGCGCCGATGTCTTCCAGGCGCACCGCGAGGAAACCGCGCTCGGCGAACAGGCGCTCGGCGGCCGCCAGGAGTTGCAGGCGCCGGTCGGACTTCAATCGGCTGCGGCGATTTGGGGGGTCGGGCTCTGGTGCGGACGTGGTCATGACCGCCCTCCATCTCGCCCGTTCGGTTAATCGCCACTAACTTAGCACGGGGTTGTTCGTGGTCTAGGTTGTTAAGCGAACCAGCCGGAGGCGCCGTGGCAAACCTTTCGTACGAGCGGGGTCCGAGCGAGCCCCGGCTGCTCGAGACGACGATCGGGGCCAACCTGGCGGCCACGGCCGCGATGCACGCGCAGCGCGACGCCCTCGTCGACGTCGTCGCCGGGCGACGCTGGAATTACGCGGAACTGCTGGTCGCCGTGCGGCGGCTGGCGACGGGATTGGTGCGAGCCGGGATCGGGGTCGGAGACCGGGTCGGCGTCTGGGCGCCCAACCGCTGGGAGTGGGCGCTCGTCCAGTACGCGACCGCGGAGATCGGCGCCATCCTGGTGAGCCTCAACCCCGCCTACCGGGCGCGCGAATTGGAGTATGCGCTAACGCAATCCGGTGTCGCGATGGTGATCGCGGCCCGGCGGTTCAAGGACGCGGACTATGCCGCCTTGCTGGACGAGGCGGCGCCGCGCTGCCCCGAGTTGCGCGACGTGGTGCTCCTGGACGGCGACCGCTGGGAGGAGCTCGCCGGCGCCGAGGCCGACCCCGTGGCGCTGGCGCAGATCGCGGCGACGCTGGATCGGCGCGATCCGGTCAACATCCAATACACCTCGGGCACAACGGGATACCCGAAGGCGGCGACGCTGAGCCATCGCAACATCCTCAACAATGGCTACCTGGTGGGCGAGCTGCTCGAGTACACCGAGCGCGATCGGATCTGTATCCCGGTGCCCTTCTATCACTGCTTCGGCATGGTGATGGGCAACCTGGCGGCCACCAGTCACGGCGCCTGCATGGTGATCCCGGCGCCCGGCTTCGACGCCGCCGCCACCCTGCGCGCGGTGCAGGCCGAACGGTGCACCAGCCTCTACGGCGTCCCGACGATGTTCATCGCCGAGCTCGCCCTGCCCGAATTCGACGACTACGACCTGGGCAGCCTGCGCACCGGCATCATGGCCGGCTCGCCGTGCCCGGTCGAGGTGATGCGCAAGGTGATCGAGCGCATGCACATGCCGGGCGTCTCGATCTGTTACGGCATGACGGAAACCAGCCCGGTGTCCACCCAGACGCGCAGCGACGACCCGGTGGCGCGGCGCGTCGGCACCGTCGGCAGGGCGGGCCCGCATCTCGAGGTCAAGGTGGTGGACCCGGCGGGCGGGCGGACCGTGCCGCGCGGGGTGGCCGGAGAGTTCTGCACGCGGGGCTACTCGGTGATGGCCGGCTATTGGAACGACCCCGAGCGGACGGCCGAGGTCATCGACGCCGACGGCTGGATGCACACCGGCGATCTGGCCGTCATGGACGAGTGCGGCTACGTCCAGATCACCGGCCGGATCAAGGACCTGATCGTCCGCGGCGGCGAGAACATCTCCCCGCGCGAGATCGAGGAGTTCCTGCACACCCATCCCGATATCGTCGACGCCCACGTGGTCGGGGTACCCGACGCGCGCTACGGCGAGGAGGTCATGGCGGTGGTCATGCTGCGCGACGCGTCGCCGGCGCTGACCCTCGAGGACCTGCGGGAGTTCTGCGCCGGGCGGATCGCGCACTTCAAGGTTCCGCGCTACCTGCGCATCGTCGACGAATTCCCGATGACGGTCACCGGCAAGGTCCGCAAGACCGAGATGCGGGCGCAGGCGATCGAGTACCTGCGTGACCAGGACTGAGCGCCGCCGGCCGCCCTGGACTCGGTGGCGTAGCCGGTGGTATCCTCAGCCCAGTTAATGAAGATTAACTGAAATTGGAGGCTGCTGCGGCGATGGACAAGGTGGTGGCGACAGCCGCCGATGCGGTCGCCGACATAACCGACGGCTCGTCTTTGGCGGTCGGGGGATTCGGGTTTTGCGGCATCCCCGAAGCGCTGATCGCGGCGCTGGTCGACAGCGGCGTCCGCGATCTCGAGACGGTGTCCAACAACTGCGGCGGCTACGGTGTCGGGCTGGAAGCCCTGTTGCACCACAAGCGAATTCGCCGGGCCGTCGCGTCGTACGTCGGTGACAACAAGGAATTCGCCCGCCAGTTCCTCGCCGGTGAACTCGAGGTGGAGCTCACCCCGCAGGGCACGCTGGCGGAGCGGCTGCGCGCCGGGGGCGCGGGGATCCCGGCGTTCTACACGCCCGCGGGGGTCGGCACGCCGGTGGCCGACGGCGGGCTGCCGTGGCGCTACGACGCCGCCGGTGCGGTGGCGGTGATGTCGCCCCCGAAGGAGACCCGCGAGTTCGACGGCGTGACCTACGTTCTCGAGCGCGCGATCCGCACCGACTTCGCGCTGGTGCACGCCTGGAAGGGCGACCGGCACGGCAACCTCGTCTACCGGGCGGCCGCCGCCAACTTCAATCCCGACTGCGCGACGGCCGGCAGGATCACCATCGCCGAGGTCGAGCACCTCGTCGAGCCCGGCGAGATCGACCCGGCCGCGGTGCACACCCCGGGCGTGTTCGTGCACCGGGTGGTCCACGTGCCCGATCCCGCAAAGCCGATCGAGAAGGTCACGGTGCGCCCGTGAGCGCGCCGACGACGATGCAGTGGGGGTACCGCCCGCTTGCGGGGGACGGAGCGATGCTGAGGAGCGGCGCTAAATGACGTGGAGCAGGGAGGCCCTGGCCGCCCGGGTGGCCGCCGAATTCGAGGACGGCCAATACGTCAACCTCGGCATCGGCATGCCCACCCTGATCCCCAACCACATCCCCGACGGCGTCACCGTCGTCGTCCACTCGGAGAACGGGATACTCGGTGTCGGGCCATATCCGCGGGCCGAGGCCGTCGACGCGGACCTGATCAACGCGGGCAAGGAGACGGTTACGACGATGCCTGGCGCGGCGTTCTTCGGCTCCTCGGCCTCGTTCGGGATCATCCGCGGCGGGCACCTCGACGTCGCGGTGCTTGGGGCCATGCAGGTTTCGGCCACCGGCGACCTGGCCAACTGGATGATCCCGGGGAAGATGGTCAAGGGCATGGGCGGCGCGATGGACCTGGTGCACGGCGCCCGTAAGGTGATCGTGATGATGGAGCACACCGCGCGGGACGGCAGCCCGAAAGTCGTTGAGCGGTGCACCCTTCCGCTGACCGGCGTGGGCTGCGTCGACCGCATCATCACCGACCTTGCCGTCATCGACGTGTGTGACGACGGCCTGCACCTCGTCGAGACGGCCCCCGAGGTCTCCGTCGACGAGGTGCTGGCCAAAACCGAACCGCCCCTTGCGCTGACCGGGAGGCACGCATGAGCACCGCCGTGGAAACCGCGCCGTCGTTCGCCGATCAGCACCGGCGCCTCGTCGCCGAATTGAACGCGAAGCTGGCGGCCGCGGCATTGGGCGGAAACGAGCGCGCCCGGGAGCGCCACGTCAGCCGCGGCAAGCTGCTGCCCCGCGAGCGGGTGGATCGCCTGCTCGACCCGGGCAGCCCGTTTTTGGAGCTGTCCCCGCTGGCCGCCAACGGCATGTACGACGACGAGTCCCCGGGGGCCGGGATCATCACCGGAATCGGTCGCGTGTCGGGGCGCGAGTGTGTGGTCGTCGCCAACGACGCGACCGTCAAGGGCGGCACTTACTACCCGATGACGGTCAAGAAGCACCTGCGCGCGCAGGAGGTGGCGCTGCAGAATCGGCTGCCGTGCATCTACCTGGTGGACTCCGGCGGCGCCTTTTTGCCGCGCCAGGACGAGGTCTTCCCCGACCGCGAGCATTTCGGGCGGATCTTCTACAACCAGGCGACCATGAGCGCCAAGGAAATCCCGCAGGTGGCCGCCGTTCTCGGCTCGTGCACGGCCGGCGGCGCCTACGTGCCGGCGATGAGCGACGAAGCCGTGATCGTGCGCGAGCAGGGCACCATCTTCCTGGGGGGCCCGCCGCTGGTCAAAGCCGCCACCGGCGAGATCGTCTCGGCCGAGGAACTCGGCGGCGGCGACCTGCATTCGCGGGTCTCCGGCGTCACCGACCACCTCGCCGACGACGACGAGGACGCGCTGCGCATCGTCCGCTCGATCGCGGAAACCTTCGGTCCGCGTGACGCCGGCCAGTGGGAGGTGCAGCCCTCGATCGAGCCCAAGCATGCCCAGTCCGAGCTCTACGACGTCGTGCCGCCCGACCCGCGCGTCCCCTACGACGTGCACGAGGTGATCGTGCGGCTGGTCGACGGCAGCGAATTCAGCGAATTCAAGGCCAACTACGGCAAGACGCTGGTGACCGCCTTCGCGCGCATCCACGGTCATCCCATCGGCATCGTCGCCAACAACGGCGTGCTGTTCAGCGAATCCGCCTTGAAGGGCGCGCATTTCATCGAGCTGTGCGACAAGCGCAAGATCCCGCTGCTGTTTTTGCAGAACATCGCCGGGTTCATGGTCGGCCGCGACTACGAGGCCGGCGGCATCGCCAAGCACGGCGCCAAGATGGTCACGGCGGTGGCCTGCGCGCGGGTGCCCAAGCTGACCATCGTGATCGGCGGGTCCTATGGCGCCGGCAACTATTCGATGTGCGGTCGGGCGTACTCGCCGCGCTTCCTGTGGATGT
Source organism: Mycobacterium terramassiliense (assembly GCF_900157385.1). Classification (GTDB taxonomy): domain Bacteria; phylum Actinomycetota; class Actinomycetes; order Mycobacteriales; family Mycobacteriaceae; genus Mycobacterium; species Mycobacterium terramassiliense. The sequence continues at coordinate 2,302,647 of NZ_LT717701.1, forward strand.
GGCCCAACGCCCGCATCTCGGTGATGGGCGGCGAGCAGGCCGCGTCGGTGCTGGCGACCGTGCGCGGCGAGCAGCTGACCGCGGCGGGCACACCGTGGTCGGGCGAAGACGAAGAGGCGTTCAAGGCGCCCATCCGCCAGCAGTATGAGGACCAGGGCAACCCGTACTACTCCACGGCGCGCCTCTGGGACGACGGCATCATCGACCCGGCCGATACCAGAACGGTTCTGGGCCTGGCCCTTTCGGTGTGCGCCCACGCGCCGCTGGACCCGGTCTCCTACGGCGTATTCCGGATGTGACCTGCAATGTTTGACACCGTACTTGTGGCCAACCGCGGCGAGATCGCCGTGCGGGTGATCCGCACCCTGCGCCGCCTGGGCATCCGATCGGTCGCCGTCTACAGCGACCCCGACGCCACCGCGCGCCACGTGCTCGAGGCCGACACGGCCGTGCGACTGGGCCCCGCCGCGGCGCGCGAGAGCTACCTCGACATCGACAAGGTCATCGACGCCGCGACGCGCACCGGCGCCCAGGCGATCCACCCGGGCTACGGGTTCCTCTCGGAGAACGCACATTTCGCCGCGGCCTGCGAACGCGCCGGCGTGGTGTTCCTGGGGCCGCCGACAAGAGCGATCGAGGTGATGGGCGACAAGATCACCGCCAAGAACGCCGTCGGGGCCTTCGACGTGCCGGTGGTGCCGGGCGTGGCCAAGCCCGGGCTGACCGACGACGAACTCGTCGCGGCGGCCGACGAGGTCGGCTACCCGGTGTTGATCAAGCCGTCGGCCGGTGGCGGCGGCAAGGGCATGCGGCTGGTGGACGACCCGGCACGACTGCGCGAGGCACTCGTCAGCGCCCGACGCGAGGCCGGCTCATCATTCGGTGACGACACGCTGTTTTTGGAGCGGTTTGTCTTGCGGCCCCGGCACATCGAGGTGCAGGTGCTCGCCGACACCCACGGCAACGTCGTCCACCTGGGCGAGCGCGAGTGCAGCCTGCAGCGCCGCCACCAGAAGGTCATCGAGGAGGCGCCCTCACCGCTGCTCGACGCCGAGACGCGCGCACGGATCGGCGCCGCCGCCTGCAACACCGCCCGCAGCGTCGACTACGTCGGCGCCGGCACGGTGGAGTTCATCGTCTCCGCGGACCGACCCGACGAGTTCTTCTTCATGGAGATGAACACCCGGCTGCAGGTCGAACATCCGGTCACCGAGGCGGTCACCGGCCTGGACCTGGTCGAGTGGCAGCTGCGGGTCGCCGCCGGTGAAAAGCTCGGATTCGCCCAGGACGACGTCGAATTGCGCGGCCACGCGATCGAGGCCCGCGTCTACGCCGAAGACCCGGCACGCGGGTTCCTGCCCACCGGCGGCCGGGTGCTCCAGGTGTTCGAACCGTCGGGTGACGGCGTGCGGGTGGACTCGTCGCTGCTGCCCGGCACGATGGTCGGCAGCGACTACGACCCGATGCTGAGCAAGGTGATCGCCCACGGTGGCGATCGCGACGAGGCGCTCGCGAAACTCGATCGGGCGCTGGCGCACACGATGATCCTGGGCGTGCAAACCAATCTCGAATTCCTGCGGTTCCTGCTCGCCGACGAGCGCGTGCGCGCGGGTGACCTGGACACCGCGCTGCTGGACGAGCGGCTGGCGGACTTCGCGCCGGCCCCGGCGCCCGACGACGTGCTCGCCGCCGGCGGCCTCTACCGCCAGTGGGCTCTGGACCGCCGCGCCCGAGGCAACCTATGGGCGGCGCCGACCGGATGGCGGGTCGGCGGCGACGCCGCACCGGTGCGCACCGACATGCAGACCCCGCTGCGCAGCGAGACGGTGTCGGTGTGGGGGCCGCCCGGCGCGGCCAGGGTGCAGGTCGGCGGCGGTGAGATCCACGCCGCCAGTGCGGAACTCGACGGCGCGCGGATGAGCGTGACGCTGGACGGGCTGCGCCGCGAATACCGGTGGGCCGAGGCCGACCGGCACCTGTGGATCGCCGACGAGCGCGGGGCCTGGCACCTGCGCGAGGCCGAGGAGCACGCGATCCACCGCGCAAGCGGGACGCGCCAGGCCGAGATCGTCAGCCCGATGCCCGGCAACGTGATCGCCGTGCAGGCCGAATCCGGCGCCGAGGTCGCCGAGGGCGACGTGGTGGTGGTCGTCGAGGCGATGAAGATGGAACATTCGCTGGCCGCACCGGTTTCGGGGCGGGTGGAGGTGCTGGTCTCCGTCGGCGACCAGGTGACGGTGGACCAGGTGCTGGCCCGGCTGAGTGAAGAGAGCAAGGACGAATCATGACGACATCGATTACCGCGGGGACGCTGCCCAAGGAATACGAGGACCTTCGCGACACGGTGGCCGACTTCGCGCGCACCGTCGTCGCGCCGGTGTCGGCCAAACACGATGAGGAGCACAGCTTCCCGTACGAGGTTGTCGCCAAGATGGCCGAGATGGGCCTGTTCGGGCTGCCGTTCCCCGAGGAGTACGGCGGCATGGGCGGCGACTACTTCGCGCTGGCGCTGGCGCTCGAGGAGCTCGGCAAGGTCGACCAGTCGGTGGCGATCACGCTGGAGGCCGGCGTCGGCCTGGGCGCGATGCCGATCTACCGGTTCGGCACCGAGGAGCAGAAGCAGAAATGGCTGCCGGACCTCACCGCCGGCCGGGCCCTGGCCGGGTTCGGCCTCACCGAACCGGGCGCCGGCTCCGACGCGGGCGCCACCCGCACCACCGCCCGCCTCGACGACGGCGAATGGGTGATCAACGGCACCAAGCAATTCATCACCAACTCCGGCACCGACATCACCTCACTGGTCACCGTCACGGCGGTCACCGGAAGCCTCGCGGGTGACAAGAAGGAGATCTCGACGATCATCGTGCCCAGCGGCACACCGGGTTTCACCGTCGAACCGGTCTACAACAAGGTGGGCTGGAACGCGTCGGATACCCACCCGCTGACCTTCGCCGACGCCCGCGTCCCCGAGGAGAATCTGCTGGGCGCCCGCGGGACCGGCTACGCGAACTTCCTGTCCATCCTGGACGAGGGCCGCATCGCGATCGCCGCGCTGGCGACCGGGGTGGCGCAGGGCTGCGTCGACGAAAGCGTCAAGTACGCCAAGGAACGCCAGTCGTTCGGCCAGCCGATCGGCTCCTATCAGGCGATCAGCTTCAAGATCGCCCGGATGGAGGCCCGCGCGTATGTGGCCCGCACGGCGTACTACGAGGCCGCCGCGAAGATGTTGGCGGGCAAGCCCTTCAAGAAGGAGGCGGCGATCGCGAAGATGGTCTCTTCCGAGGCCGCGATGGACAACGCCCGCGACGCCACCCAGATCCACGGAGGCTACGGCTTCATGAACGAGTATCCGGTGGCGCGCCACTACCGCGACAGCAAGATCCTGGAGATTGGGGAAGGGACCACCGAGGTGCAACTGATGCTCATCGCGCGATCGCTGGGACTCTCATGACGGATGCCAAGTCGATTGTTCAGCGGGGCTTGTGGTTTGAGGAGTTCGAGGTCGGCACGACCTACCTGCACCGGCCCGGCCGCACCGTCACCGAGGCCGACAACGTCTTGTTCACCACGCTGACGATGAACACCCAGTCGCTGCACCTCGACGCGGCGTGGGCCGCGCAGCAGCCGGGCTTTCGGGGCGAGCGGCTGGTGAACTCGATGTTCACCCTTTCCACGCTGGTGGGATTGTCGGTGGCGCAGCTGACGCTCGGCACCATCGTCGCCAACCTCGGCTTCTCCGAGGTGTCGTTCCCCAAGCCCGTCTTCCACGGCGACACGCTGTACGCCGAGACCGTGTGCACCGACAAGCGCGAATCGAAGAGCCGGCCGGGCGAAGGCATCGTCACCCTCGAGCACACGGGCCGCAACCAGCACGGCGACGTGGTGGCGCGCGCGGTGCGGACCACGCTGGTGCAGAAGCGGCCAGACACACAAACAGGCCCAGAGGAGTCGTGATGGACCTGCGCGCCGCCGGGCCCGGCTGGCTGTTTTGCCCGGCCGACCGCCCCGAGCGTTTCGCCAAGGCCGCCGCGGCCGCCGACGTGGTGATCCTCGACCTCGAGGACGGCGTGGCCGAGGCGGACAAGCCCGCCGCCCGCAAGGCGCTGCGGGAGACCCCGCTTGACCCCGAGCGCACCGTGGTGCGGGTCAACGCGGCGGACACCGACGAGCACGCCCGCGACCTGGACGCCCTGGCCGACACCGCGTACACGACCGTGATGCTCTCCAAGACCGAATCGGCCGCGCAGGTGAGTGCGCTCGCGCCGCGCGACGTCGTCGCGCTGATCGAGACCCCGCGCGGCGCGGTGTTCGTCGCCGAGATCGCCGCGGCCGAGGGCACCGCCGCCCTGATGTGGGGCGCCGAGGACCTGGTCGCCACGCTGGGCGGCAGTTCCAGCCGCCTGGCCGACGGCTCCTACCGCGACGTCGCCCGCCACGTCCGGTCGGCGACCCTGCTCGCGGCGGCGGCGTTCGACCGCATCGCGCTCGACGCCGTGCATTTGGACATCAAGGACATCGAGGGCCTGCGCGCCGAGGCCCATGACGCCGTCGCCGTGGGGTTCGACGCGACCGTCTGCATCCATCCCAGCCAGGTCGCGGTCGTACGCGAGGCCTACCGCCCCACCGAGGAAAAGCTGGACTGGGCGCGCAGGGTGCTGGCGGCGGCACGGTCCGAGCGCGGGGTGTTCGCGTTCGAAGGACAGATGGTCGATTCGCCGGTGCTCAAGCACGCCGCGATGTTGCTGCGGCGGGCGGGGGAGCCCGCGTCCGGGTAGGGCGCGACACGTTTTCGCCTCGGCCGTGATCAACGCGGCGTCTTCGCATTTGGGCGCATAATGGGGGATACGCCAGTCTCGCGGCGAGTGGAGACTTTCGGGTAGCTGGCGATCGCCAAGGAGGCGGCATGGCGGATGTGTCTCAGAAGCCGATGACCGTCGACCTCGATCCGGTGCAACTCGTCGCCGCCGACGGCACGCCGACGTCCGAAAGCCGTTACGGCCGGGGCCTTCCGCCGGAGACCCTGTGCTGGCTCCACGAGATGATGGTGGTCACCCGCGAGCTGGACACCGAGTTCGTCAACCTGAAGCGTCAGGGGCAATTGGCGCTGTTCGCCTCCTGCCGCGGCCAGGAAGCCGCCCAGGTCGGGGCCGCCGCCTGCCTGCGCAAGACGGACTGGCTGTTTCCCCAGTACCGCGAGCTCGGCGCGTACCTGGTGCGCGGCATCCCGCCCGGACACGTCGGGGCGGCGTGGCGCGGAACGTGGCACGGCGGACTGGATTTCACCAAGAAATGCTGCGCCCCGATGTCGATTCCGATCGGCACCCAGACCCTGCACGCCGTCGGCGCGGCGATGGCCGCGCAACGTCTGGGCGAGGATTCGGTGACGGTGGCCTTCCTGGGTGACGGCGCCACCAGCGAGGGCGACGTGCACGAGGCACTGAACTTCGCGGCCGTGTTCGTCGCGCCGTGCGTGTTCTACGTGCAGAACAACCAATGGGCGATCTCGGTGCCGGTGTCCAAACAGACCGCCGCACCTTCCCTCGCGCACAAGGCGATTGGCTACGGAATGCCCGGGATCCGGGTGGACGGCAACGACGTGCTGGCGTGCTACGCGGTGGTGGCCGAGGCCGCCGCCCGCGCCCGCGCCGGCGGCGGCCCGACGTTGATCGAGGCGGTCACCTACCGGCTCGGCCCGCACACCACCTCCGACGATCCGAGCCGTTACCGGACGCAGGACGAAGTGGACCGGTGGGCGGCGCTGGACCCGATCCCGCGCTACCGCGCCTACCTACAGGCCCAGGGGCTGTGGTCGGAACGGCTGGAGGAGCGGATTGCCGCGCGGGCGAAGCGGATGCGGGCCGAATTGCGCGACGCGGTGTTCGACGCGCCCGACTTCGACGTCGACGAGGTGTTCACCACGGTGTACGCCGAGATCACGCCCGGGTTGCAGGCGCAGCGCCAGCAGCTGCTGGCCGAGCTTGGGCGGCTGGAATGACCCAGCTCGAAGACCGTCCCGCGGCACCGGCCCGCGACGCGACCGTCACGCAGCCGTTGACCATGGTGCAGGCGCTCAACCGCGCGCTGCACGACGCGATGGCCGCCGACGATCGCGTCCTGGTGTTCGGAGAGGACGTCTCGGTCGAGGGCGGCGTGTTCCGGGTCACCGAGGGCCTGGCCGAAACATTCGGTGAGGCGCGCTGTTTCGACACGCCGCTGGCCGAATCCGCCATCATCGGCATCGCGGTCGGCCTGGCGCTGCGCGGCTTCGTGCCGGTGCCCGAGATTCAGTTCGACGGGTTCTCCTACCCCGCCTTCGATCAGGTGGTCAGCCACTTGGCGAAGTACCGCACCCGCACCAGGGGCGAGATCAACATGCCGGTCACCGTCCGGATCCCGTCTTTCGGGGGAATCGGTGCGGCCGAACATCATTCGGATTCCACCGAGTCCTATTGGGCGCACACCGCCGGTCTGAAGGTGGTGGTGCCGTCCAGCCCGGCCGACGCCTACTGGCTGCTTCGTCACTCCATCGCGTGCCCCGACCCGGTGATGTACCTGGAACCGAAGCGGCGCTATCAGGGGCGCGGCGCGGTCGACACCGCGCATTCCGAACCGCCCATCGGGCAGGCCATGGTGCGCCGGCCCGGCCGTGACGTCACCGTCGTGACGTACGGTAGCCTGGTGAACACCGCCGTCGCTGCGGCGGAAGAGGCTCAGCACCAACGGGATTGGAGCCTGGAGGTCATCGATCTGCGGTCGCTGGTCCCGCTGGACTTCGACACCGTCGCCGCCTCGATTCACCGGACCGGCCGCTGCGTGGTGCTGCACGAGGGGCCGCGCAGTCTGGGCTACGGGGCCGGCCTGGCCGCGCGCATCCAGGAGGAGATGTTCTACGAGCTGGAGGCGCCGGTATTGCGCGCCTGCGGTTTTGACACGCCCTACCCGCCGGCGCGGTTGGAGGGGTTGTGGCTGCCGGGGCCCGACCGGCTGCTGGACTGCGTCGAGCGCGCGCTGGGAATGCCATGAGCGCCGACGACCGGGTGATGTCGTTTCGGGTGCCCGATCTCGGCGAGGGGCTCGAAGAGGTGACGGTCTCGTGCTGGTATGTCGAGGTCGGCGCCGACGTCGAGCTCAACCAGGTGTTGTGTTCGGTGGAGACCGCCAAGGCCGAGGTGGAGATCCCGAGCCCGTACGCCGGGCGCATCGTCGAAACCAACGGCGCCGAGGGCGATGTGCTCAAGGTCGGTGCGGTGCTGGTCCGCATCGACACCGCACCCGGCCCGGCCGTCGTGCCCACGCTGGTCGGCTACGGCGCCGACGCCGGCATCGACGCCAGCCGACGGACCGGCCGCCCGCTCGCCGCCCCGCCGGTGCGCAAGCTGGCCAAGGAGCTTGCGGTCGATCTCGCCTCGCTGCGGCGCGACCGGGACGAGGTCATCACCCGCGCGGACGTGTTGGCCGCCGCTCACGGCACGGCGGATGACGTTAGGCCGGTCCGCGGCGTGCAGGCCAGGATGGCGGAGAAGCTGGCCCTGTCGCACCGGGAGATCCCGGCCGCGAAAGCCGGCGTCGACGTGGATTGCACCGCGCTGCTGCGATTGAGCGACCGTTCCACGGACCCCGACATCACGCCGTTCGTGCTCACGCTGCGGCTGCTCGTTATCGCCTTGGGACACAACGCGATTCTCAACTCGACGTGGGTCGACTCGCCCGAAGGCCCACACGTGCATGTCCATCGGGGCGTGCATCTGGGGTTCGGTGCGGCCACCGAACGCGGGCTGCTGGTGCCGGTGATCGCCGACGCGCAGAAGATGACCACGCGCGAGTTGTCCTGCCGGACTGCCGAATTGATCAAAGGCGCGCGCCAGGGCACCCTGACGCCCGCCGAACTGACGGGCTCCACCTTCACCGTGTCGAACTTCGGGGCGCTCGGGTTGGACGACGGAGTACCGGTGATCAACCATCCGGAGGCGGCCATCCTGGGCATGGGCGCGATCAGGCCGCGGCCAGTGGTCGTCGGCGGCGAGGTTGCCGTGCGCTCGACGATGGCGCTGACATGCGTGTTCGACCACCGCGTCGCGGACGGCGCGCAGGTGGCGCGGTTCGTCTGCGAGCTGCGGGATCTGATCGAGTCGCCCGAGACTGCCCTGCTGGATCTGTAGGCGTCAGGAGATGAAGCCTGTTTGATCCGGATCTGGTCGGTTTCGGTGTCCCGGCGGGTGGCCGCGGGCCGCACGATGCAAGTGTTCCGTCGGCGCAACTTTGATTGTTGAAAGTGTCCAGTACCCATTGACCATGTTGGTGTGCCCCAGGTCCGCCTCCCTACGATTTGGCGCCGGTTTTCGGTGGCATTAGTGCAGTTCGGCGGGGGCGGTCGCGTGGTTGCTGTCGCGCCGGAGGCGGCGACGGGGGAGAATCGATTCTTCGCGTTGATCAGCGCCACTGCGGCGCAGCGCAAAGGCATAGGGCGGGGAGGCGCCATGAAGACACCAGCAGCGGCGGCGATGGCGATCGGCATCACAGTTGCGGCAACGCCGCTCGCCCAGGCCGACGACCCGTGGATCGCGATGGCGATATCGGACTCCACAGGCCAGATCCAGGTCAGCGGAGGAACCAGCCAAGCCGACGCAGAAAAAAATGTGATGTCGGCGTGCCGCAAGACAATCAGCGACTGTCGCCTGTTGGCCAGCGGGCAAGGCGGTTGCGTCGCCATCGCCATGCCTCCCGCGCACACCAGATACTTCGGCGGTTGGGGTCCCACACGTGGCGACGCGGAGGCGGCCGCCGTCGCCAACTCCGGCGGCGGAACGGTCCTCAAAGACCACACCCACTGCGCGGGTGATCCCGCGAGCTAACGGCCGGCGCGGTGCTCGCCGAGACTCAAGCGACGGCGACCCGAGTCGTGTCGTGCGCGTGGTGGCAGTGTCGCGTTCAGCTCGGGTCTAGCGACGTCGCGCCGCGGCCAACCTGCTTGCGAATTCCGGTGATTGGATGGAGGACGCCTGCGGGTCGAGCTCCGCGCGCATGGCGAGGTCGTGTTGTTCGGTGTCCACCGACCCCGGGTTGATCGTGGCGCGCATCGTCGCCTTGGTCGCCAGCACCACCTCGCGGGGCGCGGCCGCGGGACCGGCGGCAAGCTCGAGCGCCGCGGCGACGGGGTCGTCGGCGACGCTGAGCGCCAACCCGTGCCCCACGGCCGATTGGGCGTCGAAGCGCATCCCGAACAGCAGGGCCGCGCGCGCGACCTGGGGACCCACCGCGCGTTGCAGCATCCATGTCGCGCCCCCGCCGGGATGGAGCCCCAGCTTTTGGAAACGGGCGTCGAACAACGCGCCGGGCCCCGCGATGCGCACGTCCGCCGCCAGCGCCAGGTTGAGGCCCGCGCCGACGGCCGCCCCGTTGACCGCGGCGATCGTGGGCAGCCGGCAATTGCCGACGGCCATGAACCCGTCGTAGATGCGCCGCAGCCCCGTCTCCGCCGCGCCGCTACCGGCAGCGCCGAGGGCGCTGAGGTCGGCGCCGGCGCAAAACGCCTTGCCCGCGCCGGTGACCACGACGGCGTGCACCTTGGGATCGGATTCCGCCCGCTCCACGGCCTCGCGCAGCCGCGCCGACATCTCGTCGGTGAACGCGTTGCGCCGATCCGGGTCGTTGACGGTGATGAGCGCGACGCGAGCGTCGACGCGGTACAGGACGGGGTCGGACTCGCTCATCCGGATAACGGTACTTGGCGCGCTCACCGGCCCAAACGCCCGCCAAGGATCCATTGAGAATCCCTCAAGCCTTCCTGCCGAAGCTCAGTTCACGAGCAGATCGATGCGGCAACTGACGGGAGGAGCACTTATGTGCACCACGGCGGAGAAGAAAGCGAACAGGAAACTCGGATTCCTCCGGTTGGCGATGGTCTCATCGGCCACCGCAATCATCATCGCGATCGGTATGGCAGTCGCCTACTTCAACCTTCCGGCCGCGGGCCACCCGTGCTCCGTGCGGAACGCCACCGCCCGCGACGCCGCCGGGCGCACGATGTGGTGCAACCCGACGGCGGAGGCGAGCCACGACGCAGTCTGGCAGTACGCGCCGGGCGCGTAGTTAATTTAGTGGCGGGTCGCCACCATCGGACCTAGTCGGTGAAGTCGATCCGAACCGACACCGGGGTCGTTTCCAGCGCCTTGACCATCCTGGCCGCGAGTCGTCCGAACTTGCGGGCACGCGCGACGACGTCGTCGTCCGGCCTGAATGTCGCGACCCCGGCGCGCCACTGATTGCCCTGTCGCATACGGACTTTCGGGTTGTCGGTGATGTTTCTGCCCCAGCCCGAGCGGGTGCCGTGCTGGCAGATCACCCACGCGCCGCCGTCGTCGAATTGGGCCGAAACCGGGACCCGGCGTGCCTGGCCGGTCTTGCGGCCGATGGTTTCCAGCTCGGTGGCCATGGTGGTGCGCACCCCGAGTGCGCTCAACCCCTTCACGGCCGGGTTGAGCAGATAGCGCCCGATCGCACGTTCCCTGCGGAACTTTCGCAGCGTCTTTTGCTCGTTGGTGCTCCTCATGGCCTCAGGCTAGTAGACCGATTGGTATAGTTCAACCCTGAATTGCGACGAAAGGCGGCGAATATGTCGGCGCGGGATGCCCTCATCGCCAGTGTCACGGGATTGGTGCGCCGGCGGGGTGTGGCCGGAACCGGCCTCAATGCGCTGCTGGAGGACAGCGGAGTCGCCCGCCGAACCGTCTACCTGAACTTTCCGGGCGGCAAAGCGGAACTCATCGCCGAAGCCACCCGCCTGGCGGGACAGGAGCTGACCGCGGTGATCCGGTCAGCGGATGACGGGGGCCACCCCGCCCAGGCGGTCCAGACCTTCATCGATGAATGGAAGGCGCAGCTGAGTGGGACGCAGATGCAAGCGGGATGCCCGGTCGTCGCGGCGATCCTCGGTCGGCATGACGCGCCGGCGGCCGCCCAGGCGGCCCGTGAGGCCGTTGATCAGTGGCAGATGATCCTCGCTGACCGGCTGGTCAAGTCGGGTGCCGATGGTGACAGCGCTCGCTCGCTGGCCACATTGACCGTCGCCGCCATCGAAGGCGCCGTCCTCCTCGCGCTCGCGACCCAGTCGACGGCCGCGCTCGATGATGTCGGGCGTCACCTGATCGAGGTCTTCAAGCTCCACCTGCCGGATCGGTAACCGTTGTACCGCAACGTGTTTGACGTCGAATGAACACATCCTTCCCGCGTGACCCGACATGGCGAAAACGGCCATATTCGGCGCCATGTCATGCCGCCGCCGGGCTTCCCGACCGCGGCTTCTCCCCGGCTGCGCCGGTTTCGCCGACGCCCTGCCGGTTCATGGGTATCGTCAAGCGCTGTGATTGAGTCTTCGATCCCCGTTGTGCTGCGCGAGCGGGCCCTGCTTCGGCCCGATGAGACGGCGTTTACCTACGTCGACTACGAGCAGGACCCGGCGGGGGTCGCGGAAAGTCTGACGTGGTCGCAGCTGTATCGGCGGACGCGGAACGTCGCACGGGCGCTCACAGCTTGCGGGTCCAACGGCGACCGCGCCGTGATATTGGCGCCGCAAGGACTCGAGTACCTTCTCGGCTTCCTGGGCGCCCTGCAGGCCGGTCAGATCGCGGTCCCGCTGCCGCTTCCGCTGCGGGGCGCGGGCGACGAGCGGGTCAGCTCGGTCCTGCTGGACGCGGCGCCGTCGTCCATCCTCACGACCTCCCCCGTCGCGGGCGACATCGCCGAGTACATCCAGTCAAGGCCCGGCGAGCGCGCGCCATCGCTCGTCGAGGTCGATCTGCTGGATCTTGACTCGGAGCCAGGATCCGCCACGGACGCCGAGACTCTGCCGAGCGTTGCGCATTTGCAATACACCTCCGGCTCGACCCGCACCCCAGCGGGAGTCGTGGTCTCGCACAAGAACATTCAGGTCAACTGCCAACAGATCATGTCCGCCTTCTACGAGGACGGGATCGCTCCGCCGGACACCACGGTGGTGTCATGGCTGCCGTTCTTCCACGACATGGGGCTGGTCCTGAGCATTTGTTTCCCGATCATGGCGGGATTTCGCACCGTGCTCACGAGCCCGCCGGCGTTCCTGCAGCGACCGGCGCGCTGGATGCAGATGCTGGCCAGCAACCCCCACGCTTTTTCGGCCGGGCCGAACATCGCTTTTGAATTGGCGGCGCGGAAAACTTCGGACGACGACCTGGCCGGGCTTGACCTTGGGGGCGTGCGCAACATCCTCAACGGCGCCGAACGCGTCAACCCCCCGACGCTGCGGCGCTTCGCCGAGCGGTTCGCCCGGTTCAACCTTCGCCCCGAGGCGCTGCGCCCTTCGTACGGTCTCGCCGAGGCCACGCTCTTGGTGGCCACACTGGAAACCGGTCTGCCACCGGCGACCGTTTTCTTCGAATCCGAAAAGCTGACCGCTGGCGACGCGCAGCGCTGCGCTGGCGGAGAAGGCATACCGCTGGTCAGTTACGGCATGCCGACGACGCAGACGGTGCGCATCGTCGACCCCGAGACCAGCATCGAATGCCCGCCGGGGACGGTCGGTGAGATCTGGGTGCACGGCGACAACGTCTGTTCCGGCTACTGGCAGAAACCGCAGGAGAGCGAACGAACCTTCGGCGCAACGCTTGTCAATCCGTCGGCCGGGACGCCCGAAGCGCCGTGGCTGAGAACCGGAGACCTCGGCTTCTTCTCCGACGACGAGATGTTCATCGTCGGCCGCATCAAGGACCTCCTGATCGTGTACGGGCGCAACCACGCTCCCGACGACATCGAGGCGACGATCCAGGAAATCACCGCGGGCCGCGTCGTGGCGATCGCGGTTCCCGACGACGACGGCGTCGAAAAGCTGGTCACCATCGTCGAATTCAAGGCCGGCGACGATCCGGACGAGGCCGCGCAGCGGCTGGGCGTCGTCAGACGTCAGATCACCGCGGCGATATCGAGGGCACATGAGCTGAGCGTCGCGGATCTCGTTCTGGTGCCGCCTCATTCGATCCCCCTCACCACCAGCGGCAAGGTCAGGCGGCGGGATTCCCTGCAACGGTATTTGCGCAACGAGTTCACCCGCTGGGACGAGCCGACCCGCCGGCCGGAACCGCGCGTGGCCGACGACACCGGTGCGGGCGCCGAGCCCGACTCGGATTGGGCGCAACGCCTGGGCACGCTGCGCCAGCAGCAACACGACCTGCTGCTCGGCGTGGTGTGCTCGCAGGTGGCAACGGTGTTGGGCAATTCCAGCCCCCAGGACATCGATCCCGAGTGCCCTTTCCAGGACTTGGGGTTCGACTCGGTGAAGGCAACGGAGTTGCTCGACCGGCTCAAGACCGAAACCAAGCTGGCCTTGCCGGCCACGCTGGCCTTCGACTACCCGACCCCGGACGAGCTGGCCACGCACCTGGGCCGGCTGCTGAGCGGACCGGTCGCGGCGGCCCCGCAGGCGGGATCGCGGGCGGAGTCGGACGAGCCGATTGCGGTGGTGGGCATGGCGTGTCGGTTCCCGGGAGGGGTGGATTCGCCGGCGGCGCTGTGGGATCTGGTGTCCGGTGGCGTCGATGCGGTGGGGGAGTTCCCGGCCGACCGCGGCTGGAATCTGGCGGAGTTGTTCGACCCCGACCCCGACGCGGTCGGCAAGACCTACACCCGCGTAGGGGGGTTTTTGGCGGAGGCGGCCGAGTTCGACGCGGAGTTCTTCGGGATCTCGGCGCGCGAGGCTCAAACCATGGACCCGCAGCAGCGGTTGCTGCTCGAGGTGTGCTGGGAAGCGTTGGAATCGGCCCGAATTGACCCGGCTGGCTTGGCGCGCTCGGAGACCGGGGTGTTCGTCGGGGCGTGGTCACAAACCTACGGCGCGGGCGGTTCCGATGGCGCGGAGGGATACGGGCTGACCGGCCTGTCCACCAGCGTGGCTTCCGGTCGGGTGGCATACGCGTTGGGGTTGCAGGGCCCGGCCATCACGATCGACACGGCGTGCTCGTCGTCGCTGGTGGCAACGCATTTGGCGTGTCAGTCCCTGCGTAACGGCGAGTCGGCTCTCGCCCTCGCCGGTGGTGCCACGGTGATGACGACACCTTCGGTGTTCACCGAGTTCGCCCGCCAGCGCGGGTTGGCCGCCGACGGGCGGTGTAAGGCGTTCTCCGCCAACGCCGATGGCACCGGCTGGGGTGAGGGGGCCGCGGTGTTGGTGCTGGAGCGGCTCAGCGACGCCCAGCGCAACCACCATCCGGTGCTGGCGGTCATCGCCGGCTCGGCGATCAACCAAGACGGCGCCTCCAACGGGCTGACCGCCCCCAACGGGCCGGCCCAACAACGGGTCATCGCCCAGGCCGCGGCCAACGCCGGTATCGGGCTGGATCAGGTCGACGTGGTGGAGGCGCACGGCACCGGCACCAGTCTGGGTGATCCGATCGAGGCGGGCGCGTTGATCGCCACCTACGGCAGCGCGCGCGACGCGCAGCGCCCGTTGTGGCTGGGCTCGATCAAATCCAACATCGGGCATACCCAGGCCGCCGCCGGGGTGGCCGGAATGATCAAGATGATCGAGGCCCTCAATCACGACACCTTGCCCCCGACGCTGAACGTGGATCGGCCCAGCCCGCACGTCGACTGGTCGGCCGGCACGGTGCGGTTGCTCACCGAGCCGGTGCCGTGGCCGCACGCCGATCACCCGCGCACCGCGGCGGTGTCCTCGTTCGGGATCAGCGGCACCAATGCGCACGTCATCCTCCAACAAGCCCCGCCGATCGAACCGGCCGAACAGACCAACGACGGTGTGGAGTTCGGGTTGGCGATGTGGCCGGTCTCGGCGCGCACCCCCGCGGCGTTGAGCGGGCAGGCCGACCGGTTGCACCAGCACCTGGTTTCCCACCCCGAGCTGGATCTGACCGACGTGGCCTACAGCCTGGGCGCCACCCGCACCCATCACTCCCATCGCGCGGTCATCACCGCCGCGGCAGATAGCGCCGACCCGCGCGACGACCTGCTGGAAGCGCTGGATGCCCTGCGCACCGGACAGCCGCACCCGCAGCTGACCAGCCACCATTACCTCGCCCACCTGCGGGGAAAGACCGTGTTCGTGTTGCCCGGCCAGGGCGCCCAGTACCCGGGCATGGGGCGTGAGCTCTACGAGCACCACCGCGTGTTCGCCGCCACCGTGGACGCCTGTGACGAGGCGTTGCGCCCGTTTGCCGACTGGTCGGTGCGTGACGTCCTGCGCCAGGACCCGGGCGCCCCGGCGTTGGACCGCGTCGACGTGGTGCAGCCCGTCTTGTTCACGATGATGGTGTCGCTGGCCGAGGTGTTGGCCGGCTACGGCATCGTTCCCGACGCGGTGATCGGCCACTCCCAAGGAGAGATCGCCGCGGCCTACATCGCCGGGGTCCTCCCGCTGCCCGACGCCGTCAAGGTGGTGGCGCTGCGCAGCCAAGCGCTCGGCGCCTTGGGTGGGACCGGCGGCATGGCCTCGGTGCTGCTGGATGCCGAACAACTGCGGCCACGCCTGCAACCCTGGGGCGCGGCGCTGAGCATCGCCGCGATCAACGGCCCGTCGCACACCATCATCAGCGGTGACCCCACCGCGCTGGAGGAGTTCACCGCCGCCGGTGAACGCGACGGTCTGCACATCCGGCACATCGCGGTCGACTACGCGTCGCACTCCGCTCAGGTCGAACCGGCACGCGAGCGCCTCCTGGCCGGCCTGGCCGGCCTGACTCCGATACCAGCGCGCATCCCGCTGTATTCCACGGTGGGACAGGCGGTTTCGGCCGCCCCGCTGGACACCACCACGATGGACGCCGACTACTGGTATCGCAACCTGCGCGAGCCGGTGCGATTCCACGACCGGGTAGTCGAGCGCCTGGGCGCCGGTGAGTGCACGTTCGTGGAGCTCTCCCCACACCCGGTGTTGGCCCCCGCCATCACCGACACCCTGGCACAGGCCGCGGGGCGGACCCAATCGTCGGTGGTCATCACGTTGCACCGAGACCGTCCCGACCAGGACAGCCTGGCCACCGCCCTGGCCCAGCTGCACAATCACGGCCACAGCCCGTCCTGGTCGGCGCTGTATCCGCACGCCCACACCGTCGCCCTCCCCACTTACCCCTTCGACCACCGCCGCTACTGGCTGGCCCCCGCCCCGAGCAGCGACGCCGGCGGGCTCGGCCTCGACGGCGCGGAACACCCCTTGTTGGGCGCCGTCGTCGGGCTGGCCGACCAAGACCAGGTCATGGTCAGCGGGCGGCTGTCGACCGGCACCCAGGGCTGGCTGGCCGGCCATCAGGTCAACGACACCGTGCTGTTCCCGGCGACGGGGTTCGTCGAGGTGCTCCTGCGGGCCGGTGAGCTCGCGGGCTGCCCGGCGATCGACGAGCTGGTGCTGCATACCGCCCTGACTCTGTCGGACCAGGCTCCCGCCGACCTGCAGATCCTGGTGCAACCGCTCGACGAGCAGGGGCGGCGCCCATTCACCGTGCACTCGCGCACCGGCGGTCAGCTTGCCGACGCGTGGACGCTGCATGCCAGCGGCGCGCTCAGCGCCGATCAGCCCACCGCCGGCACCCCGGCCACGCCGTCGCCGGGGGTGGAGGCGTTCGACCAGGACGACTTCTATGACGGGCTGGCCCAGCGGGGCTACCGCTACGGCGGTCCGTTCCGGTCGGTGCGGGGCATCGGCACCGACCCGGCCCGGCCTGATGTCGTCTACGCCGAGGTGTCGTTGCCCGCCGGGACGGACGTCGCCGGCTACGGCATCCATCCCGCCCTGCTCGACGCCGCCCTGCATCCGTTGGCCGCCGTGTTGGACCGCACCGACGGGGCGGACCCGGGGTCGCTGCGGGTGCCGTACGCGTTCACCGGGGTCACCCTGTATGCCACCGCCGCCAGCCAGCTGCACGTGCAGCTGACCCGCACCGGCGAGGACACGTTTGAGCTGCGCGCCACCGACCCCACCGGCGCGCCGGTGATCACCATCGGCGCGTTGACGTTGCGGGCGGTCTCCGACCAGATCGGCCGGCCTTCGATGGCCGGGCTATCCGACAGCCTGTTCGAGCTGACCTGGCCGTCGGCGCCCGAGCTGGCGGGTCCCCCGGGGGAGCAACCACCGGTGTGGGTGGATAAGGACCTTGCCTCGGTGACCGCGCCCCCGGAGGTGGTGATCTGGCCGCTGCCGCACGCCGACGAGTCCGATCCGCTGCGGCGCGCGCACAGCCTGGCCCGTGAGGTGTTGGCTCAGTTGCAGGGTTGGCTGGCCCGGTCCGATGCCGCGCACGCGCATTTGGTGGTCGTCACCCGAAATGCGGTCGGCGTGAGCGCTTTTGACGGGGTCCCCGATGCGGCGCACGCGGCGGCGTGGGCGCTGGTTCACACCGCCCAGAACGAGCATCCCGAGCGGATCACGTTGCTGGACACCGATGGCTTCGCGGCCAGCCAGGACAAGCTGTCGGCGATCGTTGTGGCGCGACCGGCCGGTGAGCCGCAGCTGGCCGTGCGCAAGGGTGTTGTCCACGTTCCGCGGCTGGCCCGCACGCCGATCCTGGCGGCGCCGGGTGGGCCCGATTGGCAGTTGGGGACCAGCCGCAAGGGTGATCTGGCCAATCTGGCGTTGTTGCCCACCGAGGCGCCGGACGCGCTGGCGGCGGGGCAGATTCGCGTGCAGGTGCGCGCGGCCGGGCTGAACTTCCGTGATGTGGTGGTGGCGTTGGGCGCCATCGCCGATGACGGCATGGGCAGCGAGGCCGCCGGGGTGGTGCTGGAGGCCGGGCCCGGGACGTCGGTGCGTGTCGGGGATGCGGTGATGGGGCTGTTTCCGCATAACGCGTTTGCGCCCACCGCGATCACCGACGAGGCGATGGTGGTGGCGGTTCCGGCCGGCTGGTCGTTCACCCAGGCCGCCTCGGCGCCGATCGTGTATCTGACCGCCTACGTCTGCCTGGTGGAGATCGCCGGGCTGGCGGCGGGGCAGCGGGTGCTCATCCACGCCGGCGCCGGCGGGGTGGGTCAGGCCGCGATCCAGATCGCCCGGCACCTGGGTGCCGAGGTGTTCGCCACCGCGCACCCCGACAAACAGCACGTGCTGCCCGGGCTGGGCATCGCCGCCTCGCATATCGCGTCGTCGCGCACGCTGGATTTCGTCGACACGTTCAAGGCGGCCACCGACGGCCAAGGCATGGATGTGGTGCTCAACAGCCTGGCCGGGGACTTTGTCGACGCCTCGCTGCAGTTGCTGCCCCGCGGCGGCAGGTTCGTCGAGATCGGCAAGACCGACATCCGGGTGCCCGCCGAGATCGCCGCGGCCCATCCCGGGGTCGACTACCGCGTCTACGACTTGTCCAGTGCCGCATCGGAATCCCTGCAGCCGGCGTGGGCGGCGCTGCTGCAGCTGTTCGCCGCCGGTGCGCTGCGGCCGTTGCCCACCACCAGCTACGGGCTGGTCAACGCGCCGCAAGCCTTCCGCGACATGAGCCAAGGGATGCATACCGGAAAGATCGTGCTGATCCCGCAACCGGTGTTGGACCCCGAGGGTACGGCGCTGATCACCGGGGGCACCGGCATGCTGGGGGCGCTGTTCGCCGAACACCTCATCACCCACTACGGCATCAAGCACCTGCTGCTGCTGTCGCGCAGCGGGCCCGACGCTGCCGGGGCGGGCGAACTGCACCAACGCCTGGCCCAGCTGGGCGCGCAGGTCACCATCACCGCCTGCGACACCAGCAGCCCGGCGGCGTGGACGACGGCGGTCAAAGGATGCTGCGGGGGAACGCTGTCCAGCGCCGTCGTCCACGCCGCCGGGCTGCTGGAGGACGCCGCGGTGAGCGACATGACCGCCGACCAGCTCGGTGCGGTCCTGGCCGCCAAGGCCGACGCCGCCTGGCATCTGCATCGCCTCACCGCCGACCGCGACCTGGCCGCGTTCGTGTTGTTCTCCTCGGCGGCCGGCATCCTGGGCAGCCCCGGGCAGGCCAATTACGCCGCCGCCAACGCCTTCCTGGACGCGCTGGCCCGCCACCGCCACCACACCCAACGCGCGGCCACCAGCGTGGCCTGGGGTTACTGGCAGACCCCGTCCGGGATGACCGCCCACCTCACCACCGGCGACCTGACCCGGCTCGCCGGCACCGGCCTGACGCCCATCACCAACGAACACGGCCTGGCCCTCTTCGACGCCGCGTTGACCAGTCAGCGGCCCAACGTGGTCGCCACCCCGTTCAACACCGGCGCGTTGACGCGCCAGGCTCGTCACAACACGCTGGACCCAATCCTGTCCGCCCTGACCCACATCCGCCCGCAAGCCGCCACCGCCAGCCCCCGCACCCTGGCCGCCCGGTTAGCCGCCGAAACGCCCCGGCAACGGCTCGACACGCTCACCGCGATGGTCACCGCCACCACCGCCGCCGTGCTGGCCCACCCCGACCCGGCCGCACTTGATCCCGACCGGCCCTTCAAGGACCTCGGCATCGACTCGCTGACCGCCCTCGAGCTGCGCAACACCCTCAACCAGCGCACCGGCCTTGTCCTGCCCGCGACCCTGGCCCTCGACCACCCGAGCCCCACAGCGCTCGCCTCACACCTGGCCGACCTGCTCACCGACACCGCCGCGCCCGCCGTCCCGGAGGCTCAGGTCAGCACGAATGGCGTTGCGCCGGTGGACGATAGGCTCGCGTATCTGGACCAAGCGGCGTTTCTGGCGCTGCGGGCGGTGCACGGCGCCCTGATTCAGGTCACGTGGATCTACAACCGGCCCGTCGACGTCGGGGGATTGCGGCGTTTTCACCGCAATCTCGGACGCGGGTTGCTGGGGCGCAGGATCGAACGGTCCACGCTGCCGTTCGCGCGTGATCGCTGGGTCGTGGCTGCGGCGTCGGCCGACATCGATTTCGCCCCGACGCCGCGGCCGCGCGCCGAGGTGAACGCGTGGGCCGACGAGCGGGCGCGCCTCCCCATCGACCCCGAGTGGGGACCCGGCTGGCATCTCGCGGTGCTGCCACTCGAGGACGGCGGGACCGCGGTCAGTCTGGTGGCGTCACACACGATCGTTGACGCCATCGCGTTCGGCCAGGCGATCGAGGACGCCGCCGAGGGCAGGACGCGCGAATTCGGTTATCCGCCTGCGGGATCGCGCACGCTGCGCCGGGCGTTGCGCGAGGATCTCCGGCAGACCGTCCACGACCTGCCCGACATCGCGCACGCGTTGGGCGCCGTGGCGCGAAGGGCCCGGCGCGACCGCCAAGAGCTCAGATCGTCGATGAAGGCGGCGCCACCGGCTCCCAAGACGTCCAATGGCGATCAGACGGTGGAGGTGCCGGCCCTGACCGCATACGTCGACCTGGCGGAATGGGATGCCCGCGCGAAAAGCCTTGGCGCAAGCAGCAACTCGCTGGTGGCGGGAATCGCGTGCCGGCTCGCGGTGCGGGTCGGTCGCGTCCAGGACGACGGAACGGTCACCCTGCGATTCCTGGTGTCGCTGCGGACCGAAGACGACACCCGTGGCAATGCGCTCACGAGCGTCGACGTGACGGTGGATCCCGCGCGCGCGGCGACGGACCTCGGGGACATGCAAGCCACGATCACGCAAGGAATCCTCGCCGCGATGGAGGACCCCGACAACGAGTGGTTGGCGCCGTTGCCGCTCGCCGCGCTGACACCGGTGTGGGCGGCCAGGAAGGTAGCGGGAATGGCGGCCGGCGGTTCCACCCTTCCCGTCACGTGCTCCAACGTCGGTGATCTGTCGCCGGCGGCGAACCGGCCCGACGGCACCGACGCCGACTACGCGTACCTGAGAAACCTCGAGCCCGACATCAAGAAGAGCACGCTCGAAGCCATGGGCGGGCAGCTGTTCCTGGGCTCGGGGCGGGGCCAAGGGAAGATGTTCATCAGGATCTCCGCCTATTTGCTCGACCGGCCGAATACGAAAGAAGAGCTGCGCAAGAACGTTTCGGCCGCGTTCGACGAATTCGATTTGAATGTGGAGATCGACTGCTGAGGTGTGGTACCCGGCCTTAGCCGGGCCGTTTCTCCTGCACCACAGTGTGTTTGGGCTGAGCCGACGCCGCCGGCCAAATCGGCTATTTACTGCGAAATCGCGTTGAATTATCATGGAAAATCATCGTGAACAAAAGATGAACACAAGGTAAACGGATTGACCGCGTAGCACGTTGCAGCGACGTGCGCCGTGAAGCCGGAGGGGCGGCGCAGGTACGCGTTGAGATGCAATTCGCCCGTCGATGACGGCCCGATCCAGAACGGATGTCCCTCCATGTTCATCGGCACCACCGGCCGCTCCGGTGCCCTGGTTACCGCCATCGTGTTGCTGTCGGGCGTTGCCATTCTGCGCGGCGGTGCAGCCGCGGCCGATCCACAAGACGACCGCTTCTTGGCGCTGCTCGATCAGGAGGGCATCCCCGCCCTGCAGGGTGTGCCGAACCTCATCGACACGGCCCACGACGTTTGTCGCACACTCGACGCCGGCATGCCGGCGGCCGGCCTCGTCGACGCGATGGTGAACAACGCGTTCGGCATCGACCCGGCCGAGCGCGAATACGCCCCGGGTCGCCTCGCGCGCACCGAGGCACGTTTCATCACCGCGGCAGTGGGGGCGTACTGCCCATA
Organism: Mycobacterium terramassiliense; assembly: GCF_900157385.1. Taxonomy (GTDB): domain Bacteria; phylum Actinomycetota; class Actinomycetes; order Mycobacteriales; family Mycobacteriaceae; genus Mycobacterium; species Mycobacterium terramassiliense. The sequence continues at coordinate 2,324,259 of NZ_LT717701.1, forward strand.
CGACCAGGGCAAGATCGCCTCGATCCGGGCGAACCGCACGGGATGGAACGGGACGACGCGAAGCGATGCGCGGCAGGCGCGGCTGACAAGCCTGACCGCAGCGGTTCCCTCCGGAGAGATCACCGATCCCGATCCGACGCAGATTCCGGCGACACCGCCGCCGGCGGCGCAGATCCGGACTCCACGCCAGCCGGTGGCGGCGCCGCCACCACCAAAACAGCCGCCGCCTCCAGCCCAAAAGCCGCCGCCTCCGCCGCAACAGGTGGCCGAGCCGCCGCCGCAAGAGCCGCCGCCTCCTGCGGTCGGTCCTCAGCCGGGTGGCGCGGCCGGCGGGGGCGGCGGTGCTAGCGGCGGCGGTGGCGGCACCGGCGGTGGTAACGCCGGCGGCACCGGGGGTACCGGTCCGAGGGATCCCTCGCCGGGCTTTGTCAGGCTCGCACCGTAACGGCCCCAGACAACCGCCCGGCTAAAGGCGGCCTGCCACGAAAGTCGCTGCCTGACTGGGCATCCCGTTGTGCAGATAGGAGAGGTGCTCGGGGGAGAACAGCTCGTCATGCGTAGGCAGGGTCAAGAGCGCGCCCGGAGCGCACACCGGATCACCGGGCGCGCACAAGTCGACGGCCTTGGCCCCGTACCACGGGCTGAGCTCAGTTAGCGGCGCCCCCAGAAATCTGCCCGACGGATTACCGAACGTCGCGACCGCGGCAACGTGATCGGCCTCGTCCGCCGTGAGAATGTCGGGGACCAGGCCCGCGACCGGCGCCCGGGCGATGGTGGTCAGATCGATCACGCCCGCTCCTTGCGAATACCCGCCGAGCACCAGTTTGGTGTTCGGACAGGTGGCCACCATGGACCGAACGTGAGCGTGCGCATCGTTGGCGCCGGCGGATGCGGATGGGGCGAGATCGTCGCCGGCGGGGTAGTTGACCGGATACACCCCGAGGGACCGGCCGCCAACCTGGGAGCGCAGCGCATCGATGAATTGCTGTCCGACCCCACCGGCACCGGGCGCCTCGTCGGTGCCCCGGGCGAACGTCACCTCGGCATCGGGGCATGCAGCGGCGGCGGGGGCAATGAGGATCGGTGCGCTCAGCAGCGCCGCCCAGCTGGTGACCGCGGCGGTGCCCAGCAAACGGGCGAATCGGTGTGCGTTCACGTCCCAATGTTGACACGTGCGGTGCGTAGGGCGACACCCCTGAGCACCTGGTTATTGGAGCGGGGCGCTGGCCGCCAGCAAACCCAAAAGCAAAGCGGCCTCACATACTAAGTCCGTAATATCGCGTCATGAGGCTTGTCGCGATCACGCCAGGCGCGCATCGAGTCCTCGGCCCGGTGGCCGCCGCGGTTGTCGCGGTGGCATTGGTGATGGCCCCGGCCGCGACACCCGCCCCGATCGCGGGACTGACTCCGTCCGCATCGGCGGCGTGTCCCGACGCCGAAGTCGTTTTCGCCCGGGGGCGAGAGGAGCCACCCGGCGTCGGCGCAGTCGGCGACGCATTCGTCAATTCGCTGCGCGGCAAGACGCGGATGTCGGTCGGGGTGTATGGGGTGAATTACCCCGCCAACATCACCACCGGCAGCGGCGCGAACGACATAGGCGCCCACGTCGAATCGATGGCCAGAAATTGCCCGAACACACGCATAGTGCTCGGTGGTTACTCATTGGGTGCCGAGGTGGTTGACCGGGCGATGTGGGGCGGGCTGCCGACGGGTACGGATCAGCACATCGCAGCGGTCGCGTTGTTCGGCAACGGCACCCACGGGCCGGCGCCCGCGTTCGCCGGTAAGACGATCGACCAGTGCGCCGCCGGCGACCCCATCTGCGGCCGGGGCACGAATTGGCCGTCGCACCTGCAGCCCTCATACATCGGCTCCGGGCTGGTGGATCAGGCCGCTGGCTTCGTCGCCGGGAGGCTCTAGGCTGCAATCGTCGACATCAGGGGACGCAGCGTCTCAAACAGCGCCTGCCGATCACGAAGATAGAAGTGGCCGCCCCGAAGCAGCTGCACCGAGAAATCCGCCGTTGTGCGCGAACGCCATTCACGCAAGTCGGATTCACTCACCAGCGGGTCTTCGCTGCCGCCAAAGACATGAATCGGACACGGCAGTTCCGCGGTGTCGCCTTCCTCGTCCGTCATACACAGCCGCAAGTCGTGTCGAGTGGCGGTGAGGGCCCGCTCGTGCAGCGTGGGCCATCGCGTCAGTTGCGCAGGCAATCCGCCCAGATCGCGGAGGAGCGTTGCGAGCTGTTGGTCTTCGAGTAGATCCACGACATGCAGTGGCGGCGGCAGGTGTGGCGCACCGTACGCGGACAGGAATACCGCCCGTGGCGCCTGAGAACCCTGCGCCGCGCGCACGCACGCCAACCGGTACGCCAGCAGGGCGCCGAAACTGTGGCCGAAGAAGATATGTGGCTGATCGAGGGCGGATCGCAGCTGATCGTTGACCTCGTCGACGAGCTGCCGCAGCGTAGCGAAGCGCTGTCGGTCGCTGACCTCGACCGGAATTACCTCGACGGACGGCCCCAGCGCCTTCTTCCAGGCGTTGAACGCCAACCCGCCGCCCCCGGCATGGTGGAAGCAGAATAGCCGCATAGTGCCAGTCGCCTTACTCATCGTGGCTCACCGGAATCGCTGTCCCGCAAGCCCTTTGCGTTCAGCAGTTTCAGCTCCTCGGCCAGGACGTTGACCATCAAGCGGATCTGTTCGGATGAGTGACAGCTGGTCACTACGAAGCGCAGACGCGCTTGGTCTTGCGGTACGGCGGGGAAACGGACCGGGTCGGCATAGATACCGTGCCGCAGCAAAGCACCCGACAGCCGCATTGCCGTGCTCGTGCTGCCGACGACGCAGGCGATCATGTTGGTGCCCTCGCTGTCGGCGGTGTCGATGCCGGCTTCCCGGGCCAGGCTCGCGAAGAGCGCGGCGTTCACGCGCAGCCGGCGCAGATGTTCCACCAGCGCGGGGCGCCCTGTGGCCCGTTGTTTGGGCGCCGCCGGGGCGGCCACGTCGAGGCCGTGGGTGATGCTCATGTTGTGCTCCGTTTCCTTCGTGGGGTGCGACCCGAGCGGGCCGCGCTCACGGGTAGGAGCGTCAGACGGGTCTCACGCAGACACTTTTTGTGAGACTTTTTCCAACCAGCGACCCGGTGACAGACGCGGCCGCAGGTTGCTCAGACGTCTATCCGCATTTGTTGATGGGACCTTCCGAGGCGGATTGGAAGACCCTTTGTTCCCCCGGGCAATTGCGCCCCACAACGGGTTTGACACGTCCGCGACATGGCAAAGGTGCTAGCCGTGCGGGTACCACTAACCGCAACACGAGCCGTTCGGCATCAACCGACAATGATCCTTTTCCTCAACCGGCTCTGAACAGGACCGACTTCATGGCCTGCCCCGGGGTCGAGTGGAGTTGACATCGCCAATCCGTGGCGTCGTAAACTAACAATAGAAGCTCGTAGCTAACTGTCGACTCTTGATCAGAACGAATTGGTTTCAGATTGCCTGTGTTGATTCAACGGTTAAGGGAGTCGGAATGACGTTTCCACTTCCCCGCCTCGGCGCCGCGATCGTGGGTTGTGCCGCGGCGTGTGTGTTTTCCACCGGGGTCGCCGCCGCCGATCCGCCTGACCCGCACCAACCGGACATGACTAAGGGCTTCTGCCCGGGCGGTCGATGGGGGTACGGAAATTTGGCCGTGTGCGACGGCGAGAAGTACCCCGACGGGTCGTTCTGGCACCAGTGGATGAAGACCTGGATCGTGGGCCCGCAGTTCTACTACGACTGCGTCGGCGGCGACCCCGGTGGAAAACACACACGCCGCGGCACAACCCACGATCGCGGCGCCGAGGCGGGTAAGTGGAAACGTCATTCCGACTCCCTTAACCGTTGAATCAACACAGGCAATCTGAAACCAATTCGTTCTGATCAAGAGTCGACAGTTAGCTACGAGCTTCTATTGTTAGTTTACGACGCCACGGATTGGCGATGTCAACTCCACTCGACCCCGGGGCAGGCCATGAAGTCGGTCCTGTTCAGAGCCGGTTGAGGAAAAGGATCATTGTCGGTTGATGCCGAACGGCTCGTGTTGCGGTTNGTTCTACTACGACTGCGTCGGCGGCGACGAACCCCTGCCGGGCCCGCCACCGCCCGATGGGTGCAACGGGGCGATCCCGCCCGACCAGCCGCCCCCGCCGCCAACCTGATCTTGCGGCGCAGTGGCCGCGAAGCACTTTATTAATTCTTCTGAAGGCGTTGCATCCCTTTCGATTTCGACGGACGCGTTCAGCCGACCCGCTTCAGCGTGTAGTGGGCAATCGTCCGCCTCGGGTCGTCGGCGAGTCTCTTCACCTCCTGGCGGATGGGATCCACGGCACCGCCCAACACACCGGGGCAGCCATCGGGGCACCGGACTTCCCACCACGAATCCGATCGGTGTGGCGGCCACGCCGCGAGCTGGCCACCCCTCGGCTGATAACCGATCTCGGCCGCAAACTGCCTGAGATTGCCGACGTGATGCTGTGCCGGGCAGAAGAGGGAAACGTCGATGCCGAGGTTCTCGGATTCGTTCATGACGCCATTCTCGCCCTCCGGCGCGGCGGCGTGACCACAATCACGGAGCGCAGGTGGCCCGCCATGAGTGTAGTCAGTTGACTACACACTCGGGGTGTGGTGTAGTCAACTGACTACACCACCTCAAGGAGGACGGACCATGACCACAGCCCGCGCGCGGGATTGCGGAACCGATCTAGCCATGGCACTCGACCTCGCGGCACCCATCGGGGCAACCCGCGTCGACGAATGGGAAAGCATCGGGGCAGCCTTCAGGGTCTTCGATGGCCCGCAGTGGAGAATCACGCACATCGCCAACCACGGGCGATGCGCCGATATCGGCGACATCGTGGTGTCCGTAATCGGGCGGCAGTTCGCGGATGGGCGGGCCGAGCGAGAGATCATCATTGACGGCGCCTGTACCCCGGTCATCACGCCGGCCGAGGCGCGGACGCTGGGCAGGGCGTTGATCGCCGCCGCAGACGCGGCTGACGGGTGAATCGAGGCCCACGCCCGGTCCGCGGGGCATCGAGCTCCGTTGCGTCGCCCCAAATGGCGCGTGCAGTGCCCCCGGCACGACTCGAACGTGCGACCTAGGGATTAAGATTTGGGGGCTCTCGCAGTTTCTCGATTTTGCCTGTGTTGTCCTGTGCTACAACGTATTTGACTGCTGATCGGCATCGGTGAGAACCCGCCAATTACCGTCGAATCGTGGTCATTGGCGATGAATAAACGATGACTCGCCGTCCCTGTGCTGGAACGTGGATTGGTCGATCGCCATCGATACGTCGTTGCAGGAGTAGTATGCATTTTGTAGGCTTATAGCCTAAGCTTTGCATAGTCAAGTGAGTGAAATGGTTAACCGCAGAAATACCTCGCTTCCGGCGGTCCTTGCGAGCGCGCCGCTGCGAACCATCCGCGCCGAGGACGCCGGGGGTGCTTACGCGTTTCCCGGCCCAGAGCTGGCACGCCTGGCGGACAGAGGGCAACTACAGCGGGTGGCCCATGGCTATTACGTCGTCGTCCCGCAGGACATGATCGGTCGCGAATGGGTGCCGAATCTAGAGGCCGCGGCCGCCGGGATTGCGTCGGCGATCTACGGAGCGAACCACGCGGTCCTGATGGGTATCAGCGCCGCCCGTGTGCTCGGCGCCATCCCGAGAGCCCTGGCGACGGCCGTCGTCGCCGTGCCTGGTCAACACCGGCCAATTCGGCTGAAAGACCGCCAAGCGGTGGTCCGCTTCGTCAAGCGCGACACCGACAGGTTGGATGCCGAACGTATCGAGACACCCCTAGGACCGGCCATCGTCACCACGCCGGAACAGACCGTCCTAGACCTCGCGCAGCGTCCTGCGCTCGGAGACGCTCCCAACGAGGTGCCCGCGGCGATCCGCATGTTGTATGAGCGCAGCGATCACCAACGCCTGCAAGCTCTCGCGGCCGACCAACGCCGCACGGCATCGCTGCGCCGCGCCGAATCATGGGCCGCACCAGAAAAATGAACGATGACGAACGCGCCGAAGTCGCACGGCAGTTTGGCGTTGCACCCGAACAAGTCGAGCGTGACCATCTCATCTCTCATCTGCTGGCATTTCTCAGCCGGGACTTCAGCGAGCGGATTCAGTTCATCGGGGGCACCGCACTGGCGCGCACACACCTTCCGGCGGGCCGGCTCAGCGAGGACATCGACCTGATCGCCATCGACGAACGCGAAGCCCTAGCGGCCGATCTGGACGCGGCGCTGCCACGTGCACTGGCCCGAACCCACGGCAGACTCACCCTGGAACCCCTGTTTAGTGGTGTGGCCGATACCGTCACGGCGACACTGCGATCCGCCACCGGCGCGGTGGTCGGGATTCAGCTGCTGTCGGCGCGCGGCAGAGTGTTGTGGCCCTCGGAGCACCGCGTACTTGAGCAGCGCTACCGCGATGCGCCGACGGCCGAACTTATTGTTCCCACCTTGCCCGCGTTCGCTGCGTCCAAGACGGCGACTTGGGCGGACCGGCGGGCACCGCGCGACCTCTGGGACCTCTGGGCGCTCAGCAGAATCGAGGCCATCGACGCCGCCGCTCTAAAGCTGTATCGACGGTTCGGTCCGACCAATCAGCCGCCTGCTCCCGACGTGTTCAAGACGCCACCGCCCGACGCCGCATGGCAGTCGCAGCTCGCAGGCCAGACCCGGCTGACCGTCGGCGCGGGCGATGCCCTGGCCGCCGTTCGCGAAGCCTGGGCTCGCGCGGTTGCCGCCGAGCGTGGATGAATCGCAATTAACTTGCACGACCAAAAGCCCTAATTTCCAACATTTCTCAACCAGACTCAAGTCTTCCCAACGCCACCTTCAACCGCTCTATACATCTCGATCACTTCCCAAAACATCTGCACTGCAACAAGTTACAGTCACGACATCCCAAAATACCGCTGACGCATTGGCACAAAGGTGCAATACTGATTTGGTGGCGCACGGAGTGCGCCACCAAATCCCAGCCGCTGCAGCTGGTTTCGCTCGCTGATGTTGTGAGGTGGTCGCCGGTGTTGACGATCTCGCGGCTATCACGTTGGAGCATCAACTATTACAACGACACCGCCCGCCAGGCCGCTCAGCCCGGCCTGGATCGCCAGCGCGCCAACGGCGGGCTGGGGGAGTACTACTCCGAGAGCGGCACCCGAGCCCCGACGTGGCTGATTGCCGGCGAGACCTCCTGGCTCGTCCGACCTGCGCACAGCGGTGAATGTTGCCCTGCTCACCGAAGGCCCAGGAGTCTTCACCTCCTCCTCGGGCCACAAGCTCACGGCGCGCGTGGCGGCTGCGCGGATCGTCGCCCCGTCCAGCTCCGCCTGAGCCTCCGCCACACCGTATTGCGGCCACGCCGCCACGAGTGTCACCGGGCCGTCGGGGAGCGGGTGCACCCAAAACGTCAGTCCCACCGATACGCGTTCCCGGCGCCGCCGCCAGCCATCAGGATCACGTGTTCGGGATCGTCAGGACGCCGGGGGCCGCGGGTGGCAGGCGACCCGACCAGATCCAGTTGCGCCGAGGCCTAACCCGCTCCCAACCGCGTTCGGAGTGTGCGCACGAAAACCCTTGAAGCGCAACGCTTAAAGTTTGCTGTTCCGGGCCATCTGTCCGCATTGATGAAAACTCCGTTTGCGCTGCCGTGATTGCGCTAGGCTGTTGAGCGTTTTCGACAGGGCTCGACGACCGCGCCAGGCGACCGCCGGGTCGTGAAGTGCCGGTCGGAGGTACGCAATGTCGTATGTGATCGCAGCGCCTGACGTAATAGCCGCAGCCACAACAGATTTGGCGAACATCGGTTCGACAATTAGAGCGGCCACCGCGGCCGCGGCGCCGCCTACGACAGGCGTGGCCGCGGCGGCGGCCGACGAGGTATCGGCGGCTGTCGCCGAACTGTTCGGCTCACACGCGCAGGCCTATCAGGCGATCAGCGCTCAGGCGACGGCTTTTCACGGCCAGTTCCTAGCGCTACTAAAAGCCGGCGCCGGGCAGTACGCAGTCGCCGAGACCAGCATCAGTCGGGATCTGCTCAGCACCGTCAATGCGCCCACCCAAGCGCTCGTGGGACGCCCACTAGTCGGCAACGGCGCCGACGGGGTTGCCGGCGGCACGTTGGCGCAAGCCAACGGCGGGGCCGGCGGGATCCTTTTTGGTAATGGCGGGGCCGGGGCGACCGACGCGGCCGGACAGGGCGGGAACGGCGGGGCCGGCGGGCTGATCGGCAATGGTGGTGCCGGCGGCGCGGGCACTGGCGGCGGACGGCGGTGACGGAGGTACCGGCGGGGCCGGCGGCAACTCCGCGACCGGTCACGGTGGTGATGGCGGAGACGGCGGTGGCGGCGGCGGCCCCGGGCTGATCGGCTCCGGCGGTCACGGTGGCCCGGGCGGTGACGCCGGCACCGGCCCCGCCGGCAACGGCACCAACGGCCAGCCAGGCCAGTCCGGTTAACCTCAGCCCATGAACATCCCTTCGCCGTGTCCTAACTGCGTCCTGCGACTTCGGATCACCCGCATACACGACGACAAGTGGCTCACCCGCCAGGAACTCGCGGACCGTTATGGGCTGCCGGTCAAGACGCCAGCCGAATGGGCGACGAAAGGGACCGGACCACGTTTCGCCAAGATTGGACGACACGTGCGCTACCGACTGAGCGACGTAATTGATTGGGAACGTACGCGATTCAACGAGAACGAGCGCCCTTCGGCCTAACTGCCATCGGTTCATGTTCGACACATCTGTGCGGCCGGTGGAGACGGCTGCAGCTGCCCTACTAGCCCAACGCTGATGGCGGGCAGGCCTTCGCTGCGGATCGGGCAGCACGGCAAGGTGAAGCGCATATATCTCGGCGGGGGAGTATGGCTGGCGCGGTGTCGCTACCGCGACAGCGAGCGCGTGACGCGGATCGTCCAGCGCGTCGGCCCCGCCGACGAATTCGACAAATACGGCAAGCTCGCCGAGGACGCCCTGACCGAGGCCATCGCGGAACGGCGCCCGCCGAGCGGCCCGGACGCGATCGGGCTCGATACGCGAATCATGGCCTTGATCGAGCAGCACATCACGCGCCTTGCTGAGGATGGCCGGTCGGTGCGGACCCTCGATACCTACCGATACGACGCCACCAAGCTCGCCAAGTTCGTCGCCGGCGTGCGCGTCGGCGAAGCAACCCCGGCGCGCATCGACGCCGCCCTCAGGTCGATGCGAAACACACGGCCCCACGATGGCGCGCCGTGCGCGCACCCTCTTGCGGGGCGCGCTTCAACTCGCGGTGCTGAACAACGTCCTCGGCACCAATCCGGTGCGCGATGTGCAGTCGATCAGATCCAAGGCGGCTCCCAAAGGCGCCTCGGCGCTCACGGCCGAACAAGTGCGGGATTTGCTGACGAAGGTACGAGCATCCGAAGAATGCCAACGGCGCGACTTGGTCGACCCGATCACACTGTTCCTCGCGACCGGCCTCCGCCGCTGCGAGCTCCTGGCGTTGCGGTGGAGCGACTTTGACGCCGACGCCGGCACTATCGCCGTAACCGGCAAGGTGGTGCGCCAGAGCGGTATCGGCCTCACGCGCATCGACGAGACCAAGACCGCCGCCGGGCGCCGTACCATTCCGTTGCCGTCGTTCGCCGTCGCGCTTCTCAACGACCGCCGCAAGCGCCTGTACGTCGGCCAGCAGAGACGATCTTTGCATCCAGCAGCGGAACGGTTCGTGACCCGGAAAACTTCAACACCGCGTGGCGCATGGTGCGCGAGGGGCTTGGGATGCCGAACGTGACATCGCACAGCTTCCGCAAGACTGTGGCAACGCTCATCGATGACGCGGGGCTCTCTGCGCGGATCGGTGCGGACCACCTCGGCCACGCCAGGGTGTCGATGACCCAAGACCGCTACATGTCCCGCGGACGCGTCCACAACCAGGTCGCCGACCTGCTGGATCGCGCCGTGACGGACATAAACGATGAATAAACGATGACCGCCATTTTCAGAGGTCTCAAAAACCACCTCTGACCAGTGCCCCCGGCACGACTCGAACGTGCGACCTAGGGATTAGAAGGCCCTTGCTCTATCCACCTGAGCTACGGAGGCAATGTGCAGGTCAGTCTATCGAACGCGACACGCCCGAGGACTCGCCAAGCACGACGCGCCCGAAAAGTCTTTCAGCGGAGCGCTTATCGGTTATCGTGTGAGCCTCGACACACGGACAACACCGGTTGATAAGCAGCCGTTAACCGCAACGAAGCGTGTGCATAACGTCGAGGGGTGCGTTGATGAGCGTGGCCTTGAACTTGACTACGCGGTGCTCGCAGGCCGGTGCGCAGGCATTGCGACTGGCGGCCGACGCCAGGGACACCTGCCGAGCCGGCGCATTGTTACTGCGTGGCTCGCCGTCGGCGGTCGGCTGGGTCGCCGGCTGGCTCTCCACGGAATTTCCCCCGCACGTGGTCACCGGCCACGCGTTGTCGCGGGTCACGCCGCCGGCCATCGGCCGCGTCGGCGCCTCGTGGGCCGCGCAAAAGGCCGATCAGGCCCTCACTGCCGCGCTCGAAGGGTGCTTCGGGCCGGACTTCCGTGACCAGGTGCGCCACCCGGCGTGCGCCCAGACCGAGTGCGCCTCGCGCGGGAGTCTGCTGCGCCGGCCCGGGCCGCACCGACGCTACGCGGCGCAAACCTCCGACATCTCCTACGGTCCGGGCGGCGTCGCACACCTGCTCGACATCTGGCGGCGTCACGACATGGCGCCCGGCCGCCGCGCACCGGTCCTGATCCAGGTCCCCGGCGGCGCGTGGGCGATCGGCGACAAACGAGTGCAGGCCTACACGCTGATGAGCCGGATGGCCGAACTCGGCTGGATCTGCGTGTCGATCAACTACAGCAAGAGCCCGCGCTGTACGTTCCCGACGCACCTCATCGACGTGAAGAGGGCGATCGCGTGGGTCCGCGAGAACATCGCCGACTACGGCGGCGATCCCGACTTCATCGCGATCACCGGCGGGTCCGCGGGCGGGCACCTCGCGTCGCTGGCGGCGCTCACCCCGAACGACCCGACGTTCCAGCCCGGCTTCGAGGGCGCCGACACCGCCGTCCAGGCCGTCGCCCCGTATTACGGTGTCTACGACTTCACCGACGCCGAGAACATGCACGAGTTGATGCTGCCGTTCCTCGAGCAGTTCGTCCTGAAGACCCGCTACAGCGAAAACCCCGACCGGTTCCGGTCGGCGTCGCCGATCAGCTACGTGCACAACCAGGCCCCGCCCTTCTTCGTGCTGCACGGCGAGAAGGACGAACTGGTGCCCAGCGGCCAGGCCCGCGCCTTCTGCGCGGCGCTGCGCGACGCCGGGGCCGCGACGGTGGCCTACGCCGAACTCGCCAACGCGCACCACGCCTTCGACATCACCCCGACGGTCCGATCGCGGCTGGCCGCCGACGCCGTCGCCGACTTCCTGGGCGTCGTCTACGGGCGCCGCGCCTACCCGCTGATGGACTCGGTGCCGGTGCCGGCCACGTCCGCCAGCTGAGCGGGCGCCAAGTTTCGCGCAGCGGATCGCGCCTTTCACCGCCGCGGCATCCCGACTAGCGTTGGGTTTGCAATCCGGTTCGCGGCTCCGAGGCAGGAGGCTTGGTCGGCGGTGACAACGTTGGCGCGTCGAGTTCATCATGGCTGAGTCCGTCGGGAGCGTTAAGTTGTCCGACGAGCTCGGACCCGTCGACTATCTGATGCATCGGGGTGAAGCGAATCCCCGGACCCGGTCGGGGATCATGGCGCTCGAACTTCTCGATGCGACGCCGGACTGGGACCGGTTTCGCACCCGGTTCGAGAACGCCTCGCGGCGGGTGCTGCGGCTGCGGCAAAAGGTCGTGGTGCCGACGCTGCCGACGGCGTCGCCGCGTTGGGTGATCGATCCCGACTTCAACCTGGACTTCCACGTGCGACGGGTGCGCGTGTCCGGCTCCGGCACGCTGCGGGAGGTGTTCGACCTCGCCGAGGTGATCCTGCAGTCGCCGATGGACATTTCGCGGCCGCTCTGGACGGCCACGTTGGTGGAAGGCCTGGCCGAAGGCAAGGCCGCGACGCTGCTGCACGTCAGCCACGCCGTCACCGACGGCGTGGGCGGCGTCGAGATGTTCGCCGAGATCTATGACCTCGAGCGCGACCCGCCGCCCAGGCCGACGCCCCCGCAACCCATTCCGCAGGACTTGACGCCCAACGACCTGATGCGCCAAGGCATCAACCGCCTGCCGTTCGCCGTCGTCAACGGCGTCGTGGGCGCCGTGGCGGGCGCGGTGTCGGCGGCCGGCAAGGCGGTGCTCGATCCCGTGTCGACGGTCGGGGGAGTCGTCGGCTATGCCATGTCCGGCATGCGGGTGATGAACCGCGCCGCCGAGCCGTCGCCGCTGCTGCGCCGGCGCAGCCTGGCCTCCCGCACCGAGGCGATCGACATCCCGCTCGCCGACCTGCACAGGGCCGCCAAGGCCGGCGGCGGATCGATCAACGACGCCTACCTCGCCGGGCTGTCGGGCGCCCTGCGGCGCTACCACACGGCGCTCGGCGTGCCGATCAGCACGCTGCCGATGGCGGTGCCGGTGAGCCTGCGGGCCGACGCCGACACGGCCGGCGGCAACCGGTTCACCGGCGTCAACCTCGCGGCGCCGCTGGGCACCGCCGATCCCGTCTCGCGGATGAAGAAGATCCGCGCCCAGATGACGCAGCGGCGTGACGAGCCGGCCATGAACATCGTCGGATCGATCGCCCCGGTGCTGAGCGTGTTGCCCACGGCGGTGCTGGAGGGCCTCACCGGCTCGGTCATCGGCTCGGACGTGCAGGCCAGCAACGTCCCCGTCTATCCCGGAGACACCTACATCGCCGGCGCAAAGGTGTTGCGCCAGTACGGAATCGGGCCGCTGCCCGGGGTGGCGATGATGGTGGTGCTGATCTCCCGCGGCGGCTGGTGCACGATCACCGTGCGCTACGACCGGGCGGCGGTGCGCAACGAGGCGTTGTTCGCCCAGTGCCTGCTGGAGGGCTTCGACGAGATCCTCGCGCTGGCCGGCGAGCCGACGCCGCGCGCGGTGCCCGCCTCGTTCACCGAACCGGCCGTTTCGTCGCGATCGGCGGCGGGCTCGTGAGCGCCGCCCAGGAGCGCGGAACCCCAAAGCCGGGGGAGGACATGCGGCTGCCCGGCTCGGTGGCCGAAATCATGGCCAGCCCACCGGGGCCGAAGATCGGTGCGTTCTTCGACCTGGACGGGACGCTGGTCGCCGGCTTCACCGCCGTCATCCTGACCCAGGAGCGGCTGCTCCGCCGCGACATGGGGGTGGGGGAGCTGCTCAGCATGGTGCAGGCCGGCCTGAGCCACACCCTGGGCCGCATCGAATTCGAAGACCTCATCGGCAAGGCGGCCGCCGCGCTGGCCGGGCGACTGCTCGACGACCTGGAGGAGATCGGCGAGCGGCTGTTCGTCCAACGGATCGAGTCGCGGATCTACCCGGAGATGCGCGAGCTGGTGCGGGCCCACGTGGCCCGCGGCCACACCGTGGTGCTCAGCTCCTCGGCGCTGACCATCCAGGTCAACCCGGTGGCGCGCTTCCTCGGCATCTCCAACATGCTCACCAACAAGTTCGAGACCAACGAGGACGGGATGCTCACCGGCGGGGTGCAGAAGCCGATCCTGTGGGGTCCGGGCAAAGCCGCTGCGGTGCAACGCTTTGCGGCCGAGAACGGCATCGACCTCAAGGACAGTTACTTCTACGCCGACGGCGACGAGGACGTCGCCCTGATGTATTTGGTCGGCAATCCCAGGCCGACCAACCCCGAGGGGAAGATGGCCGCGGTGGCCAAGCGCCGCGGCTGGCCGATCCTGCGTTTCGACAGCCGGGGCCGCCTCGGGCTGCGGCGGCAGATCCGGACGCTCGCCGGCTTCGGGTCGATGTTCCCCGTCGCCGCCGGCGCGGTGGGGATCGGCGTGCTCACCCGCAGCCGGCGACGCGGCGTGAACTTTTTCACCTCGACCTTCTCCCAGCTGTCGCTGGCGATCGCCGGGGTGCACCTCAACGTCATCGGTGAGGAGAACCTCAACGCCCAGCGTCCCGCGGTCTTCATCTTCAACCACCGCAACCAGGTTGACCCCGTCATCGCCGGCGCCCTGGTGCGCGACAACTGGATCGGCGTGGGCAAGAAGGAGCTGCAGAAAGACCCGATCATGGGCACGCTCGGCAAGCTGCTCGACGGCGTGTTCATCGACCGGGACGATCCCGCTGCGGCGGTGGAGACGATGCACGAGGTCGAAGACCGGGCCCGCAAGGGGCTGTCTATCGTGATCGCCCCGGAAGGCACCCGGGTGGACACCACCGAAGTCGGGCCGTTCAAAAAGGGTCCGTTCCGCCTCGCGATGGCGGCCGGAATCCCGATCGTCCCGATCGTCATCCGCAACGCCGAGATCGTCGCCGCCCGAAACTCCACCGTCGTCAACCCCGGCACCGTTGACATCGCGGTGTTCCCGCCAATCTCGGTGCGGGACTGGACGATTGAGAACCTACCGGAGCGCATCGCGGAGGTGCGGCAGCTGTATCTGGACACGCTGGCCAACTGGCCGGTCGACGAGCTGCCCGAGGTCGATCTGTACGCCGGGAAGAACGCGGCGAGGAAGGCCCCGAAGAAGGCGCCGAAGACGACCCCGCAGAAGGCAAAGGCTCCCGCGAAGAAAGCGCCCGCCAAGAAGGCTGCCGCCAAGAAGGCGACGAAGAAGGTCGCACCTAAGGCAAAGCCGGCGAAGGCGAGCCCGAACGCGTCAGAAGTCGCGCTGAAAGACGGTGAGGCGCAACAGCCTCGAGGGCGGCCGTGACCAAACCGGCCGCGGATGTCAGCGCAATCCTCGCCGCCCAAGATTCGCTGATATTGGCGTCCATGACCTCGCCGGTGGAGCGGGAGCTGGTGATGGCCTGGGTGGGCCAGCAGCGCGCCGGCAACCCGGAGGTCACCTTCGAGGTGTCGGCGCTGCCGGAACCGGGGGCGGCGCCGACGGCGCTGTCCGAGCTTGCCGAACGGCTGGAGTCCGAATCGAACGACGACCGGTCGGTCGTGCCGGTGCGCGTGTTTTGGCTGCCGCCGGCCCAGCGCGGCAGGCTCGCCCAGTTGGCCGGGCTGCTTCCCGGCCAGGATCCCTACCACCCCAACCCGCGTCAGCAACGACACATCGTGCGCGACGATCCGCAACGCGCGCGGGTGGTGGCCGGCGAGCCCGCCAAGGTTTCCGAACTGCGCCAGCAGTGGCGCGACACCACCGTCGGCGACCACAAGCACGACTTCGCGCATTTCGTCACCCGGCGCGCCATCCTGGCGCTGGAACGCGCCGAATACCGCATCCTCGGACCGCAATACAAGTCGCCGCGGCTCGTCAAGCCGGAAATCCTGGCCTCCACGCGGTTTCGCGCGGGCCTGAAAAAGATCCCGGGCGCCACCGTCGAGGAAGCCGCGAAGATGCTCGACGAACTCGCCACCGGCTGGAGCCGGGTGTCCGTCGATCTCGTCGGCGTCCTCGGCAGGGCGCTCAGCCGAGGGTTCGATCCCGACATCGACTACGACGAGTATCAAATCGCGGCCATGCGTGCCGGGCTGGAAACCCATCCCGCGGTGCTGCTGTTCTCGCACCGCTCCTACATCGACGGCGCGGTGGTGCCGGTGGCGATGCAGGAGAACCGGCTCCCGCCGGTGCACGTGTTCGCCGGCATCAACCTGTCGTTCGGGGTGATGGGGCCGCTGCTGCGCCGCTCCGGCGTCATCTTCATCCGCCGCAACATCGGCAGCGACCCGCTCTACAAGTACGTGCTGCGCGAGTACGTCGGCTACATCGTCGAGAAGCGCTTCAACCTGAGCTGGTCCATCGAAGGAACGCGCTCGCGGACCGGAAAGATGTTGCCGCCCAAGCTCGGCCTGCTGTCCTATGTGGCCGACGCGTATCTCGACGGCCGCAGCGAAGACATCCTGCTGCAGCCGGTGTCGATCGGATTCGACCAGCTGCACGAGACCGCCGAATACGCGGCCTACGCCCGCGGCGGCGAGAAAACCCCCGAAGGCGTCGTCTGGCTCTACAACTTCATCAGGGCTCAGGGCGAACGCAACTACGGCAAGATCTACGTCCGCTTCCCCGAAGCGGTCTCGATGCGGCAGTACCTGGGACCGCCGCACGGGCCGCTCGCGCAGGATCCGGACGCCAAACGGCTTGCGCTGCAGAAGATGTCGTTCGAGGTGGCGTGGCGGATCTTGCAGGCGACGCCGGTGACGGCGACCGGTTTGGTGTGCGCGCTGCTGCTGACCACCCGCGGCGCGGCGCTGACGCTCGGCCAGCTGCACCACACTCTGCAGGACTCGCTGGACTATCTCGAGCGCAAGCACAACCCGATGTCGACGAGCGCGTTGCGGCTGCGCACCCGCGACGGGGTGCTCACCGCCGTCGACACGCTGTCCAACGGGAACCCCATCACCCGCGTCGACGGCGGTCGGGAGCCGGTGTGGCTCATCGGGCCCAACGAGCAACACGCGGCGGCGTTCTACCGCAACTCGGTGATCCACGCCTTCCTGGAGACCTCGATCGTCGAACTCGCGCTCGCCTACGCCAGGCGAGCGGAGAGCGATCGCGTCGAGGCGTTCTGGACGCAGGCGATGCGGCTGCGGGACCTGCTGAAGTTCGACTTCTACTTCGCCGACTCCGCGACGTTCCGGGACCACATCGCCGAAGAGTTGACGTGGCACGACGACTGGGAGGCGCACGTCGCCGCCGGCGGGGACGAGATCGAGGCGATGCTGTTCGCCAAGCGCCCGTTGATGTCGGACGCCATGTTGCGGGTGTTCTTCGAGGCGTACGAGATCGTCGCCGACGTGTTGCGCGACGCGCCGGCCGGTGTCGCCCAAAAGGAGTTGACGTCGTTGGCACTTGGGGTGGGCCGGCAACACGTCGCCCAGACCCGCGTCCGAAGCAGCGAATCGGTTTCGACGCTGCTGTTTGCCACCGCGTATCAGGTGGTGGTCGACCAGGATTTGATCGAACCCGCCGACGATCTGGCCGACCGACGGACCGCCTTCCGGCGGGAAATGCGGGACATCTTGCATGATTCCGACTACGTCGGGCGGATCGCGCGCAAGCAGTTCGTCGCCCGCGAGGCCAAAGCGCGTCTGGAGAGCCAGACTCGGTAGGCGCGGTGCGCCCAATACGCTGGGTGCATGACGGTCGACCAGCAGGTAGCCGCGCGTCGCGCGTGGGTGTGGCCACTGCTGATCGGCGTCGCCGGGCTGGCGGGCTGCACGGCGGCTGGGATCGGCGCCCTCTCGCTGGCGGACGCGCTGTCGGCCACCGGGTTGCCCGATCCGGGCCCGGCAACCACCCTGGGGCTGCCCTTCATCCGGGCGGCGGGGGAGATCGCCGCGGTTCTGGCCGTCGGGTCGTTTCTCTGCGCGGCGTTCCTGGTGCCGCCGCAGGCCAGCGGGGTGCTCGACGCCGACGGATACCGCGCGCTTCGCGTCGGGACGGTGGCCGCGGGCGCGTGGGCGGTGTGTGCGGCCCTGCTGGTCCCGCTGACCATCTCCGACGTCTCGGGTCACCGGCTGGCCGACCTCGACCCGGGCACGATCTGGTCGCTGGCCGGCCTGGTCAACACCGCCTCGGCCTGGCGCTGGACCGCGATCCTGGCGGCGGTGGTCACGCTGGCGAGCCTGCCGGTGCTGCGCTGGTCCTGGACGCCGGTGCTGGTCGCCGCGTCGTTGGTGACGCTGCTTCCGCTCGGGCTGACCGGTCACTCGTCGGCCGGCGGCTCGCACGACCTGGCGACCAACAGCCTGCTGATCCACCTCGTCGCCGCCAGCCTGTGGGCGGGCGGTCTGCTCGCGCTGCTCGCCCACGCGTTGCGCAACGGCGACCACACCGGGCTGGCGGCGCGGCGGTTCTCGGCGGTGGCGCTGTGGTGCTGGGTCGCCATGGCGCTCAGCGGATCAGTCAACGCGCTGGTGCGCGTGCTGCCGTCCGACCTGCTGACCACCGGCTACGGGCGGCTGGTGGTCGCCAAGTTCGTCGCGCTGTGCACGCTGGGGGTGCTCGGGTGGCGCCAGCGGCGCTCCGCGGTGGCGGCGTTGCAGGCCGACCCGGGCGCGCGCAGGGCGCTGATCAGGCTGGCGCTGATCGAGGCCGCGGTGTTCGGCCTCACCTTTGGCATCGCCGTCGGGCTGGGCCGGACGGCACCGCCGCCGCCTCCGGGCCGGTTGCCCACGATTCCCGAAGCCGAGATCGGCTACGACTTCGACGGCCCGCCCACCGTCGCGCGCATCCTGTTCGACTGGCGCTTCGACCTGATCTTCGGCACCGCCGCCATCGTCCTCGCCGCGCTGTACGTGGCGGGGGTGGTGCGGTTGCGCCGCCGCGGCGATCGCTGGCCGCCGGGGCGGACCGTGGCCTGGCTGCTGGGCTGCCTGGCGTTGCTGTTCGTCACGTCGTCGGGCGTCGGGCGGTACATGCCGGCGATGTTCAGCATGCACATGGTCGCGCACATGGGCCTGTCCATGGCGGTGCCGATTCTGCTGGTGCTGGGCGCCCCGGTCACCCTGGCGCTGCGGGCGCTGCCCGCCGCCGGCCGCGGCGATCCGCCCGGCATGCGGGAGTGGCTGCTGGCCGCGCTGCACAGCCGCCTGTCGCGGTTCCTGACCAACCCGGTGGTCGCGACGGTGCTGTTCGTCGCCGGCTTTTACGGGCTGTACCTGTCCAACCTCTTCGACACCACCGTGAGCAGCCACGCCGGGCATCTGGCGATGAACGCGCACTTCCTGCTCAGCGGCTACCTGTTCTATTGGGTCGTCATCGGGGTGGACCCGACACCGCGTCCCATCCCGCCGCTGGCCAAAGTCGGCGTGGTGTTCGCGTCGCTGCCGCTGCACGCGTTCTTCGGGGTGGTGCTGATGGGCACGCGCCAGGTGCTCGGCGCCGACTACTACCGCTCGCTGGGCCTTGCCTGGCACACCGACCTGATCGGCGATCAGCGATTGGGCGGTGGAATCGCCTGGGCGGCAGGCGAAGTGCCGCTGGTGGTCGTGATGATCGCGTTGCTGGTGCAGTGGGCGCGCAGCGACAGGCGCATCGCGCGGCGGCTGGACCGGGCGGCCGACCTGGACGACGACGCCGAGCTGACCGCCTACAACGCGATGCTGGCCGAACTGGCGCGAGGGGAAACGCCGGGGCATTCGCCTTGTTGAGGCGACCCCGGCTCGGGGCCTGACTAATCCACAGTCCCGCCTCCATCCACAGGGGCTGCCGGGGAGGGCCCGATTCAGGCCCCTTTGGCGCGCGGCGCGTCGGTAGCGACGAGGTCAATGGTCACCACACCAGAGAAATGCAACCGAGAAGGGATCAGCCCATGTTCGAAACCTCGCTTACCGTGGTCGGCCACATCGTCAACAACCCCGAGCGCCGACAGGTCGGCACGCAAGAGGTCATCAAGTTCCGCGTCGCCAGCAACTCCCGGCGGCGCACTGCCGACGGCGGCTGGGAGCCAGGCAACTCGCTGTTCATCAACGTCAATTGCTGGGGCAAGCTCGTCACCGGCGTGGGCGCCGCGTTGGGCAAGGGTGCACCGGTGATCGTGGTGGGCCACGTCTACACCAGCGAGTACGAAGACCGGGACGGCAACCGCCGCTCGTCGCTGGAGATGCGCGCGACCTCCGTCGGGCCCGATGTGTCCCGCGCGATCGTGCGCATCGAGCGGCCCGGCTATATCGGCCCGACGGCCGGCGACGCCACCACGCCCGCGACGGATGCGACCGACGCCGCTGGTGAGGACGCCGACGCCGGCGACAGCGGTGAGGCCGCCGAAACGGGGCCGCTGCCGCTGTCGGCTTAGCTGCGGGATCCGGCCTGCCGCGCCGTGCCTAGGATGGTCCGCGAGAACTCTCTCAAAGACCAGAAAGGCACAACCGCGGCATGGCTGAGTTCATCTACACGATGAAGAAGGTCCGCAAGGCGCACGGCGACAAGGTGATCCTGGACGACGTCACGTTGAGCTTCTTCCCGGGAGCCAAGATCGGTGTCGTCGGCCCCAACGGCGCCGGCAAGTCGAGCGTCTTGCGGATCATGGCCGGTCTGGACAAGCCCAACAACGGCGAAGCCTTCCTGGCCACCGATGCCACCGTCGGCATCCTGCAGCAGGAGCCGCCGCTGAACGAGGAGAAGACGGTCCGCGGCAACGTCGAGGAGGGCCTGGGCGACATCAAGGTCAAGCTCGACCGCTTCAACGAGGTCGCCGAATTGATGGCCACCGACTACTCCGACGAGCTGATGGAGGAGATGGGCCGGCTGCAGGAGGAACTGGACCACGCCGACGCGTGGGACCTCGACTCCCAGCTGGAGCAGGCGATGGACGCGCTGCGCTGCCCGCCGCCCGACGAGCCGGTCACCAATCTGTCCGGTGGGGAGCGCCGCCGCGTGGCGCTGTGCAAGCTGCTGTTGTCCAAGCCGGACCTGCTGCTGCTCGACGAGCCGACCAACCACTTGGACGCCGAAAGCGTGCAGTGGCTCGAACAGCACCTGGCCGCCTACCCGGGCGCCATCCTGGCGGTGACCCACGACCGGTACTTCCTGGACAACGTCGCCGAGTGGATCCTCGAGCTCGACCGCGGCCGCGCCTACCCCTACGAGGGCAACTACTCGACCTACCTGGAGAAAAAGGCCGAGCGGCTTTCGGTGCAGGGCCGTAAGGACGCCAAGCTGCAAAAGCGGCTGACCGAGGAGCTGGCCTGGGTCCGGTCGGGGGCCAAGGCGCGCCAGGCCAAGAGCAAGGCCCGCCTGCAGCGCTACGAGGAGATGGCCGCCGAGGCCGAGAAGACGCGCAAGCTCGACTTCGAGGAAATCCAGATCCCGGTCGGGCCGCGGCTGGGCAACGTCGTCGTCGAGGTGCATCACCTCGACAAGGGCTACGACGGTCGCACCCTGATCAAGGACCTGTCGTTCACCCTGCCGCGCAACGGCATCGTCGGGGTCATCGGCCCCAACGGGGTCGGCAAGACCACGCTGTTCAAAACCATTGTCGGGCTCGAGCAGCCGGACAGCGGCACGGTCAAGGTCGGGGAGACCGTCAAGCTGAGCTACGTGGACCAGACCCGTTCCGGGATCGACCCCAAGAAAACGGTGTGGGAAGTGGTCTCCGACGGGCTGGACTACATCGAGGTCGGCCAGAACGAGATCCCATCGCGGGCGTATGTGTCGGCGTTCGGGTTCAAAGGCCCCGACCAGCAGAAGCCGGCCGGTGTGCTGTCCGGCGGCGAGCGCAACCGGCTGAACCTCGCGCTCACGCTGAAGGAGGGCGGCAACCTCATCCTGCTCGACGAGCCGACCAACGACCTGGACGTCGAGACGCTGAGCTCGCTGGAGAACGCGCTGGAGAAGTTTCCCGGTTGCGCCGTGGTGATTTCGCACGACCGCTGGTTCCTGGACCGCACGTGCACGCACATCCTCGCGTGGGAAGGCGACGACGACAACGAGGCCAAGTGGTTCTGGTTCGAGGGCAACTTCGGGGCGTACGAGGAGAACAAGGTGGAACGGCTCGGCGTCGATGCCGCCAGGCCGCACAGAGTGACCCACCGCAAGCTGACCCGCGACTAGTGTCAGGGCTGCCCCGTTAAGCAGCGGGGCGACCGGACGCACACCCCGCGACGATGCGAGTTGGGAGCAATCGGCATGGCGATCGATCCCGGTGCCAAGCAGGACTTCAAGCCGTGGACCACGTTCAGCAAGAGTGACGACGTTCCCGACTGGATCGCGAATGCCTACATCGAGAGCTACCGCGGTCCGCGCGGCGACGAACCGGGCGCCGCAGGATCCGATCGCATCGACCCCGCGGCCCTGGTGACCCCCGCCATGCTGCGCGCCCACTATCGGCTCGGCGAGTGCCGCCCCGAGCGCGGCAGCTGCGTGTGCGTCCACCCGGCCGACGATCCCGCGGGATTCGGGCCCGCCCTGCAGGTCGTCACCGCCCACGGCAGCATGCTGCTGGACTCCGTCACGGTGCTGCTGCACCGGCTCGGGGTCGGCTACGGCGGCATCATGACCCCGGTCTTCGACGTCCATCGGGACTCGAACGGGGACCTGCTCAGCGTCGAACCCAAAGCGCCCGGCACGTCGCAATTCGACGGCGAGGCCTGGATATACGTCCCGCTGTCGCCGTCGGTCGACGGCAAGGCCCTCGCCGAGGTGGAGCGGCTGCTGCCCAAGGTGCTGACGGACGTCGAGCAGGTCGCCACGGACGCCGCGGCGATGATCGCCGCCCTGGCCAATCTGCAAGCGGCCGTCGCGGCCAACGCCGACCACCGCTATGCGGCGCCCGACCGCGAGGACGTCGCGGAGCTGCTGCGCTGGCTGGCCGACGGAAACTTCCTGCTGCTGGGCTACCAACGTTGCCGCGTGCACGACACCCGGGTGTCCCCGGACGGATCACCCGGCCTCGGGGTGCTGCGCACGCGCACCGGCTCGCGGCCCCGGTTGACCGACGACGACCACCTGCTGGTCTTGGCCCAGTCCGTCGTCGGCAGCTACCTGCGCTACGGCGCCTACCCGTACGCGATCGCCGTTCGCGAAAAGGGCGACGGGGACGCCGTTAGCGAGCACCGCCTCGTCGGGCTGTTCACCGTCGCCGCCATGAACGCCGACGTCCTGGAAATCCCGATGATTTCGCGCCGGGTCCGCGAAGCGCTCACGATGGCCGACGACGACCCCATCCATCCGGGCCAGCTGCTGCTCGACGTCATCCAGACCGTCCCGCGTTCGGAGCTGTTCACGCTCAGCGCCGAACGGCTGCTGGCGATGGCCAAGGCGGTGGTGGATCTGGGATCCCAGCGGCGCGCGTTGCTGTTCCTGCGGGCCGACCGGCTCCAATACTTCGTCTCGTGCCTGGTCTACGTGCCCCGCGACCGCTATACCACGCCGGTGCGGTTGCAGATCGAAGACATCCTGGTCCGCGAGTTCGGCGGGACCCGGCTGGAATTCACCGCTCGGGTCAGCGAATCGCCTTGGGCGCTCATGCATTTCATGGTCCGGTTGCCCGAATCCGATGCCCCGGTGAACGTTTCGGAAGACACCCGCGTGCGGATCCAGGGGCTGCTGAGCGAGGCGGCACGGACCTGGGGGGACCGCCTGATCGCCGCCACCGCGATGGGCACACCCGCGCACGCCGACGCCGAGCATTACGCCACCGCCTTCTCCGAGGTCTACAAGCAGGCCGTCGCACCCGAGGATGCCATCGAGCACATCGCGATCATCAACGAGCTGTCCGATGATTCGGTCAAGTTGGTGTTCTCCGACCGCGGCGAGGACGGCGCCGCCCAGCTGACCTGGTTCCTCGGCGGGCACACCGCGTCACTGAGCCAGCTGCTGCCGATGCTGCAGAGCATGGGCGTCGTCGTGCTCGAGGAGCGGCCGTTCACCGTCACCCGACCGGACGGGCTGCCGGTGTGGATCTACCAGTTCAAGATCCAGCCGCATCCGACGATCCCGTTTGCCACGACGACGGCCGAACGTAACTCCACCGCAGAGCGATTCGCCGAAGCGGTCACCGCCATCTGGCAGGGCCGCGTCGAGATCGACCGGTTCAACGAGCTGGTGATGCGGGCGAGGCTGACCTGGCAGCAGGTGGTGCTGATCCGCGCTTACGCGAAATACTTGCGGCAGGCCGGTTTTCCGTACAGCCAGTCCTACATCGAATCGGTGCTCAACGACCACCCGTCGACCGTGCGCTCCCTGGTCACGTTGTTCGAGGCGCTGTTCGACCCCAGGGTGTCGGGATCGCCGACCAGCCGCGACGCGCAGGCGGCCGCCGCCGCCGTCGCCGCCGACATCGACGCCTTGGTGAGCCTGGACACCGACCGCATCCTGCGCGCGTTCGCGTCGCTGGTTCAGGCCACCTTGCGCACCAATTACTTTGTGACGCGCGCGGGCTCGGCCCGGGCCCGTAATGTGTTGGCGCTCAAGCTCGATGCGCAGCTGATCGACGAGCTTCCGCTGCCGCGGCCCAAATACGAGATCTTCGTGTACTCACCCCGCGTGGAAGGGGTGCACCTGCGGTTCGGCCCGGTGGCCCGCGGGGGCCTGCGGTGGTCGGACCGCCGCGACGATTTCCGCACCGAGATCCTGGGCCTGGTCAAGGCGCAAGCGGTGAAGAACGCCGTGATCGTGCCGGTCGGGGCCAAGGGTGGCTTCGTCGTCAAGCGCCCGCCGCTGCCCTCCGGTGAACCCGCCGCCGACCGCGACGCCAGCCGTGCCGAGGGCGTCGCCTGCTATCAGTTGTTCATCTCAGGCCTCCTCGACGTCACCGACAACGTCGACCACGCAACGAAAAAGGTCAGCCCACCGCCGGAGGTGATACGCCGCGACGGCGACGACGCCTACCTGGTGGTGGCCGCGGACAAGGGCACCGCCACGTTCTCCGACATCGCCAACGACGTCGCCAAGTCCTACGGGTTCTGGCTGGGCGACGCGTTCGCGTCCGGCGGATCGGTGGGCTACGACCACAAGGCCATGGGCATCACCGCCAAGGGCGCGTGGGAGGCCGTCAAACGCCACTTCCGGGAGATGGGCGTCGACACCCAGACCGAGGACTTCACCGTCGTCGGCGTGGGCGACATGAGCGGCGACGTGTTCGGCAACGGCATGCTGCTCAGCGAGCACATCAGGCTGCTCGCCGCGTTCGACCACCGGCACATCTTCCTCGACCCCGCCCCCGATGCGGCGTCGTCGTGGCGCGAGCGCCAGCGGATGTTCGAGCTGCCGCGGTCCAGCTGGGACGACTACGACAAGTCGCTGATCAGCGAGGGCGGCGGGGTATACAGCCGCGAGCACAAGGCGATTCCGGTCAGCCCGCAGGTCCGCGACGCCCTCGGCATCCACGGCGCGGAAGAGGGGGCCACCGAAATGTCGCCGCCCGACCTGATCAAGGCGATCCTGCAGGCGCCGGTCGACCTGTTGTTCAACGGCGGCATCGGCACCTACATCAAGGCCGAATCGGAATCCGACGCCGACGTCGGCGACCGCGCCAACGACCCGGTGCGGGTGAACGCAAACCAAGTGCGCGCCAAGGTGATCGGCGAGGGCGGCAACCTCGGCGTGACGGCGCTTGGGCGCGTCGAGTTCGACCTGTCCGGCGGGCGCATCAACACCGACGCGATGGACAACTCCGCCGGCGTGGACTGTTCCGACCACGAGGTCAACATCAAGATCCTGATCGACTCGCTGGTCACCGCGGGCAAGGTCCGGGCCGAGGAGCGCAAGGAGCTGCTGGAGTCGATGACCGACGAGGTCGCGCGGCTCGTGCTCAATGACAACGAGGACCAGAACGACCTCATCGGCACCAGCCGCGCCAACGCGGCCAGCCTGTTGCCCGTGCACGCGATGCAGATCAAGTATCTCGAAGACCGCGGCCTCAACCGGGAATTGGAGGCGCTGCCGTCGGAAAAGGAGATCCACCGGCGCACCGACGTCGGCATCGGGCTCACCTCTCCCGAGCTGTGCACCCTGATGGCCCACGTCAAGCTGGCGCTCAAAGAGGACATGCTGACCACCGAGCTGCCGGAGCAGGACGTCTTCGCGTCCCGGCTGCCGCTGTACTTCCCGAAGCCGCTGCGCCAACGGTTCACCCCGGAGATCCGGACCCACCAGCTGCGCCGGGAAATCGTCACCACCATGCTGATCAACGATCTGGTCGACGCCGCGGGTATCAGCTACGCGTTCCGGATCACCGAAGACGTCGGCGTCGGTCCGATCGACGCCGTGCGCACCTACGTCGCCACCGACGCCATCTTCGGGGTGAGCGAGATCTGGCGGAACATCCGCGCGGCGGACATCCCCGTGGCGCTGTCGGACCGCCTCACGCTGGATACCCGGCGGCTGATCGACCGCGCCGGCCGCTGGCTGCTCAACTACCGTCCACAACCGCTGGCCGTGGGCGCCGAAATCAACCGATTCGCCGCGAAGGTCAAGGAACTCACGCCGCGCATGTCGGAGTGGCTGCGCGGAGATGACAAGGCGATCGTCGAAAAGGAGGCGGCCGAGTTCGCGTCGCAGGGCACGCCGGAAGACCTGGCGTACATGGTCGCCGCGGGCCTGTATCGCTTCAGCCTGCTCGACATCATCGACGTCGGTGACATCACCGAGATCGAGACCGCCGACGTCGCGGACACCTATTTCGCCCTGATGGACCGGCTCGGCACCGACGGCCTGCTGACCGCGGTCTCCGAGCTGCCCCGGCATGACCGCTGGCAATCGCTGGCGCGCTTGGCGATTCGTGACGACATCTACGCCTCGCTGCGGTCGCTGACCTTCGACGTGCTCGCCGTCGGAGAGCCCGACGAAAGCGGCGAGGAGAAGATCGGTGAGTGGGAACAGATGAGCGCGTCGCGGGTGGAACGGGCGCGCCGCACGCTCGGCGAGATTCAGGAAAGCGGCGCAAAGGATCTGGCGACGCTGTCGGTGGCGGCGCGCCAGATTCGCCGCATGACCCGCACCAGCGGACGAGGCTCGTCGAGTTGAGCGTCGGGTACGTCGCGCCGGTGCCGGTGCGCTGGTCGGACATCGACATGTACCAGCACATCAATCACGCCACCATGGTCACCATCCTCGAGGAGGCGCGGGTGCTCTTCCTCCAGGAGCCGTTCGCGGCCGACATCACCACCATCGGGCTGCTGATCGCCGACGTGCGGGTCACCTATCGGGGGCAGCTGCGGTTGACCGATTCGCCTCTGCAGGTGACCATCTGGACCAAAAAGGTGCGGACGGTGGACTTCACGCTGGGCTATGACGTGCGATCGGTCAATGCCGACCCGGCGTCGAAGCCCGCCGTCATCGCCGAGACGCAACTGGCCGCCGTCCATATCGAGGAGCAGCGGCTGGTGCGACTCTCGCCGCACCATCGGGAGTATCTGCAGCGATGGCTGAGGGAATAACGGGCGAGCGCGGAGTGTGGTTGCGCGACGCCGCGCACCGCGGGGACCTGGCCACGTTCGTCGATCACGCAATCCGCCTCGACGACGCCGCGGTCGTCCGGCTGCGGGCCCGGTCGCCCGGGCTGCTGACCGCTTGGGTGGCAACGGGTTTCGATGTGCTGGCCAGCCGGGTGGTCGTCGGCACGGTGCGGCCCGACGATTTGTCGGTGGCCGCGGACGCGCTGGCGCGCGGCCTGTCGGCGATGGACGCCTCGGGTTATGTCGATCCGGGCTTCGCGATGGACTCGGCGTGGCGGGGCGCGCTGCCGCCCGAATCAGGGTTCACTCACCTCGAAGACCTGCCGGCCCAGGTGCTGCTGGACCTGGCGCAGCGCGGCGCGCGACTCGCCAAGGAGGGCGGGAGTTCGCACGGCCCGCCGGTCTCGCTGCTCGACCAGGAGGTCATTCGGGTCAGCTCGGCCGGCGTCAGCGTCGGGCTTCCGATGCGCTGCGTGTTCGCCTTGACCGCAATGGGTTTCCTGCCGCAGCCGCCCGCCGAGGGCGCCGCCGCCGACGAGCTGGTGCGGGTGCGGATATCGCCGTCGTGGCTGCGGATCGACGCCAGGTTCGGCTCGGTGTACCGGCGCCGCGCTCACGCGGCGCTGCTGTTGCGTTGACAGGCTTGCGGGTCAGACCAGCCAGGCCGCCGCGTCGGGCGGCAGTTTGCCGTCAACCAACGGCGCGCTGGCCAAGATCAGCTCTCCTGGTGGCAACGCCATCGCTCGGCGGCCGGCATTCAGGGCACACACCAGGCCCCCGCCGCGGCGCCGGAAAATCAGGGTGTCCCGCGTCGCCGCCTGCCAATCCAGGCCGCCACCGGCGAATTCGCAACGGTCCCTGCGCATTTTCAGCGCCCGCCGAAAGAACGACAGCATCGAGTCGGGGTCCTCACGCTGCTTTTCGACGGTGAGCGCCGCCCAGTCCGCGGGCATCGGCAGCCAGGTGTCGGCGGTGGTCGAGAACCCGAACGGTGGCGCCTCGCCCGACCACGGAATCGGGACACGGCACCTGTCGCGGCCGCGTTCGGTATGCCCGGAGCGCTCCCACGTCGGGTCCTGCAACACCTCCTCGGGCAGGTCCAGGACGTCGGGCAGCCCCAATTCCTCACCGTTGTAGACGAACACCGCGCCCGGCAGCGCGAGCATCACCATCGCCATGGCCCGCGCCCGGCGCAGCCCGGCCTCGCCGCCGCCGTACCGGGTGACCTCGCGGCCCACGTCGTGGTTGGACAGCGTCCACGTGGGGGTGGCGTTCTCGAGGGCCGTGGCGGCCAGCGAGTTGTCGATCGCGTCGTGGATCGCGGTCGCGTCGAAGTCGATCTTGGTCAGCCGGAAGTTGAAGCCCAGATGCAGCTCGTCGGCCCGCAGATACTCGGCCCAGCGGGCGTTGTCCATGACCCACACCTCACCGATGGTCACCGCCCCGGGATAGTCGTCGACGATCGCGCGGATGCCGCGGTGGATCTCGTGCACGCTCGGGTGGTTGAAGCGCGGATCGTCATCGCTGTGGCTCAGCACCTTGACGTCGTCCTTCGCGTCGGGCAGGTCCGACGGCTTGGCCATCCCGTGCGCGACGTCGATGCGGAAGCCGTCCACGCCGCGTTCCAGCCAGAAGCGCAGCGTCTTCTCGAAGTCGTCGAAGACGTCGGGATGTTCCCAGTTCAGGTCCGGTTGCTCGGCGTCGAACAGATGCAGATACCACTGGCCGGGATTGCCGTCTGGTTCGACGATCCGCGTCCACGCCGGCCCGCCGAACACCGACGTCCAGTTGTTCGGGGGCAGCTCGCCGAGGGGACCGCGGCCGTCGCGAAAGTAGTAGCGCCCCCTCGCGTCGGCGCCGGGGCCGGCGGCCAGCGCCGCCTGAAACCAGGGGTGCTGCGAACTGCTGTGGTTGGGCACCACGTCCATGGTGATCTTGATGCCCCGCTGATGGGCCGCCGCGATCAATCGCTCGATGGCGGCCATCCCGCCGAACACCGGGTCGATGTCGCGCGGGTCCGCCACGTCGTAGCCGTGGTCGGCCATCGGCGAGACGGTCACCGGGTTCAACCAGATCGCGTCGACACCCAGGTACGTCAGGTGTTCCAGCCGGGCGGTCAGGCCGTCGAGGTCGCCGATCCCGTCACCGTCGCTGTCGGCGAACGACCGCGGATAGACCTGGTAAAAGACCGCGCTTGACCACCACGGCTCGTGGCTCATGTTGCTCCGTTCGGTTCGCAATCAGAAGGATGAATTGACCAGTGAGTGGGCGGCCATCTCCAGGTAGTCGAGCAACTCGCGCCGGTGCTCGTCGTCCAGGGTTTCCGAATCGATGGACGCGACCGCGGTGTGCATGCATCGCAGCCAGGCGTCGCGCTCGATGGGGGTGATCCGGAACGGGGCGTGCCGCATCCGCAGCCGCGGATGCCCGCGCCGCTCGGAATAGGTGCGCGGGCCGCCCCAGTACTGCTCGAGGAACATCCGCAGGCGCTCCTCGGCGCCCGCGAGGTCGTCCGCGGGATACAGCTGACTGAGAATCTCGTCCTCCGGCACCTGCGCGTAAAACCGCGACACGATCGCATTGAAGGTTTCGGCACCGCCGACAGCGTCGTAAAAGCTCACCTGATCCATCGCCTCCATTGTGGTGCATCGCCTCGGCGGCGAGGCCGGGCCTACCCTGCTGTTCACCGGAAAGACACGGCGCGCACCAGCAATAAGGGTGCGTTTGGCGGCGAATCATGGTGGACTATCCGCGGAGGATCTATGGCGCATGGCAAGAGACGCCGCAGCCACCGCAGTACCGGTGCCGCGGCAGGGTTGACCGGGCCCCCAACCGCGTCGTGCCTGCATAGCGTCGATACCCATCCGCCCACGCGCCACGAGAGCGCCTCGATCTGGAGCCGCCGACGGGTGTTGCTGCTGAATTCCACCTACGAGCCGCTGACCGCGCTGCCGATGCGGCGGGCCATCGTCATGGTCATCTGCGGCAAGGCCGACGTGGTGCACGACGACCCGGCGGGGCCGGTCATCCACTCCGCGACCAGGTCGATCGTGGTGCCGTCGGTGATCCAGCTGCGGTCCTACGTGCGGGTTCCGTACCGGGCCCGCGTGCCGATGACCCGCGCGGCCCTGATGCACCGCGACCGCTTCTGCTGCGCCTACTGCGGGGCCAAGGCCGACACCGTCGACCACGTGGTACCCCGCAGCCGCGGCGGCGACCACTCCTGGGAAAACTGCGTCGCGTGCTGTTCGACCTGCAACCACCGCAAGGGCGACAAGCTGCTCGCCGAGCTGGGCTGGGCCCTGCGCCGGGCGCCCCTGCCGCCGACGGGGCAGCACTGGCGACTGCTGTCGACGGTCAAGGAACTGGACCCGGCCTGGGCCCGGTACCTCGGCGAAGGGGCGGCCTGAACAATCCCGTGTCCGAGTGTGCGGGTAGCTCACCCGGTGGGATACGGTTTGCGTCGTGAGCCCTGCAGAGATTCACCTGTACTTCATCGGAATCCCGCTGGCGCTGGTGGTCGTGCTGTCCCTGCTGATCTGGCGGCATAAGGGACCCCACCCAGCGACCTACACGATGTCGGAGAAGTGGACCCACCCGCCGATTTTGTGGGCCGCGACCGACGAGGACGTCGGCGGCGCGCACGGCGGACACGGTGCCGCGGAGTTCTCGGTTGGAGGTGGCGCCAGTGGCACGTGGTGAAGTTGCGACGATCGAGCCCAGCGAGCTGCCCCGGGGGTCGGCGATCACCACCAGCGGACGAGTCTCGGGCGTGACCGAGCCCGGCGAGCTTTCGGTGCACTACCCGTTCCCGACCAAGGACCTGGTCGCCATCGACGACGCGCTGAAGTACGCCTCGCGCGCGTCGCGGGCGCGGTTCGCCATCTACCTGGGTGACCTGGGTAGCGACACCGCCGCGCGGGCCCGCGAAATCCTGGCCCACGTGCCGACGCCCGACAACGCGGTGTTGCTCGCGGTTTCCCCCGACCAGTCCGCCATCGAGGTGGTCTACGGCTCGGCGGTCCGGGGCCGCGGCGCCGAGTCGGCCGCGCCGCTCGGCGTGGCCGCCGCCTCGTCGGCGTTCGAGCAGGGCCACCTGGTCGACGGGTTGGTCAGCGCGATCCGCGTGCTCAGCTCCGGGATCTCTCCGGCCTGACCGGGTGCGCCCGGAACGCGCGAGGGTGCGCGGAATGCCGGGCTTTACGGCGTGTCGTCGTACAGACACGCACGCTCGCGGGTGGCGTTAGCCGGCGGCGTCGAACTTTCGGGCGTTCAGCGACCGCTTGACGCCGGCCTGGCCTTCCAGCACCAGGCGCCGCAGGGCCGGCGGAATGTCAGGATCGCCGAGGAACTCGTCGGCGGCCGCGATGCCGGCCTCGCTGATGTCCCAGTGGGGGTACAGGCCGATCACCACCGTCTGGGCGACCTCGCTGGATCGCCGCGCCCAGACTCCGGCGATCGCGTCGAAGTAGCGCGCGGTGAACGGCTTGAGCAGCTCGTGCTGCCCGGGCGGCGCGATGCCGGCGATCATCGAGCGCGCCGTGATGTTGGCCAGGGTGTCGTCCTCGACCACCGTCGTCCAGGCCTGCTCCTTCACCCGCAGCTGCGGCCGGGCCGCCGCCGCCTGGGCGCCGTGGCGCCTTCCGGCGGCGGTCGGGTCGCGCTGCACCTCGGCGTCGATGAACGGCGTCGGGAGCCCGTCGGCGTCGATCTCGCCGGCGGCGGCCAGCGCCGTCACCAGCCGCCAGCGCAGGTCGGTGTCGATCTCCAGGCCGGCCAACCCCAGCTCGGCGGGGTCGTGATCGAGCAGGTCGGCCAGCACCACGACGTGCCGCGTCGACAGCACCGACGTGCACAGCGTGTTGACGAACGCCAGCTGGTGGTCGGATCCGGGTTGCGCCGCGCGCGCCAGCTCCAGCAGCCGGTCGGCGAATTGCGGCCAGCCGTGCTCCCGCGCCCAGCCCGGCTCGGCGTAGGACGCCAGCGCGGTCTGTGCCTGCATCAGCAGCCGTTGCAGCACCCCCACCTCGGTTTCGGCCTGCACGCCGCCGGCGACCAATGCCACGAAGTCGCGGGCGCGCAGCTCGGCCTCGCGGGTCATCTCCCACGCCGCCGACCACACCAGCGAGCGGGGCAGCGGCTCGGCGATGTCGGCGATGCGCTCGAGCGCGGTCTGCAGCGACTGGGTGTCGAGGCGCAGCGAGCAATAGGTCAGGTCGTCGTCGTTGACCAGGATCAGTTTGCCGCGCGAAACCCCCACCAGTGCAGGGACTTCCGTCTGTGGTCCCTCGACGTCGAGCTCTTCGCGGTGCACCCGCACCAGCTTGCCGCTTGCATCACCGTCGTCGTAGATGCCGATGGCCAGCCGATGCACCCGCGTCTCACCCGCACCGGGCTCGGCGCCGCTTTGTCGCACGACGAACCGGGTGAACTTGCCGTCGGCGTCGACGTCGAATTCGGGTCGCAGCGTGTTGAGCCCGGTGGTCTTCAGCCACTGCCGGCCCCAGTCGGACAGGTCGCGGCCGGACGCCTGCTCCAGCGCGGCGATCAGGTCGTCGAACGTGGCATTGCCGTAGGCGTGGGTGCGGAAGTAGTCGCGCAGCCCGGCCAGGAACTGCTCCAGCCCGACGTAGGCGACGAGCTGCTTGAGCACCGAAGCGCCCTTGGCGTACGTGATTCCGTCGAAGTTCACCTCGACGGCGGCCAGGTCGGGGATCTCCGCGGCGATCGGATGCGTCGACGGCAACTGGTCCTGGCGGTACGCCCACGACTTTTCGACGGTGGCGAACGTCGTCCAGGCCTCGGTGAATTCGGTTGCCTCGCTTTGACACAACACCGACGCGAAGGTCGCGAACGACTCGTTGAGCCACAAATCGTCCCACCACGTCATGGTCACCAGGTCCCCGAACCACATGTGCGCCATCTCGTGCAGCACCGTCTCGGCGCGCCGCTCGTAGGAGGCGCGGGTGACCTTGCTGCGGAACACGTAGTCCTCGAGGAAGGTGACCGCCCCCGCGTTCTCCATGGCTCCGGCGTTGAATTCCGGGACGAACAGCTGGTCATACTTGCCGAACGCGTACGGCAAGCCAAAGTTCTTGTGGTAGAACCCAAATCCCTGCTTGGTTTGGGTGAACAACCGCTCGGCGTCCATGTGCGGGGCCAACGAGGCGCGGCAGTAGATGCCCAGCGGGATCTCGCCGTGCTCGTCGGTGTAGGAGTCCTTCCATTCGGCGTACGGGCCGGCGATCAGGGCCACCAGGTAGGTGCTCATCCGCGGCGTGGCGGCGAACGTGTGCACCCCGTCGCGGACCGACTCGGGGGCGCCGTTGGAAATCACCTTCCAGTGCTTGGGGGCGACGACCCGCACCTCGAAAGTCGCTTTGAGATCGGGCTGGTCGAAGCAGGCGAACATGCGCTTGGCGTCGGCGGTTTCGAATTGCGAATACAGGTAGGCCTCGTCGTCGACCGGGTCGACGAAGCGGTGCAGTCCCTCGCCGGTGTTGGAGTAGCGGCAGTCGGCGTCGACGACGAGCGTGTTCCGCTGCTCGAGCCCACGCAGCGGGATGCCGGTCGATTCCTCGTACCCGGACACGTCGAGTTCGCGGCCGTTGAGGGTGGCGCCACGCACCGTCTCGGCGGCGAGGTCGATGTACGTGTCGGCGCCGGGCAGCGCGTCGAACACGACGGTCGTGGTGGAGCGGAAGGTACGTTCGCCGGGCGCGCCCTTGCCGTCGGTGACGTCCAGGTGGATCTGGTAGCTGTCGACGGTGATCAGGGCGGCGCGTTCGACGGCCTGGTCGCGGGTGAGGTTAGGAAGGACCACGCGTCCAACTTACGTGCCGAGCAGGACGGGAACACCCGGGAGCGGCCTACGGTTGTGCCTGAAGGTGTCTTGACCGACGAAAGGACTGCGCTATGCCCGAGAAGAACCGAGCCGACTTCTGGTTCGATCCGCTGTGCCCGTGGTGCTGGATCACGTCGCGGTGGATCCTCGAGGTCGAGAAGGTGCGCGACATCGAGGTGCACTTCCACGTCATGAGCCTCGCGATCCTCAACGAGAACCGCGAAGGCCTGAACGACAAGTACCGCGAAATGATGAAGCACGCGTGGGGGCCGGTGCGGGTGGCCATCGCCGCCGAACAGGCCCATGGCGCCAAGGTCCTGGACCCGCTGTACACCGCGATGGGCACCCGGATTCACAACGAGGACAACAAGAACCTCGAGGAGGTCATCAAGCTGTCGCTGGCCGACGCCGGCCTGCCCGCGGAGCTCGCCGAGGCCGCGCACAGCGAAGACTATGACGAGGCGTTGCGCAAGAGCCACCACGCCGGGATGGACGCCGTCGGCGACGACGTCGGCACGCCGACCATCCACGTCAACGGGGTCGCGTTCTTCGGGCCGGTGCTGTCGAAGATCCCGCGCGGCGAGGAAGCCGGCAAGCTGTGGGATGCCTCGGTGACCTTCGCGTCCTACCCGCACTTCTTCGAACTCAAGCGGACCCGCACGGAGAAGCCCGAATTCGACTAGATCGCTAGGCGGCGACCCGCTGTGTAAGGATTGCGGGCATGCGCGTCTACCTCGGCTCTGACCACGCCGGATTCGAGCTCAAGCAGCACATCGTCGCCCACCTGAAGGAAGCCGGGCACGAGCCGATCGATTGCGGCGCGTTCACGTACGACGCCGAGGACGACTACCCGGCGTTCTGCATCGCCGCCGCGACGCGCACCGTGGCCGACCCGGACAGCCTGGGCATCGTGCTGGGCGGATCGGGCAACGGTGAGCAGATCGCGGCCAACAAGGTGCCGGGGGCCCGGTGCGCGTTGGCGTGGAGCGTCGAGACCGCGACGCTGGCCCGCGAGCACAACAACGCGCAGCTGATCGGCATCGGTGGCCGCATGCACACCGTGGTCGAGGCGCTGGCGATCGTCGACGCCTTTCTGAGCGCGCAGTGGTCGAAAGCCGCACGCCACCAACGCCGTATCGACATCCTTGCCGAGTACGAACGCACCCACCAGGTGCCGCCGGTGCCCGGCGCCCAGGGCTGAAGGTGCCCGAGGGGCACACCCTGCACCGGCTGGCCCGGCTGCATCAGCGCCGATACGGCGGAACGCCGGTCGCGGTGTCCAGCCCGCAGGGCCGGTTCGCCGCGGAGGCGGCCGTGGTGGACGGCCGGGTGCTGCGCCGCACCAGCGTGTGGGGCAAGCACCTGTTTCATCACTACGAGCCCTCTCGAGGCGGCCCGATCGTGCACGTGCATCTGGGCCTCTACGGCGCGTTCACCGAGTGGGAGCGTCCCGACGGCGCGCCGCTACCCGAACCGGTGGGGCAGGTGCGGATGCGGATGGTCGGCGCCGACTACGGCACCGATTTGCGCGGCGCGACGGTGTGCGAACTCCTCGACGAGGGACAGGTCAGCGCCATCCTGGCCAGGCTCGGCCCCGACCCGTTGCGCAGCGACGCCGACCCGGCGTGGGCGTGGGCGCGAATCGCCAAGTCGCGCAGGCCCATTGGCGCGCTATTGATGGACCAGACCGTCATCGCCGGCGTGGGCAACGTCTACCGCAGCGAGCTGCTGTTCCGCCACCGCATCGATCCGTTCCGGCCCGGGCGGGAGATCGGCGAGGCGGAGTTCGACGCGGCGTGGACCGACCTGGTGGCGTTGATGAAGGTCGGGCTGCGTCGCGGCAAGATCGTCGTGGTGCTGCCCGAACACGACCACGGTGCGCCGTCGTACCGGCCCGGGCGGCCGCGGACGTATGTGTACCGGCGCGCCGGCGATGCGTGCCGGGTGTGCGGCGGCCCGATCCGCACGGAGGTGCTGGAGGGCCGAAACGTGTTCTGGTGCCCGGTCTGCCAGAAGTGATCAATCCCGGACGCGGTCGATGAGGCCCAGCGCGGCGTAGACCTCGTTGCTCAGCGCGAGGCTGCGCGGATCCGCGTTGGCCTTGGTGGCGTCGAAACGATTCGCCACGTAGCCGTAGCCGATCCGGTGCTCCAGGTCCACGAACCCGAACGAGCCGCCCAGCCCGCCGTGACCGAAGATCCGGGGGTTGGGTCCGTTGACGCAGCGCTGGTTGAGCATGTAGCCCAGACCCCAGCCGTGGTCGGCGACGCGGGGGCCGAGCACCAAATCGGTGTCGAAACCGCCCTGCGAGACCCGGACCCGCTCCATGTGCTCACGACTCAGGAGCTTCTCCTGCGCGAGCGCGTTGTAGAAGGTCGCCAACCCCAGCGCCGACACCTGGCCGTTGGTGCCGGGGAACTCCAGCTCGCGCCACAAGCGCAGGTCGTGCGAGCCCAGTTCGTCGTCGGGCGCGAACCCCATCGCGATGGACAGTCCCGCCTTGGGGTGTTCGGCCAGGCTGGTCGGGTAGCCGGGCGCCTGCGCCTCGGCCAGCAGGTCCCTGGCGTGCGGCTTGTTCACCCGCTCGGCGCAGCGGCGCTGCTCGGTGGCGGGCAGGCCGATGTGGACGTCGGCGCCCAGCGGTTCGGCCATCTCGGTCCGCAGGTATTGGCCGATGGTGCGCCCGGTGACGCGGCGGAACACTTCGCCGACGATGAAGCCGAACGTGGTCATGTGGTAGCCCTGCGCGGTGCCCGGCTCCCACCAGGGTTCGGCGGCGGCGAGTTGCTCGCAGACGAAGTTCCAGTCGGCGACGTCTTCCCACCGCATCCGGGTGCGCGGTCCGATGACGCCGGAGCGGTGGCCCAGCACCATGGCCAGCGTGATGGCTTCCTTGCCCGCCTGACCGAACTCGGGCCAGTAGCGCGCTACCGGCGCGTGCAGGTCCAGCTCGCCGCGGTCGGCCAGCTGGTGCACGCAGGTGGCCGACAGCCCCTTGGTGCCGGACAACACCGTCGTCAGGGTGTTCTGTTTCCAGGGCCGGGTGCCGGCGGCGTTGGCCCAGCCGCCCCAAAGGTTGACGACGAGGTCACCGTCAACCCACACCGCCACGGCCGCGCCGACCTCTTTGCCCAGCACGAAGTTGCGCTCGAACGCGTCGCGGACACCGACGAACTTCGACGCGCACGAGCCGTGGATGTCGGCGTGGCGCATGGCCCCCCCCTGTTGGCGCAGGCAGTTACCGAGCGGGCGACGGGAATCGAACCCGCGTAGCTAGTTTGGAAGACTAGGGCTCTACCATTGAGCTACGCCCGCAAGCTTTAGTCGAGCGAGACTGTATCTGGCGGCGAACTTCAAATCTAATCGAAGCGGTTCTGTGATGGCTCCGTGAGGTCCCAGGGTCTGGACGGTCCCCTGCGAGGCCAATGCCCCCGGGCCGTAGGATTTCGAGGTCAGCGCGGGGTGTAGCGCAGCTTGGTAGCGCATCCGCTTTGGGAGCGGAAGGCCGCAGGTTCAAATCCTGTCACCCCGACCAACACTGGCCCGATCCACCGAACACCGAGGAGCACACCCGTGAAGAGCAGCGTCGAGCAGTTGAGCCCCACCCGGGTGCGCATCAACGTGGAGGTGCCGTTCACCGAACTCGAGCCCGATTTCCAGCGGGCCTACAAGGAGCTGGCCAAGCAGGTCCGGCTGCCCGGATTCCGGCCCGGCAAGGCGCCGGCCAAACTGCTCGAGGCCCGCTTCGGCCGGGAGGCGATGCTCGACCAGGTCGTCAACGAGGCGTTGCCCGCCCGCTACGGCCAGGCGGTCGCCGAGGCGGAAGTCCACCCGCTCGGGCAGCCCGACATCGAGGTCACCAAGAAGGAGTACGGCGAGGAGCTGGCCTTCACCGCCGAGGTCGACATCCGCCCCAAGATCGCCCTTCCGGAGCTCAGCTCGTTACAGGTCTCGGTCGACCCGATCGAGGTCAGCGACGACGACGTCGACGCCGAACTGGAGTCGCTGCGCGCCCGGTTCGGCACCCTCAAGGGCGTCGACCGGCCGGTCGCCGACGGCGACTTCGTCTCGATCGACCTGTCGGCCACCGTCGACGGCGAGGAGGTGCCGGGCGCGGCCGCGGAGGGGCTCTCGCACGAGGTCGGCTCCGGCCGGCTCATCGCGGGACTGGACGACGCGCTGGTCGGCCTGTCCGTCGACGAGTCGAAGGAATTCACCGCGCAGTTGGCCACCGGCGAGCACGCGGGCAAGGACGCGCAGGTCACCGTGACCGTCAGGTCGATCAAGGAGCGTGAGCTTCCCCCGCCGGACGACGAGTTCGCGCAATTGGCAAGCGAATTCGACACCATCGACGAGTTGCGGTCGAACCTGCGCGAGCAGGTGGGTCGCGTCAAGCGCGCCCAGCAGGCGGAGCAGATCCGGGACGCCACGATCGAAGCGCTGCTCGAGCAGGTCGACGTGCCGCTGCCGGAGGCCATCGTCAAGGCCCAGGTCGACAGCGCCGTGCACAACGCGCTGCACGGCTTCGACCACGACGAAGCGAAGCTCGCGGAGGCGCTGCACGAGCAGGGCAAGTCGCGCCAGCAGTTCGAGGTCGACGCGCACAACGCCGCCGAGTCCGACGTCAAGAAGCAGCTGCTGCTGGATGCGCTGGCCGACGAGCTGGACATCCGGGTCGGCCAGGAGGACCTGACCGAGCGGCTGGTGATGACCTCCCGGCAGTACGGCATCGAGCCGCAGCAGCTGTTCGCGTACCTGCAAGAGAACAACCAGCTGCCGGCGATGTTCGCCGACGTGCGCCGCGGGTTGGCCATTGCCGCCGTGGTCGACGCTGCGACCGTCACCGACACCGACGGCAACGCCATCGACACCAGTGAGTTCTTCGGCAAGCGCCCGGAGGGCGGCGAGGCCGTCGAAGTCAAGGGAGCCGAGGCCGAGGAAGCCAAGGTCGGCGAGGCCGTCGAAGCCAAGGGAGCCGAGGCCGAGGAAGCCGAGGGGGCCGAGGCCCCCGGCGACGGTGCGGAGTGACCCACCGTGACGCTGTGAGCGAACGCGGCCATTTCAGGGGCGGCGCGGCCGCCACACGGCGGGCCGGTTGGTTAGGGTCGGTGCATAGAAGAACTCGAGAAAGCAGGTAACCCAGTCGTGACTGAGATGCGTTCACCCTCGCAGGGCCTCAACCTCACGGACTCCGTCTATGAGCGCTTGCTCTCCGAGCGCATCATCTTTCTGGGTTCGGAGGTCAACGACGAGGTCGCCAACCGGCTGTGCGCTCAGATTCTGCTGCTCGCCGCCGAAGACGCCGACAAAGACATCTCCCTGTACATCAACTCGCCGGGCGGATCGATCAGCGCCGGCATGGCCATCTACGACACCATGGTGCTCGCGCCGTGCGACATCGCCACCTACGCGATGGGCATGGCCGCCTCGATGGGCGAGTTCCTGCTGGCGGCCGGCACCAAAGGCAAGCGCTACGCGCTGCCGCACGCCCGCATCCTGATGCACCAGCCGCTGGGCGGGGTGACCGGCAGCGCGGCCGACATCGCCATCCAGGCCGAGCAGTTCACGGTCATCAAGAAGGAGATGTTCCGGCTGAACGCCGAATTCACCGGACAGTCGATCGAGCGCATCGAGGCCGATTCCGACCGCGACCGCTGGTTCACCGCCCCGGAGGCCCTGGAATACGGGTTCGTCGACCACATCATCACCCGCGCCGCCCACATCACCAACGGAGAAGCACAGTGAACCCTCTCGATCCCCGGCTCCAGCCCCAGGCGCGGTACATCCTGCCGTCGTTCATCGAGCACTCGAGCTTCGGCGTCAAGGAATCCAACCCCTACAACAAGCTGTTCGAGGAGCGCATCATCTTCCTCGGCGTCCAGGTCGACGACGCGTCGGCGAACGACATCATGGCGCAGCTGCTGGTGTTGGAGTCGCTGGACCCCGACCGCGACATCACCATGTACATCAACTCGCCCGGCGGCGGGTTCACGTCGCTGATGGCGATATACGACACCATGCAGTACGTGCGCGCCGACATCCAGACGGTGTGCCTGGGCCAGGCCGCCTCGGCCGCGGCCGTGCTGCTGGCCGCGGGCACGCCGGGCAAGCGGATGGCGCTGCCCAACGCGCGGGTGCTGATCCACCAGCCGTCGCTGTCGGGCGTGATCCAGGGCCAGTTCTCCGATCTGGAGATCCAGGCGGCCGAGATCGAGCGGATGCGCACCCTGATGGAGACCACGCTGGCCCGCCACACCGGTAAGGACGCCGCGACGATCCGCAAGGACACCGACCGCGACAAGATCCTGACCGCCGAAGAGGCCAAGGACTACGGGATCATCGACACGGTCCTGGAGTACCGCAAGCTCTCGGCGCAGACGGCGTAACGCGGGCTCGCCGAGACTGTAATTCTGCAGCGAAAATGCGAGTAGCGGCCTGCAAAATTACAGGCTCGGTGAAAGTTCCGACGCCAACTCCGCGATGTCGGCCGGCCCCACGCGGCAGCAGCCGCCGATGATGCGCGCGCCGGCCGCGGCCCACTGCGCGGCCAATTCCGCCGAGAACCGAACGGCCCCCGTCCACGCGCGACCATCCCAGCGCTCACCGCTGTTCGGGTAGACGATCACCGGCTTGCCGACGGCCGCGGCCAGGGCGACCGCCGGCGCCACGTCGTCGGGCGCGCAGCAATTCACCCCGATCGCGACGATCTCGGGCACCCCGGCCGCCACGGCGAACGCGTCGGCAAGCGGCTGTCCGGCGCGGGTCCGCGTCCCGTCGATGGTGTAGCTGAGCCAGGCCGGCGTGCCGACGGAGCGGACCAGATCGACCAGGGCCTCGGCCTCGTCGACATCGGGCACCGTCTCGCACGCCAGCACGTCGGCCCCGGCGTCGGCCAGGGTCTCCAAGCGGGGCCGGTGCCACCGCGTCAAGGCCGCGACCGACAGGCCGTAGCGGCCGCGATATTCGGACCCGTCGGCCAGCGCGGCGCCGTACGGGCCGACCGAGGCGGCGATCAGCCCGGCCGCGCCGGCTTCGTCGCGCGCGGCCCTCGCGAGTTCGACGCTGCGGCGCAGCAGGACCGTGGCCGCGCGCCGGTCGATTCCGCGCGCCGCGAACCCTTGAAACGACGCCTGATAGCTGGCCGTCGTCGCGATCGTGGCACCGGCGCGAAAGTAGGCGGCGTGGACCGCGGCGATCTCGTGCGGCGCGTCGGCCAGCAGCCGGGCCGACCACAACGGGTCGGAAAGATCGTGTCCGCGTGCCTCCAGCTCGGTGGCCAGGCCGCCGTCGCTGATCAGTACGGATTCGCCGGGCCCACCGAACCCGGAAAACCGGACTGCCAATCCCACCCGGTAAATGTAGGGTTGTTGCAGCGGACCGGACTCGCTCGGGTAACGACCGCGACACGCCAAAGGCACGGAATGCGCGTCTCGGCAGTGAGGGGGCCGTCTAGCTATATGTTTCATTCAGACCGAAGCGCATGAACGTCCCACGAACTCCCTCGAATATCAAAGACGCGATTCAGCGGTAATGGTCGCGGGGGGCCCGAGCTAGCGGGTAGCGTCGGGGAATACATGCGGCATAGCACGACGAACGGCGAACAGGAAGTAGGCCCTCAGCACCATGGCGCGCATCGGAGACGGCGGCGACCTGCTTAAGTGCTCGTTCTGCGGGAAGAGCCAAAAGCAGGTCAAGAAACTCATTGCTGGCCCCGGTGTGTACATCTGCGATGAGTGCATCGATCTGTGCAACGAGATCATCGAAGAGGAGCTCGCCGACGCCGACGACGTCAAGCTCGACGAACTGCCCAAGCCCGCCGAGATCCGGGAATTCCTGGAGGGTTACGTCATCGGGCAGGACACCGCCAAGCGCACGCTGGCCGTCGCCGTCTACAACCACTACAAGCGCATCCAGGCCGGCGAGAAGGGCCGCGACTCCCGGTCCGAGCCGGTGGAGCTGACCAAGTCCAACATCCTGATGCTCGGGCCCACCGGCTGCGGCAAGACCTACCTGGCCCAGACGCTGGCCAAGATGCTCAACGTGCCGTTCGCCATCGCCGACGCCACGGCGCTGACCGAGGCCGGCTACGTCGGCGAGGACGTCGAGAACATCCTGCTCAAGCTCATCCAGGCCGCCGACTACGACGTCAAGCGCGCCGAGACCGGCATCATCTACATCGACGAGGTCGACAAGATCGCGCGCAAGAGCGAGAACCCGTCGATCACCCGTGACGTCTCCGGGGAGGGCGTGCAGCAGGCCCTGCTGAAAATCCTGGAGGGCACCCAGGCGTCGGTGCCGCCGCAGGGCGGCCGCAAACACCCGCATCAGGAGTTCATCCAGATCGACACCACCAACGTGCTGTTCATCGTCGCGGGTGCGTTCGCCGGGCTGGAGAAGATCATCTACGAGCGCGTCGGCAAGCGCGGTCTGGGCTTCGGCGCCGAGGTGCGCTCCAAGGCCGAGATCGACACCACCGATCATTTCGCCGACG
Organism: Mycobacterium terramassiliense; assembly: GCF_900157385.1. Taxonomy (GTDB): domain Bacteria; phylum Actinomycetota; class Actinomycetes; order Mycobacteriales; family Mycobacteriaceae; genus Mycobacterium; species Mycobacterium terramassiliense. The sequence continues at coordinate 2,366,628 of NZ_LT717701.1, forward strand.
TGATGCCCGAGGACCTCATCAAGTTCGGCCTGATCCCCGAGTTCATCGGGCGGCTCCCGGTCGTGGCCTCGGTAACCAACCTGGACATGGATTCGTTGGTCAAGATCCTGTCCGAGCCGAAGAACGCGTTGGTCAAGCAGTACACCCGGCTGTTCGAAATGGACGGTGTGGAACTGGAATTCACCGACGAGGCGCTGGAGGCGATCGCCGATCAGGCGATCCACCGCGGCACGGGCGCCCGCGGCCTGCGGGCGATCATGGAGGAAGTCCTGCTGCCGGTGATGTACGACATCCCGAGCCGCGACGACGTCGCCAAGGTCGTGGTGACCAAGGAGACCGTGCAGGACAACGTGCTCCCCACGATCGTGCCGCGCAAGCCGTCGCGCAGCGAGCGGCGCGACAAGACCGCCTAGCGTTTTCTCGATCCCGGCCGCCTGAGGCTTGAGTAGCTCCGACGCGGTTCCCCAGCGCCTGGCGCGCGCGCTGGACATACTGAACTTCCTGCTGGCCGATGTTCGCGACGGGTTGGGCCCGTACCTCTCCATTTACCTTCTGCTGACACACCATTGGGACCAGAGGTCCATCGGGTTCGTCATGGCGGTTGGCGGCATCGGGGCGATCGTCGCGCAGGCGCCGGCCGGCGCGCTGGTGGACCGGACGACGGCCAAGCGGGCGGTGATCATCGGCGGTGCGCTGACGGTCACCGCCGGATCGCTGGCAATGCCGTTGTTCCCCGGCTTCTACTCGATCTCGGTCCTCCAGGCGCTCACCGGGATCGCCGGCTCGGTTTTCGCCCCGGCGCTGGCGGCGATCACCCTCGGCGTCGTCGGCCCCCGACTGTTCTCGCGGCGGGTCGGACGAAACGAGGCGTTCAACCACGCGGGGAACGCGTCGGCCGCGGCCATCACCGGCGGCCTGGCATATTTCCTCGGGCCGGTGGTGGTGTTCTGGGTGCTCGCCGCGATGGCCGCAGGCAGTGTGCTCGCGACCCTGCGCATCCCGCGCGACGCGATCGATCACGACGTCGCGCGCGGCATGGACCACGCCGCCGGGGAGCCGCACCGGCAGCCGTCAAGGCTGGCGGTGCTGCTGCACAACCGCAGGCTGATGATCTTCGCCGCGACGGTCATCGCCTTCCACTTCGCCAACGCGGCGATGCTGCCCCTGGTCGGTCAGCTCCTGGCGCTGCACAACAAAGACGTCGGGACGGCGCTGATGGCGGGCTGCATCGTGGCCGCCCAGGTGGTGATGGTGCCGGTCGCCTACGTGGCGGGCGCCAAGGCCGATTCGTGGGGCCGCAAGCCGATCTTCCTGGCCGGATTCGCGGTGCTGGCCGCGCGCGGGTTCCTCTACACCCTGTCGGGCAACCCCTATTGGCTGGTCGGCGTCCAGCTTCTCGACGGCGTGGGGGCCGGTGTGTTCGGTGCGCTGTTCCCCCTCGTCGTGCAGGACGTGACGCACGGGACCGGCCGGTTCAACATCAGCCTGGGGGCGGTGACGGCCGCGACGGGCGTCGGCGCTGCGGTCTCGAACCTGGTCGCGGGCGCCATCGTGGTCGCCGGCGGCTACAACGCCGCCTTCGCCTTTCTGGGCGCCCTGGCCGCCGCGGGCTTCGTCGTGTATCTCGTGGCGATGCCCGAAACGGCCCCGCTACAGCGCGGCGCCCCGTCCGCACCGCGAACGTGACCAATACCACAGTTTTGGACTGTCCGCACCGCCGCCCTTGCCTGACTTCGGCATTGGGGACAAATCCGCTGCATGCAATGCTTTCGAGACGCCCATGCTCGCCTAAAAGCAGTGCCATAATTGGTACTACTAGTGACACACAAGGTCGAGCGTGCAGGAGTGGCCTCAACGGCGCGTAACCTAAAGCTCCAGCGCAGTGCCTATCCGGATGACGAATGGAAGGCGGATACGTGGATCCGAACGGCAGCGGAGCCGGGTCTGATTCTCACAATGGCTCCTCTGGGAATGGGTCGGCCGACCGCCAACGTCTAGAACAGGTTGTCATCCGATTCGCCGGGGACTCCGGCGACGGCATGCAGCTGACCGGCGACCGGTTCACGTCGGAGGCGGCGCTTTTCGGAAACGACCTCGCGACCCAGCCGAACTACCCCGCCGAGATCCGCGCCCCCGCAGGCACTTTGCCCGGGGTCTCTTCCTTTCAGATTCAGATCGCCGATTACGACATCTTGACCGCCGGCGACCGCCCCGATGTCCTCGTCGCCATGAATCCGGCGGCGCTGAAGGCCAACATCGACGATTTGCCGCGCGGCGGAATGGTGATCGCGAACTCCGACGAGTTCACCAAGCGCAACCTGACGAAGGTCGGCTACATCACGAACCCGCTGGAGTCCGACGAGCTCGAAGAGTACGTCGTGCACTCCGTCGCGATGACGACGCTGACCCTCGGGGCCGTCGAGGCGATCGGTGCGTCGAAGAAGGACGGCCAGCGCGCCAAGAACATGTTCGCGCTCGGCCTGTTGTCGTGGATGTACGGGCGGCCGATCGAAGCCAGCGAGAAATTCATCCGCGAGAAGTTCGCCCGCAAGCCCGACATCGCCGAGGCCAACGTGCTCGCGCTGAAGGCGGGCTGGAACTACGGCGAAACCACCGAGGCGTTCGGCACCACCTACGAGGTCTCCCGGGCGTCCCTGCCGTCGGGCGAATACCGCCAGATCTCCGGCAACACGGCGCTGTCCTACGGCATCGTCACCGCCGGTCAGCTGGCCGGCATCCAGGTCGTTCTCGGCAGTTACCCCATCACGCCGGCCTCGGACATCCTGCACGAGCTCTCCAAGCACAAGAACTTCAACGTGATCACCTTCCAGGCCGAGGACGAGATCGGCGGCATCTGCGCGGCGATCGGCGCCTCCTACGGCGGCGCCCTCGGCGTCACCAGCACGTCCGGACCCGGCATCTCGCTGAAGTCCGAGGCGCTGGGCCTCGCGGTGATGACCGAGCTGCCGCTGCTGGTTATCGACGTGCAGCGGGGCGGCCCGTCGACGGGGCTGCCCACCAAGACCGAGCAGGCCGACCTGCTGCAGGCGCTGTACGGCCGCAACGGGGAATCGCCGGTGGCGGTGGTGGCGCCGCGATCGCCGTCCGACTGCTTCGAAACCGCGATCGAGGCGGTGCGCATCGCGGTGTCGTACCACACCCCGGTGATCGTGCTGTCCGACGGCGCGATCGCCAACGGCTCGGAGCCGTGGCGCATCCCGGACGTTGGCTCGCTGCTGCCGATCAGGCACGCCTTCGCCAAACCCGACGAGCCCTTCCAGCCGTACAACCGCGACCCGGAGACGCTGGCCCGGCAGTTCGCCGTCCCGGGCACCCCCGGGCTCGAGCACCGCATCGGTGGCCTGGAGGCCGCCAACGGCTCCGGCAACATCTCCTACGAGCCGGTCAACCACGACCTCATGGTGCGCATTCGCCAGGCCAAGATCGACGGCATCGCCGTTCCCGATCTCGAAGTCGACGACCCGACCGGGGATGCCGAGCTGCTGCTGATCGGGTGGGGCAGCTCGTATGGTCCGATCGGCGAGGCCTGCCGGCGCGCCCGGCGCAAGGGCATCAAGGTCGCCCATGCTCACCTGCGCCACCTCAGCCCGTTCCCGCCGAACCTGGGCGACGTGCTGCGGCGCTACCCGATGGTGGTGTGCCCGGAGATGAACCTGGGCCAGCTGGCGCTGATCCTGCGTGGCAAGTACCTGGTCGACGTGCAGTCCGTCACCAAGGTGCAGGGCGTCGCGTTCCTCGCCGACGAGATCGGGCGCCTCATCCGCGCCGCGCTGGGCGGCACGCTGGCGGAAATCGAGCAAGACAAGAAGATGGTCGCCAGAATGGCGGCAGCAACGGTTGGAGCAGGAGCTAGCGAATGACCGACCTGGTTGGTGCGGACCTCGGGGTCACCCCGAGGCTGACCAAGAACGACGGCGTCCCCACGGTGTCTGCCGGGGATCAGCCGCAGAAGGCCAAGGATTTCACCAGCGATCAGGAGGTGCGTTGGTGCCCGGGCTGCGGTGACTACGTCATCCTCAACACCATCCGCAACTTCCTGCCGGAGCTCGGACTGCGCCGCGAGAACATCGTCTTCATCAGCGGCATCGGCTGCTCGAGCCGGTTCCCGTACTACCTGGAGACCTACGGGTTCCACTCGATCCACGGCCGCGCGCCGGCGATCGCCACCGGTTTGGCCTTGGCCCGCGAGGACCTTTCGGTGTGGGTGGTGACCGGCGACGGTGACGCGTTGTCGATCGGCGGCAACCACCTGATCCACGCGCTGCGCCGCAACGTCAACATCACCATCCTGCTGTTCAACAACCGGATCTACGGCCTGACCAAGGGCCAGTACTCGCCGACGTCGGAGGTCGGCAAGATCACCAAGTCGACCCCGATGGGTTCGCTCGATCAGCCGTTCAACCCGGTGTCGCTGGCGCTGGGCGCCGAGGCCACCTTCGTCGGTCGCGCGCTGGACTCCGACCGCACCGGGCTGACCGAGGTACTCCGCGCCGCCGCCGAACACCGGGGCGCCGCCGTGGTCGAAATCCTGCAGGACTGCCCGATCTTCAACGACGGCTCCTTCGACGCGCTGCGCAAGGAGGGCGCCGAGGAGCGGGTGATCAACGTCCACCACGGCGAGCCCATTGTGTTCGGCGCCAACGGAGAATACTGCGTGGTGAAGTCCGGCTTCAGCCTCGAGGTGGCCAAGACCGCCGACGTGAGCGTCGACGAGATCGTCGTGCACGACGCGCACGCCGACGACTCGGCGTACGCGTTCGCGCTGTCGCGGCTGTCGGATCAGAACCTCGACCACACCGTGCTGGGCATCTTCCGCAACATCAGCCGGCCCACCTATGACGACGCGGCACGCTCCCAGGTCCGCGCCGCGCAGGCATCCAAGCCGTTCGACTCGGCCGCGCTGCAGTCGCTGCTGACCGGGCGCGACACCTGGACCGTCGACTGAGGTGGCCGAGCAGATGCCCGACGCAGTGTCACTGGCCGGGGTGATAGTCGCTGGGGGAGAGTCGCGGCGCATGGGCCGCGACAAGGCCACCCTGCCCGGCCCCGGGGGAGCCGCCACGATGGCCGAGTATGTCGTCGGCGTCGTCGCGCAGCGCTGCGAACCCGTGTTCGTGATGGCCGCGCCGGGACAACCGCTGCCGCCGCTGCAGGCTCGCGTCATCCGCGACGACGTGCGCGGTCTGGGACCGCTGTCGGCAACCGGGCGGGGACTGCGTGCGGCCGCGGAGGCGGGCGCGCGGCTCGCGTTCGTCTGCGCCGTCGACATGCCGCTGCTGAACGCCGACGTGATCGACGATCTGGTCCGCCTCGCCACCGAGACCGACGCCGAGGTGGTACTGCCGTGGGACGGTCACAGCCACTACCTGGCGGCGGTGTACCGCACCGATCTGGCCGAGCGGATCGAGGCGCTGGTCGCCGCCGGCGAGCGCAAGATGAGCGCGCTGATCGACGCCTCCGACGCCCAGCAAATCGTGCTACCGGATTCGCGACCGCTGACGAACGTCAATACGGCCGCCGAACTGCGCGCGGTGGTGCGCCCCGGCGCCTGAGGGCGAACGTCCGCATTTTTGATCGGCCCACAATAAATTGATTTGTGCAAAGCCATTCTTTGGACATTGAATAATTGGCGCCGCGCATTTCCATATTGCCTTTCGCCGGGCCGCTTGAGCCGTGTCTCGTAACGCCTTGGCGCAACGCGACATTCGGCTGTCGCGCAGCGAAGCCCGGCGTTCGCCGGCCCCGGAATGCCGTCCGGCCGCGGCGAAATCGCCCGTCTGATGTGAAAGTCATTGAACTGGTGAGCATCCCAACAGGGCTCAGCAAAAGACCTTGCCGCACAGACATGTTCGTTCCCCGTCGGGCGGAATAGTTCAAGCCGGGCGCGTCGCTCGGCAATCGCGCGTATCTTGTTGTATAGTGCGCCGGTTCGCCGCCGTCGCCGATTGGGCCACCGGCCACAGAGTCGGTGGCCCCGGCCCGCTAACACGTGTGCCAGCTCACAAAATTGGCGTGATTCGGCTCACGATCCGATCGTTGTACCGGCCGCTGGGCACGTTTCGAAAAGGCGCGGCTGACCTGCAGAGATCGTTATGCGACCGCGCCGTGATCGGGTCGTTATCGAACCGAGATACCCGTTTACTGAAGATGACGAACGCGGCCGCGTTTCGTACGGTCCGTGTTAGCCCGAAAACGGGTTAACGAAAAGTAATCGACAATCGAATCACGGACCCGCGTGCGAGCGGGGCTGCGGGCGGCAGAGCCGCCTCGCGGCCCGGGGTTCTACCCCGCCGGGCAGATCGAGCGCCCGCCGCTGCGTGCCTGAACGAGACGGCACGTCCCAGAGCACCTTCGAGCACCAATCAAGCCTTCGACCCACCGCGGTGGGTCTGCTTTGGCGCGCGCGCACCGCGAAAGGAAGAAATTTGAAGAACGTCCGCAAGACGCTCATCCTCGCCGCGATCACAGGCACGCTGGTGACGGTGCCTTCCGCCACCGCCACCAGCGTGCCTGTGATCGCGGCGAGGATGAGCGTCTTGCGGACGTTCTTCAAATTTCTTCCTTTCGCGGGCTCACAAGGCGTACAGCGTGAACTGGGACGCCATCGCGCAGTGCGAGTCGGGTGGCAACTGGGGGATCAGCACCGGTAACGGTTTCTCCGGTGGCCTGCAGTTCACCTCGAGCACCTGGCACGCCAACGGTGGCTCGGGGTCGCCGTCCGGCGCCAGCCGCGAGGAGCAGATCCGCGTGGCCGAGAACGTGCTGCACACGCAGGGCATCGGCGCGTGGCCCGTCTGCGGTCGGCGCGGCTGACCGCAGTAGACGCACCTCCTGAGGGGTAAGTGATGCCGGGCCTCGCGGCCCGGCATCACTTGTCTCGGGCTCGGGTAGCGTCGGGTCGATGACCGCAACGCCTCGCGAGTTCGACATCGTCTTATACGGGGCGACCGGCTTCGTCGGGAAGCTGACCGCCCAATACCTGGCCCGCGCGGGAGCGGGCGCGCGGATCGCGTTGGCCGGCAGGTCGCCGGAGCGGCTGCGCGCCGTTCGCGACACCCTGGGCGACGCCGCGCAGGGCTGGGCGGTGCTGCCGGCCGACGCGGCGCAGCCGTCGACGCTGGATGAGATGGCCGCCCGGACCCGCGTCGTCGTCACGACGGTCGGGCCCTACACCCGATACGGGCTGCCGCTGGTCGCCGCGTGCGCGGCCGCGGGCACCGATTACGCCGACCTGACCGGGGAGGCGACGTTCGTCCGCGAAAGCATCGACCTCCATCACAAGCAGGCCGCCGACACCGGCGCCCGCATCGTGCACTCCTGCGGGTTCGATTCGGTCCCGTCCGATTTGAGCGTGTACGCACTGCACCGGGCCGCGCAGCGGGACGGCGCCGGCGAGCTCGGGGACACGCACATGGTGGTGCGCTCCATGTCCGGCGGGCTGTCCGGCGGCACCATCGCCTCCGGAGTCGAAATCATGGACACCGCGTCGCGCGACCCCGAGGCGCGCCGCCAGCTCCTCGACCCCTACACGTTGAGCACCGACCGGGGCGCGGAACCCGACCTGGGCCGGCAGCCCGACCTGCCCTGGCGGCGTGGTCGCCAGATCGCACCGGAACTGTCCGGCGTGTGGACCGCCGGGTTCTTGATGGCGCCCTACAACACCCGGATCGTGCGGCGCAGCAACGCGCTGCTGGACTGGGCGTACGGCCGGCGGTTCCGCTACGACGAGAACATGAGCCTCGGATCATCGGCCCTCGCGCCGATGGCGTCGGCCGTCGTGAGCGGCGTCGGCAACGCGATGTTCGGGCTGGGAAGCCGCTACTTCCGCTTCCTGCCGCGGCGCCTGGTGGAGCGCGTTGTTCCCAAGCCGGGCACCGGTCCGAGCGAGGCGGCCCGCGAGCGCGGCTACTACCGGATCGAGACCTACACCACAACGACCACCGGCGCCCGCTACGTGGCGCGCATGCAGCAGCGGGGCGACCCCGGTTACAAGGCGACCGCGGTGCTGCTGGGGGAGTGCGGCCTGGCCCTCGCGCTGGACCGGGACAAACTCTCCGACCTGCGCGGCGTGCTGACGCCGGCGGCGGCGATGGGCGACGCGTTGCTGGTGCGATTACCCGCCGCCGGTGTGTCGTTGCACGTTGACCGGCTGGGTGGGTGAGCTCCGCGCATCCCTAGAATTGACCGGTGACCGCCAGCCCCCGCCCCGCCGCCGACCCGCTGCCCAAGTCGTGGGAACCGGCCTCGATGGAGGACGCGATCTACCAGAAGTGGCTGGACGCGGGCTACTTCAAGGCGGACGCGAGCAGCACGAAGCCCGCCTACTCGATCGTGCTGCCGCCGCCGAATGTCACCGGCAGCCTGCACATGGGCCACGCGCTGGAACACACCATGATGGACGCGCTGACCCGCCGCAAGCGCATGCAGGGCTACGAGGTGCTGTGGCAGCCGGGGATGGACCACGCGGGCATCGCGACCCAAAGCGTGGTGGAACGCCAGCTCGCCGTCGACGGCAAGACCAAGGAGGACTTCGGCCGGGAACTCTTCGTCGAGAAGGTGTGGGACTGGAAGCGTGAGTCCGGGGGCGCCATCGGTGGTCAGATGCGCCGCCTCGGCGACGGCGTGGACTGGAGCCGCGACCGGTTCACCATGGACGAGGGGCTATCCCGGGCCGTGCGGACCATCTTCAAGCGGCTCTACGACGCCGGGCTGATCTATCAGGCCGAACGCCTGGTCAACTGGTCCCCGGTGCTGCAGACCGCGATCTCGGACCTGGAGGTGAACTACCTCGACGTCGAGGGCGAGCTGGTCTCGTTCCGCTACGGATCACTCAACGACGACGAGCCCCACATCGTGGTCGCCACCACCCGGGTGGAGACCATGCTGGGCGACACCGCGATCGCCGTGCATCCCGACGACGACCGTTACCGGCACCTGGTCGGCACCAGCCTGCCGCACCCGTTCGTGGACCGCGCGCTCGTCGTCGTCGCCGACGAGCACGTCGATCCCGAATTCGGCACGGGCGCAGTCAAAGTCACGCCCGCCCACGACCCGAACGACTTCGAAATCGGGCTGCGGCACGAGCTGCCGATGATCTCGATCATGGACGCCAAGGGCCGAATCGCTGACACCGGAACGCAATTCGACGGGATGGATCGTTTCGAAGCCCGGGTCGCCGTACGCGAAGCCCTTTCCGCGCAGGGCCGGGTCGTCGAGGAGAAGCGGCCCTATCTGCACAGCGTCGGGCATTCCGAGCGTAGCGGCGAGCCGATCGAGCCGCGGCTGTCGCTGCAGTGGTGGGTCCGGGTGGAATCGCTGGCCAAGGCCGCCGGCGATGCGGTTCGCAACGGGGACACCGTGATTCATCCCGCCAGCCTGGAGCCGCGCTGGTTCGCCTGGGTCGACGACATGCACGACTGGTGCATCTCGCGCCAGCTCTGGTGGGGCCACCGCATCCCGATCTGGTATGGGCCGGGCGGCGAACAGGTGTGTGTCGGTCCCGACGAGACGCCGCCGGAAGGCTGGGAGCAGGACCCCGACGTGCTGGACACCTGGTTCTCGTCCGCGCTGTGGCCGTTCTCCACGCTGGGCTGGCCGGAGCGGACGCCGGAACTGGAAAAGTTCTACCCGACAAGCGTTCTCGTGACCGGCTACGACATCCTGTTCTTCTGGGTCGCCCGGATGATGATGTTCGGCACCTTCGTCGGCGGCGACGAAGCGATCACCCTCGGCGGCCGTCGTGGGCCACAGGTTCCGTTCACCGACGTCTTTCTGCACGGGCTGATCCGGGACGAATTCGGCCGCAAGATGAGCAAGTCCAAGGGCAACGTCATCGACCCGCTGGACTGGGTCGAGGCTTTCGGGGCCGACGCGCTGCGGTTCACGCTGGCCCGCGGCGCCAGCCCGGGCGGCGACCTGTCCGTCGGGGAGGATGCCGTCCGGGCGTCGCGCAACTTCGGCACCAAGCTGTTCAACGCCACCCGGTACGCGCTGCTGAACGGCGCAGCCCTGGCGCCCCTGCCCGCCCAGACCGAGCTCACCGACGCCGATCGCTGGATCCTCGGACGGTTGGAAGAGGTTCGCGCCGAGGTTGATTCGGCCTTCGATGGCTACGAGTTCAGCCGGGCCTGCGAATCGCTCTACCACTTCGCGTGGGACGAGTTCTGCGACTGGTACGTCGAACTGGCCAAGACGCAGCTGGCCGACGGGCTCGCGCACACCACCGCCGTGCTGGCCGCGGTGCTCGACACGCTGTTGCGCCTGCTGCATCCGGTCATCCCGTTCCTTACCGAGGCGCTGTGGCAGGCGTTGACCAACCAGGAGTCGTTGGTGATCGCCGAGTGGCCGAAATCGTCGGGCATCTCGCTGGATCAGGTTGCCGCGCAGCGAATCAGCGACATGCAGCGGCTCGTCACCGAGGTCCGGCGGTTCCGCAGCGAACAGGGCCTGGCGGACCGGCAGAAGGTGCCGGCCCGCCTGGGCGACGTCGAGGGCGCGGGCCTCGGCGGCCAGGTGAGCGCGGTGACGTCGCTGGCGTGGCTCACCGAGCCGGGTCCGGGTTTTCACCCGTCGGCGTCTGTGGAGGTGCGCCTCAGCGGTGGCACCGTCGTCGTCGAGCTCGACACGTCGGGCACCATCGACGTCGCCGCCGAGCGCCGCCGCCTGGAAAAGGATCTGGCCGCCGCGCAAAAGGAGCTGGCGTCGACGGCGGCCAAGCTGGGCAACGCCGACTTCCTCGCCAAGGCGCCCGAGCAGGTGGTCGCCAAGATCCGTGACCGTGCGCGCGTGGCCCAGGAGGAAACCGAGCGGATCACCGGCAGGCTGGCCGCGCTGCAATGACCGAGCCGCCCGAGCGGGCCATCGAAGCGGCTCCCACACCGGATGAGATCGCGTCCCTGCTGCAGGTCGAGCACCTCCTCGACCAACGCTGGCCGGAAACCAAGATCGAGCCGAGCCTGACTCGGATCAGCGCCCTGATGGACCTGCTGGGGTCGCCGCAGCTGGGCTATCCGTCGATCCACATCGCGGGCACCAACGGCAAGACGTCGGTGGCGCGCATGGTCGACGCGCTGGTGACCGCGCTGGGCCGGCGCACCGGCCGCACCACCAGCCCGCACCTGCAGTCGGCGGTCGAACGCATCGCGATCGACGGCCTGCCGATCAGCCCGGCCCAGTACGTGGCGACCTACCGGGAGGTCGAGCCGTTCGTCCAGATGGTCGATGCGCAGTCGCAGGCCGACAAGGGCCCCCGGATGAGCAAGTTCGAGGTGCTCACGGCGATGGCGTTCGCCGCGTTCGCCGACGCGCCCGTCGACGTCGCCGTCGTAGAGGTCGGCATGGGCGGGCGCTGGGACGCCACCAACGTGGTCAACGCGCCGGTGGCGGTGATCACCCCGATCGGCATCGACCACGTCGACTACCTCGGCCACGACATCGCCGGGATCGCCGGCGAGAAGGCCGGGATCATCACCGGGGCGCCGGACGGCGCGCCGGACACCGTCGCCGTCATCGCGCGCCAGGTGCCCGAGGCGATGGAAGCGCTGCTGGCCCAGGCCGTGCGCGCCGACGCCGCGGTGGCCCGCGAGGATTCGGAGTTCGCGGTCCTGGGCCGTCAGATCGCCATCGGCGGCCAGGTGCTGCAGCTGCAGGGCCTCGGCGGGGTGTACTCCGACGTCTACCTGCCGCTGCACGGCGAACACCAGGCGCACAACGCGGCGGTGGCGCTGGCGGCGGTCGAGGCCTTTTTCGGCGCCGGCGCGCAGCGCCAGCTCGACGTCGACGCCGTCCGGGCCGGCTTCGCGGCCGTCACCAGCCCGGGGCGGCTGGAGCGCCTGCGCAGCGCCCCCACGGTGTTCATCGACGCCGCGCACAATCCCGCCGGTGCGGCCGCGCTGGCACAGACGCTGGCCGGCGAGTTCGACTTTCGGTTTCTGGTCGGGGTGATCAGCGTGATGGCCGACAAGGACGTGGACGGCATCCTCGCGGCGCTGGAGCCGGCGTTCGACTCCGTCGTCGTGACCCACAACGGTTCGCCACGGGCGCTGGATGTCGAGGCGCTGGCGCTGGCCGCCGGCGAGCGGTTCGGGCCCGACCGCGTCACCACCGCGGAGAACCTGCGCGACGCCATCGACGTCGCGACCGCCCTGGTCGACGACGCCGCGACGGAAAGCGATGCGGGAGAATCGTTTTCGGGCACAGGGATCGTCGTCACCGGCTCGGTGGTCACCGCCGGGGCCGCCCGCAGCCTGTTCGGTCGTGATCCGCAATGACCGACAACAATGCGGCGCCGCCCGCCGATCCGTGGAAGAGCTTCGGTGCGGTGATGGCCGCGACGCTGATCCTCGAGGCGATCGTGGTGCTGCTGGCGATACCGGTGGTGGGCGCCGTCGGCGGCGGGCTGACCGGCGCGTCGCTGGGCTACCTGATCGGCCTGGCGGTGGCGCTGGTCGTGCTGGCCGGGCTGCAGCGCAGGCCCTGGGCGATCTGGGCGAACCTGGGCATCCAGGTGGTGCTGTTGGCCGGCTTCGCCGTCTACCCCGGGGTGGGATTCATCGGGGTGCTGTTCACCGGGTTGTGGGCGCTCATCGCCTACTTCCGCGCCGAGGTCCGCCGCAGGCAGGAGTAGGGCCAAGCGGCAAAGGGTTCTGTACGCTGTCCGCCGTGACCGAACGGACCCTCGTACTGATCAAACCTGATGCCGTGGAGCGGCACCTGATAGGCGAGATCATCAGCCGCATCGAGCGAAAAGGCCTCATCATCGCGGCGCTGGAGCTCCGGCACGTCAGCGAGGAGCTGGCCGGCCAGCACTACGCCGAACACGAGGGCAAGCCGTTCTTCGGGTCGTTGCTGGAATTCATCACCTCGGGGCCGGTGGTGGCCGCGGTCGTCGAGGGACCCCGCGCGATCGCGGCGTTTCGGCAGGTCGCCGGGGGTACCGACCCGGTCGACAAGGCCACGCCGGGCACCATCCGCGGCGACTTCGGCCTGGAAACGCAGTTCAACCTGGTGCACGGCTCCGACTCGGAGGATTCGGCGAAGCGCGAGATCGCGCTCTGGTTTCCCGGAATTTAGCCCCGGCCGGGCCCCACGGCGTTTGCTGAAGCGCGTATCTCGGGTGCGGGTGGGCACGCCGAGTGATGTGGGATACTGACAGCGGGTGAACGTCGCCGGACCGGTTTCGGACACCCGAATGAAGACTTAGACAAGCGCGACCATCGCCACTGCCGTGATGTTGCGCCGCATGTCAGGCCGACATTCAGCACGGCGCCGAGCGAGTTCCACCCGAGCCGCTCGGGGCAAGACCATCACAAGCCTGGGAGAAGCGACCCGGGCCCATAGTGAAGCCCTCGCGTGGCCGCGTCGAAGCGACGCGCCCGGGGGCTTAAGGAGAATACGTGGTAGACAGTGCGCCACCTTCGAACCCACCGCGGGACCCGGTTCAGCACGAGGACCTGCCCGATCGCCTGAGGGTGCATCAGCTGGCCCGGGCGCTGGGCAGCACCAACAGAGAGGTGCTCGAGGCGCTCACCGCGCTCGACGGGCGGGCATGCAACGTACATTCGGGCGTCGACCGCGAGGACGCCCTCCGGGTCCGTGACCTGATTTTCGCCAAGCCGCTGCCCAACATCCCGGGCTTCAGCCACGCGGCGGCCAAACAGCAACCACTGCTGCTGCGGACCTCGACCGAGCCGGCCGAATACCTGCCGCTCTTCCAGGCCCCGCAGCCGGTGGAGCTCGGCGGCGGCGGTGACGCCGACGACGCCGGTGATTCCGACGAAACCGACGACGACGACGAGGATCAACCCGATCGAACGGCCAACAGGCGGCGGCGCCGCGGCAGGCGGGGGCGCGGCCGCGGGCGCGGCGAACAGGGCGGATCCGACGGTGACGACGACACCGACGACGACGCCGACTCCGACGACTCTGACGACTCCGACAGCGACGACGACGATGGTTCCGCGGACGCGGCCACCCGGCGCCGCCGCCGGCGCCGGCGGCGCAAGTCCGAAGCCGGCGACGACAACGACGAGGGCCTGTCGCCCGACGACCCGCCCAACACCGTGGTGCACGAGCGGCCGCCACGCGCCGGCAAGAACGGCGAGAACGGCGGCAGCTCCAACGCCGAGATCAAGGGCATCGACGGCTCCACCCGGCTGGAAGCCAAGCGGCAACGCCGGCGCGACGGGCGCGACGCCGGCCGGCGCCGCCCACCCGTGCTGACCGAGGCCGAGTTCCTGGCGCGCCGGGAGGCCGTCGAACGGATGATGGTCGTGCGCGACCGGGTCCGCACCGAGCCGCCGCACCCGGGGGCGCGCTACACCCAGATCGCGGTGCTCGAGGACGGCATCCTCGTCGAGCATTTCGTGACCTCCGCGGCTTCCGCCTCCCTGGTGGGCAACATCTACCTGGGCATCGTGCAGAACGTGCTGCCCTCGATGGAGGCGGCGTTCGTCGACATCGGTCGCGGCCGTAACGGCGTGCTGTACGCCGGCGAAGTGAACTGGGAAGCCGCCGGATTGGGCGGGTCCGACCGCAAGATCGAACAGGCCCTCAAGCCCGGCGACTATGTCGTCGTCCAGGTCAGCAAGGACCCGGTGGGGCATAAGGGCGCCAGGCTCACCACGCAGGTGTCGCTGGCCGGTCGCTACCTGGTGTATGTGCCCGGCGCGTCGTCGACCGGGATCAGCCGCAAGCTGCCCGACACCGAACGCCAGCGGCTCAAGGAGATCCTGCGCGAGGTGGTGCCGTCCGACGCCGGGGTGATCATCCGCACCGCGTCCGAGGGGGTCAAAGAGGACGACATCCGCAAGGACGTCACCCGCCTGCAGGAGCGCTGGCAGCAGATCGAGGCCAAGGCGACCGAGACCAAGGCGAAGGCCGCGGGCGCCGCGGTCTCGCTCTACGAAGAGCCGGACGTGTTGGTCAAGGTCATCCGCGACCTGTTCAACGAGGACTTTGCCGGCCTCATCGTCTCCGGTGACGAGGCCTGGAACACGATCAACGAGTACGTGAATTCGGTTGCGCCAGAGCTGGTTTCGAAGCTGACCAAATACGAGCCCGCCTCCGGGCCGGACGAGGCGAGCGGCCCGGACGTGTTCGCGGTGCACCGCATCGACGAGCAGCTCGCCAAGGCGATGGAGCGCAAGGTGTGGCTGCCGTCGGGCGGCACGCTGGTGATCGACCGCACCGAGGCCATGACGGTGGTCGACGTCAACACCGGAAAGTTCACCGGATCCGGCGGGAACCTCGAACAGACCGTCACCAAGAACAACCTCGAGGCGGCCGAGGAGATCGTGCGCCAGCTGCGGCTGCGCGACATCGGCGGCATCGTGGTCATCGACTTCATCGACATGGTGCTGGAGTCCAACCGCGACCTGGTGCTGCGGCGGCTGACCGAGGCGCTGTCCCGTGACCGCACCCGCCATCAGGTGTCCGAGGTGACGTCCCTGGGCCTGGTCCAGCTGACCCGCAAGCGGTTGGGCACCGGGCTGATCGAGGCGTTCTCGTCGTCGTGCCCGAACTGCGGCGGCCGCGGCATCCTGCTGCACGGCGACCCGGTCGATTCCGCCCCGTCGAACGGCCGCAAATCCGAGTCCGGCGGTCGCCGCGGCAGGCGCTCGAAGAAGAAGGGGGCCGAAGAGGCCTCCGACCAGCCCACCGTGGCCAAGGTGCCCGCACACGCTCCCGGCGAACACCCGATGTTCAAGGCGATGGCCGCCGGCGCGTCCGGGGCGGGCGGCCAGGATGAGCAGGGCGAGGAGGAGTCCGACGGGTCCGGTGAGTTGCTCACCGCCACGGTCGACGAGGAGCCCGAAGAGCGGGGCGGCGCCGACCTGGACGACGCCGACACCGATGACTTCGAGGACAACGACAACGACAACGACGACGACAGCGATGACGAGGACGAGTTCGACTCCGACGACGACCTCGACGACGAGGACCTCGGCGACGACGAGGACCTTGACCTGGACGACGACGAAGACGACCTGGACGACGAGGATTCCGACGACGACACCGCACCCGGCGGCAACGGCGCGTTCACGGCCGGACGTCCGCGCCGCCGCCGTGCCGCGGGCCGGCCGGCCGGCCCACCGATCCACGTGGACTGACCTGCGCCAACCCGGGGGGCCTTTGAGGCCGGTTTGACCCTGTAGCCGCTGGTCAAGTACCCTTGGACAGTTGTCGTCAGGCCAGACTGTGGCCGGCGGCGGGCGGGACCGCCGGGCTCCGGTTTCCACCGGGGGGCGACCCCGCACCCCAGACCCACCACGCACAGGCCGGTGGCACGCGCGCGGCTAGCAGAAAGAGGCAGGAGCAACGATGGCGACCTACGCAATCGTCAAGACCGGCGGCAAGCAGTACAAAGTCGCCGTCGGAGACGTGGTCAAGGTCGAGAAGCTGGACTCCGAGCCGGGCGCGAACGTGACGCTGCCGGTGGCCCTCGTCGTCGACGGCGCCAAGGTCACCAGCGACGCGGCCGCGCTGGCCAAGGTTGCGGTGACCGGTGAGGTGCTCGAGCACACCAAGGGCCCCAAGATCCGCATCCACAAGTTCAAGAACAAGACCGGCTACCACAAGCGTCAGGGCCACCGTCAGCAGCTGACGGTCCTGAAGGTCACGGGCATCAAGTAGCGAAGGCGATAGACATGGCACACAAGAAGGGCGCTTCCAGCTCGCGCAACGGCCGCGACTCCGCCGCGCAGCGGCTGGGCGTGAAGCGGTTCGGCGGCCAGGTCGTCAAGGCCGGCGAAATCCTGATCCGCCAGCGCGGCACCAAATTCCACCCGGGCACCGGCGTCGGCCGCGGCGGCGACGACACCCTGTTCGCCAAGGAATCCGGGGCCGTCGAGTTCGGGGTCAAGCGCGGACGCAAGACCGTCAGCATCGTCGCGGCCGGGCAGACCGCCGAGTAGGCGTCTTTGCCGGGGCCCGATGCGCGGCCCGCATCTCGCCCGCGGTAGTTGAGAGGACCCTCGATGCCTCGGTTTGTCGATCGCGTCGTCATCCACGCTCGGGCGGGTTCCGGCGGTAACGGCTGCGCGTCGGTTCACCGCGAGAAATTCAAGCCGCTCGGCGGCCCCGACGGGGGCAACGGCGGCCGCGGCGGCAGCGTTGTCCTGGTTGTCGATCCGCAGGTGCACACCCTGCTGGACTTCCATTTCCATCCGCACATCACCGCGCCCTCGGGCAAGCAGGGGATGGGCAACAACCGCGACGGCGCCGCCGGCTCGGACCTGGAAGTCAAGGTCCCCGACGGCACCGTGGTGCTGGACGTAAACGGCCGGCTGCTCGCCGATTTGGTGGGCGCGGGGACGCGGTTCGAGGCGGCCGCCGGCGGCCGCGGCGGCCTGGGCAACGCCGCGCTGGCATCGCGCGCCCGCAAGGCCCCGGGCTTCGCGCTGCTCGGCGAGCCGGGCCAGTCCCGTGACCTGACGCTGGAGCTCAAGACCGTAGCCGACGTGGGGCTGATCGGGTTCCCCTCGGCCGGCAAATCCTCGCTGGTGTCGGCGATCTCGGCGGCCAAACCGAAGGTCGCCGACTACCCGTTCACGACGCTGGTGCCCAATTTGGGCGTGGTATCGGCGGGGGAGCACACCTTCACGATCGCCGATGTGCCGGGTCTGATCCCGGGCGCATCGCAGGGCCGCGGCTTGGGCCTGGAGTTCCTGCGGCACATCGAGCGGTGCGCCGTGCTGGTGCACGTCGTCGACTGCGCCACGGCCGAACCCGGTCGCGACCCCATCTCCGACATCGACGCGCTGGAAGCCGAGCTCGCCGCGTACACGCCGACGCTGCAAGGGGACGTGGCGCTGGGCGACCTCGCCGAGCGGCCCCGGGCGGTGGTGCTCAACAAGATCGACGTGCCCGAGGCCCGCGAGCTCGCCGAATTCGTCCGCGACGAGATCGCCGAACGCGGCTGGCCCGTGTTTCTGGTGTCGACCGTCGCGCGGGAGGGCTTGCAGCCCTTGATCTTTGGGCTGTGGAAAATGATTTCGGAGTACAACGCCGCGCGGCCGCAGGTCGTACCGCGGCGCCCGGTCATTCGCCCGGTGCCGGTCGACGACAGCGGCTTCACCGTCGAGCCGGACGCCGACGGCGGCTTCGTGGTCACCGGCGCGCGGCCCGAGCGCTGGGTGGGCCAGACCAACTTCGACAACGACGAAGCGGTGGGCTATCTGGCCGATCGCCTGGCGCGCCTCGGTGTCGAGGAGGAACTGCTGCGGCTGGGGGCGCGGCCGGGTTGCGCCGTGACCATCGGGGAGATGACGTTCGACTGGGAGCCACAAACCCCAGCGGGGCAGCACGTCGCGTTGTCGGGCCGGGGCACCGATGAGCGGCTGGAACGCACCGAACGCGCCGGCGCCGCCGAGCGCAAGGCCGCACGCCGCCAGCGCCGCCAACGCGATGCCGAGGACGGTAAAACCTCGTGAGCGCCCATCGCGACGCCATCCGCACCGCGCGCAGCCTCGTGGTCAAGGTGGGGACGAACGCGCTGACCACCCCGTCCGGGGTGTTCGACGCCGGGCGGCTGGCCGGGCTGGCCGACGCGATCGAGGCCCGGATGAAGGCGGGCACCGACGTTGTCATCGTGTCGTCGGGCGCCATCGCCGCCGGGATCGAGCCGCTCGGATTATCCCGCCGCCCAAAGGATCTGGCGACCAAGCAGGCCGCGGCCAGCGTCGGACAGGTCGCGCTGGTGAACGCGTGGAGCGCGGCGTTCGCCCGCTACGGACGCACCGTCGGGCAGGTGCTGCTCACCGCGCACGACATCTCGGTGCGGGCCTCGCACACCAACGCCCAGCGCACCCTGGACCGGCTGCGCGCGCTGCACGCGGTGGCGATCGTCAACGAAAACGACACGGTCGCTACCAACGAGATCCGGTTCGGCGACAACGACCGGCTCTCGGCGCTGGTGGCCCACCTGGTCGGGGCCGAGGCGTTGGTGCTGCTGTCCGACATCGACGGGCTCTACGACGCGGATCCGCGAAAGGCGCGGGGCGCTAAGTTCATTCCCGAGGTGTCCGGCTCGGCGGATCTGGACGGGGTGGTCGCCGGCCCGGGCAGCGACCTGGGCACCGGCGGCATGGCGTCGAAGATGTCCTCGGCGCTGCTGGCCGCCGACGCCGGCGTCCCGGTGTTGCTGGCCGCCGCGGTCGACGCGGCGGCCGCGCTCACCGACGCCTCAACCGGGACGGTGTTCGCCCCGCGGCCGGATCGGATGTCGGCCCGCCGATTCTGGGTGCGTTACGCCGCCGAGGCGGCCGGTTCGCTGACCCTGGACGAGGGGGCGGTGCGCGCCGTGCTGCGGCAACGCCGCTCGCTGCTGGCCGCGGGCATCACCACGGTCTCGGGGCGGTTCTACGCCGGCGACGTGGTCGAACTGCGCGCACCCGACGCGACCCTCGTGGCGCGCGGGGTGGTTGCCTACGACGCCGCCGAGCTGGCCACCATGATGGGCCGGTCGACGTCCGACCTGCCCGGCGAGCTGCGCCGCCCCGCGGTGCACGCCGACGACCTGGTCGCGGTGTAGCCGACTAAGTGAACGGGTTGCTGTTGTCCTGCCACGCGGCCGATTCGGGACGCGGTCCGTAACGGCGGGCGTAGTCCTCGTGCATCTTGGCCTGCTTCTTGTTTTTGAGGACGTCGACCAGGTTCGGGTTGAGGCCATGCTGCGCCAGCCGGTGGCGGCGCCAGACCTTGTTCAGCGCAAGCGAAATCAGCAGGGCCCAGATGTAGAGCGGCACCGTCATTTCGGTATGCACGTACAGCGACGCGGGCAGCAGCCAGAAGGGTGCGAGAACGAACAGCGGTGGGATGGCCCACCGGATCATGTGCCGGCGCACGGCGCCTTTGCCCGCCAGATCGTTGGCGACCCAGTCGCGCATCGAGTCGGGTAGCTGCCGCCCGTACGAGTAGGCGACGTACTGCCAGGGGTTGGGTTTGGCGCTGGTCTTGGCTTTGTTCACAGTGACTCCTAGGGGTTCAGGTCTGCAAGGCGCCGGCCGCCAGGGCGGCCCCGTTGATCCGGGTGAGCACCTGGTGCAGGTGCCGCAGTTCGTCCATGTCGACGCCCAGTCGTGCGACCACGGCCGGCGGGATCTGCAGCGCACGCCGGCGCAGGGCGGTGCCGCCGGCGGTGAGCTTGACGTCGGTCGAGCGCTCGTCGACGGCGTTGCGGGTACGGGTGACGAGCCCGAGCGCCTCCAGGCGCTTGAGCATGGGTGACAGCGTGGCCGAATCCATCTGCAACGTGGCGGCGATCTCCTTGACCGACAGCGGTTTCTGCCTGCCCCCTGGTGTCTTGTGATGATCCCAGAGCGTCAGCATCACCAAGTACTGGGGATGAGTCAGCCCCAGCGGCTCCAACAGCGGCCGGTAGACCGCCAAAACGGCGCGGTTGGTGATGCTCAGCGCGAAACAGACCTGTTGTTCGAGGGCGAGCGGGTCGACGGCGGGTGCGGTCGGTGCGGTCACATTTATACCGTACGCTAATAATTAGCGCCCTAACTATTGGATTGGTCACAGGGCACTCGGCACGGCGGTCACGCCGTCGCGGACAAACGGCCGGTCCCGGGAAACTCAGGCCGGCGGCATCGCCTCGAGATACAGCGAGCCCCAGATGATTTGGGCCAACGCCTCGGCCAGCTCCGCATCGTAGGAGTCCGGAGCGGTCGGAAGATTCTGGTGGCAAGCCCGCTCGACCATCCAGGTCAGTGCGCTGGCGGTAGCGGTCGCGGGCAGTTCCGGGCGGATGGAGCCGTCGGCCTGGCCGTCCTCGATGACGCGGGCCACCCGCCCGGTGATGGCGGTCAGCAGGTTCTGATAGGTCGCTCCGACCACCGGGTCGTAGCCGGCCATCTCGTTGAGCGCGACGAGCACCGGTTGATGACGCCGGTAGCCGGCGACGAGGCCCGCCGTCGCGGCGCGGACGTCCGCGGGGTCGTGCCGCCACGCCACGCTCCACCAGCGGTTCGCCCTATCGGCGAGGTCGGCGAACACCTGGCCCGCGAGGCGGCGCAGCAGGTGGCCCTTGTCCTCGAAGTAGATGTAAAAGCTGGCCCGCGAGATGCCCGCCTCACCCGAGAGCCGGTCGACGCTGAGCTCGGTGAAGCTGGCGCCGTCGCGCATCAGCCGCTCGGTGGCCTCCAGCAAGCGGCGCTCGAGTTGCTCCCGCCGCTGCTGGCGCCCCTGTTCGCGACTGACCTGCGCTTTTCGGGTGACCGACGGCATTTGCCCAGTATAACCGAGTGCCTGACACATTGACTAGACACTATGTCTAGGCATATTGTCGGTTGCGACGTGTGATCGGGGTCATAACCGAGGAGGAGCAACGATGACGGTGACGGCGGGCAGGTCTGGCGGTTCCCGTGCCTACGACGCGATCGACCTGTCGTCGCGCGCGTTTTGGTCCATGACCGCGGCGGAGCGGGAACGTTCGTTCGCCGTGCTGCGCGCCAAGCGCCCGGTGAGCTGGCACCCCCCGGTCGAAGACGCCCTGATGTCCGATCCCGACGACCCCGGCTACTGGGCCGTCACCCGCCGATCCGACATCGTCGCGGTCAGCCGCAACAACGAGGTGTTCTTGTCCGGCAAGGGGGTGATGTTCGAGAACATCCCGCTGGAGCTGCTGGAGGCGTCGCAGTCGTTCCTGGCGATGGACCCGCCGCGGCACACCACGCTGCGCAAGGTCGCCCACGCCGCGTTTACCCCCCGGCAGGTCCGGCGCATCGAGGACTCGATCCAGGCGAACGCCAAGACCATCGTCGAAGAGCTTCGGGCCGCGGGCAGCGGTGCCGATTTTGTTGACCTGTGCGCCAAGGAGCTGCCCATCCGCACGCTGTCGGACATGGTGGGGATTCCGGAATCCGAACGCGAGCAGGTGGCGCACGCGACGGACGCCATGGTGTCGTGGGCCGACCCGGGCTACCTCGGTGGGCGCCACCCGATGGAGATCCTGTTCGAGAGCCAGATGTACCTGCACCAGGTCGCCGGCGCCTTGGCCGCAGAGCGCCGCGAACGGCCCGGCGACGACCTGTTCAGCAGCCTGGTGAACGCCGAGGTGGACGGCGATCGGCTGACCGACGCGGACGTGGCGGCGTTCTTCGTGTTGCTGTCGGTGGCCGGGAACGACACCACCCGGCAGACCATCAGCCACGCGATGAAGGCGCTCACCGACTTCCCCGAGCAGCGAGCGTGGCTGCTCGAGGACTTCGACAACCGGATCGGCACGGCGGTCGAGGAGTTCGTCCGTTGGGCCACGCCCGTGATGACCTTCCGTCGCACCGCCGCAACGGATTTCGAGCTGGGTGGCCAGCAGATCCGGGCGGGCGAGAAGGTGGTGATGTTCTACTCGTCCGGCAACTGGGACTCCGAAGCGTTCGAGAATCCGGAGCGTTTCGACCTGAGCCGCAGTCCCAATCCGCACGTGGGCATGGGCGGCGGCGGGGTGCACTTTTGCCTCGGCGCGCACGTGGCCCGCGCCCAGCTGCGCGCCATCTTCGGCGAGCTGCTCGCCCGGCTGCCGGACATCGAGGCGGGCGAGCCGACTTACCTGGCGGGCAACTTCATCCACGCCATCCGCAGCATGCCCTGCACGTTCTAGCGGGCGGGCAACGGCGCCAACTCGTCGAGGAGCAGCGCCAGCAACTCCGAGCACCCGCCGTCGACCTTCACGGTGGCCAGTTCGTCGCCGCGGGTCGGCCCCCGGTTGACGATCGCGACCGGGATGCCCCGCGCGGCGGCGTGGCGCACGAATCGGTAGCCGGAGAACACGGTCAGCGACGAGCCGGCGACCAGCAGCGCCTCGGACCGATCGATGAGTGCGAACGCCTCGGCCACAACGTCTTTGGGAACGCTCTCGCCGAAGTAGACGATGTCCGGTTTGAGCATCCCACCGCAGCGCGGGCAGTCGCGGTAGCGAAATGATGCGGTGTCGGAAACGGCGGCGTCGGCGTCGGGGGCCACCGCCAGGCCACCGACCGCCTCGGCGCGCTCGATAAACCCCGGGTTGAGCGCCTCGAGTTGGTCGGCGAGCGCGCTGCGGCTCAGGGTGTGGCCGCAGCCCAGGCACACCACCTGCGCGTAGGTGCCGTGCAGGTTGATCACGTTTCGGCTGCCGGCCTTGGTGTGTAGCAGGTCGACGTTCTGGGTGATCACGCCGGTCACCACCGAGGCGCGCTCCAGCGCGGCCAGCGCGCGGTGCCCGGCGTTGGGCGCGGTGTCGTGCATGTGCCGCCAGCCGACGTGATTGCGCGCCCAATACCGTTGCCGGAAGGCAGGATCCGACGTGAACTGGCGGATCGTCATGGGATTGCTCGGCGGCGAATCGGGGCCGCGGTAGTCGGGGATGCCGGAGTCGGTGGACATCCCGGCGCCGGTCAGCACCGCGACCCGGCGGCCGGCCAGCAGCGCGACAAGTTCGGGGGCGTCCACGCCTCGAGGGTACCGACCCCGTTTCCCCGCGCGAGGGTGCGTGTTTGCACACCGACACGCCGCGAAGCCTGGCATTTTGCGCACCCTCGCGCCGGGTCCGGTTAACCCAGGCAGTCGGCCGCGGTGGTGAGCTCCGCGGACATGTTCTGCTCCATCATCTTCAGCGCCGCCCTGCCCAGGTCCGCGTCGATGTGGGCAACGGCGTCGCTGGGGATCACGACGGGGAAGTGGCGCACGTAGGCGTCCAGCGCGGTGTAGAGGATGCACTGCTCGGTGACCTGGCCGGTGAGTATCAACCGCTTGGTTTCCAGGCGACCGAGCAGATAGGCCAGCGCCGTCGCGTAGAAGGCGCTGTGCCGAACCTTCGTCATGACCCGGCAGCCCTCCGACGGCACGATCGGCTTGACCAGATCGGGCCGCGCCCCGTTGAGCGCGGATCCGACGATGTCGGAGAACTGGGCCGTGAAATCGCCGTAGTTGTCGTTGACATAGACGAGGTCGACGCCGCCGGCCTGACGCGCGCGGCGGACCAGATCGGCGAGCGGGTCCATGATCTTCTCGACATTGGGTATGAGTTCTTCAGCGTCGGGATGCTGATACGTGTTCATCATGTCGACCACTACGACAGCGGTATCGCTCATACCGTTGGGGATACCCGAGGGGCACGGGTTGACACCGCTCGGGCGACAATGGGGGTGCGATGGATTTTTACAACAGCTACAGCCAGGGCTTTGTCCGGGTCGCCGCGTGCACACACCACACCACGATCGGCGATCCGGCGGCCAACGCCGAGTCCGTCCTGCGGTTGGCGCGCGACTGCCACGACGACGGCGTCGCCGTGGCCGTGTTCCCGGAGCTGACGCTGTCCGGGTACTCCATCGAGGACATCGTGCTGCAGGACGTGTTGCTCGACGACGTCGAAGCCGCCATCGAGGACATCGTCGCGGCGTCGGCCGATCTGCTGCCGGTGTTGGTCGTCGGCGCCCCGCTGCGCCACCGGCATCGCATCTACAACGCCGCGGTGGTGATCCACCGCGGTTCCGTGCTCGGTGTGGCGCCCAAGTCGTACCTGCCCACCTACCGGGAGTTCTACGAACGCCGCCAAATCGCGCCCGGGGACGACGAGCGCGGCAGCATCCGCATCGGCGACGTCGAGGCGCCGTTCGGTCCCGATCTGCTGTTCGCCGCCACGGATCTTCCCGACTTCGTGTTGCACGTCGAAATCTGTGAGGACATGTTCGTGCCGATCCCGCCCAGCGCCGAGGCCGCGCTGGCGGGGGCGACGGTGCTGGCAAACCTGTCCGGCAGCCCGATCACGATCGGCCGCGCCGAGGACCGTTGCCTGCTGGCCCGCTCGGCGTCGTCGCGGTGCCTGGCCGCCTACGTCTATGCCGCCGCGGGGGAGGGCGAGTCGACGACCGACCTGGCGTGGGACGGGCAGACCATGATCTGGGAGAACGGCGTCCTGCTGGCCTCATCCGAGCGCTTCCCCAGAGGGGAACGCCGCAGCGTCGCCGATGTCGACACGGATCTGCTGCGCTCCGAACGGCTGCGGATGGGCACCTTCGACGACAACCGGCGCCACCACCGGGCGTCGGCGGAGTCGTTCCGGCGCATCGAGTTCCGCGTCGACCCGCCGGGGGGCGACATCGGGCTGCGCCGCGAGATCGAGCGCTTCCCGTTCGTGCCGGCCGACCCGCAGCGCCTGGAACAGGATTGCTACGAGGCGTACAACATCCAGGTGGCGGGGCTCGAGCAGCGGCTGCGCGCGCTGGACTTCCCGAAGATCGTCATCGGAATTTCGGGCGGCCTGGACTCGACGCACGCGCTGATCGTCGCCGCGCGGGCGATGGACCGCGAAGAGCGGCCGCGCAGCGACATCCTGGCGTTCACGTTGCCCGGCTTCGCGACGGGGGATCGCACCAAGCGCAACGCGATCGAGCTGTGTCGCGCGCTCGGGGTCACCTTCTCCGAGATCGACATCACCGAGACCGCCAAGCTGATGCTCAAGGAGATCGACCATCCGTTTTCCCGCGGCGAGAAGGTTTACGACGTCACCTTCGAGAACGTCCAGGCCGGCCTGCGCACCGATTACCTGTTCCGGCTGGCCAACCAGCGCGGCGGGATCGTGCTGGGCACCGGCGACCTTTCCGAGCTGGGGCTGGGCTGGTCCACCTACGGTGTCGGCGACCAGATGTCGCACTACAACGTCAACGGCGGCGTCCCCAAGACGCTGATCCAGCACCTGATCCGCTGGGTGATCTCGTCGGGGCAATTCGAATCCGACGTGACCGATGTGCTGCAGTCGGTGGTGGACACCGAGATCACCCCGGAGCTTGTTCCCAGTGGCGAGGAGGAGGAACTGCAGAGCAGCGAGGCCAAGGTCGGACCGTTTGCCCTGCAGGACTTTTCGCTGTTCCACGTGCTGCGGTTCGGGTTCCGGCCGTCGAAGATCGCGTTCCTGTCGTGGCACGCGTGGAGCGACCCCGAGCAGGGCAATTGGCCGCCGGGATTCCCCGAGGACAAGCGACCGTCATACTCGCTCAAGGAGATTCGGCACTGGCTGGGGGTGTTCGTGCAGCGGTTCTACTCGTTCAGTCAGTTCAAGCGGTCCGCGTTGCCCAACGGGCCCAAGGTGTCGCATGGCGGCGCGTTGTCCCCACGCGGGGATTGGCGCGCCCCGTCGGACATGTCCGCGCGCATCTGGCTCGACGAGATCCAGCGCGAAGTCCCCGAGGACTAGCGCGAGCCGGGCGTTAGGCGCAGGCCCTCGCGCGACGCCAGCCCTGGTATTGCAGTTCGGCGAACAGCAGCGTGCCGACGCCGGCCGCCAAGTTCAGCGCGACGCCGGCCGACGTCAACGGAAAGACATCCGCGAGCACGAAAACGACGGCGCCCGCCGTGTACAGGAGATTGGCGGCAATGACGCCCATGCCGGCGCGTCGCACCGACGGCCTGGTGGCCAGTCCGAAAACGACCACGCCGTAGGCGATCAAGAAGACGCCCATTCCGTCCTCGAACGCCTTCGTGGTGCCCGACAGTTCGGCGAGCCGGCCCGCCAGCGGGATGCCGGCCAGGCCAACCAGTCCGCTGATGGCGGCGTCGGCCCGCATGGCAAGTCGAAGCAACCCGTCCCGAGTTCGGGTGCGGTCAATCGTCGTAACGGACATGATTTTCCTTTCTCGATGGCTGACAGCGATCGCCACCGAGGCTGCTCGTCAACCGCTGCCAGATCGACGCCAGACGCTGCCAACCCGTGCCAACCGCAGGTCAGCGGGCACAAAGACCTACCCACCGCATGGTGATGTAAGTGACGGATGGGGCGATCGGGTATCGAAAACGTCGGGCCGGGCCGCTCATCGCGTTAGCGGATGAGCCCGACCCCGGGGACGAACCGGCCCACGCTGGCCGCGTAGGCGCGATAGGCGTCGCCGTGCGTGCGCAACAGGTACGGCTCCTCGACCCGACGGACCTGCAGCTCGATCGTGGCAACGAGCAAGATAAGGCCCGCGAGGGCAACGACGTTCGGCGTCACCAGGACGATGCCGATCCCGAAAAGGAACATCGCGCCGTAGATCGGGTTGCGGATCCGGCCGAACATGCCGGTGTGCACCAGCGTGGTGGTCTCCGTGGTGTCGACCCCGATCCGCCAAGAATCGCCCATCTCGAGCTGCGCGTACACCGTCGCCGCGATGCCCGCCGTGGCCGCCACGATGCCGACGGTTTGGATGCAGACCTCGTTGAGCATCCGCAGCGGGCCAACCACCCTGGCCTCCTGCAGAATTGGGGCGCTCACCGCCACCGCCAGCGCGACCACGAAGCCGACGCCGGCGAGGCGCTCCACCGGGCCGCCGGTTCTGATGCCGCGAAAGCCGGTGGAGCCGGTGCGCCGGTACTGCAGCCAGCTGCGCCAGCCGAATCCGAGCACTCCGAAGATGGCGAAGAGCACCAGGGCCATGTCGGCAGCGGCTGTCGCTGGCATGCGAATTCCCATGACCGCCGTCATCGCCAGCGAGGTTACATCACCGCTCTCGGTCACCGAAAGGCTTCCCGCAGAGCGGCGTCGATCGCGTCGGCGCGCGGCGCGCAGTCGCCGGCGCCGGGCACCAGGGTGGCCAGCGCGCCCGCGGCGCAGGCGCGCCGCAGCGCTGTCAGCCGCTCGGCCCGGGCAGCCGGATTTGCGCTCGGGTCGCGCGGCCAGTTGGCGGCCAGCACGCCGGCGAACACGTCGCCGGCGCCGGCGGTGTCCACGGCCTTGACCGCCGGCGCGGGCACGGTGAACTCGCCGTCGGCGCCGCTGTAGCGGGCGCCGCGCGCGCCGAGGGTGACCACCAAATGGGTTGGCCGCCATGGCCATCGTTCGGCTTCGGCCTCGTTGGCGATCACCACGTCCGCGGCGGCCGCCAGTTCGGCCAAGCCGCTGCCGAGCCGGCCGGCGGGGGAGGCGTTGACGATGACGGCCGCCTCCGCCGAGCGGGCTTCCTGCGCCGCCGCCACCACCGTCGGCACCGGAATTTCCAACTGCGTCAACAGCACATCGCAGTCGCCGATCACCTCGCGCGCGCCGGCGCCGGCCAGCGTCAGCCGCCCATTGGCGCCCGGCGCGACCGCGATGGTGTTTTCGCCGTTGGCGTCGACCACGATGACCGCCGTACCGCTTGGCCCCGGCACGGTGACCATCCCGTCGAGGCCCACGCCGTTGGACCGCAGGTGCGCCTGCAGGCGTTCGGCGGCCGCGTCGTCGCCGACGGCGCCAACGAACTGGGCGCGCGCCCCGGCGCGCGCCGCCGCCACGGCCTGGTTGCCGCCCTTGCCGCCGGGCGCCGAGGTCAGCGACGACGCCAGCACCGTCTCGCCGGGGCGGGGAAGGGCATCGACGTCGAAGGTCAGGTCCAAGTTCACGCTGCCGACCACGCAGACCCGTGCCATGGCGCCGACGTTAGTCGGGTCGAATTGGGACACCGACAATGGCCATGCTCGGCACATTGAGGCTGATCCTTTTTCGGCAATCCCCAATATCGTGATGTGTGCGCGCTAGTCTGCAGCGTGATCGGTGCTGCATCCCGTCACAGGGAGGGAAAGGCCATTGACATCGACCCAGCTCAAGGGCGCCGAAGCGGGCACTAAAACGGACGGGGCAAATACGACTGAAATCGCCTCGGAAACCACCCCGGAATCCGACTCGGCCGAAAAGCCGCGCAGAGGCACGCGCCGGCCGCTGGTGTGGCACCGTTTTCGTTTCGGCATCCAGTCCAAGATCCTGGTCGCGATGCTGATGTCGGGCATCCTCGGCGTGGGGGTGATCGGGCTCATCGGGGCCATATCCGGCCGCAACGCCTTGCGGCAGGTCGAGTCCGAGCGATTGATCGAGCTGCGCGAGTCGCAGAAGAGACAGATTCAGTCGCTGTTTCGGGAGGTGACGAATTCCCTGATCGTCTACAGCGGCGGATTCAGCATCAACGAGGCCACCGCGGCGCTCACCGCGGGCCTGAACCAACTGGGCAACGCGACGATCAACCCCGCTCAAGAGCAGGCGCTGGTCAACTACTACGACAACCAGATGATCGCGCCGATCAAGAAGGCGACCGGCGACCTCATCGATCTGAACGCGGTCCTGCCGAGTTCCCCGGCGCAGAAATACCTGCAGGCCTACTACACCGCGCCGCCGCGGCCGACCCCCGACTCGCTGCCCGTCGAGGACGCCGGCGACGGCAGCGCATGGTCGGCGGCCAACGCCCGCTTCGATTTCTACATGCGCAATATCGTCACCCGCTTCGACTATCGCGACGCGCTGCTGCTGGACCTGCAGGGCAACATCGTCTACTCCGTCAGGAAGGGGCCCGACCTCGGGACCAACATCCTCAACGGGCCGTATCGGGAATCGAATTTGAAGGACGCCTACCAGAAGGCGCTGCGCTCCAACGACGTGGAATTCGTCTGGATCACCGACTTCCAGCCATATCAGCCGGCGCTCGACGCGCCCACGGCGTGGGTGGTCTCGCCGGTCGGCATGAACGGCAAGGTGGATGGCGTCATGGCCTTGCCGGTGCCGATCGCCAAGATCAACAACATCATGACCGCCAACAAACACTGGCAGGCCGCCGGCATGGGTTCTGCGACCGAGACATATCTGGCCGGCCCCGACGGCCTGATGCGTTCCGATTCACGCGAATTTCTGGAAGACCCGCAGGAATACCGCCGCGACGCCATATCCGCCGGAACTGCGCCCGACGTCGTCGAAAAGGCGATCCAATTGGGTGGCACGACGCTGGTACAACCGGTCGACACTGCGGGTTTTCGCGCCGCTCAACGCGGGGAGACCGGCACCGTCAGCGCCACCGATTACCTGGGCAATAAGGAATTGGAAGCCTATGCCCCACTCGACATCCCCAACTCCAACCTGCACTGGTCGATCCTGGCGACGCGCGACGACTCCGACGCGTTTGCGCGGCTGGGCAGGTTCAGCAAGACGCTGGTGATCGCGGTCACCGCGCTGGTGTTCGTCATCTGCGTGGCCTCGATGCTCATCGCCCAGGCGGCCATGCGCCCCGTCCGGCGCCTCGAGGAGGGCGCGCGGAAGATCAGCTCCGGTGACTACGACATCAACATTCCGGTGATGGCCCGCGACGAGATCGGCGATCTCACGGCGGCTTTCAATGAGATGAGCCGCAATCTCGCGATCAAGGAAGAGTTGCTCAACGAGCAGCGCAACGAGAACAATCGCCTGCTGCTGGCGCTGATGCCGGAGTCGCTCGTGCAGCGGTACCGCGAGGGCGAGGCGACCATCGCGCAGAAGCATCAGGACGTCGCGATCATCTTTGCCGACATCGCCGGGCTGGACGAGCTTTCGAACGATCTCACGGGCGACGAACTGGTGGGGATCGTCGACGATCTTTTCCGGCAGTTCGATTCGGCGGCAGAAACCCTTGGCGTCGAACGCATCCGCACGTTCCACAACGGTTACCTCGCGACCTGCGGGGTGATCACGCCGCGATTGGACAGCATTCACCGGACCGTCGACTTCGCCGTCGAGATGCGCCGCATCATCGATCGGTTCAACCATCAGACCGGTCACGAGCTGGGCCTGCGGGTCGGCATCAACACCGGCAACGTCATCAGCGGGCTGGTGGGCCGGTCGAGTCTGGTCTACGACATGTGGGGTGCCGCGGTGAGCCTGGCCTACCAAATGCACAGGGGCGCACCGCAACCCGGCATCTACGTCAGCGCCCCGGTGTACGAGGCGATGCGCGACGTGCGGCAGTTCACGCCCGCCGGCACGATCTCGGTCGGCGGGACGGAGCAGGCGATGTACCGGTTGTCGGAGCGATGATGCATCTGTGGAACTCCTCGTGGTTCTACTGGGCGATCGGCATCGCGATCGGGTTCCCGCTCGGGCTGATCTTCCTCACGGAGTTGCACCACTCGCTCATCCGCCGGAATAGCCGCCTGGCCCGGCAGGTGGGCCTGTTGCGCAACTACCTGCTGCCGCTCGTCGCGCTGTTGCTGCTGCTCGTCAAGGCCTCGCAGGTCCCGGCAGGGGACGTCCCCGTCCGGCTGCTGACCACGGTGTTCGGCTTTCTGGTGCTGGTGCTCATGCTGTCGGGGCTCAACGCCACGGTGTTCGAGGGCGCGCCCGAAGAGAGCTGGCGCGCCCGCATGCCCGCGATCTTCTTGGACGTCGCGCGCTTCGCGCTGATCGGCGTGGGCCTGGTCGTGATGCTGTCCTACATCTGGGGAGTCCGGGTCGGCGGCCTGTTCACCGCGCTGGGCGTCACCTCGGTGGTCATCGGCCTGATGTTGCAGAACTCCGTCGGGCAGATCGTGTCGGGCCTGTTCATGCTGTTCGAACAGCCGTTCCGGATCAATGAGTGGCTGGACACCGGGACGGCGCGGGGCCGTGTCGTCGAGGTGAACTGGCGGGCGGTGCACATCGACACCGGCAGCGGGATGCGGGTCACCCCGAACTCGGTGCTGGCCACGACGGCGTTCACGAACCTCAGCCGCCCCGCCGGCACCCACAAATTGGCTATCACGACGACGTTTGCCGCCGCCGACCCGCCCGACCGGGTTTGCGCGATGCTCTCGCGCGTCGCCCTGGGCCTGCCCCAGCTCAAGCCCGACAGCGTGCCCCGTTCGGTGCCCGCCGGTGGCGGCGAATACCGCACCTCCTTCGGACTGAGCTCACCCGCGGACGATGGCGCCGCGA
Source organism: Mycobacterium terramassiliense (assembly GCF_900157385.1). GTDB lineage: Bacteria > Actinomycetota > Actinomycetes > Mycobacteriales > Mycobacteriaceae > Mycobacterium > Mycobacterium terramassiliense. The sequence continues at coordinate 2,398,288 of NZ_LT717701.1, forward strand.
AGTCGACCTTTCTGCGCTGGGTCTGGTACGCGGCGCGGCGGGAGGGCCTGCACCTGGACAACTGCGACGACGATTACTCGACTCCCGAACGGGTGGAGAAGGCGCTGCGGACCGTCGTGGCGCCGGCCTTGCGGCTCAACGCCGACGAACAGCGCTCGCTGCATTCCTGCGCGCAGCTGGTCCGATACGGCGCCGACGAAACGGTGGAGTACGCCGGTCAGGTGCCCAGGGGGATGACGTTCCTGATCGCCGGGCGCGTGCAACTGACCGCGATGGCCGACGACGGCTCGATCGTGCCGATCAGCACGCTGGTCGAGGGCTCGTTCCTCGGCCTGACCGCGCTGACTCGGCAGCCGAACATGGCAAGCGCGTACGCCCTCGAGGAAGTGACGGCGATGGAGATCGACCGGGAGCACATCGAGCACCTGGTGATGCGTGAACCGTTGCTACTACAGAACTTCGGCCACATCCTCGATGAGCGGCAAAGCAAGGTGCGCCAGGCGCGCCGCGGCGAGCGGGTGGGCTAAGCCGTAGGATCCGGCGCTGGGCGTGGGGCAGCCTGACCTGGTCGGCGAAGGCCCGATACCCTGATTCAATGAGTCTGCAAGCTCCATCGCTTCCTGACTTGCGCCGGGACGTCCACGACGCCGCCCGCCGAGCCCGGGTCGCCGCCCGCGCGCTGGCGCTGTTGCCGACGGTCGCCAAGGATGCGGCATTGCAGTCCGCCGCGGACGCGGTCGTCGCCCACACGGAGCGCATCCTGGCGGCCAACGCCGAGGACCTCGAGGCCGCTCGGGCCGCCGGCACCCCGGCGGCCATGCTCGACCGGTTGGCGCTGAACCCCACGCGCGTCGACGGAATCGCCGCGGGTCTGCGACAGGTCGCGGGGCTGCCCGACCCGGTCGGGGAGGTGCTGCGCGGCTACACCCTGCCCAACGGTCTGCACCTGCGCCAGCAGCGGGTCCCGCTCGGCGTCGTCGGCATGATCTACGAGGGCCGGCCCAACGTCACCGTGGACGCCTTCGGCTTGGCGCTGAAGTCCGGCAACGCGGTGCTGCTGCGCGGCAGTTCGTCGGCGGCGAAATCCAACCAGGCTTTGGTCGACGTGCTGCGCGCATCGCTGATCAGCGAGGACCTGCCCGCCGACGCGGTCCAGCTGCTGTCGGCCGCCGACCGATCCACGGTCACCCACCTGATCCAGGCCCGGGGCCTGGTCGACGTGGTGATCCCGCGCGGGGGAGCGAGCCTGATCGACGCGGTGGTGCGCGACGCCCAGGTGCCCACCATCGAGACGGGCGTCGGCAACTGCCACGTCTACGTGCACGAAGCCGCCGACCTGGACGTGGCGGAACGGATCCTGCTGAACTCCAAGACTCGGCGCCCCAGCGTCTGCAACGCGGCCGAGACGCTGCTGGTCGACGCCGCGATCGCCGGCGTCGCCTTGCCCAGGCTGATCGACGCGCTGGAACACGCCGGGGTGACGGTTCACGGCGGGCTCGGTGCGGACGCAGACGAGGCCGACCTGCGCCGCGAATACCTGTCGATGGACATCGCGGTGGCGGTGGTCGACGGCGTAGACGCGGCGATCGCCCACATCAACGAATACGGCACCGGACACACCGAGTCCATCGTGACCACGAACATGGCTGCGGCCCAACGCTTTACCGATGGAATCGACGCGGCCGCGGTGATGGTCAACGCTTCGACGGCATTCACCGACGGCGAGCAGTTCGGGTTCGGCGCCGAGATCGGCATCTCCACGCAGAAGCTGCATGCGCGCGGACCGATGGGATTGCCGGAAATGACCTCCACCAAGTGGATCGCGTGGGGAGACGGGCAGACCCGCCCGGCCTGACGCCCCGAGAAAGCTTTAGGAGAACTGAGATTGTGAGTGTGCCCGCCCGGCCGGCGCCGTTGTTCGCCGACATCGACGACGTCTCGCGGCGGTTGGCCGAGACCGGTTACCTGCCCGACACCGCCACCGCGACCGCCGTGTTCCTGGCCGACCGGCTCGGCAAGCCGCTGCTGGTGGAGGGTCCCGCCGGCGTCGGCAAGACCGAGCTGGCCCGCGCGGTGGCCCAGGCCACCGGCTCGGGCCTGGTGCGCCTGCAGTGCTACGAGGGCGTCGACGAGGCGCGCGCGCTCTACGAGTGGAACCACGCCAAGCAGATACTTCGTATTCAGACCGGCAACGCTGCCGGACAAGGTGACTGGGACCAGACCAAGGACGACGTGTTCAGCGAGGAGTTCCTGCTGCAGCGTCCGCTGCTGACCGCCATCCGGCGCACCGAGCCGACCGTGTTGCTGATCGACGAGACCGACAAGGCCGACATCGAGATCGAGGGCCTGCTGCTCGAGGTGCTGTCCGACTTCGCGGTGACCGTCCCCGAACTGGGCACCATCACCGCCGAGCGGACGCCGCTCGTGGTGCTGACCTCCAACGCCACCCGCGAGTTGTCCGAGGCGCTCAAACGCCGCTGCCTGTTCCTGCACATCGACTTCCCGAGCCCCGACCTGGAGCGGCGCATCCTGCTGTCGCGCGTCCCGGAGCTGCCCGCGCACCTGGCCGAGGAGTTGGTGCGCATCATCGGCGTGCTGCGCGGGATGCAATTGAAGAAGGTGCCCTCCATCGCCGAGACGATCGACTGGGGCCGCACGCTGTTGGCGCTGGGCCTGGACACCATCGACGACGCGGTGGTCGCCCAGACACTCGGTGTGGTCCTCAAACACCAGTCCGACCAGCAACGCGCGGCCGGGGAGCTCAGGCTCAACTGATGGCCGCTCGGCGCACCCGTCCCACCCGGCCGCTCGCCCCGCACGGCCTGCCGGGCCACCTGGTGGGCTTCGTGGAAGCGCTTCGCGGCGTGGGTATTTCGGTGGGACCCTCGGAGACCGTGGACGCCGGCCGGGTGATGGCCACCCTCGGCCTGAGCGATCGCGAGGTGCTGCGCGAGGGCATCGCCTGCGCGGTGCTGCGCCGCCCCGATCACCGCGACACCTACGACGCCATGTTCGACCTGTGGTTCCCCGCGGCGCTGGGCGCGCGCGCGGTGGTCGCCGACGATGCGGCCGACGCGGAGTCGGGCGGCGAAGCGTTGCCGGCCGACGACGTCGAAGCCATGCGCCAGATGCTGCTGGACCTGCTCAACGAGAACCCCGACCTCGCGGACATGGACGAGCGCCTGGTGGCGATGGTCGCGCGGATCGTGGAGGCCTACGGCAAATACAGTTCCAGCCGCGGCCCGTCGTTCTCCTCGTATCAGGCGCTCAAGGCGATGGCGCTGGACGAATTGGAGGGCAAGCTGCTGGCTGGCCTGCTCGCCCCATACGGTGACGAGCCCACCCCCACCCAGGAGCAGATCGCCAAAGCCCTTGCCGCGCAGCGGATCACGCAGCTGCGCAAGATGGTCGACGCGGAGACCAAGCGCCGCACCGCCGAGCAGCTCGGCCGTGACCACGTCCAGATGTACGGCATCCCACAGCTTTCCGAGAACGTCGAGTTCCTGCGCGCTTCGGGCGAACAGCTGCGCCAGATGCAACGGGTGGTGGCGCCGCTGGCCCGCACCCTGGCGACCCGGCTGGCCGCCCGCCGGCGACGTTCGCGCGCCGGGGTGATCGACCTGCGCAAGACGCTGCGCAAGTCGATGTCCACCGGCGGCGTGCCGATCGACGTGGTGCTGGCCAGACCCCGTCCGGCGCGGCCGGAATTGGTGGTGCTGTGCGACGTGTCGGGTTCGGTCGCCGGGTTCAGCCACTTCACGCTGCTGCTGGTGCACGCGCTGCGCCAACAGTTCTCGCGGGTCCGCGTGTTCGCCTTCATCGACACGACCGACGAGGTGACCCACATGTTCGGGCCCGAAGCCGACCTGGCCGTGGCGATCCAGCGGATCACCCGCGAGGCGGGCGTGTACAGCCGCGACGGGCACTCCGACTACGGCAACGCGTTCGCGTCGTTCGCGCAGGCTTTTCCCAACGTGCTGTCGCCGCGCGCCTCGCTGCTGGTGCTCGGCGACGGCCGCACCAACTACCGCAATCCGGAGACCGAGCTACTGGCCCACATGGTGACCGCGAGCCGGCACGCGCACTGGCTCAACCCCGAACCCAAGCACCTGTGGGGCAGCGGCGACTCGGCGGTGCCGCGCTACCAAGAGGTCATCACGATGCACGAATGCCGGTCCGCCAAGCAACTGGCCGCGGTGATCGACCAGCTGCTGCCGGTGTGAGGGCGCGGGCGCCGTCACGTTTCACGTCGGCCACCCGCGTCCGCGTCGGCACCGATGCCCTTTGTGTCCGCCTCACCGCGACAACCGCGGATTGCCCTGCGTCACCGCGCCTTCGGCAGCCATTTGTCGCTGGGTGGCGGACGGACGACTTGCCGCCCGACGCCGGGGCTGGTGTGGCGGATGTGACCAGAGCCTGGGAAATCGGCCGCCATCGCCGGCTCAAGTAAGCTGGCACATCGTGCAAAAGCAGCTTCGCAGGTTGGGAGTGATGGGCGGGACGTTCGACCCCATCCATTACGGCCACCTGGTTGCCGCCAGTGAGGTTGCCGACCTGTTCGACCTCGATGAGGTGGTGTTCGTGCCCAGCGGCCAGCCGTGGCAGAAGAGCCGGCACGTCTCCGCCGCCGAGGACCGCTACCTGATGACGGTGATCGCCACCGCGTCCAATCCCCGCTTCTCGGTGAGCCGGGTCGACATCGACCGCGGCGGGCCCACCTACACCCGCGACACGCTGCGGGATCTGCACGCCCTCAACCCGGAATCGCGGCTGTACTTCATCACCGGCGCCGACGCGCTGGAAAGCATCCTGTCCTGGCAGGGCTGGGACGAGCTGTTCGGGCTGGCGCGCTTCATCGGCGTCAGCCGACCCGGATATGAGCTGCGACGCGAACACATCACCGGCGTGCTGGGCGAGCTGACCGAGGACGCGCTGACCCTCGTCGAGATCCCGGCGCTCGCGATCTCGTCGACCGACTGCCGCCAACGCGCCGAGCAGGGCCGCCCGCTGTGGTACCTGATGCCCGACGGCGTCGTGCAGTACGTCTCCAAGCGCGGCCTGTACCGGGCCGAACGAACCACCCTGGCCACGGGGAACAACCCGTGAGCGCCACGCAGGAGGCGATCGACATGGCGAGCGTCGCCGCCCGCGCGGCCGCCTCGAAACTTGCCGACGACGTGCTGGTCATCGACGTCTCGGGCCAGCTCGTCATCACGGACTGCTTCGTCATCGCCTCGGCGTCCAACGAGCGGCAGGTCAACGCGATTGTCGACGAGGTCGAGGAGAAAATGCGCAGGTCGGGTTACCGGCCCGCGCGGCGCGAGGGCGCCCGGGAGGGGCGTTGGACGCTGCTGGACTACCGCGACATCGTCGTGCACATCCAGCATCAGGACGACCGCAACTTCTACGCCCTGGACCGCCTGTGGGGTGATTGCCCGGTGGTGCCGGTGGACCTGGACGAGCGGGACGAGGACTCCGACGACCCGGCCGACTCGGCGAGCGCGCAATGAGGGCGCGATGAGAATCAGACGCCTGGTCATGTTGCGGCACGGGCAGACCGATTTCAATCTCGGCAGCCGGATGCAGGGCCAGCTGGACACCGAGCTCAGTGAATTGGGCCGCGCGCAGGCGGTGGCCGCCGCCGAGGTGCTGGGCAAGCTGCAGCCGCTGCTGATCGTCTCGTCGGACCTGCGGCGCGCGTACGACACGGCCGTCAAGCTGGGGGAGCGGACGGGGCTGAAGGTCTGGGTGGACGACCGGCTGCGCGAGACCCACCTCGGCGACTGGCAGGGCCTGACGCACGCGCAGATCGATGTGGAGGCCCCCGGTGCGCGCCTGGCCTGGCGCGAGGACGCGAGGTGGGCGCCGCATGGGGGGGAAAGCAGGGTCGATGTGGCCGCCCGCAGCCTGCCGCTGATCGCCGAACTGGTAGCCGGCGAGTCGGAGTGGGGCGACCCGAACCAGCCGGAGCGGCCGGTGGTGCTGGTCGCCCACGGCGGGCTGATCGCCGCCCTGTCGGCCGCGCTGCTGCGGCTCCCGGTCGACAACTGGCCGATCCTGGGCGGCATGGGCAACGCGAGTTGGGTGCAGCTGTCGGGTCACTCCGACGATTGGGGCGCCGGCGCCGATTTCGACGCCATCCGCTGGCGCCTGGATGTGTGGAACGCTTCGGCGCAGGTTTCCAACGATGTCCTCTGAACGTTCCCCCCGGCGGGGGTCCCGTCCCACCCTGCTGGTGTTCGCCGACTCCCTGTCCTACTACGGGCCGACCGGGGGCCTGCCCGCCGACGATCCGCGCATCTGGCCCAATATTGTTGCCGCACAACTTGATTGGGATGTCGAGCTGATCGGCCGCATCGGCTGGACCAGCCGCGACATCTGGTGGGCCGCGACCCAGGACCCGCGGGCCTGGGCGGCGCTGCCCAGGGCGGGGGCGGTGATCTTTGCGACCGGTGGCATGGATTCGCTGCCGTCGGTGTTGCCGACTGCGCTGCGCGAGTTGATCCGCTATGTGCGGCCACCGTGGCTGCGGCGCTGGGCCCGCGACGGCTACGGCTGGCTGCAGCCCAGGCTTTCGCCGGTGGCGAGGCCGGCCCTGCCGCCGCATTTGACCGCCGAATACCTCGAACAAACGCGTGCCGCAATCGATTTCAATCGTCCCGGCATCCCGATCGTCGCGTCGCTGCCGTCGGTGCACGTCGCGGAGACGTACGGCAAGGCCCACCACGGCCGGGCCGGGACCGTGGCGGCCATCACCGAATGGGCGCAGCAACACGACATTCCGCTGGTGGACCTGAAGGCCGCGGTGGCCGAACAGGTGATGAGTGGCCGCGGCAACCCCGACGGCATCCACTGGAATTTCGAGGCCCACCAGGCGGTTGCGGAGCTGATGCTCAAGGCGCTGGCCGAAGCCGTGCAGAAATCTGAAGTGCCCGAAGAGAAACCACGCGGGTAGGCGCATGTCTGTCGTGGTGGTGACCGATGCGTCGTCGCGCTTGCCCGCCGATCTGCTCGAAAAGTGGTCGATACGAGTGGTTCCGCTGCACGTCCTGCTCGACGGCCGCGACCTGCGTGACGGCATCGACGACGTCCCCGACGACATCTACCAGCGGCACGCCACCACCGCGGCGGCCACCCCCGCCGAACTGGCCAACGCCTACCAGCAGGCGCTGGCCGACAGCGGGGGCGACGGCGTGGTGGCGGTGCACATCTCCTCGGCGCTGTCGGGAACCTGCGGCGCCGCCCAGCGGACGGCGGCCGACCTCGACCCGAACGTGCGCGTCGTCGACTCGCGGTCCGCGGCGATGGGCACCGGTTTCGTCGCACTGGCCGCCGCCCGGGCCGCGGCCGCCGGCGGCGACCTGGACGTGGTCGCGGGCGCCGCGACGTCGGCCGTGGCGCGCGGCCGGGCGTTCATCGTGGTCCATCGGCTGGACAACCTGCGTCGCAGCGGGCGGATCGGCGGGGCCACGGCGTGGCTCGGCACCGCGCTGGCGCTCAAGCCGGTGCTGCGCATTGATGACGGGAAACTCGTTCTGGCCCAACGGATCCGCACCGTCACCCACGCGACGGCGGCGATGATCGACCGGGTTTGTGAGGTGGTCGGTGAGGCGCCCGCCGCCCTGGCGGTGCACCATGTCGCCAACCCGGACGGCGCGAAGGAGGTCGCCGCGGCCCTGGCGGAGCGGCTACCGGCGTGCGAGCCGGCGATCCTCACCCCGTTGGGGCCGGTGCTGGGGCTCCATGTCGGACCGGGCGCCGTCGCGGTGTGTCTGGACCTAGCTCCTGGCGGCTAACGGTGCCGGTGCCGTCACGCTGGGGGGACGGCCGTAGTCACCGCGCGGGTGAACAACGAGCGGCCACCAGAACCAGCGTCCGAGCAGGGTGGCGATCGACGGCATCAGTAGCGTGCGCACGATCAGGGTGTCGAGCAGCAGGCCGATGCACACCGTGGACCCGAACTGCCCCAGCACCCGCAGGTTGCTGCCGAGCATGGACGCCATGGTGAAGGCGAACACCAGCCCCGCGGCAGTCACCACCCCACCGGTGCCGGCCATCGATCGGATGATCCCCGTCTTGAGCCCGCGATGGATCTCCTCTTTGAACCGCGACACCAGCAGCAGGTTGTAGTCAGATCCGACTGCCAGCAGGATGATCACCGACAGCGCCATCACGATCCAGTGGATTCTGATGCCGAACAGATCCTGCCAAATCAGCACCGACAGCCCGAACGATGCGGCGATCGAACTGGCCGCGGTGCCGACGATCACGAGCGCGGCCACCACGCTCCGGGTGAGCAGCAGCATGATCATGAAGATCAGCGTCAGGGCCGACACCACGGCGATCATCAGGTCGTATTTCTCGCCGTCGGCCATGTCCTTGAACGTCGCGGCCGTTCCGCCGAGATACACCCGGGCATCCGCCAGCGAGGACTGTTTCAACCCCTCCTGCGCGGCGGTGCGTTCGGCGTCGACCCGTGCGATGCCATCCGGGGTCATGGGATCGCCCTGGTGGGTGATGAAGAACCGCGCCGACTTACCGTCCGGCGACAGGAACATGCGAAGCCCCGTCTGGAAATCCGGGTTGTCGAAGGCCTCCGGGGGCAAATAGAAGAAGTCGTCGTTCTTGGACTGATCGAAGCTTTGGCCCATGACGATGGCGGTATTGCTCATCGCCTCCATCTGGTTGATCATCGCCTGGAACGTCTGGTAGAGCGTCAGCGTGATGCCCCGGGTGTTCTTCAGCGTCGAGATCAGTACGGGGAACAGCGCATTCAGGTCGTGTGTGGCCTTGGCGGTGTGCGCGATATCGGCGGTGAGGTAGTGGAACTGCTCGGCGAGCTGGTCGAACCCGTCGAAGGTGTCGAAGAGGGACCGCAGCCCGATGCACAACGGGATGTCATAGCAGTGCCTCTCCCAGTAGAAGTAGGTGCGTATCGGCCGGAAGGTGTCGTCGAAATCCGCGATGTGGTCGCGCAGCTTGTCGGTGATCTGTGAGGTCACCGCGGTGGTCTTTGCGCTGTCGTCGGCGGCGTTGGCCAGGTCCAGCGACACCTCGTACTGGCGTTGCGTGGTGTCGATCTGGGTCTGCAGGTCGTCGGCCATCCTGAGGATGTCGTTCATGCGCTCCTTGAGGAAGCTCATGTTCTGCATCGTCGTCTGACTCTGGATGCTGTTCTGGAACGGAATCGAGCTGTGCTGGATCGGGATCCCCAGTGGCCTGGTGATGTCCTGGACCATGGCGATGCCGAGCGTGCGCATCTCGTTCTTTGCCACCCGGTCCAACACCAGCATGTCGGCCGGGTTGCGCATGTCATGATCGGACTCGACCATCAACAGGTCGGGATTCATTCGCGCCTCGGAGAAATGCCGGTTCGCCGCCTCTTGCCCCTGATTGGACGGGGCTGACAACGGCAGGTAATGGCGGTCGTTGTAGCTCGTGTGATAGCTCGGCAGGGCGATCATGCCGACCAGCACGATCGCGCCGCTGACGGCCAAAATCGGTGCGGGCCAACGCACTACGGCGGTACCCACCCGCCGCCACAGCCGACCGCGCTTGGCCTGCCTTTCGAAGAGGTGGAAGCGACTGCCGGCGAAGACGACCGCGGGGCCCAGCGTAAGCCCGGCCGCGACCACGACCAGCATGCCGATCGCCACCGGTGCGCCCATGGTGTTGAACCAGGGCAACCGCGAAAAACTGAGGCAATAGGTCGCCCCGGCGATCGTCAGGCCCGATCCCAAGACGACGGGGGCGACGCCCTTGAATGTGGTGTAGTACGCGCTCTCTCGATCCTCACCGGCGGCCAATGCTTCTTGATAGCGGCCGACGAGGAAGATGCCGTAGTCCGTTCCGGCGGCGATCGCCAGCATGGTGAGGATGTTGGCGGCGAAGGTGGTGAGCCCGAATGCGTTGTGGTAGGCGAGAACCGCGACGACCCCCCGCGAGCAGGCCAGCGCGACAAAGGTCATGAACAGCTGGACGAGCGTGGTGACGATGGACCGGTAGACCAGCAGCAACATGATCGCAATGGCGCCCAGCGTGAACAACGTGATCTTGGCCAGGCTGGCGTTGCCGATGATGTGCATGTCGTCGGACAGCGCGGCGGGACCGGTGACGTAGGCCTTCACGCCGGGCGGCGCCTTGTTCTCCTCGATCACCTTGCGGACCGCGTCCACGGACTCGTTGGCCTGCGTGGTGCCTTGATTACCGGCAAGGTTGATCTGCACATAGGCGGCCTTGGCGTCGGCGCTCTGGGCGCCCGCCGCCGTCAGCCGGTCACCCCAGAAGTCCTGGATGTGCTGGATGTGCTTGGGGTCTCCGCGGAGCTGTCGAATCAGCTTGTCGTAGTACTGGTGCGCTTCGGGGCCGAGGGGTTGCTGGCCCTCCAGGACGATCATCACCGTGCTGTTGGAATCGAATTCGCGGAAGTTATGACCCAGGCGCATCATCGCCTTCATCGACGGCGCGTCCAGGGGCGCCATCGGCGCCGAGTGCGCCTCGCCGACTTTTTCCAGCGTGGGGACGATGACGTTCACCAACACGGTGATGGCCACCCAGGCCACAATGATCGGTATCGCGAAGATGCGGATCGCGTGGGGGAGATAAGGACGGTGGCCGCGATCCGCCATGCTGGGCTTGTTGGTCGGGATCGGGCCCGTGGCTTCGTCGTCTGCGGCGCTTCTCGCGCCGGAATCGGCCTTGTCGGTGTCGGTCATGCGGACTTCACCAGGCAAAAGGTCTGAGCGTTATGGCCGTCGGAATTCTGGTTGTCGCGGACGACACCGTCCACGATGATCTTGCAGCTGATTCGGCTGCCGTCGCTTTGCGCCATGATATTGGCGCTCACCGACGGGAGCGTGGTGGAGATGGTGGTCGACCAGGGCAGCGGGGCGTCGTTGATTTGGTGGGTGTTGGCGTTCTCGTCCCAGTAGTTGATGTTCGCGGTGGACCCCGGCGGGCCGGAGACGTCGTAGACGACGACCTTCGGATTGAACTGAACGATCTCGATCCCCTTGCCCGCGTTCGCGTTGAGGTCCTGGGACCCGAAGATTTTGTGCAGCCGCGAGACGACCAAGGTTGAGACGGCGAGCACGACCACCAACACCAGCGGAATCCACGCTCGTTTGAGCGCCCGGGTTAGGGCCTTCACCTTGACCGCCTTCCGCTCGCCCTGCGGACCACCGGCGCCACCGACAACGCCGGTTCGCCGATACATTGCTCAGCTAAGCATCGTAAACCGTAGTGCACGGAACCGTTCCTGTGGGGTGCCGACTTTGTGGCGGCCAACACAGGGTCAGCGGGCCACCCGGCCGGTGACGGGCGGGAGGTCGGCGAGCGTGACGATGCCCGGCTTGGCGGCGACGACGGCCGGGACCGCGTTGGTCACCGGCATCGCCGTGTAGATCATTCCCAGCCCCATGAATCCGGGCTCCGTCCAATCCTTCGGCGGCAGGCAGTGCAGCACGGTGCGCATGTTGGGCAGGCCGAATACCTGAATGACGTGGCCGTGCTCGAGGGGTTTGGGCGGCACCACGTGATTGCCCATCGTCCAGTTGAACCCGACGCTGACGACGTTGCGATCGCCTTCCCAGCCGCGGTGGTAACCGTAGACGCTGCCCACCGTTCCCGCGGGGATCTTCATGAAGCCCAGATCGGAGTCGGCGGTGGCCGCGGTGAAGGTGACATCGAAGGTCATCCTGTCCAGCTTCGCTCCGATCGCGTCGGCCATCATCGCGGCGGACTCCGCGAAGACCTCGCTTTCGGTCCGCACACTCTCGGCCAGCCCCGGGGTGTCGGGGTCCTGCGAGAACCCCATCGCCGTCTGGGTTTCGGCCGACTCGTACGTCGAGCAGTCCACCGACTCGGTGATGCGGATCTCGTCGACGCGCTCGCAGGAGGCGGACAGCACCATGCCCACCATGTTCGTCATCCCGGGGTGCGCCCCGCTGCCGAAGATCGTCGAACCGCCCCGCTCGCAGGCGTCCGCGATGCGCTTGCGGTCCGCCGGTGTCTGCTTGCCGCCGGTGATCCATGCGGCGCTCGTGCACACGTTGACGCCCGCCTGAAGCAGCCGCACGAGTTCATCGATGTTGGGCCACAACGGGTTATAGCAACACGCGTCGGGCCGCAATGCCAGCAGCGCGTCGATGTCGTTGGTGGCCTTGACCCCGGTCGGCTCCGGCCACCCGGACAGTTCGGCGGCGTCGACCCCGACCTTTTCGGCACCGTGGGCATACACCCCGACCAACTCCATGTCGGGCCGGCCGATGATGGCGTGCAGCGAGCGCCGCCCGATGTTGCCGGTGGTCCACTGAATCACGCGAAACGGACGGTCTGGGCTGGTTGTGCTCATCGAATGGCTCCTTTGCCGGTGCGGTTGGACCATTATGTGCAACCGAGGTCGGGCTCAGGCGTCCAGTCGGGTGAATTGGTCCTGGCGGTATTGCTCGACGCAGGCGGCGCGCCGGATCTTGCCGCTCGTCGTGGTGGGAATCGACCCGGGTGGCACCAGGACGAGGTCCCCGACAGCCAACCCGTGCGCGTTGGATATCGCCGAGGTGACTTCGCTTTTGACACCGGTGAGCCAGTGCGTCGCCTCCTCGGCGGATTCGCCCCGCTTCTTGAGCTCGATGACGGTGACCAGCTTCTCGGTGCTGTTCACCGGGACCGATATCGCCGCGACCCGGCCGCCCGTGATCTCTTGGACCGTCGCCTCGATGTCCTCTGGATAGTGATTGCGCCCGCGGATGATCAGCAGATCCTTGATGCGGCCGACAATGAACAGCTCACCTTCGAAGACGAAACCCAGGTCGCCGGTTCTCAGCCACGGTCCCTCGGCCGTGCCCGGCGACGGGTCGACGAGCACCGCGCCGAAGCAGCGCTGCTCCTCCGGCGGTTTGCCCCAGTAGCCGTCGGCGACATTGGGGCCATGCAGCCAGATCTCGCCGACCGCGCCGGGCGGGCACTCGCGGCTGTCGGAGTCGACGATGCGCAGCGTGGGTGATTGCGGCACTTTGTATTTGACCAGTGCCGTGCCGGTGTCCTCCGCGCAGCGCTGAACACGGCCGGCGGAGAGCTCCGCGGCGTCGAAATGAACCGCGCCCGACGAATCGTTCCAGGTGCCCGCCGTCACGAAGACCGTCGCTTCCGCAAGACCGTACGAGGGACGCACCATGTCATCGCGAAAATTGAAGTGAGCGAACCGATCAACAAAACGTTGCAGTGTGGCCGGCTCGACACGTTCGGCTCCGCTGATGATGCCCAGCACCCCGCCGAGGTCGAGCCCGGCCAGGTCGCCCTCGGTTGTTTTGCGGGCGGCCAGGTCGTAGGCGAAGTTCGGCGCCGCGGAAAACGCGTGCGGGTTTCTCGCCAAAGCTTGCACCCATCTGGCCGGCCGCTCCAAAAACGCGACGGGACTGGTCAGCTCGCCGCGAAAGCCGCCCAGGATCGGTGCGCAGACCCCGAGCACCAGGCCCATGTCGTGGTAAAAGGGCAACCAGGAAACGATCGTGAGATCCGACGGGACTTTGATCTGGGACTCCGCGAAGAAGCTGCGCATCAGCTGGTCGAAATTCACCTGCAGGTTGCGGTGCGAGATCATGACCCCGGTCGGCAGCCGGGTGGAACCCGAGCTGTACTGCAAATAGGCGGTGCTCGGCAAATCGGCTGTGCGGCCGCTCGTTCCGGCATCGGTTTCCAGATCCAGCGCATCGACTTCGATGATCTTCGGAGCGGCCCGAAGGCCGGCCTGGTCGATGTATTCGGCGATGTCATGCGCCACCGCGGACGTGGTGAGAACGACCGCGGGCGACGTGTCGGACAGAACCGCGCCCACCCGCTCATGGGTCGAGCCGCGGTGCGGCAGCGGGAGTGGAACCGCGACGAGCCCGGCCTGCATCGATCCCAGGAATGCGGCGATGTAGTGCAAGCCCTGGGGAGCCAGGATCACCGCCCGGTCCCCGGCCGACCCGTGCCGGCCGAGCTCGCGTCCCAGGTTGAGCGTTCGGCGGGATAGCTGTGACCACGTGAGGCTTTCGGGGACGCCGGCCCAGTCGTGCTCGTAATCGGTGAAGGTGAACGCTATGTCATCGGGTCGCAGGCTGGCGCGCCCGTGCAGCATCGAAAGCACGGATGATTGAGGCGGTGGTGTCACATTACGTCCGTACTGGTTTGTCCAACGCGTCGCATCGACGTCAGTGGTCGGCCTGTCCCGCGCCGTGCGACAACACGGACATGGCACCGGCAAGGATCTGCGAGAACGGGTCCGCACCGCCGCCGAAGGTCGCCTGGTTGGCCGGCGCGGTGACCTCCGCCGGGTCGAAGCCGTGCACCGGATCCACCTGAACCGGAGCGGTCGACGGGTCGTCGTTTCGCGAATAGCCGGCGTTCACCCGGGGCATCAGGATCGCGTCGAGTTTGTTCAGCGTGTCTTCCGGGATCCCGATGTATTTCAGCGGCATGACCAGCGGAAGGTGCTTCTCCGGGACCATGATCGTCGTGTCTTTGGCGCCCCTGGAGTTGATCGTCGTCCGGATGTTCTGCGGCGGCACCATGCTCGGGTTCGTGAAGGCCACCGCGGTGTGACCGGTGGCGAGGCCCATCAGCGTGTTGGCGAACGCGAACATGTTGTCCGGCCGGTCGGGGAAGTCCGCGATGGAGTCGTAGGCGGCCACGAACCTGTTGGTGTCGTACTGGCTCTCGTACGGCGGCGGCATGGTGTAGTCGAGCGCGGGAACGACGCTGCCGACCGGGAACATGGCCGTCAGGAAGCTCTGACCGAAGGCGTGATGCCCGATCGGGTCGCCGAATGTGGCGAAGTTCAGCGTGTTCGGTGGGGGAGCGGAGGGGTCACTCGCCAGCCGCGCCTGCGCGCCGTCCACCACGAACCCGCCCTCGGACAAGCCGATCGCCGTACCCGGGCCACCGGTTTTGATCGCGGCCATAAGGTTGTCCACTCCCGTGTCGACCGACTCGCCGACGCTCGGGCCGTCCAGACCGAGGCCCGGAAAGATCTCATCGCCGACCTTGCCGATGCCCGGGAAGAGTCGCCCCAGCACGTGGCCCTGAACCTGGCCCGCCGGGTATCCGACGATCTCGCGCTTCTGGCCGGGGAACCATTGGGCGCCCTCCTGACGGATGTACTCGTCATAGGGGATGCCCAGCACGTGAGCGCCGCCCAGGGCGAACGCGGTCTGGTCTCCCGGCGCTCCGGGGGTCGGCGGACCGCCGATCGGCGTGTCGTCGGCGGAGACCCTGCCGGCGCCCAAATACCCTGTGGCGCCAACAGTTACCAGCGCCGTCACTCCGGCGAGTAGTTTCTTCATCCCTACCCCTGACCCCTCGGCTTCTCTAGTCTCACATACGTCATGGGTGCGCCCTAACCGGGTTGCGGCCGGACGCCCGTGACGGCCACCAGTTCGCCCGGCCGACCAGCGCGGCGACGGCGGGCACCGTGATGGTGCGCACCAAGAACGTGTCCAGCAAGATTCCCACACCGATCACGAAGCCGCCCTGGACCACGGTTCCGATGCTGGAGAACAGCAGACCGCCCATCGACGCGGCGAAGATCAGCCCCGCGGCGGTGATCACCCCGCCCGTCGAACCCAGGGTGCGAATAATGCCGTAACGCATGCTGCGCGGAGATTCGTCACGCATTCGCGAGACGAGCAGCATGTTGTAGTCGGCCCCCACCGCGACCAACACCACGAATGCCAACGGCGGCACGCTCCAATGCAATTGCTGGCCGAGCAGGAATTGGAACACCAAAACGCCGATTCCCACCGCTGACAAAAACGAAATGACTACGGAAGCAACGAGATACAGCGGCGCGACAATCGCACGGAGCAGCGCTATCAGGGTCAGCAGCACGACGAGCAGGGTCACCGCGATGATGAACCGGATGTCGTGTTGGTAGTAGTCGCGCGTGTCTTTCAGGCCAACGGTGTATCCCGCCATCGATACCGTGGCGTCGGACAGCGAGGTATTCGGTTGGGCTCCCCGGGCCGTCGCGCTGATCGCGTTGACCTGGTCCATGGCTTCGGTGCTGAACGGGTTGAGTTTGGTTTGCACCAGGTACCGCACCGAGTGGCCGTCCGGCGAAATGAATGCCCTGGCGGCCTGCTGGAACTCCTTCAAATGCAGCAGCTGCGACGGGATGTTGAAACCGGCCATCGCCGGTTGTGCCGCGTCCTGTTTCAGCGACAACAGGAACGCCGCCGACTCGCTGAGGCCGGCGCCGAGCTGTTTGACCTGGTCGACGAGCTGGGCCACCGCGTCGGCCACTTGCCGGCTCCCACCGGCGAATCGGTCGGCGCCACTTTGCAGGCTGTTCAGGTTCGCTTGCAGGCCGCCGGGCTGGTCGATTCCCATGGAATGCAGCACGTTGGTGAGCTTTACCAGGGCGACACGCAGGCGCTCCGTCGACGCTTTCAGGGCCCGTTTGTCCTGGTATTCCTGCAGCTGGTGGGCCAGGTCGTTGATCGCGTCGAGGTCTGCCTGGTCGCGCGCGCCGGTCAGCTGCTCGAACGTCCCGCGGGTGGCGCTGCACGACGCGTCGGCATCGCAGATCGGGTTACCCTGCAGCGCCGTCAGCACCGGGCCCATCCAGGCGAACATGTTCTTGGCGGCCGAGAAATTCCAGCCCATGGCGTTGCTGAGCGCGTTGACGTGGTCGACCAGTTGGGCCGTGAGGTCGACCTCTTTGACCAGCGTGTCCCCGCTGTACTGGTTCTTCGTCGACGAGAAGGCATTCTCGAGTTCCTGCACGCTGGTGGCGAGCTGGGTGACCTGGCCGCGGACCTCGCGGAGGTTGTTGGCCAGCGTGCCGGCCCCGTCGACCAGCCGATTGAGATCGCTTGCGTGGTCGTTGATCAGGTTGGAGCCACCGGCGAGCATGGTGCCGATGGCGCCGGCCTGATAGGTGGCCCTGAATTGCTCCGGGACGCTTCCGGTGGGGCGGGTGATGCCGCTGACGGCGGCGACGTTCGGCAGCTGGCTGACCCGGGTGGCCATCTGCTCGAGGTCCGCCAGGGCTTGCGGGGTGCGAAGGTCACGCGGCGACTGGACGAGGATGTACTCCGGGATGGACTGATTCACGTTGAAATGGCGATCGAGCGCGGCGTACCCCACCGAGCTGGGCGCGGAGGGCCGGAGGGCCTTGCGATCGTCGTAGTTGTAGCGCACCAAGCCTGCGCAGCTGGCCAGGATGATCAGCACGAGCAGGCTGGCAACCAGGTGGGCCCTGGGCCGGCGCACGATGCGTACGCCGGAGCGCCGCCAGAACCGAGCGGTCAGCTCGCGCCGCGGCTTGACCCAGCCTCGCGGCCCGGCGAGCACCAAGATCGCCGGCAGCAGCGTCACCGCGGCAAGGAATGCCACGCCGATTCCGATCGCCGACGACGCCCCGACCGTTTTGAACACCCCCATCCGGGCGAAGCTGATCAGCAGAAACGTGATTCCCACGGTGGTGGCCGACGCGGCAATCACCTTTCCGATCGAGCTCATCGCCCGCCTGACCGCATCATCCGGATCCGCACCGGAGCGCCGATAGTCGTGATAGCGGCTGATGAGAAAGACCGCGTAGTCCGTCCCGGCGCCGGCCATGATCGCGCTCAGAAACACCATGGACTGGTTCGACACGCCCGAGCCCGTCAGCTGCGAGTATCCCGCCACCACCGCCTGCGCGATCACCAGGGACAACCCGATCGTCATCAGTGGCAACAGCATGGTGACGAGGCTGCGGTAGACCACCAGCAGGACGATGAGCACCAAGACGCCGATCGCCAGCTCGATGGGAAGCCTGTCCCGGTCACCCGCGACGGTGAGGTCGGCGACGGTCGCCGCGGGGCCGGTGACGTTAGCGGTCAGGGGGGTTCGGGCGACCGTGCGTTTGACGAGGTCGCTGATCCGGTTGAACGCGGCGTAGGACCGCGGCGTGCCCAATTCGCCCGCGACGCCGACCGGCAGCACCCAGGCTTTGTGGTCCGCGCTGGTCACGACCTGACGCAGGGGTGGCGTGGTGACGAAGTCCTGCACCATCGCGACGTCCCGCGTGTCCTGCCGCAGCGCGTTGACGAGTTTGCGGTACACGGCTTCGTCGTCGGGCCCGAGCCCCTTGTCGTTGGTCAGGACCACCAGCAGGAGGTCCTCGGAGCCCGATTCGTGAAACGCCTCGGTCATCTTGCGAGTGGTGACGCTCGACGGTGCGTCGCTGGGCAGGAGGGCCAGGGGATGCTTCTGGGCCATTTCGCCCAACGATGGGAGTGTCAGCGACAGGGCGACCGCGATCGCGACCCACGTCCCAATCACTATCCAGGGCCAACGCACCACAAAATCGGCTAGCCGTCGCATTTCGCCCTCACCTCAAACCGTGCAATTCCGCGTCGCGAACGTCGGGTTACCCCACGCTACGCAACGCGTCCCCAATGGCCGCTGGCGGCGACCCGCGCGCAGACCGACTTCATCGCTTCCATATAGCGGGTCACTGATTTCTGGGCGACCGGATTGTCGGGAAACATGATCGCCATCGCGGTGCCCTCGCCGTACCGAAATACGTAAATTGTCAACTGATACGAATACCGGCCGTCGGAGTAGATTCCGATGTTGTTCGCATAACCCAGGTCGGCGGCGGCCAGGACGGCATTGAGCGGGGCCGCGCCGCCATGCAAGAAGTTCGATACCGGAAAGTTGGGCTGCGGCCAGTTCAACCAGGGCGCCAGCTCCAAGACGCGGTAATACGGCACCTTCGCCAAGTGCAGGCCGGAATCGAACGACGCCTGCGCCGCCCACGCGGCGTCGCCGAAGGAGGCCGCCGCTATTGGCACGGTGATGGGGACGAGGCCGGTGAACCAGCCCTGCGTCATGAAGTTATCGGTGGTCCTGCGGGTGTCCCGGGGTGTGAGGCCGTAGTAGGTGAGGGCGCCGGTGAATTCGTGCTCTACCAGGGCGAAGCAGGCGAACAACCCGCCGATGAAGCGCGCGCCGACCGCGGCGCACGCCGAATCGAACCGCTCCGTCTGTGCTGCGTCCATCAAGAATTCGGAGATCAATTCGCTGCCGCCCGGCTCCAACGGGTTGCCGAGTGGGAGCGGAAATTCGGGAAAGCCGCCATTGTTGTTCTCCGCGAAGTCGATCCACGCGCGCACCCCGGGCGAATCTACGGTTAACGTCGAGGTGTAATGGCGTTCGCGGGCGCAAAAATCGTCAAAGCTACCGGCATCGGGAAGTGCGAGGGGCTCGCCGCCCCCGCTCAGCGCCGCATACATTCCATTGGCCTCGAGCATCGTCGTGCCAATCAGCGTCGCGTCCCCGTGAACGTGATCCATGGCGGCAAAGAACGTAAAATGATCCTCGTTTTGGATGATTCCGAAGGTGAAGCAGCCCCATTCCAGCGGGTTCGGTATGGCCACGACGTGAGCGCGTATTTCGTCGACCGTCATCTTGCCGTGTTCGATCGGCATGAATTCGATGTCGGCGGGATCGCTGAGGCTGTGCCGGACGAACTCGCCATTACCCGTGTGGCGGAACCAGCTGCGGAACGTGTCATGCCGGCGCAGGTACGCGTTGACGGCGTGATGCATGGCAGAAACGTCGCACCGACCGGGCACTTCACAGGTCGCGATGATCTGCCGGGAAAAGTCCAGCCCCGCGTCCGTCCGTTCGTGATAGTTGCGGAGGTGTTGGCCCTGCATGTAGCTGACCGGCACGGAACTGGCCGGCGCGTGCCGGACCTTCTCGGCGGACGTGGTCGTCGGGTGCCAGGAGATGACTGATCCCGGGATCGGCGCCCAATCGCCCAATGAGCCGATCGTGATCTTCCCGATTCGCAATATTGTTCTCCCCGGTCTGCGCGGCTGATTCGGCCGCTGCTAGCGACACCAAGATAACCCTCTCGGCGAGCACCGTCGGCGGTATGCGCGGACGCGTCCCCCCATTCGAAGGCGCACCGCCGCGGTCGTGGCGACCGCCCCGGCGTGGGACGCGACCCCGCCGCCACGCCCCGACCATACTTGCGCGATGCGCCGCAGGAAGCATCCACACTTGGCATACTTGCCGTCGGAGGTGGTTCGGCTGCGGCAACCGGGTCGGCATGTGTACATTCGCCACGACGGTCGCTGGAGCCAGTACGCCGGGGGGACTTCCGCCAGGTCTGTTCCTGGGTGCGTGCAGTGAGCGGCCGAGCACGTGGTTCGGAGCAACCACGGCCACGGCGCCGCAAGGGCGCGGGCATCGAATCTTCCGACCGACACGGGGAGGACAACCGCATGACATCCGCCGAAGATCCGATGCGGGGGCCATCGGGTTCTGCGGGCTTCGCGATCATCGGCTACGCGGCGCGGTTTCCGGGCGCCGCGGACGCGGACGAATTCTGGCAGGTGCTGCGGGAGGGCCGGGATGCGATATCGGAGGTGCCCGAGGATCGGTGGGATGCCGACGAATTCTTCGACCCGGATCCCGACGCGCCCGGGAAGGTTGTCACCCGCCGCGCGGGTTTCGTCGACGACGTTACGGGGTTCGACGCGCCGTTTTTCGGGATGTCGACGCGCGAGGTCCGGTTGCTGGACCCGCAGCACCGGATCTTGCTGGAGACGGCGTGGCGCGCGGTGGAGCATTCGGGAACGGCACCAACGGCTTTGGCGAACACCAATACCGGCGTGTTCGTCGGCTTGGCCACCCATGACTACCTGGGAATGGCATCAGACGAGCTGACGTATCCCGAGATCGAGGCCTATATGGCGATCGGGACGTCGAATGCCGCTGCCGCGGGCCGGATCAGCTACCGGTTGGGGCTGCAGGGCCCGTCGGTCGCCGTCGACACGGCGTGCAGCTCGTCGCTCGTGGCGATCCATCAGGCCTGCCAAGCCCTGCAGCTCGGGGAATGCGACCTCGCGCTGGCCGGCGGCGCGAACGTCCTGCTCACCCCGGCGACGATGATCACCTTCTCGCACGCCCACATGCTCGCGCCCGA
Source organism: Mycobacterium terramassiliense (assembly GCF_900157385.1). Classification (GTDB taxonomy): domain Bacteria; phylum Actinomycetota; class Actinomycetes; order Mycobacteriales; family Mycobacteriaceae; genus Mycobacterium; species Mycobacterium terramassiliense. The sequence goes on from NZ_LT717701.1 coordinate 2,419,253, forward strand.
CGGCCGGTGCAAGACGTTCGATGCGGCCGCCGACGGCTACGTGCGCGGTGAGGGTTGCGGTGTCATCGTCGTCAAGCGGCTCGAGGACGCGATCCGCGACGGCGACCGAATTCGGGCCGTGATCCGGGGCAGCGCGATCAACCAGGACGGGGCATCGGGCGGTTTGACGGTGCCGAACGGTGTTGCTCAGCAACGGGTTATCGCCGCGGCGCTGAAGCGCGCCGGAATCGCACCGGCCGACGTCGGATACCTCGAGGCGCACGGGACCGGGACATCCCTGGGCGATCCGATCGAGGCCCAGGCCGCCGGCGCGGCGCTCGGTGCAGGTCGCGAGCCGGGCCGGCCGCTGTTGATCGGCTCGGCAAAGACCAACATCGGGCATCTGGAGGCGGCCGCGGGGATCGCGGGCGTGATCAAGGTCATCCTGTCGCTCGAGCACGAGTTGTTGCCGCCACACCTGCACTTCCGCAATCCGTCGCCGCACATTCCCTGGGATCGGCTTGCGCTGCAGGTCGTGCAGGAGGCCACCCCGTGGGAGCGCAGCGGCCGGCGACGTATTGCCGGGGTCAGCTCGTTCGGGTTCGCCGGGACCAACGCGCACGTCATCCTCGAAGAAGCTCCCGATGCGGTGGATCAGATCGGCCCGCCACCGGCCGCGGTCGAGGCGCCCGGGGACCGACGGTTCAGCCTGCTTCCGCTGTCGGCGCGCACGCCCGCCGCGCTGGTGCAGATCGCCGATCAATACCGCGACTGGTTGAGCGCACATCCGGAGGCCAGCCTGGCCGATGTCTGCTTTACCGCCGGGGTGGGGCGAGCACACTTCGAGCACCGCGCCGCGTTGGTGGTGAACTCGAGGGAATCCGCCGGTGAGTTGCTCGGCGCGCTCGCGGACGACCGCCCCGCGCCCGGTCTGGTGCGCGGCATATCCGACGACACGCCGAAGACGGCGTGGCTGTTCACCGGTCAGGGCAGCCAGTACGCCGGCATGGCCCGCGAGCTGTTCGAGACCGAGCCGGTGTTCGCCGAGACGCTAACCCGTTGCGCAGCCGTTGTCGCAGATCTGCTCGAAAAGCCCTTGCTGGACGTGATTTTCGACACGGACGGCCCGGAAGGCGAAGAGACGCTGCGGCAGACCTCCTACGCCCAGCCCGCCCTGTTCGCGGTAGAGATGGGCCTGGCCCGGCTGTGGCAGTCGTGGGGCTTCGAACCCGGCGTGGTGTTGGGCCACAGCGTCGGCCAGTACGCGGCGGCCTGCGTCGCGGGCGTGTTCGGCCTCGAGGACGGAATGCTGCTGATGGCCGAGCGGGGCCGCCTGTTCGGCAGTCTGCCCGCCGGCGGTCGGATGGTCGCGGTCTTCGCCGCCGCCGAGCGCGTCGAGAGCCTGACCGACGAGTTCCCGAGCCTGTCGGTGGCCGCCTACAACGGTGCCAACACCGTGCTGTCGGGGCCCGCGCAGGATCTGGAGCAGGCGGCGGCCGGGTTGACGGCCGACGGTGTGCGGTGCGACTGGCTGGACACCAGCCACGCGTTCCACTCGGCGCTGCTGGACCCGATTCTCGACGACTTCGAGGTGTACGCGAACCGGTTCGAGTTCGGCTCGCCACAACGGATGCTGGTGTGCAACCGCACCGGTGCCGCGCTCGGCAGGAGCGTGAAACTCGATGGCGCCTATTGGCGCCGCCACGCGCGCCAACCGGTGGAATTCGCCAAGAGCGTGCGCACCCTGGCCGATCTGGGTTGCAAAGTGTTGCTGGAGATCGGCCCGCAACCCGTGCTCACCGCCGCGGCGCTGCGGGCGTGGCCTGACACGGTCGCCGCACCCCGGGCGATCGCGTCATTGCGCCGGAACACCGCCGACCGCCGCCAGATCACCGAAGCCCTCGCCGACGCGTACGTCCTGGGCCACCTGCCCGACTTCGGCGCCGTCTCAGGCCCGGCGCGCAAGCTCGACCTGCCGACCTATCCGTTCCAGCACCGCGAGTACTGGTATCGGGACAATCGGGAACGCCCCAACCAACAACAGAACATCGTCGTGAGCACCCACGCCGTCCAGCTCCTCGAGGAAGGCCGGATCGAGGAACTCGCCACGCTGGTCGACGGTGCGAGCGGCAATCAGCAGACCCTGAGCGTGCTGACAAAACTTGCCGCGCAACACAATCAGCAGCGTAAGACCCAGTCGATCGCGGACGCGCGCTACGAGATTCGCTGGGAATCCGCTGGGCCCGTTTCGGAGGCACCGGACGCGGCGGCCACCTGGCTGCTCGTCGGCGACGATTCGGCTGCGGTCGCACCATTGATCGACGCGCTGACCGCGCAGGGCCACCGGCACCGGATCGTGGGGCTGCCGGTGTCGGACGCGGACGAGCAACGGCTCGAGGCCACGCTGCGCGAAGCGGCGGCAGACGAAGCCGTGCTGCGCATCCTGCACATCGCGGCCCTCGAATCCGACACCGTGCCGTCGATGCGGTCCCTGTTACGCATGCAACACCGAGTCCTCGGCGGAACGCGGCGACTCTTCCGCGCGGCGGTCGCCGCCGAACTGCGCATCCCCATCTGGGTGGTGACCCGCGGCGCGCAACGCGTCACCGACGCAGACGCCGTGTCGCCGGATCAGGCCTGCCTCTGGGGATTCGGCCGCGCCGCCTCGCTGGAGCATCCGCACGTGTGGGGCGGATTGGCGGACTTGCCGGGTGGCCGCGAAACCGAAGTCAAGGAATGGTCGCGGTTGATCGACCAGGTGGTGACGGCGCCGAGCGGCTCGGCCGCCGGCGAAGACCAAGTGGCCGTGCGCGATGACGCGGTCTATGTGCCTCGGCTGGTCCGGCGGGCGGGGCCGCCGGTCGCCACACCGCCGGCGCTGCGCGATGACGCAACGTATCTGGTGACCGGGGGGCTGGGTTCGGTGGGCCTGGAAATCGCCGGATACCTGGCCGCGCATGGCGCTAGGCATCTGGTGCTGACCGGGCGACGCGCGCCGGGCGATGCCGCGCAGGCGCGCATCGCCGCCATCCGCGAACAACACGGCTGCGAAGTCCGGGTTGCGGCGGCCGATGTCGGCGATATGCATGAGGTCGAGCGCCTGCTGGCCACCGTGCACGCCGAACTACCGCCGGTGCGGGGCATCGTCCATGCCGCCGGCGAGATCGGAACCACCCCGCTGCGCACCCTGGATGACGCCGAGGTGGATCGCGTTTTCGCCGGGAAGGTCTGGGGCGCGTGGCATTTGAGCGAAGCCGCGGCCGACTTGCAGCTGGACTTCTTCCTGAGCACCTCCTCGATCGCCTCGGTCTGGGGCGGGTTCGGTCAGACCGCCTACGCGGCGGCCAACGCCTTCCTCGACGGCCTGGCCTGGCGGCTGCGCGAGCAGGGGGTGCCCGGGTTCAGCGTCAACTTCGGTCCTTGGTCGGCGGGCATGGCCGACGAACAGGCGCGCGCCCGACTGGATCAGCGCGGGGTCCGGACGTTGCCTCCGGCCGATGCGCTGGCGGGGATGGCCGACCTCGTGGCGGCTTCGGCAACCCAAGGGGTGGTGGCCCGGATCGGCTGGGACCGCTTCCTGCCCCTGTACCAGCAAGCCGGAAGGCGACCATTCCTGGCGGAGTTGGAGCGCGAGCTGCCCGAATCAGCGCCCGCGGCGGCGTTGTTGGGGCGGTCCGGGAAGACCCAACTGGTCGAGCAGCTCACCAACGCCCCGGTGCAGCAGCGCAAGAAACTCCTCACGGATCACCTGCGGAACGCGGTGGCGGAGGTGACGCGCGTCGATGCCGCGGAAATTCGCGAGGACGCCGGGTTCTTCGATCTGGGCATGGATTCGCTGATGGCCGTCGAATTGCGGCGCCGCATCGAGCAGGCGGTGGGCAAGGAGGTGCCGGCCACCCTGGCGATGGACCACCCCCGGCTGTCCGACGTGGTGGATTACCTGCTGGGCGAGGTGCTTGGTCTCAGCGAGCAGGCGTCGGCGCAGCCGGGGCTCCGGCTTGCCTCGGCGGTCACGACGCGCACCGATGAGCCGATCGCGATCGTCGCGGTGGCGTGCCACTTCCCCGGCGCGCCCAATCCCGAAGCGTTCTGGGACTTGTTGTCCGGCGGTGTCGATGCGATATCGGAGGTGCCCGAGGATCGATTCGACATCGACGAGTTCTACGACCCGGATCCAGAGGCGCCGGGCAAGATCTACAGTCGCTTCGGCGGATTCCTGGACGAGGTCGACGGATTCGATCCGGAATTCTTCGGCATCTCCCCGCGCGAGGCGATCTGGATCGATCCCCAGCAGCGGCTGATGCTGGAAACCGTTTGGGAGGGTCTCGAAAGGGCGGGCTACGCGCCGTCCGCGTTGCGCGGCAGCCGAAGCGGCATCTTCGTGGGGGTGGGCGCCAACGAGTATTCGCATCTGCTGTCCGCGGACTCGGTGGACAAGCTCGAGCCCCAGTTCATCACCGGCAACGCGCTCAATGCGATCTCGGGTCGAGTTGCGTTCGCGCTGGGGCTGGAAGGCCCAGCGGTCGCGGTCGATACCGCGTGCAGCTCGTCGCTGGTGGCCGTCCACCAGGCCTGCCAGGCATTGCATTCCGGTGACTGCGATTTGGCGCTGGCCGGCGGCGTGAACGTCTTGCTGAGTCCGGTGACCATCATCGCCGCCTCACGCGCCAGGATGCTTTCCCCCGTCGGGCGGTGTAAGACGTTCGACGCCTCCGCCGACGGATATGTGCGCAGTGAGGGCTGCGGGATTCTGGTGCTCAAGCGGCTCAGCGATGCGGTACGCGACGGCGATCGGGTTTGCGCGGTCATCCCGAGCACCGCGGTCAACCAGGACGGTGCGTCCAGCGGTTTGACGGTGCCCAATGGCGGTGCGCAGCAACGGCTTATCAGCATGGCGCTGGCCCGCGCCGGTCTTGTCGGCGGGGACGTCGACTACCTCGAGGCGCACGGGACGGGCACCCCCCTGGGCGATCCGATCGAGGTGCAGGCGGCCGCGGCCGTTTACGGCGCCGCCCGCGACGCGGACCGGCCGTTGCTGATGGGATCGGTGAAGACCAACATCGGCCACCTCGAGTCGGCGTCGGGTGTCGCCGGTCTGATCAAGGTCGTGCTGTCGTTGCAGCACGAAATGCTGCCGCAGAGCCTGCACTTCGAGACGCCGTCCCCGCACATCCCGTGGGATTCGCTGCCCGTGCGCGTGGTGGACAAGTCGATCCCGTGGCAGGCCAACGGGAAACCCCGACGCGCCGGCATCAGTTCGTTCGGGTTCACCGGCACGAACGCGCACGTGCTGATCGAGGAGGCGCCGGCGCAACCGGCGACGCCCGACGAGTACTCCACGGGCGACGTCCGTTCCGACGTCGCCGTGGCCTCGGAGTCGGACGCTGAAGAGGAAACGGTCGGCCTGCTGCCGCTGTCCGCGCGGTCGCCGGAGGCACTGGTGGCGTTGGCGCACCGATACGAGGAGTGGTTGAACGCCCACCCCAAGGTGGACATCGCCGATGTGTGCTACACGGCCGGGGTGGGGCGTTCGCAGTTCGAACACCGGGCCGCGCTGGTCGTGGATTCGGTTCAGGGCGCCCGCGAGCTGCTGGCCGAGCTGGCCGAGAACCGGTTACGACCGGGGGTGGTGCGTGGTGAGTGCACGGACCGGCCGACGACGGCATGGTTGTTCACCGGGCAGGGCAGCCAGTACCCGGGCATGGCGCGCGAGTTGTTCGACGCCGAGCCGGTTTTCGCGGACGTCGTGACGCGCTGCGCGGAAGCGGTGGATCCGATCCTGCCGCGGCCGCTGCTGGAGGTACTGTTCGCGACCGACAGGGAAACCGCGGAAACGGTGCGGCACACGTCATTTGCACAGCCCGCCCTTTTCGCAATCGAGATGGGCCTGGCTCGCCTGTGGCAGTCGTGGGGCGTCGAGCCGGACGTGGTGCTGGGGCACAGCGTGGGCCAATACGCCGCGGCGTGTGTGGCCGGGGTTTTCAGCCTCGAGGACGGGGCGCGGCTCATGGCCGAGCGCGGCCGGCTGTTCGGCAGCCTGCCCGAGGGTGGGCGAATGATGGCGGTGTTCGCCGACGCCAAGTATGTCGAGGAGATCGCCAACGAGTTCCCCCATGTGTCGGTCGCCGCCTACAACGGCCCCAACACCGTGCTGTCGGGACCCGGCGCGGATCTGGAACAGATCGTCGCCCGGGGTGGCAACGACGGGATCCGGTGCACCTGGCTGGAAACCAGCCACGCCTTCCACTCGGAGTTGCTGGAGCCGGTGCTCGATGAATTCGAGTCGTACGCGGCGCAGTTGCAGTTCGCCGTGCCGACGTTGCCGCTGGTCTGCAACCGCACCGGCGCCGTGCTGACCGGGGAAACCCCACTCGACGCGCAATATTGGCGGCGGCATTCCCGCCAGCCGGTGCAGTTCGCCGAGAGCGTGCGCACGGTGGCGGCGCTGGGCTGCTCGGTCTTGATGGAGATCGGTCCGCAGCCGGTTCTGACGGGGGCCGCGGTGCAGGTCTGGCCCGAACATCTGGCCGCGCCGCGGGCGATCGTCTCCCTGCGCAAGGGCATCGCCGACCGCCGCCAGATCGCCGAGGCGCTGGCCGGGGCCTACGTCAGCGGGCATCGACCGAGCTTCGCTGCGCTGCACCGGCAACCGCGCCGCAGGCTCGAACTGCCCACCTATCCCTTCCAGCGGCGCAGCTTCTGGCCCAAGACCTCCGGCGTCCCCGGCCTCGACGGCCAGGGCGCCTCCGTGTCCGGAATTCTGGGTGGTGCAAAAGATCTCGCCTCGGGCGACTGCGTGTACACCAGCCGGCTGTCGGTCAAGTCGCAGCCGTGGCTTTCCGATCACGTGATCTATGGCACCGTCGTCGTCCCGGGGGCGACGTACGCCGCGATGGCACTGGCCGCCGTCGGGACGCCGGGACGGGTGCAAGACGTCTTTTTCTACGAGCCGATCATCCTGCCGGAGAAGGCCTCTCGCGAGGTGCAGCTGACGCTGCATCCGCTGGAGGAGGGCTCGCAGAACGGGGAGGCCTGGAGCTTCCGGGTGCACAGCCGCCCATACGGCGCCCGTGATGCCGAATGGTCGCTAAATGCGGACGGCACCGTGCACACGGGCGCGACTGGCTTCGACGCTGAGCCGTCGCCCGGTCCGGGGGAGTCCACGGATTCCGTTGACGCGGCCATCGAGCGGATGAACCGCATGCGTCCGCAAGAGCTCTTCGACACCTTCGCCGACATGGAGCTGGCGTGGGGGCCCAACTGGTCCGGTTCGTTGAAGTCGCTGTGGCTCGGCGAGGGTGAGGCGATCGGCGATCTCACCGTCGGCGACGAACTCGCCGAGCACCTCGGAAGCGAGCCAATGCATCCGGTGCTGCTCGACCTGTGCACCGGCGTCGCCTTCCCGGCGTTCCCGGCGCTTCTCGCGGCCGAACAGGGCGTGAGCGATCTGTTCTTGCCGCTGCGCTACGGCGCGGTGGAGCTGCGGGAGAAGATGCCCAAGCGGTTCTATTGCCGCGCGAAGTGGCACACCAGCGCCCTGGACGGCGAAACCCAGGTCTTCGATCTCGACTTCGTCGATCGGGATGGGCGGCGCCTGGGCGGGATTCGCGAGTTCACGGTCAAACGCGCGCCACGCGAGGCGTTGCTGCGCGGGCTTGGCGGCGATGCCACCCGGCTGCTGTATGCCCTCGGCTGGCACGAGGTGCCGCCGCCGGCACCGAGCGGTGATGTCGCCGGCGCCGGAAACGCCCTCGGCACCTGGCTGATTGCCGGCTTCGAGGAGCTGGCGGCCCACGTGCCGGGCTGTATCTCCTTTGACCGGAACCCGGACTCGGAGCCGCTGGGGCAGCTGCTGGCGCAGGCCCACGAGCGCGGTATGCCGTTCTCGGGCATCGTCTGGCGCGCCACCGGACCGGGTGCGCAAGAGTCGAGCGCCGAGTCCGTCGCGCGGGTGGAGTCCGAAATCGCCCACCTGCTCAGCGCCGTGCACACCCTGCAGGCCGATGGGGCGATGAAACTTCCGGGCGGGTTGTGGATTGTCACCGAACGGGCCGTCGCGACCGAATCCGGCGAAGCCGTCGACCCGGTGCAGGCGGCGCTGTGGGGACTCGGTCGCACCATCGTCAACGAGGAACCGGCCCTGCGCTGCAGGATGATCGATTGCGACGGATCGGAGCAGGCCGTGCACTCGCTGGCCGGCCTGCTCGGCGAACCGTTTGACGAACCCGAACTCGCTGTGCGCCAAGGGAAGTTCCTGGCGCCCCGGTTGTTGCAATGGTCGCGCAGCGGTCATCTCACGATACCCCGGGCAGCCGATTACGTGCTGGCGCCCACCGAACGCGGCGCGATCGATAACCTGCGCTTGACCGAGACGGAAGTGTCGCCACCGGAGGACGGCTATGTGCAGGTGCGGGTGGAGGCCGCTGGGCTGAACTTCCGCGATGTGCTCAACGTGCTGGGCCTCTACCCGGGCGATCCGGGCCCCATCGGTGGCGACTTCGCCGGTGTCGTCACCGAATTGGGCGGCGGCGTCACCGGACTCGAGGTCGGTCAGCGCGTCTACGGTTTCATGCAGGGCGCGTTTTCCAGCCGGTTCAACGTGCCGGCCCAGCTGTTGGCGCCGATTCCCGCTCGCGTGAGCGCCGTGGACGCGGCGACCATTCCCGCCGCGGCGCTCACGGCCCGGCTCGCCTTCGACTGGGCGCAGCTCAAGCCCGGCGACCGGGTGCTCATCCACGCCGCCAGCGGTGGCGTCGGATTGGCCGCCATCCAGATGGCCCAGCAGCACGGCGCGACCGTCTTCGCCACCGCCAGCACCTACAAGCGCGCGACGCTGCGCAGGCTGGGTGTGGAACACGTCTATGATTCGCGCACAACGGATTTTGCCGACCAGATTCTCGCCGATACCGACGGCGCCGGCGTCGACGTGGTGCTCAACAGCCTGACAAACGAGGGCTTCGTCGAAGCGACCGTGCGGGCCACCGCCCAGAACGGGCGCTTCGCCGAGATCGCGAAGCGGGACATCTGGACCCCGGAGCAGATGGCGGCAGCCCGTCCCGATATCGCCTACGAGATCGTCGCGCTGGACACCGTCACGCTGCAGGAGCCCGAGCGCATCCGCGGCTTGCTGGGTGAGGTGTCGGCCGGGTTGGCCGACGGCGAGTGGGTGCCCCTCCCCGCCGAGATCTACCCGCTGACCGAGGCGAAGACGGCGTTTCGCCGGATGCAGCAGGCGCGGCACATCGGGAAGATCGTGCTGCGGATGCCGAACCCGCTGCAGCCGCGCGGCGATCGGAGCTACCTGATCACCGGTGGGCTCGGCGCGATCGGCCTGCACACGGCGTCGTATCTGGCCCAGCTCGGCGCGGGCGACATCGTGTTGACCAGCCGGCGCGCGCCAGATGCCGACGCGCAGCGCGTGGTCGAGGACATCACCGAGCGCTACCGGTGCCGTATCCACACCTTCGCCGCCGATGTCGGCGACGAGGCGCAGGTCGAGAAGCTGCTGGAGCGGATCCGCGCCGAGTTGCCGCCTCTCGCGGGCGTGGTGCATCTGGCGGGCGTGCTCGACGACGCGCTGCTGCCGCAGCAGAGCCTGGAGCGCTTCCGGACGGCGTTGGCGCCCAAGGCGTTCGGCGCCTGCTATCTGGACCGGTTGACCAAGGGCGACGATCTCGACTTCTTCATCGTGTCGTCCTCGGTGTCCAGCCTGCTCGGTTCACCGGGCCAGGCCAACTACTCGGCGGCCAACGCGCTGCTCGACGGGTTGGTCGCCCGACGGCAGGCGCGGGGCTTGCCGGCAACCGGCGTCAACTTCGGTCCCTGGGCCAAGGGGGGGATGGCGTCCTCGGAGGCCGCGCGCGCCAATATCGGTGCGCAAGGCCTCATTCCGCTGGAGCCCTCGGCCGCCCTCAGCGCCCTCGCCGAGGCCGTCGCCAACGGGGCCGCGCAGGCGACGGTCATCAAGGCCAACTGGCAGCGTGCCGCGAAGGTGCTCGGCAGTTCTCGTCCACCGATTCTCGACCTGGTGCTGCCCAGCGCGGTCACCGAGGCCGCCGGTGACAGCGAACTGCTCCGGCAACTGCAGGAGATCCCGGTGGCCCAGCGCGCCGTTTTCATCACCGAATTCCTGCAGCGCGAGGTGCAGGGCTTCCTGCGGCTCGCGCAACCACCCGCCGCAACCAGCCGGTTCCTGGACCTCGGTACCGATTCGCTGATGGCGGTCGAACTCCGCAACCGGCTGCACAGCCAGTTCGGCGGCGCGTTCACGATCAACGCCACCGCGGTGTTCGACTACCCGACGATCGGAGGCCTCGCCGAGTACCTCGCCGCGCAGCTGCCGGAAGCCGACGCGGACACGCCGGAGGTGGAATCGGTTGCAGCACCGGAGGAGCCGAGCCCGGAAACGGTGGCGGGGCCAGAGCCGAGCTGATGCCCGGCGGGTCAGTCGCTGATATCGAATCCGGCGATGACCTTGGTCGGGCGCAACCGCACCGCCAGCTCGCCGGGAACGGCGTTGCGGCGGCCGAACTCCTCGGCGCGGTCGGCGCCCATGTAGCGGGCACCGGTTCGCGTCGCGATGTCCAGCACGTCCTGCGGGTCCTCGCTCACCGATGCCAGGCCTTGCACCTGGACGAACGAGTACGGCGGGGGGGGGTCGTCGACACAGATCACCACCCGTGAATCACGCGCCAGCGCACGGCCTTTCGAGGTGTCCCGTCCGGTGGTGAACGCCAACTGGCCGTCGTCGACCACGAACCACACCGGGGCGACCAGGGGCCGGCCGTCGGCGGCGACGTAACCCAACATTCCGGTGCGGGTACCGGCCGAGAGGAACTCGATGACCTTGTCGGACAGCTCGGCCATCGGCTTACAGGCGGGCCAAGTCGTAGTCGCCGAGGTGGTCGATCAGATTGTGCAGGTGGTCGCCCGAGGTGCCGAGCGTGTGCTCGATCGCGGTGAGCCGCGCGGCGTAGTGGCTGACCGGATACTCGGCCGTCACGCCGATTCCGCCGTGCATCTGGATGGACTCCTGCGCAATGTGCCGCCCGGACCGGCCGATCTGGACCTTGGCACGCGAGGCGACGACCGGGTCCAGGTTGCCGTCGGCGATCGACATCGCGGCGTACAGGCTCATGCTGCGCGCCAATTCCAGCGACACGTACATGTCGGCCGCCCGCTGGGTGAGCGCCTGAAACTTGTTGAGCGTGACGCCGAACTGCTTGCGCGTCTTGAGGTAATCGGTGGTCAGGCGCAGCGCTTCCTCCATCGCCCCGACGGCTTCGGAGCACAACGCCGATTGGATGCGCACCATGGCGTCGCGGATGGCCCCCGAGGCGTCCGCCGCTTCGCCGAGGGGCTCGGCGGCCGCGCCGTCCAGGTCGATCTGGGCGCCGCGCTGACCGTCGAACGTCGGGTAGGGGTGCCTGGTCACGGCGGCCGCGTCGACCAGGAACAGGCCGGTGCCGCCGTCGGGCAACGCGGCGCTGACCACCAGCGCGTCGGCGCAGTCACCGGCGAGCACCGGGTTCTTGCGCCCGGTGAGAGTCCATGAATCGCCTTGCCGCACAGCTTGAGTGGTGACCGCGGCGGTCGGTTTGCGGTGCCCCGGTTCCAGGTGGGCGAATGCCAGCAGCCGTTGACCCGCCGCGACCTCGTCGAGCTGTTGTTTCTGGTCGTCGCTGCCCAGCTCGGCGATCAGCGCTCCCGGTGCCAGCGCACCGTGCAGGATCGGTTCGGGGGCCAACCGGCGGCCCACCTCGGTGAGCACCACCATGATCTCGATCTGCCCGGCCTCCTCCGGCTCGAACCCCAGGCCCAGGATCCCGGTGTCGGCGAGCTGGCTCCAGACCTCGCGGCTCCAGCCGAGATCGGAGCCGATGACCTTATTGCGGCTCTCCGGGTCATAGCTGCGCGACAGCAGGTCTCGGGTCGTGTCGCGCAGCAGGGCCTGCTCATCGCTCAACTGAAAATCCATGACTGCCTCACAATCCGAGAATGGTGGACGCGATGATGTTGCGCTGCACCTCGCTGCTGCCGCCGTAGATCGACGTCTTGCGGTAGTTGAGGTAGTGCGGGGCGCTGTGCTGCGCCCAGTTGGGAGAGGCGATCTGGGTCGCTCCGTCACCGTCGACCGGCAGCGCGTCCGGGCCGGCCACCTCGACGAGCAGCTCGGTGGCGATCTGCTGCAGTTGGCTGCCGCGCAGCTTGAGCACCGACGACGCCGGGTTCGGCTGCCCGTCGGCGGAGTCCGAGACCACCCGCGACTGCGTGAGTTCCAGCGCCAGCACCTCGTTCTCGGCCTCCGCGAGGCGCGCCGCGAACAGGGGGTCGTCGAGCAAACCGGTCTCGGTGGCGCGCTTTTTCACCTCGGCGAGGCGCACCTTGGTGCGCCCCACCCCGGCGATGCCGGTGCGTTCGTTGCCCAGCAGGAACTTCGCGTACGTCCAGCCCTGATTCTCTTGCCCGACAAGCTGATTGGCGGGCACCCGGACATCGGAGAAGAACAATTCGTTGATCTCCTGCCCGCCGTCGATCGTCTTGATGGGCCGCAGCGTGATGCCCGGCGTCTTCATGTCGAAGAGCAGAAACGAGATGCCGGCCTGGCGCTTGGGCGCTTGCGGGTCGGTGCGCACCAGGCAGAAGATCCAGTCCGCGTACTGGCCGAGCGTCGTCCAGGTCTTCTGTCCGTTGACGACGTAGCTGTCGCCGTCGCGGACCGCGGTGGTGCGCAGCGACGCCAGGTCCGAGCCGGCCTCGGGCTCGGAGAAGCCCTGGCACCACCAGATGTCGAGGCTGGCCGTCGGCGGCAGGAAGCGTTGTTTGATCTCCTCCGAACCGAATTCGGCGATCACCGGGCCGACCATCTTGGTGTTGAAGTTCAACGGCTCGGGTACGCACGCCAGTTGCATTTCGTCGGCCCAGATCTGGTGCTGGGTGGGCGTCCAGTCCTTGCCGCCCCATTCGACCGGCCAGTTCGGCACCGCCAGCCCATGCTCGTGCAGGATCTTGTGGCTGGTGACGATGTCCTCGCGGCGCACCGACGCCGTCCCGGCGCGCACGCGTTCGCGCAGCTCCTCTGGGATCTTCGTGGTGTAAAAGGTGCGGAGCTCATCGCGGAACGCGGCTTCCTCCGGTGTGAGCGCCAACTGCATGGCAGCCTCCTTTGGTCGGGGTGAACGTCGCGACTCATTCCATCTTGACCCATCGGATTCGCAGCCTGTGCACAGCCTCGGATTAGTCCACATGCTGGCTCCGCGGCGCCGTCGCACGCGGCCGGCGTGGCGGTCGGCGCGCCTACGGTCGGCGCATGCGAACAGAATTGCCCGCCGAGCGGCTGCAGCGCCGGCTCGGCCCGGACCCGGACGCCGATCCCCACCCCGATGCCGCGGACGGATCGGGCTCGGACCCCGACCCCGAAGACTCGGGCGAATCGGAAGACCAGAACTCACTGCTGCCGCGGTGGCTGCCGGACACCGCCGAGAGCCGCGGCTGGGTGGCCAAGGTGCGCGCCGACCCCGGCCGCGCGGGTGCGATCGCGCTGGCGATCGTGGCCGCGCTCGCCGTGCTGATCACGGTTTTCACCCTGATGCGTGACCGGCCCGCACCGGTGATGTCGGCCAAGCTGCCGCCGGTGGAGAAGGGGGCAACGGCAAGCCCCCGATCCTCGGCGACGCCTGGCGCCGGCCAGGCCGCCGGTGCCGATCGACCGGTGGTGGTGAGCGTGGTCGGCCTGGTGCACACCCCCGGGCTGGTCACCCTGGCACCCGGTGCGCGCATCGCCGACGCGCTGCAGGCCGCCGGCGGCGCGGTGAACGGCGCCGACACCGTCGGGCTGAACATGGCCCGCCTGGTCGGCGACGGTGAGCAGATCGTGGTCGGGCTCGCTCCCGCGCCGGGGCAGCCGGCCGCGCTTGGCAGCTCGGTGACCTCCGGTACGTCGCCGGTGCCCGGGGCGCGGGGGCCCGCGGGGCCCGCTTCGGGAACGGTGAAGCCGAAGGCGGGCGAGGCGCTCGACCTCAACACGGCGACCGTCGAGCAGCTCGACGGGCTGCCCGGCGTGGGACCGGTCACCGCCGCGGCGATCGTGGCGTGGCGCCAGGCGAACGGCAAGTTCAGCAGCGTCGACCAGCTCGCCGACGTCGATGGCATCGGTCCGGCGCGGCTGGAGAAACTGCGCCCGCTCGTCCGTGTCTGACGTCGGTGCGCCAGCCGGGCGGCGGTGGATCGGCCGATGCGGACGTCGACGTGCGGCTGGTGGTGCCCGCGCTCACCGGCTGGGTGGTGACCGCCGCCGGGATCTGGTGGTCGATCGGGCGGGGCTTGGCGGCATGCTGCGTCGTGCTGGTCGCCGCGGGTGCGCTGGCCCGCTGCGTGGCCCGCGGGTCTGGCCGACGGCGGCTCCCGGCAGTCGGGGCGGGCGTGGTGGCGGTCGGTGTGGTGGGTGCCGGGTTTGGGTTGGCGATCGGGCTGCGTGCCGACGCGGTAGGTCGCCACCCGATCACCGCGGTGTTCGGCACGTCCGCCCCGGTGACGGTCAGCCCCACCGAGACGGCGCTGCCGCTCGGCAGTGGACGGGTGATGTTTCGCGCCAACCTGCGGCGGCTGCACGACGAGGAGGTGTCCGGCCGGGTGGTCGTCTTCGCCCGGGCCTCGGACTTCGGCGACCTGATCGTGGGTCAACCGGTGCGGTTCACCGCGCGCATCAACCGCCCGGCCCGCCGCGACCTGACGGTGGCGGTGCTCAACGCGTCGGGCCGGCCGACGCTGGGGGCCGCCGGCACGGTGCAGCGGTCCGCTCACCACGTGCGCCGCCGGTTCGCCGCCGCCAGCCGCGACGCCCTGGCCGCCGACCAGGCCGCGATGCTGCCCGCGCTGGTCCTCGGCGACACCGCGGGGGTCACCGGCGAGACGAGCCGCGACTTTCGGGCGGCGGGCATGACGCACTTGACCGCCGTGTCGGGGGCCAACGTCACGATCGTGTGCGCCGCGGTGCTGTTTTCGGCCCGGTTGATCGGCCCGCGCGCCGCGGTCGCGCTGGCCGCCGTCGCCCTGGTGGCGTTCGTCATCGTCGTGCAGCCGACGGCAAGCGTCCTGCGGGCGGCGGTGATGGGCGCGATCGCGTTGACCGCGATGCTGTCTTCCCGTCGGCGCCAAGCGATCCCGGCGCTATCGGCCACGGTGCTGATTTTGTTGGCGGTCGCTCCGCAGCTGGCCGTCGACGTGGGCTTTGCGCTGTCGGTGCTGGCCACGGCCGCATTGGTCGTCATCGCGCCCGCCTGGTCGCGGCGCCTGGTCGGCCGGGGCTGGCCCAAGCCGTTGGCGGACGCGCTCGCCGTCGCGTGCGCCGCGCACGTGGTGACCGCTCCGCTGGTCGCCGGGATCTCGGGCCGGGTCAGCCTGGTGGCCGCGGCGGCCAACCTCGCGGTGGCGCCCGTGATCGCGCCGATCACCGTGCTGGGCAGCGCGGCGGCCGCCGGCTGCCTGTTGTGGCCCGCCGGTGCGCAGCTGTTGATCCGGTTCAGCGGGCCCGAACTGTGGTGGGTGTTGCACGTGGCGCGGTGGTCGGCCAGCGTGCCCGCCGCGACGGTGCCGGTTCCGGCCGGTGCGCCCGGCGTGGTGATGGTCGCCGCGGGCACGACGTTGGTGCTCGTGGTGGCGATGCTGCTGTGGCCGCGGCGCTGGTTTCGCCGGGCGCTCGGGCTCGCCGGGTCGGCGGTGGTCGTGTGCTGGCTGGCCTGGTGGGTCGCCGCCGTCAGGCCCGTCGGTCCCGCGTGACACCATCGTGGGGTGAGCGAGGTTGCGCACCACCTGCACCTGGTGTTGGGGGACGAGGAGCTGCTGGTCGAGCGGGCGGTGGCCGACGTGTTGCGCTCGGCGCGCAAGCGCGCCGGCGCCTCCGAGAACCCCGACGTTCCGGTGAGCCGGATGCGGGCCGGCGACGTGAGTACCTACGAACTCGCCGAACTGCTGAGCCCGTCGCTGTTCGCCGACGAGCGCATCGTCGTGCTGGAGGCGGCGGGGGAAGCGGGCAAGGACGCGGCCGCGATGATCGCCGCGGCCGCCGCCGACGTCCCGGCGGGCACGGTGCTGGTGGTGGTGCACTCCGGCGGCGGGCGGGCCAAGGCCCTGGCCGGCCAGCTGCAGTCGCTGGGCGCCGAGGTCCATCCGTGCGCGCGAATCACCAAGCTCAGCGAGCGCGTCGACTTCATCCGCAAGGAGTTCCGTGAGCTGCGGGTCAAGGTCGACGAGGAGACCGTGACCGCCCTGCTGGACGCCGTCGGCTCCGATGTGCGCGAGCTGGCCGCCGCGTGTTCACAGCTGGTCGCCGACACCGGCGGTGACGTCGATGCCGCCGCGGTGCGGCGCTATCACAGCGGCAAGGCGGAGGTGAAAGGCTTCGACATCGCCGACAAGGCGGTGACCGGCGACGTCGCGGGGGCCACCGAGGCGCTGCGGTGGGCGATGCTGCGCGGCGAACCGCTGGTGGTGCTGGCCGACGCGCTGGCCGAGGCCGTGCACAGCATCGGCCGGGTGGGTCCGCTCTCCGGCGACCCGTATCGCCTGGCGGCGCAACTGGGAATGCCGCCATGGCGGGTGCAGAAGGCTCAGAAACAGGCCCGCCGCTGGTCGCGCGACACGGTGGCCACCGCGATGAAGGTGGTGGCGGAGCTCAATGCCAACGTCAAGGGGGCCGTCGCCGACGCGGACTACGCGCTGGAATCCGCGGTCAGGCAGGTTGCGGAATTGGTCGCCGACCGGGGCCGCTGAAGGACCCGGTGGCGACTCAGAGCTTGTTGAGGGCTTGCGCCAGCGCCGACTTCTTGTTGGCGGCCTGGTTCTTGTGGATGACGCCCTTGCTGGCCGCCTTGTCCAGCTTGCGGTTGGTCGACACCAGCAGCTCGGCGGCCTTCTCCTTGTCGCCGGAGTGGGCGGCCTCGCGGAACGCGCGCACGGCGGTGCGCAGCGAGGACTTGACCGCCTTGTTACGCAGGCGGGCGCGCTCGTTTGTCTTGATGCGCTTTTGCTGCGACTTGATGTTGGCCACGCGTCAGTTCCTTCTTCAAAGATCGGTGTTTTGCTCCGGGCGCCCCACACCCATCGCGACTGCCCAGGTTAGCAGTCGGTTACGTTTTCTCCCAAAAGGGGAAACCGTGGCCTGCCAGAACGCCAATTTAAGGCAGCATCTCTAAAGTGAGTCTTCCGAGCCAGCTTGAGGAAACCAGGCGGGGACTGCGCGGCGCGGCGGGGCGCCCGGACGCGCGCGCCGAGCGCATCTTCGGCGGCTACAACGAGTCGGACGGCTACTCGATGGCCTTCGACGAGATGTTCGACGCCCAGGGCACCGTGCGGGGCCCGTACAAGGGCATCTACGCCGAGCTCGCGCCCTCCGACGCCTCCGAGCTCAAGGCCCGCGCCGAGGCGCTGGGCCGCGCGTTCATCGACCAGGGCATCACTTTTTCGCTGTCTGGCCAGGAGCGGCCGTTCCCGCTGGACTTGGTGCCCCGGGTGATCTCGGCCGCCGAGTGGAGCCGGCTCGAACGCGGCATCACCCAGCGGGTCAAGGCCCTCGAGATGTATCTCGACGACATCTACGGCGATCAGGAAATCCTGAACGACGACATCATCCCGCGCCGCCTGATCACGTCCTGCGAGCATTTCCACCGGCAGGCCTTCGGCATCGTCCCGCCCAACGGCGTCCGCATCCACGTCGCCGGCATCGACCTGATCCGCGACGAAAAGGGCAACTTCCGCGTCCTCGAGGACAACCTGCGCTCACCCTCGGGCGTGTCGTACGTCATGGAGAACCGGCGCACCATGGCGCGGGTCTTCCCCAACCTGTTCGCCACCCACCGGGTGCGCGCCGTGGACGACTACTCGTCGCACCTGCTGCGCGCGCTGCGCAACTCCGCGGCCACCAACGAGGCCGATCCCACCGTCGTCGTGCTGACTCCGGGCGTGGCGAACTCGGCCTACTTCGAGCATTCGCTGCTGGCCCGCCAGATGGGGGTCGAGCTCGTCGAGGGCCGCGACCTGTTCTGCCGCGACAACCAGGTGTACATGCGCACCACCGAGGGCGAGCGCCAGGTCGACGTCATCTATCGGCGCATCGACGACGCCTTCCTCGACCCGCTGCAGTTCCGCGCCGACTCGGTGCTGGGCGTGGCCGGGCTGGTCAACGCCGCCCGCGCCGGCAACGTCGTCATCTCCAGCGCGATCGGCAACGGCGTGGGCGACGACAAGCTCGTCTACACCTATGTGCCGACCATGATCGAGTACTACCTCGGCGAGAAACCGCTGCTGGCCAACGTCGAGACCTACCGGTGCTGGCTGGACGACGAACGCGAAGAGGTGCTGGACCGGATCGACGAGCTGGTGCTCAAGCCGGTCGAGGGCTCCGGTGGTTACGGCATCGTGTTCGGCCCCGAGGCCTCCGACAAGGAGCTGGCCACCATGGCCAAGAAGATTCGCGACGATCCGCGCAGCTGGATCGCGCAGCCCATGATGGAACTGTCGACCGTGCCGACGCAGGTGGGAAGCACGCTGGCGCCCCGCTACGTCGACCTGCGGCCGTTCGCGGTCAACGACGGCAACGATGTGTGGGTGCTGCCCGGCGGATTGACCCGGGTGGCGCTGGTCGAGGGCTCGCGGGTGGTGAACTCCAGCCAGGGCGGCGGCTCGAAGGACACCTGGGTGCTGGCGCCGCGCGCCGCGTCCGGCGCCCGCGAGCTGGGCGCCGCCGAGGTCGTCCGGTCGCTGCCGAAGACCATCCCGGACCCGGTGCTCGACGGTGCGCCGCGGTTGTCGCAGCAGCAGCAGCAACCGCAGCCGACGGAAGTTCCCGACGAGCAACCGCAGCAGCAGCAACAACAGAGGATGCGCTGATGCTGGCCCGCAACGCCGAGGCGCTCTACTGGATCGGTCGCTACGTCGAGCGCGCCGACGACACCGCACGGATCTTGGATGTGGCGCTGCACCAACTGCTCGAGGACTCCAGCGTCGACCCCGATCAGGCGTCCCGGCTGCTGTTGCGGGTGCTGGGCATCGACCCACCGGACCATGACCTCGATGTCTGGTCGCTGACGGACCTGGTGGCCTTCAGCACCAACATTTCCGGCGGCTGTTCGATCGTCGACGCCATCACGGCGGCGCGGGAGAACGCGAAGTCCGCCCGCGAGGTGACGTCCATCGAGATCTGGGAGTGCCTCAACACCACCTACCACGCCCTGGCCGAACGCGAGCGTGCTGCCAAACGCCTTGGGCCACATGAATTCCTGTCGTTCATCGAGGGCCGGGCGGCCATGTTCGCCGGCCTGGCCGATTCGACGCTGTCGCGCGACGACGGATACCGCTTCATGCTGCTGGGCCGCGCCATCGAGCGGGTCGACATGACGGTGCGCCTGCTGCTGTCGCGGGTCGGGGACAGCGCGTCGTCCCCGGCGTGGGTGACGTTGTTGCGATCGGCGGGTGCGCACGACACCTACCTGCGCACCTACCGAGGCGTGCTGGATGCCGGCCGGGTGGTCGAATTCATGTTGTTGGACCGCCTGTTTCCGCGATCGGTGTTCTACTCGCTGCGGCTGGCCGAACACAATCTCGAAGAGCTGCTGCACAATCCGCAGAGCCGAATCGGCTCGACCACCGAGGCGCAACGCCTGCTCGGGAAGGCCCGCAGCGAACTGGAATTCGTGCAACCCGGCGTGTTGCTCGAGTCGTTGGAGAGTCGCCTGGCGGGCTTGCAGCGGACCTGCAGCGATGTCGGAGAGGCGTTGTCGCTGCAGTACTTTCACGTCACGCCGTGGGTGGCATGGTCGGACGCCGGCCAGCGCGGCCGGCTGGTCACCCGGCAGGGCGAGAACTGATGTGGAGGCTGCGGGTGGTGCACACCACCGGCTACGCCTACCAGTCGCCGGTCACCGCCTCCTACAACGAAGCCCGCCTGACCCCGCGCTCGGACACCCGGCAAAACGTGATCCTCAACCGCATCGAAACCATCCCCGCGACGCGCTCCCACCGCTACATCGACTACTGGGGAACCGCCGTCACGGCGTTCGACCTGCACGCGCCGCACACCGACCTCACGGTCACCTCCTCC
The DNA here is from genome assembly GCF_900157385.1 of Mycobacterium terramassiliense. Taxonomy (GTDB): domain Bacteria; phylum Actinomycetota; class Actinomycetes; order Mycobacteriales; family Mycobacteriaceae; genus Mycobacterium; species Mycobacterium terramassiliense. Next base: position 2,439,327 of record NZ_LT717701.1, read on the forward strand.
TCGGTCGTCGAGACCGAACGGGGGGAGCCGGCGGTGGCGGAGGTCAACTGGAACGACCTGCACTCCGCGGCCGTGATCGATCGCTTCGACGAACTGCTGCGCCCCACGGCGCACACCCCGACGAGCAAGCGCGTCGCGTCCGTGGCCAAGAAACTCGCCAAGTCCTACGACCCCGCCGAGGCCGTCGTCGCGGCGGGCAAGTGGGTGCGCGACGAGCTGGACTACCTGCCCGGGACCACAGGCGTGCACACGTCGGGACTGGACGCGCTGAACGAGGGCAAGGGCGTCTGCCAGGATTTCGTGCACCTCTCGCTGATGGTGTTGCGCGGCATGGGAATTCCCGCGCGCTACGTGTCCGGCTACCTGCACCCCAAACGCACCGCCGCCATCGGGGACACCGTGGACGGGCGCAGCCACGCCTGGATCCAGGCCTGGACCGGTGGCTGGTGGAATTTTGACCCCACCAACGACAGCGAGATCACCGAGCAGTACGTCAGCGTGGGCGCCGGGCGCGACTACACCGACGTCTCCCCGCTCAAGGGGATCTACTCCGGGGAGGGGGCGACGGATCTCGACGTGATCGTGGAGGTCACTCGACTGGCCTAGCGGGGCGAAGCGTGCGGTACCCCGGGTGGACATGCGGCGTGAGGCCCTGCTGCTGCGCCAGCGTGGCAAGCAGCTCACGCAGGGTGCTGTATTGCTCCACGTCAAGCGCCGAGGCGAATCGAAGCTCGTGCTGGCGTGCGAGCTCGGAGAGCTTGCGCATCAACCTTTTTCCGGCCGCGGTGAGGTAAAGAGCGTGCAACCGGCGATCGTCAGGGTTGCGGCGCCGTTCGATGTGCCCACGCTGTTCGAGCTCGTCGACGTAGACGACGACACGGCTGGGCAACATGCCCAACTGAGCGCTGAGGGCCTGCTGGCTGCGGCCGGGCTCGGCGCCGATGGCGCGCAGAATTCCTGCCTGCGGTGGGCTCAACTCGATGGTGGCCACCTGCTCGGCGAACAGCGCCGCGGCGTGATGACCGAGCTGGGCCAACAGGAAGGCGACGCCGTCGGGACGGTCGCTGGGGACTGACGGCACCGGCACCGTCACATCATAGCCTTCGCGAATAATTCTTGACGTGAATCATTCATGACTTGTCAGTCGTCGAGCCCGGGCATATCGTTCATGGCATGAACGATTCACAGGCAGATGCAACTCGGCCGGCCGCCGGTCGCCGTCGGCAAGGCGGACCGCCGTTGGCGCTGCTTGCCGGCGTCAGCGTGGGATTGCTCTTCGGCGGCCTCGCAATCGGGGTCGCGCTGGGCGGGGTCATGCCGTTGCCCTACGGGCCGGCGACCGCGGTGGTGACATACGTTCGCGCCCATCCGGTGGCGGTGCAAGTAGTCGCCACCGCGGTTTTCGCGTCGTCGGTGCCGTTGGCGATCTATGCGGCGACGGCCAGCACCCGGTTGCGCCAACTCGGCGTCACCGCCCCGGGAGCCACGATCGCGCTGACGGGCGGCACCCTGGCCGCGGGTGCCCTAGGCTTGACCGGTTTGCTGGCCTGGACGCTGTCACGAGCGGACGTCAGCGGCGACGCCGCGCTGGTTCGCGCGATCTACTTCCTGGTATTTCTGGTCGGCGGCCCGGGCCACATCGTGGCCTTGGGCCTGCTGGTGGCGGGGATGGCAGTGCCCATGCTCATCCTGGGATTGACACCGAGACCGCTGGCCTGGGTCGGCCTGGCGACAGCCGTCCTCGCAGAATTGGCGACGCTTGTTTTGGTGTGGCCCGAACTCGGGGTGATCTTGCCGATCGCGCGGGTATCGGCGTTGGTCTGGCTGGTCGTGGCCGGCGCGCTGCTACCCCTGCGACGCACCGATGTTCGGCCGATGACGGTCACGCGTGCGGGCTGACCTCGACCCGAAGTAGGTCGTCGCCCAGCTCGATGCGCCCGCCGAATTCGGTGGCGGCCAGCGCGCGCCACTGTTCCTCTTGGCCCGGCACCAGCGCCGGCACGTAGTGCGTCATCACCAGGGTGCCCACGCCCGCCCGGGCTGCCGTCGCGGCGGCCTCCTGCACCGACGAGTGGTAATCGCAGATGTCCTGCAGCCGCTGCTGCGGGATGTTGACGACGATGTCCTTGCGGATCACGGTGTGCACCAAGGCGTCGGCGCCGCGGGCCAATTCGTCCAGGCCGGCGCACGGCACGGTGTCCCCGGCCAGCACCACCGAGGCGCCATCGGAGTCGATGCGGAACCCGATGGTCGGCGCCACCGGCCGGTGATCGGTCGGCGTCACCCGGATCGACACCCCGTGGCGGTCCCACACCGGGCCCTCGGTGTATTCGTGCACCTCGACCGCGGGCGGATCGTTGAGATCGGCGTGGTGGGCGATGCGGTAGCCGATGTCATGGCCGAACGCCTCCAGGGTCGCCTTCACCGTCTCCGCCGTGCCGGGCGGTCCGATGATCGGCAGCGGCGCCGGGTCGGGCGCGAACGTGCTGATCCACCGGGTGATGAGCAGGTCGCCGAGGTCGCCGATGTGGTCGCTGTGCAGGTGGGTGAGCAGCAACGCCGACAACCCGGCGGCGCCGACGCCGACCGCGGCCGCCCGCTGCAGCACGCCCCGTCCGCAATCCACCAGGAACACCTGCCCGCCGGCCCGCACCAGGGTCGACGGCCCGGCGCGGTTGGGGTCGGGGATCGGGCTTCCCGTCCCCAGCAAAGTGATCTCGATCATCGTCCTATCCTCGCAAGCCGCGAAGGGGCGCAGGGGCGTTTGGCCGATCTGGGTTTGGGCCGGGGATCCGGGGGTATGGGAGCGTCCGGTTCCGGTTCTCGTGGCGGCTTTCCCGGCGCGCGAGTTAGCCGTAGCCTGGTGTGAAGCGGATCACAACCGGCTGGAGGCCTGATGCGGATAGCGGACGTCTTGCGGAACAAGGGCGCGGCGGTGGTGACGATCAATCCGGAGGCGACGGTCAAGGAGTTGCTCGCCGGCCTCGCCGAGCAAAACATCGGTGCCATGGTGGTGGTCGGCGACGACGGCGTCGTCGGCATCGTCTCGGAGCGCGACGTCGTGCGCCAGCTGCACACGCACGGCGCCAGTGTGCTGTCCCGGCCGATCTCGAAGATCATGACCGCGAACGTCGCCACCTGCACAAAATCCGACACGGTCGACTCGTTGAGCGTGCTGATGACGAAGAACCGGGTGCGCCACGTGCCGGTGCTGGACGGCAAGAAGCTGATCGGCATCGTCAGCATCGGTGACGTGGTGAAGACCCGGATGGAAGAACTCGAGGCCGAGCAGCAGCAGCTGCAGTCCTACATCACCCAGGGCTGACCCGCCGTTGCGCCGAACGTGTACTCAGGGCGAAAATTCCGACGATTTTTCGCCGTGGTTACACGCTCGGCGCGGCGTTAGCTAGCTCCAGGCGTATTCGGCGCGCAGCCGCGCGGCCACCACGTCGAAGATCTCGCGGTCCAGGATGGCGCCCTCGCGGCGAATGCTCTCCTCGGGCACGTCGAGCACCCGGTCGAGCCGGACCCAGCTTTCCCGGCCCTCGTAATCCCAAGCGCCCGCGCCGATCCCGACCCAATCGGGGTCGCTGGCGTGCCGCTCCTGGCTGGACACCACCAGCCCCAGCAGGACGCGGCGGTCGCGGCCCACGACGAGGACGGGCCGGTCCTTGCCGCGGCTGGGATCGTCCTCGTAGACCACCCACGTCCAGACGATCTCCCCGGGATCGGCGCGGCCGTCGAGGTTCGGGGCGTAGACCAGCTTGCGGGCCCGCTGGGCGGTCGGGAAGCTGGCGCTGGTAACCGGCCGGCCCGCGGCGATGGCCACGGGCGGTTGCGGTGCGGCCGCGGCGATGACGTTCGCGGTGATCTTCACGGCCTGCTGCAGTTCCCGCGCGACGACCTGGGCGGTCTGCGCGTAGATCACCGCATTGCGGGCGAACCGCTGGAACGTCTTCCACTGGGATTTGCGGGACGACGCCATATTCGCAGCATAGACGCGGGCGCCCGGGCGCGATTGTGTCCAAGTAGGTCCCGGGCACCCCGCACGGATACCCTGGATACACCGGCGAACCGCCGCTTACCCGGCCTCGCGCGGGCCCAGACCAGGAGATTCCCATCAGCAGTTTCGCCGACAAGACCTTCACCCCGCCGGCGCAGATTCGGAATTTCTGCATCATCGCTCACATCGACCACGGCAAGTCGACGCTGGCGGACCGGATGCTCCAGCTCACCGGCGTCGTCGACGAGCGGTCGATGCGCGCCCAGTACCTGGACCGGATGGACATCGAACGCGAGCGCGGGATCACCATCAAGGCCCAAAACGTGCGCCTGCCGTGGAAGGTCGCTGAGCGGGATTACGTTCTGCACCTGATCGACACGCCGGGTCACGTCGACTTCACCTACGAGGTGTCGCGCGCGCTGGAGGCCTGCGAGGGCGCCATCCTGCTGGTCGATGCGGCCCAGGGCATCGAAGCGCAGACCCTGGCCAACCTCTACCTGGCGCTGGACCGCGACCTGACGATCATCCCGGTGCTCAACAAGATCGACCTGCCGGCCGCCGACCCGGACCGCTACGCCGGCGAGATCGCCCACATCATCGGCTGCGAACCGGGCGACGTGCTGCGCGTGTCCGGCAAGACCGGCGAGGGCGTGCCGGAGCTGCTCGACGAGGTGGTCCGTCAGGTGCCGCCGCCGCAGGGCGACGCCGACGCGCCCACCCGCGCCATGATCTTCGACTCCGTCTACGACATCTATCGCGGCGTGGTGACCTACGTGCGCGTGGTGGACGGCAAGATCACCCCGCGCGAGCGCATCGCGATGATGTCCACCGGCGCCACCCACGAGCTGCTCGAGGTCGGGATCGTCTCGCCCGAACCCAAGCCCAGCGCGGGCCTGGGCGTGGGGGAGGTGGGCTACCTGATCACCGGCGTCAAGGACGTCCGCCAGTCCAAGGTCGGCGACACGGTGACGACCGCCCGCCACGGCGCCACCGAGGCGCTGACGGGCTACCGCGAGCCCAAGCCGATGGTGTACTCGGGGCTCTATCCCGTCGACGGCTCCGACTACCCCGACCTGCGCGATGCCCTGGACAGGCTGCAGCTCAACGACGCCGCCCTGACCTACGAGCCGGAGACGTCCGTGGCGCTGGGCTTCGGGTTCCGCTGCGGCTTTTTGGGGCTGCTGCACATGGAGATCACCCGCGAGCGCCTGGAACGCGAGTTCGACCTGGACCTGATCTCGACCTCCCCGAACGTCGTCTACCGCGTCGTCAAAGAGGACGACTCGCAGATCGTCGTGACCAACCCGTCGGACTGGCCGGACGGCAAAATCCGCACGGTGTACGAGCCCGTGGTGAAGACGACCATCATCGCGCCCAGCGAATTCATCGGCACGATCATGGAACTGTGCCAGTCCCGCCGCGGTGAGCTCGGGGGCATGGATTATCTGTCGCCCGAACGGGTGGAACTGCGCTACACCATGCCGCTCGGCGAGATCATCTTCGACTTCTTCGACTCCCTGAAGTCGCGCACCCGCGGCTATGCCAGCCTCGACTACGAGGAGGCCGGCGAGCAGGAGGCCGAACTGGTCAAGGTCGACATCCTGCTGCAGGGCGAGGCCGTCGACGCGTTCAGCGCGATCGTGCACAAGGATTCGGCCTACGCCTACGGCAACAAAATGGCCACCAAGCTCAAAGAGCTCATCCCGCGCCAGCAGTTCGAGGTGCCGGTGCAGGCGGCGATCGGCTCGAAAATCATTGCGCGCGAGAACATCCGGGCGATCCGCAAGGACGTGCTGTCCAAGTGCTACGGCGGTGACATCACCCGTAAACGCAAACTTCTGGAAAAGCAGAAGGAAGGCAAGAAGCGGATGAAGACCATCGGCCGCGTCGAGGTGCCGCAGGAGGCGTTCGTCGCCGCGCTGTCCACCGACGCGGCCGGGGACAAGGGAAAGAAGTAGCCGTGCGGAGAATCTGGGCGGCGACGGCGTTGCTACTGGTCGCCGCGTTGGCGGCGGGCTGCGGCACGGTGGTGGGCGGCACCGCGAAGCCGGCGCCGAATCTGAAGCCGCGGCCGCTCAGCGGTGCGACCGTCAAGCAGGTGCTCCTCGACGGGGCCACGCTGTCGCGGATGCTCAGCCAGCCCTTGGTCGCCCGCAACCCACCCGAGTTCGGCGGCCCCGAAACGCTGTACCACAAGGACGAGACGGTGTCGCCGGCCGGTTGCCTGGGCGTGACCGCGATGCTGCAGAAGAGTGTCTACCTATCCGGCCCGCAGCCCGCCGACGTCAAAGACGTTGCGTCGGAGTCGTGGTGGAACAACGGCGAACCGGCGCAGGTTCTCACCGTGATCGAGGGCGTGGTGACGTTGCCCTCGGCCGCGCAGGCCGCCGCGCAGTTCGCGCAGTTCTCGCAGCAGTGGCAGCAGTGCGGGGGCACCACGATGACGGAACAAACCGGCCCGATCAGCACGACGAACGCGATCAGTGACGTCCGGGTTGCCGATGCCTCGAATACCATTGTCGCCGCGACCAATACGGCGACGTCGACGCTGCCCAACATGCCACCTCTGCGGCCCACCCCTCAGGCGCGAGCCCTCGGTGTCCAGTCGAACTGCCTGGTCGAGGTCGAGGTGGTCTTCTTCGGCGAGCGACGCGCGTCCGACCCGGGATCGGGCAACGTCGACACCAGCGCCGTCGACATCGCGCACGCGATGATGGACAGGGTCAACGCCCTGGGCTGACGCGGGCGCTGAAAAGAGCCTGAGACCTCGCTGCGGCTGGCCTGTGTTTCCGGCGCGCCGTGGTGCGCCTTCGGGAAACGAGGAATAAAATCAAGGTGAACAAAAGGTTAACGACTACGCCGAGGTGAGCGCATGAAACACCGCTGGCTCTTGGTAGTCCCGTTGACTGTCGTGATGTTCGTCGCCGGCTGCGCGGTGCACGTCGGCGGCACGGCGACGCCGGCGCCGGGCCTGGCGCCGCGATCGCTGGGCGGGCCAGCCGTCGACCACGTGCTGCTGGGCGATGAAACGCTCTCGCGAATCCTCAAGCAGCCATTGGACCTTGACCTTCGTTTTCCGCCACAGTTCGGCGGCGCCGAGGCGTTGCAGGACGCTGGAACGGCTTTGCCCGACCGCTGCCTCGGGGTTGTCGCGATGCTGCAGCAAGGCGTCTACGAATCCAGCGAGGTCGAAGAGGTCGCGGTTGCGGCGTGGCGGCACGCCACTAAGCCCGCGGATGTGACGGACGTCAAGGAGGGCGTGGTCAGCCTGCCCACCGCCGCTGACGCCGACGCGTTGTTCGCGACGTTTTCTCGGCAATGGCAGGAATGCAATGGCGCGCAGACGTCGTTGCCGGGCGGTGTGTTCCGGCTCAAGGGCAGGATCACCGACGTGCAGACCGCTGATTCCGTTGTGGCGGCAACGGTTTGGGAAGGATGGCGGTCGTCCGATCCGGATTCGGTGTCCATCCCGGCGCGGCGTGCCATCGCGGTGCGCGGCAATTGCCTCATCGAGGTCGAGGTGGATTTCTTCAATTCCGCACGACCGCCGGCTCGCGGGCCGGCCGATCTCGACGACAGCGCCGTCGAGATCGCGCGCTTCATGATGGACAGAGTCGGCTCGCTGATCTGAGGCGCCGTGTCACATGGGCGCGTTCGCGGGCTGGAAGCCGCCGGTGCTGTCGGCCTCCTCCTCGGCCCGGATGACGTGCACCACGGCGTTGATCAGCGCCAGGTGGGTGAACGCCTGCGGGAAGTTGCCCAGATGCCGTCCGGTGCGCGGCTCGATCTCCTCGGCGTACAGGTGCAGCGGGCTGGCGTAGGACAGCAGCCGCTCGCACAGCCGCTTGGCGCGGCCCACCTCGCCGATCTCGACCAGCGCCGACACCAGCCAGAACGAGCAGATCGTGAACGTGCCCTCCTCGCCGGACAGCCCATCGTCGGTCTCCTCGACCCGGTAGCGCAGCACCAGGCCTTCCTCGGTGAGTTCGTTGGCGATCGCCAGCACGGTATTGCGCACGCGCGGGTCGTCCGGCGGCAGGAACCGGGTCAGCACCACCAGCAGCAGCGACGCATCCAGCGCGTCGCTGCCGTAGCGCTGGGTGAACACGCCGCGCGAGTCCACCCCGTGCTCGAGGATGTCGGCCTTGATCTCCTCGGCGATGGCCCGCCACTGCTGGGCGTAGCTCTTCTCGCCCTGCCGCTCGGCGAGCTTGGTGCCGCGGTCGAGCGCCACCCAGCACATCACCTTCGACGACGTGAAGTGCTGCGGCGCCCCGCGCACCTCCCAGATGCCGCGGTCGGGCTCACGCCAGTGCTTGATCGCCTCTTCCACCTGCTTCTTCAGCACCGGCCACAGGGTCTCCGGGATTTGCTCGCGCGACTTGGCGTGCAGGTAGAACGAGTCCAGGATCGAGCCCCAGATGTCGTGCTGGACCTGGTCGTAAGCGCCGTTGCCGATGCGCACCGGCCGGGCGTGGTCGTAGCCGGAGAGGTGGTGCAGCTCGTCTTCGACCAGGCTGCGCTCCCCGCCGACGCCGTACATCACCTGCAGCGGGTGCCGCTCGTTGCTGTTGGCGCCGGAGACGTCGGCGATGAACGCGAAGAAGTCGTCGGCTTCGCGGTCCAGTCCCAGGGTGTACAGGCCCCACAACGCGAACGTCGAGTCGCGGACCCAGGCGTAGCGGTAGTCCCAGTTGCGCTCGCCGTGCGGCGTCTCCGGAAGCGACGTGGTGCTGGCCGCCAGCAGCGCGCCCGTGGGTGAGTAGGTCAACCCCTTCAGCGTGAGCGCGCTGCGCTGCAGGTAGGCCCGCCACGGGTGGTCGGGGAAGTTGCCGATGTTGATCCATTGCCGCCAGCACTCGGTGGTCTGCCACATCTTGTCGGCGGCCTCTTCGTAGGTCTGCGGCGCGGGGTGCTTGGTCCAGCTCAGGGCGACGAAGATGTCGTCGCCCTCCTTCATCCGGGTGCGGGCGCGCGCTTCGCGGCCCTCCAGCCCGATGCGCAGGTTGGTGGTCAGCCGCAGCGTCGGGTGGGCATCCGGTTGTCGGGTGGCGCGGGCGATGGCCTCGCCGTACGCGTTGGCCGAGTATTCCCAGGTGGAGCCGACGCGGTGGTAGTCGAAGGCCGGCTCGCAGCTCATCATCAGCTCGACGGTGCCGCTGACGCAGCGCACGGTGCGCAGCAGGATGTGCTCGGCGTCCCAGTCCATCGGGGTGCGGCGATGGGTTCGCGACCGCCGCTCGATGTCGTGCCACTTGCCCATCACGAGGGCATCGCGCACGATGAGCCACCCGGTGTGGGTCTGCCACGTGGTCTCCATGATCAGGCTGCCTGGGAGGTAGCGGCGGGCCGAGGGCACCGAGACGCCGTACGGGCCGAGCCGGAAATGCCCCGCGCTGCGATCAAGGATCGCGCCGAACACGCTCGGCGAGTCGGGCCGTGGCACGCACAGCCACTCCACCGACCCGGCGGGGGAGATCAGGCACGTCGTCTCCCAGTCGGACAGGAACGCATAATCGGCGATCGGCGGAAACGGGTTCCGCAGCGACGTGCTGGCCGAGAGCGGCGCGGGCGCGTTGAAATCGATCGGCGAGGGCAGCACCGTGTCACGGGCGGTGTCGAACGTTTCCAGAGCGGGCTCCCCGGGAGCACCGTCGGCCGGCTGGTCGGCGGGTTGGGCGTGCAGAACCATCCCGACATCATCGACTGTCAACCTGCCCGGCGTCCAATGTTCGCAGCGGATGTCGGATTTTGCCGGCGTTCGCGCTATTGCCGCCGAATCGCGCGGAGGGCCGCCGTGTTTCCCTCACCGTGACTTTTACGGCGGCGTGGGCCGGCGCCGGGCCCGGGATCCGGGCGGCGCTCGCGTCGGTGCGCGATCCGCCCACGTTGGTTCGACGGTCCCGGGGCGAATAGGGTGAGGCGGGTGAGCGCGTTCCTGAATTGGTGGGACGGCAACGAGCTGTGGCTTTCCGGCCTGCCGTTCGTCCTGCAGGCCCTGATCGTGATGCCCGCCGTGTTGGCGGTGGCCTACGTAGCGGCGACCGTGCTCGACGGCCTGCTCGGGCGGGGCATCAAGTTGATGCGCCGGATCCGGCACGCCGATGAGGCGCCCGGGTAACGCGCATGCCCCGGTCACACGTGACCTTGATTCTGATCGCGCTCGTCGTGCTGGTGATCGTCGCGTGGCTGGCGACGCGCTGACAAGACGGGTCAAGCGGATCCTGTTAGGCTTCGCGACATGCACGAGGCGTCCGGTGTTTTCGAATGCGCCGTCTTCGTGCACTGTTGTCGCTGACTCCCAAACCCCGTGCGCGGTCTGGTCTGGAGTCGTGAATTCTCCTTTATTGCTCAGCGCCTTTCCGCCGCACCGGGACCGAGGAACCAAGTCCCGCACTGAAAGGCCACCAATGCTCAACGACATCGGCAGCGCCCAGCGCCGGCCGGTTCTTCGGTGTGTCGCGGCGCTGGCGCTGATCGTCGGTGTCGTGGCCGCGTGCGCGGGCGGCCCCAGCGACGTCGTCGGGGGCGGCGGGCCGGGCAACGCGCGCACCAGCATCACCCTGGTCGCCTATTCGGTCCCAGAACCGGGTTGGAGCAAGGCGATTCCCGCGTTCAACGCCTCGGAGGAGGGCAAGGGCGTGCAGGTGATCGCCTCGTACGGGGCCTCCGGTGACCAGTCCCGCGGCGTCGTCGACGGTAAACCGGCCGACGTCGTGAACTTCTCCGTCGAGCCGGACATCGCGCGATTGGTCAAGGCCGGCAAGGTTTCCAAGGACTGGAACACCGACGCCACCAAGGGGATCCCCTTCGGGTCGGTGGTAACCCTGGTGGTGCGCAAGGGCAATCCGAAGAACATCAAGGACTGGGATGACCTCCTGCGGCCGGGCGTCGAGGTCATCACTCCCAGCCCGCTGAGTTCGGGTTCGGCCAAGTGGAACCTGCTCGCCCCGTACGCCGTCAAGAGCCAGGGCGGCAACAACGCCCAGGCCGGTGTCGACTTCGTCAGCAAGCTGGTGCGCGAACACGTCAAACTGCGTCCCGGGTCGGGCCGGGAGGCCACCGATGTCTTCGTCCAGGGCAGCGGCGACGTGTTGATCAGCTACGAGAACGAGGCGATCGCCACGGAGCGGGCCGGCAAACCCGTCGAGCACGTCAACCCGCCGCAGACGTTCAAGATCGAGAACCCGGTGGCGGTGGTGAGCACCAGCTCCCACCTGAATGCCGCCGTCGCCTTCAAGAACTTCCAGTACACCGCCGCGGCGCAAAAGGTGTGGGCGCAGGCCGGCTTCCGACCGGTCGATCCGGCCGTGGCCGCCGACTTCCGTGGCCAGTATCCGGCGCCGGAGAAACTGTGGACGATCGCCGACCTCGGGGGTTGGGGGACAACGGATCCGCAGCTGTTCGACAAGAACACCGGCAGCATCACCAAGATCTACACGCAGGCCACCGGATGACGGCCACCGTGACGCCCGAGTACCCGGCGCCGGCGCGCGCGTGGCGCCTGCGCGGATCCGGGACCACGTCACTGCGGGTCGGCGTTGCGACGCTGTGGCTTTCGGTGATCGTGCTGCTGCCACTGGCCGCCATCGCGTGGCAGGCCGCCGCCGGCGGTTGGCACGCCTTCTGGCTGGCGGTGACGTCGAACGCCGCACTGGAGTCGTTCAGGGTGACGCTGACCATCTCCGCCGGGGTGACGGCCGTCAACGTGATCTTCGGCCTGCTGATCGCGTGGGTGCTGGTGCGCGACGACTTCTTCGGCAAACGGCTCGTGGACGCGATCATCGATCTGCCGTTCGCGCTGCCGACCATCGTGGCGAGCCTGGTGATGCTGGCCCTCTACGGCAACAACAGCCCGGTGGGCCTGCACCTGCAGCACACCGCCTGGGGGGTGGCGGTCGCGCTGGCCTTCGTCACGTTGCCCTTTGTGGTGCGCGCCGTTCAGCCCGTACTGCTGGAAATGGATCGGGAGACCGAGGAGGCGGCGGCGTCGCTGGGTGCCAGCGGCCCGAAGGTCTTCACCTCGGTCATGTTGCCCTCCCTGACGCCCGCGCTGTTATCCGGCGCCGGACTGGCCTTCTCGCGTGCGATCGGCGAGTTCGGGTCGGTGGTGCTGATCGGCGGCGCCGTACCCGGCAAGACCGAGGTGTCGTCGCAGTGGATACGGACGCTGATCGAAAACGATGACCGCACCGGTGCCGCGGCGATATCAATTGTGCTGCTGGCGATCTCGTTCTTCGTGCTGCTCGTCTTGCGGGTCGTGGGCGGGCGCGCCGCCAAGCGTCAGGAGCTGGCCGCATGACGTCGTCGTCCAGGATCCGTTACCTCCTCCGGTTCGCGGCGCTGGCCTACATCTTCGTGTTGCTCGTCGTTCCGGTGACGTTGATCCTGTGGCGGACTTTCCGGCCCGGCCTAGGTCAGTTCTTCGACTGGGTGAGCACACCGGCGGCAATATCGGCGCTGAATTTGACGCTGCTGGTGGTGGCGATCGTGGTGCCGCTCAACGTGGTGTTCGGCATCCCGACCGCACTGGTACTGGCGCGCAACCGTTTCCGCGGCAAGGGGGTGCTGCAGGCGGTCATCGATCTGCCGTTCGCGGTGTCTCCCGTGATCGTGGGCGTGGCGTTGATCCTGCTGTGGGGGGCGGCCGGCGCCTTTGGCTTCGTCGAACGAGACCTCGGGCTCAAGATCATTTTTGGGTTGCCCGGGATCGTGTTGGCCAGTATCTTCGTCACCCTGCCGTTCGTGGTGCGCGAGGTGGAACCGGTGCTGCATGAGCTGGGGACCGACCAGGAGGAGGCGGCCGCCACCCTGGGTTCGGGCTGGTGGCAGACGTTTTGGCGAATCACGTTGCCGTCGATCCGGTGGGGCCTGACCTACGGTGTCGTGCTGACCGTGGCGCGCACCCTCGGCGAATTCGGCGCGGTGATCATCGTGTCGTCCAACCTGCCCGGGAAGTCGCAGACCCTGACATTGCTCGTCGCGGACCGGTACAACCGCGGGGCGGAGTACGGCGCCTACGCGCTGTCGACACTGCTGATGGGGGTGGCCGTGCTGGTCCTGATCTTCCAGCTGGTTCTCGACGTCCGCCGGGCCCGAGCGACCAAGTAAGCGCGACAAGGAGACTCGTGATGACCGACAGCCGACCCGAGCGCGGTGAAAACGCGATCATCGTGCACGACGCATACAAACATTACGGCGACTTCGTCGCCCTGGACCACGTGGACTTCGTCGTGCCGAAGGGCTCGCTGACGGCGTTGTTGGGCCCCAGCGGTTCGGGCAAGTCGACCCTGCTGCGGGCCATCGCCGGCCTGGACCAGCCCGACACCGGAACCGTCACGATCAACGGTCGCGACGTCACCGGGGTGCCGCCGCAGCGCCGCGGCATCGGGTTCGTGTTCCAGCATTATGCCGCGTTCAAGCACCTGACCGTTCGGGACAACGTGGCCTATGGGTTGCGAATTCGCAAGCGGCCCAAGGCCGAAATCAAGGAAAAGGTTGACAACCTGCTGGAAGTGGTGGGGCTGAGCGGATTTCAGACCCGCTATCCCAACCAGCTTTCCGGCGGCCAACGGCAGCGCATGGCGCTGGCCCGGGCGCTGGCCGTCGATCCGCAGGTGCTGCTGCTCGACGAGCCGTTCGGTGCGCTGGACGCCAAGGTCCGCGAGGACCTGCGGGCGTGGTTGCGGCGGCTGCACGACGAGGTACACGTCACCACCGTGCTGGTCACCCACGACCAGGCGGAGGCGCTCGATGTGGCCGACCGGATCGCGGTGCTGAACAAGGGCCGCATCGAGCAGGTCGGATCGCCAACCGAGGTCTACGACTCCCCGGCGAGTGCGTTCGTGATGTCGTTTTTGGGCGCGGTCTCGGAACTCAACGGCGCGTTGGTCCGCCCGCACGACATCCGCGTCGGCCGCAAGCCCGATATGGCCGTGGCCGGCGGAGACGGCACCGCGGAGTCCATCGGCGTGGTGCGCGCGACGGTGGACCGGGTGGTCGCGCTGGGATTCGAGGTGCGCGTGGAGATGACCAGCGCGGCAACGGGGGCCGCCTTCACCGCGCAGATCACCCGCGGCGACGCCGAGGCGCTGGCCCTGCGCGACGGCGACACCGTCTACGTCCGAGCGACCCGCGTCCCGCCCCTGCCCAGCGACATCGGGATCCGGGGTAGCGGGGGCGCCGAGGAGGACCGGAGCACGCTGACGTCGGCGTGAGTCATCCGGGGTCGCCCATGACGGCGCCCTCGCGGCGGGGGTCGGCACCGCCGGTCCATCGAGACGAGCTGCGGGTGATCGCGGAAAGGCCGCTGGACTGGTCGGTCAGATTCACCTGATGTCCCAACGCGCGCAGGCCGGCCACCAGCGGATCGTGATCGCCATTGTCGGAGCGGTTGATCTCCGGATCCTCGCCGCCGACGTTGGTTTGCGGCGAGTTGTCCGCACCGAAGTCGACCAGGGACACCGCCTGCTGCGGGTTCAGGCCCCAATCCAGCATCGCAACAAGAGTTTTCACCACGTACTGAATGATCGTGGAACCGCCGGGTGAGCCCGTCACGGCGTACAACGCCCCCCGCCCCGTCGGCGCGGCATCGAACACCAGCGTCGGGGCCATCGAGCTGCGCGGCCGCTTGCCGGGCTGGACGCGGTTGGCCACCGGCGATCCGTCGGCCGCGCGGGGGTTGGCGGCGAAATCGGTGAGCTGGTTGTTGAGGACGAACCCGTCGACCATGTGGAACGAGCCGAACGGCGACTCGACGGTCGTCGTGAAGGCGGCCGCGTTGCCGTAGGAATCGATGATGCTGACGTGGCTGGTACCGTGCTCCCGCCCGGGCGCTGCGACGCCGCCGGGCGTGCCGAAGTCACCGGCTTTGGCGGTTCCCATGCTGTGCTGCAGCGAGATCAGCGCGGCGCGCCCGGCCAGATAGCCCGGGTCGATCAGCGTGGCGAGTGAACCGCCCGGCAGCCCGACGAAATCGGCGTCGGCGACGTACTTGTCGCGGTCGGCGTAGGCCAGCCGCTCGGCTTCGGAGACCAGGTGCACGCCCAGCACGCTCGGGCGGCCGCCGTTGAGGTCGACGTCGGTGGGCGGATAGTTTCCCATCGGGAAATGCTCGAGGATTCCCAGCGTGGCCGCCACCGCGACGCCGCCCGACGACGGGGTGGGCATGCCGCAGATTTGCCGGCCGCGATACGGCGAGCACAGCGGGTCGCGTTTCTTGGCGACGTAGCCCGCCAGGTCCTCGTGGGTCATCAGGCTCGGCGTGCGCCCTCCCGAGGCATCGCCGGCTTCGGCGACGATGTCGTGCGCGATGTCCCCGGTGTAGAAGGCGTTGGCGCCGGCGGAGGCGATGGCGGACAACGTCTTTGAGTAGGCGGGGTTGGTCAGGCGGGTTCCCGCGGCCCTCGGGCTGCCGTCCGGGTTGAGGAAGTAGCCGCGCGCCTGCGGATCGACCCGCAGTTGTGGAACCGAGTCGACGATGGCGGTGGCCATCCTGGGACTGATGTCGAAGCCGTTGTCGGCCAACGCGATCGCGGGGTTGAAGAGATCGCGCCATGACGCGCGGCCGTGGTCGTGGTGCACCAGTTCGAGCATCCGGGGAATGCCCGGCACCCCGATCGATCGGCCCGAGGCGCGCGCGTCGGGCCGGGGGGTGGCGCGATCGTTGTCGCCGATCCAGCGCAGGTAGTCCTCGTCCGCCCGCGCGGGGGAGACTTCGCGGCCGTCATAGGCCTCGACCGAACCGGCGCCGGCGTCGTAGTACACGGCGAATCCGCCGCCGCCCAGGCCCGACGACTGCGGTTCGACCAGACCGAGGACGGCCTGGGCCGCCACCATCGCATCGGCGGCCGTGCCGCCGTCCCGCAGCACCCGGCAGGCCGCCTGCGTCGACAGGGGATTGGCCGTGGCCACCGCGTAGTGCGCGGTGCGCACCACCGTCATGTCGCTGCGGTATCCGGTCGCCGTTTCGGGGCTGGCCGCGATGTTCCGCGTCGAAGGCGTTGAGGCCGAAGGGGTCTCGGGAACCGGCGTGCCGTTGGGCACGATCTCGCACGGACCCGCCGCATCGGGACTCATCGGGTGGTTGCCGCCGCATGCGGCCAGCCACAGCACCAAGGCGGCCAGCAGCGCTCGAATGGACGGCCCGCTCAAGCCACGAAGTTTACTGGACGGATCGGGTCAATTAGGCGGCGACGCGGACTGCCGCGACCTACGGGTCGTCTTCGGCGCCATTCAGGATTTTTTCGGGGTGCTGCATACGTGTTGACTCGCGGCTGTCTGTCGGTTGGCCGAGATGCAGCGGCGGAATCCATTCGCAGCTTCGCCGTCGATAAAACGGCTTCCTGATCACTGAGCCTCGGGTGGCATCGCGAGGGCGGTTCCGAGAATCCAGGCGAACAAGAAAGCCGGCATTCCCGTAATCGAGAAACCCTCGAGCGAAAGCGGCCCATCATGGACGATGAACGCTGCGAGGAGCAGGGGGTGTACTGCTGCGCCGGCGATCGCGAGGTGCGCGGTAAACCTTGGCAGCACCCGATGGACGTACACCGCAACCGCGAACGACCCCAGCGCCACGACGGTGGGCATTCCCGACATTGCCAGCAATCCGAAGGTCAGGTCGTACAGCAGCGTTGAGTTCTCAGCCTCATGGTGTCGGTAGAGGAGCAGGTCGAACGCGGTGAACCCGCCAAGCAAAAGGACCACGCATCCGATGAAGCCAGCGGCGAAACACGTCGGGAGAGTCGATCTGGCGGGAAGTCGATCACGTAGGAAAGTCCATACTGCGGCGCCGAATACAAGCCAGAGCGTGACGCCGACGGTATTGAGCAGCATCGTCACGACCAACCGATCGTGGTGGGCCGCGGCCCACAGCGCCACTTCGGTACCCGACGTCTGGGTCCCCGGGAATGACCAGATCGGATAAATCGCAAGCGCGATCGTGGGGAGGACGAATCCGGACGTGCCAGCCCATCGCGCCACGCACGCCGACCCGCTAGGTTTTTCAGCCACACTCGGCATGTTGTCGTCGTCCACGCGCCCTCCTGACGACTCGTCTTGCCGATCGAAGGGTCCTCACGATCGGTCCGTCTGCCGCATCATCCGCGCGGTCAATCGCGACGCGGGAGCCGAGATGCTCGACAGAACGTGACCAACGAGGCCTCGTACTGACGCTCGTCGGCTCAGGCCGCGATGCCGTGGATTCGAGATTTCAGGGCTTCGTCGAAGCGGTCCAGCACCGTCTCGGCGACCAAGCGGTGCGCGCCCAGGGGTTCCGCCAGCTCGATGCCGGAGCCGTCCGCGAATTCGCGCACCCGGTCCGGCAGCAGGCCGGGCGCCAGGAACCACGGAGCGATGACCACCCGGAGGGCGCCCTGCCGGCGCAACCGGCCGGCGGCCTCGGCCAGCGACGGCTCCGGACGCGTCACGAACGCCATCGTCGCGCCCGCCCAATTCGTGCCCGCCAGCAGGTGCTGCGCCACCTGCCGAGTGCGCGCATTGGCGCGCGCGTCGGATGAGCCGATCGCCGCCACGAGCACGCCGACCTGATCGTCGAGCCGGGAAACGCCCAACTGCGTGACCCGCTGTCGCAGCAGCGAGATCAGCCGCGGATCCTCGCCAAGGACGTCGGCTTGTAGAACATCGGCGCCGGTGCCGGCGATCTGGGCGGGGATGTCGACGCGCGCGTGGTAGGCGTTCGCCAACAGCAACGGGGTCACCACCGCGCCGCCCGCCAGGTCCCCGAGGACGTCGGCCAGGCTGGGCGTGTTCAGCTCGCAGAAGGCCAGTCGCACGTCCAGGCCGCGCCGCGTGCGCGCGAGCTCGTCGGCGACGGCTCGGGCGTTGGCCGCCGAGCGTGGATCCTTGCTTCCGTGCGCGGTCAGCACGAGCGCCGTCACGACGCGTGCAACCCGCATTCGGTCTTGGCGTGGCCCTGCCAGCGCCCGCTGCGCGGGTCGGCGCCCTCGGCGGGCTTGGCCGTGCAAGGGGCGCAGCCGATCGACGGATAGCCATCGTAGACAAGGGGATTGACCAGCACGTCGTGCTCGTCGATGTAGTTCTGCATGTCCTCGTCGGTCCACGTCGCCAGCGGGTTGATCTTCACCAGCTTGTAGCCCTCGTCGAAGCTGACCAGAGGGGCGTTGGCGCGCGTCGGCGAGTCGCTGCGGCGTAGGCCGGTGACCCACGCCGAGTAGCCGCGCAGCGCCTTGCCCAGCGGGGCGACCTTCCGCAGCCGGCAGCACTCGCCGGGGTCACGCGCGAAGAGGTCCTTGCCCAGCAGCCGGTCCTGCTCGGCCACGGTGTGCTCGGGCGTGACGTTGACCACGCGGATGTCGTAGACGGATTCGATCGCGTCGCGGGTGCCGATGGTCTCCACGAAGTGGTAGCCGGTGTCCAGAAACATCACCGGCACGCCCGGCCGCACCTTGGCCGCCAGGTCAATCAGCACGGCCTCCTGCATGCTCGAGGCCACCACGTAGTTGCATGTCGCCCACGCGCGCGGGCCGTTCACACCGCCGAAATTCTCGTCGGTCCAGCGCAGCAGGTCGGTGGCGCTGGCGCCCTCGAGGTCCACGGCGCCACGGGCGGCCAGCTCACGCAGGTCGGCCTCGGTGGGGCTGGTCGTTTCCAAGCTCATCGCAAGTCGCCTTCCTCGGCGCGAACGACCCACTGGGCGAATCGTTCGCCGTCGCTCCGGTGCTTGATGAAGTTACGTACTACCCGATCGATGTAGTCGCCCAGCTCGTCGCTGGTGACCTTGTGCTGACGCAGTTTTCGGCCGAAACCGCTGTCCAGGCCGAGGCTGCCGCCCAGATGCACCTGGAAGCCCTCGACCGAGCCGCCGTGACCGTCGTCGACCATCTGGCCCTTGAACCCGATGTCGGCGACTTGAATTCGCGCGCACGAGTTCGGGCAACCGTTGATGTTGACCGTGATCGGCACGTCCAGCCGGGAGTTGAGGTCCTCGAGCCGGCGCTCCAGCTCGGGCACCAATTCCTGTGCCCTGCCCCGTGTTTCGGCGAAAGACAACTTACAGAACTCGATCCCCGTGCAGGCCATGAGGTTTCGGCGCCACCGCGACGGGCGGGCCTGCAGACCCAGCGCCTCCACGCCGGCGATCAGCTCGTCGAGCTTGGCGTCGGGCACGTCGAGGACGATCAGCTTCTGGTACGGCGTAAACCGGATCCGGTTTGAACCGGCCCGCTCGGCCAGGTCGGCCACCGTCGACAGGATGGTGCCCGAAACGCGCCCCGCGATCGGGGCGACCCCGACGGCGTTGAGCCCGTTCTTCAGCCGCTGCACCCCGACGTGATCGATCGGATGCGTGACCGGCTCGGGGGCCGGGCCGTCGATCAACGGACGCTTGAGGTACTCGGTTTCGAGAACTTCGCGGAACTTTTCGATGCCCCAGTCCTTGATCAGGAACTTCAGCCGCGCCTTGGACCGCAGGCGCCGGTAGCCGTAGTCGCGGAAGATCGAGGTCACCGCCATCCACACCTCGGGCACCTCGTCCAGCGGAACCCAGGCGCCGACGCGCTGGGCGAGCATCGGGTTGGTGGACAGGCCCCCGCCCACCCAGAGGTCCAGGCCCGGACCGTGCTCGGGATGGTTGACGCCGATGAAGGCGATGTCGTTGATCTCGTGCGCGACGTCCTGCAGGCCGGAGATGGCGGTCTTGTACTTGCGGGGTAGGTCGGCGAAGTCCGGCTTCCCGATGTAGCGACGCACGATCTCGTCGATCGCCCAGGTGGGGTCTATCACTTCGTCGAGGGATTCGCCGGCCAGGGGCGAGCCCAGGATCACCCGCGGGCAGTCGCCGCACGCCTCGGCGGTCTGCAGCCCGACCTCGTCGAGCCGCCGCCAGATCTCGGGGACGTTGCCCACCTCGATCCAGTGCATTTGCACGTTCTGCCGGTCGGAGATGTCGGCGGTGTCCCGGCCGAACTCGGTCGAGATCTGGCCCACGGTGCGCAGGGCGGCGGTCGACAGCGCGCCGCCGTCGCAGCGCACCCGCATCATGAAGTACTTGGCCTCGAGCAACTCGGCGTTCTCGTCGCCGGTGTATGACCCGTCGTAACCCTGTTCGCGCTGGGTGTAGAGGCCCCACCAGCGGAAGCGACCACGCAGGTCGCTCTTGTCGATGCTGTCGAATCCGCCCTGCGCGTAGATGTTCTCGATGCGATCCCGGACCTCCAGCGGTGCGCCGGCCTGCTTCATCTCCTCGTTGGGGTTGAGCGCCTCGCGATTTCCCAGCGCCCACTGGCCCTCGTTGCGCGACTTCGCGGGAGGGGCTGTTGTCATTCGGGGGTTCTCCTTCACGGATCTCACGGGCGTCAGACAGCGCAGGTCACCGATTTATTCCGGCGGCGCAGATCCGGCAGCCAGCTAGAGGTACAGGCGGGGCGGGTCTACGAGATCAAGGCAGACAGCAACAGCTGCAGACGCGCTTGAGATCAATGTGCCGCCGCGCCACGAGGGCGATGCGCAAGCTGCGGTTGGCGGTCACGGCTGCCATTCTGCCATGGACCGGGGCGGGGGTTTCGAGCAGGTCATATTTTTCCTCACGGTGACCCAAACTAGGCAGCGACCCTGGGCGCCCGGGCACACTCAGCCACCAATCCCCTGGGAAAGCGACGGGCTCCGTCCAGGGCCGCTTGAGGGGCGTGACCAGCGTCGATGCGCGCGCCGGCGGGGACGCCGCACGCCGCGACCGGGCCGGCGTGGGAGGATTTGGCATGCCACTTCGCGAGGCCCCGGTCGAGCTGCCCGCCCTGCAGCCGAGTCCCGGGCAGCCGTTCGGGCTGTACGTCCACGTCCCGTTCTGCTTCACGCGATGCGGGTATTGCGACTTCAACACCTACACCCCGGCCGAACTGGGCGGCGTCAACCCCGACGCCTGGCTGGAGGCGCTGGGGGCGGAGCTGGAGCTGGCGGCCGCGCGGTTGGACGGACCGACCGTGAGCACGGTGTTCGTCGGCGGAGGGACGCCGTCGCTGCTGGGCGGCGAGCGGATGGTCCGGCTGCTGGGCATGGTGCGCGATCACTTCGTCCTGGCGCCCGACGCCGAAATCACCACCGAGGCCAACCCCGAATCGGCCTGGCCGGACTTCTTCTCGGCGACCCGCACCGCCGGCTACACCCGGGTGTCGCTGGGCATGCAGTCGGTGTCCCCGCGGGTGCTGGGGGTCCTGGACCGGATACACACGCCGAACCGGTCGGCGGCCGCGGCCCGCGAGGCGCTGGCCGAGGGCTTCGAACACGTCAGCCTCGACCTGATCTACGGAACGCCGGGGGAGTCCGACGACGATCTGCTCCGTTCCGTCGACACCGCGGTCGACACCGGCGTCGACCACGTATCGGCGTACGCCCTGGTCGTGGAGGAGGGCACCGCGCTGGCCCGGCGGGTTCGGCGCGGGGAGCTCGCGGCCCCCGACGACGACGTGCTGGCGCACCGCTACGAATTGGTCGACGCCCGGCTGTCCGGCGCCGGCATGAGCTGGTACGAGGTGTCCAACTGGAGCCGCCCGGGCGGCGAGTGCCGGCACAACCTTGGCTACTGGAACGGCGGCCAGTGGTGGGGTGCGGGGCCGGGCGCCCACGGGTACGTCGGTGCGACGCGCTGGTGGAACGTCAAGCACCCCAACGCCTATGCCGAGCTGCTGGCCGACGGCACGCTTCCGGTCTCGGGTTTCGAGCGGCTCGATGGCGACGCGCTGCACACCGAGGAGGTGTTGTTGAAAACCCGGTTGCGGCAAGGGCTTCCGCTGGACCGGCTGGGGGACGCCGAACGTCAACGCGCCCAAACCGCGGTCGCCGACGGGTTGCTGGCGTCCGAGGGCGAGCGGCTGGTGCTCACTCCGCGCGGCCGGCTGCTGGCCGACGGCGTGGTGCGCACGCTATTGGGATGAGCTTTTACACGCCCGGAAACCAATGCGCGACTGCGCGATTGATCTCGATGTAGAGCGGAATCCCGATGGTGACGTTGTAGGAGAACGTCAGGCCCAGCGACGCGGCCAGCGGCAGCGTCGGGCTGGCCTCGGGGATCGCCAGCCGTTGCACCGCGGGCACGGTGATGTAGGACGCCGCGCCGCACAGCACCGCGAACAGCACATAGGTGCCGGGCTGGAAGTGCGTATTCGTGAGGTCGGCGTAGCTGTAGGCGGCCAGGATCCCCAGCACCGCAAACAAGTTCGGCGCCAGCAAGCCGAAGAGGATGAAACCGCGCCCGGCCAGCTTGAGATCCTGCAACTTACGCGATGCCGTCATGCCCATCTCGAGCAAGAACAGGCACAGCACGCCCTGAAACGCCGCCACGAAGAGTTCGTTCTGGTCGTGGACGACCTTTTGCCCCTGCAGCGCGCTGATGAAACCGATGATGATGCCGCCGATGAGGAGAATGAGCCCGGGGTTGAGGAACACTTCCTGAAAAATCTCGCGGGAGAATATCGGCATCCGCTTGGCTTTCCCGCGGGGCGGGCTGTGGTCTGGCTCCCAGTCCGGGTGCTCCAGCTTTTCCATCGAGAATTCGAGTTCCTGCTCGACGCCCTGCTCCTCGGCGGCGCTGAGGCTCTGACCCGGCAGGGGCCGCGCGGCAGTGCCGGGGCCGACCCCGACCCTCGCCGGTGCGACGTAACCGGGTTCGTCTGGCATATAACCCGATTCGTTGAGCCCACGGTGGCGGAGCCGCATCACCAGGTACAGCGCCACCAGGCAACCGGGAATCTCCATGATGGCCAGCAACACGGGCATGTAGGCGTTGAACGCGATGCCCACGCCCGACAGGACGGCCACGCAGGTGGCGAAGGTTCCCGCGGAGTCCGAACCGTAATAGCCGGCGACCGTCGCGCGGTCGACCCGGCGCATTCGGGTCGTGTATTTCAGCACCACGTACGCCAGGACGCCGATGACGAAGTTCAGAGCGAAGCCCATCACCGCGAACCCCGCGATGTTGTCGATGTCGGCGGGCTGGACCTTGGCGAGTTCTTCGCCGCCCTGCCAGCCGATCGACACCAACAGGTACATGGTCAGGCCCTGGTAGATCACGTAGGGAAACTCGAACCGCACCTTCAGGATTGGGATGAGGAACCCGAAGTAGAAGAACAGCAACAGCGGCTTGAAGAGGTTGTGGGTGAAGTTCTCCCAGAACTCATGCAGCATCAGCGCCTCCGACGGGTGTGTTCGGCGGTGCGGAAAGCAGCAACCAACGCCGGGTTGTCCACAGACATCATTAGTACCTTGGAGACTCACGCGACTTGAGTCAATCGAGTGAAGGCGTCTTTACGAATCGTTAACAACGCGTAACGCGGACGCACAAACGTCCCGCCAGCCCCCCGCCTCGCTCCGTGGGCCGCCGCGGCCCGGCGGACAAGGAGGCCACGGATGCGCCGCGAAAGCGGTATCGCATGTGATACCGCTTTCGACGGTCACCTATCGGCTGACTGCGGGTGGTCGCGGAACGACCGTGACAGGCATCCGGCTTCGTCGGGCCCCTAGGTGAACCAGTGCCCGACCAGGCGGTTGATCTCGATGTAGAGCGGGATTCCGATCGTGACGTTGTAGGAGAACGTCAGGCCCAGCGACGCGGCCAGCGGCAGCGTCGGGCTGGCCTCGGGGATCGCCAGCCGTTGCACCGCCGGCACGGCGATGTAGGACGCCGCGCCGCACAGCACCGCGAACAGCACGTAGGTCCCCGGCTTGAAATCGGCGTGGGTCGCCGACGCGTAGATGTGGGCGGCGATGATGCCCAGCGGCGCAAAGATGTTCGGTGCGAGCAAACCGAAGAAGATGAAACCGGGGCCCGCCGACCGCAGGTCTCGCAGCTTGCGAGACGCCGTCATGCCCATCTCGAGCAGGAACAGACACAGCACGCCCTGGAAGGCCAACACGAAGAACTTGTCGTCGTCGGCGACGACCTTCTGCCCCTGCAGCCCACTGATGAGGCCGATCATGATGCCGCCGAAGAGAAGGACGAGGCCGGGGTTGAGGAACACTTCCTGCAGCAGCTCGCGGGAGAACATCGGCATCCTCTTGGCCTTGCCGATCGGTGGGCTCTGGTCGGG
Source organism: Mycobacterium terramassiliense (assembly GCF_900157385.1). Classification (GTDB taxonomy): domain Bacteria; phylum Actinomycetota; class Actinomycetes; order Mycobacteriales; family Mycobacteriaceae; genus Mycobacterium; species Mycobacterium terramassiliense. The sequence goes on from NZ_LT717701.1 coordinate 2,463,390, forward strand.
CTCCCAGTTGGGATGCTCCAGCTTCTCCATGGCGAGCTCCAGCTCCTGCTCGACTCCCCGGTCGTGCTCGGACTCCAAGCTCTGGCCGTGCGGGGGCTTGGCCGCGGTGCCGGGCCCGATGCCGACCTTGACCGGTGGCATGTACCCGGGCTCGTCGGGCATGTTCCCCGCCGCGTCCATGTTCCGGTGGCGCAGCAACGCCACCAAGTAGAGCGCCACCAGGCAGCCGGGAATCTCCATGACGGCCAGCATCACGGGCATATACGGGTTGAACGAGATGCCTACGGCGGCCAGGACGGCCACGCAGGTGGCGAAGGTGCCCGCCGAGTCGGATCCGTAGTAACCCGCGACCGTTGCCCGGTCGACCTTCCGTAGGGAAGTGAGCCAGCCCATCAGCACGTAGGCGATGGCCCCGATCAGGAAGTTCAGCAGGAAGCCCAGCACCATGAATCCGACGATGACCCCGATGCTGGAGGCGTTGATCTTGGCGAGCTCCTCACCGCCATGCCAGCCGATGGCGAGCAGCAGGTACATCGTCAAGCCCTGATAGATCACATACGGGAACTCGAAGCGCACCTTCAGGATCGGGATCAGGAAGCCGAAGTAAAAGAACAGCAGGAGCGGCTTGAACAGGTTGTGGGTGAAGTTGTGCCAGAACTCTTGCAGCATTGGGTGCCTCTCTTTTTGAAGCGGTGATCAGGGACGCACCGTGCACAACCGGGGCAACCATGCCGTCCCGAAACCGGTGCAAAACGTAACTCCGCCGATAGGGGTCCGCCACTCGGACACAGCGCGAAAAGCGGATGTTTTACACAGCCGTATCGAAAGAGCGGATTCTCCTCAAACGCTATGGTCACAGCGCCGCTGGTCGGACCGGGTGTGGGGGGATTGGCGTGAATCCACTGTGACTTTTCTGGTGATTCGCTGTGTGGATGGGCGTGGGCGCGGCCGCGGCGCTCCCTGGCGGGCCATGGGGAGGGGTTGCGCGGAGTTAGATAGGTTAGGCTACATTTACTAACCGTGACCGAGGTCAGCGTCGAGACGAGTCCCGCAGGCTCCGAGTCACCGCCGATTCCGTTGCCCCCTGACGTCCACCCGGCCGACTTGGCCGCCGAGCTGGCCCGCGCCCTGCCGGAGCGGCTCGGCGAGGATTACCTGCTCTACGAGCACGACGGGCAATGGGTGCTGGCTAGCGGCGTACGGGCGATGGTCGAGCTGGACAGCGACGAGCTGCGGGTGATCCGCGACGGCGCCGCCCAGAGGCAACAATGGTCCGGGCGGCCCGGCCCGGTCCTGGGCGAGGCCATCGACCGGCTGCTGCTCGAAACCGACCAGCTTTTCGGCTGGGTCAGCTTCGAATTCGGCGTCCACCGCTACGGGCTGCAGCAGCGGCTGGCGCCGGGCACGCCGTTGGCGCGGGTCTTTTGGCCGCGCACCCGCGTCGTGGTGACCCGGGAGGCCGTCCGCCTCTACGGCGCCGAGGCCGGCCACATCGACGCGGTGCATGGCTTGCTGGGCGACGGCCTGTGCGGCCTGCCCGACGCCCGCGCGGTCGATGTGAGCGACGACCCGTCCGGATACCGCGACCGGGTGGCGGCGGCCGTCCGCGAGATCGCGGCGGGCGGCTACCACAAGGTGATCCTGTCCCGTTGCCTCGAAGTCCCTTTCGCGGTGGACTTCCCGACCACCTACCGGCTGGGTCGGCGGCACAACACCCCGGTGCGATCGTTCTTGTTGCGGCTCGGCGGGATTCGCGCCGTCGGCTACAGCCCCGAACTCGTGGCGGCCGTGCACCGCGACGGCGCCGTGGTGACCGAGCCACTGGCCGGCACGCGCGCGCTCGGCCGCGGTGCGGCGCGTGATCGCCAGGCTCGCGAAGACCTGGAATCGAACTCCAAAGAGATTGTCGAGCACGCTATTTCGGTGCGCAGCTCGTTGCAGGAGATGACCGAGATCGCCGAACCGGGCACCGCGGTGGTCAGCGACTTCATGACGGTGCGGGAGCGCGGCAGCGTGCAGCACCTGGGTTCCACGGTCAGCGCGCGGCTGGACCCCTCCAGCGACCGGATGGACGCGCTGGAAGCGCTTTTTCCGGCGGTCACGGCCTCGGGCATCCCGAAGGCGGCCGCCGTCGAGGCCATCCTGCGCCTCGACGAAGGTCCGCGCGGGCTGTACTCCGGTGCCGTCGTGATGGTTTCGGCGGACGGCGGCCTCGACGCCGCGTTGACGCTCCGGGCGGCCTACGAATGCGACGGCAAGACGTGGCTGCGGGCCGGCGCGGGGATCATCGAAGAGTCCGATCCCGAGCGCGAATTCGAGGAGACCTGCGAAAAGCTGTCGACGCTCGCGCCGTACCTGATCGCCCGGCACTAGCGCCCGTCCCGAGGCGAATCTTCGTCGAGATCGACGCTGGCGCGAAGAAGTGCGAGTGAAGTGCACGGCAGCGTCGATCTCGGCGTACCGAACGCCGTTCGCTTGCCTGCGCCGTCGCTTTGCCCGGAAGGACTTTTGGCCCTAGTCGACGGACTCCCGGCATGTCATCTTGATGTAACTGCATGACACAGGTACTGATAGGCACACATAACTGGGAGGGTCCGTGTCCGACAGCTTGACCAACCTGCAGCTACTCCAGGAACTTGAGCCCGTGGTCGAGCAGCTGCTCAACCGCCACCTGTCGCTGTTCAAGGAGTGGAGCCCGCACGACTATGTTCCGTGGTCGGACGGCAAGAACTTCTACGCCCTCGACGGCCAGGACTGGGAGCCCGGCCAGAGCCGGCTTACCGACGTCGCGCAGGTCGCGATGGTGCAAAACCTGCTGACCGAGGACAACTTGCCGTCGTACCACCGCGAGATCGCGATGAACTTCAGCATGGACGGCCCGTGGGGCCAATGGGTGAATCGGTGGACGGCCGAGGAGAACCGGCACAGCACGGCGCTGCGCGACTACCTGGTGGTCACCCGCGCGGTCGACCCGGTCGAGCTGGAGAAGCTGCGGATGGAGCAAATGACAAGAGGGTTCAGCCCGGGCCAGAACCAGCAGGGGGACATGTTCGCTGAGAGCCTGTTCGACTCGGTCATGTACGTGTCGTTTCAGGAATTGGCCACCCGCGTCGCGCACCGCAACACCGGTAGGGCCGCCGACGACACCATCGCCGAACAGTTGATGGCGCGGGTGTCGCACGACGAGAACCTGCACATGATCTTTTACCGCGACGTCAGCGCCGCGGGCCTGGACATCGCGCCCAATCAGGCGATGAGGTCGGTGCACCGAATCCTGCGCAATTTCAAGATGCCCGGATTCACCGTGCCGGAGTTTCGGCGCAAGGCCGTGATCATCGCGGTCGGTGGCGTCTATGACCCGCGCATCCATCTGGACGAGGTCGTCATGCCGGTGCTCAAGAAGTGGCGCATCTTCGAACGGGATGACTTCACCGGCGAGGCCGCCCGGATGCGCGACGACCTCGCCGTGCTGATCAAGGAACTCGAAGTGGCCAGCGACAAATTCGACGAATCCAAGCAGCGCTACCTCGAGCGGGAGGCCCGCAAGGCCGAACGGATCACCGCCAGCAGGGTGCTCAAAACCGAAGGGACACTGACGCTCAGCGGGCGGTAGGCGCTCGGCCCGGTAACGGTTCGGGCACGTTTCGGCCGTCGCCCCGACACGTCATGCCGCGCCGCGGTTCTCCTCGTCGAGAATGCGGGCATGACGCAATCGCGGGGGCCCTCCGTTGGCGCGTGAGATCTCCCGCCAGACGTTCCTGCGGGGCGCCGCCGGGGCGTTGGCCGCCGGCGCCGCTTTCGGATCGGGCCGGCTCGGCGCGGTCCGGGCCACCGCCGCTCCGGCCGCGTCCGGCTGGGACGGCCTTTCCGCAGCCCTCGGCGGCAAATTGCTGTTGCCGGGGAGCTCCCAATTCGGCTCGGCCAAGCAGGTTTTCAACACCAACTACAACGGCTCCACGCCGGCGGCCATCGTCACCCCGACATCGGCGGCCGACGTGCAAAAGGCGATGGCGTTTGCCGCCGCCAATAACCTCAAGGTCGCGCCGCGCAGCGGCGGGCACTCCTACATCGGCGCGTCCACGGCCAACGGGGCCATGGTTTTCGACCTGCGCCAGCTGCCGGGGGAGATCAATTACGACGCGTCCAGCGGCCAGGTCACGGTGACGCCGGCGACGAGTCTGTACGCGATGCACCAGGCCCTGGCCGCGGCCGGCCGGGGCATCCCGACGGGCACGTGCCCCTCGGTCGGCGCCGCGGGCCACGCCCTGGGCGGCGGCCTGGGCGCCCAATCCCGGCACGCGGGCCTGCTGTGCGACCAATTGACGTCGGCGTCGGTGGTGCTGCCCGGGGGCCAGGCGGTCACGGCATCCGCGACCAGTAACCCCGACCTGTTCTGGGCGCTGCGCGGCGGCGGTGGCGGCAACTTCGGCGTGACGACCTCGCTGACCTTCGCCACGTTTCCGACCGGTGACGTCGACGTGGTCAACCTCAACTTCCCGCCCCAGTCTTTCGCGCAGGTCTTGCTCGGGTGGCAGGGTTGGCTGCGCACCGCCGACCGGAACAGCTGGGCCCTGGCCGACGCCACCGTCGACGCGATGGGCACGCACTGCCGGATCATGGCGACCTGCCCCGCGGGCTCCGGCGGCAGCGTGGCGAACGCGATCACCTCGGCCGTCGGACTGCAACCGACCGGGACCGAGAACCACACGTTCAATTACCTTGACCTGGTGCGGTATCTGGCCGTCGGGAACCTCAACCCGGCGCCGCTCGGGTACGTCGGCGGCTCCGACGTGTTCACCACGCTCACCCCGGCCGCGGCCCAGGGGATCGCCGCCGCGGTCAACGCCTTCCCCCGGAGCGCGGGGCGCATGCTGGCGATCATGCACGCCCTCGACGGTGCCCTCGCGACCGTGGCGCCGGGGGCCACGGCTTTTCCGTGGCGCCGGCAGTCGTCGCTGGTGCAGTGGTACGTCGAAACCGGTGACCCGGCTGCGGCCACCAACTGGCTCAACACCGCACACCAAGCGGTGCAACCTTATTCGGTCGGCGGCTACGTGAACTACATCGAGGCGGGCCAGCCGCCCTCGCGCTACTTCGGCCCGAACCTGTCCCGGCTGAGCGCCGTGCGGCAGAAGTACGACCCCGGCCGGGTCATGTTCTCCGGGCTGACTTTCTAGCCGCCCGTCGAGTACTGCACGGGCAGGACGCGTGTCCTAGACTTTTCAGCCGTGCACGAGGCGCAAGGCGTTGCCCGTGAAGCGACGGGCCGTCGTCAATCGGTTCGACGGTGACTCAGGTCGCCGAGCGCGCCGACGGTGGGCAGCCTGCGCCCACGCCGTTGCGCAATCGCCTGTACCGCAGCCTGTTCATCGCGCAGTTCATCTCCAACGTCGGGACCTGGATGCAAAGCGTGGCGGCCCAGTGGTTCTTGATCGAGGAGCAGGGCAGCGCCACCATCGTGTCGCTGGTCCAGACGGCCAGCCTGGGGCCGACGCTAGTGCTGGGACTGTTCGCCGGAGTGCTGGCCGACCTGTTCGACCGGCGGCGGTTGTTGATCTTCCTGCAGTCGTACGCGGTGGCGGTGGCGCTGGCGCTGGCGGCGCTGACCTACGCCGGTCACCTCACCCCGACCTCGTTGTTGCTGTTCACCGTGGCCATCGGCTGCGCCTCGGCGCTGACCGCACCGGCCTGGCAGGCGATTCAGCCTGAGCTCGTTCCACGCGAGCAGATACCCGCCGCCGCCACCTTGTCCAGCGTCTCGGCGAACGTGGGCCAGGCGGTGGGACCCGCGCTCGGCGGCGTCGCCGTGGCGCTGGCCGGCCCCGCCGCCGTCTTCGCGATCAACGCGGTCTCGTTCGCCGGGATCATCGTTGTCCTGCGGGGCTGGAAACGACCCAAGCAAATCGCGCCGATCGAGCGGGAACGCATCAGCCAGGCGATCGGCACCGGATTGCAATACGTCGCCCACAGCCCGATCTTTCGCAGAATCTTGTTGCGCGCCAGCCTTTTCCTGTTCCCCGCCTCGGCCCTGTTGGCCCTGCTGCCCGTGGCCGCCGACCACCGCTGGCACCTGGGAGCCAGCGGCTACGGATTGACGCTGGGGGCCATCGGCCTTGGCGCGACGCTCGCCGTCGCCGTCGCCACACCGCTGCGCCGCAAGGTGTCGGCCAACGTGCTCCTCGCGGCCTGCGCCGCGGTATACGGCCTCGCGCCGGCGGCGGTGGCGTGGCTGCCGTTCGCGGCGGCGATGCCAGTCTTGGTGCTGGCGGGGATGTCCTGGCTGATCACCTTGTCGACGTTGAACGCCGCGGCGCAGCTGCACTTGCCGCAATGGGTTCGGGCGCGCGGGTTGTCGGTGTATCTGCTGGTGTTCACCGGTTCGATGGCGATCGGCTCGTACTGCTGGGGCCTCATCGCCACGCGGGCGGGGCTCGAGATCGCCCTGACGTGCTCGGCGGCGCTGCTGGGGGTGGCCGCCCTCAGCGTCCCCGTGCTGCCACTGCGGGCGGCCACCGGGCTGCTGAGCCGCGACATTTCGACATGCTGGACGTCGCCGATGCTCGTGTTCGAGCCGCGCCCCGACGACGGGCCGGTGCTGGTGACCGTCAACTACCGGGTGCCGCCCGAGAACCTCCCGGATTTCGTGAAGGCGATGAGCGCGGTCAGGCGGTCGCGGCTGCGCACGGGTGGCCACAGTTGGCGGCTGTATCGCAGCGCCGAAAGCGCCGACACGGTCCTCGAGCGGTTCACCGTCGCGTCGTGGGCCGAGTTCGAACGCCAGCACACCGAGCGTTGGCTGGATTCCGATCACGAGGCCGCCGCCAAGGCGGTCGGCTACACCGTCGACCACACCCGGCGGCATCGGTATTACCTCGCGGTGCGTGTGCAGCACTGAATTCGGGTTATGGCCCGCCGAGCCGGCGGGCGAGCCCCTTCTTGTCGACCTTGCCGATCGGCGTGGTGGGCAGCGCCGCCATCGCGACCAGCATGTCCGGCCGAGCATGGGCGGCCACGCCGCGCTCGTCGAGGTGCGCGTTCAGCTCGGCGAGGTCGAGCGGCGTCCCGGCGAAAACGACAGCCGCGCAGATCTTTTCACCCAGGTAGGGATCGGGCAGCCCGACCGCGGCCACCGACCGGATCGCGGAATGGCTCAGCAGGTGCTCCTCGAGCTCCGCCGCCGCGATGGTTTCACCGCCGCGGCAGATGACGTCCTTGACCCGGCCGGTGACCACCAGGTTGCCGTCGTCCCGGCGGCGGACCAGGTCGCCGCTGCGATAGAAGCCGTCCGGGTCGAAGCAGCGCGCGTTGTCGCGCTCGGCGCGGAAGTAGCCGTTGAGCGTGTACGGGCCGCGCACCAACAGCTCGCCCTCGTCGCCGGGTGCCACCGGCGCCCCCGCCGCGTCGACGATGCGCAGTTCGTCGTCGGCGCACAGCGGCCGCCCCTGGGTGTTCTCGACGACCTCCGGCGGATCGTCGGGACGGGTGTAGTTCAGCAAACCCTCTGCCATCCCGAACACCTGCTGCAGGCCCGGGGTCAGCGTGGCGCGCACCAGGCGGGCGTCCGCCGGGTCCAGCCGCGCACCGCCAACCTGTAGCAGCCGCAACGACTTCGGCGTCACCGGCTCCCAGTCGCAGGCCTGCGCCCACAGCTTGGCCAGCGCCGGCACCAGGGCGGTGACCGTGACGCCGTGGCGGGCGATCGCGGCGAACGCGGCCTCCGGGCTGGGGTCGGCGCCGAACACCGTCGTCGCTCCCACGGCCATGGCCCCGAGCAGACCGGGGCATGCGAGGGGGAAGTTGTGGCCCGCGGGCAGCACCGCCAGATAGACGTCCTCGGCGCCCAGACCGCAGACCTGGGCGCTGGCGGTCGCGTTGAACAAATAGTCCTCGTGCGTCCGGGGGATCAGCTTGGGGGTCCCGGTGGTGCCGCCCGAAACCAGTAGCAGCGCAGGGGTTTCCGGATCGGCCGGCGGTATGTGTGAACCTTCGGCCTCGTCCTCGCACAGTTGCGTCCACGGGGTGAATTCCCCGGGATCCCCGTCGACGATGACGTGCCGCAGCGCGGGGTGATCGTCGAGCAGGCCGCGCGCCATCGCCCGGTAGTCGAAACCGCTTGCGCTGTCCGGGATTATCAGACCCGTCGCGTCACTGACCGCGGCGAAGTGAGCCAATTCGGCGGACCGGTGGCCGGGCAGGCACATCACCGGGATGGCCCCCGCCCGCAGCAACCCGAACAGCGCCACCGCGAAGGGGCAGCCGTTCGGCAGCTGCAGCAGCACCCGGTCGCCCGGCGCGATGCCCAGCCGCCCCAGACCGGCCGCGACGCGCTCGGCCCGCTCGGCGAGTTCGGCGTAGCTCAACCCGCCGTCCGACAGCGCGTCGACGACCGCGATCCGGCCGGGCCAGCGGAGTGCCGCGTCGGTCAGCAGCGTGTCCAGCGTCCGGCCCGCCCAATAGCCCGCCGCCCGGTAGGACGCGGCCCGGTCGGCCGGGAACGGCACGAAGCCCTCCGGACCCGGGCGCCGCGGCGTGTTGGGGGCCATCGGACTCCTTGGTTGGGGGGTGGTAGCGGCGACGCAGGTATCGAGGATAGGGTAACCAACAACTTAGGGCAGCCTTTGCTAATTCTGGGAGGATTTTCGTGGTGCGTGCCCCGGCGTGCTCGGAGGACATCCGCGCGGAGGTGGCCGAGCTGCTCGGCGTCCGCCCGGACGCCATCGACCCAGGTGGCAACCTGATCGGCCAGGGCCTGGACTCCATCCGGATGATGACGCTGGCCGGTCGCTGGCGCCGGGACGGCATCGCCGTTGATTTCGCCACGCTGGCCGCGGCCCCGACCGTCGAGGCGTGGTCCGAACTGGTCGCCTCCGTGGCGCCGACGCCCGCCGCCGACGAGCCGGCCCCGGGGCCCCACGCGGCCGGGCACGCCGGCGACCCCTTCCCCCTGGCCCCGATGCAGCACGCGATGTGGGTCGGGCGCCAGGACCACCAGCAGTACGGCGGGGTGGCCGGGCACCTCTACGTGGAGTTCGACGGCGGGCCGGTCGACCCGGATCGCCTGCGCGCGGCCGCGACCCGGCTGGCGCATCGTCACCCCATACTGCGGGTGCGGTTTCTGCCCGACGGCACGCAGCGCATCCCGCTGGACCAATGCGGCGACTTCCCCGTCGCGGTGGTCGACCTGCGCGCCGCCGGCCCGGACGTCGTCGAGGCGCGGCTGGCGGCCCTGCGGGACGCCAAGTCGCACCAGCAGCTCGACGGTGCGGTGTTCGAACTGACGTTGACGCTGCTGCCCGGCGACCGCTCCCGGCTGCACGTCGATCTGGACATGCAGGCCGCCGACGCGATGAGCTACCGCACCCTGATGGCCGACCTTGCCGCCCTCTACCTGGGCCGTGACCTACCCGAATTGGGCTACAGCTACCGGGAATACCGCCAGGCGATCGCGCGGCAGGAGGCCCAACCGCGGCCGGATCGCGACGCCGACCGGGACTGGTGGGCGCACCGCATCCCGCGACTGCCGGACCCCCCGGCGCCGCCATCGACCGGCGGCCGGGGCTCGCGCACCTCCACCCGGCGCTGGCACTGGCTGGAACCGGCCACCCGAGACGCGCTGTTCGCCCGCGCCCGCGCCCGCGGCCTCACCCCGGCGATGGCGCTGGGCGCCGCGTTCGCCGGCGCGCTGGCCCGCTGGTCCACCGCGCGGTTCCTGCTGAACGTCCCCCTGTTCGGGCGCCAGGAGCTGCATCCCGACGTCGACCTCCTGGTGGGCGACTTCACCTCGTCCCTGCTGCTCGATATCGACTTGGTCGGGGCCGACACCCCGGCCGCGCGGGCGCACGCGGTGCAGGACGCCATGCGGACCGCCGCCGCCCATTCCGCCTACCCCGGGCTGTCGGTGCTGCGCGACCTCAGCCGCCACCGCGGCGCCCAGGTTTTGGCGCCGGTGGTCTTCACCAGCGCGCTCGGCCTCGGGGAACTGTTCGGTGCCGACGTCACAACGCAATTCGGCACGCCCGTCTGGATCATCTCCCAGGGTCCCCAGGTGCTGCTCGACGCGCAGGTCACCGAGTTCGACGGCGGCGTGCTGGTGAACTGGGACGTCCGCGACGGGGTCTTTGCGCCCGGCGTCATCGACGCCATGTTCGACCACCACATCGACGAACTGCTCCGGCTCGCGGCCGCCGACGACGCCTGGGACGCGCCCGGCCCGGCGGCGCTGCCGGGGGCGCAGCGCGCGGCCCGCGACGCGGCCAACGGCCGCACCGCCGAGCCCAGCGGCGAGGCGCTGCACGACGGGTTCTTCCGCCGGGCCGAACGGCAACCCGACGCGCCCGCGGTCTTCGCCGGCTCGGGTGACCTCACCTACGGGCAGCTGCGCGATCGGGCGCTGGCCGTGGCGGCCGCGCTGCGGGCGGCCGGGATCGGCGCCGGCGACACCGTGGCGGTGATGGGCCCCAAGACCGCCGAACAGGTGCCTGCGCTGCTCGGGATCCTGGCCGTCGGCGGGGTGTACCTACCGATCGGCGTCGACCAGCCACGCGACCGGGCGGAGCGCATCCTGAAAACCGGCGGGGTGGGCCTGGCGCTGGTGTGCGGTGGCCGGCCCCTTTCGGTACCGGTGCCCACGTTGGTGATCGCCGACCTGCCGCGCGACGCGCCGCCCGACATCCGGCCCGCCAGAACGGATCCCGGCGCGCTCGCCTACGTGCTGTTCACCTCCGGGTCGACGGGCGAGCCCAAGGGCGTCGAGATGACGCACGACGGCGCCATGAACACGGTCGAATTCATCACCCGCCACTTCGAGATCGGCGCCGCCGACCGGTGCCTGGCGCTATCCACGCTGGAATGCGACATGTCGGTGCTGGACGTGTTCGCCACGCTGCGCGCCGGCGGGGCGATCGTGGTGGTCGACGAGGCTCAGCGCCGCGATCCCGACGCCTGGGCCCGGCTGATCGACGCCCACCGGGTCACCGTGCTGAACTTCCTGCCCGGCTGGCTGGAGATGCTGGTCGAGGTCGGCCAGGGGAGGCTGTCGTCGCTGCGGGTGGTGCCCACCGGCGGCGACTGGGTGCGCCCCGGCCTGGCCCGCCGGCTGCGGGCGCAGGCGCCCGGCGCGCGCTTCGCCGGTCTCGGCGGCGCCACCGAAACGGCCGTCCACGCAACCATTTTCGAGGTCGCCGAGGATCTGCCCGAGCGCTGGACCGCGGTGCCCTACGGCAAGCCGTTCCCCAACATCGCCTGCCGGGTGGTCGGCGACGGCGGCGCGGACTGCCCCGACTGGGTGGCCGGTGAACTCTGGGTGTCCGGGCGCGGCATCGCCCGCGGCTACCGCGGGCGCCCCGAGCTGACCGCCGAACGCTTCGTCGCCCACGAGGGCCGGATCTGGTACCGCACCGGCGATCTGGCCCGCTACTGGCCGGATGGCACCCTCGAGTTCGTCGGCCGCGCCGATCACCGGATCAAGGTCAGCGGGTATCGCGTCGAGCTCGGCGAGATCGAGGCCGCGCTGCGGCTGGTGCACGGGGTGCGCGCGGCCGTGGCGGCCCTGGTGCCCGCGCCCGGCGGCGCCGAGGTGCTGGCCGCGCAGGTCTGCCTCGACGACGGCGCCTCGGACGCCCGGCGGATTCGCGACGGCCTCACCGACCTCGTTCCCGCCCATATGATTCCGGCGCACATCTCGGTGGTCGAGCGGATCCCGTTCACCGACGGCGGCAAGATCGACCGGCGTGCCGTCGCGGGCCTGCTGGCCGCGGAGTTGGCCGAGCAGTCGCGCGAGACGTCGGCGCGCCACCGGGCGCCGGCCACGCGGCTGCAGCGCGCGCTGTGCCACATCGTCGCGGAGCTGTTGAACCGCGACGCCGACGCCGTGGGCGTGCACGACGATTTCTTTTCCCTCGGTGGCGATTCCGTGCTCGCGACGCAGGCCGTCGCCGGCATCCGGCAGTGGCTCGATTCGCCGAGCCTGATGGTCGCCGACATTTTCGCGGCCCGGACGGTCGCCGCCCTCGCCCAATTGCTGGTCGGGCGGGAAGCCGACGGCGGCCGGCTGGAGCAGGTCGCCGAGGTGTACCTGGAAATCGCCGACATGTCGAGTGTCGACGTGCTCTCTGCCCTCGATCGGAAGACGACGGCTACCGCCCCGCGGGAGTTCAAGCCCTGGGTGAAGCGGTTCCGCGGTGCCGCCCCGCGCGGCTCGGTGGTGGTGTTTCCGCACGCCGGCGGTGCGGCCGCGGCCTACCGGTCGCTGGCCAAGGCGCTGTCGGCCAACGATCTTGAGGCCTTTGTGGTGCAGTACCCGCAGCGGGCCGACCGGCGGGACGATCCCGCGGCGGACAGCATCGGCGAGTTGGCGCGCGAGCTTTTCGAGGCGGGCGACTGGGCTTCGGCGGCTCCGCTGAGCCTGTTCGGGCATTGCATGGGTGCGGTGGTGGCTTTCGAATTCGCCCGCGTCGCCGAGAGCAATGGGGTGCCGGTGCGGGTGCTGTGGGCGTCGGCCGGGCAGGCCCCGTCGACGGTCGCCGCGTACGGGCCGCTGCCGACCACCGACAGTGGCGTGCTGGCGGACATGGTGGACCTCGGTGGGACCGATCCGGCGCTGCTGGAGGACGAGGAATTCGTCGAGCTCCTGGTGACGGCGGTGCAGGCCGATTACCGCGCCCTGAACGCCTACTCCTGCGGTCCGGACGTACGCATCGGCGCCGACATCCATGCGGTCGGTGGCGACCGCGACCACCGGATCAGCCGGGAAACCCTGGCCGGCTGGGCAACCCACACATCCGGCCGGTTCGCGGTGTCCGAGTTCGAGGGCGGCCACTTCTACCTCAACGACCACCTCGACGCGGTGGCCCGGCTGGTGAGCGCCGATGCCCGATAGGGACCCGGTCGTCGTCGTCGGGCTCGCGGTCGAAGCGCCCGGCGGCATCGAAACCCCGGACGATTTCTGGGCGCTGCTGTCCGAGCAACGGGAGGCGCTGGGGCCGTTCCCCACCGATCGGGGCTGGGCGCTGCGCGAGCTGTTCGACGGGTCGCGGCGGGACGGGTTCAAGCCGATCCGGAACCTCGGTGGATTCCTCAGTAGCGCAACGGCATTCGATCCCGAGTTCTTCGGCATCTCCCGGCGGGAAGCGACGGCCATGGACCCCCAGCAGCGGGTGGGGCTGCGGGTGGCGTGGCGCGGCGTGGAGAACGCCGGGATCAACCCCGAGGACCTGGCCGGTCACGACGTGGGCTGCTACGTCGGCGCCTCCACGCTCGAGTACGGCCCGCCCCTGTCCGAGTTCTCGCACCACAGCGGGCATTTGATCACCGGCACGTCGCTGGGCGTCATCTCGGGGCGCATCGCCTACACGCTGGACCTGGCGGGTCCCGCGCTGACGATCGACACCGCCTGCTCGTCGGCGCTGGCGGCTTTTCACACCGCGGTCCAGGCGATCCGGGCCGGCGACTGCGACCTCGCGATCGCCGGCGCCGTGTGCGTGATGGGCAGCCCCGGCTATTTCGTCGAGTTCTCCAAGAAGCACGCGCTGTCCGACGACGGCCGCTGCCGGCCCTACAGCGCGCTCGCCAGCGGGACCGTGTGGGCCGAGGGTGCGGCCATGTTCGTGCTGCAGCGCCGGTCCAGGGCGGTGGCGGACGGGCGTCGCATCCTCGCCGAAGTACGCGCCAGCTGCCTGAATTCCGACGGGCGCAGCGCCGGGCTGATGGCCCCCAGCGGCGACGCGCAGCTGCGGTTGTTCCGGCGCGCCCTCGCCCAGGCGGGGATCGAGCCCGCCGACGTCGGGATGATCGAGGGCCACGCCACCGGAACCCGGCTCGGGGACCGGACGGAGCTGTTGTCCATGGCGGCCAGTTACGGCACCGCGCCGCCCGGGCGCGGACCGCTGCTGGGGTCGGTCAAGTCCAACATCGGGCATGCGCAGGCCGCGGCGGGGGCGTTGGGTCTGGCCAAGGTGATCCTGTCCGCCGAACACGCCGCGGTGCCCCCGACCCTGCACGTCGACGAGCCCAGCCGCGAAATAGATTGGGAGAGCCAGGGTTTGCGGTTGGCGGACAAGCTGACGCCGTGGCAGGCCGTCGATGGGTGGCGCGTCGCGGCGGTCTCCGCGTTCGGGATGAGCGGCACCAACACCCACGTGATCGTCGCGATGCCCGACGCGGACGGGCGCGGGGTGGCCTGATGGTCGCCAGACGCCTGCCCGACGGCCGGATCCCGGTGCTGCTCAGCGCCCACGCCGGCGAACTCGTCGCCGCGGACGCCCGGGCGATCGCCGACTATCTCGACCGCTTTCCGGAAACGACTGTGGCGCAGGTGGCGTGGCGGCTGCGCGGAACCCGACGGGTCCGCAGGCACCGCGCGGTCGTCCGCGCCGCGGACCGGGCCGAGCTCGTCGACGGGTTACGCGCGCTGGCCGCCGAGCGGGAGCATCCGCTGGTCAGCAGGTCGCCGCTGACCGCCGCGCCCCGACAGGCGTTCGTCTTTCCCGGTCAGGGCGGTCACCGGCCGGGCATGGGCGCTGCCGCGTACCGGGCGCTCGGCGGCTACCGGGCCGCCGCCGATGGTTGCATCGCGGCGTTCGAGGCTGCCGGCGTCGAGTCGCCGCTGCGCTACCTGACGGCCGGGGACGACTCCCGCGCTTTTTCCGAGATCGAGGTGCAGGGAGCGCAATTCGTCCACGCCGTCGCCCTGGCCGAGGTGTGGCGCTCGTGCGGCGTGGTTCCCGACCTCACCATCGGCCAGAGCCTCGGTGAGGTCGCGGCGGCCGTTGTCGCCGGCAGCATCACGTTGCCGGACGCGGTCGCGGTGATCGCGGCGCGCGCCGGTGTGGTCGATCGCCTTCCGGGTCGCTACGCGATGGCAACGCTGGGCATCGGGGCCCGGGAGGCCGGGCCGCTGATCGCGGCCGCCGGCGGCTGGGTAGAGCTGTCCGTGGTCCATTCCGCCTCGACCGTCGCGATTTCCGGAGATCGCGACGCGGTGCTCGCCGTCACCGACGCCGTGCGCGCCGGCGGCGGGTTTGCCCGCGAGATCGTCGCGGGATTTCCGGGGCACACCAGCCTGCTCGAACGGCTGCGCGAGGAATTCCAACGGCGACTCCCCGAGTCGGAATTCGCCGAGACCCCGGTGCAATTCATCGGCGGCACCACCGGCGATGTGGTGGATTCGAAGGCGCGGTTCGGCGACTACTGGTATGCGAACCTGCGCAACACGGTGCGGCTGGACCGCGCGTTCGAGTCGGCAATCCGTTGTGGCGCGGGCTCGTTCATCGAGGTGTCGCCCCATCCCGCGCTGTTGTTCTCGATCGGCCAGGTCTTCGAGTCCCGCGAGGACCCGGCGGTGCTGGTCGGGTCGGCTCACCGGGACGAGCCATTGGTCGAGGCGCTGTCGGCGAATATCGTCACCGCGGCGATCGCCGACCCCGGCCATGGCTGGGGCGACTATCTGGAGCGCGCCGACATGGGTCCGCCCGGATTCCCGAACGCGCCCATGCGCGCCATTCCGATGTGGGCGCACCCAGAACCGCTGGAGGCAGCGGCTGGGTCGCCCGGGCTCAACATTGCGGTCGAGCGCTGGGAGCCGGCGACGCCGTCCACACCGGTCGCGGGCGCGCCCGCGCGTCTCGCGGTGATCGGTCCCGGCGGCGACGCCGATCAGCGCCCCCTGGCCCGGTCGCTGCGCGCGGCGATCGAGTCGCACCCGGCGGCGGCCCTTGCCGCGCCGCGGGATGCCGAGGTCGTCGTGGCGGTCGCCCCGACGTTCGACGGCGCCGACGCCGCCGCGGCCGCCCAGGCCCTCACGGAACTGATCGGGTCCGGGCAGCCCGACTATGCGCGCGCGCTCGGCCCCCGCTGCCACACCGTCTGTTTGGTCACCGTGGGCGCCGAGCCGGTAGGCCATCGCGAGGCGCCGCCGTCACCCACCCAGGCGGCGCTGGCCGCCATGCATCGCAGCATCGGATTCGATTATCCCGAGCAGAGTTTCGCCCACCTGGACCTGATCTCGCGGGAGCTGACGCCGGCCGCGGGTCGCGCTGCCGTCGATGCGTTGTTGTCCGGTTGCGGTGAAACCGCGCTGCGCGAATCCGAAAGCGGTTACGTGCTGTTCGAGCGCTCGCTGCGCGAGGTGCCCGCCCCCGCGCAATGGCCGCTGGGCTCCGGCGCGCTCGACGACGTGGTGATCACCGGAGGGTCCGGGGCCATCGGCCTGCACTATGCCCGCTATCTCGCCGAGCGCGGCGCGCGGCGCATCGTCCTGCTGAGTCGGCGCTCCGCGGATCCCGAACTGCTGAAGGCCTTGACGGCCCGCTACGGCACCGAGCTCGTGGCGCCGCCCTGCGATATCACCGATCCGGTCCAATTGTCGCTCATCGCAGCGGGATACGGCGGCGCCGGCGCGTCGTTGATCGTCCACGCCGCGGGCGCCGCCACGTTCGGCTCGGTACGCGAGCTCGCGGCCGACGCCGTCGCGGACACCTTTGCCGCGAAGGTCCGCGGTCTCGCCCACCTGGCCGAGGTGTGGCCCGTGCGCGCCGACGCCCGAATGCTGTTGTGTTCGTCGGTGTCCGGGGTGTGGGGCGGCCGCGGACACGCGGCGTACTCGGCGGCCAATCGGCTGTTGGACGTGATCGCCGCCCGGCTGCGCGACGCGGGCAGGCATTGCGTCGCGGTGAAATGGGGCCTGTGGCAGGGCTCGACCGAATCGGGCCGGAGCATCGCGGATTCGGCCGGGATCGCCGACATCGAGCGGTCCGGGCTGCGCCCGATGTCGCCGGTCGAGGCGATCGAGGCGAGCCTGCGCGAGTGGCGCGAGGACCCGCTCGTGTTCGCGGCGGACGCGGCCCGATTGCGGGCGTTCCTGGACGGCAGGCGATCCGGGACTCCGACGGTGGAAGCCGTCGCGCACGAACACGACGCGGTGTCGGTGGCCGATGCGGTGCGCGGTCAGCTGGCGGCCGTGTTGGGCATCGAGCGGGCCGCCGAGGTGAACCTCGCCGAATCGCTCTTCGATCTGGGCGTCGACTCGATGCTGGCGCTGGATCTGCGCAAACGTCTCAACCGGATGATCGGCCGGACGGTGTCCCTGGCGACGCTGATGGGCGAAATCACCGGCGACGAACTCGTCGAGCAGCTCGGGGGCACCGTCGAACGCCCCGAAACAGCACAGAAGGTGGACATTTCGCGTGACTGACATCGCCGACACCGGCGCCCGGGTCGATGCGGCCAGGCTGGAACTGCTTCGGCGCAGGCTCGCCGAACGCGGTCTGGCAGCCGCCGAGTACCCTCGTCCCGCCTCCGACGACGAGCTCTCCCACGGCCAGGCCCGCATGTGGTTCGTGCAATCGGCCGACCCCAGCGGCGCACTGCTCAACGTCTGCGTCTCCTACCGGATCAGCGGCGAGCTCGACCCCGCCCGGCTGCGCGACGCCGTCAACGCCGTGTCACGCCGCCACCGCATCCTGCGCACCACTTATGCCCTCAGCGACCAGGGCGACCCGCGGCCCGTGGTGCACGACGACCTCCCCCCGGGGTGGGCCGAACAAGACCTGACCGGCCTCTCGGAGCATGCGCGCAGGCTTCGCCTCGAAGTGCTGGCCCAGCGCGAATTCGGCGCGCCCTTCGACCTTTCCACCGACGCGCCGTTGCGGATCACCGTCGTGCGCACGGCGGCCGCGGAACACGTGCTGCTGCTGGTGGCCCACCACATCGCGTGGGATGACGGCTCCTGGAGGGTGTTCTTCTCCGATCTCACCAGGGCATACCAGGGCGTCCCGCTCGAGCCGCACCGCCGGTCTGCCGCGCCGGGACCGGATACCAGCGAGGCCGACCTGGACTACTGGCGCGCCGTCATGGCCGATCCGCCGGAGCCACTGGAACTTCCGGGCCCGGCCGGAACCCGCGTGCCGACCACCTGGCGCGCGGCCCGCACCACGCTGCGGCTGTCCGCCGACACCGCCGAGCGGGTGACCGCGACGGCGCGGGACACCGGCTGCACCCCATACATGGTGCTACTGGCCGCCTTCGGCGCGCTGGTGCACCGCTACACCCACTGCGACGACTTCCTCGTGGCCGCGCCGGTGCTCAATCGAGGCGCCGGAACCGACGATGCCATTGGATATTTCGGTAACACGGTGGCGATGCGGCTGCGACCGCGCCCGACCATGAGCTTCCGCGAGCTGCTGGCGTCGACGCGAGACGTCGCCACCGGGGCGTTCGCCCATCAGCGGGTCAACCTGGACCGCGTGGTGCGCGAATTGAACCCCGATCGCCGGCATGGCGCGGAACGGATGACCCGCCTGTCCTTCGGGTTCCGCGAGCCCGACGGCGGCGGCTTCCACCCGCCCGGCATCGCGTGCGAGCGCTACGACCTGCGCAGCAACCTCACCCAGCTACCCCTGGGATTCATGGTCGAATTCGAAAGCACCGGCGCGCTGGTCGAGGCCGAGCACCTGCTGGAGATCCTGGAACCCGCGCTGGCGCGGCAGATGCTAGAGCACTTCGCCGTGCTGCTCGATGACGCCCTGGCCCAACCGGACAAGCCGTTGGCCGCGTTGGCGCTACTGGGCGGCGCCGACGCCGACTGGCTGCGCGCGGTGTCGCGCGGTGAGGCCTTCGACACCGCCCCAAGGACCCTCGCCGATCTGGTGTCCGGGCAGGCCGCGCGCACTCCCGACGCCGTCGCCGTGGTCTACGAGGGCCGTCGGTTCACCTACCGCGCCATCAACGAGGCGGCAAACCGCCTGGCGCACTGGCTGATCGAGCAGGGCATCGGCAGTGAGGACCGGATCGCCGTGTTGCTCGACAAGTCGCCGGAACTGGTCGTCACCGCGGTGGGCATCGCCAAGTCCGGAGCGGTGTATGTGCCCGTCGACCCCACCTACCCGCGGGACCGGCTGGAATTCATCCTCGACGACTGCGACGCGAAGCTGGTGCTGCGGGATCCGGTGGGCGACTTGGCCGGCTACCGCGCCGACGATCCGGCGGACGCCGATCGGGTGCGGCCGCTACGGCCGGACAATACCGCCTACCTGATCTACACGTCGGGCACCACCGGATTGCCCAAGGGCGTCGCGGTGCCGCATCGTCCCGTCGCCGAGTACTTCGTCTGGTTCAAGGGGGAGTACGGGGTCGACCACACCGACCGGCTGCTGCAGGTCGCCTCCCCGAGCTTCGATGTGTCGATCGCCGAGATCTTCGGTACGTTGGCCTGCGGCGCGCGGATGGTGATCCCGCGCCCCGGGGGGCTCGGCGACATCGGTTACCTCACCGCCCTGCTGCGCGACGAGGGCATCACGGCAATGCATTTCGTGCCGTCCCTGCTGGGCCTGTTTCTGTCGCTGCCGGGCGTCAGCCAGTGGCGGACGTTGCGGCGCGTGCCCATCGGCGGCGAGCCGCTGCCGGGCGAGGTCGCCGACAAGTTCCACGCCACCTTCGACGCGCTGCTGCACAACTTCTACGGCCCGACCGAAACCGTGATCAATGCCAGCTGCTACATGGTGGAGGGGCCACAGGGCACCCGGATCGTGCCCATCGGCCGGCCCAAAATCAATACCACGATGTACCTGCTCGACGATTCTCTGCAACCGGTGCCGGTGGGCGTGATCGGCGAGATCTACCTCGGCGGAACGCATCTGGCGCACGGATATCATCGGCGCGCGCGGCTGACCGCCGAGCGGTTCGTCGCCGACCCGTTCAATCCGGGGGCCCGGATGTATCGATCGGGGGACCTGGCACGCCGCAACGCCGACGGCGACGTCGAGTTCGTGGGCCGCGCCGACGAACAGGTCAAGATCCGCGGTTTCCGGATCGAACTGGGGGACGTGGCCGCTGCCATCTCGGTCGATCCCACGGTCGGACAGGCCGTCGTGGTGGTCAGCGATCTGCCGCGGTTGGGCAAGAGCCTGGTGGGCTACGTGACCCCGGCGGCCGGCGACGACGGGAAGTCCGGGGTCGACCTCGACCGCATCCGCGCCCGGGTGGCGGCGGCGCTGCCCGAATACATGTTGCCGGCGGCATACGTCGTGCTCGACGAGATTCCGATCACCGGGCACGGCAAGATCGACCGCGCCGCGCTCCCCGAACCGGAGGTCGGTTCCGGCGGCGCGTTCCGCGAACCGGACACGGCCACCGAACGCGGCGTCGCGGGGCTGTTCGCCGAGCTGCTCGGCCGGGAGCGGGTCGGCGCCGACGACTCGTTCTTCGACCTCGGCGGCCACTCGCTGCTCGCCACCAAACTGGTTGCGGCGGTGCGCAACACGTTCGGGGTCGACCTCGGCGTGCGCGAGATTTTCGAGCTGGCGACGGTGGCCAGGATCGCCGAACAGATCGACACGCGGGAGCGCGACTCGGCGAGGCCGCGTTTGGTGCCCGCACCACACGGCGGTCCGGTGCCGCTGTCGTCGTCGCAGCTGCGAAGCTGGGCCACCTATCGCTTCGACGGGCCCAATGCCGTCAACAACATTCCGTTCGCCGCGGCGTTGAGTGGCCCGTGCGACACCGAGGCGCTGGCGGCAGCCATCACCGACGTCGTGGCGCGGCACGAGATCTTGCGCACCACCTACCGCGAAATCGACGGTGTCCCATACCAGGTCATCCATCCGCCCGCCGAGGTGCCGGTGCGGCGCACCGGCGGGCCGGACGAGCGCTGGCAGCGGGCCGAACTGGACGACGAGCGGCGTTACGTCTTCGACCTGGAGCGCGACCTGCCCATTCGGGCCGCGGTGTTCAGCGTTCCGGGCCGGCACGTCCTGTCGTTGGTGGTGCACCACATCGCCGGTGACCACTGGTCCGCGGGGGTGCTGTTCACCGATCTGCTGACCGCATACCGTGCCCGCCGCGGCGGGCAGAGGCCGTCATGGGATCCGCTGCCCGTGCAGTACGCGGACTACGGCAGGTGGCAGGCGGCGCTGTTGGACGAGGGCGCGGGCATCGCCGGACCGCAGCGCGATTATTGGGTCCGCCAACTCGCGGGGATGCCGGCCGAAACCGGTCTGCGCCCGGACTTCCCGCGCCCGGCCTCGCTCAGCGGTGCCGGCGACGCCGTCGAGTTCAGCGTCGGATCGGTGACCCGCGACAAGGTGACCGCCCTGAGCCGCGACCTCGGTATCACCGAGTTCATGGTGCTGCAGGCCGCCGTCGCGGTCGTGCTGCACAAGGCCGGCGGAAGCCCGGACATCCCGATCGGCACCCCGGTGGCCGGTCGCGATGAGGCCGGGCTCGATCGGCTGATCGGGTTCTTCATCAACATCCTGGTGCTGCGCAACGACCTGGGCGGAGATCCGACCCTGCGCGAGGTGCTGCTGCGGACCCGAGAGATGGCGTTGGCCGCGTACTCGCATCAGGACCTGCCGTTCGACCGGGTGGTCGACGCCGTCAGCCCGGCGCGGTCGCTTTCGCGCAACCCGCTTTTCGACGTGGTGGTGCACGTTCGCGACCGATTGCCGCAAGACATCGTGATCGACAGCGGCCCGGCGGGTGACACCACGTTCACCGCGCTGGAGCCCACCTTCGACGTCGCACACGCCGACATGTCGGTCAACTTCTTCGCCTCCGACCAGGGTTACCGCGGCCACGTCATTTTTCGCCCCGAGCTGTATCGACGCGGCACCGCGAGCCGGTTCGCCGAGTGGCTGGTCCGCGTCGTCGAGGCGTTCGCCCACCATCCCGATCAGCGGCTGCGCCACGTCGAGATCGCCGGGCCGCAAGAGCGACAACGCATTCTGGACCGATCCAACGCTGGCACCGGCATGGCGCGGGTGTACCTGCTGGACGCCTGGTTGAACCCGGTCCCGGCCGGCGTGGTGGGCGACGTCTACTACGGCGGCGGTCCGGCTGTCATCGCCCGGCTGGCAAGGCCCTCGCTGACCGCGACCCGCTTGGTCGCCGATCCGTTTGCCGCGCAACCGGGTTCGAGGCTCTACCGCACCGGCGAGCGCGGCGTGTGGAGCGACGACGGCCAACTGGAGCTGGTGGCCGGAGTGGCGACGCCCGCGGCACCGGCACCGGCCGGGCCCGCCGGTGGCCCGGGGGAACCGCCCGCCACCGCCACCGAACGCGCGCTGGCGGCCATCCTCACCGACGTGCTCGACGCCGAGCAGGTCGGGCGCCACGACGAATTCTTCAACCTCGGCGGCGACAGCATCCTCGCCGTGCGGGTGGCTGCGCGGGCGCGCGATGCCGGGCTGCCGCTGACCCCGCGAATGGTGTTCGAACATCCCGTGCTGCATGAGCTCGCGGCCGCGCTCGACGCCAAGTCGGACACCGAAACCGGCTCGCACGACACCCATCACGCGCCGATGAGCACGTCTGGGCTCTCCGCCGACGAACTGGCGGCGCTCACCTCGTCATGGGGTAGTCAGCCGTGACCCGGGCCGAACCGCGACCGGCCATCGAGGACGTGATGGCGCTGAGCCCGCTGCAGCGGGGGCTGTTCGCGATGACGACTCTGACCGATCCCGGGGCGACCGACCCGTATGTCATCGCGATGGCCGCCGACGTGGCGGGCGCGCTCGACGTCGCCCTGCTGCGCGACTGCGCCGCGACGATGCTGACCCGGCACCCGAACTTGCGGGCGAGCTTCGTGCACGGCGATCTCAGCCGCCCCGTGCAGGTCATCCCGAGCGCCGTCGAGGTGCCCTGGCGGCAGGTCCGGGCCGCGCCGGACGAGGTCGAGACCCTGGAGGCCGAGGAGCGCGGCCGCCGCTTCGACCTGGCCCGCGGGCCGCTGATCCGGTTCCTGCTCATCGAATTGCCCGACCGGCGCTGGCATCTGGTCATCGTCGCGCATCACCTGGTGATCGACGGGTGGTCGCTGCCGCTTTTCGTTTCCGAACTGCTCGCCCTGTACCGCGCCGGCGGCGACAGCGCCGCGCTGCCGCCGTCGCCGCGGCCCTATCGCGACTACATCGGCTGGCTGGCCGGCCGTGACCAGGCGGGCAGCCGGGCGCTGTGGGCCCGGCACCTGGCCGGCCTCGACGGGCCGACCCTCCTCTCCCCGGCGCTGACCGCCACCCCGCCGCAGGCGGGCATCCCGCGGCGCACCACGCTGCGACTCGACCGCGACGCCACCACGGCGCTGGCCGAGGCCGCCCGCGCGCGCGGCGTTACCCTCAACGCCCTGGTTCAACTGGCCTGGGCGGCAATACTTTCGGTACTGACCGATCGCAGCGATGTGACCTTCGGGGTGACCGTGTCCGGCAGGCCCGACGAACTGTCGGGCGTGGAGACGATGGTCGGCCTGTTCATCAACACCGTGCCGCTGCGGGTGCGGCTGGACCCCCGCACCACCGTCGGGGCGCAATGCGCCGCGCTGCAACGGGAATCCGCCGCATTGCGCGACCACAGCTACCTGGGGCACGCCGAGTTGCGCTCCCTCGCCGGCATCGGAGAGATGTTCGACACCCTGCTGGTGTACGAGAACTTCCCTCCCGGCGCCGTGGTCGGCGCCACCGAATTCGCGGCCAACGGCGCGACGTTTCGCCCGGCGAGGTTGGAGAGCGTGTCGCACTTCCCGGTGACCATCGCCGCCCACCTGAGCGCGGGCGAGCTCACCGTGCTGGTGGAGGTGCTCGACGGGGCGCTGGGCACAATGGCGCCCGACGGCCTCGGCAGGCGGCTGCTGGCGACCGTGCAGCGCTTGGTGGACAACTGGGACCGCCCCCTGCGCGAGGTCGACGTCCTGCTGGCCGCCGAACACCGCCCGACCCCGCCGCTCGCGCGCGCGGACCCGGTCGCGGTGCACACCAGGTTCGCCGAAATCGCCGCGTCGCAACCCGATTCGGCGGCGCTCGGCTGGGCCGACGGGCGGCTGACCTACGGCGAACTCGACGCGCTCACCGATCGGCTGGCCGCCGCCCTGGGCCGTCACGGCGTGGCCGGGGAGACCCCGGTCGCGATCACGCTGCCCCGGGGCCCGAGCTATGTGGCCGCGATGCTGGCCATCCTCAAGGCCGGCGGCACGATCGTGCCGCTCGATCCGGCGATGCCCCAGGACCGGGTGGCCGAGATCCTGCGCCAGACGTCGGCGGCGATCGTGCTCGACGAAAAAGTGTTCACCGCCCTGGCCGAAACCGCCGCGCCCGCCCGCTTCCGGGCGGCCACGGTGCCCCCGGATCACGCCGCCTACGCGGTCTTCACCTCGGGCACCACCGGCGCACCGAAGGGCGTCATCGGCACCCACCGGGCGCTGTCGGCCTACTCCGACGACCACATCGAGCGCGTGCTGCGGCCGGCCGCGGCACGACTCGGGCGACCGCTGCGTATCGCGCACGCCTGGTCCTTCACGTTCGACGCCGCGTGGCAGCCGTTGGCCGCGCTGCTCGATGGGCACGCGGTGCACATCATCGACGACGCGGGCCGACGCGACGCCGAGGCGCTGGTCGCGATGATCGACCGGTTCGGCCTGGACATGATCGACACCACGCCGTCGATGTTCGCCCAGCTGCATGCCGCGGGGCTGCTGCGCCGGGTGCCGCTGGCGGTTCTCGCGCTCGGTGGCGAAGCGTTGGGTAGGACGGCGTGGCAGGCGATCCAACGGGAATGCGCCCGCACGGCCATGACCGCCTTCAACTGCTACGGGCCCACCGAAGCCACGGTCGAGGCCGTCGTCGCCGCCATCGACGAGCACGCGCGACCGGCCATCGGGCGCCCGACCCGGACCACCCGCGCCTACGTGATGGACTCCTGGCTGCGGCCGGTGCCGGACGGCGCCGCCGGGGAGTTGTACCTGGCCGGCGACCAGCTGACCCGCGGCTACCTCGGGCGAGCGGCCGAGACCGCCGCACGGTTCGTCGCCGACCCGCACGGCCGCGGCGGCCGGATGTATCGCACCGGAGACGTGGTGCGCCGCATGCCCGACGGCGGCCTGGAGTTCCTCGGACGCAGTGACGATCAACTCAAGATCCGCGGCTTCCGCGTCGAGCCGGGCGAGATCGTCGCGGCGCTCAACGGACACGACGGGGTGCGCGGCGCCCATGTGACGGCCCGCAACCATGCCAACGGGCCGCGGCTCACGGCGTACGTCGCGGGTGGCCCTCAGCCGCCGGCGGTGGCCGAATTGCGTTCGATGCTGCTCAAGCGGTTGCCGCGCTACCTGGTGCCCCACCACATCGTCGTGCTCGACGAGTTGCCGCTGACACCGCACGGCAAGGTCGACGAAAAGGCTTTGGCGGCAACCGGTATCGCGGCGGACCGGGCCGTCCCGCCCGAGACGCCCACCGAGGCGGCGCTGGCCGAGGTCTTTACCGACGTCCTGGAAATCGCCGATATCGACGTCACCGCCGGGTTCCTGGACATGGGCCTGGACAGCATCGCGGCCCTCTCGGTCGTGCAGGCCGCCCGCCGGCATGGCGTCGCGCTCCGCGCCAGGCTGATAATGGAGTGCGAGACCATTCGCGAGCTCGCCGCGGCCATCGACGAGGATGCCGAACGGGTCGCGCCCACCGAGGCGAGCGGCCCAATACCGCTGTTACCCAACGCCCATTGGCTCTACGAGTACGGCGAGCCGCGCCGGCTCGCGCAGACCGAAGCCATCCGGCTGCCCGACAGCGTCACGCGCGAACACTTGCACGCCGCGCTGGCCGGCACCCTCGACGGCCACGAGGTGCTGCGCACCAGGCTGGATCGGGCCGCCATGACGCTGGTGGACGGCCCGGCCCCCAGGGCCGTCGCAGACTTCCTCACCGAACTCGACGTCGAGGACCTGCACGCGGCGGTCACGGCGCAGGCGGCCGCCGCCGTCGAGCGACTCGACCCGGAGCGGGGGGCCCTGCTGGCCGCGGTGTGGCTCCGCCCGCCGAGCGGCGGGAGCGTCCTGCTGCTGGCCGCCCACGTGCTGGCGATGGACCCGGCGTCATGGCGGGTGGTGCTCGGCGAATTAGACTCTGCGCTAAGGGCTTTGGCCGCCGGCCGCCCTCCCGCGCCGGTGCGCGAGCACACCAGCTACCGGCGCTGGGCCGCGGCGCTCATCGAGCGCGCCCACCGACTCGACACCGTCGGTTCCTGGCGCGCCCAGCTCCAGGGCGACGATCCCGACATCGGCGCCCGGCGGATCCGGCCGGGCCGGGACGTGGCCCGCGACCTGGTCGTCCGCACCGCCGTGGTCGACGCCGACGTGAGCTTGCGCCTGCTGAGATCCGCAGCCCCCCTGCCCGATCTGCTCGTCGCCGCCGCGGCCGCGATGCTGACGGATTGGCGGCGCGGACGGGGCCAGGCCACGCCGCCGCCCCTGCTCGCGCTGGAAACCCACGGCCGCGCCGACGCGCTGCTGGACGGGCCGGGCGCACGCGCCGTGGACACCGGCGACACGGTCGGGCTGCTCAGCTCGATCTACCCGATGCGGGTCGACCCGACCCGGCCCGTCTCCGAACAGCTCGCCGAGATCCCCGGTGACGGAATCGACTACGGGCTGCTGCGCTACCTGCGCGCCGACACCGCCGAGCAGCTCGCCGGCTTCCCGGGGCCGCAGCTGCTGCTGAACTATCTCGGTGCCGCCCACACCGGTGGCGGCACCGCGCTGCGCCTCGAACGCGAGCTACTCGCCGACGTGTCACCGGTGCCCGAGCCCGACCTCGCGGTGCGCCACGAGCTCACCATCCTCGCCGTCGTGCTCACCGTCGGGGAGCAGCGCATGCTGGCCACGCAATGGCGCGCGCTGCCCGACATCCTCGACGACGCGGATCTGGCCGCGCTGCAACAACTGTGGACAGACAACCTCAGGAAGGTGGCGACATGAGCACGCTTGCGGTCCTGGGCGCCGGAGCCAAGGCGGTGGCCGTCGCGGCCAAGGCATCGGTGCTGCGCGACATGGGTGTCCAGGCCCCCGATGTGGTGGCCGTCGAACGCATCGCGGTCGGGGGCAACTGGCAGGCCAGCGGCGGCTGGACGGACGGGGCGCACCGGCTGGGCACCAGCCCGGAAAAGGACGTCGGGTTTCCCTACCGCTCGGCGCTGGTGCCGCGCCGCAACGCCGAACTCGACGAGCGGATGACCCGCTACAGCTGGCAGTCATACCTCATCGCCACCGCGTCGTTCGCCGAATGGATCGACCGCGGCAGGCCGGCGCCCACCCATCGCCGGTGGAGCCAGTACCTGGGCTGGGTCGCCGATCAGGTCGGCCTGAACGTGGTGCACGGCGAGGTCGAGCGGCTTGCCGTCGACGGCGACCGCTGGGCGCTGCAGACCCACGAAACCACCGTGCACGCCGAGGCTTTGATGATCACCGGACCCGGCCAGGCGGAGAAGTCGCTGCTGCCCGGCAACCCGCGGATGCTGTCGATCGCCCAGTTCTGGGACCGCGCCGCGGCCGACGACCGGATCAGCGCCGAGCGGGTGGCGGTGATCGGCGGCGGCGAGACGGCCGCATCGATGCTCAACGAGCTGTTCCGGCACCGGGTTTCGACGATCACCGTCATCTCGCCGCAGGTGACGCTGTTTACCCGCGGCGAGGGGTTTTTCGAGAACTCGCTGTTCTCCGATCCCACCGACTGGACGGCGCTGACGCTCGACGAACGCCGCGACGCGCTGGCCCGCACCGACCGCGGGGTGTTCTCGGCCAACGTGCAGGAGGCGCTGCTGTCCGACGACCGGATCCGCCACCTGCGCGGGCGGGTCGCCCACGCGGTGGGCCGCGACGGGCAGATCCGGTTGACCCTGTCCAGCAACCGCGGCAGCGAAAACCTGGAGACGGTGCACGGTTTCGATCTGGTCATCGACGGCTCCGGCGCCGACCCGCTGTGGTTCACGTCGCTGTTCAGCCAGGACGCGCTCGACCTGCTCGAACTCGGGCTGGGCGGACCGCTCACCGCCGAGGGCCTGCAGGAGGCCATCGGCTACGACCTGGCCGTCACCGATGTCGCCCCAAAGCTGTTCCTGCCCAACCTGTCCGGGCTCACCCAGGGCCCCGGCTTCCCCAACCTGAGCTGCCTCGGGCTGCTGTCAGACCGGGTGCTGGGCGCCACGGCAGGT
This sequence comes from Mycobacterium terramassiliense, assembly GCF_900157385.1. GTDB lineage: Bacteria > Actinomycetota > Actinomycetes > Mycobacteriales > Mycobacteriaceae > Mycobacterium > Mycobacterium terramassiliense. The sequence continues at coordinate 2,491,350 of NZ_LT717701.1, forward strand.
TCTGTCAAACACCAAACTGCGAGGAGAAGCGATGAGCACCAACCCCTTTGACGACGACGGCGGCGCTTTCTACGTGCTGGTCAACGACGAGGAGCAGCACAGCCTGTGGCCGGCGATCGCCGAAATCCCGGCCGGCTGGCGCGTGGCGTACGGGGGGGCGAGCCGGTCGGCGTGCCTGGACTACGTCGACGAGAACTGGGCCGACATGAGGCCGAAGAGCCTGCGCGAGGCCATGGCGGCCGGCTGAGCACCCGTCGTGCCCGTACCGTGACCCGCCCGAGACCAAGAACGGCAGGCGCTGGGGGCACAATCACAACTCATACTCACCAGGGGGAGGACTGAACATGAGAATGAAATCCTTGGCCACCGGCGCGTTAGCGCTGGCCACAATGGGCACGGCCGGCATCGCCGTGGCATCCGCCGCGCCACTACCGCAGGATCCGCCGCCCGCGCCGGGGCTGCCGAGCCCGGACCAGTTGTCGACCCTATGCACCCAGGCCACCGATCCGGGCGTCTCGTACACGACCAAAACCAACCTGGTCGAGAACGGCATCTCCCCGGACGAGGGCCACGTGGCCGACCACGACCTGAGGAAGGCCTTCCGGAACGGAAACTTCCCCGAGACGTTCGCCGTGACGAACATCGCGCCGGCCGGGCCGAACATGGCCCAGGCCGATGTCGCCATCTCGGGTCCGAGGTTCGCCGGGCCGGTCGAGAAACACCTCGTGTTCGTCAACCAGGGCGGCAACTGGATCCTGCAGCACGACGCCGCGATCGCCCTCATCCAGGCCGCGTCGGCGACGAACTAGCAACCCGAGCAGCCTGTGCGCCGCACAGTGGGCGCACAGGCTGCTCACACGGTGTGGTCGTAACGTCACGGTGCGCAGACGCGAAACAACAGTAGAAAGCGGCACACTGGCACCGTCCGTCGACGCGTGCCCACCAAAGGGGGGACCATGAAAACCGTGAAATTCTTCGCCGGCGGCGCGGCAGCGCTGGCCGTCATCGGGGGAGCGGCCGCCGGCATCACGTCCATCGCGGCGCCGGGCGAGGCGGCCTCGGTGCGGCTGATCGCCGTCGGCGCGCCGTTGCCGCAGGATCCGCCGCAGGCGGTGAACGTGCCGACGGCCGATCAGTTGACCGGCCTGCTGACCAGCCTCGCCGACCCCAGCGTCCCGTTCGCGAACAAGAGCACTCTGGTCGAAGGCGGCATAGGCGGGATGGAAGCGCACATCGCCGACAAGAAGCTGCAGAAGGCCGCCAAGAACGGCGACCTGCCGCTGGCGTTCAACGTCACCAACGTCCAACCGGCCGCGGCCGGGTCCGCGACGGCCGACGTGGCGGTCTCGGGCCCCAAGCTCACGTCTCCGGTCACCCAGAACGTCACGTTCGTGAACCAGGGCGGCTGGGTCCTGTCGCGCGCCTCGGCGATGGAGTTGCTGCAGGCCGCCGGTCAGTGATCGGCGCGCACGCCGCGCAGGTCTAGCTTGGCGATCCGGTCCGGGTCGGCCAGCACATCGATGGCCGCCACCAGCCCGTCGCGCACCACGAATCCCATGATCGCCGTGGGCCGCCCGTCGACGAACACGACCGCGCCGGCGGCGCCGTTGACAATGGCGGGGCGCACCTCGCGCTCCGGCCCCGCGTAGCCGCGCGCGAGGTTGGCCACCGAGGCCGCGCCCTCGGCGCGGAATCCCGCGGCGCCCCGGCCGAAGTCGCCCCGCAGCACGACGTCGGGGTGCAGCACCGACACCAGCCGGTCGAAGTCGCCGGCTCGGCCCGCGGCGAAGAAGGCGTCGACGGCTTCGCGCTGCGCGGCGACGCCCGCGTCGGGGGCCGGCTCGGCCTGCTCGATGCGCCGGCGCGCCCGGCTGGCCAGCTTGCGCGTCGCCTCCGGGGTCCGCTCGACGATGGGCGCGATCTCGTCGAACGGGACCGCGAACACGTCGTGCAACACGAAGGCCAGCCGCTCGGCGGGCGGCAGCGTGTCCAGCACCACGAACAGGGCCAGCCCCACCGCGTCGGCCAGCATCGCCCGGTGTTCGGGATCGAACTCTCCGTCGGCGTCGACGATCGGATCCGGCAGGTGACCGACCGGCTCCTCCCGCCCGCGTCCGTGCCGGTCGCGCAAGGTGTTCAGGCAGATGCGGGCCACCACCGTGGTCAGCCAGGCGTCGACATTCGCGATGTCCCGGCCGGCGGCGCTGAGCCGCAGCCACGCCTCCTGCACGGCGTCCTGGGCGTCGTCGATCGAGCCCAGCATGCGATAGGCGATGGCGCCCAGCCGGGGCCGCGCCGCCTCGAACCGCGCGGCCAGCGCGGCCTCCGGGTGGTGCGGCCTCGTCACGCGCGGCCCCGCTCGGGCAGGGCGCACACCCGGTCGCCGGAGAAGCCCGACGATCCGATGCCGAGCGCGATGTTGAACCGGGCGCGCATGTTGCCCAGCGTGATGACTCGGCTCACATTAGTTAACCTTTGACCTGGTCGGAAATGGGTTTAAAGCCAGCAAAGATATGGACATAGTGGGACACAAACCCCCATTTCAAAAGATCGGCCAACGGTCTGAGTGCTGCGCTGATGTTGCGGTCATGGCAAAGAAAACTCCGACCATAACCACCGCCGGTCGACGTAGCTGGGGCGCGTTGCGGGCCATGCGATCCGGGCGCATCCTAGGCGTCCTGAATTGCCGATGACGGCATGCGTTACGACTGGCCCCACACTTTCGATGCTCGCATGGACGCCGAGGGATGGCTACAGAACGAACGAAAGCTGATTGCTCAGCGGGGAGCGGTGGCTCAAGTCCAATTTCGGTAATTTGGGATTTTCCTGATTTGCCGCGCTGGCTGCGGGTCATGTTTGCTGGATTTGCTCTAATGGGGTGACCAAAACGCAAAACGCTGTCGGTCCGCGCTCAAAGCTCGCCCGGCAAGCGGTAATGGGCGGAAGCTGCCGAGATGTGACCCCACCCCTGCCCCGAACTGCGCCAATATCAGGTGTCGAACTGTCGGCCTATTTCCTGGGCCGTCATTCGGCCCTTATCCCTGTGCGGGCTTTTGAATGCGGGTCGCGCACTGAACCCGCTACAATCCATATTGGTTTAGCAGGCCAGCAACATAAATATACAACAAAAGGAAAGTTATGGCGGCAAGGAACGGCGGGGCGCCAAGTATGACCAAAAGCGGAAAAACTAACTCAGGATTATTAAAAATAGGGGATATGAGTGGGAACACAAGGTCTTCTATTAATTGCTGAGGCGACGAGGTGGCAATGACGCTGACAACCCCGTTCGCGCCCTGCAACAACGAGGCCAAGGTGGCCTCGACGTCGGCATAGGAGAACGCACCGGCAGTCAAGTGCTGCACAAACTGCTCCTGAAACGCCGCCGCCTGACCGGCCAGCCCCTGATAGTTCGCAGCGTGCTGGGAGAACAGCTGCGCGACACTGGCTGACACCTCATCGGCGGCGGCGGGTATCACCGCGACGGTCGGGGCGGCCGCCACCATGTGGGCCGCGTTGACGTTCGCGCCGGCGGCTGCTAAATCCGTTGCCGCCGAGGTCATCAGCTCTGGCGTTGCGATCACATACGACATCCCGGACCTCCTGCTAGCTAGCCCCTGGTTGTCACGAGCCCGGCGGTCCTCCACCCGTCAGAGCAGGATGGCTTATTTTATGGCGGGGGCGTTAAGTAACCGACTACTGCACATCGAGTAACCGGTTACTGCGGGGAGGCTCGCGGTCAGACGGGCCGCGTCGAAACAAACCCTCCGCTACCCGTCGGCAGTCATGCGCGACCGTCACCCGTGTTTCCGCTGGTCATCGGGCAGCGCGCACACCCGGTCGCCGGAGAAGCCCGACGATCCGATGCCGAGCGCGATGTTGAACCGGGCGCGCATGTTGCCCAGCGTGATGACGTGGGTGAGCCCGACGAGCTGGGCTGTGTCGAAATGGGCGCGCAGCGCGCCGAAGAGCTGATCGGTCACCTCGACCGGGGTGCGGCTCATCGCGGTGGCGTACTCCAGGATGAGCTTGTCCAGCTCGGAGAAGCAGGAGGCGTTGCGGTAATCCGACAGGGCCAGCAGTTCCTCGTCGGTGAGTCCCCACCGGCGCGCGATCTGCGAGCCCAGGTCGATGCAGTACTCGCAGCCCACCGTGGTCGCCGACTTCAGCTCGGCCAGCGCCCGGTGGCGCGGACTGAGGATGTCCAGCTTCGACTCCGCCTGCTCGAGCTTGCCGTAGGCGCTGAGCAATCGGGGGATGTGCGCGTACATCCGCAGCGGTTCGAGCATGCCGGCGGTCTCGAGCCCGGCCATCTGCGCCAGCTTGCGCTTGGTGAAGAAGAAGGCGATCTTGGCGCCCAGGCCGGCATCGCGGTCGGGTACTCCTTGAAGGCGAGGCATGGCGGTCCTCCTTGAACGTGGTCCTTTCTACGTCGACACCCGGCGACATAGAAACGTGACCGCGCCACAAGAGTTACGTCTGCTGGCTCAGCGGCATGTCCATGTCGAACACCCGGGCGTGCAGCACGGTGCGGTTCCGCAACGCGGCGCGCACCGCGCGGTGCAGGCCGTCCTCGAGGTAGGTGATGCCCCGCCACCGCACCGCGTGCGGGAAAAGGTCGCCGTAGAACGTGGAGTCCTCCGACAGCAGCCGGTCCAACGCCAGCACCGTCGTCGTCGTGACCAATTCGTCCAGCCGGATCTGCTGCGGCGGTATCTGCGACCAGTCCTTGTAGGACAGCCCGTGCTCCGGGTACGGCTTGCCGTCGCGCACGCCCTTGAAAATCATTGGCGGATCGTCTCTGACGCATCCCCCGGGCCCGACGAGTACATGGTGGACAGGCTAACCCGCCTGGTGGCGACCCGCTTCGCCCGGCTACGCCGCGCTCGCGATCGCCACGGTCCGCCTGGTGGCGACCCGCTTCGCCCGGCTACGCCGCGCTCGCGATCGCCACGGTCCGCCTGGTGGCGACCCGCTTCGCCCGGCTACGCCGCGAATGGCGGTCACAACCCCGTGACACCGTAAAATGGACGCGATCAAGGAGGTGGGAGCCGATGGGAAGTGCCGACGAGCGTCGCTTCGAGGTACTGCGCGCCATCGTCGCCGACTTCGTCTCCACCCAGGAACCCATCGGTTCCAAGTCGTTGGTCGAGCGCCACAACCTGGGCGTGTCGTCCGCGACCGTCCGCAACGACATGGCGGTGCTGGAGGCCGAAGGCTACATCACCCAGCCGCACACCAGCTCCGGACGGGTGCCCACCGAAAAGGGCTACCGCGAGTTCGTGGACCGGCTGGCCGAGGTCAAGCCGCTGTCGTCGGCCGAGCGGAGCGCGATTCAAAACTTTCTGGAATCCGGTGTCGACCTCGACGACGTGCTGCGCCGCGCGGTGCGGCTGCTGGCGCAACTGACCCGCCAGGTGGCGGTGGTGCAGTACCCGACGCTGTCGACGTCGACCGTTCGCCACCTGGAGGTGATCGGCCTGACGCCGGCCCGGCTGCTGATGGTGGTCATCACCGACTCCGGCCGGGTGGACCAGCGCATCGTCGAACTCGGCGACGTCATCGACGACCACCAGCTGTCCCAGTTGCGCGAGATGCTGGGCCAGGCCCTGGTGGGCAAGAGGCTCGCCGCGGCGTCCACCGCCGTCGCCGACCTGGCAGGTGAGCTGCACGGGCGCAGCGGGCTGGCCAACAACCTCAGCGACGCCGTGGGCCGCTCGGCCACGGTGTTGCTGGAGTCGTTGGTGGAGCACACCGAGGAGCGCCTGCTGATGGGCGGCACCGCCAATTTGACCCGCCACGCCGCCGATTTCGGCGGTTCGCTGCGGTCCATCCTGGAGGCCCTCGAGGAGCAGGTGGTGGTGCTGCGGTTGCTGGCGGCCCAGCAGGAGGCCGGCAAGGTGACGGTGCGTATCGGGCACGAGACCGCCGCCGAGCAGATGGCGGGCACCTCGATGGTGTCCACCGCCTACGGCACCTCCGATACCGTGTACGGCGGTATGGGTGTGCTGGGCCCCACCCGGATGGACTATCCGGGAACTATCGCCAGCGTGGCTGCGGTTGCTCTTTATATCGGCGAAGTTCTGGGTGCCCGATGACCGCGCACCCTGGTGTTTGTTGACGGCCGCATAACGGCGGCACAAGGAAGGTCAGGGCGTGGCACGCGACTATTACGGGCTGCTCGGCGTGAGCAGAAACGCCAGCGATGCTGAGATCAAGCGCGCTTACCGCAAGTTGGCGCGCGAGCTGCATCCCGACGTCAACCCCGATGAGGCCGCGCAGGCGAAGTTCAAGGAAATCAGCGTCGCCTACGAGGTGCTGAGCGATCCGGAGAAACGCCGGATCGTCGACCTGGGCGGGGATCCGCTGGAGAACGCCGCCGCGGGCGGTGGCGGATTCGGCGGCTTCGGCAATCTGGGCGACGTGTTCGAGGCCTTCTTCGGCGGCGGCTTCAGCGGGGGTGCGGCCTCCCGCGGTCCCATCGGCCGGGTCCGGCCCGGGTCGGACTCGCTGCTGCGGATGCGGCTGGACCTCGAGGAGTGCGCGACCGGCGTCACCAAGCAGGTCACCGTCGACACCGCGGTGCTGTGCGACCGGTGCCAGGGCAAGGGCACCAACGGCGATTCGGTGCCCGTGCCCTGCGACACCTGCGGCGGCCGCGGGGAGGTGCAGACGGTGCAGCGCTCGCTGCTGGGCCAGGTGATGACGTCGCGGCCGTGTCCGACCTGCCGCGGCGTCGGGGTCGTCATCCCCGACCCGTGCCACCAGTGCATGGGCGACGGGCGGGTGCGGGCCCGCCGGGAGATCAGCGTCAAGATTCCCGCCGGTGTCGGCGACGGCATGCGCGTCCGCCTGGCGGCCCAGGGCGAGGTCGGGCCCGGGGGCGGGCCGGCCGGTGACCTGTACGTCGAGGTGCACGAACAGGCCCACGACATCTTCGTCCGCGAGGGCGACGACCTGCACTGCACGGTGTCGGTGCCGATGGTCGACGCGGCGCTGGGCGTGACCGTCACCGTCGACGCCATCCTGGACGGTCAGAGCGAGATCACCATTCCGCCTGGCACGCAGCCGGGTTCGATCATCACGCTGCGCGGCCACGGGATGCCGCACCTGCGTTCGGGCGCCCGGGGTAACCTGCATGTCCACGTCGAGGTGGTGGTGCCGACCCGCCTGGACCACCACGACACCGAACTGCTGCGCGAGCTGAAGAACCGCCGCAGCCGCGATGTGGCCGAGGTCCGTTCCACCCACGGCGGCGGCGGGCTGTTCAGCCGGCTGCGCGAGACCTTCACCGGGCGCTAAGTCGCCGGGGCCCCCACATGGTGGCGACGCTGTTCTACGTTGACGCACTGCCCGACACGGGCGCGCTGGCGGTCGTGGACGGCGACGAGGGTTTCCACGCCGCCACGGTGCGCCGGATCCGGCCGGGCGAACAGCTGGTGCTCGGCGACGGCGCCGGCCGCCTCGCCCGCTGCGAGGTCGAGCACGCCGGGCGCGACGGGCTGCGGGCGCGGGTGCTGGGGCGCTGGAGCGTCGAGCCCGGTCGCCCGGCGGTGCGGGTGGTGCAGGCGCTGCCGAAGTCCGATCGCTCGGAGCTGGCGATCGAGTTGGCCACCGAAGCGGGCGCCGACGGGTTCCTGGCCTGGCAGGCGGCGCGCTGCGTGGCCAGCTGGGAGGGCGCCCGGGTCGACAAGGGGCTGCGCCGGTGGCGGGCCGTCGCCCGTTCGGCGGCCCGGCAGTCCCGCCGGGCGCACATTCCGCCCGTCGAGGGCGTGCTGTCCACCGCCGCGCTGATCGAACGGGTTCGCCACGAGGTCGCGGCCGGGGCGGTAGTGCTGGCCCTGCACGAGTCGGCGACCGATCGGCTCGCGGATCACCATGTCGGCCAAGCGGATTCGGTGTGGCTGGTGATCGGGCCCGAGGGCGGCATCGCGCCGGACGAGATCGCCGCGTTGACCGCGGCGGGCGCCGCGGCGGTCCGGCTGGGCCCGCAGGTGCTGCGGACGTCGACCGCGGCCGCGGTGGCGTTGGGCGCGCTGGGCGTGCTCACGCCGCGATGGGACCGACCTGCGGATTCAGACGGGGCGGCAAACGAACCATTGGGACAGGCTCCTGACCAGCGGTAGACTGGCAAGCCAGGATTTCACCACGTCAGACCCGACAAGGCAGGCATCGAAAACCACGTGACGCCCCGCGAGACCAGCGCTGCTGACACGGCATCGACCTCTCACGTTCGCAGCAGCATCAACGTTCCGCCCGATCTCGTCGTGGGCCTGCTTGGATCCGCAGACGAAAACCTGCGCGCCCTCGAACGCACCCTGAACGCCGACCTGCACGTGCGCGGCAATGAGGTCACGATCTCCGGCGAGCCGGCCGACGTCGCCCTGGCCGAGCGGGCGGTCTCCGAACTGGTCGCGATCGTGGCCGGCGGCCAGCCGTTGACGCCGGAGGTGGTGCGCCACAGCGTCGCCATGCTGGTCGGCACCGGCAACGAGTCACCGGCCGAGGTCCTCACCCTGGACATCCTGTCGCGCCGCGGCAACACGATCCGGCCCAAGACGCTCAACCAGAAGCGCTACGTCGACGCCATCGACGCCAACACCATCGTCTTCGGGGTCGGCCCGGCCGGCACCGGCAAGACGTATCTGGCCATGGCCAAGGCCGTCCACGCGCTGCAGACCAAGCAGGTCAGCCGGATCATCCTGACCCGGCCCGCCGTGGAAGCCGGTGAGCGCCTTGGTTTTTTGCCCGGCACACTGAGTGAGAAGATCGACCCGTATCTGCGGCCGCTGTACGATGCGCTCTACGACATGATGGACGCCGAGCTGATTCCCAAGCTGATGTCGGCCGGCGTCATCGAGGTCGCGCCGCTGGGGTACATGCGTGGCCGCACCTTGAATGACGCCTTCATCGTGCTTGACGAGGCGCAGAACACCACCGCCGAGCAGATGAAGATGTTCCTCACCCGGCTCGGCTTCGGGTCGAAGATCGTCGTCACCGGCGACATGACCCAGATCGACCTTCCCGGCGGGGCCCGGTCCGGCCTGCGTTCGGCGGTCGAGATTCTCGACAACGTCGACGACATCCACATTGCGGAGCTGACCAGTGTGGATGTGGTGCGCCACCGGCTGGTTTCGGAGATCGTCGACGCCTATGCCCGCTACGAGGAGCCCGGCTCGGGGATGAACCGGGCGGCCCGGCGGGCCTCGGGCGCCCGCAGTCGCCGATGAGCATCGAGGTTTCCAACGAGTCGGGCATCGACGTGTCCGAGGTGGAGTTGGTCAGCGTCGCGAAGTTCGTGATCGCGCGGATGGACGTCAACCCGAGCGCCGAGCTGTCGATGGTGCTGTTGGACACCGCGGCGATGGCCGACCTGCACATGCGCTGGATGGACCTGCCTGGGCCGACGGACGTGATGAGTTTCCCGATGGACGAGCTCGAACCCGGCGGCCGCCCCGACGCACCCGAGCCGGGACCGGCGATGCTGGGCGACATCGTGCTGTGCCCGGAATTCGCCGCCGACCAGGCCGCCGCGGCGGGTCACACCCTGGGACACGAGTTGGCGCTGTTGACGATTCACGGCGTGCTCCACCTGCTCGGCTACGACCATGCCGAGCCGGCCGAGGAGAAAGAGATGTTCGCCCTGCAGGACCGGCTGCTCGAAGAATGGGTCGCCGAACAGGTCGAGGCCTACCGCCAAGATCGCCAGGAGGAGCGCGACCGCCGGTTGCTGGACAAGTCAAGGTATTTCGACAATTGACCGGCGTTTCCCAGCTGCTGGGCGCGATCGCCCTGATCGCCCTGGGCGGCCTCTTCGCGGCGATCGACGCCGCCGTGAGCACGGTGTCGTTGGCGCGGGTGCAGGAACTGGTGCGCGAGGAGCGGCCGGGCGCGGTGTCGTTGTTCAAGGTGATGAGCGAGCGTCCGCGCTACATCAACCTGGTGGTGCTGCTGCGCATCATCTGCGAGATCACCGCGACCGTGTTGTTGGTGGTGTTCCTCTACGACAACTTCGGCATGAGGTGGGCGTTGTTCGGGGCGGCCACCATCATGGTGGTGACGAGTTTCGTCGTCATCGGAGTCGGCCCCCGCACCCTCGGGCGCCAGCACGCCTATTCCATCTCCCTGGTGACCGCCCTTCCGCTGCGGGTGATTTCGTGGTTGTTGATGCCGCTCAGCCGGTTGCTGGTGGTGCTGGGCAACGCGCTCACCCCCGGTCGGGGGTTGCGGAACGGGCCGTTCGCCTCCGAGATCGAACTGCGCGAAGTCGTCGACCTGGCCCAGCAGCGCGGCGTGGTGGCCGCCGACGAACGCCGGATGATCGAGTCGGTCTTCGAACTCGGTGACACCCCGGCCCGCGAGGTGATGGTGCCGCGCACCGAGATGATCTGGATCGAAAGCGACAAATCCGCCAGCCAGGCGACCAACCTGGCCGTGCGCAGCGGTCACTCGCGCATCCCGGTGATCGGCGAGAACGTCGACGATGTCGTCGGGGTGGTGTATCTGAAAGATCTTGTCCAGCAGACATTCTCCTCGCCCGACCGGGGCCGGGACACCAAGGTGTCGCAAGTCATGCGCCCGGCGGTCTTCGTGCCGGACTCAAAGCCACTGGACGCGCTACTGCGCGAGATGCAACGCGACCGCAACCACATGGCCCTGCTCGTCGACGAGTACGGCGCGATCGCCGGCCTGGTCAGCATCGAGGACGTGCTGGAGGAGATCGTCGGGGAGATCGCCGACGAATACGACCAGGCCGAGACGGCGCCGATAGAAGAGTTGGGCGACAAGCGGTTTCGGGTGTCGGCACGACTGCCGATCGAGGACGTCGGCGAACTGTACGACGTCGAATTCGACGACGACCTCGACGTCGACACCGTGGGGGGCCTGGTGGCTCTGGAATTGGGCCGGGTGCCGCTGCCCGGCGCCGAGGTGGTCTCGCATGGCCTGCGCCTGCGCGCCGAGGGCGGCCCCGATCATCGGGGGCGGGTGCGCATCAACACCGTCCTGCTGAGCCCGGCCGAAGCCGACGGGTCGACGTGACATCGAGCGTGCACTCACTGCGAAAAAATCGCGTCGAATTCGCACTCAGTGCACGCTCGGCGATGGGCGGCCATGACTGAATTCCGTTCGGGCTTCGTGTGTTTGGTGGGCCGGCCCAATACCGGCAAGTCGACGCTGACCAACGCGCTGGTCGGCGCCAAGGTGGCGATCACCTCGAAGCGGCCGCAGACCACCCGGCACACCATTCGCGGCATCGTGCACCGGCAAGAGTTCCAGATCATCCTGGTCGACACCCCCGGCCTGCACCGGCCGCGCACCCTGCTGGGCAAGCGCCTCAACGACCTGGTCCGCGACACCTACACCGAGGTCGACGTGATCGGGTTGTGCATCCCGGCCGACGAGGCGATCGGCCCCGGCGACCGGTGGATCGTCGATCAGATTCGTGCGGTCGCTCCCAGGACAGCGCTCGTGGCCGTCGTCACCAAGATCGACAAGGTGCCCAAGGACCGGGTGGCCGCGCAGCTGGTCGCCGCCAGCGAGTTGGTCGGCGACTCGGCCGAAATCGTCCCGGTGTCGGCGGTGACGGGTGCGCAGGTCGACGTGTTGATCGAGGTCCTGGCCGCGGCGCTGCCCGCCGGACCGGCCTACTACCCCGACGGTGAGCTGACCGACGAGCCCGAGGAGGTCCTGATGGCCGAGCTCATCCGCGAGGCCGCCCTGGAGGGGGTTCGCGACGAGCTGCCGCACTCGCTGGCGGTGGTGATCGACGAGGTCAATCCGCGCGAGGGGCGCGACGACCTGATCGACGTGCACGCGATCCTCTACGTCGAGCGGGACAGCCAGAAGGGCATCGTGATCGGCAAGGGCGGCGCACGGCTACGGGAAGTGGGGACCGCCGCGCGCGCCCAGATCGAGAAGCTGCTGGGCACCAAGGTCTACCTCGACCTGCGCGTCAAGGTCGCCAAGAACTGGCAGAGCGACCCCAAACAACTTGGTCGGCTTGGCTTTTAGAGAGGTTTGACCTCGGCGCGGATATCCGCCGCCGGCTCACCTACGCGACGGCGGCGCCCCGGCGGGCGGCGTGTCGGCACCGTGCCACCACATGGGCGGCTGCTTGGTGGACCAGCCGCAGACGGCCTCCAGCTCGGCGGCCAGCGAGATCAGCAGGCCTTCGCTGTTTGCTGGACCCATCAGCTGCACGCCGATCGGCAAACCTTCGGCGGTAAATCCCGCCGGCACATTGATCGACGGCCACCCCAACAGGTTCCACGGCCAGGTCAACGGGCACGCGGCGATCATGGCGCGGTCGGTGCCAAAGCTGCTCAACCGGTCGAACGAGCGCGCCAACGGCGGCGGTTGGGCGGTCGTCGGGGCCAGCACCACGTCGACGATGTCGAAGATCGAGCCCACCCGCCGCTGGTCGGCCGCCTCGTGGCGGCGCGCGCTGCGCAGAATCGCCTGCCCCAGCACCTGGCCCATGCGCAGGTTCGACACCGTGCGGGGGTCCAGGATCACCCCGTCGCCCAGCCGCTCCTCCCAATCCCGCAGGCCCGCGGTGGACCGGGCCAGGAAGTTCCACGACAACCGCAGGCCGTAGTCGGGATTGCCGGGCACGACCTTGTGGCCGAGCAGCTCGAGTTGCTTGCCGACGGCCCGCGTCGCGGCCAGGATCTCGGGGTCCAGCTTGGCGCGAAAACCGGTGTACGGGAACCGCGTCGACAGCGCGATGTTCAGCGGGCCGGGCGCCTTGCCGACATAGTCGGACGCCGTGATCGGGGGCGGCTTGTGCCGGTCGCCCTCGACGTTGCCCGACGCGGCGTCGAGCACCAGGGCCGCATCGGCCACGGTGCGCGCGAGCACGCCGTTGACCGTGATGCCGTTGAACGCCTCGGGCAGCGGCCAGGTCGAGATGCGGCCGCGCTGCGGCTTGATGCCCACCAAGTGCGTCCACGCCGCGGGGATGCGGACGCTGCCGGCGCCGTCGGAGCCGATGGCGGCGGTCACCAGGCCCGCGGCCACGGCGGCCGCGCTACCCCCCGACGAGCCGCCAGGGGTGTGCCGCCGCGACCAGGGATTGCGGGTGTGGCCGAAGCCGGGCCCGCTGGTGAACGGCCATTGGCCCAGCTCGCAGGTGTTCGTCTTGCCGACGATCACGGCGCCGGCGGCCTTCAGGCGGCGCACCACCTCGGCGTCCTGGGTCGCCGGCGCGACATACCCCTCGGTGCCGAAGGCGGTGGGCACGCCGGCGACGTCGACGTCGTCTTTGACCGCGATCGGGATGCCCAGCAGCGGCGCGGTGTCTCCGGCCGCGCGGCGCCGATCAGCCTCCGCCGCGGCGGCCAGCGCCGACTCGGTCAGCACCACCCGGAAGGCGTTCAGGGTCGGCTGGCTGGAATGGATGGCATGCAGCGAACGGCTCACCAGTGTGGTGGACGTCACTGAGCGGCTGGCCAGCTGATATAGCAGGTCAGTCAGTGTGGGCAGGCGCTGACCGCCGGATCCGGAGATGGACCCGGTGCCCGCCCCGGAAGCGCCGATCACGGGGTACGAGACTAACGGCGCGGATACCCGCAATGTCGCGGCGGGGTGCAAAACTATGGTGATGCGGCTATATCGAGACCGAGCTGTGGTGTTGCGTCAGCACAAGCTCGGCGAAGCCGACCGGATCGTCACCCTGCTGACCCGCGACCATGGCCTGGTTCGCGCGGTGGCCAAGGGCGTGCGCCGCACCCGCAGCAAATTCGGCGCGCGGCTGGAGCCGTTTGCCCACATCGACGCGCAACTGCACCCCGGCCGCAATCTCGACATCGTCACCCAGGTCGTCTCCATCGACGCGTTCGCCACCGACATCGTCAGCGACTACGGCCGGTACACCTGCGGGTGCGCGATGCTGGAAACCGCCGAACGCCTCGCCGGCGAGGAGCGGGCGCCCGCCCCGGCGCTGCACCGGCTCACGGTGGGCGCGCTGCGCGCGGTGGCCGACGGGCGCCGGCCCCGCGACCTGTTGCTGGACGCCTATCTGCTGCGCGCCATGGGCATCGCCGGATGGGCGCCGGCGCTCACCGAGTGCGCCCGGTGCGCCACACCCGGTCCGCATCGGGCGTTTCACGTCGCCGCCGGGGGCAGCGTCTGCCCACATTGCCGCCCGGCCGGCTCGACCACCCCGCCGCCGGGCGTGCTGGAGCTGATGGCCGCGCTGCACGACGGGGACTGGGAGGCCGCCGAGGCGTCGCCGCAATCGCACCGCGGCTACGTCAGCGGACTGGTGGCCGCGCACCTGCAATGGCATCTGGAACGGCAGCTCAAAACGTTGCCGCTGGTAGAGCGGACATACCAGGCCGACCGCACCATCGCCGAACGGCGCGCAGCGCTGATCGGGCAGGATACTGCCTGTGGCTGAGCGCAAGCCGAGGGCGACCGACTTCCCGCAGCTGCCCCCCGCGCCCGATGACTACCCGGTCTTTCCCGACAAATCGACCTGGCCCGTGCCCTTCCCGGAGCTGCCGCCGTCCGCCGGCGGCGGCCCGCGCCGCCCCCCGCAGCACACTTCCAAAGCGGCGGCGCCCCGGATTCCGGCCGACCGACTGCCCAACCACGTGGCCATCGTGATGGACGGCAACGGCCGCTGGGCCACCCAGCGCGGGCTCAGCCGGACCGACGGCCACCGGGCGGGTGAGGCCGTCGTCATCGACATCGTCTGCGGCGCAATCGAAATCGGCATCAAGTGGTTGAGCCTTTACGCGTTTTCCACCGAGAACTGGAAGCGTTCGCCCGATGAGGTCCGCTTCCTGATGGGCTTCAATCGCGACGTGGTGCGCATGCGCCGGGTCAACCTCAACACGATCGGCGTCCGAATCCGGTGGGTCGGTTCCCGGCCCCGCCTGTGGCGCAGCGTGATCAACGAATTGGCGATCGCCGAGGCGATGACGAACGGCAACGACGTCATCACCGTCAATTACTGCGTGAACTACGGCGGCCGCGCCGAGATCACCGAATCCGCAAGGGAAATAGCACGTTTGGTGGAGGCGGGCAGGCTGAAGCCCGACCGGATCAGCGAGTCGACGATCGCCCGTCACATGCAGCGGCCCGACATTCCCGACGTGGACCTGTTCCTGCGGACGTCGGGGGAGCAGCGGTCCAGCAACTTCATGTTGTGGCAGGCGGCCTACGCCGAGTACATCTTTTCCGACAAGCTGTGGCCCGACTACGACCGCCGCGACCTGTGGGCGGCGTGCGAGGAATACGCGGACCGCAATCGACGGTTCGGGAGCGCCTGATGCCGTCACTGCAGGAGCGGCTGGCTTCGGTACTGCGCGACGCCCTTCCCATCGACGAGGAGCCCGACGGCGCGCTGACGTTGCGCCACAACGGCACGCTGGCCTCGTTGCGGGTGGTCAACATCGCCGAGGGCCTCGACCTGGTGTCGCTGACGCAGATCCTGGCCTGGGATCTCCCGCTGACCAAGAAGATCAGCGACCAGATCGCCAAGCAGGCGCACGAGAGCAACTTCGGCACCGTCACGCTGGTCGAGAAGGTCAACCAGCCTGCGGTGCAACGCAATTCCGGGAAGGGGGCGGCCAAAACCGCGGACGTGATGTTGCGCTACAACTTTCCCGGCGGCGGCCTGACCGACGACGCCCTGCGTACCATGGTCCTGCTGGTGCTCGACACGGGCGCCCAGATACGCCTTTCGCTGACGGGCTAGGACACCGCCGCTTTCCTCGGGTCGGCGGCCAGGTCCTCACGGCCACCGGTCCGCAGCAGCGCGGGCATCGTGTCGGGGTCGTAATCGGCCGCTCGGGTCGAGTCGACGAACCGTTCGACGACCTCGACGAAGCGGTCGGGGTGGTCGTGGAATGGCATGTGCCCGGAGTCCTCGAAGATCTCGATGCGCGAACCGGGCATCGCGGCGTGCGCGGTGTGCGCGTGGTCCACCGGGATGATCAGATCGTCTTCGCCCCAAATGATCTGCACCGGCACGGATTTCACGAGGTAACTGCGGTCCAGCATGGTGACGTATTGGCCGCGCGCGTCCACCACCGACCGCAGGGTGCGCGCGAACGCCGCCAGCCCGTCGCGGTCCAGGAAGCCTTCGAGCAGATCGACGACCTCGGCGGCGTCGCGCCCGAACCTGGTGGAACCCAGCATTGTCTGCACGGCGCGGCCGACGCGCCGGATCGTGGGCATCACTCCAGGAGCGCGCAGCACGCCCAGCGCCTCGGCGCCCAGCGGCATCGCGGCCAACCGCAACGCCAGGCTCACGTCCTTGGCGACGCCGCCGGCGCTCACCAGCACGATGCGCTCCACCAGCTGGGGGTATTGATAGGCGAATTGCATCGCGACGCCGCCCCCGAACGAATGCCCGACGACGGTGACGCGGTCGATGCCGAGCACGGCGAGCAGGTCACGCATGCCGTTGGCGAAGGCGGGCAAGGAGTAGTCGGCGTGCGGCTTGTCGGATTCGCCGTGGCCCAGCAGATCCGGCGCGATCACCGTGAACCGTTGCGCCAGCTTGGCGTGCACCGTGTCCCATGACCTGGAGTTGTCGCCGACGCCGTGGATCAACAGCAGGGCCGGTCCCGACCCGGCGATCCGGAAGGCGCGGCGGTAGCCGTGGATCGTGCGGAACTGCAGTGACGGGGCCTCGACCTCGCGGACCGGCCGCAGGTGGGGCGATAGTTCCTTGCGCATCGTGCTCACTTCCCTTGAGGTGTTGTCTCGGCCCGTGGGCCACTCATGGGTAGGAGCACGCGGCGGACGCGTGTCGGACACTTTTTCAGAAGATTCTTTCCGCGCTGCCGCGCTGCGGCGCTTCCGCGCTGCCGCGCTGCGGCGGGCGGCGGGTCAGCCTAGGAGCGGCACTGGGCGCAGGTTCCAAAGATCTCGATGGTGTGGCTGACATCGGAGTAGCCGTGCTTGGCGGCCACTTGCTCTGCCCATTCCTCGACCTCGTGGTCACCCACCTCGATGGTGGAACCGCAGCATCGGCAAACCAGATGGTGGTGGTGATGTTCCGAGCACCTGCGGTAGACCGACTCGCCGGTGTCGGTGCGCAGCGTGTCGACCATGCCCGCCATCGCCATCGACTGCAGCGTCCGGTACACCGTGGTCAGGCCGATGTTCTCGCCGCGGCGGCGCAACTCGTCGTGCAGCTCCTGGGCCGAACGGAATTCGTCCAGGGTCTCGAGCAGTGTGGCGATCGCGGCG
Organism: Mycobacterium terramassiliense; assembly: GCF_900157385.1. GTDB lineage: Bacteria > Actinomycetota > Actinomycetes > Mycobacteriales > Mycobacteriaceae > Mycobacterium > Mycobacterium terramassiliense. Next base: position 2,508,555 of record NZ_LT717701.1, read on the forward strand.
CGCTGGCGGGTGGCGCGCACGCTGGCGCCCGTCATGGTGTGTCCTCGCTCGCGTGGGCGACGGCGTCGACGACGACGTGCGCCAGATGGTGGTCGGCGAGCCGATACAGCACTTCGCGGCCGGACCGCTCGCCGGCCACCACGCCCGCCGCCTTGAGGATCTTCAGATGCTGGCTGACCAGTGGCTGCGGCACGCCGAGCGCGTCGACCAGTTCGTGCACGCAGCGGTGCGATTCGCGCAACTGCAGCACGATGGCGATCCGCACGGGCGCGGCCAGCGCGCGCAGCAGCTCGCCCGTGGCATCGAGGATCTCCCGCGGGGGTGGGACGGGATATTCGGGAAACTGCTCGTGTTGGCCCGGACCCGCGCCGCCGTGCACGTGGGCCGGCACCGTCAGCTCCGATCCCATCTCGGCGCCGGCGGCGGCCGGCGCCGAAGACGTTGAGGACGTCGCCATGGGAGAGTGATCACCTCGAGAACAGCCGGGTAGTGGAGGGCCCGTCGCGGGAATCACGATCAGCCACTTCCCACTGTCACATGCGTGATGACGCATGTCAAAGACCGCGGCGCCGGTCGATACCATGACTGATGTTTTGCGAGCGGCGCTTCGCCGCCGCCCCATCCACCCGGATCTTCGAAAGGGAGTGCACAGCCCCGTGGCGTCCGTCATCGACACCGTAGTCAACCTGGCCAAACGGCGGGGTTTCGTCTTTCCCTCGGGCGAGATCTACGGTGGCACCAAATCGGCGTGGGACTACGGTCCCCTGGGCGTCGAGCTCAAGGAGAACATCAAGCGCCAGTGGTGGCGCGCGGTGGTCACCGGCCGCGACGACGTGGTCGGGCTCGACTCGTCGATCATCCTGCCCCGGCAGGTGTGGGTGGCCTCCGGTCACGTCGAGGTCTTCCACGACCCCCTGGTCGAATCGCTGATCACCCACAAGCGCTACCGCGCCGACCACCTCATCGAGGCGTACGAGGCCAAACACGGGCATCCGCCGCCCAACGGGTTGGCCGATATCCGCGACCCCGAGACCGGCGAGCCCGGCAAGTGGACCGAGCCCCGCGAATTCAACATGATGCTCAAGACCTACCTCGGACCGATCGAGACCGAGGAGGGGCTGCACTACCTGCGTCCGGAGACCGCGCAGGGCATCTTCGTCAATTTCGCCAACGTGGTGACGACCGCGCGCCGCAAGCCGCCGTTCGGCATCGGGCAGATCGGCAAGAGCTTCCGCAACGAGATCACCCCCGGCAACTTCATCTTCCGAACCCGCGAGTTCGAGCAGATGGAGATGGAGTTCTTCGTGGAGCCCTCGACGGCGAAGGAATGGCATCAGTATTGGATCGACACCCGGCTGCAGTGGTACGTCGACCTTGGCATCGACCCGCAGAACCTGCGCCTCTATGAGCACCCCCAGGACAAGCTGTCGCACTACTCGGACCGCACCGTCGACATCGAGTACAAGTTCGGTTTCGTCGGCAATCCGTGGGGCGAGCTGGAGGGCGTCGCCAACCGCACGGACTTCGACCTGTCAACGCACGCAAAGCATTCCGGGGTCGACCTGTCGTTCTACGACCAGGTCGCCGACGCCCGCTACACGCCCTACGTCATCGAACCCGCGGCCGGTCTGACGCGGTCGTTCATGGCGTTTCTCGTCGACGCCTACAGCGAGGACGAAGCCCCCAACGCCAAGGGCGCGATGGAAAAGCGGACCGTGCTTCGGCTCGACCCCCGGCTGGCGCCCATCAAGGCCGCGGTGCTGCCGCTGTCGCGGCACGCCGACCTGAGCCCCAAGGCCCGCGACCTGGCCGCCGAATTGCGCAAGTGCTGGAACATCGATTTCGATGACGCCGGCGCCATCGGGCGCCGGTACCGGCGCCAGGACGAGGTCGGCACGCCGTTCTGCGTGACCGTCGACTTCGACTCGCTCGAGGACGACGCCGTCACCGTGCGCGAGCGCGACGCCATGACCCAGGATCGGATTGCGATCGGCGCCGTCGCCGAGTACCTGGCCGTGCGCCTGAAGGGCTGCTAGGCGCCCCTTCCGTAAACGGTTATTTCAATTGTGGTCTTTGCGTAATCACCGATAATTGGCCGAATTAATTGGGCCCTCAAATTGCACGCGAATTGCTGTTGAGGATTCTCGAGAATTTGCCATTGCAATTCTGCGGAGCGTCCGGGCGACGCGGGCGCCGCGGGCGGCAATCCTCGCTGCTCCGACGGCCTATGCTCGACGGTCTGCGAGGTGGCGGCAAAGCCGTTTTCGGATTGGATCAAGTTTGCGTTTTGATCCGGTCAAGTTTGCGTTCTCGATCGATTCAAGTTTAGAAAAATCTGCGGCTTTTCCGTGGTTTTTGCCTTACGATCCGGCCGTGATGTGTGTTGATTTCCGGGGGGCAACGAGGGCTCTGGCACGGTCCGCCGCTCGGAGCTCCTGATGGTTCTCGATTTTTCCTGGTTGCCGCCGGAGATCAATTCGGCGCGGATATTCGCCGGCGCGGGTTCGGGCCCTTTGTTCACGGCGGCGTCGGCCTGGGACGGCTTGGCGTCGGACCTGTCGGGAGCGGCGTCGTCGTTCAACTCGGTGGTGAGCGGCCTGACCAATGGGTCGTGGACAGGCCCCTCGGCGGCCGCCATGGCGGAGGCGGCGGCGCCGTACGTGGGGTGGTTGAACTCAGCGGCGGTGCAGGCCGGGGCCGCAGCGGCTCAGGCCCGCGCGGCGGCGACGGCGTTCGAGTCCGCGCGGGCGGCGACGGTGCCCACCCCGGCGATCGCCGCGAACCGCGCCCAGCTGATGGCGCTGATCGCGGCGAACATCCTGGGCCAGAACACTCCGGCGATCTTCATGACCGAGTTCGAGTACATGGAGATGTGGGCCCAGGACGTGGCCGCGATGGTCGGCTATCACAGCGGGGCCATGGGGGTGGCCGCGGCGTTGCCGGCGTTCAGCCTGCCGCCGGTGAGCCTGGCGGGCCTGACAGGCTTGCTGACGTCGGTGGGGGGTGCGATTGCCGCTCCGCTGGCGCCGGTGACGTCGGTGGTCGGGCCCGCAGTATCGCAGGTGTCGGGCCTGGCTTCGGCGCTGCCGGTGTCGTCACTGCAATCGGTCGCCCAGGTCGTGATGATGCCGGCGAGCATGATGATGTCGCCAATCATGATGGCGGCCCAAGCGGGCATGAGCGCGCATCCGGCACTGGCCAGCGCCACCGACGTCGGGGCCGCTGCGCCGAAATTCGTCAGCGACGCCGCTCCCGCGGGGATGAGGCTTGGCGGCGGCGCGGGCGGCCTGGGCGGCGGCCTGGGCGGCGCGTCCGCGAATTTGGGCGGGGCGCGGCTGGTCGGGGCGATGTCGGTGCCGCCGACGTGGCAGGGGTCAACGCCGGCCCGGATGGTCAGTGCGGCGATGTCGGGGCTGGGCGGCGAGATGCCCGGCGCGGCCGCCGCGGCGGCCGGGGCACCCGCGGGCGGCGGGATGCCGTTCATGCCGATGCCGATGGGCGGCATGGGGGCCGGCGCCGGGATGCCCGGCGGAATGATGGGCCGCGGCGGGGCCAGCCCGAATGTCGTGCAGTCGCGGCCCAGCGTGGTGCCGCGCATCGGAGTCGGATAGGGCGGGGGTGATAGGTCGGGGCTGTGCGTTGGGCGCCGCAGCGGCGCCTAACTTCGATTTGTTTACGGAAGGAGTGGGGTAATGGCTACTCGGTTTATGACCGATCCGCACGCGATGCGGGCGATGGCAGGTCGTTTCGACGTACATGCGCAGACTGTTACGGATGAGGCGCAGCGGATGTGGGCCTCGTCGCAAAACATTTCCGGCGCCAGCTGGAGCGGGGCGGCGGAGGCGACGTCCTACAACACCATGGGTCAGATGAACCAGGCGTTTCGCAACATTGTGAACATGCTGCAGGGTGTGCGTGACGGGCTGATCCGCGACGCGAACAACTACGAGCAGCAAGAGCAGGCTTCCCAGCAGATTCTGAGCAGTTAGCGGCTTCAGGGCGTTAGGAGATTTGTGCGATGACAATTAACTATCAATTCGGCGATGTGGACGCCCACGGCGCGACGATTCGCGCCCAGGCGGCGTCGTTGGAGGCCGAGCACCAGGCCATCGTTCGCGATGTGCTGGCCGCTGGTGACTTCTGGGGCGGCTCCGGTTCGGTGGCTTGCCAGGAGTTCATCACCCAGTTGGGTCGCAACTTCCAGGTGATCTACGAGCAGGCCAACTCCCACGGCCAGAAGGTGCAAAGCGCCGGCAGCAACATGGCCAGCACCGACAGCGCGGTCGGGTCCAGCTGGGCCTGACCAGCCATCCAAGGGCGTGGGTGACACCCCGGTGTTACCCACGCCTGAGGCGTTCGAAGGCATCGCTACGCCCCCGCGGGTGACCAGAGCCGGTCCCCGACGCGAATTCAATGCCACCATGGGTTGGACGGTTTGGTGAAACCCCTGATTTTTGAGGGGCGAAGGACTTAGGATCGGCTCGTGGTGTCTGTTGATCGTTGGACTGTGCCGTTGATGCGGCTGGCTGGCTTGGGGGTGTGATGGTTCCCGCTTTTACGTTCTTCCCGCCGGAGATCAACTCGGCGTTGATGTTCGCCGGGGCGGGTTCGGGGCCCTTGTTCATGGCGGCGTCGGCCTGGGACGCCTTGGCGACTGACCTGGCGGGTGCGGCGTCGTCGTTCCAGTCGGTGGTCTCCGGGTTGACCGACGGGCCCTGGGCGGGTCCGGCGTCGATGTCCATGGCGGCCGCGGCGACGCCCTACGTGGGGTGGTTGAGCGCGGCGGCCGGGCAGGCGGAGTCGGCGGGCCTGCAGGCGCGCACCGCCGCGACGGCGTTCGAGTCCGCGCTGGCGGCGACGGTGCCCACCCCGGCGATCGCCGCGAACCGCGCCCAGCTGATGGCGTTGATCGCGACGAACATCCTGGGCCAGAACACGCCGGCGATCTTCATGACCGAGTTCGAGTACATGGAGATGTGGGCCCAGGACGTGGCCGCGATGGTCGGCTATCACGGCGGGGCCATGGGGGTGGCCGCGGCGTTGCCGGCGTTCAGCCTGCCGCCGGTGAGCCTGGCCGGCTTGACGGGGCTGTTGGCGGCGCCGCTGACCGGCGTGGGCTCGCAGGTCGCCGGATTGGCGACGTCGGTGGCGGGCGTGAGCGGATTGTCGGGCATTACGGCGGTGGCTGGCAGTGCGGTGTCGCAGGCGGCCTCCCTGGCCTCGGCGGCGCCGATTTCGTCGCTGACGACGGTGGCCCAGGTCGGAATGATGCCGGTGAGCATGATGATGTCGCCGATCATGATGGCGGCCCAAGCGGGCATGGGCGCGTCGAATTCGGCGGCGCTCGCCGGTGCGACGGGCGCTGCGGGCGCCGTCGATCCGGCGAAATTCGTCAGCAGCGCGGTTCCGAAGGGGCTTGGCGGCGGCATCGGCGGCCTGGGTGGCGCCGAGGCCGGTCTGGGCAAGGCGCGGCTGGTCGGGGCGATGTCGGTGCCCCCGACCTGGCAGGGCTCGGCGCCGTCCCGGATGGTCAGCGCGGCGATGTCGGGCATGGGCGAGATGCCGGCCGGCGCGGCCGCGGCCGGGGCGCCGATGGGCGGCGGCATGCCGATGATGCCGATGCCGATGGGTGGCATGGGCGCCGGCGCGGGCATGCCCGGCGGGATGATGGGCCGCGGCGGGGCCAGTCCGACCCATGTGGTGCAGTCGCGGCCCAGCGTGGTGCCGCGGACCGGGGTCGGATAGGTCGTCGGAAAGGGCAGGTGATACGCCGGGCCGCGAGTCGGCGGCCCCAGGGGCCCGGGTCTGTGGCCATCCCGCGGTTGCGTCATGCGGAGCGTGCCGCTCTCACCCGGATTCCGTCATCGGTTTCGCCCGGGATCGTGCGCTGTTTCTAAAAGAGGCGAAATCGCTGAATCCCGGATATTGTCCTCAGAATTGACTTACGATGCGAAGTGCCTGGTGGCGATCGATTCGCCGCCGGGTTCGAAGATGAACGAAACGGCTGTGGAAGGGGGCACCGTGCTTTTGCCTCTTGGTTCCCCGCTGCCGGACGATGCGGTGTCGGCAAAGCGAGGCGAGTCGGGGATGCTCGGCGGCTTATCGGTTCCGCTGAAGTGGGGGGTGGCTGTTCCCCCGGACGACTACGACCATTGGGCACCGGAGCCGGAAGAAGGCGCCGATGCAACCGCGCAGGCGGCCGACGGGCTCAACCCGGAGGCGACCGGCGACGGCATGGACGAGTGGAACGAGTGGGCCGAATGGAGTGAGTGGCAAGCCGAGGCGGAACCTCGCTTCGACATGCCGCGTACTACCAGCGTGGTACCGACCTCGCCGGCGGCGGGCTGAGGTTTCACGCGTGATCCAAGACCAACCTGTATGAGAAATCCAGGAAGTTAAATCCAGAAGGAGAAAGGCAACATGGCAACACGTTTTATGACCGACCCGCACGAGATGCGGGCGATGGCGGGCCGTTTTGAGGTCCACGCGCAGACCGTTGAGGACGAGGCTCGCAAGATGTGGGCGTCGTCGATGAACATCGCCGGTGCCGGCTGGAGTGGCCAGGCGCAGGCGACCTCCTACGACACCATGGGTCAGATGAATCAGGCCTTCCGCAACATCGTGAACATGCTGCACGGTGTGCGTGACGGGCTGATCCGCGACGCCAACAACTACGAGCAGCAAGAGCAGGCTTCCCAGCAAATCCTCGGCAGCTAGCCCAACGGCGCTGTCGCCTAAGACTTTTCACGACTTGAAAGGACGTAAACATGACCATCAATTACCAATTTGGCGACGTCGACGCCCACGGCGCGACGATTCGCGCCCAGGCGGCGTCGTTGGAGGCCGAGCACCAGGCCATCGTTCGCGATGTGCTGGCCGCTGGTGACTTCTGGGGCGGCTCGGGTTCGGTGGCTTGCCAGGAGTTCATCACCCAGTTGGGTCGCAACTTCCAGGTGATCTACGAGCAGGCCAACTCCCACGGCCAGAAGGTGCAAAGCGCCGGCAGCAACATGGCCAGCACCGACAGCGCCGTCGGGTCCAGCTGGGCCTAGCGGAGACCGGCTGACGGCGGCGCGCCGCCGTCACCGTTGAGTAGTGCAACACCGACCCCCGGGCACTGGGTGCCCGGGGGTCGGTTTGTACTCGGTTTGTCTCTAGTGATCAGAACCGGCCGCCGCCGCCCATCAGGCCGCCGCCGGATGAGCCGGACGAGCCGAACGAGGTGGGGCTCCAGCCGCCGAACCCCCCGCGCATCGCTCCGCTGAGCACGTTGCCGATGATGATCCCGCCGATCATGGCGCCGCTGTCGCCGCCGCCGCGGCCGGCGTAGACGCGCTGGGCCTGCTGCACGTCGGCATTCGCCAGGGCCTGCGCCTGAGCGGCCAGCGTCGACGCCGCGTTGGCGTGCGCGATCGCCTCGGCCAGGTTGGTCGCCCTCTTGTCCTGCGCGGCCTGCAGGTGTCGTCCGGCTTCGGCGAGCCGGGTCCGGGCCTCGGCGCCGATGCTGCCCCGGCGGGTGTCGATGTATTCGGAGACGCCGCGCACCCGCGCCTGGGCGGTGAACAGCGCCTGCTCGAACGACCGGTTGAGCCGTTCGGCGTCGGCCTGCTCCTGGGCCACGGCGTCCAGGACGCGATCGAGGTCGGCGCCGGCCTTGGTCAGCCGGGCGAATGCGCCGAGGGGATCGGCGGAGCCGCCGGTGCTGCGCGAATAGTCCAACGCCCCGGTCGCCGCGTCGCGGGCCGCCGTCAGCTCGGCCGTATGACCCGACGCCGCGCTCGGCACGTTCTTCAGCTGGTCGTCGGCGCGCTTGACGGCCGCGCGGATGTCGTCGACGACCGTCGGCAACGCCGCGATGGCGTGCCTGATGTCCGTGGCGGCGTTGTCGATCGCATCCAGCAGCGCTCGGGCTTGCCCGAGCGCCGATTCGGCGGCGTGGTAGGCATCCACCAATCCCGTCTGCTTCCCGATTTCGACGCGGCCGGCCAGATCACGGGCGGTAGTAATGTTGCGGTCGGCGAACGCCAGCCGCTCCTTGGTGCCTGCGACGTTGCCGGACACCGAAGTCAGTGCCGTAGCGTCGAATTCGGCGCGCAACTCGGCCAGCCGGCGTTCGGCGGGGTCGATGCGGCTGGTGAGTGCGACGTACTGTTCGGTCAGCGCGTCCAGCCGCGACGGGGCGTTGAGCACCAGATCCCGCAGCTTTTCGAATGCCTCCGTCTGTGATTCGAGTTCGCGGTCGGCGCGTGCCGCCGAGACGATCACCCGGGTCAGCAGTTCGCGGCGTTGCACGGGCGTCTCGGGCGTGCCGTCGTCAAGCTGGTGACGAACGGTAAAGGCTTGCGACAACGCCGCTTTGGCGTTATTGACCGCTTCGGTAAACGGTTGGGTGCGCTGGTCGCCGAACTCGTCGATCGCCAGGGCCAGCTCGTTGGCGCTGGTGCGCACCGCGTTGTCGACGTCGACCACCATCGAGCGCGACAGCTCGTCGAGGGCCTCCAGCGGCACGGCGGCCAGCGCGGTGGCGTCGGTGGGGTCGACGCGCCGCGCCGCGGCCAGCGCGGCGGCGCGCCGCCGGCGACGGCGATAGCGCATCACCACCAGCAGGGCCGCGACGGCAACGGCGATGGCAAGCAACGCGACCAGCAGGTAGACGCGGCCCGACGACGGTGGCGCGGTGTCGAGCCCGCTGGCCGCGGCGATCGCGGCACCGCTGAAGTCGCCGTTGTGCAGGGCGGGTTCAATCCTGTTGCGGCGCAACTGGTCAACTTGGCCGGCCTTGACGCTCTTGATCGCGGACGGGACGAAGAACGCGTACGCCCGGCCCGTGGTGGCCACGGCCAGCAGCGCGTCGTAGTCGCCGAGCTCGCTGACGCTCCTCGTGCGCCGTGCCCAGTCCTCCGCGTTCTGCCCCGAGAAGTTGTCGACGTAGACCACCCATAGTCGGATGTGGCGATCGGCGTACAGCTTGTCGGTGGCCGACGTCACCGCGGCGCGGCCGGAATCCGACAAAACCTTCGCGCTGTCGGTGACCTGATCCGGCAGGGGAAACGGCGGTTGCGCGCCGCCCGGCGGCGCCAGCAGGAGTGCCCCGCACAGACCCGCGAGGACCGCCAGCATCACGCCGAGCAGGCGAGCAGTGCGCATAGGTCAATGTAGCCCGGCTTCCCTGGCAGACTGTGCTTCGGTGATTAACAGGTGACCACGCGACAGCAAGACCCATACGACGACTTCGACCGCCAGCGGCCGGTGCGCGAAGCGCCGAAAACTGCGGGTCTGCCGGGCACGGAAGGCCAGCACCGCACCGACTTCGCCCGCGACCGGGCCCGGGTCCTGCACAGCGCCGCGCTGCGCCGCCTGGCCGACAAGACGCAGGTGGTCGGGCCGCGGGAAGGCGACACCCCGCGCACCCGGTTGACGCACTCCCTGGAGGTCGCCCAGATCGGGCGCGGAATGGCGGTGGGGCTGGGCTGCGACCTCGATCTCGTGGAGCTCGCCGGCCTGGCCCACGACATCGGCCATCCGCCCTACGGGCACAACGGCGAGCGCGCGCTCGACGAGTTCGCGGCCGCCCACGGCGGCTTCGAGGGCAACGCGCAGAATTTTCGGATCCTCACCAGCCTCGAGCCCAAAGTGCTTGACGAGCAAGGAAACAGCGCGGGGCTGAACCTCACTCGGGCCGCGCTGGACGCGGTCACCAAATACCCGTGGACCCGCGATGAGGGACGGGGCATGGGCAGACGCAAGTTCGGCTTCTACGACGAGGACCGCGAGCCGGCGGCCTGGGTTCGTGCCGGCGCACCGGCGCACCGGACGTGCCTGGAAGCCCAGGTCATGGACTGGGCCGACGACGTCGCCTATTCGGTGCACGACGTCGAGGACGGCGTGGTCTCCCAACGCATCGACCTGCGGGTGCTCGCCGACGACGACGAGGCGGCCGCGCTGGCCAAGCTGGGGGAGAGCGAATTCTCGCGGGTCAGCGCCGACGACTTCATGGCCGCCGCGCGCCGGCTGTCGGGCCTGCCCGTGGTCGCCGCGGTCGGCAAGTACGACGCCACGCTGGCGGCGTCGGTCGCGCTCAAGCGCCTGACCAGTGAATTGGTGGGCAGGTTCGCCTCGGCCGCCATCGCGACCACCCGCGCGGTCGCCGGCCCCGGGCCGTTGGTGCGCTACCGCGCCGACCTGGCGGTGCCCGACCTGGTGCGCGCCGAGGTCGCCCTGCTGAAAATACTGGCGCTGCAGTTCATCATGTCCGACCCCCGGCACCTGGAAACCCAAGCCCGGCAGCGCGAACGCGTGCACCGGGTGGCGCACTGGCTGTACGCCGGGGCGCCCGGAACGCTCGACCCCGTGTACGCCGCGGCGTTCACCACCGCGGCCGACGACCGGGCCCGGCTGCGGGTCGTCGTCGACCAGATCGCCTCCTACACCGAGGGCCGGCTGGAGCGCATCGATACGAGCCCGACGACGGCAAAGCGTTAGGCTTCCGTCATGACCAAACTCGCCGCCGCCGTTCTGCTGTCGCTGCCCGTCGTGGCCGTGACGGCCTGCAGTTCGCCCCAGCACGCGACCAGCCAGACCGGCACCACGCCCCCGGTCCAGAGCGCTTCCCCGGGCACATCGACGGCGTCGAGCCCGGCGCCCGCCGCGGGAACGCTCACCGCGAACCTGAAAACGGCCGACGGGAAGGAAGTCGCCACGGCCACCTTCGATTTCAGCAACGGCTATGCCACCGTGACGGTCAAGACCGTCGCCGCCGGGATCCTGGCGCCCGGCTTCCACGACATGCACGTGCACGCGGTCGGCAAGTGTGAGCCCAACTCGGTTGCCCCGACCGGGGGCCCGCCCGGAAACTTCCTGTCCGCCGGCGGGCACTTCCAGGCTCCCGGGCACACCGGGATGCCCGAGAGCGGCGACCTGACCATGCTCGAGGTCCGCCAGGACGGTTCGGCGTATCTGGTGACCACCACCGACGCGTTCACCAAAGACCAGCTGCTGGCGGGCGACAAGACCGCCCTGATGATCCACGGCGCGCAAAACACCGACGGCGCGATGGATCGGATCGCGTGTGGGGTCATCGGGGCGAGCTGACGCAGCCGGCGTCCTACACTGGGCCGATGGCCGGCCGGATCTCTGATCGCGATATCGCCGCCATCCGCGAACGGGCCCGCATCGAGGACGTCGTCGGCGACTACGTGCAGTTGCGCCGCGCCGGCGCCGATTCGCTGAAGGGCCTGTGCCCCTTCCACAACGAGAAATCGCCGTCCTTCCACGTCCGCCCCAACCACGGCCACTTCCACTGCTTCGGCTGCGGCGAGGGCGGCGACGTGTACGCGTTCGTCCAGAAGATCGAGCACGTCAGCTTCGTCGAGGCGGTCGAACTGCTCGCCGACCGGGTGGGCCACACCATCAGCTACACCGGCCCGGCCACCAGCGTGCAGCGCGACCGCGGCAGCCGCAGCCGCCTCGTCGCGGCCAACGCGGCCGCGGCCGAGTTCTACGCGGCGGCGCTGGAGTCCGACGAGGCGGCGCCGGCCCGCCGCTACCTGGAGGAGCGGAACTTCGACGCCGCGGCGGCCCGCCACTTCGGCTGCGGGTTCGCCCCCTCCGGGTGGGACTCGCTGACCAAACACCTGCAGCGCAAGGGTTTCGAGTTCAAGGAGCTGGAGGCGGCCGGCCTGTCCCGGGAGGGGCGCCGCGGCCCGATGGACCGCTTCCACCGGCGCCTGTTGTGGCCCATCCGCACGTCGGCGGGCGAGGTGATCGGGTTCGGGGCCCGCCGGCTGTTCGACGACGACCCGATGGAAGCGAAGTACATCAACACGCCCGAGACCCTGCTGTACAAGAAGTCGGCGGTGATGTTCGGCATCGACCTGGCCAAGCGCGACATCGCCAAGGGCCACCAGGCCGTCGTCGTCGAGGGCTACACCGACGTGATGGCGATGCACCTGGCCGGGGTCACCACCGCCGTCGCCTCGTGCGGCACCGCGTTCGGCGACGAGCACCTGGCCATGCTGCGCAGGCTGATGATGGACGACAGCTTCTTTCGCGGCGAGCTGATCTACGTCTTCGACGGCGACGCGGCCGGTCGCGCCGCCGCGATCAAGGCGTTCGGCGGCGAGCAGAACCTGGCCGGACAGTCCTTCGTCGCCGTCGCACCGGATGGCATGGACCCCTGTGACCTGCGGCTGAAGGCTGGCGACGCCGCGCTGCGCGACCTGGTCGCGCGGCGAACGCCGTTGTTCGAGTTCGCCATTCGCACCACGCTGGCCGAAACGGACCTGGACAGTGCCGAGGGCAGGGTCACCGCGCTGCGCCGGTGCGTGCCCATGGTGAGCCAGATCAAGGACCCCACGCTGCGCGACGAGTACGCCCGCCAGCTCGCCGGCTGGGTCGGCTGGGACGACGTCCCGCAAGTCATCGACCGCGTGCGGACTGAGGCCAAAAAGTCCAGGTCCCCGGTTCGGGCGGGCCCCGGAACAGACCGGCCCCGGCGACCCGAGCGCCAGCCGGCGGCCCCGGCCGAGGCCGCCGCCCGTCCCGACCCGCGCGATCCCATCCTGTGGCCGCAGCGGGAGGCGCTCAAGTCGGCGCTGCAATACCCGGCGCTGGCCGGCCCGGTGTTCGACACCCTCCCCGTCGAGAGCTTCACCCATCCCGGCTACGCGGCTGTGCGCGCGGCCATCGAGGGCGCGGGCGGCACCTCCACCGGGCTGACCGGGGGGGAGTGGATCGACGCGGTGCGCCAGCGGACCACATCGGCGCTGACCGCGGGGCTGATCAGCGAGCTGGGGGTGGAGTCCGTCGCGGTCGACGAGGAGAAGCTACCGCGCTACATCGCCGGGGTGCTGGCCCGCCTGCAGGAAGTCTGGATGGGCCGGCAGATCGCCGAGGTCAAGTCCAAGCTGCAGCGCATGTCGCCGATCGAGCAGGGCGACGAGTACCACGCGCTGTTCGGCGACCTGGTCGCCATGGAGGCCTACCGGCGCAGCCTTTTGGAGCAGGCTAGCGGGGACGATCTGACGGTGTGAGGGCCGGCTCGGCGGGCCGCTCCTCACCTCGGTCCATGACAGCCGTCTGCTCGTCGATCTCGGCCAGCGTCACGAATCCGGCATCGGGTGAGATCCGGTTGGCGACCTTGCGGCGGCCCCCTTCGATCATCGACTTGGTCATGGGACTGCTGGTCAGGGCGCGATAAGTGCCGACGATCTGCTCGTATCGGCGACGCCCGGCCTTGGAGCCCAGCACGTAACCCAGTCCCAGCACCACGACATACCGGATCAAAGCGTTCCTCCCGACGATCGATGACTCCATCCTGCCTCACTCGGGCGGGTGCGTGCGCGGTCGATCGCCGTATCCTGCTAGTTGGGCGCGGTCAAACCAGTACGCTAGAGTCGTCCCGCGATCGTGTTGATCCCCTGTAGCTCAATTGGCAGAGCGTTCGGCTGTTAACCGATAGGTTCCTGGTTCGAGTCCAGGCGGGGGAGCCAAGGGCCCTGCGTGTGCGTCCAGGGGCGGCAACATCGCCCGGACCCAGCCACCGGCCCACACTCGCCTTGCAGGATTTAACCTCCCCGCGACCGCATGGCGTCCGCTGGCGCCCGACGCACCGTGAATTTACTGTGAGCACAGCTCAATAGGAGGGTTCATGGAATTCCTCGTCACCATGACCACGCAAGTGCCGAAGGGAACCCCGGCGGACGTCGTCGACGACGTCCGGGCGCGCGAGGCCGCCTGTTCCCGCGAGCTGGCCGCGCGCGGCATCCTGTTGCGCCTGTGGCGACCGCCGCTGCAGCCCGGCGAATGGCGCACTCTTGGCCTGTTCGCGGCCGACCACGAGGACCAACTCGAGGAGGTGCTCGCCTCGATGCCGCTGCGGATCTGGCGCACCGACCGGGCGACGGTGCTGACCGCTCACCCGAACGATCCGGCCGGGCGCGCGGAGCAGGGCCCGGGCGGGGCCGCGGAGTTCCTGACGACGATCACCATCGGCGTCCCGCGCGGCGTCGCGCCGGACGTGGTCAGCGACGCCGTGTCCCGGGAGGCCGAGCGAGCCCGCGAGCTCGCCGACCATGGGCACCTGGAACGGCTGTGGATGCTGCTGCCCAAGCCCGGGGAGCCCCGCGCGCTGGGGCTCTGGCGCGCCCCGGACGCCGAGGGAATGGAGGCGATCCTGGAATCGCTACCGCTGCGCCCGTGGATGGGCGTGGAAACCACACCGCTGACCGCGCATCCCAACGACCCGGCGGGCGCCTGGTAGCGGTCGCCACCATGGGCCAGTGGCGATCGCGAGGGCGGCGGTGCCGGGCGAGGCGGGTCGCCACCATGGGCCAGTGGCGATCGCGAGGGCGGCGGTGCCGGGCGAGGCGGGTCGCCACCATGGGCCAGTGGCGATCGCGAGGGCGGCGGTGCCGGGCGAGGCGGGTCGCCACCATGGGCCTAGTCGTAGACGGGCCGCCACATGGTGTCGAGGACGGCCTGCCGGACGTCGGGGTGGGTGCTGGTGGCCACCCCGTCGTCGACGGCGGCGTGATAGACCGCCTCGGCGACCGCCGCGGAAATGTCGCGCAGGTTCCGCACATCCGGCAACAAAGAGTCGCTGGCATTGGTCGGATTAGCGTGGCGCACAATGGCTCTCGCCGCCGCCTGCAGCATGCCCGGGGTGACCAGCCTGGCCCGGGCGACGATGATGCCCAGCCCGATCCCGGGGAACACCAGCACGTTGTTCGCCTGGCCGATGGTGTAGGTGGTGCCGTCGTAATCGACCGGGGCGACCGGAGTTCCGGTGGTGATCAGCGCCCTGCCCGCCGACCACCGCAGCACGTCGGCCGGCATGGCCTCCATGCGGGACGTGGGGTTGGACAGCGGGAAGATCATCGGCCGCTCGCAGGATGCGGTCATCGCCTCGATGACCTGCTGGTCGAACGCGCCGAACACCGTCGACGAGCCCAACAGAATGGTGGGTGACGCCAGCTTGATCGCGTCCACCAGGCCGACGCGAGCGCCGGCACCCACACCCAGCCGTTGGCGGTTCTTGGCGTAGGGCACCTGAAAATCGCGCAGGTCGTCCATGTCGTCGAAGAGCAGGCCCTGCTTGTCGATCGGCCAGATCTGCGACGCGGCCTGCTCGGCGGTGGCGCCGTCGGCGATCATCGCGTCGCGGATCTGGTCGGCCACGCCGATCCCCGCGGTCCCGGCGCCGAAGACGATCACCTTCTGGTCGCGCAGCGGGACCCCGGTGACATGACACCCGCCGTACACCGCCGCCACGACCACCGCGCCGGTGCCCTGCACGTCGTCGTTGAACACGCAGTAGCGGTCGCCGTAGGTGTGCAGGATCCGGCGGGCGTTGAGCGGCCCGAAGTCCTCGAAATGCAGGATCGCGTGCGGAAACATTTGGTGCGCGGTCTCGATGTAGCGCCTGATGAATTCGTCGTACTCCTCGCCGCGGCGCCGGGCGTGGCGATTGCCGAGATAGAATGGATCCTGCAGCAGCTGTTCGTTGTCGGTCCCGACATCGAGTGACACCGCCAGGCAACGGCGGGGATCGATGCCGCCGCCGGCGGTGTAGAGCGCCAATTTGCCCACGGCGATTTGGATTCCGCTCACGCCCCAATCGCCGATCCCCAAAATGGCTTCGGCGTCGGTACATACGATCAGGTCGACATCGTCGGGCCCCAAACCAGGTGCGGAACGCCTCGGCGATCTCGTCCGGCTCGTCGATGCTCAAGAAAAGCCCACGCTGCCCGCGGTATTCGTCGGAGAAGCGTTGAATGGCCTCACCGACCGTGGGCGTGTAGACCACCGGCATCAGCTCGGTCAGATGGTCCTCGAGTACCTTGTAGTACAGCAGCTCGTGGCGGTAGTGCAGTTGCTCGAGGAGCAGGTTACGGCCCAGATCCGTTGCCAGGCTTTGCAATTGGTGCCACACCCGGTCGGCTTGCTCGTCGAGTGAGCACCGCCGACGGAAGCCTGCCGGTGAGCCCCAACCGTCGTCGCTGCTCGTGGGTGAAGCCCACCCCGCGATTCAGGCTCGGGGCGGCCAGCGCCGCCGGGATCCGCGGCGTGCAGGGATCGCTCATCACGCCACCGTAGCGCCGATTCCGGTTAACGCACCTTGAAGAACATCCGAAGGCCCGACACGCAAACTCAGATGGAGAAGTCCTCGCCGTGCCACACCCCGGCCTCGGGGGGCCGGATCACCCGGCCATTTTGCTGCCCGTCGTTCTGCGCCTCCAGCTTGGCCACCCTCGTGAGCAGGGACTGCAGGCTGACGCCGACGAGGTCGGGCATCATCGAGTCGTCGGGGGTGCCCCGTCCGGCGCGGCTAATGACCTGGCCGGGGACGCCGACCACCACCGAGCCCGACGGCACCGGCTTGACCACCACGGCGTTGGCGCCGATCCGGCTGTCGTCGCCGATCTTGATCGCGCCGAGGACTTTGGCCCCGGCGCCGATGGTCACCCGGTCGCCGACGGTCGGGTGGCGTTTTCCGGTCTCCGCGCCGCTGCCGCCGAGGGTGACGCCGTGATACATGTGGACGTCCTCGCCCACCTCGGCGGTTTCCCCGATCACCACGCCGGTCGCGTGGTCGATGAACAGGCCCGGCCCGAGGACGGCACCGGGGTGGATGTCGACACCGGTGACGATGCGGGTGAATTCCGCCAATGTCCGCGCGGACACCCTGGCGCCGCGCCGCCACAGCCAGTGGCTGATCCGGTGGCTCCAGATCGCGTGCACGCCCGGGTAGGCGAGGACCACCTCCAGCGTGGTGGGCTTGGCGGGGTCCCGTTCCCTGGCCGCCCGAATGTCCCGACGTATGGCCGCGAGCATGGTCAGTCGGCCAGGTCGGCGAACAGGGGCGTGCTCAGGTAGCGCTCACCGAAGCTGGGCAGCACGACCACCACGAGCTTGCCGGCGTTCTCGGGCCGGCGGGCGACCTGCAGGGCCGCCACCACGGCCGCCCCGGATGAGATGCCGGACAGCAATCCCTCCTCGCGGGCCAGCCGCCGCGCCATGGCGAGCGACTCCTCGTTGCCGACGGCGACAACCTCGTCGACAAGGTCCATGTCCAGCACCGGCGGGACGAATCCGGCCCCGATGCCCTGGATGGGGTGGGGTCCCTTCTGGCCACCGGACAGCACCGGGGAAGCGGCCGGTTCCACCGCGACGAACTGCGCCGACGGCTTGCGCTCCTTGATCACCTGAGCGACACCGGTGATGGTGCCGCCGGTGCCGACGCCGGCCACGAAGATGTCGACCTTGCCGTCGGTGTCGCGCCACACCTCCTCGGCGGTCGTCGCGCGGTGGATCGCCGGGTTGGCCGGGTTCTCGAACTGCTGGGGCACGAAATACCGCTGGTCGGTCTTGGCCAGTTCCTCGGCCTTGGCGATCGCGCCCGGCATGCCCTCTGCCCCCGGGGTCAGCACGAGGTCGGCGCCGTAGGCGCGCAGCAGCATGCGCCGTTCGGTGCTCATGGTGTCGGGCATGGTCAGAACGCACCGGTAGCCGCGCGCCGCGCACACCATCGCCAGCGCGATTCCGGTGTTGCCGCTCGTCGGCTCGAGGATGATCGTGTCGGGCTTGATCAGGCCGGCCTCTTCGGCGGCGTCCAGCATCGCGACCCCGATGCGGTCCTTCACGCTGTTTGCCGGGTTGAAGGACTCCAGCTTGGCGACGACGTCGGCGACGGCGCCTTCGGTGACCCGGCGCAGCCGGACCAGAGGCGTGTTGCCGATCAACTGGGTGACGTCCTCGGCGATGCTCATCAAACTTCCTTAGGCGGTGTCGGTTCGGGTTGGTACGGGGCTCGTCGGCTACCCGGAATTACGAATTCGATGGCCTTTTTCTTCCTGGGCAAACGCGCGATGCCGGTCTTCAACGTCAGAAGCCGTCAGGAATCAACAACAACAACGACAACAAGAATCCACGGCGGGGCGGCGCGTAAGGGCGAGGCGCGGCGATGTGGCCTGTTGCATAGGCCCCACTATAGGACATCCGTGCATTGCGTCGGTTTGCCCGACCCCGCGCTGCGCCCCTCTACCCAGGCTTTTTCACCTCGCCGGAGCGTGCGGGGGCAAGTCTCGGCCGGGGTGGGCGCGCGGCTTGGGCGCCTTGCTCAAAAGGCGCGGCCGCCCGACGCAGCGCAGGAGGCAATCGACGGGTAGCCCGCCTTTCACACCCGCAGGGGCTTGGGCGTCGCGCCCGCGGCGGTGGGCCGGGCGCCCAGCTTGTCATCGGCCGCCCGGGCGCCGTGCCGGGGCGATCGCTTCGCATTGCGCCGGTTGGGAACTGCCGGTTCCGGAACGAAGTCGGTTGTGGCGGGTCCACTTTCTCCGTTTCGCCGAGAGGACG
Source organism: Mycobacterium terramassiliense (assembly GCF_900157385.1). Lineage (GTDB taxonomy): Bacteria > Actinomycetota > Actinomycetes > Mycobacteriales > Mycobacteriaceae > Mycobacterium > Mycobacterium terramassiliense. The sequence continues at coordinate 2,526,909 of NZ_LT717701.1, forward strand.
AGTGTTGGCTCAGTTCGCCAGATTTCCTCTGCTTGATTTCAACCCTACGGCCCCAATGGAATATTACTTAGGCTTCCCGAGTGTTTTCTACGTGCAGCCAGGCGGTGCGGCCGGAGTGCGCGACGGACGCCGCTAATCCTTTGCGGCGACGCTAATCACGACGTTTTCTTTTCACGTAAACGGGGGCCGATTGAGGCGCATGGAGGCATGGACGATCCGGGCGAATGAAGAAACCCCATGAACGGCACGACCGTCGCGCGGCCCATGAACGCCCTGGGTCAGTTTTTCATCCTCAGCATCGAATCGCTGGTTGCTGTGGTGCGAGGGCCGTGGGCGTGGCGCGAGCTGCTCGAGCAGATCTGGTTCGTCGCGCGGGTTTCGATCTTTCCGACGATCATGTTGTCGATTCCCTACACGGTGCTCATCGTGTTCGTGCTCAACATCCTGCTCGTCGAGATCGGTGCCGGGGATCTGTCGGGCGCGGGTGCCGCGCTTGCTTCGGTGACCCAGGTGGGGCCGGTCGTCACCGCCATGGCCGTCGCCGGCGCAGGATCGACCGCGATGTGCGCCGACCTGGGCGCCCGCACCATTCGCGAGGAGATTGACGCGATGAAAGTGATCGGCGTCAATCCGGTTAAGGCGCTGGTGGTTCCGCGGATCATCGCGGCGACGTTCGTCGCGTTGTTGCTCTACTCGGTGGTCGCCGTCACCGGCTTAACGGGCAGCTACATCTTCGTCGTCTTCGTTCAACACGTCACGCCCGGCGCCTTCATCGCGGGGATGACGTTGGTCACCGGGCTACCGCAGGTGGTGATCTCGCTCATCAAGGCGACGCTGTTCGGGTTGTCCGCGGGTCTGATCGCCTGCTACAAGGGCCTGTCGGTGGGCGGTGGCCCCACCGGAGTCGGCAACGCGGTGAACGAGACTGTGGTGTTTTCCTTCATGGCCCTGTTCTTCATCAACATCGTCGTCACCGCGCTCGGCGTCAAGGTGACCGCCAAATGACCGAAGCGGCAAGTGAGCCAACGTGGTTCGCGACACTTGGACCCAGGCTGGTGGCCGCCACCCGCAGGCTGGGCGAGCAGACCGAGTTTTACGGGAAATCGTTGGCCGCGACCGGGGATGCGGTGCGGCGCTACCCCGGAGAGGTGCTGCGGCTGATCGCGGAAATGGGCATGGGGTCGGGCGCGTTGGCGGTGATCGGGGGCACCGTGGGCATCATCGGGTTCCTGACCCTGACGACCGGCGCACTGGTGGCGGTGCAGGGCTATGACACGTTGTCCAACATCGGGGTCGAGGCGCTGACCGGGTTTCTGTCGGCGTTCTTCAACGTGCGCATGATCGCGCCGTGCACGGCCGGGGTGGCGCTGGCCGCCACAATCGGTGCCGGCACCACCGCCCAGCTGGGCGCGATGCGCATCAACGAGGAGATCGACGCGCTGGAAGTCATGGGCATCCGCGCGATCACCTATCTCTCCTCGACCCGAATCATCGCCGGCGTCCTGGTCGTCATTCCGCTGTACGCCGTCGCCGTGCTGATGTCGTTTTTCGCCGCCAAGTTCGGCACCATCTACATCTACGGCCAGTCGCGTGGCGTCTACGAGCATTACTTCTCAACGTTCTTGCGTCCCACCGACCTCTTCTGGTCTTTCCTGGCGGCGCTGACGATGGCCGCGGGCGTCATGGTCGTGCACACCTACTACGGCTTTACCGCGACGGGTGGTCCCGCCGGCGTGGGGGAGGCGGTCGGTCGTTCGGTGCGGTCCTCGATGATCGTCACCGCCTTTGTCTGCCTGATGATTTCGCTGTCCATTTACGGTCAGTCCGGCAACTTCAACCTGTCGGGGTGAGGACGTGAGCAATCACGGAGGCCACGGATCGCGACCGGACAACAGGGTGCGCAGCGGCAAGGTCGATCCGATATGGTGGGCGCCGACGCTGTTCATCGTCGTCGGAATACTGATCGCGCTGACCGCTGCGTCATTCTCCGGCAAGTTCCAGGACTTCATCCCGCTCACGCTTGTATCCGATCGGGCGGGTCTGGTGATGGAACAGGGCGCCAAGGTCAAGCTGCGGGGGGTGCAGGTCGGCCAGGTCGCCTCCATCGGCACCGACGTGAAAGCGGCTCAGCTGCAGCTGAAGATGGACCCGGGCCCGTTCAAGTACCTGCCCAGCAACCTCGAGGCCGAGATCAAGTCGACCACCGCTTTCGGGTCCAAGTACGTCGATCTCATCGTGCCGGAGCACGCCAGCCTGACACCGCTGAAGTCCGGTGCGGTGCTGCACTCGCGAAATGTCACCGTCGAAGTCAATACGGTCTTCGAGAACCTGCAGGCGGTGATCAAGGCCCTCGATCCGGCGAAGCTCAACGCGATCTTGTCGGCCTTTTCGGAGTCGTTGCGGGGCAAGGGCGAACGGATCGGACAAGCGATCACCGATGCGAATAACCTGCTGCTGACCGTCAACCCGCGAATGGAAACCGTCCACCGCGACTGGCGACTGTTCGGTAGGACGACGGCCGCCTACTCCACCGCGGCGCAGGATATCCTGTCGGTTCTCGACTCGGCGGCCACCACCAGCAAGACGCTCACCGACAACCAGCAGGCGCTGGACTCATTGCTGTTGTCGGCCGCGGGCTTCAGCCAGACCGGCATCAACGTCATCGGCAGAAATGAAGCCAACATCGTGCGGTCCCTGGACCTGCTCGATTCGACCACCGCCCTGCTGAACAAGTACTCGCCGACGTACACGTGCCTGTTCCAGGGCGCGCAATGGTATGTCGACCACGGCGGCCGGGACGCGTTGGGCGGCAACGGTTACTCGGTCATCCTCGATGCCGCGCTGCTGTTCGGCGACGACCCGTACCGGTACCCGCGACATCTTCCCAAGGTCAACGCCACGGGAGGCCCGGGCGGCAAGCCCAGCTGCGGCTCGCTGCCCGACCCGAGCGCGAACTTCCCGGTGCGCGCGTTGGTGACCGATACCGGCTGGGGCGCCGCGCCGGATGAGATCCGCACCAACGTGGCGGCCGGCAACCCGTGGTGGGCCAACTGGTTCCCGACCACCAAGAACCCGCCCGAGCCGCCGCACTACTGGTATCGCGGGGGGCGGCCGCCGCCATGAGAAGACGAAAGATATCCGGCATCATTGCGCGCGTCGGAATATTCACGGCGGTCTGCCTGGTATTCACGTTCACGCTCATCGCCGTGTTCGGGCAGTTGCGCTTCGAGGACCGCACCGGCTACCGAGCGGTCTTCACGAACGTCTCCGGCCTGAAATCCGGCAACTTCGTGCGCATCGCCGGGGTGGAGGTCGGCAAGGTCGGTGACCTCACCCTGCATCGGGACGGCACGGTCACCGTCGACTTCGCGGTGGACAACGGTGTTCGGCTCACCGAGGGCACCAAGGCCGTTGTGCGCTATGAAAACCTCATCGGTGACCGCTATCTCGCGCTCGAAGAGGGCCCCGGTGCACCACGCCGGCTGCCGCCGGCCGCGACGATTCCACTGGCGCGTACGTCACCCGCCCTGGACGTCGACGCCTTGATCGGCGGCTTTCGGCCGTTGTTCCGCGCGCTGGATCCCGATCAGGTCAACGCTTTGTCCGGCGAACTGCTGCGGATTTTCCAGGGCCAGGGCGGCACCCTCGCCTCGGTGCTGGCGCAGACCTCGGTGCTGACCTCGACGCTGGCCGGGCGCAGCGAGCTGATCGGTGAGCTGATCAACAATCTGAACACGGTGCTGCACACCTTCGCCGCGCGCGACCACGAATTCTCCGACGGCCTGGACAAGCTGTCCCAGTTCGTCAATGGCTTGGCGCAGCGCAGGGACGACATCTCCACCGGGCTGGCCTACATCAACGCCGCCTCCGGCTCGGTCGCGGATCTACTCGCCCAGGCCCGCCAGCCGATCAAGGACGTAGTGCGCGAGACCGATCGCATGTCCGGGCAGGTGTTGTCCGACCGCGACTACGTCGACAACCTGCTCAAGCAGCTGCCCGACATCTACCAGGTGCTGTCCCGGCAGGGGCTGAACGGAGATTACTTCGGCTTCTACTTCTGCGAGGTGTTGCTCAAGCTCAACGGCAAAGGGGGCAACCCGATCTTCGTCAAGCTGTTCGGCCAGCCCAGCGGGCGGTGCACGCCGCAATGAGGTTGCCCAACATCAAACCGCTCGGGAGGCGGAGCCCGGCGCTGGTCGGAGTCATGGGTGCCGCGATCGTCACCTGCGTGGTCGTCGCCGCCTTCCAGTACGACAAGCTGCCATTCGTCAAAGACACCAACGACTATGCCGCCTATTTCTCCGAGGCCGGCGGGATCAAGACCGGTAGCACGGTGCGCGTCTCCGGCTTGGGCGTCGGCAGGGTATCGGAAATCCGGCTGGAGGGCACCAAGGTCAGGGTGGCCTTCACCGTGCGCAAAGCCGTCGAACTGGGCGACCGCACGGAGGCCGCGATCAAGACCGAGACGGTGCTGGGCAGCAAGATGCTCGAACTCACCTCGCGTGGCGAGGGCAAACTGAACGGACCCATTCCGCTGGAACGCACTCACTCGCCCTACGATCTTCCCGACGCGCTGGGCGACCTGACCACGACGATCAGCGGGCTCGATACCGCCCAATTGTCCTCGGCCCTAACAACCTTGGCCAACACGTTCAAGGAGACACCGGCAGATCTCAAACCCGCGCTGCAAGGCGTCGCGCGGTTCTCCGAAACCCTCAACAACCGCGACGCGCAGCTGCGCAACCTGTTGGGAAACGCCAACAAGGTCTCGGGGGTGCTCGGCAAGCGCAGCCAGCAGATCGCCACCCTGGTGGCCGATTCCAACGCGCTGCTCGCCGCGCTGCTGGACGAACGCGATTCCCTCGACGCGTTGATGAACAACCTCACGGTGGTGTCACACCAGATCTCGGGGCTGGTCGACGACAACCGGACCCGACTCAAGCCCGCCCTCGGCAAACTCAACGGGGTGCTCGAAGTCCTGGACAATCGCAAGGAAGATTTGCAGAAGACCCTGCCGAAGTTCAAGCGCTACGCGATGTCGTTCGGCGAATGCCTCGGCTCTGGACCGTTTTTCAAGGCCTACGTGGCGAACCTGATTCCCGGTCAGATCAGCGGGCCGACGATCGACGCGCGAATGTATGACCGGCTGCTGGACCCAGGCCAGGGGCTGCCGTCGGAGTCGGTGGACCCGCCGACCGGCACCCCGCCCGTGCCGCCGGAGAACGCACCGCGCCCGATCTGGTCGCAGCCGCCTTCGCCGGGTCCCGCGCCCGGCCCGCTGCCGGAGCCCCCACCCACAGAGGCCGGTGGACAGTGAGGCGGCGACGCACCCTGCAGACAGTCACCGGCGTCAGCCTGGTCGCGACGCTCGTCGCGGCCTCGTTCCTGGTCGGCGCGAAGTTGCTCCGAGAGGTTGAAAGGACTACCTACACCGCATATTTCGCGGAGGCCAACGGCCTGTTCGTCGGCGACGAGGTTCGGATCCTCGGCGTGGCGGTGGGGGTGGTGGACAAGATCGAGCCGCAGCCCGCCAGCTCCAAGGTGACCTTCTCGGTGGACAAGCAGTATGCCGTCCCCGCCGATGCCCGCGCGGCGATCCTTTCCCCCTCGCTGGTGACCTCCCGAGCGATCCAGCTCGTCCCGGCGTACTCCGGGGGGCCCAAGTTGAGCTCCGGCGCGTCGATCCCGCTGAGCCGCACCGCCGTTCCCGTCGAATGGGACGACTTCCGCACGCAGCTGCAGAAGCTGACGGAGGCGCTGCAGCCCACCGCGCCGGGCGGCGTGAACTCGGTCGGTGAGTTCATCAACTCGGCCGCCGACAACCTGCGGGGCCAGGGGGACACCGCCCGCGACACCGTCATCAAGCTGTCCGAGGCGATTTCGGCGCTGGGTGATCACGCCGACGACATCTTCAGCACCGTGCGCAATCTGCAGCTGCTGGTGTCGGCGCTCTACTCCAGCAGCGACCTGCTGGCCTCGTTCAACCAGAACCTTGCCAGGGTGACCACGGTGCTGTCGAACACCCCCGGCGAGGTGGCGAACGCGGTGAAGGGCCTCGACGGGGCCCTGACGGATCTGCGTGACTTCCTTTCTGAGAACCGGGAAGCCATGGGCGTCACGTTCGACCGGCTGGGGTCCATCACCACCGCGCTGAACGACAGCCGCGCCGACATCAAGCAGATCCTGCACATCGCCCCGACGGTGTTCCAGAATTTCCTGAACATCTACCAGCCGGCGCAGAGCGCGATGACCGGCATCATGGCATTGAACAACTTCGCCGACATTCCGCAGTGGATCTGCAGCTCGATCGAAGCGGCCTCCCGGCTGCGCCTGGACCGGGTCTCCAAGCTCTGCCTGCAGTACATCAACCCGATCATCAAAAACCGCATCTACAACTACCTTCCGTTCGGCCTCAACCCGTTCGTCGGTACGCAGGCCCGGCCGAACGAAATCACTTACAGCGAGGACCGGTTGCGGCCCGGCTACGCGCCGGACGCCACACCGCCACCGGATGCGGCGCCGCCGGCGCCCGTCGAGGTGCCACAGCCCCCCGAGGCGCCTCCGTCGCCGGACGGCACGGTCAGCTCGACACAAGTGCTGCGGGACCTGATGCTTCCTACGGGGACATCGTGAGACGCGCGATAGCCGCGGTGTGCTCCGGCGTGTTCCTCGTCGCCCTCCCGGGCTGCGGTTGGAAGGGCCTGAATTCGTTCACCCTGCCGGGTACCGCCGGCGGAGGACCGGGTTCCTACACGATCCAGGCGCAAATGCCCGACGTCGTGACCATCCAGGAGAACACCCGGGTCCGGGTCGACGACGTCAACGTCGGCAACGTCACCAAGATCGAACTCCAAGACTGGCATGCGCTGGTGACCATGCGCATCAACGGCGACGTGCACCTGCCGGCGAATTCGACCGCCAAGCTCGGGCAGACCAGCCTGCTCGGTTCGATGCACATCGAACTCGCGGCGCCCAAGGACGAGCCGCCCGTGGGCGAACTGCAGAACGGGTCGGTGATCTCGTTATCGCGCGCGAGCATGTATCCGACCACCGAGCAGACCCTGGCATCAGTCTCAATCCTGCTCAACGGCGGGGGACTTGGTCAGCTGCAGGAAATCACCCAGGCGCTCGCCAAGGCCTTCGCCGGTCGCGAAAACGACATGCGCAGCCTGCTGAGCCAGCTCGACCAGTTCATCGCCGGCACCAACGCCCAGACCGACGACATCATCGCGGCAGCGGAAAACCTCAACTCGCTGACCGGCCAGGTCGCCGCCAAAGATTTCGTTGTCGACAAGGCGTTGACAACCGTGCCGAAAGCCCTCGCGGTGCTGGCCGATGAGCGCACCAAGATCGCCGATGCCATCGATCAGCTCGGCAAGTTCAGCGCGCTCGCGGCCGACACCATCCATCAGAGCAAGGAATCTCTGGTGAACAACCTGCGCAATATCGCACCCGTGCTGCGATCGCTCGCCGACGCCGGACCGTCGCTCACCAGGGGCCTGGACGGCTTGGTCGCGTATCCGTGGCCGGCATCCACAGCGCGGAACTGGTTCCGCGGCGACTACGCCAACCTCACCCTGGTCGTCGACTTGACGCTGAGCCGCATCGACCAAGGGCTTTTCACCGGCTCCCGGTGGGAAGGCAATCTCACCCAACTCGAACTGCAGTGGGGACGCACGATAGGCATGCAGCCGAGCCCCGTCACAGGCGGCAACCCCCTGACCTATCCGTACCACTTCGGGGGATACTGAATGCTGCGCCTGAACCGCCGCACGTGGATCCAGCTGTCGATCTTGACGTTGGTGACCGTGGTGTCCTGTGGCGCAATGGCATTCAATTTCATGAGACTGCCCGCGACGCTGTTCGGGATCGGCGAGTACAACGTCGCGGTCGACCTGCCCCGGTCGGGTGGTCTCTACCAGACTTCGGTCGTCACCTATCGCGGCACCGATGTGGGCAAGGTCAAGTCGGTCGAAGTCACCGCCACCGGGGTGCGGGCGGTGCTCGCACTGAGATCCGGGGTCAAGGTGCCCGCCGACGTCCAGGCATCGGTGCACAGCCGTTCGGCAATCGGCGAACAGTACATCGAACTGACCCCGCCGCCGGGCAAGGATGGGGAACACTTCCGGCAGCTGCGCGCCGGCGATGTCATTCCCGCGGGTCACGTCGACGTGCCCGTCGACATCGGACAGCTACTCGACATGACCAACCGTGCGCTGCAGGCGATTCCGCGGGACAACCTGCGCACGGTGATCGACGAGTCCAACCGCGCGGTCAGCGGCCTCGGACCGGAGCTGTCCCGGATCGTCGATGGGTCGACCGCGCTGGCCATTGCCGGCGGCCGGACCACCGACCCGCTCGCCGCCCTGATTGACCGGTCCCCGGCGGTGCTCGAGTCCCAGGTGCAGACATCGGACGCGATCGCCACGTGGGCCAATCGAACCGCCGCGATCACGGCACAGTTCAAGGCGCAGGACGCGGCGTTGCGAGACCTGTTGACGCAGGGCACGTCCGGGCTGGAGGAGGGTCGCGCGCTATTCGACCGGGTGACGCCCGCGGTCCCGGTCCTGTTCGCCAACCTCGTGAGCCTCGGCGACATCGCCGTCGTGTATCGCCACGACATCGAACAACTGCTGGTGCTGTTGCCGCAAGGCATCGCGGCCATGGCGGCAATCGTGGTGCCCAGCTCCAACACCAAGCAGGAGTATCGGGGTGCCCAGTTGGACTTCAACCTCAACATCAACCTGCCGCCGCCGTGCACGACCGGGTACCTGCCGCCGACGCAGCGCCGGTCGCCGGCCAGCGTCGACGCTCCGGACCGGCCCGCCGCGGACCTGTTCTGCCGAGTGCCGCAGGATTCCGAGTTCAATGTTCGTGGGGTGCGCAACATTCCGTGTGAGGCAAAGCCGTGGAAACGCGCGCCGACGATCGAGCTGTGTGAAAGCGACGAGGAGTACGTGCCCCTCAACGACGGCTACAACTGGAAGGGAGACCCCAACGCCACCTACAGCGGGCAGGGCGTTCCGATGTATCCGCCGGGACAAGACCCCCGGCTGCCGCCCCCGCGGGGAACCGCGCCGGCGTCCGCCCCGCCGCCACCCCTCGCCGTCGCGACGTATGACCCGGCCACCGGTGACTACATCGGCCCCGATGGGCGCCGCTACACCGAAGCCGACCTGGCGCATCCGCGCGCCAAGGACTGGCAATCCCTTTTAGTCCCACAGCCATAAGCATCGAAGGAGCAACATGGCCGAACAATCCACTGAGCCTGACACCCCCGACGTCGAAGGGGACGAGCAGCCGACATCCGGGAGGCGGCCGGCGCGCTGGCGGCGGCGGGCCACCCCTCGGCTCTCGCGCACGGCAGCTGCGGTCGTGGTGAGCGCGGCGCTCGTGGTGGCGCTCGCCGGATTAACCGGCTGGCTGGGTTACCGGGCCTACCAAGAACGTGAGGCTAAAGCCAAGCGCGACTTATACGTTCAGGTCGCTCGCCAGGGTGCGGTCAACCTCACGACCATCAACTACACCGAGGCCGACGCCGACGTGCAACGGATCCTCGACCTGTCCACCGGCGCCTTCCGCGACGATTTCGAGCAACGGTCCAAGCCGTTCGTCGAGGTCGTGAAGGCGGCGCAGTCGAAATCCGAAGGTACGGTCACCGACGCCGGGCTGGAATCTCAGCGCGGCGATTCGGCCCAGGTGCTGGTCGCGGTCGCCGTCAAGTCCCGAACCGCCGGCGGTGAGGAGGCGCCGCGGGAGTGGCGGATGAGAATCGAGGTCCGGTCGGTCGGCGCCAAAGACGCCAAGGTGTCCAACGTGGTGTTCGTGCCATGACGACTCTCGGCGAGACGACCGAAAGCATCGAGGCTACAGCGCTCGATGAGGACAAAGACGGCACCACGCACCGGGATTCGGACGCCATCGACACCGACGAGGCGCCCGATGACGAGCCCGATGACCGCCGGGAAAGGCGGCCGATCGCGTGGACGCGCGTGTTCGCGATTGGTGTCCTGCCCGCGGTCGCGTTGGTGCTGGCGATCGCGGCGGGCTACTTCAGGTGGGTCGCCGGTTCGGCCGACGACCTCGCGCGAGCCCGTTCCGAATCGGTGCGTGCGGCCAGCGAAGACACGGTGGTCTTGCTGTCCTACAAGGCGGACTCGGTAGAAAAGGACCTGGGCGCGGCGCGCGAACGGCTCACCGGCGAGTTCAAGGATGCCTACGCCGAGCTGACGCGGCAGGTCGTCATTCCGGGAGCCAAAGAAAAGCACATCTCGTCGACGGCCAAGGTCAACGCGGCGGCCTCGGTCTCGGCGACAGGCAATCACGCCGTGGTGGTGTTGTTCGTCGACCAAACCGTGACGATCGGCGAGGGCGCTCCCACGGATACCCAGCCTGTCGTTCGGGTCACGCTGGACAAGCTCAACGGTCGCTGGCTGGTTTCGCGTTTCGACCCGGTGTGATCGGAGGCCACGAATGTCCGTCCGGGCTCCGCGCGCCGCGCAGCTGGTGTCTATCGTCGCAAGCGGTTTGGGCGCAGCGGTGCTGGGCGCTCCCGCCGCGCATGCCGACAACAAGAGGCTCAACAGCGCCGTCGTCTCCGCCGTCTACACCCTGCAGCACCAGGCGGGCTGCACGAACGACGTCATCAGAAACAATGCGCTGACGCTGGCCGCCGAATGGCACGCGGAGGACATGATCGGCAACCGAAACATCAACGATGACATGGGATCTGACGGATCAACACCGCAGGACCGCGCCAACGCCGCGGGCTTCAACGGCAAGGCGGCCGAGACGGTGGCGATCAATCCGGCCATCGCCATCAGCAGCCTCGAGCTGGTCAACCAGTGGTACTACAACCCCGACGACATGGCGATCATCCGCGACTGCGCCAACACCGCGATCGGCGTGTGGTCAGACAACAGCCCGGACCGCACCGTCGTGGTCGCCGTGTATGGACAGCCCGTTCCGCGGAGTCGGTGACACCGTCAACGTCCGCGACGAACACGTCGGCCCAGACCGCCGGTGTTAACTGTTGCTGCTGGTGAGGTGCTCGTCCTCGGCCGCGGCTTCGCAGACGCAGACTTGGGGGTCGCCGTGCACCCACCGCCACAGCTGGCTGCCCTGCCTGCGCATCACGTGTTGCACGTAGACCTTGTCGCGCTGCTCCCGCGAGAACGCCATGTCGAGGTTGACCGGCAGCCCGGCCCAAGCGACCTGGCCGGTGGCCGACGCCCGGCCTTCGGGACGCAGCCGGCACCGCAGCGGGCAGACGCTTTTCATGACCCGATCGGGCCCATCGCACTCCCGAGCCACGCCCATGGTTCCTCCTCGACGCAACCAGCTGAGGCAATGCTGCGACGGGGATGTTTCGGCGGCGGGTGTGCGATGTTTCCGTCGTATTAAAGGCCGGCGGGTGGGCTTCAGTAGACGTCGCGGTGGTAGCGCTTGTCGGCGCCCAGGGATTGGACGTAGGCCCTCGCCGCGTCCGGCTCGAGGTTGCCGTGCGCGGCCGCGATGTCGCAGAGCGCGCGGTCGACATCCTTGGCCATGGGATCGGCGTTACCGCAGACGTACAGCTGCGCGCCGTCCTGCAGCCAGCGCCACAGCTGGGCCCCGCGATTGCGCATCAGGTGCTGCACGTAGACCTTTTCGCGCTGGTCCCTCGAGAACGCCAGGTCCAGTTCGGTCAGCAGCCCTTCGGCCCGCATCTGCTCGATCTCGTCGCGGTAGTAGAAGTCGGTGGCGGCGTGCTGTTCGCCGAAGAACAGCCAGTTGGGGCCGGTGTGCCCGAGGGCGCGGCGTTCCTGCAGGAAGCCGCGGAAGGGCGCGATGCCGGTGCCCGGACCGATCATGATCATCGGCGTGTCCGGGTCACTGGGCGGCCGGAAGTTGCTCGACTGCTGCAGGAAGACGGCGACGCGATCGCCCGGGGAGCGGTCGGCGAGGTAGGTCGAGCAGACCCCGCGGCGCGGGACGCCCTGGAAGTTGTAGCGCACCGGCGATACCGTCAGGTGGACTTCGGCGGGGCACTCCTTGGGGCTCGACGAGATCGAGTACAGGCGCGGCTGAAGGCGTTTGAGGACCCTGAGCCACTCGTGGGCCGATGCGTAGACGGGCAGCTGTGCCAGCAGGTCGATGGACTGGCGCCCCCATGCCCAATTGCTCAGGTCCGCCCTGTTTTCGGGCTTGAGCAGCTCGGCGAGTTTCGCGTCGCCGGTGCGCTCCTGCACGAAGCGCACCAGGTCCCGGCTGATGTGGGCGATCTCGATGCGCTCGGTCAGCGCCGAGCGCAACGACATCAAGCCGTGCTCGCCAACCTCGACCGGGGTCTGCCCGTCCAGTCCGGTGACAGACAGCCATTCGTCGACCAGCCGATCGCTGTTGCGCGGCCACACCCCGAGCGCGTCGCCGGCCTCGTAGCTGATCGAGCCCTCCGGCACGCGGAAGACCAACTGCCGCACATCCTTTGCCGATTGCGGCTGGCCCAGCTTGATGTTGCGGGCCATGTCGGTGATCAGGGGATGCTTCTTGGTGTACCCGACCGCCTGGGAGCCGTTGGCCGGCCGGGTCGGCGTGGACGCGGCCGCGGTCGCGCCGCCGTCGCGACCCGCCCGCGCCGGGGTGCGGGCCAGCGCTTGGATGACCCTGCTCAGCCAGGTGGCCGCCGCGTCCTCGTAGTCGGGTTCGCAGTCGACCCGCTCGACGATGCGGGTTGCGCCCAGCTCGGCTAGGCGCTCATCGAGCTTGCGCCCATGACCGCAGTAGTCATCGTAGTTCGAATCGCCCAGTGCGAGAACGGCATACCGGGTGTCGGTGAATCGTGGTGCGCTGTCGGAAGTCAGCGCCCGCCACAGGGCGGCGCCGTTGTCCGGGGGATCGCCGTCGCCGGTGGTGCTGGTGATCAGCAGCAGCTCCCGCGTCGTCGGGAGCTGCGCCGCGGGGAAGTCGTCCATGCCGTGCAACGCGACCGGCACGCCGGCCTCGCCCAATTGCGCGGCGGCGTCGGCGGCGAGCTCCTCCGCGTTCCCGGTCTGGGAGGCCCACAACACCACGACCGGCCCACGTTTGGGCGCCGAATCCGCTTGGGGCCCTGGGCCGGTGGGGGTGCCGCCGGGCGATGGGTTGGGGAATTCCGGCGTCGAACCGGGCCCTTCGCTGCGGGCGAACATCCCGGCGAGAACGCCGTCCACCCATAGCCGGGTGCGGGTGTCGAACGGCGCGCTGACGGGCAGCGTGGGCACGCCGCCGGCGCGGCGGCCGGCTTCGGACCGCAATCCGGCCAGCATGCCGGCGAGGTAGGAGCGGCCCCGCTCGTCGAATTCCGGGGCGGGTTCGTCTGCTACGCCGAACAATGCGGCGAGGGCGTCGACGGGTGACACGCTGTTTTCCTGTCCGGCTTCTCGTGTGTCGGCGGCCGCCGCGGGTTCGGGGGCCACATCGGGTGCGGCGGCGACCTTGGTCAGGGCGACCGCGCACGCCTTGAACTCGGGTTGGTGCGACAGGGGGTCGACCGCGTCGTTGGTGACGGCGTTGATCGCCAGGTACTCGCCGAAGGCGTCGTTCCAATGGAAGGGGGCGAAGCAGTTACCGGGCCGCACCCGGTCGGTCACCACGGCGGGCAGCACGGCGCGGCCGCGGAGCGACGACACTTCGACCCGATCTGATCCCGAGATCTGCAGTCGCGCGGCGTCGTCGGGGTGGATCTCGACGAACGGCGCCGGGTTGAGCTTGTTGAGTTTGGCGACCTTGCCGGTCTTGGTCATGGTGTGCCATTGGTGCGGCAGGCGTCCGGTGTTCAGCAGGAAGGGGTAGTCGTCGTCGGGCATTTCCTCGGGCGGCAGGTGCGGGCGGGCGAAGAACACCGCGCGCCCGCTCGGCGTCGGGAAGGCCAATCGGGGCGCGCCGCCGTCCTCGCGGACCAGTCGAGTCTGGCTGATTCCGTCGTTGAGATAGCGGATCGGGTTGCGGTCCGCGGTGCCCTCCGGTGGGCACGGCCATTGCAGTGGTGTCCGCCGCAACCGGTCGTAGCTGGTGCCGCGCAGGTCATAGCCCGTCGCGGGATTCCAGAACCGCTTGATCTCCTCGAAGACCTCCTCCGCCGAGGCGTAGGTGAACGAGTCCGAGAAGCCCATCTCGCAGGCGATCCGGGCGATGATCTGCCAGTCCGGTAGGGCCTGACCCGCCGCCTCGACGGCCGGCTGAAACAGGGTCAGGTTGCGCTCGGAATTGATCATCACGCCCTCCGACTCCGTCCACAGCGTGGCGGGCAGCACGATGTCGGCGTACTCGTTGGTCTCGGTCTCCAGGAACGCGTCCTGGGTGATCACCAGGTCGGCGCGCTCCAGGCCGGCCAGCACCGTCTTGCGATTGGCAACGCTGGCAACGGGATTGGTGCAGACGATCCAGCACGCCTTGATGTGGCCGTCGGCCATGCGGGAGAACATGTCGATCGTGCCGGTGCCCACCTCGGTGCGCAGCGACCCGCGCGGAATGCTCCAGACTTCCTCGACGAACTGGCGGTCGGCGGCCGACAGCACGGAGCGCTGACCCGGCAGACCCGGCCCCATGTAACCCATTTCGCGGCCGCCCATGGCGTTGGGCTGCCCGGTGAGCGAGAAGGGGCCGCTGCCGGGTTTGCAGATCGTGCCGGTCGCCAGGTGCAGGTTGCAGATCGCGTTGGTGTTCCAGGTGCCGTGGGTGCTCTGGTTGAGGCCCATCGTCCAGCAGCTCAGGAAGTTTTCGGCGTTGCCGATCCAGCGCGCGGCCGTGCGGATGTCTTCGATTGCGAGGCCGGTGATTTCGCTGACCGCGTCGGGGGCGTACTGCGCGAGGAAGCTCGGCATCTCCTCCCAGCCCTCGGTGAACTCGGCGATGAAATCCGGTTCTGTCTGGCCGTTTTCGACGATCAGGTGCAGCAGCCCGTTGAGCAGCGCGAGGTCCGAGCCGGGGGCGATCTGAAGGAACAGGTCCGCCTTCTCCGCGGTTGCGGTGCGACGCGGGTCCACCACGATCAGCTTCGCGCCGGCCTTGACGCGGTCCATCATGCGCAGGAACAGGATCGGGTGGCAGTCGGCCATATTGGAGCCGATGACCAAGAAGACGTCCGCGCGGTCGAAGTCTTGGTAAGAACCGGGCGGGCCGTCCGCCCCGAGGGACAGTTTGTACCCGGAACCCGCGCTGGCCATGCACAGCCGCGAATTGGACTCGATCTGGTTGGTGCGGATGAATCCCTTGGTCAGCTTGTTCGCCAAGTACTGGGCCTCGAGGGACATCTGGCCCGACACATACATCGCGAAGGCGTCGGGGCCGTGCTGGTCGATGATCGCCCGCAGCCACTTCGCGCTCCGGGTGATCGCGTCGTCGATGTCGAGCGGTTCGAGCGATTCGCCGCGGTCGGCTCGCGCGTGTGCAACATCCAGCCGTCCCGGCGCGGCCAGCAGGTCCGCCGTGGTCGCTCCCTTGGTGCACAGGCGGCCGAAGTTGGCCGGGTGGCTGGTGCTTCCAATCGATTTCGCGACGTGACGCCGGCCGCTCTCCGGGTCGGTTGTGACCTGTAACACCATGCCGCAGCCGACACCGCAGTAGGCGCACATGCTGTTCACGGCGTCGGTACTGGCGCCGCGAGGCTCGGTAGCCACGCCTGATTCCCTCCTCGAGCGCGCAAGGCCTATTGCGCTAAATGGTGCGATAACGATGTTTCGGCATCGGGCGCCCGATGTTTCCGCCGCTTTACGGCTTCCTCTCACCGGATCCCGAGCGATGTGTGAAGTGTCCGGAAAACCCGCTGCCGACCGGGTAATCGCAGGTCAACGCCGATCCGCGACGCCGCCCAGATTACCCACGGGAGCCCGCAATTGCGCCCCGGAATAGGGGTTGGGACGAAACAGATGGGACATTCACAGTTTTCGTTAAGCTCACAGTGTGCGTCGCCAGTTTGTGATTCTGCTGCTTTTGTTGGCCACGGCTTGCGGCGGAAAGCCCTCGGCACCGCCGGCCCCGCGCGCCGACACGTGCAAGGACTCCGACGGGCCCTCGGCCGACACGGTGCGCAAGGCCATCGCATCGGTCCCGGTGGAGGTCCCGGGCTCGAGCTGGGTCGAAATCGCAAGGGGGCACACCAACAAGTGCCGCTTGTATTGGGTTCAGATCATCCCGACCATCGCCAGCGAGTCGACGCCGCAGCAACTGTTGTTCTTCGACCACAACACCCCGCTGGGCCCGCCCACCCCGAACCCGAAGCCCTACATCACCGTGCTACCGCCCTCCGACGACACCGTCACGGTCCAATACCAATGGCAGGTCGGAAAGGACGAGCCCTGCTGTCCCACCGGGATCGGNCCCGGTGGAGGTCCCGGGCTCGAGCTGGGTCGAAATCGCAAGGGGGCACACCAACAAGTGCCGCTTGTATTGGGTTCAGATCATCCCGACCATCGCCAGCGAGTCGACGCCGCAGCAACTGTTGTTCTTCGACCACAACACCCCGCTGGGCCCGCCCACCCCGAACCCGAAGCCCTACATCACCGTGCTACCGCCCTCCGACGACACCGTCACGGTCCAATACCAATGGCAGGTCGGAAAGGACGAGCCCTGCTGTCCCACCGGGATCGGCACGGTGAAGTTCAAGATCGGCTCGGACGGCAAGCTGCAGGCGCTCGGCGCGATCCCGCACCAATAGCATTGCCGCGCAACCGCTTACGGCCGCGCCGCCGGCTCAGTCCGGCAGGTTCTCCGGGTGCAGCATCTCGGCGTAGCGCAGCGGCTCCGGGATGCCGAACCCGTCGACCAGCGTCTCGGCGTACGGGCGCAGCTTGCGGCAGCGATCGTTGATGCCGCGGGTGACCGCCTTGGCCCGGCCCGTCGAGAGGTAGCCGTGCTCGATGTACCAGGCCTTGTCTTCCTCGATCACCGACAACGCGTACAGGTCGCAGACCATGTCGAGCAGATCGCGCGCCTGCTCGTCCTCGCACGAGTCGATCCCGGCGACGAACGCCTCCAACACGATTCGGTCGATGTGCGCGTTCGCGGCGTGCAGCACGTGATCCTGCACGGCATTGAACGCGTCGAACTCCGACATCTCCTTGGACTTGCCCTGTAGCCGGCGCGCGACCGACGACAGCAGATAGTCCTCGCGCTCCTCGAACATGTTCACCTGGGTGCCGCGGTTGAAGAGGCTGCCCTCCTCCTCGCTGTCCTGGCGGGCGTCGACGAGGGTCTGCATGATCGCTTCCGCCGCAGTGCGTTTGCGCACCCGCTCGCCGACGGTGTTGGCGGCGAAGCGCACCCATTCGACGGGGCTCATGCTGCGGATGTCATCGGCGTAGGCCGTCAGCAGCTCCTTGGCCACCAACTGGGTCAGCACGTGGTTGTCGCCCTCGAACGTCGTGAAGACGTCGGTGTCGCCGCGCAGCCCGATCAGCCGGTTCTCGGCCATGTAGCCCGCGCCGCCGCAGGCCTCGCGCGCCTCCTGGATGGCTCGCGAGGCGTGCCAGGTGTTGGCCGCCTTCAGCCCGGCGGCGCGCGCTTCGAGCTCGCGTTGCTCGTCGGCGTCCGGCGCGTCCGCGGTCTGGATGTCGTGGCAACGGCCCACCAGCTCGTTCTGGGCGAACTGCAGGGCGTAGGAGCGGGCGATCAACGGGAACAGCCGGCGCTGATGCACCAGGTAATCCATGATCAGCACCTCCTTCTCGTCGCCGGGCGCGCAGAATTGCCTGCGCTGCAACGCATACCGGGTGGCGATGTCCAGCGCGACGCGACCGGCGGCGCCCGCGCTGCCGCCCACCGTGATGCGGCCGCGCACCAGCGTGCCCAGCATGGTGAAGAAGCGGCGGTTGGGGTTGTCGATCGGCGAGCTGTACGTGCCGTCGGCGGCGACGTCGCCGTATTTGTTCAGCAGGTTCACCCGCGGGACGCGGACGTGGTCGAACACGATCCTGCCGTTGTCGACGCCGGGCAGGCCGCCCTTGTAGTCGCAGTCGGACGTCGTCACCCCGGGCAAGTCGTTGCCGTCGTCGTCGCGGATGGGCACCAGCAGGCAGTGCACGCCGTGGTTGACCGGCTTGCCGTCCTCGGTGGTGATCAGCTGCGCGAAAACCGCTGCCATGGTTGCGGTTTGGGCGGCGCCGCCGATGTAGTCCTTGCGGGCGGTCGGGGTGGGGGAGTCGATGACGAACTCGTCGGTCTCGGGGTCGTACGTCGCGGTGGTCTCCAGCGACTGGACGTCGCTGCCATGCCCGGTCTCGGTCATCGCAAAGCAGCCACGCAACTCGAGGCTGATGATCTTCTTCACGTAGGCCTCGTGGTGGCGCTCGGTGCCCAGGTTCTCGACGGCGCCGCCGAACAGCCCCCACTGCACCCCGGCCTTCACCATCAGCGACAGGTCCGACATCGCCAGCATCTCGATCATCGTGATCGCCGCGCCCACGTCGCCGGTCCCGCCGTGCTCCTTGCGGAAGTTGTCGGCGGCGGCACCGAACGCGGCCATGATCCTCAGCTGCTCGGCCACCTTGGTGCGGGCGATCACCGTGTTGGGGGTGTAGTGCGGGCGGAACAGGTCCTCGGTCATCGTGGCCCGCATCCGGTTCTTCACGTCGCGCCACCGCCCGTCGAGGGCGTTGCGCAGGTGCTCGGCAGTGCTTGTCTTTTCTGGCGCCATAGAAGGACGGTAACCCGCAGATCGGGCGCCGCAAACAAGCTCGGCGCCACCATGTCGGTGCCATGATCGAACGGTGCCGCGATATCTGGCCGCCCTGACGGTTGTGCTGCTGATCGGCACCGTCGCGGGCCGGGTCGTGCTGCTGCGCCGGGCCGGCATCCAAGCCCTGCATTTCGGGAAGCTGGACAAGACGGACTACCTGATCCCGCCGGTGGCGCTGTTCTACTTCTATACGGTGTTCGCGGCCGCCTTCGGTTGGCCCCTGGCCGGCGACCAGCTGTTTTTCCACTCCGCGATCGTGGCCTGGCTGGGCGTGGTGCTCTGCGTGGCCGGGGTGGGGATCCTGGCACTGAGCCTGGTGTCCTTCGGCACCAGCTTTCGCGTCGGCATCGACGCCGACGAGCCCGGTCGGTTGGTGACGACGGGGATTTTCGCGGTGAGCCGCAACCCGATCTATGTCGGCTTCTTCGTCTTCCTGGTCGGCCAGCTGCTGGTGTTTCCGAACTGGGTCCCGCTGATCTACCTGCTCGCCGGCGCCGCGCTGTTCCACCGGCAAGTGTTGCGCGAGGAAGAATTCATGCGGCAGCGCTACGGCCACGTCTACGCCGACTACTGCCGCCACGTCCGCCGCTATGTGTAGCGCCACGATGGCCGCGCCGGCCCGCGGGCTTGCGGTGGGCGGCCTATGCCTGGCCTCGGCCCTCGTTGGGTGTTCCCCGGCTCCGGCGAGCCCGCCGGCGCTGACCTACCTCGGCCAGTCGCAGGTCGCCTTCGGGGCCACTTTCGACGGCACGGTCATCGGTGGCCTGTCGGGGATCAGCTACGACGCGGGCCGCCAGCAGTACTACGTGATCAGCGACGACCGCTCCGAGAAGAACCCCGCCCGCTTTTACACCGTGCGGCTGTCCTTGTCCGACAGAGGGATTGACGACGTCACCTTCACCGCCACCCACCCGCTGCTCGACGACGCCGGTCGGCCGTTCGCGCCGCTGGCCGTGGATAGCACGCCGCCGGTGATTCCCCCGGACCCGGAGGGCATCGCCTTCGACCCCGGGCGGCAGCGGCTGTATTGGTGCTCGGAGGGCGAACGGCTCACCGACGGGCCGGTGTTGCTGGACCCCTGGGTGAGGACCGCCGGGCTGGACGGCGCCTACCTGGGCCAGTTCAGCCTGCCGCCCAACCTGGCGATGTCCACGCAGCACACCGGGCCGCGCCGCAACAAGGCGCTAGAGGGCGTGGCGCTGACGCCCGACGGCCAATGGCTGTTCGCGGCGATGGAAGACCCCGGCTACAACGACGGCCCGAAAAGCGATGACGGCCGGCCCGTGTTGACCCGGTTCACCAAGTTCGATGTCACCACCGGGGCGCCGACGGCCCAGTACGCCTATCCGATGGAACCACCCGCGCCGCCCGCCGACCTCAACGGCGTCTCGGACCTCCTCGCGCTGTCCGACACGACGTTCCTGGTGCTGGAACGATCGTCGGCGGTTCCCCCGACCATCCGGATCTACCGCGCCGAGATCGGTGCCGCGACGGACGTGCTGCCGCTGCCGTCGATGCAGGGTGCGGCGCTGACCCCGATGACCAAGACGCTGGCGGTCGATCTGTCCGCGACGCCGGGGTTGTCGCCCTTGGACAACGTCGAGGGCATCACGCTGGGACCAAAGCTGCCCGACGGTCGCCAATCGGTGGTGCTGGTCAGCGACAACAACTTCTCACCCAGCCAGGTCACCCAGTTCCTGCTGTTCGCGATGTAGCGGACGGGCCGCCCGCTTGGGCGCGCGCAGCCGATACAGCGCGAAGCCGGCCGCACCCGCACCGAAGGCCATCAGCATGCCCAGGTCGAACACCCACCAGCCCGAATAGTGGGTCCACATTTGGGCGTTGGCGGCCAGCGCGTCGACCCGGCGCAGGTCGACCGTGGACGCCGAGGCCGCGAAGCCCCACTGGGCCGGGACGAACCAGGAAATCTGCTGAAAGCCCCACTTGCCCATAAGCTGCACCAGGCTCCCGTTGAACAGCAGTGAGGCCAGGATCACCGGCACGAGCAACGGCAGAACCTCGCGCATCCGGGTGCCCATCGCCGAGAGCGCCAGCCCCACGGCCGCCGAGACCACGGCGGTGAAGGCCACGCTCACATACAGCTCGACCGTGGCGTCACCCAACAGGACGGCGCCGTGCACCGGGCCGCCCTTCACGACGATCACGATCGCGAAGAAGACGGCCGTCAGGATGAGCGCGGCCACGCCGAAGACGACGAGCTTGGCGGCGAGGTAGGCCGCCGTCGACAGCCCGACTGCCTGTTCACGCCGGAAGACGCGGCGCTCCTCGACCAGCGCGCGGATCGTCAGTGCGCTGCCCACGATCACGGCGGCGATGTTGAGTGCGGCCAGGATCTCGATGGCTTCATGCGCGTTGGAGCTGGTCGGGGCGGGCCGCTCCAGCCCGGAATCGCCGGGGATCAGCAGCGTCAGCGCCGCCAACACGAAGGGCAGCACCGCCAGGAACAAAAAGTAGAGGTGGTCGGCGAAAATCAGGCGGAGCTGGCGGCGCGCCAGCAGCCGGAGCTGCCGCTTCGCGGGAAGCTCGGCGGGGCGCGGCCATGGCGCGGCGACCTCGGGGGGTCCGCGCCGTCGGGATCGGCCGCGACCTGCTCGACGACTTTGGCCCAGTCGGTGGTTCCCATCGCGGACTCCGCCTGCAGGGGGGCCCCGAGGAAAGCCATCGCGCCCCGGCCGGTGAGCACCAGCACCTGATCGCACACGCTGAGGCCGCTCAGCGACGACGCAGCCGACATCGCCACCACCACGACACAGCCGATGTCGGCCTGGCGGCGCAGGACCGCCATCACGTGGTCTTGCTGCGCGGCGTCCAGACCGGCGCCGGGTTCGTCGACCACGAGCAGCGTCGGTCGGGTGATCAGTTCGACCGCCAGGGAGACGCACCGGCGCACCTCGGGTGGCAGCTTGCTTATCCTGCTGGCCCGGTGGGGCGTCAGCTCGAGTTCCTCCAGCACCTGGTCCACCACCCGCTCGCGGTGGTCGCGCGTGGTGTCCGGCGGCAGGCGCAGTTCGGCCTGGTATCGCAAGGCCTGTTCGACGCGGAGCCGCGGGTGCAGGCGCTCCTCGCGCTGCACGAGGCCGATCCGGGCGCGCATGGACTCGGGCTCGGCGTGCACGTCGTGGCCGTCCACGGTGATTTGGCCGGAGCCGGGTTCCCGAGTGCCGGCGAGCAGTTCGAGCAGCGCGGAGTTGCGCGCCGCGGACGGCCCCGCGACGGCGGTCATCGTGCCCAGCCTCGCCGTGAACGAAATGTCGCTGAGCACTTCGCGCCCGTCGACCGAGAGTCCCAGCCCGTGCGCGACGACCCCGCTGGTGCGCGCCCCGGGTTGCAGCGGCAACCGATACGTCGAATTGGGCTCCTGGGTGCGGAAGGAGGTGCCCGGGGTCCGCAGCTTTCGCGTGCTCATCTGCTCGATCAGCCCCGCGGCCTTGTCGTCCTCGTCGTGCGCGACGGTCGGCGGCGCGGGCGGTGGCGGCGGTGGCCCAGCCGGGGGCCCCGCTGCGGGTCCCCGATCGTGATCGCCTGACCGGAGTGCAGGTCGACCGTCGAGACCCGCGAGCCGTTGACGTACATGCCGCGGGGGCTGTTGTCGATGGCCACCCAGTGGCTCCCGGTGAACCGCAGCACCACGTCGGGTTGAGGCGTCGGCGGGGCGGCGCCGCCGGGGAGATCCAGCGGGATGTCGACGCCCCGGCCGCGGCCCACCAGCACGTCACGCCCGGGCGCGAAGACGTACCTCTTCGGTCCGACCCACACGGTCAACGGGGCGGCCGGATTGGCGGACGCCTCCATCTGAATCACCGCCCCCTTCCGCCGCGGCCGGACCGAACAGACATCGATTCCAGTGTCTACCCGCCGTCACAGGGTATGGCGGCGCGGGGCCGGCGCGGCGTGCTCGAGCAGCCGCCGCAGCACCCCGACCGCCTCGGTCAGCACCTCGCGGTCCGCGGGCTCGAGCAGGGCCAATTGCGGTTCGATGGCGGCGGCGCGGTCGGCCCTGACGGCGTTGAGGGTGCGGATCCCGTCCGCCGTGATGCGGATGCGCACCGCCCGGGCATCCCCGGGATCGACGGTCCGGGTGACCAGGCCGGCGTCCTCGAGCCGGCGCACCTGAGTGGTCATCGTGGGTTGCGAACAATGATCGACGGACGCCAGGTCCCCGATTCGGGCTTCCCCGTGGGCTTCGATGGTGGCCAGCAGCCTGGCCTGCGCCGCGGGCAGCGGCATCTGGATGCGCTGGGTGGCCAGCCGGTTGAGCCGGGCGACGACGGCGAGTAGGTCGGCGCCCAGGCCGGACTGGGGTGAGTTTGCGGCGTCAACGACATCGCTGTGGTTGGCGGCGGATGCATTCATGCCTCCATGCTTGCATAGCTTTGCTAAGCGAGACGAGTCCCACACGCCCGTGCGCGAAAGCCCGGGTGCGTGGTGTGGCGCGGCGAGTTACTGCTGCGGCCTGGCAGAATCGATGAAGTGACCGCCCCTCGACCCTCCCGTTCGCGCCATCGGGGCGGACCGCTGCGGCCGGTCGAATTGGCGCAGGCCTCCGTCATGGGGGCGCTGTGCGCGGTGATCGCGATCATCTCCGTGGCCGTTCCGTTCGCGGCGGGGCTGGCCTTGCTGGGCACCGTGCCCACCGGGTTGCTGGCCTACCGGTACCGGCTCCGCGTCCTGTTGGCCGCGACGGTGGCCGCCGGGGTGATCGCGTTCCTGATCGCCGGGCTGGGCGGTTTCATGACCGTCGTTCACTGCGTCTACATCGGCGGCCTGACCGGGGTCATCAAGCGCAGGCGCAAGGGCACGCCGACCGTGATCGTCTCGTCCCTGATCGCCGGACTCGCGTTCGGCGCCGCGAACGTGGGCGCGCTGATGGTGATGACCCGGCTGCGGCACCTGATCTTCGAGGTGATGACCTCGAACGTGAACGGCATCGCCACCTTCCTGACCCGGGTCCACATGCAGGGCACCGCCGGCGACCTGAAGCGGTATTTCGCTGTCGCGGTGCACTACTGGCAGTTCCTGGTGCTGATCTATTACTGCGTCGGGATCATGATCGTGTCCCTGATCGGCTGGTGGGCGTTGTCGCGCTTGCTGGAGCGGATGCGTGGCATCCCCGACGTGCACAAATTGGACGCCTGGGCGGGAAGCGATAGCGAGCGGGGCGCCGTCGGCCCGGTTCCGGTGCGCTTCGACAAGGTGCGGTTCCGTTACCCCGGTGCGCGACAGGACGCGCTGCGCGAGGTCAGCCTGGAGCTGCACGCCGGCGAGCACGTCGCGGTGACCGGGCCCAACGGCTCCGGGAAGACCACGCTGATGCTGATCTTGGCCGGCCGCGAACCGACGTCGGGCACCGTGCAGCGCCCCGGCGCGGTCGGACTGGGCAAGCTGGGCGGCACGGCCGTCGTCCTGCAGCACCCCGAAAGCCAGGTTCTGGGCACGCGGGTCGCCGACGACGTGGTCTGGGGTCTGCCGCCCGGCACCAGGATCGACGTGGAACGGTTGCTGGGCGAGGTCGGCCTCGACGGGCTCGCGGAACGCGAAACCGGAAGTCTGTCCGGGGGCGAACTGCAGCGCCTGGCGCTGGCCGCGGCGATGGCCCGGGAGCCGGCGTTGCTCATCGCCGACGAGGTCACCACCATGGTCGACCAGCAGGGCAGGGAAGCGCTGCTCGGCGTGCTGTCCGGCCTGACCAAACGGCACCGGACCGCCCTGGTGCACATCACGCACTACAACAACGAGGCCGAATCCGCCGAGCGCACCATCGATCTCAGCGATTCGCCGGACAACGCGGGCATGGTCGAGACCGCGGTCGCGCCCGCGAGAACCGGGACGGTTCATCACGGCTCGCAGGCGCCCGTGCTCGAACTCGTCGGCGTCGGCCACGAATACGGCATCGGCACCCCGTGGGCCAAGACCGCGCTGCGCGACGTCAGCTTCGCCGTGGAGCAGGGCGACGGCGTACTGATCCACGGCGGCAACGGATCCGGCAAGTCGACGCTGGCCTGGATCATGGCGGGGCTGACCGTTCCGACGAGCGGCGCCTGCCTCATGGACGGTCAGCCCACGCACGAGCAGGTCGGCGCGGTCGCGTTGTCGTTCCAGGCGGCCCGGCTGCAGCTGATGCGGCCCCGCGTCGACCTGGAAGTGGCCTCGGCGGCGGGCTTTTCGCCCCGCGATCACGATCGCGTCGCCGCGGCGCTGGGCGTCGTGGGCCTGGATCCCACGCTGGCCAAGCGGCGCATCGATCAGCTCAGCGGCGGGCAGATGCGCCGCGTCGTGCTGGCCGGACTGCTGGCCCGGTCGCCGCGCGCCCTGATCCTCGACGAACCGCTGGCCGGGCTGGACGCCGCCAGCCAGCGGGGCCTGCTGCGATTGCTGGAGGACCTGCGCCGGGAACGGGGCCTGACGGTGGTGGTCATTTCGCACGACTTCGTCGGGCTGGAGGACCTCTGCCCGCGCACCCTGCACCTGCACAACGGCACGCTGGAACCACTGGAATCAACGTCGGCCGCGGCGGGGGGCATGGCATGACGACAACCTCCGCCCCGTCGGGCGGCGCCACCCGGCGCACGTCTCGCCCGGTCGTGCTGCTGGTCCCGGTGCCCGGGACCTCGACCATTCACGATCTGTGGGCGGGCACCAAACTGTTGGTCGTGTTCGGCGCGTCGGTGCTGCTGACGTTCTACCCGGGCTGGATCACGATCGGTTTGGTGGCCGCGCTGGTCTTGGCGGCGGCCGGCATCGCGCGCATTCCGCGCGGTGTGCTGCCGTCGGTGCCGCGGTGGCTGTGGATCGTCGTCGCGCTGGGCGGCATCACGGCCGCGCTGGCCGGCGGCACCCCGAAGGTCTCGCTGGGCGGGCTGGAGATCGGCCTCGGGGGAGCCCTGAACTTTCTGCGCATCACCGCGCTGACGGTCGTGCTGCTCGCGCTGGGGGCGATGGTGTCGTGGACCACCAACGTCGCCGAAATAGGCCCCGCGCTGGCCATTTTGGGCCGACCGCTGAAACTGCTGCGGATCCCGATCGACGAATGGGCCGTCGCTTTGGCGCTGGCCCTGCGCGCCTTCCCGATGCTGATCGACGAATTCCAGGTGCTCTACGCCGCCCGCCGGCTACGGCCCAAACCCGTGCCGCGAAGCCGCAAGGGCCGCCGCCGGCGGCACGCCTTGGAGCTGATCGACCTGCTGGCCGCCGCCATCACCGTGACCCTGCGGCGCGCCGACGAGATGGGCGACGCGATCACCGCCCGCGGCGGCACCGGTCAGCTGTCGGCCAATCCGGCGCGGCCGAAGCTGGCGGACTGGGTCACGATCGCGATCGCCGTCGCGACCAGCGCCCTCGCGATCGTGCTCGAGACGATCTTCCACACGATGCCCTAGCGTGGCCGACATTCGCCGCAGCCGCAGCATCGCGGCCCGCCCCGAACGAATCTGGGACGTCCTCGCGGACTTCGGCTCCATCAGTTCGTGGGCGGCCAACGTCGATCACTCGTGCGTCCTGTTCTCCGGCCCCGACGGGGGAGTCGTCGGCACCGCACGGCGAGTTCAGGTCAAGCGCGACGCCCTCGTGGAGCGCATCACCGAGTTCGACCCCCCGCGCGCCCTCGCCTACGACATCGAGGGCTTGCCGCGCCGCGTGCGCCGGGTGGCCAACCGCTGGACGCTGGCCGCGGGCCCGGGCGGTCCGACCGCGACCACCATCGTGACCCTGACCAGCACGGTGGAAATCGGTTCTCGCCCAGCCCAAACGCTGGCCGAGCGGGTGCTGTGCCGCTTTCTGGCGCGGCAGTCCGACGTGATGCTTGCCGGTCTCGCGACCCGATTGGAAGGTGCCCGTGTCTGATCGCCCCGATGTCATCATCATCATGACCGACGAGGAACGCGCCGTTCCGCCCTACGAGGCGCCCGACGTCCTCGCGTGGCGCGACCGAACGTTGGCCGGGCGCAAGTGGTTCGACGATCACGGCGTCAGCTTCGCCCGGCACTACACCGGCTCGCTGGCCTGCGTGCCCAGCCGCCCAACGATTTTCACCGGGCACTATCCCGATCTACACGGGGTCACCCAGACCGACGGCATCGGGAAAACCGCCGACGACTCCCGCATGCGTTGGCTCCGCCGGGGTGAGGTGCCCACGCTGGGCAACTGGTTCCGCGCGGCCGGATACGACACGCACTACGACGGCAAGTGGCACATCTCGCATGCCGACCTCGCCGATCCGGCGACCGGCCGCCCGCTGGCGACCAACGCCGACGACGGCGTGGTCGACGCCGCCGCCGTGCGGCGTTACCTGGACGCCGATCCTCTTGGGCCGTTTGGCTTTTCGGGATGGGTGGGCCCCGAGCCGCACGGAGCGCTGTTGGCCAACGCGGGCGTTCGCCGCGACCCGCTGATCGCCGACCGCGTCGTCTCCTGGCTCGCTGACCGCTACGCCCGCCGTCGCGACGGCGACCCCGCCGCGCTGCGCCCGTTCCTGCTGGTGGCCAGCTTCGTGAACCCCCACGACATCGTGCTGTTTCCCACCTGGTCGCGGCGGGGACCGGTGCGGCCATCGCCCTTGGATCCGCCGCCGGTGCCCCCGGCGCCCACCGCCGGCGAGGACCTGTCGACGAAGCCGGCCGCGCAAATCGCCTTCCGCGAGGCCTACTACTCCGGCTACGGGCCGGCGCCCGCGGTCAGCCGGATCTACGAACGCAACGCGCAGCGCTACCGGGACCTCTATTACCGGCTGCACGCCGAGGTGGACGGGCCGATCGACCGCGTCAGGCGGGCGGTCACCGAGGGCGGCTCGGCCAACGCGGTGCTGGTGCGCACCGCCGACCACGGCGACTTGCTTGGCGCACACGGTGGGCTGCACCAGAAATGGTTCAACCTGTACGACGAGGCCACCCGCGTTCCGTTCGTGATCGCCCGCGTCGGCCCGGACGCCACGCGGCCCCGCGTCGTCACCGCGCCCACCTCGCACGTCGACCTGGTGCCCACGCTGCTTTCGGCCGCCGGCATCGACGTGGCCGCCGTCGCGCCCACACTGGCCGAGTCGTTCTCGGAAGTCCACGACCTGCCGGGCCGCGACCTCATGCCCGTCGTGGACGGGGGGCCGGCCGATGAGGCCCGGGCGGTCTACCTGATGACCCGCGACAACATGCTCGAGGGCGATACCGGCGCTTCGGGCCTGGCGCGGCGCCTGAAGCGGACCGCCAATCCGCCTGCGCCGCTGCGGATCCGGGTGCCCGCCTATGTCGGCTCGAACTTCGAGGGATTGGTCGTGCGCGTCGACGAGGCGGCCGGGGGCGCCGGGCACCTGTGGAAGCTGGTCCGCACCTTCGACGACCCGGGCACTTGGACCGAACCCGGTGTGCGGCATCTCACCGCCAGCGGGCTCGGCGGCGACGCCTTCCGGGCCTCGCCGCTGGATGACCAGTGGGAGCTGTACGACCTGACCGCCGACCCGATCGAAGCCGACAACCGGTGGACGGATCCGGACCTGCACGAGCTGCGCGGGCACCTGCGGACGCAGCTCAAGCAGGCCCGGGCCAGCTCCGTGCCGGAGCGAAACCGCCCGTGGCCCTACGCATCTCGCCGCCCGCCGCGGCCACGACCGTCGAGTCTGGCTCGCTGGCTGGGCCGTAGCCCGAGCAGGTGATAATTCCTACGATGGGTCTGGTCTGAACCCGAAGCGCGTGCGCGTCAAGTCACGGGAGAAAGACCACGCGTTCGTCCTCGCCGAGAGATTGCGTCCATACCGCCGTGACGTCGCTTAGCGGCGCCGTCCGGGTGCGGACGTCGAACGCTCCCGCGGTGACGGCTTCGGCGATGCTGGGAATCTCCTCTCGGAATGTGTCGCCGGACACTGATCCGATACCGCTTCCGACGATCTGCAGGCGGGTCGACCGAAGTGCCGCGGAGAGGATCTCGGCGCCGGGTCCTGCCATCGAGCCGATTTCTATCCAGATGACGTCTTTGCCCCGGTCGCGGCGGTGCGAGAGCAGGTCGACCATGCCCTTGGCGGTCGGTGGCCCCCACACGTAGTCGATGACGACATCGACGTCTCCGGCCGTGTCGAGTTGGTCGAAGGTGAGAACGCGGTCGGCGCCGAGGGCTGTCAATGCGCTGAGCCGCTGTGGACTTCGGCCGACGGCGATGACCTGGTCAGCGCCGAAGCGCTTGGCGACCTGAATTGCCATGCGTCCGGCGCTACCCGTGGCCCCCAGGATCAGCACGCGCGATCCCCGCTCGAAGTTGATCCGGTGGCGCAGCGCAACCCATGACGACATCGCTGGATTCAACGCGGCCGCGACCGCAACCGGGTCAGCCGTATTGGGCAGCGCCACGACGCGGTCTTTGGCGACGACCGTGCGCTGCGCCATGGTGCCCATCGCGGTGTCGTCCAGAAGGGCGTAATAGAGCACGCCCCGGAAATCCCGGACCACGGCATCGATGCCGGGCACGAGAGGAAGCACGCCGGTGCTGGTGTAGTGCGATCCGTCCGCCTGGGAGCGGACACGCGGATGCAATGCCGTCGCGACGACGTCGACCACCATCTCGCTCGACTTCTGCGGCACCGGAACGGGCACATCGTGGTAGCTGGGTGGCTCGTCGAATCTGCTGACGACCGCGGCTTTCATGGTGGTCTTCTCTTCCCGTCCCCACAAGATGCTTGCGCAACCGGTTTCCCGGGGATCTGCGGTGCGGGTCCGCCCCGCGCAATTACATCGTAATGAGAACTATTATAGTTCGCAATACGACGTATTTAGGCGTAGCCTTATTCGTCATGACTCCCGATCGGCCGCCCCGCGCGGGTCTTTCCGACGACTTGCGAGATGCGCTGGTGCAAACCTCTTTTGCGATGATGGCGGCGCTTACGGAAGTGGCTGCCGAACACGGCCTCTCGCTGACACAGCTTCGGATACTGGGGATCATGCGCGATCGCGAGCCCACCGTGACCGATCTGGCGACCTATACCGGATTAGAGCGGTCGACCGTCAGTGGACTCATCGATCGCGCGGCTCGGCGCGGCCTTGTGGTCAAGACCTCTCACCCAGACGACGGCCGGTCGGTCCGGGTGCGGCTCACCCCGCGGGCCCGCCGCCTGGAGCGTGATGTCACCGCGGTAATTGCTGAGCGGATTGCGCCGTTGACGCGACGGTTGAGCGCCAGCGAACAGACACGGCTCACGACTTTGCTGAACAGAGCGCTCGGCCAATGACGCGGCGGTGCGAGCCAGAGGGTCACGGTTCGATTCGCCGCTAGGTCCGCATCCGGTCGATGAGGTTCGACAGCACGACGATGCTTTCGCTGCGTTCGATGTCGGCGCTGGAGCGGATGCGTTCCAGGGCGGCCTCCAGGTGGCGCATGTCGCGGGCCAGGACGTGCAGGATCGCATCCGAGGTGCCGGTGACCGTCGCCGCGCTGACCACCTCGGGCATGTCCGCCCACGCCGCACGCAGCCGATCGGGCGCGATGGTGCCGTGGCAGAACACCTGCACGTAGGCCTCCGTCTTCCAGCCGCGCGCGTTGGGGTCGACGACCGTCGTGAAGCCCTTGATCACGCCGTCGTCGAGCATCCGGTCGACGCGACGTTTGACCGCGGGCGCCGAAAGGTTCACCGTCTGGCCGATTTCCGCGAAGGTGGCCCTCGCGTTCTGGGTGAGCTCCCCAAGGATGCGCTCATCGGTCTCGTCCAGGCGGTCCATGCGCTATCCCCTTTAACAAATCGTCGTAAATTCGATGCTAGCGCAATAAATCGACTGTAGACACGCAAGAAACGTCGTTTGCTTGTTCCAAGCGACGCAAATACCGTTGATTTATGACGGATTCGTTCGTTGCGACCCCCGCGCCTGCCAAGCCCGTCCGCAGGTGCCGGGCGCGGCGGTACGCGATGACCCCGCCGACGTATTTCGCCGTCGAGTACGCGATCAACCCCTGGATGGACGTCGACAGGCCCGTCGACGCCCGCGTCGCGCAGGCGCAGTGGGAGGCCCTACGCCAGACCTATCTACGGCTCGGCCACCGCGTGGACGTGGTCGAGCCCGTGCCGGGGCTGCCCGACATGGTCTACGCCGCCAACGGCGGGTTCATCGCCCGCGACATCGCCCTCGTCGCCCGGTTCCGATTCGCCGAGCGTGCCGGCGAGTCGGCGGCCTACGCCGAATGGATGTCATCGCTGGGCTACCGGCCCGTGTCGACCCGTCACGTCAACGAGGGGCAGGGCGATCTGCTGATGGTCGGCGATACGGTGTTGGCCGGCTATGGCTTTCGCACCGACCGGCGCGCCCACTCGGAAATCTCCGCGGCCCTGGGCATGCCGGTGGTGTCGCTGGAGCTGGTCGATCCGCGCTTCTATCACCTCGACACCGCGCTGGGCGTCCTCGACGATCACACGATCGCCATCTACCCGCCGGCGTTCGGCGCGTCCGCGCGGGACCAGCTGCGCGCGCTGTTTCCCGACGCGATCGTGGTCGGAAGCGCCGACGCGTACGTGCTGGGGCTCAACGTTGTCTCCGACGGCCTGCACGTCGTGCTGCCTTCGGCCGCAACCGGTTTCGCCGCGCAGCTGCGCGCGGCCGGCTTCGAGCCGGTGGGCGTGGATCTGTCCGAGTTGCTCAAGGGCGGCGGTTCGGTCAAGTGCTGCACATTGGAGGTGTTCTGAATGACGATCCTCGACACCGAAGCCGACACGGCGATCGCGCTGGTCGAAAGGCATGCAGCGCACAACTATTCGCCGCTGCCCGTGGTGGCGGCCAGCGCCGAGGGCGCCTGGATCACCGACGTCGACGGCCGCCGCTACCTGGATTGCCTGGCCGCCTACTCGGCGGTCAACTTCGGCCATCGCCACCCCGAGATCACCGCGACGGCCCACGCGCAGCTCGATACCCTCACCCTGGTCAGCCGCGCGTTCCATTCCGACAACCTCGGACCGTTCTGCGCGGCCCTCGGCGGGTTGTGCGGCAAAGACATGGTGCTGCCGATGAACTCGGGCGCCGAGGCCGTGGAGAGTGCGCTCAAGGTGGCCCGCAAGTGGGGCTCCGACGTCAAGGGCGTCCCGCCGGGCCGGGCGAACATCATCGTGGCCGACAACAACTTTCACGGCCGCACGATCAGCATCGTCAGCTTCTCCTCGGACCCGACGGCGCGGGACGGGTTCGGGCCGTTCACCCCCGGCTTCCGCTCGGTGCCGTTCGGCCACGCCGCGGCGCTGGCCCGCGCTATCGACGAGAACACGGTGGCGGTGCTGCTGGAGCCGATCCAGGGCGAGGCCGGCATCGTCGTCCCGCCCGACAACTACCTGCCCACCGTCCGCGCGCTGTGCAGCGAACACAACGTGCTGCTGATCGCCGACGAGATCCAGTCGGGGCTGGCCCGCACCGGCTACACGTTCGCCTGCGACCGGTGGGGCGTCGTGCCGGACGTCTACCTGCTCGGCAAGGCACTGGGCGGGGGTGTGGTCCCGCTGTCGGCGGTGGTCGCGGACCGCGAGATCCTAGGCGTGCTGCATCCCGGTGAGCACGGCTCGACCTTCGGCGGCAACCCGCTGGCGGCGGCGATCGGCACCACCGTGGCCGCCATGCTGGGACGTGGCGAATTCCAGGCCCGGTCGAGGGAATTAGGGGAGCACCTGCACCGCCGCCTGCGGGGGCTGATCGGCGAGGGCGTGGTTGCGGTGCGCGGCCTCGGCCTGTGGGCCGGGGTGGACGTCGACCCGGCGCTGGGCACCGGCAAGGACATCAGCCTGCGGTTGGCGCGCCGCGGCGTGCTGGTCAAGGACACCCACGCCTCGACGCTGCGGTTCGCGCCGCCCCTGGTGGTCACCCCGCAGGAGATCGACTGGGCGATTGACCAGTTCGCTGCGGCATTGCGGGAGGCATGCGCATAATCAGCTGATCCACGCAACAGGGGGGGCGCACGTGCCATCCAGCTCGATCAGCCTGACGGAGCAGATGCTGCGGCGTCGTCCCGTCGTCGGCGCGCACGCCGCGCGCGGGGCCGCCGACCACCTCAACCGCAGCATCGGCACCTTTCAGCTCACCATGTTCGGCGTCGGCTCGACGATCGGCACCGGGATCTTCTTCGTCATGTCCCAGGCGGTGCCCGAGGCCGGTCCCGCGGTGATCGTCTCGTTCCTCATCGCCGGCATCGCGGCCGGCCTGGCGGCCATCTGCTACGCCGAATTGGCCTCCGCGGTCCCGGTTTCGGGCTCGTCGTACTCCTACGCGTACACCACGCTGGGCGAGGCGGTCGCGATGGGGGTCGCCGCGTGCCTGCTGCTGGAGTACGGCGTGTCGACCGCCGCAGTCTCGGTCACCTGGAGCGGCTACCTGAACAAGCTGCTGCACAACGCGTTCGGATTCCAGCTGCCGCACGCCCTGTCGGCCGCGCCGTGGGATACCGAACCGGGCCTCGTGAACCTGCCGGCCATCGTCCTGATCGTGATGTGCGCGCTGCTGCTGATCCGCGGCGCCAGCGAATCGGCCAAGGTCAACACCGTCATGGTGCTGACCAAGCTCGGGGTGCTGATCATGTTCGTCATCCTCGCGTTCACGGCCTTCGACCTCGACCGGCTCAAGGACTTCGCCCCGTTCGGCGTCGCGGGCGTCGGCTCGGCGGCCGGCACCATCTTCTTCTCCTACATCGGCCTGGACGCGGTCTCGACGGCGGGCGACGAGGTCAAGGACCCGCAGAAGACCATGCCGCGCGCCATCCTCGCGGCGCTGGTCACCGTCACCACCGTGTACGTCCTCGTCGCGCTGGCCGCGCTCGGCACCCAGCCGTGGCGGGACTTCGCCGCGCAGCAAGAGGCGGGGCTGGCCACCATCCTCGACAACGTCACCCACGGCCGCTGGGCCAGCACGATTCTGGCCGCCGGCGCC
Source organism: Mycobacterium terramassiliense (assembly GCF_900157385.1). Taxonomy (GTDB): domain Bacteria; phylum Actinomycetota; class Actinomycetes; order Mycobacteriales; family Mycobacteriaceae; genus Mycobacterium; species Mycobacterium terramassiliense. The sequence continues at coordinate 2,560,485 of NZ_LT717701.1, forward strand.
GTCATCTCCATCTTCTCCGTCACCCTGGTCACCATGTACGGCATGACGCGGATCCTGTTCGCCATGGGCCGCGACGGGCTGCTGCCGTCGCGATTCGCCGCCGTGAACGCGCGCACCATGACCCCGGTGAGCAACACCGTGATCGTCGCGGTGGCCGCGGGGAGCCTGGCCGCCTTCGTCCCGCTCGACAAGCTGACGGACATGGTGTCCATCGGCACCCTGACGGCGTTCATCGTCGTATCCCTCGGGGTGATCATCCTGCGCGTGCGCGAACCCGAGCTGCCGCGGGCGTTCAAAGTGCCGGGTTACCCTGTCACGCCGGCACTTTCGGTGCTCGCGTGCGGCTACATCCTGTTCAGCCTGCACTGGTACACGTGGATCGCGTTCACCGCCTGGATCGCGGTGGCGCTGATCTTCTACTTCGCCTGGGGCCGCCACCACAGCGCGCTCAACGAGGGTGAAACGCCGTGACCGTCGTCGTCGGGTACCGGGCCGGCGAGGTCGGGCTGTCGGGGTTGCACCTGGCCGTCCGCGCCGCGCGATCGCTCGGCACGTCGCTCGTTGTGGCGACCATCGTGCCCAAGCCCTGGCTGACGCCGTCGTTCGCCCGCGTGGATGCCGAGTACGAGCAGTGGGCGGACAACCTGGCCGCGGAGTCCGCCAAGGAGGCCGCGCGTTTCCTCGGCGAGGTGTCCGACGGCATCGAGGTCGCCTACGTGCATCGCGCGCACCGGTCGGTGTCGGGTGGGCTGATCGAGGTCGTGCAGGAAGCCGGCGGCGAGGTGGTCGTGCTGGGGTCGTTGCCCAGCGGCGGGCCCGGTCCGGTGGTGATCGGCACGACCGCCGACTGGTTATTGCACGCCTCGCCCGTGCCGGTCGCCATCAGCCCACCCGGATACCGCGCGCACACAGGCGGATTGACCCGGCTCGCCTGCGCCTACGCGGCCACACCGGACTCGGTCGAGGTGGTGCGGCGCTGCTGCGAGGCCGCGCAGCGATTCGGTGTGCCGCTGCGGGTGATCACGTTCGCCGTCCGGGGCAAGACGATGTACCCGCCCGAGGTCGGGTTGGACGCCGAGGACCAGATTCTCGAGGCGTGGGCGTCGCAGGCACGAAACGTATTGGCGGGCTTGAAGACCGACGGGGTGGTCGGTGACGACGTTGCGCTGGACGTGGTCACCGGTCACGACTGGGAAGGCGCGCTGCGCAAGGTCGACTGGCAGGACGGCGAGATCCTGGCGATGGGCACCCGGCCGCGCGACGAGATCCGCCGGGTGTTCCTCGGTTCGCGCAGCGCCAAGATCATTCGCGAGAGCCCGGTGCCGGTGCTGGTACTGCCCGGCTAGCGCCGCTCAGCGGCGCGCGGCGGCGTTGGCCGCCTCCTGCGCCTTGCGCAAGAGCGCGCCGACATCGCCGCGGCCCAGGAACATTTCGTCGAAATAGCTCTGCATGGCGGTGTAACCCGCGGGGAAGCCGGCGCCGGTGGGCGCGGGGATGCGCGGGCCGCTCAGCACCGCGAAGAAGGGGGTGACGTCGACGCCCTCGGCGGCCCAGTGGTCGAAGTAGACCCGCTGGGCCGACAGCACCGCGGGAATGGCCGCGCCGTTGCGGCCCAGGTATTGGTTGCCCTCCCGGCTGCCCATCCAGGCCAGCACCCGGCGCACCGCGTCCGGATGCTTGGTCGCCGAATTACCAGCCGCGGCAATGCCATTGGTGACGCTCACCCGGCCGACGGGCCCGGCCGGCATCATCGCTACGCCCCAACGGAACCGGGCATCGCGGGCCACCGGCTCCAGGTTGTAGGTCCCGGACTGGAACAGCGCCATCCGGCCCGCCAGAAACTGATTGCGGGAGAAGTCGCCGTTGCCGTTGGTGTCGGCGGCGGGCGGAGCCACGTGGTCGGAGTTGATCAGCCCGACCAGGTAGCGGAAGGCTCCCACCGCGGCGGGATTGTCGAAGGCGAACTCGTCGCCGCGCTGGAACACCCCGCCCGCCGAGCCGATGTAGTTCAGGTAGATGCCCTGCGGGTCGTTGGCCGCGTTGTACCCCCACTGGCGGACCCGCCCGGGGTCGAAACGTGTTGTGCCCGCGGAGTTTCCGTCCGCATCGACGGTCAGCCGGGCCAGCAGCGGACGTAGGGTGTCGTCGCCGCCCGGGCTCCACCGCAGCGCGTTGAGCTGCGCGGGGTCGATTCCGGCCGCCCTGAGCAGGTCGGCGTTGTAGAACAGGGCGATCCCGGCGTCCGTCAGCTGCGGCACGCCCCACAGCACGCCGCCGCGCGTGAACTGGTCCACCACCGCCGGATCCCAGTCGGCGGTGGAACCCGGGCCCAGGGTCTTGCCGATGTCCAGCAGCCGGCCGCTGTCGGCATAGGCGGCGAGGTATGCGTTGGACAGCCAGAAGATGTCGTCGACGCTGCCGCCGGCGACGTCGGTGCGCAGCGTGTCGAAGTAGGTCGAGTACGCGACGATGTTGGGCCGCACCTCGATGTCGGGATGCGCGCGGTTGAAGGCCTCGAACGACCGCTGGTAGGCCACGGCGATCTGGTCGGCCCAGAGCCTCACCTTGATGACGATCTTGCCGCCGTGTGGCTCGCCCGAGTAGTCCAACAGCACCGCCATGGCGGCCAACAGCACCGCGACGAGCACCAGCGCCACGGCGACCAGCGTGGAGGAACGGGGCCTGCTCACTTCAGCCCCGAGACCACGATCGAGGCGACGATGTGGCGCTGGAAGCCGACGAACAGCGTGATCAGCGGGACGATCGCGAGCGTCGTCGCCGCCATCACGAGCGTCCACTGGGAATTGAACCGCGACTGCAGGTCCGCGGTCGCCACGGTGAGCACCCGCCACTTGTGGCCGCTGGTGATCACCAGCGGCCACATGAAGTTGTTCCATTGCGACACCACGGTGATCAGCGCCAGCGCGGCCAGGACAGGCCGGCTGGACGGGATGGCCACGTGCACGATCACGTCCAGGGTGTTGGCGCCGTCGAGGCGCGCTGCGTTGATCAGGTCGTTGGGGACGAGGCGAAAGTGCTCGCGCAGCAAGAAGATCGCGTAGGGGGAGCCGAACATGAACGGCAGCACCAACGCCCAGAAGGTGTTGCGCAGACCCAGCTGGGCCATCATCAGATACATCGGCACCACCGTGACCGTCGCGGGCACCATCAGCGTCGCGATGTAGACCCAGAACAGCGCGTCGCGCCCCGGAAAGTGCAAGCGCGCGAACGCGAATGCGGCCAGCACCGAGAAGGTGAGCTGACCCACCAGGATCACCAGCGTCATCAGCGCGGTGACCGCCGCCGCGCGGCCGAACCCGGCGCCGCCCAGGTCGGCGTAGTTGGCCAGTGTGGGCGGCCGCGGCCACTGCAGCGGCGTGCCGGTGACGAATTGGTGCGCCGAGGTGAACGACGTGAGCAGGCCAAGGGCGAACGGCGCCAACGTGATCAGCGCGCCCAGCGCCAGCCCGGCGTAGAGGACGACATTGGCGAGGCGGCTAGACGAGGTCATAGCTGATCCGCCGCCGGAAGTACAGGTGTTGCACGATGGTGACCCCGATGAGGATCACGAACAGCACCACCGCCATCACCGACGCCCTCCCGATGGCCGCCGCGCCGAAGGCCTCGGCGTAGATGCGGTGGGCCACCAGGTCGGTGCGACCGGCCGGGCCGCCGCCGGTCAGGGCGTAGACCATGTCGAAAACCTGGGCGGTGCTGACGATCCCGGTCACCAGGACGAAGAACATCGTGGGTCGCAGCATGGGCAGCGTGATGCGCCAGAACCGTTGCCACGCGGTCGCGCCGTCGGTGCGCGCGGCCGCGTGGATGTCGTCGGGGATGGCCAGCAGGCCGGCCAGGAACGACAGCGAGACGTAGCCGACGTTGGTCCACACCACGACGGCCGACACCAGCGGCAACGCGAAGCTGGGGTCGGAGAGCCAGCCGATGCTGTGCCCGAGCACGGCGCTGACGGCGCCGTCGGTGGGGGCCAGGATCCAACGCCACAGCACCGCGATCGCCAGCGGGGCGCAGATCCACGGCAGCACGTACACCGTGCGGAACAGGCCGGTGCCGGGCAGGTTGCGGGCCAGCATCGACGCCGCGAGCAGCCCCAGGACCGTCTGCGCGGGAACCACGATCGCGACGAAGACGGCGGTGACCACCAGGGAGTTGCCGAAGCCGCCGTCGGCCAGCACCGACCGCCAGTTGGCCAGCCCGACGTAGCGCAGCGGGCCCAGCAGGTCCCAGCGGTACAGGCTGAGCCAGATCACGACGAGGATGGGCAGCAGCAGAAACGCGACCACACCGAACAGGCTGGGGGCCAACAAGGCGTAGCCCAGCGCGGTGGATCGCGGCTGCTTGTTCAGCACGGCGCTGCTGGCCATGGAGGTAATTAAAGCGGGCGGCGCCGCGTGCGGCGGGAAGCGGTCGTTACCGTGGAGCCGTGACAGCGACCCGGGTAATCGATGCCGACTTCATCGACCTGCCCCGCCACGAGCTCGCCGAGGCCGCGTTGTCGGCGGCCAAAGCGGCCGGGGCCAGCTACGCCGACCTGCGGCTTCACCGCCTCAGCACCGAGATCATCCAGCTGCGCGACGGCGAGCTGGAGACCGCCGTGGTCAGCCGGGAGGTCGGCCTGGCGGTGCGGGTGATCGTCAATGGCACGTGGGGATTCGCGTCGCACGCGGAGCTCGCGCCGGCCGTCGCGGCCGAGACCGCGCGCCGCGCCGTGCACGTGGCCACCACGCTGGCGATGCTCAACACCGAGCGCGTCGAACTGGCCGACGAGCCCGTCTACGCCGACGCCACCTGGGTGTCGAACTACCGGATCGACCCGTTCGAGGTACCCGCGCCGGACAAGATCGCGGTGCTGGAGGAGTACTCCGGGCGCCTGCTGGGCGCCGACGGCGTCGACCACGTGTCGGCCGGCCTGACCGCCGTCAAGGAGCAGACGTTCTACGCCGACACCTTCGGGTCGTCGATCACCCAGCAGCGGGTGCGGGTGCTGCCGACGCTGGAGGCGGTGACCGTGGACGCCGCGGCGGGCAGCTTCGACTCGATGCGCACGCTGGCCCCGCCGATGGGGCGGGGCTGGGAGGCGCTGGCCGGCGACGAGGTGTTCAACTGGACCCACGAGCTCGCGCAGCTGCCGGCGCTGCTTGCCGAGAAGGTGAAGGCGCCCAGCGTCACCGCCGGGCCGGCGGATCTGGTGATCGACCCGACCAACCTGTGGCTGACCATCCACGAATCCATCGGCCACGCAACCGAATACGACCGCGCGATCGGCTACGAGGCGGCCTACGCCGGAACGTCGTTTGCCACCCCCGACAAGCTCGGCACCATGCGCTACGGCTCGCCGGTGATGAATGTGACCGCCGACCGCACCGTCGAACACGGCCTGGCGAGCGTCGGTTTCGACGACGAGGGCGTGGCCGCGCAGAGTTGGGATCTGGTGCGCGACGGGATCTTCGTCGGTTACCAGCTCGACCGGGTGTTCGCGCCGCGGCTGGGGCAGCCGCGCTCCAACGGGTGCTCGTACGCCGACTCGCCGCATCACGTGCCCATCCAGCGGATGGCCAACGTGTCCCTGCAGCCCGGGCCCGACGACGTCAGCACCGACGAGCTGATCGGCCGCGTCGAGGACGGCATCTACATCGTCGGCGACAAGTCCTGGTCAATCGATATGCAGCGCTACAACTTTCAATTCACCGGCCAACGGTTCTTCCGCATCCGCGACGGCCGCCTGGACGGCCAGCTGCGCGACGTCGCCTACCAGGCCACCACCACCGACTTCTGGAATTCGATGGAGGCGGTGGGCGGTCCGTCGACCTGGCGACTCGGCGGCGCGTTCAACTGCGGCAAGGCGCAGCCCGGGCAGGTCGCCCCGGTCAGCCACGGTTGCCCGTCGGCATTGTTCCGCCGCGTCAACGTGCTCAACACGGTCAGCGAGGGCGGCCGATGATCACCCCACAGCACGCCGTCAACCTCGTCCTGGAGGAGGCGGCCAAGCTCGGTGGCGCCAACGAGACCATGGTGCTGGTCACCGACAAGGTAGAGGCGACCTTGCGCTGGGCGGGCAATTCGATGACCACCAACGGGGTTTCGGTCAACCGCAGCATCACCGTGATTTCCGTGGTGCGCCAAGGGGATAGCGCCCACATCGGGACGGTGGTGTCCGCCGAGGTGGATCCGCGGGTGATACCCGGTTTGGTGGCCGTTTCCCAGCAGGCGGCCCGCTCGGCGCCCGAGGCCGGTGATGCCGCGCCGCTGCTTTCTGGTGCCGGTGAGCCCGCCGACTGGAACGCACCGGTGCCCGGCACGGGGCCCCTGGTGTTCTCCGACGTCGCCGACTCGTTGAGCCGGGGCTTCCGCGGCGCCGATCGGCTGTACGGCTTTGCGCACCACAGCGTTTCGACGACCTTTCTGGCGTCGTCGACGGGGCTGCGCCGACGCTTCACCCAACCCACCGGCGCGGTGGAGATCAACGCCAAGCGCGGCGACGCCAGCGCCTGGGCGGGCATCGGCACCGCCGATTTCGTTGACGTGCCGACCGATTCGCTGCTCGAGCAATTGTCGATGCGGCTCGGCTGGGCCAAGCGCAGCGTCGCGCTGCCCGCGGGGCGGTACGAGACGATCATGCCGCCGTCGACGGTGGCCGACATGATGATCTACCTGGCCTGGTCGATGGCCGGCCGCGGCGCGGAGGAGGGCCGCACCGCGCTGTCGGCGCCCGGCGGCGGGACGCGGGTGGGGGAGCGGCTCACCGATTTGCCGTTGACGATGTTCTCCGACCCGATGGCGCCGGGGCTGGCGTGCACGCCGTTCGTCGCGGTGAGCAACTCCTCGGAGACGGTGTCGGTGTTCGACAACGGTATGGAGATCGGCCAGGTGGATTGGATCCGCAACGGGGTGATCAACGCGCTGGCCTACCCGCGGGCCACGGCCCACAAGTTCGACGCCGACGTCGCGGTGGCCGCCGACAACCTGGTGATGACGGGGGGGTCGGCCGAGTTGGCCGACATGATCGCGGGCACCGAGCGCGGGCTGCTGCTGACGACGCTGTGGTACATCCGCGAGGTCGACCCGACCACGCTGCTGCTCACCGGCCTGACCCGCGACGGGGTCTACCTCATCGAGGATGGCGAGGTGACCGCGGCCGTCAACAACTTCCGGTTCAACGAGAGCCCGCTGGACCTGTTGCGGCGGGCCACCGAGGCCGGGGTGAGCGAGAAGACGCTGCCGCGGGAATGGGGTGACTGGGCCACCCGGGCGGCGATGCCGTCGCTGCGGATCCCGGACTTCTACATGTCATCGGTGAGCCAGGCGCAATAGCCGATTGCCTTGCGGGTGGGCGGGCCCTAGCGTGTGGGGAATGCTGACCCAGTTGGTGGCCCTGTCGCCGGGCGACGGGCGTCTTGCGGGTTTGGTCCGGCGGGTGTGCGCGCAGACGTTGTCGCTGCCCCCGCTGCCCTCCGCGGTCGAGGTTTCCGGGCCGGAGTCGGAGGCCGAGGCCGTCGTCGCCGAGTTCGCCGAGCAGTTCAGCGTCGACGTGTCGGCGATCACCGGCGAGCAGCGGAAGCGGCTGTGGAAGCAGCTGGGGGACAGCACCTTTAGCGTGGTGACGCAGATCTACATCGCCGACTTCGTGCCGCGGGTGCGGGCCGGGCTGGAGGCGCTCGGCTTCGGCTCCGAGCACCTGGGCTGGGTCAACGGGCCGGTCGCCTGGGACCACGGCACCGAGCCGTCGGACCTGGTGTTCAACGACTTTTTGCCCGCGGTGGCCCGGATGCGGGCGCTGGACCCTGTCACGGCCGAGCTGGTCCGGCTGCGCGGCGCCGCGCAGCACAACTGCCGGCTGTGCAAGTCGCTGCGCGAGGCCACCGCGCTGGACGCCGGGGGATCCGAGTCGCTGTACGGCGACATCGAGCGCTACGAGGACTCGACTCAGTTAACCCGCCGCGCTAAAGCAGCGCTGCGCTACGCCGATGGGTTAATTTGGACCCCTGCGCACCTCGTCGCCGACGTTGCCGCCGAGGTGCGCTCTGGGTTTTCCGAGGCCGAGGCCGTCGAGCTCACCTTCGACGTCATGCGCAACGCCAGCAACAAGGTCGCCGTGTCACTGGGCGCCGACGCCCCACGGGTTGAGGAGGGCACCGAGCGTTACCTGCTCGACGCCGAGGGTCAGACGGTTTTCAGCTGACGGCTTAGCCCCCGCCGCCACCACCTCCGCCCGGGTCCCCGTTGAAGTACCAGTCGACGTCATTGGGGTCGGCGCTCACCGTGGTCTTGGCCGGGTGGGTGGCTTCGGTAAAAGCAGCCACCGGTGCCGCTGCCGCCGCTGCGATAGCGAGCGCCGCAATTGCGGCCCGCACGCCAAGCAACATTGTTCTGCTCATCGCTATTTCCTCTCAGGCTTCATTGACTGTCGGTAATGCGCGCATTAGTCGGAGTGTGCGCCGCAACCAGCCGACGATCCAGCTCAGAAGGTAAACGGAAAGTAAAGGAACAATACCTTTGTGTTTCCGCAATTTCACGTCGGGGAATGCGTTCTTGACTCGGCAAGAAGTCGTTCTGCTGCATGGCAGTCGCTTCAAAGTGCTTGCTCGCCAAGTGAATTAGCGTCTCAACGACGGTCTTTTTGGGTCGCCGATCCGGGTCGAGCGCGCGGGCGGTCGAGGCACGCGCAGGGATGGGCACGCGTTCAGGCTACGGATCAATTCTCATTGGGCAGACGCCTGAGGTGTCGGCCCCAATGTCCGGATATTTGTAATGCGATGCGAGGAAAACGACCGGCCGCAGTCCATTTCGTGCATCGGCTGCTCGGTCGCGTTGCTCAATTCTCGGGCAGGCCGGATACCCGCCGCCCACGGCGCGCTGGGCGCCTCGGCCGCGCCGGCGGCGAAGCCGCCGCGCGGGCGGTGTGAGGATTTCGCCCGTTCGTGGCAAGCCACCGGTGCGTGGACACGCGAAGCTTGAGCAACGCACCCTCGGCGCCGGCATCGCGCACCGGGCTCCGCACCGGCGGTCGCCGGCGTCTTCGGTAAGGTCTCCGCAGCATTGTTGTTGAAAGTGGCAAGGTAGCAAGCAGCGCTGGGGCGGTAGCTCAGTTGGTTAGAGCCGCGGACTCATAATCCGTTGGTCGCGGGTTCGAGCCCCGCCCGCCCCACGTCAGAGGTGTATGACCTCGGCTGATGCTTGACATTTTGGTTCCGGGTGATGGCTGACAGTGTTTCGGCTGATGGTTGACAGTGGTTTCGGTTGATCCTTGACACTCCCTAGATGAGGGAGTTGAGCGTGGCCGAGCAGCGGTACCAGGCTGTGAGGGCGGTGATCAGTGATGGGTGTCGGTGTACCCGAAGATGACGTGACCTGATGAATCTGCCGTGGTGGCCTTATGCGCGATCCCGTCTTTTCGACTGTTCTTGGAGCTCTTGCGCGGCTGTCGCCTGCCAGGGTGATGGGACCTCTGGTTTGCCATGAGCATGGGACCGGGTTGTTCCGGTTGTAGGCCGTGTGTTGATAGTGGCGGAAGGGGTGGTTGCCGGTCAATCCGACGCAGTCGGAGAGGCCGGCTTTCGGTTTCCTGGCTTCTGGCGTTGCCGGTAGGACTCGCCTTCGACGACGAGTTCGTAGGCCGCTGATTGCAGTCGGTCCATCGCGGATTGGGCCAGCAGCGGGTCGGCCATCATGGTCAGGATCTCGGGTGGTTCGCGGTTGCTGGTGATGACGGTCGATGCGGCGCGGTGGCGTTCGACGATGATCTCGTAGAAGTCGGTCGTCTCGGTGGCCTCCAGGCGGTGCAGCGCGAGGTCATCGATTATCAGCAGTTCGACGCGGTGCAGTTTGCGCATCTCGTCTTCGTAGCTGCCGTCCAGGCGTGCCCCGCGAAGGCGTTTGAACATTTTGTCGGCCCGTTCGGTGTGCACGCTGTGATGCCGGCGTACCGCGATGTGACCTAATGCGTTGGCCAAGAACGTCTTTCCCACTCCTACCGGTCCCATGACGAGCACGTTGTAGGCGTCGGCGAGGAACCGCAGTGAGGTCAGCTCGGCCCATAGTTGTTGATCGAAAGCCACGGCGGCGGAGTCATCCCAGGCCTGTAGCTGCATGGCCGGATCGAGATGGGCGGCCTTGGCGCGCCGGGTCGCGGATTCGCGGTCGCGGCGGGTGACCTCATCTGCGAACAACAGTTCCAGGAAGTCGTGGTGTGGTAGCCGGTTGGTACGGGCCAGCGCCAGCCGTTCGGGCAGCGTGTCGAGCAGCTGGCCGAGTTTGAGGCGGCGCATCAGCGCTTTGAGCTCGCCGGACACCTCGATTGGCTGGACCGCCGGCGTGGCGTCGGGGCGCTGTGGGCTCATGAAGGCCTCCGCACCGCGAAATCAGAGCTTTCTCGGACAAACCGCGACGCTGCCCCGGGCGGTTTCGGTAGCAGGGGCAGTTGTTCACCGCCGCCGCGGGTCAAGATCCGCTCGATCAGCCCGACGTCGATCACCTCGGCGTCCAGGGCACGCCGGCACGCGTCGTCGACCTCCTCGGCGCCGTGGCGGCGCACCAGCCCCAGCAGCCGGTAGACCTGACGCATCTTGGTCCACGGCAGCGGATGCTCGAGCACCGCTGCCGCGTAGGTGCCGACATGGGTGCCGTGGGCGGCTGCCTTGCGCTGCAGGGCATTCAGATCACGCATCGCATAGACCGACACCTCAGAGGGAAGATCGGCCGGATCAGTATGGCGGCGACCCGGGGCCACGACCGGATGCACCTTGATCAGCTCACCACGCCAATAGAGCTTGACCGAGTGTGCATCAGCACGGGCCTCGATGCGCTTGCCGACCAGCTCTCCGGGCACGCTGTAGAGGGCTTTGGCGACCTGGACGTGGCGGTCCGGGGCCACTTTCGGGCGCGTCCAGATCGGAACGTCGAAGGCGGTGTCGGATACGGGCCCTAGTGCGGGCAGCTCATCGCCGATGAACACCTCGGCCGGCCGCAGGCGGGTGGTGCCGTGAATGCGCATACCGGCGGTCTGAGCGCACCAATGTTCGGCGCGGCTGCGACAGTCATTGAGATCCCGGAAATCTTCTCCGGCAAAGAAATTCGATCGCACATACTGCACCATGCGTTCCACCCGTGGCTTATCTTTCGGGCTGCGCACCCGCGCCGGGTCGACCGCAAACCCACGAGCCTGCGCATACTCGCGGAACGCATCGTTGAGCCGAGGCTCGGTCGCATGCGCGGTGGTGACGATGGCTTTCATGTTGTCAGGGATCACCACCGCGAACACCCCGCCGAAGAACGCCCACGCCGCATCGAACCCGGCGATCACATCGTTCAGGGTCTGGCGGTAGGTGGGCCAGACGAACATGTGCCGCGAATACACCGCGGTATAGATCAACCCCTGCACGACTCGGCGCCGACCATCGCTGGCGTCGGTGAGCATCCCGAGGCGGCCGAAGTCGACCTGCACCTCCGCACCCGGTTCGCAGTCGGCCACCGGCACCGTGGCTTGACGGCGTCCGAAATCCAATTCGGTTGTGGCGTAACGATTCAGCGTCCGATAGGACACCACCACACCGCGGCGCCCAAGCAGCGTGTGGATCTTGGTCAGCGTCAATCCGTCTTTGAGCCAGGCCTTGATCTGCTCATGCTCTGCAGCGATCGTCTCCCACGCCAGGCTCTTGCCGCTGGGCCGGTGCGGACGCACTCCGGCAATCACCGCCGCGATCAACTCATCAGTGAGCTGACCGTCTCCACCATCGCGGTCCAGCCCACTAGCACGGGCTCGGTCGACGTAGCGTCGCACCGTTTTGCGGTCGGTGCCCGACAGCCGGGCCACCTCCCGCAACCCCAACCCCTGCAGCCACAGCCGCAGCATCTCCACGATCTCGATCACCGACACCTCCCGGTAGCTCATCAGGCCAATACAGCGGCCCAACTACCGGAAGAACCCGACACCACGCCGGGTGGTCCCATAACTGGCAAACCAGCCAGTCGAGTGGTCCCATCAATGGCAAACAGGTGGTCCCATGCTCATGGCAAAACCAGCTCTGAAGTGGTCCCATTCACCTGGCAGCCGACACGCGGCAAGGGACATCGTCGGTTCTTCCTCTCCTGTACTGACGCTCCACGGGCGCAAGGGGCTCTTGGGTTAGGGCGCCCGGCGTCCTCGCTCCTTAAGCAAGGGGTTTCACGTACGGTAAAACGGCCGCAAGAAGAGCCCGATGGCCGTTCGTGGTCAAGGCAGTAGATGACGGCCCAAAATGGGTAGGCGATTCCTCAACGCGTCCCCCAGCGCCAGCGGCCTCGGCTGTTCCGGTGGTGGTGGTGGCGGCGCTGCTGCCGGCATCGGTACCACCGGGGCTAGCGGCGGAAACGGAGCCGAAGGCGCCTCCCAGACAGCGGGACACGTCGGTGGCGGCCTAGGAGGTACTGACGCCTACGTCGGCCCCGGCGACAGCGGAGCCGCGAGCGTCGCCGGTGGCCGGTGGCCGGTGGCCGGTGGCGGCGGTGGCAGCGGCCCTACCCACTTAGTTCTATGGCGGCAACTTCCCACCGCAGGCAATGCGGGCGCCAGCAACGGCGCCGCCACCATCGTCGGCCTCGGCGGCGTCCCTGGCGCCGGAACGTGGGGTGGTGGTGGCGGCGGTGGCGGTGGCGTCGACACCACCGCGGGTGACGGCAGCGGCAGTGTCACCGGCGGTGGACGGCGGTAAGGGCGGTGTCGGCGTCTAGCGCCGATGAACGTGGGAGCCGCCCCAACGACGAGGCTAGCTGGGGCGGTGGCCCAGCCAATCCGGCGGCTGAGACTGGGCCGCGCGGGCGTGGCGGCGTTGAAGTTCGTCGATGGTGGCCCGGCGGCCCAAAGTCACTGCGTGGAATTGGCTTTGGTCAACACCAACGCCGCTTCGTTGTACGGAAACAGTCCGTACAGCACACCAGATGGCCCCGTAACGAGCGTTGCGGCCTCCGCCTTACTTAGGAGACGGGGACTGGCTAGCGCGATACTCTTGCCGCGCTTGTGCAGCACCGCCTGTCCACTGGCCAATACATTCTTCAACCAGTCCGTTTCCAGCCCGTACCCGACGAGAATGACGAAGCCGTCTTGGATGGGAAAAACCAACAGCGGCGTTCGATAATGATTGCCTGATTTGCGTCCGACATGTTCGAGTGTCCCTTGGCCTGGAAGCCACGGCGTGATCGACCGAGCCGCTGGGTTGGTGACTCGACGATTAAACTTTGCGAGGGCCCTTGGTACCCGCATGGGCACCCTCATTTCCAGCTGAGCTCGAAATCAACGATTCCCAACTCACGCGGTCGCGGGCACCAGGGCGCTGATGTCCTCGCCTTGAAGGAGCTTCATTATCAGATTCAGGTCGAAATAGTCGGTCCAGCGAGTGATCCTCCCGTCGTCATCGACGACGAAGGCCCCCATGACCGGGACGGCCGGCTTGCTTCCGTCCGGAGCCTGGATGTAGTCCAGCCGTTCGGTGAGCACCACGGAACCCTCGCTGGCGAGGTTGACGATTTCGAAGGCGTAGGCGTCGGGAAACATCGCGAACTGGGCGGCCATGTTCCCCACGATGGCGTCTGGTCCGACGAAGGCGGGCATTCCCACGTTCTGATAGACGGCCCCTTCGGCGAGCAGGGGACGCAACGCTTCGGCGTCCCGCCGCTCCATCAGGGCGCAGAAGTGGCGGACGACATCGGCTGGCGAAGACATGAGTGGGAATCCCTTCTCGGCGATTAGATGACCTGACGTCTAAACGAGATTCAGTGCTCGTGGAGTATTACCCCGCGAATGTTGCGGCCGGCGAGCATGTCGTCGTAGGCCTCATTGATGTCGTCGAGCTTGTACTCGGTGGTGACCGTTTCGTCGAGCAACAGCTTGCCGCTGCGATAGAGGCTTATCAGTCGAGGGATGTCGGCCCGCGGGTTGGCTTCGCCGTACAGGCTGCCCAGCAGGCGCTTCTGGAACAGCGTGAACAACGTCAGCGGCAGCGTCGGCGTCACGTCGGACATCGACGCCAGGGCGGTGGCCACCACGGCACCGCCTTTGCGCACCACGTTGAGCGCGTCGTTGATCATCGCGCCCTCGAGCACGCCTGGCGTGAGGATGGCCGAGTCGGCCATGACTCCACGCGTAATCTCGCCAACCAACTGGGTTGCTTCCTCCATCGAGGTCGCAAAGTGAGTGGCCCCGAACTGAAACGCCTTGTCGCGCTTGCTCGGCTCGATATCGACCACGACGATTTGCTCTGCTCCCGCCAGGCGCGCGCCCTGAATGGCGCCGCTGCCGATCCCGCCGCAACCAACGACCACGACCACGTCGCCGGGACTGACGTTCGCGGTATTGACGGCCGAACCCCAACCGGTGGTGACGCCGCAGCCGAGAAGACATGCGCGCGATAGCGGTACATCGTTGTCGATCTTGACCACCGAGGCTTCCGATAACACGCCCCATTGCGCGAAACTGCCGACGCCGGAAAGCGCTCCGATGCCCTGTCCGCGAGCTCGGCGCCGGAAGGTGCCGTCGGCCTGGACGCCCGCGAGGATGATCGCCCCGTAATCACAGAGGTTCTGCCGACCCGTGGCGCACCAGCGGCAGCGACCGCAGGCCGGCAGGAAGGATGTGACCACGTGGTCTCCCACCGCGACATCGCGCACTTCCGGACCGACCTCTCGAACGATGCCCGCCCCTTCATGCCCACCGATCAGTGGAAAGCTCACCCCGAACATGTCGCCGGTGCGGATGTGGTGATCGGAGTGGCACAATCCGGTGGCTTCGAATTCGACCAGTAGTTCGCCTGATTGCGGCGGATCGAGTTCGATCTCTTCGACCGACCACTTCTCGTTCAGCCCCCACAGGACTGCTCCGTTGGTCTTCATGGCGACTCCTTGGCGATATGTATGGCACGCTCGGGGCAGTTCGCGATTGCGTTGTGCGCCCGGTCTTCCCACTCTGGAGGAATATTTTCCACGGTGACGAAGGCGATCCCGTCGTCGTCGATATCGAACATCTCCGGATATGTTGCGTAACAACGGCTATGGCCCTGGCACATTTCTGCGTCGACACGAAGCTGCACCGGTCAGTCCAATCCGCCCGGTCTGGTCCCGATGATGCCTTGCTCTGTCAGGGCCGTTATCGAAGAGGCGTCGAGGCCCAGGAGCTCACCGAGGACGGTCTCGTTGTGCTGTCCCAAGGTCGGTGCCGCTGACCGATACCACTTGTCAACGCTGCGGTACTTGAAGGGAAGCGCCGGCACGTGATGTCTGCCGACGACGGGGTGGTCGAGACCCTCGAAGAAGCCTCGGGCAGCCAGCTGGGGATGCATCGAACCGACCCTGGCGTCGGCCAAGTCCGCAGCCGGGACGCCATGGTCGACAAGCAACTGCGCGGCAGCCGAGGAATCGTGTTGTCGAGCCCATTGCTCCACGTGCTTATCGATCAGATCATGTGACCCCATACGCCCTTCCTGGGTGTCCAATGCGGGGTCATCCGCCCAATCCGATTTGCCCAGAGCCGACTTCAGTTGCCGCCACTGCTCGTCCGTGGTGACCGAAATGGCCAGCCACCGCTCGGTCCCCGCGCATTGATAGAGACCTTGCGGGGCGGCGTCGCGGCTGCGATTTCCCAGCCGCGAGATCAGGTTGCCGGTGGCGGTGAATTCGACCACCTGCTCGGCGGCCGCGTTGAGCGCGGCCTCAACCATCGAGACTTCGATGAACGACCCGCGGCCCGTTTGATCCCGTTGCCGGAGGCCGGCGAGCATGGCGAATGCGGAGTGCATTCCGGCCAGTGGGTCGCAGGGACCGCGGGGGATGCGCGGCTGGTCGTATTCATGGCCGGTCACCCACGCCATCCCGGTCATCTGTTCCATCGTCTGCGCGAAGCCCACGTTGTTGCGCCATGGTCCGTCGAGCCCGAACGCGGGCATTCGAACCATGACCAGTCGAGGGTTGAGCTCACGGACGGCTTCCCACGTGATGCCGAAGTTGTCGAAGACGCGTGGCGAAAAGTTCTCGACCAGAATGTCCGAGCATTTGACGAGGCCGTACAACAACTCCCGCCCTTGGGGGGAGGCGAGGTCGAGGGTGAGTCCGCGCTTGTTGGTGTTGGTCGCCAGGAACATCCCCGACCGCTCCCACCAGTCGGGCTGACCGGCGAACGCCGCGGCCGCCATCCGCGCGCCGTCGGGATGGCGGATCGATTCCAGGTGAATCACCTCGGCCCCCAATGCGGCAAGCACGTGGGTGGAGGAGGGACCCGCCCACCACGCAGTCGCGTCGAGGATCCGTACGCCGTTCAGCGGGAGTCCACGTGCGCGGTCGTCCGCGGTCGCAGTCCTGTTGTGCCCCGGCACTTCTGATGCTTCGCCGAGCGGGGGAGCGCTGGCGGCGGGGGCGGGTCGCTGACCATTGATCCGGTAGGGCGCCAGCGGGTGGGTGAAGCCGCCGTCGGCGTACGTGCCCCACATGCCGCGCGCCGTGAACTGTGGGTGGTCCAACACGGTCTGGCCATTGTTGACCGGTGACACGGGAATTCGCAGATCGGAGGCCAACGCCACGATCTCGTCGGTGGAACGTTGCGTAGTCCATTCCCGCACAATTCGATTCCACTCGTCCCGGCGCTCCCAGCGGGTCGTGGCGAGGGCCCACGCCTGGTCCTCGTCGAGCAGGTCCAGCCGGCCGATCATCGCGAGGAACGACTCGAACTGTTGGCGGGTGTTGGTGTTGAAGCTCACCCATCCGTCCGCGGTCGGTTCGATGGAAGGGATCTCAACCTGTCGAGCCGGCGCGGTCAAGGCGGGACGACCGGCCAGTTCGTGATAGAGGTCAGCGAATCCGCTGGCGCTGAGGTGACACGTCTCCAACAACGAGCAGTCAACGATTTCACCTGCTCCGCCGAGCTGAACTCGCCGCAACGCGGCGAGCGCCCCGACGGCGGCATAACTGGCCATGACCCATTCGAAGACTCGACCACCCGCTTGAATGGGCGGTTGGTCCGGACGACCTCGCAACGCCAGAGTTCCGCTCTCGGCCTGGATCGTGAACTCGGTCGAGGGTCGCTCCCGGTACGGCCCGGTCAACCCGTACGGAGACAACGCCACGATCACCAGGTGCGGCGCGCGGCCTAACAGCGCGTCTCGGTCGAGTGCCCCCGGGCCGAGAGAATCGACGAACACATCGGCGGAAGCGATCAGCGGCTCCAGGTCGGGCAACGAAGTGCCAACGACTGAACGCTTGCCGGCGTTCAAGAATTTGAACAGCGCGCCGCCATCGTTTCGATCACCAGATGCCCTGCGACGGAACGGATCCCCGTCTGGGGCTTCGATCTTGATGACCTCTGCTCCGAGGTCGGCGAACAGCTTGGTGCAGTACGGACCGGCGATCTCCGTCGCCCACTCGACGACACGGACCCCACGCAGAGCGTTCATCGCCGTGCGAATTTCCGCGTTAGCGCCTGCGGAAGTGAGTTACTCGCACCGATGAGTGCACACACGCCACTTCCCGTCCTCGCGCTCGTGCCGATCGCCTGGCTGGCAACGACGCTAGCGACGGGAAAGCTCGCGTGTCAAGTGTGACTCGATAACGATGGGCGCTGGCGAGTTAGTCGGAGCTTTCAGTCGGCCGCGCGCACCTTCGGGGCGCGTCGGGCCCGGCTGCCCCGCTTGACGGGCTGCTTGATCGTTGACGTGCTTACGCCTTTGGCGAGGATCTGCGAACCCAGTTCGATCTGCGCACGGATGTCCGACTCGCCCGTCCCGAACCAGCGTGGTCCCAGGCTCGTTGTGAAGATGATGAAGTTAGCCAGCAGCTCGGCGAACAGGTCGGCGTCGACGTCGGCTCTGATCTGCCCCTCGGCTTGGTAGTGGCGAACGCCCTCGGCGATAACGGCCGTACGGCGTGCGTGATTGGGTTGCAGCACCCGCAGCGAGAAGTCCGGGTCTGATAACGCCCGACCGGAAATGTCCCAGCCGGGGACACCGCTGTCCCGGTCGTCGATCCGTAGTCGCGCGAAGAAAAGCTGTTCGACATAGTCCTCGAAGCGCGCAGGCAGGTCCGCCACGACTTGCTCTTCGGCCTCGCTGACGAGGTCCGCGATCTGTCGAGAAACGACTTGCTCGAAGATGCCCCGCTTGTCCCCGAAGTAGTGGAACAGCATTGCCTCCGAGCAGTCGGCACGACGGGCGATTTCCTTTGTCGCCGCGGCCGCGTATCCCGCTTCGGCAAAGACCTCAGCCGCCGCTTCAAGGAGGGCTCGTTGTTTGCCGTCCTTGTCGCGAACTCGCCGCCGCGCGCCTGTGGTCATCACACATACTGTAGCGAGCACCCCTGGCCTGGGGGGAAGCTCGCGCGCGTGCCGCCCCAACCACCCCAGGCTTCGCCTGCCCTGCCCGACCGCCTTCAGGTAGTTATCGAGTGCGACTTGACTCCGCGTAGCCGACGACTTACTGTTCTGCCAAAGCAAAATTCGGCGTGTGCGACAAATCCGAGGACCGGCGCAGATGGCACATGGACGGTGGCGTGGTTCCGAGTTCGGCATGCCTGCGTTCGGGCGCGGAGACGACTGCTCGTGGTGAGCAAATCACCGGAGGAACACGCCCGGAACCTCGATCTTCGTCATGAGGATTTCAACGACCAGGAATTCCTCTACGAGGTCTACGCGGTGATGCGGGAAAACGGTCCGTTCAGCCACCAGGATGTCCCGTTTCTGGGCCCGACGCCGGGGGGCGCGTGGGTCGCCACCCGCTACGACGACTGTTATGAGATCTTGCGTGATTGGCGCAGCTTCTCGAGCAAGCCCCTGGGGCTCGAGGGCAACCCGATGTCCTTCGGCGACATCGTGATCACCTTGGATCCGCCACGGCAGCAACAGCTTCGCAAGGTTCTCAACCCGTATTTCTCTCCTGGTCGCATGAAGGACTTGGAGCCCCAGGTGCGCGCGGTTACCGATGGGTTGATCGACAACTTCATCGAATTGGGCCGCGGCGACCTCGCGGACGTCGCATGGCAGCAACCCGGGATCGTGTTCTTCCGGTACCTACTCGGCATGCCCGTTGAGGACGTGCCGCTCTACATCGAGACTGCCGACCTCGCGATCAATGGTGAGAGCGAAGAGATCCGGAACGGTTCGATGACGAATCTGTACCTCCGCGTGCGCGAGGAGATCGACAAGCGTCGTGGTGAACCGCCGCGTGACGACCTGATCGATGTCTTGCTCGCCGCCGAGATCGACGGCGAAAAGCTGAGCTTTGACGACGTCGTCGCAAATGTGATGCTGCTGGTGCAGGCCGGGCTCGAAACGACCTCAAGTGCAATGTCGGTCGCCTTCTTCTATCTGGGCACCCATGCTTCGGAGCGCGACCGCCTCGTCCGTGACGCCCAGCTGATGCCCACGGCGATAGAGGAATTCATCCGGTTCGCAGGTTCGGTCCACGGATTGCATCGGTCGGTCGCGGAGGAGGTTGAACTGAGCGGCCAGAAGTTCTGTCCCGGTGAGACGGTCGTCGTGAATTATGCGGCCGCCAACCGCGACGCGCGCGAGTTCGACGAGCCGAACAAGTGCATCCTCGACCGACAGACCAACCGCCACCTCGGGTTCGGAGCAGGCGTCCACCGCTGTCTGGGCTCCAATCTCGCTCGGCTCGAGTTTCGGGTGGGCGTCGAGCAGACCCTGAAGCGGATACCCGACTACGCCATCCCGCCGGGGGCGAAAGTGGATTTCCACGGGAACTCGGTCACCCGGGGCTACCGCGCCCTGCCCGTGGTCTTCACGCCGGGTGCCCGCGTCGGCCAATGAGGGGTGGCGGGCGACCACCGACATCGGCTCGCAGACAGCGTAATAGCGATATCAGGGAGGAACCCGTGGACAAGCAAGATCTGCAATGGATGATCTCCGTTGATGATCACATCATCGAGCCACCGAACCTGTGGGTCGACCGCGCGTCGGCCGCCGACCGCGATCGGGTGCCGCACGTCGAGCGCATCGACGGCGTCGACACGTGGATCTACGACCAAGCCCGAGCGTCGGTGATGGGCATCCTGGTCGCGGCTCACCAACGGCCCGCCGAATACTCCCCGCTGCCAGTGAATTACGACGAGATGCCCCGCGCCTACTTCGACCCGGTGGCCCGCATCCCCGACATGGACGAGGATCACGTGATCGCGGGATTGAACTTTCCGTTCTTCCCCCGATTCTGCGGTCAGATGTTCGCCCACCTCGGTGACCGGGACCTGGGTCTCAAGTGCGTGCGGGCGTACAACGACTTCGTCATCGACGAGTGGTGCGCGGCGGCGCCCGGTCGCTACATCCCGATGGTCATCGTTCCGTTGTGGGATACCCGTCTGGCCGTCGAGGAGACGCTCCGGTGCGCCGGCAAAGGCGCCAAAGCCATTGCCTTCTCGGAGAACATGCACCCGCTGGGATTTCCGTCCATCCACTCGGGAGCGTGGGACGATTTCTTCGCGGTGGTGAACGAGACGAAGATGCCGCTGTGCACGCACATCGGGTCGTCGTCGGTCAGCCCGACCACATCACCCGACGCACCTTTCGGGGTTCAAGCGGTCAACATCAACCTGAATCTGGCGAACTCAACCACCGACTGGCTGTTCTCGGGCAAGCTGCAGAAGTACCCCGATCTGAAGATCGTGCTGGCCGAGGGCGGCATCGGCTGGATTCCCTACCTCATCGAGCGCGCCGAACATGTCGCCGCCGACTACCAATACCTGCGCGCCAACAACTGGGCGGTCGACCCGGCCACGATGCGCTTGACGCCGGTGCCCACCGATCCTGACATTTTCCCGGAGTCGCCGCGCCAGCTCTTCCGCGACCACATGTACGGCTGCTTCATCGAGGACGATTTCGGGGCAGCGAATCTGGACTTCATCGGCGTCGAGAATGTGATGATCGAAACGGATTACCCGCACACCGACAGCCTTTGGCCCAACTCCCTTCAGGCCGCTCATAAGGCACTCGACGGCCGGTCCGACCTCGACAAGTACAAAGTGCTGCAGGGCAATGCCCGCCGGGTCTTCGACTTCGAGCCCGCCCCGTACCCGACGCTGACCTAGCCAACCGCTGACGGATTCGATTGATGCGGGAGTACCAGAGCTTCATCGACGGTCAATGGTTGAGCGACAACGCCGTCGGCACCATCGACGTCATCGATCCGTCCACTGAGGAGTTGATCGGCCGAGTCGTCGACGGGGGACCGAAGCAGGCGGCCATGGCGATCGAGGCCGCCCGGCGGGCTTTCGACGAAGGTCCGTGGCCGTGGATGTCCGTCCGGGAGCGGGCAAAGATCATCAAGCGGTTCGCGGAGGTCCTCGACGAGCGCAAAGCGGAACTTCGGGAGCTGATCGTCGCCGAGATAGGCTCGACCGCATTCATCACCGACCTGATTCAGGTCGGTGGCGCCATCGAGGCCGCGCACTATTACGGCGAGTTCGTCGAACACGACGTGACGTGGGTGGAAACACCGGGCGGCCCCGTGGTTTCGCCGACCGGGCTGGGCGGCGTCACCGTCGTCCGGGAACCCGTCGGCGTGGTCGGGGTCATTACCCCATTCAACTTTCCGTTCTCCATCAACATCCAAAAGTGCCTGCCTGCGTTGGCCGTCGGCTGCACCGTGGTGCTAAAGCCACACCCTTGGACTCCGATGAACGCCCTGGAGCTGGCCAAGGTCGGTGAGGAGGCGGGCCTTCCGCCCGGTGTGTTCAACGTCGTGGTGGGTGGTGCCGAGGTGGGCGAGGAGCTGTGCACGCACCGCGGCGTCGACATGATCGGATTCACCGGTTCGACGGCGACCGGTCGACGCATCCGTGAACTGTCGGCGGCCACGATGAAACGCGCACAGCTGGAACTCGGCGGCAAGAGCGCGCACCTCGTTCTCGACGATGCCGCCGAAAGTGATGTTGCGGGAATAGGGTTCGGGCAGGCACTGATGCACGCCGGACAGGCATGCACCGTCACGTCGCGACTTCTGTTGCCCGAGCACCTGCTCGAGGCGTATGTCGAGGGTGTGAAAGCCATGGCTCCGATGATCACCGTCGGAGACCCGCGTGACCCCGCCACTGTCGTCGGGCCGCTGATCAGGGATCAGCAGCGTCAGCGAGTCGAATCCTTCGTTCAGGCGGGCCTACAGGAAGGCGCGCGGCTGGTGGCCGGCGGCAAACGTCCCGAACATCTCGAACGCGGCTTCTACTACGAACCGACGGCGTTTGTCGACTGCCGCAACGACATGCGCCTGTGCCGAGAAGAGGTGTTCGGTCCCGTTCTGGCCGTGATGACCTATCGCTCCGAAGACGAAGCCATCCGCATCGCGAACGACTCCATCTACGGTCTGGCAGGTCTGGTGATGACCCGCAATGCCGCAAGGGGATTCAACGTCGCGAGGCAGATCCGCACCGGCACCGTCATGGTGCAGACTGTCGCACCCGGTGCCGACCTGGGAACCAATCCGGGTGGCGGGCAGGGCCCCGGCTGGTCTCTGCCGGCGCGCGGCATGTTCAACGGCGGCGGACCGTTCGGCGGCTTCAAGCAAAGCGGACTTGGTCGAGAGCAAGGGCGCTGGGGCTTCGAGGAATACACCGAGCTGAAATCAATCACCATGATGTAGCGGGGAAAGGTCGCGTGATGGAACTGCTCAGGGACGTCCGGGTCCTCGAGGTGTCACTTTTCTCCACGGACGCACTGGGCGGGCACCTGGCCGACCTCGGCGCAGAGGTGATCAAGGTGGAGCCGCCTGGCGGCGGTGGGTTTCGCGGTTCGGCGGTTTCGGGTGGCGAGCTGCAGGACTCGCACTGGAACCGCGGCAAGAAGAGCGTGGCGATCAACCTCAAGACGGCTGAGGGGCAAGAGGCGTTTCGCCGCCTGGCCGCGACGTCGGCGGTGGTGATCGACGGCCTGCGTTACGGAGCGGCGCACCGGCTCGGGTTCAGTTACGACGACATCGTCGCCGTCAACCCGACGGTTGTCTACTGCGTGCTCAATGGCATGGGCAGCTATGGGCCCTACACCCGATTGCCCACCCACGGGCTGTCCTTCGACTGTTTCGCCGGCTTGAGTCCGCCGATCATCGAAGCGGACGGAACGCCACGCCTTTCGGGGGAGGCCACAGGAACGACCGGGGTGCTGGCGGGACCGCTGTATGCCGCGATGGGCGTACTCGCCGCGCTGCACGCCGCCGGGCGCGACGGCAGGGCGCAGTACATCGAAGTAGCGCAAGTCGACGCCGCGATCAACTGGAACTTTCAACACCTCTCGGCGCTCGCCAACGGTCAACCGGCCTACGGCGAGGGAATCCGCGCATCGCTGAGATACCAGTACTACGAAACGCGCGATGGCAACTATGTGGTGTTCAATGCCCTCGAGGATAAGTTCTGGCTGAGGTTCTGCGAGTCACTCAACAGGATGGATCTCTACGAACCGGGGCGCCAGAAGCCGGGAGAGGATGTTGAGGCAGAGGCTTGGCTGCGCAACGAGTTGACGGCGATCTTCAAGGCCCGCACTCGCAGGGAATGGACCGACTTCTTTATCGCGACCGATATCGCTGGTGCGCCAGCGTTTTTGGGCGCCGATCTGTTCGACGACGACCACACGAAGGCTCGCCGACTTGTCTATGAGCAAGCACAGCCTGACGGGACCTCGAAGAGGATGGTGGGCACGTGCGTCAAGACCAAACACGACGACGGATTCGCACCGCCAGGAGCGCCGCACGTCGGGCAGCATACGGAAGAGGTGCTCACCCGCCTGGCGGGCTACGACGCTGCCGGAATTGAGCAGCTACGTTCCACCGGCACGATCTGAACATCTTGGTGCCATCGCAAGTTCAACTGCAGGGGTTCGCGTATTAGCGGCTTGCCTCTAGTCAACCGGCGGCACGCTTGTCACCCCGGCGTCGCCCCGGCGATCGGGGGCGAATTGCGGCCGTACCTGAGGCGTGCCGTACCGACAACGCCTAGATTCGCTGTCTAGCAGTGGATATGGGTTGTTTCGGCTAACCGTTCTTGCTGGTCGTCCGCGCTCTGTCCAAGGCTCATAATCCGTTGGTCGCGGGTTCGAGCCCCGCCCGCCCGCTCCCGGCCGCAACCCTGTCCGCACGAGGGCGGCGCGATTGGTTTCGGCCATCGGGTCAATAGGTCGGGGCGGCGTTTCATGCCAGGATGGCTGGCAAAGTCTCCCAGCCACGGACTGTCGATGTCGTGGTCATGCGCGCCCCAGACATGTCGATGTTCCACTCCGGGAAGCGATTGAGCACCTCGTCAAGCGCCACGCGGCCCTCCATCCGGGCTAACGACGCTCCCAGGCAGTAGTGCACGCCAACACCGAAGCCGACATGGGCTCCGGCTTTGCGGTGAATGTTGAAGACGTCACCATCGGGCGGGAATTGCCGGTGATCACGGTTTGCAGCACCGGCGAGCAACATCATGATGCTGCCGCCTGGCACGTGTTGTCCGTAGTACTGCACATCGCGTGTGAGGGTGCGCGCGATGTGTGGCGCGGGGGGTTCGAAACGCAGCAGTTCCTCGATTGCGCCGGCAATCAGGCTGCGATCGGCGACCAGCTCCCGCCGCTGCTCGGGATGCTCGGCGAAAACCTTGCCCGCCCATCCGATCAGCCGGGTCGTTGTCTCCGCGCCGCCCGCAGCGACCAGCGTGATGCAAATCAGTAGTTCCTCACGCGTCAACCCCCGTTTCGTGCCATCGAGGTCGGTGAATTCGACGCCGAGCAATTCGGTGACAACGTCGTCGGAGGGATGTTCAGCGCGCCAATCGAGGTAGTCGGCGAATAACTGCCCTGTTTCCAGCCCCGAAGACGCGGCTTTCATTTCCCCGCCGGCCTCGGTGTTGACGTGACCTTCGGCGAGGTCGAGGACCTCCTGCCGCATCTCATCGGGAATTCCCAGCAGCCTGCACACGACTCTCACCGGCATCTCGGCACCCAAATTGGCGATGAAGTCAAAGCCCCCGGTACCAACGAACGGATCCAGACTCTCGGCACAGAATTGCCGTGCGGTGGCCTCGACCTCGCGCATTTTGCGCGGCGTGAACATGCGAGAAAGGCTCTGGCGATAGATTTCGTGAAGGGGCGGGTCCTCCATAAGAAACAGTCCAGGCGGAATCGGCATGTCAGCCTTGATCAACTCGAGAATGTTGCCCCGGGCAGAGCTGAACGTCTCATGGTCATTCAGCGCCGCATGCACGTCGTCGAATCGACTCAGCGCGTAAAAGTTGTGTTGTTCGTTGTAGGACAGCGGCGCCTCCTCGCGGAGCCGCTGAAACAGCGGATACGGGTCGGCGTTGAGTTCGACATCGTAGGGGTCATAGAACACCTCACTCGCAGTCGTGACGCCCATCAATCTCCAACTCCCTCCATCGGACGCATCCGACCGTTCGTCGGACGAACTGCTGGGTAGGTCAGGACAGCACGGAGCCGCAATAATCGAGCCACGCACAACCGTGCTCATCGTCACGTCGCACGGCAATTCAGTCAATGATTTGATAATTCGCCCGTAGCCCTGACTTTCATCCACGACCGGTCAATCGCTTGCGACACGACCGCTCATGGCCGTGGCCATGCGCGTGGGCATCAAGACGGCCCGTCGGCTGCCTGCTGATGCGTGACACTCGCTCGATGAGTGAGTTGGCCATGGCCGAACCGAGGCATCAGGCCGGCGGTAATCAGCGACGGCCTCTCCGTCGCGCTGGCTGAAAGATGACGCTGGCTTGCTTTCCCCGAGAATCGGGCGGTCCCGAGACGGGCCAGGCGTGCAAACCCTGTGCGTTATGCAAATCACACAATGTGCGTTACGCTCAGCCGGTGGCGCAACTAACATTCCAGCGCGCTCGCACCGAGGAAGAGAAGCGCCAACGTGCGGAGGCCCTCGTGGAAGCCGCACGCTCGCTGGCAATGGAAACGGGCGTCGCGTCGGTCACCCTGACCGCGGTCGCCAGCCGCGCCGGAATTCACTATTCGGCGGTACGCCGCTACTTCACCTCGTATAAGGAAGTCCTGCTGCATCTGTCCGCCGAGGGCTGGGTGCGGTGGTCCAATACCGTGTCAGAGAAGCTGGCCGAGCCAGGCGCGAAGTCGCCCTCGCGCATCGCCGAGACATTGGCCGAAGCCCTGGCCGAGGACCCGTTGTTCTGCGACCTGCTTGCCAACCTGCACCTGCACCTGGAACACGAGGTAGACGTCGAGCGGGTCGTCGAGGTCAAGCGAATCAGCACCGCCGCCACGCTCTCGCTCGCCGATTCCATCGAGAGCGCGCTGCCCGAACTCGGCCGTTCGGGGTCGCTCGACATCTTGCTGGCCGCGTACTCGTTGGCGGCCACGCTGTGGCAGGTCGCCAACCCGCCGGAGCGCCTCACCGACGCCTATGCCGAGGAGCCGGAAGTGATTCCGCCGGAATGGAATCTGGACTTCGCGTCGGCTCTGACCCGCTTGCTGACCGCGACGTGCGTCGGCCTCATCGCGGAGAAGCCATGAACAGGGAGGCGGGGGAGCTATGGCTTGGCGAACTCCAACCGGTGAAGAGGGGAAAGACTTTGGAGTGCCCATGACGATGACTGAGCCAAGGACCGAGCCGTTGGAGAAGCAGGGCGGCGCCGGCAGCGAGGGTAAAAATGTCGTCCCGCAGCGCGCCAGGAAAAAGGGGCTTCTGGCGCGTTTCTGGCTGGTGCTTACGATCGCAGCTGTCGTCGCGGTCTCAGGATTCGTGGTCTACCGGTTGCACGGCGTCTTCGGCGTTCACAAGGGTTCGTTCGGCGGTGGCACATCGGGCGAAGTCCTCGACGAGTTCAACGCCAAGACGATCACGCTCGAGGTGTGGGGCTCACCAGGCAGCACGGCAACCATCAACTACCTCGACGAAAACTCCCATCCGCAGCAGGCACTCAACGTGCCCTTGCCCTGGAGCAAAATATTGAGTTCAACAAAGCCCGGCATCCCGGCAAACCTGGTGGCGCAAGGCGACGGCAGTTGGATCGCCTGCCAGTTCGTCGTGAACAACCACGATGGGCACGGTGACGTCATCAAGGCTCCGAATCGTTCAGATTCCAACGAAACCGTGAACCCCTTCGTCTACTGCCTGGATAAGTCCGCATGAGCGAGCCAGGCCAGGCACCGCCACGCGTCGATCAGCCGCTGATTCCGCCGTTCCTGCCGCGGATGATCCACCGGCTCGCCCTGCCGATCGTCCTGGTGTGGTTGGGCATCGTCTTCGTCACCAACACCGCGGCCCCGCAGCTGGAGGCCGTCTCCAAGACGCACTCGGTGTCGATGAGTCCGACTGACGCGGCATCCTTTCAGTCGACGATGAAGGTCGGATCGACGTTCAAAGAGTTCAACTCGGACAACTCGGCCATGATCTTGCTGGAGGGTGACAAGCCGCTCGGGGCCGACGCGCACCGCTACTACGACGAGATCGTCAGGCGCGTCGAGCAAGACAAGCAACACGTTCAGCACGTCCAGGATTTCTGGAGCGATCCGCTGACGGCGGCGGGTTCCCAGAGCCACGACCAGAAGGCCGCCTACGTGCAGGTCTACCTCGCCGGCAACATGGGTGGCGGGCTGGCCAGCGAGTCTGCCCTGGCCCTCCGCAAGATCGTGGACTCGGTGCCCGCGCCGCCGGGAATCAAGGCATACGTCACCGGCCCGGGTCCGCTGTTCGCCGACCAGTCCCACGCGGGCGAGAAGGGCGTCGCGCTCGTCACTCTTGTCACTTTTGTCGTGATCGTGGTGATGCTGCTGTTCGTCTACCGCTCGGTCACCACCATGCTGATCATGCTGGCGATGGTGTTCATCGAGTTGGCCGCGGCTCGAGGCGTCGTTGCCTTGCTGGCCAACAACGAGATCATCGGACTCTCCACGTTCGCCAACAACTTGTTGGTGTTGATGGCGATCGCCGCCGGAACGGACTACGCGATCTTTGTGGTCGGCCGCTACCACGAGGCGCGCGGTCTGGGCGAGACCCGCGAACAAGCCTTTTACACCATGTTCCATAGCACCGCGCATGTCGTGCTGGGGTCGGGGCTGACCATCGCCGGCGCGATGTACTGCCTGAGCTTCTGCCGATTGCCGTATTTCCAGTCATTGGGCGCACCGTGCGCCATCGGCATGTTGGTAGCGGTGCTCGCGGCGTTGACCCTCGGCCCTGCAGTGCTGACCGTGGCGTCGTTCTTCAAGCTCATGGATCCGAAGCGCAAGCTGGCGACCCGGGGCTGGCGTCGCATCGGCACCGCTGTCGTCCGCTGGCCCGCGCCGGTTCTCGCGGTGACCATCGGGGTCGCATTGGTTGGTCTGCTCGCCCTGCCCGGTTACAAGACGGACTACGACAACCGCCACTTCCTGCCGGCGGACACCCCGGCCAATGTCGGTTATGCCGCCGCGGACCGGCACTTCGACCAGGCTCGGCTCAATCCCGAGCTGTTGATGATCCAGACCGATCACGACCTGCGTAACCCGGCCGATTTCCTGATCCTGGACAAGGTCGCCAAGGCGGTCTTCCACATCCCCGGCATCGGACGGGTGCAGACCATCACGCGACCGTTGGGCACACCGCTCGACCACAGCACCCTCGGTTTTCAGATGGGTGCACAAGCCGCAGCGCGGATCCAGACCCAGCACTATCAGGACGAGCAGGCGGCAAACCTGCTCAAGCAGGCCGACGAGCTGAAGAAGACCATGGCAACGCTGCATGAGCAGATGCAGGTGACCCAGGACCTCAGCAACACCACGCACGAAACCACCAGGCTCACCAAGGAAACCGTGCAGATCACCGAGGCATTGCGCGATGACATCGCCAACTTCGACGACTTCTTCCGGCCAATTCGCAGTTACTTCTACTGGGAGCGGCACTGCTACGACATTCCGGCCTGCTGGGCGATCCGGTCGATCTTCAACGCGCTCGATGGCATCGACCAGGTGGCGCAGAACATCGTCAACCTCAGCGCGAACCTGGACAAGCTGGACAAGATTCAGCCGAAGCTGGTGGCGCTGATACCGCCGCAGATCGAGAGCCAGCAACACAACCTCGACACCATCATGTCGAACTACGCGACCACGACGGGTCTCAACGAACAGGCGAAAGCGCAGTCCGACAACGCCACCGCCCAAGGCGATGCCTTCGACAAGGCCAAGAACGACGACACCTTCTACCTCCCGCCGGAGGCGTTCAAGAGCCCGGATTTCGCGCGGGGTCTGAAGAACTTCATATCGCCGGATGGGCACGCCGTGCGCTTGATCATCTCCCATGAAGGCGACCCGGCGAGTCCCGAAGGCATCAGCCACATCGAACCGATCAAGCAGGCCGTGCATGAGGCGATCAAGGGCACGCCCTGGGAGGGCTCCAAGGTGTACCTCGGCGGTACCGCTGCGACGTACAAGGACATGCACGACGGCTCTGACATCGACCTGCTGATCGCCGCAGTTGCCGCAGCCACACTGATTTTCATCATCATGCTGGTGATCACCCGAAGCGTCGTGGCGGCCGTTGTCATCGTCGGTACGGTGTTGCTGTCATTGGGCGCCTCGTTCGGACTCTCCGTGCTCCTATGGCAGTACATCCTGGGCATGAAGTTGCACTGGATGGTGCTGGCGATGGCGATCATCCTGCTGCTGGCGGTCGGCTCGGACTACAACCTGCTGCTGATATCGCGGTTCAAGGAGGAAATCCACGCCGGGCTCAAGACAGGGACGATCCGCGCGATGGCCGGTTCTGGCTCGGTGGTTACCTCCGCCGGTCTGGTGTTTGCCGCCACCATGGCCACGTTCATGTTCAGCCCGCTGCTGGTGATGGCCCAGGTAGGTACGACGATCGCGCTGGGTTTGTTGTTCGACACCTTGATCGTGCGGTCGTTCATGACGCCGTCGCTGGCCACCTTGCTCGGGCGCTGGTTCTGGTGGCCGCAGCACGTGCGTCCACGGCCGGCCAGCACCATGCTGCGACCGTACGGACCGCGTCCCGCCGTGCGCGAGCTGATTCTCAACGACGTCGGGGAGCGCCCGGCGGGCGGATTGGTGCAATCGCGCTGATCGGTTACCAGAGCACGCCGTGGTCGGGCGAGAGGATGAAGCCGTGCCCGCCGCCCGTCTGGCAATGCACGGCGCCTTGGTTGTCGACTGCGCAGGCGCCGCCCAAGCTCTGCAGCCGTTGGCCGGCGAGCAACACGTCGACGTTGTGGGTGAACGACGCGGTGTCGGAATGGCGGTATTCGGCTGGGGCATAGATGATGGCGTAGGTCTGGTTCGTACCGGGCGGGGCGTCACGCGCCACCGCGTCGCAGCCGACCGGGCCGCCGTTCGGTCCGATGCCGCATCCCCACCCGCCGGGGGTCTTGAAGTAAAGCCAACCGTAGTTGTCGGGCGCGGTGTAGTTGCCGTGCGCGAGCGGGTAACTGTCGATGTCGTCCGGGGGTGGCGCGGCGGCCGCCGGAACGGCTGCGATTACCGCACCGCTCAGCCCGGCCAGCAACCGTAAACACCACGACCACGTGCGCTCACGATGAGGCCGGCGGACGCTCGGCAAGGCGCGCCGCTTCCGTCCGCCTCCACCACCGGTCTCGCGATATACCGCGGTCGGGTACACGGTTCGATCCCTCCAATTTTCTCTGTCCGATCGATGCTGCCCCCGGCTAGGAAGGCCACGCGAACGAATCCACCTCGGTGTCAACCTGTTTGGGCGCGCTGCCCTGTGGACCCAGAACGACAAGGCGCCGTCCGGGCGATGTGTCCAGGAAAGCAACGACGTCACCCGGGCCCCACGCCGGTCCCGGCGGGTCGGTCGCAACGTCGCCAATGGTTGTTGATGACGGCGCCGATGGATCCTTGAGCAGCTGCAGTTTCTTTGACCTATTGGTCGCATCGGCTGTTGTGAATGCCACCGCCCCGGAGGCCAGCGCCGCGACGTCTCCGTAGTATGCCTGCCCGGTAACCAACGGCTGGGGAGTCGGAGGCGGGTCGGCGGGAACCCCGTCCGGGGTGGCGACGGAATAGATGCCCCCCTGGTCGATCGCGAAACGAGGCTCCGCAGCGGCCATCCCGGATGCATCGCCGTTGGCGAACAGAACGCTCTGGCCGTCGTGGCCATACGCCACCGCGAAGGCGTTGGTGTCGTTGGCGACAGGGCTGGAGCGAGCGCCGACGGTGAACACGTTGACGGCGACGGGACTCACATCGCTGCGCCCGCCCACCCACGCGATGTGCTTTCCGTCCGGCGCCCACGCATACGACTTGGCGAACAGCAGTGGTTGAGAACGTGGCACCGCGCCCGTTTGGGCATCCGCGACGAAAAGGAGGCCGCCGCCCTCTTCGAGCTCGAGGAAAGCAACCCGTTCACCGGTCGGCGACCAGCGCGGGCTCGTGAACTTTCGCGGCCGCATCTCAACGGGTGCCGGAAGCTCATCTTTGCCGACGAGCCGCCGCGGCGTCCCGATGACCTCGCCCTGCGGCGACAGGTCGAGCACCCACACCTCGCTGCCCTCATCTGAGGCCTTCGCCTTGTGCGCGTAAGCCAGGTGCGCACCGTCGGGGGACGGGGCCGGCTCGGTGTCCGCTGGCCCGTTGGTGAGCTTGCGGCCCGGGGAGCCCGCCGGATCGCTTACGTACAGCGCGCCGGCCTTCGCGTAGAACAGCGCCGGCCGCGATGGATTGGGGCCAATGGACAGCGGGGCCGACATCGGGGAACTGGTTGTCGTTGGCGTCGACGTTGTCCTTGGCGCGGAACTGCAGGCTGCAAGCGCCAGCACCGTGACTTGGATCAGCAGACAGGTGCCGAGGCGGGGCCGCGCCACGGTCGCCACATTCCCCGGCGCGCCGCAAACACTGTCCGGTGCTCGGTAATCGGTCATCCGGGCGAGTGCCCCTGATAGGTGCCATCGACGTATTCGTCGCAGTGGTCTTTGAAGCAACAATTTGAATAGTAAATTTCGGCGTCACCGTGCCAGGCGGTGTACTTGCCACCGGCGGCTGAGCAGTCGATCTCGATCTGCGGCGCTCTGACCCAATTGAGAAGGCTGGCCGGGTACTCCTGGCCTTGATACCCGACGTATGCCACACCTAGGAAATGGTCGGCATCCCGCGTCCACGCCACGGCCCCATCTCTGAGTTGCCAGTCTGTGCCCGTCCCGCGCCCGCAAGCGATGAGGCCGTACTGCTTACCGTGCGAGTCCACCACGGCGGTTGCGTCAGACGATTGCATTCCGGGACATGTCACCGGCGTCCACGTCGGACGCTTCAAATACGCCGTAAACGCGGCATTCATCCCCTTGTCGTCGCCAAACAGCCAGTAGGTCGCGTCCGTCGGGCCGCCGGGCAGGGAATTGTCCCGACAGTTCACAGCGGCCAGCGCGCCCTTTGAATCAGTAGGCTTGCACGAGTTGCTGCTGTACCCCGCCGGCAGCATTTTCATCAGTTCGGCAGACGGATCGGCGCCGGCTGGCGGAGCCGCACCGAAGGCGGCCAGGACCATGGCCGCAGCGACGCATGATGCGCGGAGCATGGAGCTCATGTTCGGCCCGTGACGGTTATCGCCATAGGGACTTATTGCCCTGACGCATGCGCCCTAATGCCCTACGCAAAACGAAACCCCGGGCGTTAATTTCCGACCTCTGACAGTGTCCCGTGAGGAGCCTTCGATGTCTTCGATAGTCACCCGGCTAGCGCTGGCAACGATCTTGTTCTTTCCGATCGCCGGCGTGTTGGCCACCCCCGCGACGGCCGAGCCGGCGATAACACCCTGTGTAAGCACTGGGGAAATTGCCGACCCAACCGGCCTGATCCTTCCGCCGCAGGACGCACCGACGACGAGCTGTGACAGCCAAAAGCAGGCCTGCATGTCTGCCAGTGTGCAGGTAGGCATCTACGGCGAGAGGTATGTGCCGCCCGACGCTGTCGCGCAGTGTATGGAAGCCTACCGGGACTGCATTCACAACCAATCCCAAAACGGGGGACAGGGATAGGGGCATCCGTAACACCAGAGCCCGGTCGGTCCTACGGTCGGATCCGTTGTCCCCGCGAGGAATACGTGCCCTCGCGCGCATTGGTCCGCCGGGCCGGCGGTTCAGGCCGCGTTTCCAGCCCTTGCCCTGACGGATATCCGCCATTCGCCTATCTCCTCGGACAGCGGTCGGCGCAGTTGCGCAGGCGCGGGACCGGTCGATCGCGTCCGAAACTGTAGGGGAAACCCTGATGCGTCGAGCCTGGCTTGCTCAATAGCGTCAGATTCAGACGGTGTTCGTTGTTTGCGCGACAACGTCCATCTAGTCGGAGTTCCGTACCCGACCGGCATTGGAGGGACTTTGGACATGAGCCGTCCGGTGACCATATTGAAAGCCACGGCAGCAATAACGCCGCTGCTCGCACTTACCGCACTGGCATTGGCCAGTCCGGCTTCGGCGAATACTTACACCAAATTCCTCGCCGTCGACTGCCCGCAGCCGTATAGCCAGACATGCACACCGAGGCAGGGTATCCAAGTGGGCGGCAGTGGGACCCCCTACTTCATCACGTTCACCGGGGATCCCCACGCGTGTGCCCCGGGCGAGGTGCATATTTTCGTCGACGGTGCCGAGG
The DNA here is from genome assembly GCF_900157385.1 of Mycobacterium terramassiliense. Classification (GTDB taxonomy): domain Bacteria; phylum Actinomycetota; class Actinomycetes; order Mycobacteriales; family Mycobacteriaceae; genus Mycobacterium; species Mycobacterium terramassiliense. The sequence goes on from NZ_LT717701.1 coordinate 2,594,053, forward strand.
AGGGCCATTCCCAGGTACAGCCGGGACAGCCCGCGCACTTCTTCAGGGTCCCGCACGGTCCGGGAAATAATCACACGGTCGACGTGCAGATGGATGGAGTCCTGGGCGGCTGCAACAAGGGTGCAATGAGTGGGTGGTCGGGCACCCTTGAGGTGCAGACCGACGTAGACAAGGGCATCTAGCGGATGTGCTTGCCCGGCAAGTCGATCCAGGAACTACCCGGCCGCGTTGGGAAGAAGCGCCGGGCAGTTCCCCGCCGCGTCCGCCGCCAGTTCGAAGTGCCACAGCTCGTTGGCGTAAATCCGGCACAGCCCGAAGCGGGACCCGTGGGAGATGAGCCATTCGTCGGCGCCGGCACCCCCGACGTCGACGGCCTCGCCGGTGACGTGCTTGGACATCTCCGGGGTCTGCACGTATTGCCGCGCCGCCGCGAGGCTGCCGTAGGTCCGCACGGCATTGTTCAGCAGCCGCTGCTGAAACTCCGGCGACCGCCAGCCCGAGGTGATGGTCATGGTTATGCCGTCCGCGGCGGCCGCAGTGGCGGCACCCTGAATCGCTTTCAACAGCGCCGGGTCGAGGCGCGCGATCGCCGAGTATTGGACGTCGAACGGCGTGAGTTGGCCCCCGTTCGGCAGGGAACCGTCGCCGGGGTCGGCAGGAGGAGCCGATGGGACGGTGTGGTCGGCAAGCGTGACAGGTGGTGCCGGCGTAGCGTGCGGCGCGAGGAAGCCGAACGCCACCGCAAAGGCGGCCAACGCAACCGATCGCATGCCTTCATCTCCTGGCTGTTTCCCTGACACTCTACCGATGAGGCATCCGGGGGCGTGTCTCGTCAAACCTGGCTCGTGGAAAACGGTTGCGTCTGTTGGCCTGCCAGGGCGATGAAGTTATAGATCGGTGTGGTGTCGTAGGTGTAGTGGGAAGCGTTGGGGCCGGCCGCCAAGAACATTCCGCCGTTGTAGATCGCCTCGGTGATGGAGATGATTTCTTCGACCGATGTGGTCGGATTCACCAGCTTCAACGCGTCGCGGAGGATCGCGAAAATGTTTGGACTGTTTGCGTTTTGGACGATGTTGTAGATTTGCGTCTCGATCACTCCCGGGCCCGCCTCGGCTGTCCATGGGTTGGGGCCGACGGGTGCGTCCGTGTAAATGTCGTTACCGACTCCTATCGTGTTGACGAAATCGCCCCAGAAATGCGTGACCGGCGTGAGTAGGTGTGGCGCGACGTCTGCGGGCATCATGCAGGCCGGACCCGCGACACCGCCGGTGACAACGCCGTCCACGTCGGCCGGCAGCGGCCATCCCGCGAACTGGTTGCCTGACGCGAAACCCGGCAACCGAAGGGGATTTCCCCAAACACCCACCGCGACAATGCGGTTGGCGATCTGCGGATTAAGCCACGCTATCGTGTGCGGGAATTGACACACGACGATAGCGCCCTGTGAGTAGCCGAGCAGGATAATGGAGCTTTGCGGATAGGACGGCGCACCATCTGGCGGATTGATTTGTGTGCAAAGCCTATTCAGCTCGGCGACACCAGCGTCCACGCTCGGACCCATGGGGAACACGCTGGCCGGATAGTTACCGACAGGCTGCCAGTAGAACAGGTCTGGAAACGCGGCCGCCAGCGCGGCAGCGACGCCGGCGGGTTGCGGTGAGGCGGTGTTCCACATGTCGACACCGGTCCCCGATACGGTCATCACTATGTGTGGCATCGTGCACCCTTCCACTTGTTCTGAGCTGTGAACCAGCGGTCAAAGGTGGAATGCCCAGTCCTCGGCAAACCGACACTCCTACAGGAGGTCAGAAGTCCGGCACCTGGCCGCGTCTGCCGGGGCGGCCGTTACTTCCAGAATTCGTTCATGGGTTGGGCATACATGTCATTGGCGGTCAGCGGTCCCAGAGCTCCCGGCGAAGGACTCAAGGCGTCCTCGATGGTGGCCATCAGGCTGTACTGGTCGTAGTGGCTGGTGGCGATGAAGTGGCCGGATTGCATCCCGCCAGTGGTTACGGCGCCCTGGTTGGGGATGACGATCATCGGAACGTTGTTGCCCTGGTTGCCGATGCCCAGTGACAGGTTGTTGTAGTCCTCGTCCCACGTAAGGATGATGACGTCCTTTTGCGTCGGGTCGGTCCACGTCGGCGAGCTCTGAATGGTGGACACCTGTTGCTGGACGAACTGGTCACCGGCCGCGATGTTGTACTGGTGCGTCGTGAGCTGGCTGCCCAGGAAGTTCAGAGCGCCGGTCGGTGTGCTGACCGGGCCTTCCATGTTGTTGGACTCGTTGGCAGCTATCCACGCGAATTGCGGTGCTTTGGTTGGGTCCGTCAGATTCGGGCCCAACGACGTCAGCGGAAGCAGGTGCGTCGGCAGGTAGCCCGGGGTTTGGTTGCCGTAGACGTAGTTGAACATGGCGAAGGGCAATTGGTCGACGGCGTAGTCACCCGAGTTGGTGATGGCACCGGGGTAGGGCATGCTTTGCGCGTAGCCGGCCCAGGTGACGCCCGAGGAATCCATTTTTGCCATGAGGTTGTTGGTCCCGTAGATGACGTTCGGCGGCGGGTTGACGTCGATGCCGTAATCCGTTCCGCCCAGGATCCGGAAGTAGTTGGGGTCGCTGGGGTGGCCCAGCGCGTAGTAGTTGTCGGCGTATCCGTAGGTGTTGATCAGGGAGTTGATGTACGGCGCGTTGGGGCTGCCGAGGATGTCGCCGACGCCGTGGTTCTCCATGTAGATCAGGAACACGTGATTCAGTTGGCCCACGTTGGACGTCGGTGGGGTGAGCGTCGGCTGGGCGAGGTTCGGATCGCCGACGGTGAACGACAGGTTGTCGGCGAAGGCGTTGTTGTAGTTGCCGAGGACCGGGTTGTGGTCGGCGAAGGTTGCGGTCACCACGGCTTGGGTGGTGCCCACCGGGATCGTCCCGGAGACGTCCCGTGCCTGGAAACCGGTGATTCCCAAGCGATCCAGCGACGTGACCGAGCTGGTCGAGCCGGTGCCCAGGACGACCCCGCTGGCATTGAGGAAGGTGACCTGCAGCGAGGCCGAGGAGGGGTCTCCCAAGTAGCCGCCGAGCATTCCGCTCAGGGTGTACGGCGTTGTGCCGGTGTTGATCTTCCCGGCTGCGCCGGAGAGGTTGACTACCTGGCTGATGGTGGACGTGGCCACGGGTCCGCCGCCGGCGAAATTGCTGCCGCCGCCCGCGGGCGGGGTGCCGGGGAAGCCAAGGAAACCAGGCAGATTGGGGATGGAGAACGGTCCCGGATAGCCGCGCGGGGTGCCGTAGGCGATGATCGTCGGGGTGCCGGTTACGGTCCAGCCCGGAATGGTCACCCCGCTGTAGCCCGACCCGGACGGGTCGGCAATTTCGAAGCCGGGGTTGACCAACAGGTTCGGGCTCATCGGCAATCCGGGAATCCCGTTGCGGCCGAGCAACATTCCGCCGGCCCCCACTGTGCCGGGGCCGCCCAGTAGCCCGGCAGCGGCGTTGCCGCCGTTACCGCCGTTGCCGCCGACGCCGACCAGGAAGGAACTGCCGCCGCTCCCGCCGCCCCCGCCGCTGAACGTCGAGGTGGCGGCGACGTCCGCGCCGGCCGCGCCGGGACCGCCGTTGCCCACCAGCGACCCGCCATTCCCGCCATGGCCACCGTCCCCGCCGGGGCCCGCCGCGGCGAATCCGCCGGGGCCGCCGGCACCGCCGGAGCCCACGAAACCGGCGCTGCCGCCCGCCCCGCCCTGGCCGCCCGGATTTGGCCCGACGGTTGCTCCCGAAGTGCCGCCGGCGCCACCGGCGCCGCCGGAGCCCACCCAGCCGGCGGTGGCGCCGGCGGCACTTCGGGAGCAACCGTCGGGCCAAATCCGGGCGGCCAGGGCAAGCCCCTCCGGTTCCGCCGGCCCCACCGGTGCCCAACAGCCATCCGCCGTGGCCGCCCGGACCGCCGGCCGCGCCGGTGCCGCCGGCCCCGCCTGCCCCGCCGGTGCCGATCAGCCCCGCGGCGCCGCCGGACCCGCCGCCGCTACCGGGCGCGCCGGACCCGCCGGCCCCGCCAGAACCGAGCAACCAGCCGCCGGCCCCACCGCTGGCCCCGGTCCCGGGCGCCGCGTTGGCGCCGTTGCCGATCAGTGGCCGCCCGGTCAACGTCAGGGTGTAGGCATTCGCCGCGTCCAGCAGATTCTGCTCGATGGCTTGCAGGTCCGGGAACTGCAGAAACGCTGCGCTCGTGGCCTCAGCGGAGGCGTAGGTACCCGCGCCGCCGCTCAGCGCCTGCACAAACTGCTGCTGAAACGCGACCGCCTGTGCGCCCAACGTCTGATAGGTCTGCCCATAGCTGCCGAACAACCGCGCAATTCCGGCCGATACCTCATCGGCGGCCGCCGGCGCAATCCCGGTGGTCGACGGCGCCCATGTCGCCGCGGCCTCCTTGATCGCCTCCCCGATTCCACTCAACTCCGCCGAGGCCGCGGCCAAGGCCTCAGGTGCTGCGATCAGGAAAGCCGACATCTTCGACTCCCATCAAGTTCAACGGGGCGACTCGGACCGCTAACTCTATTGAGTAGACCCCCGAATGTGAAGCTTTTCTGGGCTCGGCACGAGCGCTACTTGCGCAGGGTGAATTGGTTGAGATCGGTGTAGCCCTTGCGGAAGAGATTCGCGCAGCCGGTGAGGTACTTCATGTACATCTCGTAGACCTCCTCGGACTGAATCGCGATGGCCTCGTCTTTATGCGCCTCGAGGCCCGCGGCCCATACGTCCAGGGTCTTTGCGTAATGCCGCTGCAGCGATTGGCGACGCTTCAGCTTGAAGCCGGCCTTCGCCGAGAACTCTTTGACCATATCGATGGTCGGCAGGAAGCCGCCGGGAAATATCTCGGTTTTCATGAAGTCGCTGAATTCGACTATCGCCGGAGTGAGCGGCAAGCCGGACTCGATGATCTCCTTCTCCGACAGGACGGTGATCGTGTGCAACAGCATCGTGCCGCCGCTCGGCAACAGCTCATAAGTTCTTTTGAAGAAGGCGTCGTAGCGGTCGTAGCCGACATGTTCGAATGGGCCGATCGCCACGATCCGGTCCACCGGCTCGTGAAACCGCTCCCAGCCCTCGAGCAACACGCGCTTGGAACGCGGGCTGTCCGAGGCGGCGAACAGCTGCTCGACGTGGGCGACCTGGTTTTTGGACAGGGTGATACCGACGACGTTGACGTCGTATTTCTCGATGGCTCGCATCATGGCCGCGCCCCAGCCGCAGCCGAGGTCCAGCAGTGTCATGCCCGGCTGCAAGTCCAGCTTGCTCAGCGAAAGGTCGATTTTGGCGATCTGAGCCTGTTCGAGAGTCATGTCTTCGCCGCCAAGCCAGTAGGCGCACGTGTACATCTGGGTGCGGTCGAGGAACAGGCGGAAGAAGTCGTCGGAGAGGTCGTAATGCGCTTGCACATCCTCGAAATGCGGCGTCAGCTCCTCAGCCATCGTTATATTGCCTCCAATCCCTGTGCGGCTAGGGGTTTGTGGCCCGCCCGGGGTGACCGTCGCTTGAGGTTACGACGACGTCCGTCTTCCCTGCCAGACATAAGGGTTGACGACGACGGCGCGGCTAGCCCGTTGCGTGGGCCAGATCGATGGCGTACTGATTCACAAAGGTGCCCGCCGGCGGATCGCCTTTGTCGCATGTCCCGTCGGATTCGCCGGGACGCTTGATCCACAAGTAGGCGTCGGCGTGCGCGCCCGCGGTGGCGGAGGTCGGTGGAGTGCCCAGTCCCCGGCCGCTGGGGTTGCACCAGTTGAGCCCGGAGTCGGGCGCCGGCCCGGCGCCGTTGCGCGACGTGTCGATCACGTAGTGCGCGCCATTCGTGAGCCCGGAAATCGCCTCCCCGTAACCGATTTCGTCCCCGGTGGTGTAGAAGTTCGCGGTGTTGAGGCTGAAACCCCGCGCGCGGGCGACGTCGACCTTGTTGAGCCTGGCGGCCATGTCCTCCGCGCTATGCCAGCGCAAGTGACCGCCGTCGACGTAGACGGCCGTGCCCGGGTTGCGCGTCAGCGTGTCCACGGCGTAGCGAATCAGGTCGTAGCGTTCCTGGCGCTGGTCGGCCGACAGGCAGTCCGCCATGGCCAGCGCATCGGGTTCGAGGACGATCGCCGTCCGCGTGGCGCCGACGCTGGACGCGATGCCGTCGATCCACCCGCGGTAGTCGTCGGCCGTCGCCATGCCACCCGCGGCAAAGCTGCCACAGTCGCGGTGCGGGATCCCATAAATCGCCAGCACCGGGATGGCGCCGGCGGCCGCGGCGTCGCCGGTGTATTTCGCGACCGTCGAGGCCGAAGAGCCCGGGACGATCCAGTAGGCCTGCGGCGTGTTGGCGATGGCGGTCAACTCGGGACTCGGCGGATCGGCATGCTGCGCGGCGCGCATGGCCGCCGAGTTGGGATTGACGTAGAACGGCATGCCGGCCAACGGGTTGGCGTCGTCGGCCAAGCGCACCGCCGGATCGGCGAGGCAGCCCGTCCCGACAACGGCCGCGACCGTGAGGACGGGGGCGATCCAACGCGCGAGTGCATGAGTAGCTGAGAACGTCACCCCAGGAAAATTAGTGCATTGAGCCCCAGTCGCCGACGGCAGGTGATGGTGCGCTCGGCGGGCTCGGCGGCGGGCTAGATTACCCGTATGCGGGTTGTTCGCCTGTTCGTTGCCGTCCTGGCGATTCTCACGGCGGGGTTACTGCCGGCAGCACCCGCCGGCGCCCAACCGCCGTCCAAGCTCGCCGAGCACATCACCGACAACACCGGGGCGCTGACGGACTCCGGCCGTGCCGCGGTCAGCTCGGCCATCGACCGGCTGTACCGCGACCGGCACATCCAGCTGTGGGTGGTCTACGTCGACAATTTCTCCAAGTTCAGGCCCGACAACTGGGCGAACCAAACCCGCACCGCCAGCGGCATGGGCGACCACGACGCGCTATTGGCCGTAGCCACGAACACCAAGCTGTACGTGTTCGACGTGCCGAGCCTTCCGGCGGCCGAGTTAAACGCTTTGCGCAGCAACCATATTGATCCGGCGATCAACGCCAAAGAATGGAGCATCGCCGCGGTCGCTGCGGCCGACGGGTTGGACCAATCGGCGAGCCCGGCGACCTCATCGAAGCGCAATTGGGTGCCGATCGCGATCGCGGTCATCGCCGTTGTGGTCGTCGCCGCGGTGGCAGTGCTCGTGCTCTATCGCGCGCGCCGGCGCCGGCGCGCCGCGCGTGGTGATGGGCAGGTGAGCATCGAGGGATGCGATCGGTCGTTGGGCCAGGCGTTGGTTACCGCGGACGCCCGAGTGCGCCAGATTTCCGACTACGCCGGCAAACATCGCGACAGCATCGGCACCGAGGCCCAGGCGCGGCTCGAAGACGCGAAGCGGCATCTGGCGGCGGCGCACGGCACCCAGGCGACGAACGAGGCCGGAGCAATCGCCTATGCCCACCGGGCGTCGACGCTGGCCGCGCAGGCGCAAACGCTGGCAAATAACGACGTGCTGGCGGCGCACGGCACGCGACGGCGTCGAGGCAGCGCATCGAAGCGCTGATTGGTCGGTCCGGCCCGCAAGCCCGAGAACCGTTGCGGCGAGAGCGCTGTCAGGTGCAAAGGGTCGGGGCGTCGCACACGTTGCCGGGACAGTACGTCGAGTGTGCGGCGTTGACCAAGGTCCCGACGTCCAGCAACGTCACGCCCCGCGCATTCAAATGGGCGTGAATGTCGTCGGCGATCTGTTGCGGCGTCCAACCCCACGTGAGGTCGTAGCAGACGAGATGCGCCTCTCCGATGAGCGCCTCTTCCGTCTTGGGCGGCCACGTAAGGCCGACGGCGCGCAGTTGAGCGAGGTAGGCGTCATCGGCCGGGGTGGCAGTCGCGACTGCGGAGCTACTAACCAAGGCAGCGCCGGCCATCACGGGGACGGTAAGCGTTGCGAGCCAGCGAGGTGAGGACATTGATACGGCTCCCTTTTCCTATTGGCGTCGACGACGCCGTCAGTGCGGGTCCAAGCGGCATGACGAATGCTAGCCGTGTCCAGCGGCCACCGAATGTCATTCGGCGCGGATGCAGACGGCTAACCCCTGCTTGAGTACAGAGCGCGTTCCCAGATCGTGGCGAGTGTGTCCACGAGCGCGTGCAGGTCCGCGTCGGAGGTGTCAGGGGTCAGCGTCAGCAGCCGGTGGACGTTCATGGTCACCAATGCCGTTGCCGTTCCTCGGGAATCGGCGATCCCGCTGTTCGTGGCGTCAACGATTGACTCGGCGACCTCGATCACCGGGTCGACGAGGGCCGAGCGGGCAGCGGCCACCTCGGGATCATTGCCCGACGACCAGAACACCGCTCGCAGAATCGCGCCGTGCCGGCGATAGGTGTGTGCGGCACTCAGGAGCGCCTCGCGCCCGGCGGCAATGGGATCCTCGGCTTGGCGCCATCGGGCCAGCGCCTCGTCGTCCTCGACACGCAGGGGCCGCACCAACGCTCCGATCAGTTCGGCGCGGTCGCGGAAATATACATAAAAGGACTTGCGCGACAGGGTGGTTCGACCCATGATCGCTGCCACGGTTACCGCATAAGCGGGTTGCTCGGCCAGCAATCCGGATGCCGCTTCGAGGATTTCGCGCCGAGCCTCTGCCGGAGCGCGACGGCGCCGGCGCGGGGGACCGGAACCTTCGCCACGAGCCACTCCTGTTACTGCCACAGTGGCAGTATAGTCAGTCCCCGTTACTGCCGCCCTGGCAGTAACGGGTGGGAGGAGCCTCCGATGAGGTCTGGCTGGACGGGCGCCGGGAGCGCCCCGCGCTGGTACTGCATGGCTGTTGCGTTGTTTCTCGGGGTGCGTGCGACCTCGACGCTGGTGGCGGGAGCAAGTTTTGCCCTGCCCGGGGATGGCTGGCGCTCGGTCTGGCAGCTCGCGATGGTCGGTGTGCTCGCCGCCGGCATCGCCTATCCACGGGCCGCGCCCGCGGCGGCGTTGACGGTCGGACTGGTCTACGCCGTGGCGACCGTGCTCGAGGCATTCCACGGCACCGACCTGCTGGGAGCGGTGCCCGTCGACCTTCGCGACCGCGTCGTTCATCCGCTGCTGGCGGGGCTGGCCTTGGCCTGCGTGCTGCTGGGACGGCGGCGGAGCGCCGGTCCGCTGTCCTCGACGTGAATCTGGTTGGGGTCCAGGATCATTCGGTCTTGCCTTGTTCGACATCGTCGCCGTAGCGTCCTGGGTTGACCAGTGATGCCAGCGCGCCGGCCAGCATCATGACCGCCGCCGCGACGAATACCACCACCAGTCCGGCGTGGAACGGCCCCGCTATCAGCTCCGGGAAGAACGATTTGCCGGTGAGCACGTTGGCGTTGACGCCGGGTTGCTGCAGTGCATCCGACCGTGCGAGCAACTCGCCGATCGGGTTGTAACCAAGAAACGCCGCGAACAGGCTGCCCACCGGCGGCAGGTTGGCCACATCCTGCGCCACCGCCGCCGATACTCCGTGCCGTTGCAGTCCGCTGCTCAGCGCCTGCGGCAGGGTGTGCGCCAGCCCAACGACCATCAGCGAGAAGAAGACTCCGATCGACAGCGCCGAGCCGGCGTTGAAGAACGTCGCCCGAACGCCGGACGCGGCGCCCCGTTGCGCGGGCGGCACGCTCGACATGATCGCGGCGGTGTTGGGCGCGGTGAAGATGCCGCCACCCACGGCGTTGAGGAAGGTCAGCAGCGCGAAGATCCGGTAGTCGAAATTCACGGGGATCATCAGCAGCCCGATGAACGTGCCCGCCATCAGCAGCATCCCGGCGACGGCGAACGGCCGCGCGCCGAACCGGTCCGCCAGCCATCCCGCCATCGGTGCCGCGAACAGGAACCCGATGGTCGCCGGCAACAGGTAGATGCCCGACCACAGCGGCGTCGACTCGAAGCTGTATCCATGAAGCGGCAACCAGATGCCCTGCAGCCAGATGATCAGCATGAACTGCAAGCCGCCGCGTCCCATCGACGACATCAGGTTGGCCAGGTTGCCCATCCCGAACGCCGTCGACCGAAACAGCCGGATGTCGACCATCGGCTGCGGCGCTCGCGACTCGATGATGCAGAAGGCGACCAGCAAGAACAGACCGAACGCGATCGAGCCCAGCACCCATGGGTTCGTCCAGCCCGTCGCATGCTTCCCGTACGGCTGAATGCCGTACGTGATTCCCACCAGGATGATGGTCAGGCCGGCGGCGAATGTCAGTGTGCCGGGCCAGTCCAACGGCCCGGGTGTACGAACGCCGATCTCGTGCAGCGAACGCAGGCCCCAGACGGTGCCCACCAAGCCGATCGGCACGCCGACCCAGAAGATCGCGCGCCAGTCCCACCCCGACAGCAGCCCGCCGATCAGCAGGCCGAGGAACGAGCCGGCCACCGCCGCGACCATGTTGAACCCGAGCGCCATGCCGCGCTGGTTGCTCGGGAATGCATCGGTAAGGATCGCCGCCGACAACGCCATCAGGATCGCGCCGCCGATGCCCTGGATGACGCGCCAGCCGATCAGCCATAGCGCGCCGCGGGCGAGGTGGAACGGGTCGAACGAGAGCGCGATCGCCGCGACGGTGAATACCGCGAAGCCGAAGTTGTAGATGCGCACCCGGCCGTACATGTCGCCGAGTCGTCCGACGAACACGACCAGGACGGCGGTGACGACGAGATAGCCCATGAGCATCCACAGCAGAAAGCCGATGTTCGCCGGGGCCAGTGGATCCAGGCCGATCCCGCGGAAGATGGCGGGCAAGGAGATCAGCACGATCGACGCGTTGATCATCGCCAGCAGCATGCCCAGCGTCGTGTTCGACAGCGCGACCCACTTGTAGTGCGCGTGGTCGCGGTCCCACCGGAGCCGACGGCCGTTCGTCCGGGTGGGTGCCAGCGTCGGGTCGGTCGCGGCGAGGCTGTCCGCCATCTATATCCCAGTCGTCATCAGTCATCGCCTGCCCGTTGCGCCAAAGGTACTTATGTTAGACATACAAACAAACGGGAAGCGACGGGCGAGAGCTGACCACGACAACGAGTCGTCAGCGAAATCAACCGGCCCTGGCATCAGGCCCCGCTGCTCTCTGCGAAACCCTTACTGCCCAGGCCAATCCGACTGGGCCGCCCGCACCGTAGCGCGCTGTTGCTCGTGCCTGAGCGGATCGGGCCCCGCCGGGATCTACGGCGCCCCGGTTATCCCGCTGTGCCCTAACGGCCCGGCAAAGCCGCTGTGGCCGCCGGGCCCGCCGGCGCTGCCGTTTCCGCCGTTCCCGCCGTTGCCGATGAACACGGCGTTGCCACCATTGCCGCCGCTGGCGGGCGCGGCGCCGGCCGGAACCGCCGTCGGCGAATATCCCGGTGCCGCCGCCCTTCCCGCCGGCGCCACCGAACCCGGCAGCGCCGCTGCCGGCGCCGCCCCTGCCACCGGCGCCGCCACCGCCCAACAGCTTGACGTTGCCGCCATCGCCGCCGCGGCCCCCGATCAAACCGGCCCCGCCGTTGCCGCCGGTGCCGCCGTCGCCGATGATCCCGCTGTTGCCGGAGCTGCCGCCGTCCCCGCCGGTGCCCAGGAACGCGGCGCCGCCCTGGCCGCCGAGACCGCCGTTGCCGAACATTCCGGCGGTGCCCGCGTCCCCGCCGCGGCCACCATGCCCAACGGTGCCGGTAGCGTCATCGCCCAGCCCGCCGGTGCCACCATTGCCGTGCAGCCGCCCGACGGTACCTCCGTCACCGCCTAAACCGCCGATGCCGTTGGTTGCGGTGGCGATCCCGCCGGCTCCGCCCGCGCCACCGTGGCCGAGCGAGGGGGCCCTTCCGCCGGAACCTCCTAAGCCGCCGGCGTTTTCGCCGCTCCCGCCCGCCCCGCCGATGCCGCCAGACCCTTCCAGCCGCGTTATGCGTTTTCCGCTCCAGCAAAAACCTCAAGTGGTGTCTAGACACAATCGACATCCGACCGCAGCAGCTGTAGGCGGCGGCTCACAGTTGGAACTCATCGCCCGCCTAGGCCCGCCTCATCGACCGCCTGTTAGCTCGGTCCATTACTGCCAAGCCGACTCAAACTTGGGATCGGTAGGGCGAGCGAGACGACACGATTTCGCTATTCGGCGACCGTCGGGCGGCCGCCACGTCGTTCGGAGGTCGGGATGTCATTTGTAGTTGCGGTCCCGGAGTACGTGACGGCGGCGGCCTCGGATCTGGCGAACGTCGGTTCCACGATCAGCGCGGCCAACGCGGCGGCGGCGGTTCCGACGTCGGCGGTGGCGGCCGCGGGCGCCGACGAGGTCTCGGCGGCCGTCGCGACGATGTTCGGCGCGCATGCCCAGGCCTACCAGGCCATCAGCGCCGAGGCAGCCGCGTTTCACCAGCGGTTCGTCGAGCTGCTGAATGCGGGTGCGGGCTCCTACGCCAGCGCCGAGGCCGCCAACGCGAACCCTCTGCAGGGCCTGCTGAACGACATCAATGCGCCCTTCGACACGTTCCTCGGGCGTCCGCTCATCGGCAACGGCGCCGACGGGACTCCCGGAACCGGCGCCAACGGCCAGAACGGCGGCTTGTTGTGGGGCAATGGCGGCGCCGGCGGTTCCGGCGGTCCCGGCCAGAACGGCGGCAGCGGCGGCAGTGGCGGGTTCTTGTTCGGTAACGGCGGCCGCGGCGGGACGGGTGGGAACGCGATCGGCGCCGGAGTGGCCGGGTTTGGCGGCAACGGCGGCAATGCGGTCGGACTTTTCGGCAACGGCGGCGTCGGCGGGACCGGCGGTGTCAGCGTCAACGGCGTCGGCGGCGACGGCGGTTTCGGCGGGAACGGCGGGTTCCTGCTCGGCAACGGCGGCATCGGTGGGGCCGGGGGCAACGGCTTCGTTGCCGGCTGGGGCGCCGCCGGCGGCAACGGCAGCGGGTTGATCTACGGCCTGGGCGGCGCCGGCGGAGCCGGTGGGTCCAGCCTCAACTTCGCCAACGGGCTTGCGGGCGTCGGCGGCGACGGCGGCAGCGGCGGCGCCCTCTTCAACCTCATCGGCACCGGGGCCGACGGCGGCGCGGGCGGGGCGGCCGTCGGCGCCGGCAACATCGGCGGC
>NZ_LT717701.1:2607330-2999342 GCF_900157385.1 Mycobacterium terramassiliense
CGCCGGCAACATCGGCGGCCAGGGTGGCCAGGGCGGTGGGGGCGGCGGCATCCTCTTCGGCCTTGGCGGCCACGGTGGAGCGGGCGGAACGGCCCTGACCGCCGGCGGCACCGGCGGTCCCGGCGGCTACGGCGGTGACAACGGCTACGTGTTCAGCGATGGCGCCGGCAGCATCTATGCCGGGGGTTCCTTGTTCGGCATCGGCGGAGCCGGCGGCGACGGCGGGGCGGCCCAGGCCGGCGGCCACGGCGGCACCGGCGGGCTCGGCGGGCTCGGCGGCCTGGTGTTCGGCCTCGGTGGCCACGGCGGCAACGGCTTCGGTGCGCCCGGCTTGGCTTTCGGCGGTAACGGGAGCCAGGGCGGTTACGGCGGACTTCTCTTCGGCATCGGGGGCGCCGGCGGCAACGGCGGAACTGGCGTCGTCCCGGGCGTCGGCGGACAGGGCGGCTTCGGCGGGTACTACTTCTTCGGACCGAACGGGGCGAACGGGTTGCCGGGCTGACAGTTTCGTGAGCTCATAGTTTGGGAGTCAATCCCTCGGTTCGGCGAAAGTCATTGAAATAAAAGGGATTCAGCGCGAGCGATGCCTCATGTTGTTTCGTGCGAACGTGGCCGCTCGAGTTCGTCAAACCTCGCGAGCGCGGCGTCGATATCCGCCTCGTCGAAGACCTCGCAACGGTTGATCATGTCGCCTTCAGCCGTCAACAAGTTGACCTCTCGCCACTCGGCATCGAAGCCCTCGCGCGAGGTTCCATACGCCGTGTGGGTGACGACGGCTCCGAGATCACTCAACCTATGCACGGCTTCGATGTAGAGCTTGACGTCTTCGGCGAGATCCCATGTTGCGTGGAGGTAAGCCTCCATATCGCCAGGCGCGAACGCTCTCCCTCGCCGATGGTCGATGTTCACCCAATCCGGCGTCGTCGGCGGCAGCTCGTAACGGTTAGCCGCCGCGTACGCCTGCACGATGAGCGACCACGCGTGTGAGTGGGACGCCGCTTCGCCGCCAAGGTACCGGGCGTCGAGATCTGCGAAGGCGGCGTCGATGTCGTCAGGGTCGAAGCTCACGCAACCGTGCATGAGGCCGTCGCGGCTGACCTCTGTGATCTGCAACATCTCGACAATCGGTGCATCGGCGTCATCGGGGTCGCCGTAATGCGCGCGGGTCAGCGAGAAACGCTGGCCCCTGGTTGCGATGGCTTCAACCGTCAAACGGGAGCCGCTGGGCGCGGCGTCGAACATCGCCTGCATGTTCTTCCGCCTTGCGGGGCCTTCGAATTCGTCCCGCAGGCCCTTGCGCCGGTCCTCATAGCGCAGGTCGGCGGTGGTGAGGGCCAAGAAGCCGTCCAAGTCGCGTCGGTCGAACGCGTCGGCTAGCCGCGACCAGATTCGCGTCGCGGCGTTCTCAGGCGTTGGGGCCGGCCGATCGAGCTCATCGAAACGCGCGAGCGCGGCGTCCAGGTCTTGCTCGTCGAACAGCTCGCAGCGATTGATCTTGTCGCCCTCATACGTCGAAAGGTCGATGGTGCGCCACTCGGCGTCAAAACCTTGGTGTGAGGTGCCCTCCACGACCTGTGTCACGACTGCTCCCAGGTCGCTCAACCGATGAACAGCCTCGATGCGGATTCCGGATTGCGGCGACAGATCCCATGTGGCAACGAGGTATTCGCGAAGGTCACCGGTTGCGATCGGTGCGAGCCGCCGGTGATCGACATTTACCCAGTCCGCCGTGGTCTCCGGGAGCTGGCGTCTGTTGAGCGCTTCATAGGCGCGCGTGACGAGGGCCCACGTGTGGGCGTGGGCAGCGGCTTCACCGGCGAGGTATCGCGCGTCGAGTTCATTGAAGGCGGCCTCAGCATCGTCGACGTCGAATATCACGACTGCCGCGGTCTGGCCCTCGGCATTGGTTTCGACGACATGAAGGACATCGACCAGGAACGCCTCTGGCCGCTCGACTCGCTCGGAAAAGTGGACACGCACTAGGCCCAGGTGCCGACCGCGAGCCGCTATGAGCATGGAGGTCGCAGTGGTGAACCCGGCATCCACACTCGCGCGCAAGTCTTCGATCGCAGCATCCCGGCCGTATCGGGTGCCGGCATTGATTCCGCGTCGGCGATCGTCGACTGAAATGTCGGCGGCCAGAATCTCCGCCATGGAGTCCCAGTCGCGCGCCGCAAAGTGCACCAGAAAGCGCTCGGCCGCGTGGCCTGCCGCATTTTTGAGTCGCCGTGGCTCGGGCTGCGGCTGCCCGAATCGCGAGATTGCGGCGTCTAGGTCTGTCTCGTCGAAGATTTCGCAGCGGGTCAGGAAGTCGCCGTCGACTGTGAACATCGCGATCATCCGCAACTCCGCATCAGAGCCTCCTTGCCAGGTCCCCTTGACCACCTGGGTGACGACGGCTCCGAGTTCGGTCAGCCGGTGCACGGCTTCGATGTAGACACAGACGTCCGAAGTGAGGTCCAACATGGCGCGAAGAGAAGCGGCGAGATCGGCCCCCTCGACCGATAGGAGCGGCCGATGATCGATGTAAACCGGAGCCCGCGTCGTCGGCGCGGGAAGTTCGTGCCGATTGAAGGTAGCGTAGGCCCCTGCAATTACCGACCACGTGTGGGCGTGGGCAGCGGCTTCGCCGACGAGGTACCGCGCATCGAGTTCGTCAAAGGCGGCGTCGATGTCATCGGGGTCGAAGCTCACGGTATCGTGGGCGCGGTTGCTGACTTCCGTGACCCGCAACAGCTCGATGGCGACCGGTCGATCGGCCTCATCGATGTCGCGGAAACGCTCGCGGGTCAGCGATAGGCGAGACCCCCTGATCGCAATGGTTTCTACCTCCAATTGCCAGGTGTCGGGCGCCGTTTCGAGGAGGGCTCGCGCGGCCTGCTGCCGCGCTGGGCCTTCCAGGAGGTCGCGCAGGCCTTTTCTCCTCTGCTCGTAGCGTCCGTCGCCACTCGTGAGGGTCAGCAGCCTGGCCAAGTCGCGGCGGTTGAACGCGTCGGCTACGTGCACCCACCTCCGCGTGGCGGCATTCTCAAGCCGATGTGGCCGGAGCTCCTCGAACCTCGCGAGCGCGGCGTCGACATCGTCCTCCTCGTACACCTCCACCCGTGGTTCATCGCAAGCGAACACAATGATTCGGCCCCACTGCAATTGGTTCCCGTGTGCGTCGGTGCCCTCGATGACAAGGGTGACGACGTTCCCATGGGCGGCAAGCGCATGTGCCGTCTTCACCCGGTAGCGTGCGTCGGGCACAAGCTCCCACAGCTCCTCGACGCCACGTCCGAACTCCTCGCCCGACGCAAACGGGACGCGTCGATGATCGGCGTACGCAAGCTGCTCGGTCAAGGGGCCCCGCTCGTGGCGGTTGAGCTCCGCGATCGTGTCCAGTCCGAGTCGCCACGCCCGCGCGTACGGTGCCGCGTCGCCGGCAAGGTATCGCGCGTCGAGTTCCGCAAAGGCGGCGTCAGTGTCGTCGACGTCGAAGAAGACGACTGCGACGATTCGCTTGTCGCCGTTGATCTCGACGACGCCGTCCGCTTCGAGGAGAAATGCCTCCGGCCCGTGATCGCTCGCGGAGAAGCGCAGACGCATGAGGGCAAGGTGCGCCCCTCGGGTCGCGATGGTGGTCGGCGTCACCTTCGTGCTAAAGAGGTCGGCGATCGCCCGCATGTCCTCGATCTGGGCGCTTCGGCCGTGTCGGACTCCTCCGCCCACCATCCGACGTCGATCCTCGTTGGAGAAACCTTCGGCCAGCATCTCCGCCATGGCAACCCAGTCAGCGGCCGCAAAGTGCGTCAGGAAGCCCTCGCCGACTTGGCTGGCTGCGTTTTCCAACCGCCTTGTTTGCGAACCCAATTCGCCGAACCGCGCGATCGCCGTCTCGACGTCGGGCTCGTCGAAGACCTCAATCCGGTTGACCATTGCGCCATCGACCGTCAATACCGCGATTCCGCGCCACTCGGCGTCGAACCCCTCTTGTGAACTCTCATGCGCTGCGTAGGTTAGGACAGCGCCATACTTATTGAGCCGAAGCACTTGCTCGACAAAGACATTGATGTTTGGGTCCAGGTCCAACCCGGCGTGCATATATGCCGTCAAGTCCTCGGGCCCGAACGCCGTCTCCCGGCGGTGGTCGATGTTCACACAATCTCGTGTGAGGGGCGGGATCTCGCGCCGGTTGAGCGCGGCATAGCTATCCGCAACGATCTTCCACGTCTGTGAGTGGGCGGCCGCTTCGCCGGCGAGGTAGCGCGCATCGAGCTCGGCGATAGCGGAGTCGAAATCGTCGAGGTCGAACACGACCGCGGCCGCGATCCGCTCGTCGCCGTCGACCTCGACGACGTTAAGGGCAACGTCTTGACTTGCCTCGGCGTCACGGCCCGAGGCACGAACCTGCACGAGCGCGAGACGCGCTCCGCGAATCGCCACCACGCCCGACATCGTTATCGTGAAGCCGACGTCGGCCGCCGCCTGCAGATCCTCGATCTCGGCGTCTCGACCATGTCGGACCCCGGCGTTTACCACCCGCCGGCGATCGTCGACGCAGTAGTTCTCGGCCATCGCTGTCGCCAGCGCCTCCCAGTCGCGGGCCGCGAAGTTGGGCCAGACGCGCTCGAATACCCGCGTCGCCGCGTTCTCCAGCCGTGGTGTCGGGCGGCTCAGTCGATCAAACCTCGCGATCGCGGCGTCGAGGTCGGCCTCGTCGAAAACCTCGCAGCGGTTGAACGAGTCGCCATGAGCGGTGAAGAGCATGACCTCCCGCGAGTGACGACTGCTCCGAGGTCGCTCAGTCGGTGGACGGCTTCGATGTAGAAAAGGATGTCATGATCGAGATCCCACCCGGCGCGTAGATACTCGACCATGTCTCCTGGCGCGAAGGCTGCCCCACGCCGATGGTCTATGTCCTCGAAGTCGGGCGTCGTGCTAGGGAGTTCGCGCCGGTTGATTGCGGCGTAGGCCCCCAGCAGTGCACTCCACATCCGCGCGTGGGCGGCCGCTTCTCCGGCAAGGTAGCGGGCATCGAGCTCGGCGACGGCGGCCTCGACGTCTTCGGCGTCGAACACGATGATCGCCGCGAGCCGCCCGTCGGCATCGATTTCGGCTAGCTGAAGGGGATCGGCGTGAAACGTCTCGGGGTTCTCGTCGCCCTGCGAGTAGCGCGCATGAGCGAGGACGAGGCGCTCTCCGCGGGTCGCGATGACACTTGAGGTCGCGTGGGTGACCCCGAGGTCGGCGGCCCACCGTATAGTTTCGACCGCAGCGCCTCGGCCCCGTTGGACGCCGCCATTCACCACTCGACGGCGATCTTCGTTGTGGAAGTCTTCAACCAGCGTGTCCGACAGGGCGTCCCAGTCGCGGGCCGTAAAGCATGCTTGCATGCGCTCGAACATGTGACAGGCGGCGTTCTCGAGCCGCCGCGCCGGCCGGCTCAGTTGATCGAACCTCGCGATTGCCGCATCGACGTCTGCCTCGTCGAATACCTCTACTCGGCTGAGCATTTCGCCGTCGACCAGCATCAGGTCGACGCTCCGCCACTCCGCAGCGAAGCCCTCGTGTGAAGCTCCAATTCCCGCCCAAGTGAACACGGCGCCGAGCTCGCTCACCCGATGTATTGCCTCGACGTAAATGTCGAGCTGTTGGTCGAGATCCCACCCGGCGCGGATGTATGCGATACCTTCACCGGGCGGGAATGCCGCCACGCGGCGGTGGTCGATGGTCACCACATCCCGTGTCGCCGACGCGATTTCGCGCTGATTGTGGGCAACCAAAGCGCCCGAGATCACCGCCCACGTGCCCGAGTATTCGGCCGCTTCCCCGGCGATGTAACGCGCGTCGAGCTCGGCGATGGCGGCGTCGAAGTCGTCGATGTCGAACAGGGTTTGTGCGACCATCATCCCGCCGTCGTCGACCTCGGTAATCTGCAGTATGTCGACTTTGAACGCGTCGGGTTGTGGGTCGCGCAGCTCGAATCTCATGTGGCTGAGGTAGAGACGGTCACCCCGCACGGCGAGAGGCGTCACCGTGATTTTCACGTCACCCGTCGCCGCGATCGCGCGGACGTTGCTCATTTGCGCGGCGCGGCCTGTGCTGGAGCGTCGCAGTCCTTGCCGCCGGTCTTCATGTCGCATGTCATCGGCATATAGCGCGGAGAGTTCTTCCCAACGGCTCTCGGCAAACAAGGCGAATGCCTGGTCATCGACACGACGCGCGGCATTCTCAAGCCGGCGCGTATCCAGATGCTCGGCCTCTAACCGGGCGTGCGCCGCATCCAGTTCGGCGAGCGCGGCGTCGAGGTCTTCGACGTCGAACCACAACTGGAGGGCGAATCGACCTTCCTCGTCGATGCCGTATAGATCGAGAAATTCGTCGTACGGCGCCCCAGGACTCACGTCGGCGGTTTCCACCCTCAGTCGAGAGAGAGCCAGGCGCTCGCCCCGCACGGCAATCACCACTTGTCGAATCCGCACGCCGCCCGCCTCGAGCATGGGCGTGTTCGCTCTTACCCAATCCGATGACAAGTCGAGCTGCGTGAATCCGACTATCTTCCGGCGACTCTCAATATGTGCGTGGGGCGAATACAGCTGCTCGATTTCGTCCACGGACCTGCGATGAACGGCAGCGATCACTCGCTCGCCTGCTTGCACGCACGCGTTGTCCAGTTCCACCGCGGGTGTTTCAGGTGGCGCGGCGGCGGCGGGCGCGATGCGCGCACCGAGAATGCCGCGCGCCCTCTCGGCAAGCGCTGCAGCGCCCTTGCGTTCGTACAAATCGACCGCCCGCTCGGCGACGGACCGGGCTCCCGTGACGTCGCCGGCGGCACCCAAAACCGTCGCCAGCGCCAGACACGCGTCGGCGTGATCCACCAACGCGTCGGTGCGCTCGGCCAAGCTGACGGCGGCCTGGGCGACCCCCCGCGCCTCGACGTGCTCACCGCGGCGGGACAGCAGCCGCGCCCGCAGCGTGCGCCAGGCAATCGACGGCTTCAGCGCGTGCCCGGCCAGACGCTCACTCTCGGTGCACAATTCGTCGGCCTCAGCGTCGCGATCGAGCGCCAGACAGGCCCGACCCAGCAGCGCGGCGGTTTCGGCGGTGTCGGCGTCGAGGCCCATGCGACGAAAGCCGTTGTAGGCCTTGAGCAGATGGGGCTCAGCCGCGGCGGGCTCATCCACGACCAGCTCCACGATCCCGGCAAACTGCTCGACCTCGAGAAGGGCATGGCGCAGACCGAGCTCGGTGACCGTGCGCCGGGCCGAGTCGATCATCCGGCGGGCCGCCGCGGCGCGGCCGCGGAACGCTTCCAGGACGGCCTGGCACCGCGTCGACGTCGCCTCCACCGCGGGCGAATCGGTGGTGATCCGCAGCAGCCGCACCACGTCCAGACACCGTCCGCCCGCACGCGGAACCGGGTTGGGTCCCCACAGCGCCGCGAGGGGAGCGTTCCCCAACACGCTGTTCACCCGCCGGTGTTCACGCGCGCGTCGCGCGGCGGTCAGGGCGTCGTCCAGCGCGATCTCGCAGTCGCCGATTCGCCCGAGGCGGGCAAGGCACCCCGCCCGAACCGTGTGGGCCTTGGCTTCGCCTGCCGCATCGTCCAATTCGGCCAGCTTGGCGGCCGCCCCGGCCAGCGCGGCTTCGGCCTCGTCCAGCCGCTCGGGATGGATCAGCATCGACAGCTGTCCGTCGAAGCACGTGGCCCATGCCGCCAGCCGGGCCGAATCGACTGTCGCGCCCTGCAGTTGCGAGACCGCACCCGCGGCCGAGGTCACGTCGCCGGCGGCGAGGAGGGCCTCGCAACGCGCAACCAGCAACTCGGCGGCCTGGTCGTCGCGGTCGGGCAGCTCGTCGTCGAGCTCCTCCATCGCGTGCAGGGCGTGGTCGTAGAGGTCGGCCGCACCTTCATAGGCGAGTCGTGCCATCGCCTGGTCGGCGGCGCGGCGGCAGTACTCGACGGCCTTGGCCGCGTTTCCCGCCCACGCGCATTCGAAGTAGTGGTGCGCCAGCTCGGCCAGCAGCTCGTCGTCGGCACCGGGCTGGCTCTCCAGCGTCGCGGCGATGCGTTGGTGCAGCCGCATGCGCCGCACCGACGGCAGCTCGGCGAGCAGCGACTGTCGGACCAGGGCGTGGTTGAACCGATACCGGCCACCGGGTTCCTCGATGACGATTCCGGCCTTGCCCGCTTCGTCGAACGCGTCCACCAGATCGTCGCCGACCACGCTCTCGACCAGCTCCAGAGCGAACCGGCTGCCGACCACCGCGGCCGCGGCAAGCGCTTTGTTCGTCTCGGGCAAAAGCCTGGTAAGACGGCGGCTTACCGCCTCGCGGACCCCCTGCGGCAGGGTGCTCTGGTCCCAGCGGCCGCCGCTTTCCTCGACGTGGCGCAGGGCCTCGATGAGGAAGAACGGGTTGCCACCGGTGACCGATGCCAACGCGCGGGCCAGCTCTTCGTCGTGGTAGCCCGCCTCGGCGACATAGGCGGTCACGTCTTCCTCGTCTAAACCGCTGAGCTGTATGCGATTACCGCTGCCGTCACGGTGCAGATCGGCGAGCATCGCCGCGAGCGGATGGGACCGGTCGAGATCGGTGCTGCGGTAGGTGCCGATGATCTGCACCCGCGCCTGCTCGCCGAAGCGCAGCAGGTGCCGCAGCAACAACAGCGTCGGCTTGGCCGCCCAATGCAGGTCGTCGAGGATCAAGACGACGGGCGCGCTCGCGGAGGCGACGCCCAGCACGGCAACGACGGCGTCGAACAGCGCGTAGCGTTCGGTATCCGGATCGGCACGGGTCGGTGCGGCCAGATCGGGCAAGATTTCGGTCAGCCCGGGCACTAGCGCGAGCAGTGCCTCCACGCCGCGCAGCCCCCGAAGGCCGCGGGCACCGAGGCAGGGCAGCAGCGCCCGCAGCGCCTCCGCGAACGGCTGGTACGGCGCGCCCAGGTCCTCGTCGCAGCGGCCATAAATCACAAGTGCGCCTTGGTCGTAGGCCTGTCGCGACCATTCGCCGGCCAGGCGGGTCTTGCCGACACCGGGTTCGCCGGCGATCAACACGGCGTTGGTGCCGGCAGCGAGCGCCGTCTGCCACGCGGAAAAGAGCCGCTGCAGTTCGTTCCCGCGCCCGACGAACGGCCCGGGTCCGGCCAGCACGGGGGGCAGGCTCGGGCGCTCCACGGGCGCCTCGAGTGACACCGCCCGATGGGTCTCGTCGGCGGCTTCCAGCCGGAGCTCGAAAACGTGCTCCGGGCGGGAGAGGTTCTTCAGCTCGCGCTGTCCTCGGTCAACGAGCCCGACGTCGTCGGGTAGCGAGTCGATGACGAGTTCGGCGGTCGCACCCGAGCACAGGATCTGCCCGCCGGCGGCCAGCGACCGCAGGCGCGCCGCGCGATTGACCGCCCGGCCGAAGTAATCGCCGTCGCGGAGCTCGGCTTCCCCGGTGTGCAGCGCGACCCGAACGCGCATCGGATCCGAAAGGGCCCAGGGCTCATGGACGATCGCGTCTTGCAGCTCGATCGCGGCGGCGGCCGCCGCCGACGGCCGCTCGAAGACGGAGAACGTGGCGTCGCCCTCGCCGCGGGTCTTGATCAGGCGCCCCCCGCGCGACGTCACGACCTGTTCGACGAGCTCGTCGTGGCGCGCCAGTGCCACGGCCATGGCGTCCGCGTTCGCCTCCCAGGCGGCCGTCGACCCTTCGATGTCGGTGAGCAGGAAGGTCACGGCGCGGGTTACCGACGAAACACGTTGTGTCGCAGGGACTTCTAATGAGCCGTCCTGCGCGACGATCAGAGCCTCGAGCCGGCGAAGATTCGGCCCGGGGTCGACCCCCAGTTCGTCGGCGAGCAACGCGCGCGCCCGCTGATAGGCGCCCAGGGCCTCGCCCTGCCTGCCCGCCCGATAGAGGGCGAGCATCAACTGACCCCAACGCCTTTCCCGCAGCGGCGCATCGGCCACCGCGGCCTCGAGCTCGCCGACGATCTCGGCGGCGCGGCCCGTCGCGAGCAGCGCATCGGCCCGATCCTCCACGAGCGCGGCATGTGCCTCGATCCACCGTGTCTTCTCCGGCGTTCCCCGCCGGCCATCGGGCAATTCGGGGATCCCGCGCCACAGCGCGAGCGCCTCGTCGAAGCAGACCACCGCCCGGCTGTCGTCGCCGCCGGCGGTGGCGTCGCGGCCCAACCGGGCGGCCGCTTTGTAGCGCGTGGCGTCAACCTCGGTCTCGGCCAGGGCCCAGCCGGCCCCCTGCGTCAAAACGAAGCCGTCGCCGAGGGTGCGGCGCAGCAACGAGATGTGGGTTTGCAGCGCTTTCACCGCCGTGCGCGGGGGATCGTCGCCCCAGAGCAGCTCGACGAGCGAGTCGGCAGACACGACGGAACCGTCGTGCAGCCCCAGCATCGTGAGGATCGCGCGAGGCTTGGCGCCCGGAATCGCGACCGGCAGGCCATCCTGCCGGACCTGCAGAGGTCCCAAAACCCCCAGCTCCACCCGATGAAGCGTAGTCATGTTGGCAATCGTTGGGGAAGCGATTCAACAAGCGGTCAAGATCGAGTAAAGCCGAGGATTACCTGCAATTCTTCGAGCCGGACGGCGGTGATCGGACCGCGCTCACTGCCCGGCCAGCAACAGCCCGATCTCACATGAACGGCGCCAGCAGGTCCGCCCGGGCCGGATAGAGCAGCACCGGGTCCGTCCACGCCGGCCACAGCAGCGCGGGGTTCGCGCCCGGCGGGGGCCAGTTGTTGTCGTTGGCGTACGCCCACACTTCCCAGGGGTTGTCGTAGTACGCGGCCGTCTCGACCAGGCTGAACCAGTCCTGGTTCGGGTGGAGCAACCAGTAACCCGTCCCCACGACGTAGCCGCCCGCCAGCCAGGCGGCGTAGCTGGTGGTGAACAACGGCCCGAAGAGCCTGTTCTGCCAGACGTGCACCTCTTCGTGATTGAGCATGACGTCGGTGGCGCCCGGCCCGGTCCCGAGGTGGGTGGTGACGTTGCCCACGGTGGTGGCAAAGCCCGGCAGGCCGATACCGCCGCGATAGACGTGGGAACCGGCGAGCGCGCTGAGCGCGGGGTCGTAGTTGGAGTTGGGATAGAACGCGTTGATAATTTGCACGCCGTAGCCCAGCGCGGTGCCGGGGGAGCCCCAGGTGTAGTCGAGCACGAAGGCCGCCCAGCCGCGCCAGTCGCTGAAGTTGTAGATGCCGAACTCGCGCTGGATGAGCAGGTTCGCGTCATAGATCGCCGCGTCCGCCACGCCCGTCCCGGCGGCGCTCCCGCTACCGATGAACGGACGCCCCACCACCGCCTCGGTGGCTGCGTTAGCCGCACCCAGCAAATTCTGTTGGACGGGCTGCAACAGCAGGGCGCTGGTCGCCTCCGCGTCCGCATACGAACCGGCAGCCGAGTTCAGGGCCTGCACAAACTGTTGGCCAAACGCGCCGGCCCGGGCGCCGAGCGCCTGGTACTCCCGGCCGTACGAGGCGAACAGCGCCGCCACGGCCTGCGACACCTCGTCGGCGGCGGCGGCCGCGATCCCACCGGTCGGAAAGGCGGCGGCCAGATGCGCGGCGGTCAGCGACGAACCGATGCTCTCCACGTCCGCGGCGGCCGAGGTCAACCACTCGGGAGCCACCACCAGAAGCGACACGCGTGAAAGCGTATGCGCCGCTCGTGCGGGCATGAGCGTTTTCCGGACAGTGTGTCGGGGCGGTCAGCGACCAGGAAGGCCTGACATCACACCTCGACCGCGGACGCGATCTTGCTGACCACGTCGCCCGCCTGGTTGGCGGTGTCGAAGCCACACCACAGCGTGTCGATGATGATGTTGTTGCGCACTCCCAGCGCGCGCTGGCAGGCGAATCCATGGCCGCCGTCGAGGGTCTGCACCAGGCTCAGCGAGGTGCCGGTCGCCGCCAGCCCGCCGAACGTCCACTTCACTGACGGGTCGCCGGGCTGGCTGAAGGTCAGCGGCCGGTTGGCGCAGGCGGACCACCGCGGTTGGGCCTGGGCGAAGAATTGCTGGGCCACGTCGGCGTCGCGGAACCTGACCACAGCCTGCAGCAGGGCGTGCTTGCGCTGGGCCGCCGCGCGGGCGTTGTCGAGGAACTGTCCTTCCAGCGCAACCCAGCTGCTGTCCCGGTAGACGGCGGCCTCGACGGGCGAATAGGCGTCCAGGCAATTGCGATCCGAGACCTGGTCCTCGCTGTGCGACATCTCCGAAATCGGTCTGCGCAACACCATATTCGTCGTTTGTCCCACGGCATCGACGTCGCCGGCGGTCAACAGCAGGTGGTCCAGGCGGGCGTTGAGAATCCGCGGCGGCTGCCAGTGCCCCAGGTTCGGGGCCGCGACGGGGCGTCCGGCGGCGGACACGGTGCAACCGCTCAGCAGCAAGCACATGGCCGTCGTCGCGAGGATGACGTGCCACCCGCCGGCCCGGGCGCGGCGCCCACGCCCCGCGTCGCCGCCGACGGACCGGCCGTTCGCTGACGGTGCGGTCATCTCGGGGTCTCCTGTCCGGTCCATGACCGACACAACACCGCTAGCGCGGCTGGTATTCGCCGTGTCGGCTACGAGCCCAGCTAATGCCTTGAAGTTAACGCCCCACAGCGGGTTCGGTGCGCAAGCACATTGTCGGCATGTCGTGCGGCGGGGCGTCGGTGGGTGGCTGTTCTCATAGGGGTTTCAAAGCCCGGTTATGACGCTAGGGCGAGCAAAACCGCTTGTGAAATGCCTTTTGCGAAACACCTATGTGGCCAAGGCATGAATTCCGGGGGCAACTTCGTCTGAAATTGGCCTGTCGACTGCCCGACCGGGAACACGACCGCCTCAGTCACGCTGCCGCCGTTGACGGCCGGCGCGAGCAACGCGCTGAACGTGTCGGCCGCCGGGTCGTAGGCCAGTAGCGAAGTGCCGGGTCCGCAGCGGCCTTGGCGACGAGGACCAGCTTCTCGCCGCTCACGCCGTCGACGATCACGCTGTCGGAGAGGACGGGCGCCTTGACCCGCGTGGCGTGCCCGTCGGGTGTCAGGGCCGCCGGCTGCCCCGCCGCCACCGGACCGTGCGCCGTTGTCGTTCCGGTCGACACCCGGCGGCCCGCACCGCGGCCACCGCGATGACGCCTGCCCGGGCGCGCCATGATCTGGCCGATGCGTATCGCCTCCGGCGGGTTCGAATGTCTTTGCGGTTCATGTCGATTCGTTCCTTTCCTCGATCAGGCCAGCATTGCTGCGAGTTCGCTGCGGGGTACTGCGACTTTGTGTGGCCCGGCGATGTCCGGCACCACTTGGTCTTGGCCGAAGAAGAAGATCACGACGTCGTCGGTGATCCCGAAGCTTTGGTACGTCGTCTCGTCGAGATCGGCGGCCGGCGCGTCCAATTCGGCCCGGACGATCGGGTTTCACTGCCGCTCGACCGGGTAGGGCACCGCGCTGATGACGCCGCCGCCGTTGACCGGCGGCCCGAGCAGCACGGTTGACGTGCCGGCCGCGGGGTTGTAGTCGATGAGTGACTCGCCGCTGCCGCAGCCCGCCCTCGTCTTGAGTTCGAGGTCGCCCCCGTGGGCGCCGACCACGACGACGCTGTCCCTCGTCACGTCGGGGACCGAGACGCGTGATGTGGTGCCGTCGGCGTTGAGCTTGGCGAGGAAGACGACGCCGCACGCGCCGGCGGCCTGCAGGAAGGTGCCGGTCGGCAGGTGCCACGCGTTCAGGTCGCCGTAGTCGGGGCCGTGCTGCCCGTTGTTCGGCGCCGTGAGGGCGGTCGGTGTGCCGCCGTCGATTGGCACCAGCCACAGCTGGGACCCCGCGGGGCTCTCGCAGCGGGCCAGCGCGGTCGCCGAGCCCGCGTCCCACCAGCGCAGCGGTGTGCAGTCCTTTTGCCCCGCGATCGGCACCGCCCCGCCGGCGGCCCCGTCGTTGCCCATCAGGGCCAGGCCGGTGGCCGTGCCCAGGACCAGCCGCGTGCCGTCCGGCGTGGACAGGTACCCGTCGAAGTCCTGCCCGACCGGGTACGTCAGCTGATGGTTGCCGTCAAGGTCGACGCGTTCGAGCGAAGCGGGTTGCGAGCCCTTCCACTTGTACAGCAGCAGCGCCTTGCCGTCGGGGCGCGTGTAGTGGGGGGTGACGTCGGTGCGGTCGACGGTGAACGGTGTCTTCGTCCCACTGCGCAGGTCGACCTCCGTCATCACCGTCCGGCCCTTCTCCTCGGTGGCGAAAAGTGCGCGGGTCCCGTCGCCCGACCAGTCGACCAGCCTCGGGCTGGGACCGTCGCCCGGCGGCGGGAAGGTGGTGATCGCGTAGCGGCCGCCCGCCGGGTCGACCAGGTACAGCGTCATGGCGGCCGTCTGCCACGTCGGTGAGCCGGGGGGCGGCGACTCGCCGGTGTGTAATCCCGGAGCCGGGCTCCACATGCCGAGCATCCAGCCGGGTCCAACCTGCGACCAGGGGACGCTCCCCAGGGGGGCCTCGACCCCGTGGGCCGCTACCGGCTGAGGACCGTCGGGCTCGGCGTATGCCGTGGGCGCAAGGCTGATCGTCGCCATTGCCATCAGCGCGAGCATCGCGCGGGACGTGGTGGTCATATCGGGCTCCTGAGAACGTGTCCGGGTCTGCCGCCCGGTCACGCAAAGCTTCTGGCGGACGCCTTGCGCGTTTCTTGCGCGAATCTTGCGCGGCGTCGCCGGGCCCTCCGCGGCGGCTTTCCGGCAAACAGGTGCGTTGCCGGCCACCAGGGGAGATACTGCGTCGGTAACCGAGGAATGAGGCGGTGGCGGTGGACTCGCGCGTCGGCACGACGTTCGGCAAATACGACATCACGCGCCAGCTCGGCAAGGGCGGCGGCGGGGTGGTGTACGAGGCCTACGACACCGGCAAGGGGCGAACCGTCGCGCTCAAGGTGCTGGCCGAGGAGTTGTCCACCAACACCACGTTCCGCACCAGGTTCCAGCGGGAGTCCCAGGCGGCGGCGATGCTGCAGGAGCCGCACGTCATCCCCATCCACGACTGGGGCGAGATTGACGGCAGCCTCTATATCGACATGCGCCTGGTTCAAGGCCGGACGCTGCTCGACCTCATCGAGGAGGGACCTCTGCCTCCCGCACGGGCGGTGGCCATCATCAGCCAGGTCGCCGCCGCCCTGGACGCGGCACACGCCGAAGGGTTGATCCATCGCGACGTCAAGCCGCAGAACATCCTCGTGACCCCTGCCGATTTCGTGTATCTCGTCGACTTCGGAATCGCCCAAACCAAGGCCGATCCCCGGCTGACGACCGTGGGCACGCAGATCGGCACATTGAATTACATGGCGCCGGAACGTTTTAACGCCAGGGCGACGACACCGGCCGTCGACGTCTACTCCTTGGCGTGCGTGCTGTACGAGTCGCTGACCGGCGAGGCGCCATTCGCCGGCGACAGCCTTGAGCATCTGGTGGCGGCGCACCTCGCCCTGCCGCCCCCGCGACCGAGCGCGGCGAATTCCCGGATTCCGGCGGCGCTCGACAAAGTCGTGGCCCGCGGCATGGCCAAGGACCCCGAGGACCGGTATGCAACGGCGGGTGGCCTCGCGCGCGCCGCGCAGCGGGCACTGGGCGGCGGCGCGGACGATGTGACCGACGCGATGAGGTCGACGGGTGACCCGGACGGCACCCGGCCGTTGACGGCTGGCGCGCTCGCCACGGCGCAGCCCCGCGACAGCGCTTCGGGCCGGCGGCCGCGGCGGTGGGTGCTGCCGACGGTGATCGCGGTGGCGGCGACCCTGGTGCTGGCGGGCATCGCTGGAGCTGCCCCCGCTGATCACCGGACCCGACCTGAGCAGCCTGCACCAGTCCTGCGATCAGGGCTTCTCGTTGCCGACCGCCACGGGCTTCGGCGCCCACGCCGGACGCGGGACTCCGGAAACCTCATGCCTTTTCGCCGACAGCGTGCTGACCTCGTACTGGGCGGCATACGGCGACGCGAGCCCGCTGCCGCGGGCGGTCTCGGCACCGGGTGCCGTGGACTGCGCGACGGTCCCCGGCGCGCTGTGCAACGGCTCCAACTTCCTGCTCCACTGCCAGCAGCATCCCGGGGACAGCTGGATCACCTGCGTCGGGGGCAGCAACGCGCGCGTATACCTCTGGTGAGTCCGAGCTGAAGGGATTGTTGTCCGATGGCCCACGGCGCTATCCGGTTTGGGGTGTTGGGACCGTTGCAGATGAGCGCCAACGGCGCGGACCTGCCGCTGGGGCCGGCAAAGCAGCGCGCCGTGCTGGCCACCCTGCTGATCAATCGGAATCGCACCGTCCCCATTGACACGCTGATCGATGCCGCGTGGCAGCGCTGCCCACCGCCCGAGGCCCGGGCGAGCCTGCACGCGCACGTATCCCGGCTTCGCCGCCTGGTGGGCAGCGTCGGCGCGGATGCCGCGGCCGTTCTGGTCAGCGCTTCGCCGGGCTATCGGCTCAACGTGCCCGACGAGGCTTGCGATTTCGGCCGCTTCGCCATCGAACGAAGAGCCGGAATCCAGGCCGCCACCGCCGGGCGGTTCGAAGAGGCCAGTGGCCGCCTGTCGTCGGCGTTGGCCGAGTGGCGCGGCCCGGTGCTCGAGGATTTGCGCGACTTCGGATTCGTGGACGCCTTCGCCGCCGCGCTGATCGAGGACAAGCTGGTGACACTGACGGCACGCGCCGAGGCCGAGATAGCTTGCGGACGAACGCATTCCGTGATCGGCGAACTCGAAGCCCTTGTCGCGGAGCATCCCTACCGAGAACCGTTGTGGGCACAGTTGATAACGGCCTATTACCTCGCGGAGCGTCAATACGATGCGCTGGACGCCTACGCCCGTCTGAAGACGGCGCTCGCCGACGATCTGGGCATCGACCCAGGGCCCACATTGCGGGGTCTTCATCAGCGCATCCTGAGCCAGGAACCGTTGGACGTCGAAAGCGCCGCCCGCGCAACGGCGAAGCGCGCCGCCGCGACCCTTCGCCGACCGGCCGACGGCTCGCGTGACTCCGCCGTCGCGCACCTGCGCGATGCCGCCGGCGGCCGCCATCCGCTGGGCGGGGCAGCCACCAGGATCGGCCGCCTCTCCGACAACGACATCGTCATCGACGATGACACCGTCAGCCGCTACCACGCGGTGATCGTCGATACCGGCAACAGCTTTGTCATAACCGATCTTCAGTCGGCCAACGGAATCGATGTGGCGGGGCGGCGGATTCGCATCAGCGCGACGCTGGCCGATGGCGACCGCATCTGCATCTGCGGTCACGAGTTCACCTTCGAGATCCGCGAAGGCTGACGAGGCCGCCCCGACCGATCAGGCTTGCGACGCCGCCTTGGGCTGGTCGGCGATTTTCAGATCGCGCCCGGCGCCGGCGGCCATGGTGGCGGCCTCGCCGCGGGCCAGGCCCACCGTCGCGACGATCACCGCCGCGGCCGCGACCGCCAGCACCAACCACTGTGTGCCGTCGGCATTCAAGGTCTCGCCGAGCACCGCGACTCCGAGTACCCCCGCCACGACCGGCTTCGCGACGATGATCGTCGGCAGCGAGGCGGTCAGCGCACCGGCGCGATAGGCCGACTGGTGGAAGATCATCCCACCCACGCCGGCGGCCACCCAGGCGTACAGGTCGGGCGTGTGCCACAACTGGCCGGGTGTGTGCTCGATGAGGTCGACAACGCCCTTCATCAGCACCGAGAACACCGCCAGCAACGAACCGGCCACCGCCGCCAGCAACAGCGCCGCCGCCGGACGGTCCGCCCAGATCCGTGCGCCGAGCAAAGCCAGCAACAGCGGTGGGCCCATCACCACGGCCACCACCAGCCACGCTGCCAGCGTCCCGCGCTCATGACCGCCCGCGGGCTGCCCGACCGCGATGACGACCGCGAGTGCCACGGCCAGCAGCAGCGCCCACAGCCACTCGGCGCGGGTCACCGAATGGCGCGTCACACGCGCGTAGATCGGTAACGCGAACAGCAGCGCGGTCACCTGCAGCGACATGACCAACAACACCGAGCCCTTGTCGAGGGCCGCGGCCAGCAGGCAGTAGCTGGAGATGTCCCCCAGACCACCCAGCCACCAGCGGGTGTCGCGCAACAACATGCCGAACAGGGTCAGGTGGCCGACCGGTTTGTCGGTGACCTCCTGTGCGGACCGCTGCCGGATCACGTTGCCGACCGCGGACGCCAGCGCGGCCAACAAAGCGAGCAGGACCGCCACATCCGTCGTCGACATGGGATGACCTCCTCGCTCACACGCCTGTTTGCGGCGTTGCGTTGCGCTGTTAGCTGAGCGGGCTCAGCGACTGGCTATCCATCCAATCTAACCGCGCCTCGCGGACCCGGCCCGTCGAGCCGATCAGCGGCGGCCTCAGAGCGGGAATTTCGTCCCGGTGAGCTGCTCGGACAGTTCCCACAACGCGGCGGCGGTGGCCGCGCGCTTGGCCGGCCAATTCCGCCAGGTCGGTTGGGTGCGGCCGTACAGGCCGAACCGGGGACCGATGAACGTGTCGCCGGGCAACTCCTGCGATGCCGCGTACAACGTCTGGCGGGCACCGAAGTCCGCATCGGTGGAAACCAGCCGGTCGACGGCCAACACCGCCGCGTCGCCGAACTTCCGGCCCGAGTTGCCTTGCAGGTTGGTATGCGACCACCCCGGATGGGCGGCCAGTGCGCGCAACGGAGACCCGGCGGCGTGCAAGCGCGCCTGCAACTCGCTGGTGAACAACAGGTTGGCCAGCTTCGACTGGCCGTACGCCAGCCAGGCCGAATACCGGCGGGACTGCCAGTTGAGGTCCTTGAGGCTGATGAATCCGATGTGATGCAGCAGCGAGGACACAGTGACGACGCGGTCGGTCAGCTTGGGCAACAACAGGTTGGTCAGCGCGAAGTGCCCGAGGTGATTGGTGCCGATCTGACCCTCGAAGCCGTCGGCGGTCACCGCGTATTTGGTCGCCATGATGCCGGCGTTGTTGACGAGGACGTCGACCTGCTCGGTGTCGTCGGCGAAGCGGCGCACGGAGGTCAGGTCCTGCAGGTCGAGCCGGCGCACCTCGACGTCGCCGGGCATGCGCGCCGCCGCCGCCTCGCCCTTGCCGGTGTCGCGCACCGCGAGCACGACGTGGGCGCCGACGCGGGCCAACTCGCGGGCGGTCACCTCGCCCAGACCGCCGTTGGCGCCGGTGACAATCGCGGTGCGTCCGGCGAACGAGGGCAGGTCTGCGGCGGTCCAACCAGGCATGGCAGCCACCCTAGCGCCGAAAACGGGACGGCTCCCGACGGGCGCAAAACCGCTGCACAACAGCCCAATACGACGCCGCGGCGGTGCCGCACGATCTCGCCCACCCAGGCGTCGCGGGTATCGTGCGGGGGATGACCAGCGGAATCCCGCGCACCCGTCGCTGGCCGAGGCCGACGGGAGGCTCGGCATGTATCTAGGGATCATCGTCAACCCGCAGGCGCGCAGGAATCGCGCCGCGCCGGACCGTGCCGCCGACTTGCGCCGGATCGTCGGCCCGTGGGGCGAGGTGCACGAGACCGCGTCCGTCGAGGATCTCCGCAGGACCATCAAGGAGCTCAACCCACGGACCACCCACCTCGTCGGGGATGGCGGCGACGGCGCGCTGCATTGGCTGATCAACGAAATCGAGCAGTGCATCGCCGATCCCGACCGCTGGCCGACCTTCGTGCCGAGCAACGGGGGAAGCGTCAACGCCGTCGCGCGCAAGGCGAGGGTGCGCGGTCGCGCCGACGGGATCATCCGCGCCTTGGCAACCGCCGCGGAGGCCGACCGGCCCCCGCCCGAGGTCCGCCTGGACACCCTCGAACTCGACGGCGAGACCGAGGACGGCGCGGCATTTCATCGCCTGTGCTTCGGGCTGGCCGCCGGTGGTGTCGGAAACCGGTTCTACGAACGGTATTACGACTCGCCCGATCACGGCCGCCTGGCCGTCGCCCGGGTGATCGCCCGCTCGTTCGGCGACTACCTGACCTCAAAGGTCGCCCCCAGCCGGGTGAAGACGCCGAACTACGCGTCGGTCCTGTTCACCCCGACGCGCGCCCGCGTCGTGATCGACGGCGAGGAGGTGCCGACCCGGACACACCGGCTGCTGCACGCCGGCGCCATCGACCTGCGCATCGGGGGCCCGTTCCGGCTCTTCCCGAAGGCCGCCCAACCCGGTGCCCTGCATTTCCAGGCCGGGGAGGTCAGGCCGTCGAAGATCGTCGCGCAGCTTCCCGCCGCGCTCACCAACGGAACGATGCGCGGCGAGGGGATACGCGACGTCAACGGCCGCGAGATGATCATCGAGGCCGACGGGGAACCGCTGTCGCCGATCATCGACGGCGAGCGCTTCGTCGGCGTCACCCGGCTGGTGGCCCGCGCCGGGCCGCGCATCCGCGTCGCCCAGGTGGCCGGGCGGTAATTCGCAGCGTTCAACGCCGCGCCTGGATGGTGCGCGTGATCTGGGCGGAAAGCCGGGGGTCGTTCAGCAACTGGTCGACCAGCGTGGAGAGAACCTCCTGGCCGGTGACACGGGCGACACCGAGGCGGTCGGCGGCCTCCCGCTGCCAGATGTCCAGGGCCCGATGCTGGGCGGGTGCGAGGTCGACCGTGCGACGGGTTTTGGGGTTGCGCGTTCGCCCGAGGGCGAAGGGCTCCGTCGGTGCTGCGGCCGCCGCGGGAGGCAGTGCGGCACCGGGTCGGTCGGCGGGGTTGGAAGTGCTCATCGGGAACGGCCCTACCCCTGGGCGACTTTAGGTCCGGCGATCAGTAAGTCATCTCAGTATATGCGGAGATGATGAGTCCCCCCTCGCCCGGCGTCCGGGACCGACGGCCGGCGCCTTCGTCCATCGGTTTGGCGGTTCGTCGTCGCTGCGGCGCCAACAATTGCTGTCACAAGCCGGGCTTGCCGGCGGCGCCGGACTAAGGCTTTCTGCAATGGACGTATTGCGGCCGTTGCAATCCCATACGCGGTCCGGGAATTGCGCCGTCGAAAGGGAATCATTGAATACTTATCACCGCAAGTCCGTACCTCAGTATCTACGTCATAGCGATCTAAGCTGGTGATATGCCGCGACAGTGGGTGCTGAGATACTGATCGCAGTATTTGCATACGCCATTTCACGTCGGCTTCGAAAATGGCGCGACTATGACCTGCATCACGTGCACGATGGGTTGAGCCTGTGAAATCAATGTGCAGCACTAAAATTGGCTTTTCTCGAGTTAGTTTCGCGTTTACCGTGGAATTACGAATTGCGACGTTGCACTTCTAGTTCTGATTTCGGCCCAACCGACCCCCACCTGGAAGGGACTCCTCGATGCAGACGCTGATCGACTACCTGCGGATGTGGCAAGCGCGCCGACCACACCAAACCCTGTTCCGGTTCGTCGACGCCGAGGGTCGCGAGATCGACCGCTACACCTACGACAGTTTCGACGAGCGGACGCGCGAGCTGGCGGCCTACCTATCCACCGAGGCCGGGTTGAAGCCGGGTGATCGGGCGCTGCTCGTGTACCCGCCGGGCCTGGAGATGGTGGCCGCGTTCTACGCCTGCGCGCGCATCGGCGTGATCGCCGTACCGGTCAGCCCGCCGCTGCCCATGTCGTTCGAAGCCGGGCTGGCCAAGCTCAGCTTCATCGCGCGCGACTCCCAGGCCAAGGCCGTGCTGTCGACCAAGGAACTCGAGCACACCTTCCGCGAGCTGCTGGGCCACCGGCAGGGCGCGCTGCCCTGGCCGGACGTCGAGCGGCTCCCGGAGCTGCCCTGGGTGGCGACGGACGTCACCCGAGAATTCGGCGGCGAACCCGTGGCCGATACGCCCGGCCGGGTGCTCTTCCTGCAGTACACGTCGGGGTCCACCAGCGATCCCAAGGGCGTGGTGGTGACCCACGCCAACGTCATCGCCAACGCCTCGGCCTTCACGGACAGCGAGGTGGCGGTCAGCTGGCTGCCGCAGCACCACGACATGGGCCTGATCTCCGCCTACCTGTACATCGTGGTTCTCGGCGGGACCACCCACGGGATGTCCCCGGAGGACTTCCTCAAGCGGCCCTCGTCGTGGCTGCGGCTGATCAGCGAGGCGCGCGCCACCCAGACGCCGGCGCCGAACTTCGCCCTCGAGTACTGCCTGCGCGAGGACAAGCTGCCCGCCTCGGAGCTCACCGGCGTCGATTTGAGCAGCCTCAAGTCCATGGTCATCGGCGCCGAACCGCTGCGGGCCAAGACGTTCGCCCGCTTCCGGGAACGCTTCGCGCCCTACGGGCTGCGCCCCGACGCGGTGACCGGTGCCTACGGCCTGGCCGAGAACACACTGGCCGTGACCCTGCAGGGCCGCCAGACCGTGGTCGTCAACAAGCGGGCCCTGCAGCAGAACGTCGTGCGGGTGGAAAAGGCGGTGGCCCAGAACCACAACCAGACCCCGCTGGTCAGCAGCGGCAAGCCCGCCGCCGGGACCGTCGTCCGCATCGTCGACCCCGAATCCCGGCGCGCGCTGGTCGAGGGCCGGGTCGGCGAGATCTGGCTGGCGGGACCGTCCAAGGGTGGCGGCTACTGGCACCGCCCGGACGTCACCGCGGAGACGTTCGAAGCCCGCATCCACGGCGACGACGAGCACACCTATCTGCGGACGGGTGACCTTGGCTTCCTCTACGAGGGCGAACTGTTCGTCTGCGGCCGGACCAAGGACCTGATCATCGTCCGCGGCGTCAACTGCTACCCCTCGGACATCGAGGCGGTTGTGGAGCGGTCGGCCGCGCAGGTCCGGCACGGCTGCGTCGCCGCCTTCTCGGTCGAGCGCGAGGACGAGGAGGCGTTGGTCGTCGTCGCCGAGGTGCGCGACGAGCATGACCTGCCCGACGCCAAGGCTCTGGCGCGCGCGATCCGACGGCACGGGCATATCGATCCGCACACCATCGTGTTCCTGCCGCCGCGCAGCATCCCCAAGACGACCTCGGGGAAGATCAGGCGCTCGCAGACCCGCCAGCTGTGGCTGGAGGGCAAGCTGCCCGTGCTGGCGACCTGGGTCCCGAAAACCCACACGGGGCCGGACGCCAGCACGGGCCCCCTCGGCCGTTTCCGCCACCTCATCGAGAGTTACGACCTCACCGGGTACGAAGACTGCTCCTTCGCCGACCTCGGGATTGACTCGCTGGCCCTGGCCGAGCTTCGCGCGGACCTGCAGGCCCTGCTGGAAGAGCACGGGGCCGGGGAGCTGGTCGAGGAGGTCAACGCGCGGCTGCTCCAGCGCCTGACGGTCGCCGAGTTCTTCCGGCTCATGCGGCAGTTCGGCGATCGGTCCGGGCAGCCGCTGGACGCCCTGCGGCGGGCACTGGATCAGATCTCGGCCGAGTACGAGGCGCAGGAGGCCGAGCAGATGCGCGCCGACGCGCGGCTGCCCCTGCCGGCCCTGGCGCCGGCGCGGCCGGGCCCGGTGCGCGAAATCCTGCTCACCGGCGCGACCGGCTTCCTCGGGCCGTTCCTGGTGAACAGCCTGCTCGGGCGGACGTCGCACACCATCCACGCGCTGATCCGCGCCACGGACCCGGGGCACGGACTGGACCGCATCGTCGCGTCGCTGCGCCGGGCTCAGCTGTGGTCCCCGGCTCTGGAAGCCGAGGTCCGCGCGCGGGTGCGCGTGGTTTGCGGTGATCTCGCCGAGCCCCACCTGGGCGTCGGCGAGGCGGAGTTCGGGCGGCTGGCCGACAGCATCGACGCCATCGTGCACAACGGTGCGCTGGTCAACTACGTCCGGACCTACGACGCCCTGCGCCCCGCCAACGTGCTGGGCACGCTGGAGCTGTTGCGCCTGGCCATGACCGACCATCGGAAGACGTTCCATTTGGTCTCCAGCACCTTCATTTATGGGTGGAGCACCGAGCCGGTGGTCGGGGAGTGGGACGCCAACGCGAAGATGAGCGGCCTGGACTTCGGCTACTCGCAGACCAAGTGGGTGGCCGAGCAGTTGGTCCTGGCGGCCGAGCAGCAGGGCCTCGACGTGCGCATCTACCGGCCGTCGCTGATCTCGCCCACTCGGGCGGGCTTCGGCAGCCAGGACGACATCCTGGTGCGGCTCACGGCGTTCATGATCGAACACGGGTTGGCCGTCGACGCGCTCAACCAGATCAGCCTGCTGCCCGCGGACCTGATCGCGGACCACATCGTGGCGCTGATGGGCTTGCCGACGGATGCCACCAGTGGCGGGCACGTCTATAACATGACCGCGGACGACTATTACAACCTGACGGACATCACCCGGGTCCTGTCCGAACGCCACGGCTACCGCTTCGACTACCACAACATCCCGTCGTTCGTGGAGCAGCTGAACCGCCGGTGCACGCCGCGCGATCAGCTCTATCCGCTGGTCGATTTCCTCGTCCGGTCGGCGGACAAGATCGCCGCGATGCGGGACAAGCGCTACGACAACACCCAGTACCGCCACGCGCGGGCGATGGCCAAGGTCCACCTGCGGGAGCCGGCCCTCACCGACACGGTCGATAACCTGGTGCGGTTCTTGCGGCGCGAGCAGTTGATCACCGAGTCTGAGGCGGAGGCGCAACGCAGTGCCTGACAACCCGAGTGCGAAGGGGGTGCACGATGTTCACGGTCGACGAGCAGGCCACGGGTCCGCACGACGCGTCGCTCGATCACGAGCGGATCGTCCTGCAGGCGCGTGACGTCGAATTCGACTGGGCGAAGCTGCCGTTCTATTACGTGCCCAACGAGCCCTTCACCACCCATTTCTGCAACGTGCTGCACCTGCTGCTGCCGGCGGGCGAGGAATTCATCGTCGACGCGTTCAAGAACACCTTGCCCCTGATCAAGGACGATCAGCTGCGGCTCGACGTGCAGGGCTTCATCAGCCAGGAGGCCATGCATTCCCAGGCGCACGCCGGCGTGCTCGCGCACTTCGAGGCCAAGGGCATCGACGTGACGCCGTTCACCGACCAGATGGCGTGGCTGTTCAACAAGCTCATCGGCGACCGGCCCGGGTGGAGTCCGCGACGGCGGGCGAGTTGGTTGCTGGAGCGCGTGTCGATGGTTGCTGCGCTGGAGCACTACACCGCCATCCTGGGTGAATGGGTCCTCGACACGCCGCAACACGACGCGTTGGGCACCGACCCGGTGATGCTGGACCTGCTGCGCTGGCACGGCGCCGAGGAAGTCGAACACAAGGCGGTCGCGTTCGACACCATGAAGCACCTGCGCGCCGGGTACTGGCGGCAGGTGCGCACCCAGCTGCTGGTGACGCCGTCGTTGCTGTGGTTGTTCATTCGCGGTGTGCGCTTCATGTACTCGGTCGACCCGCACATGCCGCCGGGGAGCAAACCCCGCTGGCGGGACTACTTCCGCGCGGCGCGGCGGGGTTTGGTGCCCGGGCCGTTCGAATTCCTGGGAGTCATCGGCGCGTACTACACGCCGAACTTCCATCCCTCCAAGCTGGGCGGCGTGGGACGTGCGGTCGACTACTTGGCCAGGTCGCCCGCCGCGCGCGCGTCGTACTGAGGTTGCGGGATGACTCAGCGCACCACCGTGACCGCGCCGGACGGCGTTTCGCTGGCGGTCCACACCTACACCGGCATCGATCCGCGCCGCCCGACCGTCCTGGCCATCCACGGCTACCCCGATAACCACCACGTGTGGGACGGCGTCGCGCAGGAGCTGGGTGAGCGCTACAACTTCGTCGCCTACGACGTGCGCGGCGTCGGCGAATCCTCAAGGCCGGCAAGCCGATCGGGGTATCAATTTACCCACCTGGTCGACGATATCGGCGCCGTGATCGACAGCCTGGGCGTCGGCGAGGTGCATCTGCTGGGTCACGACTGGGGGTCGATCCAAGGCTGGGCGGCGGTCACCGACGAGTCGGTGATGGGCAAGGTCGCCTCGTTCACGTCGATCTCGGGGCCGCACCTGAACTACGCGGGCAGGTTCCTGCGGTCACCGCGCACGCCGCGCGCCGTGGCCGACGTGGCCAGACAGTTCCTGGCCTCCGGATACATCTGGTTTTTCCTCTGCCCGGGTGTGCCTGAGCTCGCGATCCGGTCCGGGGCCACGATGAAAGTCTTTGCGGCCGTTGAGCGCATCGGTCGGCCACGCGGCGCCGGTTCCCGGCCCGCGGCCACGACCCGGTCGATCGATGACTACCTCAACGGCCTCAACCTGTACCGTGCCAACATGCCCGGACCGATCCTGGCGCCGCCCGCGCGGCTGCCGCAGACACGGGTCCCGGTGCAGGTACTGGTGGCCCGTCAGGACTACTTCGTATCGCCCGCCCTGCAGCGATTCACCGGTTCCATCCCGCCCGACAGCAGGATCGTCCAGATCGAGGGCGGACATTGGGTGGTGACCTCGCATCCCGACGTCGTCGCCCAGCACACCAGCGACTGGGTCAACTCGGTCGTCGCATTCGACACTCCTAGGAATTCCCTGTGACACATGCCATTTGGAGCTCCAGGCCCGCCGACCTATACGGCCGCCGTAAGCGCGACCGGCTTTACACGGCGTTGTGGGGGGTGGGCACGGTGTTCGGTGCCTTCGCGTCGGCGTCGCGGTGGACGCCGACGCGGGTGGTGCCGGTGCAGCGGACCACCACCGCGGTGGTCACCCAGCGCGAACTGCTCACGCCCGACGTGGTGGCGTTGACCCTGGCCGATCCCGACGGCGGGTTGCTGCCGGCCTGGACGCCCGGCGCACACATCGACGTTCGGCTGGCCTCGGGCCGTCGCCGGCAGTATTCGCTGTGCGGGGCGCCCGGGCGGCGCACCGATTACCGGATCGCGGTGCGCCGGATCGCCGATGGCGGTGGCGGTTCGAAGGAAATGCATGACGCCTTCGACGTGGGCGACAGCCTCGTGTTCGAAGGCCCCCGCAACGCCTTCTACTTGGTCACGGACGAACAGGACGTCTTGTTTGTCATCGGCGGCATCGGGGTGACACCCATCCTGCCGATGATCCGGGTGGCCCAACAGCACGGAATCAATTGGCGCGCAATCTATGCCGGCCGGTCCCGCGACTACATGCCGCTGCTGGGCGAGGTGCTGGCGGTGGACGCCGAGCGGGTCGCCGTGTGGGCCGATGACGAGCGGGGCAGGTTCCCCACCACCGATGAGCTGCTGGCCGGGGCGGGCCCGACGACGGCCGTCTACGTGTGCGCGCCGACGGCCGTGCTCGAGGCGGTACGCACGGCTCGCGACGAACACGTCGCTGCGCCACTGCATTACGAGCGGTTCAGCCCGCCACCGGTCGTCGACGGCATCCCGTTCGAGCTGGAACTCGCGCGGTCGCAGCGGGTGCTCAGCGTGCCGGCCAACCGGTCGGCGTTGGCCGTCATGCTCGACCGCGAGCCGGCGACGGCGTACTCCTGCCAGCAAGGGTTCTGCGGGACGTGCAAGGTCAAGGTGCTGGCCGGCGAGGTCGATCGGCGCGGACGCACCGTGGAGGGCGACGACGAAATGCTCGTCTGCGTCTCGCGGGCCAAGAGTGGCCGCGTGGTGATCGACGCCTGACGGCGCGGGCTACGACCCGGCCGTCCCCGTCGTGCCGTATAGCAGACCGCGCTGGCCGCCGGGTCCGCCGTGACCCGCGCCGGCCGGGTTGCCGTTGCCACCGGCACCGCCATTGCCGATCAGCACCGAGCTGCCACCGGCGCCCCCGACACCGATGCCCGTGCCGCTCGGGCTGCCCGCGCCGCCGCCCTGACCGCCGTCTCCGGATATCAGGCCGCTCCGGCCGCCGTTGCCACCATGGCCGCCGTTTTGGTTACCCCCCGCGATTGCGTTCCCGCCGTGCCCGCCGGCACCGCCGTTGCCGAACAGCCCAATCGCGTTGCCGCCGTTGCCGCCGTCGGCGCCGGGTTCGAACGTCACCAGGGGGTTGCCGCCGTTGCCACCGGAACCGCCATTGCCCCACAGCAACCCGCCGTTGCCTCCGTCGGCGCCGGCTATCAGTGCCGAACTGCCGCCGGCGCCACCGTTGCCGATCAGGCCGACACCCCCGCCCGGGCCAGGAGCAAAGACGTAGTGCGTCGTACCGATGACAAAGTCCATACCGGGCCCACCGTTGCCCCCGTTGCCATAGAAGAATCCGCCCGTCCCGCCGCCCACCGAGGTCCCGCCGTTGCCGCCGTTGCCGACCAAATAGGCAGCGCCGGGCAGGCCCCCGATGTTCGCGCCCAGTCCACCGCTGCCCGCGTTACCGAACAGCCCGGCGTTACCGCCGTTGCCACCGGAACCGGTGGGGACCGTGTTGGTGACGCCCAGGGTGCCGCTGCCGCCACCGTCGCCGCCGTTGCCGACCAACGAGTAGGCGGTGCCACCGGTGCCGCCGTCGCCGTTGACATGGATGCCGCTGCCCCCCATACCGCCGTTGCCGCCGTTGGTGAACAGCCCGAAGGCGCTGCCGCCGTCGCCGCCGCGGCCACCGCCGCCGTTGAGGGCCACGTCCGCGCCACCGGCGCCGCCGTTGCCCCCGCCGCCGAACAGCCCGCCCATGCCGCCGTTGCCGCCGTTGCCGCCGAAGAAGCCGGCGGCGGGGTTGTTCGCGCCGGCCCCGCCGTCGCCGCCGCGACCCCACAGCAGGCCGGCCGCGCCGCCGTTGCCGCCGGCTTGGCCGGTGCCCGGGGCGCCGGACCCGCCGTTGCCGCCGTTGCCGATCAGGATGCCGCCGTCCCCGCCGTTCAACCCGCTGCCGGCGGGCGCGTTCGCGCCGTCGCCGATCAGGGGGCGGCCCAACAGCGCCTGGGTGGGCGCGTTGATCACCGCGACGATGTCTTGCTCGAGGGTCTGCAGCGGCGTGGCGTTGGCGGCCTCGGCGGCGGCATACGCTCCCGAACCGGCCGTGAGCGCGTGCACGAACTGGTCATGGAACGCCGTCGCCCGCGCGGCGAGTTCCTGGAAGGCCTGCCCGTGCCCCGCAAACAACGCCGCGACTCCCGCCGACACCTCATCGGCACCGGCGGCCAGCATTCGTGTCGTCGTGGCCGCCGCCGCGGTGTTGGCCGAGCCGATCGCCGAACCGAGGCGCGAGAGATCGGT
The DNA here is from genome assembly GCF_900157385.1 of Mycobacterium terramassiliense. Classification (GTDB taxonomy): domain Bacteria; phylum Actinomycetota; class Actinomycetes; order Mycobacteriales; family Mycobacteriaceae; genus Mycobacterium; species Mycobacterium terramassiliense. The sequence continues at coordinate 2,636,322 of NZ_LT717701.1, forward strand.
CGCCGCCGTGGTGATCGCCTCCGGCGCCGCTACCAGATATGACATCAGTCCTCCGTGGCAAATAATTCGTAAGCGGCGAGCAAGGGCCCGCCGGGCGAAAGACCGGCAGAGCGTATCACGATTGCCGCGCGGTTTCTGGTTTCTCGCAGCGCTTTTGGCACTCAGCGGCGCTGTGCCACAGGTGTGGTCGCAGCGCTGCGCGACGCGGTTGTGGAGCGGGAGGGCGAACTTTCGCCGAAGGATGTTTCGAACACGCGTGCGATGGCTATGTCTAGGGCATGATTGACAACACGGAGCAGGCGCCGCGCGAAAATCCCGAGAAGGACAGGTCCGGCTGGGTGACCGGGGACGAGCCGATGACGGGACCCCAACGCAGCTACCTGCACACGCTGGCCCAGGAGGCCGGTCGCGGCGTTCCCGACGACATGACGAAAGCGCAAGCCTCCGCGATGATCGAGGAATTGCAACGGCAAACGGGACGTGGCGCCGACTAGCCCGCGGGCCGGCTGCGGACGGTCGGCGTCTGCGGATCGGTCGCTTTGGTGGTGAGGTCGCGGAACCTGACGGTGACACGCTGAAATCCCTTGACGCGCTCGGCTTTTGCCCGCTTGGCGTATGTCTTGCGGTCGGCCTCGGTCAGGTCCGCATCCTCGACGAACGGGGTGAGCAACGCGCGCGGGTATAGCCGCTCCACGAGAACGACGTTGATCTCGGCGCAGATCACCAGGGTCGACGACACGAGGAAAAGGAACGCCAGCAGCCCCAGCACAAGCGCGAAGACACTGTTGGTGGCGCTGGCCGTCTTCACCGTGTGCCCGACGTAGCCGGCGCCGAACCGCTGCAGAATTTGCCAAATGAGCGCCGCCGCAAGCGCTCCCGGCCAGACCTGGCGGTAGGTGAGTTGCCGGGCGGTGGTCACGCGGAATGCGACCAAGCAGATCAGGCCGTTGATGGCGATGGCCGCGAGCGTCAGGCCGAACTTCCCGGCGACGCCCAGCGAGCCGGTGGCCTGGCCGACTGCGGACAGGACGGTGGAGGCGACGGCGGCGGACCCGAGGACCAACAACAACAGCGCGCTGCGCACGCGCGACCATATCGGGTTGGGACGGTTGTTTCTCGGGACGGCCCACACCGAGTCCATCGCGTTCTGGACCGCCTGACCGACGCCCAGACCGCCATAGAGTGCCCCCGCGATGCCGACGACCACGGCGACGGTGCCACCGCTGAGCCCCTCGGGCTGGTGCAATTGGCTTCCGATGACCGGGAATTGGCTCAGCGTGCTGTGCAGCACCTGGTCCTGCAGATCGGGCCGTCCGGCCAGGATCACCCCGAGGCCCGTGGTCAGCAGGAGCAGCAGCGGGAACAGCGACACGAACCCGTAGTAGGTGATCAGGGCGGACAGATAGCCGCCTTGATCATCGAGGTACTTGTAGATGACGGCGATCACCACGCCGACGGCGCGGTTCCGTCGCTGCAGCCTGTCCAGCCAGCCGACCATCCGTGCTCACTTCATCTCGCAAAGCCGATACCAACCGATCGGCTCGTCAGGTCATACCCGGATTTATAAACGGTCAACCGCGCTGGTTTGCTTCGCTCAGCACGCGTTGCCGCCGGCTGCGCGACCGCATAGCCTCGATCGATGGCCAAAGTCCTGTTCGTGATGACCGCAACGGGTTACTGGGCGCTCAAGGACGGGACCAGGCACCCGACCGGGTATTGGGCCGAAGAGTTCGCCGCCCCGTACAGCGCGCTCAGCGGCGCCGGCCACGAGGTCGTCGTGGCCACCCCCGGCGGCGTCGTGCCGTACGTGGACGTGATGAGCCTGCGTCCCTCGATGGCGGGCAGCGAAGAGATCGCCCGGCAACTCGAGGAGACCCTGCGATCGGCCGAAGAGTTGCGCAGGCCAATCGAACTGGCCGACGCGCGCCTGGACGATTACGACGCCGTCTATTACCCCGGCGGCCACGGTCCCATGGAGGACTTGTGGCGGGACGCCGACTCGGGTCGACTCCTGACTGCCGCGCTCGCGTCGGGCAAGCCCCTGGCCATCGTGTGCCATGCGCCGGTCGCCCTGCTCGCCACCCGGCGCAAGGGTGTCTCACCCTTTGCCGGTTACCGGGTCACCGCCTACACCAACGACGAGGAGGATGCGGTCGGCCTGCGGGAGAAGGCCCCATGGACCGCCGAGGACGAATTGGTCAGGCTGGGTGTCGACTTCGTCCGCGGCGAGATTTGGAAACCGTTCACGGTCGTGGACCGCAACCTCTACACCGGCCAGAACCCCGCCTCGGCCGCACCGCTCGCCCAGGAATTGCTCAAAGTACTCAAGTGACGAACCGCCGCCGGTGCGCTGCACCTGGTTGCTGAAAATCGGGAAAACGCCGGTCAGCGAGCCCGCGCAGCGATTAAATCAGTACGTAGCGGGCATCGAGGGCATACGGCAGGAGGACCGACATGACCGAGGCGATCGCGGCAGGCGTGAGCACAACGAGACCGGGCGGGTCGAAACGCAGTCGAACACGTTGCGCGGTAGGGGCTTTCGCGCTCGCGTTGGCGGGACTGCCGGCGATCGCCATCGCCGAACCGGCCATCAGCCGCGCGGACGATCCGCCCCCTTGCGCCCCCGGCTGGGCGTGGAGCGTCGACTTGAATCAATGCGTGTTCGTGCTTCCCGCCGCAAACGGCCCCGGCGGACCCGGGGGACCGGGCGGCCCCGGTGGCCCCGGCGGGCCGGGCGGGCCCGGCGGACCGGGGGGCCCGGGCGGTCCCGGCGGCCCGGGCCGCCACTAGTCAACGGGTGAGTGTGCGTCCCGGGTTTCGCAACGGGTGAGTGTGCGTCCTGGGCTTCGCGTGTGAGTCCTGGGCTTCGCGTGTGAGTCCTGGGTCGAAAAAACGCCCAGATCTCGCCCCCGGCGCACACTCGAAGCCGTCAGCGCACACTGGTGCGCCGCGAAGCCGTCAGCGCACACAGGTGCGCCGCGAAGCCGTCAGCGCACACTGGTGCGCCGGGAAGCCGCAGCGCTGGCCCGCTCCCGCAGTCGTTATACTGGCTAAATAAAGCTTGATTTCTACACTGGGGAGCAGGGCGCATGCCACGCACAGACAACGACACCTGGGACTTGGCCACCAGCGTGGGAGTGACGGCCACGATGGTCGCGGCGGCCCGGGCGATCGCCACCAACGCCGACAACCCGCCGATCGAGGACCGGTTCGCCGAACCGCTGGTCCGCGCGGTCGGCGTGGAGTTCTTCACACGATGGGTCAGCGGCGACCTGAGCGCCGCGGACGTCGATCACGAGGATTCGACCTGGAAGCTCGAGCACATGCCCGACGCGATGGCCGCCCGTACCCGCTTCTTCGACTCGTTCTTCCACGACGCGACCGACGCCGGAATACGCCAGGCCGTGATCCTGGCGTCGGGCCTCGACGCGCGCGCCTACCGGCTGGCGTGGCCGGCGGACCTGACCCTCTTCGAAATCGACCAACCGGAGGTGATCGAGTTCAAGGCCGCGACCCTGGCCGGGCTGGGCGTCACTCCGAGGGCCGACTTGCGCACCGTCGCAATCGATTTGCGAAACGATTGGCCTAAGGCATTGCGGGAAGCCGGTTTTGACGCGAGCCGGCCCACGGCGTGGATCGCCGAGGGCCTCTTCGGCTACCTGCCGCCGGAAGCTCAGGACCGGCTGCTGGACAACGTCACCGCGCTCAGCGCCGGCGGCAGCCGACTGGCCTGCGAGGCCGTCCCGGAAACGCCGGATCGGGACCGCGAACGCGCGCGGGAGATGATGCGCGTCGCCGCCGCCAAATGGCGTGAGCACGGTCTCGACCTGGAGTTTGCCGATCTGGGCTTCGAGGGCGAGCGCAACGACGTCGAGGCCTATCTCCAAGGCCTGGGGTGGCGCACCACCGGCACCCCGATGAGTCAGCTGCTGACCGAGATCGGTCTCGCGGCCATCCCGCAGACCAACGACTCGGTGTCGGTGGCGGACACAATTTATTACACGTCCATACTGGGCGGATGACGGCAGCGCAGCGCCGCGGTCTCAACGACGCGGTGACCCGGATGTGGAGCTTCCTCGCACCGGCCTATGACCTCCCGTTTCTGCAGCAGTGGGTTTACCGCCCGCCGCACGACGAGGTGATCGCCCGGCTGCGCGCTCACGACGCGCGCAAGATCGCCGACATCGCCTGCGGCACCGGCATTCTCAGCGATCGGATCGAGCGCGAACTCCATCCAGACGAGATCTACGGCGTCGACATGTCCGACGGCATGCTCGCCCAGGCTCGCGCCAGGTCCGACCGGGTGCGGTGGTTGCGCGGCCCGGCCGAGCAGCTGCCGTTCGACGACGGGGCGCTCGACGCCGTCGTGACGACCTCGGCCTTTCACTTCTTCGACCAGCCGGCGGCGTTGCGGGAGTTCCATCGGGTGCTGGCGCCCGGCGGACTCGCCGCCGTCGCGGCCCTGAGCACCCGGCAACCGCTGCTGCAGGCGCCCGCGACGAATCGGTGGAAGCCGCAGCACAACGCGTCGCCGGCCGAGATGCGGAGCTTGTTCGAAGGCGCCGGGTTCACCGTCACCGATCAGCACCGCATCCCGCGACCGATCTGGACCCGGATCGTGTCCGACCTGATCACCGTCGGCACCAAGAGCTAGCCGCGCGGTCGCCCGGTGAAGTTCGCCTTCCCGCTGCCGCACATGCTGCGGCTCAAGGCCATCACCCAGCGGTGGGAAGCGGGCGTCACCGGCGCTGACCAAACCCGAATGGTCAAGCGCGCCGAGGCGATGGGCTACGACATGATCGCGATCCCCGAGCATTTCGTCATCCCCACCGACCACGTCGAACTGTCCGGCCCGCACTACCTCCAGTCGACCGTCGCGCAGGCCTACATCGCGGGCGCCACCGAGAAGATCCGGCTCAATTCGTGTGTCACGATCCTGCCGCTGCAGCATCCGATCGTGCTCGCCAAGGCGCTGGCGACGGCCGACTGGATGAGCGGCGGGCGCATGATGGTCACCTTCGGAGTCGGCTGGCTTGAGCGCGAATTCGACTTCCTCGGCGTGCCGTTCAGAGAACGGGGCCGCATCGCCGACGAGTACCTCGAGGCGATCATCGAACTGTGGACCAGCGAATCACCGACTTTTGCGGGCAAGTACGTCTCGTTCCAGGACATGGTGTTCGAGCCCAAACCCGTTCAGAAGCCACACCTTCCAGTGTGGATCGGGGGCGATGCCGATGCCGCACTGAAGCGCGCGGCGCGATTCGCCTCCGGCTGGTGGCCGTTTCTGACCCCGCCGGACAAGATCGCCGAGCGCGTCGAGTTCATCAAGAGCCAACCCGCGTACGACGGGCGCCCGCTCGAGGTCATGCACGGGCTGGGCACCAACCGTGTCGGCGAGGGGCATCGCGTAGTCGAGGGTCCGCACGCACGCCCCGGCATGAGCGCCCAGGAGATCGTCGATCGCCTCAATCGGCTCGCCGAAGCGGGCGTGACCTTCAGCGCGGTGCCGGTTCCCGCTGTGCGCGGGATCGACGAATATCTCGACTACGCCCACTGGGTGATCGAGGAGATCAAGCCCAAAGTCCGCTAGGCGCAACCGGTCCCGCCAACGCCCGCCCCACCGTCCGGTGAGGCGGGCGTCGCGTGCGTCGGCTTCTTACAGCGGGATCCAGACCCCGAAGAACCAGAAACCCCACTGGTTGAACCCGGGATCCCATACGGGCGTCTCGTTGTAGCCGTAGTAGTTGATCGGGCCATACCCCCACGGCGCACCGGGTGGCGGAAGCGGCCTATCCCAGGCCGGCCGCGGCGGTGCACCGTATCCCCAAGGGCCGGGCCCGTCCCCCCACGGGGCGCCGTGGAAGTAGCCGCGCTGGGGATCGCCATGCCAAGGACCGCCCGGTCCGCCGGGACCGCCGGGATGGTCGGGACCACCAGGGCCGCCGGGACCACCGGGCCCGCCGGGATGGTCGGGCGGGGGTCCGCCCGGGCCGCCGGGTCCACCGGGACCGCCCGGTCCGCCGGGGTGACCCGGCCCGTCGGGGCCACCGGGAGGCCCACCGGGATTGCCTGGGCCGCCGGGGCCACCGGGAGGCCCACCGGGATTGCCGGGGCCACCCGGCCCGCCGGGGCCACCCGGTCCGCCCGGGTCATTCGGCCCGGCCGGGTGGTGATCCCCGGGCGCCGGGGCGCCGTGGTTACCCGGGGCCGGCGGCGGTCCGGGAGCGGCGAACGCCGAACCGGCGCCCATGCCCAATGCGGCGGCGCCGAGAGCGCCGGCGATGGTTCCCCCCGCGATCAATTGCTTTATTTTCATAGTCCTTCACCTGTCTAAAAGCGAGTTCCTAGAACCCCCCAACAACCCACACGCTAGATAGGCCGTCTATGGATCAGCTGTGACGGGCCCATGCGCAACTTTTGGGTGGCGGCACGGCGCGGAACGCGGCGAAATAGGCAAGCCTGCGCTCGCTTTGGCAAGCCTATATTTGCTGGTCGGAAGCCATTTCTCCGTATATCGTTGCGGTCGTGGCGGAAACCTCCCATCCGGCTGAGCCCCATGTGGGGTCGGTCTCCTCGAAGCTCAACTGGCTGCGCGCTGGAGTGCTCGGTGCCAACGACGGCATCGTCTCCACGGCGGGCATCGTCGTGGGTGTCGCCGCGGCGACGGCGGATCGAGTCCCGATCCTGACCGCCGGAATCGCCGGGTTGGCGGCCGGGGGCGTGTCGATGGCCCTGGGTGAATACGTTTCGGTCAGCACCCAGCGCGACACCGAGCAGGCGCTGTTGACCAAGGAACTTCAGGAGTTGCGCGACGACCCGGCCGCGGAATTGGACGAACTCGCCACGCTGTACGAAGGCAAGGGTCTGTCGCCGGCGACCGCGCGCACGGTGGCCGAGGAGCTCACCGACCACAACCCCTTCCTCGCTCACGCCGAGGTCGAGCTGGGTATCGATCCTGACGAACTGACCAACCCGTGGCAGGCGGCGTTGTCCTCGGCGCTGTCATTCACGGTGGGTGCCGTACTGCCGTTGATCGTGATCCTCGCGCCCCCGGCGGCGTGGCGGATCCCGGCCACCGTCGTGGCCGTTCTCCTGGCCCTGGTGCTCACCGGGGCGGTGTCAGCGGGATTGGGCGGTGCACCGCAGGGCCGGGCGGTACTGCGCAACGTCATCGGCGGCGGGCTTGCGTTGGCGGTCACCTATGCGATTGGTCATCTGGTCGGCGCCGCGATCGCCTGATCGTCGCGGCGAACGCCGCCGGGAATCGGGACTGGAACGGAAACTGTAATATCTACCGTTGCCATCCCCACCCGAAAGAGTCGTGCAGTGACCGAGACAAAGACCGTGCCGGACGCCCTGGATTCGGCCGCGCAGATGCCCTACTTCCTGCGCGACGAAAGCCGTTTCGTGCCAAACGAAATCGCGCGCGGCGGCTGGGGTCCGTCGATCAGCGGGCACGTGGTGGGCGGCCTGCTCGGCTGGGCGGTCGAACGCGCCGTCGACGACCCGGACCTGCAACCCGCGCGTCTGACCGTCGACCTTCCGGCGCCCACCGCCCTGGAACCGATCGAGGTGCACACGCAAGTGCACCACGACCGCCGGCGATTGCGGCTCGTCGAGGCTGTTCTCACCCAGCGTGGTGCCCCCGTCGCGCGGGGCAGCGCGCTGTTTCTGCGGCGTGGACCACAACCCGGGGGAGAGGTGTGGTCGCCGGCGGTCCACATGCCGCCGCTTCCCATCGACGACGACGCCCAACCGTCGCTATTCATGCGGACCTACGGTTGGGGCACCGAAATCCAGAATCCCGATCCCGACTGGGCGGACACCTTCGGGCCGAAACACACCTGGTTGTATGAGACGCGCTCGCTGATCGACGGCGAACCGCTCAGCGCGTTCACCCGCGCGGCGATGGGTGCCGACATCACGGCCTCGCTGGCCAATTGGGGCACAAACGGTTTGCAGTTCATCAACGTCGATTACACCCTCACGCTGACCCGGTTGCCGCAAGGGCCATACATCGGTCTGTCCTCCCTGACGCATTACAGCCACGACGGGGTGGCCACCGGTTCGGCGGTTCTGGTCGACCGGACGGGCCCCATCGGGAGCTCCGTATCCGTCGCGATCGCGCACTCCGGATTCCGTCCCATCGCCAAGCCGCCGGCCGGATGACGGCTGGGGCCGACGCCACCTATTGGGGTCTGATCGCCGCAGCGGCGCGGCGTGGGTCGCCACTGCCGCTGCTCGCCGACGAGCACGCGCGCAGCCTGACGGCGCGTCAATTCCACGACGCGGCATGCGCGACGGCCGCCGCGTTCGCGCAGCGGGGGATAGGAGCGGGGACCGTCGTGTCGTGGCAGCTGCCAACCACGATCGAAGCCGCGGTCGTCATGGCGTCGCTGGCGCGGCTCGGCGCCGTCCAAAACCCGATCATCCCGATCCTGCGCGAGCACGAGGTAGGCTTCATCACCGCGCAGCTGTCGTCGGAATTCCTTGTGGTGCCCGAGTTTTGGCACGGATTCGATTACGGTGGCCTGGCCCGGGCACTGGCCGCGCAGCGGGGCTTCGAGGTCATCACCGTCGACCTGGCGACGCCGCCGACGGGCGGTGAGATTCGGCTGCCCCGCGCCGGCGCCGATACCCTCGGGCCGCCGCCGCGGCCCGCCAGGGACACGCGGTGGATCTACTACTCGTCGGGGACCACCGCGTCTCCCAAAGGGATCCGCCATGCCGACGCGTCGGTGATGGCGCCCGCGGCCGGCCTGGTGGACAAGATGGGAATCGCCGGCAGCGACGTCGATCCCGTCGCCTTTCCCATCGCCCACATCGGTGGCGCGGTGATGCTGGCCGCGGCCCTGCTGACCGGCATGCGGTTGGCGCTGTTCGAGGTGTTCGACCCCGCCACCACGCCGCTGGCCATCGCGGCGCACCACCCTACCTTCCTGGGCATGGCGACGCCGTTCTTCCTGGCGTTCCTAGAGGCCCAACGGCGCCACGGGGATGAGCCGCTGTATCCGTTCGTGCGGGGCGGCCTGGCCGGCGGGGCACCCATCACCGCGGAACTGGGTCATCAGGTCCGCGAGACCTTCGGCGTGCCGGGAATCGCCAACGCGTGGGGACTCACCGAATTTCCGGTGGCCACCTCGCCGTCGCTGACCGCACCGCCGGAGGTGCTCGACCACACCGTCGGCACGCCGGGACCCGGTGTCGGCGTCCGGGTGGTCGGCAGCGGGGATAGGGAACTGCCCGCGGGCCAAGAGGGCGAGCTGCGGCTCAAGGGACCGCAATGCTTCCTCGGCTACGCCGACCCCGCCCTCGACGCCGACGCGTTCGACGCGGACGGCTGGCTGCGCACCGGCGATGTCGGGTCGATCGACGCCCACGGCAACGTCCGCGTGACCGGCCGGATCAAGGACGCCATCATCCGCAACGCCGAGAACGTCTCGGCCCTGGAAGTGGAGAACGCGCTGGCCACCCATCCCGCGGTCGCCGACATCGCGGTCATTGGAGTGCCCGACCCGCGCACCGGCGAGCGGGTCTGCGCCGTGGTGGTGCCCGCGCCGGGTGAGGATGTTTCGCTGGAATCCCTTGTGCAGCACTGCCGTTCGCAAGGCCTGAGCCGCTATAAGCACCCCGAACGCCTGGTGGTCGTGGACGCGCTGCCGCGCAACCAGTTCGGCAAGGTGATCAAGAAAGACCTGCGCGCGGCCTTCGGCTGAACATCGGCACGCCGCCTCACGAAAACAACTGCGGGTTGGCGGCGATATATTGCTCGACAGTCAAAGCCGGCGTCCCCGTTATCGTCTCCACGTCGTCGGTGGCTCGGTCATAGCGGCCCGCGCGATGTAGTTGCGCCATCGTGGCGAGGTGCTGCTGGAGGTGCGCGGGTAAGCCCAGCGGCTTGAGGACGTCCTCGACCCACACGTCATGCGCGACATCAGTTCCGGTGATGGGCCGGCGCAGTCCGTGGGCATACTGCGCGGCGAGTCCCGCGATGTCCAGGCTTTCCGGCCCGGTCAATTCGTATACGTGGCCGATGCGCTCCGCCGGATCCGCCAGTACGGTTGCGACGACGCGCGCTACGTCAGTGGCGGCGATCGGCGACGTCCGGCCATTCCCGAAAGGCAGCGCCAAGACGTTTCGCTCCCGTAACGACGGAACTGCGAACAGCGTGAAGATCGGGTTGTCAAGGAACGCAGTGGGTCTGACGTGAACGACCGGGACCCCCGACCAGTTCAGCACGTGTTCGGCGAGGTAGTGCAACCGGTGCTGACGCGATTCGCCGGTGCTGGTCAATGTCATCTGTGAAACCGTCATCTGCGACATATTCACGAGGACCTCAAGGCGACCCGAATCCAACGCCGCATCGCACACCACCACGGTGGCCTGCAGGTAGTCCGGAGAGACGCTCATGGAGAAGAACATCCGGTCGACCCCGCTCATGGCGTCGACGACGTTCTGCGGATCGGTCAGATCGCCGACCACCACCTCGGCGCCGGCGGCGCGCAGCGGGTCGGCCCGCGCATCGTCGCGGTGAACCAGTGCGCGCACCCGCTCGCCTCGCCCGCACAGCTGCTCGATCACCAGCCGGCTCACGCCGCCGGTGCCGCCACCGGCGCCAGTGATCAGATACAGCGCCCCGGTCATGACCGACCAGCGACGGTCAGTCGGCCACCCCACTGATTCATCCGCCACTCCCGCCTGCGCTCAGTGGCCAAAGTCTAGGCGCCGCCTACAAACCCTTCGGCGCGTCGCGCACCGCCTGCACCGCCGCCGCATCGCCGTCGAACTCAACGCGCGCCTGCCTGCCGACGCTGAACAGCAGCAGCTCCTCGGGCGCACCGGTCACCACGACCGTGTTGCCATGGAACTTGCCGGAGCCGGCGGTCAGCACCGTCTTTCCCTCCGGGATGCGCAGGGCCACCCGCCCGGGGACCTTCGCCAGCGTCATCCGGGCCATCAGCGACAGCGTGCGGCGCAGTGACCGGCACAGCCCTTGTTCGAGCACCCGCGGCTCCCAGTCCGGCTGCGCGCGGCGCACGTCCTCGTGGTGGATGAACATCTCGGCGACGTTGGCCACCGGGTCGAGCAGCTTGAACGGCGAGTAGACCGGCGGACCGGACGCGACCTTGCCCAGCAGCTCGTCCCAATCGTTATTGCCGGCGACCTCGTCCTGCACCTTGGCGGTATGGGAGGCGAAGATCGGGATCAGGATGCCCGGCGCGGCGTCGGGGCGGTACTCCCGAATCACCAGATGCGCGGCCAGGTCTCGGGTCGTCCAGCCTTCGCACAGGGTGGGCGCATCCGGCCCGACGGCGCGCATGGTGTCCACGAGGGCGGCACGTTCGCGTTGAGCAACGGTCATGGGTTCAGGGTAGGGGCAGCCCGTGCGCGTGGACCATGGGCATCTCGGTAAATTTGAAACGTCATGTCCGAGGCAGGAATGTAGGGAATGTCATGAGCGCACGTGTCGAGCAGTTGGAGTTTCAGGCCGAGGCCCGCCAGCTGCTGGATCTGATGGTTCACTCGGTCTACTCCAACAAGGATTCGTTTCTGCGGGAGTTGATCTCGAACGCCTCCGACGCGCTGGACAAGCTGCGGCTGGAAGCGTTCCGCAACAAGGACCTCGACGTCGATACCTCCGACCTGCACATCGAGATCGACGTCGACAAGGGCGCACGGACGCTCACCGTTCGCGACAACGGCATCGGGATGACCCGCGACGAGGTGGTGGACCTGATCGGCACGCTGGCCAAGTCGGGCACCGCCGAGCTGCGCCAGCAGCTCCGGGAGGCCAAGAATTCGGCGGCGTCCGAGGAGCTGATCGGCCAGTTCGGCATCGGCTTCTACTCGAGCTTCATGGTCGCCGACAAGGTCGAGCTGCTGACCCGCAAGGCCGGCGAGAGCGACGCCACCCGGTGGGAATCCAGTGGCGAGGGCACCTACACCATCGAATCCGTCGACGACGCGCCGCAGGGCACCGCGGTCACCCTGCACCTCAAGCCCGCGGACGCCGAGGACGAGCTGCACGACTACACCGCGGAGTGGAAGATCAGGCACCTGGTCAAGCGGTACTCCGACTTCATCGCATGGCCCATCCGGATGGAGGTGGAGCGCCGCGAACCCGCTGCCGAAGATGGCGGCGAAGAGACCGTCACCCTCGAGACCGAGACCCTCAACTCGATGAAGGCGCTGTGGGCCAGGCCCAAGGACGAGGTTTCCGCCGAGGAGTACAACGAGTTCTACAAGCACATCGCGCACGCCTGGGACGACCCGCTCGAGGTCATCGCGATGAAGGCCGAGGGCACTTTCGAGTACCAGGCCTTGCTGTTCATCCCGTCGCACGCCCCGTTCGACCTGTTCGACCGCGACTCCCGCGTCGGGATCCAGTTGTACGTCAAGCGCGTGTTCATCATGGGCGATTGCGACGAGCTGCTGCCCAAATACCTGCGCTTTGTCAAGGGCGTCGTCGACGCACAGGACCTGTCGCTCAACGTTTCTCGCGAAATCCTCCAGCAGGACCGGCAGATCAAGGCGATCCGTCGCCGGCTGACCAAGAAGATCCTGTCCACGATCAAGGAGCTGCAGTCCGAGCGGCCGGACGACTACCGCACGCTGTGGACGCAGTTCGGCAGAGCCATCAAGGAAGGATTGCTGTCGGACGCCGACAACAAGGACATGCTGCTGCAGGTCTCCTCGTTCGCCTCCACCCACAGCGAGGAGGAGGCCACCACCCTGGCCGAGTACGTGGAGCGGATGAAGGAAGGCCAGCAGCAGATCTTCTATGCCACCGGAGAGACACGCCAGCAGCTGACGAAGTCACCGCATCTGGAGGCGTTCATCGCCAAGGGCTACGAGGTGCTGCTGCTCACCGACCCCGTCGACGAAGTGTGGGTGGGAGTAGTCGACGAGTTCGACGGCAAACCGCTGCAGTCAGTGGCCAGGGGTGAGGTGGACCTCGACTCCGAGGAGGGCAAGAGTGAGGCCGAGCGCGAGGAGCAGGAGAAGGAGTTTGCCGACCTGCTGGCCTGGCTGAAGGAGACCTTGAGCGAGCACGTCAAGGATGTGCGGCTGTCGACGCGCCTGACCGAGTCACCGGCCTGCCTGATCACCGACGCCTTCGGGATCACGCCAACGCTCGCGCGCCTCTACCGCGCCACGGGGCAGGACGTTCCGGTGGGCAAGCGCATCCTCGAACTCAACCCGAATCATCCGCTCGTCACCGGCCTGCGGGATGCCCACAGGAAGGCGGACGACGACGCGGCCCGCACGATGGCCGCCGAGACCGCCGAGCTGCTCTACGGCACGGCGCTTCTCGCGGAGGGCGGCGCCTTGGACGATCCGGCGCGCTTCGCCGAGCTGCTCGCCGACCGCCTGGCTCGCACGATCTGAGCGGCCCGCCCGGTCATCTAATGTTCACAATGGTCACAGCAAACACACACGTGATTGAAAACGCGGCGCGAGGGATAATCACCTCTCATGGCCACGTTTCGAATTGTCGACCCACACGGCGAGGTCGTGGCGACAAAAAAGTTTGACCGCGCGGAGGACGCCCACGCGTGGTTCACCGGCTCCATCGGCAGCACCGAGCTGGGCTGGCGCATGGAGGTCGACGACGACGGGCAATGGGCGTTCTTCGACGACACCGAGGGGTTCACCGCCGTGGCGAGCCGCCCGGCGGTCGTCCGGCCGCGTAATCCGTGTTAGGCATTGACGCGCTGAAAACCCTATGGCACATGAACATTCGCATCCTCGGAGAGGACGCGATGAAGCAATTCCCCGGTCTCGAGTAGGTGCTTGCTGACCAGCGATTGCGCCCTCGCAACCTCGCGTCGGCGCACCGCGTTGAGCAGCGCCGCGTGCTCGCGGTCGGACTGTCCCTTGTAGGACGGCAGACCGAACTTGAACCGCAGATAACGCTCGCCGCGCTCGTGCAGCATCGCGATCATCGCGAACAGCTGCGGGCGCCCGGCGGGCTCGTAGAGGCTCATGTGAAAGGCCTCGTTGCGCACCGCATACAGGGACGGTTCCGTTTCGGCCGCCGCCGCCGCGCACAGCGCCTCGGCGCGTCGCAACGAGGCCGGCGTGTGGGCAGGGATCGCCAGCCCGACGGCAAGGCTCTCGAGCGCGGCCCGGATCTCATAGACTTCGCGCGCCTCATCGGCCGACATCGGTGCGACGGTGGCACCCTTGTTCATCTCGACCCTCGCCCAGCCCTCGCTTTCGAGCTGGCGCAGGGCCTCCCTAACCGGGATCGCGGAGACCGAGAAGTGCCGCGCGATGGCGTCCTGGCGAAGCGGCGCGCCCGGGGCGAGGGTGCCGTCGACGATCGCGGCGCGCAGCGCGTCGGCGATCAGCCGCGGTGTGCTGCCCCGTTCGGCGATCGACAGTGCCGTGGGCAGCGCGCCCAGAGCGTTGTCCGGCGAGGATTGGCCTGTTACGCTCATCACTATATTATATACAATGTGAGCCACGACGGGGCGTGAATCGCCGCGGTCGTTCAACCGTGGCAACGGAGGCGCCAGGTGACTACGACGGAACGTTCCAGTCTCACTCGGCGCCGGACGCCGCTCAATCGTTCTCAGATCGCGGGATTTTGGGGCGCCTGGACGGGCTGGACGCTCGACGGCATGGACTCGTTCATCTACGCGCTGGTGCTCACACCGGCGCTGACCGAGCTGCTGCCCCGTTCGGGTTTCGCGGCCACATCGACGAATGTCGGTCTCGCGGGATCGATCCTGTTCGCGCTGTTCCTGGTGGGCTGGGGTCTGTCGTTCATCTGGGGGCCGATCGCCGACCGCTTCGGGCGGACCAAGGTGCTGGCCGCAACCATCTTCACCTTCGCGATCTTCACCGGGCTTTCGGCCATGGCGCACAACGTGTGGGAGCTCGCGACCTTCCGGTTCATCGCGGGTGTCGGCATCGGCGGCGAGTGGGCGCTGGCGGGAACCTACGTGGCCGAGGCCTGGCCCGAAGACCGGCGCAAGATGGGGGCGGGCTATCTGCAGACCGGCTATTACGCCGGATTCTTCCTGGCGGCGGCCTTGAATTACACGGTCGGCGTGCATTTCGGTTGGCGCGCAATGTTTCTGACGGGCGCGGTGCCCGTCGTCGTCGCGATCCTGATCCTCACCCGGGTGCGGGAGACCGAGAAGTGGGAGAAACTCGAGGCCGATCCGGCGGTCCGGGTGAAGCCGTTGCGCGAGATCCTCGGCCCGCGCTACCGGCGGCGCACCTGGGTGGCCTGCGCGCTGGTGACGATCGCGATCGTGGGCCTGTGGGCCGGCGCGGTCTACGAACCGACGGCCGTGATTCAACTGGCGCAGCACGCGGGCTTCGACAAGGGCGGCGCCACCAGAACGGCCTCGTGGGCCACCGGCCTGTTGTCCATCGGCACCATCCTGGGCTGCCTGATCGTGCCGGTGCTGTCGGAGCGGATCGGGCGTAGGAAGACACTCGCGATTTACTTTGCGGGAATGGCGATTTCGATCGCCGGCAGCTTCGGTTGGGCCTTTTACCTGCCCAAAGGGCTCGCGCCGTTCATCGCGTGGCTGTTCGTGCTCGGGTTCTTCGGCGGCAACTTTGCCATCTTCAGCCTCTGGTTGCCCGAGCAATTCGAGACGCGTGTGCGCGCGACGGCGTTCGCGTTCTGCACCTCGTTCGGCCGCTTCGTGGGGGCCGGGGTGAACTTCCTGCTCGGCGCGGCGGTACTGCACACGCACACGCTGGGATTGCCCGTGGCGCTGACGGCCGTCGCCTTCGTCGTCGGGCTCTTCGTCATCCCGCTGGCGCCCGAAACCAGGGGCGAGGCGCTGCCCCAATAAGACTGTGGCAGAGCGCTTTACGTGGCCAAATGTGTTGCCACCAACTCGCCGGCCAGCGGGTACTCGCGCAGGGCGGCGCAGATCAAGCCGGTCAGTTCGCGCAGCATCATCTCGTCGCCATTTCGGCTGCGAAGCAGGTCGGCGATCCACGCCGCCGTCTCGGGGATCGGACGGTGGTCACCGGTCAGCAAGGCCGCCGATACGGCGTGCAATATCTGGTGCAACGCGTCGTCGGCGATGTCCATGACGCTGTGCAGGACGTCGGCCTCGGGCGTGGTCACCGCGGCGACGAGCGACCATCGCTCGCGCAACAGCGCGACGAGCCGGCGGTGGTCCTCCTCGAGCGCGGCCTGTTCGGCGGCCGCTTCGTCGGGCAGCGGCGCGGCCGGTTCGACGACCGTGGGCAGGGAATCCATCGCCGCGATGGCACCCTGCGCGTCAGCCGCCCACGCCGTCGCACCGAGCGCGCGGGCGCGCACGTCGTCGTCGCCAAAGGCGGGGCCGCCGACCAGGATCGGCACGCCGACAGCGGTGCTCGCCTCGATGAATCGGCGGCAGGTTGGCAGCGATCCGAGCACCGAGCAGCTGACCGCGACGGCATCGGGACCCAAGTCTTGAAGGTGCTGATTGAGGCGAAGCGGGTTGGTCGACGCACCCAGCAGGGTGGTGTCCCAGCCCTCCGCCCGCAACGCGCAGTGGACGATCATCGCGGGCAAGGCGTGCCATTCCCGTTCCGCGCAGGCCACGACGACGCTGCCGCGGGTGACGGGGCGCAGTTGCACGTGCTCCTCCACGACCTTGGTCGCCGAGAGGGCCATGGCGGTCGCGGCGTGCTCCTGTGCCACCGTCCATTCGCCGCGTTGCCAACGTTTGCCCACCTCGCGCTGTGCGGCGGCGATGACATCGGTAAGCACCGTCAGCGGCTCCACGCCGCCGGCCAGCATGCCCTGCACTAACTGGGTGATCGCCGCGGTATCGCCCCCGCCCAGCGCGTCGTCGTAGCGCTGCAGCGGATCCGCCGGGACGCTCAACTGCCGCATGTCACCGCAAACAACGCCATGTCGTCGTGCGCGCGGCCGTCGAGGTGCTCGATGACGTGCTGTTCGACGACCTCGCAAATCACTTCCGGCCCCGCGCCGGCGTAGGGGGGCAGCAGCGCGAGGAGCCGCTCGACGCCGTACTGCCCGTCGGCGCCGAACGCCTCGTCGATGCCGTCGGTGAACATCAGCATCGTGTCGCCGCCGTCCAGCTGGATCGTCACCGCGGTGTATGCGACCCGTGCCACCATGCCCGCCGCGGTGCCGCCCACCTCGACCTCTTCCACCCGGCCGTCAGCGCGCAGCACGATCGGCTTCGGGTGACCGGCCGAGGCGACGTCCATCCGAAGGCGGCCGCCCCCGGCAGGCCGCATCCGGGCGCACACCACCGTGACGAGTTGTGAGGTGGCCTCGTCGCAGAGCACACTGTTCAGCGCGCCGAGCACCACCTCGGGACGACGGTCGAAATGCGCTGCGGTGCGGATGCTTTGGCGGGCACGGCCGTTCAGAGCGGCCGCGGCCACGCCCTTGCCGCACACGTCACCCAGGCACAGCACCCAGTCCCCGTCGTCCCCGTGCGCGTCGTAGAAGTCTCCGCCGATGTCGAGCTGTTCGGCCGCCGGGCGGTAGCGGGCCGCCATGCGGACGCCATCGATCCGCGGCAGGGACGGTGGGCGCAAGCTCTCCTGAATTACGGCCGCGATGCGTGCGCGCTCCTCGTAGAGGCGCGCGGAGTCCAGGGCCAGGGCGGCGCGTTCCGCTACGCGCTGGATGAGTTCGAGATCCTCGTCGAAGGGGCGCCGCCCGTCGCCGCGCACCATGACCAGTGCGCCGAACGTCGTGCCCCGCGCCGTGAGCCCGACGCCGAGCACATCGGCGGGTTGCAACGTGGCGGCCTCTTGCACCAGTCGCGGGTGCGGAATCATGGCGGTCAGGCTGGCCTCGGCGTCGGTGCCGAGGGCGACGTGGGCGAGCTCGGTGCGACCGGTCCGCAAAACGCGGCCCAGGCCTTCGAAGTCGATGGAGCGCTGGGAGACGACGGCATGGAATCCGGCGTCGTCGCCGCCGACCAAGAGCAGCCCACCGGTCTGGATGTCCGGCAATATCGCCACGGACCAGTCGGCCAGCTGCGGACGGATCGACGTCAACAACCGCAGGGCCGTGCGGCGCAGGTTGAGCGACCCGGCGAGCCCGTGGGCGACCTTTTCGACCAGCTGGTCACGGTCACGAACCGAGAGCGCCGCCGACGATGCGGCTGCTTTCGTTGTTGTCTGCCTGGCAGAAGTCTGGATTACGCGCATCGCACTACACTTCCCGCCCCTGGAAAGGCGTCATTTGTTCGGTCGTACTGTCCGCTAGCTCGGCGGCGGGGATGTGAACAGATGCCAGGCTCGGAAAGGGAGAGGTGACGATTTCGCGTCAAGGCATCAGGGCTGGAATCTCAACCTGACTGCCAATCTACGGCATACCCGTGTTTGCGGCGCCGCCCTGCTCGCCTAGGGGCATACCTCGCAGGCGATGCCGTCGCCGTCGCGGTCAAGACCGGGCCGGTAGCCCGGCTGCCCGCGGTAGATCGGAGCCACACCGGCGGCGCACGCCGCTCGGCAATTCGGGTAGTAGGCGCTTGACCCTGTCGTCGGCGCGGGCGACGGCGTCGTGGTGGACGGGCCAGCAGCGGCCACGGGTGCGACCGCTATCCCGGTAACCATTGCTCCCGCGATGAGCACTGCCCGTAGCACGTTGCGACCTCCCATTCTCTCGCATCGTTGCCCTTTGCTGCTGATTACTCAGCTAACACGGTGCAGCGGTTGTGAGGCAAGCGTTCGCGAACGTCAGCGGCCGAGCTGTACGGCCTTGACCACGAGCAACAGCGCGCCGACGACCAGGTAGCTGCGCAGGGCGATCATGCCGAGCCGGGTGCCGGGGGACCAGGTGACCGGCTCCAGCAGCGTCAGGGGCGGCATCCGCCAACTATCGCGATCCACCGGGCGCGCCGGCGGCTTCGAGGCCGGCGGCGTGGGCTGCCGGCGGCCCATCCAGCGCAGCGCCGGTACCGCGGCCGCCGCAAGCGCAATCAGCGCCAGCGTCAGATAACCGGCGACGGAGACGACGTCGATGTGGGGAAACAATGTGGTGGCCATCAGGATCCCCGACAGCAGCAGCAGCGTGGCGACGATCAGCCCGGCGATCCAGTTCAGCCAGGGCCGATTGATCCAGGGGCCCAACACTTCCCGGTCGTTGCACAACAGCAGGAGGAACACGCTGGCGCTGGGCAAGAGCAGACCGGCAAGGGCCTGCACCGCGGTCGTGATCAAGCCGAGCGGGGCGCCGGGGATCAGCACGATGGCCGCCGCCAGCACCACCATCGCGGTGTAGGACAGGTAGAACTGCTTGGCGTCGGCGAAACCGCGGTGCAGCGAGTGCTTGAGGCCGAACACGTCGCCGAAGGCGTAACTGGTGGCCAGGGTCACCGCGGCCGCGCCGATGATCGACGCGTCCATCAGCACGATGGCGAAAATCGAGCCGAGCGCGTCGCTGTGTTGGCCGAGCAGGCGCGCGACGGCGCCGGCGTCGGTGAAGCCGCCCACGGTACCGGTGGAGCGCCCGGCCCATTCGCCGGTGATCACCAGCGCCGCCGCGCCGACGATCACGACGAACGCCCCGATGACGGTGTCGGCGCGCTCGTAGGCCATGAACCGCGGGGTGATGCGTTTGTCGACGACGTTGGACTGCTGAAAGAACAGCTGCCAGGGCGCGACGGTCGTCCCCACGATGGCGATGATCAGCAGCACCGCCTCCGAACTCGCACCCCCCGAGATACCCGGCACCACAAAGGATTTCGCGGCATGACCCCACTGCGGATGCGACATCAACAGCATCGGTATCTGCAGCAGGGTGACGGCGATGAACACAAACATGGCCCGCTCCCAGCGCCGGAAGCTGCCACTGGCCATGATGGCGACCAGCGCGACCGCCGAGATCGGCACCACGACGTGCTTGGAGACGCCGATGTAGTCGGCCGCCAGGCTGATGCCGATGAACTCGGTGACGATCGTGAGGAAGTTGAGCAGAAACAGGTCACCGACCGAGAACCAGCCCCAGCCGCGGCCGAAGCGTTCGTTGATCAACCGGGCATGCCCGACGCCGGTGACGGCGCCCAGCCGGACCACCATTTCCTGGTTGACGATGAGCACCGGGATCAGCAGCAGCAGCACCCACAGCAGCGAGTATCCGTAGTTCTGGCCGGCCTGGGCGTAGGTGGCGATGCCGCCGGCGTCGTTGTCCCCGACCATCACGATGATGCCGGGACCGACGATGGCCAACAGCGTCAGCAGCCGTGTCTTCCACGTCCGGGGGTGGTCTACCTCGCTGAGTTTGATGCGCCCGAACGCGCCCTCGATATCGCCCAGGTGCGCGGAATCGAGCACCGCGCTGGCAGCCGCCACGGGTGGCGACGGCTTGTCTGCGCTCGCGGTCACGGTCCTTCGCCTCCGGAAGCGGGCCCGTGGCCGTCGGATTGGGTGATCTCGCGGAAGGGTCGGGGTGCGGGTTCGCGCCTGCGCCAGTCCTCGGGGATGGTCTCTTCCAGGACGTCGTCGACGGTGACCACCCCGAGCACCCGGTCCTGCTCGTCCACGACGGGGATGGAGTAGAGGTTGAAGTCCGCCATCAAGAGCGCGATGTCGGTCAGGTCCGCGTCGGGGCCCACGCACACCGGGTCGGAATCCATCAGCGTCCCAACGCTTTCGCCGGGATCGGCCTGCAGCAGGGTGATCACCGACACCACACCGGCGAGGCGGTCGCCTTCATCGAGGATGTGCAGCTTGATCAGCGCCTCCGGCTGCACGGTGCGGGCGGCCGCTATGAGCGCCAGCGCCGAGCCGGCGGTCGCGGTGGCGGCGCACGAGACGAAGTCGACGTTCATCAGTCCGCCGGCGCTTTCGGGGTTGAACCCCATCAGCGTGATCACCTTTGTGCGCTGGGGGGCCGGCATCAGGTCCAGCACGCGCCGCCGTCGTGACTGGCGCAGGTCGGCGATCGCGTCGGCGGCATCGTCGGCGCGCATGCGGCCCAGCAGGGCCGCGACCTCGTCGTCGGGCATGCCGTCGAGGAGGCGGCTGGCCTTGTCGGGGTCCAGCTCCTCGAACACGTCGGCTTCCAATTCCGGGTCGCTGTGTACCCGGTCGAGGATTTCGCCGCCTTCGGCCTTGTCCGCCTCCTCGAGGAGATCGGCGATCTCGGCGGCTTTGAACTCGCCGAACCGGTCCGACAGGCGCCGCACGGCATCCGAGCGGGCGTGGCCGATCAGCGGTTCGAACGCCTTCCAATCCCGCGCGGCATGGCCGCCGGACTGCTTGATCAAACCGAACAACTTTGGTGGCCGGCGGGTATCCAGCCGCGCAACCACCCAGCCGGCGCCGGTGTCGTCGAGCTCGACGTCGTATGCGCGCACCAAATCCGCGGCGGCCACGTCGATGAGCCGGTGGCCCAACACGTCGGCGCGCAGCAGCACCTCCCCGTCGCGGCGCTCGAAGCCCCGGAGGTCAACTTTGTTCTTCGTCATGATGATTCGTTCCGGAGTGAGCTCATTGATGGATTTGCTACCGATGAACACGCGCCGCCCGCCGACCCCGGCCACGATCCCGGTCACCAGCGGGTACTCGTCGGCGCCCCGCAGCCGCACGATGACGTCCTCGACGCGGCCCACGGCCTCGCCGGAACGGGCCAGGACCGGCGCGCGCAGCAGCTCCGAGAGATGGATTACCGGCAGCGCGCCGCGGGCTTCCGCGGTCTCCGATGTGCTCACTTGTCCTCCTCAACGCTGTGCGCTAGTCGCCCGCAGGATGCGATGTGCGGGTACGGCTTACAACCAGGTTCGGTGATGGCGCAAGTATGGTGGCTTGACCGGCTCGGCCGCCAGAGCGTACGCCCCCGCCGCGGGGCATGACCACAGCCGAGAAGTGAACGTCGGGTGGCCATTCGGGGATACGCCCCCGGCTACCTAAATCGCTTGTGCGACAGGTTATTGCTTGTCGACCTTGCCGGCGATCTGGTTGGCGATAGTGACGGCCAGGCCCGCCGGGTTCGCGCGGCACGCGTCGACGTCGATGACCACGTTGTTGCGCACGGTCAGGGCGCGCTGACAGTTCTGGGACAGGGTGGCGCCGTTCCTGGTCGCGCTCACGGCGTCGGTGGTGCTCAAGACGCCGTTGTCGTTGCTGACCGCTCCCGACTTCCACTGGATTTCGGGGGCGTCCCCGTCGCCCGGGATGGTGCCCTGGCGGTTGGCGCACGCGGGCCAGCGCTGCGTAGAGGTGGTGAAGAAGGCGCTCGCCTCCTTGGAGGAGGGGAACAACACCACCACCTGCGTCACCTCCGGGTCCGACTCGTTCGAGTTGGCTGGGAGTGGTGTGTTGCTGCGTTCCCCGTGAGCTGCGGTGTTCCCGCTGCCGGCGCAGACGGTGGCCTCCCCGGGATGCTGGATGTAGAGGCATTCGGCCGGAAACTTGTACCCCTGCGGATAGGGCGAGGTGCTGTCGTCCGGCAGTGTGTCGGACTTGTCGGCGACCGTCGTTCCGGTGCCGCCCACCGCGCCGTCGATCTCGGGCGGAGTGAGCATGAGATTGATCAACGCGGCCTGCGCCAGGGGTGCCTTCGACGGGGTCGTGGTGGTCGTCGGCGACGAGGCGGTGCCGCCCCCGTTGCCGCTGTCGCAGCCCGCGACCAATATCCCGGTGGCGGCGACGGCGACCGCGACTGTCAGCTTGCGCATGGTTGAGTGCCCTTCGTGCTTGAGTTGGCTCCTCAAGCGGCTCGCGTACCCCCACGCGTCGGCTATTCAGAGGTGGTGCGGATGGAGCATACGGCAGCGCCGCCTCCTGACACACTGTGGTGTGCCCCGAATTGAATTCGACTCTGTGTCACCGATCGTCCCGGTCCAAGATCTCGATATCGCCCTCGACCGCTACCGCAAACTCGGATTCGACGGCCGCGCCTACCAGGGTCCCGAGCGCTACGGGTTCGCCGACCGTGGGGCCGTGTCGATTCACCTCACCGAGTGGGCCGAGCACGATCCGCTGCGCACGGCCGCCAGCGTGTACCTCTACGTCAGCGACGCCGACGCGCTTCACGCGGAATGGGCCGCAGTGCAAGACCTGGGCGGCCGCTTGCTCGAACCGCACGAGACACCCTATGGATTAAGGGAATTCGCCTACGTCGACCCGGACGGCACGCTACACCGCGTCGGTTCGCGGAAGATCTGACGGAGGCCCCCCGGCGGCCTGGCTGTGCGCCAGCGCGACCGTCGCGGCGGCCATGACGGCGACCGACAGCGCGAGTGCGGCCACGGCGACGCTGTTGGTGCTGAGCGTCTCACCCAGCACGGTGACGCCGAGAACCGATCCCACGACGGGCTCGGCGACGGTCACCGCCGGCAGCGACGCGGTGAGCGGGCCGGCCCGAAACGCCGACTGCTCCCAGGCCGTGGCCGCGATGGCCAGCGCTGCCCACACGTACAGCTCGGGGAGGCGCAGCAATGCTGGGATGCCGCGGTCGAGTTGGTCGACCACGCTCTTGGTCAACACCGAGAACAGGCCCCAGAGCGAGCCGGACATCAGGCCCAGCAAGAGCGCGCCGACCGACGCGGAGAATACGCGAGAGCCGATCACGCACAGGATCAGCGCCGGGCCCATGATCAGGCCCACGACGGTCCACGTCTCAACAGACCCCCGCGGGTTGCCGGCCTGCGGGTTGCCGACGGTCACCACGACCGCAACGGCGCCGACGAGCAGCGTGGCCCAAATCCCTTGCCAGCGCGTGATCCTGCGGTGGTTGGTTCGCGCGCTGATGAGCAACGCGAACAGTAACGAGGTCACCGACAGCGCCTGCACGAGCACCACAGAACCCAGGCCCAGCGCCGCGGCCTGCAGACCGAAGCCGGCGGCCGCCACCAGGCTGCCCGTCCACCATCGTCGATCGCGCAGGAGGCGGTGGAACAGGGCGAAGGTGCCGACCGGCTTGTCGGTGACCTGTTGGGCGGAGCGCTGTTCGAAGACGTCCCCGATGCCGATCATCAGGGCCGCTCCAATCGCGAGCAGTGCCGCGATGCCCGTCCTGCCCACGAGGACCTCCTGCGAATGAACCCACCTTGGGACTTGCGACCCTAGACCGTCGGGCGGTATGCGGCGAAAGTCGGTGTTCGGAGGGGATGTCTTGACACACCGAAGGCTCTTGCGTGTTCTTGTGACCGCATCGCGCCGCAACGCCAACGACGCGGACCGCCGCAGCTTGATCGGCACTCACTCATGAACGACGCGGCCGCGGGGATCGGGATCATGGCGGCAGAGGCATTGGACCTGCTCATCGACGCGGTTGACCAGATCCCACCCGACAGCTGGGGACAGCCGTCCAACCTCGAGGGTTGGAGCGTCCGCGACCTGGTCGGTCACGCCACCGGCAGCGCAGCGAAGATTGTGACGCTCGTCGAAGACGGGGAGCTTTGGGATCGCCCGTCCCAGCCGGCCGACTGGGTCTGCGAAGACCCGGCGGCGCGGCTCCGCGAGCTGGCGGCGCGGCTCCAAGGCGCGCTGCCGGGCGCCGACATGCATGCGATGCGACCGTCGCCACAGGGCGAGGTGCCGCTGCACCGGGCGCTCACCTATCCGGCCTCCGACCTCGCCATGCACAGCTGGGACGTGCATGCATCTCAAGGTCGGTTGATCGAGCTGCCCGACGACCTACTGGCGCTGTGCCGCGGGCTGGTGGAGTCGGTGCCCGAGAACTTGCTGCGGCGACCCGGCGGCTTTGGGCCGGCGCGCCCCGCGCCAGAGGGTGCGACGCCGACCGCGCGGCTGATGGCCTACCTCGGGCGCTCGGTCTCCGCTGGATGACTTCGCCTGTGCATGAGTCGGTTTGGGGTGCGCCCACCTTCCCGTGATCGGATGCGCCACAGCAGCCCCGGCGTCCTAGCACGCAAGCGAGAACCTATACCCGGCCGGGGCTGGTGCGGTGGAGGTGCAAACTCAGCTGTTGCGCCGGATTTTGAGCGCCGTGGTGATCATCGGAATCTGCAGCGGCAGCCTAGCCAGCGCGGCGATGCGCATCGGCCAGGGCTTGTCCCACCACAATCGGCACATGTTGACGTTGGCCGGGAACACCCCGACGAACAGCAGGACGGCGGCCAGCGCGGCCAGCCGCCGGGTGCGCCGCGGCACCAGCAGCGCGCCGACGGCTATCTCCGCGACGCCCGATGCATACGTATAGAACCGCGGGCCGCCCGGCAGCTCGGCGGGAACGATCGTGTCGAACGGGGTGGGCGCCAGGAAGTGGACGGTGCCGATGCCCATCAGCATCGCCGCAACGCGGTATGCGGCCGTCCGGGTCGTGTCACCTTCAATGAGGGGGGTGGTGGTCATTGCGCGAGCCTAGCGGCACCGGGGGATTCCCGGTCGGGCCGTGGCGTTACACTTGAGGCGATTCCCGTAAACTTGGCACCCAAGAGTTCGAGGTAAAACATGGCTACACCCGTCATCGTCGGAGCCACCAGGACGGCGATCGGCCGCTCCTTCAAGGGCGCGCTGGTCAACACGCCGCCCGAGACGCTGATCACCACGGTGCTGCCCGAGGTGGTGCGCAGGGCCGGCATCGACCCGTCGGCCATCGACGACATCATCTTCGCCGAATCGCACTACGGCGGTGGGGATTTGGCGCGCTATGCGGCCGCCGCGACCGGCATGGAGGACATCCCGGGCCAGGCGGTGAACCGGCATTGCGCGGGTAGCCTCACCGCCATCGGCAACGCCGCGGCGCAGATCGGCTCCGGGATGGAGCGGGTGCTCATCGCCGGCGGAGTGCAGTCGCTGTCGATGACGCCGTTGATGAATCAGCGGATCCCCGGACCCGAGCTGAAGTTCGAGGAGCGCTGGCTGCCGCCGACACACGTCGAAACCCCGGACGCCCCGACCAAGGACATGTCGATCACGGTGGGGTGGAACACCGCACAGACGGTCGGCATCACCCGGGAGGAGATGGACGCCTGGGCGGCCCGCTCGCACGAGCGCGCCATCGCGGCCATGGACGCCGGGAAGTTCCTCGACGAGATCGTTCCGCTGAAGATCACCCAGATCGACGGTTCGGTGACCGACTTCTCCGTCGACGAGCATCCTCGGCGTGACACCACCATCGAGAAGCTCGCCGCACTGAAGGTGCTGCACCCCGAGATCGAGGGGTTCTCGATCACGGCGGGCAACAGCAGCGGCACCAACGACGCCGCCGCCGCGGTCGCGCTCGTCGACCGCGACTACGCCGTCGCGGAGAAGCTGAACGTGATGGGAACGGTGAAGGCGTGGGCCGCCGTGGGCGTGCCGCCGCGGGACTGCGGCCTGGGCGCGGTCAGGGTGATCGCGAAGGTGCTGCAACGGGCCGGGCTCACGGTCGACGACGTCGCGCTGTGGGAGATCAACGAGGCGTTCGCCTCCGTGCCGATCGCGGCGTGCCGCGAGTACGGCATCGACGAGGAGAAGGTGAACTTCTCCGGCAGCGGATGCAGCCTCGGCCACCCCATCGCGGCCTCTGGCGCGCGCATGGTCACGACCCTGACCTACGAGCTGGCCCGCCGCGGCGGCGGCATCGGCGTCGCGGCGATGTGCGCGGGCGGCGGCCAGGGCGGCGCGGTCGTCATCGAGGTCTAGTGGCGAACGCGAGGGCGGCGGAGTCGGTCTAGCCGCCATCGGTCTAGCCGCCAGCGGGCGCAGCAAGCGCTAGTTGCAGAACGTGTAGCCGATGAATTGGGCGTCGCGATTGTTGGTGCCCGAGTAGTTGGCGTAATGCACTGCGGGCATCCCGTTGTACTGCGTGTTCAGTTTCTGCGCGGTGGGCGGCGGGGTCGCCTTGGGAAAGGCCAAGATCAGGTCGGAGAAGATCTTCAACCCCGCCTGGCAGATCGCATCGGGCCGCGGCGGCTGAGCATTCCACGCGTGCACGACGACGGGGTCGGTGAGCTGATACCCGGCCGCACAGTTCGGATCGCAGATCTTGAAGACGGCGGTGCCGGTCCCGTCGGCGCCCTGTGGCCCCCAGGAGGTCCACGACATGTCTTGCAGCGCAACGGCTACGCTTGCGCAGCCCAGGACGTTGAGCTTCCTCGGACGCTCGACCGGCGGAACCGACGGGTTGTAGCAGCCCGGAATGGCGAAGTACGTCGGAGGGGGTGGTGGGGTGGTGGGCTGCGGCGACGCGCTCTGGTGGCCGTTGATCAACTTCACGGCGCCGAAACCCAGCGCGCCGATCAGCACAACCGCCACGACGACACAGGCCATCCCCAGGTGTCCCCCCGGAAACCGCACCCTGTTCGATGATGAGACGTTGCCCCCGCTCACCTCACCAGGTTATGGCAGAAATGCGGGCCTGCGTGGCGACTGCGGCAAAGATTTTATGGCACGGTAAAGTTGGTCATCACTACCAACTTATTCAGGTTTGTGCCGATTTTTGGAGAGCGGATGGACGACGATCACGCGCTGGCCGCGCGGCTGGCCACCGAGGCGGGGCGGCTGTTGCTCTCGGTTCGGGAGGAGTTTGCCGATGCCGAGACGGGCGAGCGGAAAGCGGCGGGGGACAAGCGATCCCACGACTATCTCATGGAGGCGCTGGCCGTCGAGCGACCCGGTGACGCGGTGCTGTCGGAGGAGGGCGCCGACGACCCGGTGCGGTTGCGTTCGGAGCGGGTGTGGATCGTCGATCCGCTGGATGGGACGCGGGAGTTCTCCGAGCTCGGGCGCGACGACTGGGCGGTGCATGTCGCGCTCTGGCAGGCCGGCGAGCTAGTCGCCGGTGCGGTGGCGCTGCCGGCGCAGGGGATCACGCTGGCGACCCCGCACGTCAACCCACCGCCCGTCGCGCCGGATCAGCCGCGCATCGTGGTGTCCCGCACCCGGCCGCCCGCGATCGCGCTATCCGTGCGCGATGCGCTGGGCGGCGTCCTGGTGGAAATGGGTTCCGCCGGAGCCAAAGTGGCGTCGATCGTGCAGGGCCTGTCCGACGTGTACGTGCACGCCGGGGGCCAGTTCGAATGGGACTCGGCCGCCCCCGTCGCGGTGGCCCGGGCCGCCGGCCTGCATGCGTCGCGCATCGACGGATCGGCACTGGCCTACAACCAACCCGACCCCAAACTGCCCGACGTGGTCGTGTGCCGTCCCGAGCTCGCCGCGGCGGTCCTCGCCGCGACCTCGGCGCCCAACGTCGAGTAGTTGCGCGAATTCGCCACCTAATTCCCGACAACAACTCGACGCCCGGCCCTAGATGCGATGGCGGCGCCGGCGCCCCTTCGCCTCCTCGGTCCACTCCTTCTCGATCCGTCCGATCTCGAGTGAGAGCAGCGTGAGAGTCGGGTTGTCGCAATGGACTTCGTGCGCGGTGCGGAATTCCGCCGCTTCGCCCGTGGTCGGCAGGTACGGGCGCAAGCCCTCGAACCACTCGTCGCCGACGACGTTGGGCGGATCGCCGGTGCGGGGGCCGCAAGCCCACTGCCGGTAGGCGTCCCGCGCCTCCGCCAAGCCGCTCCGCCAGCGCCGGACCGCGTCACAGCGCTGACCGTGCAGGTGCATCGCCATCTGATGCTTGTTGTTGTGGTTCCCCACCATCCCGGGGAGCAAGTTGTCGGCCGCGGACCTCGCGACGCCCGCGATGCCCATGGCCGACGCGCCCACGACCGTGCCCATCAGGCCCATCGTCACCATGTCCATGCGCTGATCGTTGCACCCCACGGCGGTGACGACCAGGGGACGACGCGTTCAGCGCGATCCGGGCCGCCCGTCAGCAGCCGGTAAGGGCGGTCAGCGCAGGGCCTGCTGCCAGGACACAATGCGGTCGGCCAGTTCCGGTCCCGCGTCCTCCTGGATGAAGTGGCTGGCGTTGATGCGCGCGTGCGGCTGGCCCGCCGCGCCGGGGATGTGCTTGATCAAGGGCCGGTCCGCGCGCCCGAGGATGGGGTCGCGGGAGCCGAAGATGGCCAGGCAGGGCTTTTCCCAGCGGCTCAGGGCCTTCCAGGCCGCCCGGTTGGCCGGGATCGCGGGGTCGTACGGCGAGGTCGGCACCAGCTGAGGGAACACCCGCGCCCCGGCCTGGTAGGTCTTGTCCGGAAAGGGGGCGTCGTAGCCGGCCCGGACCTTGGAGGGCACGTGGCGGACGGTCCCGACGGCGACGATGCGACCGGCGGGAAGCACGGGGGAGTAGCGCGCGAAGGCCCGCCACAGGTAGAAGGCCGGCGGCGTGGGTCGCTCGGCCGTGGGCAGGAAACCGTTCGCCACCACCAGCCGCGCGATCCGGTCGCCCTGCTCGGCGGCGATGCGCAGCCCGATGAGCGAACCCCAGTCCTGCACGAACAGCGTGACGTCCTTGAGGTTGAGGCGCTCGAACCAGGCGGTCACCCACTCGACATGCCGCTGGTAGGTGTAGTCCTCGGGTTGGCTGGGCTTGTCGGAGCGACCGAAGCCGATCAGGTCGGGTGCCAGCACGCGGTACCCGGCGTCGGCCAGCGGCGGAATCATCGTGCGGTACAGGTAGCTCCACGTGGGCTCGCCGTGCAGCAGCACGATGGGCGGGCCATCGGCCGGCCCCTCATCGAGGAAGTGCATGCGCAGCGGCTGAGTGTCGCTCGCCGCCACGTCGAGATAATTCGCTACGAACGGATAGCCCTCCAGGTTTTCGAATCGGGAGTCTGGGGTTCGCAGCACTCGCATACTCGGCTCCTCCGGGGTGGACCCCTGCAAGCCTCTCGCGGCGCGGCGATTTCGTCCAGTGGGAGATTCATTGAGGCGGCAACCGGCAACCACTAAACTTCGCACA
Organism: Mycobacterium terramassiliense; assembly: GCF_900157385.1. GTDB lineage: Bacteria > Actinomycetota > Actinomycetes > Mycobacteriales > Mycobacteriaceae > Mycobacterium > Mycobacterium terramassiliense. Next base: position 2,666,020 of record NZ_LT717701.1, read on the forward strand.
TCATGGCCATCCGGCGCGCCGTCCTGCTCATCGCCGACATCGGCGGGTACACGCATTACATGAATTGGAACCGGACCCACCTGGCGCACGCTCAGCTAACGGTCGCCGGATTGTTGGAAGCCGTCATCGACGCCGGCAAGGGCCTGAAACTCGCGAAGCTGGAGGGCGACGCGGCCTTCTTCTGGGAGCCGGACGGCAACGCCAAAGTGCTCGTGTGCGAGCGGCTGTCACGGATGCGCGCGGCGTTCCTCGCGCAGCGGGAACGGTTCAAGGCGGACATCGCCTGCGAGTGCGCGAGCTGCGGGCAGCTCGACAATCTCTCGCTGAAGTTCGTCGTCCACCAGGGCGAGGTCGCCGAGCAAAAGGTGAAGCGCCACGTCGAACTCGCCGGGGTGGACGTCATCCTGGTGCACCGGATGCTGAAAAACTCGGTGCCAGTGGTCGAATACGTGCTGATGACCGATCCGGTTGCCGCGTGCCTCGACGACCCGATGCGCGGCCTGTGCAGGCCGCTCGTTCACCACTTCGAAGGAATCGGGGACACGTCGACGCATTACATCGACCTCGCCACGTCGGAGGTGCCGGAAGCGCCGCCGCGGCGCAGCGGCCTCGGCCGATTCTCCAAGACGGTGAAGTTCGAGATCATCTCGCTGCCGTTCCTGCTGGGCATCAAGAAACCCGCGGAAGGTTTCCGCAACCTCGACCCCGCCGAGGACATTCCCGCGTAGCCGTTTTCGGCGAGATCGACGCTGGCGCGAAGAAGTGCGAGTGGGTTGCGCACTAACGTCGATCTCGGCGCCCCCTAGCCTCGAGTGCCCGGCCCATTCGCGAGAGCGCCTCACCGAGAATGGCTTTCGAGGTGGCGAAGTTCAGCCGCACGTGCCCGGTGCCACCGGTTCCGAAGACGTGGCCCGAGCTGAGCGCGACGCGGGCGTGGTCGAGAAACCAGCGCGCCGGCCCGGCCAGATCGGCGACCACCGCCGGCCCGTCGCTGGCCTCCTCGGCAAAACCGAGCTCTCGGCAATCGAGCCAGGCGAGGTAAGTGCCCTGCGGCCATTGATATCTCACGCCGGGAAGGTGTTCGGCGACCAGCTCGCCCAGCAACGTCCGGTTCGCGTCCAGGCCGGCCAGCAGGGCGTCGAGCCAACCGCCGCCGCTGCGGAACGCCTCCGCGTGGGCGATGATCCCGAAGTGGCTCGGGCCGTGGCTGACCTCCTCGGGCATGCGGCGCAGGTCCGCTGCGGCCTCCGGCCCGGCGATCGCCAACGCGGCCTTCAGCCCGGAGAGGTTCCACGCCTTGGAGGCGGACGTCACGGCCAGGGCGTTCTCCGCGCCCGGCACGGTCAGATACGGCACGAAGCGCGCCCCCGACAGGATCACCGGCGCGTGGATCTCGTCGGAGACCACCCGGACATCAAAGCGTCGGGCGAGCTCGGCGACCCGGCGCAGTTCGTCGGCGGTGTGCACCGACCCCGTCGGGTTGTGCGGGTTGCACAGCAAGTAGGCAACCTTGGCGCCCGGAGCGCCGGCGCGCGCGAACGCGTCCTCCAAGGAGCCCAAGTCGATTCGGCCGTCGGCGTCCAGCGGCGCCTCGAGCACCCGGCGGCCGTCGTGCGCGACGAACGCGTAGAACGGGGCGTAGACCGGCGGGTTGACGACGACTGCGTCGCCGCGGTCGGTGACCAGGCGCAGCGTTTCGACGATGCCGAGCATGACGTCGGGAACGATCGCGGTGCGGCCGACCGCCAGGTCATGCCATTGCCAACGGCGCGAGGCGAATTCGCTGACGGCCTCGGCAAGCGCGGTGCCGCAGGGGTATCCGGTGTCGCCGATGTCGATGGCCCGGCGCAGCGCGTCGGCCACCGTCGGCGGCAGGGGGACGTCCATCTCCGCGACCCACAGCGGCAACACATCGTCGGGGTGCGCGCGCCACTTCATGCTGGTGCGCAGCCGCAGTTGGGGCAGCGTGAGTTCCTCGAGTGGGTTAAAGCTCACCCCGGCAGACTAGGTGGCGAACGCGTGCTTTGGAATCGTCAGCGGTAGGTCGACCGAACTCAGCAGCCCCGGTTCCGCGGCAACGACATACGGCACGGCGTTGACGACGCGCATCGCGGTGGCGACCATCGCGCCCGCGCCGGAGGTCATGCCCGCGACCCCGGCCCTGCGGGGGTCCTTCAGCGTGGCCGCCAGGGTGCAGTCGATGTCGGGGTCGCCGGAGATCGTGACGCGGTAGGACAGATCGCCGATCCCGGTCGGCCAGTCCGGGGCGACGTCGTGCGCGAGCCTGGTGACGTGCTCGATGACGATGGCCTCGCGGCCGTCGACCACGCCGATCGCCCGCATGCGCAGCGCCCCGCACGTCCCGGCCTCGACGGTGCCCATCGCCACCTCCAGCGTCCGGTTGGTGACCGCGCGGTCGAAGAATTCGCGGACTTCCTGGACTTCGACGCCGAGCGCGTCGGCGACCAACCGAATCTGGCCCTGCCATTCGCCGGCGATCGCCCCCGGGAAGCCGATCCAGGGCTGGTAGTCGAGCGGCCGGCCGAAACCCAAGGCGTCGCTCATGATGTCGGGGACGCCGTAATCGTCGTACAGGCCGATCTCGAACGCGTGGATCTTCTCGATCGACGACGACTGGGTGGACAGCACCAGCGGCAGGTAGTCGGCGGCGAAGCCCGGTTCGATACCCGACGCGTACAGCGACACCTGACCCTGCTTGGCCGCGGCGGCCAACTGTTCGCGCCACTGCGCGGGCTCGTAGGCGTGCGGATTGACCAGCCGGGTGGTGCTGGTCGTGACGACGTTGATCCCGGCCTCGAGCAGCCTGACGTAATCCGGGACGGCCAGCGCGTCGCGCTCGGGACCGCTGGCCGCGTAGATCACGCAGTCGGGCTTGAGCGCGATCAGCGCGTCCGCGTCGGTGGTGGCGGCCAGCCCGATCGGCTCGCCGTTGGCGAGTTCGCCGGCGTCCCGGCCATCCTTCTCCGGCGAGTGCACCCACACCCCGACCAGGTCCAAGTTGGGTCGGCGTTGAATGGCGCGAATCGCGATCGATCCGATGCCGCCGGTCGCCCACACCACCACGCGGTGAGTCGTCATTTTGTTTCTCCTCAGGGGGCGTGCGCGTCGCGGACACGACGAAAGCCGGGGCGGCCGTTGCTGTTACGTCGCAAGCTAACAGCCGCGGGTCAGCGCGGTCAAGAGTTTAAGAAAGCAGGCACTATCTTAACGAACAAATCTTAGGTTATGGTGCAGCTAGTGTTCACGCTCAGGTTCGACATGCGCGGCCCCGGCCGGGCGGCGCCGGCCGCCGACCTCTACGCCGCGGCGATCGACATGTGCGCGTGGGCGGAGACCCGGGGCGCCGTGTTGGCGGTTCTCTCCGAGCATCACGGTGCCGACGACGGCCACCTGCCCGCGCCGCTCACGTTGGCTTCGGCGATCGCGGCGCGGACGCACACGCTGGCGATCCTCCTTGCCGCGGTGCCGATTCCGATGTGGGATCCCGTCCGGCTTGCCGAGGAGATGAGCGTGCTCGACCTGATCAGCCGGGGCCGGGTGTCCTATGCGTTCGGGGTGGGGCATCGACGCGAGGAATACGAGCACTTCGGCATCGACATGTCCACGCGCGGCCGGGTGGCCGACGAGATCCTGGCGGTGCTGGGCCCGCTGGTGCGTGGCGAACCCGTCGAATACCGGGGCCGAACGGTCCGAGTCACGCCCCCGTGCGCGTCACCCGCTGGGCCGACGATGCTGATCGCCGGCGGCAGCAGGGCCGCGGCCCGGCGCGCCGGCGCTCTGGGCCTGGGGTTCGTCGCCCAGACCGACCTGCCGGGCCTCAAGGAGTTCTACGACGAGCAGTGCCGCGCCCACGGCCACGAGCCCGGAATGATCCAGTTCCCCGTCCGGGGCGCTCCGACAGCGGTTTTCGTCGCTGACGACGTCGACGAGGCGTGGGACACGCTGGGGCCGTACCTGTTGCACGACGCGGTGATGGCGGCATCGTACCGCCCCGGCGACAACTCGGTGGCCAGCATCACCCGCGCCGACAGCGTGGCCGCGCTTCGCGCGGAGAACGGCCCCTACCGCATCCTCACCCCCGGCGAGGCGACCGGGTACGTGCGCGGCGGGCGGTCCCTGCCGCTGCACCCGCTGTGCGGCGGCGTGCCACCCGAGGTGGCCTGGCCCCACCTCGAACGCGCCGCGGCCGCGGCCGCCCGGGCCCACGAGTAAGGAGCGCTTGTGACACGAGTCGTAGTGTGGTCCACCGGCGGGGTCGGGTCGATCGCGATCGACGCCATCCACCGCCGGCCAGACCTGGAACTCGTTGGCGTATGGGTGCATTCGCCCGACAAGGTCGGCAGGGACGCCGGCGAGCTGGCGGGCATCGGGCCGCTGGGGGTGACGGCCACCCACGACGCTGAAGCCCTGATCGCCCTGGCGCCCGACGCCGTGGTGTACGCGGCGAGCGGCCCCGAGCGCGACGGCGCCGCCGTGCCGGACTACCTGCGGCTGCTGTCGGCGGGCATCAACGTCGTGTCGACGTCGTCGACGAGCCTGGTGCATCCGCCGTCGTACTTCGCCCCGGAGTGGCGCGACCAACTCGAGGCGGCGGCCACGTCGGGCGGCGTCTCGTTCTACGCCTCGGGCATTTTCCCCGGTTTCGCCTCCGACCAGCTGGCGTTGCTCATGACGACGCAGTCCAAGAACATCCGCACCATCACGGCCAGCGAGGTCGCGCTCAACGACCATTACCCGGTGGCCGACGTGATGATGGACGGGATGGGCTTCGGCCGTCCGCTGGATTTCGAGCCCATGCTCAAGACACCCGGGTTCATCGAAATGGCTTGGAAAGCACCGATATACCTGATCGCCGGCGGGCTGGGGGTCGACGTCGAGCGCATCAACGGTTCCCTCGACCGCGAGCTGACCGATCGCGACATCGAGGTGGCGTTCGGCACCATCAAGGCGGGCAGCTGCGGCGCGGTGCGCACCCGGGCCGCGGGGGTGATCAACGGACGGGAGGCGATCGTGATCGAGCACGTCATCCGGATGGCCCGCGACGTCGCCCCCGACTGGCCGACGTCGGACTGCGACGCGACCTATCGCGTCGACATCGAAGGGGATCCGGACATTCACTGCGCGATGACGCTCGGGGCGGCCGAGGGCCACGGCGCCGGGCGCGCCGCGATGGCGGCGACGGCCATGCGGGTGGTCAACGCGATCCCGTACGTGGTCGACGCGCCGCCCGGCTTGCTCAGCTCGCTGGATATCCCGACGACTTTGCCGCGGCACGTGTTTGCCTAGGCGTTGACGCGGCTCTCGGCCGCACCGTAGCGTACGTGGACAAATATTAGGTTGGCTAGGAGTTGGGTGTGTTCACGCTGCGCTTCGACATGCGCGCCCCGTCGTGGGGCGCGCCGAAAGTGGCGCTGTACGCCGCCGTGCCCGAAATGTGTGCGTGGGCCGAGGATCATGGCGGCCTGGCCGCGGTGTTCTGCGAGCACCACGGATCCGAGGACGGCTATCTGCCGTCGCCCCTCTTGCTGGCGTCGTCGGTGGCCGCGCGAACCGAGCGGCTGGCGCTGAGCCTGATCCTGATCCTGCCGTTCTACGACCCGGTGCGCCTCGCCGAGGACATGGCGGTCCTCGACATCATCAGCAACGGGCGGGCGTCGTACATCCTGGCGCTGGGGTATCGACCCGAGGAGTTCGAGCATTTCGGTGTTGCGCTGAAGGGACGCGGCCGGCTCGCCGACGAGAAGCTCGAACTGCTGCGCTCGCTGCTCTCCGACGAAACGGTCAGCCGGGATGGACGACGGATCATGGTGACGCCGCGCCCGGAGACCGCCGGTGGCCCCGGGCTCATGTGGGGCGGTGGCAGCGTGGCGGCGGCGCGCCGGGCCGGCAGGTATGGCCTGGGCATGCTGGGCAACGCCAACGCACCCGGCATGCGGGAGGCCTACGAGGAGGCGTGCCGCGAGCACGGTCATACGCCCGGCCCAACGATGTTTCCCAGCCGCGACACCCCGTCAGTCGTGTTCGTCGCCGACGACGTGGACCAGGCGTGGGACGAGCTAGGCGAGCATCTGTTGCACGACGTGCGAACCTATGCCGCGTGGAATCCCGGGGACGAGACGACCGCGGGTTTCTCGCACGTGAGCACCGTCGAGGAGCTGCGCGCCGCGCCAGCGTCGCACGTGATCATCTCGGTGCCGGAAGCGATTTCGCGGGTGCGCGCCGGCCAGATACTCAACCTGTCGCCGCTGTGCGGCGGGCTGCCGCCGGAGGTCGCGTGGCCGTACCTCAAGCGCGTGGGCGACGTCGTGCTGCCGGAGGCCCTGTCGGAGAGAAAGACGGCACTATGACCGGAGCCAGCACCGCCGAGGTTTATTACGACCCGTTCGATTTCGACATCGACGACGATCCGTACCCGATCTGGAGGAGGCTGCGCGACGAGGCTCCGCTGTACCGCAACGACAGGTACAACTTCTACGCGCTGAGCCGCTACGACGACGTCTCCCGCGAGCTGATGAACTTCGACGTCTTCCGCTCGGGTCGCGGCACCACCATGGACATCATCATGAGCGGCATCGAGCTGCCGCCCGGCGTCATCCTCTTCGAGGACCCGCCGATCCACGACGTCCACCGCCACGTGCTCTCCAAGGTTTTCACGCCGCGCCGGATGGAGGCGATCGAGCCGCTCACCCGGGCATTCTGCGTGCGCGCGCTCGACCCGCTGGTGGGCTCGGGCAGGTTCGACTTCGTCGAGAACCTGGGCGCGATGGTCCCGATGCGCACGATCGGCTACCTGCTGGGCATCCCCGAAACCGATCAGGAAGCGATCCGCGACAAGGGCGGCAGCCAGCTCACGCTGAAAAAGGGCACGTTCCGGGCGGTTCCACAGGACTTCCTGGAACACAGCCACGAGATGTTCGCGAACTACATCGATTGGCGGGTGGACCATCCCTCCGATGACCTGATGACGCAGCTGATCAACGCCGAGGTCGAGGACGCCGACGGAACCCGGCGGCTCACCCGGTCCGAGGTGCTGCTCTACACCAGCATGATCGCCGGTGCGGGTAACGAAACGACCACGCGCCTCATCGGTTTCATCGGCCAGCTGCTGGCCGAGCACCCCGAACAGCGTCGCCAGATCGTCGCCGACCCGTCGCTGATTCCCATGGCGATCGAGGAGGTCCTGCGCTACGAAGCGCCCTCGCCCGTGCAGGCGCGCCACGTCGCCCGCGACGTCGAATTACACGGCACGACGGTGCCCGAGGGCTCGATCATGTTGCTGATCAACGGGTCCGCCAACCGGGACGAACGCCGGTTCCCCGACGCCGAGGAATTTGACATCCATCGCGGCGCCACTCATCTGAGTTTCGGTCACGGACTGCACTTCTGCATGGGCTCGGCCCTGGCGCGCATGCAGGCGCGGGTGGCGTTGGAGGAGGTCATCAAGCGGTGGCCGGAGTGGGAAGTCGACTACGCCAACGCGACCAAGGCGCACACCTCCAGCGTGCGGGGCTGGTCGAAGCTGCCCGTCTTCATTTGATCCGCCCAACGTGGAGTTGTGGCGTGGCAAGCGCCCTTAGCTTCAAGGGATGGATGCAACACATCTGATTGAGGAGTGTTGCTGTGCCGCGTCCGCCGTTGAGGTTTGTTGTCCGTCAGTTCTGGGCTCACATCGGTAATGGCTGTAGTGCCGCGGAGGCCGGTGTCGCCGTCGGCGTGTCGGAACGTTCTGGCTATGGCTGGTTTGCTGATGCTGGCGGCGTGAAACCACGGCTATGTGAACCGAAAAGCGTTGGCCCGCGGCCGAGGCTGACCTTCGAAGACCGGGTCGAGATCGAAATTGGTGTCAGGACGAACGAATCGTTGCACTCGATCGGCAACCGGCTGGGCCGGCCGGCGTCGACGATCAAACGCGAGATCGACGCCAACGGGGTGGACAACAGCTACGACGGGCGCAAATCCGGTTATCGGCGCAAGGAAGCCTTCGGGGCGCGCCAGAGCGGCAAAACCGCGCACGTTCAGTATCGGGCCCTCAGGGCCCAAGCACGCTCCGATGAACGTGCCCGGCGTCCCAAGCAGAGCACGCTGGCGGCAAATGACCGATTGCGTCAGGAGGTGCAGACTCGGTTAGACGACTTCCATAGTCCCGGCCAGATCGCGGTGGGGCTGCGGCGGGATTTTCCTGACGATGCGGAGATGTGGGTGTCACACGAAGCCATCTATCAGGCGATTTACGTGCAAGGCCGCGGCCACTTGCGCCGCGATATCCACCGCTGCCTGCGCACCGGGCGGGCGTTGCGCAAACCGCGCAGCATCCCCGGTGAGCGCCGGGGTCGTATCCCCAACATGGTCAACATCAGCGAGCGTCCACCGGAGGTGGCCGACCGCGCGGTGCCTGGCCACTGGGAAGGCGACCTCATGTTGGGCAGCACCGAATCGGGCTCGGCGATCGGCACCCTCGTCGAGCGCAGCACCCGATTCGTCATGCTGTTGCACCTGCCCGACAACCACGGCGCGCTGGCCGTCCAGGACGCGATCGTGGCCAAGATGGCCCAGCTGCCGGCGATGCTGCGCCGCACGTTGACCTGGGACCAAGGCAAGGAAATGGCCAACCACATCGCCATCGCCGCAGCCACCGACTTGGATATCTACTTTTGTGATCCGCACTCCCCGTGGCAGCGCGGCAGCAACGAAAACACCAACGGGCTACTGCGCCAGTGGTTTGCTAAAGGCACTGACCTGTCGGTGTTTCCGGCCGACTATCTGGACTACGTCGCGGCCAAACTCAACAATCGGCCACGCCAAACACTGGACTGGAAAACCCCCGCCGAAGCCCTCGACGAACTACTGTCCAACCCGACCAAACCACCCACTGTTGCATCCATCGCCTGAAAGCGCCGCCCAATTTCCCGCAACAAGTCGACGCTCGGCCCGGATCACTTGGGTTGATTCGGCACGCCCGGGAACAACTGGCCCGTCGGGCCCGCGGTCACCCAACCGCCCAGCTTCGTCACCAAATGCGGCGCGAAAACCGCTCCGTAGAGCAGGTTTCCGATCACAATGACGGCAGCGATCGACAGGAGCGACGACTGCAGACGGCCCGACGACCGTTTATCGGCCCACACCTCGATGACGTTGCGCCCCCGCGAATCGGTGCGTCCCAGCAGGTACGTGAAGACCATCATCTGAATGCCCATCGCGAGCGAGTCGTAGAGCGGGTATTGATGAATGGTTCCCTCGCGGATCGCCAAGCCGGGGATCACCAGGCCGTAATAGAAGACGCCGAGCTTGGCTCCCAGGAACCCGTTGAAGAGGAGCGCCCAGCAGAAGCCGACGACGAGGCCGACGATCAGCAGCGATATCGGCCTGCGCCACTGGAACTTCGCGCTGACCCATTTCCCCAGCGCCGCGCCGGTCACCGCCGGAAACACGAAATAGGAGATGTAGCCGATGGGCACGAACGAGGGCAATCCACCCCACGTCACGTTCAGCGGCCACCAGGACGGCATTCGCGGAATGGCGGGCGGGAACTGGGCGTACATCGCCCAGTCGTAGGGCGCCTCGATCCACGAGAACGAGATCGCCGAGATGCAGACGAGCAGCAGTGGGTGTATCCGGCGCCGGCGAATGCTCAGGTAGACGCCGATCGCGGTGAAGGTGATACCACCGGCCAGGGCGAAGCCGCTGGCCGCCTGCATCAACGGCGTCATCCCGGCGCTCATCGATCGCCCTCGCGTCCGGGGGAGCGGCGCGCTTCGGGGTCGAAGCGCAGCACCAGTCCGAAGATCAGGACGATCAGCCCGAACAGCGTGCCGAGCATGATGACTGCGCCCACGTCCGCGCCCCTTCCCGTATCGGGTTCGGTCCTCAAGATAGTGCATGCTATCTTAAAAGTTGTGCCCCAGCGACCAGCAGCCACCGCGGCCACGCGCCGGCCCCGCGGCGCGCCGCGCAAACTGCTGCTCGAGGCCGCGCGGGGCCTCTTCGCGCGCCAGGACTATCGCAGCACCACCACGCGCGAAATCGCCCAGGCCGCAGGCGTTACCGAGCATTTATTGTTCCGTCACTTCGGTTCGAAGGCGGCGCTGTTCCGCGAGGCCCTCGTGCTGCCCTTCACCACCTTCGTCGACGAATTCGGCCAGACGTGGCAGTCGGTCATCCCCGAGGAGACCAAGGAGGAGGAGCTCGCCGGTCACTTCGTCGGGCAGCTCTATGACGTGTTCGTCGAGCACCAGGGGCTGCTCTTGACGCTGATGGCATCGGAGGCCCTGACCGAGGAGGAGATGGCCGACGCCGGCATCGCCGACGTCAGGCGGGCGCTGACGGTGCTCGGCCGGATCAGCGCCGAGGGCATGCACCTGCGGGGCCTGCGGTCGGATCATCCGGACCTGCCGGCGCACTCCACGGTGGCGATGATCGCCGGCATGGCCGCGTTGCGTTCCACCTACTTCGGGACCAAACAGCCGTCGCGCGAGGTGATCGTCGAGGAGCTCGTCCAGGCGATCCTCCACGGTTTCCTGCACCGAAACGATTGAGGGGCAATATGTTACGTTCGGCCGAGCTGTATTACGACCCATACGACGTCGAGATCGACGACGACCCGTACCCGGTGTGGAAGCGCATGCGCGAAGAGGCGCCGCTGTACTACAACGAGAAATTCAACTTCTACGCGCTGAGTCGGTACGAGGACGTGGCACGCGAACTGCCGAACTGGGAGACCTACCGCTCGGGTCGGGGGACCACCGCCGACATCTTGTTCAACAACATCGAAGTGCCGCCGGGCATCCTGTTGTTCGAGGATCCGCCGCTGCACGACTTGCACCGCCGCCTGCTGTCGCGAGTCTTCACGCCCCGGCGCATGCTGGCCGTGGAGTCCATGGTGCGCGGATTCTGCGTTCGCGAACTCGACCCGCTCATCGGTGCCGGCGGCTTCGACTTCATCGCGGACCTCGGGGCGATGATGCCGATGCGCACCATCGGCTACCTGTTGGGCATCCCCGAGGAGGACCAGGCGAAGATCCGGGATCGCAACGGGGCCTTCATCGAAATGGCCGAGGGGCGCAAGCCCGGTGAGGTCAACCCGAATCTGTTCGCGGACACCATCGCGATGTTCGCCGAGTACATCGAATGGCGGGCCAGCCATCCGTCCGATGACCTGATGACCGATCTGCTGCGCGCGGAGATCGACGAGCCCGACGGCACGCGGCGCCCCCTGTCACGCACCGAGGTGCTGGCCTACACCGCCATGATCGCCGGCGCAGGCAACGAAACCACGGCCCGGCTCATCGGTTTCATGGGACAACTGCTGTCCGACCATCCGGATCAGCGCCGCGAACTCGTCGCCGATCCGTCGCTGATCCCGGGCGCGGTTGAGGAGACGCTGCGCTACGAACCGCCGTCGCCGGTGCAGGCTCGTTACGTCGCCCGCGATGCCGAGCACTACGGCCGCGTCGTCCCGGAGGGATCGTTCATGTTGCTGCTGAACGCGTCCGCCAACCGGGACGAACGCCGATTCGCCGATCCCGACCGCTTTGACATCCACCGCGAGGGCGGCCACCTCAGCTTCGGGCAGGGCCTGCATTTCTGCCTCGGCTCGGCGCTGGCCCGGATGGAGGCCCGGGTGGCGATGAAAGAGGTCCTCAAACGCTGGCCCGATTGGGACGTCGATTACGCCAACGCCGAACGGGCGCACACCGCGAGCGTGCGCGGGTGGGCGCGCCTGCCCGTCGTCACCGGGTGACTCGCGGCGCCATGGCGAGCAAATCGTCGACCGACCACTGGTCGTACGCGTGCTTGCCGTATTTCACCGCGACCACGCGCCCCTCGGCGTCGATCAGCACGTCGGCGGGCAGGCCCAGGTTGCCGTTGGTCGGGTTGGCCGGCATCGGGGCTCGGCGCCTGCTGATCGCGGTGCGGAGGGCATGCCACCATCCCCTGGGCAGCGCGCGCCACGCGCCGGGATTGAGTATCGCCATGGCCGACGCCTCGACGCCGAAGCGGCGGTAGAGCTTCCGGCCGGGATCGCCGATGACCGGGAAGGGCAGGTCTTTCTCGTACTTGCGCAGTTCGGCCGGGCTGGAATGGAATATGACAACCTCCCGGATGCCGGCGGCGCTGATCTCGTCGAGCCGCGCGGTGATTGAGCGCAGGTGCAGGTTACAGATCGGGCAGCCCGCAAACCGCCGAAATTGCAGATGGGTCAACGCGCCTGCGGGATCGGGGACCGCGATCGGTTCGTCGAGGATGCCGGTCAGTTCCAGGTGCGGAAATGGTCACCGGCGCTGAGGCGGGTCATTCCGGACCTGATGGGCTTAGCGGACATGGTAGCTTCCTCTCCGATATTCGTCGTACTATCAGTATGCTCAATATGCGTCTGGTCCGATTAATTCCCGAATCGGGGGTAGGGCATACTGAGAGTCCGATGAATTCCTCCCTCAGCCCGTACCGGTCCCGGTTGCGCGCCGAACAGGCCGCCGCCACGCGCCGGCTGGTGCTGGACGCCGCCACGCGGCTTTTCGTGGAGCGCGGTTACGGCGGCACGTCCATCGACGCGATCGCCGAGGCGGCCGGAGTCGGGCGTTCGACCGTGTTCGCCGCCGCGGGAGGCAAGCCCTGGCTGCTGAAAGCCGCCTGCGACCGGGCCATCGTCGGCGACGACGAGCAGGTGCCGTTCCATCAACGTCCCGAGGCGCGCAAGCTATTCGCCATGGCCGACCCCACGGAGATCGTCGCGGGATATGCCGGCCTGCTCAGCGACGCCCAACGGCGGGTGTCCGCCATCTACGAGGTGGCGCGCTCGGCCGCCGGAGTCGAACCCGAAGTCGGCGAACTGTGGACCGAACTCAGTCGGCAGCGCCTGGCCGGGGCGAAGGAGCTGGCGACCCTGCTGAGCCGCAAAGGGGGGCTGCGCTCAGGCCTGTCCGTCGCGCAAGCCCGCGACATCATCTGGATCTACAACGACCCCGGCCTGCACCACGCGCTGGTCGGTACCCGCGGATGGAGCCAAACGAAATACCGCGACTGGCTGGCCGGGACCCTCAAGAGCCAGCTCCTGGGGTAGCAGCCGTCGGGTACGCCAGCCGCACGCTCGGCAGACGGGAACGTCTAGGACGCGCCTTCGTCCACCAGGACGGCGCCGTCGGGCCGGTTCCCGAGCGTCTGAAGCGGGATCTGTTCACCCTGAGCCGTGAGGCGAACGATCTGGGCCAGCTGCCCGGGAGCGTCGCATTGCAGGTAATGATCGGCGCCGGGCACCAGCCAGTATCGGTTCTTGCCGGGCTTGGTCTTCAGATAGGTCTGCCAGATGTAGTTGGGGACCCGTACGGGCGAGACGTTGTCGTGCAGGCCCCACACCACCGTGGTGTTGACGTGGCTCTTGGAAAGCGCTTCCAGCCAACTGGTTTCGCCCGCGGCGCGCTCGTTGAGGTACTGGATTGTGTCCGGCAGCACGCGGATTCCGTCGTTGTGGGCGAAACACTTTGCCAGCGCCGCGATCTCCGGGTCGTCCGGCGTCCGCCGTGGCATGAAGGTGCTCAGGCCCAAGCCCGCGGCGAGCATCTCCGGCGTGGTCGCCGCCGCGGTGTCGCGCCCCGTCGCGGGGTCGAGCAGGGCGGTCTGGAACGCGGTGAGATTCGACAGCGGGAGATAGATGTTGGCGTTCGTCAGGATGAGGTCGACGGGCACGACGGGTGGCTCTTGGGCCGCCAACATCTCCAGCGCGATCATGCCGACGCTGCTGCCGCGATCGTGGGTGAGCATGCGGAATTCGGACAGCTTCCACACCTGGGTGATCGCGTAGACCAGCAGTCGCGCGTCGTCGTACAGCGAGTAGGCGTGCGGCGCCGGGGGTTTCTCGGACATTCCGTAGCCGGGAAAGTCCAGCACGAACATGTCGAAGTCGTTGCCCAGTTCGCGGGTGAGGGCGAAATAGTCGATGCTCGACGTCGGAAAGCCGTGCACCAGCACCAGCGCGGGGGCGCCGGGTGTGCCGCAGCGGCGGACGAACACGGTGAGTTCCTGCCCGTCGTTGGCGGCGGTGGTCGATCGCCACCGAAGTTCGGTCCCGCCGCTTTGCCACTCCGCGAAGATGTCCAAGCCGCCAGCATGTCAGAGGGGATCGGGGTTCGACAACCGCTTGTCGCTCGGAGGTGGGCAAAACCTCACGTCCCTTCCCCCGGGGTGACGCACGTGACACATGGGGAAACACCCACGACGGCAACGTGTTCGGGCCTATGGGCAGCTGAGGTGAATCCCGAACGTCACCTGGTGGACGTCACCCTGATTCGGCGACGCCCCCTGGCCCGTCCCGGTGATCGTGTAACTCTTCCCGTCCTTGGTGGCCTGCACCTGGGTCGCGGACTGGGGCGCCTGCCAGGGCAGCTGATACTGCCCGGATCCCGTCTTGAGCGAAATGGAGAACCCGTCGACGCTCGGCGGCTTCTCGTCCGACAAGGACAGCGTTACCGACGCCGAATCGTCGCGAACGCTGACGTGGGTGGTCAGATCGCCCGACTCGGCCGGCGGCACCGCCGCGGAGTTGGTGCACTCGACGGCGGCGGTCATGGTGTGCTTGTTGCCGTCCATCATGACGGTCGTGGTTGGCGGGACCGCACTCGAACTCGCGGCCGAAGGCTGACCACCCTTGCTCGAGCAGGCCGGCAGGCCAGCCGCCACCACGAGCAGCGCGGCGGCGGCGCGCACGAGCCGTCGATTGGTCATCTCACTTCTTTCGCTAGGTCGTCAGCAAGGACTATAGGGCTCACTTGCTCGGCCACGCTTCCCAAGTGACCATGGTGCGTAACGGCCCGGCGAATACCGGTCGAACTGCCCCGGACCGCCACCTTGCCTCGATGAGGGGGGCCAGCGCATCGGCGGTGGTGAGCGGGTCGGCGTCGAGGTACACGACGGTGATGTATTGGTGGTCCGTCCGCCATCCGCCGGGCAGGTGGCTCCAACCGGTGCTCGAACCGAAAGTCCAGGCGCCGGCCGCGCCGGGCGTGGCGAGCAGCGCCGGGTAGTGCTCGGCGTGCAGCCATTGCAGCCACTCGTCCGGGCGGCCCGCATCGGGTTCCTCGACGATCAGCACGATCCCGCGGTGCGGCCGAAACGGCACCACCTCGGCGGAGATGAGCGCGCGCGGGGCGGCGTGCCATTGCAGCAGGCGTAATCCGGCGACTTGCAGCGACGGGCGCGTGACGGGGAAGCGGCCGTTTTCCCGCAGCGCGCGGCCGAGCGCGACGAAGTCGTCGAAGGTCTTCTCGACGGGGTCACCGATCAGGTAGTGCACCGCGTTGCCGACCTGTCCCAACGGTCCGTCGGCCGCCAGGCGGCGCTCGAGGTAGTCGCCTTCCGCGATCCAGCGCAACCCGTGGACGATGCCCGGCAGTTGGTATTGCTCGGGCATGTGATCCAGCAGGTGCCAGCGCAGGTAACTGCCGTCGTCGTCGGGCGGGGCGGGCGCGGTGAGGCTGAAAAAGCCTGCCTTGACTCGCATCACGCGTCGGGCCCGGCCACATAGCAGCGGCCACCGCCCGTGGTGAGCAACACCTCTTGAACGGCGGACTTGTCGACGGCCGGGAATTCGAAGCGGTGCACCTGCTGACCCGCGTCGATGTTGGCGTCCTGGGACTCGTTGGTGCCGTCCTTCTTTCGCACCAGCGCCGTGACCTTGTCGGCCTTCGAAATGCTCTGCGGCTCATGGAAGTACCACACCTCGATCCCGCCGCCCGACGCGTCGCGCCAGCCGTCGGCGTAATAGCACCCCGGGTTGCCTTCGGTGTCCGGCGGAGGCGGCGGGCAAACGGATAACCCGACGCATGCCGGCGCGCCGGTGGCCCTGACCGGGGCAGCGGCCGCGCCAACCACCACGCCTCCACAACACATCGCGATGATGGCCAGCGCTCGAATCGCTTTCGACATGAGGGCCCTCTCTAGGCGGACGGGTGCAACTCGGCCAGTGCCTGCAGATTCTCCAGGTAATGCTGCAGCGAGGTATGGGTGAAGATCGCGCTGACGATGGTGGCCCCGTGCGCGGCGATGTCGGCGAGGGTTTCGCGGGTTCGGTCCGGCTCGTTGATCGGGTCCAGGGGCCTCGGGGGCGGTAGGACGACCTCGAAGCCGGGCTTAAGGTCGAAGCGGCCCAACCACTCTCGGACCTGTCGCAGGCTCACGTTGAAGGGGGCCCAGCCGTCGGCCAGGGTCGCCGCCCGGCGCAGCGACCGCAGGGTGCGTCCTCCGACCCAGATCGGGACACGCTGCTGGACGGCGCAGGGATCGACGACCATGCCGCCGAACGAATAGAACTCGCCGTGGTAGGAAGGCTCGGGCACCGACAGCGAGGCGCGAAGCGCCCGCAGGGCGTCGTCGCCGCGCGCCCCGCGGTCGTCGAAGGGCACGCCGAGGAGGTCGAACTCCTCCTTGAGGCTGCCGACGCCGACGCCGACGATGAGCCTGCCGTTGCTGACTTTGTCGAGTGTGCCGTAGCGCTTGGCGATCTCGAGCGGATGGTGATACCCGAGCACCAGCACGTTGGTGGCCAACCCAATCCGTCGCGTGCGCGCCGCGAGATAACCCAGGGTGGCCAGCGGATCCCAATAGCGGGCTCCGCGGCGCTGTTGTTCGGCGGCGGGCAACGCGATGTGCTCGCTGCAGGTCAGGTGGTGGTAGCCGAGTCGGTCTGCGGCTTCGGCGATCTGGGCCAGGTCGTCGATGGACGCCTCTTTCTCCCACTCGCCGCTGATCTGCGGCAACATCGTCACCACCGGGGTGGATATCGACAGACGAGTGCTCATCCCTGCATGTACCCGCCGGCGTCCACGGGTATCGATTGCCCGGTGATGGTTCGGCTCTCGTCGCTGGCCAGGAACAGCGCCAGGTTGGCGACGTCCTCGGGGGAGGAGATGTCTTGCAATGCCACGCCTTTGAGGGACCTGGCGCGCTGGGTCGCGAAGTCGACACCCTGCTCGTCGGCGGTGCGTTGCACCCAGTTGCGAAACAGCTCGGTGTCGATGGCGCCGGGCACAATGCAATTGCACCGAATGCCGTACGGGCCGACCTCGAGCGCGACGGCCTTGGTGAACGCCCGTAGCGACGCCTTGGCGGCGACGTAGTGGGTCTTGCGGACCAGGGCAGAGTAGCTCGCGGTGGAGGAGAAGTTGAGAATGACCCCGCGGCGGCGTTGCAGCATGGACTGATTGAGCACTTCGCGCGTGCACAGCATGGCCGCGGTGACGTCGATGGCGAAGGTGGCGTTCCAGTTGTCCAGCGTCTGCTCCCAGATCCAGCGGTCCTGCCCGGGCGCGGCGGCGTTGTTGCACAGGATGTCGATGTGGCCGAACTCGTCGACCGCCCTCGCCACCATGGCCGCCACGTCGTCCTCGTTGGTCACGTCCGCACGCATCGCGACGGCTCCCGGGCCGGCCGCGAGGGCGGCGTCGCGGACCAACTCTTCGCGCCGCGCGGCGAGCAGCACGCGGGCGCCTTCGGCGACGAACAGCGAGCCCATCACCGGCCCCAGCCCGCTGCTGGCACCGGTGATGATCGCGGCCTTGCCGTCGAGACGGCCCGTCATCGCGGCAACGTTGTGGGACAGCGGGTTTGGAGCCACGCGTGGATCCGCTCGGCCACCGCCTCCCACCCGGGCTCGAGCATCATGTCGTGGGCCATCGCCGGGAAGATCTCCGCCTCGGTGCGGTAGGCGGCCGCGGTCGCGCGGACTTCGCGCTGCGTGAAGACGATGTCGTCTTCGGCGCCCAGGACCAACAGCGGGGCGCTGACCAGGCGGGGCCTGGGCAGATTGAGCACCAGCATCTCGAGCACGAAGCGTGACACGTACTCCTCGTTGAGTTGCGCGGCGTAGCGCGCCACGTCGGCGTGGGGAATCGCCTCGCACAAGAAAGTCTCGCGGGCCAATTCCGGCGTGCCGCCCACGCTCGGCAATGACTTGCCCAGGGCCAGGCTTCGCGCGGTCAGCCACGGGTGCCGTTGGAACCGGTGCAGGAAGAACCGGGCGATCCCGCTGGGCGGCACCGAGGCGAGCAGCGCGGCGGCCGGAGCGTCGTGGGTCTCCAGGTACTTCTGCACCACGAAGCCGCCCATGGAATGCCCGATCACCACGGGCCGCCGGGGCAGGCCGTCGGCGACGGAGGCGACATCGTCGACGAAGTCGGCCATCGAACACAAGCGCATGCTGCCCGGTGCGGGACTGTTTCCGTGGCCGCGCAGGCTCACCGCCACCGATCGATAGCCCCTCGCCGCGAAGAAGTCCAGGAAATGCTCGTCCCAACACCAGGCGCCGTGCCAGGCGCCGTGGACGAAGAGCAGCGGCGTTTTCTGGGAATCGCCGACGGGCCCCTTGTCGATCACTTCCAGCACGCCGCTGAGACTAGCGCGAATAACGACGCGAAATTGCTAAACAAAAAGAACGGTATTGGATATTCGGCCGCGCCCGATGCGCCAAAATCAAGCATTTATGACCGATAGAGAACCGGAGGAACAGCGCACGCTGGTGCTGTCCGCCTTCCCGGCCGAGGCCGATGCGGTTCTCTCGCATACCGTGCTGGACCACGACCCGGTGGTGCGGGCCGAACGCCGGCACTTTTACCTCGGCTCGATCGGCGGCAAGAAGGTGATCGTGGCGATGACCGGCATCGGCATGGTGAACGCGACCGAGACCGCCCGCACCGCCTTCGCCCGCTTCGCCGGCGAGTCAGCGATTGATGCGGTGCTGTTCGCGGGTGTCGCCGGTGGCGGGGCGCGCGTCAACGTCGGGGACGTGACCGTACCGGCCCGCTGGACCCTGGACGGCGGCGCAACATTTCTCCCGGTCGACGCCGGCCTGCTGGCCGCGGCGCGAGCACTCAGCGTCGACCTGCAAACCGTTAATTACCTGCGCCACAACACCCCCCGAGTCAAGCTGGTCGATCTGAAGCGCCGGCCACGGCTGGTGGTTGGCGGCGACGGGTCCAGCTTCGACAACAACAACGGCCAGGCGTTCCCGTGTATCCCGAACGGCGGCGGCGTTTTCGGCTGTCAGCCGCGCAGCGCGCCAGATCGCTCACTTCGCTACACCGGCAACTTCTTTCGGGCGGCCGGGCCCTGGCTGCGAAAGGCTTTCGTCACCAACCTGAACGTCGCCTGGGTTGCTGACCCGGCCTTCGACGCGACGGATAACGAGACGGCGGCGGTTCGAGCGGTCGCCGGCGCGCAGGGGGTCCCATTCCTCGGAATCCGTGGGATTTCGGACGGGGCCGGCGACCCGCTGCGCCTGCCGGGCTTCCCGTTCCAGTTCTTCTTCTACAAGCAGATCGCGGCGGAGAACGCCGCCCGGGTGGCCGCGGCCCTCCTGCAGACCCGGGCCGGGACCTGAATTGACCTCGCCCGCGGGCTATTCGGGCCCGCGACCGACGGGCCGGGCCGGATCCGAACACCATTCCGACCACGACCCGGGATACAGCGCGGCTTGTCGGCCCGTCGCGGCGAGCGCGGCGATCGTGATGGCCGCGGTGACACCCGAGCCGCAGTAGACACCGACGCGGCCATCGATGCCGCGGTCGGACAACAACCGATCGAGCGCGCCTGGCCCGATGAACGTTCCGGCCTCCGACAGGACGGCGCCGCTGGGCAAGTTCTTGGCGCCGGGGATGTGCCCGGCGACCGGGTCCAGGGGTTCGACGTCGCCGCGGAAGCGCTCGGGTGCGCGGGCGTCGAGCAGTGTCACCTCGCCGGTCTGCTCCGCCGTCAGCGTGGGGCGATCACCGTTGTACAGATCATCCTGTGGCACAGTCACATTCCCCGGAGCCGGGTTGACCGGTTCGGTCTCGATTCTGTGTCCGGCCGAGCGCCACGCGGACAGGCCGCCGTCGAGAATGCGCACGTTCCGCAGGCCGGCCGCGGTCAGCACCCACCACGCTCGCGCCGAACCGGCGCGATTCCAGTCGTCGTACACGACGATCGCGTCGTCGTGCCGGATTCCCCACCGGCGCGCGGCCGCCTCCACGCTGCGCCCGGACGGCAGCGGATGACGGCCGCGACCGGCGACGGTGTGGTCGCTGAGTTCGTCTTCGAGCGACACGTACACCGCGCCCGGTAGGTGACCGTCCAGGTAGGCGGCCCTGCCGTCGGGCTCGTCGAGCCGCCAACGCACGTCGAGGATCGCCGGCGGGTCGCCGGTCTCGATCAGGCGTGCCAGCTCCGCGGCCGTGATCAGCACCTCGTCCCGCGCCTGCACGGGCATACCTCCTTGCCGTTTACGGCGAGCCTAGCCGCGGCCCGCTAGGTGAACGCCATCGGAACTCGCGGTGAACTCTTGTTTCGGAAACGAGGTCGCCCCTGCGCCCGCAATTAAACTCATTCAGAACTAAAACTGAACGGCGGATTGAACTTTGGCTTGCGAGGGCCGATAGCGCCTACGGGCTATTGACCACCGACCCGCTCGCGCGCGACGATTCGTTACATTGGGCGTCGATGCTTTGAAAGTGATGGGGAAATGAAGAAGAAAATCTCCGCGTGCGCGTTTGGCGCTCTGCTGGCCGTCGCGTGGGTCCCGGCGGCCGTCGCGCACGCCGACCAGAACGACCAGGAATTCGCCGAGTACCTCTCGTCGCACGGCATCAACCTCGGTTCGCCAGCCCAGGCCGTGAACATGGCGCGCGTGATGTGCCAGGACCTCGATGCGGGCTACACGCAAAAGGACGAGATCGACCAGCTGACCGGATCGCACAAGCTGACCCAGGCGCAGGCCGAGACGTTCATCGGGGCGGCCACCGCGGACTACTGCCCGGCCAAGCACAGCCCCAGCAAGCCCAGCGGCGGGTAAACGCCCGGGGTCCTACCGACCGCCGGTCTGGTATACCGACCACCGGTCTGCTTATACTTCCTGGGCGACCAGGAGGTAGAACGAACGATGAGCGGCTCAGAGTTGTCAAAGGTCCGGACCCGGATGTTCGCGCGGGTGATGGGCCCGTACCTCACCATCGTGCCGAGCACCGTCGCGGTGCGCGGGCATGACATGGAGGTGTTGTTCAACGAATTCAAGGCGAACCCGATGTGGTCGTGGCTCTACGGCGCCATTCTTTTGGCGGGCGGCCTTTTCATCATCGCGTTTCACCAGTATTGGCGCAGCCCCGCGGCGATCATGGTCTCGGTCGTCGGCTGGTTCTTCCTGATCCGCGGCCTGCTGCTGCTGACCGTTCCCCGGGTTTACGACGCGGGCGGCAACGCCATCTACAGTTCGGGTGCGTCGGCGGTGATCTGGGTGTTGTTCGCCTGCCTGGCCTCGGCCGGTCTATACCTGACCTACGTCGGCTGGAAGCCGGAACGCCCGACCGACGATCGAGCGCATGCCGCGGGTAGTTAAGCATCCCGACATCCGGCGAGCGGAACTGCTCGACCGGGCGGCCTTGTTATTCGTGCGCGACGGTTACGACAACGTCAGCCTCAACGACCTCATCGCCGACGCCGGGGTCTCGAAAGGCGCTTTCTACCACTGGTTTCCGTCCAAGGACGCGCTGATCACCGCGTTGGCCGAGCGCAGCGCGAGCGACGCGTTCGCCGCCGTTGAGGACGCCGTCGCCGCCTGTGGGGGCGACGCATTGGCCCGGCTCAACGCGAGCTTGCGCGCGGGTTTCGACGTGAACATGAAAACGGGCGGACCGGAGCAATTGGCCGCGATGGTGTCGCTGCTGCGCCCTGACAATGCGCACCTGTACGCGCGAATCCTGGCGGTCGAGGAAGCGTTGGTCCTTCCGTTGCTGACGCGGCTGATATCCGACGGAGTCGCCGACGGCGTCTTCGATACGTTTGACCCCGAGGGTGTCGCCGACATGATCTACGGCCTTGCGGCGCGCACGAACTCGAACGTCATCGAGGTGTTACAGGCCGCCGACGAATCCGCGCGAGAGGTGGCAATCGACCGCCTGACAACGCGATTCAGGCTGCACGGGCTTGCCATCGACCGCGTCCTCGGGTTGGCGGACGGGAGCGTCACGACACTCACCCGCACGCAGGTCGAGGCGTTGGTCGCGGCGCTGCCGCGAAGCTGGGCGGGAGACGCGCCGTGAGCTTGGCGCTTCCGTCCTTCACCCCCGCGCAGGAGAGCTTGTTTCTCACGCTGGGCGGCAGGGCGCTGGACAGCCGCTTACCGCGACCGTTCCTGGGTGACACCATGGCCGACGAGATCCTGACCAAGGTCGGCTACGACCTTGCCCGGTTTCCCGCGCTGACAACCAAATTCCTCGACGCTCGATCTCGGGTCTTCGACATTGCGGTGCGGGCCAAGACACTTGACGATCTCGTGCGTCGTTTCATCTCCGAGCACCCGGACGCGGTGGTGCTGGATCTGGGCGCCGGCCTGGACACCCGGGTCTTTCGGATTGACCCGCCGCCCACCGTGGCGTGGTACGACATCGATTTCCCCGAGGTCATTGCGGTGCGCTCTCGCGTTGTTTCCCAACGCGCGAACGCTCACAGCATCGGTGCGGATCTCACCGATCCGGACTGGCTCAACGAAGTCCCCGGTTCACGGCCCGCCATGATCGTCGGCGACGGTTTGATCGCTTTCCTCACGCAGGCCGGCTTCGTTGCGCTGCTGAATCGACTCGTCCATCACTTCCCGAGCGGGGAGTTGGCATTCAATCTCTACACCCGCTACGCCATCTGGGCGGTGAGGCACGCTCCGGGCATGTCCGTGATTGCGGGCGGCGTCGTCAATCCCGGATTCAACGATCCCCGTCAGCCCGAGCGCTGGGTCGACGGCGTCAAACTCGTCGACGAAATCTTCCTCACCAGGGCGCCCGAGGTCGACGGGCTTTCGCCCGCGATGCGCGCCACGGCCCGCCTGGCGGCCCCCAGCGCGCGCATGTCCCGGCTGGTAGGCACGGTCGTGGTCCGCTACCGCTTTAAATCCGGCTGAGCGCAGGTCCTCAGCGACGCCAGCATTCCGGCAGCGGCGCGTTCCCAGGTGAAAGTCTCCGCGCGGCGCCGGGCGGAGCTGCGGCGGTGGTGTTCGGGCCGGCCGACCACCGCGCCGACCGCCCAGGCGATGGCGAACGGGTCGTTGTCGGCCAGGGCTCCGCTGTCCGGGGTGACGATCTCGGTCAGCGCCGACGTGCGCGACACCACCGCGGGCGTCCCGCAGGCCAGCGATTCGAGCGCGGCCAGCCCGAAGGTTTCGTGCGGGCCTGGCGCCAGCGTCACGTCGGCGGTGGCCAGCAGACCCGCGACGGTGTGCCGGTCGTTGATGAAGCCGGTGAAGTCGATCGGCAGCCGGGAGGCCTGCCGTTCCAGCCGGGCCCGAAGCGGGCCCTCGCCCACCACCACCAGCCGGGCGTCGACGCCGGCATGGCACAGCGCGCCGAGCGCGTCGATGCTGCGGTCGACGCGCTTTTCCACCGAGAGCCGGCCGCAATGCACCAGCAGGATCTGATGCGGGGCGGCCCAGCGCCGCCGCACCAGGTGCGAATGCCGGCGCGGGTGAAACGTCTGTAGGTCCACGCCCAACGGGACGGTGACGGTGTTCGTCGCGCCGATCCGGTCGAATTCCTCGCGGGCGAACGCCGTCGTGCACACCACGGTGTCGTAGTTGGCGGCCGTGCGCCGATTGGCGAAGTCCGCGAACCGCTCGGCGCTGCGGCGCGGAAGTATCTGGCCCACAAGGCGATCCAGCCGCTCGTGGGAGATCATCACCGTCTTGGCGCCGTAGTCGCGCCCCCACGGCCCCAGCGACCGCAGGGTGAGCCGGTCGGAGACCTCCAGCGCTTCGGGCCGCAGCGCCTTCAACAGCGCCTTGACGGGCCCCGGCATCACCGCCCGGTAGCCCCCGGTGAAGGGAATCAAACGGGCGGGCATCGTGATTCGCACGACGCCCGTGGGCAGCTGCGTACGCTGTGGGCTGCTACCGGGGACGACCAGGTACACCTCGTGCCCGGTGGCGCAGTATTCGGCGCCGAGCCTGTCTATCGCGGTGCGCAGTCCGCCGGAGCGAGGGCCGTAGAAGTTGGCCACCTGAACAACGCGCATACCGTGAGGACACGCGGCGCGCGTGTGCAGTCATCGATGTGGAACCGACGTGTGCCTGAACAGTCCGTGAATTCGTCAACCCCTCGGACGGGTCAGCGTGCGTGACGGCGGGCGAGAATCGCGGCGGTCCCCCGGTCGGCGGGCAGGAAAGCCTCGAGGCGGAGTTCGGACACGGTGACATCCAGCGCGGTGACGAACGTCGAGATCGTTGCGACAAGCCGCACGTCACCGTCGGCGTTCGATTTCGCGCTCGGCGCGTTGCTGCGCGATGACTCTGCGGCGGCGAACCCGGCCGTTGCCCGGTTGTTGGGTGTCTCCGCGGACCAATTCGAGCAGCGAACCGGTATGGCGGCGCACGACTTTCTGCTCGCCGCCACCGGCCGGTCCGATCCGGCCCGCCTGGGGCCGCCCGACGTCGTGAACATCTACCGCTGAGGGGAATCTCCGCCTTTGGGGCCTTCGGCTTTGCCGATCCGCTCGGCGAGGTCGTCTCCGGACAGCTGCGCGCCGAGGAACGCACCGGAGGTGGGCAGGCTCAGGTGCAATTGCGAGGCGCCGCTGACCGCGAGCGTTCCGTGCTCGAGGCTAAAGTCGAGGACATGCCCGCCGGCGGTGCGCTCCTCGTTGAGGAAGTGCAGGTGGTATCCGGCCACGGAGATGCCCTGTTCGAAGTCGGGGGTGCGGAACCCGACCACCGTGCCCGAAACGTCGGTGAACACCGTCTCGGTCTGTTCCTCGGTCGCCTCGGTCAACGGGGGATAGGGCTGTTTCTGCGCCATCACCGTTCGGGTGTGCAGTTCGTCGAAGCGCCCGGTGATCTTGATCGCGTAAATCAGGTTGGCGCTTTGGATTTGGCGATCGATCGCCGCGGTCAGTTCGGCGCGCCCGGTGCGGGTCTGAACCGGGATCTCGAAGTCGCCGTGGAACCGCGTGACCGCAGCGAACGGGGTGCGGTCGGTCGGCGCCGCCCGGGTGGCGGTGCCGTCGGCGCGTAGCCGGTAGCAGACGCCGTCCAGGATGACCATTTCGCCGTCGAGGTGGTTGAAGGTGCCCAGGCCGAAGTCGCCGTGCCGCAGGATGTCGGCGACGGTGGCATCGCCGTCGTAGACGCCGTCGAGCAGGGCGCTGATCGTGGAGAACTGGTACACCTCGTCGTCATGGTGGTGGCCGAGAATGCTTGTGGCCCAATGGCGGAACCGCTCGTAGGGGTTGCTCATCTTTCCCATCTCACTCGAAGGGGTCGTCGTGCAGATGCCCGGCGAGCTCGGTGTTGCGGCTGTAGTCCACCGGGACGTCGATCAGGGTAGGACCTTCCTCGGCCAGCGCCTGGCGCAGGGTGGCGCCGAACTCGTCCAAGGTCGTGACCCGGTAACCGCGGGCGCCGAAAGCCGCCGCGTAGCTGACGATGTCGTAGTCGGCGAGTTGCACGCCGGACTTGCGCCCGTATTTCAGGACCTCCTGGAAGCC
The DNA here is from genome assembly GCF_900157385.1 of Mycobacterium terramassiliense. Classification (GTDB taxonomy): domain Bacteria; phylum Actinomycetota; class Actinomycetes; order Mycobacteriales; family Mycobacteriaceae; genus Mycobacterium; species Mycobacterium terramassiliense. Next base: position 2,691,520 of record NZ_LT717701.1, read on the forward strand.
GACCATGTCGTAGGTGTTGTCCCGAAAGATGATGTGGGTGAACGTCAGGCCCAGATGGGCCGCGGTCGACAGTTCCTGGGCGGAGAACAGGAATCCGCCGTCCCCGGACACCGACACGACGGGGGTGCCGGGCCGCAGCAGGCAGGCGGCCATCGCCCAGGGCAGGGCGACCCCCAGGGTCTGTTGACCGTTGGAAAACAGCAGGCGCCTGGGTTCGTAGACTCGGAAGTGGCGCGCCATGTAGATGTAGACCGAGCCGATGTCGCAGGCGATCGTGGCGGTGTCGTCGAGTTCCTCACGCAGGCGCAGCACGACCGCGACGGGATTCAGCCCGGGCCCGCTCGGCACGTCGTCGCGCGCGGCGTTGTCGATGTCGGCCAACGCTTTTCGCTGGGTGTCGATCTGGCCACGGTACTCGGCGCTGAGCGTGAGGCCGGCCAGGTTGCCGGTCAGGTCGGCGACGGTGGCCGCGACGTTGCCGAGCAGCTCCAGCGTCGGCTGATAGTGGTTGTCGATGTCGGCGGGCACCGAGTCGAGGTGGATGATGGTGCGCCCCTCCAGCTGGGGGTCGTTGTTCCACTGCACCGGGTCGTATTCGACGGAGTCGTAGCCGATGGTGACGAGCACATCGGCGTGGCCGAGGATGACGTCGCCGGGCTGGTTGCGGAACAGGCCCACCCGGCCCAGGAAGTGATCCTCGAGGGTGCGGGAGATCACCCCCGCGGCCTGAAAGGTCTCCACGACGGGCAGCCCGGTCGCGGCGACCAGGGCGCGCAGCGCCGCGCAGCCGTCCGGGTCGGCGCCGCGGATCCCGACCAGCAGCGCCGGCCGTTGCGCGGCGCGGATCAGTTCGGCCGCCCGGGTGACGGCGTGCGGCGGGGCGGCGCCCAGAGGCGGGATCGGGAGGCGGGCCGTGATGCCCTCAGTCGTGGGGGCGGCCAGCACGTCGGCGGGCAGCACGACGGCGGCGGCCCCGCGCGGCTCGCTGGCCGCGGCGCGAAAGGCACCGATGGTCGCCTCGACGGCATTGTCCGGGTCGTTGATCTCGCCGGTGAACTTGGTGACCGTGCGCAGCATCGCGGCGGCGTCCATCGACTGGTGGGTGCGCTTGAGCCGGTCCTCGCGGCGAACCGCGCCACACAGCGCGACCACCGGATCCTGTTCGGTGGTCGCGGTGAGCAGGCCCGTCGCCAGGTTGGTGGTGCCGGGACCGGACGTCACCAGCACGACCCCCGGGTTGCCGGTGAGCCGGCCGATCGCCCCGGCCATGAACGCCGCATTTTGTTCGTGCCGGCACACCACCAGCTTTAGGCCGCCGTCGACAAGGGCGTCGTAGACGGCGTCGATCTTGGCTCCGGGCACGCCGAAGATGTACTCGACGCCCTGCGCGGACAGGACGTCAACGATCTTCTGCGCGCTGCGCACCGGTGTACCGGGATTCGTGGGGGCCATGCCGCCCAGTCTGGTCGCTGGCGCGGCTATCCGCTCGACTCGGGTCCGAACCAGCGCCGCAGCGCGGCGCGCAGCCGCGCCTCCTCATCCGCCCCGAACGCGTCGGCCGCCCAGGCGACGTAGCCGTCTGGCCGGAGCAGCAGCGCCGCGGCGGGCCGCTCGCCTGTGGTCGCTTCGACGACCTCGACCCGATCGGCCCACCCGCGCGCGGTGGCGCCTGCGCCGCCGCCGAAATCGAGCAGGACCGGGCGCGCGTCGTGCAGCAGTTCTTCGACTCGCCGGCCGTCGGCGAGGGTTAGCGGGGGCACGGGCCGGCCGGACAGCGGGTGGTCGTCGCCGACGTCGTACCGGACGTCATTGCCGGCCAGCAGTTTCGCCATGTGCCGGGCGACGTCGGGAAGGGCAAACAGTTCGCCCATGAGCGTTCGGAGCGCGCCGACTTCCGGGCCCGGCGCCATCAGGGCGGTCTGCGACAGCGAGTGCATCATGACGCGCTCACCCACGGGGTGACGCTCGGACTCGTAGGTATCGAGCAATCCCGCGGGCGCCCAGCCGTTGAGATGGGCCGCGAGCTTCCAGCCCAGGTTCATGGCGTCCTGCAGTCCCAGGTTGAGGCCGGGGCCGCCCATGGCGCTGTGGACGTGGGCGGCGTCGCCGAGCAACAGGACCCGCCCGTCGCGGTAGTGCTCCGCGTGGCGCGTGTTCTGCCCGTTGATCCGGCGCAGGGCGTGCGGCCCCGGGCCTTTCGGTTCCTCGAACGGTAGATCGACGCCGAGGACGCGACGCGCGCTCTCGCGCAGCTCGGCCAGGCTCATCGGTGTGTCCTCGACCGGCGGCCCGAACTCGATGGTGCCGAACAGCGAGCGGCCGGGTTCGAACTCAGCGTAGATCAGCCCACCGCGATCCAACCGCGTGTGGCCGAACGCAATCCGGCCGAACCCGGGCACGTCGATGCCGCCGTCGGCGCGGCGGAGCCCGTCGGGGATGTGCACGTGGGCCAGCCGCCCGACGGTACGCGACGTATAGCCGGGGAAGTCGATGCCCACGGTTTTGCGGACCAGGCTGCGCCCGCCGTCGGCGCCCACGAGATACCCGGCGGCGATGCGGTACTCGCGCTCCGGTGAGGACACCGTCAGCTCAACGGAATTCGGCTCCTGCCGCAGACCGGTGAGCTCGTGCCCCCAGCGCAGGTCCACTCCGAGGTCGCGCGCCCGCTTCTCCAGCAGCCGCACCACCCGGGGTTGCTGGATGGGCAGCGCGTACATCGGGTTGTCGGGCACGCCGAGGAAGTTCAGCGTCATGGCCGCGAAGATCCACCCGTAGACGGGTTGCGGGGGATTGGGGTCGCCGGTGAACTCCTGGTAGAGGCCGCGCATGTCGAGCATCCGAACCACCTGTCCGACAAGGCCGTTGGCCTTGGGCTCCGAGCTGGGTCCGGGCAAGCCGTCCAGCACGACGGGCCTGACGCCGGCCAGCGCCAGCTCGCAGGCCAGCATCAGCCCGTTGGGTCCGGCGCCGGCGATGACGATGTCGGCGCGTTCTTGGTCTTTGTTCAAAGCCATGGTTTTACATCCTTGGGTTCCGGCAGTCCCGCGCGGACGGCGGCGAAGCAGTCGCGGATCAGGTCGGTGATGGCGACCGGCGGGTCGGCCCGCACGTACGCCTCGGCCGCCGCGTCGCCGACCGCGCGCACGACGGCCACCACCAGTCGCGGGTACAGGTCGTGCTCCGGGTCGGTGCCGGTGCGCTCGGCGATCACCTCGAGCCACTCGTCGAAAAGCCGCTGCGGCAAGGCGTTTCGCACCTGCGGGTTCATCAGCAGCCTTCGCACCTCGATGAGCTCTCCGTGGCTCGGCACTTGATTCTCGTCACCGTAGAAATCGCCGAAATCCTCTTCCAGCGGTTCGAGCACCGCGTGCTCGAGCGCCGTCCACAGCGGTTCGTCGGCGGGGCGCTCGCGAAGTGCCGCGATACCGCGGCGCATCCGCTCGGTCTGCCGGTAGGCCAGCGCCTCGTACTTGCCGCTGAAGTAGTTGTTGAAGGTGCGCAGCGACACCCCGGCCAGGCTGGCGATCTCGTCGCGAGTCACGTTATCCAGCCCGCGCTCGAAAGCCAGGTTCAGCGCGGCGTCGCTGAGCGCGCGCCGGGTGTCGGCCTTCTTGCGCTCGCGCAGTCCGGTCGGTTGGTCGGGCATGGGCACCAACCTACGCCAAACGTGCACGGCGGGCAAGATTGCCTGGCAGGCAATCTTTGACTGTGAGGCCACGTCGACGACACGCCGACAAACGGCGCCGTGAGCTCACACCAAAAGCCCTCGGCGCACACTCAACGGCGATGGTGCGGCCTCGCGCGGATTAGCGTTTGCCCCAGTCCCAGCGCGGCGTCGTCAGCAGGTCCTGCCCGGCGATGCGGGTCTCGCCCCACTCCTTGTACAGCTCGATCTCCACCGTGTCGTCGCCCGCGGCTGCCAGCAGCGCGCGGGAATGGGTGACGACGACGACCTGGGTCTGGGCGGCGGCGGTGCGGATCAGCGACGCGAGCGGGCGCACCAGGTCTGGGTGCAGGGAGGTTTCGGGCTCGTTGAGCACCATCAGCGACGGCGCTTGCGGGCTGAGCAACGCGGCGGCCCAGAGCAGGAATCGCAGTGTGCCGTCGGACAATTCGGCAGCCCGCAGCGGGCGCAGCATGCCCCGCTGTTTTAGCTGCAGGTCGAACACTCCATCATGCTCGGCGACCGAGACCGTGGCACCGTCGAAGGCGTCGGCGACGGTGCGGGCCAGGTCGTCGAAGCCCGCCTCGATGATGGTCTGGATCGCGGCGGCCAGGTCGTGGCCGTCGTCGGAAAGCACCGGCGTGCGGGTGCCGACCTGCGGCTGCCGCGCGGGCGCGCCCGGATCGACGCGAAAGGCGTCGTAGAAGCGCCAGCCGCGCAATCGCTCACGCACGGCGGCCAATTCGGGTAGCGCGTGCGGATGGGCGTACTCGGCCAGCACGCTGCGATACGACGGCAGGGACCGGCTCAACTCCTCGAAGCCCCGGCCCGATTCCGCGCTCACCTCGGCGAAATCCCGGGTCCGGCGCACCAGTGTCGTGCCGGCACGCAGCACCGGGCCGGCGAACACCGCCTCCCGCTTGATCTCGGGATCGCGCGCGAAGGCGGACTTGATCCCCGCCATCTGCGGGATTCCGAGGTCGACGAGATAGCCGAAATCGTCTGCCGCGAAACCCATTTCGAGCGACACGGGCCGGGTGCGCACCGTGCCCTGGGCCCTGCCGGTGCGACGGGCGCCGCCGAGCTGCTCGGGGCCCGCCCACAGCACCGACTGCAGCCCGCCCTCGCGGGCCAGCGAGCCGATCACCTCGCCACGGCCGCAGTCGGCCAGCAGCCGCAGCGCGCGGTACAGCGATGACTTGCCGGCGCCGTTGGCCCCGGTGACGATCGACAGCCGCCCCAGCGGCGCGATCACCTCCCGCAGCGAGCGATACCCGCGGATGGCGACCGTCTGCAACACCGGTCGCCCTACTCGTCGTCGGCAGCGTCGAGGAGTTGCACTTCCTCGAGGTCCATCTCGTTTTGCAACTCGCGCAGCACGATGTCGTCGATGAGGTTCTGGTTACGCATGGCGGTGATTTCGCGCCGCTTGTGCTCGAGCACGCCCAGGCGCACCTGTCGCACCTTCTCCTTCTTATTGATGAGATGGCTGTTCGCCGAACCGCCCTCGGTCGCCAGCGTGAGCGCGGCCTTTTCTTCGTATTCCTTTTCCAGCCGTCGCCGCAGTTCGTCGCTGATGCCGACCTCGTCGGCGACGGTCGGCAGCGCGGCGAGGGCGGCTTGGCTGCCCCGGCATCGAGCCAGTTCCAACTCCTGGACGTAGGTGAGATCGTCGGGCATCTTGGCCCACCGGACGACGGCCGGCAGCGTGATCCCTTGAACGAGGACGGTCACCAGGATGACGAAGGTGACGATGAAGATGATCAGGTTGCGGTCGGGGAAGGGCGTGCCGTTCAGTGTGGTGGCCGGGACGGCCAGCGCCGCGGCGAGCGACACGGCCCCGCGGAATCCCGCCCAGGCGATCACGAAACGCTGACGCCAGGGGGCGCGGCGCTCACGCTGAGCCGGCCGGCGGTCGATGAGGCGAATCAGGCCGGTGGTGATCTCGCCCCACACGATGCGCGAAACGATCACCACGCCGGTGACGGCCAGGGCGATGTAGGCGGCGTGGCGAAGGCCTCCGTCGACGTGGGCGATGCCGTGCAGCGCGCCCGGGATCTGCACGCCGACGAACACCCACAGCGAGCCGTTGAGCAGGAAGGTCGCGATGTCCCAGAATCCGAAGGCCGCCAGGCGGGAACGGGCCCGGATCACCAACGGCCCGGCGTAGGCCAGGACCAGCGCCGCCACCATGACCGCGACCACGCCGCTGCAATCGAACGCCTGGGCCAGCAGAAACGCCGCGAACGGCGTCAGCAGGCTCATGGCGCCTTCCTCTTGCGGCGCGTCGATTCGCTTGCGCGCCAGCACCACCAACCCGCCGACCAGCAGGCCGGCGGCGATGCCGCCGAGGTAGGAGAGGACGAACCGGCCGCTCACTTCGAGCGGGCTGATGGCGGACCCGCCGATGGCCACCGTGACACTGCCGGCGAACAGCACCAGGGCGGTGCCGTCGTTGATGAGGCTCTCGGCCTTCAGCACGGTCAGCTGCCGGCGCGGCAGCTTTTTCGCCAGGCCGGCCACGGCGGCGGCGTCGGTGGGGGACAGCACGGCGCCCAGGACGCCCGCCGCGTGGGGGTCCATGCCCAGCGATCGCGCCGTCCACGACACCGCCGCCGCGGTGGCGATCACCAGGGCGATGCTGAGCAGGACGATGACGCGCGCGTTGGCGCGGATCTCGCGGAAGCTGGTGTTCATGCCCTCCCAGTAGAGGATTGCGGGCAGGAACAACAGCAGCACGACCTCGCCGTCGACGTGCACGTGAGCGAAACTCGGGATCAGGCCGAGCAGCGCGCCGAGCGAGATGAGCAGCACCGGGGGACCCACGCGGTAGCGCCGGCCGATGACCGTCCCCACGATGACGGTGGAGACGAGCGCGACGATCAGGACGAGGCCAAACACCTGCCCATCCTGCCGGACGGGTACGACTTGCGCGGCTTGGGGCTTAAGTCACATCCGTCCCATGGGCACCTTCAGGGGAAGGGCAGGTGAACTTCAAACGGATAGCGCGGGCGCTATCAGATTTCGGAATCATGTGGGTGGGCCACGAGGTCTAACAATCGCAGCAGCAGTCGTCGCAGCACTCGCAGCCCTCGCAGCAGCACCAGCGGCCCGTGCCGTCGCCGCCCTTCTTGCGCTTCCCGGGATCGGGGGTCTCGCCCTCGTCCGCGGGCGCACCCGGGCCGGGCTGGCCGCCGAAGTTGATCGGCTCCTGCTGGCCGCGCGGCGTCCCGCTTTGCGCGGTGAAACCGGTCTGGGCGAACGTGCGTTTCACCGCGCGGCGCACCTCGCCGGTCAGCAACCGGTGGGCCAGGCGCCCGTCGGTGAACTCGACGTCGGCCAACGCCAACTCGATGCCCAAGACGGCGTCGTCGCACAGGGTGCGCACCGCTTCGACGGGAGTTGCGGTGGCCGCCAACGGGTTCCACTTCCCGCGCGCCACGTCGTCGCGGTAGTCCTCGACCGCGTCGAGCAGGTGCGCCACCCGGCCGAACAGCTGCCCGACCTCGCGCAGGGGCGCGGCGTTGTCGGGGCGGCCGGCCAGCACGGCGGTGTGGGCGAAGGCCTCGGCGACCGCGGTCTCGGTGGGCTCGGTCACCAGCAGCAGGGGGCTGCCCGGCACCGCGGCCGCTTCGAGCGCGGCCTGGCGGTCCATCGCGGCGACGAGCACGCCGGTGTCGAAGCTCAGGGTGCGGCCGGTGTCGGTGCCCTGGCGCACCCAGCGCTCGGCGATGCGGCGCGCCGCGGGCCGCACTCCGGCCGCGCCGACGATGCCGTCGCGGTCGTCGAGGTGGTCGCGCACCCGCGCGGCGGCCAGCGCCAGCGACACCACCGCCGCCAGCCGCACGCAATCTCCGGTGGCCACGTCGGCGCGCCGCATCCCGCGCAGCGGGCAGCGCCCGGCGTTGCGGCGGGTCGGCCGCCCCCCCGACTGCGCCTCGACCAGCAGGGAGACCACCAACCCGTCGTAGTTGGTGGCGATCCGCGCGAGTTGGCCGTAGTCGTCGCGCAGCGCCAGGCACAACCCGCACAATTGGGCCCGCCAGGCCGCCGCCAGCTCGCCCCCGAGCCGATTACGGCACGGCCGGATGATGCCAAACATGCACAGAAGCCACCCGACGTTCAGCAAACGCGCGCCCCAAACCGCCGAGCTAGGGATGCGACCCGGGACAGGTCCTCGGAAAGTTAACTGGCTGACCGATCTGGTTCATCCCCTTGCGGTATTGGGCCGTCGCCGGCAGGTCCGGAGTGGCGGCCGACCAGATGGTCGACGTGCAGGTGGCGGTCTCGCAGCCGCCGGCAAAGGTCCGCGACTCGCCGGTCGTGACCGTCAGGCATTGGCACTTGGACACGGCGGGATTGGTCGGATCGATCTCGCACTCGACGTCGAGGCAGTTGGCCCACGGCACCCCCGACGGGCAGGTCAGCACACCGAAATTCGCGTTCACGTTGACCGTGGAGAACGCCGAGCGCACCTTGTTGCCCGACTGGGCGCGGTCGCTGCAGTTCCGGAATCCGACCGAGTAACCGTTGACGACGACGCAGTCGCACACCGAGATGCCCGGGTCGGTTTTCGACGGCACGCACGGCGCGGTGGTGCACAGTGCGAAGGTTTGGTTGCACAACCAGGCGCCGTCGACCTCGAAGGCGTCGATGTTGCTCGGCAGGCTGGTTTTGCGGCCCCCATCACAGGCGGCCGCGGTGGCCGCGACGGCGGGAAGCAAGCCCACCGATGCTCCCCGCAGCAGGCCGCGCCGGGTCAGCCCGGGCCGCTGCGCCGCGCGGTCGACGAGCTCGGCGATGGCGCCCGCGCCGCGAGCCGCGTCCACCCTGCGGCCCCCGTCGATGAGCACCGCGCTCGGCGTGGCGGTGATGCCGTAGGCCGCAAACGAGGCCCGCGACTCGTCGACGAGCTCGAGCGGCACGCGGTGGCCGGCGGGGCCGCCGTTGATCAGGGCGACGGTCACGTGCCCGCTCAGGTCGTCTTGCCAGCGGGCCACCTCGGGAAGCAGCGCGTCGCACGCGCCGCAGCCGGGTTGGCTGAAGACCAGGACGAGCGGCCGGCGGTTGTGCTGCAGCTCGTCGAGGGTCCAGACGCGGCCCGCCCGGTCGGGCAGCTCCAACGCGGCCGCGCCGCCGTTGCGTGAGTTCCAGCGCCGGCGCGCGCCGGGCCCGAGCCACAGGATGAGCATGGTCGCCGCGAACGCCGTTGGCGCCCAACCGAAGCGACCGCCCAGGGCGACGGACGCGGCCAGCGCCGCGAAGCATCCGTTCCTGGCCAGCGTCGGCCAGCCCAGCGGGGCGGAGGAAAACCGGCCAAAGCAGTGGCACTCGACCGCGCGGCCGCGGGCGAGGCTGACCAGCGCGGCGACGCTGAATCCCGTGAGGGCGAGCAACGCGGCCCCCGCGCCCGTGCGCGGCTCGGCCACCAGGAGCGCCGCGATGCCGAATTCGCTCGCGATCAGCGCCGGTCCCGCGAATGCCGCAGCCGCCCTTGGCACTCCGAATGCCGTCATCGCCCGACGCGCGCCGCCGCGATCCGACAGCTTCGTCAGCGCGGCGACCGCGAACATTCCCGCCAGGAGCAGTCGCGCCGCCAAGATCGTCATCTGCGGATCGTAGACACTGGCATGGCAGTCTGGGAGGGTGAGCGATCTCGCGGAGGCGTTCGAGTCCCAGCGTCCGCGCCTGTTCTGGTTGGCGTACCGGATGCTCGGGTCGGCGAGCGAGGCCGAAGACGCGGTGCAGGATGCCTACCTGCGACTGCACGGGGCGGATACCGAGGCGATCGAGTCGCTGCCGGCGTGGCTGACCAGGGCCGTCACCAACCTGTGTTTGAACCGACTCACGTCGGCGCGGGCCCGGCGCGAGGTGTACCCCGGCCCCTGGCTGCCGGAGCCGGTCCTCACCGAAGACCGCGCGCTCGGCCCTCTCGAGACCGCGGAGCAACGCGAGTCGGTGTCGATCGCGCTGCTGGGCCTGATGGAGCGGCTCAACCCCACCGAGCGTGCGGCGTTCGTCCTGCGAGAAGCGTTCGCCTACAGCCACTTTGAGATCGCCGAGATCCTGCAAACGTCGGAAGCCAACGCCCGCCAACTGAATCGGCGCGCGCGGCAGCGACTCGGCGAACCCCGGCGGCGGGTTGAAGCCGACCGGGCGCAATGGCGGCGCCTCGTCGACCGATTCCTCGACGCCGCCCGCTCCGGCGACGTGGGTGGACTCGTCGAGCTGTTGACCGCCAACGTGACCTCCACCGCGGACGGCGGCGGCAAGGTGGCGGCCGCGCGCCGCCCGATCTCGGGCCGCGACCGGGCGGCGCGCTACCTGGCGGCCGTCTTCGGCAAGGTGGTGCCGCGGGCGCGGCTGCGGCTGGACGTCGCCGAGGTCAACGGCGAGCCCGCGCTGATGGCCTTCGACGGCGACCGGCTCGCCGGTGTGATGTGCTTCGAGATCGTGGGCGAGCAGATCGCGGCCCTGCGCATCCAGGCGAATCCGGACAAATTGCGGTTTCTTGCCGGGCAGCTGTCACATCCGGCGGGGCTGCGCGGTCCATAAGGGTATGGCGAACCGAGTACTGATCACTGGCGGCACGGGCACCGTGGGTCGCGTCGTCGTCGACCGGCTGACGGCCGCGGGTGCCGGCGTGCGCGTTCTGAGCCGCGGACGGCGCCCGCACCAGCGCGCCGACGTCGAGCACGTCGTGGGCGACGTGGGCAGCGGCGCCGGGCTCGACGCGGCGCTGGACGGCGTCGAGACGATCGTGCACTGCGTCTATCCCACCGAGCACCTGGTGGCGGCGGCGAAACGGGCGGGCTCGCCGCACCTGGTATACGTCTCCATCGTCGGCATCGACCGCATCCCGTTCGCCCTGTACCGGACCATGCTCGCCAACGAGCGCGCGATCGCCGAGTCGGGGCTGCCCTGGACGGTGCTGCGGGCCACCCAGTTTCACGATCTGATCGCGTTCCTCCTGCGCATGCTCGCGAAACCGCCGATCATGGCGCTGCCGGCGGGGCTGAGGTTCCAACCGGTCGACGTGCGCGACGTGGGTGGGCGGCTGGCCCAGTTGGCGCTCGGCGAGCCGGTCGGGCGGGCGCCGGACTTCGGCGGCCCGCAGGCGCGTCCGCTCGACGACCTCGCCCGCAGCTACCAGGCGGTCGCCGGCAAGCGCCGGCCCATTGTGCCGATCCGCCTGCCCGGCAAGGTCTTTGGTGGGATCCGCGCCGGCGGCCTGCTCGCCCCCGGCCACGCGGCCGGCACGATCACCTTCGAGCAGTACCTCCGCGAACAGCTCGGTGCGGGCCGGCTGCCGTACCGCGACGCGATCCGCGCCTACTTGCCGCGTCGCCCGGGGCGTGGTTCCTGACATTCGCGGTGGTGGCGGGCTCGTCGCGAACCTCTTCCAGGCCGCAAGCCATAATGGGGGCGATGACTGTCGTGAAGATCAGGCTTTTGGTGACCGTCGCGATGCTCGTTTCGGCGATCTTGGCGGGGTGCCATTTCGGGTCCAGGAACCCGCCGAACAGCCAGACCCTCGAGGTCCCCATGGACGACGTGCTGAGGCAGGGTGCCATCACGCAGAACGTCACGCTGGCGGTCGGCAACACGCTGACGGTGAAGCTGGGCTCCAATTACTCCACTCCCTACCGGTGGGCGATCGACACGAAGATCGGCGATTCGACGGTCGTCAAACAAACCAGCCACGAGTTCGTGCATCCCTCCTCCGACGCGCTGGGGGCGCCGGGCACGCAGGTGTGGACGTTCACGGCGCTGAAACCGGGGAAGACGACGATCACCACCGCGTACGCGAGCATCGTGGGCAAGAACCCGCAACCGGTGTGCGTTTACACCGCGAACGTGACGGTGCAGTAAACGCTGCGCGCGGGCGGCGCGTCAGGCTACGGTCTGGGTGTGTTTGGCTTTCTTCGCAATTGGTCCGAGATCGGGAAGCTGCCACCAGAGCTGCGCGAAGAACTCGAGGCCGAGGGGGTGATCTTCACCGCCGGCAAGGTCGGCGTGGTCCGGCACTTCAGCGGCCACGTGCCCGGCGTCCATTCGGCGTCGGGCGTTTCGCGCTACAGCGGCGGGTTCGGCTTCAGCGCGGCGCGGATCGTCGCGACCTTTCCCGCGCGCGGCGACGCCAAGCTGCGCTCCATCGATTGCTCGTGGGACACCGACCAGGGTCCGGCGCGGGCGACCATCACAGACAAGGGCCTGCAGATCGAAATCGACTTGCACGGAGTCGATCCCGCCTTTTCCGGCTCGATGAGGCTGAATTACAAAAAGAAGATCCCCGACGACGTGTTGGAAAAGTTGCCGACGACGGCGCTGCGGTTTCGGGTGGAGCCGGTGTTCGTCTATCGCGCGGCGGGCGTTCGTCCCAAGCCTTAGCTGACCAAATGCCCTATTGGCCGCTGGGGAGGCGGCTGAAAATCGGGGCATGAGCGACGTCGACAAATGGGATCGAGGCCTGACCGAGCACGTCGTCGCGCTGAGTCGGCCCATCGTCAAGCGCTATTTCCGTTCCGAAGTCCGCGGGCTGGACAACCTCCCGCCCGGCGCGTCGCTGGTGGTGTCGAACCATTCCGGCGGCTTCACGTCGTTCGACCTGTCGGTGTTCGCCGTCGACTATTACGACACCTACGGCTACGAGCGGCCGCTGTTTGCGCTGGGGTTCGACACCATATTTGCCGGACCGGCCGGTGAATTCCTCAACCGCACCGGGGTGATCCGCGCGACGCGCGACAACGCCGCGAAGGCATTGGCGTCCGGGGCGGTCGTGTTGGTCTTTCCGGGCGGGGACTTCGACGTCTACCGGCCGAGCATGCGGGAGAACGTCATCGACTTCGGTGGGCGCACCGGCTACGTGACCACGGCGATCGAGGCCGGGGTGCCGATCGTGCCCGCGGTGTCCATCGGCGGCCAGGAAGGCCAGCTGTACCTGAGCCGCGGCGCGTGGCTGTCGCGTCTGCTACGGCTCACCAAGTTCGAGCGCAAGTTCTTCCGAACCGACATCCTGCCAATCACTTTCGGGTGGCCGTTCGGGCTGAGCGTGCTGGCGCCGGTCAACGTGCCGCTGCCCACCAAGATCGTCACCGAGGTGCTGAAGCCGATCCACATCGCCGACGAATTCGGCGAGGGCCCCGACGTCGAGCACCTCGACGCGCTCGTGCGCGGGCTGATGCAAAAGGGTCTCGACGAGCTGGCGCGCAAGCGGCGCTTCCCGATACTGGGCTAGGCGTTGGCGGGCCGCAGCATCCGCCCCGCGACGCGCGCCGACAGCCAACCGGGCGCGAGGCGAGCGAATGTGGACGTGAACCGGTTGCGCCACCCGGATACGACGACGGCTTTGCCGCGGTCGAGGGCTCTCAGCCCGGCGGCGACGACGGGTTCGGGCGCGGCGAGGCGCCGATAGATCGCGGTGTGCGAGACGTCTTCTCCCAGCGCGTCGACGAACCCGGTGCGGGTGGGCCCGGGGCACAGCGCCGTCACGGTGACCCCGGTGCCGCGGGTCTCGGCCCAGAGCGCCTGGCTCAGCGACAGCACGAACGCCTTAGAGGCTCCGTACGTTGCCTGGTAGGGGCCGGGCTGAAATGCGATGGTGGAGGCCACATTCAGGATGCCGCCCCGCCCGCGGGCCAGCATGCCCGGAAGCACCGCGTGGGTCAGCCGCACCAGCGCGTCGACGTTGACGGCGACCAGCTCGTGCTCGCGCCGGGCGTCGACCTCCGCGAATGGGCCGTAGGTGCCGAACCCGGCGTTGTTGACGAGCACGTCGACGTCCCGGTCGCCGAGGTGGGCGATGAGGTCGTCGATGCCTTCATCGGTGCCGAGGTCGCCGACGACCAGTTCGGCGTTCTGGTTGATTCGGTGCGCCACCGCCTTGAGTCGGGTTTCGTCACGCCCGGCGAGCACCAGGCTGTGCCCGCGTTGGGCGAGTTGGTCGGCGAAGATGGCGCCCAGCCCGGAGCTCGCTCCGGTGATGACTGCGATAGACATTGCTAGAACCCCGTTTTCGTGAGCGGGCGGACGGCAAGGGCGTGGCTGACGAGCCCGACCGCCGTACCGAGGATGGGCCAGATCGGCCAGAAGTACGTTACGCCGGTGGCGGCCCAGGTGCTGAGAACGGCGACATTCACGGCGAGGAAGGCGGCGACGTGGATGCGCACGCCGTTGCGGGCCGCGGCGGCCTTGGCAGCGCGGTGGCGCGGGTCGGCCCGGCGGATGCGCTCGAGCGGCAGGTCGGCGACGAGCTGCTTGAGCTCGCCGGTGGTCTGCGCTTGGAACGCCGCCTGCACGCGCTGGTCGTACTCGGGCAGCGCCAGGTAGCCCTGCGCCAGCGCCTGGCCGAGGCGCGCGGCCGTCTTCTGCCGGTCGATGTCGCCGGTGCGGCGGGTAGTCGTGGTGGTCATGAGTCCGGTCCCTTGGTGAGATGTGGCGGAATGTGAATAGCATTAACATAGTACGGAATGTTAATGTCGTCAACATGGCACCGAAAACGACCGCGGCGCGGCGGGAGAGCTACCACCACGGCGACCTGAAACGGGCGCTGACCAGCGCCGCGCTGTCGCTGGTGGCCGAGAAGGGGCCCAAGGGGTTCACGCTGACCGAGGCGGCGCGGCGGGCCGGCGTCAGCGCCGCGGCCCCGTACCGGCACTTCGCCGACAAGGCCGAGCTGCTGGCCACCGTCGCCGAACAAGGCTTCGCCGACCTGCACGCGGCGCTGCTCGCGGCCGCCTACGGCGCCTCCGACCCGAAGGCGCGGGTAATCGAACTCGGCCGCGCCTACGTGCGCTGGGCCGTCGCGCATCCGGATCACTACCGGGTGATGTTCGGGTCGGAAATCTCCAAGGCCGACCATCCGGCCCTGGCGGTCGCCGCGGACCGGGCGTTCGGCGACCTGCTCGACGCGATCGCGGGGCTCGTCGACGGTCAGGATCCGCGTGTGGTTGCCGCGCCGCTGTGGGCGCTGGTGCACGGCGTCGCCTCGCTGGCCATCGGCGGCGAGCTGGGCGCGGTCGGCATTGAACAGGACCCGGAGGCGATGATCGCCGGCGTGGTGGACCGGGTGCTCGGTTAGGCCACGTTGGCCTTCAGCTGCGCGGTGTACACCTCTGCCAGGAACTGCTCGACGGCGACGGCGGCATGCGCCGCGCGGGCCGAGCCGAAGATGTCGAAAGCGTGCTGGGTCAACGGCAATTCGGCGTATGCGACGGGCTGGTTGCTGACTTCGTGCAGTTTGGTGGTGAAGGCGCGCGCCTGCTCGACGAAGGCCAGCGAATCGTTTTGGCCGTGCAGCACGAAAAACGGGGGAGCGTCGGCGTTGACGTGATGGATCGGCGACGCGGCGACATATGTCTGCAGGTGCGTCGAGGGCCGCTGCTTGATGATCGATTTGATCAACAGGCCGGGCATCATCGCGTGCAGCGAGTCGTCGAGCCGGGTGAAGTCGTAGATGCCGTAAAACGGCACCGCCGCCTGCACTCTCGTGTCGGCGTCTTCGAAGCCCGGCTGAAACTGCGGGTCGTTGGGCGTCAGCGCCGCCAGCGCCGAGAGGTGGCCGCCGGCCGAACCGCCGGTGATGGCGACGAAGTCCGGGTCGCCGCCGTAGCCGGCGATGTGTTGTTTCACCCAGGCCAGGGCCCGCTTGACGTCGACGATGTGGGCGGGCCAGGTGTTGCGCGGGCTGTGCCGGTAGTTGATCGCCACGCAGATCCAGCCGAGTTCCGCGAGGTGACTCATCAGCGGATGCGCTTGTCCGCGTTTGTTTCCCGTCGTCCAGGCGCCGCCGGGGATCTGGAAGAGCACCGGCGCCTTGCCATGTGGGTCGAGGTCGGGGCGTCGCCAGATGTCCAGGTGGTTGGCGCGGCCGAATTCGCCGTAGCTGATGTCGGAGTCGTGGGCGTAGTCGCGGTAGATCCGCATCATGCGCAGCAGGCCGGGCGCCTTGGCGCTCCCGGCGCCGGTGGGCCGCCGCCACAGGCCCTCGGAGTCGGTGCGCCTGGAGGGTCCCAGGGCGTCGTCGAGCGCCTTGGTGAGCGGCACGTTGGCCTGGTGACCGGCGCGGCTGAAGTTGAGCAGGCCCAGCGCCGAGATGGTCGCCGTGATCCACGCGAGGATCCGCACCGGCCGGTTCAGGCGGCGGGCCGTCAGCGCCAGCCCGCCGAGCTGGCTGGCCATGGTCTGCAGCGGCAATTCGGTGACCACCAGGCCGAACATCCACGAGAACAGCGACGGGTATCCGGTGCGCGCCAGCGGCCGATACGCGTTGAGGGTGGACGCGGCGGTGACCGCCGTGACCACCAGCGATGCGATTTGCCGCAGGTGGTGAACGAGCCGAGCTTTCTGCATACGGCCACCTTACGAGGTGGAAAAGGGAGTAAAACCGGTACATGGACCTCACGCACGCGATTGCCCCGGTCGCGGTCCTGGTCGCCATCGTGGCTGTCGGCCCAGTGGCGCCGCCCGCGTCAGGCGCCCCGGAGATGATGGGCCATTACGTCTTCACGGAGACCAAGGCCGGCCACAATTATGTGACCGATTGGAACGTCAACCCCTGCGGCGAGGGATGCATCGACATCAAGGCCGGGAATGGAATCAGCCGGGCGCAATTGGTCGACGGCCGATGGGTGCTCGACATGTTCGACAACGTGCGGTGCGCGGACGGCGTGCGGGTTCCCTACGCCGCGAACGCCCACATCATGTGGGATCCGAATACCCTGGCCGGCACGGATCAGCAGGTCTACACGCAGGCGGCCTGCGGTCAACCGGCGGGATACACCGAAACCAACCCGATCCAACTCAGAGCGACGCCCCCGTGACCCGCGTTAGGCGAGGACGGTTTTGGGCATCACGGTGGGTTTGAACCCGTAGCGCGGGCCGCCGAAGCCTTGGGATGTCCCGGCCATGGCCATCGGCATCCCGGCCGGCACCGCCGTCATCGGGGTGGCTTCCTCCGGGGTGACGGCCCAGCCCGAGCCGGCCGAGGCGGTGGGGCTCGCCGCCCGCGCGGCGGCGGGCCAGCTGGCCGGCACCGACAGGCCCCCGACCGTGGACGCCTGACCCAAACCCGCCAGCACCGGCGTCCCACCGAAGCCGGTGGTGGCGGCCGGTGTTACCGCTATCGCGGGCGCGCTGGTGGTTGCGAGTGCGGTCGCGGGGGCCGCGTTGATGGTGCGGCTGAGCAACACCGAGTTCGGGATGGTGTTCATCACCCACCAAGAGATGCTGTTCACCAGCCCGTTGATGCTGTTGGCCACGATCGGGTAGCCGAGGATGGGCGTCGCCTGGGCCGGTACCGCTGCGGCCGGGGAGGCCAGTGCGGCAACGGCATTGGGCAAGCTGGAGATGGCCTGCATCAGCCCGGCCTCGGCGGCCGGGCTGGCCGCCGGCGCCGGGGGCGTCAACGGGTTCAAGATCCCGGCGATCGCCGACGCCGCCGCGTAGCCGTACATCGCCGCGGCGTCCTGGGCCCACATCGCGGCGTAGTGGGCCTCGGTCGCCATGATCGCCGGCGTGTTGACGCCCAGGAAGTTGGTTGCGACGAGCGCCGCCAACTGGGCTCTGTTGGCGGCGATCACCGGCGGCGGCACCGTCGCGGCGAACGCCGTCTCGAAGGCGGCCGCGGATGCCGTGGCCTGCGACGCCGCGCGCTGGGCGTGCCCGGCGGTGACGTTCAGCCACGCGACGTACGGCTGGACCGCCGCGAGCATCGACGCCGACGCAGGCCCCTGCCACTCGCCGGTGAGCTCGGTGATGGCCGACTCGTATCCAGCTGCCGTGGAAGCCAATTCGGCCGCCAGGCTATTCCAGGCCGCCGCGGCGGCCATCATCGGCGCCGTGCCCGGGCCGGCGTACATGCGTGCGGAGTTGATCTCTGGGGGTAGCGCTCCGAAATCCATTGCTCATCCCTTCCTAGACGCCCGTCGGGCGGGCCATCACGGTGGGTTTGACGCCGTAGCGCGGCGCGCCCAATCCGGCGGCCTTCCCGGCCGTCGCCACCGCGGGGACGGCGGCCGGCACGGTTGTCGCGGGCGCGCTTTGGGGCACGGGGGCGGTCCAGCCCGCGGTCGTCACCGCGCCGGGGCTCGCCGGCCCCGTGTCCGCGGTCCAGCTGGGTGGCAGCGCTTGGCCCAGGCCGGGCGCTGCGGGAAGGGCGCCCAGGCCAGCCGGGGCCGTCGGCGCCGGTGCCCCCGTCAGGACTGTTCCGTCGGCGCCGGCCGGTGTGACGGCGGCGATTTCGCCGGTCTCGTTGGCGGCGGGAAGGATGCCCCCGCCGGTCATGCCGAGCAGGTCCGATGTGGCGGAGCCCCAGTTACCGAACCCGATGTCGACGATGTTGGCGAGGGCGCTGCCGGGTGGCGACTCGGCTTGCGCCGCGTTAGCGGCGGCGCCGAAGAGGCCCGAGATCTGTTGCGAGAAGGGCGAAGCGGTGGCCACCGAGTTGAGGGACTCGGTGGTCGTGTACGCACCGGAGCTGGCCCCCAGGGTGTTGACGAACAGCTCGTGAATGGCCGTGGCTTGGTCGTTGATCGACTGGTACAGGCTGCCGTATGCCGCGAAAATCGTTGCCTGCAAAGCCGATACCTCGTCGGCGGCCGCCGGAACCACACCGGTGGTCGGGGCCGCCGCGGCCGCGCTCTCGGCGGCGATCGCCGAGCCCAGCGTTTGCAACTTGCCCGCCGCGTAGGTCATCGCTTCGGGCTGTGTGATCACAAAAGACATCAATGCCTCCTCAGGTGGATTTGAGACGAATTGGGTCCGCCGTCCTCGCTTGGGACGGAGCCGCTGTCCGGAGCCGGCGACGCATCATGTCAGGCACCCCGGTTTTCATGTTCCAATGCGGGGCAACCCCGCTCAAGGTTTTTCGGCCATCTCGTTCGGTAAGCGGATAGCCTTCATCTGTGGCTGGTGTTCGGTTGGATGCCCAAGAGCGCGTGGAGCTCTGCGACGTTTTCGACGAGCTAGGCCCGTCCGTTCCCACGCTGCTCGACGGCTGGACCGCCCACGATCTGGCAGCCCACCTGGTGTTGCGGGAGCACGACTTCGTCGCCGGCCCCTGCATGGTCCTGCCAGGGCCCTTCGAACGGTTCGCCGAGCGGCGCAGGGCTCGGTTGGCCGGGCGTTCGGACTTTGCGGGGCTGGTCGCGCGGATCCGGTCCGGCCCGCCCGTCGGTTTCTTCCGCATCGGATGGGTGCGTGACATGGCGAACCTCAACGAGTGCTTCGTCCATCAGGAGGACGTGCGCAGGGCCAACGGGCTCGGGCCGCGCAGTTTGACACCCGCCATGGATGCCGGGTTATGGCGAAACGTTCGCCGCGGCGGCCGCTTCCTCAGCCGGCGGCTGCGCGGGTGCGGGCTCGAGGTCGAGTGGGCCGCGACCGGCGAGCGGGCGACGGTCCGGCCGGGTTCACCCACGGCGCTTCTCAGCGGGCCGCCGGGTGAGCTGCTGTTGTACCTGTTCGGACGCCAGGCCGCCGCGCGGGTCGAGGTGAGCGGGCCGCCCGAGGCCGTCGCGGCGGTGCGTCGCACGCACTTCGGCATGTGAGCCGGCGCAATTCCGCGCGGTCCTGGCCACGCCGTTATCCGCACGCCCGATGTGGGAACCCTGGTGCAGGCCGCCCGTCCCACGCACCGAAAGGATCGTCCATTGGTTACGGCGTACCGCCGCGCCCGCCCGGGCACCCGGTTCGGGCCCTACGACCTGCGATCGCTGATCGGCGCGGGCGGAATGGGCGAGGTGTACCGGGCCTACGACACGCGGAAGGGCCGGATGGTCGCGCTCAAGCTGCTACGCCCCGAGCTGGCCGCCGACGCGGGTTTTCAGCAGCGCTTCCGGCGGGAGTCCCAGGTGGCGGCGCGGCTGCAGGAACCGCACGTCATCCCGGTGCACGACTTCGGCGAGATCGACGGGGTGCTCTTCATCGACATGCGCCTGGTCGACGGCGGCAGCCTGAAGGACCTGCTGCGCGAGCGGGGCGCGCTCGAACCCGGCCAGGCGGCGGCGATCGCGGCGCAGGTGGCGGCCGCGCTCGATGCGGCCCACGCCGACGGGCTGGTGCACCGCGACGTCAAGCCCGAGAACGTGCTGCTCACCCGCGACGACTTCGCGTACCTGGTCGACTTCGGGCTCGCCCGGGCACACGGCGACCCCAGCGTGACGGCGGGCGGACCGTTGATCGGGTCGTGTGCGTACATGGCGCCCGAACGATTCAACGGCGGGCCGCTTGCGCCGCAGACCGACGTCTACTCCCTGGCGTGCGTGCTCTACGAGTGCCTGACCGGTCAAGCCCCGTTCGAGGGCGCGGAGATTTCGCAGCTGATCAGCGCGCATCTGTTCTCGCCGCCGCCGCGGCCGAGCATCATGCGCCGGGGGATCGACAAGGCGTTCGACGACGTCATCGCCCGTGGCATGGCCAAGGACCCGGCCGCGCGGTTCGCGACCGCGGGCGAACTGGCCAGAGCGGCCTTCGGGCAGCCGCCGTCGGCCCCGCCGCCGCAGACCCGCTCGGCCCCGCCGCCGTCGCCGTCGCACACCCGGCCGTTCACGGCGGTCTACCCCAACCCGGACGACACCGGTTACAGCCCGTACCCGCCGCCCGCGCCGGGACCCCCGCGGCCGGCCAACCCGGTTGTGCGCCGGGCTCCCGTCGTCGTGGCCGCGGGAGCGGCGATCCTGCTGGTGGTCGCGGCGGTCATCGCGGCGATGGTGATCTTGTTCGGCAACCGCGGCGGTTCACCCCCTTCGACGGCATCGGGGGCGCCCCCGGCGCCGTCGACGACGAAGACGCCGTCGCTGTCCCAGCCCGTCCAGGGCGCCGACGGCCTGGGCTTCGTCGGCCACACCGCCCGATGCGAGCCCGGCAACCCGCCCGCGGCGGTGGTGCGAACCGCGCAGTCGCTCGCGGTGGTATGCCAAAGCGCGCCGGGCAGTTTCTATTACCGCGGCGAGCGGATACGGGACGGCGCCCACATCGAGCTGACCGACGCGGTGCGCTCCGCGGACGGATTCGACGTGACCAATCCCGACAACGGGGTTCGCTACGAGGTGCGCCCGGACCGGCTCCGGATCATCAGCAACGGTCACGTCGACTCGTCCGAGCCGGCGCTCGAATACGCTTCGGCTACTTAGGTTTCGCCGAACAGCACGTCAGGATTGAGGATGCCGGCCGGGTCGAAGCTTTGCTTGATGCGGCGCATCAGGTCGACCTTGACCGCGTCTTCGAGCTGGAGGAAGTACGGGGTCTTCGCGCGCCCGAGGCCGTGTTCGCCGGAGATCGCGCCGCCCAATTCCATTGCGAGCGCGAAGATGTCGGTCATCAGCTTCTTCTTTTTCTGCGGGTCCTTGCAGATGATGGCCAGGTGCACGTTGCCGTCGCCGGCGTGCCCGCAGCCCGCCGCCGCGCCGCCCGCCTCGGCCGCCAGGCCCCGCGCGCCGGCCAGGAACTTCGGCATCGCGGAGCGCGGCACCACGGTGTCGATGATGTCGTCGGCGCCGATCGCCTTGGCCGTCCAGAACGCCTTCTCGCGCGCCTCGATCAGCTTGCGCGCCGAAAGCCCTTCCAGCACATAGGCGTCGACGGCGCCCAGCTCGACCACCAGCTCGCCGGCCCGTTCGACGTCCTCGTCCAGCCGCTCGGCGGTGCGGTTCTCAAGGGCCACAACCAGATACGCCTGGCAGCTGTCGCGCACCTGGTCGGGGACGCCGAGCTCCAGGTTCTGGGTGTGGACGAGCGCGGCCATCGTCATGTTGTCGATGTATTCGAGGATGTAGGGCGCGAGCCCGCTCGCCAGGACCCTGGGCACCGCCTCCATCACCTGGTCGAAGTCGGCGAACGGGGCGAGCACCGTGGCGGCGTGCTCGAGGCGCGGGTACAGCTTGACGATCACCTCGGTGGCCAGGGCCAGGGTGCCCTCGGAGCCGACGATCAGCTGGGTCAGGTCGTAGCCGGTGGACACCTTGGCGATCTTGCCGCCGGTGCGGATGATCTCGCCGGTCGGCAGCACCGCCTGCAGCCCGAGCACGTTGTGGCGGGCGATGCCGTACTTGACCGCGCGCATCCCGCCGGCGTTGGTGCCGACGTTGCCGCCGACGCTCGACGACAGCTCGCCCGGCTGCACCATGTAGTTCAGCCCGGCGTCCATGGTCGCGGCGTCCAGCTCGGTCAGCGTCACCCCGGGCTGGACGACGGCGACCTGGTTGGTGGTGTCGACCTCCAGGACCGCGTTCATCCGCTCGAAGGAGATCACCAGCCCGTCCGCGCGCGGGATCGCCGCGCCGGACAGGCCGCTGCCCGAACCGCGGGCGGTCACCGGGACCTTGTTTTCGCTGGCGGCTTTCAGAAGCTGCGAAACCTCTTCCGCGGTAGCCGGTTTGGCGACGTACGCCGGGCGTTGCGGCGCCGTCGTCAACACCTCGTCGTGCCAATAGTCCTCGGGGATGGCGTCACCGGTCAGCACGTTGTGCGAGCCGACGATCTCGGCGAACCGCGCCGTCAGGTCGCTCACGGCTGCTCTAACAAGCGCAGCGGATGCAGGCCGTCGACGTTGCCGACGAACGGCGGGTGGATGCTGTAGCCGATCATGCGCTGAATGTCGTCGGAGACCGTGCGGGCGGCGTCGCGCGGCATCGAGAGCGTGTACGCCTCCATCGGTCGCAGCCACGGTTGGCAGTATTGCGCCGTGATGGCCAGCCGCGCGTCGGCGGTCGTGTTGGCGCCGCCGCCGTGCCACAGGGTCCCCACGAACAGTACGCACGAGCCGGCCGGCATCACGACAGGCACCGCGGGATCGTCCGGCCCCGGCGGACGCCTGCCCCAGCGATGACTGCCGGGCAGCACCACCGTGGCGCCGTTGTCGGCGGTGAAGTCGTCGATCGCCCAGATCGTGGCGGCGGCGAGAGGATCCCGCGGCCGCGGGATCGGGTAGAACCCGTCGTCGTGGTGGGGCAGCTGTGGGGACTCTCCGGGCTGGATGTTGATGGCCTGCAACGCCGAAAGCAGGTAATTGGGCATCAGCAGGCGATCGAGCACCGCCAGCACCCGGGGATGATCGACGAGCCGGTCACACACCCGCGTCCGGCTCAGCACGCTGTAGATGCGCTGGGTGCGCCGCCCCTCGAAGGAGTTGCGCCCGGTATGGGAGAGCATGGGGCCGACCGTTTCGCGGATCTGCTCGCACTCGTCGGCGCCGAGTAGGTTCTCCCAGATGACGTAGCCGTCGCGGTCGAGGGCCGCCATGTCGGCGTCGACGATCGCGGGGTCGACGGCCGCGCCGCCGCTCGGCGTCCATTTGTGCCGGCCCGCCAAGTCGCTTTTGAGGTCGTCCAGCGTCGTGACCGGCTCGTCATCGATGCTCATACGTCAATCATGACTGATCATCCAATTGACAGGGGCCCGATGGCGGGAGTTCGCGTCGACGTTACGGGTGATTGCTCCCGGGTGCGGGATGCTGGGTTCGTACCGATCGGGGAGGACGGCTGTGAGCATCGCGACCGAGCAGCGCGAAGCCCAGGCGATTCACCTGTCGTTTTCGGGCCGCTTCGGCTTCGGCATCGACCGGTGGGCGTACCTGCCGTTCGAGGTGCCGCTGGGCGTGCAGCGAATCCGGGTCACCACGTCGCATGACCGCTTCGCGGTGGGCGGGCCGATCCGAAACATGTTGGATCTCGGCATGTTTGGGCCTGCTGGCCACGACCTGGGTAATGCGGCCGGATTCCGGGGATGGTCGGGCGGGGCCCGCGACGGCTTCGTGATCTCCGCCGGCCACGCCACTCCGGGTTACCTGGCGGGCCGTATCGAGCCGGGCCTGTGGGCGGTCGCCCTCGGTCCGGTGGTGCTGAGCCCCTGGGGAATGGCCTGGGAGGCGCGCGTCACCCTGGAACGCGGGCAGCCCGGCCCGGACAGCGGTCCCCTGATCGCACATCCGGCCCCGCCCGTCAGCCGTGCCGGCTGGTACCGCGGGGACCTGCACCTGCACACCGTGCACTCCGACGGCCAGCGCCACCCGCGCGAACTCGTGGCGGCCGCGCACGAAAGCGGGCTGGACTTCATCGTCTCCACCGACCACAACACCACCTCCGCCAACCGGGAGTGGCCTTCCTGCCGCGCCGGCGGGCTATTGGTGATCCCCGGCGAGGAGGTCACCACCCGGCACGGGCACTGGCTGGCCGTCGGCCTGCCGCCCGATGGCTGGGTCGACTGGCGATACGCGCCGCGCGACGGGGTGTTCCCGCGCTTCGCCGGCGAGGTTCGCGAGGCCGGCGGCCTGGTGATCGCCGCGCACCCCGCGGCGCCCGTGCCGGGGTCGTTGTGGGAGTTCGGGTTTGAGCACGTGGACGGGCTCGAGGTGTGGAACGGCCGGTGGAATCTCGACGACGAAGTGTCGCTGCGCATTTGGCAGCGGCTGCTGTGTGAGGGCCGGCGGGTGGTGGCGGTCGGCGGCAGCGACTCGCACGCCCATCGCCAGCCGGTCGGTTCGCCGCAGACGGTCGTGCATGCGCGCGAGCTGTCGGCGCCCGCTTTGGTGGAGGGTTTGCGCCGCGGCCGTTCGTACATCGCGCGATCACGTGCTGTCACAGTGGAACTCACCGCGTCGTGTGCGGGCCGCGGCGCCGGTCCCGGTGAGACGCTGCGGGTGCCGCCCGACGCGCCGGTCGCCGTCACCGCGATGATCACTGGGGCCGCCGGAACCACCGCCAGTTTGATCACCGCCGAGGGGTGCGTCGGCCGGGCGACGGTGACCGGGCCGGCGCGGACCATGTTGCGCTGGGAAGTCGACGCCGCTTCGGCGCGTTTTGCACGGCTGGAGATCCGCGAGGCGGCGCGCCGCCCGCTCGGCGCGATGGTCGCGCTGACGAACCCGGTGTGGCTGGCATAAGCGTGGCGTCACGTAGCGCGATGACAATAAAACGAGCTTCATTGTGGGACAACGGGCCCGATATCCAGCAAAACAGCTGCCACCGCGCTGGGGAGGTCAATTCGATGCGGCTTCGGCTCCCGGTCAACGGCTCGAATCATTCGCTTAGCGCGCCCTACATCCGGGCTGCGGCTTGTATCAAAGAGTATTGGCACTGCGGTTATAGTGCTGCTCGCCGGCACTTACGGTTCACGCCATGCTAGACGGTGTGCCAGGCGTACAGTCGGATGCCGACGAGAGGGTCCTTGCATGGCTGTGTGGATCGTCAAGGGTGGATCCCAAGGCGAGTTTGAGGAACGCTTCCTGGCTCAAAGGTTGGTCGGGAAAGGCGGCAACCTTCCAGATCTTTCCGATGTCCAGTCAGTCGAAGATCTTCGGGCGATCTTCGAAGAGTTCACCCCAGACGCCACGAAGAGTCAGGTCGCCAACCACGTGGGCCAATTTTGGTCACTTGTGCGCCGCATGGAGAAGGGCGAACTCGTGGTAGTTCCGCTAAAGACGACCGGCACCGTCGCGATCGGACGGATCGACGGCGACTATCAGTACCGAGTTGACCTTGGGGAATCTCTACACCATGTACGACCCGTGCGATGGATAAACACTGAGGTTCCACGAGACGCATTCGATCAGGACCTGCTCTATTCGTTTGGCGCGTTCATAACAGTGGGACGGGTCCAGCGGGAACGTGCAGAGGAAAGGATCCTCGCCGCCACAGAGCGGCAATCGAAACCCGCGCTGAGTTCGGCCGCCGATGGCGCAGCGGTTGCCACAGCCGTCGAGGAGGCGCCAGACGTCGAGGCCGTCGCACGTGAGCAAATCCGCCAGTTCATCAGCGCTCACTTCGCTGGTCATGACCTCGCTCGGCTTGTTGGCGACATTCTGAAAGGGCACGGGTTTATTACAATGCTCAGTCCGCCGGGGGCAGATCAGGGCGTAGACATCCTGGCGGGACGTGGACCGATCGGACTCGATAGTCCCCGGGTAGTTGTTCAAGTCAAGACGGGCCAAGCTGGGATCGAAGAGTTCAGATCATTGCGCGGACTGGTCCACTCCCGCGCCGCCGATCAAGGAATGCTGGTTGCATGGGGCGGCTTCAAAGGAAGCGTTCGGACGGAGGCGAAGCAGGACTACTTTAAGGTCCGCCTGTGGGACGCTGAGGACCTCTTGACAGCCCTATTCTCTGTGTACGATCGATTGCCGGCGAGTGTTCGGTCCGAGCTTCCGCTCCAAAACATTTGGGCGCTAGTCCCTTCATCAGAATAATTTTGCTGGGTAGCACGTTGGGCGTCGACGCCTAATCGTGGCGAGTGCGCGCTCAACCTTGTGTATCGTGCCGGGTGCCCGTGCGCCCCGTCTTTCCAGGAGTGAACGTGACTGGGAGCTTGCCCAGGCCGGTCATGCTCGGGTTGCCCAGGTATTGGTGGACGTTGTCGACGTCGACTTGGTAGTCGGGGATGCGTTCGAGGACCGCCCTGACCATCACCTCAGACATCAGGCGTGCCAGGTGCGAGCCGATGCAGCGGTGGGGCCCGAGCCCAAAGGCCAGGTGGCGGTTGGGTGTTCGGTCCAGGATGATCTCGTCGGGTTTTTCGAATTCCTTTTCGTCGTGGTTGGCCGACAGCCAGCTGATGACGACTTTGTCGTTCTTGCGGAGGTGTTGGCCGTTGAGCTCGACGTCTTTCGTCACGGTGCGGCTCAGGGTTTGGTTGACCGAGAAGTAGCGCAAGAATTCGTCGGTGGCGGCGCGGTAGAGCTCCGGGTGGTCGATGAGTTGTTGGCGCAGTTGCGGGTGGGTGCCCAGGTGCAGCAGGGTCAGCGCGGTCTGCGACGTGGTGGTGTCGACGCCGCCGGCGATGAGGTTCCAGAGGATGTTGAGCAGCTGTTCGTCGGTGAGACGCTGGCCGTCAAACTCGAACTGGATGAGGAAGCTGGTCAGGTCGTCTTCCGGTTTGGCCCTTTTGGCCGCCGCGTACTCGATGACTTCTTGCATCATGGCGGGGACTTGGGAGATGGCGTTGAGGTACTCGTCGCTGTCCTGGGGCATGGCCATGACGGAGTGGAAGAGGTTGGCGTAGAGGTGCCAGTTGTCGAGGGGCAGGCCCATCAGCTTCATGGTGAGGATGGCCGGGACCGGGCTGGCGTAGTCGAGGACGAGGTCCATGTGTCCGTCGGCGATCTTCTGGTCGAGGAACTCGTGCGCTTTTTGTTCCATGAAGGGCTTGAGTGTCTGGACGGCGCCGGGGGAGAGGAACGGCGCCAGCGCGTGCCGTAGGGCGAGGTGGTAGGGGCCGTCGATTTCGCCGATGCCCAGGGCCGGCTGGCCTTCGGGACGGGGGACGCCCATCTCGCCCTGGTAGTCGACGCCGTCCTCGGCGTTGGGCTCGTACTTGTGGGCGAAGGTGTCGCCGTCCCTTGCCGCTTGGCTGACGGCCTCGTAGCTGCTGAGAAACCAGAATCCGTCGTAGTTGGTGTTCCAGGCGACGGGGCATTTGCGCCTCAGGTCGGCGTTGATGGCCAGCTCGTTGAGGTTGTAGTCGTCGGAGTGATGGTCGAAGTCGACGGCGGCGTCGGCGCTGACGTCGGGACGGGTTGTCATCTGAGAAGTCCTCCACCGCGACGTGAGCTGGGCTATTTACGCTATCTTTGCATTATTACGCGCTCGGGTTCTTAAGAAAGGCCGCGATGGGTAGTCACCGGACGACCTTCAACCATGTCGGATTGTGTGTCTCCGATCGCGAGCGGTCTCGGCGGTTCTACGAGAACGTGCTCGGGTTTCAGTTCTGGTGGGAGCTTGATCCGCCCGACGGCCCGACCGCCCAGCTTGTGCAGCTCCCCGAGCCACTCGGGGTGCATGCAACCTACTTGGTGCGCGACGGGTTTGTCCTCGAACTCATGGACTACTCGAAGCGTCAAGTTCACGCCGGGTCAGAACGAGTCATGGATCAGATTGGGCTGACACACATCTCGTTTTCGGTGTCGGATCTCCAGGGCGCGTTGCAGAAGGTCGGGGAGTTCGGGGGAGCGGTGGTCGACGGGACGGTGACGGAAGCGATGGCGATGATCCGCGATCCCGACGGGCAGTTGCTGGAACTGCTTTCGGATGCGTGGCTTTCGGCACTGCCCGCTCGGCCATTCCGTTAAGGATGGATAATCGCGATTAAACATTGCCCGCCGACCTGACGCGGTATGCGTGCTTGCGCTCACGAGACACATACATTGCGATGACGGCTTCGATGTCATCTCCGTTGTATCTCGTCCAGGCTGTAGGGATCACCAGATTCACCTTCCGAAGCTAGCTCCAGCGTTACCATTGATGGTCAGCCACGTGGCTTGGCAATCGATACGGAGCAATCACGCTTCATCAGTCCACTCGCAGATGGGGGGCTGTGCGGCGAGATCGCAATGGTCACAGATCTTCGAGTGTGAGGACGTCGGCGTGGCTAGCCAACGCCGACTGTCGCGCGATCTCGGCCGCTTTGGCGGCATCGGTTGCGAAGAGGACTACGGCAACCGCCTGCTTTGCGCGTGAGACGCACACGTAAAACAGTCGCCGCGTCCGCTCAATCGCCGAATCCCTTCCCTCGGCGCGGTTCTTGAGGTCGGTATCCGACAACGGCTTCAACCCGAGCAGTTTGTCGTATGAATACAGGTTGAAGTTGCCCTCGTCGTCGTCGAGAACGACCACCACTCGATCGAATTCGGCGCCCTTGGTGCCGTGTTGTGTGGAGTAAGGCGATTCCTGTTTGACGTAGGCCTCGTAGCCGTTCAGCTCGGCGAAGGCGCACTGCACCATCGCTTCGAGGACGCTGCGAGTCTGGTTGTCGAGGACGACGTCGCGGTGCTGACCGTCAGGATGTAAGAAGGCATCCACGCGAGGATCCAATTCGATTAGTTGATGCTCGGAGGCGAAAGTCAACAGTTCCCCGAGGGACGTGTTGGGCTGACCGCTGACGAGTGCTCTGAGCTTCGTCACCGCTGCGCGGCTTGTGGCGAGGTCGGCCCGCAGTCGAGGTGAACCCTGCACGTCTCGGAGTACGGGGCTGTGCTGCCTGAGAACTCCCAGGACCTCGGGTGAGCTGGGGTGGTCGGCTGCGCAGAGTGGAACGATGACATCACGAAATGGTTTGAGCGGCCATGCAGTTCCGTCACTAAACGACTCATCGAGACTTGCTGAACCGTTGTCGTGGAACGCTGCGTAGAGAGCATCGAAGCCGAGTCGGCGTGCGGCCATCCGGTGGGCGATCATCAACACTTTGGATCCGCCTTGCGATGCGCTGCGTGTCCAGTTGCCCGACTGGCTATGGTAGTCCAGCCATGCTCGCACCCGCTCGAGGTTCTGGCTGCGATGGTCGTCGGCGGGCAGGACGAAGAAGTACGCCTCACCCTCTAGTTGAGCATCGCCGAGCCCACTGACCTGTTGCATGGTGTCGCCCTCCGCGCGAATCGCGTTGATGCAGGCGAGTACGCGCTTAGACGATCGGAAGTTCTCGGGCTTGTCGACGTTTCGCCATCCGGGTTCTGCAGCGATGCTGCCCACACCCTGCATGTAGATCTGCTGCATGGGGTCTCCGAAGAACCCGAGGCACATCTTGCCGTCGGCCACTGACCGCACGTGTTTGAGGGCCTCGACGACCTCGGTGAACGTATCCTGACTTTCATCAACGAATATGAATGGAAATCGCCGCGCGACTAGCCGGGCGAACAGTCCCCGCGTGAGGATCATCTGCGGCACCATTTTTAGGATGTCGGCGTGTCCGAGAACACCTTGGCCGTAATCACTTCCGATGCCGTATTGCCACCGCGTCACGTTGTCGACCGCTAGTTTGCGTCGCTCCCACTTCTCGAGTTCGGCGGCGTCTTTGGCTTTCGTCGCCGCTTTGGTACCCGACAAATAGCCTTGTTGCTTGTTGACCAGCGCCCCGATCCGATCATCAATGCTGGTAGCGACCCACGCGCCGATGTCTTTCTGAAAGGGCTGGACCAGCGACCAGAGGAAACTGTGTATCGTCGATACCGATGCCAGCGGGTCGTTGCCGAGATCGGCGTGAATTTCTTGCGCGGCGACTTCGGTGTAGGTAATGCACGCGACCTGTTGGGTTTTGGCGAGCAGGGCGCTTCCCCGCGTCCTGGTGATGTGCGCCAGGGCCTTCACCAACGAGGTGGTCTTTCCTGACCCGGCTCCGGCGTTGACGGTGAAGCCGGTCAAGCGGTCGAAATCGAGGATCGCGCGGATTTCACGGTCGGCGTCGGTGTCTGGAGCTTCGGTCCGGGAAGTCATTGGTCACCAGCCGGCTGCGCTGCAGTGCGTGCGGCGAGGCCGGGGTCGACCAGTTCGAGCTTGTCCCGCAGCCATTCGAGACCTTCGACGATGTAGCGTGGCGCCGTCCACGTCCGGTCGACGGCCGCGATGACACCCAGCGCGAACCGGGTCTTGTCGAAGGTCTTGATCCGTGCGAACAGCCTGTCGTGCAGGTCTTCGATCGACATGTCCGCCGCCTTCGCGATCTTCAAACCGAGCGGTCTGCCCTCGACGCTCTGTGTCCAGTCGAGGTTCTGTAGCGCGAACGCCTCCTCCAGTGTTCGGCCCGCCCGGACCGCGGTCTCGCCTCGCCACGTCACCGGCTCGCCCGTCTGATATGCGACGCGCACGCGGCCGGGTGATCCGTCGGCTTCGGCGGGCGCCTTGAGATCCTCCCCGCCGGCGAGGAGTTCAGCGATGTCGCTCAGCTTAGGCAGCCATTGTTTCAACGTCTCGTTCGACGTCACCGCACCCGCGGTGGTGACCGTGCACGCCGCAAGCTTCGACGCGTTCTCGTCACCTTCGGCCTCGCCTTCGGCGTCATCTTCGGTGCCTGCCGGCGCGGGGCAGACGCTGTCGAGGTCGGTGATAACGAGTGTCGGCAAGCCCAGGAACGCAACGAGATTCTCGAAGCGGTGAGCGAACGCTCCGCCGAGCTCGAGAATCGTTAGGTGGCACGACCGCAGATCGGGCACGAATCGCTCGATGATCACCGGCAGGAGGAGCCGCTCGACGTTGCCTTCGACGAGGACTGCCGCGTCGGCGAAGAACAAGTCGCAATGGGTGAGTTTGATGTACTGCTGCAAGAACTCTCGCGTGGCGTCCGGTTCGTCTTCGTAGAATACGGAGAGGTTCTTCACATCGGTCAGGTGCAGGCCCTCGGGCGTGGACGAGCGGCAGAAGTAGCGGATCGGTGTGAAGTTGCTTTCGTAGATGATGTGCGGCGAATGTGTCGTGGCGACCAGCTGCGTCTGGAAGTCCGGTTCGGGGTTCGGCAAAATCTCGAGAATCTTTCGGATGAAGACCTGCTGCAGCTGGGCGTGCAGGTGCACTTCGGGTTCTTCGATTACCACCAGATGGATAGGTGGGCGATCGGTCGCGGCGTCCACCCAGGCCTGGTGGAAGTCGAGCACCTCGATGACCATATAGATGAGATTCTTGAAGCCCAGCCCGTTGTACTGATCCGGCAAGGTGCGTTCGAGCGTCCCCTCGCCCGCATCCGCGGGCAGTGCATAGTGGATGTTCGCGCTAGTGCTGAGGATGCCGTAAGCGTTGAACTCCGCTTTGACGATCAGTCCCGGGTTGGCTACTCCCGGATAGCCGACCTCACCCAGACGCGACAGTGTGGGGCTGAAGACCTCGGCGTAGTGAGCGTTGAGCCTTTCCTCGGAATCCGCGATCGCCCCCAGGGCGTCAAGGTCATTTTCCAGCTTGTCGAGGTTCCGCTGATAGAAACGGCTCAACCGTTTGGAGAGGTTCTCACTGCGCCCACGGGACTCCGCGTCGGATAGATGCCGCTGCGCGTCCAAGAAGTCGACCCTGATGATGGAGTCCACCACCTTGGCGGCACCACTGGACTGCGTGCCCAGGAAGAACGGTTCGTAGTCATCATGCGGTTGCAGATCTGCGGTGCACCGGTTGGCGTCGAGGAGGAAGTACTTGATCTCGTACTCCTGCGCGAGTCGTTTAGTCAGATAGTCGAGTAGCGTCTGCGGCCAGGGCCGATACGAGGTGTCCGAATCACCTTTCTCGGCCTCGGCCTTGGCTCGTGCTTCCCGGTAGTTAGCGACCAGTTGACCGCCCTCGCGCGCCGCGTAGGCCATGCGGACGCCGACCGGCTCGCCGGCCCAGTCCAGGCTCGGCAGCAGATCTACAACCCGGTGTAGGTTGTCGTCGTCGACGTCGAACCAGAGATCGAACACGATCTGCGGCAGCGCCGCGTCGGGGTCGCCCGCACTGGGATCGAATGCGTCGAACTGTTCCCAGCAGTCGGCCGTAAAGTCGTATATCTGAAAGGGCACCCGCGACTGCTGACCGAGGAACACCTGGAACAGATGGGTCGCTGAGGTCTTACCGCTGTTGTTGGCTCCGACGAAGATTGTTCGGTCCGACTCAAGATGGACCAATACGTTCTTGAGGCGTCTGAAGTTTTGAACGCGAAAGCATTTAATGTGCATGCATTCTCCCAGTCATGCCATCAGCGGATCCTGCTTCACCGGTGTCGAAGCGACCTCGGCCGGCGAACCCGTCGAAGAGCACCGCTCGCTTCGGCTTGAGCTTGCTCGCTGTCATCGTCGCGAATCTGACGGCGTACTCCTCGAGGATCGCGTGCTTGTAGACCGATTGCGGCCTGGGGCTTTCCAGCAACCCTGCGTCTGTACCGGTGGGCATCGGCTTTGCATCCTGACCGATCAGCGCCGCATCGACCAAGCCATGGATCCCGATGATCGAGTCGATGCCGCCAACATGCGAAGTCTCCCAATCTTCTTCATGCGTCCAATCGAGCAGCTCTCGCACCTCTCATCGGTGTCCATCGCTTTATCCCTCATCTGATCTGTCAACGGTCATGTAGTTCTCCCCACTGACGGTCAGGAGATCTCCTCGCTGGTGGCCACGAGTACTCCCCACGGACGGACGTGGGATCTCCCCGGTTGATCAGTTGGGTAGCGGCGCCACCCCCTTGCCGGTGGTGGCTTGGGCGAGCCTGAACGATTGGCCTTCGGTGACGCAGACGTGGGCGTGGTGTAACAGCCGGTCGACGGTGGCGGTGGCCAGGGTCTTGGGCATGAGTTCGTCGAAGCCGGCCGGGTGCAGATTGGATGACACTGCCAGCGAACGGGTTTCGTAGCAGGCGTCGACAAGCCGATAGAACCCTTCGGCGGCGTCCTCGCCGACGGGCAGCATGCCAATGTCATCAAGAATGATCAGATCGACTCGGGTGATGCGGCGGACCGCTTTGGTGATGGAGTCATCGGCGCGGTGACGGCGTACCAGGGCGCCGAGGTCGTCGATGGAAAACCAGGCCACGGTGCGTCCGGTGTCGATGGCCAGCTGTCCCAGGGCCTCGCAGAAGTGGCTCTTGCCGGTGCCGCTGGGACCACAGACGCAAAGGTTCTCGCGCCGGTCGACCCATTCCATGCCGCGCAGGGCTTGCTGGGTGGGTGCGGGGATGGAGCAGCGGGTTTCATCCCAAACGGCGAAGGTCTTGCCGGCCGGGAAGTTCGCCCGCGCTCGCCGCAGCCGTAGGGTGGCTTCGTCGCGGCCGGTGATCTCCTCACAAAGCAGTACGCGCAGCACCTCGGCGGGGTCCCAGCGTTGAGCTCGGGCGGTGGGCACCACGTCGGCAATGGCTTTGCGCAGGTAGGGCATCCGCAGGCGGCGGGTTAACGCGATCACCTCCTCGAGGGTCTGGGTGGCGGGCCCGGCGACACCGGATCCGACCGTCACTGCCGGTTTTTTGGTTGCGGTCACTTTTCACCGCCGGGATTGGTCGCGCCGAACCCCGACCAGCCGGCGGTGCCGGGTTGCAGGCTGTGGGTTTCGGTGGCCCGGGTCGGCGGGCCGTTGGGCCCGTGCTGCTGGTGGGTCAAGATCGCGGCCAGATCCGCATCGGCGAATCGGCCGGCCAACGCCGCGGTGCCCAACGCTTGATCGACGGCAACCGAGCCGTGCAGTTTGGCGAACGCCACCGCTTCGGCCATCTTCGAGCGCACCCGAGCCGCGCCGGACGCAGCGGCCTCGGTCAGCCACGCGGCCGCGCCGTCACCGATAGCCAGAAACGCGGCCTCGGCCGGGTTGGCCGCGCGTGGGGTGCGGTCCCCGGGCAGCGCGCGGCCTCCGGGATGGTCACTGGGGTAATGCTCGTCGCGGATCTGGGGTCGCCCACGTTGCCCGCGCCCGTGGCGGGCGATCTCGACCGGGCCCGCTTCATCGATGACGGTGACTACCAATTCCTCACCGCACCAGCGCACCCAGACCCGCTCATCGATGTGGTGGTGCGGCACCGAATAGCGCACTCCCTCCACGCTGATCGTGGAGTCCCAGCCCACCCGGCGGGTCAGGCCGAACGCAATGGCCACCGGTTGGGCGGGCAGCACATGCAGCCGTGCACGTTCCTCGACCAACAGCTCAGCGGGGACCTGACCGGTCACCCGATGCGGCCGGGCATTGACCTGCTCACAGAAGTCACGACAGGCCTGGGCCAGCTCAGCGAAGGGGGCGTAGGCATCAAGCAGATTAGCCTCGGTGGGCACCAGATCGGCTTTGGCGATGCGCACGGTGGCCTCCGCACCGCCCTTGGACTGAGGGTCAGCCGGCACACAGGTGCGGATCGTCATCCCGTAATGCCGACCCGCGGCCACCACGTCGGGATGCCGAATCGGTACCCGGGCAACATGTTCGACAGTGACCGTCTTCTCGTTGTCAGTCAACGCATACGTCGGTGCCCCACCGATCACCCGCAGCGTGGCGTCCAAACAGCCCAGCAGGGTCGGCAGGGTGCGATCCCAGGTGGGCAGCACCACCCGAAACCGTGACCAGGCCAGCCAGGCGCAGAACAACAACGTGGGCCGACCGGCGACGGTGGGCCCTTGGCCCCAGTCGAACTGCAGCCATAACCCCGGCTCAGCCACCCACGGCCGAAACACCCTGCGATGACCCGACCGCCACGACTTCTTCGCCGCCGCCACCGCTCGCCGGGTGGTGCGCTCCGAGCCGCCGAAGCCCATCGCAACCAGCTTGTCGTGCGCGACGTCGGCGCGGATCAACCCCTGCGAATGGTCCACCCACTCCTCGATCTTGTCCAGGAACGGATCAATGGCCATCGCCCGCCGCGGCCGCTCCTCCGGGCTGAGCCCGGCATCGCGCAACGCCACGTAGTGAGCCACCGTCTTGTGATCACAGCCAGCCAACGCCGCCGCCGCTCGTAATCCGCCGGTCAAATCAAACGCCTCCAAAATCTCCATGATCTCCTCACTGCTCTTCACTTACTGGCCTTCCGCCCTGGACACATTCGGTCCAGAACAGCCAGCCCGACACCGCCGCCGACAACCGGCAGCGACACGACCGCAATGGGGAAATCCGTGGCCGTCAGTGGGGAGAATTCATGACCGCCAGCGGGGAGATCAGCTGGCCGTCAGTGGGGATTTTTCCGTGTCCGCCGACATGATCCACGTCCACCACGTCCGCCTCGCAGGCTCCAACATCACTGCCATTGTCGGCCCTGGCCGACCACAGACCAATGATTGCATTTGTTACATCACTATGCAAACATAACATACATGACGGATCCACAGACTATTCCGACGCTCCTCCAGGCCAGCCGTGCTGCACTCGACCTCACGCAGGCCGAGCTGGCCGAGCGGCTCGGTGTCTCCTTCGCCACGGTGAACAGGTGGGAAGCCGGCTCCAGCAAGCCGCAGAGGGCCCAGCTCGCGAAGATCAACGCTCTGGCCGAGGATGCTGGCGTCGACGCCAGCGATGCCCCGCTCGCCGGTGGAGCAGTAGTCACCCGTCGCCGTGGCCGCCAAGCTAGGCCAGCGACTCCGAACACAAAGCCAATGGAGCAGATGCTGTGGGACGCCGCTTGCTCAATCCGAGGCGAGAAGGACGCGCCGAAGTTTAAGGACTACCTGCTGCCGCTGCTATTCCTTAAACGCCTTTCCGATGTCTTTGACGACGAGATCGACCGACTCGCCGAGGAGTACGGCGACTCTGACGTCGCCCTGGAGATCGCGGATAACGATCACGACCTCCTCCGCTTCTATCTCCCGGCCGAGGCGCGTTGGGCCGTCATCAGCGGACGCGCGCAGCACGACTGGCCTGACGACGACCGCGGTCGGTCTACACGACCACGCGACATCGGTGAGCACCTCACCAAGGCAGTGCGAGCCGTCGTCCGATTCAACCCGAGCCTCGCCGGAGTCATCGACGTCGTGGACTTCGCGGCTGAGCGCAACGGTGAGCGAGATATCAACCCCGCCAAGCTCAATGGCGTCGTCGAGACCTTTTCCGACCCGCGGTATCGGCTGGGTCTCGCCGACGTGCAGCCCGACTTCCTTGGCCGCGCATACGAGTATCTCCTCCGGAAGTTTGCAGAAGGCTCGGGCCAGAGTGCCGGCGAGTTCTTTACTCCAACCGAGGTTGGATTCCTCATGGCGCGCATCGTGAGGCCGAAGCCAGGACAGACCTGCCATGACTACGCCTGCGGTTCCGCTGGCCTGCTCATCAAGCTCCAGCTCATCGCACGTGAGCTGGACCCGACCGCGAAGGTTCCGCTCAAGCTGTTTGGCCAAGAGCTCCAGGCCGAGAGTTACGCCGTCGCCCGGATGAACGCCATCATCCACGACATGGACGTCGACTTGCGGCGCGGCGACACCATGATCAATCCCAAGTTCCGCACGTCGTCGGGATCGCTCGACCAGTTCGATCTCGTCGTTGCTAATCCGATGTGGAACCAGCCTTTCGACCCAAGCATTTTCGATGACGACCCGTACGACCGGTTCATCAAACACGGTGGCGCAACGTCAGGCAAGGGTGACTGGGCCTGGCTCCAGCAGACGCTCTCGGTACTGAAGGACACCGGCCGCGCGGCGATCGTCCTAGACACCGGTGCCGTAACTCGTGGCTCGGGCTCGAAGAACGAAGACAAGGAACGCAATATCCGCAAGTGGTTCGTCGACCGAGACCTCGTCGAGGGCGTCATCTTGTTGCCCGACAACCTCTTCTACAACACGACGGCCGCCGGCGTCATCGTGGTGCTCAACAAGCGCAAGCCCGAGTCGAAGAAGGGCAAGATCACCCTGCTCAACGCGAGCAAGCGGTTCAACAAGGGCACGCCCAAGAACCACCTGGCCGACGAGGACGACCTCGCGAAGCGCTTCAATGCTGGTGAAGCCGTCGAAGGTGAGGTTGCAGTCATCGACCTCTCCCAGGCCGCTTCGGCGGACTACAACCTCAGTCCGAGCCGGTGGATTCAGCAGGCAAGCACACAGGTCCATCGCTCGATCCAAGAACTGTTGGCGGAACTTGCCGAGTTGGACGGTGTTGCCCGCGAGACCGACGAAGCGCTGGCGAAGATGTTGGTGAAACTGTGAGCGGAACCCGCTGGCCGACGAAGTCGCTGGGCGACCTTTTCGTCGTGGGTGCGGGCAAAGCGATGTCAGCGGCGTCGCGCATCGGGGAGAACAAGGTTCCTTTCTTGCGCACGTCAAACGTTTTTTGGGATGAAATCAACCTCGCTCAGGTCGACGAGATGGCAATCCCCGACCGTGAACTGGCCGACAAGCTAGTCGAACGAGGAGATCTATTGGTATGCGAAGGGGGCGAGATTGGCAGGGCCGCAATCTGGGAAGGCGGCCCTGCACCGATGTCCTTCCAAAACCACCTGCACCGACTTCGGCCGCGGGCGGCTGACGTCGACCCCCGGTTCTACGTCTATTTCCTCCAGTCGGCCTTCACCCAGCTCGGGATCTTCGAAGGAGCTGGCAACAAGACCACTATCCCCAACTTGTCTTCGGGCCGGCTCAAGGCTCTGGAAGTTCCTCACCCTCCGCTGGCAGAGCAGGGCGCCATTGCCGACGTCCTCAGGTACGTACAACGGGCCAGAAGGATCAATAAGCGTGTGCTGTCAACGACGCGGGAGCTGAAGTCCGCCGCGATGGAGCAGTTGTTCACGCGGGGTCTACGGGGGGAGGCACAGAAGGAAACCGATATCGGCCAAATCCCTGAGAGCTGGGAACTTGTTCCCTTGGGCGAACTCGGTCGAATCGGTAATGGTTCGACCCCGAAACGATCGACTCGTGCTTACTGGGACGGGGGGACTTTCCCATGGCTCAACAGCGCGAAGGTCTACGACCGTGACATTCGGGACGCAGACCAGTTCGTGACTGACGTCGCCCTCAAGGAGTGTCATCTGCCAGTGCTTGAGCCGGGAGCGGTTCTGGTGGCTATCACTGGACAAGGCAAGACTCTTGGTAATGCGGCCGTTCTCAGTATCCGCGCAACGATCAACCAACACCTCGCCTACCTTCAGACGGATCTTGAGAAGGCTGAACCAAAGTTCGTCCGCGCATACCTTGAGACTCAGTACGCCCAATTGCGTGCAGTCGCTTCCGGCGGAGGTAGCACGAAAGGGGCGCTGACGTGCGGTTTCCTCCGTGGGATGACGGTGCCGTGGCCGCCGACCATCGTCGAGCAGCAAGAGATTGTCGAGGTGCTGGACGTACTCGACCGCAAGATCGAGCTGCTCGGCCGTAAGCGCGACGTGCTTGACCAGCTCTTTAAGTCATTGCTCCACAAACTCATGACCGGCGGGATTTCGGTCGACGATGTCGACCTGAGTGCGTTGCCGTCAGTCGACGGGACTGCCGCATGAGCCAGATCAAGATCTCCGAGGCCAAGTCGGTGCAGTTCCCGATGGTGAAGCACGCCTCAGCCGTCGGCTGGGAGCAACTCACGCCAGAGGAAGCCGAGGGCATGCGTCGGGGTCGGGCGAACATGCTGTTCCCTGAGGTGCTGGAGAACAAACTCCGACAGTTCAACCCTTGGCTGACCGAGGATCAGGCCCGAGCGATCGTCGAGAGCATTGAAGCGCTGCCCGCCACGATCGAGGGCAACCGCGAGGTGTTGCGTTGGCTCCGGGGCGAACGTCAATGGCACGATGAGAACGAACAGCGCCACCGCCCAGTTCAGGTTGTCGACTTCGATCTACCCCACGAGAACGCCCTGCACGTCACCTGGGAGTGGAAAATCGAGCCGCCGGCCCGGGCAAAGGGCAACCGCGCTGACGTGATGTTCGTCGTCAACGGCATCCCAGTCACAATCGTCGAGCACAAGAACCCGAAGGACCGCGACGCTCTTACCAAAGCCGTGACCCAGCTCCGGCGTTACGAGATGGAGACGCCAGAGCTCTTGGCTCAGGCGCAGCTCCACAACGAGACTCACTTGATCGACTACTGGTACGGCGTCACGTGGAACATCAACCGCCGCATGCTCTTTAGATGGAAGCACACGAACGACGAGTCCTATCGCGATGCCGTGCAGGCGTTCTTCGAGCCGCGCGACTTCCTGCGCACTTTGCGCGAGTGGGTGCTCTTCTACGTCGAAGACGGTGAAACGAAGAAATCCGTCCTTCGCGAGCACCAGCGCGGTGCAGTCGATGCGGTGGTCGAGCGGTGCGCCGACCAGGCGAAGAACCGGGGGCTGATCTGGCACACACAGGGCTCCGGGAAGACCTTCACACTGCTAACGGCGGCGCAGTTGATCCTTAGCCAGAAGGACCGCTTCAAGCACGCAACCGTCATCCTCGTCGTTGACCGCACCGAGCTGGAGGGCCAGCTCAAAGAGTGGGTCGACAGACTGCTCGGCGAGATGCAGGCCAACGACATCCCGGTTCGACGTGCGAACAGCAGGGATGACCTGCAAGACATCTTCGACTCCGACTTCCGCGGCCTGGTCGTCTCGATGATCCACAAGTTCGAGGCAATCCGGAAGGATAGCTCCAATCGCGACAACGTCTTTGTTTTCATCGACGAGGCTCACCGGTCGGTCGCTGCTGATCTCGGCTCATACCTCATGGCGGCCGTCCCAAAATCCACCATCATCGGCTTTACGGGTACCCCAGTCGGCGGGGCACACGGCGGTGGCACAAGTTCGTTCCAGATCTTCGGATCACAGGACGAAATGGGCTACCTGCACAAGTACTCGATCGTTGAGTCGATCGAGGACGAGACCACTCTGCCGATCAAGTACATGCTGGCGCCGTCGTCGATGTCCATGGCGCCAGAGGACTTAGACGAGCAGTTCTACGCCCTTGCGTCCGACGAGGCCGTCACTGACATCGATGAACTCAACAAGGTACTGCAGCGAGCAGTCGGACTGCGCACCTTCCTCGGCTC
This sequence comes from Mycobacterium terramassiliense, assembly GCF_900157385.1. Lineage (GTDB taxonomy): Bacteria > Actinomycetota > Actinomycetes > Mycobacteriales > Mycobacteriaceae > Mycobacterium > Mycobacterium terramassiliense. The sequence continues at coordinate 2,731,296 of NZ_LT717701.1, forward strand.
TGACAGCCGCGTGGCGCAGGTGGCTGAGTTCGTCGCGAACCACTTCAAGGAGAATGTAGATCCGCTGGGGTACAAGGCCTTTCTCGTCGCGGTCGACCGTGAGACGTGTGCGAAGTACAAGCGCGCGCTCGACAAGCTGCTGCCGCCCGAGTGGTCCGAGGTGGTCTACAGCAAGAATGCGAGCGATATCGTCGACCGTCCCGACGTACATGAGCTCCAGCTTTCCGATGACCGCGAGAAGGAGGTGCGGCGGCAGTTCAAGAATGCCCACCAACAGCCCAAGATCCTCATCGTCACGGACAAGTTGCTTACCGGCTACGACGCGCCGATCTTGTACGCGGTGTATCTCGATAAGCCGATGCGTGACCACGTCCTTCTGCAGGCACTCGCGCGCGTGAACCGACCATACATCGACAGCGAGGGTGTGCAGAAGAAGGTAGGTCTCGTCGTAGACTTCGTTGGCATCTTCAAGCAACTTCACAAGGCGCTGCGATTTGATTCCGCTGATGTTGAAGGCGCCCTGCAAGACCTCGATGTGCTGATGGCAGATCTGTTGCTGAAGATCGACGCTGCCTCAACCGAGTACCTGCAGGTGACGAGCGGCCAAGGCGATGACGAGCAGCTAGAAGGCATCGTTTACGGCAAATTCGTTTCAGAGGACGAGCGTAAGAACTTTTTCGACGACTACCGCGATATTGAGGCGTTGTGGGAAATACTGTCGCCATCAGCCGAGTTGCGCGACCACATCGCGACGTACAAGCGCCTATCTGTTCTATACGCGGCCGTGCGAAACGCCTACTCCGAGGCGACCACCTTCACTACCGATCTGGAGCACAAGACCAAGCGCCTGATCGAGGAGAGCACAACTCAGGAAGGTCTCGGCAGGTTCACCAAGGTTGCCACGTTCGACGTCCCCACATTAGAGGCACTGCGCAGGGACGACGGACCGCCCGAGGAGAAGGTCTACAACCTGCTGCGTGGCTTACGCAAAGAGATGGAAGACAACCCGGCAGCCGCGGTGGCGCTCCAGAGCATCAAAGAAAGGGCCGACCGTGTCATCGGAAATCTCGAAGAACGAAGGGTCAATGGCCTTGCCGCACTAGATGAGCTTAAGGCAATTGCGGAGGAGAAGGACAGACTGCGCGAGTTCGCAAGGGAGAGCGGATTGTCGGATCGCGCCTTCGGTATTTACTCGGCATTGAGAACCGAGCATTCGTTGCGTGGGCTGAGGGTCGATATCCGGCGGGTCGCAATGAGCATCGAGATAGCGGTGGATCAGTTCCCGCACTGGCGGCAGAATCCCGACGAGCGGCGCCGCCTGCGCAGTGGACTCTACAAACCACTGCTGGATAGTCAGGTGCCTGCGAAGTCCTGCGCCGAGATTATCGATAGCGTTATGACTGTGCTGGAGAAGGTCTAGTGGCAAGGCCGAAAATTCCGCTGACTGCCGATCAAGCGCTCACCCGCAAGGCGATGGCGTGGGCGACCAAGATTCGAGTGAATCCTTCCCGCATCGTGATCGCCGAGCTCACTACGAAGTGGGGATCGTGCGCGCCAGACGGTGCGATCACGCTCGCATACGACCTTGTCGATATGCCGGCAGCCTTCCAGGACTACGTCGTCGTTCATGAACTGCTCCACCTGCGCTACCGCTCCCATGGCAAAGCCTTTACCGCGATGATGAGTGCGCTCGTCCCCGGCTGGCGCGAGCTGGAGGCATCGAGCCCAATTAGCGAGGTGCACGGATGAATTCGGCGGAATTGTCGTGATTTGACGACCCCCGGGCCGGCTGCGTGCCGGTCTCCTAATTGAGAAACAGGTTGTCCGAGCTGTTTAGACGCCGCAATCGAGCCACCTCGCTTGCTGCCAGAGACGGTCGTCTTCAAGGCGTCTCCGCTAGCCTGTGGGGGGCTGCTAGCAGTCCGCAAGGGGGCACGATGAGCGAAACGGGCGAGACCACCCTCCGGGTGACCGGTTTGCATCCCATCGGGCGCGGCGTGGAACGACCGGAACACGTTCTGGTTGCTGCTGATGGCCGGGTGTTCGCTTCCGATAAGGCCTCAGCTGTCGCCGAACTCATCGACGAGAGCACCGTTCGGCGTATCGGCCAGGCGGGCGGCGAGCCGAACGGGATCGCGCTCGACCGCGACGGCCACTTCCTGGTGGCCAATTGGGGCCTGGCTGTGTTGCAGGATCTCGACCCGCAGACCGGCGCGATCACCGCGATATTAAGCGACCACGTCGACGGACGCCCGCTGCGATGGTTGAACTTCGTGCTGGTGGATTCCGTTGGGGCGCTATGGTGTTCGGTTAGCACAATGGCAGACGACCTCCTCGATACCATCGCGCGCGGCACCCCCGACGGGTTCATCTTTCGGGTCGCACCGGACCGCCAGTCGGCGCAAGTGGTCGCCGACGCGGTCAACTTCCCGAACTGCATGGCGCTGGACCGCAACGAGGACTACCTGTACGTGGTCCGCACGGTCGCCGCCGACGTGGTGCGGTTTCCGATTGAAGGCGAAACGCTCGGGCCGCCACAGCGGTTCGGCCCGCCGCTGGGGGACCGGCGGCCCGACGAGTTCGGCCCGGACCATGGCCGCTTCCTGGCCGACCCAGAAACAAGCCGCCGGTGGGGGATGGCCGACGGATGCGCATTCGACGCCGACGGAAACCTGTGGGTCACCCTCGTCCTCGCCAACAGGATCGTGGCGATCAGCCCGGACGGCCAGGCGCAAACGGTACTCGACGACCTCGACGGGGCGCTACTACGAGCCCCGACCAGCATCGCCTGGGGCGGGCACGATATGCGCGACATCTACATCGGCTCGATCGCCACCCCATACGTGCTCAAGGGCAGAAGCTCGGTGCCGGGGCTGCCGACGGTCCACCAGCGCTAGCCCGACGGCCCGGGTCGCATGAAGTCTGGCAGCGCGGCCTCGGGGTCGGACGGGATCATCGATTCGGGCAGCCCCCACATCTGCCGACTGGTGGCACCGCCGTCGACCACCAGCGTCTGACCGGTGATGCGGGCGGCCAGCTCGGAGGACAGGAACAACGCGGCGTTGGCGATGTCGTGCGCGCGCGGCGGCGCCAGCGGGTTAATTCCGTTGACGGCGTACTCGTTTGGCGGCAGGTCCTCGTTACCGGAGCCCACGTTGCCCGGCGCGACCGCGTTGGCGCGAATGCCGTACCGCCCCAACTCGTCGGCGCAGGTCTTGACGAGCGAGATGACGCCGGCCTTGGCGGCGCCGTAGGCGGCGTGGTAGGTCGCCGCCGCGATCCCGTCGACCGAGGCGATCGCGACCAACGACCCGCCGCTGCGCTGGGCGATCATCTGCTGAGACACGGCTTGAAAGAGATAGAAGACCTGGGTCAGGTTGTAATGGATCGCCGCGTCCCACAACTGCGTGCTGAAGTCCTCGACCTTTGACCAGGTGGCCCCGCCGATGATGTCGACGCACACATCCACACCGCCCAGGGCCGCGACGGCGTCGTCGATCGCCCGACCGACCTGCGCGGGGTCGGTCATGTCGGCGACGATCGGGACGGCTTGACCTCCGCGGCCGACGATCTCGCCGGCAACCTGCTCCGCGCGCGCCTCGTCGATGTCGATGCAGGCCACCGACGCGCCCGCCTCGGCGAGGGCCAACGACGTGAACCAGCCATGCCCCGCGCGCTCCGGGATGTAGCCCGCACCCGACACCACCGCGCGCTTACCGGACAGCCCCAAATCGATCACTTCCGGAGTATCGAGACAGTCGCCACGGCTGTCAATGACGACTCAGGCCTCAGGACGCAAAGCCCCGCAGAATCCCGGAAACCCCAACCTCCCAGCGCCGGTTCACCGACGCCTTCGACTTGCCTAGCCAGCGACCACCCTCCTGAACCGCCAAACCCTGTGCCAACGCCAGCAATACGTGCGCGATGTCGACCGGGTCGCCGGCGAGCAGCCCGGCATCGGTGCACCGCTTGATCCTGCCGACGAAGATCTCTCGCATCGACGGCGCCGCCGCGAGTTCCTCGGGGCCGGGGTCGAAATCGTGGAAGGGTCGCGAGAACATCACCCGCGCCAGCGCGGGGTAGTCGAGACAGAACCGGCGAAACACCGGGATGAGCCGCTGCACGTCGGCGACGGCGTCGTCAGTCTCGGGCGCGGCGAGCAGCCGAAACGACAGCATCCGGAATCCCTCGAAGAACACCGCGCGCAGCAGCCCGCGCTTGTCCTGGAACAACTCGTAGACCGCGGGCACCGAGGTGCCGGCCTGCGCGGCCACCCGCCGGGTGGTGAACCCCGACAGGCCGTCCTCGTTCAACGTCGAGACCGCGACCTTCAGTAGTTGGTCGCGAAGCTCGGGCGTGCGTTGCTTGGGCCTTGGCATCCGGTGCTACTGCCCTCCGTATTCGGCTGGCATGCCGTCGATTCCGGCGCGCAGCTCCTTGAGCGCGGCGGCGCGGGCCCGCAGCTTGGTGGCGGCGTGCGCGGCGGGATCGAGCTTGGTGAATTCGAGGGCGGCCTCCTGGGCGCGGCCGAGCACCCGCTCGGGCAGGTCGATCTCGTCGATGAATCCGGCGGCCAGCGCGGTCTCGCCGAAGAACACCTTGGACAGCCCGGCCGCCTGTTGGTAGGCCGAGGGCGTCAGCCGCAGCTTCATGACCGCCGAGGCCGCGTGCGGCAGGACCATCCCGATGGCGACCTCGTTGGCCTGAATGTTGTATCCGTGCGCGGCGATTCGGTGATCGCCGCTGCACAACAAAAACGATCCCATCGCGATGGCCGGGCCGGTGCAGGCCATGACCACCGGCTTCGGATACGACAGCAGCCGATACGACAGCTCGAATCCGGCCCTGAGCAGGTCGAGCGCCGGCTGCACCTCGCCGCCGGTCAAGACCTTCAGGTCAAACCCGCCGCTGAACACCCGGTGGTTGCCGGCGATCACCACCGCGCCGGCGTCGCCGCGATCGGCGCTGTCGAGCGCCTCGTTGAGCGCCTGCAGCATCGTCGGCCCCAGCGCGTTGACCTTCCCGTCGTCCATCGTGATCAGCGCGACGGACTCGTCGCGACGATAGGTGACCGGTCCGTTCATGGCTGCTCCTTCGCCCGTTTTTGATTTGTATCGACGTTACGAAACAAGGTTACGAAAAGCAAGGGTCGACGTTAGGTTCCGCCCGCCGGGCGCGGTCCCGACCATCCGCAAATTGAGGCCTACCCCGCCAGCTGCCGATATGGAACCATGTGGCAAATGAAGGACGACGATCCCGAAAAGCGGATCCGCGAGTTGGAGCAAGAGCTTACCGACGTCACGCGGACCCCGCCCAGCACGCCCCCGTACACGGGCGGTGCCACATACACGGAGAACTCGCAGCCGTACGCGGGCGGTGGGACCTACACGAGCGGCCCGACCTACACCAGCGGCCCGACCTACACCGGCGGCTCGCCGTACGGCTTCGGTGCCCCGCCGCGGCGCAGCAAGCCCTACCCCTGGTACCTCGTCCTCATCCTGCTGGCGGTGGTGGTGCCGACGGTCATTAGCCTGGTGATGTTCTTCGCCCGGTCGTCCACGAGCAACTCGTTCTCCAGGGGCAGCGGCGGCAGGACGACGTCGGCCGGTCCCACCTCGGTGCCCCAGGGCGGCGAGCTCCGGCTCAGCGGCACCGGCGAGACGCGGCAGGTCGCCTGCAACGACGGCAGGCTCATCCTGGCCGGCTACAACAGCAAGTACGTCGTGACCGGCCACTGCGCCAGCGTCACCGCGGGCGGCTACTACAACAACGTCACCGTCGACAGCGCCGACACCCTCGAGTCCACCGGCTACAGCAACACGGTCATCGACCACGCCTGCAACAACGGCAAGCTGAAGCTGTCCAGCTACGGCATCGAATTCAACGTCACCGGCCACTGCGCCAGCCTGGCGATCTCCAGCTACAACAACAAGGTCACCGTCGACAGCGTCGATGCCATCACCGTCTCCGGGTACGGCAACAACATCACCTACCACTCGGGCGCCCCGAAGGTCACCGACTCGGGATACGACAACAACATTCAGCAGGGCTGAGTCGACGACGATAATCTTGCACGATGGCCCGGAGCCCCCGTCTTTCCGTCGAGGATTGGCTGGAGGCCGGTTACGCCCTGCTCGCCGAGGACGGGGTGCGCGCGCTCAAGGTCGATCGCCTCTGCCAGCAGGCGGGCGTCACCCGCGGTAGCTTCTACTGGCACTTCGAGGACATGGACAGCTACCGGGCCAAGCTGGTCGAATCCTGGAACGCTTTCCTGGATAAGGACCGCCGATCCCTGTCCGAACTCGAGTCGCTGCCGCCACGGGAACGATTGTCGGCCATGATGATTGCGTTGGTCAGCCCCCAGCATTGGATGCTGGAACGCGCGATGCGCGAATGGGCGCGCACCGACCCCGTCGCCGCCGCCAGCATCCGCGCGGCCGACCGGCGCCTGCTGCGCTCCGTGACGAAGGCCTACGCCGACTACGGTTTCGGCCCCGCGGACGCCAAGCTGCGCGCGGAGCTGACGTTCGCGGCCGGGATCGGGCTGCTGCACCTCGCCGGTTCGGCCGCCGCGGCGCAGAAGGCCGCGCAACACGAGCGGCTGCTGGACCTCATGCTGGCCGACTAGACCATCGCGATCGGCGAGATCTTCGCCCCAATCGCCAACGCCCCGGCCAGCTCCCGGCTCATGTCGTAGTCGAAGACGACGTGTCCCGCCGCGATGTCCACGTCGCGCTTGGCCCGCTGCAACGGGTTCGACAGGAACTGCGCGCTGGCGCCGGAGGCCTCGAGCAGGTCGGCGATGATTGCCCGGCTTTGGTGCACGGTGTGCGCGGCCGCCAGCCGCGCGTCGGCGCGCACCGATCGGCTCACCCGTTCGCCGCCGGCGACGATGCGCTCGATACCCTCGGCGGTGTCGGCGACGAGCGCCCGCAACGCGCGCAGCCGCACCCGCGCGTCGCCGAGCCGGATCTGCGCGGCGGGCTGATCCTTTTGCGCCACACCGCTGTACGCGAGGACGCGTGCGCCCAGCCGTTCGGCGAACAGTTCGGTCACCCGTTCGGCGGCGCCGAGCACCGGCATCGACGCAGTCAGCGCCAGGGCCGGCACCAGCGGCCAGCGGTACGTCGGTGCGTCGTGAAACCGCGCCCCCGGCGCCGTCCCGCCGTAGATGTCCGCGACGGCGACGATGCGGTGTTCGGGAACCACGGTGTCGGTGACGACGACGTCGTGGGAACCGGTGCCGCGCATGCCCGCGGTGTGCCAGGTGTCGACGACCTCGACCCGGTCGGCGGGCACCAGCAGCAGCGACGGGTCGATGCGGTCCGGCCGCTCGATGAGGGCCCCGACGATCAGCCAGTCGGCGTCCATCGCGCCGGTCGCCCACGACCACCGGCCCGTCAGGCGCACCCCGCCGTCGGCCGGGCTGCCGCGGCCGGTGGGGGCCAGGGGAGCCGGCGCCAGCACCGGCCCCGACGCGAACACCTCCTCCTGGGCCCGCGGGTCGAACAGCGACAGCAGCCAGTTGTGCAGCGCATAGAAACCCAGCGTCCACGCGCTGGAAGCACACCCATGGGCCATGAGCCGAATCGGCTGCAGCAGTTCGGGAAACGGCGCCTGAAGGCCCCCGAACCGGGCGGGGAGCAACAGCCGAAACAGGTCCGTCTGCCGGAACTCGCCGACCGTGGCCGCGGGCAGCCGACGCAGCCGCTCGGCCTCGTCGGCGCGCTCTGCCAGCCCTGCGACGAATTCGTCGGTGACCCCGTGCACCCGGCGACCCTAACATACTAAATAGTACGGTAGTAAAAGAGCAGATGCTCTGTTACTGTGTTGGGGTGCCCCGCCCCCGCGTCCACGGCCAGGATCAGATCCTCGATGCCGTGGAGCGGTTAGCCGTGCAATCCGGGCCCGCCGCGGTCACTATCCGCGCGCTCAGCGACGCGACCGGCGTGTCCAACGGCGCGGTCTATCACACCTTCGGTTCCCGCGCCGGCCTGGTCGGCCGGGCCTGGTTGCGCGCCGGGCACCGATTCCTCAGCGCGCAGGGCGAATTGATCGACGCCGCGCCGGCGGGCGATGCCGTCGCCGCGGTGGTGGCCGCAGCCGAGGCGCCCGCGGTGTTCGCCGACGAGCATCCGGACTCCTCGCGGCTGCTGTTGATGGTGCGCCGCGAGGAGCTGCTAGGCCCCGAAACCCCGACCGAGATCGCCACGCAACTGCGCGACCTGGACCGGCTGTTGGTGGACACCATGATTCGGCTGGCCCGCGCCCTGTGGGACCGCAGGGACGCCGCGGCCGTCGACGTCGTCACGACATGCGTCGTCGACCTGCCGACCGCTATCCTGCTGCGCCACAACCGAATCAGGGATCACGACGCGCGGGAACGCCTCAGAGCCGCCGTCCGCGCCGTCCTGGCCGCAGGCGCGCCACCGCCACGACGCAGAAACAGAGAAGGGAACGCCACATGACACCGACACTGACCTGGGATGACAAGATCGCCGTCGTCAACTTGGGCGACGACGAAAACCGTTTCTCGCCAGGGTTTCTCGACACCGTCAACGCCCAACTCGACGAGGTCGAAAAGGCCGGCGCGCAGGGCGTGGTCACCACCGGGGGCGCCAAGTTCTATACCAACGGGTTGGACCTGGACTGGCTCGCCGCGCACGCCGAACAGGGGCAGTCCTACGTCGCCCGGGTGCAGGCCCTGTTGGCGCGGGTCCTGACGTTCCCGGCGCCGACCGCCGCCGCGGTCACCGGGCACGCCTTCGGCGCCGGGGCCATGCTGGCCATGGCCCACGACGTGCGGGTCATGCGGGCCGATCGCGGGTACTTCTGCTTTCCCGAGGTCGACATCCGCATCCCGTTCACCGACGGCATGGCCGCGCTGATCCAGGCCAAGCTCACCCCGCGCGCCGCGGTGGCGTCGATGACGACAGGGCGGCGGTTCGGCGGGGCGGAGGCGGCCGAGTTCGGCATCGTCGACACCACCGCGGACGAAGGGGCGGTGACCGCCGCCGCGACCGACCTGCTGCGCCCGCTGGCCGGTAAGGACCCCGGCACGCTCGGCGCGATCAAGCAGACCATGTTCCGCGCCGCGGCACAGGCGTTGACCGGCGGCTGAAAGCTAGTCGGAGAATCGCTCCCACGCCGACTGACGCGTGATGGCCGGGGCCGTCAGCCGAGGTCGAAGGAGTCTCGCGACACGCGGAAATAGTGCCCGCTGCTGTCGGTGCATTTCATGCCGGAGAACTGGCTCTCACAGGTGAGCGTGCCCGCGGAGATGGTTTGCCCGTAGTTGAGCGTCTGCTCGCCGGGCACCTGCAAGGTATCGCCGTGACACTCGATGGCGGCCGGGTTGCCGGGTGTGAGGCTGAACCGGCTGCCCCAGGCGAGGTGCTTGCCGCACTCCGGTGGTGGCGGCGGTTGATAGCTGAAATCGCGGATGTCGCAGGCGACACCGGTCGTGCCGATGACGCAGTAAATGTTTCCCGTCGGGGACTGAAAGTTCTGCCCGTCTGCGCGCGCGGTTGCCGACGATGCAATGAACGCCGCGGCCGCGGCGGGCGCGACCAGCGCGAGCGTCGTGAACCTGTGCCTCGTGATCATTTGCTGAGCATAGGGCGTGATGGGCGAGGAAGAAACAATTGGGTTAAATGCCAAATGTTTTCGCGCATTGCGTGAACCGAGTGTCCGTGCGATCCGTGTGCATCGTGTCGCAGTGCCCAATGACGTTTGGAGACTTGGTGATCAGAAGCGTTCGTCCCGTTGCAGCCATGGAACGGCTTTTCTACCGCTACAGCGAGCGCAATCCCGCTCACTTCCTGCTGGTCGCGGAGTTCGGCGAAATCCTCACCGCGGACCGGTTGCGGCCGGCGCTTGCCGCCGTGCAGCGGCGACATCCCTTGTTGTCAGCACATATCGAGGACCGTCCCGGCATCCGTCTCGGCTTCTATCGCGCGGCGACCGTCGCACCCATCGAATTGACGGTCCGCCGCGCTCAGGAGTCGTCGTGGGCGGCCGCGGCGGCGGAGGAGCTGAGCCGGCCGTTCGACCGTTCACGCGCGCCCCTGATGCGGGCAGCGCTGCTGCAGGGGCCCGGAAGTAGCGCGCTGCTGCTGACCTTCGACCACACCATCGCCGACGGAATCTCCTCCGTGTGGGTCATGAACGACGTGATCGCCGCGCTCAACGGCCGGGGTTTGGCGAATCTGCCTGTGCCGCAATCGCAAGAGCACATCCTCGATCGCGCGCTCGGGGCCGTCGACCCGTTCGACCCTTCCGAGCTGCCCGACGATCCGAGGATGCGAACGCCGACCACCATCCGCCCCTTCGACGGCGCCTTGACCAACGTGCACACCATGACCATGACGGACGTGGACACCGCGAGACTGGTCGAGCGCTGCCGCGCGGAACGCACCACGGTGCACGCGGCGCTGGTGGTGGCGATGTGCCGAGTGCGGTCCACCGAGCGCGGCGAAGACTTCGTGCGGGTGCTCAACCCCATCAACTTCCGCGCGCTGGCCGGCGTCGAGGGGGACTGCGGGCTCTACATCCAGGCGACGTGGACCGGATTGTCCCCGTGGGACGGCGCGCCGTTCTGGGCGCAGGCCCGCGCGACGACTACGCACCTCGAAGCGGCCAGATCGGCGCGCGGGATTCTCACCGCGTCGCTTGCCATCCGGCAGGCGATGGCGCCCGACGCCGAAGTCGGCCACGCCGAGGAGCTTTTCACCCGCGTGTGCCCGTTCGACATGCTCATCAGCAACCTCGGCGTGCAGCACCTCGACGACACGGGCCCGGTGCGCCCGACCGCGGTCTGGGGGCCGGTGGTGCAAAGCCAGACCGAGGGCGAGTACGTCACCGGGATCACCACCTACGAGGGCAGGCTGCGGATGGTGACGTGTGGCTACAGCGTGCCGACGACGTTCCTGAAGAGCGTCGGTGCCGCCCTGGCGGTCGCCGTCGACGAACCATAGCTGTCGGTGGGGCCTTTTACCGTGTGGGCATGAGTGGTTCGAGGGCGAGCTCCGGCGGCGGGTTCGCCGGGCTGTTGGGACTGGCGCTGATTATTTGGGTGATCATCAAGCTCCTGTGGGTGATCGCCGGGGCGGCGGCACTGGTCGGCCTGTTCTTCGTGGCTCGCGCGGTGGTGCGCGAGGGCCGCAGGCGCGCCGATCTTCGGACCGCCGAACGGGCCGCCGTCCGCTTCCGCGCCGATCAGCAGCACCGCTGGGTGCTGCGCGGAGACGACCGGGGCATCTACGGGGCCGAGGGCGCCCAGCTGATGCACTATCTCTATCCGGAGCGGGCTCGGGTGAAGCGATTGTTACCCTTGCGCGAGTGAATGACCCCGGTTGGCCGCGATCCGTCACGCGGCGCGACGTCTTCCGATATGCCGCCGTCGCGCCGGCCCTGCTCGGCGCCAACGCGCTGGTTGACGCCCCACGCGCTGGAGCCGGTGTCGCGGGGATGGGGGTGTTCCTCGACCCGGGCCACAACGCGGTGAACGATGCGTCGACCAGCCGGCAGGTGCCCAACGGCCGCGGCGGCACCAAGCTGTGCAACACCTCGGGCACCGCGTCCGACGACGGCTACCCGGAGCACGCGTTCACGTGGGCGGTGGTCGGGCTGATCAGCGGTCAGCTCAACTCGATGGGCGTTCGCACCCAGCTGTCCCGCGACAACGACGCCTCCGCCGGCCCCTGCGTGAATGAACGCGCGGCGCTGGCCAACGCGATGCAGCCCGACGCGATCGTGAGCATCCACGCCGACGGCGGGCCTCCGTCCGGCTCGGGATTTCACGTCAACTACTCGGCGCCGCCGTTGAACGACTCCCAGTCCGGCCCGTCGGTGCAGTTGGCCCACACGATGCGGGATGCCTTGGTGCAGGCGGGGTTTCACCCGGCCACCTACATCGGGTCGGACGGCCTGTACGGGCGCGACGACCTCGCCGGGCTGAACCTGGCCGAGTACCCGGCCGTCCTGGTCGAGCTGGGCAACATGAAGAACGCCGACGAGGCCGCCCGGATGGAAAGCGCCGACGGCCGGGCGAAGTACGCCGCCGCCGTCACGCAGGGGATCGTCGCATTCCTCAACGCCAAAGCGCCGACCGGTTAGCGCAAAAGCCGAATCGTCAAGCGGTGTCCAGGAATTGATCCACCGCGCGAACGAACTCGGTGGGGCACTCGCGCACGAGCCAGTGGCCACAGGATTCGAGAACCAGCACGCCTCCGTCCGGGACGAGCTGGGAGGCTCGAATCGAATCCGCCACCGGCACCAGCCGGTCATTGCGGCCGGCGATTATCAGCGTCTTGGCTCCGATCTGCGGCAGCCTGGACACGAGCGACAATGCCCCGGGTCCGACGCTGAACGCCCATCGTTGCGTGGCGGCGAACGCTTCGCCCGCGTGTGGGCGCTTGCCGCTGACGATGACCGCGTCGACCAGTTCGTCGGTCAGCGCCGAGGCTTGCTTGATGCCCAGACTGGCGCGCAGTTGCATGCGAACGAGCCTGCGGCCCAGGCTCACCGAGAGCCCATTGATTCGGTGCGCCACCCAAGGATGGTTGGCGACCCACTCGGCGGTGCGCATGAACTTGAACTCTTCGGTGATGCCGCCGGGATTGATCGCCACGATGCGGCGCACCACGGCGGGGTGGCCGATCGCCATTTCGAGCGTGATCCATCCGCCGAGCGACAGCCCTCCGAGGTCCACCCGATCGAAGCCGTAGCTATCTCTGAGATCTTCGACCCAGTCGCCGTACCAAGGGATGGAGAATTCCGACTCGGGGAACTCGGTTTCGCCGTATCCGGGCAGGTCGGGAGCGATGACCCGCCTGCGCTGTCCGAGGGCAACCAGCGCCGAACCGAACGACACGAGCGCCGAGTCGACGCCGCCGCCATGCAGCAGTATCAACGGGGTGGCGTTGTTGTGGGGGTCAACCTCGAACACCCGTGTACGGATGCCCTGAACGCGGACATCACGGTCCTCGACCCCCGAGGGGACAGGCAGCGTTGTTGCCTTCACCGTGTCGCGTGTTGCGTTGCTGGAGTGAGCCGCTCGGTGGCTCCCTCGACGCTTTGGTGCAGCCACACGAATTCGTGCATCCCCGCCAGCCGCAACAGCGTCCGGGACGTGAGCGGCCAGGCTCGCATCGCCTCGGGCCCGGAGATCAGCTCGGGCCGCTCGAGCCGATAGGTGCGTCCTTTCCAGGCAAGCGTGCCCGTCCCCGCCGCCATCAGGTTTCGGTACCAGTCGGTGCGCGGCCCGTAGCCTAACGGCAACAGGAAGCCGTCGCCGTAGTCAACGGTGCCGAGCGACGTCTGATACACCTGCCCGCTGCGCCGGCCGACGTGGGTCAACATCCCCCAGGACGATCGCCGGGTCCCGGATATCTTGCAGGTCATGCCGTTGTAGGTCCTCAGGAACTTCTTGAACCCGCTCCGGTTGAACACCGCGTCCCGGTGACGCCTGGCGATCCGTGGCAGCAACACCAGCCAGCCCAGGACCGCGAACACCACCAGAAGCAGTCCACGGATTCGCTTGTCGATCGCCACGAGCACCCCTTTCGGCATCCAGTTGACGCCGGGCACCCGGTGGTACGCCAGGGACGAAAGTCATTCGCCTGCGCCAACCGGCGACGCGATGTCGCCGGCTGCTCAGCCGCCGAAGCCCCCGCTGGAAGCCCCGGCCATTCTTGCGCCGGACGCCCGTGCGCCGGAGCCGGTAAGGCGGCCGGCCGCAAACTCCGCGCCCTTGTCGATCATCTGCTCGTCGGCCGCATAGGTGTTGTGCGCGGCGAAGTTCATGCCGTCGGAGCAGACCGGGTCCTCGGGGGCGCACACCTTGATGGTCTTGGGCTGATAGAGCGGGCCGATGGCGACCGGAGGCTCGTTGAGGAAGTTCATCGCGCGGACGTTCGGCATGCCGAACAGCACGACCGACGACACGTGGTTGGCCACGGACGGGTCCAGGGGTTTGGGCACCGTGGCGGGATCGACGCCGTCGGGCACGGCGGCCGAGGTGACGAAGCCCATCACGGCCGCGCCCTGGGAGTAGCCGCCCAGCACCATTTTGGTGTTGGGGCAGTCGTGCGCCATGGACACGACGTGCGCGCCGGCGTCGCGGATGCCGTCGAGGCCGGTGTTCCAGTCGTTGCTGGCCGGGTAGTTGACCGGGTAGACGTCGAGCGACTTTCCGCCGACGCGCGAGCGCAGGTCGTCGACGAACGCCTCTCCGGTCGCGCCGAGGCCGGGGGGCTCCCCGGTACCCCGGGCGAACACCACCTGCACGTCCGGGCACTCGGCGGAGGCTAGGGGGAGGGCAGGCGCGAGAACCGAAGCGCTGAGGCCGGCCGCCGCGACTGCCGCGGAACCAAGGTAACGGCTGATGTGACGTGCGGTCATGCCGCAAAAATGCCCCACCAAGCAGGGCCCGAAACCTGAGAGTTTCCTTGAGCTTTCACGGGGAATTTCTTGCCAGCCCGCGGACGTTGACCATCGAGTTGGCTCACGCCGCGGATCACAATAAAATTGCAAATGTGTCAAAAACACCGTTTAGGTGGGTGGCGCGAGGGTAAACGTGCTTCCGAGCATGGGTAAATAGCGACACAGCCACGGGTGGAAGGGGTTTCGACGACGTGACATTTGACCTTATGCCCGCTGGCGGCGGAGCCCGCCCGTCGAGGGCGCCCACCCACACCTAACCGGGCTGCCGGTGATGAGCAAACTTGCCAAACAGCCTGTGCGAGCCGCCGATTGGCGAGTGCGGCTGGCCCGTTCGACCGACGCTCGCGTGATCGTCGGGGCCGAATGGGCCGCTTTGGTCCCGACCCCTTTGCCCGGGCACCTGGGGCGCAGGCCGGCAAGCAAGCCGTGCGGCGGCGCATCAATTCTTGAGGGAGCGTCGTGAAAATGGAAGTTTTCGACGCCGTCGTCGTGGGCGCCGGATTCGGCGGTATCGGCGCCGCCATCCAGCTCAAACGCCTTGGGTACGACAACATCGTCCTCGTCGAGCGCGAGTCCGACCTGGGCGGCACCTGGCACGTCAACCGCTACCCGGGGGTCGCCGTCGACATCCCGGCCACCACCTACTCGTATTGGTTCGAGCCCAACCCGAACTGGTCACGGTTGTTCGCGCCGGGTGCAGAGATCAAGCGCTACGCCGAACACGTGGCCGACAAATACGACATCCGCCGCCACATGCGGTTCAACACCAGCGTCGAGGGCGCCCAGTGGGACGAGGACGCCCAGCTCTGGCGGGTGTCGCTGGCCGGCGGCGAATGCCTGACGGCCCGCTTCCTCATCACCGCGACCGGCTTTCTGTCGCAGAAGCGCGCTCCGGAGATCCCCGGTATCGGCGGTTTCGGCGGCAAGGTCATCCACTCCGCGGCGTGGGAGGACGGCTACCGCTGCGCCGGTCATCGCGTCGCGATCATCGGGACCGGCGCGAGCGCCGTGCAGCTCATCCCCGAGATGGCCGCGGAGGCCGCCGAGGTCACCGTCTACCAACGCACCCCGATCCACGTCGTGCCCAAGGTCGATTTCGCGTTCCCACCGTCGGTGCGGCGCCTGTTCGCGCGCCTGCCCCTCGCACAGCGCGCCGTGCGTTGGCTGACCGACCTCCTCTTCGAAACGATCACGGTGGTCGGCGTGCTGCACTACCGCGGGTCCCGGCGGCTGAACATCGCCGCGGCCGACCTGGCGAAGATCTACCGCTTCGTCTCGATCCGCGACAAGGAGTTGCGGCGGAAACTGACGCCCGACTACGACTTCGGATGCAAGCGGCCGACCTGGTCCAACCACTACTATCGGGCCTTCACCAAACCGCACGTGCACCTGGAGACGAACCCGATCGAGCGCATCGAGCCGGACGGCATCGTCACCGCCGACGGGCGCAAGACGGTCGTCGACACCCTGGTGCTGGCCACCGGCTTCGACCTGTGGGACGCCAACTTCCCGGCCCTCGAGGTGGTCGGCCGTCAGGGCCGCAACCTCGGAAAGTGGTGGCGCGACACGAGGTTTCAGGCATACCAGGGCGTGTCCATGCCGTACTTCCCCAACTTCGTGAGCCTGGCCAGCCCGTACGCGTTTTCCGGGCTGTCGTTCTTCAACACCATCGAGTACCAGATGCGGCACATAGACCGGCTGCTCGGCGAGGTGAAGCGCAGGGGCGCAACCACCTTCGAGGTCACCGAAGAGGCCAACGCGCGGTTCCTCGATCGGATGACCCGACTGCTGGACAAGACGGTGTTCTACGCCGGCGACTGCGCCGGGTCGAGGTCGTACTACTTCAACCACAGCGGCGAAGCGGCGCTGTTGCGGCCGACATCGACGGGAAACGCCGTGCGGGAGGCGTCGAGCTTCCCGCTCAGCGACTACATCATCGCCTAGATCAACTGGCCGACCGTGGTGGCGACGACGAGCATCACCACCGCGGTGCCGATGACGTACACCTGGCGGCGGGGCGTCACTCGCTCCGGGGTCGCGTGTTCCTGCAGCACGCGTTGGCGCCGCAGGGCGATCAAGTAGGTCAGCAACGCAACCGCGCCGGCCAGCAGGGCGGGGAGCAACTCCTTGAGCCCCACGGGGCCACGCAGGTTCCTGATCGTCAGCAGCGCGCCGTTGCCCAGGAAGGCGAACGACGTCCGCGTCCAGGCCAGGCTCGTCCGATCCGCGGGCTCGCTCAACCCATGACCGCCTTGGCGAGCACCAGCCCGATGGCGACGAGTCCGACCACGCTAAGCCCCACCGCCAGGTAGGCCGGGGTGGGGTGCCGGGGCAAGGGGTCGCCGTGCCGCATGGCGCGATCCGCCTGCCGCCAGCGCACCAGCCCCATTCCGCTGGTAAGGGTCGCCAGCACGGCAAGCCCGACGCCGAGCGCGCGCCGCGCGCCGGGGACGGTCAGCTCGGGAACGAGCTGCACCAGCGCGACCGCCGCGGCGAGCAACCCCAGCGCGGTGCGCTGCCAGGCCAGGAAAGTTCGCTCGTTGGCGAGGGTGAAGCGGTAGTCGGGCTCGCGCTCGTCAGGTTCGGCCACGAATTCCCTCGCCTCGGGATGGAAGGTCAAGTGTTTCGACGCCGCAGATTTTAACCTGCATGATGAGGCTTGTGGTGAAGGCGTTGTTGTTCGACGTGCAGGGCACGGCGACGGACTTTCATTCGACCGTGTGCGACGAGGCGGCGCGGATCAGCGCGGGACGGCACCCTGGAGCCGATTGGTCCGAGCTGGTACGGCGTTGGCGCGCAGGCTACTTCGCGGCGCTCGAGGGCGCGCAGGGGAGCGGATGGGTCTCCGTGCACTCGGTGTATCGCCGCTCGCTCGACGCCGTCCTGGACGACTGCGGCATCGCGGGCTTCTCCGGCGCCGACCGCGACGAGCTCACCCTGGCCTGGCAGCGGCTGCGGCCGTGGCCCGACGTGGTGCCCGGGTTGGCGCGGCTGAAAAGCGTCTACACGCTGGCCACGCTGTCCAACGCCGACGTGTCGGCGGTGGTGAACCTCTCCAAGCGCGCGGGCCTGCTCTGGGATGCGATCTTCGCCGCGGAGATGGCCGGGGTGTTCAAGCCCGATCCGGCGATCTATCACCTGGCCGCGACGTACCTGGGCCTGGACCACGGCGAGATCATGATGGTGGCCAGCCACAAGTACGACATCCGCGCCGCGGGCCGACTCGGCTTCGCGACCGCCTTCGTCGCGCGCCCGCTGGAGTTCGGGGCGGACGGCGACGCCGACGTGGCCTACTCGGACGAGTTCGACGTCAACGCGTCCGACTTCGGTGACCTCGCAACACAACTCGGCTGCTAGCGGCGCGCCGACCCGGTCAGCTGCTGACCGTTGGCGGACTGCAGCAGGCAGATGACGGTGCTCGGGGTGGGGTCGGCGCCGGTTCGATCCTGGTTCGAGTCGATGAGAAACGTGATCGTGAACGGACTGCCGTCGACGGAACGGCCGGTGTAGGGCGCGAATCCGGCGTTGCAGTCCTTGTTGGCGACGATGGCGACGGCCTTGTCGACGGCCATCGGGGCGCGCAGATACACCTCGGCCACATGCGCTGTCGCGCAGTCGACGACGGTGACCGTCACCCGGCTCAGGTCGAGCGGCGGCAGGTCGGCCACGCAGTCGCCGACCTGTAGATCGATCCATTTCACGGTGTGCGAGCTGGTGGGGGAGGCGGTCGCGGTGCCCGCTATGACCGGGAAGCAGGTGGCCAGGACCGCGCCCGCGACGCACACCGCCTGAAGGACCCGCATCGCCGCAGTTTACGCGGAAGTCAGTGCGGGGTCGGGCTTTTCCGACGACATCGACAGGAACCCGCGCACGCAGCGCGCGGCCAGCAGCCAGTTCGCCGGCTTCTTCATGTCCAACCCGCCGAGCAGCTGCTTGATCATGGTCAGCGTGTCGAAGTAGATGCGTTCGCAGACAAGGGTTTCGGCGTCGTCAAAAACGAAGTAGGCGGTCATGCGGACCCGGAACCGGCTGCCGGTGGGCGGAACCCTGCCCAGGTAGCCGCGATGGGTGCCCATCAACCAGAACTCGACGATGACGGCGTCGGCGCTGTGCCGCAGCGCGATGATCTCGTGGTCCTGGTCGGGAAACGCGGTCCGGGTGTAGACGTAGTAGCCGCGCACCGCCTCGTCGCCGTCGTGGACCACCATCTGCGGGATCAGCTCGTAGCGCGGATGCGGGAATGTTGCCAGCACGTCGTCCCAGGCCTGGCGGACCTCGTCGTGGAAGTGGTCGAGCACGAGCTTCTCGCGGGCGGCGAGCACCTCGGGAGCGGGGAACGCGGGAATGGTCACGTCGGTCACGGTGGTCACGATAGACCCGCGGGATGCCTTCGGACAGAGGGTAACCCTCGCGCCGAGTTTGGTAGCAGATGCGCCACCGTGTTTGAAGGTGCGGTATGCCTCCCGGGAGCCGCTACCACCGCTGAAGCGAGAAGGGGTACGTGTTCACCCCGCCGGGCGAGCCGCCGCAACCCGTCGCGAACGTCGACTCCACCGAACCGGCCAGCGTCACCGCGTCCCAGGTATAGACGTCGTGCGACGGAAAGAATGCGACCACGCACCGCACGCCATCGGGCACGTCGACGGCCATCGTGTAGCGGCCGTCGGACAGAAACGCCTCACCGTCGTACGGCGCCGCCTGCCCGTTGGGTTGCGGAACCGCCGAAATGTGAACGCATCCCGGACGCTCGGCCTGGCACTGGCGGATCTCCCACAGCCACTCGTGGCCGGGATCGCGGTTGGTGTTCAGCTTGTAGTTGCCCAGCACCATGCCGGCGTGGGCGGACGGCGCCAGGGTCAATGCGGCCACCGCGAAAACAACGCCCAGAACGAACCTTCTCAAGGTCTCAGCTCCTGGGAGTCCACGCGACCGGCAACCTCTTGATGCCGTGGATGAATTGCGACAGCAGCATCGAGGGTTCCTCGACCGCGACGATGTCGGGGATCTCGCGCCGCAACTCGTCGAACACCACCCTGATCTCGCGGCGGGCCAGGTTGGCGCCCAGGCAGAAATGGGCGCCGCCGCCGCCGAAGCCGAGATGCGGATTGGGGTCGCGGGCCACGTCGAACATCCACGGGTTGGCGAACTTTGACTCGTCGCGGTTGGCCGAGTTGTACCACAGCGCGGCCTTGTCGCCGGCCGCCATCTTGACGCCACTCAGCTCGATGTCCCGGGTCAGGGTGCGCCGCATGTATACCACCGGGGAGGCCCACCGCACGATCTCCTCGACCGCGGTGGGGGCCAGCGCCTCGTAGTCGGTCCACCACTTGTCCCGTTCGGCGGGGTAGCGCGATAGCGCCAGCACGCCGTGGCTGATCGCGTTGCGCGTCGTCTCGTTGCCCGCGACCACCAGCAGGATGAAAAACGACGCGATCTCCTGCGACGTCAGCCGCTCGCCGTCGACCTCGGCCTCCACCAGGCTGGTCGTCAGGTCGTCGTGGTGGTTGACGCGGCGATCCTCGGCGAGCGCCGTGGCGTAGGCGCCGATGTCCATCGACACCTGGGTGAACTCCTCGAAATCGGTCGACAGGTCCGGGTCGCCGAACCCGAGAATCACGTTGGTCCAATGGAATACGCGCTGATGGTCCTCCTCGGGGATCCCCATCATGTCGCAGATGATCTGCAACGGCAGCGGCCCGGCGAGCTCGCTGACCAGATCGGCCTCGCCGCCGGGATGGTTGGCGATCAGCGATGCCACCAGCCGGTGCGCCCGCTCGCGCACCGACGCCTCGATGCGGGCCACCACCTTCGGGGTGAACGCCCGGCTGACGATCGAGCGCAGCCGCTGGTGTCGCGGATCGTCCGTCACGATCATCGAACCGAAGTACTCGGCCAGCTCCGGCATCTGGTCACCGATCGTGATGCCGCCGGCGGAGCTGAAGACGTCCGGATGACGGCTCGCATAGTGCACGTCGTCCAGCTTGGTCAGCGACCAATACCCGGGGCCGGCCTCGAACCCCTCGTACTCGACGGCGGGCCAGAACGAAATCGGCGCTTCGCGGCGCAAGGTGGCGAAGGCGCCGTCGCGGTAGTCGTCGTCGCGCCCCCAGAACTCCAGCGACTCGAGATGAATGTCGGCGAGCGGCACCTCGGGCGGTGGCGCCCCGTTCACTCGGGTCGCGATACCGGTCGTGAGTGGCACGGCAGAACCCCTCTCAGTGAGTGCAGACGGTCCTGGCCGGCGCCCCCACCGTTGCCGTCGCATCGCTGACGACGTTGCCGTCCATCAGGATCTTGCAGTTGATCGGTCCCGGGCCTTGGGCGCTGAGCACGAACACCTCGCCACCGAAGCCGGTGAACTGCGTCGACCACGGCAGCTTCGCGTTGACCGCGCGCTGCTGGCCGCCGTCGGTTTGATAGGAGATGTACTCCGCGACGCCCGGGCCGCTGACCTCGTAGCGGACTTGGGGGTTCTCGTTCGCGCCGGCCACGCCGGCGACGGTCCCACCGCAGAAATTGGCGAACCCGACGCCGAGAGCGAACAAGACCGCGGGCCCCCTGAGATGACTGGTCATGGTTCCACATCGTGTCATCACCGCCATTCCTGGTCTAGATGCCACCTTCGGCAATGCTTAGGGTGAACCGGGGGCTGAAATGGGATGAGGTGGTCGGAAAGTGGGTATGTCGGAAAGCGGCTCGAAGCGCGTGGTGGTCTGGGGTACCGGGTTCGTCGGCAGGATGGTGATCGCGGAGATCGTCAAGCATCCGCTGTTCGAGTTGGTCGGCGTCGGCGTCAGCAACCCCGACAAGGTCGGCCGCGACGTCGGCGACATCTGCGGGCTGCCCGAACCGGTGGGCATCACCGCGACCGACGACGTCGACGCCCTGATCGCGCTCAAGCCCGACGCCCTGGTGCACTACGGCCCGACGGCGATGCACGCCAAGGACAACATCGCACTGATCACCCGTTTCCTGCGGGCCGGCATCGACGTGTGCTCGACGGCGATGACGCCCTGGGTGTGGCCGACGATGCACCTGAACCCGCCCAACTGGATCGAGCCCATCACCGAGGCGTGCGAGCTTGGCGAATCGTCCTGCTTCACCACCGGCATCGACCCCGGCTTCGCCAACGACCTGTTTCCCATGACGCTGATGGGCCTGTGCTCGGAGGTGCGCCGGGTGCGGGCGTCGGAGCTGCTGGACTACACCAACTACGAGGGCGACTACGAGGTCGAGATGGGCATCGGTCGCGAACCCGAATACAGCCCGCTGCTCGAAGACTCCAACATGCTGATCTTCGCGTGGGGCGCCACCGTCCCGATGATCGCCCACGCCGCCGGCATCATGCTCGACGAGATCACCACCACCTGGGACAAATGGGTGACCCCGACGGAGCGCACGACGGCGAAGGGCGTCATCAAGGCCGGGCATGTCGCCGCCGTCCGGTTCACCATCAACGGGGTCTACAAGGGGGAGACGCGCATTCAGCTCGAGCACGTCAACCGCATCGGCCTCGACGCCGCCCCCGACTGGCCGTCGGGCCACGACAACGACGTCTACCGGGTGGACATCGAGGGGACCCCGAGCATCTTTCAGGAGACCGCGTTTCGGTTCACCGACGGTTCGGGGCGGGACGCGGCGACCGCGGGATGCCTGGCGACGGGGATGCGGGCCCTCAACGCGGTTCCGGCGGTCAACGACCTGCGGCCGGGCTGGGTCACGCCGCTGGACCTCCCGCTGATCGCCGGGGCGGGCGCCATTCGCTGAGCGGGTCGCACAGCCGCGGCCCCGGAGTCGCACAGCTCACGCATAGCAGACGCTTTGAACGGCTATAGGAATCAGCGGCACAATGAGCAGTGCCGCTGAATACGGGGATGGGTAGATGGCCGACAGAGCTACACCGGCGCTGGGTTTGTCGATTGGTTCCACCAACCTGGCGGCCGTGACCGCAGACCTTGCGATCATCCGCAAGCCGGTTCTCACCCTCTACCGTCAACGCCCGCCCGAGGTCGGCGTGCCCTCGGAAAATCCCAGACTCGACGAGCCGGGCTTGGTGATCACCGACTTCGTGGACCGGGTCGGGGACCCGGTGGGCATCGTGGCCGCCGATGGCTCGGTGCACCGCAGCGACGCTCTGGTCGCCGACGGGCTGCGCGCCCTCGCCTACGCCGCCACCGGCGGGCGCCCGTTGCCCGAAAGCGTCGCGGTGACCCACCCGGCACACTGGTCCGCCAAGTCGGTGGACGCGCTGAGCGCCGCGCTGAGCGGGGTGGCCGAATGGTCGGATCGCGCACGGCCGCCGTTGCTGATTCCCGACGCCACCGCGACGCTGTCCGCGGTGCGGGCCAGCCCCGGCATTCCCGCGCGCGGGACCGTGGCCGTCTGCGATTTCGGCGGCAGCGGCACGAGCATCACGCTGATGGACGCCGCCAACGACGAGCCCGTCGCCCCGACCGTGCGGCATCACGACTTCTGCGGCGACATGATCGACCAGGCGCTGCTGACCGCCGTCATGGCCAACATGCCGAGCACGGGTGCGCTCGATCCATCGGGCACCTCGGCGATCGGCTCGCTGAGCCGCCTGCGCACGGGCTGCCGCAGCGCCAAGGAGCAGCTCTCGTCGAACACGGTGACCACCCTTTCCGACGAGGGGATGCGCGCCGACGTCCGCATCACCCGCAACGAGCTCGACGACGCGATCCGCGGCGCGCTGAACAACTTCGTAGCCGTGCTGGAGGAATCCTTGCGCCGCAACGACATTCGCGATCTCGTGGCGGTGGTCTCGGTGGGCGGCGGCGCGAATGTCCCCGCGGTCACCACGAGGTTGTCCGGGCACCTGCGGGTCCCGGTCGTCACGACGCCGCGCCCGCAACTGACGGCCGCCATTGGCGCCGCGCTACGGGCGGCGCGCGGTCCCGACGACAACCGCCCGACCGCGCTGACCCCGGCCGCGCCGGCGACCGCGACGGCCCTGGCGCCGCTGGGCCGTGCGCCCCAGGCCGACCCGGTTTCGCCCGCGACGAGCGACGCAGCGGCGCCGAGCATGATGCCCGCGCTGGCCTGGTCGGCCTCCGGTGACGGATCGGGCACCCTCGGAACCAGCGCGTGGCCCAAGGCCGGCGGCACCGGCCACACGTCCGCGCGTCCGGCGGTGAAGTTCGAGCAACCCGAACCCCCGCCGCCCGAACCGAAGAAGTCGGCCATTCCGTGGCGCCGCGTGCCGATGGGCCTGATCGTCGGCGCGTTGTTGGCCGTGTTGTTGGTGGGCATTGCCCTGGCGATCGGGTTGGGCGGCTCCGGCGACAAGCCCGTGACGAACCCGGGCGGGAGCACGACGCCGGCTTCCCCGGCGCCGCCTGCGAGTTCCGCGGCGCCGCCGGCGAGTTCACCGCCCGCGCCGGCGAGTGCACCGCCCCCGAGCGTGGACACCAATCCGCCGGCCGCCACCGATGCACCGGCTCCGGTCGCGCCGCCGGCCGCTCAGCAGGGGACGGACGTCCCGGCGGCGCCGCCGGCACCCGCGGCCCCGCCCGCGCCGGCGCCACCGCCGATTCCGCAGATCCCGCGCATTCCCGCGATCCCGCCCATTCCACGGATCCCCGGAATCAACGCGCCGATCCCCGGCCTGCCCGAGGTTCCGACGCTGGTGAGCCAGATCGCCCCGCGCGCCCCCTGAATGAGCTTTCGGCTCAGTCCTTTTCGCCCTTGTTCTCGGCGGCCGCGGCTTTCTTCAGTTCCTCGTTGAGGGCCTTGTCCTTCTCGATCTGCTCCTTGCGGTCCTTGTCGTCGCCGCCGTCGTCGGTCTTCGCTTGCTCTTCGGAGCCCTCCTCGGACCCCTTCCCGGAGCCCGCCCCAGAGCCGTCGTCGGAACCTTCGCGCTCGGGTTCGTTATGTTGCGGGTTGCCGTCCTCGTCGAGCCAGTCGTTGACCGCGGTGCCGGAAACCATGCCGCCCGAACCCGGCAGCACCACGGTGGGCAGGTCCTGGTAGGCCTTCATCATCTCGGCGGCCTTTTCCTTGTGCTCTTCGTTGGGCTCGGGCTTTTCGGTTGCCGGCTGTTCGTCGTCCTGCCGGTCGTCGTCCTGCCGGTTCTCGTCCAGCCGGTCCTCTTCCTGCCGGTCCTCGTCCTGACTGGCCGCTTTCTGGCCGGCCTCTTTGTCGTCCTGCACGCTCATGCACCTACCCCCTTGGAGTCGCAGTTCCGACTATCCCCGGGGGGTTACCCGTTGCGGCGCTGTGTCGAAACTCTCGTCAGTCCGAGCGGCGGTTCTTGACCAGCACCACCGCGGCGAGCGGAATCCGCATCGGCTCTGGCGCGCTTGACAAATGTCCTGCGACGGCCCCCTCCAACCGGTCGGCGAACTCGGCCGCCCGCGGGTCGGCCGCGGCGCCGTCCAGGCCGCAGATCAGGGCGTGGAACAGCGCGGCCCGCGCGAACGCCGCCCACTGCGCACCGAAAGCGTTTGCGTCACCGTCAATTTGGTACCGCGCCCAGAATCGATCCTCGGCGTCGAACATCTCGAGGTGTTCGATGGTGAGGCCCTCGAACCGGCCGCTCGGGGAGAACGGGGCGCGAAAGTCCCGCTCGCTGCGCCCGGATGTGGGAATGACCATGCGCCGGAGCTCCTCCTCGCTGAGCAGGCCGTCGCGCACCAGATCGTCCAGCGCCGCGACGATCGCGTCGAGCAGCGTCTTGAAGCCGGGCTTGTCGTCCTCGTCGACACCCAGCGTCAGCACCACCAGCCGCCCTTCCGGGGCCAGCTCGCGCCCGCGGAACGCGACGAAGTCGTGCCAGTCGGTGGCGGCCTGGTGGGTGTAGGCGGCGCGCGCCGCGTCGTCGCTGCTGTAAGCGACGTGCACGTGATCGTGGAGCTGGTAAGGGATCCGGCTCACCCACTGGGTCGCCCACGACGTCCAGCCGAGGTTGACGGTCTTGGACGGCACGATCTGTCCATAGAAGGACCGGCCGATCGCGGAGGCGAAACTCGTTGTGTCCGTTTGCAGGTAGCTGTCCGGGTCGTCGGCCAGGGTTTGGAACAGCGCGGTGAAATCGTTGCCCGGAACGTCGGTGTGCGCCACCAGGATCGCGTGGTCGGAACGGGTGCGCCGGCGCAGCACCGCGATGGCCGCCGACAGCGGCTTCAGCGAGTTGTGCCCGTTGGCCGCGCCGTAGTCGGCGATGACGATTGGCTGCGGGGCCGCCGGGAGCGGCACCTGTTCGGCGGCCCGCTCGAACAACGCGATGGCCTGCGCCAGGCCGGCGGCCTGCAGCCGCGACGATTGGGTGTAGGTCGCGCTGTCGGTCGGCTCGGGCCGGACCACGATGCTCGATTCGGGCAGACGAGGTTCCGGCCGCATGCACCAACGATAGTCAGTCCGGCTTCGGGTAGCTCACTCCGGTGAGCTGCTCGGACAGCTCCCACAGTCGGCGGCAGTCGTCCTCGTTGCGCGCGCGCTCGGGCACCCGGGCCGGCCGCACGCCGCCACCGGCCAGCTCCTGGAAACCGCGGGGGCCGTAGAACGCGCCGCCCTCGGCGTGCGGCGCGGCGGCCGCGTAGAGCGCGGGCAGGATGCCCTCGTCGATCTCCTGCCACAAAAACGGCGTGAACCGCCACGACGCCTTGTAGAGGCGCTCCATCAGCGCGGGCTTCTCGCGGCCGTGCGAGGGTCCGGCGACCTGCAGGTTGGTCTTGGTCAGCCCGGGGTGCGCGGCGTTGGACGTGATGCCCCAACCGCCCGCGCGGCTGCGCCGGTCCAGTTCGAGGGCGAACATCAACACGGCCAGCTTGGACTGGCCGTAGGCCGACATGGCGGCGTAGGACTTCTCGAACTGCGGGTCGTCGAAGTGGATCTTGCCGCTCTGGCGGGCCGCCAGGCTGCTCAGCGAGACGACCCGGGCGTTGCCGGCGGCGCGCAGCAGCGGCAGCACGTGCCCGGTCAGCGCGAAGTGGCCGAGATGGTTGCTGCCGAACTGCAATTCGAACCCGTCAGCGGTGGTGTCGCGTTCCGGCGGCGTCATGACGCCGGCGTTGTTGATCAGGATGTCGATGGGGCGGCGCTCGGCGTTGAGTTGTTCGCCCAGCGCGGCGACGGACGCCAGCGACGACAGGTCGAGGGCTTTGATGGACAGCTTCGCGTCGGGGACCGTGGCGCGGATTTCCTCGATCGCCTTTTCGCCTTTGGTGCGGTTGCGGATCGCCATGACGACGTCGGCCCCGGCGGCCGACAGGCGCCGGGCGAGCCCGAACCCCAGGCCGCTGTTGGCCCCGGTGACGATCGCCAGCTTGCCCGACAGGTCGGGCACCGTGGCGACGAGATCGTTGGCCATGCGTAGCACTCCTTTCGTACGCGCCCCGTCATAGTGTGCTCTTTGTGCCGGCTCGTCGACAGGGCCGGCGTCCGACCGCTGGCATCGCCCGGCGCGCGGTGACAGACTGCCTGGATGAACAGCAGGCGGCTCGCCAAGGTTTCGCTGGCCGCCGCCGTCGTGCTGATGATCGTGTCGGTGGGCGGCTTCATCGTCGCCCTGGTGCTCAACGCGTTCTTTCTGGACAAGTACAACGCCTACGGCGAGGTGCCGATCCCGGGAACGGGCAGCGTGTACCTGCCCGCCGGCGAGGTCACCGTCAGCCTGCACACCGTCGTCGTCGGCAGCCCCAACGGCGGCCTGCCGGTGCCGCCGCTGGGTCTGACGATCGCGCCGCCCGAGGGCGCGGCGCAACCCGCGTTGAACGAAAGCATCGGCAGCACAACGACGGTCAACAACGACGCGCACGTGCGGGTGTGGGTGGCGCAGATCCCCGTCAGCGGCAACTACAACATCACCACCGACGGCCAGGTCAACGGGTACATCAATCCGCGACTGGCCTTCGGCCACAAGAGTTCCGAGGGCTTTTTGGTGTGGTTGTTCGTCGGGCTGTTCGTGGTGGGGCTAATCGATTCGATTCTGTCCGGGCTGTGGCTGGGCCGCACCCGGCGCCGTGCGGTGGTGGCGGCCAACCCGTACTACCCGCCGCCCGTCGCATCGCCGGTGACGCCCGCCGCGCCAATGGTGACGCCCGCCGCGCCGATGGTGACGCCCGCCGCGCCGATGGTGACGCCCGCCGTGCCGATGGAGCCCAGCGACGAGGGGGTACGCCTCGAGCGGCTCAAAACCCTGGCAGCGCTGCGGGATTCCGGGGCGCTGACCAACGAGGAGTTCGAGGCCGAGAAGCGCCGGATCCTCGAGGGGCATTAGGCTTTTCGGCGGCGAGATCCCAGCGGTCACACGCGTCTCTGAAACTGCAGACACCCGACGCGCCCGCACGCAGAGCGACAACGTTGCGACAGCGCGGCGACCTGGCGAACGCGGCCGGTTTTCGTGTGCCCCTAGGGCTTTCTGTGTGCGTCGAGGGCGGAAATTCTGCGAAATACGCGCCCTGGATGCACGCCGAAAACCGTTAGTTCACACGCGAACGCATGCCCGGCGCGGTTGTCCCCATGAGGTGGACGAAAACGGTGTGCCTCGCCGACGGCGACCCCTGTGGCGGGTGTGATCCGACAGGCCTCAGTGGCCGCGCGCCACCCACTCCTCGTAGTGCACGATCTCGTCGCCGATTGTGGTGCTGT
Organism: Mycobacterium terramassiliense; assembly: GCF_900157385.1. GTDB lineage: Bacteria > Actinomycetota > Actinomycetes > Mycobacteriales > Mycobacteriaceae > Mycobacterium > Mycobacterium terramassiliense. The sequence continues at coordinate 2,759,349 of NZ_LT717701.1, forward strand.
CGCCGTGGCCGGTGTGCACGATGGTGTCGCCGGGCAGCGTGCCCAGCCGCTCGGAGATGGAGTTCAGGATCGTCGGGAAATCCGAGTAAGAACGACCCGTCGCGCCGGGCCCGCCGGCGAACAGGGTGTCGCCGCTGAACACGACGCCCAGGTCATGCGAGTACCAGCACACCGACCCGGGCGAGTGGCCCGGGGTGTGCAACGCCGTCAGCTCGGTGCCGGCGACGCTCAACCTCTCGCCGTCGGAAACACACCGAAAGTCTTTGTTCGGGTGGGTCATTCGCCACAGCACCTCGTCGGCCGGATGCAGCAGCACCGGTGCGTCCAGCGTCTTGCCCAGCTCGGGAGCCACCGTGACGTGGTCGTTGTGCCCGTGCGTGCACACCACCGCCACCACGTGGCGGCCCCCTACCGCCTCGACGATGGGCGCCGCGTCATGGGCGGCGTCGAAAACCACGACGTTCGAATTGTCGCCGATGAGCCAGATGTTGTTGTCGACTTCCCAACTGCCGCCGTCCAGTTCGAAGGTGCCGTGCGTGATTACCCGATCGATGCTCACCATTACAGGATCACCACCGAGCGCAGCACCTTGCCGCCGTGCATCTTGTGGAACGCCTCCTCGACGCCGTCGAGCCCGATGCGTTCGGAGACGAACTTGTCCAACGGCAGCCGGCCCTGCAGGTACAGGTCGATCAGGGTGGGGAAGTCGCGCTCGGGCAGGCAGTCGCCGTACCAGGACGACTTCAGCGACCCACCGTGGCTGAAGAAGTCCAGCAGCGGCATCTCCAGCTGCATGTCGGGGGTCGGAACCCCCACCAGCACAACGGTTCCGGCGAGGTCGCGCGCGTAGAAGGCCTGCTTCCACGTTTCGGGCCGGCCCACCGCGTCGATCGCCACGTTGACGCCGAAGCCCTCGGTCAGGTCCTGGATCGTTTTCACGACGTCGAATTCGCGGGCGTTGACCGTGTGCGTGGCGCCGAACTTGCGGGCCCAGTCCAGTTTGGTGTTGTCGGTGTCCACGGCGATGATCTGGCGGGCCCCGACCAGCGCGGCGCCGGCGATCGCGGCGTCGCCCACGCCGCCGCAGCCGATCACGGCGACGGTGTCGTCGCGGGTGACGGCCCCGGTGTTGATCGCGGCGCCCAGCCCGGCCATCACGCCGCAGCCCAGCAGGCCGGCGACCGCCGGGTCGGCCCGGCGGTCGACCTTCGTGCACTGGCCGGCGGCCACCAGCGTCTTGTCGCAGAAGGCCCCGATGCCCAGCGCCGGGGTGAGCTCGGTGCCGTCGGTGAGCGTCATCTTCTGCTCGGCGTTGAGGCTGCTGAAGCAGTACTGCGGTCGGCCGCGCTTGCACGCGCGGCACTGCCCGCACACCGCGCGCCAGTTCAGGATCACGAAGTCGCCCGGCTCGACGGCCGTCACGCCCGGCCCGACCGCCTCGACGGTGCCGGCCGCCTCGTGGCCGAGCAGGAACGGGTACTCGTCGTTGATGCCGCCCTCGCGGTAGGTCAGGTCGGTGTGGCACACCCCGCAGGCGATGATGTCGACCACCGCCTCACCGGGCCCGGGGTCCGGGACGACGACGTCCACCACCTCGACGGGTTCGCCCTTCTTGCGTGAAATCACTCCGCGCACTGTCTGACTCATGCGCTCCAACCTACGGTGTAGCGTCTGCAGAGCGTGACGGCACCTGAAACCGCCTCGGAAACCACCGAAGATTTCGCCGGGCGAATGGTCGCGGCCATCGACGGCGCCAGCCTCACGATCCTGCTGAGCATCGGGCATCAGACCGGCCTGCTGGACACGATGGCAGGGCTGCCCCCGGCCACCAGCGCGCAGATCGCCGAGGCCGCCGGCCTCAACGAGCGCTACGTCCGGGAATGGCTGGCCGGCATGACCACCGGGCACGTCGTCGACTACGACGCCGGCGCCGGCACCTACTCGTTGCCCGCGCACCGGGCCGGCGTGCTCACCCGCGCGGCCGGGCCCGACAACCTGGCGCTGGTGGCGCTGTTCCTTCCGCAGCTCGGCGAGGTCGAGCAGAAAATCGTCGGTTGCTTCCGGGAGGGCGGCGGGCTGCCGTACAGCGAATTCCCGCGCTTTCACTCGCTGATGGCCGAGCAGAGCGCCGCGGTGTTCGACATCGCGCTCGTCGACGTGGTGCTGCCCTTGGTCGACGGCCTGCCGGAACGGCTGCGCGCCGGCGCCGACGTGGCCGACTTCGGGTGCGGCAGCGGCCACGCGATCAACGTGATGGCCCAGGCGTTCCCGGCGAGCCGGTTCACCGGCATCGACTTCTCCGACGAGGCCGTCGCCGCCGGTGTCGCCGAGGCGGCCCGCCTCGGCCTGACGAACGCCACCTTCGAAAGCCACAACCTGGCCGAGCTCGACGCGGCGTCGAAAAAAGAGGCCTACGACGTCATCACCGTGTTCGACGCCATCCACGATCAGGCGCACCCGGCGCGGGTGCTGGAAAACATCTACCGCGCCCTGCGGCCGGGCGGCGTCTTCCTGATGGCCGACATCAAGGCGTCGAGCCGGCTCGAGGAGAACGTCGGCATCCCGATGAGCACCTACCTCTACACCGTCTCGCTGATGCACTGCATGACGGTGTCGCTCGCGCTGGACGGCGCCGGGCTGGGCACCGCGTGGGGCACGCAGCTGGCCACGTCGATGCTCGGTGACGCCGGGTTCGACGACGTGAGGGTGGCCGAGATCGACTCGGACCCGATCAACAACTACTACATCGCCAGGAAGTGATGGCCGCGCTCGACAGCATCACCGGCTGGCCGGTGACGGCCGCCGCCGCCGCGGTCGTCGGGCCCGGCGGGGTGCTGGCCACCCACGGCGACACCGAACGGGTCTTCGAGCTGGCGTCGGTCACCAAGCCGCTGGTGGCCCGGGCCGCGCACGTCGCGATCGAGGAGGGCGTCGTCGAGCTGGACACCCCGGCCGGCCCGCCCGGCTCGACGATCCGACATCTGCTGGCGCACGCGTCGGGCCTGGCGATGCACAACGATCGCGTGCTGGCCAAGCCCGGCGCCCGGCGGATGTACTCAAACTATGGGTTCGGCGTGCTGGCCCGGGCCGTGGAGGCGGAGTCGGGGATCGAGTTCGGCCGCTACCTGGCCGAGGCGGTGTGCGAGCCGCTCGGCATGGCGGCCACCCGGCTGAACGGTGGGTGCGAGGCCGCGGGGTTCGGCGCCACGTCGACGGTCGCCGACCTGGCGGCCTTCGCCGGGGACCTGCTGCGCCCGTCGACGGTCTCGGCGCAGCTGCACGCCGAGGCCACGACCGTGCAGTTTCCCGGCCTGGACGGGGTGCTGCCCGGCTACGGCGTGCAGCGGCCCAACGATTGGGGCCTGGGATTCGAGATCAGGGACGCCAAGTCGCCGCACTGGACGGGCGCGCGCAACTCGGCGCGCACGTACGGCCATTTCGGTCAGGCGGGCGGGTTCATCTGGGCGGATCCCGAGGCCGACCGGGCGCTGGTGGTCCTCACGGACCGCGATTTCGGCGAATGGGCGCTACAGCCGTGGCCTGCGCTTTCGGACCTGGTGCTGGCCGAGTGACATTTGACCACTCCGCACACTAGCGCAACAGGGGTATCACAGGGCACAATAGACACGCAGGACACAAAAATTTACATGCATGCCGCTTCGAGCGGTCCACCAGGTCGTTGGGGAAGACGTCCCTCGTGGAACCGAAGGAGCAGGATATGCGTGCGTCGAACCAATTTGCCGACGTGACGACGGGTGTGGTGTACGTCCATGCCTCGCCCGCGGCGGTATGCCCGCATGTCGAGTGGGCGTTGTCATCGACCCTGCAGTCCAAGGCCAACCTGGTCTGGACACCGCAGCCGGCGATGCCCGGGCAGCTGCGCGCGGTCACCAACTGGGTGGGGCCGGTGGGTACCGGCGCCCGGCTGGCGAACGCCCTGCGCTCCTGGTCGGTGCTGCGCTTCGAGGTCACCGAGGACCCCAGCCCCGGAGTCGACGGCCAGCGCTTCAGCCACACCCCCCAACTGGGGCTGTGGAGCGGGTCGATGAGCGCCAACGGCGACATCATGGTCGGCGAGATGCGGCTGCGCGCGATGATGGCCCAGGGCGCCGACACGCTGGCCGCCGAGCTGGACTCGGTGCTGGGAACGGCGTGGGACGAGGCGCTCGAGGTCTATCGCGACGGCGGCGACGCCGGCGAGCTGACCTGGCTCAACCGGGGTGTCGGCTAGCGTCTCCGGACCGGTAGGCGACTGTGGATTTCGGTAGCGCATGCGCTACCGAAATCGAAGATCCACTAATGGTCTGAAGAGGCCCGCGGCCGCAGGATCCGCAGCGCGGCGGGCACCGCGGAAATCTCGGCGGGCAGCGCGCACGCGAAGTCGCCGTCGGCGTAGACGTTGATGCCGGGGCACTCGACGTCAATCGACCTGGCCCGCGCCGTGGTCACCTCGTCGAGATTCACGTGCGTGCCTTTCATGACGGTGGGGAACAGGCGGACCAACTTCGTCCGCGACGCCGAGTGGGCCATGGTGATGTCGAGCAGGCCGTCGGTGGGGTCGGCGTTGGGGCAGATCAGCAGCCCGCCGCCGTAGCTGCGGGTGTTGCCGAAGGCCGCGAGGGTGATGTCGGCGTCGATCTCGTTGGTGCCGTCCAGCACCAGCCGAAACGGCAACAGCCGCAGCTGTGACAGCTCGGCCAGCATCGCGAGGTAATAGCGCAACCGCCCGTGCGGCCAGGTCATCCGGTTGGCGCGGTCGGTCACCAGGGAGTCGAAGCCGGTGGCCGCGACGGTGCCGAACCACTTGTGGGTGTCATCCCACCGGATCCTGCCCAGGTCGATGGTTTCCGTCCAGCCGTCGGCGACGACGTCCGCGGCGGCCGCGGGATCCTTGGTGGGGATATCGAATTCACGGGCGTGATCGTTGCCGGTGCCGGCCGGGACGATGCCCAGCGGGACATCGGCGCCCGCCAGCACCTGCAGCGCGTTGGAGACGACGCCGTCGCCGCCGGTGACCATGACCGCGTCCGTTCCCCGTTCGAGTTCGGCCGCGACGAGATGGCGCGCGTCTTCGGCGTCGTCGCCGATGATCTCGGTGACCTGCACGCCCCGCTCGTGCAGGCGGGCGATCGCGACCTGGGCCGCCCGGATCGCGGCGCCGTGCCCCGACGCGGGATTGGTCAGCGCGGTGACCTTGCCGATCTCGCGCTGGGTCACGGAATCAGCTTGCCGGGGTTGAGGATTCCGGCCGGGTCGAGCGTCGCCTTGACCGCGCGCAACACCTGCACGCCCAGCTCGCCGACCTCGGCGCGCATCCAGGGCCGGTGGTCGGCGCCGACGGCGTGGTGGTGGGTGATGGTCCCGCCGTGGGCGATGATCGCGTCCGACGCGGCCTTCTTGGCGGCCCGCCATTGTTCGATCGGATTGCCGCGCTGCCCGGCGACGATGGTGAAGTAGAGCGACGCGCCGGTGGGGTAGACGTGCGAGATGTGGCACATCACCAACGCCGGGGTGCCCGTCTCGGCCAGTGCATCGGTAAGCGCTTGGGTAACAGCGGCTTTCAGCGTGGGAACGCCCGCCCAGTCGGTGGCCGTCTCGAGCGTCTCGCAGAGCGCGCCCGCGGACAACAGCGAGTCGCGCAGATACGGCGCGCCGAACCGGCCGCGCTCCCAGGCCCGCGCCGGCCCCTCGCCCAGCGACGTGCCGCCCCGCCCCGCCAGCAGGGCGCTGGTTTCGGCGTGCCGGCTCTCGACGTGTTCCTTGGTGCCCTCGAACACGGTGAGCCCCAGGCACCCGCCGGTGATCTGGCTTTCGCCGATCGCCTCGGTGGTGGCCAGGTTGACCCCGGTCTCGACCTCGTCGGAAAGCCGGATGACGGTGGGGCCGGTGCCGATCTGGGTGACGGCGCGCAGCGCCGCGGCGCCGGTCTCGAAATCGGGGAACGACCACGCTTCGTAGGCAACGGCTTCCGGGATGCGGTGCACGCGCACCCGCACCTGGGTGATGACGCCGAAGGTTCCCTCCGACCCGAGCAGCAGCTGGCGCAGGTCGGGGCCCGCAGCCGACGCCGGCGCGCGGCCGAGCTCCAGCGTGCCCACCGGGGTGACCATTCGCAGGCCGCGAACCATGTCGTCGAACCGGCCGTAGCCCGCCGAGTCCTGACCCGACGACCGCGTCGCGGCGAAGCCGCCGATGGTGGCGTACTCGAAGCTCTGCGGGAAGTGCCCGAGCGAAAACCCGCGCGCGCCCAGCAGGCGTTCGGCGTCCGGTCCGGTGACACCGGCCCCGAGGGTGGCCTGGCCGGACACCTCGTCGAGCTCGATCAGCTGGTCGAAGCGGTGCAGGTCGAGCGACACCACGGCTTCGAACCCGCCGCGGGTGGGATCGAGGCCGCCGACCACGTTGGTGCCCCCGCCGAACGGGATCACCGCGATGCGGTGCTCGGAGCAGTAGCCCAGGATCGCGGCGACCGCGTCGTCATCCCCGGGCAGCAGCACGGCGTCGGGCGCGTCCTGGACGCCGGCGTCCCGGCGGCGCAGCAGGTCGAGGGTGGATTTGCCGCCGGCGCGCAGCAGCCGGTCGCGGTCGTCGGTGCGACAGTACTCGGGGCCGACGATGCCGGCCAGCGCGTCTTTGTCGGCCGGCGACAGCGCCGACGGGCGCAGCCTCACGTCGTCGGCGGCGATGTCGGTTTCGCCCGAATCCTGCAGGCCCACAGCCTGTTTCAACAGGGAGCGGATGCCCTCCGAGAGGGGCTTGGCCGCGGCGGGATCCCCCCACGCGTTCCATTTCATCGGTGGAAGGAGTTCCTCGGCGTGCGTCATGCGTTACAGTATTACACATGTTGTCAATCAGTAACGCTCCGTCGGAGACGGGAGACCGGATCCTGGCGGCGGCGGCGAGCTGCGTCGTCGATTTCGGGGTGGACCGGGTGACCCTGGCTGAGATCGCGCGCCGGGCCGGCGTCAGCCGGCCGACGGTGTACCGCCGCTGGCCGGATACCAAGTCGATCGTGGCGGCGCTGCTGACCCGGCACATCACCGGCGTGATGCGCACAGCGCCGTTGCTCGGCGAGGATCGGGAGTCGCTGGTGCGACAGATCGTCGCGGTGGCCGACCTACTGCGCCGGGACGACCTGGTGATGTCGGTGCTGCATTCGGAACTGGCGCCGATCTACATCACCGAACGCCTCGGGGCCAGCCAGCAGATGCTGATCGACGCCCTGGCCGAGCGGCTGCGGGTGGCCCAGCGCCACGGCAGCGTCAGGGCCGGAGACCCGCTGCAGATGGCCACCATGGTGTTGCTCATCGCCCAGTCGACCATCCAGTCCGAACGCATCGTCCGGCCGATGCTGGACGCCGACGCGCTGGCCGCCGAGCTCGGCTACTCGCTGAACGGATACCTCTCGTGAACCTTTCCGCGCTGAATGCCGCGCGCCGCACCGCCGACCTGAGCGCCCTGGCCGACGGCGCGCCGCTGGACGCCGTCGTGATCGGTGGGGGCATCACCGGCGTCGGGATCGCCCTGGACGCCGCCTCGCGCGGCCTGCGGGTGGCGCTGGTGGAGAAACACGACCTGGCGTTCGGCACCAGCCGCTGGAGTTCCAAGCTGGTGCACGGCGGCCTGCGCTACCTCGCGAGCGGCAACGTCGGCATCGCCCGGCGCAGCGCCGTCGAGCGCGGAATCCTGATGACGCGCAACGCCCCTCATCTCGTTCACGCGATGCCGCAGTTGGTGCCCCTGCTGCCGTCGATGAGCCGCGGCAAGCGGGCGCTGGTGCGCGCCGGGTTCCTGGCCGGCGATGGGCTGCGGGCGCTGGCGGGTACGCCGTCGTCGGTGCTGCCGCGGTCGCGGCGGGGGTCGGCGCGGCGCGTCGTGGAGCTGGCGCCCACGGTGCGACGCGACGGCCTCGACGGCGGCTTTCTGGCGTACGACGGGCAATTGATCGACGACGCCCGGCTGGTGACCGCGGTCGCGCGCACCGCGGCGCAGCACGGCGCCCGCATCCTGACCCACGTCGCCGCGTCCGACGCGACGGGCACCTCGGTGCGGTTGACCGATCAGCGCAGCGGGCAGTCGTTCGACGTGTCGGCCCGCGCGGTGATCAACGCCGCCGGGGTGTGGGCGGCCGAGATCGACGATTCGTTGCGGCTGCGGCCCAGCCGCGGGACACACCTCGTCTTCGATGCTCGGGCGTTCGGGAATCCGACTGCGGCCCTTACGGTTCCGATTCCCGGCGAGCTCAACCGCTTCGTGTTCGCCATGCCCGAGCAGCTGGGCCGGGTTTACCTGGGTCTGACCGACGAAGACGCGCCCGGCCCGATACCCGACGTGCCCGAACCGTCCCGCGACGAGATCGCGTTCCTGCTGGACACGGTGAACACCGCGGTGGGGACCTCGCTCGGCACGGCGGACGTGATCGGCGCGTACGCCGGTCTGCGGCCGCTGATCGACACCGGTGAGGGCCGCACCGCCGACGTGTCGCGCGAGCACGCCGTCATCGAGGCGCCGTCCGGCGTCATCAGCATCATCGGCGGCAAGCTGACCGAATACCGCTACATGGCGGAGGACGTCCTGGACTTCGCCGTCGGCCGGCGAGGTTTGCGCGCCGGCGACTGCCGCACGCGCGACCTGCCGCTGATCGGGTCGCCGGCGAACCCGGGGCCCGCCGCGGGGTCGGGCGCCGGGTTGCCCGCGTCGTTGGTGGCGCGCTACGGCGCCGAGGCGTTCGGCGTCGTCGCGAACGCGACGTGCGACCGCCCGGCCGAGCCGGTCGCCGAGGGCATCGACGTGACCAGGGCGGAGTTCGAGTACGCAGTGACGCACGAGGGCGCACTGGACGTCGACGACATCCTGGATCGCCGGACGCGGATCGGCCTGGTGGCGCGGGATCGCGAGCGGGTGGCCGCCGTGGCGGGGGAATTCGTCGCTGGCTTCGTAAAGTGACAGTTGCTATCATTTCAGCGTGACTGCCACATTGAGGGTGCCGGTGCTGGTGGTGGGCGCGGGCGCGGGCGGGCTGGCGACGTCGGCGCTGCTCGCCAAGCACGGAATCCGTTCCCTGCTGGTCGAAAAACGCCGCGAGGTGTTCATCTACCCAAAGGCCCGCAACCTGAGCTTCCGGAGTCTGGAGATCCTGCGCGGCCTGGGCCTGGCCGACGAGGTCCACGCGATCGCCCACGGAGTTTCGGACATGCTGAGCAAGCCGACGCTCCGCAGCACCGAAGAGCACCAGGCGCTCGACATCAACGCCATCTTCTCGCCGTTCGAGGATCTGAGCCCCGAGCCCGGCGGGCAATACTGCCCGCAGAGCGCGTTCGAACCCATCCTGGCCGCGTATACCCGTCGGCACGGCAGCCAGGCGCGCTACGCCACGGAATTGAGTTCGTTCGAACAAGACGAAGGCGGCGTCACCGCGGTGGTACGCGACCGGGAGTCGGGCGCGACTGAGGTGGTACGCGCCGACTATCTCGTCGCCGCAGACGGCGTGCACAGTCCGGTCCGCGACGCCTTGGGCGTGACGGCCTCCGGCTATGGGCCGCTGCCGATCTACGTCGTCTTCATTTACTTCCGGGGAGCGTGGCGACAGTTCGTCCCACAGCTGCGCGGCGGCGACGGCGTCCAGGTCAAAAACCCCGACGTGGAGGGCATCTTCCTGCCGGTGCGCGACGACTTCGGCATGTTCATCACCACGTATTTTCCCGACCGCGGCGAGACCGCCGATAAGTTCACCGCACAAAAGTGCCGAGAGCTGTTGACGAAAGCGATCGGTGAGCCGATCGACCTGGACGTCATCGACATTGCGCCGTGGCAGCCCTACGAGCGGGTGGCCGACCAATTCCAAAGCGGCCGAATCTTTCTCGTCGGCGACTCGGCCCACACCATGCCCCCATTCAAGGCCGGCGGGGCCAACACCGCCATCCAGAGCGCGCACAACCTGGCCTGGAAGCTGGCCGCGGTCTTGAACGGGACGGCCGGCCCGGGCCTGCTTAGCACCTACCACGCCGAGAGACACCCGGTCGGGCGCTTCAATGCGCGCCAGTCGCTGACGGGTCCATCGCTGGCCTTCCTCCGGTTGGACGACGACCGACCGCTATTGCCCGCTGAGGAAGAGGTGCCAATGTTCCCTCTGCTCATCGGCTACCAATACCGCTCGGCCGCAGTGGTTTCCGATGATCCCGTTCCGGCGCGTCCGGACGCCGTGTCACTGGTGGGGGAATTGCGCGGGCAACCGGGCACCCGCGTCCCGCACGCGTGGGTCGTCGACGGCGGAAAGCGGGTCTCCACCCTCGATCTGCTCGGTCCCGGCTTCACGTTGTTGACCGGCGACGACGATGCCGAATGGTCTGACGCCGCAGCCTGCGTGTCGCAGGCCGTCGGCGTCCCGATCGGCGTGCAGCGCATCGGAACTGCGCGCGACGGCGACGGGTCCTGGGTTGCCGCCACGGGCCTGGCACCGGACGGGGCATTGTTGGTGCGACCCGACGACTTCGTCGGCTGGCGCGCCGACGGTCTTCCGCGTTCACCACGGACCGACCTCGGCCGGGTGCTGGGTCAGATCCTCGCCCGGACACCATGAGCGGTACGCCGAGTTCGGAAACGGTGGCCTGTCTGGGCTCGAGCACCACCGCGTCGAGGGGAACCTACAAGTGGATCGACGAGCTGGAAAAGCGGCCCCAAAACCGCCGATTTCGGTTCGTCAATCTCGGCGTGGGCGGGGACCTGTCCTTCAATGCCGTCCGGCGCCTCGACCGAGTGATCGCGCTGCGGCCAGACCGCGTCATCGTGCTCATCGGGACGAACGACGTCATGGCGAGTGTCTTTCCCAGCTTCCGCCGATTCGCCCGGGTCTGGAAGCGACTCTCCGAAGAACCGTCGCCGGCGCGGTTCGAACAGAACCTCGCGATCATCGTGCACAGGCTGCACGGGGAGGCCGGTGCCCGGGTCGGGCTGAGTTCCCTTGCGCCGCTGGGAGAGGAGCCCGGTTCGTCCCACCCGGTTCAGGAGCGGCTCAACGACCTGATCGCCACCTACAACGGCATCATCCGCAACGTCGCCTCGACGGGGTCCGCACACTACATCCCGTTCTATGAAGCATTCCTGGAGCGCCTCGCGCGGGCGACGACGACCAAACCGTTCACCCGTTTCTCGTTCGCGTCGCTCTACCGCGACTACCTGTGGCGGGAAATGGTTATGCGCCAAAGCTTTGACGAGATCTCTCGGAGCAACGGTTGGCACTTCCACGTCGACGGCATTCACCTCAACACCGCGGGCGGGCGCATACTCACCGACACCGTTCAGCAGTTCTTGGACGCCTGAAGCCCGCCGGCGAACATCGCCGACCGGCCGCTGCGGTACGAAGGGTGCGCCTACAGCGGGATGTTCTTGTGGCGGCCGCGGCGAACGGGCGCGTGGGCCAGCGCCTCGGTGAGCTTGCTGCGGGTGTGCGCCGGATCGATCTTCTCGTCGACCACGCCGATCTCGATGGCGCTGTCCACGCCGCCGGCGATCCGCTCGTGCTCGGCGGCCAGCTCGTCGTGCAGCGCCTCGCGCTCGTGGTCGGGCGCGGCGGCCAGCTTCTTCTTGTGCAGAATCCCCACCGCGGCCTTGGCGCCCATCACCGCAACCTCGGCGTCCGGCCAGGCGAACACCTTGGTCGCGTTCAGCGAACGCGAGTTCATCGCAATGTAGGCCCCGCCGTACGTCTTTCGGGTGACCAGCGTGACGCGCGGCACGGTGCACTCGCCGAAGGCGTGCAGCAGCTTGGCGCCGCGGCGCACCACGCCGCCCCACTCCTGGTCGACGCCCGGCAGGTAGCCCGGCACGTCGACGACCACGATCAGCGGGATGCCGAAGGCGTCGCACAGCCGCACGAAACGCGCGGCCTTCTCGGCGCTTTCGGAGTTCAGGCAGCCGCCGAGTCGCAGCGGGTTGTTGGCCAGCACGCCGACCGTGCGGCCCGACAGCCGGCCCAGCCCGACCACCATCGACGGCGCCCAGTTGGCCTGGAACTCGTCGAACGGCACATCCTTGTCGAGGATCGCGGTGACGATCGGGTGCACGTCGTAGGCCCGCCGCGCCGACTCGGGCAGCAGCGCGTGGATGTCGGTGTCGCCGGCCTCGGCCTTGCTGCGGTCGAAATGACCCTGCTGGCAGAACAATCCGACCAACCGGCGGCCGCGCTCGTAGGCGTCGAGCTCGTCGTCGGCGACGATGTGGCACACCCCGGACTTCTTGTGGTGGGTCTCGGGTCCGCCGAGCGAGGCCATGTCGACGTCCTCACCGGTGACGCTGCGCACCACGTCGGGTCCGGTGACGAAAACCCGGCTCTCCGGCGCCATCACGATGACGTCCGTCAGCGCGGGCCCGTAGGCGGCGCCGCCGGCGGCGAAACCGACGACGACCGAGACCTGCGGGATGTAGCCGGACGCGCGAATCATGGCCTCGAACACGGTGCCGACCGCGTGCAGCGCCTTGACGCCCTCGGCCAACCGCGCCCCACCCGAGTGCCAGATGCCCACGATCGGGCTCTGCTCCTCGATGGCTGTGTCGTAGGCGTTGACGATGTGCCTGCAGCCCTCGGTGCCCATCGCACCACCCATCACGGTGCCGTCCGTGCAGAACGCGATGGTGCGGATGCCGTTCACGGTCCCGGCGGCGGACAGCACGCCCGAGCGGTCACGCTCGTGCAGGAGTTCCACGGTGCCCTCGTCGAAGAAGTTGCTCAGACGCAGCAACGGGTCCCGGGGGTCGAGCGATTCGCCAACCGACGCGGGGGCCATGATTGTCATCGCAGGTCTCCTGTTCCGAGTGTGCTCGCCAATGAAGGCGGGGTCAGTACCGCCCGAAGGCGAGCGCGACGTTGTGGCCGCCGAATCCGAACGAGTTGTTGATCGCGTACTTGTAGTCGCCCGGTCGCGGCTTGCCCGCCACCACGTCCAAATCGATCTCCGGATCGAGGTTTTCCAGGTTCAGTGTCGGGGGAACCACCTGATCCCGCAACGCGAGCACGGTCAGGATGGACTCCACCGCGCCGACCGCACCGACCGAGTGGCCGAGCGCGGCCTTGGGGGCGTAGACCGCCGGCTTGTTGCTGCCCAGGGCGTTGTTGATCGCCCTGCTCTCGGCCAGGTCGCCCACCGAGGTGCCGGTGGCGTGGGCGTTGACGTGGTCGATGTCGCCCGGGGTCAGGCCCGCGAGCTGAATCGCCCGGGACATCGCGTGCCCGGCGCGCTCGCCGTTGGGGTCCGGGGCCACCATGTGGTAGCCGTCGGAGGTGATTCCGGCCCCCATCAATCGCGCCAGAATGGTGGCACCGCGGGCCTTGGCGTGCTCCTCGGTCTCGATCACCATCAGCGCGCCGGCCTCGCCGAACACGAAGCCGGTCCGGTCCCGGTCGAAGGGTCGGCACGCGCCCACCGGGTCGTCGTTCTTGGTGGACATCACGATGCGCATCTGGGCGAACGCGGCGATCGGCACGGCCTCGATCTTGGTTTCGACACCGCCGCAGATCGCGATGTCGGCCTCGCCGAACACGATGTTGCGCCACGCCTGGGCGATGCCCTCCGAACCCGAGGCGCACGCCGAAACCGGTGTGATCACACCGGCTTTGGCGTGCCATTCCAGACCCACCGCCGCCGCCGCACCGTTGGGCATGTACTTCTGCACACCGAGCGGCGAGACCGCCCTGAGCCCGCGGGCGCGCATGTCGTCGTAGCTGAAGACCATTTCCTCCGACGAGCCCATCCCGGTGCCGATGGAGACCATCAGCCGGTTGGTGTCGACCTCGGGCGAGCCGGCGTTCTCCCACACCCGCCGGCCCAGAATGGTCGACATCCGTTGCAGGTAGCCCGTCCGGCGCAGCTCGATGCGCGTCAGCTGGCTGTCGAATTCTTCCAGCAGGTGTCCGCCGATTCGCACCGGGAGGTCGAATTCCTCGACGAATGGGTCGTCAAGGACGCGGATACCGCTTTGCCTGTCCTGCAACAACTTCCAGGTGGTCTCGGCGTCCGTCGCCAGTGCGGTCGTCATGGCGATGCCAGTGACGACTACATTCGGGAGGCCTTCCCCGGTAACCAGCTCTGTCATGGGTCTTGCAAATGTTCCTTCCATGCTTTCCGGCTTTAGTAACGCCCGAAGGCGAGCGCCACGTTATGGCCGCCGAACCCGAACGAGTTGTTGATCGCGTAACGGAACTCGCCGTAGCGGGGCTCGCCCGCGACCACATCAAGGTCGATCTCGGGGTCCGGTGTTTCGTAGTTGAGGGTGGGCGGTATCACGCCGTCCCGAAGGCTCAATACCGTCAATACAGATTCCAGCGCACCGACCGCGCCGATGGAGTGGCCCAGCGCCGACTTTGGCGCGTAGACCGCGGCGTGCTCGCAGCCGGCGACGCGGATGGCGTTGGCCTCCGCGGAGTCACCGATCGGCGTCGCCGTCCCGTGGGCGTTGATGTGGTCAACGTCCTTGGGGGACAAGCCCGCAAGCTCCAGCGCTCGCGTCATCGCCCGGCCGGCGCGCACGCCGTCCGCTGCGGGGGCCACCATGTGGAAGGCGTCCGAGGTGATGCCGGCGCCCAGCAGGCGGGCCAGCGGCTTGGCGCCGCGGGCCTTCGCGTGCTCCTCGGTCTCGATGATCATCAGCGCCCCGGCCTCGCCGAACACGAAGCCGTCGCGGTCCTTGTCGAACGGACGCGAGGCACGCTCGGGTTCGTCGTTGCGGGTCGACATGGCCCGCATCATCGAGAACGCCGCGATGGGCAGCGCCTCGATGGGGCCCTCGACACCGCCGCACACGGCGACGTCGGCGTCACCCATGACTATTTGACGCCACGCGTGCGCGATTGCTTCCGAGCCCGACGAACAGGCCGACACCGGGGTCATCACGCCGGCGCGCGCCCCGAGCTGCAGGCCGACCACGGCGGCCGCACCGTTGGGCATGATCATCTGAACGGCGAGTGGCGACACCTTGCGGGGACCGCCCTCGTTCATCAGGTCATAGCTCTCGATGACCCGTTCGGCGCCACCCAGACCCGTGCCGACCACGACCGTGAACCGGTCGGGGTCGACGTCCGGGCTGCCCGCGGTCTCCCAGAGCTGACCGGACAGCAACTTGCTCATCCGCTGGACGTAGGACATGCGACGCAGGTCGAGCCTGCCCATGTGGTTGTCGACGGGCTCCTTGAGGTGTCCACCGATCTTGACGGGCAGGTCCCACTTGGTGACGAACTCGTCCTCGAGTACGCGGATGCCGCTCTCGCCGGCTAACAAACCCTTCCACGTGCTCTCGATGTCCGGCGCGATCGATGTCGTCGCCGTGACGGCGGTTACCACAACGCTGGGGTAACCGCCATTGGCAGTGGAAGGCTTGGTCACTTGCTGTCCGCTTCCAGCCTCGCCTTGACGTTGGCGACGGCTTCGGGGTTCTCGGTCTCCAGCTTGGCGCGCAGAGCCTCGGCGGCCTCGGGGTTCTCTTCCTCGAGCTTCTGGATGTAGGCGACCACGTCACCGACGGTGCGCAGACCGGCGAGATCCTCGTCGGGGATCTTGACGCCGTACTTGTCCTCGGTCTGCACCGCGATCTCGACCATCGACAGCGAGTCGATGTCCAGGTCGTCAACGAACGACTTCTCGGGGGTGACCTCGGACGGCTCGATACCGGTCACCTCTTCGATGATCTCGGCGATACCGGCGATGATTTCTTCCTGACTGACGGCCACGGCCTATTCCCTTCGTAATGTGTTGTGTGCAAATCGGATTGACGTTTTGCAGTTTCTATTTGTACTGGCAGAAGCGGGCGTTTTAGAGGTTTGCCAACTCGTCCAGATCCGCGGGTGACTTGACGGCACGCGCCGTAACCCCCCGAAGTTCGCGTTTGGCGATACCGGTGAGCGTCCCCGCCGGGGGGAACTCCACGATCGCCGTGACA
Organism: Mycobacterium terramassiliense; assembly: GCF_900157385.1. Taxonomy (GTDB): domain Bacteria; phylum Actinomycetota; class Actinomycetes; order Mycobacteriales; family Mycobacteriaceae; genus Mycobacterium; species Mycobacterium terramassiliense. The sequence continues at coordinate 2,775,276 of NZ_LT717701.1, forward strand.
TCGTGCGCACGCAGGTAATCGGTGCACAGGTCCCAGCGCACCGGCTGAGTCAGCTGGGCGACCAGGGTGTCCATCGCGGCCGCCGCCGAGGCGACGGGCTTGCCGTCGCGGTTGGACAGCAGCGTGACGGTGGGTTCGGCGGTCACGACGGCGGCCGCCGCCGCCGCGTAGCCATCCAGGGCCGGAGCCATGTGCTTGGTGTGGAACGCGCCGGCCACACCGAGCGCGCGCACCCGCGCCTTGGCCGGCGGGTCCTCGGCGAGCTTCTCCAGCGACGCCAGCGGGCCAGCGGCCACGATCTGGCCGGGCGCGTTGCGGTTGGCGGGAAACAGCTCGAGCTCCTCGAGGCGGCTCAGCACCTCGGCCTCGTCGCCGCCGAGCACCGCCGACATGCCGGTCGGCTCGAGGGCGCAGGCCTTGGCCATTTCGGCGCCACGGGTGGCGGCCAGCGCCACGGCGTCATCGGCGGCCAGCACGCCGGCGATCGCGTAGGCCGCGATCTCGCCGACCGAATGGCCCGCGACGATGATGTCCGCGCCGCTGAGCAGGCCTCGCCTGGTCAGCTCCTGGTGGGCGAGCAGGGTGTTGGCGACGACCAGCGGCTGGGTCACCGCGGTGTCGGTGATTTCCTCGGTCGATGCGGTGGTGCCCAGCCGCACCAGGTCCAGGCCGCTGGTCTTCGACCACAGGGCGAGCTGGTCGGCGGCGCCTGGCAGCTCCAGCCATGGCGACAGCATCCCCTCCGTCTGCGCACCCTGTCCGGGCGCAAGCAATGCGATCACGTGTCTAAGAGAACACTGTGGAAACGGTTTTGGCGGGTGTAACAGATTATGAACCTCGTCTTAGCTTTTTGTATACACCATACAAAACGGCTCCGTAAGCAATGTTTTTGATACCGCCCTGCGACCTGTTGCCTAAATCACTGCCCGTCGGACTAGCCTGTGGTGCCGCTCCGGACCTGTAGGGGCACCGGCGCGACGATGTTGGTGGCGACGCTCGTAGACGCCGCCGGGTAGTTGAGCTGGCCGACCGTCGAGGCCACACGCAGCACGTATGCGTCGCGCGGCTGAGTGGGGTCGCGCCCGGTGAAGTCGGTGATCCGCTTGAGCCGGTAGCGGACCGTGTTTGGATGAACGAACAACTTTCTGGCACAAGCTTCAATCGCCCCGCCACAATCTAAGTAAGCGTCAAGGGTTTCGGTCAGCGTCGGCCCGGCGTCGGCCAGCGGCCCCATCACGTCGGTGTGCAGCGCCACGATCGCCGACGCGTCGCCCATCAGGGCCCGTTCGGGCAGCAGTTCCCGGGCCAGCACGGGCCGTGGCGCGCCCCGCCAGCCGGCGACGGCGTTCATCCCGGAGATCGCCTCGCTGGCGCTGTGGTAGGCCGCGGTCAGCATGGGCGCCGTGGGCCCGATGACCACCGGCCCGTCGGAGAAGGCGGTCAACAGATCGCCCAGGAATTTATCGGTCAGCGACAACTGGCCCGACACGATCGCCACCAGCCAGGTGCCGTGGACGTCGGTGAGCGCCGCCCGGCCGTGGCGCGCGGCGATGTCGCGGACGTCCTGGCTGGCCCGCTGGGTGCCGCCCTCGCCGTCCGGCTCCTCCCGGCCGGGCGCCGGGATCCCGACCACGACCGTCGCCGGCGCGGTGGTGTCCCAGTTCAGCGCCGCGGCGCGGGACAGCAGCTCCGGGCCGGTGTCGCCGCGGACCACCGCGTCGACGACGCTGGCCTCCATCCGGCTGTCCCAGGTGCCGCGCGCCTCGGCCGCCTCGGCGTAGGACGACGCGGCGGTGAACGCCAGGTCCCGGCTGTACTTGAGGACGCCGACCGTCAGGGCGGTCAACTGCTCCTCGGAGCGGGCCACCAGCGGCAGCACCTCCTCGAAGAACTCCATGGTCACGCGCACCATGTCCACGCTGTGCCGCAGGGCGATCCGGCGGGCCAGGTCCTGGGGCACCAGCTCGAAGGCCTGGGCGGTGTAGCTGACGTTGCTGTGCGGGTCCTGCATCCACTCGACGAAGTTGTTGACCGCCGTCTGCACCACCAGCGCCACGCTGGCCCGCTGGGAGGCTTCCAGGTCGGCGAAGAACGGCAACCGGTCCTGCATGATCGAGACCGCTTCGGTGGCCAGCCGGCCGGAGTACTGCTTCAACCGCCGCAGCACCGAGTCCGGCACCGTGTCCAGCAGTTCCAGCGGTGACCTGGGTCGGGACGCCGCGAACGGACCGGCGAAGGCGTTGTCGTTCACCCCTAAAACCTACGCCAGATTTCTGGAAGGATCCGCCAAGCGGCGGGGTGTCGCGGCGCCGCAGTATGCGGCCGGCCGCACACTCGGCCGCGACGGTGCGGCTGGCCGCCCACTCGGCAGGGAAGCGTGGGTCAGGCCACGCCGGGGTCGGATGTCTGCTCGGGCGCGGCTTGCACGTCGTCGATGCGGTACTGGCGGGCCGCCGCGCGGGGCACCGACGGGTCGATCTCCCCGTCGCGCGCCAGCGCCTCGAGCACCGCGACCACCTGGGACTCGGCGTCGGTGTTGAAGTAGCGCCGCGCCGCGGGCCGGGTGTCGGAAAAGCCGAACCCGTCGGTGCCCAGCGTGACGAAGGTGCCCGGCACCCACGGCCGGATCTGCTCGGGCACCGCGCGCATCCAGTCCGAGACCGCGACGACGGGGCCGGTGGCGTCGGCGAGGGCCCGGGTGACGTACGGGGTGGCGGCCGGCTGGTCCGGGTGGCGCAGCCTGGCCCGCTCGACGCAGACGCCGTCGCGGTTCAGCTCGCCCCAGCTGGTCACCGACCACACGTCGGCGGCGACGTCCCACTCGGCGGCCAGCATGTCGGCGGCTTGCAGCGCCGACGGCATGGCCACCCCGGAGGCCAGGAGTTGCGCCTTGTTGGTCCGCTGTTCGGTGGCGGGACGGTAGCGGTAGATGCCGCGCAGGACGCCCTCGGGATCGAAGTTCTCCGGCTCCGGCGGCTGCGGGTACGGCTCGTTGTAGATGGTGATGTAGAAGAACACGTTCTCCGGGTTCTCCCCGAACATGCGGGCCAGCCCGCTTTCGACGATGTAGGCGATCTCGAAGGCGAACGCCGGGTCGTAGGACACCACCGCGGGATTGGTGGCGGCCAGCAGGAGCGAGTGGCCGTCGGCGTGCTGCAGGCCCTCGCCGGTCAGCGTGGTGCGCCCGGCGGTCGCCCCGAGCAGGAAGCCGCGCGCCATCTGGTCGGCGGCGGCCCACAGGCCGTCGCCGGTGCGCTGGAACCCGAACATGGAATAGAAGATGTAGATCGGGATCATCGGCTCGTTGTGCGTCGCGTACGACGTGCCGGCCGCGATGAAGGAGCCCACCGACCCCGCCTCGTTGATGCCCTCGTGCAGGATCTGGCCGACTTCGCTTTCCTTGTAGGCCAGCATCAGGTCGGCGTCGACGGCGGTGTACAGCTGGCCCAGCCGGTTGTAGATCTTCAGCGACGGGAACCACGAGTCCATCCCGAACGTGCGCGCCTCGTCGGGAATGATCGGCACGATGCGCGGGCCAACCTCCTTGTGCCGCAACACTTCCTTGAACGTCCGCACGGTCGCCATGGTGGTGGCGACCTCCTGGTGGCCCGAACCCTTGCGCAACGCGGCGTAGGTGTCGCGGCCGGGCAGCGTCAGCGCCTTGGCCTTCGTCCGCCGTTCCGGCAGGAACCCCCCCAGCGTGCGGCGCCGGTCGAGCAGGTACCGGATTTCCGGGGCGTCCGGCCCGGGGTGGTAGTAGGGCGGCAGGTAGGGATTCTCGTCCAGCTGCGCGTCGCTGATCGGAATCCGCATCGAGTCCCGGAACCACTTAAGGTCTTCCAGGGCAAGCTTTTTCATCTGGTGCGTCGCATTGCGGCCCTGGAAGTGCGCGCCCAGCGAGTAGCCCTTGATGGTCTTGGCCAAGATGACCGTCGGCTGGCCCTTGTGGTCGATGGCGGCGCGGTAGGCCGCGTAGACCTTGCGGTAGTCGTGCCCGCCGCGCTTGAGGTTCCAGATCTCGGAGTCGGTCATGTGCTCGACGAGCGCCTTGGTGCGCGGGTCGCGGCCGAAGAAGTGGTCGCGCACGTAGGCCCCGTCGTTGGCCTTGTAGGTCTGGTAGTCGCCGTCGGGCGTGGTGTTCATCAGGTTGACCAGCGCGCCGTCCTTGTCGGCGTGCAGCAGGGCGTCCCACTCGCGGCCCCAGACCACCTTGATGACGTTCCAGCCGGCGCCCCGGAAGAACGACTCCAGCTCCTGGATGATCTTGCCGTTGCCGCGCACCGGGCCGTCGAGGCGCTGCAGGTTGCAGTTGATGACGAAGGTCAGGTTGTCCAGGCCCTCGAGCGCCCCCACGTGCGCCAGCCCGCGACTCTCGGGCTCGTCCATCTCGCCGTCGCCCAAAAAGCACCACACGTGCTGGTCGGAGGTGTCCTTGATGCCCCGGTCGTGCAGGTAGTGGTTGAACCGGGCCTGATAGATCGCGTTGAGCGGGCCCAGGCCCATCGACACGGTGGGGAATTCCCAGAAGTCGGGCATCAGCCGCGGGTGCGGGTAGGAGGGCAGCCCGCCGCCGGCGTGGCTGTGCTCCTGGCGGAAGCCGTCGAGCCGATCCTCGCTGAGCCGGCCCTCGAGGAAGGCGCGCGCGTAAATGCCGGGGGAGGCGTGGCCCTGGATGAACACCTGGTCGCCGCCGCCGGGATGGGACTTGCCGCGGAAGAAGTGGTTGAAGCCGACCTCGTACAGCGCCGCCGACGAGGCGTAGGTCGAAATGTGGCCGCCTACGCCGATTCCCGGGCGCTGGGCGCGGTGCACCATGATCGCGGCGTTCCAGCGGATCCACGCCCGGAAGCGGCGCTCAACGTCCTCGTCGCCGGGAAACCACGGCTCCAGTTCGGTCGGGATGGTGTTGACGTAGTCGGTCGACGTCAGCGACGGGATGGCCACTCGCTGCTCGCCGGCCCGCTCCAGCAGCCGCAGCATCAGGTAGCGCGCCCGCGCGGGCCCGGAGCGGTCCAGCAGTTGGTCGAAGGACTCGAGCCATTCCGACGTCTCGTCGGGGTCGATGTCGGGCAGGTAGGAAGCGACGCCCTCGCGGATCACCCGGACGCGGTCGGGTTCGCTTGCGCTGCTGGGGGATTTGGCCAGATCGTGGCGCGCGAACTCCGTGGTCAACTTCCGCTCCTGTATTCGGTTGCGTGGTGTCCTTCTATCGTGCCGCACCGACGTTTCGGGCGGGTAGCCGCGCCCGCATTACGCACCCGGTAACGTCAGCAACCGTGCTCATCGGATGGCGTGCCGTCCCTCGCGTGCACGTGGGGGATTTCCCGAGGCGGGGCGCGCTGGCGCTTGGCTGCGTCGCGGCGCTGGTCATGGGGATCGTCGGGTGTACCAGCGTCACCAACGGCACGGCCACGCCCGATACCAAGGTCGCCCCGGCCTACCGGCAGTCGGTGTCCGCGTCGGTGTCGGCCTCCTCGGCCACGTCGCGGGTGCACGAGTCGCAGCGGCAGCAGTCGCTGACGACCCGGGCCGTGCGGACCTCCTGCGACACGCTCGCCACCTCGGCCAAGGACGCGATCGACAAGGTCAACGCCTACGTCGCGGCGTTCAACGGGGGCCGCAACACCGGCCCGGCCGAGGGCCCGGCGATCGGCGCGCTGAACGACAGCGCCACCACGGTGTCCAACAGCTTCAACGACGCGCTGTCGCAGGACCTGAAGGACGCGTTCAACGCCTATGTCGACGCGGCGCGCGCGGTGGCCAACGCCATCGGCACGCACGCGTCGATCGCGGAGTTCAACAGGCGGGTCGACCAGCTCAACGACACCAAGACGAAGGCGCTGAAACTGTGCCTGGCATCCTTCTGAGGCACGGGTATGGACCGCGTTCTGGCTGTGCGACGATAATCCCCATCGCACGGTGCGCGGACGGTTGAGGAGGTTCCACGGTGGTCGCGGCGGATGACGCCTCGAGCTTCGCTCGCAAACTGGGCATCCAACGGGACCAAGTCGTCCAGGAGTGGGGCTGGGACGAGGACTCCAACGACGACATCCGCGCCGCTGTCGAGGAAGCGTGCGGCGGTGAGTTGCTGGACGAAGACAGCGACGAGGTCATCGACGTCGTGTTGCTGTGGTGGCGCGACGGCGACGGCGACCTGGTCGACACCCTGATGGACGCGATCACCCCGCTGGCCGAGGACGGCGTGATCTGGGTGCTCACGCCCAAGACCGGCAAGCCCGGCCACGTGCTGCCCGCCGAGATCGCCGAGGCGGCCCCCACCGCCGGCCTGATGCCGACCTCGTCGGTCAACCTCGGCGACTGGAGCGCCAGCCGGCTGGTCCAACCCAAGTCGTCGCGAACCGGGAAGCGTTGATGCTGCCCGTCGGCACCGCCGCCCCCGACTTCACCTTGCGCGACCAGAACCAGCAGCCCGTCACCCTGAGCTCGTTCCGCGGCGCCAAGAACGTCCTGCTGGTGTTCTTCCCGCTCGCGTTCACCGGGATCTGCCAGGGCGAGCTGGACCTGCTGCGCGACCACCTGCCGCAGTTCGAAAACGACGACAGCGTGGCGATGGCCATCTCGGTCGGGCCGCCGCCCACGCACAAGATCTGGTCGCTCGAGAGCGGCTTCATGTTCCCGGTGCTCTCGGATTTCTGGCCGCACGGCCAGGTCAGCCAGGCGTACGGCGTGTTCAACGCCGACGCCGGATATCCCAATCGCGGTACCTTCGTCATCGACCGGTCCGGCATAATTCGTTTCGCCGAGATGAAGCAGCCCGGCGAGTCCCGCGACCAGCGGCTATGGCTCGACGCGCTGGCGGCTCTGCGGGCCTGATTTTTGGGTGTCGAGCCGCCGGGCGGGTAGCCTGCGGCGGACCCCCCGGGTTTCAGGGCGCGTAGCTCAGTGGTAGAGCTCTGGTTTTACACACCAGCGGTCGGCGGTTCGATACCGTCCGCGCCCACTCAGTGGTTTTGGCGTCGCGGGGTGAACCACGCCGTCATGCCATCGCCTCGGCCCGGGCGATATGGCTTCGAAGCCCAGCGCTTTCGCCATGTCGCGGTAGCGATCGGGGTCGGCACTCCGGGCCGGCCCGCTGCCGTTGCACCGCACTATCGTGTCACCACGAACCGGGTCCGGTTAAGTAGCCGACCGCGCGGGCCGGACCGTCATTCAGTAGACGACTACTGCAGACCGCGCCGTCGCTTCGCATGAGGCTGGGCTCATGGGTGGACGGTCATGTCGTATGTGATCGCGGCGCCGGAGTTCGTGGCGGCGGCGGCAACAGATCTGGCGGGCATCGGCTCGTCGCTCGGCGCCGCCCACGCGGCGGCCGCGTCCCGGACCACGGCGGTGCTGGCCGCGGCCGGGGATGAGGTGTCGGGCGCGATTGCGGCGCTGTTCTCGGGCCACGGCCAGCAGTTTCAGGCGCTCGCCGCTCGAGCGGCGGCCTCGTATGAGCAGTTTGTGCAGGCGTTGACCACGAGCGCGGGCTCCTATGCCAGCGCTGAGGCCGCCAATGTGGTAGCGGTGAGAGCTGTCGGCAACGGTATCGCCGCGGGATTCAACAAGGTGGGAAACACGGTCGTCACCGACATCTTCGGGGCACCGGCCAATCCGCCATTCCCGGCAACGCAGCCCGGGACGTTCACCGGAATGCCTTCGCTGGCAACCAGAATCGAAAACGCTGCGTTCTGGCCGGTGAAAGATTTCCTGACCTTCTCCGGCATCTACAACCAGTGGGGGATACCGGCTTCGCCGTTCAACCAACTGCTTGCCAGCGGTCTCCTCTCGCCGATCCTCGGCAACTCCCCGCCCAAGTTCTTGCCGTTGCTGCTGGGAGAGACGGTCCAACACACCACCTATGACGGGATGCCCGTCGTGCAGATCACGCCGGCCCATCCGAACGGCGACTACGTGGTCGCCATTCACGGTGGCGCGTTCATCTTGCCGCCGACGATCCTGCACTGGCTCGATTACACCGTGATGGCCTACCAGACCGGCGCGACCATCGAGGTGCCGATCTACCCGTTGATGCAGCAGGGAGGCACCGCCGGCACGGTGGTACCCGCAATGGCCGGCCTGATCTCCTCGGAAATCGCCGCGCACGGGGCCTCACACGTCAGCGTGATCGGCGACTCCGCCGGTGGCACCCTCGCACTGGCGGCCGTTGAATCCATGGTGGCAAACAACGAAACCGTCCCGGCTTCAATGGTTTTGCTGTCCCCGTGGCTGGATGTCAGCGATACCAATCCCAACATCGGATTCGTCCACGATCCCCTGCTTCCCCCGCTGGGAACCGGCGCGCAACAGATCGGGAAGATATGGGCGGGCGGTCTTCCCGAGAACAACCCTCTGGTGAGTCCGCTGTACGGGTCATTGAAGGGGCTCCCGCCGACGTACGTCTACTCGGGCTCCCTGGATTCGGTCGCACCCGACGCACTCGTCCTCCAACAGGAAGCCGCGGTCGCGGGGGCCCCGATCAGTTTCGTGCTGGCCACCGGCGGAATTCACGACTGGGTTCTGCTCACCGTGGACGGATTCCGATACTGGCCCCAGATCGACCAGGAACTCGGTATCTAAGACGCCCCTCGGCTGTCATCCTTTGTTTCATGTGTTCCGCCAAGCACGTCGTTCTCATCCATGGGGCCTGGAGCCGTGGGGAGCAATTGGCCCCCGCCCGCGCCGCATTCGAAGAACGGGGCTATACGGCGCACACCCCGACGCTGCGCCATCATGAACTTCCGCTGCACCAGGGCGCGCTGAAAGTCGCGTCGCTGAGCCTTCGCGACTACGCCGACGACCTGGTGGCGCTGGTGAATTCGCTGGATTCCCCGCCGCTTCTGGTCGGTCACTCGATGGGCGGGCTGTTGGCGCAGTTGGTCGCCGCCCGCACCCGCCCGGCCGGCTTGGTGGCGGCCTGCCCCGGCCCGGTGGCGGGCGTCCTCGGCGGAACCCGCAGCAGCTTGCTCATGTCCCTGCCGCACGTGTTACGGCCGCGCTCCTGGACCAAGCCGTGGCGCCCACCGACGTTCGAGCAATTTCGACGCTGGATCGCCAACGCGCAGACCGAGGACACCGCCAGGGAGATCTACGACGGTTTGGTCTGCGAATCCGGACGCTATTTGTGGGAACTGCTCCTTGCGGTGCCAAGGCTTTCGAAGGTCACCGTTGTCGATTTCGCGGCGGTTAGTGCGCCCGTGCTGGCGATGGGGGCGGAGCGCGACCGCATCGTCCCGCCCGGAGTCGTGCGCCGAACCGCGGCCCGGTACCGACACGGCGCCTCGGTCGAGATTCCCGGTTCTGACCACATGGTGTTTTCCGGGGCGGCTCTACCGGTCACCATGAGCCATATCGACGAGTGGATGGCGACAAATCATGTCTTGGCCGCCGGCTAGATGTACCGTGCCGTCACGCCATCGCTTGGGCTAGGGCGATATGCCCTTCGAAGCCAACGGTTTTCGCCATGTCGCGGTAGCGGTCCCGGAACCGCGCATAGGTCGCGTCATCACCGTGAGCTCGCGCCAGCAACGCCCGCATCCTCAGCAGCGGGACTTCGAACAGCACGTATCCCGGGTCGGTCGGCTCCGCCGCCAGCCGATCGATCGCGGCCCGCGCCTCCTCGAGGTCGGCGTTGGTGCCGCGCCGCAGCAGCGATTCCACCAAGACCCTGACGGCCTCCCCAAGGGAGAGGGCGTCACCCGCGTCGAACGTGTAGTCGACGACCGCGCGTGCCAACTCGATGGCGCCGTCCACATCGCCGGTTTCGGCTTTCTCCTTCGCGATCTCGGTGTCGACCGTCCGCACAATGGTTTTCGCGTAGCCATGCCGCAAGTTGGCTTCACGAAACTCCGCAAGCAGCGCGAAACCGGCCGCACGATCGCCTTGGCTGATCAAGACTAGGCCGCGACTCACCCGGGCGGCATCCACCTGGAAGTCGTCGCCGGAATGCTCTGCCATCGTCATCGCTTCGGCGGTGTCCCGGTCGGCCGACGCGTCGGGGAGCAAGGCCCCCGCATGGGCGGCGAAGCGGTACCTATACAGCACGGGAATGTGAAGGGACGCCGGGTCGACGCTGCGAACCATCGCGATCGCCTGGTCGAGGTCTTCCCTCCAGCCCGGAACACCGAGGCAATATCGACAGCTGCCGCGCATGAGGATCGCCATCGCCAGTGGCGAGCCAATGGGACCAAGACTGCCCCTGGTGGGATCGCCGTCGGCCACGTCGATGACGCTCTGCGCCAGGCGCAGACCTTCGGCTGTCCGGCCCGCCATCCACATGGCTTGGGCCACAAGCAACATCAACGTCAATGGCGGCTCGGCGATCGACTCGAGCAGTTGGGTGCAGTCCGACGCAAGCTGCGCCGCTTCCCGGTAGCGGTTATGGAATACCAGCGCCGACATCAGGCCGCCCATGCCGATCGCCAGCGACACTGTGTCGCCGGCGGCGCTGCAAAGGTCACGCAGTTCCTCGAAGCCGGTGTCGGCGATGGAACCGGCGACCCGGACGGTGTTGATGCACAGCAGAAGCCGCGGGGCAATGCGCATCGACGCCCGGCCGGGGTCATCGGTGGGCAACCGGTCGGCGTCCGTTCGGGCCCGTTCCCAGCTGTTGCGCGCGGCCCGGATATCGCGGGCTTGCGCCCATGCCCCGGCGCGCATGTGCCAGCCGAAAGCGGCGCGCAGGTCATCTGCGGCCTCGAAATGCTCGGCGATCAGCGCCGCGTTCTCGTCCAGCGCATCCGGGTGGCGTTGTTGGATCGCGTTGGCCAAACGTCGATGCAGATCGACGCGGTCGGACTTCAGCAGCGTTTCGTAGGCCACGGCCCGGATCAGCGGGTGGTGAAAGGCGTACTCGGCGTGCGGGCTGAACCGCACCTGGTCGACGAGTTCGGCAGCGATCAGCTCGCCCACCTCGGCCTCGCCATCGAGCAACGTCAACTGGTCCGTACTGAAACGCAACCCGATCACCGCGGCGGCGTTCAGAGCCTGCTTCGCGGCGAGGCCGAGCCGGTCGATGCGGGCGGCGATGGTGGCCTGCAGGGTCGCCGGCACGGCGGCATCGGCCTGATCGATCCGGCAGACATAATTGCCGCGGGCTCCGCTCAGGACGCCGCGCTCGGCCAGGTCGCGCACCATCTCTTCGGCGAAAAAGGGGTTGCCGGCGGCCCTTTCGGCGATCTTGGTGGCCAACCCGCCGACCGAGGGGTCGGGCCCGAGCAGCTGCAGGACCAGCGCGGCGGTCTCCGGGTCGCTCAGGGGTGCAAGGGCGATGCTGTGCGCAGCGGGGATCTGGCTCAGCGCGCCCCGGTATTCGGGGCGGTAGCTGATCAGCACCAGCGTCTTCGTCTGGGGGATCACCGCCACGAAGTCGGCGAGCAGGGATTCGCTGACCTTGTCGATCCAGTGCAGGTCCTCAACGACGTAGACCGCCGGGGCCTTTCGGGCCAGCGACGCGGCATTGACCAGCGCGGTCAACCGCCGCCGGCGTGCATCCGGATCGATCTTGGCCAGCGCGGCATCGGGGTCGGCGATGCCCAGCAGATCCTCCAACAGCAGCACGTCCTGGGGGTCGGCGTCAGGGAATTGGGCCCGCACCCGGGTACGGGCGGCCGCGTCGTGCAAGCCGCGTACGCCGGTGGCCGCGCGCAGCAGCTGCGCCACGACGCGGAACGGGATGTCGCTGGCGTGTGATTCGCAGAAGGCGCTAAACACCTCGACACCGCGGGCGGCTGCCAGTGCGGTGACCTCGCGCACCAGACGGCTCTTGCCGATGCCCGGCGCTCCGACCACGCCGACGATCGCGCCGCATCCGTCGACGGCGCGGTCCAACAAGGCCTCGACCGCGGCCATCTCCCAGCGCCGGCCGACCAGATCGGACTCGGCGCGCTCGGCGCGTTGCCCGCCGGCCATGCCCAACAGCCGACGCGCCGGCACGGGTTGCTCGGCGCCCTTGATCCGGACCAGCTCCGGGCGGCCAAGGACGGCCGCGCCCTCCACCAGCCGTGCCGTCGAGGCGCTGAGCATCACCCCGCCCGGGGGCGCCACCGACTCCATCCGCTGGGCCATGCCGACCTGCTCGCCCACGGTGGCATAACCGAACCGGCCCGAACCCATCCCACCGGCGATCACCTGACCGGAGTTCAGCCCGACCCGCAACCGCAGCTCGATGCCGTCGCGCGCACGCACGTCGGCGGCAAGCCGGTTGGCCTGGTCCTGAATGCCCACGGCGGCCAGGCAGCCCCGAACGGCGTGGTCTTCCAACGCCACCGGAGCGCCGAACACCGCCATGATCCCGTCGCCGGTCCACTGCGCGACCGTGCTGCCGTAGCGCTGCACCACCGCCGCGCAGCGATCGGAGAGCTCGGCCATGATCTCGCGCAACCGCTCGGCACCCACCGCCGCCGCGATGTCCATCGAGTGCACCACGTCGGCGAACAGCACCGTCACCTGCTTGTACTCCGCAGGGGCATCATGCGCCGCGATCGGTGCACCGCAGCCATCACAGAATCGCGCACCCTCGCGCGGGTCCGTGCCACACGTGCGACACGCGGTCGTTGCGGTCATCAGAACCTCCGCCGCCTCCGGCCCCCAGGTCCCGTTTGACCAGCATAGGGGCACAGCAGGGTTCCTAGAAGGGGTTTGATGGCCGGTGCTCAGGGCTTCGATTCGGAGGCTGATTAACGCCAGTATCTGGGGTGACCGCACGTACGCTTTTCTGGTGCGCTTGCCGTGGCCGTTGGTGGGCCGCTCGGAGGAGATGGCAGCTATCGAAGCCGCCATCTCGGCTTCGGATGCGTCCGGCGTCGTTGTCCACGGGGCGGCGGGCGTGGGCAAGAGCCGCATCGCCCGGGAGGCCTTGACCGCTGCCGAGTCGCGAGGATGCGAGTGCCGATTGGCGGTCGGTACGTCGTCGGCCCGGTTGATTCCGCTCGGTGCGTTCACCGCTTGGGCGCCATCGGATGTCACCGATACCGTTCAACTGCTGCGGGGGGTGATCGAGTCGCTGACGGCCGCGCCTCCGGACGCCACGGTGGTGGTGTGCGTCGACGACGTGCATCTGCTCGACGACCTGTCGATATTCGTCGTGCACCAGATCGTTGCGCGCGGCGTAGCGAAGGCGCTGCTGACCGTTCGCGACGGTGTGCCCATTTCCGCTGCGGTGCAAGAAATCTGGAAGGCCAGCCGGTTCGACCGGCTGGATCTGCAGCCGCTGTCGCTCGATCAAACGACCACGCTGCTGTCGGCGACGTTAGCGGGGCCAGTGGATTCGGATGCGGCGCAGCGGCTCTGGAACCTTACTCGCGGCAACGTCTTGTACCTACAGAACATCGTCGAGCAGGAGGTCGCCGATCGCCGCATCGTGAAAGAGCACGGGCGCTGGAGCTGGATCGGTGATCCGATCATGCCGCCCAATCTGGTCGAGCTGCTCCAATCACGCATCGGCGACCTACCCGCCGCGGTGGGCGATGTGCTCGACGCCGTGGCAGTCGGGGAGCCGATCGAGCTGGCGGCGCTGCGGCGGATCACCGACCCCGCCGCGGTCGAGGAGGCCGACGCCCGCGGCCTGATCACGGTCGAGCCCGGCGCCGCCGGGGTGCAAGTGCGGGTGGCGCATCCGCTCTACGGCGAGGTGCGCCGCAGGGGCGCGCCACCCACGAAGCTGAGGCGGCTGCGGGGGCTGGTCGCCGCCGAACTGGCCAAGTCCGATCAGCACGACGATATGCAGGTCGTCGTGCGGCGGGCCACGTTGAGCCTCGACTCCGACCTGGCGCCCGACGTGGGGCTGCTGGTTCGGGCGGCCCACGGCGCCGTCTGGTTGGCAGATCTGCCCCTGGCCGATCGACTGGCTGAGGCGGCAGTCCGAGCCGGGGCGGGGCCGGAGCCGAACCTTGTTCGCGCGCATGCCCTTTCGTGGCTCGGCCGAGGCGATGAAGCGGAAGCGGTGCTCACCGAGATTGACATCGGCCAACTGAGCGACGGCGACCGTGCGCAGTTCGCGTTCTTTCGCGCGAGCAACCTGCTCTGGGCGCTGGGCGACCCTGCGCGTGCGAAGCAAGTCATCGACGACGCGGCGCGCTCCACACCGCCTCAGGCTCGCAGCTATATCGACGCCTTCCTCACGGTGTACTGGTTTGCGATGGATCAGCCCCACAAGGCGTTGCACGCATCGGCGAAACTCGCGGTCGACGACCTGCCCGCCGTCGTCGGAGCGGAGATCGCGTGGGCGCTGGCCACCATCGCCGCGGACGCCGGACGCGCCGGCGCGGCTGTGAGCACCGCTGAGGCCGGATACGTCGCCGCGACCCGCTCATTCGACGCTCCGCACATGAGGTTCAACATCGCCGATTCGCACGTGAGCGCGCTGCTGCTGTCCGGGCGGATCGGTGCGGCCGCCGACGTGGCCGACCGCGTGCGGCAGCAGGCGGCTTCCCTTCCGGGAGCGGCCCAATTGCTGGGTGCTGCCGTGGCGGGTCGTGCCGCCCTCGGTGCCGGCGACCTTCGTTCCGCCTGTGCGTTGTTGGAAAAGGCGGCGGTCGGGATGTCCGGATCGCACCCTGCGGGTTGGGGGTACCGCTACCACATCCCATACGCGACGGCGCTGGCCGCCCGCGGATCGACGGACGAGGCCGCCGCCGCGCTTGCCGCGCTCGATAACGTGCGACGCCCATTTCGGTCGCTGGACTACGAGTTGAGCCTCGCCCGGGGGTGGGTCGCCGCGGGCCAGGGCGCGGCGAGCGAGGCGATCGCCGTTGTGTCGTCGGCGGCCCAAAATGCCGCCAGCAGAGGTCAATTCGCGGCGGAAGTGATGTGTTTGCAGGTTGCCACCCAGTTCGGGGACTCGTCGGGCGCTCCTCGGTTGCGTGAGCTCGAGGGGATCGTCGAGGGGCCACGGGCGGGCGTGGCCGCGCGGTTCGCCGAGGCATTGCGCGACGGCGACGCCACCCAATTGGGCGAGGTTTCACACCAATTCGAGCGTCTTGGCGATCTTGTTGCCGCCGTCGATGCGGCCGCCCACGCCGCCCTGGCGTATCGCCGCAAAGGCCTTCGGGGATCGGCGTTGGGCTGCTCGACGCGCGCCGGCGCCTTGGCCGAACGTTGCGGCGTAAGTACTTTGGCACTTCGCCAGGCCCGCGAGCCCTTGCCGCTGACCGATCGGGAACGTGAGATCGTGATGCTCGTCGGCGAGGGGTTGTCCAGCCGCGAAATCGCCGAGCGGTTGACCCTGTCCGCACGCACCGTCGAAAGCCACGTCTACCGCGCGATGTCGAAAACCGGGACCGCCAGCCGCGAGGAACTCGCCGCGCTGCTGCCCCGCCCCGGGGCGCGAACACAATAAACGCACGAAGTCCCAAGAGGCGCTACGGCAACCCATCCATTCCGTTCACGCCGAACAGCGTTCCGCCGGTGCCGCCGGCGCCGGAGGTGCCCGGAGTGACGCCGGGTCCGGCGTTGCCGCCGTTGCCTCCGGCGCCGAGCAGGCCCGCATTTCCGCCGTGGCCACCGTTGCCGCCCGCCACGGCGCCTGCGCCGCCCGCACCGCCGGCCCCGCCGGTACCCAGGAGCAGGCCGCTGCCGGGTCCGCCGACGCCGCCGGCGCCGCCGGTGCCCGTTGGGCTGGCGCCGCCGGCCCCGCCGTTCCCGCCGGGCCCCAGAAGTAGGCCGGCGCCGCCACCGTTCCCGCCGGCCCCGCCGGTGCCCGTTGAGCTGCCGCCACCGGCGCCGCCGGCGCCGCCGCCGTTGGCGAGCAGCACCGCATTGCCGCCGCCCCCGCCGTTGCCTCCGGCGGCCGCGCCAAACCCGCCGTCTCCGCCCTCTCCACCGGCGCCCTGCAGCAGGCCGGCGTTGCCGCCGGTCCCGCCCGCTCCGCCGGTGCCGGCCGCGCTGGCCCCGCCGTCCGCGCCGGCGCCGCCGTAGCCGAAGAGCGGGCCGCCATTGCCCCCGGCCCCGCCGGCGCCCCCGGTGAGCCGCCGGCCCCGCCGGCCCCGCCGTAGCCCAGCAGCCCGGAAGCGCCGCCGTTACCGCCGGCCTGGCCGGGCGCGCCGGAGCCGCCGGCTCCGCCGTTGCCCAGCAGCCACCCGCCGGGCGCTCCGTTTTGCCCCGTGCCCGGGGCCCCGTTGGCGCCGTTGCCGATCAGCGGGCGCCCGGTCAGCGCCAGGCTCGGCCCGTTGATCGCGTTGAGCAGGTCCTGCTCGACGGTCTGCGCCGGATTGACCGTGAACGCGGCAACGTTGGCGGCCTCGGCGCCGGCATACGATCCCGCACCCGCGGTCAACGCGTGCACAAAGTGGTCGTGGAATGCCGCCGCCTGCGCACTGAGCGCCTGAAAACCCTGACCGTGGGCCGAGAACAGCGCCGCAATCGCCGCCGACACCTCATCCTCGGCCGCCGCCAGCACGCCGGTGGTCGACGCCGCGGCCGTCGCGTTGGCGTCGCCGAGCGCCGAACCGATGTTCGTGAAATCCTGCGCCGCCGCCGCCATCATGTCCGGTGCCGCGATCAGATACGACATGTCCATCCACCCATTCGCTCGTTGGCCGCGGGCGCACCGGCGGCCATCGTGTGACCAGGTATTGCGCACACCAGCCTCATCCGAAATGACGGGACGGTCAGCAGTAGTCGCCTACTGAAACACGGACGGCCGGGGCGGCTGACTACTTTGCCGGACCATCTTCGAGATGCCCCGACGGTCACGGCCCTTTCGACATGGCCGCGGCGGCCCTCCGTGAAGCGACAGCTACTCAAACAACACGGCGACCGGTCAGGGGGCCGCCTCGGTCGTGATACGGGCGTAGTCACGTGTCGGCTCGGCCCGGCTTAGTGCCCATGCCGATCTGGAGGTTGTACCTGGCTTTCCCGCTGCGGACTGCGCGCCAGGTGATCGGCAGTGCACGACGGCGCGGACATTGTCGCCGACTCGTCACAACTAGTTGCGAAACGGGTACGCCGGAGGGTATGGCTTCTGCACATCAGGCCGATTTGACAGTCATTGCGAGACAATGCAATTCGGACTGATCCCGACGAAAATCCTGTCAGCCCGACGAGGAAAGGCACGCGCTTTGGGCCGCGGGGGTGGCCAAACTCGAGCGCGTCGTATCACCGCTTCGCCGCCGCCGGACATCAGGCGGCACGTTGTCCTCGGCGAAGCAGCGACGGTCGGGGAGTGTCTGAGTTCGCGGATGGCCCAGTTCGGGATCGGAAGCCATAACCATCTCGATGTAGGTTAGAGCGGCTAAGGTTACCCCTAAGCTAATTAGTTGAGTAACCTTCCCCCTTGTTAGGAAAGCGCCCATGACGACCTTTGAAACGAGGGTAGAGTCGCCAGATCCCAAGGTTTCGCCAAGCACCGAGGAAGAGCGCGGCCCGCAGCGCGCCAAGAAGAAGGGGCTGCTGGGCCGCTTCTGGCTAATAATCACGATCGTGGCTGTGGTCGCGCTATCGGGATTCGTCGTGCACCGTCTGCACGGAATCTTCGGCGTCCACAGCGGTTCGTTCGGTGGTGGCGCACCCGGTGACGTCATCGACCAGTTCAACGCCAAGACGATCACGCTCGAGGTCTGGGGCTCACCGGGCAGCACGGCGACGATCAACTACCTCGATGAGAACTCTCATCCGCAGCAGGCCCTCAACGTCCCCTTGCCCTGGAGCACAGTATTGAGTTCAACGAAGCCCGGGATCCCGGCAAACCTGGTAGCGCAAGGAGACGGGAGTTGGATCGCCTGCCAATTCGTGGTGGACAACCACGACGGGCGCGGTGCAGTGATCAAGGGTGCTAATCACTCGCCTCCCAACGAAACGGTCAATGCCTTCGTCTACTGCCTGGACAAGTCCGCATGAGCGAGACCACCGAGGCTGTGCCGCGCGTCGATCAGCCGCTGATCCCGCCGTTCCTGCCGCGGATGATCCATCGGCTTGCGCTGCCGATCGTCCTGGTGTGGTTGGGTATCGTCTTCGTCACCAACACCATTTCCCCGCAGCTCGAGGTCGTCTCTAAGCGCCAATCGGTGTCGCAGAGCCCTAGAGACGCAGTGTCCTTCCAGTCGATGATGCGCGTCGGATCGACGTTCAAGGAGTTCGATTCCGACAGCTCGGCGATGATCCTGTTGGAAGGCGACAAGCCGCTGGGGGCGGAGGCGCACCGCTACTACGACGAGATCGTCAGGCGACTCGAGCAAGACAAGAAACACGTTCAGCACATCCAGGACTTCTGGAGCGATCCCCTGACAGCTGCGGGCTCCCAGAGCCACGATCAAAAGGCCGCGTACGTCCAGGTCTACCTCGCCGGCAACATGGGCAGCGCCCAGTCCGGCGAATCCACGGATGCCGTCCGCAAGATCGTCAACTCGGTGCCCGCGCCGCCGGGGATCAAGGCCTACGTCACCGGGGCGGGTCCGCTGTTTGCCGATCAGTCCCACGCGGGCGAGAAGGGCGTCGCGAAAGTCACCATGGTCACGTTCCTCGTGATCATCGTGATGCTGCTGTTCGTCTACCGGTCGGTGATCACCATGCTGATCATGCTGGTCATGGTCTTCGTCGAATTGGCCGCGGCACGCGGTGTCGTCGCGACGCTCGGAAACTACGGCATCATGGGGCTTTCGACGTTCGCCAATAACATGCTCGTGCTGATGGCGATCGCCGCCGGCACGGACTACGCGATCTTCGTGGTCGGCCGATACCACGAGGCCCGCGGTCTGGGCGAGACGCGTGAAAAAGCGTTCTACACGATGTACCACAGCACGGCCCACGTCGTGCTGGGGTCGGGGCTGACCATCGCCGGCGCGATGTACTGCCTGAGCTTCTGCCGGTTGCCCTATTTTTCCTCCCTCGGCATACCCTGCGCCGTCGGCATGTTGGTCGCGGTCGTCGCGGCCTTGACGCTGGCACCGGCGGTCCTGACCGTGGCATCGTTCTTCAAGCTGCTGGATCCGAAGCGAAAGCTGCAGACCCAGGGCTGGCGACGCATCGGCACCGCCGTCGTCCGCTGGCCCGCACCGGTTTTCGCGGTGACCATCGCCGCCGCATTAGTCGGCCTGCTCGCTCTGCCCGGCTACAAGACGGACTACGACACCCGCCACTTCCTGCCGGCAGACACCCCGGCCAATGTCGGTTATGCGGCTGCCGACCGCCACTTCAACCAGGCCCGGCTGAATCCCGAGCTGTTGATGATCGAGACGGATCACGACCTGCGTAACCCCGCCGACTTCATCATCCTGGACAAGGTGGCCAAGGCGGTCTTCCGCATCCCCGGTATCGGCCGAGTCCAGACCATCACCCGGCCGTTGGGCACGCCGCTCGACCACAGCACCCTCGGTTTTCAGATGGGCGCGCAATCCGCAGGGCGGCTCGAGACCCAGCACTATCAGGAAGAGCAGGCGCAGAACCTGCTGAAGCAGGCGGAAGAGCTGCGCAAGACGATGGCGACGCTGCATGAGCAGATGCAGGTCACCCAGGATCTGAGCAACACCACACACGAAACCACCAAGCTCACCAAAGAAACCGTGAAGATCACCGAGGCGTTGCGCGACGACATCGCCAACTTCGACGACTTCTTCCGGCCGATTCGTAGTTACTTCTACTGGGAGAGGCACTGCTACGACATTCCGGCCTGCTGGTCGATACGGTCCATCTTCAATGCACTCGATGGCATCGACCAGGTGGCTCAGAACATCGAGAATCTCAGCGCGAATCTCGACAAGCTGGATCAGATCCAGCCGAAGCTGGTGGCGCTGATACCGCCGCAGATCGAGAGCCAGCAGCGCAACCTCGACACCATCATGTCGAACTACGCGACCACAAAGGGTCTCAACGACCAGGCGAAAGCGCAGGCCGACAACGCCACCGCGGAGGGCGATGCCTTCGACAAAGCGAAGAACGACGACACGTTCTACCTTCCGCCGGAGGCGTTCAAGAGCCCGGATTTCGCGCGGGGTCTCAAACAGTTCATATCGCCGGACGGGCACGCTGTCCGGTTGATCATCTCGCATGAAGGCGACCCGGCGACTCCTGAAGGCGTCAGCCACATCGCGCCGATCAAGCAGGCCGTGCACGAGGCGATCAAGGGCACGCCCTGGGAGGGCGCCAACGTCTATCTCGGCGGTACCGCCGCGACGTATAAGGACATGCACGACGGCTCCAACATCGACCTGTTGATCGCCGGAATTTCCGCGGCCACACTGATTTTCATCATCATGTTGGTGATCACCCGAAGCGTCGTTGCGGCCTTCGTGATCGTCGGTACGGTGTTGCTGTCGTTGGGCGCCTCGTTCGGACTCTCCGTGCTCCTATGGCAGTACATCCTGGGCATCAAGCTGCACTGGATGGTGCTGGCGATGGCGATCATCCTGCTGCTGGCGGTCGGCTCGGACTACAACCTGCTGCTGATATCGCGGTTCAAGGAGGAAATCCACGCCGGGCTCAAGACGGGGACGATCCGCGCGATGGCCGGTTCGGGCTCGGTGGTTACCGCCGCCGGTCTGGTGTTCGCCGCCACCATGGCCACGTTCATGTTCAGCCCGCTGCGGGTGATGGCCCAGGTGGGTACGACGATCGCGCTGGGTCTGTTGTTCGACACTTTGATCGTGCGGTCGTTCATGACACCGTCGCTGGCCACCTTGCTCGGGCGGTGGTTCTGGTGGCCGCAGCATGTGCGTCCACGGCCGGCCAGCACCATGCTGCGACCATACGGACCGCGTACCGCGGTGCGCGAGCTGATCCTCAACGACGTTGACGAACACCCACCGGGCGGACTGGTCAAAAAGCGTTAAGCGCCTGTACGCAGCCAGATGCATTGAAAGCCAAGGCGTTTGCGGCGTCGCTCAGTGTCGTGTACGACCAGCGTCGCCTCCCGCGAGTCGGGATACCGGCGGTGTTCCGATCCGGCCAACCCCAGGCGTCTCAAATATTAGGGAAGCCTAGCTTTAGTTGCGTCAGTATGTGTAGCCTACCCTTACTTCGGCAGCGCAAGGGTGAAAGGAAGGCTACGTATGAGTTTTTTGGTGTTGCCGCCAGAGATCAATTCGGCGCGGATGTATACCGGCCCGGGGTCGGGGCCGATGCTCGCCGCCGCCGCGGCCTGGGATGGGCTGGCCGCCGAGCTGGACTCGGCGGCGGGCTCGTTCGGGTCGGTGACCTCGGGCCTGGCCGCCGACGCGTGGCAAGGGGCCGCGTCGCAGGCGATGGCCAGCGCGGCAGCACCGTACGCGGCGTGGTTGGCCACTGCCGCGGCTCGCGCGCAGACGGTAGCCGGTCAGGCCAAGTCCGCTGCCGCGGTGTTCGAGGCCGCCAGGGCGGCGGCGGTGCATCCATGGCTGGTTTCGGCCAACCGGTCGGAGTTGGTGACGCTGGTGAACTCGAACCTGTTGGGCCTCAACGCACCGGCGATCGCGGCCGCTGAGGCCGAATACGAGCAGATGTGGGCCCAGGATGTGGTCGCGATGGTGAGCTACCACGGCGGGGCGTCGGCGGCCGTTGCGGCGCTGACACCGTGGGAGCAGGCGTTGCAAAGCCTCCCGAGCATGCACGGCGTGAACGTGGGTCTCGGCAACATCGGCACCTTGAACCTGGGCAGTGGAAACTTCGGGTTATACAACTTCGGCGGCGGCAACAGCGGCCCCGGCACGACCGGCGGCGGCAACCTCAACTTCGGCTTCGGCAACTACGGATCCTTCAACTTCGGTGCGGGCAACGGTAACTCGCTCTTCAGCGAGGCGACCTCCTACTACAACGTGGGGTTCGCCAACATCGGCCAATTCAACTTCGGCGTCGGCAACATCGGCGGCGGGAACATCGGCATCGGCAACGGCAGCGCCTATTCGCACGACAATCCGGCCCCCGGCTATTTCAACGTGGGTATTGGCAACCTCGGCAACGGCAACTGGGGCATCGGGAATCTCGGTAACAACAACATCGGCTTGGGCAACCTCGGCAACAACGACATCGGCATCGGGCTCACCGGCAACAACCAGATCGGATTCGGCGGGTTCAACGCCAACGGTGCCGGTTGGAACATCGGCCTGGGCAACAACGGGAGCTTCAATTTCGGCTTCGGCAACACCGGCGACCACAACATCGGGCTGGCCAACACCGGCAACCACGACATCGGCATCGGGCTTACCGGCGACAACCAGATCGGGTTCGGCGGCTGGAACTCCGGTAGTGGCAACACCGGCCTGTTCAACTCGGGCACCGGCAACACCGGAATCTTCAACTCGGGCAGCGGCAACTGGGGCATCGCCAACACCGGCAGTCAAAACTGGGGGCTGGTCAACTCGGGCACCATCGACACCGGAGTCGGCAACACGGGCAGCACCGAAACCGGTTTCTGGAACGCCGGCAGCCGCAGCACGGGCTTGTTCAACGCGGGCTCCAACAACTTCGGCGTTCTGGATGCCGGCACCAGGAACGTCGGTTTCTTCGACGCCGGAACCGCCAACACGGGCGACTTCAATTCAGGCCTCAGCAACGTCGGCTGGGGTAACTCGGGGTTTGCCAACGTGGGCTTGTTCAACGCGGGGAGCTGCAACACGGGGGCCTTCAACGCGGGAGGCACCATCGACGGCGCCGGCAACACCGGTTTCTTCAACGCCGGCAACGCCAACACCGGCTTCTTCAACTCGGGCAACACCAACACCGGCTTCTGGAACTCGGGCGATGTGAACACGGGCTTTTTCGGTACGGGCAGCTACAGCGGCAACTCGGGCTTCGGGAACACCGGCACCGGCAACTCGGGCTTTTTCAACACCGGCGGCGACAACAATTCCGGCTTCTTCAACTCGGCGGCCGCGGGTTACAGCTCGGGTTTCGGAAACTCGGGCGGCGGCACCGAAATGGGCTTCTTCAACTCCGGTGGCAACGGGTACAACGTCGGTTTCTTCAACTCGGGCAGCGGGGGCGACAACATCGGTATCAGCAACTCGGGTACCGGCGGCGGCAACGTCGGCCTTTTCAACACCGACTCGAATCCCAGCGAGGGCGAGAGCGTCGGCATCCTCAATTCCGGGGCCGGCCACAACGTAGGCGTCTACGACGCCGGCGACCACGACTCCGGTGTCGGGAACTCGGGCAGCAGAAGTTCGGGCGGGTTCAACGCGGGCGACTATCAGTCCGGATTCTTCGGCGGCCCGTAAGCAACGTTGTGCGGGCGGCCGGAGGCGCGGTCCGGACGGCCATGTGGCAACCTCAGGGGCGTGAACGAGCAACCCGTGGAGCCGTTTCGCATCGACGTCCCCGGCGACGTCTTGGAGGACCTTCGCTTGCGCCTGCAGCGCACGCGGTGGCCCGAAGCCGAATGCGTCGACGACTGGAGCCAGGGCATCCCGCTGGGTTACACGCGCGAGCTGGCCGCCTACTGGGCGACCGAGTACGACTGGCGCTCCCGTGAGGCCGCGCTGAATCGCTTCGATCAGTTCGTCACCGACATCGAGGGGCTGGACATTCACTTCATCCACCAGCGCTCGCCGCACGACGGCGCCTTCCCGCTGGTGATCACCCACGGCTGGCCCGGCTCAATCGTGGAGTTTCACAAGGTGATTGAGCCGCTGACCAACCCGGCATCCGGGCGAGCCGAGGACGCCTTTCACGTCGTGTGCCCCTCGCTGCCCGGCTACGGGTTTTCCGGCAAGCCCACCCGCGCCGGGTGGGGCGTCGAAAGGATCGCCGAGGCATGGGAGACGCTCATGCTGCGCCTCGGCTACGACCGCTACGGCGCCCAGGGCGGCGACTGGGGCGCCGCCGTCACCACCCAGATCGGCCGAAATCGGGGCCACTGCGCGGCCATTCACCTCAACATGCCGATCGGGCGGCCCACCCAGGAGTCGCTGGCCAACCCCAGCCCGGAGGAGCAACGCGCGCTGGCCTCGATGGCCGAGCACCGCAAGTGGGGCACCGGCTATTCCAAGCAGCAGTCCACCCGGCCGCAAACGCTGGGCTACGGGCTGGTCGATTCGCCGGTGGGCCAGCTGGCGTGGATCGTCGAGAAGTTCTGGGCGTGGGCCGATTGCGACGGGCACCCCGAGAACGTGTTCAGCCGCGACGAGCTGCTGGACAACGTGATGGTCTACTGGGTCACCGCCACCGGCGCGTCGTCGGCCCGGCTGTACTGGGAAAGCTTCCGGGTGTTCGGCCAGCTGGACCGCGTCGAATTGCCCACCGGCGTCAGCGCTTTCCCGGGCGAGCTGCTGAAGGCGCCGCGAAGCTGGTGCGAGCCGGTGTACAACCTCACGCACTGGACGGACATGCCGCGGGGCGGGCACTTCGCCGCCTTCGAGCAGCCGGAGCTGTTCGTCGACGACGTGCGCGCGTTCTTCGCGACGGTGCGCTGACCCGCACCAAGGGCTTTGCGTCAGCCCGGCGGCGCGAAGAGCTCCAAGGCAATGCCGTCGGGGTCTCGAAAGCTCAACCCCGCGCCGTACGGCGCATCCACGATGCCGCCATGCTCGACGCCCAGTTCGTCCAGCCGCGTGACCCACTTCGCCAGGTCGGCGCGGCTGGAGCAGCCGAAGCCGACATGGTCGAGCCCGACCCGCAACTCGCTGAACGTCTCATCGGGGGCGCGGCGGTCGTGCTGGTGGATGCCGAATACGGTGTGGCCTTCGAGCATCCACACCAGGTGCCGAAAACCGGCGTCTGTGTGCTCGTCGAGGATCGGCTCAGCGTCGAAGAGCCTGCGGTACCACGGGCCGCTGATCTCGAGGTCCCGCACCGTGACCGCGACATGGTTGAGCGGGGGGAAGGGCATGGCCCGACTCTACCGCTAGACGATGCGCCAGCCCCTCCGAGCCCGAAAGCGCATGTCCCACAAGTAAATCTGATAGCCGAAGACCCACACCCGGTGCGGGATCAGTCGGTCTGCCAGCCGCAGGGCCGCCAGCAGCCACGCGAACCGGCGCTGCTGGCCCTGGGTCCACTTCAGCTGCATCATCGCGCGGAACTCGGGGGCCAGAAATCCCGTCGTCGCGAACAGATTGAACGGCCCCGCCAGGACCCGCAGCGGCCACGGCAGGAACGCCATCGCGGCCACCCCGCGCAGGTGCTCGCGCACGGGCGGGTCGATGCGCAGCTCGTCGAGGGAGCGCTTCCAGTAGTCGTCGAACGCGGCGCGGTCCGGCGGCCACATGCGCTCGGGCACCTGCAGCGTGGTCCCCAACCGCTTGGCGTCGCGGTAGACGGCGTCGGCGGTGGCGTCATCCAGTGGCCCGTGCAAAAACTCGTGCTGCTCAACGAAATAGCGGTACAGGCAGGACGCCACCCACAGCTGCAGCTTGGGGTCGAAGGCGTTGTAGGACACCGGACTTGACGACGTCGAGCGAACCTGGCGGTGTGCGCCGTCCACGGCGCCGCGGATCAGGGCCCGGTCGGACTCGGTTCCGATGGCCGCCACCGCCAGGTAGGTCCCGGTGGTGCGGGCGCGCTTGAACGGATGCTTGTACACGTTGCCGCTGTCCACCGGGCTTTCCAGCACGCCGTAACCCACGCCGGGCAGGGACAGCTGCATGATCACGTTCGCGGCGGGCATTAACACCGCCGCCGGGTTCAGCAGGTCGGCGATCCCGGTAGCGGGCCGCTTCATCGCGGTTTACCCCTCATGGAGTCGAGTACACCACGACGGATGTTATTTCCGCCGAAAAGTGGGCAGACGTGGGCGATGAGTACTCAACCTGTTAACCCGGGCCCGCCGCTGGCGCGACCCCCCAACCTGGCACCGGCGGCCGTTTCCGACGTCTTGCTGTGGTGGCTGGTGGGCCTGCTGATCGTCGTGGTGATCGTGGGGGCCGTATTGGCCATCTAGCCCGGCCCGTGCCCGGCGGTGTGAGACGCTGCCCGGGTGGCTGCGAGGCGGACCCGGGGCGTCGGCGTGCTGGCCGGCTACGCGGCCGACCTGGTCCTCAGCGACCCGAAGCGGGGCCACCCGGTCGCGCTGTTCGGCGGGGCCGCCGCGGCGCTGGAGCGCCACACCTACCGCGATGCCAAGGTCGCCGGCGTGCTGCACGTGGGCCTGCTGGTCGGTGCGGCGACGGTGCTGGGCAGCGCCGTCGCCCGCCGGTCCGTCACCGCCACCGCCCTAGCCACGTGGATATGCCTGGGTGGAACGTCGCTGGCACGCACCGGCCTGGAGATGTCGCAGCTGCTGGAGCGCGGCGACGTCGGGGCCGCCCGGCGGCTGTTGCCGTCGCTGTGCGGGCGCGACCCTGCGCGGCTGGACGCCGCCGGCCTGACACGCGCGGCGCTGGAATCGGTCGCGGAGAACACCTCGGACGCCCAGGTGGCGCCGCTGTTGTGGGCGGCGGCCGGCGGGGCGCCCGCGGTGCTGGCCTACCGCGCCATCAACACGCTGGATTCGATGATCGGCCACCGCTCCCCGCGCTACCTCCGATTCGGTTGGGCCGCAGCACGATTGGACGACCTGGCCAACTACGTCGCCGCCCGGGCCACCGCGGCACTGGTGGTGGTGTGCGCACCCGTCGTCGGCGGATCCCCGGCGGGCGCGCTGCGCGCCTGGCGACGCGACGCGGCCCGGCATCCCAGCCCCAATGCCGGCGTGGTCGAGGCGGCCTTCGCCGGGGCGCTGGGCGTCCGGCTCGGCGGGCCGACCCAGTACCGCCACGAGCTGCAGATCCGGCCCACGCTCGGGGATGGCCGACAGCCCGCGGTGGCCGACCTGCGTCGCGCGGTGAGGCTGTCGCGGGCGGTGCAGGCCGCCGCCGCGCTGTCCGTCGGGTGTGCATCGCTGGCGTTGAGTGTGCGCGGAGGGCGGGAAAATCGTCGGCGCTTTCAGGCGATGGATGCAACAGTGGGTGGTTTGGTCGGGTTGGACAGTAGTTCGTCGAGGGCTTCGGCGGGGGTTTTCCAGTCCAGTGTTTGGCGTGGCCGATTGTTGAGTTTGGCCGCGACGTAGTCCAGATAGTCGGCCGGAAACACCGACAGGTCAGTGCCTTTAGCAAACCACTGGCGCAGTAGCCCGTTGGTGTTTTCGTTGCTGCCGCGCTGCCACGGGGAGTGCGGATCACAAAAGTAGATATCCAAGTCGGTGGCTGCGGCGATGGCGATGTGGTTGGCCATTTCCTTGCCTTGGTCCCAGGTCAACGTGCGGCGCAGCATCGCCGGCAGCTGGGCCATCTTGGCCACGATCGCGTCCTGGACGGCCAGCGCGCCGTGGTTGTCGGGCAGGTGCAACAGCATGACGAATCGGGTGCTGCGCTCGACGAGGGTGCCGATCGCCGAGCCCGATTCGGTGCTGCCCAACATGAGGTCGCCTTCCCAGTGGCCAGGCACCGCGCGGTCGGCCACCTCCGGTGGACGCTCGCTGATGTTGACCATGTTGGGGATACGACCCCGGCGCTCACCGGGGATGCTGCGCGGTTTGCGCAACGCCCGCCCGGTGCGCAGGCAGCGGTGGATATCGCGGCGCAAGTGGCCGCGGCCTTGCACGTAAATCGCCTGATAGATGGCTTCGTGTGACACCCACATCTCCGCATCGTCAGGAAAATCCCGCCGCAGCCCCACCGCGATCTGGCCGGGACTATGGAAGTCGTCTAACCGAGTCTGCACCTCCTGACGCAATCGGTCATTTGCCGCCAGCGTGCTCTGCTTGGGACGCCGGGCACGTTCATCGGAGCGTGCTTGGGCCCTGAGGGCCCGATACTGAACGTGCGCGGTTTTGCCGCTCTGGCGCGCCCCGAAGGCTTCCTTGCGCCGATAACCGGATTTGCGCCCGTCGTAGCTGTTGTCCACCCCGTTGGCGTCGATCTCGCGTTTGATCGTCGACGCCGGCCGGCCCAGCCGGTTGCCGATCGAGTGCAACGATTCGTTCGTCCTGACACCAATTTCGATCTCGACCCGGTCTTCGAAGGTCAGCCTCGGCCGCGGGCCAACGCTTTTCGGTTCACATAGCCGTGGTTTCACGCCGCCAGCATCAGCAAACCAGCCATAGCCAGAACGTTCCGACACGCCGACGGCGACACCGGCCTCCGCGGCACTACAGCCATTACCGATGTGAGCCCAGAACTGACGGACAACAAACCTCAACGGCGGACGCGGCACAGCAACACTCCTCAATCAGATGTGTTGCATCCATCCCTTGAAGCTAAGGTCGGTTTCGCGCCCTCAGCGCACACTGAAAGCCCTCAGCGCACACTGAAAGCCCTCAGCGCACACTGGAGGCCGAGTTACCGCCGCCGGCCGTAGCGGTCGGCGAGTTTGTCCTCGACGGTCTTCGGGGTCTCCGGCGCCGCCTGCTTCACCCGGCGCCGGACGCGGATCTCGGAATAGATGAAGTAGCCCAACCCGATTGGCGCGAGGATGCCGAACGAAATCCACTGGATGCCATACGACAGGAACGGCCCGGCGTCCAGGTGCGGGATGCCGATGACGCCCAGGCCGCCGGGCTGGTCCTCGACCAACTGCAGATACGAACCGGCCAGCGGGACCTTGGTCAGCGCCGCGACCTGCTGGGTGTTGATCGAATACACCTGCTGCACACCGTCTATGACGAAGGGGTCCTTCCCCGGCGCGGTGGGCTCGGAGTCGCGCAGCCGGGCCGTGAGGCTCACCGGCCCGGCCGGCGGGTGGGCGATCGGGGGAACGTGAGAGCCCTGCTCGGGCCGCACGTAGCCGCGATCCACCAGCACGGTGGGCCCGTCGTCGACGACGAAGGGTGCCAGCACCTCGAACGCCGGGTCGCCCTCCACGACCCGCAGACGGGCCAGCACCTGGACGTCGGGCAGGTAATGGCCGGTCGCCGTGACCCGGCGCCACTGCGCGCCCGGCGCCGACGAATCCTGCTGTGGTAGCAGCGTTTTCACCGGAACCGGCGGGGTGTTCAGGGAGGACTCGATCTGGTGGTTCTCCCGCGATGTCCGGGTGTTCTTCCCCAGCTGCCAGGGCGCGAGCACCATGAAGCACAGGTAGGTGAAGGCGATCACCACCAGGGCCAGCGCTATCCAGACCGGCCGCAGCAGGAATGCCAAGCGGCGCATCAACCGTGCCCGTTCTCCGCGAGTCGCTCGTCGACCCAGGCGTGCAGGCCGGGCAGGGCGGCCTCGATGACGGCCAGGACGTCCTCGAAGTCCTCGGGGTCGCCGTAGTAGGGATCCTCCACGTCCAGGGCGTGCGCGCCCGAGCGCGGGTCAAACGAGCGCAGCATCCGTATCCGGTCCGCGTCGACGCCGAGCTGGCGCAGCATCCGAACGTGGTTGCGGCCCAGGGCCACCACCAGGTCGGCCGTCAGGTGGTCGTCGTTCAGCTGGGCGGCGCGGTGGGTGGTGGAATAGCCGTGGGCCTGCAGCACCCGGGTGGCCCGGTCGTCGGCGCGGCTGCCGACATGCCAGTTGGTGGTGCCGGCGCTGGTCACCCGCACCGCGTCGCCCAGGCCGCGCCGCTGTAGTTGGTCGGCGAACACCTTCTCGGCCATCGGCGAACGGCAGATGTTGCCGGTGCAGACGAAGGTGACGTGCAGCGGTTCAGACACCGAGGGCCCTCCGCAACTCGCCGATGGTCGCGGCGTGCGTCACCCCGGTGAGGCCGAACCCCTCGTGAAAGTCGTCGCGCCCGTAGCCCCAGCCGACCACCACGGTGTCGATGCCGTGCGCGGCCGCTCCATGCACGTCGTGGCTGCGGTCGCCGACCATCAGCACCCGCTCGGGCAGCGGCTGGAGCTGTTCCAGCGCGTGGGCCAGCACCTCCTCCTTGGTTTTGCGCGAGCCGTCGGGGGCCGCGCCGGCGACGACCTCGAAATGCCGGTCCAGCCCGAAATGGGCGAGGATGCGCCGCGCCGTCGGCTCCAGCTTCGAGGTGGCCACGGCCAGCCGGACGCCGGCGGCGCGCAGGTCGGCCAGCAGCGGCTCGATGCCGTCGAACAGCGTGTTCATCGCCCAGCCGCGGGCGCCGTATTCGGCCCGGAACGCGGTGATCGCCTCGTCGGCGGAGTCGCCGAACATCGCACGGAAGGTGTCGTCCATCGGCGGGCCGACGATATGCGCGGCGAGGTCGCCCTCGGGTACGGGCGCTCCGACGTGGTCGAGCGCGTGCAGGAAGCTGGCCACGATGCCTTCCGCCGAGTCGGTCAGCGTGCCGTCGAGATCGAAGATCACCAGCTGCGGGGTGTCCGCGACACCCGCCGACGATGCACGACGCATTGCGCCGTGAGGAGGAGGCGGGCAATCCGCGGCTGTGCCTGTCACCTCACCATTGTCCTCGATGCCCGCACGCTGCTGCGACGGCGTTCCCGCCACGCGCCGACGGCGGCCCACTAGTGTTGCCCTGATGGCGACTCTGAACCCGAGCCCGCCTGTGGCGGACCGCTATCACGGCGACCAGGCCGCGGCGCCCGGGATGCTCGATTTCGCCGTCAACGTCCGCCACGCGCGACCGCCGGAGTGGCTGACGCGGCGGCTGGCCGAGCGGCTGGCGGATCTGGCGCGCTATCCGAGCCCGCGGGACGTGCACCGGGCCCAGGACGCGGTCGCCGCGCGACACGGCCGCACCCGCGACGAGGTGCTGCCGCTGGCCGGCGCGGCGGAAGGGTTCGCGCTGCTGCCCCACCTGCGCCCGGCGCGGGCGGCGATCGTGTCGCCGTCGTTCACCGAGCCGGCCGTGGCGCTGGGCGCGGCCGGGGTGCCCGTCGAGCACGTCGTGCTGGAGCCGCCATTTCGCCTCGACGAGGCGCGCGTGCCCGACGACGCCGACCTGGTCGTGGTGGGCAACCCGACCAACCCCACCTCGGTGCTGCACACCCGCGCGCAGCTGCTCGCGTTGCGCCGGCCGGGCCGGATTCTGGTGGTCGACGAGGCGTTCGCCGATGCGGTTCCGGGCGAGCCGGAGTCGCTGGCCGGCGACCCGCTGCCCGACGTCCTGGTGCTGCGCAGCCTGACCAAGACGTGGGCGCTGGCCGGGCTGCGGGTGGGCTACGCCTTGGGCGCCCCGGAGCTGCTGGCGCGGCTGACCGCGCGGCGCGCGCACTGGCCGGTGGGCACGCTGCAGCTGACGGCCATCGCGGCCTGTTGCGACCCGCGCGCCGTCGCGGAAGCGGCGGCCGGTGCGCTGCGGTTGAGTCAGTTGCGCGCCGAGATGGTCGCAGGCCTGGAGTCGGTGGGCGCCGCCGTGGTCGACGGCCGGGCCCCATTCGTCCTGTTCCGGCGGCGAGATGCCGCTTCGCTGCGAAACAGCCTGGAGCGCAGGGGGATTGCCGTGCGCCGCTGCGACACGTTCGTCGGCCTGGACGAGCGGTACCTGCGGGCGGCGGTGCGCCCCGAGTGGCCGCGGCTGGTCGACGCGATCGCCGGGGTGCCGCGGTGACCGTGCGGCTTGCCGACGTGATCGAGGCGCTGGACGAGGCGTATCCGCCCAGCCTTGCCCAGTCGTGGGATTCGGTCGGCCTGGTGTGCGGCGACCCCGACGATGCGGTGGACTCGGTGACGGTCGCCGTCGACGCGACCCCGGCCGTCGTCGACGAAGTTCCCGAGGGCGGCCTGCTGCTGGCCCATCACCCGTTGCTGCTGCGCGGCGTCGACACGGTCGCGGCCAGCACACCGAAGGGCGCGCTGGTGCACCGCCTGATCCGAACCGGCCGTTCGCTGTTCACCGCGCACACCAACGCCGACTCCGCGGCGCCGGGGGTGTCCGACGCGCTGGCCGACGCCCTCGGGCTCATCGTCGAGGGGGTGCTCGAACCGCTCACGGCCGCGGGCGATCTCGACAAGTGGGTCGTCTACGTGCCGCGCGAGAACGCGGAAGCGGTGCAGGAGGCCGTGTTCGAGGCGGGCGCCGGGCACATCGGCGACTACTCGCACTGCAGTTGGAGCGTCAGCGGCATCGGGCAGTTCCTCCCGCACGAGGGGGCGTCGCCCGCGATAGGCAGCGTCGGCACCGTCGAACGGGTGGCCGAGGACCGGTTCGAGGTCGTCGCTCCCGCCCGCGCCCGGGGTGCGGTGCTGGCGGCGATGCGGGCCGCCCATCCCTACGAGGAGCCCGCGTTCGACATCTTCGCGCTGGTGCCCCCGCCGAGCGACGCCGGGCTGGGCCGCATCGGCCGGCTGGCGCGGCCGGAACCGCTGCGCGACTTCGTCTCCCGCGTCGGTGCCGCATTGCCGCGGACTTCGTGGGGCGTGCGCGCGGCGGGCGATCCGGACCTGCCGGTATCGCGGGTCGCCGTCTGTGGCGGCGCCGGGGATTCGCTGCTGGCCGCCGCGGCCGGCGCGGACGTGCAGGCCTACGTCACGGCCGATCTGCGGCACCATCCGGCCGACGAGCACCGCCGGGCCTCGGCTGTGGCCCTGGTCGACGTGGCGCACTGGGCAAGCGAGTTCCCCTGGTGTGAGCAGGCCGCGGGAGTGCTGCGGTCGCGATTCGAGGCGGCGCTGCCCGTGCGGGTGTGCACCATCCGCACCGACCCTTGGAATGTCGGGCATCCGGGTTACGACGACGGGGGAGGACGGCCATGAAAGCCGAGGTGGCACAGCAACTTTCGCTACTCGAATTGTCGAAGCTGGATGCGGAGCTGTCGCGCATCGCGCACCGGGCCGGCCACCTGCCGCAACGGGAGGCGCTGGAGCGGATCCAGGCCGAGCACAACGCCGCCGGTGACCGGCTGGGCGCGTTGCGAATCGCCCTCGAGGACTTGGACGCCCAGGTGTCGCGGTTCGAGGCGGAGATCGAGGCGGTGCGGCAACGCGAGGACCGCGACCGCGCGATGCTCAAATCGGGTGCCACGGACGCCAAGCAGCTGTCCGACCTGCAGCACGAGCTGGACACCCTGCTGCGGCGTCAAACCAGCCTGGAGGATTCCCTGCTGGAGGTGATGGAGCGCCGCGAGGAACTGCAGGCCCAGGCGGCGTCCGAGGAGGGGGCCCTCGAGGCGCTGCGGTCGGAGTTGGCCGCCGCCCAACAGGCTCTCGACGCCGCGCTCGCCGAGATCGACGAGGACCGCCAGGCCCGTTCGTCGCGGCGCGACACGCTGACCGCGGCGCTGGATCCCGCCCTGTCCGCCCTGTACGAGCGCCAGCGCGCCGGGGGAGGCCCGGGCGCCGGACCCCTGCTGGGGCATCGGTGCGGGGCCTGCCGGATCGAGATCGGCCGCGGTGAGCTGTCCCGCATTTCCGCCGCCCCCGAGGACGAGCTGGTGCGTTGCCCGGAATGCGGCGCCATTCTGCTGCGGGTCAAGGGATTCGAGAAGTGAAAGTCGTCATCGAGGCCGACGGCGGATCGCGCGGCAACCCCGGGCCGGCCGGGTATGGCGCGGTGGTGCGCAGCGCGGACCGCTCCACGGTGCTGGCCGAGGCCAAGCAGGCCATCGGCGTTGCGACCAACAACGTCGCCGAATACCGCGGGCTGATCGCCGGTTTGGACGACGCGCTCAAAGTCGGCGCCACCGAGGCCGAGGTTTTCCTGGATTCGAAGCTGTTGGTGGAGCAGATGTCCGGCCGGTGGAAGGTCAAACACCCCGACCTGGTCGAACTGAATTCCCAGGCCCGAAAGCTGGCGGCGCGTTTCGACCGGATCGGCTACACGTGGATTCCGCGGGACCGCAACTCGCACGCCGATCGGTTGGCCAACGAGGCGATGGATGCCGCGGCGGTCGCCGACGGCGACGCCGAGAACTCCGACCCGCCGGCCGCCGAGTCCGCGAAAACCGCCGCGGCCGAGGCCAAGACGTCGCCCGGATGGACCGGGGCGCGCGGCACCCCGACGCGGCTGCTGTTGCTGCGGCACGGGCAGACCGAATTGTCGGCGCAGCGCCGCTACTCGGGGCGCGGCAACCCGGCGCTGACCCAGGCCGGGCGTCAGCAGGCCGAGGCGGCGGCGCAATACATGGCGCAGCGGGGCGGGATCGCCGCGGTGATCTCCTCGCCGCTGCAGCGGGCCTACGACACCGCGGCCACCGCCGCCAAGGCGCTCGGGCTGGACGTGGCCGTCGACGACGACTTGATCGAGACCGATTTCGGGGCGTGGGAGGGGCTGACGTTCGCCGAAGCGGCAGAGCGCGATCCGGACTTGCATCGCCGCTGGCTGCGGGACACCAGGACGAAGCCGCCGGGCGGTGAAAGCTTCGACGCGGTGCTCGAGCGCGTGCTCAGGGCGCGCGAACGGATCGTCGCCGCGCATCAGGGCGCCACCGTGCTGGTGGTGTCGCACGTGACCCCGATCAAGATGCTGCTGCGGCTGGCGCTGGACGCCGGGCCGGGCATTCTGTACCGGCTCCATCTTGACCTGGCGTCGCTGAGCATCGCAGAGTTCTATTCGGATGGAGCGTCTTCGGTGAGGCTGGTGAACCAGACAGGCTATCTTTAGGCGGGTATAAAGGGGGCGATCGATGCAGCCGTCTCAGCGACGAGATCAAGCCGTTCCCGCGGACATTCGGGCGCGGGTGATGCCGGCGGCGCTCGACGAGCTCGCCCGCTGGGGTGTGGAGCGATTCAGCATCGAGGCATTGGCGGAGCGCCATCACCTCGATCGCGAGACGATCTACCGCTACTGGGGCGACCGCCAACGGCTCATCGTCGATGCCGCCCTCGCCGACGCCGAGAGCTTCAGTACGACGGCCGACACCGGCTCACTGCGCGGGGACTTGCTGGCCATGGCCCGCAGCGCGGCCGCCCGGATCAACACCGAAGAGGGCCGCACGTTCCTGCGGGCGCTGGTCATGGAGCGCCCGGGGATTCACGACGAAGCAACGCGAATGATGCTGTGGCAGGCGAGGTTCGCCGTCGTGCGCGACGTCATCGACCGGGCCAGGCAACGCGGCGACTTGCGGGAGGGTGTCAACACTCTGGCCGCCGTCCAATTGGTGCTGGCGCCGTTGAACATTCGCGCCCTGTACTCCGACACCCCCATCGACGACCGCTATTGCGAGGCGATCGCCGACATGGCCTGGCACGCGCTCGCCCGGAAATAGCCGGGTCAAGCCGCGGTGAACTCGACCGGCAGCGCCGCCGGCGAACGGAACGCCACGCCGACGACGTGCGGGGTCGGGGCCGTCGGGTCGAGCCTCAGCTCCGGCAACCGGTCGAGCAGCGCGTTGATGGCCACCGTCCCCTCCATCCGCGCCAGGTGCATGCCCAGGCACAGGTGCGGGCCGCCCCCGAACGTCAGGTGCGCGATGTTCTTGCGGGTCGGGTCGAAGCGGTCCGGGTCCGGGTAGCGCGCCGGGTCGCGGTTGGCGGCCGCGACGCTCACGCTGACGGTCGTGCCCGCCGGAATGGCGAGTCCGCCGAGCTCGCAGTCGCGGACCGCCCGTCGCACCACCGTGGTGATCGGCGGTTCCCAGCGCAGCGCCTCCTCGAAGGCCGCCCGCAGCATCGCGCGGTCCGCCCGCAACTCCACCAGCAAGGCCGGCTCGGCGAGCAAAGCGACCAGCAGGTTGCCCGACGCGCGGTAGGTCGTCTCGACGCCGGCGGGCAGGATCAGCAGCAGGAACGCGAAGATCTCGTCGTCGGTAAGGCGGGCGCCGTCGATCTCCGATTCCGCCAGCATGCTGATCAGGTCGTCCTGCGGGTGACGCCGCCGCTCGGCGAGGATCTCCGCGAGGTAGGCCTTGAGCTCGGCCGACGCGGCGAGCCCCCGATCCCAGTCGTAGACCACGTTGAGCAACTCGATCGACAGCCGCTGGAAGCGCACGTAGTCCCGCCGCGGCAGGCCCATGATCCGGGCGATGACCTGGACCGGAAACGCGAAGGTGAACTCGCGGGCCAGCTCGGCGCGCCCGCGCGGGGCGAACTGGTCGATCAGCTCGTGGACCACCAACTCGACGAGCTCGGCGCGCCACCGCTCCAGCAGCGCGGTGCGGAACGACGGCGACACCAGGGCCCGGCTGGCCCGATGCTCGGCCCCCTCGAGCTCGAGCAGGGTGCGGCCCATGACCGGGCCCATGATCTGCTCGTAGATCGACGACGAGAAGGTGTCGGGGTGGGTGAGCACGGTCTGGCACTCCTCGTACCCGAGCACCGTCACGCCGAGCTCGCCGACCTGCGCGGCGCTGACCTCGGCGAAGGGATTTCCCACCATCACCCGGTGCCGGGCCTGCGCCTCGCGCAGCCGCTCGTGCACGTTCTCGACCTGCATGAGCAGCCCGCCCTGCAACTCGGCGGGGTCGAATTCGTGGGTTGTCACGAGGCCCTGACCGTCTCGGTGTCGCGCCCGGACCGCAGCACGGTGCCGGGCAGCGCGCCGGTGGCGGCGCCGTCGCGGCAGACCTCGACGCCACCGACCAGCACCGAGGAGATGCCGTCGGCGTCGGCGACCAACCGGGGAGCGCCCGACGGCAGGTCGTAGCGCGTGCGCTCCGGCCCGTGGCCGACGGTCGCCGGGTCGAACAACACCAGGTCGGCGTGCCAGCCGGGCCGGATGCGGCCGCGTTCGGTCAGCCCGTAGAAACGGGCCGGCACGTCGGTGATCAGCCGGATGGCCTCCTCGATCGTTACCACCTGGTGCTCGCGCACGCCCTTGCTCAGCAGCGACGTCGTGTAGATCGCGCCGCACATCATGTCCAGGTGCGCGCCCGCGTCCGAGCCCCCGATCACGGCGCCCGGATGCCGCCACACCTGCGCGCGCATCTTCCAGTCGGCCGCGTCGTCGCCGGTCAGCGGCGGCGACAGGCCGGTGCGCAGCTCGTCGGCGATCACGACGTCGAGCAGCGTGTCGAAGGGCTCGCCGCCCCGGGCGGCGGCGACCTCACCGACGCTGCGCCCGGTGGCGTCGGCGTTGTCGGGGGCGAACGTCTCGACGATGACCAGCCGGTCCCATTGCGCCAGGCCGCGCAGCATGCCCGCCTCCCTCGAGGCGGCGCCGTCGGCGAGGCGGCGGCGCACCTGCGGATCGGCAAGGGCCACAAGCCGTTCCGGCACCGGCAGGTGCATCGTGTCGCGCCAGCCGGGCAGCCCGTCAAGCACGAAGCCGGAGAGGAACGAGAGCCGGATCTTCATGGCCTGCGGCAGGGTGAGCGCGACCACCCGGCCGCCACGCCCCGCGGCGACCTCCGAGGCGCGCAACTGCTTTTCGTGCCCGGCCGGGTTGGCCGCGGAGACGCCCAGCAGGTTCCAGTTCAGCGGGCGGTCGGCGGCCACCGACATGTCGGTGAGCAGCGCGATGTCCTCGTCGGTGAAGCCGGACAGGCAGCCGGGGATGATCGCCTCGAGCGTGGTGCCCGGATGGTCGCGCAACGCCGCGGCCAGCGCCACCAGTTCGTCCCGCGTCGCGCCGCGCGAGGGCACCGGCTGGCCGGACCCGTCGTTGTGGGTGGGGGACTGGCTCGTCGACAGCCCGAGCGCGCCGGCGCCCAGCGACTCGTGCAGCACCGTGACCATCGTGTCAATGTGTTCCGGGGTGGCCTCGCCCCCGACCGCGTCGCCGCCCATGGCGGCCAGCCGCAGCGCCGAATGCCCCACCAGGAAGCCGGCATTGACGGCGATGCGGCCCTCGAGGCGGCCCAGCCAGTCACCGAACGACGCCCATTCCCAGTCGAGGCCGGCGCGCAGCGCGTCCAGCGGCATCCCTTCCACTCGCGCCAGCATCCGGGTGAGGTAGTCCTGCTGCCCGGCGGCCGCCGGTGCCAGGGTGAAGCCGCAGTTGCCGCCGAAGACCGTGGTGACGCCGTGCTGCACCGACGGGCTCGCGGTCGGGTCCCAGAACAGCTGCGCGTCGTAATGGGTGTGCAGGTCGACGAAGCCGGGCGCCAGCGTCTGCCCTTGTGCGTCAACGGTTTTCGCGGCCACGTCGTCGACTTCACCGACGGCGGCGATCCGGCCGTTGCTGACGCCGACGTCGCCGCGCCGGGCGGGCGCGCCGGTGCCGTCGACGATCTGGGCGTCGCGGATGAGCAGGTCCAACATGGCAGGCGTCCACGCCCTTTCTATCCGGCGGCCGAAACGGCCAGCCACCCCTCGTCTGGCAGCGGGTGACGGAACAGTTGGGCGGCATTGCGGTGGGTGATGCGCGCCGCGTCCTCCGCCGACAGGCCGGCGACGTTGCGCGCCACCACCTGTTGGGTGTCCGGCCAGGTCGAGTCCGCGTGCGGGTAGTCGCTTTCGACGAGGATGCGGTCGGCCCCGATCGCGTCGAGCGCGCCGAACGCGTGCGGGTCGTCGATCGAGCAGAGCCAGAAGTTGCGCCGCAGTACCTCGCTGGGCAGCAGGTCGCCCTTCCACGACCCGCCCTCGTGGCCCGAAGCCGAGTGCGCCAGAACGTAATCGGCGCGGTCGCCGAGCATGGCCGCCCAGCCCAGGCCGCCCTCGGCGAGCGTGACGTTCAGCCTCGGGTACCGCACCGGGATGCCCGACCACAGCATGTCGGCGCAGGCGACGAGGGCGTTCACCGGGAACAGGGTGGTGATGGTCTCAAAGGGCGTGTCCGGGGCGGGGATTGGCGCCCACTGGGCCGATCCGGTGTGCAGGCACACGACCGTGCCGGTCTCCTCGCAGGCGGCGAAGAACGCATCCCACGCGCCGCTGTGCAGGCTCGGCAGGCCGCATTGGGCGGGCAGCTCGGGGAAGCTCACCGCCTTGAAGCCGCGCGCGGCGTTGCGGCGTACCTCCCCGGGTGCGAGCAGCGGGTCGGCGAGCCAGGGCAGCTGCAGCGGGATGATCCGGTCCGGGTAGCTGCCGGCCCACACCTCCAGGTGCCAGTCGTTCCACGCGCGCAGGGTGGCCAGGCCCAGTTCCAGGTCGTCGCTCTTCCAGAACACGGTCCCGGCGAACCCGGCGATCAGGGAAGGAAAGTTGACCGAGGCCCAGATGCCGGCGAGGTCCATGTCGTCGATCCGGGCGTCGATATCCCAACAGCCGGGCCGCATTTCGTCGAATCGGGCGGCCTCCATGCTCCATTCCTCGCGGGGCCGGCCGATCACCGCGTTGAGGCCGATGTTGGGGTACTCGCGGCCCTCATAGCGCCACACCTGCCGCCCGTCGCCGGTCTCGACGACCCTCGGGGCGCGCTCGGCCAGGGCGGCGGGAAGCCGCCCCACGAACATGTCGGGCGGCTCGATGACGTGGTCGTCGACGGAGATCACGATGTGCTGTCGCCGCCGGGGATCGGGGTCTGGCAGCAGCGCCATACCAGACGACTATCGTCGCCGCTTTCCGGCGCTGTCAATGCTATCTATGCAATCAATGCAAAGACGCACGCGGCCCGCCCCACCTCTACCCCGCGTCGCATATGCAACAGTGGCCCCAGTCCGGGGACCTCGCTTTTGTCCACCTATCCGCAACAACTCGTCGAAGGTGGCCGAACGAGGCTCGGCCTCGAGGGAGCGGTCCGCTTCGCAAAGTCATTGCTCGCCAAGCGCATCGAACGAAAACTTGTCGCTGTAGGCGCACAAAGGCTTATTGCCACCCGCGGAGGGCCCATTTTCGGGGATACTGCGCTGCAACCAGACGCATCAGAAAGGAATCCCAGCATGGCCATTACACGCGCCGAAGCGGCGCAGTACGTCAAGGATGCCGGGGGCTTGAAGCTGGTCGTTTTCGGGGCCGACGGCCACGAGGTCGCGGCGATGTTCGTGCAGGGCTCGGTGACTTACGACCAGGAGGAAGCGACCTTCCTTGCGGTCGCGGAGGACGGCCACACGGTCGGGGAGCTGTTCGTGGACGAAACGGTCGGCTACGACGAGAGCACCGATGCCTTCGTCATCCGCACCGCGCGGTAGCGGCCGCGGCCGCTACGGCGCGTAGCCTCCCCATATGAGAAGGACTTTCGTCGTTACGTTGGCGTTGGGGTTGCTCGTCGCGCTGTTCGGCCTGATCTGGGCGCTCCAGGGATTCGGGGTGCTGGGCGGCAGGCGATACAGCAGTGTCCCCACACGCCTGCGGGCTGCGAACATTACACTTCGCCGAAATGCTGGACTTCGCGCCCAAGTTCTGTAACGTCTCTTTTATAGCGGGACAGAAATCCATTACATTTTGTGGCGTTTGTGCTGAAAACATTACAATTTAGGGCTAAAACATTACACTTTGCAATGCCTCTGACCTGCGCATATAGCGAGACCTCCTCTGTCCCAACGTCTTTCAAGGGCCCCTGAGTCGGCATTCTATGCACCAGAATGGCCGATTCTGATTAGGATAGGTAGTGAAAGCGGAGAGCTTGAACGGACGGGTGCGAGGGCGGTCCATATTTACCAGAACGTCGCCACCCAAGACGACCACGACAACCGAAAGCAACGACAACGACAAATGAATGAACCGAATGGCTACGCGGGTTAAGATCCCCGGTTTCGCTGGTGGCCAATGGGAGGTCAACAGCGACGGGAAGGTCTACCGCGGCTGGCGCAAGCAGGACATCACAAACCTGATTGCAGGCTGGCCCACCGTCGACTTGACGCGTGATTACAAAGGCCCCATCCCGCCCCCTGGATGCGCCCCTGACTGCCCGCGGTGCTTGTGGATGAATGACCCCCACAAAAACTGTTACGAGGCCTCAGACGCTGAAGGCGGTCGCTGTGGATGCGGTCCAACGCCCCGGCTACACATTCCCAGCACACTTCGCCTCCTTGATGAGGTTGTAGTGCACGCCTTTCACGGCGACCCTCCGAACGGTGACTGGGCAAGCGCCCGCATCATCTACCACGAGGGCGGTATGTGGAAGCCTGGATGGAAGCCGAATTGTTCGGCCGGAAATCTGAGCTGGGGCACTGATGAGAAATGTGCCGAGCTGTTGGCACGTCAAGACTTCAAACGCCGCTACGGTCTCCGTGGCGTGGCGTAGATGAGCAACTACTATCGAAATGGAGAGCGAATGCGTTACGCAGACCGCATCCTCAACCGCATCGAGCGCCTGAACGCGCGGAAATTCGGCGTCTATGCCTGCAAAGAGTATGACGGCTCTGACCGCATTTGCCTTGTAGCTGACTTCAAAGACCGCGAGTCTTTCATGCTGCCCATGACGCTTGAGGCCGCTCATGAGATGGCCATAGACATGCTGTCCGCGGTCATGGCTATCAAGCCTGAAATGCTGTTTGGCAGTGAGATTGCTGCACAGTACAAATCAGGCCAGCTGTCCCTGCACGAGCTGAAGCAAGTCGTCTAAATGGACTCGTGCATTATCAGCGACCCCTCGCGCTGTCCGGTAACGGCCCAGCGTCGGGAAGACGGGCGCATTATCGTCCGCACACCCGGCCGGCCCTTGCAGTTTTTCAGCCCTGCCGAAATCGACCGCCTTGCCCGCTTCGCGCGCGGCGAGGGCGTGCTGCAGCGCTACATCGCTTCGCCCCTCAGCGCCACGGAGGGCGACGAACTAAACCATCAGGGCTAACGGGGAGATGACCGACGCCATTCGCGCGTTCCTGGCCGAGTGGGATGGCTTCATCGCGCACTATAGGGACTGCGCGCCCAGCGACATCGACGAGTGTTACCGGACGTGGCTGGTCAACATCGAGTGGCTCCTGGGCTTTCCGGACACCTGCTCTCATGCCGACGAGCTGTTGCCGATGTGGCGTGACGCAATCAGGCTTTTCGGCGCCCGATGCGTAATGGACGGATACGAGCGATCCGGCCGCAGCGGCGATAAGGTCTTCGCGGCCGACACCGCCTACTGGGTGCGCCTGTTCAAGATGGCCCGCGACCCCTCCACGCTTCCGACCAAGCCCGTTACTCTTTACCGCGGCTGTTACTGGGCGGGACGGCTCAGGCCGTCATGGACGCCGAATCTCGTAACCGCCTATTGGTACGCGATTTCCGCCAGCTGCGCTGCGACACAGGACGGTCGTTATGTCACAGACTTCTCCAATCGCTACCGTGCGCCCCGCATCTACCGGCACGTCACACGACCACCCGAGATACTTGCAGTGCGCCGCGACAATGACGAGTACGTCCTTGACCCAACCTTCCTCGATGATTCCAACGTGGAGGAAATCTGGGTCGGCGACCCAGACTACGCGCGCGTTCGCACCATTCTTGCTGAGGCGTCGGGCGTGTTCGTCAGACCGGATGAAAAGCGCCGTTGCTCGCCACTCGTGGAGCCGGAGGCGCGCCTGCGAGCAATCCTCGCGGCGGCGGCTTCCCCCACTTTCGACGGATGACTTCGAGGCCAGCCCCGCCCCCGTGGATGCGTGGACTTCCCAGCATCTACAAGCCGTACGACGACCTCCCCATCCCCGCCACGTCTACGACCGCGTTCGGGACCACCTCCAATGACCCGGTGCGCGAACTGGCCCTAGGCCTGCGACGTGCGTGCAGTATGTGCGGCTACCCAATGCCTCGCGGCAAGCCGGTGTATCACGTGTTCACAACGTCGCCGCAGCAGCACCTTCACAGCGCTCACGGCGGCGGCGTGGTCACCCATCCCTCGCCAGGACCGATGCACCGAAGCTGCGCGGCGTACTCAACCGCGTCGTGCCCGTTCTTGAAATACCGGCAGTCGCGGCGTCGCAGCGCTCGCCACGTCACCCGCGGTGACGCGGAAATCGTCGGATTCGAGAACTTCGGGATGGTCTTTTTCGCCGAACCGACCAGGCGCGGTGACCTGCGGGAGTGGGGTTACCTCGGCCAATGTGAAGGTGTTCCATATGCCAGCTGGAAAGACATGGCGCGTATGTATGACGCCATGATTGCCGCGGACGCGAAGGTTATCGACACTTCCAAGCCTCGGCTGTACTGGACCGACAGTGACCTCGACCGCGGCCGGCTCATGGAGTGCGCCCGCATTGATCGCGTGAGATTGCTACAGCTGCGCGGGTCCATCCCGGCCGTCGTGGGTAATGGTTACAGGATGGCTTTGCTTTAGCTCTTGCGACCCTGTAATGATTCTCTCAGTACCTACCCATACCATCTAGGGGTACTACGCGAAATATGTTGTGGGAGTTGGGGGGTCACCCTCCATCCCTGGACGCAATTAACCGGGGCGACCGTTCCGGATTCGTCACGCGGTTGTCGAAACTTCCGGCTTTTTTGAATCGGCTCTTTGCTAAAGACGTTGCAGCACAGGGGATTTCAGACCATCCGCGAACCATGCTGCGATCATGAAACCTAGTGTGGCACAACAGAATAGGAAATGCAAGAACTTGGGACGACCACGCAGACCTAATCACCTGAAACTCTTAGCTGGTGAGCGAGAGGACCGCATCAATCGCGGCGAACCGCTACCCTCCGAGACCGACGTAGTTCCCCCGGTCCAGCTGACGCCCGGCGCCCAAGACGTATGGGACCGCCTCGCGGCGGATCTCATCAACCAGGGCTGTCTTTCGCATTGGGACGTGGACCTGTTCACGGCCTTTTGTGAATCCGCGGCCACCTACCACGAGTGCCGCGAGCGCATGGGTTCCGACTACGTCACCCAGGGCAGCGTTAAGAACGC
Organism: Mycobacterium terramassiliense; assembly: GCF_900157385.1. Lineage (GTDB taxonomy): Bacteria > Actinomycetota > Actinomycetes > Mycobacteriales > Mycobacteriaceae > Mycobacterium > Mycobacterium terramassiliense. The sequence continues at coordinate 2,818,542 of NZ_LT717701.1, forward strand.
GGTGCCGTCACCGTACTGGAAGGTCATGCGGGATTGCGTCGAGACGATGACCCGCATTGGCGGTCGCTTCGGATTGACGCCGGCCGACAGGGCTGGCATTGACCTCTCGGACACCACGCCGACGCCTACTCACGGGCCGGAACGGCTCCTGTCCTCATAAACACCGTTCAGCTCGGTCGCCCGAGACTCTCCGGTGTAGTCACACTCCCGGAATGCCAATCGTGGCTCAGCGTTGATCTGAGCCCCAAAACTTCGGCTTGAATGCCGCCGGCCGCTCTACGGACCCGCCTCCCGCAAATACAAGCCAGCGCGCGAAAGCGTGCAACCACCCGCCTGCGAATGCAAAACGCGGGCCGCTGGTAGTCCGATAACGACAACCAGAAAGTAGTAATGAACAAACAACAGCTTGAAGCAAAACGTATCGAGCTAGATCAGCGTTTGGCCAATTTTACTGACTTTGAAAACGACGCCGCGTATAACGCGCTGGTCGCCGAATTCAAAGCTTGGGAAGCCGAATGCGCGAGACACAATCTTGGAAAGGCATTCGCCACACGTATGGGTACTAATCCCGCAGGCATCGGAACCGCGCCGAACACCGACAGCCTTTACCAACTCGGCGCAAAGGGACTGGGCCGCGAGGTTTACCCGTTCGGCCTGCCCAAGGATGAGGTTCGGAAAGCCTACGAGGTAACCGCCAAGGGCGGCAATTACATCATTAAAGGCCATGACTTCGCCGAGACTAAGACATTCACCACGGTGGATTCTCTGTTGGTGCCGCAGCAGGCGCCTGGCGTCGTGCCGGAATATTTTGAGGCTCGCCTGATCGACCACCTTCCGGTGGTCCCGATTGGCGCTCCGAGTTACCAATTCCTTCAGCATCAATTTGCCGACGACACTGGTGGACCCGACTTTGTGGCCGAGGGTACTGCGAAACCGCAGTGGAACCCTACTGCCGAAAAGGTCGTCGTCACCGCACAGAAGATTGCCGCCTACTTTGACGAGTCGTCAGAGTCGCGCATGGACGCCCCGCAGTGGAATAGCTACCTGATTAACACCCTGTTCCGGCTCATTCAACAGAAAGAGAATCACGCGATCCTTTACGGGACCGTGTCGAGTTCTCTCGGTATTCAGGGCTGGTCTACTCTGGCGGGCATTCTCACGCATGACGCGAGCGGCGACCCCGCGGGCAGCACCAACCTTGACAGTTTGGAGCTGGCGATTAACCAGCTGCGAATTCAGTCAGGTGTTTTCGCCAACGCGAATCTGATCATCATGTCCCCGACAACCTGGTCTGCTACGCGCCGACTTAAGGCGACGACGGGCCAGTACATTGCTGGCGATCCTCTGCATGAGGCCGTTACTAGTGCCTGGGGCGTGCCGGTCGTCACGACGACCGCGGCCAATGACGGCGATGCTTTCGTGGTCGACACCCACAAGATGGGAGCTATTCTCGTCCGACAGGGTATTGAGACCCACATGGGTTACCACGGCGACGGCCTGATTGAGAACATTCTGACCACTGTCGCTGAAGAACGGTTGACCCTAGCGACGGTTATTCCGTCCTCGGTCAACTACGTCACGAACCTAGCGACTTCCTGATGGCGTTCAATAATGGCGTCGGCAACACCATTGAGGCTTACACCGCGGGCCTGCCCCCGGTTAAGAGCCTTTCCGCCGCGTCTGCGACTAACGCAGCCTCCGCCGTCCTTGACGGCGTGGTCATGCGCACGAATTCCACTCTGGTCGTTGTGACTGGCACCGGCGTTTCGGCCGGCGATGTGGAAATTGAGGGCAGCCTGGACGGCACTCATTGGTTCGTCATTGGCTCCCCGCTGGCTGTCAGTGCCGCGTCTACGGTTTATCACCAGACCGGTACCGTCCCGGCTAGGTACTTCCGCGCTGTCGTCTCTACGGCGATTACAGGCGGCACTGTCGATGCGTGGATTGGCGTCACTGACTAATGCGGTTCGCACCTTTCGGTGAACGGCTCGCCCGCGAACAAAGTAGTGGGATGCTGCCTTTCATCGATCTTGTGGAACCGGTGAGTCGGGAGTCTAGTTCTCTCGTCCACATTCAAGAGGCTGAGGATGCCGCGCCGCGGAAGCGCGGGCGGCGCCCAGCGCCTCAATAAAACAGAACTTCCCCGAGAGTATTCGGGGAGATCCATAAATCTCGGTTTCGTCTTAGCCGAGAAACCATGGATCAGCTGGAAAAAGGATGAAAGTGTCGTGCTAGGCATTTCCTTTGTCCTGGGGTTTTCTCTTGTTTGCCCCGCATCGGCGCGGAAGGGGGGATTGGGTTTTTTGTTGTCTTGCCTATTCCCCCTTCCGCCCTTCAAACTTCATCCTTTTCGCCCATGCTGCGCCGCACCCTGCTGGCCGCGCTGGGCGAATATGACGCGGATTGTTCATCTCCTTTGATCCGCGTCATAGCCGGGGCGTGCGCCCGTGGCTAGAGACCACGCCCCCGGCCTTGAACTTTCCCACAACCTTCGTGTCAGCAAGTAACTAGTGGGAATTACCAGGCTAACTACCTGGATTATGCCAGGGGCCGAGGTTGCCCAACTCAATCTTCAACGAAGGACCTCGGCCCCTGGCGCCTTAAATACTAATCGAAAGACATTGACAATTACTTATCCGATAACCCCGCTTCCCAGCATTCACCAGGATGTCACTGACATCGAGAACACGGCCAAGGAGCTGCGGGTAGAGCTTGGCATTTTAGAGCAGGTTCTTGGGCAACTCGCTAACCAAATCCTCCTGGGACTGGTCAATGCCGTATTAAACGCGCTGGGGTTGGGCGCTTTTGCGGGACCGTTGGATACCATGCTCGCGAACTTTGAAACCGCCGTAGAGAACCACCTGGTCACTCCGCTACAGGGCGCTGCTAACGAAATCCAGTCAATCATCGATGCTATCGCCAACGCATTGGGACTTACCGGGACGGGGCATTCCATCCCAACCGTTCAGACGCAACTTGCTGACTATGTTCAACATTTAGCCGCGACGGGCCTATATGACGCGTCTGCCGGTTTCGCGAATCTGGGATCGTCTCTGCTGAAAGGTCTTGACGCCGCGACGGGCGATTTCGTCGGCACTGTGGATTCTGCCGCGACAATCGCGGGGCAGGCAGCCTCTACCGTTCAGGCGAATGCTCAAGGGGCGCTTGACTCCATCGTGCAGGCCGCGCAGAACGATGCATCGCTGGTCAATCAGACCGTGGCGACCGCCAAGGCCGAGCTGGTCTCATTCTTTAGTGGCCTGACAGCCGCGTTTTCCGGCGGTAACACGTCGTCCCCACCCGCGGCGAGCGCAGCGGATGCGGTTTTGGCGGCGGGAGCTATTCAGGAACATCTCGCGCTCATCGGAAACGGCGCCGAAGAACAAGTGGAACTTGACTTTTCAACTTTCAGCAACGGTGCAATGCCAGCTGTGTTCACCGCCTTTACCAATACCGGCTCCCCGATGACGGTCACCGGCGGCCTGCTGACCTTGAATGCCGCCAATTCAGCGCAAGAGCTGTACTACAACGCCGCATCGTGCCTGTCGGACTATCACCAGGTATCCGGAAAATGGCACACGTTCACCCCCGGCACGACAGCTATCGCCTGTGAACTGAGTGCGCGTTATTCGCCTAGCGGATTCGGAAGCGTTATCGCCCAATACAATTCGGGAACCGGATACTGGCAGATCAACGGTTCGGACACGGCGGGCGCCAGCCTTTGGGGGGTGCGATGCAATGACACCTTCACGCCCGATGCCGAATACACGCTGGTTTGTGGCGACGCCAGTACCAGAAACCCATACATATTTCAGTTACTGAAAAACGGGTCGCCCCTGACAATTACGGCGGTCCCCACGGGCGACGCCTCCCAGATCGGAAACTCGTCTTACGTCGATACCACCCACAACAGCGCGGTAGGGGCGACGGCCCGCGACTGCGGGGTAGGTGCCATCACCCTTAGCGGCGGCGGCACTATCGGACTCTCGGACTTCAAGTTCCAAGACAACGCGCCGTCGACCCCGATGGCCTTCGTCTCCCCGGCCGAAGCAACGGCATCCTCAACCTTCACCAAGCTCGCCACGATTGGCGACAAGGTAGCGGTCAACATCGGCGAAACCGGCAAGGCCATGGTCTCTATCGACGCGTACTCATCGAGCGCTAACGGGTATGTCGGCGTGAGCATTTCGGGAGCAAACACCATCGCCCCGTCAATCGCTAATGCCGCGCATGGACTCAACGCGATTCACGCGAGCCTGATATTCGATGACCTTGATTCTGGCCTGACGGTGTTCGACCTGGAATATTGCAGCAGCAGCGGCTCAGTCACTTTCTCCGATCGCCGCGTGACGGTAGTCGCGCTCTAATTGCGCCTGCGGTCTCATCTGAGGGACTTTCTTCGCTATTCGGGGTCGGGAATGTCCCCCACAATCTTGTCTAGCTCGGCCTGTTGCTCTGCCAAGCGGGCTGCGTCACCCTCCTGCTGCGCTTTCCGGGCTTCAGCGCGCTCAAGATCGGCGCGGTATCGCGCATTCGCAGCCCTGATCGCCCCATCGATAAAGCTGATCACATGTGGAACAGCCTTCGGATGCTCGGCCCTTGCGATAATCCGGTCACCGACAACGCTGTCGTATCTAATGTCGCGAGACACGGACCTCATATGACTTATCCAGCGGTCTGGCATTCGCGCCGTCATTTCTATCTCGATGACGCACTCGCCCATGTCTGGGTGGAGCTGCGTTGCCCTTTGGGTCTTGCGTTTAATGTCTTGCCATTCCTCGGTCACTCGACTACTCTCCGCCTTTCCGTTTACCCGTGCAGCCCCCCGTCGATCAGCTTGTATTCCCGACACTGGCCTTTACTGGCCCTTGCGGGGGGCTTTCTTCGCCGGGGCTTTCTTCGCCGTCTCGCGTAGAGCGGCGCCGGCTACGCTTTTTTCGGCTTTCGTCGAACCCTTGGCCGCTAGTTGCCTGGCCGCCTCGCTTGCGACCCTTGGGCTTGTTCCCGCCTTTTTGGGGGTTGCCCCACCTTGCTTCTTCGCCATTGATTTTCCTTCGCGAGAGTGTTGTTTTCCCGACTTCTGCGCCGGGGAGCCCACGATGGACCCAACTCGAACGTACTGGCGAACGCCGACAGCGGCCGGTAGGACGCGAGGGTCAACTCAAGTGATTTTCACCACACAGCTTGTAAAAACTCCTACGCCCTGTCGTACTTCGGGCGGTAGTAGTCAGTCGGATTTCTGCCGACGCCTGCGCGCCGTGGGGGTCGGCAACGTGGGCACCCGCCCCGACTGCACCGCGCAAGTCTCAATGATCTGAGCAATGTCGTCATCGCTGAATCTCAACTGACGCACGATCCTGCGGGCGGGGAAGGTGCCGTTACGCACCCGATCAATCAGCCAATCCTCACTTTCGCAGCCAATCAACGCGCATGTTTCGGCAACGCTGTGCGTGTGCGGCCCATTGGGACAGGCCGGCATCTGATTAGGGCTCATCCGGCCTGTCGGTGCGATCCTCGAACATCCACCTAACCGCCAACCACTGCTCGTCGGTCAGGGGCGCGTCCCATTCGGGGTCGAACACATCATCCGGCGGGATCATCGCGCCTCCCCTCTCCATTCAGTGTGTCCAGTTCGTCGGCAGCGGCGCTTGCGTGCTCTGCCAATTGGCGTAGCAAGGCAGCGTCGAATGCCTCTGGCTCCTCCCGCTCGGCCAAAATGGCCTCCCACCGAATTGGGATAGCGCCGCTAACGTCTTCGTACGCGTAGAGACGGAATGGTCCGTGCAAGGTGCCAATGAGGTCGCGAAACCCGTATTCCTGCCATTCCCCGGCTTCGATGGCGCCTTGGGGCAGACTCTCGTCGTTCATGGTTTCCCCAATCTCTCGTACTGCCAGATTTCAGCTGCCGCGCATAGTTCCCCGGCAAGCCACGTGGCATCGCTCGCTGGAAGGGTGCCGGCCTCGACGCGACGTATGAGCTCACCGGTGAGCTCATGTGACGACGGGTCTTCTTGCCGGTCGCCCATAATCTCCGCGGCCTGGCGGGCCGCATCTGCCAGGACGGCGGCGAAGTGCTGGGCCTCTGGGGGGTCCAGGCACTCATCGCCAACCATCACCTGCACGTCGTGGGGTTGCCCGTCTTCCCCTAGGCTGCCGACGACCTGCAGGTAGTACGGCCAGTTATCCGAGACTGGGTGCTCGATTGAGAACCAGGCGGGTTGTGCGATCACGGGCGGCCAGACCTTAGCCGTGCTAGGCAGGGGAGTAACGTTTGGCATGTCCAACTCCTTCATAGTTGGGCCACACCCCGGGGCGGTGCCAGCCGCCGCCGGGGCCTTTCCGCATTGTTGCGGGAAGTCGCTCTCAGCGTAGCGCAACCAAAGCCGTTGCACCACAATCGATTTCCGTACCAGTACCGTACTGGTACGGTTACGGGCGTGCGGGGATCACAACGGTCCTGGCCCCGTCTGGCCCGCCCGTCACATGAAACTCAATGCCCGCGTTGCGCAGCATGTTGCGCCGTTCGTCCTTGTCCGCGCGTTGCCAGGCGTGGCCCCAAGTTTCGCCCGTGCCGACCTGTTCCCAATGCCCGTCGACCTGCGGCATGGCTTCGAGGGTTTCAATCTCTTGGGTCACGGCGTCAAGCTGGCGCCCGAGGACGCGTTGCATTGTGGGTGAGGTGACGACCCCGAGCCGTTCCGCTAACGCGGTAGCCCGCCGTACGGCATCAGCAAGAGCCGTCGCGTTGTCCTCACCAGCCACCCATTGCCGCTGCGTCAACTCGGTATCGCCATACTCGGCCAGCAGCACCGCCTCTGCCAGCTGCTCTAGAAACTCGGCCTGCATGCTGACAGAGTGCTCACACTTTTTGTTCGGCCGGTAGTAGTAATAAACCTTCCCCTGTCCGTTGCGCTTCGTGTCGAACCACAGACTTTCTCCGCAGTCCCCGCACTTCACTAGGCCTGACAGCGCCGAGGCGTCTCGTCTAACGCCAACACCCCTATTGCCATCCAAAACGGCTTGTACGCGTTGAAATGTGGGCAGGTCGATCAACTCGGCACCGACCTTGATTGCCTTGCCATCCGGCCCCAGATTTCCACGCCGGAACTCGCCCAGCAGGGTCCGCGAGCGCAGGATGCTCCGTAGCGCGGACTGGCTCCACCGCTGGCCGCCGCGGGGGGCGGGTATCTGCTCAGCCTCGAATTGGCGACAGATGTGGGCGAGGGGAGTGCCGTCGAGCACCTCGGCCACAGCGCGCCGTACAACATCCGCTGTTGCAGTGTCGGCGTCCAGCGTGCACCCATTGCCGTTTTTGGCCACACGGAAGCCGTAAGGCACCGTGCCGCCTGCAAAGCGTCCCGCGCTCCGTAGGTGCCGGTGCGAGTCAGTGACGCGGGCGCGGATGTTCTCCAATTCCATCTCGGCCAAGGCGGCAAGGAACCCGGCGATGGCGCGGCCGATTGGTGTCGACAGGTCAATGGATTCCGTGATGGAGACAACCGTCTTGTCGTGCTCGTGTGCCCAGCGAAACAGGTCGTTAAGGCCAAATGTGTTGCGCGCCAGGCGATCAAGCTTCCACGCAACGATTCCGTCGAATTCTGGCCAGCGGTTTTGCAACCAGTCCCCAAAGTTGGGGGCGTCGAACGGGGAGACCTTTCCGGACACGTCGACATCCTCGGCCCACCCGATGATGGTGTGACCGTGAAGCTTGGCCCACGCCTTGATGTGCTCCCGCTGACGCTCGACGCTGGTTGACTCGTCGCTGCTGACACTGAGGCGGACCCGACCCAGGTAATTTCCCATGCCGACCAGCGTAAACCGCGTGTGTGTTCACGGTCAAATGGTAGCCCGATGAGCAACACCACGACCTGGTCCATCATCGGTCCGATCACGGCGCTGGTCGGCCTGGTGATCGCGATATTCAGCTGGCGGAAACTCTCGTCGAAGTAGCGCTTCGCGGCCTACGCGACGGTGAAGTCCACCGTGTGCCAGCCGGTGGCGCCGTCCGGGACGGTACCGACCTGATCCGCGGTTTGGACGGCTCCGGTGTCGTCGGTGGCCCGCACGGTGATGGTGTGTCTCCCGGGGCTTTTCGCCTGCCAGGGAAAGCTCCACAAGCGCCACGTGTCATGGGAATAGCTCGCGCCCGGTAGGGCCGGCTGCCAGCCGCCGTCGTCGATGAGGACCTCGACCGCGCGCACGCCGCGATTCTGTGCCCATGCGACACCGCCGAACACGACGGGCCCCATCGGTACCCGCTGACCGCTCTTCGGCACGTCGATCCGTGATTCCGTCTTGACGGGTGCGCGCGGCGCCCAGCCCTGCCGGGTCCAGTACGCCTTCGCTCGGTCGAAGCGGGTCAGCTCCAGCTCGACGACCCACTTGGTGGCCGACACGTACCCGTACAGGCCGGGCACCACCAGCCGGGCCGGGTAGCCGTGCTCGATCGGCAGGGGCTGATCGTTGAGGCCGACGGCAAGGAGCGCGTCGCGGCCGTCGGTGAGCGCCCGCACCGGCGTACCGGCGGTGAACCCGTCGATCGACGTCGACAGCACCATGTCGGCATCCGCATGCACCCCGGCCGCCGCCAGGAGATCGGCCAGCCGGTAGCCCGTCCAGACGCCGGTCGAAATCAGGTTGCCCCCAACGGGATTCGATACGCAGGTCAAGGTGGTCACCGTTTCGACGAGGTCGAAGCGGGCGAGATCGCCGAAACTGTAGGTGGCTTCGTGGTCCACCATGCCGTGAATGCGCAGCCGCCAATCGCCGCGGCTGAGTTGGGGAACGACCAGTGCCGTGTCCACCCGGTAGAAGTTGGCGCTGGGGGTGACGAATTTGGGTAGCGCGACACCGCTCGGTTGCACGTCGGCGGGTATCGGTGGTGCCGGTATCCGCGGCCGGGGCAGCGCAAAGGTGGTGCGGTCGGCGGCCACCGAGTGGACCAATCGCGTGATGACCGCACCCGCCACGCCGCTGATCACCCCGAATCCGAGCAGTCCGTAGCCGAGCAACCTGCGCCTGCCGGCGTCCGGCCCGGCGCCGTCGGCCGCGCCTCCGTCTTCCGCGGCGGGCCGCAGGCGGCGGGTCAGCACGCGCAGGGCCGCCACACCGCAGGCCGCACCCGCGAGCGTGGGGATCGTGTCGAGCGCGGTCGCACCGGGCCGCGACAGCACGGCGAGGCATCCGAGAACCCCCGCCGCGGCGATGACGGCGCTGCCCAGCGGGCGGCGCCGGGTTTCGAGGGTGCCCGCGACGGCGGCGATCGTGGCGATGACCACGACCACGACGACCGCAAGGAACGGTTTGTCCAGGGAGCCCAGCGTCTGGATTGCCCACTCTTTGATGGGCCCCGGCGTCAGGTCGACGACCACGGCGGACACGGCGGTGCGCGCATTGGCGCGCGCGTCGAACGGGATGCCGACCAGCTCGGCCACCCCGAGCGAGACGGACGCCGCCGCGACGCCGGCGATCATCCGCTCATTCGACGGGGCGGCGGCCATCGGAATACTGTACTCGCGTTGCGCGCGTTCCCTTGTGCGGAAGCCGGGACCGAAAGGCCGCCCAGCGGTACGCTTTTCCTCTAGCTCACCGGGGGATCGCTGTCGGGCGAGGGAGATGGCCATGTCCGTGATGACGGTGGTGCCGGAGTTTGTTGGCCAGGCGGCCGGGCAGCTGGAGAACATCGGCTCGGCCTTGAGCGCGGCCCACGCGGCGGCGGCGGGCCCGACCACCGGCGTCGTGGCCGCCGCGGGCGACGAGGTGTCGACGGCGATCGCCGCGCTGTTTTCCAGTCATGCCCAGCAGTACCAGGCGCTCAATGCGCAGGCGGCGGCCTTTCATGCCCAGTTCACGAGCGCGCTCAACGCGGGCGCCGCTTCCTATCTGAACACCGAGATCGCCAGCGCGCAGGCCGCCGCCGCGCCCCCCGGCTTCCAGGCCATCGGCACCGAAATCCTCTCCGTGCTGCAGGGCAGCAGTGCCCAGCAAATCGAACTGCCCCTTGACCTGGTAGGCCCGCTGGTTGCCGCAAGGGGCCCCCTCGCGCAGGGTGCGACCGCGTTTGTGAGCGCCGTGCAGGCCGGGAACTCGGCGGCGGCCATGGCGGCACTGGCCAACGCCGGCCCCAGCGTCGAGACCGCCTTGCTCTATGGCCAAGACACCGTGTCCATTCCGCTGCCCGGGTCGGTACCGGGTGTGCAGAGCGTGGCGCTCAACATTCCCTTCGGGGGTCTCCTGGCACCTCTGCAGCCGGTCACGGTGAACGTGACGACTACCGGGAACCCGCCGATTATCGCCCCGACGGGTTTCGAGGTTGGCGGCTTCGTCACCAACCTTCAGGCCAATGGGCCCGAAGTGCTCCTGGCCCTGCTCCTGTTAGGCGTCTCCTTCGTGTGAGTGTGCGGCCCGGGCTTTCGGTGTGACCCCAGGGCGCAGAATCGATGGCTTTCGCGCCCGCACCGCACACGCGACGCCGTCACCGCACACGCGACGCCGTCACCGCACACGCCGGCACCGGCTAGCCCGGGACGGGATGCCGCACGAACGTCCGCGGCTGCGTGAACGCGCGGATGCCGTCCACGCCGAGCTCGCGGCCGAGCCCGGACTGGCCGCAGCCGCCGAACGGCAGCCGCGGGTCCTGAGCGGCGAGGCCGTGGCAGTTGACGCTGACCGTGCCCGCGACGAGCTGGCCGGTGACCCGATCGGCCAGCTCGTCGTCGCCGGTCCAGACCGAGGCGGTGAGGCCGAATTCCGTTGCGTTGGCGGCGGTTACGGCGTCGTCGATGGCGTCGTAGCCGAAGAGGGGCAGGACCGGGCCGAACTGCTCCTCGGTGGCCAGCCGCGAGTCCGGCGGCAGGCCGGTGACCACGGTCGGCAGCGCGAAATACCCACCCGAGTCCGCGTCCTCCTCGCGGATGCGCCCGCCGGTGCGCACCGTCGCGCCCCGCGCCTCGGCCTCACCGACGAGCGCCGCCACCCGGTCGCGGCCGGCGGCGGTGTGCAGCGGGCCGAGGGTTGTCTCGTCGGAGAGGCCATCGCCGATCACCTCGCGTTCGCAGCGGGCGAGCACCGCCTCGGCCAGCTCGCCGACCCGTTCGGCGGGCGCATACAGCCGCTTGATCGCCATGCAGACCTGGCCGCCGGTGGTGTAGGTCGCCGTCACCAGCCGCTCGACCAGCTCGTCGGTCACCTCGATGTCGGGGGCGATGATCGCGGCGTCGTTGCCGCCGAGTTCGAGCAGCACCGGGGTGAGGCGGGCGGCGGCCGCCGCCATGACGGCGCGCCCGGTGGCGACGCCGCCGGTCAGCGAGATGAGGTCGATGCCCGGGTGGGTGACCAGCGCCTGGGCGAGCTCGTTGCCGGGGCCGGCGAGCACGTTGACCACACCCGGCGGCAGCGCCGCGGCCAGCGCCCCGGCCAGCCGCAGCGCCGCCAGCGGGCAACTGGGCGGCACCTTGACGACCGCGGTGTTGCCCGCGCTGAGCGCCGACGCCAGCTTCGTAATGGTCAGCGCGAGCGGCCAGTTGAACGGCAGCACCAGCGCGGCCACACCGAAGGGCTCCCGGTGCAGGCGCGGATAGGGGGCGGTCGGGTCGACCTGCTCGGGCGCCACCGCGGCCTCGGCCATCGACCCGATCAGCGCGGCCAGCCCGGGGCCGGTGCTGATCTCGAAGTTGGCCTCGCTCAGCACCTTTCCGTGCTCGCGGGTGTACAGCGTCGCGCCGTCGCCGGCGGCCAGCTGTTCGGCGGCGGTCGCGGCCGCGGCGGTCAGCGCCGCGACCCGCCCGGCGACGCCCAGCGCCCGCCACCCGGGCGCCGCCCGCCGTGCCGCCGCCACCGCGGCGTCGAGCTGGGCGCGGTCGGCGGCGGGGGCGTGGCCGACGACCTCGTGCGGCCGCGCGGGGTTACGCACCGCATAGCTGCCGGCGGCACCGTCCTGGCCCTGCCCGCCGATCGTCAAAACCGGCTCCTCACCTGCCGTTTGGCTGTCGCGCGCGATCGTCGTTGATCCCGTCATGCCCGTCTCCCTTGACCCGGTGCGGTTGTCCAGCCATCGTAGGTCGCTATGACCTGCATCACAGGGTGGACCCCATGAAAGCCGTCGTGCTGCGCGAGGTCGGGCGGCCCACCGCGGTGGAGGAGCTTGAGCTGCGGCCCCTCGGCGACACCGAGGTGCGGGTGCAACTGCGCGCCAGCGGCGTGTGCCACAGCGACCTGTCGCTGCGCGACGGAGCCATCCCGACGCTGCTGCCGTCGACGCTCGGGCACGAGGGCGCCGGGATCGTCGCCGAGGTGGGTGCCGGTGTCACCACGGTCAGCCCGGGTGACCACGTGGTGCTGACGTGGAACGTGCCGTGCCGCTCCTGCCCGCATTGCCTGCGCGGTGAGGCCCAGCTGTGCGTGCACGGCTACGACCACGCCTACGGCGGTCCGTACGCCGAGAGCGCCGAGGGGCCGGTGTGGCCCGGCATGGGCGTCGGGTCGCTGGCCGAGGAGACGCTGCTGCCGGCCGCGGCGGTGGTGCCGGTCGACGAGTCGCTGCCGCTCGACCACGCCGCCCTGCTGGGTTGCGGCGTCACCACCGGCGTCGGCGCGGTGATGCGCACGGCGGCCGTGCGGCCGGGGGACAGCGTGCTCGTGATCGGTTGCGGCGGCGTCGGTTTGGCCGCCATCCAGGGTGCGCGGCTGGCCGGCGCGGCGCGCATCATCGCCGCCGACCGGGTGGCCGGCCAGTTGCCGGCCGCTTCGGCCAACGGGGCGACCGACACCGTCGACGCGGGCGAGGTCGACCTCGTCGCCGCGGTCCGCGATCTCACCGGTGGCGCCGGCGTCGATCACGGGATCGAGGTGGTGGGCAAGCCCGCCACGATGCGCCTGGCGTTCGAGGCCACCCGTCGTGGCGGCAAGGTCACCCTGGTGGGCGCCGCCGGAATCGCCGAGGAGGTGACGTTTCCCGCGCTGTCGTTGATGGCCGACGGCAAGACGGTGCAGGGCAGCGTCTACGGTGCCAGCGATCCGGCGCGCGACATCCCGGTGCTCGCCGAGCTCGCCCAACGCGGCAGGCTCGACCTCGAAGCGTTGGTGAGCCGGCGGATCGGCATCGACGACGTGGAGACCGCGTTCACCGACATGACCGCGGGCCGGGGGGCGCGCAGCGTGGTCTGCTTCGCCTAACCCCTACCGGGACAGCGTGATCGCCTGCTCCGGGCAGTTCTGCTCGCCGGCGACGGCCTGCGGCTCGAGGTCACCCGAGACGTCCTGCACGAGCACGACGCAGTGCCCGACTTCGTCGGCGTCGAACACCTCGGGCGCCAGCGTGTAACAGCGCCCGTGCCCGGTGCAGCGGTCGGGGTCGACGCTAACGCCCGTCATGCCACTCCGAAGACCAGCGGCAGCGATTCCACCGAGCGCAGCGCGGCGGTGTACATCAACTGCGTGCCGGGCTTGATCTCGTAATCCGGTATGCGGCGGTGGAATTCGCGCAACGCAACCCGCAGCTCCATGCGCGCGAGGTGGGATCCGAGGCAGCGGTGCGGGCCGCCGCCGAACGCGCGGTGCCGGTTGGGGTTGCGGGTGAAATCGACACGGTCCGGGTCCGCGAACTCGGCGGGATCGGTGTTGGCCGCACCGAGCAACGGGCTGACCCGCTCGCCCTTGCTGATGGGGCAGCCACCCACCTCGGTGTCCTGCATGGCCACCCGCGCCACGCCGGGAACCGGTGTCTCCCAGCGCAACAGCTCCTCGATGGCGCTCGGCAGGATTTCGGGCTGCTCGACGAGCTGGCGGCGGTGCTCGGGATGGCGGGCCAGATACACGAAGAAGCAGTCGAGCGAGTCGGTGACGGTGTCCAGCCCGGCGATGAGGAACAGGAAGCAGATGTCGAGCAGCTCCTCGCGCGACAATGGCTGGCCCTCGATGGTGGCCGCGATCATCGCCGACAGCACGTCGTCGCGCGGGCTGGTGATGTGGTCGTCGATGGCGCGGTCGAAGTAGTCGTAGATCTGTTGCGCCGTGGGAGCGCCGGTCTCGTGGCGGCGGTCGAAGCCCGAGTCGCCCTCCGGCCGGATGATGTGGTCCTTCCACTCCAGGAATTGTTCGAGGTCCTCCAGCGGCAGGCCGAGCAATTGCAGGAAGACGGTGCAGGGCAGGGGAACCGCGAATTCTTCGTGGAAGTCGCACTCGCCGCGATCGGCGAAGCGGTCGATCATCTGGTTCACCAGCTCGGTGACGCCCGGTTCGCGCCGGGCCATCTCGCGCGGGGTGAACAGCGGATCCAGGATGCGGCGGTACTTGGCGTGTTCGGGCGGGTCGATCTGCAGCGGGATCATCGGCCGAATGTTGCCGAGGTCGACGGCGTCCATGTTCGACGAGAACAGTTCGGTGCGCTTGAGTGCCATCTCGATGTCGGCGAGGCGGCTGAGGACCACCGCCTGGGGGGAGCGGAACACCGGGGTCGATTCGCGCAGCGCCTTATACATCGGTTGCGGCTCCGCGAGACCCGTCACCGACTGATCGACGAATCCTTCGGTATCTGTCATGCGGTCAGCGTGGCACCAACACACTTATTTAGCAATGATTGATAAATTGCTCAATCGTCAAAGCCGCTAGTGAGGTGCTGGTCAGCAGGTTGCGCAGCGGGTAGCGTGGAGCGTCGCGGACGAGTTGGCCGGGCGGCCGCGGCTCGCGTCGGTAAGCCGGCGTCGAGTCGAGGAAAGTCCGGACTTCACAGAGCGGGGTGATTGCTAACGGCAATCCGAGGTGACTCGCGGGAAAGTGCCACAGAAAACAAACCGCCACCCTCGCGGTGGTAAGGGTGAAACGGTGCGGTAAGAGCGCACCAGCATTCCGGGTGACCGGAGTGGCTCGGCAAACCCCACCCGAAGCAAGGCCAAGAAGGCCGCACCTGGTGCGGCCGCGCAGGCGTTCGAGGGTTGCTCGCCCGAGCCTGCGGGTAGGCCGCTCGAGGCACCCGGCGACGGTGTGTCCAGATGGATGGTCGCCGCCGCGCCGCCGTTGCTTATGCCGCGGCGGCGGGGAACAGAATCCGGCTTACAGGCCAACTCGTCCGCCCCGCCAGCACAGCTGATTGCCCAGCTCCTTCTCGCGGCGCTACGCGCATCGTCGCCAGATTCAGCGCACCGCCTTGGCGAGCTTGCGCAACGCCTCGTCGAGCTGTTGGCGGCACCGCTCGGCCAGGTCGGCCTCCTGCTGATACAGCAGACCGTAGGTGAAGGTGTCCTCGCCGGCGGTGTGCGCGGCCTCGGCCTGGTGCGCCAGGTGTTCGCGGCTGACCACGCTGTCCTGGTGGTCACCCAGCAGCGTCTGGATGACCTTCGCCTGCTCGGACACCCGCACGGCGCCGGTGGCCGCCGCGGTGTAGCGAAGCCGCTTGGCGCGCTTGCGAATTCGGTGCAGCGCGAGGTCCAGTTCGGCTTCTGCCCCCGGTTCCACCGCGGCCGCCGCCTTCGCGGCCTTGCGCACCTTTTGGTAGGCCGCCTCCAGGGTCACCGGCGCCCCCTCGTCGCCCGCGGTGGCGGCGGGGATTTCGGCGACCCACGCGTCGAGGGCGTCGAGCAGGCGAAAGTATCGCTGCGAGCGCATCGCGATCAGCGACCGCCGCAGCCCGGTCTGGTAGCGGCGACGGGCCCCCTCCACGAGGCGTTCGCGGATGCGGCCCCGCACCAGCTCCGGCGGCAGCTTGTCCAGCGCCTGCTGGTAGCGCTCGGCGAGCACCTCGGCGTCGCGGGCCACGCCGAGCACGTTGGCGAGTTCGCGCAATTCGTCCTGAATCCAGGCGATGTCGGAGGATTCGGACGCGTCCTGCGAGTCGGCCAGCAGGCTGCGGATCTTCCGGATGGTCACCCGCATCTGGTGCACGGCGTCGTCGGCGTCGGCGCGCACCGCGCGATCCCACACGAGCAGCTCGGCGACCTGCTCGGCCACGGCCCGGTGTACCGGGTCGGCCGGCCGTTGCGCCTCGTCCGGGCGCGCCGTTTCACCGAGCACGCGGGCCAGCTTGGAGCCGTGACCGGCGGGCGCCGCACCGGCGTCGAGCAGCCGATTGCTCAGCCGGCCCAACAGCTCGGTGTCGGCCGCCGCGTTGTTCTCCACCAGCTCGAGTTCCCACTCGCGCCATTCCTGTTCGGCGGGTGGTGCTTCGGGGTTGCCGGCCGCCCACGCGGTGACGTGGTCGTTGCTGAACTCCGCGAGCGCCGCCCCGTCCGCGCCGTACAGCACCTGGGTTTCGCGTTCGGTGCTGATGCGCGCGACGGGTACGAGCGGCCGTTCGCGGACGATCGCCAGCACGACGTCCCGCAACTCGCCGGGCACGTCCTGCTCCGATGCTTCCAGCGGCGCGCGCACCTCGGTGCGGGCGTCGGGGCCGGCCGGCAGCTTCAAATGCCAGCCCGCGTCGTGACCGCCGGTGCGACGCCGCAGGGTGATCTTGTTGCGGGCCAGGTCATGCGTCGGGGTGTCGAAGTACGTCGCGTCCAGCGATTCGACCGGCGACTTGTCGACATGATCGACGGCGGCGATGCCTTCGAACGACGGCGATACCGTGGACTCAACGACGTCGAACTTGCGCTCCACCTCGAGATGGCGCGAGGTTTTGGGCGCTTTCACGGGCATTCTCGACTCCATTGAGGCGGGAGGATGGGCACCCATAGGGTGCCACATCGGGGGGCGCGCTCAGGCGGCCCGTTCCCCTCCTCAGGGGGTGAGGTGCATCGCCAGGCCGGCGAGCTGACGGATCGTTTGGCTTTCGCTCTCCCGGTAGGGCCGCCCGTCGGGGCCGAGGAGGTCGTGGAACCAGACCTCCGGAGGCGCCGGGTAGGGGCGTTCCCACGAGTCCCAGGGGAAGTAGGTCTGCGTCTTCCCGGCGACCAGTCCCCAGTTGATCGCACCGACGTTATGCGCCTTGGCAATTGGCAGGACGCCCTCCACGGTGCTGCCCAGGGACCGGGCCAGGTACTCGGTGCACAGGATCGGCCGTCCCTGCGGGGCGAGCTCCGCGATGCGCGCCTCGAAGTCGGCGGGCTCGCCGTAGCTATGGAACGTGATGACGTCGGAGTTGTCGAGCTGAATGCCGCGGATGGCGCCGCGCAGATCGGTGTCCTCTTCGGGTTCGCCGTCCCACACGCCGCTTGTCAACGGTTGGCGGGGGTCGACCGAGCGCGCCCAAGCGAACACCTGGGGAAGCAGATCGGCGACGAGGTTCGCCTTGTCCGCCCTCTCGACCGAGCGGTAGTAGCGGGAGGGATTGTCGGGCTCGTTCCACAGGTCCCAGCCCAAAACCCGGTCGTCATCGCGGAATTGGGTCAGCACCGACGTGACGTAGCGGCGCAGGACGCGGACGTAGCCGCCGTCGCCCAGGCGTTCGGCGCCCGGACTTTGCACCCAGCCGGAGTTGTGCACGCCCGGCCTGGGTTCGCGCTGCCTGCCCGCGTGCGGGAACGGATCCCAGCAGGAGTCGAACAGGACGAACAACGGTTTGATGCCGTGCCGCGCGGCGATGTCGACGAGCTGGGCGAGGCGGACTTGGAATCCCCGGGGATCCTGGGTCCAGAGCTGATCGTGCAAGAAGACCCGGATCGTGTTGAACCCGTGCAGCTGCGCCCAGCCCAGCTCGGTGTCGATGCGTCCCGGGTCGTAGGTGTCGGCCTGAAACATCTCGAGTTGATTGATGGCGTTTGACGTCACGAAGTTCGCGCCGACGAGCCAGTCCTGCGCCTGATACCAGCGGTTGGCGCGGTCGGGGGACCAACGGCTTGAATCCGGCGCGCCGACGGGAGGTTGCGCGGCGGCGCGAGGTGCTCGGGCCAGGGCGGTGCTTCCCGCCAGTAGCAGCGGCAACTTCAGGACCGTTCGGCGGTGCACGAAGCCACCACGAGTGCCGACTATGTGTTCAACCCCCCGCCCGCGGAGCCGTGATTTGTGTCTAGAAGAAATCGTACGCTCTTTGTCAGACAAGGGATTTCAGCAAAACCTTGTCTGGACAGGATCGACTTTTACGCGGGCAGAAGCCCCTGACCGTCAGCCTTTGGCGAACCTCCAGGGGCTCCTTCGTGCGGCGCCGATCAGAAGCAGTGCTCGTCGGCGGGAAAGACGCCGCCGGCCACTTCCTCCGCGTATTGCACTGCGGCCCGGTGCAACTCGCCGCCGATGTCGGCGAACCGCTTGACGAAGCGGGCGGGCTTGCCGCCGCTCAGGCCGGCCATGTCCTGCCAGACCAGGACCTGGGCGTCGCAGTTGGGACCGGCTCCGATCCCGATGGTCGGGATGGTGAGCTTGCCGGTGATCTGGGTGGCCAGTTCGGCCGGCACCATCTCCATCACGACCGAGAACGCGCCGGCCTCGGCGACGGCGATCGCGTCGTGCACGGTCTGTTCGGCGGCGTCGCCGCGACCCTGCACCCGGAACCCGCCGAGGCTGTTCACGCTCTGCGGGGTGAAGCCGATGTGTGCCATCACCGGGATGCCGGCCGCGGTCAGGCAGGCGATCTGGTCGGCCACCCGCTCACCGCCCTCGAGCTTGACGGCGTGCGCGCCGCCCTCCTTCAGGAACCGGGTGGCGGCGGCCAGCGCGGCCGCCGGACCCGCTTCGTAGCTGCCGAACGGTAGATCGGCGACGACCATCGCGTGCTGGGCCCCGCGCGCCACGCCGCGGACCAGCGGGATGAGTTCGTCGATCGACACCGGCACCGTGGTGTCGTAGCCGTAAACGACGTTGGCGGCCGAATCACCGACCAACAGCACCGGGATGCCGGCGTCGTCGAAGATCCTGGCGGTCGAATAGTCGTAGGCCGTGAGCATGGCCCACTTGTGGCCCTCGGCCTTCATTTTCTGCAGGTGGTGGGTGCGAATCTTGGCCGGCGTCTTGGTGGGCGCGGGCGAGTTTGCACCGTAAATGTTCTGCTCAGACATCATTGTCCCTGGTAGTGGTCTGGTCGATCCTCGTGGCCGTTGAGGTCCCCGGGTTCGTCGGACTCCACACATTCTGCCATCTGTTCAGGGCGATTGCACCGCCGGTGTGGTGTGAGTCATACCATTGGCGGCCATGCAGCGGCTCAGCGGACTCGACGCCAGTTTCCTCTACCTGGAGACCCCCTCGCAGCCCATGCATGTTTGCTCGATCATGGACCTGGACACCTCGACGATGCCGGGTGGCTACACCTTCGACCGGCTGCGCGACGCGTTGTCCCTGCGCCTCAAGGCGATGCCGCAGTTCCGCGAAAAGCTCGCCAACAACCCGCTGAACCTCGATCACCCGGTGTGGGTGGACGACGAGCACTTCGACGTCGACCGCCACCTGCACCGCATCGGATTGCCGCCGCCGGGCGGCCGCAGCGAGTTGTCGGAGATCTGCGGCCACATCGCGTCGCTGCCGCTGGACCGGGGGCGGCCATTGTGGGAGATGTGGGTCATCGAAGGGGTGGCGGGCACCGATTGCCACGAGGACGGTCGCGTGGCGGTGATGACCAAGGTGCACCACTCCGGGGTGGACGGGGTCACCGGCGCCAACCTGATGTCGCAGCTGTGCGCCACCGAAGCCGACGCGCCCGCGCCGGATCCGGTGGCGGGCGTCGGCGGCGGCAGCGGGTGGCAGATCGCGGCGGGCGGGTTGGTCCGGTTCGCCAGGCGCCCACTGCAGCTGGCCAACGTCCTGCCCCAAACCGTGTCCTCGGTGGTCGCGACGGTTCGCAAGGCCATCGAGGGCCAGGCGATGGCGCGTCCGTTTGCCGCGCCGCGCACCGCCTTCAACGCCAGCATTACCGGCCGCCGCAACATCGCCTACGCGCAGTTGGACCTCGAGGACGTCAAGAAGGTGAAGAACCACTTCGGCGTCAAGGTCAACGACGTGGTGATGGCCCTGGTGTCCGGGGTGCTGCGGCAGTACCTGGCCGAGCGCGCGGCCCTGCCCGAATCGCCGCTGGTGGCGTCGGTGCCGGTGTCGGTGCACGGCAAGAGCGATCGGCCCGGCCGCAACCAGGTTTCGGCCATGTTCTCCAGCCTGCACACCGACATCGCCGATCCGGTCGAGCGCCTGAAGGCCATCGCGGAAGCGAATTCGGTTGCCAAGCAACATAGTTCGGCCATCGGGGCCTCCCTGCTGCAGGACTGGTCGCAGTTCGCCGCCCCCGCGGTGTTCGGCATCGCGATGCGGCTGTACGCCAGTTCCCGGTTGACCGAGAGCGCGCCGGTGCACAACCTGGTGGTCTCCAACGTCCCGGGCCCGCAGGTGCCGCTGTACCTGCTGGGGTGTGAGGTCAAGGCGATGTATCCGCTGGGGCCGATCTTCCACGGTTCGGGGCTCAACATCACGGTGATGTCGCTGAGCGGGAAGCTGGACGTCGGGCTGATCTCGTGCCCGGAGTTGCTGCCGGACCTGTGGGAGATGGCCGACGACTTCGCGGTGGTGATGGAAGAACTGCTCAGCGCCGCCGGTTAGTCAGGGGCACCAACCGCTCATCAGAATCTCAGGTTGGCTCTGGCAGCATAGGTGAGCATGAGAGTGTCCCGCCGCGACAGGATCGCGCGCACGCTGCTGATCTGGACGGCGATCGTTGCCGTGGCGCTTACGGTCGCAGGCTGCCTCCGCGTGGTCAACGGTCGCGCCCTCATGAAGGCGCCCAAGCTGGGCCAGGCGGTCGAATGGACCCCCTGCCGCTCGTCCAACCCCAAGGCCAAGATCCCCAGCGGCGCGATGTGCGGCAGGCTCGCCGTGCCCGTCGACTACGACCACCTCGACGGCGACGTCGCGACCCTGGCAATGATTCGGTTTCCCGCGACCGGCGACAAGATCGGCTCGCTGGTGATCAATCCGGGCGGGCCGGGCGAGTCCGGCATCGAGGCCGCGTTGAGCGTCGTGCAGTCGCTGCCCAAGCGCATCCGGGAGCGCTTCGACCTGGTCGGCTTCGACCCGCGCGGGGTCGGCTCGTCGCGGCCGGCGATCTGGTGCAACTCGGATGCCGACAACGACCGGCTGCGTACCGAGCCGAACGTCGACTACAGCCCCGCCGGGGTGGCCCACATGGAGGACGAGACCAAGGAGTTCGTCGCCCGTTGCGTCGACAAGATGGGCAAGAACTTCCTGGCCAATGCCGGGACCGTCAACGTCGCGCGCGACCTGGACGCCATCCGCGCCGCGCTGGGTGACGACAAGCTGACCTATCTCGGCTACTCCTACGGCACCCGGATCGGCTCGGCCTACGCCGAGGCCTATCCCACCAAGGTGCGGGCGATGATCCTCGACGGCGCCGTCGACCCCAACGCCGACCAGGTCGAGGCGGATCTGCGCCAGGCCAAGGGATTTCAGGACGCGTTCAACGACTACGCGACGGACTGCGCCAAGCAGCCGACCTGCCCGCTGGGCACCGACCCGGCCAAGGCCGTCGCCGTCTACCACAGCCTGGTCGACCCGATGGTCGACCCGAACAACACGATGGTGGGCAGGCCGATCCCGACGAAGGACCCGCGCGGGCTGAGCTATGCCGACGCCATCGTGGGCACCATCATGGCGCTGTACTCGCCGTCGCTGTGGCACCACCTGACCGACGGCCTGTCCGAGCTGGTGGACCACCGCGGGGACACGATGCTGGCGCTGGCCGACATGTACATGCGCCGCGACCCGCACGGCCACTACACCAACGCCACCGACGCGCGGGTGGCGATCAATTGCGTTGACCAGCCACCGATTACGGACCGCGCCAAGGTCATCGACGAAGACCGCCGGTCGCGGGAGATCGCCCCCTTCATGAGCTACGGCCAGTTCACCGGCGACGCCCCGCTGGGCACCTGCGCGTTCTGGCCGGTGCCGCCCACCAGCAAGCCGCACGCCATCTCGGCGCCCGGCCTGGCGCCGACCGTGGTGGTGTCGACCACGCACGATCCGGCGACGCCCTACAAGGCCGGCGTCGACCTGGCGAACGAGCTGCGCGGGTCCCTGCTGACCTTCAACGGGACCCAGCACACGGTGGTGTTCCAGGGCGACAGCTGCATCGACGACTACGTGACGGAGTACCTGCTCGGCGGCGACCCGCCCCCGAGCGGCGCCAAGTGCTAGCCGGCCGCTGGCGGCGCCGAGCGTGCGCTGGTTGCGAGATTCCGGCCGGCGCTTTCAGGCGATGGATGCAACAGTGGGTGGTTTGGTCGGGTTGGACAGTAGTTCGTCGAGGGCTTCGGCGGGGGTTTTCCAGTCCAGTGTTTGGCGTGGCCGATTGTTGAGTTTGGCCGCGACGTAGTCCAGATAGTCGGCCGGAAACACCGACAGGTCAGTGCCTTTAGCAAACCACTGGCGCAGTAGCCCGTTGGTGTTTTCGTTGCTGCCGCGCTGCCACGGGGAGTGCGGATCACAAAAGTAGATATCCAAGTCGGTGGCTGCGGCGATGGCGATGTGGTTGGCCATTTCCTTGCCTTGGTCCCAGGTCAACGTGCGGCGCAGCATCGCCGGCAGCTGGGCCATCTTGGCCACGATCGCGTCCTGGACGGCCAGCGCGCCGTGGTTGTCGGGCAGGTGCAACAGCATGACGAATCGGGTGCTGCGCTCGACGAGGGTGCCGATCGCCGAGCCCGATTCGGTGCTGCCCAACATGAGGTCGCCTTCCCAGTGGCCAGGCACCGCGCGGTCGGCCACCTCCGGTGGACGCTCGCTGATGTTGACCATGTTGGGGATACGACCCCGGCGCTCACCGGGGATGCTGCGCGGTTTGCGCAACGCCCGCCCGGTGCGCAGGCAGCGGTGGATATCGCGGCGCAAGTGGCCGCGGCCTTGCACGTAAATCGCCTGATAGATGGCTTCGTGTGACACCCACATCTCCGCATCGTCAGGAAAATCCCGCCGCAGCCCCACCGCGATCTGGCCGGGACTATGGAAGTCGTCTAACCGAGTCTGCACCTCCTGACGCAATCGGTCATTTGCCGCCAGCGTGCTCTGCTTGGGACGCCGGGCACGTTCATCGGAGCGTGCTTGGGCCCTGAGGGCCCGATACTGAACGTGCGCGGTTTTGCCGCTCTGGCGCGCCCCGAAGGCTTCCTTGCGCCGATAACCGGATTTGCGCCCGTCGTAGCTGTTGTCCACCCCGTTGGCGTCGATCTCGCGTTTGATCGTCGACGCCGGCCGGCCCAGCCGGTTGCCGATCGAGTGCAACGATTCGTTCGTCCTGACACCAATTTCGATCTCGACCCGGTCTTCGAAGGTCAGCCTCGGCCGCGGGCCAACGCTTTTCGGTTCACATAGCCGTGGTTTCACGCCGCCAGCATCAGCAAACCAGCCATAGCCAGAACGTTCCGACACGCCGACGGCGACACCGGCCTCCGCGGCACTACAGCCATTACCGATGTGAGCCCAGAACTGACGGACAACAAACCTCAACGGCGGACGCGGCACAGCAACACTCCTCAATCAGATGTGTTGCATCCATCCCTTGAAGCTAAGGCCGGATATTCGCGCTGAGTGCACGTTCGGCGAACGGGTGGCGACACGCGGAGGCGAGACCAAGGCGTGACCATTCCGCGCTGTGACGGGTATCCGCGGCTGCAAATATTGACAGCCATGTCGCGCCGCAGACCGTTGAGCTCGGCGCTGCTGTCGTTCGGATTGTTGCTTGCGGGTTCGCAGTTGCCGGTGGCCGGCGCGACTCCCGAGCCCGGTGCGGGTCAAACGCCGAGCCCGGCCCCGCCGGCCGCTGCGGCGAGGCCGCAGAACTGGGGCAGCTGCAACCAATTCCTGACCGACACCAGCGACCTTCCCACCGCCCAGTGCACCACCGTCTCGGTCCCGATCGACTACGCGAATCCGGGTGGCGCGCAAGCCAAGCTGGCCGTGATCCGGGTTCCCGCGACGGGCCGGCGGATGGGATCGCTGTTCATCAACCCCGGCGGGCCGGGCGCGTCCGCGGTCGACATGGTCGCCGGCATGGCGTCGGATTTGGAAAACAGCGACATCACCCGCAATTTCGACCTGGTGGGGTTCGACCCGCGCGGGGTCGGCCACTCGACGCCGCAGTTGCGGTGCCGCAGCGACGCCGACTTCGACGCGTTCCGGCGCGACCCGATGGTCGACTACAGCCCGGCCGGCGTGGCGCACATCGAGCAGGTCTACCGGCAGCTGGCCCAGCAGTGCGCGAGCCGGATGGGCAACGGGTTCCTCGCCAACGCCGGCACCGCATCCGTCGCGCGGGACATGGACGTGGTCCGCCAAGCGCTGGGCGACGACCAGATCAACTACCTCGGGTTCAGCTACGGCACCGAGATCGGCACCGCCTACCTCGAGGGGTTCGGCAGCCACGTGCGGTCGATGGTGCTCGACGGCGCCATCGACCCGACCGTGGACCCAGTGCAGGAAAACATCAACCAAATGGCCGGATTTCAAACGGCTTTCAACGACTACGCCACCGACTGCGCCCGCTCCGCGGGCTGTCCGCTGGGCACCGATCCGGCCCAGTTCGTCAACCGCTACCACGCCCTGGTCGATCCGCTGGTCGCCAGGCCCGGCCGGACGTCGGACCCGCGCGGGCTGAGCTATGCCGACGCGACCACCGGCACCATCAACGCGCTGTACACCCCGCAGCACTGGAAGTACCTGACCAGTGGGCTGCTCGGGCTGCAGCGCGGCACCGACGCCGGTGACTTGCTGTTGCTGGCCGACGACTACGAAGGCCGGGACAAGAGCGGGCACTACACCAACGATCAGGACGCGTTCAACGGCGTGCGGTGCGTCGACGCGCCGACTCCGACCGACTCGGCGACCTGGGTGGCCGCCGACCAGAAGATGCGCCAGGTCGCCCCGTTCCTGAGCTATGGACAATTCACCGGCAACGCCCCGCGCGACCTGTGCGCGCTGTGGCCGGTGCCCGCCACCTCCCGGCCGCACGCCGCGCCGCCCGCCGCGCCCGGGAAGGTCGTCG
This sequence comes from Mycobacterium terramassiliense, assembly GCF_900157385.1. Taxonomy (GTDB): domain Bacteria; phylum Actinomycetota; class Actinomycetes; order Mycobacteriales; family Mycobacteriaceae; genus Mycobacterium; species Mycobacterium terramassiliense. The sequence continues at coordinate 2,843,446 of NZ_LT717701.1, forward strand.
TCGTCTCGACGACACACGACCCGGCCACCCCGTATCAGGCCGGCGTGAACCTCGCCCGCCAACTGGGCGCCCCGCTGATCACCTACGACGGCACCCAGCACACCGCGGTGTTCAACGGTGACCAATGCGTGGACACCGCGGTGGTGCGCTACTTCGTCGCCGGAGCGCTGCCGCCCGCGTCCCTGCGGTGCAGACCCTGAGGTGCCCGCAACGGTTCTGAGCGGTCTTGAACTGCAGTGGTAACACGGATTTAACAGGCGTTGCCTACTGTCGGGTCATGGATCGACAGAAGGAATTCGTCCTCCGGACGCTAGAGGAACGAGACATCCGCTTCGTTCGGCTTTGGTTCACCGACGTGCTCGGCACCCTCAAGTCCGTCGCGATCGCCCCGGCCGAACTCGAAGGGGCCTTCGAGGAGGGCATCGGCTTCGACGGCTCCTCGATCGAGGGCTTCGCGCGCGTCTCGGAATCCGACACCGTGGCGAATCCGGACCCGTCGACGTTCCAGGTGCTGCCGTGGGCCACCTCGTCCGGACATCATCACTCCGCGCGGATGTTCTGCGACATCACCATGCCCGACGGCTCGCCGTCGTGGGCGGACCCGCGGCACGTGCTGCGGCGCCAGCTACAGAAGGCCAACGACCTCGGCTTTTCCTGCTACGTGCACCCGGAGATCGAGTTCTTCCTGTTGGAGCCCGGGCCCGACGACGGGTCGCGGCCGGTGCCCATCGACAGCGCGGGCTACTTCGACCAGGCGGTGCACGATTCGGCCTCCAACTTTCGCCGGCACGCGATCGAGGCGCTGGAATTCATGGGCATCTCGGTCGAGTTCAGCCACCACGAGGGCGCTCCAGGCCAGCAGGAGATCGACCTGCGCTTCGCCGACGCGCTGTCGATGGCCGACAACGTGATGACGTTCCGCTACGTCATCAAGGAAGTCGCGATCGAAAACGGCGCGCGGGCGTCGTTCATGCCCAAGCCGTTCGCCGAGCACCCCGGCTCGGCCATGCACACCCACATGAGCCTGTTCGAGGGCGACGTCAACGCCTTCCACAGCACCGACGACCCGCTGCAGCTGTCGGACGTGGGCAAGTCGTTCATCGCCGGGATCCTCGAGCACGCCTCGGAGATCAGCGCGGTCACCAACCAATGGGTCAACTCCTACAAGCGGCTGGTGCAGGGCGGCGAGGCGCCCACCGCGGCGTCGTGGGGGGCGGCCAACCGGTCGGCACTGGTGCGGGTGCCGATGTACACGCCGCACAAGACGTCCTCGCGGCGGATCGAGGTGCGCAGCCCCGACTCGGCGTGCAACCCCTACCTGGCGTTCGCCGTGCTGCTGGCCGCCGGACTGCGCGGGGTGGAGAAGGGCTACGTGCTGGGACCGCAGGCCGAGGACAACGTCTGGGACCTCACCCCCGAGGAACGACTCACGATGGGGTACCGCGAGCTGCCCACCAGTCTCGACAGCGCGCTGCGCGCCATGGAGGCCTCCGAGCTCGTCGCGGAAACGTTGGGGGAGCACGTGTTCGACTTCTTCCTGCGCAACAAGCGCTCGGAATGGGCGAATTACCGCAGCCACGTCACGCCCTACGAGCTGAGCACCTACCTGTCGCTGTAGCTCACAGCCGGTGCCGATCGGGCTGAGAGACCGGCCGGTTGCGCTACGGTCGTGGGCGTGACCAAACCCGCGACGGAGCGCCCCCGGCTGCCGAGCGTGGGCCGGCTCGGGTTGGTCGACCCCCCTGCGGGCGACCGGCTGGCGCAGCTGGGTTGGTACGCGCGCGACGACCCGGACTACGTCGACCGGTTGTGGTCGTTGTCGCGCGCGCCGGATCCCGACGCCGCCCTGCGGATCCTGATTCGGCTGGCGGAGAACCCCGACAGCGACTGGGATGAGCTCAACGCGGCGCTGCTGACCGAGCGCGGGCTGCGCGGACGGCTGTTCGCGGTGCTCGGCTCGTCCCTGGCGCTGGGCGATCACCTGGCCGCCAATCCGCAGTCCTGGAAGCTGTTGCGCGGCAAGGCCCACCTGCCATCGCGCGAGGAGTTGCTCGCGAGGTTCACCGCGTGCGTCGACGAGGCGTTGGCCAGCCCCGGCTCCGCGCTGTCGCGCCTGCGCGTCTTCTACCGTGACCAATTGCTGGTGCTGGCGGCGCTGGATCTGGCCGCCACCGTCGAGGACGAGCCGGTGCTGCCGTTCAAGGTGGTGGCGGCGCAGTTGTCGGATTTGGCCGACGCCGCGCTGGCGGCCGCGCTGCGGGTGGCCGAGGTCGGCGTGTGCGGCAACCGGACGCCGCCGCGGCTGGCCGTCATCGCCATGGGCAAATGCGGTGCCCGCGAACTGAACTACGTCAGCGACGTCGACGTCATCTTCGTCGCCGAGCGAGCCGACGCGCAGAGCGCCCGGGTGGCCGGCGAGATGATGAAGGTGGCCTCCGAGGCCTTTTTTCAGGTGGACGCCGGCCTGCGGCCGGAGGGCCGCAGCGGTGAACTGGTGCGCACGATCGAGTCGCACGTCGCCTATTACGAGCGTTGGGCCAAGACGTGGGAGTTCCAGGCGCTGCTGAAAGCCCGGCCGGCCGCCGGCGACGCCGAGCTGGGCGAGCGCTACCTGGCCGCGCTGATGCCCATGGTCTGGATCGCCTGCGAGCGTGAGGATTTCGTCGTCGAGGTGCAGGCGATGCGGCGCCGGGTGGAGCAGCTGGTGCCCGCCGAGGTCCGCGGCCGGGAACTCAAACTCGGCAGCGGCGGGCTGCGGGACGTGGAATTCGCCGTGCAGCTGCTGCAGCTGGTGCACGGCCGCGGCGACGACTCGCTGCACGTGGCCTCCACGGTTGATGCGCTGGACGCGTTGGGCCAGGGCGGCTACATCGGACGTGAGGACGCGGCAAACCTGACCGCCTCCTATGAGTTCCTCCGGTTGCTCGAGCACCGGCTGCAGCTGCAGCGGCTCAAGCGCACCCATCTGCTGCCCGAGGCCGACGACGACGAGGCGGTGCGCTGGCTGGCGCGCGCGGCACACATCCGCCCCGACGGCCGGCACGACGCGGCGGGCGTGCTGCGGGAGGAGCTGCGGCACCAGAACGTGCGCGTCTCCGAGCTGCACGCCAAGCTCTTCTATCAGCCGCTGCTGGAGTCGATCGGGCCGGCAGGCCTGGAGATCGCGCACGGCATGACCTCCGAGGGCGCGGAGCGCCAGCTGGCCGCGCTGGGCTACGAGGGCCCGCAAACCGCGTTGAAGCACATGTCGGCGCTGGTCAACCAGAGCGGCCGCCGCGGCCGGGTGCAGTCGGTGCTGCTGCCCCGCCTGCTGAACTGGATGTCCTACGCGCCCGACCCCGACGGCGGGCTGCTGGCCTACCGGCGGCTGTCCGAGGCGCTGGCGGGGGAGACGTGGTACCTGTCCACGCTGCGGGACAAGCCCGCGGTGGCCAGGCGACTCATGCACGTCCTGGGGACCTCCGCCTATGTGCCGGGCCTGTTGATGCGCGCGCCCCGGGTGATCCAGGACTACGGCGACGGCCCGGCCGGCCCCAAACTGCTGGAGACCGAGCCCGCCACCGTGGCCCGCGCGCTGGTCGCCTCGGCGTGCCGCCACCCCGACCCGGTGCGCGCCATCGCCGCGGCGCGCACGCTGCGGCGCCGGGAGCTGGCCCGCATCGGTTCCGCCGATCTGCTCGGGTTTCTCGAGGTCACCGAGGTCTGCCGGGCGCTCACGTCGGTGTGGGTGGCCGTGCTGCAGGCCGCGTTGGACGCGTTGATCCGCGCCAACATGCCCGAGGACGGCCGGGCACCGGCGGCCATCGCGGTCATCGGCATGGGCCGGCTGGGCGGCGCGGAGCTGGGCTACGGCTCCGACGCCGACGTGATGTTCGTCTGCGAGCCGGCCCTCGGCGTCGAGGATTCGCAGGCCGTGCGGTGGGCGACGTCGATCGCCGAGCAGGTACGGGCGCTGCTGGGCACCCCTAGCGTCGACCCGCCGCTGGAGGTCGACGCCAACCTGCGACCGGAGGGCCGCAGCGGCCCGCTGGTCCGCACGCTGAGCTCGTACACCGCCTACTACGCGCAGTGGGCGCAGCCGTGGGAGATCCAGGCCCTGCTGCGCGCGCACGCGGTGGCCGGCGATGCCGAGCTGGGCCAGCGCTTCCTGCTGATGGCCGACCGGACGCGCTATCCACCCGACGGCGTGTCGGCCGAGGCCGTGCGGGAGATCCGCCGCATCAAGGCCCGCGTCGAGGCCGAGCGGTTGCCGCGGGGTGCCGACCCCAACACCCACACCAAGCTGGGGCGCGGGGGGCTGGCCGACATCGAATGGACCGTGCAGCTCATGCAGCTGCGCCACGCGCACGAAATCCCGGCGCTGCACAACACGTCGACGCTGGAATCCCTGGACGCGATCGCCGCCGCCAACCTGGTGCCGGCCGAGGACGTGGACCTGCTGCGGCAGGCCTGGCTGACGGCCACGCGGGCGCGCAACGCGCTGGTGCTGGTCCGCGGCAAGCCCACTGACCAGCTGCCGGGGCCCGGGCGGCAGCTCAACGCGGTCGCCGTTGCGGCCGGCTGGCCGACCGACGACGGCAGCGAATTCCTGGACAACTATCTTCGGGTGACGCGCCGGGCGAAAGCGGTCGTGCGCAAGGTGTTCGGGAGTTGAGTCAGGAGGCCGGCGCGTTGGATGCCACATTCGAGGTGCTCAGCGCGGCGGAGGCGGCACGGGTGACGGCCCTGTACACGCCGCTGGCCGACGCCGTCCGCGAACTCATCGACGCCACGATCCGCACCGAGGCCGACGAGGACGTCGTCGCCGGCGCGCGATCCGCGATCGAGGCCGTCACCGAGTCGTTGCGGCAACGGACGCGGCCGATGGGAGTCAGCTACCGCGTCGACAGCGGCCGCCCGCTGACGCTGGGAAACGCCGCGATCGGCCTGGGCAATCCGATCGCCCCGCCCGTCATCGTCCATCACGACGGCGGCGGCCGGTGCTGGAGCGAGTTCATCCTCGGGGCGGCCTACGAGGGCCCGCCCAAGCTGGTACACGGCGGGGTGAGCGCCCTGGTGCTCGACCACATGCTGGGCGAGGCGGCCAGCGAGGGGCTGTCCAAGCCGCGGTTCACCGGAACCATCACCGTGAAGTACCTGCGCGGCACCCCGCTGGGCCCGCTTCGGTCCGAGGCCTGGATCGAGGGCAAGGAGGGCGTGAAAGTCTTTGCCCGAGGCACCATTTCGGACGCCGCCGGCGTCACCGTGGAGGCCGAGGGCGTCTTCATCGAGCCGTCCTGGGCGCGGGAAGCGCAATGAAGTTCTACGTCAGCAGCGCCTTCCTGAACACCCGGGAGATCGTCGAGATCGCCAAGGCCGCCGACGAACTCGGCTACGACGGCATCGGCATCCCGGACCACGTCGTCAACCTGGAGACCCTGGACACGCCGTATCCGTACACCAAGGACGGGGAGCGGCGCTGGCAGCCGTTCACCGACTGGCCCGACCCGTGGGTGCTCGTCGGCGCGCTCGCACAGGTCACCACCCGGCTGCGGTTCGTCACCACCGTGTACATCCCGGCGATGCGCAACCCCTACTCGGCGGCGAAAGCCATTGGCACCGCTGCGGTTTTGGCGTCGGGGCGGGTGGAGCTCGGCATCGGCGTCGGCTGGTGCCGCGAGGAATTCGCGCTGATGGGCGAGCGGTTCGCCGCGCGCGGCAAGCGCACCGACGAGATCATCGACCTCATGCGGGCGCTGTGGCGGCCGGGCTGGACGGAATTCGAGGGCGAGTTCTACGGTGCGCCGCGGCTGGAGATGGAGCCGACGCCGCCGCCGATACCGGTGTACGTCGGCGGGCTCAGCGACGTGGCGCTGCGCCGCGCGGCCCGCAACGACGGCTGGATCGGCGACCTGATCAAGACCGATCGGGCCATCGAGGCGGTGGGCCGGCTGCGCGAACTGCGGGCCGAAAACGGGCGTTCGCTGGACGATTTCACCGTCCTGACGCCGCTGACCGACGCCTTCACCACCGCCGACTACCGGCGCGCCGAGGCGGCAGGCATCACCGGCATCATCACCATGCCGTGGATGTTCTATGCCGGGCCCGACGCCACGTTGGCCGACAAGATCGACGGCATGCAGCGCTTCCGCAAGGACCTGGCGCTCGACGGCTAAACTTTGCTCGTGGCCTTCACGGTGGTTTTCAGCAACGGCGAACCGCGGGACTACGGTGCCTTCGACAGCTACGAGGTCACCGACGCGGGGGTGCTGATCATCCAAATGCACCGCGAGGACGTCGAGCGGCACTACGTCGCTCCCGGGGGCTGGCTGGAGGTCGTCGAGATGGCCGAGGGCCAACCCGTCCGGATGACCCGCGGGATCATGGGCCGGCGACCCAATTGACCCGATTGCCCCGCCGCAGCCTCAGTAGGAACGCAACCGCGCGACGCCACCCCGCAAAAGCCCAAGCGGCTCAATGATTCCCAGCGCCCGGATGCGCCGGGCGGTGATCAGCACGAGCAGGGTGATCGCCAGCCGGCCCAGCGCGATCCGGCTTGTTCGCCTCTTCCAGGTCGACGGCTGGGAGCCCGCGCGCCGGCCGAGGCAGTAGCCGAGGCACAGGGCTGTCCCGAGCGCCGAGAGGAGCGCGAGCGCTGTCATGAGATGAGCGTCCTTTGTCGCCGTCGCGGAAAGGTCACATACCGGCTACACCTCGGCCAACACCGCGACACATAACCAGTTGCGAAGACACGCCGGGACGCCTCGCAAGGGTTTATGTTTCGGCGCGATAGCCGCCATGACGAAACCGCCCGCGCGGCAAGCGAGCCCGCGCGGGCGGCGTCGTCTAGGGCCGCGACGGCTTAGACGTCGTAGTACAGCGCGAACTCGTAGGGGTGCGGCCGGATCTGGACCGGCAAGATCTCGTTCTCACGCTTGAAGCTGATCCACGTCTCGATCAGGTCGGGCGTGAAGACGCCTCCCTCGGTGAGGTATTCGTGGTCGGCCTCCAGCCGGTCGATGACCGCGGACAGCTGGGTGGGCGCCTGCGGGATGTTCGCGGCCTCCTCGGGCGGCAGCTCGTAGAGGTCCTTGTCGACCGGCGCCTGCGGCTCGATCTTGTTCTTGATGCCGTCAAGCCCGGCCATCAGCATGGCCGAGAACGCCAGGTACGGGTTGCCCGACGAGTCGGGGCAACGGAACTCCAGCCGCTTGGCCTTCGGGTTGCTGCCGGTGATCGGGATGCGCACGCACGCCGAGCGGTTGCGCTGGCTGTACACCAGGTTGATCGGCGCCTCGAACCCGGGAACCAGGCGCTTGTAGGAGTTGACCGTGGGGTTGGTGAACGCCAGCAGCGACGGAGCGTGGTGCAACAGGCCGCCGATGTAGTGGCGCGCGGTGTCCGACAGGCCGGCGTAGCCGGTCTCGTCGTACATCAGCGGGGAGCCGTCCTTCCACAGCGACTGGTGGGTGTGCATCCCGGACCCGTTGTCGCCGAACAGCGGCTTGGGCATGAAGGTGACGGTCTTGCCGGCCTGCCACGCGGTGTTCTTGACGATGTACTTGTACAGCTGCATGTCATCGGCGGCGTGCAGCAGCGTGTTGAACTTGTAGTTGATCTCGGCCTGCCCGCCGCTGCCCACCTCGTGGTGGCCCTTCTCCAGGCTGAAGCCCGACGTGATCAGGTTGTGCAGCATCCTGCTGCGCAGGTCGACGTAGTGGTCGACGGGGGCGACGGGGAAGTACCCCCCCTTGGGGCGGACCTTGTAGCCGCGGTTGGGGCTGCCGTCGTTCTCGGTGGGCTCGCCGGTGTTCCACCAGCCGGAGATCGCGTCCACCTCGTAGAAGGAGCCGTTGGTGCGCGAGTCGAAGCTGACCGAGTCGAAGATGTAGAACTCGGCCTCGGCGCCGAAGTACGCGGTGTCGGCGACCCCGGTGCTGATCAGGTAGTTCTCCGCCTTGCGAGCGATGTTGCGCGGGTCGCGCGAGTACGGCTCGAGGGTGAACGGGTCGTGCACGAAGAAGTTCATGTTCAGCGTCTTGGCTTCGGTGAACAGGTCGATGCGCGCGGTCTGGGGGTCGGGCAGGAGCAGCATGTCGGATTCGTGGATGGACTGGAACCCGCGAATCGACGAGCCGTCGAAGGCCAGACCGTCCTCGAACACGCTCTCGTCGAAAAACGAAACCGGAATCGTGAAGTGCTGCATGATGCCTGGCAAGTCACAGAACCGGACGTCGACAAACTCGACGTTCTCGTCCTTGGCGAGTTTGAAGACGTCGTCGGGCGTCATTTCCGTCACAGAATTGCTCCTTTACTTGGTGATCCGCGGCCTGACGCTATGGAGCTGATGTTGCCCGTCAGTCAACCCGATGTTGCGCAGAGGTTACGTGACCATGCTCCCCGCAGCAGAATCCGGGTCGCCGGCGGGTTCTATTGTGGGGCCATGACCCGCAAGATCGTATCTGGTCGGCTGAACGGGCGCACTAGTTCTCGGCGGCCCCTGTGACCGAGGGTTTACCGCGGGCGCGGTCGGCCTATCCCGGCGAGAGGCTCGGCCTGCCGGAGCGCGGGCCGGGATCGCTGGCGCCGATGGGCCGCCGCCTCGCCGCGCTGATGATCGACTGGCTGATCGCCTACGGCCTGGCGGCGCTGGCCATGGCATTCGGCCTGCTTTCCCAACGGATGCTGTCGACGGCGGTGTTGGTCGTCTGGCTCGTGCTCGGCCTGGTTGCGGTGCGGCTGTTCAGTTTCACGCCGGGGCAGTTGGTGCTGGGCCTGCAGGTGGCGTCGGTCGACGGGCGGGTGCCGGTCGGGCTCGGCCGCTTGGCGGTGCGCGGGCTGCTCGTCGCGTTGGTCGTCCCTGCGCTGTTCACCGATTTCGACGGCCGCGGCATGCACGATCGCGTGAGTGGCACCGCGGTGGTCCGCCGCTGATTTGATGGCGGCGACCCGCAGCGCCCGGCTTCGCCGCGGTTGCCATCGCCGCTGAATTTGATGGCGGCGACCCGCAGCGCCCGGCTTCGCCGCGCTTGCGATCGCCGCTGAATTTGAGGGCGGCGACCCGCAGCGCCCGGCTTCGCCGCGCTTGCGATCGCCGCTGACGACAACGGCGACCCGCTAAGCGGCCGCTACCTGCGGCGCACGGTGCGCTGCACGCCGCGCATCTTGCCGGCGTTGGGCAGCGGGCCCTTCGGCATCACGGCGGCGCCGGCTCGCGACCCCAGGGCGGCCAACCGCGACTCCAGCGAGTCCATCTGTTTGACGGTGATGTTGTTCGGCAGGCGCGTGAGGTGGCGCTCCAGCTTGCCCAACGGGACCTCACCCTCGCCGTTGCCGACGACGATGTCGTAGATCGGCGCCTCGCCGACCAGCCGGGCGGTGCGCTTCTTCTCCTGTGCCAGCAGCGGTTTGACCCGGGCCGCCGATCCCTCGCCGACCAGGATGACGCCGGGCCGGCCGAGCACCCGGTGCACGGCGTCGAAGTGACCTGTCGCGGCGACGCCGGGGGTGACCCGCCACTTGCCGCGCAGGTTGTCCAGCACCCACGCCGCCGCGCCGGTTTGACCCTCGGCTTTGCTGTAAATCGAGCGCTGGGCCCGGCGGCTGAAGATGATGAACATGACCAGGGCGCCCAGCAGCACGCCGAGCGGGATGAGCGTGAGCATGGTCAACCCGCCGGCCCACACGCCGGCGGCCACCGAGACGCCGACGATCAGCACGAACGCGCCGATCATGTACGGCAGCAGCCGCTTGTCCTCCTTGCGCTGCATGTTGAACGCCTGCCACAGCTGGCCGCGGCGCTCCTTGGCGGCGGCCTTGCGGGCGGCGGCCGCCTGAGCCCGGGCGGCCTTGTTCTCGGCGGCAGTGCGGGGTTTAGCCATAGTCACTAAGGATACGTACGTGCCCGGTTACGGGACGCGGCCGGCAGCGGCTTGCGCGTAGAGCCGCCCGGCCCGGTAGGACGACCGCACCAGCGGCCCGGCCAGCACCCCCGAAAAGCCCAGCGCTTCGGCGTCCCGGGCGAATTCGTCGAACTCCTCGGGCGCCACCCACCGCTCGACCGGGTGGTGGCGCGCCGTCGGACGCAGGTATTGGGTGATCGTCACGATGTCGCAGCCGGCGTCGCGCAGGTCGGCCAGCGCGCCGCGCACCTCGTCGGGGGTTTCGCCCAACCCCAGGATCAGGTTGCTCTTGGTGACCAGGCCGGCGTCGCGGGCCGCGGTGATCACATCCAGGCTGCGCCGGTAGGTGAACGCGGGCCGGATCCGCTTGAAGATGCGCGGCACGGTTTCGACGTTGTGCGCCAACACTTCCGGGCGCGCCTCGAAGACCTCCGCCAGCCGCGAGGGCTCGCCGTTGAAGTCGGGGATCAGCAGCTCGACGCCGGTCGACGGGTTGAGTTCTTTGATGGCGCGCACCGTCTCGGCGTACAGCCAGGCCCCGCCGTCGGGCAGGTCGTCGCGGGCGACGCCGGTGACCGTCGCGTAGCGCAGCCCCATCGCCCGCACGCTGTCGGCGACCCGCCGGGGTTCGTCGCGGTCCAGGGCCGCGGGCTTGCCGGTGTCGATCTGGCAGAAGTCGCAGCGGCGGGTGCACTGGTCGCCCCCGATCAGGAAGGTGGCTTCCCGGTCCTCCCAGCATTCGAAGATGTTGGGACAACCGGCCTCCTCGCAGACCGTGTGCAGGCCCTCGCGCCGGACCAGGCCCTTGAGCTGGGTGTACTCGGGTCCCATCCGGGCCCGGACCTTGATCCACGGCGGCTTGCGCTCGATCGGCGTCTGGGCGTTGCGCACCTCCAGGCGCAGCAGTTTGCGTCCTTGGGGAGCGACAGTCACATGCCTGATGCTACGCGGGCGGCGGGCTGGTCACCGACCGGCAGCGCTCCGTCCAGCGCGTCGCACACCGCGGCCGCGACCGCCGCCCGCACCTCGTCGACCGCGACCGTGCGCCCCAATTCGGCCGACAGGGACGTCACCCCGGCGTCGCTGATGCCGCACGGGACGATCGCGGTGAACGCGCCCAGATCGCAGTCGCAGTTGAGCGCGAAGCCGTGCAACGTGGTGGCGCGCGCCACCCGCACGCCGATGGCGCCGACCTTGCGCGCGGGCCGGCCGCCGCCAGCCGGCACCCATACCCCCGACCGCCCGTCCACCCGGACGGTGTCCAGGCCCAGGTCGGCGCACACCTTCATCAGCGATTCCTCAAGGCGCCGAACGTATTTGACCACATCGAGCGGTTCGGCCAGCCCGATGACGGGGTATCCGACCAGCTGTCCGGGCCCGTGCCAGGTGATCTTGCCGCCGCGGTCGGTGTCGACGACAGCGGTTCCATCGACCGGTCGCTCGTGCGCCTCCGTGCGCCGTCCGGCCGTGTAAACCGGCGGGTGCTCCAGCAGCAGCAGCGTGTCGGGGCCGCCGGCGACCCGGGCGTCGGCCAGGTCGCGCTGTAGTTGCCAGGCGGTGCGGTACTCGACGGTCCCCAGCTGACGGACGTCGATCGCGGTCGCGCTCGACCGGATGGAAGGACTCACGTTCGTGACGGTACTCGCCCGCCGACACCACGGCCCGGCGGAGCGGCCTCAGTCGTGATCGCGCCGGGCGGTAGCAAAGGCGAGCGCTTCGCCAATGGTGTTGTGGTGGAACTGGAAACCGGCGCGCTCCAGCGCCGAGGGGATCGCGCGCTGGCCGGTGAGCAGCCCCTCCTCGGCGAACTCGCCGAGGGCGGCCCGCACCGCGAAACCGGGCAACATCAACGGGGTGGGACGGTTGACGGCCCGACCGAAGGCGGTGGTGAATTCCGCGTTGGTCACCGGCGCCGGTCCGGTCAGGTTCACCGGGCCCGACAGCGACGGGTGTGAGATTGCGAACAGCAGCGCGCGCACCTCGTCCTCGAGCGTGATCCAGGACATGTATTGGCGGCCGCTGCCCAGCCGGGCGCCCAGCCCCGTCGAAAACAGCGGCCGCAGCCGGCGCAGCGCGCCGCCCGACCGGGCCAGCACCAGGCCGGTGCGGGCCAGCACCACCCGGGTGCCCGCGTACTGGGCCGGCAGCGTGGCGGCCTCCCAGTCCTCACACAGCTGGGCCAGGAAACCCATTCCCGCCCTTGCGGTTTCGTCGACCACGCGGTCTTTGGTGTTTCCGTAGTAGCCCACCGCGCTGGCGTTGATCAGGGTTTCGACGCCGGCGTCGGCGACGGCGTTGGCCAGCACCTCGGTGGGGGCGATGCGGCTGTCGCGCAGGCTCTGCTTGAAGGCACCCGACCAGCGGCGCTGGCCGACATTGACGCCGCACAGGTTGACGACGGCGTCGACGTCGGCCAGCGCGTCGGCGTCGAAATCGCCGCTCTCCGGGTTCCAGTGCAGTTCCTCGGAGTTCGTCGGCGTCCGGCGCACGATGCGCAGCACCGGGTGGTCTGCGGCGCGCAGCGCCGCGGCCAAAGCCGAGCCGATCAGGCCGGACGAACCCGCTATCGCGATGACGGGCTTGGCCACGGTTGTCCAAGCCTCCTATAGACCAAGGTCGGCCTCGAACGCTGCCTCTTCGAGCCGGTGCTTGATCGTGGTGAGGAAACGCCCGGCATCGGCGCCGTCGATCAGCCGATGGTCATAGGTCAGCGGGAGATAGCACACCGAGCGGACGCCGATCGACTCGTTGCCGAACTCGTCCACGATCACCCGCGGCCGCTTGACGATCGCGCCGGTGCCCAGCATCGCGGCCTGCGGCGGAACCAGGATCGGGGTGTCGAACAACGCGCCCTGGCTGCCGATGTTGGTGATGGTGAAGGTGCCGCCGGACAACTCGTCGGGCTTGAGGTTGCCCGAGCGGGCGCGGTCGGCGATGTCGGCGATCGCCCTGGCTAGGCCCGCCAGCGACAGGTCGCCGGCGTTGTGGACGACGGGGGACAGCAGCCCCTGCTCGGTGTCGACGGCGAAGCCCAGGTGTTCGGCGTCGTAGTAGGTGATCTCCTTGGTGTCCTCGTTGTAGCTGGCGTTGATGTTCGGGTGGATCTTCAGGGCGTCGATCACGGCCCGGGCGATGAACGGCAGGTAGGTCAGGTTCACGCCCTCGCGCTCGGCGAACGCCGACTTGGCCCTGGCCCGCAGCCCGACGATCTTGGTCATGTCGACCTCGTGGGTCTGGGTGAGCTGGGCCGTGGCCTGCAGGGACTCGCGGGTCTTGGCCGCGGTGATCTGGCGGATCCGGCTGGCCTTCTGCGTGGTGCCACGCAGGTGCGCCAGCGCGGGCGCCGGGGCGGCCGCGGCGGCGGGAGCCGCCTTGGCCGGCTGTGCGGCGGGCGCGGCGGCGGGGGCCTGCGCGGGCGCGGGCGCCGCCTTGGCTTCTTGTCTCTTCTGGGCGGCGGCGAGTACGTCCTGCTTGCGGATGCGGCCGCCGACGCCGGTGCCCGTGACCTCGGCGAGGTCGATGTTGTTTTCGTTGGCCAGCTTTCGCACCAGCGGTGTCACGTACGGCGCGCCGTCGGTGCCCGGGCCGCCGGATTCCGCGGCGGCCGGGGCCGGGGCCGGTTGCGGTTTCGGCGCCGGCCCCGGCTTTTGGCTCCGGCTTGGGCGCGGGCGGGGCCGGCGGGGCGCTCGCACCGGATGCCTCCGCGCTCGAGCCGATCCGCGCCAACTCGCCGCCGACCGGCACGGTCGCGTCCTCCTCGGCGGTGATGCTGACGAGCACGCCGGCCACCGGGGAGGGGATTTCGGTATCCACCTTGTCGGTGGACACCTCCACCAGCGGCTCGTCGACCTGAACCGAATCGCCGACCTTCTTCAGCCAGCGGGTCACGGTGCCCTCGGCCACCGACTCGCCGAGCTCGGGCATCAGCACCGGCTTGGAGTCGCCGGAAGCGCCGGCCCCCGACTCGGCCGGGGCCGGCGCCGCGGGCTGCGGTTCGGGCTCCGGCTCGGGTTGAGCCTCGGCTCGGGGCTGCGGCTCGGGCTCGGGTTCGGGCTGGCTGGGCGCCGCGGGCTGGGCCTGGGGCTGCTCGCCCGCGTCGCCGATGACGGCGAGTTCGCCACCGACCTCGACGGTGTCGTCCTCCTGGGCGACGATCTTGGTCAGTACGCCCGCGGCCGGCGAGGGAATCTCGGTGTCGACCTTGTCGGTCGACACCTCGACGAGCGGCTCGTCGAGTTCGACCGTGTCGCCTTCCTGCTTGAGCCAGCGCGTGACCGTCCCCTCGGTGACGCTCTCACCGAGTGCCGGCATCTGGACGGAGAAGGCCATCGTTTCTGACTCCTCGATCGCTCGTGGGTCGGGGCTGGTCGTACGTCTCGCTTGGAAGAACCGAAGTAGCTATCCAAAACTATCCTGTCACTGCGCATTCCTCGGCACACATCCAGGGCGCGGGCCGCGCGGCTGCCCGGGCGGCCCGAACACCCTTGCTACGGTGTGGCGACGTAGTCAAAGCGGGGAGGTCCGGTGCCGGCAATACAAGAGGTGCCCCAGCGGTTCGTCGACAGCGCGGACGGCACGCGGATCGCCGTCTACGAGGAGGGCAACCGGGAGGGCCCGACCGTCGTGCTGGTGCACGGCTTCCCCGATTCCCACGTGCTGTGGGACGGCGTGGTGCCGCTGCTGGCCGAGCGGTTCCGCGTGATCCGCTACGACAACCGGGGCGTCGGCATGTCGGCGGCGCCCAAGCCGGTTTCCGCCTACACCATGGCCCGGTTCGCCGACGATTTCGCCGCGGTGATCGGCGAGCTCAGCCCGGGTGCGCCGGTGCACGTCCTGGCCCACGACTGGGGCTCGGTCGGCATCTGGGAGTACCTGAAGCGCCCGGGCGCCGGCGACCGGGTCGCCTCGTTCACGTCGGTGTCCGGCCCCAGCCAGGACCAGCTGGTCGAGTACATCTTCGGCGGGCTGCGGCGGCCCTGGCGCCCCCGGCGCTTTGTGCGGGCCATCAGCCAGGCGCTGCGGCTGACCTACATGGTGTTCTTCTCGATCCCGGTGCTGGCGCCGCTGTGCCTGCGGCTGTTGTTGTCGATCCCCGCGCTGCGGCGCAACGCCGTCGACAACATTCCCGACGACAAGATCCATCACTCCGCCAAGCTGGCCGCCGACGCCGCACATTCGGTGAAAACCTATCCCGCCAACTACTTTCGGTCGTTCTCCCGCAAGCGGGAGCTGCACATGGTCGACGTGCCGGTGCAGCTCATCGTCAACACGCGGGACAAGTACGTCCGGCCCTACGGCTTCGACGACACGGCGCGCTGGGTGCCGCGACTGTGGCGCCGCGACATCAGGGCTGGCCACTTCTCGCCGATGTCACACCCGCAGGTGATGGCGGCCGCGGTGCACGACTTCGCCGACCTGGCCGACGGCAAACAGCCGGGCCGGGCGATGCTGCGCGCGCAGGTCGGACGCCCCCGCGGGCGCTTCGGCGACACCCTGGTGGCGGTCACCGGCGCGGGCAGCGGCATCGGGCGCGAGACCGCGTTCGCCTTCGCCCGGGCGGGCGCCGAGCTGGTGGTCAGCGACATCGACGAGGCCACCGTCAAGGAGACCGCCGCCGAGATCACGGCGCGCGGCGGCGTCGCCCACGCGTACGTGCTCGACGTGTCCGACGCCGGCGCGGTCGAGGCGTTCGCCGAGCGGGTCAGCGCCGCGCACGGCGTGCCCGACATCGTCGTCAACAACGCCGGCATCGGGCAGGCGGGATGTTTCCTGGACACCCCGGTCGAGGAGTTCGACCGGGTGCTCGAGATCAACCTGGGCGGCGTGGTCAACGGCTGCCGGTCGTTCGGCCGCCGCCTGGTCGAGCGCGGCACCGGCGGCTACATCGTCAACGTCGCGTCGATGGCCGCCTACGCCCCGCAGCAGTCGCTGATCGCCTACTGCACCTCGAAGGCCGCGAACTACATGTTTTCCGACTGCCTGCGGGCCGAACTGGACGCGGCCGGGGTCGGGGTGACGACGATCTGCCCCGGCGTCATCAACACCAACATCATCAGCACCACCCGCTTCAGCGCCCCGGTCGGCAAGGACGGCAACGTCGACGGCCGGCGGGGCCAGCTCGGGCGCCTCTTCGCGCTGCGCCACTACGGGCCGGAAAAGGTCGCCAAGGCGATCCTGTCGTCGGTCGAAAAGAAAAAGCCGATTCGGCCCGTCGCGCCGGAAGCCTATGCGGTGTACGGCCTTTCCCGCGTGGCGCCGCAGGCGTTGCGCAACGCCGCGCGGGTGCGGGTGATCTAGACCGTTCGGGACCCCGACGGTCGTCGCACCAGCAGCGCGGCGCCGATCGCGACGACCCCGATGACGGCCAGCGGGATGGTCCAGCTGCGCCGGCCGTTCACCGACGACTGGCATTGGGCCACGTAGTCGGTGTGCGGGAGGACCTGGTTCAGGATGGGGATGTTGGCGCCGTTCTTGTCGTTGGCATTGCGGGCGCTGGACAAGTCCACCGCGATCCCGTTCCCGCATGAGACGGAATTGCCGTTGCCGTCCGACACGGACACCGGTACCAGCAGCCCGATGATCCCGGCCAGCAAAAGCACGGCGCCCACTGCGATGATGATCCGTCGCACAGTCACTATTAGTCTCCCGTCGAACGCGAGTGTTGTAACGGCTTAGTAACCACTGGCCGCCGCCGCTAAACCGACCGGCGCTCTCGGGCGTGCACCGAGGCGGCGCATGGTTCCCGCCGACCGGGGTACCCGTAGGCATCACTGCCGTGTGAAAGGACCTTCAATGACGGCGACTCGAAAGATGGCGACCACCCGCGAGGTGCGGGCGTCGCGCCAGCAGATCTGGGATGCGATGAGCGACGGATGGACGTATGCGCAGTGGGTGGTGGGTAACAGCCGCACCCGCGCCGTCGACTCGAATTGGCCGCAGCCCGGCTCCGCGATCAAGCACTCGGTCGGGGTATGGCCGCTGGTGATCAGCGACGAAACGGTGGTCGAAAGCTGCACGCCCGGTGAGGAACTCGTGCTGCGCGCGGGTCTCGGATCGCTCGGCTCCGCGCGAATAACGTTGCGGCTCACCGATATTCCGGACGGCTGTCGCATCGATATGGTCGAGACACCGGCCTCCGGGCCGCTCCGGCTCCTGCCCGACCGGCTGGTCCTGGCCGCGGTCTACCCGCGCAACCGGGAATGCCTGTTGCGGTTGACGGCGCTTGCCGAACGCCTCGAGCCCAGCCAGGTCGACTAGGGCATGGCCGACGAGACCGCTGACGCGGTCGTCATCGGCGCCGGACACCACGGGCTGGTGGCGGCGTCGATGCTGGCCGACGCCGGTTGGGACGTGCTGGTGCTGGAGGCCCAGCCGGAACCGGGTGGCGCGGTGCGCAGCGCCGAACTGACACCGGGTTACATCACCGACCTGTTCAGCTCGTTCTACCCCATGACGGTGGCCTCGCCGGCGATGGCGGCGCTGCGGCTCGAGGACCACGGCCTGCGGTGGTCCCGTGCGCCGGCGGTGGTGGGTCATCCGCGCTGCGCGACCGACGACGACCCGCCCATCATCTACCCCGACCCCGCCCGCACCGCAACGGAATTGGCGCGCCGGGAACCCGGGGACGGCGACAACTGGTGGCGCGCCGTGGAACTGTGGCAGCAGATCAAGGCGCCGCTGCTGGACGGGATGCTGGCGCCGTTTCCGCCGGTGCGGCCGATGCTGCGGCTGCTGCTGAAACTGGGCACCGCCGACGCGGTGCGGCTCGCCCGCCTGTTGATCCAGCCCGCCAACACCATGGCGGGCCGGCTGTTCGACGGCGACGCGCCGCGGACCCTGTTGCTGGGCAACGCGATGCACGCGGACGTGCCGCCGGACGCTCCCGTCAGCGGCGCGATGGGTTTCCTGATGACGATGCTCGCCCAGGACGGCGGCTGGCCGGTGCCCGTCGGCGGTTCGGGCCAGCTGACGGCGGCGCTGGTGCGGCGGGCCGGCTCGGCCGGCGCGCGAATCGAGTGCAACCAGAACGTTTCCCGCATCCAGGTGCGCGGCGGGCGGGCGGTGGGAGTGAGCACCGCCGGAGGCCGGACGGTTCGGGCCCGCCGGGCGGTCGTGGCCGACGTGACCGCGCCGCGGCTTTTTTGCGACATGCTGCCCGCGGACGCGGTCCCGGCCGGGTTGCGCCGCGAGCTCGAGCACTACGGCTGGGACCCGCCGGTGGTGAAGGTCAACTACGCGCTCGACGGCCCCGTTCCGTGGCGATCGGAGAACCTGCGGGACGTGGGCACCGTCCACCTCGGGGCCGACGGCGACGGGCTGGTGCGCTGGATGGCCGACCTGAACACCCGGGTGGTGCCCGAGCATCCGTTCCTGCTGTTGGGCCAGACCACCACGGCGGATCCGAGCCGATCGCCGGAGGGAACCGAAAGCGTATGGGCCTATACGCATTTGCCGCGCGACGTGGCCGATGACGCCGCCGCCGAGCGGCTCGCGAAGTCGATGGATCAGGTGATCGAAGAGCACGCCCCGGGCTTCGGCGCGGCGGTGATCGACCGGTTCGTGCAACGCCCGTCGGACCTGGAGGCCAGCGACGCCAACCTGCACCTGGGCGCCCTGAACGGCGGCACCGCGCAGCTGCAGCAGATGCTGATCTTTCGTCCCGCGCCCGGGATGGGCCGCGCCGAAACCCCGGTCGAGGGCCTGTATCTGGGCAGCGCGTCGGCCACCCCGGGCGGGTCCGTGCACGGCGCGTGCGGCCGCAACGCGGCCAACGCCGCGCTGGCCGCCGGGGGAGTGACGGGCTGGCCGCGCCGCCGGGTCAGGCGGGCCGTCTTCTCGTTGCTGACGAACTAGCCGTTCTCGGCGATGTCCTCGAGCACGGCGAACATGGTGCGGGTCGGCACGCCGGTGCCGCCCTTGGGCGTGTACCCCCACGGGCTGCCGGTGTTGTACGCCGGGCCGGCCACGTCGATGTGTGCCCAGCCCACCCCGTCGGCGACGAACTCGCGCAGGAACACCCCCGCCACCAGCATCCCGGCGAAGCGCTGCCCACTGATGTTGGACAGGTCGGCCACCGTGGACTTCAGGTCGTCCTTCAGCTCGTCGGGCAGCGGCATCGGCCAGCCGTTCTCGCCCACCCGCTGCGAGATCGCCGCCACCCGGTCGCGGAACTCGTCGCTGCCCATCACGCCGGGGATGCGGGCTCCCAGCGCCACCGTCTGCGCGCCGGTCAGCGTCGACGTCTCGATCAGGTAGTCCGGGTCGTCCTCGCACGCCCGCACGATGGCGTCGGCCAGGATCAGCCGGCCCTCGGCGTCCGTGTTCTGCACCTCCACGGTGGTTCCGCCGTACTGGGTCAGCACGTCGCCCGGGCGCTGGGCCGTCGCCGACGGCATGTTCTCGGCCATCGGCACCGTGGCGATCACATCGATCGGCAGTTGCCGCTGCGCGGCCAGCGCGACGGTCGCGATGACCGCGGCCGCGCCACCCATGTCCGAGGTCATGTAGTGCATCGACGCCGCCGGCTTGATCGAGATGCCGCCGGTGTCGAACGTGACGCCCTTGCCCACCAGAGCCACCTTTTTAGCCTGCTTGGGTTTCTTGGCGAGCTTGGAGCCGCGATGGGTGAGCCGCACCAGCCGCGGCGGGCGCGACGAGCCCTGACCGACCCCGATCACCCCGCCGTAGCCCGCCTTCTGCAGCGCCTTGTCGTCGAGCACCTCCACCTCGAGGCCCACCGATTCACCCAAAGCCTTTGCGCGCTTGGCGAATTCGGCCGGAAACAGGTGACTGGGCGGCGTGTTGACCAGGTCGCGCGCGGTGGCGACCGCGGTCGCGACGGCCGCCCCGTGCGCGCTGTCCTTCTTGGCGTCCTTGGAGGTGGACAACACGGTGATCTTGCGCAGCCCGTTGTCTTTCGGCGCGGTCTTGTCGCTGCGGAACTCGGTGAAGCGGTAGCTGCCCAGGATCAGCCCCTCCACGGCGGCCGAGCACACGTCGTCGCCGGGCAACTGGGTCAACGTGGTCAGCACCGCCTCGGCCCCGCCCAGCAAGCGCGCCGCCACACCCGCGGCGCGACGGATCACGTCGGCCGGCCATTCGGGGCGCGGCTTGCCCAGCCCGATCGTCAGCACGCTGGCCACCGGCAGCGACGCCACCACCAGCCGGTGCACCTGCTCGCTGCCGCCGGTGGCCTCGAGCGCCTTCAGGCCGGATTCGATCTCGGCGACCGCGTCGGCGGACAGGAACGGCCCGGCCGCCGAGACGACCGCGCCCGGCTTGTCCTCGTCGCCGGCCGAGACGACCGGAACCACCAATACCGCCGAACCCACGTTGCGTTTGGGCAGCGAGGTGGCGACGTTGACGGTGGGTGCTTGGTAGGCCGGTTCGGTGCTCACGGCAAACCACCCTAGTCACCCGGGCCGGGGGTCGCTTGGGCCGTCCCGGCCGTGCAGTTCGAAGGCGGCCACCGGGTGGTCAAAACCCTTGAGCGTCAACGGGCCGTGGGGGACCCCGGGCCAGTCGGGTAACTCGTCGCGAAGCTCGGAGGAGGCCAGGATCTGCCCTGGTGCCGCCGAGCCCACCAGGCGGGCGGCCAGGTTCACCGGGATGCCGAAGTAGTCGCCGTTGATGGCCAGCACCGCGCCGTATCCGAGGCCGGCGCGCACGCCCAGGCCCGCCTCGCGCGCCCGCGGATGGTCGACGAGATCGACCGCCGCCCGCGCGAGCCGCTCGGGCGACGAGCACACCCACATCACGGCGTCGCCGATGAACTTCACCACCCGGCCGCCGTCGGCGTGCACCACGTCGGCGACGGTGGCACCGAACTCGGTGAGCAAGTCCGACAATTGCGCCGGCGTCAGGGCCTGGGTCAACGCGGTGAAATTGGACAGGTCGGCAAAACCGATGCCGCATACCACGCTCGCCGACGTGTCGCGCAGCACGCCCTCGAAGTACGTGCGCGCGCTGGTCAGGTGGTGGCGGTGCACGACGTCGATCAGGGCCCCGATGCGGGGCACGAACTCGGCGACCGACCGGTACGCCTGCGCCGTGGCGAGCTCGTCGTGGGTGTAGTTCATCTGGATGTCCGGCGTCCCGGCCCGGAGCACCGACGACTCGGCCTCCGCCAGCCGGGCCATGGCGGCGCCGAGCACCCGCAGCATGCCGAGCGCCCCGTCCTCGCCGACCACCGCCCTGAGCCCCACCCACGTCGAGAGCGCATCGACGTCGGCCTGGCTGAGCGCGGGGGCGTCGGGGCCGGCGACGGTCAGGCCGAGCGAAGCCCACGCGCGCGCCACGTCGTCGGCGGGCAGGCCGAGTTGCGCGGCGGCGGACTGGATCGTGTAGACCGGCCGGCCAGTCCACGCCAGCACGTCGCCGGCCAGCCCGAACAGCCGCCCGCGGCGTTCGGCCTCGGCCATGTCCTCGACGGTGAACCCGAGTCCGTCCAGGTACTTGATCAGGTCGGCTCGCTCGCGGGCGTTCGCGACGCCCGCGGCCTCGAACTCGTCGAAGTCCAGCGGATCGGACACCTGCCCAAGTGTGCCAGCGGCGAAGCCGATTAGGGTAAGGCATCGTGACGGAGCTGCAGCACGGACCGCTGGACGACCGCCATCGCGACCTGGGCGCAAACTTCGCCGAGTTCAGCGGCTGGTCGATGCCGGTGTCCTACGCCGGCACCGTCAGCGAACACAACGCCACCCGCAACGCGGTCGGCCTGTTCGACGTCAGCCACCTCGGCAAGGCGCTGGTGCGCGGGCCGGGCGCCGCCGCGTTCGTCAACTCCGCGCTCACCAACGACCTGGGCCGCATCGGCCCGGGCCAGGCGCAATACACCCTGTGCTGCACCGAATCCGGCGGCGTCGTCGACGACCTGATCGCCTACTACGTCAGCGACGACGAGATCTTCCTGGTGCCCAACGCCGCCAACACCGCCGCGGTGGTCGACGCGCTGCGGGCGGCCGCCGAGGCCGGTTCGGGGCCGGGGCTGACCATCACCAACGAACATCGCTCGTATGCGGTGCTGGCCGTGCAGGGCCCGCGATCGGCCGACGTGCTCGGCGAGCTGGGCCTGCCGACCGACATGGATTACATGGGTTACGCCGATGCCACCTACTCGGGGGTGCCGGTCCGCGTCTGCCGCACCGGCTACACGGGCGAGCACGGCTACGAGCTGCTGCCGCCCTGGGATTCCGCGGGTGTGGTGTTCGACGCGCTGCTCGCGGCGGTGAGGGCCGCCGGGGGAGAGCCGGCCGGCCTCGGCGCCCGCGACACGCTGCGCACCGAGATGGGCTATCCGCTGCACGGGCACGAACTTTCGCTCGACATCTCGCCGCTGCAGGCCCGCTGCGGCTGGGCCGTCGGCTGGAAGAAGGACGCGTTCTTCGGCCGCGACGCGCTATTGGCCGAGAGGGAAGCCGGACCGCGGCGGCTGCTGCGCGGGCTGCGGATGGTCGGGCGCGGGGTGCTGCGACCCGGCCTGACCGTCCTGGCCGGGGACGCCCCGGTCGGGGTCACGACCTCCGGGACGTTCTCGCCGACGCTGCAGGCCGGCATCGGGCTGGCGTTGATCGACACGGACGCCGGCATCGACGACGGTCAGCGCATCAAGGTCGACGTCCGCGGCCGCGCGGTCGAGTGCGAGGTCGTGCGCCCGCCCTTCGTCGCCGTGAAAACGCGTTAGCGCCCAGGGGTTCACGTGAGAAAAACCCATTGGCGCGCGGATATAGAATCGGCCGCATGACCAGCGGCTCGCTCGAGTTCACGGTTCTACGCGCGTCTAATCCCGCGACCGACTCGGAACGTGAATCGATCCTGGCGGAGCCGGGTTTCGGCAAATACTTCACCGACCACATGGTGTCGATCGACTACGACGAGGGCCGGGGTTGGCACAACGCGCGCGTCATCCCGTACGGCCCGATCGAATTGGACCCCTCGGCGATCGTGCTGCACTACGCGCAGGAGGTCTTCGAGGGGCTCAAGGCATACCGCTGGGCCGACGATTCGATCGTGTCGTTTCGCGCGGAGGCCAACGCGGCCAGGATGCGTTCGTCGGCGCGGCGGCTGGCCATTCCCGAGCTGCCCGAGAGCCTCTTCGTCGAATCCCTTTGCCAGCTCGTCGCGGTCGACAGGACCTGGGTGCCGCGGACCGGCGGCGAGGAGGCGCTGTACCTGCGGCCGTTCATCTTCGCGACCGAGCCGGGGCTGGGCGTGCGTCCCGCCAAGCAGTACCGCTACCTGCTGATCGCCTCGCCGGCCGGCGCGTACTTCAAGGGCGGTATCAGCCCCGTGACGGTGTGGGTGTCGACGGAATACGTGCGGGCCAGCCCCGGCGGCACCGGGGCGGCCAAGTTCGGTGGGAACTACGCCGCCTCGCTGCTGGCCCAGGCCGAGGCCGCCGAAAACGATTGCGACCAAGTGGTCTGGCTGGACGCGGTCGAGCGCCGCTTCATCGAAGAGATGGGCGGGATGAACCTGTTCTTCGTGTTCGGCAGCGGCGGATCGGCGCGGCTGGTCACCCCGGAGCTGTCCGGCTCGCTGCTGCCCGGAATCACCCGGGACTCGTTGCTGCAGTTGGCCATTGACGCCGGGTTCTCCGTCGAGGAGCGCCGGATCGACATCGACGAGTGGCAGAAGAAGGCCGCCGCCGGTGAGATCACCGAGGTGTTCGCCTGCGGCACCGCGGCCGTCATCACCCCGGTCTCGCGGGTGAAGTACGGCGACAACGAATTCACCATCGCCGACGGGCAACCGGGCGAGGTGACGATGGCGCTGCGCGACACGCTGACCGGAATCCAGCGGGGCACCTTCGCCGATACGCACGGCTGGATGGCCCGGCTGGGCTAGGGCCCGCATTGCACCCGCCGTGACGCTGCAGTCACGTTCGGGGCCCAGCGTGACTGCAACGTCACGCTCAGCCGTGCATCGCGGCCAGCGCCACCGCGGCCACCGTCGTGGTGAGTTCGATCGCGGCGCCCAGCACGTCACCGGTGATGCCGCCGAACCGGCGCACGCAATGCCCCACCAGCGCGGCGCCGCAGCCCACCGCGACCAGCACCGCGACCGGCCCCTGCCACGGCCGCGAACCCGCCAGCAGCGAGACGGCGAGCAGCGCGGCGAGCCAGGCCGCCAGCACGGGCGCCGGCTGGCTCCCGGCGACCCGGGCCCCCAGCGCGCTGCCCTCGGCCGCCGGCACCGACCGCCGGCACGCCAGCACGGCCGCGACCCGGCCGGCGACGACCGCCAGCACGATGGCCGCCGGTCGTAGCGCCGAGAAGGCCAGCCCCTGCAGCAGGATGACCAGCACCACGGCCGCCACACCGAACGGCCCGGTCGACCCGTCGCGCATCACCGCCAGCGCGCGCTGGGGCGGGCCGTAGCACCCCAGCCCGTCGGCCGTGTCGGCGACCCCGTCGATGTGCAGCCCGCGCGTGACGAGCAGCAGCGTTGCCACCGCGAGCAACCCGGGCAGCGGGCTGGACGCACCGAAAACCCAAGCGCCACCCCACGTCACGCCCGCGGCCAACGTCCCGAGCGCGGCGCCGACCACGGGCAGCGCGGTCATCGCGCCGCGGCCCATCGGGGCGTTCCCCGGCACGGGTAGCACCGTTGCGAACGCGAAAGCAGTTGCCAGCGAACGCATCACGGTGGCGGCGGGGTGGCCGGCCCGGCCGCACCGGCCACCCCGGCTTCTTCGAAGGTGGCCATGGAGCACAGCGCGGCCACCGCGGCGCGCAGCACCGGCAGCGCGACCGCCGCGCCGGTTCCCTCGCCGAGCCGCATGCTCAGGTCCAGGATCGGGTCCAACTCGAGGGCCGCCAGGGCCAGCTCGTGGGCGGGCTCCGTCGACCGGTGACCGGCCTGCCACCACTGCCGCGCGCCGGGAGCCAGGCGCTCGGCGACC
This sequence comes from Mycobacterium terramassiliense, assembly GCF_900157385.1. Lineage (GTDB taxonomy): Bacteria > Actinomycetota > Actinomycetes > Mycobacteriales > Mycobacteriaceae > Mycobacterium > Mycobacterium terramassiliense. Next base: position 2,868,229 of record NZ_LT717701.1, read on the forward strand.
AGTGCCGCGGCGGTCACCGCCACGCCGTCGAGCAGCAGCGGGGTGCGCCGCACCGCCGCCTGGGCGCAAAAGCCGGCCATCGCGGCCAGATCCGCCCCGCCGCAGCAGCGCAGCAGCCCGACAGGGTCGGGTAGCACCGCCCGCGCCCGGAACAGGGCGTCGCGCACGGCGGCGGTCTTGCGCGCCCACCCCGCGTCGTCGATCCCGGTTCCCAAGCCAACCGCCGCGACCGGCTCGGCGTTGGTCAGCGCCGCCACCAAAACCGCCGCCGCGGTGCTGTTTCCGATCCCCATGTCGCCCGCGATCAGCAGGTCGGCGCCCGCGTCGACCTCCTCGTCGGCGATGGCCCGGCCCGCGGCGAGCGCGGCGATCGTCTCGCCGTCGGACAGCGCGTCGGTGGTCCGGATGTCGCCGCTGCCGCGGCGCACCTTGTGGGCGCCGATCCGCGCGGAAGCCGCCTCGGCGTCGACGGCCAGGTCCGCCAGCCGCACCGTCGCGCCGGCGACGCCGGCCAGCACGTTGATCGCCGCGCCGCCGCCGTCGATGTTGGCGACCATCTGGGCGGTGACCTCCGGCGGGTAGGCCGACACCCCCGCCCGCGCGACTCCATGGTCGCCCGCGAAGACCACCACCCGGGCGCGCTCGAATTGTTTTGGCGGACAACGCCCTTGGCACGACGCCACCCACACCGACAGGTCCTCGAGGCGGCCCAGGGCGCCACGGGGCTTGGTCAGCGCGTCCTGGCGGGCGCGGGCGGCGGCGGCGGCGCCCGCGTCGGGCGGCGATACCGGGGCGAATTCCATCAGGTCCCCGACGGCTTGATCTGCATCGGCTGCCCGGCCACCACCAGCACCACCCGGTCGCACAGCTCGGCGACGCGCTGGTTGAGCGTGCCGAGTTCGTCGGCGAACCGGCGACCGGATGCGGTGGCCGGCACCACGGTCAGCCCGACCTCCGGGCTGACCAGCACCAGCGTGGAACCGAACGCGCCCACCGCGGCCAGCAGCGCCTCGATGGGGGCCGCCACCGACCCGTCGGCCCACGCGTCGTTGCGGTCCAGCGCGCCGGTCAGCCAGCCGCCGAGGTCGTCGACCAGCGTCGGGGTGCCCGGCGACTGGCGCAATTGGCCTGCGACATCGCCGGTTTCGACCGTGCACCAATGCGCGGGCCGGCGGTCGCGGTGCCGCGCGACCCTGTCCGCCCAGTCCGCGTCGGCCCCGTCCGCCGGCGCGGGGGCCAGGTAGCGGACCGGCTCGCCGGGCGGCAGCGACGTGGCGATGGCCTCCTCGGCCCAGCGGGACTTCCCGGACCTGATCCCGCCGAGCACCAGGGTGCGCACGGGGATCAGGCGGCTTTCGGGCGCCGCTTAATCAACACTGCTGCCGCGCTCGACCTGGGGCCGCGGCGCCCGCATCCGGCGCAGCTGTGAGGCCCGGCCCGCGGCGTAAATGCCCAGCTTCCAACGGCTTTCGGTGTTGTCGGGGAACTTGGCGTCCACCAGCTTGCTGACCTTGCGCGCCAGCAGCACGCCGTCGACGCCCATGACGACCATCAGCACCAGCATCGCCGGGGAGGCGTAGAACTGCAGCTGCGCGACGCCGAACGAGGCAAACAGCAACAGCATCGTCGCCGGCATGAACAGGCCGAGCAGGTTGCGCCGGGAGTCCACCACGTCGCGCACGTACCGCTTGATGGGCCCCTGATCGCGCGGCAACAGATATCCCTCGTCGCCGGCCAGCATGCGTTCGCGGCGGTCCGTCATGCGCGCGCGGCTGGCGGTCCGCTCGGCCCGGCGCTCCTCGCGGCTGAGTTTGGGGCCGGCCAGCGATTTCCGGCGGGCCCGCGCCTCGGCCGCGGTCATGGGCGCCGGTGCGACGTGGCCCTTCCTCGGGTTGCGCCGGGCCTCGCTGCGCTTGGGCGTGGGCCGACCCTTGGGGCCGGTCCGGCGCGACCCGGTGTCCGCCGAAGTGGCTGCATCGATGTCCGCGGTCACCCCGGCGGACCCTTCGAGGTCGTCGTCCTGGCCCTTCTTGCGGCCCATCAGCTTCACAGTGCCAAGGTTACTTCCCGGGGGGATCACCCGGTCATGGCCCCGGAACGCGTGGTTATCGGCCATGCGCCAGCGCGGCGCTTGCACCTACGCTTGACTGTGATGAATGGCTACCTGTGATGGACGACGGCACGATGGCCTCGGATGATGGCCTCGCACCCGGCCGTCTGCGGCTGCCGGCCATGCAGGTTTTGGTCGCCCCGGATTGCTATGGGGACAGCTTGTCCGCCGTGCAGGCCGCGGCCGCCATCGCGACCGGCTGGACGCGCTCGCGTCCCGGCGATCGGTTCATCGTCGCCCCGCAGTCGGACGGCGGCCCGGGCTTCATCGAGGTGCTGGCCGGCCGGCTGGGACAGCGGCGGCGGGTGACGGTGTGTGGGCCGCTGAGCACCGCGGTGGAGGCCGATTGGGTGTTCGACCGCCGCTCGAAGACCGCCTATCTGGAGTGTGCGCAGGCGTGCGGCCTCGCCCTGCTCGACGGTCCTCCCACCCCAGAAACCGCGCTGACGGCCGACAGCAGCGGCGTCGGGCAGCTCATCGCCGAGGCGCTGCGGGCCGGGGCCCGCCGGATCGTGGTCGGACTGGGCGGCAGCGCGTGTACCGACGGCGGCAAGGGGATGATCGCCCAGCTCGGCGGGCTGAAAGAGGCCCAGCGCGCGATGACCAACGTGGACCTGATCGCGGCCACCGACACCGAGTACCCGATGCTGGGCCCGTGGGGGGCGGCCAGGGTGTTCGGGCCGCAGAAAGGCGCGGACACCACCACCGTCGCCGCGCTCGAGGTCCGCCTCGAGGCGTGGGCGATCGAACTGGAAGCCGCGGCCGGACGGGACGTCAGCTCGGAGCCGGGCGCGGGCGCCGCCGGTGGTCTGGGCGCCGGGCTGCTGGCGCTGGGCGGCCGGTGCGAATTGGGCGCGGAAATCATCGCCGAGCACACCCACCTGGCCGACGACCTCGAGACGGCGGACATGATCGTCACCGGTGAGGGCCGCTTCGACGAGCAGTCCCTGCACGGGAAGGTGGTCGGCTGCCTCGCGGAATCGGCCGGTCCGCTGGGAATCCCGGTGATCGTGCTGGCCGGCCAGGTCGGGCTGGAAAACTCCGCGGTGCGCTCGTCGGGCATCATGTCGGCCCTGTCCATCGCCGATTACGCCGGTTCCGTGCGGTTGGCGCAGGCCGACGCGGCCAACCAGCTCATGGGATTGGCCTCCGAGGTCGCGGCGCGACTCGGGAATAGCGGTCCCGCAATGTACCGTTGAGGCAGTGGGCCGTCCCCGGTGCGGGTGGCGCCCGACCATGAGCTAAGTAGGAGAAGCAATGACGGTGCAAAACGAGTCGACGACCGCCAAGACCCATGGCGTGATCCTGACCGAAGCCGCCGCTGCCAAGGCGAAGTCGCTGCTGGACCAGGAGGGCCGTGACGACCTGGCGCTGCGCATCGCGGTCCAGCCGGGCGGATGCGCGGGCCTGCGCTACAACCTGTTCTTCGACGACCGGACGCTGGACGGCGACCTGACCGCGGAGTTCGGTGGCGTCACGCTGACGGTGGACCGGATGAGCGCGCCCTACGTCGAAGGCGCGTCCATCGACTTCGTCGACACCATCGAGAAGCAGGGCTTCACCATCGACAACCCCAACGCCACGGGTTCGTGCGCCTGCGGGGACTCGTTCAACTGATCGACGGGCCGCTCATCCCGGTCGCGGCGACCCGTCCCCCAGCTCCGCGGGGGTAGCCCCACGCCAGGCCTCGCCGCCCTCGCGATCGCCGCTAGTACGAGCCGCCGGTGCGGAGCACATACGCACACACCATGATCTGGCCGCGCTGAAATAGCAGCTGGGCCATGCCCTGGACGTCGCTGCGCGCCGGGCTCCCGTCCGCGGGCGACACACGCATGGTGAACAGCGCCTGGGCCTGGTATTGCGACAGGTAGACGATCTTGTCGACCGACACGAGCTGCACGTCGGAGAACTGCTTGCGCAGGGCGTCACTGCTCATCTTGGCCAGCGCCACGTCGGAGCGCTTGTCGCGGACCGCGTCGTACATGCCGCACAGCGCGTTGCGGACGATGACGTCGATATTGCGGTGCTCGAGGGCGTCCAGATAGTCCTGAATCGCCGTTTTGGCCGCGCCCTCGGAGAACGAGTTGCCGGTATTGGCCCCGTTGGTGCGAACCCCGTACGCGATCGCGAGCGTCGTCGCGGCGACCAGCGCGACGGCCATCATTAGGCCGATGAGCAGCCGCCGCTTGGGCCGCCCCGTCGGGTACGGGACCGGGGGCGTTTGACCGCCGTAATGGGCCGCGTGGTGGGTTGGCGGGCCCGCCGGAGGCTCGCCGGGGAACTCGAGCGGCCGGGACCCGGTGTGGGGCGTTGGTCCGGTGGCGCCGACGGTGGGGTCCGGCGGGTGCGGACCTGCCATGTGGTTCTCCTACGGTGGTGGTCGGGACCATGAACGCGCCGGGTCCCGACGGGCCCGAGGCCGGCGGCCCGGCGACGTCTCATTTCCCTAGGCAGGCTAGCGCACGAGTTTGCCCGGACCGTGAGGCGACGACACCCGATGCGCCTGAGTAAGCTAGATAACCTTACTAACGAAGGATGGAGATTTCGTGACGATCGCGGTGACAGGTTCTATTGCGACCGACAATCTGATGCGGTTCCCCGGCCGCTTTTCCGAGCAGCTGCTGGCCGACCATCTGCAGAAGGTGTCGCTTAGCTTCCTCGTCGACGACCTGGTCATTCACCGTGGTGGCGTGGCGGGCAACATCGCCTTTGCCATCGGTGTGCTAGGCGGTGATGTCGCGCTGGTCGGTGCGGCCGGCGATGACTTCGCCGATTACCGCGAATGGCTCGTGGCGCACAACGTCAACTGCGACCACGTGCTGATCTCACAGACCGCGCACACCGCGCGGTTCACCTGCACCACCGATGTCGATATGGCCCAGATCGCGTCGTTTTATCCGGGGGCGATGTCGGAGGCCCGCAACATCAAGCTCGCCGACGTGGTGTCCTCGGTGGGGAAGCCGGAGCTGGTCATCATCGGGGCCAACGACCCCGACGCGATGGTGGTGCACACCGAGGAGTGCCGCAAGCTCGGCTTGGCGTTTGCCGCCGATCCGTCCCAGCAGCTGCCCCGCCTGTCCGGGGAAGACATCGACAAGCTCGTCGACGGTGCGGCCTACCTGTTCACCAACGACTACGAGTGGGAGCTGTTGTTGTCCAAGACCGGCTGGTCGGAGGCCGACGTGCAGGGCAAGGTCGGGCTGCGGGTGACGACGCTGGGGGCCAAGGGCGTCGACATCGTGGAGCGCGACGGGACGACCACGCATGTCGGTGTGGTGCCCGAGACCAGCCAGACCGACCCCACCGGGGTCGGCGATGCGTTCCGGGCCGGTTTCCTGACCGGGCGCAGCGCGGGGCTGAGCCTGGAGCGTTCGGCGCAGCTGGGCTCGCTGGTGGCGGTGCTGGTGCTGGAGTCCACCGGAACCCAGGAGTGGGTGTGGGACCACGAGGTGGCGAAGTCCCGGCTGGCCGGCGCCTACGGCGAGGACGCGGCCGCCGAGATCGCCGCGGTGCTCGCCTGAGCGAGGCCGCGCGTTAGAGCTGGACCGGGTATACGGGCTCGCTGATCTGCGGCACCACGGTGTGCTCGACGAAGATCGCGTGCCAGAGCATGAAAATGAGCACCGTCCACAGCCGGCGGCTGTGATCGCTTGCGCCGCTTCGGTGCTCGTCGAGCATCCGGCGCACCGCGCCCCGGTCGACCAGATGATCGGCCTGCGACGCGTCCACCAACGCGTAGGCCCAGTCCAGCAGTTCGCCCGCGCGCAGCCAATGCCGGATCGGCACCGGGAAGCCGAGCTTGGGCCGGTGCAGCACGTGCGCGGGAACGATCGGCTCCAGCGCGCGCCGCAGCGCGTACTTGGTGGTGGTGCGCGTGATCTTGGCCTCGACCGGCAGCCGGGAGGCGACGGCGAACACCTCGGGATCCAGGAACGGAACCCGCAGCTCCAGCGAGTTGGCCATCGTCATCTTGTCGGCCTTGACCAGGATGTCACCGCGCAGCCAGGTGAACAGGTCGACGTGCTGCATGCGGGCCACCGGGTCCCAGCCGGCCGACTCGGCGTACACGGATGCGGTCACGTCGGTGTGGGTCCAGTCGTCGCGGAAACCGGGCAACACGTCACGCAACTGGGCGTCGGAGAAACTGCGCGCGTTGCCGTAGTAGCGCTCCTCGAGGGTCAGCGATCCGCGGTGCAGCAGGCTCTTGCCGCGCATGCCGTCGGGCAGCGGCTTGGACACCCTGCCCATCGACCGCCGCAGCGGCCGCGGCAGATAGTCGAAGGGCTTGAGCGACAACGGCTCCCGGTAAATGGTGTAGCCGCCGAACAGTTCGTCGGCGCCTTCGCCGGACAACACCACCTTGACGTGCTTGCGGGCCTCGCGGGCGACGAAGAACAGCGGCACCAGCGCGGGGTCGGCGACCGGCTCGTCGAGGTACCAGACGATCTCGGGCAGGGCGGCGACGAATTCGTCCGGGCTGACGACTTTGGCGATGTGGCGGGCACCGATCGCCTCCGCCGAGGCGACCGCGACGTCGATCTCGGAGAACCCCTCCCGCTCGAAGCCGGTGGTGAACGTGATCAGCCTGGGGTTGTGCCGGATGGCCAGCGCCGCGATCGCGGTGGAGTCGATGCCACCGGACAGGAACGCGCCCACGGTGACGTCGGCGCGCATGTGCTTGGCCACCGAGTCCTCCAGCACCGCGGTGATCTCGTCGTAGCGGGCCTGTTCGGTGTCGCCGGTGATCGGCGTGGCGGCGAAGCGCGGCACGAAGTACCGGCTGATCTGCGGCGCCGTCCCGGGCCGGATGCGGGCGTAGCAGCCCGACTCCAGCCGGCGCACCCCGCGGTGCAGGGTTTCGGGCTCCGGCACGTACTGCAGGACCGTGTAGTGCTGCACCGCGCGCTCATCGATGCCGGTGTCGAACCCGATCAGGTCGGCCAGGTCCATCAGGCATTTCTTCTCGCTGGCCATCGCGGTGCCGCCGGTGCCGACGGCCATGAAGAGCGGCTTGATGCCGAACGGATCACGGGCGCAGAACAATTCGCGGGTGACGGTGTCCCACAGCGCGAACGCGAACATGCCCCGCAGCCGGGTCAACACGTCGGTGCCCCAGTGGTGGTAGCCGGCGACGATGGCCTCGCCGTCGCCGTCGGTGGCGAACGCGGCGCCGTGCTCGGTCGCCAGTTCGTCGCGCAGCTCGAGGTAGTTGTAGATCTCGCCGTTGAACACCAGCACGTAGCGGTCGGGCGCCTCCGGCGGCCCCCACCGTAGCGGCTGATGCGAATGCGCGATGTCGATGAACGACAGCCGGTTGAAGCCGAACACGACGGCCCCGTCGCCGTCTGGGTCAAACAAACCGCCCGGCTCGTCCGGTCCGCGGTGGCGCATGAGGCGCAGCGCGCGGGAGATGGCGCCGTCGGCTCTGGCGGCGGCCGACACGTCTACCACATCTGCGGCCCTCGGGCCGCCGGGATCGGCCGGGGCCGCGACGAACGCCAGCAGACCACACACGGCGCCCCAGTATGCCGCACTTGACCGCCGCCTGTGGCGCCGCACACCCCTGACGGGTCGGGGTTTCGTCGCCGGGGTAAGCGGCGTGGTCTACGCTGCGTAGTATTCGATGTCCGAGCATGGAGGCGCCAACGTGACACCTCGCGAGCAGGTCCGTTCGCAACGCTTGTCGCAGGCCAGGTTCCAGCGCCGATCCGGGGGAGCCCACCGGGGTCTGTCCCGTCGTTTGCGGCCGTTGGCGCTGGCCGTGACGCTGGGCGTGCTGGCGGTCACCCTGAGCGGATGCAGCTGGTCGGAGGCGATCGGGATGGGCTGGCCGGAAGGCATCACCCCGGAGGCCCACCTCAACCGGGAGCTGTGGGTCGGAGCGGTGATCGCCTCCCTGGTGGTCGGGGTGATCGTGTGGGGGCTCATCTTCTGGTCGTCCGCGTTTCACCGCAAGAAGGCCACCGACACCGAGCTGCCCCGGCAGTTCGGCTACAACATGCCCCTTGAGCTGGTGCTCACCGTGACGCCGTTCCTCATCATCTCGGTGCTGTTCTACTTCACCGTGGTGGTCCAGGAGAAGATGCTGCACCTGGCCAAGGACCCCGAGGTCGTGATCGACGTCACCTCCTTCCAGTGGAACTGGAAGTTCGGTTATCAGCGCGTCAACTTCAAGGACGGCACGCTGACCTACGAGGGCGCCGATGCCGCGCGCAAGGCCGCGATGGTCTCCAAGCCGGAGGGCAAGGACGCCCACGGCGAGGAGCGCGTCGGCGCGGTGCGGGGGCTCAACCCCCAGGACCGGACCTACTTGAACTACGACAAGGTCGAGATCCTGGGCACCGCCACCGAGATTCCGGTGCTGGTGCTGCCGGCCGGCAAGCGCATCGAATTCCAGTTGGCGTCCGCGGACGTCGTGCACACCTTCTGGGTGCCGGAATTCCTGTTCAAGCGCGACGTGATGCCCAACCCCCAGGCCAACAACTCCGTCAACGTGTTCCAGGTCGACGAGATCACCAAGACCGGCGCCTTCGTCGGGCACTGCGCCGAGTTCTGCGGCACCTACCACTCGATGATGAACTTCGAGGTTCGGGTGGTGGCGCCCAACGACTTCAAGGCCTATCTGCAGCAGCGGATCGCGGGGAAGTCCAACGCCGAGGCGCTGCAGGCCATCGCGCAGTCGCCGCTGGCGGTGACCACCCACCCGTTCGATACCCGCCGCGGCGAATCGGCACAAGCCAGTAGGTGAGGACGCGAAATGCACATCGAAGCGAGGCTGTTCGAATTCATCGCCGTCTTTTTCCTGGCGGCGGCCGTGCTCTACGGCGTGCTGACGGCGCTGTACGCCACCGGCGGTGAGGAGTGGGCGGGTACCACCGCCCTGGCGCTGACCGGTGGCCTGGCGTCGATCACGGCGACCTTCTTCCGGTTCGTCGCGCGCCGGCTGGACACCCGGCCCGAGGACTACGAGGGCGCCGAGATCAGCGACGGCGCAGGGGAATTGGGGTTCTACGCCCCGCACAGCTGGTGGCCGATCCTGATCGCGCTGGCGGGCGCGGTGGCCGCGACCGGTATCGCGCTGTGGCTGCCGTGGCTGATCGTTGCCGGGGTGGTATTCGTCCTTGCTACGTCGGCGGGATTGGTCTTCGAGTACTACATGGGACCCGAGAAACACTGATTTGCGACTCAAAGGTCACAATCAGGGCATCAGTTGATCAGTGGCCCGTTTGCCAAGACATCCCCCTCTATTCGGTTCGGTAGGGTTTGCCCAGGCATATGAGAAACTCCCAAGCGCGCGCGCAACGAGGCATTCGCGGAGCCCCGCGCGCTGGTGAAGCAGTTGAACAGGGCAGGCAACTATGAGCGGGCCGAATCCCCCGGAAACCGAACCTGGCGAACCGGACTCCGGCGACGAACTGGGACACGAGGCGGTCGAATCCCATGAGGGACCCGTCGACGACAGCGCGGGGATCGCGGCGGCGGATCAGACCGGCCAGACGGACGCGTACTCGCGGGCCTATTCGGCCCCCGAGTCCGAGCATTTCCTCAGCGGCCCCTACCTGCCGGCCGACCTGAGGCTCTACGACTACGACAGCTACGACGAGTCGGCCGACCCGGACGACGAACACCGCGCCCCGCGCTGGCCGTGGGTGGTGGGCATCGCCGCCATCGTGGCCGCGATCGCGTTGGTGGTTTCGGTGTCGCTGCTCGTCACGCGCGCCGACACGAACAAGCTGGCCAACCCCGCCACCACAACCACCCCGTCGGCGCCGCCGCCGCAGGACGAGATAACCCCGGCCACCTCGACGGCGGCCGCGCCGCCTCCGCCGACGACAACACCGGCCGGGCCGCGGCAGGTGACCTATTCGGTGACCGGCACCAAGGCGCCGGGTGACATCATCTCGGTCACCTACGTCGACGCGTCCGGGCGCTCCCGCACCCAGCACAACGTGTACATCCCGTGGTCGATGACCGTGACGCCGATCTCCACCTCCGACGTCGGCTCGGTCCAGGCCTCCAGCCTCTTCCGGGTCAGCCGGCTCAATTGCTCGATCACCACCAGCGACGGAACGGTGCTGTCGTCGAACAACAGCGACTCGCCGCAGACGAGCTGCTGATGGTCAGCAGATACTCGGCTTACCGGCGTGGCTCCGACACCATCCCGCCCGACGTCATCGATCGCCTCCTGCTGGGCGCCTGCGCGGCCGTCTGGCTGGTGTTGTTGGGCGTCAGCGTGGCCGCCGCCGTCGCGCTGGCCGACCTGGGTCGGGGCTTCCACAAGACGGCCGGCGGCTCGCACACCCCGTGGGTGTTGTACGCGGTCATCATTGTCTCCGCGCTGATCATCGCCGGGGCGATCCCGGTGCTGGTGCGGGCCCGTCGCATGGGCCTGATCGAGCCGGCAACCCGGCCGGGGGCGGGGCCGGCGCGCGCCCCGCAGCGGCCCCCGGTGCGCCTCATGGCCCCCGCGCCGCGCACCGCGGCCGAGCGGGCGCGCCAGCCGAGGATGCAGTCGGCGGAGCCGGCGACGCAGTGGTCCGGCACCGTGGTGGATCGGGTCTGGTTGCGCGGCACGGCCATCCTGACGGGCACGCTCGGCGCGGCTCTGATCGCGGCCGCGACCGCGACGTACCTGATGGCCGTCGGTGACGACGGCCCGTCGTGGGCGGTCTACGCGGTGGCCGGGGTCGTCACCGGGGCCATGCCGGTGGTGGAGTGGCTGCACATCCGCCAGCTACGCGGCCTGGCAGACTCGCGCTAGCCGGGCGGGCCCGCGACACATAAACCTCTGCGACGACACGCCGAAACGCGCCGCAAGGGTTGATGTCTCGCGGCGCGCTCGGTTCAGTGCGGTCTAGTGCTCGCCGTGCTCGCCGTTCGGGGAGCCGACGACGCTCTCCTGGTGCTCGCGCAGCGCGGTCAGCGCGCGCTGCTCGGAGGAGTGCGCCGCCTCGCGCAGCGCGGCATCCTCGGACGCGGGGTCGGCACGCAGGAAGCTGCCGCTACCCGGCGAGCCGGCCGAGCCCAGCTTGTTCATGCGCTTGGGCAACGCCGCGCCCTGGTACTCGAGCGGGATCGGGTGCCCGTGGTCGTCGACGGGCCCGAGCGGCTGGTGCAGCTCGATGTACGCGCCGTGCGGCAGCCGCTTGATGATGCCCGTCTCGATGCCGTGCTCGAGCACCTCGCGGTCGCTGCGCTGCAGCCCGATGCACCACCGGTAGGTGATGAAGTAGACGAACGGCGGAAGGATCACCATCCCGATGCGCCCGATCCACGTCGTCGCGTTCAGCGAGATGTGGAACTTGAACGCGATGATGTCGTTCATCGCCGCCAGGGTCAGCACCATGTAGAAGGAGATCGCCATCGCGCCGATCGAGGTGCGCACCGGCACGTCGCGCGGCCTCTGCAGCAAATTGTGGTGTGCGTAGTCGCCGGAGAACCGCTTCTCCAGGAACGGGTAGATGATCAGCAGGATGAAGATCAGGCCCATCAGCAGCGCGACCCAGACCGGGGCCGGAATGGTGTGGTGCCAGAAGTAGAACTCCCACGGCGGCCAGATACGGGCCAGACCCTCGGTCCACATCATGTAGAAGTCGGGCTGTGAGCCCGCCGAGACGTGAGATGGCTTGTAGGGGCCCAGGTTCCAGATCGGGTTGATCTGCAGCAGCCCGCCCATCAGGCCGAGCACTCCGACGATCGCCGCGAAGAACGCGCCGGACTTGACGGCGAAAATCGGCATCACCCGCACGCCGACCACGTTGTGCTCGGTGCGGCCGGGGCCGGGGAACTGGGTGTGCTTCTGAAACCACACGAACGCCAGGTGCAGCCCGATCAGCGCCAGGATGATCCCGGGCAACAGCAGGATGTGCAGGGCGTACATGCGCGGGATGATGGCGCCCACCGTCGCGCATTCGTTGCCGATGCCACCGCACGGGAAGTCGCCGCCGAACAGCGCCCAGTGCAGCCACGTGCCGATCACGGGCATCCCCAACGTGATCGAGGACAGGGCGGCACGCAGCCCGATGCCGGACAGCAGGTCGTCGGGCAGCGAGTAGCCGAAGTAGCCCTCGAACATGGCGAGGATCAGCAGCAGCGACCCGATCACCCAGTTCGCCTCGCGGGGCCGCCGGAACGCGCCGGTGAAAAAGATGCGCGCCAGGTGCACCATGATCGACGCGGCGAAAAGCAAAGCGGCCCAGTGGTGAACCTGCCGGACGAACAGCCCGCCGCGCACCTCGAACGAGATGTCGAGGGTCGAGGCGAAGGCCTTGGACATGTCGACGCCGCGCAGCGGTTGGTACGCGCCGTTGTAGGTGACCTCGGCCATGGACGGGTCGAAGAACAGCGTCAGATACACGCCGGTGAGCAGCAGCACGATGAAGCTGTACATCGCGATCTCGCCGAGTAGGAACGACCAGTGCGTCGGAAACACCTTGTTGAGCTGCCTGCGCACCGCCGCCGACGGGTGGTAGCGCGTGTCGATGTCCTCGCCCTGGCGGGCCAGGATGTCACCGATCTTCGGGGGACTCAGTTTGGGGCTCATGTCGTCGTCCTCTCCCAAAATGCCGGTCCGACGGGCTCGATGAAGTCACCGTTGGCGACCAGGTACCCGTTGGAGTCGATCGTGATCGGCAGTTGCGCCAGCGCGCGCGCCGCCGGGCCGAAGATCGGCTTGGCGAAGTGCAGGGCGTCGAACTGCGACTGGTGGCAGGGGCACAAGATCCGGTAGGTCTGCTGTTCGTACAGCGACGCCGGACAACCCAGGTGCGAGCACACCTTCGTGTAGGCGAAGAACTCGCCCCAGTTGAAGCTCTCCTGGCCCTGGCGCTTGACCATCCGTGACATGTCGGACGGCCGGATCCGGATGAGCATTACGGGGTTGCGGACGCCCTGGTTGATCGCGCGGAGCTTTTCCTGCGATTCCGGGGTGGTGCCGTCCCCGTCGGACTCCCGCCACGGAAAGACGGTCTCCATGCCGCCGGCGTCGAGGTCCTCGGGGCGCATCTTGATGAACGGTGACGCGCCGGCGGAGCCGGTGGCGCGCGCCAGGAAGATGGTCTCGCCCTTGTAGCGCGGGGTCCACCCGGAGGTCCACAGCACGGCCTTCTTGCCGTCGGCGGTGGGCACGACGGGCTTCCACGGGTTCTTGATCAGGCCGCCGGCGAACGCCACCAGGGTCGACAGCCCGAACGCGCCGAGCCCCACGCCCAGTGACAGGCCGACCAGCTTGCGCCGCCCTACCGTCGAACCCTGATACGCGTCGGCCAGGTTGGCCACCACCGTCTTGCGGTCGATCTCGCGCGAGGCGCCGTCATGGCGCTCCTGGATCGAAAGCTCTTCGGGGATAAACCTTTTCTGGTACAGGATCGCGCCGATCGCGATGCACAGGATCGACATTCCGAAGGTCAGGCCGTACAGCGGTGTGGCCAGCGTGTAGAGCAGGCTGCCTGGGGCGTCCTTGGGCTTGTACTCCCACGGCCAGAACAAGAAGATCAGCAGCAGCGCGACCCCGAAGAAGCCCCCCAGCAAAAGCCATCGGGCCACCGAGCGCTCGGCGCGCTTCTCGGCTTTGGTGCCCTCGATCGGCCAGCGCGGCTCCTTGAAGACGGTCTCGACGCCGTCGATCCTGCCGCCCAGGGCCACCAGTTCCTCTTGCGACATCGCGGCCAGCGCGGCGTCGCTGGGCTCGTGGGGTGCCCCCGGTCCGCCCTTGTCGGTGTCGGAGCCGCGCGGGTGTTCGTCGCTCATGATGCTCGCGCCCCAATCCACAGTGCCAGCCCGATGGCGGCGACCATCCCGATGATCCAGGCGGCCATGCCCTCGGGTGCGGGTCCGAAGCCACCGAGGCCGTAGCCGCCCGGCTGCCGCTCCTCGGAGACGGTTTTCACGTAGTCGATGATGTCCTTCTTGGCGTCGAAGGACAGCTGGCGGTCGGAGAACTTCGGCATGCTCTCCGGGCCGGTCAGCATCGCGGTGAGGATCTGCTGTTCGTTGGCTCCGCCCAGGTCGGGCGCGTACTTACCCGACGACAGGGCACCGCCCTTCCCGGTGAAGTTGTGGCACGAGGAGCAGTTGAGCCGGAACAGGTCGCCGCCGCGGCCCGGGTCATCGCCGCGCAGCGAGCGCATCGCCAGGCTGCCGTCGGGGTTGCGGACCACCGTGGGCCCGCCGCCGTTGGCCTGCACGTAGGCGCCGATCGCGTCGATCTGGGCTTCGTCGAAGATCGGCTCCTTGCGGGGGGCCTGGGCGGCGCCGGCCATCACCGGCATACGGCCGGTGGACACCTGGAAGTAGACGGCCGCCTCGCCGACGCCGATCAGGCTGGGCCCACGGTCCGGGACGCCCTGCAGGTTGGCGCCGTGGCAGGACACGCAGGACGTGTCGAACAGTTGCTTGCCGTTGCGCAGCAGCGCCGACCCCGACTCGTCGGCGACGGCCACCTGCGGGGCGGGGGTGAGGACCGCCGCCACCCCTCCCGACAAGGTCAGCGCGATCAGCAGCAGCAGCCCGCCCGACAGGCGGCGCCGCAGCCGACGTCGCGAGCGATCGCTCTGTGCTTTTCGCGGCTTGGTCCGCCGCGCACCGATTCGGGTAGACCCCAGTTTCTTCAACCGAGCACTCCTGTCCGTCTAGCGCCGGCTCATCGGATGAAATAGATCACGGTGAACAGCGCGATCCACACGATGTCGACGAAATGCCAGTAGTAGGAGACGACGATGCTGGCCGTTGCCTGCGCGGGCGTGAACTTGCTCATCGCGGTGCGGGCCAGCAGGAATATGAAGGCGATCAGCCCGCCGGTGACGTGCAGGCCGTGGAAACCGGTGGCCAGGTAGAACACCGTGCCGTAGGCGCTGCCCGGGATCGTGGTTCCGTGCGACATCAGGTGGTAGTACTCGTAGGCCTGGCCGAGGACGAAGAACAGGCCCATCAGGAACGTGATCACGTACCAGCGGCGCAGCCCGAAGACGTCGCCGCGCTCGGCGGCGAACACGCCCATTTGGCAGGTGAAAGACGACGCGATCAGCACCAGCGTCACCGGAACCGCCTGGTACAGGTTCAGCTCGGTCGGCGGTGGCGGCCACTTGCCGCCCGCCTGAGCGCGCGCGGTGAAATACATCGCGAACAGGCCAGCAAAGAACATGAGTTCGCTGGACAGCCACACTATGGTGCCGACAGCGACCATGTTCGGCCGGTTCAGCGAATGCACTCGCGACGTGATCGCAGTACCCGAGGTCCCCACAGCGCTGGTCACATCCGCAAGTATGACGCTTTGTAGTTGTCGAACTCTACCCGGGTCCGAAATTTCGGTGATCGGCGTTTTGCCCGCCGCCACCGGGCCCGCAGGGGCGCGCCTGTGGCAACGGTTGGGGGGCGGCTGATCCTCGTGGGACCATCGGCGCGTGCCCGCGTCACCTGAAGCCTTCCCGCCCGGGGGCGCCCCCGGGGAGGCGCCGTCGTGGCCGCAGGTCCTCGGCCGCCTGACGGGCGGTCACGAACTGGTGCGGGGCCAGGCCGCCTGGGCCATGGACGAGGTCATGTCCGGCGCGGCGAGCCCGGCCCAGATCGCCGCCTTCGCGGTGGCGATGACGATGAAGGTGCCCACGGCGGGCGAGGTGAGCGAGCTGGCCGACGTCATGCTGCGCCACGCCCGCCCGATGCCGGCCGGCGCGGTCCCCGCGGACGCCGTCGACATCGTCGGCACCGGGGGCGACGGCGCCAACACGGTCAACCTGTCCACCATGGCGTCGATCGTGGTGGCCGCGGCGGGGGTGCCGGTGGTCAAGCATGGCAACCGGGCGGCCTCGTCGCTGTCCGGGGGAGCCGACACGCTCGAGGCGCTCGGCGTGCGCATCGACCTGGAGCCCGACCAAATCGCGCGAAGCCTCGCCGAGATCGGGATCGGGTTCTGCTTCGCGCCGCTGTTCCACCCGTCGTATCGGCACGCGTCCGCGATGCGCCGCGAGATCGGCGTGCCCACGGTGTTCAATCTACTTGGGCCGCTTACCAATCCGGCGCGCCCCCGGGCGGGTTTGATCGGCTGCGCGTTCGCCGACCTCGCCGAGGTGATGGCCGGGGTGTTCGCGGCCCGCCGGTCCAGCGTGCTCGTCGTGCACGGCGACGACGGGCTCGACGAGCTGACCACCACGACCACCAGCACGATCTGGCGCGTGCAGGCCGGCACCGTGGACCGGCTGACGTTCGATCCGGCCGGGTTCGGGTTCGCCCGCGCCGAGCTGCACGAGCTGCTGGGCGGCGACGCGCAGGCCAACGCGGCGGAGGCGCGCGCGGTGCTGGCCGGCGCGAAGGGCCCGGTCCGCGATGCCGTCGTGCTCAACGCCGCCGGGGCGATCGTCGCGCACGCCGGGCTATCCAGCCGCGCTGAATGGCTGCCCGCCTGGGAGGACGGGTTGCGACGGGCCGGCGCCGCCATCGACTCGGGGGCGGCCGAACAGCTGCTCGCGCGATGGGTGCGGTTCGGCCAGCAGGCCTGAGTCCCCGCCCCGCGGGGCACGTGCCGGATCCTGCTGCCAGGCCAACCGCGCCGAACGCGCCGACGCCGCCCACGCCGACCACGGGCCGGCCGACCCCAGCGGTGAGGCCCATCCCTCGTCGGTCTCGGCGGTGACGCGCACGACGCGCACCCCGGGGCTGGCCAGCCATCGCGCGATGAGCGCGGTCTCCTCGACGAGCGCGCCGCCGAGCGGGGCCGCCGTTCGCAGGATCGCCTGTGCGCCAGCGTGAATGGCGTCGATCACCGGCATCGGGGGAACCCCCCGCTTGGCGGTGCCGGCCGCGGCGAGCTGGCCGTAGCGGATCACGGCGAGGTGGTAGCCGCCCCGGCCGTCGGGGCCGTCCGGCGCGGCGGCGATCAGCTCGGGCAGCGACGCCAGCGCTCGCAGCCGCTGGCCGCGCCACAGCGTCTCGATGGCGGTGGCGGTGCGGTCGCGCTGGCGCGCGGCGCTCTCGAAGTGACGTTGCTCGGCAAGCGAGGCGACGTGGCGCACGGCGGCTGCCAGGGCGGCGTTGTCCAACCCCTCGATCAGCGCCGCGACCTGCGCCACGGCCGCGGCGTATTGGGTGGCGCTGACGCCTCGGGCGGCCGGGCAGGGGGACACCTCGACCTCCGGGCAGGCCGGCCCGTGCAGGGCTGACCGGCCGAGCCGCGCCGTGCAGGTGCGCAGCCCGGTGAACCGCGCCAGCAGCGCCGCGGTGTCGGTGGCGTCGGTGCGCGACTGGAACGGGCCGACGGCGCGGTCGTGCCGCGGCGCCCGGATCGCCGCGAGCCGCGGGAACGCCTCGTCGGTGAGCGCCAGCCACCACCACCGTTGCGGGAAGCGCGACCGCCGGTTGTAGGGCGGGGCGTGCGCGGCCAGCAGGCGCAGCTCCCGCACCCCCGCCTCCAGCGCGTGCGCGCATTCGACGTGGTCGACCGCGCCGGCCAGCGCGACCATCTCCTTCATCCGGCCGCGGGGGTCCGCGCCGGTGAAGTACTGGCCCACCCGGCGGCGCAGGTCGACGGCGGTCCCGATGTAGAGCACTTCACCCGTCGGCCCGCGGAACAGGTAGACGCCTGGACGGTGTGGAAGGCCTTCTGCGAGAACACGTTTGCGGCGCTGGGCCGGAGTCACGTCGGGCAGGTAGGAGCGTAGGTCGGCGTAGGTGTGCACGCCCTGGTTGCCGACTCGCTCGATGAGCGCGTGCAGCACGTCGACGGTGGCGCGGGCGTCGTCGAGGGCGCGGTGGGTCGGTTGGGCGGCCGCCGCGAACAGTCGCGCCAGGGCGGCGAGCCGGACGCTGGGGGCCTCCTCGCGGCTGAGCACCCGGCGGGCCAGGCGGACCGTGCACAGGACCTGGGGGCGTGGCCAGGGGAGGTCGCATCGCTGCGCGGCGGCCCGCAGGAAACCCACGTCGAACCCGGCGTTGTGGGCGACCAGCACCGCCCCATGGTCCAAGCCGGCGAACTCGAAGAACATCGGCAACACGGCGTCGATGGTCGGGGCGTCGCACACCATCGCCGTGGTGATGCCGGTGAGCTGCACAATCTGGGGCGGGATGCTGCGCTGCGGGTCGACGAGGGTGGCGAACTCGCCGAGCACGACGCCGCCGCGGACCTTGACCGCCCCGATCTCGGTGATGGCGTCGCACGGCGCACCCTCGGCGTCCTTGGTGCGCCCGCCGGTGGTTTCCAGGTCCACCACGACGAAAGTGGTGTCGCGCAAGGGGGTTTCGTCGATCGGGGCCGCGGCCGGGTCCCAGCGCGGTCCCAAGTCGGCGAAACTCAGCTGAGTCGCACCACTCATGGCCGAGACGTTAGGCACAAACACCGACAGCGGCCGGGTTCCCACGCCGGGCCGTCGGGGGCGGATCGATCCCGGATTGTTGTCGGTGGCCCCGGTTAGCGTGCGGGATACGCGCGAACTTCCGCGTGCGGATGACCGAGAGGACGGCCCCAGATGGCATACGGCAGCGGCAAGGGTGAACCGGCGCCCGGTCCGGACGCACCGGTGGTGATCGACTGCGACGAGTGCGCGGTGCGCGGCCCGGGCTGCCGCGACTGCGTGGTCAGCGTGCTGCTCGGGGTTCCCGAGACCCTGCTGCGGGACGAACGGGCCGCGCTCGAAGTGCTCGCCGACGCCGGGCTGGCCCCGAGGCTGCGGTTGGTGCCGATTCGTCGCGACCGTGGGGCCGGTGTAGCCTAATTGCCTTGTGCGCCAAAACCGCTCGAACGTCTTAGAGGATTGCCATCATTCACAAAGTAATGACAGAAATCTTCCCGATTTCTTAACGACCCGGTTTGGACAAACGTCGATATCGTTCCGTAACCTGTTTGAGACCTAAACTAGTCCGACGGCGCTCCGGCAGTGCCAGTCCAGGCCGTTTAAGGATGCAAATTTTGAGGCTCGACTCTATGTACCCCTGTGCGCGTGTCATCACACGTTCTGCCCTCGGTACGTTAGCGGGCTTGATCGTCTTCACGGGGGTTTTTGCCGCGAATTCCGTGGCCGATCCGGCCGAGGACGCGCTGGCCAAACTGAACCAGCTGTCCCGCCAGGCCGAACAGACCACCGAGGCGATGCACAGCGCGCAGCTTGACCTGAACCAGAAGCTGGCGATCCAGCAGGCGGCGGAAAAGAAGCACGCCGACGACCAGGCCGCGGTGGATTCGGCGAAGGCGCGCCTGGCCGCCTTCCAGGGCGCGGTGAACAAGCTCGCCGCGGCCGAATACATGGGGGGTCGCGTCGACGGCATGGAGGCGATGCTCACCGCCGGATCGCCGCAGGGCCTGATCGACAAGCTGGCCGTGCAGCGGCTGATGGCGACGCAGATGCGCACCCAGATGGCGAGCTACCGGATCGCCGGTGCGCAGGCCGCCGAGGCCGAGCGGGCGTCCGCCAAGTCGGCGGCCGACGCCAAGAGCGCGGCCGAGCAGGCCGCGGCGGTCCGGGCCAGCCTGCAGTCCAAGCAGAGCCAGCTGCAGGTCCAGATCGCGGTCGTCAAATCCCAGTACGTGTCCCTCACGCCGCAGCAGCGCACCGCGCTCGCCGACCCCGGGCAGGTCCCGGCGGCCGCACCCGGCGCGCCGGCCCCGGACGCGGTGCCGCCGCCCGGCGGGCCGGCGCCCGCTGACGCGCCGCCACCCGCCGGCATGATGCCCGGGATGCCGGGGATGCAGCCCCCGGGCGGCGTGGGCGGCGGTGACCGCGCGACCGTTGTGCAGGCGGCATTGACCCAGGTCGGGTCGTCCTACGTGTGGGGCGGCGCATCACCCGGCGCGTTCGACTGCTCCGGTTTGGTGATGTGGGCGTTCCAGCAGGCCGGGATTTCGCTGCCGCACTCCAGCCAGGCGCAAGCGCAGGGCGGTCAGCCGGTGGCGCTGTCGGACCTGCAGCCCGGCGACGTGGTGACGTTCTACAACGACGCGTCGCACAGCGGCATCTATGTCGGCGACGGCATGGTGATCCATTCCTCCACCTACGGCGTGCCGGTGCGGGTGGTGCCGATGGGCGCCGCAGGCCCGATCCACGACGCCCGTCGCTACTGAGCACCTCGGCCGGCGGCGCCGGGACCTGCCGATCCTGCTGGCGTGGGTATTCGCCCTCGAGCTGATCGTGGCGGCGGCCGTGCCGTTCGGCGCGGGCGACGCCAAGGCGAGGCACGCCCAGGTCGTCACCCCAGCGCCCAGCCCGGCCAGGGCCACGACGAGGTCGCTGGTCGTCGGTGACCGCACCGTGCGGCTGGTGGGACTGGGCGGTGCCATCACCGACCGGTTGCTGACCCGGGTGGCGTCCGACATCGGCGGCGCGATCGCCGCGGTGACGGCGTTCTGGGGCGCTGATTGGCCGCGCGACATCTCGATCCTGGCCACCGGCTCGCAGGAACAGTTCCGGGCCGCCGCCGGCGGGGGACCGCCATCGCAGTGGGTCGACATCGCGGCCGTGACGGTGGCCGACCGCGTCGATCCCGCGCACCGGGCGGCGTTCGGACAACGGATCGTGTTCGCGCCAGGGGCCGCCACCATGAACGACGGCGCGCTACGAATTGTGTTGACGCACGAGCTTTTTCACTACGCGGCGCGCGCCGACACCGCCGCCGACGCGCCCCACTGGATCACCGAGGGGGTCGCCGACTTCGTCGCCCGGCCGCAGCCCCCGGTGCCCGCCGATGCGCTGCCGGTGCCGCTCACGCTGCCGACCGACAACGACCTGGACGCGCCGGGGCCGCAGCGCTCGCTGGCCTACGACCGCGCATGGTGGTTCGCCCGCTTCGTCGCCGACACCTACGGGATCCCGAAGTTGCACGACCTGTACCTGGCCACCTGCGGTGTCGGGCACGCCGACGTGCCCACCGCCGTCCACGACGTCCTCGGCACCGACACGGCCGGGCTGCTGGTGCACTGGTACCAATGGCCGCCCCGCTAGCCTGACGCAGGTGAGCCGGGTCCTGCTGGTAACCAACGACTTTCCGCCCCGCCCGGGCGGCATCCAGTCCTACCTGGGCGAGTTCGTCGGCCGGCTGGTGGACGCCGGGCCGCATTCGGTGACGGTATACGCGCCGCAATGGAAGGGGGCCGAGGCGTTTGATGACTCGGCCGCGGCGACCGGCTATCGCGTGGTGCGCCACCCGGGCATGCTGATGCTGCCCGGCCCCGCGGTGGACGCGCGGATGCGCCGGCTGATCGGCGAGCGGGGCATCGACACCGTCTGGTTCGGCGCGGCCGCACCGCTGGCGCTGCTGGCGCCGCGCGCCCGGCAGGCCGGGGCGACCCGGGTGCTGGCCAGCACGCACGGCCACGAGGTGGGCTGGTCGATGCTGCCGGTCGCGCGGTCGGTGCTGCGCCGCATCGGCGATTGCACCGACGTCGTGACGTTCGTGAGCCGCTACACGCGGTCGCGCTTCGCCTCGGCCTTCGGCCCCGCGGCGAGGCTCGAGTACCTGCCGCCCGGGGTGGACACCGAGCGGTTCCGGCCCGACCCGGCGGCCCGGGCCGAGCTGCGCACCCGCTACGGGCTGGGCGAGCGGCCCGTCGTCGTGTGCCTGTCGCGGCTGGTGCCGCGCAAAGGCCAGGACATCCTGATCAAGGCGCTGCCGTCGATCCGCCGCCACATCGACGGGGCGGCACTGGTCGTCGTCGGCGGCGGTCCCTACCAGGACGCGTTGCGCAAGCTGGCCCGGGACTGCGGGGTGGCCGAGCACGTCACCTTCACCGGCGGCGTGCGCGCCGACGAATTGCCGGCCCACCACGCGCTGGCCGACGTGTTCGCGATGCCGTGCCGCACCCGCGGCGCCGGCATGGACGTCGAGGGCCTGGGCATCGTCTTCCTGGAGGCCTCGGCGACGGGCGTGCCGGTCGTCGCCGGCCTATCCGGTGGGGCCCCGGAAACGGTGCAGCACAACAAGACTGGGCTGGTGGTCGACGGCCGGTCGGTGGACGAGGTCGCCGAGGCGGTCACCGCGCTGCTGGGCGATCGCGACCGGGCCGCGGCGATGGGCGCGGCCGGGCGAACGTGGGTGACGTCCCAGTGGCGCTGGGACGCGCTGGCCGCCCGGCTGGGCGAACTGCTCGGTTAGTCCTTCTCGTAGATCGATTCGATGTCGGCGGCGAACTTCTCGGCCACCACGTTGCGCTTGACCTTCATGGTCGGCGTCAGCTCCCCGGTGTCCTCGGTGAAGTCGACCGGCAGAATGCGGAACTTGCGGATCGACTCGGCGTGCGACACCGCCAGGTTGGCGTGCTTGACGGCTGCGTCCACCTCGGCGACCAGGTCGGGGTCGGTGGCCATGTCGCCGACCGACGCTTCGGCGGGCTTGTGGTTGCGCTCCTTCCAGGGATCGAACGCCTCGGGGTCGATGGTGATCAGCGCGCCGACGAACGGCTTGTTGTCGCCGACGACCATGGCCTGGCTGATCAACGGGTGCGCCCGCAGCTGGTCCTCGAGCACCGCGGGGGCGACGTTCTTGCCGCCGGCGGTGACGATGATCTCCTTCTTGCGGCCGGTGATCTTCAAAAAGCCGTCCTCGTCCAGCGAACCCAGGTCACCGGTCTTGAACCAGCCGTCGGTGAACGCGTCGCTGGTGGCCTGCTCGTTGCGCCAGTAGCCGCTGAACACCACGCCGCCGCGCACCAACAGCTCGCCGTCGTCGGCGATGCGCATGCTGTTGCCGGGCAGCAACGTCCCGACCGTCCCGATCT
This sequence comes from Mycobacterium terramassiliense, assembly GCF_900157385.1. Taxonomy (GTDB): domain Bacteria; phylum Actinomycetota; class Actinomycetes; order Mycobacteriales; family Mycobacteriaceae; genus Mycobacterium; species Mycobacterium terramassiliense. Next base: position 2,891,031 of record NZ_LT717701.1, read on the forward strand.
TGACCCGCCCGACCTGGTTGACCGTGATGGCCGAGCTGGTCTCGGTCAGGCCGTAGCCCTCGTGGATGGTCAGGCCCACGCCGCGGTAGAAGTGGCCCAGTCGCGCGCCCAGTGGCGCGCCGCCCGAGACGGACGCGTGGCAGTCGCCGCCCAGCGCCGCGCGCAGCTTGTGGTAGACCAGCCGGTCGAACAACGCGTGCTTGGCGCGCAGCAGCAGCCCGGGCCCGCCGTCGTCCTGGGCCTGGCTCCAGTCGACCGCGGTTTGCACGGCCATCGCGAAGATGCGCCCGTTGCCGTCGTTGACGGCGTTCTGCTCGGCGGTGTTGTAGACCTTCTCGAACACCCGCGGCACCGAGACCACGACCGTCGGCTTGAACACCGCCAGCATCGGCAGCAGGTTCTTGATGTCGCTGGTGAAACCCACCGTGACCTTGTTCGCGAACGCCGACAGGGTCAGCGAGCGGGCCAGCACGTGCGCCAGCGGCAGGAAGACCAGCAGCCGCTGGCCCTCGTCCAGCAGCGTCGGCAGGCACTCCTTGGCACCCCGGGACTCGTAGAGCAGGTTGGAATGGGTCAGTTGGCAGCCCTTCGGCCGGCCCGTGGTGCCGGAGGTGTAGATCAGGGTCGCCGGATCGTCGGCGCGCAGCGCCTCGAGGCGGGCGGTCAGCTCGGCCGGCTCGACCGAGACGCCCTCCTGTGCGAGCTGGTCGAGCGCCTTGGGTCCCGAACCGTCGATGTGCAGCACCCGGCGCAGCTCGGGCAGCTCGGTGGTGAGTTCGGTGACCATCGCGGCGTGCGCGTCGGTCTCGGCGAAGGCCAGCACCGCCTCCGAGTCCTGCAGCACCCAGCGCACCTGCTCGGCCGACGACGTCTCGTAGATCGGGACCGTGACCGCGCCCACCGCCAGGATCGCCAAGTCCAGGATCGCCCACTCGTAGCGGGTGGCCGAAAAGATGGACACCCGGTCGCCGGCCTGGACCCCGAGCGCGATCAGGCCCAGCGCCGCGGAGCGGACGTGGTCGGCCGCCTCAGCGCACGTGACGTCCGTCCACACGCCGTCGACCTGGCGTTGAAAGATGACGAAGCTCGGGTCGTCTCGCTCGTGGCCGAAGACCATGGCCGCGACGTTCTCGTGCTCGCCGACGGTGAAGCGGGCAGGGACACTGTACTCACGCACTGTGATGACCTCGATTGGACTCGTGTCGTTGCCTGGCCCTTGGTCGGGCCGGCTTGCTGTGGCCCAGCCTAATCCGCGCATTCGCGCAGCACGGTCGAGGTCGGCTCGGCCGCCACCGCGCTTGCGGGTTCCGTGCGGCGGTGTGTGAAGCTGGGAAGGTGAACAGCATCCAGATCGCCGACGAGACCTTCGTCGCCGCCGACGGCGCGCGGGTGGGCGCCGCGGTCGCCGATCCGTCGTCCTGGCGGCGGTGGTGGCCCGACCTGCGGCTGCAGGTGGTCGAGGATCGCGCCGAGAAGGGGATCCGCTGGACGGTCACCGGCGCGCTGACCGGCACCATGGAGATCTGGCTGGAACCGTCGCTGGACGGGGTGGTGCTGCACTACTTCCTGCACGCCGAGCCCAGCGGCGTGGCGGCCTGGCAGCTGGCAAAGTTGAACTTGGCGAAGATGACGCACCGCCGTCGGGTGGCGGGTAAGAAAATGGCGTTCGAGGTCAAAAGGACGGCGGAACGGTCGCGTCCGGTCGGCGTTTCTCCGGTAGTTTAGCCGGATCAAGGTGCGGCGGTAGGAGTACCGTTTCGGCCCGGAGGCCGGGGTAGTCCGGCGCATCGCGGGGCCTATCCGCTCGCGGGAGAGAGGGCAGCAGCCAGGTGGCGGAAAAGACGACGCAGACCATCCACATCGAAGCCGATCCGGGCACGGTGCTGGAGGTGATCGCCGATATCGATTCCTACCCGGAATGGATCTCGGAATATAAGGAAGCCGAGGTGCAGGAGAGGGGCGACGACGGCTACCCGAAGGTCGTGCGATTCGTGATGGACGCCGGCGTCATCAAAGACACCATGGTCATGTCCTATCAGTGGCCCAAAGACCGCAAGTCGCTGAGCTGGACCCTGGTCTCCAGCTCGCTGCTGCGTTCGCTCGAAGGATCTTATCGCTTGGAGCCCAAGGGATCTGGTACCGACGTCACCTATGAACTGTCGGTCGACCTTGCCATTCCCATGATCGGAATGCTCAAGCGCAAGGCCGAGCGCAGGCTGACCGACACCGCTTTGAAGGATCTGAAGAAACGAGTCGAGGCTGAGTGAGTCCAGCGACTTCCGGGCACCCACCCCGGCCCGGATCAGTCTTTTCGTCGGGAAGGGCGGGGTAGGAAAGTCAACCCTGGCCTCCGCCACAGCGGTCTGCGACGCGGGTTCGGGCCGGCGGGTTTTGGTCGTGTCCACCGACCAGGCGCACTCGCTCGGCGACGTGCTGGGGGTTCCGGTCCCGCCCAGCGGCGATGGCGAACCGGTTCGGGTGCTCGCCGATGACGCGGAGGCCGGCGGCGGTTTCCTCGACGCGCTGGCGCTGGACACCCTGGCGCTGCTGGAGGCCCGGTGGCAGGGCGTCGTCGACACGCTGGATCGGCGGTTTCCCGATTCGGAGCTGAGTACCATTGCGCCCGAAGAACTTTCGGCGTTGCCGGGTGTCCAGGAGGTGCTGGGGCTGCACGCCGTCGGCGAGCTCGCCGCCTCCGGGCGATGGGATCGCATCGTCGTCGATTGCGCCTCGACCGCGGACGCGTTGCGAATGTTGACCCTGCCGGCCACCTTTGGGCTCTACGTGGAACGCGCATGGCCCCGCCATCGCCGGCTGTCCGTCGCCGGGGACGACGCCCGCTCGGCCGCGATGGTGGAACTGCTGGAGCGCATCAGCGGCAGCGTCGACCGGCTGAGCACGTTGCTGACCGACGGCGAGCTGGTCACCGCGCACCTGGTGATGACGCCCGAGCGGGTGGTGGCCGCCGAGGCGGTGCGCACGCTGGGTTCCCTGTCGCTGATGGGCGTGCGGGTCGAGGAGCTGATCGTCAACCAGGTTCTGGCCGAGGACGAGTCCTACGAGTACCACAACCTGCCCGAGCATCCGGCGTTCTACTGGTACGCCGAACGCATCGCGGAGCAACGCGTCGTGCTCGAGGAGCTCGACGCCACCATCGGCGACGTGGCGCTGGTGCTGACCCCGCACCTGTCCGGCGAGCCGATCGGCCCCAAGGCGCTGGGCGCGCTGCTCGACGGCGCCCGCCGTCGTGGCGGCGCGGCGCCGCCGGGGCCGCTGCGCCCCGTCGTGGACCTCGAATCCGGGTCGGGGCTTGGGTCGATATACCGTATGCGGCTAACGTTGCCCCAGCTCGATCCCCCGGGACTGTCGTTGGGCCGAGTCGACGACGACCTGATCATCAGCGCCGGAGGGTTGCGGCGCCGGGTGCGGTTGGCGTCCGTGCTGCGGCGATGCACGGTGCTCGACGCGCACCTGCGGGGCAGCGAGCTGACAGTTCGCTTTCAACCTGACCCGGAGGTGTGGCCAAAGTGAGTGGGGCTCACCCCGATCTCGGTCCCGAGCTGCGCCGGCTTGCGCAGGTGATCCTCGACGGCATCGACCCCGCGGTGCGGACGGCCGCCGCGCTGACGGCGGGCTCGGGCGGTGAAGGGACCGGCAAATGCCAACAGGTGTGGTGCCCGGTGTGCGCGCTGGCCGCGTTGGCGACCGGCGACCAGCATCCGTTGCTCACCATCGTCGCCGACCACAGCATCGCGCTGCTGGAGGTCATCCGCGGCATCGTCGACGACATCGACCGGTCGGCCAAACCGCCGCCCGATGGGCCGCCCGAGGGCGGCGGCACCGAGCCCGATTCCAGCGCGCCCGCCGGCGATGCCAAGACGCGTTATCAGCCCATCCCCATCACCGTCGAGGAGTAACCCGCCGCGGCGAAGGTGGTCCCTGCCGCCGCGGGTCGGTACAGTTGGCGCAGAACACTGCGGGTGGCGGGCGAGAGGGAGGGCCATGTGGTACTGGCTATTCAAGTACGTCTTGCTGGGCCCGTTGCTCTCCTTGCTTGGTCGACCGAAAGTCGAAGGGCTGGAATACGTTCCGACTTCCGGCCCGGCGATCCTGGCGAGTAATCACCTGGCCGTCATGGACAGCTTCTTTCTGCCGCTGGTCGTCCGGCGCAGGATCACCTTCCTCGCGAAGTCCGAATATTTCACCGGCACCGGGATCAAGGGTTGGTTGAGCCGGTGGTTTTTCACCGCCGTGGGGCAGGTGCCGATCGACCGCAGCGACGCCGACGCCGCCCAGGCGGCCCTCAAAACCGCCGAGCAGGTGCTGGCCCACGGCAAGCTGCTGGGCATGTATCCCGAGGGCACGCGGTCGCCGGACGGCCGGCTGTACAAGGGGAAGACCGGGCTGGCGCGCCTGGCGCTACACACCGGCGTTCCGGTGATCCCGGTGGCGATGGTCGGTACCAACGTGGTCAACCCGCCGGGCACCACGATGCTGCGCTTCGGGCGCGTCACCGTCCGGTTCGGCAAGCCGATGGACTTCTCCCGCTTCGAGGGCATGGCCGGCAACCGCTTCATCGAGCGCGCCGTCACCGACGAGGTGATCTACGAGCTGATGCGCCTCTCCGGCCAGGAGTACGTCGACCTCTACGCCGCCAGCGTCAAGGAGCACGGCGCGGAAGCCGCGGAACTCGAGGCCGCGGGGAAACCGACCGATGAGGCCGCGCGGATCCCCGAGACCGCCGTCGGCTAGTGGCGATCGCGAGCGCGGCGTGGCCGGGCGCTGCGGGTCGCCACCATCGATTCAGCTGCGGGCGCCCACCGGCGTCGCCGTGGCGGTGGCCGGCTCGGACCGGCTTGTGCGCGCGGTGACTGTCAATCCCGCCACGACGATGACCGCCAGCGCCCACCACACGTAGGACGCCCCGGCGAGTTGGCGCCACCAGTTGGCGGTGGTCTCGTGGTGCTTGGGCAGCAGGTCGATCGGCGTCCACCGCATCAGCGCCACCCCGGCGACGCTCAGCACGCCCAGCGCGACGTTGCGGCGCCGCCAGGCGAGCACGCCGGTCACCAGCACCGTCGGCAGCGCCCAGACCCAGTGGTGGGACCACGACACCGGCGAGACGACCAACCCGAACAGCGCGACGCAGATCACCGCGAGGACGGGCTCGCCGGCGCCCAACACCCGCCGCATCGCCCAGATCGTCGCCGCCAGCACCAGCAGGCAGGCGATCACCCACAGCGGGAAGCGTTCGTGCTCGCCCAGCCCCAGCCGGGCCAGGGTGCCCGCGATGTTCTGGTCGGTGTTCAGGGCGGCCTCACCGATGCGGTCGGTGTGGTGGACGGTGTGCGTCCAGTATTCCCACGAGTCGCTCCACGCCAGCGCGAAGCCCAGCAGGGTCATCGCCGCGAACGACGCCAGCGCCGTCAGCGCCGCGCGGTTGTCGCGGCGCAGCAGAAAGTAGAGCAGAAACACCGCGGGCGTGAGCTTGAGCGCCATGCCCAGGCCCAGCAGCACCCCGCGCGGCCACGGCAGGCGGCTCGGCACGCAGTCGGCGATCACCAGGGTCATCAGCACGACGTTGATCTGGCCGAAGGCGAAGTTCGAGGTGATCGGTTCCAGCCAGATCGTCGCCGCGGCCGCGATCAGCACGGCCAACCACAGCCGCCGCAGCCACGCCGGGCCGGGGACCAGGGCCGACGTGGGCCACACGTCCAGGCCGGTCAGCACGATCGCCGTCGAGCCGATCAGCAGCACCAGCGTCAACACCGTGATCGCGACGCTGGCGGCCGGCATGTGCAGCCAGGAGAACGGGCAGAACACGATGGCCGCCAGCGGGGGATACGTGAACGGCAGGTTCAGCCCGATGGGTGTGTGGAACAACACATCGCCGCGGTAGAGCGGACGCCCGTCCAGCCAGGCCTGGCCGCCCATCTGATAGATGTCGATGTCGATGCGGTACGGCGTGTGCCCGAACAACCGGCCGGCCACGTAATACATCGCCGCGGCCGCCACCAGCCAAAGCAGACCCCACACCAACACGCCGGGGCCACGTTTGCCTAGGACGCCCGCGCCGGGGGCCCGCCATCTACTCATGTCGCAGAACAGCGTAATCGGTGCAACCGCGGGCCAGGTGTCGCAGCGCGGCTCCCGCCCTGTCGGCAACTGCAGGCGTAGGTTTCTAACGTGCTCCACTGGTTCGTGTTCGGGGTGGCCCACTGGTTCGCGCACGACATCATCGACCGCGGTCGGCTGCCCTTGCTGTGCTGCCTGATCGCCTTCATCCTGACCTTTTTCGTCACGCGAACGTGCGTGCGGCTTATCCGCCACCGCGCCAAGACCGGTCGGCCCACCCGATGGTGGCAACCGCGCAACGTCCACATCGGGGAAGTGCACATCCACCATGTGGCGTTCGGGGTGGTCCTGGTGATGCTCTCCGGGCTGATGTTGGTGACCCTGTCCATCAGCGGGCAGGAACCCGAATTCACCCTGGCCGCAACCCTTTTTGGCGTCGGAGCCGCGCTGGTCCTGGACGAGTACGCGTTGATCCTGCATCTGTCCGACGTGTACTGGGAAGAGGACGGCCGCACGTCGGTGGACGCCGTGTTCGCCGCGGTGGCGGTGGCCGGGCTTTTGATGATGGGCCTGCACCCGTTGATGTTCTTCCTTCCGTTCTGGCACGGCGCCGACGCGGTGGCGCTACGCGCCGGGGTGGCCGGTGAGCTGGTGTTCACGCTGCCGCTGGCCGTGGTGGTGCTGCTGAAGGGCAAGGTGTGGACCGGATTGCTGGGCATGTTCATCGTCGTGCTGCTGGTCATCGGCGCGGTCCGGCTGTCGCGCCCGCACGCCCCGTGGGCCCGGTGGCGGTACACCACCCAGCCGGACAAGATGCGACGCGCGCTGCAGCGGGAACGCAGGCTGCGCCGCCCGGTGGTTCGCGCCAAGCTGTGGGTGCAGTGCGCGATCGCGGGGACCCCGAGCCTGCCCGACGAGCGCCTTGTCGATGCCCAGCTCGACCACGACGTGCACGCGGCACCGCCGCCGACGGGGCCCATCCTGATCAGCCGATAGGCTGCGCCGGTGCGGTATTTCTATGACACCGAATTCATCGAGGACGGCCGCACCATCGAACTGATCTCGATCGGGGTCGTCGCCGAGGACGGCCGCGAGTACTACGCCGTGTCCACCGAATTCGATCCCGAGCGCGCCGGTAACTGGGTGCGCGCCAACGTGCTGCCCAAGCTGCCGCCGCCGTCGTCGCCGCTGTGGCGCTCGCGCAAGCAGATCCGGCTGGACCTGGAGGAGTTCTTAAACGTGGACGGCGGCGAGCCGATCGAGCTGTGGGCGTGGGTGGGGGCCTATGACCACGTCGCCCTGTGCCAGTTGTGGGGGGCCATGCCGGCGCTGCCGCCGGCGATACCGCGTTTCACCAGGGAATTGCGGCAGTTGTGGGAGGAGCGCGGGTCGCCCCGGATGCCCCCGCGGCCGCGGGACGCCCACGACGCCCTGGTCGACGCCCGCGACCAACTGCGCCGGTTCCGGCTGATCACGTCCGGTGGCGACGCGGGCCGCGAAGCAGCCCGCAGAGGAGGCGGACCAGCACACCCAGCCGGTGAGCGCCCAGAAGGGCGTTCGCCCTGATCAGCCGTTCCCGTACCCCAGTTACCATGGACCGATGAACTGGACCGTCGACATCCCGATCGACCAGCTGCCGCCGCTGCCGCCGCTGTCGACCGACCTGCGCGCGCGATTGGACGCCGCACTGGCCCGGCCGGCCGCCCAACAGCCCAGCTGGGACGGCGAACAGGCCGCGGCGATGCGCACGGTCCTCGAGAGCGTGCCGCCGGTGACGGTGCCGTCGGAGATCGTCCGGCTGCAGGAACAGCTGGCCCAGGTCGCCAGGGGCGAGGCCTTCCTCCTGCAGGGCGGCGACTGCGCGGAGACGTTCGTCGACAACACCGAACCCCACATCCGCGGCAACATTCGCACCTTGCTGCAGATGGCCGTCGTGCTGACCTACGGCTCGAGCATGCCGGTGGTCAAGGTGGCCCGCATCGCCGGCCAGTACGCCAAGCCCCGTTCGGCCGACGTCGACGCGCTGGGCCTGAAGTCCTACCGCGGCGACATGATCAACGGCTTCGCCCCGGACGCCGCGGTGCGCGAGCACGACCCGTCGCGGCTGGTGCGCGCCTACGCCAACGCCAGCGCCGCGATGAACCTGGTGCGGGCGCTGACCTCCTCGGGGCTGGCGTCGCTGCACCTGGTGCACGACTGGAACCGCGAATTCGTCCGGACCTCGCCGGCCGGCGCGCGGTACGAGGCGCTGGCCAACGAGATCGACCGGGGCCTGCGGTTCATGAGCGCCTGCGGGGTCGCCGACCGCAACCTGCAGACCGCCGAAATCTACGCCAGCCACGAGGCTTTGGTGCTCGACTACGAACGCGCCATGCTGCGCCTGTCCGACGTCGAGGGCGGGGAGCCGCAGCTGTACGACCTGTCTGCGCACACCGTGTGGATCGGCGAGCGCACCCGCCAGCTCGACGGCGCGCACGTCGCGTTCGCGGAGGTGATCGCCAACCCGATCGGCGTCAAGATCGGCCCGACGATGACCCCGGAGCTGGCCGTCGAATACGTGGAGCGGCTCGACCCGCACAACAAGCCCGGGCGGCTGACGTTGGTGAGCAGGCTGGGCAACAACAAGGTGCGAGACCTGCTGCCGCCGATCGTCGAGAAGGTACAGGCCGCCGGGCACCAGGTGATCTGGCAGTGCGACCCGATGCACGGCAACACCCACGAGTCGTCCAACGGCTACAAGACCCGGCACTTCGACCGCATCGTCGACGAGGTGCAGGGCTTCTTCGAGGTGCATCGCGCGCTGGGCACCCATCCGGGCGGCATCCACGTCGAGATCACCGGCGAGAACGTCACCGAGTGTTTGGGTGGGGCACAAGACATTTCGGACACCGACCTGGCCGGCCGCTACGAGACGGCCTGCGACCCGCGGCTAAACACCCAGCAGTCGCTGGAGTTGGCCTTCCTGGTCGCGGAGATGCTGCGCGACTAGCCCGCCTCGCCGCGAGCGTGCGTGTTTGTACGGCGACACGCCGCGCGGGCCGTGCAACCGCGCACCCTCGCGGGGAAGGAGCTCACAGCAGGCCGGTGAGGTTGCTCCCGATCGTCCAGGCCGCGGTCGCGACGAACCCGGTCAGTGCGAGCACGATCGCCACCCAGATGAGCACCATCCGCCGGGCGCGCTGACGCTCCCAGACGAACTCGCTCATCGCGATGCCGGCGAATTCGCCTGAGACCGGCTGGTATTGGTCGTCGGGCTCAGGCGCGGGTCCGCGGGCGGGCGGGCGCACCGGCTCGGCCCAGTCCTCGGGCCCGCGGGTCAGCTGCCGGGTCGGGTGGCGGACCGGCGCGGCGGCGGGCGGGCGTGAGGGTTGCGCGGCCGCCAGGCGCTCGCTCATCCGGAGATGGTGCAGCGCGGCGGACCGGTGCTGGGCGGAGTTGCGCGGCGCCGGCACTCGGAAGGCGGGCAGGGCGAGTTCTTCGGCGATGGCCTCCAGGTCCGCGCCCATCTCGACGGCGTCGGCGTATCGGTCGCCGGGGTCGCGGGCCGTCGCCCGTAGCACGAAGTCGTCGAATTGCGGTGGCACGCCGTCGATCGCGGCGCTAGGCGGCGGCACGTCGGCGTCCAAGCGTCGGTAGGCGACCGACAGCGCCGAGTCGCCGGTGAACGGCGCGCGCCCGCTCAGCAGCTCATAGGTGAGGATCCCGGCGGAGTAGACGTCGCTGCGGGGGCCGGCGTTGCCGTCGCGCACCTGCTCGGGCGACAGGTAGGCGGCGGTGCCCAGAATCACGCTGGTGGAAGTGATTCCGGCGGACGCGACGGCGCGGACGAGACCGAAGTCGGCGATTTTGACATCGCCGTCGTCGGAGATCAGGACGTTCTCGGGTTTGACGTCGCGATGCACCAGGCCGGCCCGGTGCGCGGCGGCAAGCCCACCGAGCACAGGGCGCAGCACCGCGGCGACGGCGTGGGGCGGCATCGGCCCGCGCTCGGCCAGCAGCTCGCGCAGGGTTCCGCCCTCGATGAGCTCCATCACCAAGAACGGGTGCCGACCGTCCAGGCCCTGGTCATAGACCGCGACCAGGTCGGGATTTTTCAGCCGGGCGACCGTGCGCGCTTCGAGCTGGAAGCGGGTGAGGAATTGGTCGTCGCCGGCGTAGCGGGCGTCGATCACCTTCACCGCCACCGGGCGGTCGAGGCGCACGTCGAGGCCGCGATACACCGTCGAGGTGCCCCCGCTGGCGATCCTGGACTCGACCCGGTAGCGGCCGTCCAGCAACGCCCCCTCCATCGGGTCCCCCGTCCCAGCTGCGGTCACGGGGCCATAGTAGGTGCGGCCGGGGAATCGGGCCCAGAACGCCCGTCCGACGCGCGAAGCTGGGCCTAGACTGGCGCGATGAGCAGTGTTCCGGCCGGGGACGACGTGCTAGACCCCGACGAACCCATCTACGAATTGCCCCGGGTCGCCGAGTTGCTCGGGGTGTCGGTCAGCAAGGTCCAGCAGCAGCTGCGGGAGGGGCACCTGGCCGCGGTGCGGCGGGGCGGCGGCGTGGTGGTACCCCAGGTGTTTTTCACGAATTCCGGTGAGGTGGTCAAGAGCCTGCCGGGGCTGCTGACGATCCTGCACGACGGCGGTTACCACGAGACCGAGATCATGCGCTGGCTGTTCACCCCCGACCCGTCGCTGACGATCACCCGCGACGGCACCCGGGATGCCATCAGCAACGCCCGTCCCGTCGACGCCCTGCACGCCCATCAGGCGCGAGAAGTCGTGCGGCGCGCGCAGGCTATGGCGTACTGACCGCTCGGGTCTCGGGCTTCCGGTACAGCGCGTACCAGGCGGCCAGCGCGCACGCGGTGGCCAGCGAAAAGTGCAGCCACGAATACATGCCGTGCGATCCGTCGGGCTTGAAGATCACCATGACCCAGGTCGACAGGCCGGCGATCGCGGCGACCGCCCGCCGGGACTGGGCCAGGGGGGCGGCCACCGCCAGCGGCCAGGAGTAGTACCAGGGCAGCGCGGCCGGGACGAACAGCACCACGATCAGCATCGACCATGCGATGCCGGCCAGCGCGGCGCGGTCGTCGCGGCGGAACCGCCACCACAACAACGGCAACGACACCGCGATGATCACGATGCCGATGAAGCGGGTGATGCGCAGCGTGGCATAGAAGTCGACCGCGAAGAACCCGCTGCCGAGGGCGTGAATCAGGTTGGCGACCGCGGTCGGCACCGTCAACCAGTTGATGATCTTCACCGATCCGGCCAGCGCGGTCAGCCACCCCAGCCCGACGCCGGCCACGGCCGACAAGATGGCGAACACGATGGCGAAGGTCAGCACCGATATGGCCGTGGCCGTCAGGAACGCGGGGACGGCGCGGTAACCCCGGCGGTCCCGCAGATGCCGCATCCATACCCACACCAGGAACGGCAACGAGATTCCGGCGGTGGCCTTGACCGCGATCGCCACAGTTATCAACACGACGCCCAGGACGTGACGCCCCTGGAAGCTCAGCGCGATCCCGGCGGCCATCAGACCCACCATCAGCATCTCGTTGTGCACCCCACCCATCAGGTGGATGAGCACCAGCGGGTTCAGGACGCAGATCCACAGCGCCAGTGCGCCGTTGGTGCCCAGGTGGTGCGCCAGTCGCGGGGTGGCCCAGATCAGCAGTGCCAACCCGGGCAACATGCACAGGCGCAGCAGCATGGTCCCGGCGATCACGTGGTTGCCGACCACCATGGTGACCAGCTTCGCGACCAGGATGAACGCGGGCCCATAAGGGGCGGTGGTGATGGTCCAGATAGGACTCACGTTGTCCAGCAACACGTTTGGATTGGCAACCGGGCCTACCGCGTAGGGGTCGAAACCGTCGCGCAGTAGCGCCCCCTGCGCCAGGTACGAGTAGGTGTCGCGGCTGAAGACGGGGACCGACAACAGCAACGGCGCCAACCAGAAGGCGGTGGTCGCTCTCATGGTGAACTCGGTCGCGTTGCCCGCCAGCGTGATCCGGCCCAGCCGCACCCACGCGATCAGCATCAGGCCCACGCCCGTCCACAACACGATCGACGACAGCACCAGCCCGTGGCCGAACCGCAGCCAGGACAGGTGCAGTGCTTCGAGGAGAGGATCGTGTGGCTTGGTGCTGCCGGCGCCCAGCGCGCCCAGCGTGAGTAGCGCCGAGCCCACGAAGCCCAGCTTCGCCGGGCGCGCCTCCGGGGTGGCGGAGAACGCGGCCAGCCGTGAAACATACTGAGCGAGAGACCTTTTGGTCGCCGGCGAATCGTCGGTCGGGGCGGGTGTCGGGGTTGACTCGTCATCGGCTCAGGCGGATCGATTCGTGGCCATCTTGGCCAGCTCGGCCAGCCCGGCCTTCGCGGCCTCGTTGATGGGCGCCGCCGCCCAGCGTGGCCAGCGCCCGTTCGGTCAGCGCGGCGATGCGCTGCTCGGCGGCGGCCAGCGCGCCGACCGACTCGATGACCTCACGCAGTTCGCCCACCTGGGCGTCGGTCAGCCGCGCGCCGATCGAGGTGCGTAACAGGTTGGCCGCCAAGGGATCCGACTTGTCCGCCAGCTCCACCGCCTCGGCCAGCAGCACGGTTCGCTTGCCGGACCTCAAGTCGTCACCGGACGGCTTGCCGGTGACCGCCGGGTCCCCGAACACGCCCAGCACGTCGTCGCGCAGCTGGAACGCCACGCCGAGGTCCGTGCCGAGCTCCGCGAACGCGGCCTGCACCTCGGGTCGGTCCGCGGCGGCGGCCGCGCCGAGCTGCAGCGGCCGCGCCACCGTGTAGCAGGCGGTCTTGTAGGTGTCGACGTTCATCGCCGACGCGATGGACTCGGCGGCGCTGGCCTCGGCGACGATGTCGAGGTATTGCCCACCGAGCACCTCGGTGCGGATGTCGGCCCACACCCGTCGGACGCGCCGCCGGGCGTCCGGCGCCAACTCGAGGCCCAAGACGATGTCGTCGGCCCAGGACAGCGCCAGGTCGCCCAGCAGGATGGCCGCCGACGTCCCGAACCGCTCGGGCGAGCCGCGCCAGTCCCGGTCGCGGTGCAGCGCCGCGAAGCGGACGTGGGTCGTCGGCCTGCCGCGGCGGGTGGATGAGTCGTCGATCACGTCGTCGTGCAGCAGCGCGCACGCGTGCAGCAGCTCCAGCGCGGAAAACAGCAGCAACGCTTCGGGATCGGGATCCCCGGTCGCCACGGCGCGCCAGCCCCAGTAGGCGAAGGCGGGGCGCAGCCGCTTGCCCCCACCCAGCACGAAATCTTCCAGGGCCGCGATCAGGACGTCGAAGTCGGCGCCTTCAGAGCCGATGTAGGCGCTCTGGGCGCGCCGGTCGTGCAGGTACCGCCGAAGTTCCTCGGTGATGGCGCCGGTCAACTCGACGGTTGCCGCCGCGGGTGCGGCTTCTGGGCTCAGCGCGGCGCCCCTTTCTGCTCGGCATGTCTCTAGGGCCGACAGTTTATGTGGCTTGCGCGCCCCCAGTTGCTTCGACTGCCTCACTATCCCGCCCCTATGCTGGCGGGGTGTCCGGGCGCTGCGTGGCGCAGCGCCGCCCCGGCCCGGCGAGGAGAGGAGCCGCGTGAGCCTGAACACCATCGCGCTCGAGTTGGTGCCCCCCAACGTCGAAGACGGCAAGGAGCGGGCGCTCGAGGACGCGACGAAAGTGGTGCGCTACTCGGCCGAATTCGGCCTCGAGGGCCGGATCCGGCACGTGATGATCCCAGGCATGATCGCCGAGGACGACGATCGTCCCGTTCCGATGAAGCCGAAGCTGGACGTGCTGGACTTCTGGTCGATCATCAAGCCGGAGCTGCCGGGGTTGCGCGGGCTGTGCACGCAGGTCACCGCCTTCATGGATGAGGCGTCGCTGCGCCAACGGCTCACCGAGCTGTGCGACGCCGGGATGGAAGGCGTCGTCTTCGTCGGCGTGCCGCGCACGATGAACGACGGAGAGGGCTCCGGGGTCGCGCCGACCGACGCCTTGTCGATCTATCGCGAGCTGCTGAGCAATCGCGGCGTGATCGTGATCCCCACCCGCGACGGCGAACAAGGCCGGCTGAACTTCAAATGCAACCAGGGCGCGACGTACGGCATGACGCAGTTGCTGTACTCCGACGCGATCGTGGGCTTTTTGACCGACTTCGCCAAGAACACCGATCACCGGCCCGAAATCCTGCTGTCCTTCGGCTTCGTGCCAAAGGTGGAGAGCCGCGTCGGCCTGATCAATTGGTTGATCCAGGACCCGGGCAACGCCGCGGTGACCGGCGAGCAGGAATTCGTCAAACGGCTGGCCGCCAGCGAACCCGACAAGAAGCGCCAGCTCATGGTCGACCTGTACAAGCGAGTGATCGACGGCGTCGCCGAACTCGGCTTCCCGTTGAGCATCCATTTCGAGGCGACCTACGGGGTTTCCGGACCCGCTTTCCACACCTTCGCGGAGATGCTGGCCTACTGGTCGCCCTAGGTCTGCGGCCGCCCTAGCTGCCTCCGGGCGACACGCAGCCCCGGCGAAATGCGCCGCGCTTGCGATCGCCCTAGCTGCGCGGTTGGTCGCGCGGCGCGGTGAAGCGCGGCGAACGGTCGCGGCTCATCCAGGCCAGCAGCGCGACGACGCCGGCGGCGGCAAAGGACGCGATGCCCAGCCACACGCCCGCCCCGGTGAAGTTGCGGGTGTTGGGATCGGTGTAGCGGGCGTTGGCCGTCATGGTGCTCACCACGCCCGGCTTGAGCTTCCAGGACACCACGTCGGGCTCGACGCGGTCGCCGTTGGTGGAGGTCACCACGCCGGGAAAGGCGACCGTCAGCTCGACGTCGGCGTCGTTGTCCGTCACCGACGTCAGGTCCGCGCGGCCCTCCAGGATCACCAGGTTGCCGTTGCGGCGCAGCGACAGGTTCACGCCCTGGGCGTCGGAGTTCATGTTCGCCAGCTGTGGCAACTCGGCGAAGGTCAGATCCGAGAACACCGCCTGCGACCCCACGTAGCCGTCGCTGTCGTAGTTCGACACCGCCACCTTCTGGCTGAACGGCAGGTTGTTGGTGTCGAGCTGGGGACCGGAGTCTTTGGGGGTCTTCGGCTTGGCCGCCGCGATGACCTCCCCGGAGACGAGATCGTCCGGCGAGATCGTCAGCGAAGCCCGGACCCGCAGGCAGCCGCTGGCCAGCGGCACGATGAGCAGCAGCATCGCGATCGCCAGCAGGCGGCGCCGTCGGGACGTGAATCCGCGGGCTCGAAGCGGGGGAGGGCTGGCGTGCACGAGGTCATCGTGCCAGATCCGCGTCACTGAAGCGGCAGCGCGCGGCCCAGGATCGCGAACGCGCGTGGGTCCCCGGCGAAGTGGTAGCCGCGGATGACGTCGGTGAAGCCCAATCGCCGATACAGCCGCCACGCGCGGTTGGGTTCGCCGTTGGTCTCCGGCGTGGAGAGCAGCACGTTCTTCTCCTCGCGGGCGGCGAGCAACCGTCGGGCCAGTGCCTCGCCGAGGCCGCGGCCCTGCGCGCGCGGATGAATGTGCAACTCCGTCAGCTCGAAGTAGCTGTCCATCAGCCGGGCGATCTCGGCGGCCGGAGCGCCGCCGCGTTGCAGCCCCAGGACCACCTGCTGCTGCCACCACTGCCCGGGTGCCCCGGGATAGCCGTAGGCAACGCCGAGCAACGGGGCGTTGCTCAGGTCGGCGGCCGGCGGCGGGTGGCCGCCGGGCGCCTCGAGGGCCTCGGCTTCCACCGCTGCGACGCCCTGCCAGCCGCGTCGGCGGATGTGCTCGAGCCACATGGCGGCGCGCTGGTTCTCGGTGCCCCGCGGGTAGCGCATCGCTTCGACATAGACCCTGAGGGCGTCACTGAGACGGCGCTCCATATCGTTCGGCGGCAGATCGATGAGGAATATCGCCAACTCGCGGTGCCCTCCTCATCCGATCGCTTCAGGTATTTGGTTCGGCCAGGTGCCGCTGTCGCCATTATCCGACGCGGTTGTCCGCCGCGCGCCGAGCGGTCACGGCAACGGCCCGAAGGGGCCGATGGACCCGCCGCCGCGGCAAGCGGGTTGCCGCGCACCGTCGTTGTGGGCCGCGCCGGTGTCGGGGTGCGGCCGGGATAGAATCGCTGTCGAACCGGTGGTACAGCGCAGATTGACCTCGTATCATTTGTGTTAGTTGCCTTTACCAAGGGCATCCGCGTGCTATCGATAGTTACGTGCCAAACTGTCGGCAAGGAGGGACGAATGCCACTCTCCGATCATGAACAGCGGATGCTCGATCAGATCGAGAGCGCGCTCTACGCGGAAGACCCCAAATTTGCGTCGAGCGTCCGTGGCGGAGGGTTCCGCGCGCCGACCGCGCGGCGGCGCCTGCAGGGCGCGGCATTGTTCGTCATCGGCCTGGCAATGCTGGTTTCGGGGGTGGCGTTCAAAGCCACGATGATCGGAAGTTTCCCAATTCTGAGCGTGTTTGGCTTCATCGTGATGTTCGGCGGCGTGGTCTACGCGATCACCGGGCCGCGGCTGGCCGGCCGGCCGGACCGCTCCGGGTCGGCGCCCGGATCGGCCCGCCAGCGTCGCAACAAGGGCGGCGGCTCGTTCACCAGCCGCATGGAGGACCGGTTCCGCAGGCGCTTCGACGAGTAGCGAACGCGTACAAGACACGGGGTAGTCGACGCGGCTGCCCCGTTTTTGGTGCTCGGGCCGTCTTGAAGAGCGGGCCGGCGCCGAGTCCTGTCTGACTCTGAATCGATCCCAAATCGAGTCCGGGGCGCTGGATCACGCCCCACCGGGCCCCACCGACGAGCCCCACCGCGCCCCACACGGCCATTGCACGCCTCTGACGTGGGGTTTTCGTGCGTCACGGTCGCGTAGCGGCGGGCCCGCACCGCCCGTCGGGCGGCCGTGTGACGACCGGTGGTGGCGGATAGGCCGGAAAAGTCGGCGGCGACACCCCAACAATGGGGCAAAGTGGGGGACTGTGGGGTATGGTGGCTGAAGTGTTTGGGTGACCGGTGTGGGAGGTGAGCTGGTGTTTCTCGGCACCTACACGCCCAAACTCGACGACAAGGGGCGGCTGACGTTGCCCGCCAAGTTCCGCGACTCGTTGGCAGGGGGGTTGATGGTCACCAAGAGCCAAGACCACAGCCTGGCCGTCTACCCTCGGGCGGAATTCGAGCAGCTGGCGCGGCGGGCGAGCAAGACGTCGCGCAGCAACCCCGAGGCGCGGGCGTTCCTGCGCAACCTCGCCGCCGGCACCGACGAGCAGCATCCCGACGCGCAGGGGCGGATCACGTTGTCGGCCGACCATCGCCGGTACGCGAACCTGTCCAAGGACTGCGTGGTGATCGGAGCGGTCGACTACCTCGAGATCTGGGATGCGCAGGCCTGGCAGCACTACCAGCAGACCCACGAAGAGAACTTCTCCGCGGCCAGCGATGAAGCACTCGGCGACATTATCTGAGGCGCGTGCCCGTGCATCGTGGCCTCTGCCCGAACCGACCCTGGCGTACTTCCCCAACGCCAGGTTCGCGCCTTCGGACAGGGACCCGGGTGCAAGGGCCGGCCGTCAGGTCCTGGGAGGCGTTGCGGTGGAAGATATTTCAGACGACTTCGGCCACGTGCCCGTCCTGCTGGACCGCTGCGTCGAGCTGCTCACCCCCGCTCTGACGCGCCACAACTCGGACGGCTCGGGAGCGGTCCTCATCGACGCCACCCTCGGCGCGGGTGGGCACGCGGAGCGCTTCCTCACCGACTTGCCCGGCCTGCGGCTGCTCGGTCTCGACCGCGACCCCGCCGCGCTGGACATCGCCCGGCAGCGGCTGGCCCCCTTCGCCGACCGAGTCACGCTGGTGCAGACCCGGTATGACGGCCTCGCCGGAGCCCTCGCCGAATCCGGCCACGCCGCAGCCGAATCCGTGGACGGCGTGCTCTTCGACCTCGGCGTCTCCTCCATGCAGCTCGACCGCGCCGAACGCGGCTTCGCGTACGCCCACGACGCCCCGCTGGACATGCGGATGGACCCGGCGTCGCCGCTGACCGCCGCCGACATCGTCAACACCTACGACGAGGCGGCGCTGGCCGATATCCTGCACCGCTACGGTGAGGAGCGCTTTGCGCGCCGCATCGCCGCGCAGATCGTCCGCCAGCGCGCACGGACCCCGTTCACCTCGACCGCGGAGCTGGTAGCCCTGCTCTACCAAGCGATTCCGGCGCCCGCCCGCCGCACCGGCGGGCATCCGGCCAAGCGCACCTTCCAGGCGCTGCGCATCGCCGTGAACGACGAGCTGACCTCGCTCCGCGATGCCCTGCCCGCCGCCCTGGACGCGCTTCGGGTGGGCGGACGCATCGCGGTGCTGGCCTACCAATCGCTGGAAGACCGGATCGTCAAACGCGTGTTCGCCGACGCGGTCGCCTCGCGGACGCCGGTGGACCTTCCGTTCGAACTTCCCGGCCACGAGCCGCTATTCCGGTCGTTGACGCGCGGCGCCGAACGCGCGGACGCGGCCGAGATCGAACGCAATCCTCG
The DNA here is from genome assembly GCF_900157385.1 of Mycobacterium terramassiliense. Classification (GTDB taxonomy): domain Bacteria; phylum Actinomycetota; class Actinomycetes; order Mycobacteriales; family Mycobacteriaceae; genus Mycobacterium; species Mycobacterium terramassiliense. Next base: position 2,909,613 of record NZ_LT717701.1, read on the forward strand.
CAGCGCGGCCGTGCGATTACGGGCCTTGCAACGGCTGGAGCAGCGGGTGCCATCACAGCAGGTGAGCGGGAAAGGCGACTTATGAAGGTAAAGCGCGAGGCGCCGAAGCGCCGCGGCGGCGGTGACCGCCGCAGCGTGCGCGACGGCTCCACCCGCAAGGGCAGGCGCGCCACCGCCGACGCGGTGTCGCCTCGGCGCACCCGGCCGGCCTCGGCGAGCACCCGCGAGGCCGGAGCGCACAAGTCCGGGCCGCAAACCAGCCCGATCACCCGGCCCACGGAGCGGTCGGGCCGGCCCAAAAGCGCCAGCCAGGCCAAAGCGCGAGCCAAAGCGCGGAAAGCCAAGGCGCCCAAGGCCGTCCGGCCCCGGTTGTCAGAGCGGCTCGCCACCCGCCTCGCGTCGATCGACCTGCGGCCGCGCACGCTGGCGGCCAAGGTCCCGTTTGTCGTCTTGATCATCGGCGCGCTCGGCCTCGGCCTGGGCCTGACGCTGTGGTTGTCCACCGCCTCCGCCGAGCGTTCCTACCAGCTGAGCCACGCGCGCGAGAAGAACCGGATGCTGCAGGAGCAGAAGGAGGCGCTGGAACGCGATGTGCGCGAGGCGGAATCCGCACCGGCGCTCGCCGAGGCGGCCCGCAAGCAGGGCATGATCCCCACCAGGGACACCGCGCATCTGGTTCAGGACCCGTCGGGCAATTGGGTGGTGGTGGGCACCCCGAAGCCGGCCGACGGGGTCCCGCCGCCGCCGCTGAACACCAAGCTCTCCGACGCGCCGCCGCCCCCGCCACCGCCGGCGCTCCCGCCGGAGGTCCCGGTCCGGGTGCAACCTGTGCCCGGGGGCCCGCCCGTGCCGGGCAGGCAGGGTCCGGAGGCGCTGTTACGCGCCCCGGACGGGTCGTCGACGGTGGGCGGCCAGCACCTGCCTTCGCAACCGACCGCGCCGCTGCCGGGGATGCCCGGCGGCCCGGCCACCGGGCATTTTCAGGGCGTCGTGCCGTTGCCGGGATTGCCTGGCCCGGCGGCACCGGCGCCTGCTCCGGGGGCCGCCGAGGTACCGATCCCGTTGGGCGGCTTGCCCGTTGCTCCCGCTCCGGCGCCCGCGCCACTACCCGCGGAGGTGCCGGTTCCGGTGCACCCGGGAACCGCGCCGCCCGCACCCCAGGTGGTGGCCCCCGTCGTCCCCGGCGTGCCGGTGCAGCCCGGTGTGCCGGTGCAGCCCGGCGTGCCGGCTAACGGCGGACAGTTCGGCCCCCTGGCCGCCGCGACGCCGGGTGCCGCCCGGTGAGCCGCGGCGACGCTGGGCGCACGAGCCGGTCGCAGTCAGCCCGTCCGACCCGCGGTCCCCGTAAACCCCAGGAGCCCAAGGGCGTCCGGCAACCCAAGCGGCCCCGTAATCCTAAGCAGGTCCAGCAGTCGTCGGACCCGCGCGGGCCGAAGAGATTCCGGAAACCCAAGGAGGCCAAGCCAACCCGCGCGGATGCGCGGCCCGACGCCGTGGGCGTTGGTCACTCGGCGCGGCAGCGGCGCACCCGCCAGATCGTGGAAGTGGGGTCGCGCGGCGCGTCGTTCGTCTTTCGGCACCGGGCCGGCAACGCCGTCATCCTGGTGCTGATGCTGGTGGCCGGGGCCCAGCTGTTCATGTTGCAGGTCAAGGACGCCCCTAAGCTGCGGGCCCAGGCGGCCGGCCAGCTCAAGGTCACCGACGTCGAGAAGGCGGTGCGCGGCAGCATCGTCGACCGCAACAACCAACAACTGGCGTTCACCATCGAGTCGCGGGCATTGACGTTCCAGCCGAAAAGGATTCGCCAGCAGCTCGATGAGGCGAAACGGAAGAATCCGGCCGCCCCCGACCCGCAGGAGCGGCTGCGGGACATCGCCAAGGAGGTCTCCACCCGGCTGAACAACAAGCCCGACTACCAGACGGTGCTGAAGAAGCTGCAGGGCAACGACAATTTCGTCTATCTGGCGCGCGCCGTCGACCCCGCGGTGGCCAGCGCGATCTCGGAGAAGTATCCCGAGGTCGGCTCCGAGCGGCAGGATCTGCGCCAGTACCCCGGCGGATCGCTGGCGGCCAACATCGTCGGCGGCATCGACTGGGACGGCCACGGGCTGCTGGGGCTGGAGGATTCCCTGGACTCCGTGCTGTCGGGGACCGACGGCTCGGTCACCTACGACCGCGGGTCCGACGGCGTCGTCATCCCCGGTAGCTACCGCAACCGGCACCGGGCGGTCAACGGGTCGACGGTCCAGCTGACCCTCGACGACGACATCCAGTTCTACGTGCAGCAGCAGGTCCAGCAGGCCAAGAATCTGTCCGGGGCGCACAACGTTTCGGCCGTGGTGCTCGACTCCAAGACCGGCGAGGTGCTGGCCATGGCCAACGACAACACCTTCGACCCCTCCCAGGACATCGGGCGCCAGGGCGACAGGCAGCTGGGCAACCTGGCGGTGTCATCGCCCTTCGAGCCCGGGTCGGTGAACAAGGTGATCACCGCATCGTCGGTCATCGAATACGGGCTGACTAACCCCGACGAGGTGTTGCACGTGCCCGGCTCAATCCAGATGGGCGGGGTATCGATCCACGACGCGTGGGACCACGGCGTAATGCCCTACACCACCACCGGCGTGTTCGGGAAGTCGTCGAACGTCGGCACCCTGATGCTGGCGCAGCGCGTCGGCCCGGAGCGCTTCTACGACATGGTCCGCAAGTTCGGGCTGGGACAGCGCACCAATGTCGGGCTGCCCGGTGAGAGCGCGGGGCTGGTCCCGCCCATCGACCAATGGTCGGGCAGCACCTTCTCCAACCTGCCTATCGGTCAAGGCCTTTCGATGACCTTGCTGCAGATGACCGACATGTACCAGACCATCGCCAACGACGGCCTGCGGGTGCCGCCGCGGATCATCAAGGCCACCATCGCACCCGACGGCACCCGGACCGAGGAACCGCACCCCGAAGGTGTGCGGGTGGTCTCGCCGCAGACCGCGCAGACCGTGCGGGGCATGCTGCGCGCCGTCGTGCAGCGCGACCCGATGGGCTACCAGCAGGGCACCGGGCCGGCGGCCGCGGTGTCCGGTTACCAGATGGCCGGCAAGACGGGCACCGCCCAGCAGATCAACCCCGGCTGCGGTTGTTACTTCGATGACGTCTACTGGATCACCTTCGCCGGCATGGCCACCGTCGACAATCCCCGCTACGTCATCGGCATCATGATGGACAACCCGCAGCGCAACGCCGACGGCTCGCCGGGGCATTCGGCGGCCCCGCTGTTCCACAACATCGCCGGCTGGCTGATGCAGCGTGAAAACGTGCCGCTGTCACCGGATCCGGGGCCGCCGCTGACGTTGCAGGCCACCTAGCGGCGATCGCGAGGGCGGCGTAGCCGGGCGAAGCGGGTCGGCGCCCGTGGGATCTAGCGGCGATCGCGAGGGCGGCGTAGCCAGGCGAAGCGGGTCGCCGCGCTTGCTCCGGAGGCTTCGATTGTGCGATGACGGCGTCGGCTGTGCACTCTGGGCGGTATCTGGACGGTTTTCACGCCCACAGCGCACACCGAAAGCCCTCGCCGCACACTCGGTGGACGAGCCAACCTGGTTCGCCGGTGTGTCTAGGTAGGGTGTCATGGCTGATCATGGCGATCGCGCGACGTTGGACGGAGGTGGTATCGGTGCCCGCTGAGCTGCGCCCCACCTCCTGTTCGGGTTCCCGGTTGCCGGCCCTGGCGGCCCAGGTCGGCGCGGTGATGGCCGACGGCGTGGCCGCCCCGGACCTCACGGTCACCGGCGTGACGCTGCGCGCCCAGGACGTGCGGCCCGGCGACCTGTTCGCCGCCCTGCCCGGCTCGACCACGCACGGCGCCCGGTTTGCCGGCGACGCCATCGAACGCGGTGCCGCCGCGGTGCTCACCGACGCCGCCGGCGTCGCGGAGATGGGCTCCCTGGCCGGCGTGGCGCCCACGCTGGTGCACCCGGCGCCCCGGCGCGTGCTCGGCGGCCTGGCCGCCGTGGTGTACGGCAACCCGTCGGAGAAGGTCACGGTCATCGGGATCACCGGGACGTCGGGCAAGACCACGACGACCTATCTGGTCGAGTCCGGGCTGCGCGCCGGCGGGCGCACGGCCGGGCTGATCGGCACGATCGGCATCCGCATCGACGGCGCCGACATCGCGAGCGCGTTGACCACCCCGGAGGCCCCCGACCTGCAGGCGATGCTCGCGGCGATGGCCGAGCGCGGGGTCGACACCGTGGTCATGGAGGCCTCCAGTCACGCGCTGACCCTGGGCCGGGTGGACGGCACCACGTTCGCGGTGGGCGCTTTCACCAATCTCTCGCGCGACCACCTCGACTTCCATCCCACGATGGCCGACTACTTCGAGGCCAAGGCCGTCCTGTTCGACCCCGGCTCGCCGCTGCGCGCCCGCACCGCCGTGGTGTGCATCGACGACGACGCCGGGCGCGCGATGGCCGAGCGCGCCGGAGACGCGATCACCGTCAGCGCCACCGGGCGCGCCGCCCACTGGCGCGCCGCGGACGTGGCGCCGATGGGTGCGGGGGGACAGGAGTTCACCGTCGTGGACCCCGCCGGGGTGCACCACCGCGTCGGCGTCCGAATGCCGGGCCATTACAACGTCGCCAATTGCCTTGTCGCGCTGGCGATCCTCGATGCGGTGGGGGTGTCCCCGGAGCAGGCGGCGCCAGGCTTGCTGCAGACCCGGGTGCCCGGGCGCCTGGAGGAGATCGACCGCGGCCAGCAATTCCTCGCGCTCGTCGACTACGCCCACAAGCCGGGCGCGTTGCGGGCGGTGCTGACGGCGCTGGCGCGGCCCGATCGCCGGCTGGCGGTGGTGTTCGGCGCGGGCGGCGAACGCGACCCGGGCAAGCGGTCGCCGATGGGCGAAATCGCCGCCGAGCTGGCCGATCTGGTGGTCGTCACCGACGACAACCCACGGGGCGAGGACCCCGCGGCGATCCGCCGCGAGATCCTGGCAGGGGCCGCCGCCGGCGCCGCCGAGGTCGTCGAGATCGCCGACCGCCGCGCGGCGATCGACCACGCGGTGGCCTGGGCCGGCCCCGGCGACGTGGTCGTGGTCGCCGGCAAGGGCCACGAAACCGGGCAGCGAGCGGCGGGGCAGACGCGCCCGTTCGACGACCGCGTGGAACTCGCCAAAGCGCTGGAGGCCCTGAGGGCTCGCCCGTGATCGACCTGACCGTCGCCCAGATCGCCGAAATCGTCGGCGGCACACTGGCTGACATCTCGCCGGAGGCCGCCGCGGACCTGCACGTCACCGGGACCGTCGAATTCGACTCCCGGGCCGTCGGCCCGGGCGGGCTGTTTCTGGCGCTGCCCGGAGCGCGCTCCGACGGGCATGACCACGCGGCCTCGGCGGTCGCGGGGGGTGCGGTCGCCGTGCTGGCGGCCCGGCCCGTCGGGGTGCCCGCCATCGTGGTCGAACCCCAGCCTCGCGCGAGCGGCGGCGGGCTGGCCGGGGTCCTCGAGCACGACGCCGACGGTTCCGGCGCGGCGGTGCTGGCCGCCCTGGCCAAGTTGGCCAGGGCGGTGGCTACCGAACTGGTCGCGGGCGGCCTGACCATCATCGGGATCACCGGGTCGTCGGGAAAGACCTCGACCAAGGACCTGGTGGCCGCCGTGCTCGAGCCGTTGGGCGAGGTGATCGCCCCGCCCGGGTCGTTCAACAACGAACTCGGCCATCCCTGGACGGTGTTGCGGGCGACCCGAAGTACGGATTACCTGGTTCTCGAGATGTCGGCGCGGCATCCCGGCAACATCGCCGCGCTGGCCGACATCGCCCCGCCGTCGATCGGGGTGGTCCTCAACGTCGGTACCGCCCATCTCGGCGAGTTCGGCTCCCGGGAAGCCATCGCGCGCACCAAAGCCGAACTGCCGCAAGCGGTTCCGCCGTCCGGCGTCGTCATCCTCAACGTCGACGACCCGGTCGTTGCCGCGATGGCCCGGGTCACCGCGGCCCGGGTGGTCCGGGTCAGCCGCGCGGCCCGCACCGATTCGGGTCCCAGCGACGTGTGGGCCGAGGGAGTGTCGCTCGACGAATTGGCCAGGCCGCGCTTTACCCTGCACGCGATGGACAGCGCAGTCGACGTGCGGCTCGGCGTGTTCGGCGACCATCAGGTCACCAACGCGCTGTGCGCCGGCGCGGTCGCGCTGCAATGCGGCGCCGGCGTCGAGCAGGTGGCCGCCGCGCTGCAAGGCGCGGGCCCGGTGTCGCGGCATCGCATGCAGGTGACCACCCGCGGCGACGGCGTCACGGTGATCGACGACGCGTACAACGCCAACCCCGACTCGATGCGGGCCGGGCTGCAGGCGCTGGCCTGGATCGCCCACGGCCCCGGGAACGGCCCCGCCGACAAGCGCAGGAGCTGGGCGGTGCTGGGCGAGATGGCCGAGCTCGGTGAGGACGCGATTGCGGAGCACGATCGCATCGGCCGGCTCGCGGTGCGCTTAGATGTGTCTCGACTCGTTGTCGTGGGAACCGGGAGGTCGATGAGCGCCATGCACGACGGCGCGATCTTGGAAGGGGCAGTGGGTTCCTGGGGCGATAGGGGGGCCGTCAGCGTGCCCGACGCCGACGCCGCCCTGGCGTTGCTGCGGGCCGAGTTGCAACCCGGCGACGTGGTCCTGATCAAGGCGTCCAACGCCGCGGGCCTGGGCGCGCTGGCGGAGGCGCTGTCCTCGGATGACGCCGACGGCGGGACCCGCCCGTGAGACAGATCCTGATTGCGGTCGCCATCGCGCTGACCGTTTCGATCCTGTTGACGCCCGCGCTGATCCGGCTGTTCACCAAGCAGGGGTTCGGCCACCAGATCCGCGAGGACGGGCCGCCGACCCACCACGCCAAGCGCGGCACGCCGTCGATGGGCGGCGTGGCGATCCTGGCCGGGATCTGGGCGGGTTACCTGGGCACCCACCTCGCGGGGCTGGCGTTCGACGGCGAGGGCATCTCGGCGTCGGGGCTGCTGGTGCTGGGCCTGGCCACCGTGCTGGGCGGCGTCGGGTTCCTCGACGACCTGATCAAGATCCGCCGGTCGCGCAACCTCGGGCTGAACAAGACGGCCAAGACGGTCGGCCAGATCGTCGCCGCGGTGCTGTTCGGCGTGCTGGTCCTGCAGTTTCGCAACGCCAGCGGCCTGACCCCGGCCAGCGCCAACCTGTCCTACGTCCGCGAAGTCGCCACCGTCACACTGGCTCCCGGCCTGTTCGTACTGTTCTGCGTGGTGATCGTCAGCGCCTGGTCCAACGCGGTCAACTTCACCGACGGCCTGGACGGCCTGGCCGCGGGCTGCATGGCCATGGTCACCGCCGCCTACGTGCTGATCACCTTCTGGCAGTACCGCAACGCGTGCGTCACCGCGCCGGGCCTGGGTTGCTACAACGTGCGCGATCCGCTGGACCTGGCGCTCATCGCGGCCGCCACCGCCGGCGCCTGCATCGGCTTTTTGTGGTGGAACGCCGCCCCGGCCAAGATCTTCATGGGCGACACCGGCTCCCTGGCGCTGGGCGGGATCATCGCCGGCCTGTCGGTCACCAGCCGCACCGAGATCCTCGCGGTCGTGCTGGGGTCGCTGTTCGTCGCCGAGGTCACGTCCGTGGTGCTGCAGATCCTGGCCTTCCGCACCACCGGGCGCCGGGTGTTCCGGATGGCGCCCTTCCACCACCATTTCGAGTTGGCCGGCTGGGCCGAGACGACGGTGATCATCCGCTTCTGGCTGCTCACCGCGATCGCCTGCGGCCTGGGGGTGGCCCTCTTCTACGGTGAATGGCTGGGCGCGATCGGTGCCTGACGTGCCCGGGCTCGACCCCCTGGCGCCGGGCGCGCCGGTGCTGGTGGCCGGCGGCGGCGTGACGGGCCGGGCGGTGCTGGCCGCCCTGACGCGGTTCGGCGCCGCGCCGACGCTGTGCGACGACGACTCGGCCACGCTGCGCCAGTACTCCGAAACCGGCGTGGCCACCGTGCCGACGTCGACCGCGACGCGGCAGGTCTCGCGATACGCCCTGGTGGTGACCAGCCCCGGCTTCTCCCCGGCCACGCCGCTGCTGGCCGCCGCGGCGACCGCCGGCGTGCCCATCTGGGGCGACGTCGAGTTGGCCTGGCGGCTCGACGCCGCCGGCCACTACGGGCCGCCGCGCCGCTGGCTGGTCGTGACCGGGACGAACGGCAAGACCACCACGACGTCGATGCTGCACGCCATGCTGACCGCCGGGGGCCGAAACAGCGTGCTGTGCGGCAACATCGGCGATCCGGTGCTGGACGTGCTCGACCAGCCCGCCGACTTGCTGGCCGTCGAGCTGTCCAGCTTCCAGCTGCACTGGGCGCCCTCGCTGCGGCCCGAGGCCGGCGTGGTCCTCAACATCGCCGAGGACCACCTTGACTGGCATTCCACGATGGCCGACTACACCGCGGCGAAGGCCCGGGTCCTGGGCGGCCGGGTGGCCGTGGTCGGGCTGGACGACGCCCGGGCCGCCGCGCTGCTGGGCACCGCCGCCGCGCCGGTGCGCGCCGGCTTCCGGCTCGGTGAGCCCGGCGCGGGCGAACTCGGCGTGCGCGACGGCCAACTGATCGACCGCGCCTTCGCCGAGGACCTGGCGCTCCTGGCGGCCGACTCGATACCGGTGCCGGGTCCGGTCGGCGTGCTCGACGCCCTGGGCGCGGCGGCGCTGGCGCGCAGCGTCGGGGTGCCCGCGGAAGCAATCGCGGCGGCCATCGCGTCCTTCCGGGTGGGCCGGCACCGGGCCGAGGTGGTCGCCGTCGCCGACGGGATCACCTACGTCGACGACTCCAAGGCCACCAACCCGCACGCCGCCGAGGCGTCGCTGCTGGCCTACCCGCGCGTGGTGTGGGTGGCCGGCGGTTTGCTGAAGGGCGCGTCGGTGGACGCCGAGGTCGCCAGGATCGCGTCGCGGCTGGTGGGTGCGGTGCTCATCGGCCGAGATCGCGCGCAGGTTGCAGAGGCGTTATCGCGACACGCGCCGGATGTCCCCGTCGTCCAGGTTGTGACAGGCGAGGATGCTGATATGAATGCGACTGCTGTGGTTTCTGATACACATGTGACAGAAGTGAGACCTTCGGGCGGGGACCTCGGCGCTCGCGTCATGACCGCGGCCGTGGCCGCCGCCCGGCAGCTTGCCCAGCCCGGCGACACGGTGCTGCTCGCGCCGGCCGGCGCGTCGTTCGACCAGTTCGCAGGCTACGCAGCCCGGGGCGACGCGTTCGCCGCCGCCGTGCGCGCGGCGACCCGGTAGGTGGGCGTGGCGAACGCGCTGACCCGGCGGCTGCGCCGGGGCAAGAAGATCAAGGGCGACCCGGCCGAGCCGGGGGCGCCGGACGTCGAACACGCCGCCGAGGCCTCAGACGCCCCGGACGCCTCGGATGTGGAAGCCCCGACGGACGTCATCGAAACCGCCGACCCGGCCGATGCCGGCGCCGGGGCCGGGGCCAGGCTGGCCGCGATCCCGGGCGGTCTGCGCAGCCGGTTCGGCGCGTGGCTGGGTCGTCCGATGACGTCGTTTCACCTGATCATCGCGGTCACCGGGTTGCTGACGACGCTCGGGCTGATCATGGTGCTGTCCGCCTCGGGCGTGCGCTCCTACGGCGCCGACGGGTCGGCCTGGGTGATCTTCGCCAAGCAGGTCCTGTGGACGGTCATCGGGCTCGTCGCGGCCTACATCGCGATGCGCGTGTCGGTGCGGTTCATCCGGCGGGTGGCCTTCACCGGCTACCTCATCACCATCATTTTGCTGGTGCTGGTGCTGGTTCCCGGGATCGGCAACCTGGCCAACGGCTCGCGCAAGTGGTTCGTGATCGCGGGCTTCTCGATGCAGCCCTCCGAGCTGGCCAAGATCGCGTTCGCGATCTGGGGTGCGCACCTGCTGGCGGCGCGACGCATGGAACGGGCCTCGCTGCGGGAGATGCTGATCCCGCTGGTCCCGGCGGCGGTCATCGCGCTGGCGCTGATCGTCGCCCAGCCCGACCTGGGCCAGACGGTGTCGCTGGGCATCATCCTGCTGGCCCTGCTCTGGTATGCCGGGCTGCCGCTGCGCGTCTTCGTCACCTCGCTGGTGGCCGTCTTCATGGCCGGCGCGGTCCTGGCGATGTCGGCGGGGTACCGCTCGGACCGGGTGCGGTCCTGGATCAACCCCGAGAACGACCCGCAGGACACCGGCTACCAGGCCCGGCAGGCCAAGTTCGCGCTGGCCCACGGCGGCGTCTTCGGGGACGGCCTCGGCCAGGGCGTCGCCAAGTGGAACTACCTGCCCAACGCCCACAACGACTTCATCTTCGCCATCATCGGCGAGGAACTGGGCTTCATCGGTGCGTTCGGGTTGCTGGCTCTCTTCGGTCTGTTCGCCTACACCGGGATGCGGATCGCGCGCCGGTCCGCCGACCCGTTCCTGCGGTTGGTGACCGCCACCACGACCATGTGGATCCTCGGTCAGGCGTTCATCAACATCGGCTATGTCATCGGCGTGCTGCCGGTCACCGGCCTGCAGCTGCCACTCATCTCCGCGGGCGGAACATCAACGGCCGCAACGCTATTCATGATCGGCATCATGGCCAATGCGGCGCGACACGAACCGGAGGCGGTGGCCGCGCTGCGGGCCGGCCGCGACGACAAGGTGAACCAGCTGCTGCGCCTGCCGCTGCCCCGGCCCTACGCGCCGAGCCGCATCGAGGCCTTCCGGGACCGCAAGCGAGATGGCGCACCGGCGTCCCGGAAGGCACCCAAAGCGCCCAAGGCGCCCGCCGGGAAGGCATCGCGCGGCGCCGACAAGCCGCTGCGCAAGGCGTCCGGCCGAACGGCCGGCCGGCCGGCGCGCCAGTCTGGGGGCGCCGCGCGGGTGCGGGGAGGGCATCATGGATCAAGCCAGCGGTACGGTCAGCGTCCGACACGGCGAGCACGCGCATTGGAAGGTCAGCGTTACGGGTGAACGGCACGATCAATCAGCCGGCCGGCGGGTTGGGGGGAAACCCCTCGCCCGCCGGTGCCGCATCATCGGTCGATGCGGCGGTTGATTCCGCCCTGTCGGTCGTGCTGGCCGGCGGCGGCACGGCCGGCCACGTCGAGCCCGCGATGGCCGTCGCCGACGCGCTCACCGCGCTCGATCCCCGGGTCCGCATCACCGCGCTGGGCACCCGGCGCGGACTCGAGACCCGGTTGGTGCCGGAGCGGGGCTACCACCTCGAGCTGATCACGCCGGTGCCGCTGCCCCGGAAACCCAGCGGTGACCTGGCGCGGCTGCCACCGAGGGTGTGGCGTGCCGTCCGGGAGGCCCGCGCCGTGCTCGACGCCGTCGACGCCGACGTGGTGATCGGTTTCGGCGGCTACGTGGCCGTTCCGGCGTACCTGGCCGCGCGCGGCGGGCTCGGCCGCAGGCGCCGCGTCCCGGTGCTGATCCACGAGGCCAACGCCCGCGCCGGGCTGGCCAACCGCGTCGGCGCCCGCAGCGCCGTCCGGGTGCTCTCGGCGGTGCCGGATTGCGGCCTGCCGCGCGCCGAGGTGGTCGGCGTGCCGATCCGGGCGACGCTCACCGCGCTCGACCGCGCGGCGTTGCGCGCCGAGGCGCGCCGGCACTTCGGTTTCGCCGACGACGCGCGGGTGCTGCTGGTGTTCGGCGGCTCGCAGGGCGCCGTCTCGCTCAACCGGGCCGTTTCCGGGGCGGCCGCCGACCTGGCCGCCGCGGGTGTCAGCGTGCTGCATGCGCACGGCCCCAAGAACACCCTCGACCTGCGCGAACCCGCACCCCACGACCCGCCCTACGTGGCGGTGCCCTACCTGGACCGGATGGACCTGGCCTACGCCGCCGCCGACCTGGCGATCTGCCGGTCCGGGGCGATGACGGTCGCCGAAGTCTCGGCCGTCGGCCTACCGGCCATCTACGTGCCGCTGCCGATCGGCAACGGCGAGCAGCGGCTCAACGCGCTGCCGGTGGTCAACGCCGGTGGCGGGATGGTCGTGTCCGATGCCGCCCTGACCCCGGCGCTGGTCGCCCGCGAGGTGGCCGGCCTGCTCACCGACCCCCCGCGGCTGGCCGCGATGACGGCGGCCGCCGCGCGGGTCGGCCACCCCGACGCGGCGCGGCAGGTGGCCCAGGCGGCGCTGGACATCGCGCGACGGGCGCGGGTCGGCCGCGCGCCGGCCGGGAGAAGCACGTGAACGCCGAGCAGGCGCCGGCCGAGCTGCCCCCCGAGCTGCAAAGGGTGCACATGGTCGGCATCGGGGGAGCCGGGATGTCGGGCATCGCCCGCATCCTGCTGGACCGGGGCGGGCTGGTGTCGGGGTCCGACGCCAAGGAGTCGCGGGGCCTGCACGCCTTGCGGGCCCGGGGCGCGCTGATCCGCATCGGCCATGACGCGTCGTCGCTGGATCAGTTGCCCGGCGGCGTCACCGCGGTCATCACCACCCACGCCGCCATCCCGAAGACCAACCCCGAGCTGGTCGAGGCGCGCCAGCGCGGCATTCCGGTAATCCTGCGACCCGCCGTGCTGGCCAAGCTGATGGCCGGGCGCACCACGCTGATGGTCACCGGCACGCACGGCAAGACGACGACGACGTCGATGCTGATCGTGGCCCTGCAGCACTGCGGGCGGGACCCGTCGTTCGCCGTCGGCGGCGACCTGGGCGAGGCCGGCACCAACGCCCACCACGGCAGCGGCGACTGCTTCGTCGCCGAGGCTGACGAGAGCGACGGCTCGCTGCTGGTGTACACCCCCGACGTCGCGGTGGTCACCAACATCGAGACCGATCACCTGGACTTCTACGGCAGCGCCGACGCGTACGTCGAGGTGTTCGACTCCTTCGTGGAGCGCCTCGCCCCCGGCGGCGCGCTCGTCGTCTGCACCGACGACCCGGGGGCGGCTGCGCTGGCCGAACGCACCGCCGCGCTGGGCATCCGCGTGCTGCGCTACGGCTCGGGCGGTGAAGGCTCCCCCGCGAGCGGGCGGTACCCCCAGGCCGCCACGCTGTTGTCGTGGGACCAGCAGGGCACCGGGGCGGTCGCACACATCCAGCTGGCCGGCGAACCCCACCCGCGCGTGATGCGGCTGTCGGTGCCCGGCCGGCACATGGCGCTCAACGCGCTGGGCGCGTTGCTGGCGGCGATCGAGATCGGCGCCTCGGCCGATGAGGTGCTCGACGGGCTGGCCGGATTCGAGGGCGTGCGCCGCCGATTCGAACTGGTCGGCAGCTCCGGAACCGGCCAGGCCTCGGTGCGGGTGTTCGACGACTACGCCCATCACCCCACCGAGATCAGCGCCACGCTCGCGGCGGTTCGTGCGCTGCTCGGGCAGGGCGACGGCGGCACCGATGGCCGCTGCATCGTGGTGTTTCAGCCGCATTTGTATTCGCGCACAAAGGCTTTCGCGGCCGAGTTCGGTCGCGCGCTGGACGCCGCCGACGAGGTCTTCGTCCTCGACGTCTACGGAGCCCGCGAACAGCCGCTCACCGGTGTCAGCGGGGCCAGCGTCGCCGAGCACGTCAGCGTGCCGGTGCGTTACCTCCCGGACTTCTCGGCGGTCGCCGAGGAGGTCGCCGCCGCGGCGGGCCCCGGCGACGTCGTCGTCACGATGGGCGCCGGCGACGTGACCCTGCTGGGCCCCGAGATCGTCACCGCGCTGCGGGTGCGGGCCAACCGCAGCGCGCCGGGCCGGGGGGTCCTGCGATGACCGAGCCGGACGAGCCCACCCCGGCCGGCTCCGAGCACGCCGACGGGGTGATCACCGAACCGATCGCGACGGGCGCGGGCGACGAGGCGCCGCAGGCCGCGGAGGCCGACTTCGAGGGGCCACGCCGGCGTGCGCGCCGCGAGCGGGCCGAGCGCCGCGCCGCGCAGGAGCGCGCCCGAGCCATCGAGGAGGCTCGCCGCGAGGCCAAGCGCCGGGCCAGCGGGCGCATCGTCAACCAGCCCAAACCCGCCGCGCGGGGCGTCGTGCGGGGCCTGAAAATGCTGCTCGCCAGCGTGATCGTGGCCGTCGTCGGGGTCGGCCTCGGACTCATCCTCTATTTCACGCCGGCGATGTCGGCGCGCAACATCGTCGTCACCGGGATCGGAACGGTGACGCGCGAGGAGGTGCTCGACGCGGCGCGGGTGCGGCCCGGCACGCCGCTGCTGCAGATCAACACCAACCAGGTCGCCGAGCGCGTCGCCGCGATCCGGCGGGTGGCCAGCGCCCGGGTGCAGCGCCAGTACCCGTCGGCGCTGCGCATCACCATCGTCGAGCGAGTCCCGTTGGTGGTCAAGGACTTTCCGGACGGCCCGCACCTCTTCGACCGCGACGGCGTCGACTTCGCGACCGGCCCGCCGCCACCGGCGCTGCCCTACATCGATGTGGCCAATCCGGGGCCGAACGACCCCACCACCAAGGCCGCGCTGCAGGTGCTGATCGCGCTGCGCCCCGAGGTGGCGGGCCAGGTGGGCCGCATCGCGGCCCCGTCGGTGGCCTCGATCACCCTGACGCTCAACGACGGGCGGGTGGTGATCTGGGGGACCACCGACCGCACCGACGAGAAGGCCGAAAAGCTGGCCGCGCTGTTGACGCAGCCCGGCAAGACCTACGACGTGTCCAGCCCCGACCTGCCGACCGTCAAGTAGGCAGCGCGCGCGACGGTGCGGCTGGCCGGACACTCGGCTCCGAATGTGCGGCGAGCCGCACCCTCGGCATCAGGAAAAATTTGCGTGCCGCGCCTCGGCGCGCCTGCGGGATATGCGCGCGTACTACCCATACCGTTCTGTTTGCGCGGAACTACTTGACATAACTCTAACTCTATGGTTGAGGTTGAGGGTTTGCCAGGCCGACACACCGAGTCCCACCAGGGAGGAAGACGAATGATGACCCCCCCGCACAATTACTTGGCCGTTATCAAGGTTGTGGGTATCGGTGGCGGCGGCGTCAACGCCGTCAACCGGATGATCGAACAGGGCCTCAAGGGCGTGGAGTTCATCGCGATCAACACCGATGCGCAGGCGCTGTTGATGAGCGACGCCGACGTCAAGCTCGACGTCGGCCGCGACTCCACCCGCGGGCTGGGCGCCGGAGCGGACCCCGAGGTCGGGCGGCGGGCCGCCGAGGACGCCAAGGACGAGATCGAAGAGCTGCTGCGCGGGGCCGACATGGTGTTCGTCACCGCCGGCGAGGGCGGCGGCACCGGCACCGGCGGGGCCCCCGTCGTCGCCAGCATCGCGCGCAAGCTGGGCGCGCTGACCGTCGGCGTGGTCACCCGGCCGTTCTCGTTCGAGGGCAAACGGCGCGGCAATCAGGCCGAAACCGGCATCGCCGCGCTGCGGGAGAGCTGCGACACGCTCATCGTGATCCCCAACGACCGGCTGCTGCAGATGGGCGACGCCGCGGTGTCGCTGATGGACGCCTTCCGCAGCGCCGACGAGGTGTTGCTCAACGGCGTGCAGGGCATCACCGACCTGATCACCACGCCGGGCCTGATCAACGTCGACTTCGCCGACGTCAAGGGCATCATGTCCGGCGCCGGCACCGCGCTGATGGGCATCGGGTCGGCGCGCGGCGAAGGCCGGTCGCTCAAGGCCGCCGAGATCGCCATCAACTCGCCGCTGCTGGAGGCGTCGATGGAGGGCGCGCAGGGCGTGCTGATGTCGATCGCCGGCGGCAGCGACCTGGGCCTGTTCGAGATCAACGAGGCGGCCTCGCTGGTGCAGGACGCCGCCCATCAGGACGCCAACATCATCTTCGGCACCGTGATCGACGACTCGCTGGGCGACGAGGTGCGCGTCACCGTCATCGCCGCGGGCTTCGAAGCCGCCGGACCGGGGCGCAAGCCGGTCACCGGCGCCAGCGCCGACGACAAGGGCGGCGCCCACCGCATCGAGGCGGCGAAGGCCGGCAAGCTCAGCTCCACGCTGTTCGAGCCGGTCGACGCGGTCAGCGTTCCCGTGCACACCAACGGTTCGACGCTGAATATCGGCGGCGACGACGACGATGTCGACGTGCCGCCCTTCATGCGCCGCTGAGGGTCTCAATTTGCTTGCCAGTGCGCGACAAACCGGCCGCGGCCGGACGGCGTTGCCCGCTGGCGGGTGGGGGGCTTCGGATACTGGTCACGTGAGCGTTCGCATCCGGCGGGTGACGACGACCCGCGCGGGCGGGGTCTCGGCGCCGCCGTTCGACACCTTCAACCTCGGCGACCACGTCGGCGACGACCCGGCCGCGGTGGCCGCGAACCGGAAGCGGCTCGCGGCCGCCGTGGGCCTGGGCGCCCACCGGATCGTGTGGATGAACCAGGTCCATGGTGATCGGGTCGAGGCGGTCGACGGCCCGCGGAGCGCCGCCGTGGACGAGACCGACGCATTGGTGACCGGAACGGCGCGCCTGGCGCTGGCGGTGGTCACCGCCGACTGCGTGCCGGTGTTGCTGGCCGACGCGCGTGCCGGCGTGATCGCCGCGGTGCACGCCGGCCGCGTCGGCGCGCAGCGCGGGGTGGTGGCGCGCGCGGTCGAGGCGATGGAAGCGCGCGGCGCGCAGGCCGGCGACATCTCGGCCCTGCTCGGCCCGGCGGTCAGCGGTCGCAACTACGAAGTGCCCGCCGCGATGGCCGACGAGGTCGAGGCGGCGTTGCCGGGCAGCCGCACCACCACCGCGGCCGGCACCCCCGGACTTGACCTGCGCGCCGGAATCGCTTGCCAGCTGCGCGATTTGGGCGTGACGGCGATCGACATAGATCCGCGCTGCACGGTGGAGGACCCGGCCTTGTTCAGTCATCGCCGGGACGCTCCGACCGGGCGGCTGGCTTCGCTGATCTGGATGGAGTGACGGCGTGGCGGGGGACATGCCGGCCCACGAGTTGGGTGACCGCGAATCCGAATTGACGCACGCGTTGGCCGCGGTGCGATCGCGACTTGCGGCGGCCGCGGAAGCGGCGGGTCGCAATGTCAGCGAAATTGAACTTCTCCCTATTACCAAATTCTTTCCAGCAACCGACGTTGCGATTTTGTCTCGATTGGGTTGTCGGTGCGTTGGCGAATCTCGCGATCAGGAAGCCACGGCGAAGGTCGCCGAAGTCGCCCGGTTGGCCGGCAGTTCCGGGCGAGACGACTTGCGGAATATGCACTGGCACATGGTGGGCCGGATTCAGCGGAACAAGGCGCGGTCACTGGCGCAATGGGCGCACACCGCCCACTCGGTCGACAGCGCGCGCCTGGTCGCCGCGCTCGACCGGGCGGCGTCGGCGGCGCTGGCCGACGGGCGCCGGCAGGAGCCGCTGCGCGTCTACGTCGAGATCAGCCTGGACGGCGACGTGTCGCGCGGCGGCGTCGACGTCACCACGACCGGCGCCGTCGACGAGGTGTGCGCGCAGGTCGAGGACTCACCAAGCCTGGAACTGCTGGGGCTGATGGGCATCCCGCCGCTGGACTGGGACCCCGCGCGCGCCTTCGACCTGCTGCGATCCGAGCACCGCCGGGTGCTGGAATCGCACCCGCACGCGCGGGGACTGTCCGCCGGCATGTCCAACGACTTCGAAATAGCCGTCAAACATGGTTCGACATGTGTGCGTGTCGGTACCGCGCTATTGGGTCCGAGGCGGCTACCGTCACCGTGAGTAGTCACTGTAGTCACATCTTCATCACAGACACCAATATTCCCAGGGGCTAGAAGGGTTTACGCGATGAGCACACTGCACAAAGTCAAGGCCTACTTCGGTATGGCTCCGATGGAGGACTACGACGACGAGTACTACGACGACCGGGCTCCCTCCCGCGGCTTCCCGCGCCCCCGGTTCGACGACGGCTACGGCCGCTATGACGGGCGCGACTACGACGACCCGCGGGGCGAGCCGGCCGACTACCCGCCGACCGGCGGCTACCGCGGCGGCTACGCCGACGAGGGGCGCTACGGCCCCGTTCATCCGCGCGAATTCGAGCGGCCCGAGATGAGCCGCCCGCGCCTCGGTTCGTGGTTGCGCAATTCCACCCGCGGTGCGCTGGCGATGGACCCGCGTCGGATGGCGATGCTGTTCGAAGAGGGCAGCCCGCTGTCGAAGATCACGACGCTGCGGCCCAAGGACTACAGCGAGGCGCGCACCATCGGCGAACGGTTCCGCGACGGCACCCCGGTGATCATGGACCTGGTGTCGATGGACAACGCCGACGCCAAGCGGCTGGTCGACTTCGCCGCCGGCCTGGCCTTCGCGTTGCGCGGGTCGTTCGACAAGGTCGCGACCAAGGTGTTCCTGCTGTCGCCCCCCGACGTCGACGTCTCACCGGAGGAGCGTCGCCGGATCGCCGAAACCGGCTTCTACGCCTACCAGTAGACGCACCCGTTCCCGCGGCTTAGCGGGTCAGCGCACGTGAGATGTGTGCCCGCTCCCGAGAATCGGTACGCTGGCGCCTGACATTCGGGTCATCTCATCGCTAAGGTCGGGGCTTGTAGAGTTGGTGCTGTTTTTTCAGATCCTTGGGTTTGCGCTGTTCATCTTCTGGCTGCTGCTCATCGCCCGGGTCGTCGTCGAGTTCATCCGCTCGTTCAGCCGCGACTGGCATCCCACCGGCCTCACCGTGGTGATCCTGGAGATCATCATGTCGATCACCGATCCGCCGGTGAAGCTGCTGCGGCGCCTGATCCCACAGCTCACCATCGGAGCGGTGCGTTTCGACCTGTCGATCATGGTGCTGCTGCTGGTCGCGTTCATCGGCATGCAGCTGGCGTTCGGCGCCGCGGCGTGAGCGATGCCGCGGCCGGTGGCCTGGAGACGGTTCGGCCACGTTTTAGTGTCGGTTCGGGCGCCGCAATTTAAAAATTTTAAGGGTTTGGATTTTATTGGTCTTAGTGTGTGAAATTGGATCTTAATTATCGGGCTAATCGGCTACCGCCGAGTCTGGTGTGACAGGATGGACGGCAGTTGCACGACGGCAACCACTCCGTTCTACACTTTCCAGATCGTTTGACAGGAACTCGAGGGGACGAACAATGCCGCTTACACCAGCCGACGTCCACAATGTGGCGTTCAGTAAGCCGCCGATCGGCAAGCGCGGTTACAACGAAGACGAGGTCGACGCCTTTCTCGACCTGGTGGAAAACGAGCTGACGCGGCTCATCGAGGAGAACTCCGATCTGCGTCAACGGATTGAGGAGCTGGACCGCGAGCTGGCCGCGGGTGGGGGCGGCGGCGCCGCACAGCCCACCCAGGCGATCCCGGCCTTCGAGCCCGAGCCCGAGCCCGTCAAACCCGCGCCGGTCGTCGCGCCCCCGGCGCCCCCGGCGCCCGCGGCGTCGCAGGGAACCAACGAGGAACAGGCACTGAAGGCCGCGCGGGTGCTGAGCCTGGCCCAGGACACCGCCGACCGGCTGACCAGCACCGCCAAGGCCGAATCGGACAAGATGCTGGCCGACGCCCGCGCCAACGCGGAGCAGATCGTCAGCGAGGCCCGTCAGACCGCCGAGACCACGGTCACCGAGGCCCGGCAGCGCGCGGACGCGATGCTGGCCGACGCCCAGACCCGCTCGGAGACCCAGTTGCGCCAGGCCCAGGAGAAGGCCGACGCCCTGCAGGCCGACGCCGAACGCAAGCACTCCGAAATCATGGGAACCATCAACCAGCAGCGCACCGTGCTGGAAGGCCGCCTCGAGCAGCTGCGCACCTTCGAACGCGAATACCGCACCCGGCTCAAGACCTACCTGGAATCCCAGCTGGAGGAACTCGGCCAGCGTGGATCGGCGGCGCCCGTCGACTCCAGCGCCGACGCCGGCGGGTTCGACCAATTCAATCGGGGTAATAACTAGCCGGGCGGCGTGCCGGGGTGCTCGCCAGGGTTCAAGCGCGGCACACTAGCCTGCAGTAGACCTGGCAGTCTCCCTTGTCGGCTGGAGGATGACCGATGCTGATCATTGCGCTGGTACTCGCCCTGATTGGGCTCGTCGCGTTGGTGTTCGCGGTGGTCACCAGCAACGAGCTGGTCGCGTGGGTGTGCATCGGAGCCAGCGTCATCGGGGTGGTGCTGCTGATCATCGACGCGTTGCGGGAACGCCAGCGTCGCGACGCCGTCGGCGAAGTGCACGACGTGGATGAAGCCGGCGACGCCGAGGAAGCCCCGGTCGACTACCCCGAAGGGGTTCCCGACGAGGGCCAGCAGCCGGGCGCCGAGGGCGCTGTCGACGAGTCGGCGCAGGGCCCGGAGACCAGCGACGAGCCGGCGGTGCCCGCCGAGGGCCGCGGGGACGACCGGGCGACCTAGCCGGTCGGCGTACTGAGCAGCTCGCGCACCTCATCGTCACTGACCTGGCGAAAGTCGGCGTATACCTGCCCGACGGCCTCGAACCCGGGCGGCATGGTGGCGCACACCACGTCGTCGGCTTCCCGCCCGATCTCGCGGCAGGTGGACGCGGGTCCGACGGGCACCGCCACGACGATTGACCGCGGCCCCGCGGCCCGCAGGGCGCGGACGGCGGCCAGCATGCTCGCGCCGGTGGCGATGCCGTCGTCGACCAGGATCACCGTCTTGCCGCGCGGGTCGGACAGGGGCCGCTCGCCTCGGTAGGCCTGCTCGCGCCGGTTGAGTTCGGCCGTCTCGCTGGCGATCACCTCGCGCACCTGGTCGTCGGTGATGCGCAGGTTGGCGACGACGTTGTCGTTCATCACGACGCCGCCGCCGCTGGCCAGCGCGCCCATCGCCAGCTCCGACCAGCGCGGGACCCCGAGCTTGCGCACCAGAAACACGTCCAGCGGGGCGTGCAGCGCCGCGGCGACTTCCCAGGCCACGGGCACCCCGCCGCGCGCCAGCCCGAAGACCAGGACGCCGTCTTTGTCGCGGTAGGACGCCAACTCCTCGGCCAGCACGCGCCCGGCCTCACGACGGTCGCGGAACGTGCGCGTCGCCGTTCGCCGGAGGAAGCCGCTGGGTGGGTTCATGGGTCGCATTCGGGGCCGGTGGCCCTTCCCAGGCTAGTCGTGCCGAGCCGCGTCCGTCAGGACCGTTGCGAAGTCTGTTGCGCGGCAGGCTGATTCCCGACGTCATTGCCGTACTACGTCACACGTACTAGCTTGAACGATGTGGCGAGGCCCAACGATCCCGGCGTGCTGATCCTGACCAGCCTGGCGTCCGGGCCCAAGCACGGGTATGCGCTGGCGCGCGACATCGAGGCGTTCTCCGGCGCGGCGCTGGGTCCGGGGACCCTCTACGGGGCGATCACCCGCCTGGAAGAGCGGGGCCTCATCGAGCCCCTGCAACAGGACCAACGGCGGCGGCCGTATCGGCTGACCGCGGCGGGGCGGGCCGAGCTCTCCGCGGCGGTGCGCGAGTTGGGCGCGATCGTCGACGAGGGCGCCCGAAGGTTGGGCCTTCCGCTGGGCACCCCGCGGCCGGGCTGGTCGGTATGAACGCCGACGATGCGCGGCGGGCGCTGCGCTGGTATCCGCGGGCCTGGCGCCGCCGCTACGGCGACGAGCTGGTGGCCTTGCTGGAGGACATGTTCGGCGATGAGCCGCTGTCCCGTCGCTGCCGGATATCGCTGATGTGGTCAGGCACGACCGAAAGGATGTACGAGATGAGTCGGCGCTTTCGCAAAACGTATGCGGGCTACAGCGTTGCCTGCGCGGTGGTATGGGCCGTGATCCTGGCCACGGTGTCGTCGACGGCGGACAGCTCCACCCGGCACACGCTCATGCTGGTTTTCGGGGGCTGGTGGATCGGGTGGCTGTCGGCGACGATCGCCAGGGCCGTCTATCCGCCGCCGAAACGGCGTGTCGGTCCCTGACAAAGGCCCAGCGGGAGCCCTCGACAGGAAAGTGTGTCCGAGGGGGGACTTGAACCCCCACGCCCATTAGTAGGGCACTAGCACCTCAAGCTAGCGCGTCTGCCATTCCGCCACTCGGACAAGACCCAACGAGAGTTGGCAGCTAAGGCTATCGGATCGGGCCGCACAGACCCAACCCAGCTCACCGGCCGCGGCGGGCCCGAGCCCGGCGGGCCGCGCAGTGGTAGGAAAGGTGGTTGTGACCATCGATACTGGGGCCGTCGACCCTGCCGATCCCCGCGACGATGTGGTCCAGGTGGTCAGCCGATTGATCCGGTTCGATACCACCAATACCGGCGAACCCGAGACCACGCAAGGCGAGGCCGAGTGCGCGCAGTGGGTCGCCGAGCAGCTCCAAGAGGTCGGCTATTTGCCGCAATACGTCGAATCCGGTGCACCGGGGCGCGGCAACGTCATCGTCCGCCTCAGCGGCGCGGACAGCTCGCGCGGCGCCCTGCTGATCCATGGGCATCTCGACGTGGTGCCGGCCGAGCCGGCGGATTGGACCGTGCACCCGTTTTCGGGCGCGGTCCGGGACGGCTACGTGTGGGGCCGCGGCGCGGTCGACATGAAGGACATGGTCGGCATGATGATCGTGGTCGCCCGGCAGCTGAAGCGCGCCGGCATCGTGCCGCCCCGTGACCTGGTGTTCGCGTTCCTTGCCGACGAGGAGCACGGCGGCCACTACGGGGCCCAATGGCTGGTCGACCACCGGCCCGAGCTGTTCGCCGGCGTCACCGAGGCGATCGGCGAAGTGGGTGGGTTCTCGCTGACCGTGCCGCGCCGCGACGGGGGCGAACGCCGGCTGTATCTGATCGAGACGGCCGAGAAAGGGCTGTCGTGGATGCGGCTGACCGCCCGGGGCCCGGCCGGGCACGGGTCGATGGTGCACGACCACAACGCCGTCACGGCCGTCGCCGAGGCGGTCGCCCGCCTGGGACGGCACCAGTTTCCGCTCGTGGTGACCGATACCGTCGCGCAGTTCCTGGCCGTCGTCAGCGAGGAGACCGGGCTGACGTTCGACCTCGAGTCGGACGACCTGGCGGGAACCATCGAAAAGCTTGGCCCGACGGCCCGCATGCTCAAGGCCGTGCTGCACGACACCGCGAATCCCACCATGCTGAAGGCCGGGTACAAGGCCAACGTCATCCCCGGCTCGGCCGAGGCGGTGGTGGACTGCCGCATCCTTCCGGGCCGCAAGGCCGCGTTCGAGGCCGAGGTCGACGAGTTGATCGGCCCCAACGTGACCCGGGAATGGATCAGGGACTTCTCGTCGTACGAGACCACCTTCGACGGCGATCTGGTCGACGCCATGAACGCCGCGGTGTTGGCGCTCGACCCGGACGGGCGCACGGTGCCCTACATGATGTCCGGTGGTACCGACGCGAAAGCTTTCGCGCGCTTGGGTATTCGCTGCTTTGGCTTCAGCCCGCTGCGGTTGCCGCCGGATCTGGATTTCAGCGCGCTGTTCCACGGCGTCGACGAACGGGTACCCATCGATGCGCTGAGGTTCGGCACCGAGGTGCTGGCGCACTTCCTGACACACTGCTAGTCGGAAAAGAAGGCTAGTTGAATCGACGATTAGAGAGGACCGCCCATGAGCCTGCCGGCCGACCCGTATGACGCGCTGCCCAAGCTGCCGCTGTTCAGCCTGAACTCGAACTCGATCACCAACGGTCAGCCGCTGGCGACTCCGCAGATCAGCGGGATCATGGGCGCCGGGGGAGAGGATGTCAGCCCGCAGTTGAGCTGGTCGGGATTTCCGGAGGAGACCCGCAGCTTCGCGGTCACCGTCTACGACCCGGACGCGCCGACGTTGTCCGGCTTCTGGCACTGGGCGGTGGCCAACCTGCCGGCCGAGGTCACCGAGCTGCCCGACAACGCCGGTGACGGCAGCGAGCTGCCGGGCGGCGCCCTGACCCTGGTCAACGACGCCGGCATGCGCCGGTACGTCGGCGCCGCGCCGCCGCCGGGCCACGGTCCGCATCGTTACTACGTCGCCGTGCACGCCGTCGATGTCGACAAACTCGACCTGCTCGAGGACGCGAGTCCAGCTTTCCTCGGATTCAACCTGTTCCAGCACGCGATTGCCCGCGCGTACATTTACGGCACGTACGAACAGAAATAGCCTCGATCACCCGCAAAGGTGCAACCACCGACGGCTTCACTCGGGAAGCGTGTCGGCAGTTGCGCTTTCGCGGCCCGCACGGCCCCGGTCGATGAGCCGCCGCCAGTGTTCGTTGATGTGGTCGGACTGACGCTCGAGCGGGGGCTCGGGGACGCGAGCGGCGTGCGCGGGATCGGCGCCGAGGAACCGCAACACGCGCGCGATCTCGCCGCGGTAGTTCGCGTCCAGATCCTCGTACCGGACCGTCAGGGTCGTGCGAGACCGGGCGCGGAAGTAGGTGGTCCACGCCGCCTGTTCGGCATCGAGGCTGCGTTCCATCCCGACTATCTGCTCGTATGTCGGCGCGACGGCGCTGAGATCGACATCGGTGCGGCCCGCCGTGGGCCGGGTGAGGTAGAGCCCCAACGGGCGAACCCGCGTCGACGGGCGGGCGGGACGAAACCACTCGCCCGTCGCTTCGGCGCGAAACAGCGAGATGGCCTGCGCGAGCCGATCGGCGCGAACGATGTTGACGAAAACCGCTGTGGGAAACAGCTTCTCGAGAACCAGGCCCGGATCGTCACGAAAACCGAGGGCTCCCGCCAGCGCGACGACATCGCGCCAGTGAATTTTGACGCCACGAACCCCGTTATCCGTCGCTGCGTAGGCCATGACCTTCGCCAGATACTCGGGCCAAGAGCAGTCCGGCGGTAGCCCCAAATCCTCCTTGTACGCCCCCAGGTGCTCGGTCGCGAAGTACTCTTCGGGCCGCCCCACAACTCCAGTGCCGACGAGGCCGGCGGCGAGGAACGAACTACCCGAGCGAGGAGTGGAAGCGATGACGTAGGTGGCGTGTCTCATGACCTTCCTTGGTTCGGACAGGAGGTTAATCCGCGGAATCGGTCACCGCACGCCGAGATCACGGTCGGTCATTCGCGGCCACCCCAACCGCCTACGGCGCGATAGCCTCGGCGACCTGCCGCGGCATGAAGTTCACCAGTTCGGGGATCAGGCCGCCGAACTCCGTCCCGCCGAGGCTAATTGTGACGAGTTGGGGCTGCAGCGGCGTCCCTGTTTCGACTTCCAGCGTCGCCGAGATCGGTTGCGGCGGAGTCAGAATCCCATCGAAGGGCATGTGCACCACGATCGGTGTGTTGGCGGGGACGACGGTGATGCCCGGGAGGAGGGGCGGGATGGCGCCGATAGTCACCGTCTCGGTCACCGGGATTGTCAGGTCGATGACGGTTTGGCCGTTGAGGAAGCCGTTCAGGGTGTAGGCGGGCAGGTCGGCGAGCGCGCCGACCGCGGCCACTCCGTTTCCGGTCTGAAGCGCCGCCCCGAATACCGTGGCGCCCGTTGCCAGTCCGTCCAGTGCGGCGATCGGCGGACCGATGATCGCGAAGCCCAACGGAAGGGTGGACGTGTTGAGCGCACTGACGAAGTGCTGCGCCATCTGCGCCGGGATCGAGCCCGGGGGCAGCAGATTGACGAGGGACTGTTGCTGCGCGGCCGAAATGGAGGCCAGGGGGAGAAGGTCTCCTGCGGGGCCCTCCACCGCGTACGAAGGCGCATTGAGGAGCAAAGGATTGCTGGGGTCGACTCCGATGACCTTGATGTCGACGCCGCTGAGGAAGAGGTTTAAAAACGCGCGCGGGACGTCCTGCACCGCACCGTGGTAATCACCCGTCACGAGCGATTGGCCGGCCATGCCCATGTCGTACTCGAAAACCGGGAAGGTCTTCTGCAGGTCCGCGCCGAACTGCTGCAGGCCGGCGTTGGTCTCTTGGTTGTACGTGTTCTGCTGGTTGATGAACGCCTGCATCGTGGGCGCGAAGGTCGACGTTCCCTGGATGCCGATCTGGATGTTCGCCGGAATGTTGGCCAGCGTGGCGGGAAAGTTCTGTAGCTCGGTGGCCAGCCCCGTCCCGATAATGTTCGCGTACATGTTCTGGTTGCTGATGACTTGGCGCAGAACGGGGAACGGGTCGGACGTCCAGTCGGCGAAGATGGTTTGCAGGTTGGCACCGGTAGTGGCGAAGAGAGTCTGCCACGGGTCGCCGGCGGCGGAAATGGTCGTGCCGCTGGCGAACAACGCTGGCAGCAGCCTGATCTCGATCCCGTCCCACTGGGCGGTCAAAAAGGAACCGAATTGCTGGCCGACTCCGCTGAAGCTAGAACCCAAGGGGCTTCCGCCGAGCAGCCCGCCGGGGGGACTCCCGCCGAGCAGGCCGCCCAGAACCCCGCCGCCGCCTCCACCGCCGAGGATCGGGCCCAGGCTACCGAGAATCGGATTCGTGGCCGCGGCGGGCGCGCCCATCGCGGTGGCCGCGTTGGCGATCTCGGTGCTGAGGTACGCCGCCGCCCCGCCGTTCAACAGCTTCGAAAATTCGTGGTGAAACGTCGCCGCCTGGGCGCTCAAAGCCTGGAATTGCCGACCGTACAAGCCGAATAGTTGTGAGATCGCCGTCGACACGTCGTCGGCGCCCGCCGCAGCGACGCTAGTGGTGGAGCCCGCCGCGGCCGAGGTCGCCTCGTTCAGGGTCGAGCCGATCCCCACCAAACTCCCGGCCGCCGCTGACATCATGTCCGGCGTAGCGACTAGAAAGGACATACCTTCCCCTTCGGCTTACGCCCTCGCGCATACGTGACCATGCTCGCAAATGCGGGGCCTGCACGCACCCGGAATGCCGGGTTTTGATGTCGATCGCTAGCTGGTGGTCATCGACGCGGCTATCGCTTCCGGAATGGTGTTGAACAGCGTCGGGAAGAGGCCGCCGAATTCCGTGCCGCCGAGGGTAGAGGTGATCGGAACGGTGATGCCCGCGACGCCGGCGGGGATTGTGACCGTCAACGGTTCGGGCGGCGTCAGAAGCCCGTCGAACGGGACGTGGGCGACGGCCGGTATGACGAAAGTGCCCAGCAGCGGCGTCGACACGGCGATCGGCAGCGGCAGGTCGACGAGGAGCTGGCCATTGAGGAAGCCGTTCATCGCGTAGGCGGGCATGTCGCCGATCGCGTTCAGCATTCCCAGGACGTTGCCGGTCTGCGCCGCGGCCCCGAAGGCCGTTGCCCCCTGGGCGATTCCGTTCGCCATGGCGAACGGTGGGCCCAGTATCGCGAAGCCCAGCTGCAGCGGCAGCCCGAAGATGGCGGTGCCAGCTAGAGTCGCACCGACGCCTATGGGGTTCAGGGTCGCGCCGACGTTCACTGCGAAGTTCGCTGTGACATTTGCGTTGACGAGGGTGTCGATCGCGTTTGCGAAGTTGCCCAACATCATGCCGGGGATTGAGCCGTGGGGGGCCAGGCTGGCCAGGCCCACCGGCTGTTGCCCGAGGGCGGTCAGGATGGGGAGCAACTCGGCGGCCGGGCCCTCCAACCCGACCGGACCCGCGATGGTGAGCTGGAAGTCGGGAGGTATCACAGTGACGACATTGCTTCCGATCGCCAAGTGGCTGGTGTCGAATCCCGTGATGAAGAGATCGATGGGGGCATGTGCGGCGTCCTGCACCGCGCCGTAGTAGTCGCCCGCCTGTATCGCTTGGCCGGCCATGGCCATGTCGTTGCTGGCGGTGGGAATCGTCAGCTGGAGATCCGAGCCCATCTTGTTCAGCGACGACCCGACCGTCCCCCAGAAGCCGGTGGTGCCGTTGACGAAGTCCTGTCCGATGGCAGCCGGGTTGAAGGTGGAAGCGCCCTGGAAGGCGAGTTGAATGTTCGCCGGCACGTTCGCGGGGAAGCCCTGCAGGTCGGACGCGACCCCGCTGGCGACAATCTGCGCGTAGTGATTCTGGTTGATGACAATCTGATTCAGGATCGGGAACGGATGGCTGGCGAACTGCGCGCCCATCAGGTTCAGGTCGTACACCGTCGTGTCGCCCAGGACGGTGTACGGATTGGGGTAGGGAACCGCGCCCGGCGACGATGCCGGCCCGAAAAGCCCTGGTAGCAAGGAGTTCAGCAGAGGCTGAAGACCCTGGAGTAGGGGCACGTCCTGGACGAGGCCGGGGACGATCCCGAAAACGTTGGACAGCGTAATTCCGTTGGCCAGTTCGTTGGAGAAGAAATTGCCGACGTCCAGTCCGACGCCGTTGAGGGTCGGGCCCAACAGGGCGCCGAGGGGTCCCGAGGTGAGGCTCAAGCCCGGGGTCAAGTTGCCGAGGTTTATCGGCCCGGTGAGGTCGCTCAGGGTCGGGAAGGCGTTGAGGATCGCGGGGTTGAAGAATATCGAGCCGAAGCCGTTGGCGAATTGCGTCCCGATGCTGTTGAAGCCGCCCAGGAGCTGGTTCAACCCGCTGCCCAATCCGCCGAGCAGCCCGCCCCCTCCGGTGCCCAGTCCGAGCAGTCCGTCCAGTCCACCGAGCAGCCCGCCTCCGCCCGAACCGCCGCCGAGCAAGCCACCGAGCACACCGCCGCCGCCGCTCGAGCCGCCCAAGCCGAGAAGCCCGCCGAGGATCGGCGTGGACGCGGCTTGGCCGCTGGGGGCGAAGCCGCCGATCATGGCCTGCTGGGCATTGGCGATCTCGGTGCTGAGGTAGGCCGCCGCTCCGCCGTTCAATACGTTCACAAACTCGTTGTGAAATGCCGCCGCCTGAGCGCTCATCTGCTGGAACTGCTGCCCGTAGGTGCCGAACAAGTCCGAGATGGCGAGCGAAACATCGTCGGCGGCAGCGGAGGTGATTACGGTCGTCTGGCCCGCTGCAGCCGCGGTGGCCTCCCGCAGTGTGGAACCGATGCCCGCCAAGTCGCCGGCGACCGTCCCCATCGTGTCCGGAGCAGCAAGTACAAACGACATCGTGGTCTCCCCTCGAAGACAATCCCCATCAGGCAACTACGTCATACGGTCACAAGGTCGAAAAAAATTGTGACAAAGAAAACGGCCGTTCTCCTTTTCTAACAGGTTGTTCGACAGATGCACAACCTTGTATTTGCAAGGCAATCAACCGAATTAAATCGACACATGCGCAATAAGAAGGTCTACCCGGACTCCCCAAGCTGGCCTGATCTACCCGTTGGTCCGTCCGGGCCGACGGCCTCGGATCCCACCGCCTCGCTAAGCGAGGCGAACCCGCCGTCGTGCAAGCGGCGGGCGATGCCGGCGTGAATGCGCTTGGGCCACGAGCCTCCTCCGTAGATGAAGCCCGTGTAGCCCTGCAGCAGTGAGGCGCCCGCGGTGATCCGCTCCCACGCGTCGTCGGCCGTCTCGATGCCGCCCACGCTGATCAAGACCAAGCGGTCGCCGACCCGGGCGTAGAGCCGGCGCAGCACCTCGAGGGCCCGGTGCGCCACCGGCGGCCCCGAGACGCCGCCGGGGCCGAGCCGTTCAACGCCGGGTGTGCTCAGGCCGTCGCGCGACACGGTGGTGTTGGTGGCGACGATGCCGGCCAGGCCCAATTCGACGGCCAGGTCCGCGATGTCGTCGACGTCGGAATCCGAGACGTCGGGCGCGATCTTGACCAGGACCGGTGTGGAGGTTTCGGCAAGGACGCCTTCCAGGATGGGCCGCAGCGCCTCGACGGCCTGCAGGTCCCGCAGGCCGGGCGTGTTGGGCGAGCTGACGTTGACCACCAGGTACGACGCCAGGGGGCCGACCAGCCGGGCGCTGGCCCGGTAGTCGCCGACGGCATCGGCGGCCGCGGTGGTCTTCGTCTTGCCGATGTTGACGCCGATCGGCACCTCGGGCCGATGGCGCGCGAGCTGGAGGGCAAGCGCGCCCGCACCACGATTGTTGAAACCCATCCGGTTCAGCAGCGCTCGGTCCGCGGGCAGCCGGAACAGGCGGGGGCCGGGGTTGCCGGGCTGGGGCTGCGCGGTGACCGTGCCGACCTCGGCGTACCCGAAACCCAGCGCTCCCCAGGTGAGCAGGCCCAGGCCGTCCTTGTCGAAGCCGGCGGCCAGGCCGAGCGGTGCCGGAAAGCGCACGCCGAACACCGTGCTGGCCAGCACCGGATCGGTGGGGCCGATCAGTCGGTGCAGCAGCCGGCGCCCCGCGGCCGCGGCCGTGACGCCGCGCAGGATCGCGAAGACCAGCGTGTGGATGCGCTCGGGTGGGACCAGAAAAAACAGCCGGCGGGTGAGCCGGTACATCACAATTCCGGTTGCTCGGGTCGCCGGCTTTCGAGACGAGACTTTTTGCGGCGCAACAAAACCCGCCTGCTGCCGTCGGTGTAGAGGCGCACCCGCGTCAGCTCCCAACCGCGATACTCGGCCTCGATGGACAGCCGGATCGACGCGCTGAGCCGGGTCACTTCCGGCGGCAGGCGCAGCGGTATCCACTCGTAGTCGTCCGACATCTCCGCCGCCCACCCCGCGGGCAGCCGGCTCCACCGCGGCGCCGTCACGGCGCACCCGCCGCGTGCTCGATGACCTGGACACCCGCACCCGATCCCGACACCACGTACAAGGTGCCCGACGCTTCGTCAAAAGCCAGCGAGTTCGGCTGCTGCACGGTGGGGTATCGCACCCTTTCGACGGGAATTCCGGTTGACAGATCGTAACCAATGACGACGTTGGAAGCGGTCTGGGACACCCAGGCGAGCCCGCGCGAACCGGCCAGCCCGTACGGGGACTGCCGCACCGGGTAGGCCTGGCGCAGGATCAGCGGGTCGACGCCGTACACCAGCAGTTGCCCGCCGCGGGTGTCGGCCACGAGCACCCGGCCCAGCGGGTCGGCGGCCAGGGTGGTCGCGCCCTCGCCGGCCCGCAGCGCCTGCTCGACATGACCGCCGGCGCCGATCGCGGTCACCGAGGTCTGGCCCCGGTCCAGCACCACCGTGGTGTTCCCTTGTGCGGCAAGGGCATCCACGCGCGCGAAGATCTTGTTCCGGCTTGCGATGGTGGCCGTCTTGACCGAGTCCGGCGTCCGGGAGGCAAAGGTGTAGACCGCCCCGTCGGCGGTGCCCAGCACGAGCGTGCCGTCGGCGCGCTGGGCGATCGCGGTGAAATCGGTCTGCGGAGCGTTGGCGACGGGCACCTGGGTGGCGTGGGCCGCGGCCAGGTCGACGACGAGATAACCGCCGCGGCCGGCCAGGTAGGCGGTGCCGTGGCCGTCGCCGGTCAGCGCGCTCGCCGGACCCGGCAGGCCGATCACCCGCGGCGGCACGCGCGGATCGCCGAACTCGGTCACGGTGGCGGGTCCGGCCGGGTCGGCGCCCGGCGCCAGGACGGCCAGTTGCCGCGTGGCGCCGTCGAAGATCGCCGCCGCGGCGTGACCGCCCAGCGGGAGCACCGCACCGGCCGGGGTCTGGGACGCGGGCGGCGACGCCGCGGGCTGGGCCGGTTCGATGGTCGGTGGCGCGCTGTGGAACTGACTCGCGGAGCAACCGGCGCTTCCCGTCGTCACCGCCAGCAAAATCGCCACCCCGACCAAACGGTGCTGAACTGGATGTCTCGTCCACCTATGCCGTTGCAGCAATTATTTTCCTTCGCGTCACCTGCGGGAACGTTAAATTTTAAGGAACGGTTTCGCACCCAATATGGCCATGTTGCCTGCATCGGGTCGGACTGGAGAGGTATCGTCGCGTCATGACCGTCATTGTGGACCGGCATACCGCGGAGAATGAGTTTGCTGTCGAAGAGATCTCCGCGGGAATCTTCGCCAGCGGCTACGGCCAAGTCGGTGATGGGCGCAGTTTTTCCTTCCACATAGAGCACCGATCCCTCGTCGTAGAAATTTACCGGCCGCGCCTTGCGGGCCCCGTTCCGCAGGCCGAAGACGTGGTGGCCAGGGCGGTCCGCGGCCTGGTCGACATCGACCTCACCGACGAGCGCAGCCTGACGGCCGCGGTGCGCGATTCCGTCGCGCACGCGGTACCGGTAAGCCGCTAGCGCCGACCGCAAGCGCGGCGTAGCCGGGCGCGGCGGGTCGCCGCCATCGGGCTAGCGCCGACCGCAAGCGCGGCGTAGCCGGGCGCGGCGGGTCGCCGCCATCGGGCTAGCGCCGACCGCAAGCGCGGCGTAGCCGGGCGCGGCGGGTCGCCGCCATCGGGCCCCTCATCTCCCTTCCCTGTACGGTCGTCGTCGTGACCGTCATCCTGTTACGGCACGGCCGCTCGACCTCAAACACCGCCGGCGTACTGGCCGGCCGTTCCGAGGGCGTCGACCTGGACGACAAGGGTCGCGAGCAGGCCGCCGGGCTGATCGACCGCATCGGCGACCTGCCGATCCGGGCTCTCGTCAGCTCGCCGTTGCTGCGGTGCCGGCGCACCGTCGAGCCGCTCGCCGAGGCGCTGTGCCTCGAGCCGGTGATCGACGACCGACTCGCCGAGGTGGACTACGGGGACTGGACCGGCCGCAAGATCGGCGAGCTGACCAAGGAGCCCTTGTGGGCGGTGGTCCAGGCCCATCCGAGCGCCGCGGTGTTTCCGGGCGGCGAGGGCCTGGCGCAGGTTCAGGCGCGTGCCGTCGCGGCAATCCGCGAGCATGACCGGCGGTTGGCCGGCGACCACGGCGGCGACGCGCTCTGGGTCGCGTGCACCCACGGTGACGTCATCAAGTCCGTCGTCGCCGACGCCTACGGTATGCACCTCGACGGATTCCAGCGCGTCACCGCCGACCCCGGGTCGGTGACCGTGATCCGCTACACCCCGTTGCGGCCGTTCGTGTTGCACGTCAACCACACCGGCGCGCGGCTGTCCGCCGCGTTGCGGGCCGGGCCGCCACCGAAGGGCGAATCCAAGGGCGATGAGGCTCAGGGTGATCCGAAGGGCGAGGCGCAAACTGGGCCGAACGGCGCCGTACCGACGAGCGACGCGGTGGTCGGCGGATCCGCGGACTAATCACGCTTAATTCCGCTCTGGCGGGGCAATCGAATCGCACGGCAGCGGCAACAGCCGGTATTTTGGAGGTGCCATGGCCCGCGCAATCCACGTCTTCCGCACGCCCGACCGCTTCGTGGCCGGGACCGTCGGTCAGCCCGGAAACCGCACCTTCTACATCCAGGCGGTGGGCGATTCGCGGGTGGTGTCGGTGATCTTGGAGAAGCAACAGGTGGCGGTGCTCGCCGAGCGCATCGGTGCGTTGCTGCTCGAGGTGAATCGCAGGTTCGGCACGCCGGTGCCCCCGGAGCCCGCCGAGATCGAGGACCTCAACCCGTTGATCACGCCCGTCGACGCGGAGTTTCGGGTCGGGACCATGGGACTCGGCTGGGATTCGGAAGCGCAGACGGTGGTGGTCGAGTTGCTGGCCGTCACCGACGCCGAGTTCGACGCCTCCGTGGTGCTCGACGACACCGAGGAGGGGCCCGACGCGGTGCGGGTGTTCTTGACGCCGGAGTCGGCACGCCAGTTCGCCACCCGGTCCAATCGCGTGATCTCCGCCGGGCGCCCGCCATGCCCCCTGTGCGACGAACCGCTGGACCCTGAGGGCCACATCTGCGCGCGCACCAACGGCTATAAGCGGAGCGCGCTTCTCGGGCCCGACGATGACCCCGAGGAATAGCGGGGCCGTCGAGCGGGAGGTGCTGCGGGACGGCGAGCTGACGGTCCTCGGGCGCATCCGCTCAGCCAGCAACGCCACCTTTCTGTGCGAATCGACGCTGGGCGAATCCAGCGTGCACTGCGTCTACAAGCCGGTCTCGGGCGAGGCGCCGCTGTGGGACTTCCCGGACGGAACCCTGGCCGGCCGCGAACTCGCCGCGTACCGGATCGCGACGCAATTGGGGTGGAACATCGTGCCCCACACCATCATTCGCCACGGGCCGGCGGGTCCGGGCATGCTGCAGCTGTGGGTGGAGCAGGCCGGCGACGCGGCCGACTCCGACCCGCCGCCGGGGCCGGACCTGGTCGATCTGTTTCCCGCCAACAAAGTGCGGCCGGGCTATCTGCCGGTGCTGCGGGCCTACGACTACGCCGGCGACGAGGTCGTCCTGGTGCACGCCGACGACATTCGGTTGTGGCGCATGGCGGTGTTCGACGTCCTGATCAACAATGCCGACCGCAAGGGCGGCCACGTCCTGCGCGACCTGGAGGGCCACATCTACGGCGTCGACCACGGAGTGTCCCTGCATGTGGAGAACAAGCTGCGCACGGTCCTGTGGGGCTGGGCGGGCAAGCCGATCGACGACGACACGTGCGAGGCGATCGCCGGGCTCGCCGAGGCCCTCACCGGCCCGCTCTGCGACGAACTGGCCGGGCACATCACGCGGGCGGAAGTCGCGGCGCTGCGCGGGCGCGCGCTCGCGCTGCTGGACAACCCGATCATGCCCACGCCCAACCGCCACCGCCCGATTCCGTGGCCGGCCTTTTAGCGCGGGTCGTCGCCATCGGGCGGCGCGGGGATCGCAGGCGCCCCGCCATCGGTCCACGCGGGGATCGTCGTCGGCGATACTGAACCGGTGACCAACGGCGCGGAGGACCCGTCCGATCTGACGGACGCCGCGCTGGCCGCCGAACTCGCCGCCGACGCGGGGGAGCTGTTGCTGAAGGTGCGCGAGGAGGTCGGATTCGGCCATCCCTGGGTGCTCGGCGACGCGGGTGACAGCCTGGCGAACGCGCTGATCCTGCGCCGGCTGCGGGCCGAACGGCCCGGCGACGCCGTGCTCAGCGAGGAGGCCTACGACGATCTGTCCCGGGTGAATCACGACCGGGTATGGATCGTCGACCCACTCGACGGCACCCGCGAGTTCTCCACGCCCGGCCGCGACGACTGGGCGGTCCACATCGCGCTGTGGCAGCGCCCCACCGACGGGCAGCGCGAGATCACCGACGCGGCGGTCGCGTTGCCCGCCCGCGGAAACACGGTGTACCGCAGCGACACCGTGACCGCCGACGCCGCGCGCACCGGCATCCCGGGAACCATCCGGATCGCCGTCAGTGCCACGCGGCCGCCCGCGGTGCTGTACCGCATGCGCCAGACGCTGCACATCCAGCCCGTCGCGATCGGCTCGGCGGGCGCCAAGGCGATGGCCGTCATCGACGGCGACGTCGACGCCTACGTGCACGCGGGCGGCCAGTGGGAATGGGACTCGGCGGCCCCGGCCGGGGTGCTGATGGCCGCCGGCATGCACGCCTCGCGGCTGGACGGCTCGCCGCTGCGCTACAACCAGCTCGACCCGTACCTGCCGGACTTCGTCATGTGCCGCGCGGAGCTGGCGCCGATCCTGCTCGGCGCCATCCGCCAGGAATTTCACTGACCGCGCCCGCGTTTAGAGTCGACGTTATGCAGGCGTGGTCTTCCGCACAGGTCCCGGTGGTCCCGGGGCGCGGTCCCGAGTTGCGGCTGTATGACACCTCCGACCGGCAGGTGCGCCCGGTGGCGGCCGGGTCGAAGGCCACCATGTACGTCTGCGGGATCACCCCCTACGACGCCACACACCTGGGCCACGCGGCCACCTACCTGGCCTTCGACCTGGTGCAAAGGCAATGGCTGGACCTCGGTCACGACGTGCACTACGTGCAGAACGTCACCGACATCGACGACCCCCTGCTGGAGCGCGCCGAGCGCGACGGTGTCGACTGGCGCGAGCTGGGCGACCGCGAGGTCGCCCTGTTTCGCGAGGACATGACGGCGCTGCGGATCCTGCCGCCGCGGGAGTACGTCGGGGCGACCGAGGCGATCGCCGAGGTGGTCGAACTCGTCGAGAAAATGCTCGCGTCCGGTGCCGCTTACGTCCTCGACGGCGAATACCCCGACATTTACTACCGCGCGGACGCCACCCCGCAGTTCGGCTACGAATCGGGCTACGACCGCGACACCATGCTGCAGCTGTTCGCCGAGCGTGGCGGCGACCCCCGCCGTCCCGGCAAGACCGACGAGCTCGACGCCCTGCTGTGGCGCGCCGCGCGGCCGGGCGAGCCGAGCTGGCCCTCACCGTTCGGCGCCGGCCGGCCCGGCTGGCACGTCGAGTGCGCGGCGATCGCGCTCAGCCGCATCGGCAGCGGCCTGGACATCCAGGGCGGGGGCAGCGACCTGATCTTCCCGCACCACGAATTCACCGCCGCCCACGCCGAATGTGTCCGCGGGGAACGGCGATTCGCCCGGCACTATGTGCACGCCGGGATGATCGGCTGGGAGGGGCACAAGATGTCCAAGAGCCGCGGCAACCTGGTGCTGGTGTCGAATCTGCGCGCGAAAGGCATTGAGCCGGTTGCCATCCGGCTGGGCCTGCTGGCCGGGCACTACCGCGCGGACCGGTTCTGGAGCTCCGAAGTGCTCGACGACGCGACCGCTCGGCTGGGGCGCTGGCGTGCGGCGACCGCCCTGCCGGCCGCCCCGGACGCCACCGACGTCATCGGCCGGGTCCGCCGCTATTTGGCCGACGACCTCGACACCCCGAAAGCCCTTGCCGCGCTGGATGGTTGGGCCACCGACGCGCTGGAGTACGGGGGTCACGACGCCGCGGCGCCGAAGCTGGTGACGACGGCGGTCGACGCCCTGCTGGGAGTGCAGTTGTAAAGAGGGTACGTTTCGCCCATGATGTCGCTGCACGGCAAAGTCGTCTTCATCACCGGCGGTGCGCGGGGGATCGGCGCCGAGGTCGCCCGCCGCCTGCGCAACAAGGGCGCCAGGCTGGTGCTGACCGATCTGGACCAGGCCGAACTGGCGGCGGTCGCCGCCGAACTCGGCGAGGACCGGGTGCTCACCGCGGTCGCCGACGTGCGCGACCTGCCCGCCATGCAGGCCGTGGCCGCCAAGGCCGTCGAACGCTTCGGCGGCATCGACGTCGTCGTGGCCAACGCCGGCATCGCCAGCTACGGGTCGGTGCTGCACGTCGACCCGGCGGCGTTCAAACGGGTGCTGGACGTCAACGTCCTCGGCGTGTTTCACACCGTGCGGGCCACGCTGCCGTCGGTGATCGACCGCCGCGGGTATGTGCTGATCGTCTCGTCGCTGGCCGCGTACGCGGCGGCCCCGGGCCTGGCGCCGTACAACGCCTCCAAGGCCGGCATCGAGATCTTCGCCAACGCGCTGCGGCTGGAGGTCGGCTACCGCGACGTCAGCGTCGGCTCGGCGCACATGTCCTGGATCGACACCGCGCTGGTCCGCGACAGCAAGGCCGACATCCCCGCCTTCGGCGAAATGATCGCGAGGCTGCCGTGGCCGCTCAACAAGACCACCACCGTCGACGAGTGCGCGGACGCGCTCGTCAAGGGCATCGAGGGCCGCCGGAGCAGGATCTACTGCCCGCAATGGGTCGGCCTGGTCCGCTGGCTGAAGCCGGTGCTGTCCACCCCGATCGGCGAGTTTCCCATCCGGCGGATCACCGCCGAGTTGTTACCCCGGATGGACGCCGAGGTCGCCGCGCTCGGCCGGTCCATGTCCGCGTTCAACGTGGAGTCGTTGCGCGAAAATCAGGGTTCAACGCCCGGCTAGTCGCGGGTTTATTTGCGCCGGCGGCGCAAGTAGCGCTCGAACTCCGCCGCCAGCGCGTCGCCGTCGATCTTGCCCAGGGCCTCGTTCATGTCGACCTCGGCGTCGCCGCGCTGCTCCAGCGACGACACGTACTCGGCCAGGTCCTCGTCCTCGGCTGCCATCTCGGTGATCGCCTGCTCCCACTCCTCGGCCTGCGCCGGCAGGTCGCCCAGCGGCACCTCGATGTCCAGCACGTCCTCGACGCGGCGCAGCAGCGCCACCGTCGCCTTCGGGTTCGGCGGGTTGGACACGTAGTGCGGCACGGCCGCCCAGAACGTCACGGCGGGGATCCCGGCGGCCACGCAGGCATCCTGGAACACCCCGGCGATCCCGGTCGGGCCCTCGTAGCGGGTTTCCTCGAGGCCGAACCGCTTCGCCGACTCGGGGGAGTAGGCCGCGCCCGAAACCGGCACCGGCCGGGTATGCGGGGTGTCGGCCAGCAGCGCCCCGAGGATGACGACCGTGTCGACGTTGAGCTTGTCGGCGATGGCCAGCAACTCGGCGCAGAACGTGCGCCAGCGCATGTTGGGCTCGACGCCGTGCATCAATACGACGTCGCGGTCGCTGCCCGGGGGCCGGCAGTGGGTGATCCGCATCGCCGGCCACACCAGCTCCCGGGTCACCCCGTCGATTTGCCGGATGACCGGGCGATTCACCTGATAGTCGTAGTAGGCCTCGTCGTCGATCTCGACGATCGGGTCGGCCTCCCAGATGGCATCCAGGTGCTCGAGCGCGTCACTGGCCGCGTCGCCGGCGTCGTTCCAGCCTTCGAACGCCGCCACGACGACGGTGTTGTGCAGTTCGGGCAGCGCAGAGGCTTCCGGGGCACGATCCGGCAGGGTCACAGAATCAGCGTACGGCCTGCCGCAAACCGTCTGCGCCGTTCCGCGCGGCTTGCCTGGCAAAGACCTGTAAGCCTCTGGCCGATTGCATAGGACGACTATCCTTGTGGCGTGACTGCGGCCAACGAACATCGCTCAGAAATACGTCCGGCTGCAGACTGGTTAACCTTGGTAACTATCACATCGCCGACAGGATCCGTGAGTTGTCCATCGCGGCGATGAGTTGGGCGTCCAGACGTGGGGGGACCACGTAGACTTTTCTGGTCGAGAGGCGTTGCAACGGTTCTCCGGCCCCGGCCGGTAGCCGCCACGCTCGGCAGAGTCAAGGACGCCTTCCGCTATGGAAGGGACGTACGTGAACGCCGTTGAATCAGAGGCCTTCGTGCCGAACATCCGCCCCGACTGCACCGACGAACTGACGACTGCTCTGCGCCGGCGGATCATGGTGATCGACGGGGCGATGGGCACGGCGATCCAGCGCGACCGGCCGGACGAGGCCGGCTACCGCGGCGACCGGTTCACGGAATGGCCGACCGCTCTGCAGGGCAACAACGACCTGCTCAACCTGACGCAGCCGCAGATCATCGCCGGGATCCACCGCGAGTATCTCGAGGCGGGCGCCGACATCCTGGAGACCAACACGTTCAACGCGAACGCGATCTCGCTCTCCGATTACGACATGTCGGACCTGAGCTACGAGTTGAACTACGCCGGCGCAGCGTTGGCCCGCAAGGCCGCCGACGAATTCAGCACCCCGGAGAAGCCCCGTTACGTGGCCGGCGCAATCGGGCCGACGACGCGGACCGCGTCGATCTCGCCGGACGTCAACGACCCCGGGGCCCGCAACGTCTCCTACGACCAGCTGGTGGCCGCCTACCTCGAGGCCGCCAACGGCCTGGTCGACGGCGGTGCCGACCTGCTGATCATCGAGACGATCTTCGACTCGCTGAACGCCAAGGCGGCGGTGTTCGCCGTCGAGACGCTGTTCGAGGAGCGCGGGCGCCGCTGGCCGGTGATCATCTCGGGCACCATCACCGACGCTTCCGGGCGGACGTTGTCCGGTCAGGTCACCGAGGCGTTCTGGAACTCGATCAGGCACGCCAAGCCGCTCGCGGTGGGCCTCAACTGCGCGCTGGGCGCGCCGGAGATGAGGCCCTACATCGCCGAGGTGTCGCGGATCGCGGACACCTTCGTCTCTTGCTACCCGAACGCCGGCCTGCCCAACGCCTTCGGCGAATACGACGAGTCCCCCGAGCGCCAGGCGGGCTACATCGCCGACTTCGCCGAGGCCGGCCTGGTCAACCTGGTCGGTGGGTGTTGCGGGACGGCGCCGCCGCACATCGCAGAGATCGCCAAGGTCGTCGAGGGCAAGCCGCCGCGCGAGGTGCCGGAGATTCCGGTGGCCACCCGGCTGTCGGGACTGGAGCCGCTCAACATCACCGACGATTCCCTGTTCGTCAACATCGGTGAGCGCACCAACATCACCGGTTCGGCCCGGTTCCGCAACCTGATCAAGGCCGAGGACTATGACACCGCCCTG
Source organism: Mycobacterium terramassiliense (assembly GCF_900157385.1). GTDB lineage: Bacteria > Actinomycetota > Actinomycetes > Mycobacteriales > Mycobacteriaceae > Mycobacterium > Mycobacterium terramassiliense. The sequence goes on from NZ_LT717701.1 coordinate 2,949,227, forward strand.
TCGGTCGCGCTGCAGCAGGTCGAGGTCGGTGCGCAGGTCATCGACATCAACATGGACGAGGGCATGATCGACGGCGTCGCCGCGATGGACCGGTTCACCAAGCTGATCGCGGCCGAGCCGGACATCAGCCGGGTTCCGGTGATGATCGACTCCTCCAAGTGGGAGGTCATCGAGGCGGGCCTGAAGAACGTGCAGGGCAAGCCGATCGTCAACTCGATCTCCATGAAGGAGGGCGAGGAGAAGTTCATCCGCGAGGCACGGCTGTGCCGCAAGTACGGCGCCGCGGTGGTCGTGATGGCCTTTGACGAACAGGGGCAGGCCGACAACCTGGAGCGCCGCAAGGAGATCTGCGGGCGCGCCTACCGGATCCTGACCGAAGAGGTCGGCTTCCCGGCCGAGGACATCATCTTCGACCCGAACTGCTTCGCGCTGGCGACCGGTATCGAGGAGCACGCGACCTACGGGATCGACTTCATCGAGGCCTGCGCCTGGATCAAGGAGAACCTTCCCGGGGTGCACCTCTCCGGTGGTATCTCGAACGTGTCGTTCTCGTTCCGGGGCAACAACCCCGTCCGCGAGGCGATCCATTCGGTGTTCCTGTTCCACGCCATCAAGGCGGGCCTGGACATGGGCATCGTCAACGCCGGTGCGCTGGTGCCCTACGACTCGATCGACCCCGAGCTGCGGGACCGGATCGAGGACGTCGTCCTGAACCGTCGCGAGGATGCGGCCGAACGGCTCCTGGAGATCGCCGAACGGTTCAACAGCTCGGAGAAGTCCGAGGACCCTGCGGCGGCCGAGTGGCGCAGCCTGCCGGTCCGCGAGCGGATCACGCATGCCCTGGTCAAGGGCATCGACGCCCACGTCGATGCCGACACCGAGGAATTGCGGGCAGAGATCGCCGCGGCGGGTGGCCGCCCGATCGAGGTGATCGAGGGCCCGCTGATGGACGGCATGAACGTCGTCGGTGACCTCTTCGGCTCCGGCAAGATGTTCCTGCCCCAGGTCGTGAAGTCGGCCCGCGTGATGAAGAAGGCCGTCGCGTACCTGCTGCCGTACATCGAGGCGGAGAAGGAAGAATCCGGCGCGGGTGGTGTTTCTGGGGGGAAGGACACCAACGGCACGATCATCATGGCGACGGTCAAGGGCGACGTCCACGACATCGGCAAGAACATCGTCGGGGTCGTCCTGCAGTGCAACAACTTTGAAGTCATCGACCTCGGGGTGATGGTGCCCGCGCAGAAGATCCTGGACGCGGCGAGGGAGCACAACGCCGACATCATCGGGCTGTCCGGCCTGATCACCCCGTCGCTGGACGAGATGGTCAACTTCGCGGTCGAGATGGAACGCGAGGGGCTTCAGATGCCGCTTCTCATCGGTGGCGCGACCACCTCGCGCGCCCATACCGCGGTGAAGGTGTCGCCGCGCCGTAGCGGTCCGGTGGTCTGGGTCAAGGACGCGTCCCGCTCGGTGCCGGTTGCCGCGGCGCTCCTCGACGACAAGCAGCGCCCGGCGCTGCTGGAGGCCACCGAGAAGGACTACGCATCGCTTCGCGAACGGCACTCTCAGAAGAACGAGCGGCCGATGCTGACGCTGGAGAAGGCCCGCGCGAACCGGACGCCGATCGACTGGGACGGCTACACGCCGCCGGTGCCCGCCCAGGGCCTGGGCGTGCGCGAATTTCCTGACTACGACCTCGCCGAGTTGCGCGAGTACATCGACTGGCAGCCGTTCTTCAACGCCTGGGAGATGAAGGGCCGCTTCCCCGACATCCTCAACAACCCGGTCTCGGGCGAGGCGGCCCGCAAGCTGTACGACGACGCCCAGGAGATGCTCGACACCCTGATCAAGGAGAAGTGGCTGACCGCCAACGGGGTGATCGGGTTCTTCCCGGCGAACGCGGTCGGCGACGACATCGAGGTGTACACCGACGACACCCGTACCGAGGTGCTGACCACGCTGCACAACCTGCGCCAGCAGGGCGAGCACCGGGACGGCATCCCGAACCGGTGCCTCGGCGACTACATCGCGCCCAAGGACACCGGGCTGGCCGACTACGTCGGTGCCTTCGCCGTTACCGCGGGGCTCGGCAGCCAGGAAAAGATCGCGGAGTTCAAGGCCGCCGTCGACGACTACAGCGCGATCCTGCTGGAGTCGATCGCCGACCGGCTGGCCGAGGCTTTCGCCGAACGGATGCACCAACGGGTCCGCAAGGAGTTCTGGGGATTCCAGCCGGACGAGCAGCTGGACAACGAGGCACTCATCGGCGAGAAGTACAGGGGCATCCGCCCCGCCCCCGGCTACCCGGCCTGCCCGGAGCACACCGAGAAGGTCACGCTGTGGAAGTTGATGGACGTCAAGGAGCGGACGGGCATCGAGCTGACGGAGTCGATGGCGATGTGGCCCGGCGCCGCCGTCAGCGGCTGGTACTTCTCGCACCCGCAATCGCAGTACTTCGTGGTCGGTCGGATGGGCCAGGACCAGGTCGCCGACTACGCGAGGCGTAAGGGCTGGACCCTGAAGGAAGCCGAGCGCTGGCTCGCCCCCAACCTCGGCTACAACCCGGAGGACTGAGCCTTCGTGGTCGCGAGCGTGCGCGTCTGTACGACGACACGCCGCTGATACTGGCGATCTGCGCACGCTCGCGGGTGAAACCCGAGTGACTTTGCCGGTCGGCACATGGAACAATCGCTGGCCGTGAAGACCTTCGAGGATCTGTTCGCCGAACTCGGCGAGCGTGCCCGCACCCGGCCGTCCGGCAGCGGCACGGTCGCCGCGCTGGACGGGGGCGTGCACGGGCTGGGCAAGAAGATTCTGGAGGAGGCCGGCGAGGTGTGGCTGGCCGCCGAGCACGAAACCGACGACGCGCTGGCCGAGGAGATCAGCCAGTTGCTGTACTGGACGCAGGTGCTGATGATCGCGCGCGGACTGTCCCTCGACGACGTCTATCGGAAGTTGTGAGCATGCTGCGCGTTGCGGTTCCCAACAAAGGCACGCTCAGCGAGCCGGCCAGCGAGATCCTCGCGGAGGCCGGTTACCGGCGCCGCACCGATTCCAAGGACCTCACCGTCATCGACCCGGTCAACCAGGTCGAGTTCTTTTTCTTACGGCCCAAGGACATTGCCATCTACGTGGGTTCAGGGGAGCTGGATTTCGGCATCACCGGACGCGACCTGGTGCTCGACTCGGATGCGCCGGTGCGCGAACGCCTGGCGCTGGGTTTCGGGTCGTCGAGCTTTCGGTACGCCGGCCCAGCGGGGCGCGACTGGACGTCGGCCGACCTGGCCGGCAAAAGGATCGCCACCGCGTACCCGAATCTGGTGCGAAAGGATCTGGCCGACAAGGGGATTGAGGCCACGGTCATCAGGCTCGACGGCGCCGTGGAGATCTCGGTGCAGCTGGGCGTGGCCGACGCCATCGCCGACGTGGTGGGCTCCGGGCGCACCCTGAGCCTGCATGACCTGGTGGCCTTCGGGGAGCCGCTGTGCGATTCGGAAGCGGTGCTGATCGAGCGCACCGATCACGACGGCGACGACGCGGCCAGAGCCGCTCGCGATCAATTGATCGCGAGGGTCCAAGGCGTGGTGTTCGGCCAGCAGTACCTGATGCTCGATTACGACTGCCCGCGTTCGGTGTTGGATCGCGCCACGTCGATCACCCCCGGACTGGAGTCACCGACCATCGCCCCCCTCGCCGATCCGGACTGGGTGGCGATTCGCGCCCTGGTGCCGCGTCGCGGCGTCAACGAGATCATGGACGAGCTCGCCGCCATCGGGGCCAAGGCGATCCTGGCGTCCGACATCAGGTTCTGCCGGTTCTAGACCAACGGGTGGTTGGGTCGCGGCTGTGTTAGCGTCCGCCTAGGGCTGCTGAAAGGTGGACGCCCCCGTCATTGTCTAGTCCCCCGGGAGGGTCTTCATGACACACGCGCTTATTCTGCTGCTGGCTTTACTGATCGGTGTCGTCGCCGGGTTGCGTTCGCTGACGGCCCCCGCCGTGGTCGCCTGGGGCGCCTACCTAGGTTGGATTGACGTGCACGGCACGTGGGCGTCCTGGATGGCCAGCATCATCACGGTCATCGTCTTCACTGTTCTAGCCGTCGGCGAGCTGGTCAACGACAAGCTGCCCAAGACGCCGGCGCGCACGGCGCCACCGATCTTCGCCGCCCGGATCATCACGGGCGGGTTGGCCGGCGCGGTATTGGGCGCGTGGCCGCACTGGACCGTCTCCGCGCTCGGCGCGGGCGTCATCGGGGCGGTTCTCGGCACCCTCGGTGGCTATCAGGCGCGCAAACGGCTGGCCGCCGTGGCCGGTAGGGACCTGCCGATCGCGCTGCTCGAGGACGCGGTCGCGGTCCTCGGCGCGTTCGCCATCGTTGCGGTGACGGGTCACGTGCTGACGGAGTACCTGCTGACGGCGGTTAAGTGACAACGCATTTCGATGCGATCATCATCGGTGCCGGGCAGGCCGGCCCTCCCTTGGCGGGACGGCTGACCGCGGCCGGGCAGCGCGTCGCGGTCATCGAGCGCAAACTCATCGGCGGCACCTGCGTCAACACCGGATGCATCCCGACCAAGACCCTGGTGGCCAGCGCGCACGCGGCGCACCTGGCCCGGCGCGGAGCGGAATACGGCGTGGGGACAGGCCCCGTCCGCGTGGACATGGCGAAAGTCAAGGCGCGCAAGGACGACATCATGCTCGCCGACCGCAAGGGCATCGAGAGCTGGTTGGACGGCATGGCGGGCTGCACCGTCTTTCGCGGTCACGCCCGGTTTGACGACCCGCACACCGTCAGCGTGAACGGCGACCAGCTGCACGCCGACCGCATCTTTCTCAACGTCGGCGGCCGCGCGGTGGTGCCGGACGTTCCGGGGCTGTCCGACGTCGAGTTCCTCACCAACGTGTCGATCCTCGAACTCGACACGCTGCCAGACCATCTCGTCGTCCTCGGCGGCAGCTACATCGCGCTGGAGTTCGCGCAGATGTACCGGCGCTTCGGGGCGCGGGTGACGGTGGTCGAGCGGGGCCCGCGGCTGGCGTCCCGCGAGGACGAGGACGTTTCGGCCACCGTCAGGGAGATCCTGGAGGCCGAGGGGATCGACGTCGTCGTCGGCGCCGATGACGTGCGAATCGCCAAGACCCACAAGGGGTTTGAACTCACCCCCGGAGCCCGCGCCGCCCCCATCGCCGGGACCCATCTGCTGGTGGCGGTCGGGCGACAACCCAACACCGACGACCTCGGCCTGGAGGCGGCCGGCGTGCAGACCGACGCCCGCGGCTACGTCGTGGTCGACGACCAGCTCAAGACCAGCGTCGATCACATCTGGGCGATGGGCGACTGCAACGGCAAGGGCGCCTTCACCCACACCTCGTACAACGACTTCGAGATCGTCGCCGCCAACCTGCTCGACGACGACCCGCGCCGGGTCAGCGACCGCATCACCACCTACGCGCTCTACATCGACCCGCCATTGGGGCGCGCCGGGATGAGCGTGAGCCAGGTCCGCGCGTCCGGCCGCAAGGCGTTGGTCGGCAAGCGCCCGATGACGCGGGTCGGCAGGGCGGTGGAAAAGGGTGAGACGCAAGGCTTTATGAAGGTGGTGGTGGACGCCGAGACCGACGAGATCTTGGGCGCGGCGATCCTCGGGGTCGGCGGCGACGAGGCGATTCACGCCATCCTGGACGTCATGTCGGCCAAGGCGCCGTACACCACGCTGGCGCGCACCATGCACATCCACCCCACCGTCAGCGAGTTGATCCCCACCCTGCTGCAGGAGATGTCGCCGCTGACCGACTAGCGGCGATCGCAAGCGCGGCGGAGCCGGGCGCGGCGGGTCGCGGCCATCGGACTCGCGGCGATCGCAAGCGCGGCGGAGCCGGGCGCGGCGGGTCGCCGCCATCGGACTCGCGGCGATCGCAAGCGCGGCGGAGCCGGGCGCGGCGGGTCGCCGCCATCGGACTCGCGTACCCGGACGCGCCACCCATGCCCGGGCGCGCAGCGGTTTCACCGGAATTTCCCCGCGGGTGTCCAGGCTGAGTCGGCCGATGCGAAGACCGGAGCCCGCCGACGGCAGGCGACGGCAAAAGCATCCGATCATGCCGCCGGTTCGGTGGGGTGCGAAATACCTTGCGCACCGGCGAGATCCGGCCAACCGGGGTAGGGCGGTGGCGTTCCGCGGAACGTCGGGCAGTGCTGCTGGTGGGGGCACCAGTCGCACAACCTCGACGGGCTGGGCCGGAAATCGCCCGTCGGCGCCGCGAATTGGATGGCGCGCCAGATCGCCATCAGCGTCTTCTCGAAGCGCAGCAGTTCCTCGTGCTCCGGCGCGTAATCCAGAACCTGGCCGTCGGCCAGATAGATGATGCGCAGCCGGGTGGGCAGCACACCGCGGGAACGCAACAGCGCCACCGCGTAGAACTTCATCTGAAACATCGCCTTGAACTCGGCCAGCGCCCGCGCGGCGGGCGGCGCCTTGCCGGTCTTGTAGTCGACCACCCGGACCTCACCGGTGGCCGCGACGTCGATCCGGTCGATGAAGCCGCGCAGCAGCGTGCCGTCGGCGAGCTCGACCTCGACGCGCTCCTCGCAGCATTGCGGGTCGAACCGGGTCGGGTCCTCCAGCCGGTAATAGCCGGCGAGCAGCGCACGCGCGTCCGCCAGCAACTGAGCGCGCTGGTCGGGATCGACGTCGCCGGCCAGGTCGGGTTCGGCGGCGATCACCCGCTCCCAGGCGGGCTCGACCAGCGCGCCCGCGGTGTCCGGCCCGCGCTCCGCGGCGGGCAGTCCGTAGAGCTGCTCGAGGGCCGCGTGCACCACCGACCCGCGCAGCTGCGCCGTCGACGGCACCTCGGGCAACCGGTCGATCGCGCGGAACCGGTACAGCAACGGGCACTGCTTGAAGTCGGCCGCGCGCGACGGCGACAGCGCCGGTTTCGAGGCTGGGCGCCCGCGTCCGTCCGGCTGGTCCGTCATGAGCGCAGCCTAGGACCGGCCGCCGACAACCCCCAAGCACCCGCCGCGGCGAGTCGGCTGGCACGCTAGACGGCGTGTCCGCAACCGGCCCGTTTACCGCTGGCGAGCGGGTTCAACTCACCGACGCCAAGGGCCGGCACTACACGATGTGCCTCACTCCCGGCGCCGAGTTCCACACCCACCGCGGATCCATCGCACACGACGCGCTGATCGGGCTCGAGCAGGGCAGCGTCGTCAAATCCAGCAGCGGCGCGCAGTTTTTGGTGCTGCGCCCCCTGCTGATCGACTACGTGATGTCGATGCCCCGCGGCCCGCAGGTGATCTACCCCAAGGACGCCGCCCAGATCGTGCACGAGGGCGACATCTTTCCCGGCGCGCGGGTGCTGGAGGCCGGCGCCGGTTCCGGGGCGCTGACGTGCTCGCTGCTGCGGGCCGTCGGACCCGAGGGGCGGGTCGTCTCCTACGAGCAGCGCGCCGACCACGCCGAGCATGCCCGTCGCAACGTCACGGTGTTCTTCGACGGGGCGCCCGCCAACTGGGAGCTGCTCGTCAGCGACCTCGCGGACTCGGAGTTGCCCGACGGCTCCTTCGACCGCGCCGTGCTCGACATGCTCGCGCCGTGGGAGGTGCTCGGCGCGGCGGCGCGGCTGCTGATCCCCGGCGGGGTCCTGATGATCTACGTGGCCACCGTCACCCAGCTCTCGCGGACCGTCGAGGCACTGCGGGAACAGCAGTGCTGGACCGAGCCGCGCTCGTGGGAGACGCTGCAACGCGGCTGGAACGTCGTCGGCCTGGCGGTTCGCCCGCAGCATTCGATGCGCGGGCACACCGCGTTCCTGATATTCGCGCGGCGGCTCGCCCCCGGTGTCGTCGCGCCGGCGCCGCTGGGCCGCAAACGCGAGGGCCGCGACGGCTAGCGGCGATCGCAAGCGCGGCGGAGCCGGGCGCTGGGGGTACCCCCGCGGAGCTGGGGGACGGGTCGCCACCATCGGGCCAGCCGCTTAATCGTCGCTGTGGCGCAGGCCCCGCCGCACCGATAGCAGCTCGAACTCGGGATGCGCCGCCACGAGGCGTTCGGCGGCGTCGAGCACATCGACCGCGTGGCCGCGGTCGCCGGACACGACGCCGACGCCGATCCCGGCACGCCGATGCAGATCCTGCCCACCGGTCTCGGCGGCCGACACGCTGAACTTGCGCTGCAACTCGGCCACGACCGGGCGAATCACCGATCGCTTCTGCTTGAGTGACCGCACGTCGCCCAGCAACACGTCGAACTCGAGCCAGCCGATCCACACCGGAGTCAGCCCGGGGGAGTCGGCGACGGAACATCGGCCGGGGCGCGGCGGGGGCCCCGCGGCCGAGTTGCCCAGCGCCAGCAGCATTTCGGCCGTTCGGCGGGACAACTGCCAACCTCCCTGGAACGGCGTGAACTCCATGGGAAACGTGAATTTGCCGCTGTTCGCCTGGGCGGTGCTGACCGTGACGGTGGCCCGCACGTGGGACGGATTCTTGTCCGACCAGGCGATGTCGGTCGCCGCGAACGTCATCGGGAGGTAGCCGTTGTCCCGCAACGCGTTGGTGAAGTTGTCCAGGGTGGCCGCGCTCTCGGCGGTCGCGCCCTCGACCAGGCTCACCTTGTTGCCGCCCGGCACGTTGGGGTCGGCGAGCCGGTTCAGCACGTCGACCAGCGCGTCGGCCGCCGGCAGCGGAGCGGTCGGGGGGGACGCGACGACGAGCGGGGTCGACGTGGCCGGGCCGCGGGAGGACGGCGAGGACACGACCTTCGGGCCGCTGTGCGAGCATCCGGCGAGCCCGATCGCCGCCACCGCGGCGGCGGCGCTCAGCGCAACGGACAGGCCTGCCTGCATGTGGTTCGTTCGGGTCAGGCGCCCGCGGCCGCCGTCGGGCCAACGGGTGCAATGGATGTCACAGCGGGGGCCGCCGCGCCGGGGAGACGGCGCCGGCGGAGCCCGTGGCGAGGGCTTTTGGGGCCACGGTCGTCCTTTCGCTCGGCGCGATTCGTGGCAGAGATTACCAGTGGAACCAAAGTCTTAACTTTTCGTGAGCATTTGACTGCGCACATCAACCGGCAATCGCCGGTAGCTTTGAAGTACCACCGCGAATCTCGGGGCGGGAAAGGAGCGCAACATGGGTGACTCAGAGCGTTCTGACGCATTCGGCAACGCCGGTGACACGGGCATGTCCAGCAGCGACGCTGCCGAATTGGAACAGTTACGCCGTGAGGCAGCGGTGCTGCGCGAACAACTCGAGCACGCGGTTGGGGCGCCCGGTGGCGCTCGGTCTGCCCGCGACGTGCATCAGCTCGAAGCCCGGATCGACTCGCTGGCTGCGCGGAATTCCAAGTTGATGGACACCCTCAAGGAGGCGCGTCAGCAACTGTTGGCGCTGCGTGAAGAGGTCGACCGGCTCGGTCAGCCGCCCAGCGGCTACGGCGTCCTGTTGGCGGCGCACGAGGACGACACCGTCGACGTCTTCACCTCCGGGCGCAAGATGCGCCTGACGTGCTCGCCCAACATCGAGGTGGGAGCGCTCCGGAAGGGGCAGACGGTCCGCCTCAACGAGGCCCTGACCGTTGTCGAGGCCGGCACGTTCGAATCGGTCGGCGAGATCTCCACCTTGCGGGAGGTGCTCAACGACGGGCACCGGGCGCTCGTCGTCGGACACGCCGACGAGGAACGCATCGTTTGGCTGGCCGAGCCGCTGGTCGCCGAGGACCTGCCGGACGGCGTTCCCGACGCCCTCAACGACGACACCAAGCCCCGCAAGCTGCGACCGGGCGACTCGCTTCTGGTCGACACCAAGGCCGGCTACGCCTTCGAGCGCATCCCCAAGGCCGAGGTCGAAGACCTGGTGCTGGAAGAGGTGCCCGACGTCAGCTACCAGGACATCGGTGGCCTGACCCGCCAGATCGAGCAGATCCGCGACGCCGTCGAGCTGCCGTTCCTGCACAAGGAGCTCTACCGCGAGTACGCGCTGCGCCCGCCCAAAGGTGTGCTGCTCTACGGCCCGCCCGGCTGCGGTAAGACCCTGATCGCCAAAGCGGTCGCGAACTCGTTGGCCAAGAAGATGGCCGAGGTGCGCGGCGACGACGCCCGCGAGGCGAAGTCGTACTTCCTCAACATCAAGGGCCCGGAGCTGCTGAACAAGTTCGTCGGCGAGACCGAGCGCCACATTCGGTTGATCTTCCAGCGCGCCCGCGAGAAGGCGTCGGAAGGCACGCCGGTGATCGTGTTCTTCGACGAGATGGATTCGATCTTCCGCACCCGCGGCACCGGGGTCTCCTCCGACGTGGAGACGACGGTGGTCCCGCAGCTGCTCAGCGAGATCGACGGCGTGGAGGGCCTGGAGAACGTCATCGTGATCGGCGCGTCCAACCGCGAGGACATGATCGACCCGGCGATCCTGCGGCCAGGGCGCCTCGACGTCAAGATCAAGATCGAGCGTCCCGACGCCGAGGCGGCGCAGGACATCTTCTCGAAGTACCTGATCGAGTCGCTGCCGCTGCACGCCGACGACCTCGCCGAGTTCGACGGCGACCGCACTGCATGCATCAAGGCGATGATCGAAAAGGTCGTCGAGCGGATGTACGCCGAGATCGACGACAACCGGTTCCTGGAGGTCACCTACGCCAACGGTGACAAAGAGGTCATGTACTTCAAGGACTTCAACTCCGGGGCGATGATCCAGAACGTCGTCGACCGGGCGAAGAAGAACGCCATCAAGTCGGTGCTGGAGACCGGTCAACCCGGCCTGCGCATCCAGCACCTGCTCGACTCGATCGTCGACGAGTTCGCCGAGAACGAGGACCTGCCCAACACCACCAACCCCGATGACTGGGCGCGGATTTCGGGCAAGAAGGGCGAGCGGATCGTCTACATCCGCACGCTGGTCACCGGCAAGTCGTCGAGCGCGTCGCGTGCCATCGACACCGAGTCCAACCTGGGTCAGTACCTGTAAACATTTGTCGGTCACACCGACTAACGTCGCCCAGGTGCGGCTACGTTTCGATCCCGGTGACGACGACGCGTACCTCGAGTTGCGCGACGCGCTGCTCGACGAACTCCACGCCTGGCTGGGTGAGTCCGAGTCCGAACGGGACGAGGTGGTCGCCGATGTTGCCTTCTTCCTGGACTGGCGGTACCGGGAATCGACCGGCGTCCTCGACGAGTTCACGCCCGGCGAGCTGGCGGAGTTTCTGGTCGACTGGTGTCCGCGCCGGTTGACCGGGCGCGCCGACGCGGCGGTGGGTTTGTGCTACGCGGTCGGTGCCTACGTCGACTTCATGGCGGCCACCGAACGTCTCGTTGGCGGGGTCGAGCGGGCGGCCCGGTTGCGAAGAATGGTCGACGATCTCGCCCCGACCGTGCTCGCGGAAACGCGCGACCCCACCCCGGCAGGGGAGCCGTCCGACGAAGAACCTGAGCTCTTCGAGTTGCCGTTCGCTTGCGCCTCGCCGCCGATGCGGGACGTCCAGGCGGCCGCGGGCGCAGCGCCATTGCTGACGAAAGTTGCTGCCCTGCGCGACTATCTGGGCCCCGACGGCAAGCAGCTGACGGACACGGGGAACCTGCACGTGGCCGACGGCCGGGCGCTGGTTGAATTGCTCGAGACCGGCGACGAGATGGATCTCCAGCTCGGCGACGAGACCTTGAAGCTCACCACGACCGCGAGTTTGAGGTGCTTGAACTTCATCCTTGACGTCGCTATCGAGGCTGGCGCGGTCCGCGTGCGCCACCGTCACGTCGTTCCGGCGCGGGAGTGGGAGGCGCGCCCGGCCGTTGCTCGGGCGGAGGCGCTTTTCGCGGCGATCATCGATGTGGGCCCGCTGCGCTCGCAATGCTCGGGCGGCCTGTGGCCTTCCGACGAACCGCTCGGATTGTTCGACGACGGGATCGTGCACTGGCTGGTTCCGCTGCTCGCACCCAACGCCCCCGAGCAGCCTTTCGAGTCCCTCGTGGGCTGGGCCGAATTGACGATTTCCCCGCAGACGCAGCGGTACTGGCCCGACGAATCGGACGCGGTGGAGGGCTTCATCGACGAGGGCGTCGGCCGCATCGTGCAGGTCCTCGAGGACGCCGGTGTCGTGCGCTGGACTGACCGCGTCGAGTCACCACAACCGGTCGGGCCCAGCTATTGGACCGGCGGCACGGTGTCACTGACCGCCCTCGGCCGCCACGTCCTGCCCGGTCGCCTCGAACGTGCCGGATACGCGCTGCGTCGCGATCCCGCCGCCGAGGGCGACGGCGCTGAGTTGATCGACGCGATGCTCTCGGCCGCCGACACCCAGCACGAGTCTTTGGTGGCCCGGTGGCAGGCCGACCGTCCCGTCGTCGAGCGGGTGCGCATGCTCATCGAGGCCATTGCCGAGGCGTCCAGCGCCGCGAGTCGGATGATGGGCTTTGTCGCACTGGACATGTTCGACATCGAGGTGGCCGAACCCCTGGTGCGACAGCTGTTGGACACCCCCGCCGCCGGGCATGCGGCGCTGTGGTTGATAGGGCGCGACCCCGCCGACGCCGCGGTGCTCGGCAGCTTCGTCGACGTGGGGGTGCTCATCGACGTGCTCTCGCGCGACGTGGACGATCCCGATGAGCTTTGCGGCCTGTTCGCCGGGATGTCCGAACCGGTGCAGCTGCTCGAAAGCATGTGGCGACACCCGGCGCCCGAGACGGCGCAGGTCCTCGAAGCGCTCGGTCGCCACCTGCCGGACCGGACGCTCGCCAAGGCCGCGCGCAAGGCCGCGGTACGTCACCGCAGCTGGATCGCGAATCGCCCCTAGCTCACGTCTCGAGGGAGTAGCTGTTGGTCAGGTTGTCCTGCAGCACCTGGGCGGCCTCGGTTCTGGTGTCCACCCGCAACTCGTCGGTGAGGACCCGCGGCTGGTAGCTCCACCCGTCCGGCAGCTCCAGCCGGCTGGCCAGCCCCGGCAGGTCTTCGCGCGTCAGGTTCGGGTCGGCGACCTGGCTCCACGTCTGCATGACCCAGCGCTTTCCGTGGGGATCGATGAGCTCGTAGACCTCTTGGCCGGCGTTGAAGACGAACACCGTGTGCCGGCTCACCTTGTTGACGGTGAAGGGCGACGGGTTCATCGAGGACAGCAGGACGGTGGCCTGCAGGATCATTTCGATTCCCCCGAAGGTCTTCGTCACCTGCGGGCCCTGCTGTTCCTTTTCGATGGAGTTCATCAGCCAATAGCGGGGGCCGTTGAGGAGCGCTGCGGCAGCGCCGTTTTCGGCGGCAATCGCGTGCGGGTCCAATGCCGACCACAGCGCGTCGGGACAGTCATTGAGCGGGAAGCTGTTGTAGACCGCGGCCTGCGGGCCCGCCTCGCCGGGGGTCACGAGAAGCACTTCGCCGTAACGTTTTCCAGCCAGGTCCGTCATCCGTGTGAAATTAATCACTGGCGCTGGTGGCGTCAACTTCACACGCCGTCGCCCCGACGGCGCCGCGGTAGCGGTTCCGTGCGATCAGCGTCGCGTGCAGGTCCTCGATCAGCGGATCGAGGAACGTGGAGCGATATTCGGCGTCGCCGGCCGCGCGGGCGCTGATGTACATGAACGTCAACGCGCCGAGGAACAAGGTCATGTGGATCAGCGAATCGGGAACCGGCAGCGTGAATCCCAGCACCGTCGCGGTGCTGGCGTAGGTGTGGGTCCATTCGTTCAGCAGCGACGGCGTCAGCACGATCAGCCCCAGAATCAAGTAGATGCTGGCGGTCACCACCGCGACCACGAGGATTTGCGCCATTTGCGACGCGGCCAGCACGAAGACGACGTTGAGGCGTTCGGCCCGGGTCAGCGGCGCGCAGTCGGAGGCATCGGGCATGTCCGCGAAAGGCGTGTCGGCAAGCTGTTCACTGTCTTTGGGCAGGACCGCCAGCGTGGGCCGCAGCGCCGGCTTGGCCCGCTCCCACGTCGCGGAGACGACGAAGGCCACGGCGATCGAGAGCAGAAAGGCGATCGCCAGCCCCAGCCGTTGCCCGCTGATGGTCTTGGCCATGATCCATACATAGGTGTTGAAGAACACCAAGGCGGTCAGCAGCACGACCGGCAGGGCGCGGACCACCAAGGCCCCCACGGTGGCAAGGTGCGACAGCATCATGCGTACCGCCCACCCGACGATGGATCCGACGCCGCAGCCGGTCAGGATCAGCACCGCGGCCACGACGATGGCCTCCTGCACCAGTTCCCCTGGTCCGCCCACGGTGATCCCGACGCATGCCACGACGAGCACCGCGAGGGTCGCCACCGCCGCGCGGGTCCTGCCGCGTCGCGACCGCGACACCACCCAGCCGACGACGGCCATCAGCGGAAGCGCGAGCCCCAGGATCCCTAGCATGACCAATTGCGGGGTCGTCGGGTCACCGGTGATCTCGACGTCGTGGCCGCCGGTGATCAGGTAGATCGGCAGGATGCAGGCCTGCAACGTTCCGTAGGCGGCCAGCATGGGGGCCGACCGCGGCCACAGCCGCCGCCACCGGGACCGCCTGGTCAGCACCGAGGGCAAACCGCGCTCGAGGAACCAGCTTTCGGCCCGATACCCCGGAGCAGCGCCGGCCGTCCCCGGCGCCCGGCGCAGAGAAGGGCTCATGCGGGCTCACCCTAGTGGCGATCGGCACGCACGATGGTCGTTACCGCGCCGAATTCGGACGCCCAGATCACCCCGCCGGGCAGCCTCCCTCATTGCCGGGCCTATCTTGAAGTAATGCAAAGGATTATCGGGACGGAGGTCGAGTACGGCATCTCGTCGCCGTCGGACCCGACCGCCAACCCGATCCTCACCTCGACTCAGGCGGTGCTGGCCTACGCGGCCGCCGCCGGAATCCAGCGCGCCAAGCGGACCCGTTGGGACTACGAGGTGGAATCGCCGCTGCGTGACGCCCGGGGTTTCGACCTGAGCCGCTCGGCCGGTCCGCCCCCGGTGGTCGACGCCGACGAGGTCGGCGCCGCCAACATGATCCTGACCAACGGGGCGCGGCTCTATGTCGACCACGCGCACCCGGAATACTCCGCGCCCGAGTGCACCGACCCGCTGGACGCGGTGATCTGGGACAAGGCGGGCGAGCGCGTGATGGAGGCCGCCGCGCGGCACGTCGCCAGCGTGCCGGGGGCCGCCAAGCTGCAGCTTTACAAGAACAACGTCGACGGCAAGGGCGCGTCCTACGGGTCGCACGAGAACTACCTGATGTCGCGCCAGACGCCCTTCTCGGCGATCATCGCCGGGCTGACCCCGTTCCTGGTGTCCCGCCAGGTGGTCACCGGCTCGGGCCGGGTCGGCATCGGGCCGGCCGGTGACGAGCCGGGTTTCCAGCTGTCGCAGCGCTCGGACTACATCGAGGTCGAGGTCGGGCTGGAGACCACCCTCAAGCGCGGCATCATCAACACCCGCGACGAACCCCACGCCGACGCCGACCGGTACCGCCGGCTGCACGTGATCATCGGCGACGCCAACCTCGCCGAGACCTCGACGTACCTGAAGCTGGGCACCACCGCGCTGGTGCTCGATTTGATCGAAGAGGGCCCCGCGCACGGGATCGACCTGAGCGACCTGGCGTTGGCGCGCCCGGTGCACGCCGTCCACGCGATCAGCCGCGATCCGTCGCTGCGGGTCGCGGTCGCCCTGGCCGACGGCCGCGAGCTGACCGCCCTTGCGCTGCAACGGATTTACCTCGACCGGGTGGCCAAGCTGGTCGACGGGCGGGATCCCGATCCGCGCGCGGCCGACATCGTCGAGACCTGGGCGGACGTGCTCGACAAGCTCGAGCGCGACCCGATGGACTGCGCCGAGTTGCTGGACTGGCCGGCCAAGCTGCGGTTGCTCGAGGGTTTCCGGCAGCGCGAAAACCTGAACTGGTCGGCGCCGCGGCTGCACCTGGTCGATCTGCAATACTCCGACGTCCGGTTGGACAAGGGCCTGTACAACCGGCTGGTCGCGCGGGGTTCGATGAAGCGCCTCGTCACCGAGCACCAGGTGCTCGAGGCCGTCGACAACCCGCCGACGGACACGCGCGCCTACTTCCGCGGCGAATGCCTGCGCCGGTTCGGCGCCGACATCGCCGCGGCCAGCTGGGACTCGGTGATTTTCGACCTCGGTGGGGATTCGCTGGTACGCATCCCCACGCTCGAGCCGCTGCGCGGCAGCAAGGCCCACGTCGGGGCGTTATTGGACTCGGTGCACAGCGCGGTGGAGCTGGTGGAACAACTGACCAGCTAAGGGGCGTTAGACCGGGAAACGTCGGCGTTGACCGGTACTGTAGAGAGGACCAGGCGGGCGTGTGACTTGGCGTTACACCTGCCGATGATCAAGCAGGAGGCGGCGATGGCTCAGGAGCAGACCAAGCGCGGTGGTGGCGGCGGCGACGAAGACGACTTCGCCGACGGCACGGCCGCGGGCCAGGAGCGTCGCGAAAAGTTGGCCGAAGACACCGACGACCTGCTCGACGAGATCGACGACGTCCTTGAGGAAAACGCCGAGGATTTTGTCCGCGCGTATGTCCAAAAGGGCGGACAGTGACCTGGCCTTTTACCGATCGCCTGCCCACTAACTCCCCACTTCCCGGGAACCCGGCCATAGACCTCTCGTCGTTCGCCGACTTCCTGCGCCGCCAGGCGCCGGAGTTGCTGCCCGCAAGTCTCAGCGGTGCCGCGCAGGCCGCCAACGCGGCGGGACAACTGCCGCACGGGACGACCATCGTCGCGTTGAAGTACCCCGGTGGCGTGGTCATCGCGGGTGACCGGCGCTCCACGCAGGGCAACATGATCGCCGGGCGTGACGTCAAGAAGGTGTACATCACCGACGACTACACCGCGACCGGCATCGCCGGCACCGCCGCGATCGCCGTCGAGTTCGCCCGCCTTTACGCGGTGGAGCTCGAGCACTACGAGAAGCTCGAAGGCGTGCCGCTCACCTTCGCCGGCAAGGTCAACCGGCTGGCGATCATGGTGCGTGGCAACCTGGCCGCGGCGATGCAGGGCCTGGTGGCGCTGCCGCTGCTGGCGGGGTACGACATCCACGCGCCGGACCCCGAGAGCGCGGGCCGCATCGTCTCGTTCGACGCCGCGGGCGGCTGGAACATCGAGGAAGAGGGCTACCAGGCGGTGGGGTCGGGCTCGATCTTCGCCAAGTCGTCGATCAAGAAGCTGTACTCCCAAGTCACCGACCTCAATTCGGCAGTTCGGGTGGCCGTGGAGTCGCTGTACGACGCCGCCGACGACGACTCCGCCACCGGCGGGCCGGATCTGGTCCGGGGCATCTACCCGACGGCGGTCACCATCGGCGCCGACGGTGCGGCCGAGGTGCCGGAGAGCCGCATCGCCGAACTGGCCCGCGAAGTGATCGAAAGCCGTTCGCGCGCAGATACTTTCGGTCCGGACGCCGAACCGCGGGGGGATAAGTGAGCTTCCCTTATTTCATCTCGCCCGAACAGGCGATGCGCGAGCGCAGCGAGCTCGCGCGCAAGGGCATCGCGCGGGGCCGCAGCGTGGTGGCGCTGGCCTACGCCGATGGCGTGTTGTTCGTCGCGGAGAACCCGTCGCGGTCGTTGCAGAAGATCAGCGAGCTCTACGATCGCGTGGGTTTCGCGGCCGCGGGCAAGTTCAACGAGTTCGACAACTTGCGCAGGGGCGGAATCCAATTCGCCGACACCCGCGGCTACGCGTATGACCGCCGCGATGTGACCGGCAGGCAGCTGGCCAACGTCTATGCGCAGACACTGGGCACCATCTTCACCGAGCAGGCCAAGCCCTACGAGGTCGAGTTGTGCGTCGCCGAGGTCGCCCACTACGGCGAGACGAAACCGCCTGAGCTGTACCGGATTCTGTACGACGGGTCGATTGCCGACGAGCCACACTTCGTGGTGATGGGCGGGACCACCGAGCCGATCGCCACCGCGCTCAAGGAGTCGTACGCCGAAAACGCCGACCTTCGCCAGGCTCTGGGCATCGCCGTTGCGGCGCTACGCAAGGGCAGCGCGGAGGCGTCGAACGGTGACCAGCCATCCATCGACTTCAGCAGCCTGGAGGTCGCCGTCCTGGACGCCAACCGGCCGCGGCGGGCGTTCCGGCGGATCACCCGGCCCGCCCTGGAAACCATGCTGGCGGAGCTCGATTCCAAGGGCTCGAAGTCCAAGCGCAAAGCCCCGGATTCGGGCGAGAAATCCGAAGACTAGACGGCAGCGCCCGGTCCCGGGTGCGCTGGGGCTGATGGTGCCCGTGGGACCGGTGGGCTTCGCCGTCGACCCCGCCGGCGGGATCGAATCCGGCCAATAACAGCCGTGGGCGCGGCTTGCTCACCTTCGCGGTCGCACAACCAGTACCCTCGATTACGTGCAGCGGCGAATCATGGGCATCGAGACCGAGTTCGGTGTCACCTGCACGTTCCACGGCCATCGTCGCCTGTCCCCGGACGAAGTCGCGCGTTACCTGTTCCGGCGGGTGGTGTCGTGGGGCCGCAGTTCCAACGTTTTCTTGCGCAACGGTGCCCGGCTCTACCTCGACGTCGGCAGCCATCCCGAGTACGCCACGGCCGAATGCGACAGCCTGGTGCAGCTGGTCACCCACGACCGGGCCGGCGAGTGGGTGCTCGAAGACCTGCTCGTCGACGCCGAGCAGCGCCTCGCCGACGAGGGCATCGGCGGCGACATCTACCTGTTCAAGAACAACACCGACTCGGCGGGCAACTCCTACGGCTGCCACGAGAACTACCTGATCGTGCGGGCCGGCGAGTTCTCCCGGATCTCCGATGTGCTGCTGCCGTTCCTGGTCACCCGCCAGCTGATCTGCGGGGCGGGCAAGGTGTTGCAGACCCCCAAGGCCGCGACGTTCTGCCTCTCCCAACGCGCCGAGCACATCTGGGAGGGTGTCTCCTCGGCCACCACGCGCAGTCGCCCGATCATCAACACCCGCGACGAGCCGCACGCCGACGCGGAGAAATACCGCCGGCTGCACGTCATCGTCGGCGACTCCAACATGTGCGAGACGACCACCATGCTCAAGGTCGGCACGGCCGCGCTGGTCTTGGAGATGATCGAGGCCGGCGTTCCGTTCCGCGACTTCTCGCTGGACAACCCCATCCGCGCCATCCGCGAGGTCAGCCACGACGTCACCGGCCGCCGGCCGGTCCGGCTGGCGGGCGGGCGCCAGGCCAGCGCCCTGGACATCCAGCGCGAGTACTACAGCCGCGCCGTCGAGCACCTGCAGACCCGGGAGCCCAACGCCCAGATCGAACAGGTCGTCGACCTATGGGGCCGCCAGCTGGATGCCGTCGAGAGCCAGGATTTCGCCAAGGTGGACACCGAGATCGACTGGGTGATCAAGCGCAAGCTGTTCCAGCGCTACCAGGACCGCTACAACATGGAGCTGTCCGATCCGAAGATCGCCCAGCTCGACCTGGCCTACCACGACATCAAGCGCGGCCGCGGCGTCTTCGACCTGCTGCAGCGCAAGGGCCTGGCCGCGCGGGTCACCACCGACGAGGACATCGCCGAGGCCGTCGACCATCCGCCGCAGACCACCCGCGCCCGGCTGCGTGGGGAGTTCATCAGCGCCGCGCAGGCCGCGGGACGCGACTTCACCGTCGACTGGGTGCACCTCAAGCTCAACGACCAGGCGCAGCGCACGGTGCTGTGCAAGGACCCGTTCCGGGCCGTCGACGAGCGGGTCAAGCGGCTGATCGCCAGCATGTAAGGCCGCGAGTGCTCGGCCGACCAACCGATCTAGGCTAAGGGAAATGGCGACCTCGAAAGTCGAGCGGTTGGTCAACCTCGTGATCGCTCTGCTGTCCACCCGTGGCTACATCACCGCCGAAAAGATCAGGTCCAGCGTCGCCGGCTACTCCGACAGCCCCAGCGCCGAGGCGTTCTCGCGGATGTTCGAGCGCGACAAGAACGAATTGCGTGACCTCGGCATCCCCCTCGAGGTCGGCCGCGTGTCGGCCACGGACCCCGCCGAGGGCTACCGGATCAACCGCGACGCCTACGCGCTGCCGCCGGTGGGGCTGACCCCGGACGAGGCCGCCGCGGTGGCCGTCGCCACGCAGCTGTGGGAGTCGCCGGAATTGATCACCGCCACCCAGGGCGCGTTGCTCAAGCTGCGCGCCGCCGGGGTGGAGGTCGATCCCGATGCGCCGGTCGCCTTCGCGTCCCCGGCCGGGGTTCCGGGCCTGCGCGGGTCGGAGGATGTCCTCGGGATCCTGTTGTCCGCCATCGACTCCCGCCAGGCGGTGCAGTTCCCGCATCGGCCGTCGCGGGCCGAGCCGTACACCACGCGCACCGTCGAGCCGTGGGGCGTCGTCACGGAGAAGGGTCGCTGGTATCTGGTCGGCCACGACCGCGACCGCGAGGCCACCCGCACCTTCCGGCTGTCGCGGATCGGCGCGGATGTCACGCCGATCGGGCCGCCCGGCGCGGTCACCGTGCCCGACGGCGTCGACCTGCGCAAGATCGTGGCCCAGACGGTCACCGAGTGGCCGGGCGGGGGACAGGCCCGGGTCTGGGTCGCCGACGGGCGGGCCACCGCGCTGCGGCGCGCCGGACGGTCGATCGGGGCGCGGGAGCTGGCCGGCCGCAGCGGCGAGGTGATCGAACTCGACATCGCCTCCGCCGACCAGCTGGCGCGCGACATCGCCGGCTATGGGCCCGACGCCGTCGCACTCGAGCCGCAATCCCTGCGTGACGACGTCGTGGCGCGGCTGCGGTCGCACGTGGAGGCGGGGCGCTCATGACTCCCGTGTCGACCCGGTTGATCCGGCTGCTCAACATGGTGCCGTATTTCCAGGCCAACCCGAAGGTCACCCGGGCGAAGGCGGCTGCCGATCTGGGGGTGTCCGCCAAGCAGCTGGAGGAGGACCTCAACCAGCTCTGGATGTGCGGCCTGCCCGGCTACTACCCGGGTGACCTCATCGATTTCGAGTTCTCCGGCGACACCATCGAGGTGACGTTCTCGGCGGGCATCGACCGGCCGCTCAAGCTCACCTCGCCGGAGGCCACCGGGCTGCTGGTGGCGCTGCGGGCGCTGGCCGACATTCCGGGGGTGGTCGATCCGGAAGCGGCGCGCAGCGCGATCGCGAAGATCGAGGCGGCCGCCGGCGCCGTCGGGCAGGACATCGCAGCGGCGGCCGTCGACGAGCCCGCCCCCGTCGAAAGCCGCGCCGCGACCGCGGTGCGCACCGCGGTGCAGTACAAGCACGCGCTGGCCATCGATTACTACTCCGCCTCGCACGACACCCTGACCAGCAGGATCGTCGATCCGATTCGCGTGCTGCTGATCGGCGGCCACAGCTACCTGGAGGCCTGGTCGCGCGAGGCCGAAGGCGTTCGGCTGTTCCGTTTCGACCGGATCGTCGATGCCACCGAGCTGGGCGAGCCGGCCGCCGCGCCCGAACCGGCGCGGCACGCGCCGCCGGACACGTCGTTGTTCGACGGCGATCCGGCGCTGCCGTCGGCGCGGCTGTCGGTGGCGCCGGCGGCCTCGTGGATGTTCGAGTACTACCCGATGCGGGAGGTGCTCGAGCTGGCCGACGGATCGTGTGAGGCCGTGATGACGTATGCGTCCGAGGACTGGATGACGCGTCTGGTGCTGGGCTTCGGCTCGGCCGTGCGGGTGCTTGAACCCGAGTCGCTGGCCCAGCGTGTACGGGATGCGGCCGCCGCGGGCCTGGAGTCGTACCAGGTGGCGGCGCGGCCGCACTAGCTGCGGCCGCCGCTGCGGTAGCATCGGGTGGACGTCTGGAGGTAATCAAAGTGGGCAGTCTTAGTCCGTGGCACTGGGCGATCCTCGCTGTCGTAGTGATCCTGCTGTTCGGTGCCAAGAAGCTCCCCGATGCGGCGCGCTCGTTGGGCAAGTCGATGCGCATCTTCAAGTCCGAGATGCGTGAAATGCAGACCGAAGGCAAGTCCGAAGCTCCCTCGATCGAGACCGCTGCGCCCGTGCAGTCGCAGCGGGTCGACCCGCCGGCCGCCACCGAGCAGGGACACACCGAAGCACGCCCGGCGTAGCGGCGTCGCCGCGGTGCCCGAGCGCCACTGACCGACCGCTAACCCCGTGAAAGGTTTCAAGGTTTCAGCGCGCACGGCCGGGTTGCTGAAACGGCTCAATCCCCGCAACAGGCGCAGTCGCACCAATCCCGACGCGACGATGTCGCTGGTCGATCACCTGACCGAGCTGCGCACCCGCCTGCTGATCTCGCTGGCCGCGATCCTGCTCACGACGATCTTCGGCTTCGTCTGGTACTCGCACTCGATCTTCGGGCTGGAAAGCCTCGGGGAGTGGCTGCGCCACCCGTACTGTTCGCTGCCGCAGTCGGCGCGGGCGAGCATCAGCGCCGACGGGCAGTGCCGACTGCTGGCCACCGCGCCGTTCGATCAGTTCATGCTGCGGCTCAAGGTCGGCATGACGGCCGGGATCGTGCTGGCCTGCCCCGTGTGGTTCTACGAGCTATGGGCGTTCATCACGCCCGGGCTCTACCAGAAGGAGCGCCGTTTCGCGATCGCGTTCGTGGTGCCCGCGGCGGTGTTGTTCGTCGTCGGGGCGGTGCTGGCCTACTTCGTGCTGTCCAAGGCGCTGGGCTTCTTGCTGACGGTCGGCAGCGACGTGCAGGTGACCGCGCTGTCCGGGGACCGCTATTTCGGCTTCCTGATCAACCTGCTGGTGGTGTTCGGGGTCAGCTTCGAGTTCCCGCTGCTGATCGTCATGCTCAACCAGACGGGCATGCTGACCTACCAGAAGCTCAAGTCGTGGCGGCGCGGGCTGATCTTCGGCATGTTCGCGTTCGCGGCGGTGTTCACGCCAGGATCCGACCCGTTCTCGATGACGGCGCTCGGGGTGGCGCTGTCGGTGCTCCTCGAGTTCGCCATTCAGATCGCGCGGCTGCACGACCGGCGCAAGGCCAAGCGCGAAGCGCAGGTCACGATTCCCGACGACGAAGCATCGGTCATCGAGCCGCCGTCACCGATCACCGAGCCGCCGTCACCGATCACCGAGCCGGTGCCGGAGCCCTCGTTCACCGCCGGTCAGCATGACGATGTCACCTAGCGTTTCTTTCCGCGAGCGTGCGTGTCTGCACGCCGACACGCCGTATTTCACGCACATCCGCGCACCCTCGCGCAATTGGGCGGCGGCGTGACCGAACCGGCCGAGCTGGTTCGGTTCACCGCGGAACTGCCCTTCACGCTCGACGACTTTCAGCGGCGGGCGTGCGCGGCGCTGGAAAGCGGCCACGGGGTGCTGGTGTGCGCGCCGACGGGGGCCGGCAAGACGGTGGTCGGCGAGTTCGCGGTGCACCTGGCGCTGGCCTCCGGCGGCAAATGCTTTTACACCACGCCGCTGAAGGCCCTGAGCAACCAGAAGCACACCGACCTGACCGAGCGCTACGGCCGCGACCGCATCGGCCTGCTGACCGGCGACATGTCGGTGAACGGTGACGCGCCCGTCGTGGTGATGACCACCGAGGTGCTCCGCAACATGCTCTACGCGGATTCGCCTGCGCTGCAAGGGCTTTCGTACGTGGTGATGGACGAGGTGCATTTTCTGGCCGACCGGATGCGGGGGCCGGTGTGGGAGGAGGTGATCCTGCACCTGCCCGACGAGGTGCGGTTGGTCAGCCTGTCGGCGACGGTGAGCAACGCCGAGGAGTTCGGCGGCTGGATCCAGACCGTCCGCGGCGACACCACCGTCGTCGTCGACGAGCACCGGCCCGTTCCGTTGTGGCAACACGTCCTGGTGGGCAAGCGCCTGTTCGATCTGTTCGACTACGACAACGAGGCCGACAAATCGCGCGTCGACCCCGACCTGGTGCGCCACATCGCCCATCGCCGCGAGGCGGACCGGATATCGGACTGGCAGCCGCGCAGAAGGGGCGCGGGGCGCGCCGGGGCCGGACGGCCCCGCTTCTACCGGCCGCCCGCGCGACCGGACGTGCTCGCGCTCCTCGACTCGCAGGGCCTGCTGCCGGCGATCACGTTCGTGTTCTCGCGGGCCGGATGTGACGCCGCGGTGCAGCAGTGCCTGCGGTCGCCGCTGCGGCTGACCACCGAGGAGGAGCGCGCCCAGATCGCCGAGGTGATCGACCATCGCTGCGGCGATCTGGCCGATGCCGACCTGGCCGTGCTCGGCTATTACGAATGGCGCGAGGGGCTGCTGCGGGGTCTCGCGGCGCACCACGCCGGGATGCTGCCGGCGTTCCGGCACACGGTCGAGGAGCTGTTCACCGCCGGCCTGGTCAAGGCGGTGTTCGCCACCGAAACCCTGGCGCTGGGCATCAACATGCCCGCGCGCACCGTGGTGCTCGAGCGGCTGGTCAAGTTCAACGGCGAGCAGCACCTGCCGCTGACGCCGGGGGAGTACACGCAGCTCACCGGCCGCGCCGGGCGGCGCGGCATCGACGTCGAGGGCCACGCGGTGGTGCTCTGGAATCCCAGCGAAGAAACCACCGAACCCTCCGCGGTGGCCGGGCTCGCATCCACCCGCACCTTCCCGCTGCGCAGTTCGTTCGCGCCGTCGTACAACATGACCATCAACCTGGTCCAGCACATGGGCCCCGAGCAGGCCCATCAGCTGCTCGAGCAGTCGTTCGCCCAGTACCAGGCCGACCGCTCCGTCGTCGGCCTGGTCCGCGGCATCGAGCGCGGCCAGCGGATGCTCGACGAGATCGCCGCCGAGCTCGGCGGGCCGGACGCGCCGATCTTCGAATACGCCCGGCTGCGCGCGCGGATTTCGGAGCTGGAACGCGCGCAGTCCCGCGCGTCGCGGCTGCAACGCCGGCAGGCCGCCACCGATGCGCTGGCCGCGCTGCGGCGCGGCGACATCATCACGATCACCCACGGCCGGCGCGGCGGGCTGGCGGTGGTGCTGGAGTCGGCGCGCGACGGCGACGACCCGCGCCCCCTCGTACTGACCGAGAACCGTTGGGCGGGGCGGATTTCGTCCGCGGACTACTCGGGTGCGACGGCGCCCGTCGGCTCGATGTCGTTGCCCAAGCGCGTCGAACACCGCCAGCCGCGGGTCCGGCGCGATCTCGCGTCGGCGCTGCTGTCGGCCGCCGCCGGGCTGGAGGTTCCGGCCCCGCGTCGCAGCGGCCGCGGGGACGGGGACGGCGCGCTGCACGACCCCGAGCTGGCATCGCTGCGGGCGGAGCTGCGCCGGCATCCCGCCCACAACAGCGCGGGGCTCGAGTCCCGGATGCGGGAGGCCGAGCGCTACCTGCGCATCGAACGCGACAACGCGCAACTGGAGAAAAGGGTGGGCGCCGCCACCAACTCGCTGGCCCGCACGTTCGACCGGATTGTCGGGCTGCTCACCGAGCGCGGCTTCATCCGGGGTCCGGTCACCGATCCGCGCGTCACCGACGACGGCCGGCTGCTGGCCCGCATCTACAGCGAGAGCGACCTGTTGGTCGCCGAATGTCTGCGCACCGGCGCGTGGTCGGGTTTGAAACCGGCCGAGCTGGCGGCGGTGGTCTCGGCGGTGCTCTACGAGTCCCGCGGCGGTGACGGCGCCGGTGGTGCGCTGGCGGCCGAGGTGCCCACGCAGCGGTTGCGGCAGGCGCTGCAGCAAACGTCGCGGTTGTCGACCGCGCTGCGCGCCGACGAGCAGGCGCACCGGATCGCCCCGAGCCGCGAACCCGACGACGGCTTCGTCAACGTCATCTACCGGTGGGCCCGCACCGGGGATCTCACCGCCGCGCTGGCCGTCGCCGACATCCAGGGGCTCGGCTCGCCCTTGTCGGCGGGGGACTTCGTGCGATGGTGCCGCCAGGTGCTAGACCTGTTGGACCAGGTGCGCAACGCCGCGCCGGATCCAGAGCTGCGCGCCGCCGCCAAACGGGCCATCAACGACGTTCGGCGCGGCGTCGTCGCAGTTGACGCCGGGTAGGCTGGGCGCGAGCTACCGTTACAGAGCGCTGACAGCTCGCTAATAGCGCGAGACACAAGGGAACTGAGGAGACACGATGAGCGGACCGCAGGGATCGGAGCCGGGCCACGAATGGCAACCGCCCGGTCAGACCGGCGATCAGTCCTCGGAGCCTACCCAGGTCGGATCGCCCTGGCAGCAGCCGCAGCCGGGCCAGGACGCGACGTGGCAGGCGCCGGCCTACACGCCGGCCACGCCGCCCGCCGAGTACCCGCAGTACCAACCGCCGACCGAGCAGGCGTACCCGCAGCAGTACCCCTCGCAGCAGCCCGGTTACGGCCAAGCCGGGCAGTACGGGGCGCAGCCGCCCCAGTACGCCCCGCCCGGCCAATACGGTCAGCCCGGCCAGTACCCGCCGCCGGGCCAGTACGGTCAGCCCGGCCAGTACCCGCCGCCGGGCCAGTACGGTCAGCCGGGCCAGTACGGCCAGCCCGGTCAGTACCCGCAGCAATACGCGCCCTATCAGCAGCCTGCGAAGAAGCGCTCGACGGCGCTGATCGGCGGCGTGGCCGGCGCGATCGCCTTGCTGGTCGTCGCGGTCGTGCTGGTGCTCGGCTTCTGGGAGCCGGGGTTTTTCGTCACCACCAAGCTGGACGTCAACAAGGCCCAGGCCGGCGTGCAGCAGATCCTCTCCGACGAGACCAACGGCTACGGCGCCAAGAACGTCAAAGACGTCTCCTGCAACCACGGCCAGGACCCGGTCGTCAAGAAGGGCGGAACCTTCGACTGCGACGTCAGCATCGATGGGGCCAAGAAGCACGTGACGGTGACCTTCCAGGACAACAAGGGCACCTACGAGGTCGGCCGGCCGCAGTAGCGGTCAGCCGGGCAGCGCGTCGAGCGCCTTCTGCAGGCGGGCGATCGGGGAGCCGACACCCAGCTCGGTAGCCAGCTTGGCGGTGCGTTTCGGGTGGACGGCCGCCAGCGGTAGGGCGTCAGTGGGCGTCGAGAGCCTGATCGGGGCGTCGGTGGCCACCCGCACCACTCGTTCGGCGGCCTCGATGTAGTCCGTTGCGCCCAGCAGTTTGTGCCGTAAACCCTTGGGCATCTTGGACTTTGGATCCTGCGCGGCGGCCAGGATCTGTTCCAGCGAACCGTGCTGGGCCAACAGGGTGGCCGCCGTCTTCTCGCCGACGCCGGGCACCCCGGGCAGCCCGTCGGACGGGTCGCCGCGCAACAGCGCGAGTTCGGCGTAGGCCGCGCCGGCCCGCTCTTCGGGCACGCCATAGGTGTCGGCCACCTCGGCCGGCCCGAACAGTGTCGCCTTGGTCAGCCCGCGGCCCAGGTAGAGCACCCGCACGGGGACGGGGTCGTCGGCCACCACCTGCAGCAGGTCGCGGTCGCCGCTGACCACCACCACCGGGTCGGTGCGCTCTTGCGCCGCCAGCGTGCCCAGCACGTCGTCGGCCTCGAAGCCTTCCGCACCCGCCGTCGGGATCCCGAACGCCTCCAGCAGCTGCATGATCATGTCGATCTGGGGCGTCAGATCGTCGGGCACTTCCTCGATGTCGGGTTCGCCTTCGGGCTCGGGTTCGGCGACCCGGTGCGCCTTGTAGGAGGGGATGAGGTCCACGCGGAACTGAGGTCGCCAATCGAGGTCCAGGCACACCACCAGCCGGCCGGGCCGCTGCTGGGTGATCACGACGGCCATCGCGTCGAGGAACCCGCGCACGGCGTTGACGGGCCGGCCGTCGGGTGCGGTGATCGACGAAGGCACCCCGAAATACGAGCGGAACCACATGCTGGCGCCGTCGAGCAGCAGTAGTGGCGATCGCGAGGGCATGCCGGCCATCTTGTCATGGGGCCCAGCGTCGAGTTGTTGTCGACTCTCCGCGGAAATAGCGCAACAAGTCGACGTTCGGCTCAGCGGTTAGCCTGGCTGCCATGGATTCCCACCGATTCGACGCGGGCGTGTACGCGCGCCGGCTGGCCGCGGCGGCAGCGGCGACCGCCGACGCCGGACTGGCCGGCCTGGTGATCACCCCGGGCTACGACCTGCGGTACCTGCTCGGCTCCCGCGCCCAGACCCTCGAGCGGTTCACCGCGCTGGTGCTGCCGGCCTCCGGTGATCCAACGGTGGTGGTGCCCCGGCTGGAGCTGGCCTCCCTCAAGGGATCGGCCGTCGCGGAACTGGGCCTGGCCGTGCGAGATTGGGTCGACGGCGACGACCCCTACCGCCTGGTCGGCGCGGCCTTGGGCGGCGGGCGCGCCGCGACGGCCGTCACCGATTCCATCCCCGCCCTGCACCTGCTGCCGCTGGCCGATGTGCTCGGCGTGCTGCCGGTGCTGGCCACCGACGTGCTGCGCGAGCTGCGGATGGTCAAGGAGGAATGCGAGATCGACGCGCTGCGCAAGGCCGGCGCGGCCATCGACCGGGTGCACGCCCGCGTCCCGGAGTTTCTGCGCCCCGGCCGCACCGAGGCCGACGTCGCCGCCGACATCGCCGAAGCGATTGTCGCCGAAGGGCATTCGGAGGTGGCGTTCATCATCGTCGGCTCCGGACCGCACGCCGCCGACCCGCATCACGGCTACTCGGATCGGGAACTGCAGGCAGGCGATGTCGTGGTCGTCGACATCGGCGGCGCCTACGAGCCCGGCTACCACTCCGACTCCACGCGCACCTACAGCATTGGCGAGCCCACACCTGCTGTGGCGCAACAGTATTCGGTGCTGCAACGGGCCCAGCGCGCGGCATTGGGCGCGGTCCGTCCCGGGGTGACCGCCGAGCAGGTCGACGCCGCGGCCCGCGACGTGCTGGCCGAGGCCGGGCTGGCGGAGTTTTTCGTGCACCGCACCGGGCACGGCATCGGGCTGTCGGTGCACGAGGAGCCGTACATCGTCGCCGGCAACGACCTGCCGTTGGCCGCGGGCATGGCGTTTTCCGTCGAGCCCGGCATCTACTTCCCGGGCCGGTGGGGTGCCCGGATCGAGGACATCGTCGTCGTCACCGACGACGGCGCCCTGGCCGTCAACAATCGGCCGCACGAACTGATCGTGGTGCCCGCGTCCTAGCAGGGATGACGGCCCCGCCGCGTACGTTGGGCCACGTGTCGATCCTGGACCTCACGCTGCTGCCACTGCGCATCGCGCGCCACGTCGCCGACGCGGTGCTGCACCCCGCTGCGCCCGCGCACGCGCCGCCCGCCGAGCTCGTCGTCGTCGACGGGATGCCCGAGGGCGTGCCGCCGGCGGCGCGGCGCCCCGAACCGAGGCTGCCGGTGCCGTCGAATTGGCCGTTCGGCGAGGAGTTCCCGCGCACCTGCGGCACCGGCCGGCTGGCCGGGGGCGCGCTGTTCTGGACCGACTTCCTCTACGACGACCACGGCGCGACCGGCGTCCCCGTCGGCGACCTGAAGATTCAGGCGCCCCCGCGCGGCACCTACGTCTATCCCGACGGGCCCGCCGCGGGCAACGGCGCCGACCTCTTCCGCGTCGCCATCGGGCTCACCGAGACCGACACGTGGTGGCGCATCGACTGGAACACGCTGGTGGACCCCTCGGTGCCGATCGCGCTGTTCACCTTCGACACCGATCCCTCCCGGGCGGGCACCGCGGACTGGCCCGTCGGGGCCGGCGTGCGCTCGGAGGGCATCGACATGGCCTTGCTGGTGTCGGGGCGCGGGGCCACGCTGATCGACCTGACCACCCGGGCCACCACGCCGATGGAGCACAGCGTCGACACGCAATCGCGGTCCTTCCTGGCACGGATCCCGCGGTCCGTGCTGGAGCCGACCGGAAGCTGGACGGTCCGGCTGGCCGCCGGGCTGGCCAACGCGGCCGGCGACGGGTTCGCCGACGTGCCCGCCGAGCGCGGGGCGCTGCCTGGGCAGCCCAACGTCTACAACGTCGCCTTCCGCACCAACGCGCAGGAGCCGCCGCACCTGAACTTCTGGTCGGATTCTGCCCAGGCCGAGGCCCTTGGCCACGGCGACGTGTCCGCGTTCGCGGCGACGGTGCCGTGGGCGCGGCTTGCCGCGCGCGACACCGAGCCCGAGCCGGTGATCACCGGCCCGTCGACCCGCTGGTACGTGTCCTCGGTCGAGCTCGGCCAGGGCGTGGCGGGAGGGCTGGCCGCCTACGACATCCTGAGCACCAAGCCGCAGTTCCTCGGACGCGTCCAGCCCTATTCGATCTGCCTGCCGTCCAGCTATGCGCCGGGCGGGGCGCTGCCGCTGACGCTGTTGCTGCACTCACTTTCGCTGGGCCAAAGCCAGTTCGCCGCGATCGACCCACGCCTGTTGCACGAGGTCTGCGAGGGCCGCGACTCGGTGGTGGTCACGCCGCTGGCCCGGGGCCCGTCGAGCTGGTACTTCGACACCGGGGAGCTCGACGTGTGGGAGGTGTGGGCCCGCGTCGCCGAACAGCTCGGCACCGACCCCAATCGCACCGTCATCTCGGGTTATTCGATGGGCGGGTATGCGGCCTACAAGCTGGGATTGAGCTACCCGCAGGTCTTCTCGCAGGCAGTGGTGCTGGCCGGGCCGCCGGCGTGCGGCGTGCGGCTGCTGCCCGACGTGGACATCCCGGCCGACCTCGACCCGGACTCGCCATGCGCCCGCGAGGGTGACACGTGGAAGCTGCTGGTCAACGCCCGCTGGCTGCCGTACGTCATCGCCCACGGGCTGGTCGACGAGTTGGTGCCATTCGCCTCGGCCGCCGAGCAGGTGCTCGAGCTCGACCGGCTGGGCTACCGCCACCGGTTCACGGTCTATCCGCTCGAGGACCACATCGCCTGGGTGCTGCAGGACAAGTTCGAGGATCCGATCTCGCACATGGAAACGGCTCTGCGCCAAGCCGATCCGGGGCACATCACGTTCGCGTGGTATCCGCAATTGGTGCGCGCCGATCTGGGCATCGGGCCGCACCAGGTGTGGTGGCTCTCGGAACTGACCGCCGATCCGTCGGTGACGGCGCGGCGCGGGGCGGTGGCCGAAGTCGACGCGCGCTCCTACGCCCGGCCCGATCCCACGCACACCATTCGGCACCACCGCGGCGTCATCCCGCACTTCGACCCGACGCCGGGTCTGTACAGCGAGCTGGACTGGCAAGTTGGACGGCCCGTCGCCCCGTTGCCGTACCTGACGCTGCGCCTCACCGGGGTCGCCAGCCTCGCGGTGGACGTTGCTCGTGCCGGGCTGGCCGCGCTGCCGTCGTCGACGATCACGGTGGCCACCGATGTCGCCGCCCGGATCACGCTGGCCGGGCTGCCCGCCGGGGCCTCCGTGCAGCTCGACGGTCAACCGGCCGGTGCGACCGTGGCCGTGCCGGCCGGACGGCACCGCATCACGTTGGCTCGGCGCGCCGCTGGGTGAATAGCGGCCCGGGACTGGGTCGGCGAGAATTTCGCGCGATGGTTCCGTTGGTCGTCGATCCTCAGGCGCTGTTCGCCGTGGGCAGCGCCGTGATCGCCGCCGGCGAGGGCCTGGCGGCGAACCTGACGGTGTTGACGGCGGGTTTTGCGGCGCACACGGGCCTGGATGCGGCCGGCGCGGTGTTCGGCCTGGCCTACCAGGACGCGGGCGAGTCGGTGCTGCAAGCCGCGACGGCCGCCGTCAACGCGTGCCGGCAGAGCGGGGCCCTGATCCAGCAGGGCGCGGCGAACTATTCGCAGGCCGAAGCGGCCTCCACGCTGGGTGGCGGGGCCGGCGCCTTGCAGGCGGCACCCGCCCAGGCCAAAATGTCGGCGCCCGGGCCGCCAGGGACATGGGGTAAAGGGGAGCCGCCACCGCTGCTGTGGGCGGTGGTGGAGTCTTTCGTCGACGACGTGTGGCCCGACGGCGACGTGGCCGGGTTGCATGCGGCCGCGGCTCGGTGGCGGGGGCCGCCAAGGCGCTGCTGGACGCCCACCAGATCCCCGAAGGCGAGAAGATCGATGACGCGTTGTCGCAAATCGGCGACTGCATGGGCAAGATCGGCGAGGCAGCCGGGAAAATCGCCACCGCCCTCGACAATTTCGCCAACGAGGTGGACGGCGCCCAGCACCACATCCGGGATCTGCTGAACCGGCTGGGTTCGCTGACCGACCTCGGGCACGACGTGATGTTGATCATCGAGGGCGACGCGCTCGATGAGATCAAGAAGATCGCCGGGGACATCAACGACGTGCTGCACGACTTGGGGCGGGAGGCCCGGGCCGCCGAGCAGGGCGTCAAGGCGGGTTTAGGGGTCATCGACGGCCTGGTCGTCAAGCTGGAAAAGTACGTTCGCGGCGAGCTTAAGCAGTTTCTGGGTGATGCGGTCGGCAACCAGGTGGCCACCGTTTTCGACGTTTTCGCCAACGCGAACGAGGGCGCCTTAAAGGGTGCCGTTGGGATGGCGCTAGCCGTCGGGGATCTCGACCCGCGGTGGTTCCTCGTCGATCCCCACGGCGCCGCCGAGACGTGGACTGGCATGGCGAAAGGCTTGTGGAAGGGAAGCCTGGTCAACGGCGTCCTCAACCCGCAAGAGTTTGTCGAGGCGAACTGGCAGCAGCTCAAATCGCTGCTGCACCTTGACGATTGGAGTACCGCGCGACCGGGGTTGGGTTTCGGCGAGAACGCCTTCGACGTCGCGATGTTCTTCATTCCCGGGGCCGGCGAAGCCGGCGCGGCGACGGAAGCCGGTGGGGCGGCCCTGCAAGGCGCCGAGGCCGCGGAAGCCGCGGGCGCGGCAGGGCGAGCGGGCGCGGAGGCGGCCGGTGGGCTCGCCGGTGCCCGCGGTGCCCTGGCTGACATCGCCGGGGCAGGTGGTGATCTGACCAAGAACCTTGAGGGCGTTACCGGGAAGCTGCCCAAGATCGAGCCGCCGCCCGTCGGCGGCCGCCCGGTGGGAGTGCCGGCGCCCAAGCCGCTGGAGGCGCCCGTCGAGTCGGTGCCGCGCCCGCCCGACGCGGCGCCCGGAGTGCCTGACGCGCCTGGGGCTTTAGACCCGGTGCCGCCGGGGCGTGCTGTGCACGAACCGCCTCCTGAACCGTCGGCCGCTGCGCCTGCGCCGGCTGCGGGTTATCCCCATGATCCGGTGCCGGCGCCGGTTGATTCGCATCCGCCATCCGTACCCGCGGCCGACCGCGTTCCGTCGGCGATGCCGCAATCGGTTGATCATTCGCGGCTTCGGGAGCCCATATCGCCGAGCGGATCTCCCCTCGACTCTGCGCCTGCGCAGGCATCGCAGCCGGCGCCGTCCTTCACCTCCGTGGCGCCGCATTCGATGTCCGCAGCAGGTCGACCGCCCGAACTGCCGACACCCGGCGGCGGTGGCTGGCATGGGCATGGCGACGGCGGCCCTCCGGGCATCGATCGCCACGGGCAGCCACCGCATGGGCCGGATAATGCTGGTCTTACCCACGGTGGCCCAACCGGACCGCCGGGCGATGGGGCGCGCCACAAGCTCCGCGATCGCACTTCGGGTGAACCCGGTCGAGCTGAAACTGACCCACCGACGGAGGATGGAAATGAGCATGGGCACGACGGCACTAGCGGCGACACACTTCCAGAAAACGACATGGTGGGTCCGTACCCGCTCCCGTCCCCGGAGCTCCTTACCCCGCCACCGAACGGTGCCTTCTTCTGGTCGGGAAGAACTTCCGACGGCTTCGGGATCGGTCCCACCTCGGCCGGTGGTAACGGCGCCGCGGATTTGTTCGCAGGGTCGCATGGCGGAACCACGCTGGAAGGGTTGCTGGCGCGGAACGGCGTAACACCTCCAAAGTGGAGCTTTGACGACGCGGTTGCACAAGAATGGTGGTCAGTGGTTTCTGGAACATATGCTGACAACGTCCGAGGTGAAGTTCACGCAGTCATTGGGCCAAATCTCCGTCCAGGCAACGTGTGGGATACCGTCGAACTCCCAAGGCTTACGGCTAACCCGAACGTAACTAAAATCGTGATAATCGATCCCGAGACCGGTTCTGAGACAACGGTCTTCGAACGTTAAGGAGTTTGGACAGGTGGATTCGGAGATGCTGAATGCAGCGATTGTCGCGGCTATCAAAGATACCGCTGTTCCACATATCGATAAAGAAAAGCTCTCCGAAATTTTCGGCGCAGCTCAGGCTGAGGCACTCAATAAGAATATTTCCGGTCTAGTCCGCGAGGCCGTCAGCACGCCTATCGAATGGGGCGACATGACGCTGGAGGAGGGGGTTAATGACATTCTCCGAAGGTTCCACATGATGCATCCGGAATTATCGGAGGCAGCGTTGCACGAGATAGGGCGATGTGTCGGGTGGAACCTTCGATGAGCGGTCGGGTGGCGGCATGTACGCAGGCAAACATCCGAAAGACCACAGTACAACTCACCATGTACTTCAGGTTTTCCAAAGAATCAAGGTTATAAATGAGAAATGATTATTTTTTCCAAGAAGAACGATATTCGATCGGCGTTGAGTCGACGTCGGGCCGGTACTATGCGTCGATCCCCGTAAGCAACGGCATAGTGGACTATGAAGAGTACTACGAGCTTACCCGAGACCAATATCGCGACTTCCTGGGCGATAGAGGAGCTGCGGTTGCATTCGTGGAAGCCTGTCGTAGGCGAGAACACGATGATCTGCTCATACAAAGACCGGGCAGTAACCGCGGAACCCCTGTGTGAGCACTATTCGCTGCATATGGATTGCGCGCGTTCAAGGGTATGGAACTGTTGCCTAGCTGACGTCAGCTAGGCGAATCTATTCGCCCCGGTCCAGCAAATCCGACGACCCGAGCACCCGCTCCACCTGGACCTCGATGACCACCCGCCGCGGGTTGGGGCGCGGCGTGCGGTAGCGCTGGGCGTACCGCAACTCGGCATCCCGCACGGCGTCGGCGTCGCTGTTCACCTTGGACCGGCCCTCGAGCGACAGCCACCGGGCGCCATCGACCTGACTGAGCACGGCCACCCCGGCACGGTCGGCGTTGACGGCCTTCTGCGAGCCGCCGGTGGTGATCACCCGGGCGATATGAGTCTTGGGATCGAAGGTGAAACCCACCGCCACCACATGCGGGGAATTGTCGGCCCGCAGCGTGGTCAGCATGGCCAGGTGACGTTCGGACAGGAAAGCCAGCGCATCGTCGGTCAGCCGCGTAGTGGTATTCGCCATCACCGCCCACGCTAGCGCAGGTGATAATCGCAGCCGTGGACGACACGGGCGCGGGTCCGGTACTAATCCTGGGCGGCCGCAGCGAAATCGGCGTGGAGCTAGCACGCCGCCTGGCTTCCGGGGCGACGGTGGTGCTGGCCGCCCGCAGGGCGGACCAGCTCGACGACGAGGTCGCGGCGGTCAAGGCCGCCGGGGCGACGGCGGTGCACACCCGGGAATTCGACGCCGACGATTTGGCCTCGCACGGCCCGCTGGTCGCCTCGGTCGTAGCCGAACACGGACCCATCGGCACCGCGGTGCTGGCCTTCGGCATCCTCGGCGACCAGGCCCGCGCCGAGGTCGACGCCGCGCATGCGGTGTCGATCGTTCAGACCGACTACGTCGACCAGGTCAGCGTGCTCACCCACCTGGCCGCGGCCATGCGCGCCGCGGGCCGCGGCTCGCTGGTGGTGTTCTCCTCGGTGGCCGGGGTCCGGGTGCGCCGCGCCAACTACGTCTACGGCTCGGCGAAGGCCGGCCTGGACGGCTTCGCCAGCGGGCTGGCCGACGCGCTGCACGGCACCGGTGTCAGCCTGCTCATCGCGCGCCCGGGCTTCGTCATCGGGCGGATGACCGACGGGATGCGGCCGGCGCCGCTGTCCAGCACCCCGGAGCAGGTTGCCGCGGCGACCGCGCGTGCGCTGGCCAAGGGCCGGCGCACCGTGTGGATCCCGTGGTTGTTGCGGCCGATGTTCTTCGTTATGCGCCTGTTGCCGCAGTTCGTGTGGCGCAGGATGCCACGATGATCGTCGTCGTCGGCATCGGCGCCGACGGCATGGCGGGGCTCGCTGAAGCCTCGCGCGCCGAATTAAGAGGGGCCACAGTCGTTTACGGGTCCAAGCGCCAGCTCGACCTGCTCGACGATACGGTGCCCGCGCCCCGTCGCGAATGGCCGTCGCCGATGCTGCCGGCGCTGCAACGCCTGCCCGTGGACTCCGCGGCCGACGTCCACGTGGTGGCCAGCGGCGACCCACTGTTGCACGGCATCGGCGGCACGCTGATCCGGCTATACGGCGCCCACAACGTCAGGGTGCTGCCGCACGTGTCCTCGGTGACGCTCGCGCGCGCGCGGATGGGGTGGAACGCCCACGACACCGAGGTGATCAGCCTGGTCACCGCGCGGCCGCACACCGCGATGCGCCGCGGCGGCCAAGCGATCATCCTGTCGAAAGGCGCTTCCACCCCAACGGAACTGGCCGCGCTGCTCTGCGCACACGGCCGGGGGGACTCCGAGTACAGCGTGCTCGAAAACCTCGGCGGCCCAACCGAACGCCGCCGCGACGCCACCGCGCGCCAGTGGGCGGACGACCCGCCCCAAGACGTCGACGACCTCAACCTCCTGGCAGTGCGCTACCTGCCCGACGCACGCATGTCGCCGTATCCCGATGACGCATTCGCCCACGATGGGCAGATCACCAAACACGGGGTGCGCGCGGTGACACTGGCGGCGCTGGCGCCGCGACCGGGGGAGCGGCTGTGGGACGTCGGCGCGGGCTCGGGCAGCGTGAGCGTCGAATGGTGTCTGAGCTGGCCGGGTTGCGGCGCGGTGGCATTCGAACGCGACGAGGCGCGCCGCCTCAATATCGAATCCAACGCCGCGGCCTTCGGCGTCGCGATCGACGTCCGGGGCGGGGCGCCGGAGGCGTTCGCCGGGGCCGAAGCGCCGTCGGCGATCTTCATCGGCGGGGGGCTGACCCAACCGGGGCTGCTCGACGCGTGCCTGGACCACCTGCCTCCAGGGGGGCGACTGGTGGCCAACGCGGTCACCGCGGAATCGGAAGCGCTTCTTACGCAGTCATATTCGCGCCACGGCGGCCAGTTGCGGCGTCTCCAGCACTACCACGGCGAGCCACTGGGTGGCTTCACCGGATGGCGCCCGCAGATGCCGGTCACCCAGTGGGCGGTGACGATATGACGGTTTATTTCATCGGCGCGGGGCCCGGCGCGGCCGACCTCATCACGGTCCGCGGTCAAAGGCTCCTCCAAGCGTGTGCAACCTGCCTCTACGCGGGTTCGATCATGCCCGATGATCTGCTGGAGCTGTGCCCGCCGGGCGCGAATGTCGTTGATACCGGCCCGTTGACGCTCGAGCAGATCCTCGCCGAAATCGCCGATGCGCATGCCGCCGGCCACGACGTCGCGCGGCTGCACTCGGGCGACCCGTCGCTGTACAGCGCGCTCGCGGAGCAGTGCCGCCGACTCGACGCGCTGGGCATCGACTACGAAATCGTGCCCGGCGTGCCGGCTTTCGCCGCCGCGGCCGCCGCGCTGAAACGCGAACTCACCGTCCCAGGCGTAGCGCAGACGGTGACGCTGACGCGGGTGGCCACCCTGTCGACACCCATGCCGTCCGGCGAGGAGCTGACGACGCTGGCGCTGTCCGGGGCCACCCTGGTGCTGTACCTGGCCGCCGCCCAGATCGACGCCATCATCCCGCAACTACTCCATAGCTACCGTTCCGAAACACCGGTTGCTGTCGTGGCTTTCGCGAGCTGGCCACAGCAGACCGTACTGCGCGGCACGCTGGCCGACATCGCCGGCCAGATGCACGACGCCGACATCACCAAGACCGCGGTGATCATCGTTGGCGACGTGCTGGCCGCCGAGGGATTCCCCGACAGCTACCTTTATTCGCCCGGGCGGACCCGGGGGAGCCGGCACTGATGCGGGTGCTATTGCTCGGCGGCACATCGGAGGCCCGCGCGCTGGCGCAAACCCTGCACCCGACGGTCGACATCGTCAGCTCGCTGGCCGGCCGCGTCCCCGATCCCGCCCTGCCGGTCGGTCCGGTGCGCATCGGCGGCTTCGGCGGCGTCGACGGGCTG
This sequence comes from Mycobacterium terramassiliense, assembly GCF_900157385.1. Classification (GTDB taxonomy): domain Bacteria; phylum Actinomycetota; class Actinomycetes; order Mycobacteriales; family Mycobacteriaceae; genus Mycobacterium; species Mycobacterium terramassiliense. Next base: position 2,987,048 of record NZ_LT717701.1, read on the forward strand.
CGGCGCTGGCTGCGCGACGAACGCATCGACGCCGTCGTCGACGCCACCCACCCGTTCGCGGCGACGATGACGGCCCACGCCGCCGACGTGTGCACCGAACTCGGCATCCCGCACTTGGTGTTGGCGCGCCCGGCGTGGGCGCCCGGCGACGCTATCGTCGTCGCATCGGACGTCGAAGCGGCGGAAACGGTTGCCAAGCAACATTACTCGCGGGTCTTCCTCACCACCGGACGTTCGGGCGTGACTGCCTTCGCCGGCAGCGACGCGTGGTTTCTGATCCGCGCGGTCACCGCGCCGGACCCTGCCCTGCTCCCGCGTCACCACCGGCTAGTGCTGTCGCGCGGCCCCTATCGCTACGACAGCGAGCTATCGCTGCTCCGCAGGCATCGCATCGACGTGTTGGTCACCAAGAACAGCGGTGGCGCCATGACCCGGCCCAAGCTGGATGCCGCTGCCGCGCAGGGCATTCCGGTGGTCATGGTGGCGAGGCCGCCCCTTCCGCCCGGGGTGACGGCGGTGGGCACGGTCGACGAGGCCGCGAATTGGGTTGCCGCGCTTGCGATCGCCATTGGCTAGCCGGTCAGGTCTTCACGGTCCATGTCGGCCGCCAGCAGCGCATCGCGGGCGCGGGCGACGCGAGAGCGGATGGTGCCCACCGGGCAACCGCAGACCGCGGCGGCGTCGGCGTACGGCAGCCCCAGCAGCTGGGTGAGCAACAGTGCTTCGCGCTGCTCGGTGGTGAGGTTGGCGATCAGCGCCGTCACCTCGACCAGGTCTTCGAATCCGCGGGCGTGGCGATCACCGCTGAGGAAGTGATCGGGATCGGCGCCGGCGGCGGTGCGCGGCCGTGACTGGGCGTGGCGGATGTGATCGGCCACCACCCGGCGCGCGATGGCCAGCAACCAGGTTCGCGCGCTGGACCGTCCGGAGAACCGTTCGATCGCGCCGATCGCCCGTAGGAAGGTTTCCTGCGTCAGGTCGTCGGCGGTACCCGCGTCGGACAGATAGGTGACGAATCGCCAGACGTCTTGCTGGGTGGCTTTGATGAAGGCCTCGAGCGCTCGCTCGTTCCCGCGCGCGGCCGCCAACGCGAGCTCGGTAACGGCCTCGTCGTCGCTTGACGCGGTCATGGCCAACCACCTTCGTTGTGCGGGCGTCGTCAGTCTACGACCGGTTGTCGTAGAAGTTGCGGTGGGGTGTGGGGCCGTGCGATTGATGGGCCAGAGATGCCGGTGTCGCCGACCGCCGGGCGCCTCCGAGGGCCCGCCGGGGTAGTCGGCGTCCGTGCCGGAGGTGCGCGGCCGCCGGGTCCGCACATGTTCGCGCGCCACCAGTAACGCGAACACGAGCCCCAACAGCAGCGGCATGTGGCTGGCGACGCGTGTCGCGGTCACCTCGCCGGCGAAGGCGTCGACGACCACGTAGCTCAACAGCGCGACGGAATACACACCGGTGATAGCGGCAACGCCAATCGCGGTGGCGGGCCAAACGCCCGCGGCGATCATGGCCAGGCCCAACGCCAGCAACCATGCGGTGGACTCGTGCATCAGGTGCTCGCCCGACATCGCGCCGTGCATGTGGCTCGACACCATGCCGAAATCGACGCCGCTGATCTGTGCGGCCGCGATCGCCACCTGGAACACCCCGACAGCGATCAGTCCCCAGCGCCGGTAGCGCGACCGCAGCCAGCGCACCGAGCGGTGATACGCGGGGGACTGCTGCTCGAGGCTCGCCATGATCTTGTCGACCAGGTCCGGTCCCTCGCCGGGCTCGAGGGAGGACAGCCGGCGCGACTGCACCGCCGCGCCGATCAGCCAGGTGCGGCAACCGCGGCACGATTCCAGGTGGGCATCGACCTGTTGCGCGAGCACGTGCGGACGCTCGCCATCCAGCCGCGCAGAAAGCGCCTCACGCGCAACGTCACACCGCATCCCTGCATCGTTGCGCATGCTCGGTCGGGGCGCAAAGGCGTCGAAAAGCCGGGGATGGGAACCAAACCGTCCGGCAAACCGACCACTGAAGGCAAGCCCGCCCGCGACGACGTCCACCGAAGAGGTATTCGTGCTCCTGCCCGACGGTCCCCGACGATGACCGCCCCGATTTGGATCGCCTTCCCGCCCGAGGTGCACTCCACATTGCTCAGCAGCGGCCCGGGCTCCGGGCCGCTGCTCGCCGCTGCGGAGGAGTGGTCGTCGATGGGCGCCGAATATGCCGCCGCGGCAGACGAACTCATCGGGATGCTCGGCGCGGCGCAGGGTGCATGGGATGGTCCGAGCGCCGAACGCTACGTGGCCGCCCACGCGCCGTATCTGAACTGGTTACTCGAGAGCGCGTCGGCCAGCGTGCTCACGGCGTCATCGCACCGAACTGCCGCGGCCGCCTACGCCACCGCGCTGGCCACCATGCCGACGCTTGCCGAGCTCGCCGCAAACCACGCCACTCACGCGGCGCTGCTGGCGACCAACTTCTTCGGCATCAACACGATCCCCATCGCGGTCAACGAAGCCGACTACGTGCGCATGTGGTTGCAGGCCGCCGAAACCATGACCACCTACCAAGCCGTCACCGACTCGGCCATGGCGGCCGTCCCGACGGCCACGCCCGCACCGCAGATCGTCGCGACCCCCGGAGAGGCCAGCAGCGCGGCCGCGGCCGACAGCACCGTGTTGTGGCAGGACCAGCTCGCGGCGCTCCTGCAGCAGTACACCAAGAACTTCGCGTGGCCGGTGTCGAAGGACCTCAACCCGGCCGGGTGGCCCATTCCCGCGGTCCCGTTCGCCAACGGCCTCACCTCGGCGCTGATGCAGATCCCCGGGATGTCGCCGGCCCTGGCCAGCGCGCTCGCCTGGGCCACCTTCCACACGTTGATGATCTTCTGGCCCTTCGGGCAGCAGGCGATCCAGCTGGCCATCTCGCTCGCCCCCGCCCTGGCCGCGGTGCCCGCCGCCGGCGCCGCGGGGGTGGCGGCGGGTGCCGCCGTCGCAACCGGCGTCGCGGTCCCGGTGTCGGTGGCGACGTCCGTGCCGGCGGCCGTGGCAGCGCCGGCGCCGCTGGGCGCCATGCCCGCTCCCGCGACCGCCGCCGCCCCGGCTAGCGCGAGCAGTGCCGCCACCGTGCCCGGTCCCACCGCGCCGAGCCTGTCCTCTGCCATCGGCGGGGGACGGGTTCGGTCCGTCGGCGGCAACGGGCATCGGCGCGGGCCTCTCCGACGCCCTCTACGCCGTCGGCCTGTCCGGATTGTCGGCACGTGGTAGCGCGACCGCTCGCGCGCGTCGTCGCTCGGAGGAAACGGCAACCGAGGGCGCCGAAGAGGCGGCGGCAGCCGCGGCCATGGCCAACGGCCGAACGCGGGGGCGCCGCCGTCGGCGCGCGACGATCGAGGATCGCGCACATCGCCACGAGTTCATGGACCTCGACGACGACGGGGGCTCGCGTCCGGAGGCGTCGGGCCACGGGGGCGGGCCACTCGGATTCGTCGGTGCCACCGTCACGCCCGCCGCCGCCGCCGGCCGTCCGGCCGGGCTGATCACATTGGCCGACGACGGATGCAACGGTGCCCCGGCCATCCCGCTGCTGCCCAACAGTAGGGACGGCTCCGCGCCCGAATAGCGCTGCGCGACAACCTGGTTCGTCCCGCCGGGTCATTCGCCGAGTTCGGCAACGAGGTCGTTGACGACACCGACTGGCCGGTCGTTGAAGAGGCCGACGGCGCGTTGCAGCTGTTTACCATGCCTGCTTTCACGACTTATGCCGCCAGCAATGACTCTGTGGGGACGTCAAATCTGACCGAATCCAATTTATTATTCCGACCGAATCCAGTTTGCATTTCCGACCGAATCCAGATTACTAATACGATCGAATCCAGTTCATATTTCCGACCGGATCCAGTTCCTAGATACGACCATTTCCAGTGTTACCGAATCTATTTCAATGACCGACTCGCTTGCGGTACGTTTCGACTCGGTTGCTCGAATGCAGTCTCGCATTATGCCCTTCCGCAGGGCCTGGCGATGAAAAAGAGGTGGAATGCCATGAGCTCTCCTTTTTTCATTGACCCCGCCGTCGTCCAATGGGTGACTGAGAATCTAGACAGCATCGGCACGAACCTGGCCAGCGCCAGTGCGGCGGCGGCTGGTCCGACGACCGGGGTGGCGGGCGCGGCGGCCGATGAGGTGTCGACGGCGGTCGCTTCGCTGTTCTCCGAATATGGGGACGAGTATCAGGCGCTGCTCGCAAAGGCAGCGGCTTTCCATGACCAGTTCACCCAAAACCTGGCGACCGGCGGGGCTGCGTATGTAGGCACCGAGGCTGCCAATGCGGCGCAAATGATGGAAGCTGCGATACGCGCGCCGGGTGCTGCGATCAATGGGACATTCGCGGCGGCGACGGGGCGACCGTTAATCGGTAACGGCGCGAATGGGACGTCTGGGGTGCAGGGAACGGCCGGCGGGGCAGGCGGCTGGTTGTTGGGCAACGGCGGCTCCGGTGGTAATAGCACGGGAGCGGGCAATGCCTGTTCGGTGTCGGCGGTGCCGGCGGTGCCGGTGGATCCGCCATAACCCTAGGTACGACTGGTGGTGCCGGTGGTATCGGTGGCGCCGGCGGATTCTTCATGGGCCATGGCGGTCCCGGTGGTCCCGGTGGCGCTGGCGCCCAGGGTATTGCAGGCTCTGGCCCTGGTGTTGCCGGTAGCGCCGGTGGTGCCGGTGGCGCCGGTGGTGCCGGTGGTGCCGGTGGACTCTTCGCGGGCACTGGCGGTGACGGTGGTGGCGGCGGGCAGGGCGGCCTCGGCGGTAGCGGCGGTCTTAACGCTCCCGGCGGTTCCGGCGGCATCGGCGGTCCAGGCGGTTCCGGCGGTCCCGGCGGCATCTTGGGTGCACAGGGGGCTCAGGGCGCACAGGGCGCACAGGGTGCTCACGGCGCGACCGGGTAGCTATTCACCCGGTGCGGGTGTGACTGAGTGGCTGATATGGACCGTATCGACTTGAGTTGTCGTCGTGGTCTGGGATCTCGTTGCGGTGGACGCCGATCCAAGTCCGCCCTCTAAATAGCGTGCCGACTCGTCCGGCGCAGGCGGATCGGATTGTGCAGCTGGTGGAAACCGTTGCGCGCAAGCGAATCTGATCGCGGGCTGCAGCGCCGCGGCTGCGGGCGGATTCACAGAGAAGCTCTAAACCGCCGTCTGCCGCACGCCGACACCAGCCGTCACACACCCGGTCAGGGCGAGCCCGCGCAACACGCCAAAACCGGCATGCGACACCACGCTATGGCCGCCCCGAGATGCTTTGAGCTGACAAACCGCTGCGCTACTTTTCATCCAGGAAGTGCCCTCCCGCTCGGAATAGTGGATGTTGAGCAGGCTCATCATGCCTTGCAGGACAAGCGCGTTCGCTAACTTAGCGTCCTGTCACGCCGAGTCGCGTTCGGGCTAACGGCGGTTCTCAAGGCCGAAGCACCGCGGGCAGGTGGTGCTGTCATCACGGCGACACGCTCGACGAAACCGTGGCGGATCGCCGCCTTGACCCGGCGCGGTGCTCGCCGAACAGCGCGACCAATGATCCACAGCCTCCGCTATTTCGCGTGCAACCCGATCCGCGACACGCGATTGCTAGTAAACTCTGAGCGGTGTCCAAGCCAGTGACAGCGCGCGCCGCGATCTGCCTGAACATGATCGTGAAAAACGAGGCCGACGTCGTCGCCGAGACGCTGGATTCGGTTGCGCCCTACATCAGCTCGTGGGTGATCGTCGACACCGGCTCCGCCGACGGGACCCAGGACGCGATCCGCAAACGCATGGCCCGCCTGGGCATCCCAGGCGAGCTTCACGAACGACCATGGCGCAATTTCGGTCACAACCGCACCGAGGCACTGAACCTCGCCCAAGGCCACGGCGACTACATCTGGGTCATCGACGCCGACGACATCGTCGTGGGCACACCCGAGTTCACCGAACTAAGCGCCGACATCTACCGCATGCGCCTCGGAGATGCCTCCTTCACCTACTGGCGCCCGCAGTTGTTCCGCGACGGGGTGCGCGTGCGCTATGAAGGTGTCGTCCACGAGACCGCCGTGTGGGAGTCTGACTGCGTCGTTGGGCGCCTCGAAGGCGACTACTACGTCGAATCTCGTCGCCTCGGTGCCCGCAGTCAGGATCCGCAGAAGTATGCGCGTGACCGCGACCTGTTGCTGGCGGAGGTCGAACGCAACCCCGAGAATGCGCGGTCGGTGTTCTATCTGGCCCAGAGCTATTTCGATCTTGGTGATTTCGCCAACGCTCGTAAGTGGTATGAGCGGCGGGTCGAGATGGGTGGCTCGGACGAGGAGGTCTACTACTCGATGCTCCGGCTCGCGGAGTCGATGGCGGGACTCGATTGGCCGTGGCTGGTTGTTCAGGACGTCTACCTTCAGGCTTGGGAGTTTCGACCGACCCGCGCCGAGGCGCTCTATGCCATCGCTCGGCGGTACCGCGAACAGCAGCGCTACCTGCCCGGTCACTTGTTTGCCCAGCGCGCCGCCCAAATCCCTTTTCCCGAAAAGGATCTCTTGTTTGTCGGCGCGGACATCTATGCCTGGCGCGCGGTCGATGAGCAGGCGGTGTGCGCCTCCCAGCTCGGCAAGCATGCGGAGGCGTTTATGCTGTGCCGGCGCTTGCTGGCCCTCTCCGACATCCCCGATGGCGATCGGCAACGGATCGCGGTCAACCGCGACGTCAGCGTGCCGGTCATGCTCGAGGCGGCGGCCTCGTATCCCGACGCGCTGGTGCAGCGCCTAGTCCCCGGCTCGGGCGCCAAGGTTGTCGTGAGTCTGATCGCCGGACCGGACCGCGAGACCACCGAGCAGGCCATTAACTCGTTTCTGAACTGCTGCCTCGATCTGTCAATTTGGTTCGGGCGCTTACTCGTGGTCGATGCCGGCCTGTCAGCCCTCGACCGCGCGCTGCTGCGTGAGCGCTACGGGTTCCTCGAGTTTGTCGATTGCGGCCCCGGCGACTCGCCCGCTACACAGCTCGCGCAACTCCGCGCTCAGATCCTGGGTCGGTTCTGGCTACACCTGGGCCAGGGCTGGCAGTTCTTTGCGCCCGAGAATTTCATCACCCGCCTGATCGCGGTGCTCGAATCCGAACCACAGGTATTCCAGGTGGGAATAAACTTCGCCGATGCGGTCAAGCTGACCGGCGTCTGCGCGGCCGAGCAGGAGGTGCGCCGGGAAAACTATGGCGGCCGTTACGTCCTAACCGATGCGGTGGCCAGCGGCCCGGCGTTGTTCGACACCGCACGCCTAGATCGGGCCGGCGGCATAGGGGGCAGCGACCCAGATCCCATCGCCGAACTCGGTTGGCGGGCGGCCGCTGTCGGACTACAGACCGCGACCCTCGACGAGGTGCTCTGCATCGCCGCAGCCCGCCCGGTGCGGCAGCCCAAGGCCCCGGCGCGGGTGGCGAAGAAGGCGGCGGTCCGATCAGCACAGCGACCCAAAGCGCCGGCGCGGGTGGCGAAGAAGGCGGGGGCCCGATCGGTCCAGCAGCCCAAGGCGCCGGCGCGGGTGGCGAAGAAGGCCGCGGGCCGATCGGTGCAGCAGCCCAAAGCGCCGGTGCGCGCCGCGAAAAAGGGCACAGCCCGACCCGTGCAGCCATCCAAAGCCCCGGCGCGGGTGGCGAAGAAGGCCGCGGGCCGATCGGTGCAGCAGCCCAAAGCGCCGGTGCGCGCCGCGAAAAAGGGCACAGCCCGACCCGTGCAGCCATCCAAAGCCCCGGCACGGGTTGCGAAAAAGGCCGCGGCTCGACCAGTGCGGCAGCCCAAGGCCGCGCGGGTGGCGAAAAAGGCCGCGGCCCGACCAGTGCGGCAGCCCAAAGCGCCGGTGCGGGTGGCGAAGAAGGCTGCGGGCCGTCCGGTGCGGCAGCCCAAAGCGCCGGCACGCGCCGCGAAAAAGGGCACAGCCCGACCCGTGCAGCCATCCAAAGCGCCGGCACGGGTGGCGAAGAAGACCGCAGCCCGACCGGTGCAGCAGCCCAAAGCTGCGGCACCGGTGGCGAAGAAGGGACGTCGGGGGAAAATACCTCCTCAGTGACCGGATCGAGGCTCCGTAATCTTCGATAGCTAATTAACTAAACGGGGTCAAGCGCAATCCTCTTGCTGTACTTTGCACCCATGCGTGTCGCGGTCGCGATCGTGTCACCTCCCTCCCACCAAGACATCAGCGGCGGAGCTTTTAACGAGGTGGCCGAGGCGTTGCACCATGGTCTTTTGGCGCTTGGCCATGACTCGGTGCTGACCAACCGTCTCAACCTCGACGAGCGCCGCACCATCGTGCTTGGCGGAAACCTCCTCGTCCAGTACGCATTAGAGCCGCCCAAAAACCCCATCTTCTACAACCTCGAGCAACTGGGCGACGACTTGCCGTGGATGACGATGCCTGAATTCGTCGACCTTTTCCGGCGGTACCCGACTTGGGACTACAGTCAAGCCAACGTCGAATACCTCGCCGCCCTGGGATTGCCCCGCCCCACCTACGTTCCGATCGGATACGTCCCCGAGCTGACACGGATCGCTCCAGCCCCCGAGGACATCGACGTACTTTTCTACGGCGCGCTCAACGGACGCCGATATGCCGTCCTCAGGGACCTGCACGACCGAGGTCTTCGTGTCAAATGGCTATCGGCCATCTACGGCCCGATCCGCGATGCCTGGATCGCACGCTCGAAGATCGTCCTCAACATCCACTACTGGGAAGCGAAAATCTTCGAAATCACGCGTGTTTCCTATCTGCTCGCCAACAAACGCGCGGTGGTCTCCGAGACTGGTGCCGATTCGACATTGGAGCGTGACCTGCAGTCTGGCATCGCGTTTGCGGACTACGACGGACTGGTCGATCGCTGCGTGGAGCTAGTCAACGACGAGCGCGCGCGACACGAGCTCGCCGAGCGGGGCTACCAGGCTTTCTCAGCTCGTGACCAAGCCGCCATCCTGCAGCGTGCGCTGGCGGAAGGCCTTGAGGATGTCACCCACCAGACCGCTGCGCGGGACGACCCTTGCATCGATGTGCGCCTCGAAGGCAAAGGCGGCAGCGCAAATGATCAGCTCCGCGATCGCCAACTGTTCACCTACAGCCTGTTCAAGCACAAGGCCGCGCAAGAGCGTGATTGGTTGCTGGCCAAGATCCACGGCAATCCCGAGGATGCGCGGTCGGTCTTTTTTCTAGCCGAGACCTCCTTCCGTATGGAGGATTTCGTCAACGCACGCCGGTGGTGTGAGCGGCGGGTCCAGATGGGCGGCTGCGACGAGGAGGTCTACTGGGCGATGTACCGGCTCGCGGAGTCGATGTCGAACCTCGGTGAGCCATGGCCGGATGTTGAGGAAGCCTATCTGAAGGCGTGGGAGTTTCGACCGACCCGCGCCGAGGCGTTGCATGCCATCGCTTTTCGGCATCGCGTCGAGCAGCGCTACGAGATGGGTTACCTGTTTGCCAAGCGCGCCGCCGAAATCCCCTTTCCTGAAGATGACCTTTTTGTCCCCAGATTCGCAGACGTCTACGCGTGGCGCGCAACCGATGAGCAGGCGGTGTGCGCATCGTGGATCGGTAGGCACGCTGAGGCGTTCACGCTGTGTCGGGGCCTGTTGGCCCGTCCCGATCTCCCCGAGCCTGATCGGCAACGGATTGCGACCAACCGCGATTTTTCGGCGCCTGCCATGCTCGAGGCGGCTCTGCCGTACCCCGAAGCCCTGGTTCACTCCCGGGCCGCAGGTCCCGGTGAGGGGGCCGAGGTCACCGTCAGCCTGATCGCCGGACCAGACCGCGAGACCACCGAGTGGACCATCAACTCGTTTCTGAACTGCTGCCTCGATGTGTCGCGGGTCGCGCGCTTTTTGGTGCTCGATGCCGGCCTGTCCGCCCCCGACCGCGCCAAGCTGCGGAAACGTTACGGTTTTCTCGAGTTCGCCCGGCGCCGATCCGGCGACAAACCCGCTCCCCAGCTGGCGCAGTTGCGCGCTCAGATCGACGGACGGTTCTGGCTGCATCTGGGTGCGGGCTGGCGGTTTTTCGCCCCCGAGAACTTCATCACCCGCCTGATCGCGGTGCTCGACGCCGAACCGCAGGTGTTTCAAGTGGGAATCAACTTCGAAGATGCGGTCAAGCTGACCGGCGCCAGCGCCGCAGAGCAGGCGGTGCGCCGGGCACCGGACGCCGGCCGCTACCTACTCACCGATGTGATGGCCAGCGGCCCAGCGATGCTCGACACTGCCCGGCTGGATCGAGCCCGCAGTGTGCAAAACAGCGACCCCGATCCGCCCGCCCAACGTGGCCGACCGGCCACCGACGCCGGGCCGCGCACCGCCACTCTCGACGAAGTGCTCTGCATCTCAGGTCTGCACCTCTAGATCTACCGGGGCGGTTCAAGGCGCGGACAGCCCGAGGCGTGGTGCCGCCACCTGGATCACGATCCGCCGTCCTGGAGCACGATCCTGGCGTTCCTCATCGACCAGCCCAGCTCGGCCGGACCACTGTCGTGCTGGACCTCCGCGTTCAGGTGAAACATGGTCAGCCGGTAGTCGGCCGGATCTTGTGAAGCGTTTGCATTCGGATACCGGTCCCTGACCCGGTCGAGGGCGAAGCTGAAGGCGCGCCCCGTGATGGCATAGGAGAACGTGCGCCAGCCGCGCCAGGGCGTTCCGGTGAAGCGATCCGACCCGGGCGCCCGCAGCAGGGTGGGACTGCCGTCGTCGTCCGGCGCGTTGACCATGATGCTCCGGGACTCCGCGTCGTAGGCGATGTCCATGCTCGTCGACTGCGGGTATCCGTTGAAGAACAGCTTTGAGCCGTAGCTCAGCTTCGTCCCCGATACCCGGTCCGTGAACTCCAGGTCGGCCACGATGTAGGCAAGGCTTCCGGGGCGGTGCGCGTCGGAAGCCGTGGGCACCTGCAGCTCGAGGGACACCAAAAGCGCCTGGCCGAGTTCGGAAAACGGGCGGGCCGCGGATTCATCGCTCCAGCGGAACTCCGGGGTGATCATCAGCTTGCCGAAGTCGGTTGCGGGCGAAACCTCCTGGGCGTTCAGGTAGGCACCGACGACTCCGCCCTGGGCCTGGACCGTGGTCGTTCCGTTGCGGTCCTCGAAGCCAAGCTGATGTTCCAGCGGCGGCGCGGGGTAAAAGCCGGTTTTGTCGCCCGCGGTCCAGGACGTGGGAACCAGTGTCCCGTCAGATCGTTTCGGATTGGGTTGCCAAAGAACCAGGACCATCCGGTCCGTCGGCTGCGGTTTGGGGTGCAGCGGGTCCGCCAGCGGAACCAGAAAGGTCCGCACCAGGTCGTCGACGGCGGCCTGCTCGAACAGCACTTTCGGCGCCTGCGCGCCCGCCTCCGCATTGCCGGCGCGCATCAAGATGGCGATGAGCATGAGAACGGCCCCGACCCGGCTCGCGCAGGTGATCCGACGCAAGCGCGGGCTCGCGCCCTGAACGGCGCGCACCGGCAATGAGCGCAGGATTGCCCGCCCGGCCGCGACGGCATCCGCGCGAAACGGCATCGTGCGTCCTCCTGGTGCGACCGCGTCAGGCCGGGACACGGTCCGCCGCCGGCGGGGCGGCTGTCGGCGGTGCGGGGCTGCGCCCCTCAAAGGACCCGTAGCCGATGAAATCGTGCGAGGTGGCAATGACCCGGCATTTCACGGCGGTGGCGCCATCGGGATAGCACCGGCAGCACCAGGCCTCGTCGAACGGCAGGGGCGGAATGAAGGAGCGCAGAACGTCGTGAACGCCTCACGGCTGACCGTGTCGGGCAGGCCGCGCTCCCAGGGTGCCACCCGTACGCTCGACCACCGCGGCCCAGGGAGGGGCGGAGAGACGAGGAGCCTGCACCGCCTGCCTGGGCCGCTCGAGCCGGTGCAGATACGGGTCCGACGCCTCGCCCTTCTAGTGCGCATTGCGGTCAGTGTATTCGGTGACATCGAACACCGGCAGCGGATTGTGTTGCCCGCGGCGCGATGGCCGGCATAGTGGCGCAGCGGGCTGACGCCGGGACCGAGCCGGACCGATCAGGCAGCACCTTGCTGATGAGGATGCTCGCGGAGCACCCGGACATTATTGGCCTCAAGCGTTTTCCCTACAGCGGCGCTTCTGCAGCTACTGAATGCATTTCATAAGGGTGCTAGCCACACACGTGGACACTCGCAGGTGTCGGCGGACACGGAAAAATCCCCACTGACGGCCAGCTGATCTCCCCGCTGGCGGTCATGAATTCTCCCCACTGACGGCCACGGATTTCCCCATTGCGGTCGTGTCGCTGCCGGTTGTCGGCGGCG